>NZ_JAAQOM010000009.1 GCF_011682055.1 Telluria antibiotica | reverse complement strand
TGGATCAAGGCTCTCAAGAAATTCGGTCTGATCGACCAACCTGCCTGAGTCGCGAGCTGCACAATTTTTGATGGCCTACCCCGGCCAGGCATCCGCACGTCTTTTGGATACGTTCTTTCACGTTACGATCCCGACCGTCGTGCGGTCATGTACGGTCGATTGATGCGGTAGGGTGGGCACCCCGTGCCCACCATGCGTACCGACGGCTTTAATCCAGCTTCGCCGCGTGCTCGCGCGTCGCGTGGAACTGCAGCTTGGGCCAGCGCTCCTGCGTGAGGCGCAGGTTGACGCCCGACGTGGCGAGATACGCGAGGTTGCCCGCCGCGTCGTACGCCACGTTGTGCGCGAGCTGCGTCTCGAAGTCGGCCAGCGACTTCTTGTCGTCGCTCGACACCCAGCGCGCGCTGCTCGTGTTGGTGCCCTCGAACACGGCGTCGACGCCGTATTCGTTCAGCAGGCGGCTCGCCACCACTTCGAACTGCAGCACGCCGACGGCGCCGAGGATCAGGTCACTGCCCATCACCGGCTTGAACACCTGCACGGCGCCCTCTTCACCCAATTGCTGCAAGCCTTTGTGCAGCTGCTTGGTCTTCAGCGGATTGCGGATGCGCACAGTGCGGAACAGCTCCGGCGCGAAGTACGGGATACCCGTGAACGTCAGCATCTCGCCTTCCGAGAAGCTGTCGCCGATCTGCATGTTGCCGTGGTTCGGCAAGCCGATGATGTCGCCCGCGTACGCTTCCTCGACCTGTTCGCGGCTCGACGCCATGAACGTCACGACGGACGACAATTTGACTTCGCGGCCGAGGCGCAGGTGCTTGACCTTCATGCCCTTCTCGAAACGACCCGAGCACACGCGCAGGAACGCGATGCGGTCGCGGTGCGCCGGGTCCATATTGGCCTGGATCTTGAAGACGAACCCGGAGAACGGCTGTTCGTCCGGACGCACGGCGCGCACGGTCGCGTCGCGCTCGCGCGGGGCCGGCGCCCAGTCGATCAGCGCCGACAGGATCTCGCGCACGCCGAAGTTGTTGATCGCGGAGCCGAAGAACACGGGCGTCTGCACGCCGGACAGGAAGCGCTCCAGGTCGAACGGATGCGACGCGCCGTGCACCAGCTCCACTTCCATCTTGAGCTGTTCCATCTCGAGCGGGAACATCTCGGACAGGCGCGGGTTGTCGATGCCCTTGATGATCTCGTAGGCGCCGTCGGCCTTTTCCTCGCCGGCCTTGAACAGCATGACTTCGTCGTTCAGCAGGTGGTACACGCCGCGGAAGTTCTTGCCCATGCCGATCGGCCAGGTCACCGGCGCGCACTCGATCTTCAGCACGGATTCCACTTCGTCGAGGAGTTCGAGCGGGTCGCGCGTTTCGCGGTCGAGCTTGTTCATGAAGGTGACGATCGGCGTGGCGCGCATGCGGCACACGTCGAGCAGCTTGATCGTCTGTTCTTCCACGCCCTTCGCGGCGTCGATCACCATCAGCGCGGAGTCGACCGCGGTCAGCACGCGGTACGTGTCTTCCGAAAAGTCCTGGTGGCCCGGCGTGTCGAGCAGATTGATGACGTGGTCGCGGAACTCGAACTGCATCACCGACGACGCCACCGAGATGCCGCGCTGCTTTTCGATGTCCATCCAGTCCGACGTCGCATGGCGGCCGCTCTTGCGGCCCTTGACGGTGCCGGCCAGCTGGATCGCGCCCGAGAACAGCAGCAGTTTTTCGGTCAGCGTCGTCTTGCCGGCGTCGGGGTGGGAAATGATGCCGAAGGTGCGGCGGCGCGCGACTTCGCGCGCGATCGTGGCGGCAGGCTTGCTCGTTACGGCAGCCTCTTGGCCGTCCTGGATGTCGGTCGTGGTTGCGGCGGTTTCGTTGGACATGGTCTCGCCCTGGGGCGCTTGCAAAAACTCTCGATTTTACCGGGTTGAGCGTACCTTGTGTGAACCAATTCCTGGCGCACCGCACGGTGCGCCGTGTAGGAGCATTCGGGCGCGCGATGTGAGGATGGGCAACTCCGACGGGATCAGATGCAATAACGGCGGCCTCCGCGGGCGTATGGTTGTGGCCAAAAAAGCCGAAACGCCGGGCATTCAAACGTTTTAGTGCCGCTAAACCATTGCCGCAGTTACAAAAAAGGAGCTCGACTGAAAGTTTCTCTCTAGTAGGACTGGACTGACAAAACATCATGCATCGAACCTACATGGGGGCGACAGCTAGTCTTATGTTCGGCAAGAGACTATGGCATTAATGTACACACATCGCGATGAGGAAACCCATCCAAGCAATCGCCCCAGTGATGTATGTCAGAGATAACGAGGAAAATATGAATAACGCCCAACTCGGTAACGCTGCCCAGAAAAAAGCGCAATCGGTGAATCAGATTCCCTCGACCAGTGAAGAAATCAAACTGGCCGCCCGCCCGGTTGTCAGCTACAGCGGCACCCAGCAAAACGAGTTGCTCGCGGCGTTACCGCGCCAAGACCTGGAAACCCTGTTTGAGCACCTGGAACTGGTTCCGCTGCCCTTCGGCAAGGAACTGTTCGAATACGGCAGCAAACTCGAATACGTGTACTTCCCGACCACCGCCATCGTCTCCCTGCTGTACGTGATGGAAGACGGTGCCACGACGGAAATCGCCGTGGTCGGCCACGAGGGCGCCGTCGGCGTGTCGCTGTTCATGGGCGAGCGCGCCACCTGCAGCGCCGTCGTCCAGAGCGCCGGCTACGGCTACCGCCTCAAGACGCAGTTCCTGCGCGACGCCTTCAACAAGGGCGGCGCCCTGCCCCAGCTGCTGATGCGTTATACGAATGCCCTGTTCGCCCAGATGGCCCAGAATGCCGTCGGCGGCCGCCACAGCTCGATCGAACAGAAACTGTGCCGCTGGCTGCTCGACCGCCTGGACCGCTCGCCGAGCAATGAACTGAAAGTTACACAGGAACTCATCTCGATCATGCTGGGCGTGCGCCGCGAAAGCATCACGGCCGCTGCCGGCAAGCTGCAGGACGAGGGCCTGATCCAGTACCGCCGCGGCAATATCACCGTGCTGAACCGCCAGGGCCTGGAAGACTACGCGGGCGAATGCTACAAGGTCGCTAAAAGCGAATATGACCGTTTGCTGATGGATGTGTCGCGCGCATGAGCGCAGCGGCATCCCGGGCTGCCGTCGCCGGTGGCGACATGGCTTGGGCAGCCCGCAAATGCTGATGTAATTGATGTAGCACCGACTCGGCATGGTCCGCCCCGGCATCGCGTACCCGTTCTCCCGATCCGGTTTCGGGCAGTGCCGGCATGGCCAGGACACCGCTGGCCGCAGCCGCACCAGGCTCGGCGCCCTGTGCCACGACGGGCACACAGGCATGGACCGTCGTGCCGATACCGTTCGCGCCGCGATCCACCCGCAGCGTACCGCCCAACAGCAGTGCACGTTCGCGCATTCCCAGCAAGCCATGCGATTTCGGACGGCGCATCGCGTCCGGCGGAATGCCCACGCCATCGTCGCTGACCTCCAGCGTAAACGCCTCCCCTTCGCGCGCCAGGTGCACGACGACGTGCTGGGCCTGGGCATACTTGGCGACGTTGTTCAGCGATTCCTGCGCAATGCGGAACAGCGCGATGGCCTGCGTCGGGGCTGCGCTGTCGACGTCGCCCTCGATCAGCGCCTCGCAATCGACGCCCGTCGTGCGGCCGAAATCCTCGCAATAGCTCTGGAGGGCGGCGGACAGGCCCAGGTTGTCGAGCAGGCTCGGACGCAAGTCCTCGACGATGCGGCGCTTCAGCTCGACCGTCTCGATGAGGGTGCCACGGGCGCGGCCCAGGGTAGCGGCGTGGTCCGGGTGCGAGTCCTTGAGCTGGTCGCCGACGGACGCCAGGTGCATGCCGATCGCCGTCAGGTTGGCGCCCAACTCGTCGTGCAGCTCGCGGGCCAGCTTCGCTTTTTCTTCTTCCGACACACGGATCAGGTGGCGCGACAGCACGGACAACTGTTCCGTGCGCTCCGACACGAGCGACTCCAGGTGGTCATTGGTCTGCTGCAGGGCGCGCTCCGCATTCAGGCGCGCGCGAAAGCCGCGGCGGATCAGGTTATAGAACATCACGAGCACGACCAGGGCGGCCAGGTTGATGCCGAGCCCGCGCAGCGCCGCCAGTCTGTAGCGGTCGTAGAATGCGGCGGAGCGGGCCGCGAGCAACTCGTTCTGCTCGCCTGTCATGATCACGACCTGCAGCCGGATCTCGTCCATGTGCGTCTTGTCTTCCTGCGCCTGGGCGATGGCGACGATGTCGTTCAGGCCGCCATGGCGGTACACCTCGAGGCCCTGGTTCATCAGGTTGATCCGGCGGGTGACGAGGGTTTGCAGCTGAGCAAGGTTCTTCAGCTGCGAGGGACTGTCGGCGAGTTGCGCCTTGAGGCTGCTGAACTGGCCGTCGAGTTCACGCTCGGCCGTACGCAATGGGCCCAGATAGGTTTCCGAGCCGGACAGGTAATAGCCGCGCAGACCGCTTTCCGCATCGGTGACGAGCAGGTTCAGGTATTGCAGCTTGGCCGTCACGCGATCGGCCTGGGCCTGGCGCGTGTTGGCGGATTTCAGCCCATCCAGGTTGCGGACCAGGCTGACGCCGTTGAGGACCAGGATCAGGACGCACACGACACACAGCAGGGTCTGGTACAACGGAAGGCTGCGAACCCGCCTGAACTTGGGGTCGGTGGTGAAATACATCCTCGGTTGTTCCTTTCGCGCAGCGTGGCCTCTCGAGTCATTATAGACCGGGAAAAGTTGCCAGGGAGTTTGAAGAGGCCTGCGAACGAAAAAATGTGGCGAGATGACGACGCGCAATTAACAATTCTTCAAAGCAAATACCTGAATTGCTACGGCTGTTGCAGAAAAAAAGGCAGCCGATCGGCTGCCTTTTTCCGCCCTGCTCAGTCGAGCAGATTGTTCTTCATGGCGTAGTACGTCAGGTCGCTGTTGGATTGCAAACCCATCTTTTCCATGATGCGGGTACGGTACGTCGAGACCGTTTTGATGGACAGCGACAGGGCATTGCCGATGTCGGACACGGTCGCCCCCTTGGCCAGGCGCAGGAACACCTGAAATTCGCGGTCCGACAATTCCGTATGCAGCGCGGTGTTCGGATCGCGATCGAAGCTCTGGGCCAGCAGTTCGCCGACCTGCGAGCTCACGTAGCGACGCCCCTGGTACACGGTACGGACGGCCGTCTTCAATTCGTCGGCATCGCATTCCTTGTTCAGATAGCCGTTGGCGCCCATCTTGAACAAGTTCAGCGCATATTGCTGGGCTGGATAGCCGGACAGGATCAGGACCGGCAGATTGGGCTGGCCCTGGCGGATCGTGCGCAGGATATCGATGCCGCTCTGGTCGGGCATGGCGATGTCCAGCAGCAACACGTCGCAAATCTCGCGACGTGCGATGTCGAGGGCTTCGCGTCCGGTCGCGCCTTCGGCCACGACCTCGAACTCGCCCGACGACGAAAAAATCTGTTTGAATCCTGCTCGAACTATCTGGTGATCGTCACAAATGGCAACGCGTATCATTGTCTTCCCTTAAGTTTTCCCGATACAGGAAAGAGCCGAGGCTGGCCCCTCACGCCTCCGGTCAGGTCATGCGTTTGAGTCAGCAAACTGCAAGTGACATTTTAGCACCTCCGGGGTGCAGAACAACAGGCGCGCACGCCTGAGCTGGCTGGGCCGGGAACGGCGCCGGATGACGGCCCGTCAGGCCGCCGCCGAACCTTGCTTGAGCAACGCGAGGATCGCGTGCAGCTCGGCCCGCAGGACCTCCGGCTCGATGGTCGCCACGGCCGGTTCGGGTGGTGGTTCCGGCAACGCGTCCGCCTCGTGCTGGCCCCTGCCGTCCAGGCGGTTGCGCGCACCACTGATGGTGAAGCCCTGCTCATACAGCAGTTCACGGATGCGCCGGATCAGCAGCACCTCGTGGTGCTGGTAATAGCGGCGATTTCCACGGCGTTTGACCGGTTTTAGCTGGGTAAATTCCTGCTCCCAGTAGCGGAGCACATGCGGCTTGACCCCGCACAATTCGCTGACTTCACCAATCGTGAAATAGCGCTTGGCCGGGATCGACGGCAGCACGGTCGGTTCCATCTTGTTCGGTCGGTCGTTCATCGCTCACAAGCCGTTACGGCTTTATCAGGCTGCCCGCGCCAGCGAGGGGCTGCCCGGACTGGCCGGGTTGGCCTCCTCGACCATGCCTTTCAGTTTCTGGCTGGCGTGGAACGTCACGACGCGGCGCGCCGTGATGGGAATTTCTTCCCCGGTTTTCGGATTGCGGCCGGGACGCTGCGGCTTGTCGCGCAACTGGAAGTTGCCGAAGCCGGACAGCTTGACTGCCTCGCCACGCTCGAGCGCATTGCGGATCTCGTCGAAGAAGGTTTCGACCATGTCTTTGGCTTCACGTTTGTTCAGGCCGACCTGCTCGAACAGCAGCTCCGCCAGTTCCGCCTTGGTCAGGGTCGGCAACTCCTTTTCCGCTTCCTTCCGTACCCGGGCCACCTGCATCGCGCGATGCAGGTCAGCGGCCAGCGCTTCCTGGAGCACGGCGGAATCAACGTCGTTGTTGTTAATTTAAGCCACCTTCAGTTCTGGATTTTGGTGGGGGCTCGAGAAACCGGGACGGTGTCTCGATACCCCTATAGGCCTGTGGCCATTTAGTTTTAACCGCGCAGTCTTGCGCCGTGTTTTTGTTGCGCTGCGGATGCCAACGCGGCCATGATGACCTCGACCGCATCATCTTGCAGCGTCGATTGAGTATCTTGCAAGGCAAAGCGGAAAGCAAGACTTTTTTCATCTTGTTCCAAACCCTTGCCGCGGTATTCATCAAATAAAACAACGGCTTGCACGAGTTTCCCCGACGGGTTCGATGCCAGTTCCGCCTGGAAAGCATCGAGCAACGCCTGGGCCGGGACGTCCTGCTTCACGACCAGCGCCAGGTCGCGCGTCGCACCCGGGAACTTGGAAATTTCGGCATAGCGCGGCACGTCGCGCGCGCGCAGCGCGTCGGCATCGACATCGAACAACACGGGGGCCTGCGGCAGGTCGTATTTCTGCAGCCAGCGCGGATGCAGCTCGCCGATGACGCCGACGACCTTGCCGTCGACCTCGACCGACGCCGCGCGGCCCGGATGCAGCGCCGGGTGCTCGACCTTGCTGAAGCGCACAACGCGGGGTGCGAACAGCGCTTCCAGGTCAGCCTTGACGTCGAAGAAATCGACGGCGCGGGTCGGCACGCCCCACTGCTCGTCAACGGCCGGGCCGTAGGCGATGGCGGCGACGCGCTTGGGCTGGTCGAAACCGGCGACGGCCAGCGGGCCGTCCTGCGCATCCGGGTTGCGCAGGAACACGCCCCCCACTTCGAACACACGCACGCGGCCCGCCTTGCGGTTCAGGTTGTAGCGCACATTGGCGACGAGGCTGCCGATCAACGTGGAACGCATCACGCTCAGCTGGCTCGCGATGGGGTTCTGCAGGCGGATCGGGTCGGTATTGTTCGCGAAATCCGTTTCCCACTGCTGTTCCACGAAACTCATGTTCACCACTTCCTGGTAGCCCAGGTCGGCCAGCTGGTGGCGGATGGCGAACAGCGAGCGCATGTTTTCCGGCTCGATCAGCATGGCGGACGGCGCCACGGGCGGCAGCGCGGGGATGTTCTCGAAGCCGTAGACGCGCGCCACTTCCTCGATCAGGTCTTCCTCGATCTCGATGTCGAAACGGTACGACGGCGCCGTCACGTGGAACAGGCCGGCTTCGCGCTCGAACGGCAGTTGCAGGCGCGTGAAGATGTCCGCGACCATATCGTCCGTGACCGGCACGCCGATCACCTTGGCGGCGCGCGCCGTGCGCAAGGTCACCGGCTTGCGCTGCGGGACGTTGGGTGCCTGGTCGTCGATGGGACCGACCTTCGTCTCGGCCGTGCCGCAGATCTCGACGATCAGCGACGTCAGGCGTTCGATGTGCTCCACGATCGTCGCATAGTCGACGCCGCGCTCGAAGCGGTGGGCAGCATCGGTCGAGAAATTGTAGCGGCGGGCGCGGCCCTGGATGGCGTTCGGCCACCAGAATGCGGCTTCCAGGTAGATGTTCGTCGTGTCGAGCGACACGGCCGTCGCGTCGCCGCCCATGATGCCGGCCAGCGATTCGAGTGCCTTGTCGTCGGCGATGACGCCGACCCACTCGTCCACCTCGACCGTGTTGCCGTTGAGGAGCTTCAGCGATTCGCCCTTGCGACCCCAGCGCACGTCCATGCCGCCATGGATCTTGTCCAGGTCAAACACGTGCGACGGACGTCCGACTTCCAGCATGACGTAGTTCGAGATGTCGACGAGAGCCGACACGGAACGCTGGCCGCTGCGCTCGAGGCGGCGCTTCATCCATTCCGGCGTCGCGGCCTTCGCGTTCAGGCCGCGGATGACGCGCCCTGCGAAACGGCCGCACAGGTCGGGCGCGGAAATCTTCACGGGCAGGATTTCGTCAGTGTTCACCGGCACGGGACGGAAGGCCGGCAGTGCCAGCGGCACGCCCGTCAGCGCCGACACTTCGCGCGCCACGCCCAGCACGGACAGGCAGTCGGCCTTGTTCGGCGTCAGCTTGATCGTGAATTTCAGGTCGTTCAGGCCCAGGTAGTCGCGGATGTTCTGGCCGACGGGCGCGTCTTGCGGCAGCTCCATCAGGCCGTTGCTCTCTTCCGAGATTTTCAACTCTTTCGCCGAGCACATCATGCCCTGCGATTCCACGCCGCGCAGTTTGCCGACCTTGATCTCGAACGGCTTGCCGTCCGGCCCCGGCGGCAGCACGGCGCCGGCCATCGCGCAGATGGCCTTCATGCCCGCGCGCACGTTCGGCGCGCCACAGACGATGTTCAGCAGCGTGCCGGTGCCAACGTCGACCTGGCACACGTTCAGCCGGTCCGCGTTCGGGTGCTTCGCCACTTCCTTGACTTCCGCCACGACCACGTTCGAGAACGGCGGCGCGACCGGTTCCACCTCTTCCACTTCGAGGCCGGACATCGTCAGCAGGTGCGAGAGTTCGTCCGAAGTCATCTTCGGATCGACCATGGAACGGAGCCAGTTTTCAGAGAATTGCATATCGTTTTGCCTCTTGCTGCTTTTGGGTTATTGGCTTTTCAAATGGCTTCAGAAACCGTAGCGAGCGGCCGCAGGTTTGATCGAGAAGCGCAGCTGTACTTCAGTACAGCGAGCATCGCAGATCGAACCTGCAACGCGCAGTAGGTTATGACGCCATTTAGTTGAATTGCTTCAGGAAACGGAGGTCGCCTTCATAGAACAGGCGCAAATCGTTGATCCCGTAGCGCAGCATGGTCAGGCGCTCCAGGCCCGAACCGAACGCGAAGCCGATGAATTTTTCCGGATCGAGTCCGAAATTGCGCACGACCGTCGGGTGCACCTGGCCGGCGCCCGACACTTCGAGCCAGCGCCCCTTCAGCGGGCCGGAACCGAAGGCGATGTCGATCTCGGCCGACGGTTCCGTGAACGGGAAGTACGACGGACGGAAGCGGACCTGCAGGTCGTCCGTTTCGAAGAACGCCTTCACGAAATTCAGGTACACGCCCTTCAGGTCGGCAAAGCTGATGTCTTCGCCGATCCACAGGCCTTCGACCTGGTGGAACATCGGCGAGTGCGTGGCGTCGCTGTCGACGCGATACGTGCGGCCCGGCGCGATCACCTTGATCGGCGGCGTATGCGTGCGCGCGTAGCGCACCTGCATCGGGCTCGTGTGGGTGCGCAGCAACAGCGGCTTGCCCGCGCTGTCGTTGCCTTCGATGTAGAACGTGTCCTGCATCGAGCGTGCAGGGTGGTTTTCCGGGCTGTTCAGCGCCGTGAAGTTGGTCCAGTCCGTTTCGATCTCGGGGCCGTCGGCCACGTCGAAACCGATCGAGCGGAAGATCTGTTCGACCCGCTCCCAGGTCCGCATGACGGGGTGGATGCCGCCCATCGAACGGCCGCGGCCCGGCAGGGTGACGTCGATCGATTCGGCATTCAGGCGCGCAGTCAATTGCGCATTGGCGAGATCCTCGCGGCGGGCCGTCAACGCCTGTTCGATTTTTTCTTTGGCGGCATTGATCAGGGCGCCCTGCGCCTTGCGCTGTTCGGGCTCGAGCTTGCCGAGGCCCTTCATCAGTTCGGTCACCTGGCCGGTCTTGCCCAGGTATTTCGCTTTTGCGTTTTCCAGCGCGGCAGCGTCTTGTGCGGCGCCAAAGTCAGACTGGGCCGAGACGACGAGTTGTTCCAGCGCGAGGTTTGCGGAATCCATGCTTGTTCTTTTCCTGTTTTGATGGCGGGAGGGCCAGAAACAAAAACAGGGCATCGGTCGTGAAACCTTTGCCCCGTCCTTTGCGCACCGGCCACCCTGCGGCGGCGCGATGCTGGTATTGCGTTCGCTGTCTGATTAAGCAGCCAGCTTTGCCTTGACGGTGTTCACGATAGCGGCAAAAGCCGGCTTGTCGTTGACAGCCATGTCGGCCAGGACTTTACGGTCCAGTTCAATCGCGGCTTTCTTCAGGCCGTTCATGAATGCGCTGTAGGTCATGCCGTGCGAACGCGAAGCTGCGTTGATACGGGTGATCCACAGTGCGCGGAAAACGCGCTTCTTGTTGCGGCGGTCGCGGTATGCGTACTGGCCGGCGCGCATGACTGCTTGCTTGGCAATACGGAATACTTTGCTGCGGCGGCCACGATAACCTTTGGCAAGCGCAAGAACCTTCTTGTGACGGGCACGTGCAGTAACCCCACGTTTTACTCGAGGCATATTAGCTCCTTAGTGTGAGATTAAGCAGACGGCATCATGCGGTAGACGCTTTGGACGTCGGACGCATTGATGTTGCGGGTGCCACGCAGCTGGCGCTTGTTCTTGGTGGTCTTCTTGGTCAGGATGTGACGCTTGAACGCCATACCCGATTTGACGGTACCACCCGGGCGCACGCGAAAACGCTTTTTCGCGGAGCTTTTGGTTTTCATTTTCGGCATAGTCTTCTGCCCTCTTACGGGCAGCCTCATATGTGACAGGATTGCAGGTGGCAGCAACGCTGCTCTTGAATGCCTACTTTCACTTGTCTCTGCAGCGGATGCGGGTCCACTACAGTGTTGCATTCCCGTTCTTGCGAACATGGGAACCGCAGATTCTAGCACAGTTTTACATTGATGCGCATCCATATCGTAGGGTGGGCACCCCTGTGCCCACGCGTGACGTTGGCGTCACGTCGGCGTCCGCGTGGGCACGGGGTGCCCACCCTACATATCCACCGCACTTGAAAGCGAAATAGACCAGGCCCGGGCCGCGGGACGAACCCGGGGCCCGGGCCCGGCCCGGCTTTGACGGTCACTGCGAGATCGAATCCGCGTGAAGCAAAAAAGAATTATTTCTTCTTCTTCGGCGCGACCACCATGATCATCTGGCGGCCTTCCAGTTTCGGGAACTGCTCGACCTGACCATACGGCTCGAGGTCGCCGCGCAGGCGCTCCAGCATGCGCGCACCGATGTCCTGGTGGGCCATCTCACGGCCGCGGAAGCGCAGCGTGATCTTGGTCTTGTCGCCCTCTTCCAGGAACTTGATCAGGTTACGCAGCTTGATGCTGTAGTCACCCTCGTCCGTACCCGGACGGAACTTGATTTCCTTGACCTGGATGATCTTCTGCTTCAGCTTCGCTTCGTGCGCCTTCTTCTGCTCCGAATACTTGAACTTGCCGTAGTCCATCAGACGGCAGACCGGAGGAACCGCGTTCGGCGCGATTTCCACAAGGTCCACGTTCGCTTCTTCGGCCAGACGAAACGCCTCGGCCAGGCTCACAATGCCCAGCGGCTCGTTGTCTATCCCGTTCAGACGCATTTCCGGATAGTTGATTTCGCCATTGATGCGATGTCCCGACTTGTCAGTAGCTATGTTGTTTCCTTTGAAAGTAAGATGGATAGTGCCGTCTCAAGGCGCTTGCTTGATTACTTCGCCTTGGATGCTACCTCGCCTTGGAGGCGTTCCAGCAGCGCATCGACCGACATGACGCCAAGGTCGATATTGCCACGGGCGCGAACGGCCACAGTGTTGGCATCCCGCTCTTTATCACCGACAACTAGGATGTACGGCAGTTTTTGGACGGAATGCTCGCGAATTTTATAGGTAATCTTCTCGTTCCGCAAATCAGCGTGAACACGGAGTCCCGCTGCCTTCAGCTTCGCCTCCACTTGTTTGACGTAGTCGGCCTGCGCTTCCGAGATGTTCAGGATTGCAACCTGGACCGGCGCCAGCCACAGCGGCAGCGCGCCCGCGTAGTTCTCGATCAGGATGCCGATGAAGCGTTCCATCGAGCCCACGATCGCGCGGTGCAGCATCACGGGCACCTTGCGGCTGTTGTCTTCCGCGACATATTCCGCGCCCAGGCGGCCCGGCATCGAGAAGTCGACCTGCATCGTGCCGACCTGCCACGGACGGCCGAGGCTGTCCTTCAGGTGGTATTCGATCTTCGGACCATAGAACGCGCCCTCGCCCGGCAGTTCGGTCCAGGTCACGCCGCAGCCGCGCAGCGCGGAACGCAGCGCTTCTTCCGCCTGGTCCCACACTTCGTCGGAGCCGATGCGATTCTCTGGACGCAGCGCGATCTTGACGTCGATGTTCGCGAAGCCGAAGTCCTCGTACACCTGCATCGCCTGGGCATGGAACGCGACGACTTCCGGCGCGATCTGCTCTTCCGTGCAGAACACGTGGCCGTCGTCCTGGGTGAAGCCGCGCACGCGCATCAGGCCGTGCAGCGCGCCCGACGATTCGTTGCGGTGGCACTGGCCGAATTCGCCGTAGCGCAGCGGCAGGTCGCGGTACGAACGCAGCCCCGCGTTATAGATCTGCACGTGGCCCGGGCAATTCATCGGCTTCAGCGCATAGGTGCGGTTTTCCGACTCGGTCGTGAACATGTTTTCACGATAGTTGTCCCAGTGACCGGTCTTCTGCCACAGGCTGACGTCGATGATCTGCGGCGCCTTCACTTCGTTGTAGCCGGTGATCTGGTAAGTCTTGCGCATGTACTGTTCGATCTGCTGCCAGATGGTCCAGCCTTTCGGATGCCAGAAGATCAGGCCCGGCGCCTCGTCCTGGAAGTGGAAGAAGTCCAGTTGCTTGCCCAGTTTGCGGTGGTCGCGCTTCTCCGCCTCTTCCAGCATGTGCAGGTATTGCTCCTGGTCTTCCTTCTTCGTCCAGGCGGTGCCGTAGACGCGCTGCAACATCTCATTCTTCGAGTCGCCGCGCCAGTATGCACCTGCGAGCTTCATCAGCTTGAAGACTTTCAGCTTGCCGGTCGACGGCACGTGCGGGCCGCGGCACAGGTCGGTGAACTTGCCTTCGGTGTACAGCGACACGTCTTCGTTTGCCGGGATCGACGCGATGATCTCGGCCTTGTAGTCTTCGCCGATCGACTTGAAGTACGCGACGGCCTCGTCGCGCGGCAGCACCTTGCGGGTGACAGGCTCATCCTTTTTGGCCAGCTCGGCCATCTTCTTCTCGATGGCTTGCAGGTCATCAGGGGTGAACGGGCGCTTGTACGAGAAGTCGTAGTAGAAGCCGTTCTCGATGACGGGACCGATGGTCACTTGCGCTTCCGGGAACAATTCCTTGACGGCATACGCGAGCAGGTGGGCGGTCGAGTGGCGGATGACGTCCAGGCCTTCCGGATCCTTGTCCGTGACGATGGCCAGGTCGGCGTCCTTCTCGATCAGGAACGACGTGTCGACGACCTTGCCGTCGACCTTGCCGGCCAGCGCGGCCTTGGCGAGGCTCGGGGCGATGCTGGACGCCACCTGGGCGACCGTCACCGGACCTTCGAATTGACGGCTCGAGCCGTCCGGGAGGCGAACATTCAACATTGTGTGCTCCATCGGCGCCGTGCGCCCGTTGAGATTGATGAGTCTGAAACTGGAAAGTGATGGACGAAAAAAAACGCGCACCAGGCGCGTTTTCTTCAGTGTCGTCGAGTTGCTGCGAAAGACAAAATGACACCCTACCGCGTCTAGCGATTCCCCCACAACGTCGTTGTAGTTCGCGGTGTCATAACCGTTTATGCCTTTCTCGCTCTTACTGTGACGACAAATGCGGAAAACCGGAGTTCCCCGCACTGTCTTTGGTATCTGGTGGGCGGTGCAGAATTCGAATCTGCGACCCCTTGGATGTCGACCAAGTATTCTAACCAGCTGAACTAACCGCCCGTATGCCGCCATTATAAGGGGATGGATAGTCTTACGCAAGGACGGGTATACTCTCGCTCGTTTCTCTCTTCCAAATCTTTCATGTCCGACCAAGCCGGCTCCTCCGCCCACCTGCACGCCCACCTCGACGGCGACGCCCGCCACGCCCACACGATCGAAGGCCGCAGCCAGAAAGCCCTCGCGATCGCCCTCGGCCTCACGTTGCTCTATGCCGTTGTCGAGGCCGTCAGCGGCTTCATGTCGAATTCGCTCGCGCTGATCTCCGATGCGGGGCACATGGTGACGGACGCCGCCGCCCTCGGCCTCGCGCTGATGGCGCAAGTGATCGCGCGGCGGCCGCCGTCCGCGCGCCACTCGTTCGGCTTCGTGCGCGCGGAAGCGCTCGCCGCCTTCGTCAACAGCCTCGCCATGGTCGTGCTCGTCGGCTGGATCGTGTTCGAGGCCGCCCAGCGCCTCGCCCACCCGGAACACGTGGGCGGCAAGACGGTGCTGATCGTCGCGGCGATCGGCGCCTGCATCAACATCGCCGTCGCCTGGGTACTGTCGCGCGACGAGCAGAGCATCAATACCCGCGCCGCGCTCGTCAACGTGCTGGGCGACTTGCTGGGCTCCATCGCCGCCATCGCCGCGGGCGCCATCATTCATTTCACGGGCTGGGTGCGCATCGACCCCATCCTGTCGCTGTTCGTGTCGGCGCTGATCCTGAAATCGACAGTGAGCGTGCTGCGCGAGTCTTATCATTTCCTGATGGAAGGCGTGCCGCACCACATCGACTACCTGCAGATCGGCGCCGACCTCGCGGCCGTCGCCGGCGTGCGCTCCGTGCACGACCTGCACGTGTGGGACATGTCGCCCGGCGAACCCGCGCTGATCGGCCACCTCGAGATCGACGACCTGAACGCCTGGCCCGACGTGCTGCGCGCCGTAAAAGACATGCTGCTGGCCAAGCACGGCATCGACCACGTCACGCTGCAACCCGAGCCGCACCACTGATCGGACGCGCTGTAAGCCGGCTCCGACCCGCCCTCGGGACACGCGCCGATAGCCCAGCCGGGGCCGCCCTGCGGATAATCGGCCCATGCCTACCCCATCCGACCTCGCCACCGCCCACGTCTTTGACACGCTGATCATCGGCGGCGGCCCGGGCGGCCTCACCGCCGCCATCTACCTGCGCCGCTTCACACGCAACGTCGCCCTCGTCGACAAGGGCAACAGCCGCCTGCGCCTGATCCCCGTCTCGCACAACTACCCCGGCTTTCCGGAAGGCGTGCCGGGCCACATCCTGCTGGGCAACCTCGCGACGCAGTTGCAGCGCTACGGCGGCAGCGTCATGCCGGGCGAGATCGTCGACCTGCGCATCGAGGACGGCCTGTTCGTCGGCGACTATGCGCCCGAAGGCGAGGATGGCATCGTGCAGATCCGCGCCCACACGGTCCTGCTGGCGACGGGCGTCGCCGATTGCGGCCTGCCGATCGAGAACTGGCGCGAAGCGGTCGCGTTCGGATCGGTGCGCCTGTGCCCCGTGTGCGACGGATTCGACGTGATCGACAAGCGCATCGCCGTCGCGACGGCCGACGTCAATCCCGTCGGCCACGCGCTGTTCATGCGCACGTTCAGCGCGGACGTCACGTTGTTCGAACGGGGCTCGCCGTCGATGCTGGGCACGGACGACCGCCACCGGCTGGATGCGGCCGGCGTGCGCGTCGTCGATTCGCCGCTGCTGTCCGTCACCCTGGACGCGTCGATGAAGCCCGTGCTGCACACGGAAGACGGGCAGGACCACGAGGCCGACGTGTTCTATCCGATGCTGGGCGAGACGGCACGCTCGAACCTCGCCGCCAGGCTGGGTGCGCGCACGGCGCAGTGCGACGAGATCGTCGTGGGCGAGCACCAGGACACGACGGTGCCCGGGCTGTACGCGATCGGCGACGTCGTCGTGGGCTTGAACCAGATCGCCGTGGCCACGGGCCAGGCCGCGCGCGCCGCCGTGCGCATCCACAACCAGCTGCCGCCGGCGCTGCGCCCGCCCCGCCCGCACCTGGAGGCGGCGCCGGGCACGAGCGCCTGAGGATCAGCCCTGCCCCGCCAGCGCGATGCGGCGCCGGATGCGCTCCACCGCCGCGTCGTCGCCGGCGGCACGTGCGCGCTGTTCCTGCACGCCCAGCCACGCGAGCAGCGGGCGGCGCCAGCCCTGGCTGGAGGCCGTATCGACGGCCGCCGCGATGTCGGCGGGCGTGATGCGGCCGGCCTTCAGCAGCGCCCCCGCGGCCACGAGCCGGGACAGCGGATCGGCGACGCCGGCCAGCGAGCCGCTCGTGACGACGGCCCGGTGCTGTTCCGGCAGCAGGCTCGTATCCAGCCCCTGCCAGCGGCCGTCCAGGTAGGCGGCATAGGCGCGCTGGCCCGGCGTCGCATCGTTGGCAACCGCCGCGAAGCCCGCGCAGTCGTAGTCGAGCGCCGCCGCGTGCACGCCGCAACGGACCAGTTCCGCCTGGGCGACGACGTCGAACCGTCCCGTGCTCGCGCTCGCGCGGCGGGCGCGCGCGAACTCGGCGTCGGCGGCGGCCGAATCGCCGCGCAGGAAATCGTCCGTGAAGCCGTCCAGGGAGCTTTTCGCATCGCCTTCCCAGGCGGGCGGCTGGGGCTTGCTGGCGCAGGCCGACAACGCGGCGGCCGCGCCGACGACGGCGGCGAGGAATGGTTTCATCATCATGGCAGCTTGATCTCCGTGTCGCGCTTGAACGGCCATTTGCGGTTGATCTCGTCGACGAGGCGGTTCACCTTGCGCAGGCTCGCATCGACCTCGCCGCGCAGCCGGCCCAGGTCGTCCGTGGCGGCGTGCGCGTTCTTGGCGACGGCCTGGGCCTCGGCCAACACGCCGTCGGCCTTCTGCAAGGTGCCGCGCGCGTCCGCCAGCAGGTGGTTCAGTTCGCGGATCGCGCCCTGCGTATCGTCCATCACGCCGTTCTTGCCGAACACGCGCTGGTCCGTCTTCGCGAGCAGCGCGTCGACGCGATGCAACGTCTGCAGCAGCTTTTCCGCCTCGGCGTCGCTACCCAACGCCGTGCCGAGCGCGCCGTAGCGACCCGAGAGGCGGCCGGACAGCGCATCGACGTTGGCCAAGGTGTTGCCGATGTGGGAATCGGGACGGGTCATCGTCTCCAGGTTTTCCAGCAGGGTGCGCGCCGTCGCCAACAGGCGCGGGATCTCCGCCGCCGCATCGCCCCGCAGCACGGGACGCTGGGCGTGATCGGGCAGCGGCGGATCGGTCAGCACGCCGCTGTAGGCGCGCAGCCGCGTCTCGCCGACCACGCTGCTCTCGAGCGTGAACACGCTGGTCGTGCGCAGCCATTTCGCATCGTTCTGCGCGATGTCGACGAAGATGTTGACCTTGCCGTCCTTGCCCAGCGCCACCTGGCGCACGCGCCCGATGGGGAAGCCCGCGAAGCTCATGTCCATGCCCGGGATCACGCCCGAGGAATCGTCGGCGACGAGCACCAGTTCCTGCGTCTTCTCGAACACGCCGCGGGCGTACATCACGTACAGGAAGAAGGCAACGATCAGCGCGCCGATCAGCACGAGCAGGAACAGCGCCTTCGCTTCCACGTGCTTCGGCTCGTCGGGAGGAATATCTTTGTCGTTCATCTTTTAAATGTATTTGACGGCCAGCGAACTGGCCTCGATCAGCAGCAGCACGAACAACAGCCGCAGCGCGCCGGGCTGCACGTTCGTGCGCAGGCGGCGCGGCCGGCGCAGCAGTTCCAGGATGGCGGCGCTGGGGATCACGGCCACGGCGAGCCCGAACAGCACCGTCTTGAACACGAAGCCCAACGTGACCGTCGGGTCGAACACGCGGCCCACGGTGCGCGTGTAGTCGGGCAGGCCCCATGGCGACAGGCCGTACACGTTCAGGTACGCGAGCACGAGGACGATGGTGCTCGACACCATCGCGAGGCTCAGCACGGAAAACGCGTTGGCGATCACCTGCGGCACGAGGTCGCGGCGCAGGCGCCGCAAGGTCTCGGCCGTCGCCTCGCCGGCCGGCACGCCGCTGCGCGCGAGCCCCATCGCGCTCGCGTCGAACGCCATGCCGGCCCGCAGCGCGGCGAACATCGCGGCCGACAGCGGCAGCAGCTCCAGCACGAGTACCCGCACGACCATCTCGAGCGCGTAGCGCGACAGGCCGTAGCTCTGCGCCGTCACCAGCACGATGCGGATGATCACGAGGCTCAGCAGCGCCGTCAAGGTCGTGAACCAGGGCAGCACCTGCCACGTGCTCGCGTAGATGTAGCGCGACGTGGCGAGGCGGTTGGCGCGGTGGTACGTCGAGGGCGTCAGCGCCATCACGAGCGCGACGGCGCCCAGGTGCAGCATGGCCCACCAGCTGGCGGCGTAGCGCGCGGCCAGGACGCCCCACAGGCGCGGTTTCACGTACAAGAGGGAGGTAATGGGCATGTTTACATCATACCGTGGTCGAACATGCCGGCCTTGGCGTAGGGTGGGCACCCCGTGCCCACGCGTGACGTTCGCGTCGCGCCGGCGTTCGCGTGGGCACAGGGGTGCCCACCCTACGTTCTCCTGGCCTCTTGCACACCTTTGACTTCGCCGATCGCCGCGAGCGCCTTCTGCAACTGGCCCGTCGAACTGATCTCTGCCGTGAACACCATCTTCGCCGCGCCCTTGCTGCTCTGCGTATTCACGCCGATCACGTTGATCTTGGCGATGGCCAGCACTTCCGAGATGTCGCGCAGGAGGCCCTGGCGGTCGCTCGCGAGGATGAAGATATCGACGGGGAAGACCGTTTCCTGGCCCGTCGCGCCCCATTCCGTCTCGAGCACGCGTTCCGGGCTCTTGGCCGCCATCTCGGCGAAGTTCTTGCAGCTCGCGCGGTGGATCGACACGCCCTTGCCGCGCGTGACGAAGCCCACGATCGGATCCGGCGGGGCCGGCTTGCAGCAGCGCGCCAGCTGCGTCATGAGCCCTTCCGTGCCGACGACGAGCACGCCGGATTTGGCGCCCTGCTCCACGCTCGATGCGCGGCTCTTGTTGACGACGGCTTCGTCCGGCACCGCGGCGGCCGGCGCCGCATCGTGCAGCGCCGCTTCCACGTGGCGCAGGCTGAATTTTTCCTTGCCGACGGCGATGAAGAGGTCATCGACCTTCGTGAATCCCAGCTTGTGCGCGAGCGCGTCGAGATTGACGGCCGTCTTGCCTTCGCGTTGCAGCGACTTTTCGACGAGGGCGCGGCCGTGGGCCAGGGTCTCGGCCAGCTCCAGCGCGTGGAACCAGGCGCGGATCTTCGACCGTGTGCGGCTCGACACCGCGTAGCCGGGACTGAGCCAGTCGCGCGACGGCCCCTGGCTGCCGGCCGGGCCCTTCGCCGTGATGACTTCGCACGTCTGGCCGTTCTTCAGCGGCGTGTTCAGCGGCACCATCACACCGTCGACCTTCGCGCCGCGGCAGCGGTGTCCGACCTCGCTGTGCAAGTGGTAGGCGAAGTCGATCGGGGTCGCGCCGACCGGAAGTTCGAGCACGCGCGCCTGCGGCGTCAGCACGAAGATGCGGTCGTCGAGCGTGGTCGACTTCAGCTTCTCGACCCATTCGCGCTGCAGCTCTTCCTGGCCCGTGACGGCGCTCGCAACCTCCGTCTTCCACGCCAGCAGCTGGCGCAGCCACGCGATCTTCTCGTCGTATTCCTGGCTCTTGAAATTCGAGCCGCCTTCTTCCTTGTAGCGCCAGTGCGCGGCGACGCCGTACTCGGCGAAATTGTGCATCTCCTGCGTGCGGATCTGCACTTCCAGCGGCCGCCCGTCCTCGGCCGTCACGACCGTGTGCAGCGACTGGTAACCGTTCGCCTTCGGGCGCGAGATGTAGTCGTCGAATTCCTTCGGGATCGGCGTCCAGATGTTGTGGACGACGCCCAGCACCGTGTAGCAGGTCTTGATGTCGTCGACGATCACGCGGAACGCGCGCACGTCGTACAGTTCGGAGAAATCGAGCTCCTTGCCGCGCATCTTCTTCCAGATGCTGTAGATGTGCTTCGGCCGCCCGAACACTTCGGCCTTGATGCCGGCGGCCGCCAATTCCTTCTGCAGGCGCTCGATCGACGATGCCACGAAGCTCTCGCGCAGCATGCGCTTCTCTTCGAGCATCTTGGCGATGCGTTTATACGTGTCCGGCTCCATCATCCGGAACGACAGGTCTTCCAGTTCCCATTTCAGCTGGAAGATGCCGAGGCGGTTGGCGAGCGGCGCGTACAGGTCCAGCACTTCGCGGCCGTAGTTGCGCGTGACGTCGTCGAAGCGCTTGTGCTCCGCGAAGAAGCGCAACGACGCCACGCAGGACGCGAGACGGATCAGCACGACGCGCATGTCGCTGGCCATCGCCAGCAGCATCTTGCGCAGGGTCTCGACCTGCGCCATGGCCTCCTGGGCCGCATTCTTGCCGCGCCCGACGGGGGCCTGGGCCGCCGTCAGGTCGCGCAGGCGGATCAGCTGGTGCACGCCGCGCACCATGTCCGCCACTTCCTTGCCGAAGCGCTCCTCGAGCGCCTCGGTCACGCCCGGCTCCACGATGGCCAGCTCGAACAGCAAGCCGGCGATGCGGGTCTCGGCATCGCTGGAGAGCAGCGCGAGCGTGCCGGCCACGCCCAGTGAAAACTCGAACGCGCTCTGGCCCGTGCCGGCCGTGCGTTCGCCATACGACACGGCCGCGAAGTCGAGCGCACCCTTTACGCGCGCGCAATCGTCGGGGCCGAGTCCGTGGACCAGTTGGGTGGTGGCGTCGCCGAGCGCGACAATCGATACCATCGCGCTGCGTTACGCCTGGGCGGCCACGACGACGATTTCGACGAGGCAGGCCGGATCGGCCAGCTTGGCTTCGACGGTGGCGCGCGGCGGCGTCGCGCCCGGCACGACCCACGTATCCCATACCGTGTTCATCGCCGGGAAGTTGGCCATGTCGGTGATGAAGATCTGCGTCGACAGGATGCGGGTCTTGTCGCTGCCGGCTTCCGCCAGCAGGCGGTCGATGTGACCCAGCACTTCGCGCGTCTGGCCGACGATGTCCGCCTTGTTGTCGCTGGCGATCTGGCCGGCGAGGTACACGGTACCGTTGTGGATGGTGACTTCGGACAGTCGTTTGCCTACGTGCAGTCGTTTGATTTCCATGCTTTTCTCTATCGCTTGATAAGTCGTAAAACCAGGCCTTGCGGCCGCTTCGCCCGGCCGTGGAGCCGAACACCTCCGGCTTGCTTCAGCCGGTCAAAAATTCCCGCGCGAGCGCGATCTGGGCCGGCTGCACGAACGTGGGCGCATGGCCCACGCCCGCGATCTCCGCCAGCGTCGGCCGCGGTCCGCGCCGCGCCATCTCTTCCGCCGTCGCGCGCGACAGCAGGTCGGACTGTTCCCCGCGCACGAGCAGGGTCGGGCAACGGATCGCATCGTAGGCGGCCCACAGGCGTTCCTGGTCGCGCGCCGCCTGTCCCGGCGTCAGCGCCTTGAACGGCGCCGCCAGGTTGAGGTCGTAGTGGAGCACCCAGTGGCCGTCGGGCTGCTGCACGAGCACGTCGCGCGCGAGCTTGTCCCACTCCGCATCGCTGTGCGGGCCGAACGGCGCGGAGACCATCCGCACGTACGTGACGCCGTCGTCGAACGTCTTGAAGCGGATCTCCTGGCCGATGTAGTCGCCGATGCGCGCCATCGCTGCCGGGTCGAGCACGGGCCCGATATCGTTGATCACCATGCGGCGGATGGGGCTGCCTTCCAGCGATGCGAGTGCGATGCCGATCAGGCCGCCCATCGACGTGCCGAACCAGTGGACGCCCTCGTCGTCGCCGTTCGCCGTGACGCGCGCGACCAGGGTCACCATGTCGGCCACGTATTGCGGGATGACGTACAGCCCCGGATCGCGCAACCGGTCGGAGCGGCCGCGGCCCACGACGTCGGGACAGACGACACGGTAGCGGTCGGACAGCGCCCGCGCCAGCGCGTCGAAGTCGCCGGACACGCGCGTCACGCCGTGCACGCACACGAGCACCCGCGCGTTCGCGGGGTCGCCCCATTCCTTGTACGCCATGCGGTGCAGGCCGGCGGGCGAACTGCACAGCACGGATTTCAGCCTCGGTTCGCTCATTTTCAAAGTTCCGACGATCACCATGCAACCACCGCAAACATCAAGGGTCCGGGCGGGCGCCAACATTTTACCCGTTGGTGCGATTACAATTCTACCAAGTCTCGCCCCGGATTACCCGGGCTCATAGAAAACTGACCACGAGAAAGAGGAACGCATGAAATCCACCATGTTAAGCGGCAAGACTGCACTCGTCACGGGCTCGACGTCGGGCATCGGCCTCGGCATCGCGCGCGCGCTGGCCGAACAAGGCGCCAACATCGTGTTCAACGGCTTCGGCGACGCCCAGCAGATCGAGAAGCTGTACACGGACGTCGGCCAGGAATTCGGCGTGCAGACCGCTTACCACAACGCCGACATGTCGAAGCCCGAGCAGATCGTCGCGATGATGGCATTCGCGGGCGAGAAGTTCGGCGGCGTCGACATCCTCGTCAACAACGCCGGCATCCAGCACGTCGCGAACGTCGAGGATTTCCCCGTCGAGAAATGGGATGCGATCATCGCCATCAACCTCAGCTCCGCGTTCCACACGACCCGCCTCGCGCTGCCCTCGATGAAGCAGAAAAACTGGGGCCGCATCATCAACCTCGCGTCGGCCCACGGCCTCGTCGCATCGGCGCAGAAGTCCGCGTACGTGGCCGCGAAGCACGGCCTCGTCGGGTTCACCAAGTCGACGGCGCTGGAGACGGCGCAGACGGGCGTCACGTGCAACGCGATCTGCCCGGGCTGGGTACTCACGCCGCTCGTGCAGAAGCAGGTCGACGACCGCGCCGCGCGCGACGGCATCAGCAACGAACAGGCGAAGAAAAACCTCCTGCTGGAAAAACAGCCGTCCGGCGAATTCGTCACGCCGGACGAGCTGGGCGCGCTCGCCGTGTTCTTCTGCAGCCCCGCCGCGAACCAGGTGCGCGGCGTCGCGTGGAACATGGACGGCGGCTGGGTCGCACAATAAATGGAAGAAATGGAAGGCGACATCGAGATCCCGGGCCTGCACGACGCTTGCCTGGAGCTCGCCCACGTCGTGCTCGCATCCGGCCAGCCGCAGGTGTCGCGCGACATCCTGGAAACGCTGGCCGCCCGCTTCGAGCGCGAGGCGGCCGACTTCGCGCTGCTCGTCGCGAACGCCGGCCGCGACACGGCGCTGCTCGCGCGCGCCGTGCACTACCTCGTCGACGCCCACGCGCTGCCGCTGATGGGCACCGACATGGAATGGTTCCGCCAGGCCCTCGCCTGCCTCGTCGAGCTGGCCGTACCCGGCATCGCGCTGTCGGCCAACGGTGCCGCGTTCCTGCACGACGTGGAAACGGGCATCGCGCAGGCGCTGCAGGACCTCGAATGAACGCGGGCGATCAGGGCGCCGTGTGGGGCTCGGTCGCGTGCAGGTCGTCGATCGCCTTGTTGTACTCCCGCGATGCCTTGAGGCGGTCCAGGTAGCGGATCGTGCGGCGCTTGTCCATGCCGATGGCGTATTCGAGAGCGCCGCGCACGCCGCAATATGCCCGGCAGCTTGCGGGCGCGTCGGGTGTGGCGCGGTCCGTGAGCGTCAGCTTGCCGTGCTCCGCGCTCACTTTCAGTGCGCATGGCGGCGCGTCCGGCAGCGGCGACGGCGCGGGATCGTGGTACACGAACGCGCCGTGTTCATAACGGGCCATTCCGGCGATATCGCACATGTGCCCGTTGTAAAAATCGAGGTGGGCGCGCACGTACACGTGGTCGGCGTCGTACGGCACGATCTCGACGACGTTCTCGGCCTGGTACGGCACGTCGGCCTCGCCGGGGGCCTTGCCGGGCGTAATCGTCGCGCTCACGAAGCGTTCCTTGTACACACCGGCCATCTGTTCCATGAGTCGCGCGGGTTCCTGCGCGGAGGCGGCACACGCGCCCGATGCCGCCAGCAGCAGGACGAGAAATCGCAGGGTCATCGGTCGCTCCTTTTGTCGGGATGACGGGCAATGATAGAACATCCGACCGCCGCGCGGCTCGCCTGCTCGGCTATGATCGCCTCTTGATCGACACGACAAGAAAGGACGAACGATGCGCCTCCGCACGAGACCCCTCATCGCCGCACTGGCCCTGCTGGTCGGCACGCTGCCCGGCGCACGCGCTGCCGACGCGCGCCCCGTCCTGCTGACACCCGACCGCGTCTGGACGGGCGACGGCGCCTCGCACGGCGGCTGGAGCGTGCTCGTGGCGCAAGGCCGCATCCAGGCCGCGGGGCCGACCGGCACCTTGGCCGTCCCCGCCGACGTCGACCGCATCGACCTGCCCGGCAAGACCTTGATCCCGGGCTTGATCGACCTGCACTCGCACGTCCTGCTACACCCTTATAACGAAACGACGTGGGACGACCAGGTGCTGAAGGAAGCGCCCGCGTACCGCATCGCGCTCGCCGTGCGCCACGCGGCCGACACGCTGCAGGCCGGCTTCACGACGTTGCGCGACCTCGGCACGGAAGGCGCGGGGTATGCCGACGTCGGCATCAAGCGCGCGATCGACGAGGGACAAGTGCCGGGCCCGCGCCTGCTCGTCGCCACGCGCGCCATCGTCGCGACCGCGAGCTATGGTCCGGCCGAGCGCTCGTACCGGCCCGACATGGACATTCCGTACGGCGCCCGGCAGGCGACGGGTGTCGACGAAGCGACGAAGGCCGTGCGCGAACAGGCGTCGCACGGGGCCGACTGGATCAAGTTCTACGCCGACTACCGCACGGGCCCGGACGGCGGCACGCGGCCCACGTTCACGCTCGACGAGATGAAGGCGATCGTCGCCGCGGCACACACGAGCGGGCGCAAGGTGGCGGCGCATGCCAGCAGCGACGACGCGATCCGGCTGGCCGTGCTGGCCGGCGTCGATACCGTCGAGCACGGCTACGGCGCCAGCGAAGCGACGTTCCGCCTGATGTTGGAACACAAAACGGCGTACGTCCCCACATTGACGGCGCCGGAAGCCATCGGCGAATACTTCCAGCACCACGTGCGCGGCGGTACGCCCACGCCCGCGATGCAGCAGGCCGAACGGGCGTTTCGCCTCGCGCGCCGGCTCGGCGTGACGATCGGCAACGGCAGCGACGTCGGCGTGTTCGCGCACGGCACGAACGAACGCGAACTGGAGTGGATGGTGCGTTTGGGCATGACCCCGACGGAGGCATTGCGCGCGGCCACGATCGTCGCCGCGGGCATCCTCGACCGCCAGGACCTCGGGGCGATCCAGGGCGGCATGCTGGCGGACGTGGTGGCCGTGGACGGCGACCCGACGTCCGACATCGCCGCGCTGCGCAAGGTCGTGTTCGTCATGAAGGGCGGCACGGTCTACCGCCGGCCCTAGGTTGATCGGCGGGCCGGATTATTCAGCAAACCCAGGTGTTGGTATCAGGCACGGCGTTGCGGTTTTCCACAATAGCCCGTGCAGATATTTTGCGTGATGATGACCGTGTTACTAATAACGCATGAAGCCTAGCCATGAAAAAACCATTCTATAAAGTCCTTTATGTCCAGGTATTGTTTGCGATTATCGTGGGCGTCCTGCTGGGCATCTACGATCCGGGCATCGCAACGGCGATGAAGCCTTTGGGAGACGGCTTCGTCAAACTGATCAAGATGATCATCGCCCCGGTGATCTTCTGTACCGTCGTCGCCGGTATCGCCGGCATGCAGGACATGAAAAAGGTCGGCCGCGTCGGCGGCAAGGCCCTGATCTACTTCGAGATCGTCTCGACGTTCGCCCTGGCCATCGGCCTGATCGTCGCCAACCTCATCAAGCCGGGCGCCGGCTTCAACGTCAACGCCGCCACGCTGGACACGCACTCGATCGCCCAGTACACGGACAAGACCAAGTCGCTGACCACCGTCGACTTCCTCATGAACATCATCCCGAACACGTTCGTGGATGCGTTCGCCAAAGGGGAAATCCTGCAGGTGCTGCTGATCGCGATCCTGTTCGGCTTCTCGCTGTCGATGCTGGGTGAACGCGGCCGTCCACTGACGCGCTTCATCGACGACATGTCGCACGCCATCTTCGGCGTCGTGAACATCATCATGAAGGCGGCCCCGATCGGCGCCTTCGGCGCCATGGCCTTCACCATCGGCAAATACGGCGTCAAGTCGCTGATCCCGCTGGCCTCGCTCGTCGGTTCGTTCTACCTGACCTGCTTCCTGTTCGTCGTCATCGTGCTGGGCCTCATCGCCCGCATGACCGGCTTCTCGATCTTCCGCTACCTCGCCTACATCAAGGAAGAGCTGCTGATCGTGCTGGGCACGAGCTCGTCGGAAAGCGCCCTGCCCGCGCTGATGCGCAAGCTGGAAAAGATGGGTTGCCCGAAATCCGTCGTGGGCCTCGTCGTGCCGACCGGCTACTCGTTCAACCTGGACGGCACCAACATCTACATGACGATGGCCGCCCTGTTCGTCGCCCAGGCCACGAACACCGAACTGACCCTGACGCAGGAACTCACGATCCTGGGCGTGGCGATGCTGACGTCGAAAGGCGCTTCGGGCATCACCGGTGCCGGCTTCATCACCCTCGCCGCCACCTTGGCCGTCGTGCCGACGATCCCGGTTGCGGGCATGACGCTGATCCTCGGTATCGACAAGTTCATGAGCGAATGCCGCGCCCTCACCAACATCATCGGCAACGGCGTCGCAACGGTCGTCGTGTCGAAATGGGAAGGCGAACTGGACCAGGCACGCCTGACCGCCGAACTGAAGAATCCGAGCCCGGACGACGGCACTTCCGAACTGCATCCGGTCCGCGAAGCCGCGTAAGTCACGCGACCAGAACGATTCCTCGTTCAGACGCCGGGTTCGCCCGGCGTTTTTTTTGCGCCTGCGCTGCCTCAACCGGGCATGCTGTCAGCGGGTGCGCCGCGGCAGGTTTTCGAGGCGGAAGATCACGTCGACGGGTTGGCGCAGCTTCAAGGCGGGCACTGCCAGCAATTGCTCGCGGTCGACGTCCTGCGCGCGCGCCCGGTCCGCGCCGCCGTCGCGCCGGAACTCGGCGCGTTCCAGGCCCATCGCCGTGCTGAGGTTCTTCAGCGCTTCCGGCGTCGCGCCCATCAGGCCACCGACGCGCCGCCCGCCCGCGGCCGCCATCACGTCCGCCTGGCGGCGGGCGTCCTGGATGGCCTGGGTCACGAGTTCGTCGTGAATCGTATCCATGTCGCTGCGGTCGAAGGCGGACGCGAAGCCGTCGAGATTGGGCTTGCCGAGCAGGCCACCGGCCAGCGCGGCCCAGTTGGCGACGTTGCGCACGTTGATGTGGACGTCGCACCGCAGCTCGTACACCGGCGCGCCGTTCGCCGCCCGCTCCTCCTTGCGGATGCCCTGGCGCACCTCGCGCACGACGACGTCGTCTCCCTCGATGCCGAGCTGCCGGGCCAGGTCGCGCACCTCGCCCACGCGCGCCTCGAGGACGGCGCGGGCCGCGGCCGGGTCGGCATCGGGCACGACGATCTCGAAATCGAGGCTGGCGAGGTCGGGCACGACAGCCTGGAACGAACTTCCCGTGACGTGCACGAACGGGTAATCGGGGACGGACGAGGCGACGGCGCCGCTTGACGCCACCAGGAGAACGAGGGCGGCGGTACGCAGACGGGTTTTCAGCATGGACACTCCCTTTTTGTAGACAATGATGTCTATGCTATGACCGGATGAACCGCTAAAGCAAGCGTCCGTGTGCAAAATAAACTTGTAGACAACTCGATCTAGACGAGTTAGTCTAGGTTTATCGACCACGTTCCGAAGACGCCATGGCCAAATCCCCCACCCCTCCCAAGCCAACGCCCGCCGAACTCGACCTGTTGCAGGTACTGTGGCCGCTCGGCTCGGCCACGGCACGCCGGGCCCACGAGGAAATCGTCAAGGAGCGCCCGGAGGTGACGTATGCGACCGTGCTGCGCCTGATGCAGATCATGCACGGCAAAGGTTTGCTGATCCGCGACGAAAGCGAACGGTCACACGTGTACGCGCCCGCGCATCCGCAGGAATCGCTGCAGACGAATCTGCTGAAGGACCTGATGCAGCGCGCCTTCGCGGGGTCGGCCAAGGCGCTCGTGCTGGCCGCGCTCAAGAGCGGCATCTCGAAAAAGGAACGCGAGGAGATCGAACGACTGCTGAAAGACGGAGACGACCGATGAGCGCCGGGCTCGTCAGCGGGCTGTTGTCGGTCTTGCTGCCGACCAGCCCGCTCGCGCCGCTGCCCTCGCACTTGCCTGATGCGTTGCCTGATGCGTTGACCAGGCTGCTGGCCGCGCTGTCGAATGGCTTCGTGCCCAGCCTCGGATGGGCATTGCTGCACTTCGTGTGGCAAGGCGCGCTGGTCGGGTGTGCGACGGCCGTGCTGCTCGTTGCGCTGCGCAATGCCAAGCCGGAACGCCGCTATGCCGTTGCGTGCCTGGCCCTGCTGCTGTGCGTCGCCTGGCCCGCCGTCAATTTCGTGACGATGCTGCTGGACGACCGCGACGTCGCGACCGCGCGCGCGTTGCCGCTGGCGTCGGCACCGGCGGCCGTGTTGCGCGACGCCGTTGGCCTGCTCGCCTGGCTGCAGCGGCAGCTCGACTGGATCGTGGGCGCGTGGGCGGCCTGCGCCGCCGCGTTCGGGCTGCGCATGGCGCTGGGACTCGTGTGGGTCGGACGCGCGTCGCACGGACGGGCCGCCGCGGCGCACGGCGCTGAGGAACGCGTCTGGCAAACGAGGCTGGCCCGACTTGCCGCCCGCTGCGGCATCGACCGCGACGTGCGCCTGCGCATCGTCGACAGCTTGGCCAGCCCGGTCACGGCCGGCTGCTGGCGCCCGATCGTGCTCGTGCCGGCCGCCCTCGTGACGGGCATGCCGCCGCAATTGCTGGAAGCGCTGCTGGCGCACGAGCTGGGGCATGTCCGCCGCCACGACTACCTCGTCAACCTCGTGCAGACCGTGATCGAGGCCCTGTTGTTCTATCACCCGGCCGTGTGGTGGATCTCGCGGCGCATTCGTCACGAACGCGAGCAGATCGCCGACGATTTCGCCGCCCGCCGGCTGGGCGAACCGCGCCGCCTGGCGCGCGCCTTGTCGGAGCTGGAACGCCTGCAGTTTTCCAGCCACCACCTGGCGCAGGCCGCGGCGGGCGGCGACCTGATGGCGCGCATTCGCCGCCTCGTCCGGCCCGATCCGCAGGCGCTGGACTGGCGCGCCGCGATTCCCGTGCTCGGCCTCGTCCTGGCGTGCGCGGCGAGCGCCCACGTGCTGGCGACGCGCGACTCCCCTGCCGTCAGGACGGCCGGCCTGACGCGTTCCGCGGTCGCGGACTTCTCGAGCTGCAGCAAACCGCACTACCCGCAGGCCGACATTGCGGCCAGCCACGAGGGCACGGTCACGTTGAATTTCCGCGTCGACGCCTCCGGCCTCGTCACGGACTCGACCATCCTGCAGTCCAGCGGTTACGCCAGCATGGACGAGGCGGCCCGCGCCGCCCTGCACCGCTGCCGGTTCGCGCCGGCGCTGCGCAACGGCCAGCCCGTCGCGACGTGGCATCCGGTCCAGTACGTCTGGACGCTCGCGTGACGTGACGTCGCCACACTGACTAGCCGGGCGGTCGCGCCCTCATTCATCGACGAAGCATTCGCGCAGGACGGCGCGCGGCGCCCTTACGCCCTGACGAACCGAAGGTCATCGGTTCCCACCACAAGGAGAGCACCATGTCCCGCATCATCCGCACGACCCTGCAATGCCTGTCCCTCGCCCTCGCCTGCACGGCGTCCGCCCATGCGGCACCACAAGGCAGCAGCACCGCAAAGCTCGACTTCACGAGCTGCGCCAAGCCGCAATACCCGCACGCGGACGTACAGGCCGTTCATGAGGGCACGGTCACGCTCGGCTTTCTCGTCGACGAGAACGGCAAGGTCAAGGATTCGAAGGTGAAGGCGTCGAGCGGGTTCCCCACGCTGGACGAAGCCGCGCGCTCGGCGCTGGCACAGTGCAGCTTCCAGCCCGCGCGCCAACACGGCAAGGCGGTGCAGCAATGGGCCAACGTCGATTACGTGTGGAAGCTGCGCTAGCGCAGGAAGGACGGGCGGCACCGCAGCGCCGCCCGGAGGACGTCAAACGCTCGACACGTCCAGTTCGGCCGACGTCGCAGCCACGACCTCGTCCTTGGTGACACCCGGCGCCAGCTCCACGAGCTTGAGGCCGCTGTCCGTGACATCGATGACGCCCAGGTCGGTGATGATGCGGTCGACGACGCCGACGCCCGTCAGCGGCAGGTCGCATTTCTTGAGGATCTTGTGGCTGACGGTGCCGTCCTTGCTTGTGGCTACGTGTTCCATCACGACGACGACACGCTTGACGCCGGCCACGAGGTCCATCGCACCGCCCATGCCCTTCACCATCTTGCCCGGGATCATCCAGTTGGCGAGGTCGCCCTTTTCCGACACCTGCATCGCGCCGAGGATTGCCAGGTTGATCTTGCCGCCGCGGATCATGCCGAACGAGTCGGCCGAGCTGAAGTAAGCGGCACCGGGCAGCGCGGTCACGGTCTGCTTGCCGGCGTTGATCAGGTCGGCGTCGACCTCGTCCGCCGTCGGGAACGGGCCGATGCCCAGCAAGCCGTTTTCCGACTGCAGGAACACTTCGATGTCGTTCGGGACGTAGTTCGCCACCAGGGTGGGCAGGCCGATGCCCAGGTTCACGTAGAAACCGTCCTGCAGTTCCTTGGCCGCGCGCGCGGCCATTTCATCACGAGTCCATGCCATGTCTGTCTCCCTGGTCTTATGCTTGACGCACGGTGCGCTGTTCGATGCGCTTTTCCGGCGTCGGGTTGTGAACGATGCGGTGCACGAAGATGCTCGGCGTGTGCACCTGGTCCGGATCGATCTCGCCGATCTCGACCAGCTGCTCGACTTCCACGATGCAGACCTTGCCCGCGGTGGCGACGTTCGGGTTGAAGTTGCGCGCCGTCTTGCGGAACACGAGGTTGCCGGCGCGGTCGGCCTTCCAGGCCTTGACGAGGGAGACGTCCGGCACGAGCGCGCGTTCCATCACGTACATCTCGCCATCGAATTCGCGGGTCTCCTTGCCGTCCGCGACGATGGTGCCATAGCCCGTCTTCGTGAAGAACGCGGGGATGCCGGCACCGCCGGCGCGCAGCTTCTCGGCCAGGGTGCCCTGCGGGGTAAATTCCAGTTCCAGTTCGCCGGCCAGGTACTGGCGTGCGAATTCCTTGTTCTCGCCCACGTACGAAGCGATCATCTTCCTGATCTGGCGCGTCGTGAGCAGCTGGCCGAGACCGAAGTCGTCGACGCCGGCATTGTTCGAGATGGCCGTCAGGTTCTTGACGCCGGAATCGCGCAGCGCGAGGATCAGCGCCTCCGGAATACCGCACAAGCCGAAACCGCCCACGGCGATCGTCTGGCCGTCGGCGACAACCCCTTCCAGCGCGGAGCGCGCATCTGGATACACTTTGTTCATACCCGTCCCTTTAATCGTTAAGCTTCAAGCGTGGATGAGCCGACAGGAGCTCTTTCTGTACAGCAGAGTAGAATTCGAGAATAGAATACGCCCCTCCAAAGCACAATACCGTAGAAATACCGGCTGGCGCCTCGCGCGGGAACAGTCGACCACCATCAAATGAACGCATCATACGCCATCGATTACGAGTTGATTTTCCAGCACGCGCCCGTCGGCATGTGCATCTCGGTGAACCGCGTGATCCAGTCGTGCAACCACGCGCTGGCGGCGATGTTCGGCTACCAGCGCACGCAGCTGGACGGCCAGTCGTTCTCGGTACTGTACCCGACCATGGACGAGTTCCTGCGCACGGGCGACCGCATCATTCCCATCATGAACGCGAAGGGCCGCTACTCGGACGAGCGCATCATGCGACGCGGGAATGGGGAACTGTTCTGGTGCCACGTGACGGGCCGCGCGCTCGACCCCGCCGAGCCGCTGGGCGCCGGCGTGTGGACGTTCGAGGACGTCAGCGAAAAGCGCCCCGTGACTGCCGAGCTCACGCCGCGCGAGCGCGAGATCGCGGCGCTGCTCGTCGAAGGCAAGACGAGCAAGGTGATCGCGCGCGAGACCGATCTGTCGCCGCGCACGGTGGAGATGCACCGGGCCAAACTCATGCGCAAGTTCTCGGCGTCGACGTCGTCGGAACTCGTGCACAAGCTCGTCGGCATGGCACGTTGATGGTGGGCACAGGGTGTCCACCCTACCGCCGTGCCCACCGGACGTTTCACGGTTACGCTGCCGGCAGGATCTCGCGCAAGCGTGCCGGCAACGGCACCGACTTCTCGGCCGCGAAGTCGATCCATACGACCTTGCCGCCACCTTCCGCCGCGACGACGTCGGCCTTGCCCTCGGCATCGACCATCCGGATCTCGTGCGTCACCTCGAAGCTCGAACGGCCCGCGGGACCGGCGAACGTGCGGATCTCGATCTCCCCCGGATACTTCAGCTGCCGGATGAAGGTGCAGTGGGCGGTGACGAGCACCGGTCCTTCATCCTTGATCTCGACGTCGCCCGCCGCGTGCTCGAGGAAGGCGATGCGCCCGCTCTCCATGTACCGGAAATACACCGTGTTGTTCACGTGGCCGAATGCGTCCATGTCGCCCCAGCGGATCGCCTGGCGCATGACGTGAACCTGCTTCTTTTCGCTCATTGCTGCTTGTTTCGATGAATGGGAAATCGTCCCCGCCGCGCGCGGGCGCGGCGGGCCATGGTCGTACTCGTGGTCATGCGGACGAAATGATACGGGGCTTTACGCCCCTTCGTCCTAGAGGATGGACTCGACGCGGTGCGGGATCACTGCGCCGTCATGCCATCGTCGGCCGTGATGATGGCGCCGTTGATGAAATGGGCTTCCTCGGCGGCGAGCAGCAACAGCAGGCCGTCGAGGTCTTCCGGCCTGCCCGTGCGGCGGCGCGGCAGCATCTCGATCAGCTTCTTGCCCTGCTCCGTGTCGAAATAATCCTCGTTCATCTCGGTCGCGATATAGCCGGGGCAGATGGCGTTCACGTTGATGCCGTAGCGGCCCCATTCGACGGCCATCGCCTTCGTCATCTGCACGACGCCGGCCTTGCTCATGCAGTACACGCCGATCTGCGGCAGCACCCGCAGGCCCGCGACCGAGGCGATGTTGACGATGCGGTGCTGCTTCTTCGGGTCGCCCTTCGCGCGCTGGATCATGCGCTTCGCGGTCTGCTGGGCCATGAAGAAGGCGCCGCGCAGGTTCGTGTCCATCACGTAGCCGTAGTCTTCCTCGTTGACGTCGAGCAGGCGCTGCGTCGTCGACACGCCGGAATTGTTGACGAGGATGTCGATCGGCCCCGCTTCCGTCTCCGCGTGGGCGATCGCGGACTTGATGCTCGCGAGGTCCGTCACGTCGAGCGCAACGACGTGGGCCGCGCCGCCGTCGGCCTCGATCTCGGCGCGCAACTCTTTCAGGCGTTCGACGCGGCGCGACGCCAGCACCACCTGGGCGCCGGCACCGGCCAAGGCCTTGGCGAAACGCGCCCCGAGCCCGCTCGACGCGCCTGTGACCATCGCGATCTTTCCTTCGAAATTGACTTCAATACCCACGTTACGCCCCCTGTCCCCGAACTAAATTCTGTTGCGAAGCCATAATGATTGCACACTTCACCTATTTCACGCCGATTAGATTGCCGCGTCTAATAGTTGCCCTACAATGGCGCTCGGCGTTGCCAACGAGCGCAAAAAAGTGCACACTCGTGCTTAAATTTAATCACTCCAATAAGACATGACTCAGCCCAACACCCTCCTCGAAGAATACGGCCCCCGCGAAGCAATGGAATACGACGTGGTCATCGTCGGCGGCGGCCCCGCCGGCCTGTCGGCCGCGATCCGCCTGAAGCAGCTGGCTGCCGAAAAGGGCCAGGACGTGTCGGTCTGCGTGCTCGAAAAAGGCGGCGAGCTGGGTGCGCACATCCTGTCGGGCGCCGTCATGGACCCGCGCGCGCTGGACGAGCTGTTCCCGAACTGGAAGGAACTGGGTGCGCCGCTGAACACGGCCGTCACGGAAGACCGCATGCTCTTCCTCACGGAGACGAAGTCCTACCAGACGCCGTCGTTCATGATGCCGAAGATGTTGACCAACCACGGCAACTACGTGATCTCGCTCGCGAACGTCGTGCGCTGGCTCGGCCAGCAGGCGGAGGCGCTGGGCGTCGAGATCTTCCCTGGCTTCCCGGCCGCGGAAATCCTGTACGACGACGACGGCTCCGTGAAAGGCGTCGCGACCGGCAATATGGGCGTCAACCGCCACGGCCAGCCGACGGACGCGTTCCAGCTGGGCATGGAACTGCACGCAAAATACACGCTGTTCGCGGAAGGCTCGCGCGGCCACCTCGGCAAGCAGCTGATGGCGAAATACGACCTGAACAAGGGCAAGGATCCGCAGACGTACGGCATCGGCATCAAGGAACTGTGGGAGATCGATCCGGCCAAGCACCAGCCGGGCCTCGTGGTCCACACGGCCGGCTGGCCGCTGCCCAACGACACGTACGGCGGCTCGTTCCTGTACCACCTGGAAAACAACCAGGTCGCCGTTGGCTTCATCGTCGGCCTGTCGTACCAGAACCCGTACCTGTCGCCGTACGAGGAATTCCAGCGTTATAAAACGCACCCCTCGATCCGCCACTTCTTCGAAGGCGGCAAGCGTATCTCGTACGGCGCGCGCGCGATCACGGCGGGCGGCCTGCAGTCGCTGCCGAAGACCGTGTTCCCGGGCGGCGCGCTGATCGGCTGTGACGCAGGCTTCCTCAACACGAGCCGCATCAAGGGCAGCCATGCCGCCATCAAGACGGGCATGCTTGCAGCCGACGCCGCCTGCGCCGCGCTGGGCGCGGGCCGCCAGCACGACGAACTGACGAGCTACCCGGCCGCATTCGAGCAGTCGTGGCTGCACGAGGAGCTGCACGTCGCCCGCAACTTCAAGCCGTGGATGGCCAAAGGCCTCGTCCTCGGCACGCTCATGACGGGTATCGACCAGATCCTGTTCAAGGGCAAGGCGCCGTGGACCTTGCACCACCAGCATGCCGACCACGAATGCCTGCGTCCGGCGTCCGACTTCAAGCCGATCGTGTATCCGAAGCCGGACGGCAAGCTGACGTTCGACCGCCTGTCGTCCGTGTTCATCTCGAACACGAACCACGCGGAAGACCAGCCCATCCACCTCACGCTGACGAATCCGAACGTGCCGGTCGAGGTCAACCTCGCGAAGTTCGCGGGCCCGGAACAGCGCTACTGCCCGGCCGGCGTGTACGAGTTCGTGAAGACGGACGAAGGCAACGATCGCCTGCAGATCAACGCGCAGAACTGCGTGCACTGCAAGACGTGCGACATCAAGGACCCGACGCAGAACATCGTCTGGGTCACGCCGGAAGGCGGCGGCGGGCCGAACTACCCGAACATGTGATGATCAAACGGCGCTGCGGCGCCGTTTTTCATTGGCTGTGTTCGCGATAATTCGGCGACACCGTCGTTCAGCCGAGCTGGGCCGCAGCGCACAACAGATGAGCCGGCGTCGTAAGGCGTCGCGCGTCGAGCAACCGTTGCCAGCCCGAGTAATTGATCAGGTAACGGCTCGCGACGCCGCGAAACCGCACCAGCCAGCTCTTGAAACGGCTGTGCCAGGCGTTCACGTTCTGCAGGTGAATCGCACCGCGCGCGCGTACGCCCGCCTTCACGTTCACCATCTCGTGCATGATGCCCGCTTGCCTGGCGAAGTGACGGTACGAGAGCGCCGAATCGCTGATCAGGAGGACGTCGGCCGGCAGCACAGGCTTGAGGCACTTTTCCAATTGCGCCACCGTTACCTGCCCGCGGCCAGTGTGGAAATCGAGTGTCTGCCCGGTGCGATCGCGTGCGACGAGCAGGCAATCGTGCTCCTTATTGATGCCGCGCTTCGTCGCGACGCCACCGCGCTTCCTCGGCTTGCGCGTCATGTTGCGCGATCCCTTCTGCGATTCCAGGCGATACGTCTCGTCCGCCTCGACGATGGCAGTCAGGATAGATGGCCGATCGCGCATGGCGCCCGGCACGAAGCGATGGCGCCACCTGAAACTGGTCGTGCGATGCACGCCGACGGCGCGCGCCGCCTCGCGCACGGTACGGGACTCGAGCACGCACTGCAGATACGCCAGCCAATGCTCTTTCTTCCGTAGCCTTGCGAGCGGCGTCCCCGTCAGCGCGTTGTAGCTGCGCCCGCAGCCGAGGCAGCGAAAACGCTGCAGGCCGCTGGCCTGGCCGCAGCGGTGGGCGCGGGGACAAGCGCAGCGAGGACACGGCCGTCCTCGCGCAGCCTGCTCGATCAGGGCGATACACTCGTCAGGATGGGCGATGCCCGCGATCCATTTCCGCAACCGGGCCAGGTCGACGGCGGACAATTGCGCCGCCGTTAACATGGCGAACAACTCGTCGAACGTCAGGCCGCGCATCGTCACTCCTCATGAGCTAACTCGACGACACGTATGACCGCTGCAACGAATTTCAGTTCACATAACTACCGCGAACACAGCCTTTTCATTGGTGACCACGGTTGACGTGGCGCTCCGCGCGGCGCTGCACGGCTTCGAAGAACAGGCTCAGCAGCCAGTACACGCCGGCTGCCGCCACGTACAGCGGCAACGGCCGGAACGTCACGGCGATCAGTTCCTTCGTCGCGAGCATCAGCTCGCTCACCGTGATGACGGACACGAGCGCGGTATCCTTGATCAGGCTGATCAACGTATTGCTCATCGCGGGCACGGCCGTGCGCAATGCCTGCGGCAGGATCACGAGACCCAGGGTCTGACGGTACGTGAGGCCAAGGCTGAACCCGGCGTCCCATTGGCCCCGCCCGACGCCGAGGATGGCGCCGCGCAGGCTTTCCGACAAATATGCACCCGCGTTCAGCGACAGCGCGAGGATGCCGGCCGTGACCGGCGTGAATGCGATGCCGACGCCCGGCAGGCCGTAATAGATGACGAATAACTGCACGAGCAGCGGCGTGCCGCGGAACGCGCTCACGTACAGCGTGGCCGGCCAGCGCAGCGGCGCCCACGGCGCGACGCGCAGGACGGCGGTCGGGAAGCCCAGCACGAGCCCGCCGGCCATCGACGCCACCGCGAACGCGAGCGTCGTGCCGGCCCCTTTCGCCAGTACGGGGGCCGCCTCGCGCAGCAGGTCGACCAGCTCAACCAGGGATGTCACGGGGCGTGCGTCGCGTCGACGCCGAACCACTTGATCGACACCTGCTTCAGGCTCCCGTCCGCGCGCGCCCCATCGAGGGCCTTGTCGACGGCCGCGCGGAATTTCGGATTGCCCTTGCGAAAAGCGATGCCCGTGCGCTCGACGTCGCCCACGCGCGCGCCCGCGCGGATCGGCAGCTGCGAATTCTTCAGCAGATACGCGACCATCAGGCTGTCGTTGAGGGCGGCGTCGATGCGGCCGAATGCGAGGTCCTGCAAGTTCTCCGGCGCGGCCGGATAATGCTTGACCTCGATCCCAGGAACTCCCCGCACCTGCTGTTCGAACACGCTGCCCTGCCCCACGCCGACGGTCCGCCCCTTGAGGTCGGCGAGGCTGCGATAGGTCGCTTCCTCGTTGCGGCGCACGATCAACTGCGGCGCCGAGTAGGTGTACGGCTGGGAAAAATCGAACGCCTGCTGGCGCCGTGGCGTGATACCGACCTGGCTCACGATGACGTCGTATTTGCCGGCGGCCAGGCCGGCGAGGATGGCCGCCCATTCCGTCGTCACGAATTCCGGCCGCACGCCCAGCTTTGCGCAGACGAGCTTGGCGACGTCGACGTCGTAACCCGCGAGCTGTCCCGTCTTCGCATCCTTGAAATTAAACGGCGGATACGTCCCCTCCAGCGCGATGCGCAAGGTGCCGCGCGCCTTGACCGTATCGATGAGGTCCGCCGCCCGCGCCGGCGCAGACAGGGCCGCGAGGCCGGCGGCCAGCGCTGCGGCGGACAGCAATGCGCGCCGCGTGGTGTTCAGGAATCGAATGTGCATCGGCTCAGCTCTTCGTTCGGACAGCGCTGATTTAACACCGAATCGCGCCTATGCGCAAAGGAAATATTGTCGTAAATATATGCTAAAACTGTCGTCGGCCGTGCTTGCCGAAGTTGTGACCCGTGACGATCAGCGAACTCTCGACCAGGGTCGACAAGCCCAGCAGCAACTGCACGAGCTTGTCGTCCGGCAGTACCCAGATCGTGCCGGATGGCTGTTCGGCGCCCGTCGCGGCCATGATCAACGGCGCGACCCAGCCGGCGTCCGGCTCGACGTCGAGGATGACGGCGTCGGCCGCCGTCTGCATATAGATGTCGCCGCCGGGCGCGAGGCGGAAGCGCACGCCGACGCCCGTCTCGTGCGGCTTGACGAGCTCCTGCATCGCGCGGTTGTGCTCTTCGATCCACAGCTCGACGTCCTGCGGCGTCTCCAGCGACGTCCACGGGACGGGGCGAAAACGGGGGCGTTCGGTGTCGTTGTTCTGGTTGGCGTCATGCGTCATGGGTGAGATCGATCAAGCTTGAGGACGGCGCGTATGCTACGGCATTTCCCGCCCCGCGGCCAGCGCGTACTCACGGGACGAGCATCACGATGCGCGCATGCACGGCGTCTTCGTCGATGACGAGCTCGGCGGCCGCGATCGGCAGGCTGAAGCGGCGCCGACCCGCGCTGCCCGGATTCACGTACAGCACGCCGTCGCGCTCCGTGCACGCGGGCCGGTGCGAGTGGCCGGACACGACGATGCGTACGCCGGCCGCGCGCGGGTCGATGTCGAGTGCTTTCAGGTCGTGGATCGCGTACAGGGCGACGTTCCCGAAGTCGACGCGGGCCGTCTCCGGAATCGCGCGCGCCCAGGGCGCCATGTCGTTATTGCCGCGCACGACCGTCAGCGGTGCGATGGCCGCCAGCCGCTCCAGGATGTCCGGGCTGCCGATGTCGCCGCCGTGCACGATGTGATCGGCGCCCGAAAGAAAATCGAGCGCCTCGGGCCGCAGCAGGCCGTGCGTGTCGGAAATCAGACCGACGCGCATTCAGTGCTGGTGGCGGCTCAGCTTGATCGCCGTATAAATCGAATACAAAGCGGCCAGGCCGATGACCACGTACACGACACGGCTCGCGGGGCTGCCCGGGCCGAACAGTGTGGCGACGACGTCGATGTCGAGCAAGCCGACCATCGCCCAGTTGAGGCCACCGACGATCAGCAAGGCCATCGCGAGGTAATCGAGGCCGGTCATCAGCGTCGTGCCTTCGCGCACGGCGGCGCGGCGTTCGGGCAGGTGCCGGCGTTCCATTGTCGGTGCGTTCATGGTTGCCATCATGTCCTCCTTCAGGAAAGATTGTTACGGCCTGCGGTGCATGCCGTTCACTCAAGATAGCAAAAACGCGGGAACGCGTGCGCCGCCTATCCTTAACTCAGCCCTTCCACGTGCGGTTCAAGCCCGTATCCGTGTGGATCCAGCCGCCTTTCGGGCCGGAGCGGTAATAGAAGCCGACGCCGCCCTGGCGGAAGCTCTTCACGAGCCCGCCCAGCACTTCCTCGGTGAGGCCTGCGATACGCACGTCGGCCGCCTTGCCGGACATGTGCAGCGACTGGCGCGCCGCGGGCACGCCCTGCTCGATGAGGCGGTTGTTGGACGCGGGGGTGCGGTAGCCGGACAGGATTTCCAGCGGGCGGTCGAGGCCGTAGCGTGCGACGAATGCCTGCGACGCCCACAACGTCTCGAGCAGCTTGGGGTCGATGGCGATCGACGCCTTGCCGTTGACGTCGCGCAGCAAATGGCACAGTTCCTGGTACGCGGAATCGATCACCTCGCCATCTTTCCAGTACAGGACGCTGGTGCGCTCGCCGCTTTGCGGACGGATCAGGGACAGGGTGCGGGGTTTGACCCAGAAGTCGATGTCAACGACCTGGGCATCGAACAGGTCGGGCGGCGGTTCCAGCTCCGTGGTGCCGGCGGCGTCGACCTGGTCGCGGCCGGCGCGGGCCGCTTCGGCTTGTGCGAGGGGGACGGCGACGAGTCCCAGCGCGGTCAGGCGCAAGCCTTGGTGAAGAAAGTCTCTGCGGGAAGCCATAACGAACTCATCATTGAAACCCGCGTACTATAGCGCATGCGCTGGCGAGAAAGAAGATGAGTTCACGTTGTGTAATGTTAAACAACGATCGGGGCGTGATGCGGCTCACTGGCTGCAATTGCAAAATCGCTTGCGGGCCGGCGCCGATTCCGCGTCGAGCTGCTTCCAGAGGAAATCGCATTCGAGCCCGTAGCACGCCTTGTCCTTGCCCGCATTGACATAGCCCCGGCGTTCGAAAAAAGCACTGGCCGAGCCCGGGCTTTGCATATGCAGCTTGCGGATGTTCCACGCGCGCGCCTGCGCTTCGAGCGCACACAGCAACGCCGTGCCGACGCCTTTACGTAACAGATCGGGGCGGACATAGCACAACGGCACCTTGCCCGCCTGGTTCACGAGGGCGAAGCCGACCACCTCGCGCACGCCATCCACGTCGCGATCCGCCACGACGGCATAGTTGCTGGGCGACGCCAGCCAGCCCAGCACGTTGTCGGTGGTCTTGTTGCCGAGCCAGGCCTGCAGGATCTCCGGACGGCCGCCGTGGTCGGGCATGCACCCTTCCTCGATCGAATGGCGCAGCAGCCGGCACGCAGCCTGCGCGTCGTTCGGTGTAGCCTGGCGAATGTCGATACCCATTGTTTTCAGCGTCAACCTAATACAAACAAACGATGAATCAGCAAAGCGTCAGCCGATCCGAACAGCGGAAGGCCGGACTATAACCCAAACGCGCCAGGCCTGCTTTGCGCCACCTCCAAACGTATGCATGGCTCATGGGGCGTCTAAGCATATGATAAAAATGTACTTTTGTTTTGCTATTTTTTAACGGATCATCCATCACCCCAAGAGAGTCTTCACAAGGAACAACAATATGGCGATCCCATCCGTTTCCTCCCTGCGCCGCGCGCTGCTCGCGCTGGCCCTCGGCAGTGCCCTCCTTTCCCTCGGCGCCCAGGCCGCCAACGTGGAACTGCTGAACGTGTCCTACGACGTGGCACGCGAGCTGTACAAGGACATCAACCCCGCCTTCGTCGCCGAATGGAAAAAGACGACGGGCGAGAACATCACGATCAAGCAGTCGCACGGCGGCTCCAGCAAGCAGGCCCGCGCCGTCGCGGACGGCCTGGAAGCGTCCGTCGTCACGATGAACCAGGCCAACGACATCGACATGCTGGCCGACCGCGGCCTCGTCGCGAAGGACTGGGCGAAGAAATTCCCGGACAATGCGGCCCCGTATTACTCGACCATGGTCTTCCTGGTACGCAAGGGCAATCCGAAAGGCATCCACGACTGGGCCGACCTCGCCAAGCCGGGTGTCAAAGTCGTCATCCCGAACCCGAAGACCGCCGGCAACGGCCGCTATACCTATCTGGCCGCCTGGGGCTCGGTGCTCAAGAAGGGCGGTACCGAAGCCCAGGCGCGCGACCTCGTCGGCAAGATCTTCAAGAACGTGCCCGTGCTGGATGCCGGCGGCCGCGCCGCCACCACCACGTTCACGCAGCGCCAGATCGGCGACGCCCTCGTGACCTTCGAGAACGAAGTGAACCTCGTGCGCGCCGAGTTCGGCAACGACTTCGAAGTCGTGTACCCCGCGATCTCCGTGCTGGCCGAGTCGCCGGTCGCCGTCGTCGACAAGGTCGTCGACCGCAAGGGCGTCCGCAAGCAGGCCACGGCCTACCTGAACTTCCTGTATTCGGAGACGGGCCAGGAGATCGGCGCGAAGCATTATCTGCGCGTGCGCAACCCGAAAGTCATGAAGCAGTTCGCCGCGAACTACAAGCCGGTCCAGCTGTTCACCGTGGATGAGGTATTCGGCGGATGGCGGGCCGCGCAGAAGCGCCATTTCGATGACGGTGGTGAATTCGACAAAATCTACCAATCAAAATAAGACACTCTGGAAAATTCCGTTCAAAAAGAAGGCCCTGCGGCAACGCAGGGCTTTTTTTCTTGTAGAATCATGCTTGTGGACTCGATATTTCACAGACTGACATAGACATATGTCAATGTTTGATGCTATCGTTCATTTAAATGTTGCTGCATAGCTAGACGCTATCTGCCGACTCCGACGTTTTGATGCTCCGCCGCCGTCCGGCGCCCGACCATTAACCGTACTCTGACACCATCCATGATCAAAAAATTCCTCGCTGCCGTAGTGATGACGATCTCCAGTGCAGCGGCCCTCGCCGTGCCGTTCGGATCGCAATCGGTGCTGGTGGTCGAAGACGACACCGGCAAGGTGCTGTTCGAAAAGAACGCCAGCACGGTCGCCCCGATCGCTTCGCTGACCAAACTCATGACCGCCATGGTCGTGCTCGATGCCCATCAGGACATGAACGAGCCGATCGAGATCGAGAAGGAAGACGTCGACATGCTAAAGCACAGCACGTCGCGCGTCCCCGTCGGTGCGACGATCCCGCGCCGCGACGTGCTGCAACTGGCGCTGATGTCGTCGGATAACCGCGCCGCCGCCGCACTGGCCCGCACGTATCCGGGCGGCATCGAGGCCTTCCGCCTGGCCGTCAAGCGCAAGATTGCCGCGCTGGGCATGACGCAGACCATCATCGAGGAACCGACCGGCCTGAATCCGAACAACCGCTCGACGGCAGCCGACCTCGTCAAGATGGCGACGGCTGCGTCGAACTATCCGGAAATCACCCGCATCACGACGTCGTCGAAGGACCTGATCAACATCAAGGGCCGCGAAGTCGAGTACCACAACACGAACCGCCTCGTCGGCGCCAAGGGCTGGGACATCGGCCTGTCGAAGACGGGCTACACGCAGGAAGCGGGCCGCTGCCTCATCATGCGCGTGAAAGCCGCCGGCAAGAACGCGACGATGGTGCTGCTGAACGCGGGCGCGTCCTCGGTGCGCGTGCTGGACGCCCTGAACATCCGTCGCCACGTGCTGGGCGATGCCGGCCCCGTCTCGACGAGCCCGGAATCGGCGCGCGCTTCCGTCGGTGGTCCGCGCATCCGCGCCTCCGTCGGCGGCGGCACGCGCCACGGACGCCGGCACGTGATCGTGACGCGCCATCGCCGCCATCACTGAGCAGCGACGCAAGCGACATAATCCTCCAGCGAGGCCGGGACGGGCAACCGTTCCGGCCTCGTCGTTTCTGGCGCAGCGGTCCGGTATCATGACGGTTTTTCCATCAGGAACCATCGATGAACCGTATCCGCACCCTTGCCGCCGCCACCCTCCTCGCCATCGCCGCCACCAGCGCCGCCAGCCCGTGGTGGACGCTGCACCGCCTGCAGGCGGCCGTCGCGCGCCATGACGCGGACGCCGTGGCCGCGCAAGTCGACTTCCCCGCGCTGCGCGCCAGTGTGAAGGAGCAGGCGTTCGCGGCGATGGGCGGCAAGGCGGGAGAGGCGGCGGGCGGGCGCGACGGCGCCAATCCGTTCGCCGCGTTCGGCAGGAAGATGGCGATGGCCGTCGTCGATCCGCTCGTCGACGCAGCCGTGTCGCCGGAAGGCGTCGCGACGATGGTCGAGCATGGCCGCATCGGGATCGGGCGGCCGGCGCCAGCGGCCGACACGTCCGACACGTCCGACTCCGCGCCGGCACGCGACAAGCCCCGCTACGCCCTCGCCTACCGCGGCTTGAACAGCTTCGCCGTGACGGCGCGCGACGGCGGCAGCTTCATCTTCCGGCGTGACGGGCTGTGGACGTGGAAACTGGCCGGCATCGACCTGGCGCGCGGCCAGTGACCGCGCCAGCCGCTCAGCGCGACTTCAGCTGGCGCACATGGCCTTCCAGCTCGGCGAAGGTCGGGCGCTCCGTGGCCGAGATGACCTTGCGACCGAACTCGACGGCGATCGGTGGCGCGTAGCCGTTCATCGACGCCAGCAGGGTCACCTTCACGCATTGCAGCGCCTTCACGACTTCCTGGTGGCGCCGGTGCAGCAGGTTCGCGAGCGGCGCGACGAGGCCATACGACAGCAGGATGCCGAGGAAGGTGCCGACGAGCGCCGCCGCGATCAGGCTGCCCAGCTCGGCCGGAGGCCGGCCGATGGCGCCCATCGTGTGCACGACACCCATCACGGCCGCCACGATGCCGAACGCGGGCATGCCGTCCGCCAGCTTGTGGATCGCCTGCACGGGGATGTCGGAATCCTCCTGGTAGGTCTCGATCTCGTTGTCCATCAGGTTTTCCAGCTGATAGCTGTTCATCGTTCCCGAGACGAGGAGGCGCAGGTAGTCCGTGAGGAATTCGAGCAGATGGTCGTCCATCAGGATCGCCCGGTATTTCGTGAAGATGGCGCTCGCGTACGGATCGTCGATCTCGTTTTCCAGCGCCATCAGCCCTTCGCGACGCACCTTCGTCAGCAGGTCGAACATGAGGGCCATCAACGCCATGTACAGTCCGCGCGTGTAGCGCGAGCCGCGGAACAGCATCGGCAGGCTGTGCCACGTGAGGCTGATCGCCTTGCGGTCGTTGGCGATGACGAAGGCGCCCAGTGCGCCACCGAAGATCATCAGGAGTTCGTAAGGCTGGAACAGCGCGGCCAGGTGCCCGTCCTGCAGCACGAAGCCGCCGAACACCGCCAGCAGCACGATCACGAAACCCACGACGATCAACATGACACCTCCGATAACATTTCTCAGAACGCAACTTTAACATTGTTGCTATGTGGAAAGCAAAAGATCGTGACAGGTCGGCCGCGTGCCCGGTTGCCCGGCGGCGCACCGCCGCCACGCGCGTCTCCTATGCGCCGATGAGAAGCGGGTTGGTCTTATAATGGGCCGAACTGTCGTGTCGCCATCGCGCCCCCGCGCCCACTGTCTTTCCGGATCCGATGAATGTCTGAAGCGCCGCCTTCCACAGAACTATCCTGCAAGCCCACCCGCCGCATCTCCACCGGCATCGCCGGCCTGGACGACATCCTCGGCGGCGGCCTGACCGCCGAGCGCGTGTACCTGATCGAAGGCACGCCGGGCACGGGCAAGACGACGCTCGGCATGCAATTCCTGCTCGACGGCGTGGCGAAGGGTGAAAGCGGCCTCTACATCACACTGTCGGAAACGGCGGACGAATTGCGCGCCGTGGCCGAGAGCCACGGCTGGTCGCTCGATGCGCTGTCGATTTTCGAGCTCGCGAGCGACGAGGCGCTCGATCCGGAAACGCAGCAATCGATCCTGCATCCGGCCGAGATCGAACTCGGCGAGACGGCGCGCGGCGTCATGGAACAGGTCGACAAGATCAAGCCGTCGCGGGTCGTCTTCGACAGTCTGTCCGAGATGCGCCTGCTGGCCCAGAACCCGTTGCGTTACCGTCGTCAGATCCTCGCACTCAAGCAATTCTTTGCGTCCCGCGCATGCACGGTTCTCATGCTCGACGACAAGACCAGCCAGTCCGACCAGCATTTGCACAGCATCGCCCACGGCGTCGTGTCCCTTGAACAGCTGGCCAAGGAATTCGGCAAGGAGCGGCGGCGCGTCAACGTGATGAAGATGCGCGGCATCGCGTTCCGCGGCGGCTATCACGACTACGTCCTGGATACCGGCGGCCTCCGGATCTTTCCCAGGCTCGTCGCGGCCGAGCACGCCATGGAATTCAAGCCGATCACGCGCTCCACCGGTTCGTCCGGGCTCGACACCCTGCTGGGCGGCGGACTCGTATCCGGCACCAACACGCTGTTCGTCGGCCCGTCCGGCGTCGGCAAGACAACGGTCGTCGTGCGCTGCATGCTGTCGGCGCTGAACCGAGGACAAAAAGCGGCCTACTATCTGTTCGACGAGGGGCTGGGCACGTTCTTCGCCCGTTCCGCTGCGCTCGGCCTCGACCTGCGACCGCACCTCGACACGGGCCTGTTGAACGTGCGCCACATCGATCCCGCTGAGCTGGCACCGGGCCAGTTTGCCCAGATGCTGCGCGATTCGGTGGAGATCGAGGGCGCGACCTTCGTCGCCATCGACAGCCTCAACGCGTATCTGCAGGCCATGCCAGGCGAGCATTTCCTGGTCCTCCAGATGCACGAGCTGCTCGCCTATCTCAACCAGAAGGGCGTGACGACGGCGCTGATCCTCGGCGAGCACGGGATCATCGGCGAAGTCGTGCGCGACGTCGATCTCAGCTACCTGAGCGATTCGACGATACTGCTCCGCTATTTCGAAGCAGGCGGCAAGCTGCGGCGCGCGATCACCGTATCCAAGAGCAGGACGACGAGCCACGCGCTGACCATCCACGAGCTCCTGCTCGGTCCCAACGGCATCGAGGTCGGCGCCGCGCTGGAGGGCTTCGAGGGCGTCCTGACGGGCCTGCCGACCTACCGCGGCGGCACCCCGATGATGGTCGCGACCGATGCCAAACGCTGACCGTCGCGAACAGCGGGTCCTCGTCGTCGCGCCGCATGGCCGCGATGCCGACGTCATCTCGGGCGTCGTCGCGCGCGACGGTGTCGACTGCGAAATCGTGGCCAACGCCGAGGCGCTCGTGGATGCGGTCGGGAACGGCGCTGCGGCCGCCATCGTCGCCGAGGAGGCGCTGTCGCCCCAGGCGCTGGCGCGCCTCTCGGAATGGCTCGGGACGCAGGAATCGTGGTCGGATTTTCCGTTCGTCGTCCTGTTGGCCAAGCGCTTCGGCACGGCCCCCGCGCAGCTGAAGGCGACCCTGGGCGTGCTCGGCAACGTGATCCTGCTGGAACGCCCGCTGAGCGCCGATACGCTGGCCACCGCGGCGGCCTCGGCCCTGCGTGCGCGCCGGCGCCAGTACCAGGCGCGCGAAGTGCTGGCCCAGCGCGCGGCCGTCGCCGACGAACTGGCCTCGTTGAATGCGCACCTGGAGGCGCGCGTCGACGAGCGGACCTGCGCCCTGGCGCGCGCCAACGACCGGCTGACGGCGGAGATCATGGAACGCGAACGGGCCCAGCAAGCCATGGCGCAAGCGCAAAAGCTCGAATTCCTCGGACGTTTCACTGGCGGCATCGCGCACGACTTCAATAACCTGCTGAACGTCATCCAGGGCAATATGGAGCTGATCGGCATGTTTTCGCGCGAAGACTCGACGAAGGAGCGCGCGGCGACGGCACAGGTGGCGTGCAGGCGCGGTGCCAAGCTCACCAGCCAGTTGCTGTCGTTCGCGCGCAATCAGGTGCTGGACTTGCGCCCGCTCCCCGTCAAGGCGCTGTTCGAGAACGTCGCGGCGCTGGCGACACCGATCCTCGGTGCCGGCGTCAGGCTGTCCACGGCAACCGGCGGCGACGTCGACGCCGTTCTCGCCGACACGAGCCAAATGGAAATGGCCTTGCTCAACCTCATCATCAATGCGCGCGACGCGATGACGGGCCAGGGCGCCATCGACCTGCGGGCCGTGCGTGCGCAACCTCCCGCCGGGGCGCTCGCCGCGGGCGACTATGTGTGCGTTACGGTGTCCGACGATGGCCCGGGCATGTCGCCGGAAATCGCGGCCAAGGTCTTCGAACCGTTCTTCACGACCAAGGGTGTCGGCAAGGGGACGGGGCTGGGGCTGAGCCAGGTCTATGGCATGGCCCAGCAATCCGGAGGGGGCGCCTTCATCCGCAGCGCGCCGGGCAAGGGCGCGACGGTGGAGATCTGGTTGCGCGCCGCCCGTGACGATGGCGCCCGCGAAGGGATGGCCGCCGTCGACCGCCAGGGACTGGCCGGACTCAAGGTGCTCGTGGTGGAAGACGACGGCGACGTCCGCGCCGGGATCGTCGACGCGCTGCTGGCCCTGGGCTGCAACGTGTCGCAGGCGGGGGGCGGCACCCAGGGCCTGGCTGCGCTGGCGGGCGGCGAGCCCGGCCTCCTGGTGACGGATTACCTGATGCCCGACATGACGGGCGTCGAACTCGCCGTGCGCGCACGCGAGCTGTTCCCGCGCCTGCCCGTGCTCGTGGCGACAGGGTATGCCGACATGGGCGCCATCGAAAGCGCGATCGGCAGCCATGCCGTGCTGCGCAAGCCGTTCCGGCTCGCGGAACTGAGCGCGGCCGTCAACCGCGTGGTGAACCTCGCGTGATTACGCCGCCGCCTCCGGCGGATACGTGATGCGCAGGCCCTCGACGTGCGCGAACGGCGTCAGCTTGTGGGGCCGGCGCTGGCGTGCATCGATGATGTCGTCGACGGGCACGGCGCGCACGAGCAGCGCGTCGGCGACGAGCGAGCGGTGGCAGCGCCACGGCACCGCTTCCGCGCACATCAGCGCGCACGGCCTGTCGCGGCCCAGCGCGATCACGGTGTCGACGTTCGCGGCGAATTCGTCGGTCTGCATGTAGTCGGCGTAGCCGCGGAACGACGTGTTGCGCCAGCCCGCGTTCGGCGAGTCCTTGCGCGGGCGGCGCAGGCCGCCGAGGCCCGGCAGGTAGCGGTACTCGATGCCCGCGTCGGCCAGCGATTGCGCTAGCTGGTCCTGGCCGAACTGCGGGTTGTGGCGCGACTTCGGCACGGTGCGGATGTCGAGCAGGCAGGCGATGCCGTTCTGCCACAGCAGGCCGATGAAGTCCTCGATCGTGCGGTTCGAATGGCCGATGGTGCAGACGGTGTCCATGCGTCCATTCTGGCATGGACGCGCGCGGGCCGGCGCTACACTGGATCCTTGACGATGCGGTCGACGTAGCACCAGCCCCACGTCTCGCCCGGTTCCTTCGAGCGGATCACCGGGTGCCCCGTCGCACGGAAGTGCTTCGTCGCGTGCCTGTTCTTCGAATCGTCGCAGCACCCCACGTGGCCGCACGCCAGGCACACGCGCAGGTGCACCCACGTGTCGCCCATCTTGAGACATTCCTCGCAGCCGTCCGTATTGCCCTCGCGCGTGGCGATCTGGTGGAAATGCGTGCAGTCGTTGCTCATGCGTTCCTCCCGTCGTGTCCCTTGTCCACCATCCCGCGCAGGCCGCTGACCCGGTGCGTGCGCCGCAGGATCGCCTCGCCCAGCACCGCGGGTGCCGGCGTCGTCAACGTGAATTGCCGGCTCGCGCGCGTGATGCCCGTATAGACCAACTCGCGCGCCAGCACGGCGCCCCCTTCTTTCGGCAGCGCGAGCACCGTGTGCGCGAATTCCGAGCCCTGCGATTTGTGCACGGTCATCGCGTACGCCGTCTCCACGTGGCGCAGCCGCGTCGCGAGCACGCTGCGCACGTTGTCGCCTTCGAGGAACCACACGCGCAGCGAACCGGCTCGCGCGGGGTCCGGGAGCGCCAGGCCGATATCGCCGTTGAAGGTCTTGGTCGGATAGTCGTTGCGCGTGACCATGACGGGGCGTCCCACATACCAGTCGCCGCGCGCGATCAGGCCCGCGTGCGCGAGGCGCTGTTCGATCGCGTCGTTCAAGCCCTCGACACCCCACTCGCCTTCGCGCACGGCACACAGCACGCGGAACGATTCGAAGCGCTGCAGCACGGCGCGCACCCAGTCCTCGTGGCTGCCGTGGTCCGCGCTGCCCGCGCGCAGCAGCTCCAGGTACGGCCGGTAGCCCTCGTTCGCCAGCTGGATCACGTGGTGCTGGTGCGCGTGGTCGATCCAGCGCAGCACGCCCGCCGCGTCCGGCGCGCGCAGGGCCGCGGCCGCGCCGTCGACGTCGCCCGCGTTGACGGCCAGCGCCAGCTTGCCGATCGGGCCGCCGAAGCGGCGGCTGTGGCGCAGCATCACGGTCTGCTGGGCGAGCGGGCCGCCCGTGCCCGCGTACTCGGGAGGAATCGTCTCGCCGCTGGCGGCGCGCACATAGGCCAGCGTGTCCGCGTCGTAGTGGCCCGCCTGCGCGTCGTGGCACAGGTCGCCCAGCACGGCGCCCGCTTCCACGGATGCCAGCTGGTCCTTGTCGCCCAGGAGGACCAGCGTGGCGCCCGCGGGCAGCGCGTCCAGCAGCGACGCCATCATCTCCAGGTGCACCATCGACGCCTCGTCGACGATCAATACGTCCACGTCGAGCGGATTGCCGCGGTGGTGCGCGAAGCTGCGCGTGTCCGGGCGCGCGCCCAGGAGGCTATGCAAGGTGCGCGCGGCGCCCATGCGCGTGGTCAGTTCACGCAGCGGCAAGGCGCCCCCGACGCGGTCGGCCAGGTCGCCCAGCGCCTTGTCGATCGACTGCTTCAGGCGCGCCGCCGCCTTGCCCGTCGGCGCGGCGAGCGCGATGCGCTGGCGCGCGGCGTCGGGCGCCGTCGCGAACAGGAGGGCCAGCAGGCGCGCCACCGTGTACGTCTTGCCCGTGCCCGGGCCGCCCGTGATGATGGCGAACGCGCCGCGCAGCGCGACGGCGCAGGCGATGCGCTGCCAGTCCGGCGATTCGCCCGCGCGCTGGGCGCCGAACAGCGCTTCCAGCCACGTCCGGGCCTGCTCGAGGTCGACGTCGCGCCTCTCCTGCGCACGCGTGCGCACGCACGTGGCGACGAGCGTCTCGTCGCGCCAGTAGCGGCGCAGGTACAGGCGGCTGTCGTCCAGCACGAGCGGCTGGTCGTAATCGAGGTCGCCCACGTGCCACACCTGCTCGCACGCGGCCAGTTGCGACACCCAGCCCTTCACGCCGCGCGGCAGCGGTTTCGCGGCTTTCGAAAGCGCCTTCCAATCCTCGTCGACCCAGCCGAGCAGCGTGGCCGGGTCGCCCGCCAGGTCGTCCAGCAGCAGGCAGCTGTGGCCTCGCCCTTCCAGCTCCGACAGCACGAGGGACGCCAGCAGCAGCGGCGCCGACCGCGCACCGAGGCTGCCGACGAAGCGCGCGAACGCGCCGGACAGGCGGCGCAGCTCGCCCGCTTCCGTCAGGCGTTCGACCTCGGACCAGAATTGGGCCAACTGAGCGTCCGCATCGAAGGTCGCGTCAGGCTTCATGCGTCTCCTTTCCCAGCAGGCGATCGAGGCCGTCCAGAAGTTCCAGGTCGGGCTCGAGCAGGTAGCAGCCATGCGTGGCCGGGTTGCCGACCCCGCGCAGGAACAGGAACACGGCGCCGCCCAGGTGTTCCTGCGGCGAGTAGGCGGCGCCCAGGCGTGCGCGCAGCAGCCGGTGCACGGCGAGCATGTAGATGGCGCCCTGGATGTCGTAGCGGTGCTCTGCCATGCCGGCCGCCATCGCGCCTTGTGTATAGGCCGCGTCGCCCGGCCCCAGCGCGTTCGATTTGTAGTCCAGCACCCAATAGCGGCCGTGGCATTCGAACACGAGGTCCGTGAACCCCTTCAGCATGCCGTGCAGCTGGCGCTCGGGCAGCACGGGGCGCGGGGTCGTGCCCAGCATGCGGCGGCGGCACAGGCGGTCGAGCGCGGCGACGTCCAGCTGGCGGCTGGGGAACCAGAATTCCATCTCCGCGAGCGGCGCATCGATGTCCGCCAGCGCGCAGCCGACGGGCGGCAGCGGCGTCACGGCGATCATGCGCAGCCACGCCACCGCGTCGTCGAGGCGGTTGCCCCACCCGGCGCGCCGGATCCGCTGCGCGAGGCGGCCGCGGAATCCTTCGTCGTCGACCTTGCCGAAGCCTTCCTGTGCCATCCACTCGAGCTGCTCGTGCAGGAAGTTGCCGGGGCCGGCGCCGCGCGGGAAGCGGTGCCACGGCGCGTCCTCGCTGTGCGTGACGGCAACGACGCCGGGGTCTTCCTCTTCCATCAGGTTTTCTTCCTGCGGCCGCGTGGGCGGCGCCGTCGCCACCGTGTTCTTCGTCAGCGACGTGAACGAGCCGACGGCCCAGTTGCGTTCGAAGCGCGCGTCGAAGCGCGGCGGCTCCACGAGTTCCGGCCGCACGTCCGCGCGGCGCAGCACCGTGCAACCGTCCGGGGCGGCCAATGCGTGCAGCTCGATGCCGTCCACGCCTTCGCGCAACCGCTCCCACCGGTCGCGCACCGCGTCGGCCGGCACGGGAGAGCCGCCCGTCAGCAGGTAGCCGAGCGCGGACTCGTGCAACTGGTTCTCGCCCTTCTTGCGCGCCGCGACGGCCGCGACACCGAGCCACAGGAAGTGCCGCGCGCGCGTCAGCGCCACGTACAGCAGGCGCAAGTCTTCTTCCAGCCGCGCGCGGTCGACGGCTTCCAGCGCCGTATCGGACAGCGCGAGGTCGATGCGGCGCTCGCCGCCCTCTTCCGCGTATTCGAAGAACGCGCGGTTGCGGCGGTCCGTCTTGCGCGCCGTGACGGCGAACGGCAGGTACACGAGCGGATACTCCAGGCCTTTCGACTTGTGGACGGTGACGACTTTCACCAGTTCCGCGTCGGACTCGAGCCGCAGCACGCGCTCGTCGCCGCCCTCCCCGACGCCTTCGACCTGCTCGGCGAACCAGCGGATCAGTGCCTGCTCGCCATCCAGTTCGCGGCTCGCTTCCTGCAGCAATTCCGCGAGGTGCAGCAGATTCGTCAGGCGCCGCTCGCCGCCCGCCGCCGCCAGCAGCTTCGCGGGCAACTCGAGTTCGTGGATGAAGCGGCGCAGCATCGCCAGCACGCCCTGGCGCTGCCAGGCCTGGTGCAGCGCCTTCAACTGCTCGACGCGGGCTTCCCACGCCAGTTCGTCGCTCGCCAGCTGCGCCAGTTCGGCCAGCGGCAGCGCGCAGGTGGCGGTCGCGAACGCGGCGCGCGCGAGCGTGACGTCGAGCGGATTCGCGACGGCCTGGAGCCAGCGCAGCACGTCGCCCGCCTCCGCGCTTTCCACGACGGAGTCCTGGTCGGACAGGTACACGCTCGCGACCTTGCGCTGGACGAGCGCGCGGCGCACGGCCGCCGCCTCGCGCCGGTCGCGCACGAGGATCGCGATGTCGGCCGGCAGCAGCCGCGCGAAGCCACCCGCATCGTCCGCGAAGCCGACCCGCGGGTCGTTCAGCAGCCGGACGATGTGCTCCGCACAGTGCTGGGCGAAGAATTCGCGGTAGTCGTCCGCGCGCAAGTCGTCCGCGTCCGCGAGGCCGACGGCCAGCGCCTGGAACGGCCCGTCGACGCCGACCAGCGCCTGCTTGCGCCCCGCCGCGTCGACGGCATCGAACGGCAGCGGGTTCTCCTCGCCCTTGCGGAAGCGGAATGCGCCGGCCGCGTAATTCCCTTCCGCGTGGCGGAACAGCTGGTTCACGGCGGCGACGAGCTGGCGCGTCGAGCGGTAGTTCGTGCCCAGCTGGTAGTGCCTGCCGCTCGTGGCCCGCCGCGCCGACAGATAGCTGTGGATGTCGGCGCCGCGGAAGCCGTAGATCGACTGCTTCGGGTCGCCGATGAGGAACAGGCCGCGCGCCGGGTCGTTGTCCGCCACGCGGTACAGCAGGTCGAAGATGCGGTACTGGTCGGGCGACGTGTCCTGGAATTCGTCGACCATCGCCACCGGATACTGGTCGAGGATGCGCCGCCGCAGCGCCTCGCCGTTCGGCCCTTCCAGCGCATCCTTCAGGCGCGCCAGCATGTCGGCAAAGCCGAACTGGTGGTTGCGGCGTTTCAGTTCCGCCATGCGGTGCGCGATGGCGCAGGCGGCGTGGCGCAGCAGCGCGTGCGATATTGGCGCGATGGCGTCGAGACCTGCTTTCAACGCCTCCGTGTGCTCGAAGCACTGCGGTACCGGCGCGCTGTAATCCTTGCTGAACGCGTCCATGATGCCCGCCGGCGTCAGCCGCTGCCACAGCGCGTCGGTTAGTTGCGGATAGTGCGCCTGCGGATCGTCGGCCCAGCGGCGCAGCGCGTCGAACGCTTTCGCCAGCGAGTCCGGGCGCATCTTGTTGCCGTTGAATGCCTTCGGGTTCACGCTGCGCTGTGCCGCGATCCACGCTTCCATCGCGTCCGCGCGCGCGTGCCAGCCGTCCTTCAGCCGCTCGAGTTCCTTGCGCTGTGCCTTCTCCGCGTCGCCGATGACGGCGCCCAGCGGCCGCTCGCTGGCGCCGTCGATGCGGCCCGCGCGCTGCACCAGTTCGCGCACGGAGCGCTTCAGCGCCTCCACGTCGCTCCAGCACGACAGGAGGCGCGCCAACGCGGCGCCGTTCAGCGGGTACACGTGCTGGCGCCAGTAATCGTGGGCGGCATCCTCGAACAGCGCGCGCTCGTCGCTCACGAGTTCCTCGTCGAACAGGCTGCCGCTGTCGAACGCGTGCTCGCGCAGCATGCGCTGGCACCACGCGTCGATGGTGAAGATCGCCGCCTCGTCCATCGTCTCGGCCGCCAGCACGAGGCGGTGCGCCGCGACGAGGCGCGCGGCCTCGTCGTCGTAGGCATCGGCCAGCGCTTCGAGGTACGGGTCGTCCGCGTCGGCCTCGCCGCGGAAGCAGGCGGCGGCCTGCACGAGGCGTTCGCGCACCCGGTTCGACAGCTCGCGCGTGGCAGCGCGCGTGAACGTCATCACGAGGATTTCCGGCGGCATCAACGGACGCGCGTAGCCATCCTCTCCGCCATGGCCCAGCACGAGGCGCAGGTACAGCGCGGCGATGGTCCACGTCTTGCCGGTGCCCGCGCTTGCCTCGATGAGGCGCGAGCCGTGCAGCGGGAACGTCAGCGCGTCGAGCAGCTGGCTCATGGCGCGTCTCCGTCGAAGCGCGTCGCCACGACGCTCTCCTTCACCCACGCGACGAGCGGGCCATACAGCGCCTCGGCCACCATCGGCCAGCCGCCGCCGGCGCGCAACAGCGCGAATTCGGGCCACAGCCGGGCGAGGCAAGGATCGAGCACTTCGCCGTCGATCTCGAAGCCGCCGTCGTACGTCTCGCGCGCGTCACCGCCCGCCAGGTGCGCGAGCGCCGTCTTGCACGCGACGGGAAGCGGCCGGTCGAGGTTCGCGCGCCACAGCGCGACGAGGTTGGCCAGCTGGGCGCGCGCCGCGTCCTGCGCGAGCGGCGCCAGCGCGAGGCTCGCGTCGCGCGCGACGAGCACGCCGCCGACGGCCTCGCCCATCGCGCCAGCCGCCAGTTGGCGCAGCCACGGGCCGAGCAGCTTGTCGCCGCGCGGCTCGCCCTTGCGGTCCAGCACCTTGGACGACATCTGCAGCAGCCATACCGTCTCGTCGTCGTTGCTGCGCAGGCGATCGATCCAGTCCTCGATGCGCACGCGGTCCACGTCGATGGCGACGACGAGCTTGGGCGCGGGACGCGGATAGCGGCTGCCCACCTCCAGCCACGCGCGCCGCACGGGGACGAGGTCGTCGACAAGCTGTTGCTGCCACTGCCGGCCCACGAGGCCGATCGGCAGCACGCCTTCGCGCGCAAGCCGCGCGGCACGGGTCTCCAGCACGTGGCGCACTTCGCCCGGCGCTTCCGGCGTACCGCTGTCGTCGAGCAGCGTGTCTTCGAGGAAGTAGCGGTCGAGGGCGTCGAGCGAGAACGGTTCTTCGTCTTCGCCGACCACCTGCAGGTCGTTGAACGTGACGCCCAGCCGGCGGCGGAAGAAGAACCGCGCCGGCTGGCGCAGGAAGCTCGCGAGTTCGCCCAAGGTAAGGCGGTAGTCGGGATCGAGCTCGAACGGCGGCAGCGCGTCATCGTCCGTCCCGGCCGCGCCGGCGCCGTGGGCAGCGCGCCATTCTCCCGCGTACGTAAGCAGGCCACCGCGCTCGAAGTAGCGGCGTGAGAACGGCTGCAGCGCGTGCACCGTCGTGCGTTCGGTGAGATCAAGATCCCAGCCTGCGGCCAGGTAATCGCGCAGCTGCGACACGAGCACCGACGCGGGCTGCTCCGTGTTGTCGCGCACGTTGCGTCCGACCCAGCTGACGTACAGTTTTTCGCGCGCGGCCAATACGGCTTCCAGCATCAGGTAGCGGTCGTCGTCGCGGCGCGAGCGGTCGCCAGGACGGCCCAGGCCCGGCAGCGCGAGCAGGTCGAAGTCGGACTGCTGGCCGCGGCGCGGGAAGTCGCCGTCGTTCATGCCGAGCAGGCAGACGACGCGGAACGGCACGGCGCGCATCGGCATCAACGTGCAGAACGTGACACCGCCGGACACGAACTGGTGCGACAACGCGGGCTGGTCCAACTGGCCGAGCCACGCCTCGCGCATCACGGCGAGGGGCACGGGTTCGTCGAACAGCGCGTTCTCGCAGATCTCCAGCCAGCATTGCAGCGCCTCTTCGAGCTGGTGCAGCATCAGGCGGTCTTCCTCGTTCGTCGCGCGGAAGAACCGCGCCAGCAGCGCGCGGGCGCAATCGCCCCATTTCAGCGGCGACTGGACGCGGTCGAGGTCGTCGCGCCACGCGAGCAGCGCTTCGACGAGTTCCGCCAGCGAGCCCGCGAGCGCCGCATCGAGGCCGCCCACTTCCGGATACGGTTCGATGTCGCGGAAGCTCGCGCCATGGCCCGCCGCATAGCCGAGCAGCATGCGGCGCACGCCGAACAGCCAGGAATTCTGTTCGCCGGCCGAACCCAGTCCGAGACCGGCGCGGTGGCGCTGGTCGAGGCCCCAGCGCACGCTGGCGCCCTCGATCCAGTGGCCGAGGATGGCGAGGTCCGCTTCCTCCAGGCCGAAACGCGCGGCCACGGCCGGCACGTCCAGCAGGTCGCGCACCTCGCTCTGGCGGCAGCGCTGCTGCGGCAAGCGCAGCAACCATTCCAGCGCCACCAGCAGCGGATTGCGGCTGCGGTCCTTCACGTCGCCGATCTCGAACGGGATGTAGCGCGGGTCGCTGCGCTTGTGCTGGTCGAACACGGCGTGCACGGCGGCGGAGAACGTTTCGATGTCCGGGACCATCACGACGACGTCGCGCGGCCGTAAAGGATCGTCGCGCTCCTCGGCGAACCACGACAGCAGCTGGTCATGCAGCACTTCGACCTCGCGCTGGGCGCTGTGGGCGATGTGGAATTCGATCGAGCGGTCGTCCGGTGGAGGCGGATCGTGCGGATGTTCGGACAGCGGCAGCAGGTCGCGCACGGCGGCCTGCACTTGCGCCAACAGGGTGTCGCCGTCGTCGTCCGTAAACAGGTCGATGCGCAAGTTACCGAATTGGGCACCCTCGCCGTTGTCGAATTCGTCCAGCATGCGCACGAAGTCGCGGCCTTGCCGTCCCCAGCTCGCGAGCAGCGGATGGCTGTGCGCGTGCAGCTGCTCGACGGGCAATGCCGACAGGTCGCTGCCGTTGCGGTGCTGCTGGCGCTTGTACGCCGCCTGCAGCAGTTCGCGGCCCTCGATGATGTCGCCCCAGTAGAAACGGCACGGGTTCGGCACGGCGATCAGCACCTGCGTGTGGCGCGACAGGCCGGCCATCGCCTGGATCGTCTGGTACGGCAAGGTGGACATGCCGAACAGGATCACGCGGCGCGGCAGCCGCAGCACGGGCGCACGGTCGTCCAGCACGGCCGCCATGAACTGCTGGTGGATCGTCGCACGGCCGGACCAGCGCCGCTCCGGCGGCAGGCTCGCGTGGACCTCGCGCCAGAGCTGCGCCTGCCAGCGCTGGTCCGGCATCAGCGGCACGGGGTCGGTGCCGGCGCGGCGCAACTGGTCCAGGCCGTCGGCCCAGTCGGTGAGCCAGTCGGCGCGGTACACCTGGTACTGGTCGTACAGGTCGGCGAGGCGTTCGGCCAGCTGCAGCCGGCGCTCGGCGTCACCGTCGTCCAGGAAGCGCGCGAGCGGTGCGAACGCGGGCTGGTCCAGCACCTCGGGCAACAGGCGCATCAGGCGCCACGTCAGGGCGTCCTTGTCGAACGGCGAGCGGCGCGGCACCCGTTCCGGGCCCAGCATGCCCCGGTAGGCTTCCCACTGGAAGCGCGCCGGCAGCGCCACGCGCGTGGCCGCGCACACGCCCAGCTCCTCCGCGAGCGCGATCTTGAGCCACTCGGCCACGCCGTTGGACTGGACGAGCATGATCTCTTCCTCCAGCGGACCGAGCGGATTGTCGCGCAGCCAGTCGAAGACGGCGGCGCGCAGCAATTCCATCTGGTTGCCGTGCAGGATGAGGAGGCCGGGGCGGATCGGGGATGGCATGACGACGGGTGGCGAGGAGACTCGCGCAGCATACTACTTCCGGCCGCCCGGCGGTAGAGCTCAGGTCTTCTGGTCCTGGCGCCGCGCGCCCAGCTCGGCGGCGATGTGGTGTTCCAGCCGCGCCAGCAGGCCGCGCAGCCGGGCCGCCAGTGCCCGGGCGGCGTCCGGCCCGTGCTGGCGCTCCAGGTCCGCGCACACATCGCCGAACGCGAGCGCGCCCACCGTGCGCGCCGCCGATTTCAGCCGGTGCGCGACGGCCACCGCCCGCGCCACGTCGTGCGCCGCGAGCGCACGGTCGATCTCGCGCAGGCCGTCGCGCGCTGCGACCAGGAACAGGAACGCGAACTTGCGCATCCGCTCCGGCTGGCCGCCGGACGCGTCGGACAGCACGCGCACGTCCAACAGCACGCCGGCCTGCTCGTCCGCCGCGCGCCCGAGAATGCGCGCGACCGCATCCTCGAGCAGCTCGCGCGCGACCAGTTGCTGGAATGCGACGTCCTCGACACGCAGCACCGTGACGCCATCGAACGCGCCGGCGGCCAGCGGGCGCGGCGCGCCCGTATCCGGCCACGCCGGGGCACCGGCCTGCGGCACGGGGACATCGTCCGCGTCGGTCGCGACGCACAGCACGGCGTCCGGCTCCACGCCGCCACCGACGGGCACCGTCACGCGCCACAGCGGACGCACGACGCCATCGCAGCCGGCGACCGCGTCCCGCGCGGCACGCTTCTCGCCCAGCGCCAGCACGGCGCGGTCCGCGTCCCACAGCGCGTCGGCCTGGGCGGGCGGCAGCACGTCGCGGTCGCGCCGGCCCACGACGTGCGCCGCAGGCAAGCCGCAGAAGGCCGCCATCTTCGCGTTCACGTAGCGGTAGCGCCGGTCGCGGTCCTGCAACCAGATGGCGGCGTCGACGTGGTCCAGCACGACGTCGAGCAGGTCGCTCCGTGCCTCGGCCGCGCGGCGCGCGCGCATGAGGCGGACGAAGAGCGCCGCCGCCAGCAAGGTGGCCGCGAAGCCGGCGCCGCCAGCCAGCCAGGGCGGCACGCCCATTTCCAGGTCGGCGCGGCGGGCGACGAAGCGCGCCTTCCACACACTGTCGTCGAAGCGCACGGGCAGCACGGTTTCCAGCAAGTCGTCGTCGCCGGCCAGCGCCGCCAGTGCGGGACCGGCGCCGTCGTACAGCAGGCTGTCCGCCCCGTTCACGGCCAGCGGCCCTGCAGCGTCGGCCGCGGCCGCCGCGTACAACTGCAGCGCGACGGGACGGCCGACAGCATCCGGCAATGCGCCCCGCACGAGCGCCGGCACGGAAAAGCCGATGCCCACCGATCCTACATACGCCGCGCGCCGCCCTTCGACGTCGACCGGCACGGTGCCGCCGGCCGTCACGCGGTAGACGGGCGCGCGCAAGCCCATGCCCAGGTGGCGCACGGGTTGCTCCACGACGACGGGCTTGCCCGACGCCGCCATGCGTCCGCTGTCGCGCGTGCGCGCCATCGTCTGGGCGGCGACGGGCGCCCCGGCCGTCAGGTCGACGCCGAATTTTTCCGGCAGCAGCGGTTCCAGGTAGGTGAGCACCGTGTGCGACGGCCGATGCCCGGCGGGCCGGATCGCGAAATCCGGATAGCCGGCCGGGTCGAGGCTGCGGTCCGCGCGGACGGCCGCGACGAACGCGTCGCGCGCCCCATCCTCGACGTAGGCCGCGAAGTTCACGGATTCGAGCGCGGGATAGTGTTCGGCCACGCCGAGCGCCTCGACGTAGCGATGGAACTGCAGCCGCGTCGCGGTGCCGCCGTTCGCCTCGAACATGCCGGCCAGCCCGCGCACGACGTCCGCATAGGCACGCACGGCGCCATCCAGCTGCAGCTTGCCGCTGCGCGCCAGGTGGTCGAAGCGGGCCCGCGCGGCCACGTCGACCGCATGCGCCGTACCCAGGTAGACGCCGGTTCCCACGGCGAGGGCGAGCACGCTGGCGCCTGCCCAGCATGCGGCGCCCGGTCCCGTGTTGCGCGATGCAATGTCCGCCATGTCGAAGGCCCCAATCTGACAACAGATATTGTCGTGCGGAAATTTTTAGAATTTTGCTAGTATGGATGAATCGGGCCGGATTGGCGAGCTCAACAATAAGGAATGCTTATGCGCGCGGCGGACAAGAGCGAGGACGACCCGTGGCTGTGGCTGGAAGACGTCGATTCGGAGCGGGCCCTCGACTGGGTGCGCGACCGCAACGCGGAAACGGAGCGCGAGCTGACTGCGCTGCCCGGCTACGCCGCGCTGCGCGCGCGGCTGAAGACGATCCTCGATGCGCGCGACCGCATCCCCTACGTCGGTCACCACGACGGCCGCTTCTATAATTTCTGGCGCGATGCCGACCACGAACGTGGCATCTGGCGCCGCACGACCTTGGACGCGTACCGCAAGCCGCAGCCGGCGTGGGAAACGGTATTGGACCTGGACGCCCTCGCCCGCGGAGAAGGGGAGAACTGGGTCTGGGCGGGCGTTTCATTCCTGGAACCGCACGGCACGCGCTGCCTCGTCTCGCTGTCGCGCGGCGGCGGCGATGCCCATGTCGTGCGCGAATTCGACGTGGCCGCGCGCGCGTTCGTCGACGGCGGCTTTACCCTGCCGGAAGCGAAGACGAGCGTCGGCTGGATCGATGCGGACACGCTGTTCGTCGCCACCGACTTCGGGCCCGACTCGATGACGACGTCGGGCTACCCACGGGTGGTGAAGGCCTGGCGCCGCGGCACGCCGCTGGGAGAAGCAACCCTCGTCTACGCGGCGCAACCGGACGACTTGTCCGCGTCCGCCTGGGTGGACCCGACGCCCGGCCACACGCGCCAGTTCGTGCTGCGCCAGGTCGATTTCTACACGAGCGAACTGTTCCTGCGCGATGCAGGCGACGGCCGCCTGACCCCGATCGCCAAGCCGGCGGACGCGAACGCGTTCGCGCTGCGCGACCAGTTGATCGTCGAACTGCGCTCCGACTGGACGATAGCGGACCGCACGTGGCCGCAGGGCGCCCTGCTCGCCATCGGCTTCGACCGCTTCATGGCGGGCGCGCGCGACTTCGACGTCCTGTTCGAACCATCGTCGACGACGTCGCTGGACGGCATCGCCGCGACGCGCACGGCGCTGTTCGTGACGATCCTGGACAACGTCAAGAACCGCGTCGTCGAGTGGCACCGCGCGGGCGACCGCTGGCAGCGTCGCGACGTGGCGGTGCCTGGGATGGGTGCGCTGCACGTGTCCGCTGTCGACGAATACGAATCGGACCGGGTGTTCCTGACCGTCACGGACTTCCTCACGCCGAGCAGCCTGTACCTGATGGACGCCGGCAGCGATGCGCGCACCCTGCTGAAATCCATGCCGGCGTTCTTCGACGCGGCGCCGTATGCCGTCAGCCAGTTCGCGGCGCGCTCGCCGGACGGCACGAACGTCCCGTATTTCGTCGTGATGCGCAAGGATGTCCCGCTGGACGGCACGCATCCCACGCTACTGTACGGCTACGGCGGCTTCGAAGTGTCGCTGACGCCGTTCTACAGCGGCGTGACTGGCGAGGCGTGGCTCGCGCAGGGCGGCGTGTACGTGCTGGCGAACATCCGCGGCGGCGGCGAGTTCGGCCCGCGCTGGCACCAGGCCGCCCTGAAGGAAAACCGGCAGAACGCGTTCGACGACTTCCTCGCCGTCGCCGAGGACCTTGTCCGCCGCGGCATCACGCAGCCGCGCCACCTGGGCATCATGGGCGGCAGCAACGGCGGCCTGCTCGTCGGCGCCGCACTCACGCAGCGCCCGGACCTGTTCGGCGCCGTCGCTTGCCAGGTGCCGCTGCTGGACATGCGCCGCTACCACGAGTTATTGGCCGGCGCATCGTGGATCGGCGAATACGGCGATCCGGACGAACCTGCCGAGTGGGCGTACCTCGCCCGCTACTCGCCGTACCACAACGTCGCGGCTCGCCGGCACTACCCGCGCGTGCTGTTCACGACGTCCACCCGCGACGACCGCGTCCACCCGGCCCACGCCCGCAAGATGGCGGCGCGGATGCGCGAGCAGGGCCACGACGTCCTGTACTGGGAAAACACGGAAGGCGGTCACGCGGGTGCGGCGAACAACGAACAGACGGCCACGATGTGGGCGCTGACGTACGCATTTATGTTGAGCCAGCTCAACTAAAGGCGACGTTTTTAACGCGCCACCGGGATGTTTCGCATGTAACCATCAGTTTTCAATATCCATCTACCGGAAGATGTGCCCGTGAACTAGCAGGTCTGCTAGGACGCCAAATGAATGTTGCATGGAATACTTGTCTCCTACACATCTTTCCATGGAGGAGCGGCGATGGCTAATGATTTCGTTACCGAAGCAAGCCTGCGGGAACCGTTGGCAGGTACCCTGATGAAACCGTCCGCATCCCTGGCGCCCTCCGTCAGTGATCTGAAGAAATATCGGATCAGCAGACGGGAGAGCCAGGAAAAATTCTGGGGCCGCTTCGGCGTCACCCAATCGAGCGGCAGCCGCTTCGAAACGGGCCTCGCCATTCCGGCCCCGGTCGCCCTGCTGTTGAAACTTTATGTCAACGGCAAACTCAACGATGGTGATCTTCTGGGGTAATCAACCCCAAAGAAATTGCCCTCACAACCGCCTGTTGCCGGGTGTTGACGTTGAACTTCTGCCGGATATTTCCCATATGGAAGTTCACCGTCGCCTCGGAGCAGCCGGTGATCTTTGAAATTTCCCACGACGATTTGCCTACCATCACCCAGTTGAGCACTTCCAGCTCACGCGGGGTGAGGCGCGGAGCCGCCTCCTGCGCCGGCGGGGGGCAGAACCGCACGCCCGACGCGAACGCATAGTCGCGCACGAGGGCCAGGTCGGGCAACATGCTCGCGACGTCGCGCACGAACGCGCCGTCGGCCGCCGTGTCGACGGCAAAGCTCAACAAGCCGAATTCCCCGTTCGGACCATGGATCGGAAACGAGACGCCTGCACGGATGCCGTGGCTGCAGGCTTCCTCGTACAGCGAACGCTGGACCGGGCTGCGAAACATGTCCGGCTGCCACACGAGCGGCAAGGTGCTGGCCATGCAATGGCTGACGATGGGGTCGACGTACGCGAAACGTTCGGCGTCGTAACGTTCTCGCCATTTTGTCGGGTAATTGGTTTGGGTAAACGCGTTTTCGAGGCGGGCGTGGCGCGAACCCGACATACCGAACAAGACTTTGTCAAAACCATACTGCCGGCCGAGGGCGAACAGCGCTTCGCCCCAACTGGACGCGGTGTCAGTATGTAACAACTCGTCTAAATCGACGGTCCTCATGGCTTCCTCGCGCTCTTGTTGTAATGACACTCGATATGCTAGTTGAGTTGTAACCAAAAAGCACGAAAAATTGGCGTTTTATTCATTTTAGGCGAGTGCGTGCGTTTGCTCAGTTGTCGTTCCGATACACCTTCGAACGGGCCTGTCAGCGTATCGTGCGCCGGTCTCTGCGGTTTTCTATTATCCTCGCGCGAATTGTCCATTTAAAATTTCAAAAATGCAAGTTTATGTGGCGTCTGTAACATTCTTGTCGCGTAGGCACTGCCTATGCTTGACTTGACTGGACACCAGAGTATCGTTGCATCTTCCAGACATTTAACAAAACGTGTCCGTCAAACTTTGCTTGCACGCGTCCACATCCCGATCCCGCGGCCTTCACGTCCGCGCGTCCCGGCGCCCGCCGGTGCCCTGCCCTTCCGTACTTTTTCTACCTCGAGGATTTCTAGTCAATGAATAACATGACCGACATGGCTGAACAGCTCGACGTCAAGCTGTTGCTGTCCACGCTGATGGCGCTGAAAAAGGGCGACTTCTCCGTGCGCATGCCGTCCGACTGGACCGGCGTGTCCGGCAAGATCGCCGACACCCTGAACGACATCATCGAGACCAAGGAAAAGATGGTCGAGGCAGTGACGGAAGTGTCGCGCGTCGTGGGCCGCGAAGGCCACCTGACGCAGCGCGCCACCCTGCCCGGCGTCGTGGGCGGCTGGTCCACGATCATCAGCTCCGTCAATACGCTGATCGACGACCTCGTGCGCCCGACGACGGAAATGGCGCGCGTCATCGGCGCCGTGGCGAAGGGCGACCTGTCGCAGACGATGGCGCTGGAGGTGGACGGCCACCCGCTGAAGGGCCAGTACCTGCGCGCGGCGACCACCGCGAACACGATGGTGGAACAGCTGTCGTCGTTCTCGTCCGAGGTGACGCGCGTGGCGAGGGAAGTCGGTACCGAGGGCAAGCTGGGCGGCCAGGCCTACGTGCCGGGTGTCGCGGGCACGTGGAAGGACTTGACGGACTCCGTGAACTCGATGGCGGGTAACCTGACGTCGCAGGTGCGTAACATCGCGGAGGTGACGACCGCCGTGGCGAACGGCGACTTGTCGAAGAAGATCACGGTGGACGTGCGCGGCGAGATCCTGCAACTGAAAGACACGATCAACGTCATGGTGGACCAGCTGCGTTCCTTCGCGTCCGAGGTGACCCGCGTGGCGCGTGAGGTGGGTACCGAGGGCAAGCTGGGCGGCCAGGCATACGTCCCCGGGGTCGGCGGCACGTGGAAGGACTTGACCGACAACGTGAACTTCATGGCGTCGAACCTCACGGGCCAGGTGCGTAACATCGCCGCGGTGACGACCGCCGTGGCGAACGGCGACTTGTCGAAAAAGATCACGGTGGACGTGAAGGGCGAGATTCTCGAACTGAAGAACACCATCAACGTGATGGTGGACCAGCTGTCCTCGTTCGCATCCGAAGTGACCCGCGTGGCGCGTGAGGTGGGTACCGAGGGCAAGCTGGGCGGACAGGCGCAGGTGAAGGGCGTCGCGGGCACGTGGAAGGACTTGACCGACTCCGTGAACTCGATGGCGGGTAACCTCACGGGCCAGGTGCGTAACATCGCGGACGTGACGACCGCCGTGGCGAACGGCGACTTGTCGAAGAAGATCACGGTGGACGTGAAGGGCGAGATTCTCGAACTGAAGAACACCATCAACGTGATGGTGGACCAGCTGAACTCCTTCGCGTCCGAGGTGACCCGCGTCGCAAGGGAGGTCGGTACGGAAGGTAAGCTGGGCGGCCAGGCGAACGTGCCCGGCGTCGCGGGCACGTGGAAAGACTTGACGGACGGCGTGAACTCGATGGCCGGTAACCTCACGGCGCAGGTGCGTAACATCGCGGAGGTGACCACCGCCGTGGCGAACGGCGACCTGTCGAAGAAGATTACGGTGGACGTGAAGGGCGAGATTCTCGAACTGAAGAACACCATCAACGTGATGGTGGACCAGCTGTCGTCGTTCGCATCCGAAGTGACGCGCGTGGCGCGTGAGGTGGGTACGGAAGGTAAGCTGGGCGGCCAGGCATACGTGCCTGGCGTCGGCGGTACGTGGAAGGACTTGACCGACAACGTGAACTTCATGGCGTCGAACCTGACGGGCCAGGTGCGTAACATCGCGGCGGTGACCACCGCCGTGGCGCGCGGCGACCTGTCGAAGAAGATTACCGTGGACGTGAAGGGCGAGATCCTGGAACTGAAGGACACCATCAACGTGATGGTGGACCAGCTGTCGTCGTTCGCATCGGAGGTGACCCGCGTCGCGCGCGAGGTGGGTACCGAGGGCAAGCTGGGCGGCCAGGCCAACGTGTCCGGTGTCGCGGGTACGTGGAAGGACTTGACGGAGAACGTCAACCAGCTCGCGGCCAACCTGACGAACCAGATGCGCGCGATCGGTGAAGTGGCGACGGCGGTGACGCGCGGCGACCTCTCGCGTTCCATCCAGGTGGAAGCGCGCGGCGAAGTGTCCTACCTGAAGGACAACATCAACGAGATGATCCGCAACCTGAAGGAGACGACGCAGAAGAACGCGCAGCAGGACTGGCTGAAGACCAACCTGGCGCGCTTCACGCGGCTGCTGCAGGGCCAGCGCGACCTGCAGGCGGTGACGAAGCTGATCCTGTCGGAGCTCGCTCCGCTCGTCTCGGCGCACCACGGCGTGTTCTATATGATGGATTCGCAGGAAGCCGACGCGCGCCTGCGCATGATCGCGAGCTACGGCTACCGCTCGAGCCGCAAGCTGCCGACGTCGTTCCTGCCGGGCGAAGGCCTCGTTGGCCAGTGCGCGCTGGAAAAGACGCGCATCTGGCTGACGGACGTCCCGCGCGACTACATCGTCGTGTCCTCCGGCCTCGGTTCGGCGCCGCCGACCAATATCGTCGTGTTGCCGATCCTGTTCGAACAGCAGGTCAAGGCCGTCATCGAGATCGCGTCGCTGGACCGCTTCACGGAAACCCACCTTTCGTTCCTCGACCAGCTGATGGAATCGATCGGCGTCGTGCTGAACACGATCGAGGCGAACAGCCGGACGGAATCGCTGCTGACGCAGTCGCAGTCGCTGGCGCAGGAACTGCAGCAGACCAACCAGGAGCTGGCGGAAAAAGCGCGCCTCCTGTCCGAGCAGAACATCGAGGTGGAACGCAAGAACCGCGAGGTGGAACAGGCGAAGCTGGCGCTGGAAGAAAAGGCCACGCAGCTGGCGCTGTCCTCCAAGTACAAGTCCGAGTTCCTCGCGAACATGTCGCACGAACTGCGTACGCCGCTGAACTCCCTGTTGATCCTCGCGCAGCAGCTGTCCGACAACCCGGAAGGCAATCTGTCGTCGAAGCAGGTGGAATTCGCGAAAACGATCCACGGCTCCGGCTCCGACCTGCTGACGCTCATTAACGACATCCTCGACCTGTCGAAGATCGAGTCCGGTACCGTCACGCTGGACGTGTCGGAATACCGCTTCTCGAACCTGCGGAACTACGTGGACCGCACGTTCCGTCACATGGCCGAGGCGAAGCACCTCGGTTTCGCGGTGGAGCTGGCCGAGAACCTGCCGACCGCCGTCATGACCGACACCACGCGCCTGCAGCAGGTCTTGAAGAACCTGTTGTCGAACGCGTTCAAGTTCACGAGCCACGGCAACGTGTCGCTGACGATCAGCCTCGTGACGAGCGGCTGGACGGCCGACCACCCGCACCTGCTGCATGCGGACGCCGTGCTGGCGTTCTCCGTGCGCGACACGGGCGTCGGCATCCCGTCCGACAAGCTGCAGCTGATCTTCGAGGCATTCCAGCAGGCCGACGGCTCCACCGCCCGCAAATACGGCGGCACGGGCCTGGGCCTGTCGATCTCGCGCGAACTGGCGCGCCTCCTGGGTGGCGAGATCCGCGTGGAATCGACCGTCAACATCGGCTCCACCTTCACCTTGTACCTGCCGTACAACCGCGCGGGCTTCATCAACTACGAACAGACCCGCCAGCCGCAACCGGCGCGCCTCGCGCCGCCGCAGCCGCAACAGTCGGCCGTGCCGGCACCGATGATGCTGCTGGAAGCGGAACCGGAAGCCGATACCGGCGGCGCCGTCACGAGCGTCGCGCTGAGCGACCCGTCCGGCGGCCTCGTCGAGTACGCGACGATGCTCGACGACCGCGGCCTGATCGTGCCGGGCGACCCGTCCGTGCTGATCGTCGAGGACGACGAGCGCTTCGCCAAGACCCTGCTCGAATTCGCCCGCGAAAAGAACTTCAAGGGCATCGTCACGCACCGCGGCGATTCCGCGCTGTCGCTCGCCCGCGACTACCTGCCGTCCGCGATCCTGCTCGACATCGACCTGCCCGACATCGACGGCTTCACGGTGCTCGACCGCCTGAAGCGCGACCCGAGCACGCGCCACATCCCCGTGCACGTGATGTCGTCGCTGCGCGAGCGCGAGCGCGCGCTGCGCCAGGGCGCGATCTCGTACATCAACAAACCGGTGAGCCGCGAGATGCTGCAGGAGGAATTCAAGCGCATCCAGAAATTCCTCATGGGCGGCAAGCGGAGCCTGCTCGTCGTCGAGGACGACATGGCGCAGCGAGAATCGATCGTGGGCCTGATCGGCGATTCCGACGTGCGCATCGTGACGGCGGAAGACGGCAAGGCGGCGCTGGAGGCGCTCGCGCAACAGCACTTCGACTGCATGGTGCTGGACCTCACCTTGCCCGACATTTCCGGCTTCGACCTGCTCGACCAGATCGGCAAGCAGCGGCAACTCCGCGACCTGCCGATCGTGATCTACACGGCGCAGGAGTTGTCGCGCAAGGAGGTCACGAAACTGAAGCGCTACGCCAAGACCATCGTCGTCAAGGACGCGCGCTCGCCCGAGCGCCTGCTCGACGAGACGGCGCTGTTCCTGCACCGCTCGCAGGCCAGCCTGCCGGAGACGCAGCGCCGCATGCTGGAAGAGATCCACGCGGCGGACGGCGGCCTCGCCGGACGCAAGGTGTTGATCGTCGACGATGACCTGCGCAACATCTTTGCCCTGTCGTCGCTGCTGGAGCGCCAGCAGATGCAGGTGTTGTTCGCGGAGAACGGCCGCGACGGCATCGAGGTGCTGGAAAAGGATCCGACCATCGAGATCGTCCTGATGGACATCATGATGCCGGAGATGGACGGCTACGACACGATGCGCGCCATCCGCCGCATCCCGAAATTCAAATCGCTGCCGATCATCACCCTGACGGCGAAGGCGATGAAGGGTGACCGCGACAAGTGCATCGCGGCCGGCGCGTCCGACTACATCACGAAGCCCGTCGACGTCGCGCAGCTGCTGTCGATGATGCGGGTGTGGTTGCACTGATGCCGGCAGCGACGCAGGTGATTTCCAATGCGTGGACCGGCCTCGCGGCCGGGCTCGCGGTCGAGGACCTGGAAACGGAGCTGCTGCTGGAAGCCCTGTTCCAGCGCTTCGGTCACGAGTTTCGCGGCTACGACCGGGCTTACCTCCGGCGCCGGCTGGCCGACGCCATGCACGCGCACGGCGCCGCCACGCTGTCCGGGCTGCAGGAAAAAATCCTGCACGACCCGGCCGCGGCGTCGGCCCTGCTGCGCGCGCTGGCACCGCAGCCCATCGAGCTGTTCGAGAATACGGGCCATACGCAACGCCTGCGCACGGTCCTCGCACCGTCGCTGCGCGCGTGGCCCGTGCCGCGGGTATGGGCCGCGGAATGCGCCGGCGTCGGCGAAGCATGGACGCTCGCCATCGTGCTGGCCGAAGAAGGCGTGCTGGGCAAGCTGGACATCCACGCGACCCTCGCCAACGAGGAACTGGTGGCCCAGCATCAGGATGCCTGGCTACCCGTGGCCGCGCTGGACGCCGCGCAGAACCGGTACGCGGCGAGCGGCGGTCATGCGGCGCTGTCGACGTACTTCGAAATGCGCGATGGCCAGGCGCGCCTGCAGCCGCAGCTGCGCCGGCGCATCACGTGGTCGCAGTACAGCCTGGTGACGGATGCCTCGTTCAACGAGTTCCAGGCGATCCTGTGCTGCGGCGCCCTGTCCGACTTCGGTCCCGTGCTGCGCCAGCGCGTGCTGCGGCTGTTCCACGACAGCCTGGCGCGCTTCGGCGTGCTGTGCCTTGACCGGCCGCTGGCCGTGTCGGACGCGTACGCCGGCAGGTACCAGGCGATCGAGGGCGACCGCCCCTGGTACAAGCGCGTCGGCTGACGCGATGGCGTGACTACACGGCCTGCGCGCTCGGGCGCTGCGCGATCCGGTCACGCCACGCCTGCAGGTTCGCGAGGCCGTCGTCGGCCGGCCGGTACTTCATCAGCCCGCGCGCGAATTCCAGCGCGCAGAATGCCGTGATGTCGGCGATCGTGAAGCGGTCGCCGGCCACGTAGTCGCGGTCGGCGAGCACCCCGTCCAGCCAGTGCGTCGACTCCCTGACCTTGGCGCCCTGCGCCGCGCCGAATTCGGCGAACTGCGGCTGCTCGAGCGGCGCGAGGCCCGGATGCGTGTGGCGGATGCAGTTGGCGATGCGCAGGAACAGCTGCAGCTCGCAGCGCCGGTCCATCATCTCGATGAACGCCCGTTCCTCGAATCCTTCGCCCATCAGGTTCGGATCGGGGTGGACGCCCTCCAGGTAAGTACAGATGGCGCGCGTCTCGGCCAGGGTGCGGCCGTCGTCCAGTTCCAGCACGGGTACCTGGGCCATCGGGTTCAGGGCCATGAAGGCCTCGCTGCGGTGCTCGGCCGTGCCCAGGTCGACCTGCACCGTGCGGACGTCGGCGACGCCCTTCTCCGCCATGAACATCAGCACGCGGCGCGGATTCGGCGCGCGGCTGCTCGTGTACAGTTTCATCCGTCCCTCCTTGGTCGTGTGCGTCGCCGATCATACGCCCATCGCCGCGCCACGTCCGCTGTCTGTCTGCTTGGTCATTTGACAGTGCGCGCCGTTTGACCGTAGATTGGCGGATTGGCCGCGCGCGCCCTACCCGCCGCGCGCGCGGGTCCGACGTACATATTCGATAGGATTTCCATGCACCGCAGCCTGCTTTCCGCCGCCGTCGCCCTCACCCTGGCGACGGCGCCCGCCCTTCACGCCAGCGCCGCGCCCACCCGTGCGAGCGCGGGCACGGCGGCCGGCGACACCACGACGCAATTGCCGCGCACCGCCGTCCCGACGCATTACCAGATCTCGCTCGCGCCGGACGCCGCGACGGCCACGTTCAGCGGCCGCGCCGTCGTCACGATCAACGTCACGAAGCCCACCAGCGCGCTGACCTTGAACGCGGCCGACCTGACGTTCGCAAAAGTGACGCTGACCCCGGCCGCCGGCGGTGCCGGCCGCGATGCCACAGTCAACATCGATGCGGAAGCCCAGACCGCGACCTTCACGTTCGCGCAGCCCGTCGCGCCGGGGCTGTACCACTTGGCGATGGACTACTCGGGTGTGATCGGCACGCAAGCCGTCGGCCTGTTCTCGCTCGACTATCCGGGCGCGGACGGGAAGAAGCAGCGCGCGCTGTACACGCAGTTCGAGAACTCGGACGCACGCCGCATGATCCCGTCGTGGGACGAGCCGGCGTACAAGGCCAGCTTCGCGCTGGACGTCGTCGTGCCGGCCGGCCAGATGGCCGTCAGCAATATGCCGGCCGCGCACACCGAGGCCCTGCCGGACGGCCGCCGCCGCGTGAGCTTCGCCACGACGCCGAAAATGTCGACCTATTTGCTGTTCCTGGCACTCGGCGATTTCGAGCGGGCGACGGCGAAGGTGGACGGCACGGAAGTCGGCGTCGTCACGCGCCGCGGCGCGCTGCCGCAGGCGCGGTTCGCGCTCGACGCCCAGCAGGCCATCCTGCGCGAGTACAACGATTACTTCGGCGTGCGCTACCCGCTGCCGAAGCTCGACAACGTGGCCGGCGCCGGCCGCAGCCAGTTCTTCAGCGCGATGGAAAACTGGGGCGCCATCTTCACGTTCGAATACGCGCTGCTGCTCGACCCCACGATCGCCACGCAGCACGACCGCGAGGAGATTTTTTCCACGGCCGCGCACGAGATGGCGCACCAGTGGTTCGGCGACCTCGTCACCATGCGCTGGTGGGACGACCTGTGGCTCAACGAAGGCTTCGCCTCGTGGATGGAAAGCCGCATGACGGCCCGCCTGCACCCGGAATGGAATACCCGGCTCGGCACCGTCGCCACGCGCGAGACGGCGATGCGCCGCGATTCCGTCGCCGGCACGCACCCCGTCGTGCAGCACGTGGAAACGGTCGAGCAGGCGAACCAGGCGTTCGACGAGATCACGTATTCGAAAGGCGAATCCGTCATCCGCATGCTGGAAGCGTACGTCGGCGAAAACGCGTGGCGCAGCGGCGTGCGCGCGTACATGAAAGCGAACGCCTACGGCAACACGGTGTCGGACGACTTGTGGAAGCAGATCGAGAAGGCGGCCGGCAAACCCGTCACGGCGATCGCCCACGACTTCACGCTGCAACCGGGCATCCCGTTGATCAAGGTCGGCGACCCCGCGTGCAGCAACGGCGCGGCCACGGTGCCGCTGACGCAGGCGGAATTCACGCGCGACCGCGCGGGCAAGGCGCCGCTCGCGTGGCGCGTGCCCGTCATCGCGCAGATCGCCGGCAATGCGAAGCAGGGCACCACGCTCGTCGCGGGCGGCCAGGGCGCCGTCACCGTGCCGGGCTGCGGCGCCGTGATCGTCAACGCGGGCCAGACCGGTTACTTCCGCACCCTGTACACGACGGCCGGCTTCGCGCAACTGACGCAGCAGTTCGCGGGCATCGCCCCGATCGACCAGATCGGCCTGCTGGCCGACAGCAGCGCGCTGGGCCTCGCGGGCCTGCAGCCGGCATCGGACGTGCTGGACCTCGTGCAGGCGACGCCGGCCGGCGCCGATCCGGCCGTGTGGTCGCGCATCGCGGGGCTGCTCGACGGCATCCATGAACGCTACCGCGCGGAGGCGCGCGGCGGCGACACGACACGCCAGCGCCGTTTCGCCGCGTATGCGACGAGCCGCCTGGCGCCGCTGATGGCGCAGGTGGGCTGGACGGCGCGCCCGGACGAGCCGACGGCCGTCGCGAACCTGCGCGAACGCCTGATCGTCGTGCTGAGCGACCTGGGCGACGCGACCACCGTCGCCGAAGCCCGCCGCCGCTACGCCGCGCTCGCGCAAGACCCGCAGGCGGTGCCCGGCCCGCTGCGCAAGACCGTCATGGGCGTCGTTGCCCAGCATGCCGATGCCGCCATGTGGGACCAGCTGCACGCGGCCGCGCGCAACGAGACATCCCCGCTCGTGCGCGACCAGCGCTACACCTTGCTGGCTGCCACGGAAGACCGCGCCCTCGCCATGCGCGCGCTGGAACTCGCGCTCACGGACGAGCCGGGCCTGACGATCAGCGCGACGATGATTTCGGAAGTGGCGATGCGTTACCCGGACATGGCGTTCGACTTCGCCGTCGCCCACCTCGCCAAGATCAACGAGCGCGTGGACGCCAGCTCGCGCAGCCGCTACCTGGCGCGCCTCGCGATGGGCTCGGCCGACCCGGCGATGGTGAACAAGCTCGGCGCGTACGCCGACGCGAACCTGGCGCCCACGTCGCGCGGCGACGTCGAGGCGGCCGTCGCCGCCATCCAGGACCGCATCCGCGTCAACGCGGCGCGCGTGCCGGAAATCGACGCCTGGCTGGCGAAGAACGCCCGCTGACGCGGCACATCACGGCTCGGTGACCGCCGCGCCGTGATGCGCGGCCAGCCACGCGTCGAGACGGTGCGCGGCACCGGGCGGCGCGTGCAGCCCCAGCTTCGTGCGGCGCCACAGGATGTCGTCGGCGCACCGGGCCCATTCCTGGCGCACGAGATACTCGGCCTCGACCTCGAACAGGCCGGGCACGATTTCCTCGCCCAGGTCGGCGCGCGAACGGCAATGGGCCAGCAGCGCGGACAGCCGCGTGCCGTAGCTGCGGGCATACCGCGCCAGCAAGGCTTCGGGCAGCCACGCGAATTGCTGGCGCCGCGTACGCACCCAGCCGTCGTATTCCAGCACGGCCCGCGCGAGCGGCACTTTGCCGTACAAGTCGCCGCCGGGCAGGCACGCGTGCGCCGTCCAGGGCGGCATGCTGCGGCCCAGCCGGGGGCCGATCCAGTCGACGGCCTGCTCGGCCAGCTTGCGGAACGTCGTGACCTTGCCCCCGAACACGGACAACAGCGGCGCGCCGCCGGCCGTGTCGTGCTCGAAGCGGTAGTCGCGGCTGGCGGACGACGCATTGCTGCCGCCTTCGTCGATCAGGGGGCGCACGCCCGCATAGCTCCACACGACGTCCGCCGGAGCGATGCGGCGCGTGAAGCAGCGGTTCACGGCGTCGCACAGGTACGCCGTCTCGGCGGCGCTGATGGCGACGCGGTCGAGGTCGGCGGGGTCGTGGTCGACGTCCGTCGTGCCGACCAGCGTGAACGCGCCCTCGTACGGCAGCGCGAACACGATGCGGCCGTCGGGCTGCTGCAGCAGGAACGCGTCGGGCCCGTCGAACAGCCGCGGCACGACGATGTGGCTGCCTTTCACGAGGCGCATGGGCCGCGCGGGACCGGCGCCCGTCTCGTGCAACAAGCTGCCGGCCCACGGCCCGGCGGCGTTGACGAGGCAGCGCGCGTGCACGTGGATCACGCCGTCCGCGCCGCGCAGCTCGGCATCCCAGCGCGCGGCATCGCGCCGCACGCGTACGCAGCGCGTGCGCGTGAGCACGGTGGCGCCGCGCTCGCGCGCATCGAGCGCGGCCAGCACGACGAGGCGCGCATCGTCGACCCAGGCATCGGAATACGCGAACCCCCGCGCGAACTGCGGTTGCAGCGCCGCGCCGGCCGGCGTCGCGCGCAACGCGATGGCACCGGACGCGGGCAGGAAATCGCGCGGCGCCAGGTGGTCGTAAAGAAACAGGCCGGCGCGGATCATCCACGCGGGCCGCTGCCCCGGCGCATGCGGCATCAGGAAACGCAGTGGATGAATGATGTGCGGCGCGCTCTTCAGCAACACTTCACGCTCGGCCAGCGCCTTGCGCACGAGGCCGAAGTGGTATTGCTCCAGATAGCGCAGCCCGCCGTGGATCAGCTTGCTGGACGCGGACGACGTATGCTGGGCCAGATCGTCTTTTTCGCACAACACGACGGACAAGCCGCGCCCCGCCGCGTCGCGTGCGATGCCGGCACCATTGATGCCGCCGCCCACGACGAGCACGTCGCAATCGATCCGTTTGGCAATCTCTCCCATCTTCGCTGCGCTCCTTTGGTCCGGCCCGCGCCGGCAGCAGCCTACTATAAACCGCGAACGGGGCGCTGTGTACGGCCGCGTCAATCCTGCCGGGGTCGGCCGGCCCGGCCGTGTAGAATCGGCCCATGAGCACCGTAGCGAGAATCCGTTGAGATGGCGCCCGACATGCGCGCCTGGGTACGCATGCCGTCCGGCAAGCGGCTCGACCTGTTGAACCCCACGCCGTTCGACTGGGACGACAGCGACCTCGCCCTCGGCCTCGCGCGCACCTACCGCTGGGGCGGCCATTCCGCGTGGCCCTTGCCGCTGTCCGTCGCGCAGCACTCGATCGCCGTGATGCTGTTGCGCCGGGCCGCCGCGCCCGCGCCGCTCGCGCCCGTCGTGGAATTGCGCGAGCTGCTGCACGATGCGGAAGAAGGCTTGCTCGGCTTCGACGCCGTGTCGCCGATCAAGCCATTCCTCGGCGAGGGTTTCCGCGCCCTCACCCGCCGGCTGGAACAGGCCGTGTTCCTGCGCTACCGCCTGCCCGCGTGGACGCCGGCCGAGCACCAATCGCACAAGCGCGCCGACCGTCTCGCCGCCGCCAGCGAAGCCGTGCACGTGGCCGGCTGGTCGGAACGGGAAGTGCGCACGACGTTGAAAATCCGCTCGCCCGTGCTGGAGCGCGATCCGCTCGTCGACGTCTACGACTGTCCGCCATGGGAACCGTGGGCGCCCGCGCTGGCCGCCGAACGCTTCCTCGCCGAGCTGGAACGCCTGCAGCGGCGCATCGACGGGGACGGAGCATGAGCCCGGACGACGATGCCGCCCTCGCCCGCGCGGCCGCGTTGCTGCGCGAGGCGGACGGCCTCCTGATCGGCGCAGGCGCCGGGATCGGCGTCGATTCGGGCTTGCCGGACTTCCGCGGCGACCACGGCTTCTGGCGCGCGTATCCTGCGCTGGCCACCGCCGGCATCCGCTTCATCGAGATCGCGAACCCGCACGGCTTCGACACGCACCCGGAACTGGCGTGGGGTTTCTACGGCCATCGCCTCGCGCTGTACCGGAACACGGTGCCGCATGCGGGCTTCGCGATCTTGCGCGACATCGGCGCCCGCCTGTCGCACGGCGCGTTCGTCTTCACGAGCAACGTCGACGGCCAGTTCCAGCGCGCCGGCTTCGACCTGGAACGCATCGTCGAATGCCATGGCTCGATCCACCACCTGCAATGCACGGGACCGTGCGGCGACGCCATCTGGCCCGCCGACACCGTCGATCCCCTCGTCGACCCTGCGACGTGCCTGATGGCGCCGCCGCTGCCCCGCTGCCCGCACTGCGGCCGGCTCGCGCGGCCCAACATCCTGATGTTCGGCGACGGCCGCTGGCTCGATGACCGTACGATGCGCCAGTACGAGCGCCTGGAACGCTGGCGCCGTCACGTGCGCAACGTCGTCGTCGTCGAGCTGGGCGCGGGCACGGACGTCCCCTCCGTGCGCCGCCTGTGCGAGGCCCAGCGTGCGCCCCTCGTGCGCATCAACCCGCGCGAACCGCACGTCGCGGCCGGTATGGGCATCGGCATTCCGCTGGGTGCGCTCGCCGCACTGCAGGCGCTGCGCGCCTCGCTCGACTGACCGAGCAGCCAGGCAGTCATTTCACGCGTTAACACGTCTTGATCGACGCGAACAACTCGACGCCGCCTCAAGTCCATGAGCTAAGATATTGATTCGACGGGATTAATTTTAATATCCACAAGAAATGTGGATAACTGTGTGGACAAGCGCCTCTTGACAAGCCAGAACCGCAGTATTGATGCGGGTTTCAACAAACTGCACAACGAAAAGGCAAAATCGAAGCCGTTAAAAATCAATGACTTGCACGTGCACGTGTTTTAAGCACATGATGTGGATGAGGCAAATTCCTACAAAAAGTCGATGAGGGGGATAACTCTGCCCCCGGGTGCCGCTTCTGTCCACTTTTCCTGTCATCTTGCCGTCATTTCCCAGAAACCCGGGTACCTGCCTCAGCGCCAGGCGTTCCGGGCACGTTCGCGCACGAGCATCCGCACCGTATCCGGCACCGGCTTGCGGATGTGTTGCGTTTCGGCATTCGTCCACACGCATTCCTCGAAATGCTTGAGCATGGCCGGCGTGACGAAGCGCGTACGCTGCGCGTACACGTGGCGGTCGCCCATCTGCGCCTGCTGCTTGATGAAGAAGCGATTCGGCACGACGAGGTGCAGGTGCTCCTTGGCACGCGTCATCGCGACGTACAGCAGGCGCCGCTCTTCCTCGATGTCCTCCGCACTGCCCGTCGCCATGTCGGACGGGATGCAGCCGTCGACGACGTTCAGCACGTGCACTGCCTTCCACTCCTGCCCCTTGGCCGAGTGGATCGTCGACAGGATCAGGTAGTCCTCGTCCAGCAGCGGCGGGCCGGCGCGGTCGCTCGTCGCTTCCGGCGGGTCGAGCGTGAGTTCGGTCAGGAACGTTTCGCGCGAGCCATACCCGCCCGCGAGCGCGACGAGCTGGTCGAGGTCGGCCGCGCGCACGGGCGCGTCGTCGTGCAGGCGTTCGAGGTGCGGCTGGTACCAGTCGCGCACGAGTTCCACGTCCAGCGGCCAGCGCAGGCCGGACGTTCGCAAGGTGCGGAACAGTGCGGTGAACTGTTCCCACTCGCCTTGCGCGCGCGGGGGCGCGGGGAAGACGTCGACGGCCGCGACGGGGTCCGCCGCTTCCGCCACCGCGTCCAGGAAGCGGGCCGCCGTCGCCGGGCCGACACCGGGCACGAGTTGCACGACGCGGAAGCCCGCGACCCTGCCCGCGGGATTCTGGGCGAAGCGCAGCATCGCGAGCACGTCCTTGATATGCGCGGCCTCGAGGAATTTCAGTCCGCCGAATTTCACGAACGGGACGTTGCGCCGCACGAGTTCCAGTTCGAGCGCCGCGCTGTGGCTGGCGGCGCGGAACAGCACGGCCTGCTGCTTCAGCACGATGCCCGCGTCGCGCTGTTCCAGCACGCGGTTGCAGACCCAGCGCGCCTGCTCGGCCTCGTCCGGGATCAGCACGAGCTGGGGCTTGGCGCTCGCCACTTTATCGGTCCACAGCGTCTTCGCGTGGCGCTCCAGCGCGGCAGCGATGACGGCGTTCGACGCGTCGAGGATCGGTTGTGTCGAGCGGTAGTTGCGGTCCAGCGTGATGATGCGCGCGGGCTGCGCGAACTGCTGCGGGAAATCGAGGATGTTGCGCACGGTCGCGCCACGGAACGAGTAGATCGACTGCGCGTCGTCGCCGACGACCATCACGCCGCGCCCGTCCGGCTTCATGCCTTGCAGGATGGCGGCTTGCAGGCGGTTCGTGTCCTGGTATTCGTCGACGAGCACGTGGTCGAACAGCGCGCCCAGTTCGGGGCCCAGCTCGGGATCGGCCGCCATCTCGGCCCAGAACAGCAGCAGGTCGTCGTAGTCGAGGACGTTCTGCTCCTGCTTCGCGTCGACGTACGCGCCGAACAGGGTCTTGAGCTGGTCTTCCCATTCGCTACACCACGGGAACGTCGACTGCAGCACGTCGGCCAGCGGCTCGCGGCCGTTGACGACGCGCGAGTAAATCGCCAGGCACGTGCCCTTCAGCGGAAAGCGCTTCTGGCCGGCCGTGGCGCCGAGGCCGATGTCCTGCCGGACGAGGCCCATCAAGTCTTCGGAATCGGCACGGTCGTGGATCGTGAACGACGCTTCCAGCCCGATCCGCCCCGCGTACTCGCGCAACAGCCGGGCGCCGATGCTGTGGAACGTGCCGGCCCACGGCAGGTTGCCGACGGCGGACGACGTGCCCAGCACGCGTTGCAGCACGCCGGCCGCGCGCTGCCCCATCTCGCCCGCGGCGCGGCGCGAGAACGTCAACAGCAGGATGCGCTGCGCATCGGCGCCGGCCAGGATCAGTTTCGCGACCCGGTACGCCAGTGTGTTCGTCTTGCCGGAGCCGGCGCCCGCCACGACGAGCAGCGGCCGAACGACGTCCGCGCCGACGTCGTGCTCGACGGCGGCCAGTTGTTCGGGATTCAGGCTCGCGAAAGGATCGGCAGGGGTGGCGGTAGCGGCGACGGACATGGCGGTTGGGCGTTGATGCTCAACTGTACATTTGTCCAGTATCTAAAAGCAAGAGGGGCGATGTCGATGTAGAAAAACCACGTCAGCGGGACGCACGAGCCGCGCGCTGGCCGAATCGATGCATGATTGGCAAAGCTTGCTCAGATATCCACAAAAACTGTGCATAAGGTTGTGGAAAAGCACCCTCTTGACATGGCAAAACCAAGCAGGAATGCGGCTTTCAACAATTTGCCCGTTGTGCGGGCACATCCCAACCTTTGCAAAATCAAGGGTTTACGAACTCAGCCTGGGCACACACCGAAAAAACATGCAAGATGTTATCAAGCAATTTTGTGCATAAGTGCTGAGCCGCCCCTTTCAACGACACCAGGAACGCCGCCGGCCCGGCTCCGTGAGCACCCGTTCGATGACGTCGTTGCCGACGTTTTGCGAACGCAGGTATTCCACGGCCGACATCGTATTGCTGCGCTGCTGCAGGGCAATGCCCAGGTCGACGATGTCCTGTTGTTGCGCATCGCGTCGCTGGTAGGAAACGGTCGCCTGACCGTCGTCGAGCTCGAGGGAATCTTCGTTCATCGCAGTTCCTGACGTTAATGGGATGATGGGTTGCTGCCTAACGAGTATTTCCCACCTTTAGCGAAAGTCAAGGTTATTTTGATGTTCATCCACACGGCCGCGTAATTTCCGGCAGAGAAGCTGCAGCACGGGCAGGCGCGCCGTGCGCCGTCTTCGTCCCGGTACGCCTAGAATGGTCCCGCCATCCATCCACCATGAGGACTCCATGAGCGCGATGCCCGATCCCGACATGAAACCCGGCGACGAAGCCGAACCCGGCACACCTGGCGCCGGCGAAGACTTGTGCGAAACGTGCGGCGGCAGCGGCAAGCTGGCCGACGGCAAGACCTGTCCCGAGTGCGAAGGCACGGGCCGCGTGATGCGAGGCATCGGCGGCGGCTGACGCGCGCACGCGCGCCGGCCCGCGCCGGCGCGCATGGACAGACCCGGGCGGCGGCGCGATAATCCAGGGATGAACGCACCGCCCCGCCCCGCCAGCACCGACCATCCAGATCACGCCGACCGTCCCCGTCCCCGCTCCCTCGCCGACCTGTTCATATCGTTCACCATCCTGGCCCTGCAGGGCTTCGGGGGCGTGCTGGCCATCGTCCAGCGCGAAGTGGTCGACCGCAAGCGCTGGCTCACGCAGGAAGAATTCATCGAAGACTGGGCCGTCGCCCAGATCATGCCGGGGCCGAACGTCGTCAACCTGTCGCTGATGATCGGCGGCCGCTACTTCGGCATTCCCGGCGCCCTCGCCGCGCTGTCCGGCCTGCTCGCGGTGCCGCTCGTGATCGTCCTCGCGCTCGAGCTGCTGCACGACCGTTTCGCCGCGAGCCCCATCGTGGCCGGCGCGTTGCACGGCATGGCCGCCGTCTGCGCCGGCCTGATCGCCGCGGCCGCGCTGCGCCTCGTGAGCGCCCTCAAAAACAACCCGATGCCTCTGTCCTGGTGCCTGGCCATCACCGCAGCCGGCTTCATCCTCGTCGGGCTCGTCAAACTTCCGCTCGCATGGGTGCTGTGCGGCCTGGGCGGGCTCGGCTGCATCCTCACGTACCGCCGCCTGAAGCCATGACCATGCCCCTGCACCTCACGCTGGACTGGGCCGATTGGCTCAACCTGTTCGGCCACTTCCTCACGCTGTCGCTGATGTCGGTCGGCGGCGCCATCTCGACGACGTCGGAGATGCACCGCTTCCTCGTCGAGCAGCACCACTGGCTCACGCAGGAACAATTCAACCAGTCGATCGCCCTCGCCCAGGCCGCCCCGGGGCCGAACGTCCTGTTCGTCGCCCTGATGGGGTGGCATGTCGGCATGAACGCCGGCAGCACGGCCGCCGCCCTGTTCGGCGTGCTCGTGACGATGGTCGGCATCATGACGCCGTCGACCGTCATCACGTACACTGTGGCCGGCTGGGGCCACCGCAACCGCGACCTGCGCGCCGTGCGCGCGTTCAAGCAGGGCATGGCACCCATCGTGATCGCGCTGCTGCTGTCGACGGCATGGATCATGGCCAGCTCGGCGGCCATCATCACGCCACCGGCCGGCGCCGCCATCGCTGCCGGCACATCCGTCGCATCCGTCGCTGCCGCGCCAGCCGCTGCCGGCCCCGCCGCCGCCGCGCTGCGCGCCGCGCTGGCGCAATGGCCCCTGTGGCTCACGGTCATTGTCAGCTGCCTCGTCATCTGGCGCACGCGCATTCACCTGCTGTGGCTGCTGGCTGCCGGCGCCGTGCTGGGCGCGCTCGGGCTTATCTGAAGCGCGTTGGCGGCCCGTCCGCGCACAGGGCATACTTGTGTTTTTGACCATCCTATCCTCCGACGGACCGAGCCATGACCGAACTCCTCAGTGAACACGCTTGCTTCGACGGCGTCCAGCGCTTCTACCGCTACGATTCCGCCGCCATCGGCTTGCCGATGCGTTATTCCGTTTACCTTCCTCCCGGCGCACAAGGCAAGCGCCTGCCCGTACTGTTCTACCTCGCCGGCCTGACCTGCACCGAGGAGACCTTCATGACCAAGGCGGGCGCCCAGCGCGTGGCAGCGCAGGAAGGCCTGATCCTGGTCGCGCCGGACACGAGCCCGCGCGGCGCCGGCGTGCCGGGCGAGACGGACAGCTGGGACTTCGGCGCCGGCGCCGGCTTCTACGTCGACGCCATCTGCGCCCCGTGGTCCACGCACTACCGCATGTACAGCCACATTCTCGAACTGCGCGAACTCGTACTGGCTACCTTGCCTGCCGACCCGGCCCGCGTCGGCATCTTCGGCCACTCGATGGGCGGCCACGGCGCGCTGATGCTCGCGCTGCGCAACCCCGCCCTGTTCCGCTCCGTCTCCGCGTTCGCCCCCATCGCCGCGCCGTCCCGCTGCCCGTGGGGCGAGAAGGCGTTCGGCGGCTACCTGGGGCCGGACCGCAGCACATGGCGCGCGTACGACGCGACGGCGCTGATGGCCGCCGCCGACGCACCGCCGTTTCCGAAAGGGATCCTGATCGACCAGGGCCTCGCCGACAAGTTCCTGGCCGAGCAGCTGTACCCCGACGCGTTCGCGGACGCTTGCCAGGCTGTCGGCCAGCCGCTCGCGCTGCGCCGCCATCCGGGCTACGACCACGGCTATTACTTCATCTCCACCTTCGTCGAAGAGCACCTGCGCTTTCACCGCCGCAACCTGGGCTGACGCCGCCGCCCTCTTCCGCGTCATGCGGACGGACGGGGCGGACGGCGCACGCCCACGCCGTCATTGACCCGCGCGGGTTCGCGAAATTCCCCGCTTTCGTCCACCGCCTGGCCGGGATCAAACCTCGGCCAGGGCGCCCGCGCACGTATCGGGACACCACTTGCAAACGCATGTCGACCGCCCTATAAATGGGAGTGGCGGCGTCCGGCGCGTCGTCGGACGTCATTCCTGAACGTCATTCCGAGATTAACAGGGAGGTCTATCATGAACCTGATCAGAAGAGGCACGACGCCGCTTTCCACGTTGCGTCCCGGCGCCATGGAAGACCAGTTCGGCCGCATGGTCGAGAACATGTTCCAGGATTTCTTCGCCCCGCTCGCCCAGAGCCGCTGGGCCGGCGAGGACGTCGGCATGCCCCGCCTGGACGTGAGCGAGACGGAAAAAACCTTCGAAGTGAAAGCCGAGCTGCCAGGCGTCAAGAAGGACGACGTGCACGTGTCGATCGACGGCCAGCGCGTCACGATCGAGGGCGAATGCCAGCAGGCAAACGAACAGCGCCAGGGCGAACAGGTGGTGTATTCTGAGCGCTCGACGCGCAAGTACCAGCGCAGCTTCACGCTGCCCGCCGAGGTCGACGATGCCAATGCGCAGGCCCGCCTCGAGGACGGGGTGCTGATGCTGTCGCTGCCCAAGAAACAGGGCGGCACGGCGCGCCAGCTGACGATCCAGTAAGCCGCAACGCGCCGCCGCGCGAACCGCGGCTTCGACAGAGAACCGCGGGAGCAGCGCATCATGGTCGATCACCGTCCATTCAAGAACCGCACCGAGGCCGGCCGCCAGTTGGCGAAGCGCCTCGGCGCCTATGCGCGGCGGCCCGATGCCGTCGTGCTCGCGCTGCCTCGTGGCGGGGTGCCGGTCGGGTTCGCCATCGCGCAGCGGCTCGGCATCGCCCTCGACATCCTCCTCGTCCGCAAGCTCGGCATGCCGGGCCATGAAGAGTTCGCGATGGGCGCCGTCGGCGGCGGCGGCGTGCGCGTGCTGCAGCCCGGCGTGCCCGGCCTGATGGGCGTCACGCCCGAGGCCGTGGAAGCCGTCACGGCACGCGAGCTCGCGGAGCTGCAACGGCGCGAGCTCGCCTACCGCGGCGGCCGCCCGCCCCTCGACCTCGCCGGACGCAGCGCCATCCTCGTCGACGACGGCGTCGCGACGGGCTCCACGATGCTGGCCGCCATCGAAGTGGCGCGCCGCCTGGGGCCGCGCACGCTGGCGCTGGCGATCCCCGTCGCACCGCCCGACACGGCAGCCGCGCTGGAGGCGCGCGTCGACGATTTCGTCTGCCTGTCGACCCCGTTCCACTTCCGCGCGGTCGGCCAGTGGTACGACGCGTTCGACCAGACCACCGACGAGGAAGTGCAGGATTTGCTGGCCACCGCCTGGCATGACGAGGCGGCGGCCGGGGCCAGACCAACCGGAGGAGCGAACCATGAAAAACACGACGGACACAGGTTATGAAATCGCGCAATTGCTGGGCGGGGCCGCGGCGGGCGCCCTGCTGATGTACATGCTCGATCCGGACCGCGGCAGCGCGCGCCGCGCCCAGTCGGCGCAAGCCGTGCGCGACGCGGCTGCGGGCACGTCCAGTGCGCTGGGCAGCGCCTGGCGCGGTGCGGGCGCGCGCATCGGCGCCGTGACCGACGACTTGCGCGAGCGGGCCTCCAGCCTCGCCGACACGGCGGTGACGCGCGTCACGAGCGCGACGTCCGGCTCGGCGCTGGAACGCATGGGCCACGCGGCCAGCGAGGCACTCGACGCCGGTATCGACAAGGCAAAGGACGCCATCGACACGGGCAAGGCCAAGGCCCGCGGCATGCTGGCCGATGATGGTGTCAGCACTGGCAACCCTCTCGATAGAACCAGCGACGCGCTTGCCGACGCGACGGGCGCCGGCGGCCTGCGCGCGCGCATGCGCGACGCGCTGCACGCCGGTCCCGGCGACGAATGGACACCCAGCGCGCGCAATTCGGCGCTGGCCGGCGGCGGCCTGCTGGCCTTGTACGCGCTGACGCGCCGCTCGCCGCTGGCCCTCGTGCTGGGCCTGGCCGGCGCCGCGCTGCTGGCCCGCGGCGCCACGAACCAATCGCTGCTGGGCCTGCTACGTGGCCGCGGCGTCGGGCTGGACCAGACCATCGACTTCAGCAAGTCCATCCACATCGACGCGGCGCCGGACGACGTGTACGACGTGTGGACCAATTACGAGAACTTCCCGCATTTCATGTCGCACGTGGTCGAAGTGCGCGACCTGGGGCGCGAGCGTTCGCACTGGGTCGTGCGCGGCCCCGGCGGCAGCGAGTTCGAATGGAATTCCGTCCTCACCGAGCACACCCGGCCGCACCGCCTCGCCTGGCGCAGCGAGGCCGGGGCCGAGATCCCGCAGAGCGGCTCGATCCAGTTCGAACCACACCGCGGCGGCACGCGCGTTACCGTGCGCATGTCGTACACGCCGCCGGCGGGCGCCATCGGCCACAGGCTCGCCACGTTGCTCGGGTCCGATCCGAAGGCGCAGATGGACGACGACCTCGCGCGCATGAAGGCGTTCATCGAGCGGGGCGCCGTCCCGCGCGACGCCGCGCGGCCCCGTGCCGGCAGCCGCTGGCTGCACTGAGGACGACATGGCAACCGCGCACACGATCAACGCGCTCCGCGCCGCCGCCCGTCCGCTGACGGGTGGCGAGCGCGACTACGACGCCCTGCTCGACCTCGTCGGCGACGCGCGCTTCGTGCTGCTGGGCGAGGCGACGCACGGCACGCACGAGTTCTACGAGGAACGGGCGCGCATCACCCGGCGCCTGATCGAGGACAAGGGCTTCCATGCCGTGGCCGTCGAGGCCGACTGGCCGGACGCCTACCGCGTCAACCGCTACGTGCGCGGACGCGGCGACGACCGCGATGCGAACGAAGCGCTGTCCGGCTTCAAGCGCTTCCCGAACTGGATGTGGCGGAACACGGACGTGGCCGCCTTCGTCACCTGGCTGCGCCACCACAATGCCCGCGCCGCCGGCCCGCAAGTCGGCTTCTACGGGCTCGACCTGTACAGCATGTTCACGTCGATCGAGGAAGTGCTGCGCTATCTCGACGAAGTCGATCCACAGGCGGCGCGCCAGGCGCGCGAACGCTATGCCTGCTTCGACCACTACCACGAGGACAGCCAGCACTATGGCTACACGGCGAGCCTCGACTTGTCCGCGTCGTGCGAGGAAGGTGTGCTCGAGCAATTGCGCCAACTGCAGCAGCGGGCCGCCGACTACATGTACCGGGACGGCGACGAGGAAGCGTATTTCTATGCCCAGCAGAACGCGCGCCTCGTCAAGAACGCCGAGGAATACTACCGGACGATGTTCCGGGGCCGCGTGTCGTCCTGGAATTTGCGCGACAGTCATATGGCGGAAACCCTGGACGCGCTTGCCCACCACCTGTCGAAGGACCACGAGCCGGCCAAGATCGTCGTCTGGGAACATAACTCCCACATCGGCGACGCGCGCGCGACGGAAATGGGCGAGATGGGCGAATGGAATGTCGGCGAACTGGCCCGCAAGGAATACGACGGGCAGACGCGCCTGATCGGCTTTTCCACGTTCGACGGCTACGTCACGGCCGCGTCCGAATGGGATGCGCCGGCCGAGCACAAGCGCGTGCGTCCCGGCATGCCGGGCAGCTACGAGGAATTGCTGCACGAGACGGGCCTGCCCCGCTTCCTGCTGCCGCTGCGCGACGGCGACGCCGCCGTCCGCCAGACGATGCTGGAGCGCAGGCTCGAGCGGGCCATTGGCGTCATCTACCTGCCGCGCACGGAACGCCACAGCCATTATTTCGCGGCCGAGATGGCGCGCCAGTTCGACGCCGTGATCCACATCGACCACACGACGGCCGTGCGACCGCTCGACGCGGGCGGCGGCTGGCATGCGGAAGAACCGCCGGAGACTTACCCGACCGGCATCTGACCACGCGCCCGGGCTCTTCCACCACGACTGTCGCGCTGCCTCGGCGCGACGGCTCCGCACACCACGCGAAATATGTGTCGCAATCGCATCGATGTGAGAATTGGCGAGATTGCATTCGATTCAAGATTGTAAAATGAACAAACTCATTGCACGCTTGTTGCGCTTCGTCAATGACGATTCGTACAGTGCAATTATTCAAAACATTTGTTCACAATCGAGGGTCATGAAACCAATCCGGGTATCGATCATTGCCGCCCTGCTCGCCGGCAGCGCCAGCCTGCATGCGCAGGACACCAATTCCAAGGTCGAGCATTGCGACCGTCCGCTCGGCACGCTCGCCGTGACGGAAGCCCAGAGCGACAGTTCGCGGGCGCTGCAGAGCTACGGGCTGGGCTCGCCGGTCGCGCTGCTGCGCATCATGGTGCAGCAATCGAATTGCTTCCAGGTCGTGGAGCGCGGCGCCGCGATGGCGAATCTGCAGCAGGAACGCGAACTTGCGGCGAACGGCGAGACGCTGGCCGGCAGCAACGTCGGTAAAGGCCAGTTGCAGGCGGCGGACTTCGTGATGACGCCCAATGTCCAATTCGCCGCGAAGGACACGGGCGGCATCGGCGGCGCGCTGTCGAACTACGGCGGCCGGCTGCTGGGCGGCCTGGGCCAGATCGCGGGCGGCATCGCGGGCAACCTCAAGTTCAAGGAAGCGCAGACGAGCCTCCTGATCGCGGACGTGCGCTCCGGCATCCAGGTGGCCGCGGAAGAAGGCGTCGCGACGAAAACGGACTTCGGCGTCTCCGGCTGGAGCTGGGGCGGCGGCGATTACACGCGCCTCGGCGGCTACACGAATACGCCGGAAGGCAAGATGGTCGCGGCCAGCCTGCTCGACAACTACAACCGCATCGTCCTCAAGATCCGCAACCAGCCCACCCTCGTGCGCACGGCCAGCGTGGCCGCCAAGGCGAACGCGCGCGCATCGACGCGCGAAGGCGTGCCGGTCGCGGCCGGCGCCAGCGTGTACGCGCGACTGGCAAGCGTCAAGGTGTTCACGGAACCGCGCGCCGGCAGCAAGGTGATGGGCACGCTCAAGCGCTCGGAAGAAGCGATCGCCACGGGTGAAGAGCGCGACGGCTTCGTCAAGATCGACGGCGAGAACGTCTCCGGCGGCTGGGTCCAGCGTACCCTGGTGGCGACGGAGCCGGCACCACAGTAAGCCGGCCTGTCAACGCAGGCGCGTCGCCGCCTGCGGCCCGGGCGGCGCGACCGTTGCGTCCTCCCTGCGCACGACGCAACGGTCGCGTCCGCCATTCTTGGCCGCATACAGCGCCGTGTCGGCCCGACCCAGCACCTGGTCCTGCGTGGGCGGCGGGCCGTCCGCGCCGTGTACGAGCGCGATGCCGACGCTGGCCGTCACGTCCAGGTTGCCGGCGCCCGTCGCGAACGGCCGGCGGATCGCTTCCACGATCTTCGCGCCGATCCGCTCCGCTTCCTCGACACCCTTGACGTCTTCCAGCAGCACGACGAATTCGTCGCCGGCGAGGCGCGCCGGGGTGTCGGTCACGCGCACGCAGCCGGCCAGGCGCTGGGCGAATTCCTTCAGCACCTCGTCGCCGACGCCATGCCCCCACGTGTCGTTGATCGTCTTGAAGTGGTCGATGTCCATGTAGGCGACGCCCAGCACCTGGCGCTGGCGCCGCACGCGTTCCAGCGCCTGCCCCAGCATTTCGCCGAACAGCCGGCGGTTCGCGATACCCGTCAGGCTGTCGAAGCGCGCCATCTGCACGAGGCGGCTCTCGGCCTCCTTCACGCGCGTCATGTCGTGCGCGAGCGCGTACACGCCCGCGACGGCGACGGTCACGCGGCCTTGCGCCTGCACGTCCGGCACGAACGTCCATTCCAGGATGCGGTGCCGGCCCAGCGCCTGCAGCGGCATCTCGAACGTGGCGCCGACACCCTCGAACGCCTGGCGCAGGCGCGGCCGCGCCGCGTCGTACGCGGGCTTGCCGAGCACTTCGGCGAGGTGCATGCCGGGCAGGTGCACCGGATCGAGGCCCAGCCACGCATGGAACGTCGCGTTGCCGAAGCCCATGCGGTGGTTGCGGTCGATGTAGCAGATCAGCACGGGCAGGTTGTCGGCGATCAGGCGCAGGCGTTGCTCGCTCGCGGCCTGCGCCAGCTCCGCCTCCTTGCGCTCGCTGATGTCCATCGCAAGGACGAAGAAGCCGACGACGCGGCCGTCGGCGTCGACGTCGGGAATCGTGTCGATCATCTGGTGGCGCCTGGCGTCGTCGCTGCGCACGTCCTCGACGTGGCCATGTTCGCCCCGCAGCGCGGCGCGAATCAGGGGTTCCAGCCGCGTGTAGCCGGCGTCGCCCAGCGCCTCGCGCACCGTGCGCCCGAGGGCCCAGTCGGGCGCGGTGCCGATCATGCGGTCGAAGCCGGCGTTCGTGAATTCGAAGCGCTCGTCGCGGTCGACGTAGGCGATGACGGCCGGGACGTTGTCGGCGATCGCGCGCATGCGGGCGGCCGCGCGCTCGCGCGCGTGCACGAGGTCGTGGAACGCGCGCCCCAGTTCGCCGACCTCGTCGCGGCGGGCCAGCGCGAGCACGTCGGTCGCAGCCCCGCCGTGGCGCACCGCGGCCACGTTGCGGCGCAGCGCATCGAGCGGCTGCAGGCCGCGCCGCACGAGCCACCACGCGAGCGTCGCGGCGATCAGCGCCAGCGCGCCCGCGACGGCCAGCACCGTGCGGCGCACGCGCGCGAGCGGCGCGAACGCCTCGGCCTCCGGGTAGTGGGCGCCGAGGATCCAGCCGTTCGTCGCCAGGCGTTTATAGGTGACGATGGCGGGACCGGACCCGTCGCTGCCGTGCAGCCAGCCCTCGAAGCCGCGCAGCGCCGCCTGCAGGCCGGCCTCGCCGCCGCGCTTGTCGTCCATGCGCTCCATCACCCGCTCGCGGGCCGGGTGGTCGATCAGCACGCCGTCGGCGGACATCAGGAACAGATAGCCGGTGCCGCCCGGGCGCAACGCGTCGACCTGGCGCAGGAAGCGCGCATGCTGCAGGTCGATGCGGCCGGCCAGCACGTAGACGATCTCGCCGTGGTCGTTGAACACGGGCGCCGTGACGAGCACCATCTTGGCGCCGGACAGGCGGTTCTGCAGGGGATCGGAGACGATGCCGCGTCCGCGCAGCAGCGTCTCCTCGAAATACGGGCGGCCGGCGGCCGAGAGGGGCTGGACGCCCGGCGCGGTCGCCCCCGACGCAACCAGTTCGCCGCTGCGCGCGAAGGCGCTGATGTCGGCGAAGCCATCGGGCGCATCGGCCGTGCGCGCGGCCAGCCAGGCCTGCATGCGGCGCGGGTCGCGGCGCGCGTCCGCCGGGAGCGCGGCGGCCAGCGCCGCCATCTGGCGCAGGCGGGCCTGCAGCAGGTCATCGAGGAAGGCGGCGGCGCCGGACACCATCGTGTACTGCTGCCCGCCCAGCACGGCGCGCAAATCCTGCTCGGCCACGTCCAGCGCGAGCGGCCCCGCCAGCAAGGTGGTACCCAGCACCAGCACGCCGACGGCACCGGCCAGGCGGCTGCGCAAGGTGGTCGGCAAGGAAATCGGTCGTCGCATGAGGGTCGGGTCGGGACGGTGCGTCGCTGCGTAGGGGACCGCACCAGTATGTCACAGCGCCCGGATTTGATGCGAAAAATGCCAAAACGTTGCTCGCGACGGGGCCGTTTGGTTTAGCATGGCACAGTTTTAGTCCGGCACCGAATCCATCCCACGAGACATGAGTAAATACACACTGCACGTCAACGGCAAGGCCCGCGCCGTCGACGTCGAAGCGGACACCCCGCTGCTGTGGGCACTGCGCGATACGCTGGGCCTCCCCGGCACGAAATACGGCTGCGGCGTGGGCGCCTGCGGAGCGTGCACCGTGCACGTGGACGGCCAGCCGGCGCGGGCCTGCCAGCTGCCGGTCAGTAGCGTCGGCAAGCGCCGCATCACGACGATCGAAGGCCTCGACGCGCGCGCCATGCATCCGCTGCAGCAGGCCTGGGTCGAACTGGACGTGCCGCAGTGCGGCTATTGCCAGGCCGGGCAGATCATGACGGCGTGCGCGCTGCTGAAGCAGCATCCGCGCCCCACCGACGCGCAGATCGACGAGGCGATGGCGGGCAACCTGTGCCGCTGCGCGACGTACGTGCGCATTCGCGCCGGCATCCACCGCGCCGCGGACATCGCGGCCGCGGGCACCGCGAAGGACAAGGCATGAGCCGCGCGCCGACCTCACCCGCCCGCCGCCGCTTCCTCGGCCACGCCGCCGGCACCGCGCTGCTGCTTGGCGTCCTGCCCGGCGGGGCGATCGTTGCGGCGGCCGATGCCGCGGCGGCCGATGCCGCGGCGGCCGACGCCGAGACGGGTGCCGACTTCGTCCCGAACGCGTTCATCCGCATCGGCACGGACGGCCGCGTGACGCTCGTGTCGAAGCAGCCGGAAATCGGCCAGGGCATCAAGACGTCGCTGCCGATGGTGCTGGCCGAGGAGCTCGACGTCGACTGGCAGTCGGTGCGCGTCGTGCAGGGCGACCTGAACCCGATCTACGGCTCGCAGGGCGCAGGCGGCTCGACGTCGACGCCGACGAACTACGACAACTTCCACCGCCTCGGCGCCACCGCCCGCGCGCTGCTCGTGCGCGCCGCCGCGCAGACGTGGAACGTGCCGGCGTCCGCATGCCGCACGGAGAACGGGACCGTCGTGCATGGCGCGAGCGGCCGCAAGCTGGGCTACGGCGCCCTCGTGCGCGCGGCCGCCGCGCTGCCCGTGCCGCCCGCCGCCGACGTCGTCGTGAAGGCCCCGGCCACGTACCGCCTGCTCGGCACGCGCGTGGGCGGTGTCGACAACGCGGCGATCGTCGCGGGCGATCCGCTGTTCGGCATCGACACCCGGCTGCCCGGCATGCTGTACGCGACGTACGTGAAATGCCCCGTCCTGGGCGGGCGCCCCGTCGAGGCGAACCTGGACGCCGTCAAGGCGATGGCCGGCGTGAAGGCCGCATTCATCGTCGAGGGCACGGAAAACCTGAATGGCCTGCGGCCGGGCGTCGCCATCGTCGCCGACTCGACGTGGAACGCGTTCCGCGCCCGCAAGAAGCTGCAGGTGGCATGGGACGAAGGCGACGGCGCGCACCACAGCTGGTCGGGCTTCCTCGCCCAGGCGCACGCAGCGAGCGGCCAGCCCGGCGCCGCGATCATGCGCAAGGACGGCGACGTGGAAGCCGCCCTCGCCGGCGCCGCGCGCACCGTCGAATCGAACTACTTCTACCCGTTCATCTCGCACGCGAGCATGGAACCGCAGAACTGCACGGCATGGTTCAAGCCGGCGGACGGCACGCTCGAACTGTGGGCGCCCACGCAGAACCCGGGCGCGGGCCAGGCACTCGTGTCCACGACATTCAACATCCCGAAGGACAAGATCACCGTCCACATCACGCGCAGCGGCGGCGGCTTCGGGCGCCGCCTGTCGTCCGACTTCATCGTGGAGGCGGCCGCCATCGCGCAAAAGGTCAAGGCGCCCGTCAAGCTGACGTGGATGCGCGAGGACGACCTGCGCCACGACCACTTCCGCGCGGGCGGCTTCCACTTCCTGCGCGGCGGCGTCGACGAGCAGGGCAAGGTGGTCGCGTGGCACGACCACTTCGTCACGTTCGCGAACCGCGTCGAGAAGAAGGAAAACGACGGCGGCACGGCGAGCGTGCTGCAACCAGGCAGCGGCGCCAACCTGTCCGGCGACGAATTCCCCGGCCGCTGGCTCGCCAACTGCCTGATCGAACAGACGCCGCTCGAATGCCGCATCCCGATGGGGCCGTGGCGCGCGCCGGGCAGCAACGTGTTCGCGTGGGTCTTCCACAGCTTCATCGACGAACTCGCGCACGCGGCCGGCCGCGACCCGATCGCGTTCCGCCTCGACCTCCTCGGCGACAAGGACCTCGTCGCGGGCACGGGCGAGCGCGGCGTGCCGTACAACGTGGGCCGCATGCGCCACGTGCTCAAGGCGGTGGCGGAAAAATCCGGCTGGGGCCAGCGCAAGTTCGCGCGCGGCCAGGGCGCCGGCGTCGCCTTCCACTTCAGCCACCGGGGCTATGTCGCCGAAGTGGCCGAGGTGACGGTGTCGAAGGAAGGCCGGCTGCGCGTGGACCGCGTCGTCGTCGTCGCGGACATCGGCGCGCAGATCGTGAACCTGTCCGGCGCCGAGAACCAGGTGCAGGGCTCCGTCATCGACGGCCTCTCCACGCTGATGTATCCGGCGCTCGACATCGACAAGGGCCGCATCGTGCAGAGCAACTTCCACGACTACCCGCTGCTGCGCATGCCGGACACGCCGACGAAGATCGAAGCGCATTTCCTCAAGACGGACTACCCCGTCACCGGCCTGGGCGAACCCGTATTCCCGCCGCTCGCGCCGGCCGTCTGCAACGCGATCTTCGCCGCTACGGCTAAGCGCGTGCGCGAGCTGCCGCTTGCGACGACGGACCTGTCGTGGGGCTGAGCGGGTGACGGCACCCTCCGTGTCCGACCTGCTGGGCCAGGCCGTCCGCCTGCACCAGCAGGGCCGGCTCGACGACGCCCTCGCGCTGTACCGGCGCGTGCTGGAGATCGACCCGCGCCAGTTCGATGCGCTGCACCTCGTGGGCGTGGTCGAGCGCCAGCGTGGCCGGCCCGCGCGCGCCGTGGAACTGATCGAGGAAGCGCTGCGCGTCGACCCGCGGCAGCCGCGCGCCCACTGCAACCTGGGGGCCGCGCTGCAGGACCTGGGCCGGACCGACGCGGCGCTGGCCAGCTACGAGGCGGCGCTGCGCCTCGACCCCGGCTATGCGCTCGCCTGGGACAACCGGGGCAACACGCTGCGCCGGCTCGGGCGCCTGCAGGACGCGCTGGACAGCTACGAACGCGCCCTCGGCATCGCCCCGGCGCTGGCGGACGCGTGGTGCCACCGCGCCATCGCGCTGCACGACCTGGGGCGCCACACTGACGCGGCCGCGAGCGCCGAACAGGCCCTCGCGCTGCGGCCCGCGCATGCCGACGCCCTCGTCGCGCTGGGCCACGCGCTGCAGGCGCTGGACCGGCACGCGGCCAGCGTCGACGCCTATGACCGCGCGCTCGCGCTGGCACCGCGGGCCGACACATGGTGCGCGCGCGGCGCCGCGCTGAAGAAATCGGGCGACCTCGCCGCCGCGCTGCACAGCTACGAACGGGCGCTGGCGCTGAAGCCCGACTATGCGCTGGCCGAGCACTACCGCGCAAACGCCTTGCGCGCGCTCGGGCAGCGCGACGCGGCCATCGGGGCCTATCGCCGCGCGCTCGCGCTGGGCGCGGACGCGGACGACATCCGGTTCGCGCTGGCCGCGCTGGGCGAGGCGGCGCAACCGGACGCCGCGCCCGCCGACTACGTGAAGCATCTGTTCGACCAGTACGCGGGCCATTTCGACCGCCACCTCGTCGACGTCCTCGGCTACCGCACGCCGGCGCTGCTGGACGCGCTGCTGCGCCCGCACCTCGCGGCGCTGCCACTCGCGGCCGTGCTGGACCTGGGTTGCGGCACGGGCTTGTGCGCGCCCTTCCTGCGGCCGCTGGCGCGCCACGTCACGGGTGTCGACCTGTCGCAGCGCATGCTGGACAAGGCTGCGGAACTGGGGCTGTACGACGAACTCGCGTGCGCCGACATCGTCGAGTGGCTGGCGGCGCGCACGGCGCCGTGCGACCTCGCCGTCGCGGCCGACGTGCTCGTGTACCTCGGGGACCTGGCACCGCTGTTCGCCCGGATGCGGCGCGTGCTGCGCGCGGGCGGCGTGTTCGCGCTGTCGTGCGAGGCGCTGGCCGACGACTGTGTTGGGGCCGCGGCCGGATATACGCTGCAGCCGTCGAACCGGTTCGCGCACGCGCTGGCGTACGTGACGGAGACGGCGCAGGCGGCGGGGTTCGCGGTGATCGCGACGGAACGCGCCGTGCTGCGGCGCGATCACAGCCGCGATGTCGACGGGTATCTGGTTCTGCTGTCGTAGGGTGGGCACCCCGTGCCCACGCGTAACGCATGCATGTCGCTCACGTGCGCGTGGGCTCGGGGAGCCCACCCTACCTCCACGGGAATCACGCGACGGGAATTACGCCATGGCGATCACGCGACGGACAGCGCGACCATCCCGAACTCGCCGAGGCGCACCGGCACTGCGCCGCGCGCCACCATGCGGTCGAGCGCACGCCTGCCGTCGCCCGGGTGCACGTCGACGGCGCGCATGGCTTCCGGCACGACGAGCGTCGTCAACCCCTCTTCCAGCGCGTCGCTGACGGTGTTCAGTACGCAGTAGTCCGTCGCCAGACCCACCACCGTCACGCGCTCCACGCCGCGGGCGCGCAGCTGGGCGGCCAGGTCGGTGGCGCCGAACGCGGAATAGGCGTCGACGGGGGCCGTGTCGGCCTTCGAGATGACGACGGCGTCGTCCGGCAGCGCCAGCTCGGCCGCGAATTCGGCGCCAGGCGTGCCAGCCACGCAGTGTGGCGGCCACGGTCCGCCCTGGGCCTGGAACGAGCAGTGGTCTTGCGGGTGCCAGTCGCGCGATGCGAACACGGGCAGGCCCTGGGCGCGGTACAGCTCGATCAAGTGGTTGATGGGTGCGACGACTTCATGGCCGCCGGCCACCCCGAGCGCTCCGCCGGGCAGGAAGTCGGCCTGCATGTCGATCACGAGCAGGGCGTCGGACTTGTCGAGGTGAATCGCACTCATATCGTTTCTCCAAAAGCGGCGGCACGCCGCGACATCCCATTGTCGCGCAAACTCAGTGCCGCGTCTGGCGCGCGGCGAGCGCGGCGGCCGATGCCGGGTCGGGGTCGTGGCCGCCCAGCCGGTCGAGGATCGCGGCGGCCCGCTCGGCCAGCGCCGCATCGGCCGGGCTCACCGTGACCTGGCAGTCGCGCACGTCCTCCTGCGCGACGGGCGCGTACGTGTGCGAATAGGCGGTCTTGCCCGTGACGGCGGGCGAATCGCCCACCGTGAAATTGCCCTGCGGTGGACCGGCCTCGTCTACGCGGACGTCGATCGCGACGTCGTCGGCCGCGATGCCCGCGGCCAGCAATTCGAGGCGCGCCTGCTCGGCCGCGGTGACGTGCTTGAACGTGCGTACGATGGGTTGCTGCATGGTGTCCTCCTGCATCGATTCACTTGCCCCCACCGTACCAGAATCGCGCGCCCGGCGTCGCCCGTCCCGCTCCCGCACGATGTTTTCTCATATGCAACGAGCATTATCAGCCGAATATTCACTTGTGCGGCAAGGTTTCACGGCTTTAGTACAATTAGGAAACACCATGCCTTTGGCAGCCGCGCCTTGACTTTTCAGTAACATCATTCCCAAGAGAGAACAATGAAAATTTCAGCCCGGATCGCGTCTTCCCGTCCACTCGCCACGACAGCCATGCACGGCCGCGTGGAAACGCTGCGTAACGAAGGCCAGTCCGTGATCGATTTCTCGATCGCCATCTCGCATTTCCCCGCGCCCAGGCCTGTGCTGGACGCCGTGAACGCCGCCGTCGAACGCCAGCGCATCATGCCGTACACGAGCGTCGTGGGCGCGCTCGACGTGCGGGCACACCTGGCGGCCAAGGTGCGTGCCGAAAACGGGGTGGACGCGAGCCCCGACGAGATCATCGTGACGAACGGCGCCAAGCAGGGCTTGTACGAAGCACTGTATACAATGGCCGATCCGGGCGACACCGTCCTCGTGTTCAAGCCACACTGGCCCGCATATGTTGCTACGTCACAACTACTGGGCTTGCGCCCCATTCTGGCCGACTTGCCTGAGGAAATCACGCCCGCCTTCCTGGACGGGCTCGGCCAGCCGGACATCGTCATCATCAATAACCCGCACAATCCCACCGGCAAGGTGTACACTCGCCGGGAACTGGAATACCTTTGTGCATGGGTGGCGCGCATCGGGGCGCGGGTGATCGTCGACGAAAGCTACGAACACCTGATCTTCGAGGGCGGACACACCAGCCTCGCGGCATTGTGCGACTGGCGGGAGATCGGCGTGGTCACGCTGTTTTCGGCCTCGCAAAGCTATGCCATGATGGGCTGGCGGGTCGGCTTCGCGCTGGCGCCTGCGGAGGTGGTCAACGCGATGCAGACGCTGCAGGGCCCGATCACGGCAGCCGCGCCGCATTTGTCGCAGGTGGCGGCGAGCGTCGCCTTCGCGACCGGTGCCCCGCGCGCGATGATGGCGGACTACCGTGAACGGCGCGACCTGGCAGCGCGGCTGTTTGCCGAGGTCCCCTGGATCGTCATGCATGCGCCGGCATCCGGTCCGTACCTGTGGGGCGACGTACGCAGCCTGACGATGGACACCGTCGGCTTCGCCGAAGCGCTGCTCGAGGAAAAGAGCGTGGCCGTGATGCCGGGCGAGGCGCTGGGCGTGCCGGGCTTCATCCGCCTCGGCTATATTTCGGACGACGTGCCGACGCTGCGCGAAGGCTTTCGCAGGATAATCGAATTTGGTGAAGCGTTTGCCGCTCACGAGGCGGCAGATAGAAGATAGATAAGATGACATCTCGCTTGAGCCGCTTTCGGCTGAACAGCCTGCGCAGCCGGCTCATGTTGCTGGTCGCGCTGGCGATCACCCCGTTGGCGGTAATGACGATCCTGTCCGGCATCCGCGAACGCGAGCATGCCGTCAAGGCATCCGAAGAAAACCTGCGCCGCCTGACCGGCATGGCGGCCGCCAACGAAGCCCAATCGATCGAGGGCGCGCGCCAGATCCTCGTCGACCTGGCCAGCGTCCCCGACCTGATGGGCGACACGGCCAAGTGCACGTCGCTGCTGTCCGACGTCCTCGACCGCAACGAGGGCTTCGTCAATTTCGGCCTCATCCAGCTGAACGGCGACGTCACGTGCAGCGCCGTGCCGCTGCTGCATCCCGTCAACCTGGGCGACCGCAGCCACTTCCGCCGCGCCATCTCGGAGCGCCGCTTCATCGCCGGCGACTATGTGTTCGGCCGCGTCATCAAGAAGCACACGATCAACCTCACCTACCCCGTCATCGACCGCAGCGGCAAGGTGCTGGCCGTCGTGTTCGCGGCGATGGACCTGGAAGGCCTCGACACCTTCATCAACGACATCAATCTGCCGCCCGGCTCCGTGCTGGCGACGGCGGACGCGCGCGGCAGCATCATTTCGCGCCGGCCCGATCCGGAACGCTACTTCGGCACCAAGCTGTCGCCCGCGACGCTGGAGGCGATGAACACCGCGGGCCAGCGCGCCGTGACGATCCGCGGCGACGACGGCATCGAGCGCCTGCACACGTTCGCCCGCGTGGGCGCGCCCGCGCTGACCGACTACACGGTCACGATCGGCATCCCCACGGAGACGATCGTCTCGGCCGCGCGCCACGACCAGATCATGTCGCTGCTCGGCCTCGGCGCCACGACCTTGCTCGCGCTGCTGGCCGCATGGCTCGTCGGCGACGTGCTGATCGTCCAGCGCGTGCGCAAGCTGATGGGCACGGCCGAACGCATCGCGGCCGGCGACCTCGAGGCGCGCTCCGGCATCGCCTACGGCCACGAGGAGATCGGCAATCTGGCGCTCGCGCTGGACCGCATGGCGGCCGCGCTGCAAAAGAAGGAGACGGCCCGGTCGCTCGCCGAGCGCGAGCTGCGCGCGGCCGACCAGCGAAAGGACGAATTCCTCGCGATGCTCGCGCACGAACTGCGCAATCCCCTGGCACCGATCAGCACGGGCGCCCACCTCCTCAAGCTGCTGCACTCCGATAACGCCCAGATCACGCAGACCTGCTCCATCATCGTGCGCCAGGTCGACCACATGACGAGCCTCGTCGACGACCTGCTGGACGTGTCGCGCGTGACGCGCGGCCTCGTGTCGCTGGCGACGCAGGTGCTCGATTTCAAGCGCGTCGTCGACGATGCGGCCGAGCAGATCCGACCCCTGATCGCCGCGCGCCGCCACCGCGTCGTGATCGAGCTGCCGCCCGCACCCGCCTACGTCAAGGGCGACCACAAGCGCCTCGTGCAGGTATGCGCGAACCTGCTCAACAACGCGACCAAGTACACGCCGGAAGGCGGCACGATCCAGCTGCGCGTGGACGCCGACGGCGACGACTATGTGCTGACGGTCGCGGACGACGGCATCGGCATGGAGCCTGCGCTCGTCGAGCGCGTGTTCGACCTGTTCACGCAGGCCGAGCGCACGCCGGACCGGTCGCAGGGCGGCCTCGGCCTCGGCCTGGCCCTCGTGAAGAGCCTCGTGGAATTGCACGGCGGCGAAGTGAAGGCGTACAGCGCGGGCCTCGGCAAAGGCTCCACGTTCACCGTGCGCCTGCCCTGCTACACGCAGGACGTCGTGCTTGCGCCGCCGTCCGTCGTCGGCGAACGCCAGGGCGAGGGCGCCGTGCCGCTGCGCATCCTGCTCGTGGACGACAACGTCGATGCCGTGCACACCTTGCAGCTGTTCCTGCGCTCCGGCGGGCACCGTGTGGAAGTCGCGTATTCCGCCACCGACGCGCTGGCACTGGCGAAGACGTTCGTGCCGGAAGTGTGCCTGCTCGACATCGGGCTGCCCGATTTCGACGGCAACGAACTGGCACGCCGACTACGCCTGCTGCCCCAGGCCGCGGGGTCCACGCTGATCGCGATGACGGGCTACGGCCGCCAGCAGGACCGCGACGCGTCGATGGCGGCCGGGTTCGACCATTATCTCGTCAAGCCGGTCAATACGATGCAGTTGGCCGATATCCTCGCTGCGGCCGCGGAAGCAAATATCCGCCGCTGATCCGCGGTGGGCACTTTACGATGCGGGTCCGCGACGTTTCGCGTGGGCTCGGGGAGCCCACCCTACGATACTCTCGCTGGCCGTAGGGTCGGCACCCCGTGCCCACGCGTGCCGGCATACCGCGACGCCGGCGTTCACTTCACGCCGTGCCGTTTCAACCAATCACGCTGCGCCTGCGCGATCCGGTCCGCCTCTGCGCGCGTCCCCCGCTCGACGCCGTCGATGACCGGATCCTTGAACGCGACGGCCGACAAGCGCGTCCACTGCGCCGGATCCGCCCCGTCCAGCACCGCGAGCGCCGTGCGGTTGAACAGCGCCGAACGCTCGCGCATCTCGCGCGCGCCGTATGCGCTGCTCGCCTGCCGCGGCGACCCGATATAACCCTGCCAGCCGGGCGCGCGGGCGATGCGCGCCGCGTCGGCCGGCGAATCGGCCGTGTTCGCGGGCACCGTCGCGTACGTGCCAGCCACGAGGTCGGGACGCAGGAACAGGATGCGGCTCGTCTCCGACATCCCCGCGTGCACCTCGAAATGCCCCTCTTCCCGCATGGCTGCCGCGGGACGCGCCCGCGCGGCTTCCGTGTCGCCCAGCAGCAGGCCGGGCAGGTTCATCATCGTGCCGCCGTACGTGTCATGGAAGTAGTCGCCGGCCTGGTCGAGCATCAGGTTGTGCAAGGGCGAACCGTGGTTGTGCATCACGAAGATCCAGCGGAAGCCCTGCTCGCCCAGCGCGCTGGCGAGATCCATGAAGACGTCGCGCTCCGTTTCCGGGCGCACCGTGTACGAGCCGGGGAACACGTGGCGCCCGCCGAACACGTTCGCACCGGACGTACCGAGCGGGATCGTGGGGAATCGCAGGACCTTCCAGCCGGGCCGCGCGACGATCGCCTCCGCGAGCGACTGCGTCCACCACTCGTTCATGAAGGTGTCCGTCCCGGACGGCAGCGCGGGTCCGTGTTCCTCGAGGATGCCGCCCGTCAGGATCACGGCCGTGCGCGCGCGGTCGAGCGCCCCGATCTGGGTCGCGTTCATCTCGGCCACGTGGTAGACCTGGGCCGCGGCGGCGGTGGACAGCGCGGCCAGTACGGATGCCAGCAGCATACGCAGTGTGGATGTCATGGCGTCTCCCGGAGATGTCAATACACACAAGCATACCGTACCGCGCCCATCTGGCCCATCCCTTATCATCGGCACGGAAAGGAGGTGCCATGGAGACCGTCGAAGTCGTGCTGGCGATGCTGGTCGCCGTGATCGCCAGCGCCTACCTGGCGCGCCTGCTGCCCGTCGCGCTGCCGCTGCCGCTGATCCAGATCGCGCTGGGCGCCGTGATCTCCGGGGTGTTCCGCCACGGCGTCGCGCTCGACCCGGACATCTTCTTCCTGCTGTTCCTGCCGCCGCTGCTGTTCGTGGACGGCTGGCGCATTCCGAAGATCGGGCTGTTCCGCGACAAGGCGACGATCCTCGAGCTGGCGCTGGGCCTCGTCATGTTCACCGTCGCCGGCGCCGGCTGGCTGCTGCACTGGATGATCCCCGCGATGCCGCTGGCCGTCGCGTTCGCGCTGGCCGCCATCGTGGCGCCGACCGACCCCGTGGCCGTGTCGTCGATCACGGCGCGCGTGCCGATGCCGCCGCGCCTGCAGCACATCATCGAGGGCGAAAGCCTGCTCAACGATGCGAGTGGCCTCGTGTGCTTCCGCTTCGCCGTGGCCGCCGCCATGACGGGGCAATTCTCGCCGACGCGCGCGAGCCTGACGTTCCTGTGGATCGCGCTGGCCGGTGTCGCGGCCGGCGTCGCGATCACGGTCGCCATCACGCGCACGCACGGCATCCTGCAGCGCCGCTTCGGCGAGACGGACGGCGTGCCCGTGCTCATCAACCTGCTGACGCCGTTCGGCGCCTACCTCGTGGCCGAACGCCTGAACGCGTCCGGCATCCTGGCGGCCGTCGCGGCGGGTGTCACGATGAGCTACCTGGAACTGTCCGGCGCCGCCACGCCCGGTACGCGCATCCGCCGCAACGTCATCTGGGACACGCTGCAGTTCACGTTGAACGGCACCATGTTCGTGCTGCTGGGCGAGCAACTGCCCGACATCGTGCGCGGCGCCCTGCACCCGGCCGGCGGCGCGCCGTTCGACCTGGCCTGGCTCGCCGGCCGTGCGCTCGCGCTGAGCGTGGGCCTCGTGCTGCTGCGCTTCGCGTGGGTCTGGATCTCGCTGCAACTGACGCTGCTGAACCGCAAGCGGCTCGGCCGCCAGCTGTTCAAGCCGCGGCTGCGCGTGATGCTCGCGACCTCCGTGTCCGGCGTGCGCGGGGCGCTCACGATGGCAGGCGTGATGACACTGCCGCTCTCGTTGCCGAACGGCGATCCGTTCCCGGCCCGCCAGCTGGCGATCTTCCTGGCCGCCACGGTGATCGTGTTCTCGCTGCTGCTGGCCAGCGCCGCGCTGCCCGCCGTGCTGCGCGGCCTGACGATGCCGGACGAGCCGGAAGCGACGTGCAGCGAGGACGACGCGCGCCACGCGGCCACGCAGGCGGCGATCACGGCGCTGGAACAGGCGCAGAAGGCCGATGCCGGCACGGCGGACCAGCACGGCCAGGCCCTCGCGCACGTACTGCGGTTGTACCGGCACCGCCTCGCGACGGCCGATGCCGCGGTGGGCCACAGCGACGCGCAGGCGCTGCAGCGCACGGAACGGCAATACCGCCTGCTCGCGCTGAACGCAGAGCGCGACACGGTGCTGCGCCTCGCCCGCCGCATGGACGTCTCGGACGAAACGGCGCGCAAGCTGCTGCGCCAGATCGACCTGCTGGAAGCGCGCTACCAGCAGGATTGACTGCGGCTCATCCGGCGCCGCGCTCCCCGAGGCTGCTCCTCAGCCAGTCGCGCCCGCGCGCGTCGAGCGCGGCCGCGATGACGTCGGGCGGCAGGCTGTACACGGTCGCCCAGGTCGCGCGTCCGTCCGGCGCGTTCGACGGAAAACTCGTCGTCTCGATGGGCCAGTGGTATTTGCGCTTGAGGGCGCGGACGATGGCGGCGAGCGTCACGCGGCCGCGCAACGGTTCGGCGCCCGCCTGGTCGGCATTCGACAGCAGCACGGCGAGCACGAGGCCGCGCGCCGTGCGCGGGCCGGGGAAGATGGGATTTTGTCTGGGCATCCGGCATTCTAGCTACGTTAGTTCCCGAACGGTGCGCACAGGGCGCCAGCGTAGACTGGGCGCACCAGTCGAACGACGAGCCCCCGATGAACAGCGAAGACGCCACGCCCGCCAGTGCCGTGCCGAACACCGATCCGCCCGCCGCCGCGAAGGCCGCGGGTTTGCGCTATGTCCTCGACGACCGGCCGGGCATCCACCGCGAGCCGGATGGCGACGCGTTCCGCTACGTCGATGCGAAGGGCGAACCCGTCGACGACGAGGCGACGCTGAAACGCATCAAGTCGCTCGCGATCCCGCCCGCGTGGACGGACGTGTGGATCTGCCCGCAAGCCAACGGCCACCTGCAGGCGACTGGACGCGATGCGCGCGGGAGAAAACAGTACCGATACCATCCGAGATGGCGCGCGGTGCGCGACGAAGTGAAATACGAACGCATGATCAACTTCGGCAAGGCACTGCCGAAGATCCGCAAGGAAGTCGACCGCGCCCTCGCCCTGCCCGGCCTGCCGCGCGAAAAAGTCCTGGCGACGATCGTCTACCTGCTCGAGGCGACGATGATGCGCATCGGTAACGACGAATACGCCCGCGAGAACAAGTCGTACGGGCTGACCACGTTGCGCAACCGGCACGTCAAGATCGACGGCAGCGAAGTCGAATTCCGCTTCCGCGGCAAGAGCGGCGTCTACCACGACGTCACGGTGCACGACCGGCGGCTGGCGCGCATCATCCAGCGCACGCGCGACCTGCCCGGCCAGGACCTGTTCCAGTACCTCGACGAGGACGGCGAACGCCACACGGTGGGTTCTTCCGACGTGAACGACTACCTGCGCACGATCACGGGCGAGGATTACACGGCGAAGGACTTCCGCACGTGGTCCGGCACGGTCCTCGCCGCGATGGCGCTGCAGGAATTCGAGACCGTCGATTCCGACGCCCAGGCCAAGAAGAACGTCGTGCGCGCCATCGAATCCGTCGCCGAACGGCTCGGCAATACGCCGTCCGTGTGCCGCAAGTGCTACGTGCACCCGGCCGTGCTGGACGCCTATCTCGACGGCACGATGCTGGAAGGCTTGCGCGCCCGCGCCGAGGAAAGCCTCGTCGAGGACTTGCAGGACCTGCAGCCGGAAGAAGCGGCCGTGCTGGCGATGCTGGAACGCCGCCTCGCGCAGGAAACCGCGGACGCCGACCTGGCCGTCAAGCGCCGCGCCGCCTGATCATTCCGTGCGCTCGGCCAGCCCGAACGCGCCCGGCCGCAGCCAGCCCCGCTCGATGCGGAAGCGCCACACGCGCTCCACCGGTGGCACGCGGCCCGGGTCGGCCGCGGTCCAGTCGACGTCGACGCGGCCCTGCAGCTGCAGCATGTCTCCCGTCGCGACGTCGGCCAGCACGATCGCCGCGCGCGGCTCCGCGACGAAATTGCCGAGCGTGTTGAAGTAGCGGTTGCCCGCGAAGTCCGGCACCGTCAGCACGTCGCCGTCCAGCCGCGCGAAGCCGGCCGGGCCACCCCGATGCGAAACGTCCAGGCCCGCCGCGGCCCCTTCCGCGCCGGCGCCGCTGGCACTCGCGACGAACAACGTCGTCGCCTCAAGCAGCATGGCGCGCGCCCGGTCCGGGACGTTGGTACGGAACATCGTCACCGGGCCGCGCGCGCGCTCGACCGGCACCAGCGACCGGACGTGGATGTAGCGCGGACAGTTGCCGAACGATTGCACGACGTCGACGGCGAAGCCGTTTTCCCCAACCAGCGCGACGACCCCGTTCAGGCGGTTGCGCCGGCGCGTGCCGACGTCGATGCCCAGCATGCCGATCGGCGAGCCGGCCAGCAGGCGCGCCCGCACGGGGTCGCACACTGTCGGCAGCGCGGCCACGTCGAGGCGCGCCGGATCGGGCGATGCGGCGAAGCCCGGCGGACCTTGCACGAGCGTGGCGAGCGGCCAGCCGTCGGCGTCCGCGACGGCCACGCAGACGAAAGGCAGCAACGGGAAGAACGTGCGGTGCTGATCCGGCATGCGATTGCGGATCGGCGCGCTGAACGGCTCGACACCGGCCAGTGCCTGCGCGCGCAACTCGCCTTCATGGAAGGGCATGGGAATGCGGTCGCCATCCATGATCGATTACTCCGCGGGCAGCGCGACGAAGCCCGGCAGCGCCTGCACGCGTGCGATCCACGCTTGCACGTGCGGATACGCGTCCAGCGCGATGCCGCCTTCCGGCGCGTGGGCGACGTAGCTGTAGCACGCGAGATCGGCGATCGTCGGCACGGCGGCCGCAAGCCAGTCGCGCGCGGCCAGCTCGCCTTCCATCAGGCCCAGCACGCGCCCGGCCAACGTCTGCGACAACGCCGCCGGCACGCCCGTGTCGTAGAAGCGCTTGCAGATGCGCGCGCTGGCCGGGCCGAACGCGATCTCGCCCGCCGCCAGCGACAGCCAGCGCTGTACGCGGGCGGCACCGACCGGATCTTCCGGCAGCCACGCGGTGCCGGCCGCGTAGCGCTTCGCGAGGTAGACGAGGATGGCGTTGCTGTCCGCCAGCACGACATCGCCGTCCTGCAGGACGGGAATCTGGCCCAGCGGATTCAACGCGCGGAACGCCGGGGCCGCGCGCACGGCGGCCGGGCTGTCGGCGAATTCATGGGGCAGGTCGAGGAAGTGCAGGAACATCAGCACGCGGTGCGTGTGGCCGGACAGGCGGGTGCCGTGGAGGATGCGGGTCATGGTCGTCTCGCTGTGTGGGTGGTCGATGACGCCATCGTAGTGCGGACGCATTCTTATCGGAATCCGGCATAATGACAATTCAGCATTCCGACTTTTGAAATAATGGACCGACTCGACGAGCTGCACGTATTCATCGCCATCCTCGACGCGGGCAGCATGGCGTCCGCCGCGCGCAAGCTGGGCCGCTCGCCGGCAGCCGTCACGCGCATCCTCGGCACGCTCGAGACCCGCGCGGGCGCCCGGCTGTTCGAGCGCAGCACGCGGCGCCTGACGCCGACGGAAACGGGCCTGCGCCTCGCGGACCAGGCGCGCCGCCTGCTGGCCGACTACGACGCCGCCCTGCAGCCGCCGGGCGCCGCCGCACCGCGCGGCCTGCTGCGGCTGACGGCGCCCACCGTGTTCGGCCGGCGCCACGTGGCGCCCGTCGTCACGCGCTTCCTCGCGCTGCACCCGGAGATCCAGGTCGACCTGACGCTGTCGGACCGCAACGTCGACCTGATCGAGGACGACATCGACGCGGCCGTGCGCATCGGCCCGCTCGCGAACGTGAGCCTCGTCGCGCGGCGGCTGGGCGCAGTCGGGCGGGTGACGGTGGCGAGCCCCGCCTACCTCGACCGGCACGGCACGCCGCACGTGCCCGCGGACCTGGCGGGCCACGAGCTGATCATGTCGACGTCCGTGCGCAGCGTGGCCGAATGGCGCTTCCGCGGCGAAGGCCGCGAGCACGTCGTGCGCTACGCCCCGCGCCTGCGCATGAACGACGTGGAGGCCGTGCTGGCGGCGGCGCGCGACGGCTTCGGCATCGCCCGTGCGCTGTCGTACCAGGTCGAGCCGGACCTGCAGGCCGGCCAGCTGCGCCGGCTGCTCGCCGGCTACGAGCCGGAACCCCTGCCCGTGCAGCTCGTGCTGCGCAGCAGCCGCCACATGGCCCCGCGGCTGCGCGCGTTCGTCGACTTCGCGGTGGGGGAATTCGCCGCGCTGGCCGTGATCCGCTGAGCGCCGGAACGCCAGCCGGCCTTCGATCGAATCGCCGAGCGGCAGCGCCATATCGGCCTTCTGGCTATACTGGACGGCTCGACCTCGACAGGAGACATGCATGGCGCAGAAGATCATCGGTATGCTGGGCGGGATGAGCTGGAAAAGCTCGGCCGAATACTATCGCCTCGTCAACGAGGGCGTGCGCGACCGCCTCGGCGGCCTGCACTCGGCGCAGTGCCTGATGTGGTCGTTCGACTTCGACGACATCGCCGTCCTGCAGCGCGAAGACCGCTGGAACGATGCGGCCGACCTGATGGTCGAGGCGGCGCAGCGGCTCGAACGGGGCGGCGCCGACTTCCTCATCATTTGCACGAACACGATGCACAAGGCGTACGACCGGCTGCGGGCCGCCGTCGACCTGCCGCTGCTGCACATCGCCGACCCGACAGCGGAACGCATCAAGGCGGACGGCCACAAGCGCGTCGGCCTGCTGGGCACCGCGTTCACGATGGAACAGGATTTCTACAAGGGCCGCCTCGCCGACCTGCACGGGCTCGACGTGATCGTGCCGGACGCCACCGACCGCGCGACCGTGCACCGCATCATCTACGACGAACTCGTGCAGGGCAAGGTCGAAGCCGCGTCGCGCGATGCCTACCGCGCCGTGATCGGGCGCCTCGTCGCCGCGGGCGCGGAAGCGATCATCCTCGGCTGCACGGAGATCATGCTGCTCGTCGGCCCCGAGGACAGCCCCGTGCCGCTGTACGACACGACGGGGCTGCACGCGGCGGCCGCCGTCGAGCTGGCGCTGGGGTGACGCCTACCCTGCCGGCGGGATGTTGTGGTTGAAGCGGAACAGGTTGTCCGGGTCGTAGCGCTGCTTGACCTGCACGAGCCGGTCCCAGTTCGGCCCGTACGCTTCGTGGATGCGCGTCTCCTCGTCCTGCGTCAGGAAGTTGACGTAGACGCTGCCCGCCGCGTACGGCGCGACGGCCGCGAAGAACTCGCGCGCCCAAGCCACGCAGCGCGCGTCGTCGGCCGCGTCGGACCAGCGCCCGTGCACGTTCATCGCGTACGTCACGTTGCGGTGCGGGTACGCCGTCGCATCGACGGCCGGCTCGTTGGCGCGGCCGCCGATGAGGCCCAGGAAGATCTCGCACTGCGGCGACGGCACGCTGCCGGCATAGCGCAGCACGACGTCGATCGCGTCGTCCGACAACGTGGCGAAATTATGCGACTTCCAGTAGTTGCGCGCGCCCGGCGCCAGCAGCGGATCGAAGGTCTGCTGCCACGCCGCATACGGCACGGCGCCAACGTGCTCGCCCAGCACGGTGCCGAACGCGCGCACGGGGGCGATCGCCGGCAACGCCTCGTCCGGCGGCCGCGGCGAGAACACGGCCAGCGCGACGATGTCATGGCCGTGCACGTCCGCCGGCAGGAACGGCAGCGGCGGTGCCTTGCGCAACACGGCCCAGATCGAGACGTCATACGGCAGCGTGTCCACGTAGTCGCGGTAGCGGCGCAGCACGTCCCTGCCCTCGGCGGCTGAAAACACGATCAGCCCGGCCGTGACGGCCGGCCCCACCGCGTGCAGCGCGAACTCGAAGCGGGTCACGACGCCGAAGTTGCCGCCGCCGCCGCGGATGGCCCAGAACAGGTCGGGCTCGGCGCGCGGGCCGATGTGGCGGCGGCGCGCGTCGGCCGTGACGATGTCGGCGCCGACCAGGTTGTCGACCGCCAGCCCAAGCATGCGCGACAGCCAGCCGAAGCCCCCGCCCAGTGTGAGGCCGGCGACGCCGGTCGTCGAATTGATGCCGAGGGGAACGGCAAGGCCGTACGCCTGCGTCTCGTGGTCGACGTCGCCCAGCAACGCGCCGCCGTCGACCCAGGCAAGGCGCGCGTCCGGATCGACGTGGACGCGGCGCATGGCCGAGAGATCGATCACGAACCCGTCGTCGCACACGGCGTTGCCGGCGATATTGTGGCCGCCGCCGCGCACGGCCAGCGGCACGCCATGGTCGCGCGCGAACGCGACGGCCGTGCACACGTCGGCCGTGCCGGCGCAGCGATGGATCAGCGCCGGGTGGCGGTCGATCATCGCGTTCCAGATCTGCCGCGCACCGTCGTAGTCCGGGTCGCCCGGCCGCAGCAGCGGTCCTCTCAGGGCCGTCCGCAGGCCCTCGACCACATCGTTGTTCAAGCTCGTCATGTCGTCCTCCGTACGCATCCGTCTCTTTCAGCATAGGAGACCGCGCGGACGTTGCAAGGAAGGTGGACTATAAAACCAGTCGTTCCGTACTGGGTTTGTCGCGCATAAACAGGAGGTTTGCCTAACGAAACCGGGACACTCGGCTGATGTCCGAGACTCTTCCTATCGATAGACTTGTTCTCAAGCATTGACCCTAAGCAAATAAATCACTGATCCAAGTCAAGCAGGGAGCAAACAACATGAGCGAGCTCGACGCCTTTTTCGCACTCACCGCCATGCTGGTCACGAATCCGCGCACGGTGGTGTTGTTCGTGCTGCTCGCGACAGCCGCCGTGCTGGACGTGCGCCACCAGCGCATCCCCAACTGGCTCACGATGGGCGGCCTGGTCTTCGGCCTCGGCTACAGCATCTTCGTGCCGTTCTGGGGTGACCACGGCATCCTGTGGGCGCTGGCCGGCGCCGGTGTCGGCTTCGCCATCCTGTTTCCGCTGTGGCTGCTTCGCCTTACCGGCGCCGGCGACGTCAAGCTGATGGCGATGACCGGTTCGCTGCTGGGCCTGCAGGCCGTTCCGCTCGCCCTGATCGGTTCCCTTGCCGCAGGCGGCGTGTGCGCCATCGCCTTTGCGCTGCTCCACCGCAACCTGCGCCTCATGCTGGGCAACGTCGTGCGGATCCTGCACCTGGGCAGCATCGCGGTCGCGGCCGGCGTGCCCGTCCGGATCGCGACGACGGGCTCCGATTCCGTCGGCAGGCTGCCGTACGGCGTTCCCATCGCGCTCGGCACCATCACGACGACGGTCGCCGCACACTTCGGTTTCCTCTGACACGACTCCGGTGACATCATGAAAAACGTCAAGGCATTCGCCCTGCTGCTGCTTGCGGCCGTCCTCGGCCTCGTGGCCGCCATCTACGCCAACAACTGGGTCGGCCAGCGCAACAAGGTCGCGGCCAACAAGGTGGTCGTCGCCACCGTCGACATCCCGGCCGGCAGCCGGCTCGAACCGGAAATGCTGACGACGATCGACTGGCCTGCCACGGCACTGCCGACAGGCGCGGTCGCCGATCCCGCCGCGCTGAAGGCCCGCGTCGTCAAGCTGGACGTGGTGCGCGGCGAGGCCATCATCGGTGGCAAGCTGGCTCCGGTCGGCACGATGGGCGGCCTGTCCGCGGTCATCGCCGAGGGCAAGCGGGCGATGACGGTGCGCGTCAACGACGTCGTCGGCGTGGCCGGCTTCGCCCTCCCCGGCAACTACGTCGACATCCTCGTCCACGCCCAGCGCGAAGAGGGCAAGGGCGAGACGAAACCGATCAGCAAGACCGTGCTCGAACATGTGCTCGTGCTGGCCGTGGCGCAGGAAGCAGGCCGCGACGACACCAAGCCGAAGGTCGTCAACGCGGTCACGCTCGAGCTGTCGCTGGCCGACTCGGAAAAACTCGACCTGGCCCGCAGCATCGGCACCCTGTCGCTCGCCCTGCGCAACCAGTCGGACGAAGCGACCGTCAGCACCGCCGGCATCACCCGTACCGAACTGCTGGGCGAACCGAAAGTCTTCAAGACTGCCGCCCCCGTCCGCGTGACGCCGCCCCGGCCGCGCCCCGCCGCGCCGGGCCACTGCATCGAAGTCATCGAGATGCCCGATGGTTCGAGCAGGCAGAGCTGCTTCAACTAGCGACCACGCCAACCGGACTGGAGTCAATCGTGCGCCATACCGTCCTCACCACGCTCGCCGCCGCCGCGCTGTGCTGCGCCAACGCCGCCGCCTCGGGAACAACGTCCGCAGCAACCGCCCGGCACGCCGCCGCGCTGCGCCAGTGCACCGCCACGCAGGTCGAAAAGCCGTCGTATGTCACGCTCGGCAAGTCGACCGTCGTGATGCTGCCCTATGCCGTCATCCGCATGGCCGTCGGCGGCGCCCAGCCCGGCCAGCGCGCCGCCGTGGCGCAGCCGACCGGACCCACGCTGCCCGGCATGCCGCAGGCCGCCATGCCCGCCCCGGTGCCGGAACAAGATGGCGTGTCGGAAGTGCGCATCACGCTGCTGGCGCCGACGGAGCTGTTCGTCCTCGGCCGCAAGACGGGCGCCATGAACGTGATCCTGCAGGATGCCGAAGGCCGCTGCCACCTGAAGGACATCGTCGTGACCGTCGATCCGGAAGCGCTGCAGTCGCTGCTGGCCGACCTGGTGCCGGACGAACGCGGCATCCGCGTGAAGGCCGCCGAAAACAGCCTCGTGCTGACGGGCGAAGTCAGCGACCCGGCGGTCCTCGACCAGGTGCTGTCGCTGGCCGCGTCCTACGGCGACGGCAAGAAGGTCGTGAACCTGCTGCACGTCGCGGGTGCCCAGCAGGTCATGCTCGAGGTGAAGATTGCGGAAGTCAGCAAGACGCTGCTCGACAAGCTGGGTTCCAGCGTCGGCCTCGCCCGCAGCCGCAACGGCGGCACGGACACGTTCTCGCTGCTCTCGAACTTCCTCAGCGAAGGCGGCGCCTTCGCCCAGGCGATGCGGCTCGGCCGCACGACGCTGCAAGTCGACGGCCAGAAGGACGACGGCCTCGTGCGGGTGCTCGCCGAACCCAACATCATGGCCGTCAGCGGGCAGCAGGCCAGCTTCCTGTCAGGCGGCAAGATCTTCATCCCGGTGGCACGCGATCCCAGTGTCGGCGGCTTGACGACGATCACGCTGGAAGAGAAGGAATTCGGCATCGGCATCAAGTTCACGCCGACGGTGCTGGGCGGCTCGCGTGTCAACCTCAAGATGGTGTCCGAAGTGTCCGACCTCGCGCAGACGGGCAATCCGTTCGTGTCGGTCAACGGCGTCACCTCGGTGCTGCCCTCGTTCACCGTGCGGCGCGCCGACACGACGGTGCAGCTGAACGACGGCCAGAGCTACGTGATCGCGGGGCTCATCAAGAACAACACGACGGAGACGATCAAGCGCTTCCCCGGCCTGGGCGAGATCCCCGTGCTCGGCGCGCTGTTCCGCAGCAGCGAATTCCAGAAGGACCAGACGGAGCTGATGTTCGTCGTCACGCCCCGCCTCGTCAAGCCGCTGGCCACCGCGCCGCGCCTGCCCACCGACAACCACGTGCCGCCGGCACGGGCCGAGGTGTACCTCAACGGCAGCCTCGAAAGGAGCACCAAATGAAAACGATCACCGTATGCGCGCTGGCGCTGCTGGCCGGCGGTTGCGCGGAGACCCCGACCCCGCACTACGACATGCAGCTGGGTGCGGCCGTGCGCGCGGCCAGGCTCGCGATGACGATCGATCCCGCCGCGGGCAGCCGCCCCGACGAGGTCAAGGGCATCGACGGCCGCGCCGCGAAGGAAGCGATCAAGCGCTACCAGGATTCGTTCAAGGAACCGCCGCCGGTCGTGAACGTGGTCAACATCGGCGGCGCGATCGGCGGCGGGAACGGCGGCTCCGGCGGCCGTTGAAGCCCACACCGCGCCGAATGCGGAGCGCAGTCGGCTCCGATATGAAGTAGTAGCAGAGGCAGCACCGGGCCGGCATCGGTCGGCCCATGATTTTCCACTAACCAGTCATTGAAAGGACTTTGAAATGGACATCCTGAACTCCATGAAAACCCTGGCCACCGACTTTGTCCGCGAGGAAGAGGGATCGCAAGTCGTCGAATACGGACTCATCATCGCCCTCGTGTCGATCGCGCTGGCGCTCGGCCTCGCCAAGATCGCCGGCTCCTCACCGTTCTCGGCACTGGCGACGCGGATCGCGACTTGCCTGAGTGGCAGCGGCACCTGCACCTGAACCGGGCCGCGGTGGGCGGCGCCGCTGTCCGGAACCGCCCAACCCTCGCTTGTCACGAGCACGAAAGGACGATCATGCGGTTCCTGATCAAACAAAGGAGACACGAAGCGGGCGCGGTCATCGTCACCGTCGCGCTCCTGCTGTTCCTGCTGCTCGGCTTCATGGGACTGGCGCTCGATCTCGGACATCTCTTCATCGTCCGGACGGAACTGCAAACGTCGATGGACGCGTGCGCCCTCGCCGCCGCGCAGGAATTGAACGGCCAGCCCGATACGCTGACACGGGCCACCAATGCCGGCATCGCGGCCGGCAACGTGAACCGGGTCGACCTGCAGTCCGCCACCTGGAGCGGCAAGGGTCAGGTGACGGCCGCCGACATCACGTTCCGCGACCAGAACCACGACGTCGGCGCCACCAGTGCGACGGCGCGCTACGTGCGCTGCAACCACATCCAGCACGACACGACGACAAACCTCGTCCACATGGCCGGCCTGCTGGTCGGCTCCCCGGCATTTGCCGCGAAGATGGACGTCGCCGCCCTGGCGGAAGCGACGACCGCGCCGGCGCAGTCGACCTGCCCCATGCCCCTCGCACTGAAACCGAAGACGGGCGGGACCGCTCCCAATTTCGGCTTCGTCAAGGGCGAATGGGTCACGCTGTTGAGCAAGACCTCCGCGTCGGCCGGGCAGATCGGCTGGGCGAACCTGGACGGCAGTACCAGCGCCTCCGAAACGGAAGCCGAACTGAAAGGCTATTGCGGCACCAAGGTGGGCAGCAAACTGGGCACGCCTGGCGTGCAGGGCACGGTCGCCGACACGTGGAATGCGCGCTTCGGCATCTACAAGAACAACAGCGGACCGGCCGTCGCGAGCCCCGATTTCACCGGATTCGTGTACACCAAAGCCGGCACGTGGCAAACCGGGAGCAATGCCTACGGCGATTTCGTCAACAAGCGCCAGGCGTTCGCCAACTGCGCCAGCTCGGTCGGTGCCTGCGAGACCGCGACCGGATTGAAACTCAACCAGTTCACGACGGTGGCCACGGGCGGGGCGAACGGCGACCTGAAGAAATACGGCACCAACCGGCGCCTCGTCGTGGTGCCGGTCGTCGACGGCGGCTACAACGTGATCAACTTCGCCTGCATGCTCATGCTACAGCCCATTCCTTCGCCCTTTGACGACGTGCAGCTGGAGTTCCTGGGCAACGCCTCGGATGCGGCCAGTCCCTGTACCGCCAACGGTCTCCCGGGTGGCCTCGCGGGGCCGCTCGTTCCCGTCCTCGTCCGTTAAGGAGTTCGTCATGAAGCACCAGAAAGGCATTGCTCTGGTCGAGTTCGCCCTGATCCTGCCGATGTTCGTCATGCTGCTGTTCCTGACGACGGAATTCGGCCGCGCCTACTACCAGTACGATACGATCACGAAATCCGTCCGTCAGGCCGCGCGCTACCTGTCGGTGCGCGCCCAGGGCAAGGACATCGCCAACGCGAAGAACATCATCGTCTACGGGAACCCGACCGGTACCGGCTCGCCGCTCGTTCCCGGACTGACGCTGTCCAACGTACCCGATCCCGTCTGGAACACGGCGGGCAGCTACCCAGTCATGAACACCGTCACCGTCAGCGTCACCGGATTCACGTTCGTGCCGCTGGCCGGGAACGTGTTCGGCATGAGTCTCAACAACATTGTCTTCGGCACGATCCAGGCCACGATGCGGAGCCCGTCATGAATACCAGGCAAAGGGGCTCGACCAGCGTCGAATTCGCCCTCGTCTTCCTCCTGCTCCTTGGCTTCCTGCTGGGCATCCTCGACTTTGCGCGCCTGCTGTACACGTGGAACGCCGCCAACGAGACCGCCCGCGCCGGCGCACGGTACGCGGTCGTGTGCGCGGATCCGACCAACAAGGCACGGATCCTCGCGACGATGCAGGGATTGATGCCGCAGATCTCCGACATCGACGTCGCCTGGCAGCCGGCAAACTGCGATGCGACCAACTGCGAATCCGTCACCGTCTCGATCACGGGCCTGCAATTCCGCTGGATCGCTCCCATCCCGAGCCTGCTGGCCACCCCCCTGGTCATGCTTCCCGGATTCTCGACCTACCTCCCGCGCGAGATGATGACCTACAACCCCCTGATCTGCTAGCCCATCGAGAGGACACCATGAAAATCGTAATCGTTTCCGAGGACAAGGCCTTCCTCAAGCTGGCGGCCTCGATCCTGGCCGTGACCGGCCACGACCTCATGAGCACGGCGGGCAACGCGGCCGAGCTGCGCACGCTCGCCAAGGCGCTGGCGCCGGACGTGCTGCTGCTGGACGGCCGCAACGAAGAGGCGCTCGACTTCGCACAGATCGAGCGCACGACCATGCAATGCCCCGGGGTGGCGGTGCTGCTGCTGTCCACCGCGCGTGCGCCCGGCTTCCTGATCGACGCCATGCGTGCCGGCGTGCGGGAGGTGCTGCCGTCCGCGCATCCCGGCGAGCTGCTGGCGGCTGTCGAACGCGCGGCGGCGAAGCTGTCGGCCGTGCGCACGGCCAACCACGGCAAGATCCACGCCTTCATCGGCACGAGCGGCGGCAGCGGCACGACGTTTCTCGCGACGAACTTCGGCTACCAGCTGGCGCAGACCCACAAGGTGCTGCTGATCGACCTGAACCTGCAGTTCGGCGACGCGCTCAGCTTCCTGCAGGACACCCGCGCGGCGAGCACGATCACGGACCTGACGCGCGACATCAAGCGTCTCGACGCGCCCCTGCTCCACGCAACCACCATCAAGGTCACGCCCACCTACGGCATCCTCGCGGCGCCGGAAGAGCCGGGCCAGGCCGCGGACATCCGCCCCGAGCACGTGGACGCCATCCTCAAGCTGGCCGTCACGCAGTACGACTTCGTGCTGCTCGACCTGCCGCGCGTCGTCGACGCCATGCTGATGACGGCGCTGGACCAGGCCGCGTCGATTTTCCTCGTGCTGCAGGCCAGCGTGCCGCACCTGCGCAATGCCGACAAGCTGATGTCCGTGTTCCGCTCGCTCGACTACCCGAAGGACAAGATCGAGCTGCTGCTGAACCGCTACGACAAGCGCGACGACATCACGCTCGACAAGATCCGGCACACGCTGGGCGCGCACGAGATCCACATGATCGCGAACGGCTGGCGCCAGGTGAGCACGGCAATCAACCACGGCGTGCCGCTCGTGCAGGTGGAGCGCAAGCACGGCGTGATCCGCGGGCTGTCGGAACTGGGCGGCGCGATGGCGCCCTCGGCCGAGCCGCCTGCTGGCCTGTTCGACCGCCTGTTCCGGCGCGCCTGACCCGACCGACGGAGGATGCCATGTCCCTGCGCGAAAAACTCAGCATGCCCGCCGCCGCGGATGCCGGCAAGGCCGGCGCCCAGCAGGCGATCCTGCGCGACGCCTACAAACAACTGAAGGAGCAGATGCACCTGAAGCTGCTCGACCGGTTCGACCTCACGGTACTGGAAACCCTGCCGGCCGACCGCCTGCGCCAGGAGATCGCCACCGCGATCGACGGCATGCTGCTGGACGAGGACACGCCCGTCAGCGGCATCGAACGGCGCATGCTCGTGCGCGACATCCAGCACGAGATGCTGGGCTTCGGACCGCTCGAACTGCTGATGGCCGATCCGGCCGTCTCCGACATCCTCGTCAACGCGTGGGACAAGATCTACGTCGAACGCCACGGCAAGCTGGAACTGTCCGACGTCACGTTCACGGACGACCGCCACCTGATGCGCATCATCGACAAGATCGTGTCGCTCGTCGGCCGCCGCATCGACGAATCGAGCCCGATGGTCGACGCGCGCCTGCCCGACGGCTCGCGCGTCAACGCAGTGATCCCGCCGGTCGCGCTGGACGGCCCGATGATGTCGATCCGCCGTTTCGCGCACATCCCGCTCAAGATGACGAACCTGGTGGACGAGCTGCACAGCCTCACGCCGGACATGGCCGACATGCTCGAGGGCCTGAGCCGCGCGAAGGTCAACATGATGATCTCGGGCGGCACGGGCGCCGGCAAGACGACCTTGCTGAACATCCTGTCCGGCTACATCCCCGAGGTCGAGCGCCTCGTGACAATCGAGGACGCCGCCGAGCTGCAGCTGCAGCAGCCGCACGTCGTGCGCCTGGAAACGCGGCCGCCGAACATCGAGGGCAAGGGCGAGGTCACGGCGCGCGCCCTCGTCAAGAACGCCCTGCGGATGCGCCCGGACCGCATCATCATCGGCGAGGTGCGCGGCGCCGAGGCGGTCGACATGCTGCAGGCCATGAACACGGGCCACGAAGGCTCGCTGACGACGATCCACGCGAACACGCCGCGCGATGCGCTGTCGCGGCTGGAAAACATGATCGGCATGGCCAACCTGAACCTGCCGCACAAGGCGGCGCGCCAGCAGATCGCGTCCGCCATCACGGTCGTCATCCAGGCGCTGCGCCTGCCGGACGGCCGGCGCAAGGTCACGAGCATCCAGGAGATCACGGGCATGGAAGGCGACGTGATCACGATGCAGGAAATCTTCGCTTACCACCAGACGGGCGTCGACTGCGACGGCCGCATCATCGGCCATTTCCAGGCGACGGGCGTGCGTCCCCGCGTCGCCGAGCGGCTGCGTGCATTCGGCATCCACCTGCCCGACCACATGTTCGATCCGTCCCGCCGCCTTGCCTGAGGAGAGCGTCATGTCAGAGAACCCGTCCGGCCAAGGCTTGTTCGTGATCCTGCTGCTAGTGTTCGTATCCGTCGTCCTGTTCGTCGAGGGCGCGTGGCTGCTGTACCGCGCGCGCCGCGGGCCGGAGGCGATGCGGCTGCAGCGGCGCCTCGACCAGCTCCAGCACACGACCGCCAGCCCGGCCCGCCGCCCGCTGCTGAAGCGGGGCCGCCTGTCGGAGCTGTCGTTCGTGGCCCGCATCCTGAGCGGCGTCGTCGTGGCGTCGACCCTGCACAACCTGCTCGGCCAGGCCGGCCTGCACTGGACCGTCGCACGCCTCCTGCTGCTCAGCGCTGCGGCCGGTGCCGCCGGGCTGGTGGTGGGCACTGTGGGGGCGCAGCCGCTGTACTTCTGCCTCATCCTCGCGGCCCTGCTGGCCGCCCTGCCCTGGGGCTACGTGGCGACGAAACGCCGGCGCCGGCTGCGCCGGCTCGATCAGCAGTTGCCGGAAGCGCTGGACCTCATCACGCGCGCCGTGCGCGCCGGCCACTCGCTGCCGCTGGGCATCCAGATGCTGGCCGATGAAATGCCGGAGCCGATCGCCGCCGAGTTCCGGCTCGTGCACGAGCAGGTCAGCTTCGGCGTCTCGCTCCAGCAGGCACTGGCGGGGCTGTGCGCGCGCGTGCCGCTGACGGACTACCGGTATTTCGCGGTGGCCGTCCTGATCCAGCGGCAGTCGGGCGGCAACCTGGCGGAAGTGATCGGCAACCTGAGCAAGCTGATTCGCGAACGCCTGAAACTGCTCGCGCGCGTGCGGGTCCTGTCGGCGGAAGGCCGGATGTCCGCCTGGACGCTGGCCTTGCTGCCCTTCCTGCTGGGCGCCCTGCTGTACTGGATCAATCCCGATTTCATGCGACCGCTATGGGTCGACCCCATCGGCGTCAGCATCCTGCGTACCCTGCTGTGCATGATGGTGTTCGGCATCATCGTCCTGAGCCGCATCACCCGTATCCGTGTCTGAAGGAGAACGCCATGTTACTGCCCATCGTCGTGTTCCTTGCCGTTACCTTCGGCTGTGTCGGCCTGTACCTGTGGCTGGTTCCCGACCGCACCGGCCGGCGCCTGCACGCGCTGGCCCCCGCCAGCCCGGCCGCGCCGGCCTGGCGCGAGCGGATCGCCAATGCCGTGACGCCGTTCGCCAGGTTGTCGACGCCCGCCGGCAACTGGGACACGTCGCCGATCCGCATCAAGTTCATGAACGCCGGGATCCGCCATCCGAAGGCGCCGCACGTGTTCTTCGGCCTGAAGACGCTGCTGCCGGCGCTGGTCGGCGTGCCCACGTACCTGGCCCTGCGCGTGTCGCACGAGGCGACGGGCATGACCCTGCTGCTGTGGGTCGTCGCCGCGGCGACCGCCGGCTGCTACCTGCCGAACATCGCGCTGGCGCTGGCCGCGCGCGCGCGCAGGCGCGACATTTTCGACGGCTTCCCCGACGCCGCCGACCTGCTGCTCGTGTGCGTCGAGGCGGGGCTGGGCATGGACACGGCGCTGACACGCGTGGCCGAGGAAATGCAGGCCAGGAGCCCGGCCCTGGCCGAAGAACTCCAGCTGACGAACCTCGAGATGCGTGCCGGCGGCACGCGCGAAACGTCACTGCGCAACCTGGCGCTGCGCACGGGCGTCGAGGAATTGACGTCGTTCGCGACGATGCTGAGCCAGGCGGACCGGTTCGGTGTCAGCATCGGCGATTCACTGCGGGTGTTTTCCGACGATTTGCGCCACAAACGCCAAACCCGGGCGGAAGAAAAGGCCGCCAAAATACCGACCAAGGTGCTATTCCCGCTCGTCCTGTTCATTTTCCCGTCGATTATCATGGTCGTGCTCGGGCCGGCCATCATTCAGATAATCCGGACAATCGCCCCGCTGCTCCTCCATTAATCAGAAACGACGCGCTTCACGCTATTTCGGCAGTATTTGTTACCAAATGGCTCTGCGCGTACACATATAAATCCAGCCGATTACTCAAGCCGAGTTTCTGATAAATCGATGATAGATGATTCCGCAATGTGGATTCGGAAATGAACAGGATTTTCGCCAGGTCCCGATTCGTCCGCACCTTGTTGGTCACCACGGCCTGCAGGACGCGCCGCTCGCGGGGCGTCAGCGCATCGAGGCCGTCGTGGTGCGCATGCCCCCGCACCGACTCGCCGCCGCGCAAGGCGTTGAGCGCGAGACAGGTCGCTTCGCGCCCGAACCACAGCTCGCCCTGATGCGTCTTCTCGATGGCCTTGACGATCTCGTCGGCGCTGGAGCTGCGGCTCAGCAGGCCGTGCGCACCGCAGCGCAGCGCCGACGCCAGCGTGTCCGCCCCCACCTCTTCCGCGAACAGCAGCGTGTGGCGCCCGCACGTCAGCACCTCGGGGAGGGTAGTCTGGTGGGCCGTGACCGCGAGCTCGTACTTCATCAGCACGAGGTCCGGTGCCACCGCAGGCAGCTGGAGCAACGCATCGGATTGCGTGCCCGCAACGCCCACCACTTCCATGCCCGGCCGATGGCTATTGATCAGTTTGGTCAAAGCCCACAGGATCAACTGGTGGGTTTCCACCACCATGACGCGAATGGGCGTCTCCGATATCGACAGTCGTTGTGGCGTCATATTTCATTCCTGAAATATAAATAAACCCGCATTCCCATAAGGCGCGCCGGTGCTCGTATTGCAATGACGGACCCGCATTCCGCGTGTTATTTATCGATGTGCTAGGTAAATATAATATCGCCAGTTGTTGCGATTCGAACGCCTCCAATGATTTTCAGGTGAAATATTTTGTGATAATCCATGGATGTTGCGGCTTCCAGACATCGGCTTTCCGCGAATGGTTAATTACCGAATCGACGCCATTTCACGAATGCATGAGCGAATGTCCGCCGCGTCGGTTTGGACTTATAATCGGCCTTTTCTCGAATCCCGATTCCATGCTCGCCCAACGCGGCCCATCGCTATCCCTGCGTCACCTCCTGGTCCTGCTGACGGCAACCGGCCTGCTCCCCCTGGCCGCGCTGGGCGCCTGGAGCGTGCACCTCGCCGCCGAATACCATCAGAGCGAACAGGAGCGTGCGCTGCTGGACCTGGCGCGCGCACTGTCGAGCGCCGTCGACGCGGAACTGGACGGCACCGTCGCCACCCTCGCCAGCATGGCGCGCACGCCGGCGCTCGAGGCGGGTGACCTGGCCGCCTTCTATCCCATTGCCCGCGACCAGGCCAGGGCGCAGGCCGAATGGCTGGGCGTGACGTTGGCCGGCAGCGACGGCCGCATGCTGTTCCGCACGACGGCACCGTACGGCGCGGCACCGCAGCCGATCGCCGATCCGTCCAGCCTGCGCCTCGCGCTCGTGCTGCGCCGCCCCGTGATCGGCCACGTGGCGCGCGGCCAGGGCGGACGCGCCGCCGTGCCCGTGCGCTATCCCGTGACCGACGTGCACGGCCGGCCGTACGTGCTGACGGCGATCGTCCAGCCCGACCGCATCATGCGCGTCGTCACGCGCCAGCAGGTGCCGCCCGGGTCCGTGATCACGGTGCTGGACGGCGATGGCGCCATCGTCGCCCGCTCGAAGGGCGGACTGGAGCTCATCGGCACCGTGCCCAGCCCGTCGCTCGCGCGCCTGATCCGGCTGAACGGCCCGGAAGGCACGGGCCAGACACAGTCGATCGAAGGCGCGTCGCTGGCATCGGCCTACACGCGGCTGTCGCGCTACGGCTGGACGGTCGCCGTCGGCGCGCCGCCCGTCGGCTGGGCGGGCGGTCCCACGGAAGGCTTCAAGTGGTACGGCGCGGGCATCGTGCTGTCGCTGGCGCTGAGCATCGGCCTCGCGTCGCTGCTGGCCCGGCGCATCGTGCGCCGGATCGCCGCCGTCGAGGCGGGCGCCGCGGCGCTGGGCGCGGGCACGGAACTGGCCCTGCCCCATTCGCGCATCCGCGAGATCGACGCGATGGGCACCGCGCTGGCGGCGGCCGGCGCGCGCCGCGCCGCCCATGAACAGGAACGGGGCCGGCTGCTCGACTCCCTCGCCGACGCGCTGGCGCGGCGCGAGGACGCGCTGGAACAGGCGCGCCAGGCCGGCCGCGCAAAGGACGAATTCCTCGCCGTGCTGGGGCACGAGCTGCGCAATCCGCTCGCGCCGATCGCCGGCGCGCTCGACCTGATGGACCTGCGCGGCGACACCGCGAGCCTGCGCGAGCGCGGCATCATGCGGCGCCAGGTCGAGCACCTGAAACACCTCGTCGACGACCTGCTCGACGTGTCGCGCATCGCGTCCGGCAAGCTGCGCCTCGACGTGTGTCCCGTCGACCTGGCGGCCGTCGTGCGCCACGCCGTCGCCGCGCTGCCCGGGCAGCCGATCCGCGTGCAGGCACCGGATGCGCTGTGGGTCGACGGCGACGAGCACCGCCTCGTGCAGGTGCTCGGCAACCTGCTGTCGAACGCCGCCCGCTTCGGCAGCACCGATACGCACGTCGCCCTGGACCGCGGGCACGACGCGGCGCTCCTCGTCGTGGCCGACAACGGCATCGGCATGGAAGCCGGCCTGGCGGCGCGCGTGTTCGAGCCGTTCTACCAGGCGCCGCAACCGCTCGTGCGCCACGCCGGCCTGGGCCTGGGCCTCGCCATCGTGCACCGCATCGTCGAGCTGCACGGCGGCCGCGTGCGCGCACACAGCGACGGCCCCGGCCTCGGCAGCCGCTTCGAGATCCTGTTGCCGCTGGGCGCGCCCGCGTGCGCGGCACCGCCCGCCGCCGTGCACGCGGCCGCGCCGGCGCTGCGGGTGCTCGTCGTGGACGACAACGAAGACGCCGCCGCCCTGACGGCCGCCGTCCTGCGCGAGCTGGGGCACGACGTGCGCACGGCGCACACGGCGGCGGCCGGGCTGGACGTGCAGGCCGCATGGCCGCCCGACGCCGCGATCCTCGACATCGGCCTGCCGGACATGGACGGCTACGCGCTGGCCGCCGCGATGCGCCGCGCCGCGGCGGGGCCGCTGCGGCTCGCCGCGCTCACCGGCTACGGCCGCCAGGCGGGTGTGGCAGCGCATGCGCAAGGCGACATCGCCGTGTTCGACCTGCACCTGACCAAGCCGGCCAGCGTGAACGATTTGCGGCGGGCGCTTGGAGCCGCGGACACCTGAGCGGACGCCGGCCCGTTGTTAGTGCTTCTCGTCCGGGGGTGCCTGCGGCGGAAAGCTGCCATACATCGCGGTGCAATCCTTCTCGGTCGGCTGCCCGGCCGCCGCCTGCGCCTTGCGCGCCGCTTCCAGCGCGCGCTGGAACGCCTCGGTCTTCATCAGGCCGGCCGCCCAGGCGCGGGTCGGCTCGTCCCAGCCGCCGACCCAGGAACGGGCCACCGCCTCCTTCAGGTTCGGGTACCGCGTCTCGCACGCCTCGCCGACGGCCTTGACCTGCGCAAGGTAGCGGGTCGCCTGCTCGGACGACATGACGTCGTCGGCCAGCGACGCGCCTGCCGCCACGGCGAGCAAGGCGGCAACGAGGGCACGGTTCGATCTTTTCATCGTCAGGATCCTTGGTCTAGATGCGCTGATCGAACACCTGCCGCAGATACGCGATGAAGGTCTCGTCCGTGGAAAAGCCCTTGCCGGGGCTGTCGGACAGCTTGGCGACGGGCTGGCCGTTGCAGCGCGTGAGCTTCATGACGATGTTCAGCGGCTCGAACTGCGTGTCGTTCGTCAGCTTGGTGCCGATGCCGAAGCCCGTCATCACGCGGTCGGCGAAATGGCGGTACAGCGAGAGCGCCTTCGGTACGGTGAGCGCGTCGGAGAACACGAGGCGCTTCGTGCGCGCGTCGATGCGCAGCTTGGCGTAGTGCGCGAGGGCCTTCTCGCCCCATGCCACCGGGTCGCCGGAATCGTGGCGCAGGCCGTCGAACAGCTTGGCGAAATACAGGTCGAAGTCGCGCAGGAAGGCGTCCATGCCGACGACGTCCGTCAGCGCCGTCCCCAGGTCGCCCCGGTATTCCTGCACCCAGTCTTCCAGCGCCTTTTTCTGGAAATCGCGCAGGCGCACGTCGAACGACTGGAACGCCTGCATGTATTCGTGCGCCATCGTCCCGATCGGCACGAGGTCGAATTTTTTCGCCAGGTACACGTTCGACGTGCCCTTGAAAAATTGCGGCAGCTCGCGCGCGAGCGTGGCCACGACTTCCTCGTGCCAGTCGCCGGAGAAACGCCGGCGCACGCCGAAATCGAAGAACTCGAACGGATTCAGCCGCTTCGGTTCCTGCTCGAACGCCCGGAACTCCGCGATCTTCTGCGCCAGTCGTTCGCGCGCCACGGTCAGCGCGGCCTGCTGGTCGAAGCGGCGGAAGTACAGTTCGTTGACGATGTACAGCACGAATATCTCGAAACCCATCACGTGCGCGATCGGGCCGCTGGCACGGATGCGCAGGTGCGGGCCGTCCGTATCGACGTGGATGAACTTGCGCTGGAAACGGAACAAGGTGAGGAAGTCGGCGAAGTCGCTTTTGATGAAGCGCAGCGACCGCATGTAATCGACGTCCTCCTCGCTGAACATCAGCGTGCACAGATGGTCCAGCTCCCGTTCGACGTCGTCTTTCAGCTCGGCCAGCGGATACGCCGGCGTGTTGCGGCACTTGAACTCGTAATCGCCGGTGGCGTTCGGGTGCATGTGCAGCAGGGCTTGCCACATCGTGAATTTGTAGAGATCGGTTTCGAGCAGGCTGCGGACGACGGGTTTCATGGGCGGGCTGCGGTCACATTGTGAGTGTTGTCGGTATTGTCGGTGCGATCGGCCGGCCCTGCCGGGCCGCGGCGGCTGCCTCAGGCCGGGGCGCCGGCGGCCTTGCGGCTGCGCTTCTTCGGCGCCAGCATCGTGCCAGTGCAGGCCGGCGTACCGCAGCGGCAGGCGAACAGGCGCTTCAGCGCGGGCGTGTGGCGTTCGTCGTAGATCAGCGCATAGTTGTAGTTCAGTTCCTCGCCTGCGTCAATGTCGCGCAACGCGTGGATGTACACGCGGCCGTCGTCTTCGTAGGCTTCGCAGTTGGGTTCGCACGCGTGGTTGATCCAGCGGGCGTCGTTGCCGCGCCGGCCGCCGTCGATCACGTTGCCGTCGGCCAGGCTGAAGTAGAACGTGTGGTTGACGGGGCCACCCCGTTCGGCGGCGCGGCGCGTGGCGTCGTCCCACGTGATGCGCTCGCCGCGGTATTCGATGATGCGCTCGCCGGCCGCGATCGGGCGCAGCGCGAACACGCCCTTGCCGTGCACCGGCGATTCGCGCACTTCGTAGGCGGCGGGGGCCGGCTTGGCGGCCTTGGCGGCTGACGTTGCGGCTGAATTCATGCCGGATTTGCCGGCGGCGGCGCTCCGTGCCTGGCTTGCGGTCTGCTTCGATGTGGACGGTCGGGCTGGCGTGGTCATTGGGTCGACTTCGGTTGGATGGCGAACGGCTATTATTGATCGGATCGGGGCGTGGCCGCCACACGCCACCGATCGCCCGTTGTGTTGCCGTCAGGCCCCGAGGTCCTCCTCGCGGAACTCGAGGTCCGCGCGATCGCCCGCCAGCTCGGCCTTGCGCAGCTCGACGCGGCGGATCTTGCCGGAAATCGTCTTCGGCAGCTCCGTGAACGCGATGCGGCGGATGCGCTGGTAGGGCGCCAGCCGGTCACGCGCGAACGCGAAGATCGCGGCGGCCAGTTCGCGCGTCGGTTCCACGCCCGGGCGCAGCGCGATGAACGCCTTCGGCACGGCGAGGCGGACCGGGTCGGGGCTCGGCACGATCGCGGCTTCCAGGACGTCCGGATGCTCGATCAGCACGCTCTCCAGTTCGAACGGGCTGATGCGGTAGTCGGACGACTTGAACACGTCGTCGTTGCGGCCCACGTAAAAATAATAGCCCTCGTCGTCCACGCGTGCCGTGTCGCCCGTGTGGTAGTAGCCGGCGCGCATCACGTCGGCCGTCTTCGCGTCGTCGCTTTCGTAACACAGCATCAGGCCCAGCGGCGCCGGATCGAGCGCCAGCGCGATCTCCCCTTCCTGCGCGGGCGCGTCGTCGATGTCGAGCAGGGCGACGCGGTAGCCCGGCAGCGGCCGGCCCATCGAGCCCGGCTTGATCGGCTGTCCCGGCGAATTGCCGACCTGGCACGTGGTCTCCGACTGGCCGAACCCGTCGCGGATGCGGATGCCCCACGCGCGCTCGACCTGCTCGATGACTTCCGGGTTCAGCGGCTCGCCCGCGCCCACGAGTTCACGCAGCGGCGGCCGCCATTGCGCGAGGTCTTCCTTGATCATCAGGCGCCACACCGTGGGCGGCGCGCACAGCGACGTGACGCCGCAACGCACGATCGTGTCGAGGCACGCGCGCGCGGAAAAGCGTTCGTAGTTGTACACGAACACGGTGGCGCCCGCATTCCAAGGCGCGAAGAAGCAGCTCCACGCATGCTTCGCCCAGCCGGGCGAGCTGATGTTCCAGTGCACGTCGCCCGCGCGCAGGCCGATCCAGTACATCGTCGAGAGATGCCCGACCGGGTAGCTCTGGTGGCTGTGCAGCACGAGCTTCGGTTTCGCCGTCGTGCCCGACGTGAAGTACAGCAGCAGCGGATCCGTGGCGCGCGTGACGCCGTCCGGCACGAAGCCGTCGTCGGCCGACACGCTGTCCGCATAGTCGCGCCAGCCTGGCGCGGCGCCGCCCACGGCGATGCGCGTGAAGTCGCCGGCCATCTCCGCGAACTTGTGCGTTTCCGATGCCTGCGCGATGACGTGGCGCACGCGGCCCCGCTGCAGGCGGTCCTGCAAATCGTTGCCGGAGACGAGCATCGTCGTGGGCACGAGCACGGCGCCCAGCTTGATCCCCGCCAGCATGGCTTCCCACAGCTCGACGCGGTTCGGCAGCATCAAGAGCACACGGTCGCCGCGCCGCACGCCGGCGTCGCGCAGCCAGTTCGCGACCCGGGCCGAGCGCGCCGCCATGTCGGCGTAGCTGATCTTGTGTTCCGCGCCATCTTCGTCGACGACCCACAGCGCGGGCGTCGCATTGCCTTGCGCCTGCGTGTCGAAGTAATCGAGCGCCCAGTTGAATTCGTCGAGTTCGGGCGAGACGTAGTCGCGGTACGCCGTCGCATAATCGGTGCGGTGCTGCTGGAGGAAGTCGCGCGCGCGGATGAAGCGCTCGTACGGGGATGCCATCGTTCGTCTCCTTTATGTGCGGACGGGCGCCTCGTGAGCGCCCGTCTCCATTCTGCCACGGCCGGGCCGCACGCAGGAAGCGGTCAGCGCCGCCGCAGCTCCTGCGCCTGGGCGATGGTCTGCTCGTCCGTCGGCGTCATCATGTCGATGACGCGGCAGTCGCCGCACATGCGCATGCGGTCGAGATGGCCCGCGAACGCGGGATGGCCGGCGAGGCGCGCCAGCATGCTCTCGACCATGCGCAGGGTGCCGAACGGCTTGTCGCAGCGGATGCAGTGGAATGGCTGCGTCTCGTTCAGCACGACGGGCTCCTTGCGCGTCGCGCGGAACGACAGGCGTGGCACGAGACGGATCGCGTCTTCCGGACAAGTGGTAGCACACAGGCCGCACTGCACGCAGTTCTTTTCGATGAAGCGCAGCTGCGGCGCGTTCTGGCCGTCCTGCAGCGCGGACGCCGGGCACGCGCCGACGCACGCCATGCACAGGCTGCATTTGCCGGGATCGACGGCCAGCGCGCCGAACGGACTGCCGTCCGGCAGCGCAATCTCCTCCACGGGTTGTGGCGCCTCGCGCAGCAGGTGGTCCAGCGCGTAGTCGAGCGTGTTGCGCTTGTCCGCCGCGGCGTTGAAACCGGCGCGACGCGCGGGCACGTCGCCGCGCGGCGCGTGCCGCAGGCCCAGCGCCAGTTCGTCCGCGTTCGTCACACGCAGCAGCTGCACGTGCGGACCCGCATAGCCGAGCCCCGCCATGATCGTCTGCGCGATGGCCATCTGCTCGTCCAGCGCGGCGGCATACTGCGGCGCCTCCGCATCCGTCATCAGCACGGCGACACCGGCCGCGCCCCATGCGAGCGCCGCGAGCCACAGGTCGATGCCCGTCGATGCCGTGTGGTGCACGCCCAGCGGCAGCACGCGCCCAGGCACGGCGCCTTGTGCGTCCAGCGCGTCGAGCAGTGCGGCGCCGTCCGCGCCGTGCACGAGCAGCACGGGATCGCGCCCGCCCGCCTGCGCGTACGCGCCCAGCAGCGCCTTGATGCGCGTGGCCGTGTGCGGCGCGCCCGGATACGCATACGCGAGCGCCCCCGTCGGGCACACGGTCGTGCACGCGCCGCAGCCCGCGCACAGGTACGGGTTCACGGCGATCAGGTCGCCCACGCCCGCGATCGCACCCGCCGAGCAGACCTCCACGCAGGCATTGCAGCCCGTCTTCTTGTTGCGGCCGTGCGCACACAGGCGCGCCTTGTACGCGAAGTACGTCGGCTTTTCGAAGTCGCCGACCATGTTCGCCAGCGCGTCGACGGCCGCCAGCCGTGCGACGGGGTCCGGCCCCGGCGCGTGATAGCCGTGCGGGCGCTGGTGCGTGGCGATCTGCGGACTCGGGCCCAGGTCGAGAACGAGGTCGAAGCGCGCCTGCTGCGGTGCCGTGCCCGGTGCCTGCCACGTCGCGTCGAACGCGCCGAGCCAGCCGGTCAGCACGAGTGCACGCGCGACGAACACGGGGAACAGCCGCGGTGGCTCGGTTGCGGCGTCGGCATCGCCGTCCAGCAGCAGCACGGTCACGGGCAGCAGGGCCGCCAGGCGCTCGGCCCACGGCAGCGCGTCGGCGCGGGGGCCGATGACGAGCGTGCGTCCGGCCGAACGGTAGCCGACGGTGTCCAGCGGCTCGGGCGCCGGCAGCGCCCCCAGTGCGCCCAGCGCCGCATCGCGCGCGGCGCGGTCGCGTTCGTCCTGCATGGGGTCGGGCGGGATGCCCTGCCCTTCGATCATACGGATATTCATCGTGTCTCGGTTCAGGTTGTCGTTGCAGGTATCGTGGTCAGGTGGCGTCCGGCGGGTCGCCCGGCGGCGGATCGGGGTCGTCCGTGGCCACGTCGACGGCGCGCCGCAGCACCTGCTTCGCATGCGCAAGCGACGCGAGCATGGCCTCCGACATTGGACTCGGTGCCGTGTAGTCGCCCATGTAGACGTCCAGCCCGTCGATCGTGTTGAAGTGCGGGTCGGCGAAGAGTGTCTTCAGCGCCGTGCGGCGCACGGCAGCGTCGACGCCGCGCGCGACGAACGCGGAGAAATCGGAGTCGTGCGTCAGGCGGGCGACGTCGTCCATCGTCGGCAGCGGGACGGGTGCCGCGGCGGCGGCATCGGCGAGCGCGGGCACGGCCGCGGACGCCGGCTCTTCCGGTATCGGTGCGGTGCCCGTCCGGACTTCCGTCTTGCGGCGCGCCCAGCGGCGCAGAAAGCCTTCGTCCGCCAAGGTAGCCCCCGTCATCCGTGCTGGCGGCCGCGGCGCGGCTTCGGCTGGTAGTGCGCGCGCAGATAGCCGGCGAGCCACGCATAGATCTCGGCCGGCATCGTCACGCCATCGGCGTTCTCGCCGGAGTCGAACATGCGCGTGCCCTCGACGTAGCTGACGGACGCCCGCACGGGCATCGCGCGGCCGTTCTCCATCCGCCACAGCACGAAGACCTTCGATTCGGGGGCCACGCAATTCTCGTAATAGCCCTCGTTCTCGTCCGGATAAAGTTCCAGTTCGAGGCCGGACACGAGGTAGTAGTCGCGCTCCGGCGACTGGCTCAGCACCTGCACCGGCGGCAGATCGCCGCGGTCGGGGACGACGCCCACCGCTTCCCACGCTTCGTCGGCCCAGCGGTGTCGGAGTGTCCGCCGCTGCATCAGCACGGCGATGGGCATCGAGGCCATCTTCATTGGTTGTGCACCTTCGGCGTGCCTTTCTGCACGGTGGGCGGCGTACCCGCCGGCTCGGCCTTCGTGGGGCCGGCTTTCACGTCCATGCTGGGCGGCGCCGTGCCCAGCTTCTCGCTCTTGATGGGGGCGGCGGCACCCGCGGCCGTCAGCTTGCCGTCCGGCTGTCCGGCCGGCGCGGCCGCCTGCGTGGGCGACGCGGCGGCCGCGATGGCGACGGGCGCATGCGTCGTCCAGCCTTGCGCGCCCGCGCGGGCGCGCCAGCGCGCAGCGAGGGCGTCCATCGACGCGCCCAGCTTCTGCTTGTCCTTCGCGGCCTGCGCGTCGGCGGCCGCCTTCTTCGCGGCAGCGGCTTCCTGCTGGGCGGGTGTCGGTGGCGGCAGCGCGGCGTGCGCCGTCGCGGCCGCGCACGCCAGCGCCAGCGTCAAGAGCTTGTTACGCGCCGCATGCGCGCGCTTGTCGTCCGTCCCGTTCATCGTCCGCGTCTCCATCGTCGTCACCGTCCCGGCGCCGCCGCGTGCGACGGATCGTGGTTGACGGCACCCGGCTGCGGCCCGATCTCGGCCGGCGTGGGTGGCGCCGGCTTGCCGTGGTCGCCCGGCTCCACCTGCGTCGTGCCCTGCGTGCCCGCGCCGCTGGGCGGCGTCACGCCCTGGCTTGGGCCCTGGCCCGTCTCACGCACGGCGCCACCGGTCGCGGCGCCGCCCGTGTTGCCGCCGCTGCCGCCCGCGATGCCCGGCGTGCCACCCGCATAGCCGGCGTTCGTCTTCGGGCCGCCGTGCGCGGCCATCACTTGTCCGCTCGTGCCGCCGTCGGCCGTCACCATGCCGGGGAATTTCGTCTTGCGCTGGGCGTTGTCGCCGTGCTGCTTGCACCCTGTGGCGGCCAGCGCCAGCAGCGTCATCGCCAGGATCGTCTTCGTCGTATGCATGTCGCCCCCTCAGTGCGCCGGTCCGGGTCGCGTGCGCGGGCCGGACGGCGGCGCAGGCGGCGGCTGGTCGGGCGGCAGGCGGTCGTCGAACGTGCCGGGCGCGACACCGGCCTTCACTTCGTCGTACCACACGGCGTGGTGCGCCCTGGCCCACGATTCGTCGACGGTCCCGTGGCGCATCGCCTCGTACGCGCCCGGCGTGCCCCACGTGCCGATGTAGATGTGGCCCATCGCCGCGGCGATGTAGAACGTGGCGCCCGCGATGTGCAGGTAGTTCGCCACCTGCAGCACGTAGCGGGTCTGGCCGAACGTCACGAAATCCAGGATCAGGCCGGTGACCGACATCACGAGGCCCAGCAACGTGACGCCCAGCCAGAACCAGGACTTCTCGCCCGCGTTGAAGAACCCGGCCGGCACGTGCTTGTGCGAGACGAGCCCTCCGCCCTGCCTGATCCACTGCCAGTCGATGCGGCGGAACACGTTCCGGTGCAGGAACGTGAAGAACATCAGCACGGAGCACACGATGAACAGCGGGCCCAGGAAGTTGTGCAGGTACTTGAAGACGTAGGCGATGGCCGCGAACACGTCATGCCCGACGAGCGGCAGCAGGAGCTTCTTGCCGAACATGATCACGAGGCCCGTCACGGCGAGGATGATGAACGTGATCGCCGTCGCCCAGTGCACACCGCGTTCCCAGTCCGTGAAGCGGCGGATGCGCCGGCCCGTGTCCGGTTCTTCCACGCGCGCGGGGCCGATGGCGCGGTAAAAGAAGAAGAGCGCCACCAGCACGACGACGAGAATCGTGCCCATCGCGGTGGCGATCGGCCCGTTGCGCCATACGCGCCACTGGTTGCCGCCGCGCTGGACGATCACCGTGCCTTCCGACTTGCCGTACTGGCCGAGGTAGTGGCGGTCGATGTGCACGCGGCCGGACGCTTTCGAACCGAGTCCCGGCTCCGGCGTGTGCGAATCGTGTTCGGCCTGCAGGATCGTCTGTTCCTCCGCGTACGCGGGTTCGGCGCGGTTGTTCGGGACGGCCGCATGCGCGGCGCCGATCAGCCACAACGACACAAAAAGGGTCAACAGCGACGCCAGGAACGATCGTAACGTGAATGACATGGTCGGCTCCTGCTACGGGTTGGCCCGGTTGTATTCGTTCTGATTCATGTTGCGGTTGCTGATCGTGCCCCACCACGACAGCTTGTCGTCGTGGAAGTGCCGGTGCATGGGTCGGTCGTCCTTCTTCCCGGCGTACATGCCGTGCACCCAGTTCGGATGCTGGTCGACTTCGAGGCAGCCCGCGAGCAGGGTCAAAGGCAGGCAGAGGATGATGAGGCGCTTCATGTCGGCAGCCTCCCCTCGTCGTTCTGCGAATCCTTCAGGTTCTGGTTCTCGCGCGGGCCATCGCCTTTCGCCTTGATGTCGCCACCACGCTTCGGCTTGCCGTACGCGATCTTCCAGCCCCACAGCTCCGGTCCGTAGCCGCGCGTCTCCACGCGCTGGCGGTAGATGTCGGCGATGACGGTGGCGTCGCCGGCGATCAGCGCCTTCGTGCCGCACATCTCCGCGCACGCGGGCAGCTTGCCTTCGGCGATGCGGTTGCGGCCGTACTTCTTGAATTCCGCCTCGGACGTGTCGGGCTCCGGACCGCCCGAGCAGAACGTGCACTTGTCCATCTTGCCGCGGTGGTTGAACAGGCCCGTCGCCGGGAATTGCGGCGCGCCGAACGGGCACGCGTAATAGCAGTAGCCGCAGCCGATGCACTGGTCCTTGTCGTGCAGGACGATGCCGTCTTCCGTGTGGTAGATGCAGTTGACGGGGCAGACGGCGAGGCAAGGCGCGTCGCTGCAATGCATGCAGGCGACCGAGATCGAGCGCTCGCCCGGCACGCCGTCGTTGATGGTGACGACGCGGCGACGATTGACGCCCCACGGGGTCTCGTTCTCGTTCTTGCAGGCGGTCACGCAGCCGTTGCAGTCGATGCAGCGTTCCGTGTCGCATATGAACTTCATTCGGGCCATCTCATTCCCCTCCGCTATTCGTTGACGTTCGCGGTGTGCTGGCGTTACCCGTGGGCACGGGGTGCCCACCCTACGGCTGCTGGCGGCGACGCGTATCCTCGTAGGGTGGGCACCCCTGTGCCCACGCGCGGCGTTCGCGACGCGTTGGCCGTCAAGCGCGCACCAGACGGCATAAGGACACCTTCGTTTCCTGCATCATCGTCACGGCGTCGTAGCCGTACGTCCATCCCGTGTTGACGGCCTCGCCGCGCACCGCGGGCGCGCCGCCTTCCGGATAATGCTTTTCCAGGTCCTCGCCCATCCACCAGCCGCCGAAGTGGAACGGCATCCACACGAGCCCCACCGGAACGCGCGGCGTCACCATCGCCATCAGCTTCAGGCGCGCGCCCGTGGGCGTCTCGACCCACATGAATTCGCCCAGCTTCACCCCGATCTGCGCCGCGTCCTCCGGGTTCACTTCGCAGAACATGTTCTGCTGGAGCTCCGCGAGCCACGGGTTCGACCGCGTTTCTTCCCCGCCGCCCTCGTATTCGACGAGGCGGCCCGACGTCATGATCAGCGGGTAGTCTTTCGCGAAATCGACTTCCTGCACGGACTTGTACAAGGTGGGCAGGCGCCAGAACGCGGCCTTGTCGTCGTACGTCGGGTACTTCGCGACGAGGTCGCGGCGCGGCGTGACGAGCGGTTCGCGGTGCGTCGGCACGGGGTCGGGGAAGTTCCACACATTGCAGCGGGCGCGCGCGTTGCCGAACGGCGCGCAGCCGTGGGCGATGACGACACGGATGATCCCGCCCGACAAATCCGTCTTCCAGTTCTTGCCCTCGGCCTGCACCTGCTCTTCCGGCGTCAGCTCGGCCCACCAGCCCAGTTTTTTCAGGAACACGTGGTCGAATTCCGGATACCCGGTGTCGATCTCGGAGTCCTTCGTGAACGAGCCGTCGGCCGCGAGCAGCGGCTCGCCGTTGTGCTCCACGCCCCAGTTGGCGCGGAACGGCAGGCCGCCTTCCGCGACGCTCTTGTGCAGGTCGTACAGGATCGGCGTGCCCGGATGCTTCATCTCCGGTGTACCCCAGCAGGGCCACGGCAAGCCGTAGTAATCGCCCTTGCACGGGCCGGATTCCGCGCGCATCGTCGTCGGGTTGAAGTCGCGCTTGTGCTCCATGTGCAGTTTCAGGCGCTCGGGCGAGCAGCCCGTGTAGCCGATGGTCCAGCACGAGCGGTTGATCTCGCGGAGGATGTCTTCGATGACGGGCTCGTTGTTGACGACCTTGATGTTCTTGACGAGCTGCTCGCCGAAGCCGAGCTTCCGTGCGAACAGATACATGATCTCGTGGTCCGTCTTGCACTCGAACAGCGGCTGGATCACGCGCTCGCGCCATTGGATCGACCGGTTCGACGCCGTCACGGAGCCCTGCGTCTCGAACTGCGACGCGGCCGGCAATAGGTAGACGCCATCGCTCCTGCCGTGCATGGCGGCCGTCATGCTGGGGTAAGGATCGATGACGACCATGAAGTCCAGCTTCTGCATGGCCGCTTTCATGTCGGGCAAACGCGTCTGGCTGTTCGGCGCGTGGCCCCAATAGAACACGGCGCGCAGGTTGGTCGGCTGGTCGACGTACTGGGTGTCCTCGAGGACGGCGTCGAACCAGCGCGACACGGTGATGCCCGGCTTTTCCATCAGCTCCTTCGAGCCGAAGCGCGACTTGATCCAGTCATAATCGACGCCCCACACGGTGGCGAAATGCTTCCACGCGCCTTCCGCGATGCCGTAGTAACCGGGCAGCGAATCGCCATTCGGGCCCACGTCCGTCGCGCCCTGCACGTTGTCGTGGCCGCGGTAGATGTTGGCGCCGCCGCCCTGCACGCCGATATTCCCCAGCGCGAGCTGCAGGATCGACAGCGCACGCACGTTCGCCGTGCCCACGTGGTGCTGCGTGATGCCCATGCACCAGACGACGGACGACGGCTTGTTCGTCGCAAGCATCTCGGCCGCCATGCGCACGGACGCTTCCGGCACGCCCGTCACGTCACTGACTTTATCGGGCGTCCACTTCGCGACTTCCTTGCGCACGTCGTCCATGCCATACGTGCGCGCCGCGATGTACTCCTTGTCTTCCCAGCCGTTATTGAAGATGTGCCACAGCATGCCCCACACGAACGCGATGTCGGTGCCGGGGCGGATGCGCACGTAGTGGTGGGCGAAGCGGGCCGTGCGGGTAAACCTCGGGTCGACGACGATCATCTTCGCGCCCAGCTCCTTCGCATGGAGGAAGTGCAGCATCGAGATCGGGTGCGCCTCGGCCGGGTTCGAGCCGATGAACAGCACGGCCCTGCTGTAGTGGAGGTCGTTGAACGAGTTCGTCATCGCGCCATACCCGTAGGTCTGGGCGACGCCGGCCACCGTCGTCGAGTGGCAGATGCGGGCCTGGTGGTCGCAGTTATTCGAACCCCACATCGACACCCATTTGCGCAGCAGGTACGACTGCTCGTTGTTGTGCTTCGAGCTGCCGATGACCATCAATGCGTCCGGCCCGGATTGCGCGCGCAGCTTCAGCAAGCGGTCGCCGATCTCGTTGATGGCCTGGTCCCACGTGATGCGCTCGTACTTGCCGTTCACGAGCTTCATCGGATAGCGTAGCCGGTGCTCGCCGAAGCCGTGCTCGCGCACGGAGGCGCCCTTCGCGCAGTGGGCGCCCATATTGATCGGCGAGTCGAACGCGGCTTCCTGGCGGATCCACACGCCGTTGCTGACGACGGCTTCCACGGAACAGCCCACGGAGCAGTGGCTGCACACGGTGTGCTTGACCTCCACCTTCGGCTGCGCCGGCGCGGGGTCGGCCGCCGTCGCGGGCTGGATCACGTTCAGCGGCAGGTGGCGCGCGAGGGCGCCCGCGCCGGCCGTCACGCCGGCGCCGACGAGGAAGCGGCGCCGTTTGAGGCCATTGTCACGCGAAGTTTTCACCAGGGTCATCGTGTCCTCCCCTACCAATAAGCCGCAGTGCGGTAGTAGCGCCGGATGTGCTCCGTCTCGTGGTAGCCCTGCGCGTTCTGCGGTTCCGCAGGCGCGACCGGGGCCGGAGCCTCGGTCGCACGCGCACGCGCGGCCGCGACGACGGCCAATGCGCCCAGCGGCGCGGCCTTCAGCAGGCTGCGGCGGGCGGGATCGGGTTGCTTCTCGTTGTCCATGGTGGTCCTCATGCGGCGATCGGGTCGGTCGTATCCAGCACGGCGAAGGCTTGCGCTTCGATCGACAGGAAGGCATCGGCGACGCCGGCGACGACCCGGTAGAAATTGGCGTCGGCAACGCTCGCGACGTCGGCCAGGCACGCGGCGTACCACGGCCGGATGTGCGCCTCGAACAAGGCCTTCTGTACGGCGAGCCCGCGCGGGCGCATGCCGGGTCCGCCCTGGATCAGCACGCGCATCGTCTCGCACAGCGTGCCCAGGTGGTCCTCGAACTCGCCCACGCCCGGCGCGCGCGCGAGGCCCAGACGCGCGAGGTCGTGGCGCAGCGCGGCCAGCGGCGCGTCGTTCAAATGGCCCGTCAGGTAGAACGACGCATACGGGTTCAAGAGCGGCGTGCCCGTGCTGATGAACAGGGCGGAGAATTCGTCGGCGACGAGCGCCGCATCGACGACGGACGCGGCCTGCGTCAGCTTCAGCCACGCGTCCTCGAGGACGAATTCGCCCGCGGCCGCGACGGGGTCGGCGGCGGCCAGCGCCGCCAGCAGCGCGGCGTCCGGCGGGGCCAGCAGCAGGTGCGCGAACAGGCCGTAGAAATCGGCGCGGGCCTGGTCTTCGTCGGCGAGCGGCGCAGGCGTGGCGGCGCCGGTGCCCGCGTCGTCGTGCACTCTGGATGAACCCGTACGCTGCTCGCCCGACATATGTCTCCCGTTGGCAAATCTGCACGGGAAGTGTAATCCTTGACAACGTGGAGGCGCGCACGCTTGACGCCGGTACGGCAGAGCGACCCGGACCGTTGCGGCGGGATCGGCGCACGGGCGCGACACTTTGCCGGCGAATACGGCGCGGATGCTGCGATTTCCCTACTGGCGGCAGGGGAACGGGACTATAATCCACGCACTACCGCGAGGTCCTTGCCATGAATATTCCTGATACCGCAACCGCCGATAAAACGATCAGCATCAACGCGTTGAAGATCAGTTGCTCGGCCTGCAGCATGCACCAGCTGTGCCTGCCGATGGGCCTGGAAGACGCGGACATCGACCGCCTGGACAAGATCATCGGCAAGCGCCGCCGCCTGGAGCGCGACGAGCCGCTGTACAAGATGGGCGAGCCGTTCCGCAACCTGTACGCCGTCCGTTTCGGCCATTTCAAGACGTACCAGATCAATGTGGCCGGCGAGGCGCAGATCACGGGTTTCCAGATGGCGGGCGAACTCCTCGGCATGGACGCCATCAGCGGCGACCGTCACCACTGCGACGCGGTCGCGCTGGAAGACAGCGAGGTGTGCGAGATCCCGTTCGCGCACCTGGAAGACCTGTTCGGCCACGTGCCGACGTTGCTGCGCCACTTCCACCGTATCATGAGCCGCGAGATCACGCGCGAGCAGAACGTCATGCTCCTGCTGGGGAACATGCGCGCGGAGCAGCGCTTCGCCGTGTTCCTGGTGAACCTCTCCGCACGCTACGCGGCGCGCGGCTATTCGCCCACGCGCTTCCAGCTGCGCATGTCGCGCGAGGACATCGGCAACTACCTGGGTCTCACGATCGAAAGCATCAGCCGCCTGCTGTCGCGCTTCAAGAAGCTGGGCCTCGTGCACGTCGACAAGCGCGAGGTCGAGCTGCTGGAACCGGCGCGCCTGAAGGCAATGGCGGCCGGCACCGAGCAATGCAGCCCCATGGCGTAACGCGCCGCTGCGCTTCCCTGCTCAGGGCGCGTCCGCCACGATCGTGAGCGGCGCCGCGCCATCCCACCCTTTTGCCAGGCGCCAGTCGCGCAGCGATCCTTCCACGACCACCTGCCAGTGCGTACGCTCCAGCGCGGGCAGCGCCACGGCGAAGCTGCCGTCCGCCGCCGGACGCACGAACAGGCGCAGGTCGCGCCGCGGCAACGTGGGGTGCGCGAGATAGATCGTGAACGGCGCCACCGGCCCCGCGACCTTCCCTGCCAACCGGCCCGCGAGACGGCCGGAACGCGCGTCATAGTCCGCTTGCAGCGCCATGCCCAGCTTCGTTGCCGTGCGGTCGCGCCGCAAGTCCTGGTTGATGGCCTTGCCCTGCCTGTAGTAGTCGTCGACGACGAGGGCATCCGGATGGCCGACGGCGAGCCACGTCACATAGACGCCGCCGGCCAGCACGGTGGCGGGGCCCAGCATCAGCAGCCACGGCCAGCGGTGGGTGTACCAGGGCCCGGCCCCGGCGGTGGGTGCAGTCGCGTGCATGTCCTTATTCCTTTATCCTAATGTGGTTCAGCGCGGCACGATGAAGACGGCTTTTTCCGTCACGTGCAGCACGGGGTCGTCCTCGGCCGCCACGGCGAACGCCAGCGCGTTCGACCCGGTGTGGGCGGCGCCATGGTCCACGCGCACGCGCACGGGCACGGCGCGGGCGGACGCGCCGGCCAGCTCGACGACGTCTTCGTCGACGACGGTCGCCGTCGGAATGCCTGCAACCCGGATGCGGAACAGGTGTTCGCGTTCGCCCGTGTTCATCAGCTGCAGCCGGTACACGTTCTCGATGCGGCCGCCGTCCACTTCGCGGCCCATGGAGCCGCGGTCGCGGATCACGTCCAGCTTCAGCGGCGTGCGCAGCGCCAGCGCCGTGCTCATGCCCGCCGCCATCAGCAGCAGCACGATGCCATAGCCGATCGTGCGCGGGCGCAGCAGGCGCGCGCGGATCTGCTTGGGGTTCCAGCGGCCGGCCAGCGCATTCTCTGTCGCGTAGCGGATCAGGCCCTGCGGCTTGCCCACCTTGTCCATCACGGTGTCGCACGCATCGACGCAGGCGGCGCAGCCGATGCATTCGTACTGCAGGCCGTTGCGGATGTCGATGCCGGTGGGGCAGACCTGCACGCACAGCGAGCAGTCGATGCAGTCGCCGCGCGTGCCGTCGCGGGCCGCGCGGCGCGGTTCGCCGCGCGCCCCGTCGTAGCTGACGATCAGCGTGTCGTGGTCGAACATCGCGCTCTGGAAGCGGGCGTACGGGCACATGTACTTGCACACCTGCTCGCGCATCCAGCCCGCGTTGCCGTACGTGGCGAAGCTGTAGAACAGCACCCAGAACGTTTCCCACGGGCCGAGCCCCAGGTGCGCCACCGCGTCACCCAGCGCGCGAATCGGCGTGAAGTAGCCGACGAACGTGAAGCCCGTCCACAGCGCAACGGCACCCCACGCGAGGTGCTTCGCGGTGCGCCGCGCGACTTTCTGCGCCGTCCACGGCTGGCGATCGAGGCGGATGCGCGCGCTGCGATCGCCTTCGATGCGGCGTTCGATCCACAGGAAGATCTCCGTGTACACCGTCTGCGGGCACGCATAGCCGCACCACACGCGCCCCGCCACGGCCGTCACGAGGAACAGGCCATAGGCGCAGATGATCAGCAAGCCCGCGAGATAGATGAAATCCTGCGGCCACAGCACGAGGCCGAACAGGTGGAACTTGCGTGCGCCGAGATCGAACAGCACGGCCTGGCGGCCATGCATGGAGAGCCACGGCAGGCCGTAGAACAGGGCCTGCGTGAGCCAGACGCAGGCCCACCGCAGCGTGGCGAACCGTCCTTTCACCTCGCGCGGGTGGATGGCCTCGCGCCTGGCGTACATCTTGATGACGGCTTCCTTCGGCGCACGCGCATTCATTTCGCCGCTACCTCATGTTGCGCGCCGGGCGTGTTGGACAGGCTCCACACGTAGGCGGCCAGCACCTGCACCTTACCCTCGCCGAGGAATTCGCCCCAAGCCGGCATCGTGTTGTTGCGGCCCTTGCGGATGGTTTCCATCACGGTCTCCGGGCTGCCGCCGTACAGCCACACCTTGTCCGTCAGGTTCGGCGAGCCGATCATCTGGTTGCCGTGCGCGTCGGCGCCGTGACAGGCGGCGCACGCCGCGAATTTCGACTTGCCGTAGGCGACCTTGATCGGGTCGGCCGGCGCGCCCGACAGGCTCAATACGTAGTGGGCGACGTTCTCGACGTCCGTATCGGACCCGAGCGCCGCGCCCATCGGCGGCATCACGCCGTTGCGGCCCTTCATGATCGTTTCCTTGATCACGGACGGGTCGCCGCCGTACAGCCAGTCGTTGTCGGTCAGGTTCGGGTACCCCTTGTTGCCGCGGGCATCGGAGCCGTGGCATTGCGCGCAGTACGTGAGGAACAGGCGCTCGCCGATGGCGCGGGCCTGCGGATCGGCCGCGACGTCCTTCAGGTCGCGCTTCAGGTATTGCGCGAACAGGGGACCGTAGTCCGCGTCGGCTTTCGCCAGCTCCTGCTTGTAGGCGCCCGCCGATTGCCAGCCGAGGCGGCCGGCATGGCTGCCGAGGCCCGGATACAGGATCAGGTAGCCCACGGCGAACACGATGGTGAGATAGAACATGATCATCCACCAGCGCGGCATCGGCGTGTTCAGCTCCGTCAGGTCCTCGTCCCACACGTGGCCCGTCGTCTTTTCCGGCTGGCCCCTGTCGTCCAGGCGCACCTTGTGGCGCGACTGCGACCACAGCAGGATCGCGCAGCCGGCGATGCCCAGCACCGTGATCAGGGTGACGTACCAGTTCCAGAAACCGCTCGTGAAGTCAGACATAATCGTCCTCCACGTCGTCGTCCGCGAAGGGCAGCGCGGCGGTGGCGGCGAAGTCCCGCTCGTCGCGCAGCAGATAAGTCCACCCGAGGATGCCGAGGAAGGTCGCGAAGCTCACGATCGTCATCACGCGGCTCGCGTCGTCGAAAATGTGTTCGATGGCCATGTCAGTTCCTAATTCCGATTCTTGATTTGCGTACCGAGACCCTGCAGGTAGGCGACCAGCGCATCCTGCTCCGTCTTGTCGGCCAGCTGGGCCGGGGCCTCCTTGATGTCCTGCTCCGTGTAGGGGACGTTCAGGCGCTGCATCGCGCGCATCTTCGGCACGATCGATTGCGGTTCCAGTTTCGTCTGCGCCAGCCACGGATAGCCCGGCATGTTCGATTCCGGCACGACGTCGCGCGGGTTGTCGAGATGGGTGCGGTGCCATTCGTCCGAATAGCGGCCGCCCACGCGCGCGAGGTCGGGGCCCGTGCGCTTCGAGCCCCACTGGAACGGGTGGTCGTAGACGAATTCGCCCGCGACCGAGTAGTGGCCGTAGCGCTCCGTCTCGGCGCGGAACGGACGGATCATCTGCGAGTGGCAGTTGTAGCAGCCTTCGCGGATGTAGACGTCGCGGCCCGCGAGGCGCAGCGGCGAATACGGCTTCAGGCCGGCGACGGGCTCGGTGGTCGAATGCTGGAAGAACAGCGGCACGATCTCGACGAGGCCGCCGAACGACACGACGACGAGGATCAGGCCGATCAGCAGCCATGGGTTCTTCTCGATCCACTCATGGGTGAATTTCATGGTTTCTCCTGCGGGTTGTGGTCAGGCGTGTTCCGGGGCGGCGTGCGCTGCAGCGCGGTGCGGCGCGGGGATGCGCACGACCGGCGTCTGCGTGCCGCGCAGCGTGAGCCACGTGTTGTACGCCATCAGGCACATGCCGCTCAGGTACATCAGGCCGCCGCCGAAGCGGATCACGTAGTACGGATACGTCGCCTTGACGCCCTCGACGAACGTGTACGTCAGGGTGCCGTCCGGGTTCACGGCGCGCCACATCAGGCCCTGCATCACGCCGGCGATCCACATCGCGGCGATGTACAGCACGATGCCGATGGTGCCCAGCCAGAAGTGCGTCTCGACGAGGGCCATGCTCGCCATCTGCTTCTTGCCCGCGACGCGCGGGATCAGGTAGTACAGGGAGCCCATCGTGATGAAGCCGACCCAGCCCAGCGCGCCGCCGTGCACGTGGGCGATGCCCCAGTCCGTGTAGTGCGACAGCGAGTTGATCGTCTTGATGGACATCATCGGGCCCTCGAACGTGGCCATGCCGTAGAACGACAGCGAGACGATCATGAATTTCAGCAGCGGATCCGAGCGCAGCTTGTGCCAAGCGCCGGACAGGGTCATGATCCCGTTGATCATGCCGCCCCACGACGGTGCAAGCAGGATCAGCGAGAACACCATGCCGATCGACTGCGTCCAGTCGGGAAGCGCCGTGTAGTGCAGGTGGTGCGGGCCGGCCCACATGTACGTGAAGATCAGTGCCCAGAAGTGCACGATCGACAGGCGGTACGAGTACACGGGGCGCTCGGCCTGCTTCGGGATGAAGTAGTACACCATGCCAAGGTAGCCGGCCGTGAGGATGAAGCCGACGGCGTTGTGGCCGTACCACCACTGGATCATCGCGTCCTGCACGCCCGCGTACATCGAGTACGACTTCATGAAGCTGACGGGCATCGACATGCCGTTGACGATGTGGAGGATCGCGACCGCGAGGATGTAGCCGCCGAAGAACCAGTTGGCGACGTAGATGTGCTGCACACGGCGCTTGATGATCGTGCCGAAGAACACGATCGCGTACCCGACCCACACGATGGCGATGAGGATGGAAATGGGCCATTCCAGCTCGGCGTATTCCTTGCCGCGCGTGAAGCCCATCGGCAAGGTGATGGCGGCCGACGCGAGCACGGCCTGCCAGCCCCAGAACGTGAACGACGCCAGCTTGTCCGAGAACAGCCGGACCTGGCACGTGCGCTGCACGACATAATAGGACGTGGCGAACAGGCCGCAGATGCCGAACGCAAAGATCACGGCGTTCGTGTGCAGGGGCCTGAGCCGCCCGTACGTGAGCCATGGAATGTCGAAGTTCAATGTCGGCCAGGCGAGCTGCGCGGCAATCCACACGCCCGCCAGCATGCCCACCACGCCCCAGAAGACGGTGGCGATGGCAAACTGGCGCACGATCTTGTCGTTATAGTTTAGACTGCTGTCCAAGATGCACTCCTGCGATAAGAAGAAAAGATGACACCGTCAGGGTAGGTTTCCTGGGGGTTCGAAATCCTTGATGTGAATCAAAAAGTCCAGATTGGGTCGAAGGAAGAAGCGCGCTGCTTCCTCCGCGTTGCTGAAAGCAGACTGGCGTTACGAACGCACGAAATGACCTGAGTCAAACATGAGGCTCGATGGTCCCGCCACACTGACCGCAAACTGACCGACACAAAGGACGACGACCATGCCGCCAATCTCACCGGAACTCCACGAAGAACTCGGCAAGCGCCTGCACAAGAGCCGCGACGACGTGCTCGCCACGGTACGCGCACGCACGGCCGGCGATACGGACGACCGCCCCGCGATCGCGCCGAACGCCCACATGGGTCAGAACGACGACGCGCCGGCCGGCGAAATGCTCAGCCATAACGAGGAACACCTGGCCGAGCACGAGACGAACCTGCTGCACGAGATCGACGCCGCGATCGGCCGGCTGGATTCAGGGGCGATCGGCATCTGCGAGTCGTGCGGACGCGAGATTCCGGAAGCGCGGCTGCTCGCCACGCCCACCGTGCGCACGTGCATCGCGTGCCAGGAGCGGATCGAGCACGACCAGCGCACCGGCCGTGGACCCAGCATGTAGGGTGGGCATTTGGGGCCGGTGGCCCCAAATGAAACGTGCCCAAGCGGACGTATGCGGTTCGCCAGCGTTCGCGTGGGCACGGGGTGCCCACCCTACTCGTCATTCAATATTCTGAGGGCCGGGCCTTCGAGGTCGTCGAACTGCCCGCTGTCCGCCGCGCCGAAGAAGATCCACACGGCGAACGCGACGACGATCACGGACAACGGCACCAGCAAATACAAGGCTTCCATCACCTTCTCCTCAGCGCCGCAGCCGCAGCGCGTTGAGCACGACCAGCGCCGAGCTGGCCGCCATGCCCGCCCCCGACAGCCACGGATTCAGCAAGCCGCTCGCGGCCGCCGGGATCGCGGTCGCGTTGTACAGCATGGCCCAGCCCAGGTTCTGGCGGATCACGCGCAACGTGGATGCCGCCGTGTCCAGCGCGGCTGCCAGCGGTGCGAGGCCGTCGCCCAGCAGGACGCAATCCGCGTGCAACTGCGCAAGCTGCGCGCCCCGCCCCATCGCGAACGACACGTCCGCGCCCGACAGCACGGCCGCGTCGTTGATGCCATCGCCCACCATCGCCACGACGGCACCTTCCGCCTGCAGGGCGCGTACGACGCTCAGCTTGTCCTCGGGCCGCTGGTTGCCGAGCGCGTGGTCGATGCCGAGCTGCGCGGCGGCCTCGCGAACGGGCCCGTCGTCATCGCCGGACAGCAGCAGCGCCGTCTTGCCGGACGCGCGCAACCCCGCCACGATGGCGCGCGCCTCGGGACGCAATGCGTCGACGAGGTCGAAGCGCGCCGTCCAGCCCATGGCGCTGCCGAGCCAGACCACGGTCGCACCACCGGCCGGCCCGGAAGGCGCAGCGCCGCCCGCGATGGCCGCGACGAACGAGGCGTTGCCGAGCCGGTAGCGGCGGCCGCCGATCTCGCCTTCGACGCCCTGCCCGAGCGTGTGGTGCCGCGAGCCTGCCGACAGCAGCGGAGGGCCGGCCGCATCGCGGATGGCCCGGGCCAGCGGGTGCGCGCTGCCCGCCTCCAGCGCGGCCGCGAGCTGCAGCGCCATGCGCGGGCTCGCGCCGCCGAACGTCGTCGTGCTGCTCAGCGTCGGGTGGCCGTCGGTCAGCGTGCCCGTCTTGTCGAACACGACGTGCGTCGCGCGCCCCAGCGTTTCCAGCACGTGCGGCTTGACGGCAAGCGCGCCCCGCCGCAGCAGGCGGTCGGTGGCGGCGGCCAGCGCCGTCGGCGTCGCCAGCGACAGCGCGCACGGGCACGACACGACGAGCACGGCGATCGCCGCCGGCCAGGCGCGCGCCGGATCGACGACCTGCCAGCCGGCGAACACGATCCCCGTCAGCGCCAGCAGCGCGAGCACGAACCATGCGCCGACGCGGTCGGCCCACAACGCCAGCGCCGGCTTGTTCTGGCCGGCCCGCTCGACGAGGCGCACGAGCAGCGCCAGGGTGCTGTCGCGCGCGCCGCTCGTCATGCGCACGACGATCGCCTGCGCGACGTTGACGGCGCCGCCGGGCAGCGCGTCGCCCGGGCCCATGCCGCGCGTGCGGCTTTCGCCCGTCAGCAAAGCCAGGTCGATCTCCGTGTCGCCTTCGAGGATGTGGCCGTCGGCCGGCACCGCCTCGCCCGGTGCGACGAGCACCACGTCGCCCGGCACGAGATGCTCCGCGGCGACGAGGTCCGTCGCGCGCGCGGACGGCCAGTCGGCCATGCGCAATGCCGTCGCCGGGGTCGCGCGCTGCAGGCCGTCGAGCGCGCGGGCGGCGCGCCGTCTCGCGTCCAGTTCGAGGTAGCGGCTGCCCAGCAGCAGGAACACGAACATCGTGATCGAATCGAAGTACACCTCGCCCTGGCCGCGCACGACGGCCGCCGCGCTGGCGCCGAATGCGACGACGATGCCCATTGCAACCGGCACGTCCATGCCCGCGACGCCACGGCGCACGTCGCCCCACGCGCCAACGAGGAACGGCCACGCGGCATAGCCGACGGCCGGCACGGTGAGGAGCAGCGCCGACCAGTTCATCAGCGCGCGCATGTCCGCGTCCATCGTGCCCTCAGTCGCCAGGTAGACGGGGAACGCATACATCATCACCTGCATCATCGACAGGCCCGCCACGAACAGGCGGCGGAACAAGGTCTTGCGCTCGCGGTCGAGGCGGGCCGCCTGGCGCTGCGCGTCGAGGGGATACGCCGTGTAGCCGATCGTGCGCAGCGCGGCCAGGATGTCGCTCGCACGGCACGCGGCCGGGTCCCAGCGCACGCGCAGGCGCTCGGTCGCCACGTTCAGCAGCGCTTCCGTCACGCCGGCCAGCGCGGCCACGCGCCGTTCGATCAGCCACACGCACGCGGCGCAGCGGATGCCTTCGACGGTGAACACGGCGTCGCCGGCATCGACCGCGTCGTCGTAGGCGCGCAGCCGGCCGAGGTCGGCATCGGCATCGGCGGCGGCCGGCGCAGCGAACGCCGTACGCTGGCCGTAGTAACCGGACAGGCCGGCGTCCGCGATCGCCTCGGCGGCCGCGGCGCAGCCGGGGCAGCACATGGCGCGCGCCGCGCCGTCCACGACGGCCGACCAGCGACTCGACTCCGGCGCGGGATGGCCGCAGTGGTAGCAGGCGGCGGCGTCGACGCAGGCGGCGGTCATGCGTGCGCCCCCGGCGCGAGGCACAGGTCTTGCACCCAGCCGTGCGGCAGGCCGTCGGCCGCGCGCGCGAGGCCCAGCAGGCCGAAGCCCAGCACGAGGGCCCCGCACGCGTGCCGCACGCGCGGGCGCGCGAGCGCACCCCGCAGGCGCGCGCCCGCGAGGCCCAGGCCCAGCAGCATGGGCAAGGTGCCGAGCCCGAACGCCAGCATCACGAGCGCGCCGCTGGCGACGCCGCCGCTCAGCATCGCGGTGACGAGGACGCTGTAGACCATCCCGCACGGCAGCCAGCCCCACACGGCACCCGCGGCGAGCATGCGGCCCGGCCCGTCCAGCGGCCCGATCGTGCGCAGCAGCGGCTTCACGCCGCGCCACACGACCTGTCCTCCCCGCTCCAGCCGCGCGAGGCCGCGCCACGCATCCATCAGGTACAGGCCGAGCGCGGCCAGCATCAGGTTCGCGAGCCAGTAGGCGCCGGCCTGCAGCGCGGGCAGCCGCGTGAGCGCGTGCGCCCCCTGCGCGAGGCCGCCGGCCAGCGCGCCCGCAAGCACGTAGCTGCCGATCCGGCCCGTGTTGTACGCGAGGACGTTGGCGAGCGGCGCGCGCGCGGCCGCGACCTTCACGGGCACGACGCGGCCGACCGACGGCGCCACCGACAGCGCGCCGACGATCCCGCCGCACATGCCGGCGCAATGGACGCTGCCCAGCAGGCCGACGACGAACACGGGAACGAGGGCGACGAGGTTCATGCCGTCACACCGTCTTCGAATGCGCGGCCGTGCCGCGCGCGGCCGGCGCCGCAAGGTAGCGATCGAACACCATGCACACGTTGCGGATCAACAGGCGCCCCTTCGGCGTGACGGTGATCCAGTCGTCGCCCACTTCCACGAGCCCGTCGCGCTCCAACTCGGCCAGCTGCGCCAGTTCGGCCGCGAAATACGTGCGGAACACGATGGGGAACGCGAGTTCGATCGCTTCCATCGACAGCTCGAACTGGCACATCAGCTTCTGGATCACGCTGCGGCGCAGTGCGTCGTCCATCGACAGCCGCACGCCGCGCGCCACCGGCAGCTCGTTGCGGTCGAGCGCACCGTAGTAGGCGTCGAGCGTCCTGACGTTCTGGCTGTACGTGGCGCCGACGGCGCTGATGGCGGACACGCCGCACGCGACGAGGTCCGTGTCCGCGTGCGTCGAATAGCCCTGGAAGTTGCGGTGCAGTCGGCCCTGGCGCAGCGCCGCGGCGATGTCGTCCTCGGGGCGCGCGAAATGGTCCATGCCGATGTAGACATAGCCCGCGGCCGTCAGGCGCTCGATGCACAGCTGGAGCATGGCGAGCTTCGTGGCGCTGTCGGGCATGGCCCCTTCATCGATGCGGCGCTGCGGCTTGAACAGGTGCGGCAGGTGCGCGTAGTGATAGACGGCGATGCGGTCGGGCGCGGCGGCGACGACCTTGTCCAGTGTCGCGCGCATCGTGTCCAGCGTCTGCTTCGGCAGGCCGTAGATCAGGTCGATGCTGACGGAGCGGAAACCCGCGGCGCGCGCGGCGGCGATGACGGCCAGCGTCTCCGCCTCCGGCTGGATGCGATTGACGGCCCGCTGCACGTCCACGTCGAAGTCCTGCACGCCCAGGCTGATGCGGTTGAAACCCTGGCGCCGCAGGCTGTGCACGCGCTCGACGGACACGGTGCGCGGGTCGACCTCGATCGAGTATTCGCCGTCGGCGTCGGGCGCAAAGCGGAAGCACCGGTGCAGTTGCGCCATCAGGTCGTCCATCTGCCCGTCGGACAGGTACGTCGGGGTACCGCCGCCCAGGTGCAGCTGCTCGACGTCGTTGATGCCGGCGAACAGGCGGCCCTGCATCTCGATCTCGCGCTTCAGGTAGGCGAGATACGTCGCCGCTTTCTGGCGATCCTTCGTGACGATCTTGTTGCAGGCGCAGTAGTAGCAGACCGTGGCGCAGAACGGGATGTGCACGTACAGCGACAACGGCTTGCCGGTGCCGCGCGTGCGCAGGTCGGCCACGGCGCGCAGCAAATCGCGGTAGCCGAACGATTCCGTGAACCGGTCCGCCGTCGGGTACGACGTGTAACGCGGACCGTTGCGGCTCAGCCGGGCGATCAGGTCCGCGTCGAACTCGACCGTGGATTCGCCGGTGGCGGAAGCGGTTGCGGGGACTGCATCGAACATCTTGAAAACTCCTGGCCGGCGGCTAGTACCATATGCGGCGAGTCTATTGAGGCGGCTTCGCAAAATCCTTGACTTGCATCAAAAACCGCCGAGCCGGTCCTGTTATGTGGCGCGCTGTGCGCAGTGCGGTAGGGTGGGCAACCCTTGCCCACGCGGGCGTTCGCGTCGTGCATGCGTCACGCGTGGGCGCGGGGTGCCCACGCTACGGACTACGGACATCAGCGTGCCAGCTTGAATACGGACAGCACCTGCCCCAGATGCCCCACCTGCTCCGCCACGCTGGCCGACGCCGTGGCCGATTCCTCGACGAGGCCCGCGTTCTCGCGCGTGATGCCGTCCAGCTGCGCCAGCGCCGCGTTCACTTCCGCAATGCCGTCGTTCTGCGCGCGCGACGCCGTCGTGATGTCGCCCATGATCGCCGCCGCTTCGCGCACGGACGCGACGACCGCGCGCATCGTCTGCCCCGCCGCGTCGACGAGCTCGTTGCCCTGCCCGACCTTGTGCACGGAATCCTCGATCAGCGCCTTGATCTCCTTCGCCGCCCCGGCCGAGCGCTGCGCGAGGCTGCGCACTTCGCCCGCCACGACGGCGAAGCCGCGGCCCTGCTCGCCCGCGCGTGCCGCCTCCACCGCGGCGTTCAGCGCGAGGATGTTGGTCTGGAAGGCGATGCCGTCGATCAGGCCGATGATGTCCACGATGCGCGTGGCCGACCCGCTGATCTGGCCCATCGTGCTGCCCACCTGCTCCACGGCGTCGCCGCCGCGCCCCGCCACGCGCGACGCCTCGCCCACCAGGCCGTCGGCGCGCTCCGCGCCGTCCGTGTTCCGGCCCGCCGCCGCCGCGATGTGCGCGAGGCTGGCTGCCGTCTGTGCCAGGCTCGCGGCCTGCGATTCCGTGCGGCGCGCGAGGTCCACGTTGCCCTCGGCGATGTCGCGCGTGGCCGCCTCGATCGAGACGACGCCCGCGCGCACGTCGCCCACGATCGCCGTCAGGTTGACGTTCAGCTGGCGCAATGCGCGCAGCAGGCGGCCCATCTCGTCGTCGCGGTCCGGCGCGGGAAGATGCGACAGGTCGCCGCCTGCCAGTGCGTGGACGGCGTCCAGCGCCCGGCGCATGGGCGTCACGATGGCGCGCTGCAGCTCCGCCCAGGCGACGAGCGTGAGCACGGCACCGGCGAGCGCCGCCACGCGCCAGCCCCAGCCCTGCGCCGCGCCGGCCAGCAGCAGCATCAGCACGGCCTGCGCACCCAGCATGATCCCGAGCCGGCGGCCCAGCGGCAGCTGGCGCAGGTCGAGCAGGCGCGCCCACCACGCGGTGCGCACGATGGCGCCGCGGCGGATGGCGAGTCCGTCCGCGCGGCCCTCGCGCATACGTCGGTAGAGAGCCTCCGCCCGTTCGACGTCGGCGCGTGCGGGCCGGGTACGCACCGACATGTAGCCGACCGTCGTCCCGTTTTCCCTGATCGGTACGACGTTCGCCGTGACCCAGTAGAAATCGCCGTTCTTGCGGCGATTCTTGACGAGACCCGTCCACGGCTCGCCTGCCTGCAGCGTTTGCCACATGTCGGCGAACGCCGCGGGCGGCATGTCGGGGTGGCGCACGATGTTGTGGGCCTTGCCGGTCAGCTCCGCTTCCGTGAAGCCGCTGACCTCGATGAACGCGGGATTGACGTAGGTGATGCGGCCTTTGGTGTCGGTCTTCGACACGATGGACTGGCCATCCCGCAATGGGTATTCGATGCCCGTGACGGGCAGGTTGGTGCGCACGCGTGACTCCCTGATTTCCGGAGGAATAATTGATCTACGGAAATTTTATGAAATCACGCGTGGCGCTATCCTTGATGTGGATCAAAAATGCTCGACCGGCTGCGCTGATGCGACATGCCGGCGTCGCACGTTGCCTGCGTCAGTTCATGACCCACTTGTACTGCACCGTTGTCCACACGGCGGCGCTGTCGCCCGCTTTCGGCGCGGCGAACGTGCAATGGTAGCCGGCACGCAGCGAGGCCCTGTCCAGAGCGCGATAGCCGCTCGACTCCACCACCTTCGCGTCCTGCACGGAACCGTCGGCGCCGACCAGCACCGCCACGCGGACCCGGCCCTGGATGCCGTCGTCCTGCCAAGAAACGGGGTAGTAAGGCGCGGCGCAGCGGGCGGAGCGCGAAGAGGTGACCGGCTCGGCGGCGTGAGCGGCAAGCGTGGTCAGCGACAGGGCGGTAGCGACAGCGGCGATGCGAAGTTTGGCGTTCATGATGCGCTCCAATAGGCAGAGGTTCGAAAGGTTTGCAGCTACGACTAAAATATATTGCATCGCACAACCCAACGATAATTTATTGTTTGAATAGCAGACATCCGCGCCAGGAATATGATTTTTTATGGGCACTTCATGCACCAGGACTGAGCACCGGCGCATTGTGCGAGTGCAGCATTTTCATCGCCGTTACCGCCACGGGGCGGGCGATCGCTCCGTACTCCACCCGGTAAAGAAAAACGATGCGCCGCCCGGCCGTTACAATGAGGTACCCTGCGCGCATGTGGCTGCCAGGATTGTTAGATTTGCATTGATGAGCATCGTGTTCTTGCTTGATAAACCTCACCACCAACCCCAACTGTAGCCGTTGATGAACGATATTTCTTCTCTGACACGGCACCCCGATGTCCTCTACGGTCCGCACCAGCCCGAGCTGTTGCGCGACGAAATCCTGGCCGACCTGCTGGAGGCCAGCGCACGCCGCGCGCCCGACCAGCCGGCCCTCATCGCGGGCGACCGCCAGCTCACGTACGCCGAGCTCGACGCGCAGGCCGGCCTTGCCGCATCGCGCCTGATCGACGCCGGCATCCGGCCCGGCCACATCGTCGGCCTCTGGATGCCGCGCGGCATCGACCTGCTCGTCATGCAGGCCGCCATCGCCAAGGCGGGCGCCGCCTGGCTCCCCGTCGACGAGGACACCCCCGTCGAGCGCCTCCTCGTCTGCATGGACGACGCCGGCTCCCCTGCCCTCGTCAGCAGCGAGCGCATGCGCGACCGCCTGGGCCCGGTGACGCAGCCGATCCACACGGCGGAAACCCTGCTCGCGCCCGCGCCCGACGGCTACACGGTGCGCCGACGCGGCCACGTTGCCGGGGACGCGCCCGCCTACGTCATCTACACCTCGGGCTCGACCGGGAAGCCGAAAGGCATCCTCATCGACCAGCGCAGCATCTGCCACTTCCTGCGCAGCGAGAACGAGGTACTGGGCGTCAAAGCGTCGGACCGCGTGTACCAGGGCTTTTCCGTCGCGTTCGACATGTCGTTCGAGGAAATCTGGATTTCCTACCTCGTCGGCGCCACCTTGTGGATCGGGCCGAAGGAAACGGCCGGCGATCCGGAAGCGCTGCCGCGCCTGCTGGCGGAAAACCATGTCACCGTGCTGCATGCCGTGCCCACACTCCTGGCGCTGTTCGCCGACGACGTGCCGAGCCTGCGCATCATCAACCTGGGCGGCGAGATGTGTCCGGAGACGGTCGTGGAACGCTTCGCGAAGCCGGGCCGCCAGATGTTCAACACGTACGGCCCCACGGAAGCGACCGTGTCCGCCAGCCTCGCGCGGCTGGAGCCCGGCCGCCTGATCACGATCGGCACGCCGCTGCCGAACTACGGCCTGCTCGTCATCCACACGGAGACGGACAAGGGCTTGCAGATCCTGCCGCGCGGCGACACGGGCGAGCTGTGCATCATCGGGCCGGGCCTGTCGTCCGGCTATCTGGGCCGTCCCGACCTGACGGCCGAGAAATTCCTGGCCAACCCGTGGCGTTCCGGCCCCGACGATCCGCGGCTGTACCGCACCGGCGACCTCGCCCGCATCGAGCCGGACGGCCAGGTCGTGTGCCTGGGCCGCACGGACGACCAGGTCAAGATCCGCGGCTTTCGCGTGGAGCTGGGCGAGATCGAAGCCCAGCTCGCGCAGCAGGACGGCGTCGGCACGACGGCCGTGCTGCTGCGCCGCGACGACGGCATCGACCGTCTCGTCGCCTACCTCGTGCCGGCCGCCGGCGCGACGGACGAGCAGTTGTCGCCGGCCACGTTGCGCCGCGCGCTGTCCGGCAAGCTGCCGCCGTACATGGTGCCGAGCCGCTTCGAACGGCTGTCGATCATGCCGCGCCTCACGTCCGGCAAGATCGACCGCAAGGCGTTGAAGGCGATGGCCCTGTCGGCCCCGCTCCCCAGCGATCCGGCCGAATCGGACGTGGCGGAAACGCCCGGCGAGGAAGCGCTGTTCGCGGCGCTGGGCAAGCTGTTCCCGGGCCAGCCGATCCGGCGCGAGCTGGATTTCTTCAGCGACCTCGGCGGCCATTCGTTCTTCGCCGCCCGCCTCGCGACGGCGCTGCGCACCGACCCGCGCTTCGCCCACGTGACGGTGCGCGACATCTACCAGCACCGGCAGATCGGCGCGATCGCTTCCGGCCTCGACCAGGCCGCCGGCACCGCGGCCATCGAACCCGACTGGACGCCGCCGGACAACACGCGCCGCTGGCTGTGCGGCGTGGCCCAGCTGGCGACCGTACCCGTCCTGATCACGCTGCGCATGGCACAGTGGCTGGCGCCGTTCTTCACGTACCACTTCTTCACGGGCGACCCGGGCGATTCCGTGCCGCGCGCCATCGCCGCGTCGATCGCCGTGTTCCTGCTCGCCACGCTGCTGGAATTCGTGTTCGCCATCGGCGGCAAGTGGCTCGTCGCGGGCCGCCTGAAACCCGGTGTGTATCCGCTGTGGAGCGCGACGTATTTCCGCTGGTGGCTGTCCGACCGGCTCGTCGAGGCCGCGCCCACGTATCTGCTGGCCGGCTCGTCGCTGTACACCTGGTATCTGCGGATGCTGGGTGCGAAGGTCGGGCACGACGTCGTGATCGGTTCGCTGACGATCCGCGCGCCCGACCTGCTCGCCATCGGCGACAACGTCAGCATCGGCAATGCCGCGAACTTCGAGAACGCGCGCGTGGAGCGGGGCCGCCTGATCCTCGGCACCATCGCGCTGGACGACGACGCGTGCGTGTCGTCGTATGCGATCCTCGAGGGGAATACCCGCGTGGGCCGGCGCGGCCACCTGGAAGGCCAGTCCGCGCTGCCGGACGGCGCCAGCGTGCCGGACGGCCGCGTGTGGAGCGGCTCGCCCGCGCGCGACACCGGCGCGTTCGATCCGTCCACGTTGCCGCCGCGTCCCGTCGTCGGGCGGGGACGCCTGATCGGCGAAGCGCTGTTCTTCATGTTCGGCATGCTGCTCGTCGCCACGCTCTTTTTCATGCCCGTGTTCCCCAGCTTCGTGCTGATCGACTGGTTCGACGAACGGGGCACGATGCCGATCCTGGCGCAGAACTCGATCCAGGGCCAGCTGCTGCGCTATTTCGTGCTGGCGCTGCCCGCGTCCGCCGTCCTGATCGCGCTGACGATGCTCGTGTCGGCCGCCATCCGCTGGGGCTTCCTGCCCCGCATGATGCCCGGACGCTCGGCCGTGCACAGCAACGCGTACTGCAAGAAGTGGCTCGTGAGCCATATCCAGGAATCGAGCTTGAACGTCCTGCACGGCATCTACGCGACCGTGTTCGCGCCGTTCTGGTACCGCCTGCTGGGCGCGAAAGTGGGCCGCGACGCGGAGATCTCGACGGCGCTGGGCGTCGTCCCCGACATGCTCACGCTGGGCGACGAGACGTTCATCGCCGACGCCGTCATGCTCGGCGACGAGCAGATCGACGGCGGCTGGATGACGATGGAAGCGACCGTCGTCTCGAACCGCAGCTTCGTGGGCAACGGCAGCTACATCCCGGACGGCACCGTGCTGCCGGAAGGCGTCCTCGTGGGCGTGCACACGCATGCGCCGGCCAACGAGCGCATGACGGGCGGCGACACGTGGCTCGGCTCGCCGCCGATCCACCTGCCCGCGCGCGAACAGGTGAGCGGCTATCCGGAACACCTGACGTACCGTCCGTCGCCGGCACGCCGCCTGGGCCGCGCGCTCGTCGAGGCGTTCCGCATCGTCGCGCCGCACGCCGTCGTCATCGCCGTCGGCTACACGGTCGTACTGGACCTGATGCCCATCGCGGGCGCCGGCCGCTGGGGCGAGGTGATCTGGGACCTCGCGCTCATCAGCCTCGCCTACGGCATCGGCAACTACCTGTTCGTGCTCGCGTTCAAATGGCTGCTGCTGGGCCGTTATAAAAAACGCGCGGAGCCGATGTGGACGCCGTTCGTGTGGCTGTCGGAAGGCGTGACGAACATGTACGAAGGCATCGCCGTGCCGAACTTCATGCGCTACCTGCGCGGCACGCCGTGGCTGCCGCTCGCGTTCAACCTGCTCGGCTGCCGCATCGGGCGCGGCGTCTACATGGACACGACGGACATCACGGAATTCGATTGCGTGACGATCGGTGACCACAGCGAACTCAATGCGCTGTCGTGCCCGCAGACCCACCTGTTCGAAGACCGCGTGATGAAGATCGACCACGTGGACATCGGCAGCAAGGTCTATCTCGGCCCGCGCAGCGCCGTGCTGTACAGCGCGAAGGTCGGCGACAACGCCCGCATCGGCCCGCTGACCCTCGTCATGAAGGGCGAACACATCCCCGCTGCCACCGCCTGGAACGGCTTGCCGGCGGCGCCGCAGCGGGTGTGATGGAGGCCGTGCCCGTCCGCTGGTGGGCGGATGGCGCGTTCATCGCGCCGCCCGCTGGCACCGCGGCCCTGCACGTCGTCGGCGTGCGCGGCATGCCCGACCGCGCGACGGCCAGGCGCACGATCCGCGCTGCCCTGCTGGCCGCACTCGCGGACACGCTCGCGCTGCCGGCTGCGCGCATCCGGCTCGGCGGCGAGCCGGGCGAAGCGCCGTATGCGCTCGTCGACGACGGCCGTCGTATCGATCTCGCGATCAGCCATGACGGCGACGTGTCCCTGGCCGCGCTGCGCCTCGACGGCGCCGGCGTCGGCGTCGACGTGATGCGCGTGGCGAACGCCCCGGACTGGCACGCCGTCGCCCGCGACTACCTCGGCCCCGCCTGCGCGGCCGCGCTGGCGGGCGTGCCCGCGCCCGCGCGCGCCGCCGCGTTCGCGCGCGCATGGAGCGAGCGCGAAGCGCGCCTCAAGTGTCGCGGCCTCGCGCTGGCGGAGTGGCGCGCGGATCTCGATGTCGAACTCGCCGCCTGCCGCTGCCTGCCGCTCGCCGTGCCGGACGGTTACGTCGCCACGTTGGCGCTGGCCTGACCCGCACATTTCCTTGCGGCTTGGGTAAGATTGCACGATGGATAATATTACCCACTCGGTCGTCGGCCTCGGCATCGGCGCCCTGGTCGACCGCAGCGTCGCCCCCGAAACCTCTCCCGACGACCAGCGCGCCCGCATGCGCCTGCTGCTGGTGCTCGGCTGCCTGGCGAGCAATTTCCCCGACCTGGACCTCGTGCTCACGCACCTGCTGGCGCCGCCGCTGGGCTATCTGCTGCATCACCGCGGCCACACGCACACGCTGCTGGGCGCTTGCGGCGAAATCGCCGTGCTGCTGGCGCTCGTGTGGCTGCTGTGGCCCGCGGCGCGCCGGTTGCTGCGCACGAGCGGCCGTGCGCGCGGCGCGGCCGTCGTCACGGCAGCTGCCGGCACCGTGCTGCACATCTCGATGGATGGCCTCAACGTCTACGGCGTCCACCCGTTCTGGCCCATCGATCCGTCCTGGTATTACGGCGACCTCGTGTTCATCGTCGAACCCGTGTTCTGGATCGCGTTCGGCGTGCCGCTCGCCGCGCTCGTGCGGGGGCACGTCGCGCGCGGGCTGCTGCTCGCGCTGCTGGCGGCCGTGTCCGTCGGCACGACTGCGGCCGGGTTCCTGCAATGGGGCTCGCTGGCCGGGCTGCTGGCCCTCGGTCTGCTGCTGGCGTGGACCGCGCGCCGCGTGGACGGACCGCGCGGCGAGCGCGGCCGCGCTGCGCTGGGCGCCGGGCTGGCCGCGTCGCTCGCGTTCGTCGGCATGCAAGCCGCCGCGCTGCACGAAGCGCGCGCCGTCGCTGCGGCGGCCGTCGCCCATCTCGATCCGCACGAACGCGTGCTCGACACAGCACTGTCGGCCTATCCCGCGAATCCGCTGTGCTGGTCGTTCGTGACGGTGGCCGTCGACACGGCGCACGGCGACTACCACCTGCGGCGCGGCCAGCTCAGCGTCGCGCCCGCGATCACGCCCGTCGCCCACTGCCCCGCGCCGATCGCCGGCCAGGCCGTCGGCACCGACGTGCGCGTGGCTTGGCAGGGCGACGAGCGCGACGCCCTCGCCCGCCTGCGGGGCCTGCAGGCGACCAATTGCCACTTCAACGCGTGGATGCGCTTCGCCCGCGCGCCGTCGATCGGCGCGACGACGGCGACGGACGCGCGCTGGAGTCCGCCCGGCGGCCGCAATTTTTCCACGATCGACCACGCTGCCCTCGCGGCGGCGCCGTGCCCGCGACCCGTGCCGGGCTGGCGCTATCCGCGCGCGGATTTGTTGACGCAACCCCGCTGAGAGCGTCACATAAACGAAACAAATAAATTCGCCGGATGTGACAATCTGCGCATTTCCAAAGTTTAATCTTCGCTAAGCTCACAGGCTGGGTCAATCAGACGGCGGACGTTTCGCCCGCCGCCGTGGCTTGCTGCGCGCATTCCCCATGCGTGCCATACCGACACACGTCGCCTCCAAAAAAGGACACATCGATGAAAAGATCGTTATTGTTGGGATTGCTGTCTTTGTTCGCGGCGGCCGGCGCCACGGCGCAAACGCTGGATTATTCGAAGCCAATCCTGGGGACCATCATCGGGATCGAAAACGACCAGAACAGCCCCCGGTTCCAGCCCGGCGGCTCGAACCTGCCGCTGTTCGGGTTGTTCGATGCGAACCATCCGAAGAACACGTACGACCGCAATTCGCCCGAGTGGTGGGACAACCTGATCGAGGAACTCCAGTATTCGCGCGTGCACGTGGCGCTGCCGGTGTCGCGCGGCTGCACCTATTCGACCGCCGAACTCCAGGCGCAAGCGGGACAGGTTCCCGCGCCCGACCCATACAGCGGCATCGGCAACTCATGTCCGCGCGTACTCGACAAGCTGACGGCGGCCCTCACCCGCAACCAGGTTCCGGCGGGCGGGCTGCACGTCGGCTACTTCGACGACACGGCGGCTTACCTGCCGGCCAACGGCGGCGCGCCCGTGGACGTCGCGGACCTGGGCAACACGCTGAAGCTGATGTGGGACCGGAACATGATGGTCTTCTTCGACACGGTCCCGTCGCAATACTGGTACCGCGACGAGAACGGCCGTCCGCTCGTCGTCATCTGGGCGCCGGCCGGCTTCTTCAAGAACGTGGACGGCAGCCACACGGCGCAAGTGAACGCCGTCTTCAACAACCTCCGCTGGCTCTTCAACAACCGCTACGGCGTCTATCCGACGATCTACGTGCACCGCGACTGGGCCACGCAGGTGCCCGGCCTCGACACGACGCTCGTGCAGGGGGCCTACGGCTGGACCGATCCGGCCAACGGCAAGGCGTCCGGCTTCTTCACCTGGAACGGCGCCAAGATGGGCACCGTCTCGCCCGGCTTCCGTGACCAGTACCGCACGGACAGCGCCGGCAACATCCTGTACTACTACCAGCGCGGCTGCGGCACCGCTTGCCGCGAAGTGCTGCGCAACCACGGCGACACGTTCAAGCAGGGCATGGCCGACGCCTACGGCCAGGTCGACGGGCGCGCCGCCAAGTTCGTCCTGATCGAAGGCTTCGCGAACGTGCCGGAAAGCGCGGGCTTCTACCGCAGCAGCGGCGTCGACTACGATTTCCCGAACCAGTACCTCAATCGCCTGCGCGACTGGGCCGACCCGAACCCGACGGAATTCACGTTCCAGGCCGAAGGCTCGGACTACCGCACGGGGAACAATCTGTCGGGGAACCAGGGCGGCGCGTTTTCCAACGACGACCTCGACGTGGGCCGTCTCCCCGGCCACGGCTATTATGTCGGCTGGACGAACCAGGGCGAGGTGCTCGGCTTCAAGCGCGTGAAGCTGCCGGCGAAACCGTTCGAAATCCGCGTCAAGACGGCCACGCCGCTCGACCGCCGCGCCGTCAAGGTGACGTTCGAACGCCAGGACGACCTGCAGACGGACGCCCAGGCGAACCTGAGCCAGCCGACGACGACGTACGGCCCGTGGACGATGCCGATCCCGAACACGGGCAGCTCGACGACGTTCCAGGAAACGACGATCGGCGTCTTCCAGCCCGTGCCCGGCTATTACAACATCAAGGTCGAAATGGCGACGGACGGCGTCGGCATCGACTGGCTGCAGATCCGCGAGACGACGCCGGACTGCAGCAACGCCTACCCGGGTCTCGAGAACGTCGTCGGCCTGAACGAGGGCTCGGGCGACTCGCGCTTCCTGTGCAAGAGCCATCAATGGTACAGCTGCGGCTGGAATTCCTCGGCGTCCTGGACGATCAACGCGACGTCGGGCCAGATCGTCGGCGACTTCCGCTGCGACACGTCGGCCGCCCAGTGGCAGCCTCTCACGTCCAGCTGCTCGGACGGCTACAGCGGCATCGACAACGTGGTCGGCCTGAACAACGGCACGGGCGACCGCCGCTTCCTGTGCAAGAGCCATCGCTGGTACGCCTGCAACTGGGGCGGCACCGGCAACTGGGTGACGGCCGCCCAGCTGAACCAGGTCGTCGGCTCGTACCAATGCGACGGCGCGTCGTGGCTGCCGCACTGACCTGATCGCAGTCCGCTGCCGCCACTGGTCCCGGCGGCAGCGTTTCCCTCCTGCCAGGCCATCGGGCCGGCGGCGCTGCAATTCAGTCAACCTTTACAAATATTTAACGCGATCGTGGCTCAAATGCTACGACTTGTAACCATTTCTGTATGAATTTGTGGTACGTCAACACTATTGCCCGTTCGCACTACCTGTTAGACTCATCCGTTTAACCCGCCTGCAATAACACCTCTCGATAATCCACGCAGGCGGCGCCCGGCACCGGGCGACGCAACGACTAAAAGAAACTGGGGAAGTTCATGAAAACAACGCGGGGTCGGTTGAACCCTAAGCTGCTCGCCGTGTCGGTATCGACGATCGCGTGCGGCGCGCTGCATGCGTCCGCGTGCGCGCAGGCGGACGGTAACGCCGTCCAGGAAGTGATCGTCACGGCGCAGCGCACGGCGGCACCGGAATCGAAGACGCCGGTCGCGCTGTCCGTACTCACGGCGGCGGACCTCGACACGCTCGGGGCCGACACGCCCGGCGCCCTCGCCGCGCGCCTGCCCAACACCTATCTGGAAAATTCCTACGACGGCCTGCGCATCACGATCCGCGGCGTGTCGAACGCGGACCCCACGGAAAAAGGCGACCCGTCGGCCGCCTTCATGGTCGACGGCGTCTACGTCGCGCGGCCGCAGAGCCAGAACGTGTCGCTGTACGACGTCGACCGCGTGGAAGTGCTGCGCGGCCCGCAAGGGACGCTGTACGGCCGCAACACGACGGCCGGCGTCGTCAACGTGATCACGAAGGCGCCCGTGAACCGCTTCGAAGGCGACGTCAACGCCACGTTCGGCAACTGGGGCGAGCGCAAGGTCGGCGCGATGGTCAACGTACCCGTGAATGCCGCGCTGGCGCTGCGCGCCGCCGCCACGTGGAACGAACACGACCCGTACCTGAGCAACGGCTCGAACACGCCGCGCACGCTGGGCCAGGACCGCGCCGACCGCGCCGCCCGCCTGTCCGCGAAGCTGGTCCTGAGCGAGAACGCGTCGGTGCTCCTGCGCTACGAGGCAAGCCGCGATAACAGCAACAACGACAGCACGGTACCCGATTCGAACTTCTACAGCGGCATCGCGACGGGCAACCCCGTGTGGAACGGCGACAGTACCGACAAGCGCCTCACCTACCGCTTCAACCCGCCGAACACGCGGTTCGAGCAAGGCTATTCGCACAAGAAGACGTCCGCGCTGACGGCGAAACTGAACTGGGACCTGGGTCCGGCCACGCTGTCGTGGCTGGGCGCACACCGCAGCTTCGACCACGACTACAATTACAACTTCTACTACCGCGTCGCGCCGACCGTCGCACTGGGCGTACGCCAGCCGTTCAACGGCAGCCACGACCAGGACTCGCACGAACTGCGCCTCGCGACGAACGGCACCGGCCCGCTGTCCGCCCAGGGCGGCGTGTACTGGTTCCGCGAGCGCACGCGCGACGTCTATTATTTCCGCGACCTGCAACTCGTCGGCCTGCCGCCCTACTATGTGTTCGCCAACGATCCCGTACGCTCGCAAAGCAAGGCCGTGTTCGGGCAGGCGACGTATCGCCTGACGGACGGCCTGCGCGCCACCGCCGGCGCCCGCTACACGGAAGACGACAAGTCGCGCACCGGCTACATCGGCTACCAGCGCGCGGCCACGTTCAACGCTGCCACCGACCTGCGCGACCTGAACGCGGGCCGCATCGCGACGAACAAGACCACGTGGCGCCTGGGCCTCGACTACGACCTGGCGCCCGCGACGCTCGTCTACGGCTCGGTCGCCACCGGCTACAAGGCCGGCGGCTTCAACGACGGCTGCGTGGCCGGCGACGCCCGCAACGGCATCGGCTGCCTGCCGACGTCCGCGCTACCCGCGGCCAGCCTCACGTACCGCCCCGAGACCGTGCGCGCCTACGAGGCCGGCGTCAAGACGCGGTTCTGGGACGGCCGCGCGAGCCTGAACGTCGCGGCCTTCCACTACGACTACCGCGACCTGCAACTGTCCAACGAAGTCGTCGTGAACGGCCGGCCACGCTACGAGACGACGAACGCCGCCGAAGCCGCCGTGCGCGGCCTGGAAGCGGACGGCCAGGTGCGCGCGACGCGGGCCGACACGGTCACGTACGCCCTCACGCTGCTCGACGCCCACTACGTCGGCTACGTACCGGACGGCGTGCATTCGTGGTCCGGGGTGAAGCTCGACCGCACGCCGGCGCGCACGCTGGCCCTCGGCTGGGAGCACCGCTTTTACCTCACGGGCGGCCAGCTGGCGGCCGGTGTCGGCACCCATGCCAGCGCGAGCTACCTGCTGGGCGTGCCGCAGGCGGGCCTGAAGTTCCGCGTGCCCGGCCACACGGAGTCCGACCTGCACGTGGGCTGGACGCCGGACGGCGCGCGCTGGAGCGTGCTCGCACGTGTGCGCAACCTCGAGAACGAGGTGCGGCCGATGGCGATCAGTTCCTCGGGTCTGTCCGTGCCGACGGAACCGCGCACGGCCGACGTCCGCTTCGATTATCGCTTCTGATTCCGAGCGCGGCCGTCCCACCGGGCGGCCGCATTGATCGTCAGCCGTGCCACTGGAGCCTGTCATGACCCCGTCGCCGCACCGTCGCCTGCCCGTCGCCGCCGCCACCCTGCTCGCCCTGTTCCTGCTCGTCCTCGCCAGGCGCATCGGCGGCGAGAGCACCGTGCTCCTCGTCGCCAGCTCGCTGGCGATGTTCGGCTGCTGCTGGGCCAGCGCGGCCCACCTGCTGGGCGGCGCCGCCTCGACGCGCCTCGTCGCCATCGCCCTGGCCTTCGGCTGGCTCGCCGAGCAGCTGGGGTCCTCGTACGGCTGGTTCTTCGGCAGCTACACGTACACGCCCGTGCTCGGACCGCGCCTGCTCGACGTGCCCGTCGTGATCCCGATGATGTGGTTCGCCCTGGCCTATGTCGGGTACGTCGTGGCCAACCTGATCGTCTGGCAGGACCCCGTCGACGGGCCCGCGACCCTGGGCCACGACGCCCTGATGGCGCTGCTGGGCGCGATGGTCGTCACGTGCTACGACCTGGGCGTCGACCCGTACATGGTGTACGTGCTGAAGGCCTGGATCATGACGGAGAAGGACGGCTGGTGGTTCGGCGAGACGGTGCAGGGCTTCGCCGGCTGGATGACGGTGGCATTCGCGATCCTGTTCGCGTTCCGCCGCCTCGCGCGCGTGCGCGCCCCCGCGGCGGCGGGCGCGACGCTGCGCCACGTGCTCGTGCCGCTGTCCGTGTACGCGGGCCTGATGGTGTTCCAGGTGCTGCTCGGCTACCCCGTCGAGGCACGCACGATCGCCCTGTTCGCGATGGGCTTCCCGCTGCTGGCGGCCACGCTCGGGCTGCTGCGCTGGCGCGGCATCCTGGTCCGTCCGGCAAGCGCCGCACGCACAGGCGCCGCGGACCTCGGACAGCAAGCATTCAAGGAGGCCGCATGAAACGCGACTCTCTCGAACCGGGCCTGCCGGACGACCCGGCCCTGCATGCCGACCCGCTGGCCGATTCCACGATCGCGCGCATCCTCGGCCCCGGCCGTCCCGGCGGACCGGACACGGACACGATCGCGCTGCTGAACCAGGAGATCGCGCGCTGGCAGCTGAACGGCGACCTGGACGACTGGACCGCCAGTCCCGGCCTGCCGCCCGACATGGCCGCCGCGCTGGAGGACTACGTCGCCAAGGCGCGCGTACTGCCCGAGTGGGCCGACCGCGACCGCATCGCGCGGGCCGAAGTGCTGTTCATGGAAATGAGCATGGTGTCGTGCACGCTGCTGTTCTGCGCCAGCCTGCCGCAGTGCTACGTGATCCCCGACCTCGCGGCCGTGCTGCACGCTGCCGGCGAGCTGGAACAGCACACGGACTACCGCGTGCGCGCCACCGCCGCCATGATCTTCCCCGTCATGATGCACGGCGGCCTGACGGAACGCACCGGCGGCGGCGTGGCCCAGGCCATCAAGGTGCGCCTGATCCACGCAATGATCCGCCACCTCGTGCTGCGCGGCGACGTGGCCGACGCCCTCGTCGCGCCACGCCGCGTTCCCCGCCTGCTGGCGCACGGCCGCACGATGCCGCAGGTACTGTATGCGCACGGCTGGGACGTCGACCGCGTCGGCCTGCCGTGCAACCAGGAAGAACTGGGTTATACGCTGCTGACCTTCAACTACGTGTTCCTGCAGGGGCTGCGCCGCCTGGGGCTCGGCCTGGAGAAGGAGGACGAAGCCGCATACCTGCACACCTGGAACGTGCTCGGGTACGTGCTCGGCATCGAGCCCGCGCAAATGACGGACACGATGGACGGCGCGGCGCGCATGTTCGCCGACATCCAGGCCCGCGCGCGCGGCCAGGCGCGCAACCCGGACCCGCGCCCGCCGCTGGCCGCCGCGCTCGTCGCGACGATGCAGCGCTACATCCCGCCGCGCCCGTTGAAAGCTTTCCCCGTGCTGCTGACGCGCCACCTGATCGGCAAGGACGCGTCGCGCGACCTGGGCCTGGACAGCCACGTGTCGCTGCCGTCGCGCGTCCTGTTCGTGTTAGGCTTTTCCCTCGTGCGCGCCATCGATGCCGCCGGGCGCCTCGTGTGCCGCGGCTTCTCGATCTCGCGCCTCGTCACGCGCATCCTCGGTTACAACCTCACCGCCAAGCTGCTGATGGACGAAACACGCCCACTGAAACTGCCGGACGGCCTCTTGCACCAGGTCGGCGTCGCCGTGCATCGCTGGCAGGATGACGCCCAGGCGCCGCGCTGGGCGAATGCCCTCGAACGCCGCTTCACCGGACGCCCCACGCGCGCCGCCCGTCAAGGATAAAACGATGGTCGCACTACCCTTTTCCCTGTTCCCGCGCGGCCTACGCCTGCTCGCACTGGCGCTGCTGTTCACGCTGTCGTCCCTCGCCGGCATGGCGCGCGCCGCGCCCGGCCCGCTCATGCTGGACGACGCCACGGCGCACATCGAAGCCTGGCCGGCCGTGAGCCTGCTGCGCGACCCGGACGGCCGTCTCGACGCCGCCACCGTCGCCGCCGCGCCCGACCGCTTCGCCGCGCCGCAAGGGGCCTACGCCACCCTGGGCATGGAAAAAGGCGTCGTCTGGGTGCGCATCCCCGTGCGCACGGCGCCGGACGCGAACGGCGCGTGGGCGCTCAAGGTCGACTTCGGCCTGCTGAACCGCGTCGACCTGTACCTCGTGCGCGACGGCCGCATCGAGCGTCATGCGCTGGCCGGCTCGGAACGGACGCTCGCGCGCGGCCCCGACGCCCTCGGCGGGCCGGTGCCGTCGTTCGCCCTGCGCCTGGCGCCGGATGCGTCCTACGACGTCCTGCTGCGGGTGGAGACGAACGGGCCGAAGATCCTGCCGATCGGCTTCGAGAAGCCGGGCGCTTTCTACCAGGCCGCGCTGCACGACCGCCTCGTGCAGGGCATCCTCACGGGCCTGTTCCTGTGCCTCCTGCTGTACAGCCTCGCGCAATGGATCAACCTGCGCGAGATCCTGTTCGCCAAGTACGCGCTGCTGATCGGCGGCCTGGCCATGTACAACATCGCGTGGTGGGGCCTCGGCGCCGAATACCTGTGGGGCGCGAGCGGCTGGGCTACCGTGCACGCCACCGGCATCATCTCCCTGATGACGGCCTGCGGCGGCTACCTGTTCGTCGGCGAGGCGCTGACGCGGCCCGGCGTCGACCGCGTGTTCCCGCGCCTGATGCGCACGGGCGCCGTGCTGTGCGTGCTCGCGGCCACCGCGTTCGGCTTCGACCTGATCCACGACGCCGCCCTCGTCGCCATCATCGGCTCGCTGGGCATCATGCCGATGCTGCTGGGCCTTCCCGGCGCGTTCAACCGCGCGCGCCGCGGCGACACGGTCGGCATCTACTTCCTCGTCGGCTGGGCCGCGAGCTTCGTCAGCTCGGCGATCCAGGCGCAAGTCATCAAGGGCGGCCTGGACGCCACCTACTGGACCCTGAATTCCACGCAGTTCGGCGGCACGTTCGACATGCTCGTGTTCATGCGCATCCTGGGGCTGCGCACGAAGAGCATCCAGGACGCGATGCTGCGCGCCGAGGCCGCGACCCGCATGAAATCGGAATTCCTGGCCAACATGAGCCACGAGATCCGCACGCCGATGAACGCCATCATCGGCATGAGCCGCCTGGCGCTGATGGCCGACCCGAATCCGAAGCAGCGCAACTACCTCGGCAAGATCCTCGGCGCGGGCGAGCACCTGCTGGGCATCATCAACGACATCCTCGACTTCTCCAAGATCGAGGCCGGCCGCATGACGCTCGAAGTCGTGCCGTTCGACCTCGACGACATGCTCGAGCACCTGGCCAGCCTCGCCGCCATCAAGACCGATGCACGCCGCGTCGAACTCGTGTTCTGCGTGCCGCGCGGCGTGCCGGGCCGCCTCGTGGGCGATCCGCTGCGCCTGGGCCAGGTCCTGATCAACCTGACCAACAACGCCGTCAAGTTCACGGAAGACGGCGAGATCGTCGTCGCCGTCGACGTCGTCGAGCGCGCGGCGGGCCGCGTCGTGCTGCGCTTCTCCGTCAGCGACACGGGCATCGGCATGGACGCCGACCAGCTGGCGCGCCTGTTCCAGTCGTTCACCCAGGCCGACAATTCCATCACCCGCAAATACGGCGGCACGGGCCTGGGCCTGTCGATCTCGAAGCAGCTCGTCGAGCTGATGGGCGGCACGATCACCGTCACGAGCACGCCGGGCGTGGGCAGCCGCTTCACCTTCACCGTCCCGCTGGGCATCGCCGACGCGGCCGCGGAAGCCGCGCCGGCGCCGGGCAGCCAGCTGCAGCGCATGCGCGTGATGGTCGTGGACGACAGCCCCGGTGCGCGCAACGCGCTCGTCGAGATGCTGGACGGCTTCGGCATCCAGGCCGATGCCGTCGCCTCGGGCGAGGAATCGCTGGCCCGGCTGGCGCAGGCCGTCTCGGAAGACGCGCCGTACCAGGTCGTGCTGATGGACTACATGATGCCGGGCTGGGACGGCGTCGAGACGATCCGCCGCATCCGCGCCGACGCGCGCTTCACGGCGCCGCCCGCGATCCTGATGGTCAGCGCGTGCACCCGCGAAGGCGTGCTGCAACAGGAAGGCGACCTGCCGCTGTCCGGCTTCCTCACGAAGCCCGTCGGTCCCGCACTGCTGTACGACAGCCTGCTGCAGGTGCTGCGCCCCGACCTGGCGGCGCCCGCCACCGGCGCGGGCAGCCAGACGCCCGCCGGCCGCCAGTCCGACGCCGACCGCCTCGCGGGCGCACGCATCCTGCTCGTTGACGACAACGCCAACAACCGCGAAGTGGCGCTGGACTTCCTCGCGCTCGCGCGCATGCACGTGGACGCCGCCGCCAGCGGCCAGGAAGCCGTGCGCATGGCGCAGAGCGGCGACTACGACCTCGTGCTGATGGACATCCAGATGCACGAGATGGACGGCTTCACGGCCACGCGCGCCATCCGCGCCCTGCCCGGCTGCGCCACGTTGCCCGTCGTCGCCATGACGGCGCACGCGATGGCCGGCGACCGCGAACGGAGCCTCGCGGCCGGCATGAACGACCACGTCGTCAAGCCGATCGACCCTGACGTGCTGCTGCGCACCCTCGTCAAGTGGATCGATCCGCGCCGTCTCGAAGGCCGCGCCGTGCCCGCACCCGCGCCGATGCCCGCGGCCGCGGCCGCGCCCGCGCTCGCGATCGCCACGCCCGCGCTGCCCGTCGTGCGCGGCGTGGACTGGCGCCGCGCGCTGGCCAACGCCGGCGGCCAGCACCAGCGCCTGCGCCGCCGCGTCGCCGGCTTCCTGCAGGAATACGCGACGGCGCCGCAGCTGATGCGCGACGCGCTCGCGCACGGCGACTACGCGCCGCTGCAGTCGCTGGCGCACAACCTGAAATCGGGCGCCGCCTACATCGGCGCCGTCCAGCTGGCCTCGCTGGCGGACACGCTCGAGCACGACCTGCGCAGCGGCCGCGCGGAGCGGGTGTCCGTGCTGGCGCCGGACCTGATCGTCGCGCTGGACAGCGTGCTGTCCGGCCTCGCGCGCATCGACGCCGCCCAGGCGCCGCCCGTGAGCGGCCTCGATGCGGGCGCCCTGCTCGCGCGCCTGCGCGGCTTCCTGGAAACGGACGACGCGCGCGCCGAGGACGCGCTGGCCGAGCTGCAGGCGGCGCTGCCGGACGCGCGCCACGCGGTACCGCTGGCCGCCATCCGCGCCGCCGTCGACGAGATCGAGTACAAACGCGCGCTGGTCCACCTCGACGTCCTCGAACGGGCCGTCGACACCCAGGCGGAGGCCGCATCATGAACCACGTGGAACCGCAAAAAGTCCTGATCGCGGACGACGATCCGATCAACCGCCAGGTCCTGGCCGAGCTGCTCAAGCCGGAATACACGGTGCTGCTCGCGAAGAACGGCGAACAGGCGCTGGAACGGGCCGCGCGCCACGCGCCCGACCTGATCCTGCTCGACGTGATGATGCCCGACCTGGACGGCTACGAAGTGCTGCGTCGCCTGCGCGCCGACCCGCAGCTGGAACAAATCTCGGTCATCTTCATTTCGGGCCTGGCCCGGCCGGAAGACGAGGCGATCGGCCTCAAGCTGGGCGCGTCGGACTACATCACCAAGCCGTTCAACGCCACCGTCGTGATGGCGCGCGTGGCGCTGCACCTGCAGCTCGTGCGCCAGCGCCGCATCCTGGAGCGGCTGGCGCACGTGGACGGCCTGACGGAACTGGCGAACCGGCGCCGCTTCGACGAGATGTACGCGCAGGAATGGCAGCGCGCCCAGCGCAACGGCTGGCCGCTGTCGCTGGCCCTCCTCGACATCGACGCGTTCAAGCAGTACAACGACTACTACGGCCACCCTGCCGGCGACCGCGCGCTGCGCGCCATCGCGCGCACGACGGCCGCAGGCCTGCGCCGCCCGGCCGACCTGGCGGCGCGCTACGGCGGCGAGGAACTCGTGCTCCTCATGCCGGATACGGACGGCGTCCAGGCGCGCCACCTGGTCGACGACGTGTGCGCGGCCATCGCCGCGCTGGAAATGCCGCACGCGGCGTCGCAGGTGTCGCCCGTGCTCACGGTCAGCGTGGGGGGCGCGACGTTGGGCGGATACGGGCCGGAAAGCGCGGCCGAATTGTTCGAGGCGGCCGACGAGCATCTGTACCGCGCCAAGCAGGACGGGCGCAACCGCGTCGTGTGGCGCGGCCTGATCGGCGGTTGATCAGCGGCGCCGCGGCGCCAAGGTCGACACGACCAGCAGGCCCCCGACGATGCACACGTGCTCCATGAACGGAATCAGTTGCGCGTGGCGTGCGGCGCCCGTCGCGTGCCAGAAGCCGTGATACAGCACGGTCGCAAGCGCCGTGAACGCGGCCAGCGCCCAGCACGCGGGCTTCAATAGCCGGCCCGCGACGATCGCGGCGCCGCCCGCCACCTGCAGCAGGATCGTCAGCGCCAGCGTCAGCACGGGCGCCGGCAGCCCGCCCGCCACCACTTCCTGCAGCGCGCCGGGCCAGCCCTGCACCTTGTCGATGCCGGCCCACAGGAACAGCACGCCGACGAGCACGCGGCCGGCGGTGCGCACGGTGTCGTCCGGGCCGCGTGCCCGCGCGGAGGGCGCGGCGGCGGCGCGGGCGTTGGCGAGATCGAGATCGGGAGTCGTCACGGGCATTCCTTTGTGCGCTAGGTTCGGATCGCCCGAATCTACACCGGCCGCCGCGATAACGGCTCCGTCTTTGGATGGATGCGCCGCCGCGCCGGCGGTGCTAGCCGCGCTGCATGGACGCCGCGCGGGCGCCGTCCGATCGTGGTCCGATGTACAATCGACCGACGATCAACGGTGCATGGCAACGCAATGGCTCACGCTGCATTCATGACAGGCCTCCTCGCGCGCGCCGCCGGCAGTTGCGGCAACGGATCGGTTTCGCGCTCGCGCTCTGCCTGCCCATCGGCTGGCTGTTGTTCAACGTCGACTAGAAGGAGGTACCGTGCGTCCCGATATCACCATCTCGACGGTCGATCCCGGGCGTGTCCGAAGGGGACCGCATCGAATGGCCCATCCGAACGGCGCGGACGTGGTCGACGTGCTGTACCAGACCGAGCGGACGGGCGACTTCCACCGCTGGCGTCAACCGGCAGTCATGCACCTGGCCGATAACCGCTATCACGAACAATCATTGGACCTTTGTTGTGCGATGCAGCATCATGATTCCTGTCTCCTCTATCTTCCTCCAAGAAAATAGATTCAAGCCCGCGAACAGCGGGCTTTTTTTTATCCCGCCGCTGCGCGCACCATTTTCCCCACCTCCGTCGATGCCTGTCGGCCCGCGTCGGCTCCCCATTTTTCACTCGGCTGAATAGCGTTCCACGATGTGGGATTTCAGCCTTTCAACAGGCGGGATAAATATTCCATTCCGCAAAATTATTTGCCGCATTACGGAATGAAAGAGATAACTCATTGAAAATGCTCGGTTAATTTAATTCGCAACTCTTATATAAGACAGAAGATTTAAGTGGTCCGGATCTCTTATGATGAACCCATGCGCTTCACCACTTTCGATTCACTTTTCATGGAGTTCGACATGTCCGATTACCAAAACGATATCCAGGCCATCGCTTCCCTCAAGCAGCGCTACGGCAGCGGCTGGGATGCCATCAATCCGGAATCCGCGGCCCGCATGCGCGCCCAGAACCGCTTCAAGACCGGCCTCGACATCGCCCGCTACACGGCCGCCATCATGCGCCGCGACATGGCGAACTACGACGCCGATTCCTCGAAGTACACGCAATCGCTGGGCTGCTGGCACGGCTTCATCGGGCAGCAGAAGCTGATCTCGATCAAGAAGCATTTCAACAACACCGACCGCCGCTACCTGTACCTGTCGGGCTGGATGATCGCCGCGCTGCGCTCGGAATTCGGCCCGCTGCCGGACCAGTCGATGCACGAAAAGACCGCCGTCCCCGCGCTGATCAAGGAGCTGTACACGTTCCTGCGCCAGGCCGACGCCCGTGAACTGGGCGGCCTGTTCCGCCAGCTGGACGCCGCCGAAGGCGCCGCGAAGGCCGCGATCCAGGACAAGATCGACAACTTCGTTACCCACGTCGTGCCCATCATCGCCGACATCGACGCCGGCTTCGGCAACGCGGAAGCAACGTACCTGCTGGCCAAGCAGATGATCGAAGCGGGCGCCTGCTGCATCCAGCTCGAGAACCAGGTGTCGGACGAGAAGCAGTGCGGCCACCAGGACGGCAAGGTCACCGTGCCGCACGAAGACTTCCTCGCGAAGATCCGCGCCGTGCGCTACGCATTCCTCGAACTGGGCGTCGACGACGGCGTGATCGTCGCGCGTACCGACTCGCTGGGCGCGGGCCTCACCAAGCAGATCGCCGTCACGCAGGAACCGGGCGACCTGGGCGACCAGTACAACAGCTTCCTCGACGTGGAAGAAATCGAGGCGGCCGCACTGAAGAACGGTGACGTCGTCATCCAGCGCGGCGGCAAGCTGCTGCGTCCGAAGCGCCTGCCGAGCAACCTGTTCCAGTTCCGCGAAGGCACCGGCGAAGCCCGTTGCGTGCTGGACTGCATCACGTCGCTGCAGAACGGCGCCGACCTGCTGTGGATCGAGACCGAGAAACCGCACATCGGCCAGATCGGCGGCATGGTGAAGGAAATCCGCAAGGTCATCCCGAACGCGAAGCTCGTGTACAACAACAGCCCGTCGTTCAACTGGACCCTGAACTTCCGCCAGCAGGTGTACGACGCGATGAAGTCGCGCGGCGAAGACGTGTCGGCCTACGACCGCGCCCACCTGATGAGCGCCGAGTACGACGATTCGATCCTGGCCAAGGTCGCCGACGAGCGCATCCGCACGTTCCAGGCCGACGCGGCGCGCGAAGCGGGCATCTTCCACCACCTGATCACGCTGCCGACGTACCACACGGCCGCCCTGTCGACGGACAACCTGGCGAAGGAATACTTCGGCACCCAGGGCATGCTGGGCTACGTGGCCGGCGTGCAGCGCAAGGAAATCCGCCAGGGCATCGCCTGCGTCAAGCACCAGAACATGTCCGGTTCGGACCTGGGCGACGACCACAAGGAATACTTCAGCGGCGAAGCGGCGCTGAAGGCCGGCGGCAAGCACAACACGATGAACCAGTTCTGATCGGCGCCTGGCCGGCCTGGCGCCGGCCAGGCTGGACAGACACAGCCCGAACGCGGCCACCCGGCCCGTTCGGGCTTTATGTTTGGGACAGGCCGTTATCGATATCAAATTCGTATCCAGCTATGAAATATTCGGATACGCGGTACTGTCCCGGCGCGCGCGGGTTTAGCATCGGTGGATATCGTTACCGGAATCCATCATGACAAGACTCGCCGCCCTGCTGTTCGCACTCTCCCTACCCGCTTTTGCGCAATCGCCGCAGGCCGCGCAGCCGATCTCGCAACGCTTCGCCGCCGACCCGTCGCCGCACTATTTCAAGACCAAGGACGGCGGCATGTTCTACCTGTATGCGACGGACGACGCGTCGAACTCCGGGAAGTACTGGGACTCGACCACGTGGCGCCTGTACACGTCGCGCGACATGAAGACGTGGCAGGACGCCGGCATCCCGCTGGCCGTCACCGTCTTCAAGTGGGCGCGTCCGGACGCGAAGGCATGGGCGCCGGAAGCGGCCTACCGCAACGGCAAATACTATTTCTACGCCCCCGTCGGCGGCGACCGGATCGGCGTGGCCGTGTCGGACCGGCCGGACGGCGGCTTCGTCGACGCGCGCAAGGATGCCCTGGTCGACCGCGCGCGCGACGTCAACGCGGGCGACGAGCCGATCGACCCGGCCGTGTTCATCGACAAGGACGGCCAGGCGTACATGTACTTCGGCACGCGCGTGCCCAAGGTCGTCAAGCTCAAGCGCGACATGATCTCGCTCGACGGCCCGATCCGCATCGTCGGCATCGAGGGGTTGCCGGCGTCGGACTCGAAGAAAAAATACGGTGAAGCGCCGTTCATGCACGAGCATAACGGTGTGTACTACTTCACGTTCTCGTCGGGCTGGCCGGGCCAGATCCTGTACGCGACGGGCAAGTCGCCGATGGGGCCGTTCACCTACGGCGGCGTCGTGCTCGACTACCTGAACATCTCGACGAACCACCAGGCCATCGTCGAGCACGGCGGCAAGAGCTGGCTGTTCTACCACGACAACCTGCTGCCCGGTGGCAGCGGATGGCGCCGCGCGATCGCGATCGCGCCGCTCGAGTATGGCCCGGACGGCGCGATCCGGCAGGTCAACGTGGTGCCGGCGCCGGCGGCGCAGCCATAGCATTCGTCCCCACAGGAGCCGGCGTGCGCGCGGGCGCCGGCGCGATCTTGAACCAGATCGCGTACATCGCCGGCAGGAACACGAGCGTCATGATCGTGCCGGCGAACGTCCCGCCGATCAACGTGTAGGCGAGCGTGCCCCAGAACACGGAATGCGTCAGCGGGATGAAGGCCAGCATCGCGGCCAGCGCCGTCAGGATCACGGGCCGCGCCCGCTGCACGGTCGCCTCGACGACGGCGTCGAACGGCGCCAGTCCATCCGCCCGGTTGTGATCGATCTGCCCGATCAGGATCAGCGTATTGCGCATCAGGATGCCGGACAACGCCACCAGACCCACGAGCGCATTGATGCCGAACGGCTGGCGGAACAGCAGCAAGGTCGGCACGACGCCGATCAGCCCCAGCGGGCTGGTCGCGAACACCATCACCATCGACGCGATCGAACGCACCTGGAAGATGATGACCAGGAGCGTGAACGCGAGCATGATGGGGAACAGCGGCAGCAGCGCCGCGTTCGCCTTGCCGGCCTCCTCGATCGATCCCGCCGTCTCCAGCTTGTAGCCGGCCGGCAGCGCGGCAACGATGGGCTGCAGCGCGTGCTCCATGGCCACGGAGACGTCCGGCGGCTGCAGGCCATCCGCGATGTCGCCGCGGATCGTGATCGTCGGCACGCGGTCGCGCCGGCGCAGCACCGGTTCCTCCGGCCGGACGTCGACGGTGCCCACTTGCGCCAGCGGCACGTGCTGGCCCGCCGCGCCGACGAGCGTGAACGCGTTGATGCGCGCCGGGTCGAGACGCACGTCGCCGGCCGCGCGCGCGACGACCTGGACGGACCGGATATCCTCGCGCACGGCCGTGACGGGCACGCCGCTCAGCAGGAATTGCAGCTGCTGCGCCACGGCGGCCGATGTCAGGCCGACGGCCTGCAGGCGGTCCTGGTCCAGGGTCAGGTGCAACGTGGGCACGCGCGTGCCCCAGTCCGTGTTCACGGTGCGCATCTGCGGACTCGCGCGCATCACGGCTTCGACCTTGGCGGCGACGGTGCGCAAGGTATCGGGGTCCGGTCCGGACAGGCGGAACGCCACCGGATACGGCGAGTACGGGCCGAACACGAGTTGCGTGACGCGCACGCGCGCCTGCGGCGCCAGCCCGTCCGCGATGGCCGCGCGCAGGCGCTCCTTGAGCGCTTCCCGTTCGCGCTCGTCGCCCGTCCGGATCACGATCTTGGCGAATGAAGGGTCGGGCAGCTCGGGGGCCATCGCGAGGTAGAAGCGCGGCGCGCCCTGGCCGACATACGCCGTCACGGTGCGCGCCTCCTTCTGCGTCGCCAGCCAGGCCTCGACCCGCGCGGCGGCGGCCGACGTCTGGCCGATCGCCGTCCCGTACGGCATCTGGACCTCGACCAGCACCTCGGGGCGATCCGACGTCGGGAAGAACTGCTTCTTCACGATGGCCATGCCGGCACCGGCCAGCACGAAGGCGCCGACCACGACCAGCGCGACCAGCCATTTGCGCCGGATCACAGTGCCCAGCAGGCGCCGGAACCGGTTGTAGTTCGGCGTGTCATAAATGGCATGATGACCTCCTTCGACCTTGGCGATCGCCGGCAGCAGCTTCACGCCCAGATAAGGCGTGAAGACGACGGCGACGATCCACGACGTGACGAGCGCGATGCCGACGATCCAGAACATATTGCTCGTGTACTCGCCGGCCGTCGACTTCGCGAAGCCATTCGGCATGAAGCCGATGGCGGTGACGAGCGTGCCGGACAGCATGGGCGCCGCCGTGTGGCTCCATGCATACGCCGATGCCTGCACCCGGTCATAGCCCTCTTCCATTTTGACCACCATCATTTCGATGGCGATGATGGCATCGTCGACGAGCAACCCGAGCGCGAGGATCAGCGAACCGAGCGTGATGCGATCGAAATTCTTGCCCGTCGCCGCCATGACGACGAACACGGCGGCGAGCGTCAGCGGGACGGCCGTCGCGACGACGAGGCCCACGCGCCAGCCCATGCTCACGAAGCACACGACCATCACGACGAGCAACGCGACGAAGAACTTGACCATGAATTCGTCGACGGCGCCGCTGATGTTCACGGCCTGGTCCGTCACCTTCGTCAGGCTCATGCCCAGCGGGATGTCCCGGTTGACGGCGGCGACCTCGGCATCCAGCGCCTTGCCCAGGTCGAGGCCGTTCCAGCCGTCGCGCATGACGACGCCCAGCAGCAGCGCGGGCTCGCCATTGTTCCGGATGAGGAAAGTCGCCGGGTCCTCGTAGCCGCGCTCCACCGACGCCACGTCGCCCAGCTTCAACGTGCGGCCCTGCGCCGCGACCGGGGTATCGCGGATCGCCTGCAGGTTGTCGTAGGCGCCGTCCAGCCGCACGAACACCTGCGCGCCCTTCGTGTCGATCGAGCCGGCCGGCGTCAGCACGTTGTGCGCGTTCAGCGCGGCGAAGATGTCCTGCGGGGCGATGCCCAGGGTGGCGAGACGGTCGTGCGAGAACGACACGAAGATGCGCTCCGCCTGCTCGCCGATGATATTGACCTTCTTGACGCCGGCCACGTGCAGCAGCCGCTGGCGCAGCGCTTCCGCGTCGCGCGCGAGCAGGCGCGCGGGCTTGCCTCTGGCCTTCAACGCGTACAGCGCGAACGTGACGTCGGCGAATTCGTCGTTCACCATCGGGCCGGCAACGCCGGCCGGCAACGTGCCCTGCACGTCCTGCAGCTTCTTGCGGGCTTGATAGAACTGGTCCGGCACCTCGGATGGCGGCGTGCTGTCCAGCAAGGTCACCATCGTGAACGCGAGGCCGGGCCGCGTATAGGTTTCCGCGCGTTCGTAGTAACGCAATTCCTGCATGCGCTTTTCGATCGGCTCCGCCACCTGGTCCTGCATCTCGCGCGCGGTGGCACCGGGCCAAGCGGTGATCACCGTCAGCTGCTTGACAGTGAACGGCGGGTCTTCCGCGCGGCCCAGCTTCAGGAAGGCCAGCACGCCCGCGACCGACACGAGCAGGATGAGAAACAGCGTGACGGACCGTTCGCGCACGGCCAGTGCCGACAGGTTGAAGCGGCTCATCGCATGCCCCCTGCTGCTGCGGCGACGGCCACCTGCCGCGCCGCCCCCTCCACGCGCACCTTGTCGCCTTCGTGCAGCAGGTGCGCGCCCAGCGCCACGACGCGGTCGCCGGCCTTCAGCTCGCCCGTCACGCGCGCCACGTCGTCGCCGATGCCGACCACGTCGACGCGGCGCCACGTCACCTTGGCCGGATTCCCCGACACGGCCCAAACGCCGCTGCCCTTGCCGCCATCGAGGACGGCCGCGGCCGGCACCCGCAACGCCTGCGCGCCGGCCTCGCCATCGCCCTCCAGGCGCAACGTGACCGTCGCACCGAGGGGTGCCGCGGCGAGCGGCCCGTCGAGAACGTATTTCGCCTCGTACGTGCGCGTGACGCGGTCGGCGGCGTCCGCCAATTGCCTGAGCCGGGCGCGGCCACCGCCCTGTCCACCATACAACGTGGCCTGCGCTGCGCTGCCGATGCGGGGGCGCATCGTTTCCGGCAGGTGCACGATCGCCTCGCGCGCGCCCGCATGGGCCAGCCGCACGACGGTCTGGCCGGCGCCCACGACCTGGCCCGGCTCGGCCAACGTGTCGACGACGACGCCATCGGCATCCGCCACGAGCAGCGCATAGCCTGCGGCGTTGCGGGCGACGTCGTACTGCGCTTCCGCTGCGCTCAGCTGGGCCTTGGCCGCGTCAGCCGCCGCCTTCAGCTGGTCGTACGCGGAGGCCGACACGGCGCCGTCTGCCACGAGGTCGCGGTAGCGGGCTTCGTCGTCGCCCGCCTGGCGCGCGCGGGCGCGGGCCGCCGTCACGGCGTCGGACGCCGCCCGCGCCTGCAGGCCCAGGTCGACGGGATCGATGCGCATCAGGGGCTGGCCCCGACGCACGGTCTGGCCGGCGTCGACCAGGCGCTGCACGACCTTGCCCGGCACGCGGAAGCCCAGCTCGCTCTGGACCCGCGCCCCGATGACGCCGGTGAAGGATGGCGCGGTGGACGTGGCACCCTGAACGAGTACGGTCTCGACGAGGGGCGCGGCCGTGCGCGGATCGGCGGGCGGTTTGTCGCCGCACGCGGCCAGGACAATCGGTAACGCAAGCAGCACATGCGTACCCCGTGAGCGTATGGACATGGGAGCTCCTTTGGTGGAAAACCCCCATTCTTCTACCAGTGACCAAATAAGTCAATGGTCACAAACGCGATATCACGGCGCGAGGCTGCGGAGGACGAGGCTGGCGAGCAGGGACGTCGCCTCGGCGGCGCCCTCGAGGTTATATTGCAGCAGCAGCGGATTGACGTAGGGTTTCATGACGAGGCAGATCGCGCCCGCCGTCTCGTCCAGCGGCGTCTTGCGTTCGAACTCGCCGGATTCGCGCCCTTCACGGACGATTCGCACGACGAGGTCCTCGATGTAGCGCTCGTACGCCTGCGCGGACGGCCACGGCCCGCGGGCGGCAGCCGCAGCGATGTCGTACAGCTTGCGGTCTTCGAAGAACAGCTGCGTGCCGGCATCGACAAATGCCCGGAACATGCGGCGGAAGCGGTCCGATGCACTCGTCGCGTCCGCGATGGCCTCGTCGACGGCTTGCCTCATGCCGTTCAGGCAATTGGCGCAGATGACTTCGCCGATCGCCTGTTTCGAATCGAAGAATTTGTAGATATAGGCCTTGGAAAAACCGATCGCCTTGGCCAGGTCGGACACGGTCGTTTTTTCGTAGCCGTAGCGGGCAAAATACTCGGTGGCGGCGTCGACGACCTGGGTCCGGACGTCGTGGTCGGACGGCCCCCGGCTCGGCGGTGCGGATGGGATGGAAGTGTTCATGGCCATAGCTTAACGCGTGGAACGGTTATTTGACAAAGTGTGACCAATGTGTATTATGGTCACTCGTCACCATATTTTGAAGGATACGCCATGTTCCCCATCCGCCTGCTCGCGGCGGCCGTCGTTGCCGCGCTGGCAACAGGCTGTGCCGTCGGCCCCGACTACCGGCGCCCGGACGCGCCCCTGCCCGACCACTACCTCGGGCAGGCGCCCGGTCCGCACGGCCCGGCAACGGTGCAGGCGGCGTGGTGGGACGGCTTCGGCGACCCGCAGCTGACGCACTACGTCGCGCTGGCGCTGGAACAGAACCTCGACCTGGCGCAGGCCGCGGGCCGCGTGGCCCAGGCCCGCGCCGGCCTCGGCGCGGCCGACGCGGCACTGCTGCCATCCGCGGCCGTCACGGGCTCGGCCACGCGCGCCTACCAGTCGGCCGAGACCCAGGTCGGCAGGCTCGTCGCCGCAGGACCGGGTGCCGACCGCTGGGGCAACGCCTACGAGGCCAACGTGAGCGCGAGCTGGGAAATCGACCTGTTCGGCGGCCTGCGCCGCGGGCGCGAAGCGGCGCGGGCGGACTACCAGGCGTCGGCAGCCGATGCCGTCGCCGTCCGGCTTGCCGTCGCCGCCCAGACGGCGGACGTCTACATCGGCATCCGCGGCCTCCAGGCCCGTCTCGCCATCGCGGAGCAGCAGGTCACGACGCGCCGCGACCTGCTGGCCAAGGTCAAGCTGTTGTACGGCAAGGGTGTGGCGTCCGACGCCCAGGTGCGCCAGACGGAAGGCGAACTGGCGCAGGCCGAAGCCGCCGTGCCCGCGCTGCAGGCAGGCCTGGACGCGGCGTTGAACGCGCTGGACGTGCTGCTGGGCAGGCCACCTGGTACGGGCCGAGATGAATTGCGTGCACCGGCCGCGATCCCGGCCGTGCCGGCGCTTGGCGCGACGGGGACGCCCGCCGACCTGCTGCGGCGCCGGCCCGACCTCATCGCGGCGGAACGGCGTGTGGCGGCGGCGCACGCACGCATCGGTGCGGCGATGGCGGAATACTACCCGCACGTGTCGCTCGGGGCCTTGCTCGGGAGTGCAACGACGCTGTCGGCGGGACATCTGCTCAGCGCCGGTGCGAACCAGGACGCGGCCGTGCTGGGCCTGCGCTGGCGCTTGTTCGACTTCGGCCGCATCGACGCCCAGATCGCCGAGGCGCGCGGCCGCGAAGCGGAATCACTGGCCGCGTACCGGCTGGCCGTGCTGCATGCGGCGGAGGACGTCGAAAACGCGTTCTCGACACTCGCCCACCGGTCGCAGCAAGCCGGCGTCCTCGTCCGCGGCGAAGATGCGCTCACGCGCGCACGCGCGTCGTCGTTCGCTGCGTACCAGCGGGGCGCGGCGAGCCTGATCGACGTGCTGCATGCGGACGAAACGGTGTTGCGCACGGCCGATGCCCGCGCCCAGGCGCAGGCGGACGCGGCGCGCGCCGCGGTGGCGGCCTACAAGGCGCTCGGGGGCGGCTGGGATCCGGACACTCCGCCGCACGGCATGGAGAACGTGGCGGCGCTGGCGCCCGGGGGCTGACGCTTCAGCCGGTCAATTCCAGCGGCCGCCCGCGCCGCCGATGCTGTAGCGGCCGGCGCCGATCAGGGCAAGCACGACGGCGCTGCCGAGGTACATCCCCTGCAGTTCGAGCGCCCAGCCGCCGGTGTCGGACACGGTGAAGAACTGGTGGGTATGCACGAGCAGAAGCGCCACGATCATGTTGACGACGACGATCAGCGCCGCGGCGCGCGTGTACAGGCCGACGAGGATCAACAAGGGCGCGACGACCTCGCCGATATACACGAGATACCCGAGCCCCGCCGGCAGGCCCGCCTTCGCCAGCATGCCGCCGATGAAACCGACGCCTCCGATGAGCTTGGAAATGCCGTGGAACAGGATCAGGATCGAGAGCAGCAGGCGCAGCAGCAGCTTGCCGGCGTCGTCGTACGTGGGGATGCGGTGCGTCGTTTCCATGGCGGCTCCTCGTGCGTGAATGTTCATCGCGAAACGTCCGATGCGGAACATTGTACGCCTGTCGAGGTGGTTCATCTGTTCCGCGCGTGCGGGCGTCGCCGGACTTCAGCCCCCCAAATGGCGGATGATGAATTCGTCGTGAGAAGGGAAAGCGTCGTCCTCGGAATCGGATTGCACTTCTCTCAGCAGTTGCCCTGCCTGCTTTGTCGATACATCGTGACCGGCCTTCTGCATTTCTTCGCGAAAGACATTTGCATTGGCGCCCGCGGGACTGTGCTTTGAACCGAGTACGTGCGCGGGGGGAATCGAGTCCCTGGTGCGGAACGCCGGCCCCTCGGAATAGGGGTCGTGCTCCAGATGAACGTTGTTTGCAACGCCAATCGTGCGCACGAGCGCCGGCTGGTCAGGGTCGGCATACATCGCGAAGTCTTGCGCCATCTGGCGGCTGCTCGATAAGTAGTGGTGCTCGCTCGATGCGGTGACCCCGCCACGACTGAATCTCATCATGAAATTGCCGCCGCCGCCCTCGGTCGCTCCGTCGCTTTTGCGATCCTTCTGGAAGCCATTTTTGCGAATCGATGGCACGTGCTCGCGCTTTGTTCCGTGGTAGAGCGTGCTGTCCTGGTATATGCGCTTGGCAAGCGGGACCAAACCGCTCAAAGCCGGGTCGACACGGGATCTCCGTAGCGACGGGGCTTGGTCGTTCCGCTTTTCAACATCCGATTCATATCCATCGGACTCACAGGTGGCGGGAGCGTGCGCCGCGCCAGTTTTGGAGATACAGCCACCCATAGCGATTTGAGGTTAGTTAACAAAGGGCACAATTGTGAGCTTGCTCCTGGGAAGGCATGGCGCGAGTGGCGAAAATATGTGCACGGTTCCGAAGATATGTTCACCGGACACGGCGTCAAGGCGGCGCGACGCGACTAATGAAGCGGCACGGTCGCGTGGATCGATGAGAGAGTCGAATCGTCTTCGATGCCGGTGGAACTGCCGCAGATGTAGAATGGCGCGGGAGCGCTGATCTACAGATATGCTGGAGGCGAGGACGTGAGTCGAACACGTCTGAACGGCTTTGCAGGCCGTCGCATTACCGCTTTGCTACCTCGCCGAAGAAAATAGTACGTCGACCGCCGAGTTTCCACCTGTGCTGCATCAAACGTCCTGGTTCCTCGGCACGGCACTAAGCGGCCGCAGCGTGGTCAAAGGGGTATGATCCTGCGAAAGGAAGCGTGATGCACAGCCCCTTCTCCGTCCCGGCCGAGGCGCCATGAACATCCTGTCCCATATCCCGCCGAGCGAGCAACGGCGCGAAGCCAGTACCTGGCAAGGCGGTCCACGCCCGCACTACCCTGAGGCCAGCGTCGCGCACGCCCACATCGACCTGGCGCTGAACGCGGCGCTGGGCCGCCTGACCGGCTACGTGTCGCCGGCCGCGCTGGCCGGCGCGTGGTACGACTGGGCCAGCCATTTGCTGCTGTCGCCCGCCAAGCAGATGGAACTCGGCGTGCAGGCCGTCGGCAACCTGCAGCGCTGGATGCAGTACAGCGCGAGCGCCATGTTCGGCACGCCGGCGGAGCCCGTGCAGCCGCTCGCGCAGGACAAGCGCTTTGACGATCCGCTGTGGCATGCATGGCCGTGGAACCAGCTCAGCCAGGGCTTCCTGCTCACCCAGCAATGGTGGCACCGGGCCACGAACGACGTGCGCGGCGTGTCGGCGCACCACGGCGACGTCGTCACGTTCGTCGCGCGCCAGCTGCTCGACGGCGTGGCGCCGTCGAACTTCATCGCCACCAACCCGGTCGCGCAACAGGTCACGTTCGCCAGCGGCGGCCAGAACCTCGTGCACGGGCTGTTCCGCGCGGGCGCGGACGTGCGGCGCGCGCTGGCGGGCACGTCCGCGCCCGTCAGCCATCGGCCCGGACGCGACGTCGCCGTCACGCCCGGCAAGGTCGTGATGGAAAACCACCTGATCGAACTGCTGCGCTACGATCCCGCCACGCCGCAGGTGCACGCCGTGCCGCTGCTGATCGTGCCTGCCTGGATCATGAAGTACTACATCCTCGACCTGTCGCCGCAGAACTCGCTCGTGCGCTACCTCGTCGAGCACGGGCATACGGTGTACATGATCTCGTGGAAGAACCCGCAGGCCGACGATCGCGACCTGTCGCTGGAAGACTACCGCCACCTCGGCGTGATGGCCGCGCTGGACACCGTCGTGCGCGAGACGGGCGCCCCGCAGGTCAATGCCTGTGGCTATTGCCTGGGTGGCACCCTGCTCGCCATCGCGGCGGCGGCGATGGCGCGCGACGGCGACGAGCGGCTGGCCAGCATGACCTTGCTGGCGGCCCAGGTCGACTTCACGGAACCGGGCGAGCTGTCGCTGTTCATCGACGAAAGCCAGGTCAGCTTCCTCGAAGCCGTGATGTGGCAGCAGGGCTATCTGGACACCCGCCAGATGGCCGGCGCCTTCCAGTTGCTGCGCTCTAACGACCTGATCTGGTCGCGGCGCCTGCGCCACTACCTGCTCGACATCCCGGACAAGGCCAACGACCTCGCCTCGTGGAATGCGGACGCGACCCGCATGCCGTGTCGCATGCACGCGCAATACCTGCGCAACCTGTTCCTGCAAAACAGCCTGGCGAGCTCGCGCTACCTCGTCAACGGCCGGCCCGTTGCGCTTACCGACATCCACATCCCGATCCTGGCTGTGGGCACGATGACGGACCACGTCGCGCCTTGGCGCTCCGTCTACAAGATCATTCCGTTGAGCGACACGTCCGTGACATTCCTGCTGACGTCGGGCGGGCACAACGCGGGAGTCGTGTCGCCGCCGGGCACGCCGGGCCGCACCTACCAGATGAGCACGCACGAGCACGACGCCCCCTACGTCGATCCGGACAGTTGGCAATCGGACACCCGCATCCGCGAAGGCAGTTGGTGGCCGGCATGGGAACACTGGCTCGCCCGGCTGGCAGGGCCATTGACCGCGCCACCGCCGCCGAGCCGCCCGCTGCGCGACGCGCCCGGCTTGTACGTCTTGCAGCCGTGACGGGTCGTCACCCCGGTACCGCCAGACCGGTCAACCAGGCAGCACGATATCCGCCGTCCCCGGGCAAACGTTGCGGGCGAACTCGCGCGAAAAATCGATGCAGCCGCCGTCCGCGTAAACGCCACGCCCATCGCGCAGGCGCGACATGCGCGCGACGACCGTCGCCAGCGCGGCCGGATTCGCAGCCGTTTCCGCCACCTTTGCGGCGACGATCGCCTCGTCCATCCGCACGTCGCCTGCCGCATCGATATAGGTGCCGTCGCGCCAGTGGTAGATCTCGAGGCATTTCGCGACCAGGCTGTACGGCCGGTCGCGCTGCCAGAAATTGCTGAAGAGGCCGTTACCCAGGTAAATCACCCACGAGCCCTCGTAACCGGATGCGTCCGACGAATGCGCGTCCGGATTGCGGAACCACACGCGGTCGCCGGGCACGTACCAGCGCGGCGGCAGCGGCGCGTCCGCGGCGCCGTACTCGACGAGGAAGACGTCGTGGAAGGCCCCCGACTGGATGGCGCGCGTTTCCCATTGCCGCTGTATCGCCGCCAGCAACGCCGGATTCACCCTCTCCAGTTCGCGCGCGATCCCGAGCAGCATCACGTATTCCGTCGCGCGGTAGCACGAAAACGCATACGTGCGCCCGTCGCCCGCCTCCGGCTGCGTCGCGAGCGTCAGCGCCTCCACCAGCGACCGGCCGGGCAGCACCGTGAACCCGCGGTCCTCGTCGTACGTCCAGTGGCTCGCGGGACGGTCCGCTTCGGCCGTGCCGAACGTGAGCTGCGTGGCACGCGCGGCCTCGACGATGTTGCGACGGATCGCCACCGCCGCCAGGAACTCGGCGGCGCTCGCGAAGTGCAGCGGGCGCGGCGCGGCGAGCATGGCGAGCACGATCTCGCGTTCGAGGTCGTGCAGGCGCACGACGGTGTCGAGGCCGAGGTCGCGACACAGGTTCAACGTGTCGCCGTCGTCGACGAGGGCGTGTGCGGCCTCGATCGACAGCGCGAACGGGCGCCCCGGCCGCGGCGGGGCGAGGCAGGTGCGCAGGCCCAGCGCATCGAGCTTGTCCAGCACCTGGCGGTGCTGCAGGGGATCGTCGGGGACGATGTCCAGGCCACCGGCATACGGCGGCGCGACTTCCGGAAAAACGGCTAACTTCACGATGCAACGGCCTCGAAAGATTGGCGGGACGAACAAAATACTTCCCAAATGCAACAGGCACGGTACGCCCCGAAACTGAGGCGGCCATTAAGCCGGCCATGGCAAACATTACAGATTGGAAAGACTTAGCATGTCTCGCTCATCGTGCATCAAACTTGAGCTCACTCAAATGCAGCATGGCGCAACCCTGTCGGAAACCAAGGAACACGATGAATCAGGACTTCGAATGCCGATCACGATGCCAGCAGCGCGTCCAGGACGGCCCGGTCCGTGTCGCGGTTCAGCAGGACGCGCGCCCGCGCCGGCGTGACGAGGTGGACGGCTTGCGATTCCCATCCCATGTGTGCCGGATGGCCGCCGATGCGGCGTGCGACATAGAACCGGGTGAACGTCTGCGTGCGCGCGAAATCGCCCAGCCAGGCCGTCAGCTCGACGTGCAGGCCGGATTCTTCCCAGACTTCACGGATCGCGGTCGCCTGCAGCGACAGGCCGGGCTCGGCGCGTCCTTTCGGAAACGTGGCCGTGTAGCCGCCGAAGGCGTTCGACGGCGCCACGAGCCACAACCGGCCATCCGCCTCGCGCACGACGGCGCCGGCGGCCGCGTGCTTGCCGGGCGGCAGGTCGAACGGCGGCTCCGCGAACGCAGGGGCCGCGTCGGTGCGACGGCACGCGGCCTCGACGGCCGAACGCGCGCACACGGCCAGCGGCACGCCGTCGAGCACGCCCTCGCACGCGCTGCCGGGCACGAAGGTCACCGCGGCCCGCGGATCGGCCAGCGCGTGGAGGTTGGCCTCGCACGATGGCGCGTGCAGGCGCACCTTGCGGCCATGCTCGTCCGGTTGCGGGTGGTAGGTCCAGGTCGCGCTCATGCTGTCGTTGCCGCGTCGAAGCGATGCCCCGACTATACCGCGCCGGCGTATGGTTTGCGTGCGTCATCCAATCGTACGGCGGCCTCATCCGCAATTTGCCAGAATGGCGCCCGGCGCAAGGTCCCGCCCCGGGCCGCCGCTTTGCCCTCCCCTTTTCATCGATACAGCGAGGAACGATGCGCTTGCCACTGATCCCCCCGGCCGAACTCAGCGCCGAACAAAAAGCCCTTTACGACGACATGCGGAAAGGGATCGCCAGCAACTTCAACGCCTTCAAGGTCGAACGCGAGGACGGCGCCCTGATGGGGCCGTGGAACCCGTGGCTGCACGAGCCCGCGATCGGCAAGGCGATCTGGAACCTGACGCTCGCGATGACGGCCAACGCGTCGTTGCCCGACAGCGCGCGCCAGATCGCGATCCTCGTCGTCGGCGCGCGCTACAACGCCGCCTACGAACTGTACGCGCACGTCGCGGTCGCCGAACGCGAAGGCATGTCCGCGGCGCGGCTCGCCGCGCTCGTCGCCGGACAGAAGCCCACCGACCTGTCGCGCGAGGAAAACGTCGCATTCGATTTTTCGTACGCGCTCGCGCGCGGCGGCGTGCTGCCGGAGCCGCTGTACCGGCTTGCGGTGGACACGTTCGGGCAGCACGGCGCCAATGAGCTGATCTACCTGGTCGGGCTGTATGCCCTCGTGTCGACGACCTTGAACGGCTTCAACGTGCCGGTGCCCGAACGTGAATAAGCGCGGCGACAGCGTGCTGCACGAGGGCACGCGCGCACCTGCCGAACAGGCGAAGCCGTGCGCGACGGAGTTCGACAGTATCGCCCTCGTCTTGCAGGGCGGCGGCGCACTGGGCGCCTACCAGGCCGGCGTGTACGAACGCCTGCTGGAAGCGGGCGTCGAACCCACGTGGGTGGCGGGCATCTCGATCGGCGCGATCAACAGCGCCATCATCGCGGGGAATGCGCGCGAGGACCGCGTGCCGCGGCTGCGCGAGTTCTGGGAGCTGGTCAGCTCGGCCGGCGCCGGCCTCGCGGGCGAGCAGTGGACCGGCATGCCGCTCGTCGATACCTTGCACGCGTGGGTCAACCAGCTGGCCGCGGGACAGGTGCTCGTGCAGGGCGTGCCCGGCTTCTTCGAGCCGCGCGTGCCGCCGCCCTACCTCGCGTGGCCCGGCACCGGCGCGACGAGCTTCTACGACACGGCGCCGCTGCGCGCCACGCTGGAGCGCCTCGTCGACTTCGACCGCATCAACGCGCGCGAGACGCGCCTGTCGGTCGGCGCCGTCAACGTCAGGACCGGCAACTTCGCCTACTTCGACAACGCCGCCGACCGCATCGGTCCCGAGCACGTGATGGCCAGCGGTGCGCTGCCGCCCGGCTTCGACGCCGTCGAGATCGAGGGCGAACGTTACTGGGATGGCGGCATGGTGTCGAACACGCCGCTCGACTGGGTGCTGTCGGCGCGTTCGCGCCTCCACACGCTCGTGTTCCAGGTCGACTTGTGGAGCGCGCGCGGCGACGTGCCGACCGACCTCGCCGGCGTCGCCACGCGCATGAAGGAAATCCAGTACTCGAGCCGCACGCGCAACGCCACCGATGCGTTCCGTCGCACGGAAAAGCTGCGCACGGCCTTCAACGAACTGCTCGCGCAAATGCCGCCGGCACTGGCCGCGACGCCGCAAGCCAGGCTGCTGGCGGAAGCGTCCGACCGCGCGCTGTACAACATCGTCGAACTGATCTACCGGTCGCCCACGTACGAGGGCCAATACAAGGATTTCGAATTCTCGCGCCGCACGATGACGGAACACTGGCAGGCCGGCTACGCGGATGCCGCGAAGACGCTGGCCCACACGGAAATCTTCAAGCTGCCGCGCCTCGAGGACAACCCGGCCGTGCACGACTTCCTGACGGCGCCGGCTCACCCCCTTCCCATCCATTCCACCGCAGAGGACAACCATGAACATGCAGGATAAGATCGCCGTCGTCACGGGCGCCGCCAGCGGCATCGGCAAGCAGATCGCGAAAACGTATTTCGACAATGGCGCGAAGGTCGCCATCGCCGACCTCGACCTGGCCGCCGCGCAGGCCGTCGCACGCGAATTCGACCCCACCGGCACGCGCGTGCTCGCGGTCGCGATGGACGTCACGAACGAGGAACAGGTCGACGCGGGCATTGCGCTCGTGGCCGACAAGCTCGGTGGCATCGACGTGCTCGTGTCGAACGCGGGGATCCAGATCGTCGCGCCCGTCGATCAATTCAAGTTCTCCGACTGGAAGAAGATGCTCGCGATCCACCTCGACGGCGCCTTCCTCACGACGCGCGCCTGCCTCAAGCACATGTACGCGCAGGGCTGCGGCGGCACCGTGATCTACATGGGGTCCGTGCACTCGAAGGAAGCGTCGGTGCTGAAGGCGCCCTACGTCGCGGCCAAGCACGGCCTCGTTGGCCTGGCGAAGGTCGTCGCGAAGGAAGGCGCCGCGCACGGCGTGCGCGCCAACGTGATCTGCCCCGGCTTCGTGCGCACGCCGCTCGTCGAGAAGCAGATCCCCGAACAGGCGAAGGAACTCGGCATCAGCGAGGAGGACGTCGTCAAGAAGGTGATGCTGAAGGAGACGGTCGACGGCGAATTCACGACCGTCGAGGACGTGGCGCAGACCGCGCTGTTCCTCGCCTCTTTCCCGTCGAACGCGCTGACCGGACAGTCCATCGTCGTCAGCCACGGCTGGTTCATGCAGTGATCAGCGGGGGCCGTCCAGCGGGCGGTAATTGACGTCCTGCGCCTGCAGCCGGTCCAGCGCGGCCGGCATGCGCGTCGCGAAACCGCCGTAATCCTTCTGCGCGCGCGGCGTCCACAAGCCTTCCGCCAGCGCCAGCAGGCGTGGCCACGCCATGTACTCGACGTCGCGCGGCGTCGGCATGTATTCCGTCCACAACTGCGCCTGGCTGCCCAGCACGCGATGCGCCTGCGCGGCCGGCAGCGCGGCCGGCAGCGGGTCGTACGCGTACACGCGCGCGAGCGTCGTCACGTCGCGCACGCCCATCGGCTCGCGGACCCCGGGGCTCTTCGGGTCGGCCTGCCAGAAGTCGAAATAGGTCTCGCGTTCCGGCGTCATGACGACGTCGTGCCCGGCCGCCGCGGCCTCGATGCCGCCCGCCTCGCCGCGCCAGCTCATCACGGCGGCGCCGGGTGCGAGGCCGCCTTCCAGGATCTCGTCCCAGCCGATCAGGCGGCGGCCATGCTGCGCGAGATAAGAGTCCATGCGGCCGACGAACCAGCTTTGCAGGCCGTGCAGCGCCGGATGCTCGGCCGGCTTGCCCTGCGCGTCGCGGTAGCCCTGCACGTCCGCGAGCGTGGTGGCCGGTGCCACGAGCCCGAGCTGCTTCATCCGGGCCAGCGCGGCCGGCGACTGCGCCCATTCCGTCTTCGGACACTCGTCGCCGCCCACGTGGATATATTGGCCGGGGAACAGGTCCATCACTTCGTCCAGCACGTTCCGCAGGAAGGCGATCGTGCCGTCTTCCACGTTGAACACCTGCGGGATCACGCCCCAGTCGGTCCCAACTTCCAGTCGCCGCTCCGGGTGGTTGCCCAGCGCCGGATACGCGGCGATGGCGGCCAGCGCGTGGCCGGGCATCTCGATTTCCGGCACGATCGTCACGTGGCGCGCGGCCGCGTATGCGACGACTTCGCGCACGTCGTCCTGCGTGTAGAAGCCGCCGTGGCGCTTCCCGTCGTAGCGCGGCGGCGAGTACGCAAGCATGCTCTCGCGCCGCCACGCACCCACCTGCGTGAGCAGCGGATAGCGCTTGATCTCGATACGCCAGCCCTGGTCGTCCGTCAGGTGCCAGTGAAAGACGTTCATCTTGTGCTGGGCCAGCAGCTCGATGTGCTTCAGCACGAACTCCTTCGGCATGAAGTGGCGGGCGGCGTCCAGGTGGCTGCCGCGCCACGCGAACCGGGGCGCGTCCTCGATGGCAACCGCCGGCAGCGCCCACGTGCGAGCTACGGGCGCATGCCGGTAGATATCCGCCGGCAGCAGCTGGCGCAAGGTCTGGATGCCGTAGAACAGGCCGGCCGGCTGCGCGGCGGAGATCGTGACGCCGCGCGCGTCGCTCACGAGGCGGTAGCCTTCCTTGTCCGTGGCGGCCGCCGGATCGAGGCGCAGGCGGATCGCATTGCCGCCGTCATGGCTGCCTACGGGCAGGTCGAATCCGGTGGCGGGCCGCAGGTAGTCGCGCAGCAGCGCCGCCTCGGGCAGCGCGGCGCCGCCGGCGACGATGCGGGTCGATGCCGTCAGCACGTACTCGCCGCTCCCCCGCTGCACGTGCGCCGGACGGGGCACGATGTCCTGCGCGTGGCAGGCTCCGATCAGGCAACAGCAGGACAGGACGGCAGCAAAGCGCATGTTTGACCCCGGCAGGAAGGAATCCGGCATTGTAGCCCGACCATGACCGGGTCGGGCGGCCGCTTATGCCGTCGAGGGCCGCAGCGATGTCACGAGCTTCACGCGCTTGATCTCGCCCACGATGAACACATAGCTGAAGATCGTGACGGCCGCATTCGCGCCCACGAACACGAGGGCGCCCGCGAACGATCCGGTGCCCTGCACGATGTAGCCGATGACGATGGGCGTCGTGATACCCGCCGTGTTGCCGAACGTGTTGAACAGCGCGCCCGACAAGCCGCCCGCTTCCTTCGGCGACGTGTCCGCGACGACCGCCCAGCCCAGCGCACCGACGCCCTTGCCGAAGAACGCCAGCGCCATCACGGCGACGACGAACATGTCGGTCTCGATGTAGTTACAGGCGATCATGCTCATCGACAGCAGCATGCCGGCGACGATCGGCACCTTGCGCGACATCGACAGCGAGAAGCCGGCCTTGGCGAGACGGTCCGAGATGGCACCGCCCGCGACGCCGCCCAGGAAGCCGGCAATCGCCGGCAGCGACGCGACGAAGCCCGCCTTCAGGATCGTCATGTGCCGCTCCTGCACGAGGTAGACGGGGAACCACGTGAGGAAGAAGTACGTCAGCGTGTTGATGCAGTACTGGCCGATGTACACGCCCAGCAGCATGCGGTTGCCCAGCAACTCCTTCATGCACGCGAGCGTGTCGACGGCGGCCGGCTGCGCCGCGGCCTTCGCGCCGTCGAGGTCGACGAGCGCGCCGCCCGCCTCGATGTACGCCAGCTCGCCGCTGCTGATCGACGGGTGGTCCTTCGGACCGTGGATGGTCTTGAGCCACACGAACGCCATCGCGATGCCGAGGGCGCCCATCACGAGGAACACGCTCTCCCAGCCGAACGAATGCACGAGCCAGCCCATGATCGGCGCGAACAGCACGGTCGCGAAATACTGCGCCGAATTGAACAGCGCGGACGCGAGGCCCCGTTCGTGCGTGGGGAACCAGGCCGACGTGATGCGGCTGTTGCCCGGGAACGAAGGCGCCTCGGCCGCGCCGACGAGGAAGCGCAACACGAACAGCATGGCGACGGCCGCCCCGCCGGTCACGAAGCCGACACCGCCCGTCAGCAACGTGAACAGCGACCACAGGAAGATGCTGAAGAAATAGGTGATCTTCGAGCCGAAGCGGTCGAGCAGCCAGCCGCCGGGCAGCTGGGCAGCCACGTACGACCACGCGAACGCGGAAAACACGAAGCCCATCTCGACGGGGGACAAGCCAAGGGCCTTGCGGATTTCCGGGCCGGCGATCGAGATCGACGCGCGGTCCGCGTAGTTGATCGTCGTGACGATGAACAGGATCGTGAGGATGCCCCAGCGCGTGCGCGAGGCGAGTGTGGTGGCGCGCGCCGGCATGGCGGCGGTCGTTGTGTGCTCCATGGTCCCTCCAAAGGTGACGGTGTCCGCCGCGCTCAGAACGTGTGGCGGATGCCGAGGTTGTAGCCGGTGTTGCCCGTACCCGACTCCGTGTTGTTGGCGACCGTGTAGCCGGCGCCGTTCTTGTTATCGATGTGCGCGTACGCCGCGTACAGGCCCGTACGTGTCGACAGCTCGTACAAGTACCCGACGCCCCACGCGCTGGCGTCCTGGTTGAAGTGCGTGCGGTCGTCCTTGTGCTGGACCGAGAACATCAGCGCGCCCGGGCCCACGGGTGCCTTGAAGCCCAGCAGCAGGTCGCGGCCGTCCGTCGACGGGGTCGGCTTCACGCCGCCGTACGGGTTGTTGGCGTTACCCAGGGTGGCGCTATTAAAACCCTTGTCGATGCCGTAAGCCGCATACAGCTTGACCCACTTGACGTCGTAGTTCGCTCCCAGCAGCGTGTTGCGGCCCAGGTCGTGGTTCGTGCCCGTCGCCGCGACGTCCGTGTTCTTGCTGTTGACTGCGAGGCGCACGCGCAGCGGACCGCTCGTGTAGTCGACGGCACCGCCGAACTGGCGGCCCGCCGACAGGACGGACTGTTCGCCCGCGCTATAGAACAGTTCCACGTTCGCGCCTTTCAGCTTCGGCGACGCGTAGGTGATGGCATTGCTGGCGCGGACGTTGGTGCCGTTGTCCGGGAAGAGATTCTTCGACGTGCCCGCATAACCGGTGCCGAACGGATCGGCCACCGCGGTCAGCGTCGTGTGATAAGGCGTGTACTGGCGGCCCAGCGCGACGGCGCCCGCAGTCGTCTTCAGGCCGACGAACGCCTGGCGGTTGAAGATCGTGCCCGCGACGTCGACCTCGCCCGTGTCGATCTTGACACCCGTCTCCAAGGTGAAGAACGCTTCCATGCCGTCGCCCAGAGCCTCGGTGCCGCGAAAGCCGATGCGCGACGCTGACGCGGCACCGCTCGTGAGCTTCGTCTGGTGCCCGGCCACGCCGCCGCTCTCGCCCACGAAGGCGGCATCGACGATGCCGTAGAGGGTGACGTTCGTCTGGGCGTGCGCGCCCGCGCCCGCGGCCAGGCCGAGGGCGGCGATCAATACTGCTTTTTTCATGTGTCTCCTTGCTGTTATCGGTATTGTGTTGGCGCCCCGTCAGGTCACCGGCGCCGGGTTGAACAACGTGAGCGCGTTATGCAGGCGCCAATGTTCGGCCCACGTCTTCTTGCGGCCGCTCGCCACGTCGAGCAGGAAGTGGAAGAGCTCCCAGCCGACGTCCGCGATCGTCGCGTCGCCGGTCGCGATGCGGCCGGCGTTGATGTCCATGAGGTCGTGCCAACGGCGCGCCAGGTCGTCGCGCGTGGCGACTTTCACCACCGGCACGGCGGCAAGGCCGTACGGCGTCCCGCGGCCCGTCGTGAACACGTGCAGGTTCATGCCGGCCGCCAGCTGCAGCGTGCCGCAAATGAAATCGCTGGCGGGCGTGGCCGCGTAGATCAGGCCCTTCTGTTGCAGCTTCTCGCCCGGCGCCAGCACGCCCGCGATGGGTGCCGTGCCCGACTTGATGATCGAGCCCATCGCCTTTTCCGTGATGTTGGCGAGGCCGCCCTTCTTGTTGCCCGGTGTCGTGTTGGCGCTGCGGTCCACGCCGCCCCGCTTCAGGTACGCGTCGTACCAGGCCATCTCGCGGATCATCGCCTGCGCGACGGCGTCATCGGCCGCGCGTGCCGTGAGTTGGGCGATGCCGTCGCGGACTTCCGTCGTCTCCGAAAACATGACGGCCGCACCGGCGCGCACGAGCAGGTCGCTGGCGAAGCCGACGGCCGGATTCGCCGTCACGCCGGAAAACGCGTCGCTGCCGCCGCACTGCACGCCCACGACCAGTTCCGATGCGGGCACCGTCTCGCGGCGGCGCTTGTCCAGTTCCGCCAGATGCTGTTCGGCCGTGCGCATGATGGAAGCGATCATGTCGCCGAAACCCACGTGCGCCGCATCCTGCAGGCACACGGTGTCGGGCTGCTCCCCGCTGCCGATCGGGATCGCGCCCGGCGGGAACATGCGCGCGGGCTGCAGCTTCTCGCAGCCCAGGCTCACGAGCATCACGCGGCCCCCGAAGTTCGGGTTCTTCGCGATGTTGCGGAGCGTCCTGATCGGGATCTCGGCACCGGGCGCGTCGATGGCGACGCCGCAGCCGTACGTGTGTTCGATGGCGACGACGTCGTCCACGTTCGGGTACTTCGGCAGCAGCTCCTGCTTGATGCGCTGGACAGCGAATGCGACCACGCCGGACACGCACTGCACCGTCTCGCTGATGGCGAGGATGTTGCGCGTGCCGACGGAGCCATCCGGGTTGCGGAAACCTTCGAACGTATGGCCTTCCAGCGGTGCCAGCGGGGCGCGCCCCCGGACGGGCCCGGGCAGGTCGTCCAGGCCGCGCGCGGCCGGCATGCCGACCAGCGATTCCTCGACCCACGTGCCGCGGGCGATCGGTTGCAGCGCGTGGCCGATCGTCACGTCGTAGCGCACGATCGGTGCGCCCTGGGCGATGTCGACGAGGGCGACCTTGTGCCCTTCCGGCACGCGCGTCGCGAGGGTCAGGCCGTCCGGGAACACGGTGCCGGCGGGCAGGCCGCCGGTGTTGACGACGATGGCGACGTTGTCGTTCTCGTGCATGCGGATAGTGCGGGGGATAGTCATCGGCGCCTCCATGATTGCGCAATCATTTCAATGCAAAGCGTCGACATCTTGCGCTCAGGGCAGAAATGACACCGCAATCATTTTTATTGTAAAGATATGCCGGTCATGCGGTCATGGTAGAAAGGCCATGGGCATCCGGCGTTTGGTATGATATCGCAATCATCTTCGAATGCAAGCGCTTTGTGATCGGATGTCGTACAAGTAATCATTCAAACAACATACAGTAGAGCATGACAGAGCCATTCGACCTTGCCGACGACGACACCCTCTCCTCCAATGGGGAACGGCCGAAAAGCATCACGCTGAAGGACGTCGCGCGGCTCGCGGGCCTGTCGCCCATCACGGTGTCGCGCGCGCTCCACAATCCGAAGCTCGTGAAGCCCGACACGATCGCGCGCGTGAAGGAAGCGGCGGCGGCGATGGGCTATATCCCGAACATGCTCGCGGGCAGCCTGGCGTCGAAGCGCAGCCAGCTCATCGCGGCCGTCGTGCCGCAGTTGTCGAACTCGATGTTCGCGGAGACCGTGCAGGGCTTGAACGACGAACTGTCCGCGCACGGCTACCAGCTGCTGCTGTCCGTGTCGAACTATTCGCGCCAGAAGGAAGACGACCTGCTGACGGCCATCCTGTCGCGCCAGCCGGACGGCATCGTCCTGACGGGCATCCACCACCAGGCCGGCGTGCGCAAGAAACTGCTGGCGACGGGCGTCCCGGTCGTGGAGGCATGGGATCTGACGCCCTCCCCCATCGACATCGCCATCGGGTTTTCGCAGGAACGGGTCGGCGAACAGGTCGCGCGCCACCTGCTGGACCGGGGCTACCGGCGCTTCGCGTCGATCTGCGCGCGCGACGAGCGCGCGAACCGGCGCCGCCTCGCGCTGGAAGCCGAGCTGCAGCGACACGGCGTGACACCGCTCGCCACCCACATGGCGACGCCGCCCACCGTGATGAACCTGGGCCGCGAAGGCCTGCGCGCGATCCTGGCGGCCGGGGATGCGCCGGAAGTCGTCGTGTGCAGCTCGGACGTATTGGCCCACGGCGCCCTCATCGAGGCGCAGGCGCAAGGCATCGCCGTGCCGGAGCAACTGGCCATCATGGGCTTCGGCGACTTCGATTTCGCCGCCTTCACGCATCCCCCGATCTCGTCCGTCCACATCGACAAGCGCGCCATCGGCGTCCAGGCCGCGGCCGCGCTCATCGCCAAGATCGAAGGCCGCCCGCTCGCGCAGAACGTCATCGACGTGGGCTTCACGCTCGTCGAGCGCGGCACCACCCGCCAGGTTGCCTGACGACGACAGGCGCAAAAATGTCTTGCGATGCCGCGCCGCCAGTTGTACGATGTCTGACAAGTTGACTCACCCATTGGAGCCCATCATGCATCCGCAAGAACTCAAACAGGTCATGTCGTCCGGCCTGCTGTCCTTCCCCATCACCGACTTCGACGCGGAAGGAAACTTCCGCCCGAGCACGTACGTCGAGCGCCTCGAATGGCTCGCCCCGTATGGCGCGACGGCCCTGTTCGCGGCCGGCGGCACCGGCGAGTTCTTCTCGCTCACGCACGACGAGTATTCGCAAGTGATCAAGACCGCGGTCGACACGTGCGCGGGCAAGGTCCCGATCCTCGCCGGCGCCGGCGGCCCCACGCGCAGCGCCATCGCGTTCGCGCAGGAGGCGGAGCGCCTTGGCGCCAAGGGCGTGCTGCTGCTGCCGCACTACCTGACCGAAGCGAGCCAGGACGGCCTCGTCGCCCACGTCGAGCAGGTCTGCAAATCCGTGAACATCGGCGTCGTCGTGTACAACCGCGCGCAATGCCGCCTGACGCCCGATTCGCTGGAAAAGCTGGCCGACCGCTGCCCCAACCTGATCGGCTTCAAGGACGGCATCGGCGACATCGAACTGATGGTGTCGATCTGGCGCCGCATGGGCGACCGCTTCAGCTACCTGGGCGGCCTGCCGACGGCGGAAGTGTATGCCGCCGCGTACAAGGCACTGGGCGTCCCGGTGTATTCGTCGGCCGTGTTCAACTTCATGCCGAAGCTCGCGATGGATTTCTATCGCGCGATCGCCAAGGATGACCACGCGACGACGAACCGCCTGCTGGACGAATTCTTCCTGCCCTACCTGGCGATCCGCAACCGCAAGGCCGGCTACGCCGTCTCGATCGTGAAAGCGGGCGCCCGCCTCGTCGGCCACGACGGCGGCCCCGTGCGCGCGCCGCTCACGGACCTGACGGAAGAAGAACACGCCATGCTGGACACGCTGATCAAGGCACAGAACGTGCGCTGATCACCAGAAGGTCGCCGGCGTTCCCGTGATGACGACGTCCGCGACGCGGCACGTACCGCCCGCCGGTGCCGTCAGGCGCAGCCGGAGCTGCCGTCCCGTCACGGCGTTCACGGGCACGTCGAGCGTGTCCGCGGTCGCCGCGGCGTCGCCCAGCGGCTGCCACACGCCGCCCGTGTCCTGCGTTTCGGCGCTCACGTCGCAGCGCCCATCCGGTGCGAACCGCACGGCCAGCCGGCCGTAGTTCACGATGCGCTCGGGATCGACGACGAGCCACGGCCCGGCGTCGCCCGGTGCCGGTGCCCACCACGTGCCGGCATCGCCATCGTTCGCCAGCGACGGCGCATGGCCGGCCGCGCTGGAACTGGCCTGCGTCGGGTTCTTCAGGCCGAACGCCTGCGCCGGTCCCACTTCCATCTTGCGCGCCACGTATGGCCGCGCCGCCGCGACGGGCGTGACGCCTTCCACGAAGCGCGGGCCGTCCGCCGTCTCCACCGTCAGCACACCATCGGCAAGGCCCGGCGACGTCGCGCGGATCCGCGTTGTGCCGCGCTGCCAGCTGCGCATCGCGATCGCGGCCTGGCCGTCGCGGATGGGGATGCCGCCGTTCGGCGTGAAGTCGATGCTGCGCCCCGTCGGCAGTTCGCCCGGCCCCGCTTCCAGCGCCAGGTGCACGGGCGGGCTGTTGGACAATGCATTCCCCTCCCAGTCGACGACGGTGACGATCAGTTGCACGTCGTCGGTGCCGTCCGCGTGGCGGATGACGGGGCTGCTGGACGTCACGCGCAGCGCGGCCGCCTTGCCCGGCTGGGGCCACGCGGGCGGCGCGATGCCGCGGTAGGCGTTGCGATACCAGTACCAGCCGCGCTTGGGCAGCCGTGCATAATCGACGAGGCCCATGGAGCCGAACTTGCCCGCGATCGAACCGTGGTCGAAACCGGCCCAGATGACTTCCCCGGACCGCCACGGGAAGCGCCACGTCGCCGGCTCGCCCGCTGTCGCGCCTGGCGTGTGTTCGATGTCGCCCCAGCTCGGGCCGTACTCGCCCGGCCGGTCGGAGATGGTCGAGCTGTACTCCGCGACGAAGTTCGCGATGCCGGGATTCGGGAACAGCACGGCGCCGTCGCCGTTATAGCCCGCGATGTCGCCGATGTGGTCGATCTCGCCGCGCTGCGCGCCGTCGACGGCCGCGGGCCGCGTCGGATCGAGCCTGTGCGACAGCGCGACTTCGGCGGCCAGCAGCTTGCGCACCTCGGGCATCGTCTCCTGCGCGGTGAAGAACACCTCGTTGTCCATGCCCCATGCGACGATCGACGGGTGGTTGCGGTTGATGCGAATGAGTTCCGCGAGCTGCTGCTTCACGCTGTCCTCGAACGCCGCGCGATGCTCGACTTCCGGCGGATACGCGGACCGGCTCCACGGGCTCTTCATGCCGGCCGTGCCCCAGAACGGCGCCTCGGGCACGAACATCATGCCGGTGCGGTCGGTCGCCTCGGCGAAATGCGGGTCGTGCGGATAGTGCGAGCCGCGGATGAAGTCGAAGCCGGCATCCTTCATCAGCTGCACATCGCGGTCGATGGCGGCGTTCGTCACCGCGTCGCCCCACCCGGCCTGGTCCTGGTGGACGTTCGCACCCCGGAAATAGCGGTGCTCGCCGTTGAGGAAGAAGCCCCGGTCCGCCGTCCATTCGATGGTGCGGAAGCCGAACGCCGTCTCGAAGCGGTCGCGCCGGCGGCCCGCCACGTCCAGCGTCGTGACGGCGCGGTACAACGTGGGCGTCTCCGGACTCCACAGGTGCAGCCCGTCCAGCCGTTTCGATTGCTGCGCGACGTCGAGCGTGCGGCCGGCCGGCACCTTGACGGAGGCGTCGGGCAGCACGGCGACGGTGGCGCCGCGGTCGTCCGCGATGCGCGTGCTGACCTTCACCTTCACGGCCTTGCTGCCGTCGTTGCGCACCTCGGTGGCGACGCGCACGGCACCGGAACGGCCGGCCAGGCCCGGCGTCGTGACGGCCGTGCCGGTCCACGGCACGTGCACGTCGTCCGTCGTCACGAGCCAGACGTCGCGGTAGATGCCGCCGCTGAAGATGTGTTCACCGGCGCGCGGCGCCAAGGTCGGGTCCCAGATGTTGTCGACACGGACGGCGATGACGTTGCGGCCTGGGCGCAGCGCGGGCGTGATGTCGACGGGGAAGCCGGTGTAGCCGCCGCGATGGCGTCCGACCTTGCGGCCATTGACGTACACGTCGGCGGTCTGGAACGCGGCCTCGAATTCGAGCGTCCAGCGGCGCGACATCGGCACGGCCGGCAGGTCGAGGTCCTTGCGGTACCAGCCGTAGCCGACGTACACCTCGGGCGCCTGGAAATACGGGGTGCTGAAGCTGTGCGGCAGGCCGATGGCCTGCCAGTCGCGGTCGTCGAAATCCGGTTTTTCGGCACCGGCGATGTCGCCCAGGTGGAAGCGCCAGGCCGCGTTGAAGTTCTGGCGCTGCCGTGCGGCGGGCGGTTCCGTGCGCGCGTCGGCCGGCGCCACGCCGGCGAGCAGGGACAATGCGAGGGCGGCACGGGCCGCGATGAGTGTCAGGGGCGCCGTGTACCAACGCATGTGTGCTCCAGTGAGGTCGTCTTCGTGCGGGAGCGTCATTGTCACGCGGCGTGCACCCGGGGCGCAATGATGAAATCCTCCGGGCCGGCGAATGATTTCCACCGGCCCGGCGCGCGGTCGTCAGCGCACGGTCTTCAAGGCGGCGGCGGGCGAGTCGAGCTGCAGCGCGACGACCGTGTCCATGCCGTCGCGCGCGGCGGCCGGCACCGACACCTCGATCCCGTGCGCGGACTGCACGACGTGCGCCGTCCCGCCGCCCAGCACGGATGCCTTCACGACGCGGGCGGGAATCGCGGGCAGCGCCAGCTTGTCGCCGCTCCAGTTCAGCACGTGCAGGTAGATCGTGTTGCCGCGCCGCGTGGACGTGCCCCAGCTGGCCGGCAGGAACGGGCCGCCGCGGGTGCCGTAGATGCTCTCGCCATGCTTGCCGAGCCACGCGCCGATCTCGCGCAGGCGCGCGGCCTGCGCGGGGTCGATGCGGCCGTCCGGGTCCGGCCCGACGTTCAGCAGCAGGTTGCCGTCGCGGCCCGCGACGTTCGCCAGCAGCTGGATGTAGTGCTTCAGCGGCTTCGGTGCCATGTTCGGCTGGTAGCCCCAGGCGCCGGCGATCGTCGTGCACAGCTCCCACGGATGCGTGTCGTCGTAGTCGCCCAGCGCCGCGTCGCCTTCGCGCGCGTGGAAGTCTTCCTTCATGTCGGCGCGGCCGTTGACGACGATGTCCGGCTGCAGGCGCCGCATCGTCGCCTCGACCTGCGCGTGCTGCCAGTCGAAGCCGCCCGCGTAGTGCTTGCCGGCCGGGCGCTTCTGCCACTGCGCGGCCGACCAGTCGCCGCCGAAACTCAGCCAGTCGGTCTCGCCGCCGTCGAACCACAGCACGTCGATCTTGCCGTAGTTGGACAGGAGCTCCTCGACCTGGCGGTGATACTGCGCGCGCATCGCTTCCGCGTTGTCGCGATAGAGGTCGGGGAAGAAGTAGCCGGGGAAGCGCCAGTCCAGCGGCGAGTAATACAGCCCGACGCCCATGCCGGCCTTGCGCGCGGCCTTCACGTAATCGGCGACGAAGTCGCGGTGCGCGGCCGTCTTCGTGCTCGAGAACGGATTGTCGCCGTCGTCGAACATCGCGAAGCCGTCGTGGTGACGCGACGTGAACACCATGTATTTCATGCCGGCGGACTTCGCCAATTGCGCCCATGCGTCCGGATCGAACGCGGTCGGATTGAACTTGTCGGCCAGTTTCGCGTATTCACGGACGGGAATCTGTTCGCTGAACTGCGCCCATTCGCCGCGGCCGGGAATGGCGTACAGGCCCCAGTGGATGAACATGCCGAAGCGCGCGTCGCGCCACCAGCCGATGCGCGCGGCGGCGCTGGCCTCCGCGGACGGGCCTGGCGCGGGCGCGTCCGGCGCGGCGGCGGCAGCGCCGCACAGGGTGGCTGCCAGCAGCGCGCCGGCGCATGTGCGCCGGAAGAAATAGGTCGTCAAGTCTTGTCTCCTGATGGGTTCTATTGAAGCATTGTCCAAATTGCATCCACCCGCTTCAATTATGAAATTCAACATTCCGGGCAACGAAATGTTTCGCACGGTATCTTCGCACCGTTCAGAATGTGTTAAATATCAATGTTTTGAGTTCTGCCATACCATTTTCCGATTCCGCCGATGTGCCTCGCCCTCATGCCCGGTTCCATCATCTTCCGCTCCCCGCTGCGCGCTGCGCTGGCCGCCTGCGCCGCCGTGCTGCTGGCCGTGCCCGGCGCGATGGCCGCGGTCCCCGTCCAGTCGGATGACATCGCGGAATTGAGCCTGGAAGAACTGGCGAACATCAAGGTGACGTCCGTGTCGCGGCGGGAGGAATCGCCGGCCGACGCGGCCACCTCGATCTTCGTCACCACGGGCAGCGACGTCCGGCGGCCAGGGGCGCAATCCCGCCACGCGCACCGAGGTCGAACGCGCCGTCGCCGTGCGCATCGTCCGGGCGCGCCGACCCGGCCGGCGCGCCCGCGCCAAGCAAACAATCGCCAGGGATGCGATCATAGCGGCTTCCGCACGCAGCGGACCCGATAACACCCATGAATACAGGACGCTCCATGACGACTTCCAGCTATCCCGATACCCGCCTCCTCATCGCCAACGAATGGGTCGAGGCCACCGGCGGCAAGACGATCCCGGTCGTGAACCCGGCCACCGGCCAGGCCATCGGCACCGTGGCCCACGCGGCCATCGCCGACCTCGATCGCGCCCTCGCCGCCGCCCAGAAAGGCTTCGAGGCCTGGCGCTTCGTGCCCGCCGCCGAACGCGCCGCCACGATGCGCCGCGCCGCGAACCTGCTGCGCGAACGCGCGGGCGACATCGCCCGCCTCCTCACGCAGGAACAAGGCAAGCCGCTGGCGGAGGCGAAGATGGAAGCCATGGCCGGCGCCGAGATCATCGACTGGTTCGCGGCGGAGGGCATGCGCGTGTACGGCCGCATCGTCCCGGCCCGTAACCCGAACGCGCAGCAGCTCGTGCTGAAGGAACCCGTCGGCCCCGTCGCCGCATTCACGCCGTGGAACTTCCCGATCAACCAGGTCGTGCGCAAGCTCGCCGCGGCGCTCGCGACGGGCTGCTCGTTCCTGTGCAAGGCGCCGGAAGAGACGCCCGCATCGCCCGCCGCGCTGTTCCAGTGCTTCGTCGACGCGGGCGTGCCGGCCGGCGTCGTGGGCCTCGTGTTCGGCGATCCGGCCGAGATCTCGGGCTACCTGATCCCCCACCCCGTCATCCGCAAGGTCACGTTCACGGGTTCGACGCCCGTCGGCAAGCAGCTCGCCGCGCTCGCGGGCGCGCACATGAAGCGCGTGACGATGGAGCTGGGCGGCCACGCCCCGGTGATCGTCGCCGAGGATGCCGACGTCGCGCTGGCCGTGCGCGCCGCCGGCGCCGCCAAGTTCCGCAACGCGGGCCAGGTGTGCATCTCGCCGACCCGCTTCCTCGTCCACAACGTCATCAAGGACGAGTTTACGCGCGCCTTCGTGGCGCATGCCGAAGGATTGAAAATCGGCGACGGCCTGGCCGAAGGCACCACGCTGGGACCCCTCGCCAACGCGCGCCGCGTGACGGCGATGACGAAGGTCGTCGAGGATGCGCAGGCGCGCGGCGCCATCGTCGCGACGGGCGGCACGCGCGTGGGCGACGCCGGCAACTTCTTCGCGCCGACGATCCTCGCCGACGTGCCGCTGGAAGCGTCGATCTTCAACGACGAGCCGTTCGGCCCCGTCGCCGGCATCCGCGGCTTCGACAGCCTCGAGGACGCCATCGCGGAAGCGAACCGCCTGCCGTACGGCCTCGCGGGCTATGCGTTCACGCGCTCGATCAAGAACGCGCACCTGCTGATGAACCGTGTGGAGGTCGGCATGTTGTGGATTAACCAGCCGGCCACGCCGAGCGCCGAGCTGCCGTTCGGCGGCATCAAGGATTCGGGCTACGGTTCCGAAGGCGGCCCGGAAGCACTGGAGTCCTACCTGAACACGAAGGCCGTGTCGATGGTCGGTATCTAAGCTAAGCGAGGACGACCCGGTTGCGGCCGGCGTCCTTGGCGTCGTAGAGCGCCCCGTCGGCCATCGACAGCATCGTGCCGACGGGCGTGCCGGGCGCACTCCAGAAACCGAGGCCGATGCTGACGGTGGCGTGCAATCGCGTGCCGCCGGCCAGTGGAATCGGCTGGGCGGCGAATGCATCGCAGATGCGCCGGGCGATGGCGTGCGCGTCGTCCACGCCGCAGCCGGGCAGCAGCACGGCGAACTCTTCTCCACCCAGGCGCCCCAGCACGTCGCCGCCGCGCAGGCAGCTCGATGCCAGCCGCGCAAACCCCGTCAACACCTCGTCGCCGGCCGCGTGGCCGTGGGTGTCGTTGACCTTCTTGAAGAAGTCGATGTCCATCATCAGCACCGCGGCGGGCCACGCGGCGGGCGCCGCCAGCACGGTGTCCGCGCGGGCCAGGAAGCCGCCGCGGTTCAGCACCTGCGTCAACGGGTCGTGCGACGCGGCATGCCGCAGGCGCGCGAGCAATTCGTTACGCGCGAGCATCACGCTGGCGACCGCGAGCGGGGCCAGCGCCGTCAACGTCACGCCCACGCGCAACGACATGACGGCCTGCGGCGTGTCGACGGGCGCGCCGATCACGAGCGCGCCGCTGGCGATGGCGAGCAAGGTCCACATCGAGAACAGCAACGTGATGCCGGCCGTCGCGAACAGGCTGTACGTGAGCGCGCACCACAGCATCGCGGGAATCGGGTAAGCGATTACGCCCGGGCCGCCCAGCTGCGTGCCGAGCCACAGGCTGCCGCCGAACGCGGCCAGCGGCGCCACGTATTCCGCGCGACCGCCGCGCCACGGCTGCCAGTCGCCGCGGCGCCGGGGCCCCGTCAGGCGGCGCACGAGGTCCGGCATCGTCAGCAGCACGGGCAGGATCGCGATGTAGTTCACGAGCTCCGTCGCAAACCAGAACAGGAAGCCGTACGCGGGTGTGCCGCCGTACAGCGCGGGATGGATGACGGTGCCCCCGACGCCGGCAGCCGCGGCACCGCTCGTCGCGACCAGCACGAAGCGCGGCATCGAGCGCGGATGGCGCAGGCCGCGGTACTCGTCGGGCAGGCGCGCGAGCAGCCGCCAGCAGACGGTCACGCCCATCAGGTTGGTCGACGTGAGCATCAGGGTCTTGGGCCAGCCGTGCCCCATCGCGAGGTCGGCCACGACGTAGCCGGCGACGGCCGCGAGCCAGTGCGCGGCGCGCGGCGGATGGCCTCGGCGCAGCAGCAGCCCCACGAGGACGGCATTCGTCGGCCAGAACGCGGCCAGCACGCCCGGCGGCGCCGTGTAGATGCCGAAGATCGAGCACACGAAGACGACGGCGCCGACGAGCAGCGCGTCCCTCAGGTCGAGCCCGAGGTTGAAAGAGAGGGAAGACGACATGGACCGGCCGGTGGGATGGTGGACGAACAAGTTCCAGCCAGCGTAACATAGTTCTACGCAGTAATTATTATTTCCTTTTTGAAACGTATTGCCCACGCAACGGGGCGCGCGCCTGGCCGACGCCGCCCCGCCTCGCTTACTGCCCGGCGACCCGCTTGCCGTTGACGTCGTACACGGCCGCGTCCAGGTGCACGACGGTGCTCGTCGCTTTCGGATCCGCCGCGCTGGCGGCCAGGGTGATGCGGTAGTCGCCCTTCTCCACTCTCCACGTGCGCGACGCGCTGTCGTACATCGCGAGCAGGCGCGGGTCGACGGTGACGCTGGCCTTGACGGCGGCGCCCGGCTTCACGTCGACCTTCTGGAACCCGGCCAGGCGCTTCGGCGCTTCCCAATGCGCGTTCAACGGCGACACGTACACCTGGGCCACTTCCTTGCCGCTCACCCGGCCCGTGTTGCGGACGGTGAACGAGGCGCGCACGATGCCGTCCTTGGCGTCGGCCGCCAGGTCGCCCAACGCGAACTCCGTGTACGACAAGCCGTGGCCGAAGGGGAATAGCGGGGTCAGGCCCTTCAGGTCGAACCACTTGTAGCCGACGGCCGCGCCCTCGTGGTAGTCGACGTCGAAGCGGCGGTCCGGCACCCACGGCAGGCCGTCCAGCGCGGCGCGCGGCAGTTGCGCGTCCGCCGCGGGGAACGTGGCGGGCAAGTGGCCGGACGGGTTCACTTCGCCGAACAGCACGGCCGCGATGGCCTCGCCGCCGGCCGAGCCCGGATACCACGCTTCGAGGACGGCGGGCACCTGGTCCAGCCACGGCATCGTGACGGGACCGCCCGTTTCCAGCACGACGACCGTGTTCGGATTCGCTGTCGCGACGGCCGCGACGAGGGCGTCCTGCTTGTCCGGCAGCGCCAGCGTCTCCATGTCGACGCCCTCGCCCGTCCACTGCGTGGCGAACACGATCACCACGTCGCTGTCGCGCGCGAGGTTCGCGGCCGCGGCGGGGTCCAGGCCGTCGTTATAGGCAATGGCCGCGCGCGGCAGCCGCTTCTGGATCGCCTTCAGCGGCGACGACGGGTAGTACATCACGGGGCCGGGCCAGGTCGTGGGCGCGATGCCCGGCACGGCGTTGCCGCCCGCCGGATAGACGAGCGACGAGCCGCCGCCGGCCAGCACGCCCCGGTCCGCGTGGCCGCCGATGACGGCGACGCGTTTCAGGCCCGTGCCCAGCGGCAGCGTACGGCGTGCGTTCTTCAGCAGCACCATGCCCTCCTGCGCATCCTGCTGCGACACGGCCGCATGCGCCTTGGCATCGATCGTCTGCGGCGCCGGCGCCACCGGGTGGTCGACGACGCCGTGCTCGAACAGGCCGTAGAGGATGCGGCCCACCATGTCGTCCAGGCGCGACTCGGCCACCCAGCCGTTCTGCACGGCTTCCTTCAGCGGCGGGCCGAAATAATCGGACAGGTCGAACGGCATGCCGGATTGCTGGTCCAGGCCGGCGTTCGCCGCCTGCACGGTGCTGTGCACGGCGCCCCAGTCCGACATGACCCAGCCCTTGAAGCCCCAGTCCTTCTTCAGCACGCCGTTCAGCAGGTAGTCGTTCTCGCACGAATACACGCCGTTGATGCGGTTGTACGCGCACATGACGGCGCCCGGGTTGCCTTCTTCGTTCGCGATCTGCAGCGCCAGCAGGTCCGACATGCGGGCCGCCGCGTCGTCGATCTTCACGTTCAGCGTGGTGCGGCTCGACTCCTGGTCGTTCAGCGCGAAATGCTTGAGCGTGGAGACGATGTGGTTCGACTGGATGCCCTTGATCTGGGCGCCGACGATGCGGCCGGCCAGCAGCGGGTCCTCGCCGCCGTATTCGAAGTTGCGGCCATTGCGCGGGTCGCGCATGAGGTTGACGCCGCCCGCGAGCATCACGTTGAAGCCGTAGGCACGGGCTTCCGCGCCGATCATCGCGCCGCCCGCCTGCGCCGTGCGCAGGTCCCACGTGGCGGCGGTGTTCAGGCCGGACGGCAGCGCCGTCGCGGGGCGCGCGTCGGGTCCACCCTGGCTCGCGACGCCGACGCCCGCATCCGTTTCCCAGATGTTCGGAATGCCCAGGCGCGGCACGCCGTACACGAAGCCGGCCGACTGCTTGTGCGATTCGGCCGGACGCGTCGAGTTCTTTTCCTTGAAGTCGGCGCCCAGGTAGCCGTACACGAGCTTCAGTTTCTCGTCCAGGGTCATGGCCTGCACGGCCAGCCTGGCCCGTTCAGCGGCGGGGCGGTGCGTGTCCATCCACGGCTTGTCCTGTTCGGCGGACACGGCGCCGGTGCACCACATGGCCAGCGCGAGGGATACGAGGGTCAGGTTCTGTTTCAGTTTCATGGTTCGCTTCGGGAGTAAAGCCGCGGCCCGGCGCGGGCCGGCGGCGGAAACCATGAAACATAGCCGATGCAATGGGTCGTGGGCGACGTTGCCGGCATGCCTGGGATAAATTATTCAGGCGTCTGACGGATTTCGTAATGCGACCGTGGCGTCATCGCCGCGCCCCGTCAATACACGGTCGATCAGGCCGTACTCCGCCCCTTCGTGCGCCGACATATAGCGGTCGCGGTCCGTATCCTTCTCGATCCGCGCCAGCGTCTGTCCCGTGCGCTCGGCCAGGATCGTGTTCAGCCGGTGCCGCTGGTACAACATCTCGCGGGCCTGGATGTCGATGTCGGCCGCCACGCCCTGCGACCCGCCGTGCGGCTGGTGGATCATGATGCGCGCGTTCGGCAGCGCGTACCGTTTGCCGGGCGCGCCGGCCGCCAGCAGGAACGAGCCCATGCTCGCGGCGAAGCCCGTGCACAAGGTGGACACGTCCGGCTTCACGAACTGCATCGTGTCGTACACGGCCATGCCCGCGTAGACGGACCCGCCCGGCGAACTGATGTACAGTGCGATGTCCTTGTCGGGATTGTCCGATTCGAGGAACAGCAGCTGCGCGACGATCAGGTTCGCCGACTGTTCCGTCACCTCGCCGACGAGGAAGATCACGCGTTCCTTCAGCAGGCAGGAATAGATGTCGAAGGCGCGCTCGCCGCGGCCCGTTTGTTCGATGACGGTGGGCACGAGGCCCAGTCCGCGGGGGAAAGTCGAAGTCATGGTGCTCCTTTCGGTCGGTCGAATCGCGGATTCGATTCGCTGCCCCCATGACGCCGGCCGCGGCCGCCGTGTGACGCCGAAAAAAAATATCTCCGGCGTGTCACATCCGGGCGACGCCAGGCGACAAGTGGCACCACCACCGCATGAGGAGAGCCGCGATGTCTTGCACCGATGCAAACGAAAGCCTGTTTGAACACCTGCGCCCGCGCCTCGAGGCGCTCAGCCTGCGCATCGTCGGCAGCGCGGCGGACGCCGAGGACGTCGTGCAGGATTGTTTTCTCGCCTGGCATGCGGCCGACCGCGCCGCGCTGGCGACGCCGGCCGCGTGGCTGACGACCGTCGTGCGGCGCCGCTCGATCGACCGCCTGCGCCGGCGCGTGCGCGACGCACTGGCCGCGCACGCCGCGCAGGACCTGGCGCCGGCCGCCCCGCCGGCCGAACCGGACGACAACCTCCTGCGCCAGGCCGCGCTGGGCGACGCGCTCGCGCGGCTGCTCGGCTGCCTGTCGCCGGCCGAGCGGCTGGCCCTCGTGCTGCACGACGTGTTCGAATGCGATCATGCCGACGTCGCCGCCGCGCTCGGCACGAAGCCGGCGACCGCGCGCCAGCACGTGTCGCGCGCGCGGCGCCGGTTGCGCGCGCACGCGCACGAGGCCCCGCCGGACGACAAGCTGTGCCGCGAACGCATCCGCCGCTTCCAGGCCGCGCTGGACGGCCTCGACGTGCCCGCCATGATGGCTTTACTCACCGATGCGCAGCCGATGGCCGTGCGCGCGAGCCCACCGCCGCGCAACCGCGCGTGCGCCAACGATGCGTCGTACGATTTTCGGATGGCAGCCTGAACCACGGACAAGGAACTAATGGCGCGCGCAGGGGCTCTGTGGAAGATGATCCCGGAACCGGAGTGACCATGAGCACACCCAAGCTACTCGCCGGCAAGCGCATCGCGGTGCTGGCCGCCGACGGGTTCGAACAGGCGCAGATCGACGTCCCGCTCGCTGCCCTCGCGGAAGGCGGTGCCGCCGTGACGCTCGTGTCGTTGCGGCGCGGGCGCATCCGCGGCATGCACCTGCACCAGCCAGGCGAACTCGTGCGCGTCGGCGCAGTCATCGACACCGCGCAGGCGGCCGACCATGACGGCCTCTTCATCCCCGGCGGCTACGTCAGCCCGGACGCGCTGCGCCAATCGGCCCCGGCGCGTGCGTTCGTCCGGGAATTCGACATGGCCGCCAAGCCGATCGCGGTGCTGGCGCAGGCGCCGCTCGTGCTCGTGTCGGCGGGCCGCGCGGCGGGACGCACGGTCGCGGCCTGGCCCGGCATTCGCGACGACCTCGTGAACGCGGGCGCCACGTGGCGCAACGACGACGTCGTACGCGACGCCCACCTGCTGTCGGGCCGGGGCGCGCACGACCTGGCACCGTTCGTGCAGGCGATGACGGCATTGTTCGCGGGGGAGCCGGCCACGGCGGCGGCGGCCGCGCAGTCGGACCCGCCGCAGGACAGCCCGCTGGAACAGCCGAACCAGTCGCTGCGCTGGCTCGCGGCGCCGTCGTTCGGCACGATGTTGAGTCTCGCGTTGCTGGGGGTCGGTGTCGTGGCGGCGCAACGCGTGCGGCACCGGCAGGCGGCGGACGACCCGCCCGCGCCGGCGGCGCCGGACGCTAGTGCTCGCGCACGAGATTGAACTGGCGCGCCTGGCGCTTGTAGTCGGCGACGGCCTGGCGGATGTAGCGGCTCAGCGCGTCGCCCGTCAGCGCGAGCGGATACAGGCCGCTGCGCGCGCGCATCTGTGCGAACGCGGGCGACGATTCGACGCTGTCGAACGCTTGCACCCAGCGCCGGTAGTCGGCCTCGGGCACGTCGGGCCCCATCCAGATGCCGCGGATCAGCGGCCACACGAGATCGAAACCCTGCTCGCGCGCCGTGGGCACCGTCGCGAACTGGCCCGGCAGGCGCTTCTCGGACAGCACGGCGAGCACGCGCGCCTTGCCGGCCCCGGTGTACAGCGACGTCTCGGACGCGTCGCTCGACACCACCTGCACATAGCCCGCCTGCATCGCGACGAATTCCTCGCCGCCGCCTTCCAGCGCGACGAAGCGGAGCTGGCGCGGGTCGAGGCCGGCCTGGCGTGCCAGCAGCGCCATCTTCATCCAGTCCTGGCTGCCGATCGTGCCGGACATGCCGATGAGGATCTTTTCCGGATCGCGGCGCAGCGCCGCCATCAGGTCGCGCAGGCTGTGCCATGGCGAGTCGGCCGGGACGGCGATCACGCCGTAGTCGATGCCGAGGGCGGCGATCCAGCGCACGTCGTCGGGGTTGGCCTTGCCGAACTTGCCTTGCGCAAGATTCAGCAGCGAGCCGCCGGAAAACGCGACGATCGTGTCGGGCTCGCCGCGCCGCTGCGAGACGATCGTGTGCCAGGCGACGGCGCCGATCCCGCCCGGCAGGTAGCTGAGCTTCAGCCGGGGCGCGTCCGGCTTGGCCTGCAACGCTTGCTGCGCGAGCTTGCAGGTCAGGTCCATCGCCCCGCCCGGCTTGGACGGGACGAGGCATTCGGCTTGCCGGGTTGCCGCAGCGACCGGCACCGTCAACAACGCCGCGAGCAGCGGAAGAATGCGCAACACGTTCATGGCCTCATCATACTCGCGGACAGCGTTACCGGCCGGACGGCTCAGTGCAGTTGCGACATCAGCAACAGGGTCAAGGTGACGGTGATGGCGCCGCCGATGCGGGTGGCGATCTGGGCGAACGGCATCAGCTGCATGCGCTCGGCCGCCGTGAGGATCGCCACGTCGCCCGTGCCGCCCTGGCCGCTGTGGCAGGCGTTGATGATCGCCGTCTCGATCGGGTACATGTTCATGCGGCGGCCGACGAAGAAGCCGGTGGCGATGAGGCTGGCGACGGTCGAGACGATGACGGTCAGGTTGACGACGTTGAATGCCGACACGAGCTTGTCCCACGGCGTCATCGACGCGCCGATGGCGAACAGCAGCGGGTACGTGACGGCCGTCGAAAAGAATTTGTAGACGATGTACGAGCTTTGCTGCAGTTGCGGCGACACGAGGCGCGACAGCTTGAACATCACGGCGACGAACAGCATGGCGACGGGCGCCGGGAAATCGAACAGGCGGAAGCACATCATGCCGACCATGTACAGCGAGATCGACGTGATGCCGGCCGCCGCGACGTTCGCGACGTCGAACTGGCCCGGCACGGTCTCGGCCTGCGGCGCGAGGTCGTCCGTTTCGCCCGGCTGCAGGCGGCCCTGGCCCGACAGGTGCGGACGCTTCTTGCCGAGCGAATTCAGCATGCCGGACAGCAGGATCGCCGTCAGGCTGCCCAGCATCACGGGCGGCAGGACTTCGGCAAACAGGTGGCCCTGTTCCTGGCCCAGGATGCCCGCGTAGCCGATCGACAGCGGGATCGCGCCTTCGCCCACGCCGCCGGCCATGATCGGCGCGACGAGGTAGAAGAACGTGTGGTACGGGCCGAGGCCCAGCAGGGTGCCCACGGCGGTGCCGACGGCGGCCGCGACGACGGAGCCGATCGCGAGCGGCACGAAGATCTTCACGAAGCCCTTGATCAGGACGTTGCGGTCCATGCTGAGGATGCTGCCGACGATGATCGACGAGATGAACAGGTACAGGAAGTTCGTGGACTTCGTGAAGTCGACGACGTTCTTCAGCACGGGCGCCGGCAGGACCTTGCTGAACGCGAGGTACGACGGGATGAACGTGGCGAAGATCGCGGCCGCGCCGATGGTGCGGAAGAACGGCAGGCGCTTGCCCAGTTCCGCGCAGGAAAAGCCGCCGACCGTGAGGATCGCGATCGACACGCAGATGTCGTTCGGTACCTTGCCCGTCGTGACGAAGCCCGCGATCAGCGCCAGCAACAGCAGGTAGACGGGCAGCGGCACGATGCCGATGCGGGTGCGCGCGACGCGGCGGCAGATGGCCGCGAGCGAAATGCCGGAACGCGCGTCGGCGCTTGCCGGAGTGTAGGTCGTAGTCGTCGTATTCATGTGTGCTCCTCGTTTATGCTTGGGCCGGCGTCCGCGTCGCACAGATATCGTGTGCGGTAATACGGACGATCAGCCTGGTGAATGGAGCCCACTATATCGACGCAACCCTTCAATTACCTTTCAGTGCCGCCACGCGGCATAATGACGGACTGTCAACCATCATCGGCAAAACCGTGTTCCCTCCCGTTTCCCTCGACGTCAGCGCCGCCATCAAGACCCTCGTGCTGACGCTCGACCTGCTGGGCACCTTCGTGTTCGCGCTCAGCGGCGCCGTCGCCGGCGTGCGCCGCCGGCTCGACCTGTTCGGCGTGCTCGTGCTGTCGTTCGTCGCCGCCAACTCGGGCGGCATCGTGCGCGACGTCTTGATCGGCGCCACGCCGCCGGCGGCGATCCGCGACTGGCGCTACCTGGCCGCGTCGCTGCTGGCCGGCGCCATGATCTTTTTCTGGTACCCGAACATCCGCCGGCTGCGCAGCCCCGTGCTCGTGTTCGACGCGGCGGGCCTCGCGCTGTTCTGCGTGGCCGGCGCGCAGAAAGCCCTCGTGTTCGGACTGTCGCCCGTGATGGCCGCGCTGCTCGGCATGCTGACGGGCGTCGGCGGCGGCGTCGCGCGCGACGTGCTGCTGTCCGAGATTCCCGCCGTGCTGCGCTCGGACATCTACGCCGTCGCCGCGCTGGCCGGCGCCGCCGTGCTCGTGTCGGGCGACGCGCTGGGCCTGCCCGGCACCGTCAGCGCCTGCGCGGGCGCCGCGCTGTGCTTCGGCCTGCGCCTCGCCGCCATCAAGCTCGATTGGCACCTGCCCGTCGCGCGCGCGGCGCGCCAGACGCCGGACGATGCGGCCGCCGCCGTGCGGCGCGACGGCCGCTAGCCTTTGGGACCGTCGCAGGGCAGCTTGTCGAGGTCGTTCAAGGTCCAGCTGTCGCGCCAGCGCACGACGGGCCTGTCGCCCTCCCATTCGACGGGCAGCCACACGTAGCGGCCGTCGATGGCGTCCTTCGGGCGCCACACGTCGAACATCAGGATGTGGCGCGTACAGCCGTGGCGCTGCAAGGTCAGCGCATACGTCGACTGGCCCCCGAACGTGAACTTCTGCTGGTCCGGCGTGCCGCGCACCGGGTTGCCGAGCGCCTTCCACGGCCCGAGGATGCGGTCTGCCACGTACGACTTCGCCGCATTCGGCTTCCAGCCCGTCAGGCCCGACGTCACGAGATAGTATTTGCCGCCGTGCTTGAACATGGCCGGCGCTTCGTCGTCGCCGTTCGGCATCATGCGCGCGTACTGGCCGGCCGAACGCAGGTAGTCGGCGGAGAGGCGCGACACGTGCATCGTATGGTTTTCCTCGGAGGCGTAGATGTCGTAGGCGGTGCCGTCGTCGTCCACGAACAAGGTCATGTCGCGCGCCATCTGGCCGTCCGCGTGGTCGCGCGCGAGGGTCGAGGTCGCCGGGTCCTTGTCGGCCGGCGTCACGTCGACGGGCCATGCGCCCGCGTCGGGCCGGAACGAGCCCTGGTACACGTACGGGCCCGTCACCCTGTCCGCGACGGCCACGCCGGCACGCGCCGCGTCGTAGCGGTGGCCCTTCAGCTCCAGGTGGAACCACATCACGAACTTGCCCGTGCGCGGATTGCGGACGACCTTCGGCCGTTCGATGATCGCGCCGCGCACGATGTCGCTGGCCGGGTCGTCGGTGACGGCCAGCGCGATGCCGTCGTCGTGCCAGTCCGTCAGGTTGCGCGAGCTGTACACGTGCACACCGACCTGGGCGACGTTGCCGGCCTCGCCCGCCACCTTGTGCTCGCCGAACCAGTAATACACCCCGTCGTGTTCGAGCAGGCCGCCGCCGTGCGCGTTGACGTGCACGGCCTTGTCGTCGGGCCACAGGGCGCCCGGACGGAACGTGTCGTCGGCCTGCGCGCACGTTGCCGCGGCCAGCAGCGCGGCCGCCAAAAATCTCCTCGTCGTGTTCTTCATGTCCTCTTCCATTGTCAAGTGCCGGACCTCGGCCGGCCGCTCGCCATGTTATCGATATCCGAGCCGTTTGTCGCGGATTTTCTCGATTGCGTTTCATGGCAGAGGTCTGCTACGATGTGATCGATAACAACATGAGGAGACGCCATGCGCCCGTTTTCGCGCACCTTCATTGCCATCGCCAGCCTGTGCATCGCCGCCCACGCGCTCGCCGGGCCGGACACGGTCGAACGCGTCGCGTCGCCGGACGGCCACATCGTGCTCGAACTCGCGCACAAGCTGGACGCGGGAGGCAGGCGCAACCTGTCGTACAACGTGCGCTACGACGGCGACGTCGTCATCCGCGACTCGCGCCTCGCGCTGCGACTCGACAACCACCTGAACGAAAACGCGATGGCCCTGCCCGTCGATCGCCACGCCGACTGGTTCGAGAACCTGCGCGTGACGGGCGTGCACCGCGCGAGCCACGACAGCACGTGGACACCCGTCACGGGCGAGCGCGCGCGCATCCGCGACCACTACGAAGCGCTGACCGTCGACCTGGTCAAGGACGACAACCCGTTGTACAAGCTGTCCGTCGAAGTGCGCGCCTACGACGAGGGCGTGGCGCTGCGCTTCGCCTTCCCCGAGAACGAGAAAGGCGCGTATTACCGCATCCTCGGCGAGGACACGGAATTCGCCCTGCCCGCCGGCACGCGCGCGTGGTTCCACGGCTGGGCGCAAGGGCCATATCAACTGATGCCGCTCGCGCACTGGCCGGACGAGGCGGAACGTCCGCTCACCTTGGCGCTGCCGAACGGCCTGTCCGTCGCGCTGCTCGAAGGCCGCATGGTCGACTACGCGCGCACCAAGTTCAAGCTCAGCCCCGACAAGCCGGACACCCTGGTGACATCGATGCACGACCCGGCCGACCTGATCTCGCCGTTCGCCACGCCCTGGCGCGGCATCATGATCGCGCGCCGCCCGGGCCAGCTGATCGAGCACGATGACTTCATCCTGAACCTGAACGATGCGTCGAGGATCGCGGACACGTCGTGGATCAAGCCCGGCAAGATCATGCGCGTGATGTCGCTGACGACGACGGACGCGAAGGCCAACATCGACTTCGCCGCGCGCCACCACCTGCAATACGTGCTGTTCGACTTCAAGTGGTACGGCAACGCGTTCTCGTTCGACGCCGATGCGACGAAGGTCGCGATCCCCGACTTCGACCTGCCCGGCATCATCGCGTACGCGAAGAGCAAGGGCATCGGCGTGTGGCTGTACGTGAACCAGCAAGGCCTGCTGGCGCAGTCGGACACGCTGTTCCAGACCTACCGCGACTGGGGCGTCGCGGGCGTCAAGTTCGGCTACGTGCAGGTGGGCTCGCACCGCTGGACGACGTGGCTCGAGAAGACCCTGCAGCAGGCGGCCGCCGCCCACATCATGGTCAACGTCCACGACGACTGGCGCCCGACGGGCGAGCAGCGCACGTGGCCCAACCTCATGACGGCGGAAGGCATCCGCGGCAACGAGGAAATGCCGGACGCCACGCACGACACCGTGTTGCCGTTCGTGCGCTTCCTCGCCGGCCCGGCCGACTACACGATCTGCTACTACGACCCGCGCATCAGGACGACGCACGCGCACCAGCTGGCGCTGGCCGTCGTCTACTACAGCCCCCTGCAGACCTTGTACTGGTACGACCGGCCCGAACGCTCGCACGACGAGCCGGAGCTGGCGTTCTGGGACCGCATCCCGACGACGTGGGACGAGACGCGCGTGCCGGAAGGCGAGCCGGGACGGGGCGTGACGATCGCGCGGCGCAAGGGCGACGAGTGGTTCGTGGGCAGCATCACCGGCAACGACGCCCGCCGCGTCGACCTGAAGCTGGACTTCCTGCCGAAAGGCCGGCGCTACGAGGCGACGATCTACGCGGACGCCCCGGCCGCGCCGACGGCGACGCACGTGGGCATCCGCACGCGCACGGTGGACGCGGGCACGGTGCTGCAGCTCGACCTGCCCGCCTCGGGCGGCCAGGCGATCTGGCTGCGACCGCGCTGACCTGACGGCCCGCGCCCGGCGCCAGATACCGTCAGGGCGCGGTGGCGCCGGCGGCCTACGATGGATCGGTCTGCGATCGATGCGAGGCCGATATGAACAACCCACCCCATCCCCCTTCACCCGCCCTGCAACTGACGGGATCGACGACGCTGCTGCCCCGCATGCAGCGCATCGCCGAAGCGTATATGGAGACGCACGCCGTGCGCGTCGTGGTCAACGGCGGTTGCGGCACGGCGCGCGGCTACAAGGCGCTGCTCGACGGCACCACCGACATCGCCATGGCCAGCGGCACGGCGCCCGACGATCTCGCCGCGGCCGCCGGCGCGCGCGGTCTGCCGTTCCGCGCCACGGTCGTCCGGCGCGATGCCATCGTCCCGCTCGTGCATGCGTCGAACCCCGTCGATGCCCTCACCCTGCTGCAGCTGCGCAACGTGTTCACGGGCCGGATCGCGGACTGGGCCAGGCTCGGCGGGCCGCGCGCGCCCATCGAGGTGCTGGTGGGACCGCCCACGGGCGGCGTGTCGACCAGCTGGCGCCAGCGCCTGCTGGGCGTCGCCGATACCTATACGCCACTGGCGCGCGTGCTCGGCACGGATGACCGGCTGGCGCGCCTGGCCGCGCGTCCGTTCGCCATCACGTACGCGCCGCACATGGCCTTCCCGCGCCACCTGAAGGTGCTGCGCATTGCGGACACGGCGCCGGTCGACCCCGTGTACGCGCCCCTGATGCTCGTCACACTGGGTCCCTGGACGCTGCCGGCGGCGCGGTTCATTGCCTATGCGGCGGCCGCGGGGCAAGCAGGGGCGGCGGAGGCTGATCGTGCGTAGGCGCGATGCGTGCATCGTGCTGGCGGGCGCGGGCGTGCTGGCCACCGTCGCTTGCACGCCCGGCCATGGCGACGTACGGGCGGCGCAGGAATCGCTGCTGGTGGGCGGCGCGGCCGCGATGGTCCCGCTGGCGCGCGCGCTGGCGCAGGCGTTCGTGCAGGGCCGCGCCGACGTGGCCATCGTCGTCGAACGGGGCGGCTCGCTGCCGGCCTATATCGCGGCCAGCCGTGGCGCGATCGACGTGGCGGCCATGACGCGCGCTTTGTCCGACACGGAGGACGACGCCGGGGCACGCCAGTACCTCATCGCCCGCGACGACATCGGCATCGTCGTCAACCGGAACCAGGCGCTGCGCAGCCTCACGCGCGCGCAGGTGCGCGCCGCGTTCGCGGGCGAGATCGCGAACTGGCGCGCGCTCGGCGGCCCCGACGCGCCGCTCAGTGTGTATGCGCATGCACGCGACGCCACGGCGCGGCGCTCGGCGGAGCTCCTGCTGCTGGGTGGCGGCGCGCTCGCGCTGGATGCCCGCGAATGCGCTGACGACACGGCGCTTGCCGCCGCCGTCGCCGCCGACCCGACGGCGATCGGCTACCTCCCCGGCCATGCGCGCGCGGGCGCAGGCGCGGACGGTCTCGCCCTGCTGGCCGTGGACGGCGTCGAGGCGACGTGCGCCGCCGTGCTGTCGGGCCGCTATCCGTTCACGCACGGCTTCCACCTGCTGCTGCACGGCGCCCCCGGCGGCACCCGCGCAGAATTCGTGCGTTTCGCGCGCAGCCCCGCCGGCCAGGCGATCGTCGAGCGCCTCGGCCTCGTCGCCGTCTGCTGACCCTTCCGACCAGGACCACGGCATGCCCTATCGTTCTCCCTTCCAGCTCGTATCGCGCCGCTGGCGGCGGCACAGCCCCGCCGCACGCGGCCTCGCCGCGCTCGCGCTGCTCGTACTGACGGGCGTCGCGACCTGGTCGCTGGCGCAGCTCGTCCCGCACCGCTACACGCTGACGATGTCCGGCACCGACATCACGAGCAACCGCCACTTCTTCGCGAAGGCCCTGCAGGACGCGGCTGCCGGCAACGGCGTCGCGCTGGCCGTGCACCCCACCGATGGCTCGCAGGAAGCGCTGGCGCTCGTCGCGGCGGGAAAGCTGGACCTTGCATTCGTCCAGGGCGGCCTCGACCTGCCGAGCCCCGACGTGGTGCAGGTGGCGACCGTGACGTCGGAACAGCTGCACTTCCTCGCCCGTCCCGGCATCGCCGACATCGCGGGCCTGCGCGGGCACCGGGTCAATCTCAACAGCCGCCAGGGCGGCACGCGCATCGTCGCGCGCCAGATCCTCGCGTTCGCCGGGCTGCGCGAGGACGTCGACTACGTGGAATCGAACGTCTCGACGGAAGACCTGCTCACGCAGCGTGGCGATCGGCTGCCGGACGCCATCGTGCTCACGTCGCTCGCGCCGTCCGACGTCGTCGACTGCCTCGTGCGGCGCCAGGGCTATCACCTGCTCGACGTGCCGTTTGCCGCGTCGTTCGCGCTGCGGCACGACTGGGCCGCCGAAACGGAGATCGGCGCCATGATGTACGGCGCCGCGCCGCCCGTCCCGCCGCACGCCGTGAAGACCGTGGGCGTCAAGCTGAGCCTCGTCGCGAACCGCCGCGTCGACGCCGCGGCCATCGTCAAGGTGCTCGAGACGTTGTACGGCCCCGCACTGGAGGCGCGCCTCAGGATGCACCTGGACGAGGCGATGATCCTGTCGGCGAGCGCCTATCCGCCCTCGGTCGGCACGCAGCGGTTCATCGACCGCAACAAGCCCCTCTTCTCGCGCGAGCTGTTCGACAAGCTGAAAGCGGCGACGGGCCTCGTCGTTTCCGTGTATTCGGGGCTGCTCGTGCTGTTCAAGTGGTTCAAGCAGGTGCCGGTCGTGCTGGCGGCGCCCGATCCCGAACCGGAGGCGGACGACACGCCGGCCGCCTCGGACCGGGGTGCGTCGTGATCGACGACGACGCCGCCACCGACGCCGGCCGCCTGCAGGCCGACCCCGTGATCGGCCGGCTGGGCAGCGCCGGCCTGGCGCGCCTCGTCGCGCAGGCGAGCCGCCGCCGGGTCGCCGCGGGCACCGCGGTCTACGCCGCAGGCAGCCCGGCCGACTGCCTGTACCTGCTCGTGGACGGCGCCGTCGCCCTCGTGTCGCCGCAGGGCCGGCACCGCGCCGTGATCGCCGGGCGCTTCGGCGAAGAAGCGGCGTCCGACACACACGCCTACCTGGCGGGCGCCGTCGCCGTCGAGGACACGACCGTGCTGTGCCTGCCGCGCGCCGCGCTGTGCGCGCTGCTCGCCCCGCATCCCGCGCTGAAGACGGACCTGCTGTTGTCGCTGGCGAGCAACCTGGCCGGCGAGACCTTGACCCGCACGCCGCCGCCCGCCAAACCCGCGCAGGGCGGCTACCGGCGCCACGCGGCGACCGGATGGCTGTTCGTGATCGGGGCCGCGCTGGTCACGCTCGCGTGCGCGGCGGGCCGCGGCCTCGACGAGGGCGGCGTGATCTTCCTCGCCATCTTCGCGGCGACGATCGCCATGTGGATCTGCAACCTCGTCGACGACTACATCCCCGCCCTGTTCGCGCTGCTGGCCACCTTGCTGACGGGCCTCGTACCGGTGCCCGTGATCCTGTCGGGCTTCGCGTCGGACGGCTTCATGATGGCCCTCAGCACGCTGGCGCTTGGCACCGTCGTCGTCAGCTCCGGCCTGGGCTACCGCGTCATGCTGCTGCTGTTGCGGCGCCTGCCGAACCGCCAGCGCTGGCACAACGTGGGGTTGTTCGCGACCGGCGTCCTGCTTACGCCCATCATCCCCACCGCCAACGGCCGCATCGCCCTGCTGGCGCCCTTTTACACCGACATGGCCGACAACCTGCGGCTGGCCGCGGGCGAACACGCGGCCACGCGGCTGGCGCTGAGCTGCTTCAGCGGCGGCACGCTGTTCTCCGCCATCTTCATCACGAGCAAATCCGTCAACTTCGCCGTGTTCGGTCTCCTGTCGCCGCAGGGCCAGGACCATTTCCAGGGCGCCGCGTGGCTGCAGGCGGCGCTCGTGACCGCGGCCGTGCTGCTGGCGGCGCACGCGGCGGCCGCCACGTTCGGCTGCCGCAACGGCGAGCGCCCGCACCTGCCGCGCGCGCGCCTCGAGGCGCAATGCGCGCTGCTGGGCCCCGTGACGAGCCGCGAACGGGCGGCGCTCGCGGGCATCGGCTTCATGGTCGCGGGCATCGCCACGAGCTCGCTGCACAAGGTACAGGCGCCATGGGTGGGCTTCGCGATGCTGTTCGGCCTTTTGTTATGCGGCACGCTCGACAAGAAGGAACTGAAGGAAAAGGTCGACTGGACGCTCCTCCTGTACCTGAGCGGCATCATGGGCATCGTCGCCGCGTTCAACCACCTCGGCCTCGACCGCATGCTGGGCACGTACCTCGGCGCACTCGGCGCCACGATGCGCGGCGACTTCGCGCTGTTCGTGCTGCTCTTGTACGCGCTCGTGAACGTCATCCGGCTTGCGGCGCCGATCAATGCGACGAGCGTGATCCTGGCCACGATCCTGATGCCGCTCGCGCAGGTGAACGGCGTGAACGAATGGCTGGTCGGCTTCATCATCCTCGTGTTTTCCGACGTGTGGTGGTTCCCGTACCAGTGCAGCTACTACCTGCAGATGCGGCAGGCGAACAGCGGCGCGGTGCCGTACGACGAACGGCGCTTCCTGTGGCTGAACGCCTTCCTCAACGTGGCGCGCCTGCTGGCCGTCTACGCGAGCTTTCCATACTGGGCGATGCTGGGGATACGATGATGCGCAAACCGGAAAAGACCATGGTGGCCGTGTTCCTGGGCGGCGCGCTGCTGCTGGCCGGCTGGTACAACGCGCGCAAGCCCACGATCCTCGTGCTGCACAGCTACGACCCCGACTATGCGTGGGTCCGGGACGTCAACGTGGGGCTGAACCGCGTGCTCGACAAGAAATACCTGTACCGGGTACGCTGGTATTACATGGACACGAAGCGCCATCCGTCGCCGGCGTTCAAGGCCAGCGCCGGCATCGCCGCGCGCAACGTCATCGCCGCGACCCGGCCCGACGTCGTCATCGCCGTCGACGACGACGCCCAGGAATACGTGGCCCGTTATTTCGTGGGCGACCCGCACCTCACCATCGTCTTCGCCGGCGTGAACCGGACGGCCGCCGACTACGGCTATGCGGGCGCGCCCAACGTCACGGGCATCCTCGAACGCATCCCGCTGGACGCCATGCGCGAAGCGCTCGAGAGCACGGCCAGCATCGGGACCCCGGGCCGGCCGCTGCGCGTGGCCTACCTCGGCGACCGCTCGCAAACCGTCGACGGCGATGCCCGCCAGGTACGACACTACGACTGGCGGCCGATCCGCCTCGACACCGTGCTGCAGGTCGACACGTGGCCCGCGTGGCAGGCGGCCGTGCGCGCGCTCGGTGCGGACCACGACGTGCTGCTCGTGAGCGGCTACCGCGGCCTGCGCCGCTCCGCCATGGACGCAAGCCCCGTCCCCGCGCGCGAAGTCATGGGCTGGACCGAGGCCCATGCGGCGGTACCGGTGATCTCGTTCAACGCCTTCACCACCGAAGACGGCGGCATGCTCGCGATCGGCACGTCGCCGTACGAACAGGGCGAGGTGGCGGCCACGCTGGCGCTGCAGGTCGCGCTGCATGGCCGCGCCGCGGCATCGCTGCCCGTGACGGCGTCGCAGCAATTCACCGTCGCGATGAGCGGTGCGCGCATGCGCGCCCGCCGCTTCCTGCTCCCGCGCGTGTACGAGGCAGCGGCACGCACGGGCAACCAGTACCTGCCCTGACGCGTCAAGCCGCGCCTGCGGCCGGCGCAGCGGCGCCCGGCACGTCGGCGTCGGGTGGCAGATCGAGCATGGCCGGCGGCAGCACACGGCCGAACATCGTCTCGAACATCGTCCCGGCCTGCGCCGCCGCCTGGCGGAACTGGGCGCGCAATTCGTCGCGCACGCGCGCGTCCGCGGCGGCCGCGTAGCGCTGCTGCAGCGCCTGCATGCCGCGCAGCTGGTCCTGCAGGGGCGTGAGCAGGTCGGCCGCCGCGCGCCCGCCGACGTAGGCGCCCTGGCTCATGCCCATCAGGGTCAGCAGGGTGGCCGAGATCTGCACGTTGCCGAGTTCGTCGGCACCGCTGGCGATCACATAGGCCGCGATCACGCAGGTGAACACGAGCATCTGGAATTTGTAGATGTCGAAGCGCTTGTTCGTCAGCAGCAGGCCGCTGGGCCGGCCCCGGCTCTGCGCATCGGCGATGGGCGCCGTGAACCACCCGAGCTGCTGCACGTATTGGTAGATCGCGGGCTCCAGGTTCTTGCGGATCGCCGTCGCGGCCTGCGTCGCCGCGGTGCCGGCCGTCGAGATGCCGATCAGGTACAGCAGGTCCGTCGACAAATCCTGCAACAGGCCCGTACGCAGCCACTGGTAGAACAGCAAGGTGGCGACGATCAGCGTGAACAGCAGCATCTGCAGCTGCGACAGGCTCGCCTGGCCGTTGCTGCCCGTGATATTCCACGGCAGCAGCCGGCGCCACCGTGTCCGCGCGCGCCGCCCCGCCGCCTCGGGCGCGCGCGCGACGGGACCGAGCGCGGCACCCGCGACGCCGTAGAAGAACGCCGCGAACAGCAGCGCGGCGACGGCGCTCGCGCCCTTGCTCGATACGGTGACGGGCAGGTCGCGCCCGAAGTAGACGTGGCCGCGCACGCCGTCGGCATACGCGAACGCGGCGACCTTCAGGTGCAGCGACGCATCGCGCTCCCAGAATTTCCAGAACGGCTGGCGACCCTGCCCGCGCCCGAAGTCGTCGATGGCCGGGACGCGGAAATAGACGCGCGTGCTGGGCTGGACGGCGCCGCCGTCGTGCGGGTCCTCTTCCTTGACGGCCTGCACGCTCTCGACGACGAGCGGCACCGTCAGCACGGCGCCGCCACGCGCCAGCTCGAAGTAACCGAGCACGCACACCTTGTCGAGCTGCTGCGCGAAATTGGGCGAGATGTCCAGGTACGTGATCGTGCCGCTGGCCAAGCTGGGCGACGGCAAGGTCACGCGGGCGTTGTCGAGTGTGCCGATGGCGGCCGCGATCGGCCCGCGCACGGCTGCCAGCTGCACCGCCGGTTCGTCGCCGACGCGCGCCGCGCAGGCCGCATCGACCGTCCCATCCGCCGCCCGCGCGTCGCCGAGCGCGAGCAGGCAGGCCAACATGCAGAGTAAATGCCTCATGGTCTTCCTCGTGGTTGGACGGCCCGGCACACGGCGCGCCGGGCTCGGCAACCATCGTGATGGCACGGGACGGCCTGTTCGCTGGCGCAATCTGACGGGGCACGCCGTCGCGCCAGAATTCGTCAGCGTGCCTGCTCGCCGCAGCGCGAACATGGATACGTACGCGCGCCGCTCGGGCCGGAGGCATACGAATCCAATGACAGGGTAATTCGGGAGATCGATCGCGAACGGCATTATCGCCATCAAGTTCGCGGTGCATGGCGCCTTGCTGGACGACAACACCCATTTCAATGCGGGCAATCGACGTGACTCGCCTTTGCGCTACGAATCGATGCGCACGGGCGAATCGTCGCGATTAATAACGCGTCGATGCGATCGGATCCCGTGTACGGCATCAAAAAACAATTCGGCGCCATCGTGTCGCTGAAAGGGCAATACCTGTCGTCACCCTGTCAGGAGGGCCAGACCCTGGGCTTTAATGGCCACGAACGGTCGCTCGTCGCTGAATGAGTGGTGCGCGATTAAAACATCCCGCATTGAATAAACGTTCGCGCAATTGAAAAGGCCCGCTATTGCGCGGGCCTTTTTATTTTCCACGATGTTTTCTAAGCGCCTGATCTACATATAAAAATTCGAGTTCGCTTTGACATTTAACAAACTTTTTTCAATTAAATTCACCGCACAATTAAGCCCGTTCATGGCGAGTGATTTTGCGCGATCATATTCAATCTCAATTCTATCGAATTACCTCATAGATAAACCATTGATATATATCAAGCCCGATAAAGATTTAACTGGACGACCAATATAAGCCAACCGTTTCCGATGCGGCGCACGCCATATAAACAACGCCGCCCTCCCATTCTTTTTCAATTCGGTTTTTTTGCCAGATATTGTCAGGATTCGGGTTAATCATCGACCTACCATTTGTTCGTCCGTAATCAAAACAGAGACGAACACCATGAATCTACTTTTACTCGGGCATCCCACTCGCGATGTGGCATCACTGTTTCAAAGCGCCGGTTATCAGGTCATTGAAGTAAAAGACGTCGTTTCTTGCTGCCGCCAATTGAAAGCCGACCAGCGCATGACGCGCCAGCCGCCGGCACCGCCCGCGCCGGTCCCGGACGACGACGCCGATCCGAAAGGCGTCACCATTTTCAATCCCGACGCGCAGGACGTGCGGCTGGACGCAAACGGCCAGCCCGAACAGCTGCTCGACTACATCCTCAGCCTGGCGCGGCAGCTCAATCCCGGCTGGCACCTGAGCATGCGCTACCGCCGCCTGGCGGCACCGAACGGCGCCGAGATGGCCCTCACGAGCCTCGAATTCGCGTTCATCAAGATGTTCGCCATGGTCGAGACGGGCGAAGCCATCTCGCGCAAGCAGATCGTGCAGGGGTTCGGTGAAGACTACCTCAGCTACGACCAGAACCGCATCGACACGATGGTCCGCCGCCTGCGCCGCAAGGCCGAATCCGACCTCGGCACCAAGCTGCCGCTGAACACCGAGCGCGTGCGCGGCTATTCGTTCGGCGACCTGCTGATCATCGATCCCTGACGCCTTCCCCGCGCCGCGCCGCGGCGCTTTTTCCACCCATCCCGGAGATTTTCATGAAACGTTTATACAACGTGTTGACCCTGTGCGCCTGTCTTCTGGGCGTGCCCCACCCCGCGCCGGCCCAGGACCGCCTGCCCGCGCTCGACGCCGACCTGGCCCGCGCGTCGGTGTCGGGCATCTCGTCCGGCGGCTTCATGGCCGCCCAGATCGCGACCGCGTATTCGAGCCGCTTCGTCGGCGCAGGCATCATCGCGGCCGGGCCGTTCTACTGCGCCGGCAGCACGGGCACGACGGACTACCTGACGAACGCGATGTCGTTCTGCATGTCGCCCGTGTCCACCGCGCTGGCGGCCAACGGCCGCGAAGCCTTCCGGCTGGCCGCGCGCTTCGCGGCGGAGGGCCGCATCGATCCGGTCGACGGCATCAAGCGCCAGCGCATCTACATCTTCAGCGGCGCCAACGACAAGACCGTCAAGACCCGCGTCGTCGACGAGACGGCCGCGTTCTACCGCGCCGCCGGCGTCCCGCCCGCCCAGGTGCTGTACGACCGCAACCCGGACGCGGGCCATTCCATCGTCACCGCCAATCCGGACGACCTGTCCTGCAATGCCGAGGCGCCGCCGTACATCAACAACTGCGGCTTCTACCAGTCGCACGTGCTGCTGCGCCACATCTATCCGGGCATGACGGCCCCCCCGACGAAGGGCGCGCTGCACGGCCGCCTGCTGCGCTTCGACCAGTCCGAATTCCTGAAGGGCGCGCGCACGAGCATGGATGCCGCCGCCTGGGCCTACATTCCCGAATCGTGCGAACGCACGCGCTGCGCGGTGCACGTGGCATTCCACGGCTGCCAGCAGGGCCGCGCGAAGATCGGCGACCGCTTCTACACCGGCACCGGCTACAACGAGTTCGCGGACGCCAACGGGATCATCGTCCTGTACCCGCAGGCGCACGCCGCCGACATGCCGCCGAACCCGCGTGGCTGCTGGGACTTCTGGGGCTATTCCGACCAGACCACGTTCTTCACCCGCGACGCGCCCCAGATGCGCGCCGTGATGGCCATGCTCACCCGCCTCGGCGCACCCCGCGCCGCCCAACCCTGATTCGACAAGGAGCTCACATGACATCCCATCCGTTTTCCCCATGGCTGAACCTCGCGCGCGCCGCGCTGCCCGGCCTGCAGCAGGCCGGCGCCGACTGGCCCGCGGCACAGGCGCGGTACGCGCGTTTCGTCAAGTCGACGCTGGACCTCGGCAAGGACCTCGGCGCGCTGCACCAGGCCACCTGTGCCGCCCTGCTGCAGGCGCAGCTGGGCATGCTCGGCACGATGTCGCCGGCGCGCGCCGCCCAAGGCCTGCTCGACGTCCATTTCGACACGGTGAGCCAGTGGTACGGGCAGTGGAAGGCACTGGCCGACGACGCGGCCGCGCGCAGCGAAGCGTGCGTCGCCGAACTGCGCGAGGCGCGGACGCAGGACGACGTCTCGTTCGTGATGGCGGGCTATCTGCGCGATGCGGAGACGGCCATGCGCAAGGCGGCCGGCGACGCCGCGCTGTTGTTCAAGTCCGCCGGCGCGGCCGCGGACGTCCTCGCGCACCGAGTGCTCGACGACCTGATCGCCCAGCCGGCGGCGGGCGCCGATCCGACCAACGCATGACAGGGGAACATCATGGCAATCCTGACGAGTCTGGAAGACATGGTGCGGGCCGTCGCCGGCTCCATCATGAACGCGCAGCACATGGTGGAAAAGGCGCAGCTGGCGAACATCGCCACCTTTTTCGACGACGCCCACCGGCCGACGACGATCGACGTCGAGCTGCCCGCGATCCACAGCACGGCGCCGGCCGATGCGCGCCACCTGTACCGCGTGCCGGTGCTGTCGCTCGTGCCGCACGGGTCGCTCGTGATCGGCGAGGCGGAAGTCGACCTCGACGTCGAGCTGGGCCCGTTCGAGCCGCAGGAGCGGACCAATGTGCACGAGGGGATCATGGACCAGCTGGGACGCGCGGCGCCGGCGGAACAAAAGGCGGGGTTGCTCGTGAACCCGGCGTCCGGCGGCCTCGCGGCCAAGCAGGGCAACGCGGCGCACATCAAACTGAAGCTCGTGGCCGTCGAAAAATCCGAGGGTCTCGCGCGCCTGCTGAACGACGTCGTCGTGACGCAGGGCCCCGTCGCGATGACGACGCCGGCCCCGCGCAGTCCGCACGCTGACCCGCGCGCCGACACGCCGCCGGTCGCCGCGGCTGCCCCCGAGCCGGCGCAGGACGCCGGTCCGACCGACGCCGGCACCGAGGAAGGAGCGTGAGCGATGGCCGCCAACCAGTTCCAGGTGTCGAACATGCGGTTCATAAAACGCATCGTCGTCGGCAACGACAATCCGCAGAACATGCGCACGGAAGCGGAAGTCCAGCAATCGATGGACATGGTGAACAAGTGCCTGGCGGGGACGCCGCGCGGCTATCTGCTGAACATCGAGAAGAGCTTCGGCCTGTACAACATCGGCGAGCACCAGATCGTCCTGCAGTATGCCGTGTACCACGTCGGTTTCGACCGCAAGCCGATGTGGCTGGACGACCATGCCTAGGTCGACGATGACGTGCTGTGCGGACTGGGTGGGCGGCCTGCTCGACGCGGCGCACGCGGCCGCCAACGGCGCGCTGGACGACCTGGCGCGGCGCCGCCGCCCCGAGGCGTTGTGCGCGGCGCGCGCGCCGTTTGTGTACGCGAGCGAGCGCGGGCGCCCGCGCGAGGCGATCCCCGCCGAACGGCTCCACCGGCCGTATGCGCTCGCACTGGCCGAGGTGGAGCTGACGTTGCGCGGCTACTGCATCATGCGCGACGTGGGCTGGGAGCGCCGCCGGGAAGCCGTGTTCGTCGTGGGCCGCCCGCCGCTGTGGCGCCGCCTGCTGCGCCGGGCGCCGCCACTGTCGTTGCGCTTCGGCGCGGACGGCGGCGCGGTCTCCATCGCCGTCGGCACGGCAAGGCGGCACGGCCGTCCCGACCCGTGGCGGCGGCACATCCTGCTCGCGCCCGACCTGCAGGCGGACCTGCTGCGGACGCATCGCCGGCAGATCGCCACACACTCGATCAGGTCACGTTTCGCCGCCTGGATGCGCACATGAAGCCGGATTCGATCCGGCTTTTTTACGTCTTCACGCCCCGGCAAGCCGCCGCCAGAAACGGCCACGAAATGCGTTTTTCCAGCCCGTAATCTGTATCCATCGCCGCCACGCACACGGCGCGGCGGCGATCTTCCCCACGGGGTTCCGTGGTTTCCAATGCAATCAAGGAGCAGATTATGGCTGGCGAACTCGTAGATATGGCATCTCAATTCAAGGGTCTGCCGATGGGCGACCTGATCGGCGGTCCGCTGACGGCGGCGTGCGATGCGCAAGTCCGGCTGGCGAATGCCACCGCCGACTTCATCAAATACGTCGGCTTCATGCCGCCGGCGGAAGGCGACAAGAACGGCATCGGCGCGACCCGCGTGGCGAGCTTCGGCTTCAAGCGCCTGGCCCCGGATCCGTCCGATGTCAGCAAGACCATCGAGCAGCACGTGGAGCTGGACGTGCCGCTGCTGGCCATCGTCAAGGTGCCCAGCCTGTCGATCACCAAGGTCGACATCACGTTCGACATGGAAGTGAAGTCGTCGTTCGCCGCGAAGGAATCGACGGATGCGTCGGCGAAGATGTCGGCCGACATGAAGTTCGGCTGGGGGTGCTTCAGCGCCACCGTGCACGTCGAAGGCTCCGTCGCCACGCACAAGGAAAACACGCGCAGCTCGGACAATTCGGCCAAGTACCACGTGCAGGTGCTCGCCGAGGACACCGGCATGCCGGAAGGCCTGGCCCGCGTGCTGGACATCCTGCACACGGCGATCCAGCCGGCCGTGACGTCCGCCGGCAACAACGACGCTAAACCGCAGTAACGCCCCGCCGCGGACGGGCGGCACACGACCGGCCGTCCGCGCTTCCCTTCTCCGAGGAGCTTGATCATGAACGAAATCACGCAGCAGCAACTGCGGTCGGTGATGATCGCAGCCGACGCCGACGCGCGCGCGGGCCAGTGGGTGGCCGCGCTGAACGACTGCATGCGCGCCTGCGCGATCACGAGCGGCATGCGCCAGGCCGCGTTCCTGGCGCAGGTGATGGTGGAGTCGTCCGAACTGCGCCGGCTCGACGAGGCGCTCAGCTACGCGCCGCAGCGCCTGCGCCAGGTATGGCCGCAGCGCTTTCCGTCCGACGACGTGGCCATGCGCTACGCCCACAATCCGACCGCGCTGGCCAACTACGTCTACGCCGGCCGGATGGGCAACGGCAACGAAGCGAGCGGCGACGGCTGGCGCTACCACGGACGCGGCCTGATCCAGCTGACGGGCCGCGACAACTACGTGGCGTTCGCGCGCGCCATGCAGGTCGACGCGATCCGCGATCCCGACCTGCTGCTGCACCCTGCGGGTGCCGCGCTGTCCGCCGGCTGGTTCTGGCAATCGAAGGGCTTGAACGAACTGGCCGACCAGCTGGCAGGCAGCCAGGCCGACCAGGTGTTCGAGCAGATCACGCGGCGCATCAACGGCGGCACGCTGGGCCTGGACGAGCGGCGCGCGTACTGGCAGCGGGCGCGCGCCACGCTCGGCAGCGTCGCGTGACGAGGGCCGGCGCCGCTGGAGCCCACCATGTCCATCCGCCTGCGCCGCGGCGGCGCCTACCTGGCCGACCTCGACACCTTGCGCCGCCTCGTCGAGGCCAACGGTCCGCGCCCGACGATGCTGCCGGTCACGGTCGTCCACCCGGAAAGCGCACACACGATCGACGTCTACCTGAACCTCGCGTACGAAGGGGATCGCGCCCGCCCGCGCCCGCCGGCATCGCTGTGCGTGCTGGGCTGGCGCAACGGCCAGGGGGCCTGGCATTTCCGCGTGCCCGGCGTGGCGAGCCTGCCGGACGCGCTGATCCCTGGCGGCTGCACGGGCAGCTATGCGGGCCTCGGGCATCCGCACGAGCTGCCCGCGCTGACGAACGCCGACCTGGGCCGCGACGTCGCGGCGCTGGCCACGTACGCGGGCCGTCCCCTCGACCAGGCGTTGCGCGACAGCCTCGCGCGCATGATCGTCGTCGTCAGCGAAGCGCTGCGTTTCGACAGCGTGGCCGCCGGCGTCAGCGCCATCCTCGCGATGGACGGCAGCTTCCGTCCCCATGCCGGCACCTTGCGCGCGTGGGACGGGCACACGCTGGGCATGGGCCGCGTGTCGCCCTGGTTTTCACGTGCACAGGAACCGTCAGGTTCCGGCGGCGGAACGTCACTACAGTGAATCCACTGCACCGCAGGCACCGTGCAGTTTCATTCACATCACAGGAGAATCGACATGCTCAAGGCAGACATGACCAAGTACTGCACGGCCGCCGCACTGGCCGTGCGCACCTTCGTCACCGGCAGCAGCAACTTGAACAACTATGGCGCCGGCATCCGGCAGATCGGGACGGACCTCGGCCTGCGCCTGGACGACCTGGACAACCTCAAGAAGACGCGCGGTTCCTGGCTGGGGACCATGGTCGACTTCCTCGGCGCGGCGCGGGTGACGGCCGTCTACCAGTTGATCGCGAACGGCGACAAGAAGCCCGCCAGCTGGGGGGCCGCGCCGAACGCCGCGCAGCAATCGGCATTGAACATCCAGAAGCAGACGGACGTCTACAACACGTTCAAGCGCTTTACGACGCTGTGGAACGGAGGCGCCAACCCGCACCTGGAGTGGCAGGACGAAATCGGCCTGGCGTGCACCAGCGAACGGCACGCATGGGAGACCCTGGCCATCCGCGCTGCCGCGAACGCGACGGGCAATTGCGGCGAGACGTCGCTGCTGGCCTACCTGCTGCTCGCCACCCTGCCGAAGGACGGTAAATACCAGGCCGCGTACACGGCGGCGCGCGACCTGACCGTCGGCTGGTACGACGGCAAGCCGTTCGACCACGCCTACGTCATCGTCTCCAACCACGGCTATGCCACCGACAAGAACACGGTGGCGTCGTACTGCGTCTGCGATGCGTGGCTGGGACGTGCGTACCCCGACCTGCAGAGCAACCTGCATTACAAAGGGACGAACCTGCAGGACGTCAAGCAATCGAGCCCCGCCATCCCGGAACTGAAGGTGGGCACCTATGCGTACGCCTCCACGGGCGATGATCTGACCAGGATCCAGGGCGTGACGCAGATCCTGCATTCCGCCTTCCTGGACGAATTGGCAAAACTGTAAATACGACACGCATCCAGCGCCCGCCAAGGCTGCCACCTCACGGTCGGCGGCCTTTTTTCATGGCGAATGACGTCATGGGACAACAAACGGGCAGCAAGACGACAAGGCACTCCCGCTCCGGCCCGCTCTCGGATAAAATCGCAGCTAACGTCTTATGTCTTATAGAAGACTTGAGATACAATATCGCCAGCACAGGCTGAGCAACCGCTTTCCTGCTTTTCATAACGACTGAAAGAGCCTTCCATGTTAGCTGCATACCGCACCCATGTCGCCGAACGCGCCGCCCTCGGCGTGCCCCCGCTGCCCCTGTCCGCAGCGCAGACCAAGGACCTGGTCGAACTCCTGAAGAACCCGCCGGCGGGCGAAGAGGCATTCCTCGTCGACCTGATCACGAACCGCGTGCCGGCCGGCGTGGACGACGCCGCCAAGGTCAAGGCCGCGTTCCTGAACCTGGTCGCCAAGGGCGAGGAAACGAGCCCGCTGGTGTCGCGCGAACTGGCGACCCGCCTGCTGGGCACGATGCTCGGCGGCTTCAACATCAAGCCGATGATCGACCTGCTGGACGACGCGGTCGTGGGCAAGGTCGCGGCGGAAGGCCTCAAGAAGACGCTGCTGATGTTCGACTACTTCCACGACGTGAAGGAACTGGCCGACAAGGGCAGCGCCAACGCCAAGGAAGTGATCCAGTCGTGGGCCGACGCCGAATGGTTCACGTCGCGCCCGGCCGTCCCGGAAAGCATGACGCTGACCGTGTTCAAGGTCACCGGCGAGACCAACACGGACGACCTGTCGCCCGCCCCGGATGCCACCACCCGCCCCGACATCCCGCTGCACGCGCTGGCGATGCTGAAGAACCCGCGTCCGGGCATCAACCCGGAAGAGCCGGGCAAGATCGGCCCGATCAAGCAGATCGAAGCGCTGAAGGCCAAGGGCCACCTCGTCGCCTACGTCGGCGACGTCGTCGGCACGGGCTCGTCGCGTAAATCCGCCACCAACTCGGTGCTGTGGTTCACGGGCGAAGACATCCCGTTCATCCCGAACAAGCGCTTCGGCGGCGTGTGCCTCGGCACCAAGATCGCCCCGATCTTCTACAACACGATGGAAGACGCCGGCGCCCTGCCGATCGAAGTCGACGTGTCGAACATGGAGATGGGCGACGTCATCGAACTGCGTCCGTACGACGGCAAGGCGCTGAAGAACGGTGAAGTGATCGCCGAATTCAAGGTGAAATCCGATGTGCTGTTCGACGAAGTGCGCGCCGGCGGCCGCATCCCGCTGATCATCGGCCGCGGCCTGACCTCGAAGGCCCGCGAAGCGCTGGGCCTCGCACCGTCGACCTTGTTCCGCCTGCCGCAGAACCCGGCCGACTCCGGCCGCGGCTTCTCGCTGGCGCAGAAGATGGTCGGCCGCGCGTGCGGCATGCCGGAAGGCCAGGGCATCCGCCCGGGCACGTACTGCGAACCGAAGATGACCACCGTCGGCTCGCAAGACACGACGGGCCCGATGACCCGCGACGAGCTGAAGGACCTGGCCTGCCTGGGCTTCTCGGCCGACCTCGTGATGCAGTCGTTCTGCCACACCGCGGCGTATCCGAAGCTGGTCGACGTCAAGATGCACAAGGAACTGCCGGCGTTCATCGAGAACCGCGGCGGCGTCGCGCTGCGTCCGGGCGACGGCGTGATCCACTCGTGGCTGAACCGCCTGCTGCTGCCCGACACCGTCGGCACCGGCGGCGACTCGCACACCCGCTTCCCGATCGGTATCTCGTTCCCGGCCGGCTCGGGCCTCGTCGCCTTCGCGGCCGCCACCGGCGTCATGCCGCTGGACATGCCGGAATCGGTGCTGGTCCGCTTCAAGGGCGAGATGCAGCCGGGCGTCACGCTGCGTGACCTCGTCAACGCGATCCCGCTGTACGCGATCCAGCAAGGCCTGCTGACCGTCGACAAGAAGGGCAAGAAGAACATCTTCTCCGGCCGCATCCTGGAAATCGAAGGCCTGCCGAACCTGAAGGTCGAACAAGCGTTCGAACTGTCCGACGCGTCGGCCGAGCGCTCGGCCGCCGGCTGCACCGTCCACCTGGACAAGGCACCGATCATCGAGTACATGACCTCGAACATCACCTTGATGAAGTGGATGATCGCCCAGGGCTACCTCGATCGCCGCACGCTGGAGCGCCGCATCAAGGCAATGGAAGCGTGGCTCGCGAAGCCGGAGCTGCTGGCACCGGACGCCGACGCCGAGTACGCGGCCGTCATCGAGATCGACCTCGCGGACATCCATGAGCCGATCGTCGCCTGCCCGAACGACCCGGACGACGTCAAGACGCTGTCCGACGTCGCCGGCGACAAGATCGACGACGTGTTCGTCGGCTCGTGCATGACGAACATCGGCCACTTCCGCGCCGCGTCGAAGCTCCTGGAAGGCAAGACCGACATCCCGGTCCGCCTGTGGGTCGCGCCGCCGACCAAGATGGACCAGCAGGTGCTGACGGCCGAAGGCCACTACGGCACGCTGGGCCGCACGGGCGCGCGCATGGAAATGCCGGGCTGCTCGCTGTGCATGGGTAACCAGGCGCAGATCCGCAAGGGTGCGACCGTGATGTCGACGTCGACGCGCAACTTCCCGAACCGTCTCGGCATCGACACCCGCGTGTACCTGGGTTCGGCCGAACTGGCTGCGGTCTGCTCCACCCTGGGCAAGATCCCGACCCGCGAAGAGTACATGGCGCACACCGGCGTGCTGACCCAGAACGCCGACCAGATCTACCGCTACATGAACTTCGACCAGATCGGCGAGTTCCGCGACGTGGCCGACAGCGTCACCATCTGACACTGACGCGTCAGTCCCTCGAGGGCCGGGTCCTGTAACATACGGGGCCCGGCCCTTTTCTTTTCGTCGTCTCTTGAACAGCATTCCTCCGTTCGGCTTCCGCCGCGACCTGCCCCGCTGGCAGCACCTCGTCACGCCCGCGTGGGTGGCGGGCCTCGTCGCCGGCGCCGCCATCGCCGCCGCACCGGCCGGGGAATGGCGCCTGTTTGAAGCGGGGTATGGCGGGGCCGATGCCTTCTCAGCGGGCCATCCCCCTGGCGCAGGCTACCTCGACACGGCATGGTTCGAACACGGGCCGCTGTGGAACAAGGTGCCCGACACGGAACTGGAACGGGTGCTGCTTGCACACGGCATCCGCCACGACGTCACCGTGATCCTGTATGGACGCAACGTGCTCGCGGCCGCGCGCATCGCGCACCTGCTGCTGTATGCGGGCGTGGCCGACGTGCGCCTGCTCGACGGCGGCTTCGCGGCATGGTGCCGGGCCGGCTTGCCGCTCGAAGCGGGACCGCCGCGCCGGGCGGCAGCCGCAGACGATTTCGGCATGCCGTTTCCCGCGCGTCCCGACTGCCTGTTCGACACCGGCCAGGTGCGCTCACTGCTTGCGCGCGGACACGGCACGCTGGCCAGCATCCGCACGTGGGCGGAGTTCACCGGCGCGACGTCCGGCTACGACTACATCGCCGCCCGCGGCGAGATCCCCGGCGCGCTGTGGGGCCGCGCGGGCGCCGACGGCGACGTGAACAGCATGGCCGCCTACCAGCACGGGGACGGGCGCATGCTGCCCGCGGCGGCCATCCGCGCGATGTGGCGCGATGCCGGCATCGACGCCGGCCGCCTCACCGTGTTCTATTGCGGCACCGGCTGGCGCGCATCGCTCGCGTTCTTCTACGCGTGGCTGATGGGCTGGGACCGGATCGCCGTCTACGACGGGGGCTGGTGCGAATGGAGCCGCGATCCCGCGAACCCAGCCGCGCCAGCACAAATTCATATAGCTGCTGGCAGTTTTAATACTTGTCGCGCGGTCCCGCTGTCCAGATAATCAGTCGTTAACGTTCAAACATCGCATGGAGACCCTGATGCAAGCGCAAAGGACCTTACGCCGGCTGCCCCGCCTGGCCCTGATACCCCTGTTGTTCGCCACGGTCGCGGCGCACGCCGCCACCGATCCGCTGGCGCCGACGGCGCACTGGAGCGCCTACACGGCCGGCCGCGCCACCACGCCGCCCATGGGCTGGAGCAGCTGGAATGCATTCGGCACCAACATCGACGAAGAAAAAATCATGGGCGCCGCACAGCGCATCGTCGACAGCGGCCTTGCCGCCAAGGGCTACCGCTACATCAACATCGACGACGGCTGGGCGCTGCGCCGTCACGAGCCGGACGGCCGCCTGGAGGCCCGCCCGGACCGCTTCCCCTCCACCGTCAACGGCGGCTTCCGTCCGTTCACCGACAAGCTGCACGCGATGGGCCTGAAGGCCGGCATCTACTCCGACCTGGGCCGCAACACGTGTTCGCAGGCGTATGGCGGCGACGACCCGAACCTGCCGAAGGGCAGCATACTGGAACGCGAAGTGGGCCTGTACGGCCACATCGACCAGGACATCGCCCTGTTCTTCCGCGACTGGGGCTTCGACTTCATCAAGGTCGACGGCTGCGGCGTGCGTGCGTACGGCGCGGACAGCCCGAAAGTCAAGTCGGGTGACTACCGCGCGCTCAAGCCCATCCTGGACCTGGAATCCGTCGCCCGCTCCGACATCCCCGCCGTGCAGGCGGAATTCACGCAGATCAACGACGCGCTGAAGCGCAGCAATCCCGATGGCGACTTCCTGCTGTCGCTGTGCGTGTGGGGTGCCGGCGACGTGCGCGCATGGGGCAAGAACTTCGGCAATATCTCGCGCACGAGCGACGACATCCGCCCGCAATGGAGCCGCCTGCTGAGTAACCTGGACAGCGCCGTGCGCCGCGAGCTGTACGGCCATCCGGGCAGCTGGAACGACCCCGACATGCTGTTCATCGGCGCCGGCGACTTCGATGCGAACCACCTCGTCGAAGCGAAGTCGCATTTCACCCTGTGGGCCATGCTGAACTCGCCGCTGATGACGGGCGCCGACCTGCGCACGACGCCGCAGGCGCTGATCGACATCTTCGGCAACGCCGACATCATCGCCCTCAACCAGGACCCGGCCGGCAACCAGGCCGTGCTCGCGTACGACGCGGACGACCTGGAAATCCTCGTCAAGACGCTGGCGTCGGGCGACAAGGCCGTCGCCGTCTTCAACCGCGGCTTCGCTGCGGTCGATGCCGACCTGACGGCCGACCACCTGAAGCTCCGCAAGGACGCCCCGATCAAGCTGACCGACCTCTGGTCCAAGGCCGACACGACGTTCACGAACGAGACCAAGGTCCACGTGGCACCGCGCGAGACGCGCATCTTCCGCGTCCAGGGCACGCGCGCGCTGGCGCAAGGCGTGTACCTGTCGGAAGTGCCGGGCAGCGTGAACCCGGCCGTCGACGGCGTGACGACGCCGCAAGTCGACCCGACCGTATTCCGCTCGTCGTTCGGCTGGACCGGCACCAAGGGCGGCGGCGAGCGCCCGATGTATGCCGGCTGGGGCGGCGCGCGCGCCGACAGCACGCCCTACGGCCAGCTGCTGCAGATCGCCGGTACGCCCTACGCCGCCGGCATCGGCATCCTGGCCAATTCGCGCCTCGAAGTGCGCAACGGCGACTACCGCCGCATCGAGGCGCACGTCGGCGTCGACGATTCCGCGCGCGACCGCACGCATGCCGTCACGTTCATGATCTACGGCGACGGCAAGCTGCTCGCGAAGAGCAAGCCGCTGCGCTGGGGCCAGCCGGCGCAGGCGCTGTCCGCCGACGTCGGCGGCGCCAAGGTCGTCGAACTGGTGGCGAAGAGCACGGGCGGCGTCAACGAGCAGCTGCCTGTGACCTGGGGCGGCGCCGCGCTGCTGTCGTCCGCGCAGGCCCGCTAAGCGGGACGCGGCGCCGCGCCCGCACGCGTGGCGCCGCTCATTGCGTCACGGGGGCGACGACCAGGTCGTCGAAGTCGGCCACGGGCATCGGCCGTCCGTACAGGTAGCCCTGGAAACGGGGGCAGCCCAGTTCCAGCAGCTTGTCGCGCTGGGCGGCCGTCTCGACGCCCTCGGCGATGATCGACAGGCCGAGCGCCTGGGCCAGCGCGACGATACTGCGGGCGATCGACGCGTCGTTCGGATCGACGAGGATGTCGCGCACGAACGACCGGTCGATCTTGAGCTGTTCGAGCGGCAGCCGCTTCAGGTAAGCCAGCGACGAATACCCTGTGCCGAAATCGTCCAGGAGGAAGCGGACGCCGTGGCGCCGCAACGCTTCCATCTTCGCGATGGTCTCTTCGACGCCTTCGATGACCATCGATTCCGTGAGCTCGAGCTTGAGGCAGCCGGCGTCCGCGCCCGTGGCGGCGATGATGGCCAGCGTGTCGCGCACGAAGTTGTCTTCCATGAGCTGGCGGATGCTGATGTTCACCGCGACCGTCAGGTGGGCGCTGTGCGGTGCCGCCTTCCAGCGCGCCAGCTGTTCGCAGGCCGCGCGCAGCACCCAGGCGCCCATCGGCAGGATCAGGTCGGTGCTTTCCGCGACGGGGATGAACTCGACGGGGCCGATCAGGCCGCGCCGCGGATGGTGCCAGCGCAGCAGGGCCTCGGCGCCGACGACGCGATCGCCCTCGACCTGCGGCTGGTAATACAGCTCGAACTGCCCGGTCGCGAGGGCCTCGCGCAGCTCCCCTTCGAGCCGGGTGCGCCGCGCCACCGCGTCCTCCATCCACGTCTCGAAGAAGCGCACCACGTTGCGCCCGTCCGCCTTGGCCTGGTACATCGCCAGGTCGCCCCGTTTCATCAACGTGTCGAGCGCCTCGTGGCTGTGCGCGCACAGGGTGACGCCGATGCTGCAGCTGGCATGATGCGGCAAGCCGTCGATCACGTACGGCGCGGCCACGACCGCCAGCACCTTTTCCGCCAACACCTCGGCGTGCAGCCGCGCTTCCTCATCGTTGGTGCCGACGGCGTCCAGCATGACGACGAATTCGTCGCCGCCCACGCGCGCCACGGTGTCGCCGGCGCGCACGCAGGCGCCGACGCGCTGCGCCACCTGCAGCAGCAGCTGGTCGCCGGCGCTGTGGCCGCGCGTGTCGTTCAAGTCCTTGAAGTTGTCCAGGTCGAGGAACAGCAAGGCGCCCACCTGCGGTTCGTCGCGCGACGCGGCGACGCAGGCGTGGATGCGTTCGAACAGCAGGCGGCGATTGGGCAGGCCCGTCAAGTCGTCGTAGTAGGCCAGGCGCTGGTTGCGTTCCTGGACCTGCTTGAGTTCCGTGATGTCCGATACCGTGCACACGTAATTGGCGATGTGCCCATCGTCGTCCGGCACGGCGCTGATCGTCAGCAGCACCGGGTACGGCGTCGCGTCCTTGCGCCGGCTGTACGCGCTGCCGTGCCATTTGTGCTCGCTGTCGACCGCTTCCCAGAACGATGCGTCCAGATCGCAGCCACCCTGTTCGAGCCGGAACGGCAATTCGCGCTCGCCCAATAATTCGTCGCGGCCGTAACCGCTCATCGCGCAGAACCCGGCGTTCGCATCGATCACCGCGCGCGTACGGTCCAGCACGAGCATGCCCTCGTGCGACTCGAACACGGTGGCGGCGATGCGCACCGATTCCTCCATGCGCTTCCTCGACGTGACGTCGCTGGACACGCCGCACAGCGAGCGCGCGCCGCCGTCGCCCAGCGCCAGCGCCATCTTCGTCGACAGATACGCCCGCCGTGCGCCGTCCAGAACGACGGACTCCTCGAACAGCAGCGGCTCGGCGGCCGTCATGGCTTGCAGGTCGTGCGCGCGCAGTTCGGCGGCAAGGCCCGGTTCGAACAGCGCGAAGTCGTCCTTGCCGAGGATCTCGGCGGCGGACAGGCCCAGCATCCGGCACAGCGCGTCGTTGACGTAGCGGTAGCGGAAATCCGCATCCTTGATGTACACGAGCGAATCGACGCTGTTCAGGATGAGCGACAGGTTGTTCTCGGTGTCGCGCAGCGCACGCGCACGGTGGGCGGCCTGGCCCCGGAACCGCAGCGCCGCGGCCACGGCGACGACGAGCAGCGTGGCGGACAACAGGAGCAACCAGGCCGTGCGCTCGTTGATGCGTTGCGCCGGGCCCTCGAGCTGCCAGCGCTTCAGCACCGCGAAATAGACGGAATCGGAATCGGCCTGCCACGCGCGCAGGTGGCGGTCGAGGGCTGCATGAAATGCCGGCGGCAGGCCGGGACGCGCCGCATAGAACAGCCGCGTCGGCATGAACACGATGGGCGTGGCGCTCAAGCCGTACTGCTGCGCGTGGACATCGCCGTAAAAATTATTCGCCGCCGCGAGGTCTGCCTTGCCGTCGCGCACGAGCCGGAATGCCTCGTCGAACGACGGCGCGACGACGAAACGGGGCGTCAATCCATAGGCGCCCAGCAGTGACGTCAGGTAAGCCGCCTGCACGGAGCCGTCCAGGACGGCGATCCGCTTGTCGCGCAGGTCGACGATCGACGCCACCTTCACCCGGCCACCGCGGTACAACTGCGACCAGCTGAGCAGCGCGGGCACGTCGTGGAACGCGAACATGCGGGCGCGCTCCTCCGTATAGGCGACGTCGGGCAGCAGGTCGATCTCGCCGCGCGCGAGCTGCGCCACGCATGCCGCCCAGGTGCATGGCACGTACTGCACCGTCCAACCCTCGGCCGCGGCCGTCTTGTCCAGCAGGTCGATGAGGATGCCGGCGGCATGGCCGTTACCGTCGACGAACAGCTTGGGCGAATTGTCGTAGACGCCGACGCGCACCAGCGCCGGCAGCGCCGCCCGCGCAATGCCCGCCTCCGCGACGAACAGGAAGCAACACAGAAGCGCGATGCAGATACGGTCGATGCGGAATGGGGTATTCAACGGGCTCAAAGGCGGATTCCAGGCGCGGTTCGTAAAAGTGTCGCGGGCCTTCGCAGGCGAGTGGAGTATATCCGCAAAATTGTGTCAATACGAGAAGACCGGAGCGGGCGGAGTCCGGCTGAACAATCTATTGACGAATAGATTGTTGGGACATATAATGTGTCCGAACAGATTGTACCCAAAGAGGCCGAAGTTGGCATACCATCAAGACAAATTCGACGTAACGGACATGCAGGCCGCCGCGGCACAGGCATGCGCGCTACTGAAGACACTCGGCAATGCCGACCGCCTGCTGCTGCTGTGCCAATTGACGCAGGGCGAGTTCTGCGTGAGCGACCTGGAGACGAGGCTGGGCATCCAGCAACCGACGCTATCGCAGCAGCTCGGCGTGCTGCGCGAGGAAAAGCTCGTCGCGACGCGCCGCGAAGGCAAGCAGATCTACTACACCCTCGCCAGCAAGGAGGCCGTGGCCGTGCTGCAGGTCTTGTACGAGTTGTACTGCCCCACACCGCAGGGAGAACGCCATGACGATTGACTGGACTCATTTCACGCCCTGGCCGGCGCTGGCCGGCGGCCTGCTGATCGGCCTCGCGGCCGCGGCCTTCGTGCTGGTCAACGGGCGCATCGCGGGCATCAGCGGCATCCTCGGCGGCCTGCTCCGGCCGGTGCCCGGCGACGTCGCCTGGCGCACCGCCTTCCTGGCCGGCCTCGTGGCCGCGCCGCTCGCCTGGGCGCTGTTCGCGCCGCTGCCCGCCGTCCGCATCGACGCCGGCGCCGGCACCCTGGCTGCGGCCGGCCTGCTCGTCGGACTCGGCACCCGCTACGGCTCCGGATGCACGAGCGGGCATGGCGTGTGCGGCCTGGCGCGCCTGTCGCCACGGTCGCTGGTCGCCACCGTATCGTTCATGGCGGCCGGCTTCGCGACCGTCTTCGTACTGCGCCACGTAGTCGCCTGAGGAGATACCATGCACATCGTCACCGCCTTCATCGTGGGCCTCGTGTTCGGGATCGGCCTCATCCTCGCGGGGATGACGGATCCCGCCAAGGTCCAGGGCTTCCTCGACCTCGCGGGCGACTGGGACCCGTCGCTGGCCCTCGTCATGGGCGGCGCCATCCTCGTCGGCCTCGTCGCCTTCCGCCTCGCCGGCCGGCGCGAGCGCGCGCTGCTGGGTGATGCCATGCGCCTGCCGACCGCAACCCGGATCGACCGCCGCCTCGTGCTGGGCGGGCTCGCATTCGGCGCCGGCTGGGGCCTCGCGGGCTTCTGTCCCGGACCCGCCCTCGCGTCGCTGGCGACCGGCGACGCCAAGGTGATGATCTTCACGGGCGCGATGGTGGCCGGGATGGTCGTCTTCGAATTCCTCGAACGCGGCCGCGCCGCGCTCCGCCAGCGCAGGGCCTGACCGGGGCACGCCCATGATGATCCCGCTCGCACTCGGCCTGGCCGTCGGCCTGATCCTCGCGCTGACCGGCGCCGGCGGCGGCATCCTCGCCGTGCCCCTGCTCGTCTTCGGCACCCACATCGGCATGGCGCAGGCCGGCCCCATCGGGTTGCTGGCGGTCGGCATGGCGGCCTGCCTCGGGGCGATCCTCGGCTTGCGCGCCGGCGTCGTGCGCTACCGCGCCGCCATGCTCGTCGCCGTCACGGGCATGGTATGTTCGCCGGCCGGGCTGTGGCTCGCGCGCCGTGTCGACAACCGCTGGCTCAGCGTGCTGTTCGCATTCACCTTGCTGTACGTCGCCTTCAACACGTTCGGCAACGCGCGGCGCAAAGGCCCAGCGAGCCCAGCCCCCCGGCCGGTGCCCGTGTGCGTACGCGATGCCGCCACGGGCCGCTTCGTGTGGACGCGGCCCTGCGCCCGCGCGCTCGTGCTGTCCGGCTCCGTCGCGGGCTTGCTATCGGGCCTGCTGGGCGTCGGCGGCGGCTTCGTGATGGTGCCCGCGCTGCAGCGCTACACCGACCTGGCGATGCAGTCGGCCGTGGCGACGTCGCTGGCCGTCATCGCGCTGATCTCGGCCGCGGGTGTCGTCACCAGTGCGGCCAGTGGCGGCCTCGCGTGGGGCATCGCCCTGCCCTTCGCGGCCGGCGCACTGGCCGGCATGCTCGGCGGCCGCTCGCTGTCCGCTCGCCTGTCCGGCCCGCACCTGCAGATGGCGTTCGCTGGAGTGTCTGCGCTGGTGGCGGCCGGCATGATCGTCAAGGCCTTGCAGTAAAATCGTCCCCATTCCAGGAGCAGACATGAACCCGAATCCCATCCAGCTGTTCGACGTCGAATCGTCCACGTTCACGTACATCCTTGTCGCGCCGGGCGGCCAGGACGCCGTCATCATCGACCCCGTCGACCACAACGTCGAGCGCGACCTGCGCCACCTCGAGCGGCTCGGGCTGCGCCTCGCCTACGTGCTCGAAACGCATGCGCACGCCGACCACGTGACGTCGGCGGGCATGCTGCGCGAGCGCACGGGCGCGCGGGCCGCGGCGCCGCGCGGCTGCGGCATCGCGCCGGCGGAACGCCAGCTCGACGACGGCGACGTCCTCGAATTCGGCGCCGGCGAAACGATCGCCGTGCTGCACACGCCGGGCCACACGGCGGGCAGCATGTGCTATGTCTGGCGCGGCAACGTGTTCACCGGCGATACGCTGCTGATCGACGGCTGCGGCCGCACCGACTTCCAGAGCGGCAGCGCCGACGCTTTGTACGACAGCGTGACGGGCAAGCTGTTCGCGCTGCCCGATGCCACGCGCGTGTGGCCGGGCCACGACTACAAGGGCCAGTCGGTGTCGACGATCGGCTGGGAAAAGCGCCACAACAGCCGCCTCGCGAACCGCTCGCGCGACGACTTCGTCAAGCTGATGGGCGAATTGAACCTGCCGAAACCGAAGCTGATCGACGTCGCCGTGCCGGCAAACCAGAACCTCGGTTTGCCGCACGGCGCCTGACGTCAGCGGCAGAGCGCCCGCACGGGATTGTCGCCCTGCGCCGTGATGACGCCCAGGCGGTACGGGATCTTGATGTAGTCGTCGACCTTCACCGCCGGGTCGTCGCCCTGGAACAGGTATTCGAGCGGCTTGCACGGGTCGATCGTCATCGTCTGGTCGACGTTCGTGCGGATCATCTCGCCGTGCGAAATACCCGTCGCCCACAGCCCGTCGACGTTGTCGCGGCTCGCGAACGTGTTCATCGGCGCGGAAGAAAACGGCTCCCATGTCCCGCCCAGGCCATCGCTCTTCCAGATGCGGAAGTAGCGCCCTTGCGGCGAGATGGCTTCCACGAGCGTGATGTACGTGTTCGTGTTCGCGATCCGGTAGGTATTGCTCGCCTCGAACACGTCCTCCGTCTTTGCCGTCATCACGGCGACGGTGTCATGGAAACCGTTCGGGAACTGGTGGATGTCCGTTTCGGAGCGCAGCAGGCGGCCGTGGTCGTCCGTGTTGAACAGATAGCACTTGGCGTCATCGCAGATCACCCAGAAATCCAGCCACCCGGTACCGTGCGGCGGCTTGACGACGTCGGGAACGACGGGGAAGAACGGCTTCGGCGCGCTCCACGACATCGGGTCGTTGATGTCCTGCGTCGTCGAATACATCGGATCGCCGCCCTGGTACACGAGATACCACGTCTTCTGCGGCGCGAAATAGAAGACCTGCGGCGCGGCGCGATAGCCCGGCCCCATCGGCGACTTCGCCAGCGGGACGATTTTCGCGGACGCCGCGTCGGACCAGTCGGTAAAAGTCGTATAGGCGAGGCCCCAGCCGGCGGATCCGGCCGTCGTCATGAACACGTGGTACTTGCCGTCCACGTGGATGATCGACGGATCCTTGACGCCGTAGATCGTCTGGCTCGCATCAGCCTGGGGCAGGATCAGCGGCGCGCTCGTCGTCCAGTGAAACGTGGTCGCGGGTGCCGCGCCGCCGCTGGCCGCGGGAAGCGTACTGCACCCGGCCAGGGCAGCCACGGCGGCCACCCCGGCAATCATCCGATGCAGCGCTCTCATTTGCGCTCCAGGACGACCGCCGCGCCGCCCACGCCCGCCAGTTGCAGGGTCAGGCCGTCATGCGCCGTGACGTCCACCTCGCGGCGCTTGACGTTGTTCGGCGTGGCCCCGTCCTCCCAGATCGTGGCGCGGTAACGCCCGGCCGGCAGGAAGTCGAGCGGCACGCGCTTCGTCGTCGCACCGGCTTCGGCCGACATCGCACCGACGTACCACGTCTTGCCGAGACGGCGCGCGAGCACGATGTCGCGCCCCGGTTCACCGGACACGAAGCGCGTCTCGTCCCAGGCCGTCGGCACGCGGCGGATGAAGTCGAAGCCTTCGGCGTCGCGATAGGCGTCCGGATCATCCGACACCATCTGCAACGGGCTCTCGTACACGACGTATTTCGCCAGTTCCTGCCCGCGCGTGTTCTGGACGAGCGGCCCCACGTCGTGCACGGCGAACGTGGCCGGCGTGCCGTTGCGGAAGCCGCCCGGCGTGTAATCCATCGGGCCCGTCAGCATGCGCGTGTACGGCAGCATCAGGTTGTGCTCGGGCGTGATGATCGTCTTCATCTTGTCCCATTCCGCGCCCATCACGCCTTCCTGGGTGATGAAGTTCGGATAGGTACGCTGCAGGCCCGCCGGCACGTAGGCGCCGTGCAGGTCCAGCAGCAGGTGGCGCTGCGCGGTGGCGGCCGCCACGCGGTGGTAGAAATCGACGACGTCCTGGTCGTCGCGGTTCATGAAGTCGATCTTGACGCCCTTGATGCCCCAGCGCGCATAGGTGTCGAGCACCTCGTCCATGCGCAAGCGCACGTGTTCCCAGTGCGCCCACAGGATCAGCCCGACGCCCTTGTCCGCCGCGTAGCGCACGAGCGCGGGCATGTCGATGCCGTCGGCGGCGCGGGTGATGTCCGTCGTCGGCAGCGCGTCGCAGCAACCGCCGCTGCCCTGCGCCCAGCCGGCGTCGATCAGGTAGTACGGGAAGCCGGAGGCCGCGGCGAAATCGATGAAGCGGCGGTACGCGGCCATGTCCGGCTTCATGCCGACGAGGGGCCCCGACCACCAGTCCCACGCGGTCTTGCCGGGCTTGACCCAGCTGAAATCGCCCTGCGCCGGCAGGTTCAGGTTGCCGACGAGGTTCGATGCGATCAGGTCACCGGCCCGGTTGCCCAGCATGACGACGCGCCACGACGTCCGCAACCCGCCGTGCGATTCGTACACGGGCGTGGCGCGCTGCGGCACACCCGACAGATGCACGCGCAGCCCGGCGCCTTCGCGCCACAGCGACGCGCCCGTATAGCCTTCCAGCTGCGACTGCGTGATCGCGTAGGCCGTGCGGCCCGATGGGCTCGTGCACACGACGGGGACGTCGTAGCCCAGGTTGTCGCGCAGTTGCGATACCTTCTGGCGCGCGAACGGCACCTCGTGCGCGCCTTGCGCCTCCGAGATCAGGCACTCGGGATCACCGGCCGGCACGAACGCCGTCTTTTCGCCGCGCAGGCGGACGGGCGCGCTGCCGTCGATGCGGTAGCGGAAGGCGACGCCGTCATCGTAGGCGCGCACGTCGACGAGCAGGCGCCGCGCCCCGTCGCCGTGTTCGCGGAACGTCAGCGTGGCGGCGCGGTAGTGGTCGCGCGCCACGGCGGCCTTGGTCGCGACGAGGGGAATCTTGCGGTCTTCCTGCGACGTCGTGACTTTTTCCAGTTCCAGCGGACCGAGGTCCGGCTGGCCGTCGAATTCGAGGCCCAGCGGCGACGCCGCGATCACCGTCTCGGCGCCGCGCGTCACGACATAGCTGGCGCCGTCCCGTGCGATGCGGATTGCGGCCTGGCCGTTCGGCGAGGTCACCGTGACCGGGCCCGCGGGCGCTGCGCACACAGCCCCGCTCAAGGCCGCGAGCACTGCCGCCGCCAACGTCATCATTCGTGTGTTCATACTGCCGTCTCCTGATCGTCCCGTGTTGCCGGGTGCAACCGACGATTGTATTTCATGTATTGGATACGACGGGCCGCGAAAATTCACGATTTTCGCGAATCCCGTTAATGAATTTGACCAGTCAGAAGCCGATCTTGAAGCTGGAAGCGATCGCCGTCGGCATGGTGGCCGGCACGTCGATCACGAGCGCGTCGTCGTCCTGCTTCCAGTGCAGCGGCGCGGTCGCGCCCAGCAGCGACACCGACTTGACGGGCCGCGTTTCCAGGCCTGCCTTCGCGCCGAGCGAAGCGATGCGCACCTGTCCCTTCGGCTCGCCCAGGGTGATGGCGTACAGCGCACCGTTCTTCGTCGTGAAGCGGATATCGTTCGGCGTGTAGCCGGCGCTTTCATTGAACGCGCCGCCTTCCGTCTTCGTTGGGCCTTCGCCGAACGTCTTCCACGGCCGCGTGCCGTAGATCGCGTCGCCATTCACCTTGATCCAGGCGGCCATCTCGTCGAGGAACGTGCGCGACTCGGGCGGCAGGCTGCCGTCCGGGTACTGCACGACGTTCAACAGCAGGTTGCCGTTCTTGCTGACGATGTCCGCCAACATGGTCACGACGTCGCGCGTGGTCTTGTACTTATAGCCCTCGCTGTAGAACCAGTCGCCCATCGAGGTGTCGGTCTGCCACGGCAGCGGCTGGATGCCGTTCATGACGCCGCGTTCGACGTCCTGCACACCCGCCTTGCGCAGGAATTCGCCGGAGCCGAGGTCCTTGTGGTTGTACACGGCCTCCAGCTTGCCGTGCGTCTTGATGTTCTCGTTGTAGAAATTGGCGAGCATCGTCCTGCCCGTCGTGCCGAACGGGATGCCGCCGTCGGAGTACAGCAGGTCGGGCTTGTAGTGCGTCACGAGGTCGGTCACACGGTTGAACCATTCCTGGTGAAAGGCGGTGTTCTTCGTGTACCACTGCGGGCCGCCGCTGAACAATTCGTCATGCTTGGTGTGGTACAGGTCGGCGTACTGCGGATCGGCGCCGTCGTACGGGACGCCGAGCTGGGGGAACACCTCGTCGTGCCCATGGCTGGTGCCGAACCAGCCATAGCTGGCGCCCAGGTGCTCGGACACGCCGAAGCGCAGGCCGGCCTTGACGGCCGCTTTCTGCCAGTCGCCGACGATGTCGCGGTGCGGCCCCATCTTGACGGCGTTCCAGCGGTGGTATTTCGAATCCCACAGGTCGAAATTGTCGTGGTGGACGCCCATGCTGACGAAGTACTTCGCACCGGCCTTGGCATACAGGGCCATCAACGCGTCGGGGTCGAATTTCTCGGCCTTCCACAACGGGATGATGTCCTTGTAGCCGAACTTGGTCGGATGGCCGTAGTGCTTCAGGTGGTGTTCGTACTGCGGTGTGCCGTAGATGTACATATTGCGCGCATACCAGTCGCCGGCGCGCGGCACGGCCTGCGGCCCCCAGTGGGACCAGATGCCGAACTTGGCGTCGCGGAACCAGTCCGGCGTCTCGTACTTGTCCAGCGATGCCGCATCGGCCGTGAAAGGCCCGGCGACGTGGGTCAGCTTGACGGGCGCGCCGGCGTTCTCGGCGGCGGGGACGAATGGGGTGGCAAGCAGGCCGCACAGGGCCAGGGCGGCGGTGAGCACACGGGGGGTCATCGAGATCTCCATGGTTTTTAATATATAAGGTACTAACGCGATTATAGATGCACGATGAATGCTTCGCAACACGTTTAAGAATGCCTAACAAAACCTCTCGACATACCGCCAACAGATGAGCGAGCACGCGAGCGAAAGGAATGCCTAATGTATGTCAGCTCGCCGCTCGTGCCGAATGCGCAACCTGCGAAAGCGGTGTAGCCATCCTAGCGTGCGTTCAACGACCCAACGCCATCGGCCGAGCCTTTCACTCGACTCCACGCCGTATCGCGCGATACGTGCTGCGATGCCTCGTCGACGCAGCCAAACGCGATGCGCTCGTGAAGCGTACGCTCGATCGGCGTGCAGCTTACCTGGACGCTTACGCGTACGGCCGCAAAGTCCCTTAACCGCCGGGATTGCTTCTACCAGTGGAATAAGAAAACGCGAGTCGTGCACCTGGGCGCCCGAGATCTTCGCTACCAGCGGCAGCCCACGTTGATCTACGAGCAGATGGTGTTTGCAGCCGAGCTTGCCACGATCGGTTGGATTCCGGCCCGTATGCTCGCCACCCGCAGGCGCCGGCACGCTGGCAGCGTCAATGCAAGCTCGATCCCACATGATCTGGTCGTGCTCGCGCAACCGTCGAAGGACTGCCTCGTGGACTCGCTGCCAAACGCCAGCTTTCATCCATTCGTGAAGCCGGCGCCAACAAGTCATGCCACTGCCGCAGCCGAGTTCGCGCGGCAAATATTCCCACGGTATCCCGGTCTTCAGTACAAACAGAATCCCGGTTAGGGTCGCGCGATCGTTGAGACGTGGCCGTCCACCCTTCGGCGATCTGTGATGGGCCGGGAGATGAGCTGCTATAAGCGACCAAAGGTCTTCGGGGAGAAGTGCTTGGGCCATCGCATCAGTCCGTCTGGGAACACGGACGTCATCTTAGCTGCCGAACTACGGCCGTGTACTTCCGCTTCCGACCCATACCGGACATAGTGAAACATATGACGATTCAGGGAGACTCAACCAGTCTTGTATCCTTACATAGGACGTCGGACAGCTGACGCCAGAGAGCAGATCGCTCTGGATATGATGCATCGGTCGATGCCTTGGCCTCGGCCTGCTTGGTCGCTTCCAGAAAGTCGCGGAAGGACTCGCCGTCCAGCGCTTCAAGAGATAAAAACGTCATGCCGCCGTCGTCGAGAGGCTCATAAGCTGCTTTAGCAACCGAGGGGTGTTTCGACGCAAGTTCTGCACGTATCCGCTCGGCCAAGTAGTCGAAATCGACCGTGCTCGTAGCGAACCCATACCCTTTCGACACTAAGATCGTCCCGCCCATGTACTCACCAGAAGTTGGTTTAATTGATGACCGCTATGTCCGCTCCTGGCCGAACTCGGCTGGTCGGCAAGACTCAGTGTACCCGGCTGTTGCCTGCAGAGCAACCAACGGGTTATGTTAGGCGTTCTAAGTGTACTCCGCGCGATCTTCCCAGCCCGGAGCGGAAAAATCATGCACGATATAAACCGACGTCGGTCTCTTATGATCCCAACAAGCGACGTCATCGTTATACAATCGCCGGGCGAACGGAATCAAATCGCGATCGGGATATCGCTTCCGAAGCCCCTCCAATCGGACGCGCAGCCACTCTCCTTCCAGGAACCGCCAAGGCCCAATGTCCAGCACGTCGGATTGAACTAACCTCAGGAATTCATCAGGGTAAACAAACCACCCAGGCAGTTCATCTAAACTAAGTAAATTCATCAGCATGCAGGCTCAGCACGGCGTACACGTCGGTATAGATATCCGCCACGGGCTTCGTGAAGACCGATTCCAGGCAAAGAAAGAGCCGGCTGCTTCTCGCCCCGGCTCCTTTTGTCGCTGCCTTGTCAGACGATGTGGAGGGAGTTGCTATCTGCGGCTGCCAGATATCAGCGCCGCAGATTCCGTCAAGCGCGATTCCTCGCGTTGGGTTTCCTTCCCGTCCCTAGGGAAGTGCTGATTTAATCGCTGAGCTCCCCCGGCGGCGTGAACAACTGGCACAATAATGCATCCCATCTTTCCAGCGTTCCGATGAAGCAAACGAGTTTTTCCGACGCCGAGTTCGCAAGCAAGAAGAGACCGACGCGACGTGATCGTTTTCTGGCCGAGATCGAGGCCGTGACGCCATGGCCGGCGCTGGTCGCGGCGTTGCTGCCGTATTACCCGAAGGGCGAAGGGCGCGGTCGTCCGCCTGTCGGTCTGGAGCGGATGCTGCGCATGTATATCGCGCAGCAGTGCTTCGGCTTGTCGGACGAGGGCATCGAAGATGCGATCTATGACAGCCAAGCCATTCGCGGCTTTGTCGGCATCGACCTGACGCACGAGTCGGCGCCGGACGCCACGGCACTGCTCAAGTTCCGCCGTCTGCTCGAAAAGCACAACCTGACGCGCAGGATCTTCGATGAAATCAACGGGCATCTGGCCAGCAAGGGCCTGATGATGCGCGAAGGGACCATCGTCGACGCGACCCTGATCGCGGCGCCTCCCTCGACCAAGAACCGCGACGAAAAACTCGATCCGGAAATGCATCAGTCGAAGAAGGGCAAGAACTGGTTCTTCGGCATGAAGGCCCATATCGGCGTCGATGCCAAATCCGGCCTGACGCATACGCTCGTGACCACGGCGGGCAACGTGTCCGACGTCACGCAAACCCATAATCTTCTTCATGGCGACGAAAAAATGGTGTTCGGCGACTCTGGATATCAGGGGGCCGACAAACGCCCGGAGAACGCGGACAAGGCGGTCATCTGGCACATCGCGATGAAGCGCAGCGTGCGCAAGGCCATGAAGAAGAATCCGCTGGGCCGTGCCAAGGAAAAGCTGGAGAAGGCCAAGGCCAGCGTGCGCGCGAAGGTCGAGCATCCGTTCCACGTGCTGAAGAACCTATTCAAGTATCGCAAGACGCGTTACCGTGGGCTGGCGAAGAACACCGCGCAGTTGCATACCTTGTTCGCGTTCGCCAATCTGGTGCTGGCCGACCGAACTTTTGGAAGCGCCCACGCCCGAACTCCGTCCTGAACCTGGAAGCGCCCACCGTGGCGCGCCAAACCGCGTCTCAAGGCCCCGCACCAGACGCGAAAAATGCCCGAATTCGACCACCGTGACATCCGATGCTGGTTTGTCCTCTCGACTCAGGCGGAAAACCTATTTGTTCAGCGCTTCCCTAGCAGGCGACGCCGCGCAAACGGCCCGGCTTGACGATCAATAGCTCGTCTTTTTCGCGCTTGCGGCATGTCGCCACGAACGCCAGCGCGGCCGCGCCGTCCTGCTGGAATCGGTCGAACTGGGCGCGGTCGATCTCGTAATACTCTTCGTATTCGGCGTAATCGTTACGGACCGGGAACGAAACGTAGTACCGTCCCGACTCTTCTTCGATGCCGATCGAGAATCGTTCCGCCTTGTTCACAACTACATCGTTAAATTTCATCAATACCCCACCTGATTAACAACGTGAACTCAACCCGCTACGTAAAGCATCGTGACTATTCACCGGCGCCTCGCTCCCACGAAAACGGAGCAGCTACCGCTCCTCTTTTCTACGAGAATGTCGCAGCTTTCTGTGCCCTCGACAAACAGCTTACAAGTACCTCATACGTCATCTCAGGCAAATCCACAACAAAATGCGGCTTAGTTCTTTCAAGACTCAGTTTCCCATCCACAGAACGATGTAGTACCTGAAGTCCTTGAACTCCCAACGACAAGAACTGATTAGGTTCCAGTTGTCGCACCGCCTCTGTTGCATGGACAGGAATAAAAAACTCCGCAAAGTCGTCAAAGTCATATATCTCAAAACAACCACAATTTTTCAGACAGTCCTTGACAACAAGATTTCTCTCGCGTGCGACAACGGGTGTTTCAGACTCTTTACCGTATAAGCTCTCGCAAATGTCAGCAAGAGGCTTGCTCACCTCTTCCCCATTTGGTAACGCTCGCAAACAATCGACATGCACGGTGCCAAGATATCTACTTAAGGCATGCCAATCCGGCAGTTTCGGAAAATAGAACCTTGCCTGCTCTTCTTGTATCGACTGATTGCAAATAGGGCAACTGTTCGTCGAGTTCATAAAATTTGCGTGCATTACCGTCAACGGTACGCGTCCTCGAACCGAGCTTTTTTCATCGCGAGCGATCTATCATCTTCCCGCGTTCGAACTTCCAGAACCCTTTTAAGCGCAGAAACAGCTTTCAAGATTTCATCGCGACCTGTTAACGCGCCGGCATCCTCCGTAACGACGTCCATCATAGCGCCCAGGACATAAGCGCTTTCGGTGCATCCGTCCGATTCTATGTACGCTACCGCATCCTGCATACTTAGGGAATACAGGACTTCAAACGCAAGTGCATGGTAGAAAACATCTCCGATGCGCCCGCGGAGAATCCTTAACGCAACGTTGCCGGCGAGTTTCTTATCTACTTTCTTTAATTCAAGGAGTGAACGGGATGCTTCTTCGAAGTCGTCGACGTCTAAACAACTGACCACAAGCGCCTCAGCATTACCAAAATTCTCTAATTTCGGGGCCGCCATAGATATTCCTTATTTCATCGGGACAAACATCAAGGTTTGCAAATACGCCCTGTTATCTTCAAGGATTTTCCAGGTGCTTTTTACTTGCAAAGCGCCTTTGGGTCCATTTAGCACACTCGGCTTCCAAGCGCGATTGGCAGGACCAACCGACTGCCCTTCTTCTAGTAGGTGATTGATAATAATATTATTATTCTCGGGAGTATTGGGCAGGCCTACCTTATCCAATTCTCGCGCCATGGCCGTTGAACGGTCATAGTTATGCTGCATCGATTTGAGCTGATCAAGTCGATCAATATTTGCGGGATTAGCGTCGAAAACCTTTCGGCTATTTTGCTTCAAGTCCTGCAATGCTCGAAGTTCCTTGCTCACGTCTGCGACACCACCACGCGCATAAATGGAAACCTTATCGATGGGGACAATAGCATTACCACTCACTGCAGCTTGAATACGCTTTCCTGTGGACGGTGCCACAAATTCTTCGAGCTTGAATGCCCCGGCTGCGCTGTCTAGCGCCTTCGCCCCCGTCACCACCGGCGTCGTAGTATATGCCCCCGGCTTCGCCGCGCCAAGGTCGACCACCGCCTCGATCTGGCCGTTCGGCAGATACCCGCCCGGCAGCCACTGCGAGTTCGCACCGGCCTCGGTGCCGCGCGGCATGCGCACGTTCAAGTCGCGCGGGTGCGGGATGTCGACCCGGACCATCGGATTGGTTTGCAGCGTACCGGACGGCAGTCCGAGTGCTTCCTCGAACTTCGCCGCGTCGCCGCCGGCATCGGCCAGCAGTTTGTCGGCCTGCGCCTTCGGCATCACGAACGCGGTACCGTCGCGTTGCGCCGGGCCGTATTTCGCCAGGTTCGATTCCGTCATGAAGCGCGACGCGCCCGCATCGAATTCGGCCACGTGGGCCTCGATGGCCGGTTTCGGGATGTAGGTGTCGACCGGAGGACGAGCGGCCTTCGGCACGGCGTACACGTCGGCATAGATATCCGCCACAGGCTTCGTGAAGACCGATTCCAGGCCGGTGTTGCTGGCGTGGCTGGCGAATTCGTCGAACATCACGACGCGTTCTTCGTTGGCCGCGACCGTGAACGGCCCTTTCACCGATTCCGCGAACGAGACGGGCGTCGGGGACACGGCAGGCACGGCGCTGTTCTCCAGGCGCAGCGGCGCGCCCGCTGCCGGGATCTCGGCGCCCGTCGCCGCATCGAACGTCAGGCTCGGGACTTCCGGCTTGGTGGCCAGTTGCCTGAAGGCGCCCGTCCCTTGCGCGGATTCCGCTTGCGTACGCAGGGTGAACGCGCCCAGTTCGTTCTGGACCAGGGTGCCGCGCGACACGAGGTTATCGGCGACCTTCCAGTTGTCGAGCGCCAGGCCCGGATTGCGCCAGCTGAACGTCAGGTCCGCCACGCCGGCGCGCACGTCCGCCAGGGTGGCACGCAGGAGGCTGCCGGCGGTGCTGGCCACCTTGATGCCATCGTAGACGCCGGTCACCGTCAGCACGGTATCGATGGTCTGGACCGTCGCATCCTTCGCGGCGAGCAAACGCTCGCTGTTCTTGTCGGTGGTGGCGACCGTCGTCAGGTTGTTGACGAAGCGCGTGCCGTAGCCTTTTGCCCAATCGACGGCGCTTCCCAGCCCGTCTCCCGGATGGCTGAAGAAGTTGCTGACGCTATTGGCGATGGCTTCCCCGGCCTTGGCGACGTTCTGATGGCTTTCGCGCGTGAAGTCGAAGTAGTTGCCTGCCGTCGGGCCGAGCTTCTCGTACAGTATTTCGCCGGTCAGGTTTTTCCCCAGGGTGTACAACCCGCTGACCATGGTCGCGGCCGATTCGGTCACACCCAGCACCGTGCCCGCCTGAGTCGTGGCATAGGCCTTCACGAATTCGGATCCCTCGGCCTTTTTGTCGAGCCGCGCTTTTGCATCGCGCATCATGTCCGTGGCCATGCTCCGGCCCGTTTCCTTGTCGGAGATGGCCGTGGCCAATCGGTCGACGACCGGTGCGATCATCACCTCGGTGCTCGCCACAGCCACGTCGGTCAGGTCGTTGATCGTACCGACGGCCTTGTCGCGCCCCTTCCTGACGACGGCCACGAGCTGGTCGGCGTTGTCCTTGCCGATGACACTATTGAGCTCCGAGCGGACTTCCCTGCGCACATAGGTGTAGGCGGCGCCGGCGCGGTCGGCCAGTGCATCCGTGTACGACTCGACCGTGGACGTCGCCGAGTTCCACAAGCTGCCGAGGTACGAGGTTTCCTGGGGCGCGGCGCGCTGCGCGGCCGCGGCTGGCGCCTGGGTCTGGCGCTGGGCCGCTGCCTGTTGCGCTTCGGCGTCGCGCGCAGCCTGAGCGCGGGCTGCTTCCGCGAGCGCCGCCTTGGCGGCAGCGGCACGGCGCGCCGCGATGGCCGCCTGCGTGCGCTGGGTGTCGATGCGGCTTTCGATGGACACATCCCTGCGTGCCAACGATTCGTAGCCGTCGAGCTCATCGTCGCTCAGCGTCGACAGGTCGGCCGTGTACGTCTGGCCCGGCTTGGTGATCCAGCGGTTCGCTTTCTTGTCGTACTGGACCTGGCCATCGCGGATCAGGAAGCCCATGACGGCCATCGCGCGGTCCGGATCGATGTGGGCGGCAATGGCAAGCAGGCCCTCGCCTTTCTTGGCCTTGTAGGTGGTCGTCTGGGCGGCTGCTTCCTGAGCGGCATCGTCCGGCGCGGGTTCGGCCGCGGCCGCCGGCGCGCTCGTGGCGGCCGGGTCGTTCGCTGCCTGCGCTGCCGGGTCGGCGACGCCCCATGGATAGAGCACGCTCTTGCGCTGCGCCACGTCCTCGGCGAAGGTCGTGGCGGACGAACGCTGGGCTGCCTGTTGTGCGGCGGCCTGCTCGGCGCGGGCCGTGACTTCCTTCTGGAGCGCCTTCCACCGGCCCTCCTCCACCGTCGCGCTGTACGCCTGCGAGGCCGCCCCGGAACCGATCATGCCGGCGACGTTCATGTCGCGCCCGGCCCAGTTGGCCACGGTCTGCGCCACGCCCGAGCCGATGGCACCGGCGATCGTGTTCAGGATCACGTCGCGCGACATTTGCACCGTCGGCAACGTCCGCTCGATCACGTTGCCTTGGGGATCCTTGCCGAACTCGTCGGCCGTCGTCTGACTCAAGTCCATCGGATCGACGCCCAGCTTCGCCATTGCCGTCGGCAGGTACTCGCCCACGGCGGTACCGACGCTGCCGCCGATGAAGCCGGCGACCATGTCGTGCCTGTTCATCGCGGCTGTGCCGGCGCCGATCAGGCCTTGTTCAAGGACTTTCGTCAAACCGGTCGAATTCTGCTGACTGAAGTAGCTGTTCGCCACGCCGACGAAGCCACCCGCCAGCACGTTCTCCTTGCGGATGGCCGCGGCGCCCGCGCCCACCAGACCGTCGGCGAAGACCTTCTCGACCGAGCCCAGCTTCAGGTCCTTGATCTTCTGCGTGCCCGCTGCAACGAAGGCTTCCGCACCCACCGAGCGCCAGTCGACCTTGCCCTTCATGATCAGCTGCCCGGTGATGCTCTTCGCGCCGGCCGTGATGCCTTTCTCGATCATGCCGCCGGCATACTCGGTGCCCTTGAACAGGTCGGCGATTTCGCCGGAGACCGCCGCGCTGACGCCCACCGCGGCGACCTGGCGCCAGCTGAACGAATCCTGCTGCTTGAACGCGATCGCCACCCCTTGCGAGGCGATATTGCCGGCCGCCGCGTTGAGGCTCTGCGACAGGATCGGCGAATTCGGCACGCTGAATGCGCCGATCGAACCGACGCCGGCCGTGACCATCGAGCCCACCGCGCTCAGCGCCACGCCCTTCCAGTTGATCTTGTCCTGCAGCCCCACGCCGACGGCGAAGGCCTGGCTCGCAAGCGAGCCGACGGCACCACCGATCGCGACGGCGGCCATGCCCGCCGCGGTGAAGCCCGCGCTGCCGCCCAGCACCGCCATGCCCATGCCCATGGTCGTCGTGGCCGTGCCGGTCGCAGCGCCGAGCAGGCCGGCAGCCGCGCCCGCGGTGTAGATCGTCACGACGATCGCGATGACGACCACCAGGATCATCAGCAGGCCGGAACAGCCCTTCTTCTTCGGCGGCGGCGGCGATTTCAGGTTCGGCAGCTTGCTGCCGATGATCTCGTTTTCGTTATAGGTCTTGTGCGCCGACTCGTCGATGTCGCCGGACGCCGTCTTCGCCGGCACCGACAGGACCTGGCCGGCCTTCAGCTTTTCCGTGCCCGTCAGGCCGTTGGCGCCGGCCAGCATGTACCACAGGCTCGGGGTGCCGTAGACCGAATTCGAAATGCTCTGCAGCGTCTCGCCATCGGCATTGACGGTGTACGACGTCATGCCGCCGGACGGGAAGTCCTTGCTGTAATGCTGGAACAGCGCATAGTTCTCGCTGTCGATCTGCGTGTACGCGCCGCCGTCGATCTTCGTGCCAGTCTCCGCCACCGGATTACCCATCGCATACAGGTAGTCGATGCGGTCGCGCGCCGAACCCTTGCCGCTGTCGTGGTACTTGGCCAGGATCTGGTTCGTGTTGTCGTAGACGTAGTACGACACTTCCTCGCGGTCCATGCCGTCGCCCTTGCCCTGGTTGAGCGCGACGAGCTTGTCGTTGCTGTTGTACGAGAAGGTGGCGTTGCCGCTGGCGTCGCCGAAGGCACGGATGCCGGCCTCGCGTCCGTCCGCGTGGTAGTCGTAGACGTAGTAATAGGTCTTGTTCGACTTGCCGAACGTGCGCATGGTCGTCTTGCTGACCCGGCCCGCCGCGTCGTACTGCTGCGTCACTTCCTGCACTTCCAGGTCGCTGCCCGGCTTGTGCGTCTCGGTGCGCGTGAAGGTGTTCGCGGACGCGTTGTCGAACTGCTTGGTGATCTTGCTCGTCACCAGGCCGTCCGTCACCTCCTGGAAGAAGGTGTTGTTGCCCACCGCGTCGTATTCCCAGGTCAGGACGAGGTGCTGGGCGCCGTTCACCACCGTGACCGCGCTCAGCGGACGGTTCTGGCTGTCGTAGGTATAGGTGGTGACGCCGTCGCCGGCCGTGTAGGTGGCGCGGTTGCCCGCCGCGTCGAACGTGTACGACCCGGTGATGGTGCCGTTCGGCCCGCCGTCGCGCAGCGTCTTGACGCGCCCCGCTTCGTCGAATTCGGTGTAGTGGTCGACGGTCGTGCCGCCGCCAAAGCCCTGCACCCGGATCTGGTTGCCGGCATCGTCGTAGGTGATCGTTTCCTGCAGGCCCGTGACCGCGTCGGACCAATGCGTCATGCGGCCCATGTCGTCGTACACATAGGTCAGGTCGCGGTCGTGCGAACGGCCTTCGAAATCGACCGCGCCGACGGTGCGTTCCGACACTTTGCGGCCGAGGATGTCGTAGCCGTACGTGGTCGTCACGCCCGTGCCGAAGTCGCGCACTTCGACCAGGTGGCCGGCGTCGTCGTAGGCGCGGCGGATGTTGCGCGTGCCCGTCGCCGGCCCGGTGCCGCCACCGCCGCCACCGCCACCACCGTCGTCGTCGCCGCCGACGTCGACCAACATCGGGCTGACCATCGACCGGTTCTGCACGGTGGCGCCGCCGAAGTAGCCCGTGTTGGCGCCGGCGCCGCTGGTCTCCGTCACCTGGCGGCCGTAGTCGTCGTAGGTGTAGTCGACGACGCTGCCGCCGGCGTCGATGCTGCTCGCCAGGTGGGCGTAGCCGCCATAGATGCTCGTGTTGGTCGCGCCATCGCCCTTCGTCTCGACGATCATGTTGCCGAAGACGTCGTAGGCGCGGCGCGTCGTGACGGCGCGTTCGGTGCCGTTGACCGTGCGCCATTCGGTGACGCTGTCGACGCGGCCCTGGCTGTCGTAGGTCATCTCGCGGCGATGGCCCTGGGCGTTGCCGACGTCGTGCTGGGCAATGCGGTTGCCGCGCACGTCGTACTCGAAGGCCGTGGTGCCCTGGCGCAGCACGCGACCCAGCGAATCGTACTCGATCGGCATGCGGACGCCGTTGCCGTCGACGATGGCGCTGACGCGGCCGAAGCCGTCGCGTTCGTACGTCGTGATCCGGCCCGTCGCGTCGATGGCCTGGACCTGGTTCCCGGCCGGGTCGAAGCGGCTGTAGCTGGTGAAGTTGCGTTCGTCCGTCACGCTGACCTTGTGGCCCAGCGCATCGTAGCCGTAGGCCTTGTGCTTGCCCAGGGTGTTGATGGTGCCGACGAGGTTGCCGTTCAGGTCGTACTGGTTGTACGACGTCTTGCCGGCCGCGTCGGTCTGGGTCAACACGTGGCCCAGGAAGTCGTAGCTGGTGCGGGTGAGCGCCTGGCGCGCCACGCTCTCGCCCTGCACGACGAACGCGGCGTCGTAGTGCGCGATCTCGCGGTTGAGCAGGTCGTACTGCGCGTAGGACGTCAGAGCCTTGGCATTGCCCTTCTTGCCATAGGTGTCCGTGCGCACGGCATTGCCGGCCGCGTCGACGCCGTACTCGCGCCACACGCCGTCTTCCCCGGACGTTGCGATCTTCGCGTTGAGCGCGTTGTAGCGCGTCTCGACGAAGTAGCCGGCGCTGGTCGACGTCGCGTTGACCGACCCGCCTTCCAGGCCCGTCTCCGCCGACGCGAGCTGCATGCCCGCCAGGAAGTCGTCGTTGCTCAACTGGCCGATGTAGACGCCGGCCGTCAGCTTGGTGCCGTTGATCGAACCGCCGTCTTCGCGTGCCACGACGGTGTACGAGCGGCCATCCGCCGCGCCGCTGATGTCGCTGTGCGCCTGGTTCCAGTCGACGATCACTTCGCGGCCCTGGGCGTCCAGGTACCACAGCTTGTAGTCGTACGCGGTCGCGGTCGGAATCTCCTCCATGTCGTAGCGGTACTTGCCGCCACCGAGGTCCGTCATCACCTTGTCGTGGTCGAAGGCGATGCCGTCGCCGCTGCCGCTGGCGCGCCACGACAGGTGCAGGCCGCCCGTGGCCTGTGCCGCTTCGGCGTCGGGCAGCGTGGTGTCGAAGCGCAGGTTATAGCCCTTCTTCTCGTAGGCCCCGACATCCTTGCCGTCGACGATCTTCGGTACCCAGACCTGCCACACGCTCGACGTGGTGACGGTCTCGTTGGGCGACGCGGAGCGGTCGGCGTAGTACACCTGCACGGCACCGGTCGGGTTGCCTTGCGTGTGGATCAGCACGCGGCCGTCGACGCGCTCGCTGGCCGCGGGCTGGCCCTGGACGATCACCAGCTGCGTCGGCGCGCCCGGCGGCGCATCCCAGCCGGATGCCTGGAACGTGCTGGCCTTGCCGGCGGTGCCGGCCGGAGTATAGACGATGTGGTCGAGCAGCGTTTCCTTGCCGTCCGCATCGACACCCGTGATCTCGATCTCGTACGCGGCACCGACGGCGAGCGGCGACTGGTCGCCCAGCACCATGCGGCCGTCGGCCGCGCCGGTGGCGGCGAAGCCGCTCGAGCTGCCGGCCGGGCGCCAGCGGGCGGTGATCAACGAATAGCTGCCGTGCGCCGGGGTCGCGTCGACGGCGAGCGCCAGCGACACGCCGCCGGGGACGACGCTTTCGGTCACGGCAGTTGAGCTGCCGGCGTAGTCGGTCGCAGCCTGGAACGACTTCTCGCCGCTCTCGAACACCGTGCCCGCGGCATCCTTCCATTGCACCTTGAAGCTGTACTTGCCCGGATCGCTGCCGATCGGCAGCAACGCCTGGTAGTAGCCGTCGGCGCCGGCCGTCATCGCGACCGATGCGTTGACGGCGCCCGTCAGGCCATAGGCCATCGTGGGTGCCACGGGCGCGGCGGCGAACTTGACGCGCACGAGCATCTTGTCCGGCGACGGACGGCTGACCTGCACATCGTCCACCGACGGCGGCATGACCACTTTCTGCTCGGCCGTGTAGACCGCGTTGCCCGCCACGTCGCGCGTGACGACGCGGTAGAAGATGGCGGTGCCGGCGGCCGGGCGCGGCACGTTCGCCGAGCCCGAGGTCGAGCCGAGCGCATTCGTCGCGGCGGCACGGTTGGCGTAGTCGGACGGGGACGCGTGCGAGGCGGTATCCCACACCACGTACGAGGTCGTGCCCGCGCTGACGTTGTACGACACGGTGAGTTGCTGGCCCACCGTCACGCTCAGCTGCGTGGCCGGGGCGGCCTGGTTGCTCATCTCGCCCGTGAAGCTGAAGATGGTATTGCCGGCCGCGTCGAAGAACTGGCGCGTGCCGCTGCCGTCGGCCTGGATCGCGCGCACGGTGCGTCCGGCCGCGTCGAATTCTGCCTGGACCACATAGCCCGCCTCGTCCTGCGTGCGGGTGCGGTTGCCGGCGGCGTCGTACTGGTAGCGCTTGCCGACCGCGCCGCCCAGCGCGACCGTGAAGTCGGTGTCGGTGATGCTCGTGATCGACACGCCCGTCACGGCATCGTCCTGGCCCACCAGCTGGCCACGGTCGTCATACGTGAAGATGCTGCCCTGGTCGGCGGCGGACGGCGTCGCCAGCGCGTACAGGCCGGCATACGTGAACGCATTGCCGCCGGCCAGCGCGGCACGGTCGACCGGACGCGCGAAGCGCACCGTGGCCAGGGTACGTCCCTGGTCGTCGAAGCGGGTGAGCGTCAGGATGCCGGCCGCATCGACGGTGCCGATGCGGCGGTTGCGCGCATCGTACAGGGCGTATTCCACCTGCTCGGACGACGTGCCGGCCGCCTTGATGGTCTGGGTGATGTTGCCTGCCTTGTCGTGGACGTAGCGGGTGACCACGCTTTGCAGCGTGGCGGCGTGGCTGTCCTGGTCGACGACGACGACGGCCGGCGCACGCACCTCGACGAGGCGGTTCGCGAGGTCGTAGACATAGCTGGTGACCGCGACGTCGCCCGCCGGCGCTGCCGGCGCCTGGCCGCGCACGACCGTCGCCATGTCCAGCGCCTGCGCATACGCGCGCTTCTCCGTCATGTTGCCGCTGCCGTCGTACGTGAACTGCGTCAGGTAGCCGGCCGGGTCGATCTGCGCGACCAGGCGGTTCATGCTGTCGTAGTAGCCCAGCGTGCGGCCGCCGTTGATGCCGATCGACTCGCTGACGTTGCCGTAGGCGTCGTAGTAGAGCTTTTCTTCCGGCGTGACGAGGCCGCTGCTCGTCGCGGGGGCTCCCGTGCCCTTGTCCAGCGTGGTGAGGGTCACCTGCGGGTAGACCTTGCGCGTCACCTTGCCGTTCAGGTCGTACTCGAAGCCGTAGTCGCGCACCACGCCGGCCGGGGCGTCGGGACGCGCCGCCGGATCGTGCGCGGAAGCGTCCAGGCGCGTCATGTACAGGCGCTCGCCGACCTTCTGGCCGAACGCGTCGTACGTGTACTCGTGCAGCACGTTGTCGCCGTCGAGCTGGGCTTCCATGTGGCCGCCCGCGTCATACCAGCTGGTCGTCACGAAGCCGTCGGCGTCCGTGCTCTGCACCAGGTTGCCGACGCCGTCGTACTGGTACGAGACGCTCGCGCCCCGCACCTGCGTGCCGCCGTCGATCGTGTACTGGGCCGTGCTGGCCAGCTGCATGCTGCTCCGGCGGTTCGCCTTGTCGTAGGTGTAGCGCAGTTCGCCCTTGGCGCCCGTCTCGCGCACCACGTTGCCGTGATTGTCGTACGCATAGGTGTTGGTGAGTGCGCCGTTGCCGTCCCTGACCTCGACCAGGCGGCCGCTGTCGTCGAACGTGCTGCGGATGGCGCGCCCTTCCCCGTCGCGCGTTTCGAGGACGTTGTTCAGGTCGTCGTAACGGGTCGTCGTCGTGATCGCCAGGCCGCTCGGATCGAACACACTGCCCACGCGGCGGTTGTCGCGGTCGTAGCTGTGCGTCGTCACGCGGGCCGCGGCGGCGCCCTGCGGCAGCACCTGCAGCTCGACCAGGTTGCCGAGGAGGTCGTACTGCATGACGCTCTGCGCGCCGTCCACGCCTTTCTGGCTGACGAGGCGGTTGGCGGCGTCGTAGCCGGCGGACGCGGTGCGCTCGGCCCCCGGCTCGCCCACGTGCGTCGTTTCGCGCACACGGTTGCCGGCAGCGTCGTACACGAACTCGCTGCGCGCGCCGTCGGCGGCCGTGATCCAGCTCTGGCGGCCAAGCTTGTCGTAGCCCGCGACGACCACGCGGTCGTGCAGCGGGTCGGCGTCCATGACCGGGGCGTGATCGAGATCGACGGAGCCGCTGTAGACGGCGGCGTACTGGTGGCTGGTGGCCAGGTTGCCCGTCAGGTCGTACGCATAGGTGGTCAGGTGGCCCATCCCGTCGAGCAGCGCGACGAGGCGGTTCGCGTCGTCGTACCAGCTCGTGGCGACGTTGCCGTTGGCGTCGCGGCGCGTGCGCGCGTTGCCCACGGCGTCGTAGGTGTACTCGGTGCGGTTGCCTTCGCCATCGGTTTCGGACAGGACGTTGCCGTTCGCATCGACCGTGCGCGTCACGCCATGCTCGTCGCCCGCGTCGCCCGTGACGTTCGCGATCTCGTCGCCGAACGCGTCGTAGCGCATGGTGTGCTTGACGCCGCCCACGGTGGCACTCAGCACGCGGCCGTTCGGGTCGTACGTGTACGTCGTCACCAGCGCCGGGCCGTAGCGGTTCTCGCGCGTCACGCGGCTCGGCTTGTTACCCTGGCCGGCGTTGTACTCGTAGCACACGACGGCGCCCTCGGCCGACGTGGTGGTCGTCACACGGTCGTGCAGGTCGTACGTCGTCGTGCTCGTGCGCTCCAGCGGGGTGCCGGCGGCCGTCGTGACGGCCGTGCGGTTGCCGCGCGCATCGTAATGGTTCACCGTGACCATCCCGGCGGCGTCGGTCGTGCTGGCGATGCGGCCCAGGCGGTCGTAGCTGGCCGACATCGACGCCGGATGCGCGAGCGCGGCCTGCGCGGCGTCGTAACCCGCGTCGCCCGGCGCGCGCAGATAGGCGCCCGTCGTCGTGGCCGTCGCTTCGCCGAACACGTTGTAGGTTGCGGTGGACGTGTAGCCCAGCGCATCGGTCGTCGCGATCCGGCGATCCATTGCGTCGTACGTGTTCACCGTCGTGCGCGCGTCGGTGCCGTCGGCCGCCGACACGGTGCTGCTGGCCACGAGGCCGCACACGTCGATCACGTTGGTGGTGAGCTTGCCCTCCGGCGTCAGGGTGCTCAGCACCCGTCCCATCTTGTCGAAGGTCTGCGTCGTCACGCGCCCGAGCGCGTCGCGCACGGCCGTGCGGTTGCCCGCGTAGTCGAGCGTGAATTCGGTGCCGCCGCCCATCGGATCGGTGACCTTGACGAGGCGGTTTTCCAGGTCGTAGCCGTACGCGGTCGTGCGCACTTCGCCGCCGCCCGTCTCCGTCGATGCGATCAGGTTGCCGGCGCCGTCGTAGGCATAGGTCGTCACGAGGCCGCTGGCGTCGGTGCTCGACGTGGCATTGCCCATCGCGTCATAGGTCAAGCGCTGGTCGCGCGCGCCGTTCGCCGCATCGAACTCGCGGATCAGCGTGCGGTTGCCCAGCGTGTCGTACTGGTACGCGCTGTACAGCCCCGCGCTGGCCAACGTGCCGTCCGGGCAGTCGGCCAGGTTGGCCTGCATCGTCAGGCGGTGCTTGTCGTCGTAGGCGTACAGGGTCGTCTGTTCTTCGCCCGGGATACCGGCCGCAACCGTCTTGCGCAGCATGTCGCCGCTGGCGCCATAGGTGTACTGCGTGACGACGCCGAGTGCGTTCGTCTGGCTCAGCACGCGTCCCATGCCGTCGTAGACCGACGACGTGGTGCGCGCGTCCGGCGTGCCCGCGCCGTCGACGACGCCGGTCTCGTTGCCGACAGCGTCGTAGGTGTGGAGCTTGAGCTTGCCGCCGGCATCCGTCTCCCACGTCACGCGGCCGAGCAGGTCGTACTGCATGTGCGTGCTGCGCTGGACGTTCGTGCCGACGTAGTCGACGCGCTCGACGAGCATGCCCTGCTCGTCGTAGTGGTACGCATGCACGGCGCCGTTCGGGTCCGTGGACGTGACCATGCGGCCCATGCCGTCGTACGCATAGGTCCCGACGGCGGCCGTATCGCCGGCGACCGGCTGCGGCAGGCCGGCGGCCGGCACCGGCACGCGGCTGGTCCAGGCGGCCGTTTGCACGACGTTGCCCGCCGCATCGTAGGCGGTCGTGACGAGGTAGCCTTCGGCATTGCGGGTGGCGACGTTGCGGTCCAGGGCGTCGTAATAGTAGCGGGTCGTCTGCACCGTGCCCGCGTGGTCGAGCTGGTGGTGCGTCTCGAGGACGTTGCCGACGGCGTCGTTGACGAAGTCGGTCCGGTAGCCCCCGTCGATGACGGCCACCACGCGGTTGCCGGCGTCGTACACCGTCACCGTCGTGTTGCCGGCGAACGTGGCGCTGGTGCCGACGGTTTCGCTGACGCGCTGGCCGTCCGCGTCGTAGGTCCAGCTCGTGGTGACGCCGGCGTCGTCCGTCTGGGCGATCCGCCGGTTGTCCGCGTCGTAGACGTACGTGATGCCGTTGTTGTCGCCCGGTGCATCCTTGCGGACCAGATTGCCGACGAGGTCGTAGGCGTACGTCGTGTCGTAGCCCAGCGCATCCGTTTCGCGCACGAGGCGGTTGGCCGGGTCGTATTCGAAGCGCGTGACATAGCCCAGCGCATCGGTGTGCGCCAGCAGGTTGTGGTTCGCATCGTAGCTGTAACGCTGGACGCCGCCGAGGGCGTCCGTCTCGCTCAGCTTGTAGTTGCTGGCGTCGTAGGTCCAGCGCGTGATGGCCTGGCGCGCCGTCCCGGCCGCCGTTACCTGGCTCGTCTTGTTGCCGACCGCATCGTAGCCGAACGTGGTGGCCACGCCGTCGGGTCCGACCTGGGCCAGCAGGCGGCGCTCGCCGTCGTAGGTAAACGTGGTGGTGAAGCCGCCCGTATCGGTACGCGACACGACGTTGCCGACTGCGTCATAGGCCATCGAGGCGACCTGGCCGAGGGCGTCGGTCTTGGCGACGTTGCGGCCCAGCGCGTCGTAGGCGTAGCGGGTGGTGCGGCCGTTGGCGTCCGTCGTTGCGATCACCTGCCCCAGCACGTCGTACTGCGTGGCGTCGGTATGGCCCAGCGCGTCGGTGGTGGCGACCAGGCGGTTCAGGCTGTCGTACCGGTACGTCGTGGTGTTCCCGTTGGCGTCCGTGTGCGTGACGCGGTTGCCCGCGGCATCGTAGGTGAACCGCGATACCGCGCCCAGCGCATCGGTGGACGCAATGACCCTGTCGTCGGCGTCGTACGTCGTGGTGGTCGCGTGGCCCAGCGCGTCGCGCTGCACGGTGCGGTTGCCGTCGCGGTCGTATTCGTACGTCGTCGTGCCCTGGCCGGGTGCCTGTTGCGATACCAGCTGGTTGGCCGCGTTGTACGTGAAGCGGGTGACGACGCCGCGCCCGTCCGTGACGGACAGGACGTTGCCGGCGTTGTCGCGCTCGAACACGCTCGTGTTGCCGGTCGCGTCGGTCTGGCTCACGACCTGGTTTGCACGGTCGTAGGCGACCAGCACGCGGTGGCCGTTGGCGTCCGTCGTCGCGATGCGGTTGCCCGCGTTGTCGTAGTCGTAGCGGGTGACGTTGCCGAGGCTGTCGGTCTGGGTCACCAACTGGTTCGCGGCGTCGAAGCCGAAGCGGGTCGTGAATCCGGCCTGGTCGGTGCTGGCGATGCGGTTGCCCACTTCGTCGTAGGCCTGGCGCTGCACGCCGCCGAGCGCATCGGTCTGCGCGACGAGGCGGTTTTCCGCGTCGTACGCATAGGTCGTCAGGTGGCCCGCCGCGTCGCGGACGCTCGTGCGGTTGCCGAGCGCATCGTACTCGTAGCGCGTGACGCCGCCCTGCGCGTCCGTCTCCGTCAGCAGGCGTCCGAGCGCATCGTAGGCATACGTGGTGGCGTTGCCGTTCGGGTCCACCATGCCGACGCGGCGGCCCAGCGCATCGTACTCGTAGCGCGTGACGGCGCCCGTCGGGTCGGTACTGGCCAGCAGCCGGTTGTTGGCGTCGTACGTGTACGTGGTCGTGGCGCCGTTGCGTGTCGTGCTGCTCAGGCGGTTGCCGACGGCGTCGTTGACATAGGTTTCGGCATGGCCGAGCGCGTCGATGGTGGCCACGAGGTGGCTGTTGCCGTCGTACGCGTACGACACGGTGCCGGCCGGGCCGCGGTACGTGGTGGTCGTATTGCCGAGGCCGTCGAAGCGCTGGCCACCCTGCCCGCCCAGCGCGTCGCGGCTGGTCGTCGTGCGGCGCAGGAAATCGACGACATAGGTCGTCGCGTTGCCGTTCGGGTCCGTCACGGACGTGCGGTTGCCGGCGTGGTCGTAGCCGAACGTCGTCGTGCGGCCCAGCGCGTCGGTCGAGCTGACCATGCGGCGCGCCGCATCGTAGACGGCCCGCGTCACATGGCCGCGCGCATCGGTCGTGGCGACGAGGTCGCCGCGCGGGTCGTAGGCGTAGTGCGTCGCGTTGCCCAGCGCATCGACGTGCTCGACGAGCTGGTTGTCCGCGTCGTACACGGACTGGCGCACGTGGCCGAGCGCGTCCGTCACCGCCACTTCGTTGCCGTTGGCATCGTAGGCATGGGCGGTCACGCCGCCGAGGGCGTCCGTGCTGCTGGCCAGGCGGCCCAGCAGGTCGTGCACATAGCGCGTGACGTTGCCCAGCACGTCGGTGGTGCTCGTGCGGGCGCCCGTTTCGTCATAGGTGTAGCGCGTCACGCCGCCCATCGGGTCGGTCTGCGCAATGAGCTGGTGCTTGGCGTCGTACGCAAACGTGACGGCATGGCCGTTGGCGTCCGTCATGCGGGTGCGGTTGCCGTGGGCGTCGTACTCGTACCGGGTGACGCCGCTTTGCGGATCCGTCTCGCTCAGCATGCGGCCGGCGCGGTCCCACGTGTAGGTGTGCACCTTGCCGTTCGCGTCGGTGCGGCTCAGGTGGTTGCCGAACGCATCGTCGACGTAGACGTTGCCGGCGGTGCCGTCGACGCCCTCGTCGGAGACGACCCGGCGCAGCGCGTCATACGTCACACGGCTCGCGACGACGCCTTCGCCATTGATCTCGGCCACGCGGTCGCCCAGCGCGTTGACCACGTAGCGCGTCGTGTTGCCGAGCGGGTCCACGGATGCCACGAGGCGGTTGACGGCGTCGTACTGGCGGGTGCTGGTCTGGCCCAGCGCATCCGTCGTCGCGACCAGGTTGCCCGTGCCGTCGTAGCGGTACTGCTCCAGCGCGCCCAGCGGGCTGGTACGGCTGGCCAGGCGGTCGGCCGCGTCGTAGGTGAATTGCGTCGTGTTGCCACGCGCATCCGTCTGCGCCGTGCGGTTGCCCACCGCGTCGTACGCAAAGCGCTGGACCGCGCCCAGCGCGTCGGTGCTCGCCACCATGCGGTTGCCCGCATCGTACGCGTATTGCGTGAGCGCGCCGCGCGCGTCGCGCATGGCGATCCGGTTGCCGGCCGCGTCCAGGGTGTAGGTCGTCACGTAGCCGAGCGCGTCGGTCTGCGCCGTCATGCGGTTGGCGCCGTCGTAGGTCATCTGCGTGACGTTGCCGTTTTCGTCGATCCGGCGAATGGCATTGCCGGCCGCGTCGTACACGGTGCGCACGACGCCGCCCTCGCCGTCCGTGCGGCTGGTCTGGCGGTTCAAGGCATCGTAGGTGTAGCGCGTGACCTGGTCGTGCGCGGCATCGGCCGGGCTGCCGGGGACGTTGGCGAAACGCGTCTGGCGCACCAGGTTGCCGTTGCCGTCGTAGTCACTGGCCGTCAGGTAGCCGAGGGCATCGACCGTGCCCGTGAGGCGGTTGCCCGCGTCGTACGTGAACGCGGTGCGATTGCCCAGCGCATCGATGGTCGCGGTGCGGTTGCCAACCGCGTCGTACTCGTACGCGGTGACGGCGCCGGCGGCGTCGGTGCTGCTGGCCAGGCGGTACAGTTCGTCGTAGGCGTAGGTGGTGGCGTGGCCGTTCGCGTCGATCAGGCGCGTGCGGTGGCCCAGCATGTCGTATTCGAAACTGGTCACCTGGCCCAGACCGTCCGTCTGCCAGATGGCGCGGCCGAGCGCGTCGTAACCGGTGGCGCTGGCATGGCCGTTGCGGTCGACCGTGCCGATGCGGTTACCGACTGCATCGTAGGTGTAGCGGTCCGTGGCGCCGAGCGGGTCGGTCATCGCGACCATCCGGTTCGCGGCATCGAACGTGTAGCGCGTCGTGTTCCCGTTACGGTCGGTCGAGGCGATGCGGTTGCCGACGGCATCGAACGCCGAGCGCTCGGTGTGGCCGAGGGCGTCCGTGCCGGCGACCTTGCGGTTCAGCGCGTCGAACGCGGACGTCGTGACGTTCCCGTTCGGATCCGTCGACGACACCAGGTTGCCCACGGCATCGTAGGCATGCACGGTGACGCCGCCCAGGGCGTCGATGCGGGTCACCATGCGGTCGGCGGCGTCGTATTCCATGCGGGTGACGTTGCCGTTCTTGTCGGTCGCGGCGACGCGGTTGCCCACCGCGTCATAGGTCACCGTCTCGACGAGGCCCAGCGCATCGGTGCTGGCCACCTGGCGGTTGGCCGCGTCGTAGGCGAACGTGCTCGTGTGGCCGTTGCGGTCGGTGGCAGACGTGCGGTTGCCGACGGCGTCGTAGCCGTACGATTCCGTGCCGCCCAGCGCGTCGGTGGAACCGAGCAGGCGGTTCGCGGCATCGAAGCGGTACGTCGTGGTGCGGCCGTAGGCGTCGGTCTGCGCCAGCTGGTTGCCCACGGCGTCGAACGTGAACGTGGTGACCGCGCCGAGCGCGTCGGTGCTGCCGACCAGGCGGTTCAGGGCATCGTAGGTCATGCGCGTGACGGCACCGTTGGCGTCCGTCAGCGCGACCTTGTTGCCCAGCGCATCCAGGGTGAACGCGGTGACGCCGCCCAGCGCGTCGGTGACGCCGACGAGGCGGTTCGCGGCATCGTACGCCATGCGCGTGACGCCGCCGTTGGCGTCCGTCACGGCGACCTGGTTGCCGTTGGCGTCGTAATCGTAGGCCGTGCGGTTGCCGAGCGCGTCGACGGTGGCGGCCAGGCGATCGGCCGCATCGTACTGGCTGGCCGTGGTGCGGCCGGCCGCGTCGGTCACGGCGATCTGGTTGCCCTTCAGGTCATACGCGTAGCGCGTTTCGTGGCCGAGCGCATCCGCGCTGGCGACCAGGCGGCCGTCGGCGTCGTAGCGCATCGTGCTGCGGTGCCCGTTGGCGTCGGTCGACGCCACGCGGCGTCCGGCGGCGTCGTACTCGTACGCGGTGGTGGCGCCCAGCGCGTCGGTCTGGCTCACGAGGCGGCCCGCCGCGTCGTAGGCGGACCGGCTCGTGTGGCCGTTGGCGTCCGTCGTGCTGTCCTGCCGGCCCAGCGCATCGTACGTGACGGTGGTCGTGTGGCCCAGCGCGTCGGTCGTGGCGACGACACGGTTCAGCGCGTCGTAGGCATAGTGCGTGGCGTTGCCGTTGGCGTCGACGGCCTCGATGCGGTTGCCCACGGCGTCGTACGCGCTCGTGGTCACGCCGCCCAGCGCGTCACGCTGGCCGACCAGGCGGTTGACGGCGTCGAACGTGAAGCTGGTCACGCCGCCGTTGGCATCGGTCAGGCCCGTGCGGTTGCCCACCGCGTCGTAGGCGTAGGACGTGGTATGGCCCAGCGCGTCGACACGCGCGACGACACGGTTGACCGCATCGTACGACGCCCGCGACACGTTGCCGTTGCGGTCGAGCGTGGCGACCACGTTGCCGACGGCATCCAGCGTATAGGTTTCCGCATGGCCGAGCGCGTCGACCTTGGCGACGAGGCGGTCGGCCGCATCGAACACGGAGCGCGTCGTGTGGCCGTTCGCATCGGTGACGCTTGTCTGCTTGCCTGTGCCGTCGTAGCCGTACTGCGTCAGGCCGCCCAGCGGGTCGCGCGCGCTGACCATGCGGTTGGCGGCGTCGAATGCGTACACGGTCGCGTTGCCCGTCGCGTCGACCATGCCGGTGCGGTTGCCGGCGGCGTCGTAGCTGTAGGCGGTGACGTTGCCCAGCGGGTCCGTCTGGCTCAGCAGGCGGTTGACGGCGTCGAAGCGCGACGTCCAGATCTGGCCGTTGGCGTCGGTCCTGGTGGTGCGGTTGCCCGCCGCGTCGTAAGCGTACGACGTCCGGTTGCCCAGCGCATCGGTCTCCGACGCGAGGCGGTTGACGGCGTCGTAGGCAAACGCGGTGGCATGGCCGTTCGCATCGGTACGCAGCACCTGGTTGCCGACGGCATCGTAGGCGTAGGCGGTACGCGCGCCGAGCGCATCGATCTGCTCGACGAGGCGGTCGGCGGCATCGAAGTTCGATTGCGTGGCGTGGCCGTCGGCGTCCGTCACGCGGACGCGGTTGCCCACGCCGTCGTAGGCGTACGCCGTCGTCTGGCCCAGCGCATCCGTCTGCGCCAGCAGGCGGCTGGCGGCGTCGTAGGCGAACAGCGTCGTGTTCCCGTTGCGGTCCGTCAGCGCGGTGCGGTTGCCGAGTGCGTCGTAGGCGAAATGCTCGACCTGGCCGAGCCCATCGGCCAGCGTGACCAGGCGGTTGTCGGCGTCGTACGTCGAGTGCGTCGTGTGGCCGTTGGCGTCGGTCGTCGTCAGGCGGTTGCCGACGGCGTCGTACTCGAAGCTCGTCACGTTGCCCAGCGCGTCGATGCTGGTCGTCACGCGGTTCAGGGCGTCGAACACGGTGCGGGTCAGGTTGCCGTTCGGGTCCGTCGTGCCGACGCGGTTGCCCACGTGGTCGTACGCATACGACGTCACCTGGCCCAGCGCGTCGGTACGGGAAACGAGGCGGTTGGCGCCGTCGAACGCGTACGTCGTGCGGTGGCCGTTGCCGTCGACGTCGGCGATGAGGTTGCCGGCCGCGTCATAGCTGTGCGCGACGACGGCGCCCAGTGCATCCGTCGTGGCGACGAGGCGGTTCGCGGCATCGTAGGCGAAGCGCGTCACGGCGCCATTGGCATTCGTGGCGGTCACGCGGTTGCCGACGCCGTCGTAGGCGTACGACGTGACGGCGCCGAGGGCATCGGTTTCCGTCACGAGGCGGCGCGCCGCATCGTAGGACGAGCGCTTCGTGTGGCCGTTCGCATCCGTCACGGCCAGGCGGTTGCCCACCGCGTCGTATTCGTACGAGGTGACGAAGCCGAGCGGATCGGTCTGGCTCGTCAGGCGGTTGACGGCGTCGTACACGTAGCTGGTGGCGTTGCCGTTGGCGTCCACGCTGCCGATCCGGTTGCCGACCGCGTCGTACGACTGAGTGCTCGTGAAGCCCATCGCGTCGACCTTCGACACGGCGCGGTTCAGCGCGTCGAAGCCGATCCGCGTCTCGCCGCCGTTGGCATCCGTGATGCCGACCTGGTTGCCGACCGCGTCGTACTGGTAGGCCGTGACGCCGCCGAGGGCGTCGACGCTGGCGACCAGGCGGTCGTCGGCGTCATAGGTCAGCGTCGTGCGGTTGCCGTTCGCGTCGACCTGGGCCGTTCGGTTGCCGACGGCGTCGTATTCCGTCACCGTCGTGTTGCCGAGCGCATCCGTCTGGCGCACGAGACGGTTGGCCGCGTCATAGCCGAGCTGCGTCGTATTGCCGTTCGGGTCGGTGCGCGTCACGCGGTTGCCCACGGCATCGTAGCCGTAGCGCGTGACTGCGCCCGTCGCGTCGGTCGTGGCGACGACGCGGTTGTTGGCGTCGTAAGTCTTAGTGCTAACGTGGCCGTTGGCGTCGGTCACGCTCACCTGGTTGCCGACGGCGTCGTAGGCGTAGGCCGTGACGTTACCCAGCGCATCGGTGACGCTGGCCAGGTGGTTGTCCGCATCGTAGCGGTACGTGGAGACGTTGCCGAGCTTGTCGGTGAGGGTCGCGCGGTTGCCGGCGGCGTCGTACGTGACGACGTCGCTGTTGCCCAGCGCATCCGTCTCGCGCACGAGCTGGTCGTCGGCGTCGTACGCATAGGTCGTCACGTGGCCGTTGGCGTCGCGCAGCGCGATGCGGTTGCCGACCAGGTCGTAGGTGTACGTCGTCACGCCGCCCAGCGCGTCCGTCTTCGTGAGCAGGCGCTGGCGGGCGTCGTAGCTCATGCGCGTCGCGTGGCCGTTAGCGTCCGTCTCCTGCAGGCGGTTGCCGACGGCGTCGTAGACATAGCTCGTGGTGCCGCCCAGCGGGTCGGTCTGCGCCACGAGGCGGTTCAGCGCATCGTAGGTGTACGTGGTGCGGTGGCCGTTGCCGTCGACCTGCGCGATGCGGTTGCCGACGGCGTCGTAGCTGTAGCTCGTGGTGTTGCCGAGCGGGTCGACCTGGCTGAGGAGGCGGTTTTCCGCGTCGTAGGCGTAGGTCGTGCGGTGGCCGTTGGCATCCACCATGGCGGTGCGGTTGCCCGCCGGGTCGTATTCGTACGTGGTGACGGCGCCCGAGGGGGCGACCTGGGCGACGAGGCGCTTGCCGGCGTCGTAGCGGTACTGCGTGATGTGACCAAGTGCGTCGGTCAGGCTCGTGCGCTGGCCGGCGTAGTCGTAGGTCATCGTCGAGCGGTTGCCGCGCGCGTCGACCTGCGCGATCTGGCGCCCGGCGGCGTCGTATTCGGCGGCCAGCACGTGGCCGTTCGGATCGACCTGCGCGAGGCGGCGGCCCATGCCGTCGTACGTGTACCGGGTGGTCGCGCCGAGACCGTCGGTGGTCGACACGATGCGGTTGGCGCCGTCGTAAGCATACGCGACGGCGTGGCCGTTGGCGTCGACCTTGCCGATGCGGTTGCCGTTGTTGTCGTACGAATAGCTGGTGACGGCGCCCAGGGGATCCGTCTGACCGATGACGCGGTTCAGCGCGTCGTAGCGGTACGTCGTCGTGTTGCCGAGCGCGTCGGACAGGCCGATGCGGTTGTTGTTGCTGTCGTACGCGTAGCCCGTCACGCCGCCCAGCGCGTCGATCTGCTGGACGAGGCGGTTGTCGCGGTCGTAGACGAACTGGGTGACGTGGCCGTTGGCGTCCGTCACGCTCGTGCGGTTGCCGTTGCCGTCGTAGGTGTAGCGCGTGACGTTGCCCAGCGCGTCGGTCATCTCGACCATGCGGTTGTCGGCATCGTAGCGGTAGCGGCGCACGTGGCCGTCCGGATCGGTGACGGCGACCGCGTTGCCGTTTTCGTCGTACTGGTAGCTGGTCCGCAGCGCGAGGCCGGCCGGGTCCACGACTTCCTCGATGCGCCGGCCCACGCCGTCGTAGCGGTAGGCGGTCGTCTGGCCGTCGACGCCGTTGGCGCCCTGGGTGACGGTGAGCGTACGGCCGGCATCGTCGTAGGTGTAGGCGGTTGAGAGGCGCAGGCCGTTCGGGTCGACAAGCGTGCGCGTGACTTGCCCGCGCAGGTCGTACGTGGTCGTGGTGACGGTGCCGTTCGCGTCGGTCTCGCTGACCTGCTGGCCTTTGGCGTCGTAAGTGTAGCTGGTGGTCAGCTTCAGCTTCGCGGTATCCACCGTCCGGCTCAGGCGGCGATTGACGGCATCGTAGGTGGTGCTGGTGGTGACGCCGTTCGCGTCGGTGCTGGCGATGAGGCGCTCGGCGCGGTCGAACGCCTGGGTGCTGATGACGCCGTTGGCATCGGTGATGCCGACCAGGTTGCCGCTCTGGTCGTACGCGTAATGGGTGCTGTTGCCGTTGCCGTCCTGGACGGTGAACTTCTGCCCGTGGCGGTTGTTGACGGTGCTGGTGACGATGCCTTCCGGCGTCGTCACGACGATGCTGCGGGCCTGGTCGTCGTAGGCGTAACGGGTCGTGTTGCCGCGCGCATCCGTTTGCGTCAGCACGCGGTCGAAGGCGTCGTAGCTGGTGGTGCGCGTGTAGTCCAGCGGGTCGACCGTCGACACGGTGCGCCCGTCGTGGTCGTAGCGCGTGCGCGTGATGTTGCCGCGCGCGTCGATGGTGGTGATGGCACGTCCGAACGCGTCGTATTCGGTGCCCGTGCGGCGGTTGACCGCGCCCACGTCTTCGACGACGGCCGTGCGCTTGCCGCGGTGGTCGTAGGTGTACTGCACCACTTCGCCGACAGCGGCGCTGATCGGGCGGCGCTCGGTGCGCAGGTCGCCGAACGCGTCATAACTGTAGGTGGTGGCCTTGCCCAGGCCGTCGATCAAGCGCGCGAGCTGGCCGCGCAGATTGTATTCGCGCACCACGTGCGTGTCGTTGGCGCTGGCCGCGGCGGCCAGCTTCGCGAGCAGCGCGCCGTTCATGCCGCCCGTCAGGCCCGTCGTGTCGATACGGGTGGCGTAGACGATCGATTCGACCTCTTCGCCGAAGGCGTTGTAGCTGACGCCGCGCACTTCGCCCAGCGCGTCGACCGTGTGGGTGGCGCGGCCCTGGTTGTCGTAGAAGTACAGCGTGGCGGCGCCCAGCGCGTCGATGCTGCGCGTCATGCGGCCGGCCGCATCGTACTCGTAGCGGGTCGCGTACTGGGCCCAGATGGCGGCATCCTGCGTGGCGTTGCCCGTCAGGAGGGCGGCACCCCGGCCGGACAGCGACGCGATGCGGCGGCCCTGGTAGTCGACCTTGAACAGGTTCTGGCGCTGCTCCGACGTGCCGGCGGCCGCCGTCGACGAGGTCTCCTTGCTGACGTTGTTGTAGACGACCGCCGTGACGGTGCCATAGACGTCGGTGGTCGACAGCTGCTGGTTGATGCCGTCGTAGGTGAAGCTGCGCGACTGGTCGGCGCCCGACACCGCCGGACGGATCGACGCCAAGGTGGTGCCCGCGGTGACGGCGCCGGCCCGGTTGGCGTAGCGCCGCTCGCCGATCTTATTGCCTGCCAGGTCGTAGGAGGCGGTCGTCAGAAAGCCTTCGCCGTCCACCGAGCCCGTCTGGCGGCCCTCGGCGTCGAAGAACTGGTAGACGTGGATGTCGTCGCCCGACGTGGCCGGTTTCAGGTCGGCCATGCTGCCCGACGCGCGCAGCGCGGCCGGCGTGGCGGTGGCATAGCGCACCGTCTCCGTCAGGTGGCGCGCGGCGTCGTACTTGTTCTCGGTCAGGTAGCCTTCCGCGTCGAGCGTGCCGATGCGCAGCTTGTCCGCGTCGTAGAAGTGGCGCACGTGGCGGTCGGCCGCGCTCGACGTCACGCTGATGGCGGCCGGGGTCAGCTTGGCCGGCAAGGTGGAACGGTCGACCGGGGTGGCGTAGCTCACCACGTCGGTGAGGCGGTCGGCCGCATCGAAGAACTGCTGGGTGACGGAGCCCGTTTCGTCGATCGTGAAGATCAGCCGGTTGTCCTTGTCGAGCACGTAGTCGACCTTGCGGTCGGCGCTGCTGGCGGCCGGACGCAGGCGGTCGATGTCGAGCGGCTGCGGGTCGCTGGCATTGTTGCCGAGCAGGGCGCGGTCCACGAGGGTGGCGTAACGCACGACGCGCACGACGTTGCCGGCGCCGTCGAAGATGCTCTCGGTGAGCGCCCCCATGCCGTCGACGATGCCGACGCGGCGTCCGGCCGCGTCGTACACGTAGCGGGTTCGCACGCCGGTCGGGTCCTGCGTGCAGATGAGGCGGCCGTCGGCGTCGTGGAACACGCGCGACGTGCCGAGCACCGTCTTGCTGGGGTCGCTCTCGATGACGGCCGCCAGGTCGCCGCTGCGGTCGTACGTGGAGGTCGAGACGAGTCCGTTGGCCTGGATGCTGATCGTCCGGTTGCCGGCATCGTCGTACTGGTTCAGCACCTGGTCGCCGTTGGCGTTCGTGAACGCCAGCAGCCGATCCAGGCCGTCGTACGTGTACGAGCTGACGAGCGCGCCCGGACCGGGCGGCACGCGCGGGTCGAGACTCTTGACGAGGCGACCCGTGCGGTCGTAGAAGAAGCGGGTCACCGACTCGGTGCCGTCGGCGATGCCGTTGCCGTTCGCATCGACACGGGTGTACGTGGTGCTCGTGGCAAGCTGGCTGCGGAAGTCGTAGGTGTAGTCGGCGCGCTCGGTCCGGCTGCGGTCCTGGCCGGCGGCCCACGCGGCCATCGTCGCTTCCGTCAGCGCGGTGCCTTCGGCGAGACCGTCGACCGGATACTCGGCACCCACGTACGAAATCTCGCTGGTCTTCTCGCCGAAGCCGTCATAGCGCTGTTCGGTCACCCTGCCCTCCGGGCTGACCTTGAAACGCAGGTGGTTGCGGCTGTCGTAGACGTAGCGCGTCACGAGCGGCGCGACGCCGTCGCCCATGCGCACCGACTCCGTCAGCACGTGGTTGGCCGCATTGAACGTGCGCGCGACGACGTGGCCCATCGCGTCCTGCTGGAGCACCTGGTTGCCGTTCGCGTCGTACTGCATGGTGACCGCATTGCCATTGCCATCGGTAATGCTCAGCACGTTGCCGTTGGCGTCGTACGCATACGACGTGGCGATGCGCACGCCGCTCACCGCCGGGCTCAGCACCTGCGTCAGCCGGTCCGCGCCGTCATAGAAGAAGCTCGTGACGTAGCCGAGCGGATCGGTCATGTCGGTACGGCGCGCGGCCAGGTCGTAGTTCAGGCGCGTCACGCGGCCCTGGCCGTCGGTGACGCTGGCCACGCGGTAGTTGATGTCGACCTTGACGTAGGTGAACGTGAGCGACGTGCCGTCGGCCTGGACCATCTTGGTCACGCGGTCGCTGTTGCCGTCGTAGGTATAGGTCGTCGTGTAGCAGTTGCCGTCGGCGATGCTGTTGTCTTCCGGGCTCAGGTCGACCGTCATGCTGGTCAGGCGGTGCGAATTGTCGTACGTGTAGTGCATACGCGTATTCGTCACGCCCTGGCTGACGGTGCGCACGGCGAGCAGGTCGTGGTCGTTCGAATAATCGAAGTACATGACGTCGCCGGACGCCATCACCACGCTTGCAAGCACCTTGCCGTTGATGTAGTTGTAGGTGGTGGTGTTGCCGTCCGCATCGGTGGCCGACAGCATCACGCCGGAGTTGTTGTACACCTCGCGCGCCTGGGTGACGCCGTCGACCCACGTCCATGTGGGGGTGCCGCCCGGGTTGTAGACGATCGTGTCGTAGGCGCCGGCGCCGTCGTTGCCGACGTACAGGCCCCGGTTGACGTCATAGAAGTAGACGCTGGTGCTGCCGTCGCCTTCGGTCCGCGTGATGGAAGCGCCGCCGGTGTTCAGATTGCCGGTGTGCTTCACCGTCTTCTGGATGCCCATGCGGAAGTTGTCGTCGTTGCCGTCGCCGGCCGCGCCGAAACGGTCCGTATAGACGCCCTGGCTGTTATAGGTTCGGAACAGTGCGGTATTGATGCCGCGCGACGCGAGGAAATCGTCGCGGTGCTGCATCATCAGGTTACCGTTGGCAGCGTTGATGTAGACGAGGTCGCCGTTACGCCCCGATGCGGGATTGCCGATCTGGCCGTTCTGCGTGCCGAGGACATCGAGGGAACTGCTGAGAAGACCAAGGCTCTTGCCGCTGACGATCGCTACCATAGTGTGTGTCCCGTGACTATTGTTGATGTGCGCGAGGAAGTAATTTCCAGGGGTAAATTCCCCCATACAAACAATTTATCCACGGGAAAATCGGATTGTTTAGCGCGGCGGGGAAAATATTTTGCAAATACGGCGCGGCAGGCAGCGGCGGCCGGCCGCGTCACCGAATTAGCGCGAACACAGCCGACGAAAAAAAGCGCTCTCGGGCCAGGCCGGAGAGCGCGATGGGAAGGGGCGGATGCTTAGAGGCTGACGGTGAAGTAGGACTTCAGATTCACGGAATTCGGAATCTCCGCCATCGACAGGATGCGCATATGGGGAATGACCCGCTCCGACAGCGCGCGGATGTGGCGCCGCAGATCCGGCGAACACAGAAGCACCGGCAGCAGATTCGCCTTCATCATGCGTTCTCCCTGCGCGGCCAGCCTGGACAGCAGCTGCTCGGCGAACTTGGGTTCCACCGGGAGCGTGGCGCCCGCCTCCGCGTTGCGCACGCTTTGCAGCAGCACCTGCTCGATGGCCGGGTCGAGCGTGAGCACGCTGAGCGCCGTGTTCTCGCCCAGCAGCGTCTGGCAGATCGCCGCGCCCAGCTTCTGGCGCACGACCTCCGTCAGGTAGCTCAGGTCCTTGCTGGTGCGGCCGACGTCGGCCAGCGTCTCGAGGATGACTTCCAGGTTGCGGATCGAGACCTTTTCCTTGAGCAGGTTCTGCAGGATTTTTTGCACGTCGCTCAGCGACACGATCGTGGGCACCAGCTCCTCGACGAGGCCCGGCTGGTCGTCGCGCACGCGCTGCAGCAGGCGCTCCGTCTCGGTGCGGGTCAGCAACGCGGCCGACTGCTGCTTGAGCACTTCGCTCAGGTGCGTGATGAAGACCGTGCTCGCATCGACCAGCGTATAGCGTGCCGCCCGCGCCACTTCCTTTTCGCCGTCCTCGATCCAGATCGCGGGCAGGCCATAGGTCGGCTCGCGCGTTTCGATGCCCTTCACGGGGCGCGACTCGCCGCCCGCATGGATCGCGAGGGTGCGCTCGGTCATGATTTCGCCGCGGCCGGCCAGCACGCCGAACACGTGCAGCTCGTAGGCGTTCGGCGCCAGCAGTGGGGCGTCGCGGAAGCGCACGCGCGGCAGCACCATGCCCGAGTCGAGCGCGTACTGCTTGCGGATGGCGGCGATGCGCTCCATGAAGATCGTCTGTTCGCCGCTGACGAGCGGGGCCAGGTTGGCGCCCACCATCACTTCCACGGGCTCGACCTTGAGCATGGCGTAGGAATCCTGCTCGGGCTGGTCGGCGGCGTCATCCTCCGGCTCGCCCGCCACGGCCCGCTTCCTGCCGCGCTGGACGAGGAACGCGGCGCCGCCCAGGATCGTGCCGATCACGAGCACCGGCAGCGACGGAATGCCGGGCAGGAACAGCAGCACGGCCAGCGCGGCCGTGACGAGGTACAGCGTCTTCGGGAACGACGTCAGCTGGCGCAAGGTCTCGGCGCTGAGGTTGCCGTCCGACGCCGAACGGGTGACGATGATGCCGGTGCCCACCGCGATCACCAGCGCCGGGACCTGGGTCACGATGCCGTCGCCCACGGTGAGCAGAGTGAAGGTGTGGAGCGCCTCGTCCCAACGCATGCCCATCTGCATGACGCCGATGACGAGGCCGCCGATGATGTTGATGAGCAGGATGACGATCCCGGCGATGGCGTCGCCCTTCACGAACTTGCTGGCGCCATCCATCGCGCCGTAGAACCCGCTCTCCTTTTCCAGCGTCTTGCGCCGTTTCTTCGCCTCTTCCTGGTCGATGAACCCCATGTTCAGGTCGGCGTCGATGCTCATCTGCTGGCCCGGCATGCTGTCGAGCGTGAAGCGCGCCGCCACTTCCGAGACGCGCTGGGCGCCGTTCGTGACCACGACGTACTGCACCACCACCAGGATCAGGAACACGATCAGGCCGATCACGTAGTTGCCTCCGACGACGTACGACCCGATCGACGCGATCACCCTGCCCGCGTTCGCGTCGCTGAGGATCAGGCGCGTCGCCGCCACGTTGAGTGACAGCCGGAACAAGGTGGCGATCAGCAGCAGCGACGGGAAGGTGGAAAACTCGACGGGCCGGCCGATGTAGAACGTGAGCAGCAGGATCAGGAGGGCGAAGCTGATGTTGGTCAGGATCAGGAAGTCGAGGAGGCCTGAGGGGATCGGCACGAACAATACGGTGAGGATGCCGATCACCAGCAGCACCATCACGAGGTCGGCGTTTTTCGCGAATACTTTACTAAATGACGACATCAGGCAGTCCTTCCGGAAGCGCGCCGCGCCTCACGCATTGAATAAACCCAGACCATGATCTTGGCGATCTGGGGGTAGAGCTTTTCCGGCACATAGCCGTCGTGGTCGACTTCGCGGAACAGCGCCCGCGCCAGCGGCTTGTTCTGGACGATGGGAATCGCGTGCTTGGCGGCCATCGCGCGCATCGTGCGCGCCACTTCGCCCGCCCCTTTCGCCACCACTTTCGGCGCACCCGAGACCCCGTGCTCGTAGCTCAGGGCCACGGCAAGCCGGGTCGGGTTCGTGATCAGGACGTCGGCGCTGGCGACCTTGCCCACCGACCGGCTGCGCTTGAGCATGTCGCGGCGCAATTCGCGGATGCGCGCGCGGATGCGCGGATCGCCTTCGCGGTTCTTCGATTCCTCGCGCACGTCGCGCTTGCTCATGCGCATGCGCTTGGCGTAGTCCCAGCGCGTGTACAGCATGTCGAGCAGCGCGATGACCAGCAGGGCAAGCACGAGCTTGAGGACGAGCCCGCCGGCCATGCCCAGCAGCAGGCGCGCATAGCCCTTCGGGTCCACGGTCGTCAGCCCAACCAGCCCGGGAATCAGGCCCTTCACGAGCGTGTACAGCACCATCCCCAGCACCGCCAGCTTGATGAGGCTCTTCGCGGCCTCGAACAGCACGCGCAGGGAAAACAGTTTCTTCAGGCCCGTCACGGGATTGATGCGGGTGAGGTCGGGCTTCAGGGGAAAGAAGCTGAAGATGGGCCCCGTCTGCGCGATATTGGCGAGCACCGCGACGACGAGCAAGGTGAGGAAGAGCGGCGCCATCAGGCTGAGCGTGTCGAGCAGCAGCTCGCCCAGCCACGCGGCCATGGCATCGGTGCTCCAGTCTCGCTCGGCGGCGCGCGCCAGCACCTTCTGCTGGGTGCGCAGGCCATGGCGCAGGGTGTCCCAGCCGTTCCCGTACAGCCAGACGGCGAGGCCCGCCAGCACGGCCATGGAAATCATGTCGGTGCTCTTGGCAACGCTGCCCTTCTTGCGCGCTTCGTCGAGTTTGTGCTCGGTCGCCTGTTCCGAGCGGTCGGCATCCTGATCGGCCATTTACGTCAGCACCCGTTCCCAGAAAAGAAAAATCGACGCGTACACGGTGGCCATCGCGGGCGCCAGCGTGTTGACGGTGAGCGCGAGGATCGCGAGCGCCGCGAAGATCTTCACCGGCACCATCACGAAGAACACGTTCATCTGCGGCAGCACGCGCGAGATCATCGCCAGCCCGATCTCCACCAGCAGCAGGCACAGCATGACAGGCACGATCAGCGCCACGCCCAGCGAGAACATCAGGCCGAACTGGCGGATGACGGGTTCCGGCGCGAGGTTCGCGAGGCCGGCGCCGGGCGCGGCCTGCGTCAGCGAAAATGCCAAACCGCGCAGCAGCGCGTGGTGCGCGTTCATGCCGAAGAAGGCGGTGACGCCGACCAGGTTCAGCATCGTCGAAAACAGCGGCGCGCCGGCGCGCGTCACAGGGTCGTACACGCTGCCCATCGAGAAGCCGCTCTGGATGTCGAGGATCTTGCCGGCCACGGAAAACGCGCCGAAGGCGGCGAACACGCCGAAGGCCATGGTCGCGCCGACGAACACTTCGCCGGCCGCCCCGAACACCAGGCCGCCCAATGTCGGCGGGACGGATGCGACGGCGCCGCCGCCCACCAGCACGGCGGACAGGCCCAAGGTCAGCAGCACGCGCACCGTGACGAGGCTGGCGAGGCCGGAAAAGACGGGCGACATCATCAACAGGGTGCCGACGCGCACGGCCACGAGGAACACGGAGCCGATCCAGCCTTGGTCGAGAGTGACTACCATCGTGCCCGCATTCAGAAATAGCCCGGGATGGCGCCGATCAGGTTGACCGAAAACGCCACCAGCCGCTTGAGCATCCACGCGCCGCACACGACCAGCACCAGCACGGCCGCGATGATCTTGGGGATGAACGTCAGCGACGTTTCCTGGATCTGGGTGATCACCTGCATCACGCTCATCAGCAAGCCGACGGCCAAGGTGACGGCCAGCAGCGGCCCGGAAATGATGAGCGCATTCCACAGCACGTCGGCCAGCATCTGCAGCGCCTGGTCAGAACCCATGGCTGCACTCCTGGAACGGAAACGAAAGGAAAACCATGACACAGGTCCGATAAAAAAGTCTCAGTCCGCCTGCCCGAGCAGGTGGTCGATCGCCCGGCCGATCAAGCGGGCGCATGCGGGGTCGGCTTCGAGTCCGCTCTGGATCTCGTCGACGACCTGGAAAAATTTAGGATCGGCCACAAGCGCTTCGCCGAAGTGCGACAGCAGCACCGCCTCCAGGAACACGCGGAACGCCTTGCGTCCGCGCTGCGGATCGTCGGCGCCGATCAGGCGCACGCGCTGCTCGATGAGGGCCGTCAGCTGGTCGGGCGCGTAGCGCGTGCTGCGCGGCGCGGCACGGCCCGCGGGCCGCCGCGCCGGGCTGCGCGCGGCGAGCTGGCCCTGGATGACGGACACGAGTTCGTTGACGGCACCGATCGATACGCTCATGGGATGGCCGCCTGGTTAGTGACCGGTGTTGCCGGTGTAGGCCGACAGCAGCATGCGGTGCGCGTCTTCGGGGGCCGCTTCCGGTTCCGCCGCCTGCGCCAGCGGCGCCGCGGCCGCGCCGGCCAGGTGCGCGTCGATCGCGCCGATCATTTGCTGCATGTCGCCGTTCAGCGGCAGATTGGTGGTGTTGGCGGCGATGCCGGCCGCGAGCAGCGCGCGCGCGTCGGCGAACTCGTCGCGGATCAGGTGGCACAGGCCAATGCCGAACAGGCGCAGCGGGTCGTCTTCGGCCAGGTCGGCCAGCGGGCCGAACACGGTCAGCGCCTGCTCGGCCGCGCCGTTCGTCAGCCACAACAGGCCGAGCTGCAGGCGCGCGATCGACAGCGCCGGATCGAGCGCCAGCGCGGCTTCCATTTCGCCCACCGCGCGGTCGTACATCTTGATCTGCGCATATTCGGCGCCCAGCACGTAGTGCGCGGCGCTGGTGGCGTCGGGACGTGACACGGCCTCCTTCAGGTAGGCGATGGCGGTGCCGGAATCGTCGGCCGCACTGGCGTTGAGCGCCAGCTGCAACAGCTCGGCCTGGTCCAGCATGGAAAGCGTCGTGGTCGTCATAAAAAAATCCTGGTCAAAATGATCCGCAGCCGCGGCACGGGTACAGCTTATCCTAACAACAGAGGTTGACCTCCGGTGCATTCTTCAAGCCCGAGCGCAGATTGGCCAGGGCCTCCTTGTGCAGTTGCGCGATGCGCCCCCGCGTCAGCCCCAGGTTGCGGGCGATTTCCTCGAACGGCAGGTACTGCAAATAATGGCCTTCGATGACTTTCTGCTGGTTCGCGGGCAAGCTCGCCAATTGCGCCCTCACCCGCGCCTGCAGTTGCTTCAGCTCGACGGCCTGGTAGGTGTTGTCGGCATACTCGGCCTGCTCGTCCATCACCATGCCCGAGTCTTCCAGCACGAAGCCGAGCGCAAGCCCGATGGCGAGTTCCGCCAGCTGGCCGAACACGTCCGCGGGGCTGTCGGCCGGCGGCGCGGCGGCCGCGTCCTTGAGCGAGCCGAGGCGCTGGGCGATCACCCGCCGCCGGGCCGCGACCTGCTCCTGGATCTCGCTCGACGACTCGAGGCCGTTCAGGATGGCGCCAGTGATCCGCGTCGACGCATACGTCTCGAACCGGATGCCCCGCGACGGGTCGAAGCGGTCGATCGACTCGATCAGGCCCACCGTCGCGTAGTGCAGGTAGTCGTCGAATTCCATCTCGGTGTACACGCGCCGCGCATACACCTTGGCCGCCATGATACGGGTCAGGCCCTGGTAGGCCTGCACCAGCCGTTCGCGCACGCCCGCGTCGCGCTCGCGCACGTAGCTGTGCCACAGCGCGTCGGTATCGGTCATCGGCGTGGCGTCGCCAAGCATCGGGAATCCCGTCTCAGGCGAACGTGCCGAGCAAGGCGCGCACGATCAGGTTCCAGCCGTCGATCAGCACGAACAGCAAGACCTTGAGCGGCAGGGAGATCGACGCCGGCGGCACCATCATCATGCCCAGCGACATCAGCGCTCCCGAGACGATCAGGTCCACCAGCAGGAACGGCAGGAAGATCACGAATCCGATCTGGAACGCCGAGCGCAGCTCCGACAGCATGAAGGCGGGGATCAGCTGCACCATGCCGATGTCGTCCATGCTGCGCGGCTGCTCGGCCTTGGCCAGCTCCACCATCAATGCGAGGTCCTGTTCGCGCGTCTGGCGCACCATGAAGTCCCGCAGCGGCGTGGTGGCCGCCGCGAGCGCCGCCTCCGTCGAGATGCGGTTCGCCAGGTAGGGCTGCATCGCCTTGGTATTGACCTCCTGCAGCGTCGGCGCCATCGTGAAGAACGTGAGGAACAGGGCCAGACTGACGATCACCGTGTTCGGCGGCGTTTCCTGCATGCCGAGCGCGTGGCGCAGCATCGACAGCACGATCACGATGCGCACGAACGAGGTCATCGACATCAGGATCGCCGGCGCCAGGCTCAGCACGGTCAGGCCCAGCATCACCTTGACGGCGGATGCCGTTTCGCCGCCGGTGCCGCCCACGTTCACCTGCAGCCCGGGCATCGCCAGCACGGGGTCGGCGGCCCACGCGGCGCCGCTGCCGAACGCCAGCAGCGCCAGCGCGGCCAGGCAGGCGCGGCGCGCGTTCATGTGCCCTCCTTCGGTTCCGACGCGGCGCTCGTGGCGACGCACGTGATGCCGTGTTCGCCCTGCGCCAACAGGTAGCGGCGGCCGTCGAATTCCACGACGGACAGCAGCGCGCGCGGCCCCATCCGTTCGCTTTGCAGGACCTTGACGAGGCGCTGCCCGCCGCTGCCGGGCAGCGGCAGGTTCAGGCGCTTGCGCAGGTACAGCACGGCGCCGATCGCGGCCAGCGCGACCAGCAACACGGCCAGGCCACCGCCGGCCACGCCGGCACCGGCCCCGCCGCCATCGTGCTTGAACGGGATCGGCTGGGGTGCGGCCAGGGTGAGACGGTCGGACGCGGGCATCAGTCCAGTCTCGCTGCGATCTCGGTCACGCACACGCCGAAATTGTCGTCCACGACGACGAGCTGGCCGCGCGCGACCACGTTGCCGTTGATGACGACGTCGACAGGGGCATCGACCATGCGGTCGACCTTCAGTACGGCGGCTTCCTTCAGGCCCATCAGCTCACCGAGGGTCAGGTGGACGTCGCCCAGCATCACCGAGAGACTGACCTTGACGCTGTCGAGCAGGCCCGGGTGTGCGCCCACCAGTTCGGCGCCGCCGGGCGCGCGCGGATGCAATTCCGGCAGACCGACCGGCTGGGTCTGGACGAGGTGGACGGCGTCGCCGCTCTTGTTGCTTGCACTGCTCATAAGTACGCTTCCAAAAAATTAATGACGGCCGTCGATTTCGATCGCGACCATGCCTTGCGTTTGTCCGGGAAAGGCACGCAGCAGCGCGCCGCCGTCCGGGGCGAGCACCTCGACCGGCGCGTCGGCGGCGCGCCCGAGGCGGATCACATCGCCCACGGCGACGCTCATCAGGGCGGACAACCCCAGCTCGGCCTGCCCCAGGCGGACCGCCAGGCGCACCGGCGTCGCATGGAGCGCCTTCAACAGTGCGACCGGCGCCAGCGGCGCACGCGCCGCGGCGGCCGGGGCGAACGCGGCGACGCCCGCGCCGTCGAGCAGGATGCGGCAGCGGGCCGCGCCGATGGCGACCGTGACGCACAATGTTCCCGCGCCTCGCGCCAGCAGATGCGCCGGCGGCTGCGCGGGTGCGCCGGGGCCGGCGTCCGCGTCCAGCAAGGCACTCGCGAGCGCCGCGCCGAGCGCGTCGGCGGCACGTTCGGCCGCCAGCGCGGCCAGCTGGCCCGGTGCCGCGCCGAACCCGGCGGGACGGTCGTCGCGGCCGAACATCGCGCGCTGCAGCGACTGCTGCAGGGCCGGCGGGAACGCGAGCCAGAGCTGGCGGTTGCCGGCTTCACGGCGCGCCTCCCAGCGCGCCTCCCACGCGACCCCTGCCAGCTCGCTGGAGGGACGCGCGCACAGCACCTGGCACGCGTCGTCGGCGACACCCCATTGCCCGGCCCAGGCCGCGACGGCGGCGGCGGCACGGGCCCGCACGGCGTCGAGCGTCGCTGCGCCCAGCAACCGGAAATCACGCACGTCCATCAGCGTCTCGCCATGTCGAACAATTGCTGGATCATCTCGTTGGCCGTGCTGATCACGTGCGAGCTGGCCTGGTAGCCCCGCTGCATCAGGATCAGATTGCCGAACTCCTCGGCCAGGTCGACGTTCGAGCCTTCGAGATGGCCCGCGCGCAGCGTGCCGAACGTGGCGTCGCCGGCATGGCCATACGTGGCCTGCCCGCCCTCCTTCAGGGCGAACGCGCTGCCCGAGCGCTCCTCGAGCTCCGAGGCGCTGCGGAAGTTCGCGAGCGCCAGGCGCGGGCCGTCGCCCGTCTGGCCGTTCGAGTAGAACAGCTTGATGGTGCCGTTGCCGTCGATGGACTGGTCGGTCCTGACGCCGGCGGTGTAGCCGTCCTGGCTCGCCATGCTCAGCGTCGTCTGGTCGACGAGCGACGTCACGTTGTCGGAAAAGTCGAGACGCACGTCGAACGCCTGGGTGCCGGCGGGCGCGTACGAGAACGACACGCTGTTCGCGTCCGCGACGGGGAAGCCGCTGGCGAACTTGATCGTGCCGGTGGTGAGCGTGGCGCCGGCCGCATCGGTGACGGTGACTTCGAAGGCGCCGCCGCCCGTGTTCTTGAACGACAGGTTGATCGGGCGGTTCACGCCATCCGCGTCGTACACGGCGATGCTGCGCAGCGACGGATTGATCGGCGGCGTCGTCACGGTCGAGGTCAGGTTGCCGTGGAACGTCACCTTGGCCGTCGCTTTCGGCGCGCTGTGGTTCAGGGTCTCGACGTTCACGTCGACGAGCTTGCCGTCGGCCAGTGCCTTCACGTGCTCCCCGGCGGCGTTGACGAGGATCCCCTTCTCGTCGAAATGGAAGCCGCCGGCGCGGGTGTACAGGATCTGGCCGTCGCGCTCGATGGCATAGAAGCCGTTGCCGTCGATGTTCAGGTCGAGCGGATTGCCGGTGCTGGTGTCCAGTCCCGCCTTGAAATTGATGTGCGTGCCCAGCGTACCGAGTCCGGTGCCGCTGCCGCCCGTGCCGGGGCCTTCCGGCTGCCCGCCGCCCGCGCCCTGGTTGAACAGGTCGGTGAACGCCAGCTGGCCGCTCTTGAAGCCGGGCGTGTTGACGTTGGCGAGGTTGTTGCCGACCGTGCGCAACCCTTGCGCGTGGGTCAGCAGGCCGGTGGTACCGATGTTGATCGTGTCGAACATGGCGTCTCCTTAGCGAATGTTGGCGACCTGGGACAGCGTGATGCCTTCCGTGGACTGGCCGGCGGCCGTCGTCACGGTCAGCAACGGCTGGCCCGAATCGAGCGCCAGCGCCGATACGCGTCCCGTCACCGTGACGCCGTTGACGTTCGCGTCGACCGTCTTGCCCAGGAGGCCGATCGACTGCGTCGACGATTGCACGAGCAGCATGTTGTCGATCTTCTCGTTCAGCTGGCGGCTCTGTTCGAGCGTCGCGAACTGGGCGATCTGGGCCACGAACTGCTCGTTGTCGACCGGCTTGAGCGGATCCTGGTTGTTGAGCTGCGCGGTCAGTATCTTGAGAAAATCCTGGATCCCGATATTGCTCGACTGCGAGGGCGAGCCGGCGCCCGCGATGGTGGCGGTGCTGATGGACATTTATGCTCCTTTGAATACGAAAGGCGTCGATGGCGCGGCTGGCGGCTCGCCCGGATGACCGGCTGCACGGCGGCCGGGCTGGTCGTCGGCCGTGCCGGACGACAGGATGCGTCGTCCGTTGACCGTCAGTGCGGCAAGCGGCGTGCCCGCCAGCGCCAGCTCGCCGGCCATCGCGCTGGCGACGCGCTGGACCTGCTCGCTGCTCAGGCTCGCATCGCGCAGCCAGGCATGCACGCCGTCCTCGGCGGGCAGCACGTGCAAAAGGCTGCGCGCGTATTCCTCGCCTTCGGGCACGAGGCTCGGTGCCGGACCGTCGGCGGCGTGAACGTCCTGGCCGCCGGCCGCTTCCGCTGGGGTGCCCGTGGACGGCGCCATGCCCGCGGCGAACGCCAGCTGCCAGCCGGCGGCGGGTGCGGCGGACAGCGGCGCCGCGACGGCCTGCGCCGCGTCCGGCACCGGGGTCGCACCACCGGACGTCGGTACGGTCCCCCAGGCGGCCGCAGACGCAGCCGCCTGATCGCCGGGTGAGGTACGGGTCCAGTGCGCGCCGGCGACCATGTGCTGCGCCGGCGTGGCCGCGCCGTGCGTGCCGGCGGCGCGGCGTGCGGCCTTGCTTTGCGCGTCGTGGCCCTGCTGCGCGCGGGTGTCATGGCCGGCGTCATGCGCGGTGCGCATGTCCTGGTGCGCCGGTGCGGCGCCCGCGGCGACGTGGTGCCCGGCCGCCGCGGCGGGCGCGCCGCCCGGCGCCTGGACGGTCGATCCCGCCCGCGGCGCCCGGTTGGCAGCCTGTTCGGCGAGCGCCGCGCGCTCGAGCTCGAGCATCCAGCGGTCCTTGCGCGCTTCCGGCTGCTTGCGCTCGATCGGGGCCGTCAGGCTCCCGGCGGCGCCCGCCCTCGCGTCGAAATTAGCTTGCATGGCTCGTCATCCCTGCTTGTAGAGTGCTCCATTGATCATCGGCGACCTTGAAATCGCCACTCAGGCGCTGCTGCACGAACTTGTCCTTCATCTCGTCGCGGTGCTTCTCGACCGCGTCGACCCCGCGCCGGCTGGCCACCACCCGCTCGGCCTGCGCGTCGCGCAGCGCCTCCAGGCGTTCCAGCTCGGCCTGTTCGCCCCGCAGGCGCAGCGTGACGTCGCCGACGTAGCGCGACACGATCAGGAAGCGCTGCACGGACAGCGTGGCCCCGGAGCCGGCCAGCGCATTGAATTCCGCGCCGGCCGCGGCCAGCTCGGCCTGCAAGCCGCCGACGCGCGCCGCCTGCGCGGCCACGGCCGCGTTGTGTTCGCCCAGTTCCACCAGCAGCGCGTCGAGTTCCCACTGGCGCGTGAGCAGGATCGGCTCGAGCGGATAGCGAAAGCGTGCGTTCCGGCTCATCGTGCGCCTCCGAGCGCCTTGCGCAGGCGCGCGATCGCATCCTGGCGCGTGCTCGATTCGAGCACCGACTGGCGCAGCACCGCGCGCACCGCGGGAAACAGCTGCATGGCGCGGTCGATGCCCGCATTGCTGCCGGCCTTGTACGCGCCCATGTCGACCATCTGGCGGTTGCGTTCGTAGCTGGCCATCAGTTCGACCGTGGACGACATCAGCGCGAGATCGGCCGCGCCGACCAGTTCCGACGCGAGCCGGCTCGTACTCTGCAGCACGTCGATGGCCGGGAAGTGGCCTTCATGCGCGAGGTCGCGCGAGAGCATGATGTGGCCGTCGAGCGTGGCGCGCACGATGTCCGAAATCGGCTCGTTGAAGTCGTCCCCTTCCACCAGCACCGTGTACAGCGCGGTGATCGCGCCGCCCGAGTCGGTGGTGCCGCAGCGCTCGCACAGCGCGGGGATATCGGAAAACACGGAAGGCGTGTAGCCACGCGCGGTGGGCGGCTCGCCGGCCGCCAGTCCGATTTCGCGGCGCGCCATCGCGAAGCGCGTGATCGAATCCATCATCAGGAGGACTTGCCGGCCCTCGTCGCGGAACGATTCGGCGATCGCCGTGGCCGCGTAGGCGGCGCGGGTGCGCGCGAGCGCGGGCTGGTCGGACGTGGCCACGACCACGACGCTGCGCCCGATGCCCTCCGCGCCCAGGTGTTTTTCGACGAACTCGCGCACTTCGCGCCCGCGCTCGCCGATCAGGGCGATCACGTTGATGTCGGCCTTCACGTCGCGCGCCAGCATGCCGAGCAAGGTGCTCTTGCCGACACCGCTGCCGGCGAAGATGCCCATGCGCTGCCCGCGCCCGAGCGGCAGCAGCGCGTCGATCGCGCGCACGCCCGTGTCGAGCAGATGCTTGATGCGCGGCCGCGTGAGGGGGTTGATCGGTTCGGCCGTCAGCGGGCGCATGGCCGTCGTGCGCGGGACCGGCCCGCCGTCGAGCGGCTGGCCGAACGCGTCGATGACCCGTCCCAGCAGCGCGCTGCCAACGGCCACGCCGGCCTGGCGCCCGGTGGCGCACACGTCGTTGCCGACGCCGATGCCGCGCAGTTCGCCGTACGGCATGAGGACCACGCGTCCCGGCTTCATGCCCACCGCTTCCGCCAGCAGCGCCGGGCCGCCGTCGATGCTCACCTCGCACACCTCGCCGATCGTCACGTCCGGCCCGGCCGCTTCGATGCTCTGGCCGGCGATGCCGGTCACGTACCCGCGCCGGCGGGTCAGTTCGGTGCGACGGACGGCGTCGAGATAGGCTTGCATCATGCGCCTTCCCCGCCGCGGCGCGCGGCGCGCACGGCCAGCAGCGTCTCGGCCAGGCGTGCGAGCTGGATTTCCAGGCGCGCATCCAGCGCGCCGGTGGAACTGTCGACGATGCAGCCGCCCAGCACGATGCCCGGGTCGGCACTGATGCGCGCGTGATGTCCGGCGCCGTCGCCGAGCAGCGCGACGTCGTCCGGATGCAGGCGGATGCCGACCTGTTCGCGCTCGCGCACGTCGGCCGCGCAGCGCGCGACCATCGCGTGCACGCCGTCGCGGCTGGCGGCCTGCTCGCCCAGGATGCGGCACAGGGCCGCGAACGCCAGTTCGACGATGCCGTCTTCGGCATCCGCCAGCACAGTGGCCCGGGCCTGCACCAGTTGTGCGGCGAGGCCCTGGAAACGGTCGATCTGCGCTTGCAGTTGGCGGCGCGCGTCGGCCTCGCCCTTTTCGTGGCCGACGGCGTACCCACGCCGTTCGGCCTCGGCGCGCAGCTCGGCCAGTTCGGCCTGGACCTTGCGGCGCTCCGCTTCCTGCTGCGCCGCCGTGACGGCAGCCGGCACCGGGGCCTGCTGCGCCGGTGCCGGTGCCGGCGTCGAGGGTGCGGCAGGCGGCACGCTGGTCGCGGCCGGCGCGGCAGGTGCCGGTACGGTTGCCGGCGGCGCCACGGGCACTGGTGCTTCCTTCACCGGCGCGCGCTCGACGGCCGCCGGGGCCACCGCCGCACTTGGCGCCGGAGCGGGCGCCGCGGGCGCCGCACCCGCGCGCGCGGGCGTCGCGGCCGCGCGTTCACCGCGCCGGCGCAATTCGAAGGCGACCGGCGACACGGCCGCGGCGCGGATTATCGCGTCCATGCCCGGGCCCTGGCGAACAGTTGCACGACCTTCGAACGGGGCGCCGCTGCGTCATGCGCCGCCACGCGCGGGCCCAGCGCTTCGATCAGCACCGCGGCGCAGGCCGGCGCCGGCCCCTCGGCACGCCGCGCATCGAGCGCACGCTGCACCTGCGTGCGCCGCGCCGGCTCCAGCAGGGCAAGCAGTTCGGCGTGCCACGGCCACGTATCGACGGCCAGCAGTTGTGCCACGAGGCCCGCCGGTTCGTCAGCGAGCAGCGCGGCGATGGCGGCGGCCGGCGCCGCGCGCAACTGGTCGTGCGCGGAGACGGGGCCGCGCCGGACGCGGAACGACGGGAACGCCGGCGCGGCCGACGGGCCGGGCGCCGTGCCGTCGAAACCCAGCTCGGCCAACTCGGCCAGGTAACCGCGCAGGCGGGCCTGGTCGGCATCTGGCAGCGCGGCCAGGATCAGCTCCCGGTCGGCGGCGCCGAGCGGGTACAGCGCCAGCGCCGCATGGCGATGGCCGCTCATGCTTTCTCCAGGTTGGGTGCGGGCGTCTCGATCCAGGCCCGTACTTCGATCAGCATCTGCTCGCGCTCGGCCGCCGTCAGCACGCGCTGCGGCTGCGGCACGGGGCGGCGCGGGCGCAGGAACAGCCACGCCAGCAAGCCGGCCAGCAGCACGGCCAACGCGACGAGCACACCGATCACGACGTTGACGGAGGCCGCGTCGCGCCTGGCCGGAGCGGGCTCGGGAACGGTATCGGGCGGCACCGCATCCGTCGCGGCGGCGGCCGGCGTGACGAGGCGGTCCATCGAATTGACGACGATGGCGTCGCCCCGCTCGGCATTCAAGCCGACCGCCAGTGCCACCACTTCGCGCAGCTTGTCGCGCTGCTCGTCCGTCATCGCCTGGCGCACGACGACGGCCACCGTCATGCGGCGCACGGTGCCGGCGGCCACCGACAGCTGCTCGACGCGGCGCCCGACCTGGTAGTCCGACTCGCTGCTGCTGGTCCCGCCCGCCGACTTGCCGGCGCCGCCCGGCGCCGCGTCGGCATCGCGCGCGCTGATGCGCTCGCGGACCATGACACCGGTGGGCGAGCCGTTCGAGACGCCGCCGTGCGCCGGCAGCACTTCCTCCGTCGTGACCTTGCTCTGGTTGAGGTTCAGCGCCACGTCGACGCTGGCGATGGCCTCGCCGGCGCCGAACGTGCGGTCGAGCACCTGGGCCACCTTCTTCGTCAGGTATTCCTCGGTGCTGCGCTTCGATTCGAGCTGGTTCGACGCGCTTTCGCCCGCCCCGTCGGCGGACGACGGCCGGGTCAGCGCGACGCCGTGCTGGTCGATCACGGTGACGTCCGCCGGCACGATGTCCGGCACGGAGGCCGCCACGAGGCGCTGGATGCCGGCCACCTGGTCGGCGGCGAGCACGTGGCCGGGCTTCAGCGTGAGGGTGACGGACGCCTTGGGCTTGGCCAGCGCTTTCTTGAACAGGCCCTGCTCCGGAATGGCCAGGTGCACGCGAGCGTTGCGGATGTCGTCGATCGACAGGATCGTGCGGGTCAGCTCGCCCTGCACGGCGCGCAGATAGTTGACCTTCTGGACGAACTCGGTCATGCCGAAATCGGCATTGTTGAACACCTCGAACCCGATCGCGCCCTGCAGCGGGACTTCCTTGCCCATGACCGCGAGGCGCGTCTTGTACACGAGGCTGCGCGGCACCATGATGGTGGTGCCGCCGTCGGCCAACTGGTACGGCGTCTTCATCTTGTCCAGTTCCGCCGTCATGGCGGCGGCGTCGCGCGCGGCCATGTCGGCGAACAGCACCTGGTAGTCCGGGCGGTAAGCCCACCACGCCAGCGCCCCGACCAGCACGACGATCGCCAGCATGCCGGCGCCGATGCCGACGCGGGCCCGGCGATCGAGACTCGCCCATTTCGATTGCATAGCTTCCACGCTCTACTCCTACACCTGCATCCGCATGACTTCCTGGTACGCGTCCAGCAAGCGATTACGTACCTGGGCCAGCAACTGGAACGACAGCTTGGCCTCTTCCATGTGAATCATCACGTCGTGCAGGCTCGTGGCCTGGCCCGCCGCCAGCATCCTGACGTCGTTGTCGGCGTTGACCAGGTTGGTGTTGACCGCGCCCACTTCCTGCGCGAACCAGGCGCCGAAGCCGGTCGGCTGGGCCACCTCGGCGGCAGGGACGACCACGTCGGGCAGCTCGGCGCCGATCGCGGCGATCGCTTCGATACTCATTCCCGGCCTCCGATGTCGAGTGCCCGCGCGGCCATCGCCTTGGCCGCGCTCATGGCGGCGACGTTGGCGTCGTAGGCGCGCAGCGCGTTGTTAAGGGCCAGCATCTCGGCCGTGTGATCGACGCCCGGGTAGGCGACGAAGCCCTTCGCATCCGCGTACACGTTGCCGGGCTCGTAGACCATGCGCGCGGGGACCGGCTGCGCTTCCACGCCGGTGATCTCGACCCCGCCGCCCTGCAAGGCCATCAACTGGCCGAACTGCTGAGAAAAACTCAGCGCCACGGGGCGCGACTGCACGCGCAGCGGCTGGTAGACCTGGCCGGCACTGGCGGCGGCCGTGTTCATGTTGGCGATATTGGCTGCCGTGACGTCGAGCCGCATTTTTTCCAGCGCCATGCCGCTGGCGCTGATCTGGAAGGCTGCGTTGTAGTCCATCACCGTTTCCCTTCGTTGATCGCGATGCTCATCAGCGACAGCTGCTTGTTCAATGCCTTGAGCAGCGCCTGGTGATGCAACGTGTTTTCCGACAGCTGGGCCATTTCCTGGTCGAGCGCGACGCTGCTGCCCGCTTCGAGCGGCGCGTCATACACGAAGCTCGGACGGAAGTCGGCCAGGCTCGCCAGCGACGGCGGCGCCATGTTGCCGCGGCCGTCGCGCAGCGCGTCGAGGCGGCTCTCGAAGCTCACGCTGATGCGCTGGTAACCCGGCGTGTTCGCATTGGCGATGTTGTGGGCGATCGCCTGCTGGCGCATGCCGGCCGCGTCGAGCGCGAGGCCGAGCAATCCGACGGTGCTGTTGTCGATGATGGAAACCACTGCTGTCACTCCTAAGATGAAGAGGATGGATGCCGCCGGGGCGCCACGGTTATTGCACGATCAGCTCGGCGTGCAGGGCACCGGCCGCCTTCACGCCACGCAGGATCGCGATGATGTCGCGCGTGTTCGTCTTCAGGCGCGCCAGCGACTGCACCAGCTCGGCCACGGTCGTGCTGTTGGGCGCGACGTAACCGGTCTCGTTGCGCTCGTCCACGCTGACCCGGCTGTTCGAGACGGGCACCGACTGGACGCCCGGTCCGACCTGGCGCACGAGCAGGGGCTGCGAGACCGAGTTGTCGGTAACGATCGACACGCGCAAGTCGCCCTGCGAAATGGCCACGCGCGAGATGCGGACATCGCCGCCGGACACGATGGTGCCGGTGCGCTCGTTGATCACCACGCGCGCGCGCCGGTCCGGTTCGACCATGACGTTCTCGATATCGGTCATGAAGTCGGCCAGGCGCGCACGGCGCCCGTCCGGCACGGCGATCTCCACGCCGCCCGCGTCCTGGGCGACCGCCAGCTGCGCGCCCATGCGCGCATTGATGGCGGCGGCCACGCGGCTGGCCGTGGTGTAGTCCGGCTCCGCGAGCACGAAGGTGACCGTGTTGCGCTCGCTGCGCATCTCGCTGTGCATGTCCACTTCGACCGTGGCGCCGCCGGGGATCGACGCCACCGTCGGATGGTTCTTCTGCACCACGTTGCCGTTCATGTCGTACTTGTAGCCGCCCACCGACAGCGGGCCCTGGGCCAGGCCGTAGACCTTGCCGTCCGGTCCCTTCAGCGGCGCCAGCATCAACGCGCCGCCCACGAGGCTGCGCGCATCGCCGATCGACGTGACCGTGACGTCGATGGCGTCGCCGGCACGAGCGAACGGCGACAGCACGGCCGTCACCATCACCGCGGCGACGTTGCGGCTTTGTACGTCGTCGGCCGGGATGGTCAGGTCGAAGCGCGCCAGCATGTTGGCGATCGACTGGCGCGTGGTCTTGTTGCGCGCGGAGTCGCCGGTGCCGGCCAGGCCCGTGACGAGGCCGTAGCCCGTCAACGCGTTGTCGCGCCAGCCCGACATCTTGCCGATGTCCTTGATGCGCAAGGTGTCTCCCTGGGGCGCGCCGGCGGCGACGGCCGGAGCGCACAGCGCGGCGGCGCACAGCAGCGCGCCGAATGGCAGGGTCAGGATACGCATCGCATCACACTCCGAACCAGGTCAGGAATTTCTGCCACCAGGCCGGCGCCTGCTTGTCGGACAGGTCGCCCTTGCCCGCGTAGCGGATGCGCGCATCGGCCAGGCGGCTCGACAGCACGACGTTGGTGTCCGACACGTCCTGCGGACGGATGCGGCCCTCGACCGAGATGCGCTGGGCTTCGTTGTTGATTTCGAGCGTCTGCTCGCCGCGCACGGACAGGTCGCCGTTCGGCGCGATCGCCACGATGCCGACCGTGATCTGGGCCAGCACCTTGCCCTCGCGCTGCGTGCGGCCGCGCCCGTCGAGGGCATCGGTCGTGTGCAGCCCGGCGTTGAACGTCGTGTGCGGCGCGGTGGCCCCGATGCCGACGCTCGCATCGCGCGCGGCGCTCGTGTCGGCCGTGCTGCTGGCGCTCGCGTTTTCGTACACCATGACCGTGATGAGGTCGCCGATCCGGCGTGGACGCAGGTCCGACGTCATGGCCTGGAAGGTGGATGGCTTGTACAGGCTCTCGGCGCCCGCGCCCTGGATCACGGCCAGCAGCAGCGCCAGGCCGCACATGAGATGACGATGCATGTCGGTTTCCTCGTTTATTCGATCAGGACGGTGCCGGCCGCCGTCAGGCGTCCCGTCAGCGTCTCGCTGCTATGCCGGGTGCGCACGACCACCCGCTCGCCCGGCATCGCCTCGGCCTGCACGACGGCCGGCACGTCGATGCCGATGGCGCCGCTGTGCGCCTGCACCACGACCGTATCGCCCGGGAACACGGTGCCGCTGGCCGGCAGCAGCGCGCGCGCCAACAGCTGGCCGGGCTGCATGGCGCGGCGCAGGCGCCAGCCGGCTGCCGGTATCTCGATGGCCGGCTGCGCATCGAGGCCGGCCACGTTCTGTTCCTGCACGTCGAAGTCCGCGGCGCGCACGATGCTGCCTGCGGCCAGCGCGCGGCGCGCCACGTAGGCCGGGCGCTGCCACGTGAAGCTGACCGGGACCACCACGGAGCGCTGCGCCTGGCCGTCGACGAGCAGGTCGAGCCAGACGGCGGCGCGCGCCGGCAGGCGGGTCGTATCGAGCGGGCGCGCCGTGATCGTGTAGGCGCCACGGGCGATGTCGACGTCGGCCGGCGCCGCCTCGACATGGGCCTGCAGGCCGGGAAAATGAGGGCCCCACGCGGCCAGCACGGCATCGACGGCCGCGTCGCCCAGCACGGCGCCGGCGACCGGCTGCGCGTGGCGCTGCACGCGCACGTTGTCCGCGCCGCTCCAGGCCAGCGCCGCCGCCGGCCACTGCAGACGGCGCCGGATGAGCAGCGCGATCTGCGCGCGCGTCAGGCGCTCGACGGCATTCGCGCGCGGCGCGGCGCCCAGGTCGAGGCCAGCCACGTCGGGCGCGGTGCCGGCCGGCAGGGCAGCGACGTCGCCGAGCAGAATGCGCGCATGGTCGACCTCCACGTCCTGGCGCAGCTCGAGCGCAAGCACGGGCGCGGACGCGGGCGCCGCGCCGGACGCGAGCGACGGCGACAGCGCGATGGCGCATGCCAGCGGGAGCCGCAGGCTGCGGACCAGGAGGAACGACATCATGGGGACAATCCGCTTACTTGCGCAGGTTATTGCTCATGGCAAGCATCTCGTCCGAGGCCTGGATCACCTTGACGCTCGATTCGTAGGCGCGCTGCGCCACCATCAGGTCGACCATCTCCTCGACGAGGTTCACGTTGGACGCTTCGACATAGCCTTGCGCGAAGGTGCCGAATCCATCCTCGCCGGCGCGGCCGTTGATCGCGTCGCCCGAACGTTCGGTGGGCTGGTACAGATTGCCGCCGAGGGCCGCGAGACCCGACGGATCGGCAAAACGCACCAGCTCGATGCGTCCCGCCTCCATGGGGCTGGCCCCGTCGCGGGCGCGCACGAGCACGCGGCCGTCGGCCTCGATCGTGATGTCTTTCGCGTCGGTGCCGACATGGATCGATGGCTTGATCGGGTGGCCGCCGGCGCTGGCCAGGAAACCGTCCTTGTCGATGACGAGATTGCCGCCGCGCGAGTAGGCAGCCGAGCCGTCGGCAGCGACGACCTCGACGAACCCTTCTCCCTGGATCGCCAGGTCCATCTGCTGGTCGGTCTTTTTCAGCTCGCCGGCAACGAAGGACTTGAGGATGGACGACACGGCGACGCCGCTGCCCTGCCACAGACGCTGGGCGCCCGGCGCGCCGGCGACGGCACCCGCGCCGCCGAGGTCGCGGTACACCATGTCTTCGAAACTGACCTTGCCGCGCTTAAAGCCGGGGGTGTTCACGTTCGCCATGTTGTTGGCGATCGTGTCGACACTTTTCTGCTGCATGTGCATGCCGGTGGCGGCGATGTAGAGCGAATCGTTCATGGGGCTAGAAGTCTCCAAGCTTGCGGATTGCGTTTCCCAGGGACTCGTCGTTACCCTGTACGATTCTTGCCAGCGCCTCGAAGTGGCGGATGGTTTCGTTCAGCCGCACCATTTCCTGCGGCGAGCTGACATTCGAATGTTCCTGGAACCCGGGACGGAGCGGCTCGCTGCTGCGCGGCTCCGTCACGACGGCGCCGCCTTGCAGATACAAGCCGTCACCCTGCGGCAGCAGGCGCTCGGCATGCTCGAACAGCACGCGCTTGAGGCGGCCCGCCACGCGGTCGCCCTGGATCACGTCGCCGTTGGCAGCGATCCGGAACGGCCCGCCGGCCAGCGTGATCTCGCCGCCCTCGCCCATCATGGGCATCCCGTGCGCACCGACCAGGCGGCCCTGGACATCGGTCTTGAAAGCGCCCTGGCGGGTGTATGCGGGGCCGGTCGGCGTATTGACTTCAAAGAAACTCTGACCCTCGATGGCCACGTCCTGCAAATTGCCCGTGGACCGCAGCGCGCCGGCCGCCGGGTCGATCGACACGCGCGCGGGCGCGCCGGGCAATGCAGACAGGCGGAGGTCGCGTCCGGCCAGCGCAGCGTTCATCTGCACTTCGAAAGCGGACGTCGTCACGGTCTGCTTTTTGTAACCAGGAGTTAACACATTGGCGACGTTCTGGGCAATGCTGTCGAGGCGCAGTTGGTCATTCTGCATCGCGGCGGCGGCCAGGATCATTGAATCCATCGCAACTTCCATGTAAAGTTAAATTTCTTTCGCGCAAGCTTGCGCGGAAACAATCATAGCATCAGAGAAAGCATAATGAGCAACAATTTGCTGCCCCGCTGTTGTTTTTCTGGAATCGGAACGTGCGAAAAACACGCGCTTCAGAGGGGAAAACTGAGGGAAACGCGTCATTTTTCCGGCTCATACGCTTGTGTCATGGAATTATTAATAGCGTAGAATCATGTCAAATTCTTTCCACACTCGGGCAACCATGGCATCGATCGAGCAGCTGCAACAGCAAATACAGCGTTTCTCCGCCTTCCTGAAGATCGATCCAGACAATCGGTCACTGCTGCTCGAGATGGGGGAGCTGTACCATCGGGCCGGACAGCACGACGATGCCCTCGCCTACCTGGTCCGCCTGCTCGAACTGGAGCCGGGCTCGGTCGTGGCGCAAAGCAGGATTGCGTCGGTCTACTTGTCCCAGCACCGCTTTGCCGAAGCCTCGACGATCCTGCAGGCGCTTGCCGCCGGCGGCGAACGCAGCGCTGCCCTCGAGCACAACCTGGGCATCGCCCTCTTTTTCCAGGAACGCTACGACGAGGCGGCCGTCCGCTTTGCGGCCGCGCGCGACGCCGGGCTCGACAGCCCGACGAACGCGAAATTCCTCGCCTACTGCCTGCACCACGAAGGCAACCTGGAAGGCGCCAGCGCGGCATGCGAAGCGTGGATCGCCGGGGACGCCGGCCCGGCCGGGCGCGCGTACCTGTCGCTCCTCAGCTTCGACGCAGGCGACCGCGAGCGGGCGCGCGACCTGGCCCTACAAGTGCTGGCGGACGTGCCGGACAATCCGGACGCCAATGCCGTCGCGGGCTCGCTGGCGCTGGAAGACCAGGATATCGACAGCGCCAATGCGCACTTCGCCACGGTGCTGGCGCAGCAGCCCGACAACGGGCGCGCCCTGCTCGGTTACGGCCTGACTCTGCTGCACCGGGAAGACCACGCCGGCGCGGTGGCGGCCCTGACCCGGGCCAGCGACGATATGCCGGGCAACGCCGGCACCGACGTCGCGCTCGGCTGGACGCTGCTCACCGGCGGCGACGCAGCGGCGGCGGAAATCCGTTTCCGGATCGCGATCGAACACGACCGTGGTTTCGCCGAAGCCCATGGCGGACTGGCGTCGGCCCTCGTCCACCTCGGGCGCGTCGACGAGGCGAAGCAGGCCATCGTCGTCGCCAACAAGCTCGACCGGAACAATTTCGGCTCGGTCTATGCCCAGGCAGCACTGCTGAAACTGGAGCAGCGCAGCGACCTGGCGGACCGCTTGATCGCACGCGCCCTGGAACGCACACCCGTGGCCGGCGGACCTACGCTGCTCGAGGGCTTGAACAAGCTGCTCGTGCCACGCGTCAAACACTGAACGGCCGGGCTGCCGGCAAAGGAATCCGGATGCCGAACCTCGCCCGATCGCTGCTGGTGCCGGCGGTCCTCGTCACGCTCGGCGCCTGCCAGGGCCCGCCTGCACGCCACCTGGGCGATACGAGCGTGCCGCTGATGCAGCCCGGCTACGGCCTGGTGGCGACAACCCTCGTGTACCGCAGCCGGGACTACCGCACCGATCTGCCGACCCACACCCCGTCGTACCGGAAAGCGGTCGCGTTCTACGCCCCGCTGCGCGGTGCCGGCGGCACCGCGTTCGTCGTCCAGCCGTACGGCGACACGCGGGCGTCCTACGTGCATCGGCAACGCTCGGAAGACGCGGACCACGGCTTCCTGATCTTCCTCACGCCCGCCAAGCCGGGCAGGTACGTCCTGGATACGTTGCTGGTGGACGGCGCAAAAGAACAGCACCCCGTCGGGCCGAAGCATCCACCGTCATTCGAGGTGGTCGAAGGCGAAGTGACCTATGCGGGCACCGTGGACCTGCTGACGGGCATGGAAAAGCGGTACGGCCTTTATGCGCCGGTGTCCATGGGCGTCCAGGTGGTCGACGCTTATGCGTACGACGTGGCGACGATCAAGGAGCACGAGCCGCGGCTCCAGGCGATCACGATCAGGAACGGGCTAGCGCGGCAGGAGCCCGCCCACTGAGTCCGTGGCGTCGCCACATCGATGGCGCGCCAGTCGTCCCCTTCAATGTCACCGTCACTTCCGACGGACGCCATGGCGATTCAGATCTGCAGCCCGGCCCCGCTGCGGGCATAGGCGGATCTATCCGGAATCGCTATACATACACGCAAAATCCGCATAGCAATGTTACCAATGCTTTCTCGTAACATTGTTTGCGACAACCTTGTCGCACGCGCGGAATGGTTGTTCCCGTTGATACGGGCGTCAGGACCTGCTGGACCCGAGCCACATTCCGGCCTGTGGGAATGCGAATCAGATCGAGCCCGGCAGCACATAAAGGCATTGCCTAAAAAATGACTAAAGGGAGACATGAGCTGTGAGGAACGGACATACAAAAACGATCAGAAAGACGGTGTTGGCCCAAGCCTGCGCGCTTGCAATCGCAGGGCCAATTGCCGCCCATGCGCAAGACTCCGGCGCTGCCGGTGCAAACCAGGACACGAACGCTCCGACCACCGTTATCGTCACCGGTCAGCGCGCGGCGTTGAAATCGGCGCGTGACCTCAAGCAGGACGCCAACCAGATCGTCGACTCGATCCAGGCAACCGACATCGGCAAGCTGCCGGACGTGAATACTGTCGAGTCGTTGCAGCGGGTCGCCGGGGTGCAGATCCAGCGCCGCTACGGTGAGGGTGGCACCGACTACGACCATCGCACCGAGCCCGCGATCACGATCCGCGGCATTACACAGGTCCGCAACCTGATCGATGGACGCGACTTTTTTACGGCCAACGGTGGTCGGGCACCGGACCTGGAAGGCCTCCCCTCCGAACTGATGGCCGGCGTCGACGTCTACAAGAACGCGGCGTCCAACCTGATCGAGGGCGGTATCGGCGGCGTGGTCAACATTCGCACGCGGCTGCCGTTCGACTCGAAAGACGACATCAACGTCATTGCGGTAAAAGGCAATTACTACGACCGCATTCGCAAATCGTCGCCGTCCGGTTCCGGCCTCCTGAGCCGCCAATTCAAGACGGATTTCGGCCGCATGGGCTTCCTGGTGAATGCCACGGCGAGCGAGACCTATTACCGCCAGGACGCCGTTCTTCAACAGCAGCAGCACTGCCTGACCGCAACGGTTGGAAAATGTTCGAACGACCCGACGCAAGCCCCTTCCGCGGCGAAGGTTGCGGCCTACAATTCGATGCCGAACAAAGGGTCGCTCTCGGAACTCTATGTGCCGACTTCCTTCGAGATGTACCAGGACTCGGGTAACCGCAAGCGCCAGGGCCTGGCACTGGCCTACCAATGGCAGGTGAACAACGACGTTCTGCTCACGGCGCAGAATCTCTATTCGAACTACAGGTTCATCCGTCGCGGCGAATACATCTACGGCGACGACAAGAACACCGACCCGCGCGCAGCGGCGGGTTCCACGTGGACCTGGGGCGCCGATGGCAGCGCAACGAGCGGCGTGTTGTCGCCGCAAATTTTTTCGACCTCCCGATTCGACCAGGACGTTCGCAATCGCACGAACTTGTCGGCCCTGAACGTCAAATGGCGCATCTCGGACAAGCTCAAGTCGAAGACCGACTTCGCTTATGAACGTGCCAGCTATGACGCCGACCGGAATGGCGACTCCATCAAGCTGTACGATAACGAAAGCAGAAGCGTTGCCAACATTCCCAACCTGAATCTCGCGTTCGATGTGCGCGGCAAGATTCCGACATTTTCCATCGTCGATCCGGCCAACCCGAGCAACCCCTACGCCTATTTCGGCAATCCGAACAATTGGTATTACGAGTGGCTCGCCAACGCGGTCGACCGCCACAAGCTGAGAATGACGACGTTCAGCCAGGATTTCGACTACGACCTCGGCGATCACTTCTTCACCAAGCTGCACGTCGGCCTGCGCGCAGCCGATACCAAGGTGCTATTGCGGGGCAACTGGAACAATACCGGTGTCTGTAACGATACGGGTACCAATCCCAGCTGGGGCGCATGCCCGCTGATTCCAGTGTCCCAACATCCGGGTCTCGCCTACGCCGGACCTGCCAGCAACTTCATGAAGCCTGGCATCGGTTGGCCTGTTGCCGTGTTCCCGGAGTACGCCAATCCCAACTCGAACGTGTTCGACCGTACCGTCGCGACTTATGCGGAGCTGTTCGCCGGCAAGCCGAATACCTATACGTTCGATACGTCGTTTCATCCCGGCGATATCAATGAGCAGCACGAAAAGACGAAGTCCCTGTTCGTCACGGGTGACTTCGCGACAAACGTATTCGGTTACGAGTTCGACGGTACTGCCGGTGCACGAATCGTCAGGACCAATCAGACTTCGATCGGCTTTGTCCAGGACAGCGCCGGGTCGCACGCCGCCACGCTCGATAACAGCTACTCGAATTTCCTCCCCAGCCTGAACACACGCCTGCACCTGAACGAGGATGTGCAGGTCCGTTTTGGCTACAGCAAAACGATGACGCGGCCAAACTTTACCGACATGGCCGCCCATGTTCAGCTGAATCCGAACATCCCCTCGCAGTACGACGCCAACGGACGCCCCACCGGCAGTTCCGGCAACCCGTTCCTGAAGCCGATGACCGCGACTTCCTACGACTTGACGGTGGAAGACTATTGGGGCTCGTCCAATATGGCGTTCCTGGGCTTGTTCAAGAAGGATATCAAGGGTTACCTGGCCGGAGGGACCGAACCGATGAACTTCGGTGGCGTCACCTACGATATCGGCACCAGCATCAATCTGGGCGCGGGTTCGGTAAAAGGCATCGAAGCCGGTATCACGCAATTCTTCGATTTCCTTCCCGACCCGTTCAAGGGATTCGGCGTCCAGGCCAACTATACGTATGTGGATTCGAAAGTCGAGCTCAAGCCCGGGACTCTCATTCCCTTGCCGAAGCTGTCCAAGAACAGCTACAACCTGATCGGCCTCTATGAAAAAGGACCGATCCAGGCCCGTCTCGCATACAACTGGCGTTCCTCTTACCTCGACCAGATCAATGGCAGCGGTGTGTTTGGTGCGAACCAATATGCAGCGCCGTACTCGTCACTCGATGCTTCGGTGAGCTATCAGATCAACAAGGTCTTCACGCTGTCGGCGGACGCGGTGAATTTGAAGAACTCCATGTACCACACGTATGTCGAGCGCCCCTCGGGCGGTTTGTTATGGCAACTTAACGACCGTCGATATAGTGTGTCCCTGAAAGCAAGCTTCTAGCGCATCGGGCGGTTGCGCCACGCAAAGGCGCCATGAGCGAACGCGCCGCGGGATTCCTGCGGCGCGTTTTCGGCATTCGAGGCCAGACGAGGGGATAGGATGGTCAAGGGTAAATGGATCAGTAAAGTCGTCATTCTCGGCGGCGGTACCGCCGGATGGATGACAGCGGCCGCGTTGTCGCACACGTTCGGTCGGGCCGTCGAGGTGGTGTTGGTGGAGTCCGACACCATCGGGACGGTGGGTGTCGGAGAGGCGACGATCCCGCCGATCCGCACGTTTCATCAAATGGTCGGCATCGATGAAGCCGAGTTCATACGCGCCACCGGGGCGACGTTCAAGCTCGGCATCGAATTTCGCGGCTGGCTGAATGAAAGGTCGACGTATTTCCACCCTTTCGGCGCGTATGGGGTGGAACGCGACATCGGCTATTTCTTCCAGTACTGGCTACGTTTGAAGGAGAAGGGACAGGTTGCCGACTTCTCCGAATTCTCGCTCTGTACGTTGGCCGCTCGACATAACCTCTTCGCGCCAGCGTCCGAACGGCCAGGCGATCCGCTGCAGCATCTCCAGTCGGCCTATCACTTCGACGCCGGACGCTACGTGAAATATTTGAAGGGGCTCTGCATCGCGCGCGGCGTGTCGCACAAGATCGAAGACATGCTGACGGCGGAACGTGAGTCTGAAAATGGGCACATTACCGCTCTGAAGCTCAAGTCCGGCGAGCTTGTGTCGGGTGACTTGTTCATCGACTGTTCAGGAATGCGCGCCATGCTTCTTGGGCAGGCGCTGGATGTCGACTATGAAGACTGGTCGCATTGGTTGCCCATGAACCGCGCGTGCGCCGTGCCTTGTGAACAGAGACTGGCACTGACGCCCTATACGATTTCGACGGCCAAACCTTTCGGTTGGCAGTGGCGGATACCTTTGCAACATCGCGTCGGTAACGGTGTGGTGTATTCGAACGAATTCATCACGGACGAAGCGGCAGAGCGATGTCTGCTGGAGGGATTGGAGGGAGAGCCACTCGCTGCGGTGAACCGCATCAAGTTCACGGCAGGACGGCGCAAAACGCCCTGGTGCAAGAACGTGGTAGCCATCGGCCTTGCCAGCGGCTTTCTCGAGCCGCTGGAGTCTACCAGCATTCAATTTATTCAATCCAGCATCCAGCGCCTCATTCGATATTTTCCGGATACGGGATTTTCTCCAGTATGCGCACAGGCTTTCAACAAGGACGCACATCGGGAAATCGAAAATGTCAGGGACTTCCTCATCCTGCACTACCACGCCACCGAACGCGACGACTCGGAGCTGTGGCGCTACGTAAGAACCATGCAGATTCCAGACAGTCTGCAGGAAAGAATCGAGCTGTTCCGCGAGCGCGGCCAATTGAACCTCGCCGCCGAAGAACTGTTCCAAAGCACGTCATGGCATGCGGTCCTGCTGGGTCAGGGAATTCGACCGAAATCCTATATGCCGACCATGGCCCTGCAAGATGACGCCATGCTCGCGAATGCGTACGGCAATCTCGAGCGCAACTTCAAAAAAATCGTGTCGAGGCTTCCGGATCATGCTGCCTACATCAGGGACAACAAGCTGACCTCGACAGTCGAGGATCGCTGATGAGGTACTGTGACCAGGAGATGCCGTCCATGATCCTTCGTCCATTGCGAATCCTTATGGTAGGCCTGTGTTTCCTAGCTGGCGGTGCCCATGCCGACAACAGCGACGACAAGCCGGTGAACGTTGCGGCCGTCGTCAATGTCGACTGGCGGCATCCCGGTCCGCCGTTCGAAGGATGGGGAACCGCTCTTGCCTGGTTCGCCCATGTGTCCGGGCGATTCGCCGAGCCGCATCGCACGCAGTTGGCCGATTTGCTCTATGGACGGGACGGTCTCGCACTCAATATCGCGCGCTACAATATTGGTGGTGGCAATGCACCCGACACGCCGCCGTATCTGCGCCCCGGTGGGGATATTCCCGGATTCTGGCGCAAGCCAAGCGGGACTTCCGGGACGGATTGGTGGAATCCCGACGCCGACGATGCCTGGGACTGGTCTGCCGATGCAGGACAGCGCTGGTGGCTCGACGCAATCAAAGCGCGGGTTACGCCGCAAGAATTGATTCTGGAGGCGTTTTCGAACTCGCCGCCCTTTTTCATGACGCGCAGTGGCGTGGTGTCAGGTAACGTCAACGGGTTGGAAGACAATCTGATCCCGGGATTCGAAGCCAAGTTTTCAAAGTATCTGGTGCGCGTCGTTGCGGAACTTGAGCGGCGGCACGGCATTCGATTCAGAACACTATCTCCGATCAACGAGCCCAACACACCGTATTGGTTTTCCACGAACAAACAAGAAGGCGCGCATTGGTCGCCGGAAGCGCAATCGCGCATGTTCATTGCGTTGGCTCAGGTGTTACGCCAATCGGGCATGAAGACCGAGATTTCGGGGCCGGACGAAACCAATCCGCAGACTTTCTTTGTCGATTGGGCTGGTTTGTCAGCTGACGCGAAAAAGGCCATCCGGCAAATCAACGTCCACAGCTACGAATGGATCGGAAAAAGTGGGGTCAGGGATATTGCGGACACGTCGGGAAAACGGTTGTGGATGTCGGAAGTCGACCTGTCGCCCAGCAATGTGCGTGAAGACGTCAACGACATACGCCCAGCCATTGCGCTGGCGCAGCAGGTAGTCAGCGACATCCACAGCATGAACCCACGAGCGTGGGTACTGTGGCAAGCCATCGAAAACAGGTCTGCCGACTCGAAGAACAGCTCGAACTGGGGATTGATCAAGGCTGATTTTTCGAATCTGGAACGACCGGAATATCAGCTCACAAAGAAATTCTGGGCGTTTGCCAATTTCACCAGATTCATCAGGCCGGGATATCGGTTCGTGAAATCCGATAACCCGGATGCGTTGGTGGCGGAAAACCCGGAGACGAATGAAGTCGTCGTGGTGGCGGTCAATCCCGGCACCATTGCGCGGACGCTGGACATCCGGCTGCCCGCTCCGAAACGCGGCAAGACAGTATGCAAAACCTACATCACACAGGCAAACGATAACCTCGCCGCTTCGCAACCTGCCTCATGCGGCGCCAGGCTATCCGTGCAGTCGCTACCCATGTCAGTGGTGACTGTCGTGTCGACGCCCCAAAAATAGGGAGGACACGACACGAGCGGGTGGCCCCTCAGCGCCGCGCCGTCGAGAGCGAGCCCGAATCGCCCGGCTGTACCGGCAGCGTCTTGAGCTCCGGCTGCTGCGCGACGAAGGGCTGGATGCCGAGCGCCATGTCTATCTCGCGCGGGTAGATCAGGTAGCCGCGCGTGATGACGGCCGCCACCTTGCGCACGTCGCCGATGGCGCGCGTCGGGTCGCCGTCGATGAGCACGAGGTCGGCCAGCTTGCCCGCCGCGATGGAGCCGCGCTCGTGGCTCGTGCGCGTGTAGCGTGCGCCGTTGCGCGTGGCCACCTGCAGCGCCTGTGCCGGCGTCAGGCCGGCCTTGACCAGCATCTCGAGTTCGGCTTGCAGCGTGAAGCCGGCAAGTTCATCCGTCCCCGCCACCAGCGGCACGCCGGCGCGGTACAACATGCCGACGAACTGCACCATCTTCGCGTACGACTTTTCGTAGCGGTGCAGGGTCGCCTCATCGGGAATCTTCATCGTACCCACGTAGAAGCCGCGCTTGACGTCCGGCGGCATGTGGTCGGCCACCGGCGCGAACGGCTCGTTGATGTCGCCGTCCTTCTGCTTGAGGAAGGCAAACGTGGCGAGCGTCTGGTCGATCACGGTCTGCTGCTTGGCCAGGCGCGCGATGAACTGCTTGACCTGCGGCGAGTCGAAGTCCAGCGTCGCCACCTTCTCGGACGGGAGCACGAAGCGTTCGAGCGTGCGTGTCTCCGTCTGCGGCGTGGCGAGGAAGTTCAGCATGACCTGGTTGATGTGCTGGATTTCGTCATAGCCGGCGTCGAGCGCCTCGAACGCGCGCAGCCCGGCCGGGATATGGCCGGACACCCGCATGCCACGGCTGTGCGCATACGCGACGGTCTCCTTCAGGATCGCCTTCGGGAAGGAATTGTAGATCTTCAGTTGGGGGTAGCCGTGTTCGGCGTACCAATCGACTGCGCGCTTCGCTTCGTCGAGATCCTTGATCACGAAGCCGCCGTTGGACGAGTACGGGCTTTCCCCTTCGAGGAAGCCGGCCGGCACGATCTGCGGCCCGAGCAGGTTCCCGCGCGCCGTCTCGTCGAGCATCAGCTGGAGCTGGGCGTTGTCGTTGCCCATGTCGCGCACGCTCGTCACGCCGGCCGCCAGATTCAGGCCGCCTTCCCAGCGGGTCACGTGGGCGTGCATGTCGAACAGGCCTGGCAACAGCACCTTGCCTGTCGCGTCGATTTCGTGGTTCACGCCGCGCATCGGGGTCCCGGCCGGCAGCACGGCCGTGATCCGCCCGCGCAGGACGTAGACGTCGGACGGCCCCGTGAGCACGGCCTTGTCGCTGTCGAACACGCGCGCGTTACGCACGACCGTGAGGCCGTCGAGCGGATGCTGGAGCCGGGCCGCGAGGTCCGCCAGCATCTTCTGCTCGGCCAGTTTCTGGTGCGCGCGCATCGGCTTGATGGCGGCCTCCCAGCCGTGTTCGACGAGGGCCATCTGGCCCGGCTGGATGGCGGCGAACAGGCGCGGCCGCGTGTCATGCGTGGCCCACACGAACGTCGGCGACAGGCCGATGCCGGTGGTGGCGATCAGCTGGACCGTCCGGGACTTGCCATCGGCTCCCGTGACCTGCAGCTCGTCGAGCTTCGTCTGCGACAGCGTGCCGTTCGGGAGCAGCGGCAGCGTGCCGCCGGGACGCGCCGCCAGCGCGCCCAGCGCGGCCGACGCGACCTCGAACGAGCTGTTGAGCGGCACGTACATGGCCGTGCCAGCAACCGGGGTGCGCCCCGTTTCCGTGGTCGAGTGCCAACTGGCCGTGCCATCCTTCAGGTCGAAATGTTCGTCCACGGTAGCGCCGAACGTGGAGGCGCCCTTGACCTCGTATTCCGTCATCGTGCCATCCGGCGCGTAGCGGATGCGCTCCGTCAGTTCCGGGCCGCGGCCGTTGTCCTTGAAGACGAACTTGACCCGCGTCAGGCCGTCGTCGCCGCGCTCCACCACCTGCTCGCCGGCGCGCTTGCCGTTCTCGACGTAGATGTCGTAGGTCGTCACGCTGGCCGCGTGCGCGCTGCCGCAGGCCGCCAGCAAAGCCAGCATCAATCTTGTTGTCATTGTCATGTGGTCTCCTCAGGTTTGCAGCCGCTGCATGCGGCGTCGCGCACGACGCGCGTCGTCCGGCCAGCGATTATTCCACACCGACGGGAAGCTCGGCATGGCTTTTTGCTGTGAATTCGTTCATGCATGCGCCGGGAAAATGCTTGGTAAATAGACATACAATTTCCGCCTTGTTAATCTCCCGGCAAGGCAGAGCGAGCGCGCGATGAACCGGAAATGGAAAGCTTCGACGAAGGCGGGAATTGGAAGCGGATTGGCAGTGGCGGGGGTGCTGAGCGAGGATAGGAGCCGATCCCGTCCAGACAGCATGCAACCAAAGGAGGACAAATGCTTCAACGATGGTACAAAGCCATGCCCGAGTATGCTGTTCCGGGAATCGATATTGTGCGGCTAGGCGTCGCGGCAATCATCCTGATGCACCCCTTGCACGGTTTTTATCACTACCGGGACGTTGCACCAGGCTTCGGGGGCTACCTGAGCAGCCTCGGTTATCCGATGGGAGGCGTTCTGGCATGGCTAATCCTCGTCACGCAAACCGCCTGCAGTCTCGCGCTCATCGTGAATCGATGGGTCGTTCCAGCGTGCCTGGGGCACATCGTGATTGTCACGTTCGGCATCATCCACTTTCATCGCCCGCACGGCTGGTATGTCACGGGGCCTGGGGAACACGGGATGGAATGGGGCTTCATATTGCTGGTGTGCCTGTTCGGCGTATTGCGCGCCTATTGGCGTCCTTCGACCGGCGTCAGGACTTAAACTGGCGAAATTCGACCCTCGAATTGCCCAACACAGCGCTAGGTCTGCTTTTGGCCGTTCTCGGCAGTTCGGTCCAACATACCGTCTTGTCATTCTGAAAAAGTCACTCAGTGTCACGACGGAAGGAATAGGCCGGAACTGGCCAAGAGCGCTTATTGAAGGCGGATGGCGTAGTCGAAAACCCAGGTGCGCCGAATTTCGATGACGTCATACCGGTGCGCAAGCGAGGGCGGGAACGCCCCGTAGGGTGCTTGGCTGGCAATGATCTTGCGTATGGCGTCGTCGAGAGCCGGAACGCCACTCGACACTTCAAACGTCACCTTCTCCACGGAGCCGTCGGCGCGCACCGCAACCGTCACTGTGGGTTGTGTGTGCGGCTGCTTGAGCAGCTCACGCACCATGTCAATTGTCAGATTCAGCTCGATTTTCCGGCTCATCGCGTCTGCGTACAACACCAGATCCTGGTCCGGGTCCGCACGGCCGAACAGCCATCGCCGACGCAGGCCGCTCACCGTCGGCAACGGCGAGTTGGCCTGACGGTCCACCGTGTTTTCGCGCTGCGCCCGTTCGAGGTCGAGTTGCTTGCCGATCTGACGTAGCCGCTCTTCGCGCGCCGATTCCTGCGCCTCGCGCTCAGCCAGTGCCTGTTCCTTTTTCGCGAGTTCCTGCCGTGCTGCCTCTTGCCCGACCGCTTCCTGCCGCGCCGCTTCCTGCCGCGCCGCTTCCTGCCGTACCGCTTCCTGGCGGACCGCTTCATGACGCGCCGCTTCCTGACGTGCCGCTTCCTGACGTGCCGCTTCCTGACGTGCCGCTTCCTGACGTGCCGCTTCCTGACGTGCCACTTCCTGCCGTATCGCTTCCTGCCGCGCCGCTTCCTGGCGGACCGCTTCCTGACGTGCCGCTTCCTGACGTGCCGCTTCCTGCCGTGCCGCTTCCTGCCGTGCTTCTTCTCGCTTCGCGGCTTCCTGTCCGGCCAGCTCCTGCTTCGCGGCTTCCTGACGTGCCGCTTCAGCACGGGCTGCCTGCTGCCTCGCTTGATCCTGCTTTGCGGCTTCCAGACGGGTCGCTTCGGCATCGGCGGCCTGCTGTCGCGCAGTCTCCTGCTTCAACGCTTCTTCCTTTGCCAGCTCTTGTTTTGCCACCTCTTGCCTAGCCAACTCTTGTCTTGCCTCTTCCTGCTTCGCTTCCAATTGCAAAAGCTCTTGCTTGGCTACCTCGGCCCTTGTCGCTTCCTCCTTCGCGTCCTGCTCGGCCAATGCCGCGTTGCGCCGCAGCTCTTCCTGCCCCCGTGCCTCACGTCGAGTCTTGGCGAGAATCTCCACTTGCCGCTCCCGCCCCACGTCGGCAGGAGCCTGCGCTGCGACCTGTCCTGGTAGCTGCCGTTGCTCGACCGGCTTCATCACAAGTCGCTCCGCTTTCCCGAACTCTTTGGATTCGGAAGGCAGGTCTTTTGGACGGACGACGTTGGTGATGACCTTGTGCGCCGCGACGGGCGCCGGCGTCAACTCTTTTGGAGCCGGGGGAAGGTGCGCCAAGGGAGTCGCTCCTTCGCTGACGTGCTCGTGCACTGGAGCGGGAGGGGCCGGCACTGGCGGTAATGGCGGCGCCAGTCGAATATGCAGCCCGTCGGCGCGAAGTGGTCGCGCTTGCCAAAAAAAGGTGAAACCCGGCATCCCGAACGATTGCCCGCCGAGCGAAATGCTCAACAACAACGCATGCGCCAGCAAAGACAACAATAATGCTGTGGTTGATCGCCAATGTGCGCGCTGTGCTGTCGAAGCGGTTATCAAATGTCAGCCTTGTGCAGGTCCAGTGAATACAGTCACCGATTTTACATACTCGACAATTCAAGCGATAGGATAGCGGCCGGTCGAGCCAGCATGGCAATCTGCCGGCCTGACTCTCGGCCAATGGCCGACGGTGTGGATGCGTCAGTGTACGGTGTTGTTACTCATACAGCAATCCGCAGCTCGGCCGCTAACTACCCTCCCAACGGAAAACAGAAGGCAGATGCGGTGCTCTAGAATTTTGAAAACTGGTGACGTTAATCAGCGCCGGAGCGCTAATCTAAAGAATTCTGGAGGCGAGGACGGGAGTCGAACTCGTCTAGACGGCTTTTCAGGCCGTTTAACCCCTTAAGAATCAATGAGTTAGGCCAGAACTACACTTTACGCCACATAAGCACGCCAACCTCCGGTTGCCTTAGTCCCAAATTGGGACTATCATGGACGTGTGCGAATCCTATCCCTACCTACACTTCAGACCTTCTACGAACGACCTGAATATGCCGACTCGAAGGAGCCGCTTCTTACCTGGCATGGCCATGTCCTCAAGGCCAGGTGGCAAACCCCGGCGGACGTCAAGGCCGATTTTGGTACCGCGAGCATCCTGAAGGACGGACGCGTGGTCTTCAATATCGCTGGCAACAAGTATCGCCTGGTCATGTCCATCAACTATCCGTACGGGATCGTTTTCGTCAAGTTCGTCGGCACGCACAAGCAGTACGACGCCATCGATGCACAAACTATCGAGGGACATCATGGACATTAAGCCTATCCGTACCGAAGCAGACTATCAAGCAGCGCTCCGCGAGGTTGAATCGCTCATGACTGCCGAGTTCGGGACACCAGAGGGCGACCGTTTGGATGTGCTTGCGACACTGGTTGAAGCCTACGAGGCAAAACACTTCCCAATGGAAATCGCAGATCCGGTCGAGGCCATCAAGTTCCAGATGGACCAGAAGGGCCTCACCGTCAAGGATCTCGAGCCGATGATTGGCCGATCCAACAGGGTGTACGAGGTGCTGAACCGTATTCGTCCTCTGACACTCCCTATGATCTGGAAGCTGCACAAGGGGCTTGGCATACCTGCCGAGGCGCTTATTCAGCCGCCCAAGGGCACTGCCTCTGTTTAACGGCGCACACAAAAGGCGGGGCGGTTCAAACAGTACGAACAAATGCATCCGCTAGATCGAAGCCACTCTGCCCGCGTCCTGTAGCGGACATCTCGCGGGCCAACAGTACGCCAGTTGACGCTCCCGGTCAGGAAGAAAGAACGCCCTTGTACGCGTGACGCGCCGTACCGGGCCGCGCGCCCTTCGTAGTTGCTCACGAAGGGATTGCCCTCCCAGATGTCCCCCTCATGTCTGGCGGCAGGTTTGCCACGCACCGGCGCTCGGCAGCACTGGCGGCGGCGAGAAGCCCGACCAGATCCGGGGTCAGGAGCCGCGTCAACTGCTGCCGTTGCCTCGCCGAGGGCAGCCCCGGGGTGTCGTAGGCAATCACCCACCGGTAAAACGCCTCGGCCGCGGCCATGGGGGTCGGACTGGCGCCGAACGCGAACACGTGGATGGCAGCCAAACGGACGAACAGATGTAAGCGTCGTCCCAGCACCGTGTAGACACCCGATAGCGCGCCACTCAACATAGTCCCCACTATTTTTTAGCGGGGACTATTTTGGCGGGTGAAGCAGAACAAAAGAAGCGTCGGCGCAGCACGAAT
>NZ_JAAQOM010000008.1 GCF_011682055.1 Telluria antibiotica | reverse complement strand
TCTGCGGATCACGTTAGGGTCGGGGATTTACCTCCACGATTAATGCTCGACCTCTATCGCCAGCCTTCCACCCTGTATTCTTTCATGCCCCGGGGCGGCCGCTCTGCAATGACCGTTAGGGTGGGCAGCCCTGTGCCCACGCGTAACGTTGCGTTACGCCTGCGCCCGCATGGACTCGGCGGCTGGAATCACTCGTGCTCGCGATCGGCCCGTTGCTTGGCGACGGCGTCCGCGAGGCGAATCGCCGCCTGCACCTTCGACGGCTGCTGCGAGAACCGGCCCAGCACCTCGCGCGCAAGGTCTTCCGATTCGGCGCGCTGCTTGGCCTCGGCCTGGCGTGCCTCGATCTGTTCGCGCAGCGCGGCCAGTTCCGCCACCTGCTCGTCCTGGCGCGCCGATTCCAGTTCGACGAGACGCTTCTTCGCATCCGCCATTTCCTGCGTCGCCAGCGCCGTCTTGCGCTGCATCTCCGCCGCGCGCTGGGCGTCGGCCAGCAGCCCGCGCTGGGCCTCGCGCTTGTCGATTGCAGCCTGGGCCGCGGCCTGCTCGGCCGTCTCGCGCATTTTCGCCAGCTGGGCGCGCTCGGTCTCGGCGGCGGCGCGTGCCTCCGCCGCCGCCACTGCCGCCCGTTCGGACGCCATGCGCGCGGCCGCCGCTTCGTTGGCGCGCACGTCGGCCGCCGTCTGCTGCTGTTGCGACGACAGCTTTTGTTCCAGCAGCAGCAAGGCATCGTGCGCGACGTCGGCGGCGGCCCGCTCGGCCGCCAGCACTTCTTCCGTCAACTGCTGCTGGCGCTGCTCGTGGGCCGCGCGGTCGGCCTGGGCTTGCGCCAGTTCCGCCGCACGCGCCGCCTGGGCACGCTGGGCGTCGGCGACGGCCTGTTCGGCCTCGGCCTGGCGCGTCGCCTGCTCCGTGACGGCGCGTTGCGCATCGATGACGGCCTGGCGCTCGGCAGCCGCGCGCTGTTCCTGTTCGGCCTGGGCGGCCAGCAGCGCCGCCTGTTCCTGTTCGGCCGCGGCACGGCGCGCATCGAATTCGGCCTGCTGGCGAGACAGCGCGTCGCGGTGCGCCTGCAGCAGCGCCGCGTGCTCCTGTTCGAGGGCGGCGCGGCGCGCGTCGACGTCGGCCTGCTGGGCCGCGAGCGCATCGCGCCGGGCCTGCAAACGGGCCGCATGGTCCTGCTCGGCGGCCGCGAGGCGGGCCGCCGTTTCGGCCTGCAGCGCGCCGATCTCGCGCTGCAGCGCTTCGATCCGCTCGGCCACCCGCACCGCCTGCTCCTGTTCCATGGCGGCACGCGCCTCGGCCGCCGCCATCAACGTGCGCTCGGCCTCGAGACGTGCGTGCTCGCGCGCCAGCGCATCCTGCTCGGCCTGCACGCGCGCCGCCTCGGCCTGCGCGAGCTCGCGCGCCTGCGCGGCGCGCTCCTCCGCCAGGCGCGCGGCCTCGCGTTCGTGTTCGACCCGTTCGGCCTGGGCGGCGACTTCCGCCGCGGCCGCCGCGTTCTGCGCGGCGCGCGCGGCCGCGGCGGCGTCGGCGAGCGCGGCCCGCTCCTCGGCCAGCTGGCGCTCGCGCTCCTGCGCCTCGGCGTCGCGCTGCGCCGCATCCTGCGCCATGCGGTCGGCCTCCGCGCGCAGCCGCGCCTGCTGCTCCGCTTCGCGCTCGGCGTCGAGGCGTGCCTGGCTCTGCTGCGATTCCTCTTCTTCCGCCGCGGCCCTGGCCAGCGCGACGTCGCGCAGCTTGCGGTCGGCCTCGATGCGCGCCTCGGTTGCGGCAAGGATGCGCGTTTCCGCTTCCCGCCGCGCGCTCGCGGCGTCGGCCGCCATCTGTTCCAGGCGCTCGCGGTGGACGGCTGCGTCGCGCAATTCCTTTTCCGTCTGCATGCGCATGCGCAGCGATTGCGCGGCCGTCCGCTCCGACTCCACCTGCGCCTGCGCGATGGCTTCCCGTTCCTGTTCGATGTGTGCAAGGGCCCGTGCTTCCTCGAGCGCGCGCGCCTCCGCGGATGCGCGCGCGAACGCGGACGCGAGCGCGACCTGGTCCGCCCGCTCGCGCTGCTGCGCGAGTTCCAGCGCTTCCGCCTCGGCCTGCGCCAGCTTCTCCGCGGTCTGGCGCGCCGCACGCTCGGCCCGTTCGCGCTCGCGCGCGAGGATCGCCACGCGGGCATCTGCACTGGCGTTGTGGTGCACTTCCTCGTGCGCCGCGTGCACGGCCGCCGCGCGTTCGGCCGCCTGCCGGCGTGCCTGTTCGGCCTGCATGGCGAGCGCGTCCGCTTCGCGCTGGGCGCGTTCGGCGATCTCGGCGTCGACGCGCGCCTGTTCTTCCGCGCGCTTGCGGGCATCGTCCTCGGCCCGGGCGCGGGCCTCGGACGCGCGGCGGATCTGCGTGTCGGATTCAACGCGGGCGCGCAGCCCGGCCGTCTCCTGGCGGATCGCTTCCAGGCGCTCGGCCGCGGCCTTGGCGGCGGCGCGCAGCGTTTCGATGCGGTCGCGGTTCGCTTCGATCGCCTCTTCCGACGCCTGCGCGTTCGCGAGCGCAGCCGCCGCCGCTTCCGCATCGATGGCGGCCCGTTCCTCGGCCAGGCTGCGGGCGCGGGCCTCGGCATGGGCGCGGTTCTCGGCCGCGACGGCCGCCTTCGCTTCCGCCTCCACGCGCGCGATGCCTTCCTTGATCGCACGCTGCTCCAGATGCTCGCGCTGCGGCTCGACCTGCGGTGCCGCGTGCTCCTGGGCGGCGGGCATCAGGTCGATCGTGAAATCGGCGTCGTCGTGCTTGGCGGTCGGGTCGGTCTGGTCGGCGCGGTCGGTCATGGAATGCTCGCTGGAGGGCAAGCGGGCCCGGACGGGCCCGCACGACGATTATGCGGCATGGCTGCGTTTCGTGTCACGCCGAGCTGAATCGTGAAACAGTGGCAATTCCGCGTTTAGACCGGCCACAAAGGTGGTTCGTCCATCAGCGCCACCTGCTCGCGCAGCTCGAGGATGCGGTCTTGCCAGTAGCGCTGGGTATTGAACCAGGGGAAAGCCGCGGGAAACGCGGGATCGTCCCAGCGCATCGCCAGCCACGCCGAGTAATGGATCAGCCGCAACGTGCGCAGCGCCTCGACGAGGTACAGCTGGCGCGGGTCGAATTCGCAGAAATCCTCGTAGCCCGCGAGCACGTCGGACAGCTGGCCCACCATCTCGTGGCGCTCGCCCGACAGCAGCATCCACAGGTCCTGGACGGCCGGCCCCATGCGGCTGTCGTCGAAGTCGACGAAGTGCGGGCCGTCGCCCGTCCACAGCACGTTGCCGACATGGCAATCGCCATGCAGGCGGATCAGCGGCAAGGCGCCCGCGCGGTCGTAGCAGCGGGCAACGCCGTCCAGCGCCTGGTCGAGCACGCTCGCGTACGCCGTCAGCAGCTCCGGCGGAATGAAACCGTGGCCGATCAGCCACGCGCGCGGTTCGCGGCCGAACGTGTCGAGGTCGAGCCGCGGACGCTCGGCAAACGGCCTCGCCGCGCCCACCGCGTGGATGCGGCCGATGAAGCGGCCGATCCATTCCAGCGTGGCCGGATCGGACAATTCCGGCGCGCGCCCGCCGCGGCTGGGAAACACGGCGAAACGAAAGCCGCCGTGCTCGTGCAGGGTGCGGCCGTCGACCATGTCCGCTGGCACGACGGGCACTTCCGCGTCGGCCAGTTCTTGCACGAACGCGTGTTCCTCGAGGATGGCGGCATCGCTCCAGCGTCCGGGCCGGTAGAACTTGACGACGACCGGCGGGCCCTCCTCGCAGCCCACGCGGTACACGCGGTTTTCGTAGCTGTTCAGCGCGAGGAGACGGCCGTCGGCACGCAGGCCCGCGCTCTCGACGGCGTCCAGCACCGTCAGCGGATCGAGCCGGGAAAAGGGGTGCAAGCTCGGGTTGTCAGACTGTGTATCCATCCCGCCATTGTAAGACGGTCGGCCGGAACGCGTCTTTTTTCGCCGGCCGGGGCGCGACAAGAGTTACACTGGCGCCTTCAACGCAAGGAAACGCAACAATGCAACTCGACCAGCCCCTCTCCGAAAAAGAATTCGACGACCTCGACAACTTCCTCCTGTCCGACCGCTGTTCCGACGACGCGATGACGATGGACACGCTGCACGGCTACCTGACGGCCGTCGCCATCGGTCCGGAAACCATCATGCCGGCAGAGTGGCTGCCGCACGTGTGGGGCGAGGAAGGCGCCGTGCCCAAGTGGAAGAATCCGAAGGAGGAAGAGCGCATCGTCAACCTCATCATGCGCTTCATGAACGAAGTGCTCGTCACGTTCGAGGTCGCGCCAAAGGAATTCGAGCCGCTGTACGTCGAGCACGACATCAATGGCGAGACACTGATCGACGCCGAGGCGTGGTGCTGGGGTTTCTGGGAAGGCATGGAACTGCGCTCCGGTTCGTGGGACGAGATCTGGGATTCGGAAGCGGGCCCGCTGATGCGCCCCATCTACCTGCTGGGCGCCGACGAGATCGACGAAAGCGAGCTGGCGGAAGTCGAAGACCCGAAGAAGGCGCACAAGCTGGCGCTGGACATCGAGGCGAACCTGCCGGGCATCCACCGCTTCTGGTTGCCGCGCCGCAAGGCCGCCGTGGAAACCGTGCGCCGCGACGAGCCGAAAGTCGGCCGCAACGACGATTGCCCGTGCGGCAGCGGCAAGAAATACAAGAAGTGCTGCGGGGCCAACGAAGCCTGACTCCGCCAGGATACCGCCTCGGTGTGCACGCCGACCTGAAGCCATATTGCTCGACCAGGGCCATCACTGCGCTGTCGTCGGCATCGATAATCCCGTTGGCGTGGGCACGCAGTGTCCACGCCGCAGCTGATCCTCTCCCATCATTCGCGTGACCGTTGGCCCGCTGTCAGCGCGTTCTCGCCCGCCTCGTTTGCCGCAGCGTCCTGGTCGAGCGACATCGTGTTTTCTGGTACTGGCCAGCGGCGGCGGCATTGCCTGGGCACCGTCGCGATATCGCTACCCCTGCAACAGGAGTGATTCCTGTCAGGAATCTTTACACCCAAGAGTTGCCGAATTTGTAAGTAATTGATAATACTAAAGATTTCGCGCTGGCATCTAACTTGCTACACGGATATTGCCCTCAACCACCTGAAAGAAAATTTAAAAATGAAAAAGGTTTTTCTGAGCTTGGCGCTGGCCACCGGTGTGTTTTCGAATGCTCAAGCGGTCATCATTGATTCCAGCACCCCGATCCCAACCGCCAATTTCCTCAGCAACTTCAACAATAGCGGGCTCGACTGGGTTTATGCTGGTCCGATCGCGCCGAACGAATGGGGTCCCGGCAATATTCAGCCGGCTAGCTACCGCGCCGCTGAAGGCTGGCGTACGGCAACTGCGGCGGAGTGGGCCGCACATCCGCTGTGGAACGACTTCATTGCCCCCGGAAACCCTGGCGGCATCGTTTCCCCGGGCACTTTTAACAACCATTCGATCTACATCTATGCTTCCGAGTACTGGAGCGATTTTAGCCATGTCGATGCGGGCGACTTTGCCGGGGGCAATGTAACCGATGGCGTGAATGGTCCCATCAGCGGCGTACCGGAAACGATCTATGTCCGGAATACGCCGCAGAGCAACGATGTGCCGGAACCGGCATCCATCGCCCTGCTCGGTCTTGGCGCGTTTGGCATGAGCGTGCTGCGTCGTCGCAAGGCAGGTTAAGACATACCGTCAGATCAGCATGCTGATGCGAAGAGGCCGACAGCGATGTTGGCCTTTTTCATTGGGCTGTCCCGTCCTGTACTTTGCTGTTGGCGTACACCCAGGTATATTCGGCGCCGAACAGGAAAATCTGCGCGGAATAATAGAACCACGCGACGAGAATGACGAACGAGCCGGCTGCGCCAAAGCCCGTGGCCACACTCGATTTCGCGAGGTACAACCCGATCAACGCTTTGCCTACGTTGAAGAGCAACGCAGTCACCGCAGACCCCATCCAGACATCGTGCCAGGATATCTTCGCGGTCGGCATGATCTTGTAGATCATCGCAAACATCACCGTGAAAAGGGCGAACGACGCGGCGAAATTCAATACGTTCGCCAACACGCTTTCCGCTGCGGTCACCCCACCCAACCATTCGCTTGCCGCCGCGAGCGCGGCGCTGACGACGAGTGAAATCATCAGCATGAAAGCAAGTCCGAGAACCAACCCAAACGATAATATCCGGCTGCGCAACCAGCCCCAGATGCCCGACGGTTTCTGTTTCGCCGGCACCCGCCAGATGCGGTCCAGATCGGTTTGCAGCTCGGCGAACGTGGCGGTTGCGCCCACCAGCAAAAGAATACCGCCAACGATACTGGCAACAATCCCGGTCGACGGTTCGCGCGCAGCTTTCAGCAAGGCCTGCAAGGCCAGCGCCCCTTGCTTGCCCATGATGCTTTGAAACTGCGCAATAATCGCGCCTTGTGCCGCGTCCTGTCCAAATACCATCCCGGCAATCGCGATGATCAGGACCAGTAACGGTGCCAGGGAAAACAGCGTGTAATACGAAAGCGCTGCCCCCATGCTCGGCGCGTAATCATCCATCCATGCGTTTGCCGCCGCCAGGAAGATCTGCCACTGCCGACCGATCCAGCTCGTGGAGGTTTGCTCGAACTTTGGGAGCGCAGGCGTGCTTGCAGATGGTTCCGGGTCCTTCGCGTCAGGTTTGCGATCCTCGAAACGCGGCGGCGCGGGTTCCGTTTCTTTCTCGACCGGAGTGGCTGCGTCGACGCTGGCGTTGCTCATGACCGAGGCAATGGGCGCGACCAGTGACAGAACAAAACTACCGACCTTCAGCATCTCCCCAAGGCGATCGCTGCGTTCCGGTGTCACGTCGACTATCGGGGCTTTTTTGCGCCTGAGCAGCGCATAGCCCGCCGCCGAGATGCCCAGTACAGCGGCGCCGCGCACGTACGGAGAGGACAGTACGTCTGAAACCTTGGATTTCAACGCTTTGAATTGCTCATTCGTGCCCAACTCGGCGGCAACTACCGGGGTGTCGGCATGCATCTCATGAGCGGATGTGGTCATATTGTCCTCCTGTGGTCGGTATTCGTACCGGGCCGCCGTGGCGTGAACGCAAAAGGCTCGCTTCCTGGACGTGCTATCTACCCGAAAGCTTCACCGTAAGCCTTCCGACAGGGAGATTCAGTACGGTGACTCACCGTCTACGGAAGCAAAACGACGATTGTTGCAACCGAAGATGCCACTGTCGTACTGAGGCAATATGTTTGAAGGGCCGCAGCCTGAAGGGCCGATTGCGACCAGACAGTGTGAAAACGCGACATCACGACGTTTTGAGGGAGCTCTTCATCATTCCCGACCTCGTGCAAACGTCGTAGCGGGCGTTTCGGATAGCCGGGAGCCGCGGACGCCTCGTCGCGCCCGCGTTTGTACACAGCCTCGGCCATTAGCTGCCGTTCGTGTTGCCTGTAGGTCTCCCTTTGATGAAGCAAGCAACCATGATCGAGTATCGTACGCAGCCCTTGGGGTCTGCAGCGCGTCTAGATGAGTACCTGCGAGGCCATGCTTGCCGATGAGTCAGCCGACAACGCGCTCAAAACGGGCTCGCGGTCGGACGCACGATGAGCTCGCTGACGTCGACGTCTGCCGGTTGCTCGATCGCGAACCGGATCGCGCGTGCAATGGCGTCTGGCTTGAGCGCGATCTGGCGGTAGGCGCGCATTTCGGCACGTCCGGCCGCGTCCGAGATGGAATCGGCCAACTCTGACTCCACCACGCCCGGCGACACCAGGGTAACGCGGATATCGCCGCCGACTTCCTGGCGCAAGCCTTCCGTGATCGCAGCAACGGCAAACTTGGTCGCGCAATACACGGCGGCCGTCGGGCTTACGGTATAGGCGCCGATCGAGGCCATGTTGATGATCTGGCCGCTGCCCTGGCGTCGCATCACGGGCAGTGCCGCCGCGATACCATGCAGGACGCCGCGCACGTTCACGTCGATCATCCGATTCCACTCGTCGACCTTGAGCGCTTCCAGTTTCGACAGCGGCATGACGCCCGCGTTGTTGAGCATGACGTCGACGCGTCCATGGCGGTCGAGCGCGAAGTCGACGAACTGGCGCACGTTGTCCAGGCGCGTGACGTCGAGGGGGACGACGTCGGCCGAACCGTGATCGGCGCCGATCCGGGCGGCCAGTGTCTCGAGCCGGTCGGTACGCCGCGCGCCAAGGACCACGTGCATGCCATGCGCGGCCAAGTGGGCGGCGGTTGCCTCGCCGATACCGCTGCTGGCGCCGGTGATCAGGACGACTTTCCGTTTGCTGGTGTTCATGGAGTTGCTCCTGCGTGGGTTGAAGATGGACGCAGTATGGTCCGCGGACACGGCCGCGAAAATATCGGATAGTATTCGTCGATTGCCTATTCCTCCAAACCATGAACGAACTTCGACAACGGCACATCGTCACCCTGGTGCGTGATCTGGCCCCGTCCGCGGGCTATACCCTGTCCCGTCTTGCGGGTGTCCGTTTCATGCGCGCGGACGCTGCCATCGCCCGTGTGCCAGTTCTATACGAACCGAGCATCGTGTTTGTCGTCCAGGGCCGCAAGCGCGGCTTCCTGGACGGCGTGGTGTACACCTACGACCCGCACCACTACCTCGTGCTGTCGGTGCCGCTGCCGTTCGAATCGGATACGCTGGCCACTCCTGATGCGCCGATGCTGGCCGTATCCGTGGCGATCGACCTGCGCGTGGCGGCCGAAGTCGTGCTGGCTCTCGACCAACGGTATCGCCATGCTCCGCGCGACGCCGTCGGCATCTGCTCGACACCGCTGGACGACCGTCTGGGCGATGCACTGCTGCGCCTGCTCGAAGCGCTGTGTTCCGACGACGACGCCCGCATCCTCGGGCCGGCCATCGTGCGTGAGTTGCTATACCGGGTGCTGACCGGACCACAGGGTGGCGCGATCCACGCCGCGCTGACCCAGCAGAGTCATTTTGGCCGCATCGGCAAGGCGTTACGACGCATCCATGCAGCGTACGACCAGCCCGTCGACGTCGCAATGCTGGCTGCAGAAGCCGGCATGAGCCTCGCCTCCTTTCACGCTCATTTCAAGGCGGTCACGCGGACGACGCCGATCCAGTACCTGAAGACGACGCGCTTGCACAAGGCACGCCTGTTGATGGTGCAGGATGGCGTCAGCGCGGCCACCGCGTCCCAACTGGTTGGCTATGAAAGCAGTTCCCAGTTCAGCCGGGAATTCAAGCGCTTCTTCGGGCGTCCGCCCGGACACGAGGCGGCGGTGATGCGGGATGCGTTGGTGCAGATGCCGGCGCAGCAGGCCTCCACCTACGTGACGATGCAGTAGGCTGGGTGGTCACGCGGGATCGAATGATTGACAGTTGCTCCAGCAATAACGTAAGGCATCCTGCGAAACCGGGTCTGTAAACGTTGATCCAGTATCTCATCAATACGGATGCCGCACGAAGCGCTTTATCGAAGGCGAACATCGGGGACCCGGACGCCATGCGCATCCGCCGCTCGTCCGTCGAGCACCCGTACGGCACGATCAAATCGTGGATGGCCGCGTCGCACTTTCTGACGAAAGGACTGGAATGCGCGAAAACGGAAATGAGCCAGCACGTCCTCGCCTATCATTTCCGGCGATTGATGGCGATTCCGGGCAGATCGGGCATGGTGGCCGCGATCCGGGCCTTGGCCCGTTTTCTCAAGCGATGTGGGCTACTTTGGGGCGTCACCGTTCCGAGTTGGCCGAAGCCAGCGGAGATCAATTTTGGTGCGACAAGACGCCTCAGGCCGCTCCAGTACTAACCTTTGAGATTCGAGCAGTCGATCTTGCTTTTTTACACAGCCTCGGCCGATAGCGTACGATCGAAACGGCTCAATGTACGGTGTTGTTGCTCCGAGGGCAAGCCAACGGTAACGCTGCCGATCGCTCTGGCTTGTCGTGGCAGACTGTTTAGTCTGCGACGAACTTCATCGGCTCGCCGCTTCAGGCCGCTTCGGCCAACCGGGCTTCGAACAGCGCGGCCAGCAAGTCCGACTGGCTGACGACGCCGAGGAACACGGCCCGCTCGTCCACCACCGGGATATGGTGCAGGCCCACGTTGCTCATCAACGGGACGAGCGTGGCGATCGGTTCGTCCGCGCCCACGACCGCGACCTTCGTCGACATCAGCTCCCCCACCGTCGCCGCGCGCTCCGGGCGCACGCCCAGCACGTGGGCGAACAGGCCGCGCAAGCGCTCGGCCACGGTCTGGTAATCGTCCAGGCCCGCGTGATGCAGGAAATCGCTCTGGCCGATGATGCCCGCCACGCGGCGCGACGGGTCCAGTACCGGCAGCGCGTGCAGGTTGTGGTGGCGCAGCAGGCGCCAGGCTTCCGCGAGCGTCATGTCCGGCGTGGCCGTCACGACGTCCTTCGACATGATCGCGCCGCAGTTCACCGTGCCGAAGCGGCGCGCGTAGGCGCGCTGCTCCGTCTGCAGCAGGATCTCTTCCAGGTCGTCGCGGCTGACGTCCAGCACCTGGCCGTAGCGCGCGAGCACGGCGTCCAGGTCCTCGGCCGTGAAGCCCAGGCGTGCCATCGGCGCCGGGTCGCGCGTCGCGTGCGCCGCCTGCTGCGCCGTGCGCAGCATCGATTTCTGGTTGTGCGGATAGCGCCGCCCCGTCAAGTTGTTGAACACGAGCGCGGCCAGCACGATCAGCGTGGAGTTCAGACAGACGGGCAGGAACGCGAAGGTGAAGCCGGCCGCGTGGATCGCAGGTCCGCCGAGGACGGCCGTCAACGCCACCGCGCCGCTGGGCGGGTGCAGGCAGCGCAGCAGGAACATGACGAAGATGGCGCAGGCGCCCGCCAGCGGCGCGGCCAGCGCGGGATTGGCGACGCTCTTCGCGCAGATGATGCCGATCAGCGCGGAAATCGTGTTCCCGCCGATCACGGACCACGGCTGGGCCAGCGGGCTGGCCGGCACGCAGAACAGCAGCACGGCCGATGCGCCCATCGGCGCGACAAGGGCCAGCGGCCCGATGCCCGATCCCTTCGTCAGCATGTCGCTGAGGATCGCCGTCACGAACAGCCCCACGAGGGCCCCTGCCACCGCGCGCATGCGTTCGCCGCGCGGCACCGTATTCGGTTGCGGTACAAACGAACGCAACCATTCCAAACTCTGTTCCAGCATCATTTCTGTCGGTGCAAAAAAATATCACGTTATGATATATTATTTGGTTCCCGAAGCCAACGCCCTCCCGCAGGTCATCCCCGTGAAAGACGAATCACCCCCGCTGTCCAAGCCGGATTTCGCCGCATTGTCGGAATTCCGCTACCAGATGCGGCGCTACGAGCGCTTCTCCGAAAACGCCGTGCAGGCCGAAGGCATCACGCCGCTGCAATACCTGCTCCTCCTGCACATCAAGGGTTTTCCCGGACGCGAATGGGCCACCGTCGGCGAGCTGGCCGAGCGCCTGCAGGCCAAGCAGCATGGCGTCGTCGCGCTCGTCACACGCTGCGAAGCGGGCGAACTCGTCGAGCGCCGCACGAACGCGGCCGACCGGCGCCGCGTCGAAGTGCACCTGCTGCCCAAGGGCGAAGCCTTGCTGACGCGCCTCGCCGCCGTCCACCGCGCCGAACTGCACGCGCTGCAAGGCGTCTTCACCGTTCCCACTCTTGCATGACAATATGAAAACGACCACGCACCCTACCGCGCCCCGGCGCGATTTCTCCGGCGACGCGAGCCTGCTCCGCATCGCCGCCCTCGCCGCCGTCATCGGCGGGCTCAGCACGGTCGCCGCGCGCGTCCTGCTGACGATGATCCGCTTCTTCACGGACCTGTTTTTCTACGGCCGATTCTCGTTCGACGACCTGTCGCCTGCCAACAACACGCTGGGCGCATGGGTGATCGCGATCCCCGTGCTCGGCGGCCTCGTCATCGGCCTGATCGCCCGCTTCGGCACGGAGGCCATTCGCGGCCACGGCATTCCCGAGGCGATCGAGGCGATCCTGTTCAAGCGCAGCGCGATGTCGCCGAAGGTCGCCGTGCTGAAACCGCTGTCGTCCGGCATCGCGATCGGTAGCGGCGGCCCGTTCGGCGCGGAAGGCCCGATCATCATGACGGGCGGCGCCATCGGCTCGCTGATCGCCCAGTACTTCCACTTGACGGGCGGCGAGCGCAAGTCGCTGCTCGTGGCCGGTGCCGTGTCCGGCATGACGGCCGTGTTCGGCACGCCGGTGGCCGCCGTGCTGATGGCCGTGGAACTGCTGCTGTTCGAACTGCGCCCGCGCAGCCTGCTGCCCGTGGCGACGGCGTGCGCCGTCGCGGGCTTCCTGCGGCCGCTCGCGATCGGCGCGGGCGCCCTGTTCCCGCTGCAGACGGCGCCCGTGAGTCCCGTCGCCCTCGTGTCCTGCCTCATCGCGGGCATCGCGTGCGGCGCGCTCGCGTGGCTGATGTCGACGGCGCTGTACCGCGTCGAGGACGCCTTCCACCGCCTGCCCATCCACTGGATGTGGTGGCCCGCGTTGGGCGGTCTCGCCGTCGGCATCGGCGGTTATTTCCAGCCGCGCGCGCTGGGCGTCGGCTACGACGTCATCGGCGACCTCCTGCACAACCACATGCTGGCGGGCGCCATCGTCGGCCTGCTCGCGGTGAAACTCGTCATCTGGCTGATCGCGCTCGGCTCCGGCACGTCCGGCGGCGTGCTCGCGCCGCTGCTGATGCTCGGTGCCGGCCTCGGCGCCCTGCTCGGTCCTTGGCTGCCCGGCGCCGATCCCGCCCTGTGGCCCCTCGTCTTCATGGCCGCCACCTTGGGCGGCATGATGCGCGCGCCCGTGATGGCCGTCGTGTTCGCGTTCGAGCTCACGCACGACGCGAACTCCCTGCTGCCGTTGCTGGCCGCGTCGGCCGGCGCGTACGGCTTCACGGTGCTGACGATGGGCCGCTCGATCCTGACGGAAAAGATCGCCCGCCGCGGCCACCACATCTACCGCGAATACGGGATCGACCCGCTCGAGCGCCACAGCGTGGCCGAGGTGATGACGACGGACGTGCTGCACGTCGATGCGAACGACACGATCGGCGCCGTGCTGGCCACGCGTTTCGGCCCCGGCCAGCAGCACCGCGCCTTCCCCGTCGTCCGGAGCGGCGCCGTCATCGGCATGCTCGAACGCGACACGCTGGCGGGCCACCCGCCGGAGACGACCGTCGGCGCGCTGTACGGCGCCAATCCGCCGCTCGTCGCGCTGCCCGGCGAAACGTGCCGTGCCGTCGCCACGCGCCTCGCCGTGCACGGCATCGAACGCCTGCCCGTCGTGGCGCAACCCGGTCATGCGCAACTGGTGGGCATCGTCAGCCGCAGCGACCTGATCAAGGCGACGGCCACGCTGCACGACGAGGAACACGAACGGCGCGTGCTGCGCACCTTGCCGCTGGGACGCGGCCGCCCCTGAGCGAAGACAAAGAGGCCGCGCGAGCGGCCGGCAGGGTCCAGCGAGTTACTGAACAATCATGTACGATAAGCAATCCGCGTTCGCGCGTTTCGTTCATTCATCGAGGATAACAACATGATCAAACCGCTCAAGCAGACCCTGCTCGCCGCCGCCCTCGCCATGGCCGCCGCCGGTCTCGCCGTTCCCGCCGCCCAGGCCGCCGCGCCGATGGTCAAGACCCCCGCTCCCGGCTTTTACCGCGTGATGGTGGGTGACGTCGAAGTCACGCCGATCAGCGACGGCACGTTCGACCTGCCGATGGACCAGTACATGCGCGAGAAGCCGGAAGTGACGCGCGCCGCCATCGCGAAGAACTTCCTGAAGGTGCCGGTGGAAACATCGGACAACGCATTCCTGATCAACACGGGCAGCAAGCTCGTGCTCGTCGACACCGGCGCCGGCGCCCTGATGGGTCCGACTGTCGGCAAGTTCGTCAACAACCTGAAGGCGGCCGGCTACCAGCCTGAGCAGATCGACGAGATCTACATCACGCACATGCACGGCGACCACGTCGGCGGCCTCGTCAACAACGGCCAGCGCGTGTTCCCGAACGCGATCGTGCGCGCCGGCAAGGCCGACGCCGACTACTGGCTCAGCCAGGCCAATATGGACAAGGCCCCGGCCGACAAGAAGGATTTCTTCAAGGGCGCGATGGCGTCGATCAACCCGTACATCAAGGCCGGCAAGTTCAAGGCCATCGACGCGGACGGCGAGCTCGTCCCGGGTGTCGCCGCGATGGCCGAGCATGGCCACACGCCGGGCCACACCGTCTACATGGTGGAAAGCCACGGCCAGAAGCTCGTGCTGATCGGCGACCTGATCCACCTGGCCGCCGTCCAGTTCGACAATCCGCAAGTGACGATCGCCTTCGACAACGACGAGAAGGCCGCGTACGCGGCACGCAAGCGCGTGTTCGACGAGGCGGCCAAGAACGGCTGGCTGGTCGGCGGCGCGCACTTGCAATTCCCCGGCCTCGGGCATCTCACCACGCAGGGCAAGGGGTATCGCTGGGTGCCGGTCAATTACACGCAGATGCGCTGAAGCGGCCGAACATCACGTGGAGTGGGCTCCCCGAGCCCACGCGTACGTATGCGATTCGCGAACGTCCGCGTGGGCACAGGGTGCCCAACCTACCGCTACGTCAGCATATGAACGCGTTCGCGGCAGCGCCGTCCCGTTACCGCTCCGATCCAATCCCAGCCAATAAGCCCGCCAGCTCGTCCATGTCGACGGGCTTCACGAGGTGATGGTCGAACCCGGCCTCGAACGCCGCGCGGCGATCCTGTTCCTGTCCATAGCCCGTGACGGCCACCAGCACGATCGCGCCCGTCTGGGCGTCCGCGCGCAGGCGCCGTGCCAACTCGTTGCCATCCATGTCCGGCAGCCCGATGTCGAGCAGCGCCACGTCCGGCCGCTGCTGGCGCGCCCGCTCGAGCGCGCGGTGCGAATCGTGTTCAACTTCCACCAGATAGCCACACGCTTCCAGCAGCATGCCCAGCGTGGCCGCGGCGTCGACGTTGTCGTCCACCACGAGCAGCCGCAGCGGCCGCCGTCCGCCGGGCGCCGCACTGGCCGCGTCCGGGGTCGCGGCGCGCGGCGCCGCTTGCGTGGCGGGCTCCATCAGCGGCAGCGCCACCTCGAACGTGCTGCCCTGCCCCAGCCCCGGACTCGTGCAGAGCACGGTGCCGCCATGCAGCTCGACGAGGTTCTTGACGAGCGCGAGGCCCAGCCCGAGGCCACCCTGGGCGCGGTCGACCGAGCGCTGCGCCTGCGTGAACAGGTCGAACACGTGTCCCGTCAATCCCGGCTCGATGCCGATGCCTTGGTCGCGCACGACCAGCAGCAGCCGGCCGCGCGCCGCGTCGACGGTGGCCGCCACGTCGATGCGGCGATCTTCCTGCGTGTACTTGGCCGCGTTGTTCAGCAGGTTCGCCAGCACCTGCACGAGACGCGCCCGGTCGCCGAGCACGGTCGCGTCCGGGTCGGCGATGTCGACGGCGAGGTGCTGGCGGCGCGCCTCGAACATGGGGCGCACCTGCTCGATCGCCTCGTCGACGATGGTGCGCGCCGCCACGGGCGCGCGCGCGAGCGTGACGAGCCCGCGCGTGACGCGCGAGACGTCCAGCAGGTCGTCCACGAGGCTCGTCATGTGGCGCACCTGGCGGCCGATGATGGCGCTGCTCTGGCGCACCCTCGCTTCATCGAGGCGTCCGATACGCAGCAAATCGGCGGCGGCGCTGATCGGCGCCAGCGGATTCCTCAGCTCGTGCGCCAGCATCGCGAGGAATTCGTCCTTGCGACGGTCGGCCGCGTGCAGCTTGTCCTCGGCGGCCCTGCGCTCCGTGACGTCGCGGAAGAACGACACGAGGCCTCCGTCGGCCGTCGGATAGGCGCGCACCTCGCACCAGATTTCGCCGCCGTCCGGCATGGGCTGGCGGTACTCCGCCGTGCCCGCCACGCGGTCGCGCATCACGCGGCGGTACATGCGCCCCGCCGCGCTGTCGATCGCTTCCGGCCAGACGTCCCAGTGGTTGCGGCCGATGATGTCGTCCGCGTCCATGTGCGCGATGCGCAGGCCGGCCTGGTTGATCTGCAGGACGGTCCAGTCGCTGGCGAGCAGCATGAAGCCTTCCGCGATCGTGTCGAGGATCGTGCGGCTGCGGTCGCGCTCTTCGCGCAGCGTGCCCTGCACGCGCGCCAGGTCGGCGGCCGCGCGGATGCGCTCGGCCGTGCCCCGCGCCAGCGCCACTTCGGCGTCGGTCCAGGCGTGCGGGCGGTCGAGGCCCAGCATGAGGAAGGCCTGCAGGCGCCCGCTGCGGCGCAGCGGCACCGCGAGGCAGGCCTGGATGTCCAGCGCGAGATACGTGCCCTGGCGCGCGGCCGTGCGCGGGTCGGTGCGCATGTCGGCCACCGCGACGACGTCACCCGCGCGGCCGGCGCGCTCGAGCTCCGGGCCGAACGCGTCGAGGGCGAACGTGTGGCCCGCGACGCCGGCGAGGCCGGGCCGGCACCAGTCGCGCGGCACCGCCATCGTGGCGAGCGCATCGTCGACCTCGCCGTACAGCACGCGCGCCATGCCCAGCTCCAGGCCCAGCAGGGTGCAGCCCTTGCGGATGGCGTCGTCGCTCGACGCCAGCGGACGCAGCGCGTCGGCCACCGTCAGTTCGAACGCGGCGCGGCGCTCCGCCTGCACGCGGGCCGTCGTCTCGATGCAGGTGCAGTACAGGCCGGCCACGCGGCCGTGGCCGTCGTGCAGCGGGGAATACGAAAACGTGAACCAGGTCGCCTCGCGAAAGCCCTTGCGCTCCATCGCCAGGGGCAGGTCTTCGAAATAGGCGGAGATGTTCGACAGCGCGCGGTCGACGATCGGCACGAGGTCGGGCCAGATCTCGGACCACACCTGCTGGAACGGCGCGCCGAACGCGGCCGGGTGCTTGTCGCCCAGGATGGGGATGTAGGCGTCGTTGTACAGGAAGCGCAGGTCGCCCCCCCATGCGACGAACATCGGGAAGGCGGAGCTGAAGGCCATCGACACGGCGGTGGCCAGCTCCGGCGGCCAGCCTGCGGGCGGACCGAGCGGCGACGTGCTCCAGTCGTGCTCCCGCAGGAGACGCCGGACGTCGCTGTCTCCGCCGAGGCCGGCGGTGGTACGCAAGATGTCAGCCATGGGCCAATTTTCGCATACCTGCCTTGCGACCCCATGCACGATTGCAACTTCGTGTCTGGGGCCGCCTGGCTGCTTTACAGTTTAATGAAGTGCTCGCGGTAGTAGCGCAGCTCTTCGATCGACTCGATGATGTCGGCCAGCGCCGTGTGCTTCTGCGCCTTCTTGAAGCCGGATGCCAGTTCCGGCTTCCAGCGGCGGCACAGTTCCTTCAACGTGGACACGTCCAGGTTACGGTAGTGGAAGAACGCTTCCAGCTTCGGCATGCCGCGCGCCATGAAGCGGCGGTCCTGGCAGATCGAGTTGCCGCACATCGGCGACTTGTTCGCCGGCACCCACTGCCTCAGGAAGGCGATCAGCTGCTCCTCGGCCTGGGCCTCGTCCACCGTCGACGCCTTCACGCGATCGATCAGGCCCGAACGGCCGTGCGTGCCCTTGTTCCAGGCATCCATCTTGTCCAGGGTGGCGTCGCTCTGGTGCACGGCGATCACGGGACCTTCGGCCAGCACGTTCAGGTTGGCGTCCGTGACGACGGCGGCCACTTCGATGATGCGGTCGTTGTCCGGGTCGAGGCCGGTCATTTCCATGTCGATCCAGACGAGGTTGAATTCGTTCGGACGCGGAGTCGCTGCTTCGGTAGGGGTAGCTTGTGACATAATTCTCTCTTCGCTGTAGTCAGCGGGGTCAGTTGTAATCAGCGGGGTCAATCAGCGGGGTCAGAGCACGACGGCGAAATTCGTGCTCTGACCCCGAAAGTAAAAGTACGAAATTCGTGCTCTGACCCCGAAATGTAGGATTTTCTCACAGGCATAGAATGCTTTCATCCGCGTTTTCGGTTTTGTTCGTCGTTTTCCTGCTGCTGACCCTCGGCCTGCGTTACTGGCTGGCCCGGCGGCACATCCGTCACGTGCTGCGGCACCGCGACAGCGTGCCGGCCGAATTCGCCGAAAAAATCCCCCTGTCCGCGCACCAGAAAGCGGCCGACTACACGGTCGCCAAGACCCGCTTCGGCCTGTGGGCCGCGCTGTGGAACACGCTCGTGCTGACCGGCTTCACCCTGCTGGGCGGCCTGCAGGCGCTGTCGACGGCGCTGCTGCACGCGACGGGCCCCGGTATGGCGCACCAGATCCTGTTGATCGTCGCGTTCGCCGTCGTCTCCGGTGCGCTCGACCTGCCGTTCTCGTACTACCGCCAGTTCGTGCTGGAAGAACGCTTCGGCTTCAACAAGATGACGGTCGGCCTGTGGGTCGCCGATGCCGTCAAGGGCGCCCTCGTCGGCGCCGTCATCGGCCTGCCGCTGCTGTGGGTCGTCCTCGCCTTGATGGACAAGACGGGCACGCTGTGGTGGTTGTACGCGTGGCTCGTGTGGAGCGGCTTCCAGCTGTTGATGATGGTGCTGTACCCGACCGTCATCGCACCGCTGTTCAACAAGTTCACGCCGCTCGCGGACGACACGCTGAAGGCGCGCATCGAAGGCCTGATGGCGCGCGTGGGCTTCGCCGCGAAGGGCTTGTTCGTGATGGACGGCAGCAAGCGCTCCGCGCACGGCAACGCCTATTTCTCCGGCTTCGGCGCCAATAAACGCATCGTGTTCTTCGACACCCTGCTGTCGCGCCTCGCGCCGGCCGAAGTCGAGGCCGTGCTCGCGCACGAGCTGGGACACTTCAAGCTGAAGCACATCGTCAAGCGCATCGTCGTGCTGTTCGCATTGTCGCTCGCGTTCCTCGCGCTGCTCGGCTGGCTGAAGACGCAAGTGTGGTTCTACATGGGTCTCGGCGTGCTGCCGCTGCTGGGCCAGTCGAACGATGCGATGGCCCTGCTGCTGTTCTCGCTCGCGCTGCCGGTCTTCACGTTCCCCTTCTCGCCCCTGACGTCGATCACGTCGCGCAAGCACGAGTTCGAGGCGGACGCATTCGCCGCGAGCCACAGCGACGCGCGCGACCTCGTGTCCGCCCTCGTCAAGATGTACGAGGACAATGCGTCGACCCTGACGCCGGACCCGCTGCACTCCGCGTTCTACGATTCGCATCCGCCGGCCTCGGTGCGCATCCGCCAGCTGCGCCTCGCGGGGGCCGCATGAGCCTCGTCGACCGCTACAGCGTGCACGGCGCGCCTGCGCTGGACGATGCCGCAATCCAGTCGCTGCTGCCCGACGTGCCCGACTGGCACGTGAACGGCAACCATCTCGAACGCGAGTTCGTGTTCCGCGACTTCCACGAGACGATGGAATTCGTGAACGCCCTCGCCTTCATGATCCACCGCGAAGACCACCACCCCGACCTGACGGTGGGCTACCGCCGCTGCACGGCGTCGTGGACGACGCATTCGGCCGGCAACCGCCTGTCCGACAACGATTTTATTTGCGCAGCCAAGGCCGACGCACTGTACGCGGGACGGGCGGGCGCATGACGAAACACGATTTGACAGGCACCATCGTCGCCGCCCACGGCCGGCATTACCTGGCCGACGTCGACGGCGAATTCCTCCAGTGCGTCACGCGCGGCAAGAAGACCAATGTGGCGGTGGGCGACGTCGTGCACCTGAAGCGCACGTCGAACGACCAGGCCGTGATCGAAAAGATCGCCGAGCGCACCACGTTGCTGTACCGCTCCGACCAGTACAAATCCAAGCTGCTGGCGGCGAACATCTCGCGGCTGTTCATCGTCATCGCGACGGAACCGAGCTTCGCGGACGACCTCGTGTCGCGCGCCCTCGTCGCGTGCGAGGCGGCGGGCGTCGACGCTCACCTCATCCTGAACAAGGTCGACCTCGAACCCAACCTCGCCCGCGCGCGCGAACGCGCGAGCCTGTACACGAACCTCGGCTATCCGCTGCACGAAGTCTCCGCAAAGACGCACCCCGAAGAGACCGTCGCGACCCTGACGCCGCTGCTGCAGGGCCAGTCGTCGATTCTCATCGGCCAGTCGGGCATGGGCAAGTCGTCGCTCGTGAACCTGCTGGTACCCGATGCCGACATCGCGGTGCGCGAAATCTCGGAAGCGCTGGACACGGGCAAGCACACGACGACTTTCACGCGCCTGTACAAGCTGCCGGAAGGTGGTACGCTGATCGATTCGCCGGGATTCCAGGAATTCGGGCTGTACCACCTGACGGAAGGCATGCTGGAACGGGCGTTCGTCGAGTTCAAGCCCTACCTGGGCGGTTGCAAGTACTACAACTGCCGCCACCTCGCGGAACCGCAGTGCGCCGTGCTGCAGGCCGTCGCGGACGGCAAGATCGCGAAGCTGCGCCACGACCTGTACGCCCAGCTGCTGCACGAGTCGGCGCAGACGTTGTACTGACAAATTCCGCGCCAATTTCCCGGCAGATAAACAAAAACGCTTATAATCCAAGAGATTATCGTATTTCAGACACAAAAATGGCTGGCACGACTCCCACCAACATCAAGCATTTCCTGCAGTTCTCCGACTTCACCCGCGCCGAGTTCGAGTACCTGATCGAGCGTGCGACCGTCATCAAGCGCAAGTTCAAGAACTACGAGATCTACCACCCGCTCGTCGACCGCACGCTCGTCATGGTGTTCGAAAAGAACTCCACGCGCACGCGCCTGTCGTTCGAGGCGGGCATGCACCAGCTGGGCGGCGCCGCGATCTACCTGAACACGCGCGACAGCCAGCTGGGACGCGGCGAACCCGTCGAGGACGCGGGCCAGGTCATGTCGCGCATGTGCGACATCATCATGGTGCGCACGTTCGGCCAGGACATCATCGAGCGCTTCGCCGCGCACTCGCGCGTGCCGGTGATTAATGGCCTGACGAACGAACACCACCCGTGCCAGGTGCTGGCCGACATCTTCACGTACTACGAGCACCGCGGCTCCATCGTCGGCAAGACAGTGGCGTGGATCGGCGACGCCAACAACATGCTGTACTCGTGGCTGCAGGCGGCCGAGGTGTTCGGCTTCCACCTGAACGTGTCGACGCCGAAAGGCTACGACCTCGACCCGGCGCTCGTCACGACGAAGAACTACACGCTGTTCGAGAACCCGTCGGACGCGTGCGCCGGCGCGCACCTCGTGAACACGGACGTGTGGACGAGCATGGGCTACGAAAAGGAAAACGCCGAGCGCCTGAAGGCATTCGACGGCTTCATCGTCGACGAGGCGAAGATGGCGCGTGCGAGCAGCGACGCGCTGTTCATGCACTGCCTGCCCGCGCACCGCGGCGAGGAAGTGTCGGCCGGCGTCATCGACGGTCCGCAATCCGTCGTCTGGGACGAGGCCGAGAACCGCCTGCACGTGCAGAAGGCGCTGATCGAATACCTGCTGCTGGGCCGCATCGAAGACAAGTAAACACACCACCAATGAGCCTGATCGTCGGCCCGCTGAGGGCCGGCTGACCATCATCCCCCTCCACATCTGACACCACTGGAACTTCCATGAGCGACATTAAAAAAGTAGTCCTCGCCTACTCGGGCGGCCTCGACACCTCCGTCATCCTCAAATGGCTGCAGGATCACTACCAATGCGAAATCGTCACCTTCACCGCCGACCTGGGCCAGGGTGAAGAGCTGGAGCCGGCGCGCGCCAAGGCGCTGAAGTTCGGCATCAAGCCGGACAACATCTACATCGACGACGTGCGCGAAGAGTTCGTGCGCGACTTCGTGTTCCCGATGTTCCGCGCCAACACCGTGTACGAAGGCGAATACCTGCTGGGCACGTCGATCGCGCGTCCGCTGATCGCCAAGCGCCTGATCGAGATCGCCAACGAAACGGGCGCCGACGCCGTGTCGCACGGCGCGACCGGCAAGGGCAACGACCAGGTCCGCTTCGAGCTGGGCGCATACGCGCTGAAGCCGGACGTCAAGATCATTGCCCCGTGGCGCGAGTGGGACCTGCTGTCGCGTGAAAAACTGCTGAAGTACGCGGAAGACGCCGGCATCGAGATCGACATGAAGCACAAGAACGGCGGCGCGCCGTACTCGATGGACGCCAACCTGCTGCACATCTCGTTCGAAGGTCGCCACCTGGAAAACCCGAGCGCGGAAGCCGAGGAATCGATGTGGCGCTGGACCGTGTCGCCGGAAGCGGCACCGGACGAGGCCGAGTACCTGGACATCGAATACGAACACGGCGACATCGTGGGCCTGAACGGCAAGAAGATGACCCCGGCGCAAGTCCTCACGGAACTGAACCGCTTGGGCGGCAAGCACGGCATCGGCCGCCTGGACCTCGTGGAAAACCGCTACGTCGGCATGAAGTCGCGCGGCTGCTACGAAACCCCGGGCGGCACGATCATGCTGCGCGCGCACCGCGCCATCGAATCGATCACGCTGGACCGCGAAGTGGCGCACCTGAAGGACGATTTGATGCCCCGCTACGCTTCCTTGATTTATAACGGCTACTGGTGGGCGCCGGAACGCGTCGCGCTGCAGACGCTGATCGACCACACGCAGAAGAGCGTCAACGGCTGGGTGCGCGTCAAGCTGTACAAGGGCAACGTGATCGTCGTGTCGCGCGATTCGAAGACGGATTCGCTGTTCGACATGAACATCGCCACGTTCGACGAAGACGGCGGCGCCTACAACCAGGCCGACGCCGGCGGCTTCATCAAGCTGAACGCCTTGCGCATGCGTATCGCCGCCAAGGCGCGCGCAAAACGCGGTCAGTAAGCCACACGGGCCTTGGCCGACGAGCCGCCGCTCCGCGAGGACCGGCGGCTTTTTCATGGCCGCTGCCTTTTCAGCGGACCGTCGGCGCGCTACCATCGCGTCTCTTTTGGCGGACACCATGAGCGATCACAGCGACAATCCCTGCCTGTCGTGCGGCGCCTGCTGCATGACCTACCGCGTCTCCTTCTACTGGGCCGACGGCGACGCGCGCGGCCTGCCGCCCGCCCTCACGGAGCGGGTCAATGCGCACATCGCCTGCATGGCGGGCACGAACTCGAATACGCCCCGCTGCGCGGCCCTGGAGACGGGCCCCGGCGGCCACGTCGCATGCCGCGTCTACGCGCAGCGCCCCGATCCCTGCCGCGAGGTGCAGGTCGGCGACGACAAGTGCCGCCATGCGCGCGCACGGCACGGCCTGCCCGCGCTATCCTGACCAACCCGGCCCCGGCGCGCGTTTCATCCGTGCGGGAATTTCCGTGAAGCCAATAAACTGATACATTCACGACGTTTCCCCCGACACACTGGAGAGCGCATGTTTTACAATCTGAGCATCAGGAACAAACTCGTCGCGGGCTTCGGCGCCATCGTCGCGATCATCCTGTTCCTGCTGATCCTCGCGTATAACAATTTCGCCAACCTGTCCGAGGGCAACCGGTGGAACCGCCACACGCTGGACGTGCTGCTGGAAGTCGACCGCGTCGCCACGTCCGTGCTGCAGGTGCAGTCGTCCGTGCGCGGCTATGTATTGACGGGCAACGAGACGCTCGTCGCGCCGATACGCAACGACTACGCGACGGCGCGTACCCACCTGAAGCGCGTCCAGGCCATGACCGTCGACAATGCCCAGCAGCAGGAACGGCTGCGCCGGCTCGATACGCTGCTCTCCACGTGGATGGACCAGTCGGTCACGCCGCAAATCGACATACGCCGCACCGCCGGCGCGTCGGGCACGGTGAACGTGTCGCCGCGGATCGAAGCCATGATCCTGGGGGGCACGAGTTCCGTCGCCGCCATCCGCGACGTACTGGACGACATCGAGGCCGAGGAGACGCGCCTGCTCGTCCAGCGCCAGAAGGACACCGACACGCTGCGCGAGACGATGACCATGCTGCTGACGGCGGGCGGCGTCGTCTGCGTCGTGCTCGCGGTGCTCATCTCCACCCTGCTCGTGCGCGCGATCTCGCGTCCGCTGGACAGCCTGATGCGGGCGGCCGGCCAGATCGCCGGCGGCACGCACGGCGCCCGCGCCGACGTCCTGTGGCGCGACGAACTGGGCCAGGTCGCGCTGGAATTCAACCGCATGGCCCAGGCCATCGAGGACAGCCAGGCCAAGGAACAGGCGGCGACGAGCGCGTTGCGTGCCAAGGTCGACACCCTGCTCGACGTCGTGTCGAAGGCGGCGCGCGGCGACCTCACGGGCACGATCGAGATCAGCGGGAGCGACGCCATCGGCCGCCTGGGCGAAGGCCTGGCGACCATGTTCGGCAACCTGCGCAGCCTGCTGAACAACGTGCAGCGGGCCGGCATCCAGGTCACCACGTCGGCCACGCAGATCGCCGCGTCGGCGCGCGAACAGGAAGCGACGGGCATCGAGCAGGCGCAGACGAGCGTCGAGGTCCTGTCGACGACGCGCGAGATCTCCGCGAACACGTCGCAGCTGCTGCGCACGATGGAGGAAGCGACGGAAGTGGCCGACTACACGACGTCCGCCACGGCCGAGGCGCAGGGCAACCTCAAGCGCATGGACCAGTCGATGCAGCAGATGGTCGCGGCCACCGACGCGATCAGCGCGAAGCTGGCGACCTTGTCGGAAAAGGCCAGCAACATCAACGGCGTGCTGACGACCATCACCAAGGTTGCGGACCAGACCAACATCCTGTCGCTGAACGCCGCGATCGAGGCCGAGAAGGCCGGCGAGGCGGGCCGCGGGTTCGCCGTCGTCGCCAGCGAGATCCGGCGCCTGGCCGACCAGACGTCCGTGTCCACATGGGACATCGAGCAGATGCTGAAGGAGATGCAGTCCGCCGTGTCGGCCAGCGTCATGGGCATGGACAAGTTTACCGAGGACATCCGCCGCAGCGTGGACGAGGCGCGCCACGTGGGCGAGCAGCTCTCCGGCATGACGGAGCAGGTGAGCAAGCTGGCGCCCCGCTTCGACCTCGTGCTGCAGGGGATGCAGTCGCAGGCCGTCGGCGCGCAGCAGATCACGGAGACGATGACGCAGCTGTCCGAGGCGAGCCAGCAGACGGTCGACTCGCTGAAGGCGACGAGCGAGGCCGTGCACCAGTTGCAGTATGCCGCCACGGACCTGCAGCAGTCCGTCGCCACGTTCTCCGTCACCCAGTAAACGGGCCCGCGATGAAAGTGATGGTGTTCCACATCGGCGCCGACCGTTACGCGCTTCCCCTCGCGGACGTGCTGCGCGTGCTGCCCGTGGCGAGCCTGAAGGCGCTGCCGGGCGCGCCCGATTTCGTGCGCGGCCTGCTCGACCTGCACGGCGAACCGGTCCCCGTGATCGACCTGTCACGCCTGGCCGGCGCGCCGCCCGACGCCGTCCGCTACGACACTCGCATCCTGCTCGTCGACGTGCCCGCCGGCGGCCGGCGCCGCAGGCTGGGCCTGAAGGCCGAGCGCGTGATCGGCGTGGCCACCATCGACGGGCCGCTGGCCGACGCGGGGGTCGCCAGCGCGCCGTGGCTCGGCCAGGTCGCGGCCGGCACGGAAGGCATGCTGCAACTGGTCGCCCCCGACCGCATGCTCGCGCCGGACGTCGAAGCGCTGCTGTTCGGCGCGGGAGAATCCGCATGAACCTGACGTGCCGCCTGCGCGCCGCCACGGGCCTGGACCTGACGGTGGCCACCGTCGAGCGCGCGGTGCGCGAGCGCATGCGCGCGACCGGCGCCAGCCTCGATTACGATCCGCATCCGGGTACGCCCGAATTCGACGCGCTCGTCGACCTCGTCGTCGTGCCGGAATCGTGGTTCCTGCGCGACCCCGCACAGTTCGACACGGCGCTGCGCTTCGTGCGGGCGCAGCCGGGACGGATGGTGCGCGTGCTGTCGCTGCCCTGCGCGGGCGGCGAGGAACCGTACACGCTGGCGATGCTGCTCGCGCGCGCCGGCATCGGGCCGGACGCGTGCCGCATCGACGCGTTCGACCTGTCGCACGACGCCATCGCGCGCGCCCGCGCCGGACGCTACACGCGCAACGCGTTCCGCGGCGACGACCGCGGCCTGCGCGAACGCTTCTTCACGGACGACGGCGACGGCTGCGTGATCGGCGCCGAGCCGCGCGCCTACGTCGCGTTCGGGCAAGCGAACCTGTTCGACCTCGACCCGCGCCAGGCGGGCCCCTACGACCTCGTATTCTGCCGCAACCTGCTGATCTATTTCGACGCGGCCCGGCAGGCGCGCGCGGCCGCATGCCTGTTCGCGCTGCTGGCCGACGACGGCCTGCTGCTCGCGGGCCATGCCGAGGCGCCCGCGCTGTGCCGCCACGGGTTCGGCCCCGCGACGCCGCGCGCCACGTCGGTGCTGCGCAAGCAGGGCCGGCGCCGCGCGCGCATCTTACCCGCTGCGGAGCCCGCGGCCGTGCACGCCCGGCCCGCCACGCCGCGCCCTGCTGCAGCGCCACCCGTTGCGAAGCCGACGGCCGCCCCGCCACCGCGCGACCTGCTGGCCGACGCGCGGCGCCACGCGAACGCGGGCCGCCTGGCCGAGGCGGAGCAAAGCTGCCGCGCCGCGCTGGCGCTGCGCGGGGACGATGCCGAGGCGTGGTTCCTGCTGGGGCTCACGGCCGAATGCGCGGGCCGGCCGCAAGAGGCCGACCGCAACTGGCGGCGCTGCGTATACCTCGATCCGGACCACTACGAAGCCTTGTGCGCCCTGGCCCTGCTGCTCGAGCAGCGGGGCGACGCGGACGCCGGCGCCGTCTTCAAGCGGCGCGCGGCGCGCGTACACGCGCGGCGCGGGAGCACGACGGCATGAAGCATCTGCCCGTGCGCCCATGGAAGGACGACGCCTGCTGGCGCCGCATCGGCGTGGCCGGCGACCGCAGTTGCCCCGAGCTCGCGCAATACGTCCATTGCCGCAACTGCCCCGTGTACGCGGGCGCCGCGCAGCACAACCTGCAGCGGCCCGTCGAAGCCGACTACCGCGACGCCTGGGCCCGCGAGCTGGCCCGTCCCCTGCCCCCGCCCGCGCGCACGGATGCCGCCGCGATGGCGTTCCGCGTCGGCACCGAATGGCTGGCCGTGCCGCTGGCGCTCGCGGCCGAAGTGGCGCCGCTGGCGCCCGTGCACCGCCTGCCGCACCGCGACGGCGGCGCACTGCTGGGCATCGTCAACGTGGGCGGCCGCCTGCTGCCCGCCGTGTCGCTTGCGCGCCTGATGGGCGTCGACACGGACGCGGCCCCGCCGCCAGCCGGCCGCCACGCGTTCGCGCGCCTGCTCGTGCTGGCCCCCGGCGGCCAGCGCATCGCGCTTCCGGTGGACGAGGTCCACGGGGTGCTGCGCCACGCGCACGACGCCCTGCGGCCGCCCGCCGCCAACGTGGGACGCGCGCCGTCGCCCCTCATCGCGGGCATGATCGCCGACGGCGCGCTGGAAGCGGCGCTGCTCGACACGGCACGGCTGGCTGCGCAACTGGAGGGCGTGCTGCGATGAGCATGGACGACGAGGACCTGAGCGGCTATTCGATGCTGGACCTGTTCCGCATGGAGACGCGCGAACAGATGCGCGTGCTGACGGACGGCCTGCTGCAGCTCGAACAGGGCGCGGCCGACGCCGCGATGCTCGAGGCGATGATGCGGGCGGCCCATTCCGTCAAGGGCGCGGCCGTGATCGTCGGGCTCGACCCGGCGGTGCGCCTCGCGCACGCGATGGAGGACGTGCTCGTCGCCGCGCAAGATGGCCGGGCGCGGCTGGACGCGGACGGGGTCGACGTGCTGCTCGGCGCCGTCGACCTGCTGCAGGAACTGGCGCTGACGTCCGAGCCAGGCAAGCGCACGCCGCACGCGAACCGCCTGGCGCGGATGCTGACGATGCTGCGGGCGCTGCTCGAACAGGACGCGGCGGCGCCCGAAGGGGCGCCCACGGCGGAACCTGCCCTCGCACCGGAACCCGAGCCTGTACCGGAACCCGCCCCTGCGCCCGAACCCGCACCGGCACCAGCACCGCTGACGCCTGCCCCGGCAGCGCCCGCGCCGGCACCGGCCCCCGCGGCACCCGACTCCGGCGGCGACCTGCTGACCCTGGCCGGCCAGGCACGCCTGCAAGCGGGCCAGCTGCGGCCATGGATCGCGGGGCTGCAACGCTACAAGCGCTACCAGCACGGCGTGTTCGACGCGCTGGAGCGGCTGCAGGACGCCATCCGCGCGACGGGCGATCCGCACCTTGCCGAACTGGTGCAGCGCGTCGCGGACCGGGCCACCCCGCTGCGCGACACCCTGCTGCAGACGATCGAGGGCGCCGAGCACTACGAGCGCCGGGCACTGGCCGTGTCCGCGCGCCTCGCGGACGAAGTGCTGGCGCTGTCGATGTGCCGCTTCGCCGACGGCGTGCGCGGCCTGCCCCGAATGGTGCGCGACCTGGCACGCGGCCTCGGCAAGGACGTGCGCGTGGAAATCGACGGGGACGCCACGCTCGTCGACCGCGCCGTGCTGGCGCGCATGGACGCGCCGCTGAACCAGCTGCTGCGCAACGCCGTCGACCACGGCATCGAGATGCCTGCCGAGCGCACGGCCGCCGGCAAGCCCCCGCACGGCACGATCAGGCTGGAAGCGCGCCACCGCGGCGGCATGCTGTCGCTCGTCGTGGAAGACGACGGGCGCGGCGTCGATCCGGAGCGCATCCGCGCGGCCGCCGTGCGGCGCCAGATAGCGGCGCCCGCGTTCGCGCCCGCGCTGTCGCAGGCGGAGCTGATGGAATTCCTGTTCCTGCCCGGCTTTTCGCTGAAGGACAGCGCCACCGAATTGTCCGGCCGTGGCGTCGGCCTGGACGTCGTGCACGACACGGTGCGCGCGATGAACGGCACGGTACGCGCGGAGTCGGCGCCGGGCGCAGGCTTCCGCACCGTGATCACGCTGCCGCTCACGCAATCGATCGTGCGCGCCCTGGTCGTGGACGTGGCCGGCGAAGCGTATGCGCTGCCGATCGCGCGCGTGGAACGGGTGCTGCGGGTGCCGGCGACGGCCGTGCTCACGCTGCAGGGCCGGCAGTACGTCAAGACGGGCGCGGATGGCGAGAATGCCGAGGAACTGGGCGTCGTCGCCGCCAGCCAGGTGCTGGGCCTGGGCGAAGCCGTCGCCGGCATCGACCTGGCCCTCGTCGCGATCGGCACGGGACGCGAGCGCTACGGCCTTGCCGTCGACGCCGTGCACGGCGAACAAAGCCTGACGGTGCAGCCGCTCGAGCCCACGTTCGGCAAGCTGCGCGACGTGGCCGCCGGGGCGCTGCTCGACGACGGCACGCCGGTGCTGATCCTGGACGTGCCCGACCTGCTGCAGTCCATCGCGCGCCTGCTCGGCACGGGGGCCGCGTTGCGCCTGGCGCCCGGTGCGCCGGCGGCCGCGAGCGCGCGCCGCGTGCTCGTCGTCGACGACTCGCTCACCGTGCGCGAGATGCAGCGCAAGCTGCTGGCGGGGCGCGGCTACCGCGTCGACGTGGCGCTCGACGGCGAGGACGGCTGGAACCAGTTGCGCGCGGCCGACTACGACCTCGTGATCACGGACATCGACATGCCGCGGCTGGACGGCATCGGCCTGCTGGAACGCATCCGGCACGACCCGCGCCTGCACCGGCTCCCGGTGATGATCGTGTCGTACAAGGACCGTCCGGAAGACCGCGCGCGCGGCCTGGAAGCGGGTGCCGACTACTATCTCGCCAAGGGCGCCTTCCACGACGCCACGCTGCTCGACGCCGTGCGCGACCTGGTCGGCGCGGCCCATGGGGAAGGCGCGCCATGAGAATCGGCATCGCCAACGACAGTCCGACCGCCTCCGAGGCGCTGCGGCGCGCGCTGGCCGGCAGCGAGCACCAGGTCGCGTGGACGGCGCGCACGGGCGCCGACGCCGTGCGCCTGTGCCGCGACCTGCCGCCCGACCTCGTGCTGATGGACCTCGCCATGCCCGTGATGGACGGCGTCGAGGCCACGCGCCGCATCATGCGCGAGGCGCCGTGCGCAATCCTCGTCGTCACCGCGGCGCCGCAGGACAACGTCGGGCAGGTGTTCCGCGCGCTCGGCGCCGGCGCCCTCGACGTGACGGCGACGCCCGTGCTGCTCGGGCAACCGGGTGGCGAGGCCGCGCTGCTCGACAAGATCCGCACGATCGCCAAGCTGATCGCGGCGACACCCGCCGCCCCCGCCGCCGCGCCGGGTGCGCCGGCCGGCAACGGGTCCGGCGTCGCGCGCCTCGTCGCGATCGGCGCGTCCACCGGCGGTCCCAACGCGCTGGCGCGGCTGTTCGCGCGCTGGCGGCCGCCGCCCGACACGGCGGCCGTCGTCGTCCAGCACATCGACCCCGCGTTCGCCGTCCAGCTGGCGCGCTGGCTGAACGAACAGGCCGGCGTGCCCGTGCGGACGATCGCCAGCGGCGACGCGGTCGAGGGCGGCATCGTGCAGGTGGCCGCCAGCGACGACCACCTGCGCCTCACCCCGCGCCACCGGCTCGTCTACGATGCGCATCCCCGCGACGAGGTGTACCGGCCGTCGATCGACATATTCTTCCACTCGGTGGCCCGGCACTGGGAACGCGCCGCCACCGGCATCCTCCTGACGGGCATGGGCCGCGACGGCGCGGCCGGGCTGCTCGCCATGCGCGGCGCGGGGCACGCCACGATCGCCCAGGACGAGGCCAGCAGCGCCGTGTACGGCATGCCGCGCGCGGCGGCGGAACTGGGCGCGGCCGAGAAGATTTTACCCATTGATAATATCGCGGACGCCTTGCGGTAGAATGACGACCTTCATCGCCATGCCTTCCGCCAACGCTCCAATCCGATGTCCGCAGCCAGCCAGATCCCCGCCGTCGCACGGGACGCCGACGACACGATGCGCGTCCTGCTGGTCGACGACCAGCTCATCATCGTCGAAGCCGTCCGCCGCATGCTGGCCGGCTATCCCGACATCGAATTCCACTACGTCACCGACCCGCGTGCCGCGCGCGCGGCCGCCCTGCGCCTGCGGCCGACGGTGATCCTGCAGGACCTCGTCATGCAGGGCGGCGACGGCTTCGGCCTGATCCGTTCCTACATGGAAGACGAGGTCTTGCGCGACGTGCCCGTGATCGTCTTGTCGACCAAGGAAGAAGCGAAGCTGAAGGCGCATGCGTTCGCCATCGGCGCGCACGACTACCTCGTCAAGCTGCCGGACGAACTGGAACTGGTGGCGCGCATCCGCCATCAGTCGGACGCCTACATCAGCCGCCTGCAGCGCGATGCCGCCTGGCGCGAGCTGCGCGCGAGCCAGGACGAACTGGCGCGGGCCAACGAGGAATTGCGCCGGCTGGCCGCGCTGGACGGGCTGACGGGCATCGCCAACCGCCGCCGCTTCGACGAAGCGCTGCAGGCGGAATGGCAGCGGGGCCGGCGCAACGGGTCGCCGCTCGCGCTGCTGCTGTGCGACGTCGACCATTTCAAGCTGTACAACGACGGTCTCGGCCACCCGGCCGGCGACCTGTGCCTCAAGAAGACAGCCGCCGTGCTGACGGGCCAGCTGAAGCGCCCGGCCGACCTCGCGGCCCGCTACGGCGGCGAGGAATTCGCGCTGCTGTTGCCGGACACCGACCTCGCGGGCGCCGTGCGCGTGGCCGAAGCGTGCCGCGCCGGCCTCGCGCAGCTGGCGCTGCCGCATCCGGGGGCGCAGTCCGGCATTGTCACGATGTCGCTGGGCGTGGCCTGCATGGTGCCGGGCGGAGACGCCCCCGGCGACGTGCTCGTCGCCCGCGCCGACGCCGCGCTGTACGCGGCCAAGCGTGGCGGCCGCGACCGCGTCAGCCCGGACACCTGAGTCACACCAGCACGGGTTCCGGCTCCAGCCGCACGCCGAAGCGAGCCTCGACGTCGTCCTGGATGGCGCGCGCCAGCGCCAGGATCTCGGCGCCGGTCGCGCCGCCGTTGTTGACCAGCACGAGCGCCTGCTTCGGATACACACCGGCGCGGCCGAGGTGCCTTCCTTTCCAGCCGCAGCGGTCGATCAGCCAGCCGGCCGCGAGCTTTTCGCTGCCGTCCGGCTGGGCGTGGTGCACGAGGTCGGGCCACGTTTCCAGCAGGCGCACGCACTGTTCGCGCGGCACGACGGGATTCTTGAAGAAGCTGCCCGCGTTGCCGATCTCGGCGGGATCGGGCAGCTTGCGCCGGCGGATCGCGATCACGGCGTCCGCCACCTGGCGCGGGGTCGGCGTGGCGCTGCCCTGCGCCGCGAGCGCCTGCGCCAGTTCCGCGTAGCGCAGGTTCGGCGTCCACGCACGCGGCAGCGCGAACGTCACGTCCAGCACGACGAGCGAAGCGCCCTCCGCGTGCTTGAACACGCTGTCGCGGTAGCCGAAACGGCAGGCGCCTGCATCCATCGTGCGCGTGGTGCCGTCGGCGAAATCGAATACGGTCAGCGAATGAAAACGATCCTTCACCTCGGCCCCGTACGCGCCGATGTTCTGGATCGGCGACGCGCCCACCGTGCCCGGGATCAGCGCCATGCTCTCCAGGCCGCCGAGGCCTTGCGCCAGGGTCCATTCGACGAACGCATGCCAGTTCTCGCCCGCGCGTGCGCGCACGAGGACGGCGTCGTCCGTCGTGCCGACGATCTCCTTGCCGGCCAGCGCCATGTGCAGCACGAGCGCTTCCACGTCGTCGTGCGCGATCAGGAGGTTGCTGCCGCCGCCCAGCACGAGCCGCGGCAGCGGCGCCAGCGCGGGGTCGGTCGCGACGGCGGCCAGGTGGCCCGGTTCCGTCACGCGCACGTAGCGCCGCGCGCGCGCGGGAATGCGGAACGTGTTGAAAGTATCGAGGGGAACGTCGTGTGAAAGAGGCAGGTCGGCGGGCATGGCTGGGACGGGTAGTGTTTGGCGCATTATAGTGGGCGGCGCGTTGTTGGGGGGCATCTCGAAAAACCGTCGCGAGCGGCCGCAATGCAGTTCGAGAAGCGCAACTGTACGAGACGTACAGTGAGCATCGCAGGACTGCAGTGCAACGCGCAGCAGGTTTTTCGACGTGCCCTCCGTTACAATATCGGCATTCACTACCGTGCAAGACAAAGGAAAAAGAAAATGCCATCGTTTGATGTGGTCTGCGAAGCAGACATGGTCGAAGTCAAGAACGCCGTCGAGCAATCCAACAAGGAAATCGGCACCCGCTTCGACTTCAAGGGCAGCTCGGCCAAGGTCGAGCAGAAGGAACGCGAGATCACCGTCTTCGGCGATTCCGACTTCCAGCTCGGCCAGGTGCGTGACGTGCTGTTGAACAAGATGACCAAGCGTAAGGTCGACGTGCGCTTCCTCGACGAGGGCAAGATCGAGAAGATCGGCGGCGACAAGGTCAAGCAGGTGCTCAAGGTGCGCAACGGCATCGAGACGGAAGACGCGAAGAAGATCACCAAGCTCATCAAGGAAAGCAAGATGAAGGTGCAGGCGTCGATCCAGGGCGAAACCGTGCGCGTGACCGGCAAGGACCGCGACACCCTGCAGGAAGCCATCGCGCTGCTGCGCAAGGACGTCAAGGACCTGCCGCTGGAATTCAACAACTTCCGCGACTGAGCCCGCGGCCACTGTCGCGTTGCCGCACGACCGTGCGGCAAATGGTGCTCTCGGTGCGTCCCCGCCTGCGGTAAAATGCGGGGGCGCAGACACGCCGGCCAACCGGCGGGGTCGCACGACAGAGAGAGAACAAGATCGTCCAGGGGCGTGCCCCCGGTAGTTAAGGATAACAATGAAACGTGTTGATGATTTCCGCTTGCGTTTGGGTCACAAGGAATACGTGCCCATCATGATCGGCGGAATGGGTGTGGACATTTCCACGTCGGAACTGGCACTGGAAGCGGCCCGGCTGGGCGGCATCGGGCACATTTCCGACGCGATGGTGCCGGACGTGTCGGACCGCAAGTTCGACACCAGCTTCGTCAAGGAAAAGACCAAGCTCTACAAGTTCAACATCAACAACATGGACAAGTCCGTCGTCCAGTTCGACCTCGAGCGGCTGGCCGAGGCGACGCGCCTGCACGTGGGCGCGACGATGGCGGCGAAGAAAGGCGATGGCCTGATCTTCGTGAACTGCATGGAAAAGCTGACGATGAATGCGCCGAAGGAAACGCTGCGCACCCGTCTGTCGGCGGCGCTGGACGCGGGCATCGACGGCATCACGATGTCGGCCGGCCTGCACCTGGGCTCGTTCGAACTCATCAAGGACCATCCCCGCTTCCGTGAGGCCAAGCTGGGCATCATCGTGTCGTCCGTGCGCGCGCTGCAACTGTTCCTGCGCAAGGTTTCGCGCCTGAACCGCAACCCCGACTACGTGATCGTCGAAGGCCCGCTGGCCGGCGGCCACCTGGGCTTCGGCATGGAAGACTGGAAGGACTACGACCTGCACACGATCATGGACGAGATCCATGCGTACCTGAAGGCCGAGCAGCTCGACATCCCGCTGATCGCCGCGGGCGGCATCTTCACGGGCAGCGATGCCGTGGGCTTCCTGGAAAAAGGCGCGGGCGGCGTGCAGGTGGCGACCCGCTTCACGGTGACGCACGAATGTGGCCTGCCGGATGCCGTCAAGCAGGAATACTTCCGCGCCAGCGAAGAGGACATCATCGTCAACGGCGTGTCGCCGACGGGCTATCCGATGCGGATGCTGAAGCAGACGCCCGCGATCGGCTCCGGCATCCGTCCCGGCTGCGAATCGTACGGCTACCTGCTGGACGCGACGGGCAACTGCGCCTACATCAACTCGTACAACCGCGAGGTGCAGGCGAACCCGGGCCAGAAGAACATTCAAGTATTCGACAAGACGTGTCTGTGCACGCACATGCGCAATTTCAATTGCTGGACGTGCGGCTCGACGACGTACCGCCTGAAGGACACGACGCACAAGCTGTCCGACGGGACTTACCAGATCCTGTCCGCCGAACATGTGTTCAAGGATTACCAGTTCAGCGTGAACAACCAGGTCGCACTCCCGCCGCGCCAGGAGGCGGCGGCCTGACGGGCCAACGGCTTCGTCTCCATACGGCGTGCTTCGGCGCGCCGTTTTCGTTTCGCGCTGTCGTTTCGGTATGACATGCGGAACGGAAGCCACGCTCGCCGGTCCAATACGTGTCGACCGCGAAAGCAGGAGCGCAGCATGTCCGATTCCGAACCGCCGAGCCGCTGCATTTTTCTCACGGACGAGACCGGCACCGTCCGGGCCTGGAACGAGCCTTGCGCGGCCCTGTTCGCCATGTCGGCGGAACAGATCCTTGGCCGTCCCGTCACGACCTTGTTCACGCCGGCCGGACGCGACGTCTGGGGCGCCGGCTGGGGTGCCCTCACCTGCCGACCCGACGGGGCCGAGCTGCACGTCGACCTCCATTGCGCGGGCGGGCGCGTGCGCGAAGGCACGCTGACCCTCGCGCCCCTGCTCGACGCCGACGGCACGCAACACGGCTGCGCCGTCGCCGTCGCCACCGGGCGCGACCGCGGCGGGACGGAAGCCGAGCGCGTGGCGCGCACGCCGCTGGCGGCGATCGTCGACATGCTGCCCGGCACGTTCTACGCGATCAACCGCGACGGGCGGTTCGTGCTGTGGAACCGCAACCTGGAGCGGGTCACGGAACTGACGCCCGACGAGCTGGGCGCCACCCGCGCGCTCGACCTGATTGAGCTGGACGCGCGCCCGGCCGTCGCCGCGGCGATGGACGACATCTTCTCGCGCGGCCAGGAAACGCGGCTCGAAGTGGACTACGTCTCGCGCAGCGGGCGCGAGATCCCCATGCTGTTGTGCGGCACGCGGCTGCGCTGCGACGGCGGCGAGTACCTGTTCGGCATGGGCGTCGACATCAGCGACCGGCGCGACAGCGAGCAGCGGCTGCGCCTGCGCGAGCGCGCGCTGCACGCCGCAAGCAACGGCATCGTCATCGCCCGGCTGGAGCTCGAGCACAGCGTCATCGAATACGTGAATCCGGCCTTCGAGCGCATCACGGGCTATGCGGAAGAAGAAGTGCTCGGCAAGGAACCGGGCTTCATGGCCGCACCCGGCATGGACCTCGTCGAACGGGCGCAGCTGCGGGAAGCGGTCGCCGCGCGCATGGGCTGCAGTGTCGTGCTGCGCAACCTGCGCAAGAACGGCGAACTGTTCTGGAACGACCTCGCCATCACACCCGTGCAGGACGAGCACGGCAACGTCACGCACTACATCGGCGTCATCACCGACGTCACGGCCACCAAGCTGCGCACGGCGCACCTGGAACACGAGGTCAACCACGACCCGCTGACGGGCCTGGCCAACCGCAATCTCCTGTGGGACCGGCTCGAGCAGGCGCTGCACCTCGCGCAGCGCCACAAGGCCCTCGTGGCCACCGTGCTCATCGACCTCGACAACTTCAAGACCATCAACGACACCTTCGGCCACGAAGCGGGCGACGTCGTGCTGAAGGTCGTCGCGCGCCGCCTGCAGGCATCCGTGCGCGACAGCGACACGGTGGCGCGCATGTCCGGCGACGAATTCGTGCTCGTCCTGGCCAACCAGCCGTCGCTGCGCTTCACGTTGCGCATGGTGGAGCGCCTGCGCGAGAGCTTCGCGATTCCCGTCGCGTTCAACAGCCGCGAAATTCCCGTCGGCGCCAGCGTCGGCGTGTCGCTGTATCCGCACGACGGCGCCACGGCGGCGGAGCTCGTGCGCGCGGCCGATCTCGCGATGTACCACGGCAAGGGCAGCGGCCGCAACGACGTGCACTTCTTCTCGGCCGACATGAAGTCGACGACGGAAGCCAAGCACCGCATCGAACTGGCGCTGCGCGACGCGCTCGACCGGGACGAATTGTTCCTGCTGTACCAGCCCCGCGTCACGTTCCGCGACAACCGCGTCGCCGGCTTCGAGGCCCTGTTGCGCTGGCGTCATCCCGAACAGGGCGTGCTGGTCCCGGCCCGCTTCCTCGCGGAGGCCGAGGAAAGCGGCGTGATCGTCCCGATCGGCCAGCGCGTGCTCGACCATGCTTGCGCGTTCGCCGCCCAGTTGCGCGCGGCGGGCTTCGGCAACGTGCCTGTCACCGTCAACGTATCGCACCGCGAATACACCCAGCCAGGCTTCCTCGCCTGCCTGGCCGACCGCCTCACGCGCTACCGGCTGCCGCCGCGCAGCCTCCAGCTCGACCTGCGCATCGACGGCCTGATCCGCAATCCATCGCTCGGGCAGGAATTGGCCGGCCAGCTACGCACGCTGGGCGTCGACCTGTCCGTCGACGACTTCGGCGCCGGCCTGTGCGACCTCGGCTTCCTGCAGCAGCTGGCAGCGAGCCAGGTCAAGCTGGCGTCCGGGACCGTGCGGGCGCTGGACGACGGCGGCCAGGGCGTGGCCAAGAGCCTGATCGACATCGGTCACAACCTGAACATGGCCGTGGTGGCCGAGGCCGTCGAGACGCAGCCCCAGCTGGACTTCCTCGCATCGAACGGTTGCGACCAGTTCCAGGGGGCGTGGTTCAGCGAGCCGCTGGCCGCGGAGGCGGCGCAGCGTATGCTGGAAGAACAATTACCGGCGTGACTCAGCCCTCGCTCGTGATGCGCTTGATGAGCGCGCCCAGCACGTCCTCCGCCATGTCGTTGGACACCTGGCAGGTGCCCGCATTCTCATGCCCGCCCCCGCCGTATTCCAGCATCAGTGCGCCGATATTCGTGTTCGACGTGCGGTTGAGGATCGACTTGCCCGTCGCGAACACCGTGTTCTGGTTCTTGAGGCCCCACAGCACGTGGATCGAGATGTTCGTCTCGGGGAACAGCGCGTAGATGATGAAGCGGTTGCCCGCATAGATCACGGGTTCGTCGCGCAGGTCGAGGACGACGAGGTTGCCGTGCTTCTGCGCGCAGCGCCGGATCTGCGCCTTGCACAACTCGCTGTGCTCGAAGTACAGCCGGGTGCGTTCCTGCACGTCGGGCAGCGCCATGATCTGGTCGATGGAGTGGTTCCGGCAGTAATCGATCAAGTCCATCATGAGCTGGTAGTTCGAAATGCGGAAATCGTGGAAGCGCCCCAGCCCTGTGCGCGCATCCATCAGGAAATTCAGCAGGTTCCACCCGGTCGGATCGAGCACTTCCTCGCGCGTAAAGCGGGCCGCGTCACCCTTGTCGACGGCGTCCATCATGTCGCGCCACGCGGCCGGGAACGAGCGGGTCACGCCAGACCGGGTCGCGCCGTAGTGCTCGTACACGACGCGCGCGGCGGACGGTGCCTTCGCGTCGATGACGTGGTTGTCGCGCTGCCCGGTATTGCGGATCGTTTCCGACGAGTGATGGTCGAACGCGAGGTGCGCGCCGGCGACGTACGGCAGGTTCGTCGTGATGTCGCGCGCGGTGATGGCGATCTTGCCATCCTGCATATCCTTCGGGTGGACGAACAGGATCTCGTCGATCAAGTCCAGGTGCTTCAGCAGGACAGCGCAGACGAGGCCGTCGAAATCGCTGCGGGTGACGAGGCGGTAACGCTTGGGAACGGCAGACATCGGCAAACCCCTTTCATATCGCGAAGGATGGGCTGGCGCAGCCAGGACGGCATTCATCATACCGCGCAATATTGCCGATTAACAGTTTTTCTACATGTCATTATGGCGTCATCAACCTGTGCATTCCAGGGCGGGAATCCTGCAGGCTGTCGCAAAACGATGGCGGCGCGCGCCTGGGGAAACTAAGCTTTCATCATTCCAACAGTGGCCGGCCACTGTGCCAGCGGTTACACTCGCCGCATCTTTGATAAAGACGAGTTTCATGCAAACACGGCGTTCTACCCATCAAGCTTTTTCGACCACCCTGTCGTCGCTGCATCGCGGCTTCGACGCCGTCGCGACGTGGGTGACGCATTTGTCGTGGTGGAAGTTTTTCCTGTTCGCCGCGTTGATGCTCGTCGCCGGCCAGATTTTGCAGGACGAATTGTTTTCCGGCGGCGAGGAAGAGATCGCGCGCACGGAACACAAGCCGCGCAAGCCCGAGCCCACCGTCACGATCGACGACAGCGGCATCCACATCAATCCGGGCAAGAACAGCCGCCACGGCGCGATCACGATCAATCCCGAGGTCGAGGCCGCCAAGGCCGAGGCGGCGGCGAACGCGGCGGCCGGCAAGGTCGACGCCGCACGAGCGAAGGCCGACGCCGCGGCGGCCGCGGCCGACGAAGCGGCGGCCGCCGGAGCGGAAAAATCGGCCGACGCCGACGATGCCCCCGTCGCGCCGCCGGCACCGCCTGCCCCGCCCGCGCCGGCGGCCGGCAAAGGCGCCCATCCCGTCACGAAGACGATCCGCGGCGCGAACGGCGAGGAAGTCCACATCGACCTGCCGCCGCAAATCGGCGAGGAATTGTCCAACGCCATCGAAGCGGCCGTCGACGACGCGGCCGAAGCGAAGGCGCGCAGCTACCACAAGCAGGCGTCGACGTGGTTCACGAGCTTCGTCTGGCTGTTGATCCTCGCGCTGTTCGGCACGAAGGCCCTCGTGGGCGGCAAGAAGCGCGCCGAAGCCGAGATGCAATCGGCCACGGCCGCCGCGGAACGCGAGTCGATGCAGCGCCAGCTGTCCGAAGCGAAGATGCAGGCCATGCAGGCGCAAGTCGAGCCGCACTTCCTGTTCAACACGCTCGCTTCCGTCGAACATTTGATCGAGACGAATCCCCCGCGCGCCTCGGCGATGCAGCGCACCTTGATCCAGTACCTGCGCGCCGTGCTGCCGCAAATGCGCGACAACAACCTCGTCACGAACCTGGGGCGCGAGGTCGACATGGTCAAGTCCTACCTCGACCTGCTCAAGATGCGCATGGAAGAACGGCTGACCGTCGATCTGCACGTGCCGGAAGGCCTGCGCAGCGCCGCGTTTCCCCCGATGATGCTGCAGTCGATGGTCGAGAACGCGATCAAGCACGGCCTCGAATGCAAGCCGGAGGGCGGCCACCTGGCCGTCACGGCGGAAGTGGTCGACAGCAAGCTGCGGGTGACCGTCGCGGACGACGGCGTCGGCTTCGGCGTCATGCCCAGCAAGGGGACGGGGCTCGGCCTGTCGAACATCCGCGAACGGCTGAAACTGCTGCACGGCGACGCGGGCCAGTTGCACATCGCGGCCAACAGCCCTTGCGGTGTCATCGCTACCATCGAAGTACCTTATCAGCTCGCCCCGCAGCTCGCGCCAAAGTAGGCATGCCGGGTATTGCTTGTCCCGACAATTCGTTGAATAATCGACATTCCTTGACTGCCCCGACCCGACCATGCCAACCGCTATCATTGCCGATGACGAAAGACTGATGCGCGACCTGCTGCGCACCCGATTGTCCCAGGTGTGGCCGGACCTCACGATTGTCGGCGAGGCGAAGAATGGCGACGAGGCCGTGCAACTGGTCGACGAACTGAAGCCCGACCTCACGTTCCTCGACATCCGCATGCCGGGCAAGACGGGCATGGAAGCGGCGCGCGACATCGGCGACGCGACCCAGGTCGTGTTCGTCACCGCGTACGACCAGTACGCCGTGGAAGCGTTCGAGCGCGGCGCCATCGACTACGTGCTGAAACCGCCCGAGCCGGAGCGCCTGAAGATCACCGTCGAGCGCCTGAAGGAACGCCTGGCGACGCCGGCGCAGGCGGCCACCGCGGCCGTCAACGTCAGCGACACGGTCACGGCGATGCTGTCGCAGCTCGCCGAGAAGATCGCTGCGCCGAAGCCGAAGTACCTGCAATGGATCCAGGCCAGCATCGGCCAGGACCTGCGCATGATCCCCGTCGAGGAAATCCTGTTCTTCCGGTCGGACGAAAAATACACGTGCGTCCAGACCGAGAAGTTCGAAGCGCTGATCCGCAAGCCCGTGCGCGACCTCGCGGATGAACTCGATCCGTCGCTGTTCTGGCAGATCCACCGCGCCACGCTCGTCAACGTCAACGCCATCGAAGGCGTGACGCGCGACATCCGCGGCCGTCACCTCGTCCTGATCAAGGGCCGTCCGGAAAAACTCGAAGTCAGCCGCAGCTTCCTGCACCTCTTCAAGCAGATGTAAGTCAAGCCGGCGGTTTGCATGGCGGGTAAGGTAGGCGAAACGACCGCGCCGCCCCCGCGTTTCCGGCCGGGCCGCAGCCTGCTTCCTGGCCGGGCTTGCGGTCGGCCATAGTCTGGGCAGGCGCACATCAGGGGAGCCCGATACCGTGCCGGCCAGCCGCCAGATCGTCAACCACGTCAGCGAAGCCATCATCTCCGCCGACCGCGCAAACACCATCGTCATGGCCAATCCCGCGGCGGCGGCACTGTTCGGCACGAGTGTCGAGCAGATGGTCGGGAGTCCGCTGGGCCGCTACCTCGAGGAACCGGCCGGCCGGGCCGACCGCGCGGGCGAGCCCGTCGATTATTTCCGGCCCGGCAGCGGGCGCGCGGGCCGCCGCGCGACCGATTACACGGTCGTCGGCTTGCGCAACGACGGCGAGCGCTTCCCCATCGAAGGCTCGATCTCGCGCGCGAACGCGGGCGCCCCCTTCTATACGGTGGTCATGCGCGACGTCAGCGAACGCCGCCACGTGCAGGAAAAACTGACCCGCTCGCACGACCAGCTGCGCCAGCTGTCCGCCGCCCTGCAGACCATCCGCGAGGAAGAGCGCACGCACATCGCGCGCGAACTGCACGACGACCTCGGCCAGCTGCTCGCATCGCTGCGCATGGACCTTACCCTGCTGCAGCAGGCCGACGGCACGCCATCCGACAGCCTGCGCCTGATGCGCGGCATGGAAGACAACCTGCTGACCGCGATCACGTCGCTGCGCCGCATCGCCACCAACCTGCGCCCGCGCGCGCTCGACGAAGGCGGCCTGTATTTCGCGCTGCAGGGCCTGCGCGACGATTTCGTGGAACGCTACGGCATCCCCACCACCCTCCTCGCCGACGAAGCGGAGCTGCGGCTGGACGACGCGGCCAGCACGGCCATCTTCCGCATCGTGCAGGAAGCGCTGACCAACATCGCCCGTCATGCGCAAGCGACGCGCGTCATGATGAATCTGTTCCGGCTGGATGGCGAACTGCTCGTCACGATCCGCGACGATGGCCGCGGTATCCGGCCGGAAGACATGGAAAAGGCGGAATCGCTGGGCCTCATCGGCATGCGCGAACGGGTCTGGGCCATGAAAGGCGACATCACGATCGGCGCGGACGAGCCACAAGGCACGCGCATCGACATCGTGCTGCCGCTGGGCGGCCACGTCGTGTCATGACGGCGTCACGCATTGATGGCCGCGCGTTGTGGCAACTGTGCAACATTGCGCTCTGTCATCAAATCGACATATCGCTTCGATAAGATTCGTGCCGATCAAGCAAGTGATTACGACATCGCTTGAGTCGAACGATATCTTATTGGAGAAACCTGAATGCAAGTCAAACGCCTGGCCGCCGCCCTGGTGGCGTCCGCCCCGCTGTTCGCCGTAGCCCAGACCAACGTGACGCTGTACGGTGTCGTCGATGCCGCCATCGAGTCCGCCGACGCCGGCGGTCCGGACGGCCGCCACACCAACGTCCAGTCGGGCGACCAGTCGGGCAGCCGCTTCGGCTTCCGTGGTTCGGAAGACCTGGGCAACGGCCTGAAGGCCATCTTCAACCTGGAAGCCGGCGTCGCCGTCGACACGGGCGTGCAGGATTCCGCCGGCCTGTTCCAGCGTCGCGCCGTCGTGGGCCTGGAAGGTGAATTCGGCACCGTGACCCTGGGTCGCGAATATTCGCCGATCGCCACCGTGGCCGGCGCCACCGACGAATTCGGCCAGGGCTTCTACGGCAGCAACCTGTCGGCATTCGGTTCGGGCAAGGTGACCCGCCGCCTGGCCAACTCGATCAACTACAAGAGCGCGTCGTTTGGCGGCTTCGACCTGCTGGCCGCCTACTCGGCCGGCGAGAAGACGACGGGCCCGTCGGGCGACCTGAAGGGCATCGGCGCCGAATACAAGCTGGGTGGCCTGTACCTGGGCGCCGCCTACCACACGTTCAAGCGCGTCTCGACGGGCAACGACAAGGAATACGGCATCGGCGCCGCCTACACGTTCGCGGACGTCGGCGGCCTGGAGATCAAGGCCAACTACCTGTCGGCTGATCCGGATGGCGCGAACAACAAGTTCAAGCAGTACAACCTGGGTGCCGGCTATCCGTTCGGCCAGGGCAAGTTCTACGCCAACGTGCAGCAGAACAAGCTCGAGAACGGCGCCAAGGGCAATGCCTGGGCACTGGCCTACAGCTACTCGCTGTCGAAGCGCACGAACCTGTACGCGTCGTACGCCAGCCTGAACAACAACGGCCTGGCCACGTTCGGCCTGAACTCCGGTTCGAACAACATCACGCCGGCAGCGACGGCGCTGGGTGGCGACCCGTCGGCGTTCACCCTCGGCATTCGTCACACGTTCTAATTACCCGGTGACGAACCGTCGGCACTCACCCCCGGCATCCGTCACACGTTCTTATTACTCGGACATCCGCGTGGGCACGGGGTGCCCACCCTACATGCTTGATTTACCGTTGGATCGGTGGGCACGGGGTGCCCACGCTACATGCCTGATTCACCGTTGGATCGGTGGGCACGGGTTGCCCACCCTACATGCTTGATTTACCGTTGGATCGGTGGGCACGGGGTGCCCACCCTACATGCCTGATTCACCATTGGATCGGTGGGCACGTGGTGCCCACCCTACATGCCTGATTCACCGTTGGATCGGTGGGCACGGGGTGCCCACCCTACATGCCTGATTCACCGTTGGATCGGTGGGCACGGGGTGCCCACCCTACATGCCTGATTCACCGTTGGATCGGTGGGCACGGGGTGCCCACCCTACGCCAGCATCAATTCGTAGGGTGGGCTCCCCGAGCCCACCATGCGTTATTTGAGGCGACAGGTGAGCATCCAGTAATAGGTCAACCGCTCGATCCTGATCTCGCGCACGTCCCCACCCAGCCGCTTGCGCAATGCACTGTCGGCCGGATAATTTTTCGGCAGCTCGAACCGCTCCCCATCCGGCGTCGCGACGATTTCATACGTATTGCCCTGCGCGTCCGTGCGCGCGATCGTCGTGCTGCTGCCCTCGACATAGGCGTCGTCCAGCAGGATCAGCGTGACGTCGTGGCCGAGCCGCGCCCGCAGCAGGGCCAGCAGCGCATCCTGCTCGTCGCGCTTGAGGTGCGACCACCAGAAACCGATGAACACACAGGAAAACGTGCCGAGGTCGTCCGGCAGGTCGAGGCCGTCCACGCGCCGGAACGCGACCTTGCCTTCCGGGAAGCGGCGGGTCTGCGCCCGCTCCAGCATGGCGTCGAGGACGTCGGTCGCCAGCACCTTATCGGCGTTGGCGGCGATCACTTCCGTCCAGTAGCCGGTGCCGCACGCGAGTTCCAGCACGGTCTGCCCGCGTACCAGCTGGGCGAGACGTTCGCGCACGCGCGCGAGGTCGTTGGCGCGTTCGGCACGGGACAGCGCCGCGTCCGCGGCCTGCGTGCTGCTGGCGTAGTAGCGCGCGACCGGATCATTGTTGCGATTCATATCAAAGCTCGTAGTTCTCGCTGGTGCCGCGCATGGCCGATTCGACCATCTTGCGATTGAGCGTCGGCGCCAGCAATTCGATGAAAGTATAGATGTAGCTGCGCAGATAGGCGCCCTGCTTCACGGCCACGCGCGACACGTTCATGCCGAACAGATGGCCCACGGGGATCGCGCGCAGGTTGCGGTCGCGGTCGTGGTCGAAGGCCATGCCGGCGATGATGCCGATGCCCATGCCCAGTTCAACGTACGTCTTGATGACGTCGGCGTCGATGGCTTCCAGCAGCACGTCCGGCTTGAGGTTGCGCAATTCGAACGCGTGGTCGATCTTGCTGCGGCCCGCGAACGCGGCATCGTACGTGATCAAGGGATAGCCGGCGATCTCTTCCAGCGAAATGGCCTTCGATTTCGTCAGCGGATGCTCGGGCGGCAGGACGAGGACGTGCTCCCACTGGTAGCACGGCAAGGTGATGAGGCCGTCGACGGCCGCGATGGATTCCGTCGCGATGGCGAGGTCGGCCTGGTCGTTCTTGACCATGTCGGCGATCTGGCGCGGATTGCCTTGCAATAAAGACAATCGAACCTTCGGGAAGCGCTGCATGAACGCCTGCACGACCTTGGGCAGCATGTAGCGCGCCTGGGTGTGCGTCGTCGCGATCGTGAAGCTGCCGCTGTCCTGGGCCGCGTATTCCTTGCCAATGCGCTTGAGGCTGTCGATCTCCTGCATGATCAGCTCGACCGAATGCAGGACGAGGCGGCCGGGCTCCGTCAGGCCCCGGATGCGCTTGCCGTGGCGGGTGAAGATGTCGACGCCGAGCTCTTCCTCCAGTTCGATGATCGCTTTCGACACCCCGGGTTGCGACGTGAACAAGGCCTTGGCGGCGTCGGTCAGGTTGTAGTTTTGGCGAACCGCTTCGCGCACGAAACGTAGTTGGTGTAGGTTCATTGCCCTTATCTTGTCAATCCGATCCCGCATTTTACAAGGATGCTTATACCGCAGGCTCATATAAGCAAATAAATTCTCCGTCGTTTGGAATATAGCTGGTTTTTATTAATATTCGGGATAGTTTGGGTCAGGATTGGCCCGCCCCTAAGGAATCTTGCCCATGTACCGTTACGACCAATACGACCATCTCATCGTACGTGAACGCATCGCCCAGTACCGCGACCAGGTACGGCGCCGTCTCGCCGACGAGCTGACCGAAGAAGAATTCCTGCCGCTGCGCTTGCAGAATGGCCTGTACATGCAGCGCCATGCCTACATGCTGCGCATCGCCGTGCCGTACGGCCTGCTGTCGACGGCGCAGATGCGCATGTTCGCGCACATCGCGCGCAAGTACGACCGCGGCTACGGCCACTTCACGACGCGCCAGAACATCCAGTTCAACTGGATCGAACTGGAGCAGACGCCGGACATCCTGACGGACCTGGCTTCCGTCGAGATGCACGCGATCCAGACGTCGGGCAATTGCATTCGTAACACCACGACGGACGAGTACGCCGGCGTCGCCGCGGACGAGATCGTCGATGTGCGCCCTTACGCCGAGATCATCCGCCAGTGGAGCACGTTCCACCCCGAATTCATCGCCCTGCCCCGCAAGTTCAAGATCGCGATCAACGGCGCCGTGGAAGACCGCGCCGCCATCGCCGTGCACGACATCGGCCTGACCGCGGTGCTCAACGACGCCGGCGAAGTGGGCTTCAAGTTCATGGTCGGTGGCGGCCTGGGCCGTACCCCGATCATCGGCAGCGTGATCAACGACTTCGTGCCCTGGCAGCACCTGCTGACGTACACGGAAGCGATCATGCGCGTGTACAACCAGTTCGGCCGCCGCGACAACAAGTACAAGGCCCGCATCAAGATCCTCGTGAAAGCCGTGGGCGCCGAGGAATTCGCGCGCATGGTCGAGGCGGAATTCGCCGACCTGAAGGACGGCCCGGAAACGCTGACCCGCGAGGAAGTCGAACGCGTGGCCCAGTGGTTCAATCCGAAGCCCTACCTCACCTTGCCGAACATCGACCCGCGCGCCGAGCACGCGGGCGACAAGGCATTCGCCAACTGGCTGCAGCGCAACGTCAAGCCGCACAAGGTGCCGGGCTATGCGTCCGTCGTGCTGTCGCTGAAGAAGACGGGCGTGCCGCCGGGCGACGCGACCGCGGAGCAGATGGACTTCGTGGCCGACCTGGCCGACAAGTACAGCTTCAACGAACTGCGCGTGACGCACGAACAGAACCTCGTGCTGGCCGACGTCGAGCAAGCCAAACTGTTCGAAGTGTGGCAGCAGGCCAAGGCGCGCGGTCTCGCGACGCCGAACATCGGCCTGTTGACGGACATGATCTCGTGCCCGGGCGGCGATTACTGCTCGCTGGCGAACGCGAAGTCGATCCCGATCGCGGCCGCCATCGCGGAGCGTTTCGACAACCTCGACTTCCAGCACGACATCGGCGACATCGAACTGAACATCTCGGGCTGCATCAACGCCTGCGGCCACCACCACGTGGGCCATATCGGCGTGCTGGGCGTGGACAAGGACGGCGCCGAGTGGTACCAGGTGTCGATCGGCGGTGCCCAGGGCAACGAGTCCGCCATCGGCAAGATCATCGGCCCGTCGTTCTCGGCACCGCAGATGCCGGAAGTCATCGGCCGCCTGCTGGAGGTCTATGTGAAGAACCGCGTCGACGGCGAACGCTTCGTCGACGTGGCGCAGCGCCTCGGCGTCGCGCCGTTCAAGGAACATGTTTATGCCACGCCGATCCCGGCCGGCGCACTGGTTGGGGAAGACGAATATGCCTAATTTCGAATTGCACGCGCACAAGCAGATCATCAAGCACCGCGAAGTGGTGGCTGACGACTGGAGCGTCCTGAAAGTCGTCGAAGACGGCACCCCGGAAACCGTCGAGGTCCCGGCCGGCAAAATCATCGTCCCCGTGAAAGTGTGGCTGGCGCAGCGCGAGCAGCTGCTGGCCCGCGCCGCGCGCCGCGAACTGGGCATCTGGTTCGCGTCGGACGAGCTGGCGCACACCGTGAAGGACGACCTCGACAAGTTCGCCGTCGTCGCCGTCGACTTCCCGAAGTTTTCCGATGGCCGCGGCTATTCGATCGCGTACAACCTGCGCAAGCGCCTCGGCTACCAGGGCGAGCTGCGCGCCATCGGCGACGTGCTGCGCGACCAGCTGTTCCAGATGGTCCGTTGCGGCTTCAACGCCTATGCGACGCGCGAAGACCGCAACATCCACGATGCGCTGAAAGGCCTGACGGTGTTCTCGGAAACGTACCAGGCATCCGTCGACAACGAACTGCCGCTGTTCCGCCGCCATGCGCGCGGCGCGCTGCCCGAGCACAGCGACGTCGGCGCCGGCATCTGACGAGCACACAAGGAAACCCATGAGCGACCTGAACGCGCGGGTGAATGAAACCCGCGGCATCCTGGAGCGCATCGCGCGCGATTTTTCACCCGCCGTGTTCGCGTCCAGCCTGGCGGCCGAGGACATGGTCCTCACCGACCTGATCCTCAAGGCCGGCCTGCCGATCACGATCTTCTCGCTGGAGACGGGGCGCCTGCACAAGGAAACGCTGGCCATGTTCGACAAGGTCAAGGCCCACTACGGCTACGACATCGTCGTGATGCGCCCGAAGCAGGAACTCGTCGACGAGTACGTCGCGAAGAACGGCCTGAACGCGTTCTACGACAGCGTCGAGATGCGCAAGGGCTGCTGCTACGTGCGCAAGGTCGAGCCGCTGGGCCGCGCCCTCGCCGGCAACAAGGCCTGGATCACCGGACAGCGCCGCGCGCAGTCGACGACGCGCCTAGAGCTGCCCGTGCAGGAAGACGATGCGGCGCACGGCATGGCCAAGTTCAATCCGCTGGCCGACTGGAGCGAGGACGACGTCTGGACGTATATCCGCGACAACAACGTGCCGTACAATGACCTGCACGATCGCGGCTACCCGTCGATCGGCTGCGAACCCTGCACCCGTGCGATCCAGCCGGGCGAGGACGTGCGCGCCGGCCGCTGGTGGTGGGAAAACGCCGACTCCAAGGAATGCGGCCTGCATCTCGTCGACGGCAAGCTCATCCGAATCAAATCCGTGGCCCCGGCCTAATGACCGAACACCGGCCCCATCAAGACATCGACAGGCAAAGTTAAACATGACGATTTTTTCCGATACGCCGCTCGCCCTCAGTGACGTGAACGCGCGCCACCTGGACGCACTCGAATCCGAAGCCATCCACATCCTGCGCGAGGTCGCGGCGGAGTGCTCGAACCCTGCCCTGCTGTTCTCCGGCGGCAAAGACTCCGTGGTGCTGCTGCGCCTGGCCGAGAAGGCGTTCCGCCCGGGCAAATTCCCGTTCCCCCTCGTGCACATCGACACGGGCCACAACTTCGATGAAGTGATCGCCTTCCGCGACGCGCGCGTGGCCGAACTCGGCGAGCGCCTGATCGTCGGCTCCGTCGAGGACTCGATCAAGAAGGGCACCGTCCGCCTGCGCAATCCGCAGACGGATTCGCGCAACGCCGCGCAAGCCGTCACCCTGCTGGAAACGATCGCCGAATACGGCTTCGACGCCTGCATCGGCGGCGCCCGCCGCGACGAGGAAAAGGCACGCGCGAAAGAGCGCATCTTCTCGTTCCGCGACGAATTCGGCCAGTGGGACCCGAAAGCCCAGCGTCCGGAACTGTGGGACCTGTATAACACCCGCGTGCATCCGGGCGAAAACATGCGCGTGTTCCCGATCTCGAACTGGACCGAACTCGACGTCTGGCAATACATCGCCCGCGAAAAACTCGCGCTGCCGCCGATCTATTTCGCGCACGAGCGCCAGGTGATCCCGCGCAATGGCCTGCTCGTGCCGCTGACGCCGCTGACGCCGGCCCGCGACGGCGAGGAAGTCGAGACCCGCGTCGTCCGCTTCCGTACCGTCGGCGACATCTCGTGCACGTGCCCCGTCGCATCGGATGCATCGACTGTCGACGCCATCATCGCCGAGACGGCGATCACCCAGATCACCGAGCGCGGCGCGACCCGCATGGACGACCAGACGTCGGAAGCCTCGATGGAAAAGCGCAAGAAACAAGGATATTTCTGATGAACGCCCTGAACGAACAACTCAACCACGACAACGACCAGAGCGGCCAGGCCGGCCTGCTGCGCTTCATCACCGCCGGCTCCGTCGACGACGGCAAGAGCACCCTGATCGGCCGCCTGCTGTTCGACAGCAAGGGCATCTTCGCCGACCAGCTCGCGGCCGTGTCGCGTTCGAAGCACAAGCGTACCGTGGGCGACACGATCGATCTGTCGCTGCTGACGGACGGCCTGGAAGCGGAGCGCGAGCAAGGCATCACGATCGACGTCGCGTACCGCTATTTCGCCACGCCGAAACGCAAGTTCATCATCGCCGACACCCCGGGCCACGAGCAGTACACCCGCAACATGGTGACGGGCGCGTCGACCGCGGACGCCGTCATCATTCTCGTCGACGTGTCGAAGGTGAAGCTCGGTGACGACGGCAGCGTCGAACTGCTGGTGCAGACGAAGCGCCACTCGACCATCGCCAAGCTGCTGCAGATCGAGCACGTGATCGTCGCCGTCAACAAGATGGACCTCGTGAACTACGACCGCACCGTGTACGACCGCATCGTCGCGGAATACACGAAGTTCGCGGACACGCTGGGCCTGAAGGACATCACGGCGATCCCGCTGTCGGCACTCGCGGGCGACAACGTCGTCGAGCGCGGCGACAACATGCCGTGGTACGAAGGCCCCACGTTGATCGAGCTGCTCGAAGGTTTGAGCGTCTACGACGAGACCCACGCCGCCCCGTTCCGCTTCCCCGTGCAGCTGGTCGCGCGCCACAACGGCCACGAGGCGAACGACTTCCGCGGCTACATGGGGCGCATCGAGTCGGGCAAGGTCGCCGTCGGCGACAAGCTCGTCGTGCAGCCGTCCGGCCACAGCGCGACCGTGAAGGACATCCTCACGTTCGACGGCCCCCTGCAGCAGGCCGTCGCCGGCCAGTCCGTCACGATCACGTTGAACGAATACGTGGACATCTCGCGCGGCGACGTGCTGGCCCCGGCCGAGCAGCCAGCCACCTTGCTGAAGCAGGTGAAGGCGGACGTCTGCTGGATGGCCGACGAGCCCCTGGACGTGCGCCACAAGTACTGGATCAAGCACGGCACGCGCCAGACGATGGCCAAGGTGAAAGCGATCGAGTCCATCCTGGACGTCAACACGCAGCAGCGTCGCACCGTCGACAACCCGGCCGAAGGCCTGAAGTTGAACGACATCGCCCGGATCGAACTGGCCGTGCAACAACCGCTGGCGGCCGACGCCTACGATGCGATCCGCGCAACGGGCGCCTTCATCCTGATCGATGAAGTTACCCATCAAACGGTCGCTGCGGGTATGATCCGTATTGACGCGTAACGAACGATAGAAAGGGATCGCATGGCTGTACTGGGGAAGGTTTATTTGATTGGAGCCGGACCCGGCGCTGCAGATCTCATCACCGTTCGCGGAGCGCGCCTGCTCGGGGAGGCGGAGGCCGTGCTGTACGACGCCCTCGTCACCCCGGAGATGCTCGCGCTGTGCGAGCAGGCCGAGTTGATCCCTGTCGGCAAGCGCTCCGGCCAGCGGTCGACGGCGCAAACCGTCATCAATGAAAAACTCGTCGATGCCGCGCGCCGCTACCAGCGCGTCGTGCGGTTGAAAGGCGGCGACCCGATGCTGTTCGGGCGCGCCGACGAGGAACTCCGCGCGCTCGAGGAAGCGGGTATCGAGGTCGAAGTCGTCCCCGGCATCACGACGGCCGTCGCCGCGGCGGCTGCCACCTTGCAGCCGCTGACGAAGCGCGGCGTCGCGCGCAGCGTCGCCTTCTTCACGTCCAGTACCGCCCCTGACCAGCCGGACCATCCCGCGCTGCCGGAAACCGATACGTTGGTGCAGTACATGGGGGGCCGCGAAGCGGCGGCCACCGCGGAACGCCTGCTGGCCGAAGGCCGCCGGCCCGACCTGCCCGTCGTCGTCGTGGAAAACTGCAGCCGCGCCGACCAGCGCGTGCGCCGCCTCACGCTGGCCGACCTCGCGCATGGACTCGACGTCGCGCACGGCCCCGTGCTCGTCATGATCGGCGAGGCGATGGCGCATCGCCCGCACCAATCGGTCTGACGTAGGGTGGGCACCCCTGTGCCCACGCGAACGTCAATGTGACGCGAACGTTACGCGTGGGCACGGGGTGCCCACCCTACCGCTCCGCCTCCAGCTCGGCCTCCAGGCGCTGCGCTGCGGCGTGCGTGTCGACGGCGATGCGGTTCAGGCGCGCCAGCGCCATCGCCAGCCGCTCGCCGCTCTCTCCGCCGCATTCCTCCGCATACCACAGCGCGAGATCGCAGCGCATCTGCGACAGTTCGCCACGCAAGCCCACGAGCATGCGGCGCAGGCTGCCGTCGGCGTCGGGCCTGGGCGGCGCCCCCTCGCCCAGCAGATGGTCGCGCATGGACGCGATGCGCGCCTGCATGTGCTGCATGCGGCGCGCCAGCCGGTCGAGGCGGCGCGCGCAGCGCCACTCCACGAACGGACGGGGCCCCGGCACCAGGCGCAGGGGATCGAGCGCGCGCAGGCACGCGCGCAGGCGGACGGACAACGGTACGGGTTTGCTGGACATGGCTGGATCGTAAGCGTCAGTAACGGACATCCGACCAGTCTCGGCGCCGCGGGCATCCGCGGGCCTGATGTACAACAAACTCAGGTCACTCAGGCGCCCGCGCAATAGGCGGCCATGGCGGCCAGCACGCCCGGATCTTCGCCGACGGCCGGCACCGTGGCGAACGTCACGTGCGGATGGCTCGCGCGCAGTTGGTCGAGCAGCAGCGGCAGGTCGCGCAGCAGATGGCCGCCCTGCCCCAGGAACACGGGGACGATGGTGACGTCGCGCGCGCCCAGCGCCACGAGGGCGTTCACTTCGTCGGGCAGGCTGGGCGTCATCAGTTCGAGGAACGCCAGCGACACGGTGCAATCGGGGCGGCGCGCCGCCGTGAGGTCGCGCAGGCGCTGGAACGGCGCGGCCCAGCTGGCAGCGCGCGCGCCGTGCGCGAACAGGACGAGTGCTTTTTCCATCAATGTCTCTCCACCCAGCGCAGGGCGACGATTGCCAGCAGCAGGAACAGCAGGCTGGGCGCGGCCGCCGTCAGGAACGCGGGCCAGGTCGACAACATGCCCACGTGCGAGAACAGCGAGTTAATCAAGAGGAAGCTCACGCCGATCATGATGCCGATGAAGATCTTCAGGCTCACGCCGCCGCTGCGCGTGTGCAGGTAGCCGAACGGCAGCGCGAGCGCCATCAGCACGAAGATCGACAGCGGGTCGATCAGCTTCTTCCAGAACGCGATCTTGAAGCGCTCCGTCTCCTGGCGGTTCTCGGCCAGGTGGCGCGTGTACACGGCCAGTTCGTTGGCCGACATCTGGGCCGGGTCGGAGCGCGACACGGACAGGATCTTCGGCGTGATCTCGGAGACGAGGTCGAGGCTCGCGACCTTGCGCGTGGAGACGGACGCCGTGTCCTGGCCGAAGCGGCTCTGGATGGTCTGACCGGCCGCCAGGGGCGTGTCCGGCGCGGGCAGTTCGCGGCTGTTCGTGAACAGCGTCTCGGTCACGTCGTTCAGGCGCCACGTGCCGTTGCCGCTGAACGTGGCGTTGGCCGCGGTGATCAGCGAGCGCATGCGCATGCTGTTGTCGAACTCGTACAGCCGCACGTCGATCAGCTGGCCGTCCGGACGGATCTGGCGCGCGTTGAAGAAGCGCGAGCCCGTCACGGGGCCTTTCGCGCCGCCCGCGTGCACGGTGTCCTTCGTCCACATGCCAGACCGGAATTCGGCCGACACCGTCGCGCCCTTCGCGGACAGGCGCACGCGCTCCGCGATGGGCGCCGTGCGCGGCGTGATCACTTCGCCGAACAGGAACGTGAGCGCGACGAACACGAGACCGATCTTCGCGAGGATCAGGGCGGCCTGCTGCGTGGACATCGACGACGCCCGCATGATGGTGAATTCCGAGCTTTGCGCGAACTGCGCCATCGTGTAGATGGTGCCGATCAGCGCCGCCACCGGCATCACTTCGTACACGTGGCCGGGGACGAGCAGCAGCACGTACAGGATCGCGTGCTGGATCATGTAGCCGCCCTTGCCGACCGACGGAAGCTCCTGGGTCAGGTCCATGAACGCGATCAGGCCGAGCAGGCCCACGAGGACGAAGACGACCGCCTGCGCGATGTTGACGAGGAAGTAGCGCTGCAGGATCTTCATTGCGCGCCCTCCTGCGTGGCGGCGGCGGTTGCGCCGCTGCGCAGCAGCCGGCGGCGCTTGAATGCGCCCAGCAGCGCGAGCGGATGCCAGCGGTGGTTCACGTTCAGGCGCCACGCGAACAAGCCGGCGACGACGAGCAGCGCGAACACGTGCAGCGGCCACCAGGCCACGCCGAAGTTCATCTTGCCCTGCTTGACGCTGGCCTCGAACAGTTTCGACAGATTGCTGTACGTGAAAAAGATCAGCAGCGCGAGGATCAGGTTCGCGGAACTGCCCGCGCGCGGGTTGACGAAGCCGAGCGGAATCGCCAGCAGCATCAGCACGACGCAGGTGATCGGCGCGGAAATCCGGTACAGCAGTTCCGCGTTCGTGTAGCGGTTGTCGGGCAGCGCCAGCAGCGCGGGCGTGGACAGCGCGTCGGCCGGCGTCTCGGACCCCATCACGGGCACCGAGCTGGAGACGCGCATGCGGTAGCGATCGAACTCCATCGACTGGAAATCGGCGCGCCCGGGCTGCCCCTGGTAGCGCCGGCCGTTCTTCAGCACGAGATATTGCCCCCCCTTGCCGTCCGGCTCGATCACGCCTTCCTTGGCGACGACGATCGAGTTGCCGTCCTTGTCGACGGTATTCACGAACACGTTCTGCACGACGGTCGATCCGCCCGTGCTGCCTTCGACGAAGAACACGCGGTTGGTCGACGTCGATTCGCGGAACTGGCCGGGCGACACGCGCTTCAAGTCTTCGCGCTTCTCGAAGCGCTCGACGAATTCCGCGCTCTTCATCTTGGCCCACGGCGTCGCGACGAACGACAGCACGGCCACGAGCGCGACGAGCGGCAACCCGAACACGAGCACGGGGCTTACCCAGCGCAGCAGCGACTGGCCGGACGCGAACCAGACGACCATCTCGGAATCGCGGTAGCTGCGCGTGACGGTGACGATGACGGCGATAAAGCTGGTAAGGATGAGGATTGTTGGCAGATAATTCAGCACCGAAAAGCCGATCAGCGCCAACACGTCGCTCGAGGCGACCTTGCCTCCCGCGGCCTTGCCGAGGATGGAGATCAGGGTCCAGGTAACGAAGATCGTAAACAGGACCGTGAAGGTGGCGCCGGCCACGCTGGCCAATTCACGCTGTAGGGCGCGTTTGAAAATCATTCGATCGTTATAATTGCAGGTTTGAAGGAACCCCAGGGAACCGTCACGAGCGGGTGCCGTGTGGGAGGTTCCTCGGACAGCACGCGCGTCAAAACTCGAAACGGAGAATCAAATGGACTTTAGCATAAAAGCATTCGACACAAAAAACACGCTGGCCGCAGCCAAATCGGGCTGTGTGGCAGTCGCGGTGTTCGAAAACAAGAAACTGTCGGAGGCGGCGAAAGCCCTCGATCTGAACGGCGACATCGGCGCCGCCGTCAAGTCGGGTGACATCTCCGGCAAGCCCGGCTCCACCCTGCTGCTGCGCGGCGTGGGCGGCGTGGCCGCGGCCCGCGTGCTGCTGGTCGGCATGGGTGCGGACGAAGCCATTACCGAGAAAAGTTTTGCCGGCGCCGTCTCCGCTGCCCTGAAAACCTTCGCTTCGCTGGGCGCGCAAGATGCCATTATCGCATTCCCGCTGGAGAATGTGAAAGCGCGCGACTTGAACTGGGCCCTGCGCAGCATCGTCCTCGCCGCCAACGAAGGCGAGTTCCGCACCGATGCGCAAAAGAGCAAGAAGGACCCCGCCCCGACTGGTGTGCGCAAGCTCGCGATCGCCGTACCCGCGGCCACGCCGCAACTGAAGGCGACGCTGGCCCAGGCCCAGGCCATCGCCAACGGCATGAACCTGACGAAGGAACTGGGCAACCTCTCGCCGAACGTCTGCACGCCGACCTATCTCGCGAACACGGCGAGGAAGCTCGCGGGCGACTTCGGCTTCGACGTCGAAGTCCTGGACCGCAAGCAGCTGGAAGCCCTCAAGATGGGCAGCTTCCTGTCCGTCACGCGCGGCAGCGAGGAGCCGCCGAAGTTCATCGTCCTGAAGCACAACGGCGGCAAGAAGAACGACGCGCCCGTCGTCCTCGTCGGCAAGGGCATCACGTTCGACACGGGCGGCATCTCGCTGAAGCCGGGCGCGAACATGGACGAGATGAAGTACGACATGTGCGGCGCAGGTTCCGTGCTGGGCACCTTCCGCGCCATCGGCGAGATGGGCCTCAAGCTGAACGTCGTCGGCATCGTCGCCGCCTGCGAGAACATGCCGTCGGGCCGCGCCACCAAGCCGGGCGACATCGTCACGGCGATGAACGGCACCACGATCGAGATCCTGAATACGGACGCGGAAGGCCGCCTGATCCTGGCCGACGCGCTGACGTACGCCGAGCGCTTCAAGCCGGCCGCCGTCGTCGACATCGCGACCTTGACGGGCGCCTGCATCGTCGCCCTGGGCCACCACACGTCGGGCCTGTTCACGCGCCACGACGACGCGCACGACGCGCTCGCCGACGAACTGCTCGACGCGGGCAAGCAGGCAGGCGACGTGGCCTGGCGCTTCCCCATCGGCGAGAACTACAGCGAGCAGCTGAAGTCGAACTTCGCCGACCTGGCCAATATCGGCACGCCGGGCGGCGCGTCGATCACGGCCGCATGCTTCCTGGAGAACTTCACGCGCAACTACACGTGGGCCCACCTGGACATCGCGGGTACGGCGTGGAAATCGGGTGCCGCCAAGGGTGCCACCGGACGTCCGGTGCCCCTGCTGACGACGTTCCTGTTGAACCGCGTATAAGACCCGTAGGGTGGGCGCCCTGTGCCCACGCGGACGCGGGCGCACTGCAAACGTTCGCGTGGGCACAGGGGTGCCCACCCTACCTCGCGCACATGTGCTAACGGATGCCTCGGCATCCGTTTTTTATTGTGCGCTCAGAAGACGACGTTGCCGTTCTCGCCGGACGCCCCCGGCGTCCCCGCCGCGGCGGGCGCCGGATGCATCAGCACCGTCAACGTGGACTGGTAGGCGACCCCGGACCCGTCGTTCGCGTTGATGTAGGGCGCGCCGCCGGCGCTGACGATGATGTTGCCGATCAGCCGGTCGCTGTCGAAAAACGACGTGGCATGCGCGACGGCGACCTCGCGTGCGTCGCCCGTGCCCGCGCGCGCGCAATCGATCGTCAGCGGGCTGCGGCTGCGCTCGACCGTGACCCGTCCCGGCGCCACGACGAACCAGCGCCCCGCCGCGTTGGACAGCACGCAGCCCACGCCCGCCACTTCGCGGTGGTCGAGGATCGTGTGGACTTCCAGCTGCTGGGTGGGCGTCTCGCCCATCGTCGTCACGCAGCCGCTCGTGGCGGCCGCCAGCGCGACGGCGCAGGCGGTACGGAAATAAGGATTGGACATGTCTTCACCGATAAAGCATACCTGTCCGTTTACGGCGGCAATCGGCAAGACATGAGTGACACTAGGCGGGTTCGGCCGACACGAGGGGCGCGAAGCGCGGCAGGCATGCGCCGCCCACGTCGACGAACCCGAAAAACGCGTCGCGCGGGCGGACCCAGGTCTTGCCGTCCTCCCCGCGATACACGACGACGGCCGTGTGGTCCGCCTCGAGGACGGCCTCGCAGACCACCTCGTACACCCCGCCCTTGTAGTGGCGGTAGCGCATCAAGCCTTTTCTTCGGCTGCCGCGCGGTTCTTCTTCTTGAGGCTCTGGATGACCTTGACGATGCCTTCGACGCCGGCGTTGTCGTCGAGTTCGCTGAACGCATCCAGCACCTCGTTGAGTACGCGATTGCGCACGCTCGCCTCGTCGGCCTGCATCTTCTGCGGCTGGTTCTCCGACGGCGCGAATTTCTGCGGCGCCTCGGCCGCGGCTTTCTGTCCGTGGGCCAGCGCGGCCTGCCAGATCAACCAGCGGCGCTGGGTTTCGTACACGAGGTACTCTTCCGGCTTGTCTTCACGACGCCGGACAATGTGGCCATCGCGTTGGGCCCATGCTTCAAATGCTTGGCGCATTGTTGTCCTTTACAAAGCTGTGTGCAAATCCTGCTCTCGGGATCCGCGATCGTTACACACCTGCCAAAGGCCGGCCGCTCGACCGACCACGGCAACCCTCTCTCAATGCAACGGATTGCTGTTGAATTCTTGGTTCCTGAGCAATATGCTAATAGTACAACCAAAGTTGGCCTACTGCAATTTTTTTCTTTTGAGAAGGAGACGATACGGAAATGTCCCCTGTCTTGCTGTGATTGTTACATCTTGTCACAGTTACGCGAAACTTTCCAGCGTCGTTACGAATTTTTACTCCACGGACAATAATTTTACGACATGTTTGTTGCAACTAGCACAAATAATTCCAATTGTGTGATGGCTTAGCGAGCCAAGACGTGTTGCAAGAATGGCTCACAGCCACGATACTGCCCGGATTGTGTAACCAGACATCCTCATGAAAATCGCAACCTGGAACGTCAACTCGCTGAAAGTACGCCTGCCGCACCTGCTCCAGTGGCTCGCCGCCAACCCCGTCGACGTACTGTGCCTCCAGGAGACCAAACTCACGGACGACAAGTTCCCCGTGGCCGAGATCAACGCGGCCGGCTACGAGGTCGTGTTCAGCGGCCAGAAGACGTATAACGGCGTGGCGATCCTGTCGCGCCTGCCGCTCGCGGACGTCGTGCGCAACAATCCGTACTACCAGGACGAGCAGCAGCGCCTGATCGCAGCGACGGTCGACGGCGTGCGCATCATCTGCGCCTACGTGCCGAACGGCCAGGCCGTCGGCTCCGACAAGTATGCGTACAAGCTGGGGTGGTTCGACGCGCTGCGCAAGTGGGTCGGCGAGGAATTGAATATCCACGAGCAGTTCGCGATCCTGGGCGACTACAACATCGCCCCTGAGGACCGCGACGTGCACGATCCGGAACTGTGGGCCGGCCAGATCCACTGCTCCGATCTCGAGCGCGAGGCGCTGCGCGAACTGTGCGGCCTGGGCCTCGTCGACGCGTTCCGCCTGTTCGAGCAGCCCGAGAAGCAGTACAGCTGGTGGGACTATCGCCAGATGGCGTTCCGCCGCAACCGCGGCCTGCGCATCGACCACATCCTGCTGTCGCAGGCGCTGGCCAAGCGCTGCGAGGCGTGCGTCATCGACCGCGAACCGCGCAAGTGGGAGCAGCCGTCGGACCACACGCCGGTGATCGCGACGATCGTTTAATCCGGTTTTTGCAGCAGGGCCGGGATGGCCTCTGCATCCACCGGCCGCGCGAACAGATAGCCCTGCGCAAACTCGCACCCGGCGCGCCGCAGCAGCGCCAGCTGGGCCTCGTTCTCGACGCCCTCGGCCACGACGGCCATCTGCAGGCTCCCGGCCAGTGCCATGACCGCGGCGACGATGGCCTGGTCTTCGCTGCTCGTCTCCAGGTCGCGCACGAACGCGCGGTCGATCTTGATCTTGCGGACCGGGAAGCGCTTCAGGTACGCGAGGCTCGAATATCCGGTGCCGAAGTCGTCGATCGACAGGCGGATGCCCATGCTGTATATCTGGCCCAGCGTCTCCAGCGTCTGGCCGCCATGCTGCATCAGTGCCGTCTCCGTGATCTCGAATTCCAGGAGGCCGGGGTCGATGCCCGTGTCGTCGACGATCGTGCGGATGGCCTGCATCAGGCCCCGGTGCACGAACTGGCGCGCCGACAAGTTGACGGCGAGCGGCAGCGCCGGCAGGCCCGCGCGCTGCCACGCCATCGACTGCTCGCACGCGCGCCGGATCACCCATTCGCCCACCGGCACGATCAACCCGTTCTCTTCCAGGATCGGAATGAAGTCGTCCGGCGCGACGAGGCCCTGCTCCGGATGGCGCCAGCGCAGCAGCACTTCGAGGCCCTGCACGCGGCCGTCCTGCGTGCCGACGATGGGCTGGTAGAACAGCACGAATTCCTCGCGCTGCAGCGCGCCGCGCAAATGCGTCTCCAGCTCGAAATGGCGCGCGGCCGCCGCGTTCATCGGCTCGGCGTAGAACTGGTAGTTGTTGCGGCCGGCCGCCTTCGCGTAATACATGGCGGCGTCGGCCTTGCGCATCAGGCTCGCGACGTCCTGGCCGTCGTCCGGGTACAGGCAGATGCCGATCGACGGCGAGATGTGCAGGTCGCGGCCCTCGAAGTCGACGGGCGCCGCCAGCGCCTCGATGATCTTGTCGCCCACGGCGCCGCACTCCTCGGCCGCGTGCACGCCCGGCACCAGCACGACGAATTCGTCGCCGCCGAGACGCGCGACGGTGTCGCTCGCGCGCACGACGCGGCACAGGCGCCACGCCACTTCCTTCAGCAGGTGGTCGCCGGCCGCGTGGCCCAGCGAATCGTTGATCGTCTTGAAGCGGTCCAGGTCGATGAACAGCAGCGCGAGCTTGAGGCGTTCGCGCCGCGCCGCCAGCAACGCGCGATCGAGGCGGTCGGACAGCAGCGCGCGGTTCGGCAGGCCCGTGAGCGCGTCGTGGTACGCCATGTGGTGCACGCGCGCCTCGGCCTGGCGCCGCTCGACGATCTCGGCCTGCAGCTCCGCCGTGCGTTCCTGCACGCGCACTTCGAGCTCGTCGCGCGCGCGCCGCAACGCGTCCGCGGCCTCGCGCTGCGCCGTCACGTCGTCGATCAGCCAGACGCTGCGCCCGCCCCGGTCCGCCATGTCGAACGGCCGGCCCGACAGACGCGCCCAGAAACGCGTGCCGTCGCGCCGCGCGAGTTCATACTCCGCCATGTGCACGTGCCCCGCCTCGAAGTCGCGCCGGGTCTCGTCGCGCGCGCGCTGCCAGCCCGCGTCATCGGGATACAGGTCGCGCACGGGCAGGCCCTCGATGGTGCCGTTATGGTGGCCGAACAGCTCTTCCATCTTGCGGTTGCAATGGAGTGTTCGGCCGTTCTCGACGACGGCGATGCCCAGCACCGCGTTGTCGAGGATCGCCTGGTTTTCCAGCAGCGCGTTGCGCAGCGATTCCTCGGCCGCCTTCTCGCCCGTGCGGTCCTCGATCATCCAGACCATCGTGCCCGTGCCCAGCTCCTCCGGATTGACGGCATAGCCGATCAGGTTCACCCACATCGGCGTGCCGTTCCTGTGCACCATCGTCGTCTCGGTCTTGAACGAGCCGCCCGTGCGCAGCACGCCGTATGCCCTGCGGCCCATGTCGACGAACGCGTCGTCGTCCGCGTACAGCACGCGCGTCGGCTGGCCCAGCACCTCGCCGGGCCCGTAGCCGAACATCGCGCCGAAGCAGTCGTTGTAGCGCGTGATGATGCGCTCGCGCGTGAAGAAGATGCCGATCGACGCATTCGTCATGATCGCCTGGATTTCCGTCAGCGCCTGGCGCGCCTCCGTGACGTCTTCCACGATCCACACGGTGCCGGCCTCGCGCGCGCTCATGTCGACGGCCTTGGCGCGGATGCGGCACCAGATCGTGCTGCCGTCGCGACGGCGCAGCGGCACCTCGTTCTTCTCGAACAGGCTGCCCGTCGTCAGCACGAGGACGGCTTCGCCGATGAACGCCTCATACAGGGCGTGCGTGGCGAAGACCTTGGCCGGGCTGTGGTTGACCAGTTCTTCCGGCGTGTAGCCGAGCATCCCGGCCATGCGTGGATTGCAGGACTTGACGAGGTCGGGCAACGTGACGGCGATGCCCACCGGCGCATGCTCCACGACGGCGGCCTGTTCCAGCAGGCGTCCGCGCAACGCGGCCTGGCCGTCGCCGAACGTGACCACGTCGCCGAACACGAAGATTGCGCCCGCGCCAGCGGCCGCGGGCAGCGGCTTCGCGCGCACTTCGACGGGGCGGCCGCGCAGGCCACGGTCGACAAGGCCGTCCCAGCGCCGCTCGCCGGCCAGCGACAGGCGGATCTCGACCGCCATCGCGGCCGCCGTGTGTGCGCAAAACAGCGACACCAGCGGGCGCCCGTCGACGGCGCAGCCGGCCAGCTCGACGAGCGCCGCGTTCGCGGCCCAGATCCTGCCTTCGCCGTCGCAGGCGCAGGCCGGCGCCGCGATCAATGCCAGTGCCTCGGCCACCAAGGCCGGTGTGTTCGTTCCCCGATCCATCCCTCTTCCCGGCTAGCCTGTTGACAAGGCTCTTTGTCGATTTTTGGGTGGATCATAGCTGAAAATGTTCGTAATTTATCGTTCGGAAACACTAAATTCAGCGGATGACGCTAGGCAACAACGGTTCAGAACGCGTCGCCCGGCACGCGTACCCATCCTTCCATCAAGACTCTGCTGCTCCGGCTCATCACTGCCTTCGTGACGACCCAGTCGCCGCCCTCCTGACGCGCCTCGGCACCCACGCGCAGCACGCCGGACGGATGCCCGAAGCGCACGGCCTCGTGCGCGCGCCCGCCTGCGGCGAGGCTCACGAGCGTGCCCGGAATCGCGGCCGCCGTGCCGATGGCGACGGCCGCCGTCCCCATCATCGCGTGGTGCAGCTTGCCCATCGACAGGGCGCGCACGAGCAGGTCGGTGTCGTCCGCCTCCACGCGCTTGCCGCTCGACGCGACGTAGCCCGCGGGTGGCGCGACGAACGCGACTTTCGGCGTGTGCTGGCGCCGCGCCGCCTCCTCCACGTGGGCGATGAGGCCCATGCGCATGGCGCCGTACGCGCGGATCGTCTCGAACATCGCCAGCGCCTTCGGGTCGCCGTTGATGGCGTCCTGCAGCTCCGCGCCCGTGTAGCCGATGTCGGCCGCATTGACGAAGACGGTCGGGATGCCCGCGTTGATCAGCGTCGCTTTGAGCGTCCCGACACCGGGCACCTCGAGGTCGTCGACCAGGTTCCCGGTCGGGAACATCGCACCGCCGCCGTCGCCCTCCTCGGCCGCCGGGTCCATGAATTCCAGTTGCACTTCGGCGGCGGGGAACGTGACGCCGTCCAGCTCGAAGTCGCCGGTCTCCTGCACCTGGCCGTTCGTGACGGGCACGTGGGCGACGATCGTCTTGTTGATGTTGGCCTGCCAGATGCGCACGGTGACGATGCCGTTGTCCGGGATGCGCGCGGGATCGATGAAGCCGTTGGCGATGGCGTACGGCCCCACCGCGGCCGACAGGTTGCCGCAGTTGCCGCTCCAGTCGACGAACGGCTTGTCGATGCCGACCTGGCCGAACAGGTAGTCGACGTCATGGCCGGGCCGCGTGCCGGGCGCCACGATGACGGTCTTGCTCGTGCTGGACGTGGCGCCGCCCATGCCGTCGATGTGCTTGGCGTACGGGTCGGGGCTGCCGATCACGCGCAGCAGCAGCTTGTCGCGCGCCTCGCCGGGGACTTGCGCCGCTTGCGGCAGGTCCTGCAGGCGGAAGAAGACGCCTTTGCTCGTCCCGCCGCGCATGTAGACGGCGGGGATCTTGATTTGGGGTGCGTGGGCCATTGTATTAACCTGAATCTGTCATGGAATGACGTAGGGTGGGCTCCCCGAGCCCACGCGAAAGTTGGCTCAGAGCTGCCGTCACGCGTGGGCACAGGGTGCCCACCCTACGGTATCAACCTCGATCGTAAAAATCACGTCGTTATGCGGCGACCTTCGAGGAGGCGAGGAAGTCCTGCGCGAATCGCTGTAGAACCCCACCCGCCTCGTAGATCGACACTTCCTCGGCCGTATCGAGACGGCACGTCACGGGCACCTCGACGGTGTCGCCATCGCGCCGATGGATCACGAGCGTCAAAGTCGCGCGCGGCGTGCGCTCGCCCACCACGTCGAACGTCTCCGTGCCGTCGAGCCCCAGGGTGAGGCGCGTGGTGCCCGGCTGGAATTCCAGCGGCAGCACGCCCATGCCGACGAGGTTCGTGCGGTGGATGCGCTCGAACCCTTCGGCCACGATCGCTTCCACCCCCGCGAGGCGCACGCCTTTCGCGGCCCAGTCGCGCGACGAGCCCTGGCCGTAGTCGGCACCCGCGATCACGATCAGCGGCTGCTTGCGCTCCATGTACGTCTCGATCGCTTCCCACATGCGCGTGACCGTGCCGTCCGGCTCGATGCGCGCGAGCGAACCGGCGCGCACGCTGCCGTCCGCATTGCGCACCATCTCGTTCTTCAGCGTCGGATTCGCGAACGTGGCGCGCTGCGCCGTCAGGTGGTCACCGCGGTGCGTCGCATACGAATTGAAGTCTTCTTCCGGCAGGCCCATCTTCGCGAGGTATTCGCCCGCGGCGCTGTCGGCCATGATCGCGTTCGACGGCGACAAATGGTCCGTCGTGATGTTGTCGCCCAACACCGCCAGCGGCCGCATGCCCGTCAACGCACGCTCCCCGGCGAGCGCGCCTTCCCAGTACGGCGGGCGGCGGATGTAGGTGCTCATGGGGCGCCAGTCGTACAGCGGCGAGACCGCGTCGCCACCCCCGTCGCGGCGCGCGAACATGATGTCGTAGACCTTGCGGAACTGCTGCGGCTTCACGGCGCGCTCGACGACGGCATCGATCTCCGCGTCGCTCGGCCAGATGTCGGCCAGGCGCACAGGCTTGCCATCGGCATCGACACCCAGCACGTCCTTCTCGATGTCGAAGCGGATCGTGCCCGCGATCGCGTACGCGACGACGAGCGCCGGCGACGCGAGGAACGCCTGCTTCGCGTACGGGTGGATGCGGCCGTCGAAATTGCGGTTGCCCGACAGGACCGCCGTCGCGTACAGGTCGCGGTCGATGATCTCCTGCTGGATCGCCGGGTCCAATGCGCCAGACATGCCGTTGCAGGTCGTGCAGGCGAAGGCGACGACGCCGAAGCCCAGTTTCTCCAGCTCCGGCAGCAGCCCCGCTTCGTCCAGGTACAGCGGCACGGCCTTGGAACCCGGCGCGAACGACGACTTCACCCACGGCTTGCGCGCGAGCCCGCGCGCGTTCGCGTTGCGCGCGAGGAGGCCCGCCGCGACCACGTTGCGCGGGTTGTTCGTGTTCGTGCAGCTCGTGATCGCGGCGATGATGACGGCGCCGTCGGGCATCTTGCCCGGCTCGTTCTCCACGACGCCCGTGATGCCGTGCTGCGCCAGTTCCGACGTGGCCACGCGCTTGTGCGGATTCGACGGACCGGCGATGTTGCGCACGACGGAGGACAGGTCGAAGCGGAGCGTGCGTTCATACTGCACGTTCGAAAGCGTGTCGGCCCACAGGCCCGTTTCCTTCGCATACAGCTCGACCAGTTTCACGAGCTCGTCGTCGCGTCCGGTCAACTTCAGGTACTTGATGGTCTGTTCGTCGATGGCGAACATCGCGGCGGTGGCACCGTATTCGGGCGCCATGTTGGAGATCGTCGCGCGGTCGCCCAACGTGAGGTTCGCGGCGCCTTCTCCGAAGAACTCGAGGTAGGCGGACACCACTTTCGACTTGCGCAGGAATTCCGTCAGCGCCAGCACGATGTCGGTCGCGGTGATGCCCGGTTGCGGCTTTCCCGTCAGTTCGACGCCGACGATGTCCGGCAGGCGCATGTACGAGGCGCGGCCCAGCATCACGCTTTCCGCTTCCAGGCCGCCGACGCCAATCGCGATGACGCCGAGCGCATCGACCATCGGCGTGTGCGAATCGGTGCCGACGAGCGTATCCGGAAACGCAACGCCGTCCTTCACCTGCACGACGGGGCTCATGCGCTCCAGGTTGATCTGGTGGAGAATGCCGTTCCCCGGCGGGATCACGTCGACGTTCTCGAATGCCTTCTTCGTCCATTCGATGAAGTGGAAGCGGTCTTCGTTGCGGCGGTCCTCGATGGCGCGGTTCTTCGCGAAGGCGTCCGGATCGAAGCCGCCGCATTCGACGGCGAGCGAGTGGTCGACGACGAGCTGCGTCGGCACGACCGGATTCACGAGTGCCGGGTTGCCGCCCTCCTTGGCGATGGCGTCGCGCAGGCCGGCCAGGTCGACGAGCGCCGTCTGGCCAAGGATGTCGTGGCACACGACGCGCGCGGGGTACCACGGGAAATCGAGGTCGCGGCGACGTTCGATGAGCTGCTTCAGCGACGGCACGAGCGCGACGGGGTCGCAGCGGCGCACGAGGTTTTCGGCCAGCACGCGCGACGTGTAGGGGAGCCCGTCCCAGGCGCCCGGCTGGATGTCGTCGACGGCGGCGCGCGCGTCGAAGTAATGCAGATCCGTCCCGTGCAGGGGTTTGCGATATTGACTATTCATGGCGTTGCCTGTGAAACGAGAGAGAGGTGCAGGTGGTGCAGCGCACGGTACCCGCCCTCGTGGTAAATGGCGTCCGGCTCGACGCCGAAGGATTGGAAGCCGAAAGCGTCGTACAGCCGCCGCGCGGGCACGTTGCCGTCGATGAGCTTCAACGTGAGCCGGCGCACGTGGCCGAGCGAGCGTGCGTGTTCGATCAGGTGGGCCGTCAGCAGGCGCCCCACGCCGGCGCGCTGGTGGCTGCGCGCCACCATCAGGCTGCTCAGCATCGCCGAATGGTGCAGCCGGCTGCCCTTCTTCGCGCACAGGCAGATGACGCCGGCGAGCACGTCGCCGTCGAACGCGCCGAACCACGTGTAGTCCGGTCGCGCCAGCCGGTCGGCATGCCAGGCTTCCGATTGCGCGAGCGCGTCTTCGTAGGCGGGGCCATGCGCGAACTGGAAGTCGCGCAGGTTTTCCAGGCGCAGGGCGCGGTACGCCGCGGTGTCCGCGGCGCCGAGGGGACGGATGTGGATGCCGCCGGCGTCCATCTTCATTTGCGGTCGGCCAGCGGTACGAACTGCAGGTCTTCCGGGCCGACGTAGTTTGCGCTCGGGCGGATGATCTTGTTGTCGATGCGCTGTTCGATGACGTGCGCCGACCAGCCGGACGTGCGCGAGATGACGAACAGCGGCGTGAACATCGCGGTCGGCACGCCCATCATGTGGTACGAGACGGCCGAGAACCAGTCGAGGTTCGGGAACATCTTCTTGACTTCCCACATGACGGATTCGAGGCGCTCGGCGATGTCGAACATCTTCATCGAGCCTGCTTCTTGCGACAGCGTGCGCGCCACTTCCTTGATCACCTTGTTGCGCGGATCGGAGATCGTGTAGACGGGGTGGCCGAAGCCGATCACGACTTCCTTGTTCGCCACGCGGTTGCGGATGTCCGCCTCCGCCTCGTCCGCGTTCTCGTAGCGCTTCTGGATGTCGAATGCCGCTTCGTTGGCGCCGCCGTGCTTCGGACCGCGCAGCGCGCCGATCGCGCCCGTGATGGCGGAATAGATGTCGGAACCCGTGCCGGCGATGACGCGGCCCGTGAAGGTGGACGCGTTGAACTCGTGTTCCGCGTACAGGATCAGCGACGTGTGCATCGCTTTCACCCACTCTTCGGACGGCTTCACGCCGTGCAGCAGGTGCAGGAAGTGGCCGCCGATCGAATCGTCGTCCGTCTCGACGTCGATGCGCTTCCCGTTATGGCTGTAGTGGTACCAGTACAGCAGCATCGAACCGAACGACGCCATCAGGCGGTCGGCGATGTCGCGCGCACCCGCGATGTTGTGGTCGTCCTTTTCCGGCAGCACGCAGCCCAGTACCGAGACGCCCGTGCGCATCACGTCCATCGGATGCGCACCGGCCGGCAGCGCTTCCAGCGCGGCCTTCACCGCGTGCGGCAGGCCGCGCAGCGATTTCAGCTTCGCCTTGTAGCCGCGCAGCTCCGCGTCGTTCGGCAGCTTGCCGTGCACGAGCAGGTAGGCGATTTCCTCGAACTCGCTGTTGTCGGCGACGTCCAGGATGTCGTAGCCGCGGTAATGCAGGTCGTTGCCGGAGCGGCCCACGGAGCACAGCGCCGTGTTGCCGGCGGCGACGCCGGACAGGGCGACGGATTTCTTCGGTTTGAACGCAGGCGTGTCGGTCTTCACATCGGTCATCTTGGTCTCCTTTTATTTGGCTTTATTCTGGGCGAACAGCGCGTCGAGCTTCTGTTCATAGCTGTGGTAATCGATGCGCTCGTACAGCTCGGCGCGGGTCTGCATCGTGTCGACGACGTTCTTCTGCGTCCCATCGCGGCGGATGGCTTCGTACACGTTTTCCGCGGCCTTGTTCATCGCGCGGAACGCCGAGAGCGGGTACAGCACGATGTCGACGTCGGCGCCGCGCAGCTCGTCCACGGTGAACAGCGGCGTCGCGCCGAATTCCGTGATGTTGGCGAGGATCGGTACCTTGACCGCCTTCTTGAACCGCGCGTACATCTCCAGGCTCGTGATGGCTTCCGGGAAGATCATGTCGGCGCCCGCCTCCACGCAGGCGACGGCGCGCTCGACGGCCTTGTCCAGGCCCTCGACCGCGAGCGCATCGGTGCGTGCCATGATGACGAAGTTGTCGTCGGTGCGCGCATCGACGGCCGCTTTCACGCGGTCGACCATCTCGCCCTGGCTGACGATCTCCTTGCCCGGACGGTGACCGCACCGCTTGGCGCCGACCTGGTCTTCGATGTGGCAGGCGGCCGCGCCGGCCTTGATCAGCGAACGGACAGTCCTCGCCACGTTGAACGCGGACGAACCGAATCCGGTGTCGACGTCGACGAGCAGCGGCAGGTCGCACACGTCCGTGATGCGACGCACGTCGATCAGCACGTCCTCGAGGCCCGAGATGCCGAGGTCCGGCAGGCCCAGCGACCCGGCCGCGACGCCGCCGCCGGACAGGTAGATGGCGCGGTAGCCGGCGCGCTTCGCGAGCAGCGCATGGTTGGCGTTGATGGCGCCGATGACCTGCAGCGGATGTTCGTCCTGGACGGCCTGGCGGAATGCGGCGCCGGCGGATTGTTGGCTCATGTCCTTACCTTTCTTGAAGCAAATCGGAGGGTGTGCCACAAGGTTTTGCAAGGACCGTGCCAGTGGGCTTGCGAGGCGGACAACCCCGATTTTCAAGGACTTGGGCGCGCGGGGCAAGCGCGCACGGCCGTCTGATGTTGCACAGCGTTTCAATCTGAAACGCCGGACGAAACAGCGAACCGCGATTGACAGGCCTGCAGAATTTGAACAGACTCCGCGCCACCACCCACCCACGAGCGAGGGAATCACCATGCCCCAACGTTCATCCCGGCTGTGCGCCCTGCTGCTGGCCACATTGACCATCGCGGCACCCGCCGGCGCGGCCGGCCCGGACAGCCGTGCGGACGCCGTGAAAATCATCGCGGAGATGCGCCGCATCGTCACCCCGCAAGGCATCGAAGAGACGCGTGCCGTGCGCATCGGCGGGATCGACCAGTGGATCAATGTGCGCGGGACGGACCGGCGCAATCCGGTGCTGCTGTTCCTGCACGGCGGCCCCGGCTACGTCGCGATGCCGACGAGCTGGTACTTCCAGCGCGGCTGGGAAGAGTATTTCACGGTCGTGCAATGGGACCAGCGCGGTGCGGGCAAGACGTATGCCGCGAACGACCCTGCGACGATCGCGCCCACGCTGAGGCGCGCGCGCATGCTGCAGGATGCCGAGGAAATGGTGGCCTTCCTGCGCAAGGAATTCGGCAAGGACCGCATCTTCGTGCTGGGCCATTCATGGGGCTCGTCGCTGGGCATCCAGCTGGCACGGCGCCACCCCGACTGGCTGCACGCGTACATCGGCGTCGGCCAGATCACGGACGGGATGGAGAGCGAGCGGCGCGGCTGGCGCTTCGCGCTGGACGCGGCGCGGCGCGAGGGCAACGAGGATGCCATCCACGACCTGGAATCGATCGCGCCGTATGCCGCACCGGGCAAGCCGCTGGCGCTGAAGGACTTGTACCTGCAGCGCAAATGGCTCGGCCACTACGGCGGCGCCGTGTACGGCAGGACCGGGTTCGACGCGGAAACGGCCGCCGCCAAGCTGGCGCCGGAATACACGGACGCGGACCTGCGCACGATGTGGGACGCGACGGCGTTCTCGTCGAGCCGCATGCTGGCGGACGTCCTCGCGCAGGACTTCAGCACCTACACGACGTTCGACTGCCCCATCGTCATCTTCAACGGGCGGCACGACTACAACGTGTCGTCATCAAGCACGGCGGAATGGTTCGAAAAAGTGAAGGCGCCGGCGAAGCAGCTCGTGTGGTTCGAGAACTCGGCGCACGAAATCTTCAACGAGGAGCCGGGCAAGACGCTCGTGGCGCTCGTGAAGTACGCGCGGCCGTTCGCGGAGAAAGCCGGGGATGTGGCGCCATAAAAGAAAAAACCCGCACGCGCGAACGTGCGGGTTTCCCGGATAGACGTAGGGTGGGCACACCGTGCCCACCTTGGCGTCGCCAACCGATCAGTGTGCCGATGCGCCAGCGGCACCGATACCGGTTTCCGCACGCACTTCCTGCGCTTCGAAACCGGCCTTGTCGATCGCGGCGCGCGGGCTGTTGTCGGTGATCGAGAACAGCCAGATGCCGACGAAGCCGACGGTCATCGAGAACAGTGCCGGCGACGTGTACGGGAAGATCTCGTGCGCATTGTGGAACACGTCGACCCACACGGACTTCGACAGCACGGTCAGCAGGACCGCGGTGGCCAGGCCCAGGAAGCCGCCCACGGTCGCTCCGCGAGTGGTGCACTTGCTCCACAGGACCGACATGAACAGCACCGGGAAGTTGGCCGACGCCGCGATCGCGAAGGCCAGCGAGACCATGAACGCGACATTGACCTTCTCGAACACGATACCCAGCAGCACGGCGGCGATGCCCAGGCAGACCGTCGTGATCTTCGAGACGCGCAGTTCGCTGCCCGGGGCCGGCTGGCCCTTCTTGATGACGGAGGCGTACAGGTCGTGCGACACGGCCGAGGCGCCGGACAGCGTCAGGCCGGCCACGACGGCCAGGATCGTTGCGAAGGCCACGGCCGAGATGAAGCCGAGGAACACGTCGCCGCCGACGGCTTTCGCGAGGTGCACGGCCGGCATGTTGGGGCCGCCCAGCAGCTTGCCGGCCGCGTCCTTGAAGGCCGGGTTGGTGCTCACCAGCACGATCGCACCGAAGCCGATGATGAAGGTCAGGATGTAGAAGTAGCCGATCCAGGTGGTCGCCCACAGCACCGATTTACGGGCTTCCTTGGCGCTCGGGACCGTGAAGAAGCGCATCAGGATGTGCGGCAGGCCGGCCGTACCGAACATCAGCGCCATGCCGAACGAGATACCGGAGATCGGGTCCTTGATGAAGCCGCCCGGGCCCATGATCGCATCCTTCTTGCTGTGCACTTCGACCGCCTTGGCGAACAGCGCTTCCGGGCTGAAGTTGTACATCGCGAGCACGGAGAACGCCATGAACGTGGCGCCGCCCAGCAGCATCACGGCCTTGATGATCTGCACCCACGTCGTCGCGGTCATGCCGCCGAACAGCACGTAGATCATCATCAGCGCGCCGACGATGACGACGGCGATCCAGTAGTCCAGGCCGAACAGCAGCTTGATCAGCTGGCCGGCGCCGACCATCTGCGCGATCAGGTAGAACAGCACGGTGACGAGCGTGCCCGACGCGGCGAACGAGCGCACCGGCTTCTGCGCGAAGCGGTAGGCGGCCACGTCGGCGAAGGTGAAGCGGCCCAGGTTACGCAGGCGCTCGGCCATCAGGAACGTGATGACGGGCCAGCCGACGAGGAAGCCGATCGCATAGATCAGGCCGTCGAAGCCGTTCGCGAACACGGCGGCAGAAATGCCCAGGAACGAGGCGGCCGACATGTAGTCGCCCGCGATCGCCAGGCCGTTCTGGAAGCCGGTGATGCCGCCGCCGGCCGTGTAGAAGTCGGACGCGGAACGGGTGCGCTTGGCGGCCCACTTGGTGATGAACAGGGTGAAGACGACGAACACGACGAACATCGAGATCGCGGTCCAGTTCGTGGCCTGCTTTTGCGCCTGGCCCAGGTCCGGGGCGGCGAGGACGGCGCCGGTGGCGGCCAGCAGCGCCGCGGCGGCGGCGCTCTTCATCAGGGTGGAATTCTTCATGCGCGCACCTTCTCTTTGCCGGACGCGGCGTTGCGTTGGATGGCGTCGGTCAGCGCGTCGAATTCGTTGTTGGCACGACGCACGTAGATGCCGGTGACGACGATCGTGAACAGGATCACGAACAGGCCGAGGGGCACGCCCCAGGACATGACGCCGGAACCGATCTTCGACGCCATGAACTGCTTGTCGAACGCATTCAGCAGCGTGAAGCCGTAGTACGCGATCATGACGAGCCACGTCAACGTCCAGCCGTAGCGGGAACGCGTTTTGACGAGCTTGTGGTAGTTCGGGTCTGCTTTGACCCGCTGGACGATTTCATCTTCCACTTTTGTCTCCATTTTAATAATCTCCGTTCAGGTGGACGGCCTGGCAACGATCCTAAGTGGGCCGCCTTACCCGATTCTTACGGCTGGCGGAAATGTTCGCGCCCAACCGTTTCAGCATGAAATCGGACTGAAACATCGGTTGCACGTTGCGGTACACTTGCAACATGAGTTACCCGAACCGACCCGCGCCCGCGCCGGCGCCGGACCAGGGCGCCGGCAAGCCCGTCATCTGGACGGTGTCCGTGTCGCGCCTGTCCGACCTGTTCCGCCACATCACGCCCGAATACGACCACCTGGCCCAGATCGAACCGCTGCACCTGGGCTTCGACGAAGCCGCCCGCCACATCCGCGAACGCATGGCGACGGAGCATTGCGACGTCGTGATCGCGGCCGGCTCGCAGGCGGCCTACCTGAAGGGCCGCGTGTCCGTGCCGGTCGTCGTGGCGACCGCGAGCGGATTCGACGTCATGCAGGCGCTGTCGCGCGCGCGCCGGCTGTCCACGCGCATCGGCCTCGTGCACTACCAGCGTCCCGTGGCCGAGCTGGCCGAGTTCGCGGCCACGTTCGGCCTCGCCATCGAGCAGCGCACCTATGTGACGGAAGACGATGCCCGCGCCAGCATCGCCGAGCTGAAGGCGGCCGGCGTGGAAGTCGTCGTCGGCGCGGGCCTGATCACGGACCTGGCCGAGGAAGCGGGACTCAAGACCGTGTTCGTGTACTCGCTCGATTCGATCCGGCGCGCGTTCGACGACGCCCTCGAGATGGCGCGCCTGACGCGGCTCGAGAGCGGGCGCGGACGGCGCGTGGCCGCGCCCGACAGCCGGCGCGCGCGCCGCGGCCTCGCCGACCTGCGGGGAGATTCCCCCGCGATGGAACGCCTGCGCCAGACCGTCGTGCTGTACGGGCGCTCGCCTGCGACGGTGCTCATCCAGGGCGAGACGGGCACCGGCAAGGAACTCGTCGCGCAGGCCATCCACCGCGAGAGTCCTCGGCGGGGCGCGAACCGGCCGTTCGTCGCCGTCAACTGCGGCGCGATCGCGGAGTCGCTGCTGGAATCGGAATTGTTCGGCCACGAGGAAGGCGCGTTCACGGGCGCGCGCCGGGGCGGCCATGCCGGCCTGTTCGAGGCGGCCGACGGCGGCACCCTGTTCCTCGACGAGATCGGCGAGATGCCGCTCGCCCTGCAGACGCGACTGCTGCGCGTGCTCGAGGAGCGCGAAGTGATGCGCGTGGGCGGCACGCGCCCCGTACCCATCGACGTACGCGTGATCAGCGCCACGCATTGCGACCTGGAGGCGCGCGTGCGCGAGGGCCGGTTCCGCGCCGACCTGTTCTACCGCCTCGCGGTGCTGCGCCTCGCCCTGCCCCCGCTGCGCGAGCGCCGCATGGACATTCCCGCGCTCGCCGACTGGGCGCTGAAGAACGCCCTCGCCGCGCTGAGCGCGCGGCCGCACCCGAATCTCGCCGCGGAAATCGCTGCGTGCGGCCCGCAGCTAGCGGCGTATGCGTGGCCGGGCAATGTGCGCGAACTGCGCAACGTGATGGAACGCCTCGCGCTGTTCCTCGCGGCCGAACCGTTGCAGGCGCTGACACCCGCGTTCCTGTTGTCGGTGGCGCCGGAACTGGGCGCGGCGCCCGTGCTCCCGGCCGTCGCCGCGCCGATACATCCCGCCCCGGCGCAGGAAACGGTGGCCGACGTGCTGGCGCGCTTCAACGGCCAGCGCGACGCCGCGGCGCGGCACCTGGGCATCAGCCGCACGACGTTGTGGCGCAGATTAAAAGCGGGCAACTGACGCCTCCGAGGCACGAACCCGGCGCTTCTTCGTAGGGTGGGCACCCCTGTGTCCACGCGGACGTATGCGGCCCGTTAGCGTTACGCGTGGGCACGGGGTGCCCACCCTACAATCTACGCACGCCTGCCCGTCTTAATTCGCCCCAACGCACGCGCGCGGCAAAAGCCGTAGTATTATTTTTTTACTACGGCCTGGCGCCCGATCGGCGCCAGCTTTCCGCACGCGGCGCCCACGAGGCCCGCGCCGCCCGTCCGCACGGAGGCAATATGCAAGACTTGTCGCAAGCTGCACTGTTTTCCCTGATCGGCAACACCCCCATGGTGGAAGTCACCCGCATGGACACGGGGCCCTGCCGCCTGTTCCTGAAGCTCGAATCGCAGAATCCGGGCGGCTCCATCAAGGACCGCGTGGGCCGCGCCATGATCGAGGCGGCGGAACGCGACGGCCGCCTGCAGCCGGGCGGCACCGTCGTCGAGGCCACGGCCGGCAACACGGGCCTGGGCCTCGCCCTCGTCGCGCGCATCAAGGGCTACCGCGTCGTGCTCGTCGTGCCCGACAAGATGGCGTCCGAAAAAATCCTGCACCTGAAAGCCCTCGGCGCCGAGATCCACCTGACCCGCTCCGACGTCGGCAAGGGCCATCCCGAGTACTACCAGGACTACGCGGCGCGGCTCGCGCGCGAGATCCCCGGCGCCTGGTTCGCCGACCAGTTCAACAATCCCGCGAACCCGACCGCCCACGAGACCACCACCGCCCCCGAAATCTGGGACCAGATGCGCCACGAGCTGGACGCGATCGTCGTCGGTGTCGGCTCGTCCGGCACCCTGACAGGCCTGTCGCGCTTCTTCGCGCGCGTGCAGCCCGACCTGGAATTCGTGCTGGCCGATCCGCAGGGCTCGATCCTCGCCGAGTACGTCGAGACGGGCAAAGTCAGCGACGTCTCCGGCTCCTGGGCCGTGGAAGGCATCGGCGAGGACTTCATCCCCTCGATCGCCGACATGTCGCGCGTGAAGACGGCGTATTCGATCAGCGACGAGGAGAGCTTCAACACGGCGCGCGAACTGCTGCGCCAGGAAGGCATCCTCGCCGGTTCGTCGACGGGCACCCTGCTCGCGGCCGCGCTGCGCTATTGCCGGGCGCAGACGACGCCGAAGCGCGTCGTGACCTTCGTCTGCGACACAGGCACGCGCTATCTCACCAAGGTGTACAGCGACGGCTGGATGGTCGACCAGGGCCTGCTGCACCGCCCCAGCACGGGCGACCTGCGCGACCTGATCGGGCGCCGCTTCGACGACGGCGAAGTCATCACGGTGTCTCCGACCGACACCCTGCTGACCGCCTTCAACCGCATGCGCAGCGCCGACCTCGCGCAGCTCCCCGTCATCGACAAGGGCAAGCTCGTGGGCCTGATCGACGAGTCCGACCTGCTGTTGCACGTCACCAGCGAACGCGAGCGCTTCAAGGCCCCGGTCTCCGGTACGATGACGTCCGACCTGCAGACCCTGGCGCCCTCCGCCGGCATGCAGCAGCTGCGCGACATCCTCGACCGCGGGCTGACCGCCGTCATCGCCGAGGGCGACCATTTCTATGGCCTCATCACCCGCTTCGACCTTCTCAACCACCTGCGCAGGACACTGACGTGACCCATCCAGACGACACGAACAAACGCCACATCGCCACGCGCGTCATCCACGGCGGCCAGGCGCCCGACCCGGCCACGGGCGCCGTGATGCCGCCCATTTACGCGACGTCGACCTTTGCCCAGGAAAGCCCCGGCGTGCACAAGGGCCTGGACTACGGCCGCTCGCACAACCCCACGCGCTGGGCGCTGGAGCGCTGCGTGGCCGACCTCGAGAGCGGTGGTGCGGCGTACGCGTTCGCGTCCGGCCTCGCCGCCATCGCGGCCGTGCTGGAACTGCTGCCGGCCGGCTCGCACATCGTCGCCGGCGACGACATGTACGGCGGCACCTATCGCCTGTTCGAGCGCGTGCGCCGCGCGAGCGCCGGCCACGAGTTCACGTACGTCGACCTGACGGACCCGCTGGCGCTCGCGAACGCGCTGCGACCGGAAACGAAGATGGTGTGGGTGGAGACGCCGACGAACCCGATGCTCAAGCTGGCCGACCTGCACGCGATCGCGCAGCTGTGCCGCGAGCGCGGCGTCATGACCGTGTGCGACAACACGTTCGCGAGTCCCATCAACCAGCGCCCGCTGGAACTGGGCATCGACGTCGTCGTGCACTCGACCACGAAGTACATGAACGGCCACTCGGACGTCATCGGCGGCGTCGCCGTCGTGGGCGGCCAGCCGCACCAGCAGGCGTGGCGCGAACGCCTCGGCTTCATCCAGAACGCCGTCGGCGCCATCCAGGGACCGTTCGACAGCTTCCTCGTCCTCCGCGGGATCAAGACGCTGGCGCTGCGCGTCGAGCGCAGCAACGCCAGCGCGCTGGACCTGGCGCAGTGGCTGTCGAGCCAGGCCAAGGTACGGCATGTGTATTACCCGGGCCTCGTGTCGCACCCACAGCATGAGCTGGCGCGGCGGCAGATGCACGGCTACGGCGGCATCATCTCCATCGACCTCGACACCGACCTCGCCGGCGCGCGCCGCTTCCTCGAACAGTGCGAGATCTTCACCCTGGCGGAAAGCCTGGGCGGCGTCGAGAGCCTGATCGAGCACCCGGCCATCATGACGCATGCGACGATTCCCGCGGACCAGCGTGCGCGGCTCGGGATCGGCGATGGGTTGATCCGGCTGTCGGTCGGGATCGAGCACGTGGACGATCAGCGCGCCGACCTGGCAAGGGCGCTGGCCGCGATCTGAAAATCCGTTTCTGTTGGATGGGGCATTTCAAGCCGGGGGCTTGAAATGCGTGCCCGCACGGACGCCGGCGGACCGCAAACGTTCGCGTGGGCGGAGGCCGCCCACCCTACTGCTGGCTCGGTAGGGTGGGCACCTCGTGCCCACGCGGACGCCGGCGGACCGCAAACATTCGCGTGGGCGGAGGCCGCCCACCCTACTGCTGGCTCGGTAGGGTGGGCACCTCGTGCCCACGCGGACGCCGGCGGACCGCAAACCCTCGCGTGGGCACAGGGGTGCCCACCCTACGATCAGGCCGGCGCTAGCAGCGCCAGGTCGTGCACGTACGCGTCCTCGTCGTCCGCGGCGAGCGCATGGCGCGCCGGCGCGTCGCCCTGCACACGGAACGTCGACACGACGTCCGTCAGCTCCTCCGCCTGCGCGCGCAACGTGGCCGCCGCGGCGGCCGCCTGCTCGACCATCGCCGCATTCTGCTGCGTCGCCTCGTCCATGTCGGCGATGACGCGGCGCACGCGCGCAATGCCGGCCGCCTGCTCCGAGCTGGCGCCGTCGATCGCATGGAGCAGATCGGCCACCTGCCGCACGCGGCCGAGGATCTCGCGCATCGTGCCGCCCGCGGCGCTGGCGATGCCCGCGCCGGATTCGATGGCGCCCGTCGATTCGCCGATGAGGTTCTTGATCTCCTTGGCCGCTGCCGCCGAATGCTGGGCCAGGCTGCGCACCTCGCCCGCGACGACGGCGAAGCCGCGTCCCTGCTCCCCGGCGCGCGCCGCCTCGACGGCCGCGTTCAAGGCCAGGATATTGGTCTGGAACGCGATCCCGTCGATCATCGCCGTGATGTCGCCGATGCGCGCGGCGGACTGGCGGATCGTCTCCATGCGCTCGACCATCTGCTCGACGGCGCCCGCGCCCTCCTGCGCGACGCTCGAGGCCGCGAGCGCGAGCGCGTTGGCGTCGTGCGCGTTGACGTGGTTCTGTCCGACCGCTTCGGTCAGGTCGGTCATCGCCTGCACGGTCGCATGCAGGCTGCGCGCCTGCTCTTCCGTCCGGTGCGACAGGTCGCGGTTGCCGGCCGCGATCTCGGCCGATGCATCATCGATCATCCGGGCACTGTCGAGCACTTGCACGACGGTGGCCGACACGCCGCCCGTCATATGGTTCAGCGCATCGAACAGGCGGCCGATCTCGTCGCCGCGGTCATGCGCGATGGTGGCGGAGAGATCGCCCGTGGCGACACGCTCGGCCAGCACGACGGCATCCTGCAGCGGCGTGACGATGCTGCGCGTGAGCAGCCAGCCGGCCGCGCAACCGATCAGCAACGCGGCCAGGCCGAACGCGGGCAGCAGCACGCGGCTGAGGGCGAACGCCTGCGCGGACGTGGCGGCCAGCGCGTGCGCCTCGCGCGTCTGCCACGCGAGCAGCGCGTCGAGGGCGTGCGTGTACGCGTCGAACGTGGTGGCCAAGTCGCCCGCCGTCATTTGTTCGACGTCCTGCGTTTTGCCGAGGTCCTTGGCCTGGAACACTTGCTGCCGCACTTTCAGGTAAGCGGCCTTGCGCTGCGCGGCGGCGTCGATCAACGCGCGTTCGTCGAGCCCGGACGGCAGCACACCCAGTTTCGATGCCAGGGCGGCCGCGTTCTTGTCGCCCTGCGTGAGCATGGCCTGGAAGTAGTCGGCCGCTTCGAGACTGTCGCTGCGGGCAATGGCCACGGCGCGCGTACCGTTCAGACGCGTCAGGCCCAGCAGCTCGGCCGTCATCTGCTGGCGGGCGAGCTTGTTGTTGACGAGATCGTTCGTGATCGCGTCGGCGGCGTGCATGCGCCACAACGCGACGATGGAAATGATGACGATGGCGAGAGACACCACGGCAAAGGCGCCGAGGATCTTGGTGCCGGTTTGAAGGTGGGCGAGTCGCATGGGTCACTGTCCGGAAGAGAGGGATGCGACCGATTATAGAAATGCCATGTGACAACAAAATGAATCAATGTGACAGCCATGCACTCTTTTGTGACGCGCCCATGACAAAAAAGAAAGCCCGCGCGAGGCGGGCTTTCGTCAAGCGATTCTGGGATCGCTTATTCGATTTCGACGGTCTCGACGGGCTCCGGCGGCGGCGGGACGTCGCCCTCCGGGAACTCGAGGAACACCTCGTCCTTCTCGTTCAGCTCGACCGTGACACGGCCGCCGTTCACGAGACGGCCGAACAACAGCTCGTCGGCCAGCGCCTTGCGGATCATGTCCTGGATGAGGCGCGACATCGGCCGTGCGCCCATCTGCGGGTCGAAACCTTTCTTCGCGAGGAACTTGCGCAGTTTCTCGGTGAAGATGGCTTCCACCTTCTTCTCGTGCAACTGCTCTTCCAGCTGCATCAGGAACTTGTCGACGACGCGCAGGATGATGTCCTCGTCGAGCGCGCGGAAGCTGATGATCGCATCCAGGCGGTTGCGGAACTCCGGCGTGAACATGCGCTTGATGTCGGCCATCTCGTCGCCCTGCGCCTTCGAATCCACGAAGCCGACGGAACGCTTGGTCAGGCTTTCGGCACCCGCGTTCGTGGTCATGATGATGATCACGTTGCGGAAGTCCGCCTTGCGGCCGTTGTTGTCGGTCAAGGTGCCATGGTCCATCACCTGCAACAGGATGTTGAAGATGTCCGGATGGGCCTTCTCGATCTCGTCCAGCAGCAGCACGGCATGCGGCTTCTTCGTGATGGCCTCGGTCAGCAGGCCGCCCTGGTCGAAGCCGACGTAGCCCGGCGGCGCACCGATCAGGCGCGACACGGCGTGACGCTCCATGTATTCCGACATGTCGAAACGCACCAGCTCGATGCCGAGGATGAACGCCAGCTGTTTCGCGACTTCCGTCTTGCCGACGCCGGTCGGACCGGAGAACAGGAACGAACCGATCGGCTTGTCCTGCTTGCCGAGGCCGGCGCGCGCCATCTTGATCGCGGACGCCAGCGCATCGATGGCCGGGTCTTGCCCGAACACGACGTTGCGCAGGTCGCGGTCGATGGTCTGCAGCTTGCTGCGGTCGTCCTGGTTGACGGTCTGCGGAGGAATCCGCGCGATCTTCGCGATGATGTCCTCGATCTCGGTCTTGCCGATGGTCTTCTTCTGCTTCGACTTCGGCAGCACGCGCTGCGCGGCACCCGCTTCGTCGATCACGTCGATCGCCTTGTCCGGCAGGTGACGGTCATTGATGAAGCGCGCAGCGAGCTCGGCCGCGGTCGACAGCGCCGACGCCGAATACTTCACGCCGTGGTGCTCTTCGAAGCGCGACTTGAGGCCGCGCAAGATCTGCACGGTCTGCTCGACCGACGGCTCGTTCACGTCCACTTTCTGGAAGCGGCGGCTCAAGGCGTGATCCTTCTCGAACACGCCGCGGAATTCCGTGAACGTGGTCGCGCCGATGCACTTCAGCTGGCCGTTCGCGAGGGCCGGCTTCAGCAGGTTCGATGCGTCGAGCGTGCCGCCCGATGCGGAACCGGCGCCGATGATCGTGTGGATCTCGTCAATGAACAGGATGCCGTTCGGCGTGTCCTTGAGCTGCTTCAACACCGCCTTCAGGCGTTGCTCGAAGTCGCCGCGGTACTTGGTGCCGGCCAGCAGCGCACCCATGTCCAGCGAATACACGACGGCATTCTGCAGGATCTCGGGCACGTCTTCCTGGACGATGCGCCATGCCAGGCCTTCCGCGATCGCGGTCTTGCCGACACCGGCCTCGCCCACGAGCAGCGGATTGTTCTTGCGGCGGCGGCACAGGATCTGGATCACGCGGTCCACTTCCTCTTCGCGCCCGATCAGCGGATCGATGCGGCCGTCGGCGGCAGCCTTGTTCAGGTTCTGGGTGAACTGATCCAGCGGGCTTTCCTTGGCCTGGCCTTCGACCTGCGCCTCTTCCACGCCTTCCGACGCCTTCTGGCTGTCGATCTGCTGGTCCTTGCGAACGCCGTGCGAGATGAAGTTGACCACGTCGAGACGGGTCACGCCCTGCTGGTGCAGGTAGTAAACGGCGTGCGAGTCCTTCTCGCCGAAGATCGCCACGAGCACGTTCGCGCCCGTCACTTCCTTCTTGCCGTTGGACGCGGACTGGACATGCATGATCGCGCGCTGGATCACGCGCTGGAAGCCCAGCGTCGGTTGAGTGTCGACTTCGCCCGTGCCGGGCACGGTCGGCGTGTTGTCGCCGATGAAATTCGTCAAGGTCTTGCGCAGATCTTCGATGTTGACCGCGCACGCACGCAGGACTTCAGCGGCCGACGGATTGTCGAGCAGCGCCAGCAGCAGGTGTTCGACCGTGATGAACTCGTGCCGAGCCTGCCGCGCTTCGACAAAGGCCATATGTAGAGATACTTCCAGTTCCTGCGCAATCATACTTCCTCCATCACGCACTGCAGGGGGTGGCCTGCCTTGCGCGCATGCGTTAATACAAACTCCACTTTGGTACACGCTATATCTTTGGAAAACACGCCGCACACGCCCTTGCCATGGCGGTGTACGGAAAGCATGATCTGCGTGGCCGTTTCGCGATCCTTGTTGAAGTACTCCTGGATGATGGCGACCACGAACTCCATCGGCGTGTAGTCGTCATTGAGCAACGCCACCTGATACAACGGGGGTGGCTTGACGGTCTGCCGCTCCAGCAGCTGTTCGGTATCGTGCTTGGTTGCCATAGGGGTATTCTAAATTGCTTTCGATCTTCGTGTGTGCGGAAACTAACCCTCAGGGTAATCCCAGTTGCTTTCATCTTACGCGTTTTCCAGCCGGAGCACAGATGGCGGTCCGATTGCCAAAATCAAGAGGTTGTTTTTAGGCGATTGTGAAAATTTTTACAACGGTCGTTCAAAACCGCTTGACTTACAAGATTATTGCACCAACAATGCAGTTATTGACATGTACTTATGTACTTGTTGATAAGAAGTGAGCAGGCTGAGGAGGGGGCAAGAAGCTTCTTGCTTTTATGGCTCGTGTGATTTGTTTTTAATCGAAGGTTATTTTATGGCAACAGGTACTGTTAAGTGGTTCAATGATTCCAAAGGTTTTGGCTTCATCACCCCTGATGACGGCGGCGAGGATTTGTTCGCACACTTCTCCGCAATCAATATGAACGGTTTTAAGACCCTCAAAGAAGGTCAAAAAGTCCAATTCGAAGTCACGCAAGGCCCGAAAGGCAAGCAAGCTTCCAACATCGTCGGCGCGTAAGCTCCCTCTGGAAGCAGAAGACCCCGCCGCGGCGGGGTTTTTTTCTTTCTGCGCCAGGCACGGCAGTGCGCGGCGCGGATCCTCGGCGCTTGCACCGCGCCGCCCTCATCCCAGTCGTGACGCTCATTGTTGGCATATGTGCAATCGTTTGCCGTCGCGAAACGTCTGCATGTGGCAAATCAAACGTCCCAGCCTCTTATATTCTTTAGCCCGCTTATCGTCGCCGCGGTATGCGCGCTTATATAGAGTGATAAAAGAAAAAGCCCCGCTATTAACGGGGCTTTTGATTTGCATCAATCGTTTGCAATTACATATTTTCGATCATCACATCGCCGAAGCCCGAGCACGACACTTGCGTCGCGCCTTCCATCAGGCGCGCGAAGTCGTAGGTGACGCGCTTCGATGCGATCGCCCTTTCCATCGAGCTGATGATGAGGTCGGCAGCTTCCGTCCACCCCATATGGCGCAGCATCATCTCGGCCGACAGGATCAGCGAACCCGGGTTCACGTAGTCCTTGCCCGCGTACTTCGGCGCCGTGCCGTGCGTCGCTTCGAACATGGCGACGGAGTCGGACATGTTCGCGCCCGGCGCGATGCCGATGCCGCCGACCTGGGCCGCCAGCGCGTCGGAGACGTAGTCGCCGTTCAGGTTCAGTGTGGCGATCACGCTGTACTCGGCCGGGCGCAGCAGGATCTGCTGCAGGAACGCGTCCGCGATGGAATCCTTGACGACGATGTCCTTGCCCGTGTGCGGGTTCTTGAACTTGCACCACGGGCCGCCGTCGACGAGTTCGGCGCCGAATTCCCGTTGCGCCAGTGCATAGCCCCAGTCGCGGAAACCGCCTTCCGTGTACTTCATGATATTGCCCTTGTGGACCAGGGTCACGGACGGCTTGTCGTTGTCGACCGCGTACTGCAGCGCCTTGCGCACGAGGCGCTCGGTGCCTTCGCGCGACACGGGCTTGATGCCGATCGCGGACGTGCCCGGGAAGCGGATCTTGCGCACGCCCATTTCGCGGGTCAGGAACTCGATGACCTTCTTCGCCTCGGGCGACTCGGCCGCCCATTCGATACCGGCGTAGATGTCTTCCGAGTTCTCGCGGAAGATCACCATGTCGGTCTTGTGCGGCTCGCGCAGCGGCGACGGCACGCCGTTGAAGTAGCGCACGGGGCGCAGGCAGACGTACAGGTCGAGCTCCTGGCGCAGCGCGACGTTCAGCGAACGGATGCCGCCGCCGACGGGCGTCGTCAGCGGCCCCTTGATCGACACGACGTACTCGCGCACGACGTCCAGCGTTTCCGGCGGCAGCCATACGTCCGGGCCGTAGACCTGGGTCGACTTCTCGCCCGCGAACACTTCCATCCACGCGATCTTGCGCTGGCCACCGTAGGCCTTCGCCACGGCCGCGTCGACCACCTTGCGCATCACAGGGGTGATGTCGACGCCCGTGCCGTCACCCTCGATGAACGGGATGACGGGCTGGTCGGGGACGTTCAGGCTGAAGTCCGCGTTGACGGTAATCTTTTGACCACCGGTAGGTACTTGGATATGTTGAACCATCATGTTCTCCGAAATGGGCGCATGGCGGGACGCCAGGTCTGCGGGCTCCATTAGATTAGAATAGTGATCGGGTCGTCGGTCTTGTCTAAGACGCAACACTGGCACGACATTATGCACCAAAAACTATTCCCCATGTCTCTGATCCTGTTCAACAAACCCTACCAGGTCCTGTGCCAGTTCTCGCGCGAGGGCGAGCGCCCCACCCTCGCCGACTACCTCGACATCCCGAACATCTACCCCGCCGGCCGCCTCGATGCCGACAGCGAAGGCTTGATGCTGCTCACGGACGACGGCCGCCTGCAGCACCAGATCGCCCATCCGGACCACAAGGAAGCAAAAACTTATCTCGTGCAGCTGGAGGGCGTCGCCGACCGCGCCAGCCTCGCGCGCCTGCAGGCGCCCATCGACCTCGGCGACTTCACGACGAAGCCGTGCCGCGCTGCGCTGATCGCGGAACCGGAGTGGCTGTGGCCCCGCAATCCCCCGATCCGAACGCGCCAGGGCAAACCGACCAGCTGGATCGCGATCACGCTCGAGGAAGGCAAGAACCGCCAGGTGCGCCGGATGACGGCGGCCGTCGGGCTGCCCACGTTGCGCCTGGTGCGTTCCAGCATCGGACCGTATTCGCTGGCGACGCATCCGTTGATGCCGGGAGAATGGATGGAAGTGGACGCTGCGGACGTCGGCGCCAATCGTGCCGGAATTTAACCTGCATCAACCTTTCGAAAAGTTAATGTAGGCGCGAAGAAAACCTGTCAACCGGCAATTCTTGGCCACCGTTAAGGGAACAGATTCACCGTTGTGGATCACCATCTTCTTTAAAGGAACCCGAAATGTCCAAACTGATCGCTGGCCTGGTTGCTTCCCTGTTCGCCGTTTCCGCTTTCGCCGCCACCCAGGCCGCGGCACCGGCAGCTGCCGCTCCGGCTGCATCGACCACGGCCGAGCAGCCTGCCGCTCCCGCGAAGAAAATGAAGAAGCACCACAAGAAGGCCAAGAAGGCCGCCGCCGCCGAAGCCGCTTCGGCCGAACCGGCAGCAGCGAAGTAAGCGCTTCGCCGCACGACCAGGCAGCCTGCGGGCTGCCTTTTTTACGCCTGTCGGGTTTCATGCCGAATTCGGGGTCAGCGAATTCGGGGTCAGAGCACGTTAAATATCGAATTCGGGGTCAGAGCACTTTTGTGCGCAATGTACTAAAAGATAAAATCACTTCAGCGTCGACACGCACGACACTCAACGGCTTCACTAGGACGCGCGGCAGGATAGCCGCCGCCGCCGATGATACCCATGCGACATGTCGCGCCAATGTGCTCTGACCCCGAACTCGTGCTCTGACCCCGAATTTGACGCCGGCTCCAGGCAACAAAAAACCCGCCGGACATGCGTCGAGCGGGTTCTTCATCCACGCCGGGCGCGCGACCTCGGTCGCGCGGGCGTTGCCGTCGGATTATTAAGCCGACAGGGCCTTGATGGCGGCCGCCAGGCGGCTCTTGTGGCGAGCGGCCTTGTTCTTGTGGATGATTTTCTTGTCAGCGATGCTGTCGATGGTCGACACGGACTGCTGGAAGATTTGCGAGGCAGCGGCCTTGTCGCCAGCCTGGATGGCCTTGCGGACGGCCTTGATTGCGGTACGCAGGGTCGAGCGCTGGGCCGAGTTGTGCGCGTTTTGCTTAACTGCCTGACGAGCGCGCTTGCGCGCCTGTGCGGTATTTGCCATGGAATTTCCTAATCGGGGTCAAGTTGCGTTTGCAAACATTCAAACCGGCCCATTCCAGTGCCTGCCAAACGAGTGTCTGCCAACAGAATTCAATACAGCCCTCGATTATAGCGAAGGTTTCATCGTTGGGCAAATCCTGGTTCGTTTTTGTGCAATAGCCCAGCTATAATCGCGGGCTATGAACCTACTCAAGACCCTGGCAGCCATCTCGAGCATGACGATGCTGTCCCGTATCACCGGCCTGTTGCGCGATTCCCTGTTTGCCCGTGCCTTCGGCGCCAGCGACTATACCGACGCCTTCAACATCGCCTTCCGCCTGCCCAACCTGCTGCGCCGCCTGTTCGGCGAGGGTGCGTTCTCGCAAGCGTTCGTGCCGATCCTAGCCGAATACAAGAGCCAGAAAGGCGACGCCGCCACCCGCACCCTCGTCGACCACGTCGCGAACACCCTCGTGTGGGCCACATTGGCGACCAGCATCCTCGGAATCATCGGGGCCCCCATCGTCCTGTACGTGATCGCGAGCGGTCTCAAGGGCGCCGCATTCGACGCCGGCGTCGTCATGACCCGCCTGATGTTCCCGTACATCCTGTGCATGTCGTTCGTCGTGCTGGCGGGCGCGGTACTCAACACCTGGCGCGAATTCAAGATTCCGGCGTTCACACCCGTGCTGTGGAACCTGTCGTCGATCTTCTTTTCGCTGTTCATGGTGAAGTATTTCGACGTGCCGATCTATTCGATGGCCGTCGCGGTGATGGTCGGCGGCGTGCTGCAGGTCGGCGTCCAGATCCCGGCACTGCAGCGCATCGGCATGCTGCCCCGGCTGTCGTTCAACCCCCTCGCGGGCCTGTCCGACCCCGGCGTGCGCCGCATCCTCAAGAAGATGGGCCCCGCCGTGTTCGCCGTGTCGGCCGCCCAGATCAGCCTACTCATCAACACGAACATTGCGTCGCGCCTCGGCGCCGGCAGCGTCTCCGTGCTGCAGTACGCCGACCGGCTGATGGAATTCCCGACCGGCATGCTGGGCGTGGCGCTGGGCACCGTGCTGCTGCCCAGCCTGTCGAAGGCGAACGCGGACGGCGACCCCGTCGAATACTCCGCCCTGCTCGACTGGGGCCTGCGCCTGACGTTCCTGCTCGCGCTCCCGGCCGCCGTCGGCCTCGCCGCATTGGCCGAGCCGCTGATCGCCACCCTCTTCAACTACGGCGCCTTCAACGCGCACGCCGTGACGGCCGCCACCGCGCCGCTGATGGCGTATGCGGCAGGCCTGCTCGGCATCATCCTCGTCAAGATCCTCGCGCCCGCGTTCTATGCGCGCCAGGACATCCGCACGCCCGTGAAAATCGCCATCGGCGTGCTGATCGCCACGCAGTTGATGAACCTCGTGTTCGTGCCCGTGCTGGGCGTGGCGGGCCTTGCGCTGTCGATCGGCCTCGGCGCCTGCATCAACGCGAGTTTCCTGTTCACGGGACTGCGCCGCCGCGCGATCTACGTGCCGCATGCCGGCTGGCTGCCGTTCTTCCTGAAGGTCGTCGCGGCCGTCGCGCTGATGGGCGCCGTGGCGTGGTTCAGCCAGGCGCAGCTCGACTGGGCCGCGCTGCGCGCCCATCCGCTGCTGCGCGCCGGTGCGCTGTTCCTCATCATCGGCGCGAGCGCGGTCGTCTATTTCGCCGCGCTGCTGGCGCTGGGCTTCCGTCCGCGCCACTTCATGCGCCGCGCCAAGTGACGGGACGGGTCTAGCGGCCGGCGTCCTCGGATGGCGGCGGCGCGGGCTCGCCGGGCACGGGCGACGGCATGGCCTCGGGAGGCCTGGCCGGCGGCGGCATGGCCTCAGGCAACAAAATGGGCGCGGGCGGCTGTCCGCCGCCCGGGCGCGCCGGATCGAATGGCGTGCCGCCGGGCGCGGGAAACAGCGACGGTTGTCCCGTCGGCACACCATTCGGCAGCGCCTGCCCCGGGGTCTCCCGCGCGAACGTCGGCCCCTGCACCACAGTCATTCCCGTCGACGCGAACTTCCAGTCCGAGATGTGCTCCTTGTTCTCGAACCCGGGGAAGCGCGCGTCAAAATTTCCGATCTTCAGCGGCTTCGCCGTCGACAGGCTGTACACGGCGACGACGCCCCTGCGTTCGCCCGGGTTCGTCCACACGATGCCCCATTCGGCCTTGCCCGTCATGGGGTCGACGAAGATCTTGCGCAGGTGCCGCCGCACGCCGGGAAAGCGCGGGTCCTTCAGCAATTCCTTCAGCGTCGGCGGCTGCGCCGGCTGGCCCTTCGGCGTCGCCTCCGCATACGTGCGCAGCGCTTCGCCGAACGCGGCGCCGATGTCCAGCAGCTCCTCCTCGGCCGCGGCCCGGCGCAGCAGCGCGTCGATCTTCAGCGTGGCCGCGCCGACGAGGCCGATCACCGTCACGAGGATCACGAGGCCGAGATAGGTGAAGCCCCTGTCGCGGCGCGCCCGCATGGCGTCACCACTCGGCATACGGCTTGCCGTTGCGGCCGTTGCCCGGTGCGCCGCTGTGGATGTCGTACACGCCACCCTTGTCGTCGCCCTCGGGCGGGACGATGACCCAGGTCGCGTCGCTTTCGGCGATCGGGTCGTACGGCAGCGTCGCCAGGTAGCGCTTGTCGACGAGTTGCTGCAGCGAGTCCGGATAGCGCCCCGTGTCGCCGTGGAACTGGTCGATCACGGCGCGCGTATTGCGCAGGTTCTCGGCGAGGATCGTCTCCTTCGTGCTGTCGATCTTCGGGAAGAAGCGCGGCACCGCGAGCGTCAGCAGCAGCGCCACGATGCCCAGCACCACCAGCAGTTCGATCAGGGTGAAGCCCCGCTTGCGGGTCATGGTCGGTGTCGAAGTCATGCGCTCACCAGCGGCTGTAGGGGATGTCGTTCAGCCCGACCTTGCTTGAAGTCGAGTAGACGTCGTACACGTCGTCCCCTTCCTTCGGTTCGTCCGGCTCGCTCGCGTAGCTGCGCTTGCCCCACGTCTCGGCGTCCTTCAGGTCGGCGTTGCCGTTGAACGGGTCGCGCGGCAGGCGACGCAGAAAATAGATCTTCGCCTTCTTCGGGCTGCGCTGGTCCGGCACGCCATCGACGAGCACCTCCAGCTTCGGCGGATACCCGCTGGCGCCGGCCGCGCGCGCGACGCGGCCCTCGTCGCCGGCCTTCTTGTACGCGTCGATGGCGGCGCGGATCTCGCGCAGCGCCGTGCGCAGCTCCTGTTCGTGGCGGCGCTGCAGCGCGACCTGGGCCACCGGCACCACCAAGGTCCCGACCAGGGCCAGGATCGCGAGGGTGACGAGCAGCTCGATCAGGGTGAAGCCGCGCGGGCGCCGTGCGTTCATTGCTGGTTCGGAAAGGCCGCGCGGCCCGCGGGCACGGGAGCTTGTGTCGGCGCAGGCTGGGGCATCGGCGTCACGTCCGGCGGCGGCAGCGGCGTGATCTGGACCGGCGGCGCCACCGGCAGGTCGGACGGCGGCACGGACGGGGGCGCGGACGGCAGGGTGGCGGTGCCGCCGACGCTGGTGGCCGGCACCATCCCGCCCGGCGCGGGCGCCGGCGCAGGCGTGACCGGCAGCGGCGCGAGCGTGTTCGGTACGGGCGCGGCACTCGGCCGCACGCCCTGCCCCGGCATCTGCACCGTCCCGCGCCCACCCGAGTCGGGGCGGCGGCGGAAGCTGGCTTCCGTGCCGGCGCTGAATTCGGACGTGGACGCCGGCGGGCGCTGCACGTTGCGGATCAGGTGCGGTGTGATCGACAGCACGACCTCCGTCTTGTTGCGCGTGTCCTGCTGGCTGCCGAACAGGCGGCCGAGGATGGGGAAGTCGCCGATGCCGGGCAGCTTGGTGCTGCTCGACCGGTCCTCGTTCTTGATCAGGCCCGCCAGCACCTGGTTCTCGCCGTCCTTCAGCTGCAGCATCGTCGACGCGGAACGCGTGCCGATGCGGTACGCCGTCGTGCCGCCCTTCGTCGTGACTGTGTCCACGAGGTTGCTCACTTCGAGCGAGATGCGGATGCCGACTTCGTTGTTCAGGTAGACGGTGGGCTCGACGTCCAGCTTCAGGCCCACGTCGACGTAGTTGACGGACTCCGACGCGAAGCCGCCCACGCCCGACGAGATGGTCGTCGTGATCGTCGGCAGCTTGTCGCCGATGACGACCTTGGCCTTTTCCTTGTTGCGCACGCGGATGCGGGGCGCGGCCAGCGTGTCGGAATCGCCGTCCGTCTTGCTCGCGGTGACGGAACCGGCGACGCCCGTCACGCCGATCGTCTTGCCGTTCAGGTGGCGCAGCTGGTCCACGGTGATCGCGGCGCCGGTCGCCGTTGCCAGCGGCGTGAACGACAGGCTCGTGGGCCAGTCGATGCCCAGGTCGAGCAGCCGGTTGCGCTGCACCTCGAGCACCTCGACGTCCAGCATCACCTCGGCCTCCGGCACGTCCTGCAGCGCGACCAGCTGCGACGCCACCTTCACGGCTTCCGGCGTGTCGCGCAGGATCACGAGATTCAGCTTCTCGTCCACCACCACGTCGCGCGACTTCAGGATCGTCTTCAACGTGTTGGCGATGTTCTTGGCTTCCGCGTTGGCCAGGTAGAAGGTCTTCACCGTCATCTCCTGGTATTCCTTCTGCTTGGCCGCGATGTTCGGGTAGATCAGGATCGTGTTGCCATCCATGACCTGGCGTTCCAGCTGGTTCGTCATCAAGAGGTAATAGACGGCCGCTTCCACCGTGCTGTTCTTCAGGAAGACCGACGCGCGCTGGTCCGTCTTGACGTCCTTGTCGAACAGGAAGTTGAGGCCCGAGTGGCGCGCGATCACTTCGAAGATCTGCTTCAGCGGGGCGTCGCGGAATTCCAGGCTGATCGGCGAGCGGAACGCGGCCGTCAGCGCGGCCTCCGGCGACGCGGCCTCGATCTTTTCGTTCACGACCGCGAGCAGGTCGCGCGCCGGATCGTACGTGGGGCGCTCCGTCAGGATCGCGGACAGCTTCGCCTTCGCCGCCTCGTAGTCCTTGCGTTCGATGGCGGCGCGCGCCTCCGTCATCAAGACCCCGTGGCGGCGGTCGGCGTCGACCTGGCGCAGGCCGGCGCGCGCGCGCTCGTTCAAGGGGTCGATCGCCAGCACGCGCCGGTAGTCCTGCACGGCCAGGTCGGCCTTGCCGCCGGCCAGTTCACGGTCGGCCTGCGGCAGCAGGCGGTTCGTCGCGGTGTCGCGCGCGCGCAGGAACGCGGTCTTGTAGGCGACGTTGGCCGGGTCAACGGCCAGCGCTTCCTGGTATTTCACGAGCCCGGCCTCGACCTTGTCCTGCGCGACGAGCTCGTTCCCTTCGCGATACGCCATCTGCGCGGCGCAGCCGGACAGCAGCAAGGCCAGCGCGGCCGGGAGCAGCCGGCGGGCCAGCATGGTGGGCAGTGAAGACCGGGGCATCCGGCCTGCCGTTGGGCGAGCGATCAATCGAATACTCCAATATTGAGCTGCTGAATCTGGTTCAGCGGCAGGTAGGTCAGCGTGAGGACCGGGGGCGCGATGGACTCGACGCGGTACGTGCCGTCGATGACGGCGCCCTTCTCGCGCACGACGTACGTGCGGTCGCCCCGCGCCAGATAGACTTCCCACGCGCCGTTGCCGACGGACTTGCCGAGGAACGTGAACGGCAGCGGCGGCGCCGTGGGCGGCGGTGGCGGCGGCGCGGGTTGGGGCGGCGGCGGTGGCGGAGGCGGCGGAGTCCAGTCCTGGTGCGCGAACGGGCCGGCGCCGCCCTGGCCGAACGCGGCGTCGCCGTCGCCGATCAAGACGTCGCGCGGCACCAGGACTAGCACCGGTTGGGCGGGGGCCGCGTCGGCCGTCTTCGCGGGCGCCACCGGTGCGGCCGCCGCTGGCGCGGACGCAGGCGCGGACGCGGGCGGACGCGCGAGCACCGCGCGCGCGGCCGGCCGCTCGGCAGGTTCCGCGATGTCGCCGGCCGGCGTGCGATCGCCGAACGCGGCGAGCAAGCCCGCGCCGACGAGGGCCAGGACGAGGATCGCGTGACGCGGCTTGACGGGCTTCATGGCTGCGGCGCGCCGTCGCGCAGGTACAGGGTCAGGCGCAGGCGCGCTTCCACGGTCGCGTCGCCGATCGCGTCGCGGTGGAAGGTGATCTCGTCCAGCGACGCGAACGGAATCGCGCGCAGCGCGGCCATCGCGAATTGCCAGATCGCCTGGTACGTTCCCTTCACGGGAAGATTGACCTGGTACGTGTAGACGCGGGCATTGCGGTCGAAGCCGGCCTTGTACTCGCCCTGGCGCAGCACGAGGCCGGACTTCGACGCGAGGTCGAACAGGATGCGCACCTGCTGCTCGGCGCCGCGGCGCTCGCCCAGTGCGCCGTAGAACGCGGCGAGATTGTCGGGCGCCTGCACGGGCACGGGTTCCTGAGCCGGCGCCGGCGTCGCGGCGGCCTGCGGTTTCCGCTTCGCCTGCGCGGCGTACGCTTCCTGCGCGCGCTCCATCGCCCACACGGTGTGCAAGGTCCACGCGAGGGCCCCGGCCATGACGAGCGGTACGACGATGGCCGCCGCCATGATCGGATTCGCACGCAGCAGCATGATCCGCAGGCGCAGCATGGGCGAGGCGAACGTCGTCTTCATTGCGCTGGCCTCCACTGCGCGTCGATCTGGAAGCGGATCGGATGGTTCGGGTCCTGCTCGTTGATCTCGTGGCGCGCCAGCAGCACGGTCGTGAACCACTCGATGTGCTGCAGCGCTTCGACGTAGGCGATCATGTCGTCGCTGTTCTTCGCCTCCGCCGTGATGCGCACGCTGCTCTTCTTCGCGTCCGGCTCCAGCGCCAGCAGCGCGATGGTCGCGGGTGTCGCCGCCTGGACGGCGTCGTGCAGGCCGCGCCACGGCAGGTTCAGCTGCTGCACTGCCGTGTTGACGGCGCCTGCCTGCGCGGGCGGCACCGCGCGCGCGGGCGCCGCGACGGGCGCGCGCGCGGCCGCGCGGGCCTGCGTGCGCGCGACCTGTGCCTGGCGCTCCGCGGCCGCGCGCTGCAGGCCGCGGTATTGCACGACGGTGCTGGCGAGCGGCCCCGCCAGCCCGAGCGCGACGACCAGCAGGCTCCACGTCCCGCGCGGCGTGCGATACCACGCGCGGCGCAGGCTCGGCGGCGCGAAATCGATGTGCACTTTTCTCAAGGCGCCCTCCCCGTCAGCGCGAGCCGCGCGCAATCGGGCCACAGCGGGTCCGTCTCGTCCTCGAACAAGGTGCAGGCGAATTTCAATCGTCCGGCACTGCTCCCCCATCCCTTCGGCGCGGGGCCGCAGATCTGCAGGCGCTCCGGCCGCGACAGCCCGACGCGCAGCGCTTCGCGCGCCACATGGCCCTCGAGCCAGTCGCGGTCCGCGCCGGGCGGGATCGGCGCCGTGCGCACGGCCGCGAGCAGGTCGCCGTCGAACGCGGCGACGGACAGCACGCCACCATGCACGACGCCGAACCACGCACCGGCGCGGCGCACGCGGCGGTGCTGGTTCATCGCCGCGACGAATTGCGGCACGATCTCGACGAGCTTGAAGCGCTGGCTCGATGCCGCCGCAGTCAACTGCTCGAGCAGCGCGAGCGGCAGCGCGGCCGCGAGAAACGGGTGCGCCGCATCCCAGTCGGCGCTCAGGGTCCAGCCAGCGAGGCTGCCGCCGAACAGCGCGTGGTAGCGCAGCGCGGCCGCGCCTTCCAGGTCGGCGAGGCGCGTGGCGCCTTGCGGCGGCGTCACCTGCCACAGGCGCACGAGGTCGTCGGACAGCACCACGGTCGCCGGCAGGCCGGCCACGTCGTGCTCGCCGAGCAGCATGCCGAGCGCGGCGCCCAGCGACACGGCGTCGCCGCCCGTCGCCGCTACCTGGCCCAGCAGGCGTGCGCGCTCGTGCGGCCAGATGCTCGTGCGCACGAGCGCGAGGGCGTCCGGCGCGATACCGATGCGCAGCTGCTGGCCGAAGCCGGACGTGAACGAACTAAGCATGCAGCGTGACCCTCCGGATTTCCTCGATTGTCGTCGCGCCACGCTGCACGAGGTCCAGTGCCGCCAGGCGCAGGCTGCGCGTGCCGTTCGCCGCGGCGGCGGCCTTGATGCGGCGGATCGGCTGCTTGTCGACGATCAGTTCGCGGATCTCGTCGTTCAACGTGAGGATCTCGGCGATCGAGCGGCGGCCCTTGTAGCCGGTGCCGCGGCAATCGCCGCAACCGAGGCCGCGCATGAACCGGTAGTCGTGCACGTCGGCGCGCGTCAGGTGCGCGGACGCCAGTTCGGCATCGTCCGGCGTGTACTGGACGGCGCAGCGCGCGCAGTTCATGCGAATCAGGCGCTGCGCCCAGATGCCGTTCAGCGCCGACACGAACGCGTACGGGTCGATGCCCATGTGGGTGAAGCGGCCGAACACGTCGAACACGTTGTTGGCGTGGACCGTCGTCAGCACGAGGTGGCCCGTCAGCGCCGACTGCACCGCGATCTCCGCCGTCTCGCGGTCGCGGATCTCGCCCACCATGATCTTGTCCGGGTCGTGCCGCAGGATCGAGCGCAGGCCCTTCGCGAACGACAGGCCCTTCTTTTCGTTGACGGGAATTTGCAGGATGCCCGGCAGCTGGTATTCGACGGGATCCTCGATCGTGATGATCTTTTCGCGGCCGTTGTGGATTTCCGTCAGCGCCGCATACAACGTGGTCGTCTTGCCCGAACCGGTCGGCCCCGTCACGAGCAGCATGCCGTAGGCTTCCTGCGCGAGCATCCTAAGCGTCGCGAGCGACGGCGCGTCGAACCCGAGCGCTTCCAGGGTGAGCGAGCCATAGGCCTCGATCATCGCGCGCTTGTCGAGGATACGGATGACGGCGTCCTCGCCGTGGATGCTGGGCATGATCGACACGCGCAGGTCGATGTCGCGCCCCGCCGACTCGACGCGGAAACTGCCGTCCTGCGGGATGCGGCGCTCCGCGATGTCCAGTTCCGCCAGCACTTTCAGGCGCGAGATGATGTGCTCCGCCAGCTCGATGCCGCCGACCGACGCCGCGTGATCGAGCACGCCGTCCACGCGATACTTGACGGAGAGGCCGCCCGCCGTGCTCTCCAGGTGGATGTCGGAGGCGCCCGCTTTCAACGCGTCGTACAACGTGGAGTTCACGAGCTTGACGGCGGGGCTCGCGGCTTCCGACACGCTCGCGAACGACAGCACCGTCGCGCTCTTGCCGTCGCGCCGGCCTTCGCCACTGTCACCGACGAGCGTGTCGACGGCGCGCGCGGATTCCTCGTGCTTGCCGAGGTAGGCCTGGATGTCCGATTGCAGCGCCAGCCGCACATGCAGCGGAGCCGCCGCCGTCGCGCCGGCCTGCGTCTGCAGCCACGTCTGCAGGTCGAGGTCGAACGGGTCGGCAATGACGCCCGTGAGGTGCTTGTCGCCGTCGCGCAGCAGCACGCAGTGGCGCGCCAGCGCCTGCGCCAGCGGCAGCAGGTCGAACGCGGGCTGCTGGCCGAACATCTCGGGCGTTTCCATCACGGACAGGCCGAACGGCTCCGCCAGCAGGCCCACGATCTCGCGCGGCTCCAGTCCGCACAAGCCTTGCAGCTCTTCGACGAGCGAGCGGCGCGTCTGGCGGCTCTGCGCGCGGGCGCGGGCGAGCAGCGCGGCGTCGAGGCTGGCGAGGGGCGCGTTCACGACATGTCTCCCGCGAGGTCGAAGATGGGCATGTACAGCAGCACGACGATGGCGCCGACGACGAGGCCGATCGCGGCCATCAACAGGGGCTCGAACGTGCGCGTGAAGCGGTCTATCCAGCGTCCGATCTCGCCGTCGTAGAACGCGGCCGAACGCGTGAGCATCGTGCCCATCGCGCCCGTGCGCTCGCCCACGCGCAGCATGCGCAGCGAGATCGGCGTCGTCAGGCCGTTGGCTTCGAACGCGTCGGACAGCGGGCGTCCCGCCTCGATCGCCGCGCGCGCCGCCTTCAGGCCGCCCGCGAGGCCCGGCGACACCATGCCCTGCACGGTGTCGATGGCGTTCACCAAGGTGATGCCGCCTTCGTTCAGCATGCCCAGCGTGAGGTACAGGCGCGAGAGTTCGTAGATGCGGGCGCGTTCGCCGATGCCGGGCAGCTTCGCCAGCAGGCGCGCGGCGCCGCCCCGTTTCAACGCGCGCCGGATGGCCCACGCGGCAATCGTCACCGTGGCGACGAAGCCGACCAGCAGGCCGCCCGCGTGGCGTCCGGCGAACTGGCCCCACTCGAGCATCACGCGCGACATCCACGGCAGGTTGCGGCCCGCGCCCTGGTACACCTCGGCGAAGCGCGGCACGACGTACGACATCAGGAAGATCGACACGCCGCCGCCCACGAGCAGCAGGATCGCCGGGTAGATCGACGCGCTGACGACTTTCGCGCGCACGGTGTCGATGCGCTGCTGGTATTCGATGTAGCGTTCGAGCGCGCGCGGCAGGTCGCTCGTGCCTTCGGCCGCGCGCACGATCCCGACGTACAGCGGCGGGAACAGCGCGGGCTGCGCGGCCATCACGGCGGACAGGCGCTTGCCCTCGCGCAGGCCGGCCAGCAGCCGTTCCAGCACGCCGCGCGTGGCGGGGCTGGCCTCTTTTTCCAGCAGCGCTTCCAGCCCCTCGACGATGCCGAGGCCCGCCGTCAACAGCGCGAGCAACTCCTGGCTGAACAGCACCAGCGACAGCTTGCCGCCGCGCTGGCGGCGCAGCAGCGGCGCGTGCACGGGCTCGATGGCGCTGACGAACAGCCCGCGCGCCTCGACCTGGCGGCGCGCGTCCGCCTCGTCCTGCGCGTCGACGAGCACGCTGGCGATGCGCATGTCGGGCGCGAGGGTGCGGACCGCGAACTGCATGGGAGGCGTATCGGCTTATTGCGAGGTGATGTCGGCGTTCTCGCGTTCGCCGCCCGGCTGGCCGTCCTTGCCGAGCGAAAGGATTTCATACTCGCTCTTGGTGCCGGGCGCACGGTATTGGTACGGGTGACCCCACGGATCGAGCGGGACGCCCTTCTTCAGGTACGGGCCGTTCCACTTGGCGGTCACCGCGGGCGGGGCCGTCAGCAGCGCGTTCAAGCCTTCTTCCGTCGTCGGATAGCGGCCCACGTCGAGGCGGTAGGTGTCCAGCGATTTCTCGAAGGCCTCGATCTGCGCCTTCGCGACCGTCACCTCCGACTTGCCCAGCTGGGAGAAATACTTCGGGCCGACGTACGCCGCCAGCAAACCGATGATAACGATAACCACCAACAGCTCAAGCAGGGTGAAACCTGCCTGGCGGACCCGCGCGGCGGTGCCCTGGTTCTGCATACGATACATCCAACCGACTCCTCTATTGCTCTAGTGTAAAGCCTTGCGTGAAGGCTACCATGGCCCTGTCATGGCGACAATGCATTTATGCCACGCTCGTCGGTTGCAGCACCGCAAACGAATTTCTTCTCCGAAAATTTTAACTCGGTTGTGCCCGATTTAACAACAGCCTCGTGCCCGGCCGCTCAGTCCTCCAGCAGCCGCAAATCTATGCAGCGCGCCAGCGCGTGCGCGCGGTTGCTGACGCCCAGGGTGCGGTAGATGCGCTGCAGGTGATTCTTGACGGTGAGCGCGCTGATCCCCAGCAGCTTCCCCATCTCGTCGTTGCTCTTCCCCGCGCGCAGCCAGCCGACGATTTCCGTCTCGCGCGCGCTGAGCGGCCGCGCCGGCAGCCCGTCGCCCGCGTCGCGCGCCGCGGGCAGCCGGCACAGCGCGAGGTGCAGATGCGGCAGCAGGAGTTCGGCGAAATAACCGAGGCGCACCTCCGGCCGTGGCGGCAGGCCGAACAGCACGAACATGCTGCCGCCCGCGCTCGTCGGCCCGGTGCCGTGCACGAGCACGTTGTCGAAACCGGCCTGCGCCACCTCGGCGCGGAAGCCGGCCAGCGACTCGGCAGCGACCGCGCCGAAGTCCGCCAGCACCGGCAACCGTCCCGACCGCATGCAGTGGCGGGCGATGCGCAGCGCCAGGCCATCGTCCGCATCCGTCAGCACACGCTGCGCGGCCGTGTCGAGCACGGTACCGTGCAGGCATTCGAGGCGCGTCACGCCGCCGCCGGGGCCGAACTGCAGGCAGACGAGCACGTGGTGCGGCAGCAGCGCCTGCACCTGGCCCTGGGTCCACAGGAAGAACTGGCGCAGGCTCGCCACGCGCAAGCCCGGCTCGATGGCGCGCAGCAGGTATTCCTGCTCCTGGCGGCTGAGGATGACGACGGGTTCCACGTGGGCGTTCAGCGCTGGACGGCGCCGCCCCAGGCGGCCGCGCGCGCGCGCCAGGCGACGAAGCGGTAGCCGGTGCCGCGCACCGTCTCGATGTGTTCCTGGTGGCCGCTCGGCTGCAGCGCGTGGCGCAACCGCCCCACGTGCGCGTCCACCGTGCGCTCGTCGAGTACGGCGTGGCGCCCCCACACCTGGTCCAGCAGTTGCGAGCGCGTGTGCACGCGTTCCGGGTGGTGCATCAGGAAGTTCAGCAGGCGGAATTCGACGGGCCCCAGCGCCACGGCGCGCGTCCCGGCCACGACGCGCTGCGTGTGCGGATCGAGGCGCAGGCCCGCCATCTGCACGGCGTCGACGGACACGTGCGGCGCGCGCCGGCGCAGCACGGCCTGCATGCGCGCCAGCAGCTCGCGCGGATTGAACGGCTTCGTCAGATAGTCGTCGGCGCCCGATTCCAGCGCGAGGATCTTGTCGTGCTCCCCGGCCCGCTGCGACACCATGATGATCGTCAGGTCGCGCGTGCGGGGCTGCGCGTGCAGGCGCCGGATCAGCGCCTCGCCCGATTCGCCGGGCAAGTCCCATTCGAGCAGCAGCATGTCGGGCAGGCCGCCGTCCAGCGCGGCGAGCGCGGACTCGGCATCCGGGCACAGGTCCACGCGGTGGCCCGCGCGGGTCAGGTTCAGTTCCAGCAGCTGGCGGACGGCGGGGTCGGGATCGACCACGAGGACGTGTGCACTCATCGCGATATCCTGGGCATGTTTGTCTCGGTGACAACAGGCTCGAATATGCACGAAGCAAAGTCAGCTGAACAATATCATTTCGATTGGGAATTGATATGTTTAGCGAATAAATTGCCGCACAGCAGGATGCCCACGTGTCCGGGCGGACGCGTGGGCATCGAGGATCAGCGCAGGCGGCGGCGCTGCGTCCAGGCCAGCAGCACGAGTCCGGCCGCGACGAGCATCCAGTCGGCCGGTTCCGGCACCGGATTCACGGTGGCGAACGCGGCATCGGTCGCGACGGCGGGCGGCAGGCCGGCCACGAGGCTGATCGACGCGGCCGGGTACGCCAGATAGTCGCCGGCGGCGTTCAGCAGGTCGACGGTCAGGCTCGTGCTGCCGCCGTCGAGCGGCGTGCCGCCGAACGTCACGTCGAAGCCGAACTGGCCGCCGAGCACGATAGACTGGAAGAATTCCGAGAACGCATCGCTCTTGAACGTGTACGCGCCGCCGGACTGCACGACGTTCACGAGATCCGGCGTGCCGGTGAACGCGCCGTCGAGGCCGCTGATCGTCGCCGTCAGCACGTCGCTCGTGAGGAAGGGCAGGAAGTCGATCTGCAGGTAGCCGTCGCCGCTTGCGGCGGACGTGTCGACGGCCACGTGGTAGATCGGATTCGCTTGCGCGGCCGTCGCGCCGGCCAGCAGGGCCAGCGCCAGCAGCGCGCGGGACAACAGGTTGTTCAGGTTGGTCATGGTGTTCTCTCAGTCAATCCTCAAAAGGTGCCGGAATACAGTTTCGACGTGTACGTGATGGTCGTCTTCGACGGGTTGGTGAACGTCAGGCCCACGCTCACGGTCGCGCCCGGCGCCAGCGACGCGCCCGGCACCGTGACGTACGGCGCGCCGTTGAAGTCGCCGCTCTTGTTGTCGAGCGTGACGCCGGCCGGCAAGCCTTGCAGCACGTATTGCAGCGGACCTGCCAGCGCCGTACTGCCCGTGTTCGTGACCGCCACGCTTCCGGTGAACTTCCCGGTGACGCGGTTATAGCCCAGCACGCCCGGAGCGATCTTCACGCTGGCCGTGACGTCGGTGAACACCGGTGCCAGGTTCAAGCTGACGACGACGGGGTCGTGGTCGGAAGCGCGGAACGGATTGTTCACGTACGGATCGTCGGCCGTGTCGCCCAGGTTGTAGTCGATCGCGTCCGGCTCGTCGGCATTGTTGTGCCACTCCGCCGCACCGGCCACTTGCGGGTTCAGCGTGCTGCTGGCCAGCGCGTGATCGAGGTAGCCGCTCTGGCCGGCGAACACGAAGGAATACGGCATGCCGTTCGGGCGCACGAAGCGTTCCAGTTCGTTGACCATGCCGTTGTCCGTCAGGAAGGCGATCGGATCTTCGTGGCCGTACGAGTTGAAGTCGCCGATTGCCAGCACGTCCGGATCATTGGCGGCCGCCACGACGGTCGGGATGAAATAGTTGAACAGGCGCTTCGCCTGCTGGATGCGCGTCGCGTTCCAGCAGCCCTGGCCGTCGCCGCTGTCCGTGTCGCCCGCGCCCGCACCGCCGCAACCGCCCTTCGATTTCAGGTGGTTGACGACCAGCGAGAACCTGGCGCCGTTCGCATTCAGCTTGAACGTCTGGGCCATCGGCGCGCGGTTGTTGACGGCGTCGCCGTCCGACAGCGCACCGCCCACCGGCGTCAGTACGGCCGGCTTGTAGATCATCGCGACGCGGATCGCGTCCGTGCCCGTCGCGGCGGGCTTCGCCACGTACGCATACGTGGGCGTCGGCGCGCCGATCGCCTGGTTCAGCGCGTCGACGAGATAGCCCACCGTGAGGTCGCCGTTGTTCTGGATTTCCATCAGGCCGACGGCGTCCGCATTCATCGCCTTCAGTTCGTCGACGATCTTGTCGCGCTGGCGCACGAATTCCGTCATGTTGTCGGCGCCGCGGCAATTGCTCTTCGACGTCGTGTTGCCGATGGTGCAGCCCTGCCCCGTGCGGCCCCACGCGTCCGTGCCGTCCGTGAACGTCGTGAAGAAGTTCAGCACGTTGGCGCTGGCGACGCGCACGTTGCCGGCGACGACGACGGGCGCGTCCTCGCGCGGGTTCGTGCGGCTGATCACGGGCGCCTGCGTCGGCTGCAGCTTGTACCAGCCGCCGCCACCGCCGATCGCGCCGAAGTCCAGCACGCCGACGAGGTCCGTCACCGTGTCGCCGGCGCGCACCGTCTTGTCGGCGGCGAGGTATGGAATGTGCGCGGGCACCGTGAAGATGCCGTCGTCCAGGATCACCATGTTCTGCGCGTTCGCGGCGATCAGCGCGTTTGCTTCCGCCGTGCCGGCGCGATAGCGGTTCGTCGGGCTCTCGCGGCGGCCGCTGGCCAGCACGAGTTCACCGCGGTCGCCGAGGTAGCTGTTGCCGTTGACCGTGAGCGGGTTCGCGAAGCGCACGAGCATGCCTTCGTAGTGACTCAGTTCCGTCGGCAGGTCGATGTTGACGGGCGTGATCGCATAGCCGCTGCCCAGCACGCTGACGGCGCTGACGTCCTTCAATTCCGTGAACGAGCGCGTGGCACTGTTCGGCGTGTATTCCGTCACGGTACCCGTCACGCGCACGAGGTCGCCTTCATTCGCGGCGCCCGGCGAGCCGAACACGAAGAGCGCGTCCGACGTGTTCGGGTCACCATCGCCCTGCGGGTCCTGGATGTAGAACCCGCTGCCCAGTTTCTTCGTGATGACGCCGGACGTCGTCTGCACCGTGTTCGCGTACGGGCTCGTGAGGCCGCTGCCCTGGATCTGCGGGATGGTCAGCGAGCCGGTGACGGCCACGTTGACCGTGCAGCTGGCGCTCTGGCTCGCGTCGTTGGCGAACGTGATCTCGACGGGGTACGTGCCGGCCGGGAGATTCGAGGCGATGACGAGGTTCGCGGTCGCCGTCCGGTTGTCGGCGGTCGCCGACACGAAGCCGGTCAGGCTGATGCCGGCCACGGCGCCCTTGCTGATGACGGCGCTGTTGACGATGCTGTCGGCGTCGCTCGCCCGCAGCGGCGCCGTCGTGCCCGTGCCGACGTCGATGCCCACGCTGCCGGGGCATGCCAGCACGATCGGCTGCGGCAGCGCCACGCCGCTGCACGACACGCGGTCGCTGGCCGTGGTGCGCGGCGCGGCGGCGCCCGTCACGAAGTCGCTGCTGTTGTCGTTGCTGTCCAGGCAGCCGCTGTTCTTGCGCAGCACGGCCAGGGTGTTCGACGGCCCGGCTGTCGGGCCGGAACCCTCGTAATAGCTGGCGGTGGAACCGAAGCCGACCAAGTCGACGACGTTGTCGACGGGCTTGGCGCCGGCCAGCGCCGTCGTCGAATTCACCAGCGCGACCTTGCCCGCCGTCGCGCTCATGGCGATCGTGCCGGCCGTGTCCGGCACCAGCGCATCGGTGCCGCCGCTGCCCGCCGCTTCGTGCACGAGGTAGTACTGGCCGGCCGCCAGGGTGACGCTGGCCGGGAGCTTCGTCACCTGCCACGTGATGCCCGCGCTCGACGCGTACTGCACGCTCCAGCCATTCAAGGTGACGGCCGTGTCTCCCGTGTTCAGCAGTTCGACGAAGTCGTTCTTGTAGGTGGCGCCGGAGTTGCCGCCGCCGCCGTAGACCTGGCTGATGACGACGCCGCCGGGTGCGGCGAACACGGGTGCCGACAGGCCGGCCAGCAGGGCCGCGAGCACGGTCATGCGGCCGGGCGAGTGAAGAGCTGAGCGTTGCTTCATGGGATGTCCTAGGGTGTGATCAGTGTAATTTTGTCGATGAAACACTTAACAAATGAATATTAAATGCGTAACACGACAACATCATGACCACGGATTAGTCCGAACGAACCAATCGCTGCCGTTCGATGTGCGGCAACCACGGGACAAAGGGGGACGCGTCCGCGCTCGGGGCGCGGACGCGGAAGGCGGACGTGAGAAGCGGCGCTTACGCGCGCTTGTAGATGTCCTCGAAGCGGACGATGTCGTCCTCGCCGAGGTAGCTGCCGGATTGCACTTCGATGAGGTGCAGCGGCAGCTTGCCCGGATTTTCCAGGCGGTGGGTCATGCCGATGGGGATGTATGTGGATTCGTTCTCGGACAGCAGCATGATGTTGTCGCCGCACGTGACGCGCGCCGTGCCCGACACGACGATCCAGTGCTCGGCGCGGTGGTGGTGCATCTGCAGCGACAGCTTTTCGCCCGGCTTCACGCAGATGCGCTTGACCTGGAAGCGGTCGCCCGCGTCGATGCCCTCGTAGTAGCCCCACGGACGGTACACCTTCGTGTGGTACAGGTGTTCCGTGCGCTCGTGGCCCTTCAGGTGGTCGACGACGTTTTTCACGCGCTGGACCTGGTCCTTGTGGGCGACGAGCACGGCGTCGGGCGTTTCCACGACGACGAGGTCCTTCACGCCGACGACGGCGACGATGCGGCTCTCGGCGCGCACGAGCGAATTGCTCGTGCTGTCGAGGTAGACGTCGCCGCGCACGGCGTTGCCGCTCGCATCCTTGTCCTGCACGTCGGCCAGCGCGGACCACGAGCCGACGTCGCTCCAGCCGATGTCGGCCGCGACGACGACGCCGTCGCGGGTGTGTTCCATGACGGCATAGTCGATCGAATCGGACGGGCTCGCGCTGAACGCGGCTTCGTCCAGGCGGCAGAAGTCGAGGTCACGGTACGCGGACTGCACGGCGCTGGCGGCCGCTTGCGCGATTGCCGGCGCGTGCTGTTCGATCTCGGCCAGGAAGCGGTCGGCGCGGAACATGAACATGCCGCTGTTCCAGTAATAGCTGCCGTCGGCGACGAAGCTCGCGGCCGTGTCGCGGTCGGGCTTTTCGACGAAGCGCTCGATCTTGTAGCAGTCGTCGCAGCCCGGCAGCGGTTCGCCGCGGCGGATGTAGCCATAGCCCGTTTCCGGGGCGCTGGGCACGATGCCGAACGTGGCCAGCCCGCCTTGCGCGACCTGGGCCGCGGCGCGCTCGACGGCGAGGCGGAACGCTTCGTTCTTCTCGATCACGTGGTCGGCCGGCAGCACGAGCATCACCGCGTCCGGGTCCTGCGCGTGCAGGAAGCGCGCGGCCGCGGCCACGGCCGGGGCCGTGTTGCGGCCTGTGGGCTCGAGCAGGATGCCGTGCGGCGTGATGCCCACGTCGCGCATCTGCTCGGCGACGAGGAAGCGGTGCTCGTTGCCGCACACCACCAGGGGCGCCATCAACCCCGGCCAGCCGCGCACGCGCAGCGCGGTTTCCTGCAGCATGGTCTTCTCCGTCACGAGTGGCAGCAGCTGCTTGGGCATGACGGCCCGCGACAGCGGCCACAGGCGGGTACCGGCACCGCCGGAGAGGATGACTGGGTAAATTTTCATGCGTTGACTTTCTCGATTGCCTTGTCTGTGTCTTCGGCCTGTTCTTTGCGGCGGCTGCGGCGGCGATCGCGCGCGTTCAGCCACTCCGACGACCCGTATTCGGACGAGTGCTTCATCTCGCCCGCGCGATCGATGCTGTAGTCCTTGAACACGATCATTTCATGCAGGGCCACGTCATTCAGCACGCGAGTGTACTCGAAAAGCACGCTGCGGACGATCTCGGCTCCCTCGCAGATATGGCTGCCGTGGCCGATCCACGTTGGCCCGATGATCGTGGCGCCCGCTTCGATCTTGACGCCGGAACCGATGTAGACGGGGCCCTTGATGGTCGTGCCCCGCCAATCGATGCTCGTGTTCAAGCCCGTCCACAGGCCGGGCTCGATCTGGATGCCCGGCACGTCCATATGATTGACCTCACCCGTCAGCACGTTCTGCAGCACTTCCCAGTAATCGCTCACGCTGCCGATGTCGAGCCAGTTGAACGGGCGGCCCTGGGCATAGAACGGCATGCCCTTTTCCGCCAGCAGCGGGAACAGCTGCGAACCGATGTCGAATTCCACGCCCGACGGGATCAGGTCGATCACTTCCGGCTCGAACAGATAGATGCCCGTGCTGATGAAATTCGACAGCGCGTCTTCCTGCTTCGGCTTTTCCTGGAATTGCGTGATGCGGCCGTTCTGGTCGGTCACGACGACGCCATAACTCGACACCTTGTCCCACGGGACTTCCTTCGTGATGACGGATGCCATGGCACCCTTGCGGCGGTGCTCCGCCAGGGCTGCCTTGAGGTCGAGGTCGATCAGCGCGTCGCCGCACAGGACGATGGTCGTGTCGTCGAAGAAGCCGCCGAATTCCTGGATCTTCTTCATGCCGCCGGCCGAGCCGATCGGCACCGCGACGACTTCGCCGTCTTCCTTCGTGTAGCCCTCGAACGAATAGCCGATCTGGACGCCGTATTGCTCGCCCTCGCCGAAGTATTCCTCGATCTTTTCGTGCAGGTGGCTGACGTTCACCATGATCTCCGTCACGCCGTGCTTGCGCAGGTGCTCGATCAGGTAGGCCATCACGGGCTTGCCCAGCACGGGGATCATCGGTTTCGGCAGGTCGTAGGTGAGCGGACGTACGCGCGTACCTTTGCCTGCTGCAAGAATCATCGCTTTCATGGTTCGGTCCTCATACATTTATTTTGGGGTAGTCTGGTAGCGCCAGGAATCGGCGCACATCTGGGCGATGTCACGCTGGGCAGTCCAACCGAGTTCCTCGCGGGCTTTCGTCGGGTCGGCGTAGCACTTGGCAATGTCGCCTGGGCGACGGTCCACGATCTGGTACGGAATCGGCTTGCCGCACGCCTTCTCGAACGCGTGCACCATTTCCAGCACGCTGTTGCCGTTGCCGGTGCCGAGGTTGTACGTGCGCAGGGCCGGGCCTTGCGCCAGCTTGTCCAGTGTCTTCACGTGGCCGACGGCCAGGTCGACGACGTGGATGTAATCGCGCATGCCGGTGCCGTCCGGGGTCGGATAGTCGCCGCCGTAGACGGACAGCTTCTCGCGCTGGCCGTTGGCGACCTGGGCGATGTACGGCACGAGGTTGTTCGGGATGCCGTTCGGCTCTTCGCCGATCAGGCCGCTTTCATGGGCGCCGACCGGGTTGAAATAGCGCAGCAGCGCGATGCGCCAATCGGGCTCGGCCTTGAAGACGTCGCGCAGGATGTCTTCGATCATCAGCTTGCTGCGGCCATAGGGATTGGTAGCCGACAGCGGGAAATCCTCCTTGATCGGCACCGAGGCCGGATCGCCGTAGACGGTCGCCGACGACGAGAACACGAGCGTCTTGCAGCCGAACTTCGCCATCGTCTCGAACAGCGCGACGCTGCCGTAGACGTTGTTGTCGTAGTAGCGCAGCGGCTGCGCCACCGATTCGCCGACCGCCTTCAGGCCGGCGAAGTGGATCACGGCGTCGATCTTGTGCGCGCCGAACACGGCCTCCATGGCCGCGCGGTCGCGGATGTCGCCCTCGACGAAGACGAACGGCTTGCCGGTGATTTTTTGTACGCGGTCTTGCACGGAGCGCACCGCGTTGTACAGGTTGTCGTACACCACCACGTCATGGCCGGCGTTCTGCAGTTCCACGACCGTGTGCGATCCGATGTAACCCATGCCGCCAGTAACCAGAATCTTCATGAATGCTCTTCTTTCTCAAAAAATGTTGCTGCCGCCGTGACCCGGGTCCGGCGTGCCTCGTTTTTTAGCGGCGCAGGCATCGAGCCCGCGCCATCCCTGTCGGTGTTTTGGTGTACTGCTGCCTCGCGGACGCTATCGTGCGCCCTACGCTTTTTTGTCAATCTTGTCAGCCGCGGAGTTCCTTGGTGAGGATGTCCACGATACGTTCCGCCGCACGGCCGTCCCACAGATGCGGCCGGCGGCCCTGCTTGCCTTCGCCGCGCAGGATCTTGCGTGCCTCGGCGACGATCACGGCCGGGTCGGTGCCGGCCAATACGTTCGAACCTTCGTCCACGGTCACGGGGCGTTCCGTGTTCTCGCGGATGGTTACGCACGGCACGCCCAGCGCCGTCGTTTCTTCCTGCAGGCCGCCGCTGTCCGTCAGCACGACGGCCGCGTCCTTCCACAAATTCAGGAACGCCATGTAGGCCTGCGGGCCCGCCAGCGTGACGTTCGGGCCCAGGTCGATGCCGAATTTCTCCAGGTTCGCGCGCGTGCGCGGGTGCACGGGGAAGATCAGCGGCAGGTCCGCCGCGATGTCCTTCAGCGCGCCGGCGATGCGCGTGAACATGGCCGCGTCGTCCACGTTGCTGGGGCGGTGCAGGGTGACGACGCCGTAGCGCTGGCCGGCCTGCTGGCGCGCGGCCTTCCAGGCGCTCGTCTCGAAGCCGGACGTGTCGGTGCGCGTCAGCTTGTCGGCCTGGTACAGCACGTTGTCGACCATCACGTGGCCCACGTAGTGGATCGCCTCTTCCTTCTTGCCCTCGCGGCGCAGGTGCTCGACGGCCGCCGGTTCCGTCACGAAGAACCAGTCGGAGATGCTGTCCGTGACGAGGCGGTTGATTTCTTCCGGCATCGCCATGTCGAAGCTGCGCAGGCCCGCCTCGACGTGGGCAACGGGAATGTTGAGTTTCTTGGCGACGATCGAGCAGGCGAGCGTCGAATTCACGTCGCCGACGACGAGCACGGCATCCGGGCGCTCGCCCTGGCACAGTTCCTCGAAGCCGATCATGATCTTGGCCGTCTGCTGGGCGTGGCTGCCGCCGCCGGCGGCCATGAACACGTCCGGCTGCGGGATGCCGAGCTCCTCGAAGAACACGTCGTTCATCTCGCGGTCATAGTGCTGGCCCGTGTGGATGATCTTGAACGCCGGCGCATCCGGCCGTGCCTGCAGGGCGCGCACGATCGGCGCGATCTTCATGAAGTTGGGGCGGGCGCCGGCGACCAGATAGATGAGCATTTGAAACAATCCCTTGTTTAGTTATGGAAAAACACTGTTAGAAAAACGCTATTGTAAACTTGCACTCGACCGGGACGGCGGACGATACGGCGCTGATCTTCAGCACGTCGCACGGCTGCATGGTTTCCGCGCTCCCGGCATACCAGCCGAGCGGCGGATTTTCGTGGCCGCGCACCAGTTCCAGCTTGAGGTCCGCGCCGTGCGCCTGCATCTGCAAGGTGAAGCGTTTGCCCCGCACGTGCAGCCCGGAACTGTTCAGCCGCACGTCCAGGCCGGGCGCGAAATGCCAGAACAGTTCGAACTGGTGGTGCTTCTTTGCGGCGATCTCGTCGCGCACGGTCAACGTGGCGCTGGCCGCGTCGAAGCGGACGCTGCGCATGTGCCGTACGGGGTCCGCGAGGCGCTCGTAGCCGTCGTGCGCGCCGCGGAAATCGAATTCGTGCGGCGATTGCGGCATGCGCTCGATCGACGCGCGCGCCTTTTTCAGCCACATGGCGCGCCCACCGGACACCGACTGGTCGAGCCCGTCGATGCGCACCGTGTTGTGTGCCGACGTGCCGCGGAAATACTCGCGCCACTTCGGCTCCTGCCACGACGCATACGCGCCGGGATCGACGAGGCATTCCTCGCCGCCGACGGACAGGGTCAGCGCCAGCGCGTCCGCGTGGCCGTGCGCGGCGAAGCCGAGATAGCCGAGCGGGCCGCAATCGACCATGCCCTTGATCTCGTTCGCCTCGCCGAAGTGCGAGCCGAACAGCAGGTAGCCGCCGTCCGGGAAGGCCCAGCCCGTCTCGGACTCGTGCGGGTCCGCCTCCGGCCGCTTGCCGGGCACCGTGTGCAGCAGCCAGCGCACGCCTGGATGCGTGGGCGCGAGACGGCGCAGCACGGCGTCGCCCAGCGCCAGCAATTGCTCGATGCGGTTGGCGCCGGGCGCATCGAGGCGGAACGCGAGGCCGGCGTCGGTGTCGCCCACGCGCGGCACGTTGCCGCCCACGTCGCGCACGGAACGGAGAAAGCGCTGCGCGCGCTGCAAGGCGGTCCAGTAGGCGCGCGAGAACGGGTGATCGCACGCCTGGCCGACGAGGCCCGCGACGAACAGGCACTCCAGCGCGAACACGTGGTAGGCGAACGCCTGCTCGCGGTTCACGCCGTCGCGCGAGAACTGGACCTGGGCCTCGTGCTCCAGCTCGCGGCGCGCCTGGTCCTGCCACGCGCCCGACGCATCCCAGCACGGCCACACGGACGCCCCCACGTACAGCCCGGCCAGCTCGCCGACCAGGTGGTTGTCGGCGGACGAATGGCGCGACAGGTTGCGCGCGATGGCGCTGCAATGGGCGTGGATCGAATCGAGCCAGTCGGCGCGCAGGCGCTCGCCCTCCTCGCCCGCGAACAGGCGGCTCCCCTCGCCGCCGACCAGTTGCCACACGAGGCCCCAGTTGACGAGGCGGATCCCGAGTTCCAGCGGACTCGTCCAATTGGGCCCGACGAGCGGCGGACACTGGTCGAGCCAGCTGCGCAGCTGCGTGTGCAGCGCGTGCAGCCAGGCCGGGTCATGCAACAGCGCCCACGCCTGCGCGAGGCGCACGAGGTGCAGGTGCCGGTTCAGTTCCCACACGTGCTGGATGTCGCCGACCTGCTCGCGGTTCCCCGTCGCGATGTCGCCGCCGTAGATGCTCGGGCCGACGACGCCGCTGTCCGGATCGCGGTTCCACACGGGCGGCATGCCGACGTCGAAGCGCCGGTTGCCGAACAGGACGACGTGGCCGGCGCAGATGCTGTCGGCGTCCGCCAGCAGCGCCTCGCGCTCCGCCTGCGGCAGCGCGGGGCTGCCCTGGACGTTGAACGTGCGGGCACGGGGCAGCGGCGGCGCGGCGCGGGCGCGCACGCGCTTGGCCACGCGCGTGACGGCGGCCTGCCGGATCCGGTAGCCGACTTCGGCCACGGACATGCAGCGCAAACGGTTGACCAGCCAGACCATCCCTGTCGCTTCACTCATCATTGTGTCCCCGCCTGTTGATGGTGGAACGCGGACGGCCGCCCGCACGCCACCTCGGTTGAGTATTGTTCTTCGATGGTTGCGCGCGCACGTGCCGCCAGCCGGTCGCGCAGGGCGGAGCCGCCCGGGAGTGATGCAAGCGCGCTGGCGGGCGCCTGTTCGCGGTGCGCCCCGGCCGGACGGCCGTCGCGCAGGATGAAGGGCAAGCGATGGGCGTCCGGGCGGCGGGTGACTTTCACGCGCGCGCCTCTGGGGTCATCGTCTTGCGTCGTTGTGACAAGGTATGTGCCCTTATAAATCCAACAATATTTCGATATTACATCATGCTTTTCCGGCAGTGCGCACGGTACGGCGCGTCCGGCGTGTCTGTTAATTTCTGCAACATTGTTACGCAGAATATCACAGGTCCGCCGGGCATTACATGACGTACGGTACCTCCCGTCGCGCGCACCCGGGAACGTCGAGGGCCGGATTTAACAATTCTGCGTCAGGCGCGATAACAATCCAGGATCCGGGGAATGGCCTCGAACACGTCCAGCGGACAGGTGTCCGTCAGCGGCATCTTCACCGGAGGGCGGCCGAGGATGTCGGCCAGGCGCTGCACGAGCCGGGGCATGGTCTCCGCCAGTTGCAACTGGCCGTCGTAGTACTGGTACGCGGCCAGCTCGGGCGTGCCGCCGCGCGCGAGGGCCACGCACGGCTTGCCCAGCGCCAGGGCCTCCATCACCGTGGCGGGACACGCTTCCTCGAGCAGCGACGGCATGACCACCACGTGGCTGCGCGCAGCCATGCGGATCACGTCGTCGTGGGGCCGCCGGCCGAGGAAGCGCACCTGCGGACCGGCGTGCTGGCCTTCGAGCCCCTGGCGCAGCGGTCCATCGCCGACGATGGTCACCGTCGCGTGGCGCGGCAGCCAGCCGTGCACCTGCGCGAGGAATTCGCCGATGCCTTTGCCCGCATCGATGCGGCCGGCGATCAGGACGTCGCCCGGCGTCACGTCACCGGAGGCGGCCGCGCGCTCGCGCAAGCGCGCATACGGGACGAAGTCGTGGATCACACGCGCATGCGACAGGTCGGCATCGGGCACGGCGCGCAGGAACGCGCGGCGCAGGAAATCGGAGACGAAGATGGTCTTGTGCCGCGCGAACGCCTCCGCGGCGCCCGAGCGGTAGCGCCCGACGGCGAGGCCGGACACGGTGCGGCGCAGCGAATTCGGCGTCGGGTGCAGGCAGGCGGCGCAATCGCGCACGTCGCGCGTGTCGCACACGTGCTCGTCCTTGAAGCGCAGCCGCGTCACGCATTCGCTGCCCTGGTCATGGCGGGTCTGGACGAAGTTCACGGCGACGGGCACGTAGCGGCCCACCGTCGGCAGATGGCCGTGGTAATGCACGACGTCGTACTGGTCCGCCACGCGCATCAGCGCCTGCGCGACGCGGCGCGCGAACCAGGGCCGCTTGGCCGGATTGAACAGGCCCAGCTGGGCCTCGTTCCAGCCGGGATGCGCGAACCCGAAACCGGGCAGCACGCGCCCGCGAAAGCCCATGTCGGCGGCGGCGCCGGCGTGCATGCGCTCGCTGCGCCCCATGATGTCGACGGCATGCCCCTGGTCGAGCAGCGCGTTCGACAGCGTGACCACGTGCGCGCCGAGTCCGCTCGTCACGGCGCCCGGCAGGTCTTCCGATACCATCAGGATCTTCACACCGTATTCCTCATCGACAACAAACGGCGGGCGTGCCGACGTCCAGCCCGCCGCATTACATATACGATGAGCGGGCCAAACGGGGCGCGCGCCTGCGCGGCAGTTCGTGGATGCCGGTATCCGGGCTATTCGCCTTTTGCGCGCGCGTCGAGGCGTTCCCAGCGCTCGAGCGCGTCCAGCAGCAATTCCTCGATTTCCGCGTAACGGGCATTGATGCGGCGCGCGTCGGCCGGATTCGTCTTGTAGAAGTCGGGCGCGTTCAGCTGCGCCGTGATCGCGGACTGCTCGTCTTCCAAGGTGGCGATCAGCTGCGGTAACTCTTCCAGCTCGCGCTGTTCCTTGTAGCTCAGCTTGACCTTCTTGACCGCCGCAGCCTGCGCGGCCTGCGCGGCCTCGGCCGCCTTCGCGGGCGCCGCCTTCGGCGCGGGTGCCGGTGCCGGTGCCGGTGCCGGGGCGCTCTTCACGCGCTCCCAATCGCTGTAGCCGCCGACGAATTCGCGCCACGTGCCCTGCCCTTCGGACACGATGACTTGCGTGACGACGTTGTCGAGGAACGTGCGGTCGTGGCTGACGAGGAACACGGTGCCCGTGTAATCCGTCAGCAGCTCTTCCAGCAATTCCAGCGTGTCGATGTCGAGGTCGTTGGTCGGTTCGTCGAGCACGAGGCAGTTCGCGGGCTTGGCGAACAGGCGCGCCAGCAGCAGGCGGTTGCGCTCGCCGCCGGACAGCGATTTCACGGGCGAACGGGCGCGCTCGGGCGCGAACAGGAAGTCGCCCAGATAGCTCATCACGTGCTTGCGCTGGCCGTTGATCTCGACCCAGTCGCTGCCGGGCGCGATCGTGTCGGCGAGGGTCGCTTCTTCGTTCAGCTGCGCGCGCATCTGGTCGAAGTAGGCGACGTTCAGCCGGGTGCCGAGCTTGACGGTGCCGCTGTCCACGGTCTCTTCGCCGAGGATGATCTTCAACAGCGTCGTCTTGCCCGCACCGTTCGGGCCGATCAGGCCGACCTTGTCGCCCCGCATGATCGTGCCGGTGAAGTTCTTGACGATCGTCTTCTCGCCATACGACTTCGAGATGTTTTCCAGTTCCGCGACGATCTTGCCGGAGCGCTCGCCGGTCGCCACGTCGATGCGCACCTGGCCCTGCTGGTCGCGCCGCGCGGCGCGCTGCAGGCGCAAGTCTTCCAGGCGGCGCACGCGGCCTTCGTTGCGGGTGCGGCGCGCTTCCACGCCCTTGCGGATCCACACTTCTTCCTGCGCGAGCACCTTGTCGAACTTGGCGTTCTCGACTTCCTCGATCGCGAGCAGTTCGCGCTTGCGTTCCTGGTACTTGCTGAAATTGCCGGGGAACGACAGCAGGCGGCCGCGGTCGAGTTCGACGATGCGCGTGGCGACGTTGTCGAGGAAGCGGCGGTCGTGGGTGATGAACAGCACGGAGCCGCGGAATTCGCGCAGCAGGCCTTCCAGCCACTGGATCGACGTGAAGTCCAGGTGGTTCGTGGGCTCGTCCAGCAGCAGCACGTCCGGGCCGGACACGAGCGCGACGGCGAGCGCCACGCGCTTCTGCATGCCGCCCGACAAGGTGCCCATCGTCGCGTCGCCCGCGAGGCCCAGGCGGTCCAGCGTGGTCTCCACGCGGTTGCCGAGGTTCCACGCGTCCGTCGCGTCGAGCTTCACTTGCAGGTCGTGCATGCGCTCCATGACGGCATCGTCATTGCCTTGGCCGAACTGGCCCGTCAGCGCCTCGTACTCGGCCAACATCGCCTTCTGGTCGCCCATGCCGGCGGCAACGGCGTCGAACACGGTCATCGCGGGATCGAACACGGGCTCCTGCTCGACGTAGGCGATCTTGACGTTCTGCTGCATGACGAGGAGGCCGTCGTCCAGTTTCGAGCGGCCGGAGATGATCTTCAGCAGCGAGGACTTGCCCGTGCCGTTGCGGCCGATGAGACCGACGCGCTCGCCGGCTTCCAGCGAGAAATCGGCATGATCGAGCAGCGCCACGTGGCCGAATGCCAGTTGCGCGGAAGTGAGGGAGATGACAGCCATGGTATGAGCGGAATGAGAAAGCAGGCATTGTACCGAAGGGCACGCGCCTGATGCGGCTGGGGAAGCGGTGAAGGTGGTGTCGCCAGCAGGAATCGAACCTGCATCTAAGTCTTAGGAGGACCTTGTACTATCCATTGTACTATGGCGACACTCTGCATATTGCAGCCCGCTATTCTACCTGACTGACGTCCCTCCCACAATCGCCCGGCCGCGCTGGCGGCGCCCGCGCGGCTTGTCACGCCTTCATGCCGGACTTATCGGAAGCCCAATCCGACGTTATTCTCAGCAATAAAAATAACCGGAATAAAACCGCTTTTATGCAAATCTATTTATTGGGAAGAATTGTAACGTTTTATTGCGCTTGCTGGACCGATATGCAAAATGCGTGTTATATTTTTCGCCCATCGTTTTAACAATCTGTTTTCTGGGAATGCATCAAATCGGTGCATTGCACCGTTTTGATTCATCCAATCAAACGGTAATGAATCCGGATTCACCGGCCACGCGCCGGTGCCGAATCGATTTCGCCATGCGTCCACGCTGATTCGCCATTCGCGAAGAGCGGGCCGCATTCTGACTGACAACCATCGTTCTTCCGCGAGATTCCCATGACTACGAATACCCTCAAGTACGATTTGCCGGCCGGCATAGTAGTGTTTCTTGTCGCCTTGCCCCTGTGTCTCGGTATTGCCCTCGCATCGGGCGCCCCTCTGTTTTCCGGGATTATTTCCGGCATTATCGGCGGCATCGTCGTCGGACTCGCAAGCGGCTCGCACACGAGCGTAAGCGGCCCCGCCGCCGGGCTGGCGGCCGTCGTGCTGGCGTCGATCACGAAACTCGGCGCATTCGAGATCCTGCTCGCGGCAATCGTCATTGCCGGCGCCCTGCAATTGATCATGGGCGTCGCCCGCGCCGGCGTCATCGCGAATTACATTCCATCGAACGTCATCAAGGGATTGCTCGCGGCGATCGGGATTCTATTGATCCTGAAACAGCTGCCGCATGCGATCGGCTATGACGCCAATCGCGCCGACGAATCGTCATTCATCCAGGCCAACGGCGAAAACACGTTTTCCGCGATCCTGCACGCATTCGCGGCCATTACGCCGGGCGCGCTGATCATCGCCCTGCTGTCGATGCTGGCACTCGTGTATTGGGACAAGACGCCGCTGAAAAACGTCAAATTGCTGCCCGCCCCCTTGTTCGTCGTCGTATTGGGCGTTGCGCTGCAGTTAATGTTCGCGCGGTTTTTCCCGGCACTCGCCATCGCGCCGGCGCACCTCGTCGATATTCCGCCCGTCGATACGAATAATCTGGGCGCCTACCTGCAATTGCCCGACCTCGCCCATTTCACGAATCGCGACGTCTGGATCGTCGGCGTGACGATCGCGATCGTCGCATCGCTGGAAACGCTGCTGAACGTCGAGGCCGTCGACAAGCTCGACCCGCACAAGCGCGAGACGCCGCCGAACCGCGAGCTCGTCGCGCAGGGCCTCGGCAATATCTGCGCCGGGCTGCTGGGCGGCCTGCCCGTCACGTCCGTCATCGTGCGCAGCTCCGTCAACGTGCAGAACGACAACCGGACGAAGGCGTCGAGCGTCATCCACGGGCTGCTGCTGCTCGCCAGCGTGCTGGTGCTGGCCCCGATGCTGAACCTGATCCCGCTGGCCGCGCTGGCCGCCATCCTCATCGTGACGGGCTACAAGCTGGCCAAGGTCTCGCTGTTCCGCGACATGTACAAGAAGGGCTGGTCGCAGTTCGTGCCGTTCGTCGTCACCGTCGCCGCCATCGTCCTGACGGACTTGCTGACCGGTGTGCTGATCGGCTTGGCCGCCAGCCTGTTCTACCTGATGCGCAGCCATTTCCGCAACCCGTTCTCGATCGAGCAATATCGCCTGCACATCGGCGACGTCATCAAGATGGAGCTGCCGAACCAGGTGTCGTTCCTGAACAAGGCGACGATCAAGAGCGCGCTGTGGGACATCCCGGCCAACGCGAACGTGCTGATCGACGCGTCCGGCACGGACTACATCGACAACGACGTGCTGGAGATCATCGACGACTACCGCGTCGTGGCAGGCGAACGCAACGTGCGCCTGAACGTCATCGGCCTGCGCGACGAATACCGCATGCAGGATCCGATCCAGTTCGTCCCCGCGCTCGACCGCGACACGCAGAAGAAGCTGCGCCCCGACGACGTATTGCACCTGCTGCGCGACGGCAACGAGCGCTTCCGCACGGGCCGCACGACCAACAAGTACTACCTGCACCAGGCCGAAGCGACGGCGTCCGGCCAGCATCCGATGGCCGTCGTCGTCAACTGCATCGATTCGCGCACGTCGCCGGAAATCATCTTCGACGCGGGTCTCGGCGACTTGCTGACGGTGCGCATCGCCGGCAACGTGATCAGCCGCGAAATCATCGGCAGCCTGGAAATCGCCCACAAGCTGGGCGCCAAGCTGATCGTCGTGAAGGGCCACTCGAGCTGCGGCGCCATCGGCCTCGCGCTGCAGAACGAAAAAGGGCACAGCGTGGGCGCCATCACCGGCAAGATCCGCAAGGCGATCGACGATTGCCAGTGCGGCGCGCAGCATCCGCCTTCAGGGCAGGCCATGCTGGAGCAGGTCACGCGACGCAACATCGAGAACTCGCTGGACGAGATCATCGCGGGCAGCGCCTTCCTGCGCGAGCGCATCGCGCGCGGCGAGATGGGCCTCGTCGGCGCCTACCACGACATCGCCACGCGCACGGTGCATTTCGGCGAGCTCGTCACGCCGGACCGCATCGACGGCCCGCTGGCCGCCTGACGCCGGAGGCGCGGGGCCGCTCAGGCGGCTTCGGCGCCGGTCTCCGCCCCCGCTTCCGTGTCCGCGCCCTGGCCCTGGCACAGCAGGGCGCCGACCTTGTCCACCAGCGCGTTCATCGCGAACGGCTTGGTCAGGATTTCCATCTGCGCGGGCAGCGTCTCGTTCTTCATGACGGTGCTTTCCGCATAGCCCGTCACCATCAGCACGGGAAGCTGCGGCCATTGGGTGCGCACGTGGTCGGCCAGCTGGCGGCCGTTCATGCCGTTGGGCAGACCGACGTCCGTCACGAGCATGTCGGGCCGCGCCTCCTGCAACAGGCGCAGCGCCTGCGGGGCATCGCACGCGGCCAGCACCGTATAGCCCTGCAGTTCCAGGACTTCGCTCATCAGGGCGCGGATGTCGTCCTCGTCGTCGACGACCATCACGACGCCCTTGCGCGTGCCCGCGGCCAGCGGCGGCTCGGCATCGTGGCCGGCCGCCGGCACCGTCTCGACGAGGTGGCGCGGCAGCAGCAGCCGCACTTCCGTGCCCTGCCCCGGCAACGATTCGATGCGCACGTTGCCGCCGGACTGGTGCGCGAAGCCGTACACCATCGACAGGCCCAGGCCCGTGCCCTGCCCCATCGGCTTCGTCGTGAAGAACGGGTCGAACGCACGCGCCACGACGTCGGGCGCCATGCCGGCGCCGTTGTCGCGCACGCTCACCTGCACGTATTCGCCGGGCCGCAGGTCGCCGTGGCGGCGCGCCTGGGCGGGCGTCAGGGTGACGTTTTCCGTCTCGATGACGAGCAGGCCGCCTTCCGGCATCGCGTCGCGCGCATTGTTCGCGAGATTCAGCAGTGCGCTTTCCAACTGGTTCGGGTCGCACAACGTTGTCCACAACGCGGTGGCCGGCCGGGTGCGCACGGCGATGGCGGGGCCGGCCGCCCGCTCGATCAGGTCCGTCATCGACATCACGAGCGCATTGACGCTGGTCGGCTTCGGGTCGAGCGCCTGGCGGCGCGAGAACGCCAGCAGCCGGTGCGTGAGCGCCGCCGCGCGCTGCGTCACGCCGAGGGCGGCGTCGATGCGCGTGGGCAGGTCGCCGGTCTGGCCCATGCGCAGCCGCAGCTTCATCAGTTCCAGGTGGCCCGTGACGCCGGCCAGCATGTTGTTGAAATCGTGCGCGAGGCCGCCCGTCAGCTGGCCCACGGCTTCCATCTTCTGCGCCTGGCGCAGCGCTTCCTCGGCCTGGCGCAGCGCGTCGGCCCGGTGCTTTTCCGCCGTGATGTCGCGCGCGACGCCGTACAGCAGCTCGCCTTCCGGAGAGATGGTCCAGGAGACCCAGCGATACGACCCGTCCTTGTGCTGCACCCGCACTTCGTAGCCGACGAGCGGCGTGCCGGCGGCCAGCAAGTGCATCTTGTCCAATACGTCGTCGCGGTCTTCCGGGTACACGAGTTCCAGGAACGGGCGCGTCGTCGCCTCGTCCGCCGTCCAGCCGAACGATGCCGTGAACGCCGGGTTCACGGTGAGGAAGCGGCCCGTCGCCAGCGACGCCGCGCACATCACGTCCGGCGAGATGCGCCACAGCCGTTCGCGGTCGCTCGCGTGCGCGGCGACCTGGTGCGTCAAGGCCCCGTTCAGGCGGCGCAGCGTCTCTTCCTTCTGGCGCAGTGCCGCCAGCGCGCGCACCTTGCCCGTCGTCTCCGTCACCGTGCACAGGATGCCGCCGACGGTGCCGTCGTCGTCGCGCACGGGGCTGCACGAGAACGTGAACCAGGCCTGCTCCGGATGGCCGTGGCGCTCGATCAGCACGGGCATGTCCTCGTAATAGCTGGCCTCGCCCGCATACGCTTTCGCGGCGATGGGCCCGACCGTGTCCCATACGTCCGGCCACACCGTGTGGAATGGCAACCCCAGCGCGGCCTTGTCGCCGAGCAGCGGCGAGTACGCGTCGTTATGGAAACTGATCAGGTCCGGCCCCCACGCGAGCAGCGAGGGGAAGCGGGAATTCAACGTGAGGCCCAGCGCCGTGCGCAGCGCGGCGGGCCAGTCTTCGATGGGGCCGAGCGGCGTCGCGCGCCAGTCGCGTCCGGCAATGCGCGCAGCCATCTGGCCGCCGCCCGTGAGGAAGGTCAGGCTGGGAGTTACCGTGGTCTTCATAGTCCTCGCTCATGCAATCCCTGGTCAATGGCCGCTCCCGGCAGTCTGCGCCGCCGTGAAAAGTCGACTATTTTAATGACAAGCAGATGACGGACGGCGCGCGCTTGGCGCGGTCCGCACGGGGCAAAAAAGACGCCCGCAAGTTGCCGTTCTGCCTGGGAATGGATGCACGCCGGCCACGGCAAAGGATCAGTATGCCGTATTCCGACAACGTGTGAAGGGTAGTTTTACAACAATCTTATGACAATTTTTCGTATTTTCCGGCAGGAATTTAATTGAACGGGCGCAACCTGATGGTTGCTCCGATGGCAACAAGCTTATACACTGAGCCGTTCCGTCCACCTGCTATCGGCCAGAAGCGGACACTGCAAATCGTTAAGCTACGACTTTTCAACTACATTGGAATATTTCTACGATGAATCCGTTTAGTATGGCGATCCCTTTTGGACTCATTGGTCCAGCGCTTGCGGTAGGGGTTTTCGCATATTTGTGGCGCGGCGCCCTCCAGCATTTTTGGTGGTTCATTGGGATTGGAGGAGTAGCGTCATACGTGTTGATGGCGACGTGCCTTACGTGGGCACTTTCCGACGTTGGCATCACCGGTAATCTATCTGTAACGCCGAAGCCGGGACTTGATCCACTCGCCATTCGCTATCTCTCGTTCATGCTGGCATGGCTGGTAGGTAGTGCCATCATCCTATTTTCACGCGGCATCTTTTAGCAAAGATATAGGCTGGGAATGCTGGGAATGTATGACTGCTATGGGTCGGGAGCCGCCTGTCGTGACAGTCGGCGACTTTTCGAGCTTGACAAGCTGCTATGCTGAGGTCAATGGCTGGGTTCGGCCAGGAGCGGACGATGGTGATCGTCGCCAGCATCGGGAATAAAGGAATACAGCAAACGATGAGAATGCTCATCAAGCTGTTAATAGCGCTAGTCGCTGCTGGGAGCGGCGCTTTGTTAGGCGCGTTTATCGCATGGGCTTTTGTCAACGCTACATACTCTTGCGCACCACAACCCAGCGACCCTTGCGACGCTGGCGCTATGGCGGGATTTGGTCTGATGCTGATTCTCAGTCCTACCATGGGCTTGATTTGTGGTGGCCTTGCTTTCTGGGCATGGGGACGTCGTCGAACCACAGCATAAGTTCGCGGAGAGCCATTTAGGTAGGGCCGCTTCGGGTCGACTGTTGACTGTCGTGATAGTTAGCGACTTTTTCGTCTTGGCAACATGCTATGCTGGTCGACAGGTCGGGTTCAGCCAAAAGCGGACGTTTCGTAAGTCCGAGGCGCGGCCACACCCAAGAAAGGATTTAAATGGCTGGCGACGTAGCTTTCGTTGAAGGGCCGCTCAAGTTCCAGCTTGAGTTTGTAGATGTAGATCCGATGGCTCTAGGTGTCCAGGCCCGGCTTGAAGTCGAGTATTCAGGTCGAAGCCAGAATCTAAAATGGACGGCCGCGCACCTTTGGTTCGAGTATGACGCCCTTGTTCGATTTGAAACTGAACTCCGTGACGGCTGCGACGCTCGACTGCTTGACACGAGCGAGTACGAAGTCCTCCACTTCGAGCGGCAGTCATCTCAGGAGTATCTAACCATCAATCCTCCTTCGCAAAGGCAGTCACAAGATGGCGACTGCATAGCAATTCGTCTAACGATCAATGCAGGGTCAATGCGCGCGCTGTATGCAGCGTTCAACCAGTTCGGCAAATGGTGGTGACGCGATCACGTCTGCTTTGGTTCGGTCGCGGTCACTCAGCAAAAGCCGCTGCAGCCCACCGAGCGCCGCTGGCCCTCCTGCCCGCTCCGGATCGAACGTCGTCGCTTGCTTGCCCGCTCATCGGTTGGACGCATGTAAAACGGCTCCGTCAGGCGCGCTTCACATTGCGAATCAACCCGGGCGCGCACAACGCCGTCACATCGCAAGCTGGCGCGTGGCATCCGTCTGGCGCATGACGGCCTGGTGCGCGGCCGCCAGTTCGCGTGCGAGGCCCGCGTCATCGGGTGCAGTGCGCAGGGCGTCGAAGCCGGCCGCGGCGCCGTGCAGGCCCAGCGTGCGGCACCCTTCGCACAGGCGCGCGAGATGGGCGCGCGCGGCATCGAGCTGGCGCGCGGCCAGCAGCTGCGCGAGGTCGGTCCCGGCGCTGACCAGCTGGCGCTGCAGGCCGCCGAGGTACAGCAGCAGGCGCGTGGCGTCGATGCCGAGGCGGCGCAAAGTGGCCGCCGGTTGCTCGTCGGCCGCGCGCATCAGCGGGGCCAGGTGGGTCTCGACGCGCGCGGCGTCGAACGGCTTGACGATGTAGCCGTCGGCCCCGAGCGACAGCGCGTGCTCCATCGTCTCGGCGTCGCCGGCCGACGACACGAGGACGAACGGCAGGCCAGCCAGCCGGGCATCGGCCTTCACCCGGGCCAGCAATTCCATGCCGGACAGCCGGGGCATGCGCAGGTCGCAGAACACGATCGCCGGAGCGAGCCCGCCGTCCAGCTGGCGCCAGGCGTCTTCGCCATCCTCCGCTTCGTGCACGTCGAACACGCCGCTCGCGGTGGTGTCGATCATGTGCATCAGCATCATGCGCGACACCACGTCATCGTCGACTATCAAAACCTTCATCCCTGCCCCATGCGTCCCAATTGTTAAATGGCAATTATACAGATAAGTGACAAGCGCACGATTCAGACTGGTTGCGCTTCGAAGCGGGACAATAATGCCAGCAGGCGCGGCAGGCCGGCGCGCACGGCGTCCAGCTCGCCGGCGTCGGCCAGCGCCTCGAGTTCCGAGCACAGCGCGTGCAGCGGCGCCTCGCCCAGGTAGCCGGCACTGCCCTTGATACCATGCAGGACACGGCCGGCCGTGTCGCCGTCGCCCTCGGCCAGCGCCGTGTCCAGCTCGGCGCGCCGGCGCGGCAGGTCGGCCAGGAAGGCCTCGCGCAGCCGCTCCTTCAAATCCCCCGCACGGCGGTTGGCGTTCAGCGCCGCCACCGTGGGCGCGGCCGGGTCGCTGGGCACGTCGAACATCGCGTCCAGCTCCGCCGTCGACGGCGTGCGCGGGGACGGCGCCGGCATCGGCGCGAGGTCGATGCCGCGCTGCAGCTGGCGCTCGATGGCGCGCGTCAGGTAGAAATGCAGCTGGGCGTCGTCGATCGGCTTCGTGATGAAGGCGTCCATGCCGCACGCCAGATAGCGCGTGCGGTCTTCCTCGCTGACGTTCGCCGTGAGCGCAACGATCATCAGGTGCTGGTCGAGCACCGGGGCGTCCAGGGGGCCGCCGGCGCGGATCAGGCGGGTGGCCGTCGCGCCGTCCATCTCGGGCATGCGGCCGTCCATCAGGATCAGGTCGTAGCGCGTGCGCGCGCACGCGGCCACGGCCAGCAGGCCGTTCTCGACGACGTCGACCTGGTGGCCCAGCTCTTCCAGCATCATGCGCACGATGATCTGGTTGGTCGGATAGTCTTCCGCGCACAGCACGCGCAGGCGGTGCGTGTGCGGCTCGCGCGGCTGGTCGGCGACGACCGGCGGCTGCACGCCATCCGCCAGCGGCAGCACGAACGTGAACGTGGAGCCCACGCCGGGCGTGCTCGCGACGCCGATCGTGCCGCCCATCAGCTCGACGAGCTGGCGGCAGATCGCGAGGCCCAGGCCCGTGCCGCCGTAGCGCCGCGTCGTCGTCGCGTCGGCTTGTTCGAATTTCTGGAACAGGCGCGGCAACGCTTCCGGCGCGATGCCGATGCCCGTGTCCTCGACCGAGAAACGGATCATGTTGCGGCCCGCGCGGTCGTGCTGGTCGGCGGGACGGCGCTCGACGCGCACGGCCACCGTGCCGCTTTCCGTGAACTTGAATGCGTTGCCGACGAGGTTCACGAGCACCTGGCGCAGCCGCGTCGGATCGCCCACGACGAAGCGCGGCAGGTCCGGGTCGAGGTGCACGGCGAAGCCCACGCTGTGCGCGCCCGCCTGTTCCTCGAACAGGGTGACGACGTGCGCGATGTTCTCGTCGAGGACGAAGTCGATGTTCTCGATGGTGAGCTTGCCCGCCTCGATCTTGGAAAAGTCGAGCAGGTCGTTGATGATCGCCAGCAGCGACTGCGCGTTGGCCTGGCCGCGCATGATCTGGTCGCGCGTCGCTTCGCGCAGTGCGCCGTCGCGCAGCGCGAAGCCGAGCATGCCGATGACGCCCGCGAGCGGCGTGCGCATCTCGTGGCTCATGTTGGCGAGGAACTCGGACTTCTGGCGCGTGGCATCCTCCGCGCGCTGCTTGGCCTGGTACAGCCGCTCCTCGTTTTCCTGCAGCGCGTCGTTGGCGAGCGCCAGCTCGTTCGTGCGCCGGCGCACCTGGCGTTCCTGCTCGCGCAATTCCTCGGTCTGGCGTTCCAGCAGACGGTTCTGCTGCTCGATGCGTTCCGTACGCGCGCTGACTTGCTGTTCCAGCATGGCCTTCTGGCGCCGCAGCACGTCCACGCGGATGCGGTAGATGCCGTAGCCGCAGCCGATCACGATGAGCGCGCACAAGGTACGGAACCACCACGTCTTCCAGTACGGCGGCAGCACCGTGACTTCCAGCGTGGCGGCGGCGTCGCTCCATACGCCGTCCTTGTTCGCGGCGCGCACCTGGAACGTGTAGCTGCCCGGATCGAGGTTCGTGTAGGTGGCGAAGCGCTTGCCCGCGTCGACGCCGATCCAGTCCTGGTCGAAGCCCGCGAGGCGGTAGGCGAAGCGGTTGCGGCCCGGCGCCGCGAAGTGCAGCGCCGAGAACTCCAGCGAGAACACGGAATCCTGCGGCGTGAGCGTGATGCCGGACAGGCGCTCGATGGGCCCAGGCAGCATGCCGGGCCGCACGTCCTGCCACGGCTGCCCGAATATCTGCAGGCCCGTGATGACGGCGCGCGGCGCGATCAGGTTGTCGTGCAGCGCGCGCGGATTGAACGCCGTGATGCCGTTGTTGCCGCCGAAGTAAAGGGTACCGTCGGCCACGCGCAGCGCCGACGCGTCGAAGTACGCGCCTTCGATCGTGCCGTCCGTCGAGTTGTAGTTGCGCCAGGCGCCGCTGGCCGGATCGAGCCGGTGCAGGCCGCTCGAGCTCGAGACCCAGATGAAGCCGTCGAGATCTTCCTGCATGGCGGCCACGACGTCGTCCGCCATGCCGTCGCGCACCGTGTAGCGCTGGAAGCGCGGCGTGCCGTCGGTGCCGATCACCATGCGGTTCAAGCCCACGGCCGTGCCCACCCACAGGTCGCCCTTGCGGTCTTCCAGCAGGTAGTGCACCTCGTCGTGCGACAGGCTCGTGGGGTCTTCCGGGTCGTGGCGGAAGTGGCGGAACTTGCCCGTCGTGCGGTCGAGCAGGTCGAGGCCGTCGAACGTGCCGATCCAGAAGCGGCCGTGACGGTCTTCCAGCATCGGGCGCACGATGTTGTCGGCCAGGCTCGCGCCCACGGCCGGATCGTGCTGGTAGGTCGTCAGCCGGCCGTCCGGGTCGATGCGGTGCAGGCCGCCGCGCGACGCGGCCCAGACGGTGCCGTCGCGCGTGACGCTCACGTTGCGCACGAAGTTGGCGTCGACGTCGTCGGTGGACAGCTGGCGCCGCGTCAGCCGTCCCGTCTTCGGGTCGAGGCGTGCCAGGCCGTTACGCGTGCCGACCCACACGGCGCCGTCGCGGCCGAGCGCCACCGACGTGGCCATCGCGTCGCCCGAGGTCCCCGCCTCGACGGGCGCGAGGCGCCACGGCCGGTCCGCGCCGGTCGCCGGATCGAACAGGTGCAGGCCGCCGTTCGTCGCGAGCCACAGCTTGCCGGCACCATCGCCGACGATGCCGCGCACCTTGTTGTCTTCCAGCGAGATCGGGGTGTCGTCGCCGCGCACGATGCGCGCGAAGCCGCCGCTGCCCATGTCCGCGCGCGACACGCCGCCGTACCAGGTGCCGACCCAGAACGTGCCCACGCGGTCGCCGTACAGCGCCGTGACCTGGTTGTCGCCCAGGCTGTAGCTGTCGGTGATGCGGTGCGGATGGCGTTCGAACTTGTCCTGCGCGGGCAGCCAGCGGTACAGGCCGCGGTCGTGCGAGCCGACCCAGATCTGGCGCTCGGCATCCTCGTACAGCACGCTGATCTCGCCGGCCGGGATGCCGTCGTCCGCGCCGAACGTGCGCGGCGCGCCCTTCTGGCCAAGCGGCAGACGTTCCAGCCCGCCCAGGCTGCCGACCCACAGGCCCTGGCCCGCGTCGACCATCAGCGCCTGCACGAAGTCGTACTTGCCGCCGCGCGGGGACGGGTGATGGCGGAAATGCATGCGCTCCGGATCGAGGCTGTCGAGGCCCGACGCGGTGCCGATCCACAGGCGGCCGTCACGCGCGCGCGCGAGCGCCGTCAGCTTGTCCGACGCGAGGCTGTCCGGCACGCCCGGCACGTGGTGCCACGTGTCGAAGCGGCCGCTGGCGATGTCGAAATGCTGCAGGCCGTCCGCCGTCGCCAGCCACAGGCCGTCCTTGCCGTCGTCCAGGATCGCGCGGATGTGGCGGTTGCCGTTGCCCCGCTTGACCGGCTCGTCGGGCAGGAAGTGGCTGAACGTGCCGGTGGCCGGCTCGTAGCGATCGAGGCCGCCGTCGGTGCCGATCCACAGCCTGCCCTTGCGGTCGACGTACAGCACGCGCACCCAGTTGTTGGCGAGCGTCTTCGGGTCGCCGACGACGTTGCGGAAATTCGTGAAGCGGTAGCCGTCGTAGCGCGACAGGCCGGACTGGGTGCCGAACCACATGAAGCCGTCCGGGTCCTGCACGATGGACAGCACGGATTCCTGCGCGAGGCCGTCGTCGACGGACAGGTGCTCGAAGCGCAAGGTGGGCGTCGGCGCGGCGTGGGCGCAACCGAGCCACAGCGACATCCAGGAAAGCGCCAGCAAGGCGAGCAGCCATCGTCTCATGCTTCGAAAAACTCCAGTACGTCGCGGTGGCGCGCATAGGTGTCGCGCTGGCCCAGCGCCATCAGCTCGCGCGTGTAGCCCCGTTCGAACAGCAGGTACGACGCGAGCGCCGCGCCGCGTGCCTCGGTGGCGCCGATGCCGCCCAACAGCGTGCGCACGGGCCCGGGCAGGTCGCCCGCGTGGCGCGCCGCGATGTCGTCCAGGCGTTCCGACGGCACGATCGCGAGCAGCTCGACGCGGCGCAGCGGCGTCTTCGCCAGCAGGTCGTCGGGCAGCATGGCGAGGGTCTGGTTGACGCGCTGCAGGCGCTCGATGTCCATCGCGAGGCCGTCCAGGAAGATCGACGACAGCGCGTGACCGGCAATCTGCGCCAGGGTCGGATAGGATACACGTGCCGGCAAGTGGCGCACGGTCTCGTTCATGCGGCCCGCCCCCACGACGAGCACGCGGCGCGCGCCCAGGTGGATCGCAGGCGCGATCGGCGCCAGCTGGCGCATCGAACCGTCGCCGCAGTATTCGATGTGGCCGTCCAGGTACAGCGGCACGGCCGGGAAGATGAACGGCAGCGCGCTCGACGCGAGCAGGTGGTCGACTCCGATCTGACTCGCGAGGGCGACGCGCTGGTGCCGCTTCCACGGCACGACTTCCCGATCGGTCTGATAAAACGTCACGTGCTGGCCGCCGGTGTACGACGACGCCGTGACGGCGAGCGCATCGAGGCAGCCGCTGGCCAGCGCCTTGTCCAGGCGCGGCAGGTCGAGCATGCGGTGCAGCAGGCCGACGAGCGGCGTGTTGTCGAGCAGCGACGTGGGCGGGGCCGCACGCCACTGGCGCAGCATCCAGCCGAACGACAGCAGCGACAGCCAGCGCGCGCCCGAGCGCAGCACGCCGAGCGAATCGGCGCGGTAGACCTGCGACACGCCGATGCCCTGCCACACATCCGCCAGATGCCCGATGGCGTCGCCGAAGTCGTCGGCGCGGCAGGCCAGCGCGGCGGCATTCAGCGCGCCGGCCGACGTGCCGCAGATGATCGAAAACGGATTGCGCGCGGCCGGCCAGCCCGCATCCCCCAGGATGCGGGAGATCGCCTGCAAGACCCCAGCTTGATAGGCCGCGCGCGCGCCGCCGCCGCTGAGGATTAACCCCGTTTTACGTTCAATGTCCACAGGGCAAGGTTAGCAAAATCCGTCCAACTTGCGTTGAATAAATATCTTATTAACAAATACTTCGTTGTTTATGGGCCTCGACAAATGGTCAAACACTTCCGCGACCGTAGTGTGGGGCGTTTCAAGCCGGGGGCTTGAAATGCGTGCCCACGCGTAACGCTCGCGTCATGCCAGCTTTCGCGTGGGCGGAGGGCCGCCCACCCTACGCGCTTTAGATACGCAACGGCTCCGATGTCTGACCGTAGACCGTAGGGTGGGCACCCAGTGCCCACGCGTAACGCGCGCGTCGTGCCAGCTTTCGCGTGGGCGGAGGGCCGCCCACCCTACTCGCCTTTTGCTACGCCCTCTCGGCGCGGGTCGGCACCGCCGAACCACAGCGGCACGCCGTGGATGGTCATGCGCGCGATGCCCTGCAGGCCGGACGTCTGCTCGAACACGCGCACCGCGTGGCCGCGCGCCTTGAGCGCGTCGATTTCCGCCGCCGGGAAGCGGCCCTGCTCGAGCTCCGTCGGGCCGTTGCGGCTGCCGAAATTGGGCAGCGCGATCGCCTGCTGCATGTCGAGGCCCCAGTCGAGCGTGCCGACGAGGACCTTGGCCACGTAGTTGATGATGAGCGGCCCGCCCGGCGAACCGACGGCTTCCACGAAGCGTCCCGTCTTCTTGTCGAACACGATCGTCGGGCTCATCGCGCTGCGTGGGCGCTTGCCCGGCTCGACGCGGTTGGCGACGGGGCCGTTCGCATCGCGCGAATCGAACGAGAAGTCGGTCAGCTGGTTGTTGAGGATGAAGCCGTCGACCATCTGGCGCGAGCCGAACGCGTCCTCGACGCTCGTCGTCATCGACAGGCCGGCGCCGTACGGGTCGACGGCGACGATGTGTGACGTCGAATGCGCCTCGATCGAATTGTCCAGGCCCCAGTTCCATGCAGCCTCGACGCCGGGCGGATGCCCCGCTTCGGCCTTGCCCATCGAACGCGGCCCGATCAGGCGGGCGCGCTGCGTCAGGTAGCCCTTGTCCAGCAGCGCGGGGACGCCGCGGCCGGGCAGCGGGACGAAGTCGGTGTCCGCGGCGTAGCGGTCGCGGTCGGCGTACGCGAGGCGGCCCACTTCCGAGAACAGGTGCACGGCGTCCGTGCCCGGGATGCCGTTGGCCGGCGCCAGCGCGGCCATGTCGCGCGTCTCGAACATGCCGAGCATCTGCGCGACGGCGATCCCGCCCGACGACGGCGGCGGCATGCCGCAGACGGTGTACGCGCGGTAGTCGTTGCAGACGGGCTCGCGCAGCTTCGGCCGGTACGCGGCGATGTCGGCAGCCGTGAGCAGGCCCGGATTGGTCGGGTGGCTCTTCACTTTCGCCTCGATGTCGCGCGCGATCCGGCCCGTGTAGAACACCTCGGCGCCGCCGTCCGCCAGCTCGTGCAAGGTGCGCGCGAGCGCGGGATTCTTGAGGATGTGGCCGACGGGCCATGGGTTGCCGTCCGGGCCGTAGAAATAGGCGCGCGCCGTCGGGTCCTGGCGGATGTAGCCGTCCTCGGCAAGCAGGCTGTGCAGGCGCGGGCTGACGGCAAAGCCTTGCTCGGACAAGCGGATCGCGGGCTGGAACAGCGCCTTCCACGGCAGCTTGCCATGCTGGCGGTGCGCCAGCGCGAGCATGCGCAACACGCCGGGCGCGCCCGTCGAGCGGCCGCCGACGATGCCTTCCCGGCGCGACATCGGCGTGCCGTCCTGGTGCTGGAACAGGTGTTCGTCCGCCTTCGACGGCGCCGTCTCGCGGCCGTCGTACGCCTGCACCTTCTTGCCGTCGTAATACATGAGGAAGGCGCCGCCGCCGATGCCGGACGATTGCGGCTCGACGAGCGTGAGGACGAGTTGCGTGGCGATCGCCGCATCGATCGCGGTGCCGCCCTGCTTGAGCATCGCATAGCCCGCGTCGACGGCGAGCGGATTGGCCGCCGCCACCATGTAGTTGCGCGCCGTCCAGCCCGGCTTCTCCGTGTAGCCGCTGGCGGCTTCCGGTACCTGCTGCTGGGCGCTCGCGTCCTGGGCAAGCGCGATCGACGGATTCAGGGCGGCGGCAAGCGCGCCACCCAAGGCAAGGGCGAGCAACTTCGACTTCATGCGATTCTCCAAAAAAAGCAACGCGCGGCTCGCGCCACGCGTTCGATACCATGGAGCATCGTACCCGAAATTGCCGGACAGCTCACGCCGGCAAGTGTCGCGTCACTTCGGCTGCATGCGGATCGCGCCGTCCAGGCGGATCGTCTCGCCGTTCAGCATGACGTTTTCGATGATCGTCTTCGCCAGGTGCGCGTACTCGCGCGGCATGCCGAGGCGCGGCGGGAATGGCACCATCTTGCCCAGCGAATCGCGCACTTCCTGCGGCATGCCCATCAGCATCGGCGTCTCGAAGATGCCCGGTGCGATCGTCATCACGCGGATGCCGCTGCGCGACAGGTCGCGCGCCATCGGCAACGTCATGCCGGCGACGCCCGCCTTCGACGCGCCGTACGCGGCCTGCCCGATCTGGCCGTCGAACGCGGCGACGGACGCCGTGTTGATGATGACGCCGCGCTCGCCGTGCTCCAGCGCGTCTTCCTTGCCCATCTGGTCCGCGGCGAGGCGGCACATGTTGAACGTGCCGACGAGGTTGATGTTGATGGCGCGCTGGAACGCGTCCAGCGGATGCGGACCGTCCTTGCCCACCGTCTTGATCGCAGGCGCGACGCCGGCGCAGTTGACGAGGCCGCGCAGGCTGCCCAGCTCGCGCGCGGCCGCGACGACGGCGAGGCCATCCGCTTCGGACGTCACGTCGCACTTCACGAACCGTGCCGGGGCGCCCAGCTCGGCGGCCAGCGCCGCGCCCGCTTCCTGCTGCACGTCGGCCAGCACGACCTTGCCGCCCGCCTCCACGATGGTGCGCGCGGTGGCCGCGCCCAGGCCCGAGGCGCCGCCCGTCACGATGAACACGTTATTCTGGATTTGCATCTGTCTCCCCCTTTATTGGTGTGCTGGATATTGCTTCCGTTTACGTAAACGTCAACCAGCGGATTTTATCGGGAAATCGCAAGAAACACCATGCGGAGACGTCAAAAACACTGCACGGTGGCGCCCGTGCGCGTGCACGTGCGCCCGCCGCTGCCGACACCGGCATTGCCGCTGCCGTTGAACGCGTTGCCGGCCGCGTCCGTGCAGACGATGCCCTGGCACGCCCGGACGGCGCTGGAACTGGGCACGACGGGCTGCGGTGGCGTGAACGGCGGCGGGATGGGCACGGCGTCCGTCGTGGCGGGCGACTCCCCGGCACGCAGCGGACGCGGCGCCATCGGGCCCGTCGGCTGCCACGCCGGGTGCCGGCGGGCGGCGCGGCGGCGTTGCTCGTCGGTCGGCTTGGCGGCCTGGTCACCGCGCTGGCTGGCGGCCGTGTCGCCGTGCTTGCCATCGGCCTTGCCGCCGGCGCGATCCGCGTGCTGCCCGGCCCGCGCGGCCCCCTGCAGACCGCCGCGTCGATCACTTCGCTCGTTGTCGGTTAGTTGCGTATCTTGCGGATGTGCGCCCTGCCGCGCCAGCGTGTCCGCCTCGTCATGCACTTCGGCCGAGTCTTTGCGGACCGCGTCGGCGCCTTGCTGCCCGCGCGGCGTCAGCACGGGACCGTAGCTGAGCGTGGCCGGCGACGTGTGCGCGCCCGCGGCCGGCGCGCGCGCAGACTGCGGCTTGCTGGCTTCGTCCGCGACGGTCGCCTCGCGGTTCGCCTGCTCCGTCCGTTCCGACTGGCGCTGCGTAGCCACGTCCTGCGCCGGTACCGCGCGCGCGACGGCGAGCAGGACGCCCAGCGCGGCCAGCGGGGCGGCAGATCGATATCGTGTCTGTCCCATGGTTCACCTCGTCGCTTGTCGGCCCATTATCGGCCGCGCGCCGGCGCGCCGGCGCGCGTCAGGTGCCCGTCAGTTTCCTCCGCCACGCTGGTAATCTGCCACGGCGCACGAAGTTCAAACAAACTTCAAACAAAAACGATACAGGAGACCACCATGCAGACGATGCAGGAGATGTACCGCGCCCGGCGCGGCAGCGCCTTCGATGCCCTCGACCACGTGCGCGACGGCGACATGATCATCGTCCCGACGGGCGTCGGCGAACCGCCCGCCTTGCTGCACGCGCTATCGGACGAATGCCGCAGCTTCACGGATGTCCAGGTCGCGCAAATCCTCGCCATGCGCAAGTTCGGCTATTTCGCACCCGAATGCCGTCCGCACGTGCGCCATGCCGCGCTGTTCTTCGGCGGCGCGTCGCGCAGCGGCGGCCAGGGCGGCTGGTGCGATTTCATCCCGAATTATTTCTCCGAGATCCCCACCTTGATCGAACGGGGCCTGATGCCGTCCGACGTGCTGTTTTCGTTGGCCTCGCCGATGTGCGCGTCCGGCCATTTCGCGCTGAGCCTCGGCACCGACTACACGATGGCGGCCGTGGCGAAGGCGCGCGCCGTCGTGCTCGAAGTGAATCCGCACGTCCCGTTCACGCATGGCCAGTGCCATGTGCACATCTCGCAGGTGACGGCGCTCGTCGAAAGCGAAGACCCGATCATGGAGGTGGGCCTGCCCCGCATCGGGCCCGTGCAGGAAGCGATCGGCCGCCTCGTGGCCGAGCACATCGAGGACGGGTCCACCCTGCAGATCGGCTACGGCGGCATCCCGGACGCCGTCGTCATGCAACTGACGGACAAGCGCGACCTCGGCATCCACACGGAGATGATCGGCGACGGCATCCTGACGCTCGTGGAGTCGGGCGCCGTCACGAACCGCCGCAAGACGCTGATGCCGGGGAAGATGGTGGCGACGTTCGCGCTCGGCTCGCGCCGCCTGTACGACTTCATGCACCACAACCCGATGCTGGAGATGCATCCGTCGAACTTCACGAACGACCCGTACATCGCGGGACAGAACGACAAGCTCGTGTCGATCAACGCGAGCCTGCAAGTCGACCTGCTCGGCCAGTGCGGCAGCGAAAGCATCGGCCACCTGCCGTATTCCGGTACGGGCGGCCAGGTCGATTTCGTGCGCGCCGCGAACCGTTCGCGCGGCGGCAAGTCGTTCATCGTGTTGCCGTCGACGGCGAAGGACGGCACGGTCTCGCGCATCGTGCCGACGTTGTCTCCCGGTACGCACGCGACGACGAGCAAGAACGACGTCAACTACGTCGTCACGGAATGGGGCGTCGCCCAGTTGCGCGGCAAGTCGGCCAAGCAGCGCGCGCGGGAATTGATCGCCATCGCGCATCCGGACTTCCGGCCGTGGCTGCGAGAAGAAGCCGACCGCATGTGCGTCTTTTGAATGAAAAACGGGACCCGCAGGTCCCGTTCGTGTCGTTGACGCGATGCCGTCAGCCGCGCGGTTCGGTCACGGCGCTGCGTGCCTGCTCGGCGCCGAGTGCGCCGGCCATGCCGTACACCAGCAGGGCGCGCTGCAGTTCGGCGCGTTCGGCGCCGTCGGCCTGCTGCATACTGTCCTGGCGCGGGGCGTCGGTCGGGTCGAGGACTGGGGCGTCGGCAACGCCTTGTCTTCCGAGATTGCTCGTCATGGTTTTCTCCATTTGGTTAGTAAGCTGGCGCGTTCCGTTTCCAATCATTTCAGAAACAAATCGCTGATGGCGCTACTGTACCCTAACGGAGCCGATCGCGTCGCTAACTGTTTTGTTTTTACACCTATCTTCTTGCCGGGTGAAAATTTACTACATGATTCCACGCGCCGTGCGATCATCGCGCCCATGACCGACGAGGAGGGATCAATGCAAAGAGTTGACGAAATCGGCAACGACGAGCACGTGCGCGGCCCGGCGGACGCCGCGCTGACGGTGATCGAATACGCGGACTTCCAGTGCCCGTACAGCGCCCGTGCCCACGCCGTCCTGCGTGGCCTGGACGCGCGCTTCGGCGGCATCCGCCTGGTCTACCGCCACCTGCCCCTGGCGCACCTGCACCCGCTGGCCGAGCTGGCGTCGGAAGCGGCCGAGGCCGCCGCTGGCCAGGACCGGTTCTGGCAGATGCACGATTTGCTGTACGACCGGCAGCGCCAGATCGCGAACGAACAGGACCTGGCCCTGCTCGCGGAAAGCCTGGACCTCGACATCGACCGCTTCCGCGCCGACGTGAGCGAACGCCGCCACCACGCGCGCGTACAGGCGGACGCGGAACGTGCGCACCACGACGGCGCCAGCGGCACGCCGACCTTTTACATCAACGGCGTGCGCTACCGGGGCGACTCGGACCGCACGTCGCTCGAGCGCGCGTTCAGCGAGGCGCTCGGACGCTGACGCGCGCAGGCCGGGACGCACCGTCCCAGCCCTCAAGCCGTCAGCGCCGCACGGGCGCCTGCACGGGCACCGGTATCTTCACTTCCGCGTGCGCCGTGGCCGCCGGCTTCGCGTACAACGCTTCCGGCGCCGACACGGCGAGCCAGCCTCCGGCCGGCAGCAGCGGCACGAGCAGCAGTGCGACGATGTTGATGATCTTGATGAGCGGATTCACGGCCGGCCCCGCCGTGTCCTTGTACGGGTCGCCCACCGTGTCGCCCGTGACGGCGGCCTTGTGCGCGTCGGAACCCTTGCCACCGTAGTGATTGTCTTCGATATATTTCTTGGCGTTGTCCCAGGCGCCGCCCCCGGTGGTCATCGAGATCGCGACGAACAGCCCGGTGACGATCGTCCCCATCAGCATGCCGCCCAGCGCCGCCGGCCCCAGCAGCATGCCGACGAGGATGGGCACGATCACGGGGAGCAGCGACGGCAGCACCATCTCGCGGATGGCGGATGCGGTGAGCATGTCGACGGCCTTGTCGTATTCCGGCTTGCCGGTACCCGCCATGATGCCGACGATGTCGCGGAACTGGCGCCGGACCTCGATCACGACGGCGCCCGCGGCGCGCCCCACTGCTTCCATCGCCAGCGCCCCGAACAGATAGGGCACGAGGCCGCCGATGAACAGGCCCACGATCACCATCGGGTTCGACAGGTCGAACGCGAGGCGCGTGCCATGCGCTTCCAGCGCGTGCGTGTAGTCGGCGAACAGCACGAGGGCGGCCAGGCCCGCCGAACCGATCGCATAGCCTTTCGTGACGGCCTTCGTCGTGTTGCCGACGGCGTCCAGCGGGTCGGTGACGGCGCGCACCTGGTCGGGCATGCCGCTCATCTCGGCGATGCCGCCCGCGTTGTCGGTGATGGGGCCGTAGGCGTCGAGCGCGACGATGATGCCGGCCATCGACAGCATCGACGTCGCCGCGATGGCGATGCCGTACAGGCCGCCCAGCTGGAACGCGATGAGGATCGCGGCGCACACGACGAGCACCGGGTATGCGGTCGACTTCATCGACACGCCCAGGCCCGCGATGATGTTCGTGCCGTGCCCCGTCGTCGACGCTTCGGCGATGTGGCGCACGGGGCTGAATTCCGTCGCCGTGTAGTACTCCGTGATGTAGACCATCAGGCCCGTCAGCGCGATGCCGACCGTGGCGCAGCCCAGCATGCGCCAGCGCATGGCGGGGTCGGGCCACACGAGCCACGTGACGACGGCAAAGCCGATCAGCGACAGCGCCGCCGACCACCACAGGCCCGTGTACAGCGCGTACATGATCTTGTGGCCCGGATGGTTCTTCACGAGGGAGCAGCCGACGATGGACGCGATGATCGACACGCCCCCCAGCAGCAGCGGATACGCCGTGCCCGTGCCGCCCATCCCGGGCAGCATCAGCGCGCCCAGCAGCATCGTGGCAACGAGCGTGACGACATAGGTCTCGAACAGGTCGGCCGCCATGCCGGCGCAGTCGCCCACGTTGTCGCCCACGTTGTCGGCGATGACGGCGGGATTGCGCGGATCGTCCTCGGGAATGCCGGCCTCCACCTTGCCGACGAGGTCGGCGCCGACGTCCGCGCCTTTCGTGAAGATGCCGCCGCCCAGGCGCGCGAAGATCGAGATCAGCGACGCGCCGAACGCGAGGCCCACGAGGGGCTGGATCACGTCATGCATGGACAGCGCCGGGTCGGCGCGCAGGATGAGGAACCAGTAGAACAGTGCGACGCCCAAGAGGCCAAGGCCCACGACGAGCATGCCCGTGATGGCCCCGCCGCGGAAGGCGACGTTCAGCGCGGCGTCGAGGCTCGTCGCGGCCGCCTGCGCCGTGCGCACGTTCGCGCGCACGGAGACGTTCATGCCGATGAAGCCGCAGGCGCCGGACAGCAGCGCGCCGGCGAGGAAGCCGCACGCGGTGGCCGCGCCGAGCAGGAAGAAGATGGCGACGAGCAGCACGAGGCCGACGATGCCGATGGTGCGGTACTGGCGCGCCAGGTAGGCCGACGCCCCCTGCTGGATGGCCAGCGAGATTTCCTGCATGCGGCCGTTGCCGGGATCCTGGCTCAGGACCCAACTGCGTGACCACAAGCCGTAACATACCGCGATAACGCCGCACGCGACGGCGAAGATGAGCTGCCCGGATGCCATGTCGTCCCCCTCGTTCCTCGATCAACATCACAGAGTCGAAAAGCCGCGTGCGATACGCTGCGAACGGCCTGCCTTGCTGCATTCGCCGCACCCAATGTGCGACAAAACCTTGATCTAAAAACCTGGACGGATGGCGCTGGTCATCCGGAGCCAAAAAAAGGACGGCGCTGCCGTCCTCGAATGCTCAGCCTGCGAGCGCCGCGAACGCGGCGTCGCGTACCTGCTCGACCGGGCCGACGCCCGAGATCTTGCGGTACTTCGGCGCACCCGGCAGGCCCGATTCGGCCCACTTGTTGTAGTAGCCGAGGAGGACCTCGGTCTGGTTGTGGTACACGGCCAGGCGCTTCTTGACCGTTTCTTCCGTGTCGTCGTCGCGCTGGATGAGCGGTTCGCCCGTCACGTCGTCCTTGCCTTCGACTTTCGGCGGGTTGAACTTGACGTGGTACACGCGGCCCGAGGCCGGGTGGCTGCGGCGGCCGCTCATGCGCTCGACGATCAGTTCGTCGGGCACGTCGATTTCCAGCACGTAGTCGATCTTGACACCGCTGTCCTTCATGGCGTCGGCCTGCGCGATCGTGCGCGGGAAGCCGTCGAACAGGTAGCCGTTGGCGCAGTCAGCATCCTTCAGGCGCTCCTTCACGAGGCCGATGATGATGTCGTCCGACACCAGCTGGCCAGCATCCATCACCTTTTTCGCAGCCAGGCCCAGCTCGGTGCCGGCCTTGATGGCGGCACGCAGCATATCGCCGGTGGAGATCTGGGGGATGTTGTACTTTTCTTTGATGAAGTTTGCCTGGGTGCCTTTACCGGCGCCAGGGGCTCCTAACAGAATGAGACGCATGAAGGATTCCTAAAGGTATCTAATAATTTTTTTACGGCAGTTATTGCTGGGCACAAACAACTGCATGATGCATATCTAGCTACTCATACGAAACTTACCACAAAAGCAGCATCAAACGCCACTCGCGGCCGGCGATCTCTCAGCCGTTTGACATGGCGCAAGCAGCCTGAAGCGTAGTTTCCAACGAGATCAAGATGTATAGAAAAGTCTCACGCGCTCGAGGTCGGCTGGCGTATCGACCCCGGCGTGCGGCGCCTCCGCCGTCACGTGCACGGCGATCGGCACGCCGTGCCACAACACGCGCAATTGTTCCAGCGCTTCGATCGACTCCAGCGGCGATGCTTCCAGTTGCGGATACCGTTGCAGGAATGCGTTGCTGTATGCGTACAGGCCGATGTGGCGCAACGGGACATAGCCTGCAGGCAGTTGCCCGCGATCGGCAGCGAAGCCGTCGCGGTGCCACGGGATCGTCGCGCGCGAAAAGTACAGGGCGCGTCCAAGCTTGTCCAGCACGACCTTCACCACGTTCGGGTTGAAGGCATCGTCCACGCTCAAGAGCGGATGGGCGCACGTGGCCATCGGCACGCCGGCCGAAATGCGCGCGGCGCAAGCGGCCAGAAGCGCGGGGTCGATCAGCGGCTCGTCGCCCTGCAGGTTGACGACGACGGCATCCGGCGCCAGGCCCAGCGTGTGCGCCACTTCGGCGATGCGATCGGTGCCGGACGGGTGGTCGGCGCGCGTCATGCACGCTTCCACGCCATGCGCGGCACAGGCGGCGGCGATGTCGGCGTGGTCGGTGGCGACGATGATCCGCGCCGCGCCCGACAGCTGCGCACGCTCGGCCACCCGCACGACCATCGGCTTGCCGCCCAGGTCCGCGAGCGGCTTGTTCGGCAGCCTTGTCGACGCGAGACGCGCCGGGATGATGACGACGAAGCTCATCGGATCAGATCGTCGGCTCGACCTTGCGCGCCTCTTCGGCCCACATGATCGGGATGCCGTCGCGGATCGGATACGCGAGGCGGTCCGGGCGGCAAATCAGTTCCTGCGCTTTCTTGTCATAGTCGAGCGGTCCTTTGCACAGAGGGCAGACCAGGATATCAAGCAGTCGGGCGTCCACGACATTTCTCCACGATTTGGGCGGCCAGCGCGGCATCGATCTGCGCGCCGACGGGCACGACCCACAGCCGCGGGTCGTTGTTGATGTGTTCAAGTTGCCGACATTTTACTGCATCCTTCTCCGTAACCAGGATGACGTCGGCATCCACGGCGCGGAACGGGTCGTCGCGGAAGTCGTGGTGGTCGGGCAGCGGCAGCTCCGCGACCTCGAGGCCGGCCCCGCGCAGCATGGCGAAGAAGCGTCCAGGATTGCCGATGCCGGCCGCCGCCAGCACGCGTTTGCCGCGCAGCGCAGACAAGGGTACGCGTTCGCCCGCATCCATCAGGCGCTCCGCACAGTCGCCCGCGAGACGCATCTGCCATGGCGCCCCGCCCACGGCGGCGGCGAGCGCGGGGCCGATCCCGGGCGCGTTGACGACGGTGAAATCGCGCCGGCGCGACGGCGCCTCGCGCAGCGGGCCGGCCGGCAAGGTCCAGCCATTGCCCGTGCCGCGGCCGTCGAACAGGACGATCTCGACGTCGCGCGCGAGCGCGTAGTGCTGCAGGCCGTCGTCCGTGATCAGGACGTCGACGTCCGGATGCAGCTCGAGCAGGCGGCGCCCGGCCGCGGCGCGCTTGCGGCCGACGACGACGGGACAGCCGGCACGCGAGGCGATCAGCAGGGGCTCGTCGCCGACGTCCTGCGCGCGCGACGTCGGCACCACTTCGCGCGGCGCGTCTCCGGCGCCACCGTGGCCGCGCGAGATCACGCCGGGCCGCATGCCGGCCGCCCGCAACTGCTGCGCGAGCCAGATCGTCAGCGGCGTCTTGCCGGTGCCGCCGATGAAGATATTGCCGACGACGACGACGGGCACGGGCAGCCGTTCCGCCTTCAGGATGCCGGCGCGGTACAGCGCGACGCGCAGCGCCGCGAGCAGGCGGAACAAGAGGGACAGCGGCCACAGGGCCACGGCCAGCGGCCCGCGCTCGAGCCAGGCGCGGGTGAGGGTCGATTCGAGGGAAGATGCCACGGTCTGGGTCGGGAACGCCGTCCGCGCGCGGGCGCGGACGGCGGATGGTTACTTCTGGCCGCCCGTCTGCGCGGCGAAGGTCAGCTTGTCGTAGCCGGCCATGCGCGCCGCTTCCAGCACGTTGATCACCATCTGGTGCATCGCGAACTGGTCGGCGTTGACGATGATCACGGGTTCCTTCACGGGCGTCGCCAGCGGCTGGCCGTCCGGCCCCGTGCTGGCCGCGCGCTTGAGGTCGTCGGCAAGGCTCGCCACGCCGTGGAATGCGACGGGCACGTTGTTCACCGTGTAGTTACCCTTGGCGTCGACGGTGACGTTGATCTCGAACGGCTTCTCGACGGCCTTCTCGGCATCCGCGGTCGGCAGGGTGATCTGCAGTTCCGTGAACTTGCTGTACGTCGTCGTCACCATGAGGAAGATCAGCACGACCAGCAGCACGTCGATGAACGGGATCAGGTTGATTTCCGGATCCTCGCGTTTGCGGCCGCGGCGGAAGTCGATCATTTGCGGGCACCGTGGACGACGTCGACGAATTTCACGGCCTGCAGCTCCATGTCGATGATGAAGCTGTCGACGAGCGCGCGGAAGTGGCGGTAGAACACGAGGGCCGGCATGGCGATCGCGAGGCCGAAACCGGTGTTGTACAGCGCCACGGAAATGCCGTGCGCCAGTTGCGCGGGGTTCGTGCCGGTCGCGTTCTGCGCGCCGAAGATCTCGATCATGCCGACGACGGTGCCGAACAGGCCCATCAGCGGCGCCAGCGACGCGATCGTGCCCAAGGTCGTCAGGAAGCGCTCCAGCACGTGGGCGACACCCCTGCCCGCTTCCTCGATCGATTCCTTCATCACGTCGCGCGGCGCGTCGACGTTGCGCAGCGCGGCGGCCAGCACGGCGCCGAGCGGGGAATTCGTCTGCAGCTTGTCGATGATGTCCGGTGTGACCTTGCCGCTACGATAGACCTGGATCACTTCATCGAGCAGCTGGCGCGGGAGGATCTTTTCGCGGCGCAGGTAGATCAGGCGTTCGATGATCAGGGCCAGGGCAATGATCGAGGCGATCAGCAACAGCCAGATGGGCCAGCCGGCGGCTTGGAGAATGGCGAGCAAATGGGACTCCTGGATGGATAAGAAACGATGCACAAGTCAGTTGCGCAATGTAACGTGTTGCCCGGATTGCGGCAAGTAGAGTTCTGCACACTTTCTGTGGATAAAAGTGTGCGCAAGACGGCCTTTGGCACGTAAGTGTATTGATTCTTAAAGGATATTTTTCCGTGCGTAAAAACGCGGCACATAGGCTATCGATTTCCGGGAGGCAATTTCTTCCATCAATGACCGAAAACCGGCCGTGTAGTTGCCCACAATTTCTGTGGATAAATTTGTGCGAAATCAGGTTTCCCGTCGGTAAGTCGTTGATTTTTCTCATGGAAATTTTCAAGGTCAAAAAATAGGCAGCCTGGAGTGCGACTACAGCCGAGTTCCCGCACGTGCGTTCTGCACAATTTTTGTGGACAAAATTGTGCGCAAGCGCACGAACCGATACCTAAACAGTTGATTTATAAGATAAACATGTCACCGCCCTATTTTTAAGCAGGCGCGACTTATCCACGCGTGCGCCGGCGCCCCACGCTGATCACCGACTTTTCACACAAACTGTGGAAAACGGTGTGAGCAAGCGCACCATTTCGAGCCCAACCCGTTGATTTGACTCATGATTTGTATTCAAGCCCATTTTTTAGGCAAACAGGGCTTGTGCACAAGGTGCCGCCCGAAACGGCCGCGTGGCGCGGCGTCGGCGGGGGCTGCGGTATAGTCGCGTCTTCGGCGACGCAGCCGCTGTCTCGCAAGTGGCCTGCCAGGGCCGTATCGCCGGCCTTGGACCGATGTCGGTATTCTTCACATATTTTGTGGAAAAGATTGTGAGCAAGGGCCTTGATCGCACCCAAACCATTTGAATTTAAACGAGATTTTTTCCGTGCGGAATTTTTAGGCGGCGCGCCCGCCGGCGTGGGCGGCGAGCTGGAGGCGCCGCCGGGCCGCACCTGTTCACATAAACTGTGGAAAACAATGTGAGCAAGGCCCGAGACTCCAACGTAAGTCTTTGATTGCTTTAGAAAAACATATGCACGCTGAATTTGGAGGCAGCGGACCTTGACCACTTCCACACACATTCTGTGGATAAGATTGTGGCCAAGTAGGCGGAGATGCAGCCAAGCCATTGATCCGTAAGGAAATTAGGTTGCTGCATCGAAATCAAGCAGCAGCGTTTTACTATAAAAATCAGGTGTTTACAAAAACTACCTGTTGTTTTACAGCAGATGTGTCTTACACTGCGCGCAACCATGTTTTTGTGGACAGTTCCACCGAGCCCAACCCTATGTTCCCCACCGAAGACGCCGATCCGGCCTACGCCGCCCCGCCCGTACTGACCGTCACCGCGCTGAACCAGCAGGTCGCACGCCTGCTGGAGCGCACGTTCCCCCTCGTCTGGATCGGCGGCGAGATCTCGAATTTCACGCGCGCGGCAAGCGGCCACTGGTATTTCACGTTGAAGGACGATGCGGCCCAGGTGCGCGCGGTCATGTTCCGCGGCCGCGCCCAGTACGCGGGCTTCACCCCGCGCGAAGGCGACAAGGTCGAGGTGCGCGCCCTCGTCACCTTGTACGGCGCGCGGGGCGACTACCAGATCAACGTGGAAGCGATCCGCCGGGCCGGCGTGGGGGCGCTGTACGAGGCGTTCATGCGCCTCAAGGAAAAGCTCGGCGCCGAAGGCCTGTTCGACGAAGCCCGCAAACGTGCCCTGCCGCTGTTCGCGCGCACGGTGGGCATCGTCACGAGCCCGCAGGCGGCGGCGCTGCGCGACGTGCTCACGGCGCTGAAGCGGCGCGCGCCGCACGTGCGCATCGTGCTGTATCCGGCGCCCGTGCAGGGGCAGCTCGCGGCGCAGAAGATCGCGGAAGCCATCGCCATCGCATCGCACCGGCGCGAGGTCGACGTGCTGATCGTGTGCCGCGGCGGCGGGTCGATCGAGGACTTGTGGAGCTTCAACGAGGAAGCCGTCGCGCGCGCGCTCGCCGCGTGCTCGATGCCCGTGATCTCGGGCGTGGGCCACGAGACGGACTTCACGATCGCCGACTTCGCCGCCGACCTGCGCGCCGCCACGCCGACGGCCGCGGCCGAACTCGCCGTCACGGCGCGCGCCGACTGGCTCGGGTCGCTGCAGGCCGACGCCGGCGATCTGCGCCGGGCGATGGGGCGCGTGCTGTCCGATGCGAGCCAGGGCCTCGACAACCTGTCGCGCCGCCTGTTGAGCCCATCGAGCCAGATCGCGCACCAGCGCCTGAAACTTCTGGGCATGGCCAGCACTCTCACGCATGCCGTGCGCGCCCCCGTGAACCGCCACGGGGTGTTGCTGGCGCAGTTGCAGCAGCGCTGGGCCCGCCATCGTCCGGACTGGAGCGGCCTGCGCACACGGCTGGAATCGGACCGGCGCCACCTGACGGCCAGCGTCGCCAACGGATTGCGCGCGCGGCGCGAGGCGCTGAACGCGCTGGCGGCGCAGCTCGAACTGCTGAACCCGCAGCGCACGCTGGAGCGCGGCTATGCGATCGTCAGCAATGCGAAAGGCAAGGTGCTGCATGCGCCGGGCCAGATCAAGCCGCGCGACGTGCTGCGCATCCGCCTGGCGGAAGGCAGCGCCGAAGTCAGCGTCGCGGGCGTGCAGGACGTATTGGAATGACAAGATAGTGGTTTCGCAAAGTCATACCTGCAACGATCGGCTAACCAGTTTAGAATAAGCGCCCGAATTGCTGTACCGCAGAGACTTCGAGAAAGTCTCCCGTCAACTCACTAAGGAACAAGACATGGAACATACCCTGCCGCCACTGCCGTACGCTAAGGACGCCCTGCAGCCGCACATCTCGGCCGAGACGCTGGAATACCACTACGGCAAGCACCACCAGGCCTACGTCACGAACCTGAACAACCTGATCAAGGGCACCGAGTTCGAAAACCTGTCGCTGGAAGAGATCATCAAGAAATCGCAGGGCGGCGTGTTCAACAACTCGGCCCAGGTGTGGAACCACACGTTCTTCTGGAACTGCATGACCCCGAACGGCGGCGGCGCGCCGACCGGCCCGGTCGCCGACGCGATCAACGCCAAGTGGGGCTCGTTCGACAAGTTCAAGGAAGAGTTCCAGAAATCGGCCGTCGGCAACTTCGGTTCGGGCTGGACCTGGCTGGTCAAGAAGCCGGACGGCACCGTCGACATCGTCAACACGTCGAACGCCGCCACCCCGCTGACGACCGAGAACAAGCCGCTGCTGACCTGCGACGTCTGGGAACACGCCTACTACATCGACTACCGCAATGCCCGTCCGAAGTTCGTCGAGGCATGGTGGAACGTCGTCAACTGGGGCTTCGTGAACCAGAACTTCGCCTGAGTCCAGGCATAGGCGGAGCCCGCTCCGCCTCCCGAAAAATCCGCCGCGGCGGATTTTTTTACGTCCGTCGCCCGCGACTTTGTCGCGAAACTGTACGATTTTGTCATGCTTACCCCCCAAACATGCGCCACCGTTGCCCCGTCTTATACAATGCGGAGTCGAAGGAGATCTCATGTATCGCGTACTGTTGGTGGAAGACGATCCGCGCCTCGCGGAACTGGTGACGGAATACCTGTCCGGCTATGAATTCTCGGTCGACCTCGTCACCCGGGGCGATGCCGCGCTCGAGCACTTCAAGACGGCCGCCCCGGACATCGTCGTGCTCGACCTGATGCTGCCGGGCCTGGACGGCATGGTCGTGTGCCGCCAGATCCGCGACGTGTCCGACGTGCCGATCCTGATCCTCACGGCGCGCGAGGATACGTACGACGAAGTGTCGGGCCTCGAGCAAGGCGCGGACGACTTCGTCAACAAGCCCGTGCAGCCGCGCGTGCTGCTCGCGCGCCTGCGCGCCCTGCTGCGCCGCACGCAAACGAAGACCACGACGGATACCCGCGTGCTCGAGTTCGGCGCGTTGCGCATCATGACGAGCGACCGCAGCGTCACCTGGCGCGGCCAGCCGTGCGTGCTCAGCAATACGGAATACAAGCTGCTGCTCGTGCTGGCCGAGGCCTCGGGCCGCGTGCTCTCGCGCGACGAGCTGCTCAAGAAGATGCGCGGCATCGAGTTCGACGGCCTCGACCGCAGCATCGACAACTGCATCTCCAAGCTGCGCCGCAAGTTCGACGACGCGATGTCGGAGAAGATCAAGACCGTGTGGGGCGAGGGCTACCTGTTTTCCCCGTCCGCCTGGAACTGACCTTTACCGTCCGCCGGACACGTCGATGAACGTGCCCGTCGCATACGACGCCTCCGCCGACAGCAGCCACAGCACGGCCGCCGCCACTTCGCCCGCCGTCCCGCCGCGCGCCATCGGCACGGACGACTGCAGGCGCGCGATGCGCCCCGGTTCGCCGCCGCTCGCGTGCATCTCCGTGTCGATCAGGCCCGGCCGCACGCCGTTCACGCGGATGCCTTCCTGCGCCACTTCCTTCGCGAGGCCGATCGTCAGCGCGTCCACGGCCGCCTTCGATGCGGCATAGTCCACGTATTCGTTCGCCGAGCCGAGCACGGCCGCGCGCGACGACACATTCACGATCGCCCCGCCGGTACCGCCATGCCGGGTCGACATGCGCCGCACGGCTTCGCGCGCACATAAAAAGCTGCCCGTGACGTTGGTCGCGAGGATGCGCTGGATGCGCGCCGCATCCATCTGCTCCACGCGCGCCTGGCGCGCGAGGATGCCGGCGTTGTTGACGAGGGCGTCGAGCCGGCCGCAGCGCGCGTCGATGGCGGCGAACAGGCGCTCGACGGCCGCCTCGTCCGCCACGTCGGCCGCGACGGCGAACGCCTGGCCGCCGGCCACCTCGATGGCGCGCACGACGTCGGCCGCTGCCGCCGCGTTGTCGCGGTAGTTCACGCATACCGTGTAGCCGCGGCGCGCGGCCAGCAGCGCGCAGGCGGCGCCGATGCCGCGGCTCGCGCCCGTGACGAGGATCGTCTTGTTCATCATTGTCCTTGGTGTCCGCCCGTGCGCATGCTTATTCGAAGATGGGGACGATGGCGAGCGGTGCGTTGTAGGTGATGACCTGGGCCCGCTCGGCGGACGTGCCGAAGCGCCAGGTCACGATGGGAAAACCTTCGTCGGGGTCGCCCGAGAAGGCGGCGCCGGCCGTCACCGGCAGCGCCTGCTCGGCGCCGTCCGCGTGGCGCAGCCGGGCGCCGGCCGATTCCTTTTTCGGGAACACGAAGCGCACGCCGGCGCACTGGCGCGCGCGCTGCGACGCGTCGACGTAGCGCACGAAGCCCAGCGCCTGGGCGCAGGCCGTGCGCAGGTCGGCGGCGTCGTACTGGCCGTCGGCGCGCGGCGCGATCGTCACCTGCGGACGCAGCACGAACGGCATGCCCTTGCGGTTCAGGACCAGGGCCGCGTTCTCGTCGTATGCCGCCTTCTGCAGCGGGAACACGGTACGGCCGAGGGCGTCGAGCGGCAGGTTCAGCTGCGTCGTTTTGCCCGTCAGCGTGAGCTGGGCGCCCTCGCCCAGCCCGGCGTGGTCGCGCGACTGCACTTGCAGCTGGCTTTGCAGCAGGTTCTTCGGTCCGCCGTATTTCTCGAACTGGACCATGGCGCGGTACGCATCCCGGTAGCTCACCCATTCGCCGGCCGGCGCCTCGGCATGCACGACGGCCGGAGCGACCGCAGGCAACCAGGCGAAGGCAGCGACGAGTTGGCGGGATGCGCGCATCATCAGAACCGGTAGGCAATGGCGGTCGAGACCGTCAGGTTGGTGGACCGCTCGGCGAGCGGGCTCTTGTCGGCGCTGCCCAGCAGGCGCTTGGCCTGCACGTTCGACGTCAGCATCCACGACGGCGACCACGCCCAGTTCCAGCGCACGCCGACGTGCGCATCCTGCAGGCCGCCGCCCGCGTCGTACCGGGTAAAGCGGCTGCGCGCGGCCTCCGCTGCCGTCACGCCGAAATAGGTCTGGTTGTAGTTGCGGTTCGCGACCGCCACGCCAGCCGACAGCGACACGTGGTGCTGCCCGCCGAGGTCGACGGCCAGACGCTGCACGCCGAGGTCCAGCCGGGCGCCGTCGTGGTCGTTGCCGGCGCCGTACAACAGGCTGCTCGTCAAGCGCCATTGCGGCGTGACGTAGTAATTCGCGAAGACACCGCCCGTGAGGCGCGTGCCGATCTTGTCCATGCCGTCCAGGCGGGTTGGGCGCGCGTCGAACTTGGCGAGCGGCTCCGGCACGGGACCGATCAGCGAGGGGCCGTAGGTGCCGACGCCGTCGGCCGACCGCCCCGTCCCCGACGCGTCGCGGCCCGGCTGCACGGCGAGCAGCGGGCCGTATTCGATGACGGGGTCCGTCGACAGATGCATGCCGGCGCTCATGCCCGAAATAAAAAGGCCGTTGCTCCATTGGACTTGAAGCACCGGCAACGCTGATACCTTGCGACTTCCCGTTCCATCCCAACGCGGCGCCGATTGCACGCCGAGGCCGACGTACATATCGCGGCTGCCGTCCGGCATCGGGTTCGTCGCCGGCGTCTGCGCGCACGTCGTACCGCTGGCGGCGCAGAGTGCGATGAAGAGAAGCTTGTTCATGTTCAGGGACTGGGAGATTCAGGAAGACAACATTCTACGTCCAGTCTCGTCCCTCCCATAGCGAATAAAAAAGGCCCACCGTCTTCGCGCATCGGGCGGGCCAAACGGAAAACCCAACGAAAGGCATCGTACCGGGTGGCCGCAACAAGTTCATCCGCGGACTGTCGGCCTTTTGTCCTCAATTTGTAAATAATAGTTTTTTTGACCATTGCTCCTATACAATCCCGCCCATGCGTCACAGACTCTTTGCCACAGACAGTTGCCACGACCGGAGGATGGCGGCGTGAATCGCCTGTTCTTCCGCTTCTTCGTGCTCGTCATGCTGGCGATTACGGGTGCGACGTTCGTCATCTATTTCGTCTTCGCGCGGCTGTTCGGCGACCCGCTGGACGACATCGCGCGGCGCCAGGCCTCGGCACAAATCTTCCTGCTCGAACAATATGTCGACCGCGCGCCGGCCGACGAGTGGCTCGGACGCCTGAACAAGGTGCGCGAAGTCTCGGAAGCCCATTTCGACCTGATCCCGCTGGACCAGGCCAGGGCCGCCCTGCCCGCCCGCCAGCACGCGGCGCTGGAGCGGGGCCAGGTCGTGCTGGACCCGCAGCACAAGGCGTTCTTCCGCCGCGTCGACCTCAAGGGCGAGCGCTACATCGGCAGCAATGAGGAAGCGATCCGCGCGTACAACCTCCCCATCGACCTCGGCCAGGCGCTCGCGATGGAAGTGGTGCGCTACGTCGTCGTCGCGCTCGCGCTGCTCGTGCCGATCGCGCTGTGGTCGCGCGCGCACTGGCGGGCGCTGCAGACACTGTCGCGCGTGGCCGACGAGTTCGGCGCCGGCCAGTTGTCGGCACGCGCGCGGCTGCGGCCGGCCGACGCCGTCTATCCGCTGGCCGAACGCATCAATGCGATGGCCGAGCGCATCCAGGGTTTGATGGACGCGCAGAAGAATCTGCTGCATTCCGTGTCGCATGAACTGCGCACCCCGATCGCGCGCCTGGAGTTCGCGCTGGAACTGCTCAATGCGCGGGCGGCCGATCCTGCGCTGGCCAAGCGTATCGCCGCAATGGAGGGCGACCTGGCCGAGTTGAACGCGCTCGTCAACGAGCTGCTGTCGATGAGCAAGCTGGACAACGCGCAAGGCCCGACGCGCGCGCTGTTCGAGCTGGAGCCGCTGCTGCGCGAATGCGCGGACGGCCTGCATCCCCGTCCGCAGCGCCTGCACGTGGACCTCGGCGAACGCCTGGGCAGCCTGGACGCCGACCGCCGCCTGCTCGGCCGCGCGATCGGCAACCTGCTCAGGAACGCGCAGAAATATGCGGCGCACGAAGTGGCGCTGCGCGCGCGCCGCGATGACGGCACGCTCGAGATCGCCGTCGAGGACGACGGCCCCGGCATTCCGGACGAGGAACGGGACCGCATCTTCGAGCCGTTCTACCGCCTCGACCGCAGCCGCGACCGCGCCACCGGCGGCTTCGGCCTCGGGCTGTCGATCGCGCACAAGGCGATCGCGCTGCACGGCGGCAGCCTGCAAGTCGAGCAGTCGGCGCTGGGCGGCGCGCGCTTCGTCATTCGCGTGCCGGATGGGGTGCTGGCCGGGTGATGTGGGCCAGCGAACCGGGCGCAAGCGCTTACCACGGTCAAACACCTTCGAGCGTCGCCACCTGATCGAGAATGAACGCGACTCGCTCGTCGACCGACACCCGAGGGAGCGCACATGTTCGATAGCCAATGTCGACATAGGATGCGACCGTCGCGTCGAATGAACGCGCGGCGCGCTGGAATGATGCGCGGCGCCACTGGTCGCGGACATAAATTTCGGGCCAGGGTTCCGCTACGAACACGGTGTCGGCGTATCGACACATTGCCGACGCGGCTTCATAGGCGCCGTCCACGTCCAGGCCAAGGAGCCGCATATGCCCCAGGCATTCGGGAAGTCCCCGATCGAAAAATACCGGTGGAGGTAGCGATCTGGCGGTCTCGTAGGCGCGAATATTGCGCTCTACCACCTCGTTCATAAAGGCCTGCAAATGAATCGAAGTGCCGAGCGTTCCCCCGTCTGATTCCTTTTCGCGCAGTACGGCCAGTGCGGCTTCTTCTATCACCGACAGGCCTTTGTCGCCGAGTGCTCGCAGAAGGGTTGATTTACCTGCGCCGGACGCCCCGGTAATGACATAGAAGTGCTTGCAGACCATCATGTCAGTCCGACGCAGCACATTGCCCAACTTATCTTTGCCATACCAGGTCAAGATCGCCGTCCACGAACCCTACCGCGATGCCTTCCCGCGCCCGGAGAATTGCGCCAATGGTCTTGTCATCCAAGGCCCTCAGTACCAGCGTCTTGACGTTCGCCAGGCACGTTTGCCATGAGTTCGCGGAGAACGTTGCAGGAATCGGGAGCCAGCAAGGCGTCGCTTCCCGGACCTCTTCAAAACTCATCGTTTTTCCTCATCATTCTCGGCAGAACCCGATGGCTTCTTACTTGCCCTGCGCGACCTTGTCGACGAGCTTGGCGGCGACGTTCAAGGTCGCCTTGAACACCATGTCGCGATCGGCCCCCTGCATCTGGGCGGACTCCAGTGCCGGCGTCGTCAGGTAGCGGCCGTCCACGATGAGCGTCGGTGCGGACTCGACCTGGTACTGCGCCGCGATCCGGCCCAGTTGGCGCAAGCGCGTCGTCACGCCGAACGAATTCCACGCGTCGAGGAATTGCGCGCGGTCGATGCCGTTCTTCGTGGCCCAGTCGATGATGGCGTCGTCCTTGTTCAGGCGGATATGGTCCACGTGCACGGCCTTGAACACTTTCTCGTGCATGTCGCCGAGCCTGCCCAGCGTCTCGAGCGTCAGGTACAAATGCGCTTCCGGATCGGCCTGCCCGGTCAACGGGTAGTGAATGCGGCGCACCGTGATGCGGTCGCCCTGCTGGCGGATCCAGTCTTCGAGCAAGGGCTCCAGCGCATTGCACACCGGGCAGTGGTACATGAAGAACTCGATGACTTCGACTTTCTTGCCCGTCGATTGCACGGCTTGCGGCTGGGTGAGCGTGATGTAGTCGACGCCGTTTTGCGGCACGGCGGGCGAGGCGGATGCGAGGGAGGCCGACAGGCCAAGCAATATGACGAGGCCGGCGGTGCGCAGGAGACGCATGGACAATCCTTCAGGTCGTGGGAAACCTGCAGATTACCATTTTTTCACGGGGAAATAGCCTGGTAGAAACTGAAGGCCGGCGGCATGGCGCTCCGGCCGGCGTAGCGCAACGCTGGCGCGCGCGTCAGCGGTGGCGCCCGACCGGCGCGGGCGCTTCCGGCTTCACGTGGCGCATGCCGTACCACAGGTGCTGCCACCAGTGCTCGCGCGAATGGACGGTCAGCAGGCATTGCTGGTCGATCTCGCCCTTGAAGATCGGATCCTGGCATTGCTTCGACACCAGCGCGTTGCGCTGGTTCTCGGCATTCACCAGCGCAACGGCAAGCCAGAACGCAAGGCCCGCGAGCACGACCACGAGGCACCAGGCCAGGTGGTTCCAATTGCTCGAGTCGAACAAGTGCTCCTCGTCCGGCTTGGACTTGTCGTAGATCTTGAGGATCTTGCCTTCGGCGTTGCTCATGCGCTGTTTCCGTACCTTTCGTGTCGCGGTGTCCGCGTTATTTCGACTTCGCCACCTTCGCGACCAGGGCGTCCATTACCTGCAGAGTCGCCTGGAACAATACGGGCTCGCTGGCGGCCTTGACGGAATTGTAGACGATCGAGGGCGCGGTCTGGTACTTGCCGTCGATGATGATGGTCGGCACGCCTTCAACCTTGTAGTCGGTGGTGATCTGCGGCAGGCGGTGCAGCTTCGTCATCACGCCGAACGAGTTCCACATGTCCAGGAATTTGGCGCGGTCGATGCCGTTCTTCGCCACCCAGTCGATGATCGCGGCGTCCGTGTTCAGGCGCAGGTGATCCACGTGCCAGGCCTTGAACACCTTCGGCTGGAATTCCTCGGCCTTGCCCATCGCTTCCAACGTCAGGTACAGGTGCGCTTCCGGATCGTTGGGGCCGGTGGCCGGCAGGTGGATTCGCTTGAACTGGATGTTGCCACCCTGCTTTTTGACCCACTGCTCGAGCGATGGTTCCAGCGCGTTGCAGTGCGGGCAGTGGTACATGAAGAATTCGATCACCTCGACCTTCTTGCCCGTCGTCTGCACCGGTTGCGGCTGAGCGAGCGTCACGTACTCGACACCGCTTTTCGGGTCGGTCGGCGAAGCGAAAGCGGTGCTGGCGGCGAGCGCGGTGGCGAGCAGGGCAAAACGCAGGGAACGCATAGATTTCCTTCTGGAGTTGGTTAAGCGAACGTCCGCGAGATTACCACTTTTTCGGACGTTCGCCTTAGCCGGGGCTTATTTATTGCATTTGCTTACGCGTAGTAACGGCTGCTTACGCATGCAGGTGGGCACGGGGTGCCCACCCTACGGCAGCGTCGATTCGTAGGGTGGGCACCCCGAGCCCACCATTGCCTCAGAAATCGTAACGCGCCGACAACTTCAGCTGGCGCCCGTCGCTCGGATAGATGCCGGCCTGGCACGCGAACGCATTGCTGAAGTAATGACGATCCGCCAGGTTCAGCCCCGTCGCGGCGACTTCCCACTGGCCCACCTTGACGGCGTAGCGTGCGTCGAACGTCGTGTACGACGGGATGCGCGCCGCGCAGCCGTTTGCGAAGTCGTTGCCGTAGCGCTGGCTGTCGACCCATTGCGCGCCCACGTCCGCCGACTGGCCATTGCCCGGCACCCAGGCCAGGCGCGCCGTCACGACGTTCTTCGGCACGAGCACCAGTTCGCGGCCCGCGTTCGAGCCCGCCGTGAAGTGGGCGATCACGTGCTGCGCGTGCGCGCTTGCGCGCCAGCCGGCGGCGATGACGGCTTCCGCGTCGAGCTCGAAACCCTTGCGCTCGGTCGGGTCGAGGTTCGTGTTCGCGCCCCAGCCGCCGTTCAACGTCGGATCGTAGAAGATCTCGTTGTTCAGGCGGTGGCGGAACACGCGCGCCGTCAACGTGCCGCTGTCGTCGCCCGGGATGTGGCGCAGCGTGGTGCCGACTTCGAGGTCGTGCGACGTCTGCGCCTTCAGGATGTCCGTCACCGGGTAGCGGTAGCTGTTCTCGTCCGCGTTCGCCACGCGATAGCTCTGCCCCGCCTTGGCGTACACGTCGACCTGCGGATGCACGCGGTAGCTGGCCTGCGCTTCCCACGCGTTCAGCGATTGCGAACGGTCTTCGGGCGCGGCGAACGCGAGCGCGTCGACGTAGTCCTTGTCGAAGGTCTCGTGGCGCGCGCCGACGGCGACGCGGCCCTCGTGCGCCGGGTCGAAGCGCAGTTCGTCGCGCACGTAGACGGCGCGGCCGGTCTGGCTCGCGTCCGCGCTCGAGTACGACGACGTCGTCTTGCGCTTCCAGCGCGTGACGTCGATGCCGCCCACCAGTTCGTTGACCATGCCGCCGACGTCGGACAGCCAGCGCGCACGCGGCGAGAACTGGTTCTGGCGGCTGTCGTACGCGCCCACCGACGTGAAGCTCGTCGACAGATAGTTCGACCGTACGTTGCGCTCGCGGTGCGACGCATCCAGCGCCAGGTCGACGGGGCCCAGGCGGTATTCGGCGAAGACGCTCGCGCGGTCCGTGTCGAGCGAACCGAAGTCCTTCGGCGTGTGGGTCTGGCGCGGGTCCGCGTCGAATTCGGCGAGGTTCAGCGAACCGGGGAAACGCGACTCCTGGCGCGCGCTCTCGACGTGGATGCCGGCGCGGCCTCCGGTGAAGCGCGTCTGCAGGTTCAGCGACGCCGTCGTCTGGTCGAAGTCGCTGTTGTGGCGGTAGTTGTTGCTGCCCTGGCGCGCGACTGCGATGTCGGCGCTGACGGGGCCTGCCGTCTGCGCCAGCGACGCGCGCACGTCGTGCTCGCGGAACGAACCTGCTTCGGCGAACACGGAGCCGTGCGGGCCGCCGGCCTGCGCGCGGCGCGTCGTGATCGTGATGACGCCACCGGTGGCGCCTTCGCCATACAGCACGCTGCCGCCGCCGCGCGTGATCTCGATGCGCTCGACCGTGTCGATCGGGATCGTCGACAGCACGGTGTTCGACAGCTCGTTCTCGTTCAGGCGCACGCCATCGACCATGATCACCATGTTCTGCGCGCTGTTGGCGCCGAAGCCGCGCAGGTCGAGCGCGAAATCGGGCGACGAATCGAGGCTCTGGCGGCCGAACACGCCGCCGACCTTGCGGATCGCGCTGTTGACGTCGTTGACGCCGGCGCGGCGGATGTCGTCCTGCGTGATGACGGTGGCGCCGATCGGACGCAGGCTTTCCACGCTGGGGAAGCGCGCGCCGGTGACGACGACGGTGGACGGGATGTCGTCCTGCGCGCACGCGGCGCCGGTGGACAGGGACAGGACGATGGCACAGGCCAGCGCGAGCGGCTTCATGGCCGGCGCGCCGCGGGTGGAGGCGGCAAGATTCATTGGATGTTCAGTCTTCGAGTTGGCACCGGCAAGCGTCCCCGCACGCCGGCGTACACAAAAGCGCGGCATGAAGCCGGCTTCCCCTGTCTGGCCGGTCTCCGGGCTCCAAGACGGACCGTCCCACCTTCCTATGCAAGCACAGTGGCTGTCGGGGCGGCCTGTCGCCGTGCGGCGACGCTTGTTTACCGTTGCGGGGGCAGCACACGTTCGCGCGTCGCCGGTGGCGAAGCGCATCGTGTTTCCCGTTTAACTGCACGCGCAGACGCGCATGCGGGCACCAGAACCCGAAGATTATAACTTGCCAACGCGGGCTCCGGCATAAATGCGTGGCGATGCGGCGCGGAACTCGCATATAGTGTGAGCACAAAAACAATGGGTGCCGGAGGTCTTGCATGAATCCGCGTTTCGCTTTGCCCGGGGGCGCTGGCGCCCACCGGGTCCGCCTCGGCATCGCCGCCGTCCTGCTGCTGGCGGGCGCCGTATTCGCCGCCGACCTCCTGCCCGGCGCGGCGCCCGTGCCGGCGCGGCCGCCTGCCGTCGCTGCGGCCGTGCCGCCAGCGCCGGACGGCATCGCACTCGCCGCGCCCGATGCGGCCGCCGTGCGCGTACCCAGCAGCCCCGATGCGTGGGGCGGCGCGCGCACAGGGCAGGAAGCGACACTGTCCGACCGCGTCGTCCACTACGACATCGCGGCCACGCTCGACCCGAACAAGCACACGGTCGCGGGCCGCGAGCGCCTCACGTGGCGCAACCGCAGCAACGTCGCCGTGAAGGCCGTCTACCTGCACCTGTACATGAACGCGTTCGACAGCGCGGGCAGCACCTATTTCACGGAGCGGCGCGAGCGCGACGGCACGTTCCGCTCCGGCGTCGACATCAAGGACGCGTGGGGCCACATCGATATGCGCCGCGTCGCGCAAGGCGGTGCCGCCGTGCCGTGGCGCTTCGTCCAGCCGGACAACGGCCCGGCGACCGATCACACGGTCGTGCGCCTCGACCTGCCGCAGGCGGTGGCGCCGGGCGCCACGACGACGCTCGACATCGACTTCCTCACGCAGCTGCCGCGCGTCGTCGCGCGCACCGGATATTTCGGCACGTTCCACCTCGTTGCCCAATGGTTCCCCAAGATCGGCGTACTGGAACTGCCGGGCGAGCGCGGAGCGACGTCGCCGCGCTGGAACGTGCACGAGTTCCACCTGAACTCCGAGTTCTACGCCGACTTCGGCAGCTACGACGTCGCGCTGACCGTCCCGCGCGGCTACACGGTGGGTGCGACGGGCGAGCTGCAAGGCCAGCCCGTCGACAAGGACGGCATGCGCACGTGGCGCTTCGCGCAGGGCGACGTCCACGACTTCGCCTGGACCGCGGACAGCCAGACGGCGAAGCCCGTCGTCGCCACGTGGTCCGGCCCCGGCAGCCCGCCCGTGACGGTGACCGTGCTGTACCCGCCCGAATTCGCGGCGAGCGCGGCGCCCGCGCTGAAGGCGGCACAAGAGGCGCTGACGTATTTCTCCACGACGTTGGGCCCCTACCCGTACAAGACGCTGACCATCGTGATCCCGCCGTACAACGCGGAGGAAGCGGGCGGCATGGAATACCCGACCTTCTTCACGGCGGAAGCGTATGCCGAGGTCGAACCGCGCACGGCGAACCAGTTCGCGCTCGCCTTCGTCACGATCCACGAATTCGGCCACGGCTATTTCTACGGCCTGCTCGCATCGAACGAATTCGAGGAACCGGTCCTGGACGAAGGCCTCAACGAATACTGGGACAACCGCATGATGCGCGACCAGGGCCAGCTCGCGTACATCGCGACGCCGCTGCTGCGCCGGCTCGGCTTCGCGCCCGGCTATCCCACGTTCGATGCCGAGCGCGCCGGCACACCGCGCCTCGATCCGGCCGACCCGCCCGGCGCCAACGCGTGGCACCGCCTGCAGGACATCGGCCCCGTGTACACGCGCACGGCCACGTTGATGCGCGACCTGGAAGCGCGCATCGGCCGGGCGCCGATCGAGCGGGCGTTCAAGGAATACTACCGGCGCTGGAAGTTCCGCCACCCGAGCGTGGCCGACCTGCGCGAAACGCTGGCCGAAGTGACGGGCCAGCGCGCCGTCGTCGAGGATGCGTTCGCGCGCCAGGTGTATGCCGTCGCGCGCGTCGACGATCGCATTGGCGACTTCACGAGCACGGAGCTGACCCCGCTGCCCGGCACGCGGCTGCGCGGTGGCGTGCGCGTCGAGGACAAGCCGGCCGACGTCGACAAGTCCATCGACGCGACGCGCACCCGCTGGCGCAAGGCGCATCCGCACGCGCCGGACGGCACCGGCCCGTATCCCTACCGCACGGAAGTCACGGTCGTGCGCCGCGGCGCGCCCGTCGCGCAGACGCTCGTCGTGACCTTCGCGGACGGCAGCACGGAGGCCGCGCGCTGGGATGCGGACGAACGCTGGCACAAGTTCACGTGGACGACAACGGCGCGCGCCGTCAAGGCGGAACTCGACCCGCAGCGACTGCACTACCTCGACGTCAGCAAGCTCGATGATGCCCGCACGCTCGATCCGGATGCCAGCGCGTCGCATCGCTGGGGCCTCGAATTCGCGGGCGTCGCCGAATACCTCCTCGCCCTGATCGCCACGTTATGACGACCGAATCCACCATCGCGTCCCCGTCCCTCGCCGCGCACGACACCGCCGTGCCCCGCCCGGCCGGCCTGCGCGCGCTGCTGCCCGCTGCGCGCGGCGCGCTGCAATGGCGCCTGCTGCTGTGGTGGGCGCTGCTCCTGCTGCTGCCGGCCGTCGTTGCCACCTTGCCCGTGTGGCAGTTGCTGGCCGCCGGCCTCGATCATTCGCCGTACGCGGCCAGGCTGGCCGAACGCCTCGACATGATCGCGTTCGCCGACCTCGTGACCACCGCGAAGGACCGCTATGCGCCGGCGCTGGGTGCGGGCGGCATCGTCGCGCTGTTGCTGACGTTGCTGGTCTCGCCGCTGCTGTCCGCAATGACGATCGCCGCCGCGCGCGCGCCGCAACGGCTCGGCATGGGCGGCCTGCTCACGGCCGGCGCGCACGATTACCCGCGGCTCGCGCGCATGCTCGTGTGGTCGGCCGTGCCGCTCGGCGCGGCCGCACTGCTGGCCGCCGGCGTGCACCGGCTGGCCGGCAGGTTTGCCGAGACGGCACTGCTCGAGAGCGGCGCGAACCGCGCTGCGCACCTTGCGCTGTTCGCGACCGTCGCGCTGGTGCTGCTGGCCCACGCCACGGTCGACGTCGGGCGCGCCGTGCTGGGCGCCGACCGCCGCCGCGGCTCCGCCGTTGCCGCGTGGTGGCGCGGCTGCGGGCTGCTGGCGCGGCGGCCGCTGGCGCTGCTGGGCACTTATCTCGTCGTCACGGCGATCGGCCTCGCGCTCGCGGCGCTGCTCGCGTTCGCGCGCACGCGCGTACCGGCGCTGGGCACGGCCGGTACCGTGGGCGCCGTCGTGCTGGCCCAGCTGGTGGTGCTCGTGATCGGATGGATGCGGGCGGTGCGCCTGTTCGCGCTGGTGGCGCTGATACGGTGAGTTGGTGGGCACGGGGTGCCCACCCTACGGCTTCCCGGCATGGTTCGGGGCGCGCCGTGCCAACGCGGCGACACGCAACCGATGATCCATCGTGTACGCGTGAAACGGTAACGCGTAGGGTGGGCACCCCGTGCCCACGCGGTGATACGTGACGGATGGTCCGTCGTACCCGATCCGGCCACCGCCAACGGTCGCCGCGCGGATCGGCTACCATGAACGTCCGATCGCCGTTTCGAAGGAGCTCCCATGACCCGCTTGCCCACCTATTTCGTCTCGCACGGCGGCGGCCCGTGGCCGTGGATGAAGGACCAGTACGGCCCCGCCTACGCGGAACTGGAAGCGTCGCTGGTCGACATCAAGCGCCAGGTCGGCGTGCGTCCGAACGCGGTGCTCGTCGTGACGAGCCACTGGGAGACGGACGCGTTCACCGTGTCGTCCGGCACGGCGCCCGGCATGATCTACGACTACGGCGGCTTCCCGCCGCACACGTACCAGATCCGCTACCCGGCACCGGGCCAGCCGCAACTGGCCGAGCGCGTCGCGCAATTGCTGAACGATGCGGGCCGGCCCGCCCGGCTGGACGCGGAACGGGGCTTCGACCACGGCACGTTCTCGATGCTGGCGCCGATCTATCCCGACGCCGACATGCCCGTCGTGCAGTTGTCGATCCGCCACGGCTACGACCCGGCCATCCACCTGGCCGCGGGCCGCGCGCTGGCGCCGCTGCGCGACGAGGGCGTGCTGATCCTCGGCAGCGGGCTGTCGTTCCACAACCTGCGCCAGTTCGGCCCGAGCGGCGCGCAGGCGTCGAAGGCGTTCGATGGGTGGCTGCAGCACGTGCTGCTGGAATTGCCGCCGGCCGAGCGCGAGCAGGCGCTGCTGAACTGGAGCGCGGCGCCGTCCGCGCGCGTGGCGCACCCGCGCGAGGATCACCTCGTGCCGCTGTGGGTGGCGCTGGGCGCGGCCGAGCAGGAGCCGGCCGCGTGCGTGTATCACGAGGACAGCTTCTTCGGGGCGTTGACGGTGTCGAGTTTCCGGTTCGGTGCAGCCGCCGCGTGACGGCACGGTGGGCACGTTTCATTTGAGGCCACCGGCCTCAAATGCCCACCCTACGATTCTCGATGCCGTAGGGTGGGCGGCCCCCGCCCACCGGACACCTGCGTGATGCTGGCGTGCGCGATGACTGAAGGCGGCAACGAACCCGCGCGCGATCAGGTACCGCGCTTCCCGCGCGCCGCCTCTTCCGCCTTGCGCGCCGCCTTCTCGGCCGCGATACGCGCCTTCTCTTCCATCTCGATGCGGTGCCGCTCGAGCGCCTCGGCGCGGCTCTGCGGCGTTTCCAGGCTGATGCGGCCCAGCGCGCCCTGGCGGTAATCCTGCAGCAGCACGTGCGCGGCCTTTTCGTAGTCGTAGTCGCCGCCGCGCACGCGGAACGCGCGGCGCTGCGCGACACCTTCGATCACGCCGAAGCCGTCCAGGCCCTCGGTCTTGACGCCGTAGCGTGCCGTGAGCAGTTGCGGATAACGCTGCAGCAGCAAGGTGCCGAGGAATTCCGCGACCTCTTCCTCGATCACGGCATTCGTGCCGATCGCGTGGCTGGCCGCCAGCATCAGGCCGTCGCTTTCCATCTCGATCTTCGGCCACAGCATGCCCGGCGTGTCGACGAGCACCGTGAACTTGTCCAGGTAGAGCTTCTGCTGGGACTTCGTGACGGCCGGCTCGTCCCCGACCTTCGCCACGCGCTTTTTCAACAGCGCGTTCATCAACGTGGACTTGCCCACGTTCGGGATGCCCATGATCATGATGCGCAGCGGCTTCGTCGGCACGCCCCGGTGCGGCGCCAGCGCCTTGCACAGGTCGGGGAGGCGCGCCACGTCGGACGGCTTCTTCGTCGTCATCGGGTACGCGGTGACGCCATCCTGCGCGTCGTACCACGCGGCCCAGGCCGCGGTGGCGGCGGGGTCGGCGAGGTCGGTCTTGTTCAGCACCTTCAGGCAGGGACGCTGGCGGAACTTGCGCAACTCCTCGACCATCGGATTGCTGCTCGCCTCGGGCAGGCGGGCGTCCAGGACCTCGATGACCACGTCCGTGTTTTCCATCTGTTCCGCGGCCTGCTTGCGGGCGGCGGCCATGTGGCCCGGGAACCATTGAATCGACATGCTAAACCTTCAAATCTGCGTGCAACCCTCTATTTTACGCTAGTTCAGGCGTATTGACGGACGCTGCGGGAACGAGGGCTCAACGTGTCGCGGGGATGCACTCGCTGGGTGGTGGCGGCGCGGCCGGGTCGAACGCGGCCAGGCGGGCCCGTGCTTCGCGCACGTCCTTGCCGTATTCCGTCAGGTAGCGCGACCGTTCCTCGCTCTCCCATTCGGCGTCGGAATAGCCTTTCGACGGGTGCGCCGCGGCCGTGAGCACCTTGCCCTGCAGGCGCGGCAGCAGCGCACGGTCGGGATCCGTATTTTCCTTCAGCAGGTAGCCGTCGACGTCGCGCAACGTCAGGGGTGCCACGGGCGCCTCGTCGCGCAGCAGCTTGCCGAACATCGCCAGCCTGACGTCGTTCGGGCCCGGACCCAGCACGTCGTTGAAGGTCAGCAGCGCGACCGGACGGCCGCGCGCATCGTCGACGCGGCCGTTGACGATGTAGCGGCCCGGGATGCGCACGTCGAGCGGCAGGTGGAACACGAGCGAGCCTTCCTCGACGGCTTCGCGCGGCGGCCCCGCCCACGTGCCCGGCAGCTCCGGCGTGTAGATGACGTCGAACTGCACGACGCCATTCTTGCCGCCCGCGTTGTAGCGCACTTCGGTGCGGATGGTGCCGTTGAACGACGCGAGGCCCGTCTGCGCGGGTGCGAGCACGCCGGCGAAGGCGCCATCATTCGGGACGGGGTCGGCGCCCGTGCCGTCGTCGACGAACGGGACGGACACCTGCGGCGTCGTGCGCGCGCCGCGGTACGTGATGCCTTCCGCAAGGGCCCGCGTGATCACGAGGGGCAGCGTGTTGCCGTCGGCGTCGACGGCGCGCAGCGAGAACGCCACCGATTCGCCCGACGCCATGTAGACGCGCGATTGCGACGTCTGCAGCTGGATGCGGCCATCGGTGCCTCCACCCTCCGCGCGCATCGCGTTCGTCGACGTGACCGGGTCGTTCGGGCGGTTCTGGTCCGGGTTCTCCGTCATCGGGCGCGACCCGACCGGGTACTGGCTCGCCGTACGGTAGCTGCAATAGGTGTGGTCGGTCAGCTGCACGTTCTCGACGAGCAGCCGGCGCTGGGCCGCGCGGTCGCCCGGCGGCGGCGGGCCGCCGGTCGGCACGGGCCCAAAGAAGTGCGGCGCGCCCGGCGCGGTGGACCGCGCGGTCGCCACCACGGGCGCGGGCGCGTCTCCCTGCATGGCGCTCCAGGCGAGCAGCGCCACGACGGCGACGGCCCCCGCGCCCAGCGCCAGCCCGCGCAGCCACGGCCGCGGCGGGCGGGACGGCCGCGGCGGACGCGGCCGGTCGGGCGGACCGCTAGAGGGCACTGTTCACCATTGCGTTGCGCACGACGGACACGATGCCTTCCCAGTTGCCGTTCGTGTAGTGGTTGTACGACTCGTTATCGTCGCGGAACGAGACGGAGTGATAGCTCCACTTCAGGCTGCCACCTTCGTTGGCCGCAGTGCCGAGCGTGAGGTCGTTGCAGAACCAGTCGCTGGGATTGCAGTACGAGCCGCCGGAACTGCCGGAAACGCCGCCCGAGCTGTGGTAGGCGACGGCCTCGTCATCCTGCCCGGGCAGGATGCCGGAATACGCCGTGCCCTTCGCGCCCGCGTACATGTAGAACCAGATGCCGCGCGTGTCGTTATGGTTGTACATGGCGCGCGCCGTCGTCGTCTTGAGGTCCTGCGTCAGCGGGTCGGAGACGGCCCACGAGCCGTAGTCGGCCAGTTCGGAACCGCCGCCCGCGCCGGATGCGGCGCGCACCCACTTGATGTTCCAGCCGGTCTGCGACGTGCCGTCGCTGTTGCCGCACACGCCCGACGCATTCGGCGCCGCGTTCTTCTTCTGGCGCGCCGAGCCGCCGTAGTTGGCGAGCGTGTAGCCCAGCATCAGGTCGCCCGCGCTGTGCGTCGCGATATAGCACCAGTTGCTGCCCGTGCAGAAGCAGTCGAGGGCGTCGCGGATGTGGTAGCTCTGCGAGGCGATGCTGTTGTAGCCGTCCCAGTTGACGGCCTTCTTGTTGACACCGGCCGCCGTGGATGCGGGGCCCCAGTACGTGAAGCTGTTGTAGTCGCCGATCGTGCCGCCGCCCGTGCGGCCGTTGATCCACAGCGTGTAGTTCGTCGCCGATGCCATGCCCGTGATCCCGAGCAGGCACAGCGCCATCAGCCAGCGCATCAGTTTCATCTCTCCTCCGTTGTCGTTATGTCGTCGTGCGGTTCGATGTTGCGGCTGCGGGCCGGGCTTGTGGCCGTGGCTCTGCAGCCGATCCAATGTAGGACCGCGAGAACGGAGTGTCAATTGCGGCAGGAGCCAAGCGGGTGGCTCCTGCCGCAACGGTGCGACGCGACAGTGGAGGCACGCGTCGCAGCGGAACACAGATGGTGGGCTCGGAGAGCCCACCCTACGTATAAGCCGCTGCCGTAGGGTGGGCACCCCGTGCCCACCATGCGCATACGCGGACAGCTAGTAGGCACTGTTCACCATCGCGCCGCGCACGACGGACACGATGCCCTCCCAATTACCGTTCGTGTAGTGGTTGTAGGACTCGCCGTCGTCGCGGAACGACACCGAGTGGTAACTCCACTTGGCACTGCCTCCCTGGTTGTTGCTGGTGCCGAGCGTCAGGTCGTTGCAGAACCAGTCGCTCGGGTTGCAGTAGGCCCCACCGGAACTGCCCGACACGCCGCCCGAGCTGTGGTAGGCGACGACCTCGTCGTCCTGGCCGGGCAGGATGGCGGAATAGGCCGCGCCGCGGGCGCCCGCGTACATGTAGAACCAGATGCCGCGCGTGACGTTGTGGTTGTACATGGCGCGCGCCGTCGTCGTCTTGAGGTCCTGCGTGAGCGGGTCGGACACGGCCCACGAGCCGTAGTCGGCGAGTTCCGAGCCGCCGGCCGCGCCGGCCGCGGCGCGCACCCACTTGATGTTCCACCCGGTCTGCGACGTGCCGTCGCTGTTGCCGCATATGCCCGACGAATTCGGCGCCGCGTTCTTCTTCATGCGCGCCGAGCCGCCGTAGTTGGCCAGCACGTAGCCCAGCATCAGGTCGCCCGCGCTGTGTGTCGCGATATAGCACCAGTTATTGCCGGTACAGAAGCAGTCGAGGGCGTAACGGATGCGGTAGTTCTGCGAGGCAATGCTGTTGTAGCCGTCCCAGTTGACGGCCTTCTTGTTGACACCGGCCGCCGTCGATGCGGGGCCCCAGTACGTGAAGCTGTCGTAGTTGCCGATCGTGCCGCCGCCGTTGCGGCCGTTGATCCACAGCGTGTAGTTCGTCGCCGATGCCAGTCCCGTGATCGCGAGCAGGCACAGCGCTATCAGCCAGCGCATCAGTTTCATCTCTCCCTCCGTCTCCGCCGTATCGTTGCAAACGTCGTCTGGTTCGATGTTGCCGCTGCTTTCCGTGCTTGCGGGCAGGATGGCAGGCATGGACCTGCAGCCGATCCAATGTATGGCGGCGGGATGGAGGTGTCAATTGTCGAGCGGGCCGGAACGGTGCCGCCCGGACGACAAAACAACTCGGCCGTGCGCGCTGTGCTAGTCGAGGTCGGCGAGCGCCTTGACGTGCGCGACGACGCTGCGGCCCAGCGCCGACAGCGCATAGCCACCCTCGAGGCAGCTGACGATGCGCCCGCCCGCGTACAGGCGCGCGACGTCGGCGACCCGGTGCGTGATCCACGCATAATCCGCCTCGACGAGCGCCATGTTCCCCATGTCGTCTTCCTTGTGGGCGTCGAAGCCGGCCGAGATGAAGATCATCTGCGGACGGAAGGCATGCAGCGCCGGCAGCCATTGCTCGGCGACGATCTTGCGCACGACGTCGCCGCCGCTGTACGCGGGCACGGGCACGTTGACGCTGGTGGCCGTGATGGGCTCCGGCGCCGTGTACGGATAGAACGGGTGCTGGAAGAAGCTGGCCATCAGCACGCGCGGGTCGTCCTTGAACGACTCGGCCGTGCCGTTGCCGTGGTGGACGTCGAAGTCGATGATGGCGACCCGTTCGAGCCCGTGCACGTCGAGCGCGCGGCGGGCGGCGATGGCGACGTTGTTGAACAGGCAGAAGCCCATCGCCTCCGATGGCCGCGCATGGTGACCGGGCGGGCGCACGGCGCAGAACGCGTTATTGATCGTGCCCGCGACGACGGCATCCGTCGCGGCGACGGCGGCGCCCGCGGCGCGCAGGGCGGCGCGGTAGCTGTCCTTGCACAGCAAGGTGTCGCCGTCGAGCGGATACCGTTCGCCCGGCACTGTCGGCAGGTTGGCGCGCACGCGGTCGAGCGCTTCCTGCGTGTGGTTGCGCAGAATGTCGGCCTCGTCTGCGAGAGGCGCGCTGGCGCGCTCGACGAGACCGTCCAGGCGCGCGAGGATCAACTGGTCCTCGATGGCGCGCAGGCGCTCGGGGCATTCGGGATGCCAGCTGCCCATCTCGTGCAGGGAGCAGTCCGGGTGGCTGTAAATGGCTGTGCTCATGGTCGTGGTTGCGCGTGGCGCTCATCCGTGACACGTGCCCGCCCGTTCTCGCATAGAATCGATGGGAAAGGCAGGCGACGCAGGCATACGGATGGCTAACAGCGCTAATCTACCACGCCTGCCCGCCCTGCCGCCCGAACGACCACCGGAAGCCATCCATGTTCAACAAATTGCATGCCGCCGCGCGCCAGGTCAGCCAGATCGTGGTCGGCAAGGACCAGCAGGTCCGCCTCGCCGTCGCCTGCCTGCTGGCCGGTGGTCACCTGCTCATCGACGACGTCCCCGGCGTCGGCAAGACGACTTTGGCGCACGCGCTGGCACTGTCGCTGGGCCTGAAGTTCAACCGTGTCCAGTTCACGAGCGACCTGCTGCCGGCCGACGTCGCAGGCATCTCCGTGTACGAGCGCGAAAAGAACGGCTTCGTGTTCCACCCGGGGCCGATCTTCACCCAGGTGCTGCTCGCCGACGAGATCAACCGCGCGACCCCGAAGACGCAATCCGGCCTGCTGGAAGCGATGGAAGAACGCCAGGTCACGGCGGACGGCGTCACCCGTGCGCTGCCGGAGCCGTTCTTCGTCATCGCGACGCAGAACCCGGCGCACCAGGTCGGCACGTTCCCCCTGCCGGAATCGCAGCTGGACCGCTTCCTGATGTGCCTGTCGCTGGGCTATCCGGACCCCGCCGCCGAGCGCGCCCTGCTGATGGGCGAAGACCGGCGCGCCATGCTGAAGACGATCGAACCCGTGATGCGGCCGGAAGAACTCGTGGATGCCCAGCGCTCGCTGCGCGCGATCCACGCGTCCGCCGCGCTCGTCGACTACCTCCAGGCGCTGGCGCAGGCGTCGCGTTCGGGCAAGCTGTTCGCGGAAGGGCTGTCGCCGCGCGCCGTGCTGGCGCTGCTGCAGGCCGCGCGCGCCTGGGCCGCGCTGGAAGGCCGCGACCACGTGATCCCGGAAGACGTGCAGACGCTGCTCGTGCCCGTGTGCGCGCACCGCCTGCGGCCCCTGCGGTCGGCGCAGGGCGTGGCGATGGCGAGCCGCGACCTCGTCCTCCAACTGCAGAAATTGGTCCCCGTATGACATGGCACACGCAGCCGGCACGATGACGCGACCGCGCGGATGGCTGGACCGCAAGCGCGCCCTGTGGCGTGCGCGCGCGACGGCGCGCGACGCGGGCAGCGTGTTCCTCAGCCAGCGGCGCGTGTACATCCTGCCCACGCGCGCCGGGCTCGGCTTTGCCGCGCTGCTGCTCGTGCTGCTGGTCGGCTCCGTCAACTACAGCCTCGGCCTCGGCTTCGGCCTCACGTTCGTCGCCGGCGCCTGCGCCGTCATCGACATGGTGCAGACGACACGCAACCTGGCCGGCCTCGTGTTGAGCCCCGGCCGCGCGCCAGCCGTGTTCGCGGGCGAGGACGCGCCGTTCGAGCTGCGCGTCGACAATCCCACACGCCTCGCCCGCTACGCCGTCTGGATCGATTTCGAACACGTCGCCGAACCGCGCCAGGCCGTCGACGTCGCGGACGGCGCCAGCACGGCGCTCGTGCTGCGCGCGCCCACGCGGGCGCGCGGGTGGATGCGGGCGCCGCGCGTGCGCCTGTCCACGCAATTCCCGCTGGGCCTGTTCCGCGCGTGGAGCTGGTGGCAGCCGGACAGCCGCGCCCTCGTCTACCCCTTCCCCGAACAGGACGCCCCGCCGTTGCCGATGCTGGGCCGGCCCAGTCCGGACGGCGCGGGCAGCACGGGCAGCGACGATTTCGCGGGCGTGCGCGCCTACCAGCCGGGCGACGCGCTGCGCCACCTCGCTTGGCGCCAGATCGCGCGGCTCGACCCGGCGCTGGGCGGGCCGCTCGTCACCAAGCATTTCGAGGGCGGCACCGTCGACGACCTCGAGCTCGACTTCGATGCACTGCCGCCGCACCTCGACGTCGAACTGCGGCTCGCGCGCATGACCCGCTGGGTGCTGGAAGCGGAGCAGCGCGCGCTGCCGTACGCGTTCCGCCTCGGCCGCATCCGCTACGACACGAGCCTCGGCACGGCGCACGAAGCCGCGTGCCTGCGCGCGCTGGCGCTGTACGGCATCGCGGAGGACGCGCCATGAGGCTCGCGTTGCCGGCGCCGCTGTCGCGCGACAAGCAGGACACGCTCCTGCTCGTCGCCGCGAGCCTGCTCGTGCTGGTGCCGCATGCGGCCCACCTGCCCGCGTGGGTCAGCGCGCTGTGTGGCGCGACGCTGTCCTGGCGCGCCGGCGTCACCTTGCTGGGCCGGCGGCTGCCGTCGAACCTCGTCCTCGTGCCGCTGGCGGCGGCCGCGATGGCGGGCGTGCTGCGCGAGTACCACACGCTGCTGGGGCGCGACGCGGGGGTCGCCATGCTCGTGCTGCTCGTCGCGTTCAAGATGCTGGAGATGCATGCGCGGCGCGACCTGTTCGTCGTCGTGTTCCTCTGCTATTTCCTCGTGCTGACGAATTTCTTTTATTCGCAGTCGATCCCGACCGCGATGCTGATGCTCGCGTCCATCGTCGCGCTGCTGGCCACGCAGCTGTCGTTCCAGCTGACGGGCGCCGTCCCGCCGCTGCGCACGCGCCTGTGGATGGGTGCGAAGGTGCTTGCGCTCGCCCTGCCGCTGGCCGGCGCCGCGTTCGTGCTGTTTCCCCGCATCGAAGGCCCGCTGTGGGGCATGCCGGACGATGCGCACGCGGCCAGGACCGGCCTGTCCGACAACATGGCGCCCGGCCAGATGTCGGACCTGGCGCAGTCGGAAGACGTCGCGTTCCGCGTGAAATTCGACGGTCCGGTGCCGCCGCAACCGCAGCTGTACTGGCGCGGTCCCGTGCTGGGCGACTACGACGGCCGCACCTGGACGCGCGTGAGGCCGGCGCGGCACGCGCAGCCGCTGTCGCTGTCCGTGGGCGGCAAGCCGGTCGGTTACGAAGTCACGCTGGAGCCGTCGAACACGCGCTGGCTGTTCGCACTCGAGATGCCGCGCGCGCTGCCCGAACTGCCCGGCCGCGGCGTCGCCCTGTCGGACGAGCTAGAATTCCAGGCGCTCGCGCCGGTCTCGGACCGCGTGCGCTACCGCCTCGCGTCCTACGTCCACTACAGCCTGCAGCCGGACACGGCGACCGTCGACGGACAGTGGCTGAGCCTGCCCTACGGCGTCGATCCGCGCGCCCGCGCGGCCGGCCAGGCGCTGGCGGCCGAGCCCGATCCGGCGCGCCGCGTGGCGGCCGTACTGCGCCAGTTTGCGCGCGACGGCTTCGTCTACACCTTGCGGCCGCCGCTGCTGCCGGGCCCCGACTCCATCGACGATTTCCTGTACGGCACGCGGGCCGGCTTTTGCGAGCACTACGCGGGCGCGTTCGTGTTCCTGATGCGTGCGGCCGGCGTGCCGGCGCGCGTCGTGACGGGCTACCAGGGCGGCGACCTGAATCCCATCGACGGCTACCTGACCGTGCGCCAGTCGGATGCCCACGCCTGGGCCGAAGTGTGGCTGCCGCGCCGCGGCTGGGTGCGGATCGACCCGACGGCCGCCGTGGCGCCGGGACGCGTACAGCACAGCCTGGCGCGCGCGCTGCCGCCGATGGCGCCGTTCGGCCTCGACGGCCTGGCCGGGCTGCTGCAGCCCGATCCCGGCTCGCTGCTGGGCCGCATCCGCTACGCGATCGGCGCCGTCAACAATGGCTGGAACCAGTGGGTGCTGAATTACACGCCGCAGCGCCAGCAGCGCCTCGTCGACCGCTTGCAGGAAGGATTGTCCCATTGGCAAAGCCTGGCGCTGATCGCCATGCTCTGTGCGCTGTTGTTCCTGGTAAAAAAATTCTCGCAGCGGCGAAAAGCCGACCCGGTCGATGCGCTATACTCGGTGCTGTGCCAGCGCCTCGGCCAGCTGGGCCTGCCGCGCGCGCCGGACGAAGGTCCGACCGCGTACGCAGACCGCCTCGATGGCGCCGGCCTGGCGCCGGAACCGAGCGCGGCGGCGACAGAATTCCTGCGCCGGTACAGCGCTTACCGCTACGGACCGCAGAGTCCAGGCACCGGCCTCGTTCCCATCCTGAGAGATTTGCTGTCCCGAGTTCGATGAAATCCTTCGTTCCACTGCTGCTAGCCCTGGCCATCGGCGCCGGGGGAGCGGCGGATGCGGTCGCCGCGTCCTCGTTGCACCATGCCCATGCCGCCAAGGCGAAATCCACCAAGGCCGGCAAGACTGGCAAGACCGCCAAGACAAGGACGTCGCGCAAAGCCGCCAAGGCCGTCGCCGCGCCGCCCCGCCCGGCCATCGACTACGACGGCGAGGCCGTCAACTTCGGCGAGTGGCAGGCCGTGCGCGAGTTCGAGGACGAGATGGTGACGCGCAACGGCTTCGACCGCGCGTACATCGAGGACGTCGTCAAACGCGCGCGCTTCCTCGATTCGGCCGTCCAACTCGTGAAACCGGCCCCGCCGGGCAAGCCGAAGAACTGGCGCGCGTACAGCGACCGCTTCATCGAACCGATCCGCGTCAATGCGGGCGTGCGCTTCTGGAACGAGAACGCGGACACCCTCGCGCGCGCGGAGGCCACGTATGGCGTGCCGGCCGAGATCATCGTCGGCATCCTCGGCGTCGAAACGATCTACGGGCGCGACACGGGGCGCTTCCGCATCGTCGACGTGCTGACCACCCTCGCCTTCGCGTATCCGGAAGCGCCAAACCGGCAAGACCGCATGGCGTTCTTCCGCGGCGAGCTGGAAAGCACCCTGCTATTGGCCCGCAAGGAACACATCGATCCGTTTTCTCTGCTGGGCTCGTTTGCGGGCGCCGTCGGCATGCCGCAGTTCATGCCGAGCAGTATCCTGAAGTACGGCGTGGACTTCGATGGCGACGGGCTCGTCGACTTGCGCGGCTCCGCGCAGGATGCAATCGGCAGCGTCGCGAACTTCCTCGTCCAGCACGGCTGGGATCGCAACAGCACGGGCCCGGCCGTCTTCCCGGCCGACGTGGCACCCAGCCTCGCGTGGCAAGGGCTCGTGGGCGGCTTGGAAGCGCGCTACCGTCCGGCCGACCTGGACAGCGCCGGCGTTGCCACGCGCACGACGTTGCCGGACGGACGGCTGTACGGTCTCGTCGATTTACAAAACGGCGGCGACCCGACGGAGTATTGGGTAGTGAATGCTAACTTTTTTGCTATCACTAAATACAACCGCAGTTATTTCTATGCCATGTCCGTCGTCGAACTGGGCCGCGCGGTCCGTTTGGCGCGCGCAATGTAGTGCTCAGAGCAACAACTTTGTATCAGTTTGTAACAGCATTGTCATAAATACGGTCGAGTTCATGACGCCGTGACAATGCTATACTCCCCCGGGGTATCGCCGTTTCCGCTTAACAGTTCTTCTAGGAAACAGCCGCTTGCCCCGATACCCCCTCACAAGTTGTCATTCCACCACTCAATTCCTAATCGTGCGTCGACGCATCGATAATTGCTTTACACTTAAGTTTAAATAAAAAACAATTATCTACGCCGTGAGTTTGTGAGAGAATTGCATTGAGGCTATTGTTGTGATTGAACAACGGACCCAACAAAAGCCCCGGATTTTATTGCTCTTAAGTACTAAATTTGAAATTAGTTGTATAATTTAGTAGACACTTTCACATCCCGACGGATCTGGACGTGCGCCGTGAGCCCCTGACGAACCCTCATAGGAATTGAATCATGACGAACCAAGTCGGTATCGATATGAACAGCGATTCGGAAAACGACGAACTGCTGCAATACAACCCGAATCGCCTGCTCGACACGCTGATCGAGAACCTGCGCCTGAAGAACGACGCAGCGCTGTCGCGCGCACTGGAAGTCGCGCCGCCGGTGATCTCGAAGATCCGCCACCACCGCCTGCCCGTCGGCGCCTCGCTGCTGATCCGCATGCACGAAGTGTCGGACCTGTCGATCCGCGACCTGCGCTACCTGATGGGCGACCGCCGTGCCAAGTTCCGCATCAGCGACAAGCAGTTCAAGCCGAAAGACAAAGACAGCGCAGGTGGCGCCGGCGCCGAGCAATGATCTGCGCCAACCCGGACGGCGGCCATTGACGCCGCCGCACCGGAGCGAGATGTACCCGCATTAATGCGGCTAGAAAAACCCAGCGCCACACCCCGCGCCGGGCACACGATCAGGCGGGGAACACGCCGGTCGACAAATAACGATCGCCGCGGTCGCAGACGATGAACACGATCGTCGCATTCTCGACCGTCTGCGAAATACGCAACGCGATTTCGCAGGCGCCGGCCGCGGAAATACCGCAGAAAATGCCCTCTTCGGCCGCCAGGCGGCGCGCCATCTGTTCGGCCGCGGCTTGCGTCACGCTTTCCACCTGGTCGATGCGCGACTTGTCGAAGATCTTCGGCAGGTAGGCTTCCGGCCACTTGCGGATGCCGGGGATCGACGAGCCCTCTTCCGGCTGCGCGCCGATGATGCGGATGCCCTCGTTCTGTTCCTTCAGGTAGCGCGACACGCCCATGATGGTACCGGTCGTCCCCATCGCGCTGACGAAGTGCGTGACGCGGCCTTCCGTGTCACGCCAGATTTCCGGCCCCGTCGTCGCGTAGTGGGCGCGCGGATTGTCCTGGTTGCCGAACTGGTCGAGGATGATGCCCTGGCCGTCGCGCTGCATCTGCTCGGCCAGGTCGCGCGCGTATTCCATGCCGCCCGTCTTCGGCGTGAGGATGATCTGGGCGCCGTACGCGGCCATGCTCTGGCGGCGCTCGACCGACAGGTTGTCCGGCATCAGCAGCACCATCTTGTAGCCGCGGATCGCGGCCGCCATCGCCAGCGCGATGCCCGTGTTGCCGCTCGTCGCTTCGATCAGCGTGTCGCCGGGCTTGATCTGGCCGCGCGCCTCGGCGCCACGCAGCATCGACATCGCCGCGCGGTCCTTCACGGAGCCCGCCGGGTTATTGCCTTCGAGCTTGCCGAGGATGACGTTGTTGCGGGCCGCCGCTTCCGGCCCGGGGATGCGTACCAGTTGCACCAGCGGGGTATTGCCGATCGTGTCTTCGATGGTCTTGTATGCCATTGCCTACTCTTTTGCGAACGCGAAAGCGCCATTCTAATCCGACTTGGATCGGCGCGTACGGGACGGGGTCGGGGTGCGCCGGCCCGGCAAAGAAAAACCCCGCGCATGGCGGGGTTCGGAGCGTGCAGGGAGCCGGTCAGCTGGCCGACTTGCCGGCCTCCGGCTTCGCCTTGGTGTCGGCCGGCTTGGTGCCCATCTTGGCCGGCTTGGCGGCCTTCATGTCGGCTTTCTCGGCCTTCATGTCGGCCTTCTCGGCTTTCATGTCGGCCTTGGCGGCCTTCATATCGGCCTTGGCGGCCTTGGGTGCCGTCGCCGTCATCGGCGCGCCTTCCTTCGACTGGCCGTTCACCTGCAGGCCGGCTTTCGACAGCTGGGTCGCGCGCTTGTCGGCGACGCCTTTCACGCGTTTCTGGAAATCGGCCCAGTCCTTGAACGGACCGGCCTTCGTGCGCTCGTCGATGATCGTCTTCGACATGGCCGGGCCGACGCCCTTGACCGAGTCCAGCGCGGCGGCATCGGCCTTGTTGACGTCGACCTGGGCGAACGCAAAGCCCATCGAGGCCACCAGCGTGGCGACTGCAAGCAACAGCTTCTTGATCATCTCGTTTCTCCGTTATCGTGGAATGGCGGCCTGGAATGGCTGCCTGGTGCCATAACGGATGGGAGCGTCGGTAGGTTGACGAGAAAATGTGGGGCTCATCAAGTAGGGTGGGCACCCCGTGCCCACGCGCTACGCCAGCATATCGCGAACGTCACGCGTGGGCACAGGGGTGCCCACCCTACGGCGCTACGGCGCCGGCAAAATCAATCGTTCTTGCGCCGATGTGCGAACAACTCGTCGCGGGTGACCGTGGCCGTGCCCAGCTTGCCGACGACGATGCCGCCCGCGCGGTTCGCCGTCGCCAGTGCTTCCGGCAGCGGCGCTCCGGCGCCCAGCATGGCGGCCATCGTCGCGATGACGGTGTCGCCGGCGCCCGACACGTCGAACACCTCGCGCGCGTCCGCGTGGACGTGCAGTACTTCGTTCGCCGTGTACAGGCTCATGCCCTCTTCCGAGCGCGTGAGCAGCAGCGCTTCCAGGCCGAGGTCCTCGCGGAGCTTCTGGGCCTTTTCCGTCAGCTGCTCTTCGGTCTTCCAGCTGCCGACGATGCGCTTGAGTTCCGACTTGTTCGGCGTGAGCATCGTCGCGCCGGCATACGGCGTGAAATCGTCGCCCTTCGGATCGACCATGACGGTCTTGCCGGCCGCGCGCGCGGCGCGGATCATCTCGGCCACGTTCACGAGGCTGCCCTTGTTGTAGTCGGACAGAATGATGACGTCGTAGTCGGGCAGCAGCGCCTTGAATTGCGTGAGCTTGTCGCGCAAGATCGTTTCCGTGGGCGCCTCTTCGAAGTCGATGCGTACCATCTGCTGCTGACGTCCGATCACGCGCAGCTTGATGATGGTGGAGATCGCCTCGTCGCGCTTCAGGTAGCTGTGGATGCTGGATTCGCGCAGGATCTTCTCGACCTGGTCGCCGGCTTCGTCGGCACCGACGACGCCCAGCAGGCCGCAATGCGTGCCGAGGGCCGCGGCGTTGCGCGCCACGTTGGCGGCGCCGCCCAGGCGTTCCTCGCGGCGCTCGATGCGCACGACGGGCACCGGCGCTTCCGGAGAGATGCGCGACACGTCGCCGAACCAGTAGCGGTCGAGCATGACGTCGCCCACGACGAGCAGGCGCACGCCGTCCAGCTTCGGGGCTTCGGCGTGGCGGTAGCTGTCGGTCGGCAGCAGGCGGCTTGAAATGGTACCGGTCATGCGCGCCTCACTTGCCCGTCAGGACCGAACGGCCGATGCCGTGGTACTCGATGCCCAGGCCCGTCATCAGCGGCGGCTCGAACAGGTTGCGGCCGTCGATGATCACGGGTTGCTTCAGGCGCGCCTTGATCTGCTCGAAGTCGGGGCTGCGGAATGCCTTCCACTCGGTCACGATCACGAGGGCTTCCGCACCGTCCAGTGCGTCCATCGGCGTCGCCTTGAAGGCGATGCGTGCCAGCTGGTCTGCGGAGAGGTCGAGCGCCAGCACGCGCTGCGCTTCTTCCATCGCGACGGGGTCGTGCACGGCGACCGTGGCACCCCGCTCGATCAATTCCTTCAGCAGCACGCGCGACGGCGCCTCGCGCATGTCGTCAGTGTTCGGCTTGAATGCGAGGCCCCAGACGGCGAATTTCATGCCGGTCAGGTTTGCGCCGAAGCGCTGCACGACCTTGCGGCCCAGCACCTGCTTCTGACGGTCGTTGACGGCTTCCACGGCGCGCAGGATCAGCAGTTCCTGGTCGTACTGGCGCGCCGTGCGCTCGAGCGCCTGCACGTCCTTCGGGAAGCACGAGCCGCCGTAGCCGGCGCCTGCGTACAGGAAGCTGTGGCCGATGCGCGGGTCGGAACCGATGCCGTGGCGGACGGCTTCGATGTCGGCGCCGACCTGGTCGGCCAGGTTCGCCAGTTCGTTCATGAACGAGATGCGCGTCGCGAGCATCGCGTTGGCCGCGTACTTCGTGAACTCGGCCGAACGCACGTCCATCCAGTACACGCGCTCGTGGTTGCGGTTGAACGGCGCGTACAGCAACTTCATGAGGTCGCGCGCGCGCAGGCCCGCGGGGGTGTCGTCCGTGCCGATGACGATGCGGTCCGGACGCATGAAGTCCTCGACGGCGGCGCCCTCTTTCAGGAATTCCGGGTTCGACACGACGGCGAATTCCAACTCGTCCAGCGCGCCTTTGCTTTCCGCCCCCCGGGCGGAAAGCTCTTCACGGAGCGCCGCGGCGACGCGGTCGGCCGTGCCGACGGGCACCGTGGACTTGTCGACGATGACCTTGTAGCCATTCATGTGGCGACCGATGTTGCGGGCCGCGGCGAGCACGTATTGCAGGTCGGCGGAGCCGTCTTCGTCCGGCGGCGTGCCGACGGCGATGAACTGCAGCTGGCCGTGCGCGACGCTGGCCGCGACGTCCGTCGAGAACTGCAGGCGCCCGGCCGCGCGGTTGCGCGCGACGACTTCTTCCAGGCCCGGTTCGTGGATGGGGATGCCGCCGTTGTTCAGCAGGTCGATCTTGCGTTGGTCGACGTCGAGGCAAAAGACGTCGTTGCCGAGTTCCGCCAGGCAGGCGCCGGTGACGAGGCCGACATAGCCGGTGCCGATAATCGTAATCTTCATGGTCAGTTTCTAAGCTTAGTTCATCACATTCAGTTCTTCGGTGCGGCGCGGCGGGTAGGTCTCCCATTTGCTGCACCCCGGGCATTGCCAGTAATACTGCCGTGCCTTGAAGCCGCAGTGGCTGCACTGGTAGCGTGCCAGCTTCTGTGTGTAGCCGTGCACCAGGTTCTTCACCATCGACAGCTCTTCCCACACGTTCGCCGGCGCGTCCATCAGGCGCGCTTCCAGCAGCTTGTCGAGGCCCAGCAACGTCGGGTTGCGACGCAGTTCTTCGACCACCAACTGTTTGGCAGCGTCCACGCCGTTGAGTTCAATGACGGCCTTGAAGACGACCTCGATCAGATCAATCGACGACGCTTCTTCGAGATAGGAGCGCAGCAGGTTCACGCCTTCCTGCGGGCGGCCGACCTTGCGGTAGCCGTCCATCAGGCGCGTCGCGACCAAGGCCGCGTGCGGCACGCTCTGCTGCTCGACGCGGCGCCATGCCTTCAGCGCGCCTTCGGTGTCGCCTTCGGCCACGAGTGCGTCGCCGTACAACATCGTCGCGCGCACGCTCTTGCGGTCGGTCTGCAGGGCCTTGTCCAGCAGCGCCTTAGCTTCGTCCGACTGCATGTGCACGAGGGCGTCCTGCGCCAGCTCGCAATAGAATTGCGCGATTTCCTTGTGGTACGCGCCCGCACCCGATTCCATCAGGCCTTCTGCGGCGGCGATCGCGCGGCGCCATTCCTTTTCGCGCTGGAAGATCTCCAGCAGCGCGCGCCGGGCCTGCACGCCGTACGGCGTATCGACGAGCAGGTTGAACGTTTCCTCGGCGCGGTCCAGCAGGCCCGCCTTCAGGTAGTCCATGCCGAGTTCGTACTGCGCGTGCACCTGCTGCTCGATCGGCAGGTCCGGACGCGACAACAGGTTCTGGTGGACGCGGATTGCGCGCTCCGTCTCGCCGCGGCGGCGAAACAGATTACCCAGCGCGAAGTGCATGTCGGCCGTCTCCGGGTCGAGCTTGACGATTTCGATGAACGCGTCGATGGCCTTGTCCGGCTGCTCGTTGAGGAGGAAGTTCAGGCCCTTGAAATAGCCGCGCGGGAGACTGCGCGATTCGGAGACGAGTTGCTTGATGTCGACGCGGGCGGCGATCCAGCCGAGGGAAAAAAAGACGGGGATGCCGAGCAGCCACCAGATTTCAAATTCCATATGTTGTTCTTATTGATGATCTTGTATTACGTTCAGCGCGGCGTGACGCCATCCGGCTGCGGCGCGTTGGCGGCGGTGCCGGCCGCGCTCTGCAGGGCCTGGATCGTGTGCTTGTGCTGCGAGCTTTCGCGCCGGTGGCGGAACACGGTCGGCGTCACGGCAAGGATGCCGAGGAAGGCGCCGGCGATGAAGAACGCCAGCAGCATCAGCACCAGCGGCCCCCGCACCTCGTAGTTCAGGAAGAAGTGCAGGTCGACCTGGTGCGTGTTCTTCAAGGCGAAGCTGAAAAACAGGACGAACAGCAGGCAACCGACGATGGTGGAGACGAGTTTCATCAGCAGGTCCCGAGTGGAAAGACGGCAAAGGCGCAGTGTCGCATATTTGAAACGATATTCATAGGACGGCCGGCCCGGCCGTTGTGCGCATGCGGCGTGATTATACGTGGGTTGCCGGCACGACATCGGCAATGCAATGCCCGGTTACAACTTCAAATTCGGGGTCAGCGCATTTTTTGCCGGAATTCGGGGTCAGAGCACTTTTTGTTGCATGATCTTCGAAACAAGGTGCCGCATCGGTCGATGTGAATCTTCTCGCTCGGGAATGCGATCCGATGGGGCGGCCCGGACGAAAAATGTTTCTCGGTCCATTGTTCGAAAATGTGCTCTGACCCCGGACGTGTGCTCTGACCCCGAATTCCGCCCCCAAAAAAAACGGCGCCCTCGCGGGCGCCGTTTTGAATCTGTCGCAGACGAATCAGTCTTCGATGATCGGCTGCCCGACCATCGCATCCACCCGCTCGCGCAACTGCTTGCCCGGCTTGAAGTGGGGCACCCGTTTTTCGGGCACCATCACCTTGTCGCCGGACTTCGGGTTGCGGCCGATGCGGGGCGGCCGGCTGTTCAGGGCAAAGCTGCCGAAACCGCGGATCTCGATGCGCTGGCCGCTCGAAAGAGCATTGGTCATCGCGTCGAGAATGGTCTTGACGGCAAACTCGGCATCTTTTGCCACCAGCTGAGAATAGCGCTCGGCCAGGCGGTTGATCAGCTCGGACTTGGTCATCTGCTTAGCTTCCGAAAAGGATTAACCCTTGCTTAGTTCTTGTTATCGAACTTGGCCTTCAGCAGAGCGCCCAGCGACGTGGTGCCGGTTGCTGCGCTGTTGTCCGAAGCCAGCTTCTGCATGGCTTCCTGGGTCTCGGCGTTGTCCTTGGCCTTGATCGACAGCTGGATGCTGCGTGCCTTGCGATCGATGTTGATGACCAGGGCTTCGACCTTGTCGCCCACTTTCAGGTGGGTGCCGGCATCTTCCACGCGGTCACGAGCGATTTCCGAAGCGCGCAGGTAGCCTTCGACTTCGTCGTTCAGCGCGATCACGGCGCCTTTCGGCTCAACCGATTTCACCGTGCCGGTGACCAGCGTGCCCTTGTCGTTCAGCGATGCGAAGTTGTTGAACGGGTCGCCTTCCAGCTGCTTCACGCCCAGCGAGACGCGCTCGCGCTCGACGTCGATTGCCAGCACGACGGCTTCCAGCTCATCGCCCTTCTTGAACTTGCGCACGGCTTCTTCGCCAGCTTCCGTCCACGACAGGTCGGACAGGTGCACCAGACCGTCGATGTTGCCCGGCAGGCCGATGAACACGCCGAAGTCGGTGATCGACTTGATCAGACCTTTGACCTTGTCGCCCTTCTTGTGGGTCATGCCGAAGTCGTCCCACGGGTTCGCCTTGCACTGCTTCATGCCCAGCGAGATACGGCGACGCTCTTCGTCGATTTCCAGGACCATGACTTCGACTTCGTCGCCCAGCTGGACAACCTTGTTCGGCGCCACGTTCTTGTTGGTCCAGTCCATTTCCGAGACGTGCACCAGACCTTCGATGCCCTGTTCGACTTCCACGAACGCACCGTAGTCGGTCAGGTTCGTGACCTTGCCGAACAGGCGGGTGCCTTGCGGGTAGCGACGCGACAGGCCGGTCCACGGATCGTCGCCCAGTTGCTTGACGCCCAGCGAGACGCGGTTCTTTTCCTGATCGTACTTGAGGACCTTGGCGGTGATCTCTTGACCAACCGACAGGACTTCCGACGGGTGACGCACACGACGCCATGCCAGGTCGGTGATGTGCAGCAGGCCGTCGATGCCGCCCAGGTCGACGAACGCACCGTAGTCGGTGATGTTCTTGACGACGCCGGTGACCACGGTGCCTTCTTTCAGCGTTTCCATCAGCTTCGCACGCTCTTCGCCCATCGATGCCTCGATGACGGCGCGACGCGACAGCACGACGTTGTTACGCTTGCGGTCCAGCTTGATGACCTTGAATTCCAGGGTCTTGCCTTCGAACGGGGTCGTGTCCTTGACCGGACGGGTGTCGACCAGCGAACCCGGCAGGAATGCGCGGATGCCGTTGGTCAGGACGGTCAGGCCGCCTTTGACTTTACCGTTCACGGTACCGGTGACGATCTCGCCCGATTCCATTGCTTTTTCCAGAGCCAGCCACGATGCCAGGCGCTTGGCCTTGTCGCGCGACAGGATGGTATCGCCGAAACCGTTTTCCAGCGATTCGATGGCCACGGAAACGAAGTCACCCACGTTGACTTCCAGTTCGCCCTGGTCATTCTTGAATTCTTCGATGGGGATGAAAGCTTCCGATTTCAGGCCGGCGTTGACGATCACGAAGTTGTGATCCAGACGCACGACTTCGGCGGAGATGACTTCGCCCGAACGCATGTCTTGACGCGCCAGCGACTCTTCGAAGAGTGCTGCGAAGCTTTCCATACCGGTATCTTGATTTGCTGCAGTAGCCATAAGTTTTGAGATGTTAGCCAGCAGATCGGCCATATGCGATCTGAACTGGGTCAAGTTGAACCACACCCGCGGCAACACGCCCCGGGCACCAAAAACACGCCGCTGTCACGGCGCGTGCTGCATCCCCTCGACGACAGGGACTTATTCTTGTTCAGGGGTGTGCGTACCAGGCCAGCACCTGTTCGACGGCTTCGTCCGCCGTCATCTGCGAGGTATCGAGGATGTGCGCCCCTTCGGCCGGCATCAGCGGGGCCACGGCGCGCTGGGTATCGCGCGCATCGCGGGACTGCAAATCCGCCAGCAGATCGTCCATATTAGCAGAAAATCCTTTGTCAATCAATTGCTTATACCGGCGTTGCGCACGTGCCTCAACACTTGCCGTCAGGAACACCTTCAGCTGTGCGCCGGGAAAGATGACGGTTCCCATGTCGCGCCCGTCGGCCACGAGACCCGGCGTCTGGCGGAAGCTGAGTTGCAAGCCGTACAACGCCTGGCGCACGCCGGGCAGCGCGGCGATCTTCGACGCCGTGTTGCCGACTTCTTCCTCGCGAATGGCGTTGCTCACCTCTTCCGTGCCGAGGTAGACGTGGCCGCCGTGGAAGCGGATGGTCAGGTGTTCGGCGACCTTGGCGAGCGCATGCTCGTCGCGCAGGTCGGTGCCGCGGCGCAGCGCGGACAAGGCGGTCAGGCGGTACAGGGCGCCGGAATCCAGCAGATGGAAGCCCAGGCGGTCGGCAACCTTGTGGGCCACCGTGCCTTTGCCCGAGGCGGTCGGGCCGTCAATCGTAATGACGGGAATGTTCGTGTTCGGCATTATTCAAATTTTCAGCAATAACACGTAGGGTGGGCGTTTGAGGCCGGGGGCCTCAAACGAGACGTGCCCACGCGTAACGCCGGCGAAACGCAAACGTCACGCGTGGGCACAGCGGTGCCCACCCTACGCAAAACATCAGGATAAATCGTTCTGAGCAATCCCGGAAAACGTTTCGAAATAATCCGGGAACGTCTTGGCCACGCACTTGGGATCGTTGATGCGCATCGCGTTGCCGCGCCGCGCCGCGCCATCGAGCGACGCGAGCGAGAAGCACATCGCCATCCGGTGGTCGTCGTAGGTGTCGATGGTGGCCGGCGACAGCGTCTCCGGCGGCGTCACGCGGATGTAATCCGGGCCCTCCTCCACCGTCGCACCGACCTTGCGCAGCTCGGTCGCCATCGCGGCCAGGCGGTCCGTCTCCTTCACGCGCCAGCTGGCGATGTTGCGGAGGATACTGGTGCCGTCCGCGTACAACGCGGCGACGGCGATCGTCATCGCGGCATCGGGGATGTGGTTGAAGTCCGCGTCGATCGCTTTCAACACGCCGTTCGACTTCGCTTCGATCCAGTTGTCGCCCTTCGTGATCGTCGCGCCCATCAGCTCGAGCGCGTCGGCGAAGCGCACGTCGCCCTGGATGGATTCCTTGCCGACGCCTTCCACGCGGACGGGGCCGCCCGCGATGGCGCCCGCGGCCAGGAAGTACGACGCGGACGACGCATCGCCCTCGACGTGGATACTGCCCGGGCTGCGATACGTCTGGCCCGGCTGCACGGTGAACGACGCCCAGCCGTCCTGGCCGACCGTCACACCGAAGCGGCGCATCAGGTTCAAGGTGATTTCGATGTAGGGCTTGGAAATCAGCTCGCCGACGACCTCGATCGTCACAGGGTGCGCGACGGCCATCAGCGGCGCGGCCATCAACAGCGCGGTGAGAAACTGGCTCGACACGTTGCCGCGCACGGCAATGCGGTCCGGTTGCACGTGCCCCTTGCGGATGTGCAGCGGCGGATAGCCCGGATTGCCCGTGTATTCGATGCTGGCGCCGACGGCGTTCAGCGCGTCGACGAGGTCGCCGATCGGACGCTCGTGCATGCGCTCGACGCCGTGCAGCGTGTAATCGCCGCCGATCACGGCCAGTGCCGCCGTCAGCGGGCGGATCGCCGTCCCAGCATTCCCCATGAACAGGTCGGCCTGCGCAACGGGCAGCTTGCCGCCGGCGCCATGCACGACGTGTGTGCGCTCGTCCTTCTGCTCCCATTGGATGCCGAGTTTGCGCAGCGCGTCCAGCATCACGTTGGTGTCGTCCGACGCGAGCAGGTCGTGGATCGTGGTCGTCCCCTCGGACAGCGCCGCGAGCAGCAAGGTGCGGTTCGAGATGCTCTTCGAGCCCGGCAGGCGCACGGTGCCCTGTACGCGCATCACGGGTTCGAGGTCGATATGCTGCGGATAGATTTTAGCTTGTGTCATTTTCCAGATTCCTGATCGGGCGCCAGCGGTTTTTCCGCGGCTTCGATCGCTTCGTTCCACGCGCGGCGGGCGCGCTGGGCGTTGGCATACGTCGCCTCCAGCGCGGCCCCGTCGCCGGCGGCGAGCCGCGCGCGAAGGTGTGTCAATTGAGCGAGATAGGCGTCCAGTTCGCCGAGCAGCGCGTCGCGGTTCGCGAGGCTGATGTCGCGCCACATTTCCGGCGAGCTGCCGGCAATGCGCGTGAAGTCGCGGAAGCCGCTGGCGGCGTACTGGAACAGCAGGTCGGCGTGCGGCTTGTTGGCGATATCGTCGACGAGCGCGTACGCGAGGAGGTGCGGCAAGTGGCTGACGGCCGCGAACACCTTGTCGTGTTCCTCCGCCGTGAGCCGGTGGATCACGGCGCCGCACGTGCGCCACGCGGCGGCCACCTTGTCGATGGCCTCCGGTGTATTTTCCGGCAGCGGCGCCAGCACCGTCTTCTTGCCGCGGTACAGGTCGGGAATTGCCGCGTCCGGACCGTTCGATTCGCGGCCGGCGATCGGGTGGCCCGGCACGAACTGGTTCACGCGGTCACCGAGCGCCGCGCGCGCGGCCGCCACGACGTCGGACTTGGTGCTGCCCGCGTCCGTGACGATCGTCTGCGGCTCCAGGTAAGGCAGCAGCGACGCGAGAATCGGCCCTGTCTGCGCGACCGGCGCCGCCAGCAGCACGAGGTCGGCGCCGCGCATGGCGTCCTGCGGCGACGCGGCCGCTTCGTCGATGATCCCGAGCTCGCGCGCACGCGCCAGCGCCTGCGCGGAGCGCCCGAGGCCCACGACGTGGCCGACGGCGCCTGCAGCCTTCAGCCCCAGCGCAAACGAGCCGCCGATCAGGCCTACGCCGACGATGACAATTTTAGTAAGCATCAGCTTGGCGCGCTCGCGCTCGTCGTGTCGAGCGCTCGCTTCAAAGCTTCCACGAAGCGCGCATTCTCTTCCGGCAGGCCGATCGAGATGCGCAGCCATTGCGGCAGGCCGTACGCGCCGACCGGGCGCACGATCACGCCCTGCTTCAGCAGCGCGACGTTCACGCGCGCGCCGGCGTCGTCGTCGTCGCCCACTTTCACGAGCACGAAGTTGCCGTACGACGGGACGTATTCGAGGCCGAGTTCTTCGAACGCTTGGGTCAGCTGCTGGTACCCGGCGCGGTTGTTTTCAAAACCCTTCTGCAGGAATGCCTTGTCGTTCAGTGCCGCGATGGCGGCGGCCTGCGCGAGCGAATTGACGTTGAACGGCTGGCGGATGCGGTTCATCAGGTCCGTCACGGCCGGCTGCGCGATGGCGAAACCGACGCGCAGGCCCGCGAGTCCATAGGCCTTCGAGAACGTGCGCGACACGATCAGGTTCGGAAATTTGCGCACCCACTGCGTCGATTCGAACTGGTCCTTCGGTTCCAGGTATTCGTTGTACGCCTCGTCCAGCACGACGACGACGGACGCCGGGACTTTCGCCAGGAACGCTTCGATCTCGGCCGCGGAGATGAACGTGCCGGTCGGGTTGTTCGGGTTGGCGATGTAGACGAGACGCGTGTCCGCGTCGATGGCATCGGCCATCGCGTCGAGGTCGTGGCCGTAGTTCTTCGCCGGCACGACGATGCCGCGCGCGCCCACACCCTGCGTCGCCAGCGCGTACACGGCGAACGAGTACTGCGAGTAGACGACGGCCTGGCCCTTCTGCACGAACGCGTGGGCGGCGATCTCGAGGATGTCGTTGGAGCCGTTGCCGAGCGTGATCCAGTCTGCCGGCACGTCGTAGCGCTTGGCCAGCGCGGCCTTCAGCTCGAAGCCGTTGGCGTCCGGGTAGCGTCCGAGTTCCGCCGCGGCGGCGGCCATCGCGGCCTTCGCCGATTCGGGGACGCCGAACGGGTTTTCGTTGGACGCCAGTTTCACGATATTGGCTTCGTCGAGGCCGAACTCGCGGGCGACTTCGGAAATGGGTTTGCCGGCCTGGTAAGGGGCGATGGCGCGGACGTAATCGGGACCGAATTGCGACATGGGATTCTCTTGGCTGAACGTGTGGATGGATTCGTGACTCACAGGCCGACGGGGTACGACCCCAGCACCTTGAAGAAGGCGGCGTTGTCCTTGAGTTCTTCGAGCGCGCGGCCGACGGCGGCATCGGCGATATGGCCCTCGACGTCGACGTAGAAGTAATACTCCCACGTGCCGATGCGCGCGGGGCGCGATTCGAAGCGCGTCATCGACACGTCGTGCTTCGCGAGCGGCGCGAGCAGGCTGTAGACGGCGCCGGCCTTGTTCGGCACCGCGAGCACGATCGACGTGCGATCCTTGCCGGACGGACCCGTGGCCTGGCTGCCGATGATCAGGAAGCGCGTGCGGTTGTGCGGGTCGTCCTGGATGTGCGCCTGCACGACACCCAGCTTGTACTGTTCGCCCGCCATCTCGCTGGCGATCGCGGCGACGGTCGGATCCTGGCTCGCCAGCACCGCGGCTTCCGCGTTCGACGCGACGGCGCGCCGCTCGATGCCCGGATGATGCAGGTTGAGCCACACCTGGCATTGCGCGAGCGCCTGCGAATGGGCACACACGACCTTCACGCCGTCCATCGAACCGGTCTTCGTCATGAGGCTGTGGTGCACGGGGATCGACACTTCGCCGCTGATGATGGTCGTCGTCGCGAGCATCAGGTCGAGCGTGCGGTTGATGGCGCCCTCGGACGAGTTCTCGACGGGGACGACGCCGTAGTCGGCGGTACCGGCCTCGGTGGCGCGGAACACTTCGTCGATCGACACGCACGGCAGGCCTTCGACGGCGCTGCCGAACTGCTGGAACACGGCCTGCTCGCTGAACGTGCCGGTGGGGCCGAGGAAGGCGACCGTCACGCGCTTTTCCAGCGCGCGGCACGACGACATGATCTCGCGGAAGATGGCCTGCACGTCCTGGTTCTTCAGCGGGCCGGGATTGCGTTCGGCCACGCCGCGCAGCACTTGCGCTTCGCGCTCGGGGCGGAACACGGGGGCGTTCGTCTCGGCCTTCACGTGGCCGACTTCCTGCGCGACCTTGCCGCGGCGGGAAAGGAGTTCGAGGATTTGCGCGTCGATCGCATCGATCTGTTCGCGCAGGGGTTTGAGTTTGTCTGTCATTGTCTGCTCATGATTTTCGGTTCGCGAAAACCGGAATGGCCGCCGTAGGGTGGGCACCCCGTGCCCACCTTTGCGTGTCCACATGGTGGGCACGGGGTGCCCACCCTACGGGCCGATCGGCACACCGGTCGGCAAATCCGTATCAACGGCCCGCGAACTCGTTCAAATAATCGACCAGGGCTTGCACACCCTCGATCGGCATCGCGTTGTAGATCGATGCCCGCATACCGCCGACGGACTTGTGGCCCTTCAGTTGCAGCAAGCCGCGCGCTTTGGCGCCGGCCAGGAATTGTTCGTTCAACGACTCGTCGCGCAGGTAGAACGGTACGTTCATGCGCGAGCGATATTCGGGCGCCACACGATTCCGGTAGAAGTCGTCGGCGTCGAGCGCCGCGTACAGCAGGCGCGCTTTTTCGATGTTGCGGCGCTCCATCTCGGCCACGCCGCCATGTTTTTTCAGGTGCGCGAACACGAGGCCCGCGATATAGATACCGTACGTCGGCGGCGTGTTCAGCATCGATTCCGCCTCGGCCACGGCGCTCCAGTTGAACACGCCCGGGCAGATCGGCAACGCGTGGCCGAGCAGGTCCTCGCGCACGATCGTGATCGTCAGGCCCGCCGGGCCGATGTTCTTTTGCGCGCCGGCGAAGATCACGCCGTATTTCGACACGTCGATCTTGCGCGACAGGATGTGCGACGACATGTCCACGACCAGCGGCGTATCGCCTTGTACCGTCGGGACGTAACCGATCTCGACGCCGTCGATGGTCTCGTTCGTGCACAGGTGCAGGTAGGCGGCGTCTTCGCTCAGCCTCCACGTCTCCTGCGGCGGAACCGTCGTGAAGCGGCTCGCCTCGCCCGACGCCGCGACGTTCACGTTCGCGTAGCGCTTCGCTTCCTTGATCGACTTGCCGGACCACGAACCCGTGTGAACGAAGTCGATGGTGGCCGGCTGCGGCTTGCTGCCCACCATGTTCAGCGGGATGATGGCGTTCTGGCCGAGGCCACCGCCCTGCAGGAACAGGACCTTGTAGTTGTCCGGGATGGCCAGCAGCTCGCGCAGGTCGGCTTCGGCCTGCTTCGCGATCGAAATGAATTCGGGGCCGCGATGGCTCATCTCCATCACCGACATGCCGCTGCCGTGCCAGTCGAGCATTTCCTCGGCCGCCTGGCGCAGGACTTCCTTCGGCAGGACGGCAGGGCCGGCGGAGAAGTTGTACACCTGGGTCATCGCCTGCTCCTTACTTGCCCGTGTTGCCCGTGTTGCCCGTGATGCTTTGCGCGGTCTGCGCCATCATCTTCTGGATGCGCGGCATCATGATGCGGTTGCTGATCTCCATGCTGCGGCTCATCAGCGTGGGCATATTCGCCAGCATCTTCTGGCCGAGCGGCGACGCGTAGAACGCGGACAACTGGTGGATCTCGTCCAGCGTATAGGTTTCGGCGTACAGCGGCACCATCTCGGCCAGCATCTCGTCGACGAGGCTCGGGTCGGTCAGCATGGTGTGCACCTGCGCAGTCACCGTCGGCAGCACCTGCTCCAGCTTCTTGCGCATCTCGGCCTTCTTGGCGGCGTTCAAGGTCGCATCGCCGTCCACCATCGCGTTCAACGACGCGGCGATCTGCGCCGGCATGGTCTGGTCCGCCTGCTTCAGCGACGCCAGCATCACGTCACGCAGCTTCATCGACGCCATCATCTCCTTGGTGGCGGCGACGACGGCCGGATCGGCGGATGGCATCGACGTCGCGGCGAACGCGGCGGGAGAGCAGATGACGACGAGGGCGGAGGCGATGGCGGCGAGTGATTTCTTCACGAATATCCTTGATTGATGGCTGGTGCGGGAGCTTGCAATCCCGGCATGGCAATGCGGGTTCCTCGATTTTCGCACGAAACTTGCAAAAAATCCTCTACCGCTGCCGTTTGCCCGGATGACGGCGCGGGACAGAAACTGAACCCCGAATCCATTTCCACAGAAAAATTGTTCGAAAAAGTGCTCTGACCCCGAATTTTCTGACCCCGACTTCGATAAAAAAAACCGCCGGCGTCGGAACGCGCGGCGGTTTCGTGGGGCGGACCCGGCTTATTCCGGCGCCGGTTCCAGTTCCGTTTCCTCGAGGTCCGTCTCGACGACGCGCTGCAGGCCCGACAACCGCGTGCCGTCCTCCACCGCGATCAGCGTGACGCCTTGCGTGGCGCGGCCCATCTCGCGGATCTCCGCGACGCGGGTGCGGATCAGCACGCCGCCGGTCGTGATCAGCATGATCTCGTCCGTCTGGTCGACCAGCGTGGCGGCGACGACCTTGCCGTTGCGTTCGGACGTCTGGATCGCGATCATGCCCTTCGTACCGCGGCCGTGGCGCGTGTACTCCGTGATCGGGGTGCGCTTGCCGAAGCCGTTCTCGGTTGCCGTCAGCACGGACTGCTGCTCGTTTTCCGCGACCAGCAGCGCGATCACGTTCTGGCCCTCTTCCAGGTTCATGCCGCGCACGCCGCGTGCCGTACGGCCCATCGGGCGCACGTCGTTCTCGTCGAAGCGCACGGCCTTGCCGGCGTCGGAGAACAGCATCACGTCGTGCTTGCCGTCCGTGAGGGCGGCGCCGATCAGGAAGTCGCCCTCGTCCAGGTCGACGGCGATGATGCCGGCCTTGCGCGGGTTCGAGAAGTCGCGCAGCGGCGTCTTCTTGACGGTACCGAGGCTCGTCGACATGAACACGTAATGGTCTTCCGGGAACGTCGAGTTCTCGCCCGACAGCGGCAGGATCACCGTGATCTTCTCGCCGTCCTGCAGCGGGAACATGTTGACGATCGGCTTGCCGCGCGAGTTGCGCGAACCCTGCGGCACTTCCCACACCTTCAGCCAGTACATCCGGCCGCGGTTGCTGAAGCACAGCATGTAGTCGTGCGTGTTGGCGATGAACAGCTGGTCGATCCAGTCCTCGTCCTTCGTCGCCATCGCCTGCTTGCCGCGGCCGCCGCGCTTCTGCGCACGGTATTCGGAAATCGGCTGCGACTTCATGTAACCCGTGTGCGACAGGGTGACGACCATGTCCTGCGGCGTGATCAGGTCTTCCGTTTCCAGGTCGGACGCGTTGTGCTCGATGGCGGAACGGCGCTGGTCCTTGCCGTTGTCGGCGTAGTCGGATTTGATCTGCGCCATCTCGTCGACGATGATGCTCGTGACGCGCTCGGGCTTGGCCAGGATGTCGAGCAGGTCGGCGATGTGCAGCATCACGTCCTTGTACTCGTTGACGATCTTATCCTGCTCGAGACCCGTCAGGCGCTGCAGGCGCATCTGCAGGATTTCCTGGGCCTGCTCGTCCGACAGTTTATACAAGCCGTCCTGCTGCATGCCGTAGTGCTTCGGCAGGTGCTCCGGACGGAACGCCTCGATGCCACCGGAGGCGCCCAGTTCGGTGCGGGTCAGCATCTCGCGCACGAGCGACGAATCCCATGCGCGCGACATCAGCTCCGTCTTCGCGACGGGCGGCGTCGGCGCGGCCTTGATGATCGCGATGAAGTCGTCGATGTTCGCCAGCGCGACGGCGAGGCCTTCCAGCATGTGGCCACGTTCGCGTGCCTTGCGCAGCTCGAACACGGTGCGGCGCGTGACCACTTCGCGGCGGTGCGACAGGAAGCACTCCAGCATCTGCTTCAGGTTCAGCAGCTTCGGCTGGCCGTTGACGAGCGCGACCATGTTCATGCCGAACGTGTCCTGCAGCTGGGTCTGCTTGTACAGGTTGTTCAGCACGACTTCCGGCACTTCGCCGCGCTTCAGCTCGATGACGACGCGCATGCCCGACTTGTCGGACTCGTCGCGGATGTCGGAAATGCCTTCCAGCTTCTTGTCGCGCACGTTCTCGGCGATGCGCTCCAGCAACGATTTCTTGTTGACCTGGTACGGCAGCTCGTCGACGATGATCGCGATGCGGCCGCCGTCCTTACCGTATTCCTCGAAGTGCGTCTTGGCGCGCATCACGACGCGGCCGCGGCCCGTGCGATAGCCGTCGCGCACGCCGGAGACGCCGTAGATGATGCCGGCCGTCGGGAAGTCCGGCGCCGGAATCAGTTCGATCAGCTCGTCGATCGTGCAGTCCGGATTCCTCAGCACGTGCATCGCGCCGCTGATCACTTCGGACAGGTTGTGCGGCGGGATGTTCGTCGCCATGCCGACCGCGATGCCGGACGAGCCGTTGATCAAGAGGTTCGGGATCTTCGTCGGGAGGACGGTCGGTTCTTTTTCCTTGCCGTCATAGTTCGGCTGGAAGTCGACGGTGTCCTTGTCGATGTCGGCCAGCAGTTCGTTCGAAATCTTGTCGAGGCGGCACTCGGTGTAACGCATCGCCGCGGCGGAGTCGCCATCGATCGAGCCGAAGTTGCCCTGCCCGTCCACCAGCGTGTAGCGCAGCGAGAAGTCCTGGGCCATGCGCACGAGGGTGTCGTAGATCGACGCGTCGCCGTGCGGGTGGTACTTACCCATCGTGTCGCCGACCACGCGCGCGCACTTGAGGTAAGGACGGTTCCACACGTTGTTCATCTCGTGCATCGCGTAGAGCACGCGGCGGTGCACGGGCTTCAAGCCGTCGCGCACGTCCGGCAGAGCACGGCCCACGATCACGCTCATGGCGTAATCGAGGTAGCTCTTGCGCATCTCTTCTTCCAGGGAAATTGGAACTGTTTCTTTTGCGAATTGATCCATTGTGCGGGTCGACGCCTTCAAGCTAAAAATTGGAATTCCAAGCCCATGATTTTACCACGCCGGCCCTAGCAGCAGAGCATTTTGGCCGCAAGCAAGGTTGATAGCAAAGTGGCACAATTGCCCCGATGACACATGCCTGTCATAAACCTTCGTCAAGCTTGCATGCGCTTGCCGACACCTTGTTGCGCAGAAACAACGCAGCAAATACCATGCACTGCAATTGGTCGACCACCGGTCGTGCGGATGTGGCGTATGTGGCAAAATGGCCGAGACGTTAATTGCTTGTTTCACAATGCGAAACTGACGTGCTGTCTCGAGTGTTAATATTATGCTCACGTCGTATTGCCTCTAGGCAGTTTCGCTGCTAGAAGATTTTACCGAAAGGAAGAAATAATATGAATAAATTGGCAACCCTCGTATTCGCAGCTACGGCCGCGATGGCGGGCAGCGCATCCGCGCAAAGCGCACCTCCGTATGCGCCCCTGACCACCGATATCAAGGCGCCGACGCCGTACAGCGCTTACGTGCAGGATGCCCGTGGCGTCATCGCTCGCAACCCGTTCGGCCTGTGCTGGCGTACCGGCTACTGGACCCCGGCCGACGCGGTCCCGGGCTGCGACGCCCCGCTGTGCGTGGAACCCGAGCACCTGGAGAACGGCAAGTGCGTCGCACCGCCGCCTCCGCCGCCTGCCGCTCCGGCACCTGCCCCGGCTCCGGCCCCGGCACCGGCTCCGGTCCCGACCTCGGAAAAAGTGAGCTACTCGGCTGACGCCTTCTTCGACTTCGACAAGGCCGTGCTGAAGCCGGCCGGCAAGGCATCGCTGGACGACCTGGTCGGCAAGCTGAAAGACATCAACCTGGAAGTCATCATCGCCGTCGGCCACACCGACTCGGTCGGTACCGATGCGTACAACCAGAAGCTGTCCGTCCGCCGCGCCGAAGCCGTCAAGGCTTATCTGCAGAGCAAGGGCGTCGAAGCAAGCCGCGTCTACACCGAAGGCAAGGGTGAGAAGCAGCCGGTCGCCGACAACAAGACTGCCGCCGGCCGTGCGAAGAACCGCCGCGTGGAAATCGAAGTCGTCGGTACCCGCAGCAACAAGCAATAATCGGCGGATTAACGCCTGACCAACCCCGCTTCGGCGGGGTTTTTTTATGCCTGTCGGAAGTGTTTCCTCGGGGGCGCTTTTTTTCGCAAACCCATCCGTACCGGCCACCCATTTCCGCTATCATTCCGTCCTATGACTACGACGACCAACGCCGATCCCTTAGAGATCCAGAAGTTCAGTGAACTGGCCCACCGCTGGTGGGACCCGACGTCCGAATTCCGCCCGCTGCACGACATCAACCCGTTGCGCCTGGAATGGATCAACGCGCGCGTGCCGCTGGCAGGCAAGAACGTCATCGACATCGGCTGCGGCGGCGGCATCCTGGCCGAGTCCATGGCGCGCAAGGGCGCGAAGGTCACGGGCATCGACTTGTCGAAAAAAGCGTTGAAAGTGGCCGACCTGCACAGCCTGGAATCGGGCGTCGAGGTCCGATACAAGCTCATCGCCGCCGAGGACATGGCCGCGGAAGAACCGGGCCAGTTCGACGTCGTCACGTGCATGGAAATGCTGGAACACGTGCCGGACCCGGCCGCCATCGTGCGCGCCGCGGCGACCCTCGTCAAACCGGGCGGCCGCGTGTTCTTCTCGACGTTGAACCGCAACGTCAAATCGTATCTGTTCGCCGTCGTGGGCGCAGAATACGTGTTGCGCATGCTGCCGCGCGGCACCCACGACTACGCCAAATTCATCACGCCGGCCGAATTGTCGAATTTCGTGCGCGATGCCGGCCTCATCGTCGACGGGCTGAAGGGCCTGACGTACAACCCGCTGACCAAGATCTACTCGCTGAACCAGGACACCGACGTGAACTACATGGTCGCCTGCAGCAAACCGCTTTGACTATTCGCCCCATGACTTTTCCTTCTGTCCTGCCGGCGCCGCGCGCCGTCCTGTTCGACCTCGACGGCACGCTGGCCGACACCGCGCCCGACCTCGCTGCCGCCGTCAACTGGATGCGCACGGAGCGCGGCCTGGAGCCCACGCCGTACGCGCTGCTGCGTCCGACCGCCTCGGCCGGCGCGCGCGGCATGATCGGCGCCGCCTTCGGCCTCGCCCCGGGCGACGAGGGTTACGAAGACCTGCGCGTGCAATGGTTCGAGCGCTACCAGTCGGCAATGGCCGTGCACACCACGCTGTTCGACGGCATCGCCGACCTGCTGGACGGCATTGTGGACGCCGGCATGACCTGGGGCATCGTCACGAACAAGCCGGCGCGCTTCACCGACCCGCTCGTGCCCCAGATCGGCCTGGCGCGTGCCGGCTGCGTGATCTCGGGCGACACGACGCCGCATGCGAAACCGCACCCTGCTCCGCTGCTGGAAGCGGCGCGCCGCCTCGAGCTCGACCCGGCGCACTGCTGGTACGTGGGCGACGACTTGCGCGACATCGAAGCGGGCCGTGCGGCGGGCATGATCACCGTCGCGTGCGCCTGGGGCTATTGCGGCTCGATCGATCCCGTCACCTGGGGTGCCGATTATCTGCTCGAGACGCCGCGCGACTTGCTGCAGTTGTTGCGGGAACTGGCGGACGCTGCGCGCGCGGCCGCCTGAAGCGGCCACGGTCCGCGCATCGCGCGCTCAGGCGCGGTGACGCTCTCTTTCCCTCCTGTTGACTGGCTGCCGGTCCGGTTCAGATGCCGGCAGCAATGACATCGTACCGACCTCTCTGCTGAGCTGACTGGCGCGCAGCAGATCGTGGCGGCCTTGCCGTAGCTACATGCACCGTCGGTCGGTTAGTTGCATATTATCAGCCTCAGCGATGTGCCTGGCGGTCGGACCGCCACGCGGACTCGTCATCGCTGCGGTAAGCCAGCAACTTTCCCGCTTACATATCTTTACGATTGATACAGTGCACTGTCTATCTCTCCGTGATGCCACTGGGTAATCTACAGCCATACGACAACAACGTCTCAGGAGCAAACAAATGGAAACGACCAAGACCACTTCCCGCATCCACCCGCTGACGGCAGCTGCCGCAGTGTCCGTCATCGTCGTCAGCCTGGCCGGCACGGCCGCGATCACCGGCCTCCTGCCGAGCTCGCACAGCGCACCTGAGGCTGGCGCCAACACGGCCCAGGTGAACCCGGCCTACTCGGCCGCACCGACCGCCGCACCGGCACTGCCGATGGCCGCGGAAGCGCCGCAAGGCACCCAGCCGCAGCAAGCCGCGTACGCCCAGTCGGCCGTCGCCAGCGCCCAGCCGGCCCCGGTCGTGATCAAGGAAACCGTGATCAAGGAAGTGCCTGCGAAACCGGTGCATCACACCGTGCACCATGCGAACACGAGCTATGCACAGAACGACTCGCCGTCGTATCGTGAACCGGCCTATCGCGAACCGGCTCCGCGTCCGGCACCGCAGCAGCCGAACTACGTCGCGATCGGCACGGGCGCCGTCGTGGGCGGGCTGCTCGGCAACCAGGTCGGCAGCGGCAACGGCCGCAAGCTGGCGACGGTGGCCGGCATGATCGGCGGCGGCATGCTGGGCAACCAAATCGCCAACCAGAACCAGAACCAAGGCCGTTGATCGACAAGGCTTGATTTTCCGCACCTCGCATCCACATCGGATGCGAGGGCGCATCCAGGCTCTCCGTTCATGGATCGATTGCGGTACAATGAACGTCTCTATCTGGGGGCGACCTGGTTTCGACGTGGGTTGCAAAGCAGAACAGGGCATACCGAGGACTGGTTACCTCGTAAATACATCCAGAAATCAATAACTGCAAACGATAACTCGTACGCACTCGCAGCCTAATCGCTGCTAGCTCTACACCACCTCGCCTCTGGGGTGTGCCGCAAGGCAAGTAGAGTCATTTACAGAGGCTAGGACCCAACCGGGTTACTTGGTTGCTTCCGAAATTTTAGGTAACTCGCTTGGTCGAAGGGTGCACGTCCCCGTCGGCTAAGTTAAATTAATTGACAGTGCTAAGTATGTAGAACTGTCTGTAGAGTGCTTGCGGACGAGGGTTCGATTCCCTCCGCCTCCACCAGTATTCCGATAACCCGCTGATTCTTCAGCGGGTTTTCTTTTTTCTGCCGTCCCGGTTGTGGCTTTCACCCCAAGTCAGCACCCCAAACGAGACCGGCATGGCAATCAGGCTTCCATCACATCTTCACCGGGCGCGGTCGGGCATCCTGCACTTTCGCATCGCGATCCCGCCCGACCTCCTCCAACACTTCACAGTCCGAGAAATTTATCGTAGCCTTCGCACGGCTAGTGTTCGCGATGCAACCCCCACCGCGCAGACGCTCGCACAGGCCATCAAACGCGCTTTTCAGCAACTCCGCAGTCGAACTATGTCCGATCAGAAAAAACCGCTTCCAGACCCCTTTGACGCCTCGGAATGGGGGCTAACGATGGAATGGCGGCTTCCCGACAATTCCACATTGAAACTCACGACAAACGAGACTGATACACCGGAGCAGGTTTCTGCCGCCGTTTCAGCCGTCATGGACAGGATTGGTGACAGCGGCGCCGCTAGCGGTAGTGGTCGAGTTGGCGTTGGCGCTCTAGCGCCGAAGAAGGCTATACCTCTGTTTTCGGAACTAATCGAGGACTACAAGCGCGACCGACTTGCAGCTAACAAGTGGACACCCAAGACCCAGGACGAGAACCTGGCGGTCTACAAGCTGTGCATCGACATCATCGGCAACCTACCACTCAACGAAATAGGCGAGGATCATGCACTGACCTACGTCGAAACCTTGAAAAAACTGCCGGCCAACATGAACAAGATGCCGGCCTACAGAGGGAAGACTATCAGCGAGATCATCGCGCTCAACCCGCCGCCAATGGCAACGCGAACGATCAACAAGAGTCTTGAGAGGATCAGCAGTCTGTTCAAGTTTGCTATCTCGAAACCGAAGTACGGCTTGCAGTACAACCCGTTCAGCGGACGCAGCTTGGACGAAAGCGACGCACAGCCGCGCCTACCGTTCACTGTCGACGAACTGATCAGACTTTTCGGCGCGGCCGAACATGCTAAGCGCCGATATAGGACCGCCTATAGCTACTGGCTGCCTCTTATGGGCCTCTTGACCGGCGCACGGCTGAACGAGCTTTGCCAGCTTCACTTATCAGACTTCGAGATCGTGGGTGGTATTTATTGCATCAACATCCGGGATGACGAAGAGGGGCAGCGGGTCAAGAACAAGAACGCGCGTCGCCTGGTTCCCATCCACGACAAGCTAATCGAAGCCGGTCTCGTACGGTACGTTGAGCGTTTACGGGCGCAGGGTTATGACCGGCTTTTCCCAACTCTAGAACTGACCGAAGACGGCTACGGCAAGCTACCCTCAAGATGGTTCGGCAGGTTCAAAGAACGTTGCGGCATTATGGAAAAGCACACAAAGGTTTTCCATTCATTCCGGCATACTTTCATATCGACCCTGCTAAACAACGACGTACCGGAAACGGCGATCGCGCCGATTGTGGGTCACGAAGGAATGCTGGTCACATCACAGGTCTACTGGAACGTCAGAGACCCCGCAAAGCGTAAACCGACAGTCGAGAGGTTCCAGCCGCCCCCGGAAGTCTGGCAACTTGTTCCAAAAGTTGAAGACATAGAAATCACGGAAGGTTGGTAAATTTCTGACGTTATTCTACGCGGGCACAGCGATGACATAAATCGCGCACCTGCTGCTCCCAGGTGCGCTATATCAATTATCTATAAATACAGAAGCTCTTTATCATCGAGAAAACGTGGGCGCCAGCATGCTAGGAACTCCGCTCGTTGCACATGGCGCCACGGCCCGCATGATCATAACATTTCGATCGAAATAACCCTTTGAAGCGCAAGAGGAGATTATTGTTCGCCTTCGAGTGTCGCAGTCATCTTTCTCACGATAGAGCTTCTCAAAATTTTAGCGAATTTCTCATCATCTCTAAAATGCTCTAATCCATAGTTAAGGCTAGTCTTGAATGCTTTAACTGCGGCCGTATTGTTCGGGTCCAGTTGGATGATCTTCCCTAACTGACGGCATAACGTCGTTGTCGGATATGGGTCAATTGGCCCACGTCGCACACGCTCTTGCTCTAAGATTTTTAGACCTTCATCATATAGGCTGTGATCTTGGACGCCCTCAATTATATATTTCTCTAGCAGGGTACTGCCGAGAGAGTGTTGGGTTTGGAACGAGTCAAAATGGGATATGCCAGTTCTAAAGCAGTCGATAGCATTATCGAGTTGACCGACCTCCTTATAGTAGAGTCCAAACTGCAACCAGAAAATTCCGTCTCTACCATAGAAGCGTTGCGCCTCATGATAAGTCGCTTCAGTATCAGCAACCCGAGTTTCGTATGGAAAAAATTTTCCATATAAGAACGTGAAAGAAATAATATTCTTATACATCTCATACGCTAACGGGTGAAAGCGAATATCTTCAATTTCAAACTGCCGAGAAAGAAATTCTAATATTCCTATCACAGCGTCCAACCTTCCCCCGTGCGCTATGCACGATTTAAAGTAGAAGTCAGCGACTACTCGATGCCTACATGCCACGTGCTGTCGAGGTGGCAATGGGACTGCCAAATCAGAGAGGTCTGAGTTCAGATACTGTGTAACCAGTTTCTGATCCATATCCAAAAAGCCGGACAAGTAATTTATGGGAACTGAGAAGCCAAGCGTATTCATTATTGCTACGACATCCAAGACGGAGCGGGCTTGTTCGTCGCCGATCGAATGGTATTCTTTGAATAGCTTATTCTCAAAGTTTTCATGCGTGGTAAGTGAAAACAGCGTAGAAAGCAAGTCGCCTCGATATCCTCGCTCTGAGTCAAGAATCCTTCCAGCTTGCTTATCGAGCGACAGCTCTGAAAAACCTTCAAAGACTAAGCCATGTGCTTGCAATCGTTGAGCAATCGCTTTTGCATCGCCAATTGACACTTTTCCAAATTCAAACTCCTGAGCTTTTTCGGCGCTGTCTGCTAGATGATGGCGGTTCTTTCGATAGACGTTGGTTCTTTCCTCTAAGATAAATAGCAAGAACGGATTTTCAATATCACCCTCATCCATTGCAGCTGCAAGGGCATTAATCGAGTAATAGAATGAAGCGGCATTGTAAAAAACAATGATTGCCTTCTCGGTGAAATTCCGAGTTATCCGAATTAAGTAATCTACGTTAAGACCATTTTCTGAGTCGTATTCGTAGATATACGGATAATTGTTCACCAGATTCCGGAGCGCGGCGCGTATCCCTGTCGTTTTCCCCGACCCGCTAGGTCCTATTACATTCAGTATGCCATACCCATCTTTACCTTCCTTCATCATTGCGGAGATATGGTATGTCAAATTGCGAATCTTCGGCGTCTCGGCATGTGCCTCATGTTCTATAAAGAACCAGCGTGGATGGGTTCCAGTAATGAAGTGTTTGAAAATGCCTTTCTCAGCCTTGGCTTTTGCCAACTCATCAACAACTGGGTTGAAAGCTTCTTTGAACCAAATCATTGACTGCTGGCTGCGAAGAAACCTAGACGAAGTTGGAACCTTTTCAGCAAGGTGTTCCCCAATAGTCTTCGGCTTCACGTTTGCATAGACCAGCTCGAAAAACTCTTTCGCTGTAGCATCGATTACCGTATAGCCTGCGGCAATATAGTTGTCCATCTTGATTGGATCGGGATCTGGCATAACGATCCAGTTGCGCGCCAAGCTTGTCGCCTCGCCATACTCAGATATGCGAGCGGCCAAGTGGGTATCAAAGTCACTCTCGTCAAGTTGGTTGCCAATCACGATAAGTCCACCCGCGATCATTCGTGCGGCCAGGTCATTATGCCAGTCTAAAATTTTTCTACTAGAAGCTGCGCCATACTCTGTGTTCGAAAAGATAAACCCTTGCTCGTGCTTTAGGATTGTTCCGTGTATCGTTATTACAGGAATACTGCCGAGCGTTTGGCTTACTAGGCCTTTGTCCTGGTAGTTTAGGATCGTGAAGTCAGCAGCGTTCTTGCCTGCCTTACGCGTTCTCTCATAACCGACGTTGAGAACATTATCAATGTTCGTGGTGTATATACGTGTCCACACATATTGAAAAATCCTCTCTTGCCACGGTTCAACCCTATCAACCGTGAAAACGTTTGTCAGGTATTCACTGAGATTCGGGAGGTGGCGCCCAGCATATGCATATGCATCCCTAAGTGTCGTTGACGGTCGTGGCACTTGACTACAAGCAGCAAGCAACATATTCCGCAGACCTTCACCAGTGGGAAGTTCACCCGTAGGTGTTTTGTTCTTGTAGCTAAACCCAGCCCCAAGCAACAACGACGCTTCGCCAGAAGCAATCAGTGGGCATATTTTCTCTATTACAAGCGCGGCATGCTCGGGCGACACAGGGATACCTCTACGGTTGATTAAGGGCAATAGACATTCTGCCTGCTATTAAGTTTTTACTCAACACTAGACGCACAGATTGCCTGTTGTCGCACTTCGACCGCCGCACCTCTGGCTAATTTTTTTAATTTCTTTTAGGAAACAAAAATATAACGGCCCAGTTTGGGCCGGTTAATGTCAGCTGGAAGCGTAGATAGGTACTCGACTGCTAACTGTTTGGGTAACTGACCATGTTCCGATGCCTATCCTACGATGTTCAGGATGCTGGCGCGGCTGACCGCGTATTCCCGCGCCAGCGCGCTCACCGACGCCCCGGCACCGTGCGCGGCCTTGATCGCCTGGCGCTGCTCATCGCTGGTTTTTGGGGGACGCCCAAGCACCTTGCCTTCCGCCTTCGCGCGCTCCAGGCCCGATTGGGTGCGCTCCACCAGCAAATCGCGCTCCATCTCAGCGACGGCGGCTAGCATGGTCAACATGAGCTTGCCGGCGGCGCTGGTCAGGTCGAGCTTGCCGAGCTGGAGAACGATGACCTCGATGCGGCGCGCGGCCAGCATCTTGATCGTGGCGCCAACGTCCTGTGCATCGCGGCCCAGGCGGTCAAGCTTCGTTACCACCAGCACCTCACCATCACGGATCTGGCTGAGCATCTTGGCGAACTGTGGGCGCTGCATCGCCGAGACCTTGCCCGACACGCCTTCATCCGCGAACCAGTAGTCGACCTGATAGCCAGCAGCCTCGATTTCGCGGCGCTGGTTTTCGGTGGTCTGTTCTTTCGTGCTGACGCGGCTGTATCCAAAGGTCGCCATTTTTGCCCCTCTTGAGATTCTGAGATGTTAGAAAACGGTGTCAGAATATAGCCACCTGTTAGAAATAACAACCCCTATTTTTCTAACAGAGCACAAAATGCCCACTCCAGACTGTTGGAAAACGGTCGTTTTTTAACAGTTGTTGCCTGCATTCTATTGACTACCTGCGTTACCTATGGAATGCTAACGCCTTCACTTACTGCGGAGTAAAAATTGCCATCCATCGTGCAACGAACCCTTACCATCACGACCGGCAAGCGGGCGTCGATCAAGCTGGACCAGCCGACCTGGCAAGCGGTCGAGTTCCTGGCCCGCGAGCGAGGCCAGACGTGGCAAGAGTGGTGCAAACAAGTCCTGGTCGGCGTGAGCGGTGACGACAACATGACCGCCTCTGTGCGCGAGGCTGCAATGGCTGGCCTGCTCGGCGCGACGATCATGCCGGACCTGCAGGACCGGGCCGAACAGCTGGCGCTCCAGGAAAACCACGCCCTGATGCGCAACGCCGCGCCGATCGACGACAAGCTGCTCAACTCGACCTTGAAGCACGCAAAGGTCCAGGGCGGCTCCGACTTCGGCGGCTTTGAGGTTCTGTTCGGCTTCGACGAGCACGGCACCGACTGCATCTGGATCAAGAACCGGATCGCCGGCGGCCTGCATTTCGCCATCCAGGCACCGCTCAACTGACCACCGGAGACCCCCTATGAAACTCAAAGTGCTCTCGGCGCCGGAAGTGGCCTACCTGCTGCGCAGGGAACTCGGCCCCACGCGCAACTGGGACGACACCCTGGCCGACATGCGACGCGGCAAAGTCGAGGTGCATGGCTGCATCCTCCTGCCGAACTGCATGGGCAAGCACGCCCACGCTTGGCGCCCAATGTACGCGGCTCCCGACATCCTGGCCTTCATCGCAGCGGTGCGCGCGGCCGATCCCTGCGCCACGCGTAATGTGCCCTACCAGGTCAAGACGGTGCACGCGGACCCAACCGACACCCGGCCCTGGTACACGCGCAAGCTGCTGGTTGCTCGATCGACCTTCGCGCCGATGATGGGGGGCAGCGCACGCACGCCGGGCCATATGCCTGTCTGAACAATGGTAACCGCATCACGTTCCGTGCGGTCGGCGTACCGCACGACAGCTGTAGTCGACTGGCTGGCGCTCGAGATTGAAGTCGCGCGCCCTACCCAGTTCCACTGGCTCCAGAACCTCTTGGCTGATCACTTCGGCGACGACACGCTGGAGTACATCAGGGCGGTCGATGCTGGCGCTGGCAACGAGGCGACCAGGTTCCTGATCAAGCTGAACGACGCCCACTGCAAGGACGTCGACACGATCCGCGCGGCCCTGGCGGCGCTTGGTCAACGACACACTCTGGTCGGCCCGGTGCTCATCAAGGAACTGGAAGTGTCGCTCGACTTCTACCCGAACGACGACCAGGCGCGCGCGGACCTCCTACCGCTAGTTGCACGTTTGCAAATGTCTATAGCGGCGTACGGTCGGCATCACCGCCAGGTCGGCCCGAGCAAGTGGCCAGACTTCCTGGACAGCACCCGCACGCCTGACCCGCAACAGACCTTCTACGTCAACAACAACAAGCGCGACCCGGTGAGCTGGCGCGTCTATCACAAGATCACCGACCAGAAGCTTGACCTGCCACGCGACCAGCACCGCGCGCGCGTCGAATTCACGCTACGGGGCGCCGGGCTGCACAAATACGGCATCAACAGCCTGGACGACCTGGTCGAGCGTGGCTTCGTCGGCTTCGGCGACCTGCTGCACTTCCGCCAGTTCATCCCGATGCCCGAACTGATCGCCGGGATGAAACCGGAACTGGCCCAGCTGGTGCAGCACGCTACCCGACGTGATCGCATCATGATTTCGCTCTACCTTTTCGGTCGACACGCCTATCACCGGGACAGCCGCACCGGGAAGCCGCGCAACGGTGGCCGTCCGAAGCTGCTCGACCACTCACGCCATACCGAGAGGGACGACGAACTTAACCATCTGGTTCGCGACAGGCTGCGCGACCTTACGCGGCGTTTTTCCACACAAAATTAGAAGCAAAAAACCAGGCCGCGGCCTCGTTTCTCATAGAGCAGGCGGGGAAAAAACCTATTAACTTCTATACGAAGATAATCACCCTACAAACGCACCTTGCTAAAAAACGCTGACCCAACGCTGAGCTGTTGAAGTAAAAATCTCCGCACTGGTGCACCGGCTCGCGGACCAGGACTGGCTGCCTTCCTCAAAAGTGAAAGTCCTAGAAAAAAAGCAACATCGCGGAGGGGCACCTTTTATCAACTTTGGCCGTTTTGGCACCGAACCTTATAGTTTGCAAAACACTACAAGGTTTCCGATCCGGAGAATCGACCAACTGTTCCACGAGACAGCTGGCGCTGCTAGAATCCCAAGTTCGCACCCCAAGTGGGGTGCGTTTTATGCGTCACGCCGGGGCCGACACTTAGTGGAATCAAAGAGTTATGGAACAGATGGTGGAGGTTGGAGACTCCCTCCGCCTCCACCAGTATTCAAAACAAAAGCCCTGCCGGCGCAAGCCGGTGGGGCTTTTGTTTTGAATACCTCTCGTGCAGACCGTGGAATCGAATCCTCGTCCGGCACGGACGAGGGGCGAGCCGGGGTTTCGAGCTGCGCAGCAGCGAGCCGGCGAGCGGCCTTGCGCATGCAGGCGCAAGGCCGCTCCGATTCGTCCATTCAAGGAAATCGCGCAGCGATTTTTGCCGTGGCCTCCACCAGTATTCAAAAACAAAGCCCGGCCGGGGCAATCCGGCGGGGCCTCGTACGATTATGCATGCGGACAGACGCGATACCGACCGTTCACATCTCCGCAGTTTCCGCATTGCGCATCAACCAGTGATAACGGAATGCGTCGGCGATACTCGCGCATAACGCCTCGTCGTCCCAAGGTTTCGCGTGGAACCGGAATACGGCGCCGCTATTGGTCGCCTCGATGATCGCGTCGACCGCCGTGTAGCCCGATAACATGATCCGGATAATCTGCGGGTGGATCTGTTTGACGCGCGACAGGAATTCGATGCCCATCATGCCGGGCATGCGCTGGTCGGAGATGACAACCTGGACGTCGTTCAAGGCAAGCAAGCTCAAACCTTCCTCCCCGCTCTCCGCATGCAATACCCGATACCCCTGGCGACGCAGAAGCCGGCGCAATGCCGCGCTGACGCTTGGGTCGTCGTCAACGAGCAGCAGGGTCCGCACCTGTTCGTCAGGACACACCACAGGCAGCACCCGCTCGTCGGTCAGCAACTGCTCGAATGCCGCTGCGGGTACCGGACGGCTGAAATAATAGCCCTGGATCTGGTCACAACGGTAGGTCGTCAGATAGGTCAGCTGCTCCTGGGTTTCCACGCCTTCCGCGATGACTTGCAATTGCAGGCTTTGGGCAAGCGAAATGATGGACCGCGCGATCGACGCCGCGTCCGGATCGGTGGTGACGTCCCTGACGAACGATTTGTCGATCTTCAGCACATCGATCGGGAAGCGTTTCAGATATGAGAGGCTGGAGTAGCCGGTGCCGAAGTCGTCCAGCGACAGTTGTACGCCGAGCCCCTTAAGAGCATTCATGGTGGCGAGTGCATGGTCGATGTCCGTCATGACCAGGCCTTCCGTCAGCTCGATGTCCAGGTAGCGTGCCGCGAGCCCTGAGTCCGCAAGGGCCCCAGTCACGACCTCGATCAGGTCCGGCTGGTAGAACTGCTTGCCCGACAGATTGACACCTACGCGCAGGCCATCCCAACCGGCACTATGCCAACGCTTGGCGTCCGCGCACGCGGTCCGCAATACCCACGTGCCAATCGGGACGATCAGCCCAGTGAGTTCCGCCAGGTCGATGAACCGGTCGGGTGGAATCATGCCGAGCTCGGGATGCGCCCATCGCAGCAGGGCTTCCGCGCCGACGATCCGGCCGGTGCGCACATCGACTTGTGGCTGGTAATGCAACAGCAATTCACCCTGCTGGATGGCATGCCGCAGGTCGCCCTCGAGCCGCAGGCGTTCCATCGCGCGCGCTTTCATCGACGACGTATAAAATTGTAATTCGCCACCGCCCGCTTCCTTGGCGCGCTGCATCGCGATGTGGGCATTCTTGATCAGGGCGTTCGCCGTGTCGCCATCGGCTGGGAATACGGATAACCCGGACGTGCAGCTGAGGAAGTGTTCATGCTCGCCGACCTTGATCGGATCGCCCAGGGTGCCCATGATGCGCTGGACTGTATTGATCGCGGCGTGCTCGTCGGCCGTATCTGCGAGTACCAGCACAAATTCATCGCCACCGGTGCGCGCGGCCGTGTCGTTCGGCCCCAATATCGTCCTCAAGCGGGCCGCCGTCTCTTGCAGGACCAGGTCGCCGGCCTCGTGGCCCAGCGTTTCGTTCACCACGGCGAAACGGTCGAGATCGATACATACGAGCCAGGCCTGTTCGCCCCGACTCATGGCCCGTGCCATGGTCTGACTTGTCCTTTCGCAAAGCAAATTTCGGTTGGCAAGCCCTGTCAGGGTGTCGTAATTCGACTGATATTCGAGCAGGTCCTCGCTCGCGCGGGCCTTGCGTTCGATGTGAAGGCGTTCGACCGCAATGCTCACCGTGTGGACGCACAGGCCAAGGATCTCCATTTCGCCCCGATCGGGCACACGTCCGGCTGCCGTGAATACCGCAAGTGTACCGAGCAGCCGGTCTTGACTCGACCGGATTGCATACCACCAGCATGCGCGATCCCCATGCAGTCCAGCGGTATCGTGGGCGCCAGTCCAGCTCGGATCTTTCCCCACGTCGGCGACAAAGACCGGCCCTGCCTGCAGCCGTGCGCGTCGGTCGGGCGGCAATACTTTGTCTACATCGAATTCTTCCAGGATGCCCCGTAACGAAGCCGGAAGACTTGGCGCGACGACGCTTTCGAAGGCGGCACCGTCCGCGCCCAGCAACATCACTGCACATTGCATGGCATTCCCGGACGACTCGACGATCTTCGTGGCGAGCTCCAGGAGCTCGGGCAGCGGCGCACCCAATGCCATCCGTTCCAGCAATTGCATCTGCTTATTCTTGAACGTCTGCAGGCGCCGGCTTGCGCTTATATCGCGGCAATATACCGCAAGCCCTTCCGATGACGGATACGCCCGAACCTTGAACCAGCGATTCAGCGGCGGGAAGTAAATATCGAACTCGACCGTGCAATGGTCGCGCATGGCCCGCCGAAATTCGGTATCGGCGATCCCGCCGACGAGATCCGGATATTCCTCCCATAAGACGCACCCGAGCAACTGCCGACGATCACGCTCGAGCAGGCGCTCGGTCTCCTTGTTGACATATGTGAATCTCCAGTCCAGATCGACTGTGAGGAACGCCTCCGTGATGCTTTCGAGCGTGGTACCGAGACGGTGCGCCAGCCTGCGGATTTCGTCGTTCGCCAACCGCGTGTCGTGGTTGTCGGTGGTGGTGCCGTACCATTTTACGATCGTACCGTGTTCATCCCGGATCGGTATGGCACGCGCCCAATGCCAGCGATAGCTGCCGTCGGCGCTACGGAATACGCGATATTCGGTCTCGAAGATGGTGCCCGAGCGAACCGCGGCCTCCCACAGGGACAGCGCCTGAGCAACGTCGTCCGGGTGCAGTATCGTGACCCAGTTCTCAGCATTGATGTCGTCGACCAGGCCAGTGTAGGCGCGCACCCAACTGTTGGCGTAATCGATACCGCCGTCGGCGTTGGCCGTCCATACGATTTGCGGCATCGCATCGGCAAGCTGGTGGAAACGCTGTTCGCTTTGAAACAGGGCCTGCGCGGCGTGCATCTGCTCCACCTGATGAAGCGCCTCTTCCTGCAGCTTACGGTCCGTCAAGTCCGTATGGGTGCCGATCACCCGCGCTGCCTGTCCATCCACACCGGTACCGACGACCATGCCGCGACTGAATATCCAGCGCCAGCTTCCGTCCTTGGCCTGCATGCGATACTCCATCGCGTAGGTCTGCATTTGCCCGGCGACCAACTTGGCGGTCGCATCGAGGACCCGTCCACGGTCCTCCGGATGAATGAGGTTTTCCCATTGTTTCCCAGTCCGGATCTCATCGTCGCCATAACCAAGCATCTCGCGCCAGCGGTGAGAAAAGTACACCGTATCGGTCCGTCCATCCCAGTCCCAGACGCCGTCGCCCGCGCCTTCGAGCGCGTATTTCCAGCGAAACTCGCTTTCCTCGAGAGCGACCCGGGCGCGGACACGGTCGCGCAGTCCGGTCAGCACGCTGTAACCGATCAGGACAATCAGAATGGACAGCGCACAGGCGCCGCCCAACACCAGATTCCGGTGCCGGACATACGGTTCGAGAATTTCATCGCGGCTGCGGCCGACCACCACCGCCAAGGCCTGCTTCGGCAATACGCGCCAAGCGTAGAGGCGAAAGACACCGTCGATCTGCGAGGCACGCGAATACATCAGTGTTTCCGTGCCTATCGCGCCAAAGTCCGGCATGGTCCGCAACATCTTGTGCGGCTCGGACGACACCGCCGGCTCGCGCGCGACAATGGTGCCGTCCGCGCGAACAAGGGCGACCGTCCCGTGCCGGCCAAGTTGAAGTTTCCCTGAAAACCGGGTGAAATACTCCGGCGCTACCGACAACACGATCACACCGGCAAAACGATTCCCGCCGGCCAGCAATGGACGAGTGAACTGGATACTTTCCCGTCCGGACACCCGCCCCTTGACCGGGCGGCTGACGAACAGCTTGTCGATCCCGCCGAGATGGGTGCGAAAGTGCTCGCGGTCGCTTAAATCGAGCCGTGGCGCGGAGCGGTCCACGCTCGAATATGCCAAGTGTCCTGTCGCGTCGATAACACTCACCTGAAATGCAACAGGTTTTTCGAGAATTGCCTCACGCTTGTGCACGTAATCATCAAACCTGTCCCGGGCGTCGAGCCATCGTTCGCGCAGGTCGATTGTCGTCAGGTCGATCGCATTGATGGAAGAATTGACTTCTTCAGCGAACAGGCGCGCAATGTTATCGTTGTCTTCGGCGGCCTCCGTCAACGTTTTCTCATATGTACCGTGTAACGACGCGATCACGACGCCCCAGAGACAAGGCAGGATAACTGCCGCAATCAGCGCGAGTTGTCCTGGCAACGGAAACCTGAAAAAAGCCTGCAACGGCAGGCCGATCGATTTGGAACTCACTCAGCGACCTTTTTATCCTGAAGGGCATCGCCGGCCAATAACCGCGCGACACGATTAGATAGCCTTTGGTTGGACCGACGCTACCAGGACGGCGGCGGAGCAAGTCGAGCCAGGGGAGTCTTGCAGCGCATTCCTGACCACGTCGATGTCAACAGTACATAGCCCGCCAATCACGGCTCACATTTTACATTGATTCCTCGTGGAAACATAAATGTGCGCTAGGAAATAAAAGAGATGTCGCATTTTTGCTCAATACGATTTCCTTGCGAAGGGCTGGCGACAACGATGGCGCAACGGGGCGCCGCCAGATCGATCGCGGCGATGTGAGCTGCCAACACTGTCCCCACCACCGTGTTAACCGGCGATTGGGAGCGCCCGATAAAAATACGTCGTATCGCACAGCCCGCCTTCCGGCAACAACGCAAACCCCGGCACCACGCCCAGCCGCGTCCACCCCATGCGCGCGTACAGCCTCTCCGCGTCCTGGCTGGCCGTATCGAGCACGAGCAATGTCTTGCCGGAAGCGCGCGCCTCGCGCTCCGCCGCGTCCATCAGTGCCGCGCCGACGCCCTGCTTGCGCGCGCGCCGCATCACCAGCATCTTGCACAAGTCGGCCCGATGCGGCTGGTTGTCCGGCATCGCCAGCACGAGATGGACGGTGCCGACGATGCCGTACTCATCCTCGGCCACGAGCAACACGCGTCGGCCGGCCTCCACATCGGCCGCGAGCCCGCGCCACCACGCGAGCGCCTGGCTCAAGGTGAACGGGTGCATGAACCCGACGGATGCGCCGCCCTCGACGCAATCGAACAGCACGGCGGCGAGCCCTTCGATGTCCGGATCGGTCAGGTTCGACAAACGACGTACGCGGCAACTCATGATCAGCTCCTGGCTATCGTGGTGAGGACGACGGCGTACCGTGCCGGCAGGTCCCCGGGGTTGTGGAAGGAAATCGGTGCGTCGAGCGGGACCGCGAGACAGTCGCCCGTCTCCAGTTGGTAGGTGTCTGCGCCGTACGCGATCTCCATCCGGCCTTCGAGGATCCAGATCTGCTGCAACACGGCGGGCGTGCGTGCACCCGCCTCGTACGTCACGCGTGCTTGCGGGGGAAACGTGACGTCGACGATACGCGTCGGCGATTGGAAACCTTCTGGCGAAACATTACGGCGCAGATAGCCCGAATGCGGGTCCTGCCATACGACCTGGTCGGCGAAACGCGCGACGGGCTCGGCCCTGGATGCGGGGTCGTCGAACAGCGACGCGAGCGGCACACCGAGCCCGGCCGCGAGCTTGTCGAGCACGACTGCAGTCGGGCTCGTTTCGCCCCGCTCGATCAGCGACAGCATCGACCGGCTGACGCCGCATTGGTTCGACAGCGCGTCCAGCGACAGGCCACGCTCACTGCGCAGCAGGCGCACTTGTTGGGCGATACGCCCGTTGACGGAGGAATCATCTTTCATAGTGGATATATTCTCCAATATGAAAGAGCATCCGTCAACTATCCTGGATTATGCCTCCAGCAAAATGGACGGCATCAGGAAGTCGGCCCCGGATCCGTTCCAGGCGTGACGAGCAATTCCTTCAGCAACATGTCGTTAAACGCAGGCAAATCATCCGGCTTGCGACTGGTGACGAGCCTCGCGTCCAGCACGACCTCTTCGTCCGTCCATTCGGCACCGGCATTCGTGAGGTCGCGCTTGAGGCTGGGCCAGCTCGTCAGGTGCCTGCCAGTGGCGATGCCCGCATCGATCAATGTCCAGGGACCATGGCAGATGGCCGCGACCATCTTGTCTTCGGCATCGAAATCGCGGATGAAGTCAATCGCTTCTTTGCTCATGCGCAGTTGATCCGGATTGGCGACGCCACCAGGCAGCACGAGGCCGTCGAAGTCGGCAGGCTTGGCGTCGCCCACGTTCATCTCGACCTTGAAGCGGTCGCCCGGCTGCATGTGATTGAAGCCCTGCACGTCGTCGCCCGCGGCCTTGGGCGCCAGCAGGACGACGGTCGCACCCTGCTCTTCCAGGAAGGAACGAGGGCTCGTGTATTCGATCTGTTCGACGCCATCCGTCATCAGCATGGCGACGCGCTTGCCTTGCAAGGGCCTGCTGGAAACTTGTTCCATATAAACTCCTTTTGGTCGAACGCATAAAGACGATCAACCATTCTAGGCACGGCACGCGTGGCGCGTCGCACGGGCACCGGGCAAAAAAAACGCCGGCGCTTTAAGGGCGTCGGCGTCGGTGTAGCGTGCGACGGGATCGATCAGTGCTTCGTCTGCCCGGCCGACTGCAGCTCGCTCAACAGGGCCTGGTTGAAGGCCGGGATGTCGTCCGGCTTGCGGCTCGTGACGAGCTTGCCGTCGACGACGACCGGCTCATCGGTCCATTCCGCGCCCGCGTTCTGCAAGTCGAGCTGCAGCGTGGGCCAGCTCGTGACGTGCTTGCCCGTGACGAGGTCGGCGTCGATCAGCGTCCACGGACCGTGGCAGATGGCGGCGATCGGCTTGTCCTCGCGGCCGAATGCGCGGATGAACGTGATGGCTTCCATCGACAACCGCAGCTGGTCGGGATTGGCGACGCCGCCCGGCAGCACGAGCGCATCGAAGTCGGCCGGGCGCGCGTCGCGCACGTCCAGTTCGACCTTGAACTTGTCGGCCGGGGTCAGGTGATTGAAACCCTGGATCTCGTCGCCCGTCGGTTTCGGCGAGACGAGCGTCACCTGGGCGCCTTGCTGTTCGAGGAACCCGCGCGGGCCCGTGTATTCGACTTGCTCGACGCCATCCGTCATCAGGATGGCAACCCGTTTGCCCTGCAGGGCCTGGTTCTTACCTTGTTGCATGTAACCTCCTTGTCAGCGTTTAGCATTGGCTAAGCAGGAAGCCGATTGTAGATTCGCCCGGCAGGATGCGGCGCGCGGCATTGGTCAGCCCGATACGGCCTGCCACACCATCCAGATGTTCGCGCTGGAAATCACGACGAACAGGAACCACGACAGCACCGTCGTCCACCACGCATTGACGAACTGCCCCATCAGGTCGCTCCGCCCCGTCAGGCGAATCAGCGGGTACATGGCGAAGGGCAATTGCAGGCTCAAAACGACCTGGCTGCCGACGAGCATCTTGCCGATCGCATGGTCGCCCAAGGTCAGCACGCCGATCATCGCCGGGCCCAGCGCGAGCGCGCGCGTGAGCAGGCGCCGCTGCCAGCACGGAATCTTCAGCTTGAGGAAGCCTTCCATGATGACCTGGCCCGCGATCGTCCCGGTGAACGTGGAACTCTGGCCGGACGCGAGCAGCGCGAGGCCGAACAGGATCGCCGCGGCCGCCGTACCGGCCACCGGCGCCAGGAGGTAATAGGCCTGGTCGATGTCCATCACGTTGCCGCCACCCGGCTTGTAGAACGCGGCACCCGCCAGCACGAGAATGGCGCCGTTGATGAACAGGGCCAGCAGCAGCGACACGATGGTGTCGATGCGCGACAGCTTGATCGCTTCCGCGAGGCGCGCGCCGCCTTCGTTGAGGTCGTGGCGCATGATGCGCGTCTGCACGACGGACGAGTGCAGGTACAGGTTGTGCGGCATGACGGTCGCGCCGAGGATGCCGATCGCGAGATACAGGGCGTCGCGCTGGCCCAGTTTCTCCAGCGACGGCACGAGGCCCGCCACGACGGCGCGCGGGTCCGGATCGACGAGGAACAGTTCCGCAAACAGGCACACGGCAATCGTGATGATCAGGCCAAGCACGATGGCCTCGAGCTGGCGGAACCCCTTGCCTTTCAGGCCCAGCACGATGATGGTGTCGAGGGCCGTCAGCGCCACGCCGACCGGCAGCGACACGCCCAGCAGCAGCTTGAACGCGAGCGCGCAGCCGAGCACCTCGGCGAGGTCGCACGCTATGATCGACAGCTCCGCGAACGCCCACAATCCCTTCGAATGCACGGGGGAATATTGCTCGCGGCAATGGACGGCGAGATCCTTGCCGGTGACGATGCCCAGCCGCATGCTCAGGCATTGCAGCACGATCGCCGCCAGGCTCGACAGCACGACGACGAACAGCAGATCGTAGCCGAACTGCGAGCCGCCCTGGATCGCCGTGGCCCAGTTGCCCGGGTCCATATACCCCACCGACACGAGCAGGCCCGGGCCGGCATAGCGCAGGATTTTTTTCCACAGCGGATCGTTCTCCGGCACGTTGACGGTGCCGGAGACTTCGGAGGGACAAAACGGTGCGGTGGCCTTGGACGGAAATTTGAGCATAGGCGGCAAGATAGCACGGGGCTTGCCGCGCACGCCGCGCTCCACCCGAGCTCGCCGAAACACCGGCGCGCGAGGCGCCGGCGCGAAACGTCAGCCGATGCCGGCGTCGATGCCCAGCACGCGCAGGCGCGCGCGCAGGCGGCGGATTTCATCGCCCAGGTCGACGACGAGCGCGGCGAGGTCCTCGTTGGCGTCGAAGTCGCGCTCGACGCTCAGCAGCCGCCGGGCGCGGACGAGGTCGCCGCTGCGGAAACGCCAGCTCGTCACCTGCACGCTCGTCTCGCCGCCCAGCACGCCCGCGTGCACGTGGCGCACGACCCAGTCGGGCTCCACGTTGCAGGCACGCGCCAGTTCGTCGAGGGTCAGCGCCACGTCCTCCAGCAGCACGCCGGTGAGAATGTCGTCATGCATCGTTCAGGCTCCTATGCGTTCGCGGGGATTGAAGGCAAGGTCGCGCGCCATCGCCTCGTACAGCTCGCGCGCACGGTCGCTCGTGGCGGGCGGCAACACCACGTTCAGCATCAGGTACAGGTCGCCCGGCGTTTTCGTCGGGATGCCGCGTCCTTTCAGGCGCAGCTTGCGCCCGTTCTGCGACCCGGGCGGCACCGTCACCTCGACCGTGCCCGACGGCGTCGGCACGGAGATCGTCGCCCCCAGTGCGGCCTCCCAGGGCGTGATGGGCACGTCCTGGTACACGTGCGTGCCTTCGACGCGCTGGCGCGGGTCGGGGTTCAGCTGGATTTCCAGGTACAGGTCGCCGGCCGGCCCGCCGCCGAAGCCCGGATGGCCCTGCCCCCGCATGCGCAGCTGCTGGCCCGGCGTCACGCCTTTCGGGATGTTCACGGACAATGTCTTGTCCTGCATGGTCGCGTGGCCTTGCGCATCGTGCTGCGGCACGCGCAGGCTGATCGTGCGGGTGGCGCCCTGGTAGGCGTCGCGCAGGTCGATGGCGATGGCGGCGTGGATGTCCTCGCCGGGCATCTGGAAGCCGCCACCGCCCCCGCCCGCATGCGCGCCCGCGCCCCCGCGCGAGCGCCGGCCCACGTGGGCGAACAGGTCGTTGAAGAAATCGTCCGCGCCGGCACCACCGAAATCGAATTGCGTTCCCCAGTCCGGCGGCGGCTGGAAGCCCTGGCCGGGACGGTGCCCGCGACCAAGCTCGTCGTACGCGGCCCGCTTTTCCGGGTCGCCCAGCACGTCGTAGGCTTCGTTGATTTCCTTGGTCTTCGCGTCCGCGTCCTTGTGCTTGCTGACGTCGGGGTGGTACTGCCGCACCAGCTTGCGGTACGCCTTCTTGATCTCGTCCTGGGTCGCCGTTTTCTCGACACCAAGGGCCTGGTAGTAGTCCTTGTATTCCACGAGCTTGCTCCTGGATCGGTTGGATGTTGGATGCCCCCTAAGTTGTGGCGGGGGGCTTGCTTTTCAATTACTACCCGGCGCGCCCATCCGATTGTACTAGCACGCCGCGCCCCGTTTCGCACCGTTGAGCATGGGGCCGGGCTCCAGAAAGCATGGACTTGTCTCCTGACGCCATCGCGTGCCCTTTGATGTATGCATGCGACCGGCCTAGCATCGGACATCACACATCAATAACGACATGGAGACAGACAATGCACACCAACCGCTCGAGATTCCTCCTCGCCGCCGCCCTTCTGTCCGCCTTGGCCGCCAGCGCGGCCGCCGCGCAAACGACGAGCTTCGCCAGCAGCTACAACGGTGCCGGCACGTCCGGCGGCTCGTGTTCGATGAGCTACAGCATCGCCGGTGCGGAGCCGTCCGGGACGGGGCCGTATCCCGTGTTCATCTACATGGTCGGCACCAACGAAACCTATAACAACGCGGCCGCGATGGCCGCCGTGAACGACATGGCGAGCAAGGGCTATATCGCGGCCACCGTCGATTACGCGGAATCCCAGTTCGGCACGTGCTCCGTGCTGGGCGCCAAGTCGAGCTGCATCTTCAATCCGAACAGCACGCTGAGCGCCGTGGCGCAGTTGTGCTCGCGCGCGAAGGCCGACTGCAGCAAGGGCATCGTCGTGGGCGGTTTCAGCCAGGGCTCGATCCTCGCGCTGCTGGCCAAGAACTACGACGCGCGCGTGCAGGCCGCGTACGGCATCGGCATGAGCAATGTGTATTCGACGTACGACCTGTCGTCCTGCGTCTCGAACGGCAACCGCACCTTGCCGAGCGACCGGCTGCGCGCCGTCGACGGCGAAAAGGACAACTTCGCCGGCGGCACGCAGTCCGCGGTGCAGACCTCGCTGCAGAACGTCACCGGGCTGAAATGCGCGGCCGGTTCCTACGCCTGCATGAACAGCAATGACAGCGGCTGGATCATCGTCAAGAACAGCCAGGTCGCGGACGGCTCGGCCGACCACTGCTACATGCGGGCGTCCGGCGACTGCTTCGGCAGCCAGAACAGCCTGGACAGCAACTGGAACAACGGCACGGCGAACTGGGCCAAGGACACCAACCTGCAGTGGCTCACGAACTTCACGACCAAATAAAGGTTCGTGACGCACGCTTGACCTAGGCCGCATTACGCACATTTGTCCGCCATTAGCATTTCAACCAGTATCCGGCCATGCACGGCAATGCTAGAGTCCTCGTGTTGTCGTTTGTCCAACAAGGGGGAAATGATGGTGAGCAAATGGGTCAAGCGCACGAGCATCGCGTTGGCGACACTCGCGCTGCTGGGTGTCGCCACGGCCGGCGTCGGCAAGGTGCTCGGTGAACGCAAGATGGCGCGCAGCATCGCATTGCTGGTGCGCCCGCTGGACATCGTGCCCGACGTCGCCCGCGTCGACCACGGGCGCTACCTGTACAACACGCGCGGCTGCGCCGAGTGCCACGGCGCGGACGGCGCCGGCAAGACCGTCGTCCGCGACGGCGGCATGCTCGTCGTCGCTCCGAACATCACGGCCGGACCCAACGGCGCCACGGCGCACTACCGCGTCGTCGACTGGGTGCGCACGGTACGGCACGGCGTCAAGCCGAACGGGAATCCCGTCATGGTGATGCCCAGCGACGACTACAGCCGCCTCAGCGACGACGACATGGCGGCCCTCGTCGCCTACCTCGAACAGATGCGCCCCGTGCCCGGCGTGAAGGCCGTCATCGACGTGCCCGTGCCCGTCAAGGCGCTGTACGCTTTCGGCGTCATCAAGGACGCGTCCGAAAAGATCGACCACACACTGGCTCCGCCGCAGGCCGTGCCGGCCGCCGTCACGCCGGCCTATGGCGCCTATGTCGCCGCCACGTGCACCGGCTGCCACGGCGCCGACCTCGCCGGCGGCCGCGTCCCCGGCGCTCCGCCCGCGTGGCCGCCTGCCGCCCGGCTCGCGCCCGGCAAGGGCAGCGCGCTGAACCGCTATCCGACGCCGGAGGCATTCATCGCGATGTTCAGGACGGGCCGCCGGCCGGACGGCAGCGCCATCAGTTCCGTGATGCCGTTCGGCTCGCTCAGGCAGATGAACGAGACGGACGTGCGGGCACTGTACGCCTACCTGAAGTCGGTGCCGGAGACGACCTTGGCGCAGCGCTGAGACGCCCACGCGCGCGCGTCACGCACGGGCCGCATGCGCGGGTCGCACGGGCCTGCCGATTCCTCAGTAGAATGCTCGGTTTCCCAAGCAAACCGATCATGACGCCCAACCCGACCCGCACCGGCGCCCGCGCGGCGCATCCCGTCCGCACCGAGATCGCCACGCTGTGGCGGCTGTCCTGGCCCATGCTCGTGGGGCAGTTGGCGACCGTCGGCATGGGCGTGGCCGACGTCGCCATGACGGGCCACGTCAGCGCGGCGGAACTGGCCGCCGTGTCGCTCGGCACGTCCGTGTGGTCGATCATCCTCGTCACCGTCATGGGCATCATGATGGCCGTGAACTCCGTCGTGTCGCACGAGATGGGCGCCGCGCGCTTCGACCGCATCTCGCACTCGGTGCGCGAATCGCTGTGGATGGGTGTCGGCGTCGGCGTCGCGGGCTTGCTCGCGGCGAACCTGTGCACGCTCGTGTTCGACCACATTGGCCTCGACGCGGCCGTGGCCGGACGCGCCGCGACCTTTCTCCACATCCTCAGCGCCGGCATGCCCGCGTTCGCCTGCTACCGCGCGCTGTATGGCTACACGACGAGCATCAACGAGACCAAGCCCATCATGGTCATCGCCGTCTGCGGCCTGCTGTACAACATCGTCATGAACTGGCTGTTCATCTTCGGCAAGTTCGGCCTGCCCAAGCTGGGCGCGCTCGGCTGCGCCGTGTCGACGGCGACCGGCCTGTGGCTGATGCTGGCCGCGATGGTCGTCTGGATCAAGGTGTCGCCCGTGTATCGCCAGACGTATCCGTTCACCCGCTGGGAAGGGCCGAACTGGAAAGAGATCGGCAGCATGCTGCGCCTCGGTTTGCCCATCGGCGTCACCTATTTCGCGGAGGTCAGCGCGTTCGGCATCATCAGCCTGCTCGTCGCGCGCTTCGGCGTGATCGAAGTGTCGGCGCACCAGATCGCGCTGAACTTCGTGTCGCTCGTGTTCATGGTGCCCTTGAGTTTTGGCATCGGGGCGCTCACCCGCGTCGGCCAGGCGATGGGCGAAGGCAATGCGGTGCGCGCGCGTTTCGTCGCTTGGGTCGGCACGGGCATGTGCATCGCGTTCGGGCTGATCTCCGCCCTCTGCATCGCCGTGTTTCGCTGGCAGATCGCGGCGATGTACACGTCGGACGCGGCCGTGCAGGCCACCTGCGTGATGCTGCTGCTGTTCGCCGCGCTGTTCCAGCTGTCCGATGCGACGCAGGTCGCGGCCGCGTCCGCGATCCGCGGCTACAAGGTGACGCGTTCGCCGATGGTGATCCAGATGATCGCGTTCTGGGGCGTCGCCCTGCCCGTCGGCTGGATCCTCGGCCTGGCACCCAGCTGGTTCCCCTGGTCGCCCGGCAAGCCGATGGCCGCGACGGGATTCTGGATCGGCCTCGTGCTCGGCCTGACCGTGGCCGCCGTCCTGCTCGCGTGGAGCTTGCACCAGTTGTCGAAGCTGCGCGTGCGCGACCTGGCGCATGCGCCCGTCACGGAAACGCGATGAGGCGCGTGCTGTTCATCTGCACCCAGAACCGGCTGCGCAGCCCGACGGCCGAGCACGTATTCGCCACCTGGCCCGATATCGCCACGGATTCGGCGGGTCTCGGCAACGATGCCGACGTGCCGCTGTCGCCGGAACAGATCGCCTGGGCGGACGTCATTTTCGTCATGGAAAAACTGCACAGGAATCGCCTCGGCCAGCGCTTCAGGCGCCACCTGAACGGCAAGCGCGTGATCTGTCTCGACATTCCGGACGAGTACGAGTACATGCAGCCGGAACTGGTCGCGCTGCTCGAAGCCAAGGTCGGCCCGTACCTGCGCTGAACGCTCTGCCCGGCGGGCAAAAAAAAGCCGATGGACGGGGAATCCATCGGCGTAACCCTAGGAGAGAGTTTCATCCTATTGTCGGCATTGGGGCGCCGACGAAATGATCATAGTGCATGGAATCGTTTGCACACATTACAGTTCATCCATCATTGACACGTCCCTTGCCCCTGTCGTTACAGCGTTTCCCGAACGACTCTGGTATCGTTCCGCCGTTGCACAAACCCATTCCTATAAACACTACCCAAAACCCATGCGCCTTCTTCTCTGCCTTTTAGCCGCATTGTCGGCCGTTCCCGCATCGGCGGAACGGCTGACGCTGGACCGTATCCACGCCGACCCGGCGTTGTCCGGTCCTGGCGTCCGCAGCCTGCGCGTCTCGCCCGACGGCGAGCGCGTCACGTTCCTGCGCGGACGCACCGACAACCAGTTCCAGCTAGACTTGTGGGAATTCAACATGAAGGACAAGACCACGCACCGCCTGGTCGACTCCAAGCAGCTGGTCCCGAACGAGAACCTGTCGCTGGAAGAAAAGGCGCGGCGCGAACGGGCGCGCACGGCGAGCCTGTCCGGCATCCTGAGCTATAGCTGGTCGCCCAGCGGCAAGCAGTTGCTCGTCCCCATCGCAGGCGACCTGTACCTCGTCGACGTGAACAAGCCGGAAGCGGCGCGCAAGGTCGCGTCGGGCAACGTCGGCGATCCGAAGATTTCGCCGAAGGGCCGTTACGTCTCGTACGTGCGCGACCAGAACCTGTTCGTCATCGACCTGACGACGGGCCAGGAACGCCAGCTGACGACGGACGGCACAGGCACCGTGCACAACGGCGAAGCGGAATTCGTCGCGCAGGAAGAAATGGACCAGCAGACCGGCTATTACTGGGCGCCGGACGATTCCGCCATCGCGTACCGCCACTACGACGAGGCGCAAGTGCCCGTCGCGCGCCGCTTCGAGATCTTCGCCGACCGCACGGAAGTCATCGACCAACGCTACCCGGCCGCGGGCGCGAAGAACGTGCTGATCGACCTGATGATCGTGAACCCGGCGACGGGCGCGCAGAAGCGGGTCGACCTGGGTCCGGACAAGGATATCTACCTCGTGCGCGCGGACTGGAGCGCGGACGCCAAGACGCTCGTCTACCAGCGCCAGTCGCGCGACCAGAAGCGCCTGGACCTCGTCGCCGTCGACGCCGCCACGCTCGCGCAACGCCCGCTGCTGACGGAGACGTCGAAAACGTGGGTCGGCATCCATGACGACTTGCGCTTCCTCAGCCGCCAGAACGCCTTCATCTGGGCGTCGGAGCGCAGCGGCCGCAAGCACCTGTACCTGTACGACATGTCGGGCAAGCTGCTGCATCCGATCTCGCGCGGTGAATGGGGCGTCGACGACATCCTCGCCGTCGACGAACAGGCCGGCAAGGTGTACGTCGCATCGAACAAGGACGCCGTCGTCGACAAGCAGGCGTACGCGCTGAACCTGGATGGCAGCAATGCCGGCAAGCCCGTGCGGTTGACGAAGCAGGACGGCTGGCACGAAGACGTGTTCGCACGCAACGGCAAGATCTTCGTGGACACGTTCTCCGATCCGAACACGCCGCCGCAAGTATCGATCCGCCGCGCGGACGGCACGATGGTCGAGTGGCTCGAGCATAACGAGCTGAATGCGTCGCATCCGTACGCGAAATACGTGGCGGACCACCTGCCGACGGAATACGGCAGCATCAAGGCGCACGACGGGCAGACGCTGTACTACTCGATGATCAAGCCCGCGAACTTCGATGCGAGCAAGCGCTACCCCGTGTTCCTGTTCACGTACGGCGGCCCGCATTCGCAGCGCGTCACGCGCCAGTGGGGCAATCTGTTCAACCAGTACATGGCGCAGCAGGGCTTCGTCGTGTTCGTGCTGGACAACCGCGGCTCGTCGCGGCGCGAGCGCGCGTTCACGGACGTGATCTACGGCAACCTCGGCGCGCATGAAGTCGAGGACCAGCTGACGGGCATCGATTGGCTCTCGCAGCAAAGTTTCGTCGATCCGAAGCGCGTGGGCGTGTTCGGCTGGAGCTATGGCGGTTTCATGACCCTGCGCCTGCTGGAGGCGGGGTCGGACAAGATCGCGATGGGTGTCGCGGTGGCGCCCGTGACGGACTGGTCGCTGTACGACACGCACTACACGGAACAGTTCGTGGGCGCGACGCCGCAGGCCGACCCGGCCGCGTACGAGCGCAGCGGCGTGTTCGCGCACCTGGACGGCTTGAAGTCGCCGCTGCTGCTCGTGCACGGCATGGCCGACGACAACGTGCTGTTCACGAATTCCACACGCCTGATCGACGCGCTCGTCAACCGCAACGTGCGGTTCGAGCTGATGACGTATCCCGGCGCCAAGCACAGCATTTCGTCGCGTGCAGGACAGCGCCATGTGTACGGCCTGATCGACGCGTTCTTCAAGAAGAACCTAAGCGGGACGGCGCCGAACTGAGTCGTCGCGACAATGAAAACGGCCGCGGGTGCATCGCATCCGCGGCCGTTTTTGCCTGGTGGGCACGGGGTGCCCACCCTACCGCGACGCCGTAGGGTGGGCGGCCTCCGCCCACCATGCCTGCACTACCGAACTGTCAGCGGTTGCCCTTGTTGATCGCGTCACGCAGATCGCCGGCTTTTTCCTGCACTTTGCCTTCGACTTGCTTGGACAGGCCCTTCGCTTGCTGCTCGCTGCTGCCGACCACCTTGCCGACTTCCTCTTGCACCTTGCCGCCGATGTCCTTGGCTTTACCTTTGATTTGGTCGTCGTTCATGTCCGTATCTCCTTGTGGGTAAGACCGCCTGCTGAATCAAGCGGGATGCATGCAGGTTAATTGCATGCCGATCTTCATTCTGTACGCAACCTAACAGAGCGGCTTGCGCCAGACACTGGCCAGCCAGGGCTGCTGTTCGCGCGGCAATCCTTCCGGTCGGTAATAGTGGCGCAGCGGCACGAAACCGGCCGCGACGACGAAGCGTTCCCACGCCGCGTAATCGTGGAAGCAACCGTAGCGCGGGCCGTTCCAGCCCTCTTCGTTATGGCCGCGCGGGTTCGAGCTGAACAGCACGCCGCCCGGCTTCAATGCCGCGTTGAGTTCGTTCAGCACTTTCAGCAGCACGTCGCGCGGGACGTGGAACAGTGATGCGTTCGCGAACACGCCGTCGAACGTGGCGCCCGGCAAATGCAGGTAGATGAAGTTCTGCTGCCACACCTCGCAGCCGCTGTACTCGCGCGCCATCTCGACGAAGCGTGCGCTGCCGTCCAGGCCGATGGCGTGGTGGCCCAGCGCGGCGAACGTCTTGAGGTCGCGGCCCGGACCGCAGCCGAAGTCGAGGAGCGTGTACGGTGCCGGCGCCTCGATCGCCGTCAGCAGCGCCTCGATGTTCTGGCTGACGTCGTGGTCGATCGTGCCGGCGAAGAAGCGGCGCGCATTGTCGTCGTAATGGTGCAGCGTGCGCTGCGTGATGTCTTCGTAGTCGTCGTCGGTCATGTCGGGGATGGGAGGGTGAGAGTGGACGATGCGCCGGCGGACGTCGAGATAATGCTGTTTCATGAGCAAAAACCACGATGAAAGATGCCCGGTTATTCTAGTCCGGGCCTCTTTCTCGCCGGCGCAGCTTACCCGCCGGACAGGATTTACCCCGCCGGTACCCGTCAGCGAAGGCTTACCAGACGCGCACGCGCTCGTCCGGCGGCAGGTACAGCGCCTGGCCCGGCTGCACGTCGAACGCCTTGTACCAGGCGTCCAGGTTGCGCACGGTGGCGGTGCGGTAGCGCGGCGGCGCGTGCCCGTCCGTCAGGATGCCGCGCCGCTCGGCCGCCTCGCGCGCCTTCGTGCGCCAGCTCTGCGCATAGCCCGTGAAGAACTGGCGGTCGGTCTCTTGCGTCGCATTCTTGCCGGCGGCCGCGCGGTAGGCGTCGTACGACGCTTCCAGGCCGGCCAGGTCCGCCAGGTTCTCGGACAAGGTCAGCTGGCCGTTGACGGCGAGGTCCTGGTACGGTTTATACGCGTTGTACTGCTCGACGAGCTTGTGCGACGCGGCCTTGAAGTGCTCCATGTCGTCCTTCGTCCACCAGTCGCGCAGGCGGCCCTGGGCGTCGAACTGCGAACCCTGGTCGTCGAAGCTGTGACTGATCTCGTGCCCGATGATGGCGCCGATCGCGCCGTAGTTGACGGCATCCGGCGCCTTCGGGTCGAAGAACGGCGGCTGCAGGATGGCGGCCGGGAAGTTCAGCGCGTTCTGCAGCGGCAGGTTGACGGCGTTGACGAGCTGCGGCGGCATCGACCATTCGGTCCGGTCCGGCTTCGTGTGCAGCTTTGCCAGTTCCTGCCCCGTGTGGAACGCCTCGGCGCGCAGCGCGTTGCCGAACGCATCTTTCGGGTCGACCTTCAGGCCCACGTACGATTTCCACTTGTCCGGGTAGCCGACGCCGACGTACAGGGTCTTCAGCTTGTCCTTCGCCTGCGCGCGCGTGGCGGGTGCCATCCAGTCGAGCTTGTCGATGCGCTTGCCGAACGCCGTCACGATGTTCGCGACCATCCGCTGCAGCTGCGCCTTGTTATCGGCCGGGAAATACTTCGCGACATAGAGCTTGCCGACCGCTTCGTCCATCGCCTCGTTCGTGGCGCCCAGCGCCCGCTTCCACCGCACGGATTGCTGCGGCGTGCCGGACAGCGCCTTGCCGTAGAACTCGAAGCGCTGCTCGACGAACGCCTTCGGCAGCACGTTCGCCATGCGGTTGATGGTGTGGAACGCGAGATAGTCCTTCCACGTGGCGAGGTCGGTCTTGTCGACGAGGGCCGCCTCGCCCTTCACGGCGGACGGGTGCCAGACGATGAACTTGTCCTGGTCGGCCAGGTGCGCGGCCTTGAAGAATGCGTCCCAGTCGATGCCGGGTGCGTTGGCGGCGAAATCCTTGCGCGTCCACGTGTTGTCGGCCTTCAGCACGTCGGCCGAGTCCGCGCGGGTCGTGTGCGTGTTGGCGATGTCGACCTCGAGCGCGAAGATCTTCGCGGCGCGTGCGTCGGCATCGGCGTCCGTCGTCGCAGTGCCCGCCAGTTTCAGCATCGCGGCGATATGTTTTTGATATTGCGTGCGCAGGCCGGCCATGCGCTCGTTGTTGTCGAGATAATACGCGCGGTCCGGCATGCCCAGGCCGCCCTGCAGCAGGTAGGGCCAGTTGTGTGCCGGGTCGTGCAGGCCGGGCGACACCCACAGCCCGAAGATGTTTTCGGTCGCAAAATGCGTATTGTTCAGCGGGTCGACGTCGGCGCGCACGGACGCGCCCAGCGCGCGCACGAGGCCGGCCTTGTCCTTGATGGCGGCGATCTGCGCCAGCTCGGGCTTCAGCGGTGCGGCGCCGCGCGCCTCGATCGCGGCCTCGTCCATGTAGGCGTTGAAGTAATTCGCGACCTTGTGCGCTTCCGGGCCGGCCTTCTTGCCGGCGCCGACCGCCTCGATCAGCTTGACGATGCGCTGGTTCGTGTCTTCCGCCAGGTTGTCCATGGCGCCCCACCGGCTGCGGTCCTCGGGGATGGTCGTTTTGGCAAGCCAGTCCTTGTTGGCCCAGGCGAAGAAATCATCGCCGGGCCGCGGCGCGGCCTGGGCGGTCCCGGCCGGTGCGGCCGCGGGCGGAGTCTGCCCGGATGCTGCCGCGCCCGTGGTAACGAGGGCGGTGCCGCACATCATAAGCGCGATGGCGGTCTTGATCGGAGTCCTGCTGAGTTTCATGATGTCCCTTTATTGTTCAGGTTCGTCGGTCTCGTCATGGCACACGCCGGCACAGCGGCATGCGCCGGCAAGCACTATAGCGCGCCGTCCGGAAAAAAATTTCAAAAAAAACTTTCGAAAGCCCTAAAGTTCCCCAAAACGCTGCCGTAAAAGACAGACAACCGGTAATCCGGCCGGTGTTGTCACCCTGGTGGAGCGCAGTCATGACGTCCAACGAAGTCCTCGCAATGTACGAAAACATCGCCGCATTGAGCAACCGCATGGCGGTGGCCGCGCGCGAAGGGGATTGGGACGACCTGGCCCGACTGGAAACGCAGTGTGCCCTGCAGGCGAGCGCGGCGAAAAGCGGCGTGCCGCCGCTGGCCGGCGTCGAGCGCAAGCGCAAGATCGACCTGCTCAAGCAGATCATGGCCAACGACCGCGCCGTGCGCGACATCACGGAACCGTGGATGGGCCAGCTGGACCGCGCGCTGAGCCCGGCGCACTGATCCGCCGCCGCCCAATTCGAAGCCCCTCGACCGCGGTCCAGGGGCTTTTTGCTTTCTAGGCCGCTTTCTCCGCCTGCGCCGCCAGGATGTTGTCCAGGTTCCCCTCGATCCACGCCACCACGTCGCCGACCTTGCGGCCGATGCCCTCGCCCAGCGGCGTCAGCCGGTAGTCCACGTGCGGCGGCGCGACCGGGTGCGCGGTGCGCTGCACGAAACCGTCCTGTTCCAGCCAATGCAGGGTCTGGCCCAGCATCTTTTCGCTGATGCCGCCAACCTTGCGGCGCAGTTCGCCGAAGCGCTGCGGACCGTCCAGCAACGCAACGAGCAGCAGCACGCCCCAGCGGCTCGTCACGTGTTTCAACACGTCGCGCGACGGACAGTATTCGGAAAACAGGTCGGCACGCGGCGCGCGCGCCGGCGAGGCGTCGTTCATGTCCCCTCCTCATCGATCGGATGAAGCACCATGGTAGCGATAACCCGGGCATGGGGCCAACGCGCCCGGCCAAACAAAAACCCGCGCAGCGACGGGTCGTCTGCGCGGGCTGAGCTGTTTGTCGTGGCGGCCCGTCATCAACGTGCCGCCGGTATCGGGGAGAGCGAGCACCAGGCATCCCCTGGCGTCGCCTCTTGCCGGTTGCATCCGGCGTCCACCTGCCCCTGTCGGCAGGCGAACCGCTTCCGGTCCCAGGCGCTTCCTCAGCGATTGTCCGGCCCCGCGCCACGCTATCGGTGGTGGCTGCGGCGGACCCTGGGCCGTTTTATGATCATTGATCTGTGATCAAAAGATCATCGGAACACAGTATAACGCATAAATCGGACTTGTGTAGACGACTTGTGCGCTGTAGTGAACATGGTTCCGGATCAGTCGAGCGTCGGTTCGGCGGCCTGCTGGGCCTTCGCGGCACGTGCCGCGAAGCGCGCCCTCAGCCTGGCGAGCGGGCCCGCGCCACCGCCGCCACCGCCGCCAGCACCGCCTCGACGCCGGCGGACGACAACGAACGCCCCTGCCCCGCCCAGCGCCAGCACACCGGCGACGGCGGCGATCCTGCCCCACGGCAGGCCGTCATCCGGCGGCGGCGCGTTCGGCGGGTGCACCACGAGCGGCTTGATCGAACGGATGGGGCGCGGGCCGGCCGGCACGATGGGCTTCGCCCGCGCGGGCGGAACGGCGGCGGCCGGCTTGGGTGCTTCCGGTGCCGGCTTGGCGTCGTTGGCGGGCTCCGGCTTGACGCCGTCCATGTGTGCCTGCGCAGCCTTGGCGGACTCGGGCTTGGCGACCTCCACGTGCGCCGGCGCGATGTTGGCCGGCTCGGCCTTGGCGCCACCTTCCTTGCGCTCGGGCCCGGCCGGCGGCTTCGCGCCGACCGGGGCCGTCAGCGACACCTGCAGCTTCTTCATCCGGTCCTCGACCTGGCCCAGCCGGGCGCGCAACTCGTCGTTCTTCGCGCCGAGCGCGACGCACGCCTGCGCTTCCGCGGCCGGACGCGCGCAGGCGGCCGGATGGGCGTCCGGCTGCGCCACCGGCAGTGCGGGCGCCTTGGCGACGGACGCCGGTGGCGGGCGTCGCACCTGCGGCCGGGGCGGGATCGGCGCGGCGGCGGGTTCGGCGGCGGCGGTCGCAGCGGCGCGTGCCGCGCGAGCCCGCTCGACCTGGGCCAGCAGCATGGCATCGGCCGCCGCCGTGGGCAGCGGTGCCGGTGCGGCCACGCGCGCGGGCGCGGGCGCCGGTGCCGGCGTGGGATCGGGCGTCAGCCACAGCGTGGCCAGGCGCACGGCGCGCTGGCCCTTGTCGACGAGCTCCAGGTACAGGTGCACGTGGTCCGCGTCGACGGGGCGCAGCGACGTCACGTGCAGGAACTGGCGGCCGTCGCGCCGCATCACGGACAGGTTCAGGCTGGCCAGCACGGGCGGCACGGCGATGCCGGCGCCGTTGTAGACCTCCGGGCTGGCCACGCGCACCTGCACGGGCGTGGCGGGATCGTCGAGCAAGGTCAGCTCCACGTCGGCCACGAGCGGCTGGCCGATGTGCGACGACACGCGCGGATCGCTTAGCTCGGCCGCGTGGACGGAAACGAACGCCGACACGAGCACAAACGGAGCAAGGCTGGAGAGGAAAAGGCGGGTGCGGCGGGCCATGGCGTGGGTGCGTGGGAAAGTGAGGCTTCTGCGTCGTTAACGGCCGTTGCGGTACACTCTTTAATTCCATTGTCAAACCAACAGGACACATCCATGGAAAACCGGATCGAGAAGGACAGTTTCGGCCCGATCGAGGTACCGAGCGGCCATCTGTGGGGCGCGCAGACGCAGCGCTCGCTGCACCATTTCCACATCTCGAGCGAGACGATGCCGCCCGAGCTGGTCGCCGCGCTGGCGCAGGTGAAGCGGGCCGCGGCCGCCGTCAACCGCTCGCTCGGCAAACTTCCGCAGGACAAGGCCGACGCCATCATCCGCGCGGCCGACGAAGTGCTGGAAGGCCGCCATCCGGCCGAATTCCCGCTGTCCGTCTGGCAGACGGGCTCCGGCACGCAAAGCAATATGAACATGAACGAGGTCCTGGCCAACCGCGCGTCCGAACTGCTGGGCGGCGAACGGGGCGAGGCGCGCCTGCTGCATCCGAACGACCACGTCAACATGGGTCAATCGTCGAACGACATGTTCCCGACCGCGATGCACGTGGCGGCCGCGCTGGCCGTCGCCAAGGACGTGCTGCCCGCCGTGGCGAAGCTGCGCGGCACGCTGGAATCCAAGTCGCGCGATTTCGTCGGCATCGTCAAGATCGGCCGCACCCACTTGCAGGACGCGACGCCTCTGACCTTGGGCCAGGAGTTCTCCGGCTACGTGGCGCAGCTCGAATTCGCCGAGCACGCGATCAAGAACACCCTGCCCGGCCTGCTGCTGCTGGCCGCCGGCGGCACGGCAGTCGGCACGGGGCTGAACGCGCATCCGGAATTCGCCAACCGCATCGCGGCCGAGATCTCATCGCGCACGGGCCTGCAGTTCAAGTCGGCGCCGAACAAGTTCATGGCCCTCGCCGGCCACGACGCCATGGTGCTGGCGCACGGCGCGTTCAAGACCTTGGCCACGGCGCTGATGAAGATCGCCAACGACGTGCGCTGGATGGCGTCCGGCCCGCGCTCCGGCCTGGGCGAGATCACGATCCCGGAAAACGAGCCGGGCAGCTCGATCATGCCGGGCAAGGTGAACCCCACGCAGTGCGAGGCGTTGACGATGCTGTGCTGCCAGGTGTTCGGCAACGACGTGGCGATCACCTTCGGCGGCGCGCAGGGCAATTTCGAGCTGAACGTGTTCAAGCCGATGATCGTCCACAACTTCCTGCAGAGCGCGCGCCTGCTGGCCGACGGCATGCGCTCGTTCGACGAGCATTGCGCGCGCGGCATCGAGCCGAACCGCAAGCGCATCGGCGAGCTGATGGAGCAATCGCTGATGCTGGTGACGGCGCTGGCACCGCATATCGGGTATGATCGCGCCGCGCAGATCGCCAAGACGGCCCAGCACGACGGGCTGACCTTGCGCCAGGCCGCGCTGCAGTCGGGCTTCGTCGACGAGGCGCAGTTCGACCAGTGGATCGTGCCCATCGAGATGACGCGGCCGAGCCCGGACTGAGCCGCCGCATGGCCATCGAACGTCGTCCCCGCCCGCGCGGGGGCGGCGTTGTTTTTTTTCCAGGTGTTGTCTAAACGAACACAACCGTACGACACCGATTGTTATCCAGGGATAGAATGATGCAAACAACAACTTTTGAACTGACATCGGAGTTCATCGAGCTGAACCAGTTGCTGAAACTGGTCGGCGTGGTGGACAGCGGCGGCGCCGGCAAGCACGTCGTGGCCAGCGGCGACGTGTCGGTCGACGGGAAGCAGGAACTGCGCAAGACGGCCAAGATCCGGGCGGGCCAGGTCGTGACCTTGGGCGACATCCGGATCCAGGTGCGCTGAAGCGTTGCCGCGCGGCCCACAAGGTCGCGGTGGGTAAGCCGTCCCCGACGGTACGGATTGACGTTTGCGCGCTGACAAACTTGGGCAGTCCCCCTTCTCTATATTGAAGTCGTAAATTCGGCTAAAGGTGAGGAAGATGGAAACCCCGGAACCAAGCTCAATGACGCAGCAGCGCCTCATCGGCGACCTGCGCCTCGTCATCGAAAACGCGGAAGAGCTGCTCAAGAATACCGACCATTACACCGGTGTCGTGTACCAGAACGCCCGTGCCAAGCTGGCGGTGGCGCTCACGGCAGCCAACGAGGAACTGGCCCGCTTCGAGGAAGAACAGCTGAACCGGATGATGGAAGCGACGCACGCGGCGAACGAGCTGCATCACGACCGCACCGGCGAAGAACGCATCCTGCGCGCCTTCTACCACTGACGGCACGGCGCGCCCGGTCGCGGCGCCGCCTGTCCCCGCTTCACTGCGCCGTCACGATTCTCCGCACGATTCTCCGCACGATTCTCCCATCGAGCCAGCGCCGCAGATGCGCGGCCACATCGAAGTCCCCGTCCACGTCGAACGCCGCGTCGAGCGCCGCGCCGAACGTGCCGCCGTGCGCGAGACAGGCCAGCGCCGCGTACTCCGCCGGGCCGATCGCCTCCACCGCCACGGTGACGCGCGCGCGCCTCACGAGCGCGTGCGTGTCCGCCCGCAGCACGTCCGGAAACGCGGGACCGCCGTCCTGGTGCGCGCGCCACAGCGCCACCGTGGCCCACGGCGACGCATGCAGCCGCAGCGCCGGATGCAACACGGCGCGCGCGGCCTCGAACGCATCGGGCGCCAGGCCCGCGAGCGTCGGCGCCGGGCCGTCGTCATCGGGCGCGAACCATGCCTCGTGCACGCTCCACTCCAGGCGCGCGACGTCCGGCAGGTACGGGTAGCCGGCGGCCGGCGCGAAACCGGCGAGGAAATCCGGCAATGCTTCGCCGAAGCGGTTCAGGTCCGGGTCGCGCGCGGGATGCGCGCGGCCGAACACGCCAGCCAGCGCCTCGAAGAAGTCGCCGCCCACGAGCCGGCGCAGCACGGGATACGCGGACGCCAGCGCGCGCGTCCAGTGCGCCGCGAGATTGCCCCGGTAGATCCCGACGCGGTGCGCACCGCCCTTCAGCAGCGGGGCGAGCGCCGTGTCGCCGGCAGCATCGAACAGCGCGGTGCCGAACGCTTGCTGGACGGCGTCCAGGTCGACGCGCGGCGCCGGATCGACGGTGACGATGATGTCACTGCCGGCGCCCTGCCCGGCCGCCGCGGCGATCGCGTCCGCGCGCGCCGCCTCGTCCAGCAGCACGGCGAGCGGCGGCAGGTCCGTGTCCCATTCGACGAGCGTGGGCACGGCGCCGAAGCGGCCCAGCGCCGCGCGGTACAGGTCCCACACGGGCGGCGCGACGCGGGCGCCGTGGTGGTCGATCACGCCGTCCGCCGTGACGAGGTGGCCGCCCAGGTGGATCTCGCCCACGCTCGCGCGCGGCAGCGCCGCGATGGCGGCGTACGGATCTTCGCCATGATTGCGCTCGTTGACGTACAGGTTGTTCACGTCCAGCAGCACGCCGCAGCCCGTGCGGCGCGCGAGTTCGGCGAGGAACCCGGCCTCGCTCGTCGCATCGTCCGCGAAGCGCACATAGGTGGAGACGTTTTCGACGAGGATGCGGCGCTTGAGCGCATCCTGCACGCGCATGACGCGCGTGGCGACGAGGTCCAGCGCGGCGCCGTCCAGCGGCAGCGGCAGCAGGTCGTTCAGCTGGCGGTCGCGCAGCGCGCCCCACGCGAGGTGTTCGGAGACGAGGGCCGGCTCGATGGCCGCCACGAGCGCGGCCACGCGGGCCAGGTGGCCGTCGGAAAAGCCGTGCACGGAACCGAGGCCGAGGCCCACGCCGTGCAGGCTGACGGGATAGTCGCGCCGCACCGCGCGCAGCACGTGCCAGTCGTGGCCGCCCCGCGCGACAAAGTTTTCCGTGTGCACCTCGACCCAGCCGACGGCCGGCTTGTCGTCGAGGAAGGCGCGGTAGTGTGGCGGCCGCAGGCCGATGCCGGCGCCTTGTGCGGGCCGGTCAGCGGCGGCCATGACGGGCATCGCGGCTTACTTTTCCTTCTTCGGCGGTTTCAGCTTGCCGCCCGCCTTGTCGCACGTGCCCTTCGGAACGAATTTCCATTCGCCCGGATCGTTGTCCGACTTCGCCAGGCCGGCACAGCCGTGGGTGGAGGTGCCGCAATCGTTCTGGCCGGCCTTCGCCACGCCATAGCACTTTTCCTCGGCGCCCGGCTGCGCATCCGTCTGGCCGGTGGCCGATGCCTGGGCGGCGCAGACGCTCGCGAGCGCGGCGGCGATCAGGGCTTGTCGTTTATTCATGGGTTTCTCCGATGGGTCGTGCGTACATGCACTATGGCAAGCATTCTAGCGCGGTCGGGCGGGATGCGGGGAAGTGTACGCCGGCCGGGGCGGCCGTTGGCGGCTGCGCGCGGGACGCTTCGGGTCGCCGCTGCGCAGCCCGTTGGTGGCGGCTGAGCGGATTGTCGTTGTGTGGCCGCCCCCGTGGTGCCGGGTACTGCGCCGATAACGCGGGGCGCGGCGATTCCGTTGACGCGCCCGTCAGGCCGTCGTGTTGACGTGGTTGCCCAGGTGCGACGGCAGGTTCGGTGCGGGCGACGCGGCCTGCACGGCTTCCAGCAGCTGGGTCGCCGGGGCGGCCTCGATGTCCTGCGCTTTCTTCAGCACCGCGACGGCGACGTCCTGGCGGGTGCCCGTGTCGGCGATGCTGGTGGCGAGCTTGGCGATACCCATGACGTCCATATGCACTCCTGTGATGGTCTCGACGGCCGGCCGGGCGCCAAGTGCGCCCGTGCTGCCAGTCATCTCCATTAACGGCAGGATCGGCGCGGACTTTAGGCCGGCAGGCGATTGAATTGATAGATCCAGCGCAAGACGCCGTCCGGGTCTTCCAGGTCCAGCCACGCCACGTGCGCCGCGAGCCCCTCCGGGCGCGCCATCGTGGACGCGACGGCGACGATGTGCGGGTCGTCCGGGAACATCGGCGGCTTGCCGACTTCCGGCCGGTACACTTCCAGCTTCGGCATGGCTTCCCATTTATAGCCTTCGACGAGCGTCAGGTCGGCCGGCGACAGGCGCGCCAGGTGCTCGGCCAGCGGCGGCTCGGCGGCCCCGCGCAGCTCGCGCATGATCGCCACGCGGTACGGCGACGCGATCATCACCTCGGCCGCGCCGGCCGCGCGCAGGCGGGCGCTGTCCTTGTGCGGCGGCTCCAGCATGATGTCGTGGTGGCTGTGCTTGACGACGTTGACCCGCAGCCCCGCCGCCGCCAGCCGGCCGACGAGCCAGGCCAGCAAGGTCGTCTTGCCGCTGCCGGACCAGCCGATGACGCCCAGCACGGGGCCGCGGCCGCCGGCCTCAGTAGACGACACGGTAGCGGAGTCCCCGGTAGTTCATGACGGCGGCCTTGGGCAACAGCTTTTCCAGCACGAGGCCGGGCGCGACTTCCTCGCCCTCGTGGCGCAGCGTCTTGTCGACCAGCAGCAGGCGGTCGGCCGGATTCGCGGAATACATATAGCCGCCGAACGTCACGCGGGGGATGTCGCGTTGCTGGGCGTCCGGCAGTTGCTGCAGGAACGGCAGGCTGTCCTCGGGGGCGGGTTTGGCGGCGGCCTGCGCGGGGGGCGCCGGACGGGCTGCCGCGGGCTCGTTCGTTCGCGCGGGGGGCGCGGCAACCTGCGCGGGCGCGGCGGGTGCCTGACGCGCGACCGCAGGCTCGGCGCCGCGGCCGGGTGCGGGTGTGGCGCCGGTCTGGGCCACCGACATGGGTGCGCCCGGGACCTGCGGCGCCGGGGCGATCGGCGGTTCGGCCACGCGCGCGGGCGCGGGCGGCGCGCTCACCTGCAGGGCATCCGGCGCGCGCATGGGCGCCGGCGCGGGCGTGCGTGCGGCGTCGAACCGTGCGTGCGGCGCGGCCGTGGGCGCCTGGCGCCACACGAACAGCGCACCCGCCGCGACGACGAGCGCCCCGGCGCCGAGGCCGACGAGCAGCGGCTTGCGGCCGCCCGCCGCGCGGGCCGGCGCCACGGGCACGGCTTGCTGCGCGTGGATCGTCGGCGCATTGCCGAGCTGGCGCTCGGCCTGGGCCTTCTTCAGGGCTTCGAGGATGTAGGACATATCATTTTCCCGTGGCTGCCAACAGGCGCGGCTCGGCGACGCCGGAGAGCTGGTTCAGCCGCATATAGGTGCGCGGGCCGGCCAGGCCGTCCGCCTTCAGGTTCTGCTTCACCTGGAACGCACGCAGCAGGCGCCGCGTCGGCGCGTCCAGGGCCTGGCCCGGCGGCGGAGCCGCGTGCTTGCCATCGAGTTCCGCGAGGCGGGCGGCGATCCAGTCGACGTCCGGCCCGCTGTCGCCCGGCCTCACCTGGTCGCGGAAACCGCGCGGCATCTTCCACAACGTCGTGTACTCGCCGTCCAGGCGGGTCGCCAGCGCGCCGAGGCTCACCGTATGGGGCCGGCCATCGATGGTGAGCGTGGCGCTCGTGTCGTCGATGCCGGTCAGCACGGCGTAGCCGAGCCGCTGGCCGTCGTGCAGGCCGATGATGGCGGGCCGGTCGAGCAGGCGCAGTTCGTACAGGCCGCCGTGGCCCTGGTAGCAGCGCAGGCCCAGGCGCGGCGCGCCGTCGCACGGGGCGCCGGCCGGCAATTGCTGGCCCCACAGGGCGCCCAGTGCGCGCAACGCCTCGTCCTGCGTGCCGAGCGCCAGCGGCTGCGCGGACGCGTCGGCGGGCGCGGCGACCGGTGCCGGCTTGGCGGCCGCCTTCACGGCGACGGGCGCGGGCGGCGCGCTGTGCGGCACGGCCTGCCACGCGGCCGCGCTGAGCGCCGCGCCGGCCAGCACGCCGCCGGCCACGAACGGCCAGCGCAGCGCGGGACGGGGGGTGCCGGCGGCCGCCGCCGCGTCGCCGGCGAACACTTCGCGCGCGGCGCGGCGCAGGATCTTCGCCGTGACCTCGCGACTGTTCTCGACGTAGGCGCCGAGCAGCGCACGGTCGCACAGCAGGTTGATGCGGCGCGGCACGCCATCCGTCAGGCGGTGGATCAGCGGCGCCAGCGCGGACGGGATGGGCGCCGCGCCCTGCACGCCCGCGACGGCCAGCCGGTGCGCGACGTACGCGTCCGTCTCGGCGGCCGACAACGGCCCCAGGTGGTAGCGGGCGATGACCCGCTGGGCCAACTGTTCCAGTTCCGGCCGCGCGAGCATGGCGCGCAGTTCCGGCTGGCCGATGAGGATGATCTGCAGGAGCTTGCGCTCGCTCGTCTCGAGGTTCGTCAGCAGGCGCAACTGCTCCAGCACCTGGGCGGACAGGTTCTGCGCCTCGTCGATCACGAGCACGTTGTTGTGGCCGCGCGCGTGGCTGTCGAGCAGGTAGGCGTTGATCGCGTCGACATAGGCCTTCACGCCGCCGCCCGGCGCGACGTCGACGCGGAATTCGTCGCAGATCGTCTGCAGCAGTTCTTCGACCGTCAGCTTCGGATTGAAGATGTAGGCGAGGCGGCAATCGTCCGGCACCTGCTCGATGAAGCAGCGGCACACGGTCGTCTTGCCGGCGCCGATCTCGCCCGTCAGCAGCACGAAGCCGCCGCCGCTCCCGATGCCGTACAGCAGGTGCGCGAGCGCCTCGCGGTGACGCTCGCTCATGAACAGGTAGCGCGGATCGGGCGCGATCGAGAACGGCGCCTGCTTCAGATGAAAATAATTTGTGTACATACCAATACCAAAGGCTTACCGGCGCGGCGGCAGCGGTTTGAACTTCGCGCAGTATATTTTGCTTTTGGCATTGTAGTAGGCGATCGTGCTGCCGGGGGTGGATATCCGCAATGGGTACGCGGATGCGTTGGCCGCCACGTGGCGCACGCCGGCCGCCTTGTTGACGGCCTGTTCCAGTTCGTCCGGCGGCACGTCGGCGACGGCGCCCACGAACACCCACTCGCTCGTGTCGTCGCTGACCATCACCTCCGTCACGGGTGCACCCCACAGCGTCGCGTCGCCCGTGCGGAACCAGTACGCGCCGCCCGTATGCTTGTACGGCGGGCCGAAATGGGTCGTCAGCCAGGAATAAAAATACGCGTTGTCGAGATGGTCGTGGCACAGCAGCGCCGCGCCGATGACGGGGCCGAAGGTCGAGGGCTGCTTGTCCTGCGTCTGCGCGCGCGCCGCCCCGGCCAGGGATAACGCGAGCGCAAGCAGGCCGGCGCAGCGGCGCAGCATCACAGCCTGGACAGCCATGCCCGGTTGGCGGCGATCTTCGCCTTCACCGAGGCCGGCAGCGCCTCGTAGCAGCCGGGATGCTGCTTGAGGGCGTGCTCGCGCACTTCCTTTTCCAGGCCGTTGACGATGAATACATAAACGGAGGCACCGTCCGCATTCTTGCGGGTGCCTATGTAGCGGATCACTGTGTTCTCCTTGACGAGCGCCCATTATGACATCCGGCCCCCGTTCCGGCCACGGGTCAGCCTGTGGCCGTGCGTCCGGACCAGCGAGCGCGGCGGCACGGCCGGCGGCGCCGTTGCGCTCGAGCCACATTCACGGCGGGACGCGTCCGTGCGCCGATGCCGCGTGGACAAACTGTCATGTCCAGCTCGGCCGTGCGCGGGCCCGGCGGCCTATAATCGCCGCCATGACGACCGCCCGCTTCCTCGCCCGCCTCCTGCCCTGCCTGCTCGCGCTGTCGATGGGCGCCGCGTCCGCCGCACCCGCCGCCGCGCCGCGGCTGTGGAAAGCCACGCGCACCGCGCCCGAACACGGCACCACCGTGCTGTACGTGCTGGCGGCGACCTCGGTGGGCCTGCCCGCCGAATTCGACGGCTATTACACGCGCGCCGTGCTGCCGGCCCTGCGGGCGTCAAGCACGCTGTCCGTCGAAGGCGTGGGCGACGGCGCCGAAGCGCCGTCCGACTTCGACGCCAATCCCGGCTGCGACCTGCGCCAGCTCGACGAGGCCGGCATCGCCCGGCTGAACGACGTGCGCCAGCGCATCCTCACGCTCACCTTGCAGGCCGACATGGCGCGCCGCGACGCCCTCGACGTCAAGGCGCTGGCGCAGGCGCCCGACCCCGACACGCAGGCACGCTCGTGGGCACGCCTGATCGAGATGAGCGACGAGTTCACGCTGCTGCAGTTCGCGCGCGACCAGGCGGCCGCGCTGGCGGCCGGCCACAAGGCCGAAGGCGCCGCGGCGGACGCGCCGCGCGGCAACGTGGCGGCGGCGCTCATCCGCGCGCGGCCCGACGTCGCCGTGCACGACATCGACGACCGCACGGGCATGATGCGCGCCTACTGCGCGTCCGGCCCGCGCCGCACGTTGCTGCTGCAGGACGTCGTCGACAACGCCGCCGAGCCGGCCGCCCGCGCCATCCCGCGCCTGACGCACGACTTCGACGCGCTGCTGCGCAACCGTGCGCCCGCCGCCGGCGGCCCGTTCGCGCGGCTGGCACCACTGGACGCGGGCCTCGTCTGCGCGCGCAACCACGGCTGGATCCGGCGCATGAACGCGCTGGCCGACGGCGGCACGCATTTCTACGTCGTCCCCGTGCGCAACCTGTTCGCGGCGCGGCACGACGCGGCCGATTGCGGCGGCCTGCTGGCCGATCTCGAACAGGCCGGCTTTACGGTCGCGCCGGTGAAGTAGAGCGGGCCGCCGTCCACCCTCGCTTTTCCGCAGCCTGTTCCACATATTCGCTCGTTCGTCGAACGGCGGCTGCGCGCGGGCGGTGCATGCCGTATCGTGACGACACCATGAAGACCACCCTCCAGCTCACCCTCCTCGCCGCCGCGCTCGCGGCCGGCGCCATCGCCACGGCACCGCTCTCGTACGCCGGGCCGCAGGACGCAAGCACGGCCATCGAAACGGAACGGCGCCCTGTCGCCGCATTCAGCGCGATCGAGCTGGCGGGGCCGTACCACGTCGTCGTCGACGCGCAGGCGCAGCCGGAACTGGAACTGAGCGGCGAGCACAAGCAACTGGCCGACGTCGAGACCATCGTGCGCGGCGACACGCTCGTCGTGCGTCCCGTGCAGCGCAACGGCTTCTTCCTCAACTTCGGCAAGCGCCACGAGACCGTCACCGTGCGCATCGGCGCGGCCGGCCTGAAACGCCTGACGAACGCGGGCAGCGGCGACGTCGAGGTCGACCATCTCGGCGGCGACCGCTTCACCCTTGTCGGCACGGGCCCGGGTGACGTGAGCGCGAGCGGCGCCGTGCGCCAGCTCGCGGTGGCGACGAGCGGCAGCGGCGACCTGGACCTCAAACAACTCAAGGCGGCCGACGTCGATCTCACGATGAACGGCCCGGGCGACGTGCGGCTCGCCGGCGTGGGCAATACGCTGGCCGTGCAGAGCGGCGGCGCCGGCGACCTGGAAGCGGACGGCCTGCGCGTCGCCAAGGCGACGGTGCGCATGCGCGGCCCGGGCGGCGTCACGTTGTCCGGCACGAGCCGCGACCTGGACCTCGACGTGTCCGGCGCGGGCGACTTCGACGGCTGCGCACTGGCCGTCGAGGGCGCGCACAGCGTGCAGCACGGCCCCGGCCAGGCATGCATTGCGGGCAATCTGCGCCGGCTCGACGCGGAAGTGGACGGCTCCGGCGACCTTGCCGTGCGCGGCCTGCAGGCCGGCGCCGCGCAGCTGCGCATGAACGGACCGGGCAACGTGAGGCTCGCGGGCACGGTGGGCGACCTGACCGTGGAGGTCGGCGGCTCGGGCGACCTCGATGCCGCGCAACTCAGGACGAACAAGGCGGCCGTGCGCGGCCACGGTCCGGGCGGCGTCACGCTGGCGCAGGTGTCCGACACGCTGGACGCGGACCTGCGCGGCTCCGGCGGCATCGACGCGCATCTTGCGGCCAAGCGCCTGCTGCTGCGCATGAGCGGCCCGGGCGACGCGCACATCGACGGCACCGTGGCGCAAGTCGACGCGCAGTTGTCCGGCTCCGGCAGCCTGGATGGCCGCGGGCTGACGGCGACCCACGCCGACATCGTCGTGCACGGGCCGGGAACGGCCAGCGTCAACGTCGACGACCGCGGCCGCACCGTAGCGAAGACGGTGGGCCGCGGCCAGCTGCTTCTCGTCGACCGCAGCGGACCGCACGCGGACCGGTGACGACGGAGCGTACCATGCTGTCCGTCCTCGCCCGCCTGACGCGCCGCATCACACTCCGCCTGGTGCCGCGCGCCCTGCCCGCCGTCCGCGCGTTCCCGGACCGCTTCGCGACGAAGGGCGTCGTCGTGCCGTGGGACGACGTCTCCCGCGTGCTGGCCTTTCCCGGCGAAGGCGGCATGCGCATCGAAGTACGGGCGTCGCACCTCGAGGACGCCGTCGTGCTCGCGGAGACGCAACCCGGCTTCGACGCGTTCGTACGCATGGCCGACCGCCGCCTCACCTTCCCGTTCGCGTGGTGGGAAGGCGTGCCGCGCGCGCGCCGCGTCGTGCTGTTCGAGGCGGGGCTGCGCGAAGTGCCGGCGTGCGAGCAGACCGCGCCGCGCACGGCGAACGGGTGAGCGGATGAGCGGATGCGTGCCTGTCCTTGTGCTAATGTAGCGGCCGACCCGACCAGCCAAGGACGCCTCCCGATGAAGTCACTACCTGTCCGCCGCACGCCGCGCTTGCCGCTACTTCTCGCCGCGCTGGCGCTCGCCGGCCTCGCGCACGCGCAGGTGGCACCGCCCGCCCCGCAATATCCAGCCCTCCCATCCGAGACGCCCGCCGAATTCGCCGCGCCGAACGCGGGCTTCAACTACGTGAAGCGCACGGTGATGATCCCCATGCGCGACGGCACGAAGCTCAACACCATCATCATCGTGCCAAAGGGCGTGCAGGCCGCGCCGATCCTCCTGACGCGCACGCCGTACGATGCGTCCAGCCTCGTGGGCCACGCGGACAGCTCGGACCTCGAGACGATCCTGACCGGCTACGACAACGCCGCCGACGTCATCGTCGAGGAAGGCTATATCCGCGTCGTGCAGGACGTGCGCGGCAAGTACGGCTCGGAAGGCGACTACGTGATGAACCGCCCGCTGCACGGCCCGTTGAACCCCACGCCGGTCGACCACTCGACGGACACCTGGGACACGATCGAATGGCTGACGAAAAACGTGCCGGAGACGAACGGCCGCGTGGGCATCATCGGCATCTCGTACGACGGTTTCCTGCCGCTGATGGCGCTCGTGCATCCGCATCCCGCGCTGAAGGTCGCCGTGCCGATGAACCCGATGGTCGATGGCTGGATGGGCGACGACTGGTTCCACAACGGAGCCTTCCGGCAGATCAATATGTCGTACGTCCTCGAACAGGTGGTCACGCGCGCCAACACGGTCAAGTGGCCCACGACGAACTACGACGACTACGACATGTACATGCGCGCCGGTTCCGCGGGCGCGCTGGGGCACGAGCGCGGACTGGAACAGAGCGGCTTCTGGAACAAGCTCGTCGCGCACCCGGCGTACGACGACTTCTGGCGCCAGCAGGCGATGGACCGCGTCCTCGCCGGCGAACCCGTCACGGTGCCCACCTTGCTCGTGCACAGCCTGTGGGACGCGGAAGACATCTACGGTGCCATCGCCGTGTGGAAGGCGGTCAAGCCGCACGACACGGGCAACAACGTATTCCTGTCGCTGGGCCCGTGGTCGCACGGCGGCGCGATCGGCGACGGCAGCACGCTGGGCACCCTGAAGTTCGGCAGCGACACGGCCCTGTACTGGCGCCAGCAGGTGTTGAAACCGTTCCTTGCGCGCTACCTGAAGGGCGACGCCAACGTGCCCGCGATTCCCACGGTGACGGCGTTCGAGACGGGCACGAACAAGTGGCGCAACCTGAAAACGTGGCCCGCAGGCTGTGAAGGTCAGGCAAATGCGGGCTGCGCCATCGAACCCGTCGCACTGCATCTGGCCGCCGGCCAGAAGGCCGTGCTCGGGGGCGCGGCGGATTCGACGGGCTACGACGAATACGTGTCCGATCCGGCCAGGCCAGTGCCGTTCCGCCAGCGCCCGATCCCGCCGTACGGCTACGACGAGACGAAGGGCCAGACGTGGCCGCGCTGGCTCGCCGACGACCAGCGCGAAGCGTCCGGCCGCACGGACGTCGCGACGTTCGTCTCCGACGTGCTGACGGCGCCCCTCAAGATCAGCGGCGAACCGGTCGCCCACCTCGTCGCGTCGACGAGCGGCACCGACTCGGACTGGGTCGTCAAGTTGATCGACGTGTACCCGGACCAGGTCGGATCGCAACCGGCGATGGGCGGCTACCAGCTGATGGTCGCGGGCGACATCTTCCGCGGCCGCTACCGCGCAGGTTTCGACAAGCCGAAGGCGCTCGCGCCGAACAAGCCGCTGGCGTACCGCTTTGGCCTGCCGACGACGAACCACGTGTTCCTGCCGGGCCACCGCATCATGGTGCAAGTGCAGTCGAGCTGGTTCCCGCTGTACGACCGCAATCCGCAGACGTTCGTGCCCAACATCTTCTTCGCCCAGCCGGGCGACTACAGGAAGGCCACGCAGCGCGTCTACCACAGCAGCTACGTCGAACTGCCGCTCGTGCGGGCCGCGCGATGACGGCCGCGGTGCGCACGCGGCACGGCAGTTGCCACTGCGGCGCCGTGCGCTTCGCGGCCGAGGTCGACCTGGCGCGCGGCACGATCCGCTGCAACTGCTCGCTGTGCACGAAGCAACGCAACTGGGCCGCGATCGTGCCGACGTCCGCGTTCCGGCTGCTGGCGGGCGACGGCGCGCTCACCGAATACCGCTGCAACACGCGCACGGAGCGCCACCTGTTCTGCGCGACGTGCGGCGTGCGTCCGTTCGGCACCGGCACGTCGCCGCGCTGGGGTGAGTACGTGGCCATCAGCGTGCATTGCCTGGACGACCTGCCCGACGCGGAGCGTGCCGCGCTGCCTGTGACGTACCTGAACGGCCGCGACGACGACTGGGAACATCCGCCGGCGGACGCGCATCGCTTATAATCGGTTTTTTCGAAGAAATCCTTCCAGATACTTCGCTTTTTCAAGATTCGTCATTGCCCTATCCTTCGCCTTGACAACGGCCCGCCGGGCCGCGATTCTTGTGTTAACGATGAGAGATACGACCATGAAACGGATCCTGCTTTTCCTTGCCACCAACCTCGCCATCATGCTCGTGCTGGGCATCACGGCGAGCCTGCTCGGTGTCGACCGCTACCTGACGGCCAAGGGCCTGAACCTGGGCGCCCTGCTCGTCTTCGCCGGCCTGATGGGCTTCGGCGGCGCCTTCATTTCGCTGTGGCTGTCGAAGCCCATCGCCAAGTGGACCACGGGCGCGCGCGTGATCGCGCAGCCGGCCAACGCTACCGAGCGCTGGCTGCTCGACACCGTCGCCAAGCAAGCCGGCCGCGCCGGCATCCCGATGCCGGAAGTCGCGATCTACGAGGGCGCACCGAACGCGTTCGCCACGGGCGCGACGAAGAACGCGTCGCTCGTCGCCGTGTCGACGGGCCTGCTGCAATCGATGACGCATGACGAAGTGGAAGCCGTGCTGGCGCACGAAGTGGCGCACGTGGCGAACGGCGACATGGTCACGCTCACCTTGATCCAGGGCGTCGTGAACACGTTCGTGATCTTCCTGGCGCGCGTCGTCGCGTACTTCGTCGACCAGTTCCTGCGCCGCGACGGCGACGAGGAACGCGGCCCCGGCATCGCGTTCACGATCACGTCGGTCGTGTGCGACCTGCTGTTCGGCCTCGTGGCCAGCATCATCGTCGCGTGGTTCTCGCGCAAGCGCGAATACCGCGCCGACCGCGGCGCGGCGCAGATCATGGGCACGCCGCGTCCGATGATCGCCGCGCTGCAGCGCCTGAACGGCATCGCCCACGCCGACCTGCCGAAGAACCTGGCCGCGTCGGGCATCGCCGGCGGCGGCGTGCTCGCGCTGTTCAGCAGCCACCCCTCGTGCGAGGACCGCATCGCGGCCTTGCAGCACGCATGACGGACCGGCGCGCAACGCGACTCGTGGTGCCCGCGCTCTTCGCGCTGGCGCTGGCCGTCCTCCTGCAGCACTTCCTCGGCGCGCTGGCCTGGGCCGGCCTGCTCGCCGTCATCACCTGGCCCGGCCACGTGCGCCTGCAGGCGCGCGGCTGGCCGCCGGCCGCAAGCGCCGCCATCCTCGTCGGCCTCCTGATTCTCGGTTTCGTCGCGCCGTCGCTGGTGCTCGTGAACACCCTCGGCGGCGAACTGGCCGGCGTCCAGCGCCTGCTCGCGCGCGCGAACGACATGGGTCTGCCCGCCCCCGTGTGGCTCGCACGGCTGCCCCTCGTCGCGCAACACGCGATCGCCTGGTGGAACGACCACCTCGCCCTCCCCGGCGGCTTGAACCGCCTCGTCGGCAGCGCCGCCGGCGACTTCGCCCCGCACTTGACGGGCGCCGCGCGCCTGTGGGGCTCGACGATCCTGGCCAACGCCCTGTACCTGTTCCTCGCTCTGCTCACCTTGTTCGTGCTGTACCTGCACGGCCCGGCCGCCATCCACCATGTCGACACGGCGGGCATGCGCGCGCTGCCGCGCCAGTACCCGATGCTGCGCCGCGTGTTCCCGCTGTCCGTGCGCGGCACGGCGCTGGGCCTCGTCTCCGTCGCCATCCTCGAAGGCTGCGTGCTGGGCGGCGCGTATTTCATCGCGGGCGCGCCGGCACCGGCGCTGCTGGGCGTGCTGACGGGCTACATGGCGCTCGTGCCGGGCGGCGCGCCGCTGTCGTTCACGCTCGTCTCCCTGCTGCTGCTGGGCCAGGGCCATTCCGGCGCGGCGCTCGGGCTGTTCTGCTGGGGCGCGTTCGAACTGTTCATGGTCGACAAATTCATCCGTCCGAAACTCATCGGCCGGCGCGTCAACCTGCCGTTCCTCGCCGTGCTGTTCGGCCTCCTCGGCGGCGTATCCACCCTGGGCGTGATCGGGCTGTTCGTGGGGCCGTTCATGATGGCGATCCTGTTCGAATGGCTGCGCGGTGATGATGTCGACAATACCGCATTTAATACCAATTATACCGTCACGGACGCTGAATCCGTGAGCGGAAACCAGACCAATCCGCCGCCACCCGCCCAGCGCGATAATACCACTTAAATACCTGTTGACAAGCCTGTCCGTGCTGCCTATAGTGCCCTGACCTTCCCGGCACAGCACTCAACATGATCGACTATCTCATCGGCGTCGACGGCGGCGGCACCGGCACCCGCGTGCGTATCGCACGCTTGTCTTCCGGCGGCGGCGTCGAACTGGCGCAGGGCGCCAGCGGTCCGTCCGGCCTGGGCCTCGGCATCGCCCGCGCCTGGGCTGCCGTGCAGGACGCCATCGCCAACGGCTTCGCTACGGCCGGCATCGAACCACCTTCCCCTGCCCGCATCGCGATCGGCCTGGGCCTCGCCGGCGTGCACAACCGCCAGTGGGCGCAGGAATTCGTGGACGCCGATCCCGGCTACGCCGCGCTGCGGCTCGAAACGGACGCGTTCACGACCCTGCTCGGCGCGCACGGCGGCCGCCCCGGCGCCATCGTCGCCATCGGCACGGGCAGCGTGGGCGAAGTGCTGCTGCCCGACGGTACGCGGCGCGAAGTCGGCGGCTGGGGCTTCCCCGCCGGCGATGAAGCGAGCGGCGGCTGGATCGGCCTCGCGGCCATCAATCACATCGAGCAGGTGCTGGACGGACGGCGCGCGCACAGCGCGTTCGCGGCCGACGTGATCGACGCGTGCGGCGGCCACCGCGCCGCCATCCAGGTCTGGCTCGGCCGGGCCACGCAGACGGCATACGCCACGCTGGCGCCGCTCGTCCTGAAGCACGCGGACGCCCCGGCCGCGCGCGCCATCCTGACGAAGGCCGGCGAGGAAGCGGCCGCCATCGCGCGTGCGCTCGACCCGGACGGCAGTCTCCCGCTGGCACTGTGCGGCGGGCTGGGTGCCGCGCTGCGCGACTGGCTCCCGCCCGCGCTCGCGGCCCGCGCCCGCGCGCCCGAAGGCGATTCGGCGCGCGGCGCACTCCGCCTGATCGAACTGCACGTCGCGGCATGAAAGGACCTACCATGCAAGGCAATATCCTGACCCCGGACGGCTGGATCCGCGGGCGCCTCGTCATCGACGACGGCGCCGCAACCATCGCCGCCATCGAAGGCGACACGGCCGACCCGGCATCGAATACGGACGACTACATCCTCCCCGGCTTCATCGACCTGCACGTGCACGGCGGCGCGGGCCGCGACATGATGGAAGGCGGCGACGCGCCGCACGTGATCGCCCGGCTGCACGCGAAGCACGGCACGACGAGCCTCCTGGCCACGACGATGACCGCACCGCTCGACGACATCGACCGGGCCCTCGCCGCCATCGGCACGGCGTGCGAACAGCGCGGCAAGGGCGAGGCGCGCATCCTCGGCGTGCACCTCGAAGGCCCGTACATCAATTCGGGCAAGCTCGGGGCGCAGCCGCCGTTCGCGCGCGAGGCGACGATGGCGGAAGTCGAGCGCTTCCACGCGCAGGCACCGATGCGCCTCATCACCGTCGCGCCCGAGATCGACGGCCACCTCGCGCTCGTGCGCCAGATGACGGACGCCGGCATCCGCGTGCAGATCGGCCACACGAACGGCAGCTACGACGACGGCGTGCGCGCGCTGGAACAAGGCGCGGCCGGCTTCACGCACCTGTTCAACGCGATGCCGGGCCTGCACCACCGCGATCCCGGCATGGTGGGCGCCGCCCTCGCGCATGCGCAGTACGCGGAGATCATCCCCGACCTGCTGCACGTGCACCCGGGCGCGATCCGCACGGCGCTGCGCTGCATCCCGAACCTGTACTGCGTGACGGATTCCACCGCGGCCGCCGGCATGCCGGACGGCCAGTACATGCTGGGCCGCCAGGTCGTCCACAAATGCATGGGCGGCGTGCGCCTCGCGGACGGCACCCTGGCCGGCAGCACCCTGACGATGGACCAGGCGCTGCGCAACCTCGTCTCGATCGGCCTCGACCTGGCCGACGCCGCGCGGCGCGTGTCGACGAACGCGGCCGACTACCTGGGCGAGACGCGCCGCGGCCGCCTCGCGCCGGGCTGTTTCGCCGACGTCGTCGTGCTCGACCGCGACCTCGAACTGAAAACCGTTTATATCGAAGGAGAAGCGCGTGACCTCGCTGATGCTTGAAGAAGCCGTGTCCGCGGCCGACTGCGTCGCCCTGCAACTGGCGAACGACGCCGACCGCTACGCGGCGCTGGGCCACCACCTGCGCAGCACGGCCTTCCACAACGCGGTGACGGTGGCGCGCGGCAGTTCCGACCACGCATCGAGCTACCTCGCCTACCTGATCATGGCGCGCATGGGCCGCCTCGTGACGTCGCTGCCGATGTCGCTCGTCACGTTGTACAAGGCGCCGCTGCAGGCGGCCGGCCTGCTTGCCGTATCGGTCTCGCAGTCGGGCCAGAGCCCGGACGTCGTCGAACCGATCCATTACTTCCGCGCCGGCGGGGCGACGACGGTGGCGCTCGTGAACGACATCGATTCGCCGCTGGCGCACGAAGCGGAATGGGCGCTGCCGCTGCGCGCCGGGAAAGAGCAGAGCGTGGCCGCGACGAAGAGCTTCATCGCGAGCCTGACGGCGGGCGCGCGCCTCGTCGCCGAATGGCAGCAGGACGACGAATTGAAAGCGGGCCTCGCCGCCCTGCCCGACGCGCTGCGCCGCGCGGCGCAGACCGACTGGTCGGCCGCGCTCGAGGTACTGACGCCGGCGCGCAACATCATGGTCGTGGGCCGCGGCATCAGCTTCCCCATCGCGCTGGAAGCGGCGCTGAAATTCAAGGAGACGTCCGCGCTGCAGGCCGAGGCGTTTTCCGGCGCCGAGATCAAGCACGGCCCGATGGCCTTGATCGACGAAGGCTATCCGCTGCTGATCTTCGCCACGCGCGGCCCCGCGCAGGCGGGCCTCGTCGCGCTGGCCGACGAGATGCGCGGCCGCGGCGCGCGCGTGCTGCTGGCGGCACCGGCGGACGTGCCGTCGCGCGACCTCGAGCTCCCGGTCGCCGCATGCCCCGACCTCGACCCGATCGTCGCGATCGCCGCGTTCTACGTGATGGCGGCGCACCTGTCGGAGGCGCGCGGGCTCGATCCGGACAAGCCGCGTCACCTGAACAAAGTCACAAGAACACACTGAGCACACTGATGCACACGAACGACCTACGCCGACTCGCCGGCCGGCTGATGATGATCCGCCTGTTCGGCACGGAACTCGATGCGGCCACCGCCGATTTCATCCGCGCCAACCGCATCCGCGGCGCGTGCCTGTTCCGCCAGAACATGACGGACGCGGCGCAGCTGACACGCTTCACGGGCGACCTGAAAGACGTGATGGGTGACGACGTACTGATCGCGCTCGACCAGGAAGGCGGCGCCGTCGTGCGCGCGCTGTGGGTGCCGCCGCCCCCGTCCGCGATGGCGCTGGGGGCCGCGGGCGATGCGGCCCTCGCGCGCGACGTGGGCGCGGCCGTCGCGCGCGCGATCCGGGCGATGGGCTTCAACTGGAACTTCGCGCCCGTGCTCGACCTGAACAACAATCCGCAGAATCCGGTCATCGCCGAGCGCTCGTTCGGCGCCGATCCGGACCAAGCAACGGCGCTGGCGCTCGCGTGGATGGCCGGCAGCGAGAGCGAAGGCGTGGCGTGCTGCGTGAAGCACTTCCCCGGCCACGGCGACACGCACGTCGACTCGCACCGCGACCTGCCCACCGTGGACAAACCCTTGTCGGAGCTGGAGCGCTTCGAATTCGCGCCGTTCCGCACGGCGGCGCCGCATGCGCCCGCGGTGATGACGGCGCACATCGTGTATCCGGCGCTCGACGCGGACCATCCGGCCACGATGTCGCGCGCGATCCTATCCGACCTGCTGCGCACGCAATGGGGTTACGAAGGCGTGATCATCACGGACGGCATGGACATGCACGCGATCGCGCACCGCTACCGCGCGGGCGACGCGGCCGTGAACGCGCTGGTCGCGGGCGCCGACATGGTCATGGCCATCGGCAACCGGGACACGCAGGAAGAGACGGTCGATGCGATCGCCGCCGCCATCGCGGACGGCCGCCTGCCGCTGGAAGGCGTCCATGCCCGTCTCGAACGCCTCGACCGTCTCGCGCGTGCGCATCCGGCCGGCGCGGTGCCGACCACCACGGACGCCGCCGACCGCGCGCTGATGGCGCAGGCGTGGCGCCGGGCGCTGACGGCACGCGGCAATCCGCAGCGTCCCGCGCCGCGCGCCAAGGTGCGCCTCGTGGCGCGCCAGGACGTCGTCAGCGACGGCGTGTCGGAAGCCGGGGTGCCGGCCGGCGCCATCGCGGCGATGCTGGGACAGCTGTTCGACGTCGAGCTCGTGACGTTCGCCGACGCGGAAACGTTCGACTGGGGCGCGCTGCCCGACGACGGGCGCTTCACGATCCTCGCATCGACTTCGCGCCGCCGCTACGGCCCGCATGCCCGCGCGACGTGGACACCGGACCTGCACCTCGCGCTGTGGAACCCGTACCAGGCCCTCGACTTCGCGGCGCCCGCGCTGCTGACGTACGGCTTCGCGCCGCCCGCGCTGGACGCCGTGCGCGCCTGGCTGGCCGGTGACATCGAGGCGACGGGCCGCTGCCCTGTGCCGGGCTTCTGACGAACGCGTGTAGCCACGGCGGGTAACGACATGTAACGCCGCATACGGACGCCGCACGGCTGGGGCACAATTGCCACGTCCGTCAACAGTTTGTGGGACAATGCACGCTTTGTCCGAGATCGGCATCCGGCACCGTCGCCATATGTATTTCACGCCATTCGGCGGTGCAACTTTATCGTCATTAAGAGAGGATTTTTCAATGTCCCAATTCCGTTTCGCCCGCCTTGCCATGATGCTGGCCGCCCTTGGCCTGAACGCGGCGCCGGCCCTGATGCACAGCGCGTCGGCGCAGGACAAGAATGCGCCGGCCCCCGCGCCGAAGCCCGACTCGGTCCGCCCCGATCTGTACAAGCTGCTCGACCCGGCCCAGATCAAGCCGCTGATGGAAGCGAAGAACTACACGGAAGTGCAGAACCGCATCACGCAGGCCGAGGCTTTCCCGGACAAGACCCCGTACGAAACCTATGTGCTGAACCGCATGAAGTTGTCGCTGGGTTCGTCGACGGGCAACGACCAGATGGCAACGAGCGCGCTGGAAGCGATCCTCGCGTCGGGCAAGCTGCCGGAAGCGGACAAGGCCAACTTCACGCAGGCGCTGGCCACGATGTACTACAACGCCAAGAACTATCCGAAGGCGATCGAGCTGTACAAGCAGATCCAGGCCAGCGGTCAGGCCTCCGACCAGGTCAACTCCGCGCTGATCCGTTCCTACTACCTGAGCGGCGACTACGCGACGGCACTGAAGGCCCAGGAGCCGGTGCTGCAGGCCGCGGAACAGGCCGGTAAGACGCCGTCGCAGGAAGACCTGCGCCTGTACGCGTCGGCCGCGAACAAGGTCAAGAATGACGCCGCCTACCTGCGCGGCCTGGAACAACTGGTCGCCTACTATCCGAACGACGATTTCTGGACCGACCTGATCAGCCGCGGCATCGTGCGCAAGCCGGGCTTCCAGGACGCCAGCATCCCCGACGTGCTGCGCCTGCAATTCGCCGCCGTCAAGCAGATGTCGTCCGACGCGTACACGGAACTGGCCGAGCTGGCCATGAAGGACGGCTTCCCGACCGAGGCGAAGAAAGTCGTCGACGCGGGCTTCGCGGCCGGCGTGCTGGGCACCGGCAGCGGCGCCGCCAAGGACCGCCAGCTGCGCGACCGCGCCACGAAGGAAGCGGCAAGCGACGCCAAGAACATCGCCGCGGGCGAAGCGGGTGCCGCCAAGGCCAAGACCGGCGCCGGCCTCGTCAACCTGGGCTGGGCGTACGTCACGATGGACCAGTACGACAAGGGCATCGGCTTCATCCAGCAAGGTATCGCCAAGGGCAGCTTGAAGTCGCCGGACGAGGCGAAGCTGCGCCTGGGCATGGCTTACGCGAAGGCTGGCCAGAAGGACAAGGCCATCGCGACCTTCCAGGAAGTGAAGGCGGGCGGCGGTTTGTCGGACACGGCCAAGTACTGGATCCTGCTGCTGAACCACCCGACGGGCGCCACGGCGGCCAAGTAATCACTACCCCGCCGGGCTTCCCCGGCCAGAAGGCGGCGCGCACTCCGGTTCGCGCCGCTTTTTTTCGTCTGTGTTAATTGCCGTACGGGCGGCGCCGAGTCCGCGGCCGATAATCGCCGTAACGCTTCCAGAAAGGGCCGGCCATGACGACCGTACGCAAGGGACAGGCTCCCGCGAAACTGAACCGCGACGAATTCCACCTCGTGTTCACGCGCGACTTCTATGACCCTGCCTACCAGGCCGTCGCGCGGGAACTGGCGGCCGTCGAGGAAGTCGCGTGGCAGGCCTACGTCGATTCGCACAAGGCGCCCGTCACCGTGAAGGCGGGCCCCGGCTTCGCCGATCCCGACTACGACCTGTCCGTCGAATGGAAAGAGGCGCACGACCGGCTGCTGGCCGCCGAGGCACATCAGAAGGACCCGGCCACGCGCAGCCGCGTGCTCGTGATCAATGGCGCGGCGCGCAACGACGGCAGCTGCCCCGGCGAAATCTCGAAGACGTGGCGCCTCGCCAGGTTGTGCGAAGACGTGCTGGCGGCCGAGGGTATCGAGACGGACCTGCTCGACCTGTCGCGCATCATCTCCGACTACGACCGCCACATCCACCCCTGCAAGGCGTGCGTGTCGACGGCGATGCCGCTGTGCCACTGGCCGTGCAGCTGCTACCCGAACCACTCGCTGAACCAGGAAAACGACTGGATGAACGAGATCTACGAGCGCTGGGTGGCCGCGCACGGGATCATCATCCTGACGCCCGTCTACTGGTACCAGTCGCCCGCGATACTGAAGCTGATGATCGACCGGCTCGTGTGCGCGGACGGCGGCAATCCCGATCCGACGTCCACGCACGGCAAGAAGGCGGAGGAAGCGAAGGCGCTGGAGGAACACTGGCATTATCCGAAACACCTGGCCGGCCGCATCTACGGCGTCGTCGTGCATGGCGACGTGGCCGGCATCGAATCGACGCGGCGCTCGCTGTGCGATTGGCTCGACTGGATGGGCCTCGTCGACGCGGGCCCCGCCGCCCAGCTCGACCGCTACGTCGGCTATTACGAATCCTATGCGGACAGCCATGACGCGCTGGACAAGGACACGGCGTTCCAGGACGAGGTACGCAACGTCGCCCGCGCCGTGTCGGGCGCCGTCGCGGCCGTGCGCGCAGGCAAGCTGGTGCAGCCCGACCGCAAGCTCGTCAATCCGCGGCCGAAATGACGTCGCCGGGAGGGGCGCCGGATGAAAAGCATGATTGTCGCCGTTGCGATCGCGCTGTCGAGCCAGCCATGCATCACGACGGCTCAGCCGTCTCCGCACGCCATCGCCGACGAACAGCGACAGTCAGTGCAGCGCTTCACGTCCCGCTTTCTCAAGTCGTTCGAGGACCTGGATCTCGACGCGTTCATGGACTGCTTCGCGCCCGACGCAAGTGTTTTCTTCCCGATCCCGGAACCGCCCGACCGATTTGACGGCAAAGAGGCGATACGCGAGCACTTCGCGCTGGTGTTCTCGTCGATACGCAAGAGCTCCGACGCTAAGAAACCGCCGTACCACCACCTGCCGCCGGAAAGACTCGCCATCGTCATGCTGTCGGAGAACGCCGCGTTGGTGACGTTCGAGCTGGAGAACAAGGAGCGCATCGCGCGACGCACGCTCGTCGTGGTCAGGTCGCCCAACGGATGGCTCATCAAGCATCTTCACGCATCAAATACGCAGGTGCAGCGGTAGCCTGGCGGCTGTCAACAGTAGCGGGAGTGGCCGCCGGCGGTCTTGTGCCGGCACATTTTGGCACTTTTTTGGCGCCGTTCTGGCGCCGTTTTGGTACTATCGCGGCATCGTTCGCCTTCAGGCCCGCCGCATGTCCGACCTCGCGCAGTTGATGCACCAACTCTCCGCCACCAGCAACCTGCCGTTGTACCAGCAATTGCAGCGCGCGTTGCGCGACGCGATCGAGCGCGGCATCTACGGTCCGGCGGAAGCCCTGCCGGCCGAGCGCCAGTTGGCGGCCGAGCTGGACATCTCGCGCATCACCGTGCGCAAGGCCATCGACGGTCTCGTCGAGGAAGGCCTGCTCGTGCGCCGCGCCGGGTCCGGCAACTTCATCAACACGCGCATCGAAAAGAATTTCGCCAAGCTGACGTCGTTCTCGGAAGACATGCGCTCGCGCGGACGCACGCCGCGCAGCGTGTGGCTGAAACGGTCGGAAGGCCAGGTGACGCCGGAAGAAGCGCTGCGCCTCGGTCTCTCGCCGGGCGCCGCCGTCTACCGCTTCAACCGCATCCGCTACGCCGACGACATGCCAATGTGCCTCGAGTACGCGACCATCGCCGCCTCCGCCCTGCCCTCGCTGGATGCCGTCGACGTGTCGATGTACGAAGCGCTGGAAGCGAACGGCAAACGGCCCGTGCGCGCGCTGCAGCGCCTGTCCGCGCTGCTGCTGAACGCCGAGCAGGCAAAGCTGCTGCAATCGAAGGAAGGCGATGCGGGCCTGTGCGTGGAACGGCTGGGCTTCCTGCCCGACGGCCAGGCCGTGGAATTCTGCCGCTCCTACTTCCGCGGCGACATGTACGACTTCGTGGCCGAGCTGAGCGCCGGCTGATTCACTTTAACAACAACATTGCCATGACCAACCTGACCTACGAAGCCTACCTGGACGAAGTCGCCACGCTGCTGACGGAACTCTACGACCTCGACGACGCCACCGCCATCAAGCTCGTCGTCGACGCGCAAGCCGCCGAGTATTTTTCGCCGCACGACGACCATGCCGAGATGCGCACGCTCACGCGCGCGCGCGAGGATGCGGTGGCGCTGTACAAGGCGCGCCAGGCGCGTGTCGGGACGCAGGCGAAGCAGCAACGGGCGACGAGCCGGAAGCGGAAATAACGAAGGACAGGCCTTGTCGGTCGTTGGGTGGGCGGCCTCCGCCCACGCGGACGCTCGCATCACGCAAACGTTCGCGTGGGCACGGGGTGCCTACCCTACGGCACGATCATCACGCAAACGTTCGCGTGGGCACGGGATGCCCACCCTACGGCACGATCATCACGCAAACGTTCGCGTGGGCACGGGGTGCCCACCCTACGGCACGATCATCACGCAAACGTTCGCGTGGGCACGGGGTGCCCACCCTACGGCACGATCATCGTAGGGTGGGCGGCCTCCGCCCACGCGTGACGTTCGCGTCACGCATACCGTCGCGGGGACGCGTCCTCAGATCGCCGTCAGCCCGCCATCGATGGCGAGCTGGTGGCCCGTCACGAACGACGCCTGCTCCGAGCACAACCACAACGCCGCGCTGGCGATCTCGGACGGGTCGGCGATGCGCCCCATCGGGTGCGCCGACTTGAGCTTCTTGTCACGCCCCGGCTCGCGCTCGAGCGCGCGCGCGAGCATCGGCGTCTTCACGGCGCCAGGGCAGATGCTGTTGATGCGGATGCCCTCCTTCGCGTATTCCACGGCCGCGCTCTTCGTCAGGCCGACCACGGCGTGCTTGGACGCGGAATAGATCGCGCGGTGCGGCGCAGCCACGAGGCCGCCGGCATCGGCGATGTTGACGATCACGCCCCCGCCTTCCTGCTTGAGCATCTGGCGCAGCTGGCTCTTCATGCACAGCCACACGCCCTTGACGTTGACGCCCATGATGCGGTCGAACTGGTCGTCGTCGCCCTCGGCCAGCGGCAGGCATTCCTCTTCGACGGCCGCGCCGTTCACGGCGCAGTCGATGCGGCCGTAGTGACCGACGGCCTTCTCGACCAGCGACTCGACGTCCGCCGCGACCGTGACATTCGCCTTCACGAACAGCGCCTTGCCGCCCGCCTCGACGATCAGCGCCGCCGTCATGTGGCCACCGTCGACGGCCGTGTCGGCGATGACGACGCAGGCGCCCGCGCGCCCGAATGCGAGCGCCATCGCGCGGCCGATGCCGCTGGCGCCACCCGTTACCAGCACAACCTTGCCTGCATACGAGATGCCGCTCGGTGTCTGCTTGGTCATGCCCTTCATCATGCTTCCTTTACAATGGCTTGACGCAATCTTCGCTTCCTGCGAGAAATACTGCGTTGAAGCAACATGATAGCGCCCGTCACGGGCATTGACCAAGTTTCTCAGCACGTCAGGCCGTTATGAACGGCCGAGTGTTGCAATCAGGGTGCAGCTTTCACCTTTCCCTTGTCGCCGGCCATGACGACGGACATCTTCGCCGGGTCGACAGCCTTGCGGAACGCCGCGTTCAACTGGGGCAAGGTAACGGCCATCAGGCGTTTTTCGAACTCGGCCGACCATTCGAACGTGCGGCCCCGGTACAGGTACGACGTCCAGCCTGCCGCCAGCGCGCCGTCGTCCGCGCGATTCTGGATCCGTTGTTGCATCAGACCCGACTTCGCGCCGGCGAGTTCCGCCGCAGTAAAGCCATCCTTGAGCGCGCGCATGAGTTCCGCGCGCACGGCCGCGTCGACCTTGGCCAGGTTTTGCGGCGCGGCGATGGCATTGATCGCGAACATGCCGGCACGGTCGAGGTCACCGGCCGCCAGGTTCGAGCCGACGCCATACGACAAGCCGTCCTTCTGGCGCACGCGGTCCATCAGGCGCGAGCGCAGCCCGCCCCCGCCGAAGATGTAATCGGCCAGCATCAGCGCCGGATAGTCCGGATCCTCGACGTTCAGGTCGACATTGATGCGCGCCGCGTAATATCCGTTTTCCTTGTCCGGCGTGTTGAGGAATTCGTGGATCGGCGCGATGTCGCCATTCTTGCGCAGCACGGGCGCCACATGCATCGGCGCTTTCCACTGGCCGAACAATTGATCGACGAGGGGTTCGATCGCCTGCGCGTCGAAGTCGCCGACGATGGCCATCTCGGCCGGCACCGTGCCGTAGTAGTCGCGGTGGAAGGCCTTGACCTGGTCGACAGTGGCGGCCTTGAGGTCGGCCAGGTCTTCGTCGAGGGTGGTTTCGTGGCGGACATCACCCTTCGGATAGATGTCAAAATGCTCATTCAGCGCGCGCGACGCGACGCTGGTCGGCTCGCTGCGGCTCGATTCCAGCCCGACGATCGACTGCTGGCGCAGCTGCTCGAATTCGCTGGCGGGGAACGTGGCTTCACGGAGGACGTGGGCGACCAGCTTCAGCGCTTCGGGCAAGTGCTCGCGCGTCGTCTGGAAATGCGTGAGGCTGCCGGAAATCTTGAGCTTGTCGAATGCGTCGGCCAGTTGCACGCGATCGTATTTCGACGTGCCCCGCATCAGCATCGCGGCCGTGAGGCCCGGCAGCGCGCCCTTGCCGAACAGGTTCTGTTCATCGCCGATGTGCTGGCGCAGGTCGACGGTGACGGTCTGGCCGCGGTTCTTTTTCGCCAGCAGCGCCAGCTTCACGCCGCCGGCCGTCGTCAACGTCGTGCGCTTCATGATGTTGGCCTGGCTCGGGTCGAAGTCCTCGGCCGTCAATGTCGATGCCTGCGGCTTGAAATCCTTCAGCACGCTTTGCACGCTGGGCGCGGGCGGGACGACGGCGCGTTCCGGATGATCGTCGGGAATGAATTCGCCCGTGACGCGGTTATCGCGCTTGAAGTACCGGCCCGCCGCCGCGGCGACCTCGGCCGACGTGATCTTGTTGACGCGGTCGCGCCCGACGAAGAACAGGCGCCAGTCGCCCAATGCGATCACTTCCGACAGCGCGAGGCCCACCTGCTGCGGGTCGTTGAGGCTGCGCTCGAATTCGTTCAGGAAGCTGCGCTTCGTGCGCTCCATTTCTTCCGGCGTCGGCGGATGCTGGGCGAATTCCTCGACGGCCTTTGTGAGCGCCGCGCGCACAGGTTCGAGCGGCGCGTCCTTCTTGACGACGGCGCCAACGTATTGCAGGCCCGGCGCATAGCCGGTCTGCCCGTAGGCGAACACCTGGCTCGCCTGCCCCGACTCCACGAGCAGCTTGTGCAGGCGGCCCGTCGGCGCGTCGCCGAGGATGGTCGAGGCGAAGCTCAGCGCGTCGCTGTCGTCGTGCAGGCCGGACGGCACCTTGTAGCCGAGCTCGACGATCTGCACGTCGCCCTTGCGCCGCACGGTGAACGTGCGCTCGCCGTCCTGCGTCGGTTCGACGGTCCAGAATTCCGGCAACGTGCGCTTGGGTTTCGGGATGACGCCGAACAGCCGGTTAATCGACAGCAGTGTCTTCGCGGGATCGAACTTGCCCGCGACGAGCAGCACGGCATTATCCGGCTGGTAATAGGTGTGATAGAAATTCTGCAGGTTCGCGATGCCGACGTTTTCGATATCGCTTTTATTGCCGATCGTCGCACGGCCGTACGCGTGCCAGTCGTATGCGACGCTTTGCATGCGCTTGGACAGCACGGCGCCCGGCGAATTCTCGCCATTTTCGTACTCGTTGCGCACGACCGTCATTTCCGAATCGAGATCCTTTTTCGCGATATTGGAATGCGTCATGCGGTCCGCTTCCATCGCAAGCGCCCACTGCAGATTGTCGTCGGACGCCTGGAACACTTCGTAGTAATTCGTGCGATCGAGCGACGTCGTGCCGTTGAATTGCATGCCGCGGTCCTGGAACTGGCGCGTGATGTCCGGATGCTTCGGGCTGCCCTTGAACATCATGTGTTCCAGCAGGTGGGCCATGCCCGTCTCGCCGTAGTTCTCGTGGCGCGAGCCGACGAGGTACGTGACGTTGACGGTGACGGTGGGACGCGACGAATCGGGGAACAGCAGCACCTTGAGCCCGTTCGGCAGCCGGTATTCCGTGATGCCTTCCACGGACGGCCCCTGCACGACGCCCTTGGGCAGGTCGAAGGCCAGGGCGCTGCCGGCCGCGATGAAAGTGAGGCCGCCAACGACCGCATAGGCGGCCACGCCGCGCTGGAAAAACGTCAAGCTCATGTCACTCCGTCCGTAAGGTTCACGTTATCGGGACGCTCCACGGCCCCGGGGCCGGGCGCGACCGCGGGACATGGTAACAGACGGTGACTTAGGCTAGGCTTACCTGATGGACATTCTCGGGCGGGGCATCACTGTGGACGAACAATAAAGTTCACGACAAAGCTTGGGGAACGGATTGCATCAGTCGCTTGAGGTCCGGCTGTAAGGACTTGCTGTTAAAAACATCACAGCAAGTACTAAGCAAAAAACAGCGCCAACAAAATTTCCCAAGGGGCTGATTTCTGGGGTGGCGAGGCTTGCGCCTGCGAATTGAAGCGCTGCTGTCAGCCCGAATGCGAAGGCGGCAAACAGTGCCATGCAGCCAAATAACCTAGCCAAAATGTTGACGATATACCAATTCACGGTTTCGTGTTTCATTCGAGTAAGCCTTGCTGAAACAAGTTGGCGTGACTGATCGGATGAAATCAAATTCTCCTTTGCGGTCCGTTTCTGGCCGGTAGAAGACCTAACTCGACTGCCCGCTTTCGACCCATACCGGACGTCCCCTTAACGTTGCGGGTCCCGGTCCCTATCTCGGCGAACGTGGGCTTGTACGTAGGCGAACCATTTGTCGTGATCTGGCGAGCGATCATCCACCGTGTCAATTTCCTCAAAACTCCGCCATGTCATCGGGCGATCCCGGAACACAAGGTACGTTTTTCCGACGACGAAATCAGGGTGTATGACGCAATCGACGTCGTTCATCACGCGTCCTCCGCCTCTCCGCCAGAAAGCTTCGTCCTGGTGTTGGTCAAACGTGGTGTCGCGGCTGCGTCCGGGCGCGCGACCCGACAAAGAAAACAGCTGCTCGCCATGTCCCGCCAATCGTTTTACGACAAGGAACTGGTAATCGATCTCTCCACCATTCTCGAATCGCGGCGCCGCGCTGATTACTTTCGCTAGCACGATGTCATTGGCCTGCGCTATTTGAACATCAGGATTGACGAGCTGTTCGGCGGGAGGGACACGACACGCCCAGCTTGCGCCAGGGATGACGGATAGTACACACAGTAGCAGCGGACGAATCAGGGACATTGATGACCTTTCCTTAACGCGAATGGCCGCTCCTAGCCGGTCTCGGCCGTTCTGTGTACGGCAACAGTCGACCCGAAGCTGCCGTTCACTCATGTGTTCTGATGGCCTCAGCGTTCCACCAGGTCGAGAGCAAGAAGCAAGCGTGTTCGCTCTCGTTTGGCTACCTCTTTCCAAGGTTGATTTGTGAGCGCTCCTTCAAGGGCCCATAAAAGATTCAGGCTTGCGGGCTGGCCCGTTTTTTTCACCGCGACGAAGGCACCGATCGAACCCGCATTCCTTAGGTCGTCTACCGTAGCGATACCGGCATGAGCGAGCATTTCTGCTGATTTCGGCCCCAAGCCCATCATGTCCTGTATTCGCATATCTCGGCAGTCGCTCAGATCGGTTAGTTCAGGTGCCGCATGACCGACTGGTCCTGGCTGACCTCGGCCGTTCGCGTCAAGCATAGCAGGTTGCCGATCCACAAAAATCTCGAACTGTCACGACCGGCCGCAGCCGACCCTTGAGAGACGATGGCCTAATCTCAATCCTGAGCGAACGGCGCGTAGCTTTCAGGATTCGACTCGTAGTGAGCTTCGAAGGCCTGAGCCAACGTTGCATCGTCAGGTACGCTTGCCGCATATTCGCGATCTAGCGTCTCCTCAAGAACCTCTTCATGTACGCCGTTCTGAAGCGCAGCTTGTGCAGTAGCAATCAGTTCAGAGATCTCTTCAATACCGAAGTATCTATAGCCGTTCTTGATAGCTTCCAGCTCGTCGGATGACCAGCACCCGATTGCGTGAAGCGCACCCCCATTCATCGCTATGCTGTGAAAGTGAATCATTGCTTCCAAAGCCGAGTCTCCGGGCATTGAAGCGTATTCCGGCCCCATACAGGCGCGATTCCACACCTTATCGGCAAGCGTTAGCTCATACATAAAATTCCTCTAGGTTACCTCCGCTGTTGGGCGAACCCGGCCGTTCGGCTCAGGATAGTATGTTGCCACCGAGGAAAGCTCTCCAAGTGTCATGACAGGCAGCTCCGTCGAACAGGTCAGTGTACGACGATGTTGCTTCGAGGACAAGCCACAGAGTGAAGAGGCCCTGGTGCCCCGACTCGTCGTCGCGCGCTCGATGAGTGCTCCACAATCACTGCCGCGTACGCCGCTCGTGCTGCTGCTGATAGGGACTGATGCGAGCCAGGTCCTCCATCTCCTCGGCCAGGAAGCCGAGCAGGTCGTCCGCGCTGACGATGCCGACGAGGCGCCCGCCCTCGCCCACGACGGGCACGCGGCGGATGCCGCGCAGGCGCATGCGTTCGATGATGACGTTGACGTCGTCGTGCTCGTCGGCGGTGAGCAGGTCGTCCGTCATGATGTCGCCGACCTGCAGCCCGTTCGGGTCGAGGCCGAGGGCGACGACGGACACGACGATGTCCCGGTCCGTAACGATGCCGGCCGGCGTGCGTTGGCTGTCGGTGTCGTCGACGACGACGATGTCGCCCACGTGGTGTTTGCGCATGAGGAAGGCCGCACCCTGCACGCTTTCGTCGCGCGCGCAGCAGATGATGTCGACCGTACAGAGTTTTCCGACTTCCATGGCCTGCTCCAACGTCAGATGCTTACGCTATCCTTGGAGCATAGTCGCAGGTCGGGGACAAATCAAACCCGCGCGGCGATCAGGCTTTCTTTTCTTCGGCGGGCGGGACGAAACAGGCTTCGACGACTTGCAGGTCGTTGTCCTTGGCGAAATTGCACACGAAGTGGTAAGCGAGCGGTTCGATGCTTTTGAGGGCGTTGTTTACGACGACGGCCTTGACGCCGTTGACGACGGTCGGGTGCACGTAAGGGGAGAATTTCAGGTGGGCGTTCGGACCGCCGCTGCCCGCCGGCCGGAAGCACGACATGACGCCGCACAGACGCTCGGCCCAGTCACTCGGGCGGAATTGCCTGCCCTTACTTGTCACGCCGAGAATGAAGAATTCGTCGGCGCCTTTCCCGGTTTGCGGTGAGTCGGCCATAGTGCGGCTTCTGAAACAAAGGCGTGGATGAGAACAACCCGACTATTATATCTTATAGAAGACTTGCGGACGAGCCCTTCGTACCAGCCGTTGCTGGCACTCATGCCGGCCACCCAGACCGGCACGCCGCGAAAGCAATCAGCCGAGCAGGACAGCGCCAGACAGCAGCAGCAGGAGCAGCATCCATAATAGCAGCGCGCGCCAGACCAGGCCGACCGTGCTTTGCAGTGCGCGCACGTTCGGCTCGTCGCCGGGGAGCATGTCGTCCTCGCCGGCGGACAGGTCGACGATCGCCGCGTCCGCAGGCAGGACGCGCGGCGCCGTCTCGGCCGGCGTGCCCAAGCGCACGCCCATGGCGCCACCGCCCGCGGCGAGGATGATGCCTTTCGATTCGTCCGTCCACCGGCTGGCGAAATTGCGCCACGCATAGATCGCGTCCTCGAAATTGCCGACGACGGCGAACGCGATCGCCGTCAGGCGCACGGGAATCCAGTCGATCCAGTAGAACGCGCGGGCGGCGAATTGGCCGAACGCCTCATTGCGCATGTGGTCCGGCTCGTTCCACGCGCGCGCGAGGTATTCCGACACGCGGTACATGACGGCACAAGCGGGGCCAAGGGGCATCAGGAACCAGAAGAACACGCCGAACACGTTGCGGTGTGTCGTGATCAGGGATTTTTCGACGGCGATGCGGGCGATCTCGGTGGCGTCCATGCCGACCGTGTCCAGCTTCGTCCACTCGGCGAGCAGGGTGCGGGCCGTGGCCTCGTCGCCCGCGTTGAGGGCGAACTGGATCGACGTGAAGTAATGGCTATAGTGGCGGAAACCGAGCGTCAGGTAGACGATCAGCACGTTCCAGGCGAACTTGGCAAACACGAACTGGTAATGGTCCAGGACGCCGTAGATCACGGCCGTCGGCAGCATCAGCGCGGCCATCATCAGGAACCAGCCCAGCCGGCCATGGCTCGCCTGGCCCGCATTGCACCAGCCCTCGATGCGCATGGCGAGGCGCTTGATCTCGGCGTAGATCTGGTTATCCGCGCGCAGCGGCTTCAGCTGTTCGATCAGCAGCGCGCACAGAATGGAGAAAAAAGTCATGCACGGTCCTTTGTCGTTGTTGCCCTACTTCATTGCCCGCTACGATAGCGCAGAGACCGGCGCGAGTCCATTCCCTGATCAGGCGCGCAGCAAGTGGAAGAGGTTCCGCAGCATACCCGCCGTCGCGCCCCAGATGAAGAAGCGTTCGTACGGCATCGCGTAAAAGCTGCGCCGGCCGGCGCCGTCGGGCAGGTCGAACGACATGCGCTGGTGGTTCGTGCCGTCCATCAGGAACCGCAACGGCACTTCGAAGATGTCGGCCACTTCGTTCGATTCGGCCGTGAGGTCGAACGGCGGCGCGACGAGGCCCACGACCGGAGTCACGATATAGGCGGACGCCGTGACGTGGTCGGGCAGCACGCCGATGATCTCGACGTGGCGGCGCGTGAGGCCGATCTCCTCCTCCGTTTCGCGCAGCGCGGTTTCGATCGGTGAGGAATCGAACTCTTCGGCGCGGCCGCCGGGAAAGCTGACCTGGCCTGCATGGTTGGTGAGGTGTTCGGTACGCTGGGTCAACAGCACAGTCAGGCCGTCCGCACGGCGCACGATGGGGATCAGGACGGCTGCACGGCGCAGCTCGGGAAAGCGCTGGCGCAAGTCCTCGGGCAGTTCCGGCTCCCACAGCGGCGGATGGGCGAGGCGCGCGCGCAGCCAGGCGGCGTCCAGGCGCTCGGCCGGCAGCGCGGGCTCGCCGGCGATCGCGTCGACGGGCAGGCGCTTGGGATCGATGTGCAGTTTTGCCAAGGCTCTCTCCAAAAGAAAAAGGCATCCGCATGGATGCCTTTTCCCTATCGCAATTGCTATTACTTTGCAGCAGCGGTAGCAGCTTTGCGGTTCGGCAGTTTCTCTTTGATACGTGCCGATTTGCCCGAACGCTCGCGCAGGTAGTACAGCTTCGCACGACGCACGTCACCGCGACGCTTGACTTCGATCGAAGCGATCAGCGGCGAGTACAGCTGGAACGTACGCTCCACGCCTTCGCCCGACGAGATCTTGCGAACGATGAAGTTCGAGTTCAGGCCGCGGTTACGACGCGAGATGACGACGCCTTCGTATGCCTGGGCGCGCTTGCGGTTGCCTTCGACGACGTTGACGTTGACGACAACGGTGTCGCCCGGTGCGAAATCAGGGATGTTGCGGCCGAGGCGCGCAATCTCTTCTTGCTCGAGTTGCTGGATCAGATCCATTTGTAGACTCCTTATACCATCTTGCCGGCGCGTTCGATGCCCGGTAGAGGATGGGGTTAAACACGCGGGTACCAATGCGGTGCCCGCCTTTATTCCGCGACCTTTTGCAGGGTTGCGAGAAACTGCTCGTCGGCCTTCGTCAGCAGACCGGCGCTGCGCGCCTTGTCCAGCAGATCGGGCCGCTTCTTCGCGGTCGCCTCCAGCATGCGCTGGCGACGCCACTTCATGATCTCGGCGTGGTTGCCACCCATCAGCACGGGCGGCACGGCCACGCCTTCATAGACTTCCGGACGCGTGTAATGCGGCGAATCCAGCAAGCCGTTGACAAAACTGTCTTCGACGGCGGACGCGTCATCGCCCAGCACACCGGGCAGATGCCGCACCACGGCATCCATCAACGCCATCGCGGGCAACTCCCCGCCGGACAGCACGAAGTCGCCAAGGGAAATTTCCTCGTCGACCACGCGGTCCAGCAGGCGCTGGTCGACCGCTTCGTAGCGGCCGCACAGCACGACGAGACCGGGCTCGTCCTTCAAGTCCATCACGCGCGCATGCGTCAGCGGCTTGCCTTGCGGCGACATGAATACGACTCTGGGCGCCGACAGCCCCATGTCGACCTGGCGCTGCTTCGCCGCGTTGATCGTCGCCTCGAGGGGCTTGGCCAGCATCACCATGCCGGGGCCGCCGCCATACGGGCGATCGTCCACGGTGCGGTGGCGGTCGGTCGTGAAATCGCGCGGATTCCAGATCGACAAATTCCACAAGCCCTGCTCGTGCGCGCGCCGGGTCACGCCCGACTGCGTCAATGCGGCAAACATTTCGGGAAACAAGCTCACGACGTCAAACTGCATCGGGACCTCGCTTCAGGCGGACGGGATCAATAATCCAGACCCCAGTCCAGGGTAATCAGTCTGGCTTGCAGGTCGACCGTCTTGACGTACTGGTCCACGAACGGCACCAGCCGCTCCGGCGCTTTCACGTCGGGAGCGGCGTTCGGATCGGGCACGGGCGTGATCCGCAGGATGGACTGCGCGCCATTGTGCATCATGTCGGTCACCTTGCCGAGCGCTTCGCCCTGCAGGTTCACCGTTTCCAAGCCGATCAGGTCGGTCCAGTAATACTCGTCTTCCGGCAGTGCCGGAAAGTCCGCCCGCGACACCTGCACCGTGGCACCCTTGAGCGCCTCGGCACCTTCACGGTCGATCACGTCGACCAGCGTGGCCGTCACGTCGCCGCTGTGGTACTTCGCGTTCCGCACCTGGACGGGACGCAGCGACGGCTTGTCGAGCCACCAGGTTTTGATGTTCAGCAGCGCATCCGCATCCATCGAATACGGTGCGACGCGGATGCCACCCCGGATCCCGTAGGCGCCGGTGATGTGGCCGACCTGGATCAGGTCGTCAGGCGCGGTCGCGCCCGGATGTGCTGCCGAATCAGTCAAACCTTCACAACCTCGAATTAGGCAGCAGCCTTTTGCGACGAGATCAGGCGAGCAACGGTCGGGGACAGTTGTGCGCCAACGCCTTGCCAGTACGACAGGCGGTCAGCGGTGATGTTCAGGCCGACTTCTTTGCCCGAAGCCATCGGGTTGTAGTAACCGATACGCTCGATGAAACGGCCGTCGCGGCGATTGCGCGAGTCGGTTGCAACGATGTTGTAGAACGGGCGCTTCTTGGCACCACCACGAGCTAAACGAATAACGACCATAATATTTCCAAAAATTGAGCTGGACGGAGAAAGCCGACGATTATAGCGCGCTCTACCTCGCATCAGCAAGCGTTTACATAAAAACCAAGAACGCTGGGCGCGCCGTTCCGGCCGAATCCAAGATTATCGCCGATTTCGGGCCACTCCGCCACTGCGCGACCCCGTTCTCCCTGCGGAATCGCGCATTGCGCCGGTACATTTGCCCCAGCGGTCACCCAGGTCGCGAAAGCGCGTGCCACACACACCGTTTTGGACGATACTGCTGGCTTTCCTTTCAACAAGAACGCGATGTCGCAGCACAAGAACAAGACTCTCGCCACCACCCTCGCCTTCCTGCTCGGCGGCATCGGCGCGCACCGTTTCTACCTCAAGGGCAGCGTCGACCGCATCGGCCTGCTGCACGTCTGCAGTGTTCCCGTGGCCGGCCTCGTGTACGGGCTCGGGCACGCGCCGAATCCGTTCTGGGTGCTGCTGCCGATCATCGTGTCGTGCATCGCCGGCTACGTCGAAGCGCTCGTCATCGGCCTCACGCCGGACGAGAAGTGGGATGCCCGCTACAACGCCGGCTCGGGACGGCAGTCCGCGTCACACTGGTTCGTGATCCTGCTCGTCGTGCTCACGATGCTGGTGGGTGCGACGGTGCTCATCGCCGCGATCTCGCGCCTGTTCGACCTGCTGTACACGGGCGGTGCCTACGGCTGATCCCGCCACGCCATGAAAAAAGCGGCCCGCAGGCCGCGTTTTTTTTGCACAGACAAGTACTGCTTAGAACTGGTCGACGCCCAGCGCCAGCACGCCCGCGCTGCCGTCCACGATCGCGTGGCGCAGCCCGTCCGCCTGCGACAGGATGTGGTCGGCAAAGAAGCGTGCCGTCGCGATCTTGGCGCGGTAGAACGCCGCGTCGCCATCGCCGGCGGCCAACTTGTTGCGGGCCACGAGGGCCGCGCGCGCCATCTGCCAGCCGCCCAGCACGATGCCGGCCAGCTTCAGGTACACGACGCTACCCGCGAACACGGCGCGCGGGTCGCCCTTCGTGTTCGCCACGACGTAGTCGACGACCGCTTCCAGCGCCGCGCTGCCCGCGACCAACTGCGTACGGATCGCCGCAAAATCCGCGTCCTGCGCGTCGGCCAGTTGCGCTTCCGTCGCACGGACTTGCGCCAGGATGGCCTTCGCCACGGCGCCACCGTCGCGCACCGTCTTGCGGCCCACGAGGTCGTTCGCCTGGATCGCCGTCGTGCCTTCGTAGATCGTCAGGATCTTGGCGTCGCGGTAGTGCTGCGCGGCGCCCGTCTCCTCGATGAAGCCCATGCCACCATGCACCTGCACGCCGTCGCGCGCGACGTTCTCGCTCATCTCCGTCGACCAGCCCTTGATCACCGGCACGAGGTATTCGTACAAGGCCAGGTTGGCCTTGCGCGTCGCCTCGTCCGGATGGCTGTGCGCCAGGTCGGACAAGCCGGCGCCGACGTACGCCAGCGCACGCGCCGCTTCCGTCTGGGCGCGCATCGACATCAGCATGCGGCGCACGTCCGGGTGGTTGATGATGGCCACGGGGCCGCTGGAACCTTCGACGGCGCGCGACTGCACGCGCTCCTTCGCGAACGCGACGGCCTGCTGGTAGGCGCGCTCGGCGAGGCCGACGCCCTGCATGCCGACGCCGAAGCGCGCGGCATTCATCATGATGAACATGTATTCGAGGCCGCGGTTCTCTTCGCCAACGAGCGTGCCGGTCGCGCCGCCATGGTCGCCGAACTGCAGGACTGCAGTTGGGCTGGCCTTGATCCCCAATTTGTGTTCGATGGAGACGCAGTGCACGTCGTTGCGCTCGCCCAGCGAGCCGTCGGCGTTCACGTGGAACTTCGGCACGATGAACAGCGAGATGCCCTTCACACCCGCGGGCGCGTCCGGCGTGCGCGCGAGGACGAGGTGGATGATGTTCTCCGCCATGTCGTGCTCGCCGTACGTGATGAAGATCTTGGTGCCGAAGATCTTGTACGTACCGTCGCCCTGCGGCACGGCGCGCGTGCGCACGGCGGCGAGGTCGGAACCGGCTTGCGGCTCCGTCAGGTTCATCGTGCCCGTCCACTTGCCGGAGATCAGCGGCTCGATGAAGCGCGTCTTCTGCTCGTCGGTGCCGGCCGTCAGCAGCGCCTCGATGGCGCCGTCCGTCAGCAGGCCGACGAGTGCGAACGCGATGTTCGACGCATTCAGCATCTCGATGCACGGCGTGGCGACGAGCTTCGGCAAGCCCTGGCCGCCGAATTCGGCCGGGTGCTGCACGCCTTGCCAGCCGGCGTCCGCGAAGCTGCGGAACGCTTCCTTGAAACCTTTCGACGTCGTGACCTGGCCGTCGTGCCAGTGGCTCGGCTCCTTGTCGCCCGGGTGGTTCAGCGGGGCGATGACTTCGCCGCAGAATTTCGCGTTTTCTTCCAGCACGGCCTCGACGGTGTCGGGGGTCGCGTCTTCGCAGCCGGGCAACTGGTTGATCTCGGACAGATTGGCCAGTTCGTTCATCACGAACAGCATGTCTTTCAGGGGGGCGTTGTAGCTCACCGCGGTCTCCTAGTTTCTCTTTACGTAAACGTCAATCTCAAGTCGCAAAAAAGGCGGGAACCCACAGCCAGCAACGGCAAACGCCGGTAAGACGCTACAGACTCGGGTTCCCGCCTTCGCGGGAGTGGATCAGCCCAGTTCCTTGACCAGGGCCGGGACGACCTCGAACAGGTCGCCGACGATGCCGTAGTCGGCCACCGAGAAGATCGGCGCTTCCGGATCCTTGTTGATGGCGACGATGGTCTTCGAATCCTTCATGCCGGCCAGGTGCTGGATCGCGCCGGAGATACCGACGGCGATGTACAGCTGCGGCGCGACGATCTTGCCCGTCTGGCCGACCTGCCAGTCGTTCGGCACGTAGCCGGCGTCGACGGCGGCGCGCGATGCGCCCATGGCGGCACCCAGCTTGTCGGCCAGCGGTTCCAGGATCTTGAAGTTGTCGCCCGAGCCCATGCCGCGGCCACCGGAAACAACAACCTTGGCGCCCGTCAGTTCCGGACGGTCCGACTTGGCCACTTCGCGGCCCACGAAAGCCGACTTACCGGAGTCCGCGACGGCAGCGACCGTCTCGACGGCGGCCGAGCCACCTTCGGCGGCGGCGGCGTCGAAGCCGGTGCCGCGCACGGTGATGACCTTCACCTTGTCCGTCGACTGCACGGTGGCGATGGCGTTGCCGGCGTAGATCGGGCGCTCGAACGTGTCGGGCGCATCGACCTTGGTGATTTCCGAGATCTGTGCGACGTCAAGCTTGGCGGCCACGCGCGGCAGCACGTTCTTGCCGAAGGCGGAAGCCGGAGCCAGGATGTGCGAGTAGTTACCGGCGACGGCCAGGATCTGCTCGGCGACGTTCTCGGCGAGGCCGTCGGCGAATTGCGCCGCGTCGGCGACCAGCACCTTCGACACGCCGGCGACCTTGGCGGCCGCTTCCGCGACGGCGCCGCAACCGTTGCCGGCGACGAGGATGTGGACGTCACCGCCGCATTGCGCGGCCGCGGTGACGGTGTTCAGGGTGACAGCCTTCAGGTGGGCGTTGTCGTGTTCAGCAATGACGAGTGCGACCATGGATGAAATTCCTTATTAGATGACTTTAGCTTCGGTGCGCAGCTTCGCAACCAGGGTCGCCACGTCGGGCACCTTGACGCCGGCCGAACGCTTGGCCGGCTCGGCGACCTTGACGGTCTTCAGGCGCGGCGCGACGTCGACACCGAGGTCTTCCGGCTTGACGGTCGTCAGCGGCTTTTTCTTTGCCTTCATGATGTTCGGCAGCGTGACGTAGCGCGGCTCGTTCAGGCGCAGGTCGGTGGTGACGATGGCCGGCAGCGTCAGTTGCACGGTTTCCAGGCCGCCGTCCACTTCGCGGGTCACGGTGACCTTGCCGTCTTCCAGCACGACCTTCGACGCGAACGTCGCTTGCGGCCAGCCCAGCAGCGCGGCCAGCATCTGGCCCGTCTGGTTGGAATCGTCGTCGATCGCCTGCTTGCCCAGGATGATCAGCTGCGGCTGTTCTTCGACGGCCAGCGCTTTCAGCACTTTGGCGACGCCCAGCGGCTCGATTTCCGGACCGGTCTCGACCAGCACGCCGCGGTCGGCGCCGATCGCCATCGCGGTACGCAGGGTTTCCTGGGCCTGCGCCACGCCGCACGTCACGGCAACGATCTCGGTCACCTTGCCGGCTTCCTTCAGGCGCGTGGCTTCTTCCACCGCGATCTCGTCGAACGGGTTCATCGACATTTTGACGTTGGCGATATCGACGCCACTGCCGTCGGACTTGACGCGGACCTTGACGTTGTAGTCGACCACGCGTTTGACGGGTACCAGGACTTTCATATTGGGCCTTTGGAAAATGGAGTGAAGACTAAAGACTAAAAATGATCCGAATTATAAAAGCAAATGTCGTTCAGGTCAGAATTAAAGCACGATCGTGCGTTTTTCGGCTAGAGGAAATGCCCTAATCGTAATCTCTTGTGCGTGTTGGGGTTCCCTGAAGGACAGGCTATGGGTTGCCCGGAGAACCGGGCCGTCGGTGGAAAGCGGCGTTACTTACGGCGGAGCCAGAACGTGAATTCGCCGTTGATATGGGTATGTGCCAGCAGGGCATTGCCGGTCTGCTTGGCAAATGCCTGGAAATCGCGTACCGAACCGGTATCGGTAGCGACGATGCGCAATACCTCGCCGCTCGCCAGTTCGGCAAGCGCCTTCTTGGCTTTAAGAATCGGCAAGGGGCAGTTCAAGCCACGCGCATCCAGGTCCTTGTGGACCTCGATGGTGCCGGTGTCGATCATGGTTTCGCTCATCGATTGCCTGCTGGTTGGTAGGGCACGTGACCCCATAGTACTCCAATTACCCCATTATGACGCGCCGCACCAAAATTTGGTATCGGTGTTGCGATGTAACAACGGCAATTACTTGACAGGCGGACAGAGATGCGCAACGCATGACCGGAAGAAAGGGATGACCCGTGGACCGCTTGTCATCGAGCCCTGGACTTGATGCGCCATGCATTCAACATGACCTACCCTTGACCCAGCTCAAACTTCGCTCGATTCGTGCTCTTGTTGAGCGCGTGGGCGGAAAATCCGCCCACGCTACCGTGACGCAGGCGGCGCTGGTTACGCGGACACGCGCTCGCCGACCCAGCCAGCGACGCCGGCCAGCGCCTGCGGCAGCGCGGCAGGATCCGTGCCGCCGGCCTGGGCCATGTCCGGACGGCCGCCACCCTTGCCGCCCACCTGCTTGGCGACGAAGTTGACGAGATCGCCCGCCTTGACCTTGCCCGTGGCGTCCGCCGTGACGCCGGCGATCAGGCTGACCTTGCCGTCCGCCACCGACGCCAGCACGATGGCCGCGGTCTTGAGCTTGTCCTTCAGCTTGTCCATCGTCTCGCGGAGGCCCGCGACGTCGGCGCCTTCCATCGTGGCGGCCAGCACCTTGATGCCGTTCACGTCGATGGCCTGCGTCACCAGCTCATCGCCCTGCCCCGCGGCCAGTTTCGACTTCAGCGCCGCGATTTCCTTCTCGAGCGACTTGACCTGCTCCTGCACCTGGGAAATACGCGACGGCAGCTCGTCCGGGCTCGTCTTCAGTGCGCCGGCCGCTTCGTTCAGCTTGCGATTGATCGATTGCACCAGCGCCAGCGCGCCCTCGCCCGTGACGGCTTCGACGCGGCGGATGCCGGCGGCCACGCCCGATTCGGACACGATCTTGAACAGGCCGATGTCACCCGTGCGGGTCACGTGCACGCCGCCGCACAGCTCTTTCGACGAACCGATGTCCAGCACGCGGACCGTATCGCCGTATTTCTCGCCGAACAGGGCCATCGCGCCATGCTTGATCGCGTCGTCCATCGACATGTGGTGCGCCTGCGTTGCGTGGTTCTGCAGGATCTCGGCGTTGACGATCTGCTCGACCTTGGCGATTTCCTCGGCCGTCAGCGGCGCGTTGTGGCTGAAGTCGAAGCGGGTCTTGTCCGGGTCGACCAGCGAGCCCTTCTGCTGGACGTGGCCGCCCAGCACTTCGCGCAGCGCCTTGTGCATCAGGTGCGTGGCCGAGTGGTTGCGGATCGTGCGCGCGCGCTTGACTTCATCGACTTGCGCGTCGACCAGGTCGCCCACTTTCAGCGAGCCCGACTGCAGCACGCCGTGGTGGCCGAACACCTCGGCCTGGATCTTCAGCGTGTCTTCCACTTCGAACACGCCGCCCGCCGATTTCAGCAAGCCCTTGTCGCCCACCTGGCCGCCGGATTCGGCGTAGAACGGCGTGGTGTCCAGCACGACGATGCCGTCCTGGCCGGCCTTGAGCTCCTGCACGGGCGCGCCGCCCGCGTACAGCGCGAGCACGCGGCTGTTGTGTGCGAGGGCGTCGTAGCCGACGAACGTCGTCTTCTCGCCCGAGTATTCGACGTTGGCGGCCATCTTGAACTTGCCGGCTGCGCGGGCGGTTTTCTTCTGCTGCTCCATCGCGGCAGCGAAACCTTCCTCGTCCAGCTTGACGCCGCGCTCACGGCAGATATCGGCCGTCAGGTCCAGCGGGAAGCCGTAGGTGTCGTACAGGGTGAACGCGGTGGCGCCGTCCAGGTTTTCCGGATCTTTCGCGAGCTGCGCTTCCAGGATCTTCATGCCGTGCTCGAGGGTCTCGCCGAAGCGCTCTTCCTCCGCCTTCAAGGTCTGCATGACGCGCTGTTTCGCCTCGTGCAGTTCCGGATACGCGGCGCCCATCTCGATGTCCAGGTCGTCGACGAGCTTGTAGAAGAACGGCTTCGTCTGGCCCAGCTTGTGACCGTGACGCAGCGCGCGGCGGATGATGCGGCGCAGGACGTAGCCGTGGCCTTCGCTGCTCGGGATGATGCCGTCGACGATCATGAAGCTCGCCGCGCGAATATGGTCGGCGATCACTTTCAGCGAATTGTTCGCGAGGTCCGTCGCGCCCGTCTCGCGGGCGGCGGCGCGGATCAAATTCTGGAACAGGTCGATCTCGTAGTTCGAGTGCACGTGCTGCAGCACGGCGGCCAGGCGCTCGAGGCCCATGCCGGTGTCGATCGACGGCTTCGGCAGCGGGGTCAGCACACCCTGTTCATCGCGGTTGAACTGCATGAACACGAGGTTCCAGATCTCGATGAAGCGGTCGCCGTCTTCTTCCTTTGATCCCGGAGGGCCGCCCCAGATGTCCGGACCGTGGTCGTAGAAGATTTCCGTGCACGGACCGCACGGGCCCGTGTCGGCCATCTGCCAGAAGTTGTCCGATGCGTAGCGCGCGCCCTTGTTGTCGCCGATGCGGATGATGCGCTCCGTCGGCACACCGATCTCGTTGGCCCAGATGCCGTAGGCTTCGTCGTCTTCGAAGTAGACGGTGATCGTCAGCTTTTCCGCCGGCAGGTTGTAGACCTTGGTCAGCAGTTCCCAGGCAAAGTGGATGGCGTCGCGCTTGAAATAGTCGCCGAAGCTGAAGTTGCCCAGCATTTCGAAGAACGTGTGGTGACGCGCCGTGTAGCCGACGTTCTCCAGGTCATTGTGCTTGCCGCCGGCGCGCACGCAGCGCTGCACGGTGGTGGCGCGCTTGTACGGACGCGTATCCAGGCCCAGGAACACGTCCTTGAACTGCACCATGCCGCTGTTGGTCAACAACATCGTCGGGTCGTTGCCCGGCACGAGCGGGCTGGAGCGGACGATCGTGTGGCCTTTGGACTCAAAGAACTTGAGAAACTTTTCGCGAATTTCGGTGGATTTCATGTCGTAGGGGCGGATTTAGGCAGCTTGCTATATAAAGAAAAACGATTATAGCGTAGGTGTCGGCGGTAAATCGTATCGGCCAAATACGGCATGACAAAAACGACAATGCCGATTCAGCGCAACAGTGCGAGCACGGCCCGAGGCTCCCCATTGGCCTGGCTCAGCATGGCCGATGCCGCCTGCTGCAGGATCTGGGCGCGCGTCAGCCGGACCGCGGCCCCGGCATAGTCGACGTCCTCGATGCGGCTGCGCGGTGACGGACGCGAGCGCATCGTCGATGCGCATCAGCGCCACCGAGGGCTTGTGCAGGTCCAGGTCCGCGACGCCCAGCGCGCTCGCGTTCATGGCCCCGAACTCCATGTCGACGAGGTCGCCGGCCCCCGCCCCGACCTGGATCTGCACCCGACGCTTGGGCGCGTCCCCGGCGCCGATATCCGGATACGCGACCTTGAAGTTGCGCAGCGGCTGGGCCGGCGTACCGGAGCCGGACGGGGGAACGACGCCCCGCGCGTCGCGCGTCGGGCCGCCGTCCACGTCGAGGCCGCCGATCGCGCCCGTGTCCGCGTTCGTCAGGTTCATGTTCCCGATGAAGCTCGCGCCATTGGCCGCGAAATCCGCCATGAAATCGGCGGTGTCCTGGTACTGCCCGCCCGTGACGGCGTTCAGCGCCGTATCCAGATTGGCGGCCTGGTGAGCATGCCGGTACGTCATGAGGCCCTTCATGCCGCCGTCGACGCCCATCGCCTTCAGCCTGCCGTGCAGGTAGCGCGACGCGACGTAGCCGCCTTCGTAGCTGAAGCCGCCGCCCGTGATCGTGTCGACGATGCCCAGCTTGCGCTGGGCGTTCAGGGACAGGAAATTATTGTTGATCGCCAGTGACATGAGACCGTAACCGGGAGTCGAATGTCATTAACGACAACACATTACAATTCTTGAGCTCGAAATTTTGTTTTTTAGCAAAAGTCTGGCGGGATGAGGTCGATCCGATCCGTGCACAACCCGTCCACGCCCCAGCCGAACAACTCGCGCGCGCGGGCCGGCGCGTTGACGGTGTAGCAGAACAGGCCGAAGCCGGCGGCTTTCACCTGCGCAGCCGCCGCCGCTGTCAGCCGCTTGTGGTCCGTGTGGATGGCGACGGCGTCCAGCGCCCGCGCGCGGCGCTCCCAGTCCGGTGGAATCGACGACGTCAGCCAGGCGCGTGGCACGGCCGGCGCGGCGTCCCTCGCCGCCTGCAGCGCCGCCTCGCTGAACGAGGACAGCAGCGGCACCCTCTCGACCCGGCCCGCGCGGATCTCGTCGGCGAACAGCGCCGCCGCCAGCCGCGCGACGACGGTCCCCGTCTGCACGTCATGGCCGGGCACGGGCTTGATCTCGATGTTCATCCACACGCCGTGCGCCTTGCAGTACTGCGCGAATTCGGCGAACAGCGGTACCGGCTCACCCGCGTAGTCGGGCCCGAACCAGGAACCGGCATCGCGCGCGGCGAGGTCGAGCGCATCGATGTCCGCCACCGATCCGCGGCCGGCGACCGTGCGGCCCAGTGTCGGGTCGTGCAGGACGACGGGCACGCCGTCGCGCGCCAGCATGGCGTCGAATTCGATGGCGCGGAATCCCGCTTCCATGCCGCGCCGCACGCCGGCCAGCGTGTTTTCCGGCGCCAGCGTGCCGCCGCCGCGGTGCGCCAGGATCCTGGGATAAGGCCACATGGTGACTCCTCGTAAAAGTGATCAGGCGGGCGCCAGCGCACGGGCCAGCCAGCAGAGCCCGGCGAGATTGACCCCGACCGAGAGCCAGAACCGGTGCCGGAACGGCCTCTTGACGGTCTTGTGGCGCAGCCATTGTTGCGCCAGCAAAGCGCCCGGCCAGCCGCCCGCGAGCCCCAGCAGCAGCAAGTGGCGTTCGGGCGTGCGCCGGTCGCCGCGCCGCGCTGCCGCCTTGTCGAGCGCGTACAGCGCGAAACAGGCGACGCTGGCCACCGCGTACGCGAACCCCACGGCAGACGGCAGGCCCAGCGCCAGCGCGGCGTAGGCATACAGGGCAATAAACAGCAACAGTGGTAGGTAGACCATGACGCCAGCTTACGCGGCGGCGCGGGGAGTGTCCACTTGGCAAGTAGCTTGGCCAGACGGCCCGCCACTTGTTGTATTTTGGCCGGCTGGGCGACAAATCCATTGTGCGATGCAACGGTCATCTCTACCATAATAATTACCGCAGTGCAACAACAATGTACAGTAAGCAATATTTTTTGTGCGCGTTGATCCCGCCTGCGGAAACGAGACCGTCGGGAAGGAAGTCACCATGTTCATCAAAGCCAGTCTCTGCCGGGGCGCCGTCGCGCTGCTGGCAGTCGTCGCCATCATGCCCGCCCGGGCGGACATCGCGATCATCGTCAATCCCAATAATCCGGTCGCCCATATGCCGAACAGCCAGGTCGCGCAATTCTTCGTCGGTGGATCGACAGGCATGACGCCGGTCGAATACGCGGACGGTGCGCCGATCCGCAACGAATTCTGCAAGAAAGTGCTGGAGAGGACCCCTGCCCAAGTCAGGGCCATGTGGTCGCGCATCATCTTTTCTTCGGGCGGCAAAGCCCCGCAGGAAATGAAGTCGGCCGCCGACGTCAAGAAAATCGTAAGCCAGACGCCGAACGCCATCGGTTACATCGACAAATCGGAAGTCGATGACAGCGTCAAAGTGGTCGACGTAGTCCAGTGACCGTCATCGAGGAGAATGTCATGAAAAAAACCCTGATCGCGCTTGCGCTCATGCCCGCATTCGCACAGGCCATCGACCTGGATGCGAGCGGTTCGCTGAAGCTGACCGGCTTCTACAACATCACGGCCGCCAAGGTATTGAGCGGCTCCGCGCAAGACAGTTCCGCGCCGTGGACTTACCAGCAGTGGAATTGCCCGTGCAGCATGCAGGGCTGGGAATACGCCAGCGTGTACGAGAAGTCGAAAGGCTGGCAAGTCGACCGCGAAAGCCTGCTCGGCGTGCAATTGCGCAAGGACTTCACCCCCACCTTGTCCGGCACCGTGCAACTGGTCGCCCGCGCGTACAACCCGAACGCCGGCTCGCGTCCGACCGTCGACTGGGCCTACGTCACGTGGAAGCCGGCGCAGGATTCGGCCTGGACCTTCCAGGGTGGCCGCCAGCGCATCCCGCTCTACTACTACAGCGACTACCTGTACATCGGTTACGCGTACCCATGGGTGCGTCCGGCGCCGGACGTGTACGGCTGGCCGATCTATGCGTACGACGGCGTCAACGCCACGTACCGCGCCCAGCTGGGCCAGAGCGACTGGGCCCTGACGGCGCATGCGTGGACGGGCGGCTTCACGCAGAAGAACGACGCGTACGACACCCGCATCTACTACACGACGCAGACCAATGAGTCGTGGAAGAAGATTCTCGGCAGCTATGTTGCTCTGAACAATGGCATCGTCGACGTCCGCGTCATGATGATGCGCCACAACGACTCCGTATGGCAGGACCAGGGCGGCGTGCGCACCGACATCTATTCGGACCAGCCCACCCGCATCATGGGCCTGTCCGCCAACCTCGACTACAAGAACTGGCTCGTGAAGAGCGAGCTGGACCGCTTCGAGCAGATCGATGCGGGCAAGGGCATCAACAACGTGTACAAGTACGCGCTGCTCGGCGTCGGCCACAGCTTCGGCGACTGGACCCCGATGTACACGTTCTCCCGCTACCGCACGGTGGCCGAACCGATCGAGGGCCGCAACACGCAATACGTGTCGCTGCGCTGGGACTTCAGGAAGGACATGGCGTTGAAGGCACAGTACGACGTGTCGCAAGACCATTCGCACTACGCCTACAAGTTCTTCGGCGACTCCAAGCTGATGTCGGTCTCGCTGCAGGGCGTGTTCTGATCCTGCCCGTCCGGCCCGCCGCGCCGCGGGCCGGACGTTCTTCCTCTCCCGTTCTCCCGGTCCGTTAGCGAACGTACGGAGCAATCCCGTGCGAAGGCCTACGCTTGCCCTTTTACGTCTCGACGCGGGAGAACATCATGAGTTTCAATCTGGGCAATCTAGGCAATCTGGGCAACGTGTTGCAGCAATACCTGGGCGGATCGAATCCGAACGTCGACGCGGCCCAGGCCGAGAACGATTTCGACCAGGTCGCACAGACCGTGCCGCGCGCCACCGTCGCGCAAGGCGTCACGCAGGCGCTGCGCTCGGAGCAGACGCCGCCGTTCGCGCAGATGGTCAGCCATCTGTTCAGCAACAGCAATCCCGACCAGCGCGCCGGCATGCTGAACCAGTTGCTGGCCAATATCGGCCCGTCCGTGCTGTCGTCCGTGGCCGGGGGCGCGCTCGGCAACCTGATGGGCGCCGAGCAGGCCCGCGTGACGCCCGAGCAGGCGAACCAGGTGTCGCCGGACCAGGTGCGGGAACTGGCCGCCAAGGCCGAGCAGCAGAACCCCGGCGTCGTCGAACGCATGGGCGACTTCTATGCCGAACACCCGACCCTCGTCAAGGCCATCGGCGGCGCCGCGCTGGCGATCGCGCTGGGCCACATGGCGCAAGGCATGCAGCGCCATTGAGCGCTTCCGTCAATCACCGAAAGGAATCGACATGGGTATCCTGAGCAATATCTTCCACAAGATCTTCCCGTCCTCGCAAGGGGCTGCGCAAAACAGCAGCCAGGCGGCCCCGGGCGCCCAGCAACGGGCGCCGCAGCCTGCGCCGGCGCCCGCTTCACAGCCACCTTCGCAGCCCGCAGCGCAGCAACCGCAAGCCGCGCCAGCGGCGGCACCGATGCAGCAGGTCGACGTGGAAGCCGTCCTGAACGGCATGCAGCAGCAATCCGGCCAACAACTGAACTGGCGCACGTCGATCGTCGACCTGCTGAAGCTGCTCGGCCTCGATTCCAGCCTGCAGGCGCGCAAGGAACTGGCCGCCGAACTGCACTACACGGGCGATACGAACGACTCGGCCAGCATGAACGTCTGGCTGCACCGCCAGGTCATGAACAAGCTCGCTGAAAACGGCGGCAAGGTGCCGGCCGACCTGAAGGACTAATCCGCCAGGCTGACGTTGGCCCGCGTCCCGCACGAGAAGCAATAGCGCGTGAACGCGTTCTTGCGCGTGTTGCACGCGGGGCAGCGGTCGAACAGGCCGATGCCGCAGTGCGGGCAATGGGCCAGTTGCTCGTCCTTGTAGTTGGTGGCGCGCTCGCACGACGGGCACACGCCCTTGCCGATGCGTTCCATCACCACGTCGTAGCGCATCGTCGTGCGGCGCTCGGCGTCGGGCAGCGCTTCCGCCGCCTTCTGGCGCGCCAGCCACGCGTGCAGCCAGCGGATCGCGTAGCGGCCCACGATGACCGTCACGACGATGCCCACGCCGTACCGCACGTAGCCCCCGTAGCTGGGGAGGTACGGCACGAGCTCGACGAAGAACGCGAACAGCGCAAAGAAAATGAAGCCCCACGTGAACGGCCAGTACGTGCCGTTGCGCTTGCACTTGAACAGCACGCCAGCCACGAGCAACAGCGGCAACGTGACGCCGAGGCGGATCAGGAATACCTTGCGCGCGGCCCGCCGCTCTGCGTCGAACGCAGCCTGCCGGGCCGGCTGCAGCAGCGCCTCGTACGCGGCGTCGGCCTTCGCCTGCGCCTGCTTCGCGTCGAGCGCCACCTGTTCCTGCACTTCGACCGCGGCAAGCGCCGTGCGTTCCGCCGCCACGAGCTTGTCGAGCTCACGGTTGCGCGCGATCAGCTCTGCGTCCTGATCCGGACGCGCCGTTGCTTGCCGCGTCGCGATCCAGTTGTCGAACGCCTCGCGCGCACTCTTCGTGTTGGCCTGTGCCACGCTGTGCTTCTGCTGCGCCTGTTCGAGCACCGAATCGGCCTCCTCGCGCGCCTCTTTCGCCTGACGCGATGCGGCCTGCAGCGGCCCGGCCTTGGCGGGGTCGAGGAAGTGCTCGGCGTCCGGCACCGGCGCGAGATAGATGATGTTGTCGACGACCTGGTTGCCCAGGCCGATCAGGAATCCGGCAAACACGAACGCGACGAGCCACAAGGCCCGGCGCATCCATTGTTCGGTCCAACGCAAACCTTTGCCCATGAGCGACTCCTCCATCGATGACGAAGGCGAAAGCTTGCCATCGATACACGAGCCGGGCCAGAAGAAATCGCAAGACAGGTGCCTTGCGCCACCTCACGTGGCGTAACTCGCTACCCGATGCGGATCAGCAGTACAGCAATTAAAAGTACGACAGGCCCAGGGCGCGGCGCACCTCGTCCGTCGTGCGGGCCGCCACTTCGCGCGCTTTCATCGTGCCTTCCTTGAGGATCTGCATGACTTGTCCCTTGTCCTTGGCCAATTCCTCGCGGCGGGCGCGTATCGGGGCCAGCATGTCCTGCAGGATGCCTTCGAGGCGCTTCTTGACGACGGAGTCGCCCAGGCCGCCGCGCACGTAATGCGCCTTCATTTCGGCGAGGCCGGCCTTGTCGGTGTCGAACGCGTCCAGGTACAGGAACGCGACGTTGCCTTCCAGGTGGCCGGGGTCCGAGACCTTCAGGTGCAGCGGGTCCGTGTAGACCATCTTGACCGCGGCGCGGATCTCGTCCGCGGACGCGCCCAGGTTGATCGTGTTGCCCAGCGACTTGCTCATCTTGGCCTTGCCGTCGATGCCCGGCAGGCGCCCCACTTCCGGCACGATGGCCTTGCACTCGACGAGGATGTCGCGGCCCGCGTTGCGGTTGAACTTGCGCACGATCTCGTTGCACTGCTCGATCATCGGGATCTGGTCTTCGCCGACCGGCACGATGGTCGCCTTGAATGCGCTGATGTCGGCGGCCTGGCTGGCGGGATACGTGAGGAAGCCGGCGGGGATGTCGCGCTCGAAACCGCGCATGATGATTTCCTGCTTGACGGTCGGGTTGCGCTCGAGGCGGGCGACGGTCACGAGGTTCAGGTAGTAGAACGTCAGCTCGGCCAGTTCCGGAATCTGCGACTGGATCAGGATCGTCGACTTGGCCGGGTCGATCCCTACGGCAAGGTAATCGAGCGCCACTTCGATCACGTTCCGGTGTACCTTACCAATATCATCCATATTGTCCGTGAGCGCCTGGGCGTCCGCGAGCATGATGAACTGGCGATACTCGTCCTGGTAAGTGACGCGATTGCGCAGGCTGCCGACGAAGTGGCCGAGGTGGAGCGGCCCGGTCGGACGGTCGCCGGTCAGGATGATGGGCGTGGTAGCGGTAGGGGTTTGCAGACTCATCGAGTTTTCCTTGGGGATTTAACCGCCCTTGCCTCGATCCTGCCGCGCCAACAAAAACGCCACCTTGGAATCGAGGCGGCGTTCGGAGTACCAATCCAATTCACTGGCCGCGCGCAATCAGCGGCGCCACCAGGTGAGAACAGGATGTGGATACGAAAAATTCATGGATGGCATGGTTGCAGGTTGACGCGCCGCTGTCAACCGCCACCGCTCGAAAGCCAAACGCTTCCCCGACTTTTTTGCCAGTTCGGAGCCATGCTGGATTTTTTGTTGTCATAAAACTAACTTGTGGTGATTTATGAATTCTACGAAGAGCACGAACAGCCACGCCCGCCCCCTGGAGTTATGGGGCGGCCTCGAATGCACCGTCAACCGCGTCCGCGACGACTATTACCACCAGCTCGACCGTAACGGCCACGCCAACCGGGCCGACGACATCGACCGCTTTGCCTCCCTCGGCATCCGCGCCATCCGCTACCCCGTGCTGTGGGAACGCACGGCACCGGACGGCGTCGCCGCCGCCGACTGGACCTGGGCCGACGCGCGCCTCAACGCGCTGCGCGCGCACGGCATCACGCCGATCGCCGGGCTGATCCACCACGGCAGCGGCCCGCGCCACACGAGCCTCGTCGACCCCGCATTCGCCGGCCAGCTGGCCGAGTACGCCGGCGCCGTGGCCGCGCGCTATCCGTGGATCGAGTACTACACGCCCGTCAACGAACCCTGCACGACGGCACGCTTCGCCGGCCTGTACGGCGTGTGGTATCCGCACGGCCGCGACGACCGCACGTTCGTCCAGGCCCTGCTGAACCAGTGCCGCGCCGTCGTGCTCGCGATGCGCGCGATCCGCGCCGTCAATCCGGACGCGAAACTCGTGCAGACCGACGACCTCGGCAAGACGTACAGCACGCCCGAGATGGCCAAGGTGGCCGAGTTCTACAACGAGCGCCGCTGGCTCGCGTGGGACCTGTTGTGCGGCATGGTCGGGCCGGAACACCCGCTGTGGACATACCTGACGAAGACCGGGATCGCAGAAGAAGAATTCCTGTGGTTCCGCGCCAATCCCTGCCCGCCGGACGTCATCGGCGTCAATTACTACGTCACGAGCGAGCGCTGGCTCGATCACCGCCCCGACCGCTATCCGCCGCACCACCGCGGCATGGCCGATGGCATCCCGTGCGCCGACATCGAGGCGTCGCGCGCGCTCGCGACGCCGACGGCCGGCATCGCCCCGCTGCTGCACGAAATCTGGGACCGGTACCACATTCCGCTCGCCGTCACGGAAGCCCACATCGACGCGAACCGCGAAGACCAGCTGCGCTGGCTGCTGGAGATCTGGGAAGCGGCAAAGGAAGTGCGGGCGACGGGTGTCGACCTGCGCGCCGTGACCGTGTGGTCGCTGCTCGGTTCGTTCGACTGGAACAGCCTCGTGACGCAGAACCGCGGCTACTACGAACCAGGCCCGTTCGACGTGCGCGCGCCCGAGCCGCGCGCGACGGCGGTCGCGCGCATGATGCGCGAGCTGTCGTCCGGCACGCCGCTGTCGCACCCCGTGCTGCGCGGCCAGGGCTGGTGGCGCAGGCCGGGCCGCTGGCTGTGCCAGCCCGTCGCCACGCCGGATGCGCTGACCTCCATCACCGCGGACGGCCACACGCTCGTCGGCAAGAGCGCGGCACCCATCCTCATCACGGGCGCGACGGGCACGCTGGGCCGCGCGTTCGCCCGCATCTGCCGCAAGCGCAACCTCGCCTTCCGCCTGCTGTCGCGCCAGGACATGGACATCACGGACCCGGCGTCCGTCGAACGCGCGCTGGGCAAGTTCCGGCCGTGGGCCGTCGTCAACACGGCCGGTTATGTGCGCGTGGACGATGCCGAGCGCGACGCGGAACGCTGCTTCCGCGAGAACGCGATCGGCCCCGCCATCCTCGCGGCAGCGTGCGCGCGCCACGGCGTGCACCTGACGACGTTCTCCAGCGACCTCGTGTTCGACGGTGCCCTCGACCGGCCTTACGTCGAGAGCGACACGGTCGCACCCCTGAACGTCTACGGCCGCAGCAAGGCGGAGGCCGAGCTGCGCGTGCAGGACAAGCATCCGGGCGCCCTCGTCGTGCGCACGAGCGCGTTCTTCGGCCCGTGGGACAAGTACAACTTCGTGACCCTTGCGCTGCAGGCGCTGGAACGGGGCGAGCCGTTCCGCGCCGCGCGCGACATGGCCGTGTCGCCGACGTACGTGCCCGACCTCGTGCACGCGTGCCTCGACCTCGCGATCGACGGCGAGTGCGGCGTCTGGCACCTGGCCAATGTCGGCACCTTGACGTGGGCGGAACTGGCGGAGCGCGCGGCCGCGCAGGCCGGGGTGGACGCGAGCCGGCTCGAAGCGATCCCCGGGGATGCCTGCGGCTTCACGGCGGCCCGGCCCCGCTGCACGGGGCTGCACAGCGAACGGGGTATCCTGCTGCCGGGGCTCGATCATGCGCTTGCGCGCTACCTGGAGCTGCGCAACGAGGTCGATCAGGAGATGGAGGAGTTGATTCTCATGGCGGAGAGCCGGCAGGCGTAATCTCGGCACATGGTGGGCACAAATCGTAGGGTGGGCTCCCCGAGCCCACCGAGCGTGAGCGGCCCACGCGTTAGAATTGCCGGGAACCCTGTCCAACAAAGGCCCTCCCGTGCAAGAGCAACATGCCTTCCCCTTCCTGCGCGAAATCCTGCTGTTCCTTGCCCTTGCCGGCATCCTGATTCCCCTGCTGCAGCGCCTGCGCGTCAATCAGGTGCTGGGCTTCCTCGCCGTCGGCGTCCTGCTCGGCCCCTTCGGTCTCGGGCGCCTGGCGCAGGACGTGGCGCCGCTGGGCCTGTTCACGTTCCCGAACAACGACAACGTCGCGATGCTCGCGGAGCTGGGCGTGCTGTTCCTGATGTTCATGATCGGCCTGGAGCTCTCCGCCGCCCGCCTGTGGGCCATGCGCCGTTGGGTGTTCGGCACGGGGAGCGCGCAGGTGCTGCTGTGCGCCGCGCTGATCGGCGGCGCGGCCTATGTCCTCGTCGACGGGCGCCTCGACGCGGCACTCGTGCTGGGCCTCGTGCTGTCGCTGTCGTCGACGGCCGTCGTGATGCAGTTGCTGGCCGAGAGCCAGCGCACGGCGAGCCCGCTCGGCCAGGCCGCATTCGCCGTGCTGATGCTGCAGGATCTCGCCGTCGTGCCGATCCTGATCCTCGTCGAGGCGTTGAGCAAGCATGGCGCCGGGACCGACACGAACGTGGCCGTCGTCGCCCTTGCCGCAATGGCGAAGGCTGCGATCGCCATCGCCCTCATCTACCTCGTCGGCGGCAAGGTCGTGCACCCGCTGTTCCGCGCGTTCGCGCGCCATCGCCAGCCGGACGTGTTCATGGCCCTGATCCTGCTGTCGACGTTCGGCATCGCGGCCTTGTCCGCGCTGGCCGGCCTGTCGATGGCGCTGGGCGCGCTGATCGCCGGCCTGCTGCTCGCGGAGACGGAATTCAAGCACGAAGTCGAGCTGATGATCGAACCCTTCAAGGGCCTGCTCATGGGCTTGTTCTTCATGACGGTCGGCATGGGCATGGACGCGCTGCAGATCGTGCACGCCCCGCTGTGGCTCGCCTGCGCCGTGTTCGGGCTCGTGGCGCTCAAGGGCCTCGTCATCGCGCCGCTGCTGCGCCTGTCCGGCCTGCCGTGGGGCCGCGCGATCGAAGGCGGTCTGCTGCTGGGCCAGGGCGGCGAATTCGCGTTCATCGTCATCGGCTACGCGGTCGCATCGAAGCTGCTGGACGGCGCCCTCGGCGCGCGTGTGATGCTTGCCGTCGGCCTGTCGCTGTTCATCACGCCGCTGCTCGCGCGGCTCGGACACGCCATCGGCGAACGATGGGCCGAACGTGCGCGTGCCAAGGACGCGCGGCATGACGAGGCCGCGCTGGACGAAGCGCGCGGCCGCGTGATCATCGCCGGCTTCGGGCGCGTGGGACAGCAGCTGGCCAAGCTGCTCACCGCGCAAAACATCCCGTACGTCGCGTTCGAGAACGATGCGAAGCTCGTGTCGCAGCTGCACGCAGACGGGGTACCCGTCTACTTCGGCAACGCGTCGCGCTCGGAACTGCTGCGGCGCGTGCATGCGGCGGACGCGCCCGCGATCGTGCTGACGATGGACCATCCGACGTCGGCGCTGCAGGCCGTGCGCGGCATCCGGCGCGAGTTCCCGGACGTGCGCCTGTACGCGCGCTCGCGCGACGAGAAGCATGCACGCGCCCTCAAGAAGGCCGGTGCCGACGTCGTCGTGCCGGAAACGCTGGAGGCGAGCCTGCAGCTGTCGGCGTTCGTGCTCGAAGGGATGGGCCTTGACGAGCGCATCGTCGACGACATCGTCGACCGCGAACGCGACCAGTTCGCGGCCGCCCTCGACGACACGCCGGGCCACGTATAATCCGCGCCGAGAACAACTCATCGATCGGAGACAAGATGGCATTCCATCCGAACGGACCCCACGAAGGTCCGGACCATCACCTGCACGGCGCGCTGAGCCACATCCGCGTGCTCGACCTGTCGCGCGTGCTGGCCGGGCCGTGGTGCTCGCAAAACCTCGCCGACCTCGGCGCCGACGTCATCAAGATCGAGCGCCCCGGCGCCGGCGACGACACGCGCGCATGGGGCCCGCCGTACGCGCCCGACGCCGCCGGCCGGCCGACGACGGAAGCGGCCTACTACCTGTCGGCGAACCGCGGCAAGCGCTCGGTGACGGTCGATATCGCCAGCGAACAAGGCCAGGCGCTGCTGCGCGAATTGGTGCGCCAGTGCGACGTCGTGATCGAAAACTTCAAGGTCGGCCACCTGAAGCGCTACGGCCTCGACTACGATACGCTGAAGGCGATCAAGCCCGACCTCGTGTACTGCTCCATCACGGGCTTCGGCCAGGACGGCCCGTACGCGCACCGCGCCGGCTACGACTTCCTGATCCAGGGCATGGGCGGGCTGATGTCCGTGACGGGCGAGCGCGATGGAGTCCCTGGCGGGGGTCCGCAAAAAGTGGGCGTGGCGCTGACGGACCTCATGACCGGGATGTACGCGACCGTCGCCGTGCTCGCCGCCCTCACCCACCGCGACCGCACGGGCGAAGGCCAGCACATCGACATGGCGCTGCTCGACACGCAGGTCGCGATGCTGGCGAACGTCGGCAGCAATTACCTGAACAGCGGCAAGCGCCCCAAGCGCTGGGGCAATGCGCACGCGAACATCGTGCCATACCAGACGTTCGCATGCAGCGACGGTCACATCATCGTCGCCGCGGGCAACGACGGCCAGTACCAGAAATTCGTCGAAGCGGGCGGCCGGCCGGAACTCGCACGCGATGCGCGCTTCGCCACCAACCCGCTGCGCGTGCAAAACCGCGACGTGCTCGTGCCGCTGCTCGCCGACATGGTCCGCGAGCGTCCGCGCGACGAATGGATCGCGATGCTGGAAGCGGTGGGCGTGCCCTGCGGCCCCATCAACGACCTGGACGAGGTGTTCGCGAACGAGCAGGTGCGCGCGCGCGGCATGGAAATCGCGCTGCCGCATCCAACGGCCGGCGCCGTGAAACTCGTGCGCAGCCCCATGCGGATGTCGGCGACACCCGCCACGAGCGACAAGGCGCCGCCGCTGCTGGGCGAGCACACGGACGACGTCCTGCGCACCGTGCTGGGCAGGACCGATGAGGAGATCGCCGCGCTGCGCGCGGGCGGCGTCGTCTAGCACTGTCTTTATCGCCGCCTGCACGCTGCCGGACTCGCATCCGCCTGGGGTGCACGCGGACTCCCCCTCCTTCACGACGACCTGCCGCGGCAGACCGCAGAGGTCTTTCATTGTCATTTTTTCATCATCAAATTTTGATGAAGATCGCATCAAAAAAATACTTGAAACCCGCGCGCGACGGTCTATAGTGAAGTCGTACGAGCGATCGTGCCGCTGACAGCAACGGTGCTGGCAGTGAATTGGAAAGGACAAGTATGGGAAATCCAACGCTGCTTATTTCGGCGCCAAGCCGAATATGAAACACGAGTAACCTCTGCTGCTACGACATGAACAACATGTCGATTGCCTTGCAACAGCCCTTTACCTTGGCAGTGCGTTTTAGCCGTATTAACGCGTGTGCTCCAGAAGCTGTTGAATGTTGCAGGCAATTAAATAGGTAAAGTTGGCAAAGCTTCTGGTGTGCTCCTTTCCCTCCGCAAAGGGCTGCCATGAAGAAGAAGTACGAAGTGAAGGCTGGTGACGACTTTGACGTGATCAACGTTACCGTAAAAGGTAAGACCGAGGGCGTTGTCGTTACCGTGAACGTCAACAAGTCTTCTGAGAAGAAGGGAGAGCCCGCACGTTGGGACTGGAAAGTTGTAGCCGTCATGGCTGCGGCCGTACTGGTTTTCTCCTCAGGGGCATACGCTGCAATCTCCAAGGATTACACCATCTTCGAACAAGTGATGGCTGTGGTTTCAAAAGGATTGGAGCATGCATTCGAGAAAAGTAATGCTGCCGAAAAAGCCGACAAAAACGACACGGGTACAGCTTGAATTACCGGAACGTTCGTATGAACGCCTCAACTCCTTGAAGGAGAAAACCGAGGCCGCTTCCTATGCGGAAGTGCTGAAGAACGCCCTGCGCTTATACGAAAGTCTGATAAGCCAGGTCGATGCCGGAAAGCGCCTCTATCTGAAGGACGCTGACGGCAATCTGATCGAATACGAAGTCTTTGTTTGAGTTGCTCTACCCCACCGGAAGCGGTAGAGCAACTCCTTGCCGACTGGCATTGCTGCGCTGACAACAAACGTCGCCGCAACGGAAACGCAGCGCTGATCCCGGCAAGAAGTACACGGTCAAGGACGATATTCTGCATACCGGGACGTGGATCCGGCGCGACGTCGCGCTCGACGTCCCGGTACCGGCCGATCGGGCGATCAGCGCGTACGTGCTGGTTGGCGCGGACGGCAAGGCACGCAGCGTCACCGCGATCGGACTGGACGATGCCGAGGTGCGCAAACTTGTCGCCACCGCTGCCGGCCTCGTCCAATACAAACCTGCCGTCTGTGCCGGACGACCGTGCGAGATGGTCTACCCTTATCGGCTGCAGCTGGAGTTGGAACCCTGACCGCCACGGCCCGCGCCGCGGCGGTCACGCACGTCAGTGCAGCTTGTGCTTCAGGTCCGACAATTCCGCGTGCACGCGGGTGACAGCGGCTTCCAGGTGGGCCGGCATCGTCGGCAGCGAGCGGCTGATGCGCTTAGCTTCGTCGCCCATGTCTTCCAGGTTGTCCACGCATTGCTGGATGCGCTGCTGGTCGTTCGACTGCATGACGGTCTGCGCCTGCTTCGCTTCGCGCGACAGCTTGTCGATCACGTTGCGGATTTCGTCCGGTGCGTCGCCGGCCTGCTTGCAAGCCTGCTCGGCTTCCTGGATGGTTTGCTGAATATGAGTGAATCGCTGCTGGATTTCGTTTGCTTGCAACATGACGTACTCCTTGCATTGATGGCTCGTGTCCGCATCCGGCTGGAGATGCGGGGCTGGAGCGTCATGGTAGTCCTGTTGGGAATCGGGGGGCGCACGAACCGTACTGACGAGGTCGGTGCTTCGCCGTCAAATTACCAAATTTGATGATTCGAGCGGATGGTGAGCACGGGTGCCCACCCTACGATTTGGGCTAGGTAGGGTGGGCTCCCTGAGCCCACCATGCCTTACGGATACTCGGCGTCGAGCTCCGAGCCAGCGTAATTCTCAAGCTCCACGAACAATTCCTTCAGCGGCACTTTGGCAGCGATATTCTGCAGCAGGAGGCTGTGGCGGTAGCTGTCGATGCGGTCGGCGACGATGGCCCGGTGCGGTGCCGGGATGTGTTCCAGCAGCGCGGCCCAGCCGGCCTCGAAATCGGGCTTGCCCTTGCGGACGGCCTGCACGAAGCGCTCGAATTCCTTTTGCCCCGTGCGCGCGACGATGCGCCCGCTGCCGTCGATGCCGAAGACGATCGCGAGCGCGATGACGCCTTCCGCGTTCAGGTCGGGATCCTTGACGGGGCCTTCCCAGTGATGCCGGCGCAGCCACTGCGCCGCGCGCACGACGGCCTGCACGTCCTGGCGCTGCTTCAGCTGCCCCAGGTAGCGCTCGTAGCCGGACCACGTCTCGCCCGGATCGGCCGTGCAGATATCGACGAACAATTCCTTCAAGCGGCGCTGCGCGTACACGGGGTCGTTGTCGAATTCGCCGACCAGCGTGTCTTCCGGCAGCGCCGCCAGTTCGCGGATCAGGCGGAAGCCCTGCTGGAACACGAATTCCGCGCCCTCGTCCAGCAGCACGTCCAGCGCGTCCAGGTCGCCCTGCTCGTCGTCGGTCTCGACGAGGTGTTCGAGGCCCAGCGAGACGCCGCCGATGGCCAGCAGCTGCGCGCGCTGGATGCCTTCGGCCGTGCGGTCGTTGGTGAACTTCTCGGCCACCATCGCCGTGATGCCGGCGAGTTCGTCGGCGAGGCCGGCGGCCTCGTCGGCACTGGCGTGCTGCGCGAGCAGCCGGATCGCGCGGACCAGCCGCGGCAGTTTTTCGATGACGATTGCAGGCAGCATCGTGGTGGCGCGCTCCGTCACGAGAAGATGTCCGTACCCATGCTGCGGCGGCCGCTGCGGCGCGGCATGCTGCGCACGGACGGCACCTGCTTGCGCAGGCGGTACAGCAGTTCGCGCGTGCCGCGCTGCTGGAATTCCGTTTCCTCGTCCGGGTCGTCCGGCAGTTCGACGTCAGCGAGGTCGGCCGTGTTGCGGTAGTCCGGGAACAGTTCCAGCAACGAACGCTGCCAGCCGTCCTCGCTGGCCTTGGCCAGGTCGACGGCGAGCGGCACGATGTCGCTGTCGGACGTCGTGTGCACGTTGATGTGCGGGCCGCGCACGTTGATCTCGCCGGCGACCTCGAGGATCTCGCGCGGCGCCAGCGACCACACGATGGCGAACGCCGTCGCGCCGTAGTCCGTGGCCGACGCCTCGGACAGCAGCTCGTGGCGGCGGCCTTCGTCCTCCGTCGCGTAGACGACGCCGTGGATGTGGTTGAACAGGTTCTCGGCGATGCGCTCGGGATCGTCCTCGATCATGTCGTCCGGCCACGTGGCGGCCAGGTACGCGAGGCTCTCGGCCCATGCCTTCGGCGGCACGAGCAGCGTGGCCAGCGACGTCTTGGCGCCGTCGAAGCCGGCAAGGTGCAGCGCGGTCACCTGCGGCGGCAACGTGGACAGCACCTCGGCCACGGCGTAGTCGCCATGCTCGTCGGCGGCCTGCGACAGCGCCTCCTCGGCGTGCTGCAGCGAGCCGGCCAGCACGAGGTCGCCGACCTGCTTGGTCAGCGCGGGCAAGTTGGATTTGTTGTCGTCGCTCATTCGCGGTCACCTCCATCCTGGTCGAACAACTGGGCGAAGTCGTCGCCGGCGGCCGACTCGTCGAGCTCGTCGTCGTCGCCTTCGTCATCCTTCGCGAGCTGGTCGAGCGACTGGTCGTCGTCTTCCCAGCGGGCCTGGTTCTTGTACAGGAACGCCGTCACGATGGCCTGACGCGCCAGTTCCGGGTAGTTGTCGCAGATGGCGGCATACATCGCCTTGCCCTCGTCGTCGCCGTCGCAATTGGCCATCGCGAACACCTTCGCCGGGTCGCCGCCTTCGTAGTCGTAGGCTTCGCGGATCAGGCCCTTCGGATCGCTGAAGCGGATGCGGTCGACGAGCGCGAACGCCATCAGGTTGACGTCGTCCAGCCCGTCGCCGTTCGCGTATTCCGAGACGAGGGCCTGCACCATCATGTCGTAGTTCTTGCGGTTGGGCGGGTCGCCCAGCGTGCCCTCGATCTGTCCTTCCAGTTCGCGCGACTGGAAGGCGAACTCCGGATGTACTTTTTTCATGTCTGACTCGTATTCTGGTGGGTGTTCAGGCGGCCACGTTCACGCCGTTCAGGGCGAACAGGGAGCGCCACAATTCGAACGCCTCCGCTTCCGCGTCGAGCACGATGCGGTGGTTCACGCTCTGGTCGTATTCGGCGCGCTTGACCGGGTCGGCCAGGACTTCATAGGCCTTCGTGACGGCCTTGAAACGCGCCTCCGCACCCGGCGCCTGGTTGCGGTCCGGGTGGTAGCGCATCGCGAGCGAACGGTAGACCTTCTTGATGTCGTCGTCGCTGGCATTCGGCGCGACGCCGAGGATCGCGTATAAATTTTCCACTTGGAACTCTCCGGCTGTGGCCGAAAAAACATTAAACCGAGATTATCCTATAGAAAGCGCCAACTTGACAGGCCACCGCTGGGCGGTGCCTCCCCAGTATGCGGACGGCCCCGCGCGCAGACCGTGCGCTTGACCACATAGCGGCCCCGATGCCGCTTTACGGTAAAATGCCGGGAATCATACCCATCCAACACGGCTTCATGAGTAACGAGAAAAACACCACGACGGCGACCCCGTCGCCGAATTTCGTCCGCGCGATCGTCGAATCCGATATCGCCTCGGGGACCCACGCCCGTACCGGCATGCCGTCCGTGATCACGCGCTTCCCGCCGGAGCCGAACGGCTACCTGCACGTGGGCCACGCCAAATCGATCTGCCTGAACTTCGGCCTCGCCCGCGACTACCAGGGCCGCTGCCACCTCCGTTTCGACGACACGAACCCGGAAAAGGAAGACCAGGAATACGTCGACACGATCATGGACAGCGTCAAATGGCTGGGCTTCACGTGGGAGCAAGGTGGCCAGGAATACCTGCACTACGCCAGCGACTACTTCGACCAGTTGTACGCGATGGCCGAATACCTGATCCAGAACGGTAAAGCCTACGTCGACAGCCAGAGCGCCGAGGACATGTCGCGTAACCGCGGCAATTTCGGCACGCCGGGCACGAACTCGCCGTTCCGCAACCGTCCAGTCGAGGAATCGCTGCAGATCTTCCGCGACATGAAGGCCGGCAAGTACAAGGACGGCGAACACGTGCTGCGCGCCAAGATGAGCGAGGACGCGATGGCGTCTCCCATCATGACGAACCGCGACCCCGCGCTGTACCGCATCCGTCACGCGCATCACCACCGCACGGGCGACAAGTGGTGCATCTACCCGATGTACGACTACACGCACCCGATCTCCGACGCGCTGGAAAACATCACGCACTCGCTGTGCACCCTGGAATTCCAGGACCACCGCCCGTTCTATGACTGGCTCGTCGACACGCTCGCCGACGGCGGCTTCTTCGAGCGCCCCGTGCCGCGCCAGTACGAATTCGCGCGCCTGAACCTGACGTACGTCGTCACGTCGAAGCGCAAGCTGCGCCAGCTGGTCGATACGGGCGTCGTGAACGGCTGGGACGATCCGCGCATGCCCACGATCGTCGGCCTGCGCCGCCGCGGCTACACGCCGGAATCCATCCAGCTGTTCTGCGAACGCATCGGCGTCTCGAAGGCGGACGGCTGGATCGACATGAGCACCCTGGAAGGCTCGCTGCGCGACGACCTCGACCCGAAGGCGCCGCGCGCCGTCGCCGTGCTGCGTCCGCTGAAGCTCATCGTCGACAACTTCCCGGAAGGCGAGACGGTCGACTGCAGCGCGCCCGTCCATCCGCACCATCCGGAATGGGGCACCCGTTCGTTCCCGTTCTCGCGCGAACTGTGGATCGAGCAGGAAGACTTCATGGAAGTGCCGGCCAAGGGCTACCACCGCTTCTACCCGCCCATCGACGACAAGCCGGGCTCGCGCGTGCGCCTGAAGTACGGCTTCGTGGCGGAGTGCACCGGGTTCGACAAGGATGCGGACGGCAACGTCACCGCCGTGCACGTGAACTATTTCCCGGACTCGAAATCGGGCACGCCGGGCGCGGACACGTACAAGGTCAAGGGCAACATCACGTGGGTCAGCGCCACTCACGCCCTTGACGCCGAGGTGCGCCTGTACGACCGCCTGTTCCTCGACCCGCAACCGGACGGCGGCGGCAAGGATTTCATGAGCGTGCTGAACCCGAACGCACTGGAAACCGTCACCGCCTACCTGGAGCCGGGCCTGGCCCAGGCCGCGCCCGACCAGCGCTTCCAGTTCGAGCGCCACGGCTATTTCGTCGCCGACCGCGTCGATTCCGCGCCGGACAAGCCCGTGTTCAACCGCGTCACGACGCTCAAGGACAGCTGGGGCAAGTAAGACGCCCCCGTCTATCCCGCACAAGCCCGGCTCCATGCGTGAGCCGGGCTTTTTTTTTACACTTTTGCCCTATCGACAACCCTTCAAACTGCTAGGTCCATCCCGCGCGCGACGCGAGTAAGTTGCAAATTGTCAACTATGATCTGCCGGAGAGGTCCGGCGCCACTTCCGAATAACCATGCCCCCGGTCCTGCGCGACGCGTTTTCCGTCACCCGGTTCTCGTTCTGGACGGGCGTGCTGCTGTCGTCCGTCATCGGCAGCGTGGCGTACGTGATCACCCAGCGCTCGATCGAAAACAATGCCCACGAACGCTTCGTCAACCACGCGAAGTATGCGCAGAGCGTCATCAGCGTCCGGATCAAATCCTATACCGACGTGCTGCGTACGGCCGGCAGCATGATCCAGAGCACCGATGTCCTGAGCCACCGCAAGTTCCACGAATATGTCAACGGGTTGAACCTCGCGCGGAATTACCCGGCCATCGACTCGATCAATTTCGCGATCCTAGTAACCGCCCCGGAGCGCGACGTCTTCGTCGCCGAATTGCGCAAGGAAATGCACGACGTCGTGCACCTGGCAGCCCCGCTGGACATCACGCCGCCGGGAAGGCGTCCGTCCTACCTGGTCGTGTCGTACATCGAGCCGGACCCGGCGACACCCGGCCACTACGGCACCGACCTGGCGGCCAACCGCTATTTCAGCCGCCAGCTGGACGAGTCGCGCGACCGCGGCTCGTTGTACGCGTCCGGCACGCCGATCCTCGCGCTGTCCGGGCCCAACGACACGCACCTCGGCATGCGCATGCCGATCTATCGCATCGGCACCGCGCCCGCCACGACCGAACAACGCCGCGCGGCCTATACCGGCTCGCTGGGCATTGCGTTCAGCGTTCCGAAACTGCTGCACGGCGTGATGGACGAGGTCCCGATCCGCGGCCTGCGCATGACCTTGTACGACATCGGGCCGGGGCTGGACGCCAAAGGCCGCGATACGGCGGGGCTGCCGCGCATCTTGTTCGACAGCCAGGGCACGCGTGCCGATCCGACGCCGCCGCCGGCCGCCGGCGAGGGCACGTTTTCCGTGACCATCCCGCTGGATTTCAACGGCCGTACATGGAAGACGACCTACTCGGCCCCGAAGGCCTCGCTGTACACGGCCTTCGACACGTATTACCCGAAGCTGATGATGGGGTTCGGCTTCCTCGGCTCGATCCTGCTGTACGCGCTGCTGCACACGCTGACCTCGTCACGCCGCGCCGCCCTCGCGCTCGCGCAGGAGATGACGAGCGAACTGCGCGAAAGCCAGGGCAAGCTGCAGCTGTCGCACCAGAAGCTCAGGCGCCTGGCCGACCACGCCTACCAGATCAAGGAAATGGAGCGCAAGCGCATCGCGCGCGAGATCCACGACGACCTCGGCCAGAGCCTGCTCGCGCTGCGCATCGAGGCCGAACTGCTGGCCGGACGCACGCAAGGCACGCACAGCCACCTGCACAAGCGCGCCCGCGCCACGCTGCTGCAGATCGACACGACGATCAAGAGCGTGCGCCAGATCATCAACGACCTGCGTCCGACGGTGCTCGACCTGGGCCTCTCTGCCGCGGTCGAGTGGCAAGTCAACCAGTTCCAGCGCCGCACGGGCATCCAGTGCGACATTCAGGATGACCACGGCGAAATCATGCTGTCGGACCATTGCGCGACGGCGTTCTTCCGCATCCTGCAGGAATCGCTGACGAACATCGTGCGGCACGCGAACGCGACGCGCGTGAAGGTGGAGTTGCGGCTGAACGGCGGCTGGCTGTCGCTGACGGTGCGCGACAACGGTTGCGGCCTGCCGCCGGGCGGGCGCAACAAATACGGATCGTTCGGCCTCGTCGGCATCGAAGAGCGCATCGTGATCCTTGGCGGCACCTGCGCCGTGTTCAGCGAGCCGGACGGAGGCACGACGGTGACCGTGTCCGCGCCCGTCATCGGACAGCAGGAACATCCTGTTCATTCCCCTCTCGAGCAAGCTACGGGCTCCTCCGTCATCTGATCCACCTCCTCGCACTGCCCCCGTCATTTATCCCCGTTGGATAGGGCCTATCCTATCTTTCGCGTATTGCATATCCGCTTAAGCAACTATTGTTGTTTCTTTGATAAATATCAATAACTCAAGGAATTCCCTCATTTACATTGATCACATGTAAGACAGATCCACGAATCACGTTAGATGTTGCTGGACGTCAGCATGTGCTTTAAGGAAATGTTGTTCTCGGGCAGTTGCTTCACCACAAACCATAACTAGGGAAAGCTGTACTTTTAACTACACACAATGAGGATAATCATGAACGCAAACGACCTGTTCAACGCCGTGATGCAACTCGACCTGGAACCGATCAAGACGAAGCTGATGCACGGCCCGTCCGGCGAAGGCTGGAGCCTGGAAAAAGCCAATGCCGTCGAAAAGGAATACCGTCGTTTCCTGTGCCTGATGAAGCTGTATCCGGACGAGGACACGGCACCGCTGGTCGACGTCGACACGTTCTGGCACTACCACATCCTCGACACGATGAAATACGCCGCCGACTGCGAGCAGGCGTTCGGCTACTTCCTGCATCATTACCCGTACGTCGGCATGGGCGACGAAGACGACGAGCAGTTCCGCCTCGACAGCGGCGACCGCATGCGTGACCTGTACGAAGCCACGTTCGGCGACGCTTACCCGGGTGCGCTGGCCGCGCCGGCAGCTGGCGACGCGGCGCGCGATGGCCAGATCGCGACGACCGCCGTCGCCGCCTACTGCGCGAGCCCGCGCGTCGAGGCGGCATACTGCGCCAGCCCGCGTGTCGAAGCGGCCTACTGCGCCGGCCCGTGGACCAAAACCGCCTACTGCGCCAGCCCACGTATCAAGGCGCAAGCCCGCACCGGCGAAGGCGCGACGTCCGCGACGGCCTACTGCGCCAGCCCGCGTACCAAAACCGCCTACTGCGCCAGCCCGCGCATCGAAGCGGCTTATTGCGCCAGCCCGCGCATCAAGGCACAAGCCCGCACCGGCGAAGGCGCCACGTCTGCAACTGCGTACTGCGCCAGCCCGCGTACCAAAACCGCTTACTGCGCCAGCCCCCGCATCGAAGCGGCCTATTGCGCCAGCCCGCGTATCAAGGCACAAGCCCGCACCGGCGAAGGCGCGACGTCCGCGACCGCCTACTGCGCCAGCCCGCGTACCAAAACCGCTTACTGCGCGAGCCCGCGCATCGAAGCGGCCTATTGCGCCAGCCCGCGCATCAAGGCACAGACGCGCACTGGCGAAGGCGCGACGTCTGCAACGGCCTACTGCGCCAGCCCGCGCGTCGAAGCGGCTTATTGCGCCAGCCCACGCGTCAAGACGCAAGCACGCAACAGCGAGGGCGCGGTATCGGCAACCGCATACTGCGCCAGCCCCCGCACCGAGACGGCATACTGCGCGAGCCCGCGTACAAGGGCCGAGGCAAGCGTGGCCGCGTGATTCGATCCGGGGTGCCGCGGCATCCCGTCTTCCTCCGTGCGGGCGCTTTCGCCCGCACCATACGATCCGCCCGTATCCCGGACGGATTTATTCGTTTACGATCATGTCTTGAAGCAGCGCAAAACCATTCTTTCGGCGGCAGGAACAACTCTTCGAACTGCTAGGTTCGTCAGGCACCCAAGCCAAGTAATTTCAACAAATTAACAATGCATCACGGCACTGCCGCAACACACCCTTGGAAAACGCACTCATGACGACGACACTGAGAGACGCTTTTTCGGTCACCCGGTTCTCGTTCTGGGCCGGCGCCCTGCTGTCGTCGCTCGTCGGCAGCCTCTTGTACATGGTCACGGCCCATTCGATCGAAGGCGATGCGGAGGCCCGGTTCGTCAATCACGCGAAGCACGCGCAAAGCGTCATCAGCGTCCGGCTCAAGTCGTACACGGACCTCCTCCGTGCCGCAGGCAGCATGCTGCAAAGCTCGGACATCATGACGCATCGCCGCTTCCACGAATACGTGCGTGGCTTGGAATTGCCGCGCAATTATCCTGCCATCGACAGCATGAATTTCGCGGCCTACGTCACGGAAGCCGACCGGGCCGCGTTCATGGACGACCTGCGCGAGGAAATGCGGCGCCACCTCGGCAGCGATGCGCAACTCGACATCTCCCCGCCCGGTATCCGCAAGGACTATCTGCCGATCGCCTATTTCGAGCCCGATCCGGACAAGCCCACGCTGTACGGCATCGACTTGTTGACGAACCGCTACTTCAGCAAGCAATTGATGGATGCGCGCGACAACGGCACGCTGTACGCCGCGGGCACGCCGATTCCCGCGCTGTCCACGCCGAACAACATCTACCTGGGGATGCGCACGCCGGTATACCAATTCGGCATGCCGCTCGATACGGTGGAAGAGCGCCGCGCAGCCTACGTGGGCTCGCTCGGCATCGCCTTCAATATGCCGAAGCTGCTGCACGGCGTCATCGACGAGATCCCGATTTCCGGCCTGCGCATGACCTTGTACGACATCGGCTCCGGCGTGGACGTGAACGGGCACGACGCGTCCGGCCACCCGCAGGCGCTGTTCGACAGCCGGGGCACGCACGCGGACCCGACGCCGGCGCTCGACAGCGGCGACGACGTGTTCACGACGACGCTGCCGCTGAACTTCAACGGCCGTCCCTGGAAGACCGTGTACAGCGTCCGCAAGACGTCGCTGTACACGGAATTCGACACGTATTATCCGAAGCTGATGATGGGGTTCGGCTTCCTCGGCTCGATCCTGCTGTACGCGCTGCTGCACACGCTGACCTCGTCACGCCGCGCCGCCCTCGCGCTCGCGCAGGAGATGACGAGCGAATTGCGCGAAAGCCAAAGCAAGTTGCAGCTGTCGCACCAGAAGCTCAGGCGCCTGGCCGACCACGCCTACCAGATCAAGGAAATGGAGCGCAAGCGCATCGCGCGCGAGATCCACGACGACCTCGGCCAGAGCCTGCTCGCGCTGCGCATCGAGGCCGAACTGCTGGCCGGGCGCACGCAAGGCACGCACAGCCACCTGCACAAGCGCGCCCGCGCCACGCTGCTGCAGATCGACACGACGATCAAGAGCGTGCGCCAGATCATCAACGACCTGCGTCCGACGGTGCTCGACCTGGGCCTGTCCGCCGCGGTCGAGTGGCAGGTCAACCAGTTCCAGCGCCGCACGGGCATCCAGTGCGACATCCAGGACGACCACGGCGAGATCGCCCTGCCCGACCACTGCGCGACGGCGTTCTTCCGCATCCTGCAGGAATCGCTGACGAACATCGTGCGGCACGCGAACGCGACGCGCGTGAAGGTGGAGTTGCGGCTGAACGGCGGCTGGCTGTCGCTGACGGTGCGCGACAACGGTTGCGGCCTGCCGCCGGGCGGGCGCAACAAATACGGATCGTTCGGCCTCGTCGGCATCGAAGAGCGCATCGTGATCCTCGGCGGCACCTGCGCCGTGTTCAGCGAGCCGGACGGAGGCACCACGGTGACCGTGTCCGCGCCCGTCATCGGCGGCCCGGAGCAGCCGGTGCTCGACCTGATCGAACGTGGATCAGGCTCGTCTGTTATTTGATTTCTATCAAACTTCACACCTTGCTTATCCCGGATCGTTACCTCCGACTATGCCAATTTGGTATCGCCTAGCGAGCCAAGCAATAAATGTTGTTTCTTTGATAAATATCAATAAGAGGCTCGATTGCCTCGTCTACATTGAGCACGTGTAAGACAAATCCGCGAATCCACCGAGGACTTGCTGAATGTCAACGTGCGCTCCGCGGAAATGTTGTTCGCCTGCAGCCAATCCACGCACAAACCAACACCAGGGATAGCAGTACTTTAACCAAACATATGAGGATGACTATGAACGCAAACGACCTGTTCAACTCCGTGATGCAACTCGACCTGGAACCGATCAAGACGAAGCTGATGCACGGCCCCTCAGGCGAAGGCTGGAGCCTGGAAAAAGCCAATGCCGTCGAAAAGGAATACCGTCGTTTCCTGTGCCTGATGAAGCTGTATCCGGACGAGGACACGGCACCGCTGGTCGACGTCGACACGTTCTGGCACTACCACATCCTCGACACGATGAAATACGCCGCCGACTGCGAGCAGGCGTTCGGCTACTTCCTGCACCACTACCCGTACGTCGGCATGGGCGACGAAGACGACCAGCAGTTCCGCCTCGACAGCGGCGACCGCATGCGCGAACTGTACGAAGCCACGTTCGGCGACGCCTACCCGGGCACGGTCGCCGCCGCGGAAGCGGTATCGGACGGCGTGGCCGCTGCGTTCTGCGCCGGTCCTCGCCCGAGTTCGGACGTCGCGTTCTGCGCAGGCCCGCGTCCGTCAATCACGGCTGACGCGAAGGGCACGGACACTGCGTTCTGCGCAGGCCCGCGTCCGAGTTCCGATGTCGCCTTCTGCGCCGGCCCGCGTCCGTCGGTCAACGCCGCCGCAAAGGGCACGGACACCGCGTTCTGCGCCGGCCCGCGCCCGAGTTCCGACGTCGCGTTCTGCGCCGGCCCGCGTCCGTCGGTCAAGACCGCCGCAAAGGGCACCGACACCGCGTTCTGCGCAGGCCCGCGTCCGAGTTCCGACGTCGCGTTCTGCGCCGGTCCGCGTCCATCGGTCAAGACCGCCGCAAAGGGCACCGACACCGCGTTCTGCGCCGGCCCGCGCCCGAGTTCCGACGTCGCGTTCTGCGCCGGCCCGCGTCCGTCGGTCAAGACCGCCGCAAAGGGCATCGACACCGCGTTCTGCGCCGGCCCACGGCCGAGTTCCGACGTCGCGTTCTGCGCCGGTCCACGTCCATCGGTCAAGACCGCCGCAAAGGGTACCGACACCGCATTCTGCGCAGGCCCGCGCCCGAGTTCCGACGTCGCGTTCTGCGCCGGCCCGCGTCCGTCGGTCAAGACCGCCGCAAAGGGTACCGACACCGCGTTCTGCGCAGGCCCACGTCCGAGTTCCGACGTCGCGTTCTGCGCCGGTCCGCGTCCATCGGTCAAGACCGCCGCAAAGGGCACCGACACGGCATTCTGCGCCGGCCCGCGTCCCAGCATGGACGTCGCGTTCTGCGCCGGTCCGCGCCCGTCGGTCAGCGCAGCCTGAGGGAATACGCCGGACACGTCCGGCAGCCCGTCCCGGCGCGGCCGACTCCCTCATGGGGCCGCGCCGGCCTGATCCGCCCACCCGGGCGGATTTTTTTCGTGGGATCAGACCGGGCTGGACAGCGCGCCCTCGGACCTGAGCATCAGCGCGCGCAACTCGCGGATGCTGTAATCGGACACCTCATGCATGCGCAGCAGCAGCGTGGCGCCGATCGGCAGCGTGTTGTGGCGGATCTTGCTGATGACGGGCGGCGCCACCTCCAGCACGCGCGACAGCGCGGCGTCGTTCTTCAGCCTGAGCTTGCTGATGATGGCATCGAGCACCCGGTTCGGGTCATACTCGGCGCCCTCCGGGATCCTTCTGATGGGCATAAATCGTCCTTCGCTTGTGACATCCATGGGAAATTCTCCACGACCCATCGGGGGTTATGGAAAATGAGCCAGTTTCGGGAATATAGATTCTTTATATGATGGTCGCTCTACGGCGACCCCGAATGATACATGGACCAGTTGCGAAATGCTTAAGCCGCCCTTATGCAGACGTCGTGCGGGCCAGTGCCGCGACCGTCTCTTCCACGCGGGGGTGCAGCAGGCGGGCGCGCAATTCCGTCGCGAGGCGGCGGTTGTCCAGCTGGCGCGATTCCGACATGAAGGACAGCAGCATCGGCGACACGGCCTTTTCCAGGTCGGCGCGCGCCAGCCGCGGCGGCCGGGGCAGGCCGAACGCATCCGCCACGACGTCGAAATAATCGCCCATCTTGAGGCGGCTGTCGTCCGACGCGTTGTAGACGCGACCCGGCCGCGCCCGGAACAGCGCCAACGCGCACAGGCGGGCGAGGTCGTCCGCGTGGATGTGGTTCGTGTACACGTCATCCTCGCGCGCGAGCGCGGGCGTGCCTCGCTGCAGCCGTTCGATGGGCAGGCGGTCGGCCGCGTAGATGCCGGGCGCGCGCAGGATCGCCACCTTGCCGCCGCTGGCCACGGCCCAGGCGCGCAGCACGCGTTCCGCGTCGACGCGCCGGCGCGCCCTCGCATTGCGTGGCGCGACGGGCGTCGTTTCGGGCGTCGGCGCACCGCCGCGGTCGCCGTAGACGCCCGTGGTGCTGACATAAACGACCCGTGCGCCGTCGGGTAGAATGGCGGTCAAATTGCGCGTGCGCACATCGAGCGCACCGTCCGGTGGCGGGGGCGCCAGGTGCACGACCCGCTGCGCCAGACCGGCCAGGCGCTTCAACGTTGCGGGCCGGTCGAGGTCGGCCACGACGGGCACCGCGCCCGCGGCGCGGAGTGCCGCGCAGCGTGCCGGCTGGCTCGTCACGGCAAACACGCGAAAACGCTCACGCACCAGCGGCAGCAGGCGCATGCCGACATCGCCGCAGCCCACGATCAAGAGGCGCGGCTTGTTGAACCCGAATTTGTTTTTTGTATTCATTCCGAGGATTGTATGATCATATCAGTCCAAATAGTTACTTGACATTTGTTCATTGATGAGCAACATTGAGATTACCCGCACGACGCGCAATCTCAAGCACCGCCCTCTCAGCGCTTCTTAGGGTATAGCAGCAGCTGTACCTACCAACACGGAATGAAGAGGCCCTAAGGTGCGTTTGGTACTTGCCAACGAAAAGCTGGTCGTCTCGGGGCGAACCTATGAGGGTTTTCCGCTTCTGTTGGATGACAAAAGCGATGCGATCCAGCCGGCACAAAGATTTCTTTGGGAGCTTTTACTGTCGCCCGGCAAGCGCAACAGTAAAGACACATGGGCTGCGTACGGAAGGTCGCTTTACGACTACTTCGCATTCCTTTCAGCTAATAATCTGGACTGGACAGCTAATCCAGCCCTTGGGTCGGCTGGACCATTAGTTAAATATCGAGACTGGTCCCGAGGCGAACTAGAGCTCAGCCCGCGCACGGTCAATCAGCGCATGAGAATAGTTGTAAGATTCTACGTCTGGGCCTTAGAAACTAGGCTTATCGAAACCCTTCCATTTGACAAGTCAACTATCCGCCTTAATCCTGACCCTGGCTTCGCTTCCCACCTAAATTCCGGTGATGTTCTAACGCAGACGCCAGATGTACTGCTCCGTGAGCCCGGCTTATCAATACCGTTTATCACGAAAGAGCAAGCAAAGGACTGCCTGCAAAACATTAGCAACTACACTCATCAACTAATATTCCAGCTAATGTTACGAACCGGACTTAGGCAGGTAGAGTGTCGGACTTTTCCGGAAAAGTATGTTTTCGACCCAACCCGAAGAAAAGATCTTTCGATAGGTCAAAAAATTCGCATTTCTCTCAATCCGAGAGACATGCGAATAAAATTTAATAAGCCCAGAGATATCGACATCCCCTATGATTTGATGGAGGATTTATTCTGGTATGCCTCGCGTCATCGACAGAAGAGGGAGAACAATGTATCCGACGACTCTAAGTTCGCGACATTATTCCTTACCGAGACTGGACGTCCCTACGGAAAAACCGCCTTTACTGACATATTCTCCAGACTGACGTCACGAGTGAATTATAAAGTGCGCCCACACATGCTTCGCCACACGTATGCCACATACTTACTTTGGAGCTTGAGGAAAAGCAAGGATTTTAAAGGCGAGCCTTTACTTTATGTCCGCGACAGATTAGGACACAGCAGCGTTAAGACGACTGCAAAATATCTTCATCTAATTAATAACTTAGAAGGCCATCTCATCCTGCAACATGAGGACGAATTAGACAAGCTCTTTAGCAGCGAGGACTAAGGCATGGCAACGAGGAAGAATTTCAAAGCCAGAGAACTTCTTAAGAACGATCTAAAAATTAATTTCGAAACGCACGTTTCGAATGCCATAATTCTGTTAGACAGGCCAACCTTGTCATGGCGAAAAATCGACATGAGTGCCCGGCTAAACCATGGAGTCGACGAATGGGTATTCAACTGCGAATCGCTCTTGAGACTACTGCTCAAAAATAAAAGCGTCTTTCCCTCAACTGTTGTCACGTACTGGATATCTTTTCGACATTTTCTAGACTTCTTAATAGAATACGGCTCCTCGATAAGGCCACAAGACATCGACAGATCTCACATCAACGAATTTATAAAATGGTTAGGAGTTAATGGTCGAGGCTGGTCAGTAGTTACGCAGAAAGCAACTTACTCAGGAACCAAAGCGGTTCTCACCTCAATGTTTCGTTATGGATTTGTCGCCGGAAGCAGAAATATCTTTCCGCCGAACCCCTACCCAGGAAGCAATAACGCAAGTAAGGGAGAAAAGGAGCTCTCTGAAAACGAGCGCGCGCGACTTGCCCAAATGCTGCGAAAAGAGATCATATTAATTCACAAAGGCACTTTTGATGGTGTAGAAGCAGAGGCTTTAACAATTTTAGCCACGGCGCTTGCGATGCGTACTGGTTTGAATCCAACATCATTACTAGAGTTGCGCAGAGATAGCCTGCGCCCCCATCCTTTCATGCCAAATATGATGTTGCTCGAGTCATTTAAGCGCCGAGGGAATGCAACGCACCTCACCTCTTTGCGTTACTCGGTCAGTGCTTCGCAATTCGCCTCTATACCAATGGATGGGGTAGCTTTGTTTAAGATGGTTCTTAGTAGAAATCAGATTCTTTCCGAGAAATCTAAAGATAAAACTATTCGCCAAAGTTTGTGGGTGTATCGCCAAGCCTCAAGAAAACGTGAGATAACATTACTCTCCACAGCCGTAATGAGTCGGACAATCCAACGACGGATCGACAAATATGGCCTAACGAGTGATGATGGTGGACGACTCGTTATTAATTTCTCTCGCCTAAGAAAGACACTAGAGAACCGCCTCTGGTCGCTAAGCGGCGGCGACCTATTTGCAGTTGCCTCAGTTATGGGCCATACACCAGATGTAGCTGACACTCATTACTTATCCTGCACCGACGAAATGCGAGCAAATGCAACGTTTGTTGGCGAGGCACTTCCTGATATCTATCGCGGCAGTGAAAGTCCTAATCTTTCCAATGTTGCGATTAAGGCTCTACCGGAAAACACTCCGGTGGGAAGTTGTCACGACACAATTTACGGCGAATATGCACCAAAAGACGGAAAAACGCACTGCTCAGATTTTTTAAGTTGTTTTAGCTGCCGATCATATGCAATTGTCGGCTCAGAAAAAGACCTTCACCGACTGTTTAGTTTCTACTGGTTTCTGCAAGCCGAAATTGAGAACGGTCGCTCTAGCGACTGGCGTGCTAAATTTAGGAGCATACTGGATTTGATTGATTCATTCACAGTCGAAAAATTTGACTCTGAAATTCTATCGAAAGCGAAAACCAAAGCAAAGGTAGATCCAATAAAATTCTGGAAGACCTACCAAATTGCTGGCGAAAGTGCAAACAGATGACACTCACTAAAGCGTATGAATTGCTCGCTTCTCAACCCACTAGCATCGCCCCCTACTCCGCAGAGAAGTGTGAAAACATTGTTATAAGTGCAGTTACAAACGATCTAGGCAATACGATCGTCATCAGCCGTTATGGAGATACTCAATGGGATATGTGGCCGTTCTTCAACCAATCAAATTTATCTGATGGGGTCAAATCATTTAATTGGTTGAGAATACCGGAAGGATTTCGGCCTGCCTGCAAAGCAGTCATTTATCGCTATTGGCGTACGGGAATTCCCGGCACACGACGCCCCGGCGCGGTGTCGATCATGCGTGTACTTCAAGCGTTATTAGGATTCACTAAATATCTCACAGATCAAAATCTTACATACTTCTCCCAAGTAAGGCCGATTCATGTTTCAAATTTTGTCCATAACCAACGCAACGTAAAATGCTTGTCGACAAATGCATTGGTTAAAAATTTTTTCCCACTTGAAATTCTGTACCGATTTAACAAAGAGCACGAGGATGGTCTTAAATTCCATCCGTGGCCAGAATCGTCATACTTTGATGTTGCGGGCATGTCAGGACAAGCAAGGGAAAAAGTGACACAAGCAAGCAAAACTCCACTGATACCGAAAGGCGTCGCACAACAGATATTTAGTTTCTCCGAGAGAGTTCTCAACAATGCGCACTGTGTACTAGATGAGCGCGACACCGGGCTTCGTCGAAAATATAGAGATCAAGATGTAAAATTAATACGAGACTGCTGCTTTTTCCTCATCGGCATACTAACTGGCATGCGCTGCGAGGAAATAGTTGGAATCGAGATTGATGCCGGGCGGACAGAGAAAAAGAACGGCATTACATACCATTGGGTTACGAGTATCGAGCATAAGACTTTTAAGGGACGTGTCGAATACATGATGCCATCTTTAGGGCACGTGATACTCGAAGTGATGGAACGTTTTTCCGCACCGCTTCGACTAATCTTAAAAAACCAGATATGCAAAATGGAGTCGGAAACGTGTGATGCGGAGAGTCCTCGTTATCAAAAGACCCTGGCCCGCCTCAAAGCCAATCAGAACCGACTATTCCTCGGAGTCAGCGGTCGCGGCGTAAGCGCAGTAACGATAGGCGGGTGGCGTATGGCGATGAGAAATTTAGCTAGTCTAGCTGGTACTGATTGGGCACTTGCTCCGCATCAAATGCGCCGATTATATGCCTGGACTTTTGTTAGGCATAGATTAGGAAATCTTCTCTTCCTGAAAGAGCAATTTAAGCACTCTAGTTTAGACATGTCCCAGCTATATGCCTCGAACCCGAACCAAGATTCCCCGCTTTACGATGAGATATTTGAGGAAATTCAAAGCCAGAAAGTAGACATTATCGAAAGTTGGCTCTCTGATGAGCAACCACTAGCGGGCGGAGCAGGTATTAAAATTATGAAAATGAGAGGACATGACTTCCCGAATCGCTCTGCCCTCATTCTGGAAACCAGTACTAAGCTCAACTTACGCAGCACAGGGCACGGTTGGTGCCTTGCACAGGACGACGGTTGCGGTGGCCAAGGATTATATGAAAAAGGTTTATGTGTCGACTGTGGGAATGGAGTAATTGACCAGTCGTTCAAAAAGGTATGGCAGCAACTATATTCCGATCAGCAAGAATTAGTTCGAGAGGCTGAAGATTTGGGCCCAGGCGCTGTTGACAGAGTCAGGCGCGACATGTCGAGAGCAAAGAAGGTATTAAACGCTCTAGGTGCGAATATAGAGTAGGTACTAAAAGTGAGCGTAAACCCTAACAAACCGACGGGGCAAACCCGTGATCGACAGCAGACCGAAGCCAAGCTCCGCTTGGCGCTAAAGAAACTACGTGAGCGCGGTGCTAAGGTGTCTATATCTGGCATTGCGAAAGAGGCCGGCGTAAGTTCAGCGTTAATCCATAATCGCTATCCTTCTCTTGCTGAAGAGGTCAGGATCGCAGTAGGCAAGGACATCCGATCTCAACGCAATAAAAACGAGAATCTATTGATCCAAGAGCGGGCCAAAAATCAAGCTCTGCGTGTCGAAGTTGCGAACTTGAGGAAAGAAATTATTGATCTTGCGTCCATCAACGAAGCATTGCGCGCGGAGCTGACGCTCCAGTCAGCGATCTCGACCGGAAAGGTAAGCAAGCTCCCTAGTTAGCTGAAGATTTACGCCGTATTCGTGCTAACACCGAGGTCGTAACGACAGTTGCCATAACGCACTGTTCGATGGTATTGTTTTATTGGCCCCTATTCAGAATTGCACCAAGTTCCTTGGGGCTAGAAGGGACTCGCTAAGTCATGTGCAGTTCGATCTGTACGAAACGCCCAGAGCCTTTATGAATACGGCCGGGCAAAGAGCGGTCAAACAATACCCAGTCCAATAGGCTATGACAGAAAAAACAATAATCATTCCAAGCACAGGCAGCATAACTCTTCGATACCTGGAGCTTTGCCAGTTTCGTCGGCTGGGTAAGGTTCAGATGGATATCGATGAGAAAACCACTATTCTCGTCGGCGCCAACAACAGCGGCAAAACCTCCGTGCTTGCAGCACTGCGGCACTTCTTGTCCGATAGTTCGGCATTCGGCGCCTTTGACATTAGCCTTTCGCAGTGGACAAAACTACGAGAGCTCGGCAAAGAATGGGAAACTTTGACTGAGGATCCAGCAACATCTGCTGGAACCGACTCCACCGACTGGGCGGCCCAGCTTACCACCCTGCTGTCCACTATGCCTACGCTTGATCTCTGGTTCAATGCCGAGGCAGGGATGTACCATTTCGTGGCCCCGCTTCTCTCCAAATTCAACTGGCAAGGCGGTGCGGTTGGAGTTCGACTACGTCTGGAGCCAGTGTCCGACGTAGCCTCGCTAAAGGAGTTGGCCTGGTCGTATCACACGGCCCGTCTTCCCGTGAAAGATATGGGCACCGACTCACTCGCTTGGCCCATTGACTTACTCGACTACTGGCTGCGTGAACCACTAAAGATGGGCCACGTTAGGGCATATAAGCTAGACGCAGAGAATAACCCGCTAGAGGGTAAACCAACCTACACGACGCAGCTGTTACCGGCTGACGCGGAACCTATCGAGCGTAAGCATTTGGCTAAGCTGATCCGCGTCGACTTCGTGGCGGCTCAGCGTGGCCTTGGCAGCGAAGAGGCTGCCTCGCGGTCCGCATCCGGTCCTCATCGTGTAGGGATGTTTTCCGACCAACTGCTTCAGTTCGCACGGAGGCACCTTAACGTGGCCGCAACGGGACACGGCCACCGAGCGGACCTCATCAAGGCCGTGGCCGAGGCGCAAAAGGAGCTGGACAAGAAGATCCACGACGCTATCGCGCCGTCGGTGGCGGAGGTTAAAAAGCTCGGTTATCCTGGGTTGCATGATCCGCAGGAAATCCGCTTCCGGACCCGCATTCAGACAGCAGACCTGCTCGACCATGGAACTGCAGTCCAGTACAGCATGAAGAAGGACTCCGGCGAAGATCTGCTGCCGGAATACTCCATCGGCCTAGGCTACCAAAATCTTCAGTCGCTGAGCTATCAGCTAGTGTCTTTCAAGACCGCCCGTTTGAATCCGGAAAAGGGGTCACCGGCGCCGGTTCACCTAGTCATGATCGAGGAGCCTGAGGCCCATCTGCATGTGCAGGTGCAGCGCATCTTCCCCGACAAGGCGCATAAACTCATAAGTCCGACCGAAAAGGAAGCAACTGCGCTGAAAAGCCAGCTGCTTATCAGCACGCATTCGAGCCACCTAGCGCACGCGGAGAACTTCGACCGACTGCGCTACGTCCGTCGCGTCCCCAAATCGGCGGGCCAGCCGATGCCGACAACCGAAGTCGTTAACCTCGGGCAGATCTTCGGGAGCGACACAGTGACGCGGAAGTTCGCCGAACGGTACTTCCGCGTTCAGCATACCGACCTCTTGTTCGCCAACGCGGCCATCTTCGTTGAGGGCGTGGCCGAGCGCATGTTGGTGCCACTATTCATGGAGCGTGACTACGAAGTGCTAAACAGCCGCTACGTATCCTTCCTGGACATCGGCGGCAGCCACGCACATCGATTAAAACCTCTGGTCGAGAGGCTGCGTATTCCTACCGTCGTCATTACCGACATCGACCCTGTCGAAGCCAAAGCCGCGGCTACAGGAAAGACGGTCTACGTAGCCGTAGCCAACACCGGCCAAGTCGGACTACAGTGCGGTAACGCCACGCTGCGCAACTGGCATCCCAAGCTTGAGAACCTAGATGACTTCAAAGTGCCTAAGCCCGAACACCTGACATGGACAGAGGCTGACTGCATGGTTCGATTTTCTTGGCAGTTGCCAGTCTCCGAGGCCGGCAACACGTGGCCAAGCTCTTTCGAGGACTCCCTAATTTTAAGCAACATCGATTGGTTCAAAAAGCTGATGACGGCGGTGGACAATGACGGTAACTCAGTCGCGCCTCCAACTGGGGCCCTCGGCGCCGTCGCCGCCAAGGTTGCTGCGGCAAAAACGCATCCTGAGCTGGCCAGCGCACTGCACACGTTGATGCACAAGTCGTTCAGCAAAGGCGACTTCGCCGCGAGCATCTTCGAGAACGTGGCTGCAGGAGAGAGCATCACCTGCCCGAAGTACATCGCAGACGCCCTCGCCTGGCTGCAGGCCCAGCTCGAACCAAGCGCGGACATCGTACTATGAATCGCTCCCTCGTTCGCGAAGGCAACGACCGGGATGCCGGCGTCGTTGAGGAGATCTGCGGGTACCTCACCGAGCAGCCACCACGCAGCTTCTTTCTTTTCGCCGGCGCCGGGTCTGGTAAGACGCGTACGCTCGTCGAGGTCCTTCGCAGGCTCACCGGAGTCGTGCCTCACGTGGCCGGCAGCGGACTCGGCCGCCAACTGCGACTAGCCGGCCGTGCCATTCGCGTCGTCACGTTCACAAAGAACGCTGTAGCGGTCATTAATGGGCGCCTAGGCAGCAACGACTTGGTAAACGTCTCGACGATCCATTCGTTCTGCTGGGAGCTCATCAATGGCTTCGACGCAGACATTAGCGCGGCGCTTGTAGCGGTAAAACAGGCCGAGCTGGAGAAGGAGCTCAGCAAGGCCGCCGCCAAGAAGCGCGGGATAAGTGACACTGACATTGCGAAGTTTGCCGAGATCGAGGCAGAAATCGACCAGCTTGGCAAGACCGAGAAGTTCATTTACAACCCAGACCGGAATACGTTTGGGCCGGGCGCCATCCAGCACCGGCACGTCCTCGACGCCACGGCTTGGCTGCTCCTGAACCGACCAACGCTCAGGACCATCCTGAGGGATCGCCACCCAATCATCCTTATTGACGAGTCCCAGGACACGATGAAGGGAGTTCTGGACGCGCTGATGGTCTTGGCCGAGCCACGAGGCAGCGGACTCACACTAGGATTATTGGGCGACCACCGTCAGCGCATCTATTCCGATGGTCATTCCGACCTGCCGGGCTTGGTGCCCACGGGTTGGGCTAAACCCGAGTTGCAGATGAACCACCGTAGCCAGCGTCGCATCGTCACTCTCATCAATCAGATCTGGGAATCGAAGATGCAGGGACGCACGCAGTCAACGAGCGGCGTGAGGCAACATCACCGGACCGAGAAAACGGGCGGCGTAGTGCGCCTGTTCGTCGGCGACGCATCTCAGTCCGCCAACGACAAGCGTGAACACGAGCATTGGTGCGCCGCTCAGATGCAAGCGTCGGTGTCGCCCGATGCATGGAAAGACGGAACCTATCAGCTCTTGGCGCTTGAACACAAGCTGGTTGCAACCAGGGGCGGGTTTCTGAGCGTCTACGAGGCAATGGACCTTATCGACCCGAATGGCGCGGCACCGGTAGGCAGTGGCGAGAACAATGGTCCCTCTGCGGCCAAGCTAGTGCTGGATGAACTGGCACAGCTAGAAGCTTGCATCCGCCCCGACGGCACCATGAATGAATCTGCTATGACCGATGTGCTCCGCCGTAATGGAAGCCTCGACGATCTACCTGTCGATGAGGCTCAGCGTAACGTCCGCACGGACGAGATCCTAAATGCCATCCAGAAGTTCGCCAGGATTTGCATAGATGAAGACTCGACTATTGGGCAAGTGATCGAACCTGTCATAGCGGCTCGGCTGTTCGAAGTGCACCCGCGTTTGGCGGAGGCGTTCGCCGACAAGTCGCCACCACCTCCTCCTCCAATCCCCCGAAAGAATACGGAGACTACGCACGCCAGGATCCGCCGTGGCTGGTGTGCACTCTTTGCAGCGCCTTGGGCAGAGCTCGTACAGTATCGGCGGTATCTAGCTGGCACTTCGGAGCTAGCGACGCATCAGGTCATAAAAGGCTCCGAATTTGACCACGTAATGGTCGTAATGGACGATAGCCAAGCCGGCGGTTTCTTGATCTCGTACGACAAGCTCTTCGGGGGCAAAACCCTGAGTGATACGGACATTTCAAATCTCAGCGACGGCAAGGAAACCACAATCGACCGCAGTCTGCGCCTGTTGTACGTCACTTGCAGCCGAGCTCGGGAGTCTCTAGCACTCGTGCTGTGGTCAACGCAGCCGGCCACAGCGCTTGCGCACATTAACGAAAAAACTGGCTGGTTTGCTCCTGAAGAGGTTGTAGTTATTCCGTGATATCAATCGGCGACCTCGGGCGGATGCAGTGGTTGCTTTCCCCGAAGTCGCTATAATCAAAAAAGATCTGCCCCCGAAAACCTGTTTAGAGGATCACTGTCAGAATGTGATCGCCACGTAACGTAAAACACACAGGGCTCATCCAATCTCAAATCGTAAAAAATGGAATCGTTGAACGATAAAGATATAAAAGCGTTTCGAGCTTTAACCTCACAAGCGGACATAGTAAAGGTCGAGCTTAATGCTATCGGACAACATTTAGCTGGCGCGAGACGTAAATTCTTCCAAAATCCCTCAGATGAACTCAAAGGGGAAATGACAGAGCTTGAAAAAAAAGGAGTTGCCGCTAGCGACCGTCTTAACGATATCATAAAAGATATGGGAGCTCTGCTCAAGCTGACGGCGGAAGAAATAGAAGACATCGAGACCGCGAGGGAGACAGGCGATTCTCCTCCACGGTACTCCCGTGACCAACTGACTGTTGACCAGGTAGCCCCAACAGGGGGAGACGTCAATACTCTACTTTCGCAATCGTTTGATAAGCTGCTTGAGTTAATACCGGCATCTACATTGACCACATATCGCTCTTTGGCCATGGAGTCACCATGTATCAAAAGAGAAAACGGCCTCCTTTCTATCGTTAAGGGGGTTGTACCCGAAAGCGAATCTCCCCAAATACACCGTTTTGCACAGTGCGTTAATGAGAGTCACTTCTGGCTCACAAATAACCCGAACTATGACATGTTTGCCGGCGCCAGCCTAGTACCTCAGATTGCTCGTTTGGCCGAGCGACTTGACGTGTTATCGAACGTTCCTGGTGCCATGAAGCGAATCCGATCACTTTGGCGAGGTACCTCAAGAGATGTCGACTCGACAATTTTCGAACTACTCGTCGCTGCCGGATGCGCTATAAAGGGTCGATCGGTTGAATTTCTGGAGCCACGGGGCGGCAAGACTCCGGATTTGCGGTGTCACGATCCTTACCCTATTGTCATCGAATGCAAGCGGAAAAGAGTCCTTACGGAATACGAGCTTAGTGAAGAACGCGTAATGCGATCGCTCTTCGAAAAATTAGATACATATGCTAGAGCGGCAGGCATGTGGGGAATGTTCTTACTGGAATTGTCGATCGAGTCGAAACTAATTTCAATCGATGAAATCGTTTCATGTCTACTGCAATTACGTTTCGCCGGCAAAAGTGGCTCGAGAGCGACCTGGCCTTGGGGAACAGCGACCTATGTGGAGTCGGCTAAGCTAGTCAATATCGGAGGAAATACTCGTATGTATTCCCCCTTCATGCTTAACGAGGTTTTCGGATGGAATTCCGATCTTGCAGAATGGGATGGTCTTATCTGCCGGGTGAGGAACTTTTACGAACCAGTTCTAGATATGGCCGAAGAGCCTGTCGGCCTTCTGTGGGTAAATAGCAGTGAGCAGGCAATCAAGAAACGTTCTTGGGGCCCAATGTCGACATTAAATGAGGCCATTGAGCAGGTTCCGCCAGGAGAGTTTGGAATTCCCTTTGTAGCCTACCAAGAGGGAGCGCGCAGCGCGATCGCAGACATTCGGACACTTAACCTCGCAGATTGGTTAAAAGAATGCTGTCACCCCGCGAATGTACGTGTACCTTTTGGGCGAATATTCAGGCTGTATCCTCGTCCGCTCCAACACGGTGCACCGGACTTTATAGAGAGCTCCATAAGCTTTGTTGCCGACTATGGGGATAATATTCTTCCTAGCCTTTTCCCGTCGAACGTCATTGTACACTAGAGCGCGACTAAGAATCCTATCGGGATTCACTTGCACAAGAAAATGGACACGACCTAGGAAGTGGGCGAAATACACGCCTATATAGCTCTATCGAAGAGAATTTAATTTCATTAAAACATAAAAATGAGCGCAGCCCCCCATGCAATTGAGTAAAGTACGAATTCGAAATTTTCGGTCGATTGAAGACTTGACATTACCTCTTGATCATCTCACTGTAGTGTGTGGCCCCAATAGTTGCGGAAAATCAAACGTGATGCGAGCTATACTGCTTGCGCTGCAGCCAAGTGTAGGTGCCGCAGACGTGGCCGAAAACATCACGCAGTGGAAAACGGGCCCACGTACTTCCATCCATATCGAGCTAATATTCTCCGCTTGCATCCCTGCATTGGCTGCGCTTGCCGAACCGGATGGAACTCTAAGATATGTATGCAAGCTTTATCGAGGCGGCACAGTAAGCAGGCAGGTTGGCGCCTCCACGGCACAGGCAGACTTCGAACTCCTTATTAACAATTTTCAAATTGTTTACGTTCCGCCGATTCGCGACTTAAACGCAGGCGGGCTAGAGCCGTTCAGAAAGCTTTTGAAAGAAGCTTTACTCCGAACACGAGGGACGGGCAATGTTAACGGGCTACGCGACCAAGCAGAAAAGTTATTTCGACGCAAGGCTCGCCCGGTATTATCAAATAGCACCAATGGGGTTTCAAAACTACTAGGAAATTCTACCATGGAGCTTGATTTTGCCGGCATGGAAATGGAGTCGCTAGCAGAGCAAATATCTCTTAAGGTAAAGCGAGTAAATGTTGAGGTCCGTCTGGATGCAGTTGGCACAGGGCATCAAAGCACGGTTATTATGGATCTATATAAGCAGCTTGGCTCCACATACGAAGGAAGTTTGCTGTTTATCTTTGAAGAGCCAGACAATCATTTGCATCCATCGACAATTCGTTGCGTAGCAGACGATTTCGAACAACTCAGTTTAACTCACCAAGTCCTTTTAAGTACTCATTCGCCTTACCTCCTAAATCATTTTGAAATGGGAAAACTGCGGCGACTAGGAGTAAAAAATGACGCGACCACATATTTCCCACTGGATGGGCTTCTTGCAAAATACTCATCAAAAACCCTCCACTATATTTCCGAGACGTATGGATTGAAATGTATAGAGCCGTTGCTGTCAAATTTGGTGATCGTAGTCGAGGGCGCAACAGACCGGACGGTACTGAGCAGGCTCTATGAGCTTAGAAAGAACATAACAATCGATGCAGCAGACATACTTATAGTATCGGCAGAAGGCAAAGACCGAGTTGCGCAATTTTGCGAAATCCTTCATTTGATGAAGATCGAGTGGCGCGCTGTATTCGACTGGGATTCTGTTTTTTCAAGTGCAGTACCGCACTTTATCCCGATGACAGTTCACGCTAAGGGTCCTATTCAAGCGGCTGCCCAAGCTATTCTTTCGTCACTAGACACAAAAAAGAAGCGCGGCAAGAATGCCGCAAAAACTCTAAACGCGCTGCTTATAGAACTAAATACAGCAGTCGCTTTGCCAGGCAAATTTGAAGACTCTGCTGTCGAAAAACTACTCATATCAACCGCTTTACTAAGCGTTGCAGAACGTACTGCACTAAAGAAGGGGCTACAACAACGTGCTGTGAACACCTATCGTCCATTGCTTAAAAAAGCCAACTGCTGGGTGTGGCCTGAGGACCTCGAGGCTGAACTGTTGAGAAATATTGACTGCGAAAATATTGTTGAAGCCGAGCTTATTCAACTTGGTGTTCTCACTGCCCCTCCTCAGGCGGCGAATCGTCGCAGCACACTGGATAATAAGCTTCATGGCATGGCGAACGAACCGGAAAAGCTTGCGGCCGTTGTAGACAAATTGGAGCAGGATAATGCTTTTTCGCGCAGTGCGATGAACATTTGCTTGAATACCCTTTTCCCATAACATAACTGTCTCAGCGCGCGTAACACAACAAAACCTCTTTCATGTCTTGAAAACAACAACGCCTTCAGTACAACCATCGTATGCATCCAGTCGAGATCGAGAGAAAATATTGATTAGTTCACCGCTACTGGGTTGGCTGGCAGGCACCGAGTTGGGTCGTCGAACGAACCCTCGGGTGGCTTCACCGATTTCGCAGACTGAGAATCCGCTACTAACGCCCCGCGGACATTCATCAGGCCTTCCTCTCGCTGGCCTGCTCGCTCATCTGCTGGCGGTACGTCGACCTGTATTATTAGAGATACTTATCACTAATCGAGGTTTTGCTGAAAATGTTAGCCGGCTAGCGTCATCGGAGCCGTGGAATTGAATCAAGAGCTAACGCCAAAACGCCTCTTGGATCGGCTGCCGAAATAAACTCGAACACGCTATCATCCAGTTCGTTCTCGTCTCGAGTGTCCATATAACGCAGGAATTTTTCGCCAAGGTCAGGGGCATTAACAAAAAAGTCTCGGACTCGCTTAGCAATAACCTCTAAATCATAGTCAACTCTACCGCTTTGGTCGAACTGCGCTTTCTCAGCGTCAGTCGCGATAAAGAAGCGCTCGATGAACGAACAGTTTATCGACATATCTTGTACAAATTCCTGGAAGCCCGGATCTTTAGAGTAGATCTGCCGTAGGAACTTATCAATAGCTTGCTCTGGGCTATTTGCCTCTACTACGAAGGGCGGCCAAGTCTCAAGCCCTTCTTCCGAGGATGCCACAAGGTATTGCTTATTCATTAATTTCCTCCAGAGGTCTAGAACTTCAATTTAATGACAATATTGCAATATATGACGTTCACCCGAGGCATATTGTGACTCAAAAGCGGCTGACGCAAAAGCGGCGTTTCTCCATGCTGCGCAAATGTCAACCTCCCCTCCGAGCGCCACTAGCCCAACGCACTCAGCAAGAGCGAACCTGTCCGCAAATCTTGTCCGTCTGCGAAGGGAACGTAATTGGTCACAAGAAATGCTTGCTTTTGAGTCAGGATTACATCGGACATTCATCGCGCACGTCGAGCGTCGTACCCGAAATATTTCGATAGACAATCTCGAGAAAATTGCGCTCGCCCTAGGGGTCTTGCCTCACGTCTTGCTTCTGCCGGCGGATTCGTAACGGAGGTCGCTGTCGTTAGGAAACACCGCTAGGGTGTGTAAGGCGGTGAGCGAAGCGGTAAAATACAGAAGTGTTACTAAAGAAAAAATTCGCTAAATCAACGATTTAGCGCCCTGTAACTGTTACTACTGAACTTAATCGATGACGTTTCAGATCACTGTCCAGCCCAGCGGCCATCACTACGACTGCGACGCCGACGAAACCGTGCTCGCGGCCGCGATCCGCTCCGGCATCGGCCTGCCGTACGGCTGCAAGAACGGCGCCTGCGGTTCCTGCAAGGGCAAGGTCGTCGAAGGGACGATCCACCACAAGCCGCACCAGGCGCGCGCGCTGTCCGAGCAGGAAAAACTGCAGGGCTTTGCGCTGATGTGCTGCGCCGTGCCCGAAGGTGATCTCGTGATCGAAGCGCGCGAAGTGGGCGGCAGCAGCGAATACCCCGTCCGCAAGATGCCGACCCGTGTCATCGCCATCCGCCGCGCCGCGCCGGACGTGGCCATCATCACGCTGCAGTTGCCGGCCAACGAAGCCCTCGCCTACCGCGCCGGCCAGTACATCGAATTCATGCTCAAGGACGGCAAGCGCCGCGCCTACAGCATCGCGAGCGCGCCGTCGCTGGGCGGTCCCATCGAACTGCACATCCGGCACTTGCCGGGCGGCGTGTTCACCGACCATGTGTTCTCGACGATGAAGGAGCGCGACATCCTGCGCTTCGAAGGTCCGCTGGGCACGTTCTTCCTGCGCGAGGAGTCCAGCAAGCCGATCGTGCTGCTGGCCTCGGGCACGGGCTTCGCGCCCGTCAAGGCGCTCGTCGAGCACATGATCCACCTGAAGTCGGAGCGTCCCGTGTCGCTGTACTGGGGCGGACGCCGCCCGCAGGACCTGTACATGCACGACCTGTGCGAACAGTGGGCGCGCGAGCTGCCGCATTTCACCTACGTACCGGTCATCTCGGACGCGTTGCCGGATGACGCCTGGACGGGCCGCACGGGCTTCGTCCACGCGGCCGTCATGCAGGATATTCCCGACCTGTCGAACCACCAGGTGTATGCGTGCGGCGCGCCGATCATGGTCGATTCGGCGCGCCGCGACTACGTGGAACGCTGCGGCCTGCCGGCCGACGAGTTCTACGCCGACGCCTTCACGACGGAAGCCGACCTGGCCCAGCCGTGACGGCCTCCGGGCACGCGCGATATGCAGATTCGATTCCTGTATATCTCGACAAGGATTTGCGGTATGTTCCCGTTTGCCCCGGCCGCACCGGCCGGTTCCCAAACAAGAAAGGGTCAACAACATGCATAAGACGCTACGCCGTGCCCCCGTCCTGCTCGCCCTGTCCGCCGCCCTGCTGGCGGGCGCCCTCCCCGCCCATGCTGCCGACCAGGCCGGCAACAAGTGGCAGTCCGTCCTCGCCAGCCCGCTGCGCAGCGACGAAGACCGCAAGGCCGACGACCACCGCAAGACGGGCGAATTCCTCTCGTTCGCGGAAGTCAAGCCGGGCATGAAGGCGCTCGACGTCGCCTCGGGCGGCGGCGCCACCGCCACGTTGCTCGCGGCCGCCGTCGGCAGCAAGGGCGAGGTCTGGGCCCAGAACACCAAGCCGAACCCGAAGCTGGACCAGCGCCTGGGCCAGTCCACGCTGCCGAACCTGCACGCCGTCGTGGCGGACTTCAACGACCCGGTCCCGAAAGGCACCCCGGCGCTGGACCTCATCACGATCAACATGTCGTACCACGACATCGCGAATACCCCGACCGACCGCGCCGCGATGAACAAGCGCCTGTACGACGCGCTGAAGCCGGGCGGCCATCTCGTCATCGTCGACAACGCGGCCAAGAAGGGCGCGGGCCTGACCACCACCAAGACGCTGCACCGCATCGACGAGGACACGGTGGTCGACGAGGTGACGAAGGCCGGCTTCAAGGTCGATGCCAAGAGCGACTACCTGCGCGCGCCGTCCGACCCGCGCGAGAAGCCGTTCTTCGAGATGAACGGTGCGCCGGACGACAAGTTCGCGGTGCGCTTCGTCAAGAAATAACAGCACTCACGTGTGACGCTCGCGGATTGCAAACGTCCGCGTGGGCACGGGGTGCCCACCCTACGCCATGTCGTGGCCCGTAGGGTGGGCGGCCCCGCCCACGCGGAAGCATGATGGCCGCCAACGTAATGACAGCGGCTTCATTGAACATCGGGCACAATGGAGGCCGGCATCCCTGCCTTACCTCACTTCAACCTATGTCCGTGTTTTCCCCGACAGGCCGCCTCGCCGTCCTGCGCAACCGTAACGTTTCGTTCTACCTGTCCTCGCGCTTCCTCGGCACGCTCGCCGTCCAGATGCAGAGCGTGGCCATCGGCTGGCAGGTCTACCAGATCACCCACAGCCTGTTCGACCTGGGCCTCATCGGCCTCGCCCAGTTCGCGCCGTTCCTGCTGCTGATCCTGTGGGCGGGCCACGTGGCCGACACGCACAACCGCCGCAAGATCATCCTCGCTTGCATGAGCACGCAGCTGCTGTGCAGCCTGCTGCTCGTCGCGTTCACGCTGTCCGGCAGCACGACCGTGTGGCCCGTCTATGCCGTGCTCGTGCTGTTCGGCAGCGCGCGCGCCTTCATGCAGCCGGCGTCGCAAGCCGTGCTGCGCAACCTCGTGTCCACGCAGGATTTCTCGCAGGCCGTGGCATTGAGTTCGTCCACGTTCCAGGTGTCCGTGATCGTCGGCCCGGTGCTCGGTGGCCTGCTGTACGTGTTCGGGCCGAACGTCGTGTATGCCGTGTCGAGCACCCTGCTGGTCGTGGCCGTGCTGCTGATGGCCGGCACGAAGAGCGCACCGCAGGCGCGCAACAAGGCGCCCGTCAGCTGGCACACGCTGCTCGAGGGCCTGCGCTTCGTGTGGTCGCGGCCGATCGTGCTGGGCGCCATCTCGCTCGATCTGTTCGCCGTGCTGTTCGGCGGCGCCACCGCGCTTCTGCCCGCGTACGCGCACGACGTGCTGCGGGCCGGCCCCACGAGCCTGGGCCTGCTGCGAACGGCCCCCGGCGCGGGCGCCACGATCTGCTCGATCGCGCTGGCGTTCTGGCCCATCACGCGCAAGGTCGGCGCCTGGATGTTCGGCGGCGTCGCCCTGTTCGGCGCGGCCACCGTGACGATGGGCCTGACGACGAGCTTCTACGTCGCCCTCGCGGCCCTGTTCCTGCTGGGCGCCGGCGACATGATCAGCGTGTACATCCGCCACCTGCTCGTCCAGTACGAGACGCCTGACGAGATCCGCGGCCGCGTCAGCGCCGTGAACGCCGTGTTCATCGGCGCGTCCAACGAACTGGGCGAGTTCGAGTCCGGGCTCACCGCGAGCTGGCTCGGCCTCGTGCGCGCGATCGTGTTCGGCGGCGTCGCCACGCTCGTCGTCACGGGCACCTGGATGAAGCTGTTCCCCGTGCTGTCGCGCATGGACCGCTTTCCCCACCACGACAACGATACGGCCGCCGCGACGGCAAAGGCGGGCTGATGGACAAGCGCTTCCCGAACGACGCACGCCCGCCGCAGGAGCCCGGCTTCCTCGTGCGCTTCATCCGCAGCCGTCCTTACCTGCTCGGCGCCGTGCTGCTCGGCGTCGTCGTCGGCATCCTCGCCCCCGGCAACTACAACGACCTGCGCCGCTCGCTGATCGGCTGGAACAGCGGCGTGTGGGCTTACCTGCTGACGATGACGTGGACGATGTTCCGCGCCGACCACAGCCGCGTGCGCGCCATCGCCGAGCGGCAGGACGAAAGCGGCGGCGCGGTGCTGGGCGCCGTCGTCATCGGCGCGGTCCTGTCCGTGTATGCGATCGTGACGGAACTCGCGAACATGAAGGACGCGTCGGAGCACGTGAAGGCACTGCACTACGGGTTCACGGCGCTGACCGTGATCGGCTCGTGGCTGCTGGTCGGCGTCATGTACTGCCTCCATTACGCGCACCTGTACTACACGGCCAGCAAGCACACGCTGCCGCTGGAATTCCCCGACGAGCACACGCAGCCGAACTACTGGGACTTCCTGTACTTCTCGTTCACCTTGTCCGTCGCCGTCCAGACGTCGGACGTGACGGTCAAGACGCGCTCGATGCGCAGGCTGGTGCTGGGCCATTGCGTGCTCGCGTTCTTCTTCAACCTCGTCATCCTCGGCCTGTCGGTCAACATCGCGGCCGGCCTCGTGAACACGTGAAGGCGTGCGGAACGCCCGGTTTTCCCGGGAGCGGGTAACATCGATGCAAATGTGACCACTTTTGGAGGAGTTTATGGAAGTTAATGTCAACACCGACAACACCATCCAGCGCCACCAGGGCCTCGACGAGCGCGTCCGCACGCAGGTCGAGGAAGCGATCGCCCGTTTTGGGGACCACGTCCGCCGCGTCGACGTCCACCTCTCCAACGAAAACAAGGAAAAGCACGAGGACGGCAGCAACTACTGCATGATGGAAGCGCTCGTCTCCGGCTACGCGCCGGTCGTCGTGCACGCGCACGGGGAAAACCTGGCGCAGTCGATCGCGGGTGCCGTCACCAAGCTCAAGCGCGCCCTGGACAGCGCCATCGGCCGCCTGAACGACAAGAACAAACGCGAACCGCTGCCCGTGGGTGCCGAGTCCTATAAAAACCTGACCGGCGATTCCTGATCGCCGTCGCGGCAACGGGCCGCCGTCGGCCCGTTGCTTCCGGAAAGTGTTGTAGAAATTAATCGTGCTTGCGTCATCTCGGGCGTCCGGATACGCTTGTTTGGATAACGTCGAGCACCAAGTCCGATACCACACAACCGCATGCCGTCCCCACCGTCCGGACGGACAAACTGCTGACCATCGAAGCGGCCCGCGGCATCGCCGCCCTGCTCGTCGCCTTCTTCCATGGATCGCACGTCGTCGAACTGACCCAGCCGGGAAGCGGCGCGCCGTTCGGCGGCTTCTTCAGCTTCGGCCACGCGGGCGCGCCGTTCTTCTTCGTCCTGTCCGGCTACATCATCCATAACATCCACCATGCCGACCTCGGCCGTCCCGGCCGGCTGGCGTCATTCGCGTGGAAGCGCGCGACGCGCATCTATCCGCTGTACCTGATCGTGATGGGTAAGCGTCGTCCCAGCACCGTGTAGACACCCGATAGCGCGCCACTCAACATAGTCCCCACTATTTTTTAGCGGGGACTATTTTGGCGGGTGAAGCAGAACAAAAGAAGCGTCGGCGCAGCACGAAT
>NZ_JAAQOM010000007.1 GCF_011682055.1 Telluria antibiotica | reverse complement strand
CGTTCCGATATATTACTCACCCGTTCGCCACTCGCCGCCAGGTTGCCCCGCGCTGCCGTTCGACTTGCATGTGTAAAGCATGCCGCCAGCGTTCAATCTGAGCCAGGATCAAACTCTTCAGTTTAATTCCTGTTTTTGCTACTTTCGTAGCATGTCGCTCACTCAAAATACTGACCGTCACTCATTGCTGAGCAACGTATTTCTTTTGCGTGAACATTTGATAATTTAAGCATTCAGTATCGCCGAAACGATACTGGCACCTCATCAAACGCCCACACTTATCGACTGTTTATTGTTAAAGAACTCGTATTCGGTACTGCCTTGCTGCGCTTGCGAATCGTTGTGTTCGTCAGCAGCAGAGAAGCGAGATTATGCAGTGTTTCACTTAACTCGTCAACTCTTCGTTTTCTACAGTGCGTTCAATCTGTTCGATGTCGTGCGCCGCAGAAGCAGGACGCGAACTATAGCAAAACCGTCCGCGCCCGCGCAAGGGCTGTGGAAAAATTACATCCCTTCGAAATTCGGCTTGCGCTTCTCCAGGAACGCCGCCATCCCCTCCTTCTGCGCCGGCGTGCCGAACCCGGCGTGGAAGAAGCGGCGCTCATAGCGGACGCCCTCGGTCAGCGTCGTCTCGAACGCGCGGTTGACCGAATCCTTGATCTGCATGGCCACCGACACCGGCATCGCCGCGACCGTTTCCGCCACTTCCAGCGCCACCGTCATCACAAGGTCGGCCGGGACGACGCGCGACACGAGGCCCGTGCGCTCCGCTTCCGCCGCGTCGATCATGCGCGCCGTCAGCAGCATGTCCATGGCCTTGGCCTTGCCGATCGCGCGCGGCAGGCGCTGCGTGCCGCCGGCGCCCGGGGTCACGCCGACCTTGATTTCCGGCTGGCCGAACTTGGCCGTCTCGGAGGCGATCAGGAAGTCGCACATCATCGCGAGTTCGCAACCGCCGCCCAGCGCATAACCGGCCACGACACCGATCACGGGCTTGCGCACGTTGAGGATGTGCTCCCAGTTGCGGCCGATGTAATTGCCCGGGTACGTATCGGCATACGTATAGTTGGCCATGGCGGCGATGTCGGCGCCCGCCGCGAACACTTTGTCGCTGCCGGTGAGGACGATGACGTTGATGGCGGGATCGGCGTCGAATTTATACAGCGCGTCGCCCAGCTCGTTCATCATGTTGTCGTTGAGGGCGTTCATCGCCTTCGGACGGTTCAGGCGGATCACGACCACCTTGTCGTGGTGTTCGATCAACAGGTCTGCATATTCCATGGGGCCCCCTTTAATAAGATGAACCCGGATTGTAGCGCCTGAACGACGCACATGACGTATACGGCAACTATCGTTTTGCTATCATCGATCCGTGTCCCCCATCGCCATCCTCCACAGCCTCGCCGCCGACCGCCAGCTGCGCAACGTCGACTTTCGCCGGTTCTGGGCCAGCAGCACCCTGACGAATTTCGGGGCCCATATCACCTTGCTCGCGCTGCCCATCTGCGCGGCCCTGCTGCTGCACGCGACGCCCGCGCAGATGGGCACCCTCGCCGCCTTCGGCTCCCTGCCGTTCCTGCTGTTCTCGCTGCCGACGGGCGTCCTGCTCGACCGCAGCCGGCGCCTGCCCGTCATGCTGGGCAGCGATGCGATGGTGGCGCTGAGCCTCGCCACCGTGCCCCTCGCGTGGTGGCAGGGGTGGCTCAGCGTGCACTGGCTGTATGCCGTCCAGTTCATGCTGGGTGCCGGTTTCGTCGTGGGCGGCAGCGCCGAGCAGATCTTCCTGACCTTCCTCGTCGGCCGCGATGGCCTGATCGATGCGCAGGCCAAGCTGGGTGCGACAGAATCCGCATCGCGCCTGCTCGGCCCGGGCATCGCGGGCCTGCTCGTGCAGGCGCTGGGCGCCCCCGTCGCGATCCTGTGCAATGTGGCCGGCTTTTCCGTCTCGCTGTGGAATCTGCGCCAGATTCGTACGCGCGAGCCGCAACCGGAACCGCCGCAGGCGCACGTGCTGCGCGACGTCGTCGAGGGTCTGAAATTCGTGTGGGGCCAGCCCGTGCTGCGCCTGCTGGCGTGGACGTCCGCCAGCTGGCACCTGCTGTTCTACGGCTACACGGCGCTGTACGTGCTGTTCGCGACGCGCGTGCTGGGCATGTCGCCCGGCCTGATGGGCACCGCGCAGATGCTGGGCGGCCTCGGTGTCCTGTTGAGCTCCTTGTTATTGAAACCGCTGACGCGGCGCTTCGGCTCCGGCGGCGCCATCGCGACGGGCCTGTGCATTTCGTGCCTCGGCTTCATGCTGATGCCGGCGATTCCGCGCGACCTGCTGGGCAGCCGCGGCTTCACGACGGCCGCCTATGCCGCCGTCGTGTTTTGCCTCGATTGCGGCGGCACCTTGTTCTTCCTGCCCTATCTCGCGCTGCGCCAGCGCGTCACGCCGGATGCGCTGCTCGGCCGGATGACGTCGACGATGCGCTTCATGACCGTGGCCACGGCACCCATCGGCGCGGCAGGTGCCGGCGCGCTGGCGGAGTGGCTCGGCGTGCGTGGCGGATTGACGGTCGTTGCGGCAGGCGCGCTGCTGCTGACCATGACCACGCTGTTCGGTACCCGGCTGCACCGGATCAGGCAGTGATGTACGCGGTATGCCGCGTTCGCGTGGGCACAGGGTGCCCACCCTACCGGCTGACTCGCCGGCACCGGATCAGGCAGTGATCAACGCGCGGCGGACAACGCAGGCCGCGGCAGCAGCGCCCAGATCTGGCCGCGCTGCTTCATGCGGCCCGCGTTGTCCGCCGCCTGTTCGCCAAAACCGAAGAAAAAGTCCGCGCGCACGGCACCCTTGATGGCGCCGCCGGTGTCCTGCGCCATCACGAGGCGCTGCAGCGGCACGTCGCCGGTCGGCTCCGTCGTCGACAGGAACAGCGGCACGCCCAGCGGCAGGAAGCCGGGGTCGACGGCGACGGAGCGCGTGGGTGTCAGCGGCACGCCCAGCGCGCCCTTCGGCCCCACCGACGGATCGGGCAGGCGCTCTTCGCGGAAGAAGACATAGCTCGGATTGACGTCGAGCAGTTCCTGGCGGCGCTCCGGATGCGCGGCGATCCAGGCGCGGATGCCCTGCGCCGTCGCCTCGCCCGGCGCCAGCTCGCCCTTGTCGATGAGCCAGCGGCCGACCGCCTTGTACGGATGGCCGTTCTGGTCCGCGTACGCGATGCGCACCGTCTCGCCGTCGTCCAGCTGCACGCGGCCGGAGCCTTGCACCTCGAGGAAGAACGCCTCCACCGGGTCGTCGACCCACACGAGCTCCTTGCCCGGGATGCGCGCGCGCTCGATCTCGGCGCGCGTGCCGTACGGGACGACCGTCTTGCCGACGAGGCGTCCGCGCAGGCGCATGCCCTTCAGGCTCGGATAGACGCTCGCCAGGTCCACGGTGATCAGGTCGTCCGGCACCTTATACAACGGCGTCTGGTAGGCGCCGCCGCGTCGCCGCGCGCCACGCAGCATCGGTTCGTAGTAGCCCGTGATCAGGCCCGCGTCCGCGCCATCGGGCGCGCGCACGAGGTTCGGCACGAAATAGGTCTCGAAGAACTGGCGGATCGCGGTGCCGTCGGCCGGGTCGACCCGTTTGCCCGCGGCGCAAGGCGTATTCCAGTCCGGCTTCGCGCCCAGCGCGCGGCACGAGGCCTGGAACGCGGGCCAGGCCTGGCGCAGGTCGTCCTGCTGCCAGCCGGGCAGCGCGTCGAACGCCACGGGCGTGAACAGCGGCGCGGACGGCGGCGCCGGCTGCGGCTGCGCCGGCGGCTGGGTCGGCGGCACGGTCACCGGCCCGACGGGCGGCGGCATCTTGATCGGCGGCTGCGGCTGGGGGCGCGGCTGCGGCGGTTGCGGCGTCGTGCAGGCGGCCAGCAAGGCGACGACGGTCAATAAAGGGGGTACACTGCGGCGTGTCGAAAACATAGGAGGCATACGGGATGTGGATACTGATGTTGGAAGCCGGCACGGCCCTGTTCCTGCTCGTCTTCATCGTGTGGTGGACGATGTTCGCCGGACGCAAACCTGAGCGCCCGCCCGCCACGAAGAATAACGATACGCCCGACGCCTGACCGGCTCAAGCCGTCAATGGAGGGCGTGCGGCAGCGACAGCACGAATTCCGGGATCTTGACCTCGAACCGGTGCCCGTCCTCGGCGACGAAGAAATACTCGCCGACCATCGACCCCTGCGACGTTTCGAGCTGCGTGCCGCTCGTGTACTCGAATTGCTCACCCGGCTGCAGCAACGGCTGGTGGCCGACGACGCCCAGCCCGCTGACTTCCTGCACCTTGTTGTTGGCGTCCGTGATCACCCAGTGGCGCGAGATCAGCTGGGCCGCGACGGAGCCCGTGTTCTTGATCGTGATGGTGTAGGTAAACACGTGCTGCGTCCGGTCCGGGTGGGATTGCTCCGGCAGGTACTGCGTCCTGACGGTGATCGCGAAATCGTAGACGGGCATCGGTGTTCCTTGTTGAATTGGCAAAAGTGACGGTGGCGAACATGATACAACGCCTGCCGAAAGCGCGGCGCCGCCCCGGAAGGATGGGCCGGCCACCGTGTCCGCAGCGTCACATCGGCGTACAATGATGGCTTTGTCTCAAGCAAGCCTGCTGCCACCATGACCACCTACCGCATCGCTCCCAGCATCCTGTCCGCCGACTTCGCCCGCCTGGGCGAGGAAGTGCGCAACGTCGTCGCCGCCGGCGCCGACATCATCCACTTCGACGTGATGGACAATCACTATGTCCCGAACCTGACCATCGGCCCGCTGGTGTGCCAGGCCATCCGTCCGCACGTGCAGGTGCCGATCGACGTCCACCTGATGGTCAAGCCCGTCGACCGCATCATCCCCGATTTCGCCAAGGCCGGCGCCGACATCATCACCTTCCACCCGGAAGCGTCGGAACACATCGACCGCACCCTGCAGCTCATCCGCGACAACGGCTGCAAGGCCGGCCTCGTGTTCAACCCGGGCACGCCGCTGCACCACCTGGACCACGTGATGGACAAGATCGACATGATCCTGATTATGTCCGTGAACCCGGGCTTCGGCGGCCAGTCGTTCATCCCGGAAGCGCTGAAGAAGATCGCGCTCGCGCGCCGCATGATCGATGAATCGGGCCGCGACATCCTGCTGGAAGTCGACGGCGGCATCAAGGCCGACAACATCGCGGAAGCAGCCGCAGCCGGCGCCGACACGTTCGTGGCCGGTTCCGCCATCTTCGGCAAGCCGGACTACAAGGCCGTCATCGACGCGATGCGCGCCGAGCTGGCCACCGTCGCCAGGAAGGCCGCCTGATGAAGCACGGCGCCGACACGATCCGGGCCGCCATCATCGACCTGGACGGCACTATGCTGCACACCGTGCCCGATTTCGAGCTCGCGCTGAACGGCATGCGCGCGGAATTCGGCCTGGCGCCGATCACCCAGCAGGTCATCGAACCGATGGTCGGCAAAGGATCGGAAAAGCTGATCCGCGACGTGCTGGCCCTCGACCTCGACACGGCCCGCATCGACGCCGTGTTCGACGATGCGATGGCCGCGTATCAGCGCCACTACCTCGCCATCAACGGCGAACGTGCCGCGTTGTACCCGCACGTGATCGAGGGTTTGCGGGCGCTGAAGGAGCTGGGCCTGCGCCTCGCGTGCGTGACGAACAAGCCTATTGCTTTCACGTTACCTCTGCTGGCGAAGAAGGGACTGACGGAGTTCTTCGAGCTGGTCTACGGCGGCGACTCGTTCCCCCGCAAGAAGCCCGATCCGATGCCGCTGCTGCAGGTATGCCGCGACTTCGACCTGGCGCCGGCGCGCGTCGTGGCGATCGGCGATTCCAGCAACGACGCGGAAGCCGCGCGCGCGGCCGGCTGCTTCGTGTTGTCGGTCCCGTATGGCTACAACCACGGAAAACCTGTGCAAACTATTAATTCCGATGGTATAGTTGATTCGCTACTTGCAGCGGCTGAACTGATCAGCGCTCATAACAAAGCCAACTCCTAAACCATCTACTCCATGTTTTTCGCCAAAAAACACATCGTCAACCCAACCGGTGCCCATGAGGCCTGGCTGTGGCGACGCTGGCAATCCTGGTCCATCTGACCCAAGCTGATTGCTGCCGGTGCACGCCCTGTGCACACTTGATACCGGCAGGTTTTTTGAAGAAATCGCCGCCCGTTCCCCTTCCTGCGGGCGGCCCGGAGAAAAGCATGACCGAACTCGAATTCAAATCGCTCGCCACGCAAGGCTATAACCGTATCCCCCTGATCGCGGAAGCATTTGCCGATCTCGAAACCCCGCTCACGCTGTACCTGAAGCTGGCCCAGAGCCAGGACGCCGGCAAGAACACGTTCCTGCTCGAGTCCGTGGTCGGCGGCGAACGGTTCGGCCGCTACTCCTTCATCGGCCTGCCGGCGAAGACGCTGCTGCGCACGCGCGGCACCGTCACGACGGTCGAGAAGAACGGGGAAGTCATCGAGACGCACGACGGCAATCCGCTCGACTTCATCGAGGCCTATCAAGCGCGCTTCAAGGTCGCGCTGCGCCCTGGCCTGCCCCGCTTCTGCGGCGGCCTGGCCGGCTACTTCGGCTACGACACCGTGCGCCACATCGAGAAGAAGCTGGCGCACACGGCGCCGCGCGATGAACTGGACCTGCCGGAAATCCAGCTGATGGTGACGGAAGAGCTGGCGGTGATCGACAACCTGTCGGGCAAGCTGTACCTGATCGTCTATGCCGACCCGGCCCTGCCCGAGGCTTTCAACAAGGCGCGCCAGCGTTTGAAAGACTTGCGCATGATGCTGCGCCGGAGCGTGGACGCGCCGGTGACGTCGAGCTCCGTGCGCACCGAGGCCGTGCGCGACTTCAGCAAGGAAGACTACCTGAAGGCCGTCGCCGTCGCGAAGGAATACGTGATGGCGGGCGACCTGATGCAGGTGCAGATCGGCCAGCGCATCCGCAAGCCGTACGTCGATTCGCCGCTGTCGCTGTACCGCTCGCTGCGTTCGCTGAACCCGTCGCCGTACATGTACTACTACAACTTCGGCGACATGCAGATCGTGGGCTCGTCGCCCGAGATCCTCGTGCGCAACGAAAAGGATGCCGTCGTCGGCCGCAAGGTCACGCTGCGCCCGATCGCCGGCACCCGCCCGCGCGGTTCGACGCCGGAGCGCGACGCCGAGCTGGCGCACGAACTGCTGAACGATCCGAAGGAAGTGGCGGAGCACGTGATGCTGATCGACCTGGCCCGCAACGACATCGGCCGCATCGCCAAGACGGGCACCGTGAAAGTCACGGACCAGATGGTCATCGAAAAGTACTCGCACGTGCAGCACATCGTCTCCAACGTGGAAGGCACTTTGAAGGACGGCATGTCGAACCTGGACGTATTGCGCGCCACCTTCCCGGCCGGCACCCTGACCGGTGCGCCGAAAGTGCGCGCGATGGAAGTCATCGACGAGCTCGAGCCGGTGATGCGCGGCATCTACGGCGGCGCCTGCGGTTATCTGTCGTTCGGCGGCGAGATGGACGTGGCGATCGCGATCCGCACGGGCGTCATCAAGGACGGCAACCTGTACGTGCAGGCGTCGGCGGGCATCGTGGCCGATTCCGTCCCCGAGATGGAATGGCTGGAAACGGAACACAAGGCGCGCGCCGTGCTGCGCGCGGCCGAGCAAGTGCAAGACGGACTGGATGGGGAGATCTGACATGCTGCTCATGATCGACAACTACGACTCGTTCACCTACAACATCGTGCAGTACTTCGGTGAGCTGGGCGAGGATGTGCGCACCGTGCGCAACGACGAGATCACCCTCGATGAAATCGCGGCACTGAACCCGGACCGCATCTGCATCTCGCCGGGCCCGAAGGCGCCCAAGGATGCCGGCGTCTCCGTCGACGTGCTGAAGCACTTCAAGGGCAAGAAGCCGATCCTCGGCGTGTGCCTGGGCCACCAGGCCATCGGCGAAGCGTTCGGCGGCCACATCATCCGTGCCAAGCAGGTCATGCACGGCAAGACGTCGAAGATCGCGCACATCGGCGAAGGCGTATTCAAGGGCTTGCCCAGCCCCTTCACCGTGATCCGCTACCACTCGCTCGCAATCGAGCGCGCGTCGCTGCCGTCGTGCCTGGAAGTGACGGCGTGGACGGACGACGGCGAGATCATGGGCGTGCGCCACAAGGAATTCGACATCGAGGGCGTGCAGTTCCACCCCGAGTCGATCCTGTCGGAGCACGGCCACGCGATGCTGAAGAACTTCCTCGATCGCACCGCCTGACCCGAGCCGTATCGACGTCCTGCCCGCCCCGGCCAGGCCTGCGCCGCCGGGACGACGGGTTTCGTGAGTACTTACGTTGACTGGACCTGCCATGATCACCCCTCAAGAAGCGCTCCTGCGCTGCATCGAACACCGCGAAATCTTCCACGATGAGATGCTGCATCTCTTCCGCCAGATCATGTCCGGCGAAATCTCGCCGACGATGGTCGCCGCCCTGACGATGGGCCTGCGCGTGAAGAAGGAAACCATCGGCGAGATCACCGCCGCCGCGCAGGTGATGCGCGAATTCTCCACCAAGGTGCCGATGGCCGACACGACGCACCTCGTCGACATCGTCGGCACCGGCGGCGACGGCGCGCACACTTTCAATATCTCGACCGCGTCGATGTTCGTCGCCGCCGCCGCGGGCGCGCGCGTCGCCAAGCATGGCGGACGTAGCGTGTCGTCGTCGTCGGGCAGCGCGGACGTCATCGAATCGCTGGGTGCCCACATCGACCTGAAACCCGAGCAGATCGCCCAGTCGATCGCGCAGACGGGCATCGGCTTCATGTTCGCGCCGAACCACCACGCCGCGATGAAGAACGTGGCCGCCGTCCGCCGCGAGATGGGCGTGCGCAGCATCTTCAACATCCTGGGGCCCCTGACGAATCCGGCCGGCGCGCCGAACATCCTGATGGGCGTGTTCCACCCGGACCTCGTCGGCATCCAGGTGCGCGTGCTGCAGCGCCTCGGCGCCCAGCATGCGCTGGTCGTCTGGGGCCGCGACAATATGGACGAAGTGTCGCTGGGTGCCGGCACGATGGTCGGTGAACTCGTGAACGGCGAGATCCGCGAATACGAGATCCACCCGGAAGACTTCGGCCTCGCGATGATCGCCAGCCGCAACCTGAAGGTGGCGGACGCGGCCGAATCGAAGGCGAAGATCATGGAAGCGCTGCGCGGCGAACCGGGTCCGGCGCACGACATCGTGGCACTGAACGCGGGCACGGCGCTGTACGCGGCCGGCGTGGCGGCATCGATCGAGGACGGCCTGCAGCGCGCGCGCACGGCGATCGCGTCGGGCGCGGCGCTGGCGAAGCTCGACCAGTTCGTGGGCGTCACGCGCCAGCTCGCGGCGCACTGAGGAGGGCGCGATGTTCGGCATCCACGACCTCTCCCTGTTCGTCGTCTCGGGCCTGCTGCTGAACATCATGCCGGGCCCGGACTCGCTGCTCATCATGACGCGCAGCGCGACGCAGGGCTGGCGCGCCGGCAGCGCGGCGGCCCTTGGCATCGGTACCGGCACGTTCGTGCACATCTTCGCCGCGGCCCTCGGGATGTCGGCGATCCTCGCGACGTCCGCCGCGGCGTTCACCGTCGTCAAGCTGCTGGGCGCCGCGTACATCCTGTATCTCGCCATCGGCATGCTGCTCAGCAAACGCGCCGTCGGCAGCGCCGTGCAGGCCCCCGCGCTCGCGCCGCTGCCCCTGCGCCGCATCTATGGACAAGGCATCCTGACGAACGTGCTGAACCCGAAGGTCGCGCTGTTCTTCCTCGCGTTCGTCCCGCAATTCATCGATGCGAACGCGCCGCACAAGGCGCTCGCATTCATCGTCCTCGGCGCCATCTTCAACATCAACGGCATGTTGTGGTGCCATGCGCTGGCGCTGTTCACCGCGCAGGCGCGGGCGCGCCTGAAACTGAATCCCGCCGTCACGCAATGGCTCAACCGCGCCACGGGCGGCCTGTTCGTCTGGCTCGGCGTCAAGCTGGCGCTGGCGAAACAACACTGAAGGTCCACCATGTCCGATATCCTGAACAAGATCCTCGACGTCAAAGCCACCGAAGTCGCCGCGGCGAAACGGCAGCGTGACTTCAACAGCCTGCGCCGCGACGTCGAAAGCGATGCCGAACTGCGCGCCGGCCTGCGCGGCTTCGAAGCGAACCTGCGCCGCACCATAGCCGCGGGCCGCGCCGGCGTGATCGCCGAAGTCAAGAAGGCGTCGCCGTCGAAAGGCGTGCTGCGCGCCGATTTCCGCCCGGCCGACATCGCGCAAAGCTACGAAGCGGGCGGTGCGTCGTGCCTGTCCGTGCTCACGGATGTACAATTCTTCCAGGGCTCGCCCGAGTACCTGAAACAGGCTCGCGCCGCGTGCCACCTGCCCGTGATCCGCAAGGATTTCATCGTCGACACCTACCAGGTCTACGAAGCGCGGGCGATGGGCGCGGATGCGATCCTGCTGATCGTCTCTGCGCTGGATCACGGCCTGATGGCCGATCTGGAGGCATGCGCGCAGGAACTCGGCATGGATGTGCTGGTCGAAGTGCATGACGGCGACGAACTGGATGCGGCGCTGAAGCTCGATACGCGCCTTTTGGGCATCAACAACCGCAACCTGCGCACTTTCGACGTCACGCTCGATACGACGCTCGGCCTGCTGCCGCGCATTCCGGCGGAGCGGCTCGTCGTCACCGAGTCGGGCATCCTGGCGCCCGCCGACGTCAAGCGCATGCGCGACGCCGACGTGCACGCGTTCCTCGTGGGCGAAGCGTTCATGCGCGCGCCCGATCCAGGCACGGAGCTGCGTCGCCTGTTCGACTGAGCATCGCCGGACGTCGCAGCGCACGCGGGACAACAACGGCGCAGCGATTTTCCGGAGGTGCCGACATGAACACGATCAACCGCGCGGGCCTGGCGTCCATCCCGCTGCTGGCGGCCTTGGTTGGATGCGCGGAAGTGCGGACGGCAACACATGCCGTCGCGTCGTCCGTCGAACGGGTCGCGGCAGACGTCTTCCACCCTGCCACGCCGGCGCCCTCCGCGGCGCCGGCGCCCGCCGACCTCACCGATTACAAGACGCAAGTCGCGCGCCACGTGGCCGCCCGCAATCCCGACCACATCTATACCGGCACGCTGCCGGCGCAACTGCCCGCCGTCGTCGTGCTCGAGATCACGGTTGCCGCCAATGGCCGCGTGCAGGACGTGAACGTGCAGCGGTCGCGCAACCCGGACGCCGCCACCATCGCGATGGCCTCCGTGCAACGCAGCGCGCCGCTGCCGCCGCCGCAGCAGTTGGCGACGCCGGCGGGCAGCCTCACGTTCTCGGAAACCTTCCTGTTCGCGGACGACGCACGGTTCCAGCTGCGCAGCCTGGCGGAGGAGCAGGCGCACGAATGACGGCCGTCGACCGCCGCGATCCGTGCGATGGTCGACGTGCTGGCGGCTGGCGAAGGGGCGCGTGAGCACCCCGGCCGTTATTTACCACGCGTGCGTGCGCTCAGCGTTAATTGGCCTATAATCCGATGTTACATTTTTAAATTTTTTACAAATATGTCGACAGTGCAGCGCAGAAATAACGTCCGGCTGGCCGGCAACGGCCCGGCGACGATGGTGTTCGCCCACGGCTTCGGTTGCGACCAGACCATGTGGCGTTTCCTCGCGCCCGCCTACGAAGACCGGTTCAGGACGATCTCGTTCGACCTCGTCGGCAGCGGCGGTTCCGACCTGTCCGCGTACGACCGCGCCAAATACGGCACGCTGCAGGGCTACGCAGACGACCTGCTCGAGATCGTCGACGAATGCGCGACGGGCCCCGTCGTCTTCGTCGGCCACTCCGTCAGCACGATGATCGGCCTGCTGGCCACGATCCAGGCGCCCGAGAAATTCGTCGCGCAAGTGATGGTCGGCCCGTCGCCCTGCTACATCAACGACGGCGACTATGTCGGCGGGTTCAGCCGGGAGGACATCGACGAGCTGCTCGAGACGATGGACGCCAACTACCTCGGCTGGTCGAGCAGCCTGGCGCCCGCGATCATGGGCGTGCCCGACCGCCCGGAGCTGCGCGCGGAGCTGACGGACAGCTTTTGCCGCAACGATCCCGAGATCGCCAAGCATTTTGCGCGCGTGACGTTCCTGTCCGACCATCGCGCGGACGTGGCCCGGTCCACGGTGCCGGCCCTCATCCTGCAATGCAGCGACGACCTCGTGGCGCCGCGCGCAGTGGGCGACTTCCTGCACCGGCACATGCCGAACAGCACGCTGCACATCATCGACAACGTCGGCCACTGCCCGCACATGAGCGCGCCGACGGCAAGCTCGCGCGCCATCGACAACTTCCTCGCGCACGCCCTGCGCTGATCCCCGTGTCCACTCCGCCGACCGGCGACATCCTGTTCGAGCATGCGGCGTGCGCCCTGCTGGTGACGGCGGCCGACGGCGTCATCCTGCGGGCGAACGGCACGGCGTGCACGTGGCTCGGCTACACGGCAGAAGAACTCGTCGGCAAGCTGCGCATGCAGGACCTGCTGCCCGTCGGCGCGCGCCTGTTCTATCACACGCATTGCCAGCCGATCCTGCAGGTACAGGGTTCCGTGGCCGAGATCCAGGTCGACCTGCGCAACCGGCGCCAGGAACGCCTGCCCATGCTGATCAACATCAGCCGCCGCGAACACGAGGGCGGCACGGTCGATCACTGGGCGCTGTTCAAGGCGTCGGACCGGCGCGCGTACGAACGTGAATTGCTGGCGGCACGCAAGGCGGCGGAAGCGGCGCTGGACGCGCGCCGCAGCGCCGAAGCGGAGCTGCAGAAGCTGAACGCACAGCTGTCGGCGGCCGACCGCCGCAAGGACGAATTCCTCGCCACGTTGTCGCACGAACTGCGCAACCCGCTGGCACCGATGCGCAGCGCGCTCGACGTCCTCAAGCTCAAGTTCGGCCGCGGCACGGACGAGCGCCTGCTGCAGGCGTTCGACCGGCAGCTGCGCCACCTGACGCGGCTCGTCGACGACCTGATGGAAGTCTCGCGCATCACGCAGGGACGCATGCAGCTGCGCAGCGCGCCCGTCGAACTGTCGGCCCTCGTGCAGGGTGCCGCACACGACCTCGTGGCGACGATGGAAGCGGCGCGCCACACGCTGCGCCTGGCGATCGCCGAGCCGCCCGTGATCGTCGACGGCGATGCGACGCGGCTGGCGCAGGTCGTCATCAACCTGCTGACCAACGCGGCCAAGTACACGCCGGATGGCGGCACGATCGAATTGCGCCTGTCGTGCGAGGACGGCCGGGCCGAGATCGCCGTGCGCGACAACGGCATCGGCCTGCCCGCCTCCGCCCTCGCCACCGTTTTCGACATGTTCTCGCAGCTCGAGCCGGCGCTGGAGCGCTCGAAGGGGGGCCTCGGCATCGGCCTCGCGCTCGTGCGCGGCATCGTCGAGTTGCACGGCGGCAGCGTGCACGCCGACAGCGCCGGGCCGGGCCTCGGCAGCACGTTCACGCTCCGCCTGCCGCTCGCGCAGGGCAGCATGTGTGTGCCGGCCCCGGCGACGCCACTGTCCGCCGAAGCGGTACCGGCCCAGGTGCGCGTGCTCGTCGTGGACGACAACGAGGATGCCGCCGAGACGCTGGCCATGACGTTGGAGCTGCACGGCTGCGACGTGCGGACGGCAGCGACGGCCGCCCGCGCGCTCGAGATGCTGCCCGGCTTCGCGCCGGCCGTGGCGCTGCTCGACATCGGCCTGCCGGACATGAACGGCTACGAGCTGGCGCGCCGGGTACGCCAGTTGCCGTCAGGCGCCGCGATGACCTTGATCGCGACGACGGGCTGGGGGCAGCAGAAGGACCGCGAGCGCGCGTTCGCGGCCGGGTTCGACCGCCACCTCACGAAGCCGATCGATTTCGACCTGCTGCGGTCGTACCTTCCGGCTTAACTCGCGCTCGGCCGCTTCACCGCCGGGCCCTTGCGCGTGCCCGGCGCGACGCTGATCTGCACGCACGGCACGCGGTCGCCCTGCAGGGTCACGTCGAACGTCATCAGCTCGTCGCGGCGGAACGCGTGCACGGTCACCGTGTCGTCCACGCGGTAGCGCGCGAGCAGCTGGTCGAGGTTCGACGGATTGCCGTTCACGCGCAGGCCGTCCACGGCGATCAGCACGTCGCCGGCCGACAGGCCCGCCTGGTGCGCGGCGCCGTCTTCATGCACCTGCGTCAGCTTGGCGCCGCCGGCGTCGCGGCCGATGCCGGCGTCCAGCGACGGCTTGGCGCTCTTGCGCTCTTCCGTCACCTTCACGCTGAACGGCGCGTACAGCTTGGCCAGGGGGATGTCCTCGGTGCCGCGGATGTAGCGGTCGAAGATGGATTTCAAACGTACGCCGCTCACCTCGTCGAACAGGCTTTCCACGTCCTGCTCCGTCACGCCGCGCGCACCGCCGCTGTAGAAATCGCGGCCGTAGCGGTCCCACAGGGCCAGCATGACGTCGTCCAGCGACTTCGCGCCGTCCGTCTTCGCGCGGATCGTCAGGTCGAACGCGAGGCCGACGAGGGCCCCTTTCGTGTAATAGCTGATGATGGCGTTCGGCGCGTTCTCGTCCTGGCGGTAGTACTTGCTCCACGCGTCGAAGCTGGAATCGGCGATGCTCTGCTTCGTGCGGCCCGTGCCGCGCAGGACGCTGCCGACCGTCTTGGCGAGCAGCTTGAAATACGTCGCCTCGCTGATGATGCCGCTGCGCACGAGCATCAGGTCGTCGTAATAGCTGGTAAAACCCTCGAAAAGCCACAGCAGCGGGGTGTAGTTCTCGTTCTGCAGGTCGTACGGGGCGAACACGGACGGCTTGATGCGCTTGACGTTCCAGGTGTGGAAGTACTCGTGGCTGCACAGGCCCAGGAACTTGATGTAGCCCTCGTTCGGCTCGGCCGTCTTGGGCGCGGCCGTCGTGGGCAGGTCGGCGCGGGAACAGATCAACGCCGTCGACGCCCGGTGTTCCAGGCCGCCGTAGCCGTCGCCGACGGCCATCGTCAGGAACACGTACCGGTCCATCGGCGCCTTCCTCGTCTTCGGCTCGAAGAACGCGATCTGCGTTTCGCAAATGGCTTTCAGGTCTTTTTCCAGGCGGGCCATGTCGAGGTTCGGCACGCGGCCCGTGATCACGATGTCGTGGCGGATGCCGTGCGCCGTGAAGCCGCCGAGCGCAAAGTCGCCCATCTCGACGGGGTGGTCGACGAGGTCGTCGTAGTCGGCCGCAGCGTAGGTGCCGAAGCCGTAGCGCTTGGCGCCCGCTTCCGGCAGCGACGTGGCGACGCGCCAGTTGCGCGCGCCGGGATCAAGCGGGCGCTGGATGTCGACGAGATGCGGCCGCCCCTCCTGGCCGACGACGCGCAGGAAGACGCTCGTGCCGTTGAAGAAGCCGTGCGTCTGGTCCAGGTGGGCGGCGCGCACGGACAGGTCCCACGCGTAGATTTCGCAATGCACCGTCAGCGGCCCGGCGACGGGGGCGGCCTGCCAGCTATGCTTGTCCAGCTTCGTCAGCCGCACCGCCTGCCCGCCGGCCTCCGCGCGGATGCGCACGATGTTGCGGGCGAATTCGCGGATCATGTAGCTGCCCGGGATCCAGGCCGGCAATGCGAACACCTGCCCGTCCGGACTCGGTTCGGCCACGGTGACGGTGACGTTGAACAGGTGTCCGGCCAGGTCTTTCGGGACGATGGTGTACAGGATGGCCGGCGGCTGCTTCTGGGGTGCTTTTTTCATATGACGTGAACAATCTCTCTCCGATGCGCCGTAGTGTAATCGGATTTTTCAGAAATGAGGGTGTTCACACGGTCGCGTTACGGTCACGTCACGGTTCCATCAGGTCCGCCGGGGTGTCGACGTCGCGGAAGATGCCCGCGTCGCGCACCGCGATGTCCGTCACGGGAAACGCCTGCAGCAGGCGGCGCGCGCCCGCGTCGCCGCGCAAGGCGAGCAATGCGTCGAGGTGGACGGCGCCGAAGCCGACGGGATTGCCGCGCCGTCCATCCAGGACGGGTGCCGCGATGCCGGCGCCCGCCGCCAGCGCGGCGGCCAACGCCTGCAATGTGGGGACGCCCACGTAAGGCATGTCGCCCAGCGCCACGAGCCACGCCCGCGGCGCCGGTGCCCACGCCAGCGTGTGCCGGATGGCGTGCGTGAGCGATTGCGCCATGCCGCTGTCGGCGTCGGGGCAGACGGTGACGTCGCAACCGAGCGCGGACAGATGGGCTCCGACGCCCCCGTCGTCCGGCGCCACGACGGCCACGACGCGCGGCACGGCGGCCAGCAGCTTGCGCGCGCCTGCCACGACGACGGGCTCGCCGTCCGCCAGCGGCTGCAGCAGCTTGTTGCGCAGCCCGGCGGGGTCGAAGCGGCGCCCGCGGCCGGCAGCCAGCAGGATGCCGGCCGGCGCGAGGGCGTCCACGGTCAGGCCGACGCCAGGTCGAACGGCAGCTTGCGCAGGCGCTTGCCGGTCAGCTGGAACACGGCATTGGCCAGCGCCGGCGCCAGCGGCGGCAGGCCCGGTTCGCCGATGCCCGTCGGCGCATCCTGCGACGGCACGATGAACACGTCGATGTGCGGCATGTCGTTCATGCGCGCCACCGTGTAGTCGTTGAAGTTCTGCTGCTCGACGACGCCGTCCTTCAGCGTGATGCGCGCACCCGGCAACGTGGTGCCGAGGCCCATCAGCGCCGCACCCTGGATCTGCGCCTCGATCGACATCGGGTTGACCGGGAGGTTGCAGTGCACGGCCGCCGTCACCTTGTGCAGCTTCGGGCTGCCGTCGACGACGGAAGCCTCGACGACGTACGCGACGACGGTGTTGAACGACTCGTGCAGCGCCACGCCGTACGCGCGCCCTTTCGGCATGGTCTTCTTGCCGTAGCCGGACTTCGCCACGGCGAGGTCCAGCGCCGCGTGATGGCGCACGTGCTTCGCGTCGATCAGCTTCTTGCGGTACGCGACCGGGTCCTGGCCGGCCGCGTGCGCGGCCTCGTCGATCAGCGTCTCCATCACGAACGCCGTGTGCGTGGAGCCCACGGAGCGCCACCACAGCACGGGCACGTTGGCCTTGGCGGAATGCGCCGTCAGGTTCAGCGGCACGTCGTACGGTTCGCCCATGCCCTCGACCATCGTGTTGTCGACGCCGTTCTTGATCATGAACGGTTCGAACGTGGTGCCGGCCATGATCGACTGGCCGACGATCGCGTGGTCCCACGCGACGATGTTGCCGGCGGCATCCAGCCCGATGTCGGCGCGGTGCACGTGCGACGGGCGGTAGTAGCCGCCGCGGATGTCGTCCTCGCGGCTCCAGATCAGCTTCACGGGGCCCGCATGGCCCGCCGCCTTGTACGCCTTGGCGACATGGGCGGCTTCGACGACGAAGTCCGACGTGGGCGTGGCGCGCCGGCCGAAGCCGCCGCCCGCCATCATCGTGTTCAGCGTGACCTGCTCGGGCTTGAGGCCCACCACTGCCGCGGCCGCGGCCTGGTCGACGCCCTGGAATTGCGAACCGACCCACAGGGTGCAGGCGTCATCCTTCAGGTCGACCGTGCAGTTGATCGGCTCCATCGGTGCGTGCGCCAGGTACGGGAATTCATAGACCGCGGAGATTTTCTTCGCGGCGCCGGCCAGCTTGGCCGTGTCGGCCTTGCGCGCGACGGCGCCCGGCGTTTTCGCCACCTCGACGAATTGCGCCAGTTGCTTGGCGCTGTCGGCCTTCTCGACGGCGCCCGTGTCCCACTGGATGGCCAGCAGGTCGCGCGCCTGCTTCGCGGGCCAGTAGCCGTCCGCGACGACGGCCACGCCGCTGCCGCCCCGGTCCACCGGCACTTCCAGCACGGCGATCACGCCGCGCACGGCCTGCGCTTTCGCCGCGTCGAACTTCGCCACCTTCGCGCCGAACACGGGCGGGTGCGCAACGACGGCGACCTTCGTGCCGGCCGGCTTGACGTCGATGCCGAACTGCTGGCGGCCCGTCGACTTGGCACGCGCATCGAGGCGCGGCATCGGCTTGCCGATGTAGCGGAACGCCTTCTGGTCCTTCAGCGCGACCGTCTCCGGCACCGGCTGCGCCTTCGCCGCGTCGACCAGCGCGCCATAGGTCGCCTTCCGCCCAGCCGGGCCGTAGACGACGCCCTTCGCCGTGCGGCATTGGGACGGGTCGACCTTCCACTGCTGCGCCGCCGCGGCGACGAGCATCGCGCGGGCGCGGGCGCCCACTTCGCGGTACTGCGTGAACGAGTGGGCGATCGTGCCCGAGCCTCCCGTGATCTGGATGCCGAACACGGGGTCCTTGTACACGTCGCCGGCGGGCGCAAGCTCGGCGCGCATCTGGCTCCAGTCGGCGTCCAGCTCGTCCGCGAGCACCATCGGCAGGCCCGTGTGCACGCCCTGGCCGAATTCCAGCCGGTTGACGATCACGGTCACCGTGTTGTCCGGCGCCACGCGCAGGAAGGCGTTCGGCGCGTAGACGGTCGGCTTGGCGGCGTCGGCGGCGCGGGCGAGGCGGCCGCCGGCCGGCAGCACGAAGCCCAGCACGAGGCCGCCCGTGGCCGCGGTGCCCGCTTTCAGGAAACCGCGGCGGGACAGGCCGACGGGTCCGGCATGCTTCATCAGGTCGAGTCGCATGCGGCCTCCTTATGCCAGGGTCTTGGCGGCATCCTTGATGGCCGCGCGGATGCGTTGATAGGTGCCGCAGCGGCAGATGTTGCCGCTCATGGCGTTGTCGATGTCGGTGTCCGTCGGCTTCTTGTTCGCGCGCAGCAGCGCCGTGGCGCTCATCACCTGGCCGCTCTGGCAATAGCCGCACTGCGGGACGTCGTGCTTGACCCAGGCGTCCTGCACGGCCTTGCCGACCTTGTCCGATTCCATCGCCTCGATGGTCGTGATCTTGTGGCCGGCGGCGGCCGAGATCGGGGTGACGCAGGACCGGATCGCCTGGCCGTCCAGGTGCACGGTGCACGCGCCGCACAGGGCCGCGCCGCAGCCGAACTTGGTACCGGTCATGTTCAGGTTATCGCGCAGCGTCCACAGGATGGGCGTCGCGGGATCGGCATCGACCTGGACGTCGCGCCCGTTGATGTTCAGTGTGACCATGTCTTCTCCCTGTTCTGGTGTTTTGTTACGTTGGGCTTGGTGGGCTCGGGGAGCCCACCCTACGGCGTGCGATACGTAGGGTGGGCGGCCTCCGCCCACCAAACGGTTGCGTCACTGCGGTGAAAAAAACCCGGCGGTGCCGGGCTTCGATTACTGCTTGAGGGAAGCCAGCTTGGCTTCCAGCGTTTTCTGGTCGACCGCACCCGGAATCCGCGTGCCGTCCGAGAAGAAGATGGCCGGCGTACCCGTGATGTGCAGCTTCTGGCCCAGCGCCACCACTTTCTCGTTCGGGGTCTCGCAGTTCGCGGGCGCGGCCGGTGCCGACTTGCCATTGATCATCCAATCATCCCACGCCTTTGCGCGGTCCGGCGAGCACCAGACGTTCTTCGACTTCTCGAACGAGTCCGGCGACAGGATGTTGTACAGGAACGTGTAGATCGTCACGTTGTCCATGTCCTTCAGCGTCGTCTGGCGCAGGCGCTTGCAGTAGCCGCAGTTCGGGTCTTCGAACACGGCGATCACGCGCTTGCCGTTGCCCTTCACCTGCTTGATGGCGTCGTTCAGCGGCAGGTCGGAGAACTTGATCTTGTTGATGTCCTCGATGCGCTCGCGCGTCAGGTCGCGCGTGGACTTCGCATCGTAGACGTGGCCGATGACCAGGTATTCGCCTTTCTTGTCCGTGTACAGGATGTCACCGGCAACGCGCACTTCGTACAAGCCGGCGTACGGCGTTTCCTTGATCGACTCGATCTTCGCGCCCAGGCGCGGCTCGAGCGACTTCTTGATGTTCGCCTCGACCGCGTTCTGCGCGCCGACGCACGACGTGATCAAGCCGGTCGCCAACAGGACGGCGAGCTTCGTTTTACCCATGAATATATTCCTTAAAGATTTGGCACGTTACCTGCCCATTGCATGGGCGATCAGCCGTCGCTTGATCACGGGCAACTTATCCAGCAAGTTTAATCCGAAATTGCGAACCACGCGCACCGGTTCCAGATTTGCGCCGAACAAACGTTCCAAACCATCGGTCGCGAGTTGCATCAGCAAGACATCTTCCTTGCGCGCGCGAGCATAGCGCGCGAGCACGCGTTCGTCGCCGATGCCCTGGTGGGCGTCGCGCGCGGCGATCGTGTCGAGCAGCGCGACGACGTCCGCGAAGCCCAGGTTCATGCCGTGGCCGGCGAGCGGATGCACGGCGTGGGCGGCGTCGCCGACGAGCGCCACGCGCGGCGCCGTGATCGCGTGCGGGCGCACGAGCGCCAGCGGGATCGCCTTGACGTCTTCCGGCTGCAAGGGCTTCAGCAAGCCCAGTTTTTCCTCCGAATACTCGCCCAGGCGGATCGCCAGCTCGCCCAGCGATTCACCCATGATGGTATCGGCCAGCGTGTCCGGCGCGGACCACACGAGCGACACCTTGTTGCCCGGCAGCGGCAGCAGCGCGACGATGCCGTCCTTGCAAGTGAACCATTGATGGGCGACGTTGTGGTGCGGCTTTTCGCAGGAAAAATTCGCGACGATCCCGCGCTGGTGGTACGAGCGGTAATCGATGCCGATGTCGCACTGCCCGCGCACCCAGGAGTCGCGGCCGTCGGCGCCGAGCAGCAACTGGGCCGCCAGCACCTTGCCGTCTTCCAGCTCGACCTCGACATTGTCGGCACCGTTCACGATGCGGCAGGCGCGTCCCGTCACGGTCTCGACGTTCTGGGCGAAGCGCAGTGCGGCGTCGAGCGCCTGGTTCAGGTTACTGTCCTCGACGATCCACGCGAGCGCGCCCGCGTGGGCACCGAACGCGTCGAACCCGAGATGACCGCCCTGCGCGCCATCGCCGTGCACGTCCATCGCGTCGACGGGCGCCACGCGCGCCATGTCGAGCGCGCCCCACACCTTCAGCGCCGACAGCAGCGTGTGTGCCGTGTGGTTCAGCGCATAGACGCGCACGTCCCAGGGCTTCTCGCCGCCGGCCGCGGCCGCCTCCGGCGCGTCGGGACGCGCGGGCGGCACGAGCAAGGTGACGCTGTGTCCGGCCTGGGACAACCCCAGCGCCGCCGTCTTGGCGATCGCGCCATTGCCGACAATACAAACGTCGCTGCGGCGAGCGACATTGCGATGATGTGCGGAAGAAGTGGTCTGTGTGCTCATGACACACATTATAGACGCTTCACCCTGCCCTGCTTTCGGCGAGCGGGACGGGTGCGACGCCCTGCCGGCGCACGAATCTGCTCGACAGGACTTGCAGCTTCGCAAACCCGTCGCTATAATCATGCCTCCTTTGGCCTGGTAGCTCAGTTGGTAGAGCAGAGGATTGAAAATCCTTGTGTCGGTGGTTCGATTCCGCCCCGGGCCACCAAGAACATGTTTCACGCGACGCCGACCATTTTTGGTTGGCGTTTGTGCTTTCAGCGTCCGGATTTTGCATTCGGTCCCTCCCCGGTCATGGCGCCATCGACGCGTCGCGGCAAGCAACGCCCCCTCTGTCCAGTCAGCTTTCTATTTGGATATCTTCCATGGAAATTAAAGTCAATTTTCTCGACAAGCTCCGCCTCGAAGCGAAGTTCGATGATTTCACGGTGATCGCTGACCAGCCGATCCGCTACAAGGGCGATGGCTCGGCGCCCGGTCCGTTCGATTATTTCCTGGCGTCGTCGGCATTGTGCGCGGCTTATTTCGTGAAGCTGTATTGCGACACCCGCAATATTCCAACCGAGAACATCCGCCTGTCGCAGAATAATATCGTCGACCCGGAAAACCGTTACCAGCAGATTTTCAAGATCCAGGTCGAGCTGCCGCCGGATATTTCCGACAAAGACCGCCAGGGCATCCTGCGCTCGATCGACCGCTGCACCGTCAAAAAGGTGGTGCAGACCGGGCCGGAATTCGTCATCGAAGAAGTCGAGAACCTGGACGCCGATGCGCAGGCCTTGCTGACGTTACAGCCGGATGCCGGCTCGCAAACCTATATTCCGGGCAAGGACCTGCCGCTGGAGCAAACGATCGCGAATATGTCCGGCTTGCTGGCCGGCCTGGGCATCAAGATCGAAATCGCGTCGTGGCGCAATATCGTGCCGAACGTCTGGTCGCTGCATATCCGCGATGCACATTCGCCGATGTGCTTCACCAACGGCAAAGGGTCGACGAAGGAAAGCGCGCTGGCATCCGCGCTGGGCGAATACATCGAACGCCTGAGCAATAACCACTTCTATGCCGGCGCTTTCTGGGGCGGGGACATCGCCGACGCCCCGTTCGTGCATTACCCGGACGAGCGCTGGTTCCAGCCCGGCCCCGACGATGCGCTGCCGGCGGAGATTCTCGACGAGTATTGCCTGGGCATTTACGATCCCGAAGGCGAATTGCGCGGCTCGCACCTGATCGACACGAACTCGGGCAATGTGGAGCGCGGCATCGTGTCACTGCCGTACGTGCGGCATTCGGACGGCGAGACCGTGTATTTCCCGTCGAACCTGATCGAAAACCTGTACGCCAGCAATGGCATGAGCGCCGGTAATACGCTGGCCGAGGCGCAGGTGCAGTGCCTGTCCGAGATCTTCGAGCGCGCGGTAAAGCGCGAAATCCTCGAAGGCGAACTCGCCCTGCCCGACGTGCCGCACGAGGTCCTGGCGAAATACCCGAGCATCCTGGCCGGCATCCGGGGCCTGGAAGAACAGGGCTTTCCCGTGCTCGTGAAGGATGCGTCGCTGGGCGGCAGCTATCCCGTGATGTGCGTCACCTTGATGAACCCGAAGACGGGCGGCGTCTTCGCGTCGTTCGGCGCGCACCCGAGCTTCGAAGTGGCGCTGGAACGGAGCCTGACGGAGCTGATGCAGGGCCGCAGTTTCGAAGGCTTGAACGATTTGCCCCAGCCGACCTTTGCCAGCAATGCCGTGACGGAGCCCTATAACTTCGTCGAACACTTCATCGATTCGAGCGGTGTCGTGTCGTGGCGGTTCTTCAGCGCGAAGGCCGATTACGATTTCGTCGAGTGGGACTTTTCCGCCCAGGGCGCCGATTCCAACGAACAGGAAGCGGCCACCTTGCTCGGCATTCTCGACGAGATGGACAGGGAAGTGTATATGGCCGTGTACGACCAGCTGGGCGCCGTCGCGTGCCGGATCATCGTGCCCGGCTATTCGGAAATCTATCCGGTGGAAGACCTGGTCTGGGACAACACCAACAAGGCATTGCTGTTCCGGGAAGATATCCTGAACCTGCACCGCCTGGACGACGACGCCCTGGCGGCGCTGCTCGATCGCCTGGAAAACAATGAGCTGGACGAGTATTCCGACATCGCCTCGCTGATCGGCATCGAATTCGACGAGAACACGGAATGGGGCCAACTCACCGTGCTCGAGCTGAAGCTGCTGATTCAGCTCGCCTTGAAGCAATTCGAAGAGGCGCACGATCTGGTGGGCGCCTTCCTGCAGTACAACGACAATACCGTCGAGCGCAAACTGTTTTATCAGGCCATGAACGTCGTGCTGGAAGTGGTGCTCGACGACGACCTGGAACTGGACGATTACGTCGTCAATTTCCGCCGCATGTATGGCAATCCGCGGATGGATGCGGTGCTGGGCTCGGTCGACGGCAGCGTGCGCTTCCACGGGCTGACGCCGACGAGCATGAAACTGGAAGGACTCGACAGGCACCACCGCCTGATCGACAGCTACAGGAAGCTGCACATTGCGCGGGCCAAGGCGGCTGCATCCAAATAACGTCGAGGCAGAGCGCCACCTGCGGGTGGCGTTTTTCTTTCCGTGCCACGGCGTTTGCCGGCGACCTGGCCTCAATGAAAATTTGCCTGCATTGAGACAATTGGTGAGACTGTTTCCCATGGGAATCCGTAAAATCCCGGGTTTCTTTCGGTCCGAGAACACTTGATGCAAGCTTTTATTTACCAGTACCACAAGAAGATCAGTGCGCCCCGTCCGCTGCAGATCAATGACGGGAACATCGCCTTTTTTACCCGCCCCGTCATGGAGACGTCGGAATTCCTGTCGTCGGATGACGGCAAGGTATGGCAACTCAAATTCTTCATCAATTCCGCATTCGAGAAAACGCTGTTCGTAGATTTCAACGCTCCCGGGGACGTTCCCGCCCTCGGGCGAGCCAGTTGGTATGACAACAAGCACAAGGCGAGCAACGACGAACGGTTGATCCCTGCCGCATCGGTGTTCCTGCGCGATTCGGACACTCTTACGCTGGCCAGGGCAGAGGAACTGACCGCAAACCGCACCCTGCTGGCCGATCGTGACGGTTTCGCGTATTTCTCCGGCGACAGTGACCAGTTCAAGCGCATCGTGTTGTGCCAGGCATTGGCCATCGCGTATGTTCAGGTCATCACGACCTGCATGGCCGATACCACGAGAAGCGTGTTAAACAATCGGACCGACGAGACGATCGCCCTCTACGAAAACATCCTGCGCTTCAATGCCGCGTATTATTTCACGCTACCGGTCCTGGTCGGACGCCACGAGCTGTTCGCGGCGTGGAGGGTATTGTGCGACCACTACCACCTCAAAGTGCTGAGTCAGGAGTTGACCCAGCAATTATCGGATGTCGCGGCCTTGTTGAGCGGCCAACGGGAAAAACAGCAGGCGGAAGACGAGGCGAAACGGCGGGCCGAGGAAGACGCGCACAAGCAGGCACTGGCCGCCCAAGCGGCGCGCGAGGAAAAAGCGCTGGCAGAGCAGCGCGCGCTCGAAAAGCAGGCACTTGCCGCCCAAAAGGCGCATGAGGACAAGGCAGACAAGCGCCGCGGCCACATGCTGTCGTTCGCTGGCCTGTTCCTGTCGATCGCTGGCCTGTTCCTGACCGGCATGTCACTGCTGTCCCTCCTTCAGCTGACGCCAACCCAGTTTTTCGACAATGCTTCGCAGTGGAAGCGCTGGATGTCGACATCCACAGCGAAAAAAACTGCAGGGTCCTCGCAAAAACTGGACGAGGGCCCCAAGCCCAAGGGCTGATCCGCCGGGGCGTTGCAGCGAAAGCGGTCACACGCTTCAGGCAATACCCCACAACCGCCGCGCCTCTTCCGCAATCACGTCAGGAAACTCTTCCTGGAAAAACAGCTTCCCCTCAGGCACCTGGCAGATACCCTGCGAGCGCGGGAAGACGCGGTCCAGGTAGGCCGCATCCGCGACGGGAAAAATCTTGTCGCTCGCGCCCCACAGCATCCGCACCGGCACCGTGCTGCGCCTGAGTGCCGCCTCGATGCCCGCCAGCGGATTCGGCGCCAGTGCCTTGTGGAAGTCGTGGTACTGCTTGCGCCGCAGCGGCGTGCTCACCATCGGCGCGACGTAGTACTCGATATTCGCGTCCGTGAGGCCCGCCGGATCGTGGTACACGGCCGCGCCGAACGTGGCGCGCGCCAGGTTCTTGTCCGTCAGCCACTTGGACGTGTCGTCGGCCAGGGTGCCCGCATTCGCCATGTCCAGCACCGGCTTGATCATCGGCGGCGGGCTGTTCGGCTCCGTGTCGCAGTTCGTCAGCAGCACCGTGCGCACGCGGTCCGGATGGCGGACGAGGAACAGCTGCGCGACGGCGCCGCCGCTGTCGGACGCGACGATGTCGACCTGGCCCACATGCAGCGCATCGAGCAGGTCCGCCAGCATCGCCACCTGCGCGGCGGGTGCCACTGACTGGCGTTCCGGCACCTGCGAATAGCCGAGGCCCATGAAGTCCGGCGCGATGCAGCGGCGGTATGGCGCAAGGCGGTCGAGCGCGCCGCGCCACTGGAAGCCATTGAGTGGCGCGCCGTGCAGGAACAGCGCGGCCTCGCCCTGCCCGCGCTCGGCGTATGCGATACGGCCGCACGGCAGATCGACGGTGCGCCGCATCCGGCGATACGCGTTCGCATCGGTCGGCGCGGCCGGCTGCGCTGCCGCATTCATCGCAACCGTGGCGCCGATCGCCGCGCCGGTCACCAGCAAGAAATCCCTACGTTTCATCAAGCGTCTCCTTGGATGGGTCGTGCATGCAGGGATGCTAGCAACGGGCCCGCGATCCGGCGCGCATCGGCGGCCGGTCGCGGACACAGGCGGATGATTTCCTGTACATTCATGAAACGCCAGCCCGGAGCCTTGCGATGATCGACCGTCCCCCCTGCTATCCCAGCCCATCCCCCGCGCTGCTGCCGGACGTACGCGACAAGGGCCTGCCTCTGCTCGACGTGCTGACGTCGCCCGTCCCGCCCGGCCTGTTCGATTCGCCCGTGGACGCGCGCCACGTGCTGTGCCTGCACCTGGGCACGCCCGTCCCCGTGTCGTACCGGGCCGGCCGCGTCGAGCGGGACGGGGTGCGGCTGCACGGCCAGTTCTGCGTCGTGCCGGGCGGTTCGAGCACGCGCTGGACCGTATCGAAGCCCGCGACCTCGCTGCTGCTGCGCCTCGCGCCCGCGCACCTGCGCGCGACCGCGGAGGACATGGGCCTCGGGTCGTGCACGTTCGACCTCGCGCCGGCCATCCACATCCGCGACCCGCACATCGAACGCATCGGCTGGATGATGCAGGCGGAAGACCACGACGCCTACCCGGGCGGCAGGCTGTTCGCCGACAGCCTCGCGTCGGCGCTCGCGGTGCGTCTCGTCTCCCTGCAGTCGCGCGGCCGGACGGTGGCGCCCGCGCGGGCGTTGCCGGCCTGGCGGCTGCGTCATGTGATCGAATACGTCGACGCGCACCTCGACCAGGACCTCACGCTCGCTGAACTGGCGGCCGTCGCGCAATTCAGCCCGTCGCACTTCAAGGCCTTGTTCAAGCAGGCGGCCGGAATGCCTGTCCACCGCTTCGTGCTCGAGCGGCGCGTGGAGCGGGCGCGCCTGCGCCTGCTCGAAGGACGCAAGAGCAATACGGAGATCGCGCTGGAAGCTGGCTTCGCGCACCCGAGCCACATGGCGCGCAGCCTGCGCCGGCTGCTGGGCCTCACGCCGGCGCAGCTGCGCGGCTAGAAGTCGATCCGCTTCACGTTTTCGTCCGGCAGCGGCACGCGCAGGCGGCGCGTGGCCGCGTCGAAGCGCACGCCGCGCGCGGGTTTGCCGTCGACGCGGACGCTGGCCGGCGCGGCCGCGAGCCCCGTGAATTCGACGGCGCCCACGCGCTGCCAGCCCCGGTTCGGCGGGATGTCCAGCCGCACGCCATGTTCGTCCGCCGTCGCGGCGATCGTGCGCGCCACGCCGTCGCGATAGCCGTAGCCGTCGCCCGCGTCCTGGAACACGTGGCCACCGCCGGCGCCCGCCGCGACGACGAGCGTCAGCGGGACGGTCTTCAACTCGCCCGTGTGCTGCACGACGGGCGCCGTGGGCACGACGGCGCCGGCGCGGATGAACAGCGGCAGCCGGTCCAGCGGCGCGGCCACCCGCGCCGACGTGCCGCCCGCGTGGCGCGTGCCGTTCCACCAGTCGATCCACGCATCGCCCTGCGGGAAATAGACGTCGCGCGTCGTCTGCCCCTCGTGCAGCACGGGCGCCACCAGCAGGTCGCCGCCGGCCAGGAACTGGTCGTCGACGAGGCTCGCGCGCGCGTCGCCCGGATACGCGAACCACAACGGCCGCAGCGGCGGCAGGCCGGACTGCTCGTTGTCGGCGAACAGCGTGTACAGGTAAGGCAGCAGCCGGTAGCGCAACTCGATCGTGGCGCGGTTGATGCGCTCGTGCGCGGCGCCGAACGCCCACGGTTCGCGCGGTGCGGACACGTCGTTCGAATGCGTGCGGAAGTACGGCGTCAATGCCGCCGCCTGCAGCCAGCGCGTGTGCAGTTCCGCGCCCGGGCTGCCCATGAAGCCGCCCACGTCGGCGCCGACGAACGGCACGCCGGACACGGACAGATTCGTCAGCATCGGGATCGTCAGCGCGAGGTGCGTCCACGTCGGCGAGTTGTCGCCCGTCCAGACGGCCGCGTAGCGCTGCACGCCGGCGAAACCGGCGCGCGTGAGCACGAGCGGGCGCTTGTCCGGACGCAGGCTGCGCAAACCCTCGAAGCTCGCGCGCGCCATCTGCATGCCGTACACGTTGTGGTATTGCGCGTGCGTGCCGGGCTGGCCGTCGCCCGCGTGATGGGCGTCGAGCGGGAACGTCTTCTGCGGGCCCAGGCTGATCTCGGGTTTGTCGAAACCGTCGGGAGCGAACACGCCCGGCTCGTTCATGTCGTTCCAGAAGCCGTCGACGCCGACGTCGAGCGGTGCCTTGTACAGGCTGCCGAACCACGTGCGCGCGGCAGGCAGCGTGAAGTCGGGGAAGGCGCAGATGCCGGGCCAGACTTTCGCGTGCAGCTCGCTGCCGTCCGCGTTGCGCACGTAGACGCCCTGCTTCCGGCCGCTGCGGTAGATCGGATACTGTTCGTCGACCTTGATGCCCGGGTCGACGATGGTCACGGCATGGAAGCCATCGCCATGCAGCCACGCCAGCATCGCCTTCGGATCGGGGAACGTCGTGCGGTTCCACGTGAACACGCGGAAGCCGTCCATGTGGTCGATGTCGAGGTAGATGACGTCGGCCGGGATGTGGCGCCGGCGGAATCCGCGCGCGACGTCCTGCACTTGTTCCTGCGTCTTGTACGACCAGCGCGATTGCTGGTAGCCCAGCGCCCACAACGGCGGCAAGGCGCCGCGCCCCGTCAGCGCCGTGTAGTCGCGCAGGACGTTCGCCGGCGTGCGTGCGGCGCCGCCGGTGAAGACGTAGTAATCCAGCTCGCCGCCGTCGGCGCCGAAGCTGTAGCGGTGCGGCGCCGTCTTGCCCATGTCGAACCAGCTGCGCCGCGTGTTGTTGAAGAACACGCCGTAGCTGCGGCCGTCGCGCAGGGCGATGAAGAACGGGATCGATTCATAGGATGGATCGTGACCGGCCGGGTAGTCCGGCACGTCCGAATTCCACATCGCCATCGATTGCTGGTGCCGCGACAGGGGCATCGTCTTTTCGCCGAAGCCGTAATAGAGCTCGTAGTCGTCGCGGCGCATCGACGTCTCGACGGCGCCGTCGTCCGGATTGAACGTCATCGGACGGGCCGGGTCGTCGGCGGCGACGAGCCGGCCGGCACTGTCGTACACGGCGATCGCCAGGTCGGGCTTCGTGGTGATCACGACGCGCGTGCCCGTCGTCGAACGCAATTCGATGGTGTCGCCCGCAGTGAGCGTCGCCTCGGAGGCAGGCGGCGTACCGGCGATGGCGTACGAGACGTCCGGCCCGAAACGGCCGGTGGGCGCCATCCGCACGCGCACCACGTCGGGCGTTACGAAGCCGACGTGCACGCGCGCACCGCTCGACAAGGTGAAATCCGCGCCGTCCGCGGACGGCACGGTCTGCACGACGGCGCCGACCGTGCGCGGGGCCGCGTGGGCGTGGGTCAATACGAAGGCCGCGCACGCGGCGGCGAGCAGGTGTCGATCGAATCGCATGGGCTATGCATCCTGTCGGGACGATGGGTTCACGTCCCTCGGTTATACAAAGCCCGTGCGCGAAACGCAATGCCTCGCCAGGAATCGGCCGCTGTTTAGCCGCCGCGTCGAGCAACGGACGTCAGTGTCCGGCCTCCGGCCCGAACAGCGAGAAGTCCGGCAGCTTGCCGCGCGCGCGCAGGTCGGCCTCGTCGCCGATGCGCACGATGGTTGACGCGGTCCCGTCGAACGCGGGCCACGCCGGCAAGCCTTTCCCGTTCGGATCGCCCGTGCGCGCGAACGCCGCCCACGTGTCGGCGAGTCGTGCGGCCAGCCGGCGGTCGTACGCGGACCAGGGCCGCGCATCCTGGCCGAGGTGGTCGAACACGTACTGGATCTCGGCGCCATGCCCCGCGCCGCAGCCGTAGCCGCAAGGCGTCACGGGCTCGGTGGGCCGGTGCGCGAAATAATAGACGTACGGTTTCGCGCGGCCGTAGCGCGCCTGCAGGCCGGCCCAGTGCGTCATGCGCCAGCCCCACCAGTCGTTCGTCAGCTGCTCGATCGACGCCTTGGCCTGCGCGTCCGTCGCGCCCGGATACATGGCCAGCACGGCGGCCGACGGCGCGTGGCCGAGCAGCTTCGCCACGAGCGCGCGGTGGCTGGCAGCCGTGAACTTGTCGGTGCCGACGAGTTCCGGCGCCAGGTCCTTGCCCTCTTCCGCGTTCCAGCCGGCGAGCAGCGGGACGTCGTTCTGGCGGTGGTTGCGATACGTCGTCGTCAGGTCTTCGCGCAGCACGTGGCCGTCGACGATAGGATGCGGCGCCCACGCCGGCTTCTGCAGCGCCGCGACGGACAGCGCGCGCAGGTCAGCCAGGTGCGCCGCGCCGGCCGCCTTCGCGAACGCGAGCCCTTCGGCTTCCGCCGCCTTGCGGTCGAACGGCGCGTTCTCGCTCGCGTCCATCGGCACGCCGTCGTTGCCGCTTTCCGAGATCGCGCGCTGGAACAAGCCGCGCGCCAGCGGCGACGCGACGAGGATCGCGACGGACTCGCCGCCCGCCGACTCGCCCATGATCGTCACGCGCGCGGGGTCGCCGCCGAACGCCGCGGCATTGTCCTTCACCCAGCGCAGCGCCGCGATCTGGTCTTCGATGGCCTGGTTGCCCGACGCCTCGTGCGGCGACTCCGCCGTCAGCTCGGGGTGGGCGAAGAAGCCGAAGATGCCGAGACGGTAGTTGATCGTGACGACGACAACCCCGCGCCGCGCCAGCGCCGCGCCGTCGAACATGGGCATCGCGGCCGTGCCGCCATAGAACCCGCCGCCGTGGATCCAGACGATGACGGGCAGCTTCCGAGCGTGCGCCGGCGTCCACACGTTCAGATACAGGCAGTCCTCGCTCTTCGGGTTCGGCACCCACGGGGCCGTCTGCGCGCAGGCGGGCGCGAACGCACGCGCTTCCTTCACGCCCAGCCACGGCACGACGCGCTGCGGCGCGCGCCAGCGCAGGTTGCCGACCGGCGGCGCGGCGAACGGCACGCCGAGGAATGTGTTCACGTCGCCGGCCTGGGTGCCGACGATTCGTCCGCCCGTCACCGTCACCGGCGCCGTCACCTGGGCCGCCTGCGCTGTGCAGGCCAGCAGGCAGCCGGCGACGAGGGCCGTCGTTCGCATGCTCGTCATGATGTCTCCTTGTTAAGGGCATATTCCGGTTGGGTGGGCTCCCCGAGCCCGCGCGGACGTCAACGCATCGCGAACGTACGCGTGGGCACGTGTTTGATGCCCCCGGCATCAAACACCCCACCCTACCGAGATGGATTCAATTATCGATGCTGATTTTAGCGAGCAATATTTGCTGCGGGACATGTAGAGACGGTGGTGCAAAAAATAATTATCGAAATAATGGTTTTTGTGCTTGCAAACCCCCGCGGCGTCGCCTACATTTATCATCATAATGATTATCGCGATAATCAATTCAGCCAACCGCTGACCTGACCGGAGGAATCCATGAACAAGCACATCGTCCGCAACGCCATCGGCGCAGCCGTCTTCGCAGTCCTGTGCCTGGGTGCCGCCCAGGCACAAACGGCGGCCTTCCAGAACATCAAGCAGATCGACGCCGGGGTGCTGAACGTCGGCTACGTGGACGCGGGCCCGGCCAACGGTCCCGTCGTGATCCTGCAGCACGGCTGGCCCTACGACATCCACAGCTACGTCGAGGTCGTGCCCCGCCTGACGCAGGCCGGCTACCGCGTCGTCGTGCCCTACCTGCGCGGCTACGGCACGACGCGCTTCCTCGACAAGAATGCCGTGCGCAACGGCGAACCGGCCGCGCTGGCGGAAGACGTCGTCGCGCTGATGGATGCGCTGAAGATCGACAAGGCGATCCTGGCCGGCTACGACTGGGGCGCACGCAGCGCGGACATCGTCGCGGCGCTGTGGCCCGAGCGCGTCAAGGGTCTCGTGTCCGTCAGCGGCTACCTGATCGGCAGCCAGGACAGCGGCAAGCAGCCGTTGCCGCCCGCCGCCGAACTGCAATGGTGGTACCAGTTCTACTTCGCCACCGAGCGCGGCCGTGTCGGCTACGAAAAGAACCGCCACGATTTCGCCAAGCTGATCTGGCAGACCGCGTCGCCGCAATGGCATGTCGACGACCGCACGTTCGACCGCAGCGCCGCCGCGCTGGAGAACCCGGACCACGCCGCCATCACCGTGCACAACTACCGCTGGCGCCTGGGCCTGGCACAGGGCGAGGCGAAATACGCGCCGCTGGAAGCGCGCCTGGCGCAGTTCCCCGCGATCACCGTACCGACGATCACGCTGGAAGGCGACGCGAACGGCGCGCCGCACCCGGAGCCCGCCGCGTACGCCAAGCGGTTCACCGGCAAATACAAGCATGAGCTGATCAAGGGCGGCGTGGGACATAACCTGCCGCAGGAAGCCCCGGGCGCGTTCGCCGACGCCGTCATCGCCGTCGACCACCTGTAATCGTCATCCACCATCCGTCGCAAGGACACACCATGAGCAAGATCGACAAGGCTCTCTACACGGGCAAGACGCACACGACCGGCGGCCGCGACGGTGCCGCGCACGCGCGCTGCCCGTACTCGAAAATGTCACGCGGAAATATCGACGTCGGCATCGCGCTGGCGTAAGTTCGAAACGACGACGCCACCGTCGGAGGGTGGCGTCGTTTCGTTACCGCGGGCACTGCAATCAGTGGAAGAACAGGTACAGGATGACCAGCACGATTGCCGGCACGCCCAGGATCCACGCGAGGAAATATTTACCCATGATCGTTCTCCTTTCGTCTGCGATTGATCATAAGTTCAGGATGCCTGCAGCGGACGCGGGCTTCCGTACGCTAGTGCACGGTGTGCGCGGGCTACGGTCGCGCGAACAGCATGCGCAAATCGTCCGGCCCGATCGCGGCGGCGAGTCCGGCATCCGGTTCGAGCACGGCGTTGGCCAGTTCGCCCTTGCGGCGCTGCATCTCCTGGATTTTTTCTTCCAGCGTGCCGCGCGCGATCAGCTTGTAGACGAACACGGGCTGCTCCTGGCCGATGCGCCAGGCGCGGTCCGTCGCCTGGTTTTCGCTCGCGGGATTCCACCACGGGTCGTAGTGGATGACGGTATCGGCCGCCGTCAGGTTCAGGCCGACCCCGCCCGCCTTCAGGCTGATCAGGAACACGCCGACGTCGCGCCGCTGGAACGCGGCCACGGGCGCGGCGCGGTCGACCGTGTCGCCCGTCAGCAGCGCATAGGCAATGCCGCGCGCGCGCAAGGCGTCCTCGATGAGGGCAAGCATGCTGGTGAATTGGGAAAACACGAGCACGCTGCGGCCCTCGCTCAGCAAGGTGTCGAGCAATTCCAGCAGCGCCTCCAGCTTGGCGGAGCCGGCCCCTGACGCCGGGTCCAGCAGGCGCGGATCGCAGCAGGCCTGGCGCAGCTTCAGCAACGCTTCCAGGATCACGATGTGGCTGCGCGCCAGGCCCTTGCGGTCGACCGCGTCGCGGACCTTCGCGTCCATCGCCACGCGCACCGTCTCGTACAGGTCGCGCTGTGGGCCGTCGAGCTCGATGGGCAGCACGACTTCCGTCTTCGGCGGCAGCTCCGTCGCGACCTTGTCCTTGGTCCGGCGCAGCATGAAGGGTTTCAGGCGCCGCGCCAATAGATCCTGGCGCAGGACGTCGCCCTGCAACTCGATCGGCTTGCGGTACGCCGCATTGAACTGTTTCTCGTCGCCCAGCAGGCCCGGCATCAGGAAATGGAACTGCGACCACAATTCACCCAGGTGGTTCTGCACCGGCGTGCCGGTCAGGCACAGGCGGTGGCGCGCGTCGAGCAGGCGCGCCGTCTGCGCGGCCTTCGACCGGCTGTTCTTGACGTACTGGGCTTCGTCGAGGATCAGCAGGTGGTAGCGGTGACGGCGCAGCGCCGCCTCGTCGCGGCCCAGCAGCGCATACGTGGTGAGCACGACGTCCGCCTCGCCCACCTGGTCGAACAGGGTCTTGCGGTCCTTGCCGTGCAGCAGGAGCACGCGCAGGCCGGGCGCGAAGCGGGCCGCTTCCGCCTGCCAGTTGCCCATCAAGGTCGTCGGCGCCACGACGAGCGCCGGAGCATCGAGACGGCCCGCCTCCTTTTCGGCGAGGATGTGCGCGAGGGTCTGGATCGTCTTGCCGAGCCCCATGTCGTCGGCGAGGATGCCGCCGAAGCCGTATGCGCGCAGGAATTGCATCCAGTCGAGGCCCGCGCGCTGGTAACCGCGCAGTGCCGCGTTCAGGCCGGCGGGTACGTCCACGGGACGGATGCCGTCGAAATCGTGCAGCTTGCGGCCCAGTTCGCGCAGGCGTTCACCGCCCAGCCAGCGCATCCGCGCCGCCCGCTCCAGCTCGGCGAGGCGCGCGGCGTCCATGGCGGGCAAGTGGATCTTCGCGCCGATGCGGTCGCTGAAATACAGTTCGCCCAACGTGGCCAGGATGGGTTTCACGCGGCGCCACGGCAGGGCCACGCGCTGCCGGTCGGGCAGCGTGACGAGCAGCTCGGCGTCGTCCGCGCGCGCGGCCAGCGCGGCGGCGTCGAATTCGCGCGGTGCCGCCCGGATCATCGCCAGCAGCAAGGGCAGCAGCGGATGGCGCTCGCCCGCGACGACGATGCCGAGCTCGAGGTCGAACCAGCCGCTGGCGCCCGGCGCATCCTCGTCCACCTCGACGTACCACTCGTCCACCTCGGCCAGGTCGTAGCGGAAGTCGCTGCCGACCTCCACCATCCAGCCGGCGTCGCGCAGGCGCGGCAATTCGTCGCGCACGAAAGCGAGCCATGCGGCTTCGTCCGGCAACGCCAGCACGTCCGGCCGGCCGTCGAGCGCAGGTGCGTCCGGTGGCGCCGCGACGAAGCCGGACGCGGCCAACCAGGCGCCCGCAGCCGCTTCCGCGCCGCGGTCGCGTACGATCACCTCGATGCCGTCCGCCATCGCATTGCGCAGCACGGGCTCGTCGATGTCTTCCGTGGACAGCCCGTCATAGTCGAACGACAACACGGCGACGTCGCGCCAGACCCACTCGCGCCGCGCCGGCACCTGCACGCTGTCGAGCAGCAGGTGCGGCACGGGCACGACGTCGCGCCGCTCGCGCACCGCCAGCGCGGCGGGCGGCGGCATGAAGTCGTCCAGGCCCATGTCGACGAGGATGCCGGCCACGGCCGTGCGCTGGTCCGCGCGCAAGGTCGGCGCCTGCGCGACGAGGTCCAGCACGGCCGCGGGCGGAATGCCGGCGAACTGTGGCGGCACCTCGAGCACGCCGAGCGCGAGACCATCCAGGTAGTACAGGGGATCGGTGGGAAACGTGCACTCGGGCATGTCGCCGCCGTCGACGCGCCAGTCCAGCGTCACCGTGCCGTCGCCGCTGTCATCCTCTCGCCACGCGGGCGCCATGTGCCGCCGAGGTCCCGGCACGATGCGCTCGAGGTCGCCGTACCGGGCCGCCTTCAACGTGCTGGCGCGCCACAGCCTTCCGTCGGCGCACAGCCGCGCCAGCAGCGCCGCGCCGAACGCGCCCGTGGGCCTGCCCGTGCCGTGGGCGATCTGCATCGCCATCAGCAACTGCAGCGGCTCGTCGTGTCCGCGTCCGGCGAAGGGCGGCCTGGCGGGCGTCGTGCGCGCCGCATCGATCTCGAGGATGGCTTCGGCGACGGTGCCGTCGTCGCGCAGCCGGAGGGTGTGCGGATGCAGGGCCGGCGCCAGCCCCTTGCGCTCGGGGGCGAGCACGTACGCGAGCTGGATGGACGCGTCGCGCGCCAGGCTTTGCGCTTCGCGCGCGTAGGCGCGGGTCTCGGCGAGCTCGCGCAGCCAGCGCTCGGCCGCGACCGGCACGTCCCGCGTCCGGCACGCCAGCTCGGCCAGCAGCACGGCGACGACGTGCTTGCAGTTGCGCGTCATGGGACAGCTGCAATCGCCCTTGAACTGGATGCCGGCCTTGCCTTGCGCGATGCGGATCGACTGCACGTAGCGGCTGCCGCCGCTGCCCTCGACTTCGCCATGGAGCCTGTCGAGCCCCTCCAGTTCGAGGGTGATGACCCGGTCGCGCCGGGCGTAATCCTCGCCGCGGGCGAACGTGCCGGGATCGAACTGGCGCCTGATGTCGTCGTGAGTGAATTCCATTGCCGATAACGAAAGCGGATCAAGGCGTCATTATCCCCGATCGCCGCGCCGCACAAAACGCCCGGCGTTGACGGCGCTCAGGCCGGCTGTGCGACGCGCGCCACCCGCGCCATGCGCCAGATCGTCGTGCCGTTGACGAGCGCGATCACGATCTCCAGCGCGGTGCCGCCGATCGAGCCGGCGATCACGTTATTCGCGATCCACAGGAACGTCCCGCCCAGCATCATGAGCCGCATGGGAATGCCGCGCAGCAGGAACAGCGCGAGCGTGCCGACGCACGACGCGGCCAGCGGCAGCCAGTCGGTCATGCGCGTGGCGAGCGACAGCCCGAGCATGACGTTCATCGCGACGACGCCTGCCGCCACCCAGCGCGAGCGCGTGTACAGCGCCAGCACGGAGCGCAGCAGCGACATGGTCGAGCTGGCGACGGCCGTCGGGTTGCCGAGCAGCGCGAAGTGGACGATGTAGGCCAGGCATTCGGCGGCCATGAACAGCTTGAAGCGGCGGTCGTCCTTTTGCGTGAACGAGGCGACGCCGAGGACGAACGCGATGTAGCCGACGCATTGCGCCGGCGCGAACCAGTCGAGGGACATGGAAAAGACAATCAGGCTGACGGGAAGGGGTCGCGCATTATAGCGGATGTGGAGAGCGCGGATCGCTTCCACCATGGTCTAGAATGACCGGGCAGTCCCTACAACCGATGTCCGATGTTTTCAAAGGAGATTCCATGAAAGCCGTGAACCTTGGTATTGCCTGCCTGTCCGCCCTGCTCGCCCTGTCCGCCCACGCCGCCGACCCGATGCCCGTGAAGAAGATGAACGGCATCCTCGTCGATGCGCATGGCATGACGGTCTACACGTTCGACAAGGACGTCGCCGGCAGCGGCAAGAGCGCCTGCGCGGGCCAGTGCGCGGAAAACTGGCCGGCCGTGAAGGCGGGCGACGCCCCGCTGTCCGAACCCTACTCCGCCATCGTGCGCGACGACGGCACCAAGCAGCTCGCCTACCACGGCAAGCCGCTGTACACGTTCGTCAAGGATAAGAAGGCGGGCGAGCGCGAAGGCGACAAGAAAATGAACGTCTGGCACGTCGTGACGGATTGAACGACGCGCACGGCGGCGTTCAGCGCGCGCCGCCGTCCACGCTGTCGCGCACGACACGCAGCTTCGTCAGCTGGCCCTTGCGGTACGTGTACAGCGTGAGCGCCGCGTCGCGCAGGTCGCCGTTCGCATCGAACGCGATGGTGCCCGTGATGCCCTGGTACTTGATGCGCGCAAGCGCCGGCAGGAACGTCGCCGGGTCGGACGATCCGGCCTCGCGCATCGCGGCGGCGAACGCCATCGTCGCGTCGTACGCATATGGCGCATAGGTCTGGAACGACATGCCGTAGCGCTTCCGGTAGCGGTCCGCGAAGGCCGTCATGCCTGCTTCCAGCGGCCCGTCGACGCCGCCCGCCACGACGCACACCACCTTGTCGTCGCCGAGCGCGCTGCCCGCCAGCTGCGGCAGCTTTTCCGAACACACGCCGTCGCCCGACACGAACGTCGCGGCGATGCCCAGCGCGCGCATCTGCTTGAGCATCGGGCCGGCCGTGGCGTCCATGCCGCCGTAGAAAATCACGTCGGGACGGCGCGCGCGGATCTGCGTGAGGATGGCACTGAAATCCGTCGCGCGGTCGTTCGTGAACTGGCGGCTCACGATCTCCGCGCCTTTCAAGCGCTTGACGTCCTTCGCGAACTGGTCGGCGAGGCCCTGGCCAAATGCGGTGCGGTCGTCGATGACGGCGATCTTCTTCGCCTTCAGCGTGTTGATCGAATAATTCGCCAGCACGCGGCCTACGAGGTCGTCGTTGGCGACGACGCGGAACGCCGTCTTGTAGCCCTGGTGCGTGTACAGCGGCGTGGTGGCGGCCGGGGAAATCTGCGGGATGCCGGCGTTGTTGTAGATCTTCGAGGCGGGCACCGTCGTGCCGGAATTCAGGTGACCGACGACGGCCGCCACGCCCCCGTCCACGAGCTTTTGCGCGACGGCGGTGCCGAGCTTCGGATCGCTGCCGTCGTCCTCGGCCTGCAAGACCCACTTGACCTTCCTGCCGCCGATCGTCGCGCCGCGCGCATTCAAGTCGTCGATGGCGAGGCGGGCGCCGTTCTCGATGTCCTTGCCCTGGTGCGCACTGGGGCCGGACAGCGGCGACGCGCTGCCGATCTTCACTTGCGACTGGGCGTGGACGGCGGGCACCAGGGCCAGCGAGGACAGGGCGACGGCGATGAGGGGCAGGCGCATGGACATTCCTTGAGGTGGGGTGCCCGATTGTAAGGCCTCGGGGCCCCAACCACGACTACCAGAAGTCACAATTCGCGCTTGACTTCCCGCGCCGGACGTCTAGGCTGCATGGAGCGGCGCCGCCGCACACCAGGACCAAGGAGAGAGACATGAGCGCGCAAGAGAACAAGCAGATCATCATGAACGGCCTCCAGCTGTTCCAGAAGGGCGAGATCACGCAGATGCTGGAGCGCTTCCACGACGACGCAGAGTGGCTCAGCCCCGAGGCGGAAGCCGTCCCGTTCGCCGGCAACTTCCACGGCAAGCAGGAAGTCGCGCGCTTCTTCGCGGAACTGGGCGGCTCGCTGGAGCCGATGCGCTTCGACGTCCACGACATCGTCGCGGAGAACGACAAGGTCGTCGTCATCGGCGAGGCAACGTGGCGCGTCAAGTCCACGGGTCGCACTTACGAGAACCCGTGGGTCAACGTGTTCACGCTGCGCGACGGCAAGGTCATCCGCACGCATGCCTATTTCGACACCGCGCCGGCCGAGCGCGCGTTCCGTCCCGACCGGCCGGACCAGGTGGCGGCCGCGACGGCGCTGAGGCACTGAGCGGACGGCGCGTCGACGTCACGTCGTTGCGACGAGGAACTCCTCCGCATTGGCGGGCGGCCGGGGTAAATCAACGGGCACGCCGTAGCCGGGCTCGACGAGACGTTGCCGCTTCCAGGCCTGGGGACCCTGTTGCGGGGCCATATAGAAGGCCGGCGACCAGCGGGCATTTTGATCTTTGCCTCATGAATGCTTGCGCAGGACGGCCTCGGTCGCCGCGCTTGATTTCGCTTTTCCCGTACCGAACGTGCACGCCACGCGATCGGATCCCGGCGCGCGTCTCGATTTCCTGAATGATGCTAACGTGGCCGATCTGGTCGTCGGACCATGCATTGCGAATCGAATCTACCGGGAGAATGACGATGTCAACCAACGCGCCGCAAGGAATCGATCTGTTTTCGCCCTATACGCTGGGGCCACTCCAGTTGCGGAACCGAATAGTCATGGCGCCACTGACGCGCAGCCGCGCCGGACAAGACAACGTGCCGTCCAGCATGGCGGTCACGTACTACCGGCAGCGTGCTTCAGCCGGGCTGATCATCACCGAAGCGACGCAGGCAGCCGCTGGCGGACAAGGATATATCTCGACCCCTGGCGTCCATAGCCAGGAGCAAGTCCAATGCTGGAAGCAGATTACGGATGCAGTGCACCAGGAAGGTGGCCTGATCTTCATACAATTGTGGCATGTCGGGCGGATTTCCCATCCGGTGTTCCGTAACGGCGAACTGCCCGTCGCGCCGTCGCCTATTGCTCCGCGTGGCGTGCAGACTTATACCGCGGACGGCTTCCAGGACATCCCGGCGCCGCGGGCGCTCGAGACCGCGGAAATCGCGGGCATCGTCGAGGAATTCCGACAGGCTGCGATCAATGCGCAGGCCGCGGGGTTCGATGGCGTCGAGATCCACGGTGCCAATGGCTACCTGCTCGACCAGTTCCTCGAGGACGGCACGAACCAGCGCACGGACGACTATGGCGGCAGCGTGGAAAACCGGGCCCGGCTGCTGTTCGAAGTGATCGCTGTCGTCGCCGGTGTGTGGGGCAGCGACCGGGTCGGCGTGCGGCTGTCACCCGGCGGCAGCTTCAACGACATGTGCGACAGCCATCCCCAGCAGACCTTCAGCCACGTGGTGCAGCGGCTGGCCGACCTGAATCTCGCCTACCTGCATCTGGTCGAGCCGGCGCCAGCGCAGGGCGAGCACCCGACGCCGGACCTTACCGCACGCTATTTCCGCCAGTTCTATCCGGGCACCATCATCGTGGCCGGCGGGTACACCTTGGAGAAAGGCAATCAGGTGCTGCGGGAAGGCACCGCTGACCTGGTAGCCTTCGGGCAGCTGTTCATTGCCAATCCTGACCTGGTCGAACGCTTCCGTCGTAATGCCCCGTTCAATCCGCCTGACCGCGGCAGTTTTTATGGCGGCACGGACAAGGGCTATATCGATTACCCGACGCTGTCGGACAGCGGGGCGTAAGCCGGGACGGCGGCAAGCCGGAGCCCGGTTGACCGGTGCGCCAACCTTCGGCGGCACACTGGGCGTCGTCCGCCTTCGACCTGGCCTGCGGCGCTCGGCACGCCTTCGATTTCCACCTGCACGTCGTGCGCGAGCCGGGGCGTGCCACAAGGTCGCGGCCAGCCGGCGGCAGCCTGGCGGCGATGTAGTCGATCACCAGCCCAGCTGGAACGTATGTGCGCACGCCGGAAGATCGCTTCATCGCATATTTCCCTCCGCGAAAATTCCATTACTGCCCATCCATTCGCGCCCTCCGCCAACGCCATTCGGTGACGCATCTCGTGCAGAGCGCACTTCGGTCGCGGCCCGACCATGTTGCAAAATTTGGATGCCGGCGCCGTTCCGTGTAAGATCTCGGTTCGGGTGCGCCATGCCTTATCGGCATCGGCGTTAAACGGGAAACCGGTGGCACCGCTTCGCGCGGTCATTCCGGTGCAGCCCCCGCTGCTGTGAGCCTGACGACTCCGCCTGATACCACTGCGAGCCATCGCGGGAAGGTGCGGAGAAGGATGACGGCGAGCCAGAATACCGGCCCGAACGAGCAAGCACCATTCCCCGGGGTGACGGGAAGCCGCTGCCGATCGCGTCGCGCGTCCGTTCATGGGCGCGCTCCATGTCTTGCGTCGGCCGTCTTTCATCTCCCGCATGGTGCCGTTAATGGACCATTCGACGGGAAGATTCGAATGCACATCATGGAAGGTTTCCTGCCGCCCGCGCACGCGCTCGGCTGGACTGTCGTCGCCGTTCCCATCCTGGCCTGCGGCGTGCGTGCCCTCGAGCGGAACCTGCGCACCCATCCCGAGCGGCGCATGCTGCTCGGCGTCGCCGCCGCGTTCGCGTTCCTGCTGTCCGCGCTCAAGCTGCCGTCCGTGACGGGCAGCTGCTCGCACCCGACCGGCGTCGGGCTTGGCGCGCTGCTGTTCGGACCTTCCGCGATGGTCCCTGTCGGCTTTGTCGTGCTGCTGTTCCAGGCGCTGCTGCTGGCGCATGGCGGCATCACCACCCTGGGCGCCAATGTCGTGTCGATGGCGGTCGTTGGACCGGTCGTCTCGTATGGCGCATTCCGCGCCGCGGCCGCGGCCGGCCTGTCGCGCACTACCGCCGTGTTCGTGGCAGCGTTCCTGGGCGACCTGGCGACGTACGTGACGACGTCCGCGCAGCTGGCATGGGCGTTTCCCGACGCGGCCGGCGGATTCACGACGTCGTTTCTCAAGTTCGCCGGCATTTTCGCGCTGACCCAGGTGCCCATCGCCGCGAGCGAAGGCCTATTGACGGTGCTGGTGGTGAACGCGATGGCGCGTTTCAACGCGCCCGAGCTGCGCACACTGCCCGTGATGGCGGTGCGCACGCGGGAGGCGGCATGAAGATTCGCACCTGGTGCATGCTCGCGGCCGTCGTCGGAATGACGGTTCTGCCGCTGTGGCTGGCCGGCACCATGTCCGGCGGCGGCGCGGCGTTCGGTGGCGCCGACGAGGCCGCACGCCAGGCCATCGGCACGATCGCGCCTGGCTACCGGCCCTGGTTCGCGCCCGTGTTTGCGCCGGCAAGCGATGAGATCGCGTCGCTGCTGTTCGCGCTGCAGGCCGCCGCCGGCGCGGGCGTGATCGGTTTCTGGCTCGGGCTGTCCGTCGCGCGCGAGCGCGGCCGCCGCGACGCCGCTCCCGGCCAGGAACGCCATGCGGATCGATAGCGCTGCCTATGCCAGCCGCTGGCGCGACGTCGCGCCAGCGGCCAAGGCGCAGTTTGCGCTTGCCGGCGCGCTCGCGGCCTGGATCGCGCAGGGGCACGCCATGCTGGCCTGCATCGCCGCGGCGCAGGTGGCGGTGACGTTACTCGGTGCGCGCGTGTCGCCGCGGACGTACCTCGCGACCGCCATGCCGCCGCTCGGGTTCCTGCTCGTATCGTGCCTGAACATGCTGGCGGCGCCGGCCGCCGACGGCACGTGGCACTGGGCCAGCGCGTCCCTGCCGGCCATCGCCCGGACGGCGCTGCGCTCGGCGGCGGTACTGGCTTCGCTGCTGGGCCTTGTGCTGACGACGCCGTTGCCGCACCTGCTCGCGCTGCTGCGTGACCTGCACGTGCCCGAGCTGCTGCTCGACCTCATGGCGCTGTGCTATCGCACGGTGTTCGTCCTGCGCCAGGCGTGGGACGAAGGCGTGACGGCGCAGAGCGCGCGCCTGGGCTATGGCGACTGGCGCCGGGCATGGCGCTCCACCGGACTGCTGGCGGGGCAGATGGCCGTGCAGGTGTGGGAGCGCGCCGGCGCATTGCAGGCGGCGGCGGCTGCGCGTGCCGATGACGGCCGCCTGCGCTTCCTGCCAACGGCCTTCCCGCACGCGCGCCGCGACCAAGCCATGGCGCTGGCCGCGGGCGCGGTCTTGCTGGCGCTGGCCATCGGGGAGCACTTGTGACCGCCGTGCCGCAGCTGGAGCTGCGGGCCGTCGAGCACTTGTTTGCCGACGGCAGCGCGGGGCTGCGCGGTTGCAGCCTGGTGCTTGCGCCCGGCCGCCGCCATGCGCTGCTGGGTGCGAACGGCGCCGGCAAGACCACCGTCCTGCAACACCTGAACGGCCTGCTGCGCCCGACCGCGGGCCAGGTGCTGCGGGGCGGCCGGCCGGTCGACTATGGCCGCGCGGGCCTTGCTGCCTTGCGGCGCGAGGTCGGCCTCGTATTCCAGAATCCGGACCGCCAGCTGTTCGCGGCGCTGGTCGAGGAAGACGTGTCGTTCGGCCCGATCAACCTCGGCCTCGACGCCGCCACCGTGCGTGCGCGCGTCAAGGCGGCACTGGAGGCCGTCGGCATGGAAGGCCATGCGCGCCACCCCTTGCACCACCTGAGTTTCGGCCAGAAGAAGCGGGTCTGCATCGCCGGCGTGCTCGCGATGGAGCCGGACGTGCTACTGCTGGACGAACCGATGGCCGGCCTCGACGCGCCCATGCAAGCAGAACTCGTGCGCCTGATCGAGCGGCTGGTGGCGCGTGGCGTGACGGTCCTGCTGTCCACGCACGACATCGATTTCGCCTACGCCTGGGCTGACGATATCCATCTCATGGCCGCCGGTCGCTGCATCGGCTCGGGGCCGGCGCCGGCGATCGCAAGCCAGGCCGACGTGCTGCACGCGGCCGGCCAACGCCAGCCGCTGGCGCTCGCGCTGCATGCGAGCCTGGCCGCGCACGGCCTGCTGCAAGCCGACGCCACCCCGCGCAGCGTGGAGGCAGTCCTCGACGGCCTGCGCGCGCTGCCGACCTCCCACATTCGAAGGATGTCCAGATGACACAGCCACACCCGGGCAAGATCTGGTTCGTGGGCGCCGGTCCCGGCGACCCCGAGCTCATCACCGTCAAGGGCCGCAACCTGCTGGCGCAGGCCGGCGCCATCCTGTACGCCGGCTCGCTCGTCGACCGCGCCGCCACGCTCTACGCGCCACCCGGCTGCGTCGTCCGCGACTCGAAGGACATGACGCTCGAGGACATGACGGCCTGGCTGCTTGAACAGGCCCATGCCAACGCGGTCGTCGTGCGCCTGCAGACGGGCGACCCGGCCCTGTACGGCGCGCTGATCGAGCTGGCGCGGCCGCTTGCGGCAGCCGGCATCGAATGGGCCGTCGTGCCCGGCGTATCGTCGGCGATGGCGTCGATGGCCGCGGCCGGCGAATCGATGACGCTGCCGGAGGTCACGCAGACGGTGATTCTCACGCGCGTCGAAGGGCGCACGCCGATGCCGGACGGCGAGGATCTCGCCAGCCTCGCGACGCACCGCACCACGCTCTGCATCTTCCTGTCGATCACGCTGCTGCACAAGGTCGAGACGGCGCTGCGCGCGGCCGGCTGGCCGGAGGATGCACCGATGCTGGTCGTGCACAAGGCCAGCTGGCCTGGCGAGGAAAAAATCCTGCGCGGCACGCTGGCCGACATCAAGGCACGCTGCCGCGCCGCCGGTGTCGCCAGCCAGGCAATGATCGTCGCCAGCCCGACGCTGGGCGCCCTGCACTGGGAAACCCTGGTGCGGTCCAAACTGTACGACCCCACCTTCACCCACCGCTTCAGAAAGGCAAGCGCATGAACCATCCGATCATGATGCAAGCGACCCCCATGCAGGCTGGCGACACCGTCCTCATCGTCGGGCACGGCTCGCGCGAGGAGTCCGGCAACGACGAAATCCGCGAATTCGCCGCCCTGTGGCGCGCGCGCCGGCCGGACCTGCGCATCGAACTGTGCTTCATCGAATTCGCGCCGCCCGAGCTGAACGCGGCGCTGCTGGATGCCGCACGCTCGTCGGCGCGCGTGCTGGTGGTGCCGCTGATCCTGAACGCGGCCGGCCACGTCAAGATGGAGATCCCGGAAGCCGTCGAGCAGGCACGCCTGGCTTGCCCGCAGGGGCAGATCCTGCTGGCGCCGCACCTGACGGCGTGCGACCCGATCCTTGCGATCCTGAAGCGCCGCCTGCGCCGCGCGACGAACGCGCTGGACATGCCCGACCCGACCACCACCGGCGTGGTGCTGCTGGGACGCGGCTCGTCCGACCGCGGCGCCAACGGCGAGATGGCGAAGATGGCGCGCTGGCTTCTGGAGGAGAGCGACCACGAACTGGTGGACCTCGCGTTCACCGGTATCACGTGGCCGCGCCTGGAGAGGGTCGTGCAGCGACAGGTGCTGCAGGGCATGCGTCAGATCGTCGTGCTGCCGTATTACCTGTACACGGGCACGCTGGTACAGCGTATCCACCGCCAGGTCGAGCACCTGCGCGGCCAGTATCCGCAGGTGCGCTTCGCCTGCACCGAGCATTTCGGCTTCGAGAAGGAAATCTTCGAACTGATGGAACAGCGCGTCGCCGACCTGCGGGCCGGCGTGACGGACAGCCGCCTGCCGTGCGACGGCTGCAGCTACCGTGAAATCGCGCACGACCTCGGCCATGGCCACTCGCATGCGCACACGCACGACCACGCGCATGGCAACGATCACGCTCATCCGCACTCGCACCCCGAGGGGCAACCCGCATGAGCACCGTAAACACGGTCACGGAACAACTGACCCGCGCCGGCCAGGCGATCGAACACGACAGCTTCGCGATCATCGATGCCGAAGCCGGTGCGCACGGCTATACGGACGCGCAATGGCCGATCGTGCGCCGCATGATCCATGCGAACGCCGATTTCGACTTCAACGGCCTGGCCGACTTCCATCCGGACGCGGTGCAAGCCGGCATCCGGGCAATGCTGGAAGGCGGCGCCCCCATCGTCGCGGACGTGGAGATGATCTGCTCGGGCCTGTCGCAGCCGCGCCTCGCGCACTTCGGGATGCGGACACGCCAGTTCATCAGCGACCCCGACGTGATCGAGGCCGCGCAGCGCGAGGACACGACGCGCGCCGTGCAAGCGATGCGCAAGGCGCACCGTCTCGGCCTGCTGGACCGTGGCGCCATCGTGGCGATCGGCAATGCGCCGACCGCGCTGATCGAGCTGGTGCGCCTGATCCGCGAGGAAGGCGTGCGGCCGGCGCTGGTGGTCGGAATGCCGGTCGGCTTCGTGTCCGCGGCCGAGTCGAAGGACCTGATGGCGCAGGTGGACGAGGTCCCGTGGATCGTGATTCGCGGCCGCAAGGGCGGCTCCACGCTGGTCGTGGCCGCGCTGCACGCGCTGCTGGCGCTGGCCGAGGCCCGCCAGAAAGCGGACGCATGAAAGACAAGACGGCCGAACGGGGCACCCGCACCGGTTTCACAACCGGCGCTTGCGCGGCCGCCGCGGCGCGCGCGGCCGCGCTGGGATTGGCCACCGGCCGCGTACCCGACGGGATCGAGAGTCTGCTGCCGAACGGCACGCGAGTGTGCTTTTCCGTGCACGACGGCCGCTGCGATGCGCAGTCGGCGCACGCGATGGTGGTCAAATTTGCCGGTGACGATCCCGACTGCACGGATGGCGCGCATCTGACCGTCGACCTGCGGCTGCTGCCTGGCCAGACCGGCGTGGTGACCTACGTGGCCGGGGAAGGCGTCGGCACGGTGACGATGCCGGGCCTCGGTCTCGAGGTCGGCGGTCCGGCGATCAACCCGGTCCCGCGCCGCAACATCGCCGAGAACCTGCGCGAGGCGGTGCCCGAGTTGCTGCAGGAGCACGGCATCGAGGTCACGATCAGCGTACCGGACGGGCAGGTCATGGCCAGGAAGACCACCAATGCGCGCCTGGGCATCCTGGGCGGCATCAGCATCCTCGGCACGACCGGCATCGTCAAGCCGTATTCCACTGCCGCATGGCGCGCCAGCGTCGTGCAGGGCGTGCAGGTGGCAGCGACCACGGACCACGACCTGGTCGCGCTGACGACGGGCGGGCGCACCGAGACCTTTGCCATGACCACACTGCGCGGCGAGCGGCCCGGACTGCCGGCCGCCTGCTTCGTGCAGATGGGCGACTTCCTGCGCTACGCGCTCGACGAAGCGGCGGCCCAGGGCATCGGGCTGGTCGTGCTGGCGGTCATGGTCGGCAAGCTGACCAAGATCGCGCAGGGCGAGACCATCACGCACGCCAATCGCAGCGAGGTCGACACGGACCTCGTGGCCGCGATTGCGCGGCGCGTCGGCGCCGCCGCCGAGGACTGCGCCGCGATCGCCGCCGCCGAAACGGCCCGCTTCGGCGCCGAGCTGATGGTCGAGCGCGGCCTGGGCGACGCCTTCCACGCCGCGCTGGCGCAAGCCGCCATCGACACGCTGACGGCGCCCGAACGCTACGGCACCGCCTTCCGCCTGCGCGTGCTCGTGTGCGATTTCGAAGGACGCCAGGTCGCCGACGTCTGGTCGGCGCCGGTCCCGCCGCGATCACGTGGCGCCGTCGCGCGCATCGGCATCGAACACATCCTGGACAAGGACTGACATGGACACCTGCCTGCAAGACCCCAATCCCTGCCGCGTCGTCGGCGTGCTGGACGACGGCCCCGCCAGCCTGACGCCGACGGCGCTCGCGTACGTGCGCAGCGCAGACGTCGTAATCGGCGGTGCGCGCACGCTCGCGCTGCTCGCGCGCGAGCTCAAGCCCGGCGCCGTCTGCCACGACCTGACCGGGTGCCTGAAGGACGTGCCGGGCTGGGTACGCGCCGCGCGCGCCGATCACCTGGCATGCGTGGTGCTGGCTACGGGCGACCCGCTGTGCCACGGCATCGCGCCTTACCTCGCCCAGCATCTGTGCGTGCAGGCGCTCGACATCCTGCCGAACGTATCGACGCTGCAGCTGGCCTGCGCGCGCATCGGCCTGGCCTGGCAGGACGCGCGCATCGTCTCGGCGCACGCGCGCGACGCCGGCGAATGGCGCCGCGGCAGTCCGCCTGCACACGGCCTGTATGCGCTGGCGCAGGCCCTGCGCCGGCACGCCAGGCTGCTGGTGCTGACAAGTCCGGACAATTCGCCGGACCGCATCGCACGCCTGTTGCTCGCGGAAGGACTGGGCGACGATTTTCACATGGCCGTGGCGGAAAACCTGCTGCAGCCCGACGAGCGCGTGCTGGCCGAGCTCCGGCCCGAGCAAGCCGCGACGATGCGCTTCGCGGCGCTCAACGTCGTGCTGTTGTGGCGCACGACGCCGCTGCCGCGGACCCAGCGCTTTGGGCTCGCAGACGACGCCTACGAACAACGCCAGCCGGAGAAGGGCCTGATCACGAAGCAGGAGGTACGCGCCGTCAGCCTTGCCCGCATGCGCCTGCGGCCGGACAGCGTGGTGTGGGACATCGGCGCAGGCTCGGGTTCCGTCGGCCTCGAAGCGGCGCGCCTGTGCCCGGAGGGCCACGTGTACGCGATAGAAAAGAACGAGGCCGACCATGCGATCGCGGGGCGCAACCATGCCGCCTTCGGCGTCAGCAACTACAGTCTATTCCTCGGCAAGGCGCCGGAAGGGCTGGACGCGTGGCCCGATCCGGACGCCGTGTTCGTCGGCGGCTCGGGCGGCGAGCTGGCTGCGCTGATCGACGGCGTGCTGCGGCGCCTGCGCCCGGACGGCACGCTGGTGATGAACTTCGTCACGCTGGAAAACCTTTCGACGGCCACCGGCGCGCTGCAGTCCTTCGGCGCCGCCTGGGACGTGCTGCAGCTGCAGGCCGCGCGCAGCAAGCCGATTTTGCACATGCACCGGATGGCCGCCGAGAACCCGGTCTGGATCGTCTGCGCGCGCCGAGGAGACGCCGGATGACCGGAACGCTGTGGGGCATTTCTCTCGGGCCGGGCGACCCCGGCCTCATCACCCGCGCCGCCTGGGACGCGTTGCAGCGCCGCGACGCCGTGTGGGTGTACCCGGCGCGCAGTGGCAAGACGCCCAGCTATGCGCTCGACATCGTCCAACGCGCGGGCCTCGCGCCGCCCGTTGATCACGCGTTGCTGCTGTTCCCGATGACGCACGACGGCGAAAAACTGGCTCGCGCCTGGCTCAGGGCGGCCGAGACCGTGCTGCCCTGGCTGCGCGCCGGCCGCGACGTGCTGTTCCTGGTCGAGGGCGACGCCAGCACCTACGCCACGTTCGGCCACCTGGCGCGTACCGTGTCCGCGCTGGATGACCGGGCGCCTGTGCGGATCATCGCTGGCGTGAACGCCTTCACGGCGGCCTGCGCGCAGGTGCCGGTGCCGTTCGCCGAGCAGGACGACACGGTCGCCATCGTGCCCGCCGCCTATGGTGTCGACGCGGTCGATCGCCTGCTGGCGGACTTCGATACGCTGGTGCTGATGAAGGTGAAGCCCCTGCTCGACGACGTCGTCGACTGGCTCGAGCGGCGCGGCCTGCTGGCGGGCGCGCATTTCATCGAACGCGTCGGCGCGCCGGACGAGCGTCGCGTCAGCGGCGCCGATATCCTGGCGCTGCGCGGGACGAAGGTCAGCTACCTGTCGCTGCTGATCGTGAAGCATCCGCACCGCGTGCGCGGCGAACGCATCAAGGGCTGCCTGAAAAAGAGCGGTCCACAACCCACACCCTTGGAGACCGCATGAGCGAACCAATCCACGTCACCGCCCCGCGCCTGTGCCTGGTGGCCATCACGAAGCACGGGGCCGCCCAGGCCGCGCGCCTCGCGGCCGACCTGCCGGACGCGGATATCTGCACGTCCGCCAAGTTCCGGTCGCAGTTCGCGCAGGTGGCCAACACCGTGCACGCTTACGAAGGCGCGTTGCGCGACGAGATCGGCCCGCTGTTCGCACGCTACGACCAGATCGTTTTCTTCGTCTCGCTGGGCGCGGTGGTGCGCTTGATCGCGCCGCACCTGCGCAGCAAGGACGAGGACCCCGGCGTGATCGTGGTGGACGACGCCGGCCAATACGTGATTCCCGTCCTGTCCGGCCACGTTGGCGGCGCGAATGCATGGAGCGAGCGCGTGGCCGACCTGCTGGGCGCCGAGCCCGTGCTGACGACCGCGTCGGACGTCGGCCGCACGATCCCTGTCGACATTCTCGGCCGCCACCTGGGCTGGCGCGTGGAGGCGCCCAAGATCAACGTCACGCGCGTGTCCGCGCACGTGGTGAACGGTGAATCGATCGCCTTCGTGCAGGAAGCGGGCAGTCCGGACTGGTGGACCCGTCCGACGCCGCTGCCCGATACGATCCACCGCTTCGCACGCATCGACGAGGTGCCTCTGGAGCGATACGCCGCCGTGCTGTGGGTGACGCACGCCGACGTGCCGCCCGAGCGCTGGGAGGCGCTGCACGAGCGGCTGGTGGTCTACCGTCCGCCCGTGGAGACCGCCGCATGACGACGTACGCGATCGGCCTGGGCTGCGACCGCGGGGTGCCGCTGGCGACCGTGCGCGAAGCCGTGCTGGCGGCGCTGGCGCTGGCGGGCGCGCAGCCGCACCAGGTGACCGCGGCGGCCAGCATTGCACTCAAGTGCGACGAGGCCGCGTTCCTCGCCCTGGCCACCGAATACGGCTGGCCGCTGCATTTTTACGAAGCGCACGAGCTGGCGCGGGTGCAGGTGCCCCATCCGTCGGAGACGGTACGCCGCTACACGGGCACGCCGTCGGTCAGCGAGGCCGCCGCGCTTCTCGCCGCCGGGCCGGGCGTGCCGATGAGCGCCCTGGCCGTCGAAAAACACAAACACAAAGGGGTGGACGGCCGCAACGTCACCGTCTCTATCGCAAGGAAGGAAGCATGAACGAACAACGCGAACCATCGGCCGGCAGCGCCGGCAAGATCATGCTGGTGGGGATCGGCCCCGGCAGCGTCGACCACATGACGCAGCGCGCCCGTGCCGCCATCGCCGAAGCCGACGTGGTGATCGGCTACGTCACCTACATCAAGCTGGTGGCCGACCTCATCGAAGGCAAGGAGATCATCCGCAAGTCGATGACCGAGGAGCTCGACCGCGCCGTCAGCGCATTGGAGGCGGCGCGGGCCGGCAAGAAGGTGGCACTGATCTCGTCGGGCGACGCCGGCGTGTACGGCATGGCCGGGCCCACCTACGAGGTGCTGTTCCAGGCGGGGTGGACGCCGGACGACGCGGTGCAGGTCGAGATCGTGCCTGGCGCCTCGGCACTGAACAGCTGCGCGGCCCTGGTCGGCGCGCCGCTCACGCACGACTTCTGCGCGATCTCGCTGTCCGACCTCCTGACGCCGTGGCCCACGATCGCGCGTCGGCTGGACGCCGTCGCCATGGCCGATTTCGTCGTCGCGCTGTACAACCCGAAGAGCGGACGGCGCACGCGCCAGATCGTCGAGGCGCAGCGCCTGTTCCTGCGCCACCGCCGCCCGGACACGCCGGTGGCGATCGTCAAGAGCGCCTACCGGCGCCGCGAGAACATCGTCTTCACGACGCTCGATGCGATGGCCGATGCCGACATCGGCATGCTCAGCACGGTCCTGATCGGCAACAGCAATACCTTCATCCGTCACGGCGTCATGGTGACGCCGCGCGGCTACGCCAACAAATACGACATGGAGGACGGCGGCAGTACGCGCGAAGGCGAGCGTGCCGGACGCTCGCTTTCGACCGGATTACTGGGCTGGCTGGACATGTTGCGCGACGAGCACGCTGCCGGCGCCGACGTCGAGGCATTGGCCGCACGCCACCGCCTGCCCGCCGACTACATCCGTGCCACGCTGGACGAACCGTGGGAAAACGATGCCAACGCAACCGAGGAGTGCGAAACATGAATGATGTCGTCAAGCCGAAGATCGGCGACTACCGTCGCCACCTGCTGGTCTGCACCGGCCCGCGCTGTACCCAGGATGGCGCAGCGCAGGCGCTGTTCGACAGCCTGGGAGGGAAATTCAAGGTCGCGGGCCTGAACGAGGGCGAGCTGCGCGTCAAGCGTAGCCGCGTGAGCTGTTTTGCCGCCTGTAAGGGCGGACCGATCGTGTGCGTGCAACCGGACGGCACCTGGTACTACAACGTCACGCCCGAGAACATGGATCGCATCATCGACGAGCACCTGTGCAATGGAAGGCAGGTTGACGATCTGGTGTTCCACCAAGCCGTTACCGGTTGAGCATACAGCGGCCTCCACGGAGCCACGCTGCTGCAGCACGCCGTCGATGGCTCGTCCGAGTGCGGTATCGACGAAATCGGCTGAGGCGCGTTGCGAATGAGGCGGCCGGCAAGGGCAAGACGAGTACCGACAACCCCATCTCCGCTACGATGGCGTGATGTTTACCTGCCGCATCAGTCTGATCGGCAAATACATATTGAATTGCTTGACCTCGTCGTTCATGTTCGCAGTGCGTATCAGCTTGCTGGCCTTCTAGCCGCGACATAGGACATCGCCAAACGGGACGCGCGCGCGGCGACGCTGGAATTACACGTCGGCGTCCCCATCTGGATGCCAGGCTCTTCCCGCTGCCGCATCCATGCCCGCCGCCGTCCATATCGTCCCGTTCGCCGCCCTGCTGGCTGCCGCCATCGCGCCCGTGCGTGCGGACGAGCTCGCCAATCTCGTCAATGCCTACCGCGCGGCGCCCGGCACGTGCGACGGCCGCCCTGCCGCGCCGGCGCGCGCGCTGGCCGTCGAGCCCGCGCTGTCCGCGATCCGCATCGCGACGGGCACGTTCCTCGAATCCGCATTGCAGCGCGCCGGCTACGAGGCCGAGCATGCGGAAGCGATCACGATCACGGGACCTCGGGATGCGCGCGCGGCCATGGACGCCATCGGGCAGAAATACTGCCGCATCCTGCTCGCGCCGGACTTCGCCGCGATCGGCACGGCGCACGTCGGCAACGACTGGCAGGTCGTGCTGGCGCGGCCCGTCGCGATGCCGCCGCTGCCCGACTGGCCGGACGCGGGACAGCAGATCCTCGCACTCGTGAACGCCGCGCGCGCGCAGCCGCGCACGTGCGGGACGCAGGCGTTCGGGCCGGCCGCCCCCGTGACGTGGAATCCGCAACTGGGCCAGGCCGCCCTCGCGCACAGCGCCGACATGGCGCAGAAGCACTATTTCAACCACAAGCAGCCGGACGGCAGCCAGCCTCCCGACCGTGCGACGGCGGCCGGCTACCGCTGGCGCCGCGTCGGCGAAAACATCGCGTCGGGCCAGCGCACACCCGCCGAAGCCGTCGCGTCGTGGCTGGGCAGTCCCGGCCACTGCGCCAACATCATGAATCCCGGCTTCACGGAAATGGGCGCCGCGTACGTCGTCAATCCGCAGAACCGCAACCGTACCGTCTACTGGACCCAGGTGTTCGGCACGCCGCGCTGATCATTGGTTTCGGCTATGGCATTCATAAAAATAAACATATTGTGCACAATTTAATTGCGCGCTATAGTTTAGCCCATGGAAACGAACGACGCCGCCCTCCTCCTCGACAACCAGCTGTGCTTTGCACTCCACTCCGCATCGCTGGCGATGACGAAGGTGTACAAGCCGCACCTGGACAAGCTGGGCGTGACGTACCCGCAGTACCTCGTGCTGTTGGTGCTGTGGGAGCGCGACGGGCTGACCGTGTCCGAGATCGGCGAGCGCCTGTACCTGGATTCCGGCACGTTGACGCCGCTGCTCAAGCGCCTGGAGGCACAGGGCCTGGTCGATCGGTCGCGCGATCCGCAGGACGAGCGCCGCGTCGTGACTCGCCTGACCGAGCGGGCGCGTGCGCTGAAGAAGGAAGCGGCCGGCATCCCGGCCTGCATCCTGGGCGCGACCGGGTGCGACGTGCAGGACGTCGTCAAGCTCGTCGGCGAAATAAAAGCGATGCGCGACCGGCTGGCCGGCGCGCTGTGAAGATGTGATGCAGTACGAACTCAACCACTGAAAGGTAATGCGATGACCACGAAACTCGAAAAAGTCCTGTACACCGCCAAGGCGCACACCACGGGTGGCCGCGAAGGCCAATCCCGCAGCGACGACGGCCTGCTGGAAGTGAAGCTGGCACCGCCGAAAGAAATGGGCGGCAAAGGTGACGCCACCAACCCGGAACAGCTGTTCGCCGCCGGCTACTCGGCCTGCTTCATGGGCGCCATCAAGTTCGTCGCCGCGCAGAAGAAAGTCGTCGTCCCCGCCGACGCCTCGATCGACGCCAGCGTCTCGATCGGCCCGATCCCGAACGGTTTCGGCCTCGCCGTGGAACTGGCCGTGAGCCTGCCGGGCCTGGACCGCGCCGCAGCGCAAGACCTGGTCGAAGCCGCCCACGTCGTGTGCCCGTACTCGAACGCCACCCGTGGCAACATCGACGTCAAGCTGAGCGTCATCCAAGCTTGATCTGCGTGAATTCGGGGTCAGAGCCCGAATTGAGCTGACACAAAAAGGCGCCGCCCGCGTTGGTCCGGCGCCTTTTCTTTACAGCGGCATGCGCTCCACCGCGCGCGTCAAGGCGGCGAAGCAATCCACATCGAGCGCCGTGCCAACTGTTTTCTCCATCATCTCCAATGCCTGCGGGATCGCGATGGCGCCACGGTACGGCCGCGCCGCCGTGATGGCATCAAAGACGTCGGCCGTCGTGATGATACGGGTCTCGATGCGGATGGCGTCGCCGGACAGGCCGCGGGGATAACCCGTGCCGTCCAGTCGTTCGTGATGCGCGCCGGCGATAGCCGCCAGTTCGCGGAACGGCGTGATGCGGCCCAAGATCGTTTCCGTGTAGGCGGCATGCAGCTTGACGGCGTCCCACTCGGCACGGTCGAGCGCGCCCGCTTTGTCGAGCACACTATTGCTCACGCCCAGCTTGCCCACGTCGTGCAGCAGCGCGCCGCGGTTGAGCCAGCGGCGCCGCTGTGCCGACAAGCCCAGTGCTTCCGCGATCATGTCCGTGTACAGCGCGACTCGTCCGCTGTGTCCGCTCGTGTACGGACTCTTCGCGTCGACGACCTGACCGAAGGCAGCCGCGATGTCGTCGAGGTAGTCGTCGTCGAGCACGTGTTCCGGTCCCCTGCCCGCCGGCTCCAGGGCGGCCACGGCGCGGTCGATGCCGGGACTCGCCAACCCTTCCCAGAACGCTTCCGACTGCGCCACCTGCGCGAAGGCCGCAACCAGACGCGGATCGAACCAGCGGCCCGCGCGCGCGCGTGCTTCCGCCAGCGCAGCCTCGCGGCCGCCTTCCGTGTGGAACACGTCGATCACCTGCGCCAGCAACGCGATGCGCGCATAGACGGGAATCGCTTCGCCTGCCAGACCGTGCGGCTTGCCGTTGCCGTTGAAATGTTCGTCGAGAGAATAGATGCCGTCGGACACGCCCTGCGGAAACCGCAGCAGTCCGGCAATCTCGGCGCCGCGCTGGCAGCGCGTGGCCACCAGGTCACGCGCGATTTCCGGGCCGTCGCGCAGGATCGTCAGCACGCTGCGGAAGCGCTCCGCCAGCCCGGCCTTGAGGCCCGTGTGCTTGAGCACGAAACCGAGCACCTGCGGCAGGCTGTCGCCGACGGTTTTATAGTCGCGCTTGAAGTCGAGGTCATCCGTCAGATACAACTCGCAGATGCGTGCCGCGTTGCTGCTGCAACCCAGGTCCTTCAGCAATAGCGTGTAGTACAGCTCCCACAACTGGTCTTCCGGCAACCCTGCCTCGCGCCCGATGTGCGTACCGATCCAGCAACAGCGCATGCAATGGCCGGGTGGCTGGCCTTCGGTAATGTCCAGCGCATAGCTGAGCGCGCCGATCAATTCCGGCAATTTCAGGACGATATGAGGCGGTGGCACGAGGTCCATGATGTTAATTTGTTCTTGAAGAGAACTATTTGATGAATTCAAGCAATAGACTACCCGTACAACGTCAGCCTGATTAGATTAATTTTTTCTATCCTATCCATATAAATAGATAGTTTGCACAAATACCCCCTGCGCTCTACCATGGCTGCAAATAGAACAGAACTATCGATAGAAAAATATCGATAGAATTTAAACTCAACTGAAAGCGCCGCCATGACCCAACTGACCACCGCCTCCGGCATCCCCGTCGCCGACAACCAGAACTCGATCACGGCCGGCCCGCGCGGCCCCGTGCTGCTGCAGGACTTCCACCTGATCGAAAAACTGCAGCATTTCAACCGCGAGCGCATCCCTGAACGCGTCGTGCACGCGAAGGGTTCGGGCGCGTACGGCACCTTCACCGTCACGCACGACGTCAGCAAGTACACGAAGGCAAAGCTGTTCGCGGCCATCGGCAAGCAGACGGAGACGTTCCTGCGCTTCTCGACCGTCGGCGGCGAAAAAGGCTCGGCCGACACGGAACGCGATCCGCGCGGTTTCGCCGTGCGCTTCTACACGGAGGAAGGCAACTGGGACCTGGTCGGCAACAACACGCCGACGTTCTTCCTGAAGGACGGCATCAAGTTCCCCGACTTCATCCACACGCAAAAACGCGATCCGCAGACGAACCTGAAGTCGGCGCAGAACGTGTGGGACTTCTGGAGCCGCGCGCCCGAAAGCCTGCACCAGGTGACGATCCTGTTCTCCGACCGCGGCACGCCGGACGGCTACCGCCACATGGACGGCTTCGGCAGCCACACGTACAGCCTGATCAACGACGCGGGCGAGCGCGTCTGGGTCAAGTGGCACTTCAAGACGCTGCAGGGCATTAAGAACCTGAGCGCGGCCGAAGCCCAGCGCCTGGCCGGCGTCGACCCGGACTACGCCCAGCGCGACCTGTTCAACGCCATCGCCACCGGTAACTTCCCGCGCTGGAGCGTGGAGATCCAGGTGATGGACGATGCGCAGCGCGCCGCCTGGGAAGCGAAGACGGGCTGGGATGCGTTCGACTTGACGAAGGTATGGCCGCAGGGCGAATTCCCGCGCGTCCCCGTCGGCATGCTCGAACTGAACCGCAATCCGGACAACTACCACGCCGACGTCGAGCAGGCTGCCTTGTCGCCGTCGAACATCGTGCCCGGCATGGGCTACAGCCCGGACAAGATGCTGCAGGCGCGCCTGTTCGCCTACCACGACGCCCAGCTGTACCGCGTCGGGACGAACCACCAGCACCTGCCCGTGAACCGTCCGCGCTGCCCGTTCCACAACCAGCAGCGCGACGGCGCGATGGCCATCGCCAATGGCGGCGCGGCGCCGAACCACGATCCGGTGCGGGCCGACGTCCCGGCCGCGGGCGGCATCGGCCACGGCGACGCCGGCTGGCCGGTCGACGGCAACGCGGGCCGCTACGACACCCGCGCCACCGACGACCATTTCACGCAGGCCGGCAACCTGTTCCGCCTGCTGACGGACGAAGGCCGCCGCAACCTGGTCGCGAACATCGCGGGCAGCCTGGCCGGCGCGGACGCCGCCACCCAGGACCGCCAGATCGGCCACTTCCTGAAGGCCGACCCGGCGTACGGCCAGGGCGTCGCCGACGCGCTGCGCCGCCTGCGCGCCGAGGCGTAACGATGACCCGCGCACGGCGCCGGGCACGGGCCGCGTTGCTGTCGCTGCGGGCGACGCTGGCCGTGCTCGGCATGGACGACGTCCCGCCGTCCGGCCGGGGCTGAACGGTGCGCGGCGCTACGCGTCCGCGTGCGCCGCGAGCCAGGGCACGATCACGTCGACCAGGCGCTGCGGCGCCTCGATGGGGATCATGTGGCCGCTGTCCTCGATGACGGCGAGCGTGGCACCGGGAATCGCGTCGGCCATCTCGCGCGCTTCCGCCAGGCTGCGCAACTGGTCCTGCGCGGCGGCCACGACGAGCGTCGGGCAGCGGATCTCGCCGGAGCGCTCGAGGTCGCCGGGCCGGTCCAGCAGCGACTGGCGCCGGAATACGTCGCCACCGAGGCGCGTCCCCATCGCGCGCACGCGTTCGATCAGCGCGTCGTTGTCGCGGTTCTTCGGATGCAGCGACGTGGCGACGGCCGTACGGCTCAGGCCGCTGAATGCGATCGTCGGCGCCGCGTTCCCGATCGCGCCCTTGCGCTTCTGCAGCGCGGCCGTGTCGCCGCGGGTCGACGTGGCGACCAGCACGAGCGCCCGCACCCGCGCGGGCGCCTGGCGCGCGATCGCGCGCGCGACGTAGCCGCCCATCGAAAAGCCGACGAGCAGGAACGACTCGGGTGCCGTCTCGAGGACGCGGCGCGCCATCGCCTCGACCGACGTGTCGTGGCGCAGATCGGCATGGACGACGGGACCGAAGCACGCGAACCCCGGCACCACGTCGTCCCACAGGGTGTCGTCGGCCATGAAACCGGGAACGAGAAGAATAGCCATCCCGGCATCCTAGCAGACGTGGCCGGCGCACACCGGCGTTGCCGATCCGGCCACGGTCGTTGTCTCCTTGGCCTGCTTTTCACCCGCGACGGATACGGCCATCCCTGCTCCGCTTGCTCCCGAGCAAAAAAATGCGTGACCCTGCACGGCGTCAAGGCGGGCGCCCGTGGATGGGACTCTCATTGCGTCTTGTTGCCCGAAAAAAGCCGGGCACGGTCCTCAACCAGCCAAGGAGCCCACGTGATCCCATCCGCCACCGCCAGCGTCCGTAACCAGCTCAGGTTCACGTTCGTCGTCGTCATCGCGCTGTCGTTCCTCGCGACGGCCATTGCCATCTGGCGCCTGCAAGTCCTGTCGGACGACACGCAGGCCCTCACCCAGCGTCCGCTCGCCAAGGAGCGCCTCATGTCCAGCTGGCTGCTGAACACGTCGATCGCCGCCAAGCGCACCGGCGCCATCGCGCGCGCGGCCGATCCGGAACTGGCCACGTACTACTCGGCCGAGACGCAGGACTCGACGACGCGCACCACCGCATTGCAGAAACAGGTCGGCGCCCTGCTCGACACGCCGGAGGAGCAGGCCGTCTTCGAGCGCATCGGCACGGCGCGCCAGCGCTACATCGCCACACGCGACCGCGTGATGGCCCTCAAGAAGGCGGGCAACGATGCCGAGGCACGCAAGGTCTTCGACGACGAATTCATGCCCGCCGTGACCGCGTACCTCGGCCACATCAAGGCCTTGCTGGAGCTGCAGCAGAAGGAGATCGACACGCGCGTCGCGGCCGTGCTCGCGAGCGCGGACCGCAGCAGCCGCGTGCTGTCCGCGCTGTGCCTTGGCACACTCGTCTTCAGCATCGCGGCCGGCACGCTGTTCGCGCGCGCCCTGTTCCGGCGCCTGGGCGGCGAGCCGGCCGCGGCGGCGCAGGTGGCGGCCGAGATCGCGGGCGGCAACCTGTGCGTGCCAGTACCCGTGCGCAGCGGCGACAAGGACAGCCTGATGGCCGCCCTCGAACGCATGCGCGCGAGCCTCGCCGGCATCGTCGCCGACGTGCGCGCGGGCACCGGCACGATCGGCGCCGCCATCGCCACGATGACCGGGGACGCGCAAGACCTGTCGCACCGCACGGAAAACCAGGCGCAGGCACTGGAAGAGACGGCGTCGTCGATGGAGCAATTGACGGCGGCCGTCGCCCACAACTCGACCAACGCCGAGGAAGCCAACCGCATGGCCGGCGACGCCGCGCGCGTGGCGCAACAGGGCGGCGCGATGGTCGGCCAGCTGGTCGACACGATGGGCGCGATCAACGCCTCGTCGGCGCGCATCGTCGACATCATCGCCGTCATCGACGGCATCGCCTTCCAGACCAACATCCTCGCGCTGAACGCCGCCGTGGAAGCGGCGCGCGCGGGAGAGCAAGGCCGCGGCTTCGCCGTCGTCGCGGCCGAGGTGCGTGCCCTCGCCCAGCGTTCGGCCGCCGCCGCGAAGGAGATCAAGGACCTGATCGACGCCTCGACCCAGCGCGTGGCCGACGGCGCGACCCTCGCGGGCCAGGCCGGCCAGACGATGCAGGACATCGTCGACAGCATCGGCCGCGTCACTGGCATCATGAACGAGATCGTCGCCTCCAGCCGCGAACAGGCCAGCGGCATCGGCCAGGTCAACGAGGCGATCGTGCAGATGGATGGCGTGACGCAGCAGAACGCGGCACTCGTCGAGGAATCGGCGGCCACGACGCAGGCGATGCACGAGCAGGCGCAGGCGCTTGCCGGGCTGGTGGCGCTGTTCCGCGTGGACGGCGGACCGGTGCCATCGTCCACGCGGCCCGCCGCGCCGGCGCCGGCCGCAGCGAAACCCGCGCTGCCGCCCGCACGCCGGCCCACGGCGGCGGCAACCCGGCCCGTCGCCCGACCGGCCGCGAAGCCAGCAGCCGCCGCGGGCACGGCAAAAGGGGCACGGCATGCAGCCCCCGCCACGATGGACGGCGAATGGGAAGAATTCTGACGGTCGCAACGTCGAGGACAGGGCGATGTTGCCGCGACCGAGTTTCTCAGGCAACATCATCCTATTCTTTTCATCTTTACGCTCGACGCCATGAATCTCCCCGCCCACCAACTCACCATGACGGTCCTGATGACGCCGGATACCGCGAATTTTTCCGGCAACGTACACGGCGGGAACATCCTGAAACTGCTCGACCAGGTGGCCTACGCCTGCGCCAGCCGCTATGCCGGCACCTACGTCGTGACGATGAGCGTCGACCAGGTGACGTTCCGCCAGCCGATCCACGTGGGCGAGCTGGTGACGTTCCTCGCGGCCGTGAACTACACGGGCCGCACGTCGATGGAAATCGGGATCAAGGTCGTCGCGGAAAACATCCGCACCCAGCAAGTGCGCCACGTGAACAGCTGTTTCTTCACGATGGTGGCGGTGGGCGACGACAAGCAGCCCGTCCCGGTGCCGCCGCTGCGCCCGTTCACGCCGGACGAGCAGCGCCGCTACGAGGAAGCCAAGGGCCGCAAGGAACTGCGGCTGGAACTCGACCGCAAGCACGAGGAACGGGCCGCGGAACGCGCGGCGGCGCGCGTCTGAGCCGGGCGCGGGCCGGCGCGACAAAAATTATGGATTTCGCGTAACCCATGCTATACTGCGCCGCCTTGGCCTGGTAGCTCAGTTGGTAGAGCAGAGGATTGAAAATCCTTGTGTCGGTGGTTCGATTCCGCCCCGGGCCACCAAGAACATCGTTCACGCAACGCCCACTCATGCAAGTGGGCGTTGTCGTTTCTGGCGTTCTTAGTCCTTGTGTCCGGTCGATCTTTGGTCGCTCGTCGGCTTCAAGGAGCCAGCGCCAGCAGCATGAGCATAGGGGCGACCGGTACGCCAAAGCAGAGTATCCGCTCCACCTCGCGAAACGCAAACGAAAAACTGCGCAGGCTGGCTACGATTGACATGGTCCGCCCGGTAAGCGCGCGAGAACAGAGAAGGCGGGCAGCTTCAGTCGCCCGGTCCGAAAACCTGTTTCGTTGATGTCGAATTCCCTGCGCCAAGGGTTGTGCTATCAATGTTTGCCAGCTCCATGAGCGAGTTGATGCGCACGTCCGGGTCATAGCCGAGCTCGTCGTTGCGCATCCGGAGAACCTTGAAGATCGTTGCCGGTCCCATCGCACGGGATGCCCGCAGTTCATTCTGCAAGGCAGCCGCGGGCACGCGCTCAATCCAGGCCACCCTGAATCCAAAGCTCTTTGCGCCGCTGACGTCGAACGGGTTGCAGGACACAAAAACTACTTCGCTCGGCTCTACCCCCAGGCTTTCCTTCACCAGCGAATACGCTTTGGGGCTTGGTTTGAAGACACCCTTTGCATCGACGCTCAATACCGCATCCAGAGCCCCGTTGAGCCCCGTATTGGCAACCAGCTCGTCAAGCATGGACTGACTGCCGTTGGACAGGACCGCCAGCCGGTGTCCCTTCGCCCGCAATGTCTGCAGCGTCTCGAGCGCGTCCGGATAAGGCGAAAGGTGGAGGTAGCGTTCCAGGATCCTGTCGAATGTTGCCGGATCGGCTGCAAGCCCCAGGCTCTTCAATGTATAGGCGAGCGATTCGCGGGTGACGGCCCAAAAATCCTCATACCGCTCCATTAATGAACGCAGCCAGGTGTACTCAAGCTGCTTCAGGCGCCAGATTTCGGTAATTGCACTTCCTTGCCCCGGAAATGCCTCCTCCGTCGCTGATGCGACCGAATGAGTATCAAATAAGGTGCCATAGGCGTCGAAGACAAAAGTTGCCATTGTTATTCCTCCCTTATGCTCACTTACACGGCAGTGATCGGCAAACTGTCCAAATACCGGAATCATTCAGATATCGATAGTTACCAATTACCTCTAATGCCAGTGTAGCAACAGCCACCCTCGGAATCATGATTTCTCCTTGTTAAGGCAACGGCACCTGTAGTCAAGACTCCGCACGTCGTGACGTGCGGCGTTCGCTAGCGGCAACTCCTGGAACATCCCCAAGCAAACGCCGCCCCTCGCAGGCTGACGTTTTGTTTCCGGCCCAGGAAACGCTTTTATGCCGTCCCTTTCCGGAAAAGCCCTTCCGGGTGAAGAAAAGACATTGCCGGCACCCTGAACACGACCTACAGTGAATGACGGGAGGCTTGCCGCTTCACAGCATAGCCTTGCTGCAGGCTTGGCACACGGCGAACAGGAGGATGTGATCATGGCACAAGCAAACTGGCGGCTGGAAGGCGAATGGATCAAGAACTGCAACTGTGCGTTTGGATGCCCGTGCGATTTCAATGCAAGACCCACCAATGGAGAGTGCAAGGGCCTGATCGGGATGCGGATTACAAAGGGAAATTTTGAGTCAACCGACCTGAGCGGCCTGAGTTTCTGCGTGACGGTCCACTTTCCTGGGGCATTACACGAAGGCAACGGTGAGGCGCAAGCGATTATCGATGAGCGCGCCACACCGGCGCAACGCGAAGCGTTGTTTGCCATCCTGTCAGGGAAAAATTCTGCGGAAGGAACCTTGTTCCATATTTTCAGCCTGATCGTGACGACGATGCATGAGCCGATCTTTGCGCCGGTGCACATCGAATTCGACAAGCTCGCCAGGGTCGCGAGCATTGACATTCCAGGCGTGCTCGAAACCGATGTGGAACCGATCAGGAACCCGGTGACCGGCGCTCCCCACCGCATCCAGGTCGTCATGCCGGAAGGGTTCGAGCACCGGGAGGGCGAGGTCGCCGCAGCGAATATCCACAGTACCGGCGCCATCCGGTTCGATACCAGGGGAACGCACAGTACGCTCGCCGATGTCGTGCAAACGCCGCATGGCGTGGAAGCGTAAATGGGCCACGCTCGCGAGCACGCCCATGGACTGGTAACGCGAGCCTTGCGCTACGATCGCCTCCTGGTGGTCGCCGGGGTACTGGCCGCTGTCGTGCTGTCGTGGGCCTATCTGCTGGCCGGCGCCGGCACCATGCAGGAAATGGATGGCATGCTGATGCCCATGAGCTCAGGGCCATGGACACTCGGCCATGCCCTCGTCATGTTGCTCATGTGGACCGCGATGATGGCGGCCATGATGCTGCCGAGCGCCGCACCGATGATCCTGCTCTACGCCACGATTGCGCGCGGCCGTCACGACAACGGCATGGCGGCCACGAGTTCGGGGATGTTTGCCGCCGGATATGTTGCGCTCTGGACCGCATTCAGCCTCGGAGCGGTTGCGCTTCAGTATGGCCTGGAGCGGCTTGCCCTGCTCTCGCCCATGATGGAGACGACGAGCAAGACCCTGGCTGGTGGAATACTGATTGCAGCAGGCATGTACCAATGGTCGCCGCTCAAGAAGACCTGCCTTCAAGGCTGCCGCTCCCCCCTGGAATTCGTGCTGACCCATTGGCGCTCCGGCGTGCGTGGCGCTTTCGTGATGGGAGTACTGCATGGCGTCTACTGCGTGGGCTGTTGCTGGATTCTGATGCTGCTGCTCTTTGTCGGTGGCATCATGAACCTGGGCTGGATTGCGGGGCTGGCCATCCTGGTTCTGACCGAAAAGCTTGCTCCCGCAGGCCACTGGATCGGCCGCGGCGCGGGAGTTTTGCTGATCGGATGGGGCATTGCGGCACTGTTGCATGCCGGTGCGGCCGGGCCCGGCATGCTGTCGCATCCCTGAGCACTCAAGGTGGGAAGAGGGCGCCCTGCCCTTCGACCACCGGGATCGCGGCGGCCAGGTCTTCCAGCGCAGTGCTGCCCAGCCGCTACAGGAGAGGCCGGGGTGTTGCTCGAGAACGGCGTGGATTGAACCCGGTTGCCGGGCATTCGCGGAAGCGTAGAATCGGCATGTCGAGGGAGCCGGGTTGCGCGAAGCGCTTCTTGGTAGATAAAAGGCAACTCCATGAACTTGTGCAAGTAAGGAGTGTCATCGTGTTCAGCAAAGAGCGTTTCATACAGGATTGCAGGGCTGCCGTGGTCGAGGGTCAGGGAGCCATTCGCGAAATCATGGAAGAAGCGGTTTCCAATGGCGCAAACGTAATGACCGAGCTTGGTGAGCCTCGGCATGCGGGTATTACTACGCTTTATCGTGCACATGACTTGACCATTCTGCAGTTTACCTGGGCACCGTATATGGCCCTCATGCCGCACAACCACCAGATGTTTGCGGTAATCGGCATTTACTCAGGCAGAGAAGACAATATATTTTGGCGCAGGAAAGAAATGACCATCGAAGCAGCAAGCGCAAGGTCGCTCGGGGCTGGTGACGTTGTGGCGCTGGGGGCGGATACCATCCATTCCGTCCTGAACCCAATCAGCAAGATGACCTCGGCAATCCATATTTATGGCGGAGATTTCTTCGCCCCGGATGAGCCCAGAAGCGAGTGGGAGCACGAAACACTAGTCGAACGCCCTTGGGATGTCGAGAGAGTGAAAACGGTATTCCGCGAAGCAGAGCAAAGATTTAATGCTGTGAAAATGCAATCGCCTGGTCTTGCTTAAATTTACCGGTGAGGCAGTAATACTGGCGCCCTTGGCGCCACGCACGACTCGGGTCTTGAAAATCCTTGTGTCGGTAGTTCGATTCCGCCCCGGGGCCACCAAGAATTCAGCAGCAAACGAAACGCCGACCTTCGCTGGTCGGCGTTTTTGTTTCCGGAACGGAAAATCGGCCGGTCCTGCCTGGTCGCTGGCGCTTTTTTACGGCAGAAACGACACCGCTTGCCTATACTGAAACCGGTGGGCGCAATGCCCACCCTTGCCAGTAAAGGAGCCGATCATGACGCGCAAGTTCATCGATTGCCGGGAGTTCCCAAGCGACACGCACTGCACTGTCGCGATTTCGGCAGACACCGAGGAAGAGTTATTGCAAGCCGCAGTCGACCATGCGGTGTCGGTGCACCATCACACCGATTCGCCGGAGCTGCGCCAGCAGCTGCGCCAGTTGTTCAAGGACGGCATGCCGCCCGAGTATTCGCCCGCGAGTGGCCAGGCCGGCAGTGCCGGTACCGGCGCCCAGCGCGCGCACTGAGGATTGAGCGCCGGCCTTCGCAGGTCGGCGTTTTCATTTGCGCCGGCGTTATCGCGGCGCGGCGCCGGAACGCGGCCCCTGGCTGTCGAAGAAGCGCCAGATCGTCGCGCTCGCATCCAACGCCGTCGACGCCGCTTCCTTGCCCGGCCGGACCCGGTCGGCGCCGGGCCACGAATGGCCGCCCGTGTCCGTCACGCAGAGCTGGACCTGCGCACCGCCCGCACAGCTCTTGTACGCGTCGCAGTACGCGCCAGCCACCTGCAGCACCCGCTGCGGGCTGCCGCTGCACTGGTCGCGCTGCACCCAGCGCGCGACGGTCTCCGGCACCGACACGAAATTCATGACGCTGCTCTGGTCGCGGAACGCGCCGGGCCCGGCGCCGCCGTCGAACAGCACGTGGTCATCGTCATGGGCGTGAATGTGGAGCACGGAGATGGGGCGCGACGGCGTGCAGTGCGTGGTCGCGTCCGTGCCGGCGACGGAGGCCACGGCCCGGAACACATCCGCCGCGTCGCACGCGAGCCGGTGCGCCAGCATGCCGCCGTTGCTCATGCCGGTGGCGAACACGCGGCGGGGGTCGACAGCATACTTCGCCTCCAGCGCGCTCACGACCGCGCGCGCGAAGCCGACGTCGTCGCTGCCCTGGTCGCGCGCGTAGCCGCAGCAGGCGCCCGCGTTCCACGTCGCGAACCGGCCGCCGGGCAGCTTGCTGGCGCCGTTGGGGAAGGCGACGATGAAGCCGCTCCGGTCGGCCTCGCGCTGCAATCCATAGCGGCTGTCGTCGGCCATGAACGCGGCATCGCCACCGCCGCCGTGGAAGGCCAGCACGAGCGGGGCCGGACGGGCAGGATCGTACCCGGCGGGCACATGCACGAGCACCTTGCGGCCCTGCACCTGCACTTCCTGCAGGGCGGACGCGCCGTTGCGTTCGCCCCGTTCGGCGCGGCGCTGTTCGAGGCGATGGCGGAAATTCTCTCCCAGTTGCAGTGCCTGCGCGGCGGTCGACGCCAGCAGCGCGGACGCGATCAGGCAGCAGGACACGGCGGGACGTAGCTTCATGGGCGTCTCCTTCGTTTATACTGATCAATCATAATACGGCGTTCGTTGAGCCCGCACCAGCCGGGCCACCCGCGACGTCCGCACCGATTCACCGTCCAAGCCGAGTTCCTGTCATGTCCACTTTCCCTCCCTGCCCCGCCTGCGGCTCCGCCCTGACCTATGAAGACGGCTCCGGCAACTACGTCTGCCCGGAATGCGCGCACGAATGGCCGGTCAAGACCGAAGCCGCCACCGACGACGCGACGGCCCGCGTCTGGCGCGATGCGGCCGGCAACGCGCTGCAGGACGGCGACACCGTCACCGTCATCAAGGACCTGAAGCTGAAAGGCGGCGGTGGCGTCGTCAAGCAGGGCACGAAGGTCAAGAACATCCGCCTCGTCGACGGCGATCACGACATCGACTGCAAGATCGACGGCTTCGGCGCGATGAGCCTGAAGTCGGAGTTCGTGCGCAAGAGCTGAGCGCGTTACGATCGAATGACACCGCCACCTCCGGGTGGCGTTTGTTTTTCCGGCGATATCCGATTCGATATGGCCCGCGCAAAAACCGTCATTGGACGCTCTTCGACGTTCGGCCTAGCATCACGCCATCGGTCCGAACCACGAGAACAACAATGAAGAGACACCTCGCCGCCCTCCTCCTCGCGGCCTGCGCGCCGCTGTGCGCCGCCGAACAATCGTCCCCGCAGCCCGTCAAGCTGGCCATCGATGCGACGCGCGTCACGGGTCCGATGACGCCCATCTGGGCGTGGTTCGGCTACGACGAACCGAATTACACGACGGCGCCCAACGGCAAGAAGCTCCTCGGCGAGATCGCCGCGCTGAGTCCCGTGCCTGTCTACGTGCGCGCGCACAACCTCATGACGTCGGGCGACGGCAGCTATGCGCTCAAGTGGGGCTCGACCAATATGTACAGCGAGGACAAGGACGGCAAGCCGGTCTACGACTGGACCATCGTCGACGGCATCTTCGACACATATATCGAACGCGGCATGAAGCCACTGGCGCAGATCGGCTTCATGCCGGAAGCGCTGTCGCAACGGCCGCAGCCCTATCGTCACCACTGGAAGCCGGGCACGCCGTACCAGGAGATCATGACCGGGTGGGCCACGCCGCCCAACGACTACGCCAAGTGGGGTGAGCTGATCTATCAATGGGTCAAGCACAGCGTGGCGCGCTACGGCCAGAAGGAAGTCGAGAGCTGGTACTGGGAAGTGTGGAACGAGCCGGACGGCCTGTACCTGATCGCGCCGGACACCGAACAAGCCTATTTCCGCATGTACGACACGGCCGCCGCCGCGGTCAAGCGCGCGCTGCCCACGGCGCGCATCGGCGGCCCGCACACGGCCGTCGCGGGACGCTTCATGGACCACTTCCTTGCGCACTGCCTGCACGGCACCAACTACGCGACGGGCAAGACCGGATCGCCGCTGGACTTCGTCGCGTTCCACGCGAAGGGCGCGCCGAAGGTGGTCGATGGCGTCGTACGGATGGGCATGGACACGCATTTCCGCCACCTCGACGAAGGCTTCGCGCTCGTCGCAAAATATCCGGAGCTGAAGGGCATTCCCGTCATCGTCGGCGAATCCGATCCGGAAGGCTGCGCCGCCTGCGGCATGCAGACGAATCCCGAGAACGCCTACCGCAACGGCACCTTGTACGCCAGCTACACGGCTGCCTCCATCGCGCGCGAGTACGACCTGGCGGCGCGGCGCGGCGTCAACTTGATCGGGGCCGTGAACTGGTCGTTCGAGTTCGAAGACCAGCCGTGGTTCGCCGGCTTCCGCGACCTCGCGACCAACGGCGTCGACAAGCCCGTGCTGAACGTGTTCCGCATGCTCGGCAAGATGCGCGGCGACCGCGTGGCCGTGACGGGCGACCGGGCCTACGACGCCGCGCGCATCCAGGCTGCCGGCGTGCGCGGCGCGCGCACCGACATCGACGCGCTGGCGGCGAAGGACGCGCACGGCATCGCCGTCATGGTCTGGAATTACCACGACGACGACGTGATCGATGCCGGTTCTCCGGTCGAACTGCGTATCGCGGGCATCCCGGCGAAGCAGGTGCAGATGCACCACTACCGCATCGACCAGGAGCACAGCAATTCGTATGCCGCGTGGAAGCGCATGGGCTCGCCGGCAAAGCCGACGCCGGCGCAGGTCGCCGAATTGCAGAAGGCAGGCGACCTGGCGGAACTGGGTGCGGCCAAGACCATCGAGACACGCGATGGTGCGGCGACGGTCAGCATGCAGTTGCCGCGGCAGGCGGTGTCGCTCGTCACGCTGAGCTACTGATGCCGGGGGGTGTCACGAACAAACAAGTGAAACCCGACATTCGGGTTAGAACGGGTGCCCGAATTTCCTGACCTTTTCCTCGAATTCTTCAGCGAGCTCAGGAAAGCGTTCGAAGATTTTCCCCAGAACTTGCCGATTAATTTCAGCAGATGCCATCGCCAACGCCACGCCTATTTCCGTACGCTCCGCGCCAACGCAGTCCTGCAACACGGGTACAAGATTGCCAAGATCGGCAGCGCTGCGGAATGCCGTGAGCGCGATAATTTTCGCAAGATCTTTTTCCATTCGAATTCGTTTAGTTCGGCGAATGCCGCGAGATGTCCTGTAGCTGCGGCAGCCGCGGCTCTAACCACGTTAAACTTGTGCGCGGCTAACCGCTTGCGACAAGTTGAGTGGAGCGTTCCTTGTGCGGGTGTTGGGGCTTCTAGCTGCCCTAAAATAAATACATCAATCTCTCGTATGTAGGTACGTCTATTCGACAAACGAGGAAGCGGCGGTTCTCCGCGTCCTCAAATCACATCTCATCGAAGCGGCAATGCCCTACGCTCGCTCATCCAGAATAACCTTCCAAATTGGCGCGTATGGGCGGCCAACTTTCATCCAAAAATTGTTGAACAGAATCCGTTTTAATGGCGGCCTGGCGCAGCAAAAGCTCAATCGATTGCACATGTGTTTTCGTCTTGCCAGCAACGGATCTTCCAATCAACTCCATAGCAAGAGCGAAGTCACAATTCTCTTCCTTTTCTGCATCAGAAGGAATACCCCAACCGGGGAAAGCATCCTTATGCCAAAGACTTAAGATACCAAGTACGGTAGCCCCCAATTTTTTCGCAGCCTCATCAAATTCGTCTGATATAACCTCATCGATTTCGACCTCAAATATTTCCCGAGATTTTGTCTCTGCAGGCAGTTTTTTCGCAAAATACATGGTCCCGTCTTTGACGTAGACAATAAGGTATGGTTCATTCATTTTCATTTCCCGTCGCACTCTCGCAAGCGTTGAGAGTAGTTTTCCATCGCCCGTGCCAAACAGATGGCCTGACCGCGCTTTCCATAGGCAGCTCTTGCAACAAGACACTCAGCTTGGTCACGCTCCAGTTGCAGCGCAGCTTCTTCCCGGCATTCCTCCTTGGACGATTCACTTTTACAAGCATTCTTAACAATTTTGATAAGGTGGTTAACTGAAGCAACAAACGCATTATTTGCGCCCGTACCCGGGAGGAAAACATCCCCCGGCATCGGTAACGGTTGCGGCCTCGGCGTCGAGAATCCGCCGGGGTCAGACTGAAGACCCAGCTGATCTACGTTGCTGAGTGGGTTAGATTCAACATAGCCGTAGGTATTAATTCCGCCACCTAGTCCGATTGGATCACTTTGAATGTACCGTCCCGTCTGTGGGTCATAATCCCTAAAATAGTTGTAGAAAAGCCCTGTTTCGCCATCTGCAACCTGTCCTGGAAAGCGATGATCATACGCCGGCAAAAAACTGGAGTTGCTCGGCGCATTATTTCCGAAAGGATCATGATTACGCCAATCCCAAGCTATTTGGCCGTAGGGGAGAGCCAAGACAAGCGGTGTACCGATGTGATCGGCAAACGCGTAGAGGATCAGCGACGGTGTCAAGACCGCGATCGGTAAGTCGCCGAGATAAACCGTCTCGACCGTACCTATATACTGCTGGCCGTACTCGCCGATCGTATGCCCTTCTTCATCATAGACGTAGTAGATCCGCTGTGCCGCCCCTGCTTTCAGCACACGCTGGCCCAGCGCGTTGTAATACATGCTCAACTGTGCCGCACCGCTGACTTGCGCCAGCCGGCCGCGATCACTGTACGTGTAGGTATTAAGACCGTCGGCGATTCGGTTACCCGCCGCGTCATACTGATATGTCCTCGGTGTCGAAAACGTGGCGGAGCTCAGGCGATTGCTGGTCGTATCGTAGGTATAGATAACACTTGGACCGGTCTGCTGAGTACGATTACCGTTCGCATCATAGGTATAAGTCGTCGTCACGCCACCCTGGGTAAAACTGGTGAGGCGGTCGGCAGTGTCGTAAGTGAACGTTTGGTCATACTGAGCCGGACTCTGCCCTCCCGCATGGGTAAATGCCGTAGCCAGACTCGCGGCGTTGTACGTTACCGTTCTGACCGTACCAGCGGGATCGGTCGGATACGACGTCAGGCGCCCGTCGAGGTCGTACATGCGCTGGTAAATCGGCAATGCCGAGTTACCCCAACGCCATGATTGCACGTTGCCAGTCGGCGTATAGGCGACGTCGGTAAGCAAAGGCACCTCGGTCGACGCAATCGTTCCGCCGCTTCCATCGGACGGGTTGACGGTCACGCTGGTAACTCGTCCACCGGCGTCGTACCTATAGTTCACGCGGGCGCCGCTCGGATACGTGATGGTCTCGAGTTTTCCAATCGCCGAGCCCGTGCTGCCGTAGCTGTACTGCAGCGTGAGCTCGGCGCTAGAGCCTCCGGTGCTGACCGTTTGGGTCTTGGTCAGTACCCTGCCTTTCATGTCGTGCGTGATGGTCGTCGAGCCCGATTCGTCGGTGAAGCGAGTCAGATTGCCAGTCTCTATCGCCGGGCCGCCTGGACCGCCGTCGTATTCGAATTTCGATGGCACGCCGGACTGATACTGCGCCTGGATGAGCCTGTTGAGCGCGTCGTATTGGAAAGCGGTTGTCTTGTCTCGCGCATCGGTGACGGTGAGGACATTGCCGGCTTCGTCAACCGTATAACCCGTTCCATGTGTATCCGGGCTGCTCAACTGGCTCCTGTTGCCGAGTCCGTCAACGGTATAAGTGGTAACGAAATTACGCGGATCCGTCACCGTGGCAACATGGCCTAGACCGTCAAAACTTTGCTTGGTAATCAGCGTGGCGGATCCTACGGTCACGTTCCGCTGCGTCATCCGGCCGAACGCGTCATAGCTGTATGACGTCGTACGGCTCAACGGTCGGCTTATCGTCTTGATATTGCCGAGGTTGTCATAGGCGAATGTCGTGACCGTATCCTGGGTCTGCGCCCAAGCACTGCTGCTGCCAAACGCGACGAGACAGGCCAAGCCGACGCGAGTCATCCGGTTCATCATGGATTTCGAGGGGTTCATTGAAGTGACAGGACGATTGAAGTTGCGGATACTCATTGGGCGGCTCCGGTCACTTTCGTCATTTGTCCAAGCGTGTTGAAGACACGCGCCACCTGACGCTTCAACGTCCCTGCTGGGTCGCTGACCTGTTCGCTTATACGATTTCCCGTCAAATCGAGCGTATAGGCGATGCTGTTGCCCACATTGTCGTTCACCGATATCAGACGATGGGCCGGGTCATAGCCGAAAGCCATCCATGAGCCGTCCGGATTGATCTGCTTGACCATTTGTCCCACGGGGTCGTATTCGAAACTTGTCGCCTCTCGTCCGATCTTGTCCGAAACTGTGCGGCTGGCAATCCTGCCCCGAGGCGTATAGGTGAATTCGGTGACAAGTCCATTGGGCCCGACGATACGACCCACATTACCGTTATCGTCATAATCCGAATACGTCGTTGTCTGGCCGAGCGGGTTCGTGACGACGGCCAGATTGCCTTGCGCGTCATAGTCGTACGTCGTTTTGTCGACGATATCGGTACGAGGACCAACGACACTGAGGACTTGGCCATAACGGTTGTAGGTGTACGTCCAGTTGCGCGGCGGCCCAACGAGTGCAGCCGCGGCACCGCTGCTACCCGACACGTCACTGGTAGCCTGCTCAGTGCGAGTCAGGACATTACCGTTCGCGTCGTAAGTCAACGTGGTGATGATCTTGGGCTGTGCGATTGTGACCGGCAATCGCAGCGTCGGATGCCACACCGTCGTGATTGTCCGGGCACTTGCAGTACCGCTTGCCTCAACACGGCTCGTTTCGAGATTACGAATGAGGTCGTAGGTATATTTGGTGACGTTTCCGCCGAAGTCGGTTGTCGAGGCTACATTGCCGTTGGCGTCAAACGTCCTTGCCCGAATCGGTCCACAAACCGTACAAGGAGCGTCGATGCCACCGTTCTTGTAAACATCCAGAACCAGGGTAGGCGTAAAAGTGGATGTCACCTGGGTCGATGCGCTTGCCGGTCCAGTCGTCGAGATAACCTGGCTATACGATGCGACACCATAAGAGCTTTGATAGAAGCCAATATCGACTCTATTGACGTTGCCTGGAAAAGTGGAAACTTTTGCCTGTCCCCGGCAATTATAGAACCAAGAAATGTATCTGACGTTCAACTCATCAATGAGCCCGGTCATGACGGATACAAAGGGGCCAAAACCATTACCAATCGAAGGCATCTCGCATGCACTGCCCCAGTTGATGTTACTTGCTTCGTTATAAACGTATTGCTTGACCGCTCCGTCGGGATAAGTCACCTTCGTGAGATTACTGGCTTTGCACGCGGCGCTTGATGCGTTCGCCGGGATACACCCTCCAGTCGGTCCGTCATATTCGTACATATAGGAGTGTCCGGCAGGGTCGATAAATTCCACGACGCGCCCCGCCAAGTCATATTTGAACACGTCCTGCCGCCCCCAATCATCCGTCACGCAAGCGAGGCGTCCGGCTGGCTGTATGTCGCCGTCTTGCGATATCCTGCACGGCGGTGCATCCGCCGGATATCTTCCGACCTGGCTATCGTTTGTGGTACCGATGGTATAGGTCAAACGATGCACGACGCCGGCACGCGTCGAAATAGCCAGAAGCCGGCCATTCGTATCAAAACTTTCCAGCGTTCCGGCCTGAGCGTCTTTATAGTCGAATCCAATAATTGTCCCGTCGACTGACTTTCGTGCTGTCAGCTCATCATTGGTATCTTTGTCGCCTTTATATATCCCTCCACTTAGATTGAATACATAAAATTTGCCGTCGCCACGAGAAACCTCAATGGCCGGAGCGCTCGCGAGCGAATCGGATGTAACGCTGCTCTCACAGAACATCTGATTGTTATCGGTGCGCTGATAGCATTTTTGCGACACGAAATTGGCCACCGCTGCAACCGGGATCAATCGTGCGTCATACGCAACTGTCCAGCGATTGCCGAACAGGTTGGATCTCACCGGCTCGAAAATCTGGCTGTTATACGTGCGTTTCAAGAAAAGATTTCCTCCCAAACGATCCGCAAAATCCTTCTCGATGTGCCACATATTTCCGGTTGCAGTATTGATCGGCTCGCCGCAGCTGTGTGTTCCGTTAGTCGAACATGTCGGCCCCTGATTGGCTCCTTTCATTCCAGGAAGATTCAACCACGTAATATTTACACATTTTCCGTCGAAATAACGTTGAGTGGAACTGCATACAGTCCGCCAACGTACGATTTGCCAATTTCCCGTCGGCGTAGGACTTGACCCATGGCATAGACCATCACTTAACGTAACGCCGGCTTGGTAATACCATGTTCCCCGAATGGCGCTGGCCTCGACGCCCTCTACTATTTTTCCGTAGTAGACGTCCTTGGCATTCCAGTCCGTAAGGTTCGACGACCAAAAATGTATATTGCAAAAAGTCGGGCCAAAATACATCGCCTTCGGCGCAGCAGCAATTGCCTCGTCCTCGGTAGCGTATGAATTGTTGAAGCCAGGTGTTATCGCCTCGTTGGTTACGCCGTAATACCGGTATGGCCCAATGTAACTAGGAGTAGCACTTGCCGAAGAATAGATTCCGAAAAAACATAATAAAGTTATCGCGAGTGCGCGCAGAATTTTCTGTGACATAGCCATACCTTGAAGAAAGATGGCACAGCGTAGCATTTGTTTCCGCACAGAAATTCACAGATTTCCACATCCCACCGTAAAAAACCAAATTTTTTTCTTCGCCGGAGACACTTGTCTCGCAACGGCCCTCCCTGTCGTGTGAGCATCACAAACATTACCGGAACATTAACTTTGTAACGAACCCCGCCCGTTGCCTTTTTTGTCACGAGCCTGTCACGCCTGCCAACGATCCTATGCGCGGCCCGATCCATCGATCGCGTATTTCCGACTCTGACCAGGAGACTCCTCGTGAGGTTAGCAAAGACCTTGATTACCCCGCTCGCGCTCGGCATCCTGCTGGCCGCCTGCGGCAGCGACAGCAACGGCACGACCGCGGCGGCGACGCCGGCGGCATCGGCGGCACCGGCCGCCACCCGTACGATCATCATGGTGTGGGACGGCCTGCGGCCCGATTCCGTCAACGCCACCGATACCCCGAACCTGTACGCGCTGCGCCAGAGCGGCGTCAACTTCAGCGACAACCACTCCACGTACCCGACGTTCACGATGATGAACTCGTCGTCGTTCGCGACCGGGTCGTTCCCGAAGACGAGCGGCTTCTACGGCAACACGTTCTGGACGCCGCCGCAGGGCAGCGGCAACGCGATCCCGGCCGGCACGGGCGCGAGCGGCTCGGCCCAGGATTATCAGGACCCCGTGTTCACCGAAGACTATGCCGTGCTGACGACGCTGAACGATTACTACGGCGGCCAGCTGCTCCTGGTGAAGAGCCTGTTCGCGACGGCGCAGGCGGCCGGGCTGACGACGGCCACCATCGGCAAGTCGGGCGCGGCCTACCTGCAAGACCTCGGCAAGGGCGGCGTCTTCCTCGACGAGAACACGGTGCAGCCGCGCAGCCTCGTCACCGAGCTGCAGGGCGCCGGCTTCGCGCTGCCGGCCAACGTCGTCAAGAATTATTCCGGCACCGACGCCGTCACGCTCGCCGCCGGCAACGGCAATCCGACGGCGCGCGCCGGCTACGTCACGTTCAACACGACGGCCTACGACACCGACGGCAAGGTCGCGATCTCTGCGCGCGATTCCGCCGACACGACGCAAGGCGCGCCGGAAGATGCAGCCAACAAGTACATGATGTCCGTGTACACGCAATACATCCTGCCGCAGAAGAAGCCGATGCTGTCGCTGATCTGGTTCCGCACGCCGGACAACGTCGAACACGGCTACGGCCCCGGCAGCGCCAACATGAAGGCGGGCCTGCGCTCGCAGGACGCGCGCCTGGGCGAACTGATCGCCGCGCTGCGCGCCAACGGCATGGACAGCTCGACCAACATCGTCGTCGTGTCCGACCATGGCCACTCGAGCGTCTCGGGGCCCGTGTCGACCTATCCGCTGCGCGCCATCACGGCGTCGACGACCTTGCCGACCGGCGGCGTGAGCGGCGCATCGATCGGCGCGCCCGATCCGAACGGCTATTCGTTCTCGGGCGACGTGCGCTCGGCCGACCTGCTGACCTACCGCGGCTTCGCGGCGTATGACGGCAACGGCTGCTCGACGAGCGCCATGTACGGTCTCACGGCCGACGGCAAGCCGGTCATCCCCGTCAAGGTCGACGCGACGGGCAGCCTGTGCGGCACGACCAACGCGAAATACCAGGCCGTCAGCGCGGGCCTCGCGACGCCGGTCGCCAGCTTCAAGGTGCCGGCGCCGGGCAGCCTGCCGGCGAACGGTATCGTCGTCGCCGCGAATGGCGGGTCCGACTACTTCTACGTGCCGGGCCACGACGCCGCCACCGTGCAGAAGCTCGTGACGTTCCTGCAGCAGCGCGAGGAATACGGCGCGATCTTCGTCGACAGCCGCTACGGCAGCATCCCGGGCACGCTGTCGATGGCGCAGGTGAACCTGGAGAACGCGAAGCGCCAGGGCAATGGCCAGCCGGACGTCGTCGTCTCGTTCAACTGGGACTACAACACGTCCGTGCAAGGCATGCCGGGCATCGAGTTCGAAAGCGTCGGCGGCCAGCGCGGCATGCACGGCAGCTTCGGCATCGCGGACGTGCACAACACCTTGATCGCGAACGGCCCGTCGTTCCTCGCGAACAAGGTTGTCTCGACGCCGTCCGGCAACGTCGACGTGGCCCCGACCGTCGCCTACCTGCTCGGCCTCTCCATGCCGCAGGCGGACGGCCGCGTGCTGAACGAAGGCCTCGCCAATCCGGCCACGAAGGACGTGCCGACCGTCACGCCGTCGACCGTGACCCCGGCCGCCGCCGCGACCGGGCTGGCGTTCGAGCTGCCGACGGATCCGACGGGCGCCGCGAAAGATGCCGCGCTGACGAAGGGCACGTACAACGTCGAGCTGTCCGTGAAGGACCTGACCGTGGGCGGCAAGTCGTACCGCTACTTCGACTCCGCGCGCGCCGTGCGCAACTGACATGACCTACGCCCTTCCAGTCTGCACCGGAAGGCGCGCGTCGCGGTCGCTCGTGCTCTGCACGGCGGCCGCGGCCGTGTTTTCCGCGACCTGCTCCCATGCCGCCACGCCGGATTTCGACCACGTCTTCAGCACGCGCGGCGAGCCCGCGGCGACGCACTTCCAGGCCACCTATCTCGCCGGCGGCCTCGAACACCACGTCGAGGTCTGGCGCGACGGCGATCGTCGCATCCGCCGCCGCACCGACGACAAGGCCGAGAGCTTCGCCACGCGCGATCCGGGCAACAAGCAGCCGGGCAGCCCGGACTACCACCTGTCCGTGCTGGACCTCGGCAAAAAGATCCGCACCGACATCGACCGCGACAACCTGTATCGCATCGGCCAGTTCACGGACTGGTTCGACCTCGGCCACGGCCTGCGCCACCCGCAAGGCAGCTACCGCCTCGTGCCGGCCGCCACGCCGCACGGGGCCGCGCGCGCCATCGGCGCCTGCGAATGGGTTGCCCTCGTCCAGGGCACGCAGACGACGCACGTGTGCTGGAGCACGACGGCAAAGTTGCCCTTGCTGATCCAGGCTGCGGACGGCCGCACCGTGTGGCGCGTGACGAGCGTCGATCACAAGCCGATCGCGAACAAGGTCTTCGCCGTCCACGACGAAGGCTTCATCCGTAACGACGCGAACGCGGACATCGAGCGCGACTGAACGGGACGCGCTCAGATTTTCTTGAGCGCGCTCCCCTTGTGCGCTGCCTCGGCACCCGTCTTGTCGCTGACGACGAGGTATTCCGGATGCTCGGGCGACGCCGCCACCTCGTGCGCCTTGATCGTCGTGTGAGACGTCAGCTTCTTCTTGATCGTGCCCCGCACGGGCCCTTGCGACGAGTGCCATTCGACCTTGTCGCCCACCTTGAACTCGTCCGCCATGACGTCGCCTCCGCGATGCCGGCCGTGCCGGCGACGCGCCATTTCAGCACAACGGCCGGCGCGGCGGCGCCGGCCTGTCATACGCCTGTAACGGGCCGGCGCGTATGATGAGGCAACGGAATCCGCACACGACGCCATGTATAAATCGAAGAAACGCCTGCTGATCCTCGACGCGGACGGCACCACCATCGACGCCTTTTCCGCCATCGAAGCGGCCTTCGCGCGGCACGGGCTCGACATCGGCGACGAAGCCCGCTTCCAGAAGCGGCACAACCTCTTCAAATACCTGGGCGGGCTGAAGGAGTTCCCCTCGATCATCAAGAAGAACCTGCGCAAGAACAGCCGCGCGCGGCTCGTGGACAGCCTCACGGAAGTCTATCGGCAGGAAGCCACCATGTACGAGGGCATCCCCGACCTCGTGCGCGAACTGGTCGCCGCGCCCGACGTCGTCGTCGGGCTGGTCACGCGCAACATCACGAACGAGCCGCTGGAGACGCTGCGCCAGCTGTTCCAGCGCCACGACATCGACATCAACGCGCTCGACTTCCTCGTCCACATCCCGTTGTCGGAAAAGAAGACGAGCCAGTTCCGCGCCATCCGCGAACAATTCGGCATCAACCCGGCGCGCGCGTACGTGTGCGGCGACGAGCACAAGGATTTCGTGGCCGCGTCAAGCACCGGCATGCATCCGTTCATGGTGTCGTACGGCTTCGAGGACTACGACCGGCTGACGGAAAAATTCGAGATTCCTCACGAACTGATCGCGCGCACGTCCGACGAACTGTGCCAGCGCGTGCGCCACGCGCTCGACCTGGGCACCCGCCGCACCGGCGCGCTCAGTACGCGTACCAGAACAGCAGCGCGCTGAGGACGCCGAACATCCAGTAGTCGACCGGGGCCCCGGCGAACCAGCGCTTGTGCCACGGGATCAGCGCGCGCTTGAAACGGCGCCAGCCGAATGCCGGGTTGACGACGAACCAGAGCCAGTCCTCGACGATCCAGAACAACATGACGGCACCCAGCGCGCGCGCCTCCAGCTGCGGCGACCACTGCCCCATGAAGGCCAGCGGAAAATGGAAGATCACGCCGATGAAGGAAAACATCCACGCGTGGTAGCCGGTCATCGCGCGGCCGCCCCAGAAGATGTCGAGCAGCGGGTGGTCTTCCACGCGCCACGTGGGCAGGTTCGCGGCCCAGCCCGCGTCGCCTTCGATCTCGACTTCGACGCGGGCAAAAAAATAGGCGGTCACGACGACGGCGGCCAAGGTCGCAAGGAACTGGCCGGCACGGGTAAGTTCAAACGTAGGCATCGATGGATTCGGATTGTTTCAGGACGGCCGCGAGCACGGCGGCGGCGGCATGCGGCCGCCCGAGTGCACGGGCGCGGGCGCGCATCCGGTCGACTTCGTCCGGATGGGCCATCAGGTAGCGCACGCGGTATTCGAGCGATGCCGCATCGAACGCCTTCATCGCGGCGCCATGCTCGAGCAGGAAATTGGCGTTTCGCTCTTCCTGCCCGGGGATCGACGCATTCACGATCATCGGCAGCCCCAACGCGAGACATTCGGCCGTCGTCGCCCCGCCCGGCTTCGTGATCGCCACGTCGGCACAGGCCATCAGCCGTTCGACCCGGTCGGTGAAACCCTGCGGTACGAGGCGACCGGGGTGCATCGCAGCGAGCCGCTGCAGGATCGCCAGTTCTTCGGCGTTGCGGCCGGCGAGCGCGATCAACTGGAAATTGCCGGGGATGGCCAGCAGGCGCTGCGCCAGCGCCGCGAGGCCGCCCAGGCCCGCGCCGCCGCCCATCAGCAGGAACGTCATCCGGTCCGGATCGATGCCCAGTTCGCGCGCGCATGCGGCGCGGTCGGGCAGGCGGCTGAACGCGGGCATGACGGGGATGCCCGTGACGTGGATCGAGTCGTCCGGGATGCCGTGCTTGCGCATCAGGAACGCGACCTCGTCGTTGCCGGCAAAGTACCCGGCCATGTGGCGATGGACCCACATGCGGTGCAGGTCGAAGTCCGTCACCTGCACCCACACGGGGCATGCCAAGGTGCCGTCCGCGACGCAGTGCGCAAGGATCTCGGCCGGCAGGAAGTGCGTGCAGACGATGGCGTCCGGCTGGAGCTCGGCGATTTTATCCAGCAGCGGCGCGCTGTCGCGGCGTTCGATACGGCGCCGCAGCCGATGCGCCCAGCCGTCGGGCGCGGCGCCGTTCGTGAACTGGTAGACCCAGCTCCACACGGCCGGCGCGCGCCGCACGAGCGTGATGTACAGGTCGGCGTAGACCTTGCGCAGGCGCGGCGTCGCGTAGGCGGTGGCGTCCAGGTGGATGACGTCGGTGTCGTCCGGCCGCGCGAGCGCGCCGGCGCGGATCGCGTCGGCCACGCGCGTATGGCCGGCGCCCGCGGGCACGCTCAGCACGAGGACACGCTTGCCTGTCCTGCCTTCGCCCTCCACCAGGCGCCCACCCATCGTTCCTGCCCCGCCGCTCATATCCATGGATGGCACTGTAGCGGCGGAATATGACTGTGCCGTGACCGGGCCATGGTGGCGGCAACCGTGCGCCCCTTGCCAGCCGCGGCCGCGCACGCGATCATGGGGCATGAACCCGCTCATCCCTTCCCGTGCCCTCGCGCACCTGGCCGGCCTGGCGCTGCTGCTGGCGAGCAGCGCCTGCCGCAGCGATGCGCCACAAAATCCGTCGACCGCTGCCGAACGAGGCAGCGCGCCCCTGCTCGCGCGCATCGAGGCCGAGCGCGGCGATGCCGCGTGCGACAGCGATGCGCAATGCCACACGATCGGCGTCGGCGCCAAGGCGTGCGGCGGTCCCGAACGCTATCTCGCGTGGTCCAGCAAGAACGGCGACGGCACGCGCCTGCGCGCGCTCGTGGCCGAGCACGCGGCCGCGCGCCGCGCGGAGGATGCCAAGGCCGGCATGATGTCGACCTGCTCCGTCGTCCCCGATCCGGGCGCCACGTGCGCCGCCGGCCACTGCCAGCTGCGCGCGGGCACCAACGGCCCCGGCGGCACGGCGCCCGTCGCGCGCTGATTCGCACACCGTAGAAACGACAAAGCCGCGGCACACGGCCGCGGCTTTGTCGCAGGGGCCGCTTGTGGCGGCCCTGCCAGGACGATTACTCGACCTTCGCCTGCTTGTCGCCGGCGTTCTGGAACAGGGGGATCGGATCCGTCGTGTCGACTTCGACCATCGTCGTCGCGACCACGGCCCCGCCGCTCACGAAGCCGACCGCACCCAGGTGACGCTTGCCGGTCGGCAGACCCGACCACGACAGCGACACCGACGCCGTGCCGCCCAGCGCGACCATGCTCGGTGCCATCACCTTGAAATTGCCGCCGGTCGCGGCCGGGTTCAGCACCCACGTCGACAGCTTGTACGTGGCGCTGCCGCCCACCGGCGCATAGCCGACGACGCAGACCTTGTAGTCGCCGGCCGGCGGGTTGGTCAGCGTGACCATCTCGTTGGACGTCGAGCCGCCACTGGTGCCGACGACGGTCGCGCCGCGTGCCACGACGAGGTCCAGGTCGGACAGGCCGTCGCCGCTCGTGTCGCTGTCGTACAGGGCGAAGCGCGCCTTCGTCGTGCCGGCCGGGATGGTGACCGTGTGGACGTTCACGCCCGTGCCGCCACCGCCCGTGCACACGGCGTTCGACGTGTCCGACGCCTTCACGACCGTCGAGTTGAACTCGGTGGCCGGGATCAGGCCGGACTTGGCGATCGCCAGCGGGCCGCCGAAGCCGGTGCCGATGGTGACCACCTTCGTGCCGGAAGTCGCTTCGCTCGCCACGGAGGCCGGTGCGGCGATCGTGGCGGCGCGGGCGGTCAGCGGGCTGCGCACGGTGTGCATGCCGTCGCTCCACGTCAGCTTGCCGTACACCCACGTGTTCAGCGGCGCGGTCGTGCGGGTCAGCTTGACGGTGAACGTGCCTTTCGCTCCGGGCGCCAGCGTGAGCGTGGCCGGTTGCACGTCGACCGTGAAGCCCGGCAGCACGGCGTTCGCGTTGTACGTCGCCGAGGCGCCGCCCACGTTCGTCACCGTGCGGGTCATCGTCAGGATACCCAGCACGTTGGCGGCCGTCAGCGACGCGAGGTTCAGGTTGTACGGCTGGATCGTACCGACGGCCGAGCAGGTCGCCGGGCCGTACACGTTCGTGATGCCGAGGCCGCACAGGAAGCGCGCATAGTCGATCTCGGACGCGTCGTACACGAGGCCCGGATCGACGGCGACGGACGGCGCCACGTGGCCGGCGCCCTGGCCCCACGGCAGCGTGCCGGTCGTGCGGGCCGTGCTGTCCCACGACACGGAGCCGTTCAAGCCGTCGTTGAAGGTGTCGTACGCGGTCGTCATCAGGGCCGACTTGATCATCGCCGGGCTCCAGTCCGGATGGCGCTGTTTAAGCAGCGCGGCGATGCCGGCCACGTGCGGCGACGCCATCGACGTGCCCGTGTAGAACGCGAAGTCCTTGCTCGGCGCCGCTGAGCCGGCGGCCACCGCATTGCGCTGGTCACGGGTCAGGTCGGCGCTGACGGCCGCCAGGATGTCCGTGCCCGGTGCCGTGACGTCCGGCTTCATGATGTTGGCGTTGGCCACGTTCGGGCCGCGCGACGAACTGTTGTTCATCTGCGGCGCGACGAGGTTCGGATCGACGATGCCGCGCAGGTTGTTCAGCGCCGCCGTGGCACCCGGCGTGGCCGCGTAATAATCCTTGACCTTCTGGCCGTCGTCCTTCGTGATGTGGACCGTGGAGATGGTGTGGGCCTGGTTCAGGATCGTCGTCGCGCCGCCGGGCACGTTGGCGATGATGACGCCCACGGCGCCGGCCGTCTTGCCGTTCGCGCTCTTGTTGACCAGGACGTTGGCGCCGCGGTCGCAGACGAGGACCTTGCCCGTCACCTTGGCAGGATCGAGCATGACGGGAGCGCCGTCGGCCGGGCCGAAGCAGCGGTTCAGGTTGATGTTGCTCGGATCGACGCCCGCCACGCCCGCGTCGCGGGCGAGGATCAGCGGCGCCGACGGCGTGTTCGCGTTGCCCGACGCGCCGGTGACGGTCACGCCGTTGCCCAGCGCGACGTCGCCCGCGTACGTGCGGTTGTGCGTGGAGTTGCCGACCGTGGTCAGCCACGGGCTGATGTGGGCGACCGGTGCCGTCGACGGCCCGGAGTTGCCCGCGGATGCGGCGACGAACACGCCGGCCGCCGCGGCGCCGAGGAACGCGACTTCCGTCGGTTCGTTGAACGCACCGCCGCCGGCGTTCGGGCCGATCGAGAAGTTGATGACGTTCACGCCGTCCTTGACGGCCTGCTCGATCGCGGCCACGCTGTTCGACGTGGCGCAGCCGTTCGCGCCGGTCACGCCGTCCGTCCAGCAGACTTTATACGCGGCGAGGCGCGCGCGCGGCGCCATGCCCGTGACCTTGCCCAGCGACAGGCCGTTGATGACGGCATTCACGTGCGCATTGCCACCGGCCGTGCTGGCCGTGTGGTCGCCGTGGCCGCCATGGCCTTCCGCGCCCGCGACGGAATCGCGCGCCGACAAAAATTCGGTCCAGTGCAAGGTCTGCGTCGACTGCTTGAAGTAACGCGCGCCGATCAGCTTGTTGTTGCAGTCGGTGACGGCGAAGCCTTCACCAGCCTGGCAGATGCCTTTCCACGACGCCGGCGGGGCGTCGTAGGCGAGCTTGCTGCCGCTGCGGCTCGGGTTGCCGTTCTCGTCGACACGGTCGGCGAAGCTGTCCTGCTCGGGCCAGATGCCGCCGTCGACGATGCCGATGATGATGCCCTCGCCCGCCTTGTCCTGGCCGCCGAGCTGGTCCCACAGGCCGCCCGGCTTGTCGAGGCCGAGGAACGTCGGGGTGTAGCTCGTGTCGAGCTGCAGGATCGAGTCGGCCGAGATGCTGGCGACGCCGGGATTCTTCTTCAGGGAACGGACTTCTGCGTCGGTCAGCAGGGCCGAGAAGCCGTTGAAGACGACCTTGTATTCGTTCGTGACCTGGGCCTTGTTGATCGTCGAGAGGACGTCGGCCTGCTTGGTCTCGAGGTAGGTGATGTAGTTCTGGACGCTGGACGCGTCGACGTTCAGGCGCTGCCCGCTGGGCGGCTTGGTGGCTTGCAGGCCGCTGACGCTGCCGTCGTAGGTGGCGACGGGCTTGTCGGCCAGCTGGACGATGTACGAGCGGCGGACGTCGTCGGCGTGGACGGACGAGGCCGCGGCGACGGTCAGCGCGAACAGGACGGCCGAAGTGATGGGACGCAATTTCATGGTCGGCTCCGGCGGATCAGGCGTGTTTGGACGAGGACTTGCGGCGGCGCTGCAGCAGCGCGCCCATGCCGAGGCCGATCAGGGCCAGGCTCGCCGGCTCGGGCACTTCGGCCAGCCGCAGGTTGTCGACGGCGAACTGCGCCTGGTAGATCGACGGATCGGTCCAGTCCTGCGCGACCGTGCAGCCGCCCATGCCGTCGAACAGGCAGGCGCGGACCGTCAGGCTGTTCAGCAGCGTGTTGCCGAATGCGGTGGGCAGCGTGGCCGAATCGAACAGCGGATTGCCGCTGCCGTCGGTGCCGGGGAAGTCGAGGGCGATGCTGGCCGAGCCGCCGTTGCCGAACGTGCCCGTCAACATCAGCTGGCCGTACGAGACGTTCGCCAGGCCGCCGACCGGGGCGATGAAGCCGTAGTCGAGGCTGCGCAGGCTGAAGACGCCGCCGTCATCCTTCGTGATCGTGAAGCCGCCGTCGTTGAGGCCGGCGTAGAAATGGCTCGTGTTGTTGGTGGGGCAGCCGCCCAGCCAGCAGCTGGTCGGATCGAGGCCGTTGACGAGCAGGCCAACGCCGCCGCTCGTGCCGGCGTGATTGTCGACCGCGTGCAGCGTGTAGCCGGCCTCGGACAGCGTGTCGCCGCCGCCGTAGACCGTGTCGGCAACCAGGGATTCGAAATTCACCGTGGCGGCCATGGCCGGTGCCGTGCCCAACAGCGCAAGCGCCGCGGCGGCGCCAAGAACCAGTTTGTTCAGCCCGGATCGGGCGGGTGAAACGCAAGAAGTCGGATGTGTTGTCATTGTCTCTCGCCTTGAAGTGGAAGTGCCGATGGGTTACCGGCCATTCGTGTTTTTTTACCAACTGCACGATTTTTCACTTTAGCAAGAAAACAATTTCCGATCTAAGAAAATTACCCAAATTAACTATTGTATTGGATATAAGAAATTGAACAAAATTCGGATTTCCCTATGAAATTGACGACGCATTCGTGTGAAAAGTTGTCGCTTTTTAATTACAAATTGATGAATTCGCAGATATTACTCGACATATGCGTCAACGCATGCTAGAGATTTTTGCAACGAATAAGCGGTCGAATTAATTTCTTATTGGCAACAAAAGCAGCGCGAAAAGGGCGGCAAGCGCCGCCCCGTCGTGCGTTTACTGCGCGTCCATCGCCCACTTCTGGTTGGTACCGCCATTCGATGGATACTGGATGATCTGCGCATTGTCGGCCGTGCTCTTGTTCTGCACGTCCAGCACCATGCCGGACAGAAGATTCTTCACCGTGAAGTAACCGGACCCGGCGCTGGCGAAGCTCCACTGCTGGCCGTTGCCGGCCCAGTAACCCCACTGGGCGATGTTCGTGCCCGCCGTCGTCGAGTTGTTGTAGTCGTCCATGCTGAGCAGGCTGTTCGCGTTGATGATGCTGTAGTAGCCGTCGCCATGGCCGATCACGTACCACTTCTGGTTCTGGGCGCCGGAATACGTCAGCTGCTGCACGAGGGCGCCGTTCGTCGTCGACGCGTTCGCCACCGTGATTGCCTTGCCGCTGAGGGCGGACGTGAACACGTACGGATCGTCGCTGATGCCGCCGCAGCTCGCGATGCTCGTGAAGTTGCGCGTCAGGACGGGCCAGTCGTTCGTGTCGTACGTCATCAGCATCAACTGCAGCTTGGCATTGCCGTCGCTCGTGTCCACGTAGTGCGTCGACACGTAGTTGCAGCCATCCTTCTTCAGCACACCCACGTGGCCTGGCCCCTTGTGCGTGGGCGCCGCGCCGTCGACGTTCGGCATGACCGTGTTCGTGCCGTTGTACACATTTCCGCCCGTGTAGGGGCCCGTCACGCTCGTCGAGCGATAGACTTCGACATAATAGGTCGTGTTCGACAGCGGATTCGTGCAGCAGGCGCCGCGATTGACGAACAGGTAGTAATAGCCCTTGTTGCGCGTGATGTAGGCGCCTTCCATGTCCAGGCCATTCCCACCGATCAGGTGCGTGACGTTCGTCGCCAGCTTGCCCGTACCCTGGTTGATCTCGGCCACGCCGATGCCGTTGAAGAACGAGCCGTAGGTGAGATACACCTTGCCGTCATGGTCGCGGAACACGGCCGGGTCGATCGCATTGATCACGTTCGCGCCGGCACCGCCGCTCGATTGCACGACGATGCCGAGGTCCGTCCACACGGGGTTCTTCAGCGATGGCGAGCGCGCGACGCCGATGGCGGAATTGGCATTGCCGAACGTGTCCGTCACCGAGTAGTACAGGTAGAAATACCCGTTCATCTTGATCACGTCCGGCGCCCAGAACGAGCCTTTGCTCCAGTTCGGGAAATTGCTGGTGATCCAGGACGGATAACTCGTGGACGAAAACACGTTGCCCGTCGTCGTGCCCCAGTTGACGAGGTCCGTCGACGTCGAATACCAGATGCCGTTGGTCCCGGTCGTGAAGTGGAAATAGGTGTCGTGGTCCTTCACGATCGTGCCGGGGTCGTGGGAATTCTGCAGGCCCTGCAAGTCCAGCGCGGACGCCGAACAGGCGATCAGGAAGGCCGCGACGGCCAATAACAGTTTCATAGATGTCTCCTCTATGCATTCATCTTGTTATGCCCACCGGATTGGCAGGTAGTTGCATGCTATCCAGATGGCATATGGAAAAACCGTGCGCCGCTGATGAAATTTTCGGCACGGCCGATATCGATCGTCGTATCACTCGCCGTGCGCGGGTGGCGCCGACCGACGCCGCGTTGTCGTAGGATAGATACCGTTCAGTCAACCGATGCTGCCCATGCTGCCGAATTCCCGCCTGATCCTTCTGCTGCTCGGCCTGCTTGGCGCCAGCGCCGCCCTGCTGGCCGCCGAGCGGGGCACCCGCGCCACGCCCGTGACGCCGATCCCGAGCCTCGACGTGCCCCGCTACATGGGCGTCTGGTACGAAATCGCGAAATTCCCGAACCGCTTCCAGAAACAGTGCGCGGGCGACACGACCGCGCACTACAGCTTGCAGCCCGACCGCACCGTCCAGGTCATCAACCGCTGCCGCCGCGCGGACGGCACCTTCGTCGATGCCGCCGGCACGGCCCGCCAGCTGGGCGGGCCCACGTCGCCCACGCTGAAGGTGCGCTTCGCGCCCCGCTGGCTGTCGTTCCTGCCGTTCGTGTGGGGCGATTACTGGGTGATCGACCTCGATCCGGGCTACCAGCTGGCCGCCGTCAGCGAGCCCGGTCGCGATTACCTGTGGATCCTGGCGCGCACGCCGACCGTGTCGCGCCAGGCGTACAACGCCCTGCTCGACCGCCTGGAGCGGCAGGGATTCGACCTGTCGAAGCTGGAGGTGACGCGGCAGACAAGATGATGCCGCGGTTCTTTCCTTGGTTTTGGAAAATATTTATTGCAAAAAAATACTTGCATATGTATAAATATGTTTCCAACAATAAATGGTCGAACCCGTCGGCCAGGTCCAGGGAGAGAAAATGTCCAAACCAGTTTTACGCATCGCGATGATGACGGCCGTCCTGGCCGGTGCGAGCAGCCTCACGGGATGCGCGTCGATCGTCAGCGGTACGAATCAAGTCGTCTCGGTGGAGACGTTGCACGCCAGCGGCCCCGTCACGGGCGCGACCTGCAAGCTCGAAAACGATAAGGGCGTCTATTACGTGACGACGCCCGGCACAGTCACCGTGCACCGTGCCTACGGCGACATGAACGTGAAATGCGAAAAGCTGGGCTTCGATCCGGGCCTCGCCACGATCAAGTCCGCGACCAAGGGCATGATGGCGGGCAATATCCTGGTCGGCGGCTTCATCGGTGCCGGCGTGGATGCCGCGACGGGTGCCGGCTACGATTATCCGACCACGTTCCAGATCCTGATGGGCCAGCAGACCAACGTGCCGGCCGCGGCGCCGCAGGCCGCGGCACCGGCCGCCGCAGCCGCGGCATCGGCACCGGCGGCGCCTGCCGCGCCCGTCGCCCAGGGCGGCATGAACTGACACGGGCGCCGTCCCCGCTCCCGATGGCACATGCGCGCATGTGCCATTTTTTTTGGCTGCGTTCGCGCTAGTTATGTGAACTGGAACTTATTGCAGCGGTCATACGTATCGTCGAGTTAACTCATGAGAAATGACGATGCGCGGGCTGGGACGCGTACCGACAACACTCTGCGACCCGGCGGCGGCAAATGCTTGCCAAGGTCGTGTTATTTACGGAAACTAGTTATTTCAATTTTGTAACGATCGCCGTTGATGACGCGTTTTCCTCGATCCGTCCCGATCCGGCCGGCCCACGCCGGGTGGCCCTGCGCATGAAGACCGCCGCGCGCGTGTCGCGCCTGTACGAAGTCATGGACCTCATGCTGGACTCGGTCGGCGATCCGCTCGCATTGAAATCGCTGGCGGCTTCGGCCAGCTATTCGTCGTTCCACTTCGACCGCATCTTCCGCGAGCTGACGGGGTTCTCGGCCGTCGAATACCAGCGCAAGCGCCGCCTGCGCCGCGCGGCGCACCTGCTGCGCCACGAGCCGGACGTGCCCATCGTGCGCATCGCGCAAGACTGCGGTTTTCCATCGAACGCCGCATTCGCCAAGGCATTCAAGCAACAGTTCGCGATGTCGGCCAAGGCCTGGCGCGAAGGGGGCTGGCGCGACTACATGGACCAACAAGTCGGGCGCGAGAGCGACGTCAGCTTCTTCGTGGCCGAGCCGGACGACCTGGAAGCGATCCTCGCGCCCTACTGCCAGCCGGAGCCCGGCACGATTGCCGCCCGCATCGCCGTGCGCAACCTGCCGGCGCTGAACCTGCGCTACCAGCGCTTCTTCGGCCAGTCCGGCGCGGCGCTGTCGTTCGCCTGCCACGACTTCATCCGCGAACGCGAACAGGCCGACGGCGTGCCCACCGGCACGGCATGGTACGGCGTGTTCGACGAGGACCCCGGTTTCACGGGCGAGCGCGAATACTGCTACGACTTCGGCTGCGCCGACGACACGGTCGTCGACCCGGCGCTGGGCCTGCGCGTGCTGCCGGCCGGCAGCTATGCCTGCCTCGACTTCGACGACGAATGGCCGCGCTTCCGCTCCATGTACGAGGACTGGCTCGACAAGCAGGCTGTCTGGCGCCTGGACAGCACCCGGCCGCACATCCAGAAGGTCGAGCGCACGCCCGAAGGCCGCTGGCGCGGCTGGCTCGCACTGCCCGTCAAGAAGCGCTAGCCCGCAGGGATTACCTTGATGGCCGGGTGCGCGACAGGCGCGGTGCGCGGGCGGTCCTTCAACACCACTTGTCCCTTGACGAGCCAAGCGGCCGCGAACGCCATCACGGCCAGCGTTTCCGGATAAAAGATCGAGGCCATCTCGTTCTGGTCGCTGTGGTGCCGGAGCCAGATGACGGCCATCCACAGGAACGCGGCCCCCATCAGGTAGCCGCACACGGCATACACCTTGTTGCGCCTGAGCTTACGCTCCGTCGGATCGGCCGGGGTGTTGGCCTTGAACCGGAACGTCACGAGGTAGAAGACGATCGCGAAGAACACGACGACAAACGCATAGTGGTAGTGCAGCGGACCGTGCGGGCCGTGCTCCAGCGCCTGCACATAGGCCTTGCGCGCTGCCGGCGTCGTCGCGCCCACCCAATCGATGACGCCTTCCTCGATCGACATGGGAAACAGCGCGATGCCGACGGCCGCCACCCCGGCGATGCGGGACAGCCAGCGGTCCATCTTGTGCGGCGACGGGAAGAACGCGAGCACGACGCCGCCGACGACGAGTGCGCCGACGAACACGTCGCGCAGGTTCGTGTAGTAATAGGCGCTGATCGAATTCGTCGTCCAGATGCCGTCGTGCAGGAATGCCACGGCCCTGACGAACAAGGGCATCGCGAATGCGATCCAGCCCACGGTCTGCTGCAGCGCGTGGTCGGAAATCGCCACGTACTGCCGTTGCGGAGATGCCATGCCAGCCTCCTCGAGATCACTGATCCATAGAAGCTAGCATAAAAAAACGACAAGTCCAGGGCCGGCGTCCCCTGATGTGATGTGGGTCGACGTCGGTGGTTTACCAGTCGAAGTCGTCCGGAATCTTGAAGTCCTTGTACGGATCGTCCTGGTCGGCCGCGACGGGTTCGGCCGCCTTGTTGACGCGCACGACGCGCTCCGGCGCCCGCTCCGCGATCTTGTCGGCGATCACGCGCGGCACCAGTTCGAAGCCGCCGCCGTGGGCGACGATGGACAGGCGCCCGGCCACGAGGTGGTCGCGCACCGTGCTGGAGACGTGAATGCGCTCGATCTTCGTGCCGATGGTGAAGTTGTACGCGACGTCCAGGTTGCCCTTGCCCTTGGGCTGGCGGTTCACCTGGATCATCTGCGCGATCTGCGCCTCGACGGCCTTCGCGGCCGCGGCGGCGTCGCGCTGGGCGTTCAGCGCGCGGGCGCGCTCGGCCTGCTGGCGCTGCGCCTCGAGCACCGCCTCCTTCGTCTCGTTGACGCTTTGCACGCCGGTGCGCCGCTCAATCTTTTGCTGCTTGGACTTTTCCTGGTTGGCGACCTTGACCTTCTTCTTGTCGACCAGCCCGGCCTTCATCAGCTGCTCCTGCAGGGAAACCATCGTGTACTCCATCAACGATCTTGGGAATCCTCCAGCATAGCAAACCTGGCGCCTTCGCAACAGCGGCCGCTCAGCCCGCGGTCCGGTCAAGGAAGAAGCGCAACATCTCGGCCGATGCGTCAGGCCCCGTCGCATCCGTGTACGACCCTGCCGGATCGCCGCCCGCCCACGCGTGGCCGGCTCCATGCACGACCCAGTATTCCGCCACCACGCGGCCGCCGCCGTCCAGCGCCGTCGTGCGCGTGTGGCCGCGGCCCGCGCCGGCAGCGCCGCTCTCCTCGATCTCGCGCAGCGACGCATCCGCGCCCGCGCCCGTGAACTGGCGGTACAGCGCCGCGCCGTTCGATGGATGCACGACGGCGTCCTGGTCCCCATGGAACACGATCAAAGGCACGCGCCGACGCAGCGGCGCATGGCGGCCCCCTTTGCCGGAGCCTTTCATCGCATGCAGGCCGGACATCAGGTCGCGCGCGGCACCCGCCGGCAAGCCGGAATGCACGCCGACGGCCGCATACACGTCGGGATACGCGGCGCCCAGCACGGCCGCCATCGCGCCGCCGGCCGACAGCCCGGCCACGTAGACGCGGCGCGGATCGGCGCCGTGCTCCTGCACGACCTGGCCCGTCATGCCGGCGAGCAGCGCCGGCTCGCCCTGCCCCCGCTTCTGGTGCGCCGCGTCGAACCAGTTCCAGCAATTCGAGCTGTTGGCGCCCCGCTCCTGGTCCGGATACAGCACGAGGCAGCCGTGCTCCTCCGCGAGCCGGTTCATCGCCGTGCCGGCCGCGAAATCGCCGGCGCTCTGCTGGCAGCCGTGCAGCATCACGACGAGCGGCCGCGGCCCGGACGCCGCGCGCGCCGGCACGTACAGCCGGTAACGGCGCGAGCCCGCGCCATTCGAGAATACGCCGTCGAGGAATTGGCCGGGCGCGTCCGGCGTCGCCGCTGGCGTGCGCGGCCGCAGCGCATCGACGCGCGCGCGCCAGTCGCCCGCGGGCGCGCCCGTGCGGCGCAGCCAGTCCGGCATGCCGTTCAGGTCGGGGAACGGCGTACGCGCTGCCGGTTCCGCGGCGGCCGGCATCAGCCCGGCATTGCGCAGCGCATCCTGGATCAGCGCGGTGGCCGCGGCCGGGTCCTTGCCCTGGCCCGAGCGCACGGCGCCCAGGATGTTTTCAACAAATTGTTCATACGGTTTCATGGTGTTCCTTAAGAATGGATGCGGTCCGCGAGGGCGGACTTGACGGCGGCCGGAGCGATGAACGCGCCCAGCACCTGGATCGACGCGATCGCCGCGCGTGCCAGTTCGGGCGTGACGTCGTCGTCGATCGTCGCGAGGCCCAGCACGTGGATGTCGAGCCGTTCGCCGGCCGCCACGCCCGCTTCCAGTTCCGCCTTCGTGTAGCGCTGCATGCCCATCACGAAGCGCTTGCGCGTGACCGTCTGGCGGATCGCGTCGCCGTGCTGCTGCAACTGGTTGCGGATGGCCGTGCGGACGAAATCCGTACGGTTCGTATAAAAACCTTCCGCCACGAGCAGGTCCATCTGGGCCAGGTCGACGAGGCCGAGATTGATCGTGACCTTGTCCGTGTCGGGGAATTTGGGCTTTGTTTCGACGAGCTTCATGGCGTCTCCGTGCAATCGATACGCCCAATATACTCCAATTGGAGTATGAGAGGCGTATAAATTTCAAAAAGACGCGTGTGGGCCATCCAGATGCCGTATAATGCGATTTCTGGACAGAAATCCGGACCACCTCACCGCCGGCGCCTCGAGCACGCACCGGTGCCCTTCTCCATCCCGCCTCATGCCCCGGCAAGCGTCGCGCGCAGCATGCGCACCCGCCGGCCCGCCTGCGCCTACCAAGGAACCCTCATGGCCAAAGAAGAACTCATCGAAATGGACGGCATCGTCCAGGAAATCCTCCCCGACTCGCGCTTTCGCGTGGACCTGGACAACGGTCACAAGCTGATCGCCTACACGTCCGGCAAGATGCGCCAGCACCACATCCGCATCCTGGCGGGCGACCGCGTCACCTTGGAAATGTCGGCGTACGACCTCAGCAAGGGCCGGATCACGTTCCGCCACATCGAGAAGCGCAACGCGGCACCGGCGCGCCGCCCGACGTACCGCCGCTGACGGTCAGGCGCCGTCGGCCGGCGCCATTTTCACGAAGCGCGTCAGCACGAGCACGGGCAGCGCCGACAGCACGACCCACAGGAAGAAGTGGCGGTAGCCGAGCAGCAGCTGGATGTCGCCGCTGACCACCTTCGACAGCACGAAGCCCAGCTGCATGAAACCGGACCCCAGCGCGTAATGTGCCGTCTGGTAGCGGCCCGGCGCGATCACCTGCATGATGAACAGGATCATGCCCACGAAGCCGAAACCGTAGCCGAACATCTCCAGCGACAGCGCCGCCGTGATCCAGCCCAGGCTGTCCGGCTGCATCGCGCTCAGGTACCAGAACACGAGGTTCGGCACGTTCATCGCGAGGATCAGCACGAGCATCGCGCGCGCGAGGCCCACGCGCGACGTGAACCAGCCGCCGAGGATGCTGCCGACGAGGAAGGCCGCCGTACCGGCCGTGCCGTAGATGGCGCCCACTTCCTGCGTCGAGAGACCGAGGCCGCCGAGCGCGCGCGCGTCGCGCAGGAACAGCGGCCCGATCGTCTGCACCTGCCCTTCCGCGAGGCGGAACAGCAGGATGAACACGATACCCATCCAGATGCCGGGCTTGGCGAAGAACGCGCGCACGACGTCGACCAGCACGTCGGCGGCGCCGCGCATGGAGGCACCAACCGCTGCCGGCGTGAGCGTGCCGGGCAGCGCCCACGCGTGGTACAGCCCCAGCCCCGCCAGCAAGGCGCCCAGCAGCGCGAACACGGTGGCCCATGCGGCCGATGCGCCGATGCGCTGCTCGAGGAAGCCGGCCAGGATCACGAGGCCGCCCAGCGACAGGAATTTAGCGCCGTTGAAGAAGGCGCCCTGCCAGCCGGCATACGCGGCCTGCTGGCGCGCCGACAGGCTCGCGATATATAAACCGTCGGCCGCGATGTCGTGCGTGCTGGACGCGAGCGCCACGACGGCGAGCAGGCCGATCGCCAGCGCGAACCACGCGGGCAGCTGCAGCGCGAACGACAGCACGCCGAGCGCGATGCCGCCCGTGACCTGCAGCACGACGACGACGCGCTTCTTGCTCGACGCCAGTTCCAGGAACGGGCTCCACAACGCCTTGAACACCCACGCGAGGCCCAGCATGCCGGTCCAGCGCGCGATCTGCTCGTTGGGCACGCCCATGCTCTTGAACATCAGCCCCGCCACGAGGGCGACGCTGTAGAACGGCAGGCCCTGCGCGAGGTACAGCGTGGGCACCCACGCGAGCGGATGGCGGGCGGCGGGCGTCAGGTGGTCGGGGTGGATGCTATCCATGGGAATCCAGTGCGATGACGACGGTTGCGCTCTTGCGTCCGCGCGTGTCGAAGGTGGCGGTCTTGAACACGGCGGCGTCCGGCCCGGCTTGTACCGGACCCGCGTAGCGCGGGCTGGCGGCATCGGGCTCGCTGCCATCCAGAGTGTAATGCAGCGCGAGGCCCGGCAGGGCCACGTTCGCGTGCACGGTGCGGCCTTGCGCGACGGCGCCCGGCGGCGGCAGGCGGTAGCCGTACGCGAGCGGCGCGCGGTCGAGGCGCGGCAGTTCGCGCTGGCCGAGGCGGTTTGCGAACTCGTTCCACGCGTCGTCCATCGCGGCCGTGCGCGCGGCGGTGTCCTCGATTGCGCACCAGCCGGGGTCCGGCGCCCACGCCCGTTCCGCCAGCGCCACGAGGCGCGGCGCGGCCAGGTATTCGATGCGGTCGCGCGTGCGGGCATTTTCTCCCCACAGCTGGCCCTGCAGGCCAACGATGCGGCGCCGGCCTGCCGGCGTCAGGCGCACCAGCGCGGCCAGGCGCGCGGGCGGGACGCCTTGGCCCATCGGATCGTTGGCCGCGCTGACGATCATGTCCAGCGGGCAGAAGCCGAACGCGTGGCGCGTCTCGACGAAGCCGGCCCAGTAATAGCCGGGTTCCTGCGGGTCCTTCGCGTACGCGAGGTCGAAGTACAGGTTCGCCGCATTCGCCAGCACGACGTCGTAGCCCGCGTTGGCGAGGCGGTACGCGACGTCTTCCTTCCCCGAGCCCCACGCATTGTTCCAGGCATGGACGAGGAAGCCGCCATGCGGCTGCGGCGGCGCCTCGTCATACGCGAGCGCCGTCTCTTCCCAGCCGGCGAACGCGATGCCGTGGCGCGCCAGGATCGCGCGGCAGCGGCCCACGAAATCGGCGTGCAGCTGCCCCACGTGCGTCCAGCCCCGCTCGCGCATCAGCGCCCGGCACCGCGGCGAGCCTTCCCAGGCGCCGCGCGGTACTTCGTCGCCGCCCGTGTGGATGGTCGACAGCGGTACGCCGGCCTCGCGGTACAGCGCGGCCACGTGCGCGACGACCGTGTCGATGAAACGGTCGACGGACGGTAGCGCGATGCAGATCACGTTGTCGCGCCACAGCTGCACGGATTCGTAGACGGAGGCGTCGTCCGGATCGCTCAGCAGGTGGCGCTCCGCTCCCTCGACGTCGCCCTGCGCGCGCAGGCGGTCGTGACGCGCGCGCATCGCCAGCACGGCCGCGCGCGCGTGGCCCGGCATGTTGAACTCCGGGATGACTTCGATGTGGCGCGCATGCGCGTAGCGGAGGATCGCGATGAAGTCGTCCGCGTCGTAAAACCCCGTGCCGGCGGACGACGCCACGTCCGGGCCGGAGCCGAACGATGCCGGCAGCACGGCGCCGGCGTCCGGTGCGACGCCGCGCTTCGAACCGATGCCGGTGAGTTCCGGCAGCGCGTCGATGGCGAGGCGCCAGCCCTCGTCGTCCGTCAGGTGCAGGTGCAGGCGGTTCAGCTTGTAGCGCGCCATGCAGTCGAGCAGGCGCTGCACGGTCGCCACCGACGCGAAGTGGCGCGCGACGTCCAGCATCATGCCGCGGTAGCCGAAGCGCGGCGCGTCGACCACGCGGCCGCACGGCACCGTGCCGTCCGCATCGAGCAGCTGGGCCAAGGTCTGGATGCCGTTGAACACGCCGTGTGCACTCGCGCCGCGCACGAGGATCGTGTCGGTGCCGATGTCGAGCTGGTACGCCTCGGGCCCCTCCGCCGCCGCCGTGCCGATCTCCAGCAGCATGCGCGCGCCTTCACCGTCCGGCAGATCGGCCAGCAAAGTGCCCAGCAATGCTGCCTCGGCCGCCAGCGCGGCGCCGGCCACGATCTCGCTCGCGCACGTCAGCTTGCAACGCGCATCGGCAAAGCACGCCGAGATCGGCGTCGGCGTGATGCGGCCGACTTCCTCGGCCGGCAACAGGCGCAGGCCCGCGTTCTCGTGCCAGCGCCAGGCCGCGTCGGCTGTCGGGAGCACGTCGTGCGCGTTGCGCCGCAGTTGCTCCGGACGCGCGAACGGCTTGACGTCCGCGTCGCCCAGGTCGACCGTGTGCCCGCCCGCGTCGACAAGGTAGAAGCCGAGCGGCGCATCCGTCTCGCTGATCGCCCAGAACTGCGCCTCGTAGCGCACGTCGAGCACTTCGCCCGGCTGCCACGCCGACGCGTTCGTGCGGCGCAGCGAGAACAGGTCGCCGTTGACGTGCGCGAGGTCGAAGCCCGCGCTCACGTTCAACACACGGCGGCACGCGTTGAAGTACATGGTCCATCCGGGTTCGATGGGCGCGTCCGACACGTTGGTAAGCAGAAGCCGCGCCGCGAACACGTCGTCCGCGACGAGGTTCGTCAGGCATTCCCATGCCGCGGCCACGGGCACGCCGTCCCGCTTCTCCCGTTGCGACACGATCAGAGCTTGCCGCGCAGGCCGAGGTAGAACGTGCGGCCGTTCGAATAGAAGGCGCGCGGCTGGTCCTTGTTCTCGGCGTACATCTTGATCGTCTCGTTGGTGAGGTTCAGCGCATCGAACGTGATCGTGAGGTGCTCGTTCAGCTTGTAGTTCACGGAGGCCGCCAGCGACGGCATCGAATCCACGTGCTGGCTCGCGCCGCGGTCGACGCCGGCCTTGTACGACGAACGGTAGCTGTACGCGAGACGCGCGCTGAACCTGTCGTTCTCGTAATAGCCCGTCACGTTGTACGTGTTCTTCGACGCGTTGAGCATCTCGCCGCCGCCATCGAGTTCGCCGTCGGCCCACGTGTAGTTCGTCAGCACGCCGAAGTTGTTCCACACGGGCTGCTGCCACGACAGCTCGACGCCCTTGTTCGTCGCCTTCGTGTTGTACGGCGACGTGATCTGGTAATCGGTGAACGTGCCGCGCTTGTTGTTGTAGTAGCTGCCCGTGCTCGTGCCCTGCGCGACGATGGAGCTGAAGTCCATGTAGAACAGGCCCGCCGACAGCATCGCCTTCGGCATGTAGTACCACTCGGCCGACAGGTCGTAGTTGACGGAGCGGATCGGATCGAGCCTGACGTTGCCGCCGGTGCCCGACAGCGCGTCGTCGTTCAGCGACACGGAGCCGCCCAGCGCGCTGTAGTCCGGCCGGGACATCGTCTTCGCGATGCCGGCGCGGACGACGAGGTCGGAACGGACATCGAACTTCACGTTCGCGCTCGGCAGATAGTCGCGGTAGGTGCGCTCGTACGTCGTCGGTGTGTACGGACCGAACGCGGAACCGGTGATCGGGTTCGGGCCGCCCGGCAGGTTCACGATCGTCGTCTGGCGCGTCTCGACGGCGCGCAGGCCGAAGTTGCCGCTCCAGCCATCGCCGCCGATGTCGGCCATGCCGTACACGGCGGCCGTCTTCTCGCCGACCTGGAATTCGTCGAGCCAGTTGTGGCGCAACGTGAAGTCGAGCAGGCGGTTGCCCGGCACCGCGCCCCAGGCGCCGAGGGCCGCGCCGTCGTACTTGAAGTAGTTGTTGAAGACGCTGCCGCCGAGGTCCGAGCCGAAGTCGGACGGGTACATCTGGCCGCTCCACGCCGGTCCCGGATTCGTGAAGCCGTTCGGGCCCGGACGCGTTTCCAGCGGGTGTTCCGCCGTGCGCTTGTGGTCCGTCCAGCGCGCGCCGAAGCGCACGGCCTGGACCCAGGCGTTGTCGTGCACGCGCCATTCGCCGTCGACCTGCGCATACTTTTCCTTGTCGACCGATTGCGCCTCGCCGCCGCCGGCCCATGCCGTCGATCCGGGCTGCGTCGTGTTCCCGCCCGGGTAGCTGACGCTGGCGGGCGTCATGCCGTTCAGCGCGTACACCATGCCGCCGTCGACGTTGTTCTGGTAGTAGACGTCGCCGTGGTCGAAGCCCACGCCGTGCGTGCGCCCGATCTTGCCCGTGAAGCTCAGGTCTTCCGTCGCGCGCCAGCGGCCGTTCAAGTCGACGTACCACGATTCGCCGCCGGCATCCGGACGGTAGATGTTGTCCACTTCGCCAGCATTGCTCGTGAACCCGGCGCCGACGAGCGTGCCGTTGCGCACGACGGGGTTCTGCGGAATCAGGCCCGCGCTGTTGATCGAATTCGCGGGCGCGGCGAGCCAGTTCGTGTTCTGGTGCGGCGCCTTCAGCTTTGAATAAAAGCCGTTCAAATCGACGCCGATGTCGCGCGACGGTTTCGCCTCGATGTCGAACGCGCCGCCTTCACGCTTTTTCTTTTGCTCGAACAGCGCGGCGCCGATGAAGGTCGGGACCTTCACGCCGGCAAGCGATGGATTCGCGACGGCGGCGGCGCTCGTCGCGCTGATCGGCGTGTAGCCGAGGATTTCCTGGCCGTCGCGGCGCACGCTCTGCTTTTCCGAGAAGCCCTGCAGCAGCACGCCGACGTTGTTCGCCGGGTTCTTCCAGCTGACGAGGGCCGACACCTGCGGCTCGGTCTTTTTCGCGAGGTCGTTGTAATTGGCCTGCACGGACGCTTCGACCGTCAGCGGCTGGCGGAAGTCGAGGGGACGGCGCGTGATCACGTTGATGGCGCCGGAAACGCCGCCTTCCACGAGGTCGGCCGTCGCGCTCTTCTGCACGACGATGGAGCCCACGAGTTCCGACGGCAGCAGAGAGAAGCTCGACGAGCGCCCCACGTTGCCGCCGACCTGGTTCAGCACGAACCAGTCGCCCGTACTGATGGCGTGGCCGTTGAACAGCGTCTGCTGCAGGCTGGGGCTCGTGCCGCGCAGGCTCACGCGGTCGTTCTCGCCGAAGCCGCCCTCGCCGCCCGCGGACGACTGCGTGTTCACGCCGGGCAGGCGCTGGATCGCGTCGGCCACGTTCTTGTCCGGCATCTTGCCGATGTCTTCCGCCGTCACCACCTCGACGACGGCGTCCGCGTTGCGCTTCTGGCGCATCGACTGCTCCAGCGCGGCGCGCACACCCGTGACGATCACGGTCCGCGTCTCGCCCGCGCGCGGGCCCGGTGCACCGGCGGCCGCGCTGGCCGCGTTCGTGTTCATGTCGTCCTGCGCGCGCGCCTGTGCGGCGATGCCCATCACCAGTACCGCCACCGCGCCCGCGATCGCGGTGCGCGCGACCATGGTCTTTTGCTGTCTCATGTGCTCTCCCAAAACTGTGGTAATCGAGGAACCTTGCCAGTTTCGAATTCGTGGACGCTGCAGCGTCTCTCGTCTTCGCATGGGGCGCATTGTCGCGTTGAAATTCCGACCATGTTTGTCAAATCTTGCTATCGCGCAGACGCGCGTCATTTTTTTGACACGGCCGACGGGGGCGGCTCAGCGGCGGAAAATCCAGAGCAGCAGCGAGACGACGATGGAGATGACGAGGCAGGTGACGATGGGGAAGCTGAAATGGAAGCCGCCGCGCGCGATGTGGATGTCGCCGGGCAGGCGGCCGAACGGCAGCCGGCGCAGCCAGGGCCAGGCGAGGCCCGCGGCGAGGAGCGCGAGGCCGAGGAGGATGAGAAGTTTTTGCATGGTGCCAGTCTACCGCGATCCGTACTTCTCGAAAAATCTGGTTGGGATAGACTGGTCTTCAGCCTGTATGGCCCCGGTGGGGCCGACAACTTGATTGCAACTTGGAAAAGGGGAATGTATGACTACCACCTGGATCGTATCCGCCGACGCCGGCCGCGCACGCATCTTCGCCGAATCGGATCCCAAGCAGCCGTACATCGAAATCGAGGACATGGTCAGCGCCAATGCGCGCCTGCGCGACATCGACATCAACACGGACCGCATCGGCGCGACCGCGGCCGGCCAGAGCATCCACAACACCGGGGGCGCCACGCCGAACAAGCAGTACCAGCCGGCGCAGACGCCGGAACAACATGACGCGGAATTCTTTGCCAAGGACATCTGCGCCTTCCTGCTCAAGGGCTGGCAGGAACAGCGCTTCCAGAAGCTGGAACTGGTGGCCGAGCCGAGGTTCCTCGGCGTGCTGCGCGGCCAGCTCGACAACCAGCTGAAACCCCTCGTCGACCTGGAACTGAACAAGGACTACAGCCACTGCAACGCGCACCAGCTGCGCGAACAGCTGCAGGCGCAGAAGGCGAAGTTCTGACCGGGGCGCGCAGACCGGGGACCGCGGACCTCGCGCGCGGCGCGCGCGTCACGCCCGCGCGAGCGCGCGCCGCGCAGGCGTCAAGGCTTGCGCCGGCGTGGCCGGCGGCGGCAGCGCGCCCGTGCGGAACACGCCGACCGATGCCGCCAGGCGCCGCGCCTGGTCGCGCAGCGCACCGGCCGCCGCCGCCGCTTCCTCGACGAGCGCCGCATTCTGCTGCGTCACCTGGTCCATCTGCGCCACGGCCGCGTTGATCTGGCCGATGCCCGTCGTCTGCTCGGCGCTGGCCAACGTGATCTCGCCCATGATGTCGGTGACGCGATGCACGCTCGCGACGATCTCGTGCATCGTCGCGCCGGCCTGCTCGACGAGCCGCCCGCCCGCTTCCACGCGCTCCACCGAATGCCCGATGAGCTGCTTGATTTCGCGCGCCGCGCCGGCCGAGCGCTGCGCGAGGTTGCGTACCTCGGACGCCACGACGGCGAAGCCGCGCCCCTGCTCGCCCGCGCGCGCCGCTTCCACCGCCGCGTTCAAGGCGAGGATATTCGTCTGGAACGCGATGCCGTCGATGACGCCGATGATCTCGGCGATGCGGCGCGACGATTCGCTGATCTCGCCCATCGTGCCGACGACTTCCCGGATCACGGCACCGCCGCGCCCGGCGACGCCGGATGCCGCCTCGGCCAGCGCATTCGCCTGGCGCGCATTGTCGGCATTGTGCTTCACGTTCGACATCAATTCTTCCATCGACGCCGCCGTCTGTTCCAGCGACGACGCCTGCTGCTCGGTGCGCGCGGACAGGTCCTCGTTGCCCGCCGCGATCTGGTCCGACGTCGCCGCGATCGTGTCCGTGCCGCTGCGCACCTCGCCCACGATGCCGGCCAGCGACGCGTTCATCGCCTGCAGCGCCGTCAGCAGCTGACCGATTTCGTCGTCGTGCTCGATGTGCACGACTTGCGTGAGGTCGCCCGCGGCCACGCTGCGCGCGAGGCGCACGGCTTCCGCCAGCGACGTGTCGATCCCGCGGATCAGCAGCGCGGCGACGAGGGTCCCCGCCAGCGTGCCGACGACGATCAGCGCGACCGACAGATTGCGCGTGTGCTCGTAGCGCCCGAGGGCGGCGGCGTACTGCGCCTTCGCCAGGTCATGCTGCAACGCCACGAGCGCCTGCATATGCCGTTCCGCGGCGAGGAAGCGCGACTTCAGCGGGCCGGCGACGAGGCGCTTGAGCTGCTCCGGATCGTTGCCGCGCAGCGCGGCCATGGTCGGCTTCAAACCTTCCTGCACGAAGGCCATGCGGCTGTCGATGAACGTGCGGGCGAGCGCCTGTTCGTCCGGCGTCAGGCGGGCTGCCTCGTACTGCTTCCACAAGTCCGTGATCTCGCGGATGCGCGCCTCGACCTCCGCGACCACGGGGCCGTTGTCCGGCGCGGCCGCGAGCGCCGCGCTCGACAAAGCGTTCTGGTTCTGCTGCATCAGCGACAGGACGTGGCCGAGTCGCGACAGGCCCAGCAGGCGATCGTTGTAGACGCCGCCGAGCGCGTCGCTGGTGGCGCCCTGGTTGACGAGGCCGACGACGCCGACGAGGATGGAAACCGTACTCAACAGAACGGTCAGGAAGATCAGGCGGGTTTTGATGCTGAGGTGTTTGAGCATGATGGCTGACGGCGCTTGTCCGTTCGTGAATATGAGACGCCACCGAACTGTAGAGCAGTTTCTCCCGCACCGAAACCAAACCGTTGCCATCTGACTACATTATCGCGCAACTTACGGCTAACCCACATCAACGCGCACCATACTGGAGTCAACTTTCACCACCATGGTGCGCCGCATCCAAAACGGTGCGGCCATGCGAGCCCCCAAACGACAGCGCCCGCCGTCCGCCGGAAAGGCGGTGCGGCAGGCGCGGATGCGGATATGGGCCGTCAGGACGTCGGCGGCGTTCAGAACGCCTTGCCTCCGGCGAGTGCCGGCCGCGGTCGTGCGACGGTGCGCGCCGTGCGGGCGGCCGCGGGCGCTGCATGGTCCAGCTTGAATACGCTGACGGCGTCGGCAAGGCTGCGTGCCTGGTCCTGCATCGATTCCGTGGCCGCCGCCGCTTCCTCGACGAGCGCGGCGTTCTGCTGCGTCACGCGGTCCATCTGCAGGATCGCCGAGCTGACCTGTTCGATGCCGGCGCTCTGCTCGCTCGACGCGGACGAGATCTCGGCCATGATGTCGGACACGCGGCGCACGCTGGCGACGACGTCCCGCATCGTCGTCCCCGCTTCGCCGACGAGGCGCGAACCCGTGGCGACCTTGTCGACGGAATCGTCGATGAGCGCCTTGATCTCCTTGGCCGCCGCCGCCGAGCGCTGCGCCAGGGTGCGCACTTCGCCCGCCACGACGGCGAATCCGCGGCCCTGCTCGCCCGCGCGCGCCGCCTCGACGGCGGCGTTCAGCGCGAGGATATTGGTCTGGAACGCGATGCCGTCGATGACGCCGATGATGTCGACGATCTTCTTCGACGACGAGTCGATCGCGCCCATCGTCGCCACGACCTGCGCCACGACGTTGCCGCCGCGGACCGCGACCTCGGTCGCCGACACTGCCATCTGGTTGCCCTGCTGGGCATTGTCCGCGTTCTGGCGCACGGTGCTCGTCAATTCCTCGATCGAGGACGCGCTCTCCTCCAGCGCGCCGGCCTGGGCCTCGGTACGCGCCGACAGGTCGTGGTTGCCCGTGGCGACTTCGGTGGCGGCCGTGGCAATGGTATCGGCGCCGCTGCGCACGCGCGTCACGAGCGTGTTCAGGTTCGCGTTCATGGCCTGCAGCGCGGCCATCAGTTCGCCCGTCTCGTCGCCGCTCACGGCCTCGATGCGGGTCGACAGGTCGCCGTCCGCGACGGCATTCGCGAGCGTGACGGCACGGCGCAGCGGGCCCGTGATGCTGCGCGAGAGCCACCATGCCAGCGCGGCGCCCAGCAGCATCGCGACGACGCCCACGCTGCCCAGCAGCACGCGGCCGCTCGCGGCGAGCTCCTCGACGCGCGCCTTGGCCTCGTCGAAGTGCTGCTTCTGGTGTTCGGCGAGGTCGTTTGCCGCCGCCTCGTAGGCAGCCAGCGCCGGATTCATCTCGGCATCGGCCGCGCGCCCGACGGCTACGACGTCGGCCGCGCCGCCTTCCTGGAGTGCGAACAGCTTCTTGCGCGCCGTCGTGTAGGTCGCGCGCCGCTCGTCGAGCTTCGCCAGCAACGCCTTGCCTTGCGCGCTGGCGACGTCCACCTGCAGTTGCTTGGCGATGTCGGTGATGTCCGCGCTGTTCTCCTTCATCTTCGCGTCGATCCGCTTGCGGTCATCCGCATCCACCGCGCGCAACCGCGCTTCGACGAGGGCGCGGTTGATGCGGGTGTCGGCCAGCCAGCGGTCGGCCAGGCGGGTCTTGCGGACGAGCCCGTGCATGTCGGAAGTCGCACTGACGACCTGTTGCAGGCGCAGCGTGCCGACGACGGTGAGCATCGCTGCAAGCGCCAGGACGGCGGCGAACGCGATGCCGAGCCGGGCCCCGATTTTGAGATTCTGGATAGTCATGTGCACCTCGACGGAAAACGGTAACACTGCGCGATGCGGCTGCGCGTTCAAGCCTTGGCTGCGCGCGGTGGGTCTTGGCGGCTGGCCGGAGCGGTGACGGGGGCGCGGGTTGGGCCCGACGGGCGCGCGCCTGTGTGGGCGGGGCCGTGTCACAATTTGATGATACACGCGATATTTACTCGAGGAATATCGAGTTGCAACACCGCAACGATATTTCGTCAGAAAACAAAAATGCCATCGACGGCCCAAGGTTAGAATTTCTAGATTCGTATTGTTTCAGGTTTGCCATGACCGCTTCCCCGAAGTCCACCATCCTGCGTTCGCGGCGCCGCGTGCTCGCCGCGGGTACCGTACTGGCCGCGCTGCCGGGCGCCACGCGCGCGGCCGCGCCGTCGCCCGTGCTGCTGGGGATCGACGGCGAATTCGGCCTGGACAATTCGACATCGGCCCAGGCCATCGAACTGGGCATGCGCGCCGCGCTCGCGGAGATCAATGCGGCGGGCGGCGTGCTGCACGGACGGCCTCTGTCCCTCGTCATCAAGGACAACCGCTCGATCCCCGCGCGCGGCATCCGCAACATCCGCGAATTCGCGGCGATGCCCGATCTCGTGGCCGTGTTCGGCGGGCGCTTCAGTCCCGTCGTCATCGAGGAACTGCCGGCGCTGCGCGAAACGCGCACGCTGTTCATGGCACCGTGGTCGTCGGCCGACGTCATCGTCGACAACGGCATGCGACCGAACTACGTGTTCCGCCTGTCGCTGCGCGATGCGCTCGCGATGCCCAGGCTGCTGCGGGCGGCGCAGCGGCGCGGCCTGCGGCGCATCGGCCTGCTGCTGACCAACACGTCGTGGGGCCGCAGCAATGCCCAGGCGGCCGCGCGTGCGCTGCCGGCGCTGCCCGGGCTGAAGATCGTCGGCACGTCGTGGTACAACTGGCGCGACACGAGCCTCGTCGATAATTACCGGCACCTGCAGGCGGCCGGTGCCCAGGCCATCATCCTCGTCGCCAACGATGACGAGGCGGCGATCCTCGTGCGCGAAGTGGCCGCGCTGCCGCAAGAGCAACGTCTCCCGATCCTGAGTCACTGGGGCGTGACGGGCGGCGAGTTCGCCGCACAGGCGGGGCCCGCGCTGCAGCAGGTCGACCTGTCCGTGATCCAGACGTTCAGCTTCTTCCGCGCCGATCCGGCCCGCGTGCGGCGCTTCCTCGACAGCGCGGCCAAGGTGTCGGCGGTGCGTCGCATCGAGGACATCAAGTCCCCGGTGGGCGCCGCCCACGCGTACGACCTCACGCACATCCTGGCGCTGGCGATAGCCCGCGCCGGCAGCACCGACCGCAACGCCGTGCGCGACGCACTCGAGCACCTGGGCACGTACCACGGCCTCGTCCAGACCTATGCCCCGCCGTTCACGCCGGCCCGCCACGAAGCGCTCGCCCCCGACACGCTGCTGCTGGCGCGCTTCCGCGCCGACGGCGTGCTGGTGCCGGCCGGCGACTGACATGGCAGAGACGTTTGCACCGACGAGCCTGTCGCGCCGTTTCGCGATCGCGGCCGCGATCCTGACGGCCGCCGCCGTGCTGCTGATCGCGGGGGTCTCGTTCTGGTTGATCGACCAGCAGCGCGCGCAGGCCAACGCCCTGCTGCAGAAGCGCGAAGTCACGTTCCACGCCACGACGGTCGGCCACAACCTGGACGCCCTCGCCACGCGGCTGCAGGAAGTGGGCACCAGCCCGATCCTGGCCACGGCGCTCATCGACAGCACCGGCAAGGAAACCTATCTGACGCCATTCCTGCACGGCCTGCGCCAGATGAACGGCATCCCCGTGCGGCTGCTGTTCACCGACTTCGAGGCGCAGGAAATCGCCGACAACGGCGTGCCCGGCTTCACGCCGGCCGATATGACCTGGCTGCGCGCGCGGCTGGACAGCGGCGACGAGCGCGCGGCGCTGCGCGCCGGCCCCGACGGCGGCGAACTGCTCGGCGTCGTGCTGCTGCGCTACTCGCGCACGCGCACGCCGGAGGGCGCGCTGATGTACAAGGTGCGCCTGGCCGACCTCAAGCCCGCGCCGTGGGCCGTGCTCGCGCCCGCGGACGCGCGCACGGGCGCGCACGAGGTCGCGGTCGCCGTCCCGCTGCCGCCGCGCCTGGCCCACCTCGGCCTCGTGCTGCACGAGGACGAACGCCGCCTGCCGCCGCCGCTGCCGACGTCGGCCCCGCAATACCTGTTGATCCTGGCCGTGGCCGCGCTGCTTGCGCTGGTCGTGTTCCTGCTCGCGTCGCGGCTCGCACTGGGCCTCACGCACGACCTGCGGCGCCTTGAGACGTTTTCCGCGAGCCTCGGCGACGACATCGGCAGCCAGCGCGCGCCGCTGGACGGGTCGCGCGAAGTCGTGAGCCTCGCGCGCGCGCTGAACCGCATGCTCGACCGCTTGTACGAACAGCATGCACGGCTCGAAGCGGAACGCCGCAAGTTCCTGCAGCTGGCGAACAACATCCCGCAGCTCGTGTGGATCGCCGACCCGGACGGCAACATCGTCTGGTTCAACGACCGCTGGCACGAATTCACGGGAAGCCCGCCGGGCCAGGCCGGCATGGACGAATGGCACCGGTACCACGATCCAGAAGTCCTGCCCCTGGTGATGCGGCGCTGGAAGGAGGCGCTCGCCAGCGGCAACATGGCGCAGATGACCTTCCCCCTGCGCGGCGCCGACGGCCGCTACCGCAGCTTCTTCACGTCGGTGGCGCCGCTGCGCGACGACGGCGGCCACATCGTCCAGTGGTTCGGCACCTGCACGGACGTCACGCCGCTGGAGCGGGCCGAGCGCGCCGTGCGCTACAGCGAGGAACGCCTGCAGCAAGGGCTCGTCGCCGCGCACATGGCCGTGTGGGAGCGCGATCCGCACAGCGGCCGTGTGAGTTTCTCCGCGAACCTGCACAGCGTATTCGGCAAGCAGTGGCACAACATCGCCGAGCTTCACAAGCTCATCCATCCGGACGACCGCCAGGCGGTGCGCGCCACGGTCGAGCAGGCCGTCCGCGCCGGCGGCGAATACCGCGCCACGCCGCGCATCCGGCGCGCCGACGACGGGCGCCTCGCGTGGATCGACGTGCGCGGCCGCCTGGGCCTCGGCGCCGACGGCCGCAGCACCGTCGTGCACGCGATCGCGATCGACATCACGGAGCGCAAGCGCGCGGAAGAAGCGCTGCAGCTGGCCGACCGGCGCAAGGACGAATTCCTCGCGATGCTGGCGCACGAACTCCGGAACCCGCTCGCGCCGATCTCCAGCGCGGCCGACATGCTGCGCCTCGCGTACGCGGGCGAGCCGCGCGTGAAGCAGATCAGCGACATCATCGCGCGCCAGGTCGCGCACATGCGGCACCTGGTGGACGACCTGCTGGACGTCTCGCGCGTCACGCGCGGGCTCGTCACCGTCGCGCGCCGGCCGCTCGACTTGCGGCGCGTCGTCGCCGAGGCGGCCGAGCAGGCCCGCCCGCTCGTCGACGCGCGCCACCACGTGCTCGCCGTGCGGCTGGGCGACACGCCCGTGATGGTCGACGGCGACCACACGCGCCTCGTGCAGGTGGTGGCGAACCTGCTCAACAACGCGGCCAAGTACACACCCGAGGGCGGCCGCATCGACGTCGATCTCGAAACGATGGACGGACAGGCCTACCTGGCCGTGCGCGACAACGGCAATGGCATCGGGCCCGACCTGCTGCCCGTCGTGTTCGACCTGTTCACTCAAGGCTCGCGCACGCTCGACCGCGCGCAGGGCGGCCTCGGGCTCGGTCTCGCCCTCGTGCGCAAGCTCGTCGAACTGCACGGCGGCCACGTCGACGCCGCCAGCCCGGGGCCGGGGCGCGGCAGCACGTTCACGGTCACGCTGCCGCTGCTGCCGGTCACCGAGCCCGCTTGAAAATTCGGGGTCAGAGCAGAACTTCGGGGTCAGAGCAACCCGTAACCTGGCTTCGATTCGACTATCGCCCGCCGCGCTGGGCCAGCACGCCATACGAGACGGGATGGGCTGCGACTACGGGAGCGTTTTCGCCGAAGAACAATTTCTTCCAAAAGTGCTCTGACCCCGAAGTGCGCCGAAAAAGTGCTCTGACCCCGAATTTTCTGCCGGTCACCGGGCCCGTGTGAATCCGGCGATAATGCAACAAAGCATTCTCACGCCAATGCCAACAGACCGACCCATGCCCATCCACACCGTCCGGCCCTGGAGCCGGCCATGATCGTCCGCGACCGCCCGTCGGGCCTGCGCCTGTTCTTCATCCTGCGCGGCTCCGTCCTGCCCCGCATCTGGATGCACCTCGCGGTCAGCACCCTGCTCGCCGTCGCCGTCACGTGGACGGACGGCCAGTTTGGCCACCACAAGCTGCATTTCACGCCGACGCCGTTCACGTTGATGGGCCTCCCCCTCGCCATCTTCCTCGGCTTTCGCAACAACGCCGCATACGACCGCTACTGGGAAGGCCGCAAGCAGTGGGGCGAGCTGGTGCTGCGCAGCCGCAGCCTGGCGCGCCAGTGCCTGTCGCTCGTGGCGCCGGGCAGCAGCGGCGGCGACGAGCCGCACCTGCGCATCGTGCGTCGCGCCATCGCGTACGCGCACGCGCTGCGCCACCGCCTGCGCGATGCGGGCGCCGGGGCCGAGGCCGACGTCGCGCCGTGGCTCGCGCCGGCGGAATGGGACCGGGTGCGCGCGCAGCCGAACCTGCCGTACGCGCTGATGCTGGAGATGGGGACGGATCTCGGCCTGTGCCTGCGCACGGGCCGCGTGGACGCCTGCCTGGCGCCCGCCATCGACGCGAGCCTGTCGGCATTGACGGCGGTGGCCGCGTCGTGCGAACGCATCCGCGGCACGCCGATCCCGTTCTCGTACACGCTGTTGCTGCACCGGACGGCGTACCTGTACTGCTTCCTGCTGCCGTTCGGCCTCGTCGACACGATCGGCTACCTGACGCCGCTGGTGTCGGCCATCGTGGCCTACACGTTCTTCGGCCTGGACGCGCTCGGCGACGAGCTCGAGGAACCATTCCGCGCGTCCGACAACGGCCTGCCGCTCGAGGCCTTGTGCCGCACGATCGAGATCGACCTGCGGGCGGCGCTGGGGGAGCGCGACCTGCCGCCCCCGCTGCTGCCGCAGGACTACCGGCTCAGCTGATTACTTGACGTCCAGCTGGAACGGCGCGGCGGGCAGGTCGTCGGCGCCGAACAGGTTCACGAACGGCGCATCGGCCCACGCATAGCGCACGCGCGTGACGTCCGCCGTGGCGGCGCCGGGCAGGACGACCGTGTCGCCGGCCACGCGCGCCTCGGCATAGCGGCAAGCTGCTGCCGCACACGTCTCGAACGCGAGCGCGCGGTCGGACGAATAGGTGGCGAGGCCGCCGCCCGTGTCCTTGAACGCGATGACGATGTCGTTGCCGCTGCGCGTCGCCGACACGGCCGTCGGGCTGCCGGGCACCTCGTGCGCGCCGTACGCGACGGCACGCGCGGCGCGCGCGAGGCGTTCGCCGACGAGCGTCTTCTGCGTCGGGTGGATGTCGAAGCGGTCGCCCACGTCGAGCGTGACGGCGAGGCCCGCATGCGCGTCGTGCGCCACGGCGTATGCTTGCGCGTCGCGCAGCTCGGCCCAGCCCGACTTGCCGGGCGCCTTCGCCGTCGAACCGAACGACGTCAATTGCACCACGAGGAACGGCAGTGCGGGCTCGGCGAAGCGCTGGCGCCAGTCGCGCATCAACAGCGGCAGCAGCGTGCGGTATTCCTGTGCCGCGTCCGCGTTCGATTCGCCCTGGTACCACGCGGCCAGCTTGAATTTATACCCGACCAGCGGCGCGATCATGCCGTTGTACAGCGTGGTGAAGCTCGTCGGCACGTCCCACGGCGCCGGCGGCACGGACAGGCCTTTCAGGGCGCTGCCGCGCTGCACCTTCCACGCGGCCGGCAACGGGATCGCCTGGCCGTCGGCCGTGCCGATGCTGCGGCCGGATGGCGCGCCCGACATGCCGCCGCCCTGCCCGCCGCTCAGCACGCGCATCGCGATCACGTTGCGGCCCGGCTTGAACACGCCGGCCGGCACGGCATAGTCGCGCCACATCCACGACGTGCTGGCGCCACCCACGTACACGCCGTTCACCCAGGTGGTGTCGTACGTGTCGACGGGACCCAGGTGCAGCATGTTCGCGGCCTTCGCCTGCGCGTCCGTCAACGTGACGGTCGTGCGGTACCAGGCCACGCCGTCGAAGTCCTTGAAGCCGGCCACGCCGCTGTCCTTCCACGATCCGCCCGGCGCGACCGTCGGCCACGCGCTGTCGTCGAAGCCAGGGGCGATCCACGCGCGCTGCGCGGCCGCCTGCGGATCGTGCGCGCGCCACCACGCGTCGTTGCGCGCGTCCTCGGCGCGCATGCCGGCGGCAGGATCGGCGCCGTATTGCGCGACGGCGGCGACGCCGGCCTTGTAGCCGTCCAGCGTGCGCAGCGATTCGCCGCCGATCCAGCTCTGGATCGTCGTGCCGCCCCAGCTCGCGTTGACGAAGCCGACCGGCACCTTCTGGCTGGCCTGCAGCGAACGCGCCATGTAGTAGCAGACGGCCGACGCATCGCCGGCCGATTCCGGCGTCACGACCGCCCACTGGACCGGGCCCTTGAGCTCGTCCTGCGGGAGCGCCGTGCTGTTCTTCTGCACGTTCAGGAAGCGCAGCTGCTCGTTGCGGCCCGCGTAGACGGCGCCGATGGCATTGGTTGCCTGGCGCTGCTGGAATTCCATGTTCGACTGGCCCGAGCACAGGTAGACGTCGCCGACGAGGATGTCGGTGCGGCTGACCGTCTGGCCGTCCGACTTCACCGTCAGCGTGTACGGCCCGCCCGCCGGCTGCGGCGGCAGCTGGACCTTCCACTTGCCGTGCGCATCCGCGCTGCCGTTCACCGTATGGCCGGCCAGCGTGACGGCCAGCTTGTGGCCCGCCGCGGCCGTGCCCCAGACGGCGATCGGTTCGTCGCGCTGCAGGACGGCATGGTCGGAAAAGATGCGGGCCAGGCCCAGGTCGGCCGCTTGCGCGGGCAGGCAAGCGCAGGCTGCGGCGAGTGCGAGCACGCGCGCGGCCAGTTTCGTTGTCTCCATCGTGATTCCTCGTCGTTTGTCGTGGATGCGCCACCTAGCCGGGCTCGGATGTTTGCGCATATCATTTTTTGATACAGACAATGTTATACCAACGGCGACGTGTTGCGATACCGACGGGCAAAAAAAAGCCAGCCCGCAGGCTGGCGTTGTCGCGCTGTCCGGCCGGAGCCGGAGGTCGCCACTGGATCAGTAGCCGCGGTTGCCCGTGCCCTGATTGTTGGGAGGCGTGGCCGGCGTGGCGGGCGTGGCCGGTGTAGCGGGCGAGGCGGGCGTGGTGGTGCTGGAGCCGCTCGTGCTGGTGCCGGTGCCCATGTTGCTGCTGGAGCCGGACAGGCCCGTGCCGCTGGCGCCCGTGCTGCCGCTCATGCCGCTGGTGCCCGACGAACCCGAGGTCGACGTGCCGCTCGTGCCGCTCGTGCCCGACGTGCCGGTGCCCGAGGTACCCGTGCCCATGCTGCCGCTGCTGCCGGACGTACCCTGCGTGCCCTGCATGTCGTGGCTACCGCTCATGCCGCTGCTGCTGGAACCGCTGCTGCCCGTCGAACCGCTGCTGCTGGAGCCGCTGCTCGAGCTGGCGCTGGAGCTCTTCTTGTGGTGGCGGGTGTGTTTCTTCTTGCTGTGCTTCTTCATGGGTGCGCTGCTCGACTGGTCCTGCGCAGTCGCGCTGCTGTCGGTGGAGGCGCTGCCGCTGGTCTGCGCCTGTGCGCCCACGGTACCGAACATCGCCGCCGTGACGACAGCACCCATCAGGCCTTTCAGTAACTTATTCATTTTCATATCGCTCTCCTCAGAGAATGGGTGGGGCAAAAACTCTGCAATATCAAGTAGATATTGTGGAGGCGAAGTTTAAAGAGATCGTCGTGAGGGGCGCGCGCGTTAGCCGCGTGGCAACAAAAAATGACCGCAACAAAAGGGCCGGTACCGAGGGAAAGCCATGTTCGCGTTGGCCTCAGCCGGCCCCCGCCGCCAGCGCGGCCAGCGTGCCGAGACGCGTGTACAGGTCGAGCACATTGCTCTTGTCGTCCGGGTACACGCGGTTCGACAGCAACACGTAGAACGCGCGCGACGCCGGGTCGATCCACAGCACGCATCCCGTAAAGCCCGTGTGGCCATAGCTGCCGATCGGGAACACGGTACCGCGCGGGCGCTTCGCGTACGGCGAGTCGATGTCCATGCCGAGGCCGCGCAAGGCCAAACCGGGCGGCGATTGCACCGTCGTCAGCAGGCGCACGCTCTCCGGGCTCAGGATGCGCACGCCGTCCAGCACGCCGCCGTCGAGCAGCATCCGGGCAAAGCGCGCCACGTCGCCCACCGTCGTGAACACGCCGGCCGAACCCGCCACGCCACCCATGCGGCGCACGGTCGGGTCGTGCACGACGCCGCGCAGCACGTCGCCCGGCGCCAGGTCGCCGTGCGCGCCGTGGCCGCCGGCCTGCCCCACCTGCGTGGGCGCGATCGTCGCCGCGTCCACCCGGCGCAGCGGCAAATAGCCCGTCGCCGTCATGCGCAGCGGCGCGAAGACGTGGGCCTGCGCGTAATCGTCCAGCGGCGTGCCCGTGACCTGTTCGACGATCTGGCCCAGCAACACGTAATTGATGTCGGAATAGCGGAAGAACGTGCCCGGCGCACGCGTGACGGCCTGGTCGCACGCGAGCCTGTGCGCGGCCGCGCGGCCGTGCCAGGCGGGCGTGGCCGGCAGCCCGGCCGGGAGGCCCGAGCTGTGCGTGAGCAGCTGGCGGATCGTGATCGTTTCCTTGCCGCCGCCCGCGCAGTCGGGGAAATATTTGACGAGCTTGTCGTCCAGCCCGATGCGGCCCTGCTCCACCAGCATCAGCACGGACGGCGCCGTGGCCAATACCTTCGTCAGCGACGCCGCATCGAACACGGTGGACGCGGTGACGGCCGCCGTAGCGACGGCCGCCGCATCCGCATCGTACGTGACGTTGCCGTAGGCCCGCTCGTAGAACGCGTCGCCATGCTCCAGGTGGAACACGGCGCCCGGCAGCTTGTGCGCAGCGATTGCGGCTTTGACGGCGGCGTCGATCTGCGGGAAGCGGCTGACGTCGAGCTGGAGCGCCGCGCGCGCGGGCGCACGGGGCACGCGGGCGGGCGCCGAGCAACCGGCGGCAAGCGCGGCGATGCAGGCGACGGACAGCAGGTAAATACGCATGGCGAAATAAATGATGCCGGAGCGACATTGATCGACCGGCCATCATAGGCAGCCCGTCAGGCGGGGTCAAGCGTAGGAACGAGCACAAGCGCGGCACGGCGCACGCGAAAAAAGCGATCGGCGTATGATCTCCGGATGACTGCACCCATGATTCCCTTTTCGATACTCGACCTCGCCCCGATCACGGAAGGCAGCGACGCTGCCGAATCGTTCCGCCGCTCGCTCGACCTCGCGCAGCACGGCGAACGCTGGGGCTACCACCGCTTCTGGCTGGCCGAACACCACGGCATGCCGGGCATCGCCAGCGCGGCGACGGCGGTGCTGATTGCCCACGTGGGCAACGGCACGTCGACCATCCGCCTCGGCGCCGGCGGCATCATGCTGCCGAACCATTCCCCGCTCGTCATCGCGGAACAATTCGGCACGCTCGAATCGCTGTTCCCCGGCCGCATCGACCTGGGCCTCGGCCGCGCGCCCGGTTCCGACCACGCGACGGCACGCGCGCTGCGCCGCAACCTCGCGTCGGACGCGGACGAATTCCCGCAGGACGTCGTGGAACTGATGGATTATTTTGCGGAGTCGCCGCGCCGCCACGTGCGCGCCGTGCCCGGCGCCGGCATGAAAGTGCCAGTGTGGATCCTCGGCTCCAGCCTGTTCGGCGCCCAGCTGGCCGCGATGCTGGGCCTGCCGTACGCGTTCGCGTCGCACTTCGCGCCGCAGATGATGATGCAGGCCATCGAGATCTACCGCACGAACTTCAAGCCTTCCGCCCAGCTCGACAAGCCGTACGTCATGCTCGGCTTTAACGTGTTCGCCGCCGAGACGGATGCGGAAGCGCAGTGGCGCGCCACGTCGATGCAGCAGGCGTTCGTGAACCTGCGCAGCGGCCACCCGACGCGCCTGAAGCCGCCCGTCGAAGGCTATCTCGACCTGCTGGGTCCGGCGGAACGGGGCATGCTCGATGGCGTGCTGTCGTGCTCGGCGATCGGTTCGCCCGAGACCGTCGAGCGGCAATTGAAAGCGTTCATCGCGCGCACGGGCGCGGACGAGCTGATGATCACGTCGCAGATCTTCGACCACGCGGCGCGGCTGCGCTCGTACGAGATCGCGGCAGAGATCCGCCGCAAGGGTTGAACAGACAGACATTACCGTTGCCCGCAACGGTGATCTGGCGAACATTCAACCGGCGCCGCGGCGTCTAGGCTGTCATCCATGCACGGCATGTGGCCGTTGTAAGCCTACCCATTTTGGAGGACACCATGAAGACTCGACTGATCACCGCCACCCTGATGCTCTCGCTCGCCTCGACGGGCGCCGCCTACGCCAAACCCAGCTGCGCGAAAGGCGCCATCGTCGGCGGTGTCGGCGGCCACGTGGCCGGCAAGCACGGCCTGCTCGGTGCCGCAGCAGGCTGCGCCATCGGCCACCACATGGCGAAGAAGCAGGAACGCCAGGAGCGCGAAGCGCAAGCCCGGGCCAACGCACAGGCGCAGGCCAACAGCCAGCAGCCGGCACCCGCACCGGCGCCGCGCAAATAAGCAACACGCCCGGCAGGCGCGTCAGGCGTCGCCCGTGCCCGCCTGCAGCGCGTCGATCACGTGCCGCGTCGAGCGCACCTTGCCCATGATGCGGAAGGTGTGCTCGCAGGCGAACTTGTGCATCTCCGCCGACATGCTGCTCATCGCATCCTCGACGAACACGACGCGGTAGCCGCGGTCGAACGCGGCGCGTGCCGTCGACTCGACGCCGAAATTCGTCGCGATACCGCCGAGGACGATCGTCTTGATGTTGCGCCGGCGTAGCAGCTGGTCCAGGTCCGTGCCGTAGAACGCGCCCCACTGGCGCTTCGTGACGACGATGTCCGTCGCCTGCACCTGCGCGTCCGGCGCCAGGTGCGACGCGTCCGGCGGCGGCGCGGGCGTGCCCGGCTTTCTCAGCGGCGCGTCGGACGGCGGCAGTTGCATCTGGTCGACGAGCACGCGCACGAAGATCACCATCGCGCCGCGGTCGCGCATCTCGCCCGCCAGCAGCACGCAATTGCCGACCACCTGCTCGGCCGTGTACGGGGCCAGGTCGCGTTTCACATTACTGTTCTGCAAATCGATCAGCACCAGGGCGGTGCGGCCGATGTCGATGTCCAGGTCGCTCATTCGTCATCCTCCTCGCCGCGCAGTATTCACCAGCCGCGATTTGCGTGGCGCCCCGTTCCGCTGTGCTAAATTCCCTGCATGCAAAGATTCGCCATCGCCGCCGTGTGCACCGTGCTGGCGGGCTGCGCCAGCCAGCCCGCCCTCACCGACTACACCGTCAACTCGGGCGTCCAGCGCGGCCCGGGCCAGGACGCGCTCCTGTTCGACCATGCGGACCTGAGCCTCCGCATCGATCCGGACAGCCGCAGCCTCGCGGGCGACGCGCTGCTCACGTTCGGCACGCGCGCGGCGCTGGACCATATCGACCTGGACCTCGACCGCAACCTGCCCATCGATGCGATCGCCGTCGACGGCCGGCCGCTCGCGGCAAGCGCGTGGCGCAATCCGGACGGCAAGCTGACGATCGACCTGCCCCAGTCGCTGACGCCGGGCCGGCACACCACGATCCGCGTCACGTATCACGGCGAACCGCACGTGGCGAAGCGAGCGCCATGGGACGGCGGCTTCGTGTGGGCACGCACGCCGGACGGCCGGCCGTGGGTCGCCAGCGCCGTCGAGGGCGAAGGCTGCGACCTGTTCTGGCCCTGCATCGACCACCCGATGGGCAAGCCGGCCGTCGTCGACGAACACATCACCGTGCCGGCGCCCCTCGTCGCCGCGGGCAATGGCGTGGCGCTCGGCATGACGGAAGCGAACGGCTGGCGCACGTGGCACTGGCGCGCGAAGCACCCCAGCACCTACGGCATCGCCATCAACGTGGGGCCGTACGAGGTGCTGTCGGGCGAGTATCGCAGCCGCTACGGCAACGTGATCCCGCTGCGGCTGTGGTACCTGCCACAGAACAAGGCGCAGGCACAGGACCTGTTCTCGGAATTCCCGCAGATGCTCGATTTCTTCGAATCCACGATCGGCCCGTACCCGTTCGGCGACGAGAAGATGGGCGTCGTGGAAACCCCGCACAAGGGCATGGAGCACCAGACCATCAACGCCTACGGCAACAAATACGCCAAGACCGCGTACGGCTACGACGACCTGCTGCAGCACGAGTTCGCACACGAATGGTTCGGCAACCAGCTCACCAATGCGGACTGGGACGACATGTGGCTGCACGAGGGCCTCGCCTCGTACATGCAGCCGCTGTACATGCAATACCTGCACGGCGACCAGGAATACTTTGCCGCGCTGATGCAGCAGCGGTCATCCATCCGCAACAAGGCGCCGCTCGTCTCCGGCAAGCACAAGCGCGAGGAAGACGTCTACGACACCAAGCGGGGCGGCCCCGGCGGCGACATCTACACGAAAGGCTCGCTCGTGCTCCACACATTGCGCGGCCTGATCGGCGACACGGCATTCTTCCGCGCCGTGCGGGAACTCGTCTACGGCACGCCGGACCCGCGCCCCGGCAACTTCGCGCCGCGCTATGCGACGACGCCGGACTTCATCCGCCTCGCCGAACGCGCGAGCGGACGCGACCTCGGCTGGTTCTTCCAGGCCTATATGTACCAGGCCGCGCTGCCCGAACTGTCCGCCGTGCGCCGCGGCGACACGCTGGACCTGACGTGGACGACGGCCGGCAGGACGCCGTTCCCGATGCCGCTCGACGTGCGCGTCGGCGAGCGCATCGTCACGGTGCCGATGACGGACGGCCGCGGCAGCGTCGCCCTGCCGGCCGGCGCGACTTGCACGCTCGACCCGCATTCGAAGATCCTGCGGCGCGAGGAGCGCTTCGAGGCCTTCCAGCGCAGGTAGGGTGGGCACCCCGTCCCCACGCGTGACGCTCGCATCTTGTTGGCGTCACGGCAGCGGCTTGCCCTCGACGTCGATGCGGCGCACGGTGCCGAGGTTCAACGCGCGGATCGGTGCCTCGATCTTGCTCATGTCGCCGACGACGATCCACACGGGCTGGCGCGGCAGCACGACGCGCGCGGCCAGCGCGTTCAGCTGCGCCGGCGTCAGCGCGAGCGCGGCCGCCGTGTACGTGTTGTAGTAATCCTCGGGCAAGCCGTATTGCAGGATGGTCGAGTACGCATTGCTCAGCTGGCCGACCGTCTCGAACGACCCCGGCAGGCCCAGCGTCTCGTTGGCCTGCGCGTCCTGCAGCTCGCGCGGCGTGACGGGACGCGCGGTGCCCAGTTCGGCGTATTCGCGCGCCAGTTCGCGCAGCGCGTCGGCCGTCTTGTCCGTCTGCACCGGAGAATCGCTGTACAGGATGCGCTGCCCGCGCGCCGCCACGAGCGACGTGCCGACGCCGTACGACCAGTGCTTGTCCTCGCGCAGGTCCATGTTCAGCCGCGAGCTGAACGTGCCGCCGAACACGTCGTTCAGCAGGTTCAGCGCGACGGTGTCCGGCGTGTTGCGCGGCGGGGCCAGCTGGGCGCCGACGATGTCGCTCTGCAGCGCGCCCGGACGGTCGATCAGGTAGATCGTCGTGCCGGCCGGCTGGTCGACCTTGGCGATCTCGTGCGCGGGCACGGCGCCGGCCCTCCAGCCGCCGAACGCGCGTTCCAGCAGCGGCGTCAGTTCGGCCAGGGTCGTGTCGCCGACGACGAGCAAGGTGGCATTGTTCGGCTTGAACCACGTGTCGTGGTAGGCAGCGAGATCGGCGCGGCGCATGCGCGCGACGGCATCGATCGTGCCCGAGCCCGTCAGCGGCAGCGAATACGGGTGGCCGGGGCCGTACAGCAGCGGCGGGAGCACGCGCAAGGCCATCAGGCGCGGCACCGTCTGCTCGCGCTGGATGGCGGCCAGCCGCGTCTTGCGCACGCGCTCGAAGTCGGCCTGCGGGAACGACGGGTGCAGCGCCAGGTCCGCGTACAAGCCGAGCGCCTGCGCCAACGTCGGCTTGAGGACGTTCATGTTGACGAACGCGCCGTCCAGGTTGATCGTCGTGCCGAACGACGCGCCGAGGCCTTCCAGCTCGCGGCTGATCTCCAGCGCGCTGCGCGTCTTGCCCGGCGCGCCCGTGCCCTCTTCCAGCATGCGCAAGGTGAGGCTCGCGAGGCCCGGCAGCGCCTGTGAGTCGGACGCGAACCCGCCGCCCAGCAGCAGCGACAGGTTGATGACGGGCGCGCCGTGGCGTTCGGCCAGCACGACGTGCATGCCGTTGGACAGCGTCGTCTTCTGCATCGGCGGCAGGCGCAGCGCTTCCGGGTGACCCGTCGGCGCGCCCTTGCTGCGGTCCACGGTGGACGGGGCGGCGGCCAGGGCAGTCGGGAACGGATCGACTTCCAGCACGTAGTCGCCGTCGGCCAGCCACCCGTTCATCGCCTGGCGCACGGCGGCCGGCGTCGCGGCCTTGATGCGTTGAAGGTAGGTCTTGTAGCAGTCCGGGTTGCCCGTGAACGTGGCGCAACGCGCGAGCAGGTCGCTCTTGCCGCCGAAGCCGCCCACGCGCTCGACGGCGCGCGCGAACTGCGCCAGGATCGTCGTCTGCGCGAGGCGCAGTTCGGCCGCCGTCGGGCCGGACTTCAGCAACGCGCGCAATTCCTCGTCGGCCAGCGCTTCCATGCGCGCCACGTCGGCCGCGGGCGCGCCGGGCTTGGCCGTCAGGTTGATGCCGAACTGGCCGACGATCTCGTTCGAGTCGTCCCCGGCCGACGCGGCCGTCGCCAGTTGTTCCTTCACGACGAGGCGCTGGTACAGGCGCGACGTCTTGCCGCCGCCCAGCACCTGCGCCGCGAGGTCGAGCAGCGCCTCTTCCGGCGTATCGGCGCCGGGCACGTTCCACGACCGGTAGATGCGGGCCTGCGGCACGCGGTCCTGGACCTTGCCGCGATGGGTGCCGCTGCGCTTCGCGATCCACGCCTCCTGGTGCGCCTGCGGCGGCCCCGGCGGGATGTCGCCGTAGTATTTCTCGACCTTCTCGCGCGCCTGCTGCGGCGTGATGTCGCCCGCGAGCACGAGCACGACGTTGTTCGGGCCGTAATGACCCTTGAACCAGTCGGTGACGTCGGTCATCGACGCGGCGTCGAGGTCGGTCATGGAACCGATCACGGTCCACGAATACGGGTGGTTCGCGGGCCACGTGTTCTCCGTGACGATCTGCTCGACGACGCCGTACGGCTGGTTCTCGCGCTGGCGCTTCTCGTTCTGCACGACGCCCCGCTGCAGGTCGAGTTTCTTCTGGTCGAGCACGCCCAGCAGATGGCCCATGCGGTCGCTCTCCGCGAACAGCGCGTAGTCGACCATCGACGTGGGCACCGTCTCGAAATAATTCGTGCGGTCCTTGTTCGTCGTGCCGTTCAGGTCGGTGGCGCCGATGCCCTCCAATGCCGACAGGAACGTCTTGTCGAAGTTGGCGCTGCCGGAAAACATCAGGTGCTCGAACAGGTGCGCGAAGCCCGTCTTGCCGGGCTTTTCGTTCTTCGAGCCGACGTGGTACCACGTGTTGATCGCGACGACGGGCGATTTGTGGTCCTCGTGCACGATCACGGTCAGGCCGTTTTTCAGCGTGAACGTCGTGTACGGGACATCGGGAATGGGGATGGCGACGGCGGCGTCGCGCGCCGGGGCGGCGGCGGCAGTCGTCAATATCGGGAACAGGACACTGCACAATCCGAGGGTCAGACGGTGGGACACACGCATGCGGTTCTCCTGGCAATCTTGCAAAAGGGGCAATGGCGAGACATTGTAAGCCAATGTTTCCCCGTGTTGTCATCCTTGGCTGACAGACCGGAGGGCTCCGGTCCGCTGCATGAACGATGCGCGAGGCGTATCATTGAGACTGGCAAACAGCAAGGAAACGCTCATGAATCAGCGACGCTCCTTCCTCAAAAGCTCGGCCGTCCTCGCATCGGTGCTCGGTGCGCCCGCCATCCGGACCAGCGCCAAGACCTTGCCGGATGCGCCCGTCACCCCGGTGGCACCCAACGAGCGCATCGTGCGCCTGTACAACACGCACACGGGCGAAAGCCTGCGGACCATTTTCTGGGCCGAGGGCGAGTTCATCCCCGGAGCCTTGCAGGACATTAATAAACTGCTGCGCGACCACCGCAACAACAAGATCTCGGCCATCGATCCGAAACTGCTCCTCTTGCTGGACCGCGTGAGCGCCCAGTACGGCAGCCATCCCACGATGCACGTGATCTCCGGTTATCGCTCGCCGGAAACGAACGCGATGCTGCACGAAAACACGAATGGCGTCGCGAAGCACAGCCTGCACATGGAGGGCAAGGCCATCGACGTGCGCATCCCCGGCGAAGACCTCGCGAAGCTACACAAGGTCGCGCTGGCCCAGCAAGCGGGCGGGGTCGGCTATTACCCGGACTCGCAATTCGTGCACATGGACGTCGGCCGCGTGCGCCACTGGTGACCATGCTCCGGATCGTCCTGCCGGTCGTCCTGCCCGCGCTGCTGGCCGCACTCGCGCCGGGCGCCGCGCAGGCCCAGGCGCAACCGGACCAGGGCATCCAGACCGTCACCGTCACGTACACGCGCGACCCGGTCGACAAGTCGTACCGCAAGATGATCCGCGGCATGGAACGCTTCCAGCGCGAGCATGCGCTGGCGCCGCAGGCCACGCTGCGCTTCCGGCTGCTGCCCCGCTCGCCGACGGTCGACATGCATGGCATCACGTTGCGCGTCGCCGGCGACCACATCACCGTGCCCGTCGCCGTCGCCCCCGACAACAGTTTTGTCCTGCCCCGCAACGAGCAGGCGCTGCAGGAAGACGCCGCCGTCGTCGCGAACCGCAAGACGACGAGCATGACGTGGCGCGCCCAGGTGACGACACCCGGCCTGCCGCCCGGCGCGCGCCGGCTGGGCGATCTGCGGCTCGAATGCCTCGTCGGCATGGAGGCGGGGCTCGTGTCGAACAGTTCGCCGCTGTTCGGCTGGATCTCGAACGCCCTCACGAGCCCCGAGCAGGTGTGCAACAGCCCCGACGGCAATTTCCTGTTCTTTACCGAGCGGCCCGTGTTCGCCGTCACGCTGCACGCGGGCGACCGTACCGAAGTGCTGCCATTCCACTTCCTGTACGCGGGCGGCGAGCAGACGCGCGACATGCTGCCGTTCTGCGATTGCCAGGTGCTGCTCGACCGCACGTATTACGCGCCGATCTGGGACCGCAGCTGGCCCGACGACACCCTGGTCACCTTCGACTACATGGACGACGCGTCTCCGGCACAGGAGAGCACGCCATGAGCGCCCGCCGCATGCTGGCCGCCGTGGCAATTCTGCTGGCCGGCTGCGCCACGCGCGCGCCCGAGCCCGGCACGAGCGTGGCCGAAACGCGGTTCGACGCACTCGTCACGCCGGGCCGCACGACCCGCGCCGAGCTGCTGGCCGCATTCGGCCCCACGAAGACGGTCGTGTTCGATTCCGGCATGGCGGCCTGGTTGTACACGGCGCCGGTGGCGGGTGGAACGCACACGGAACTCGTGCTGTTGGTGGGCCGCGACGGCATCGTGCGCAAGCTGCGCAAGCGGCCGGCCTACCCGACGGATCCCGTTCCCTGACGGGTCATGGACGGGGCGGCCGGCGAACTCGTTATAATGACCTTTCCATCATCCTGCCGCGCCGCCGCCTTGAACATCCAACTTCCGCGTTCGTCGACCGTTCCCCTGTACATACAGATCAAGGAAGCGATCCGTGCCAAGATCATCGACGGCACGTATGTTGGACACCAGCAGCTCCCGTCGGAGAACGACATGATCGCCGCGTTCGGCGTCAGCCGCATCACCGTGCGCCAGGCGATCAACGACCTGCAGAAGGAAGGCCTGCTGTTCAAGGTGCACGGCAAGGGCACGTTCGTCGCCCTGCCCAACGTGTCGCAGGAGCTGACGCATCTGCAGGGGTTCGGCGAAGCGATGCACCGCCTCGGCCACGAAACCTTTTCCGACGTGTTCGGCCTGAAGACCGTCAAGGCAACGGGCATCGTGGCCGCCAAGCTGGGGATCGGCGACGGCGACCCGGTGACGGAGATCCGGCGCGTGCGCTATCTGAACAGGGAACCCGTGTCGATCGACCATTCCTGGGTCCGGCATGACGTCGGCTCGCGGCTAACCGAGCAGAACCTGCGCGACAAGGACCTGTTCTCGCTGCTGGAAAACGAGCTGCGCCAGCGGCTGCACTCGGCCGACATCGAGATCGACGCGACGTCCGCCGGCAACGACGTGGCCTCCCGCCTGAAGATCGCACCGGGTTCGCCCGTGCTGCGCATCGAGCGCCTGACCTATGCGCAGCAGGAGACGCCGCTCGTCTTCGAATACCTGTACTACCGCGCGGAGACGTTCAAATACAAGATGAAAGTCTTGCGCTGAAGCCCGCCCCACTTTGGTGGCCGCCCGCCCCACAACGGCCACCCATCGCGCCACGCGCGCACCGTTCCTGACCATTCTTCCAGTCCGCCGCCCGTAAATCCCGGGGAAATCCATTGGCACGCGTTTTGCACTACTCGTTATTACGAGTTATGACGAGGTGCGCACCGGGCCGCACGGGAACTTTACTGAAAGGGTGACATGAATACCATCGAACTGGAATACGATTTGGTGATCGTCGGCGGCGGTACGGGCGGCCCGATGGCCGCCGTGAAGGCCAAGGAAAAGAATCCGAAGTTGCGCGTGCTCGTGCTGGAAAAGGCGAACGTCAAGCGCAGCGGCGCGATCTCGATGGGCATGGACGGCTTGAACAACGCCGTCATTCCCGGCCATGCGACACCGGAGCAGTACACGAAGGAGATCACGGTCGCCAACGACGGCATCGTCGACCAGAAAGGCGTGTACGCGTATGCGAGCAACAGCTACGCGATGATCGAGGAGCTGGATCGCTGGGGCGTCAAGTTCGAGAAGGACGAGACGGGCGACTTCGCCGTGCGCAAGGTGCACCACCTCGGCAGCTACGTGCTGCCCATGCCGGAAGGGCACCACATGAAGAAGGTGCTGTACCGGCAGCTGAAGCGCCAGCGCGTCGAGATCACCAACCGCGTCGTCGCCACGCGCCTGATCACGGGCGCATGCGGCGAGATCGCCGGCGTGATGGGCTTCGATTGCCGCACAGCCGACTTCTATGTGATCAAGGCGAAGGCCGTCGTCCTGTGCACGGGCGCGGCGGGCCGTCTCGGCCTTCCCGCCTCGGGCTATATGTTCGGCACGTACGAAAACCCGACCAACAGCGGCGAAGGCCACGTGATGGCCTACCACGCGGGCGCGGAGCTGACGAACCTCGAATGCTTCCAGGTCAATCCGCTCATCAAGGATTACAACGGCCCCGCGTGCGCGTACGTGACGGGCCCGTTTGGCGGCTTCACCGCGAACTCCACCGGCGCGCGCTTCATCGAGTGCGACTACTGGAGCGGCCAGATGATGCTGGAGTTTTATAACGAACTCGAAGGCGGCCGCGGCCCCGTGTTCCTGAAGCTCGACCATCTGGCCGAGGAAACGATCGCCGAGATCGAGCACATCCTCCATACGAACGAACGCCCGAGCCGCGGCCGCTTCCACGAACGGCGCGGCAACGACTACCGGCAGAAGGCGATCGAGATGCACATCTCGGAAATCGGCTTCTGCAGCGGCCACAGCGCATCCGGCATCTGGACCAACGAGAAAGGCGAGTGCTCGATCCCCGGCCTGTACGCGGCGGGCGATTGCGCCAGCATCCCGCACAACTACATGCTGGGCGCCTTCGTGTACGGCAAATTCTGCGGCGAGAACGCGGCGGACTACGTCGCTGGCAGGTCGGCGCCCGTCATCAACAGGGACATGGTCGAAGCGGAGCGCAAGCGCATCATGGCGCCGCTGGCCCGCAGCGAAGGCCTGACGCCGTTCCAGGTCGAGTACAAGACGCGCCGCATCGTCAACGACTACCTGCAGCCGCCGAAGATCACCCGCAAGATGGAGATCGCGCTGGAACGCTTCGGCGAGATCAAGGACGACCTCGAGGAACTCAGCGCCGTCAATCCGCACGAATTGATGCGGGCGATGGAAGCGCACACGATCCGCGACTGCGCGGAACTCGCGGCGCGCGCCTCGCTGTTCCGCAAGGAGAGCCGCTGGGGCCTGTACCACCTGTGCGTCGACCATCCCGAGAAGGACGACGAAAACTGGTTCTGCCACACCAACGTCAGCAAGGGCGCGGACGGCCGGATGAGCTTCCGCAAGCGCGAGATCGAGCCCTACATCGTCGAACTGAATGCCGAGGAAAAAGCCGCGTACCAACGCCTGCGCGTGGCCGGCAGCAAGACCGGCGTCGCCGTCTAATCCACACGAAAAAGGAAAGATCATGACCATCGCAACCACCCGTACGCAAGCCCCGGTCGTCGTCGACCAGTCGAAGTGCATCGCCGAGAAAGGCTGTACCGTGTGCGTCGACGTCTGCCCGCTGGACGTGCTGGCGATCGACATCGTCTCCAACAAGGCGTTCATGAAGTTCGACGAATGCTGGTACTGCATGCCGTGCGAACAAGACTGCCCCACGGGCGCCGTACACGTCAACATCCCCTACCTGGTACGCTGAGGAGGCACGGCCATGATGGCAACCGGTATTCACGAACGGCTGCGCAGCAGCGACCCGGGAGTGCGCCGCATCGCGGTGCTGGACCTCCCCTATTCCGAGGAAGAAGACGACATCGTGCCGCTGCTGGTCGCGGCGCTGGCCGATCCCGACGCGTGCGTGCGGCTGGAGGCGGCCAAGGCCATCGAAGGCTACGAAAGCCCGGACGTGCTGGAGGCGCTCGTGCCGCTGCTGAAGGACGCCGATCCGGACGTGCGGCGCGCGACCGCGACGACACTGGCCGAACTGAAGGAACCCGCGTCGGCGCCGCACCTGCTGCCCTACCTGACCGACGCCGATGCGACGGTCCGCGCCGCCGCCCTGCACGCGATCCGCGCCCTGCGCGTGGACGCGGCATTCGAGCCCGCGCTGCACGCGCTAGACGACGACGATGCGGCCGTGCGGCGCGAAGCCGTCAGCGTGCTCGGGTACCTGAAGAAGCCGGAAGCGATCGGCGCGCTGACGAACGCCGCGGCACACGACCCTGACCACGAAGTGCGCCGCATCGCGGTGGGCGCGCTCGGTTACGCGTCGGCCGTCAGCATCCAGCCGACGCTGAGCCGCGTCCTCGCCGACCCGGCCTGGCAGGTGCGCGAGGAGGCCGCCACGACGATGGGCAAGCTTGGCCTCGCGCTCGGCATCCCCGACCTCGTGCGCGCGCTGGACGACGAGTTCTGGCAGGTGCGCGTGAAGGCGGCGCGCAGCCTCGGCAAGCTGAAGGCGAAGCCCGCGGTGAACGCGCTGTGCATGGCGTTGCAGCACCCGATGAGCAATCTGCGCAAGGAAGCCGTGATCGCGCTGGGGGAGATCGCCGACACGCGCGCCATCGTGCACCTGGAACTGGCGCTGAAGGACGTGGACTCGGACGTGCGCAAGCTGTCGAAGCTGGCGCTGGCCACCATCCAGCTGCGCGGAGGTGCGTCATGACCCACGTCGTCGGCGAATCGTGCATCGGCTGCAAATACACGGACTGCGTGTCGGTCTGCCCCGTCGACTGCTTTCACGAAGGAGCGAACTTCCTCGTGATCGATCCCGAAGCGTGCATCGACTGCGGCGTCTGCGTGGCGGAATGTCCCGTCGAAGCGATTTATGACGAAAAGGACTTGCCGGAGGCGCAGCGGGACTACGTCGCGCTGAACGCCAGGCTCGCCGCGCGCTGGCCCGTCATCGCGGCGTCGACGGAACCGCTGCCCGATGCCGACGCATGGGCATCCCGGCCGGACAAGCGCGAACACTTGATGGAGACGACGTAGCACCGCGGACCGCCCCGGCTTTCATGCTTCGACTCATTCTGGAAGGATTCAACATGACACATTGGTTCATTCGCATCGCCGCCGTCTCCGCCACCGTGCTGTGCGCCGCCCTGGCGCACGCGAAGGACGTCGTCACGATCGGCATCGGCACGCAGAACACGACGACGAACACGGTCACGGGCGGCGTCGTCATCAAGGAACTGGGCCTGCTCGACAAATACCTGCCGAAGACGGGCAAGTACGCGAACGTCGAGTTCAAGGTCGACTGGCAGAACTTCACGTCCGGCCCGCCCGTCACCAACGGCATGATGGCCAACAAGATCCAGATCGGCATGATGGGCGACTACCCCCTGCTGATCAACGGCGCCAACGGCCAGCAAAGCCGCGGCAACGAGACGCAGCTCGTCGCCGTGATCGCCTACAACGCGTTCGGCGCCGGTAACGGCGTCGTGGTGAACAAGGACAGCCCCTACTACCAGCTGTCCGACCTGAAGGGCAAGAACGTGTCCGTGCCGTTCGGATCGGCGGCGCACGGCATGCTGCTGCAGGCGATGCAGGCGCGCGGCTGGTCGGACGATTACTGGAACCTCGTCAGCCAGTCGCCGGAAATCGGCTCCAGCAACCTGCAGGAAAAGAAGATCGACGCCCACGCCGACTTCGTGCCGTTCGGCGAGCTGCTGCCGTACCGCGGCTTCGCGCGCAAGATTTTCGACGGCGCGGAGACGCGGGTCCCCACGTTCCACGGCATCGTCGTGCGCAAGGACTTCGCCGACAAGTATCCGGAAGTCGTCGTCGCGTACCTGCGCGCGCTGATGGATGCGGACGACTGGGTGCGCAAGAACCCGAAGCTGGCGGCCGAGAAGATCGCGCAGTGGACCAAAATCGAAAAGGAAGTCGTCTACATCTTCCTCGGCCCCGACGGCATCCACACGCTCGATCCGACCATCAAGCCCCTGCTCGTCAACAGCATCCGGACCAGCTACGGCGTGCTGCAGAAACTGGGACGGGTGAAGGACTTCAATGTCGACGGCTGGGTGAACGAGACCTATCTGCGCACCGCGTTCAAGCAGCGCGGCCTCGACTACGACGCGCAGAAACGCACTTTGGCCAACTACGACATCCAGGGCAAGGACCCCGTGTGCGCCAAGCCGGTGACGAGCCCGAAGAACGCGGGCGAAATCTGGATCGAGGGCGGCGACATCGTGCCCCTCAGCTCCCCCGTCTGCACCTTCATGGGGATCCGGAAGTACCAGGAAGCTGGCAAGAAAATTGCAGTGGCCTATTTGTTCGACCGAGGGCTCGGCATCAAGGTATTCGCCGACAGGGCTTTCTACGCGGTCAACGGGAGCGGTACCGGGATGGAGGTCGTGCCCTTCCTGCTGAAGAAGGACGCGGAAGCCAGCGCGGCGAAGGCCGGCGGCACCGTCGCAACCTACGAGCAAGTGCTCGCCAAGATGGAGAATTGATCATGGCTCTGACAGATCGTCACACGATCGCGCCGCCCGCGCCCGCGGCGCCGCCCCACCACCCCATCCCCGGCAAGCCGGTGCGCCAGCCCAGGCTGGAAGCGATCGAAGGCGGCGCCGGCGCCCCCGCGGCACGGCCCGCGCCGTTCTCGCTGAAGCGCTGGCTCGAGTCCGGCCCAGGAGGCGCCCTGCTCGGCACCCTATCGATCGGTGCCGTCCTGCTGGCGTGGTATCTGGCGACCCGCTTCCAGGTCGATTTCTACATCCGCTTCGGGAACATCCCGACACCGCTCGACGTCTGGCACAGCATCGTCGCCGTCAACCATTCGAGCAAGTTCATGGTGAACATCGGGATCAGCGTGCGCCGCGTGCTGTTCGGCTTCTTCGGCGCCGCAGTCGCCGGCACCGTGCTCGGGATCATGGTCGGCCGCTACCGGATCTTCCGTTCGCTGACGATGCCCGCGATGGAATTGTTCCGCCCGATCCCGGCGATCGCGTGGGTGCCGATGGCGATCATGCTATGGCCCAGCAACGAGGTCAGCATCGCGTTCATCACGTTCCTGGGCGCCTTCTTCCCCATCCTGATCAACACGATCCACGGCGTGGAAACCATCGACGACGTCCTGCTGCGCGCCGCGCACAGTCTCGGCGCGAAAGAGAAAGACGTAATCCTGCACGTCGTGATCCCCGGCGCGCTGCAGCACATCTTCACGGGACTCGCCGTCGGCATGGGCGTCGCCTGGGTGTCGCTGATCGCGGCGGAGATGATTTCCGGCCAGTTCGGCATCGGCTACTTCACGTGGGAAGCGTATTCGCTGATTTCGTATCCGGACATCGCGCTGGGCATGATCACAATCGGCGTCCTCGGCCTGCTGTGCAGCAAGGCGATCCACGTGTGCTCGCGGCTCGCGATGCCGTGGGCCGCGCTGGCGGGAGCGCGAAAATGAGCGCGCCCACCGCCGCGACCCGGTCGGGACATATCCAGGTACGCGACCTCAACATCGGCTTCAAGGCGAACGGTGCGACCGTGCAGGCTGTCAAATCCGCGTCGCTCGACGTACAGGCGGGCGAATTCGTCTCGCTGATCGGCCCGTCCGGTTGCGGCAAGTCCACCCTGATGAATGCCGTCGCCGGCTTTACGCCGCCGGACAGCGGTGTCGCGATGTTGGACGGCAAACGCATCGACGGTCCCGGCTCGGACCGTGGCGTCGTGTTCCAGCAGTATTCGCTGTTCCCCTGGATGACGGTGCGCAAGAACGTCGAGTTCGGACTGAAGATGGCGCACATGCCGCCGTCGCAGCGCGAAACGCAGGCCCGGACCCTGCTCGGCCTCGCCGGCCTGCTGGCGTTCGAAAATCACTATCCGTCGCAGCTGTCGGGCGGGATGAAGCAGCGCGTGGGCATCGTGCGCGCGCTGGCCACGAGTCCGCAGGTGCTGCTGATGGACGAACCGTTCGGGGCGCTCGATTCGCAGACGCGCACGGTGATGCAGGAAATCCTGACGAATATGTGGCAGCGGCTGCGGCTGTCCGTGCTGTTCATCACGCACGACATCGAGGAGGCGATCTTCCTCTCGGACCGCATCTACGTGATGACGGCCAGGCCGGGGCGGATCAAGGCCGAGATCAAGGTGCCGCTGCCGCGTCCGCGCACGCCCGACATGATCGACACGCCCGAGTTCGCTGGCCTCGTCCGCTCGATCAAGAAGCTGATTCGCGAGGAAAGCCTGGCCGCGATGGACGGCGAATTGCGCGACGGCGGCTACGGCGGGCTGGGCATGGAAATCGGACCGGAGGGGGTGGCCAATGTCCTGTGACGATGCGAACACGGTGCCGCCGTCCGCATGGCCCTCCGCGATCAACCTGCACGCGCAGGCCCGCACGCTGGAACTCGTGTGGGACGGCCGGCACGCCGTGCTGTCGCACCGGGTGCTGCGGCGTTCCTGCCGCTGCAGCGTGTGCGAGAACGCGCGCAGGAAAACGGACGACACCCTGCCCGTCGCCGCCGACGTGGCGCTGCTGACGATCGAGCCGCTGGGGTCGACGGCCCTGCGCCTCGTCTTTTCGGACGGCCACGAGCGGGGGATCTATCCGTGGACTTACCTGAAGCAGATGGCATTCGGCCCGACGACGGGCGAATTCAGCGACTCTTTGACGAAAGGATGGCGTGATGAGTAATTTCTACGAGGCGGAAGTGTTGTCCGTGCATCACTGGACGGATCGCCTGTTTTCCTTCACCACGACGCGCGATCCGGGCTTCCGCTACCAGAGCGGGCAGTTCGCGATGATCGGGCTCGACGTGGACGGCAGGCCGCTGATGCGCGCCTACAGCATGGTCAGCCCTCACTACGACGAGCAACTCGAATTCCTCAGCATCAAGGTGCCCGACGGTCCCCTCACCTCGCGGCTGCAGAACATCCAGGTCGGCGACGCGATCCTCGTCGGCCGCAAGGCGTCCGGTACGCTGCTCAGCCAGAACCTGTTGCCGGGCAAGCACCTGTACCTGCTCGGCACGGGGACCGGCCTCGCGCCGTTCATGAGCATCGTGCAGGACCCGGACATCTACGACAAGTTCGACAAGGTCATCCTCGTGCACGGCTGCCGCCACGTGAGCGAACTGGCCTACCAGAAGCGCATCGAGGCAGACCTGCCGAACCACGAATTCCTGGGCGGGATGGTGGCCGGCCGCCTGCTCTACTACCCCACCGTGACCCGCGAACCGTTCGAAAACCAGGGCCGCATCCCGGACCTGCTGACCAACCCGGAGTTCTACGACAAGCTGGGCGTGCCGCCGCTCGACATCGAACACGACCGCTTCATGCTGTGCGGCAGCCCCGCCATGCTGAAGGACACCGTCGAGGTGCTGCAGGCGCATGGCCTCACGGAAGGCAATATGAGCCATCCCGGCCATTACGTCATCGAGCGCGCGTTCGTCGACAAGTGAGGAAGCCATGATGAACATACTGGTCCCCGTGAAGCGGGTCGTGGATCCGAACGTCAAGGTGCGCGTGAAGGCGGATGGCTCGGGCATCGACCTCGCCAACGTCAAGATGGCCATCAACCCGTTCGACGAGATCGCCGTGGAAGAAGCCGTGAGGCTGAAGGAAGCGGGGCATGCGGCGGAAGTCATCGCCGTGTCCTGCGGCCCCGATGCATGCCAGGACGTCCTGCGCACGGCGCTGGGCATGGGCGCAGACCGCGCCATCCTGCTGCAGACGGATGCCGAACTGCAGCCGCTCGCGGTCGCCAGGCTGCTGGCAGCGATCGTCCGGCGCGAAGTGCCACAACTGGTCATCCTCGGCAAGCAGGCCGTCGACGACGACTGCAACCAGACCGGCCAGCTGCTGGCGGCCATGCTGGGCTGGCCCCAGGGCACGTTCGCGTCGAGCGTGCGCGTCGCCGGAGCCAACCTGACCGTCACACGCGACGTCGACGGCGGCGTCGAGACGGTGGAACTTGCGCTGCCGGCCGTCGTGACGGCGGACCTGCGCCTGAACGCGCCGCGCTTCGTCAGCCTCCCGAACCTGATGAAGGCGAAGAAGAAGCGGCTCGACGTCGTGCGCGCGGAAACGCTGGGCGTCGACCTCGCACCGCGCTGGCACACGCTGCACGTCGACGCACCGCCGAAGCGCAAGCCCGGCGTGCTCGTGCGGGACGCCGCCGCGCTCGTCCACCGCCTGAAGCACGAAGCGCACGTCATCTGAACATCATCGAAGGAGCCATCATGACGGTACTGGTCATTGCAGAACACGACGACGCGGCGCTGAGCACGGCCACGCTGCATGCGGTCGGCGCGGCGCGCCTGTGCGGCGGCGACGTCCACCTGCTCGTCGCGGGACACGAATGCGGCCCAGCCGCGCACGGCGCCGCCCGTGTCGCCGGCGTGGCGACGGTGCTGGTCGCCACGGCCGCGCACCTCGCGCACGGCCTCGCGGAAAATGTCGCCGCGCAGGCGCTGCACGTGCTGGCCGCGCATCCGTACACCCACGTGCTGGCCGCGGCGAGCACGTTCGGCAAGAGCGTCATGCCGCGCATCGCCGCGGGACTGGACGCCGGCCAGATCTCGGAAGTCACGCGCGTCGTGGCGCCCGACGTGTTCGAGCGTCCCATCTACGCGGGCAACGCCATCGCGACCGTCCGGGCGCTCGACCCCGTCAAGGTGCTCACCGTGCGCGCCATCAGTTTCGACGCGGCGCAGCGCACCGGCGGCGAAGCGGTCGTGCAGGACGTGACGCCGGTCGAGGATGCCCGCACGGCGCGCGTCGTCGCGATAGCGCGGACCATGTCCGAGCGGCCGGAGCTGGCGTCGGCACGCGTCGTCGTGGCGGGCGGGCGCGGTCTCGGCTCCGGCGATCATTTCAGGATGCTCGAGCCGCTGGCGGATGCCCTGGGCGCCGCCATCGGCGCGTCGCGCGCGGCGGTCGACGCCGGGTTCGCCGGCAACGACCTGCAGGTCGGCCAGACAGGCAAGGTCGTCGCGCCCGACCTGTACCTCGCGATCGGGATATCCGGCGCGATCCAGCACCTGGCCGGCATCGGCGCCGCGAAGGTCATCGTCGCCATCAACAAGGATGCGGACGCGCCGATCTTCGGCGTGGCCGACTATGGCATCGTCGGCGACTTGTTCGACGTCGTGCCTGCACTGCTGGCGGCGCTGCGGGAGGATCGTCAAAAACAGCTTGTCGCCTGAGCCTTTCGCAAACTCGTCATACCCAGTTATAATGAGATTTACCAATCACGTCGATCGGGAGCCATGCCGACGTCCGCGAGCCTCGCACTGACCTCCATTGCCATCGGCGCCCTCGTGGGCGCGGCCGGCATCGGCGGTTTCTTCATGCCGCCCGCGCTGACCGTCCTGATGGCGATGGACCTGCACCGGGCCATGGCCTTGTCGTTGCTGACCTTCGTGTTCACGGGCATCGCCGGCGCGTTCTACTTCCACCGCAAGGGCAGCCTCGATTGGACCCTGGCACGGCCGGTCTGCGTCGGCGCGGCACCGGCCGGCTATGCCGGCGCATGGCTCGGCCACGGCCTCGACACGGGGGTGCTGTCGGCGCTGCTCGCGGCGCTCATCCTCGCCGTCGGCATCCAGACGCTCGCAGGCAGCGCCGGCGGTATGGCGCATGCGATGCCGCGGGATGCGCGCCGGCGCCGCGTCGTCCTCGTCGCCATCGGCATCGTGACCGGCTTCCTGTCCGGCCTCACGGGCGTCGGCGGGCCCGTGCTGTCGGTACCGCTGATGGTCATGTGCGGCTATCCCGTGCTGACGGCGATCGGCGTCGGCCAGGTGCTGCAGACGGTCGGCGCCCTCTCCGGTTCGCTCGCCAACCTGCATTACGCCGACGTCGACTACGGACTGGCTGCCTTCATCGGCGCCTTCGAGACGGTCGGCGTGCTGGGCGGCGCCGTCGCCATCCATCGCATCGATGCGGGCCTGGTCAAGCGCCTCGTCGGCGGCCTGTGCATGGTGGCCGGTTGCGGCTTCATCCTGCGCAGCCTGTGAGGACGCGCAGGCGTCCCGAATCGGTGTACAGTTGCGCATCATTGTTTTGGAAGGCTCACGATGCGCAGGATGACAGGCGCGCTGCTGGCGGCGGCATTGGCGTGCGTACATACGGCCCGGGCCGACAACCTGGACCCGACGGAGCAGAAGATCGTCGCGGCAGTGAAGGCCCATGCGCCGCAGGCCCTCGCGCTGCTCGAACAGAGCGTGCGCATCAACAGCGGCACGATGAACGCACGGGGCGTGCGCGACGTCGGACAGCTGTTCCGCAAGGCGTTCGACGAACTCGGCTTCCGCACACGCTGGATCGACATGCCGCCCGAGATGCACCGCGCCGGCCACCTCGTCGCCACGCGCGACGGCAACCGGGGCAAGCGCTTGCTGCTGCTGGGTCACCTCGACACCGTGTTCGAGCCGGGCTCGCCGGTCCCCGCATGGCAGGACAGCGCGGGCGGCCGCGTGCGCGGCCAGGGCGTGTCCGACATGAAGGGCGGCGACGTGATCGTCATCGAGGCACTGCGCGCCCTGCAGCGCGCGGGCGCCCTGGACGGCGCGCGCATCGCCGTCATGTTCACGGGCGACGAGGAGGAAGCGGGCAATCCGAAGAGCGTCTCGCGCGGCGACATGGTGGAACTCGCCAAGCGCAGCGACGTCGCCCTCAGCTTCGAAAGCAACATCCCGGACAAGAACGGCCAGGCGACGGCCACCGTGGGCCGGCGCGCCACCGCCACGTGGGAACTGCAGGTGCAGGGCCGCCAGGGTCACTCGATGGGCGTGTTCGGCACCAACGGCTACGGCGCCGTGTACGAGACGGCGCGCATCCTCGACGCGTTCCGGCGCGAGGTCGCGGAACCGGGCCTCACGTTCAACCCGGGCGTGATCCTGGGCGGCACCGAGGTCGCGCTGGACGATGCCAACTCGCGCGGCACGGCGTTCGGCAAGACGAACGTGATCGCCAACACGACCGTCGTGAAGGCCGACCTGCGCTACCTGGACTATCCGCAACGCGACCGCGCACAGGCGCGCATGCGCGACATCGTCGCGCACAGCCTGCAGGGCACCAGTGCCACCATCGCGTTCCACGATTCGTATCCGCCGATGGCCGTCACGCCAGGCAACCTGAAACTGCTCGGCCTGTATGCGCGCGCCAGCCAGGATGCGGGGCTGGGCCCCATCGGCGCCGTGCCGGCCGAAGCGCGCGGCGCGGGCGACATCCAGTTCGTCGCACCGCTCGTCGACAGCCTCGACGGCCTGGGCGCGAGCGGCCACGGCGCCCATTCGCCGGACGAAGACCTGGACGTGGGCTCGATCGAACGGGGTGCCATCCGCGCGGCATTGCTGATCTATCGCCTCACCCGCTGACCACTGTAGCCTCCTCGACCAATCCAGCCATGGCACGACTGACCCTCACCTTCCCCGAAGACCAGTACTATTACACGACGTTGCTGACGGTGCGCGTCACCGACATCAACGCCGGCAACCACCTCGGCAACGACTCGATGATCTCGATGATCTCCGAGGCGCGTGCCCGCTTCCTGTTCGAATACGGCGTGGCCGAGGCGGAGCGCGACGGCACCGGCATCATCGTCACGGACCTCGCGACCACGTACCGCGCCGAGGCGCACGCGCGCGACCAACTGCTGTTCGAAGTGGGCGTCATGGACTTCAACAAATACGGCGGCGACATCACGTTCCGCGTCACGCGTCCGAAGGACAAGGTCCTCGTCGCGATGGCCAAGCAGGGCTTCGTCTTCTTCAACTACAAGAGGAGCCAGGTCGTCGTCATGCCGGACGAATTCCGCGCCAAGTTCGAACGGGTGAACTGGGTCGATTGAGCAGGTGGCCGTCAAAAACCTGGAACTTTCCGCGCCCGCCGCCGGAATACAGGTAAACATAACGACCCATGCTCACGACCACTTCCGACACCGACCTGCTGCGCCAGATGCGCGGCGGCGCCGCCGACGCCTTTGCGGCCTTGTACCGGCGCCACCAGGGGCCGCTGTACCGCTTCGCTTTGCTGCGCTGCGGTTCGGCGGACACGGCCGCCGACGTCGTGCAGGAAACGTTCATGGGCCTGTTGACGGAACGCTTCCGGTTCGACCCGCTGCGCGGCGCGTTGCAGCATTTCCTGTTCGGCGTCGCGCGCAACCTGATCCTGAAGAACGAGACGGCGCACCTGCGCCACGTCGTCCTGCCGAACGCGGACGACGAGGACGACGGCGCGGCGCAGGCGGCCGACGACGCCTGCCCGCTGGCGCGCCTGCTGGACAACGAGGCGGCCGAGGAAGTACGGCGCGCGCTGGCGCTGCTGGCGCCGCATTACCGCGACGCCGTCATCCTGTACGAGATGCACGACCTGTCGTACGCCGACATCGCCGACATCTGCCAGGTCGACATCGGCACCGTGCGCTCGCGCCTGTCACGCGGACGCGCGGCGCTCGCCAAGCGCCTGGCCGGCTGGCACGCCACGGCCAACGCGGCATGAGAAGGAAAGCCACCATGGACACCCGACACACGACCCATCGCGATCCCCTGTTCGGCGCCCTGCGCGCGGAAGTGGAACGGCTGGACACGCCGCGCGGCGTGGAAAAGGATTTGCTGCACGCGTTCGCCCGGCTGCATCCGCCGCGGCGGCGCTGGTATCACACGCCGTTCGCGCGCCGGTGGCTGCTGGCGGGCGGCGTGTCCGGCGCCGCAGCCGCGCTGCTCGTGCTTGCGTTGGGCCTGCGCACGCCCGGCGCCGCCGACGACGGGGCACACTCCCTCGCCGCGCTGGACGACAACGGGCCGTTCATCGCGCTGGATTCGGCCGAGCGGATCGCCGCGGAACCGGCGCCGCGCCTGGTCGCCGCCGACGTGCCGCGCACGAGCCTGGCCGCGCTGGGCCTGCCGCTGACGCCGGAAAACGCGGGAGATTCCGTGCGCGCCGAGATGCTCGTCGCGGCCGACGGCCAGCCGCTGGCGCTGCGCGTCTCCGCCATCCAATAACCACGAGAGGATGCCATGACCACCCGACACCTGCTGCTTGCGACTTTACTGGTCGCCCTTTTCGCGCCCGCGCACGCCCAGGACGCGCGCGCCGGCCGTGCCGCGGACGGCGCCGTGACGGTCCACTTCGATTCACTGGACCACGACGCGCGCCGCGGCATCACGACGATGCGTATGAACGTCGTCAAGAATGCACCGTACACCGCGCAGGTCGTGACCGAGCGCACGCAGGCGCTGGCCGACGGCAACCAGATCGCCATCCGCCGCACGACGATGACGTACCGCGATGGCGCCGGCCGTACGCGCCAGGAAATCCGCGACGCCGACGGCGAAGTCGTCACCGTCACGATCAACGACCCGGCGGCCGGTGCGACGTTGATCCTGCATCCGCGCGACCGTTCGGCCGTCCGGATCGCGCACACGCGCAAGGACGGCGGCGAGGACATCATCGTCAAGCGGGTCGAAGGTGCGGGCGACGCCGAGCGCCAGCGCGACGTGCGCATCCAGGTACCGCGGGCGCTGGCGGGAGGCGACACGGCGCTGCGCGACGCGCAGATGCAGGTGGCGCCGCTGATGAACGGCGCCTTCGCCGACCTGAAATGGGCATCGAAGGCGGTCACGAAGGACCTGGGCACACGCGACGTCGGCGGCATCAAGGCCGAGGGCAAACTACGCAGCTACGAGATTCCGGCCGGCGCGCTCGGCAACCGCAATCCCATCGTGGTCTCGGACGAGACGTGGACGGCGCCGGACCTGCAGGTGACCGTCTACACGAAGCACAGCGACCCGCGCAGCGGCGACGTCGTGTTCCGGCTCGAGAACGTGCGGCGCGAGGAACCCGCCGCCGCGCTGTTCACCGTGCCGGCCGACTACACGGTGCGCGACCGCAAGGGCCGCGGCGACAGATAACGACAGCCGCAGGGTGGGCGGCCCTCCGCCCACGCGTGACGTTCGCGTCATGCCGGCTTCCGCGTGGGCACAGGGTGCCTACCTACGACGCTGACGTCGGTCGTTGAGTGGGTATTTGAGGCCGGGGCATCAATCCAATGAGACGCGCCCACCATCACCGCTTGCGCACAGGCGCAATCGTTTTATCGAACCAGTCGTCGATCATCTGCTTTTCGTAGCGCAGCGGCTCCGAATCGAAGTAGTGGCTGTACGTCTGCTGGTAATTCATGTCCTGCAGCTTCGCTTCGCCGCTCTTGACCACCTGGCCGTTCTGCTCCACCGCGTAGCGCAGGTCCATGCGCGGCCAGTCGGCGCGCCCGCTGATGACGCGCAGGTCGCGGCCCAGGCGGATGCTGGGAACGAGGCGGCCGGCCGGGTCGAAATCCGTGATCTCGATGCGCAGGTCCTGCCCCGGCGGCAGGTTCGCGCCCAGCTTCTTGAAGTGGTCGGAGATCTGGTCCAGCATCTCGTTGCGTTCCCAGGTCGGGAACGGCAGGTCGTGGAAATTCTCGGGGTGGATCCACGTCACGCTCACCGCGGCCGATGCATTGCCCGCGGCCAGCACCAGCAGGCCCGCCAGGGCCAGGGTTTTCATGAACGGTTTCATGATGTCTTCCTTTCGTGTTGCGTCATCCGTCATCTTTACCGGATAGGATTCTTATACGCCTGTTCGCAGGCCGTTGTCCGTTACAAGATCGTCAAAGTTTGTATCGAAATGTTAGTCGCCGCACAGGTGCGCCGGGCGCTTGGACAGCACAATCGCGGGAAGCGGTACAACCGAGCACAACGAAGGAAACATCATGCCGGAGGGCCCGTCGCTGGTCATCCTCAAAGAACAGACAGCCCGTTTCGTGGGCCAGAAGATCGTGCGCGCGGAAGGCAATACGTGGGCCATCGACACGACGCGCCTCGTCGGCCAGCCCGTCATCGCGCTGCGCACGTGGGGGAAGCATTTCCTCATCCAGATGCCGACGATGGTCGTGCGCATCCATTTCCTGCTGTTCGGCACCTATCGGGTGGACGAGGGACGCGACAAGCCCCCGCGCCTGTCGCTCGGCTTCGCGGACGGCGGCGAGCTCAATTTCTATGCGTGCTCCGTGAAGGAAATCGACTGCGACATCGACGCCTATTACGACTGGGCCGCGGACGTGATGTCCGACGCGTGGGACCCCGCGAAGGCCCGCAAGAAATTAAGATCGGCGCCGGACACGCTCGCGTGCGACGCGCTGCTCGACCAGGACATCTTCGCCGGCGTCGGCAACATCATCAAGAACGAGGTGCTGTTCCGCATCCGCGTGGACCCGCGCTCGACCGTGGGCGCGCTGCCGCCCGCCAAGCTGCGCGCGCTCGTGCAGGAAGCGCGCCAGTACAGCTTCGACTTCCTCGAATGGAAGAAGGAATTCACCCTCAAGAAGCATTGGCTCGCACATAACCAGAAGACCTGCCCCCGCTGCCACATCCCGTTCCACAAAGGGCACCTCGGCCGGACGAACCGGCGCAGCTTCTGGTGCGAGCGCTGCCAGAAACTATATCAATGAGCCATGCGGCCACGGCGCAAATGACAGGGAAGCAACACGTTGCGACATTGTGACTTATTGCGCTGCGTCATTAATATTTCTTGTTGTTAATGGTCGCTGCCCATACTACAATCATTTCGGACTGGTGCTGCTCTAATGCAATGCCATTGCTCTTTCCCGAATACTAAGAGATTGGATCGTCAAATGTCCTTCCTGTCCTCAACCGCGCCGAAGCTTGCACCATGGAGAGTCCTGCTCGTCGACGACGAACCGGACATCCATGACATCACCAAGCTCACACTCTCCCGTTTCCGCCTGGACGGGCGCAGCCTGTCGTTCCTGCACGCGTACAGCGGCGCGGAGGCGAAGGATATCCTCGCGCGCGAGAAGGACATCGCCCTCGTGTTCCTGGACGTGGTCATGGAGCGCGAAGACAGCGGCCTGGAAGTGGCGCGCTGGATGCGCCAGGATCTGGACAACCAGTTCACCCGCATCGTGCTGCGCACGGGCCAGCCGGGCCAGGCGCCCGAGGAGCGCGTGATCGTCGATTACGACATCAACGATTACAAGGAAAAGACGGAACTCGACCGCACCAAGCTGTTCACGACGACGTTCGCCGCCCTGCGCGCCTACCGCGACATCATGAAGGTCGAGGAAGCCCGCCGCGTCCAGCAGAATTACCGCGAGGGCCTGGAGCGCGTGATCTCCGCGTCGGCCCATCTGTTCAAGCAGCGCAACCTGAAGGATTTCGCCAGCGGCCTGCTGCAGCAGGTCGTCGCCCTGTTGCGCCTGGAGCAGAGCATGCTGCTGCGCGTGGCCGGCGCCAGCGTGATCACGGGCGAAAGCCAGTACGAGATCCTCGCGCGCATCGGCGACGTGGGCGACCACACCATCGGCCCGGAACTGATCGCCCAGCTGGACGAGGCACGCCACAACCGCATCTCCAAGCTGCACGGCGACACGTATGTCGGCTATTTCCCGAACAATAGCGGCAAGGCGTCGCTGCTGGTGCTCAAGGGTGTCGAGGAAATCGGAGAGGTCGACGTGCAATTGCTCGACGTATTTTGCTCGGGCGTGGCCATTGCCTTCGATAACATCCTGCTGAACCAGGAAATCACGGACACGCAAGCCGAGCTGATCCTGCGCCTGGGCGACGTCGTCGAGTCGCGCTCGAACGAGGCCGGCAACCACGTGCGCCGCATGGCCCAGGTGTGCCATCTGCTGGCCCAGGAATCGGGCATGCCGGACGACGAGACGGCCGTACTGATGCATGCGGCGCCGATGCACGACATCGGCAAGATCGCCACGCCGGACGCGGTGCTGCTCAAGCCAGGCCGCCTCACGCCCGAGGAATGGGTCGTCATGAAGCAGCATCCGACCATCGGCCTGCAGATCCTGGACGGTTCGCAGCGCCCGATCCTGAAGGCGGCCGCCGTGATCGCCCACCAGCACCACGAGAAATGGGACGGCAGCGGCTATCCGCAGGGCCTGAAGGGCGAGGACATCCACCCGTACGCCCGCATCGTGGCCGTGGCCGACGTGTTCGACGCCCTCACCCACGAGCGCGTGTACAAGAAGGCGTGGCCGATCGACCAGGTGCGCGACTACCTGCACGAAGTGGCCGGCCTTCACCTCGATCCCTATTATGTCGACATTCTGATCCGCAATCTCGACAAGGCGGCGGACATCAACGAGCGGTGGCCGGACTGAACTAAAACCGTCAAGCCACGACAAGCCCGACATTGTCGGGTAGTATGCTGGGCTTCGAGGCAACGTTGTCGCGACTGCCCTTCCTGCTCATGCGTATCCGAACCCGACTGCTGCTCCTGATTCTCGCGATCCTGGTGCCCGCCTTCGTCGCGGCGGTGCTGGCCGTCGGGTACGTTTACCAGGAAGAGCGGCATGCCCAGGAGACGAGCGTCAAGGAAGCCGTGCGGGCCTTCGCCCTCGTGGTCGACAACGAACTGGAAGCGAAGGAAGGCGTCCTGCGCGCGCTGGCGAACTCGCCCGCGCTGGCCCGCGGCGACTTCGCCACCTTTTTCCACCACGCCAGCTCGCTCGCGCCGACCGCCGAGACGACGATCATCCTGTTCTCTCCCGACGGGCGCCAGCTGCTCAACACGCGCGCAGCGCCGGGCACGCCGCTGCCCCAGCAGCGCGCGTCGAACATCGGCGACCTGATGCGGCGCGACGGCGCCGACCGCACGCTCGTGTCCGACCTGTTCGTGTCGCCGATCGGCCGGCGCCACGACTTCGCGATCCAGGTGCCGGTGCACATCGACGGCCAGATTCGCTACTTCCTGTCGATGGGCGTGAACGCCGCCACGATGCAGGGCCTGCTGCTGGAACAGCGCTTCCCGACGGAGTGGCAGGCCACCATCGTCGACCGCGGCGGCCGCGTCGTCGCGCGCACGCTCGATCCGGACCTGTACCGGGGACGCCCCCTCAGCAGCGTGGCGATGGCGCAGTTCGCCGCCCGCCGCGAAGGCGTCTTCTCGAGCAACAACCTGGCCGGCATCCCCGTCCAAGCGTTCTACAGCACCGTACCCGGGTCGGACTGGAAGGTGCTCGTCAGCATCCCGACGGCGGACCTGCGCCGCGTGCCGCTGCACGCAGCGGCGTTCCTCGCGGCGATCATGGCCGTGCTCCTCGTGCTGGCGTCGGTGGCCGCGCGCTGGTTCGCGCGTCGTGCCGCCATCCCGATCGAATACCTGGGCCGCCGCGCCGAAGACCTGGGCGCGGGCCGCGAAGTTCGCTACGAGCCGCAAGGCGTCATCGAGATCGACGCGGTGGCGCAGCGCATGGCCGAGGCCAGCCGCCGGATCCTGACGGCGCAGGCCGAGCAGGAGCAGCGCGTGGCCGAGGCCGTTGCCGCCAGCGAGCGCGCCCAGACCGCCCTCGTGCGCGGCCAGAAGCTGGAAGCCCTCGGCCGCCTCACGGGCGGCATCGCGCACGAATTCAACAACCTGTTGCAGACGCTGACGACGGCGCTGCACCTGGCCGCGCTGACCGCGAACCAGCCGAAGGTGCTGAACCTGATCGACACGTGCAAGCGCACGGTCAGCCGCGCCACCGCGCTCACGACGCGCCTGGGGTCGTTCGGCCGCCTGCAGGACGCGCGCCTGCTGACGGTCGCCCCGGCCGAACAGGTACGCGGCTCCGTCCAACTGCTGCGGGGCGTGCTGCGCCAGGGCACGCGCGTGGAAGTGCAGTGCGGCGACGACGTGTGGCCCGTGACCATCGATCCCGTGCAGTTCGACCTCGCGCTGCTGAACCTGGCGATCAATGCGCGCGACGCCATGCCGGACGGCGGCCGCCTCGCCATCGAGGTGCACAACTGCCCCCTGGAGCCGACCGCGGAACGCACGGGCGGCGACTACGTGCGTGTGCGCGTGACCGACACCGGCACGGGCATGCCACCCGACGTGCTGGCGCGTGCGCTCGACCCGTTCTTCACGACGAAGCCGCCCGGCCAGGGCTCGGGTCTTGGACTGCCCCAGGCCTATGCGTTCGCCACCCAGTCGCGCGGGTGGCTGACGGTGGCGAGCACCGTCGGCGCCGGGACCACGATCGACATCTACCTGCCGCGCTCGCAGCAACCGCTGTCGGCAGTGGCCGGACGCACGGACAGCCAGGCGCCGGGCCGCGGCAGCGGGCGCGTGCTGTTCGTGGAAGACGACCCGCTCGTGCGCGAGGCCGTCGTGCGCGGCCTGGAGGATTGCGGCTTCGACGTAATGGTGGCGGCCGACGGCGACAAGGCGCTCGCCATGCTGGACGCCGGACTCGATGCCGACGTCGTGTTCTCCGACATCGTCATGCCCGGCAAGGTGAGCGGCATCGAGCTGGCCGGCCTGCTGCGCGAGCGCCGCCCCGGCCTGCCCGTCGTACTGGCCACCGGCTACACCGAGCAGCGCGCCGTGATCGCGGGCGTGCAGGTGCTGGCGAAGCCCTACGAGATCGACCAGTTGGTCGAGCTGCTGGCCAACCTGTCCGCCGCCCGCTGACCCGTTACAGCGCCAGCGTCACACGCTCGCCGCCGACGACGACCGTGCACAAGGTGGCACCGAGCTTGCCGCCCGCCGCCGTGGCACAGTCGGCGCTGACAGGCTTGCCCTGCCAGTTGCCGTCGAAGCGTCCGTCGCCAGTGACGAGCGAGACCTCGTCGGCGATGACCTTGTCGCCATTGACGAAGATGTGGACGCGCGACGAATCAACCAGTTCGCCCCGGATGTTCAGCTTGCCGTCCCGGCTCGTGTACTGATTTCCAGCGGCCGGCGCGACAGCGGCGCAACCGGAGATTGTGACGGCCAGTGCGGCCGCAATCATGAAATTTGTTGACATCTTCTTTTCATCTCCGCTTATCTTCGCGGTTCTCCTCAGGAACTGGAGATTATACATATGTTCAGGCGGAAATAAATGTTCAAAACGATCAACTTGACGTGTGTTTTTTTTGCAATGAAAAATGCGTGGGGAGGCGCGTTCACAATGCCCTGTCCGGCGGGCGTAGAATGCCTCCAGGAGGACAATCACATGCAGACCCTGCCCTTGCGTATCGGCGCCGGCCACGACCTGCGGGCCGTGCTCGACGCCCTCGTCGCGCAGCATCACGTGGAAGCCGCCTTCGTCCTGCAAGGCATCGGCAGCCTGTCCGTCGCGCGGCTGCGCTTCGCCGGACGGTCGGAATTCACGGAATTGCGCGGCGACCTCGAAATCCTCACGTTGGGTGGCTCGCTGTCGCCGGACGGTCCGCACCTGCACGTGTCGGTGGCCGACGACGGCGGGCGGGTGCTGGGTGGGCATCTCGGCCCGGGCTGCGTCGTGCGCACGACGGCCGAAGTGCTCGTCGCACTGCTGCCGCGCCATCGCTTCCGCCGCGAGTTCGACCCGGCGACGGGGTTCGATGAGTTGTTCGTGAAGGCTTAGGACGATAAACCGGTGCCGCAAAGCGCGCTGTCGCTTGCGGCACCGGCGGGAGCAACGTATCAACTATTCAGCGTGCTCCTGGGTGCCGAGGTTTGCGCCGGGAGCGGGCAGCGATGCCCGCAAACGCCACGCCGAAGAGCGCGAGTGTCGACGGCTCGGGAACTGACGCCGCCGAATCCACCTCGAAGGCACCGGGTGTCATCCCGGATGGTGAAAACCAACCGGACCCGTCATTGATGGCATGGGCATTCATATCGCCAATGGAATTCCAGTTCCACGCGACGGCATTGCCCATGCCACCCAGGCTTGCGGTAATCCAGTATTCCGTCCCGGCGAGAAGCATCAGGTTCAGGCTCGAGTTCAGCACCACGGGCGCATTGTTGTTACCCAACAGACCGAGGCTGCCAGGGGCCAGCAACCAGCTTTCCAATACGGCGCCGGGCGCATTGCCGCTGTCGGCCGTGAGACTGATCGTCAACGAAGTGCCCTGGGAACCGGGAAAGACTTCAGAGAGCGCGATCCTGAGCGAACCGAACACCGCGTTCTGGATGGGCGCGAAGCTATCCCCTTCCGAGTAAATGCTGCCATCGAACCCGTCGCCCACGACGTTGCCGCTGCTGACGTTATATGTGTATCCCGGGCCGAAGTTGGAAAAAATAACGTCGGCCAACGCATGAGACGATATGCCCATGCTCAGCACGCACATCCCCAGGTACTTGGAAAGATTAATCAAATATTTTTTCATGAAAATCCCCTTCTTGTGTGCCGTGAAAATCAGCCGGATTTCGAAAAGACATCCGGCCCGATCGTTGATTATGGGACAGAGGTAAATACCGGGAATGACGGAATCCCCGCCCCCACCGCAACGACGGAATATCGGCCAGACGGCAGGCCGGCAGGCGTATTAAAGTTGACCGTTTCGGGCCCTGGGCCGACATCGGTATGACTCCAATTCGTCGAACGGGTGTAATACACCAGGCCGGTCACCGTGTTCGTCAAGCGGATAATCGGATAATTTTCATCGCTTTCGGCATCGTCACCATAACTGGACCCCGCCGACTGGCCATTGAGCTGCTGCCCACCGAGCGTGAAACTGCCGCCACCATTATTGATGATCTGATTGACGACAGGCCGCATTGCCGGATTCACCGGCCCGTCCGGCGTATAAATCCATAACTGGTTGAAGCCGTCCGTGAGGAGCAATTGCCCGGTAGGAAGCATCAACATGCGTGTTATGTAGCATGGGATCTGGTCGAGCTGATTCTGGAGCGCTGCCGGCACGCCGGGAAGCGGCGTAATCGTGTTCGTGCCCGGGTTGAATTCGAACAGGTGGGTTGGCGTACTAAAAAGCCGGGACGTTGGGCTCGCGGCAAAAATGACGTGCCCATTTGGCAGGATTGCCGCAGCGGCATCATAAGCGCCCCAGCCAGGATTGGAGGGTCCGGCAGACCACGTATTTGTCGTCGGATTATAAAAAGCCGTGTTCTCGTTTGCGCCAATCTGGAAAATCCGTCCATCCTGCAAACGGAACGCGGGGCCCATCTCATAGCCCAGGAAGGCGCTACTCAGCTGCGGGATCGTCCCGTTGGCCGTACCGTTACTTGGGCTGATATCGACCCATGTATTCGTTGCGGGATTGAAGGTTTCAGCGTATGAGCCACCAGCGGCGATGCTTTGGAAAAGGTCGTACGTGAGAACCCGCCCGTTGCCCATTTTTACCCAGGTTTCTTCGTCGCTCCGGTCGTTGTTCACCTTGTTGATCGGCGGTCCCCAGGTGTTGGTCGCGATATCGTAGAGCCGACTCGTGTTGTTCGCCAAATTGCCGGCGAGGATCTTGTCCCCGTTCAGCAGCATCGATGGATCGTCACCAAAACATCCCGATGGACATTCAGGCTGGGGCGGGTATGGCGCGATCGGGGACCAGCTGTTCGTCAGCGGGTTATAGACTTCGCCCGTGTTCGTCCATGTCGGGTTGCCATTGACGTATTCGCCTCCCAGTACCCACACCCTGCCGTCACGCAGGACGTGCGAGGCAAAATAAAGCCGCGCAACGCTCGTCGGGGCGGCCAAGGAAAACGTTCCGGCGATATAACTGCCAAGCGCATTGGGAGATAGTATTTGCCATTGAGCACCATTGCCCTGCATCATCACCCGCCCGTCGCTCAGCAATAACATCGTGCCGCTGCCGGCGGGTGCGAGGTTGGTCACGGGGGTCCAGCTTGCCGCGTAGCTCGCTCCGCTACTGGCCGCGAGCAGGGTGAAGATCAACAATATCCGTCTCAGGATACGCAAGCGCACTGCATCGGCCCAGGCATGAACCGAATTTCCCAATCGATTTTCCATATATCCTCCGGTGTGACTGCGCAAAATCTCCCCAAAATCTCCCCAAAATCTCCCATTTACGCGTGCCGCCCAGTGCATTGAAATGTCAACGGCTTGGTTGGTTCAATCGGACAATGATCGTGCGAATTATGCAATCGAGCTAGCTCTTTTGCATATTACCGCCCGGATGCACGCCAGCGGAACGTAAGCAAACAATATGCCAAAAACACTAATCCGTATTTTTCAATTAGTTAGGCGAAGCAATTCAAAATAATTTCACCAACTGTAAATATTCTCGACAAAATCGCCACATTCGACCATAACAAACGGAAACTGTTCCAGCCGATGGAATTTAACGCTGGATGCATAAAAAATACCAGCCCCGATGCAGGCGCCGTACCGATCAGGTCAAATGCAACGCATTCGGCTGCGAGAAGCCATATTCCACTCTGGAACAAAAATATTCCTCGAACAATTGCAGAGCACGCAACCACGGCAATCCACGCTAATCTCGGCAGTCAAAATAAAAAAGCGATATGAGATAAGAGTAAAAAATGGTTCCTGCCAAATTATTTTTCCAAAACAAAACCTTTTCAGCAGAACATTATTTAAAACCCTCGATGCACCTGTCGTCGGCCGGTGACACACGCCGCGCAAATGGCATTGCTATGTCCGTTTCCGCACTGAACGGTCTGTTGTGCGAACTTAAGCTTGAGGGGAAGACAACACCGCCGCCGACGCGCAGAGATCGATCATGACCACACCCACTTCCACACCCGCAGGCGCCGCGACGGACGACGGCCCGGCACCCAAGCCCGCGCCGCTGTCGCTCGCCGCGTGGAAGCAGTTCGTCAACGTGGCCAAGCCGTACTGGCTCGGCGAAGAAAAGAAGCGCGCCTGGACAATGCTGATGCTGCTGATCGTCCTGATGGTCGTCGACACCAAGCTGGCCGTCATGCTGAACAACCAGACCGGCGAGCTGACCTCGGCGCTGGCGGCGCGCAACGGCGACCGTTTCTGGACGTCGGTACGGGCCTGCCTGTTCATCCTCGCGTTCGCGGTGCCGACGTACGCCTTCTATTACTACATGCGCGACGTGTTCGCGAACAAGTGGCGGCGCTGGCTCACGGGACGCTTCCTCGACGGCTACCTGGCGGGCCGCAAATACTATGCGCTGGGTGCGAGCAGCGCGATCGACAATCCGGACCAGCGCATCAGCGAGGACATCAACACGTTCACGGGCCGATCCATCAACTTCCTGCTGATCTTCCTCGGGTCGATCATGCAGCTGGTGGGTTTCAGCGCCGTGCTGTGGTCGATCTCGCACGTGCTCGTGGCCGTGCTGGTGGCGTACGCCGTCACGGGCAACATCGTCGCCCTGTACTTCTTCGGCAGCCCGCTGATCCAGCTGAATTTCTGGCAGCTGCGACGCGAGGCCGATTTCCGCTTCAGCCTCGTGCGCCTGCGCGAGAACGCCGAGTCGATCGCGTTCTACCGCGGCGAAGGCCAGGAGCGCACACGCATCGACGCCACGTTCGACAAGGTCATCCGCAATTTCGCGCGGTTGATCAGGAAACAGCGTTCGCTGAATTTTTTCCAGCGCACGTTCAGCCAGCTCACCGTCGTGCTGCCGTACGGGATCCTGGCCGGCGGCGTGCTGTCCGGCGAACTCGAAGTGGGCCGGGCGACGCAGGCGGCGGGCGCGTTCACCGCGGTGCTGGGTGCCGTCGGCGTCATCGTCGACAACTTCGAAAGCCTCAGCCGCTTCGTCGCCGGCATCGGCCGCCTGCAGGCGTTATCGGCTCTCGTGCTGCCCGGCGCGGCGCCCGCGGCCGCAGCCAACGACGAGCGTCCGCGCATCCGGATGACGCCGTGCACGCACCTCGCGCTGGACGCGCTGACCCTGTGCCCGCCGCAATCCGACCGCGTGCTGATCAAGGACCTGAGCCTCGTCCTGAAGCCGGGCGACGCCCTCCTGATCACCGGCGACAGCGGCTGTGGCAAGAGTTCGCTGCTGCGCGCGATCGCGGGCCTGTGGCGGGAAGGCAGCGGCGTCATCCACCATCCGCCCGCTGACGACGTCTTCTTCCTGCCCCAGCAGCCGTATCTGCAGTCGGGCACCTTGCGCAGCCAGCTCATCTACCCCAGCGTCAGCACGGACCTCGGCGACGAGCAGCTGCTGGAGATTCTCGACCTCGTCCACCTGCCCCGGCTGGCCGACCGCGTGGGTGGCCTGGACGCCGTGCACGATTGGGACAAGCTGCTGTCGGTCGGCGAACAGCAGCGCCTCGCCTTCGGCCGCGTGCTCGTGCACAAGCCCGCGATCGTCATCCTCGACGAGGCGACGAGTGCGCTCGACAGCGGCAACGAAGCGTCGCTGTACGCGCGCCTGCGCGACAATGGCGCCACGCTCGTCAGCATCGCCCACCGCGCCGGCGTACTGCGCCACCACACGCACGTGCTGCACTTGCGCGGCGACGGCGGCTGGGCCATGCACGATGCCTGCGACTACCGGTTCGACGAGCCGGCCGCCAACGCGCCTGCCGTCGAGCCCATGCCGGTGGCGCTGCAGCCCGTTGCCGCGACATTCGTCGGGTAGGGCTAGAATGTCCGGTCCGACATCATCCTGAAGACGACCGTGACCATGCTGAACTTTTCCCAACCGGCGCTCGACGACGCCACCATCGCCGCCATGGCCGACACGATGCGCACGGGCTGGATCGCCAGCGGCCCGCGCGTGCTGGAATTCGAGCGCGCGCTGTCCGCCACGTTCGGCGGCCGGCCCACCCGCACGTTGACCTCCGCGACGGGCGCGATGGAGCTGGCGCTGCTGGCTTGCGGCATCGGGCCGGGCGACGAAGTGATCACGTCCACGCAGAGCTTCTTCTCGACGATGAACATGATCGTCAAGGTCGGCGCCCGCCCCGTGTTCGTCGACTGCGACCTCGTCACGCGCGCGATCGACCTCGACCAGGCGGCCGCCGCCATCACGCCGCGCACGAAGGCGATCGTGCCCACGCACTTCCCCGGCGCGCTGGGCGACATGGATGCGCTGTACGCGCTGGCGCGCCAGCACGGCCTGCGCGTGATCGAGGACGCGGCCCTGGTGCAGGGCTCGACGTGGAACGGGCAGCCCGTCGGCAGCTTCGGCGACATCGCCACGTTCTCGTTCCACCCCAACAAGAACATGACGACGATCGAGGGCGGCGCAATCGTCGTGCCCGACGAGGCGATGGCGCGGCGCATCGAGGTGCTGCGCTTCCACGGCATCGAGCGCCAGCCGGACGACACGCGCGACGTCGCCGTCGCCAGCGGCAAATACAATATGTCGGACGTGTCGGCCGCGATCGGGCTCGCGCAACTGGCGCAGCTGCCGGGCTTCCTGGCGCAGCGCCAGCGCCTGGCGGACCGTTATTTCGAAGCGTTCCCCGCCATCGACGGCGCCGTGCTGCCGCCGCGCGGCGTGCCGGGCCAGAGCTGGAACATGTTCTGCGTGCTGCTGCCGTATGAAGCGCTCGGCACGACGCGCCAAAGCTTCCGCGCCGCGCTGCGCGAACGGGGCATCGCGACGGGCCTCTCGTACGAACCGTCGCACCTGACCACGCTCGGCCGCAGCCTGGGCTGGCGCGACGGACAGTTCCCCAACGCGGAGCGCATCGGCCGCGAGACCGTCACGATTCCCCTGCACTGCGGGATGGACGAGGCCGACGTCGACCACGTATGCGAAGCGATCGCTTCCGTGTTCCGGTAGGGTGGGCACTTCGTGCCCACGCGTGACGCCAGCACGGAGCCGGCTTTCGCGTGGGCTCGGGGAGCCCACCCTACATGTCTGCGGGATGGACGAGGCCGACGTCGACCACGTATGCGAAGCGATCGCTTCCGTGTTCAGCTAGCTCAGGCCGCCTTCAGCACGGGCCGCGCGGCCTTGCGCGGAAAGCGCAGGTGGTAGCGCAGGCCCTGCCCCGGGCTGCTCTCGACGCGCAGCGAACCGCCGAGCACATTGGTCGCGAGGTTGTACAGGATGTGGCCACCGAGGCCGCTCCCGCCGCTGCCGCGCTTCGTCGTGAAGAACGGGTCGAACAGCTTGGCCAGCGTCTCCGCGTCCATGCCGGCACCATCATCGGCATAGTCGAAGACGACGTGGTCGCCGTCGAGCGCCGCGTGCACAGTGATGTGGCCGCACTGGTCGCGTTCGAAGCCGTGCATCAGCGAATTGACGACCATATTGGTGACGATCTGCGACACCGCGCCGGGAAAGCTCTCCAGCACGAGGTCTTTCGGGCAGTCGACGGCGACTTCGATCGGCCGGCCCTTCAGCTTCGGCTGCAGCGACAGCAGTACCTCGTTCAGGTAAGTGCCCAGGTTGAAGCTGCGGATGTCGTCCGACGACTGATCGACAGCGACCTGCTTGAAACTGCGCACGAGGGCCGCCGCCCGCTGCGTGTTCGTCGTCATGATGCGCAGCGACTGGTCGACGATGTCGAAGAACGCATCCAGGCTGTCTTCCGTCATCGCACCGGCCGCCAATTCCGCGCGTGTCAGCTTGAGTTCCTGCACGAGGTGGCTCGTGGCCGTCACGCAGATGCCCAGCGGCGTGTTGATCTCGTGCGCGACCCCGGCGACCATCTGGCCCAGCGACGCCAGCTTTTCCTTGCGCACGAGTTCCGACTGCGCTTCCTGCAACTGGTGCAGCGCCTGTTCCAGCGCGGCGTTCTGCTGCTCCAGCCTTTCCTTCGCCTTGCGGATCGCGCGGTCGGCCTGCATGCGCGCGATGGCCACCGCGACGTGGCTGGAGATGAACGCCAGCAGGTCGAGGTCGGCCTTCGTGTAGACGACGGTCGGGTCGTAGCTCTGCACGACGAGCACGCCGTACGCTTTGTCATGCACGAGCATCGGCGCGCCGATCCAGCTGGCGATGTCCGTGCTGCCCAGCGGGTGCTTCACCTTGCCCGCCGCGTGCAGGCGCGCGAAGCTGCCGGCGTCGTGGAGCTGCGCCTGCTTCGTCTGCAGCACGTACGACACCATGCCCATGCCGAACGGGAAGCGCTGGTGCGGGGCCTCGTTGTCCTTTTCGTCGGCAAAATACGGGATGCTGATTTCACCCGTGTCCGGGTGCGTGAGCGCGATGATGAAATTCTTCGCCATCATCAGCTCGCCGATGATGTCGTGCAGGTTCGCGGCCAGGACGTCCGGCTCGAGGGCGGCCGCGGACAAGTCGGCGATCTGGTACAGCGCGTGCTGCACCTGTTCCGCGCGGCGCCGCTCGGCCACCTCGCGCGCGAGGGCGCGCGTGCGCTCCTGCACGGCGCGCTCGAGGCGGTCCATGCTTTGCAGGCCTTGCAGTGCGTTCGACACGTGGTTCGCGATCAGCGCGAACAGCGCCTGGTCTTCCTCGCTGTACCTGTGTTCCGGCACATAGCTCTGGATGACGATGGCGCCCAGGATCTCGTGCTGCTGGTCGAGCAACGGGCAGCCCATCCAATGCTCGGCGAGGCTGCCGCTGCCCCACGCCATGCCCGTCTCGCGCTCGCGCATCTCGTCGCCCGTCATCGTGAGCGGCTGCTTGTTGAGCATCACCCAGGCCGTCGGCGATTCGTCGGGCGAGGCGAGCCGCACCCGCTCGTCCGGGCTCGGCCCTTCGTCGCGCGCATCGGCGAAGTAGACGAAGCGGACCGTGTCATCTTCCCGTTCCGCCAGGGTCACGTAGAAGTTTTCCGCATACATGATGCGGCCCAGCGCGCGGTGCACGGCGCCGATGAACTCGGTGACGTCGGTGCAGCTGGCGGACAAGTGCCCGATGCCGAGCAGCATGGCCTGCACAGTTTCCAGGCGGGCAAGACGGTCTTCCATCGATTCCCCTTATCGGATCAAAATGATGCGTTCGGGAAATATTATCAGCTCAGCCTGTGCTTGCGGGGATTGTGTCGCGGAAAACCACCATCGGAACGGGTTCTTAGCGCGGTGCGCGGAAATTGTTCTCGATCCAGGTATGCGCCGATGCCGGCGACAGCTTGAACGCGGGGTCGACGCGCACCTGCGCCACGCGCTCGCCCATCGCGTCGAAGGCGCTCAGCAGCGCGTACGGATTGTCCTCGTCCGGTACGATGTCGAGCGTCACCTTCAGCTCGCCGTCATCGGTGGAGACGACGGTGCTCTTGTGCAGCCGGGCGTGCAACTGCTGCTCATGGCGGCGGATCACTTCGGACGCCGTCTTGACGAGCGTGTGGAACGCGCTGACGTCGAGCGGCTTCGGGTTCTTCTTGTCGCGTCCCATGGTCCACGGGCCGACGAGGGCGGGTTCCGATTCGCCGTCCTTGTACATGGCCACGGCCCAGCCGTCGTCGTCCTCGTTCTTGATGACGCGCGCGGTCCAGCCGTTGCCCTGCCACAGGCGGGCCTCCTGGACGGGCGCGTCGTCGTCGTGGTCGCCGTCGTGGTCGTGGTCGTGGCCGGAAATATGATCGTTCATTCTTGCTTGCTCAGTCTTGCGGGCGTACGCCCAAATGCAAGATCATAGGCGTTCGCGGCGCACTGGACAAGCGCCGATTCCCTTGGAACGCAAGAATGACAGGCCCGCTAGATGATGCGCAAATCGGGGCCGCGCGGCGGCATGATCGGGGGACCGGGCGGCGTGCGACGCGGGTCGATCGCCGGCGACGGAATCTGGCTCTTGAACGGGTTGATGATGATGGGCGGAATCGCCGGCGGTGCCGAGGGCGGGTTCTTGTGGCCGGCCGCGTGCTGACTGCGGGTATCAAAAATCCACTGCATGGATTGCCTCCTGCAACAGAGCAGGCTGTCAGTATAGACGTCGAGTCCAGCATTGCAAGGCTTGATTTCCGGCCACTTTTTGCCGCTACGCCAGCGCGCGGTCGAGCAATTCGATCCAGTGCTCGACGGGCACGTCCGTCCCCGACTGCAGGTGCGTGATGCAGCCGATATTGGCGGAGACGATGCGCTCCGGCCCCGTCGCCTGCAGCTTGGCCAGCTTGTCGTCGCGCAGCTGCCGCGCCACCTCCTTGTGCAGCACGGAATAGGTGCCGGCCGAGCCGCAGCACAAGTGGCTGTCCGCACACAGCTTCACGTCGACACCGGCCGCGCGCAGCAGCCCCTCGACCTTGCCGCGGATCTGTTGGCCATGCTGCAAGGTGCACGGCGGGTGGTACGCGACCCGCTGCGCGCCCGCGCGCGTGCCCAGCTTGTCACGCAAGCGTTGTTCGAACGCGGGCAGCACTTCGCTGACGTCCTTCGCCGCGGCGGACACGCGTGCCGCCTTTCCGGCGTACGCGGGGTCGTCGGCCAACGCGTGCCCGTATTCCTTGATCATGGCGCCGCAGCCGGACGCGTTGATCAGGATGGTGTCGATACCTTGCTCGAGGTAGGGCCACCACGCGTCGATGTTGCGCCGCATGTCGGCGCGGCCGCCATCCGCATCGTTCAGGTGCCAGCGGATCGCGCCGCAGCATCCGGCCCGGCTGGCGGCCACGAGTTGCACGCCGACGGCGTCGAACACGCGCGCCGTGGCCGCATTGATGTTCGGCGACATCGCGGGCTGCACGCAGCCTTCCAGGAACAGCATCTTGCGCGTGTGCTCCGTGCGCGGCCAGGCACCGGCACGCTGCCGCGCCGGCACCTTGTCCTGCAACGCCTGCGGCAGCAGCGGACGCACCAACTGCCCCGCCTTCATCGCAGGCGTGAACAGCCACCGACGGGGCAAGGTTTCCTTGAGCACGGTGCGCAGCAGGCGCTGGCCCGCCGGCCGCGGCACCTGCTGCTCGACCACGCGCCGACCGATGTCCGCGAGGCGTCCGTACTGCACGCCCGACGGGCACGTCGACTCGCAGTTGCGGCACGTGAGGCAATGGTCCAGGTGGGCCTGCGTCTTGTCGGTGGCGGGCCGGCCTTCGAGCACCTGCTTGATCAGGTAGATGCGGCCGCGCGGGCCTTCCAGCTCGTCGCCGGTCAGTTGATAGGTCGGGCACGTCGCGGTGCAGAAGCCGCAGTGCACGCATTTGCGCAGGATGGCGTCGGCGTCAATGCCGTCGCGCGTGTCGCGGATGAAGTCTGCGAGATTGGTTTGCACGGCTAGAAATCCTTGTACATGCGGCCGCGGTTGATCACCCCGGCCGGGTCGAATGTGGTCTTGAGTCGTCGGTGCAGCGCGAGGACGGCGGGTGCCAGCGGCTGGAACACGCCCGCCTCCCGCGCGCCGCCACGGAACAATGTGGCGTGGCCGCCGGCCTCCATGGCCGCCATGCGCACCGTGGCGGCATCCGCATCGGTGCGGAGCCAGCGCTGCGCGCCGCCCCATTCGACAAGCTGCGTGCCGGGCAACGCGAGCGCCGGCGCCGCGGACGGCAGCGACAGGCGCCACAAACCCTGCGCCGCCTCGGCGAAGAAGGCCGCGTCGTGCTCGCGCAGTGCGCCCCACCACGCGTCCGCGTCCGCCTGCGCGAGCGCGTCGCCGCCGATGCGAAGGCAGGCCGCGTCGACGGCCGAGCGCGCGCCGGACAGGCGCACCGTCAGCACGCCGTCGTGCCAGCTCGAGGCCGACACGGGCAGCGGCTGGCCGCCCCACTCGTTCAGGCGGCGCAGCGCTTCGTCCTGCGTCATCGGCTGGCGCACGGTGCATTCCGCCACGGGCTTCGGCAACACCTTCAGCGATACCTCGGCGATGAGGCCGAACACGCCCAGCGATCCGGCCAGCAGGCGCGACACGTCGTAGCCGGCCACGTTCTTCATCACCTTGCCGCCGAAGTGCAGCAGCTCGCCGCGTCCGTCCAGCAGCACGGCGCCCAGCACGAAGTCGCGCACGGCCCCTGCGGCCTGGCGGCGCGGCCCGGACAGGCCGGCCGCCACCGTGCCGCCGATCGTCGCGGATGGGCCGAAGTGCGGCGGTTCGAACGCGAGCATCTGGCCGTGTTCCGCCAGGTGCGACTCGATCTCGGCCAGCGGCGTGCCGCAGCGGGCGCTGATCACGAGCTCCGTCGGTTCGTAGTCCGTGATGCCGCGGTAGGCCGTCGTATCGAGCACCGTGCCCTGCACGTCCTGCCCGTACCAGTCCTTGCTGCCGCCGCCGCGCAAGCGCAGTGGCGTGCCGCTGGCGGCGGCGTGGCCGATCTTGTCGGCGAATTCTTGGAGTGTCGTATCCATCATCAAAAGCGCGGCAGGTTGGGAAATGGCGTTTGTCCGTGGCGCACGTGCATGCGGCCGTATTCGGCGCAGCGGTGCAGCGTGGGGATCGCCTTGTCGGGATTGAGGATGCCGGCCGGGTCGAAAGCGCGCTTCACGGCGAGGAACGCATCGAGCTCCGCGCGCGAGAACTGCACGCACATCGAATTGATCTTCTCGATGCCGACGCCGTGCTCGCCCGTGATCGTGCCGCCGACCTCCACGCACAGCTCGAGGATGTCGGCGCCGAACTGCTCCGCGCGGTGGAATTCGCCGGGCGCGTTCGCGTCGAACATGATCAACGGGTGCAGGTTGCCGTCACCGGCGTGGAACACGTTCGCGCAGCGCAGGGCGTATTTCTTCTCCATCTCTTCGATCCGCTGCAGCACGTGCGCGAGGTGCTTGCGCGGGATCGTGCCGTCCATGCAGTAGTAGTCCGGCGAGATGCGGCCGACGGCGGGGAACGCGTTCTTGCGGCCGGACCAGAAGCGCAGGCGCTCCGCTTCGTCCTGCGACACGGACAACGCCGTCGCGCCGCAGCGGCTCAGCACCTCGCTCATGCGCGCGATCTCTTCCTCGACTTCCTCGGCGATGCCGTCCGATTCGCACAGCAGCACGGCGGTCGCCTGCGTGTCGTAGCCCGCATGCACGAATTCCTCGGCGACCTGCGTCGACAGGCGGTCCATCATCTCGAGCCCGGCCGGGATGATGCCCGCGGCGATCACGCTGGCCACGGCATCGCCCGCCTTGACGATGTCGTCGAACGACGCCATCACGACGCGCGCCACGCGGGGCTTGGGCACCAGCTTGACCGTGACCTCGGTCACGACACCGAGCATGCCTTCCGAGCCGATCGCCACCGCGAGCAGGTCGAGCCCCGGTGCGTCCAGCGCCTCGCTGCCCAGTTCGACGATGTCGCCGTCCGTCGTCACCATGCGGACACGCAGCACGTTGTGCACGGTGAGGCCGTATTTCAGGCAGTGCACGCCGCCGGAGTTCTCGGCGACGTTGCCGCCGATGGTGCACGCGATCTGCGACGACGGATCGGGCGCGTAGTACAGGCCGTGCGGCGCGGCCGCCTCCGAGATCGCGAGGTTGCGTACGCCAGGTTGCACGATGGCCGTGCGCGACAGGGGATCGAGCCTGACGATCCGGTTCAACCGGGCCGTCGACAGCACGACGCCGCCGGCGATCGGCATCGCGCCGCCTGACAATCCGGTGCCCGCGCCGCGCGGCACGATGGGCAGTCCCAGTTGCCGGCACACGGCGATGGCCGCCATGATCTGCGCCTCGTCTTCCGGCAGCAGCACGATCATCGGCATCTGGCGGTAGGCGGCGAGGCCGTCGCATTCGTAGGGCCGCGTATCTTCCGGGTCGGCGCGCACGCAGCGTGCGGGCAGCACCGCGAGCAGCGCGGCCGTCGCCTCGCGGTGGCTCACGGCCCCGGTTTCGGGAGAGGTGGAAACATTCATCGGATCACCAGCAACGTGAACGGCCACACGTACGCCTGCAGCGTGACCAGGATGCCGACCAGGGCGGCCAGCGCGAACGAATGGAAGAAGACGAAGCGCAGGATGTCGCCTTCGTGGTTGACCCAGCGCGTCGCCGTGGATGCCACGACGATGGACTGGGCGTCGATCATCTTGCCCATGACGCCGCCGGAACTGTTCGCGGCGCCCATCAGGTTCGGCGCGAGGCCGAGCTGCTGCGCGGCCACCTTCTGCATGCCGCCGAACAGCACGTTCGACGCCGTGTCCGAGCCCGTCATCGCCACGCCGAGCCAACCCATCAGGGTGCCGAAGAACGGATACAGCGCGCCCGTGTTGGCGAACGCGAGGCCGAGGGTCGTATCGGAGCCGGAGTAGCGCGTGAGGGTGCCCAGGGCCAGCATCAGCACGATCGTCAGCAGCGAAAAGCGGACGAGCCACAAGGTGCGGAAGAACGTGCGCACGACCGCACCGAGGCTGTAGCGCATGAACAGCGCGCCGGCGATGGCGGACAGGAGGATGCCGGTGCCCGTCGCGGACAGCAGATTGAGCACGTACACGGCAGCTTCAGGGCTGGGCTTGGCCACCACCGGCGGCACGCGCATGATCAGGTTGTGCAGGCCGTCCATCGGGAACTTCGGCGCGAACACGCCGTTGAAGTACGCCTTCACCGGCGGCAGGCCCCAGACGAAGACGAACACCGTGAGGATGATCCAGGGCGTCCAGGCGCGCACGATCTCCGCCCGCGAATACGTCTCGAGGCTCTGTGCGGACCGGGAAGCAAGCTCCGTCTCACGGCCCTTCAGGTTCGCCGACGTCCACACGGTCTTCGGCTGCCACACGCGCAGGAACAGGATCAGCGACGCCATCGACACGAGGGCGGCGATGATGTCCACCAGTTCCGGGCCGATGAAGTTCGACACGAGGTATTGGGGGATCGCGAACGACAGGCCCGTCACGAGGATCGCGGGCCAGATCTCCCACATGGCCTTGCGGCCGGCGAACGCCCAGATCAGCCAGAACGGCACGAGCAGCGAGAAGAACGGCAATTGGCGACCGATCATCGCCGTCACTTCCATCAGGTCGTAACCATGCACCTTGGCCAGCGTGATCACGGGCGTGCCGAGCGCGCCGAACGCGACGGGCGCCGTGTTGGCGATCAGCGACAGTCCGGACGCGGCCAGGGGGGAAAACCCGAGCCCGATGAGAATGCCCGCCGTGACGGCGACGGGCGTGCCGAAGCCGGCCGCGCCCTCGAAGAACGCGCCGAAGCAGAACGCGATCAGCAGCAGTTGCAGCCGCCGGTCGCTCGTGATGCCGGACAACGACGCCTGCAGCACCTTGAAGCTGCCGTTCTGTTCGCACAACTGCTGCAGGAAGATGATGTTGAGGACGATCCAGCCGATGGGCAGCAGGCCAGTGAAGCCGCCGAACAGCGCCGCCTTGCCCGCCATCGCGGCCGGCATGTGGTAACCGAGCACGGCCACGAGCAGGGCCGCGCCCAGGCCCAGCGCGGCCGCGATGTGCGCCTTGATGTGGAAGAAGCCGAGTGCGGCCAGCATCACCACGACGGGTATCGCGGCCAGCAGGGTCGAGATTGCCATGCTGCCGAACGGATCGTAAATCTGTTGCCAAACCATGTGTGTCTCCTTGATTAAATTTTTATATGTGCGTAGGGTGGGCAGCCCCCGCCCACCCTCAGTATGCGTCGCCGTAACGCATCGTGGGCACAGGGGTGCCCACCCTACCGGGGCTGATTCTTGTCACGCAGCAGATCGGCCAGGCTGCGCGGGGCGGGCTTCAGCGGAGTGCGGTGCGCCGTCCACCCCAGCTGTTCGTCCGGCGCCAGCACGCGCAGCCGCGTGGCCGCCCAGCGGAACAGACGATACACGCCCGGCCGGGCGAACGCGCCGCGCCAGAAGCGCCAGACGAGGCGTTCACCTCGGCTGTACTTGGCGCCCTGCCCGCGCAGCGGATGTTCGACCTCGGCATCGGGGTCGCGGTTCGCCTCCGTGCGCAGGCGCACGAGCAGTTGCGGGATCGGGATGCGCACGGGGCAGACGTCGCCGCATGCGCCGCACAGGCTCGACGCCGTGGCGAGATCCGCCGTCGACTCGAGGCCCAGCAAATGCGGCGACAGGATCGCCCCGATCGGGCCCGGATACGTCGTGCCGTACGCATGCCCGCCGATGCGGCCGTAGACGGGGCAATGATTCATGCACGCCCCGCAGCGGATGCACTGGAGCGTCGCGCGCAGCTCTTCGTCCGCATACGCCTGCGTGCGGCCGTTGTCCAGCAGGACGAGGTGCAGTTCGCGCGGCCCGTCCAGTTCACCGGCACGGCGTGGACCCGAGATCAGGTTGCAGTACGTCGTGATGGCCTGGCCGGTGGCTGAACGCGTCAGCAGGCTCGCGAGCGGCACGATGTGCTCCAGCTTTTCCACGACCTTCTCGATGCCCATGATGGCGATGTGTACGTCCGGCACCGTGGTCGACAGGCGGCCGTTGCCTTCGTTCTCGACGAGCCACAACGTGCCCGTGTCGGCCGCGGCGAAGTTCACGCCGGACAGCCCGATATCGGCATCGACGAACGCGCTGCGCAACGTGACCCGTCCCGTCCGGATCAGCTGGTCGACGTCCTCCGTGTACTCGGTGCCGGGGATGTGCTGCGCGAACAGCGCGCCGATGTCGGCACGCGTCTTGTGAATCGCGGGCATCACGATGTGGGACGGCTTTTCGCCCGCCAGCTGGACGATGTATTCGCCCATATCCGATTCCAGGCATTCGATGCCGCGCTCGGCGAGGTAGTGATTCAGTTCGATTTCCTCGCTCGCCATCGACTTGCCCTTGACGATGCGTGTTGCGCCGCGCGCCGTCGCGATGCCGTGGATGATCGCGTTCGCGTCCTCGGGCGTGGCGGCCCAGTGCACATGTGCGCCGGCCGCCGTCAGATTGGCTTCCAGCTGCTCGAGCAGCGCGGGCAGCTTGGCCAATGCGTTCTTGCGCACCGCTTCGCCGAGGTCGCGCAGCTGCTGCAGCTCGTCGTCGTCGCCGAACTGGCTGCGGCGCTTGTCTTGCAGGAAGGTCATCGCGCCGCGAAAGCTCTGGCGCAGATGGGGGTCGGCGAGGGCCGCGCGGCTGCGCGCGTGGAAGTCCTGCGTCGGCACGAATTGCAACGGGGACGTCGTCATGCGGGGTTCCTCTCATCGGTGACGATCACGACCCACGTCCAGCGCGGGCCGTGCGCGCCGAACGCCAAGGTCTGCTGGATGTCGGACGTCTTCGACGGCCCCGTCGCCAGCACGAGGTTCGTCGGCATGCCGTCCTGCCAGCGCTCCGCGTGCAGCGCCTGGTGCAGGTCGGCGTGCAGCGTGTGCGCGTGGACGAGCGCGATGTGCAGCGGCGGTACCAGCGACACCGTGCGCGGCGTGACGGTATCCGGTGCCAGCACGAGCGTGCCCGTGGCCGCGATGCCCGAGCGCGCGACCGTGAAGCCGGCATCGACCGTGTCGAACAGCTCGCCTTTCCAGTCTTCCAGCGGCCGCTCGAACGCGATGGCCTCCACGCTCGCCGGCAGCGCGGCGCGCAGCGCGCGGCCTTCCGGTGTCGCGGCATCGACGAGGATGCGGGCCACGCCCGCCTTCTCGATGCGTTCGGCCAGCAGCGCGGGCCACGTGTCGGCCTCCATGCACCAGGCTTGCGCGCGTACGGCATGCAGCGCGTCCAGCATGCGCTGCGCGAGCGCGTCCGGCGCGGTCGCCGTCTCCGCGCGGCGCGCGTCGAAATGGGCATCGATGCGCCGATCGAGATCCGCCGCGCCGGCCGCGCGCGGATTGGCCGCGCGCAGGCGGCCGAGGATGCCGTCGCGCGCCGTCATGCCTGTTCTCCCATCCGGCGCCACAAGAAACTCGCCAGGTGTTCGACGTCGAACCGCGCCCCCTGGTGCCGCGCCGCATGTCCGATGTTGAGCAGGCACGCGCAGTCGGCCGACACGACGCGGCCGCAGCCGGTCGCGCTCACGGCCGCGACCTTGTCCTTGACCATGGCGCCGGAAATGTCGGCATGCTTGATGGAGAACGAGCCGCCGAAGCCGCAGCACTCGGATTCGCGTTCGTGGTCCACGCGCGTCACGCCGGGCAAGGCATCCAGCAGCGCCACGCCGTGCGCGCGCGTGCCCATCTCGCGCCGCGCCGAGCACGACGTGTGCAGCGCGACCGCCTCCGATCCGACGGACGTCCCTGCGGGCAAGGCCCAGCCCAGCACGCACGTCAGGTATTCGGCGAATTCGAACACGCGCGCGGCCAGCGCGTCCGCCTGTGGGCCAAGCACGGGGTCGTCGCGGAACAGTTCTGGCCAGTGCTTGCGCATCATGCCGGCGCAGGAGCCGGACGGGACGATCACGGGCCAGTCGTGCGGGAACAGGTCGAGCTGGGCACGGGCCACGGCGCGCGCCTCGTCGGGATTGCCGCTGCTCCAGGCGGGCTGGCCGCAGCAGCTCTGGCCGCGCGGATAGTGAACGGTGATGCCGGACGCCTCGAGCACGCGCACGACGTCGAGGCCAGCCTGCGGCATGAACAGGTCGATCACACAGGTGGCGAACAGATATACGTCGCCGGCGGGCGGACGGTCGTAGCGGGTCATGCTTTGCCTCCGGTTCGTGGATACGTTTTTCTTCTTGTTGGCAGATATTTCCAGTAATCTGTACGCATGACAAACTGGTTGGGCCAGGAAAGGAATAGACGTGACGACATCGAATCGGCAGGCCGGCGGGCGCGTTTCCTCCGTCACGCGCAGGCTGGAGGACGCCTTGCTTGACGGCACGTTCCCCGCGAATTCACGGCTGCCATCGGAGCGCGAGCTGGCGGAGCGCTACGCCGTGTCGCGCAACACGGTGCGCGAGGCGATCCAGCAGCTCGGGGCGCGCGGCCTCGTACATATCCGCCCGCGCAGCGGCGTGTTCGTGTCCGACCAGTTGCGGACGGGCGCGACGGCGTCGCCCTGGGGCCAGCTGATCACCGACAGCCCGGCGCGGCGCGAAGACATCCTGGAATTCCGCCGCGTGCTGGAAGGCGCGACTGCGTATCTCGCCGCGTTGCGCGGCACGGACGACGACCTCGAGCGCATCCGCAGCGCGATGGCGCGGCTCGACCAGGCCCGGCGCGCAGGCGACCATGCGGGCGAATCGCGCATCGACGTCGAGCTGCACGAGGCGATCGCCAAGGCGTCGGGCAACAGCATGTTCCTGCACCTGCACAGCAGCATCACGAAGATGATGCGCGAGCACATCATCCGCAACGTGGACGGCATGCGCGAGCTGAACAAGTCGGTGTCGGAAGCCTTGTCGCTGCAGCACCGCACGATCTGCGACGCGATCTGCGCGCGCCGCCCGGAAGAGGCGCGCACGGCGATGCAGACGCACATCGACTATGTGCGCAGCCGGTTCGACGCCGACGGGGACCACTAGCCATCCTGGTTGGACCAGCCGCGCCGGCGCGCCGTTCGTCGTCGCAGGCAACCCTCCGGCCCTCGAAACATGCAGCTTGTCGCAGTCCGGTGGAGGCGCGCGGGACGTACAGATACAGTACGACCATGCCGACAACGACATGAGCCGGCCAACAAGACTCCACGAGGACCCATCATGAAAAAGACCGCCGCCATCATCATCCTGTTCCTGTTCGCCATGCTCGTCTGGAACGTGTTCACGTTCGGCGACAGCGTCGTCAACATCGATGGCGAAGACATCGGCGGACCGCTGGGCGCCTTGCTGGCGACGTTCTTCGCGGGTGGGGGACTGCTGCTCGCAGGCGTGATCATGCTGTTCGTGGGCGGCGTGCTCGCGGTGGTGTTCGCCGGCGTGGGTATCCTGTGCATCGGCGGCCTGGCCATCGGGGCGTGCGTGCTCGCGCTGATGGTGTCGCCGTTGCTGCTGCCGCTGCTGGTGCCCGTCGCGATCGTGTGGTGGCTCGTGAGCCGGTCGCGCAAGCACCGCGTGATGCAGCAACCGGTGTAAGTGACGTTCACGGCGCCGCGGCGTTACGCTACGCCCCCGAACGAGGTTCACATCTTGCCGTAGGGTGGGCGGCCTCCGCCCACGCGTCACGTTCGCGACGTGTTGGCGTTACGCGTGGGCACGGGGCGCCCACCCTACGATCTCCCAACGACGTCACCAGCGCACCGCCGGCACGCTCAAATCCCTTCCACCAATCGCATCGCGAACACGATCGGCAACCCCGCCGCGATGACCTTGCGCGCGGCCGCCCCGTGGTCGTACGGCACGCGGAAATACTGGAGTTCCCGCGCCCCGTCATCGAAGATCGCATAGCACGCCGCGTTGTTCTGGTCGCGCGGCTGGCCCACGGCGCCCGGCAGCACGAGGTACTGGTGTTGCGGCTGCAGCGCGATGGCTTCTCCCGCGCGCGGCACCTGGCGGCCCATGCGGCCGTCGTCGGCGCGGCGGTACAGCGCCGGCACGTGCACGTGGCCGGAAAACACGATGCGGCTGCCGGCGGCGCGGATGCTGCGCTCGGCCGCGGCGACGTCCGCCACGTATTCCCACAGCTGCGGCGCATGCGCGCTCGCGTGCACGAAGTACGCATTGCCCTGCTTGTGCGTCAGCGGCAGCGCCGCGAGGAACGCGAGCTGTTCCGCGTCGAGCTGGCCGCCGGTCCAGGCGATGACCTCGCGCGCCTCCGCGTGCATGCGCGACGTGGGCGGGTGCGTGACCGCGTAGTCGTGGTTGCCCTGCACGGCGATGGCGCCGCGCGCCACGTGCACCATCACCGTGCGCACGACCCAGGCCGGGTCGGCGCCGTAGCCGACGAAATCGCCCGTGAACGCGTACTGGTCGACGTGCTGCCGCGCCGCGTGCGCGAGGCAGGCCTCGACGGCTTCGCGGTTCGCGTGCAGGTCGGTCAGCAGGGCGAGGCGCATGTAAAGGTCACGCGCCCGCGCGTTCCCGTGCGTATTGCTCGTAGCCGCGCGCGCGCAGCTCGCACGCCGGACACTTGCCGCAGCCGTGGCCCCAGGCATGCGGCGCGCCCCGCTCGCCCAGGTAGCAGGTGTGCGTCTCGAAGCGGATCAGGTCGACGAGCGCCTCGCCGCCGCACGCCTCGGCAAGCTGCCACGTCTGCTTCTTGTCGATCCACATCAGCGGCGTCTCGACCTTCAGCCGCGTCGCCATGCCCAGGTTCAGCGCGACCTGCAGCGCCTTCATCGTGTCGTCGCGGCAGTCGGGGTAACCGGAGAAGTCCGTCTCGCACATGCCGCCCACGAGCACGTTCAGGCCGCGCCGGTACGCGACCGTCGCCGCCACCGTCATGAACAGCAGGTTGCGGCCGGGGACGAACGTGTTCGGCAAGCCGTTGGCCTGCATCGCGATCTCGACGTTGCTCGTGAGCGCCGTGTCGGAGATGCGTGAGATCAGCGACAGGTCGATCAGGTGGTCTTCGCCGAGACGCTGGTCCCACGTGGCGGACAGCGCGCGCATCTTCGCGAGCACGGGCGCGCGCACGTCCAGCTCGATTGCGTGGCGTTGGCCGTAGTCGAAGCCGATCGTCTCCACGCGCTCGTAGCGCTGCAGGGCCCAGGCCAGGCAGGTGGTGGAATCTTGTCCGCCGCTGAACAGGACGAGCGCGGTATCGGGTGGGTGCATAGTGGATTTCCTGAAGTAATTGTCGAGCGAGGCGTCCGCCATCACATTTGACAATCAGTTAAGATGTCGCCGGCATATTGACGAATGGAGCGACATGTTTCCCGCACGACCCGACCCATGCACGGCGATGGCGCCGGCGCGATCACGAATTTTGGCACAAATCGTGCTGGCCGTGAACGCGCTATGCCTTGCTCCGGTCGCGGCCGCGCAGGACGAGCCGGCGCAGGGCCAGCCGGCACCGGCGCCCGCCGACGTCGCGCCATCCCGTGCCATCGACTACGACGTCCGCATCGACGCGCCACGCCAGCTGCGCGAGCTGCTGGAGAATAACCTCGACCTGATGCGCTGGCGCGGCAACCCCCGGCTCGACCGCGAACAGCTGCTGCGCCTCGTGCGCGCCGCGCCCGAGCAGATCAAGACCTTGATCGCCACCGAAGGCTTTTACAGCCCGACCGTGTCCGCCGACCTCGACACGTCCGGCACGAAGCCGCTCGCGCTCATCGACGTCGTGCCGGGCGACCCCGTCACCGTGGGCGACGTCGACATCGAGCTGCGCGGCTTCGTCCCCTTCGACAAGGGCAGCGCCCCGATCGACGCGGCCGCGCTGCGCAACCGCTGGACGCTGCCCGTCGGCGCGCGCTTCCGCACGGCCGACTGGGAAGCGGCCAAGCGCGGCCTCGTGCGCCAGATCGCGCAGACGCGCTTCCCGCGCGCGCAGCTGCTGGAGTCTTCCGCCACCGTCGACCCGGACACGCACCGCGCGCTGCTGAAGGTCGTCATCGACAGCGGCCCGGACGCGCACTTCGGCGGCCTCGAGATCGAGGGCCTGAAACGCTACCCGCCCAGCGTGATCACGAACCTGAACACGATCCGGCCCGGCGACGAATACAGCGAGGCCGCGCTGCAGGCGCTGCAGGGCCGCCTGCAGGACACCGGCTATTTCAGCGGCGTCGAGGTGAGCGCCGACATGTCGTCCGTGATCGCGTCGCAAGTGCAGGACCTGAAGGAGAACGAGGCCCCGACGCCGCAGCCGCCGAGTCCACCGGCCGTGCTGCCCGTGCTCGTGCGCGTCACGGAGAACAAGCGCAAGAACGTCGCGCTGGGCCTCGGTTACTCGACCAACACGGGTGCCCGCGCCCAGGCCGAATACGACGACCTGAACGTGTTCGGCAAGCGCATGAAGAGCAACGTGCTGTACGAACAGAAGCACCAGGCCGCGAAGGCCGAGTTCTACCTGCCCACGACGACGGGCGGCTACAACAACAGCTTCGGCGCCGGCTACGACCGCCTCGACGCCAACGGCCAGATCACGCGCACGACGAGCGTGCACGCCAAGCGCGCGTGGGGTTCGCCGCTGCTGGAAAAGACGCTCACCCTGGAAGCGCTGACCGAACAGGTGACCATCGACGACATGCCGACGACGCGCGTGAAAAGCGTGCCGCTGACGTTCTCGATCACGAAGCGCCACCTGGACAGCCTCGTGCAGCCGACCCGCGGCTATATCGTGAACGCGCAGGTCGGCGGCGCCGTGCTGCCCGTCCTGACGGACGAGAAATTCTTGCGCGTCTACACGCGCGCCCTCGGCTACAAACCGGTCGGCGACGCAGGCACCCTGATCGTGCGCGGCGAATTCGGTGCCGTCGGCTCGAAGGACAAGAACGGCGTGCCGTCGACGTTCCTGTTCCGCGCCGGCGGCGACCAGTCCGTGCGCGGCTACGGCTACCAGCAGCTGGGCGTCCCGGTCGGTTCCGCCATCACCGGCGGCCGCTACCTGCTCACCGGCAGCGCCGAATACGATTACTGGTTCAAGCCGCCGTGGGGCGCGGCCGTGTTCTACGACGTCGGCAACGCGGGCGACAATTTCCACGACCTGAAGCCGAAGGTCGGCTACGGCGTCGGCGCGCGCTGGCGCAGCCCCGTCGGCCCGATCAACGTCGACTTCGCCTACGGCAAGGCCGTGCACAAGGTCCGCCTGCACTTCTCACTGGGGTTCACGTTCTGATGGCAGCCGATCGACAAACGCCCGAGACTCCTGCTCCGGAACACAAGCGCCGCTGGCCGCGCCGCGTCGCCATCGGCGTGGTGGTCGTCGGCGTCGTGCTGGGCGGCGCCGTCTGGTACCTCGGCCGCGAAACCACGTTGCAGATGATCGCCCAGCGCGTGGCCAACGCCAGCGGCGGCAAGCTCACGTTGTCCGGGGTCTCCGGCTCGCTGTACGGCCGCATGCACATCGGCCACGTCGTGTTCCGCACCGAGACGTCGGTGACGACGGCCGACGCCATCGACATCGACTGGAAGCCCTGGCAATACCTGTCGCGCGGCGTCGAGATCGACAAGCTGTATGCGCGCGTGCTGCGCGTGGAGACGCTCAAGCCGTCGCAAGAGCCGGCGACGATGCCCACGCGCCTCGCGCCGCCGTTCGAGATCGCGGTCGAGGATGCGCGCCTCGCGAAGGCCATCTTCGTGAACAAGGGCGCGGCGACGGAAATCGACGACATCCGCGCGCGCCTGCATGGCGACAAGGTGCAGTGGAAGCTCGACCACGCATCGGCGACCACGCCGTGGGGCCAGGTCGCCGCGAAGGGCACCATCGCCAACACGCTGCCTTATAAACTCGATGCGGACGCGAGCCTGACGCAGGCGCAGCCGGCCGCTCCCGCGCAGGCGGGGACCGGCGACACGGTCACGCCGGCGTCGCTGGGCGCCCAGCTGACGTTGCACGCGGGTGGCGACCTGCAGAAGGCCGTCGTCGACGCCACCGGCAAGGCCGCGCGCGCGCAAGGCAAGGCGCAGCTCGTGCTGGCGCCGTTCGCCGACATCCCGCTGCAAGCCTTCACGCTCGACGCGCACGACATCGACCCCGGCTTCTTCAGCCCCACGCTGCCGAGCGCGGACCTGAACCTGGCCGTGGCCGTGCGCCTCGACGCCAACCGCAACATCGCGGGCACCGTCGACCTGGCGAACGACGGCGCCGTGGGCACCCTCGACCAGCAACGCCTGCCGCTGCGCGCGATGCGCGGGCGGCTGGGCGGGAGCCTCTCCGCGATGCGCATCACGGACGTCCTGATCGACGTGGGCGACGCCGGCCGCTTCACCGGCAGCGGCAGCGTGCAGCGCGGGCCCCACGAACAAGGGCTCGGCACCGCGGAATTCACGCTGCACACGGACCGCTTCGACCTGCACCGCGTCTACGGCAGCATGAAGCCGACGAAGATCGCGGGCGACGTCAAAGTGGCGAACACGAAGGACGTGCAGACGCTGGACGTGAACCTCGTGGACGCGGGCCTGCGCCTCGCCGCGCAGGCCGCGCTGGACGGCAACGAACTCACCGTGCGCGACGCGCGCCTGTCCGCGGGCAGGAGCAGCGTGCGCGTGACGGGCCGCGCGAGCCTGAAGGACAACAAGCCGTTCAAGGCGAACGCCGTCGCCAGCCATTTCAATCCCGCGGACTTCGGCACGTTCCCGCAGGCCGACATCAATGCCGACGTCAACGCGGCCGGTACGCTGGCGCCGAAGTGGCAGGTCGGAGCCGATTTCGCCGTGCGCGACAGCCGCCTGTTCGGCCAGCCGCTGGCCGGCCGCGGCAAGGTCGCTGCGGACGCCACGCACGTGCACGACGTCGACGCCACGCTGGCGCTGGGCCAGAACACGGTCGACCTGCGCGGCGCGTTCGGCAAGCCGGGCGAGCAGCTGGCGTGGAAGGTCGACGGCAAGCAGCTGTCCGCGCTGCGCGGCGACCTGTACGGCGCCGTCCTGGCAAGCGGCGTGGTCACGGGCACCATGCAGGCGCCGCGCACGACGTTCGACGTCGACGCCCGCAACCTCGGCTGGGTGCCGCGTGAACGGAAAAACGACAACGGGTCCGTGCACGCGAGCGGCGAGGCGTGGCGGGCCGGCGCCCCCGGCGCGCGTGTCGTCGAGGTCAAGGCCAAGGGCGACATGCAGCGACTGAACCCGGCCGCCTTCGGCTCCCCGCTGGCCGGCAGCATCAACGGCGGCTTCACGGCGAGCGGCCGCACGGGCGCGAACATGGGCGGCGCCATCGACCTCGCGCTGCAGGATTCCACGTTGTCGAAATCGCCGCTGTGGGGCCATGCGAAGCTCGCGGCCGACAAGCACCGCGTGTCGAATGCCGACGTCGACCTGCACCTGGGCGGCAACGTCGTTGCGGCGAACGGCGCGTTCGGCAGCGGGCGCGACACGCTGAACTGGCGCATCGACGCGCCGCAACTGGCCGCGCTCGGCCCTGACTTCGCCGGTGCGCTGCGCGGTTCCGGCACCTTGTCCGGCACGATGGAGACGCCGTCGCTGACCGCGTCCCTCGACGGCCAGAACATCCGCGCGATGGGCACGCAATCGGTGCGCGCGCTGAAGGCGACGGCGAACCTCGGCGCGGGTCGCGGTGCCGCCGATCCGCTCGCGCTGGACGTGGCGGTCACGGACTACGTGGGCACGAAGACGGACAAGCAGGGCAACGTCGGCGAAACGAGGATCGCGTCGGCGCACCTGACGTCGACGGGCACGCGCGGCGCGCACACGATCCGCGCGGCCGCGCGCGGCGACACGTTCGACGCGTCGCTGGCCGTGCACGGCGGCCTCACGGGCAATGCGTGGAACGGCACGGTCGACGCGCTGCAAAATGGCGGCCGCTACGCGCTGGCGCTCGTCGCGCCGACGCCGCTGCGCATCGCGGGCGCACCGGGCACGGGCCTCGCGGGCCTGGCGAAGCCGGAGCAGATCGCGTTCAACGGCGCGACGTTCAAGCTCGCGGAGGGCACGGTCACCGTGGACTCGCTGGTCAAGACGGGCCCGCGCTGGACGACGCGCGGCAGCGCCAGCGGCGTCTCGATCAGCTACCTCGGGCAGGCGTCGCCCGCCGTCGCCGACAACCTGCGCGGCGACCTGACCCTCGGCGCGCAATGGGCGATCGACCTGCGCGCGCCCGCGGTGCCGAGCGCCGTGCCGCAACTGGCCGGCAGCGTGCACGTGTTCCGCGAAAAGGGCGACCTGATCGCGGGCGACGTCTCACCGATCGCGCTGGGCCTGCGCCAGCTCGACCTGCGCGCGGACGTCGCGGGCGGCGCGCTGCGCACCCAGGTCGCGCTGGACGGCACGCGCATCGGCACGGCGCGCGTCGATGCGACGGCGCAGCTGCTGCAGGGCCGCGTCGACAACGACAGCCCCTTGAAACTGACGGCGAACGCGAACCTCGCGTCGCTGTCGTGGGTGTCGCCGCTGCTCGGCCAGCCGGGGCTGGAAGTGGACGGCGCGCTGCGCCTCGCCATCAACGGCACGGGCACCGTCGGCGCACCCACGCTGAACGGCAGCGTCGATGGCGACGGCCTCGCCGTGCGCTGGCCGGACCAGGGCGTCCGCCTGCGCAACGGCCAGTTGCGCGCGCTGCTCGCCGGCGACCAGCTGCAATTGCAGCGCCTCACGCTGGAAGGCAACAGCGGACGCGCGACGGCCGAGGGCTTCGTGCGCTTTGCCGGCGGCGAGGCGACGATGAACCTGAAACTCGTGGCGGACAAGCTGGAAGCGCTGTCGCGCCCCGACCGCACCGTGATCCTGAGCGGCCAGGCCAGCGTCGTGCGCGACGCGACGCAGTTCAAGGTCGAGGGCAATTTCAAGGCCGACCGCGCCCTCGTCGAACTGGCGCCGCAGGACCGCCCGACGATCTCGGACGACGTGATCGTGCTGGGCCGCGGCAAGGTGGCGTCGGCGCAGTCGAAGAAGCAGGCGGCGGTGCCCTTGACGATCGACCTGACGGCCGACCTGGGCGACGACTTCCATCTGCGCGGCATGGGCGCCGACGCCTACCTCGCGGGCAGCGTGCGCGTGCAGAAAGTCGGCGATCGTCCGCCGCGCATCAACGGCACCGTCAACACGGTCAGCGGCACGTATGCCGCGTACGGCCAGCACCTCGTGATCGAGCGCGGCGTCATCACGTTCAGCGGCCCGTACGACAACCCGTCGCTGGACATCCTCGCCGTGCGCAAGGCCCCGGGCGGCGACCAGTTGAGCACCACGAACGTCGAGGCGGGCGTGCAGGTGCGCGGCTCGGCGCTGTCGCCGACGGCGAAGCTGATATCGACGCCGAACGTGTCCGACAGCGACAAGCTGTCGTGGCTCGTGCTTGGCCACGGCATGGAGGCGACGACGGGCAACGAGGCCGACGTGCTGAGCGCGGCCGCCGGCGCCCTCCTCGGCGGCAAGGGCGGCACGGGCGGCATCACGAGCAAGCTGGCGAACTCGCTGGGCGTGGACGAACTGGGCGTGCGCCAGGGCGCGGGGCAGGCATCGGGGCTGGAGAATACGGTGGTCACGGTGGGCAAGCGCATCTCGTCGCGCCTGTACCTGAGCTTCGAACAGGGCGCCGCGACGGCGTCGAGCGTCGTGCGCGTGCGCTACAAGATCAATCCGCGCATCACGTTGCAGCTGCAGACCGGGACCAATACGGCGCTGGACATTCTGTATTCGTGGGCGTTCGATTGACGGCACCGGCTGGTGGGTACGGGGTATCAACCGCGTGCGCGGCGACACATCGGTTTGGTGGGCACGGGGTGCCCACCCTACGGCATTCGTGGGCGTTCGATGACCGGCACCGTTTGACGGGTAGCGGGTGCCGGCCGGATGCGCGGCGACACATCGGTTTGGTGGGCACGGGGTGCCCACCCTACGGCATTCGTGGGCGTTCGATGACCGGCACCGTTTGACGGATACCGGGTGCCGGCCGGATGCGCGGCGACGCATCGGTTTGGTGGGCACGGGGTGCCCACCCTACGGCATTCGTGGGCGTTCGATGACCGGCACCGTTTGACGGGTAGCGGGTGCCGGCCGGATGCGCGGCAACGCGTCGGTTTGGTGGGCACGGGGTGCCCACCCTACGGCATTCGTGGGCGTTCGATGACCGGCACCGTTTGACGGGTAGCGGGTGCCGGCCGGATGCGCGGCGACGCATCGGTTTGGTGGGCACGGGGTGCCCACCCTACGGCATTCGTGGGCGTTCGATGACCGGCGCCCGTAGGGTGGGCTCCCCGAGCCCACCATGCGTCACGCTGCGGTTTTCGTGCGCTTCGGCTTGGCCTTCGCGGCCGCATTGAGATCGGCCGCCGCGCGGATCAGCGCGCGGAATGCGGCCGCGTCCAGCTCCTCGCCTTCGTGGATGTCGATGGCGCGGCGCGCGTTGCCGTCCAGGCTGGAGTTGAACAGGCCGGCAGGATCGTCCAACGATGCGCCCTTGAGGAACGTGAGCTTCACGTGCGACTTGTACGATTCGCCCGTGCACAGGATGCCCTGGCTGTTCCACACGGGCGTGCCCATCCACTTCCACTCTTCCACCACGCCGGGCACGGCTTCGTGGATCAGCGCGCGCACCCGGGCGAGTGCCGCGCCGCGCCAACCGCCCAGGTCGGCGATGCGGCGGTCGATCAGAGCGGACGCGGGCAAGTCTGCGGACGCATTCTCCTGCTTCATGTGGCCTCCAGTCGTTCAGTCGTCGAGCTTCGCCAGCACCTCGTCGAGGGCGGTGGTGAATTTGTCCCAGCCATATTTCGCACCATTGTAGGCCGCATCCTGGCCCGGCTGGAAGCCCGTCTGTTCCACTTTCAAATGCGTGCCCGCGCCCGCCGGGGTCAGCGTCCAGGTGACGACGCTGTCGAGGCCCATCGCGGCCCACGTGTACGACAGCGAGCGGTTCGGCTCGATCTCCAGCACTTCGCAATCGACGGAGCCCCAGTCGCCGGTGAGCTTGAAGCGGTGGTTCAGGGAGGGCACGAAGTCATTCTTCATCAGCCAGGCCTCGATCAGGTGCGGCTGCGTGAGCGCGCGCCAGATCTTTTCCGGCGGATGCGCGAATTCGCGTTCGACGGTGACGGTGCGCGTTTGGAGCGAGGTATCGTTCATTGGTCCATCCTTTTCAAGAGGTCGTCCAGGTCGTCGAGCCGGCTCTCCCAGAACCGGGCCATGTCGGTCGTCCAGTCGGTCAGCGGCGCGAGCGCGCCCGGCTGTGCGGTGTAATGCGTCTGGCGTCCTGCATGCCGATCGCGCACGAGCCCCGCCTGTTTCAGCAAGCCCAGGTGCTTGGACACGGCCGGCTGCGAGATGCCGGCCCGGGCCGTCAGGGCCCCGACCGTCTGCTCGCCGTCGCGGCACAGCGATTCGAAGATGGCGCGCCGCGTGGGGTCGCCGAGTGTCCGGAAAAGAATGTCTTGAGCGTCTGTCATGGCAATCAATAACCATCCGGCTATGGATTTAATCATAACCAGATGGTTATACGTCGGTCAAGCGATTTTTTATGGTGCCGGCCGCAGCAGCACCGCGCCGCTCGTGCGCCCCTCCTCCAGCGCGGCATGCGCGTCGGCCGCGCGCGCCAGCGGCAGGTCCAGCCCGATGGGCACGCGCAGCCCCGCCGCCAGCCGGTCCAGCGCGGCCTGCGCACCTTCGCGGTACAGCGCGGGGTCCGTCATGAACTGCATCACGCTGGGGCGCGCAAACGCGATCTGGCGCGGCCTGCCGATCTGCATCAGGTCGACCGGCTCGACCGTGCCGCCGGCCTGGCCGACGCTGACGGCCAGGCCGTAGGGACGCACCGCGTCGAACGTGCGCAGCAAGGTGGCGCCGCCGATGCCGTCGATCGCGTAGTCGACGCCGCGCCCGCCGCTGAACTCGCGCGCGGCCGCCACGAAATCCTCGTCGCGGTACAGCACGACGCGTTCGGCGCCCTGCGCCAGCGCCAGCGCCGCCTTCTCCCGGTTGCCGACGGTGCCGATGACGCGTGCTCCGAGCGCGCTCGCCCACTGCGTGAGCACGAGCCCGAGCCCGCCGGCGGCCGCATGCACGAGCACGGTGTCGCCGGGACGGAGCTCACGTACATGCGCGAACAGCATGTGCGTCGTGACGGCGCGCAGCAGGCCGCCGGCGACGGCATCCAGCGCGACGCCGTCCGGCACGGCGACGAGGCGCTCCACCGGCACGTTGCGCACGGCAGCGTAGCCGCCCATCAGGCCCGTGTACGCGACGCGCTGTCCGGGTGCGAAGCCGGCGACGCCGGAACCGACGGCCTCGACGATGCCCGCGCCTTCGACACCCAGCGTGGCCGGCAACTGCGCCAATGGGTACGCGCCGCTGCGGTAATAGACGTCCAGGAAATTCACGCCGACCGCCATCTGGCGCACGCGGACTTCTCCGGCCGCGGGCGGCGCGAGCGCGACCCGTTCCGCTTCCAGTTCACCGGCACCGCCCTGGCGGTAAATGCGTACCTGTTCGAACAATTCGTCCATGATTCCTCCTGATGTGTGAGGCCCCATGGTAGATTGATCGAAAATCGCCCGAAATCCCTAAAACTCGTCACTTACCGTGCAAAAATCCATAGGTCAACCAGACGCCGCGGCTTTCGACTGGGACGACATCCGCTACTTCGTCGAACTGGCGCGCCAGGGCAAGCTGAGCGCGACGGCGCGCGTGCTCGACGTGGAACACTCGACCGTCGCGCGCCGCATCGGCACGCTGGAAACCCGGCTGGGCGTGCGCCTGTTCGACCGCCTGCCCAAGCGCTGGGTGCTCACCGTGGATGGCGATGAGTTGCTGGCGCAGGCGCGCAAGGTCGAGGACGAGGCGCTCGCCTTCGCGCGCGCCGGCGCGGGCGCGGCCACCTTGCGCGGCGTCGTGCGCCTGTCGGCGCCGCCGACCTTCGCGCACGCCTTTCTCGTGCCGCGCCTCGCGTCCGCGCGGGCGCGCTGGCCTGCGATCACGCTGGAGATCATCGGCGAGGTCCGCCAGGCCGACCTGTACCGGGGCGAGGCCGACCTCGCGCTGCGCATGTCGCGTCCGGACCAGGGCGGGCTCGCCGCGCGGCCATTGGCGCAGACCGGCTACGGGCTGTATGCGGCGCCGGGCTGGTTCGAGCGTCCGACGGAGGAATGGGAATTCATCGGCTACGGGGAGGCGATGAAGGAGACGCCCCAGCAGGCATGGCTGGCGAAGTTCGTGGCCGGACGGCCGTATGCGTTCTGGACCAACGACGCGGCCGCGATGCTCGCGGCGTGCCGGGCCGGGCTCGGCGTCGCCGTGCTGCCGCACTTCCTCGGCCGCGGCGACCCCATGCTCGTGCTGCACCCCGACTACGCCCAGGTGCTGAGCCGCCCGCTGTGGCTGGCCGTCCATCCGGACGTGCGCCGCTCGCCGCGCGTGACCTTGATGGCGGAGCTGCTGGCCGAGGTGTTGCAGGCGCACGCGGCCTTGCTGGCCTAGTGCAGGGTCACGCTGGGATTGGGGTCCGTCGGCGGCTCGTCGTTCTGCGGTGTGCGGATCGGCGGCTGGTGCGGATCGGAATTCTCGAACGGGTCGGGCGGCGGCTCTTCGATGGGTGCCGGATCGGGCGCGCGGTGGGCATGGCGCCCGATCGCCTGCCCTGCGCTCAGGTATTGGATCATGGGTGGGACTCCTGCGGACGATGCCAAAACATTACCATGACCGGCGGTTTGCCGACGCGCGCCTGGATTACAATGGCGGATTCGACAGAAAGAACCAGGAGGAAACCAATGTTGCCGACTCCCGTCGTTGCCGCCGTTCTCGCCCCGCTCGTCCTGTGGCGCATGGTCAGCCGCATCAAGCGCCTGACGACCCGCCAGCGATCGAAGACGTGGCGCCACCGCACGACCCTCGTGTTCTTCCCGCTGCTGATCGTCCTGCTGGCCGTCCTCAGCATCCAGACGAACCCGTTCGCCCTCGTGGGCCTCGCGGCCGGGCTGCCGGTCGGCGCCATCCTCGGCCGCATCGCGACGGGCAAGACGCGCTTCGAACAGGTCGGCGACGCGTTCTTCTTCACGCCGCACGCGCCGATCGGCATGGCCGTCGCGCTGCTGTTCATGGCCCGCATGGCGTGGCGCGCGTACGAGTTCTACGCGCTGGGCTCGTTCGCGCACCGCGAGTTCGTATCGAGCCCGCTGACCCTCGTCATCTTCGGCGTCCTGGCCGGCTATTACATGACCTACGCCTTCGGCCTGCTCGCCTGGCGCAAGCGCACCGCCTGAGTTTTTTTCGCACGAGTTTTATCGCATGAGCCTGACCACCCTCGCCCTGATCGCCCTTGTCCCGCTGCTCGTGTGGCGCATCTATTCGCGCCTGAAGCAGCAGATGACGCGCCAGCGCTCCATCATGTCGCGCCACTACACGGGCCTGTTCGTGTTCGTCGTGATGCTGCTGATTCCCGCGTCCGAACTCGGCGACCGCCCGTTCCAGCTCGCGGCGCTGGCGGGCGGCGCCATCGCGGGCATCGCGCTGGGCACCTACGGCCTGCGCCGCACCCGCTTCGAGGACACGCCGGAAGGCTACTTCTTCACGCCGCCGTCGCGCATGGGCATCCTCGTCGCCATGCTGCTGGTGGCGCGCGTGATCTACCTCGGCATCGAGATCTACATGAACCAGGGCAGCAACAAACCGAATCCGCGCTTCACGGACAGCCCCGTCACGATGCTGTGCCTCGGGATCACGGCCGCCTATTTCGCCACCTTCTCCGCGAGCTTCATGCGCTGGCGCCAGCGCAAGCGCAAGGAAATCGGCGAGATCTGATGCGCCAGCGTGACTGGCACGGTACCCGGTAGGGTGGGCACCCCGTGCCCACGCGTGACGTTTGCGCCATGTTGGCGTTACGCGTGGGCACAGGGGTGCCCACGCGTAACGCCGTGGTCTCTTAAGCTACCTTCGCTTCCGCCTCGCCCTCGCGCCGGCGCTGCAGCACGAAGATCGGCTGCGCCCACTGCACGTCCTTCTTCTTCTTGCTCGTGATGAGCGTGAGGTCGGACGGATCGTAGACGTCCGTGTTGTGCGTCAGCGGCGTCGTCATCAGGTATTGCGCGTCGGTGTTCTTGAGGAACTCGCCGACCAGCTGGATGTTGCGGATGTCCAGGTGGGCGAACGGTTCATCGATGAACACGAAGCCGCCGGAGCCCTCTTCCGATTTCAACAGACCGATGAGCAGGACGAGCGACTTCATGACCTGCTGGCCGCCCGACGCCTCGCCGTCGTTCATGCCGATCTGGCCCTTGCCGTCGAACTTGAAACGCACGTGCAGGCCGGCCTGCGCCAGCTGCACGTCGTCGTTCTCGAGGCGCACCGGGTCGACGGAGACGTCGATGTTCGCCAGCTCGCCCAGTTCGCGGATGTTCTTCGAGTACGTCTTGATCGTGTAGCGCAGGCGCTCGATGTAGGCGCCGCGCGCATTGTCCGTCGCCTCGATCGCGCGGTTGTTCTGGTAGCGGCGCTCCTCCGTCTCCACCTGGCGGCCGGACAGCTGGTCGTTCAGGCGCGCGTACTGGTCGATGACGGTCGGATCCTGTTCCCAGTCGCCGCGCGCGAGCGACGCGTCGAGGGAATTCATGCGCAGCTTGACCTGGTGCGCGTTCTGGTGCGTCGCGACGAGCGTGGCACGCTGCTGCGCGCTGCGCCACGACTTCGGCACGTGGCGCCACGAGCGGCGCAACGTGAGCAGCTCGCGCGCGTGCTCGCTGCGCTGCTCGATCACGCGGCGGTTGTTCAGGCGCATGCCCGCTTCCGCTTCCGACAGCGCCATGCGGGCGTTCTGCCAGACGGTGTCGGCGCGCGTGCGCGTGACGGTCGCGTTCTTGATCAGCACTTGCAGCTCGCCCAGGCGCGCGCCGACCTGCAGGCGCTCGGCCTTCAGCGGTTCCAGCGCGCGCGTGGCTTCCTCGAATTCGGCCTGGCGCGCGGACAGCTCCTTCGCCGCGTCCACGCCCGCGATCCGCACGCGCAGCGCGGACACTTCCGCGGCCAGCTTGCTGATGGCGAGCGTCAGCGTGTCTTCCTGCGCTTCCAGCGACGGCAGCGCTTTCTGGATGGCTTCCAGGCGCTGCGTCTTGCCGGCCGCGCCGAAGCGGTAGCGCGACGGCTCGACGAACAGCGAGCGGCCGCCGCGGCGTTCGCGGTGGTACGCGTCCGGCGTGATCCATTCGTCGGCATCGCTCTTGAAGCCGGCGTCGACGGACTCCACGCGCTCGATGCGTTCCAGCTGGTCGATCAGCCAGGAGGGCGCCTTCGAGCTGAAACGCACGACGGACAACAAGGTATCGTCCTTGACGACCGGCGCGTCGACGCAGTCGGGCACGATGAAGTGGCGATAACGCTCCTTCTCCGCGAGTTTATAGGCGGCCGGCGCATCCTTCGCGCGCTCCAGCAGCACGACGGACGCATAACCGCCGAGCACGCCCTCGACGGCGCCCTGCCACTTCGGGTCCGTCACTTCGACGATGTCCGACAGCATGGCGTGCGGGATGCCCGCATCGCGCAGCGCGCGGCGCATCTGGCGCTGGGCTTCCGGTTCAGGCATCGTCGTCTTGCCCTGCAGCGCGCTGATCGTCGCCAGCTCGCCCGCGATGCGCGTGGCCAGGGCTTCGCGCTCGGCCTTCTTCTTCGCGAGTTCCGCTTCCTTCGCTTCCAGCTGGCTCGCCACTTCCGCGATGTCCGCGCCGGCGTCCGCGGCCAGCTTGTTCAGGCGTTCCTTTTGTTCGAGCAGGCTTTCCAACGGCTTCAGTTTCGCGTTCACCTGCGTCAGGCGGGTGGCCAGTTCGTTCGCTTCCTGTTCGAGTTTGACTTCCTCCTGCTGCGCTTCCGTCAGCGCGCGCTGCTGCGCGGCGAGCGCGTTGCGCTTCTCGGACAGGAGGCCGTCGGCCTGCATCAGCGGCTTCTTCGCCTCGCGCAGCGCGCGGCTCACGTTGGCGGCCTTTTCGCGCGCCTCGTGGTACTCGAGGCTCGGCAGCACTTCCTCGACGAGGGCGCGGCGTTCCTTGTTCAGGTCTTCCCACTGGTGGTAGTTCGCCACGCGCAGGCGCAGGCCCTCCAGGTTGATGCGCGACGTTTCCAGCTCGGCCTCGAAGCGCTTCAGTTCCGACTCGGTGTCGCGCTGGTGGCGCTTCGCCTCGTCGTACGCATCGAGCACCTCCTTGTCGCCGAACACCTGGAACACGAGGTCCAGCAACTGGCGCGGCGCGTATTCGCACAGCTTGTCGGTCTCGCCCTGCTCAAGTGCCAGCACCTTCGACATCGCCGGCGACAGGCCGGCCGATGCGAGGCGCTTGCGGTAGTTCTCGACGCCGAGCCAGTCCGTCGCTTCCGTCACTTCCTCGATCTGGATGTTCCCCGGTCGCATCAGGTACTGGCGCTTCCAGTCGCCGCCGTTCTTCTGCACCTGGCAGAACAGCGTGACTTCGTCGTCGCTGAAGAAGCCGGAATGGCGGAACGGGCGGTTCGACAGCTGGCGCCCGACGGGCTTGTTGTCGACGACGGCGCGCAGCCAGGCGCTCTGCTGGCCCGAGTGGCGCGCATAGTGCTTGTACGTGCGGCCCATCGAGCAATCGAGGCCGAACAGGGTGCGCAGCGCGTCCAGCAACGTCGTCTTGCCGGAGCCGTTCTGGCCCGCGATGGTGATGATCTTGGCGTCGAGCGGGATGTTCTTGATGCGCTGCCAGTAGTCCCAGTGGACCAGCTCGAGGGATTTAATGTGGAACATGCGGGTCTCTTAAGCTTGGGGCGTGTCGGTGTCGGCGGCCGTGTCGACGGCTTCCTGCGGCTCGTCGTTCGCGGCTTCGCTGACGTGGCGGCGCGGCGCGGCGGCCAGCGGGGCGCGCTTGAACACGTCGGCCAGCGCGCCGTTGATGATGCGTTCCTTCAGCACGTCGGTATCCATCAGCAGGTCGAGCAGCGGACCTTCCAGGATCACGTCGCCGCGGCGCTCGATGAAGCCGAGCTTCGACAGCAGGCCCAGGTTCATGTCCATGCGGGTCTTCTTGCCCAGCTTCTCGCCGAAGTCCGCGAGCAGCGCCGTGTACGAGATGCCGATCGACGTGTCTTCCGCGCGCGGGATCGGATTGTCCTTGTCGAACATGTCCGACTGGTCGACGGCGATGGCCTGGTGGGTTTCCTGGCGCTGGCGCTTCGGGAGGATGATCTGCGCCCACAGCACGACGAGCAGCGCCACGCCGTCGCGCGTGAGGCCGAAATTATTGTTCTGCCAGATGTCCTTGGCGCCGAAGATCTTCGGCTCGACGTTGCGATGCAGGGCCAGCGTCACGTGGTCCGCGTACACGTTGTCGAGCAGTTTCAGGCCGGATTCGAGCAGGCGCTTGTCGAGCTCAGTGCGGAACAGGTCGTCGGACAGCGCGCGCTTGACCATCTTGTCGTCACGGCGCAGCGTCTGGTGCGTGAGCAGGCGCGCGATCAGGATTTGGGCGTCGTCATTCATCTTGCGTGGTGCTTTCCGGGGTGCTCGGTAGATCGAGATTCAGTGAGAGGGTCGCGCGCGAGATCGCCGCGAGGTGCGGGTCGTCGAGCGGCACCATTTCGTCGGCCGAGTCGAAGCGCACGGGCAGGCGCGCCAGTTCGGCCGTCGGGCCCTGCAAATTCGCCTCGGCCGGATCACCCAGCAGCGGCAGCAGCGAGGCGCGGTACGACGCGACGGCGAAGCTGGCCGGCAGCAGCGATTCCTGGATCGGCACGCTCCGTGGCGCGCCCTCGGCCATCACGGGGAAGTTGTCCAGGTTGGCGAAATCGGACAGGCGGCGGATCCAGTCGTCCAGCTCCGCCTGCATCGCCGGGTTGTCGTTGATGGTCATCGCCGCGTCCTCGCCGCTCGGCAGGCCCGCCGGCGCCACGGCCGCCACGCGCTCCATCATCAGTTCCGTCTCGGCCACGTCGATCATCTCCGCGGGCGTCGTGAACAGCGGGACGACGGGGCGGTCGATCGCGTCCTCGGCGAGGCTCGCGAGGTCGTCGTGCGCCAGCAGCCAGCGCTTGATATCGGTCGTCGACAGGCCCGATTGGCCCAGGTGCACGCGCTGGCGCTCGATCTGGTTCAGCGCGCGCGAGAACATGCCCTGCATATTGAGCAGCTGCGATTGCGCGCGGCCGATCGCCTGCGCGGCGCGGTGCGTGGCCGAATCGGCGCGCTCGTCGGACGTGATGGCGCGCAGGATCACGGAGCCCTTCTCCACCCAGTCGCACGCCATGTGCCACTTCGCCTGCGACGCGCGCAGGCGGAATTCGGAGCCGGATGCGATCGCGTCGCGGAATTCCTCGTGCAGCTCGACGAGGCGGCCCAACAAATGCTTCAGCTGCTCCACCGTGACGCCGCCGACGGCTTGCGCACCCGCGACCTGCGACAGCAGGAAGCCCATCTCGGCCTCGTCCTCTTCCGGCTTGCCCAGCGCGAGCAGCGTGTCGAGGGCGGCCAGCACGTTGCGCGCGAGCGGCGTGATGCGGTAGACGGCGGCCGGGTTGTCCCACGCGAGCAGGCCGTGGCTGCGCAGGCGGCCCAGCACCGTCTCCAGGCTTTCCGGGATCAGGTAGGCGAATTTCTGGTTGATGTCGGCGCGCGAGAACGCGGAATCCATCGCGTCGGACGCGAGCTCGCGCAGCACGAGCAGGCGCACGATCACGCCGTCCTGCGAGCCGTGGAACAGCGCCGTGAACGCCTGCAGCATCGGCTGCGCGCGCTTGAGGTGATACACCTGCTCGATCTCGTCCGGCGCAACTCCGTCCTGGAAATGCGTCTGCAGCGGGTCGAGTTCTTCTAACGCTGGGGATTGGAGGTCGGCGGCGGTTGCTGCCAGGTTGTCGATCATCGTAAGGCTTACCAGTCTGCTGTCGCGCGCGGCACATTGACGCCGGCGGGCGCGGGGGCGTCAGTATAACAGTTAAGGCCTGGCAACTAGCACGGGAACGGCCGTCACGTTTTTGCAACTTATGAAACGGACAACAAATGCACCAGGCAATAACTTGCAAAATAAGCATTACAGTTCCGTTATGTCGCGCGGAAATCGAAAGGCTTGTGCTAAGGTCGAGTTCTCGACAGGCCGGCTGGACGATCCGGTCCGGCCGGCCGACAACCAAGGAGGACACCATGCAACGAGCACTTGCGAGCGCGGCCATGGTTGTGGCCGTTGCGTTGACTTCGACTGCCGCCCTGGCAGCCCCCACCCCGCACCAGCAGAACGGCGTCACCTACGTCAACGGCGGCGTGGGCGTGGAAGAGCAAGCCGCCATGAAGGCCCAGCGCGCCGACTACAACCTGCTGCTGACCTTTGCCACGCAACAGAGCGGCGCCTACCGGTCCGACATCCAGCTCGACATCATGGACGCCAAAGGCACCGACCTGCTGAGCGTCGCGAACGTCGGCCCGATGTTCTTCGCCAAGCTGACGCCGGGGACCTACCGCATCAGCGCATCGGCCGAAGGCAAGACCTTCAAACGGACCGTCAAGGTGGGCAATGCGCCGAAGGAGATCGTGCTGCATTGGGAAAATGACAACCCGGACGATCCCGGCCCGGACGAATAAGGGGCCTGACGCCCGGCTGAAAAGCCTCGGAAACTCTACAATGGGCCCTTATTCATGAGGTAACACTGAACGGAGTCGACACGATGGTGCGAGCGCGGGAATGATCTGGATGCAACGATTCTTCTGCGCGCTGCTCGGCTTCGTCTCGAGCGGGGCGGCTTGCGCGCAAGACCCCGGCCCGACGTTCGCCGACTACAATCACGCCGTCTGGACCGCCAGCGACGGTGCGCCGGTCCAGGTCACGCGCATGGCGCAGACGCCCGACGGCTGGCTGTGGCTGGGCACGCCGAACGGCCTGTACCGCTTCGATGGCGTCCGCTTCTACCCGTTCGCCGCGGCCAACGGCGCGCACTTGCTGAGTCCCCGGATCTCCGAACTGGCGGCCCAGCCCGACGGCGATCTGTACATCGGCTACGAGGACCACGGCCTGAGCGTCCTCCACGCGGACGGCAGGCTCGATCATCTCGCTCCGGCAACGAAGGACAGCCCCGTCCACTGGACCAATGACGTGAAACGCGATCGCGACGGGACGCTGTGGGTGGCCACGTCGTATGGGTTGCGCCATCTGCAGGACGGGCGCTGGTCGACGCTCGGCGCGGCGCAAGGCTGTCCCGACAAGGATGTCGTGATCGCGCTCGCCCCCGACGGCCAGTTATGGGCCGCAAAGCACAACCAGCTGTTCCGCTACGACCGCACCACGGGCCGCTGCGCTCCCACTGAACTGCGCAACGCAAACGGCGGGCTGCCGGAGCGCATCGAGGGATTCCGGATGTCGCCGGACGGCCGGCTCTGGGCGGGTGCGGACAGGTATCTTGCGCTCGTCGCGGCGCCGGCTGCCGGCGCTGCCGTGCCGCCGCGCTACCTCGGCCAGGGATCGGGCAGCACGGCCGTTTTCGACCGCGCCGGCAACCTGTGGGCACTGCGTTGCCCGACCGGCGTCTGCCTGGCTGGCTCCGCGGGCAAGCGCACGGGCGACTTCATCGACCTGGCCGCGGCGACGACGGCCCGGCTCGACCAGCGTGGCCAGTTGGGCTCACTGGCGCCGCGCGTCGTCTTCGAAGACCGCGAAGGCGACATCTGGCTCGGCTCGCCGACCGGCATCGAGCGCTTCCGCCGCAATACCCTGCGCCCCCTGGAACTGCCGGCGATCAAGGGCGATTTCCATGTCGCACCCGATGCCGACGGCAGCGTGTGGGTGGTCGCGCCCCAGGAAAAGCGCGGATGGCGCTACGATCCCGCCGCGCGCCGCCTCACGCCGCTACCGGGCAAGTATCGGGGCGCCACCGTCGGTCCGGACGGCACGGTCGTCCTCCTCCGGGAAGACGGCATCACGCTGCGGCGCGCCGGTGTCGAGACCCACGTCGATCTCCCGGGCCCCATGGCGAGGGCCGCCTGGGCACGCAGCGACGGCGAACGTGTCTGGCTCGGTGGATTCGACGTGCCGATCCAGCTCTGGGATGGCCGCGCCTGGACGACGCTGCGCGCGTTGGCCGGGGCCGAATTCGTGTTCAGCGCACCAGGCAATCGCGGCCAGATGTGGCGTGCGCTTGCCGATGGGCGCCTCGTGCTGTTCGAGGGTGGGCATGTGCGGACGACCTACGACCGGGCCGCGCAGGACGGCATCGGCGAGGTGACGTCCGTGGCGGCCGAGCCGGAACTGGTTGTCGGCGGCACGGACGGGCTGGCCGTATTGCACGCCGGGCGGTTCCGCCGGCTGCGCGCGCTGCGCGACGACGTGCTGCGCCGTGTCACCGGCTTTGTCGTGGCACCCGACGGCGCCCGCTGGCTCAATGGCGGCACGGGCTTGCTGCGTGTCGAGGCGAGCGATTGGCGCCGGGCGGTGGAGACGGGCGCGCCGCTGCGCTATGCGCTGATGGGCATACGCGACGGCTACACGGGCACCGCCGCCGGCGTGGTCTCGCTGCGGATGGTGAACGGCCGATTGTGGGTGACGACGACGGACGGCATCGTCGAGGCCGACCTGGCGCCGCGCGACGTCACGCCGCCCGCGCCGCAACCGTCGCTGCTCGCCGTGACCGGGGACGACGTCGCCTACGCGCCGACACAGCCGCCCGCGATCCGCGCCGGCACGACCCGCCTGCGCTTCGACTTCACCGCGCCCGCCCTGTGCCGCCCCGAACGCGTCGTGTTCAGCTACCGGCTCGACGGCGTGGACGACGCGTGGCAGACCGGTACGGAACGCAGCGCCACCTACACGGGTCTCGGTCCGGGCCACTATCGTTTCCGCGTGCGTGCCATGAACGAGGACGGCGCGTGGAGCGGCAACGAACGAACGCTCGACCTGCACATCGCGCCGACCCTCGTGCAGACCGTCTGGTTCAAGCTGACGTGCATCGGGGCCGGCGTGCTGCTGCTCTGGCTCGGCTACTGCCTGCGCGTGCGCTACCTGACCCGCACCCTCACCGCGCGCCTGGGCGCGCAGCTGGAAGAACGCGAACGCATCGCACGCGACCTGCACGACACGGTGCTGCAGACGTTCCAGGGCTTCGTGCTGAAGGTGGAAACGATCCTGCCCGAATCCGAATCCGGGATGGGCGACGCGCTGCGACGCAGCCTGGGCGACGCCACCTACGCCATCCGGGAAGGCCGCGACAAGATCACCGCGTTGCGGGCGATTGAGCGCAAGGGACCGCCATTGCACGAGTACCTGCGCATGGTGGGCGAGCAGGACGCCGGGCCGGGCCAGCGGTTCACGCTGCGCTGCGTGGGCGAGGCACGGGCGCTGCATCCGATCGTCGAGCAGGAGTTGTGCGCCATCGGACGCGAAGCCTTGCGCAACGCCTTCCGCCATGCGGATGCGCAGCAGCACGACGTGATCGTCGAGTACGGCGCGCGTGCCCTCGTGCTGACCGTGCGGGACGACGGACGCGGCATCGACCTCGATGCCGGCGCGAAGCACGGCCACTGGGGCCTGCCCGGCATCGAAGAACGCGCGCGCCTCATCCATGCGGACGCCGTCCTGCGCACGGCGCCCGGTGCCGGGACGACGTGGCGGATCGACATCAAGGCGGCGCTGGCGTATGCGGATGGCCGGCGCCGCATGCGCTGGCCCCGCTTGTTTACATCGGTTACATCGGCGGCTGTCCGTTGGATGCACTCGGCCCCGCGTCCACCGGCAAGTTAACGCCTGTAATCAGGCGCGCATCGTCGCTTGCCAGGAAGGCCATCACTGCCGCCACGCCTTCCGGATCCTCGGTGTCCCCGACAACACCAGACACCGCCCGCTTGACTAATGACCGCCGGTCATTCAATAATGACGCATTACTGACCAATGGTCATCTATTTAAACCGGGAGGAAAAGCGATGCGGGATCTGGAAGGACAATGGGCTTTGGTGACGGGCGCGTCGAGCGGCTTCGGTGTCGACTTCGCACATCTGCTGGCCGCGCGTGGCGCCAACGTGGTGCTGGCGGCCCGCTCGGTGGAGCCGATGGACAAGCTGGCGATCGAACTGCAGGCACGACATGGCGTGCGGACTCACGTCGTCGGTATCGACCTGGCGCGGCCGGGCGCCGGCACGGCATTGCACGACCGCCTGGCCGCGGCGGGCATCACCGTCGACGTCCTGATCAACAACGCGGGCTACGGCGTGTATGGCGAGTTCCTGTCGCAGCCGCTCGACCGCACGCTCGACATGATGCAGCTGAACATGCTGTCGCTGACCGAGCTGACCCACGTGTTCGCCCGCGCGATGACGGCACGCGGCCGCGGGCACATCCTGCTCGTGGCCAGCATCGGGGGCTACCAGGCCACGCCGACCTACGCGGCCTATAGCGCGACCAAGGCCTACGTCCTGCTGTTCGGCGAGGCGCTGCATGAAGAATTGAAACCGCGTGGCGTGACCGTCACCGTGCTGTCGCCCGGGATCACGGCGACCCGTTTCCTGGACGTCTCGGGCCAGAAGCCCACGCTGTACCAGCGCCTCGTGATGATGCGCAGCCGTCCGGTGGCGCTGACGGGTCTGAAGGCCTTATACTCCGGACGCGCGTCGATCGTGCCCGGCTGGCTGAACGCTTTGACGGCATGGTCGAACCGCCTCATGCCGCGCGTGGTGCAGCGGCGTGTTGCCTTTGCGTTGATGAAGAATTAGGAGTGCCGTGGCCCGTACCGCACTGAGTGACGACGAACGAGAAAGCCGCCGGCAGGTGGTGCTGGCGGCGGCGCACCGGCTGTATCGCGAGCGCGGCGCCTTGCCGCCCGTGGCCGATATCGCCAGCGCCGCGGGACTGGCCAAGGGTACGGTCTACCTGTACTTCAGGACCAAGGAAGAAATCTTCGTGGCGCTTCTGGAGGACGGGTTCGCACGGATGTTCGCGGCGCTGGAGCCCCTGCTGGACAGTCTGCCGCGCGGCGGCGCGGCCGTCGCCGGCGCGTTCGCTGCCGGTTTCGGCCGGCTGATCGCGGGCAGTGGCGACCTGCTGCCGCTGGCAGCCCTGGGCAACGCCATCCTCGAGCAGAACCTGCCGGTCGAACCCATGCGACGCTTCAAGCTGGCCCTCGCGAACGGCCTTGCGGCAAGCGGTGCGCGCCTCGAGGCGCATACCGGCCTGACGCCACCCGGCAGCGGCGAGACCCTCCTGCTGCGCACTTATGCGCTCACGCTCGGCCTGTGGCAGGCACTGTCGTATCCGGCCGCGCTCCGATCCCTGCTGCAGGAACCGGGGCTGCGCGGCCTCGACCGCGACTTCGGCACCGAGCTGGAAGGCGCCGTCGCTGCGCTGTGGCTCGGCCACTTCAACGGGACCTGAGACCCGGATCAGGTCAGCGCGCCCGCCAGCTTAGCGACCAGCGCATCCATGCGCTCCACCGGCACCTGCGCATAACCGAGCAGCAATCCATTGGCCACCGGTCCACCGGGCACCGCGTGCGCCGACAACGCGTTCACGACGATCCCCTGCTCCCGCGCCCGCCGCACGATCTCGACGTCCGCAACGCCATCGGACGGCAGGCACAACGCCAGATGCATCCCGGCGGAGGCGCCTTCGATGACGGCATGACCGTCCAGATGCCGGTCGAGCGCCTCCACCAGCGCGTCGCGCCGCTGCCGATACAGCCGCCGCATGCGCCGCAGGTGCAGCGCGAACTCGCCGCTGCGCAGGAATTCAGCCAGCGCCAGCTGCTCCGCCGTACGCCCCGCCGCCGCCGACTGCGCGCGCATGGCGGCGAGCTGCGGCGCCAGCCCGGCCGGCACGACGACGAACCCGATGCGCAGCGCGGGGAACATCGTCTTGCTGAACGTCCCGCAGTACAGCACGGGCGCATCGGCCACGAGGCCCTGCATGGCCGCGAGCGGCGGGCCCTCGTGGCGGAATTCGCTGTCGTAGTCGTCCTCGACGATCAGGGCGCCGGCCGCGCGCGCGCCGTCGATCAGCGCCATGCGCCGCGCGGCCGACGTCACCACGCCGATCGGGTACTGGTGCGACGGCGTCGTGTAGACCAGCTTCGGGCGGCGCGCGGTCCAGTCTTGCAGCGATGGCGCCATGCCCTCGCCGTCGACCGCGATACCTTCGACGATGAGGCCTGCGCCCCGGAATGCGGCCAGCGCGCCGCCGTAGCCCGGGCTCTCGATCCAGGCGGTGTCGCCCGCGTCCGCGCAGGCGCGCGCGCACAGGTCGAGGCTTCCCTGCGTGCCGTCCGTGATGAACACCTGGCCCGGCTCGCACACGACGCCGCGCGACGCGCGCAGGTAGTCCGCGATCGCCGTGCGCAGCGCCGGCTCGCCGGCCGCATCGCCGTAGTTCAGCTGGTGGGCGGACAGGCCACGCCAGGCGCGGTCCAGCAGGCGGCGCCACTGCGCAAGGGGGAACGCGCGCAGATCGGGCACGCCGGGCGTGAACGGCAGCGCGTCGCCGGCATTGCCGTTCACGACGCGCAGATTCTGCGCGCGGCGGGCCAGGCCGGCGTGCGGGACGTCGGCGCCGCGCCGGCGCGCCACCGGGGCGATGCGCGCGACCACCGTGCCGCGCCGGTCCGGGATGACGAAACCTTCGCAGGCCAGCTGCTCGTACGCATACAGCACCGTGTTGCGGGCCACACCCAGCTCCTGCGCGAGCGCGCGCGTGGCGAGCAGGCGCGTGCCGGCGGCGAGTGTGCCGTCGCGGATCGCGGCACGCAGGCATTCGTGCAGCAGGCGCTGGCGCGGCCAGGCGTTGCGGGCGTTGTCGCGGCCGAAGGTGTCCAGCAGCAGGGCGTAGTCCATCATGGCTCCATGAAATTGTGCGGCCCTGGGTCTGTTACCAGGGCCATCACGGCCATTATAGTGCGGCTTCCACCCCTACTTTCGAGGCCAATGAACACTGCTCCTTCCTCCCGCACCCAGGTCAAGCGCGGCGCATCCAAGGCGTCCTACGATCCTGCCCTGCTGCACGCCATCGTCGATGCCGCCTACCTCTGCCACATCGCGTTCGCCGACGCGCACGGCGCGCACTGCATCCCCACCGCCTGCTGGCGCAGCGGCGACCATCTGTACATCCATGGATCGAACGGCAGCCGCATGGTGCAGCGCCTGACGGAGCAGGACTGCTGCGTGACGATCACGCACCTGGACGGCCTCGTGCTCGCGCGCTCCGCCTTCAACCACTCGATGAATTACCGCAGTGCGATGGTCTACGGTCGCTTCGAGATCGTCGGGGAACCCGCCAAGCGCCAGGCGCTCGCCGACTTCATGGAGCACATCGCGCCGGGCCGGCAAGCCGAGATCCGCGCCGGGAACGACAAGGAATTCGCGGCGACGACCGTACTGCGCATCGCGCTCGCCGAGGCCGCGTGCAAGGTCCGCACGGGCGCGCCGGACGACGACGAGGAAGACATGCACATCGCCGCCTGGGCAGGCGTGCTGCCGCTCGCCGAGGCGCGCGGGACGCCCGTGCCGGACGCGCATTGCACGACGCCGGCGCCGGGCTACGTGCGCGGCTGGGCGACTGACTGCGTTACTTCCTGACGATCCGCTCGAGCGTCTGCTCGACGTAGTCGCGGTCGTTGTCGGTGAAGCGCAGCTTGACGGGATACCACTCGTGGCCGGGGGCCAGCCAGATGTCCAGCGTCTGGTCCTTGGAGTCGGGCGGCGGCGCGCGCATCACGTGGACGGCGTCCACTTCCCCCAGCGACGGCCCGGCCCGGACCTTTTCGCGGCCGACGACGCGGAACGTCCACGGGTCGGCATCGTGCGGGCCGACGACGAAGAACTGCCATTCCGAGCCCGGCTTGAACTTGTCCTTCGCGGCCCGGGCGATGGCCACCAGCTGCCAGGACACGGACGCGCGGTCCTGCTCGCCGCCCTTGACCGGGTAGTTCTTGTCGCCCTGGCTGAAGGTGATCGTCTTGTCGTCGCGGTCGAACGCGGCCGTCGTCGGGTCCTTGCGGAAACGCTTGTCGAAGTACTCGGTCGGGGCCAGGCCATACGCATCCACGATGCCGGTGCTGCGGTTCTCCGTCAGCTTTCCCAGCATCGCCACGCGCGACTCGGCGTTGACCGAATACTTGCCCGCGCCCGCGCGCCACGTGACGAGCGCATCGCCGCTCAAGTTGAACCCGTGCTGGCGTGCGGAGATCGAATAGTTCAGGTCGGCCGACGGCGGCAGGTCGAACGGACGCTTGACGGCCGGATGCTCTTCCGCCGCCTGCGCATGGCCGCCCAGCGCCGCCATCAGTACCAGGCTCGCGCCTGCCAGTTTCAACACATTCTTCAATTCAAGCTCCTGCTCATTTGATTGCGATATTGTTCACGGTCTGCGTCGTCACGGCCCCGCTCGCCTCGACGTTGCGGATCTGGACCGGATACCAGCCGTAACCGGGCGCCAGCCACAATTCCAGGCGCGAGTTGTACGAGCCGGGCTTGGGCGGCCGCACGAGATGCCACGTCGCGATGCGGCCCAGGCGGGTGTCGATCTGTTCCTGTCCGGCCACCATGAAGGTAAAAACGCTTGCGTCGCGATCTTCGCCGACAAGGATGTCGATATTTCCCGACAATTGTTTCGGATCGGCGCGCGCGATGGCCGTCAGTTGCAGCGGCACGCTGGCCTTGTCCTGCGCGCCCGGCACGAGCGGATACTTCGCCGCCGACGCCGAAAACGTCAGCGTGCCGTCCTGGCGATTGAAATGCGTCGCCGTCATGGCGCGCCCGCGCCGCTTCTCCGTCATCAAGGTGGGGACGAATCCTTCGTCTCCAACCGTCCCCTCGCTGGTCAGGGTCAGCAGGTTCACGTGCGCGAACAGCACGCCGATGCCGGCCTCGACCTGGACCCGGTAGCTGGACGGCGTCACCCGCCACGACAGCAGCGCATCGCCGCTCCACTTCGTGCCGTTCGCGTCCGTGCGCGCGACGTCGAGCTTGATGTCGGCCGACGGCGGCATGTCGACCTTGTAATGACGCGTTTCCGGCGCCGCGGCCGCAGGCTTCGCGGCCGCGTCGGCCTGGGCATTCGTTTGTGCAGGCGCCTCTTGTTTCGCTGGCTGCCCCGATTGTACGGCTCCCGGGCCGGCGGCGGCGCCATCCTGCCCCGTTTGCCGCCCTGCGGCGGCGACAGCGTCCGTTTCCGGCGTCGGCGCGGGCGCGCCGGCAGCGGATGCGCTGGCGTCGGCCGTGCCGGCAGCAGCAGGCGGCGGCGCGAGCTCGACCGGCACAGGGGCCACCTCCGGCAACGGCGGCTGCACCAGCGCCGGCCGCGGCGGCGGCACGGGCGGTGGCGGGGGCGGCTTGGGCGCCTCGACCAATTCCGCCACGGTCACGCGTGCAGCGCGGAAGGCCCGCTCGGGCACGTGGCCCATCTGGCCCGCGAACCAGCGAAACACGAGCACGTGCAGCACGACCGTGAGGGCACCGAGCACCAGTTGCCGGCGGCGACGGATGAGAGCATGGGCGGTACTCATCCGCCTAGTGTAGCCGGTCCGCCGGCGCGGGGCCGTCCGCACGCGTCGCCGCATATCCATTCGCATCTATGTCCGGTCTTATTTATCTGTTACGCTAGCGGCGACCAATCAGGGAGACCACCATGCTGAAACCCTCCGCGCCCATGCCTGGCATGACGGACACGCTCGACTTCGTCAAGAACCTGTGGGGATCGATGCAGATCCCCGGCACCGGCCTGCCCGGCATGCCCGGGATCGCGACGCCCCCCATGTCGACCGACGACCTGGAGAAACGGATCGCCGACTTGCGGGCCGTCGAATCCTGGCTAAACCTGAATCTCACGATGCTGCGCGGAACCATCCAGACCCTCGAGGTGCAGCGCGGCACGCTGGCGACCTTGAAATCGATGGGCGCGTCGATGGCCGAAGCGATGCGCCAGTCCGGCGTCAGCGCGGAAAAGATGGGCGCCACGCCGTTCGCGGCCTTCTTCGGTGCGCCGGCCCAGGGCGGTGCTGCAGCGAAGACGGCGGCACCGGCCGCGCCCGCTGTGAAACCGGGTGCGCCGGCACCGTTTGTGGCCGCGCCGGGCGCAGCCGATGCAGGCAACGCGAGCAGCACGGGCGGCGGCGGCACGGCACAGCCGGGCACGGCGGCACCGCAAGCATCCGCCGCACCGGACCCGCAGGCCAACGCGGCGTCGATGGCGATGCCGGCCGCCGTCGCGTGGTGGAACATGTTGCAGGATCAATTTACGCAGGCAGTTGCGAGTGCGATGGCGCCGGCACCGGCACCGGCACCGGCACCGGCCGAGAATGCCGGTGGTGCGCCCAAGGCGGAGCCGGCTCAACCTGCGCCGAAAGCCGGCAACGGCGCGACGAGCGCCGGCAACGGCAGCGAGGGCGGCAACGGCAAGCGTCCGAGCCGGTCCAAGACGGATAAAGGCGCGCCGTAAGATACGACGACGTATCCTGGCAGTCCCACTTCCCCGACACGTGGGACACGTACGACCGGCTCGCGCCCGTCATCGCGCAACGCTACGCCGAATGGAAGCGGCAGCCGGGCTGATCCGGCGCGAACTCACGCCGCATCGAGGTCGAACGGCAGCTTGCGCAAGCGCTTGCCGGTGAGCCTGAACACGGCGTTGGCGAAGGCCGGCGCCAGCGGCGGCAGGCCCGGCTCGCCCATGCCGCTGGGCGGCTCGCCGGACGGCACGATGAACACGTCCACGTGCGGCATGTCCGGCATGCGCGCCACCGTGTAATCGCCGAAATTCCTCTGTTCGACGGCACCGTCCTTGAACGTGACGGCGGCACCCGGCAACGTCGTGCCGACGGCCATCAGCACGGCGCCCTGCACCTGCGCCTCGATCGCGAGCGGATTGACGGCCAGGTTGCAATGCACGCCGGCCGTGACCTTGTGCAGCCTGGGCAGACCCTTCTCCACCGACGCTTCGACCACGTAGGCCACGACGCTGCCCGCCATCCCGTGCATGGCCACGCCCCAGGCTCGGCCGACGGGCAGCGTCCGTGTGCCATAGCCGGACTTCGCCACGGCCAGGTCGAGCGCCGCCAGATGCCGCGGCTTCGTCGCACCCAGCAGCTTGCGCCGGTACGCGACGGGATCGACGCCGGCCGCATGGGCCGCCTCGTCCACCAGCGTCTCCATCACGAAGGCCGTGTGCGTGGAGGCCGAGCCGCGCCACCACAGCACGGGCACGTTCGCCTTGGGGTGGTGGACCGACAGGTTCACAGGTAAGTCATACATCCCCGCGATGCCTTCCGTCGTCGTGGAATCGATGCCGTCCTTGATCAACGCGCCTTCGAACGGCGTGCCGGCACTGATGGCCTGGCCGACGATCACGTGGTTCCACGCGACGACGTCGCCGTCGGCATCGAGCCCGATATCGACCTTGTGGACGTGTGACGGGCGATAGTAGCCGCCCCTGATGTCGTCTTCGCGGCTCCAGACGACTTTCACGGCCCCCCGTCCGTACGCCTTCGCGACGTTGACGGCTTCGACCAGGTCGTCCGACGTCGTCACCCCGCGCCGGCCGAAACCGCCGCCCGACATCATCGTGTGCAATGTGACGCGCTCCGGCGCCAGGCCCGTGGCGGTGGCGATGGCGGCGCGGTCAAAGGTCTGGAACTGCACGCCGGCCCACACCGTGCACCGGTCGCCCTGGAGATCGACCACGCAATTGACCGGCTCCATCGGGGCGTGCGCCAGGTAGGGAAATTCGTAGACGGCCGCAATCGTCTTCGGTGCCGATGCCAGCCGGCCGGTGTCTGCCACGCTGGCCGGCAAGCCCGGGCTCGCGGCGAGCGCACGGTACGCGCGCATCTGCCGGCTTGAATCCGGCTTGTCGACTGCGCTCGTGTCCCAATCGATCGCCAGCGCGGCGCGGCCCTGGGTCGCGGGCCAGTAACCGTCCGCGATGACGGCCACGCCGCGGCCGCCACTGCCCGCCGCTACCTCGACCACGTCGACGACGCCCTTGATCGCCCTGGCCTTGGCGGCGTCGACGCTGCGCACCCGCGCGCCGAACACGGGCGGGCGCGCGATCACGGCCACCTTCATGCCGGGCAGCGCGAAGTCGATGCCGAACTGCTGCCTGCCGCTCGCCTTCGCGCGTGCATCGAGGCGGAGGAATGGCTTGCCGATGCAGCGGAAATCCTTCGCGTCCTTCAGCTTGACCGTCGCCGGCACGGGCTGCGCCATCGCGGCATCGGCCAGCGCGCCATAACGGGCCTTGCGGCCGCCGGGGCCGAAGACGACGCCCTTCGCCGTCGTGCACTGCGCCGCCTCGACCTGCCACCGCTCGGCCGCCGCCGCGACCAGCATCGCGCGGGCGCGGGCGCCGATTTCGCGGTAGTGCGTGAACGAGTGCGACACGGAGATCGAACCGCCCGTCATCTGGATGCCGAACAGCGGATCGTTGTAGGCGCTGGCCGCGGGCGCCAGCGCGCCGCGCATCTGCGACCAGTCCGCGTCGAGTTCTTCGGCGATCAGCATTGGCAGCGCCGTGTGCACGCCCTGGCCGAATTCGAGGCGGTCGACCATCACCGTGATCGTGCCGTCCGGCGCGATGCGCAGGAACGCGTTGGGTGCGGCGGGTGCCGTCGCGCCCGCGCGCGCGGCGCCGGGCACGACGAAGCCCAGTACAAGCCCGCCGGCGGACTTCAGGAAGCCGCGGCGCGACACGCCGTTCGGGGATGGGTTCGTCCATTCGATGCGCATGCAGCCCTCCGCAGTTAGTCAGGCCGAAATTCTCACACGGCGGTCCGCGCCGCCGGCGTTATGATTTTCACCAGATCGCGTAGCGGAATTTACTGGCCGATCAAGCCACCTCATCCACCGCCCCACGCTCCGCCACCGGCTGCAACTGCGCCAACTGCTCCATGAGTTGCGCAAAACGCTGCTGCCCCGGCAGCAGCCGGTCGACGTGGTGCAGCACGTCGTAGGCTTCGGCGGACAGCGCCGTGTCGTAGCCGTGCTGCTGCAGGTGCGAGACGAGGATCTGGGCCGCGTTGAACAGGATGCGCTGGTTGTTCGGGACCTTCTTGCGCGCCTCGCGCATCCACGTCACGGCGTCCTTCAGCTTGCCCGTCTTCCACAGCAGCACGCCCTGGTTCATCAGGTCCGTCGCTTCCTTCTTCGATGCGCGGATCAGTTCCAGGCCCTCGTCGCCCAGGCGCGCCTTTTCGAAGATCTTCTGCACCTCGTCGAGCAGCAGCGGATTGTCGTGGTTGTTGCGGATGACGTAGCACAGCAGGTCGGCCGGCGCGTCCTTCACGCCGACGGCGAACAGCAACGTGGCCAGTTCCAGGCAGGTCGGGATGTCGGGCCGGTTGTCCGTCGCGTTCAGCAGGGCTTCCAGCTCGTCGCCCGCCTTGCGCGCGCGCCGGTAGTCGCCGCTCTCGTGGTAGACGAGGCCCTCCGTGATCTTCGAGCGCAGCGCGATGTCCGGATGGTCCGCGGCGAATTCGCGCTGGGCTTGCGCCAGCAGCTGCAACGCTTCCTTCGCGTCGTTCTTCTGGCCGCACACGCGTGCCAGCCCGAGGTAGGCGTCGGGCGTCTTCATGATCGAGTATTCGCCGATCGCGATGCACTTGCGGAAGGCCTTCTCCGCGATCTGCACATTGCCCACCTTGAGCGCGACGTTCCCGAGGTTGCGCTGGCGCGGCACGGAATTCGGCGACAGCTTCGCGGCCCGTTCGAGGATGGCGCAGGCCTCGTCCAGCTTCCCCATGTTCTGGTACGCGAGCGCGAGCTGGTCGTAGGCGTCGATGTAGTAGCGGTTCTCCGCGATCACGCTCTGGAAGGCCTGGCGCGCCTGCTCGAATTCGCCGTTGGCCATGCGGATCTTGGCGATGCCGGAGCGCGCCCACTGGTATTCGCGCTGTTCCAGCACGCGCTCGTACACCTCGCGCGCCCGATCCGGCTCGCCGCTCTTCTCCATCAGCTTCGCCTTCATGCGCAACAGGTCGATCTCGTGCGCCTTGTGCACTTCCATCGCCGCGTCGCACATGCGCGCCGCGCGCAGGTAGTCCTTCTCGGCGTAGGCCTGGTCGATGAGGCGGAAGACCTGCTTCTTGTGCCACACGCGGTTCAGGCGCGTGAGCAGCACGCCTTCCGTGATCGGCTTGATCAGGTAGGCGTCCGGCTGGTGCTCGGCCGCGCCCATCACCGATTCCACGCTCTTCTCGGCCGACACCATCAGCCACACGGTGCTCGGGTTGACGAGGTTGCGCACGCGCGCTTCCTCCAGCACCTGCTGGCCGTTCTTGCCGTCGCCGAGGTTGTAGTCGCACAGGACGACGTCGTAGCGGATGCGCGCGAGCAGCCCCATCGCCTCGCCGCCGGACGATGCCTGGTCGATGTTCTTCGCGCCCAGGCTGCGCAAGGCTTCGCGCAGCAGCTGGCGCACGCCGACGAAATCGTCGACGACGAGGTAGTTCTTGCCGGCCCAGTCGATCTCGGTCACCGTCTTCACCGGCGCGTTCCCGGGTGCGTTCATGGCAGGTTCAGGATGAAACAGCCGCCGCCGTAACGCCCGCCGTTCTCGAGACGGAGCAGGCCGCGGCGCTCGCGGTGGCGGTGCATGCGCGCGACTTCGCTCGAAAAATACAGCCCCAGGCCCGCGCTGTTCGTGAGGAAGTTCATGCCGGCCGCCGTATCGCGTGTCGCGATCGCGCCCGCCTTCAGCAGCGCCGGCGGATAACCGGGGCCGTTGTCTTCCACGCGCAGTTCGAGCCAGCCGTCGTCCGTTGCGCGGATCGCGAGGCGCACCGTGTCGCACGTGTAGTGGATGGCGTTGTTGATCGCATGCGACAGCACGCCCACGATCAGGTCCTCGTCGAGGTGCCAGACGAGGTCCGCGTCGTAATCCAGCTCCAGCTTCACGCCGCGCGACGTCAGCAGCACACGCTCCAGCGCCACCACCTGGTCGACCAGCTGGCCCAGCTCGAGCGGCTGCATGTCGAACGGGTACGCGGGCGTGCCCACCTGCTTGTACAGCGCCAGCAGCTGCATCAGGTTGTCGTTCAGGCGCTTCGTCTGGTACAGCATGTGCGCCATCTGCGTGTATTCCGGGTCCGTCTGCGCGGCGGGCCGGGAAGAATGCGCGACCAGCAGCCGCTCCAGCGTCCCGGACAGGACGCTGATCGAGTTCTTCATGTCGTGCGCGGTCGAGGCGAGAAACAGGGACAGCTCTGGCGCGTCGGGGGTGTCGTCGTCCATGTCCGGCTCATGTGTGAAATGTTGCTCTGCACACATTATACCTTTGAAACTTTCGGTTTCCCGAAAGAAATCAATTTTCGGACTGCGGACCCCGCGGCGCGCGGCGTGCGCGCAACACGAAGCGGGCCGGATCGAGCGCGTCGACGAGGCTGGCTTCCAGCGGCAGCGGCTCGCCTTCGATCTGTGCGGCCAGCAATTCGGCGGAGAAGCCCGCCCAGATCAGGCCGCGCGACGCATACCCGAGCAACGCGTACAGGCCTGGATGGCGCGGCACGTCGCGCAGGCGCTCGGTGGTGCCGGCCGCGTCGAAGTCCGGCAGGCGGCCGACGAGCGGCAACCGGTCCGGCGCGACGCAGCGAAAGCCCACGCGGCCCTCCAGCGGCGCGTCCCTGGCAGCCTGCGGATCGGACAGCAGGCCGCGCAGGCGCTCCAGGTTTTCCGCGTGACTTTCCGGCGACAGCGCCGGGTTCGGATCGGCATCGTACGTCGCCCCGGCGCTGCACACGCCACCGGCGGCCGGCGTCAGATACGCTTCGCGGCACAGCACGACGGGCAGCTTCGGCACCATCCCGGCGGGCACGTGCGACACCTGCCCGCGCAAGGTCGTCAGGGGCAGCTGCGCAGCCTGCGGCACGGCGACGGCGCCGCTGCCGTTGGCGAGGATCAGGTTCGGCGCGCACGCCACCGTGGCGCCATGCGCATCCGTCAGGCGCCAGCGCTCGCCGGTGCGCTCGATGCGTACGTCGCCCACGCCGAAGCGCCGTTCGAGCCGACCGCCGCACGCTGCCAGCATTGCATCGCACACGCTGCCGGGCCGCGCCCAGCCGGCGCCGCGGAACAGCCAGCCGCCGTCCGGCGCCGGCAGGCCGAGCAAGGCTTCCGCCGCGGGCCGCTCGAGCCACTCGGCGAAATCGGGCGGCAGCGACTTGCCTGCGGCGATGGCGCGCTGCACGTCGGCATGGTCGGCATCGCGCGCGAGCTGCAGCACGCCGCACGTGTCGCCCTCGATGGCGCGGCCGATGCCGCCCAGCCGTTCCCAGTGGCGCAGCGCGTACAGGTAGGCGGCGCGCGTCAGGCGCGTGGGCACGTTGTCGTCCTTCGACAGCAGCGGCATGAAGATGCCGGCCAGGTTGCCCGACGCTTCCATCGCGGGCTGCGGTTGGCGGTCGACGAGGGTCACCTGCCACCCGCGCGCGCACAGGCGTTCGGCGGCGGCGGCACCGGCGATGCCGGCACCGAGCACGATGGCGCGCCGCTCGGGCGCGGGCGGTACCGGCGCGCGCGGCTTGCGGCTGGCGAAGCGCGCGTGCTGGCCACCGGCATCGAACACGAAGCCTTGCGCCGTCAGCGCGTCGATCTGCGCTGGCGTGAGGCCTTGCGCGAGCAGGTGCGCATCCTGCGCGGCCACGCGCGCGACGTGGCGCGCGAAGTCGGTGCCGGCTTGTTCGATGTCGTGCAGGCGGAACAGGTCGACGCGCGCCGTCAGCTGCGCGAGCGCCTCGTCGAGTGGCGCGCTGACCAGGTCGACAGTCAAGCCGGGCTCCGCCTGCGGCAAGCGGTGGAAGCCCGGCAGCAGGTGGTCGCACACGGCGATCACGTGCAGCTTCGGCGAGCGGTGCGGGTCGGTGTTCCAGACGTCGGTCAGGACGCGGATCGCACTCCCGTCGCCGTAATGCGCATCGAAGACGGTGTAACGCGCCCGGCTGCACCAGCATGCGCGATAGTCCATGACATCACCTCCGGCGGCGGCACAGGCAGGCGCGGTCGTGGTCGTCGACCATGCCAATGCCCTGCATGTACGCGTACACGATGGTCGATCCGACGAATTTGAAGCCGCGCTTGCCGAGGTCTTTCGAGATGCGGTCGGACAGGTCGGTGCGGGCCGGCCGCGCGCCGTCGGGCCAGTCGTTGACGATGGGTTGGCCGTCGACGAAGCGCCACAGGTAGTCGTCCAGGGTCAAGCCGTCGTCGCGCAGGCGCAGGTACGCCCGGGCGTTGTTGATGGCGGCCGCGACCTTCAGGCGGTTACGCACGATGCCCGGATTGGCGAGCAGGTCGGCCACCTTCGCGTCGTCGTAGCGCGCGATTTTCCCGGCGTTCCAGCCGTCGAACGCGACACGGTAGTTGTCGCGCTTGTTGAGTATCGTTTCCCACGACAGCCCGGCCTGCGCGCCCTCGAGATTCAGCATTTCGAACAGCGTCGTCTCGTCGTGGCACGGAACGCCCCACTCGTGGTCGTGGTAGGCGATGTAGCGCGGATTGGCCATGTTGGCCCAGGTGCAGCGGATGTCGTTCATACATCAAGTATAAACCTCCGCGACCGCCGCGGCATCATGCTGCGGGGCCGATTTTCATTGTCGATGAATCACTTCGATGACACGTGCGGCCGCTCATCCGCAGCGTCGCCATCGAGGTCATCGCCACCGCCCGCGATGCCGATCCGGCTCAGCTTCGCGGCGTCCGACGTGCGCACCGGGACGGCGCCGCGCGTGCTAGCATGCAGCCCTCCCACGTCACCTTAGCCACGCAAGCCGCGCCGTCGATGAGCCACTGGAAGCAGCTGACCCCGAGCATCTATCACCGCCTTTCGTTCGGTTGCGCGTACGGCCTGACCGACGTCGGACTCGTGCGCCAGTCCAACGAGGACAACTTCCTCATCGACGCGCAGCTGAACCTCGTCGCCGTGGCCGACGGGATGGGCGGCCACGAGGGCGGCGAGATCGCGGCCCGGCTGGCGCTGGAAACGGTGCGCGACGCGCTGTCCGCAGCGGCCCCGACACAAACCTGCCCCGGCGACGCGTTCGACCCGGACGCGACCTGGCAGGACGAGCACATGCCCGCCATCATGGCCGTGCACGAGGCCGTCGACGCCGCCAACGCGCGTGTCTACCAGGCCAACGCGCACAACGGCCTCGGCGAAGGCGGCGGCATGGGCACGACGCTGACGGGCTTCTGGCAAAGCCTGCCCGACGGCCCGCTCGTCGTCTTCCACGTGGGCGACAGCCGCCTGTACCGCTGCCGCGACGGCGAGCTGGCCGTGCTCACGCGCGACCAGACCCTGTACCAGCAAGCACTCGAAGCCGGTGTCTCCGGCGATTTCCCGCCGCGGAACCTGCTGCTGCAGGCGATCGGCCCGGTGGCCACCGTCGCGCCCGACGTCAAGGCAACGACGCCCCACCCCGGCGACCTCTACCTGCTGTGCAGCGACGGCCTGTACGGCAATACGCCCCACGCCGCCATCGAACGCGTGCTGGCCGGCGCGCATGCGCAGTCGCTGGAACAGTGCTGCGCCGAGCTGGTCGCGCTGGCCAAGTCGCACGGCAGCCGGGACAACATCACGGCCGTGCTGGCGCTCATCGAACGCTGACGCCGACGGCGTTAGATCGTATCAATTCCGCAACACAACTGTCGTACATACAACACCGCGCATGGCCCGTACGCAGGGAAGCCGGACGTACCGTCATGTCGCGTCAACTTGTGTCGTCATTGCATTATGCAAATAGAATTTTTTTAACAAAATCTGGATTTAACGTTAGGAAAGATGCTATTCTGTAGGAGCTATCCTACTTATTTATTGCCTAGCCTCTTATGGACTACCGCAGCGCCTACATCCGTCGCAGCAGAAAAGGTTTACGCCTGAACAAGCGCCTGGCCGCCGCCGGCGTGCTCGGCGTGGCCGCCTGCGCCGCCGCGTTCGCGCTGGCGATGCGCCCTTCTGCCCCATCGGCACCGGCCGCGGGCGTAACCGCGCTGGCCGCTGCGCCCGCCCCGGCAACCGCCGTGCAGCCGGCCGCGGAGCAGGTGGAGACGAAGAAGACGCGCCGCGTCTACGCCTATTCGATCGTGCCTGGCGGCGTGCTCGACCGCCGCGAACTGGCGCACGCCATCGTCGTGGACAAGGTCGTCGCGGCGCACTATGCCGCCTTCGAAGCGTCGAAGGCCACCGTCAAGACAGTCGCCGCGCCGCGCGGCGTGTACGTCTCGTACCGCAAGGGCGACAAGGTGTACTGGACGGCGAAGAAACTCCAGCTGGCACAAGGCGAGACCGTGCTGTCCGATGGCCAGAACGAGATCCGCACGCGCTGCGGCAACCGCATTTCCGACGTGCCGCGACTGCCCGTCGAGGTGAAAGGCCCGAGCGAGGAAGAACTCGATTCTTCCGTCGAGCAGGCGGAGGAAGGCGACGGCGACGGCAGCGTGGCACAGGTCGGATTCGCCGTCGACGGCAATCCCGTGGGCCAGCGCTTCCACTTGCAGACCTTCGCCACCAGCGGCACGGTCCCGAACAATGGCACGCCGCTGGCGCACCGCATTGCCGGCGTACCGGCCTACTACAACAACAACCCGGTCGGCGCCTGGGACCGGGGCACGCTGCCGCAAGTCCTGGCGACCGGGACGTCTCCGGCCGACACCGGCACGGGTGGCAATAACGGCACCGGCACCGGCACAGGTGGCGGCACCGGCACCGGCACCGATAACGGCACCGGCACAGGTGGCGGCACGGGCGGCGGTACGGACAAGGGCGGCTCGCCGACCCCCGACCCGAAGTTGCCGACGACGTTGGACGACACCAAGCTGCCCTCCACCGACCCGGGCACGAAGCCGCCGGCGGAGATCCCGGGCACCCTGCTGCCGCCGACGACGGACCTGCCCGGCACCACGGACAAACCCGGCAAGACGCCGACGAAACCCGGCGCCGCGCCGGAACCGGGTACCCTGTTGCTGGGTGGCGCCGGTGTGGCCGCGCTGCTGGCCGCGCGCCGCGCACGCAAGCGCACGCGGGGCTGACCTAGTCTTCGATCACGGCGCGCCCCGCGCGCCGCAATTCCTCGAGGTGGTCGAGCATCTGCCGCAGCACCTCTGGCGGATGCCCCGTCCAATCCTCCACTTCCGCGACGATCCTGAGCGGCGCACGCGTGCGGTACGACCGCGTCGGATTGCCGGGAAAGCGCTTGTTCGTCAGGTTGGGATCGTCCTCGAACGTGCCCGTCGGTTCCACGATGTAGAGGTGCCCGCGGCCCGCCGCGCCGGCCAGCGCCACCGCCAGCTCCGCACCCCAGACGGCGGGCTCCAGCAGCGCGGAAAAATACACGTTGTTGGAGACGCGCCCGTCCTCGAAATTCGAGGCCCGGCCCGCCGTCAACAGGTCGCCCGGCTGCAGGCGAATCCTGGTGCCGTGGTAGAACGGGCCTGGCACGTGGCCGCAGTTGTCATGGGTGACCGGAGTCCATTCCTGATTGCTCATGCCAAGTCCTCATCGTCCAGGGTGCAGCGCGTGCCGACGTTGGATTCTACCTGAGCACATCCGCCGGCGACATGCGCATGGCGCCCCACGCATGCTGCGCCATCGCGGCCACCGCCACGCAGGCACTCGCGCAAAACGCCAGCGCCACGTTCCAGTAGCCGAACGGGGCACGCTCGACGAACGACGACAGATAGCGTTCGCCCGCCAGCGCCCCCAGCGGCAATCCCGCGACGGCGCCCGCCAGCGTGAGCACGCCGATCTCGCGCAGCATGAGCACGGCGATATCGCGCCGGCGCGCGCCGTACAGTTTGCGCAGGACGATTTCGCGCGCCCGTTTCTGCGCGGCGTCGGCCGCCAGCGCGTACGTGCCGAAGGCCGATATGGCCAGCGCGATGCCGGTGGCGATCGCAACGAGCCGGGCGAGGCGCCGGTCCTCGGCATAATCGGCGGCCAGCACGTCGGCGGCGCGGTGCACGGTCAATACCGCATCCGGAAACCAGCGCGGCCACGACGCGCGCACGGCCGCTTCGGCCTCGGGCAGCGCATGCGCCGCCTTCACCGTCAGCGTCGAACCGGCGATCCACACCTCGTAGCCGACGGCGGCCGGTGCCTCGTGCAGCGAATGGAAGCGCAGTTCGGGCGCGACGCCGACGATCCGCTTGTGGACGACGCTGTCGTCGAAATTCGTGAAGACGACCATCTGGCCAATGGCGGCGGCCGGCGTGGCGAAACCGAGCCGGCGCGCCGTGACGGCGTTGACCACCAGCGGTTCGGCCGCGTCGTCCGCGTCGAGGCGCGGATCGAACAAGCGGCCCGCCACGGGCTGGATGCCGTACCGCTCGAAGAAATCGGGGCTGACGGATTTCATCTCGACGCGCACGTCGGCCACGCCGGGCCGGCGCACTTCGCGCGACCAGGCGGCGTCGTGGCGACCGACCGCGTCTTCGCTGATCGCGACGCCGGCCACGGCACCGTTGGCCTTCAGCGCCGCGATCAGCCCGCGCACCGCGGCGCTGTCCTTGGCATTCGCCCCGCCTTGCAGGTCGACGATCAGCAGCGAGGACGGATCGAACCCGGGCGACTGCGCCAGCGCGTAGCGGGTCTGCCACGTGATGGCGAGCGTCACGCAGGCCAGGCCCATCGCCGCGCCGATCTGCAGCACCGTCATCGCCTTGCGCACGCGGCCCGCGCGCACCGATTCGTCGTCCTGGCGGCCGGTCAGCGCACCATGCGGCGCCACGCGCAGCGCGGCCCACACGGGATGGATCGCGCTGGCAAGGCCGACGACGACGCCCAGCGCCAGCGCCGCCGCCACGTTCGACGGCGACAGCAGGCCGCCCAGGTCGCGCGCCACCAGCTCGGCGAACAGCGGCAGCGCCAGCCACGCGAACAGCAGCCCGAGGCTCGTCGCCAGCAGCGCCACCAGCAACGCCTCGGCGACGAACTGCATGGCGATCCGGCGCGGACTCGCGCCCAGCACCTTGCGCATGGCGATCTCGCGCTGGCGCCGGACCACGCGCGCCGTCGCCAGGTTGACGTAGTTGATCGCGGCCAGCAGCAGGATCAGCAAGGCGATGGCGCCCAGGCCCGCCACCACGGTCTTGTCGCCGCGCGGGCCCGGCCGCGCCAGGTTGTTGGCCGCGACGTCGCGGTCGAAATACGCTTCGCCGAGCGGCACCAGTTCGACGTCCATCACCTTGCGTCCGCCCAGGCGCGCGCGCGTCGCGGCCGGGATCTTCTGCAGCACGGCGGCATGGTCGACGGCGTCCTGCAGCGCGGCGCGGATCGGCCCGACGGGCGCGCCCGGCCGCACGCGCACGAGCATCCTGCCCCACCATCCGCGGCTGCCCGTCACCAGTTCGTCGCGGATCTCGGGCGGCGCGAGACTGGACGTGGGACCGAACACGGTCTCGAACGGAATCGTCGTGTTGGCGGGCGGCGTGCGCACGACGGCGCCCACGCGCACGGACTGGCCATCGACGTCGATGGTGCGTCCGACCGCGTCGGCGCTGCCGAACAGCGCCAGCGCGCCCGCTTCCGTGACGGCGAAGCTGTCGGGCCGGCGCAGCGCCGCATCGAGGTCGCCCCGCACCGCGACAAGGCCCAGCGTGCGCGCGAATTCGGGCGTGACGGTCAGGCTGTCGTGGCGATGCAGGCGGCCACCCGCGCGCGCCGTCAGCTGCTGCGGCCGAGTCGGCAGCCACGCGGCCGCGCTGTCCACGCCGGGCGCCTTCAGCGCGGTCGCGTGCAACAGCAACGGCACCTGGTCGAACCAGGGCGCCGTCGGCTGGCGGTTGTCGCGCTGCTTGACGACGTAGACCTGCTCCACGTGCGGCACGTGGGCGTTGTACTGCCACGAATAGCGCACGAAGCCGAGCAGCAGCAGGCAGCTGCCGAAGCCGATCGCCAGCCCCAGCACGACCACCGGCGAATACACGGGGTCGGCGACCAGCGTGCGCCAGCCGATCGTGAAATCTTGTCGGGTCATCGCCGCTCCTTCACGCCGCGTGGAGCGCATCGACCACGATGCGTCCGTCGAGCAGGCGCACGGTGCGCGAGGCCTGGGCCGCGTGCGCCGGCGAGTGCGTGACCATCACGATGGTCGTGCCCTCGGCGTTGATCTGGCGGAGCAGGCGCATCACTTCTTCGCCGCGCGCCGTATCGAGGTTGCCGGTCGGCTCGTCGGCCAGCAGCACGGCCGGATTCGGAACCAGGGCGCGCGCGATCGCGACGCGCTGCTGCTGGCCGCCGGAGAGCTGCGAGGGACGATGGCGCGCGCGGTGTGCCACGCCCAGCTTGTCCAGCATTGCAGCGGTGCGCCGGCGCCGCTCCGCCGCCGAGACGCCCAGGTACTGCAGTGCCAGCTCGACGTTCTCCTGCACGGTCAGCGCTTCGATCAGGTTGAAGTTCTGGAAGATGAAGCCGATGCGGCCGCGCCGCAGCCGGTTCAGGCGCGCCTCGTCAAGGCCGCCCGCCTGCTGCCCGTCGATCCAGTAGTCGCCGCTGTCCGGCGTGTCGAGCAGGCCGAGCATCGCCAGCAGCGTCGACTTGCCGCACCCCGACGGCCCCGTGACGGCCACGTATTCGCCCGCCTCGATCTCGAGGTTGATGCCGTCGAGCGCGCGCGTGCGCACGTCGCCGCCGCGATACGTCTTGGTCACGTTGACGAGCTTCAGCATGGCGTCTCCGGTGAATATGGGTGGGTGATCGTCGAGCTTCATTGTGTCATGTCCTTGGGTTGGGTTGAAAGGCCGGCCGGCTGGGCGAAGGCGAGGCGCGCGGCCTGGCCGTAGGCGGCCGTGGACGACACGATCACGCGCTCGCCGGGCGCGAGGCCCGCCAGCACTTCGACCTGGCTGTCGTTGCGGCGCCCCGTGCGGATCGGGCGCCGCAGCGCGCTGCGTCCATCGGCCGCGAGCACGTAGACGCTGGTGCCGCCGCCGTCGGCGACCCACGCATCCATCGGCAGCACCATGGCGGGCGCCGGGGCGCCCAGCGTGATCGCCACTTCCAGGCTCTGGCCCGGCTGGAGGACGGGTGCGGCGCCCTCCCCGAACGCGAGTTCGAGCGCGAACCTGCCGTCGCGGATCTGCGGATACAGCCGGCTGACCGCCAGGCCGTACGAGGTGCCGTTCACGACGGCATGCGCCGCGAGGCCCGGCGCCAGGCGGTTCAGGTAATACTCGTCGAGCTGCGCCGCCAGCTTGAAGCGGACCGGATCGTCGATGCGGCCCAGGTGCTGGTCGAGCTTGACCGTTTCGCCGACCTGCAGCCGGAAGTCGGTCAGCCGGCCCGCGACGGGCGCCCGCACTTCCAGCGCGGCGACGGTCTCGCTGACCAGGCGCAGGCCCGTTTCCAGGCGCAGGCCGGCCTTGTCCATCTGCTGCAGCGCGTTCGCCTGGATGCGCTCTTCCGCGCGCGCATCGGCCTGCTCCGCGGCCAGCAGCCGCCGTTGCTGCGTCCTGCGGTCGGCCGCGTCCTGCAGCGCGGCCGCCGACACGAAGCCCTGCTCGGACAGCGCGAGGCTGCGGCGGTACTGCTTGTCCGCTTCGCGCGCCGCGAACTCGAGGTCCGCGAGCCGCCTCCGCCGGTCGGCGCGGCTGGCCTCGAGCGCGATGCGCATGTTCATCGCATTCGAAATCTGCTGCGCCCGTTCCGACTCGCGCTGCAGCAGCTCCAGGCGACGCTGCGCGTTCGACAGGCGAAACAGCACCTCTCCTTTCGCGACGAGCGCCCCGTCGCGCGCGAGCACTTCCTCGACCCGGCCCGATTCGACCGCATCCAGCAGCACGGAACGCAGGGGCGCGGCGCTCGCGCGCACCAGCACGTCGTCATGGAACGTCGCGCGGGTGACGGCGGCCGCGCGCACGCTGGCCGCCTCGACCGACAAGCCGCGCGGCATCGCGCGCCACACCAGCATGGCGGCACCGGCGGCGAGCAGCGCGCCGGCGCACAGCGCGGCGAGGCGGCGTCCGCGACGTACGGGTAGCGGGGTGTCCATGGCGGCACCGTCGGCATCCGCCGGGGCCAGATCATCGTGCAGGTTGGAGAGCATGACGCACACCGTTCGCAACATCCGTGCCACGACATTTCAGGCCCGGACGGACGCTTCCGGCGTGCGGATTGTCCGCGACCGGACAAGCGAGGTGTCCGCTTCCGGACACTTCGCCGCCACGCCATCCGGAACGCTGGGCGGGGCGCGGGACGGCTGCTAGAATCGGCGCACCTTCATTCCTGGTGTTCCCATGTCGCCCAGCGCAGCGCACATCCTCGTCCTCGACGACGACGCCGACGTCGCCTACGCGGCCACGCTGTTGCTGCGCCGGCACGTGGCGCGGGTGGACAGCCTGGCGCATCCGGCCGACCTGCCCCGTTACCTGCAGGGCGCCACGCCGGACGTCGTCCTGCTCGACTTCAATTTCGCGCCGGGCCAGACGGACGGCGCCGCGGGACTCGCCGCGCTGCGCCAGTTGCGCGCGTTGCCGCAACCGCCCGCCGTCATCGCGTTGACGGCCTATGCGGACGTGGCGCTGGCGGTGGAAGCGATGAAGGCCGGTGCGTGCGACTTCCTGACGAAGCCCTGGGACAACGCGCGCCTGCTGGCGACCGTCGACCAGGCGTGTGCGCGGCGCGCGGACGCGGCGCCCGCCGTTCCCGGCGACGAGGATGCGCTGATGGGCGACGCGCCATCGATGCGCCACCTGCGCAACCTGATCGCCCACGTCGCGCCGACCGAGGCGAACGTGATGGTGCTGGGCGAGAACGGCGTCGGCAAGGAGCTCGTCGCACGTGCCGTCCACCGCCAGTCGCGGCGCGCGGCGCATCCGTTCCTCGCCCTCGACATGGGCGCCCTGCCCGAAGCCACGCTGGAGAGCGAGTTGTTCGGCCACCGCAAGGGCGCGTTCACGGACGCGCGCCACGAGCGGGCCGGACGCTTCCAGGCGGCGTCGGGCGGCACGCTGTTCCTCGACGAGATCGGCAACCTCCCGCTGCCCGCCCAGGCCAAGCTGTTGACGGCGCTGGAGCGGCGCGAAGTCACGCCGCTCGGCGCCGACCGCGCCCACGCCGTCGACGTGCGCATCGTCAGCGCCACCAATCTCGCCGACGACGCGCTGCACGACCCCGCCGTGTTCCGTCCCGACCTCCTGTTCCGCCTGAATACCATCGTGATCCAGGTACCGCCGCTGCGCGAGCGGCGTGGCGACATCCCGCTGCTGCTCGCCCACTACCTGGCGCATTACCAGCGCCAGTACGGCCGCGCGCCACGGCCGCTGGCCGACGATGCGCTCGACCGGCTGCAGCAGCACGACTGGCCCGGCAACGTGCGCGCCCTGCGCCATGCGTGCGAGCGGGCCGTGATCCTGGGCCAGGGCGACCAGTACGTCGCCAATGATTTCGGCCTGGCGCCGCGCGCCTCGTCCGTCGTCGCGCCGCCAGCGGAGCCGGCGTCGCTCAAGCTGGACGCGCTGGAGCGCGACGCGGTGGCCGCCGCGCTGGACCAGGTGCAGGGCAACATCAGCCGCGCCGCGCGCCTGCTGGGCGTCAGCCGCGCCGCGTTGTACCGGAAGCTCGACAAGCATGGACTCTGACGCGGCGCCACGGTGGAGGCTCGCGCTCGCGGCCGCGCTGCTGATCGGCGCCGGGTGGATCGCCCGCGGCGCGGACAATCCCTGGACATGGGCATGCGCCGGGGCCGCGATGATCGGTGGCGCTATCCTCGCGTTGCGCGCCGCGCGCGCGTGCGCGACGCCCGCCGCGCCGCTGGAGACGCCTCTGCCATCGCCGCCCGACACGGCACGCGCGGCCCGTCTCGACACGTGGCTCGAGTTCGCACCGGTCGCCCTGTTCACGCTGGACACGCCGAACGCGGATGGCGCGCCGCACCCGCTGAACACGGCCGCCCGCCGCCTGCTGGCACCGGGCCGCATCGTCGACCGCGACGGCTTAGGCCGGCAACTCGCGGGCCTCGCCGCGGACCGGCGCACGGTGCTGGCCATCGACACGGGGCACGGCGTGGAACGCGCACTCGCGAACGCGGTCGACCTGACCTTGGACGGGCGCCCGCAACGCCTCGTCGCAGTGAGTCCCGTCGAGAACGAACTGGAAGCGGAAGCCATGCAGGCCTGGCAAAAGCTCGTCCACGTGCTGACCCATGAAATCATGAATTCGCTGACGCCGGTCGCGTCGCTGTCGCAGACGGCGCGCGATCTCGTACAAGATGCCCACGGCCTCGCGCCGGACACCGCCGTCGACCTCGACACGGCGCTGGACGCGATCGGCCGCCGCGCGACGAGCCTCGCGGCCTTCGTCACCGGCTACCGGTCACTGGCCAGCGTGCCCGAGCCGCGCCCCGAGCGCATCCGCGTGCATAACCTGTTCATGCGGCTGCAGGCGATGGTGGGCGGCGGGTGGGCCGAACGTGGAGGCGAAGTGCGCTTCACGGTGGAGCCGGCGAATCTCGAACTGGTGGCCGATGCGGGCCAGCTGGAACAGGCGCTGGTGAACCTGGCGAACAATGCGCTGGAAGCGACCGCCGACGTGGCCCGGCCGTCGCTGACGATCAGCGCGCGCCTGGTGCGCGGCGGCCAGTTGCGCATCGAGGTGGCGGATAATGGGCCGGGCGTGCCCGATGAACTCGTGCGGCAGATCTTCACACCGTTCTTCACGACGCGCGCGAACGGCAGCGGCATCGGGCTGGCCATGGTGCGGCAGCTCGTGCATCGCAATGGGGGCAGGGTGCGGTATGCGCGCGGCGTCGGGGGTGGGGCGAGGTTTGTGATGACGTTTTGACGTCCTCGTCATGGTCATGGTCATGGTCAACAGTAAAACTGTCGGCGTACCATTGACCGTCGGGTCGAATTAATAAAATCACGTTACGGACGAATCGTGACACTCGCGGGCAAATTGTTCGCTGGAGCGGCAGTTGCTGCTGGGATTTTCTGCATCGCAGCCGGCAGCGCATCCTCATGGGAGAAATACCAGGCCCAGCATTGGCTTGGAGTGAAAGCGTCGATTCAATCCAGTTCGGTTCGCTGCTGGCGAAGCAGCAAAGGCCGTACGACGTATAGGCCACAAATTGCATACACGTAAGCAGTTGGTACCAACACGTATCGAAGTGATGTCGTCCGCTTTGGCCCTCAAGCAGTTGGCCGGGCCGAAGCGGAAGAGACCTTGCGTCGGTTTCCCCAAGGTGCGGAAGTCGTTGCTTATGTTGATCCTGGCGCCCCCTATCGTGCCGTGCTCGACCGTGATCGCCTGAGTAGCGAAGTCATGTGGGAAGTCGGTGATGGCTTGGCCTTAGTCGTCGCCGGAGTCGTCCTTTGGCTCACTATGCGTGATTTACGTTAGAAAAAGCGGTCCACAATGCAAGCAGTGATTCCACCACCCACCGAAAGCGAGCCCTCCATGTCTCTCGTACTCTACGGTCATTCCTTTTCGTCGTACACGCAAAAAGTGCTCGTCGCGCTGTACGAGAACGACACCAAGTTCGAATTCCGCAGCCTCGGGCCGGACACGCCGCAGCACGTGACGGAATGGCTGCAACGCTGGCCGCTGCGCAAATTCCCGCTGCTCGTGGACGGCGAGCGCAACGTGGTCGAGACGAGCGTCATCATCGAATACCTGCACCTGGCGCATCCTGGCCCCGTGCGCCTGCTGCCCGACGACCCGCTGGCCGCGCTCGACGTACGTTTCATGGACCGGGTCTTCGACCTGCACGTGATGAGCATGGTGCAGCGCGCGGTGGAAGGCGCGCTGACGGGCGACGCCACCAAGCGCGCGGACGGCCTCGCGCTCGCGACGGAAAAACTGGACCTCGCCTACGCCTGGCTGGAAGGCGCCCTGGCCGGCAAGACGTGGGCCGCGGGAGAGACCTTCTCCCTCGCGGACTGCGCCGCCGCACCGGCGCTGTTCTACGCCGACTGGACGCATCCGATCGCCGACCGCTACCCCGTCCTGCGCGCCTACCGCGCACGCCTGCTCGCGCGCCCGTCGTTCGCGCGCGCGGTGGACGAGGCGCGGCAGTACCGTCCGCTGTTCCCGCTGGGAGCACCGGACCGCGATTGACAGGCCACGTCAGCGCGCGGGCTGGCCCTCGTAGCGGCGCTGCACGTCGTCGTAATACTGCTTCAGGGTCCAGAACGCGCGCTTCTTCTGGCCGCCGTTCGAAATGAGACCCTTGCGGTTCCAGAAGTCCTGGAAGTACGGATGCTGGCGGCGCGGCGAGCGGAAGTCGACCAGCACCCACGGCGTCATCCCACGCAAGCCGGGAATCGCGGACAGCATGCGGAACTGGTTGCGGTACAGCGTGTCCTGGTATTCCTCGCTCCAGCGCGTATCGGCGTCGGCGTGGTAGCCGGCGAGCGCCTCCGCGCCGAATTCCGAGATCACGACCGGCTTGTCGTAGCGGACGTCGAAGCGGTAATTCAGCATCTCCGCATTGCTGGCCCAGTACCAGCCCGCGTATTCATTGAAGCTTGCGAGGTCGAGGAGATCCGCGAGCGGATCCTCCACCGTGATGTCGCTGCCCTTGCGGTGGATCTCCAGCGCGGCCGTCACGAGGCGCGTGTCGTCCAGCGCGTGTGCCGTCTTTGCCAGGTTGCCCATGAACGCGTTGCGCGGGGCACTCACGGGTGTCTCGTTCCCCACCGACCAGACGACGACGCTCGCGCGGTTCTTGTCGCGCGTGACGAGGTCCGTCAGCTGGGCGTGCGCGTTCGCGTACGTGTCCGGGTTCGTCCACGAGATCGTCCAGTACACGGGCACTTCCGCCCACACCATCAGGCCCATCTCGTCGGCCAGGCGGATCATCTCTTCGCTGTGCGGGTAGTGCGCGAGCCGCACGTAATTGCAGTTCATCTCCTTGGCCCACTGCAGCAGCATGCGCATGTCGCCCGGACCGCGGGGCCGGCCCGGAATCAAGGGGTTCTCCTCGTGCAGCGAGATCCCGCGCAGGAACACCGACTTGCCGTTCAGGAGGATGTCGCGGCCGCGCGTCTCGATCGTGCGAAAGCCGATGCGGTCGACGACCTTGTCGCCCCCGCCGCTCAGCTCCACCGTGTACAGCTTGGGCTGTTCCGGCGACCAGTAGACGAGTTTATCGACGGGGACATTCAGCGCCGCGCGGCCGTTCGCATCGGTGCGCACCGTGGTCCTGATGCCCGCTTCGGGAATCGCCACCGTCACCTGCTGCGCCTTCGCGTCGCCCGCCATCTGGATGAAACCTTCGATGCGGTGCGCGTCGCCCTTCGCCAGTTGCACCTTGTAGTCGGCGATGTACGTGGCCGGGAGTTCGGCCAGCAGCACGTCGCGCGTGATGCCGCCGTAGTTCCACCAGTCCGTGTTCACGGTCGGGATCTCGTCCTGGTGCCGCGTGTTGTCCGCCTTGACGACGACGACGTTGCGGCCCTTCGCCAGCTTGTCCGTCACGTCGAACTGGAACGGCGTGAAGCCGCCCTTGTGCATCCCGAGTTTTTTGCCGTTCAGGTAGACGTGCGCCTCGTAGTTCACGGCACCGAAGTACAGCGCGTAATGCTTGCCCGGCTTCGGATCGGCCTGGAAGGCCTGGCGCAGCCACACGGTGCCTTCGTACAGCTGCAGCTTCTCGGCCTGCGAGTTCCAGTCACCCGGCACCGTCAGCGTCGGCGCGCGGTCGAAGTCGTATTCGACCCACTCCGTCCTGTCCTTCGGCTTGCGGTCGTCGTAGAAGCCGCCCTTGCCGCTTTCCGACTGGTCGAACGGCGTGTGGCGGTAGTCGTAATAGCCGTTCTCGTACGGGTCGATGATGTAGCTCCAACGGCCGTCCAGGCTCACGTGGTTGCGGCCGTAGATGTTCTGCGTCGGCGCCATCAGGCTGCTCGCCTGCATTGCCTTCGCTGGCTGGCCGGCCAGCTGGACGTCGGTCGGGGCGGCGTGCGTCGCCACGACGGCGCCGGCCAGCAACGCCGATGCGGACAGATGCAGGACGGCCGTCAGCCGTGCAAACGGGTGGGTCATGTAGTCTCCAGTTGTTGTGGCGCAGTTAGCGCTATCGGTGTTATTAAAGGAATGTTATCGTTGTCGCGCCCTCGGGGCAATCTTTACGACATGGCGATGCGATGGGCACCGCCATCGCCACCGACGGCAACCAGTGGGCGCACTACATGACGTCACTGCGCGCGTCGGGTCGATTCGACGGCGGCAGTTCGATCGGAACCGGCGCGGTTTTCCGGAAGGGCCGTGCCAACACGGCCGCGCCGACCGTCGTTTCCGGCTTTCTCCGGGTTCGTGCCGAAAACGTGGACGCGGCGCGGGCGTTCCTGGTTGGGAATCCGGTCTACGAGGCGGGTGGCACGGTGGAGATCCGGGAACTGCCGCGGACTTGACGTAGGTTGTGTGTATGCCAGGTGTCAAGCGAATGGACGCCGCGACGCGCCCGTCGTTCAGCACCAGTTCTTGTCCGGCTTCATGCGGAGCCGGTGCGCCGCATCGATCACGTCCTGCAGTTCGACCGGATCGCTGAACGGATCGGCGTCCAGTTGGGTGACCCGGTTCAGTTCCTTTTGCCAGCGCCGCAGTTCGTCGATGTATTCCTGGTCCGGCACGCGTTTAAGGTCGCCGTTGTCGGGGACCACGTCGCAGATGCCGTTGTGGACCCATTCGCCGCTGTGCCAGTCCGGCATGTCGACCGAGGGGAACAGGCAGACGGCCTGCAGGTCGATGCCGCGCTCCACGGCCGCCAGCGATTCCTGCATCACGTCGTTGAGCCAGCTGGTGCGGCCGTGGCCAAGACCGCTCGTTTCGCCGATGATCATCGGCCGCCGATAACGCTTCCACACCGTCTCGAGCATGTCGCACAGCGGCGAGATGCGATCGTCGCCGGGCGGCAGCGGCGCATGCGGCCCGTGCTCGCGGTATTCCATCTGGCCGAACGAATAGACGTTCGCGCCGACGATGTCCAGGACGTCGGGCGCCCCACCGAATTCGGGATGCTTCTTGCCGCAGATGATGTCCCAGGCGAGGAACGTGTCGACCTCGGTCTCGTTGCGCGCGGCCTCGACCTGGTCGGGCCGATCGCGCGGCGCCACCACGCGCACGAGCGGGTCCACGTGCACCATGCGCGCGTCCGCATCGACTTCCCGTATCGCCTTCACGCCCGCGATCGCGGCCCGGCACAGCGCGAGCCGCAGGCGCATCCGGTCTTCACGGTCGCAGTAAAACGGCGCGGCCCAGCCCCACTCGCCGCCGCAGTAGGAAAAGAAGGTGATCTCGTTGATGGGCGTGAAGAAGTGCGGACCACGCACCCTGGTCACCACGTACTCGGCCGCGGCGCGGCAATAGCGCGCGAAGCGGTCCACGAACGCATCGGAAAACGGATCGAGATCGTCCGGGTAGCCGTAATGGCAGAGGTCCCAGATCGGAATGATCTTCGCGTCGTTCATCGCGGCGATGAACGGATCGATCGACGAAAAATCGTAGCCGCCGCCGCGGTCCACCATCGGCCACGGAATGCCTTCGCGGGCCACGGCGATGCCGACGCGGCTCAGGAACCGATAATCGTCGGCGGCATGGCGATCATGACCCGTTTCCGCGACCAGGTTGCGGCGGCGCTTTTCATCGCCCCACAAGAAGGTGGAGCATTCGAAGCCGGACAAAAAGAACGTGGGAAAAATGCCTGGGCGTCGTGCCACGCGGTTCTCCTTTCGGTTCCAAACTGGCCGAGACTGGCCAACTGTGCCGGGTTGCATTCGACAGTTGTTCGCGTCAAATCCCGCTGCCCCGCAGAGGACGCGCGCGATCTCGCTCGGGATAGCTCCGGCGTGGCGGAGTATAACCTCGTCTCCTGATCGGGCCGTGCACGGCTGCGCCCGTACAGGGCAGCGTTTTATTCGGCCGCTACGGGTTGAGGCATCGTCCAGCAATCTCAGTCGCAACCAGTTAAAGGTATAACGGATGCTGCTGCTCCCTGGTCCAGATGACTTTACTATTCCACGACATTCGTATTCAGTGGGGTTCAGCGACGCCCCTGGCGCAGCCGCGCGACCTGTTCCTCGTAGGCCTGGCCGAAGGCTTCGCCGAACAGGCGGTGGAAATCGCGATCCGCTTCAACGGCCATCTGCGTGTACAGCTCGACCATGCGGTCCCACATCCTGGCCTTGCGGTTCGACGCGAGCACCTTGTCCATCACGGTCGGCACCTGCAGGCGCGCCTCGATGGCAGCGGGGTCGAAGCGTGCGAGCACGCCCGCCAGCGCGGAGCGCATGCCCGCCATGATCGCCAGCTCGTGCGCCTTCAAGTCGTCGAATGCGGTCGCGAACGCGCGCGGCGCCGGCATATAGCCCGGCATCGCGCCACCCATCATTTGCGCGAGCGCGCTGCCGGCATCCGGGAAGAACTTCAGCGGATTGTTGGCGGCGGCCGAGATCATCGTCATGTCCAGCCTGCTCTCGCGCTTGGTCATGGCACGGCCCATCAGTGCGCCCATCGTGCCGGCCGTCGCTTCGCGCAGCATGGCGCCCGCCATCTCGGCGATTTCCTCGGCGCCGCGCTTCGTGTTCAGTTCCGTGAGGCCGAGGCCGCGCAGCAGGGCCTGGATCACGGGGTCGTGCACGGCCGCTGCGGCATGGGCGGGCGGTGCCGGCGGGACGGTCGTTCACGAAACTCGGGTTGCTGCCGACGTCGACGAGCCAGAATGCCTCGTCGCGATACTCGACGCGCGCACGCGCGAGCGAGATGTATTTGCCGGGATCGTCGAGCACGAGGTCGTTGCCGGGCGCGCGGCCGATGGCACCGCCCAGGCGGTCGAAGCGCCGCGTTGCGGTACGTGTAGACGCTCAGGAGGATGGGCATTGGCGTCGCGTGTCGTTGGCGCCCAGGGGCTCAGCCACGCCCCACGTCCTTCAGGAAGCGCGCCCGCTCCTGCGGGTCCGGCAGGTTCTCGGCCAGCAGGCGATAGAACTCGTCGGGATTCCCCGTCATCTTCGCGGCCCGCTTCGCCAGTACTTTCGCGATCGGGCCGACGTACACCGCGAGCGTCATCTGCGCCGCCGCCATCAGCTCGGGGCTCAGTTGCAGCAACGTGGGCATGCCCGCCATCTGCGCCAGTTGCGTGGCCGTCTTCGGCGCGCCCGTCTGGCTGCGGCCGCTCATCGTCGCCAGGGTGGAAAGTCCGTGCTTCTTCTTGATCTCGCGGACGCTGTCCTGGAATTGCGCGCGGCCCGCGTCCGAACCGATGTGCGGCAGCAGCTTGCCGCACAAGTCGTCCAGGTCGACGGCGTCGCCCGCTGCATTCTTCAACACCAGTTTCGCGACGGGCCCGATCTGCGTCGACAGTGCTGTCTGCAGGTCGGGCGCCAGCGCCTGCAGCCAGTCGGGCGCGACACCTGTGAGGCCGGACGCGCTGCCCGTCCCCTGGGGCATGCTGCCGCTCTGCGACGCGGCCGCCGGATGCACGGGCCGCGCCGGCTCGGATGCCACGGGGCGCTGGAACGCGAGCACGGTGCGTTCGTTGTCCTCGTCCGTCAGTGGCACGCCGCCCGTCTGCTGCATGTACGCGGCGTTCAGGGCATCCAGGAAGGCCTGCGCGGTCGGGTAGCGGTCCTCGATGCGCTTGGCCATCGCCTTCGACAGCACGGCATCGAACGACGGATGCAGTGCCGGCTGGTGCTCGCCGGGCCGCGGCGGGGTCTCGTGGATGATCTGGTGCATGACGGTCGATGCCGGCCCGCTGAACGGCCGCACCCCCGTCAGCATCTGGTACAGCACGATGCCGACGGCGAACAGGTCGGAGCGGCCGTCCACCGTCTCGCCCTTGAACTGTTCGGGCGACATGTAGCTGGGCGTGCCGATCACGGCACCCACCTGCGTCAGGGTCGACGACTCGATCTTGGCGATGCCGAAGTCCGTGATCTTGACCTGGGCGTCGCCCGTGACGAGGATGTTGGCGGGCTTGATGTCGCGGTGGACGACGCCGCGCGCGTGCGCGTAGTCGAGCGCGCGCAATAGCTGCGTGATGCAGGTGATGCTGGCCGCGAGGTCCATCGGCACGTCCTTGACGAGGAACGTGTTCAGCGGCGTGCCGTCCACGTATTCCATCGCGATGTACGTCGTGTCGCCGTACCTGCCGAAATCGTACACGGCGACGATGTTCGGGTGCACGAGGCGCCCGGACGCCTGCGCCTCGTTGCGGAAGCGGGCGACGATGTCCGCTTCCTGCATGCCGTCCAGCAGTTCGTGCCGGATCGTCTTGAGCGCGACCGTGCGCGCGATGTCGGCGTCGAACGCCTTGTAGACCACACCCATCGCACCGCTGCCCAGCGTGCCGTCGATGCGGTATTTACCTATCCTGTCGATTGTCGCCATGTCCTGTCCTGCTTCATTCCTCGAGCATCTTCAACGCACTGTTCAGGCTCGTGCGCATGCGGTTGAACGAGCGACCCAGGCCGCTGATCTCGTCGTTGCCCTTGACGTCGAATTCGTCCGCCTCGAACCTGCCCATGCTGACGTCGTCGGCGACGTGCGCCAGGCGTTTGATGCGGCGCGTGACGAACAGGTGCACCATCACGTTCAGCGCGACGAAGACGGAGACGAACACGCCGAACAGCGACAGCATGAACGTCTTGAAGATCGCATCCGCGCGCGCCGTCGGCACGGCCATCGGCACCGAGATCACCTGCGCGCCCACGACCTCGTTCAGCTTCCAGCCGAAACCGTTGTTCGCGCCGTAGATGTCGACCATCGTCTTCGGCGCCTCGGCGGCCGTCGTGTGGCAGCCCAGGCAGACAGGGTCCTTGATCTGCAGCGGCCGCGCAATGTACAGGCTGTGGCCCGTCGCCGTGTCGCGCTCGCCGACGAATTCCTTCATGTCGGGCTTGTTCCGCAAGGTCTGGATGACGTCGACTTCCCAATCCGACGCCTTGTCGCGCAGGTTCGTCGGGTTCAGCGTCGCTTCCTTGTACGCGAAGTCGGGGTAGGACTTGAGGATCACGTTGAGGTTCTCGACGGCCGAATACGACGGCACCGACTGCGGGTGGAACTCGACTTTCATCTGGTCCTTCAGCAGCGGCTGGATCTGGCTCGCCGTGTAGCCGCGCACGCTCTTGGCCGCTTCCAGCAGCAGGCGTGCGTTCTGCAAGGTTTCCTCGCGCGCGCTCTCCTTGAGCAGGCGGTCCGCGACGACGCCGGCGGCAAGGAAGCCGGCGGCGAAGATCGACAGGAACACCAAGTTGAATTTGGCGGCGATCGAAAGTTTCATGATGTGTTCTCGTGATTGAATTCCATGTCGCCGACGTCAGAACAGCGAACCGTTCGGCGCCCTGGCCGGATGCAGCACCGGTAGCGACCGGGATAGTCGTCGTGTTCGTAGCTCGTCTGGCCGGCAGCGCCCGCACGAGCGGCGCCGCGACGCGCAGGCGTGCTTCTTGACTTGCTTCCGTTCAGGGGGGACGGCGGGGCAAGGGTGTCCCCGTACCGGACTTCCGCGATGCCGAGCGCACGCTGCTAGCGCTCCGGGAATGCGGCGTCATACTCGGGATTCGGCCCGCAAGGGGCGGCCTCCTCCAAATCCTCGAGCAGGACATCGACGTCGACAATACTCATGATTGTGCGCGTTGTATCTAGTGTTGGACGTGTTCGACGCGTCGTCACGGCACCTTGGCCGCGCGCGGTCTATTGGTTTTTTTCGTGGGAATATTGCCCACACGATCGCGCACTATACGCCAATTGATGACGTCATTGTTAGCAGAACCGTAATTTTTTCACATTGGAAACTGAGCAAAAACGCGAATGGACGGCGAGCCCCGGCCCAATGGAACGCTGATCATCGTCCGTCGACATGTGGGCCGCCCCGGGCCGCGCGCTCGATGGCACGCGCCAGGTCGTCCACGCCGGTACGCAGCACGTCCGGCGCGAACGCGGAAAAGCCCAGCAGCAGCCCGGGCGCGATGGCGCAGTCGGCGCCGGCCTGCGGATTCGTGTAATAGCCCAGCGTACGCACGTCGACCCCGAGCGCGCGCGCGTGCTGCGCGACCGTCTCTTCGGCGAGCAGCTCCGTGAAATGCACGCACAGGTCGAGGCCCGCGTCGGACGGCCCCTGGCGCACGCGTGACCCCAGCCGTGCGTCGAGCGCGTCGATGAGGGCCTGCCTGCGTTCGCCGTACGCGTCGCGCGTGCGCCGGATGTGGCGCGCGAAGTGGCCGCCGGCGATGAAGTCCGCGAGCGTGGCCTGCGGCACGATGGGGCTGTGACGGTCGACGACGGCCTTCGCCCGCGCCAGCGCGGCGGCCAGCTGCGGCGGGGCCACGACGTACCCGAGGCGCAGCGCCGGGAACAGCACCTTCGACAGCGTGCCGACATAGATCACGCAGCCCGCGCGGTCCAGGCTTTGCAGCGACGCGAGCGGCGGCCCCGTGTGGCGGTATTCGCTGTCGTAGTCGTCCTCGACGATCCACGCGCGGTTGGCCTCGGCCCAGCGCAGCAGCTCGAGGCGACGCCGCAGGCTCATGGTGACGCCCAGCGGCAGCTGGTGCGACGGCGTCGCGAACGCAAGCCGCGCATCGGGATAGCGGCGCGCCGCGTAGGCCACGTCCATGCCTTCGTCGTCGACGGGCACCGGGCACACGCGGGCGCCGGCCACCGTGAACGGCGCCACCGCGCCCTGGTAGCCGGGCGACTCGATCCACATCGATTCGCCCGGCGCGAGCAGCAGCTGGGCCAGCAGGTACAGCGCCTGCTGCGAGCCGGACGTGATCACGATCTGGTCCGGCGAGCACTGCACGCCGCGCGACGCCTTCAGGTAGGCGCACAGCAGTTCGCGCAGCGGCGCATGGCCCGCGGCGGCCGCGTAACCGAGATGCGCCGTCGAATGGCGCCAGTGGCGCGCTTCCAGCCGGCGCCACACGTCGAACGGGAACAGGTCGAGGCCGGGCATGCTGGCACGGAAGGCGCGCAGCGGTCCCGCGTGGTGCAGCACACGCGCCATGCCGCCGGCAATGAGTTCGCCGCGCGCCGACAGCGGCCGCACCATCGGCGCCGCGGTCTCCGCGCGCGCCCGCGCGCCGGACGGCAGCGACGCGCTGACGAACGTGCCCTTCCCCACCGTGCCCGCCAGATAGCCCTCGGCCATCAACTGCTCGTACGCGGCGAGCACCGTCTGGCGCGACACGTTCAACAGCCCGCACAGGATGCGCGTGGCCGGCAGGCGCACGCCGGCGCCGATCCGACCGTCGAGGATCGCGGTCTTCAGATGGACGTACAGCTGGCGGAACAGCGGCGTCGCGGTATCGCGGTCGAGCGTGACGGCGGCGAGGATGTCGTGGACGTGCATGGCGGCGCGATGGATTGGTACGCCCATCTTCGTGATAATTGGTCATTTTAGCAAGCCATTGCGTCGCCTAAGATGAACACTCATTCGCACATGGGGATACGATGAAACGATTCGAAGCCACCCTGGCCTGGCAGCGCGGCGACCAGGCCTTCACCGACCTGCGCTACAGCCGCGCGCACCGCTGGCAGTTCGACGGCGGGCTGGACGTGCCGGCGTCGTCGTCGCCGCTGTCCGTGCCGGTGCCGCTGTCCGATCCGGCCGCCGTCGATCCGGAAGAAGCGCTCGTCGCGGCCGCCGCCAGCTGCCACATGCTGTTCTTCCTGTCGCTGGCGGCCGCGCGCGGCTACGTCGTCGACCGCTACGACGACCGCGCCACCGGCACGCTCGACACGGGCGCCGACGGCCGCGCAGCCATCACGCGCATCGTGCTGCGCCCGGCCATCGCGTTCGGCGGCACGCACCAGCCCGACCATGCCGCGCTGGCCGAGCTGCATCGCGAAGCGCATGCGCGCTGCTACATCGCCAATTCACTGAAAGGAGAGATCGTCGTGGAGGGTTTCGAATAATGTACGTGCAAACGCAGTTCGCCACGGCCTCGCAGGCCGACATGTTCCACCTGATGACCGAGCATCCACTGGGTGCGCTCGTGCGCATGGGCGCCGACGGCCTCCAGGCGGACCACATCCCGTTCGAACTGGTGCCGCCGTCCGCCGACGCACCATGCGGCCTGCTGCGTGCGCACGTGGGCCGCGCGAATCCCGTCTGGCAGGCGGGGGATGCGCAGGTGCTCGTACTGTTCCAGGGCGCGTCGGGTTATGTGTCGCCGCTGCTGTACGACGTCGAGGCGGCCGGCGGCCGCGTCGTGCCGACGTGGAACTACACGGTCGTCCACGCGCACGGCCGGCTGCGCGCGATCGACGATCCCGCATGGATCCTGGCCCAGATGACGCGGCTGACGCGGCGCCATGAAGATGCGCACGCCGGGTGGAAGGTGGAGGATGCGCCGCCCGAATTCATCGACAGGATCGTGCGGACGACGGTCGGCATCGAGATCGCCATCGACAGGCTCGAGGCGAAATTCAAGATGAGCCAGAACCGCACGGCCGCAGACCGGGCGCGGGTACTGGCTGCGATGGAATAGCGGCAGCGCCGCGCGCGTGGCTCCGGCGCGGCGCGCGGTCAAGCGCGGGGAGGTGTCACTTGCCGGACGTCGTGCCCGCCTTTGCCTTCGGCATCTGCTCGGCCGACTTCAGGTGTTGCGCGACGACGGGTTTCGTCTTCTCGACGAGGGCCTTCAGTTCCGGGTCCTTGGCTTTCTTCGCGGCCGCCATCAGCTTGGCGTGGACGGTCTTGTGATCCTGCACGCCGGAGTCCTTCATATAGGCCTTGTCGAACGCATCGCCGCTCATTTTTTCCAGCTTGGCGGCCATGGCCTTGTGCTTGGCGTCGGGCTCGGTCGGCAAGGTCACGCCGCGCGCCTGCGCGAGCGCCTTCACGTCGTTCAGGTTCGACGTGTGATCGTCGATCATCTGCTGGGCGAAGGCCTTCACGTCGGCGTTCTGGCTCTTGCTCTGCGCGAGCTTGCCGCCCTCGACTTCGGCCATGTCGGCCATCGCCATGTCCTTGAGGATTTTTTCGTCGGACGCGCTCAGCTTGGCGCCGGTAGCCGCCCCCGCGGCCGCCTGGCCGGCGCCGCTGGCGCCCATGCTCGCGCTGCCGGTCTTGGCAGACTGGTCGGCCATGCCGGACGCGTTGTGGCCGGCCATGCCCGAGGAACCCGTGCCGCCCGTCTGCTTGGCGCGGTTTTCCATGCCCGTGCTGTTGGTGTTGTCGATGGTGCCTTCATGCGTGGTCTTGCCGGACGTGTTCGGCTTGGCGGCGCTGCTGGTGCCCGTCTGGCTCGGGTTCGAACTGAGCGACGTCTGGGCCTGCACGCCGACGGCACTGAGCATGGCTGCCACCGTCGAAACGGCCAGCAGCCCTTTCAAGACTTTTTTGTTCTGCATGTTTCGCTCTCCTGATTGCTGTTATGGATTAGACGCCTGGCGGGATCAGCCGTGCGCAAGCTCGTGTTCAAATGACAACGGCCGTGGCACAGTGTATCGCTGCGATTTCTTGAACAGCGCGCGTTAGCCAGCAGGAAAGTTTATCGATATGCGAAAACCGTCCACGGCTGCGGGCACCCCCGGCGCTGAAAAAAAGCCAAAAACCCGTGCCACGGTCAAACACAAGCGATTTTTATTGCGACATGATCGCCTCGGCATAACACCTTCTTGCGACCCCGTCCGGTCCGCGGCAAAACCGGCGGGGGCTTTTTTGCCGCGCGGCGACTTTATCGTGGACAAAACTACTCAGGAACTTCAAACATTGCTGCAGGGTGCCGGCACGCCGACGGGCCTGTCCGCGCGGCGCGTGGCCGTGTGGGCCGTGCTGCTGCTCGCGGCATTGATTGCCGTGGCCGGCGCATGGCGCCTGGCGACGAGCCGGCATACGGACACCGCATGGCTGACGGAGCCGGCGACCGTCGGCAATCTCGTCGTCACGGTGTCCGCCACGGGCACCCTGCAGCCGACCAAGTCGGTGGACGTGGGCAGCGAGCTGTCCGGCACCGTGGCCCGGGTGCTCGTCGACGAGAACGACGTCGTCAGGCAGGGCCAGTTGCTGGCCGAGCTGGACACGGCCCGCCTGGCGGACACCGTCACCCGCTCCGAGGCGGCCGTCGCGGCCGCGGTCGGCCAGGTCGCCCAGGCGCGCGCCACCGTCGCCGAGGCCGAGGCGGCGCAACGCCGGCTGCACCGGCTGTCCGAGATGTCCGGCGGCGTCGAACCCGCCCGGCAGGAACTGGACGCCGCCGACGCCGCCCAGCTGCGCGCCCGCGCCAACGCCGCCAGCGCGCAGGCCCAGGAAGCGCAGGCGCGCGCGGCGCTCAAGACGGACCGCACGAACCTGGGCAAGGCGCAGATCCGCTCGCCGGTCGACGGCGTCGTGCTGGCGCGCAAGGTCGAGCCCGGCAACACGGTCGTGGCCGCGATGAACACGCCCGTGCTGTTCACCGTGGCGGAAGACCTCACGCGGATGGAGCTGCAGGTCAAGGTCGACGAAGCCGACGTGGCCGGCGTGCGCCCCGGCCAGCCGGCCGACTTCACGGTCGCCGCCTGGCCCGGCAGGCGCTTCCCGGCGACGATCCGCCGCGTCGGCCTGGGCTCGACGACGACCGACAACGTCGTCACGTACAAGACCGTGCTGGAAGTCACGAATGCCGACCTGGCGCTGCGGCCCGGGATGACGGCGACGGCGTCCATCGTCACGGCAAGGCGCGACGGCGTGCTGCTCGTGCCGAACGCCGCGCTGCGCTTCACGCCGCCCGCGAGGCGTGGCGGTGGAGGCGGCTTCGTGTCGAACCTGCTGCCGCGGCCACCGTCGGCGCAACGCCGCAACGCCCGCGGTGCCGATGCGGACGGGGCCGCGCACCAAGTGTGGATCCCCGGACCGGACGGTCCGCGCGCGCTGGCCGTGCGCACCGGCTTGTCCAACGGCCGCCAGACCGAGGTGACGGGCGGCGACCTCAAACCCGGCATGGCCGTGATCACCGACGTCCAGGAAGCCGCGAAATGAGCGCGGACGTGCCGCTCATCGAACTGCGCGGCCTGACCAAGACCTACGGCCACGGCAATGCGGCGCTCCAGGCCCTGAGCGGCATCGACCTGCGCATCGACGCGGGCGAGTTCGTCGCCGTGATGGGGCCCAGCGGTTCCGGCAAGTCGACGGCGATGAACCTGCTCGGCTGCCTGGACACGCCCACCAGCGGCGTCTACCTGTTCCAGGGCATCCACGTCGAGCGCCTGGACCGCAACCGGCGCGCACTGCTGCGCCGCGCCTGCCTCGGCTTCGTGTTCCAGGGTTTTAATCTGCTGGCGCGCACGACGGCGCAGGACAACGTCGAGCTGCCGCTGCTGTACCGCGGCGAGCCCGCGGCCGCGCGCCACCGGACCGCGCTGGCCGCGCTAGCGCGCGTCGGTCTCGACGGCTGGGCCACGCACACGCCGGCCGAGCTCTCCGGCGGGCAGCAGCAGCGCGTGGCGATCGCGCGCGCCATCGTCACGAATCCCCTCGTGCTGCTGGCGGACGAGCCGACCGGGAACCTGGACAGCAAACGCAGCCACGAGATCATGCATCTGCTGTCGGACCTGAACCGCGAGCAAGGCATCACGGTCGTGATGGTGACGCACGAGCCCGACATGGCCGCCTACTCGCACCGCATCGTCCATTTCGTCGACGGCAGGATCGACAGCGACGTGCCGAACCTGGAGACGGCATGCTGAGCAACGCCTTGCTTCTCGCGCTGCGCGAGATCCGCCGCAACCTGCTGCGCTCCTGCCTCACCGTGCTCGGCATCGTGATCGGCGTAGCGGCCGTGATCACGATGGTCACGCTGGGCAATGGCGCGACGCGCGCCGTGGCCGACCAGATCTCGAGCCTCGGCAGCAACCTGCTGATCGTGCGCCCCGGCCAGCGCCTCGGTCCCGGCCGCGACAGCGCGGGCGCGCCGCTGTTCAAGCTGGCCGACGCCGACGCCATCCGTACGCAGGTCGCGGGCGTCCGCGCGGTGGCGCCCGCGGTCGGGCAGGCCGTGACCCTCGTCGCCGGCAACGGCAACTGGTCGTCCACCGTCAGCGGCAGCACGAACGATTACTTCACGGTCGCCAACTGGAGGCTGGCCGACGGCCGCCTGTTCGGCGACGACGAGCTGGCCGCCGGCAAGGCCGTCTGCGTGATCGGCAATACGGTGCGGCGCCAGCTGTTCGGCACGCGCAACCCCGTCGGCGACAGCCTGCGCATCAAGGGCTTTGCGTGCGAGATCGTCGGCCTGCTGGCGGCCAAGGGCCAGGGCGCGATGGGGATGGACCAGGACGACGTCGTGCTGATGCCGCTGACGACGGTCCAGCGCCGCCTGACGGGCAAGACCGACGTGACGACGATCCTCGTGTCGCTGCGCGGGTCGGCCTCGTCCGCGCAGGTGATGCGCAGCATCGCCACCCTGCTGCGCGAACGGCGTCACCTGGCCGAGAACGAGGACGACAATTTCAACGTCATGGACACGCGCCAGATCGCCGAGACGCTGTCCGGCACGATCCGCACGATGACGGGCCTGCTGGGCGCCGTGGCGGCCGTCAGCCTGCTCGTGGGCGGCATCGGCATCATGAACATCATGCTCGTCTCGGTGACGGAGCGCACGCGCGAGATCGGCATCCGCCTCGCGATCGGCGCGCTCGAACGCGAGGTATTGTGGCAGTTCCTGATCGAGGCCGTCGTGCTATCCGGCTTCGGCGGCCTGATCGGGATCGCGCTCTCGCTGCTGGCCTGCGCATCGCTGGCGCAGCCGATGCAGGTGCCGTTCCTGTTCAGCCCATCGATCAACGTCGTCGCATTCGGCTTCGCGACGGCGATCGGGATCGTGTTCGGCTACTTCCCGGCGCGCCGCGCCGCGCGCCTCGATCCGATCGAAGCACTGCGGCACGAGTGAGGCTCACGCGGCCGTCAGCGGAAACTCAGCGCCCCCGTCAGATCGCCCGGCGGACGCGCCCCGCGCGCCGCGAACGCCGCATTGCGCGCGGCCAGGCCTTCCAGCAGCGGCAGGCCGTGCAGGCGCGTGATGAAGCGCAGGATCGACGTCGTGTCGTAGAAATTGTGGTCGACGGCGCCCTTCTTCGCGTACGGCGACACGACGATGGCCGGAATGCGCGAGCCGGGCCCCCAGCGGTCGCCCTGCGGCGGCGCCACGTGGTCCCACCAGCCGCCGTTCTCGTCGAACGCGATGACGACGACCATGTCCTTCCACTGCGGCGACTTCTTGAGGTGCTCGATCACGTTGGCCACGTGCGCGTCGCCCGATTCAACGTCCGAGTAACCCGCGTGCAGATTCAGGTTCCCCTGCGGCTTGTAGAACGTCACCGCGGGCAGCTTGCCCGCGATGGCGTCGGCGATGAATTTGTTCGAGATGGGGCTGTCGCCCAGGCCGCCGTCGCGCAGGTGCGCGGCGCGCGCCGCGGTGCCCGGCCCGTACTGCTTGAAGTAGTTGAAGGGCTGGTGGTGAAACTGGAAGTTCGGGCGCGCGCCTTCGCCGCGGCCGTCCAGCGCCGCCTGCCACGCGCCCGCATACCACGCCCAGCTGACGCCCTTTTCGGACAGCAGGTCGCCGATCGTGCGATACGTCTGCGGCGGCAGCACGGCAGGGTCCTGCGGGTCGGCCAGGTGCGCGTCGCCGCCCGGCGCCGGCTTCACCCAGCTCGGCTGGTACGGCGGCGCCATCGTGTTGACCGCGTAGCCGTCCGGCGTGATGGTGCCGTTGTTGACGAACACGGGCTTGCCGTCCAGCGCCGACTTCGGCGAATCGGGAGCGAGGGCGAGGCGGCACCCCGTCGGGCCGTCTTCCAGCACGGCGATCTTCTTTGCGGCCGGCGTGGACGCCGCGTCGAGGAACTCCGGCACGCGGCCGCTGATCAGGAACTGGTGGTTCAAATAGGACCCGCCGAACGCGCCCATGAAGAAATTGTCGCACAGCGTGAATTCGCGGGCGATCTGCCACAGCCCGAGGTTCTTCGACGTCTCGCCGTAGCGCCCCATCGTCAGCGCGCCGCTGTCGGCCCACGCGGCGAATCCATCGTTCCTGCCGCCGTTGATCTGCATCTGGTTCTGGTAGAACAGGTGCCACAGGTCGCGCGTGATGATCGCTTCCGGCAGCGGCTGGCCCGCCGCATCCGTCAGCTTGAACGGCGCGTTCGGCAGGTGCTGGACGTCGTCTTCCTTGATCAGGTAATCCTTGCCGCCGATGTTCTGGCGCGCCGGCACCATGCCGCCCCAGATCTTCGGCAGTTCCGGCAGCACGCTGCCGTCGCGATCCTTCTGGCGGGCGGCCTCGGGCGGCAGCGCGGACAGCGGCTGCGCGAGGCCCGGGAAGTCGGCGAACAGGTTGTTGAAGCTGCGGTTCTCCAGAAAGATGACGACGACGTTCTTCACGTGCGCCTTCAGCTTGCCGTCCAGCGAGCCGGCCACCGGCTTCTTCGCGTTCGGGGCCGCCGCGGCGGCCGGCAGCGGCGACGCCACCGACGCGGACAGGCCCACGGCCGCGGCGGCCTGGAAGATGCGGCGGCGCGCGGGGCTGGCGGGCTGGTCTTCCTGGTCGTGTGCGCGATCGTCGTCGTGGTCCTGCATGGCGTTCTCCCGTGGCGGCCGGCGGCCGGCGGCCGCAAAGCACCGATTATCAGTCTTTTTTGCCATTGGGAAAAGAAGAAGGCCCCGTCAAGACGGCTGCTTACAACTTCTTAACGCCGATTTACCCCCGTTTAACCGCGCTTAACACCTTCGCAAGCCAGAATGCCGTGGACGCATCACGAAAGGACCCCATGAAACCCATCGCATTCGCCCTCCTCGGCGCCCTGCTCCTCGCCGGCGTACCCGCCGTCGATGCGGCCGACACGGCCCCCGCCGCACCGGCCCTGACGGTGCCGCAGGCCGACATGGAACGGCTGCTGGCGGCCTACGCCCTGGTCAAGCAGAACTACGTGGGCGACGTGGACGACAAGACGCTGTTCGACGGTGCCCTGTCCGGCATGCTGGCCGCGCTGGACGCGCACTCGCGCTACCTGGACAAGGACGCCATGCGCGACGTCGTGCGCGAGAACAGCGTGGATTACGTGGGCATCGGCATCGAGGTCGAAAGCGATCGCGACCGGCTGCGCGTCGTGGCCGCCAGCGACGGCAGCCCGGCCGCACGTGCCGGCATCCGTCCGGGCGACGTGATCGCCGCCGTCGACGGCACGCCCGTCGCCGGGCTCGCGTACGACGACGTCGCGCGGCGCATGCACGGCGCAGCGGGCACGATCGTCGCCATCGGCATCGCCCGCGGCGACAAGGTCGAGACGCTGCGCCTCACGCGCGCCGAACTGCACAACGACACGGTGCACGTGCGCATGGCGGCGCCCGGCCTGGCCTGGATCCGCGTCGCGGAGTTCGGCGGCGCCACGCCGGCCGACCTCGCCGCGGCGCTCAAGCGCCTGGACGGCAAGGACGCGCCGCGCGGCCTGATCCTCGACTTGCGCAACGATCCGGGCGGACTCGTGGCGGCCGGCGTGGCCGTCGCCGGCGCCTTCCTGCCGCCGGGCACCGCCCTGTTCTCGGCGCGCGGGCGCGTCGGGGGCGCCAACGCCACCGTCACCGTCGACGCGCGCTACTACCGCCAGCCTGGCCAGCCCGACGTGCTGGACGGCCTGCCCGCGTGGACGCGCACGGTGCCGCTGGCGGTGCTCGTGAACGGCTCGTCCGCCTCGGCCGCGGAACTGGTCACGGGCGCGCTGCAGGACCACCACCGCGCCACCGTGATCGGCACGCGCACGTTCGGCAAAGGATCGATCCAGTCCGTCGTCCCGCTCGATGGCGACACCGGCATCAAGTTCACCGTGGCGCGCTATTCCACGCCGGCCGGCCACGAGATCCAGGCGCGCGGCATCATGCCCGACGTCGTCGTGGCGCCTGCCGCCGCCGCGAACGACGAGCTGCTGCTGCGCGAAGCGGACCTGGCGCGGCACCTGCCCGCGACGGAACCTGCCGACGCGCCGGCCGACGCGCAGCGCACGCCGGTGGAATCGACGCGTACGTTCGGCACGGGCACCGACAAGGCGCTGCAGGCCGCGGTCGCCGTCCTCTCGCCCGAGGACAAGCGCACGTCGACGCTCGCCGGCCTGCTGCGCCGCTGGGAGCACGCCGCGGTGGCCGCCAGCGCGCCGTAACGGGCCGTCACCGAGCCGTCACATGGCGGTCAAACCCGCGTCATAATCGGCCGTCAGAATACGCAGCGCTCCCAGGGAAGAGAGCACAGGCGGCACGGCCGCCCTACCGGCGCCGGCGGTCGGGAAACATACCGGCACCAATTCGAAACGCCGTTTCCGCCTGCGCGGGAGCGGCGTTTTTGCGCGCCGGGAATCGGCGGCCGGCAGACGCGGCGCCGTTGTGGCACGATATCCCGCGAACCCCATCACGACTGCCCACGACAGGAGATTGTCTTGAATCCGCATCTCACGACGCTGCTCGACGAACTGGCCGCCTTCGGCGACGCGCACGACGGCGACCCCGCCAACGCCGCCACGCGCATGCTCAACATCACGCCCGACACGGGCGAATTCCTCGCCGTGCTGGTCAAGGCCACGGGCGCGCGCCGCATCCTCGAAATCGGCACGTCGAACGGCTATTCGACCCTGTGGCTGGCCGACGCCGCCGCACCCGTCGACGGCGCTGTCACGACGATCGAGCTGGCACACGAAAAAATCGAAATGGCCCGCGCCAACTTCGCGCGCGCGGGCCTGGACACGCGCATCACGCTGCTCGAAGGCGATGCCGGTGCCATGCTGGACAGGCTGTTCGACGCATCGTTCGACCTGCTGTTCCTCGACTCGAAGCGCAGCGCCTACCTGGACTGGTGGCCGGACATCCGGCGCGTGCTGCGTCCGGGCGGCCTGCTCGTCGTCGACAACGCGACGTCGCACGCAGAGGAGATGGCCGCGTTCACGGCCGCCGTGCGCGCCGACGCCGGCTTCACGACGAGCCTCGTGCCGGTGGGGAAAGGCGAATTCCTGGCCGTGAAGGCCTGAGTCAGAAACCCGCCTTCGCGCGCAGCCGGTTCTTCACGTGCCGGCGCGCGCGCGGCATCGCGTCTTCCGCGCGCGCGACCAGCACGCCTTCGATGAAGCCGAGCAGCCCGGCCTCCTGCGGCACCTTGTCACGCAATTGCGCGACCAGGTCGCGCGCGACGAAGGCGTCGTTGATCGCGCCCAGCTCGTCCTGCATGTCGGCCAGCAGGTCGTGGCGCTGCGTTGTCTTGCGGTCGTGCGACAGCGCGGTGAAGAATTCGCGCGCATAGCGTTCCTTCTTGGCCGCGATGCGTATCTTGTGCAGGCATTCCGGCCGCTTCAGGTCGTAGCCGCGGGCGCGCTTGCGCACGCGCGCGCTGGCCTCGCGCACGAGCATCGGCGCGGCCCGCGCGATCTTGCCATCGAGCGGATCGGCCGGCAGCGTCGTGTGCTGCCAGCCCTTGCCCGCGACCCAGCCGCCCAGCGCCAGCATCAAGGTGGTGTAGCGCGGACTACCGATGGCCGACCGCACGCGCGCCCGGTGCCGCTCCGCCTCCTCGCGCGCCGCGACTTCCACGCGTGCGAGCGACGGTTTCTGCGCCTCCGTCAGCGGCAGGCCGGGCAGCACGGCGTCGAGGAACACGTCCCAGTTACGCGCATCGCCCAGTTCGGCCGCGAGCCATTCGATGTCCTCGACGAGCGGCTCCGGCAACTGCACGACGTCGCGCACCATTGCCTGGGCCGCGCGCAGGCGGCGCAGGCCCACGCGCATCTGGTGCAGGCTCTCGACGTCGCCCGCCATGACGCCCGGCTCGTTGGCCTGCATTTGTTGCAGGCAGTTGAGCAGGATGTCGCCCAGTGCATCGCCCAGGGTGGCCTTGCGCTTCACCTTGACGGGCGTGGCCTTGACGGCATGCGCCTTGTCCTCGGTGGCCATCGCATAGCCGCGCTCGGCCTTGCTGACGTTCTCGATGCGCACGGGCATCGCCTCGTGCACCCGCCGCGCCAGGTCGTACAGGCAGGCGGGATCGCCGTCCTTGACTTCGAGCTCAAGCTCGCGCACCGGTGTCGTGCGTTCGCCATGCTGCAGCTCGCCGACGTCGAGCGCGCATTCGACGTGGGTGCCGTCCGGCAGCGCGAGCATCCACGTCGTGCGCTTCGTGCGGTTGACGAAGACGGGTTCCGTGGCGAGCGCGCTGCCGTCGACGCTGTGCGCCAGGTCGGGCAGCGCTGCGCGCAGCTGCTTGCCGAACAGGTCCGGGTCGGGCGTCTCGGACGGTATCTCCGCTTCCAGTTCCGTGCGCCGGTGCAGGCCCGCCACGGCGCTGCCGCCGCCCTTCAAGGTCTGCACGTGGCGCTCGCCGGCGCTGCGCACGCGCAGGGCGAAACCGTGCTTCCACAAGTCGAAGGCGCCGGTGTCGAAATACCGGTCGACGTGTTCCTCTTCGCGCGGCCTGGACACGGCGTGCTCGCGCAGCACGGCCGATTTCTTCAGCCGGGAGACACTGGCCGCGTCGACCGTCAGTTTGATTTCGCATTCCATGATCGCTCCTGTCATGACATCCTGTCACTGTAGCGCATCCGGGGCGGCGCCAACACACGCGTCGCCGTGCGCCAGCACAATGTAATGATTCCTTGTCGCATGGGTCACGCGACGATGCCGCGTGCGCGCAGCACCGCGATCTGCTCCGCGCCGAGGCCGACCTCGCGCAGCACGGCATCCGTGTCCTCGCCGAGATGTGGCGCGGCCGAGCGGATGCCGCCCGGGGTACCCATCAGCTTGGGGACGATGCCGGGCACGTCGACCTCGTAGCCGTCGCGCGTGGCCTGCTTGAGGATCATGTCGCGCGCCCGGTAGTGCGGGTCCTCGGCGATGTCGCGCGCCGTGTAGACCTTGCCGGCCGGGACGCGCGCCTGCGAGAGCGCGTCGAGCACCTCGACCACGCCGCGCGTCGCCGTCCACGCGCCGATGGCGCCGTCGATCTCGTCCACGCGCGCGACGCGGCCCGCGTTGTTGGCCAGGTCCGGCGCGTCGGCCAGGTCGGGCCGGCCGATGGCATGCATCAGGCGTTTGAAGATGCTGTCGCCATTTCCGGCGACGAGCACGACGCCGTCGCGGCAAGGATAGGCATTCGACGGCGCGATGCCCGGCAAGGCGCTGCCGCCCGGCTCGCGCACGGCACCGAACGCGCTGTATTCGGGGATCAGGCTTTCCATCACGTTGAACACGGCTTCGTGCAGCGCGACGTCGATCACCTGCCCCTGCCCGCCATTGACCTTGCGGTGGTACAGCGCGGTGAGGATGCCGATCACGCCGTGCAGCGCCGCGAGCGTGTCGCCGATCGACACGCCGCAGCGCACGGGCACCCGTCCCGGCTCGCCGGTGAGGTGGCGCAGGCCGCCCATCGCCTCGCCGATCATGCCGAAGCCCGGCAGGTCGCGGTACGGGCCCGTCTGGCCGTAGCCGGAGATACGCAGCATGACGAGGCCGGGGTTCAGTTGCGACAGCACGTCCCAGCCCATGCCCCAGCCTTCCAGCGTGCCGGGACGGAAATTCTCGATCAGCACGTCGGCCTCCGCGACGAGCTTGCGCGCGATGTCCTGCCCTTCGCTGCTGCGCAGGTCGAGCGCCAGCGAGCGCTTGTTGCGCGACTGGACCTGCCACCAGACGGAGGTGCCTTCCTTGATCATGCGCCAGTTGCGCAGCGGGTCGCCGCCGTCGGGCGCCTCGATCTTGATGACGTCCGCGCCGAAATCGCCGAGCGTCTTGCCGGCGAAGGGGCCGGCGATCAGCTGGCCCATTTCGATGACGCGCACGCCCTTGAGCGGCGCGTCCGTGCTCTTGCTTGCTGTGTTCATGCTTATCCTTGTCGTTGCCCGGTCTGCGCTGGGATGGCGGTCATTGTCATTACAATGCCATACAGCTATATTAAACTGTCATATTTCAATCGATTGCAATTTGGGAGAATCCGGTGCCACTTGATCAAGAGACAACGGTGCCGTCATCGCCCACGCGGGATGCCTGCGAAGACGCCCTGGCCCGGGTCCTGGCCAGCCAGGCGTTCGCCAAGAGTGCCCGCATGACGTCATTCCTGCGCTACGTTTGCCTGGCCGCGCTGCACGGCCAGGCAGACACGCTATGTGAACAACATATCGGCGTCAACGTGTTCGACCGACCCGAGCACTTCAATCCGGCCGACGACACCATCGTGCGCACCAGCGCGCGCCTGTTGCGCCAACGCCTGGATCAGTATTATGCGGGCGAAGGCCTGGCGGACCCCGTGCGCATAGCGATTCCTCGAGGCGCTTATGTACCGGTCTTCGTGACGGCGGCACCGGAGCCGGTAACGGACGCCGTGCCGGAACCGGCGGCGCTAGCGGGAGCGGAGGCGCTGGCACCTGCGGCGCCGTCCCGCCCCTGGCGCCGTCTCGGCCTGGCCGTAGGCGGCGGGGCGCTGCTGCTCCTCGCCTGGGCGGGCCTCGCGTTCCCGTGGCGTACCGGTCCGGCGCCGGGCTCCGCCACGTCCGCGTTCTGGGCAGCCCTCATGCCGGGCGACCGGGATACCCTGTTCGTCGTGCCGGATACCGGCTTGGTCTTGTATCAGCTGGAGACGCGGCGAGCGGTGACGCAGGACGAGTATTTTGCCAGCCGGGTTGGAGAAGGCGCCGTGCAGGCCGAACCGGACAGGGTCGCTCAGTTCCGCGCGCGACGCTATACGGGGATGTCGTCCGTGCAACTTGCTGCGGAACTGGGCAAGCGCGCGACGGCGGCACCAGGGCGTTTTCACGTGCGCTTTGCCCGCGACCTTGCGCTGGTCGACCTGAAACGGGCCAACGTCGTCGTCGGCGGTGTGGCCCAGGCCAACCCCTGGTGGGAACTGTTCCGCCCCCAGATGAACTTCCATATCGACTGGGATCCGCGCAATACAGGCCAGTTCCTGATCCGTAACGATCATCCCCGGACGGGGGAACAAGCGACCTACGAATTCGAGATCGACGATCCGCACAAGCGCGGCTTCGCCACCATTGCCTACACCCACGGCCTGGGCGGCGACGGACGCGCCCTGCTCGTGGGCGGGACGACCTCGGCCGGGACGGAAGCGGCCATTGAATTCCTCGTCAATCCTGTTCACATCGAGCCGGTGCTGCGGCAGGCCACGCGGCCCGACGGCTCGATCGGTGACTTCGAGGTGTTGCTGCAGTGCGTCCTGCAGGCGAACGGCAGCACGGACACCCAGGTCGTGGCCTTACGCACGCGTCACGAGTGAGCATTTCACGGGGAATTTTCACCGTGAAACGCCGCCCGGCCCGATTCCCGACTCCTAGAATCCTCTTCGAACCGGCGCCCTGCCGGCGACGACATCTACGAACGAAGGGGAATCAACGTGCAAGCTGCAGTCGAACAATTCCAATGTCGCCTGAAAGGCGTGGCCTTGGCCGTGCTTGGGGCGTACAGCATCCATGCCGCCGCTGTGGGGGCGCCGGCGGATCCGGTCGGACCGGACGGGGACCAGGCCGCCGCAGCGGCCGCGGATGCGCCAACGCAGGTGGTCGTGACCGGCACGTCGGGACGCAAGAAGAAATTCGATACGCCCTACGCCATCTCCACCATCGGCGACGACGAGATCCAACGTAAGGAACCCAGGAGCGCGGTCGATCTGCTCAAGGCCGTCCCCGGCATCAAGGTCGAGAATTCCGGCGGCCAGGGCGGCGGCGAGAACGTGGTGATCCGGGGCCTGCCCTTCTCCGGATTCCGGCTGATGGACATGCTGGAGGATGGTCTGCCTCTGTTCGAGTCGAATTACGAGCGCCAGTTGCAGATCGACGAACTGTACCGCCTAGACCTGGGCACCGAGGGCGCGGAGATCGTACGGGGCGGCACGGCGCCCATCTACAGCAACAACGCATCCGGCGGCGTGGTCAACTTCCTGTCCAATTTCGGCACTGAGGACCCGCGGCACACCATCAAGCTGAGCGCCGGCCAGCACCGCCAGGGACGCATCGACTTCCTGAACTCCGGTCCGCTGAATGACCTCACCCTGTACAGCATCAGCGGCTTCTACCGGCAGGGCAATGGCCTGCGCGATCCCGGTTTCAGCAAGGCAGACCAGGGTGGACAGCTCAGGCTTGGGGCAACCTACACATTGGGTGGTGGGCTCGGCAAGGTGTTTGCCGGCTTCAAATACCTGAACGACCGGAATATCTTCTACACCAGCATTCCATTGCGTGATGCCCGCAACGGCAATTCGCTGGGTGACCTGATCGACCCGCATTCCGGCACCCTCGATTCGGCCAGCTTCCGCCATGTGCAGTTCCGCGTGCTGGATGGACAGGGCGGCAGCAGGTTAGTGTCGCGTGACCTGGCCGACGGCATCCACCCCACCGTCGCCAGCCTGACGGTAGGCGGCGACTTCAACCTGTCCGATGGCTGGAAGCTCAGCGACAAGGCTCGCTACACGCGCGCCGACGTGGGCTTCGACGCCATCCTGAACGGCGCACCAGCCGATGCCGGTGCCATCTTGCAGAGCAATCTGGCGGCGGCCCAGAAGGCTTTTCCGGGCACGACCCAATTGCGCTATGTCTACGCCGGCACCGGCCAGGTCTTCGATCCCGCGACCACGGCCGGCCTGACCATGACCAATACCTGGTCGAGCACCCGCTCGACGATCAGAAACGCGCTGAACGATCTGCGTGCCAGCAAGACGTTCGGCGGCATCCATGACGTGTCGTTCGGTCTCAGCCTGAGTCGTTATCGTCTCGACCAGCAACAGATCGGCAATGCCATCGTCACCAACGTCAGGAGCAATCCGGACGCGCTCGATATCCAGGCCCTGGACGCCGCCGGCCAGGCGACGGGTATGGTGACGGAGAATGGCTTTTCGACCTACGGCAGCGGCGACTTGATCGGCAACGTGCACGGGCTCGCGTCAGCTCTCTACGCAGCGGAGAACTGGCACATCACACCTGCGTGGGAAGCCGACGTCGGCGTGCGTCATGAAGTGCGGACGGAGAAAGGCATGCGCGGGGTGATCGGGAAGCAGGTCATTGCCACCGGAGGCCCCCTCGCGGCACGCAGCGTCACCGGCCTGACGGGCTACGTCCCGTACGAGCACACGCTGAACGGCACCGCGTGGACGGTCGGCTCCCTGTACCGGATCAGCCAGCCGCTCAATACCTTCGTGCGCTACTCCAGCGCCTATAGTCTGCCGCGCCTGAGCGACTATTGGACCAATATCAACAACGGCGTAGCGGGCACGATGCCTAATGGCCAGCCTGTGCCCGTGGTACCGGTACGCCAGGCGGAAGCCGGTGTGAAGCTCTCGCTACCGCAGATGCAACTGACGCTCATCGGCTTCTACAGCAACTTCAAGAAACTCAACACCTCGACCTACTTCGCCAACGCGGCGGGCGTGCTCGTCAACCAGCCGCTGCTGATCAACACCACCACCAAAGGCATCGAACTGGAGGGCGTGTGGCGGCCGGCAAAGTCCGTCGAGCTGACTGGCTCCGTCACGCTGCAGCAGCCAGTAGTCGACGGCGGCGCGACGTTCTCGACACTGTCGCCGGACAGCATCGTCGACAAGCAGATCCCGCGCGTGCCGAAGTACATGGTCACGCTCAATCCAGCCTACTTGTTCACCCACGAAGGCAACCGCGGGAGAGTGTATGCCTCGTTCAGCGCAGTGGGCAAGGGCTACCAGGACTTCGTGAACACCAGCATCCTGCCGGCCTACCGCACGCTGGACCTCGGCCTGCAATACCCGCTGACGGCATCGACCAACCTGCAGGTCGTAGTCGCCAACGTGACCAACTCGGCTGGTCTGACCGAAGGCAATGCGCGCGCGCCGGAAGGCAATGCATTCACGGCCGCCGAGGCGACGACGGGGCGGCCGTTGTTCGGCCGGTCCGTCTCCGTGTCCGCAACCTTCTCTTGGTGAGGCGGCGATGCGCGACCATACTTTCAAGCGACGGGTGGTGCTGCGTTCGCTGCTGGCACTGGCCGCCGGCCCGGCGCTGGCAGCCGAGCAGACCGTCGCACCCAAGTTCAATCCCGACGGAAGCGAGGCGCATTGGTCGGGGAATTCCATCATCTGCCACGTCGACAAGCGTAGCGAGAACTTCATGGCGCTGCTCGACATCCACCGGAGCCTGATGCGCAGCGGGATGCTGCACCGGATCGCGGTGCTGCCCCCGGCCAGCTATCACATGACGATCTTCAACGGCATTTCGTATCCGGCCCGGCAGACCGAGTTCCCCACCGACCTGCCGCGCGACGCCGACGAAGCCTTCTGCAACGAGTGGTTCCTGGCCAAGCTGAAGAATTTCGATCTCGGCTGCCGCCTGCCGTTCCGCATGCGCGCCCTGCCGGTAGAGATGCAGACCAATCTGTACAACATTCTGTTCGAACCGGTCGATGAAGCGGAGAGCCGCAAGATCCGCAATCTGCGCGACAGGCTGGCGCAGGTCTTGAACTACCGCCTGCCCGACCATGACAGCTTCCGCTTCCACGTCACGTTGAACTACTTCTACTCGGCGATGACGCGCGACGAGGAACGCCGCTTCTTCAAGCTGCACCAGCAATTGGCCGCGGACTTCATCCGGCGTGCGCCTGTGCTGGAGCTGCAGAATCCTGAATACGTCTACTTCGACGGGATGTACGAATTCAGGACGCAGCTCCTGCTGCAAAACAAAGACGTGTAACGCGTCCGGCTCAGTCGAACTTGCTGAAGTCCGGCTTGCGCTTCTGGAAAAACGCCGTAAAGGCTTCCTTGGCCTCGGCGCCGGTCAGCATCGCGCTGAACCGCTCGTTCTCGGCAGCGATGGTGTCCTTGACCAAAGCCGCGCGCGAACGCTTCATCAGCGCCTTCGTCGTGCGGATCGACGCGGCCGGCAGTTTCGCCAGCTTGGCCGCTTGGCCTTGCGCAAACGCGAGCAGCTCGGCGGCCGGCAGTACGCGCGCCACGATGCCCATCTCGAACGCCTCCTGCGCGCCGAACGGTTCGCCCAGCATCAGCTTTTCCGCGGCGCGCGTGTAGCCGGCCGATTGCGCGACGAGCAGCGACGACGCGAATTCCGGGCACAGGCCCAGCTGCGAGAACGGCATCGAGAATTTCGCGTTGTCGGCGCAGTAGACGAGGTCGCAGTGCATCAGCAACGTGGTGCCGATGCCGACGGCCGCGCCGGCGACGGCCGCGACGACGGGCTTCGTGCAGCCTTCCAGCGCCTTCATGAACTGGAACACGGGACGCGATTCCGTCATCGCGCCTTCGCCCACGTTGTGCAGGAAGTCTTCCAGGTCGTTACCGGCCGTGAAGATCTCGGGCTTGCCCGTGATGAGGATGGCGCGGACTTGCGGGTCGGTGTCGGCCGCGCGCAGCGCGTCGGCCAGGATCGTGTACATCGCGCCCGTGATCGCGTTCTTGCGGGCCAAGCGGTTGAATTCGAGGGTGAGGATGCCGTCGGCGGTGGTGGTTTGAATGTCCATTCAGGATCTCCGATGATTCATGATGTGCGTCCGTTCATGGTGGGCACGGGGTGCCCACCCTACGGCATACAAAAAAGGGCGCTGCGGTTGTGCCACAGCGCCCCTTCCGTTCACGTCGTGTGGATTACACGCGTTCGATGATGCCCGCGGCGCCCATGCCGGCGCCGACGCACATGGTGACCATGCCGTACTTCAGGTTGTTGCGGCGCAGGGCGTGGACGACGGTCGCGGCGCGGATCGCACCGGTCGCGCCCAGCGGGTGGCCCAGGGCGATCGCGCCGCCCATCGGGTTTACCTTGCTGGTGTCCAGGCCCAGGTCGCGGATCACGGCCAATGCCTGTGCTGCAAAAGCTTCGTTCAGTTCGATCCAGTCCAGCTGGTCCTGCGTGATGCCGGCGGCGGCCAGCGCTGCGGGAATCGCGACCTTCGGACCGATGCCCATGATCTCCGGCGGCACGCCGCGCACGGCGAACGACGAGAACTTGGCCAGCGGGGTCAGGTTGTGTTCACGCAGGATCTTCTCGCTGACGACGATCAGCGCACCGGCGCCGTCCGACATCTGCGACGACGTCGCGGCCGTCACGCTGCCCTTGGCGGCGAAGACGGGCTTCAGCTTCGCCATGCCTTCCATGCTGGCGTCGGCGCGCGGGCCTTCGTCCAGGTCCACGGTGCGGCGCTTGACCTTGATCTCGCCGCTCGCCAGGTCCGGCGTGCGGGTGACGATTTCCACCGGGGTGATCTCGTCCTTGAACAGGCCCGTCTGCTGGGCGGCGATGGCCTTGCGGTGCGATTCCAGGCCGAAGGCGTCCTGGTCTTCGCGGCTCACCTTCCACTGGGCGGCGACCTTCTCCGCGGTCAGGCCCATGCCGTAGGCCAGGCCCACGTTCTCGTCCTTGAACGTCTCCATGTTGATCGACGGGTGGTGGCCCATCATCGGCACCATCGACATCGATTCGACGCCGCCGGCGATCATCACGTCGGCTTCGCCGACGCGGATGCGGTCCGCGGCCATGGCCAGGGCGGTGATGCCCGAGGCGCAGTAACGGTTGACGGTCACGCCGCCGACGGTGTTCGGCAGGCCGGCCAGCACGACGGCGTTACGGGCCACGTTGAAGCCCTGCTCCGCTTCCGGGAACGAGCAGCCGACGATCGCGTCGACGATCAGTGCCGGGTCCAGGTTCGGCACGGCGGCCATCGCGCCGCGGATGGCGGCCACCAGCAGGTCGTCCGGACGGGTCTTGTTGAAGAAGCCGCGCGGCGCCTTGCCGATCGGGGTGCGGGTCGCTGCGACGATGTATGCGTCTTGAAGTTGTTTGCTCATGTCAGTAGTCCTTAGTGTCGCGCCGCGATCAGTTACGTACCGGTTTACCGTTTTGCATCATGCCCATGATGCGTTCCTGGGTCTTCGGATTGTTCAGCAGCGAGACGAATGCCTTACGTTCCATGTCGAGCAGCCACTGCTCGGACACGACGCTGCCCTGGTCGATGTCGCCACCGGAGACGATCTCCGCGATCGTGTCGCCCAGCTGGTAGTCGTACGCCGAGATGAAGCCGCCGTCGCGCATGTTGACCAGCTGGCCGCGGATCGTGCCCCAGCCGTAGCGGCCGGTGACGGTGACCGGGCGGCGCAGCGGTGCGCGGTAGCCGGCATCGAACATCGAGCGCGCGGTGACCTTCGCCACGTGCAGCAGTTCGTACGGGTTGAAGACGATGATGTCGTCGTCCTTCAGGTAACCCATCGCCTTCGCTTCCAGGGCCGATTTCGACACCTGCGCGGTGGCCGCGTTGGTGAAGCCGGTCTTCAGGAATTGCAGGATGTCGTTGCCCTTCGATTCATTGGCCGCCCGCACTGCCGCTTCCTTCAGCCCGCCGCCGGCCGGCACGAGGCCGACGCCCACTTCCACGAGGCCGATGTACGACTCGATCGACGCGACGCGCTTCGAAGCGTGCAGCGCCATTTCGCAGCCGCCGCCCAGGGCGAGACCCGCCACCGCGGCCACGACCGGGATGTTCGAGTATTTCATCGCCATGAACGTGTCCTGCAGTTCCTTGACGATCGGGTCCATCGCTTTCGCGCCGCCCGCCATGAAGGCCGGCAGGGCCGATTGCAGGTCGGCGCCGGCCGAGAACGCGCCGCCGTCGGCCGCATCGGTATTCCAGATCACGATGCCCTTGAAGCCCTTCTCGGCTTCGGCCAGCGCGCGCTGGATGCCCTTGATGACGCCGTCGCCGATCACGTGCATCTTCGTCTTCAGCGAGATGACGAGCACTTCGTCGCCCGAGTGCCACAGGCGCACGGAGTCGTCCTCGAACACGGTGGTGCCGGCGGTCTTCGGATCGTCGCCGCCCGCGCCCACGACCGGTGCGCGGAACTGCTGGCGCTCATAGACCGGCAGGTCCGAACGCGGCACATAGGCGTTCTTCGTGACGGAGTACGAACCTTCCGGCGTGTGCACGCCCTTCTCCGCGACCGGGGCGCTGAACACCCATGCCGGCAGCGGAGCGTCCGTCAGGGCCTTGCCCGCTTCGATGTCTTCCTTGACCCACTGGGCGATGGTGTTCCAGCCGGCGGCCTGCCACGTCTCGAACGGGCCGACGCTCCAGCCGAAACCCCAGCGCATCGCGAAGTCGACGTCGCGCGCGTTGTCGGCGATCGAGTCGAGGTGGATGGCGATGTAGTGGAAAGCGTCGCGGAAGATCGCCCACAGGAACTGCGCCTGCGGGTTGGTCGATTCGCGCATCGCCTTGAATTTCTTGACCGGATCCTTCTCTTTCAGGATGCGTGCGACGATGTCGGCCGCCTTGGCGCCGCCCGGCACGTATTCGCCCGTCGCGGTGTCCAGGCGCAGGATGTCCTTGCCGATCTTTTTATAGAAGCCGGCACCGGTCTTCTGGCCCAACGCGCCTTTTTCGATCAGCTTCGCCAGCACGTCCGGCGTCTTGTAAACGCTGAAGAACGGGTCGTCCTTCAGGTTGTCCTGCATCGTCTTGATGACGTGGCCCATCGTGTCCAGGCCGACGACGTCCGCCGTGCGGAACGTGCCCGACTTCGCGCGGCCCAGCTTCGCGCCGGTCAGGTCGTCGACGACGTCGACGGACAGGCCGAACTTCTCGGCTTCATGGATCGTGGCCAGCATGCCGAAGATGCCGACGCGGTTGGCGATGAAGTTCGGCGTGTCTTTCGCACGCACGACGCCCTTGCCCAGCACGGACGTCAGGAACGTTTCGAGCTGGTCGAGGATGGCCGGCTTCGTGGCGGCGGTCGGGATCAGTTCGACCAGGTGCATGTAGCGTGGCGGATTGAAGAAGTGCACGCCGCAGAAGCGCGATTTCAGCTCGGCGTCGAAGCCTTCGGCCAGCTTCTCGATCGACAGGCCCGACGTGTTCGATGCGAAGATGGCGTTCGCGCCGATGTGCGGGGCGACCTTCTTGTACAGGTCGTGCTTCCAGTCCATGCGCTCGGCGATGGCTTCGATGATCAGGTCGCAGCCGGCCAGCACGTCGAGGTTGTCCTCGTAGTTGGCGACTTCGATCAGTGCCGCGTCCTCCTTGTTGCCCAGCGGGGCCGGCGACAGCTTTTTGAGGTTCTCGATGGCCTTCAGGACGATGCCGTTCTTGTTACCCTCTTTGGCGGGCAGGTCGAACAGCACGACCGGGACCTTGGCATTGACGCAGTGCGCAGCGATCTGCGCGCCCATCACGCCGGCGCCCAGCACGGCGACTTTCTTGACGATGAAATTAGACATCTCTCGTAATCCTTAGTTGGCTCAGTTTAGTGACGGTGCGCATTTAGAACAGGTCGGCGTCCATTGCCATCAGGTTCGACGAACCCGAACGTGCCTGGCGGATCAGCATCGCGGTTTCCGGGTACAGGCGGGCGAAGTAGAAGCGCGCGGTCGCCAGTTTCGATTCGTAGAACTTGTCGCCCGAATCCTTCTTGGCCAGCGCGATCTTCGCCATCTGCGCGAAGAAGTACGAGAACACCATGTGGCCCACGACGCGCAGGTAAGGCACGGCGGCGGCGCCCACTTCGTCCTGGCTCTGGAAGGCCTTCATGCCGATTTCCATCGTCAGCTTGCCGACCTTCTCGCCCAGTTCGCCCAGCGGGCTGACGAATTCGGCCATCTGCTCGTCCAGGCCGTTCTCTTCAACGAACGCCTTGACCTTCTCGCCGAACGCGCGCAGCTTGGCGCCGTTGTCCATCAGGATCTTACGGCCCAGCAGGTCGAGCGACTGCACGGTGTTCGTGCCTTCGTAGATCATGTTGATGCGGGCGTCGCGCACGTACTGCTCCATGCCCCACTCGCTGATGTAGCCGTGGCCGCCGTACACCTGCATCGCTTCCGACGTGGCGATCCAGCCGTTGTCGGTGATGAAGGCCTTCACGATCGGGGTCAGCAGCGCGACTTCGCCGGCGGCTTCCTTGCGGACTTCTTCGTCCGGGTGGTTCAGTTCGCGGTCGATCTGCAGCGCGACGTACGACGTCAGCGCGCGCGCGCCTTCGGCATAGGCTTTCGCCGTCAGCAGCATGCGGCGCACGTCCGGGTGGACGATGATCGGGTCGGCCGGCTTGTCCGGTGCCTTCGGGCCCGACAGGCTGCGCATCTGGATGCGGTCCTTGGCATAGACCAGCGCGTTCTGGTACGCGACTTCGGTCAGGCCCAGCGACTGCATGCCGACGCCCAGGCGGGCAGCGTTCATGAACACGAACATCGCGTTCAGGCCCTTGTGCGGCTGGCCGATCAGGGTGCCGATGGCGCCGTCCAGGTTCATCTGGCAGGTCGAGTTGCCGTGGATGCCCATCTTCTCTTCGATGGCGCCGCAGGTGATGCCGTTGCGGGCACCGACGGAACCGTCCGCGTTCGGCAGGAATTTCGGCACGAGGAACAGCGAGATGCCTTTCGAGCCCTCCGGTGCATCCGGCAGGCGGGCCAGCACGAGGTGGACGATGTTTTCCGACATGTCGTGCTCGCCGGCCGAGATGAAGATCTTCGAGCCGGTGATGCTGTACGTGCCGTCGGCCTGCGGTTCGGCCTTCGTGCGCAGCAGGCCCAGGTCGGTGCCGCAGTGCGCTTCGGTCAGGCACATCGTGCCGGTCCATTCACCCGACACGAGTTTCGGCAGGTAGAACTTCTTCTGGTCGTCGGTGCCGTGTTCCTTCAGGCACTCGTACGCGCCGTGCGACAGGCCCGGGTACATGGTCCATGCCTGGTTCGACGAATTCAGCATCTCGTAGAACGAGTTGTTCAGCGAGACCGGCAGGCCCTGGCCGCCGTATTCCGGATCGCAGGCCAGCGCAGCCCAGCCGCCTTCCACGTACTGCTTGTAGGCTTCCTTGAAGCCCTTCGGCGTGGTGACGGTCTTGGTGGCGGCGTCGTAGTGGCAGCCTTCGCGGTCGCCGCTGTGATTCAGCGGGAACAGTACTTCCTGCGTGAATTTCGCGCCTTCTTCCAGCACCTGGTTGATGATGTCGGCGTCGATCTCCTGGTACGCCGGCAGGTTCTTGAATTCTTCGGTGACGTTGAGGAACTCGTGCAGAACGAACTGCATATCCCGAAGTGGCGCGACGTACTGACCCATGGTTGTTCTCCTGACAGGTGAATATTGTGTGTTGAATTACTGAGCGCCGGCCGTAGCTGCCTGGCTGTCTTGCTTGTTGGGGTTGCGGTAATCTGCGATGAGGCGCGCGAAGCCGCGGTGCGCGCGGTCGACGGCGCCCGGGAGGCGCAGGAAGCGCGCATCGTGGTGGACCGCCAGCACGAGGCCGTACATCTCGTACACGAGCTGCTCGGGATCGGTGCCCGGCTTGAGGTCGCCGCATTCGATGGCCTGTTGCGCGCAGCGCAGCAGGGCGCCCTGCCACGTGCGGACCATGGCGACGAGTTCCTCGCGGATCGGGCCCGGACGGTCGTCGTATTCGACGGCACCACTAATATAGATGCAGCCGGACGCGATCTCGACCGACACGCGCTTGAGCCAGTGATTGAACATCGCCTCCAGGCGCGGCAGGCCGCGGGGTTCCTTCAGGCTGGGGAAGAAGACTTCCTGCTCGAAACGGCGGTGGTACAGCTTGAGCACGTCGATCTGCAGGTCTTCGCGCGAACCGAAGTGCGCAAAGACGCCTGATTTGCTCATGCTCATGCGGTCGGCCAGCAGGCCGATCGTCAAGCCTTCGAGACCGTCGCGGCTGGCGAGCTCGAGCGCAACATCGAGAATGGCGGCCCGCGTCATCTCGCCTTTGCGCATGCTCATCGATTTAGCTGTCGTATTAATAAGTGCCTCGCGTAGTGAAGGATTTCATCCAACCGAAAAAAATCCGAACGCTCGTACTATTATCTACCAGCCGATAAATGTCAAACGGGAACTTAGAGGCGCCGTTCTAGTGTGTTGTCAGCCACCCGCACGGGTGATGGCGCGGCGGTCGCGCTTGGTCGGGCGGCCCTTGATCGTGCTGCCCGGTTCGGGGAACAAACGGCGTGCTTCCTGGTCGTTTTCGCGGCGTACGAGGCTCTCTTCCGTCTCGCGGTACAGCGCCTGGGCGACGGGGGCCGGGCCGCGCTTGTCGGACAGCCCCAGCACGACCACTTCCCACCGGTTCGAACCGTTGTCGATGAAAATCTTATCATCGACTTTGACGGAACGGGCGGGTTTCACGGGTTCGCCGCCGATGCGCACGCGCCCGCGGTCGACGGCGTCCGCCGCCAGCGAGCGCGTCTTGAAAAAGCGCGCGGCCCATAGCCATTTGTCGATTCTTACGTTGTCGTTGTCCGTCATCACAATTCCACTCAGGCGTAGCCGATCGCCACGACCCGCATCGTCATTTTATAGAGAAGATAGGCCATTTCGTGGCCGCAGCGGCGCACCCAACTCAGTTGCCGCAGATCATCCATGCATACCTGCACGCCGTCGGCGACGCCGCGCTCGATCTGGCGCGCGAGCGTCATCGCGAAGTGGGCGTCGCGCACGACGACGTTCGCTTCCTGGTTGACGAACAGCGACAGCCCGTCGCAATTGCTGGACCCGACCGTGGCCCAGTTGTCGTCGACGACCGCGACCTTCGCGTGCAACTGCGTCTTGCGGTACTCGACGATGCGCACGCCCGCGGCCAGCAGTTGCGGGTAGAACGACGACGCGACGGCGTCCTGCATGCGGAACTCGCCCACGCCGATCATCAGGCACACGTCGACGCCGCGCCGCGCGGCCTGGCACAGCGCCTCGCGGAACTTGCGGCCCGGCGCGAAATACGGCGTGGCCATCAGCACGCGCTTGCGCGCGCGGCCGATCGCCTGCAGGTAGGCGCGCTGGATCGTGCGGCGGTTGCGCAGGTTGTCGCGCACGACGAACGCGGCACGCATCGGATGGTCGCCCAGCGCGGCCGGCTGCTTGCGCATCTCGCGGAACAGGTTGATGCGGCGGACGAGCGGCAGGTGACCGGCCCGCGCCCACTGCGCCTGGGCTTCGCGGTGGATCTCCGCCACGAGCGGCCCGCGTACGCGCACGGCGAAATCCCAGCGGGGCGCCGGCAGCGGGGCGTGCGGTTCGTAGTCGTGCAGGTTGTCGTCGTTCGTGTTGATGCCGCCGACGAACGCGACCTCGCGGTCCATCACGGCGATCTTGCGATGGCTGCGCGCGGCGCCTCGCTTGAACCACGGGTTGAACATGCGGTAGTGCACGCAGGCGCCGCAGAATGCCTCTTTCAGGCGGCACGCGGTGCGGTTGCCCGTGCCAAACCAGTCGGCCAGCACGCGCACCTTGACGCCGCGCTGGGCGGCGCGGATCAGCGCGGCGGTGACGGCACGCGCGGTGTCGTCCTCGGCATAGATATAGGTCTCGTACAGGATCTCCTGCCGGGCCGCATCGATGGCCGCCAGCAGCGCCGGGAAATAGGTGCTGCCGCTTTCGAGGAGTGAAACGTCGTTGTTGGCTACATACGTGACGGTGCGCATCGCTAGGTCAGCTGCAGGTTGGCCACGATCGGTGCATGGTCAGACAGGCGCGCCCACTGCGGGCCGTGCAGCACTTCGGCATGCTCGACCTGGAAGCCGCGCACATAGATCCGGTCGAGCCGGAACCAGGGCAGCGCGGCAGGAAACGTCCGCGCCGGGACCAGGCGTTTTTCGCGGCCGGCCGCACTGCGTACCATGTCGCCGATCCTGGTGCCGAGCCGCGACGGCCGCTCCAGTTCGTCGAATACCTCGACGACGCCCAGCTTCGCGCGCAGGCAGTCGCTGAGGGTGTTGCGCCAGTCGTTGAAGTCGCCGGCGATGATGACGGGCTCGCCGTCGCGCGCGGAGTCCTGCACGCAGTTGATCAGGAGGTCCGTCTGGCGCCGACGGCTGCCTTCGAACAGGCCCAGGTGCACGACGTAGCAGTGCACGTTGCCGGACGCCGTTTCGAGCACGCAATGCAGGATGCCGCGCTGTTCGTAGGCGTGGTCGGACACGTCGTGGTTGTTCTGGTTCGAGATCGGAAAGCCGGACAGCAGCGCGTTGCCGTGGTGGCCGTGGTCGTACACGGCGTTCATGCCATAGGCCGCGTGCAAGTTTTCCCCGGCAAAGAATTCGTGCTGGGCCTTCTCGGGCCAGTGATGATGGGGACTGCGGACCTTTTCACCGTAGCGGGCCTGGTAGCGGTCGTGCCGCCCCTGCACTTCCTGCAGGAACACGACGTCCGCGTCGAAGGCACCGATGGCTTTTTTCAGCGCCAACACGCGCGGCGTACTACGAAAGGAAGAGACGCCCTTGTGGATGTTGTAGGTCGCAACACGGATTTTCATGGGAACATTGTAACCCCATCAGTCCGTGCCTTTGCGGGGTGGGAAGCGCAATCGTGCGCGGGGGAGCCCTTCCCGGCTCACGGCCGGAAAAGGCGTTGGGTGATGCTCAGGGTGCGACGGCGGCGTGTCTGTAGTCGCCGGTCGGCAGAGGACGCGCTTGAGGTGGGGTGACAGGGTCGCGGTAAACCGGATTCGTGCGCAGCGGACCTATCAGGCGAAGACCGCTCAACAGCTCGATGCACAGATAATCGTTATCGACGCCAACGTCCTTGACCTTCTGCTCGTGTCTGCGTTCGCTCATGATTCCTCCCTTTGTTGGACATTGCTAAAGTGTTAAGTCGCCAGAAACGACCGGTTGACCTTAATGAAATCGTCTAACACTGTCAAACCGACTAATGTATCGTGCTACGTTACCTCTGCCGAATTTAGTTCCGTATCCCTAGGGGAATTTCTCCCCTGTGACAAGAATCACGCAACATTTATCAACGAAAAAATCACGCATTATCACCCCGATCAACGTCTGTTCGATTAAAATTTAGTTAACATTTAATCGCGGCCGCACATTTGGCCGCCGCGCGTCCGGCGTGGTGTTGACGGTGTTTTGGACTCGACCGGACTCAGGAAGTTCCCGCCTGCTGTGCGGATGAGATGCCGGGCGGCCCCGGCCAGGAGATCAGATGACGACGCCCGCTTCGGGTACGGGACGGAACCGCGGCAGCACGACGCGGAAGCGCGTGCCCTTGCCCACTTCGCTGTGCACGTCGAAGCGGCCGCCATGCTTTTGCACGATGCCGTACGACAGCGACAGGCCCAGGCCCGTGCCCTTGCCGACCGGCTTCGTGGTGAAGAACGGTTCGAAGATGCGCCCCAGCTTGTCCTGCGCGATGCCGGTGCCGGTGTCCTCGACCTCGATCCACACCTGGCGCTCGTCGTAGCCCGTGCGCAGCGTGATGCGCCCGTGCTTCTCGATCGCGTGCGCGGCATTCACCAGGAGGTTCATGAACACCTGGTTCAGCTGCGACGGATAGCATTCGATCTGCGGCAGGTTGGCGTATTCCTTGGTCACCTCGGCCTTGTACTTGACCTCGTTCCAGACGACGTTCAACGTGCTGTTCAGGCCCGCCTCCAGGTCGGCATACTGCAGGCCGCCGCCGTCGACGTGCGAGAAATCCTTCATGTCCTGCACGATGCGGCGCACGCGGTCGATGCCGTCGAGCGATTCGCGCAGCAGCGGCTCCAGGTCTTCGCGCAGATAGTCGGCGTCGACTTCCTTCTTCAGGCGCGCGATCGAGGCGCGGTCGTCCGGGCTGAGCGAGCCTTCCAGCGCCTGGTAGCTGTCGAGCAGCTTGAGCATCGCCAGTGCATACCGCTGCAGGCTGCCCAGGTTCGAGTTGACGAAGCCGATCGGGTTGTTGATCTCGTGGGCCACGCCGGCCGCCAGCACGCCGATCGACGCCATTTTTTCCGCCTGCAGCAGCTGGCTTTGCGCCTCGCCCAGCTTCTTGATCAGGTCCGCCTGGCGCGCCTTTTCCTGCTCCAGCGTGGCGTTCGCCTCGCGCAGGTCGCGCGTGCGTTCGCGCACCTTCGATTCCAGCTGGTCGCGCGACTCGCGCAGCGCCTCCTCGGCGCGGTGGCGCTCGGTGACGTCGGTATAGCCGAATACGCGGCCCACCACGCGCTCGCCCAGGAACTGGGGCCGCGAGCGGCACTCGAAGAAGCGGCCGTTCTTCAGGCGGAACAGGTCCTGCGTCTCGGCCGTGTCGGCCACCTGGCGCAGGCGGCCGCGGATCACGTCGCTCTCTTCGACCTGCCCCGCGATGTATTCGATGATACCGTCGTCCTCGCCCGCCTGCAGCAGCACGGCCGGGATGTCCCACATCGCGGAAAACAGCCGGTTCATGCTCGTGATCTTGCCATGCCAGTCGATCACGAGGATGCCGTCGGCCGTGGACTCGAGCGTCGTGCGCAGCTGCGCGAGGGTCTGCTCGAGAAGCGCCTCGACCTGGCGCTCGTGGCGGCGGTCGCGCGCGCGCACGAGCAGCAGCGGCCGGCCGGCGTCGTCGATCACGCGCACCGACTTCATCACCGTCAGCAGCGAAGCGTCGGCGCATAAATACTCGCCCTCCTGCGCCTCGACGTCGAGATACTGGCCGGCGCGCACGTCCTCCCAATAGAACACGTCCTGCAGCGAGCTTTCGATGTCGGTGATGATCATCCCCTGCAACTGCTCGCGCGAATAGCCGAGCACCTGCTCGACCATGCGGCTGGCGACAAGGATGCGCAAATCGGCCGGATCGACCAGCATCGCCATGTACGGGCTGTGGTCGATCATCAGCTGGTGCAGGCTCATGACTGGCTCCTGCGGCCGGGGTCGCGGGCGTCGAAATAATAGCTGACGCGCTTGCGCGGGCTGAGGTAGTTATAGATGTCCTTCGGCACCTGGGACGGGCGGATCGACTTCACGATGTTCAGGTCGGGCTGCTGCTCCAGGTCCACGACGATCGCTTCCTCGCGCGGCACGCTGGCCTCGTAGATCATGACCTGGGGCCGCGTCGGCTTCGCGGTATTGACGTTGACGACCATGCCGACGACGCCGTTCGCGAGCTGGACGATCGTGCCCGGCGGGTAGACGCCGAGGCAGCGGATGAATACCTGCAGCAGCTTCGGATCGAAGCGGCTGCGCATCTTGGCGAACATCAGCGACAGCGCCTCGTGCGGCGTGAGCGACTCGGCCGGATTGCGCGGATTGCATAACTCGTCGTAATGGTTCGCGATCGACACGATGCGGGCCAGGACGCCGGTCGCCTCGCCCTGCAGGTGGCGCGGGTAGCCGGTGCCGTCGAACATCTCGTGATGGTCGCGGATGATGGCCAGCGCCGGCGCCGCCAGGCCCAGCTTCTGGCCGATCTCGAAGCCGCCGTGGCAATGCGTCTCGACGAACGCCTGCTCGGCGTGGTTGTAGGCGTCGAGCTTGTTCAACACCTTGTCCGGAATGTTCTTCATGCCGACGTCGTGCAGCAGCGCGCCCATGCCCAGCACGTTGGCCAGCTCGTGCGGCAGCTTGATGTCGCGCGCGATCATCATCGACAGCATCGTGACGTTCAGCGAGTGCACATAGACTTCCTCGCCGCCCAGCTTGTCGCCCATCAGGTTGATCGCGAGCTCGGGCGCGGACAAAATCGACTCGGTGATCTGGCCGATCAGCTTGCCGGCCACGCGCACGGTCTCGGCCGGCTGGGAAAACAGGTTGCGGTCGATGTCGCGGATCGCCCGCGCCGTGTCCACGAACGCCTGCTCGATGCGGGCCGCGTTCTCGCGCTGTTCGCGGATGCGTTCCATCATTTGCCGCTTCGCCGCCATGACGGGCGATTCGGCTCGCGCCTCCGCCGACATGGCGGGCGCCGGCGGGGGCGGAGGCTGGTCCGGCGCGGCGGACGGCACGGGCACGTCGCTGAGCGCGGGATCGACGCGGACGGTGTCGATCCCGAGGCCGCGCAACGTGCGCAACTGGTCCTCGGTCTTGACCTTGAAATGGCTGAATGCGAACGGATGCTGGAACCACTTCAGGTCGAGGTGGATATACAGGCCGATCTGGACTTGGTCGATTGGAATGGTGAGTGTGTCGGCCATGGTGCGCCTCGGAATGTGGACACTTGCGGTGAATTCTTCAAGACCGAAAGTATCAACTCCCACCCATTTCGGTCAAGAAACATTTGTTTCCATGTGGAATTTGTGACACGCGCCAAGGGCGACAGCCATATTCTACCGGTTGGGTGCTTGCAACAGTGCTTCGCACGGCGTTGGCGGGAAGACAACCGCGCCGGCAGCCTGCACGCGGGTCACGCGCCCATCAGCACGCGGTTACGGCCTTCCTGCTTGGCGCGGTACAGTGCCTTGTCGGTCGCCCAGAACAAGGACTCGGCATCCTGCGCGTGGACGGGATACGACGCGACGCCGAACGACGCCGTGATCCGTTCCGGCCCCTCGCCGTCGGGGTTCGGTGTCGCGCCTTCCAGCGCGCCGCGGATCGCCTCCGCGCGCGCGCACGCATCCGCGGCCGTGCAGTCCGGCAGCAGCAGCACCAGCTCCTCGCCGCCGTAGCGGCAGGCGATGTCGCCTTCGCGGATGCCCTGGCGCAGTTGCTGCGCGATGGTGCGCAGCACGGCGTCGCCGACGGCGTGGCCATAGTCGTCGTTGACGCGCTTGAAATGGTCGATATCGACGAGCACGAGGCTCACCGGCACGTTCTTGCGCCGCGCCCGCGCCAGCTCGCGCTTCAGCGCCGCGTCGAAGTGGCGCCGGTTGAACAGGCCCGTGAGCGGATCGAGCACGGACTGGCGGCGCAACGACTCGCGCAGGCGCGCATTCCCCAGCGCCAGCGCGAACTGCTCGGCGACCGTCACCGCGAGGCGCTCCTGCTCGTCCTGCTCCGGGCCCGTCGCCAGTCCCTCGAGGTGCAGCATGCCCAGCAATTCGTCGTGCGTGACGAGCGGGATGCACAGGCGTCCCGGCGCATCGCCCGCCGGCGTGCGGTAGTGGGCGCAGGCCGGCTCGCCGTGGCCCGACGTCCGGTAGCGCGCCCGGTGGCGCAGTGCCCAGCAAGTGTCGATGTCGATTGAGGGAGGCTGGTCGGACGGCGTCCCCCACTGCGCCTGGCGATCCAGCTGGTTGTCGTCGTCGCGCAGCAGGAACAGCGTACCGGCCACGCCGGGCAGCAGCTTGGGCATCGCGCGCGCGAGCACGGGGCCGGTCGCGGCGACCGACGGCACGGCGTCGACGGCACGCAGCAGTTCCGCGACGACCGTCAGCTCGCGGTTGTGACGCGTCGCCAGGGCGACCGCCTGCGCAAGCTGGCCGGCCTGGGCCTGCAGTTGCGCGGCGGCGGCGCGGCGCGCACGCAGCGCCCGCATCACGACCAGCTGCAGCACGCCCAGCACGAGGATATTGGCGGCCGTCGCCGCGACGCTCAGATAGAACGACTTTTCCGAGCGCGCCAGCAGGTCGACGCGCAGCGCGTCGCGCCGGGCCTTGTTGCGCACCTGTTCCGCCGCCACGATGCGGCGCAGGTCGTCCATGTACAGCTTGCCGCGCAGCGAGCTGACCACGCGCTCGGCCGGCTCGAAGCCTGCGTGCCGGCGCAGCTGGATGGTTTCGTCGAGTTCGGCCAGCTTGAGTTCGACCAGGCGCGAGATGCGCCACACGGTGGCCCGTTCGGCATCCGTGCGCGCCTTTTCCTTCGCGTCGTGCAGGGTGCCGGGCAGCGTGCGCCGCGCCTGCTCGTACGGTTCGAGGAAGGCGTCGTTACCGGTGACGATGAAGCCGCGCTGGGCCGTCTCGGCGTCGCGCAAGCTGGTCAGGATGTCGTCCAGGCGCTGCTGCGCGAGCAGCTCGGCGCGCGCCTGCGCCAGCATGACGTTGACGGAGCGGTTCAGCCAGAACGGCACGGCCGCCACCAGCACCATGACGGCGGCGGCGGCGGCGAATCCGAGGTGTGTTGCGCGGCGCATGCGATGTCGATCAGAATACCATTGCTACAGGGCAATACAACATAGCATGGATTGCCAGCCGCACGATTGAAATTCACCGTTTCGTCATGCGGGCGTGGCGATTCGTTTACGCAGCAGGAAAGTGGTGCCGCAATTGCAGGATGGCTTCCGCGTTGGAGCTGGAAAAGCAGCGGTCGGCCGCGGCCAGCAACGGCAGCCACGCGTATGCCACGTGTTCGCGCGGCGCGAGCGTGATCGCGATGTCGCGTGGCACGCAGACGGAAAACACGTGTTCCGTGTTGTGCGTGACGCCGGGCGCGTAGCGGTGGCGCCAGGTCTCGTAGATCTCGTAGATGTTCGACAAGTGCCAGTCGTTCAGGACGATGCGCTCGCCGTCGGCGACGATGCCCGTTTCCTCGAACAGTTCGCGGGTTGCCGTCTCCAGCAGCGGTTCGTCTGGGCGGTCGAGCGAGCCGGTGACGGATTGCCAGAAGCCGGGCCGGTCGGCGCGTTCGATCAGCAGCACCTCGAGGTCGGCGGTGTGGATGACGACGAGGACGGATTCGGGGATCTTGTGGGGCATGAGTTTTCGCTGGATCGCGACCAACGGTGGGCTCGGGGAGCCCACCCTACGGCAGGTTTGCGTAGGGTGGGCACCCCGTGCCCACCAAACATCAAGCGACCTTCGGCTCGTTGCGCAGGCGGATGTGCAGCTCTTTCAGCTGCTTCTCGTCGACTTCCGACGGCGCGTTGGTGAGCAGGTCCTGCGCGCGCTGGGTCTTCGGGAACGCGATCACGTCGCGGATCGACTCGGAGCCCGTCATCAGCGTGATCAGGCGGTCCAGGCCGAACGCCAGGCCGCCGTGCGGCGGCGCGCCGTACTGCAGCGCGTCGAGCAGGAAGCCGAACTTCAGCTGCGCTTCTTCCGCGTCGATCTTCAGCGCGCGGAACACCTTGCTCTGGACTTCCTCGCGGTGGATACGGATCGAGCCGCCGCCCAGTTCCCAGCCGTTCAGCACCATGTCGTAGGCCTTGGCGACGCAGGCGCCCGGGTTCGTCTCGAGCATGTCTTCGTGGCCGTCCTTCGGTGCCGTGAACGGGTGGTGCGTGGCGTTCCAGCGGTCGCCGTCTTCGTCGTACTCGAACATCGGGAAGTCGATGACCCACAGCGGCGCCCAGACGTCCTCGAACAGGCCGGCCTTCTTGCCGAATTCCGAGTGGCCGATCTTCACGCGCAGCGCGCCGATCGAGTCGTTCACGACCTTGGCTTTATCGGCACCGAAGAAGATCAGGTCGCCGTCTTCGGCGCCCGTCAGTTCCAGCACCTTGGCCAGCACGTCGTCCGAGATGTTCTTGACGATCGGCGACTGCAGGCCATCGCGGCCCTTGGCCTTCTCGTTGACCTTGATGTAGGCGAGGCCCTTGGCGCCGTAGATGCCGACGAATTGCGTGTACGCGTCGATTTCCGAACGGGGCATCGAACCGCCCTGCGGCACGCGCATGCCGACGACGCGGCCACCCGCCATGTTCGCGGCGTTGTTGAAGACCTTGAATTCGACGGTCTTCATCAGCTCCGTCAGCTCGGTGAACTGCAGCTTCACGCGCATGTCCGGCTTGTCGGAACCGTAGGAACCCATCGCCGTGGCGAAGTCCATCACGGGGAACGGGTTCGGCAGGTCGATGCCGGCTGCGTTCTTGAAGACGACGCGCATCATGTCTTCGAACAGGTCACGGATTTCCTGCTCGGTCAGGAACGACGTCTCGCAGTCGATCTGGGTGAATTCCGGCTGGCGGTCGGCGCGCAGGTCTTCGTCGCGGAAGCACTTGGTGATCTGGTAGTAACGGTCGAAGTTCGCGACCATCAGCAGCTGCTTGAACAGCTGCGGCGACTGCGGCAGCGCGAAGAAGTTACCGGGGTTGACGCGCGACGGCACCAGGTAGTCGCGCGCGCCTTCCGGCGTGGACTTGGTCAGCATCGGGGTCTCGATGTCGATGAAGCCCAGGTTGTCCAGGTACTTGCGCACTTCCATCGACACCTTGTAACGCAGGCGCAGGTTGTGCTGCATCTGCTGGCGGCGCAGGTCGAGCACGCGGTGCGTCAGGCGCGTCGTTTCCGACAGGTTGTCGTCGTCCAGCTGGAACGGGACCGGCACCGAAGCGTTCAGCACTTCCAGCCTGGTGGTGTTGATCTCGATCTTGCCCGACTTCAGGTTGGCGTTGGCGGTGCCCTCCAGGCGGTTCACGACGGTGCCCGTCACGCGCAGGCAGTACTCGTTGCGCACGTGCTCGGCGACCTTGAACACGTCGGCATTGTCGGGGTGGCAGACGACCTGCACGAGACCTTCGCGGTCGCGCAGGTCGATGAAGATCACCCCGCCGTGGTCGCGGCGGCGGTGCACCCAGCCGCACAGGCTGACGGTTTGGCCCAGCAGCTCTTCGGTCACGAGGCCGCAGTAGTGAGTACGCATGGAGGACATAGTTTTTCGATCCTGGTTGGTTGATTCGGTGGGCCCGCTTCTATCGCCGGCCCTGGATTCTTTGCTGCCTTGTTCTATTCCGCCGCGATGGCGACGTGCGTATCGGGCGCGGCGTCGAGCGGCGACGGGGGCGCCACGACGCCCATCGAGACGATGTACTTGAGGGCCGCATCGACCGTCATGTCCAGTTCGACGACCCGGCTGCGTTCCATCATCAGGAAGAAGCCGGACGTCGGATTGGGGGTGGTCGGCACGTACACGCTCACGTAGTCGCCCACCAGGTGGTTCTTGACGTCGCCGCCCGGCACGCCGGTGAGAAAGGCGATCGTGTACGAATTCTCGTGCGGATACGGAATCAGGACGGCCTTGCGGAACGCATTGCCCGACGACGAGAACAACGTGTCGGACACCTGCTTGACGCTGCCGTACACGGAGTTCACGACGGGGATGCGCTGCAACAGCCGCTCCCACATGCGCACGAACCACTTGCCGACCAGGTTATTGGTCAGCACGCCGGTCACGAACACGATGGCCAGCGTGATGATGGCGCCCAGGCCCGGGATATAGGTGCGCGGCTGCCACTCGCTCGGCACGAGGACGAGCGACTGGTCCAGCGTGCTGATCACGAAGTTCAGCACCCAGGCCGTGATCGCCAGGGGAACCAGCACCAGCGCGCCTGTGATGAAATATTTACGCATCGTTAGTCGTGACGGGTCTCGTCCGATGAAAGTGTCGGGTGCACATTATGCGCCGGCCGCGCAGGGCCGGCGCAGTTTGTCAGTTACTGCTGCTGTCTTTCGCCGGTGCGGCGGCCGGGGCCGGCGCGGCCGACGCTTCCGTGCTCGCCCCGCCGTCGGACGCCGCCGGCGTCGACGCTGCCGGCGCCGTGCCGGTGGCCGGGGTGCTGCCACCGCGGAAGTCGGTCACGTACCAGCCGGTACCTTTCAACTGGAAACCGGCGGCGGTGACTTGCTTCTTGAACGATGACTTGCCGCACGACGGGCACACGGTCAGAACCGGATCGGAAACTTTTTGCAGTACATCCTTGGCAAAACCGCATTCATCGCAGCGGTAGGCGTAAATCGGCATCTGAATACTCCGCAAAAATCATCAAAACCCTGAATTATAAAGCTTTTGCGGGAGATTTTGACCCTGGCGGCCATCGAGGGGGCCTGTGGCCGTCCCGACAACTTGCTGCAGCATGGAAACAGTGTTGTTTTTCGTCACCGCACGGATGGGTTCCGTTTGCCGAATATCAACTTAACTGTTTAAATAGCATTCTCAGCAGCAAGAGCTGCACGAAGGTTTAAGAAACAGAAGTATGCGCGACCGGTTTCCGGCCCGCCGCAATACCGAAGAAAAACACTTCAAATCCGGGCCCGCTTGCGGGCCTTTCTTTTTGGCTGTGTTCGCGATAATTCGGTGACGCCACCGCTTAGCCGAGCTGAACAGCAGCGCACAACAGATGAGCCGGCGTCGTCAGCCGTCGCGCATCGAGCACGCGTTGCCAACCCGAGTAATTGATCAGGTAGCGGCTCGCGACGCCGCGGAATCGTACCAGCCAGCTCTTGAAGCGACCGTGCCATGCGTTGACGTTTTGAATGTGGATTGCGCCGCGTGCCCGGCCGCCTCCCTTCGTGTTCACCATCTCATGCATGATGCCGGCTTGCTTCGCGAAGTGACGGTACGAGCGCGCCGAATCGCTGATCAAGAGGACGTCGGGCAGCAGCGCGGGCTTGAGGCACTTTTCCAATTGCGCCACCGTCACCGGTCCGCGGCCAGTGTGAAAATCGAGCGTCTGTCCACTGCGGTCACGCGCGACGAGAAGGCAGTCGAGTTCACCGCTGATGCCGCGCTTTTTCGCCACGCCGCCGCGCTTCCTCGGCTTGCGCGTCATGTTGCGCGAGCCTTTCTGGGATTCGAGCCGGTACGTCTCGTCGGCCTCGACGATAGAAGACAGAGTTGACGGCCGATCGCGCATCGCGCCCGGCACGAAGCGATGGCGCCAGCGAAAACTGGTAGTGCGATGGACGCCGACGACACGTGCCGCCTCGCGCACGGTGCGCGATTCGAGCACGCACTGCAGGTACGCCAGCCAGTGTTCTTTCTTCCGTAACCTTGCGAGCGGCGTACCCGTCAACGCGTTAAAGCTGCGCCCGCAGCCGAGACAGCGAAAGCGTTGCAGGCCGCTGGCCTGGCCGCAGCGGTGGACGCGAGGACAAGCGCAGCGCGGACACGGGCGTCCTCGAGTAGCGTGCTCGATCAGCGCGATGCACTCGGCCGGATGGGAGATGCCCGCGACCCATTTCCGCAGCCGGGCAAGGTCGACGGCGGACAGCTGTACCGCCGTCAACTGGGCGAACACATCGTCGAACGGCACGGCGCGCATCGTCACTCCCCCATGAGTTAACTCGACGATCCGTATGACCGCTGCAACCAGTTTCAGTTCGCATAACTACCGCGAACACAGCCTTCTTTTTTTTGGGCGCGACGCCAAGCCCTGCAGCGCATCGTCCAGCGTTTTTTTGAGCTCGCATGCGGCACAAACAAAACACTGATATGATGACCGTCATGCCAAGGAAACCCAACAACCCCGCTACCAAGAACCGCAAGGAAGCCACGCATGACCGTATCGTGGACGTCGCTGCGCGCGCGATCCGGCGCAGCGGTTATGACGGGACAGGCGTGGCCGACATCATGAAGGAAGCAGGCTTGACGCATGGCGGCTTCTACGCGCACTTTGCGTCGCGCGACGCGTTGCTTGCGGAAGCGGGAGACCGAGCGGGTGCCGAATCCGTCGCGCTGGCGGCGCGCGTGGCGGCGACTGCGCCGCCGGGCCAGGCGTTGCAACGAATGATGCAAGCGTACTTGTCGGATGAGCACATGGCCGGCATCGAGACCGGGTGTCCGGTCTCGGCGCTGGGCTCGGAAATGCCCCGCCAAGCGCCTGAAGTGCGTCGCGCCGCCACTGTCCATATCAAGGAAATGATCGATTTATTTGCTCGTCAGATGCCGGGCTGGGGCCAGCGCGAGACGCATGAGCAGGCGATGATGCTGGTATGCGGTCTTATCGGTACCGCGGTGGTTGCCCGAGCCGTGGACGACCCCAAGCTGTCGGAAGCCTTGCGCGCGGCGTCGCTCAAGTATCTGCTGCCGGCCCGTGATTGAGGCGTCACGGGCTTTTTTTTGAACGCAAATATGATGACCGTCATATTTGTATCCCTCGTAGCGTACGAACTTTGTTTACAAAAAAGGAAATCTCATGGAAATCAAGATCGCACTGGTGACCGGCGCTTCGTCCGGCATCGGAGAAGCCACCGCCACGCAGTTGGCCGAGGCCGGCTACAAGGTCTACGGCACGAGCCGCAGCATCAAGCCCGGCAAGACGCGCCCCTTCGACATGATCGCGCTCGACGTGACCAGCGATGTCTCGGTGCGTGAAGCCATCGATACCGTCTTGCGAAAGGAAGGCCGTATCGATCTGCTCGTCAACAACGCGGGGTTCGGCGTGGCACCCGCCGGCGCCGAAGAAAGCTCGATCGAACAAGCGCAGGCGATTTTCGATACCAACTTCTTTGGCGTGGTACGCATGACGCGTGCGGTGCTGCCGCACATGCGCAGCCGGGGTTCCGGACGCATCATCCATATGGGCTCGGTACTCGGCTTCCTCCCGATGCCCTATGGCGCCTTGTACGCAGCGACCAAGCATGCGATTGAAGGCTACTCGGAATCCCTGGACCACGAATTGCGCACCTGGGGCATTCGCTCCGTGGTTGTCGAGCCTGCCTACACAAAAACACCGTTCGACGCCAACCTTCTGCAGGCGGATGCCATGCTCGAGGATTATCGCGACGTACGCGTGGCCGTGACCAAACGCGTATCCGAAGTGATGGAGTCGGCCGAAGGTCCCGCAGTGGTCGCGCGAACGGTGCTCGAGGCCGCACAAGCCGCCAGCCCGAAGCTGCGTTACACGGCAGGGGGACTCGCGGGACGTTTGCGCCTGCTGCGCAGGTTTGCCCCGACCAGCGTGATCGATGCGGGCCTGCGCAAGGATTTGCGCCTGTCCTGACCGACCCGCCCCTACTGAGAACACGACATGAAAGCACTCGTTTTGAAACGATATGGCGGAGCGGAGGCGCTCGCATTCGCCGACGTCGCTCGTCCAACGATCGGGCCCGACGACATCCTGGTCAAGGTGCGCGCCGCTGGCCTGAACCCAATCGACAACATGATCCCGAAGGGGATGTTCAAACCCATCCTCAAATTTCAACTGCCCGCAACGATGGGCAGTGATTTTGCAGGCGTGGTGGTCGAAGTCGGAAGCCGCGTAAGCCGCTTCCAGCCAGGCGATGCGGTGTACGGCAGCGTGTTCGACCTTGGCAACGGCAGCTTTGCGGAATTCGTCGCGGTGCCTGAACACGCGGCAGCGCTGAAGCCGGCGAACCTGAGCTTTATCGAGGCCGCATCGATCCCCATGGTTGGCTTGACCGTGTGGCAAGCGTTCAAAGAGCACATGCAACTCAAGCCCGGCCAAAAAATCTTCATACCCGCTGGTTCCGGCGGCATCGGCACCTTTGCGATCCAACTGGCAAAGCATTGGGGCGCGACCGTGGGCACGACCACCAGCACGGCCAATATCGAGTTGGTACGCACGCTCGGTGCGGATGAAGTGGTCGACTACAAAAAACAGGACGTTGAAGACGTGCTGCACGACTACGACGCCGTGCTGGGAACGACACGGGGCGACGGTTTGGAAACGGCGCTGGACATCCTGCGCCCACACAGCAAAGCCGTTTCCTTGATCGGTCCGCCCGATGCGGCATTTGCGCGGGCACGCGGCATGAACGTCGTGATGAAACTCGTGTTTCGTTTGCTGAGTGCCAAAATCCGGCGGCTTGCCAAACAACGTGGCGCAACCTACAGCTTCATGTTCGTCCGTCCCGATGGCAGCCAGCTCGCGAGTATCGGCGAACTGCTGAAAGCCGGGCGTATCAGGCCCGTGATCGATAAGGTGTTTCCGTTCACCCAGGCGAAAGCGGGCCTCGCATACCTGGAGCAAGGTCGCGCCAAAGGCAAGGTCGTACTGCAGATGGACGCGGATTGACGCCGCGGGTCGGTCAGAGCATACGCTGGCGCTTGCGCCACACCATCCACCGTTCCTTCGCCGCGAACACCGGAATGGAATCCTCGACCGCCTCATCCGCGATGCACTCGAACCCGTTGTGCAACAGTTCATCAAGCCGCGCACGGGAGGTGCCGAACGGCGGCCCTTTCGCTGCATCGTCGAAGTAGAAATAGCCGGCCAGCAGACCACCCGGCGCCAGCAGCGCTTCCCAGCGCCGCGCGACGGCGTCCCAACGCTCGCGGGGCATGGCGCACAGGAACGCCTGCTCGTAGACGAGGTCCAGCGGCCGCGCCGGCGCGTACGTGAAGAAGTCGGCCTGCAGGATGCGGTCGGCCCACGGCCCCGCCAGCGCGCGGGCGCGCGCGACGGCCTCGGGCGAGAAATCGATGGCGGTGGCGTCCCAGCCGGCCTCGCACATCAAGGCCAGTTCGTGCGCCGTGCCGCAGCCCGGCGCCAGCGCAACGAGCGGGCGCGCGGCATCTGCGACGAACCGCCGCAACGCCATCGACACCCCGCCCCGCTCCCACGGCGTGAACGCGCGCTCGAAACGCTCGTCCCAGAATTGCGGCGACAGCGGATCGCGGCTGGAGAACGCCGGCGGTGCGGCCATCACGGTGTCCAGTGCAAATGCCCGGACGCGAACATGCCGGCGACGAGCACGGCGATGATACCCGTCGCGCACGCGACGAAGACCAGCAGGCGCGTGGCGCGGCGTGTCTCGACCAGCATGCTCGCCACCAGGTCGCCCAAGTCGAAGTCGCTGTACGCGCGCTTGTGCAAGACCTGGTGCATCAGGCGCGGCAGCTGCGGGAAGATCTGGGCGAAGCGCGGCGCCTCGGCCTTCAACCGCTCGGCCATGCCGCGCCAGCCGACCTGCTCCGCCATCCAGCGCTCCAGGTACGGTTTCGCCGTCTTCCACAGGTCGAGGTCCGGGTCGAGCTGGCGGCCCAGGCCCTCGATGTTCAGCATCGTCTTCTGCAGCAGCACGAGCTGCGGCTGCACTTCGACGTTGAAGCGGCGCGACGTCTGGAACAGGCGCAGCAGCACCTGGCCGAACGAGATGTCTTTCAGCGGACGGTCGAAGATCGGCTCGCACGTGGCGCGCACCGCGGCTTCCAGCTCGTCGACGCGGGTGTCGCGCGGCGCCCAGCCCGATTCGATGTGCGCCTCCGCGACGCGCTTGTAGTCGCGCCGGAAGAACGCGAGGAAGTTCTGCGACAGGTAGTCCTTGTCGAAATCGTTCAAAGTGCCGACGATGCCGAAGTCCAGCGCGATGTAGCGGCCGAACGTGGCCGGATCGATGGACACGAGGATGTTCCCGGGGTGCATGTCGGCGTGAAAAAAGCCATCACGGAACACCTGCGTGAAAAAGATCTCGACGCCATCGCTGGACAATTTTTTCAGATCGACACCTGCCGCGACGAGGCGGTCCGTCTGCGAGATCGGGATGCCGTTCATGCGCTCCATCACGATCACACTGCTGGAACAATAGTCCCAGTACATTTCCGGCACGAGCAGCAGGTCGGAGTTCGCGAAGTTGCGGCGCAGCTGGCTGGCGTTGGCCGCCTCGCGCATCAGGTCGAGCTCGTCGTGCAGGTATTTGTCGAACTCGGCCACGACTTCGCGCGGCTTCAGCCGGCGGCTGTCGGCCCACACTTTTTCGATGACGCCGGCCGCCATCTGCATCAGGGCGACGTCCTCGTCGATCGTCGACTTCATGCCCGGACGCAGCACTTTCACCGCGACTTCCCTGCCGTCCTTCAAGGTCGCGAAGTGCACCTGCGCGATCGACGCGGACGCGATCGGCGTGCGATCGAACGACGCGAACAGCATGTCCGGCGACGCGCCGAGCGAGCGCGTGATCTGGGCAACGGCCAGGTCGGAATCGAACGGCGGCACGCGGTCCTGCAGCAGCGACAGCTCGGCCACTATGTCCGGCGGCATCAGGTCGGGCCGCGTCGACAATACCTGGCCGAATTTCACGAAGATGGGGCCGAGCTCTTCCAGCGCCAGCCGCAGGCGGATCGCGCGCGGCGACGTGAAGCTGCGCCAGAAGAAGACGGTATTGATCACGCGGGCGGTACGCGGTACGTCGAGGCCGGAAATCGCGATCTCGTCCAGGCCGTATTTGACGATGACGGTGAAGATCTTCAGCAGGCGCAGGAATTTCAGGATCATCAGTGGTCCGAAGGTGTATCAGGAATCGGCGGCGCGGCACTGCGCTCCGCTTGTTGCGCCAGCTTTTGCTCCAGCCTGGCGATGCGCTTGGCCGTCCGTTCGACGTCGTCGCGCAGGTGGCCGACGTCGTCCGCGAACGTGTCGACGGTGGCAGGCCGCACGAGCACGCGCCGTTCTTCCAGCAGGAATTCGGCGACGTTCTCCGCCAGCCGACGGCCGGCCGTGGCCGCGCCCGTCACGGCCGAGCGCGCACCGTCCGCGAGGCGCACGGCGCCGATCGGGCCGAACACGCGCTCGAGGTCGTGCTCGGCATCCCAGCGCAAGCCTTTCGACAGCTGCGAGATCGTGTTGGCGAACTCGGCGTCGCCGTCGATGCGCACGTACGAGAACGCGCGGTCGCGGTTCTGCAGGATCAGCGGCACGTCGGAGAGTTTGACGTGGATGGTGACGCTGGCCGCGTCGTCGGCGCCCGCCGTCTCGAGCATGCCGTCGCGCGCGACGCGCATGCGCAAGGCGAGATGGCCGGTATCGATGCAGGCGGTCTTGCCGGCGTGGCGCATCAGGGCATCGCGCGCCCACGCTTCCTGCGCCAGCAAGTGGTTGATCGTCGCCACGGCCGGGGCCGTCAAGCCCCGTTGCGGCGACAGGAAAGAGGAAGTCGAAGACATGAGGGATTCGTATTCACAAAATAAAACCGCCCGGCATCGTCGGGCGGTTTCGATCTTACCAGTTCACCAGAGCATAAAACCCGGAGCACAAGCTTTAGATTGCGAAATTTTTAAGTAATCTGCTGGATGCCCGCCAGGACCCAACCGCCGCTACCGTTCAGGGGCTTGGCCAGGTTCCACACTTCGACGAACGGTTCCGGCTGCGCGCCCGGCGCATTGCGGATCATGCCGTTGAACTGCACGCTCGCGAAATAGTCGCGCTCCGTCGTCTCGATGCCCAGCAGCTGGGCATCGATGTTGACGACTTCCGTGAAGTCGGGCTGGCCGCCCCGTTCCTGGACCTGCAACGACAGTTCGGCGTACACCTCGGGCGACGTGAACTCGCGCAAGTCGGCGAGGTCACTGCGGTCCCAGGCGGCCTGCATGCGGATGAACGAGGCCTTCGCGTGACGCAGGAACGCGTCCGTGTCGAAGCCGGCCGGCACGCCCCACGGTTCGTGCGCGGGTGCCGCCTTGTCCAGCGAGGGCCCGTTCGAGAAGCCCGGCTGGAAGCCGCCCGGGTTGCCCTGGTAGCCGCCATTCAGGCCCGAACCGATTTCCGGCGTGCCCGACGCGGGCACGGGATTCGGGGCGAAGCCCGTGAAGGCGGAATTCGCCGGCGTATCCTTGCGGCGGAACATGCGCACGATGAACATCACGGCGAACACGAGCAGCAGGATCATCAGCAGCGACGACAGCGCGCCGGCCATGGCGCCGCCGATGCCGAAGTGCGAGAACAATGCGCCCAGGCCGAGGCCGAGCAGCGCACCGCCGAGCACGCCCTTCCACATGCTCGGACGCTTCACGGGCAGCGGCGCCGGCACGGCGGGCGCCGGCGCGGGACGCTGGTACGACGGCTGCTGGTAAGGCGCGGGCGGCGGTGCCGGCGTGCGCATCCGGCTCACGGACTGCGACTGGCGGCCGAACGACCGGCTGCCACCGAGCGGGCGCGCATCGGCGACGCTGGACAATGCCATCACCGCGATCAACATGCTGGCCAAAAACTTCTTCATGGGTTCACCTCAAAGTTTGATGCCGGTGTGCAGTGCGGCCACACCGGCCGTCAGGTTGTAGTACTGGACGCGTTCCAGGCCCGCCGTCTCCATCATCGATTTCAGCGTCTCCTGGTCCGGGTGCATGCGAATCGATTCCGCCAGATAACGGTAGCTGTCGGCATCGCCCGCGATGCGCTGGCCCAGCCACGGCAGCACCGAGAACGAATACACGTCGTACGGCTTTTGCAGCGGCGCCGCGACTTTCGAGAATTCCAGCACGAGCAGCTTGCCGCCCGGCTTGAGCACGCGGCGCATTTCCGCCAGCGCCGCATCCTTGTGCGTCATGTTGCGCAGGCCAAAGGCGACGCTGACACGGTCGAAATAATTGTCGGGGAACGGCAGCTTTTCCGCGTCACACAGCAAGGTGGGGGTCACGAGGCCCTTGTTCAATAGACGATCGCGGCCCACGCGCAGCATCGACTCGTTGATGTCCGTCAGCCAGACCTCGCCGCTGGGCCCCGCCTGCTTGGCGAACGCCTTCGACAGGTCGCCCGTGCCGCCCGCGATGTCGAGCACCTTGAAGCCGGGGCGAATGCCGGCCTGGGCAATGGTGAACGCCTTCCACACGCGGTGCAGGCCGGCGGACATCAGGTCGTTCATGACGTCGTATTTGGACGCGACCGAGTGGAATACCTTGGCGACCTCGTGGACCTTCTCGTCCTCGGAGACGGTCTTGTAGCCGAAATGGGTGGTGTTGGTCATAAGTAGCGAGCCGTTGAGTGTTGCCACATTATACAAGGGGGGTGTGGAACCCACCTTAAAGGTGCCTTACCGTCCGGCTACGGAGGCGTGTCAGGGCGATCCGCCAGCCCGTAAGCATAAAACTGATGAGCTCGCAAGGACCGCGCGATTATGTTGCATGAATAGCACAGCCCGGAAAATTTTTTTTGCATGATTTTGGCCTCGTTCTGACCTGCCCGCCGCCGCGCATACGCGGTCAACGGGCCGGTGAGAAAGCCGACTAGCCGAACTCAGCCATTCTCACCAAATCACACGCAGTTGTTACAAATGCGGATGAAATCCATTTAACAATAAAACTTGTCCGGCTTAAATCTTTTGAATCTATGTGAAATTTCACACTCAGGCGTTCAGAAACTTTCACTTGTTCAATTTACTACAATAAATTTCACAGTTTGGGTACTATCCAGGATGTCGATTTTTCTTTTTCCATAGGAAAACGGAGTTACCGCGCTGCACCAAATAGTTAAATTTAGAATAAGAAGTTTTATTGAGAAGCACTGTTTCGGGTGATAGTCTTTGCGCTTTCTCAACAAGGAGGCTCTCATGCGAAACAATTTTGTGACCCGTCTCAACCGCCGTATCCGTAAAGAATCCGGTCAGGGCATGACCGAATACATCATCATCGTCGCCCTGATCGCCGTCGCCGCGATCGCCGTGACCCAGCTGTTCGGTACCACGGTCCGCACCCAGATGGGCGCGATCGCCAGCGAGGTGGGCGGTAATAACGCGCAGGCGGACGTCACGGCCGCCGCCACCGCCGGTTCGACGGCAGCAACCACGGCGAAAACGAAGCGCTCGCTGTCGACCTACGGCAACCAGGCGCAAGCAGGTGAGGCCGGTACGCAGTAATCGGTCAACCCCATCGCGACGTAACCCAGCCCGAACGCCGCCGCTCCGGCAGCGGCATGACGGCCAGTAACAACCGATTCAACCATGCCCGACTTCACATCATCCGCACGCCATCCGCGCCTGCCCCTCCGGCAGCGCGGTCAGGCATTGGTTTTCGGGATCGCGGTCCTGCTGGGCGCGGCCGCCGCGACGTTTTATGTTTTTAACACCGGACAATTGACAGCCGAGAAGACCAAGCTCGTGAACACGGCCGACGCGGTGGCGTACAGCGCCGGCGTCATGCATGCGCGCGCGCTCAATTTCGACGCGTACACGAACCGTGCGCTGATTGCCAACGAGGCGACCATTGCGCAGATGGTCAGCATTTCGTCGTGGCTGCAGTACTCGAAAGGCCATGTGCAGGGTGTACCGCCGCTGTACTGTTATTCGCAATATTCGGTGCCGGTCGGACTGGCCACGCTTACCTATGTACCGCTGTGCTATGCCCTGTCCTATCCTGCCGGCTACACGGTGGTGAACTACGCCGACACTGCTTTCAACGGTGCCGGCGGGGGCGTGGGTGGAGGCGCCATCGTCGTGGCGGCCGCCGAGACCGCCAAAGCGGAACTCAAGCTCATGCAGGCGACCATGTTCGCCGGTTTCCTGTTCGCGCGCACCGCCCTGGTCCAGGAGGTCGCGGACGCCAACTATCGCAACGACGGCAGCGTGTCCGTCACGCCCTTGCCGCTGAAGGACGACTGGACGTCGTTCCAGGGCGGCGGTACGTTCATTTCCCGTCATACGGGCAACCAGCGTCAGCGCATGCGCGACCTCATCGTCAACGTCGTCAATCAGGACGCTTTCGTGCGGAACAGGTCATGGTCATCGTCGTCACCCTGGCCTTGCAACCCGGTTGTCCCGGCCGGCACGGCGGACCGCTCCGGCGGCACCGTACTCAACGGCTATAACTCGTGGGAAGCCCGCGACCAGGCCCACTTCGAGATCCGCAAAAAGAGATTCCGCGGCTTGAGCCTCCGTTGTGTGCAGACCGGCTATTACTCGCTCGGCAACGGCCATCGCAAGACGACATCGACACCTGGCAGCGCCTGGTACTACAGCGGCGTGCCCGATTTCTACGAACTGTCCAACGCGGCGCTCAACTACACGCCGACGGGGTCGAGCCGCCCCGATCCGCGGCTGCAGTTCGCCATCCGCGTCACGCGCGCCATGAACCAGACGAGGACGTCGGCGGGCACGTCGGCCGTCAAGCCGGGCGGCCGCCTGCACATGTTCGACGGCGCCGCAGCCGGCGGCGTGCTGGCCGCCGTCGCGACGTCCGAAGTCTATTTCGACCACGAACAAATCAACGGCACTACCGAACTGGGCAGCCTGTTCAACCCGTATTGGCAAGTCCACCTCGTCGGCAACTCCACCGCCGTCGTGGCCGCCGCAACTGCGCTGCAAGGAGTCGCAACCCCATGAATCACGTCCGTTCCCGCGCCTGCGCGGCACTCATTCTCACGCTCGCCGCACCGCTGGCACCCGCCATGACCGCCGTCGAACGGCAAGTCGACGCCGCCAGCGCGCCCCACTCGGCGCTCGGACGCACCGCCAAGCCGATCACCGTTCACTACGTCCATCGCAAGGACGAGTATGCGAACAGCCCGCGCTTCCGCAGCCTGCGGGAGACCATCAAGCATGCGGTCGCGGTGTGCGTCGAAGGCAACCGGCGCCTGGGCCGCCCCGCGCATCCCCCCGCTGCGTTCCCGGACCAGACCCTGCGTGTCAACAATTTCGACTATTCGGCGCCGAACCGCAACATCGTCTATTCGGTGAGCTACGACGTCCAGATGGCCGAAGACTGCAGCTTGATCGAGAGCGAGCGGCGCGGCGCGGTGCTGACCTCCACCAAAGGCGAATGCCGCATCGACCTCGTCGCCAAAAAAGCCGAAGGCGAATGCGACGCGACGGGCCATGCGAACGCCGCGCCCCGCCCGCGCGCCCCCACGCGCGCGCAGTACGATGCCACCACCGCGGCGCTCGCGGCCGATCCGCGCCTGGCGGAACGGATGAACGCCGTGCGCCAGCTGACCGGCCTCGCACCGGGAGCAGCGGCGGCGGCCGAGCGGCAGACCATCGCCGGCCACGTCTGCGAGGTCGTGCAACCCACACCCGGCGGCGCGGGCGCCTGCGTCAGCAAGGAAGGCAGCTTCATTCCCGCCGCCGGCACCGAGGGCGTCGTGCTGATGGAGATCTTTGGCAAGGACAAGATCAAGGCGGTCGACGCCAAGTTCGACATGCCGGTCGATCCCGCCATCTTCACGCCTTACCTCTCCGGCGGCTACACGATCACGTCGGGACGCGACCAATGAGCCCGCGGCACCTTCACCAACGCGCCGCGCGCGGCCAGGCGCTGGTCGAATTCCTCGGCCTGGCGCTGGTCCTGGTCCCCATATTGCTGCTGCTGCCGATGATCGCGAAATACCAGGACATGGTGCATGCGACGGAGATGGCCGCGCGCTACGTCGCGTTCGACGCGACCATCCGCAACGACGCCGCGAACGGCGGCTGGAAGCCGGACGCCCAACTCGCGGGCGAGGTGCGGCGCCGGTTCTTCAGCAATCCGACGGCGCCCATCAAGACCAACGACGTGCCTGGCGACTTCATGGCGCACCAGAACCTGTTCTGGCGCGATCCGTTGAACAATTCCCTGATCCGCAGCTTCGGCAACGACGTGGGCGTGAGCTTCGGCGAGACCGCGAGCACGAACCGCGCCGCCGGGTTCCGCGGCGCGTCCGACGACACGGTTTTCGTCAACCACGGTGCACTGGACCTGCATGCGCGCGGCATCTTCCGCGGCAACGTGAGCGTGACGGTCGCCAACCTGCCGGCGACGCTGAACGGCCCAACGCACAGCTACGACGGCCTGAAGGCGATCAACCTGGTGCTCCGGCGCCACGTGGACCTTGTACCGGACGCGTGGACCGCACGGGACCCCAACGACGTCATCAGCCACATCGACGACCCGCTGGTCAACCCGGGCGCCGCGCTCGGATGGTTAAAGCCGATCATCGATCCCGCCGTCGGGCTGATGGAATTGCCCGGCGGAGTCTGCATGACTTGCGGCCCGCAGATCGGCCAGCTCGATTACTGGCGCGAGGAAGTGCCGACGGATCGTCTCGCCCACTGACGCCATGACGCACGCGACTTCCCTCCGCCGTTCGTTCGCCGCCCGCGCGTGCGCGCTCGCCGCCGCGCTGGCGCTGGCGGGCGCCTGCACCGCCGCGCCGGCCGCGTCGTGGCCAAGCGTGGCGCTGCCGTCCGGTGCCAAGCCATTCCAGATCGGCGAACAACTCTCCGTCGGCGGCTTTCCCATGCGGCTGCAGGGCTTCGTGACCAACACGGCGCCGCTCGAGACGGCCGACTGGTTCCGCCGCAGCCTGGGCCAGCCGCTCGTCGAAGACGTCGTGCAGGACAAGCTGGTGCTGGGCCAGGCCCGCGGCGATTACTACGTCTCGGTAATGCTGGAAGCGCTGCCGAACGGGCGCGCCGGCACACACGGCACGGTCACCGTGTCGGACCTGAAGACGGCCTACGACCGCCGCGACGCGACGCGCGCCGTCAACGAACGCCTGCTCGCGCGCCTGCCGTACGGTACGCGCCTCGTGAACCAGATGACGTCGACGGAGCGCGGCAAGGCCACGGCCTACGTCTTGGCGGAGAACGGCCAGAGCCTGCAGCTCAACCGCGACTACGTCGTCGAAAAACTGCAGGCGGAAGGCTATGTCCTCGAACGCGAAGCGCGCGCCGACACGGCGCAGGCATCCGCGCTGCCGGCAACGCTGGCGGCCGGACGCACGCTGTTCTTCAAGGGGAAGAACAAGGAAGCGATGGCCGTCATCCGCCCCGCCATCAAAGAGGGTTACACCAGCATCGTGATCCAGACCACCAACCTCGTGGAGGCAATCAAATGAACCCAATACGCCTGGCGCGCCAGCGCGGCCAATCGTTGATGGAATACGTCGTCGTCTGCGCCGCGCTGGCGCTGGCGCTGTTCGTCCCCCTGCCCGGCCTTGGCGACACGGGCGACGCCGGCGCGCCGCGCACGGCCGTCCAGATCCTGCTCGACGGCTTCCATAAAGCCTATGACCGTTTCAGCTACGCCCTTTCGCTGCCCTCGTAAGTAATAAGTCATGCCATGAACTCCACTGCCAAAGCCACCGTTACACGCGTCCGCCAATTCCGTCCCAACCGCACCTGGATCCTGCTGGGCGTCGCGCTGACCATCGGCGTGCTCGCCGCACTGGCCGCGCGCAGCTACCTCACGCGCCAGATGCAGGCCATCGAGGCCACGTCGAAAGGCAAGACCGTCACCGTCATCGTGGCCAAGCACGACATCCCGCAAGGTGGGACGCTGTCCGCCGAAAACATGGCGCTGCGTCCGATCCCGGCCGAATACGCGCATTCGGCCGCGCTGCAGCCCGACGACTTCGAGCGCGTCGACGGCCAGCGCCTCGCGTATCCCGTCAAGAGCGGCGAGATGATCCTGTGGGGCCTGATGGAGACGCAGCGCATGCCCACGTTCTCCGCCCGCGTGGAAGCGGGCCGGCGCGCGATGACGGTCCCCGTCGACGAGATCAACTCCATCTCCGGGATGCTGGAACCGGGCGACACGATCGACCTGCTCGTCACGGTCGAGCGCGATGGGAAGAAGTCGACGTTCCCCGTCATGCAGAACGTGGCCGTGATGGCGACCGGCCAGCGCTCGCTGGACGATCCGAAGTCCGGCGGGCCGCGCCAGTACTCGACCGTCACCATCAACACAAGTCCGGACGAGGCGCGCCTCCTGATCGCGGCGCGCGACGCTGGCCGTATGACCGCGCTGCTGCGCAACCCGCAGGACAAGCAGCCGCTCGCCGGCAAATACGACGTGGCCGCCCTGCTGGGCCTCGGCGGCGCGGCCCCCGTGCGCAACGGTGGCCGCGGCCGGCGCGAGGTGCCGGTCCTGTACGGCGGCAGCATGAAGAACCTGCCGCCGGAAGCGCTGCGCCTCGCGCCCCGCTCCGGCGCGGACACGGCCGACGTCGCGCCGGAGCGGGCGCCGGCACCAGGCAGCGCGGCCGCGCAAGCCGCCGGCGCACCGTGACCGTCCGCCGTTTTTGAATTGCCGCCAGCGTTTTGAACGATCCGCGGCCGCCCACCGCGGCGGCGCCAACTTCCCAGCACAACCTTTATGACATCGACCGTACCGACAACGACCCGTCCGCCGCTGCGCGGCGTCCTCGCCGCCTGCGTGGCCCTCGCCTGCGCCACCGCCCCGTCCATCCCGTCCGCCCAGGCCGGCCCCGTCGCGGCCGTGCCCGCGCCCGCCGCCGCACCGGCCGCCGCGCCTGCGCCTGCGTCCGAAACGCGCCGCAACGTGCTGGACGACGTCGGACGCGCCCGCCCGGCCGCGCGCCGCGGCGCCGCCGCGGACATGCCATATGCGCCGATCGGCAAGGCGGACAGCGCCGATGACGCGATGGTGCCGGACGTGGAGATGTTCGTCGGCGAGTCGCGTGTGTTCCCGGCGCCGGGACTGGCCCGGATCGCGGTCGGCAATGGCAACATCCTGTCCGCGTCGGCGCTCGACGACCGCGAAGTGATCCTGTTCGCCAACGGGCCCGGCACGACGACACTGTTCGTCTGGAACGGCAATGGCCGCTACCAGCGCGTGAAGGTCCACATCGTGCCGGGCGACATGGCGCGCGTCGCGCGCGAAGTGGCCACCTTCCTGGCCACGATCCCGAACGTCAAGACCTCCGTCGTCGGCGACAAGGTGATCGTCGAGGGCAACGCGTTGTCCGACGAAGACCGCGACAAGGTGGCCGAACTGGCCAAGCGCTATCCGCAGATCGTCAACTTCACCAGCGCCGTCGGCTGGGAAAAGATGGTCATGATGGACGTGAAGGTCGTGGAATTTCCGAAGACGCAGCTGAGCGAGATCGGCATGAAATGGACGTCCACGGGCGGCGCCGCGCTGGCCGGCATCTGGCGCCCGATCCGGCGCGGCACCGACGGTCCATACTCGATCGACATCCCTGCCAGTGGCGCCGGCAACGGCCTGCCCATCACCGACAAGCAGCCCGGTGGCGGCAGCGGCACGACGGCGACGCTGCCATCGGCACTGAACATCCTCGGCGGCGTGAACATGGGCCTCGCGGCCCAACTGAACCTGCTGGAACAGAAAGGCACCGCGAGCGTCCTCGCCGAGCCGCAGCTGTCGGCGCGCAGCGGCTTCAAGGCCAGCTTTCTCGCGGGTGGCGAGTTCCCGTATTCCGTCGCATCGCAGCAGGGCGTGACGATCCTGTTCAAACAGTACGGCATCAAGCTCGACATCGAACCGAAGATCGGGCGCGACGGCGTCATCCGCGCCGTGATCGAATCGGAAGTGAGCTCGATCGACCCCTCGGTCACGACGGCCGCGGGTCCGGCGCTGCTGACCCGCCGCACGAAGACCGAGTTCAACACGCACGATGGCGAGACGATCGTGCTGTCCGGCCTCCTCCAGCGCAACATCAGCAGCGACATCGACAAGGTGCCCTTCCTCGGCAGCCTGCCCGTCCTGGGCCCGCTGTTCCGCTCGAAGCGCTACCAGAACAAGGAGACGGAGCTCGTCGTGTTCGTGACCCCGACCATCGTCGACTCCCGCACGCCTGGCCTCGTGGACCGAGTGCAGCGCACGAACGAGCGCCTGTCCGAACGGCTCGACGGGCCGCCGCACCTGAGCGATCCGCTGCAGCCGGGCCGTCCGGCCGAAAGAATCAACCAGGCCGTGCCGGCGCTGCCGCCCGCGCCGCCCGCCGCGCGTGCGCAGACGGATACCGCAACCGAGTAAAGCGCGAGGAGGAACCATGCTACAGATCGAGATCACCGACCCGGACGGCGCGCGCCGCCTCGTGCAGGCGCCGGACGATTGCGTCATCGGCAAGGGCCGCGACAGCGAGGTCCGGCTCGACAGCTGGCGCGTCGGCCGCGAGCACGCGCGCCTGTTCCGCACGCCCGGCGGCGTGCTGCTGGAAGACATGGGCGCGTTCGGCGGCGTGTTCGTCAACGAGGCCCGCATCGCCGTGCAGCACGGCCCCTTGCGCGGCAACGACGTGATCGCCATCGGCCCATACCGCCTGCGCGTGCTGGAAGTCGCATCGGCCGGCTTCGCGCAGGCCGCGGCGCCGGGCTCGCGCTCGAGCACCGCCACGCAGCGCAACCAGAACGCCAGCGACGCGCTCCTCGCCTCGCGCCAACAGGCCGTGCAGGCGCAGGAAGAGGTGCTGCGCACGCGCGCGGACGATGCGACCGCCGACGGGTTCCCCGTCGTCGTGGCGGCCACGCCGGTCAAGGAACTCGAATTCGAATGGCGCAAGCGCATCCACAACAAGCTGCTCGACGCCATCGACCTGCGCCGGCGCGACGTGTCGGCCATGTCGGACGCGCAGCTGCGCAACGAAACGGGCGCCCTCATCGACGCCATCATGGAGGAACTGGCCGGTGAGCTGCCGCGCGAACTCGACCCGGCCCAGTTGAGCCGCCAGGTGCTGAACGAAGCCATCGGCCTGGGCCCGCTGGAAGAACTGCTCGACGACGACAGCATCTCGGAGATCATGGTCAACCGCTACGACCAGATCTACGTGGAACGCAAGGGCCGCCTGCAGCGCCATCCGCTCACGTTCACCGGCGACCGCGCCGTGCTGGGCGTGATCGAGCGCATCGTGGCGCCGCTGGGCCGCCGCATCGACGAATCGTCGCCGATGGTCGACGCGCGCCTGAAGGACGGCTCGCGCGTGAACGCCATCATCCCGCCGCTGGCGCTGAAGGGCCCGACGCTCACGATACGTAAATTCGCCAAGCGCAAACTGAGCGCGTCCGACCTCGTCGACTTCGACGCCATCAGTCCCGAGATGGCGGAATTCCTGCAGGTGTGCGTCGAGGCGCGCAAGAACATCATCGTCTCCGGCGGCACGGGCTCGGGCAAGACCACCTTGCTCAACATCCTGTCGAACTTCATTCCGGACGGCGAACGCATCATCACGGTCGAGGATGCGGCCGAGCTGCAGCTGCACCACGACCACCTGATCAGTCTCGAATCGCGGCCCGCGAACGTGGAAGGCAAAGGCTCCGTCGCCATCCGCGACCTGGTGCGCAACACGCTGCGGATGCGCCCCGACCGCATCGTCGTGGGCGAATGCCGCGGCGCCGAGGCGCTCGACATGCTGCAGGCGATGAACACGGGCCACGAAGGTTCGCTCACCACCTTGCACGCGAACACGCCGCGCGACGGCCTCGCGCGCCTGGAGACGATGGTGCTGATGGCCGGCATGGACCTGCCGCTGACCGCGATCCGCGAGCAGATCGCGTCGGCCGTCGACATCATCGTGCAGCAGACCCGCTTCTCGTGCGGCTCGCGCAAGGTCACGTGCATCACGGAGATCACCGGCATGGAGAGCGGCAAGATCCAGCTGCAGGACGTGTTCCGCTTCGTCAGCCGCGGCTATGCGGGCGAGCGCGGCTCGCACCGCATCCAGGGCTATTTCACGGGCTGCGGCATGGTGCCCACGTTCTACGAGGAGCTGCGCGCGACGGGTGCGCAGCTCGACATGGGGCTGTTCACGCCGCACCCCGACGAGCGCGACGACGCCGACGACGGCCGCGTCACCCACCTGCAGGCGGAGGCGCGGCGATGAACAGTAGCACCGTCCTGATGTCGTTCAGCGTCGTGATCGCCCTGGCGGCCGCCGTGCTGACCTGGTTCGTGATCGACATGGGCACCGCGACACTGAAGCGCTACCGCACCAGCTTCACCAAGCGCGCCAACTTCCAGGCCCGCGAATTCTTCCTGTTCATCGACCCGCGCAAGCTGTTCGCCGCCAACATGGCCGTGGTGGCGCTGGTGCCGCTGCTGGTGTGGATGGCCTCCGGCAGCATGATGCTCGCGCTGCCCGTGCTGCTGATGATGGGCCTCTTCCCGCGTGCGCTGTACGCGTGGATGCGCAACCGGCGCATGCACAAGTTCGAGGAACAGCTGCCGGACGCCCTGATGATGCTGGCGGGCGGCATGCGCGCCGGTATCGGCCTGAACGCCGCGATGGTCCAGCTGGTCGCGGAGGCGCCGGCGCCGCTAGGCCAGGAATTCTCGCTGCTGCTGCGCGAGCAGCGCCTCGGCCTGCCGCTGGAGCAGAGTCTCGCCAATCTCGCGCGGCGCGTGCCGACGCAGACCACGACCTTGGTGGTGTCGGCAATGCGCATTGCCACCGAGACGGGCGGCAGCCTGGCCGAGACGCTCGAACGCACGGCCAACACGATCCGCAGCCGCCTGCAAATGGAAGGCAAGATCCGCGCGCTGACGGCGCAGGGCAAGCTGCAGGCCTGGGTCGTCGGCGCCCTGCCGGTAGCGCTGATGCTCGTGCTGAACCGGATGGAGCCGGAGGCCATGTCGCATCTGTGGAACGAACGGATCGGCTGGGCCACGCTCGCCGTGCTCGCGGTGTTCGAGGGCCTGGGCATCTACGTGATCCGCCGGATCGTTGCCATCGACGTGTGAGGACGCCATGTTGACCTATTTACTCAAGCATCCCGACTTCGTACTCATGCTGCTGGCCGTGGTTATCGGCCTGGCGGCCGCGCTGGCCGGCTGGCTCCTGAGCCGCACGGTGGCCGACGTGCCGCAGGAAGACCGCGCCTTCAAGGACCCGCCGCCGCCCGCGTTTCGCGCGGTATGGTGGCCGATCCACTGGACCGCCTATTTCATCGACCCGCTGCTGTCGGACAAATCGCACCGCGACACGCTGGCCAAGCTGCGCAAGGCCGGCCTCGATTACGCGCTGACGCCCAGCCAGTTCCTCGGCGCGCGCCTCGTCACCGCCATGCTGGTCGCGCTGCTGTGCTGGTGGCTGCTCGGGTCGTTCGACCGCCCCGACATGTTCGCCAACGGCGCCAGCGCGACGGTGTACCTCGAGGTCGCCGCGGCCGGCGCGCTGTTCGGCTACGCGTATCCGGCGATCTGGCTGCGCGACCGCGTCACGCTCCGCCGCGGCGAACTGCTCAAGAGCCTGCCCTTCTACCTGGACATCATCACCCTGTGCGTGGAGGCCGGGCTGAACCTGCAAGGCGCATTGAGCCAGGCCGTCGCGCGCGGCCCCAAGGGCATCTTGCGCGACGAGCTGCAGCGCGTGCTGCGCGACATCCGCGCGGGCCGCAGCCGCGCCGAAGCGCTGCGCACGATGGCCGAGCGCCTCAACGAACCGGGCGTCAGCACGTTCACGGGCGCCGTGATCCAGGCGGAGAGCATGGGCATGAGCCTGGGCCCCGTGCTGCGCGCCCAGGCCGACCAGCGCCGCAGCGAGCGCTTCCTGCGCGCCGAGAAGCTGGCGATGGAAGCGCCGGTCAAGCTGCTGTTCCCGCTGATCGCCTTCATTTTCCCGTGCACGTTCATCGTGCTGTTCTTCCCCATCGCGATGAAATTCATGCAGGAGGGACTGTAAGACCATGACGGACCGTACGATCCTTCTGCACACGGCCAGCGGTGCGCACCCGCTCGAGATCGCGCTCGCGGACGGTTTCTGGTCGCGCCTGCGCGGCCTGATGCTGGTGCCGCCGCTCGCGCCAAACGCCGGCCTCCTGCTGACCCGCTGCGCCAGCGTGCACTGCGCCTTCATGCGCCAGGCCATCGACGTCGTGTACCTGGACGCGGACGGCGTCGTCCTCGCGTGCGTGCCGCGCCTGCGGCCGTGGCGCGCGAGCGCGCACCGCGGCGCGCGCCACACGCTCGAACTGGCGGCGGGCGCCATCGACCGCCTGGGTATCCGTACGGGCGACCGCCTGGCGCACCCCGGCCTCGCGCGCAGGAATGCGCCGCGCCTGCGCGCGCACGCGCAGAGCGGCATCGCGATGGTCGAATTCATCGTGGCCGGGCCGATGCTCACGCTGATCGGGCTGGGCATCCTGCAGTACGCGATGATCTTCTTCGCCAAGAACCAGGTGAACCACGCGACGTTCATGGCGGCGCGCGCGGGGACCATGGATCACGCCAACCTCGCCACGATCAAGGCCGAATACCTCAAGGCGCTCGTGCCGATGTACGGCGGTGGGACGAGTCCCGACGAGATCGCCGCGTCGCTGGCCAAGGCAACCAACGACATCAACGCCAACAACGTTGCGCGGATCAGGATGCTCAACCCGACCGCCGAAAGCTTCGAGGACTGGAAGGAGCCGAAGCTGGCGGTGAAGTACAACACGGGCGGCAAGCGCGTGATCCCGAACGCCAACCTGAGTTCCAAGGACCAGCAAATCAAACCGAATTCCGGCCAGACGATCTACGACGCCAACCTGCTCAAGCTGCGCATCCTGCACGGCTACCTGCCGAAGATCCCGGTCGCGAGCACCGTGTTCGTCGCCTACCTGAAGGCCATGGACCCGGGCAACGACCCGGAGTACACGGCCCTTGTGCAGGCGGGACGCATCCCACTGACGATCAACGTCACGATGCACATGCAGTCCGACGCGATCGAACAGACGCCGGAAAGCGCGCCGGGCGCGGGCAACAACGGCACGCCGACGAACCCCGGCGACCCGCCCGTGAGCCAGAACCCGCCGCCGACCTGCACGGGCATCGGCTGCATGCCCCATGACCCCGTCGATCCGGGAACGCCCTGCACGGGGAACGATTGTCCCGTGTGCTCGGGTGGTTGAAGAAAACGAAAGAACGACATGCTGACGACATCGACACGCCTGGCCGCCACGTTGTGCGGCCTGCTGATCGCGGCCGGCCTGCCCGCCCCCGCGCGTGCGGACCTGCCGCTGTTCCCGCCGCAACCCTGCCCGCCCAACAGTAGCTGCGCACCCGGGACGCCGCCCACCACACCGCCCACGCCGCCGGGCACCTGCGGCCCCGGCCACGCGGGTTCGACGTGCGGCGGCGGCGGGCCGGCCACGAACGGCAACGGCAGCGGCATCAACATCGGCGCCGGCAATCCGATCAACGTCATCAACGGCAACAAGTACCAGCGCGAAGTCGACATGGCGCCGCTGCCCGGCACGCTGGGCCTGGAGATCGTCCGGTACTACAACAGCGCGTTCAGCCGCCCGGGCGCATCGACGAATCTGATCGGGCGCGGCTGGAAGCTGTCGTACGAGACCGAGCTGTATGCCGTCGGCCGCACCTTGCAGATCATCGAGGCGGACGGCACGCGCATCATCTTCAACCGCGACCCGCACGATGCGAGCCTGTGCGCGAGCAACGATCCGGCCAATGGCACGGTCAGCATCGTCAAGACCGCGCGCGGCGACGAGTACGTCTGGCGCTGGACCAACGGGCGCGAGCTGACGTTCGATAACAAAGGCCACCTGACGCAGATCCTCGCGCCGGGTGGGCAGTTCGTCGCCCTGCGCTACAGCCCCGCGGGCTTGCTGACCCGCGTCACCGATCCGCAGGGCCGCAGCCTCGACCTGGCGTATCCGGACAAGGAACAGGCACGCTCGCAGGATGCCTTCCGCGGCGTGCAGAGCATCGCGAGCCCGGTCGGGCGCTTCGTCTACCGCTACGGCAGCCCGAAGCCGGCCGGCGCCGACATCGACAAGCGCCTGCTGCTGGCCAACCTCGTCAAGGTCGAGATGCCGGCTGGTGCGCGCACCTATCACTACGAGCAGGCCGAGTTCCCCACGTTCCTCACGGGGATCAGCGAACTGGTCACGGGCGCGGACGGCAAGCCGGCGTGGCAGCGCGTCAGCACGTACGCCTACGATCACGACGGCAAGGCCAATCTGTCCGTGCGCGGCCGGCCGGCCCGCCTCGCGCTCGGCAAGGACGGCAAGCCGCTGCAGCCCGCGCGGCTCGTCCCCGGCACGGGCATCGGCCAGGTCACGCTCGAATTCGGGGCGGGCCAGACGATCGTGACCAACAGCCTGGGCCAGAAGACGCTGTACCGCCACGCCGTGCTGGCCGGCGAATACCGCCTGCTCGAGGTGCGTGGCGCGGGCTGCTCGGCCTGCGGCGAGACGAACGTCCGCTACACCTACGACAACCTCGCGCGCCTCGAGACGACGACGCGCCTGTCCGCCGCGGGCGAGCCGCTGTCGGCCGAACACCAGCAATACGACCGCCGCGGGCGCCTGGCGTCCGTCAGCACGCAGGCCTACGCGCACGGCAAGGCCCTGCCCGCGCGCCTGAAGCTGCGCTACGAATACGACGATGACGGCGTCTACCCGGCGCGGATCGTCCGCCCGAGCGTCGTGCCGGGCCGCTTCTACGTCACCGCGTTCCGGTATGCCGGCGACGGCGCGCTGGCCGGGCTGCCGGCCGAGATCACGGAGCAGGGTTATTTGCCGACGCTGGAAGGCACGGGCGCGGCCGGCACGATCACGCGCACGCTGCGCTACCGCTACGACGGCTACGGCCAGCGCGTGGAGATCGACGGTCCGCTGGCGAATGCGGCGGCCGATCCGGGGCCGCAGAACAGCGACATCACGCGGGTGCGCTACGATGCGCGGGCCAAGCTGCCGGTGCGTACGGAGGCGCCGGGTGGCGTAGTCACCGAAGTCGTCGAACGCGATGCGGCCTTGCGCCCTACCGTGACACGTTTCACCGATGCCGCGGCGGTCCAGGTCGTCCGGGTACGCTACAACTGGCGTGGACAACCCGAGGAACTACGTGTGGACGGCACGCCCACGGACGGCGGCCCCGCGCTGTCGCAGACGGTCCACTACAACTATGACCTCAATGGCAAGCTGACAGGCATCGTCCAGCCGGGCGGGTTGACGAACCGTTTCGTGTACGACGCCGCCGGCCGCACGACCCGCAAGGATCTGCCCGATGGCAGCGTCGTGACCGCAGCGTTTGACACGGAAGGACGCCAGACCGATGCGGTGCTGCAAGACGCCGATGGCCGGCGCGCGACGGCTGCGCACTACCGCATCGACGCCGCCGGCCGCGTGGCGGGCATGACGGACGACCAGGGCGTCGTCGCGCGCGCCAGTTTTACGCCGGCAGGCACCATCGCTGAGCTCACGAACGCGCTCGGAATCGCGACCCGGTTCAGCTACGGCGACGACGGGATGCTCGCGGCGCGCACCAGCGCACCCGATACGCCGGACGCTGCATCGATCGGCTTCGCCTACGATGCACACGGCAACCGGGTCAGGCTGACTGACGCCAACGGCGTCGCCACCGTGCGCCGCTTCGACGACTTCGGCCGCCCCATGCTGGAAGTGAGCCCCGACCGCGGTGTCACACTGTTTTATTACGACGAGGCCGGCCGCATGGCGGTGCGGTCGGACGGACGCGGCAATGACACCCGCTATCGTTACGACGTGCAAGGCCATCTGATTGCCGCCGGCACGACGGCGCATCCTGAACTCACGCGTTTCCGCTACCTGGGCCGGCGCTTGATCGAAGTCGTCGGCACGACCGACGGCAACCCGGCGCATGCGCGCGAGCGCACCCGCTATCGGTACGACGCGTTCGGGCGAACGCTGGAAGAAGAACGCTGGCTCGCCCGCGTCGACGTGAAAGATGACAAGACCGGGCTGACGTTCGTCACCACCGACACCTATGACGAAGCCGGGCGCCTGAGCACCCGGCGCCTGCCGGACGGCCACCAGCTGGCGTACCGGTATGCGCCTGCAGGCGGCCTCGCCGCCGTCCTCTTCGACGACGAGCCGCTCGTCTCCAACATCGCCCGTGGACCGGCTGGTCTCGCCGGGTTCACGAACATGAACGGCGTGCGCGAACTGATCGAGCGCGACCCGCGCGGCCAGATCAAGACCGTGCGCGCGACTGCGTCCACGCCGCCGTCTCGCGGATGGCTGGCGCGCCTTCGCGGCTGGTTCGGCGGTGCAACGGGCTCCAGTGCGGGATCGCGGACGATCTACGCACAGTACAACGACTACGACGATGGCGGACGGTTGGTGAAGATCGGCCGCGAACTGGGCCAAGCAGGCACGATGCCCGTCCGGCGCACGACCGAAAACTATGACTACGATGCGCTCGACCGACTCACGCGCATCCGCGCGGACGATGGCCCCGCTGTCCAGTATGCCTACGACAAAGGGGGGAATCGGACTCGGGAGACGCACGAGGCGACAGCCGTGCGCGTGTCGTCCAATGGTGAGGCGCAGGCGGGCACACGTCTCTACCTTTACGCCCCGGGCAGCAATCGCCTCGTCGGGCTGACGCGCGCTAGTCTCGGCAGTGCATCGGCCAACGACGCGCAACCGGCAGCGAGCATGGGCAGGCTGTTCGACAGCGCGTGGTTTTACCGCGCGAGCGGCGCCCCGTTCGCCCGTATCGGCTTCGCCGCACCCGGATCGGCATCGAAGGACGTCCGCACACCCGCGTCGAGCCGACGCATCGTCTACGACGACGCCAACCGCCCGATGGCCGTGTACGACGCCAGCGACCGGCTCGTCGCGTCCTACGCCTACAACACGCGAGGCGAGCGCATCGCGAAGACCGTCTTCGCGCCGTCCTCTCCGACGAGCGGCGTCGTGCGTACGGCGCTGTCGGACGACGGCAAACGGGTGACGACCTACAGCCTGTACCGTGACCATCAGCTCGCGGCCGAAGCCGACAGCGAGGGCCATATCACCGCTCATTACGTTTATCTCGACGATAAGTCAGTCGCCCGGATCGACATGAGGCAAAACCGCAATCCGGTCAGCCGGCTGTGGCAACGCCTTCGTGCGATCGGCACCGCACAAGAAAAACAGCCGGCCGCTTCCGCCACCGTCGCGACGATCTACGCCATCCAGACCGACCATCTGGGCACGCCCCAGGCAGTGACGGACGAACACCAGGACATCGTCTGGCAAGCCAGGATATCGCCGTTCGGACAGGCGAAGATCGTCCATGCGCGTGCTTCCGCCGAAACGGGCAAAGCATTCGACCTGACACTGCGGCTCCCGGGTCAGGTCTTCGACAGCGAAACCGGCCTGAACCAGAACTATTTCCGGGACTACGACCCGGCGCTGGGACGCTACACGACGCCGGATCCGATGGGGGTGGACGGCGGCGTCAATCCTTTCGCGTACGTGAACAACAATCCGCTGACGGGCATCGACCCGTTGGGGCTGTACCAAAGCGACATCCACTTCTACATGACGATGTTCCTGGGAATTGCGGCAGGCATGACAAACGACGATGCCTTTACCCTGGCGCTCGCGGCTCAGTTCGTCGACGAAAACAACGATACGAGGCCGCTGAACATCCAGCTTGCGTATGGCAACCATATCGTTCGGCTGCTGTCTTACCACTTTACGATGGTGCCTTCCGTCGTCGATCTGAACACCGGCAAACTGAGCGGCTTTAATTACGGTACGCCGACGACGAGCACGGCTTACGCCAACATTCCAGAGAATCCTCAGCTACAGCGTCTTTATCATGCGGTCCAGTTGGCGCAAACGGAAACGAACCTCGTCGACTGCCGTGGTACACGCCTGCAGCTGATGGGTGAATATCTGCATTCGTTCGAAGACACGTTCGCCCATCGGGATCCGGACAATCATCCATTTCCTCTGTATGTGGGTTTAGGTCACGCCTACTACGACAGCGATCCGGACTTTACCTACGTGCACGACGCGCAGAACGTTGCACACGTGGGAACGACCTACCATTGGACCCATAATGAGGAGCGTACCCTTCAGATGGAGCGCGAAGTGTATGCAAAGCTGACTGCATGGGGCGACCCCAGCAAGGCTATTCCTTTCGACGATTTTGAGGCGACACTAAAGGAGTTCAACGCCATTCCTGAACATGAGGGGGCCGGTTATAACGAAACAAATCCCAGGAACAGCTCGAAGATAAAGCACCTTCAGGCGATGCTGGATCAATGGGTCAATGAAGGAAAAATCGCGAGCGGAGTAAACTGGACTGGGGACCAAAATGCAGCATATAGGTTTGACGCCGATCAGGGCGAAATTAATAGGAATAAATTTCTTTGCGATGCAAATGGTGACGCACTTGATCAAAAAAAATATCAGGGAACTATTCTTCCGCAATGCCGGCGCCGGCAAACGCCGCCGCCGAACTGGCCCAGCGATAGTTAATGCGGTGCTACTGGCTGGATTGGTGGGTATCGCTCATCCATATTGTTTTGCGCAAAGCTGCCATCCAATCGAGACACGCCCGGTTGGCTCAGGGTTTCGCGGACGCGTTGTGCCTATCGGAAAGTATTGTCTTAATATCGACCTTAAACAATTCAAGGAGTTCGACATCCATGCCGGGCGATTCTTAACATATGAAGGCGTTCCCCTACTGAACATTCTTTACCCGAGTCCAGGGCGGACGCCGGATTTCTCCACTGGAGAAATTACCGAGATCGATCTACAGGGGCACGAACTCATCGCGGAACCTGACGATATGACTGGGATACTAGATAGGATCCCGAGTGAACACCTTTATGTTCACAACGGAACCATCCACGTCCCGGGAACTGACGAACACAATATCGGCATCGATTTGCAGGCCATGTCGAGTCCCCGCGAAACCTATGCCCGCCCCAACTGTAAAGCATCGCAAACGACGTGCATGGACGGACCGTCGGTGCATCAAAAGGCGCCGCCCTACCGCAGGACCGAACACGTCGTCGAAAAAGTCAACGTCCGTGCGGGTCACCTCGGAGTGCAAATGGTCGGTATCGGCAACACCCTACGCGACAGCGTGATCGAGGTCGACAGCCGCGGCGCCATCGCCCTGTTCGGCCCCGGCAGCAAGATCGAGAACAACACGATCATCGTGCACGGCAAAGGCGACGCGACATCCGACGATGGCGCGATCGTACTGTGGGACGGCAACGGCGCGGTGATCCGCAACAACCGTTTCATCTTCAAAGGCTGGTTCAAGAAAGCGCCGCCCGCGATACGCCTGATCGATTCGGCCGACGTGCGGTTGGAAGGCAATACGTTCGAAGGCTTTGACCAGCGGGTCGAACAGGTCGGTGCGAGCAGTTACCGCATCAATCCGTGACGCGGACACGGCACAGATTCATGGCGACACGACCGACGCAAAGCCCCGTCCGCACCCCAGCGCTTGCCGCGTTGACGGGCGCCGCGTTCGCTCTCTATCTGTTCGTGGCCGACATGGTCATTCCCCCGCCGTCGCACGCGCAAGGGCACTACAACATCGGCAACGCGCTGGTGGGTGCGCTGTTCTTCAGCTACGCACCTTTCACTGCAGCGCTGTCGCCGCTGGTCGCGATGGCGATGTACGGCACGTACGCGTATATGGCGCTGGCGCGGCGACGGTGCGCGGGCCTCGCTTTGCTGGCGCTGCATTACGGTGTTGCGGCGCTGGTGGCAGCGCCGATTTATCTGCACCGCTCGCCCGGCCTGATCGCCGACACGCGGGACCAGTTCATCCGGCTCGCCGCGCAGCCGGTAACCGCGCTGTTCGCATTCGCACCGTTCATCATTGCAAACGTGTGGTACGTGCTGCGCATGCTTAGTCAACCCACGTCGTCCGCAACGTAACTGAATAAGGAAATCTCCATGCCCAGCCGATGGTCCCGACTGGCCGCCCTGCCCTGCGTTCTCGCATTCCTGCTGACGGCAAGACCCGCCCATGCGGACCTGCCGCTGTTCCCGACGCCAGCGCCTGCCTGCCCGCCCAACAGCAGCTGCGCGCCGGGCACGCCGCCCATCACGCCGCCCGGCACGTGCGGCCCGGGCAACGGCGGCGCCACGTGCGGCGGGGCGGGACCGGCCACACTGGGCAGCGGCACCGGCGTCAACGTCGGCGCGGGCAATCCGGTCAACGTCATCAACGGCAACAAGTACCAGCGCGAAGTCGACATGGCGCCACTGCCCGGCACGCTGGGCCTCGAGATCGTCCGTCACTACAACAGCACGTCCAGCCGGCCCGGCGCGTCGACGAACCTCGTGGGGCGCGGCTGGAAGCTGTCGTACGAGACCGAGCTGTATGCCGCCGGACGCACCTTGCAGGTCGTACAGGCGGACGGCACGCGCATCATCTTCAGCCGCGATCCGCGCGACCCGAGCCTGTGCGCCAGCGCCGATCCGGCCCACGGCACGATCGAGATCGTCAAGGGCGCGCACGGCGACGAGTACGTGTGGCGCTGGACGAACGGACGCGAACTGCGCTTCGACACGCACGGCCACCTGACGCAGATCCTGGCACCGGGCGGCCAGTTCGTCAGCCTGCAGCACGACAGTGCGGGGCTGCTCGTGAAGGTCACCGACCCGCAGGGCCGCAGCCTGAACCTGACCTATCTCGACAAGGCTAGCGCCCGCGCGGGCGATGCGTTCCGTGGCGTGCAGAGCATCACGAGCCCGGTCGGCAGGTTCACGTATCACTACGGCAGCCCGATGCCGAAAGGGGCGCAGATCGACAAGCAGCTCCTGCTGGCGAACCTCGTCCGCGTCGACATGCCCACCGGCAGCCGCTACTACCACTACGAGGACGCCCGCTTTCCCACGCTGGTGACGGGGATCAGCGAACTGGCCACGGACACGGGCGGCCATTTGGCATGGCAGCGCGTGTCCACGTACGGCTACGATGCCGACGGCAAGGGCAACCTGTCCGTGCGCGGGCGGGCGGCCGCGCTCGCGCGCGACGCGCTCGGTGCGATCCCGCGTCCGGCGCGACTCGTCGCAGGCACCGGCATCGACCAGGTCACGCTCGATTTCTCCAAGGGCGGACAAACGACCGTCACCAACGAACAGGGCCAGGCCACCGTGTTCCGCCACGCCGTCATCGGCGGCGAATACCGGTTGCTGGAAGTGCGCGGTCCCGGCTGCGCGAACTGCGGCCCGTCGAACGTCCGCTATCGCTACGACGCGCAGGGTCGGCTGGCCGAGACGACGACGCTCGATGCTGCGGGCACGCCGCTGGCAGGCATGCGCACGGACTTCGACGCGCGCGGACGGCCCGCGTCGGTGAGCCGCATCGACTACGAAGGCGGCCGCCCCGGCGCGCCGCAATGGCAGACGCGCTACGAGTACGCGGGCGCGGCGACGCAGCCTGCGCGCGTGCTGCGGCCCAGCGTCGTCGCGGGCAAGCAGGCCATCGTCACCATCACCTATGCCGAGACGGGTGCGGCGGCAGGCAAGCCGATATCCGTCCGCGAAGACGGGTTCGTGCCGTCGACGGACCCGCACCTGCCTGCCGCGACCATCACCCGCACTTTGGACTATCGCTACGCCGCCAACGGCGAAGTGACCAAGATCGACGGGCCGCTGGCCAACGCCTCGCTCGGCGCCACGGCGGCCAACAGCGACATCACGCGCACCGATTTCGATCCGGTCACGAAGCTCCCCGTGCGCATCGTCCATCCCGGCAATCGCATGGAAGAGGTGCTGCAACGGGATGCTGCGCTGCGCCCCCGCGTCGTGCGCATCACCGACGGCGACCGCGTGCGCACCGTGACGCTCGCGCTGAACTGGCGCGGCCAGCCGGAGCAGGTCGAGATCGCGGGCGCGCCGCCCGTGCGCCATCGCTACGACGTGAACGGCCGGCCGCTCGACGCGGATGACGTGCCCGCGCCGGACATCCAGCCCTCACTCGATGCGGCGCTGGCCGGCACCGCCGTCGATCGTGATCCGCAGAGCCGCCCCGTCGCCTGGCATGACGCGGGCGGCGCTGTTGCCGTGCGCACGGACTGGGGCGCGCCCGGCACGGCGGCGCAGGCGTCGCTGCTCGCGATCAGCGCGGGCAGTGCGCGCGCAGAGCGCCTGGTCGACGACTTCGGACGCGTCGTCGCGATCCGCAATCCCGGCCAGGGTTGGCAGGTCGGGCAGCACGACGCGGCAGGGCGCATCGTCGACAGCATCGACCCGCGCGGCGCACGCCAGCACGCGGAATGGGATGCGGGCGGACGCCTGCTGAAGCTCGTCCGCTACGCGCCCGGCGCGAGCGCCGCGGAGCAGACCGTCACCTACCGCTACACGGGTTCACTGCCGCGCGAGCTGGAAATCGCCGATGCCGACGGCACGCGCCTCACACGCAACGAGTTCGACCCGCAGGGGCGCCTCGTCGCACAAACGCTGACGATCACGCCGTCGACGCGTATCGCGGCCGCGCTGGCGCAACCGGTGACGTTGCGCCACGGCTGGCGCTACGACGCGCGCGGCCGGTTGGTCGCCCGCACGTTCACCGATGGCCAGGGCGCCACGTCCGAGCTGAGTGAAGACAGTGACGCGCAGGGCCGCACGACACGCATCGCGACGCACGGCGTGCTGCCGGACGCATTGGGCGGAGGCCGCGTCATCGCCGCCGCCATCGGCTGGAACGACCTGCCCACCGGCCCGTTCGCGGCGCGCATCGCGCATGGCGACGGCAGCGTCGACGCATTCGACGTGACCGTCGCCCCGGCAGCGCCGGACGCGCCGCGGTTCCTGGGAGCGAGCCTGGACATGGGGGATGGAAGCGGTGCGCGCCGCTCGCCCGGCCGCGACACCGACACCGCCGGCCTCCCCGCCGCGATCACGACGGCGACGGCCGACCAGCATCTCGCGTGGGACGCGGCCGGACGCCTGGCGCGCGCCGTGCGCGCCGACGGCAACACGCACTACGTCTACGACGCGCAGGGCCAGCGGGTCGCGCGCATCGTGACGGATGCACAGGGCCATGCGGCGGCGACGCTGTTCTTCCATCACGACCACCAGCTCGTCGCCGAAACGGATGCGCAAGGCCGGATGCAGTACGCGTACGCCTATCTCGGCTGGCGCCCGCTGGCACAGCTCGACCTGCGCGACAGGTCGTGGTGGACCACCCTGCGGCGCTGGCTGTTCGGCGCGCCGGTGCGCCACCTGCACACGGACCGCGCGGGCAAGGTCATGGACATGACGCAGGACGGCAAGACGATCTGGCGCGACCGCGGCGCGCAGGAGGCGCCGCTGCGGCGCGTGGCCAGCGTGTCGTTCACGGGCGTGCACCAGCCGCTGCGTTACGTCGGCCAATACCACGATGACGAGAGCGGCCTCGTGTACCACGGTGCCCGCTTTTTCGACCCGGACAGCGGCCGCTTCCTGAGCCCCGACCCGGCTGGCATCGCAGACGCCACGAGCGGCGTGCCCGCCCCGCTGCTGCTGGACCTGTACGCGTACGCGGGCGGGCGGCCCGATGAATTCTTCGATCCCGACGGGGCGGCGCGGATACGGTATTTCGCGATCACGACGAGCGGCGCCAAGGGCGCGGCGCTGGGGACGAACCAGGGCTACACGGTCGCGCGCTGGGCCTTCATCGTGGATAACGTCCAGGCAGGCATCGGTGGCGACGCGCTCGGCCAAAAACGTAACGAGTACGCGCGCAACGGTACTGGTGTGCTTGTCGATGTGAACGGTAATTTCCTCGCTGCGGGACAGTCCGCTGCTACCTGGACCGGGGGCGATGGCATGGCCGACATGTTCACGAATCACTACGGTAGTAATCTGATCAGCATCCCGGAGTTCACCATCACGATGGACGACAACGATGCGACGAAGCTCATCGCCAGTTACATCGCTGCCGACCGTCAGGTGCTGGGCAACACCTGTCCGGCGCGCTCGCTCCTGCTGCCGCAGATTAAATTTGCGGCGGGCGAAGCGAATATCGACGTGACGAATGCAACGGCGAACGGCGCGCACAAGGAGCGCATTCTCGCGTGCGGCGAGGGATCGTCGTCCAATGTCGACCAACGACGCGTCGCGAAATACGAGGCGGCGGCCGAAGTCAACGAAACGGCGCGCATCAACCGAAATTGCTCGGCGGACGGTTGCCCCGGCATCGGTTACTACTGCGATGCGACGAAATGCTTTTCGCCGCGCGACCAATTGGCTTATGGGCCACCGCAAACCGCCGAGCCCGTGCATACGCCGTCATACGGCCGTTCGCAGTTCATCGGCAGTACCCTCGTGTCAGAGCTGCTCGGCAGTTACAACACCTTCCCCGCGGACGTGCTGACACAACTGGGACTCACTCCCCGTATCCAGCAGCTGTTGCGCGATGCCGATACCCGGGCAAGAAAAATGGCGGAGTGGTGGCGCAGGACGAAAAAAGCGAGCACTTACGCTGCGGCCAACCAAGCCTGGGCCAATCTTCCGGCAGCAGAGCGTACCCGATTCACTACCGAAACCGGCCTCGGCGAACGGGCGTATGTCGACATGGTACGCATCAAGACGCAGCCGCCGAGGAACTCGAAGGGCGACGATCTCTCCGGCGATGCCGCGGCGGCATTCGGCACCGATGCCATCATGAGCAACAGTGATCTGAAGAGCTTCATGATGGGCATCTTCAAGGATTTTGATAAATTTACGGTAATGAGCCATGCGCTGATGCGAAAGAACATGAATGCCGCGTTGCGGGCCCAGCCGAATGCCTCCGAAGAATACCTGGCCGCGATGGTGGCGCGCGCCCACAATGGCGGGACCTGGAACAGGACCTATGACGACCTGAAAAAGCACGACTCCTACGATTACGTGAAAAACTTCATCGGCATCGATATCTACACCAAAAAAGGCGATTGGAAATCCCTCCGTTGCACCGACAGTTTTGGCACCAATACCGTGAAACCCGGCACCAATGGCAAGGGAATCGGTGGCCTCGAAATGAAACCTTTACAACTCAACTGATCTCGATGAAATCATTATTTTTCGCTCTCGGCGTCGCAGCGCTGGCCGCCAATTGCACCGCAACGAATGCACAATCCATGCGTCTTACGACCGACGTTCCAGAATGCCGCACGCCTGGTGGCACCGTACTGCCGGAGCGCTACCAGACGCTGGCGAAAAAACACAAGGAATTCGCATGGGTCAAGAAATTGGCGCCGGGCGATCGCCGGATCAGTCATCAAGGCTGGGAAAGGGTCGATGGATCGGCGATGTACAACTGGTTCGATTTTTTTCTGGTCGACCTCAATAACGACGGCTATTGCGACTGGTACGTCAATGCATCTGCCCCATTATCGACAGGTGGCGATCGCGACACGATTAATACGCTTTACCTCGGACAGAAAAATCGCTGGGTGCGGATCGGCGCACACATCCCCGAAGACAAGCCGGATCAGTTGGGCGCCGGCGATGCCGACGATGAACAAAGCGGCTACCTGTTCGGCGAGGAGATTTCGACAGTCTACGATGCCGCCGCAAAGACCAGCTACTTCATCACCGGGTTTTACGACCGCAACGTGCAGCGCGACGACCACCCGGGATATCGCGTCATGACCTGGGATAACGACAAGAAGACATTGCGCTTGCTCGACAAATGGCAGCCGGGCTCGAAGGCCGCCGAGGTATACGCATTCTTCAAGGCGCATGGCGCGTGGACTCCCTCCGGGAAAATGGGCACGGCAAAAGACACCATCCAGCGCTTCGATCCGCAGGTCGAAGCGGTCGAGCTGGAGCAGGCATGCGACCGGGGCGGCGAAGGGTTGTCGCCCTATCTGCTGAAGCGGTGCAAGCGCTAGCGACACGAGCATCGATGAAAAAAGCCGGCCTGATCATTCTTTCGTTCCTTGCCGCCCTGGGACCGGCGCAAGCGCAGCCGATCAATGCATCGGCCTTGCGCCTGACGCCTCCCGTCCCGTGCAAAGGTGCCGGGCGCCCTGCCCCGAGGACCAAGGACACCGTGCACGCGGATAGCGCGGGGACGCCTTCGACGAGTATCGATCTGAATGGCGAAGGCTGGTGCGACTGGATTACCCCGTTGCCGTATCCAACCAATACGCAAGGGCAGGAATACGGTGTGCGCGACGCGATCCTGCTGGGTACAGCCAACGGTACGCGAACGTTTGGAGACGCCGCGCGCCTGAAGCCGTATTGGAAAAAGCACCCGCAGGAATTTGGCAATCTCGTTATACCGGACGGGCCCACCGGCATGGCACCGCCCCTGGTTGCCTATGCCGGCAATGACCCGGTGCCGTATTTCGCAGGGCTCTCCAGCGCGTTCCCAGAGTATTGGGGGGATGGGGATGCCTACCAGGTGTACAAATGGAACCGCGAGGCGGACACTCCCCAACAGGTCGGCAACAGCGAATTCGCAGCGGTCATGAAGTTTTGGCAGCAAAGCTACTGTGTCGGGAAAAACTACAGCAATCAGGACTTCATGAATCCGGACGATAAGAAACCCGATCATCCGCTCGAAATCTTTGTCTGCGCGCCCTGGGTCACCGAAGCCATTCACCGCGCTGAACACGATGGCGCTGGCATCAAAACATTCCTGAACGGTCGAGACGACCAATGACATTCCCAATGACGAAACACCTGTCAGCCAGCCTTGCTCTCCTGGGCGCATGCGCTGGCGCCGCACAAGCCTTGGACGCCATCCCCGGCGACCTCGCGTTGGCCGATGCGAGCGCATGCAAGAAGCCCCGCGTCGTCGCGCCGCCACCCATCCGGGAAGGCGCACAACGGTACAACGTCCGGCGCCGCTACGTCGACCTGGACGCCAGCGGGACGTGCGTCGTGATGGACTTCTGGGTCGAACGGCTGGGCGGCAGCGATTCGTGGGGCGCGCGTACGCTCGAGCACAGCTTCCGGCACTTCTACCGTGGCAAGTGGGTGGCATTCGAAACCGATCTGCAGTTCTTCCCCTATCTGCTCCGTTCGCCGAGCACGGGCCAAGCTTATCTTGTCGCCGCTCCCGACACCGAGATCGACGACATCGCCGGCAACGTCATGCCGGCTGCTTACGTGCGCGGTCAGTGGGAAACAAACGACCCGACCATGGCCCATGCGTATCTACTGGTACCGGTCGACCAGGGTGCAAGCCAGATCTACCGCACGCTCGCCGCACAGTTGGCGGCACGTACGCCGGCAGACAAACAGACGCCGGCCGAGCGCAACCGCATCCGTGCGCTGCAGTTCGAGGCGGGCGACGCGGCCGCGGACACCTCCCAGGGGGCGGCACGATGAACTTGCGCCACCGTCGCGCGAGCTGCCTCGTGCTGGCGCTGGCCTGCGCCGCGGCCCACGCACAGGACATGCGGCTCACGACGGAGATTCCCGCATGCCGCATGCCGGCCAGCCCGGTACTGCCGGCGAAATACAGGCAACTGGCCAGGAAGTGGAAGGACTTCGCGTGGTTGCGACAGGTCACCCGCAATGACGAATCCGCCGGTGGCAACGGCTGGGAGCGCATCGACGGTTCGTCGATCCATTCCTGGTTCGCCTTTGCCCGCATCGACATGAACAACGACGGCTGGTGCGATTGGTATATCAATGCGTCGGCCCCCATGTCGACGGGCGGTGACGACGACACGATCAATACGCTCTACCTGGGCAAAAGCAGTGGCTGGTCGCGCATCGGCGCCACGCTGCCGGACAATAAACCCGACGAACTCGGTTTCGGCAATGCCGACGACGAACAGGAACGCTATCTGTTCGGCGAGGAACCGGCCGTGATCCATGACGCAGCCAGCGCCACCAATTACATCGTCACGGCTCTGTACTCCCGTCACGTCCGGCGCTACGAGTATCCCGGCTACCGCATCCTCGCGTGGGACACCGGCAAGAACACCTTGCGCCCGCTCGACAAATGGGCGCCCGGATCGAAGGCGGCAGCGGTCTACGCATTTTTCAAGGCGCACGGCGCCTACGTGCCGTCGGCGACAACCACCCAGCCGCAGGACAGGATCGCCCACTTCGATCCCGAGGTCGAATCGTACGAGCTCGACATGGCATGCGACAGGGACAAGTCGGCGGAGGAGAAAGCCACGGTCTCGCCCCACCTGCTCGCACGATGTAAGCGCCAACGTTAGCGCGCCCGCGACGCTGCCCTGCCACGAAAACGCCCCGTCCACAACCGATGTCGGCTTTACCACACACGATAGCAATCGTGCATCGCGATCGTTAAAACTCTGCTTATAATGATTTTTGCTTGCGCACAGTTCGGAACAGGGATGCCTTATCGCTTAACCATGTGCCGCCAGCAAAACCTCATTACTTGTTAAAAAAATTTCTTGAGAGAGAGAAACATGGCGACTGGCACCGTGAAATGGTTCAACGACGCAAAAGGCTTTGGCTTCATCAAACCGGACGATGGTGGCGACGATCTGTTCGCGCACTTCTCGGCCATCAACTCGGCCGGTTTCAAATCGCTGGCTGAAAACCAGCGTGTGAGCTTCGACGTCACCTCCGGCCCGAAAGGCAAGCAGGCGGCGAACATCCAGCCGCAATAATCCCCGACCGGGACGCAGACCGGATCATGCCGCCCCACCCGGCCGGCAAAGAAAAAAGCGCCGTGTATCGCACCGGCGCTTTTTTCGTTTACGTTGCTATCTGCAGGGGAGGACTGGACAAGATCGAGCGGACGACGAGCCGATGCATCGGGGCCACGGGCAGCATGTACAGCCGCCCCACGGCGTTGTGGTAGAACACGAGCGTGCTGACGGTCAGGCGCTGCGGCGCGCCGTCGTGGCGGTAGACGGACAGCACGACGTCGAGGTGCGAATCGATGATCTCGAGGACAGCCTCGTCGTCGCACACGGAACGGATCGTGAAGATGCCGACCCGGTCGCCCGGCTTCAAAGTGGGCGCGGCCGACGGCGACGGGACGTCCGCCAGGTTGCCGACGTCCTTCAGCGCCAGCAGCCGGACGGCCCCGTTACGGATCGCCATCAGGAAGTCGATCCATTTCGGCGTCCGCTGCGCGAATGCCAGGTAGGCATGCAACGCCGAGGGCGCGCGGCCGGGCACGTCGACCTCATAAGCGTCCCAGTAGTTGGCGCGGGCCTGCAAGGCGCGCACCGCGCTGGCGGATGGGATATCGGTTTTCGCAACCATCGTTGCGCGGTCAGTGCCCGCCGCAACCGCCGCCGTGCCGGCCGGGCGGCGGCACGGCGCGCGCGTCGCGGCCACTGTCGCCTTCATACCCTGCCGCGTGCAGGCGGCCCATGTAGTCCTGCCACAGCCGGTCCTGCTCGTTGCCCAGCTTGTACAGGTAATCCCACGTGTAGATGCCGGACTCGTGGCCGTCCGTGAACAGCGGCTTGACGCCGTAGTTGCCGACCGGTTCGGCGCCGCGGATGCCCACGTCGCGCTTGCCGACCTGCAGGACTTCCTGGCCCGGGCCATGGCCCTTCACTTCGGCCGACGGCGAGTACACGCGCAGCAGCTCGAACGGGATGGAGAACGCGGCGCCGTCGTCGAAGGCGATTTCCAGTACCTTCGATTGCTGGCGGATGGTGAGGTTGGTGGGGTTGGCCATGGTGTGATGTGAGGTGAGTGAACGCCGTGTTAACGGCTCGCGAACCGGCGCGCGATCGCCTCGGCCAGTTGCGGCACGCGCTGCCTGCGCTCGGCCAGCACCGCGTCCGGCGTCGTGCGCTGCGCCTGCGCCCACACGGGCGCGGGAAAGTGCGCGTCGTCGGCGTAGCGCGGGATCACGTGCCAGTGCAGGTGCGGCACGACGTTGCCCAGGCTCGCCACATTGACCTTCAACGGTTGCATCACGTCGCGCACCGCGAGCTCCAGCTTGTAGACGGCATCGTTCAGCAGCAGGCGATCCGCCTCAGGCAGGTCGCTCACTTCGCACACGTGGTCCTTCCAGATCACGCGCGCGAAGCCGGGGTAGTTCGCGTCGTCGACGAGGATGACGGCGAACTTGTCGTTGTCGACGACGGTAGGCGCCGACAACTCGCACAGCTCGCAGCCGGCCACGCGCGTCGTCATACGAGGACCCGCTCGATGCCGCCGTTGTTGGCGTTGGCGACGTACTCCGGCAGCCAGTTCTCGCCCAGCAGGTGGCGCGCCATCTCGACGACGATGTAGTCGGCCGTGGTGCCCGAATCGTCGTTGTAGCGCGACAGACCCTGCAGGCAGGACGGGCAGCTCGTCAGGATCTTGACGTCGCCCTTGAAGCCGTCTTCGCGCAACTTGTCGGCACCTTTGACCATCTCCTGCTCCTTGCGGAAGCGGACCTGGGTCGAGATGTCCGGACGGCTCACGGCGAACGTGCCCGACTCGCCGCAGCAGCGGTCGTTCTTCTCGATCTTGACGTTGTCGACCGTCTGCACGAGCGCATTCACGGTCTTGATCGAATCCTGCAGCTTCATCGGCGTGTGGCACGGGTCGTGGTACATGTAGCGCGTACCGGTGACACCTTCCAGCTTGACGCCCTTCTCCATCAGGTACTCGTGGATGTCGATGATGCGGCAGCCCGGGAAGATCTTCTCGAACTCGTACGTCGCCAGCTGGTCGTAGCAGGTGCCGCACGAGACGACGACCGTCTTGATGTCGAGGTAGTTCAGCGTGTTGGCCATGCGGTGGAACAGCACGCGGTTATCCGTCATCATCTTGTCGGCCTTGTCGTACTGGCCGGCGCCGCGCTGCGGATAGCCGCAGCACAGATAGCCCGGCGGCAGCACGGTCTGCACGCCCACTTCCCACAGCATCGCCTGCGTGGCCAGGCCCACTTGCGAGAACAGGCGCTCGGAGCCGCAGCCCGGGAAGTAGAACACGGCTTCCGTATCGGCGTTCGTCACCTTCGGATTGCGGATGATCGGGATGACCTTGTCGTCCTCGATGTCCAGCAGCGCGCGCGCCGTCTTCTTCGGCAGGTTGCCCGGCATCTTCTTGTTCACGAAGTGGATCACCTGCTCGCGGACCGGCGCCTTGCCCGTCGTCGGAGGCGGTGCCTTCGTCTGCTCTTTCGCGACGGCCTTCAGCACCGTCGCGCCCAGGCGCTGCGCCTTGTAGCCCCAGTCGATCATCCCCTTGCGCATCGCGTTGATCGTGGTCGGGTCGGTCGCGTTCAGGAAGAACATGCCCGCGCGCTGCGCCGGCTTGAAGCTGCGCTTGTCCATCTTGCGCAGCAGGTTACGCATGTTCATCGAAACGTCGCCGAAGTCGATGTTCACAGGGCACGGCGTCACGCACTTGTGGCACACGGTGCAGTGGTCGGACACGTCCTCGAATTCTTCCCAGTGGCGGATCGAGACGCCGCGGCGGGTCTGCTCTTCGTACAGGAACGCTTCGATCAGCGCGGACGTCGCGAGGATCTTGTCGCGCGGCGAGTACAGCAAATTCGATTGCGGCACGTGCGTCGTGCACACGGGCTTGCACTTCCCGCAGCGCAGGCAGTCCTTGACGCTGTTGGCGATCTCGCCGATGTCGCTCTGCTGCATGATCAGCGACTCGTGGCCCATCAGGCCGAACGACGGCGTGTACGCGTTGCGCAGGTCGGCGTATGCCGTATCGCTGTTCAGCAGCTTGCCCTTGTTGAAGCGGCCTTCCGGATCGACGCGCTGTTTGTAGTCGCGGAAGTCGCGGATCTCGTCGTCGGTGAGGAATTCCAGCTTCGTGATGCCGATGCCGTGTTCGCCCGAGATGACGCCGTCCAGCGAGCGCGCCAGCTTCATGATGCGCTCGACGGCCTTGTGCGCGTCCTGCAGCATCGCGTAGTCGTCCGAGTTCACCGGCAGGTTCGTGTGGACGTTGCCGTCGCCCGCGTGCATGTGCAGCGCGACGAACACGCGCGAGCGCAGCACGCGCTTGTGGATCGCGGTGGCTTCGGCGAGGATCGGTTCATAGGCTGCGCCGTTGAAGATCTGGCGCAGCGGCGCGCGGATCTCCTGCTTCCACGAGACGCGCACGGTGTGGTCCTGCACGACGTCGAACAGCGTGGCCTGCGGCTGCTGCGCGAGGCGCGCCTGGAACGTGCCGGTCAAGCCATCGAGGCCGACCTCGGCGAGCTTGTCGAGCACGGCGCCCAGCGGCTGGTCGAGGTTCGCCAGGATCCAGGTCCAGCGCGCGGCCACGCGGGCCAGCAGGTCGTCGCCCTGCTGCGGACGGTCGCCGAGGATCTCTTCCTTCGACACGCCTTCGCCCGTCGCGTCGTCCGCCTTCGTCACGTCCAGGTTCCCGGACGCGAAGTACGCGTGCAGTTCTTCGACGAGTTGCAGCTTGTTCTTGATCGACAGTTCGACGTTGATGCGCTCGATGCCGTCCGTGTACTCGCCCATGCGGTTCAGCGGGATGACGACGTCTTCGTTGATCTTGAAAGCGTTCGTGTGGCGCGCGATGGCCGCGGTGCGCGAGCGGTCGAGCCAGAATTTTTTACGCGCTTCCGGGCTGACGGCGACGAAGCCCTCACCCACGCGCGTATTCGCGAGGCGCACGACTTCCGACGTGGCCAGCGCGACGGCGTTCTCGTCGTCGCCGACGATGTCACCGAACAGTGCCATCTTCGGCAAGGTGCCGCGCTTGGACTTCGTTGCGTAGCCGACGGCGCGCAGGTAACGCTCGTCCAGGTGCTCCAGGCCCGCGAGGCGCAGGCTTTCGAATTCCGGCTTGCCGCTCTTCGGCAGGCTGTCCAGGTAATCCTTGATTTCGACGATCGACGGGATCGCATCGCGTGCCTGGCCGAAGAATTCCAGCGCGACGGTGCGCGTGAACTTCGGCATCTTGTGCAGGATCCAGCGCGACGACGTGATCAAGCCATCGGTGCCCTCTTTCTGGATGCCCGGCAGGCCTGCGAGGAATTTATCGGTGACGTCCTTGCCGAGGCCTTCCTTGCGGAAGCGGCGGCCTTCGATGGCGAGCGTCTCGGTGCGGAACGGCGCCCCTTTCGGCGCGCCCTTCTCGGACGGATGCGTCCATTCGAGCTTGAACGTGGCGACGGGCGCATCGTGGATCTTGCCCAGGTTGTGGTCGATGCGCGTGACGTCGAGCCAGTCGCCGTTCGGGTCGACCATGCGCCACGAGGCCAGGTTATCCAGCGCCGTGCCCCACAGGACGGCCTTCTTGCCGCCCGCGTTCATCGCGATGTTACCGCCGATGCAGGAGGCGTGTGCGGAGGTCGGGTCGACGGCGAACACGAAGCCGGCCTTTTCGGCGGCCTGCGACACGCGCTGCGTGACGACGCCGGCGCCCGTGTAGATCGTCGCGTAGTCGCGGTCGACACCGGGCAGGCGCGTCATCTCGACCTCGCCCATCTGCAGCAGCTTTTCCGTGTTGATCACGGCCGACATCGGCGACAGCGGGATCGCACCGCCCGTGTAGCCGGTGCCGCCGCCGCGCGGGATGATGGTCAGCCCGAGTTCGATGCAGCCTTTCACGAGGCCGGCCATCTCCTCTTCCGAATCCGGCACGAGGACGAGGAACGGGTATTCGACGCGCCAGTCGGTGGCATCCGTCACGTGCGACGTGCGGTGCATGCCGTCGAAGCGGATGTTGCGTTTATCCGTGTAGCGACCCAGCACGGCCTTCGCGCGCTTGCGCAGGTCGTACGTCTGGCGGAACTCGCTGCCGAAGTCGTCGACGGCCTTGCGCGCGGCGACGAGCAGCTGTTCGACGGCGGCGCTGCGGCGTGCCGCCGTGGCCGGATCGGATTCGCCCGCGTCCACCGTGAGGCGGCGCTTGTCGACTTCCGCGAGGCGGTGGTGCAGCGCCTCGATCAGCTTGGCGCGACGCTTCGGGTTGTCCAGCAGGTCGTCCTGCAGGTACGGATTGCGGCGCACGACCCAGATGTCGCCCAGGACCTCGTACAGCATGCGCGCCGAGCGCCCGGTCTGGCGGGCGCCGCGCAATTCGTCCAGCAACTGCCACGATGACTCGCCCAGCAGTCGGATCACGATCTCGCGATCGGAGAACGACGTGTAGTTATAAGGGATCTCGCGCAGGCGGATCGGCGCGTTTTCTTCGAGCAGGGCGTGGATATTGGCAGGAGCGTTCATGGAGAGATCGACTGTCGTACTGACGCGTAGGACTGTCTATTCTAGCTTATTGCGATGCACCACGCTGGGGAAGGAACGATTTTTGCAACGTGGGAAAAGCAGAAACCGGTGGAAAATCGCGATTTCATGCAAATATGTTTTGGCGGAATGCAAGATTTTCCGGCAAAAGCTCGGCGTGGCCGGAGAAGGGACATCTTATCCACGCCGCCGGATGCGCCCTCATCCGAACAGTTTGTTGCCCATCTCCCCGAGCCACTTCCACCACCCGTCGGGCACGTACAGCAAGGTCACCGTCATGAAGACGTAGCGCCCGAATTTGCCGATGGCCATATAGATGACGCTGGGCCAGAACGGCAGGTGCAGCCAGCCGGCCAGCGTGCACAGCGGGTCGCCGATGCCGGGCACCCACGACAGCAGCATCGTCTTCGCGCCATAGCGCTTCAGCCAGTGGAACCAGCGCGACGTGCGTTCCTTCGCGAAGGCGACCTTGGCGCGGTAGCCGATCCAGTAGTCGACGACGCCGCCCAGCGTGTTCCCCAGCGTGGCGACGAGGATCACGGGCCAGAACATGGCGGGATTCGCCTTCACGACGGCGAACACGGCCGGCTCCGAGCCGAGCGGCAGCAGCGTGGCGGAGACGAAGGCGATGAGGAATACCGACGTGAGCCCGACGGTGGGCACGGCGAGGAATTTCAGCAGCCACAGGACGGCGGATTCGATCATCGGCAAAAAGGATGGACGGCGGAACGATAAGTTGAGTACATTATAATGAGGAGAAACATCTCGCAACGACACGGTACGCCAGGCTCTACCAAGCCAAGCTGCCGCACTGCTCGCCTCGGTTACCCACCAAGCAGGACAGTCAGCGTCGCCCCGGAACCCGAACAGCCCGCATCGATCATGACTACCGACTACCTCAAGAAAATCCTCACCGCGCGCGTCTACGACGTGGCCGTCGAAACCCCGCTGGAATACGCTCCCAGCCTGTCGAAGCGCACCGACAACAAGATTTACCTGAAGCGCGAGGACATGCAGAGCGTGTTCAGCTTCAAGCTGCGCGGCGCCTACAACAAGATGGCGAACCTGTCGGAGTCGCAACTGAACCGCGGCGTCATTTGCGCCTCGGCGGGCAACCACGCGCAAGGCGTCGCCATGTCGGCGGCACGCCTGAAGTGCCGCGCCGTGATCGTCATGCCGACCACGACGCCCAGCGTGAAGGTCGACGCGGTGCGCGCGTTCGGCGGCAGCAACGTGGAAGTCGTGCTGCACGGCGAGTCGTACACGGACGCGTTCAACCATGCGCAGATGCTGGAGAAGGAACAGAAGCTCGCGTTCGTGCACCCGTTCGACGATCCGGACGTCATCGCCGGCCAGGGCACGATCGGCGTCGAGATCCTGCGCCAGCATTCGGCGCCGATCCACGCGATCTTCCTCGCGATCGGCGGCGGTGGCCTGATCAGCGGCGTGGCCGCGTACGTGAAGCAGATCCGTCCCGACATCAAGATCATCGGCGTGCAGACGAACGATTCGGACGCGATGGCGCGCAGCCTGAAGGCCGGTGAGCGCGTGACCCTCTCCGACGTCGGCCTGTTCGCGGACGGCACCGCCGTGCGCCTCGTCGGCGCCGAGACGTTCCGCCTGTGCCAGCAACTGGTCGACGAGATCATCATCGTCGACAACGATGCGCTGTGCGCCGCCATCAAGGACGTGTTCACGGACACGCGCAGCATCGTCGAGCCGTCGGGCGCGCTGGCCATCGCGGGCGCGAAGGCGTACGTGGAGCGTTCGCAAATGACGAAGAATCCGGTGCGCGGCGAGACGCTCGTCGCTGTCGCGTGCGGCGCCAACATGAACTTCGACCGCCTGCGCTTCGTCGCCGAACGCGCCGAACTGGGCGAGGCGCGCGAAGCCGTGTTCGCCGTGACGATCCCCGAGCAGCGCGGCAGCTTCAAGCGTTTCTGTTCGCTGATCGGCCCGCGCAACGTCACCGAGTTCAACTACCGCATCAGCGACGAGGCCGAAGCCCACGTCTTCGTCGGCGTGCAGATCGGCAGCCGCAGCGAGTCGGGCACCGTCGCGCGCACGTTCGAGGAGCACGGCTTCAAGACGCTCGACCTCACGCACGACGAACTGGCGAAGCAGCACGTGCGCCACCTCGTCGGCGGCAAGAGCGGGCTCGCGCACGACGAACTCCTGTACCGCTTCGAATTCCCGGAACGCCCGGGCGCGCTGATGCGCTTCCTGGACAGCATGGCGCCGAACTGGAACATCTCGCTGTTCCACTACCGGAACCAGGGCGGCGACGTGGGCCGCATCCTCGTCGGGCTCCAGGTGCCGTCCGGCGAGATGGACGAATTCCGCCAGTTCCTCGCGACGCTCGGTTATCGCTATTGGGACGAGAGCGCGAATCCCGTCTACAAGCTGTTCCTCTGACCCGTCCGCTGCGGATCATAAGCGCGCAGGGTGGGGTGATTGATACCGGGGGCATGAATCACGTGCCCACGCGTGACGCCAACATAGCGTTGGCTTCCGCGTGGGCTCGGGGAGCCCACCCTACGAATCATTCGTTGGCCGCCATGACCCGCAACGCATCCATTAACGGTGCGCGCAACGATCGCGGGAAAGGTGTACGATACGCCGCCTTGCCGCCGCCGGACCGGCATCGACTTACCCTCACGGGATGCGCGCGGCCACCCCGCGTCGCATGGCCGGCATCGAGAAAACACCATGACCAATACCCCTGAACAATCGCCTCTCGGCAAAAACTCGGCCTACCAGACCGAGTACGCACCGGAGCTGCTGTTTCCCATCCCGCGCGTGCAAAAGCGCGACGAACTCGGCCTGACGGGCACCCTGCCCTTCTTCGGGGTCGATATCTGGAACGCCTACGAACTGTCGTGGCTGAACCTGCGCGGCAAGCCGCAAGTCGCCATCGCCACGTTCACCGTGCCCGCCGATTCGCCCAACATCGTCGAATCGAAGTCCTTCAAGCTGTACCTGAACTCGTTCAACCAGACGCGCCTCGCCAACACCGATGCCCTGCTCGCGCTGCTGCGTGAGGACTTGTCGACCGCGTTCGGCGCGCCCGTGCATGCGACGCTCACCTTGCCCGAGGACTTCGGCACGCTGAAGATGGGCGAGCTGGACGGCCTGCTGATCGACCGCCTCGACGTCGACATCGACAACTACAGTCCTTCGCCGGAACTGCTCAAGGCCAACCACGACGAAGCGGCGGTCGAGGAAACCCTCGTGTCGCACCTGCTCAAGTCGAACTGCCTCGTCACCGGCCAGCCGGACTGGGGCAGCGTGCAGATCCGCTACGCCGGTCCGCAGATCGACCAGGAAAGCCTGCTGCGCTACCTGATCGGGTTCCGCGAGCACAACGAATTCCACGAGCAATGCGTCGAGCGCATCTTCACGGACATCTTGCGGCAGTGCAAGCCTCACAAGCTCGCCGTTTACGCCCGCTACACCCGTCGCGGCGGCCTGGACATCAACCCATGGCGCGCCAATTTCAGCACGGGCAAACCACCGAATTTGCGTGCTGCACGTCAATGAATGGTGCGGATGGGTGATTTTTTGCCGTTTGTCCCCATCTACACTGTACGTTTCCGGCGACATCCGCGGCAGCGCCGCTGGATATGCGAAGCGATAACTTAGCGCTAGAAAAATCGGCAAAAGAGGCCCCGGGGGGATGTTTCATGCGTGAAACTCGGGATTTCATAGCGGAAATTGCGCATGCCTGGTAGCCGGCTGCACGGCCCGATCGCACCGCATTGGCGGGCGAAATCTGACGAGCGCCACCGACATGCGAAATCGAATTACACGGCCATAAAACCGGCCTATAATTCCCGCTCGCAAGCACCTGAGGGTGCCCCGCAATAGAAGCGTGTTATGACTAATCTAAGCAAAATCCTCTCGCTCGAGAACGTGCAGCTCGACCTCGAAGTGTCGAGCAAGAAGCGCGCCTTCGAGCAGGCCGGCCTGATCTTCGAGAACAACTGCGGCATCGCCCGCTCCACCGTGTCGGACAACCTGTTCGCGCGCGAGCGCCTCGGGTCCACCGGGCTCGGCCACGGCGTCGCCGTGCCGCACGGCCGCATCAAGGGCAGCAAGAGCCTGAAGGCACCGCTGGCCGCGTTCGTGCGCCTGGCCGAGCCGATTCCGTTCGAATCGCCGGACGGGCAGCCGGTCAAGCTGCTGTTCTTCCTCCTGATCCCGGACCACGTCACGCAACAGCACCTCGAGATCCTGTCGGAGATCGCGGAACTGTTCTCGGACGAAGCGATCCGCACGGCGCTGGCGACGGACACCGATCCGAAGTCGGTCTACGAACGCATCATCAACTGGCAGCCCAGCCTGCAAGCCCTCGGCTGACCTGCGAAAGCGACCATGCTGCAAACCCCGCTGACCATCCAACGGCTGTACGACGACAACCGCGACAGCCTGCAACTGGGCTGGTTTGCCGGATTCCCGGGCGGCGAACGCCAGATCTCGGGTGATGCCGTCTCCGCCGCGGACCAGGTCGGCCACCTGAACCTGATCCACCCGGGCCGCATGCAGGTGTTCGGCCACCAGGAACTGAATTATTACCAACGCCTGAAATCGGGCTCGCGCAGCCATGTGATTTCCGAACTGATCGCCGGCGGCCCGCCGGCGCTGTTCATCGCGCAAGGCCTCGACACGCCGCCCGACATCCTCGCCATCTGCGACGAGCAGAACATCCCGCTGTTCTCGACGCCGCTGCCGGCCGCGCAGGTGATCGACTACCTGCGCGTGTACCTGTCGAAGAAGCTGGCGCAGCGCGTCATCATGCACGGCGTGTTCATGGACGTGCTGGGCGTGGGCGTGCTGATCACGGGCGATTCCGGCCTCGGCAAGAGCGAGCTGGGCCTGGAACTGATTTCGCGCTCGCACGGCCTCGTCGCCGACGACGCCGTGGAGTTTTCGCGCATCGCCCCGAACATGATCGAGGGCCGCTGCCCGCCGCTGCTGCAGAACCTGCTGGAAGTGCGCGGCCTGGGCCTCCTCGACATCAAGGCGATCTTCGGCGAGACGGCGGTGCGCCGCAAGATGCGTCTGAAACTGATCGTCCACCTCGTCAAGCGCGGCGCGCTGGACGAAGAAGTGGAACGCCTGCCGTTCCACTTCCCCACCGAGGACGTGCTGGGCCTGCCGATCCGCAAGGTCGTCATTCCCGTCGCGGCCGGCCGCAATATCGCCGTGCTGCTGGAAGCTGCAGTGCGCAATACGATCCTGCAGCTGCGCGGGATCGATACGCTGCAGGAGTTCATGGAACGGCAGCGTCAAGCCATGAGCAGCGACTGACGCGGCTGTTGCAAATACCTCAACCGTAAGGCTTGTGCGATGCGGCAAATACGTGCCGATGCTATCATCGGCGCATGCGCATCCTACTCATCACCGGTATCTCGGGCTCCGGTAAATCCGTCGCCCTGAACGTCCTCGAAGACGCAGGCTACTACTGCGTCGACAACCTGCCGCCCCCGCTGCTGCCGGCCCTCGTCGGCACCATGGACGGCGGCGAGACCAAGCGCATCGCCGTCGCCGTCGACGCGCGCAGTGCCGAATCGCTGGCCGAACTGCCGACGACGGTGGCCACGCTGCGCGAGGAAGGCCACCAGGTCAAGGTGATCTTCCTGACCGCGAGCACGCACTCGCTCGTCGCGCGCTTTTCCGAGACGCGCCGCAGCCATCCGCTGTCGCACGAGCTGCGGCCCGGCGAGAATCCGGCGTCGCGCCGCACCCTGATCGAATGCATTTCGGAAGAACGCGACCGCCTCGGCCCGATCGAGAAGATGGGCCACGTGATCGACACGTCCGAACTGTCGGCCAACAAGCTGCGCGCGTGGGTCAAGGAACTGGCCGAAGTCACGTACGCGCCGCTGACGCTGTATTTCGAATCGTTCGCGTTCAAGCGCGGCGTGCCGCTCGACGCCGACTTCGTGTTCGACGTACGCGCCTTGCCGAACCCCTATTACGACCAGACGCTGCGCCCGCTGAACGGCAAGGACGCCCCCGTGATCGCCTTCCTCGACGCGCAACCGCAGGCGGCCGAGCTGCTGTCCGACATCCGCGCGTTCATCGCCAAGTGGCTGCCGTCGTTCAAGAAGGACAACCGCAGCTATCTGACGGTGGCCGTCGGCTGCACGGGCGGGCAGCACCGGTCCGTCTACATGGCGGAGCGTCTCGGCGCGTATTTCGGCGACACGGAACGGGTCGTCGTCAGGCACCGCGAACAGCCCTGATGGTCAACACAATGCAGGCATCGGTGGGCACGGGGTGCCCACCCTACGTTTGACATCGCGGAGGGTGGATTCCCCAAGCCCGCCATTAGCCCCGATCACGCGTCGCGCAAGTCGCGCAGCGGATGCGCGTGCGCCGGCCACACGGGCGCGAAGAACGACGCGACCATCTCCGGCGTGACGTCGGCGAGCTGCGGCGGATCCCAGCGCGGCGCATTGTCCTTGTCGATGACGAGCGCGCGCACACCCTCCAGCACTTCGCCATGCTCGAACGTGCGGCGCACGAGCGAGCGCTCCATGCGCAGGCAGTCCGCCACGCCGAGGTTCTCGCCGCGCACCAGCATCTCGCGCGTCACTGACATCATCAGCGGCGAGCGCTGGCGCAGCGTGGCCAGCGTCTTCTGCGCGAACGGGCTCGGATCCGCTTCCAGCGACGCCATCACGGCCGCGACGGAATCCGCGCCGAAGTGGCGGTCGATCGTCTCGCGCTGCGCCGCGAGTTCGCCGGCTTCGGGCGCAAACGATGCGGCGAACGCGCGGATCGCGGCAGGCAGCCCGGCACCCGGCGTCGCATCGATCAGGGTGCGCAGCGCGTCCAGCTGCGCGGCCGGGACGAATACGTCGGCGAGGCCCACGTAGATCGCATCCGCGGCGCCGATGGTCACGCCGGTCACACCGAGATAGTGGCCGAGACGGCCCGGCGCATGCGACAGGAAGTGGCTACCGCCCACGTCCGGGAACAGGCCGATGTTCACCTCGGGCATGGCGATCTTCGAGCGTTCCGTCACGATGCGCAGGCCGCAGCCGGGCCCACCCTGCGCGATGCCCATGCCGCCACCCATCACGACGCCGTCCATCAGCGCGATGTACGGCTTCGGATAAAAATGAATCAAATGATTGAGCGCGTATTCCTCGGTGAAGAAATCTTCCAGCAGCGGGCTGCCCGTCTGCGGCGTGGCGCGGCCGGCCTCGTGGAAGAAGCGGATGTCGCCGCCGGCGCACAGCGCCTTCTCGCTCGTGCTCGTGATGACGACGGCATCGATGCCCGCGTCGTCGCGCCAATCGAGCAGCGTGCCCGTCAGCGCGCGGACCATGTCCAGCGACAGCGAGTTCAGGGCCTTCGGGCGGTCCAGGGTGATGATGCCGGTGCGGTTGGCAACCCGCGTGCGTACGTAGTCGGTCATGTCTCTTGTTGTTTGAATAATGAGAACCGCATTGTATAACGCCCAGAAAAACGAAAAGGGCGCCAATGCGCCCTTCACTCCTTGGTGCTGCGGCACGCGTGGCTTACGCCGCGACGGCAGCTTCCTCTCCTCCTTCGGACCCTTCGGACATGCGCTTGATACACGCGTTGTCATGATCCTTGAGCATTTGCTTGTACTTGACGACCTGGCGATCGAGGCGATCCATCAGCATGTCGATCGCGGCGTACAGATCGTGCGCGGCACTGGCGACATGGACGATCTTGCCTGCGACGCGCAGGTTGATCTCCGCTTTCTGGCGTTTTTCTTTCTCGGTGAGATTGTCGATGCAGAGGATGACATGGGAATCGATCACTTGATCGAAATGGCGGGTGATGCGTTCAAGCTTGTTCTGTACGTACTCTCGAATTGCTGGGGTTACATCGAGATGATGTCCGCTGATTGTGAGATTCATACACACTCCTTTGAAGATGCATGCCACCGTGCGCGCATCCAGCGCACTGGGGCAGTGTTGTTGCAAGAGCTTGCTACAGTGATTTGCGGAGACTGACGGGAGGAATCTTCAGCGCCTCACGGTACTTGGCGACCGTGCGCCGCGCGATAACCATTCCCTGTTCCCCTAGCATCTCCGCGATCTTGCTGTCGGATAAAGGGTTCTTGGGGTCTTCTGCTCCTGTGAGTTGTACGATGAGAGCCCGTATTGCCGTCGACGATGCTTCGCCTCCCGCTTCGGTGGCAACGTGACTCCCGAAGAAATACTTCAACTCGAACATGCCGTGCGGGGTCAGCATGTATTTCTGAGTTGTGACCCGAGAAATAGTGCTCTCGTGTAGACCTAGTGTATCAGCTATCTCACGTAAAACAAGGGGCCGCATCGCCACTGCGCCATGGGAAAAAAAGTTGCGCTGGCGATCGACAATTGCCTGGGCCACGCGCAGGATCGTGTCGAAGCGCTGGCGCATGTTCTTGATGAGCCACTTGGCTTCCTGCAACTGCGCCCCCAGCTGGCTTTCCGATTTCCCCTGCTTCATCAGCGACGCGTACAGGCTGTTCACGCGCAGGCGCGGCATCACTTCCGGATTCAGCTGCACACTCCAGCCGTCCTTGGCGCGCCGCACGATCACGTCGGGCACGACGAAATCGGACACGTCCGACGCGAACTCCGCGCCCGGATGCGGGTTGCACTGGCGGATCACGGCCTGGGCTTCGCGCAAGTCTTCGTCGTCGCAGTCGAGCGCCTTTTTGAGCTTGTTGAACTCGCGCTGCGCGAACCACGTCAGGTATTTTTCGACGATCGTCAGCGCCATGCGTCGCGTGACGAGCGGCACGCCGGGCATGCGGCGGATCTGCAAGGCGAGGCATTCGGCCGCGCTGCGCGCGCCCACGCCGGGCGGGTCCATGCTTTGCACGAGGGCCAGCGCCGTGCGCAATTCCTCGAACTCGATCTCGAGTTCTTCCGGCATGCGCGCGTGGATGTCTTCCAGCGGCTCTTCCAGGTAGCCGTTGTCGTCCAGCGCGTCGACGACCAGCTCCACGAGCGCGCAGTCGCGCGCGGCGCAGCACGTCATGCGCACCTGCTCCATCAGGTGCTCGCGCAAGGTGACGGGGCTCGCTTCCAACTGCGGACGGCCATCCTCGTCGTCGCCGCCGCTGCTGCCGCTACGGCTGCCTTCGCCCCAGTCGCCGGCCTCGCCGTCGCCGCCGCCCTCGGCGCCGCTGTCGCCACCGGCATCGCTGGCCGCGTCGCCATTGCCGTTCTCGGCGGGCGCACCGCCCTCCTCGCCCGAGCCCTGCGCCGCGGGCGCCTCGCCCGCCTGCGAAGACGGCGCGCTGTTGATGGCGCCGTCGGCCAGCAGGCGCACCGAGCGGTCGAGCGGATCGTCGAGCCGTTCGAGCAGCGGGTTCTCGCTCAGCACCTGCTCGATTTCCTGGTGGAGCTCGAGCGTGGACAGCTGCAGCAGACGGATCGACTGCTGCAGCTGTGGCGTCAGTGCGAGGTGCTGTGAAGTCTTGAGTTGCAGCGTCTGTTTCATGACTACATTCGGAAGTGTTCGCCCAGGTAGACGCGGCGGACCGATTCATTGGCGATGATGTCGTCGGGCCGGCCCGACGCGAGCACCGCGCCCTGGTTGATGATGTAGGCGCGGTCGCAGATGCCCAGCGTCTCGCGCACGTTATGGTCCGTGATCAGCACGCCGATGCCGCGCTCCTTCAGGAAGCGCACGATGCGCTGGATCTCGATCACGGCGATCGGGTCGACGCCGGCGAACGGCTCGTCCAGCAGCACGAAGCGCGGGTTCGTCGCGAGCGCGCGAGCGATCTCCACGCGACGGCGCTCGCCGCCCGACAGCGACAGCGCGGGGTTCTCGCGCAGCTTCTCGATCTGCAGCTCGGCCAGCAGCTCATCGAGGCGCTCGGCGATGCGCGCCTTCGTCAGCGGCTTGCCGTTCTCGCGCTGCAGCTCCAGCACGGCGCGGATGTTCTCTTCCACCGTCAGCTTGCGGAACACGGACGCTTCCTGCGGCAGGTACGACAGTCCGAGCAGCGCGCGCCGGTGGATCGGCAGGCTCGTGACGTCGTTGCCGTTGATGTCGATGTTGCCCGCGTCCGACGGCACGAGGCCGACGATCATGTAGAACGACGTCGTCTTGCCGGCGCCGTTCGGGCCCAGCAGGCCGACGACTTCGCCGCAGGCGACCTGCAGCGAGACGTCGCGCACCACGAGGCGCTTGCCGTAGCTCTTCTGCAGTCCCTTGACGACCAGCGTGCTGCCGCCGCATTCGGCGGGGGCGGCTTGGGTGCTTGCGTCCATCGTGCCGGCCTCCCTCATTGCTTGCCCGCCGGTGCGGCGGCGGCTGGAGCGGCAGGTGCTGCCGGTGCGGCACCGCCCGCAGGCGCCGTCGTGCGGCGCGGCGCGATGATCAGGGTGTTGCGGCCCTGGCCCGGCTTGGTCTGGCCGCTCGCGTCGTTGCGCACGTTCGCGACCTCGGTGCGGTTGTCGTAGGAGATGAAGGCGCCATCGACTTCGCTCGACAGGCGGCCGTTCTCGAGCTGCCTGACGATGGCGTTCGAGAACAGCTTCACGATTTCCGTGCGCTCGTCGTATTCGATGCGTTCGGCCTGGCCTTCGACCCACAGGTCCGGGCCGCCGTCGCGCTTCTGGCGGAAGCTCGCGGTCTTGCCCGCGTTCGCCGTCAGCACGACGCTCATATAGCCTTCCGGCGATTCCTTCAGCACGGCCTTGTCCGACTTCAGCGTCAGGGTGCCGCGCGTGAGCACGACGTTGCCGGTCAGGATGCGCGTCTGGTTGACCTCGTCCACGTCCAGCGTGTCGAACTTGATGATGGCCTGCTTCAGCGAATCCGCGCGCTCGGCCCACGCGGACAGCGAGGCGAGCGACAGGATGGCGACGGCAAGGTATTTTTTCATGGATCTCGTCCTTGTTATTGAGGGCGCATCAGCGCGAGGCGCGCGGCGGATAGATGATCTGGCCGCGTCCGCCCAGGTGCACTTGCTGCGTGGCGTTATTGGCGAGCATGCCGACACCGTTGACGGACGACGCACCCAGCTTCATGTCGATGGGCTTGTCCGTCTTGACGATGTCCTCGTCCGGCAGCACGGTCAGCGCCTCCGTGCGGATACGCAGCGGCTGCGAATCCTTGCCGGCGGGGCGCTGGATGTCGACGTTGCCCGTCAGGTCGATCTGGTTCCGGTTCTGGCTGACGAGCGCGTGCTCCGCCGTCATCGTCATCGGCGGATGGTCGGTGGTGAGGTTCTGCACGACCGGCTTCTCGACGAGGGCCGTGTTGTCGGCCGGGCGGTGCGTCAGGCGGTCGCCCGAAATGACGTAGCGCGGCTTGCCCCCTTCCGACATGCGCACCCAGCTGAAGTTGTCGATGATGTAGTCCGGCTCGTTGCCCGCACCGGCGCCCGGCGTGCTGTCCTCGCCCTGCATCACCTGCACGAGCCAGAAGCTGCCGAACGCGCAGAACACGGCGAACAGCATCAGGAGCAGCAGGCGCCAGCGGTGCGCGGTACGCTTGTAGCTTGCGGGAGCCATATCTCTGTTATCCGAAGTAAGGCGCGAGCGCCTGTTCGTAGGTGCCGCGGGCGCGCATCACCATGTCGCAGACTTCGCGCACGGCGCCACGGCCGCCCGGGTTCTTCGTCACGTAATGGGCGCGGTACTGCACTTCCGGATGGCCGCTCGGCACCGTCACGGCAAAGCCCACGCGGGTGAACAGCGGCAGGTCGATGACGTCGTCGCCGATGTAGCCGCATTCTTCCGCCGTCACGCCCGTCTTCGCCAGCAGGTCGGCGAACGCGAGGCGCTTGTCGTGCTGGCCCTGGAACACGTGCGTGATCCCGAGGTCGGCGGCGCGCTTGATGACGATGGGCGACGTGCGCGCGCTGATGATCGCGGTCTGCACGCCCGTCTTGTTCAGCAACTGGATGCCGAGGCCGTCCAGCACGTAGAACGTCTTCGTGACTTCGCCGTCCGGGCCGTAGGTCAGGCTGCCGTCCGTAAGCACGCCGTCGACGTCGAAGATCATGACCTTCACGCGCGCGGCGCGCTCCATGTGTGCGAGCGGAGTCACCATCAGATCACCTTGGCGCGCGTGAGGTCGTGGATGTGCAGCGCGCCCACCAGCACGTCGTTGGCGTCCACGACGAGCATCTGGTTGATGCGGAATTCTTCCATCACGGCGACGGCATCCACCGCCAGTTGTTCCGGATGGACGCGGCGCGGGTTCGCGTGCATCACGTCGCGGATCGCGAGCTTGCTGAAATCCTGGACTTTCTCGATCAGGCGGCGCAGGTCGCCGTCTGTGAACACGCCGACGGGACGGCCGGCATCGTCGACGATGGCCGTCATGCCCATGCCCTTGTGCGAGATTTCCAGCAGCGCGTCGGTGAGGAGCGCGTCCGGTTTCACTTGCGGCACGGCATCGCCGCTGCGCATCACGTCGCGCACGTGCGTGAGCAGGCGCCGACCGAGCGCGCCGCCCGGGTGCGAGCGCGCGAAATCGTCCGACTTGAAGCCGCGCAGCTCGAGCAGCGCGACGGCCAGCGCATCGCCCAGTGCGAGGGTCGCGGTGGTGCTGGCGGTCGGCGCCAGGTTCAGCGGGCAGGCTTCCTTCTCGACGGAGACGTCCAGGTGCACGTCGGCCGCGAGGGCGAGGCTCGATTCCGGCTTGCCCGTCATGGCGATCACGGGCACGCCCATGCGCTTGACGGCCGGGATCACGATGGCCAGTTCGCTGCTTTCGCCGGAATACGAGATGGCGATCAACACGTCCTGCGCGGTCACCATGCCGAGGTCGCCGTGCGCCGCTTCGCCCGGGTGCAGGAACAGCGCGGGGGTGCCGGTCGAGGCCAGGGTCGCCGCGATCTTGCGGCCGATGTGGCCCGACTTGCCCATGCCCGACACGACGACGCGGCCCTTGCACGCCATCATCAGCGCGACGGCGCGCGGCACGCTGTCGTCGCGGCCGAGGCGCGCGGACAGCTTGCGGATCGCCTCGCCTTCCACGTCCAGCGCCTCGCGGGCCAGATCCAGCGCCCGGCGCGCCTGGGCGTCGTTAAAACTTGTCAGCATTATTTTTTCATCGGTTACACTCATAGGCAAAGTATATCCGAATTGAGAAAGCAAAAAACTTGCCAGACGTAACAAACAACATATTTCCGGGACCTCGCCGTCGCTCCGCATGACCTCAGGCCTCGAACTCACCCTCCTCCTGCTGGGCAGCGCCGTCCTCGGCGTCGTCGCGTTCCGCATGCTGCACTTGCCGCCCATGCTGGGCTACCTGGCGGTGGGTGTGCTGATCGGTCCGAACGCGCTGAACCTCGCAGACAACGGTACCACGACGCAGGGCCTGGCCGAATTCGGCGTCGTCTTCCTCATGTTCTCGATCGGGCTGGAATTCTCGCTGGCCCAGCTGCGCGCCATGCGCCGCATCGTGTTCGGCCTCGGGCTCGCGCAGGTCGTGCTCACGATCGCCATCACCGTGCTGGCGTCGCTGCTGACGCGCTACCTGCCGCCGCCCCTGCACATCGGCTGGCAGGCGGCGCTGGGCCTGGGCGGGGCGCTCGCGATGTCGTCGACGGCCATCGTCTCGAAGCTGCTGACGGAGCGGCTGGAACTGGAAAGCGAGCATGGCCGCCGCATCATCGGCATCCTGCTGTTCCAGGACCTCGCCGTCGTCCCGTTGCTGATCCTGATCCCGTCGCTGGCCAAGCCCGCCGAGGAACTCGCGATGACGCTCGCGTGGGCCGGCGTGAAGGCGGCGGCCGTGCTGGCGCTGCTGCTGTTCTTCGGCCAGAAGGTGATGCGCAAGTGGTTCAACGTCGTCGTCAAGCGCCGCTCGCAGGAACTCTTCATGCTGAACCTGCTGCTCGTGACCCTGGGCGCCGCGTGGATCACGGAACACGCGGGCCTGTCGATGGCGCTGGGCGCGTTCGTGGCCGGCATGCTGATCTCCGAGACGCCCTATAAGCACCAGGTGGAAGAGGACATCAAGCCGTTCCGCGACGTGCTGCTGGGCCTCTTCTTCATCACGATCGGCATGCTCCTGAACGTGAAGCTCGTGTTCGCGAACTGGGCGCTCGTGCTGATGCTGCTTCTTCTACCCGTGCTGTTGAAATTCGTGCTGATCGCCCTGCTGGCGAAAGCGTTCGGATCGTCCGACGGCGTCGCCATGCGCACGGGCCTCTCGCTCGCGCAGGCGGGCGAATTCGGCTTCGTGCTGCTGAACCTCGCGTCGGGCTCGAAGCTGATCGATCCGTTCCTGATCCAGCTGGTGCTCGCGTCGATGGTGCTGTCGATGCTGGCCGCACCGTTCGTCATCGCCAACATGGACAAGTTCGTGATGAAGATCGCGGCGAACGAATGGATGCTGCAGTCGCTGCAGCTGACGCAGATCGCGAGCCGCACGATGACCACGCAGAAGCACGTGATCATCGCCGGCTTCGGCCGCAGCGGCCAGTCGCTCGCCACCCTGCTGTCGGAAGAAAAGCTGCCGTGGTACGCGCTCGACCTCGACCCCGAGCGCGTGCAGGAAGCGCGCACCGCGGGCATCAACGTGTCGTATGGCGACTGCACGCGGCGCGAAGCGCTGATCGCGGCCGGTATCAACCGCGCCAGCGCGCTCGTGATCACGTTCGCCGATACACGCCTGGCCGTCAAGGTGCTGCACCTCGTGCACGAGCTGGCGCCGAAGCTGCCCGTGATCGTGCGCGCGCATGATGACCGCGAGCTCGACGTGCTGAAGAAGGCCGGCGCCACCGAGGTCGTGCCGGAGGCGCTGGAATCGAGCCTGATGCTCGCGTCGCACGCGCTCGTCGTGATGGGCGTGCCGCTGCGCCGCGTCGTGCACCGCGTGCAGGCCGCGCGCGACGAGCGCTACGCGTCGCTGCGCGGTTTCTTCCACGGCGCCAGCGACGTTGCCGACGGCACGGAACACAGCTACGTGCGGCTGCACTCGGTGTCGCTGCGCGACGACGCGGGCGCCGTGGGGCGCAGCATCGCGGATCTGGAACTGGACGAGGTGGGGGCCGAAGTCACGGCCGTGCGGCGCGGGACCGATCGGATCGAGCCGACGGCGGAGACGGTCCTGCGGGCGGGGGATGTGGTCGTTTTGCGCGGGACCGGAAACGCGGTGACCCGCGCCGAAGGCCGGTTATTGCGGTAGGGTGGGCACGGGTGCCCACCCTACGTCATCGCAACCACTCTGTTACGTCCGCCCTCTTTCGCTTGGTATAACGCCTGGTCGGCCTGCGCGACGAGCTGCTGCGCCACGCCCTCGATCGCATGGTCGCGCTCGAAATCGTCGAGGGTCGCCACGCCGATCGACACCGATACGGCCAGGGTCTGCCCCTCCTGCAGCAGGAACGGCCGCTCGGCCACGCTGGCGCGGATGCGCTGCGCGACCATGCTGGCGCTCTCCAGGTCGGCGTCGATCAGCAGCACGACAAATTCCTCGCCGCCGAAACGGCCCAGCGCATCCGTCATGCGCAGCTCCGTCTTGATGCGCGCCGCGACCTCGCGCAGCACGTCGTCGCCGGCCAGGTGGCCATACGTGTCGTTCACCTGCTTGAACCAGTCGATGTCGATGTACATGCACGACAGCCGGTACGACTGGCGCCGCGCCCGCGAGATTTCCTCGACGAGGCGGCGGTCCATGTAGCGGCGGTTGTAGACGCCCGTAAGCGCATCGGTGAGGCCGATGTACTTCAGCATCTCGTTGCTGATCACGTTTTCCAGGCAGATCGCGATGATCGACGCCATGTGCTCGACGAAGTCCGTGCCGAGCAGCGGCGTGAAGCGGCCCGGATCGCGGCTGCCCAGGTTCAGGCTCCCGATCAGCCGCTTATTCCGCAGCAGCGGCACCATCGCCACGCTGGCGAGGCCCGCGGGCGGATGGGGAAACGCATGGCGCTGCGTGGCCGCGTCGAACGGCACGAGGCGCGGCTTCGGCGCCCGGGTGCCGGACACGTCGAACCCGAGCACTTCAAAGCTCTCGTGGAACAGCAGGTTCGGGAACGCCTCGAAATCCACGCCCAGCTTGTGCATGACGGTGTAGATGTCGGCGCCCGTGTCGACGAGCGACAGGGTGACGGCGTCCAGGTCGGACACCACCGGCAGCAGCCGGAAGATCGTGCCGATCAGTTCCTGGAATGTGCTCGCGCCGACGATTTCCAGGTCGAACGCCTGGTGCCGCATCATGATGGCGTGGTTACCCTCGGCCTGGTCCATCAGGCTGGCTAACTGGCGGCGCAAGGCCTCGTTCTCGGCGATGAGTTCGCGCACACTGGCGCCGCGCTCGTGCATGTGTGGTTCCCCTTCAGCAAGAACCCTAATTTACGCGAACTTGAGCGGCTTGGAAACGAAAATGATGAGTACAAGTCATTAACATTGCCATAATGTCATGGTAGCGGTACGCACACGGCGTCGCATGCGCGTTCCAGCAACGGCGATGCCAGCAGGTGGACGGCGCGCGGCACGACGTCCAGACGCACGTCGGCCCCCAGCGCGGCGAGGCGCTCGAACGCCCGTTCGCTGTGCTGCACGCGCACGGTCCAGTCCATGCGGCCGTGGACGAACGTGACGGCCGTGGGGTGCGCCCACGCACGAGGCGGCGCGCAGCGGCCGGCGATGGCGACGACGTGGCGCGCGAGGAAGGTCTCCTCGCACGCGGCCAGCGCCATCGCGGCGCCCTGAGAAAAACCGGCCAGCACCGTCGTCTCGGGCGCCGCGCCGTGCGCGCGCTGCAGTGCCTCGATCGCCGAGACGAACGCGGGCAGCGCCGCGCGCAGCCGGTCCGCCCGGTTGTCGTCCGTGATGCCGTCCACGGAAAACCACTGGAAACCCGCGCCGCCGCGGTCGCAGGCGTCGGTCGCGGCCGGCACCGCCACGCGCGCACGCGGGGCGCGCGCGGCGACCCTATCTGCCAGCGGCGCCATGTCGGCCGGCACCTGGCCCAGGCCGTGCAGCAGAACGATGAGCGGATCCATCGTGTGTAGGAGTCCCTGAAAACCGCACAGTCTAGCGCATCCCGCGCATATCGATATGCAGCCGCCGACTCAGGCGTTTTCCGCATGTCCAAGCACGAAACCATTCGTTCCAGGTGCTCCGGCGCGTCGATACCATCGTCGCAATCATGACTTGTCATGACGGGAGAAACCACACCATGACCCTGTTGCGCGCCATCGAACCAACCGCCGTCCCGCTGTATTCGCAAGTGCGCGAGCGCCTGCGCGAACGCATCGCCGACGGCACCTACGCCCCGCAGGCGCGCCTGCCGTCCGAGCACGAGATCGGCGCGCTGCTGAAAGTCAGCCGCATCACCGTGCGCCAGGCGCTGGGCGACCTGCAGAAGGAAGGCGTGATCGTCAAGGTGCCCGGCAAGGGCACGTTCGTCGCGGCGCAGCGTCCCAGCCAGGAACTGGCGCGGCTGGAGGGCTTCGGCGAAGCGATGGCACGCAAGGGCCACCGGATCGTCAACCGCGTCGTGAAGCACGCACAAGTGGACGCGCCGCCTGACGTGGCCGCGCGCCTGCACCTGGCGCCGCGTGCGTCCGTGACGGAAATCCACCGGGTGCGCCGGCTCGACCACGCACCCGTGTCGTTCGAGATCACGTACGTGCCGACGACGATCGGCGAGCGCCTGCGCGGCGAGAACCTGGCCGAACGCGACATCTTCCTGATCCTGGAAGCCGACTACGGCATCGCGCTGGGCCACGCCGACATCCGGATCGATGCGGTCAACGCCGATGCCGCACTGGCCGACGCGCTGCGCGTCGAACGGGGCGCCGCGCTGCTGCGCATCGAGCGCCTGACGTGGACGGCGGACGGCGTGCCCCTCGACTTCGAATACCTGTACGTCCGCGGCGAAGCGTTTCAATACGCGCTGCGCCTGCCGCGCCATCCCTGAACTTTCATCGAACCAGGAACCCGATATGGAAACGCATATTCAAACCGTCGACGTGCTCGTGATCGGCGGCGGCACGGCCGGCCCGATGGCGGCCGTCAAAGCCAAGGAAGCGAATCCGCAGCTGCGCGTGCTGCTGCTGGAGAAGGCCAACGTGAAGCGCAGCGGCGCCATCTCGATGGGCATGGATGGCCTCAACAACGCCGTCGTGCCGGGCTTCGCGACGCCCGAGCAGTACGTCAAGGAGATCACCATCGCCAACGACGGCATCGTCAACCAGGCCACCGTGATGGCGTATGCGCAAAACAGCTACGCGATGATCGAGGAGCTGGACAGCTGGGGCGTCAAGTTCGAGAAGGACGAGACGGGCGACTACGCGATGCGCAAGGTCCACCACATGGGCACGTACGTGCTGCCGATGCCCGAGGGCCACGACATCAAGAAGGTGCTGTACCGCCGGCTGAAGCGCACCCGCGTCGAGATCACGAACCGCCTCGTCGCCACGCGTCTGCTCACGGCGGAAGACGGCGCCATTGCGGGCGCGCTGGCCTTCGACTGCCGCACGGGCGACTTCCACGTGATCCGCGCGAAGGCCGTCGTGCTGGCGACGGGTGCGGCGGGCCGCCTCGGCCTGCCGGCCTCCGGTTACCTGTTCGGCACGTACGAGAACCCGACCAATGCGGGCGATGGCTACAGCATGGCCTATCACGCGGGCGCCGAGCTGTCCGGCATCGAGTGCTTCCAGATCAACCCGTTGATCAAGGATTACAACGGCCCTGCATGCGCCTACGTCACGGGCCCGTTCGGCGGCCACACGACGAATGCGAAGGGCGAGCGCTTCATCGAATGCGATTACTGGAGCGGCCAGATGATGCAGGAGTTCCATGACGAACTCCAGGGCGGCAACGGCCCCGTGTTCCTCAAGATGAACCACCTGGCCGAGGAAACGATCCAGACCATCGAGACGATCCTGCACACGAACGAGCGCCCGAGCCGCGGCCGCTTCCACGAGGGCCGCGGCACGGATTACCGCGCGCAGATGGTCGAGATGCACATCTCGGAGATCGGCCTGTGCAGCGGCCACTCGGCGTCCGGCGTGTGGGTCGACGAGCATGCGCGCACGACGGTGGCCGGCCTGCACGCGGCCGGCGACCTCGCCTGCGTCCCGCACAACTACATGCTGGGCGCTTTCGTCTACGGCCGCCTGGCCGGAGAGAGCGCGGCCGCGTATTGCGCGGCGCGCGCGCTGCCCGCTGTCGACGAGGCCCAGGTCGCCCTCGAGCGCGAGCGCGTGTGGGCGCCGCTGGCGCGCAAGGACGGCCTGCCGCCGAACCAGGTCGAGTACAAGCTGCGCCGCATGGTCAACGATTACCTGCAGCCGCCGAAGGTCACGAAGAAGATGGAGATCGGGCTGCAGCGCTTCGAGACGATCCGCGCCGACCTCGATCGCCTGCAGGCACGCAACCCGCACGAGTTGATGCGCGCAATGGAGATCCACGCGATCCGCGACTGCGCCGAGATGGCCGCGCGCGCCTCGCTCTACCGCACGGAGAGCCGCTGGGGCCTGTACCACAACCGCGTCGATTACCCACTGCGCAACGATGCGGACTGGTTCGTGCACGTGCAGCTGCAAAAGCAGGATGGGCAGATGACCTGCTTCAAACGCCCGATCGCCCCGTACATCGTCCCGCTCGACGACAGCGAGAAGGACGCCTACCGCCGCCTGCGCGTGCACAAGACCGAGGCCCTCGCGGCCTGACCAGGAGAACCCATGCCGACCACCATCAACATCACCAGCGTCCCCGTCACCGTCGACGACGACAAATGCATCGCACACAAGGGCTGCACCGTGTGCGTGGACGTCTGCCCGCTGGACGTACTGGCCATCGACATGGTCAAGGGCAAGGCCTACATGAAATTCGACGAATGCTGGTACTGCATGCCGTGCGAAAAGGACTGCCCGACCGGTGCCGTCCATGTCGACATCCCGTATTTGCTGCGCTAACTCTGGAGAAAAAGAAGAATGAAACACACACTGCTTGGCCTTTCCCTGCTGCTCGCGGTAGGCGGCACCCACGCCGCCGAAACGATCCGCGTCGCCATCGGCACCCAGGACACGACCATCAACTGCGCCACCGGCGGTCTCTTGATCCGCGAATTGCACCTGCTCGAAAAATACCTGCCGCACGACGGCAAGTACAAGGACGTCAAGTACGACATCGAGTGGAAGAATTTCACCTCGGGCGCGCCGCTGACGAACGAGATGGTGGCCGGCAAGCTGGACCTCGGCGCGATGGCCGACTTCCCCGGTTCCTTCAACGGCGCCGCGCACGCCAAGGCGGGCAGGAAGAGCCTCTTCATCAACGTCCTGTCGGGCAGCGTGCTCGGTTCCGGCAACGGCATCGTCGTGCCGAAGAACTCGCCCGTGCAATCGCTGGCGGAATTGAAGGGCAAGACGATCTCCGTGCCGTTCGCCTCCACCGCCCACGGCATGCTGCTGCGCGCGGTGAAAGCGCAGGGCTGGGATCCCGAGAAGGACGTGACCATCACGACGCAAGCGCCGGAAGTGGCCGGCTCCGCCCTGCAGGGCAGCAAGGTCGATGCGCACGCCGACTTCGTCCCGTTCGCGGAACTGTTCCCGCACCGCGGCTTCGCCCGCAAGATCTACGACGGTTCGCAAGCCCAGGCGCCCACGCTGCACGGCAGCCTCGTCGAAGCGGACTATGCGAAGAAGTACCCGGAGATCGTCGTCGCCTACCTGCGCGCGGCCATCGAGGCGGACCGCCTGATCGCGGCCGAGCCGGAAAAATACAGTGAGCTGATCGCGAAGGTCACCGGCATCGAGGCGGAAGTGAACTACCTGTTCCACGGCCCGCTCGGCCTGCAGACGCGCGACTTCACGTGGAAGCCGGAATACCGCCAGGCCGTGAAAACGTCGATCGAGACCCTGCGCCTGCTGAAGCGGACGGAATCCGACATCGACGTCGACAGCTTCATCGACGATACCTACATCCGCATCGCGTTCAAGCAGGCGGGCCTGGACTACGACCGGCAGTTGAAGAACTACGACAAGCTGCCCTTGAAAGCGAAGGATGCGGTCACCGGCAAACCGATCGCCGACTTCCGCCACCTCACGCAGATCTGGGTGCAGGGCGAACCGCTCGTGCGCCACTATGCGACGGCGGCGACGGCCATCGCCGAACTGCGCAAGCTGGAACAAGCGGGCAAGAAGGTACGTACGGTGTATGCCCACGACCAGGGCTCGGGCCTGAAGCTGCTGGCCGGCGACGCGTGGTTCGTCGTCGCGAGCAACGGCAAGGACGTCAGCGCCTATTTGCTGAAGGCGGATGCGCAGACGCAGGCGGCCAAGGTCAACGGTAAGGTGGTCGATTTCGACACGCTCAAAGCGGGCAAGCCGATCTGACCATGGACGCCACCGCCACCCGCCCCCTTGACCCGGCCCTGCTGCGCCGCGCGGGCCGCCTGCTGCTGCGCGCGCTGTCGCTCGTCGCCTGCGTGGCGTCGTGGCAGTGGGCCGCTTCGCACCACCTCGACCTGGGCCTCGTCACGTTCCAGAACGTGCCGTCGCCGCAGGACGTCCTCGACGCGGCCGCCACGCTGCTGGAGTCTCCGAAGCTGGCGCTGCACCTGAAGGCCAGCGTGGGGCGCGTGTTCGCCGGCTTCGTGGCCGCGGGCATCGTCGGCATCGGCCTCGGCCTCGTCATCGGCCGCTCGCGCCGGCTCGAAGACATGCTGCTGCCGCCGCTGGAAATGCTGCGCCCGATCCCGGCCGTCGCGTGGATCCCGCTGGCGATACTGATGTTCCCCTCGTCCGAGCTGTCGATGGTGTTCATCACGTTCATCGGCGCGCTGTTCCCCATCCTGCTGAACACGATCCACGGCGTGGAAGGCGCCGACCCGCGCCTCGTCGCGTCGTCGCGCAGCCTCGGCGCAGGCCGCTGGACCATCTTTTCGGAAGTGATCCTGCCGGCCGCCGCGCCCAGCATCGTCACTGGCCTGTCGATCGGCATGGGCACCGCGTGGTTCTGCCTCGTGACGGCGGAAATGATCTCGGGCCAGTTCGGCATCGGCTACTACACGTGGGCCGCGTACACGATCCAGAACTATCCGGACATCGTCGTCGGCATGCTGTTCATCGGCGTCATCGGCATGGGCAGCAGCGCGCTCGTGAAAAAGATCGGCGACCTCGCCATGCCCTGGTACCACATGCAAAGGAACAAGCGATGAACCAGACCACCTCGTTCGAGCACGCGCGCCTCACGCAGGGCGGCGCCATCGACATCGACAACCTGCGCATCCGCCTCGGCGAAGGCGCCCAGGCGTTCGACGCCGTGCAGGACGTCTCGCTGTCCATCGCGCCCGGCGAATTCGTCTGCGTGCTGGGGCCATCGGGCTGCGGCAAGTCCACGCTGCTGGGCGCCCTCGCCGGCCACTGGACGCCGAGCCGCGGCAGCATCCACGTCGACGGCGTCCCCGTCGCCGGCCCCCATCCGGACCGCGGCCTCGTCTTCCAGCAGCACACGCTGTTCCCGTGGAAGAAAGTGCTGGACAACGTCGCGTTCGGCCTCAAGATGCAGGGCGTCCCCCGGCGCGAACGGCGCGAGCGGGCGCGCGCGCTGCTGGGCCTCGTGGGCCTCGCCGGCTTCGAGGACCGCTACCCGGTCCAGCTGTCCGGCGGGATGCAGCAGCGCGTGGAGATCGCGCGCGTCCTCATCAACCATCCGCGCGTGATGCTGATGGACGAACCGTTCGGCGCCCTCGACGCGCAGACGCGCCTGAAAATGCAGGAACTCCTGCTGGACGTGTGGACGCGCGTGAACACGACGATCGTCTTCATCACGCACGACATCGACGAGGCGCTGTTCCTCGCCGACCGCATCCTCGTGATGAGCCCCCGCCCGGGCCGCGTCATCGACGAGATCCGCCTCGACTTCGCGCGTCCACGCCATCCGGACCTCATGACCTCGAGCCACTTCACGCGCCTGAAGCGGCACTGCCTGGACCTGCTGCACCCGCAGGCCAGCATCACGCCGCTGGCGCGCCTGAGTCCACTGGGCCCTCCCTGAAACCTGCCATGCAAGGACACACCGTGACGACCGATCTTTACGACGACCCCGACCTCGCCGAGCTGGCCGAGCGTCTCCACGACGATGACGCGACCGTGCGCCGCATCGCCGTGCTCGCCCTGGCCGACCTGGACGGCGATGACCACGTGCCGCTGCTGTTGGCCGCGCTGGACGACGATGCCGCGACCGTACGCGCGGCAGTCGCCCAGGCGCTGGAAGCGTTCGAATCGCCGGACATCGTGCGCGGCCTCGCGCGCCTGCTGGCGGACGACGACGCCGGCGTGCGCGCCGCCGCCGCGCGCAGCCTCTCCGAACTCAAGCTGCCCGAATCGGCGCAGGAACTGCTGCCATTCGTCGCGTCCGGCGACTCCTTCGCGCGCGCGGCCGCGCTGCGCGGCGTGCGCGAGCTGCGCGTGCCGGGCAGCTTTGCGCCCGCGCTGGCCGCGCTCGGCGATGCCGAGCCGCTGGTGCGGCGCGAAGCCGTCGCCGTGCTGGGCTACCTGAAACGCCTCGATGCCGTCGACGCGCTGAAGCGGCTGGCCGTCCACGACCCCGAGCCCGAGGTAAGGCGTGCCGCGGCCGGCGCGTTGGGTTTCGCGGACGGGGTGCCGGCCGTTCTGGCCGCGCTGCTGGCCGCGTTGTCCGACACGGCCTGGCAGGTGCGCGAAGAAGCCGCGACCACGCTCGGCAAGCTGCGCCTCGCCGACGCGGCACCCGCGTTGATCGCTGCGCTGGACGACGCCTACTGGCAGGTGCGCCTGCGCGCCGCGCGCAGCCTGGGCCGCCTGCGCAGCCGGGATGCGCTGCCCGGCCTGACGGCGGCGCTCACGCACGCGATCAGCAACCTCAGAAAGGAAGCGGCGCTGGCGCTGGGCGAGATCGGATCTGCCGCCGCCCTGCCCGCGCTGCGTGCGGCGGAAAGCGATGCCGACCCCGAGGTGCGCAAGTCCGTGCGCCTCGCCATCCAGCAGATCGGGACGGCAGCATGACGGCGCTCCCGGAAGCCATCGAGAACCACGCGGCGCAGGGCGTGCTGGCGCTGCGCTGGCCGGACGGGCGCGAGGCGCGCGTTACGCATGCGCGGCTGCGCGCGGTGTGTCCGTGCTCGGCATGTCGCGCGTTGCGCCGGAACGTGGGCGAAGTCGCCGTCGACGCGACGATGCGCCTGGCGGACATCGAGCCGGTCGGTGCGTATGGGCTGAACCTCACGTTCAGCGATGGGCATCGGCGAGGGATCTATCCGTTCGCGATGCTGGCGGCGCTGGACTGACCTGGCGCCAACGAATGGCGAACGTCGCGCGTGGGCTCGGGGAGCCCACCCTACGACCGGCGCGAAGTGCGTAGGGTGGGCACCCCGTGCCCACGCGGAATTCGGAAGGCGATTTTAGTTTCCAGTACGTAGGGTGGGCACCCCGTGCCCACGCGGAAGTCCGAACGCGATTTCAGTTTCCAGTACGTAACGTGAAAGAACGTATCCAAAAGACGTGCGGATGCCTGGCCGGGGTAGGCCATCAAAAATTGTGCAGCTCGCGACTCAGGCAGGTTGGTCGATCAGACCGAATTTCTTGAGAGCCTTGATCCA
>NZ_JAAQOM010000006.1 GCF_011682055.1 Telluria antibiotica | reverse complement strand
CGGCCATCAGTTCGTACACGGCAATCGCCATGCCGATGCGGAAGCCCGAACCGCTCATGCCGATGAACTGCTCGGCGGAGATGTTGGAGGCGATCAGCGATGCGCCGATGGCCCACCACGTGAGCGAACCTTCGGCCAGGAAGTAGTCGTGCGAGGCCGAGGTGTTCGCGCCGCTTTTGTGGAAATTTTTGCGGCGGTAGACCCACAGGCCATAGCCGGCGACGACGACGAAGTAGATCAGGAAGACGATGGAGTCGAGGCGGGAAATCAGATTCATGAGGTTTGTCTCGTCAAGCGGAAACGTAGGCGGCGTGCCGGCAACGGCGCGCAAGGGACGGCAGAGCGAAAGAAAGGTGCGTCATCGGTCTCCGGTATCGTTATTGTCAAGGCGTTATCGGCCAGTACGCCCGGATTCTAGGCAGGAAACGCCAGGGCGACCCCATCCATTTTTCGCGTCATCTATGAAATATTCGTATGGCGGCGTCCCCGATGTTGAAATCCTTGCTAATTATTTTGACAAGAGGAAAGGAACGCAGGTCATCCGCGTGCTCGCACTATACTGACAGCATACCCGTCGATTCCGGGCCGACGGGATCCCGGTTGACGCCGTCCGGCGTCGCCTTTTCTACGCTATCAGGAGGTCGAGATGAGTCAAGCATCAAGTATCCTGCGCGGCGCATGGATCGCGTGCGCGCTGTGCGCGGTCAGCGTGCCTGCGCTGGCCGGCAACCATCCGAAGGCCGCGAAAGACCCGGCCCGCTGGACCACGGGCGACACGACGAAGGCCCAGCGCATGGCCACCTTGAAGAAGGAGATCAATGCCGCCTACGCCGAGCAGCAAACGGCGTGCAAGCACAAGTCGTCCGGCAGCCGCGCCGCCTGCCTGAAACAGGCGCGCCAGATCTACCAGCACGACATGGCCCACGCGCCGCAACTGCTGGCCCACGCACCGAAAGGCGAGGTGTCGGAACGCGTCGTGTCGACGACGACCGCCGCGCCGGCCGCACCCACGCAGCCGGGCGCCACCGCCTACGGAAACTCGACGATGGGGACCACCGGCGCGGGTGCCGGCAAGGACGACGCCGTCCCGCCGAGCACGGGCCAGACGAGCGGCCTGCCGCCGCAGAACATGCACCAGCCGGACATGCAGGAGCCGAACGTCCCGCCGCAAAGCAGCCCGCCGCCCGTCCAGCAGCAATAAAGAGCCCGCCCCAGGGTTCTCGCCTCGCGCCGAGGGGCGCCGGATGGTAAACTGCCGCCTTTTGTCGCAGAGGACCACGATGGCGCTTCCCTTGGCGCTGCGCGTACGCGCGCTGGAGTGTTTGATCGAGACCGATCCCGGCGCGAAGACGCAAGGCGTGGCCGCGCTGGCCGCTGCCGCCGCTGCCGGTGCGTGCAGCTTGGACACGGCCGCCGTCCTGCACGCGGACGACGCCCTCGTGCCGGGCCGGCCCGCGCGGCCGGAACTCGTGCCGCCGCGGCTCGTCGGCCGGCGCTCGATGGCGACACCGGAAGGCCGCGCGATGCTCGTCCACGCGCTGGCCCACATCGAATTCAATGCCGTCAACCTCGCGCTGGATGCCGTCTGGCGCTTCGCCGGCATGCCCGACGCCTATTACACCGACTGGCTGCGCGTGGCGGCCGAGGAAGCCCGACATTTCGACCTGCTGGCTGCGCATCTGCGCGCGCTCGGCTGGGCGTACGGCGACTTCCCTGGCCACGACAGCTTGTGGGAGATGGTCGCGAAGACGGCCGGCGACGTCCTCGCGCGCATGGCGCTCGTGCCGCGCACGATGGAAGCGCGCGGCCTCGACGCGATTCCGCCGCTGCGCGCCAAGCTCGCGCAGGCCGGCGACGAGGCGGCCGCCCGCATCCTCGACGTGCTGCTGCGCGACGAGGTCGGCCACGTGGAGATCGGCAACCGCTGGTACTTCCACCTGTGCGCGCTGCGGGGCCTGGAGCCCGTGGCGACGTACGACGCGCTGACGGCGCAATACAAGGCGCCCGTGTTGAAAGGCCCGTTCAACGTGGCCGCCCGGCGCGCGGCCGGCTTCACCGACGCGGAGCTCGCGCGCTTCGACGCCGACCCGCTGGACGCCTGAACCATGGACACGCAGGGCTTCCTGGCGCAGGGCTTCCTGCTCACGCGCCACTGGCGCGACACGGACGCCGGCGTCGAAGTCGAGTTCTGGCTCGCCACGCCGGACGGCCCGCGCCGCGTGCGCCTCGGGCCGCAGCCGGCCGTCGCGTTCATCCCGGCGGAGCAGGGCGACACCACGAAGCTGTTGCTGGCGCGCGAGCGGGGCGTCGAGCTGCGTGAACTGTCGCTGCGCGACTTCCACCACCGCCCCGTGCTGGGCCTGTACTGTACGCAGTACCGGCACCTGCTGCGGCTGGAAAAGCGGTTGCGCGAGCACGGCATCGACGTGTACGAGGCCGACGTGCGCCCGCCCGAACGCTACCTGATGGAGCGCTTCATCACGGCACCCGTGACCTATGCCGGCACGCCCGACGGGGCCGATCCGCGCCTGCTCGTCGACGCACAGCTGAAGCCCGTGCAGGACTATCGGCCCGCGCTGTCGACCGTTTCACTCGACATCGAGACGACGATGCAGGGCGAACTGCGCTCGATCGCGCTGGAAGGCTGCGGCCAGCGCCAGGTGTACATGCTGGGGCCCGGGAACGGCGATGCGTCCGGCCTCGATTTCGACTACGAGGTGTGCGCGACGCGGCGCGACCTGCTCGACCGCCTGGAAGAGTGGTTCCGCCGCCACGACCCGGACGCCATCATCGGCTGGAACCTGGTGCAGTTCGACCTGCGCATCCTGCAGCAGCACGCGCAGCAGATGCAGCGCCCGCTGCGCCTGGGCCGCGACGGCAGCGCGATCGAATGGCGCGAGCACGGCGGCCGGCAGGAGCACTGGTTCGCGGGCGTGGCGGGCCGCCTCGTCATCGATGGCATCGAGGCGCTGCGGTCGGCCACGTGGAGCTTCCCGTCGTTCTCGCTGGAGCACGTGGCGCAAAGCCTGCTGGGCGAAGGGAAGGCGATCGACAACCCGTACGACCGCATGGCGGAAATCGACCGCATGTTCGACGAGGACAAGCCGGCGCTGGCGACCTACAACCTGCAGGACTGCGTGCTCGTCACGCGCATCTTCGAGAAGTCCGGACTGATGACCTTCCTGCTGGAGCGCGCCAGCGTGACGGGGCTCTCCGCCGACCGCAGCGGCGGGTCCGTCGCCGCGTTCGAGCATTCCTACATCCCGCTGATGCACCGGCTCGGCCGCGTGGCGCCGAACATCGGCGACGTGCCCGGTGCGGACAGCCCGGGCGGCTTCGTGATGGATTCCCGGTCCGGCCTGTACGACTCGGTGCTCGTGCTGGACTATAAAAGCCTGTACCCGTCCATCATCCGTACGTTCCTGATCGACCCCGTGGGCCTCGTCGCGGGACTCGACGAGCCGGAGCAGGACACGGTGCCAGGCTTTCGCGGCGCGCGCTTCTCGCGCACGCAGCACTGCCTGCCGGGCATCGTCACGCGCGTGTGGCAGGGCCGCGATGCCGCCAAGCGCGCGCGCAACGCGCCGCTGTCGCAGGCGCTGAAGATCATCATGAACTCGATGTACGGCGTGCTGGGCACGACGGGGTGCCGTTTCTTCGATCCGCGCCTCGCGTCGTCGATCACGATGCGCGGCCACGAGATCATGCACCGCACGCGCGAACTGATCGAGGCGCAGGGCTACCAGGTGATCTACGGCGACACGGATTCCACGTTCGTGTGGCTCGGCGGCGCGCACGCCGAGGAAGAGGCGGCGCGCATCGGCCGCGCGCTCGTCGACCGCGTGAACGGCTGGTGGCGCGCGCACCTGGCCGACACCTTGCAGCTGGAGAGCGCGCTGGAACTCGAGTACGAGACGCACTTCCGGCGCTTCCTGATGCCGACCGTGCGCGGGTCGGAAGAGGGCAGCAAGAAGCGCTACGCGGGGCTCGTGCGCGGCGCGGACGGCGGCGACGAGATCATCTTCAAGGGCCTGGAGACCGTGCGCACGGACTGGACGCCGCTGGCGCAGACGTTCCAGCAGGAGCTGTACGGCCGCATATTCCGCGGCGAACCGTACGAGGGCTATGTGCGCGACTACGTGGCGCGCACGCTGTGCGGCGAATTCGACGGGCAGCTCGTGTACCGCAAGCGCTTGCGCCGGCCGCTCGTCGAGTACGAGCGCAACGTGCCTCCGCACGTGCGCGCGGCGCGCGCGGCCGACGAATTCCACGTGCGCCAGGGCCGGCCCGCACCCTACCGCAACGGCGGGTGGATCCGCTACGTAATGACCACGTCGGGCCCGGAACCGCTGGACACGCTGGACCCGCGGCGTACGCCCATCGACTACGAGCACTACCTGACGAAGCAGCTGGAGCCCGTCGCGGACGGCATCCTGCCATTTTTGGACGACAGCTTTGCACGGCTCACGAGCCCGCAGGGCGCCCTGTTCTGACCCGTCCGGGTCACCCGCCGGCGCGCTTCGCCCGGAGGCCCTGCTTGCCGAGGACGTCCAGCACGAGGTCGCAATGGTCGCCCTGGACCTCGATCACGCCATCCTTCACGGTCCCGCCGGAGCCGCACGCGGTGCGCAGCCGCTTGCCCAGTGCGGCCAGCGCGGCCGCATCGAGCGCGAGGCCCTTGACGATGGTGACGGTCTTGCCGCCGCGGCCCTTCGATAGTCGCGATACGCGCGCGACGCCGTCGCCCGCGGGCACGGCGGCGGCCTTGCACGCACACGCCGCGACGGGCAGCCGGCAGCCGGGGCACATGCGTCCGCCGTCGGTGGAGTAAACGAGGCCGCTGCTTGCACTCTTCATGTCTGGTTCGCGTGTCGTTGATTTGTCGATCGCGCGAGTTTACCAGGCGGCCCGTCATCCAGGGCGACCACTTCGTGCACCGGCGCCGTTACCGTCACGGCCCCGGATTCGGATTGTCGGGCAGCGACGGGATCGCGCGCAGGTATTCGTAGATGGCGTACAAATCTTTCGTCGTCATCTTGCCGACGGCCGGCCACGGCATCACTTGCAGGATGTCGCCGGCCGGATCGCGCGGATCGTGGCCGGTGCGCAGCGTCTGCACGAACTGCTCGCGCGTGAGACCCGCGGGGCGGCCGGCGTGGTCCGGCGTGAGGTTCGGCGCCGTGAAGGGGCCGAACTGGCGCCCGCCGGACATGTATTGCTCGGCGTTGACCCGCTCCGGCTGGCCCTTGAACGGGTCGCCGCCGGGCGAATAGCTCGGGTGCGTATGGCAGTCGATGCAACCTGTCGTGTTGACGATGTAGCTGCCCTGCCACACGAGGTTCCTCTGCTTGCCTTTCAGGTTCAGGATCACGCCGGGCGGCACGAGCTCGCGGCCCCGCATGGTACGACTGTTCGTATCGCTCAACGCGGTGGCGAGGTCGGCGTCGGTCTCCGGGGCGGCTGCGTAGGGCGCGGCGCTGGCGGCGGCAAGGGCGAGTGCCAGCCAGGCGCGGCGGCGGGTCAGGTGGGCTGCATGCATGAGTGGTCTCCTGGTCGGGGCGTGTGACGTCGCTTCCTGCGACGCGAACGCGAGGGAAGAACGTGCGCCGAGGCAAAGCCGGCGCGTTCGCTGAGACGAATCTTCCCAGTATAGGCACCCGTCGCGCGGAAGCCAGCACGGCAGCCCTGTCCGTTCTGATAGGTTGTTCGTGACAATGCGCGCACTTTGCCCGTGGCCGCGATGGCATGATGTCACCGATTCCCTATTTACCGGCGACAAGGAGCCAGCTTGCACGATTCGACCCGGCCATGGATCGCCCTGGCCGCCGCCATCGCCGTCGTGGGGGCGCTCGTCCACGTGGCCGCCATTCCGGCCGGCCCGGCCTGGTATGCCTATTTCGGCGCGCCGCCGTCCGTCGTCGCGTCGGCCCGCGCAGGCACCTGGCTCGCGCCCGTCGGTGCCGTCGCGATCGGGCTGCTGATGGCCACGTGCGGCTGGTATGCCGGCGCGGCGCTGGGCATCGTGCGCCGTCCGCCGCTGCTGCGCACTGGCCTGGCCGCGATGGCCGCGGTCTGCCTGCCGCGCGCCCTGATGCTCGTGCCGCTGGCCGTCACGCATCCGGAGTTGCGCACCACGTTCCAGGTCGTCGCCGCCGTCCTGTGGGGACTGGCCGGCGCCGGCTTCGCGCTCGGCTGCGCGCGCGTGCACCGCCAGCGACGTGTCCCGCGCCGCGCGGCGGCCTGACGTCCGCCGGGCGGGCTATACTGGCGCCACCATGCACCTGTACCGCGAATTCCCGCCGCATCCCGCGCTGGCCGGCCACGTCGCCTGCCTGTGGACGAGCCGCGCGTTGCCGGACGGCGCGCCCGTGCGCACGCGCGTCCTGCCCGACAATTGCATCGACATCCTGTGGCAGGACGCGGCGCCGCTGGGCAAGGTGGCGGGCATGATGTCGCGCCCCCATCATGTGGCGCTGACGACTCCCGTGCTGACCGTCGCCGTGCGCTTCCTGCCCGGCGCCGCACGGGCATTCTTCGACGTGCCGCTGGGCGAACTGCAGGACGGCCATCCGGCGCTCGCCGACCTGTGGCCGCGCGCGGACGCCGAAGCGCTGGCCGCCGCGTTGTGGGAGCGCGAGCAGGCCCCGGAAGCGCAGCTTGCGATCGTCGAGCGGGCGCTCGTCGCGCGCCTGCGCGCGCATGGGTCGGTGCGGAGCGACGGACTCGCGCGGGCGGCCGTCGCGCGGATCGAGGCGAGTGGCGGCGACGTGCGCATCGACGATCTCGCGTCGGCGCTCGGCGTCACGCGCCAGCACCTGGCGCTGCTGTTTCGCGAGCGCGTGGGCCTGTCCGCGAAGACGTTCGCCATGGTGTGCCGCTTCCGCCGCGCGCACGCGGCGCTGCGCGCGCAGCCGGGTGCCGTCGACTGGGCGCGGCTTGCCGGCGAGTGCGGCTATTACGACCAGTCGCACCTGATCCACGCGTTCCGCCAGTTCGCCGACGCGACGCCCGAGTCGTTCGTGCGCCGGGTGGCCGCATGAGCGGGCGGACCGTCCAGGTCATCGCTGCGCCATCGAATCTCGGCTTGCGTCCCCTGCGGCCCGGGCATGAACCGGGCACCTGGCGCGCGCCCGACGCCCTGTTCGACGCGGGCCTGCTGGAGGCCGTCGGTGCCGGCGCGCCCATCGCGATGGCGCGGCCGGCATGGAAACCCGGCCCCGACCCGGGCACGCGGCTGCGCAACGGGATCGCGATGCGCGCGTTCAACCTGGCGCTGGCGGATCACGTGGACGCCACATGCGCGCGCGGCGCGTTCGCGCTCGTCGTCGGCGGGGATTGCTCGATCCTGCTGGGCGCGCTGGCGGGCGCGCGCCGCCATGGTCCGCTGGCGCTCGTCCACGTCGACGGCCACAGCGACTTCCGCCATCCCGGCAACCACGATCCGGCGAGCACGCTGGACGCCGTGGCCGGGATGGATCTCGCGCTGGCGACGGGGCGCGGCGAGGCATTGATGACGGACTGGCCGGACGTGAACGACACGGACATCGAACGCATCGACGTGTTCACGGCGGACGGGATCGGGCCGCACGCCGTGCTGGCCCGCGCGCGGAGCACGCTCGGCGCCGTGCCGGACCAGCATTTCCGGGTGCACCTGGACGTCGACGTGCTCGACGCCGCCGTCATGCCGGCCGTCGACAGCCCCGGTTCGCCCGGCATCGCACCGGACGACCTCGCGCTCATCCTGTCCGGCCTCCTGCCCGACCCACGGTGTGCCGGCATGACGGTCACCGTCTTCGATCCCGACCTCGATCCCGACGGGCGCTACGCGCGCCTGCTCGTCGACTTGCTGGGCCACTTGCCGTTCCACTAATCGCGCTTCCGCTGAGAAATTTCATTCAGCGGTTTAGCAGTCTTAATAATTGCCAACCCGGCGCGGGTCTCGCAGAATTGGCCTGAAGGTACGAGGTATGCATGAGACGCAACGGATTCATCCTGGCCACGTCGAGGCGGCTGCGCCTCCCGCCGGGCGCGTGAAGACGACCGCGAGGCGTGACGCCGCCGCGGGTGCGTGAAGGCCGCCCACGACGTTCCGAATGTCGACATCGGGCCGCAGCTGGACTCATCCAACAGCCGGACATCGTCACCGTCACCTCGCAAGGGCGGCGTGCGGATCGGCGCAGCCATGCCCGCCATACCGGCACATTTCAACACAACTATCCCTTTTTGGCGGAGACTTTCATGAACACGACTTACAGGAAGCGCACCATCGTCCTGGCGATCCTCGCGATGAGCCTTGCCGCAGGTTGCGGCGGCGGCGGGGGCGGCGGTTCGGGCGATGCGGGCAGCACGGCCGGCACGGGTACGCCCGCCGGCACGGGCGGCACCGGCAGCACGGGCGCCACGGGCAGCACCGGCAGCACCGGCTCGACGGGCGGCACCACCGACACGGGCACCGCGAACCCCGGCACGGACGCGAGCGGCGCATCCGCCACGTGGACGAGCGTGAAATGGGGCGGCGGCGGCTACGTCACGGGCCTGATCTATCACCCGACGTCCGCGCACGTGCTGTATGCGCGCACCGACATCGGTGGCGCCTATCGCTGGGACGACACGGCGAAGTCGTGGACGCCGATCACGGACGGCGTCGGTTTCAGCGGGCCGGAGAGCCGCTTCCACGGCATCGAAAGTATCGCGCTCGATCCGAACAACGACCAGCTGGTGTACATGATGACGGGCATGTACACGTTCGAAGGCAATGGCCGCATCTACGTCTCGGGCGACCGCGGCGCCACGTGGACGCACTACGACGTGCCGTTCGCCATGGGCGGCAACAACGGCGGCCGTCCGCTCGGCGAACGCCTGATGGTCGACCCGAACAAGCCGTCGACGCTGTTCTTCGGCTCGCGCATGGCAGGCCTGTGGAAGAGCACGGACTCGGGCAAGTCGTGGGCCCAGGTCACGTCGCTGTCGTCCGTCACGATGACGTCGGACCAGGCGCATGACGGCGGCATCGAGACGGTCCTGTTCGACACGAGCACCAAGGGCAGCGGCACGGCCACGCAGACGATCTACGTGGCCATCGCGCCCGATTACGTCAGCGCGGCCGGGCTGAGCTCGAACCTGTACAAATCGACCGACGGCGGCACGTCGTGGGCACCGGTCACGACGCCGACCTCCGGCTTCATCCCGCACATGGTGCGCGCGTCCGACGGCATGATCTACGTGCCGTTCAGCCAGGGCGGCGGCCCCTCGATCGCCGGCCCGGGCAAACTGTACAAGTTCGACGGCACGAACTGGAACCTGCTCGCCAGCTACGACAACGGCGGCTACGGCGGCTTGTCCGTCTATGGTTCCGGTTCGACGGCCCGCATCGCGCTGGGCGTTTCCAACACCTGGGCGGGCAACGGCCAGGTTGTCCAGCTGTCGGTCGACGGCGGCGCCACGTGGAAGGAAATCGAACAGGGCATGACGCATACGCCGGCCGGCGGCGCAGCCAGCGGCTGGGTGGACGACATCGAGATCGATCCGAGCAACCCCGACCACATCTCGCACGTCCATGGCGGCGGCATCGTGGAGACGCTGAACGCGTCGTCGTCCGCGCCGACCTGGAGCGGTAACGTGACGAACCTCGAGGAGACGGCCACCAACGCCATCGTCACCCCGCCGGCGGGCACGTCGTACAAGTTCCTCAACAGCGCGGGCGACATCGGCACGTGGGTCCAGACGGACCTCGCGGCGACGCCGACCAAGGCGCCGACGTCGAACTGGAGCAGCGGCAACGCGGCCGACCTGGCATGGTCCGATCCGCAGTACATCGCCGGGGCTGGTGTCGCGAACTGGGACAATGCGAGGGCCTTCGGCTTCTGGTCCGGCGACGGCGGCGCGACGTGGAAGGAATTCGCCACGCTGCCCGCGGGTGCCGCGACGAACAAGGGCGGCGCGGCGAGCCTCGTTGTCCCGTCGCGCAACAACGTGATCTGGGCACCCGCCAATTCCGTGCCGTCCTACTCGACGAACAGTGGCTCGAACTGGACCGCGACCAATCTGCCGGCCCTGCCGGCCGTCGGAACGGGCTGGGATCGGGGCTATCGTCTCGTGGCGGACCGCAAGAATGCAAGCAAGGTCTACGCCTACGACTCGGGCGGCGCGTCGTGGTCCAACTCGGCGGGCAAGGTCTACGTCTCGACCGACGGCGGCCATACGTTTACGCTGAGCGCCGGCTCGACGGCGGCGAAGTTCGCGCCGAACGCATGGGGGACCACGTCGCTGGTGGTCAACCCGAATGCCGAGGGTGACCTCTGGCTGGCCGACGGCGAAGCGCTCTTCCACTCGACCGATTCGGGCGCGACCTGGACGAAGGTGAGCGGCTTCGCGACCGTGGCCGGCGCGGGCACGACCGCGCAATCGCAGGGCACGAGCGCCATCGCCCTCGGCAAGGCCAAGTCCGGCGCGTCGTACTCGGCCGCCATCTATGTGGTGGGCACGCGGAACGGCGTGTGGGGCATCTACCGCTCCGACGACGCGGGCGCCACCTGGGCGCGCTTCAACGACGACGCCCACCAGTACGGCGGCATCGGCGCGATCGCGGGCGACTGGAATTCGTACGGCCGCATCTACTTCAGCGGTACCGGCCGGGGCATCATCTACACGAACTAAGGTCGGCCGTGAGCAAAAAGGGGCAGCTTCGGCTGCCCTTTTTTTCGTCCGCGTGGCCGCGTGTTCCATTTTTCCAATCCACGGGGGCGCCGAACGGGCATCATGTGGTTTTTCGACAGGAGACTTCCATGATCAAGGGACTGCGCACCGTGACCTATCCCGTGGCCGACCTGGGCCGCGCCAAGGCGTGGTTCGCCGACGTGTTCGGCGTCCGGCCTTACTTCGACCAGCCGTTCTACGTCGGTTTCGCCGTCGGCGGCTTCGAGCTGGGCCTCGTCCCGGACGGCACGCCCGGCACGACCGGGTCCACCGCGTTCTGGGGCGTGGACGACATCGCCGCCGACGTCGAGCGCATCGTCGGCCTGGGCGCCACCGTCCGCACGGCGATCCAGGACGTGGGCGAGGGCATCAAGGTGGCGGAATTGAACGACCCGTTCGGCAACGTCCTCGGGCTCATCGAGAACCCGCTGTTCGATCCCGCCGCCATGCGCTGATCACATGCCGGCCGGCGGCTCGACGGGAATCGGGTTGCGCAGCGACAGGTTGATCGCGTTCCAGCCACGGATGACGGCGATCGTATAGCCCAGCTCCGCGATCTCGGCGTCGCTGAAATGCTCGCGCAGCTGCGGCCAGGCGGCGTCCGTGTCGTCGCGGTGGGGCAGGCCGTTGACGGCATCGGCCCAGGCCAGCGCGGCCCGTTCGCGGTCGCTGAAGAACGGCGATTCGCGCCAGGCGGCGACGCTGTTCAGGTGGCGCGGATCGGCGCCTTGCTTGACGAGGTCGCGCCAGTGCATGTCGACGCACACGCCGCAGCCGTTCTGCTGCGACACGCGCAGGTTGACGAGTTCGACGAGGCGCGGGCCGAGGACGCCCTGCTTGACGGTCTGCGACAGGTTGACCATGGCTTTCAGCGCGGACGGGGCATTGGCGAACAGGTTGATGCGGGGAGCGTGCGACATGACGGTTCCTTTCGTATGGACGAGGGTGCGAAATGCATCCTCCTGTGCATTAGACGAAACGGCGCGCCCGTTCGTGACAGGTTCCGCGAACTATTTGAGGTCGTATTGCCGGCGCAGCGCGTCGACGTAGCGGCTGCGCGAGCTGCGCGCCCGTTCGTGCGGGGCGAACGGGCTGCCGGCACGGTCGAGCAGGTCGATCGCGGCGGCCAACCGGGCGCGCTCCGTACCGTCCAGCGGCCGGCCGTCGTCCGAAAGCAGCCGGATGACGCGGATCGCCAGCTCCTTCGCCGCGATGTCTTCCGGCCGGCCCGTGCGCGTGCACAGACCGTACGTGCCGGCGATGAAGTGGCCCCACTCCTCGCGCACGTGCGCGTCCGCCATCAGCGAGGTGATGGGCGCGGCGCGGTACAGGTCCAGCGTTTCCAGCGCCGCCCGGTAGCGCGCGGCAAAGCGCGCATACGGATCGTGTGCGCCTTCCAACAGCATCCGCAGCCACGCGACGTTGCCGCGCGCATGCCAGTCGATGGCGTGGTCTTCTTCATGCGCGCCGAAATAGGATGTGCAGTCGATCCGGACGCGCAGCCGGTACGACGGCGCAGGCATCGTGCCGGCCGCGGTGAAGGCGTCGAGGCAGGCGTCGTCGGTGGCGGAGGCCGCGAGCAGTTGCGCGCGGGTGAGGAAATGCGTGTGCAGGTAGTCGATGAGTTCCATGCGCCCATGCTAGCGCGGCGCGTGCTCCGACGATTCGGCCGCGGTCGAAGCGTCGTCGATCTCCGCCAGGAAGCCCTCGGCCAGGTAGCGCGGGATCTTGGCGAATTCGCCCAGCACGCGCGCGCGGAACTCGTCGTGCTCGTGCCAGCGTTCAAGCGGTACGCCGAAATAATTGACGGGGCAGACCGAGACGGAGAGGCCCGGCCAGTGCCGCTGCAGCGTCATCAGGTAGCGCCGCGTCGAGCACACCTTGCCGATGACGACGACGCTGCCGATCGCCGCGACGTCCATCACCTCGGCAACCCTGGCCCGGCCGAAGCGCACGTTTTCGCCCGTGTTCGTCGCGGCCGTTTCGAGGATCAGCGCGGATTCCGGTACGCCCAGGCCGACGAGACGGTCGGCGATGACGTCCGCTTCCGCGAACGGCAGGCCGCCCGTCCGGCCGCCGGAGACGAGGAGCCTGCGGAACATGCCGTCCTGCCACAGGCGGTACGCGGCGTCGCAGAATTCCGGCACGCCGTGGCGGGTGCCGAACAGGAAGCCGAGGTCCGACGGGCAGGGCGGAAACGGCGGCATGACGTAGCGGCCGATGGCGTCGATGGTGTTGGCTTGCGTGTTCATGGGCTGCCGTTCCTGCGCGAAGACGTTATCATGGTGGCCCGTCGCGCCGCGCCACTGCCACCACTGACATGACATTCGTATCCAGCCCGTGCTGCCGGGCCCCGTTGCTTGCCTTCGTCGCCGCGCTGGCCTGCGGTCCGGCCCTGGGCGCCGAGCCGCCGCTGTTCAACGGGCGCTGGCTGGCGGACGACCCGCAGCAGGCGCAAGGTCCGTACGCCGTCCTCGCGATCGACGACGCGACCTTGTCGTGGCGCCCGCCCAAACGATCGGCGCCGACGTGCACGCGGCGTTTCGAACTGCACAAGGAGCGCCCGGGCACCGTGTATGTCGACGGCCGCGGCAAGAAATTCGTCGCCGGCGTCCCCGGCAGCATCCCCACCTATCTGCTGAAGCTGGGCGACGGCACGTGCGGCAACCCGGCCGACGCGGTGCGCATCAATTTTCCGTTGATTTACGATCGGCGCCATATCGAGTTCATCGAATACGTGGGCGGGAAGCCCGTCAGCGTGCAGCGGCTGCACCGCAAGAAGTGAATCAGGACCGCGCCGCCGGCTGCGGCGCACGTGCGGACGGTGCGGCCGTGGGCTCCAGCATGCAGTTGTCCAGCGACGCGTCGACCGCATCGACGGGACCATACCATTCGTACACGCCGGCGAACCCGCCCGTGCGCAGGATCCAGACTTTCTTCGTGCTCGTATCCATCACCGCCGTGTGGCGGAAACCGTCGGCCACGTAGGCCACGTCCGGGAGCACGACGCGCACGTAGGTGCCGCCGTGCGCCGTGTCCGGCGCCGCCGCGGCCGGGGTCGCGAAACCGGAGAACGTGATGCCGTAGCGGTCCGCCAGCGATTTGGAGAGCGGGCAGGCGGATGCGTGTGAGCACAAGATGGCAACGGAAACGGCGGCGACGAGGTTCTTCATGGCGCTAGGCGTGTGGTGCGGTGGGATCGCTCGCAACGATAGCATGGCGCGGCCGCGCAAAATGCGCGGATTCTCACGCGGGCGGCCCGCCCGGCCCGGCCGAGGAGACTTACATGGCATCCCATCCCCTCGAACACGTCATCCGCGCCGCGGATGCCGCCATCACGGCGGAGGACTTCGACGCGCTGATGGATTTTTACGCGGACGACACGACGCTCGTCGTCAAACCCGGCCTGGCCGTCACCGGCAAGGACCGCGTCCGCGCGGCCTTCGTCCGCATCGCCGAGCACGTGCGGCACAGCCTCGCCGTGGAGCAGGGCCGGATGGAAGTGATCGAAGGCGGCGACACCGCGCTCGTCATCATGGAATCGACGCTCGCCTACGACGAGGCGGGCGGGCACGTGAACGTGACCCGGCGCGCAACCTATGTGTTCCGGCGCGAGGCCGGCGGGCACCGGGTGTGCACCGTCGACAAGTCGTACGGCACCGACCTGCTCGCGGATCAGCCTTCGCCGACGTGGATCCGCTCGAACCGGCCGCCCAGCCGCGTGAGTACTTCGTAGCCGATCGTGCCCGCCCCGGCCGCCACGGCATCGACGTGCTGGTTCGGTCCCAGCAGCTCGACCGTCATGCCGGGGGCGAGACGCGCGTCGGGGATCCCCGTGACGTCCAGGGTGATACTGTCCATCGACACGGTGCCGGCGATGGGGACGCGCACGCCGTCGACGTAGGCGTAGCCGCGGCCCGAGAGCGCGCGCAGCCAGCCATCCGCGTAGCCGACGCCGATCGTAGCGATGCGGCGCGGGCCGTCCGCGACGTAGCGGGCGCCATAACCGACGGCGTCCCCGGCGGCGATCGTCCGCACCTGCACGATGCGCGCGTCCAGCGATACCGCCTGGCGCAGCGGATTCGACTGGCCCGGCTGTGGATTGATGCCGTACAGCGCGGCGCCCGGCCGCACGAGGTCGTAGCGGAAGTCGGCGCCGAGGAACACCGCGGACGAATTGGCGAGGCTCGCGCGGATCGCGGGGAACGTTGCGCGGATCGCGTCGAAGCGCTCGCGCTGGCGGGCGTTGATCGGATGGTCCGGCACGTCCGCGCACGCGAGGTGGCTCATCAACAACACGGGCTCGAACGGCGCCAGCCAATCGCGCGGATCGCCCAGCGAGGCCAGGTCGGCGGGCGAAAGACCCATGCGCGACATGCCGCTGTCGACCTGCACGGCGGCGGCGAGCCGGCGGCCGAGCCGTGTGCACAAGGCACTCCATTCGCGCATCTGGCCGGGGTCGTTCAGCACCGGGATCAAGCGGTGCGCGACGAAGTCGGCGGCGGTGCCCGGCGGCGGGCCGTGCAGCACGTGGATCGTGCAGTCGGCCGGGACGATGCCGCGCAGCCGGACGCCTTCGTCGAGGTGCGCCGTGAAGAACACGCGGCAGCCCGCGCGCACGAGCGCGGGCGCGACCCGGTCCATGCCGAGACCGTACGCATCGGCTTTCATGACGCCGGCGACGACGGCACCGGCCGCGCGCGCCACGAGCAGGCGGTAGTTGGCCGCAACGGCATCCAGGTCGACCGTCAGCATGGCCCCGGCGCGCGCGGCCTGCGCCAGGTGGGTGGGATGGGCGACCGCGTTCATGCCTTGGCCAGCGCCGGACGGATCGCGGCGTGTTGCGAACCGGCGTAGCGGAACACGGCCAGGTCGTCGGCGTGGATCGCAGGGACCTTGCCGCTCACGAGGTCGGCGATGACGCTGGCCGAGCCGCACGCCATCGTCCAGCCCAGCGTGCCATGCCCCGTGTTGAGGAACAGGTTAGCCAGCGGCGTGGCGCCGACGATCGGCGTGCTGTCCGGCGTCATGGGGCGCAGGCCCGTCCAGAACGTGGCGCGCGACACGTCGCCGCCGCCGGGGAACAGGTCGTTCGCGACGAGTTCCAGGGTCTCGCGCCGGCGCGGGTTCAGCGCCTTGCTGTAGCCCGCGACCTCCGCCATGCCGCCCACGCGGATGCGGTCGTCGAAGCGGGTGACGGCGATTTTATAGGTCTCGTCGAGAATCGTGGACACGGGCGCCTTGGTGCCGTCGACGATGGGCACCGTGATCGAATAGCCCTTCAGCGGATACACCGGCACGCGGAACTGGTCCTGCAGCAGCAGGCGCGAATAGCTGCCCAGCGCCAGCACGTAGCGGTCCGCCGTGACGCGGCCTTTGTCCGTCTGGACGCCGACGACCTGGCCATGCGCGATGTCCAGGCGCTCGATCGCCGTATCGAACTGGAAGCGCACGCCCAGCTCGCGTGCCATCTGCGCGAGCCGTGTCGTGAACAGCTGGCAGTCGCCCGTCTCGTCGTTCGGCAGGCGCAGGCCGCCGACCAGCTTGTCGCGCACGTGGGCCAGCGCCGGCTCGGCGTAGGCGAGCTGCTCGCGCGTGAGCAGTTCGAACGGCACGCCGGCCTGCTTCAGCACTTCGATGTCCTTCGCGGCGCCGTCGAACTGCGCCTGCGTGCGGAACAGTTGCAACGTGCCTTGCTGCCGGCCTTCATAGTCGATGCCCGTCTCGGCGCGCAGCGCACGGATGCGGTCGCGGCTGTATTCGGCCAGCCGCACCATGCGCTCCTTGTTGACGGCATAGCGCCGGGCGTCGCAGTTCTTGACCATTTCCCACATCCACTGCAGCTGGAACAGCGAACCGTCCGGCTGGATCGCGAGCGGGGCGTGGCGCTGGAACAGCCATTTGAAGGCTTTCAGCGGAATGCCCGGCGCGGCCCAGGGCGATGCGTAGCCGGGCGAGATCTGGCCCGCGTTGGCAAAGCTGGTCTCGAGGGCCGGACCCGGCTGGCGGTCGATGACGGTGACGTCGTGGCCGGCCTTGGCCAGGTAATATGCGGTGGTCACGCCGACCACGCCGCTGCCGAGTACGATTACGCGCATCGCTGTCCCTGTGTCTCGTCGGTGTTGCAGGTTTTAGAATATGTTTTCATTGTAGTGGTGGAACTGCCATAATAGTTGCTGTTTCTAATTAGCTTTTCAGTGGAAAATAATGCGCGTACAAAAAGATTCGAACCGCGTGCTGGACCGTATCGACCTGCACATCCTGTCCATCCTCCAGGACGACGGCCGTATCGTGATGAAGGACCTGGCCGAGCGCGTCGGCCTGTCGCTGACGCCCTGCATCGAGCGGGTCAAGCGCATGGAGCGCGACGGCGTCATCGCCGGCTACCATGCGCGGGTGGCGCCGCGCGCGCTGGGGTTGCAGATCCTCGTGTTCGTGGAGATCACGCTGCACCAGAAATCGGAAGGCGCGTTCGAGCGCTTCCGCCGCGCCATGCTGGCGATTCCGGAAGTGATGGAATGTCACCTCGTGTCGGGGGATTTCGACTACCTGATCAAGGCGCGCATTCCGGAGATGACGGAATACCGCCGGCTGCTCGGCGAGATCCTGCACGTGGCCGACGGCGGCCAGTCGAAGAGTTATGTCGTGATGGAAGAGGTCAAGGAGACGTTGGCGGTGTCGATTGCGCGGTGACGGCATCGCGCGAGAAAGCGCTATCTCCGGAAAAATCGATATTGACCGATAGCAAACTTTTCGGCAAATTGCTAAACTCGCCACGTTAATCTAAATTAATATAATTAACGGAGGCGCGGATCGTGGGTTTTGGAATAAAACGGACGGCCTTGGCCGCCATCGTGGTTTCCGCACTGGCGGGTGGCGTGTGCGCCGCGCAGGAAGCCCCACCGCAGAGCATCGTCGTGACGGGCCAGCGGGGCACGTCGTCATGGACGCGGGCGGAGAGCGCCCATGTGGTCGTGGTCTCGAACGCGGCGCGCGAGGAGGTCGCAAGGCTCGTCGAACACCTCGAGCGCCTCGACGCGCTGCTGCGCATGTTCACGGCGGACTACGGCGGCGCGGCCGCGGGTCCGGAGCCGAAGCTCAACCTGATGTACCTGGACGATTCCCACCTGCTGGATCGCGTGGTGGCGGACCGGCCGTTCGCCGGCATCGGCCTGTTCCGCGACTGCGCGGGCGGCGCGCAGGGCTTCCTCGTGCACACCGAGGCATTGCCCGCGGTGGCGGACGACAGCCTGGCGACGGCAGCGCTGCACGAGGGCTTGTCGTATGTGTCGCAAGCGTATGCGCGCCATTTCCTGTACCGGCATACGGATGTCCGGAGACCATCGCTGTGGATCGAGGGCTTTGCCGATTATTTCGCGGGTGTGGCGTTCGGCACGAAGCAGATGGTGGTCGGCCGCATCCCGCCCGGCGTCCGCAGCTATCTCGATTACCACGACAAGGGGCACGAGTACTACCTCGACTATGACCGCATGCTGGGTCCGGACCCGTACAAGGGCCTGCACGAAACGAAGGGCAAGGCTGCCCGGGTGGAATACCAGGCGCGGGCGTGGATTCTCGCCCACTACGTCCTCGGCGCCGACGAGCGGCGCAAGGGCCTCGCCACATTCGTGAAAGCGGTCGACCAGGGGACCGACCCCGCCGCCGCGGTGCACGAGGCGTTCAGACTGAACATGGGCGACGCGGACAAGGTGCTGTGGCGCTACCAGCGGCAGGGGACGAACGCCATGCGTTTCGACATGCCATGGGCAGCGCGTCCCGAGACCACGTTCACGACGATGTCGGCGGCGTCGGGTGAATTCGTGCTGGCCGATAACGTCCTGCGGGCCTGCCCGACACGTGGCCAGGGCGAGGGCCTGTTGCGCACGCTTCATACGGAAGCGGCCAAGGTGCCGAACGTCGAGGCGGCCCAGCTGGCGCTGAGCCGGGCCAGGGTCGACTGGGGAGACCCCGCCGCGGCGCTGCCGTGGCTGCAGCGGGCGGCGCGCGAGGCCGACGCCAGCGCCGACGTGCTGACCCTGTTGGCCCGGGCCGACCTGAAGCTCGCGGCGCGGGTGAACGGCGATGCGCGGACCCCCTACCTCGACGAGGCGTACGCGAACCTCGCGCGCGCGCGGGCGCGCGAACCCAGGTCGGGCGCCGTCGCGCTGGCCGGCCTGGATTTTGCGCTCCTGACCGGCGACGCGCCGGGCAGCGCGCCACTGGACCGCGTGATCGCGGCCTGGCAGACCACGCGCGACTCGGGGCCGCTGGCGCGCGCCGCCGCGCTGGCGTGGAGCTACCTCGGCGACGTGCCGAAGGCCACGCACGTCCTGCGCATGCTGGCGAACGACACCCGCGATCCACCCATGGCGGCTTGGGCCGCGCAACTCCAGCGCCGTCTCGACGCCGGCCTCACGAAGGCCGCCATCCTGGACGAGATGCGCAACGGATCGGGCGACGGGCTGCTCGCGGGCGGCGCGAACGAATGGACGTTCGACATGGTTGCCCTGGTCAAGGAGGTCGAAGCCCAGGCCGCGGAGGAGTATGCCCGTGGCGCCATCCAGCGCAGGGAGCTGAAGCAGATGGCGTCGGACGCGGCGGTCTCGAGATTCACAAACGGGCCTCCTCCTCCTCCCCCGCCGCCGGACACGCGCGAATGAGCATCGGGTCCCTGCGCATGACCGCGCGATTGTCCGTCGGGCCGCCCGCTCATTCGGCCCGGTAGAGCGGCAGCGTCAGCTTTACGGGCCTCACATCCATGCGCACCCGGTACACCGAATAGGTATCGGCCCGGTTCGATTCCCAGCCTTCGGACTCCGGCGTGCGCGTGAACGTGAATTCGAAGCCCCGTTCCGGCGAGGTGCCTGCCGGGTCGCCGAACGCGATGCCGGTGGCGCGCGCCTGGTCGCTGTCGCACAGCTTCATCAACAGGTCGACGACCGCCGTGTTGCCAAGGATGTCCGGGACGAACAGCGGACCGCGGTACGACGGGTCGGCCGGGTCGACCCGTTCCTTGTCCGGGCCGGGCGTGAAGCGGCCCGTCGCGGGGTCGTAGCGGTCGCCGCTGTCGAGGTAGCTGATGCGGGCATCCGCCACGTTGAACGCGGGGCGTGCCGTGTCCACGGTGGCCTGGCCGAGATCCAGCAGCAGGGCGCCCTTGTAGCCGATGACGGCGATCGAGCGGTCCGGCCCGACGACGGCCGCCGTGTTCTCGTCGATGCCGAGGCCGAGGCGGTAGTGCTTGGCCAGCATCACGGGCAGCATGCGCGCGAAGCGGCCGCGCACGAGCAGGTGCTGGTCGACGAAGACGTCGTCGCCGATGAAGCCCAGGCCGGGCGCGATGTCGCGGCCGTCCGTGATGCCGTCGCGCAGCGTGGGCAGCGGCGCGCGGCCTTCGTAGAACATCGTCTTGCTCATGATGGCGGCGCCGGCGCTCGTGCCGGCGATGACGCCGCCGCGCCGGTACACGTCCCATACGGCATCCAGCACGGCGCTGTTGGACCCGTCCGCGTGGCGCAGGGCGGCCGTGATGCGGCCCTGGTCGCCGCCCGTGAAGAAGGCGCCGCCGGCCGCGCGCACGCTGGCGGCGAGCGCCGGGTCGTCCGCCGCCCGCTTGACGTCCGTGCCGGGCAGCAGGGCGGACAGCGGCACGACGAACGGACGGGCGCCGTAGCGCGCGAGGATCTCGGCCGTCGCGCGACCGGACCGTGCCGGATTGCCGGCCGCCGTCGGGAACACGGCGATGCGCGCGCCGCGTCCGCCGGCCAGTTCCACGATCCTGCTCCAGACCGGCGCATTATCGGCGCGCAGCGCGCCCCCGGCGATCACGAGCGACCCCTTCGCCGCGCCCGCGCCGGCGCGCGCGTCCGCGCGCGCGATGGCCGGCGCCAGACCGAACGCCAGCACGAACGCGAGGGGCAGGGCGGGCAGGCGGATCGGCATGGCGTTTCCTTGGACGGTGGATTCGGTGGACTCGGTGGACACCCGACATGATACTCGCGCCCGGCCCCGCGGCCAAAGCCGGTATCATCCTGGCATGCGGCGCACATCGGTGCGCGCGCCGGCGCTGGGCCGGCCATTCGAACTGGAGCAAGCATGTTGATCGTGACCCATGGCGGCAAATTCCACGCGGACGACGCGTGGGCGGTGGCCGTCCTGATGTTGTTGTACCCGGACGCGGAGCTCGTGCGCACGCGCGACCCGGCTATCATCGCCCAGGGCGACGTCGTCATCGACGTGGGCGGCGAGTGGAATCCGGCCGCGGGCCGCTTCGACCATCACCAGAAAGGCTTCGACGGCGCCCGCGTGAGCGGTGTGCCGTATGCCAGCGCGGGCCTCGTGTGGCGCGAATACGGCGCGCGCTGCGTGGCGCTGCTGGCCGAACGGCATGCGGGGCACAAGCTGTCGGACGACGCCGCGCAGCAGATGGCGTACGCGATCGATGCCGATGTCGTGCAATACCTCGACCTGTCCGACGTGGGTGCCGCGCGCAACGCGCCGGGCAGCTACGGCCTGTCTGCCATCGTGTCCGGCTTCAATCCGAACTGGATGGACGAGCAGCGGCTCGGGTATGGCGCGCCGGCGGAAGCGTACCGCGACGCCCAGTTCCGGCGCGTGCTGGACATGCTGTCGGACTTGATGATCAATGCCGTCAAATACCGCGTGGGCGCGTTGCTCGCCGTCGAGCAGGTGCGCCACGCCGAGCTGCTCGAGGGCGGGCGCGTGCTGTACCTGAAGAACGGCGCGCTGCCATGGACCGCGATCGTGCGCAAGGAAATGCCGAATGTGCTGTTCGTCATCAGCTACAACGTGGGCGAGCAGCGCCACATGATCCACACGGTGCCCGTCAGCGCCGAAAGCTTCGACGCGCGGGCCGACCTGCCCGCCGCCTGGGCCGGCCTGCGCGATGCCGACCTGGCCGCCGTCACGGGCGTGCCGGACGCGGGCTTTTGCCATAATGGACGGTTCATCGCGGCCGCGAAGTCGTTCGACGGCATCCTCGAGATGGCGCGGCAGGCGCTGCGCGAGGTCGACGCGGGGTCGTTGCTGTGATCCTGGGAAGATCGGCATTACGATTTCGTCAAATGTCTGTGGTTTTTTGGTACGAATTCGCCGAAAAGTTACCGAGATTCAAGTTTGCATTTACACCGACGGCCGGTTCACGTCTAGAATTTCCCAAAAGAATCAACCTTTTTAGGACGGGACATGAAATCGGTTCAGCAGGAAGTCGACGAGCGCAGCAACCTTACGGGCACGAACAAATTCGAGCTTTTGCTTTTCCGCCTGGGCGGTGACGCCGCGGGCGAGCACAGCGAGCTGTTCGGCATTAACGTCTTCAAGATCCGCGAAATCGTCGCCATGCCGACGATCACGAAGGTCGCGGGCGCGCCCGACCACGTCATCGGCGTGGTCAACCTGCGCGGCCAGATCATCCAGGTCCTCGACCTGCCGGGCATCGCGGGCGTGACGCCGAAGACGGGCCTGAACATCATGCTGGTGACGGAATTCGCCCGCACGACGCAGGCGTTCGCCGTCGAGAGCGTCGAGGAAATCGTGCGCCTCGACTGGACGCAGGTGATGTCGGCCGAGCACAGCGCCGGCAGCGGCATGGTCACGAGCATCGCGCGCCTGGAAGCGGTGGACGGCCAGCCGGCCCGCCTGGCCCAGGTGCTGGACGTCGAGACGATCCTGCGCAACCTGAGTCCGGACGCGCATACGGAGAACATCGAGCAGGCCGTCGGCGGCAAGATGAAGCTCAAGCCGGGCGCCGTGATCCTCGCCGCGGACGATTCCGTCGTCGCGCGCGCGCTGATCGAGCAAGGCCTGGACGCGATGGGCCTGCCGTTCGTGATGACGAAGAGCGGCAAGGAATGCTGGGACCAGCTGAACCACATCGCCGAGGCGGCCGAGGCCGAAGGCAAGAGCGTCCACGACAAGGTCGCGCTCGTCCTGACTGACCTCGAGATGCCGGAGATGGACGGCTTCACGCTCACCCGCAACATCAAGTCGAACGCCCGCTTCGGCAATATGCCGGTCGTGATCCACTCGTCGCTGTCGGGCACGACGAACGAGGAACACGTCAAGAACGTGCGTGCCGACGCCTACGTCGCCAAGTTCTCGGCCGAGGACTTGTCGCGCACGCTGCGCACGTTGCTGCGCCAGTAATTCCTTCCACGTCCGCGCAAAAGGCCGGGGGGCAGCGCGCCCACCGGCCTTTTTTCTGCCTGCGCCTGTCTAGTTGTAATTGGGCAACAGTTAATGCCTTATATTCGTAGGAATTTTCCTACAGCAATGCCACTCCCGCATAATGCAGGCAAGACGGTCGCCATATCAATTCACATGCAAGAGCCCACCACGTTCATCGCGAGCATCTGGACCACGAACGGCCAGGGCGTCTGCACGTCCGCCGTCGACAAGGACGCGGACCTCCCGCCTTTTCCCGCCGGGGTGTTCCTGGCGGACTGGTTGCGCACGCACGCCGTCGACGGGCACGACGCCGCCGCGCGCGTGACGGATGCGCTGGGGCGGCAGGCGGCGTTCGACGACGAGGTCGCGGTTGCGTGCGCGGACGGGCGGGTACGGCGGATCGTCGTGTCCGGCCTGCCGCGCCGTGCCGGCGACGGCACGTGCGAAGGCTTCAGCGGCGCGTTCGCGGACGTCACGGAACACCAGGAAGCACTCGACGTGCGCACGATCCTGGAAAGCATCGAGGACGGCTTCTTCACGGTGAACCGCGATTGGGAGATCACGTACGCGAACACGCTGGCCGAAGTCTTGGCCGGCGTCGCGCCGGGTACGTCGACGGGCTCGGTGTTGTGGGATGTGGCCCCGGGCCTGGAGGACACGCCGATCGCCGCGACCTACCGGCGCGCGATGGAGCGGCGTGAGAACGCGTCGTTCGAAGCATTCTACGCGCCCGCGGGTGCGTGGCTGAGCCTGCGCGTGTACGCGCGCGAGGACGGCCTGTCCGTGTTCTTCCACGACATCTCCGACCGCAAGCGCGCGGAGGCGCGCCTCGAGGAGCTGGCCACGCGCGACCACCTGACGGGCCTGCCGAATCGCGCGTGGCTCAACGGCCACCTGAAGGCGATGCTGGGCCGGACGCAGAGCCAGGCCGGGACGACAGTCATGTTCATCGACCTCAACCGCTTCAAGGAAGTCAACGATTCGCTGGGCCACGCGGCCGGCGACAACCTGTTGCAGCAGGTGGGCCAGCGGCTGCAGTCGTGCATGCGGCCCGGCGACGTGGTGGCGCGGCTGGGCGGCGACGAATTCGTCGTGGCGGCGTCGTGTACGGGCCGCGAGGCCGCGGCCGGCATCGCGCAGCGTCTGCTCAAGACGCTGACCGTCCCGTTCTACGTCGACGGCCTGGAAATGTGCGTGGGAGCGTCGATCGGCATCAGCTTGTCCGGCCAGGACGCCGCCACGCCCGACCTGCTGTTCCAGAACGCGGACACGGCGATGTACAAGGCGAAGGCGCTGGGCGAGAGCTCGTACCAGTTCTTCGAACCGGAGATGAGCGTGGAAGCGCGGCGCCGCCTCCAGATCGAGGCGGCGCTGCGGCGCGCGCTGGAGCTGGGCCAGTTCGAACTGTACTACCAGCCCCGCATCGACGTGCGCACCTTGCGCCTGCGCGGCGTGGAAGTGCTGTTGCGCTGGACGCATCCGGAGCTGGGCCGGGTCCCGCCGCTCGAGTTCATCCCGATCGCGGAAGAGCGCGGGCACATCGAGGCGATCGGCAAATGGGTGCTGCGCGAGGCGTGCCGCGTCGGCAAGCGCCTCGGCGACAAGTACGGGACGATGCTGCACGTGTCGGTGAACGTGTCGGCCCGCCAGCTGCGTTCCGCGGACCTGGTGACGGAAGTCGAGCAGGCATTGCGCGACGCCGGCTTCCCGCCGTGCGCGCTGGAACTCGAGCTGACGGAAAGCGCGCTGATCGACGACACCGAACAATCCGTCGACGTGCTGCGCCGCCTGAAGCGCCTGGGCGTGACGCTGGCGCTGGACGATTTCGGCACGGGCTATTCGAGCCTGTCGTACCTGAAGCGCTTCCCCGTCGACGTGCTGAAGCTGGACCGCTCGTTCTTCCTCGAACAGTCGCTCGATGCGAACGGCGACGAATTCGTCTCCGCCCTCGTGCACATGGCGCATGCGTTGGGCCTGAAGGTCGTCGCCGAGGGTATCGAGACGGAAGACGTGATGGAAAGCCTGCGCGCTTGCCGCTGCGACGAGGCGCAGGGCTATCTGTTTGCACGTCCCATGGCCTTGCCCGAGTTCGACAAATTCCTGCAATCCGGGGTGTCGGGCGTGCTCGCCGCCTGAACCGGCGCCGCTGTCCACTCACCGTGCAGGCAGATTGTCATCCATGCACGACGGGACGTACACTGGGCATTGGTAATCGTCCGATGTACCCGATCAGGAACCCGTATGCACAACGCTTCGCCCGTGGTACCGTGGACCGCATTGACTGCGAGGTTGATCGCGGTTTTCTTCATGCTCTCGGGACTGTGCGGCTGTGCGCTGACGGCACCACCGTACAGCTTGAACAAGCTGGGCGCGCAGCGCGTGCTCGTGGTCGAGCCGGTGCACGACGTCATGGTCCGGTTGGACTCCGGCGTCTGGAGCGTGGGACCGTCAGCCGCCGGCATCAAGGCCGACGAACACTTGTTGCGCCCCGCGTTGATCGGCTGGGACGATGACGTGCTGGGCGCCTTCACCAATGAGCTTGTGCGGGGTCTGGAAGCGCGCGGGTATGCGGTACGGCACGTGCAACAGCGCGAACTCGAAGGGGTGCTCGCGCGCCGGGACGACAATCTGCACCGGACGATCGTGGTCCGCAGCTACATCAAGGCCGGCTTCACGTATGGCACGCCGATCGACAGGTCGCTGCGACCCTTCATGAATTTCGCGCTCGGCTACGAGTTCGGCGACGGCCGCCGGATCGGCGAGCGCTCGTTCACCATCAGCGCGCGTCCGATGGGACCGGTCGTCGACCGCTTCGCGCCACTCGACGACTACAGCGTGCCGAACGTCGAAGCGCTCGAACACGACCGCGCCAGACATATCGCCGCCTTGCACGCGCTGGCGGCGCAGGCCGCCGGGCAGGTGTTGAAGGATACCTTTTACTGAGCGCGTTGGCGCCACGCCGCGCCCAGTCCCAACAGCGGCAGCAGCACCGCCAGCGCGAACGTCGCTTGCGTCGCCTCCGCGACGTCCGCCGCCGCCGCATGCGCGGGATCGGGCGCGCCCGCCGCGAACACGGCGCCAAGCAGCGCCGATCCGCCGATCAGGCCGAGCTGGCGCGCCAGGTTGAGAAGTCCCGCCGCGACGCCGCGCCGATCGATGCCGGCGGCTTCCAGCACGGCCGTGTTGTTCGCCGCCTGGAACAGCGCATAACCCGCCGTCAGCACGGCCAGCGGCGCGATCCAGCCCGTCACGCCGGCCGCGCGCGGTGCCACCGCCACGAGGCCCGCTCCCAACGCCATGGCCGCGAGGCCCGCCATGCCGGTGCGGCGCGCGCCGTGCCGGTCCACGAGTCTTCCGGACGGCACGCCCGCCAGCGCCGCCACGAGCGGGCCGACGGCCAGCGCGAGGCCAACCCCGCCGGCGCCAAGGCCCAGCGCGCGCCCGAGGTAGAACGGCCCGACGAGCATCGTCGTCATCATCAGCGCCATCGTGAGCGCGCTCGTCGCAAAGCCCGTCGCCGTCACGCGGTCGCGCAGCAGCGCGAGTGGCACGAGCGGCGTGCGTGTCCGTGCCTCGGTACGCATGAAGGCGGCGGTGCACAGTGCGGAGATGGCGTACCACCAGCGCGCACCGGTGCCGGTGGCGGCCAGGGCGAAGGCAAGCAGCGCGCCGACCAGGAGGAGCAGGCCGGTGACGTCGAACGGTCCGCCGCTGCGGACGGCGTCGTCGTCCGGCAAGCGGCGCACGAGCGCGAACGCCAGCACGGCGCCGGGCAGCATCGCCGCGAACACGGCGCGCCAGCCGGGACCCGCGAGCAGCAGGCCGCCCAGTGCGGGTCCGAGCGCCGTGCCGACGGCGGACATGCTGCCCAGCAGGCCCATCGCGCGCCCCGTGCGGCCTTGCAGCTGGCCCGCGGCCAGCGCCATGCCCAGGGCCAGCATGACGGCGGCGCCGAGGCCTTGCAGGGCGCGTGCCGCGACGAGCAGCGGCAACGTGGGAGCGACGGCACAGGCACCGGACGCGGCCGCGAACAGTGCGATCCCGGCCAGCAGCACGCGGCGCCGGCCGATCGCGTCGCCAAGGCGACCCGCACCGACGGCGGCGGCCGTCGCGGCGAGCAGGTACGCGAGCACGATCCACTGCACGGCCGCGAAGCTTGCGCCGAAGGCGCGCTGCAACGTGGGCAGGGCGACGTTGGCGCTGCTCGCGCCGAACGACGACAGCAGCACGGACAGCGCGAGGCCGGGCAGGGCGCCCGGCGCCGTCGTGCGTGCGGGCGGGGACAGCGTGGCGGGAGAATTGGTCATCGTCGTTCCAGGTCGTGTTCGAACCTGAAGCGTAGGACACGCGCGGCGCCGGCGGAAGGCGCGTGCGACGCAATGACTCCGTGCACGGGGCGCCATGCCGGGCAGGCTGTCCCACGGCTGTGCTATCGTGCGCGGATGACGATGCCCGACCTGAACCTGCTCGTGACCCTCGACGTGCTGCTGACCGAAGGCAGCGTGGCCGGCGCCGCGCGGCGGCTGAAGCTGAGCCCTTCGGCGATGAGCCGCGCGCTGGCCCGGCTGCGCGCCGCGACGGGCGATCCGCTGCTCGTGCGGGCGGGCCGCGACCTCGTCCTCACGCCCCGTGCGCTGGAAATGCGCGAGCAGGCCGGCCGCCTCGTGCTGGACGCCGGCCGCATGCTGCGTCCCGCCGAGGACGTGGACCCGGCGGGCATCGTGCGCATGTTCGCGCTGCGCGTCACGGATGGTTTCGTGGAGAACTACGGCCCCGCGCTGCTGGCGCGGCTCGAGCGCGACGCACCCGGGGTGCGGCTGCGTTTCGTGCAAAAAGTGAACAAGGACAGCGGGCCGCTGCGCGAAGGACTCATCGACCTGGAGATCGGCGTCATTGGCGAGGAGACGAGTCCGGAAATCCGCACACGCGCCCTGTTCCGCGACCGGTTCGTCGGCGCCGTGCGCGCGGACCATCCGCTGGCAGCGGGCGACGTCACGCCGGCGCGCTTCGCGGCATGCCGGCACGTGTCCGTGTCGCGCCGGGGCCGCGAACGGGGCGCCATCGATGCGGCGCTCTCCCCATTGGGCCTGGAGCGGCCCGTCGCGGTGCTCGTCGGCTCGTTCGCGACGGCGCTCGCGCTGGCGCGCGCGTCCGACCTCGTCGCCAGTGTCCCCGAGCGTCACACCGCGCGGCTGCGCGACGGCATGCACACGTTCGAGCTCCCGGTCGCGACGCCACCGCTGACGGTGTCGATGCTGTGGCACCCGCGCATGGAGGCCGATCCGGCGCACCGCTGGCTGCGGCGCTGGGTCTACGAGCTCTGTGCCGGTGCGCCCGCGGACTGACCGTCAGCGGGCGAAGCTGGGTCGTTTCGGATCGTAGGTCCAGCCGGGGATGAGGTAGCGCATCGCCATCGCATCGTCGCGCGCGGCGCCGGCGACTTTCTTGTACAGCGCGTGCGCTTCCTCGATGCGCGCCATGTCGGGCGCGATGCCGAGGCCCGGCGCGTCCGGCACGGCGACCTGGCCACCGACGATGCGCAGCGGTTCCTGCGTCAGGCGTTCGCGGCCTTCCTGCCAGATCCAGTGCGTGTCGATCGCGGTGATGTCGCCCGGCGCCGCGGCCGCGCAGTGCGTGAACATCGCGAGCGACACGTCGAAGTGGTTGTTCGAGTGCGAGCCCCACGTCAGGCCCCAGTCGTGGCACAGTTGTGCGAGGCGCACGGAACCCTGCATGGTCCAGAAGTGCGGGTCGGCGAGCGGGATATCGACGGCGCCCAGCAGGTGCGAATGGGCCATCTGGCGCCAGTCCGTCGCCACCATGTTCGTCGCCGTGCGGATGCCGGTGGCGCGCTTGAATTCGGCCATGATCTCGCGCCCCGAGTAGCCGTCTTCCGGTCCGCACGGGTCTTCCGCATACGACAGCACGTGGCCCTGGCCCTTGCACGCGGCGATCGCCTGCGCCAGCGACCACGCGCCGTTCGGGTCCAGCGTGGCGCGCGCGTCCGGGAAGCGCCGCTTGATGGCGGCCACCGCCTCGACCTCGTCTTCCGGACGCATCACGCCGCCCTTCAGCTTGAAGTCGCGGAAGCCGTACTTGTCGACGGCGGCGGACGCCAGGTCGGCGATCCGTTCGGGCGTCAGGGCTTCTTCGTCGCGCACCTTGTACCAGCCGTCCTTGGCGGCGTCGCCGTCGTAGGGCAGGTCCGTGTGCGTGCGGTCGCCGATGTAGAACAGGTAGGCGAGCATCGTCACGTGGCTGCGCTGGCGGCCGTTGCCGAGCAGGTCGCACAGCGGCACGCCCAGGTGCTGGCCCAGCAGGTCGAGCAGCGCCGCTTCCACCGCCGTCACCACGTTTTCCAGCCGCAGGTTGATCTCGTGCGGTTGTTTCATGACGGCCGCCTCCGCGTTCGTCGTCACCTGGTGGCTGGGCCCCGCGACGGCCGCGCGCAGCGCGTTCAACGTGAGGTTGTAGCGCGCCACCTCGGTCCCGGTGACGAGCGGCACCAGCCGCTCCAGCGCGCGCAGGATGCCGTTCGACCCCGGCACTTCGCCCATGCCCGTGTTGCCGGCGCTGTCCTTCAGCAGCACGAGGATGCGGGTGAAATAGGGCGCATGGGCGCCGCACAGGTTCAGCAGCATGCTGTCGCGGCCGGCCACGGGAATCACCTGCATGTCGGTGATGATCGGGCTGGCGGCGCGCTGGATGAGGGGCATAACGGTCTCCTGGTGATGACAGGCATGCGAAAAATAGATATCGCATTGCCGGTAACATTGTTCTAAACTAGAATGGTAGCGCAACCATCTGCCAAGTGTGAAGGAATAACGATGTCGCGTCAATCGATTCTGGCCGCCGGTCTCCTCTGCGCAGCCCTTGCCGGCTGTGTTTCCACCCCATCCGGCGCGGCATCCGGTCCGCCGGCCGGTGCCCACTGGGTGGCCTCCTGGGGTAGCGCACAACTCGTGCCGGAAGGGCAGAACGAATTGCCGGCCGCGCAGTGGCGGGACGCGAGCCTGCGCCAGGTCGTGCGCGTGTCGCTGGGCGGCAGCCGGCTGCGTGTACGGCTCAGCAATGCGTTCGGGACGGCGCCGCTCGTGGTCGACGCGGGCAGCATCGCGCTGGCGACCTTACCCGGCAAGCCCGACGTCGACGCCGCCAGCCTGCGCCCGCTGCGCTTCGGCGGCGCCGCAGCCGTGACGATTCCCGCCGGTGCCGAATACGTGAGCGACCCCGTCGAGCTGGCCCATGCGGCGGGCTCCGACCTCGCCATTTCGCTGCATTTCACGGACGCCCCGGCGCGCCAGACGGGCCACCCGGGCGCGCGCGCGACGAGTTTTCGCGTCGCGGGCAACCAGGTGCATGTGGCTGTCTGGCCAGGGGCCGAGGCATTCACGCGCTGGTACCAGATCGCCGGCGTCGAGGTGCTGGCGGACAGCGGCACGCACGCGGTCGTCGCGATCGGCGATTCGATCACGGACGGCTACGGCGTCCAGCCGGACACTTATGCGCGCTGGACGGACGGCCTCGCCGCGCGCCTGCGGGCGGCGGGCGTGACGGACGTCGGCGTCGTCAACGCGGGCATCGGCGGCGGACGCATGCTGCGCGACGGCCTCGGGCCGAACCTCGTGTCGCGTTTCGACCGCGACGTGCTGGCGCGCCCCGGCGTCTCGCACGCCATCGTCATGATCGGCGTGAACGACTTCGGCGTGCAGCACCGGAACAAGGAAGACAGCCCGGCCGAACGTGCGCGCCTGCTGGTCGATCTCGAAGAGGCCTACCGGCAGGTCGTCGCGCGTGCGCACGCGCAGGGCGTCTGCGTGCTGGGCGCCACGATCACGCCGTACGGCGGCAGCGGCTATTACGCGCCAGGGCCGGACAACGAGGCCGACCGCCTGGCGTACAACGCGTGGATCCGCCGTGCCGGCGTCGTCGACGGCGTCGTCGATTTCGACGCCGCGCTGCGCGACCCGGCGCGGCCCGACCATCTGCGCCAGGCACTCGACAATGACGGCCTGCATCCGTCGCCGGCCGGCTACCGCGCGATGGCGGATGCAGTCCCGCTGGACCTGCTCAAGACCTGTCATTCACCTTCAGGGAACCCATGAAAGCATTCGCCGCATCCGTCCTGCTCGCCGCCGCAGTCGCACAACCCGCCTGGGCGCTGGGAGAGCGTCCGTTCGTGACGTTCGACGGGGGCCGCAACGCCGTCGTGCTGGCGCGCGCCGGCCAGGCCGCCCGTATCGTCGTCGATCCTGCCGATTTCGCCGGCGTCCGGCGCGCCGCGGCGGACCTGCAGGGCGACGTGGAGCGCGTGTCGGGCACTCGCCCGGCGCTGCTCGCATCGAGCACGGTGCCAAGGGGATCCGACGTCGTCATCGTGGGCACGCTGGGCAAGAGCGCCTTGATCGACCGGCTGGTGCGGGCGCACAAGATCGACGCCGCCGCGCTGCGCGGCAAATGGGAAGGTTATCTCGTGCAGGCCGTGCGCAACCCGCTGCCGGGCGTCGCGCGCGCACTCGTCGTGGCGGGCAGCGACAAGCGCGGGACGATCTACGGCCTGTACACGGTGTCGGAACAGATCGGCGTCTCGCCGTGGCATTGGTGGGCCGACGTGCCGGCGCCGCACCACGACGTGCTCGCCGTGACGGCCGGCACGCGCGTCGCCGATGCGCCCGTCGTGCGCTACCGCGGCATTTTCCTGAACGACGAGGCGCCCGCGCTCTCAGGCTGGGCCAAGGAAAAATTCGGCGGGTTGAACCATCGGTTCTACGAAAAGGTGTTCCAGCTCATCCTGCGCATGCGGGGCAATTACTTGTGGCCCGCCATGTGGAACAACGCGTTCTTCGACGACGACCCGGAAAACGGCCCGCTGGCCGACGAGATGGGGATCGTCATGGGCACCTCGCACCATGAACCGATGATGCGCGCGCAGCAGGAGTGGCACCGCATCGGCATGGGACCGAAGCAGTGGAACTACGACACGAACAAGGACCGGCTGCAGCAGTTCTGGCGCGGCGGCTTCCGGCGCGCGCGCGACTGGGACAAGGTCGTCACGATGGGCATGCGCGGTGACGGCGACGAGCCGATGGCCGAGCACGCGGACCTGCACCTGCTGGAGCGCATCGTCGCCGACCAGCGCCGGATCATCGGGGAGGAAACGGGCAAGCCGCCGGCACGAACGCCGCAGTTGTGGGCGTTGTACAAGGAGGTGCAGGAGTACTACGACAAGGGCATGCGCGTGCCGGACGACGTCACCTTGCTCTGGTGCGACGACAACTGGGGCAATATCCGCCGCCTGCCGACGCCGGAGGAACGCAAGCGTGCCGGCGGCGCCGGTATCTACTACCACTTCGACTACGTGGGCGGCCCCCGTTCGTACAAATGGATCAACGTGACGCCGCTGCCGAAAGTGTGGGAGCAGATGCACCTCTCGTGGCGCTACGGGGCCGACCGCTTGTGGATCGTGAACGTCGGCGACCTGAAGCCGATGGAAGTGCCGATCGAATTTTTCCTGACCTACGCATGGAATCCGGCGGCCTGGCCGGCGCAGCGCCTGCCCGAGTACCTGACACTGTGGGCGACGCGTGAATTCGGCGCGGCCGACGCGGCGGAGATCGCGGACATCGTCGCCACGTACGCGCGCTACAACGGCCGGCGCAAACCGGAGCAGCTGGCGCCGGACACGTACAGCGCGACGCACTACCGCGAGGCCGAGCGCATCGTCGCCGGCTGGCGCGACCTGGCCGCGCGCGCGGCGCGCGTGAAGGCGCGGCTCGCACCGGCGCAGCGCGACGCCTTCTTCCAGCTCGTCGAACATCCCGTGCGCGCGGCCGGCACGCTCGGCGAACTGTATGCGACAGTGCAGGCGAACCGCATCCACGCGCAGCAAGGCCGGGCGGACACGAACGCCCTTGCGGCCCGTGCGCGCGACCTGTTCGCCGAGGACGCGGCGATCTCGCGGGAATACCACGCCATCAACGGCGGCAAGTGGAACCACATGATGGCGCAGACGCATATCGGCTACACGAGCTGGCGCGACCCCGACACGAACGTCATGCCGGACGTGCGCGAGATCGCACTGCCGGCCGCGCCCGCGCTGGGCGTGGCGGTGGAGGGCGAATCGACCGCCTGGCCCGACACCGCCGCGCCGCACCTGCCGCCGTTCGAACCGTTCGACAAATCGACGCGCTACATCGAGGTGTTCGACCGCGGCGCGGCGCCACTCGCGTGGCACGCCCGCGCGGACGCGCCGTGGATCGTGCTGAGCGAGGTTGCCGGTACGACGGCCGGGACGCAGCGCATCGAGGTCGACGTCCGTTGGGACCAGGTGCCGGCGGGTGCGCAAGCCGGCCACGTGATCGTGACGGGACCGGACGGGCAGGTGGCCACGATCGAGGTGCCGCTGCGGCACGCGCAGCAGCGCACCGCGGCCGTCACCGGCTTCGTCGAGACGGGAGGCGCCGTCGCCATCGAGGCCGAGCATTATGCGCGCGCCGTCGCGCAGGACGGCCGGTCGTGGCTGCGCGTGCCGGGCCTGGGCCGCACGCTGTCCGGCATGACGACCCTGCCCGCCGACGCGGCGGCCATGTTGCCGGCGGCTGCGCCCCGACTCGAGTACGACGTGGTTCTGTTCGAGCCGGGCAAGGTGGACGTGCAGGCGACCTTGTCGCCCACGTTGAAGTTCCGCCCGGACGCAGGCCTGCGCTATGCCGTCGCATTCGACGACGAGGCGCCGCAGATCGTCGACATCCACGCGGACGGTTCGCTGCGGCACTGGGAGAAAATCGTATCGGACGGCGTGGCGCAGTTCACGACGACGCACGCCGTGAACGCCGCTGGCCGCCATACGCTGAAGGTGTGGGCGCTCGATCCGGGCATCGTGCTGCAGCGCCTCGTGATCGATGCGGGCGGGCTGAAGCCGAGCTATCTGGGCCCGCCGGAAAGCCCGCGCATCGGGGCGAACTAAGGGAATGAGCTAGTCGGAATGCGCGATGCGCAGCCCGCCCTTGCGGTCGGGCAGCCAGACTTCGGCGAGGTCGGAGCTGACGTCGAAGAAGCCCAGTTCGTGCTTCGCCGCGAGCCTGTGCACGGCTTCCCACGCGGCGTCGATCCTGTCCCAGTCGAGGAACGACATATAGATCAGCGCGCGGCCGATCGTGTAGTCGGTACCGCTTTCCTCCTGCGGCTCCGGCACGTCGGGCGGCGCGGGCGGGAATTCGGCCGCCAGGTCGGCGTAGAACGCCTGCAGCGCGGGCGCGGCGACGGCGGGGTCGTCGTAGCCGTGGTCTTCGTCCCAGGCCGTCTGCGCGTCGTACCAGTCGAGGAAGGCGGGGCGCTTCGCGGGCGCCGCGGCGGGCGCGAACACCATCAGGTCGTAACTCATCGTGCGGTTCTTTCGGGGCGGGTCATCGTGGACCATGACGATACCCGTCGCGCGCCTGTGGCGCAAATGCCGAATGCAGGCATCCGATTGGCGATTCCGGTTCCAGCGGTGCAAAAAAGATAATATGCTGGGCCAGCCACGGTGGCGTCGCCACCTGTCCGAACGCATCGACCACACGGAGTCCGTATGAAAGCCATCCTCAAGACCTTGCTCGCCGCCGTCCCGTTCCTCGCCGCCCAGGGCGCGTGGGCCGGGTCGACCTACACGTACAGCTATGTCGGCACGCCGTCCGCGCCCGTCAGCGCGAAGCCCGTATCGTGCGTGGACACGGCGTGCACGCCGTCCGTCGTCCTGATGGGCGGCGGCTACGACGTGGGCGAGGCGTTCCGCTGGATGATCGCCCGGGCGGGCATCTCGCGCGCCGCGGGCGGCCGCTTCGTCATCCTGCGCGCCACCGGCACCGATGCGTACAACGGCTATATTTACAGCCATCTCGGCCAGGTGGACCCGACGACGCCGAAGAACTACGAGACGGTCGGCGGCGTCGACCTGGGCGTGACGTCCGTGGAAACGCTCGTGATCCCGACGCGCAAGGCCGCGGAGGACCCGTTCGTGCTGGGCGTGATCGCCAGGGCGAGCGCCATCTTCATCGCCGGCGGCGACCAGGCGGATTACTACAACTTCTGGCAGGGCACGGCGCTGGACACGGCGCTACAGAACGCGGTGAGTGCCGGCATCCCCGTCGGCGGCACGAGCGCGGGCAATGCGATGCTGGGCCAGTACGCGTTCGCGGCGCTCAACGGCAGCGTCACGTCGGACCAGGCCCTCGCCGATCCGTTCAACCGCTACATGACGATCGATCCGCTGAACACGTCGTCGAAGAAATTCGTGCAGACGGGAAGCTTCCTCGCCATCCCGTCGCTGGAAAAGACGATCACGGACGACCACTTCAACACGCGCGACCGCCTGGGCCGGCTGTTCGGCTTCGTCGCCCGCATCGGCAACGGCTGTCCCGGCGGCGCCGAGGCGTTCGATGCCGTCGTGGGCATCGGCATCGACGAAGAGACGGCGCTGCTGGTGTCCGGCCCGCGCGGCAGCGTGAAGGCGCAGCTCGTCGCCAATCCGTACAACGCGGACAACACGACGCCGCCGTACACGGCGCAGAACTCCGCCTATTTCACGAAGATCGTGCGCACGCCGTCGCAATGCGTGGCCGGCAAGCCGCTGAACGACAACGCCGGCATCCAGGTCTACCGCATGAGCGCCCAACTGGCGCAGCCGTCGCCGTATCCGGCGGCACCGCAGTACAGCTTCAAGTCGCAGGCGACGTTCAACCTGTCCGCGTGGACGCAGCAGGCCGCGCAGACCTATGCCGACGGCTCGTCGCTGAACGGACCGTATGTGTACGGCACCGCGAACGGCGCGATCCTGGGCAACCAGGTCCGCTGACCCGGCGCGGCATGACGGTTACGATCGACCCCGACGACGTCGAGTTCAGCGCCGTGCGCGCGCAGGGGCCGGGCGGCCAGAACGTGAACAAGGTGTCGAACGCCGTGCAGGCGCGCTTCGACATCGGCGCCTCGTCGCTGCCGCCGCACGTGAAAGAGCGCATGCGCGCGCTCCCGGACGCGCGCATCACGCGCGAGGGTGTCGTCGTCATCAAGGCCCAGCGTTCGCGCAGCCTCGAACGAAATCGAGAAGACGCGCTCGCGCGGCTGCAGGCGCTCGTCGACGCGGCGGCCGAGGTCCCCACCGTGCGGCGGCCGACACGTCCCACGCTTGGATCGAAGAAGCGCCGGCTCGACGCCAAGGCCCGCAGCGGGCAGGTCAAGGCGCTGCGCGGCAAAGTGCGCGTGTGACCGCGCCATATCGAAATCCGTATCTGCCATACGATATTGGCATGCCTCGGTGATAGCGGTTAACAAGTGCTGTTAGCACGATTGACGCCGCCTGCCTCCGTCTCTACGATGAAATCGGTTACATAACAATAAAAATGCGGCGTTAGCGCCCCGGATGCCGTATGCGGATACGGCGGTCGCGGTCCGCTCGAAGCGGGGCGAACATCAAGGAGACTACATGAAGAAGGCACTTCGCATCACGGCAGTGGCAATGGCATTGGCAGCGAGCTTCGCCGCCCCAGCCCACGCGGCAACCTGGTCGACGACGGCCCAATACGGATCGACGACGATGGGTGCGTACAGCTTCAACAACGATATCTGGGGCGCCGGCGCCGGGCCGCAGACCTTGTGGGCCAACTCGCCCACCGACTGGGGCGTGTGGTCGAACCAGCCGAATACCGGCGGCATCAAGTCCTACCCGCATATCGACTTCTACGTCGGCAAGGCGCTGGGCAGCCTGTCGCGCCTGACGGCCGTCGTGTCGGCCACGACGCCCGCCGGCGGTGCCTGGGAATCCACGTTCGACATCTGGGACACGAACCACGCCAACGAAATCATGGTGTGGCTGAACTACACGGGCACGGCAGCCGGCTGCGGGAACGTCAAGCCGATCTCGTACAACTGGACCGCGCAAGGCTGCGCGATCCCCGTGTACACGAACGTGAACATCGGCGGCGCCACGTGGAACGTCTACCGCGGCAATAACGGCGGCAACATGGTGTACTCGTTCCTTCGCACCGCGAAGACCAACAACACGACCGTCGACGCCCTGGCGCTCATGCGCTACCTGCAGAACCTCGGCTGGATCGGTAACGTGACGGTAGGCGACGTGCAGTACGGTTTCGAGATCACGTCGTCGTCGGGAGGAATGGATTTCGCGTCCCGTAACTTCTCGGTCACCGCGTATTGACCAGTCCCGCCAGGCGCGGTCCGGCCGCGCCGTTGCTGCAGGCGCAGCGTGCGCAAACCTGGTCGCGTCCGGCGTGCTTGGCGTCGTACATCAGCTTGTCGGCAATGGCGATCAGGTCGCGCAGCACGTGGTCCCCGGCGCCGGCCGCGAGGTCGGCGCAGGCGACGCCGAAGCTCGCGGTCGTGCACACGTGCTCCGTGCCGTCGTCAGTCATGACGCTCGTGTCGGCAAAGCGCGTGCGCAGGCGCTCGGCCAGGTGGATGCCGCCGTCGAGGTCCGTGCCGGGCAGGATCGCGAGGAATTCCTCGCCCCCATAGCGGACCACGCTGTCGACGCCGTCGCGCGTCATGCGCCGCAGCAGGTCGGCAAAGCCGCGCAGCACGGCGTCGCCGCACGCGTGCCCGAACGTGTCATTGATGCGCTTGAAATGATCGATGTCGCACAGGACCACCGTCAGCATGCCGTCCGCCCCGGACGTGCGCAGCTGGCCGGGGTGCATCAGGGTCTCGTGCAGGTAGCGCCGGTTGAAGCAGCCCGTGAGGTGGTCGCGCGCTGCCGTGTGCTGGAGCTGCAGGCGTGCCTCGTATTCCTCGCGCGTCACCCGGTTGAACCGCCGCGCCGCCAGCGCGCCGAATGCGTTCGCCAGCAGGAGCAGCATGACCATCGTGACGACGTCGGCCGACGTCATGCCTCCGAAGCGCAGCGCCAGCGCGAGGAAGGCTGCGGTGGCGCCAGATGCCAGCACCAGCGCATTGGCAAAACCGTTCGGGATGTACAGGTAGATCACGATGAGCATGATCGCGAGCGACATCGCATGCCAGTGGAATTCGCCCGGCCGGCGCACGGCGATGAACATGAAACACGCGAGCGCCACGATTTCGGCGCCGGACGCGGCGATGCGCGTGGCGGCGACGGGCAGCGGCGTGCGGTACGCGCACCAGGCACACGTGCCGGCCGTCGCCGCCACGATGCCGCGCGCGGCGCACAGCTGCAGGAAGTGCGGACCGTAGCCGAGCGCGGCGAAGTCGCTGACGGCGAACGCCGCGTAGAACACGGTGCAGAACACGAGCGTGAAGCCGAGCAGGGCCCGCGTCTGCGGCAGCTTGTGGGCCAGGAAGGCGGCTTCGTGCGCGCGTTGCGCGAACTCGCCGGTGAGCGGGTTGAATGTCATTGGGCGACGGAGGGTGACGGCCGCGCTGGTCGGCGATTGCTACAAATTCTATAGCATCCGGCCGTCCTGCGCCATGTCTGCGGCATTGCCGCCGGCCGTCAACCGCCATCGCCCGCGGATCAGGCCTTCAGGCCGTACAGGACCGAGCCGTGCGGCGGCACGGCGGCGTTGATCTTGCCGCGCGCCGTCCCCAGGTCGTGCCGCGCCCACAGGTCGCGCACGGCGACGGCACGGTTGCCGAGGTTCAGGCGCGACAGGTCGAACGCGAAGTCGACCGGTGCGTTGGACGTATTGAACAGGGCGAGGTATTGCAGGTCGTGCTGGTCGGCCGAGCGGGCGCTCCAGATGCGGGTGCCGGCGTCGGCGCGTTGCGGACGGTTCTCGCGGCTGCGCTGGTTCACGGCCAGCACCTCGGGATTCGTCAGCAATGCGAGCGTCTTCGCGTCCAGGTGGCGCAGGTCGCCGCCCATGATCAGCGGCGAACGCGCGATGCCCCACAAGGTCATCAGGGTCTGCTGCTCGTCCGGCGTGAACTTGGTGTCGCGTGCGCCGAGCGCAAGGCGGCCCAGCGGCAGCATGTCGGCGTCGGGCCAGGAGCCCGGGCCCAGCACGGGGTTCCAGTTTTCCAGGCGCTGGAATTGCTCTTCCAGCAGGCGCCACTCGTCCCAGAAGTCGTCCGAGATGCGCCACATCTGGGCGTAGTGCGGCACGTGGCGGTCCCAGCGCAGGTCCATCTCGCCCGGCGACAGCGACAGGATGATGGGACGGCCGCTGGCCGCGATGGCCTTGTGCGCCGCCTCGACCTCGGGCCAGTTGCGCTCGTACGGGCGCGACATGTCGTCCATCTTGACGAAGTCCACGCCCCACTCCGCGTACTGCTTGAAGACGGAATTGTAGTATTCCTGGGCGCCCGGTTTCGTCATGTCGACGCCGTACATGTCGCCGTTCCACTCGCAGATCGCCTTCGTGTCGGCGATGTCCTGCGCGTGCAGGTTCGTGCCAAGGATCGGGGTGTTCTTCTGCACGGCCTGGCGCGGGATGCCGCGCATCAGGTGGATGCCGAACTTCATGCCGCGCTTGTGGATCTGGTCGGCGAGCTTCTTGAACCCGGCGCCGCCGGCCGCTGACGGGAAGCGGTTCGGTGCCGGCTGCAGGCGGCCGTACTGGTCCATCGTCAGTTCCGCGTCCTTGCGGTACGTGTAGCTGTTCGCGTTCGGCTCGTACCACTGGATGTCGACCGTGAAGACGTTGTACCCGGACGGCAGCAGCTTCGCGACCATGATGTCGGCGTTTTCCAGCGCCTGCGCCTCGGTGATCGTCGGGCCGAACGAGTTCCAGCTGTTCCAGCCCATCGGCGGCGTCGGTGCCAGCACGGCGCCGGCTGCTGCTGCGGCGGCAGTCTTTTTCGGCGTGGCCGCGTTGGCGGCGGAGGAGGGCACGCCGGCCGCTGCTGCTGCTGCGCTGGCGAGGGAGGTGGCGAGGAGACGGCGGCGATTCGGGTTCATTGGGGGCGTAACCTGTAGTTGAGTTATCGCGCGAGTATAGAGTTGGTTCGGTCGACGCACTAATAACTAGTTTGCGCCGACCGATGTCCAAAACGATATCCCCTCAACCCTGGCGCTGCGGCGCGGCCTTGATGGCATCCGCGATCGCCTGGCGCATGGGCTTCGCCTTCAGTTGCGCGTCGAACGGCGTGGGGCGCATCGGCAGCTTGTCCGTGCGCGGTGCCTCGTCCCAGGTCTGCAGCCAGCTGACGTTGTCCGCGAGGCCCCAGACGAGGATGTCGCGCAGGCGCGGATACGACAAGGTGACGTCCAGGTAGTCGCGCGTGGCGGCGGCGATGCCGGCGTCGCGCTTCGCGATGTCGGCCGGCAGGCGGCGGTCGTTCACGTCCAGCTCCGTGATCAGGAGGTCGTAGCCCATGCCCGTGACCTCGTCGAGGAATTTGCGCCACTCCACCAGATCCGCGCGGCCCTTATCGGTCTCGTCCCACGAGCCGATATGGCTCTGCAGACCGAGCGCGTTCACCGGCGTGCCGCGCTTTTTGAGGTCGGCCAGCAGCGCAAGGACGCCGGCGCGGTGCTTCGCGCTGCCCGCGTCGCCGCGCATATAGTCGTTGTACACGAGCTGCGCCTGCGGCGCGTATTCGTGCGCGAGGCGGAACGCCAGGTCGATCTGCTCGAGGGCGCCCAGCGGCCGCGTCAGGGCGTTCTGGCGCAGCTTGCCGTCTGCCGGGTCGACGGCTTCGTTGACGACGTCCCAGCTCTTGATGGCCTTGCCGAAATGGCCGCACACGGTGCTCACGTGCGTGCGCATCAGCTGCTCGACGGTCTTCGCGGGCTGCGGCCCGAAGTTCTGCTTGGCGACCCATGCCGGCAGCCATTTCTCGGCCTGCCAGAACAGGTTGTGGCCGCGCACGGCGATGCCCTTGTTTTTGGCCCACGCGATCACGTCGTCGGCGGGACCGAAGTTCCCTTTGCCGGGTGCCGGTTCCAGCGCCTGCCATTTCATCTCGTTTTCCAGCACGATCAGATTGCATTCGCGCTCGACGAGCGCGCGGTATGCGGCGTCGCCGAACTGGTTGCGGCCGGCGCTGATGGCGGTACCGAAGCGCATGCCCTTGCGGGCGGCGACGTCCTTCAGCCCTTCGCCGGCGGGGGCTTGGGCGCGCGCGAATGGCGCGATGCCCGGCAGCAGGGCGGCGCCGGCAAGCGCCTGGATGATCTCTCGTCGTGTAGTCATTTTGTGTCCTTCTGTTTTGCGTGGTGGTGTGAAAGCAGGTCAGCCATGGCCGGGCGCGAATGGAAAAGCAAGCGCCCGGTAGTACTCGAGGGACTGTGCGGGCGGCCGCGCCCCGGCGGGCAGCGGCAGGCCGGACCGGTGCTGGAAATAGGCGATGCACGCGTCGCGCCACCACTGCGCCTCGCGCCGCTGCTGGGCGAGGCGCTGCGCGACGTCGGCGTAGCGGCGCGCGTCCACATACGGACGCAGGCGCTGCCACTCGGCCTGCATCGCGTCGACCTCGGCCACGCCATGGTCGTAGTGCGCAACCAGCTCGTCCCACAAGGTGCGGCCGGAAGGCATGCGGTAATCCCAGGGAAGGTGGTGGAACCACAGCAGGAGTTCGGGCGGCGTCGTGGCCGGGTCGGCGAGGCGGCGCGCGACGTCGGGCGCGTACTGGGCCACGGCATTGCTGCCCGTCGCCGTGCGGTCGAATCCGATGCCGTCCTTGCCCGCGCGGTGGTAATACACGGGGTTCCAGTCGGCGCGCCCCAGGTCGTCGACCCACGGCGCGGGGCCGTAGTGGTGGCCCGTGCCCATCATGTGGTGCAGGCCGAGGGGCGTCATGTAGTCGACCGCGGCTTCGCGCGAGCGCATCATCATGTCGACGACGGGGTCGACGACGCGCGGATCCGGCGCGAACGTCAGTCCCGCCCATTCGCGCGCGACGGCGCGGCTGTCCAGGTCAGGATTCCACGCGAAGCGGCCGAACGCGTACCAGTTGGCCTGGTCGAACGTGGAGCCCGTCCAGTTGCGGCTCGCCCCGATGTTGGCGACGCCGGCGATGCCGCCCACGCGCCCCTGCTGGGCGCCTTCGAGCACGCGCGCGACCGGCATCGGCTGGCCGCCGGCGCGCGTGTCGAACCTCAGCGTTTCCTGGAACAGCGGGCCGAGGTAGACGAGGTGCGTGGCGAAGCCCAGGTATTCCTTCGTCACCTGGAATTCCATCATCAGCGGCGTGTGCGGCATGGCGCCGAACAGCGGGTGCGCCGGTTCGCGCGGCTGGAAGTCGATGGCGCCGTTCTTCACTTGCACGAGGACGTTATCGGCGAACTTCCCGTCCAGCGGCTGGAACTGATCGTACGCCTGCGCCGCGCGGTCGCTGGCCTGCGCGGGATGGGCGGGCGGGCTGTAGACGAACGCGCGCCACATCACGATGCCGCGGTGCGGCGCGAGCGCCCGCGCCAGCATGTTGGCGCCGTCCGCGTGGTTGCGGCCGTAGTCCTGCGGACCGGGCTGGCCTTCCGAATTCGCCTTCACGAGGAAGCCGCCGAAGTCGGGGATCGTGCGGTAGATCTCGTCGGCCTTGCGTGCCCACCACGCCGCGACGGCAGGGTCGAGCGGGTCGGCCGTCTTCGTCTCCTTCAGCTCCAGCGGCGTCGACCAGCGCACGGACAGGTAGACGCGGATGCCGTACGGCCGCAGCACGTCCGCGATGGCGGCCGTCTTCGCGAGGAAGGCGGGGCTCAGCACCTCGGCCTTCGCGTTGACGTTGTTCAGCACCGCGCCGTTGATGCCCAGCGACGCGTTGGCGCGCGCGTAGTCCGTGTAGCGCGGGTCGACGATGTGCGGCAGCTCCCACCAGTTCCAGATCGACTCGCCCGCGTAGCCGCGCTCCACGGTGCGGTCCAGGTTGTCCCAGTGGTCCAGCACGCGCAGCGGCAGCGCGGGCTTGTCGAGCAAGGCGATTCCTTCCGGCGCGGCGCCCAGCTGCAGCTGGCGCAGCCATGCGAAGCCGCCGTACAGGAGGCCGATGTCCGTGTTCGCCGCGACCAGCGTGACGGGCGCGCCATTGATGCGCGTGCGTCGGACGACATAGCCTTCGGCGCCGGCCGTGGCGAGCGCGGCGCGCAACGCGTCGACGTCGGCCAGGCCAGTGGGCAGCCGTGCGGCGCGCGCGAGGACGACGGCACCGGTGCGGGGCCGGGCCGCCACGGCGATCGTATCGGGCGTGCGTCCCAGCAGGCCGGCGAGGCCGCGCTGGAGTTCGGCGACGGCGGCGCGCACGGTCGGCGTGTCGCTTGGCGCCGCGATGCCGGTGGCGGCCGCGGCCAGCGCCGCGCGCGGGGCGGCAGGCAGGGGCCGGTAGCGCAGCCACAGGTCGTAGCCGTCTTCGTCCGCCGCATGGGCAAGGTGCGTGGTGAGCAGGCCGAGGAGGGCGGTCAGCGCGAGCGCCGCCGTCAGTCGTGCGCGTGCACGCCGTATCAAATACCGCATCGTAGTCTCCGTTATCGTTATGGTGCCGGTACGGCGGCCCGCCCGGCGTTTGAATGTTAGCGCAAACTCTTGATTTGCGAAATCGATTTCTGGGTGTTTACGGCCACTTTTATGCCTATCTTTGCATGCCCCGGCAGTGATAAGATAGCGCAAACAAAAAATTGACAGGAAGCGGGAGAACATGACGAAAGCCAAAGCAGAGTCCGTCCAGGAAGAGGTGGAGCGCCGGGGCCAGCCGACGATGGCGGACGTCGCCAAGCTCGCGGGCGTATCCGCGATGACGGTGTCGCGCGTCATGAACGGCAAGGGCCTCGTGCGCGACAGCACCCGCCGCAAGGTGGCGGAAGCCGTGGCGGCGCTGAACTACACGCCGAACCAGGAGGCGCGCAACCTCGCCGGCTCCAAGCCGATCCGCGTCGGCTTCCTGTACAGTAACCCGAGCGCCGCCTACCTGAGCGAATTCCTCGTCGGCCTCCTGAGCCAGTCCGGCCTGAACAACGTCCAGCTGTTCGTCGAAAAATGCGAGGCGGGCGAGCAGGAAGCCGAGCAGACCCGGCGCCTCGTCGAGAACGGCCTGGACGGCATCATCCTGCCGCCGCCGCTGTGCGACAGCGAGGACGTGCTGTCGACGATCGCCGGTGCCGGCATCCCCGCCGTCGTCGTCGCGTGCGGCCTGCCGGACACCCGCGTGGGCGCCGTCAGCATCGACGACTTCGAGGCCGCGCACGCGATGACGCGCCACCTGATCAACCTGGGTCACCACCGCATCGGCTTCGTCGTCGGCCATCCGAACCAGACCGCCAGCGCGCGCCGGCTGGAAGGCTATCGCGCGGCGATCGCGGAGATGGGTGCGGACGCATCCGAGGAGCTGGTCGTGCAGGGCATGTTCACGTATCGCTCCGGCCTCGACGCGGCCGAGCACCTGCTGGCGCTGGAAGATCGCCCGACCGCCATCTTCGCCAGCAACGACGACATGGCGGCAGCCTGCGTCGCCGTCGCGCACCGCCTGGGCCTCGATGTGCCGGGCGACCTCACCGTCACGGGCTTCGACGACACGGCGCTCGCGACGACGATCTGGCCGGAGCTGACGACCGTCCGCCAACCGATCGCCGGCATGGCGCGCGAAGCCGTGCAGTCGCTCGTGCGCCGCGTGCGTGCGCTGCGCGAGGGCGAGGCGGCGGAACCCGAACAGGTCCGCATGGACTTCGAACTGGTGCGCCGCCAGTCCGACGCCGCGCCGCGCACCCGTCCTTCGGCGCTGCTGCCGCTCGCGGCGGCCAAGCGCGCAGGCTGATTGCCGTTCCGGCCGCGGCGCCCGCCGCGGCCGTGGTCCCCGCCGTATTTCTGTCGGTTTATGCATGGCGCATAAGCTGTTCACGCTAACATCCCATTTTTCCACTTTCCCGGCCAATTTCGACATCGCTCGGACCGCTTGCGTCGCCTTCGCCGGACATCTTCCGAATATTTGATTGACAAGGCCCAAATCCGCCGATTAGACTGGAATGGTTGCGGTAACATTTTTGTTATTGGAATGTTGGGCGCAGACCCACCGCATGCCAGGCAGGCTCACTTACAAAAACAAGTTGGAGACAAAGTCGATGGGTATCAAACGCAGGGAGTTTCTGGCCACGGTCGGGGGCGCGGCCGGCATGGCCGTCGTGCCGGGCGCGCTGGCTGCCAAGGCCGCCACGCCGGTGTACAAGAACGCGAACGCGCCCGTGGCGACGCGCGTGGACGATCTGCTCGGGCGCATGACGCTCGACGAGAAGATCGCCCAGCTGCAGTGCGTGTGGCTCACCAAGAAGGATCTGCAGAACGCGGACACGAGCTTTTCGGCGGAGAAGGCGAAGCAGGTGCACCCGAACGGCATGGGCATGTTCGCGCGCCCGTCCGACCGCCAGATCGGCGCCGACAACAACGCCGGCAACTCGGGCGCCGTCGGCAACCGCGGCCCGAAGGAGACGGCGGAATACGTGAACGCCGTGCAGAAATGGGCGCTGGAGCAGACGCGCCTGGGTATCCCTGTCTTCATGCATGAGGAATCGCTGCACGGCTATGTGGCGCCAGAGGCGACCAGCTTCCCGCAGGCGATCGGCCTCGCGTCGACGTTCGACCCGGAACTCGTCCAGCAGATATTTTCGCTCGCCGCTCAGGAGATGCGTGCGCGCGGCGCCAACCTCGCGCTGGCGCCCGTCGTCGACGTGGCGCGCGAGCCGCGCTGGGGCCGCATCGAAGAGACGTATGGCGAAGACCCGCACGTGTGCGGCACGATGGGCAAGGCCGCCGTGCTGGGCTTCTCGGGCGATTCGCTGCCGCTCGCCAAGGACAAGGTCTACGCGACCTTGAAGCACATGACGGGCCACGGCCAGCCGGAGTCCGGCACCAACATCGGCCCCGCGAACGTGGGCGAGCGCGCGCTGCGCGAAGACTTCTTCCCGCCGTTCGAGAAGATCATCAAGGAAACGAAGATCGCGGCCGTGATGCCTTCGTATAACGAGATCGACGGCATCCCGTCGCACGCGAACCGCTGGCTGCTGACGGACGTGTTGCGCAAGGAGTGGGGCTTCCAGGGCCTGACCGTGTCCGACTACATGGCGGTTGCGGAACTGGGCGGCCGCCACCACCTCGTCGGCTCCGTGAAGGAAGGCGGCCTCGCTGCGTTCAAGGCCGGCGTCGACATCGAGACGCCGGACCCCGCCGGTTACGCGGTGCTGGGTGAGCTGGTCAAGGAAGGCAAGATCACGACGAAGGAAATCGACGCCGTCGTGCGCCGCATCCTGCGCCTGAAGTTCGAGGCAGGCCTGTTCGAGAATCCGTATGCCGACGTCGCGCAGGCCGATGCCCGCACGGCCACGCCGCAAGCCATCGCCCTCGCGCGCAAGGCCGCGCAACGTACCGCCGTGCTGCTGAAAAACCACAAGGGCCTGCTGCCGCTGGCGCCGCAGAAGGTCGGCAAGCTGCTGTTGGTCGGCACGCACGCGAAGGACACGCCGATCGGCGGCTACTCCGACAAGCCGCGCCACGTCGTCTCCGTGTACGAGGCGCTGCAGGAAGAATCGAAAGCGCACGGCTTCGCGCTGGACTATGCGGAAGGTGTGCGCCTGACGGAAGGCCATGTGTGGGGCCAGGACGAGATCGTGTGGACGAAGCCGGACGTCAACGCGCGCCTCATCGCCGAGGCGGTGGAAGCGGCGAAGAAGGCCGACACGATCGTCATGGTCCTGGGCGACAACGAGCAGACGGCGCGCGAGGCCTGGGCCGACAACCACCTGGGCGACCGCACGTCGCTGGACCTCATCGGCCAGCAGAACGATCTCGCGCGCGCCATCTTCGCGTTGAACAAGCCGACCGTCGTGCTGCTGCTGAACGGCCGTCCGCTGTCCGTGAACTACCTCGCCGAGCGCGCCGACGCGCTGCTGGAATGCTGGTACATGGGGCAGGAGACGGGCCATGCGATCGCCGACCTCGTGTTCGGCCGCGTGAGCCCGGGCGGCAAGCTCCCGGTCACGATCGCGCGCGACGTCGGCCAGCTGCCGATGTTCTACAACCGCAAGCCGAGCAGCCGCCGCGGCTACATCGACGACGTGACGACCCCGCTATACCCCTTCGGCTACGGCCTGTCGTACACGCGCTTCGAGATCTCCGCGCCGCGCCTGGACAAGGACCGCATGGGAGTGTCCGGCACGACGCGCGTGCACGTCGACGTGAAGAACGTGGGCGGCGTGCGCGGCGACGAGGTCGTGCAGATGTACATCCGCGACGACGTCAGCTCCGTCACCCGTCCGCTGCTGGAACTGAAGGGCTTCCAGCGCGTCACCCTGGAGCCGGGCGAGCAGCGCACGGTGTCGTTCGACATCAAACCTTCGGACCTGTGGTTCTACAACGTCGCGATGAAGCGCGTCGTCGAGCCGGGGACGTTCACCATTTTCGCAGGACCGAACAGCGTCGACCTGAAGAAGACGACGCTCACGGTGGCATAACCCAAGAGAGAACAACATGACAGCTATCCAAGCCAATCCGCTGCCGCAGGACCTCGACCAGGCCTTGATGGTCGGCCGCGTCTGGCGTGCAGGTAACATCAACGGCCCGGCCGTCGTCGCCGTGCGTAACGGCCGCGTGGTCGACATCACGCGTCATGCGCCGACCGTGTCCGAACTGTTCGAGCGCGACGACCTCGTCGCCATCGTGCGCGACGCGGACGGCGAGGACCTGGGTGACGTCAACGCGCTGGTGGCCGCCGCGTTGCAAGGCGACGAAGGCGCGGACGTGCGCCTGCTGGCGCCGTGCGACCTGCAGGCGATCAAGGCCTGCGGCGTGACGTTCGCCGTCAGCCTGCTGGAACGCGTGATCGAGGAACAGGCGAAGGGCGATCCGGCCCGCGCGAGCGCACTGCGCCAGCAGTTGCAGGAGACCATCGGCACGAATCTGTCGGAACTGGAGCCGGGCGGCGAGGCCGCCATGCGCCTGAAGGCCGACCTGTCCGCGCGCGGCATGTGGTCGCAGTACATGGAAGTGGGCATTGGCCCGGACGCCGAAGTGTTCACGAAGTCGCAGCCGATGTCCGCCGTCGGACACGGCGCCGCCGTTGGCCTGCACCCGTCGTCGCACTGGAACAATCCTGAGCCGGAAATCGTCCTCGCCGTGAACAGCCGCGCGCAAGTCGTGGGCGCGACCTTGGGCAACGACGTCAACCTGCGCGACATCGAAGGCCGCAGCGCGCTGCTGCTGGGTAAAGCGAAGGACAACAACGGCTCCTGCGCCATCGGCCCGTTCATCCGCCTGTTCGACGGCGATTTCGACATCGACACCCTGCGCAACGCGGAAGTGCGCATGCGGATCGAAGGCGTCGACGACAAATTCGAACTCGCCGGCGCCAGCTTCATGCGCGAGATCAGCCGCGACCCGCTGGACCTCGTGCGTCAGACCTGCGGCAAGCACCACCAGTACCCGGACGGCTTCATGCTGTTCCTCGGCACGATGTTCTCGCCGATCAAGGACCGCGATGCGCAAGGCGGCGGCTTCACCCACCACGCGGGCGACCGCGTGAGCATCTCCACGCCGTCGCTGGGCACGCTGGTCAACACCGTCCAGCGCAGCGATGCGATCGCACCGTGGACCTTCGGCGTACGCGCGCTGTACGCCAACCTGGCCCAGCGTGGCCTGCTGTCCAGCGCGGCCTGACCGGCGCGCCTTTGAATATAACGAAAATCATGTCTGAACAAAACCAAGCATTCGTCTACGCGACGTTCCCCGACCTCGCAGGCAAGCGTGTCGTCATCACCGGCGGCGGCAGCGGCATCGGCGCCGAGCTGACCACGGCCTTCGCCGGCCAGGGCGCCCGCGTGTACTTCCTCGACATCGCCGAGGACGCCTCGCGCGCGCTGGAGGCCGCGCTGGCCGGCTCGCGCATCGCACCGAAGTTCATCAAGTGCGACCTGACCAATCTGGACGAGCTGAAGGCGACCTTCGCCCACATCGAAGAGGAAGCGGGCGGCGTCGACATCCTGCTGAACAATGCGGCGAACGACGACCGCCACGACATCGAGAACGTGACGCCCGCGTACTGGGAAAGCCGCATGAACGTGAACCTGCGCCACCAGTATTTCTGCGCGCAGGCCGTCATCCCCGGCATGAAAGCCCGCAAGTACGGCGTGCTGCTGAACTTCGGCTCGATCTCGTGGCACCTGCCGCACACGCAACTGGGCCTGTACATGATGGCGAAGGCCGCCATCGAAGGCATGACACGCAACATGGCGCGCGAATTCGGCCCGCACGGCATCCGTGCCGTGACGGTGGTCCCGGGCGCCGTCGTCACGCCACGCCAGAAGGCGCTGTGGCACAACCCGGACGAAGAAGCCCGCATCCTGGCCGGCCAGTGCATCCCCGAGCGCGTCCAGATGGAAGACGTGGCGGCGCTGTCGCTGTTCCTGGCGTCGGACAATGCGCGCCACATCTCCGGCCGCGAGTATTTCGTCGACGCGGGTTGGTATGGCGCATAAGATGGATACTGACTGCGCCCCGGGCACGCAACCCACGCCCTTGTGGGAAGTCGGCGCCACGCTGGGCGAGGGCGTCCTGTGGGATGCCCCGAACGGCCAGGTCTGGTTCGTCGACATCAAGGGTCGTCGCCTGCACCGCTGCGCGGCCGACGGGTCCGACCGGAAGAGCTGGGACGCGCCGGGTCAGGTCAGCTTCGTCGTGCGCGCCTCCGACGGCGGCCTCGTCGTCTCGCTGGAGGATGGCCTGTACCGCTTCGTGGAAGCGACCGGCGAATTCGTCCCGTTCGTGAAGGTCGAGGCGGACGTCAACGGCAACCGCTTCAACGACGGCCACGTCGACGCGCAGGGTCTCCTGTGGTTCGGTTCGATGGACGACGCCGAAGAGCAGCCGACGGGCGTGCTGTACCGCTTCGACGGCAAGCACGTCGTGCGCATGGACGACGGCTACATCATCACGAACGGCCCGGCCGTGAGCCCGGACGGGCGCACGCTGTATCACACCGACACGCTGGATAAACGGGTGTATGCTTTCGACCTGGCGGAAGATGGCGGCCTGTCGAACAAGCGGTTATTCGCCGAGATCACGGACGGCGGCTGGCCGGACGGGATGGCCGTCGACGCCGAAGGCCACGTGTGGATCGCCGTGTTCCGCGGCTGGCGCATCGAACGCCGCGATCCTTCCGGCGGCAAGGTGGGCGAAGTGCGCTTCCCGTGCTCGAACATCACCAAGCTGGCCTTCGCCGGCGACGACCTGCGCACCGTCTACGCGACGTCGGCACGCAAGGGCCTGTCGGCCGAGGAACTGTCTCAGCAGCCGCTCGCGGGCGCGCTGTTCACCTTCCGCGCCGAGACGGCCGGATTGCCGCACCACGTGCTGCGGCTGCAGGAGTAATACGGAATGACACAACAGAACAGCAAACCGAAGCGCTTCCGGTCGCAGGACTGGTTCGACAACGAGGAGCGCATCGACATGACGGCGCTCTACCTCGAGCGCTTCATGAACTACGGGATCACCCCGGAAGAACTCCGCTCCGGCAAGCCGATCATCGGCATCGCCCAGAGCGGCAGCGACATCTCGCCGTGCAACCGCATCCACCTGGACCTGGCCAAGCGCGTGCGCGACGGCATCCGCGACGCGGGCGGCATCCCGATGGAATTCCCGCTGCACCCGATCTTCGAGAACTGCCGCCGCCCGACCGCGGCACTGGACCGCAACCTGGCCTACCTGGGCCTCGTCGAGATCCTGCATGGCTATCCGATCGACGCCGTCGTGCTGACGACGGGCTGCGACAAGACGACGCCGGCCCAGCTGATGGCCGCCGCCACCGTCGACATCCCGGCCATCGTGCTGTCCGGCGGCCCGATGCTGGACGGCTGGTTCGAGGGTGAACTGGTTGGCTCCGGCGCCGCGATCTGGAAAGGCCGCCGCCGCCTGGCTGCCGGCGAGATCGACGAACAGAAATTCATCGACATCGCCACCGCGTCCGCGCCGTCCGCCGGCCATTGCAACACGATGGGCACGGCGTCGACGATGAACGCCGTCGCCGAGGCGCTGGGCATGTCGCTGACGGGATGCTCGGCGATCCCCGCGCCGTACCGCGAGCGCGGCCAGATGGCGTACGAGACGGGCCGCCGCATCGTCGGCATGGCGTTCGAGGACCTGCGTCCGTCGGCGGTGCTCACGCGCGACGCCTTCATCGACGCCATCGTCGTCAACGCCGCGATCGGCGGGTCCACCAACGCGCAGCCGCACATCGTGGCGATGGCACGCCATGCCGGCGTCGAGATCGCGCCGGAAGACTGGATGGAATACGGCTACGACGTGCCGCTGCTGCTGAACATGCAGCCGGCCGGCAAATACCTGGGCGAGCGTTTCCACCGTGCCGGCGGCGTGCCCGCCATCATGTGGGAACTGGAGCAGAAGGGCATGCTGCGCTCGAAGCGTCCGACCGTCACCGGCAAGACGATGGCCGAGAACCTCGTGGGCCGCGAAAGCATTGATCGCGAGATGATCTGGCCGTTCGATGCGCCGCTGAAGGACAAGGCTGGGTTCATGGTCCTGAAGGGCAATCTGTTCGACTTCGCGATCATGAAGACGAGCGTCATCTCCGATGCGTTCCGCGCGCGCTACCTGTCGGAGCCGGGCTCGGAGAACGCGTTCGCGTGCAAGGTCGTCGTGTTCGACGGTTCGGACGATTACCACCACCGCATCAACGACCCGGCGTTGAACATCGACGAGCGCACGATGCTGGTGATCCGCGGTTCCGGTCCCGTGGGCTGGCCCGGTTCGGCCGAAGTCGTCAACATGCAACCGCCCGATGCGCTGATCAAGAAGGGCATCAATGCGCTGCCGACCTTGGGCGACGGGCGCCAGTCCGGCACGTCGGACAGCCCGTCGATCCTGAACGCGTCGCCGGAAAGCGCGGCGGGCGGCAACCTGGCGCTGCTGCGCACGGGCGACGTCGTGCGCGTGGACCTGAACACGGGCCGCTGCGACGTGCAGATCTCCGACGCGGAACTGGAAGCGCGCCGCAAGGACGCGCCGCCGGCGATCCCGCCGAACCAGACGCCGTGGCAGCAGATCTACCGCGCCACCGTCGGCCAGCTGCACACGGGGGCGTGCATGGAGCTCGCGCTGCCGTACCGCGGCGTCGGTCACGACATGCCGCGCCATAATCACTGATCCTCGCGGTCGCTCCGAGGGGCCCGTTCGCGGGCCCTTTTTTTATATCGGATACATCGATGCTCGATTTCGCAATACGCTTCCGCCGTGTCCTCGCACTGACGCTGGCCTGTGCCTGGATGGCGGCCGCCCACGGGGCAGCGGCCCCGCGTACGGTCGTCGGCCTGGACGACGGCTGGGAATTCATCAAGGGCGACGGCGCCGACTCTTCCGCGCCCGCACCAGGCGCGTGGACGAAGGTCGCGCTGCCGCACACGTTCAACGCGCTTGATGCCACGACGGCGCAGCCTTACCGCGGCGCGGGCTGGTACCGCCGCACCCTCGCGGCCCCGCAGCCACGACCGGGCCGCGTCTACCTCGAATTCGACGGCGCGGCGCTGTCGACGGACGTGTGGCTGAACGGGACGCATGTGGGCCGCCACGAGGGCGGCTTCGCGCGCTTCCGCTTCGACGTCACGGACCATCTGCATGCAGGCGCCAATGCGCTCGTGGTCCGGGTCGACAACGCGCGCCAGCCCGGCGTCGCACCGCTGGGCGGCGATTACACGTTGTACGGCGGGATGTATCGCAGCGTACGGCTGGTGGCCACGCAGGAAGTCCACGTCGACATGCTGGACTTCGGCGGTCCCGGTGTGTACGTCGGCACGCCCGAGGTGACGCCGGAACGCGCGCGCCTGCACTGGCGTACTCGCGTGACGAACGAGCGCGCACAGCCCGAGCGCGTGACCGTCACGGCGCGCTTGCGCGACGCCGCGGGCAAGGTCGTGGCGACGACGCGAGGTACGGCGGTGCTGCCGGCCCGCGCGACCGTACCCGTCGACCTCGACGCCGTGCTCGCGAAGCCGCACCTGTGGCAGGGCGTCGACGACCCGTATCTGTACGCCAGCGAGGTCACGGTGGCGCGGGCTGGCGACACGGCGCCGCTCGACCGCGTGGACACCGAGGTCGGCGTGCGCACCGTGCGCCTGGATGCGGATCGCGGCCTGTTGCTGAACGATCGCCCGTACCGCGTCCACGGCGTCAACGTGCACCTGACCTGGGCGCCGGGCAAGGGCACCGCGGTCTCCGACGCGGACATCGACGCCGACTACCGCATCCTGGACGATCTCGGCGTCACGGGCCTGCGTTTCGCCCACTACCAGCACAACGAACACAGTTACGCGCTGGCCGATCGCAAAGGATTCCTCGTGTGGACGGAACTGCCGCTGACGTCGGAAGTCGACGCCAGCGCGGCGTTCACCGCGAATGCGGCGCAGCAGGCACGCGAACTGGTGCGCCAGAATTTCAATCACCCGTCCGTATTCGTCTGGGGACTGGGCAACGAGATCTACAAGGTGGACGACACGAGCGCCCATCTGCTGGACGCCATGCAGCGGCTCTTGAAAGACGAGGATCCCAGCCGTCCGACCGTGTACGCGAACTGCTGCGCGCCCATCGACGGGCCGCAGGCCATGCACACGGACGCCATCGCGTCGAACGTGTATTTCGGCTGGTACGACAAGGCGTTCGCGGACCTCGGTCCGCTCCTCGCGGCGAACCACGCGGCGCGTCCGCGCACGCCGGAAGCGCTGAGCGAGTATGGCGCCGGCGGCAGCGCGCAGCAGCAGGAGGACCCGCCGCGCCGTCCCGTGGCGCCGAGCCGCTGGCACCCGGAGCAGTACCAGGCGCTGTACCACGAGGCGGCCTGGCGCCAGGTCGAGGCGGCGCCGTGGCTGTGGGCGTCGTTCGTGTGGACGGGCTTCGATTTCGCGTCGAGCGGTCGCGACGAGGGCGATGTGCGCGGCGTCAACGACAAGGGCCTCGTCAGCATGGACCGGCAGGTGCGCAAGGATGCGTATTACTGGTACCAGGCCAATTGGGCGAAGAAGCCGATGGTGTACATCACGTCGCGGCGCGCCGTGAAGCGCACGGCGGCCGATACGGAAGTCAAGGTGTACAGCAACCAGCCGGCCGTGCGGCTGCGCGTGAACGGCGTGGACCTGGGCGAGCGCGCCGTCGATGGCCAGATCGCGCGCTGGCCGGTGCGCCTGGCACCAGGTACGAACCGGATCGAAGTGCAGGCCGGGACATTGACTGACCAAGTCGAGTGGACATTAACGCGGTAGGGTGGGCTCCCCGAGCCCACGCGTAACGCAGACTAGACGCAAGCGTCCGCGTGGGCACGGGGTGCCCACCCTACGCAATGCCGGTCGGTTTTATGCCACTCGCAGCGTCCCGTCGACCATCCGCGCCAGCCCCAGCGGATTCTCGTCGCGCAGCGCTTCCGGCAGCAGCTCCGCCGGCACGTCCTGGTAGCACACCGGCCGCAGGAAGCGCTCGATCGCGGTCGCTCCCACCGACGTCGTGCGGCTGTCCGACGTGGCCGGGAACGGCCCGCCGTGCACCATCGCGTGGCACACTTCGACGCCGGTCGGGAAGCCGTTGAACAGGATGCGGCCCGCCTTGCGTTCCAAGGTCGGCATCAGCCGGCCGGCCAGGTAGCGGTCCGCGGCCGTCGCGTGGATCGTGGCCGTCAGCTGCCCTTCGACGTGGCGCGCCACTTCCAGCAGTTCGTTCTCGTTCGCGCACGTGACGATCAGCGCCGTGGGCCCGAAGATCTCTTCTTCCAGCGCGCTGTTGGCGAGGAACGTCGCGGCGCCCGTCTGGTACAGCGCGGCCTGCGCGGCGCAGCCGCAGCCTTCCGAACCGCCCTGCGCGACGAGGTCCACGCCGGCGAGGCCCGAGCGGCGCGCCACGGCGTCCACATAGGTCTGGTGGATGCCGGCCGTGAGCATCGTGCCGGCGCCCTTGGCGGCCAGCGCCTCGGTGGCCGCGGTGCGGAACACGTCCAGTTCGGCGCCCGCGAGGCCGATCACGAGGCCGGGGTTCGTGCAGAACTGGCCGACGCCCATCGTCAACGAGTCGACGAAGCCCTGGGCCAATTTTGCGCCGCCCGCGGCGAGGGCGCCAGGCAGCAGGAAGAACGGGTTAATGCTGCTCATTTCGGCGTAGACGGGAATCGGTTCCTTGCGCGCCTGCGCCGCGTTCACGAGCGCGAGCCCGCCCGCGCGCGAGCCCGTGAAGCCGACGGCCTTGATGGCCGGATGCGACACGAGGGCCTGGCCGATCTCGAACCCGGTCCCGATCAGCATCGAGAACGTCCCATCGGGCATGCTGCAATCCTCGGCGGCCTGGCGCACGGCTTTCGCGACGAGTTCCGACGTGCCCAGGTGCGCGTTGTGCGCCTTCACGACGACGGGACAGCCGGCGGCCAGCGCGGATGCCGTGTCGCCGCCGGCGACGGAGAACGCGAGCGGAAAGTTCGAGGCGCCGAAGACGGCCACGGGGCCCAGCCCGATCTTGCGCATGCGCAGGTCCGGACGCGGCGGCGTGCGCTGGGGCAGGGCGGAGTCGAGGGTCGCGTCGAGGAAGTGCCCGTCGCGCACGACCTTGGCGAACAGGCGCAGCTGGTTGCACGTGCGTGCGCGCTCGCCTTCGAGGCGCGCGGCCGGCAGGCCCGACTCGGCCGATGCGCGCTCGATGAGCAGGGGACCGATGTCCATGATGCGGTCGGCAATCGTTTCGAGGAAGCGCGCACGCTGCTCGAGCGGCAGGCTGCGATACGGGTCGAACGCGGCCTCGGCCAGCAAGCAGGCGGCGGCCAGGTCGTCCATGCTGGCGGCGCCGAACGCGGGCTCCATCTCGGCGCGCGTGGCCGGATTGAAGGCCCGCACCGTGCCGGCACTGCCGTGCACGGCCTGCCGGCCGATGATCATGTCGCCTTGGATGTTCATAAGGGCTCCTTGTGTCAAGCGAAGTGGAAACGCCGGAAACGGCACCGCCGCCGTGGCCTCGCGGGCCGCGGCGGCGGCGGTGTCGATCAAGCGTCGATTGTAGACAATCCGACAGAATCCCGCTGGCGCGGGAACCGTGCCGTCAGAACGAGTACTGCGCGAGCACCGTGTAACGCGGCCCGCTCATGAAGACCTGGCGCGTGAAGTCGCCGGGGTGCTGCTGCATGATCTGGCGCGTGTACGAGTTGGTCAGGTTCGTGGCTTCCAGGCCGACGCGGAACTTGTCCGTGAAGTCGTAGAAGATCGAGCCGTCCAGCTGGCCGTACGGTGCCTGGTACAGCGGCAGGCCGAACGCCTGGTCGTTGTTCGTCGTCGGGATCAGGAACTTGCCGGCTGGCGCGTCCGGATTCGTGTTCAGGCCATTGTTGCCGCGGCTGCCCCACTGCGTCACACCCAGCAAGTAACGCGAGCGCCAGTTGTACGCCAGGCGCATCGACAGGCCGTGCTGCTCGTACATCACCGCCAGGTTGATCGTGTGGCGCGACAGGCCTTGCATCGGGGTGTTGCCGAACGCGCGGGCGTCGGTATCGCAGCCGTTGATGAACAGGTTGTAGTTCGACGCGGCGTCGTTACCCGAACACCATGCGGAGAACACCGGATGGTTCAGCCTCTGCTTGCTCTCGACGTACGTCCAGCTGGCCTGCGTGCCGATGCCCTTCAGCCAGTCGGGGACGAAATCGTAATACTGCTGGTGGGCGATCTCGAAACCGCGCGCGGAGCCCTTGGCGCCGTTGACCGGGCCGGTGACCACGAATGACTGCGGCTTGCCGTTGACGTCGTTCCGGACGTAGTCGTAGGACTGCGTCGTGACGATGTCCTTGATGTCCTTGCTGAACGCCGCGAACGTCAGTGAGCCGGCCTTGGCGAAGTACCACTCGGCGGTCAGGTCGAAGTTGGTCGACGTGGTCGGCTTGAGCATGGCGTTGCCGTTGCTGTTGCCGCTCAGGCTGGTGCCGTCGAAATGGACCGAAGTCGTCTTGCCGCTGGCGTCCTTGGTCGTCGTCTGCGAGTTCGTCGCATTCAACGTCGTCTGGACCTGCAGCTGGCCAAAGTCCGGACGCGAGATCGAACGGGACGCGGCGAAGCGGAACTGCAGCTGCTCGTTGTACTTCATGCGCAGGTTCAGGCTCGGCAGCCAGTTGTGGTACGTGTTCTCCGCCGACATCTTCTGCGCGAACCGGGCGATGTTGATCAGGTTTTCCTGGCCGGATACCGGGGTTCCATCCGTCGGCAGGTTCAGGTTCGGCGGCGTGAATGCGACATAGCCACTGCCGACGTCCTTCGTTTTCACGTAGCGCAGGCCGACGTTACCGTCGATCGGATGCTGCAGGTCATCCCAGCCGAAGCGGAGCTGTGCATAGGCCGCGCGGGTCTTTTCGTCCTGTGTGTTGGTTGCGGCCGGGCTGTTGAAGCTCGATGCAACCCATGGCGTGCAGCTCGATCCCTTTTCCGCGCACAGGACGTCGTGGTAGGCGTGGATCTTCGACCACTGGTCCGGGAAGCCGCGCACCGTCGCCTCGTTCGCGAACAGCATCGGGGGCAGGTTGTATTTGCCGCCGAAGAAGTTGTCGATCTGCTGCAGCGACGCGCCGCCGGCAAAACGCGGATCGCCCAGGCGGGCAACGTGGTTGATCTGCCAGCCTTCCATCCACGGGAACGTGATCGCTTGCCAGTTGTAGAAGGGCTGTGCCTTGTTGTTGACGCCTTCGCGGTTGGCCATGCGGACGCCGAAACGCACGTCGCGCAGCACCGGGTGGTCGAACGCAAACTTGACGTCGGACTTCCACGCCGTCTGGGTCGCGGTGGCGTGGTCCAGCGCTTCCTGGGTGTACGCCCAGTAGTAGTTGTTCGGGTCGGACATGTAGGCCGGCGAGCCGAGGGTGATCTGCGGGACGCTGCCGCGCATGTCCATCGTCTGGTTCGGCATGATGAAGCCCGTCGACACGTCGGCGTCGAAGCCCTGCGTCGTCGAATGGACGTGCTGCACGTCGTTCGTCCAGGTCAGGTTCGGCGTTGCGCGCCATTGCACGTTCAGCGACACGTCGCGCGTGCTCGACTCACGCGTGTTGATACGCTGCGAGCTGTTGAACGGCGAACCGCCATAGGTCGGGTTCGAGATCGTGCCGCTCTGGAACGCGCCGTTGCCGTTGAAGACTGAGTCGGCGCTCGGGACCTGCTGGTACCACTTGTCCTCGGACGACGACACGACGTGCTCGTCCAGGTCTTCCTTGTACTTCGTCTTGAAATAGGTGAGCGCGGCCGTCAGGTCCTTGTTCGGGCGCCACTGGAATGCGGCGTAGTCGCCGCGGCGGGTACGGTCGAACTGCTGCGAGCGATAGCCGACGCCGAGCGGGATCCACTTGGTCTGCGAGCGGTCGTACAGCGCGGGGTTCGTCGAATTCACGTGCGGCCAGTACGGGTCGACGCCCACGCCGTCCGAGCGGGTCGGGCTCTTCGCATGGGCGAAGTCGACCAGCGCGCCGAACTCGCCGAAGTCAGTCTTCCAGCGGTTCGACAGCAGGATCGTCTCAGTCGGGGACGGAGCGCCCTTGCGCAAGGTCGAATAGCTTTCGGACACGCCGACCGTGCCCTTGAAGCCCTTGTAGTCGAACGGCATTGCCGTGCGCAGGTTGACGAGGCCGGCGATCGCGCCCTCGATCTGTTCCGCGGACGGGTTCTTGTAGACGTCGACGCCAGCCATCAGCTCTGGCGCCACGTCGGCGAAGCCGAGCGAACGGCCGCCGCCGGCCGAGAACGCGTCGCGGCCGTTGATTTCCGAACGCACGTAGGTCAGGCCGCGCACGGACACGCCAGAGCCTTCGACGGACTGGCGGTTCGGGTCGCCCGCCATGTTGCGGTCGATGGTGACGCCGGCGATACGCTGCAGCACCTCGGTGACCGAGCGGTCCGGCAGCTTGCCGATGTCTTCCGCGACGATCGAGTCGACGACTTCGTCCGCGTCCTGCTTGAGTTTCTGCGCCGACTGGAGCGCGGCGCGCTGGCCGCTGATGTGGACGACGGCCGGGGCCGCGCCGTTCGCTGCGGCGTCGGCGCCGGTCTGGGCCCACGCTGCGGTGCTGGAAAGGACGGCGACGTGCGCGACCGCCGCCGCAATAGCGGTTTTCTGGAACTTCTTCATTGTCTCCCCCGATGATCAGGTAGTGTTTTTATAACAAGCTCTAACATGCAGCCAGGTCGATGTGATGCCTAACACTGGTTGTTATACGCTACCATAAATTTTGCCGATACGTACATGTGCGCCGTGCTTTCGTGTCATTGCAATGCGGCGCTGCATGCCCGTGGCCGGCAAAATCATTGCCGCGGCGGGATTGGCGCCGTCGGCATGGTGGCCCGGGCGGGGAGACCCCGCCCTGCGGCAAGCCCCTGATATCTCGAATGAAATCGACGATCGCGGAGCGACGTTCCTGTTAGCGTATGACATACTGATCAGCAGCAAGCCCACGGCCGAATGTTATACGTAATCGATTTCATGACCTGATAAATATTTTTCTTGACGTATGGGAAATACAACAAATCGGGCTTGACAGCGCTGCCATACGGTCTTGTTTCGTCGTGTTGTGCAGGATGGCGACGAAACACGCGCAACACTTGAAGCGCGCGGGAAAATTCTGTTAGCGCGAACATTTTCCTTGCGCCACAAACAGCGCTTGGCTTAGCATAGCGATAAGCAATATCAGAACAATGATGGAGACTCATGCGCGCCTGGTTCAGGTGCACACGCATGATGGAGACGGATCGATGAAGTCGAGAAAGCTGGCCCCCGTGGTGGCCGTCGCGCTGGCGTTGCTGGCGGGTGGCGCGGGCGCGCGGCAGGCGAAGGACCGGCCTCCGCGCGCGGAGGCCCCGCACGCGGGGGCCCCGTCCGCCGGGACGCCGTACACCGGGGTGCCGTATCAGTGGGACAGCGTCGCCATCGGTGGCGGCGGTTTCGTCACGGCCGTCGTGCCGGCGCGTGCCGCGCCCGGCGTCGCGTACGCGCGCACGGACGTGGGCGGTGCGTACCGTTGGGACCCGCGCCGCAAGCGCTGGACCGCGCTGCTCGACTGGGTACCGGAAGACCGGACGGGCCTCCTCGGCGTCGACGCGCTGGCCGTCGATCCGCACGACGCCGACAACATCTGGCTCCTCGCCGGCATCGCCTACCTGAACGGCGGTCGCACGGCGATCCTCCATTCCACGAACGGCGGCAAGACGTTTTCCAGCGTCGACGTCACGAACCAGTTCAAGACCCACGGCAACGGCATGGGCCGCCAGGACGGCGAGCGCCTGGCCGTTGACCCGGCCGACAGCAAGGTCCTGTACGTGGGCACGCGCCGCGACGGCCTGTTCAAGAGCACGGACGCCGGCCGCACGTGGACCCGCGTGGCCGGCGTGCCCGTGACGACGACGCCGAACGACGTGGGCATCGCCTTTGTCGTGCCCGACCCCGCGAGCGTGCGCGGCGGCCAGGCGCGCCGCCTGTTCGCGGGCGTGTCGCGCTTCGGCACCGTCGGCCCGAACCTGTACCGCAGCGACGACGGCGGCGCGACGTTCGAGCCCGTGGCCGGCGCACCCGTGGACCTGATGCCGCAGCGCGCCGTGCTCGACGGCGCGGGCAACCTCGTCGTCACGTTCGCGAACGGCGCCGGCCCGCATCCGGACCGCGCGGGCCGTGAGCCGATGGACCGCGGCCAGGTATGGAAGTATCCGATCGCGGGCGGCGCGTGGACGAACATCACGCCGGCCGGCTGGACGCGGCCGTTCGCCGGCATCAGCGTCGATCCGAAGAATCCGCAGCGCCTCGTCGTCTCGACCATCAACACGTTCCTGCCGCAGGGTGACGCGAAGGGCGACCGCATCTTCCTGTCGCGCGACGGCGGCGCGAACTGGACGGACGTCGTCGCGCGCGGCTTCGTGCGCGATGCGGCCGGCGTGCCGTGGCTGAAGGGCCACGCGATCCACTGGGCCGGTTCCATCGAATTCGACCCCGCCGACACGCACGCCGTCTGGGTCACGTCCGGCAATGGCGTGTTCCGTACGGCGAACATCGACGCGGCGCCCGCCACGTGGACGTTCGCCGTCGACGGACTCGAAGAGACGGTTCCGCTGGACCTCGCCAGCATCCCGGACGGCCCACTGGTGTCGGCCATCGGCGACTACGACGGCTTCCTGCACGACGACCCCGCACGGCCGGGCCGTATCCATGAGCCGCAGATCGGCACGACGACGGGTCTCGCCGTCGCCGCGAATGCCCCCCGTACGATGGTGCGCGTGGGCGACAGCATGCTCGTCACGCACGACGGCGGCGCGACCTGGGCCCGGACCGCCGCCCTCAAGGGCGCGCGGGGCCAGGCGGCCATGTCGGCCGACGGTGCCGTGATCCTGCACGCGCCGGAGCGCGCGAAAGACGTGTGGCGCACGGCCGACGGCGGCGCCACGTGGACGCTCGTCACGGGCCTTGCGAAAGCGAGGATGCGCCCCGTGGCCGACCCCGCGGACCCGCACGTGTTCTATGCGTACGACGATGCGGCGCTGCTCGCCAGCACGGACGGTGGCGCCACGTTCGCCCCGCGCGCGCGCCTGCCCGCGGGCGGTTCGCGCCGCGTGGGCGTGGCGCCCGGCCGCGCGGGCGACGTGTGGGTCGCGCTGAAGAACGGTGGCCTCGTGCGCTCCACGGACGGCGGTGCGCATGTCGCGCCGCTGGCGGGCGTGGGCTATTGCGGCGCGGTCGGCTTCGGCAAGGCGGCGCCGGGACACGACTATCCCGCCGTGTACATCTGGGGCGACGTGAAGGGCGTGCGCGGCATCCACCGCTCGCTCGACGCGGGCGCCACCTGGACGCGCATCAACGACGACGCCCACCAGTACGGCGGGCCGGGCGACGGGCAGTTCATCGTCGGCGACATGAATCGCTACGGCGTCGTCTACATGAGCACGGCCGGCCGCGGCATCGTCTATGGCAAGCCCATTTCGAACTGAACCCGCTATATGGAACCGATAGCCATGCCCCTGCGTTGCAGCCGATTGCCCAAGTCGAGATCCCGTCGCCTGCTGAAGGCCGTGCGCCAGGCGCTGTGCGTGCTGGCGCTGGCGGGCCTTGCGTCCGCCGCGTGCGCCGCGACCGACCTCGTGTTGCGCTACGACAGCCCGGCACAGGACAACGACCAGGGCTGGGAGCGCGAGGCACTCCCGATCGGCAACGGCCGCATCGGCGCCATGGTGTTCGGCGGCGTCGCGCGCGAGCACCTGCAGTTCAACGACATCACGCTGTGGTCCGGCGACGCCAAGTCGATGGGCGCCTATCAACCGTTCGGCGACGTCGTCGTCGACCTGCCGGGGCACGACGCCGATGCGCGCGACTACCGCCGCACGCTGGATCTCGCGCATGCCGTCCACGCCGTCACCTACACGCACGGCGGCGTGCATTTCCGGCGCGAGGCGTGGGCGAGCCATCCCGCGCAGGTGATCGTGCTGCGCCTCACGGCCGACCGGCCGGGCCAGTATTCCGGTTCGATCGCGCTGTCCGATCGCCACGGCGCGCACCTCGCGGCGGCGGGCCAGCGCCTGTATGCGACGGGGACGCTGGCCGGTTGGACCCTGCCGGGCGACGCGCCCACTGCGAACACGCTGGATTACGCGAGCCAGGTGCAGGTCGTGAACGATGGCGGCAAGGTCGCCGTCGAGAACGGCCGCATCGTGTTTTCCGGCTGCGACGCGCTGACCGTCATCGTCGGCGCGGGCACGAGCTACGTGGCGGACGCGGCGCGGCACTTCCGCGGCGACCATCCGCTGGCGCAGGTGACGGCCCAGGTGACGGCAGCGGGAAACCGCTTGGCCGCCGACCTGCGTGCCGACCACGAGCGCGACGCCGCGCAACTGCTTGGCCGCGTGCGGCTGGACCTGGGCGCGAGCGCACCGGAGCGCCGCGCGCTGCCGACCGACGCGCGCCTGCTCGCGTACACGAAGGCGGGCAACGATCCGGAACTGGAAGCGCAATACTTCCAGTACGGCCGCTACCTGCTCGTGTCCAGCTCGCGCGATTCGCTGCCCGCGAACCTGCAGGGCCTGTGGAACAACAGCGTGACGCCGCCGTGGAAGTCGGACTATCACACGAACATCAACGTCCAGATGAATTACTGGCCTGCCGAGGTGACGAATCTGGCGGAGACGGCGGACCCGTTCTTCCGCTTCGTGACGAGCGTCGCCCCCATGTGGCGCGAGACGACGGCCGCCGAATTCAAGGGCCGGGACGGCAAGCCGGTGCGCGGCTGGACCGTGCGCACGGAATCGAATCCGTTCGGCGGCATGGGCTATTTGTGGAACAAGACGGCGAGCGCCTGGTACGCGCAGCACTTCTGGGAACACTATGCGTTCACGCAGGACAAGGCGTTCCTGCGCGACGTGGCCTACCCGATGATGAAGGAGGCCAGCGCGTTCTGGCAGGATTACCTGAAGATGCTGCCGGACGGGCGCCTCGTCGCGCCGCAGGGCTGGTCGCCGGAGCACGGCCCCGTCGAGGATGGCGTCACGTACGACCAGGAGATCGTCTGGGACCTGTTCAACAATACGGCGGAAGCGGCCCGCATCCTCGGCGTCGACGCGGCGCTGGCCGCCCGGTTGACGACGATGCGCGACAAGCTCGCGGCGCCCCGTGTGGGGAGCTGGGGCCAGCTGCTCGAGTGGCTCGACGAGAAGAAGGACCCGGTGCTCGACACGCGGGGCGACACCCACCGCCACGTGTCGCACCTGTTCGCGCTGTACCCGGGCCGCCAGATCAGCCCTGCGCGCACGCCTGCCCTTGCCGCCGCGGCCAAGCGCACCCTGGAAGCGCGTGGCGATGCTGGCACCGGCTGGTCGATGGCGTGGAAGATGGCGTTCTGGGCACGGCTGTACGACGGCGACCACGCCTGGCGCATGCTGCGCGGCCTGCTTGCGAGCCCCGGCGCCCGCGCGGCCGAACAGGCCAGCGCCGGCTCCGAGCAGATGAACGGCGGCGGCACGTACCCGAACCTGCTGGACGCGCACCCACCGTTCCAGATCGACGGCAATTTCGGCGCCACGGCCGCCATCGCGGAGATGCTGCTGCAGTCGCAGGCCGGCGCCATCCAGTTGCTGCCGGCGCTGCCGTCCGCGTGGCCGGACGGGGAGGTAGCGGGCTTGCGCGCACGGGGCGGCTTCGAAGTCGACATGCGCTGGCGCCAAGGCCGCCTTGTCGCCGCCGCCGTGCGCGCGGTAGCCGGTGGCGGCACCGCGAAGGTGCGCTATGGCGACAAGACTGTGGCGCTGACGCTGCGGCCGGGCGAGCGCCGCACGCTCGACGCCGCGCAGTTCTGACCGGCCCCTGAAGAAGACGTGAAGTATCAGCTCAACCCATCAGCCAGCGCGGCGGCGATCCGCGCGCTGCGCCAACCCTCACAACGACTGGAGACCCGCTTGCGCATGAAAACCCTGTCCTCCCGCCTGCTGACCGCGGGCCTGTTCCTTGCCGCCGCCGGCGCGCACGCCGCGTCCGACCTGCCGCGCATCGTCGGCAAGGATGGCCGCTACGCGCTGATGGTCGACGGCGCACCGTTTCTCGTGCTGGGCGGCCAGGCCCAGAATTCCAGCAACTATCCGGCCGCGCTGCCGAAAGTCTGGGCCGCGCTGAAGGATGCGCATGCGAACACGCTCGAGATTCCCGTCGCGTGGGAACAGATCGAGCCGAAGGAAGGAACGTTCGACTTCGGCTACGTCGACAAGCTTGTCGCGCAGGCGCGCGAGCACAAGATGCGCCTCGTGCTGCTGTGGTTCGGCACCTGGAAGAACACGGGCCCGGCGTACGCGCCGGAATGGGTCAAGTTCGACAACAAGCGCTTCCCGCGCATGATCGACAAGGACGGCAAGACGAGCTACTGCCTGTCGCCGTTCGGCGAGGCCACCCTGGCCGCCGACCGCAAGGCCTTCGTCGCCCTGATGGCGCACCTGAAGAAGGTCGACGGCGACAAGCACACCGTCATCATGGTGCAGGTCGAGAACGAGGTGGGCACGTACGGCGTCGCGCGCGACTACGCGGCGCACGCGCAGGCCGCGTTCCAGCAGCCGGTGCCGGCCGCCGTCCTCGCGCACCAGCCGCCGCCGGCCGGCCGTCCGAAGCAGGGTACGTGGAGCGAGGTGTACGGCGACTACGCCGACCAGTACTTCCACACGTGGGCGATCGCTCGCTACATCGAGGACGTCGCGAAGGCGGGCCGTTCGGTGTACGATCTGCCGATGTACGTGAACAATGCGCTGCGCGAACCGCACCTGGGCGAACCGGCGCCGCCGTGGAAGGCGGACTTCGCCAGCGGCGGCCCGACCTACGACGTGATCGGCATCTACAAGGCGGCCGCGCCCCATATCGACTTCGCGGGGCCGGACATCTACATGCCGGAATCGAAGAAGGTCAGCGCTACGCTGCAACTGTTCCAGCGCCCGGACAATCCGCTGATGGTCCCTGAGATGGGCAACGCGGCGGGCTATGCGCGGTATGTGTACGAGATCATCGGCCGCGGTGCGCTGGGCGTCGCGCCGTTCGGCATCGACTATGCGTCGTACAGCAACTACCCGCTGGGCTCGAAGTACACGGACAAGCGCATGGTCGAGCCGTTCGCGAAGGTCTACGACGTGTTCGCGCCCATGCAGCGCGTGTGGGCGAAATGGGCACTTGACGGGCGCACGTACGGCGCGGCCGAGGGCGACGACCGCGGCGCGCAGACCCTCGCGATGAACGGCTGGGATGCACGCCTGACGTTCCGCGAATTCCAGTTCGGCGAGCGCGAGCACCTGTCCGACAAGAACGATAACCCGGACGGCACGGAACAGCCGTCCGGCGGCGCGGCCATCGCGCAGATCGGCCCCGACGAATTCGTCATCGTGGGCCAGCAGGTGCGCGTGAAGCTGTCGGGCAACGGGCCGAACGCCGGCAAGCCTTCCATGCACGCGCGCGTCGAGGAAGGCCATTTCGAGGCGGACGGCAAGTGGGTCATGGAGCGCAACTGGAACGGCGACCAGACCGACTACGGCCTGAACCTGCCGGCCACGCCGACCGTGCTGAAGGTCCGCATGGGAACCTATTGAACATGTGCGACGACAGAAATCACCTGGAGACACCATCATGCATCTGACCCGTATCGCAGCAGCCGCGCTGCTGCTCGCCACCGGCGGCCAGGCCTTCGCGGCCACCGTCCAGAAGACCGCCAGCGGCATCGACGTCCATCCGGACGCCGGCCCGGCGCAACTCGTGCGCCTCGAACTGATGGCGGATAACATCGTCCACGTCGTCAAGCTGGACGCGGCGGACAAGCAACTGACCCCGTCGCTGATGACCGTCGCGAAGCCGTGCGGCTGCACGTTCACGGTCGCGCAGGCCAAGGACGCCGTCACGCTGAAGGCGCGCAAGGTGTCCGCGCGCGTGTCGCTGAAGGACGGCCAGGTGCGCTTCTTCGACGCCGCCGGCAAGCCGTTCCTCACGCAGGCCGCGGAGGCGATGAAGCCCGTGCAGGTGGGCGGCAAGCCGTTCCTCGCGATCGAGGAAGGCTTCAACTACGGCACGAAGGACGCGTTCTACGGTCTGGGCCAGCACCAGAACGCGCAGATGAACTACAACGGCGAAGACGTGCTGCTGCAGCAGCACAACATGATCGCGTCGGTGCCGTTCGTCGTCTCGGACAAGAACTACGGTGTCCTGTGGGACAACAACTCGATCTCGCGCTTCGGCGATCCGACGCCGTACGCGTGGCTGTCGCGCGACCTCGCGCTGACGGATGCCGACGGCAAGCCGGGCGGCCTCACGGCGCGCTACTACATCGACGGCAAGCTGGCGTTCACGCGGCAGGAGAAGGACATCGCGTACCAGTACCTGAAGGACGTGGCCGAGTACTGGCCGAAAGAGCTGCCGCCGCTGAAGGCGCTGGGCGGCAAGGACGTCAAGGTCGTGTGGGACGGCGCGATGGCGAGCCCGAAGGCCGGCGTGCACAAGATGCAGCTGTACGCGTCCGACTACGCGACGCTCACCGTGGGCGGCAAGCAGGTGATGGACGTGTGGCGCCAGGGCTGGAACCCGTGGTACCACAACTTCGAGGTGACGTTCGAGAAGGACAAGCCGGTCCCGCTGCATTTGGAATGGAAGCCGTCGGGCGGCATGGTCGCGATGACGCACAACGACCCGCTGCCGGCGCCCGCGCGCCATTCGCTGACCTTGTCGTCCGAGATCGCGGAAGCCATCAACTACTACGTGATCAGCGCCGACAACATGGACAACGTGATCGGCGGCTACCGCCTGCTCACGGGCCAGCAGCCGATGATGCCGAAATGGGCGTACGGCTTCTGGCAGTCGCGCCAGCGCTACGAGACGCAGCAGCAGCTGCTCGACACGGTCGCGGAATACCGCAAGCGCGGCTGGCCGCTCGATAACATCGTGCAGGACTGGTTCTACTGGCCGGAAGACGGCTGGGGCTCGCACGACTTCGACAAGAACCGCTTCCCCGATCCGCAGGGCATGGTCGACGCCGTGCACAAGCAGCACGCGCACATCATGATCTCCATCTGGGGCAAGTTCTACGCCAATACCGACAACTACAAGGAACTGGCCGCGAAGGGCCATATGTGGACGAAGAACGTCGAGGACGGCGCGCTGGACTGGGTCGGCAAGGGCTACAAGAACAGCCACTACGACCCGTACACGCAGGAAGCGCGCGACATCTATTACCGCCAGTTGCAGCACAAGCTCGTGGACAAGGGCTTCGACGCCTGGTGGATGGACAACACGGAACCGGACGTCCTGTCGAACTCACGCCTGGAAGACTTCAAGAAGCTGATTGGACCGACCGTCTACGGCCCCGGCGAGATCACGTTCAATCCGTACAGCCTCGTGCACTCGGGCGGCATGGCGGACGGCCTGCGCCACGACCAGCCCGATAAACGCCAGTTCATCCTGTCGCGCTCGGGCTTCGCCGGCATCCAGCGCAACGCCGTCGCCGTGTGGAGCGGCGACACGGCGGGCCGCTGGAACAACCTGTACGACCAGATCGCGTCGGGTGTGAACTTCTCGATGTCCGGCATCCCGAACTGGACGCACGACATCGGCGGCTATGCGCAGGAAAACCGGTTCCAGTACGGCGACGTGGGCTCGGCCCAGGAAAACCGCACCACGACGGGCGGCCAGGCCAAGCCGGAAGACATGAAGGAATGGCGCGAGCTGAACCTGCGCTGGTTCCAGTTCGGCGCGTTCTCGCCGCTGTTCCGCTCGCACGGCGAGGTGGTCAAGCGCGAGATCTACAACATCGCGGCGGGCGACGACGCGATGCGCGATTCGATGGTCGGCTACCTGAAGCTGCGCTACCGCCTGATGCCGTACATTTACTCGATGGCGGCGGACACGCACTACGAGAACGGCACGATGATGCGCGGCCTCGTGATGGACTTCCCCCGCGACGACAAGGTCAAGGACATCAAGGACCAGTACCTGTTCGGCCACGCGCTGATGGTGGCACCCGTGACGAGCTACGGCGCGCGCGAGCGCACCGTGTACTTCCCGGCCGGCGCCGACTGGTACGACTTCGACACGGGCAAGCGCTATGCGGGCGGCACGACGGCGAAGGTAGAGGCACCGCTGAACCGCATCCCCGTGTTCGTGCGCACGGGCGCCGTGATCCCGACGGGCCCCGTGACCCAGTACGTCGACGAGAAGCCGGATGCGCCGCTCGTGCTGCAGGTCTACGCCGGCGCCAGCGGCCAGGCAAGCCTGTACGAGGACGACGGCGTGACGAACGCCTACGCGCGCGGCGAGTACAGCCGCATCCCGTTCCGCTACGACGACAAGACGGGCACCGTGACGATCGGCGCGCGCACCGGTCAGTACAAGGGCATGCCGCAGACGCGCCAGATCAAGGTGCGCCTGCTGAAGCCCGGCGTCGCGACGAGCGCCGACATGGACGCGTTCGACAAGACCGCGACCTATGACGGCAAGCCGGTGACCGTCAAACTGTGATGACAATACGGAGGCGCACGGACGCCTCCATTCCTGAAAGCTGCAACATGAAACGATCGACTCTCACTTTTGTCCTGGCCGCGCTGCTGCACGCTGGCCTCGCCAGCGCCGGCGTCGCCGTCGCACCCACCGACAAGCACCTGCAGTACACCGGCCGCATCGATTTTTCCGCGCCCGCAGCGCCCGTCATCACGTGGCCCAACACGGCGATCGCCGGTAACTTCACGGGCACGTCGCTGTCCGTGACGTTCGACGATGAAAAGGGGAAGAATTACTTCAACGTGTTCATCGACGGCGACCTGGCCGCCCCCTTGATCATCGAGGCCGCGCAGGGCACGAAGACGTACGAGGTCGCGGGCGGGCTCGCGCCGGGCAAGCACAGCTTCCTGATCACGAAGCGCACGGAAGGCGAGGAGGGCGCGACCACCTTCCGCGGCCTCGAGCTGGCCGACGGTGGCCAGATGCTGGCGCCGCCCGAGCGTCCCAAGCGCCGCATCGAGGTGTTCGGCGATTCCATCACGAGCGGCATGGGCGACGAAGCGCCGATGAACGCGCGCGACGACGTCATCCGCGACAAGAACAGCTTCCTGTCGTATGCTGCCATCACGGCGCGCAACCTGAACGCGGAACTGCACCAGACGTCGCAGAGCGGCATCGGTGTCATGATCAGCTGGTTCCCGTTCACGATGCCGGACTTCTACGACCAGCTGAGTGCCGTCGGCAACAACGACACGCACTGGGATTTCGCCAGCTGGACGCCGGACGTCGTCGTCATCAACCTGATGCAGAACGACCGCTGGCTGATCGGCGACCGCCACCAGCTTCAGCCGGAACCGGACGTGGCCCAGCGCATCGCCGCCTATGAAACTTTCGTCAAGCGCATCCGCCAGCTGTACCCGAAGGCGTACATTGTGTGCGCGCTGGGCAGCATGGACGCGACGCGTCCGGGTTCCGAGTGGCCGGGCTACATCAAGTCGGCGGTCGAGGACATGCGCAAGCACGGCGATGCCCGCATCGACAGCGTGTTCTTCCCGTTCACGGGCTACGGCGCCCACCCGCGCCTGAAGCACCAGCGCGACAACGCCGCGATCCTCACGGCGTTCATCAAGAAGAAAGTGGGCTGGTAAGCGCGGCCGCTCAGCGCGTCAGCGACTGCAACGCGGCCGCCACGTACACGAGCGGCGCGTTCCAGTTGATGGCGACTTCATTGCTGGCGTAGCTGCACGCATCGTCCAGGTACGACAGCGCCGGCGCGTTCGCCGCGTACGACACGTGGCAATCCTTGCGGTCCTGCTGGCCCGGGTTCGGTCCGCCCACGAGCCAGCCGGGAACGGGCGCCGCGATGCCGTCCGCAACCGACGGACGGTGATGCGGATGCATGGGCGCGCGGGCGCCGAAGCCCGTCACATAACTCATGCCGAGCGGGTTGCGGCCCAGCGTGTAGTCGAGGGCCGATTGCGCCGCGTCCAGGTAGTCGGTCTTGTTCGTGATGCGGTAGGCCTGCACGAGCATCATGGCCTGGTTCAGCGCCACGGCATTGCTGCCCCAGACGAAGTCGGATGTATCCAGCGCGAGGCGGACCGGCGACGCCTGGCGGCGCGCCAGCAGCGCGTCGGCCGCGGCCAGGATCTGGCGGCGTGCGCCGTCGGCGTCGGCCGGATGCGGCAGGCGTGAGCGCTGCTGTGCGAGCGAGATCCAGCCGAGCGGACGCACCTCGTTCCACCCGGGCGCCGTCTGCACGGCCGGCGCGGCGGCGAGGGCGCGCGGTCGGTATTCGTCCTTGCCCGTCGCGATGTACAGTTCCGACGCGGCCCACGAGAACTCGTCATCGAGGACCTCGTCGTCGTACTTGCCCGTGGCGATGTCCGGCGGCTGGCGGTACGTGACGGCCGGGTGGCGCTGCGCCCAGCGCCATGCCAACTCGGCCGCCTTGAGATAGCGCTGCGAGCGGCCCGGCGCTTGCGCGTCGAACGGCGCGAGCACGCGGCTGGCCGTCGCCATCACGGCCGCGAAGTCGAGGGCCGCCGCCGTCGTCTTTTGCACGACGTAGCGCGGCGCCGTTGCGTGGTCCGGCATCACCATGCCGTCGAACTGCTTGTTCGTCAGCTTGTGGTACACGCCGCCGTCGTCCGGGTCCTGCATCGTCGCCATCCAGTCGAGGTTCCACAAGACCTCGTTGAGGATGTCGGGCATGCCGTTGCCGGATTCCGGCAGGTGCAGCGCTAGCTTGTCGAACCAGGCGGGGAAGTGTTCGTACGCGGCCAGCAAGGTGTACGTGCTGATGCCGGAGTTGACGATGTATTTGTTGTAGTCGCCTGCGTCGTACCAGCCTTTCGGGCTCGCGATCACGGTGCCCGCGGGCCGCGTGGCCGATGCGGCCGATGCGTGCACGAGCACCTTGTCGTCCGGGTGGCCCGCCCCGCGCGCGTACGGGCCCGCGATGCGTGCGTCGAGCGCGATGCCCGCGCGCTGCAGCGTGTATGCGTGCAGGACGCCCGCGTCCAATGCGCGATACGCGTCGTCGGCGATGGCGAACGTCGGCGACTCCGGTTGTCCGTCGACGCGGATCCGATACGTGCCGGCTGCGCGCAGGCGCGAGAAATCGGCAAGGCGCACCCGTTCACCGGACGCGTCCCACGTGGCGGCGGGGCCCAGCGTGCCCGTGAAGACGGTCTTGCCGGTCGTCGCATCCGCGACCTGAAACCGGTCGCCCGCGCCGGCCGGCACGACGGCCAGTTTTTGCGCGGACGGCAGGAAGCCGAGCTGGTTGACTTCGATGCCGGCGGCGGCGTGGGCGGCGCCCGCGGCGAACAGCGCCGCGCAGGCGCACAGGATGGGGAAGCGCGCGGCTTCCGTCGGGGTATGCATTGCGGTCTCCGGAGGGTTGTCGTCGTGCCGCGCGCGGAACCCGCCCGGCGAACTGAAAACGGTTTCATCGTACCCTGCCGCAGAAACCCGCGTCAATCGTTCCCATGGCAAACGGCGCCCGTCAATACTGGGTCCGTTCGGCGTCGGACGGCCTCCGATGACGGTTGCCGGACCGCCCGATCCGGGCAATAATGCAATGCTCGAACTAATCCATGCCACCGGGAGGATGCCTTGAAATCACCTGTTCTGCTTTGCGCGCTGCTGCTGGCCGGCGGCGCTGCCGCGGCCGCGCCCGCCGACCGCTTCGACGTGGCCTTCACCGCCGACGACCTGCCGGCCCATGGCAGCCTGCCGCCGGGCATGACGCGCGTCGGCATCGCGCAGGCGCACGTCGACACGCTGAAGGCGCATGGCGTGCCGGAAGCGTGGGGCTTCGTCAACGCCGTGAGCCTAGGCACGGAGCCGGCCGGTGCGCAGGCGCTCGAGGTGTGGCGCCGCGCTGGCTACCGGCTCGGCAACCACGCGTACAGCCACATGGGGTTGTCGCGCGGGGCGCCGTCGCTGGAGGCGTGGGAAGCGGACGTGACCGCCAACGAGCCGACATTGGAAAAATACATGGCCGGCCATGACTGGCACGTGCTGCGCTTCCCGTTCCTCGACGCGGCAGGCAGCGGCGAGCGTCACGACGGCGCGCTGGCTTGGCTGAAGGGGCGCGGCTACCGCATCGCGGACGTCACGCTGGGCTTCGACGACTGGGCGTACACGGATACGTACGCGCGCTGCGTCGCGAAGGGTGACCAGGCCGCGATCGACGGGATGAAGGCGAGCTACTACCGCCGCGTCGACCAGCAGATCGCGCGCACGAAGGCGATGTCGCAGCGCGTGTACGGGCGAATGATCCCGCAGGTACTGCTCACGCACATGGGCGGCTGGAGCGCCGTCACGCTGCCGGACGTGATGAAACGGCTCGACGCGGCCGGCGCACACTACGTCACCCTCGATAAGGTGCAGGCCGACGCCGCGTACCGCGTCCCGAGCCCGCGCGCGGGCGACGGCGCCATGATCGAGCGCCGTGCGCAGGACGCGGGCATCGACCTGGCCGGGCTGCCCGTTGTGGAACCGGTCGGCGACATGGACAAGGTGTGCCGCTGACTGCGGCCCATGGTGGCGGCGGGACTAGGACAGGGGGAGCACCATCGCCTGTTCGAACGTCGTCCGGCCTGCCATCGGTATGGGCGCGCCCACGTCGGTGAAACCCATGCGCCGGTAAAGCCGCGCGGCCGCGCCGTCGCCGGCCGTCACGTCGAGACGGAGTTCGGATGCCTTGCGCGCGCGGGCCCAGTGGATGGCGGCGTCGAGCAGCGCGGCACCCACGCCGCATCCGCGCGCCTCGGGGGCCACCCACACCTGGTACACGCTGGCGTGGTCGCCTTCCATCTTGACCCAGGCGAGGCCCACGGGCGTGCCGTCCACTTCAGCCGCGAACGGCCAGCCCTGCTTGTGGGCGCCGAGCGCGGGCGCGGCCAGGCGCGCGGCCCAGACGTCGTCCGTGCGCAGGACTTCGTCGGCGTGCGTGCTGCCGAATGCCTGGGGCGAATCGGCCAGCGCGCGCAGGCGGAGGTCGCGGTAAACGGGCCAGTCGTCTGGGTGCAGGGTGCGGATTGCGGGCATGTCGGGGTCGCGCGGCATGGGGTGTCCTGTCAGAGGTCGATCTTCGATCATAGACGATTGCCATTCTTGACACAACGGAGGGTGACGTAGGCGCGGCAAAAACCGCATGAGCAAGCGCGAAAACCTTCGTTGTCGCCCGTATTGGGCGGCCTTAAGCTGGGGCCATCGTCAACTCCAGGACACGCCTCCATGGCCGCCGTACCGCATACCCGCCAGCAATTCGACATCAAGCCGTTCGACGCGCCGCTGGGCGCCGAAGTGCTCGGCCTCGATCTGTCACTGCCGCTCGACGCGGCCGACTTCGCCCGCCTGCACGAGGCCCATCTGGCGCACCATGTGCTCGTGTTCCGCGAACAGCGCATCACGCCGGCGCAACAAGTGGCGTTCAGCCGCCTGTGGGGCCCGCTGCAGATCCACGTGCTGCGCCAGTTCCAGCTGCCGTCGCAGCCGGAAGTCCTCGTCGTATCGAACATCCGCGAGAACGGCCGGCCCATCGGCCTGGGCGATGCCGGCCACTTCTGGCACTCCGACTTGTCGTACAAGGAGAAACCCAGCCTCGGCTCCATGCTGCACGCGCAGGAGCTGCCGGCGACGGGCGGCGACACGCTGTTCGCGAACCAGCATACGGCGTGGGAACGGCTGCCCGGCTACCTGCAGCGCGCGGTGCGCGACGCGCGAGCGGAACACAGCTACCTGGCCCGCTACGCCGACCTGCAGAAGAAGAATCCGTGGCGTCCGAACCTGACACAGGCGCAGATCGACGAAGTGAAACCCGTCGTGCAACCCGTCGTACGCACGCATCCGGAGACGGGCCGGCTCGTGCTGTTCGTCAGCGAGCATTTCACGACGCGCATCGTGGGGCTGCCGGACGACGAGAGCCGCGCGCTGTTGTCCGAGCTGTTCGACCGCAGTACCCGCGCCGAACACGTGTACCGCCACCGCTGGCAGCCGCACGACATGGTCTTCTGGGACAACCGTTCCGTGATGCACCTGGCGGCCGGCTGTCCGGATGACCAGCGCCGCAAGCTGTACCGCACCACCATCGAGGGCGACGCCCCTTACTGAACCACGAGTCCTTACCACATGCGCCTACCGTTCCGCCCAATCGCCGCCGCCCTCGGCCTCGCCACCCTCATCGCCGCCGCGCCCGTGTACGCGGAAGGCAAGCTGCGCATCGCCCAGCAGTTCGGTATCACCTATCTGCTGTTGAACGTCGCGCAGGACCAGAAACTGATCGAAAAGCATGGCAGGCAGCTGGGCGTGCCCGTGACGGTCGAATGGGTCCAGCTCTCGGGCGGCAATGCCGTCAACGATGCGCTGCTGTCCGGTTCCATCGACGTCGCCGGCGCGGGCCTCGGCCCGCTGCTGACGATCTGGGACCGCACTGCGGGCCGCCAGAACGTGAAGGGTGTCGCATCGCTCGGCAACTTCCCGTACTACCTCGTGTCGACGAACCCACAGGTGAAGACGATTGCCGATTTCACCGACAAGGATCGCATCGCGCTGCCGGCGGTGACCGTGTCCGTGCAGGCCCGCGTGTTGCAGATGGCCGCCGCGCAGCGCTGGGGCAAGGCGGAGTACGCGCGCCTGGACCGCTTGACGCAGACGGTGCCGCATCCGGACGCCGCTGCCGCCGTCATCGCGGGCCGCACGGAGATCAACAGCCACTTCGCCACGCCGCCGTTCCAGGAGCAGGAACTGGCCGCGAATCCGAAGGCGCATATCGTGCTCAGTTCCTACGACGTGCAAGGGGGTCCGGGTTCGTTGACCGTGCTGTACGCGACGGAAAAATACGTGAAGGAGAACCCGCAGACGACCCGCGCATTCATCGACGCGCTGGCGGAGGCGGCGGAACTCGCGACGAAGCACCCGGAACTGGCGGCCGACGCCTACCTGCGCGTGACGAAGGCGAAGATCGACCGGGCGGAGCTCGTCAAGATCATCAGGAATCCCCAGTTCCAGTACACGGTCGCGCCGCGGAACACGCTCGGCCTCGCGCAATTCCTGTACCAGGCGGGCGCCATCAAGAAGCAGCCCGCCAGCTGGCAGGACTATTTCTTCCCGAATCCGGCGCTCGCGCCGGGCAGCTGAGGAGCCGCGATGAGCGTACTGCCTTTCCAGGCCGTGCCCAACGGGCCGCTGCTGCGGGCGCGGGGCGTCACCATCGAGTACCCGGCCGGCGATGCCATCGTGCGCGCCACCCACGACGTCAGCTTCGACGTGTGGCGCGGCGACCGCTTCGTGCTGCTGGGTCCTTCCGGCTGCGGCAAGTCGACCCTGCTGAAGGCCGTCGGCGGCTTTATCGCGCCCTGTGCCGGCAGCCTGGAACTCGACGGCCGCGCGATCGCCGGGCCGGGGCGCGACCGCATCGTCGTGTTCCAGGAGTTCGACCAGCTGGCGCCATGGAAGACGGTGCGCCAGAATGTCATGTTCCCACTGCTCGCCGGGAAGACGCCGAAGCGCGAGGCCGAGGCGCGCGCCCTGCACTGGATCGAGAAGGTGGGCCTGTCGCGCTTCGTCGATGCGTATCCGCACACGCTGTCGGGCGGAATGAAGGCGCGCGTCGCCATCGCACGGGCGCTCGCCATGCAGCCGGAGATCCTGCTGATGGACGAACCGTTCGCCGCGCTGGACGCGCTCACACGGCGGCGCATGCACGAGGAATTACAGGTCCTGTGGGACGAAGTGCGCTTCACGATGCTGTTCGTGACGCATTCGATCGAGGAAGCGCTCGTCGTCGGCAGCCGCATCCTCCTGCTGTCGCCGCATCCGGGCCGCGTGCGCGCGGAGATCAACAGCCACCAGTTCGGGTTGCACAGCGCGGGCGGTGCCGAATTCCAGGCGGCGGCGGAGCGCATCCACGGACTGCTGTTCGGTGCGGAAGCCGCGGTGCCCCAGCGCGCGCGGGCGGTGCGATCGTGAGCGCCGCGGCGAACGCGTTGCGCGAACCGCCCGTGCGGCCGGAGTACGAGTTGCCGCTGGCGCCCGCGCCGGCCGGCACGGCGGAGCGGCCGTATTCTGTTCTACAGCGGCTGTTGCGCTCGGCCTGGCCGCGCAAGCTCGCGCTATTGCTCGTGCTGGCGGCGCTATGGGAAGCGACGGCGCGCTGGGTCGGCAACGACCTGCTGCTGCCGGGCTGCATGCAGACGGCGCGTGCGGTGGCGGCCGGCGTCGCGTCGGGCGAACTGCCGCGCTACGTGGGCGTGTCGCTGTGGACGCTGCTGCAGGGGTATGCGGCCGGCGTCTCGGGCGCGTTCGTCCTCACCACGCTGGCCATGTCGACGCGCATCGGCCGCGACGTGCTGGAGACGTTGACGGCGATGCTGAATCCGCTGCCCGCCATCGCGTTGCTGCCGCTGGCACTGCTGTGGTTCGGCCTCGGGCAGGGCAGCCTCGTGTTCGTGCTGATGCATTCCGTGCTGTGGCCTCTCGCGCTGGCGACGTATGCCGGCTTTCGCGCCGTGCCGGAAACCTTGCGGATGGCCGGCCGCAACTACGGCCTGGGCCCGTTCGCGCTCGTCACGCAGATCCTCGTGCCCGCGGCGCTGCCGGCAATCCTGTCCGGCCTGAAGATCGGTTGGGCGTTTGCCTGGCGTACGCTGATCGCGGCGGAACTCGTGTTCGGCACCACGTCCGGCAAAGGGGGGCTGGGCTGGTACATCTATCAGAGCCGCAACGAGCTGTTCACGGACCGCGTGTTCGCGGGACTGGCGGCCGTCATCGCCATCGGCCTGCTGTTCGAACACCTCGTGTTCCAGTCGGTCGAACGCCTGACCGTGCGACGCTGGGGCATGCAACGCTGACAAGGCGCGCTACGCGGACGGCGTGTCGTTTGCGCCGACGCCCCGGATCGGTTAGGATCGGCATCCCGCGCGGCATGCGCTGCGCATGGCCGCCCCACGAAGACGCACGATGACTTTCCTGAACGTTCCCTACGCAGAAAAAGACGAAGCCCGCGCCCTCGGCGCACGCTGGAATCCCGGCCGCAAGCGCTGGTACGTCCCGGATGGCGTCGCCCTCGAACCCTTCCAGAAATGGCTGAAGGAAGGCGCCCCTGGCGGCCGCGTGGATTCGGCGGCGGCCAAGCCCGTCGTGGGCGTGAACTACGTCGAACTGCCTCATGCTTGCAACCCGTTCGAGCCGTGCGCCGAGTGTGCGCGGGCGCTGGCGGGCACGCCGTGGCAGCAGGCGCGCGCCGCGTTGGCCGCCACGGTGGCGGCGCTCGGCAAGCGCTAGGGTTTCCCCAGCACGCCCAGCACGGCCAGGCTCATGGCCTGGGCCGCCGTCTTGATCGACGGTGCCGGCACGGGCGCATAGAACGGCGAATGGTTGAACGCGAGCGGCTTGCCGCCCGGGCGCTGCGCCGCCGCGACGGCGTCCGGCGCGTACACGCCCGTGAAGAAGAACATCGAGGGAATGCCTTCGTTCGCGTACACGGAAAAATCCTCGCTCGCGGTCATCGCGGGCATCCGCACCGCATTCTGCGGGCCGAATGCGGCGCGGAACACGGCTTCCGTGCGGCGCACGAGGGCGTCGTCGTTGACGATGGCGGCGCCGCCCGGAATCAGGCGGACGTCGGGCGCCGGCGCGCCGGCCATCGCGGCGGACGCGTTGGCCACGCGGCGCACGCCGTCCAGCAGCTTCGCGCGCACGTCCGGGCTGTACGAACGGATCGTGCCGCGCACCTGCACCGTGTCGGGGATGATGTTGCCGACCGTGCCGCCCTGGATCGCGCCGATCGTCACGACGCCGAATTCCTTCGGATCCTTCTCGCGGCTGACGATGGTCTGCACGTCGACGATGAAGCGGGCCGCGATGGCGATGGGGTCGATGGCCTTGTCCGGCGCCGAGCCGTGGCCGCCGCGGCCATTGAATTTGATCTCCAGTGCGTCCGAGTTCGACGACACGGGACCGCTCTCGAATCCGACCGTGCCGTACGCGAGCGGCCAGGAATGCAGGGCGAACGCGTAGTCGGGTTTCGGGAAGCGCTTGAACAGGCCGTCCTCCAGCATGGCGCGCGCGCCGGACACGGTTTCCTCGGCCGGCTGCGCGATGAACATCAGCGTGCCGTGCCACTCCTGTTTCAGCTCGACGAGCGTGCGCGCGGCACCGAGCCATGCGGCCATGTGCACGTCGTGGCCGCAGCTGTGCGCCGTGAACGCGGCGCCGTCGCGTGTGTGGTCGCGGCTCGCGTACGGCAAGCCCGTCTTTTCTTCCATCGGCAAGCCGTCCAGCTCCGTGCGCACGAGGACCGTGGGCCCGGCGCCGTTGCGCAGAAGGGCGACGAGGCCCGTGCGCCCGACTTTTTCCGTCACGTCGAACCCCAGCTTGCGCATCGCCTGCGCGAGCTTGTCGGCCGTGCGCACTTCCTGGAATGCGATCTCGGGATGCGCGTGCAAGTCCTGGTAGATGCCTTCGAGCCACGGATACATGCCGTCGACGCGGCCTGCGACCTGCGTGTTCAGCGGCGCGGCGGATTGCGCGCTGGCGCCGCCGGCCAATGCCAGCAGCAGGAGGGAAACGGCGGAAGTTTTCAAGCGGGCCTCATCGAACGGTGACGAAACGACAAGGCTAGCACGGCCGCGTCAGGCCGTGCAAACGCGATTGCGGCCTTCGTGTTTGGCCGCGTACAGCGCGCGGTCGGCAGCTTGCAGCAAGGTGGCCGCGTCGTCGCCGTTGGCGGGCCACATGGCGATGCCGAATGATGCCGTCACGTCCGGCAGCAGCGTATCACCGTGGTGCAGTTCGAGGGCTGCGATGGCCGTGCGGAGCGCCTCGGCGCTGCGGAGGGCCCCTGTGGTATCGCATTCGGGCAGCACGAGCACGAGCTCTTCGCCGCCATAGCGACAGGCGACGTCGCTGCGCCGCACGCCCTCGCGCAGCACCTGGCCGACGGCGCGCAGGACGATGTCGCCGGCCTCGTGGCCGTACGTGTCGTTCATGCGCTTGAAGTGGTCCAGGTCGATCATCACGACGGCCAGCGCCGCGCGCCTGCGTTCGGCGCGGAACAGCTCGCGGCGCAGGGCCTCGTCGAAATAGCGGCGGTTGTACAGGCCCGTGAGTTCGTCGACGGTCGACTGGCGCCGCAGCACCTCGCGCAAGTTGATGTTGCTGGTGCCCAGCGCCAGCTGTTCGCTGATGGCGTTGGCGGCCCCCTCGTCCGACGCCGCGTCCGGGCCGGCCGGCACGCTCGCGACGAGCAGTCCCAGCACCTCGCCCTGCGAAATCATCGGCACGCACAGGTCCGTGTGCCCCGGTGCGCCGTCGCGGCAATGCGGGCAGCGCAGGCCATCGTCCGGCCCGGCCACGTGCATGCGGCCGAAGCGCAGGCTCCAGCACTGGGCAGGGCTGACGAGGTCCGGATGGTGGCCGGCGCTGCCCCATGTGGCGACGCGCTGCAGGAAGTCGCGCGAATTGCGGTACAGGTAGACGGCGCCCGCGCTGCCGGGCAGCAGCTTGGGCAGGAACGCGGGCAGCACGTCGCGCAACTCGTCGGCGTCCGTCAGGCTGTCCATTGCCTGCAGCATCTCCGCGGTGACGGCGAGGCGCTGGCTGCGCGCCTGGCTCGTGCGCGCCTGTTCCGCCTGGTCGCGCGCCTGCTGCTGCGCCAGGTCGGCGGCCTGCGCACGCTCGCGCAGACTGCGCCTGACGACATACAATGCGATGCCGATGATGAGGGCACTCGCCACGCTGGCGACGATGCCCAGCACCGTGTTGTAGCGGAGCGTGGTGGCGAGGCGGTCGCGCAGCGTGTGGCGGTCGCGCTCAAGCGTATCGACACGCTCGCCGATCAGGGCGCGCAGCCGGTCCATGTACGCCTTGCCCGTACCGTTGGCGACGACGGCCGCTGCGGCAGGGAGCCCGTCGGCGCGGCGCAGGGCGATCGATTTCGCCAGTTCGTCCAGTTTGAGGCGTGCGTAGCGATCGATCTCGGCCTGCGTCGCGCGTTCATCCGGCCCGTCCGCGAGCGCTGCCAGCCTGCGCAGGGCGTCGGGGATCTCCGCCGTGGCCGCGTCATACGGCGCGAGGAATGACGCGTCCCCCGTGATGACGTAGCCCCGCTGGCCCGTCTCCGCATCTTTCAGCAAGTCGAGCAGGTGGTCGTAGGCGTGTGCCTTGTCCGAGACGGTCGTCAACGCGGCAATCGTCGCATCGGCCGCGCGGCTGCTGACGAAGGGCAAGGCGGCAAGGCAGGCGACGATCAGCAGGATGACGGCCGCCAGCCAATACAAGCCGGGATCGCGGGTGTCCGCGCGGCGGTCGCCAGGCTGCGTGTCGTTCGACTGCAAAATTTTCTCCTCATTGCGACTGGACGATCGTGCGCCGCGCAGTTGCAATTTTGCTTCACCGAAATCAATTCGTCCAAACGTCGCTTGACGTAAATGGCGATCTCCGAGGGGAACCTTGCGGATCGACTGACGGTCCTGTTCCGTCCGAACCTCGCAGCCCCGCGGCGGGCGGCGCAGGCCGACGTCGCGCCGGCCGGCGGCTGAAGCGCGCTCCCGGCGCGCTGCATGCGGTCAGTGCGCCGGCATCACGAGTACCTGCAGGCCGGACGGCGCCTCGGCCGCGTGATAGACGCGCTGCGTGGCCGCCTTGAAGTCTTCCGGTTTCGCCTTCGGGATGGTGACGAACGTCTGCGGGTTCAGGTCGACGAGCGGGAACCACGAGCTTTGCACTTGGACCATGATGCGGTGGCCGCGCCGGAACGTGTGGTCGACATCGCCCAGGTGGTAGCTGATCGCCTCGACCTTGCCGGGCACGAACGCCTCCGGGTGCTCGAAGCCGTTGCGGAACTTGCCGCGCAGCGGATTGCCCCGCACGAGCTGCTGGTAGCCGGCCATCGTGCCGTGCGGCGGCGGGACGTCGGCGCCGCGTTTCGGCTCCTCGCCCGCCGGGTACTCGGCCGGATAGACGTCGATCAGCTTGACGATCCAGTCCGAGTCCGTCCCCGTCGTCGACACGAACAGCTTCGGCGTGACGGGACCCGCGATGGTGACGTCGTCTTCCAGCACGTCGCTCTGGTACACCAGCACGTCCGGACGCGTGGCGGCGAAGCGCTGGTCCGACACCATGTATTCCTGCGGCACCGACGTGGCCGGGTAGCCGATGTAAGGCACCGGCTTGTTCGGATCGGACACGTATTCGTCGAAGCCTGCGCCAGCCGCCGGCTGCTGCCACGTCAAGCGGCCGCCCGGTCCGAAGTACAGCGTACGCGGCCTGGCCTGCACGGGCGGCCATGCCGTGTAGCGGCGCCACACGTTGCTGCCCGTCTCGAAGGACGTCACTTCGGCGATGGGCTGCGCCGGCTTTACGCCCTTGAGCTGCTGCTCGAAGAACGGGAACTGGATGTGCTGGCGGAAGTACTCGCCCGTCTTGCTGTCGAACGACACGCGGCCCAGTTGCTTGCCGTCGTAGCGCGCCCACCCGCCGTGCACCCACGGGCCGATCACGAGCCCGTCGAACGTGCCGGGGTTGTACTTCTTGATCGCGTGGTACGTGGTGAACGGGCCTTGCGGGTCTTCCGCGTCGAACCAGCCGCCCACCGTCAGCACCGCGGCCTTCACGTTCTTCAGGTGCGGCGCGATGGCGCGGGTCTGCCAGAACGCATCGTACGTGTCGTGGTCGATGGTGGGCGCCAGCAGCGCGCGCTGCTTGTCCGTCATGGTGCCGAGGATGTTCGCGAGCGTGCGGTGCTTCAGGAAGAAGTCGTAGGCGTCGGCCGCGCCGTAGTCGAATTCGGCCCACGTCTTGGGCAGCGGCGTCGGGTTCTGCTGTTCCGTGAACGAGGCGTAGAAGCCGAAGTTCGCGGCCAGCATGAAGGCGCCGCCGTGGTACGAGTCGTCGCCCATGTACAGGTCCGTCACGGGTGCCTGCGGCGACGCGGCCTTGATCGCGGGGTGCGAATCGATGATGCTCGCGGACGTGTAGAAGCCCGGATAGCTGATGCCCCAGATGCCGGCCTTGCCGTTGTTGTTCGGGACGTTTTTCAACAGCCATTCCATCGTGTCGTACATGTCCTGGCTTTCCAGCCCTTCGCCGGCGGCGCGGCGCGGGTTCACGTGCGGCGTCATCTCCTGCCACTTACCCTCGGACATATAGCGGCCGCGCACGTCCTGCTTGACGAAGATATAGCCCGCGTCCTCGAATTCCTTCGACGGCCCGATCTGCTTCGGGTACCAGTCCTCGCCATAGTGCAGTTCGCCGTCGGCCTGCACGCCCGCGCTGTACGGCGTGCGGTTGATGAGGAGCGGGTACGGCTTCGACGCGTCCTTCGGGACGTAGACGACGGTGAACAGCTTCGTCCCGTCGCGCATCGGGATGCGGTATTCGTACTTGGTGTACGTCTCGCGCAGGTCGCGCGGCGCCGGCTTGGCGGTTTCCTCGGCGTGCGCGGCGTGGACGGGGACGGGCGGCAGGGCGGAGCACGCGAGCGCCACCAGCAGGGTAAGCAGGGGCAGGCGTGCGGGCAGGGAGTGACGGGTCATGACTTCCTTGGCGGGGTGATCAAACCCGCAGTATAAATCCGCGCTCCTGCGTTGTCGTTCTTTTATCGGCAGCCGCCGCCCGATGCCTTACTCGACGACGAACACGCGCGCCCGCGGATCCTGCCCGCGCACGAAGTCCACGATGGCGTCCGTGGACACGGTGTCGATCCGCCCGGCCATGCGGCGGTCGAACGGGTGGTCGTCGAACGCGACGTTGGCGCGGAACATGCGCGCGCCCAGGCGGGTGACGGCCGGGATCTGGATGGTGCGCACGTGGTAACCCTGGCCCTGCAGCCAGGACTGGGCCTCGGCGCGGGTCTCGACGGCGCCCGGCGGCGCGCTGGCGGCGGCCAGGGTCTCGAGCACCCACTGGTTCGAGTTCTGGTAGCGCGTCGAATACACATACGCGAGCATGTTGTAGTGCGGGTCGTGCAGGCGCCGCGCCGTGCGGCTCGCGAGCAGCTGCGCCACGCGCGCCTGCACGTCGGGCGGCGGAATGACGACCTGCGCCCGGTAGCGGTACAAGTCCGTCAGGAAGAAGTTGCCGACGCCGTCCACGTACAGGTCGGAGCTGGCAGTGCCGCACGCGTTCAGCTCTTGCACGACGGTCCAGCGGCCGGCCGCGTGGTCGCGCACGACGATGCCCATGTGCGAGTAGTCGATACCGTACTTGCTGAGGTCCTGGCCGGCGCGGGCCAAGAGGGCGACGGTGGCGCCGCTTTCCTCGAGGGCGGCATACGTCCGCTGCGCGAGCGACAGCGACCGGCGCACCTCGTCCACGCTCAGCGGCTCCTCACGGCAAGTCTGGCCCGCGTGCGCAGGCAGGGCTGCGGCCAGCGCCAGCGCGCAGGCCAGCCGGGCGACGCGGCGGTCAGGACGCGCGGGCATGGTGAAGGAGCGCCTGGCCGACTTCGTTCGGGATGAATGCGATTACCTTGCCCGACAGGACGAGCGCCTGGCCGGCCGACATGGCGACGACCTGCAGCACGGTGCCGGCGGCGATCGACAGGCCGCGTGCGGCCTCGCCCGACAGGCGGACGGTCGCGCGGCTGGCCTGGCCCGCGCCTTCGAGCACGACTTCGACACCGTCGGCCACCGCTTCCACGCTGGCGACGACGACGCTCCCGGTGACGCTGACGGCGACGAGCGAGCCGACCACGACACTTCCCGTGACTTCGCTGATGGCCCTCGAGGGCGCCGACGGATCGGCGGCGGAGGCGCTGGCGCAGGCCAGGCCCAACAACGTTGCGAGCAACAAGCGTTTCATGATCCCTCCGTGAATAACGTGGCGCCATGTTGCCGTGAGCACCATGCCGGGCCAAGTCCAACTTGCAAAAGTAGCACGCTGCGCGCCTTTTGGTACTGCCTGGCGCTACCGGCAGTGCGGCCGGAAGGCTTGCGGACCGATGCGCACACGGCCCCGGAAATCGCCGAATTTACGCAACGGCCCGATGCGCCGGGCCGGCCGGCGTACCGTGCAGGGGGTCTCGCCGAAACGGATTTAATATGCGCAATCTGACGAGGGCTCAATCAGGAGGACGCACGCCATGACCGATTCCACCGATATCAACCAGACGCGGCGCGACCTGCTGATCGGCGGCGCGCTGTCGGCGACGGCCGCGGCGCTTCCGCTCGGCTGCGCGCACGGTGCCGAGTCAGGGGCTACGACGCCGGCACCCGTGACGGCCAAGGTGGCGCTGCGCGTCAACGGCCAGCGCCGCGAGCTGGAACTCGACACCCGCACCACGTTGCTCGACATGCTGCGCGAGCACCTGCACCTGACGGGCACCAAGAAGGGCTGCGACCAGGGCCAGTGCGGCGCCTGCACGGTGATCGTCGACGGCCGCCGGATCAACGCCTGCCTGAGCCTCGCCGTGATGCACGAGGGGGCGGAAGTCACGACGATCGAAGGCCTCGGCACGCCCGACAAGCTGCATCCGCTGCAGGCGGCGTTCGTCAGGCACGACGGCTACCAGTGCGGCTATTGCACGCCGGGGCAGATCTGTTCGGCCGTTGCGGCGCTGGACGAGATCCGGCGCGGCGTGCCGAGCCACGTGAGCGCGGACCTGAACGCGCAGCCATTGCTGTCGCCGGCGGAGCTGCGCGAGCGCATGAGCGGCAACATCTGCCGCTGCGGCGCGTACTCGAACATCATCGACGCCATCACCGAGGTCGCGGGAGGCAAGGCATGAAAGCGTTCACCTACCAGCGTGCCGGCACGCCGGCCGAAGCGGCGGCGGCCGCTGCGCAGCACCCGGGCGCGCGCTTCATCGCCGGCGGCACGAACCTGCTCGACCTGATGAAGCTCGAGATCGAAACGCCGCCGCACCTCGTCGACGTCAACGGCCTGGAACTCGACAAGATCGAATCGATGCCGGACGGCGGCCTGCGCGTGGGCGCCCTCGTGCGCAACACGGACCTGGCGGCCGATTTGCGCGTGCGGCGCGACTACGCCGTGCTGGCCCGGGCGCTGCTGGCGGGTGCGTCGGCCCAGCTGCGCAACAAGGCGACCACGGCCGGCAACCTGCTGCAGCGCACCCGCTGCCCGTATTTCTACGACACGAACATGGCGTGCAACAAGCGCACGCCGGGCAGCGGCTGCTCTGCGATCGGCGGCTACACGCGCCAGCTGGCCATCGTCGGCCACAGCGACGCCTGCATCGCCACGCACCCGAGCGACATGGCGGTGGCGATGCAGTTGCTGGACGCGGGCGTGGAAACCGTGCGCCCGGACGGTACGGCGCGCACGATCCCCATCGCCGACTTCTACCGGCTGCCCGGAGCGACGCCGCATATCGAAAACACCCTGGTTCCGGGCGAGTTGATCACGGCCGTCACGTTGCCGCAGCCGCTGAAAGGCAGGCACTACTACCACAAGGTGCGCGACCGCTCGTCGTACGCGTTCGCGCTCGTGTCCGTGGCCGCGGTCGTCCGGCCGGACGGCGTCGGTCGCGTCGCGCTGGGCGGCGTCGCACATCGGCCGTGGCGGGTGCAGGCCGCGGAGAGCCGGATGCCGCACGGGGCCAAGGCAGTCACCGACGAACTGCTGGCGGGGGCGCGGACGACGGCCGACAACGCGTTCAAGGTCCCGCTCGTCCAGCGCACGCTGGCCGCCGTGCTGGCGGATGCACGCAAGGCATGAGGAGGCAGCGATGAAATTCACGACACCCGCCAAGACGAATCCCATCGACCGCCTGCAGGTGGTCGGCAAGCCGACGGACCGCATCGACGGCCCGTTCAAGACGACCGGCACGGCGCCGTATGCGTACGAACGGCACGATGCCGTACCGGACGCCGCCTACGGCTGGGTCGTCGGCGCCGCCATCGCGAAAGGCCGCATCACGAAGATCGATACCGCGGCGGCGCGCGCCGCGCCGGGTGTCATCGCCGTCGTCACGTACGAGAACGCGGGCAAGCTGGGGAAAGGCGACAAGAACACGGCGCGGCTGCTCGCGGGCCCCGAGGTGCAGCACTATCACCAGGCGGTCGCCGTCGTCGTCGCGCAGACGTTCGAGCAGGCGCGCGCCGCGGCGAGCCTCGTGCACGTCGAGTATGCGCCGCAGAAGGGCGTGTACGACCTCGAGGCGGCGATGAACGCGGCCGGCCCGTCCGGCAGCAAGCAGAAGGACAAGTCGACGACGAAGGTGGGCGACTTCGACCACGCGTTCGCGACTGCGCCCGCGAAGGTCGACGCCGTCTACCGCACGCCGGACCAGACGCACGCCATGATGGAGCCGCACGCGTCGATCGCGGTCTGGCAAGGCAACAAGCTGACGTTGTACACGTCGAACCAGATGGTGCACTGGGGCGTGCAGGACATGGCGAAAACGCTGGGCATCCCGGAGGCCAACGTGCGGCTCGTCTCGCCCTACGTCGGCGGCGGCTTCGGCGGCAAGCTGTTCCTCCGTTCGGAAGCGCTGCTGGCGGCGCTGGGCGCGAAGGCGGCGGGGCGGCCCGTGAAGGTCACGTTGCAGCGCGCCCTCATGATGAACAACACGACGCACCGGCCGGCGACGATCCAGCACATCCGCATCGGCGCCACGCGCGAGGGGCGCATCGCGGCGATCGCGCACGAGAGCTGGTCGGGCGACCTGCCGGGCGGCCAGCCGGAAACGGCGGTGAACCAGACGCGCCTGTTCTACGCGGGCGCGAACCGCTTCACGCAGATGCGGCTTGCGGTGCTCGACCTCGCGGAGGGCAACGCGATGCGCGCGCCGGGCGAGGCACCCGGCCTGATGGCGCTGGAGATCGCGATGGACGAGCTGGCGGAAAGGCTCGGCATGGATCCTGTCATGCTGCGGATCGTGAACGATACGACGGTGGACCCGGAAAAGCCCGGCCGAAAATTTTCGACGCGGCGCTTCGTCGACACCCTGCGGACGGGTGCGGAGCGCTTCGGCTGGGACAAGCGCAATCCCAGGCCGGCCCAGGTGCGCGACGGCCGCTGGCTCGTCGGCTACGGCATGGCCGGCGCCTTCCGCAACAACATCAACATGAAGTCGGGCGCGCGCGTGCGGCTCGAGCGGGACGGCACCGTGACCGTCGAGACGGACATGACGGACATCGGCACCGGCACCTACACGATCATCGGCCAGACGGCGGCGGAGATGCTGGGCGTGCCGCTCGAGCGCGTGAACGTGCGCCTGGGCGACTCCACGTATCCCGTGTCGGCCGGCTCCGGCGGCCAGTGGGGCGGCAACAGCTCGACGGCCGGCGTGTACGCGGCCTGCGTCAAGCTGCGCGAGCACGTGGCGAAGAAGCTGGGCCTGGACCCGGCGCATGCAGAATTCGCCGAAGGCATGGTGCGCGCCGGCGGCAAGGCGCTGCCGCTCGCGCAGGCGGCGCGCGACGCCGTCGTCGTCGGCGAGGATACGATGGAATACGGCGACCTCGCGAAGACGTACCAGCAGTCGACGTTCGGCGCGCATTTCGTCGAGGTCGCGGTGGACGCGGCGACAGCGGAGGTGCGCGTGCGCCGCATGCTGGCCGTGTGCGCGGCGGGCCGCATCCTGAACCCGAAATCGGCGCGCAGCCAGGTGATCGGCGCGATGACGATGGGCGTGGGCGCCGCGCTGATGGAAGATCTCGTCGTGGACAAGCGCGCCGGCTTCTTCGTCAACCACGACCTGGCCGGTTACGAGGTGCCCGTCCATGCGGACATCCCGCACCAGGAGGTGATCTTCCTCGACGAGACGGACCCGATGTCGTCGCCGATGAAGGCGAAGGGCGTTGGGGAACTCGGCATCTGCGGCGTGGCGGCGGCGGTGGCGAACGCGATCTACAATGCCACGGGCGTGCGCGTGCGCGATTATCCCGTCACGCTCGACAAGCTGCTGCCGGGGATGCCCGCGTATGCTTGAACAGGCTAGAATGGCGGACGCCGTGTCGCGGCCGCGCCACCGACAGGATGCCATGAACGATTTCGCCGGCAGGTCTTCCGCACTTGGCATCGAGGGGACGCTGCGCGCGTGCGACTGGACGGCGTCGCCGCTCGGCGCGCCGTCCGGGTGGCCGCCCGCGCTCGCGCACGCCGCGCGCTTCCTGTTCGACGCGCCGATGCCCATGCTCCTCGCCTGGGGCGACGCGCAGGGCGTGCTGTACAACGACGCAGCGGCGCCGCTGCTGGGGACGTACCATCCGGGCCTGTTCGGCGCGCGCCTGTCCGACTGGCCCGCGGCGTGGGACGGGCTGGCGGTACACGCGGCGCGCGCGCTGGGCGGCGCAGCGTTCCGCGTCGATCAGTGCCTGCGCACTGCGGGCGCTGCCGGCACCGCGCCGTGGCTGGACCTCGCCTTCGCGCCGCTGCGCGACCTGGAGGGCACGGTGCGGGGCTTCACCTGCACAGCCTGCGGTCCTGCCGCGCTGCCGGCCGGCGACGCGGGCTTTCGCGCCGTCGCCGACGCGATGCCGCAGATGGTGTGGTCGACGCTGCCGGACGGTTACCACGACTACTACAACCAGCACTGGTACGACTTCACCGGCATGCGCGACGGCGAAACGGACGGCGAACTCTGGAACGCCATGTTCCACGAGGACGACCGTGAACACGCGTGGGCGGCCTGGCGCATGTCGCTGGCGACGGGCGCGCCGTACGAGATCGAATACCGCCTGCGCCACCGCAGCGGCGAGTACCGCTGGGTGCTGGGCCGCGCGCTCCCCGTGCGCGATGCCGAGGGGCGCATCGTGCGCTGGATGGGCACGTGCACGGACATCGACCAGCAAAAACGCCACGAGGAAGCACTGCGCCAGAGCGAGGCGCGGTTCCGCCGGCTCGCGGAATCGAACGTCGTCGGCATCGTGCGCTACCGCATGGACGGCACGATCATCGAGACGAACCAGGCGTTCCTCGACATGCTGGGCTATACGCGCGAGGACTTCGAGCGTGATGGCTTGGCATCGCGCACCTTGACGCCGCCGGAATGGGCGGAGGCGACGGCGCGCGCGATGGCGCAGCTGCGCACCGTGGGCCGCATCGAGAACCTCGTGAAGGAATACTTCCGCAAGGACGGCAGCCGCGTCAGCGTGCAGATGGGCTCCATCACGATGGACGATCCGCCCACGGAAGGCGTGGCCGTGATGGTCGACGTCACGCCGATCAAGGAAGCCCAGCGCGCGCTGCACGAGGCGGACCGGCGCAAGGACGAGTTCCTCGCGATGCTGGCCCATGAGCTGCGTAACCCGCTGGCGCCGATCACGGCCGCCGCCGACTTCCTGAAGGTCGGCCGTCCGGACGAGGAGCGCGTGCGCCAGGTGACGACCATCATCGGCCGGCAGGCGCGCCACATGACGGGGCTGATCGACGACCTGCTGGACGTGTCGCGCGTGACGCGCGGCCTGATCACGCTCGAGCGCGCACCCGTGCCGCTGGCCGGGGCGATCGCGGAAGCCGTCGAACAGGCGCGCCCGCAGGTCAAGGCCAAGGGCCATCGGCTGGAGCTGCACCTGCCGTCCGACGAGGCCCTCGTGTCCGGCGACCGCAAGCGGCTCGTGCAGGTGTTCTCCAATATCCTCGGCAATGCCGCGCGGTACACGCCGAGCCAGCCGCCGGACGGCGGGCGCATCGACCTGCACCTGCGCGTGGACGACGCGTGCGTGACCGTGGACGTGTGCGACAACGGCATCGGCATGACACCGGAGCTGACGGCGCGCGCGTTCGAGCTCTTTTCACAGGCAGAGCGCAGCGCCGACCGCGCGCAGGGTGGCCTCGGCATCGGCCTCGCGCTCGTGAGGAGCCTCGTTGAGCTGCACGACGGCACGGTGTCCGCGCACAGCGACGGGCCCGGCCGCGGCAGCCGCTTCACCGTCGTGTTGCCGCGCCTGCGCGTGGAGGGCGACGATGCCGGCGGCGGGCCGGGCGCGGCGCAGCCCGCGCCGCCGGAGCAGGCGCTCGAAGTGCTGATCGTCGACGACAACGTCGACGCGGCCCAGATCCTCGCCATGTACATCGAAGCGGTCGGCCACCGCGCCACGGTCTGGCACAGCCCCGGCCAGGCGCTCGCGTACGCGGCCGGGCACAAGCCGGACCTGTGCGTGCTCGACATCGGCCTGCCGGAATTCGACGGCCACGAACTGGCGCGCCGCCTGCGCGCGCTGCCGGGCATGGCGACCTTGCCGCTCGTCGCGGTCAGCGGCTACGGCCAGGCGCGCGACCGCGACCTCGCGCTGGCGGCCGGCTTCGACCGCCATTTCGTCAAGCCGGTGATGGCGGCCGACATCCTCGACGTGCTCGGGGACGTGGCGCGCCGCCGGGCCACCAACCCGATGGGAGATTGAATGGGCGTCAAACGCATCGTTGCCAATGTCCATACCGCCGACAACGCGCAGGCGCTGGCATTCTACGGCGGCATTCTCGACATGGAAGTCGTGATGGACCATGGCTGGATCGTCACGTTGGCCGGCAGCGGCGGCGGCAATCCCGCGCCGCAGCTGAGTTTCGCGGCGGAGGGCGGTAACGGCACGCCCGTGCCGGACCTGTCGATCGAGGTCGACGACCTGGACGAGGTATTGCGCCGCGCGGCGGCTGCCGGCCTCGCGCCCGAGTACGGCCCGGCAGCGGAGCCGTGGGGCGTGCGCCGCTTCTTCATCCGCGATCCGTTCGGGCGCCTTCTCAACATCCTCCAGCACCTCTAGCCGGCAGGGCTCACTTCGCGGCGGGCCGCGCGAACTGCGCGTCGATCTCTTCCAGCGTCTTGCCGCGCGTCTCCGGCAGCAGGAACGCCGATGCGAGGAAGTAGACGACGGTGCAGGCGGCGCCGAAGAAGAAGATCGTCGAATAGCCGTGGCGCCCGACGGTCGGCAGGAACACGGCGGCGATCGACGTCGACACGAACTGGTTGATCAACAGCGCGATGCTCATGCCGTTCGAGCGGATCCGGGTGGGCATCAGCTCGGACAACGCGAGCCACACGCACACGCCCGGGCCGACGGCGAAGCTGGCGACGAACAGGCAGATCGCCGCTGCCACGAGCCAGCCGTGGCGCGTACCCGGCAGCGGGCCGACCTGGGCCTTCTCGATCACGAGCGGGCTCTCCGCGGCCGCCGCCGGGTCGGGGAACGGGTTCAGGTGCAGGCGGCGGAAGAACGTGCCGATCACGCTGTCCGGCTGGACGGTGTCGGCGCGGCGCGCCTGCAGTGCCGGCAGCGCGGGATCGTCGCTGCGGATGCTGGCCACGTTGGTGAACGGACCATAGGCATAGGCGACCGTCAGCACCTGCGGCGGGCCGGACGGATCGGCGCCCAGTGCGCGCAACGTGGGTGCGTCAAGCCGCAGCGCGAGGCCGTCGTCGCGCGCCAGCCGTGACACCTGGGCCAGCACGTCGCGCTGCTGCACCTCGTTCGCGCGGAACAGCAGGCCGACGCCGAGCAGCGCGACGACGATGCCGGCCGTGCCGGTCATCAGCAGGAAGCGGCGTCCCTTGCGGTCGACGAGGAGCACGGCGACGACCGTCATCACGGCGTTCAGCACCTTCAGCAGCACGTCCGCCAGGTTGGCGTTCGCGCCCGCCAGGCCCGCGCGGTTCAGGATGTTGACGACATAGGCCAGCACGGAATTGATCCCCGTCGCCTGGTTGCAGGCGAGGATCAGGCATGCGAGCAGGAACGGCAGCACGTAGCGGCGCGACAGCAGCGGGTCGGCGCCGCGGGCCGCTTGCGCCTGCGGTCGCGCGATCTCGGCCAGTTCGCGCTCGGCGTCGGCGGCAGCACGGGTGCGCAGCAGCACCGCGCGCGCCGCGTCGAGCCGGCCCCGTTGCGCCAGCCAGCGCGGCGATTCCGCCAGCAGCAGGCAGCCCGCGGTGAACACGATGCCGGGCGTGAGGCAGGCCCAGAAGATGGCGCGCCACGCGTGGTCCTTGGCCGCCAGCACGGCGGCGGCGCGCGCCGCTTCGGGGAGTGTCGCAGCGACATCCGTCGCCGCCTGCACGCTGCGCGCCTGCACGAGGCCGACGACGGCCGCGGCCACGAGGCCTACCGTCAACAGCAGCTGGAACAGGGCGGCGCCCCGGCCGCGCCGGCGCGCATCCATGCATTCGGCGAGGTACAGCGGAACGATCACGCCGATGAGGCCACCGCTGACACCTTGCAGCAGCCGCCCGCACAGCAGCGGCACATAGCCGTCCGCGAGGGCAATGAGCGGGATGCTGGCGACGAACAGCGCGCCGGACAGGACCATCGCGGGGCGGCGGCCGACGACGTCCGCCAGCAGGCCCGCGAACAGCGACGACAGCACGGAGCCGAGCAGCACCGCGGCGACGATGAAGCTGAGCTGCTGGGCATTCAGCTTCCACGCCAGCGCTGCCGTCGATTCGAGATAGGGCAGCGCGCCGGCGATGATGCCCACGTCGATCCCGTACAGCAGACCGCCCATGCCGGCGATGCACAGCAGGTAGCGGGTGGCCCAGGCGGGGGAGCGTGGAAAGCCTGCCGTCATGTCGTCTCCTCGTCGTGTCGTCGACCGCCGAGCTTACCAGATCGATATGGCGCTGCGGACGGCAAGCGCGTTGTTGCGCGGATCCGCCCGTGTTTATTGGGTATGGCAAGTACGGCCTAGCGGGCGTCGCGTACGATCTGCACGAGCGTGTCGAGGCGGTTGCCGTCGACGCACAGGGCGGTGCACGCGGCGAAATCGGCATCCTGCGCGAGCCGTGTCAGCACTGAGCCGCTGGGCATCTCCAGTGCGACGCGGGCGCCCCGTTCCCACGCGTGGCGCGACGTGTCGGCCCACAGCACGGGGCGCGCCATGTTCCCGGCGAGGTCGGCGACGATGGCGTCCGCATCGAACAGGGCGCGCGCCTTGCTGCTGCTGACGTAGGTGAGGCGCGGCCGCCGGCGCGGGACTTGCGCGACGGCGCAGGCCAGCGTACGGGCCTGCTCGTCGAGCAGCGGACAGTGCGAGGGCACGGCGACGGCCAGGCGTTCCGCGCGGTGGGCGCCGTGGTCGAGCGCCAGCGCGGCGACGGCGTCCAGCGCTGCGGCCGCGCCCGCAACGACGAGCTGGCGCGGGGCGTTCAGGTTGGCGACGTACACGGGCGTGTCCGGGCCGTGGACGTGCGCGACCAGCGGCGCCAGCTGCTGGCGCGTGAGGCCGCCGATCGCCGTCATGCCGTAGCCGGACGGGTATGCGTCTTCCATGAGCCGGGCGCGCAACTCGACGAGGCGGACCGCATCGGTGAAATCGAGCACGCCCGCGACGACGGCCGCGGGCCACGCACCGATCGACAAGCCGGCCACCATGTGCGGCGGCGCGCCCAGCGCGTCCAGCACGCGCGCCGTCGCGACACCGGCCACGAGCAGTGCCAGCTGGACGGCGACCGTGGAGCGCAGCGCGTCCGTCGTATCCAGCGCGAGCACGTTGCGGCCCAGCGCCGCCGACGCTTGCGCGAGCGTGTACGCGGCAGCCTCGTGGTCCGGCAGCGCATGCAGCATGCCCGGCTTCTGCGCGCCCTGGCCCGGGAACGTGAACAGGACGCTCATGCCGGCTCCCACGGGTCGGCGACGAGGCGCGGCCCCGCGTCCGTCTTCAACAACACGCCGCCGCCACGCACGTATTCGGCAAGGGCGAAGCCGCCGGCGCCCGTGTCGACCTGGATGTCGATGCGGCAGGGTTGGCCGTCCCGCAGCCCGGCGAGGGCTGCCAGCGTCGCTGCGGCAGGCCGGCGCGGCAGGCGGACGAGCAGATCGAGGTCGCTCGTCGCGCGCAACACGGGGAGTCCGCACGCGAGCCAGTAGCCGGCACCGCCGGCCGGGCCCCAGTCCACGTCGAGGGCGTCCAGCCGCGGTGCCAGTGCGCGCAGGGCGGCGATGCAGGGGAAATCGGCGTCCGCCGCGTGCGCCCGGTGCGCCAACATGCGCGGCGTCAGGATCGACGCGACCGCGTCGAGCGCGACGTGGCCTGGACAGCGCTCGTTGCGGTGCAGCCCGCGCGCGCCGACGGCCACGATGCCGGGCGGCGTCGCCTGACGCCGCACGACGAGCGGCGCCCCGGCATCGAACCAGTCCGGCCGCGCGCCCGCGCACGTGAACGCGCCCGCGTCGCGCGCGAACAGCAGGTCGTGCGGACGGGGCGCGTTCACGTCAGCCCACCAGCGAGCGGGTGGCGAAGTACAGCAGCGACGGCCCGAGCAGGCAGCCGAGGCCCGTGTGGAACGTGGCCACGAGGGCGCCGTACGGCACGAGGCGGCGGTCGGTGGCGGCCAGGCCGGCCGAGACGCCGCTGACGGTGCCGGCGAGGCCGCCGAACACCATCGCGGAGCGCGGCGTGGACAGGCGCAGGAAGCGCGCGGCCATCGGCGTGCCGACCATGACCATGATCGCCTTGACGAGGCCCGTGGCGATCGACAGCGCCATGATTTCCGAGCTTGCGCCGATCGCCGCGCCCGTCACCGGACCGACGATATACGTGACGGCGCCGGCGCCGATGGTCGTGATGCTGACGGCGTCGCGGTAGCCGAAGCCCCATGCGACGCTGGCGCCGACGATGAAGGGCAGCACCGTGCCGAGCATCAGCGCGACGGCGCCCACGAGGCCCGCCTTTTTCGCTTCCACCACCTGCACTTCGAACGCGGTGGCGACGATGGCGAAGTCGCGCAGCATGGCGCCGCCCATCAGGCCGACGCCGGCGAACAACGTGACGTCCGCGAGGCCTTTCTGGCCCCCGGTCTGGATGCCGCCCCAGTAGGCGAGGCCCAGGCCGATGAGGATGGCGATGGCGGAACCGTGCACGCGGCCGAATGTCAGGCGGCGCGACAGCTGCATCGATACGATCATCACGAGGCCCACGAGGGCGAAGGCCAGCACGAGGCCGTTGTGTTTGGCGGTCTTTTCCAGGAGTTCGAGCATGATGGTCCTCTCAGGCGCGTTGCGTGGCGACGCGGGCTTCGGCGTCGGCTTCCGTGTCGGGCGCCGGGCGCTCGCCGCGGTTGATCAGGGAGATGCAGCCGGCGCACACGAGCACCGAAGCGAAGGCGGCGAGCAGCGCGACGGGGCCGCTGCGCAGCGCCGACACGACGTTCTGCTGCGCGGCCATGGCGACGACGACGGGGATGTACATCGCGCCCCAGAACGCGACGCCCATCTCGGTCTGCGCCGGCATCAGCCCGCGCTTGTGCAGCCACAGGCGGGCGCAAATCAGCAGGATCATGGCGATGCCGACCCCGCCCACGTTGGTCTTGGCGCCCAGCAGCGCGCCGAGCAGGTCGCCCAGGAAGATGCCGAGCAGGTGGCAGACGGCCAGCAATGCGGTTCCATAGATAATCATGTGTGTCTCCTCTTCGTCCAAGAAAAAAGGTGCCGGCCGTGTTTATCGTTATTGGCGGCCGGGTGGGTACTGCGGGTAGCTAGTCGGCGGCCTCCCATTCCGTGGCGAGCAGGTCGCGCACGCGGCGCGACGCGGCCCGGTGGGCGCCGCCCAGGCGGCAGGCGAGATCGCGCCGCGGGTCCTCGAGGATGTCGGCCAGCGCAGCCTCCAGCGCGCCGTGCACGAGGGCGATGTCCTGTTCGTCCGGCAGCGCGAGATTCGTCAGCGCCAGCACGTCGTGCAGGATGCCGAGCGACGCGAAGCTCCTGATGTCGTAGGCCATCGGCGGGACGCTGGCGGCCAGCTTCTCCAGCGCTTCGACGGAGCGCAACGTCACGCGCGCGGCGGAGGCCTTGCCCATCGCGTGCACGGCGACGGTTGGATCGTCCAGTGCGATCAGGCGGTTCGCCTGGTAACCGTGGGCGAGGAAGGCGCCCGACATCGCGAGGCCGACGATCAGGCCGATGACGGGGTGGCCGGCCTGGCGTGCGTCGGCATAGGCGGCCACTGCCGCCGCCAGCGCCTGGTGGATGCCGTAGGCTTCCTCGCGCCGGCCGTATGCCTGGCTCGGCACGTCGATGACGGCGACGATGGGCCGCTTCTCGGTCGTGTCGCGGTCCAGTGCGATCACGTCGCGCACGGCCTGCGCGAGGCGCCAGCCCTCGACGAGGCCCACTTCGCCGTTGCGGGCGCGCGGGAAGCCGTTGTCCGGGTCGGGCACGACAGCGATGTAGCGCGCGGGCCGGCCGGCGAGGATGGCGTCGCAGGCGTGCACCGTCGTCCAGTCGTGGACGGGATGAGCGCCCCCCGTCAGCAGCCGCAGCCACATCGCGCCGCGCGAGGCGTGGTAGGTCGTCGCTTCCATCATCCGAGTCCTTTTCCGTAGATGCGGCGCACGTCATCGGGCGTCGCCTGGGTAGTCGTGTCGACCCGCGCGAGGCAGGCGAGGAAGTCGGCCGTGCGGTCGCTGCGGTGCACGGCCGGGGCGCCGCGCGCGAACAGGGCGGCGACCGTGGCGCGCACTTGGGCCGTGTCGTCCTCCACGCAGGCGTCCGCCAAGTGTGTGACCGTGCGCTGTTCGCCGCCCGTCAGGCCCCAGATCAGCGCGCGCTGACGCGCATCGAATTCGCCGACACCGGCTTCCTGCTCGATCACTTGCGGGCCGTTGAGGCCGAGGCGCGCCTCGCGCGTCATCACGAAGTACGAGCACAGCCCGGCCGCGATCGACATGCCGCCGTAGCAGCCCACCGTGCCCGCGCTGACGCCGACGACGGGCCGGTGCCGGCGCAGTGCGACGATGGCGGACTGGATCTCGGCGATGGCCGCGAGGCCAAGGTTCGCTTCCTGCAGGCGCACACCGCCCGTCTCGAACAGGATCACGGCTTGCGTGGGCACGCCGCGTTCGTTGTCGCGCACGGCGAGTTCCAGCGCGCCGGCGATCTTCGCGCCGCCAATTTCCCCCATGCTGCCGCCCTGGAAGGCGCCTTCGATCGCCAGCACGACGGTGGGTTGGCCCGCGAGCCGGCCCTTGGCGACGACGACGCCGTCGTCGGCCTGCGTCACGAGCTTCTGCATGGCGAGCCAGGGCGAGTGCAGGCGTTCAAAAGGCCCCGCCAGTTCGCGGAACGTGCCCGGGTCCAGCAACGCCTGCGCGCGGCTGCGGGCGCCCCGCTCGATGAAGCTGTCGCGCTTCAACAGGTTCTCGATGCTCATGGCGTCCCTCCCTTGGTGGCTGCCTGTTCGTACGCCTGCTCGATGCGCATGCGCACGACGCCGGGCGTGGCGCCGTTGTCGTTGATTTCGATACGGGCGGCCGGCAGGTCGCCGGCGCCGAACACCCGTTCCAGCAGCGCCTTCCACGTGGCGCCGTAGCCGTCGACGGCCGTCTGCACGGCCACCGTCGTGCGGCCGGCGCCGGCCGGCTCCAGCAGCACTTCCAGGTCGCCCGAGGCGACGACGCCGCTGACCGTGCGTCCCGCGGCCGGCTGGCCCGCGGCAAATTCGTAGTCCAGTCTTTCCATGTTTATCCAAGCTCCATCGTCGTTGCGGGGACCGCGACCCCGCGCTCGATACGGTCCAGCAGCAGCGTGGCCGCCAGCAGGTCGGCGGCGCCGCCGGGCGAGACGTGCATCCGGCGCAGCCGTGCTTCGAGCACGCCGAACGCGCGCCGGCCGTTCGGCGTGGCGATGCCGCCGCAGGCCAGCACGCGCCGCGCGCCGTCCTGCGCAGCGGCCAGCGCCTTGCGGCCGCCGCGTGCCAGCAGGCAGGTGTCGTCCAAGGTGGCCATCACGGCCAGCAGGGCGTTCACGCGGGCGTGGTGTTCGGCGTCGCCGCGTGCCCGCGCCAGTTTCAGCATCGGCAGCGCGTGCCCGACCACGTGCGGGAAGCCGGCGCGGGCCTGTCCGCGCGCGCCGCCCACGCCGTGCTCGATGCAGGCGCGCTCGCCCTTGTGGCCCGTGCTGGCCGGTGCGCCGGGGTCGGCGACGCGGGCCAGCCGGCCGGCGCGGGCGGCGATGCGGGCGGTATCGGGGCCCGTCGATGCGGCCGCCGTCACGAGCAGGCCCAGCGCCCAGATCGCGCCGCGGTGCGTGTTGATGCCGCCGCTGGCCGCCATCATCGTGGCTTCCGCATCGCGGCCGATGGCGCCGATGCGACGGCGCAGCCGGTCATCGTCGTTGACGATCGTGCCGCCGGCCAGCGCCATCTGTGCAAATGCGGGACGCAGCGCGCAGGCGGACGCGCACATCAGGGGCCAGCTCAGGTCGCGGTGGGCGCCGGCGCCGCGCAAGTCGACGAGGCCCGGCTTCGGCGTCAGCATGGCTTCGTCGACGAGGGCCGTCACGGCGTGGTCCGCGAGGCGTAGCGCCACGTCGGCGGTGAGGATGTCGCGGACGGGGAAGGGATTCGCGGCCGTCATCACCAGCTCCTGAATTTGGCGGGCGGCTCGTACAGGCCGCCGGACCAGTCGACCAGCTCCGCGATGCTCTTCGCCGCGAGCAGCGAGCGGGTCGCGTCGGCGCGGCGCACGCCGATGTCTTCCGGCAGCGCGATCAGGCCTTGCGCGCGCATGCGGGCCGTCTGCGCGGGATCGTGGCGCAGCCCGATCGGCGTCACGCCGGCCACCGCGGCCAGCATCGCCTTGCGTTCTTCGAGCGACTGCGCCTTGTACAGGTAGGCGATGCCTTCCTCGGTCAGCACGTGGGTCACGTCGTCGCCGTAGATCATCACGGGTGCGAGCGGCATGCCGGACGCCTTGCCCACGTCCACGGCGTCCAGCGATTCGACGATCGTGGGCTGGCTGCCGTCCTGGAACGTCTCGACCATCTGCACGACGAGCTTCTTGCCGCGCGCGAGCGGGTCGTCCGTCTGCACGAGGTCGAGCCAGGCCGGCGTCGGATGGCGGCGGCCATGCGGATCGTGCCCCATGTTCGGCGCGCCGCCGAAGCCCGTCAGGCGGCCGTGGGTGACGGTCGACGAATTGCCCAGGCCATCCATCTGCAACGTGGAGCCGATGAACAGGTCGACGGCATACTGGCCCGCGAGCTGGCACAACGCGCGGTTCGAGCGCATGGAACCGTCGCGGCCGATGAAGAACACGTCGGGGCGCGCGGCCGTGTAGCGTTCCATCCCCAGCTCCGCGCCGAAGCAATGCACGCTGTCGACCCAGCCCGATTCGATGGCGGGAATGAGCGTCGGGTGCGGGTTCAGCGTCCAGTTGCGGCAGATCTTGCCCTTCAGGCCGAGCCGTTCCCCGTACGTGGGCAGCAGGAGTTCGATGGCGGCCGTGTTGAAGCCGATGCCGTGGTTCAGTGACTGCACCTGGTGGCGCTCGTACACGCCGCGGATCGCCATCATCGCCATCAGGATGTGCACGGGCTTGATGAGGCGCGGGTCGCGCGTGAACAGCGGCTCGATGTAGAACGGCTTGTCGGAGCGGACCACGTAGTCGATCCACGCGCCGGGGATGTCCACGCGGGGCAGGTCTTTCGGATCGTCGACGATCTCGTTCACTTGCGCGATCACGATGCCGTCGCGGAACGCCGCCGCCTCGACGAGGGCCGGCGTGTCTTCCGTGCTGGGCCCCGTGTAGAGATTGCCCTGGCGGTCGGCCTTGTAGCCCGCGACCATGACGACGTTCGGCGTCAGGTCGACGTACAGGCGGGCATACAGTTCGATATAGGTATGCAGGGCGCCCACTTGCAGCTGACCCTCCTGCAGGAATTGCGAGATGCGCAGGCTTTGCGCGCCCGCGTAGGCGAAATCCAGTTTGCTGGCGACGCCCCGTTCGAACAGGTCCAGGTGCTCCGGCAGGCTTACGCTGGGCATGATCATGTGCAGGTGGTTCACGCGGTCCGGGTCGACCTGCACAAGGGCGCGCGCGAGGAAGTCCGCCTGTTTCTGGTTATTCCCCTCGAGGACCACGCGGTCGCCGCTGGCCAGCAGCAGTTGCAGCGCCTCGACGATACGTTCGCTGTCCAGCACGGGACCGTCGGCGAGGTGGCTCGCTGCCGCCATCCGGCGCGCCTTGTCGCGGCGCCGCGTATCCCACTGGCGCGGGGCCGGCGTGTTGCTTTCCATGTTGTCTCCTTTGTACGGACGGTAACGCCAGCATAGGAACACGACGCCGGGCCTTCAATCAACGCGGCACGCGAATGTTTACTCTGAGGTTAATGATTAGGGTATGCTCGACGCAGGAGCGGCGCGATGATCGATGAAGAGATTACCTTAAAGAAACTGGAAGTGTTCCTGGCCTTCATGCGCCTGCACAGCCTGGCGCGCGTGTCCGAGGAACTGGGCCAGAGCACGGTGAGCGTGCACCGCGCCCTGCATACGCTGGAAGAGGGCCTGCGTTGCCCGCTGTTCCGGCGCGAGGGCCGCAACCTGGCGCCGCTGCCGGCCGCGTATGCGTTCGCGAAGCACGCGCAGCGCGCCGTCAGCGAAACGGAGGAGGGCGTGCGCAAGGTGCGCGAACTGGCCGGATTCGCGGGCGGCCGGCTGAAGATCGGGTCGCTGTATTCGCTCACGTTGCGTTGCATCCCGCAACTGCTCATGGGCCTGAAGCTGCGCCGGCCCGAGCTGCAGATCGATCTCACCTTGGGCTCCAACCAGGAATTGCTGCGCGGCCTGGACGAAGGCCGGCTCGATGCCATCGTCATCGGCCTGCAGGCGCCGCTGGACGATGCGCAGCTGCTCGCCGTGCCCCTGTTCGAGGACGAGGTGCACCTCGCGGCGCCGCTCGGCTCGCCATACGCCGGCCGCGACCACGTGGACCTGCGTGACCTCCACGACGAGAAATTCATTACCCTGGGCGGCGGCTTCGTCACGTCCGACAGTTTCGATCACGCGTTCCGCCAGGCGGGCTACACGCCAGAGACGATCATGCGCGTGTCCGACATCTTCTCGCTGATCAACCTGGTCAGCGGCGGCATGGGCTACAGCCTGCTGCCGGGTCGCGTCGCGGAATTCAGCACGCGCATCGAGCTCATTCCCCTCGACGCGCGCTATGCGTCGCACCAGACCATCAGCCTGATCGTGTCGAAGAGCCGCGAGCGCGACCCGAACCTGCTGGCGCTGGCGGCCGAATGCCGCATGTACGGCAAGGGCCAGCGGCTCGGCGACCTGGCGCCTGTCGGCGCCCGCGGCTAGGCGGCGACGGCCGCGCCGTGGCGTGCGGCGGGTGCCTTCGGCAGGCAGCCCAGGCCTTCCAGCGTGCGTTCGACGGCGACGTCCAGCGGCGTGTGCGGCTCCGCGCCCAGCACGGCCACGAGGCGGGCGTTGTCGAGACGGACCGCTTGCCGCCACAGATAGCGCATCCCCCACAGCTCGCGCAAGGTCTCGTTGAACGGCGCGGCCAAGCGCACGAGCCACCACGGGAACGCGCCGAGGGACGCCTTGCCGCCGCGGCGCGCGACGACGCGGCGGATCGCGTCGTACATTGCCGTGCCATCCGGGTCCCAGTGGCCGCCCACGTGGAAGCGCGCGTACGGAGCGAGCGTTGCCCGGCGTTCGATCAGTGCGACCATCGTCGCCGCCACGTCGGGGAGATAGGCCCACTGGTGGCCGACGCCGGCCGCGCCCGGGTTGGCGATGCGGCTGACTGGCTTGCCCGGCTTGACGAGGCCTTGCGCGAACCAGTTGTTGCCTGCCTGCGGACCGAAGAAGTCGCCGGCGCGCACGATCAATACCCGGCCGCCGGCGGCCGCGTGGGCTTCGAGCGCCGCTTCCATCTGCACGCGCAGATTACCCTTGCGCGTCGCGGGACGCTGGGGCGCGTCTTCCGCGACGTCGGGAAAGGCGTCCGGTCCGTAGTTGTACACGGTGCCGGGCAGGACGACGAGCGCGCCCGCCGCGCGCGCGGCCGCGATCGTATTGTCCAGCATCGGGAGCACGAGCCGGCCCCAGTTGCGGTAGCCGGGCGGGTTCACGGCGTGCACGATGACGGCGCAGCCCCGGGCGGCGCGTGCCACGTCGGCGCCGTCCAGTGCGTCGCCGGCCGTCCAGGCGATGCCGTCGGCGTCGACCTTGTCGCCCGTCAGGCCGCGCTTCATGCCGCGCACCTGCCAGCCGGCGCGCGCCAGCTGCCGCGCCACTTCGCCGCCGATGCCGCCGCTGGCACCCAGTACGAGGGCGGTGTTGCGTTCGTTCGATCCGTTCATGCTGTCCTCCGTGCGTTGAAAATGTTGACAGCGTAACGGCTCGTCTGGCTCAATGGAATTGCATGACATATACCAGCGGCTAGACATTTTTGTAGGACTCCATGGCATCGACCATTGAATGGGAGCTGTACCGCGCCTTCCTCGGCGTGCTGCGCGAAGGATCGCTGTCCGGCGCGGCACGCGCGCTCGACGTCGCGCAGCCGACCGTCGGGCGCCATGTCGCCGCGCTGGAGGCGGCGCTCGGGCTCGTGCTGTTTACGCGCTCGCAGACCGGCCTGCTGCCGACGGAGGCCGCGCACGCACTGCGCGCGCATGCGGCGGCGATGGAAAGCACGGCGGCCGCGCTGGAGCGCACGGCGTCCGGCCTGCGCGACGGCCTGGAGGCGGCCGCGGGCACGGTACGCATCAGCGTCAGCGATGTCGTCGGCGTGGAAGTGATGCCCGCGATCGTGGCGGATCTGGCCCGGCGCCATCCGGCGCTGAAGGTGGAACTCGTGCTGTCGAACCGCGTGCACGACCTGCTGCAGCGCGAGGCCGACATCGCCGTGCGCATGACGGCGCCGCGCCAGGAACAATTGGTGGCGCGCCGCGTCGGCACCATCGAACTGGGGCTGCACGCGCACCCGGACTATCTGGCGCGGCGCGGCACGCCGGCCATGCTGGCCGACCTCGATGCGCACGCCGTGATCGGCTACGATCGCCCGACACCGTTCGTGCGCCAGGCCGCGAAGGCGCTGCCCGGTTATGCGCGCGAGCGCTTTGCCGTGCGCACGGACAGCGACGTCGCGCAACTGGCACTGATCCGCGCCGGCGCCGGCATCGGCGTGTGCCAGGTGCCGCTCGCCGCCCGTGCGCCCGCGCTCGTGCGCGTGCTGCCGGATGCGTTCACGTTCCGGCTCGACACGTGGGTCACGATGCACGAGGACTTGCGCGCCAGCCCGCGCTGCCGCGTCGCGTTCGATGCGCTCGTCGACGGCCTGGCCGGGTATCTCGCGTCGGCGCAGGCGCTCAAAGGTCGATGAAGCCGCGCTGCGCGGCCAGGGTGACGGCATGCGCGCGGTCGTTCGCACCCAGCTTCACGAGGATCGCGCTCATGTGCGTCTTCACCGTCGTCTCGCCGATGTGCAGCTGCTCGCCGATGGCGCGGTTGGAATGGCCGCGGGCCGCGAGGCGCAGCACGTCGAGTTCGCGCGGCGACAGCGCGACGCCCGCATCGTGGATCGCGAGGTCGCGGCGCAGCGCCAGCGGCAGGATGTGCGAGCCGTCGTGCACTTCGCGCACTGTGGCGGCGAGCTTCGGTCCCGGGACGTTCTTCAGCAGGTAGGCCGACGCGCCGGCCTTCAACGCGGCCGCGACGCGCGCGTCGCCGTCGTACGTGGTGAGCACGATCAGGCGTGCGTCCGGGTGCAGGCTGCGGATGGCGCGGATGGCTTCCAGGCCGTCCTTGCCGGGCATCTGCAGGTCGACGAGGGCCACGTCCGGGCGCGTCGCGGTGAACAGCCGGATCGCCTCGTCGCCGTCGCGGGCCTGCGCGACGACGTCGATGCCGCCGTGCGCCGTCAGGCACGCGGCTATGCCTTCGCGCATCATGGGGTGGTCGTCCGCGATCAGTACGCGGATCGGGGTCGCGGTGGATGGGTACATGCGGTGTGGCGCCGGGGGATGGTACGAGCGCGGATTGTACAAGATCTGCATGCCCCGGCGGCGGCAACCGCTTTCGTTCAATTTCAATACGTGTGGATCAGCCCCCGCCGCGCGGCCACGCACGCCGCCTCCGTCCGGCACGACACGTTCAGCTTCGAGAGGATGTTGTTGACGTGGTATTTGACGGTGCCCACGCCGATGTTCTCCGTACGCGCGATGACCTTGTTGCTCATGCCCGCCGCCAGGTGCGCGAGGATTTCCAGCTCGCGTGGCGACAGCCGGTTCGCTTCCACGCGCAGCGCCAGCTTGTCGGCCAGCCCCGGGGCCAGGTAGCGGCGGTTGGCGGCCACGAGGCGCACGCACTGCAGCACCTCGTCCAGGCCGGATTGCTTCAGGAGGTAGGCGCTGGCACCGGCCTGCAGGCCGCGGTGCACGTCCTCGTCGCCATCGTACGCCGTGAGGATGACGATGCGGGCGTCCGGCACGAGCGCGCGCACCTGGCGGATCGCGTCGATGCCGCCGCCGCCCGGCATGTTCAGGTCGATGAGCATCACGTCGGGCCGCAGTCGCATGTATTGCGCGACGGCCGTGGGCGCATCCGCGGCCTCGCCGGCAAGTTGCAGGCCGGGTTCGGCGCGGATCAGCGCGGCCAGACCGGCCAGGATCAGCGGGTGGTCGTCGGCGATCAGCAGCGTGATGGGGCGCGCGTTATTCAACGGCGGCGGGTACATCGACATGAAAGGCTCCTCGTCCTGTGCTCTCGAGGAGCATTGTCGGGACGGCGCCGCGCCGGGTCCAGCTATACGAACGGATATGCCGGCGCTTGTCGTCAGGCGCCTGTCGTCAGCCGTGGTCGGCCCGCAATGTCAGGTGCTGGACGATGAACCAGCTTTGCAGCTCGTTCGCGCGTACGACCTGGCTCACGATCAGGTCGTTGCTGCCGTCGTCGCCCGCGTCCGCGGCCGCGCGCGCGAGCGGGCGCGCGTCGAGCAGGATCGTCTCGTGCGCGGCGGCCAGGCGTTCCAGCTGGGCCGCGGCCGATTCGCGCCCGCGCGGCGCGCGCGCGATCGACGATTCGCCGGCCACGTCGCCGGCCAGCGCGAACGTCACGCCGCCCAGCGTCTGGATGCGTTCCGCGAGGGCGTCCATGATCGCGACCTGTTCGTCGTAGTGCTTGTCGAACAGCAGGTGCAGTTCGTAGAAGGTGGCGCCCGACGTCTGCCAGTGCGCCTTCTTGTAGGCGTCGCGCAGCGCCATCGTGTGCGCCAGCAGGCGGTTCAGCGCGCGTACGCTCTGGGAGCGGGTCTGTTCGGGAAGGCCGATGCGCACGGGGGCGAGCGCGCCGAATTCCTGCACGACGCCGGCCGTGTCCTGGTGATGGTCCATGGTGATCTCGCTAGAAAGGTGACACACCGAGTCTAGCGAGACGGGGCCGCGCCGACACTGGCCGAAAGACCAGGCCGGCCGGAAAAGATCAGGCGGCGGCTGCGCCGGGCGGCAGCGCGCTGCCGCCGCGGCGGCGGGCGATGCCGAGCGCGCCCAGGCCAAGCAGCAGGAGGGCCGCGGTGCCGGGCAGCGGCACGTGCACGTTCATCGCGAGGCCTTCGATGACGTCGTTCTGGCACGTTTCGCCCCAGTGCATCGCGAACGAGCTGTAGTCCAGCAGTTCCGAGCCGCTCAGGTCGATCTTGAAAGTGATGGAGCCGAGCGAAGGCGTCGTCTTGTTCTGCGAGACGGTCCAGGTGCCGGACAGGCCCGTGTCCTTGACGGTGCTCGACTTCGTGTTGACGGCCGTTTCCTGGTTCTCGCGGTAGTTGCATGCGGTGCCGCAGCTGATGTAGCTGTCGGAGTTCAGGATGTTCTGCGCATTCGTCGCGCCGTTCAGGGCGTACAGCTTGAACGTGCCGCCCGAATTGCTCCAGCGGTTGTTCAAGGCGAAACCGTAGTCCCACACGGTGCCTTTGGTGGCATCGTCGGTGACGTAGTGATTGGTGCTCGTACCGGCCGCGTTCCACGTGTCGGACAGGAAGACGTCACCGTAGCCGATGCCCTTGCCGGTGGTGGGGTTGGTCGCCAGGCCGTCCTTGCCCCAGCTCGCGTTCACACCTGCCAGGCCGGCGAAACTCGTGTTGATGACGATGGTGAGGGCGTTGCCGGCGCGCGTGATCGTCGCCTGCGAGATGTCGTACGTGCTGCCGCCGATGGCGTCGGCCGCGCCCTTGTTATCGGCGCCGTAGTAGGCAGTGGTCCCGGAATCGAGGATCGTGGCCGCGCCCGCTTGGTTCGCACCAAGGACGAAGGTGGCCGCAGCGGCCAGCGTGATCGCAGTCTTCACAGGTTCCCCCAAATATTTACAGTTGATGAGCTCAGTCGCGATCATGCCACACATAAACTTAACTTGTAAATAAATTATTCAATGTCAATAAGATACGTGATCTTTTTGCAACGGGGATGAGAAACGTCGCATCGGTGCGATGCCGGATGGGTTTTTGCTTGCCTTACCCGGACTTGCACCACGAGAATATAAGATTGACCCATATCAATATCACCAATGTCCACACGTTCCTCAGCCGCTCTCCTGCTGGCCGCCGCGCTCGCAGCCACGCTTCCCGCCTGTCACCGGCAGACGGCGGACGAGCAGCGCGCGCATGCCGTGCAATTGCGCAGCCAGGGCGATTTCCGCGGCGCGCTGATCGTCCTGAAGAACGCGCTGGACGCGGATCCCGCGAGCACGGAGACGCGCTACCTGCTGGCCCGCACCTACCTCGACCTCGGCGACAGCACGACCGCCGAGAAGGAGGCGCGCCAGGCGCTGGACCGCGGCTACGCACGGGGCCCGGCGCTGGCCGCGCTCGCGGCCGCCCTGGTGATGGAAGGGCAGCACAAGAAGGCATTGGACGAGACGGCAGGCGGCGCCGACGATCCGGCGCTGGCCGCCGCGCGCGGCGATGCGTGGCTGGCGCTCGGCAGCAATGCCGAGGCGCGCGCCGCCTACGAGCACGCGCTGGAAAAACGGCACGAGGATGCGGCGGCCCTCGTCGGCCTCGGCCGCCTCGCGATGGTCGAGGGCCATGCGGACGTCGCGCAGGGCTACGCGGACCGGGTGCTGGCGCGCGATCCGCGCGACGTCGATGCGCTGATGTTCAAGGCCGACCTCGCGCGCGCGGGCGAGCATCCCGAGGCGGCGCTGGCGTTGTACGACCGCGTGCTGGCCGCGAGCCCGCAACACCGCACGGCCCACGTCGAAAAAGCCTACCTTGCGATCGGCCTGCACCAGCCGCAGCTGGCGCAGGCGGAGCTGGACATCGCGGCGCAGGGCGCGCCGGGCAGCCTGCTCGTCGGCTACACGCAGGCGCTGCTCGATTATTCGACGGGCCGGCCGGAGGCCGCGCGCGACGTGCTGTATCGCGTGCTGAAAGCCGTGCCGGACCACATGCCCAGCGTCCTGCTGGCCGGCGCCGTCAACCTGAAGCTCGGCTCGTATTACCAGGCGGAGCAGTATTTCCGGCGCTACCTCGAACGCAATCCCGCCAACGTCCATGCGCGCAAGATGCTGGCGCAGGCACTGATCGGGTCCGGTCACGCGGCCGAAGCACGCGCCGTGCTGGAACCGGCGCTGGGCTCATCCCAGGCTGACGCCCAGGTGCTGGGCCTCGCGGCCGACGCCGATATGCAGACGCGCCGCTTCGGCAAGGCGGCCGAGCTGTTCGCGCGCGCCAGCGAACTCGATGCGGCGTCCGCGTCGCTGCGCACGGGACTCGGCCTGTCGCGCCTCGGCGACGGCGCGACGGACGCCGCCGTGCACGACCTCGAAACGGCAACGCGGCTGGACAAGACGTCGCTTGATGCGGCCGAAGCGCTCGTGCAGGCGAACCTGAAGCTGGGCCGGCGCGAGGAGGCCCTCGCCGCGGCGCAGGCGCTGGAACGCGCGCAGCCCGGCAAGGCGCTGCCGTACGCCCTCGAGGGCCAGGTGCTCGCCATCCAGGGCAAGGCCGGTGCGGCTGGCGCCGCCTTTACGCACGCGCTGCAGATCGATCCCGCGTACTACCGCGCCTCGGCCGGCCTCGCGCAACTCGCCGTCGACGCGGGCCGGCCCGCGCAGGCGCGCCAGATCCTGCTCGATTTCCTCGGCCGGAACAAGACGAGCGTCGACGCGATGGCGGGCCTCGCGGCCCTGGCCGAGCAGGCGCACGAACCCGCGCAGGTCACGCACTGGCTCGAACAGGCGGCTGCCGTCGATGCGCGCGCCATCGGCCCCGGCGTCGACCTGTGCGCGCAATACCTGCGCACGCAGCAGCCGGAGAAGGCGCTGGAACTGGCGCGCCGCCTGCAGGTGAGCCACCCCGAAGATCCGGACCTGCTCGACCTGCTGGGCAAGGCGCAGCTGGCGCGGGGCGACCTGCCGGCCGCGCTGGAATCGTACAAGCAGTTGGCGCAGGCCTTGCCGCGGTCGGCGCCGGCGCTGATGCAGGTGGCGTCGTTGCGCCTGCTGTTGAAGAACACGACGCAGGCGGAGGACGACTTGAAGAGCGTGCTGGCGATCCAGCCCGACTTCCCGTCGGCCCAGCTGGAACTGGCGGAGCTGTACGTGCGCAAGGGCTCGCACGACCTCGCGCTGATGATGGCGGAACGGATGCAGCGCGCGCATCCGCAGGGCGCGGCCGGCTTCCAGCTGCAGGGCGACATCCTGATGGCGAAGCGCCAGCCGGCGGCCGCGCTGGCGGCGTTCGAGCACGCGTCCACGTTGCACGCGACGAACGAACTCGCGATCAAGATCGACAACGCGGTGCGCCTGGCCGGCCGCGCGGCCGACGCCGATGGCCGCCTCGCGAAATGGCTCGCGGCGCATCCGGACGATGTGCGGGTGCTCGCGTACCGCGCGCAGGTGTGGATGGCGGCCGGCGATTTCAAGCGCGCGGCCGCGCAGTTGGAAGACGTCGTGCGGCGCCAGCCGGGCAATCCCGTCGCGCTGAACAACCTGGCCACGTGCTACCAGGCGCTGGGCGACGCGCGCGCGCTCACGACGGCGGAAGCGGCATTGCGCGGCGCCCCGAAACGGCCGGACGTGATGGACACGGTGGGCTGGATCCTCGTCGCCAAGGGCGATACGGCGCGCGCGCTGCCGCTGCTGCGCGAAGCCCGCACATTGGCGCCGACTGCGCGCGACATCCGCTATCACCTGGCGGTCGCGCTGGCGGCCAGCGGCGACAAGGCCGCGGCGCGCGCGGAACTGGATGGGCTGCTGGCGGGCGACACGCGGTTCGCCGAGGCCGAGGAAGCACGCAAGCTGATGGCGCGCCTGAAGTCGGACGGCTGACGCGCGCCAGGGGGGGGCCAGACTGAGGGCACGACATGTCGTTTGCTTGGACAGGTGGCAGTGTATCCTGAGTCGAACGGCCGGGATCGGCCAATAGCGGGCGCTGTGATAGCGGAAGCGTCATGGGCACGAAACCCGAGAATATCCATCAACTTACCGAACCGGCATGATGAGCAGCATCCTTAAAGTCGCGAAATACGCAGCGGGAATGATGGGGTTAGTCGGCAGTCTGCAGGTTGGCGCCGCACCCACATGGCAGCCGTTCGAATGGGTCGAAACGGAGGTTGTTCCCGGGGCTGGCGCGGTAAAGTCCGGCGTGATCTTGCCCATCAAGGTCAACGGCGTCGCTTGCTATGGGCAACTCGACACCGGCACTCCGAATACGGTGACCTGGCACCAACATGTGGCCACCGAGCAGACACTGAAGGACTTCGATATCGAGATCTCGGGCCGACATCGCTCTGTCAAGGGGGGCTCGGCACAGGTCGACGTGCTTCGCGCCTGCAAGGACACGCTCATCGCCACTATCGGTAATGCATTCTTCGACGATGGCACCTTGACGCTGGATCTGAAGAACGCGCGTTTTAGCTTCGCACCAGGCTCGATGCTCGAAAAGGACCCGATGTCCCATCCCTTTGCGTTTCCTCGTTGGGCGGGCAATGAGGGCGGCCACATCGTAGTCCGCATCGGGCTACCGAATGGCGCTGAGGGCGATGTCCTTTTCGACACCGGCGCTGCATCGTTCGGCTTGTCGGCCCTGACTGAGACCGACTGGGGCGCCATGACCGGCAATGCACCCCTGCGCGCCTCGGCAACAGTGCGCACCTACTCTGTCAATAGCTGGGGCAAGCAAATCCCTTGTTATGACACGACATCGGCGGGCAGCATGCAAATTGTTCCGGGTGTATCCATAGCGAACCCGAGAATTGCGTACTGCGCGCAGGAGTCGTTCAAACCTGGGCAAAAGCTCGTCGCTCTGCTCGGCCTCCGTGACCTGAGCGATCGCATTGTTACGCTAGACTATCCAGCGCGTCGGTGGATGATCAGTTCGCCGACGTCCACCCCAGCCGGTCTTCGATGAGGCCCCGATACAGCGTGCGGATGTCGGCCGGGATGCGGCGCACGTACGCTTCCGCGTGCGCACGCGCGTCGCCCGCGAGGCCGTCGAGGTAGGCAAGCGCCTCGTGCGCGCTGGGCGCGCGTTCGCTCACGCCCGCGAACTTCGCCGGCAGCGCCGTCCACACGGCCGCCTCGACGTCCCGTGTCCGTATCCATGCCGCGATGTCCGCCGCGACGGCGGCCGGCGTCGGGGCGGGCAGGCCTGGCGGCACGGGGTCGGGCAGGCTGCCCACCCATTGCGGAAACGTAGGCCGGATCTTTTCGCGTGCGCGCAGCATCTCGCGCGCATCGGCCAGGTCGGCCGTGTCCAGCAGCGCCCACCGCGTGGGCACGGGTGGCGCCGGTGCGTGCAGTACGAGGGCCAGTTCGTCGCTGTCGTCGCTGTCGCGCACGAATTCCAGCGGCAGCAGCGGGCCGTCCGGCCGCCAGCTCGACGCCAGCCGCAAGGGGCCGGGTTCCCAGATCAGCGAACCCCAGGCGATGCACACGATCTTCACGAATCCCTCCATCCGCAAACGAGCCCGTCCGGATCATCCTAGCGGGGCGCGCGTAACATACTGTATCGTTGCCGTGCGCCGCATGCTCCGGCGCTTTCCTGTTATCAACTCTGTGCGACGGAGGCGATTGTGGACGAGACCGAAGTATTGATCGCGGGCGCCGGACCGACCGGCCTCGTACTGGCCCTGTGGCTCGTGCGCCAGGGCGTGAAGGTGCGCGTCGTGGACCGCAGCGAGGGCCCCGGGACGAGTTCGCGCGCGATGGCCGTGCAGGCGCGCACCCTGGAACTGTACCGCCAACTGGGCCTCGCGGACGAGATCGTGGCGGGCGGCTTGCGCAACCCGGCCATCAACCTGTGGGCCAAGGGCGAACGGCGCGCGCGCCTGTCGTTCCGCGACGCCGGCCGCGAGCTGACACCGTTTCCGTTCGTGCTGATCTACCCGCAGGACCGGCACGAGCGCGTGCTCGTGCGCCACCTGGAAGAGGCGGGCGTGCGCGTCGAGCGCAGTACGGAATTGCTCGGATTCGAACAGGATGCGGGCGGTGTCGTCGCGCGCCTGCGCGGGCCCGCGGGCGAATCCGTCTGCAACGCCGCGTGGATGGCCGGCTGCGACGGCGCCCATTCCATCGTCCGGCACCAGCTCGGCACGGGCTTCGAGGGCGGCACGTACGAGCACACGTTCTACGTGGCCGACGTCGATGTGACGGGGCCGTCCGCGAACGGCGAGATCCACCTGTCGCTGGAAGACGGCGACTTCGCCGCGCTGTTCGCCTACGACCAGCGCGGCAGCGCGCGCCTCGTCGGCGCCGTGCGCGACGAGGAGGTCCGCAGGGGACACGACCTCGCCTTCGACGACGTGCGCCAGCGCGCCATCGGGAGCCTCGGCCTGACGATCGAGAAGGTCAACTGGTTCTCCACGTACCGCGTGCACCACCGCGTGGCGGGGCACTACCGGTCCGGGCGCGTGCTGCTGCTGGGCGACGCGGCCCACGTGCACAGCCCCGCCGGCGGCCAGGGCATGAACACGGGGATCGGCGACGCCGTCAACCTGGCGTGGAAACTGGCGCACGTGCTGCAAGGGCGCGCGCCGGACGCGCTGCTCGACACCTACGAGATCGAGCGCAAGGCGTTCGCCCGCAAGCTCGTCGAGACGACGGACCGCGCGTTCTCGTTCGTGATCGCGGAAGGGAGCTTCGCCGACTTCGTGCGGACGCGGATCGCGCCGCTGTTCGCGTCGGCCGCCTACGGCATCGAGCCGGTACGTGCCTTCATGTTCCGGGTGCTGTCGCAGATGGGCATCCATTATCCCGACAGCCCGCTGTCCGCCGGCAGCGCGGGCCATGTGAAAGGCGGCGAGCGCCTGCCGTGGACGGGCCACGGCGGTCCGGACAACCATGCGCCGCTGTCCGCCATTGCGTGGCAGGTGCACGTGTACGGCACCGTGCGGCCGGAGCTCGCGGCATGGTGCGCCCGGCGCGGCGTCGCGCTGCACCAGGCCGGCTGGTGCGACGCATGCCAGGCGGCCGGCCTCGCGCGCGATGCCGCGTACCTCGTGCGGCCCGACACGTACGTCGCGCTGGCCGACCGCGACGCGAACCCGGACGCGCTCGAGCGGTATTTCGCCGAGCGCGGCATCCGCCCGACCTAGGCGGCGCGGGCTTCGGCGCCGGCGCGCTCCGCGCGCAACAGCCTCGCCGCCGCCACCATATTGCGCAGCGCGGCCTCCGTCTCGGGCCAGGCGCGCGTCTTGAGGCCGCAGTCCGGGTTCACCCACAGGCGCTCGGCCGGCACGACGGCCGCCGCCTTGCGCAGCAGGCGCACCATGTCGCGCGTCGCCGGCACGCGCGGCGAGTGGATGTCGTACACGCCGGGGCCGATCTCGTTGGGATACGCGAACGCGCCGAAGCCCGCCAGCAGTTCCATGTCGGAGCGGCTCGTCTCGATCGTGATGACGTCGGCGTCGAGCGCGGCGATCGCGGGCAGGATGTCGTTGAACTCGGCGTAGCACATATGCGTGTGGATCTGCGTGGCGTCCGCGACGCCGCTCGCGGCGATGCGGAAGGCGCGGCCGGCCCAGTCGAGGTAGGCGTCACGTCCGGCGCGCCGCAGCGGCAGGCCTTCGCGCAGCGCCGGTTCGTCGATCTGCACGATGCCGATGCCGTTGCTCTCCAGGTCGCGGACCTCGGCGCGGATCGCGAGCGCGATCTGGGCGCAGGTGAGGGCGCGCGGCTGGTCGTCGCGCACGAACGACCATTGCAGGATCGTGACGGGGCCCGTCAGCATGCCCTTCATCGGCCGGCGCGTGAGGCCTTGCGCGTACGCGGCCCACGCGACCGTCATCGGCGCGGGGCGGGCCACGTCGCCGAACAGCACGGGCGGCTTCACGCAGCGCGAGCCGTACGACTGCACCCAGCCGTTGGCGCTAAACGCGAAGCCGTCCAGCTGCTCGCCGAAGTATTCGACCATGTCGTTACGCTCCGCCTCGCCGTGCACGAGGACGTCCAGCCCGAGCGCTTCCTGCACTTGCACGGCGTGGGCGATCTCGGTGCGCATCGCCTGGTCATATGCGGCGTCGGCCAGGTCGCCGCGGCGCCAGGCCGCGCGGGCGGCGCGGATGGCTGGCGTCTGCGGGAACGAGCCGATCGTCGTCGTGGGATAAGCGGGCAGGCCGAAGCGGGCCTGCTGCACGGCCTGGCGCTGCGCGAACGCCGACGCGCGGCGGTCGGCATCGGACGGCAGGGCGGCCAGCGCGGCGGCAACGTCGGGGCGCGACACGCGCGGGCTGGCGCGGCGGGAACCCAACGCCGCGCGCGCCGTGGCCAGGTCGGCCGCGACCGACTGTTCGCCGTCCGTCAGCGCCTGCTTCAGGATGCGCAGCTCGTTCAGCTTTTCGCGCGCACCGGCGAGCCATGTCCGCAGCTCGGCGTCGAGCGCCGCGTCGTGCGCCAGGGTGAACGGCACGTGCAGCAGCGAGCATGACGGCGCCAGCCACAGGTTGCCGGCGCGCCGGTCGATCACGGGGCGCAGTCGCGCGAGGCAGGCGTCGAGATCGGCGCGCCAGATGTTGCGGCCGTCGACGATGCCGACCGACAGCACCTTGTGCGGCGGCAGCCAGTCGGCGACGGAGCGCAGTTCTTCCGGCGCGCGCACGCCATCCACGTGCAGGCCCGCGACGGGCAGCTTGCAGGCGAGGCTCAGGTGTTCCTGCAGCGGCGAGAAGTACGTGGCCAGCAGCAGCGGCACGCCCGCGCCGTGCAGCAGGTGGTAGGCGCGCTCGAACGCGAGCGACCAGTCGCCCGGCAGGTCGAGGCCGAGGATCGGCTCGTCCAATTGCACCCATTCGGCGCCGGCCGCCTTCAGGCGCGCCAGCAGCTCGCAGTAGTGCGGCAGCAGGGCGTCGAGCAGGCCGAGGCGGTCGGCGCCGTCCTTTGCCTTGCCGAGCCACAGGAACGACAGCGGGCCGACCAGCGTGACCTTGACGGGATGGCCCAGCGCGCGCGCTGCGGCCACCTGGTCCAGCAGGCGCTGCGGCGCGAGCGAGAAGCGGGTGGCGGCATCGAATTCCGGCACGAGATAGTGGTAATTCGTGTCGAACCACTTCGTCATTTCCAGCGCGGGCTTGCCGTGCGTCCCGCTGCCGTGCGCGTTGCCGCAGCCGCACGCGTCCCGCGCTTCCGTCGCGACGCCGCGTGCCAGCGTGAACAGCCGCTCCAGCGGCGTCTCGGCGCCCGTGAAGCCGAAGCGCGCCGGGGCGCAGCCGAACAGCAGGACGTGGTCGACGACCTGGTCGTACAGCGCGAAGTCGCCGACGCTGACGTAGTCGAGGCCCGCCGCGCGCTGCTCGGCCCAGTGGCGCGCGCGCAGCCCGGCGGCCACGGCTTCGAGTTCCTGTTCGCCGATCTCGCCGCGCCAGTGGCGCTCGAGCGCGAATTTCAGCTCGCGCTGGGCGCCGATGCGGGGATAACCGAGAATATGAGTTTTGATCATGTTGTTGTCTTGTCTGGATGAATAATACTTGTCATGATCGATGACCCGCCCCCATAATTCAAACGAATTATTTTTCTGACCAGATGAATTCCGCTCATGCCGACCTCGATCCTCGACCTGCGCCACCTGCGCACCCTGCTGGCCCTCCTTGAAGCGGGGAGCGTGTCGCGCGCCGCCGCGCTGCAGAACGTGACGCAGTCCGCGCTGTCGCACCAGCTGAAGGCGCTGGAAGAGTTCTACGGCCTCACCTTGTTCGAACGGAAGTCGGCGCCCGTGTCGTTCACGCCCGCGGGGCGGCGCCTGCTCGACCTGGCGCAGGCCGTGATCCCCGCCGTGGAAAAGGCGGAGCGCGACATCGCTCGCCTCGGTGGGCACGGCGCGGGCAAGATGCGCATCGCCGTCGAATGCCACACGTGCTTCGACTGGCTGATGCCGTCGATGGACGCGCTGCGCCTGCGCTGGCCGGAGGTCGAGCAGGACATCGTGTCCGGCTTCCAGTCCGACCCCGTCGGCCTGCTGCACCAGGACCGGGCCGACGTCGCGATCGTGTCCGAGGTCGACGCGGACGAGCGCGACGTGCTGGTTCACCCGCTGTTCGCATTCGACATCGTCGCCATCCTGCCGCTGGGTCATCCGCTGCTGGCGCACGACCACCTGGAGGCCGCGGATTTCGCCGGCCAGACGTTGATCACGTACCCCGTGCCGGACGAAATGCTGGACCTCGTGCGCCAGGTGCTGCGCCCGGCCGGCGTGGAACCGCCGCGCCGGACGACGGAGCTGACGGTCGCGATGCTGCAACTGGTGGCGAGCGGACGGGGATTCGCGGCGCTGCCGCTGTGGGCGGTGCAGACGTACCTGCAGCGGGGCTATGTGGCGCAGCAGCGCATCGGCCCGCACGGGTTGACGGGCCGCCTGTACGCCGTCACGCGCCGCCCGGCGGCGGACACCGGCCGCGACGACGCCTACCTGGACGACTTCGTGCAGGTGATGCGCGAGACGTCGCTGCGCACGCTGCCCGGCATCCGGCTGTTGTAAGCGCGCCCCGGGTCATCCGTGCGTCATCGGGATCGCTTATAGTAACGAAGACAATATTGTAGGGAGCACACATGCGCTACAGCCTCGCCTCGGCGTCCGGCAAGGGCAGGATCAACGAAGACGTCGTCGCCGTGTTCGAGGGCGACGGCTGCACCGATCTCGTCCTGCTGGACGGCGCGACCCCGCTGACGGACGACCGCTGCCTGGCGCTGGGCGCCAGCGATCCGGCCTGGTTCGTGCGCCGGTTCGTGCGCGAGCTTGGGCGCGTGCTCCGTCCCGATGCGGAGCAGCAGTCGCTCGTGCTGGAAGCGCTGGACGGCACGCGCGCGGCATACCGGGCAGCCGGGGGCAGCGCCGACGTGCCGCCCCATGCCTGGCCCATCGCGACGCTCGCGTGGGTGCGCGTGCGCGACCCGGATGCCGGCGGCATTCATCCGCTCGAATGGTTCTGCCTGGGCGACAGCAAGGTGCTGCTGCAACTGCCGGACGGCGCCGTGCGCGACCTCGATCCGTTCGAGAATCCGCAGGAGCGGGCGACGCAGGCGCACGTGGCCGGGCTCGTCGCGGAAGGCATCCACGACCCGGCCGAGCGCTGGACGCGCCTGCTGCCCATGCTGCGCGCGCGCCGCCACGAGCAGAACACGGCGGCGCGGCCGGCCGTCCTGTGCCTCGAGCCGCGCGGGCCGTTCGACGCGCGCGCGGCGCGCGGCTCGGCGCCGCCGGGCGCGCTGCTGCTGGTCGCGAGCGACGGCTTGTACCGTCTCGTCGACACCTACGGCCTGTATACGGATGCGAGCCTGCTGGAGGCCTGCCGCACGCGCGGCCTGGACGCGCTGGTCGACGAGCTGCGCGCATTCGAGGCGGGCAAGGAAGCGGCCGGGCTCGCGGCCAAGACTGCCGACGACGCGTCGGCCATTGCCTGGCACTTCACCTGACGCCAACGAGGAGACGTGGATGACCGCCCAGACCATCACCCCCGCCGCACTGGCCCTGATCGAGCGCTACGTGGCCGCGTACAACGAGTTCGACGTCGACGGCATGCTCGAGACGCTGAGCCCCGACGTGCGCTTCGAGAACTGGTCGGGCGGCCAGTTGACGGCCGCGTGCGACGGCCGCGACGCGTTCCGCGTGCTGGCCGAACAGGCAAAGACGATCTTCGCGGAACGTGAGCAACGCGTGACGGCGCTGGCGCCGCGCGGCGACGCCCTCGTGGCGGCCATCGCCTGGCGCGGGCAGCTGGCAGTCGACGTGCCGGGCGGTCCGCCGGCCGGCACGCGGCTCGCGTTGCGGGGCGAATCGGAGTTCGTCGTGCGCGACGGACAACTCGCCCTCGTCGTCGACCGCAGCTGAGCGTGGATAAAAACAGACGATTTTATGATTTTCGATCGAGTGTGAATCTGCCGCATGGATTTGTATAGCCAGGAGGTGTAATCTGATCTTTTACCCGAGCGCAATTTGAATTGTCCGGGTGGCATCGGATAGGGGAGACAACCATTCGTGTCGCGGGTTTGTCGAGCTCCATATTATGATTGGCTAATACATAACACCTGAAAGGACTTCCATGAACCACGATGCAGGATTCCGCGTTTCGCGCTTGGTGGAACAGAAGCAGCGCGCCCGCCGCGTGCGCATCGGCGTGATGATCGTGCTGTGCGCCTTGCCCGTCGCGATGGCGTTCGCGAAGGGTCTCAGTCTGGCACATGGATCCGCGCTTTGATGTGTTTCAGGTTCGCGACGATCGTGAACGTCATGATGACCAGTAGCGACCACGAACTCCACTTGCTGACGTGGACGGCCGACCAGGTGCCCAGCTGGTTCGGATAACGCCACAACCCCCAGAAGGTGCTGACGTTCTCCGCAAGCCAGACGAAGAACCCGATCAGCACGAACCCCAGCAATAACGGTATGCCCCGCTCGCGGTCCAGCGGGCGGAAGGCGACCGTCGTGCCCGCGTAGAGTCCCAGCGCGATGGCTGCCAGGTACCAGCGCGCATCCCCCAGCGCATGGTGCGTGAAGAAATTTAGGTAGATCAGCGCCGCCACCAGCGCCGCCACGAGCAGCAGGTCGTAGCGCGGCACGCCGAACACGCCCGCGCGGGGCACGAGCAGCACCGCGGTGAAGACCATCCCTGCGAACAGGCAGGCGCGGGCCTCCTTGATGCCGAACCACAGGAATTCCAGCGCGCCGCGCCGCCAGCCTTCGACGCCGCGGCTGCGGCCGTCCGTCAGCAGCGCGTCGAACGCGGTCAGCGAAGGTTGAAAACGGCGCGGTGCCTGTGTCGACATGGCCGGGTTCAAGAGCAATCGGTACCGTCGGCCGCGATGCAGATCGACGCGCTGCGCTTGCGTTCGACGTAGTCCGCACCCGCGGCGGCCGAGTCGTCCGGGCACGCGGCGGCCGTGCCGTTGCACGCGGTGGCCGTGAGCTGGAACACATTCTTCTTCAGCGGCGCGGCAGTGGGCGTCTGGCCTTCCGAATAAGTCTGCACGTCGCACGTCAGCGTGACCTTGAAGCCCGTGTCGGCGACGAAGTCCCCCAGCGTGACCGACTGCACCGGATTGCAGTTCGCGTCGGGCCCCTTCAGGCGGTAGAACGCCCACTCGAGGCCGGCGCGCGCGGCGTGGCCCGCGCGCGCACCGAGCACCTGCTGGCTTGCCGTCGCCTGCGCCGTGTCGGCCAGGCGCAGCGCGGCGAGCGCGAACCCCGCGAGCACGACGAGGAAGACGACGGCCGCGATGTAGGCGAAGCCGGCCGCTCGCGCGGCGTGCCGGCGCGGGCGCCGGGTCGTCATGGCACGTTCTCCACGTGGGCGCCCATCGTGAGCTTGACGGATTCGTCGCCGTCCGTCAGGCCGAGCCGCAGTTGCAGGTAGCCGCTCTGCTGCGTGGCGCCCTCGCTCTCGTGGTACAGGAAGCTGCAGTCGCTGACCTTGGCGACGAGGATCGCCGGCCCCGTCGGGCAGGTCTTCCACGGCGCGGCGTTCGGCGTGTAGCCGGTGACGCGGACGATCGTGCCGGTGCCGCCCGACGTCGGCATCGTGCACGTGTACGTGACGGCCCGTTCGGCGTTCGGCACGACGAGGAAGCGGCCGCCCTCGTAGCCGGCCGGGAACGTGGTCGGCGCCTGCAGCGTGATCGTGCTGCGCGCGACACCCGCCGTGCCGGCGGCGACCTTATCGATCAGGCCCACGTTGGTGCCGGCATAGACGTCGTCCCGGTTGACGTTGCCTACGACGACGCGGTCGTCGTGCACGACCGAGGACGTGTCGACGTCCGTCAGCGTGTCGAACGTCGTCACCGGCACGCCCGGCACGAGCGCTGCGCCCTTCGGCTGGTTGGCGTCCGTGTAGTCCTGCGCCGTGCGGTAGCGGCCGCCGGCCTTCGTCGGCACGAATTCGATGCATTGGGTCTGCTGCGACTCCAACGAGTAGCGCAGCGAGTTCGGCACGGCCGTGTGCACCTCGCCGATGATACGGCGCAGCGCGGCGTCGGCCTGGCTCGAGAGGTTGGCGCGCTGGCGGATCGCGAGGTACGACTGCATGGCGGGCCGCAACTGCAGTACGAGGACGCCGGCGATGACGCCGATGATGACCATCACGACGATCAGTTCGACGAGGGTGAAGCCGCGCTGGCGTGTCATGATGGATTGGTCCTCCAGCCGGTCAGCACGATGGGTTTCGGCAGCGAAGGATCCGTCGAGCTGCCAGTGACGGTGACGGTGACGACGATGCGCAGCGCGTCGCCGTCCGGCACGTTCGTCAGCGCGGTCGGCTTGACGCTGACGGCGACGTTGTAGCGCTCCAGGCCGGGGATCTGGTTGCCTTCCACGTCGCGGATCCCCTGTAGCTTCCCGCCGTAGCCGTCGTAATCGCTCAAGGTGTTGTAGCTGGCGCGGTCCGCCGCCGCCGGTACCGGCATGCCGGGCTGGCGCGCGAACGGTTTCATGAGGATCTCTTCCATCATGTTGTCGGCGATGGCTTCCATCTGCTGGACGATCACGGGATCGGTGCTGGAGCGCGTCGTGGCCGTGTACACGGCGACCATGCCCGCGAGCGCCACGCCGATGATGACGAGGGCGACGATCAGTTCGACGAGCGTGACGCCCGCGCTGCGCCTGTGCCTATTCAACATAGCCGGTCGTCCCTTCCACGTTGATGGTGCGGACCGTCGTCGGCAGGCCCCCGCTCGTGCCTGCGAAGCCGATGGCGATGGCCGCGGTGGCCGCCGTCGTGCCGGCGGCGTCCGTCGTGATGCGGCCGTCCGGCTGGAAGTACAGGGTGGCGACCGTCGACGCCGCGCTCAAGGCGCTGTCGGTCGTCGCGAAGTCGCCGTCGTCCACGCCGCCGATGGCAAGGCCCCCGGGGGCGCACGCATTCATGCGGAGGATCACGGCCTGCGTCCCGACCGTCGCGCACACGACGCGGCGATGGCCCGTCGCGATCTTTTGCGCGCGCCGCAGCCCGCTCGCGACCTGGTCGCCGAACACGGCCGCCTGCATGCCCTTGTCGCCCATCAGGCGCGGGATGCCGATCGCGGCCAGCACGCCGACGAGGATCATCACGACGACCAGTTCGACCATCGTGAAGCCGGCCGCGCGCGCGCGGGGGATCACCGGTACACCTCGCGCATGTGGATGATGCGCTTCGTCTCCGGCGCGAAGATGCCGAAGGTGGCCATCGCGGACGGGTCGACGTTCGTCTTGCCGCACGATGGATCGGCGCTGCGCAGGAACGGCAGGCCGGCGCCCGTGCTGTCGGTCATGCTGGACGGCGCGGTGCCCGTCGCGGCCACGTAGTAGCACGACGTGTTGGGGCCCGTGCCCGTGCCGAGGTTGAGCGCGAACGGGACGCTGGTGCGTGGCGAGCCCGCGGCCGGCGTCAGGCCGAGCGTGGTGGCGCCGTTGGCGAATGGCGGCAGCGCGATCGTGATCGGGTTGGCCGTGCGGCCCAGGGACACGGCGCCCGCGCCGAACGTCGTGGTCGTGTCCTCGAAGTTGCGGACCCACGTCTGGCCCGTGTAGTACTCGATGTTCACGGGAATCTTGAGCAGGCCGGTCGCGTTGCCGTACGCGTTCGCGATGTGCACGCGGCCGCTGCGGACCATAACGACGGGCTCGGCAGGCTGTGCCGCGCATGGAAGTGCGGGACAGGGCGGCGGGGCCGAACTGGCGTTGTCGGTGTCCGTTGCGCGCACGAGCACGCGCGTGGGCGCCGTGGGGCTCGTCGTGAACGTGTAGCTGCCCGTCCACGTGCCCACGCCGGCGACGAAGTCGTTGGCGCGCAGCTGCGCCGTGCCCGTCGTGTCGCCGGCCGGGTACGTGGCCGAACGGCTGAAGCGTCCGTTGCCGATCGGCTTGGTGCCCGTCGCGTCGAGCGCGGAGAAGGTCACGTCGCGGGCGTTGGCGCCGGCATAGTTATAGGTCACGCTACCGCCCCTGCTGTAGGCGGTCACTTTCACCTTCATGGCCGGTTCGCCCGAGTAGTACTGCAGTTGCGTGCCGCCCGAGACCGTCCGTTTCCAGTCCGGATCGGCAGTGACCGCGAAGTACGCGGGAATGAAGCGCCCCGCCAAGCCCGTGCAGCCGATGCCGGCCGTGTTGGTCGTTGCGGCCGCCGGTTGCAGGCCGCTGCCGAGATAGCCGTTCGCGTCCGCAAGCGTCGCCGCGAGGTCGATCGTGCCCACTTCGCTCCACTTCAGCGCGAACGTCTGCACGCCGCCGCTGATCGTCGACGACTGGTCGAGCAGGCCGTTGCCGGTGCCGGGCTGGCAGCGGACGGCGGCGAGTACCGCGCTTTCCGCCGGCACTTCCGTGCCGAACTTGCGCGTCGTCGCGCCGAGGCCGTTCACGGCCGTCACGGTGGCCGCGAATGCATCGCCCGCCACGTAGCGGCTGTTCGCGCCGAGCGCGACCCGGAATGCGGCCGGGGCGAAGGTGGCCGTCGTCGTCGCCGAGCCAGGACTGTTCGGACCGCTGTCGGTCGCGGTCACGGTGACCCTGCCGGCGTCCGCGTACTGGATTTTGAGCGGCGCGGTGCCGTCCTGGCCGAACGTCACGTTGATCGTGCGGCCGGTGCCGTCGCATGCGGCGCCCGCGTTCTGCGCCGCGTTGAGCGCGACGCCGTTCAGCCGCACGGGCAGGATGCCGGGCGTCGTCGTGTCGGCGTAGCCGCACGTGAACGTGACGTTGCGCGACACGTTACCGAAGAGGGACGTGCAGGCCTTCGTGGCATCGTCGTAGCGGACGGCGGCGAGGGTCAGCGTGTCCTGATCTTGCTTCACCTGGTTTTCGGCAAAGAACCCGGTGCTGCTGGGCGTCAGGACGTAGCCCGACTTCGCGACGGTGACCTGGCAATCGGCGCCGGGCGCCGCGTCGCCGTTGCGCCAGCATACGGTCCGCGCCGGCGTGGACGGGCTGGAGATGGCGAGGACGTTGGTGCCCGCCTGCGTATAGGCGACGCTTGCCTGGACGACGCCCGACGGCATGGCGACCGTCTGGCCCGTCGGCGCCAGCGTCACGGAGGCGCCGCCGCCATACGTCGCCGTGCAGGCCGCGTTGGCGCATGCAGTGATGGTCACTGTCGCCGGCGCGCAGACGCTGGCCGTTGCGTCGTAGCCGATCATGAAGTGGTCCAGCGGGACGGTCTTGCCTTCGCAATGCGGGCCACCGACGGTGTCGATCTCGTAGTGGCTGTTGTTCGTCACGCAGTCGCACTGGCCGGGCCGCGTGCCGCCCTTGCAGTAGATGGTTTTAGTGACGCGGGAATGCGCTTCCAGAATGGCGCTGTCCACGGTCGCGTTGCCGTCGATGATCGAATCGGACGCATCGAGCGTCAGGGTGCCCGTCGTCACGTCGCCCTCGACGTTCACGTGCGAACCGAGTTCCAGCGACACCGAGGCCGTGATGTTGCCCGTGATGTCTGACTGGGCGGGCAACAGGCTGACGACGGGCGCCGTGATGTTGCCGACGACGGAGCCTTGCGAGCCGAGCGTGAACGAATTGCTGGCGGTGATGTTGCCGTTCAGGCTCGCACCCGGTTGCGCGTTCACGGTGGCGCCCGTGATCGTGCCGTTGATGACGGCATGCGTGGCGATGTCGACGGTGCCCGTCGCCGTGACGTTGCCGTTGATCGTCAGGCCGGACCCGGAGCCCAGTTTCGCATTGCCGGCCTGGATGTTCGCGCTGAGGGACTGCGCCTGGCTGCCCACGGTGAACGTCTTCGCGGCGACGAGCGTGCCGCCGACGATGTTCAAGTTGTTGCCGTTGATGCCCCCGATGTCGAGGTCGCCCGTGCTGGACAGGACGGCGCTGCCGCTCATGGCCAGGCTCTGCGTCGAACTGAAGCTTACGTTCGACGTGACGTTGACCGTGTAGCCGCTGGCGATGACCATCGCATCGTCCCACAAGGTCAGCGGCAGGGCGGCGCACGTGTACGTGGCGCCCGCCAGCGCGCAACTGCCGACCGTGGCGTTGCCCCCGAAGGTGTACGTGGTCCCGGCGGACGCGCGGCCGCCTGCCGCGAACAGCATGAGGGCGATCAGCAAGGATAGTAGGCGGCGCGACAGCATGGCGTTCCGATTATATCTTGAGGGAACGGATATTTCGCCAAATCAAGGGTGCTTGAGGGATGACGACCACATCCGTGACCCGCTATGGCTGAATTCGCACGATTCCCGCGTTTCTGGCGCTGTCTTACGCATGAGCGTAGAATGGGTCGTCGGAGGACCAGATGGCGACGAAGGTACAGACGGACACGATGGGGGCGCGGCAGCCGCAGGCGGGCACGGGATCCGGTGCCCGCGGGCGCAACTTCCCCGAACTGATCGTGGCGACGTTCCTCGACCTGATGCAGAGCCGCGACCCGAACGACATCACGTTCCGCGACGTCGCCGCCGCGGCCGGCATTTCGCATATGGCGCCGTATCGGCATTTCCGCTCGAAGCAGCTATTGCTGGACCGGATCGGCGACATCGGCTTCGGACTGCTCGCGGCGGCGCTGGAAGACGCGGCCGCGCGCCACCCGCACGACTCGCGCCGCCAGATCGTCGCCGCCTGCGCATGCTATTACGGATTCGCCGTCGATCACCGGGCCTATGCCCAGGTGATGTTCGGCACCGACCGCGGACTGTGGGAGAGGGCGCGGCCGTTGCCCTCGCTCGAGCGCACGCGCGCCATCCTGCTGCGCATCGTCCGCCACGCCCAGTTGGCGGGGGAGTTGCCGCGAGGGCGTCCCGCAAAGGAGGTCCTGGGCCTGTTATGGGCCCACATTCACGGCTTCACCCTGCTGGCCGCCAACGGCGTGGTGACGAGCGACGACGTCGGTGCGCCGGAAGCCTTCGTGGACGCAGCGGTCCGCGTCATCCTTGCGGGGCTGGCGGCGGCGTGACAATGCGAGCCCTTGCATCCGCCGGAATTTGTTAAGCTAGTGAACTAATATGAGTGCGCCTGCCGCAGCGGCAAGCGTATTGACGCCATCGTCCACGAGTTCAATGCATCCCACCGCTCTCCGCATCGCCATCGCCGCCGCGTTCGCCTGTCCCCTCATCGCCAGTGCGCAATCCACAGCGCAGACCGTCCAGGCCGACGCCGACGCCAAGGCGGACCCGACGTCCGCCGCCAAGGACAAGGCGATTCCGCGCGTGGAAGTGAAGGGCAGCGCGGCCAACTATGATCCGCGCCGCGACGACACGGCCAGCAAGACCGTGCTGAGCGCGGAAGAGATCCGCAAATACGGCGACGACAATATCTTCGACGTGTTGAAGCGCGCGCCCGGCGTCACCGTGACGGACCGCACGATCCGCATGCGCGGCCTCGGCGCCGGCTACACACAGATCCTCGTGAACGGCGACCGCCCGCCGCCGGGCTTTTCGCTGGAGGCGCTGACGCCGGACCAGATCGAACGCATCGAGGTGATCCGCGCGGCGAGCGCCGAGTACTCGATGCAGGCCATCGCGGGCACGATCAACATCGTGCTGCGCAAGGTCGTGACCAAGCCGCAGCGCGACTTCCGGCTGAACGTCGCGCGCTCGCCGCAGCAGCGCAGCGCCTCGGCGGGCGGCACGTGGGGAGAGCGGGTGGGCCGGCTGTCGTACACCGTGAACGGGACGGCGTTCGCGGGCCACAACGAATTCGAGTCGACCCGCACGGACACCCTCACGCTGCCGGATGGCATGCTCGCGCAGGCGCGTGTGGCCACGTACCGCGGCGGCGGCCCGTATCGCGGCGCCGTGCTGTTCCCGCGCGCGAACTGGAAGATCGACGACGACAACGAGCTCAACCTGTCGGCCGGCCTGCAGGCGAGCAGCCACGCGTGGACGTCGTTCACCCACAACGACAACCGCGTCGGCTCGTTTGGCGACCCGGACTGGATCGACATGCCGGGCCGTTCGACCGGCAAGCAATGGATGATGCGGGGCGAGATCGGCTGGATCGCGAAAGTCGGCGGCGGCAAGCTGGACGTGAGTCTGTCAGGCGAGCGCAGCCGCGACGACAACGACAACGCGACGGATTATTTTTCCGCGGGCGCGGCTCACCACCTCGCGCGCGACTGGGACACCGTGTACCGCCCGCGCCGCACGTCGTTCCGCGCCAAGTTCACGCGTTCGCTGTTCGACGGCCATTCGTTCGTGACGGGCATCGACGCGAGCCGCCAGCGCAACGACGATACGCTCGACCGCCACGAGCAGCAGGACGACGGGGCACCCCTGCACGTCGGCGAAGGCTTCCAGCCCCAGGTGACGCGCCTCGCGGGGTTCGCGCAGGACGAGTGGAGCATCGACAAGCAGTTGTCCGTCTACCTGGGCGGGCGCTGGGAAGGCGTGCGCACGGACAGCACGGCGACGGATGCGCCGGAGACCGCGTCGAACAGCCACGTGCTGAGCCCCGTCGCGCAGGCGCTGTACAAATTCCCCGGCGCCAGCGGGCGGCAGATGCGGTTCGCGTACACGCGGACGTACAAGGCGCCCACCGTCGACCAGCTGACGGCGCGTCGCTACCTGGCGGCGCTGAACACCCGCTTCAGCGCGGACTCCAGCGGCAATCCCGGCCTGCGCCCGGAGCTGGCGAACGGCATCGACGTCGCGTTCGAGCAGTACTGGCCGGAAGGCGGGATGGTGTCCGTCAGCGGCACGCAGCGCCTCATCGGCGACTACATCCGCACGCGGCTCGATCTCGACGAGGATGGCCGCTGGGTCTACCGTCCGCTGAACGACGGCGGCGCGCGCGTGCATTCGCTGGAGGCCGAGTTCAAGGTGCCGCTGCGCATGCTCGATCCGCGCGCGGCCGGCGTCGAGGTCCGGGCGAGCGTCGCGCGCAACTGGTCGACCGTGTCGACCGTGCCCGGCCCCGACAATCGTCTCGATGGGCAGACGCCGCTGTCGGCGAACGCCGGTGTCGACTACCGGCACGACCGTCTCAGTCTCGGCGCCAGCATGGCGTACCAGCGCGGCGGCTGGGCGCGCGTCTCGGAGGCGCAGAGGCGCCGCCAGCAGACGCGGCGCGACGTCGACGCGTACGCCGCGTGGAGGGTCGATGCGCACCTCCAGCTGCGCTTCACGCTGAACAACATCCTCGGCATGGACATGGTGTCCGAGAGCACCTACGACGACGCGGGCGGGCTGTCGCGCCAGGCCAACTGGCAGCGGGGCGCGACGCGCGTGGGCCTGAACCTCGAGATGAAGATGTGACCGGGAAAGAGGTGTTCCGGCCGTTACGGTTTGGAACAAATTCGACGCGCGCGGCCGTGCGGTGGCGGTTAGCATCCCCGCATGAACTTCATTTTTTCGTCACCGGAGCACGGGACCTGCGTCGTCAAGCTGTGGGCGACGGGCCGCTACGGGTTTTCCCTGCCGAAGAGAGTCGACATCGCCGCACCCGGTGGTGCGGCGTGCACGTTTCTCTACCTGAACAAGCAGCTGACCATGACGGAGCCGGACAACCGCACGATCGTCCGCATCGCCATCGCCGCGTTCCTCGGAGGCACGGCGGCGGATGGCGCCACCGTGGACATAGCCCCGGACATGCCGGCCTTTGGTGGCAAGCTGACCCCGGTGCGGCTCGACGTGCCGCGCGCGCCGATGCGGGTGCGGCCGGGAAAGTCGCACGCGCGGCTGCGGCCCGATGCCGCATGCGGGTCGGGCTGACGGCCGGAGCCATCTGTCACAATCGGGGTCCGTCATCCGTCTAATGGATACGGATACCCTGACCGCCACCCCGCTCGATACCTTCGTCCGCCTGCGTCCCCGCCTGTTCGGCATCGCCTACCGCATGCTGGGCATCCGCGCCGACGCCGAGGACATCGTCCAGGAAGCGTGGCTGCGCTGGCAGAACGGCGGCAGCGACGGCGCGCACACGCCGGAAGCCTGGCTCGTCACCGTCGTCACGCGGCTGTCGATCGACCGGCTGCGCGGCGCGCAGGCGGAACGCGAACGCTACGTCGGGCCCTGGCTGCCCGAACCCCTCGTCGAAGAGACGGCCGACTCGCCGGAAAGTGCGCTCGAAGCGGCCGGCGACATCTCGACCGCATTCCTGCTGATGCTCGAACGGCTGGCGCCGGAAGAGCGTGCCGTGTTCCTGCTGCACCAGGTGTTCGACTTCGATCATGCCGAGGTCGCCGCGATGGTCGGCAAGACGGAAGCGGCGTGCCGCAAGGTGCTGCAGCGGGCGCGCGAGCGCGTGCGGACGGAGCGGCCCCGGTTCGCCGTCAATCGCGAACTGCACCTGGAATTGCTGGGCCGCTTCGTGCAGGCGTCGCGCTCCGGCGATCCGGCCCGGGTGCAGGCACTGCTGGCGGCCGACGCGACGTACGCGGGCGACGGCGGCGGCAAGGTCAAGACGACCGTCAAACGTGTGGTCGGTGCCGACCGCGTCGGCCGCCTCGTGGCCGGCATCGAGCGCAAGTGGTCGGGCATCGACACCCGTCACGACGTCGTCATGGTCAATGGTGCGCCGGGGCTGTTGACTTGGCGCAATGGCGTGCCGGATGCGATCACATCGATCCACATCGTAGACGGCCGCATTGCTGCGATCTACGTCGTGCGCAATCCCGACAAATTGGGCAGCGTGACCGGTAAATGTGTGTCTTGAACGTTAATTATTTGTCACTGCGCAACATATTTTCCTGATAACACGCACATCGGGCGGGGAATGGCAAAAAAAACCATCGTTTGCGCTTATGCATGGCGCAAAGAAAGGTATGCTGGAGCTTGGCGCAACGCCAATGTGTCTATCTCATCCTGAAGGCGTAACAATGGCAGGTGAACTTCCGTTGTACAAGAATCATGTGTTGTTCTTGTCTCATAGATATTTCATCAAGGACAATCAGGATGAATTGTTGTTGCATGCGCATAAATACGATTTCGACATCCGCTTTTTCCACGAGCTGAGCGATTTCGTGCAGGCCGTCGAGCGGGACACCGGCGACAGCCTGTTCCTGATCGAACTCGACGCGCTGTACAACATGCAGTCCGATCTGCTGGCCGCCCGCAAGACCTTGCTGCTGGGCGAGCTGCTGCAACGCCTGCCGTCCGGCCACCGCTACGTCTACCTGCAGAGCGAGCGCCAGGGCAGCCGGTTCCCCCTGCAGCAACGCCTCGTCGACAGCAACTGCCTCGCTTACGCGGAAAAGCCCATCGCCAACGACGTGCTGGTCGATAAGTTGTTCAACCTGTTCGTGCAGCAGAAGCGGAGCGACGTCGTGCGCATCGCGATGCTGGGCACGCCGCCCGGCTGGGACGAGGCGGCGCTGCGCGAGCAACGCGTGGAGCTCGTCTACCACACCGACCCGCAGACACTGCACCTGCGCGTGAAGGACTTGCGGCCCGATATCGTCCTGGTCACGGACGAGGAATACGAGCGCACGCCGGCCGTCGTGCGCGTGCTGAAGCGCAATATCGAGGCCGACCCCGTGCGCGAGATCACGCTGCTGCAGCGCCGCGCCGACGCCGGCCAGGCGCGCCGGGCGCTGGACAGCGGCTTCGATGCGCTGCTGGCCATGGACGACCCCGACCTGCTGGCGCGCCAGCTGCTCAACCGTGCGGACAAGATCCGCGTCGCCCGCGACCTGATCGGCAAGGACCGGGCGACGGGCCTGTTGAACAAGATCGGCCTGCAGCACAAGGCGCAGGCCTTGATCTGCCGCGCCGCGCTCGAGGGCAAGCCCCTGTGCCTCGGCGTGATCGACATCGACAAGTTCAAGACGATCAACGACACGTGGGGCCATTATTTTGGCGACATCGTCATCAAGCGGTTGTCGCTGACGCTCGCGCCGCGCATGGGCGACGGCGACCTGCTGAGCCGCTTCGGCGGTGAGGAATTCGTCGTCGTGTTCTGGGACTGCACGCTGGAGCAGAGCTGGCACCGGCTCGACGCGATGCGCCAGGCGTTCGGCGCGACCCCGTTCGAAGTGAAGCCCGGTGACGTGCGCCATTTCTCGTTCAGCGGCGGACTCGCGGCCTACCCGGCCGGGCGCAGCGAAAATGAGTTGTTCCTGGCGGCCGACGCCATGCTGTACGAGGCGAAGGAGGGCGGTCGCAACCAGATCCTGCCGTTCCCGCACGTCGTCGCGTCGACGGGTTGACGCCGAACGGAGCGCCGACGTGGACAATTGTGAAATACAGCGCGCGCTTACGCGTCCGCTACGCAACACTCACGGATTCGCCCTGTTGGATTTCCGCATGGGAATGATGCCGTAGCGTATCATACGCACTCCGAAATCCACGACGCAGGAGTCAAGACCTTATGGCAGGCCAAGAAGTCACGTTCGACGACGTTGCACGAGCAGCCCAGAGTTTGCAAGAAGATGGGGAACCGGTCACCATCGAGGCCGTGCAGGACTTCCTCGGGGAAGGCTCGCCGTCCGCAATCTTCAAGCACCTGGCCGCATGGCGTGCGACGCACGTGCAGCCGGCGGCGCCGCCCAAGGCCGAATTGCCGAAGGAATTGCTGGCCGGCCTGGCCGACTGGGCGTTGAAGTTCGCAGAGCAGGCCGGCGCGGGCGACCGCGAGGCGCTGGCCCGCAACGAGGCCGACATCGAAGCGCTGAGCGCTTCCAGCGAGGCCCTCGAAGGCGAGCGCGACGCGTTGCGCGCCGAAGTGGCGAACGTCACCGCAGCGTCGGAGGAAGCGATCGCCGAGCGGGACGAAACGATCGAGCGCCTGAATGCCGAATTGAAGAATGCGCGCCAGGTCGCGATGGACGCCCTCGTCAGCAAGGCGAAGGACCAGCTGGCCATCGACGGCAAGGAGCAGCAGTTGACGCAGCTGCGCCAGGAACTGGAACGCAAGATCGCGGACATGGCCGCCGAATCGGACGCGCGCCTGCGCGCCGAGATGGAACTCGTGGGCGCGACGACGGCGCGCGACAGCTTGGCTGCGGAGCTGGACGACCTGCGCGCGAAGCTGGACAAGTCGACCGCGGAGCGCAGCAAGCTGCGGGCCGAGGTCAGTGAGCTCAAAGCCAAGAAATAACAGCGTCGGCGCGTCTCAAGCGCATGGTGGGCACGGGGTGCCCACCCTACGAATCCACGCTGCCGTAGGGTGGGCTGCCTCAGCCCACCAAACCGCCCAGCAGACTCAAGGGCTGACCGACGGCGTGCGTTTCAGGCACCGCAACGTGAACGTCGACCGTGTGCGCGTTACCCCCGGCAGCTTGTACAACTTCTGCCGCAGGAATTTTTCATAGCCTTCCGTCCCCGACACGGCCACCTTGATCAGGTAGTCGTATTCCCCCGACAGCAGATACGCTTCCATCACTTCCGGCAGGTCGGCCAGCGCGTCCGAGAACGCCTTGAAGATCTCGTCGTCGTGGCGGTCGACCGTCACCTCGATGATCACCGTGTCCGGCATGCCCAGCGCACGCTGGTCCAGCATCGCGATATAGCCGGTGATGTAGCCCGCATCCTCCAGCGTCTTGACGCGGTGCCAGCATGGCGTCGGCGACAGATGGACGGTCTCCGCCAGTTTCTGGTTGCTGATGCGTCCGTCGCGGCTGAGGGTGCGCAGGATCTGGCGGTCGATCTCGTCCAGCTGGCCGTCTTTCATGACAGTGCTTCCTTCGTAGTTTCCTGATAAGTCCGCAGATTTTATCGTGTTTTTCGCCTATCTGTAGATGGTCCTTCTGATTTTGGCCAAGTTTCCCTCGTGGAACAGAAGCACATTCTACGCCCGCTCCCGTAAGATGCTCGTCGCTTATCCAGCTTTTTTGCGGCGCAGCATTCCCGACGCGGGCGTGCGGGCGCCGACCGCTTTTCGTTCAGGAGTCGTCGTGTCGAATGCAGTGTCGCGGGCAGGCGCCGGTTACCGAAGTGATCCCTTCGCAGCCGAGCTCCCGCTCATGTTGATCACCCCCGCGTTGTTCGCGGCCAATCTCGTCGTCGCCCGCTGGACGCAGGGCGCGGGCATTCCGCCCGTGTTCCTCGCGTTCGGACGCTGGCTGCTCGCGTTCCTCGTGCTGCTGCCGTCCTGCGGCCCCCGCATGTGGGCGCTGCGCCATACGCTGCGCGCGAACTGGCAGCGCATCCTGCTGCTGGCGGGGCTGGGCATGGGCTTGTCCGTTGCACCGCAATATATCGGCGCGCGTCACACGAGCGCGGCCAACGTGGGGATCATCCTCGCGGCCTGCCCGGCGCTCGTCACGATGATCGAGACGCTCGTGTGGAAGGCGCCGCTGTCGCGCCGCCAGGCGGGCGGCATGTTCCTCGCGATCCTCGGCGTGTTCATCGTTCTGTCGAAGGGCGACGTGACGGCGCTGGGCCAACTGGAATTCGGCCGCGGTGACCTGTGGGTCGTGCTGGCCGCATGCGGCTGGTCGTTGTACACGGTGTTCAACAAGCGCCTGCCGCTGCCGCCGCTGCCGGCGACCGTCAAGCTGGCCGCGCTGATCGGCGGCGGGGCGCTCGTGCTGGCGCCGTTCGCCGCCATCGAAGCGGCCAGCGGCAACGTGCCCGATTTCGCCGACGGCCGTCTGTATGTGGCGCTGGCGTTCCTCGCCGTCGTGCCGAGTCTCGGCGCCTACTTTTTCTTCGACCGCCTCGTCGCGGCGGCCGGCCCTGCGCGCGCGAGCCTGACCGTGTACCTGATCCCGCTATTCGCGACCCTGGCCGCGTGGCCCCTGCTGAAGGAAGCGCCGCACGTGTACCACGCCGCCGGCTTCGCGGTCATCCTGGCCGGCGTCGCCGTCGCCAGCATGCGGCGGCGCTGAAGATCAGTAGGCCGTCTGCGTGTACGGGCGCGCGGTCGGCGCCTTGCCCCAGTCCTTGTCCGGCGTGGCCTGCATGCGGAACACGAGCTCGCCGCCGGCCATGATCTGTTCGTGTGTGAGTACGCTGCGTGCGAGCGGCCGGCCGTTCAAGGTAACGCTGCCCACGTACGGATTCGTATCGGACAGGCCCTCGGTCCGCACCGTGAAACGCTTCCCGTTCGCCAGGTTCAACGTGGCGCGCTCGACGAACGGCCGCCCGATCACGTACTCGTTGCTGGCCGGCGCCACGGGATAAAAGCCGAACGCGGTGAAGGCGAGCCAAGCGGACATCTGGCCCAGGTCGTCGTTGCCCGCCAGGCCGTCCGGCGCGTCGCGGTACTGGCTCGCGACGATCTGCGCGAGGCGCGCCTGCGTCTTCCACGGCGCCCCTGCATAGTTGTACAGGTAGGCCACGTGGTGCGACGGCTCGTTGCCGTGCGCGTAGTGGCCGATGAGTCCCGAGATGTCCTCCATGTGCGCGTACACGGCCGGGTCGACCTTCGCATCGAACACCTGGTCGATCTTCGCAACGAGGCCCGCATCGCCACCCAGCATCGCCACGAGGCCCGCGTTATCGTGCGGCATATACCAGGAATACTGCCACGCGCTGCCTTCCGTGTAGTCGCTGCCAAAGTTGGAGCGCACCGGATCGAACGGTTCGCGAAACGTACCGTCCGATTTTTTCGCGCGCACGAAGCCCGTCTGCGGATCGAACACGTTGCGCCAGTTCTGCGCGCGCTCGAAGTAGCGGTCCGCGACGTCGCGCCGGCCCATCTTCGCGGCCATGCGCGCGATGGTCCAGTCGTCGAACGCATACTCCACCGTTTTCGACGCCGCTTCCGGTTCCAGGTCGATCGGCACGTAGCCGAGCTTCATGTAGTACTGCAGGCCGCCGTACGGGCCATACTCCGCGCTGGCCGTCATCGCGCGCAGCGCCTCGTCCGCGTCGAAGCCTTTCAACCCCTTCATGTACGCGTCGGCGATGACCGGGACGGCGTGGTAGCCGATCATGCACCACGTCTCCTGGCCCGCGAACTGCCACACGGGCAGGATGCCGTATGGGCTGGCCTTCTGCGACTCGATCAGCGAGCGCACGAAGTCGACGTTGCGCCGCTCCGGCTGGATCAACGTGAGCAGCGGATGCAGCGCGCGGTACGTGTCCCACAGCGAGAACGTGGAGTGGAAGCGGTAGCCCCGCGCCTCATGGACCTGGTTGTCCGGTCCCCGGTAGCGGCCGTCCGTGTCCATGAACAGGCTCGGTGCGAGCAGCGCGTGGTACAGGCTCGTGGTCACGATGCGCTTCAGCGGCGCGGGCGCCTCGACGTCGACGGCGGCCAGTGCCTGCTCCCAGGCGTCGTGCGCGCGGCGGCGCTCCCCGTCGAAGTCCCAGCCGGGCATCTCGCCGAGGTTGGCCAGCGCGCCGTCCTCGCTGACGGGGGACAGCGCGACCTTCACGAGCACCGTGCCGTCGGCCGGCCGGCCGAAGCCGAATGTGCCTTCGAGCGCCTTGCCTTCGACGAGGATTTTTTCGGACGGCGTCTTGCCCGGCGCTGCGAACCCTTTGTAGTCGACGCCTTCCTCGCGGTTCAGCAGCCGGTGCGTGACGATCGGACGCGAGAAGCGGATCGCGAAATACAGCTGGCGTCCCGGTGCCCAGCCGCGCGTTTCGCGCATGCCGGTGACCGTGTCGTCGCCGCGCAGGCGCAGGCGCGACCACAGGTTCTTGCCGGACCAGTCGTAGATGCTCGAGCGCAGGTCGAGGATCACGTTCGCATCCGCGCCGGGCTTGAAGCGGTAGCGATGCAGGCCCACGCGCTCGCTGGCCGTCAGTTCGACGTCGACGTCGTTGTCCTGCAGCCGCACGGCGTAGTAGCCGGGTTCCGCATGCTCGTCATTGTGCGAAAAGCGCGAGCGGTAGCCGCTGAATGGGCGCTCCGGATAGCCCGGCTCCAGCTTCACGTCGCCGCTCGTCGGCATCAGGAGGACATCGCCCAGGTCGGAATGGCCCGCGCCGGAGAAGTGCGTGTGCGAGAAGCCGAGGATGGAATCGTCTTCGTAGCGATAGCCGGCCGCCCACGGATAGCTCTGGCGGAAGTGACGCACCTGCGTGTCGGGACTGAGCTGCACCATGCCGAACGGGCGCGTCGCGCCGGGAAACGTATGGCCGTCGCCGCCCGTGCCGATGAACACGTCGACGGCATCCGTGCGGTTGGCCGCGTGGACGAGGGGACCCGCGCACAGCGCGGCGAGGGCAAAAGGCAGGACGGACTTGAGGATCATACGAGGACGCATGCTGTCTCCAGTCGGTTGGCGGGGGATCGCCCCGCGCTCGGGTGGGCGCGCCGGATCGTCGGCGTTGCGCTGTCGAAGCAGGACCATAACGCGGATCGTGCGGGCCCGGCAACCGCGACACATCGTGTTGCGTGACGTTGCGGCATAATGCCGCGTGGTTGATTACAAGGAGACGCGCTGATGAACCTGTCCCGCCGCAGCATCCTGCTTGCAGTGCCCGCCCTCGTGTTCGCGCGGTCCGCGCGCGCGGCCGCGCCCGCCGCCGCCACGCGTGCGCTCGCGGACCTCGAACGCCGCGCCGGCGGACGGCTCGGCGTGGCCGCCTGGCGTCACGGCGGTGCGCCGGTGCTCGCATGGCGCGGCGACGAGCGCTTCCCGTTCTGCAGCACGGCGAAGGTGATGGTCGCGGGCGCCGTGCTCGCGCGCGCGACGCGCGAACCGGGCCTGCTCGACGAGCGCGTGCGCTACCGGGCTGCGGACCTCGTCGCGTGGTCGCCCGTGACCGAGAAGCACGTGGACGAAGGCATGACGATCGCGGGCCTGTGCGCGGCCGCGCTGCAGGCGAGCGACAACAGCGCGTGCAATCTGCTGCTCGACCGCATCGGCGGCCCGGCGGCCGTGACGGCGTTCGCGCGCCGCATCGGCGACACGGCGTTTCGCCTGGACCGCCGCGAGACGGCGCTGAACACGGCGATCCCGGGCGATCCGCGCGACACGACGACCCCGCGTGCGATGGCCAGGAGCCTGCAGGCGCTGCTGCTCGAGGAGGCGCTTGCACCGGAGGCGCGCCGCCGCCTGCTCGACTGGATGCTCGGGAACACGACGGGCAAGGAACGCATCGAGGCCGGCGTGCCGGCCGGCTGGCGCGTGGCGGACAAGACGGGCACCGGCAGCTACGGCACGACGAACGACGTCGGCATCGTCTTCCCGCCGCAAGGCGCGTCCATCGTCGTCGCCATCTATTACGCGGGCGCGACGCCGGATGCGCACAGCGACAGCAAGGTCGTCGCGGACGCCGCGGCCATCGTGGCACGTACGCTGGCCGGGGCCTGATGCGGATCGGGCCGATGGCGCGCGACGATCTCGCCGGGGTCCTGGCCGTGCAGGCCGCGTGCTACCCGCCGGCGATGCAGGAGCCGGCGCACGTCGTGCTGGCACGCCTTGCGGCGAGTCCCCGCACGGTGCTGGTCGCGCGCGATGACGCCGGCGTGTGCGCCTACCTGTTCGCGTATCCGTCGCGCCTCGGCAGGGTCACGCCGCTCGGTGCCCCCTTCGCCGTGGCCGCGGAACCGGACACGCTGTACTTGCACGACGTGGCCGTGGCCCCACGTGCGGCCGGGCAGGGCGTGGCGCGCAGGCTCGTCGCGCGTCTGCACGACGATGCTGCCGTGCGCGGCCTGCGCCACGCGGCGCTCGTGTCCGTACAGGATTCGCTCGAATTCTGGGAAAGCCTCGGCTACGCGCCGGCGGCGGGCGACCATGCTGCGCTTGCCACGTATCCCGGCGCCGCCCACTACATGACGAAACGGTTGTAATCGCGCCGCGCGCCGGCCCGGTTGGACGGTGTCGGAAGACTAGTCTGAAGAATAAGAATATTCTTAGTGTGCCCGTAGCACGAAAAAATCCGTGTCGTTTGATATCTCGCAACGTAGCAACGTTGTGTTCGGTTAGCCTAGTTGACGGAATACATATCGAAAGCGAGAAATGAGAGCAGTACAAGTCGAACGTGGGCACGGTGACCATTGATGGGGGCGCGCATCTTATTGATCCAGGGCCATCCGGACTGCCATCGGCCGCACCTGTGCCACGCGCTGGCCCACGCCTATGTCGAGGGCGCGCGCGACGCCGGGCACGAGGTTGACGTCGTCGAACCGGCAAGGATGAGTTTTCCCCTGTTGACCAGCCCCTCCGAATGGTGGCACGGTTCCCCGCCGCCGCAGCTGGCGGCCGTGCAGGAGGCGATCCAGCATGCCGACCACCTCGTCTTCGTCTATCCCTTGTGGATGGGCGACATGCCTGCGCTGATGCGGGGCTTCCTCGAACACGTCACGCGTCCCGGCGTGTTCATGGACGATCCGCACCGGCCGTTCGGCGCCGGCCTGCTGGGTGGACGCAGTGCGCGGCTCGTCGTCAGCATGGAGATGCCGGCCGTCGTCTACCGCTGGGGCTACGGCGGCTACGGTGTCAAGATGATGCGGCGCCAGATTCTCGGCCGGGCGGGCATCCGTCCCGTACGCACGACGCTGATCGGGCGCACGCACGCGATGTCGGCGGAGCGCGTCGCGACGTGGGGCGATCATATGCGCAGGCTGGGCGCCTCGGCAGTCTGACCGGCCGCCAACCGTGCGCTCCTTGACGCTCCCGGCGGATGTCGGCACAGTGCCGGCAAGGCGGCGCCTTTCGTGGCCGCCCCTCCGAGCCACTCTCCGATCGCCCGATGCCCGCTGCTTTGCAGGTCCCCCCGTCGCCGCCTGCCATCTCCACACCGGCCGCCGCGGCCGCCACGCCGACCTTCGATGAAGCCTACGCGCGGGCGCGCGCGCTGGCCAACGGCGGCCACCCCGATGAGGCGTTGGCCGCCTACGAAGCGCTGCTGGCGCGCGCGCCGGACAACGTGGACGTCCTGCTCGGTCGCGGCATCGTCCATGCGCGCCTCGAACACTGGCCTGAGGCCGAACGCGACCTGCGCGCCGCGGCCACGGCCGCGCCCAAGTACGCGGACGCATGGTCGGCGCTCGGCGACATGTACCTGTGGAGCGGCCGGCCGGCGCAAGCCGCCGATGCCTACGCGCGACTGATCGCACTGCGGCCAAGCGACCCGGCGCCGTACCTGGCCCGCGGCCGTGCGCTGCGTGCGCTGGGCCGCGATGCCGATGCGCGCGCGGACCTGGGGCGGGCCCGCGCGCTCGGCGCCACCGGCGAGGCGGCCGATGCGCTGGCGGCGGCACTGCAGCCCCGCGCGGGCAATCCGGACGCGGCGATCGCGCACGGCTACACATGGGCCGCGGGCCTGTCGGCCACGTGGACGGACCCGGGCCGGGGACCGCGCTGGAACGACGAAACGGTCAGTGTGCGTCATTACACGAACGGGGGCTCGCTCGCGTTCGAGACCTTGCGCGCGCAGCGCTTCGGGCGGCACGATGTCGCATGGGGGCTCGACGGCTATGTGGGCCTGTGGTCCGGTGCGTATGCGAACCTGCGCTACCAGCGCGCCGCGGCGGCCCGGCTGTTTCCCGCCAACGCGGGCCGCGTGGAACTGTATCAGGCGCTGGGCAGCGGCTGGGAAGCGTCCGTCAGCGACGACGTCCTTGGCTTTGCCGCGCGCGTCAACATCTACGGCGCGAGCATCGCGAAGTACGCGGGCGACTGGTATGTGCAGCTGCGCCACCAGAACATCGTGTCCGCGGAGTCGCACGGTACGGGCGAGCGTCTGCTTGCCCGCTGGTTCTACGCGGGCGACGCCGACACCTATCTTGAAGCGACGCTGAACAGTGGCCGCAGCGACGATCCGCTGAGTCTCGTGGGCGGCCAGGGCCGCTCCGGCGGCGGCACCGTCACGTGGGTGCGCTACTGGACGCCCGCGTGGGGCACGCGCGTGGGCGCGAGCGTCGCGCGGACGGGCGGCGCGGCCGACCAGCGCGCGCTGACTTTTGCGCTCTACCGGCGCTGGTAACCCGGGTTACGGCGCCGGATGCGCGGCCCGCATGACGAGCACGGGCACGCGCGACTCGGCAAGCACCTGCTGCGTCACGCTGCCGGCCAGCAGCCGGGACAGTCCGCGCCGGCCGTGCGAGGCCATGAAGATAAGGTCGCACTTGCGGTCTTCGGCGGTGGCGATGATCGCCTCGGCCGGCGAATAATCGAGCAGTGCGATCGGCGTGCAGCGCACACCCGCGGCGGCGGCGGCCGTGGCGACGCGCTGCGCGTGTTCGTTGGCGGCCGCCAGCAGGGCGGCATCGTCGAGGCCGGGATCGATGGCCATCGCCGCTTCCGCCGACGCGGCAGGCAGGCGGGGCTGGCCGACGGCGACCACGACGACTTCGCTGCCGAGCGCCCGCGCGAACGCGATGGCGGCCCGCTCGGCGGCGGCGGAGACATCGGAGCCGTCCGTGGGGACGAGGATGCGATCATACATGGCGGTTCTCCTGGCCGGTGCGATGCTCCAGCATGGCGAATCCGCGCAACAAATTGTTTGATCTGGATCAAACCGTGCGGAAGCTGCCTTCCGCAACGACGCGGCCGCCGCCGCCCACGGCGAAACTGCCGGCCGCGAGGTCGGCGCCCAGCACGAGTTCGCTGCCCAGCGGCGCGGGTGCGCGGAACCGTCCTTCCAGCGCGAGGATGCGCCGGCCGCACGCCTGTTCCAGCTCGGCGCAGGCGCGCGCCAGCGTATGCATGCCGTGGATGATCGGCTGCTTCATGCCCATCACGCGCGCCGACCATGCCCACAAGTGGATCGGATTCCAGTCGCCCGAGATGCGGGCGTAGGCCCGACCCATGCCGCGCGGGATGCGCCAGCCCGTCAGCACGGGCAGGGCCTTCGCTTCCGGCCGCGCACGGCCCTGACGCCGCTGGCCGCGCACCACGAGATAGGTGCTGCGGCAGCTGAAGATGACCGTATCCTGCTGGCGGGCCACGGTGTCCAGCTCGGCGACGACGGCGCCGTTGTCGGCTGGCGGCCGGATGGTGACGGTCGTGGCCAGCACGAGCGGGACGTCGCGCAGCGGCTCCGCCAGTGCGCGCAGTGCGTTTTCCGTGTGCACCGTGCCGGGCAGGCGGAACGGGAAGGCATCGTCCAGCATCGTCGCCACGTGCGCGCGCTGCGCGAGCAGGTAATAGTACGTGAGGGGGATGCCGTCGTCGCGGAAGCCCAGTGCCTGGCGGTAGCGGCGCAACTGGTGCGGGTCGATGCGGTCGAGGACGTAGGTGGTGCGCGGCGTGGGCACGCCGTTCAGGCGGCGCGGATGCTTGAACAGGGCGCGCAGCAGGGTGGCGGCGCCCAGTCGGGGAAGCGGTGACGGTGAGTCGGCGTTCATCGGAGCCTGGCAAACGTAAAACCCCATTGTGCCTGAAACTTTAACTTGCGCTGCAAGACTTGTGAAATCGGATCATCCACGTTACCCTAACGATTTGGCATAAAGAATCACTGTTTTAGATGAGGATGGAATGAAGAAGGTCGTTTTGTTGGTGTCGGCACTGGCCGCAGCGGGATTCGCCACGGCCCAGGAGGTCGTGAAGATCGGCCATGCTGCCGCCATCACGGGTCCCGTGGCCCATTTTGGCAAGGACAGCGAAAACGGCGCGCGGATGGCCGTCGACGCGCTGAACGCGCGCGGCGCGACGATCGGCGGCAAGAAGGTCAAGTGGGTGCTCGTGCCGGAAGACGACGGCGGCGACCCGAAAGCCGCGACGGCGGCCGCGCAGAAGCTGGCGGACGCGAAAGTCAATGCCGTGATCGGCCACGAGACGTCGGGCACGACGATCCCGGCCGCGAAGATCTACAACGACGCGGGCATCCCGCAGATCTCGCCGTCGGCCACGAATCCGAAATACACGCAGCTGGGCTACAACACGGCGTTCCGCGTCGTCGCGAACGATGTCCAGCTGGGCCGCGCGCTGGGCCGCTACGCCGTCAAGACGATGGGCGCGAAGCGCATCGCCGTCATCGACGACCGCACGGCGTACGGCCAGGGCCTCGTGACGGAATTCTCGAAGAGCCTGGGCCAGCAGGGCGTGACGCCCGTCGCGCGCGAATTCACGAACGACAAGGCGACGGACTTCGCGGCGATCCTGACCAAGATCCGCGCCAGCAATCCGGACCTCGTCTTTTTCGGCGGCATGAACGCCGTTGCGGGCCCGATGCTGCGCCAGATGAAGCAGCTGGGCATCAACGCGCGCATGATGGGTGGCGACGGCATCTGCTCGGATGCGATGCAGCCGCTGTCGGGCAATACGATGGCCGATGGCCAGGTTGTGTGCGCGGAGGCGGGCGGTGTCGAGGACAAGGGCAAGGCCGGCATGGATAAATTCCGAGCCGAGTACAAGAAGCGCTACGGCATCGACGTGCAGATCATCGCGCCGTATTCGTACGATGCCGTGCTGGCGATCGCGTCCGCGATGGACAAGGCCGGCTCCAGCGCGCCTGCGAAATACCTGCCGGAGCTGGCCAAGGTGCGCTATCCCGGCGTCACCGGCACCATCGCCTTCGACGCCCACGGCGACATCCGCGACGGCGTCCTCACGCTGTACACGTTCAAGGGCGGCCACCGCACGCCGATCGGCGTCACGAAGTAGGGCGCGACCGGCCCGGCGATCAGGCCGCGGGCCGGTCGTCCCGGCGCGCGGGCGCGCGCGCTTGCGGGTGCGCGAGCATCAATTCGTCGAGCAAACCGCGCGCAGCCTGCAGCACCTGGTCCGACACGGCCGGGTTGCCCTTCGCGGCGCCGCGCGCGACCGCGACGCTGCCGATCAGCGTGGCCACGACGACCATCGCCCGTGCCAGCGCGTCGCTGCCCGGCGCGTCGTGCTCGATCTGGCGCTCGAATGCGCGCACCATCACCATATAGCCTTCGGCGAAGCGGGCGCTGATCGTCGTGTCCTGGCGTCCGATCTCGCTGGCCGACGCGGCCATCGGGCAGCGGTCGCCGTAGTCGTCGCGGCTGTCGAGCGACAGGTAGCGGTCGAGGAAACGCGCGAGGTCGGGCATGCCGTCCGACGTCGCGGCATACATGCGCGAATTGGACTGCTCGAGGCCATACGACAGGGCCGCCAGCGCCAGTTCTTCCTTCGAACGGAAATGCGCGTACAAGGCGCCGTGCGTCAGGCCGGCTTCCTTGCTGATCTCGGCGACCCCGACGCCGTCGATGCCGCGTTCCCTGAACAATTTGCTGGCCGCCCGGATCAATGCGGCGCGGTTGTCGGCAGCCTTCTCTTTGCTGATTCTCATGCTGTGCTTGTTGAGCCAGGCGCGCGCAGCCTGGTGGTGTCGTGGCGTTTCCGCGTGATGAAATTATGGATTGTGGGTGCGAGTATAACGCCAGGCGACGCACGCACGGGTCGCGAATTTATTGACAAAGGTGAGATCGTGTCCCAGGGAGCGACGCCGCACCACTTTGGTGAGGGGGCGGCGATGTAACATTGCGTTCGCCACGGTTCTGGCCGTGGCGGCGGCAGGTCAGCCTTCCGTGGCCGCGTCGAGCCAGGCCTCGAGCGCGTCCAGCGGCATCGGCCGCGCCATCAGGTAGCCCTGCACCTCGTCGCAGTCGGCGGCGCGCAGGAACTCGAGCACGTCGGCCGTTTCGACGCCTTCCGCCACGACGGACAGGCGCAGTGCGTGCGCCATGTCGACGAACGCCTTGACGAAGTCGAACGCGCTGATCCGGCCGTCGTCCTGCAGCACGAACGACCGGTCCAGCTTCAGGATGTCGATCGGCAGGCGGCGCAGGTAGGCGAGGCCGGAATAGCCGGTGCCGAAGTCGTCGACGGCAAGCTTCACACCCAGCACGCGCAGCTCGTCCAGCATGGCAGCCGTGCGCGCCATGTCCTCGATCAGCGCGCTTTCCGTCAATTCCAGTTCCAGGCAGGCGGCGGGCAAGCCCGTACGCGCGAGCACGTCACGCACCTCGTCGACGAAGCCGGCCTGCGCGAGCTGGCGCGCGGACACGTTCACCGACACGCGGATCGCCCGGCCCTGGCGCTCGATGAGGCGCCGCGTCTGGCCGCATGCCTCTTCCAGCACCCAGCGGCCGATCGGCACGATCAGGCCCGTCTCTTCCGCGATGCCGATGAATTCGCCCGGCGAGACCCGTCCGAGGTCGGCGCTGTTCCAGCGGAGCAGCGCTTCCAGCCCGACGACGCGCATGGTGCGCAGGTCGACGCGCGGCTGGTAGTGCAGCTCGAATTCGCTGCGCGCCAGCGCGGGCCGCAGCGCCATCTCCAGCGCCATGCGTGCCTGCGCGGCCAGCGTCATCGCGGGTTCGAAGAAGCGATAGCGGTTGCGGCCCGCGCGCTTGGCGCCGTACATCGCGGTGTCGGCCGTCTGGAACAGCAGCTCGCGCGTGGAGGCGTCGTGCGGGAACAGGCTGATGCCGATCGACCCGCCCGCGTTCACGTCCTGGCCGCCCACGCGCACGGGCAAGCCCAGCGCATCGAGCAGCTTCTGCGCGATGGCGCCCGCATCCGCCGGGCCCGCGCACTCGGCCGCCACGACGAATTCGTCGCCGCCGAGGCGGGCGATCACGTCGCCGGGGCGCATCACCTTGCGCAGCCGCGTCGCCACTTCGCACAGCAGCACGTCGCCGAGATCGTGGCCGAACGAATCGTTGACTTCCTTGAAGCGGTCGAGGTCGAGGAACATGACGGCCACGGCGCGGCCCTGCGGGCACGCGTCGAGCATGTGCTGGACGCGCTCGTGCAACAGCGCGCGGTTGGGCAGGCCCGTCAGCGTGTCGTGCGTGGCCAGTTGTTGCAGCCGGGTCTCGGCCTGCTTGCGGCCCGTGATGTCGCTCATCAGCCCCGTGACGCTCGTCACGTTGCCGGCGGCGTCGCGGCGCACGCTCCCGTTGAACAGCACGTGCACATGGCCGCCCTGTGCATGACGCAGGCTCGCCTCCACGCCCTGGACGTGTTCTTGCGCGTCGTGCGCGGCGAGGCCGTGCCAGGGGAACGTGTCGAACAAGTCGTCGAGCGTGCGGCCGAGCAGCGCCTCGCGCGCATGGCCGGACAGGCTGCACAGCGCGGGATTCACGTCGAGCACGCGCCCGTCCGCGCCCGCGAGGACGTAGCCGGCCGGCGTCATCTCGATCACTTCGCGGAAGCGCTGCTCGCTGGCGCGCAGCTGGCGTTCCGCCTCCTCGCGTTCCGTCAGGTCGCGCACGATGGCCTGGAAGTATTCCTGGCCGCCGTCCTCGAAGCGCGACACGTGCACCTCGGCGGGAAAGCGGCTGCCGTCCTTGCGCCGCTTGGTCATGCGCAGCAGGTGCGTGTGGCCGGCGCGCAGGCTGGCGAGCATGCCCGGTGTGTACGTGTGATGGCCGTCGATGCGTGTGACCGGCAGGCCGACGAATTCCGCTTCCGTGTAGCCGAAGCTGGCGCAGGCGCGGCCGTTGGCGGCCACGATGCGCAGGTCGTGGTCGGCGATGACGATGCTGTCGCCCGCCTGCTGGAACAGGCTGCGGAAGCGCTTCTCGCTCTTGTGGACGGCATCGAGCGCGGTGCGCTTCGCCGTGATGTCGTGGAAGTAGACGGACAGTCCGTCCGGGGTGGGATAGCAGCGTACTTCGAGCCACGTGCCCGACGGTTCCCAGAACGCCTCGAAGAACCCCGGTTGCCCGTCCGCCAGCGCTTGCCGGTAGTGTGCGATGAAAGGCGTGCCTTCGAGTTCCGGCGACACGTCGAGCAGGGGGCGGCCCACGTTTGGGCCGACGGCCACGCCGATGAACGCGGCCGCCTTGCGGTTGGCGTAGATGATGCGCCAGTCGCGGTCGATGGCGAAGAATGCGTCGCCGATGCTCTCCAGCATGGCGTTCAGGCGTTCGCGCGACAGTTTCAATTCCTCGCGCGCCGCGCGGTGCGCCGTGACGTCGCGCGCGCTCGCGTACACGAGGCCCGCCCGTTCCGACCAGCACGCCGACAGCGACAGGTAGACCGGCTGCCCATCCTTGCGCCGCCAGCGCAGTTCGCGTTCTTGGCAGGCATGGCCTTGCAACACCTCGGCGCCCAGCGCGGCCAGGTCCGCGCGCTCATCGGGGTGCAGCAGCTCGAGCACGGGGCGTCCAGCCAGCTCGGCCGGTGTATAGCCGAGGATGTCGCCGGCGGCCGCGTTGACGCGCACGATGCGGCCGGAAGCGTCCAGCACGGCCATCAGTTCGAAGGCGAGGTCGATATGCGCGATGTAATCTGCGGCGGAGGCGGGCAGGGCCGGCGCGTTCATCATGGGACTCCAGGGTCGCTTGGGGAGGGCCCGAGCCGGCACGACGGCGGGCCGGGCGCGGGCGGGCTTGCGGGGCGTAGGTGGCTCCGCATTATATCATTCTGCGTGGAAACTATTTCAGGCGTTGAGGCGTGGATGCCACAATTGTGTGGACACCGGCCCGCCGCGGAGGGGGCGGACCGGTGGTTGGCCAGCGCGTCCGTCAGCGCTCCAGGTTGTCGTCGGCGTCGAGGTCGTCCTGGTCGAGTTGGCTCCGTCCCGAACGGCTGCCCTGGCCGCCACTTTGCAGATTGCCGCGCTGGCTGTCGCTCTGCTGGTTCCGCTGGTTCCGCTGGCTCTGCTGGTTCCCGCCCTGGCGGATGCGGGAATTGTCGCCCGGACCGCTGCCCAGGTCGGATTGCGACTGGTTGCCCTGGCCGAGGTTGCCACTCTGCTGGCTGCCCAGGTCGCCGCGTTGCGCGTTGTCGCCCGGCCCGCTGGCCAGGTCGGAATTCTGCTGGTTGCCCTTGCCCTTGTTTTCCCGGTTGGTCGGCATAGTCGTCTCCTTGATCGGAAGGTGAAACCTCATGGTAGGCCGACTGGCAGGGGGGACAATCGGAGCAGGCACCAGCGGGATGTAGGACGTGTCGGACAGGGCTGATCCGTGTTCGAAAATGCAATGCGGATTGGGAACGATTGCATGTCAAAACATTGACAAAATGTTCAATCCATGGCGGAATCCATGATCGGCACGCGCGGCGGCCAGCATTTACGAAAAAAAAATGAGCAGAAGCAGCACTGGGAAGGTAAGGGGCACGGGACGGACCACGCTGGAAGAGGTGGCGGCGCACGCGGGCGTATCGACGATGACGGCGTCGCGCGCGCTGAGCCAGCCGCAACTCGTGTCCGACGCGACGCGTACCAAGGTGGAGCTGGCCGTCGTGGAACTGGGCTATGTGCCGAACCGCGCCGCGCGCGCGCTCGCGTCCGCGCAGTCGCGCGTGATCGTGGCCCTCGTGCCGTCGCTGTCGAACGTCGTGTTCACGGCGGTACTGGACGGCATCCATGATGCGATCGAGCACGGACAGTATCAACTCCTGATCGGCAACACGCGTTATTCCGATGCCGAGGAAGAAAAACTGCTGCGCACCTACCTGCAGTCGAATCCGGACGGCATCCTGCTGTCCGGCCTCACGCACAGCGAGCAGGTCGAGCGCATGCTGGCCGGATCGCGCATGCCGGTTGTGTCGATGATGGACCTGGCCGACGACCCCACCGAGCTGTCCGTGGGCTTCTCGCAACACGACGCGGGGCACGCCATCACGCGTCACCTGCTCGACCGCGGCTACCGGCGCATCGTGTTCGTGGGCGCCCAGCTCGACGAGCGCACCTTGCGCCGTGCCGACGGCTACCGCCAGGCGATGCAGGCGGCGGGGCTGGCCGACCCGCGACTGGAAATCATGGTGCCGGCCCCGTCCACGATCGCGCTCGGCGCGGAGTTGATGCGCGAGGCGCTGGAGACATTGCCCGACTGCGACGCCGTATTCTTCTGCAACGACGACCTCGCCCACGGCGCCATCTATTACTGCCAGCGCCACGACATCCGCGTCCCGCAGGACGTGGCGATCGCCGGCTTCAACGACTTGCCGGCGTCCGCGTGGATGGTGCCGTCGCTGACGACCATCGACACGCCGCGCTACCGTATCGGCTACGAGGCCGCGTCGCTGCTGCTGGACGTGATCGGCGGGCGCGAGCCTCGCGAACGCCGCATCGACCTGGGCTTTACCTTGCGTGAGCGGGAAAGCACCTGAGCGGCCGTCGTGCCTCGCTGTCGCCAAATAATCACCGCATTGCGCTTTACATTTTTCCTGGAATCGTTACACTGTGAGTATTGCCTGGTAGCGCTACCAAAGCGGTGGTGCTACGGCGGTGTGGAATGCGTGGGGGGCTGCGCATTCTTCTATCAAATCTCCTCTTCAGGACCGGCAGCGATAGACTCCCGGTCCTATTTTTTTGTTCGCAATACCCGTTGAGAATAGGAAACAACTAGGTTAAAGTTGTAATTTCATCTATTTACTGTCAACGGGGTAGGCGGTGCTCGAGTTTTTACTTCCAGGGATCATCATCGGCGCAGCGGGTCTCGGCGCGATTTTTCTGTTCACAAGGCGAGGCAGCCGGACGCGTGCCTGGGTGACTGCGACGCCAAATCGGATTGCGGGGACGGGGATCGTGCTTCTCATCCTGTTATGGACAGGCGTGGCGACGTATAACGAGGCGACTCGCGTCGATTTCCCGGCGGGTAAGTCGGCCAAGTAGGACTGGCGATAACTGCGAATGCCGGATGTGTTGAGGAAAAATCCAGGCGTCATGAAAATGCGCACGATAGGCGCATTTTCAAGATGCCCGGACAATCAGGAAACAGGTTTGGCAACCTCAGTTTTTCTTGCGCTTACCGAAAGCCATGCCCGCCAGGCCCAAACCGAGAAGCCCGAGCGAAGCAGGTTCAGGTACTGAATTAAGCGCTTCGATACGGATATTGTCCACACCGACGTCATATCCGCCGGTATTCAGGCTGAACGAGCTGAATTGGATGAGTGCCGAGGCGCCTGACGCCGTAAAATCATACGTCTTTTCGACCCAGTTATCCCAAAAGGTACCGCTGATGGCGGGTGCCGTAAATAGGGTTGCCGGGCCCCCGTCAACCGAAAGATTCAGTTGATCGTTATGGGTATACTCGGAAGCCATGATGAATTTGACACGGTAAGTCGTGCCGGCCGAAAGTCCGGAAACGGTCTGCTCGAGAGTCCGCCCCAGTTCGTAGCCCGCGAGCCACATCCAGTGGGAACCGTCCATCCCCGATCCGTAAGTCGTTCCAAACGGGTTATAGCCAAACCCGTCGCTTGTAGCGGTACCACTCCAGCCAGTCAGATCGGCGGTTTCAAAGCTGCCGTTGGTGATACTCGGCGTCGCGTTTGCTGCGAGAGGCAGCAGGACAAGTGTAAGGATAGAAGCGATTCTCTTGAGCGTTGCCATACGATTCTCCTTCTAATGATTTTGATGTGTACCGTGCGTTAAGCTGCACTCGTCGCTTGGTCGCAGCTGACCAGCGCTGCCCTGGACCGCTTTTGCGAGCCCGTAATGCGAATCTGGATTCAATTTCAGAAGCCAGATGCACCTGACATACCTAGTTTTGCAAGCGGTCTCATTTAATCCAGCAAAGTTTATGCCATGGCAAAAATCATTTGTGGAATCAGATACATATAATGCTTTACGCGACACGCATTAACAATATGTAAATATTTTCGACGGACAGCCGGTTATTTATGATGTGCTACTGTATTTAAATTTTCTGCCAGGAAAGATTCAGTTCTTCCTGAGACGGCGGTGCATGCAGCGGGTAAAAAGGTTACAAAGTGCGCAAGTTATGTTTCAACATTTTGTCAAGCTTGCGACATGAAACCACGTTCTATCCTCTGATTGACGTCGGCTGAATCTTTGCCTTGGAGCTATTGCTCGTGGCTTGCCGCGGCGACGACGCTATGCACCCTGTCCGGCTGCATGGTCTGGCCTTACGTCGAAGTCGAGAAAGTCGCGCTCTGGATGGCAGAGCCAGGATCGGCGGGCGATACGTCCCGTCCACGGAAAAGATCCCGATGATCTACGACCCCAAGGATGCATGGATCGAAGTCAACGGCAAGCGCACTGCGACCGTGCCGACCTTGTAGGCACCGATGGACCGCGCCACCGCGAGACCCTGTCCAGGGCCAGTCATGCACCTGCCCGCGAACGTGAACCCGCAGTGCACGGCGCTCTACGGCAACGTGTTCATCCGTTTCGAGATCCCGCCGCCCCAGCCGGGCGACAAGTACCGGCTCGGCCTGGGCGCGATCGCGATCGGCGGTACGACGGCACCGCCGCCCGTCTTCGATTCGTGTGCGAAGCCGGCCAGGGCCGGCCTGGACTATGTCCGTCGCTGATCAAGGCACCGTCACGTCGAGCCGATACGTGCGTCCGGCCTCGATGCCCGTAATGCGCGCCTCCGGCAGCAGCAGTCCGTCGCACACGACCGTCGTCCGTTCGACCGCGCCGCGCGCGATGCCGACGTCGAGCGTCGCGCCGCGGAACATGCGTCGCACGCGCATGCCGGACCAGTGCGACGGCAACTGCGGATCCACGACGAGCCCTGCCGCATCGCCCTTCAGGCCGCACAATCCTTCGACGATCGAGCGGTAGACCCACGAGACGGTACCGGTGTTGAACAACTGGCTGGAACGCCCGGCCGTGCGCGGGTACTCCTTCCACGCGCCGCGATAGTAGTTCGGGATGAAGACGGGCAGCTGGCCGCGCCGCAGGTAGTCGTCCGCGCCGGGGCCGGGGATCATCTTGCGCAGCGCGTCCCACGCCCGGTCGGCCTCCGCGATCGTGTACAGGCTGTAGATGTAGAACACGGATGCGTGGTTGTACACGGCCCCGTTCTCCGCCGACCCGGGATGCTTCTGCGTGACGCGGCCCACGTCCTCGCGCATGGCGCTGTACGGCGGGGCGAACATCTGGACGCCGTACGGCGTGTCGAGTTGCGCGTCGATCTCCGCGAGCATCGTCGCGCGCTGGCTCGCGTTCGGCGCGCCGCTGAGGAACGCCCAGCTTTGCGGGTTCAGGTAGATGCGCCCCTCCGCATCGCGGCCGACGCCGAAGACGACGTCGTCGTCCGTGATGCCGCGCGCATACCACGCGCCGTCCCACAGGTGCAGGTTGGCGGCCATGTTCATGTCGGCGACGCCGGCACGGAAGTGCGCGGCGCGCCGCTCGTCGCCGCGCGCCGCGCACACGTCGGCCCACAGGCGCAGCGCGTACGCCGCGGCCACCGTCAGCCAGCCGGATACCCCGAGACCCTTGTAGCCGACCATGTTCATGGGGTCGCACCAGTCGCCTTGTTCGATGTACGACAGGCCGCGATGGTCGCGCTTGTGCAGCAGCCAGTCCATCGCCAGCCCGATGCGTTCGTACGCCGTGAGTGCCGCGCCGTCCGCGCCCGTCACGGGTTCGTCGAGAATGGCGGCATCGCCCGTCTCGTCGAGGTAGGCCTGCAGGCAGACGGGCAGCCACACGCAATGGTCCGTGTGCGGCACCTGGTTGATGTATTTGAGTTCCGCGCCCTCGAACAACAGGATCCCGTCCGGCATCGCGCCGTTCGCTTCCTGCTGCGACAGCGCGTGCAGGAAGGCGGCGCGCGCGACGGCCGGCTTGATGAACGCCATCCCCATATTGTCCTGCAGGTAGTTGCGGGTCTGCGGGTCGGTACTCAGGCGGTTCACGTCGCCATGGTAGAACACCTGGCGCGCAAGCCAGTGGTTCACGAAGTTGTCGAATTCCGCGTCCGGCGTCTCGACCTCCACGCAGCCGGTGCCCTGGTCCCCGTACGCGGCGTACGCGCGCGCGGCGCACGCGAAGCCGTCGGCGCTCAGGTAGCGCTCGCGCATCGCCGCGATCTCGGCGTCGTCGCGCGCCGGGCCGAACAGGAAGCGGCGCGTCGTGCTGTCGCTTGGCGCGAGCGCGAGGCGGTACTGCACGACGGCGACGGGCGTCTCGTAGCGGGCGTCGCCGCCCGCGAGTTGCGGCGCGCGCAGCGCGTCCGGTGCGTGCAGGCCGCCTTCGCCCTCGAACTGGCCCTGGTTCGATTCCCATGCGTCCGGCGCCGTCTCGCACAGCAGGTACGTCTTGTCCTTGAAATCCTTGTTCTTGAAATAGTCCTGCAGCTTCTGGTACGGCGTGACGCTCGACGCGACGATGCCGTTCAAGTCCGCGCGGTACTCGGCCGACTGGTTCATCCACGACATATAGCCGATCGTGAAGTACGGATACACGCTGATGCGGCGCGCGCGGCCGCTGACGTTCGTGACGGCCAGCGTCCACAATTCGGCGACGTCGTCGACGGGCAGGCCGAGCCGCAGGCCGATGCGGATGCCGAGCTTCTCCACGGTCCACGCGATGTCGTCGCGGCCGACGGAGAACGCGAACCGGTCCGGTGCCGCGCGCACGGGCTCGTGCGGGGCGGAGAAAATCTCGCCCGTGTCCTCGTCCTTCACGTAGAAGAAGCGGCCCGGATGGTGCGCGTAGTAAGCTTGTTCCGGCTGCATGAAGGTCTTCGCCTCGAGGTTCGGCGCGTGCGAATACTTGGCCGGCTCCGGCTGCATGAACTGGGCGGTGGCATAGCCTCGGCACGTCACCTGGATCATCATCCGGCGGTTCCACAGGAAGCCGCCGGCGTTCGGCATGGCGGTCGGGCTGGCGAGTTCGTAGCGGGCGCCGTTCTCGGTCGGTTGCAGCATCGTCTTTCCTTGTCGTTGATTCAGGGGGCGGGCTTGCGCGACGCCAGGTCGGCCTGGATGCGCGCCAGCTGTCCGCCGTTCAGGTTGTAGCAGCACATCACGGCGACTGCCAGGGTGGCGAACACCGCCGGGATGAAGGACATCAGCCACACGATGCCTTCGCGTGAACCGCTGGCTTGCACGGCGTTCGGCACATAGCCCAGCGCCGTGAACACGGAGCCGATCACGGCGACGGCGACGGCCGTGCCGAGCTTTTGCGAGAACGTGGCGGCGGCGAACGTCATCGCGGTGGCCCGGCGGCCCGTGCGCCACTCGTTGTAGTCGGCCGTATCGGCGTACATCGAGAATGCCAGCGGCGACTTCGGCCCCAGCACGAGACCGAGCCCACCCTGCAGCACGAACATCAGCCACACCTGGTCGGGCGGCACGACGTAGAACGCGGCCGACAGCACGGCGGTGGCGCTCATGAGGACGATCATCAGCGTCTTCTTGTCGCCCCAACGCGTGAGCAGCGGCGTGAGCGCCGCGCCGACGGCGGCACACACCATGTACGTGGGCACGAAGGTGCGCATCAGGTCAGGGCGGCCGACGACGTACTTGAAATAGTAGGCGGCGCTGGCGGTGCGCAGGGTGATCGTCACCATGATGATCAGCGCGAGGAAGAACAGCACCATCCACGGCCGGTTGCCCGCGAGGTCGCGCACGTCGCGCCACACGGCGTTCCTTTGTCCGGGCGGCGGCGCGATGCGTTCGCGCGTACCCGCGAACGTGACGACGAACAGCAGCGACGCCGCGACGGCCCACGCTAGCATCGTCAACTGCCAGCCGCGCCGGTCGTCGCCGGCGCCGAGCCAGCGCACGAGGTCGGGCGTGGCCGCCGTCACCAGCGTGCTGCCCGCGAACGCGAAGATGAAACGCAGGCCGTTGATCGTGGAGCGCTGCTGCGGGTCGGCCGACATCACGCCGGACAGCGCGTTGTACGGGATGTTCACGCACGTGTAGCACACCATCATCAGCAAATAGGTGCCGTAGGCCCACGCGAGCTTCGCGTCGCCTTCAAGGTTCGGTGTCGTGTACGTGAGCACGGCGGCGCCGGCCAGCGGCACGCACATCCACACGAGCCACGGCCGAAACTTGCCGAAGCGGGTCGAGGTACGGTCGGCCGCGGCGCCGATCAGCGGGTCGGTGAACGCGTTGACGATTTTAATGGCCGACATCATCGTCGCGGCGGCGGCGGCCGAGATGCCGAAGCTGTCCGTGTAGAAGATCAGCAGGAACGTGGCGACGTTGGTCCAGTAAAAATTGAACCCCATGTCCGCCACGCCGTAAGCCAGTTTTTCGCGCCAGGGCAGCGGAGAACTCGCCGTGGCGGCGCGGGGCAGGGAGGCCGTCATCGCGGCGCCCCGGCGGGTGCGGCGTCAGGAAAGGCGGTCGGACGGGCCATCTGAGTCTCCGGTAAGTGATCGGGCGGCTCTTCGGCCGCCTTGGGTGATAGCGCTAACAGCGGCGAGTATGCCGTCGCCGCGCCGCCATGTCAACCGCCGGACGCGGGCCCTGGCCATGGGGTCAGTCGCCCGGGTAGCGTACGCCGACCTGGTGCCGGATCTCGTCCAGCACGCCCATCAGGTGCAAGGTCTGCTCGTGCGTCATGGCCGGGCTTTCGATCATGCCTTCCGTCCAGCAGCGCTGCGCTTCGATCGCTTCGTGCACATAGCCGTTGCCGAGGTAAGGCGTCGGGATCGCGCGCGGCGACTCGCCCGCCAGCGTCAAGGTGACGGTCGGCGCGCGGTGGAACGGCGCGTCCAGGCGCAGTTGTCCGTCGCGGCCGGACACGGTCAGCAGGCCCGGCGTCCGTGCCTTCAGCGAACAGGCGCACGTGGACAGCGCGCCGCTCGCATGGCGCAGCGTGAACACGGTTTGCAGGTCGACGCCGGTGGGCCCCAGCTCGGCCTGCGCCCGCACCGATTCGACTGCGCCGAGCAGGTACGTGGTGATCGACAGCGGGTAGATCCCGACGTCCAGCAGCGCGCCGCCGCCGAGGGCGGGATTGAACAGGCGCGCTTCCGGTCCGCCCGTCGCGGCGAAACCGAAATCGGCGCTGGCCTGCGACACCTCGCCCAGCACGCCGGACGCGAGGATGCGCTTCGCTTCGGCCAGGGCGGGCATGAAGCGGGTCCACATGGCTTCCATCAGGAACACGCGGCGGCTGCGGGCGAGCGCCACGACTTGCTCGGCCTGGGCGCGGTTCAGCGCGAACGGTTTCTCGCACAGCACGCCCTTGCCGCCGGCCAGCATGGCGAGCGCGTTTTCCGCATGCATGGCGTGCGGGGTGCCGATGTAGACGAGGTCCACGTCGGCGCAGGCGGCGAGGCTGTCGTAGCCGGCCAGGCGCAGGGAGACGCCGAGTTCGTCGCCGAATGCCTCGGCTGTCGTGCGTTCGCGCGACGCGACGGCGGCCAGCGTGGCGCCGGGTGTGTCGTGCAGCGCGGTCGCGAAATCGCGGGCGATCCTGCCAGTGCCGAGGATGCCCCAGCGTACCGTGTTGGTCATGTGTGCTCCGTTGGAGTGTGGAAAAAGCGCCGGAATGGACCGGGTGGACCATTCCGGAGCGTGGCCGAAAAGTGCGCTACCTGTCTGTCTTGACAGGGGTTCGATGATATTTTGTTATCGATGTTTGCGCTATACTTCATGATGGCACGCTATAACATCGAAAGGAAAGCCCCATGGCTGCACAATTCCCGCGCGCGGATGCGAGCGCATGGTGCCGGCCGCTGTTCGAGGGCACGCTGCTATCCTTGCTCGTCTGCGACCCCGTCTCGCAGGAAATCCTCGATGCCAACGACGGGGCCCTGCAGCAGCTCGGGTGTACGCGCGCCGGCTTGCTGGGCAAGCACCTGCCCGACCTGTACGACGACGACGGCGGCGCCGGTCGACTGAGCGCGGACGCATGCCGGCTGCATGCACAGGTGTGCCTCATCGCCGGCGTGGGCGACATCGTGCGCCACGCGATCCTGCAGTGTTGCGCCATCAATTACGATGGCCGTGACGCGGTGCTCGTCGTCCTGCAGGACGTCACGCGCCACGTCGAGGCGGAAGGACAGCTGCGCGACATCCAGAACGAACTGCACCGCGCCCAGGCCCTCGCGCTGATCGGCAACTGGATCTGGGACGCCGCCAGCGACGAGCACGTGACGTCGTCGCCGGAAGGCTATCGCATCCTGGGCTTCCGGCCGGACGAGACCCCGGTGTCGACGGCCGAGATCTACGCGCGCATCCACCCGGACGACCGCGCGCTGGCCGAGAGCGCGCGCGAGCGGGCGTTGACGGACCCCGACTACAAGTACGACATCGAATTCCGGCTCGTGCGGCCGGACGGCGACGTGCGCTGGCTGCATTCCGTGGCCGAGGTGCGGCGCGACGCGACGGGCCGCGTCGTCAAGATGCTGGGCCTCGTGCAGGACGTGACGGAGCGCCGCCGCGCCGAGGACAACGTGCGCCGCCTCGCGTATTACGACACTGTGACGGGCCTGCCGAACATGAACCTGTTCGAGCGCGAAGTCGATGACCGCCTGGTCCAGTTGCGGCGTGGCGGCGGCCGGGGACGCGGCCAGGCGCGCCTGGCCTGCCTGATCGTCGACCTCGTGCGCTTCCGTGACGTCAATTACGCGCTGACGCATTTGTACGGCGACGTGCTGCTGGCGCTCGTCGCGGACCGGCTGGCCGGCGTCGTCGGGCAGGCGGGCGTCGTCGCGCGCGGCGACGCGCGTTTCCCGATCGTGCTGGACGGCGCCGACGAGGACGAGGCGCGACGCTGGGCGCAGAACATCCTGCGCGCGCTGGAAGCGCCGTTCGCCATCGCCGGCATTTCGTACGAGATCGGCGCGCGCGTCGGCATCGCGCTCGCGCCCCTGCAGGGCCTCGACTACCACACCTTGCTGCGCAAGGCCGACATCGCGCTGTACCAGGCGGCCGGCATGGCGCGCAACGTGGCCGTGTACGTCGCGGAAGACGATCCGCACACGCCCGACAGGCTGTCGCTGATCGGCGACTTCCGCGCCGCCATCGAGGCCGGACAGATCCAGCTGTTCTGCCAGCCCAAGGTGACGATGGGCGGCGGCGAGATCGTCGGCGTCGAGGCGCTCGTGCGCTGGGTCCATCCGGACAAGGGCTGCATCGGCCCCGAGACCTTCATGCCGCTGATCGAATCGACGGACCTGATCCACGTGCTCACGCAGCACATGCTGGCGAGCGCCGTCGCGCAGTGCGAAGCGTGGCGGGCGCAGGGCGTGCGCATGCCCATCGCCGTCAACCTGTCCGCGCGCGACATCGCCGCGCTGTCGCTGTCCGAACACCTGCGCGACCTGCTCGAGCAGCACGGCGCGTGCGCGGGCCTGATCGGGCTGGAGATGACGGAGAGCAGCCTGATGCAGAACCCCGCCGAGAGCATCGCGGAGCTGGAACGCCTGTCCGCCATGGGCTTCCGTCTGTACATCGACGATTTCGGCACCGGGTATTCGTCGCTGAGCTACTTGAGCCGCCTCCCGGTGGACGTCATCAAGATCGACCACGGCTTCACGATGCAGATGATCGACGACCGCCGCGCCGCGGCCATCGTCAAGTCCACCGTGCACCTGGCCCACGACCTGGGCATGGGCGTCGTGGCGGAAGGCGTCAGCAATGCCCGCATCTGGGATGCCTTGCATGCCCTGGGCTGCGACGAAGCCCAGGGCTTCTATGTCGCCGCGCCGATGCCTGCCGCGCAGTTGCTCGATTGGGCGCGGGGCTCGCCGTACCGCCTGGCCGCCGAGCACGCGTGCGCGTGAGGCGGGCCGTGTTCGGTTAGCATGTCCCGGTCGCGGCTGCGTGGGCCGGCGACGGCAGGACGCCAGCCGGTGGCGTCGCGCGGGACGATCGAAGGAGCGGACATGGCAAAGGTACTGGTGCTGTATTACTCGACGTATGGACACATCGAACAGATGGCGCACGCGCTGGCCGACGGCGCCCGCGCGGCCGGCGCGACGGTCGACGTGAAGCGCGTGCCGGAGACGGTGCCGGACGAAGTCGCGCGCAACGGCCACTTCAAGCTGGACCAGCCCGCGCCGATCGCCACCGTCAACGAATTGCCGGACTACGACGCCATCGTGATCGGCGCACCCACGCGCTATGGCCGCATGCCGTCGCAGATGGCCGCTTTCCTGGACCAGACCGGCGGCCTGTGGGCGAAGGGCGCACTGAACGGCAAGGTGGGCGCCGCGTTCACGTCGTCGGCAACGCAGCACGGCGGGCAGGAGACGACGCAGTTTTCCATCATCACGAACCTGCTGCACCTCGGCATGGTCATCGTGGGCCTGCCGTACAGCTTCGCCGGCCAGATGACGCTGGACGAGATCACCGGCGGCAGCCCGTACGGCGCCAGCACGATCGCCGGCGGCCAGGGCCAGCGCCAGCCGAGCCGCAACGAGCTGGATGGCGCGCGCCACCAGGGCGAACTGGTCGCGAGAACCGCGCACAAGCTGTTCGGCTGACCTTCCCGCTTCCCATCTCCCCCATCAAGCCAGCCGCCCCGGCTGCGCTGTTGTACTCATGCATCGCCTCGCGCCCGCGCGCGAGGCCGGCGCGCCCGCGCGCGAGGCCGGCGCGCCCGCGCCGCTGACCTCCTTCCGTGGGATTTTCTAGCCGTATTGATGATTGTCGCAATTGCGACAGCCATGTCTGCTGCCTCAGCATTATGGCTGATTGGCAACGGCGGCCAAGAGCGTGTACCGACCCGCCAGCCAAGTCATCTCCGTCACGGTTATCCGATGGCCGTGTAGGCAAGTAAAGACCAACAGAAGAGAGATAACTCATGTGGAGTCAAGCGACAAAATTCAAGCCACGGGCGATTGCCCTGGCGTGTGCGGCGGTGCTCGCCGGGTGCGGCGGGGGCGGGGGAGGTTCTGACGGCACCCTGGTGCAAGCCGTCGATTTCAACTATCCAGGCGGAATGACCGTGGCCTTGCCGCCCACGGTGGCGACCACCGAGCTGGTGGCGACCGCGACCGGCGGCGGTGCCGTTACGTTTACGTCGAACACCCCGGATGTCTGCTCCGTCAGCGGCACGACGCTGTCGTTGCTGAAAGCGGGCGAATGCTCGGTCACCGCCAGCCAGGCCGGCGGCAACGGCTATGCGCCCGCGTCGTCGCGGCAGCTGTTCGTCATCCCGAAGATCAAGTCGGCACTCGTGTTCCGCAATCCGGGCTCGCAGCCTCTGGACAAGACACCCGTCCAATTGGCGGCCACCTCCGCCGTGGGCCTCCCGACCAGCTTCGCGAGCAAGACGCCTGACGTGTGCACGGTCAGCGGGACGACGCTGACCAAGGTCGCCAACGGCATGTGCACCATCACGGCCACGGCCCAGGGCGACGATCACTACGCAACGATCACGGTCGACAAGAATATCCCGATCGGCACGGCCACGGCGGCTACGTTGACGTTCCTGAGCGGTTACAAGGATGCCGACAACTCCAAGGAAGGCGTCATCGGGCGCCCGGGCAATCAATGGTGGTGCCCGGAAGCGTGCGACCGGAAGGTGTCAAGCGACGGCAGGAGCTACACCTATTCCGTGACCTGGGGCGCGGCCCCGCAACCGTCCGACTGGGACTATAACTACGCACCGCAGTTCTTCCTCTTCGCCCCTGGCCTGGCGACCACCGATCTCGATGCCAACAGCGGGTGGCCGGCAGGCGACTTCCGGCCAGGTGCCGCAGGCCTGCGTATCGACGCCCAGGCGGCGCTGAAATTCAATCTCGCCCAGAACACCGAATGGTTCAGTTCGGCCAATAACCAGTTCAACGTCGAACTGGGAATCAGTCACTTCAACTCCAAGGACGGCAAGGCCTGCCACGTGACGCTGAAGGCCACGGTGCAGCCGACGGCCGCCGCTGCGGACTACAGCATCGGCCTCAAGGACAAGTTCGCGTTGGGTGAGACGTGCGGCTTGAGCGGGCTGGATGTCTGGAACGAACTGCAGGACTACGCGATATCCGAAATCAAGTTCTCCGCAGTGCAGCCCAACGGATCGTCGGGTTACAAGACCCAGTTCACGTTGACCGGGCCGATCGTTTTCCAGTGACAGCGGGTCGGACATCCCACAAAGGAATCAGAGAATGAAAAAAATTGAGACGAAGGTCGGCGGCAAGCCGATCAGGATGACCGCGCTGGCGTTAGCCGCGGCGCAGGTCGCCATGCTGTACAGCTACGCGGCTCAGGCACAAACGACGGATGCGACCGCCGCGGCGGACACCGGCAGCACGACCACCGTCGTCGTGACCGGCCAGCGCAGGGCGCTGGAAACCGCGCAGAAGATCAAGCAGGAAGCCGAGCAGGTCGTCGACTCCGTCGTGGCGGACGAGGCTGGCAAGCTCCCGGACAAGTCGATCACCGAGGTGCTGCAGCGGGTGGTGGGCGTTACGATGGACCGCAACCGCTCGCGCTCGAACAACAGCCCCCTGGGCGGCGATTCGCTGGCGTTCTCCGCCGAAGGGTCGGGCGTGCAGGTGCGCGGCCTGTCGTGGGGGTCGTCCACGCTGAACGGGCGGGAGAGCTTTTCGGCCGGCTGGCCGGGACGCGAACTGAGCTGGAGCGACGTGCCGCCGGAACTGATGGCGGCCGTGGACGTGTACAAGAACCCGTCTTCCGAACTGGTGGAGGGCGGCATCAGCAGCCAGATCAACCTGCGCACGCGCCTGCCGTTCGACCAGAAAGGCGCGATGGGCGCGCTGTCCCTGTCGGACAACTATACCGCGCTCGGGAAGAAGAATTCGCCGGCCGTCTCGGGCCTGTATTCGAACCGGTGGAACACGCGCTACGGCGAATTCGGCGCCCTCGTCGATCTCTCGTACAACAAGTTCAAGTCCCGCTACGACTCGATGGGCCTGTCGGCGTACTATCCGCGCACGAACGACGTCGTCCCCGGCAAGACGGTGTGGGTACCGGACAGCGCCTCGTGGGGTACGGGCGACGGCGTATCGGAACGCAAGGGCTTCTACGGCGCGCTGCAGTGGAAGAAGGACAACTTCGAGACGGCGCTGACCTATTTCGACTCCGATTACACCCAGACCGACGCAAATCACAGCATCTTCACGGCGGGGGCGTACGCGTACGACACCCAGTATTCCAATGCCAAGTTCGACGACAAGGGCGTCTTCCAGTCGGGCACGCTGACCTATCCGGCCGGTAAAGGCCTGAACCAGTACGCGGCGGGCGGCCTGAACATGGGCACGACCGCGAACCTCAGCCACGTGGGCGCACGTACCCGCGAACTGGCCTGGAACGCCAAGTGGCGGGCCAACGAGAGCTGGGTCTTCCAGAACGACCTGCAATGGGTCCACGCCACGAACCACGCCGACGGTGCGCTGGTCAACCTCGGTACGTTCGTGCCGAGCATGACGATGGACGTCACCGGTTCGATGCCGAAGCTGTCGTTCGATCCGGCGGCCGCGAAATTCCTGGCCGACCCCAACAACTATTTCTGGGATTCGGTCCAGCCCGCCCTCAACCGGGCCAAGGCCGACTTGTATGCATGGAAGGCAGACGCCAAGTACACGTTCGACAGTCCCGTGCTGCGCGACTTCCGTTTCGGCGTGCGCGTGACGGAACGCTCGTCGACCAAGCAGAATGCCTCGGGCAACACCTGGACATCGATCGCGGAACCCTGGGGCATCACGCAGACCAAGGTGCCGGGAACACTGCCGACCCCGACAGACGCGAAGGGCAGCAGGGCCAACTACCCCTACCTGGGTAACTACCAGATCCCGGGCGGTGTGGAAGCGTTCGCGTTCCCCGACTTCTTCGCTGGCAAGATGGCCGCTCCGCCCCCGATCGTGACGGCATCCATGCCGCTTGTGCAGACTTACTGGCAGAATCAATACAAGCAGTTGATGGACCTCCGCATCAAGCAATGCCAGGACGCGGCCGCGTACACGAACGACCCGGACCGGGCCGCCAAGTGCGCCGACTACAACAAGGATTGGCAACCTCTTGCGTTCACCGACCAACCGAAGGACATCAGCAAGCACAGCGAAGGGACGCAGGCCATCTACGGCACGTTGCGCTTCGGCTTCGACGACTGGCGCTTCCCTGTCGACGGCAATACCGGCGTGCGGGTGGTCCGGACGAAATCGATCGCCCACGGGTACACGATCTTCAAGCCGGGCTATTCGCCGTCGACGGACCCGACCCTGCCGCGGTTCGGCGAGATCGACCAGAAGCTGGATGCCGGGGGCAGCCACATCGACGTGATCCCGAGCTTGAACGTGAAGGTGAACTGGTCGGACAAGCTGCAGTCGCGCCTGGCGCTGTCGAAGAACATCTACCGTCCCGGCTTCGACCAACTGCAGGAATACATCACGCTGAACCAGCAGCCGATCTGGGATTCGTCCGGCTCGAAGATCGCGTTTGTGAAGTACACCGGCACCAACAGCGGCAACGCACAACTGAAGCCCCTGAAGTCGACCGGCCTCGACCTGACCCTGGAATGGTATCCACGTGACGGCCAGTCGCTGACGACCGCGTTCTTCGCGAAAAAGGTCAAGGACATCATCATGACCGAAAGCTATGTCCGGACCCTCAAGGACCTGGCAGGTAACGACCAGGACTTCCTCGTCACCGGACCGGCGAACGCGGCCCGGCTGTGGGAGGTCGGCATCGAAGTGGCGGGCATGACCTACCTCGACAAGTTGCCGGTGCTGGACAAGGCATTGCCCGACTGGATGAAGGGATTCGGCGTCTCGTCGAACTTCACCTACCTGAAGGGCAAGCAGTCGCTCTACCACCCCTTCGACCTCAAGTATTGCCAGAGCGGCAACTCGGGCGTCGCCGGCAACCTGTACGGTTGCGATACGAACGGCATGCCGTTCAAGGACCTGCCGGTGCCGTACCTGTCGCGACGCGCATTCAACTTTGCGCTGATGTACGACCGGGGCCCGGTGTCGCTGCGGCTGGCCTACAGCTGGCGTGACCGCTTCTTGCAAGCCACGAACGCGTACGGGGCAAACGGCTGGGATGGTACGAGCGCCGATCCGGCACGTATCGCCGCGAACGGCGGTGTGGCGCCGAAGGACGTGGGCTGGGGCTTGCCGGTGTGGCAGGAAGCGACCGGCCAGTGGGACGGTGGCCTGAACTACAAGTTCAACGACAACCTGTATGCCAGCGCCAACGTCAGCAACCTGACCAATGCCGTCACGAGGCAGACGCAACAGCAGAGCTTCGGCTACTCGCTCCGCTCCGTGTACGCGCCGGGGCGCAGCTTCCGCGTCTCGATGGGCTATGCCTTCTGGTGATGTAGCCGGCGCATAGCGCTGGAATCAACGAAAGGGCGGCACTTGCCGCCCTTTTTTCGTTCCTAGACCTTCATCGGCAGGATGATCATCTGCAGCCCGTCGAAGTGCAACCGGCGCTGGATCGCGAGGGCTGCCTGGTTGTGCAGCAGCCGCGTGAACAGGTTATCGCGCTGGAACACGAGGCGGCTCGTGAAGAACACGGCGTGCGGGAATTCGCCGGCCAGGTCGCGGCACATCTCCGTCAACGTCGCGACGGCGTCCGTCCCGAACCCGAGGCGCGACGTGGCCGGGATACCGTGGCTGCGGCAGAACTTGACGAAGTGGTCGAGCGTTGTCTCGGCCTTCGCGCGCAGCACCTCGATCTCGCCTTCGCCGCCGTAGGCGTGCGCGTCGACGGCGCGGGCGGCCACGAACACGACGTTCTTGAAGTGGCCGGGAAACATCCGCTGCACCCACAACAGCGCGTGCAAGCCGCCGCCGCGTGAGCTGCCGACGATGAACACGGCCGTCGGTGCGTCCGGCGCCGGTGCCGGCGTGTCCGTGCACGGGCCCGCCGGCTGCGCCGCGAACACGCGGTCGACGTCGGCGATCCGCGCGCGCGTGTCGGCATAGTGGGCGCGCACGGCGAGGCACAGCACGACGACGAGGCCCGTCAGTACGATCGTGACCCAGCCGCCTTCCATGAATTTTTCCACCACGGTGACGACGAGGATGCTGGCAGTGACGGCCAGGCCGCACATCGACAGCAGCAGGCGGCGCATCCAGCCGGCGTCGCCGCGGTGGCGCAGCCAGTAGCGGCACAGGCCCAGCAGCGACAGGCTGAACGTGAGGAACACGTTGATGCTGTACAGGACGACGAGCAGGTCGACCCGGCCGCCACTGGCCAGCAGCACGAGGGCGGCCGCGACACCCAGCAGCAGCACGCCGTTCTGCGTGACGAGGCGGCTCGACAGGTAGCGGAACTGGTGCGGCACCCACGAATCCTGTGCCATGTTCGCCAGCACGGCGGGGCCGCCCAGGAAGCCGGTATTCGCGGCGACGAGCAGCAGGCCCGCCTCGCACGCCAGCGTGACGGCGAGGGCGATGCCCAGCAGCGGACCGCTCAAGCCGGCGTGCGCGAGGATGGCGCGGAAGGCGACGGCATTCAACGTCTGGCCGTCCTGCGGCGTCGCATGCCACAGCAGGTACAGGAAGATGATGCCGCCCGCCGTGAACGCGAGGCTGCAGGCCATGTACAGCATCGTCATGCGGCCCGTGCGCACGCGCGGTTCCACGAGCGAGTTGACGTTGTTCGACACGGCCTCGATGCCCGTGTACGTGCCGCCGCCCAGCGAATAGGCTTTCAGCAGCAGGGCGAGCGTGAAGAACCACGACGTCCGGCCGGCGAGGCCCGTCGTTTCGCGCACGGTGTCTGGCAGCAGCGCGGGGATGTGGCCGGCCTGCACCGCGACGCCGTACACGATCACGAGGAAGTGCGTGACGACGAAGCCGAGGAAGATCGGCAGCAGGACCTTGATCGATTCCTTCACGCCGCGCAGGTTCAGCCACAGCAGCAGGACGACGAGGCCCAGTTCAGCACCCAATTTCCACGCCTGGAATGCGAGCGGCAGCAGCGAGAACAGCGCGTCGACGCCGCTGGCGATCGAGATCGCGACGGTCAGCACATAGTCGACGACGAGGGCGGCTCCCGACACGAGGCCCGCGTGCGGTCCGAGCAGGACGGTGGCGATGCGGTAGCCGCCGCCACCGGTCGGGAACAGTTCGATCACCTGGTTGTAGGCGAAGGCGATGATGAAGACGGTGGCCGCCGTCGCCAGCGCGAGATACAGGCTGAAGTGAGCGTGGCCGCCCAGCGCCTTGAACGCTTCCTCGGGGCCGTAGGCCGACGACGACAGGCCGTCCGCGCCGAGGCCGACCCAGGCCAGGAAAGCGGCGAGCGTGAGGGAGTGGCGGGTGTCCCGGCGCAGCGGGTCGAGGGGCCGGCCGAGCAGGGCGGTACGCAGGTTGGTGAGTGTGGATGCCATGGGTGCGAGGGGGGCGTGGAACAATGCTCCCACGATAGGGTCGTGCCCCGAAAATTGTCGTAAATGGTGGGCGGGGCCGTGTAAACGCCGCGTAAACGCCGCGATTTTTATGCCGCTTTTACGGGCGATCGCTTACCATCCACGCATGCAGAGTTCCGACATCCCGAATCCATCCGGTTTCGCCCAGGCGGGCCACGGCGTGCTGGCCGTGCTCGGCGCCGGCGCGGCCGACGAGGCCACGGTGGCCGCGGCCGCGCGGCTCGCGACGCTCACGGGCGGCCCGTGGCACGCGGTGCTCGTCGAGAACGCGCAGACGCGCCGCCGCGGCGAGGCCGCGCGCCTCTGCACGCTCGAACTGCTGCGCCGCGCGCACGCGCAAGGCGCGGTGACGGCCGTGCTGGAAGGGCACGATGCGGCGGCCGTCGTCGCCGGCTACGCGCGCCGCCACGGCTGCGCGACGGCCGTGGTGGCACGCGACGGTACGACCCCGTGGTGGCGCGCCTCGTTCGCTCAGCGGCTCGCGCAGGCGACGCCCGGCCTCGATCTCGTCCAGGTGACGTCATCCGGCGCAGCGCAGTCCGCGTCCGGTGACGCGGCGGACGCGCGCGCGGATGGCACGCTCGCACCGCGCCGTTACCTGGCCGCCGCCGGCGCCAGCCTCGCCACCGCGATCGTCGCACTGCCGCTGCTGCCGCTGCTGGACGTCGCGAACGTCGCCATGCTGTTCCTGCTGACGGTGGTGCTCGTCGCGATCCGGCTCGGACGCGGCCCCGCGATCGCCGCGACGCTGGTCGGATTTTGCGCGCTCGTCGCGGCGGCACCGCGCCGCCAGTACGACGTCAGCGAATTCAAATATGCCGTCGCACTCGCGGTGATGCTGGCCGTCGGCTGGATCACGGCGCGCCTGACGTCCGATTTGCGCGAACAGGCGCAGGCCGCGATCGGACGCGAGGCCCGCACCCGCGCGCTGTACGAATTTGCCCGTGCGCTGTCCGTCGCGCTGCAGACGGAGCAGGTGTTCGAGATTACGCGGCGCTTCCTCGCACGCACGTTCGATGCGCGCGCCGCCATCCTGCTGCCGGACGACGGCGGCCGGCTGCGCTGGCCCGCCGCCGACGCGACCGCGGAAGACCGGCCGCCCGTCCTGAGCGTGCTGGACATGGCGGCCGCACAGTGGTCGTTCGATCACGCGGCGCCGTCCGGTGCCGGCACGTCCACCTTGCCCAGCAATCCCTATTTGTACCTGCCGCTGCTGGCGCCGATGCGTTCGCGCGGCGTGCTCGCCGTGCGCGTGCCGGACGTCGCGGCGCTGCTCGTGCCGGAACGGCGCGAACTGCTGGACGCCTTCGCCGCGCTGGCCGCCATCGCGCTGGAACGCGTGCATTACGTCGACGTGGCGCAGGACGCCGTCGTGCGCATGGAAGGCGAGCGCCTGCGCAATTCGCTGCTGGCCGCGCTGTCGCACGACTTGCGCACGCCGCTGACGGGGCTCGTCGGCCTGTCCGAGTCGCTGACCCTGTCGCGGCCACCGCTGGCGGCGGCGCAGATGGAACTGGCCAACGCGCTGCGCGACGAAGCGCGGCGCATGAGCACCCTCGTCGCGAACCTGCTCGACATGGCGCGCATCCAGAGCGGCGGCGTGAAGCTGAACCTGCAGTGGCAGCTCGTGGAAGAGGCGATCGGCAGCGCGTTGCGGGTGTGCCGCTGGCAGCTGGGGACGCGTACCGTGGGCACGGACATCCCGCGCGGCCTGCCGCTCGTGCGGTTCGACGCCACGTTGCTCGAGCGCGTGTTGTGCAACCTGCTGGAAAACGCGGGCAAGTACACGCCGCCGCACGCGCGCGTCACGGTCGTCGCACGCGCCGAGGACGGGGAATTGCGCGTGGCCGTGTGCGACGACGGGCCCGGCCTGCCGGCGGGTCGCGAGGACGCGTTGTTCGAGAAATTCGTACGCGGCCGGCAGGAATCTTCGATCGCAGGCGTGGGACTGGGACTCGCCATCTGCCGCGCCATCGTGGAGGCCCACGGCGGCCGCATGCATGCACGCAACCTGCCGGATGCCGGCGCCTGCTTCGAATTCACGCTGCCGCTGGGCGAGCCGCCGCCGCTCCCGGACGGCGAGCCCGACCCGCGCGACACCGATTCCAACGACCTCCCGATCGACCAGCATGAGCAATGAAACCGCCGCACCCGTCGCCCTCATCGTCGAGGACGAGCCGCAGATCCGCCGCTTCGTCCGCATGGCCCTGGAGGGCGAGGGCTGGCAGGTGCACCAGTCCGAGAACCTGAAGCGTGGCCTGATCGACGCCGGGACGCGCACACCGGACCTGATCATCCTCGACCTCGGTCTCCCCGATGGCGACGGCCTGCAACTGATCCGCGACGTGCGCGGCTGGAGCCCGGTGCCGATCATCGTGCTGTCGGCGCGCATCGACGAAGCGGACAAGATCACGGCGCTCGATGCGGGCGCCGACGATTACCTGACGAAGCCGTTCGGCATCGGCGAGCTGCTCGCGCGCGTGCGCGCGGCGCTGCGGCGCCAGCACAAGGCTGGCGGCGAGACGTCCGCGCGCGTCACGTTCGGCAAGGTCGAAGTCGACCTGCACCGGCGCACCGTGCAGCGCGATGGCCAGCCCGTGCACCTGACGCCGACGGAATACAAGCTCTTGTCCGTGCTGCTCGCTAACGTGGGCCGCGTCGTCACGGCGCCGCAACTGCTGCGCGAGGTGTGGGGGCCGTCGAACGCGGACAACGGCCACTACGTGCGCATCTACATGGGACATCTGCGCCAGAAGCTGGAAGACGATCCGGCGCAGCCGCGGCATTTGTTGACGGAGACCGCCGTCGGCTACCGGTTGCAGCCCTGAGCTAGTCGTGCCGCCGCAGCGCGGGGTCGCCCTTCAGCGCGAGCGGCAGCGCCCGCGCCCAGCGGTTGACGGACAGCGAAAACGTCAGCGCGCGCACCTGGTGGTACCACCCTGCCGGCACGTACAGCATCTCGCCGGGACTGACCGTGCACTCGACGAGCGCCGCCCGGCGCGCGAGCGGGTAGCGGTCGTAGTCCGGATTCTCGGGGTCGAACGGTGAGCCGTGCAGCACGGGGTTCGCCTCGCGCGTGTACAGGAATTCGTCGTGGTGGGGTGGCGCGAGGAAGATCCGCTTCGTGCCCAGCGCCTGCGCGAAGATGTTGTCGTCGTAGTCGCAGTGCAGGGGCGTCACCGTGCCGGCGGGTCCCAGCCAGAAGCGCGGTGGGCCCATCTTGCTGAAATAGCCGGGCCAGTGGCACATGCCGTTCAGCGCGCCGATCTCCAGGTTGCCGACGTAGGGCGGCAGCGCTTCCGTGCCGGCAGCGACGAGGTCGAGGTAGGCGCGCAAGGTCATGTCGTGCATCGCGCGGTCCGGGGCGAACGCCGTGCCGATGTAGTCGCCGACACGTGCGCGCACGGGCACGTCGCCGAAGCGTGCGCGCAGCATGTCCCGCGTGACGGTGCACAGCGGCCAGCGGTCGACGAGGCCCGTGACGATGAAGGGCAGCCCTTCGGCCGCGCGCGCCTGGAACGCGGCGCGTCCGGGCATCGTCGTGCGCGGCACGGCGGACAGCGGTGGCAGGTCGCGTGCGACGGCGCGGATGGCGGCGCGCATCGCGGCGATCGACGTCACGCCGCGCACGCGCGCGGCCTTGTGCGCGCGAGGGTCGGAACAGGAAGTGGAAGGCTGGGTCACCGGCGCGGTCTCGTACGTCGTGCTTGCGGGGTCGGGGTCCGCATCATACGGGAAAGCGCGCCGGGGCGGCAAGCGCGCATCAGGCTGCGACGCGCTCCTTGACGATGCCGCGGTACACGAGGAACGTCGCCACCAGGCTGATCGCGCCGGCGCACGCCATCCAGTAGCCGGGCGCCGCCTTGTCGCCGGTGGCATCGATCAGCCACGTGGACAGCAGCGGCGTCATGCCGCCGAACAGCGCCGTCGCGAGGCTGTACGCGAGCGAGAAGCCGGTCGTGCGCACTTGCGCGGGAATGATCTCCGTGAGCGCGACGATGGTGGCGCCGTTGTAGCTGCCGTACAGGAACGACAGCCACAGCTCGATCATCAGCATATTGCCGAAGCTAGGATGCGCGATCAGCCACGACAGCGCGGGGTAGGCCGTCACCGCCGCCAGCGCTGAGCAGACGGCCATCACGGGCCAGCGGCCGATGCGGTCCGACACGGCGCCCATCAGCGGCAGCCAGATGAAGTTCGACAGGCCGATGCACAGGGTGACGAGCAGGCTGTCCTCGGTGCTCAGCTTGAGGACCGTCTTGCCGAACGTGGGCGTGTACACGGTGATCAGGTAGAACGCGACCGTCGTCATCACGACCAGCATCGCGCCCACCGTCACGAGAGGCCAGTTCAGCGCGATCGTGCGCATCATCTGGCGGAACGTCGGATGCGACTTCTGCTGCAGGTACGCCTGCGTTTCCTGCAGCGAGCGGCGGATGTAGAAGACGACGGGGATGATCGAGCAGCCGACGAAGAACGGAATGCGCCAGCCCCAGTCGGCGATGACGTCCTTGTGCATGGCGTGGTTCAGGCCATAGCCCAGCGCCGCCGAAAAGATCACGGCGACCTGCTGGCTGGCCGACTGCCAGCTGACGTAGAACCCCTTGTTGCCCGGCGTCGCCATCTCGGACAGGTAGACGGACACACCGCCCAGTTCCACGCCGGCGGAAAAGCCCTGCAGCAGGCGGCCGATCAGCACGAGCAGCGGCGCGAGCAGGCCGATGGTGGCATAGCCGGGCACGAACGCGATCAGCGCAGTACCCGACGCCATGATCCCGAGCGTGAGCACGAGGCCCTTGCGGCGGCCGATACGGTCGATGTAGCTGCCCAGGAAAATGGCGCCCAGCGGCCGCATGAAGAAGCCGGCGCCGAACGTGGCGAAGGTCATCATCAGCGCCGCGTAGTCGCTCGTCGCCGGGAAGAACGCCCGCGCGATCTGGTTCGCGTAGAAGCCGAACAGGAAGAAATCATACATTTCGATGAAGTTCCCGCTCGTGACGCGGATGACCGTGGCCAGCTTCGACGGGGTGCGCGCCGGCGCGGATGCGGCGGGTGCCGTGGCGTGGGCGTTGGCGGTGGAGTGAATCGTCATGATGCCCTCTGCTGAATGGGTTTAATGCGTGGCCGCGACGGGTTCGAGCCCGGTGGCCTCGATGGCGGCGGCGTTCGCGGGCGCTGCCAGGAAGCGGAGCAGCGCGCGCGCGGATACGGGGTTGCGCGCACCGCGCACGACGGCGCCGGAGAATGCCGTGTTGAGCTGCACTTCGGGCGGCAGCACGCCGACGACGTCGATGCCCTGCACGGGTTTCAGTTCGCTGCGCTGCTGGCAGCCGAAATCCGCTTCGCCGTGCGCGATGATCTCGCCCACCGGCGTGGCGGGAATCTGCGCCGCCTTGCCTTCCATCTGTTCGCGGATGCCCAGTTTGTCGAGCAGTTGGTGTCGGATGTATTCGCCGCTCGCGCTGTCGGAGTACGCGACGCGGTGCGCGTGCAGGAAGGCCTGGCGCAGGCCGTCGACGGTATGGATGTCGGGCCTCGGATCGCCGTGCTTGACGGCGCAGGCGATGGGCGAGTTGGCGAGGACGACCTTGCTGCCCGGTTCGAGGCGGCCCTCTGCCATCAGCTTGTCGAGCGCGTCGCCGACCATGATGACGACGTCGATCGCCTCGCCGCGCGCGAGGCGCGCCGGGATCGCGTTCTTCGTCGCGCCCATCGACGGGCCCCACTCGGACACGAGACGGTCGCCGCTCGCGCGCTCGTACTGCGGGGACAGGTCCTTGTACGCCTGGGCGAAACCGCCGGAGCTGACGACGTGCAGGTCGGCGGCGTGGGCCGAGGCGGCCAGCGCCAGGGCGGCGAGGGCGGCGAGTGCCTTGTGCTTCAGGTGATGTGATCGCATACGTGCTCCTTGTCTCTTTAAAATTTGTGCATGAGGCCCAGCGTGAGGCCGGTGCCGTGATGGTCGTTCGCGCGTCCTGCCGTCAGGCCGGCGGCATCGCCGCGCCAGACCGTGTAGTCGGCTTCGGCGTACGCAGTCGTGCGGGGCGCCAGCGCCTTTTCGACGAACAGGAAGCCGCGGTCGAACCCGTCGTCGCGCAACGCGGTCGCCTCGCGCCGCACGCTGTACCATGCCGCCGTCATGAGCACGTCGCGCCAGACGGGGTGGCTCGCGCCGGCCGACAGCACGCGCTGGTGCACCGACTTGCCCGGGCCCGTGTCGGCCACGTTGCGCGCGGCGTTGGCCTTGAACTGCCAAGCGCCCAGGTGCGCGGCTGCGCCCAGCGACCAGGCATCGAGGGGCAGTCCTTCGCGGCTGCGGAATTGCATCGTCGCGCCGGAGACGGCGACGTCCGGACGCACATAGGCGAGGGCCACGCCGTGGCTGCTCGACGCGGCGGAGTCGCCCGCCACTTCGCCTGCCGAATACGCGGCGCGGGCCTGCCACGGGCCGACGGTCGCCGTGTACTTGATCGTGTTGTCGAGGCGGTAGAAGTTGTCCGCATAGCCGCTCGGGCCGTACTGGCGGCCGAACGCGTGGGTGCCGAACGCCGTGTTGCTCAGGCCCGCGACATTGACGTTCGGGTTGAACGAGGCGAAGCGCTTGCCCAGCGGGTCGACGGCGACGAGGGCGTCGGAGATCAGGTTGGCCTGGCGTCCGAGGGCGAGCGTGCCGTATGGCGACTCGACGCCGGCCCACGCAAGCCGGTCGAACAGGCGGTCGCTCTTCGCTTGCGAGCCCGTATCGGCATTGATGCCGCCTTCGAGCCGGAACACGGCGCGCCATCCGCCGCCCAGCGATTCGGCGCCCTTGACGCCCCAGCGGCTGGTCTGGTCGATGCCGCTGCCCACCGACGTCGTGCGGCTCGCCGGGGTGGGCGCGTTGTTGGCGGCGAGGCCGTCGGCGGCGCGGACGCCCACGTCGACGATGCCGTACAAGTTGATGCTGGATTGGGCCAGGCAGGTCCCGCTCGTCGCGAGCAGGATGGTGAGGGCGCAGGAATGGCGCACGGTGTCTCCTTGTTGGATGCCTTCTTGTCGAGGCAGTGGTTGGGTGGTCGAATCATGCGCCAAATGGCATAATTTGATAATTGCAATTTTCAAGCTGATTAATGCATCATGCGCATCAATTACGATCTGCACGATTTGCAGGCCTTTATCGCCGTCGCCGAACGGGCGAGCTTCCGCCAGGCGGCCGCCGACCTGTTCCTGTCGCAGTCGGCGCTGAGCCGCCGCATCGACAAACTGGAGGAAGGCCTCGGCGTGAAGCTGTTCGAGCGCACGACCCGGCGCGTGCAGTTGACGAACGTGGGGCAGGCGTTCCTCGTCAACGTGCGCACCGCGCTCGATGGCCTCGAAGACGCCGTGCTGGGTGTCGCCGACCTGGCGGCGCACCGTACGGGCACGGTCACGCTGGCCTGCGTGCCGTCCGCCGTATGGCATTTCCTGCCCGCCGTGCTGACGGCGTTCAGCGAGCGCTTCCCGCGCATCCGCGTGCGCGTGCACGACGAGAGCGCGCAGGACGTGCTGAACCTCGTGCTCGCGGGCGAGGCGGATTTCGGCATCAACTTCACGGGCGCGGCCGACCCGGAGATCGTGTTCGAGCCGATCTATGTGGAGAGCTATGTGCTGGCGATGCGGCGCGACCATCCGCTGGCGGGGCGCGCGTCGCTGACCTGGAAGGACACGGTGGGCGAGCGCTATATCTCGGTCGCGAAGTCGAGCGGCAACCGCAGCGTCATCGACGCGGCGCTGGCCGGCGTCGAGAAGCATCCCGTCATCCAGTGCGAGGTGAACCACGTGTCCGGCGTACTGGCACTCGTCGAGGCGGGGATGGGCGTCGCCGCGGTGCCGGGGCTGTCCGTGCTGCCGGGGCGGCCGGACACGATCGTCGGCGTGCCCCTGGTGAACCCGGCGATCCACCGCACCCTGGGGCTGATCAGCAAGCGCAATCACACGATGGCGCCGGCGGCGCGCACGCTGTTCGGCATGCTGCAGGAGGCGCTCGTGAAAGCGCAGGACGATCCGGCGGCCGGCGATCCGGCGGCCGGCGATCCGGCGGCCGGTGCGTTGTTTTAATGCAAAACCACTCCCGGCCACAGGTCGGCTGTAGGACAATACCAGGTTGGTGTTTGACACCGATTTTCGCCCGGTGCTATAGTCGGGCAGCCGTCATGGGAACGTTTCCACGCTTCCGGTGACGGCCCAGAACAAGGCGCCGGCCCCGCCAGGACGCCATAACGGAGACAGCATGTACGGAACCCGCAGGTGGCTGCTGTGCGCGTGGTTGTGCGCGTCCGCCGCATCTGCCGCATCCGCCGGTCCGACGGCCGAGGTGATTCACTGGTGGACGTCGGGCGGCGAATCGGCCGCCGTGAAGCAGGTGGCGCAGGCCTACCGCGACGCCGGTGGGACATGGGTCGACACCGCCATCGCCGGCGGCGACCAGTCGCGTGCCGTCACCATCAACCGCATCATCGGCGGCAACCCGCCCACGGCCGCCCAGTTCAACACGTCGAAGCAGTTCCTCGACATCATCGAGGAAGACATGCTGGGCACCGTCGACGACGTCGCCCGCCGCGACCATTGGGACCAGGTGCTGCCGGCGCCCATCGTCGACGTGATCAAGGTGCGTGGCCACTGGTATGCCGTGCCGATGAACCTCCACATGCTGACGTGGATCTGGTATTCGAAGGCGGCGTTCGCGAAGGCCGGCATCGGGCGCGAGCCCGCGAGCATGGACGAGCTGTTCGCGGACCTCGACAAGCTCAAGGCCGCGGGCCTGATCCCGCTGGCGCACGGCGGCCAGGCGTGGCAGGAGAATCTGCTGTTCTCGATGGTTCTGGCCAACCTCGGCGGGCGCGACCTGTACCTGAAAGTGGTCCGCGACCGCGACCAGGCCGCGATCCGTTCGGATGCCTTCCGCAAGGTGCTCGTCGCGTTCAAGCGCCTGCAGGGCTATGTCGATCCCGCGTCGCCGGGTCGCAACTGGAACGATGCGACGGCGCTTGTCATCGCCGGGAAGGCCGGCATGCAGATCATGGGCGATTGGGCGAAGGGCGAGTTCATCGCCGCTGGCCAGGCGCCGGGTCGCCAGTTCGGCTGCCTGCCCGGTCTCTCCGCGGACACGCCTTACCTGATCCAGGGTGACGTCTTCGTGTTCCCGAAGACGGACGACGCGGGCACGCTGCGCGCGCAGAAGCTGCTCGTGGACGTCGTCGACAAGCCCGCCGTGCAGCGTGCGTTCAACAAGCTGAAAGGCTCGATCCCGGTGCGCCTGGATGCGGACGACAGCGGCTTCGACGCCTGCGCGCGCCAGGGCATGGCGATCCTGCGCGATCCGCGGCGGCCCGTGGGCGTGCCCGAAATCTATCTGTCGCCCGACCAGAACGGCGCGTTGCAGGACGTGCTCACGGCGTTCTGGAACACGGACATGCCCGTCGAGCGGGCCCAGAACAGCATCGCCTCGGCGCTGCGCTACTGACATGGCGCGCCGCTCTCTGTCCCGTGCCACGCCGTACGCCGCGCTGCTGCCGATGGCCGCCGTCGCGGCGCTCGGCTACCTCGGCGCCGGCCTGTGGACCTTCTATATTTCGCTGACCGGATCGCGTACGTTCCCGTCCGGGCACTTCATCGGTTTCGCCCAATACCACCGGCTGTTCGACAACGAGCGCTGGATGCTGTCGCTGCACAACCTGGCCGCGTACGGCGTGCTGTTCGTGCTGGCGAGCCTCGTCATCGGCTTCCTGCTCGCGGTGTTCGTCGACCAGAACGTGAAAGGCGAGGGCGTGTTCCGCACGATCTTCCTGTATCCGTATGCGATGTCGTTCGTCGCGACGGGCCTCGTGTGGCAATGGTTGCTCACGCCGGGCGACGGCGTCGACGGCGCGTTGCGCGCGCTCGGGTTCGCGCACGTGCGCTTCGACTGGATCGTGTCGCAGGATTACGCAATCTACACCGTCGTCGCCGCGACCGTGTGGCAGGCGTCCGGCCTCGTGATGGCGTTGATGCTTGCCGGATTGCGCGGCATCGATCCGGAAATCTGGAAGGCCGCGCGGCTGGACGGCATTCCCGCCTGGCGCGTGTACGCACAGATCGTGCTGCCGATGCTGTGGCCGACCATCGCCACGGTCCTGCTGTTGCTGGCGACGGCCGTGGCGAAACTGTACGACGCCGTCGTCGCCATGACGCAGGGCGGGCCGGGCATCGCCAGCGAAGTCCCCGCGAAGTTCATCATGGACCATCTGTTCCTGCGCTCGAACGTGGGCCTCGCCTCGGCCGGCGCGATCGTGCTGCTCATGCCGGTGCTGGCGCTGCTCGCGCCGTACGCGTATGCCCGCAGCCGGTACGCCCGCAGCAGCAAGGAGGCCGCATGAATCCGCACACGACCGCACCGCCGTTGGCGGCGCCGGCACCGGCCGCGCACGACCAGCCGGCGCCTGTCGTGCGCCGTGCGCGCCTGCGCCTCACGCCTGCACGCATCGGGCTGTACGTCTTCCTGTTCGGCGCCGCATTGTTCTTCCTGCTGCCGCTGTACGTGATGGTGGTGACGTCGCTGAAGACGATGGACGAGATCCGCCAGGGCGGCATCTTCGCGCTGCCGCACGCGGCCACGCTCGAGCCGTGGCGCCTCGCGTGGAGTGGCGTGTGCACGGGCGCCGCGTGCGAAGGCGTGCGCACGGGTTTCTGGAATTCCGTCGCCATCACCGTGCCGTCGACGTTGCTGCCTATCCTGCTCGGTGCCGTAAACGGCTACGCGCTGTCGTTCTGGCGTCCGCGCGGCGCGAACGTGCTGTTCGGAATCCTGATGGCGGGCGCTTTCGTGCCCGTGCAGGTGATGATCTACCCGCTCGTGCGCGTGCTGGCGCTGGCCGGCATCTTCGGCAGCCTCCCGGCGATCGTCCTCGTGCACCTCGTCTTCGGCATGCCTGTGATGACGCTGCTGTTCCGGAATTACTACTGCGGCGTTCCGCACGAGCTGTTCCACGCGGCGCGCATCGACGGCGGCGGCTTCTGGCGCATCTTCCTGCAGGTGATGCTGCCGATGTCGCTGCCTGTCGTCGTCGTCGCCGCGATCATGCAGGTGACCGGCGTGTGGAACGATTACATCCTCGGCCTCGTGTTCGCGGGACGCGACCACATGCCGATGATGGTCCAGCTGAACAATGTGATCAACACGACGACGGGCACCCGGCAGTACAACGTGAACATGGCGGCGACGATCCTCACGGGCCTCGTGCCGCTGGCGCTGTACTTCGTCTCGGGCCGCTGGTTCGTACGCGGCATTGCCGCGGGTGCCGTGAAAGGATAAGGGATGGCCAACGTCTCGCTGCGCAAACTGAACATCGTCCTGGGCGGCAAGCCCATCATCCGCGACCTCGACCTCGTCGTCGAACCTGGCGAATTCCTCGTGCTGCTGGGGCCTTCCGGCTGCGGCAAGTCGACGCTGCTGCACAGCATCGCGGGCCTGGTCGACACGGATTCCGGCGCCGTCGAGATCGGCGGACGCGACATGACGGATGCGGACCCCAGCGAGCGGGGGATCGGCATGGTGTTCCAATCGTACGCGCTGTATCCGACGATGACGGTGGAAGACAATATGTCGTTCGGCCTGCGCATCGCGGGCACGCCGAAGGCCGAGATCCGCCGCCGCGTGGACCGCGCCGCCGCCATGCTGCAGCTGGATGCGCTGTTGCGCCGCAAGCCCGCGCAGCTGTCCGGCGGGCAGCGCCAGCGCGTCGCGATCGGGCGCGCGCTCGTGCGCGAGGCGCAGGTTTTCCTGTTCGACGAGCCGCTGTCGAACCTGGACGCCAAGCTGCGGGCCGAACTGCGGCGCGAACTGAAGCTGCTGCACCGGACATTGGGTTCGACGATGATCTACGTGACGCACGACCAGGTCGAGGCGATGACGCTTGCGAGCCGCATCGTCGTCATGCAGGCCGGAGAGATACAGCAGATCGGCACGCCGCTGGACGTATACGAGCGCCCCGCGAACCGCTTCGTCGCCGGCTTCCTCGGCGCGCCGGCGATGGCGTTCGTCGACGGCGTGCTCGATGGCGCCGGACGTTTCAGGGGAGACGGTATCGAACTCGCATGCGTGCCGGGGAGCGCCGCGCAGGCGGCCGTACTGGGTGTGCGCCCCGAGCACGTGACCATCCGCGCCGACGGCCCCATGACGGCTGATGTGACCCTGGTCGAACCGATGGGCAACCACCACGTCGTGTGGCTGCGCTGTGGCGCCGCGACGCTCGCGTCGCTCGTGCATGACGGGTGCCGCCACGAGCCGGGCGACCGCGTGGCCTTCGCCATCGATGCGGCGCGGGTATCGCTGTTCGATCCGCAGACGGGAAATCGGCTGTGATGGGCACGGATGCAGTATCCTTCGGGTGCGCCGCGTCGGCGGCCCGTGAAACGTAAGCATTGAGGAAGAGTTTGTGGCGACTATCAAGGACGTAGCGAAGCTGGCCGGCGTCGGCCTCGGCACCGCGTCGCGCGTGGTGAGCGGGAAGGGATCGGTGTCGCCGGCGACGTTGGCCCGCGTGAAGAAAGCGATCGACGAGCTGGGCTTCCGTCCGTCGCACGCGGCGCGCGCGCTGCTGTCGGGTACGAGCCGCATGGTCGGCGTGTACATCCCGGTGCTGAGCGGAACGTTCTACACTCCGATCCTGCAGATCATCGACACGGAGTTGCGCACGGCCGGTGTCCACATGGTGCTCGCGTTCGGCGTGGGTCTCGGCGACGAGCGCCGCCAGGCCGTCGAGGGCATCGAGTTCCTCGTCGAGCGGGGCTGCGACGGTCTCGTCGTGATGACGAGCGCGCTGCAGGAGGAGGACGTCGCCGCGCTGGGCGCGAAGGCGGGCCAGCTCGTCGCGTTGAACCACAGCTTCGATTCGATGCCGGACCAGTGCTTCACCGTCGACCACACGCTGGGCGGCCGCCTCGCCGCGCGCGCGCTGCTGGACCACAAGCACCGCAAGATCGCCGTCGTCGAAGGCCCGCGCCAACTGGAGGACAACCGCGCCCGCATCGCCGGCTTCATGAGCGAGCTGCGCGACAACGGCATCGACCCGGACAAGGTATGGCGCCTTGAGAGCGACTTTTCGCCCGCGGGCGGCTGGTCCGCGGCCAAGCAGTTGCTCGATTCCGGCTATCCGTGCACGGCGCTGTTCTGCGCGAACGACGAGATGGCCGTGGGCGCGCTGTCGTACTTCCAGGAGGCCGGCATCCGCGTGCCGCACGACCTGTCCGTGCTGGGCTACGACGACACGCCCAGCGCCGAATTTTCCGCGCCGCGCCTGACGTCCGTGCACATGCCGTGGCGCGAGATGACGCAGAACGGCATCAACGCCTTGCTCAACCTGTGCTACGACATGCGCCGGCCCGTCACGCGCGAATTCCCCGTGAGCCTGACGTTGCGGGCGTCGCTGGCCACGGCGCCGAGCGGGAGGCGCAAGGCCGCGTGACACCGCGGCCGCAGCCAGGGCGCGCGTTCGCTTGCGCGCTTTTTTTTGGCGCTTGCATGGAAAGCTTTCCAAATACAATCACAATACACCGACTACGATGACCAACGACGATCTGCTGCAGGGTGCCGCCGGCCCCGAACCCCATGCGCCCCGGCGCGCCAACTTCGGCGCCGATTTCCTGTGGGGCTGCGCCACGTCCTCGTACCAGATCGAGGGCGCGGGTGCCGAAGACGGCCGCGTCGAATCGATCTGGGACCGGTTCGCGGCGACACCCGGCGCGATCCGGGACGGGTCGTCCGGCCACGTCGCGTGCGACCACTACCACCGTTGGCCCGAGGACCTGGACATCGGCCGCGACCTGGGGCTGAACGCCTACCGCTTCTCGATCGCGTGGCCGCGGATCTTCGACGGCACGGGCGGCAGGCCGAACGAAAAAGGCCTCGATTTCTACTCGCGCCTCGTCGACGGCATGCTGGAGCGCGGGCTGCAGCCGTGGGCCACACTGTACCACTGGGACTTGCCGCAATGGCTGCAGGACCGGGGCGGCTGGGCCGCGCGCACCACGGTCGACGCGTTTCTCGACTTCGCCGACGCGATGACGCGCCGGTTGGGCGACCGCGTGTCCCACTGGATCACGCACAACGAGCCATGGTGCACGGCGATCCTCGGCAATTACGAAGGCTGGCACGCGCCAGGGCTCACGGACTTCGGCACGGCGCTGCAGGTGGCACACCACGTGCTGCTATCGCACGGCAAAGCGGTCCCGCTGGTCCGGGCGAATGTGCCCGATGCGAAGGTCGGCATCGCACTGAGCCTCCACCCGCTGCGCCCCGCGAGCACCAGTCCGCGCGACGTCGCGGCGATGGAACGCCACGACGGCCTGCGCTACCGCTGGTTCCTCGACCCGCTGTACGGGCGCGGCTACCCGGCCGCCACGCTCGCGCAAGTGGGCGACGCGGCGCCCGTCGTGCTGCCCGGCGACATGGACGCTATCGCCGCGCCGACGGACTTCCTTGGCGTGAACTACTATTTTCCCGAGACGGTCGCCGACGCGCCCGGCCACGGCCCCCTGGGCACGCGCCTGCTGCCGGCGGAAGGGGAGACGACGGCGCTGGGTTGGCCCGTGGCGCCGCAAGGCCTTGCGGAATTGCTGGCCCGCGTCGACCGCGACTACCGTCCCGGCCCGATGTACGTGACGGAGAACGGGGCGTGCTACGACGACGTCGTCGGTGCTGACGGCGCCGTGCGCGACACCCAGCGGCGGCGCTACCTGATGCGCCACCTGGCTGCGCTGCGCCAGGCCGTCGCGGACGGTGTGCCGGTGAAAGGCTATTTCGCCTGGAGCCTGCTCGACAACTTCGAGTGGTCGGAAGGCTATCTGCGCCGTTTCGGCCTCGTGCACGTGGACTATGCGACGCAACAGCGCCGGCTGAAGGACAGCGCGAAGTGGTATCGCGCGTTCCTGGGGCACGACTGATCCGACCTCCTTTCGCAACGGGTGATTGACAGCGCGGGTGTTTGCATTGAATAATCTGCGAAGGGATTGGAATCGTTTCCAATCGTGACCGCAGATCCATAACGACACCACTGGAGACACCCGCATGACCATCCACCGCACCCGGGCGGCGCACACGCGCATCCCGCTCCGCCTCGCCGCCGCGTGCGCACTGGCGCTGGCCGCCTACGGCACTGCCGCCGCGCCGGCCGCGCCGGCGCTGACCGACTGGCCGCGCCTGCACAGCGCCATCCGTCCGAACGCCGCGCTCGAGGCGCGCGTGCGCGAGATCGTCGCCCACATGACGCTCGCGCAGAAGATCGGCCAGATGACGCAGGCGGAAATCAAGAGCGTGACGCCGGACGACGTCCGCACGTACTACCTCGGATCCGTGCTGAATGGCGGCGGCAGCTGGCCCGGCAACGACAAGCACGCGCACGCCGCCGACTGGTTGAAGCTGGCGGATGCGTACTACGACGCATCGATGGCGACGGACATGGCGATCAATGTGCCGATGATCTGGGGTACCGATGCCGTCCACGGCCACAACAACGTCTACGGCGCCACCATGTTCCCCCACAATATCGGCCTCGGCGCCACGCGCGACGCGGAGCTCGTGAAGGCGATCGGCGCCGCGACGGGCAAGGCCGTGCGCGCGACGGGCATCGCCTGGGCGTTCGGCCCGACCGTCGCCGTCGTGCGCGACGACCGCTGGGGGCGCACGTACGAAAGCTATTCGGAAGACCCGCAGCTCGTGAAGCGTCTGGCCGGGCCATACGTGACAGGGCTGCAGGACACGTTCAAGAGCGACGCCAACGTCATCGCCAGCATCAAGCACTTCATGGCGGACGGCGGCACGGAATTCGGCGTGAACACGGGCGTCGCGAAGGTCGGCGAGCGCGACATGATGAACATCCACGCGCAGGGTTATTACGCCGGTATCGAGGCGGGCGCACAGACCGTCATGGCCTCGTTCAATTCGTGGAACGACGTGGCGGCGGGACGTGACCACGGCAAGGTGCACGGCAGCCGCTACATGCTGACGGACATCCTGAAGGACAAGATGGGCTTCGACGGCTTCGTGGTCACCGACTGGAACGGCATCGGCGAAGTGCCCGGCTGCCGCAACGACAGCTGTGCCCAGGCCATCAACGCCGGCGTCGACATGGTGATGGCGCCCACCGACTGGAAGGCGTTCATCGCCAACACGGTCAAGGACGTCGAGGCCGGACGCATTCCCATGGCGCGTATCGACGACGCCGTCAGCCGCATCGTGCGCGTGAAGCTGCGCGCCGGTGTGTTCGCCAAGCGTCCATCGCAGTCCGCGTGGGCCGGCCGTGACGACGCGCTGCTCGCCAAGGACCTGGGCCGCCGTGCCGTGCGCGAATCGCTGGTGCTGCTGAAAAACGAAGGCCCGGTGCTGCCGCTGGCCGCCGGCAAGCGTGTGCTCGTCGTCGGCAAGGCTGCCGACAGCATGGCCAACCAGACGGGCGGCTGGGCGTTGACGTGGCAGGGCACGGCGAACACGAATGCCGATTTCCCGAAAGCCGACACGATCCTGGCGGGCCTGAAGGCGGCCGGAGCGGACGTCACGTACAGCGCCGACGGCGCGGACGTCGATCCTGCACGGTTCGATGCCGTCATCGCTGTGATCGGCGAAGCGCCGTACGCGGAAGGCGACGGCGACATCGTACCTTCCGGCACGCTGCGCCACACGAGCCGGTACCCGGATGACCTGGCCGTGCTGCAGAAAGTGCACGGCAAGGGCAAGCCGGTGGTGACCGTGTTCCTGTCCGGCCGCCCGCTGTGGGTCAACGACTTGCTGAACTTGTCCGACACGTTCATCGCGGCGTGGCTGCCGGGCACGGAAGGCAAGGGCGTGTCCGACCTGCTCGTCGCGGGCAAGGACGCGAAACCCCATGAATTCACGGGCAAGCTGTCGTTCTCGTGGCCGAAGGGCGTGTGCCAGACGCCGCTGAACGTGGGCGATGTCGGCTATGCCCCGCTGTTCGCCTACGGCTATGGATTGAAGCGCGGCGAGCGCTCGCACCTTGGAATGCTCGACGCCACGTACGCGGCCGGCGGTTGCAGCAGCGCCGATACGTATCCCGTGTTCGGCCCGGCCGACCGCGCCAGCTTCCCGCTGCGCATCGTCAGCGGCACGCAAGCCGCGCCGCTCGGTGCAGACCTGAACGCGGGGGCCAGCCTGCCGGGCATCGCCGTGGCCATCGCGCAGATCAAGACGCAGCAGGATGCGAAGCTCGTCACGTGGACTGCACCGGCGACGTTCGAGGCGCACGGCGCCAAGCCGCTCGCCTTGCCGGCCGCGCTGGCGGACAAAGGTGTGCTGCGCTTCGACACGCTCGTGCAAGGCGCCCCCGCGGCCAAGGTGACGATCGCGATGGCCTGCGGCGGCACGCCTTGTGGCACGCCGCTCGACGCAACCCGCCTGTTCACGCGGCTGGCCGGCAAGGGCCGCCAATCCGTCGCCATTCCGCTGGCCTGCTTCCGCGCGCACGGCGTCGACCTGGCGCGCGTCGACACGCCGCTGCGCGTGACGAGCGAGGGCCCGTTCGCGGCCGCCTTCGGCAACGTCGACGTGACGACGGCGACGGATGCCGTGGCTTGCGAGGACCTGCAATGACCGCGTTCCGCCTGCTGGCCGACATCGGCGGCACGAATGCCCGTTTCGCGCTGCAGGCGCCGGGCGACGGATGCGCCGACATCGAGGTGCTGGCGTGCCGCGACTACGAGCACGTCAAGGACGCGATCGATGCCTACCTCGCCCGCGCCGCCGCGCGCGGGCACGCGACTGACGGCATCCGCCATGCCGCGATCGCCATCGCGAATCCGGTCGAGGGCGACATGGTGAGCATGACGAACCACCACTGGCACTTTTCCATCGTGGCATTGCGGGAGGCCTGCGGGCTCGCCACGCTGCTCGTCGTGAACGATTTCGCGGCGCTGGCGCAAGCCTTGCCGCACCTGGATGCCCGTGGACGCGAACGCATCGGCGGGCTGGATGCCGCAGTGGTCGAAGAGCGTCCGCTGGGCCTCATCGGGCCGGGCACGGGGCTGGGCGTGTCCGGCGTCATGCCTGCGGGCGGCGGGCGCTGGATCGCACTGGCGGGCGAGGGCGGGCACGCGAGCTTCGCGCCCGTCACGCGTACCGAGATGCGCCTGCTGGACGCGCTGTGGGAAGAACACGGCCATGTGTCGGCCGAGCGCCTGCTGTCCGGACCGGGCCTGGAAGCGATCCACCGCGTGCTTGCCGGCGAACGTCTGGCCGCCGCGGACATCTCGGCGCGTGCGCTCGACGGCAGCTGCGCCGCATGCCGCGCGACGGTCGACGCATTCTGCGCGATCCTCGGCAGCGTTGCAGGCAACGTCGCGCTCACGTTGGGCGCGACGGGCGGCATGTACATCGGCGGCGGCGTCGTGCCCCGGCTCGGTCCGCTGTTCCACGCGTCCGCGTTCCGTGAACGCTTCGAAGGCAAGGGCAGGCTGCAGCCTTATCTGGCGCGCATCCCGACCTGGCTCGTCACCGAACCGTATCCCGCACTGCGCGGCGTGGCCGCGCTGCTCGACACCGCAACACGATAACCACAACAAGGAGATTCCATGGCAGCTACCCCCAACCCGTCCGCGACCGTGACGGCGGCACCCACCGCCGGCGCGACGAATACCGGACCACTCGTGATCGTCACGATCCTCTTCTTCATGTGGGGCCTGCTCACGTCGCTGAACGACGTGCTGATTCCGCACCTGAAGGCGATCTACACGCTGAACTACCTGCAGGCGATGCTCGTGCAGTTCTGCTTCTTCGGCGCCTACTTCATCGTGTCGCTCCCGGCTGGCGCCCTCATTCGCCGCCTCGGCTATCAGAAAGGCGCCGTCACGGGCCTGCTGATCGCGGCAGGTGGCTGCGGACTTTTCTACCCGGCCGCGCAGGGCGGCTACGGCCTGTTCCTGTTCGCGTTCTTCGTGCTGGCGGCGGGCATCACGATCCTGCAGGTCGCGGCGAACCCGTACGTGACGGTGCTCGGACCGGCCGCGACGGCATCGAGCCGCCTCACGCTCACGCAGGCCTTCAATTCGCTGGGCACGACGGTGGGCCCGGCGCTGGGCGGCATGCTGATCCTCGCGGGCGCCAGCGCGCTGACGGCGGACCAGGTCGCGGCGCTGGACGCGGCCGGCCAGGCGGCGCACCGCGCGCATGAAGCGGCCACCGTGCAGGGCCCGTACCTCGCGCTGGCGGCGGCGCTCGCGATCCTCGCCGCGCTGTTCGCGCTGGCGCGGCTGCCGCGCATCGACCACGCGGCCGCGGACGACACAGTCGCCGCATCGGCCGGTTCGGCCTTGCAGTACCGCCACCTCGTGCTGGGCGCCGTCGCCATCTTCCTGTACGTGGGCGGTGAAGTCAGCATCGGCAGTTTCCTCGTCAACTTCCTCGGCGAGCCGAACGTGGCCGGGATGACGGCGGCGCGGGCTGCAAGCTACGTCAGCGTGTACTGGGGCGGGGCGCTCATCGGCCGCTTCATCGGCTTTGCCGTGATGCGTGTCGTCAGCCCGGGCAAGGCGCTCGCGTGCAACGCGGTCGCCGCGATCGTGCTCGTGCTGTGCGCCATCCTCGGTCATGGACAGGCAGCGATGTGGGCGATTCTCGCCGTCGGCCTGTGCAACTCCATCATGTTCCCGACGATCTTCAGCATGGCGCTGCACGGCCTCGGACGCCACACGGGCCAGGGTTCCGGCATCCTGTGCATGGCCATCGTGGGCGGCGCCATCGTGCCGTTCGCACAGGGCTGGCTCGCCGACCACGTGGGCGTGCAGCCGTCGTTCTTCATCCCCGTCGCGTGCTACGGCTTCATCCTGTTCTTCGGCCTGAAGTATGCGAACCTGCACCGGCAGGGCGCGACGACCGCTTGACGGTGGCGATGCCGGCGGCTTTGCAGTAAAATGCCGGCATCCCATTGGGGAGTAGCCTGCTTCCGCACCCGGCGGAAGCGCCCGTATCAACATACTCGCCGGCATACAGCCGACGTGGTGCGGGCAGCCGTTTCGGTTGGCAAGACCTTTGGTATGCCTGCGCGTTCATCGGGCCGCGCCGGCATGCCATCGTCATTGCCCGACTGGAACCACAATGAATTTCCTCGCCACCGCCGCACTCGCCCTCGCCATGTCCACGGACGCATTCGCCGTCGCCGTCGGCAAGGGCGCCGCGCTGCAACGTCCCCATCTCCGCGAAGCCCTGCGCACGGGCGCCATCTTCGGCGTCATCGAAGGCCTCACGCCCGTCATCGGCTGGGCGCTGGGGCATTGGGCCGCGCCCTACGTCGAGGCGTGGGATCACTGGATCGCGTTCACCCTGCTCGTGATCCTTGGCCTGCGCATGATCCGCGAGGGCTTGTCCGGCGCGGATGACGAGGACGCGAAACCGACGTCGCATTCTTTCTGGCTGCTCGCGGTGACGGGGTTCGCGACGAGTATCGACGCGCTCGCGGTCGGCGTCGGCCTCGCGTTCATCGACGCGAACATCGTGACGGTGGCCGGTGCCATCGGCTTCTCGACGTTCGTCATGGTCACGCTGGGCGTGATGGTGGGCCGCGGCCTCGGCAAGCTGGTGGGCAAGCGCGCGGAACTCGTGGGCGGCCTCGTTCTGATCGCGATCGGTGCTGCGATCCTCTACGAGCACATCGGACGCGCTTGATCAGCTGTTGGCGGCCGGCGCGGCGAGCGCCGGCTTGCGCTCCATCCAGCGCTGCGTGAGCCAGGCCCGCACCGGTTCGTCGTAGTATTTCAGCAGCAGCCACGCCAGCGCGACGCACGCGGCGAAGGTTGCGGCCGCGACGGGCAGGCCGTCGCGCAAGGAGACGTGGTGTTCGTTGGTCCACGCGGTGTAGGTGTACACGAATGGATAGTGGACGATGTACAGCGGGTACGACAGCCCGCCCAGCGCGGCGCATGCGCGGCCCGTGTGCGCACCCGCGCGTGCGCTCGCGCCCAGCCACACGACGAGCGGGAACAAGACCACGATGCACACCGCCTCGTACAGGCCGTTCATCCACAGGGTCGCCGGGCCACCGATGCGCGGCAACGCCATCGTGGCAAGCAGGATCGCGGCGGCGAGCGGGAAGCCGTAGGCGATGTGGCCCGGACGCACGACGCGCGACAACAGCAGCCCCGCGCAGAACGGATACGCCAGGCGGGTGAAGCCGAGCCGGAACTGGACGGGCTCCAGCGACCAGCCGCCGATGACGTCGCCGTTCGGCCCCGCCACGAGGTAGTGGACGAGCACCGCGCCAGCCAGCAGCGCGAGCACGGCGAGCATGCGGTTCGGCAGGCGGCGCAGCACGAGTGCGTACACCACGTTCGCCACGTATTCGAAGAACAGCGACCACGCGGGCCCGTTCAGCGGATGCATCTCGCCCCAGCCGCGCAGGTCCAGCGCCGGTGGCACCGGCAGCAGCGTCATGCCGACGACCATGATCAGCAATACGCGCCACAGCGGCGTGTCGGCGATCATCGGGAACAGCGTCCCGCCCTGGACGTAGAAGGCGAGGGCGCCGACCAGCATCGCGACGACGATCATCGGATGCAGGCGGATCAGCCTGCGCTGGAAGAATTCGCCCAACGACATGCGCCGCCAGCGGTCGTCGTAGGCATAGCCGATGACGAAGCCGGACAGCAGGAAGAAGAAGTCCACGGCCAGGTAGCCGTGGTTGATCACCTGGGCGAAGCGGTTCGGCGCATGCGCTTCGCACAGGTGGAAGGCGACGACCGTCAGCGCCGCGAAGCCGCGCAGCCCGTCGAGCACGGGATAGTGGCGCCTCGTGTCGGCGAATCCGGCCGCCGCCCCGCTCACGGCTTGCCCGCCGGGCAGTAGCGCTCCACGTACTGCTGGTGCGGCGGCAGCTGGGACGCGGTGCGGCGGACGCCGTTGCGGATGCCGTCCAAAAAGCCGCGCAGCTCGTCGTCGCCCATCAGGTCCGCGCTCGGGTGCCACCGTGAAGGCAGCATGCCCTGGCCCAGCATCACCTGCACCCACGAGTTTTCCGCGAACAGCTCGTTCCCTTCGCGGAACACGCGTCCGCTGTCGCCGAACAGGTCGATGCGGTGCTGCAGGCTCGCGGGCACGGGCATCGTCGCGGCGTCGTGCCAGTACGGCGTGTCGCGGCGGTTCGTGACCTTGTAGTGCAGGATGATGAAGTCGCGGATCGTGCGCAGGTCGTCCTCGGTCTGCGCGTTGAACTCGTCGACGTCGGACTGCTGGATGCCGTGCGTCGGGAACGTCTGCAACAGGCGCACGATGCCGCGCTGGATCAGGTGGATGCTCGTCGATTCGATCGGCTCCAGGAAGCCTGCCGCGAGGCCGAGGCCGATGCAGTTGCCGGCCCAGACGCGCTGGCGCTGGCCCGGCTTGAAGCGGATCACGCGCGGCTCCGTCAACGCCTTGCCCTCGATATTGCCCAGCAGCGCGGCGCGCGCAGTGGCTTCGTCGACGTGGCGACTGGAGAACACGATGCCGTTACCCGTGCGGTGCTGCAGCGGGATGCGCCACTGCCAGCCCCAGTCATGCGCGATCGAGCGCGTCAGGGGCACGGCGGGACCCGTCGATTCCGTCTGCACGGCGATCGCCGTGTCGTTGAACAGCCATTGCGACCAGTCGTCGTACGCGACGCCCATCGTCTGGCCCAGCAGCAGCGAGCGGAAACCCGTGCAGTCGATGAACAGGTCGCCGTCGACGCGCGTGCCGGAGTCCAGCACGAGCGCCGCGATGTGGCCCGTAGCCGGATCCGTGTCGACGCTGGCGATCTTCGCCTCGATGCGCTCGGCGCCGAAGTGCTCGGCGAAGCGGCGCAGGTAGCGCGCGTAACGCGTCGCGTCCAGGTGGTAGGCGTAGTTGATGCCCTGGTTCGGCAGGTGACCGAAACGCTTTTCCTGCGCCGCGACGAGCTCCAGGCAATAGTCGCCGTAGTCGCTCGCGAGGCCGCGGTCGCGGCCCTTCAGCCAGAAATGCTGGAAGCCCGCGGTCCAGTGGTCGGTGCCCGTCATGCCGAACGAGTGGATGTAATCCTCGCCCCGCGCGCGCCAGCCCTCGAAGCTGATGCCCAGCTTGAAGGTGGCCTGCGTGGCGGCCATGAATTCCTGCTCGCCGATGTCGAGCAGGCGGTGGAAATGCACGAGGCTGGGGATCGTCGCCTCGCCCACGCCCACGGTGCCGATGTCGTCCGATTCGACGAGCTTGATGTCGATGACCTTGCCCAGCGTGCGCGCCAGCGCCGCCGCGGCCATCCAGCCTGCGGTGCCGCCGCCCGCGATGACGACGCGGCGGATCGGGCGTCCAAGGCCCGTTTGCTTGTTATTGTCCATGTCTCCTCCTGGCTTTACCTGTTGATGCGACGCAGCAGCTGCCCGCGCAGCACGCGTGCGCCATCCTCGTCGAGCGGCGACAGCGCGTAGCGCGCGTCTTCCGGCAGGTGCGCGAGGGTCGCGGCATCGGGTTCGAAGATGTAGTGGCGGAAGATCTCCTGCCACGCGCGCCGCTGCGCCGGCGGCAGGTCGCGCATCGTCAGCAGCGCGAGCATCAGGGCGTTCGTCGGCGTGTCCATCCAGTCCGGCGACTGGCGCCACCAGTAGTTCACGAGCACGTTGAACGCGGACAGCGCTTCCACGTGGTGCCACCACATCGACGGCACGAACAGCGCGTCGCCCGGGCCCATCTGCGCGACCTGCGCGTGTTCGAGCGCCTCCGCGTAGCGCGGGAAGCGTTCGAAGTCGGGTTCGCGGACGTCGACGAGGCTGATCGCCTGGCCGGCCGGGTTGAAATCGAGTGGCCCGACGTACAGGTTCTTCAGCTGGTCCGGCGGGAACAGCGTGAAGCGACGCTCGCCGACCGCGACGACGGCCAGGTTGTCCGGCAGGTCGTAGTGCGTGGCGACGACGGTGCGGTTGCCGATCCAGATGCTGGCCAGCGCATCGCGCCCGCCCAGGTCGACGTCGTTCGCGGCACGCAGGCCGGGCAGGGCGGTGTCGACCGACGTCGAGCCCACATAGACCGCGCCCGGTTCGGCGCGTCCGCGTTGCACGGCGAGTTCGTCCAGCACCTGGTCGAGCCGCGCCCGCACGCTCTGGAAGTTGAAGCCGGTAATGCCCTCGTTGTAGAAGAAGCGGCCGTCGATCTGCGGCGGGCCGAGCATCGCATTCACGGTCGCGTCACGATAAAACTCGCGCAGGTAGGCGTCCGCCGCTTCCGGAGACTCCCGCCCGGCGCGCACAAGTGGCCAGTCGGTGGCGAGGCCGCGCACGATGTACGGCGCCGTCGCGCGCAGCATCTCGTCCGGCAGGCGGCCGTCGACGGCCGCGACCTCGCGGACGGGTTTAGCGCAGGCTGCCATTGGCGCGGTTCTTCCGTTGGATCAGCGCGCGGAACTGGGCCAGCGACGCGACGGCCATGTAGATCGCCTGCAGATAGCCTTTGGCGTGCAGGGCCGCCAGCTGGTCGGCCGACAGTTGCGCGAGGCGGTCCTCGTTGATCGTGTAGAAGCCGGCCAGGCGGTTCTGCGAGCCGTCGTCCAGTTCCACGTCCAGCACGAACGATTCGATCAGTTCCAGTTCGACGAGCGCGGTGACGAAGGCACGCGATGCGGCCAGGCCGTCGTGGATCGTGCGCAGCACGGAGCTGATGCGCTCCATGTATTCGCTCGTCCCGCCATAGGTCAGGAACAGCGCCTCGCCCTCGATGCCGCCGTCGCGCACGCGCGGGCTGTCCAGGTCGATGTGGACGGACAACTCGTCGCCGCGCCCGATCATGAACGGCTGGCGCTCGACGGTCAGCGGGATCGCGGGGGCGTCCCAGCCGTTCGGGCCGAGGAACAGGTTCTCGCCCTGCTCGAAGCCCAGCAGGGCGATCGCGTCGTAGCTGCCGTTGCCGTCCTGGGCGAAGACGATCGGGTAGCAGGCTTGCAGGTCGCGGAATTCGGCGGGGAAGGTCAGCGCCGACATCACGGCGTCGCCGTATTGCGCGCCGCGGGTGGTCACCACACGCAGGTTCTTGTGGTCGACGTTGTTCAGGGGTGCATGGTTGGCCATCGTTCGTAGTCTCTTCGTTGTCGTTATCGTGGTGGTGCCGGGCGCGGTCGCTAGCCCGCCGGCATGCCGTATTGGCGGATGTGGTCGAGCATCGCGCGGTTCGGGGGAAGCTGCGGCAGCATGCGGGCGGTGAGCCGCGCGGCGTCGCGGAAAAACTGCTCGGCGCGTTCCGGCAGGTCGGACGCACGCTCCGGCAATTCGGGCCGGAAGCCCATCCCGTACAGCACATACTGCCAGCTGGCGGAAGGGAAGATCTCCTCGATGCGCGGGAAGTCGCGCCACGCCGGCGCGCGCGTGCGCCACAGCGCAAGCAATTCGGTCAGGCGCGGCGACCGCGTGCGCCCGCTGCGGTGATCCGTCCAGTAGGCGGAATCCGTGCGCTTCGACAGCACGTAGTGCAGCTTCAGGAAATCGATGATGCGCTCCCACCGATACGTGAACGCATCGTTGAAGCGGGCGGCGACGGCATCCATCTGCGCACGCGTGGCAGGCAGGTCGTCCGCGAGCCAGCCGGCCGACAATTCCACGAGCGCGAGCGCGGACGCTTCCAGCGGCTCGATGAATCCGGCGGACAGGCCCACGGCCACGACGTTGCGCTCCCAGAAGCGCGCGCGGTAGCCCGGGTCGAACGCGATGCGGCGCGGGGCCGGGATGTCGCCGTCGACGCCGGTCGCGGCGAGGTAGGCGCGCACCGTGCGCTCGGCCTCGTCGTCGCCGCAGTGGACGCTGGAATACACATAGCCGACGCCGCGCCGCGTGGGCAGGCCGATGTCCCAGATCCAGCCGCAGGCCTGCGCCGTGGACGTGGTCTGCGACGCGATCGGCGTGTCGGGCGTCGGGTAGGCGACTTGCACGGCGAGCGCGCGGTCGTTGAACAGCACGTCGCGCTGCGACACGAGCGGCACGCCATAATGGCGGCCCAGCAGCAGCGACGCCATGCCCGTGCAGTCGATGAACAGGTCGCCCTCGATGGCGCCCGCTTCGCGCGTGCGCAGCGCGGCGATGTCGCCGTTGTCGAGCGAAACGATGTCGGTGACGTGCGCCTGCACGTGGCGCACGCGCAGCTCGTCGACGCAGTGACGCTGCAGGAACAGGCCGAACTTGCCGGCGTCCAGGTGGTAGCCGTAGTTGGCGACACCTGCGAATTCCGGCGTCTGCGGCTGTTTCGGCGCGCAGCCGGCGCGGCACAGGTGCGGCTGGTAGCTCACGAGGTCCGCGAACGGCGTGTCGCGGTGCGCCCGCTGCCATGCGGCCGCGAGGTTCGCGTCGCCGTGGCCCTGGGGCAGGGAAAAAGGGTGGAAATAGGTATCGTCGGAGCTGCCGTCGACCCAGCCGTCGAAGCGCGAGCCCTGCTTGAACGCAGCGTCGCATTCGCGGAAGAACGCGGCTTCGGAGACGCCGATGCGCTGCAGTGTCTCCCGCATCGACGGCCATGTGCCCTCGCCGACGCCGATCGGGGCCACACCGGGGGACTCCACCAGCGTGACGGACAGGCGCGGATGCTCGGCCGCGAGGACGGCCGCCGTCAGCCAGCCGGCGGACCCGCCGCCGACCACCACGACGTGTTCGATGGGTTTACTCATCACAGCTTCCTTATCTCCGGTGGGCCGCATGAGTCTACCTGAAAATGCTGTATTTGGAACAACTTTTTATACGCTGAAACCGATTGCGGTAGGCTACTCGTCCGCCACGGGACTGCGGCTGCCCCGTGGCGGAACGAAGTACAGGGTACGCTACATCAGAACTTGTAGCGCGCCCCCACCATGTAGCGCGGACCCGACTGCGTCACGTACAGCGCCTGGTGCTGGTCGCGGCCGTGGACGCGATTCGTCGAGTTCGTCAGGTTGATGCCTTCGAACTGCAGGCTCAACTTCGACGTCAGATTGTAGCCCACTGAGAGGTCGAACTGGCCGTACGGTTCCACGTAGTTCGGATTCGGACCGGCGCCGTCGAACGTCGACGACAGGAACTCGCCGCGCCAGTTGTACGCCGCACGCACGTTCCACTTGTCGTTCTCATAGATGCCGACGAGGTTGGCGGAGTTCGACAGGCCGACCAGCGCGAACTGCTCGCCCGTGCTGCCGTTGTCGTAGCGCAGGCCCGAGTGCACGTACGTGTAGTTCGCCGAGACACCGAAGCCGGTGTTGCCGAACATGTGCTGGAGGTTGAATTCCAGGCCGTTCAGGCTCGCCTTCTTCTGGTTCGAGAACGTCGTGATCTGGAAGTGCGCGACCGGATCGCCCGGCTGGCCGACGATGTTGCCGGACGGGTTGCCGCTGCTGTCCACGCCCGTCACCGTCACGCCCGGCGCCGTCGGGTGGTGCGTGAAGATGTAGTTGCGGATGCAGACCGTGTCCGCGCCGCAGCCCGAGGCCGACGCTTCGTTCCACAGCGCGCCGCCGACCGGCGTGTGCAGGTTGAAGGGCGTGGCGTCGACCTTAGACTGGCCTGCGTAGTTCTCCAGGTCCTTGTAGAACGCGTTGACGGAGAAGAAGCTGTTCTGCGCGTAATACCATTCCCACGACAGGTCGAAGTTCTTCGACTTGACGGGCTTCAGCGCCGGGTTGCCCTGCGAACCCGTGCCGCCGTCGATGCGTGCCAGCGTATTCAGGATCTGGCCGCCGGCGATCTGGTCGTAGCGCGGACGGCCGATCGTCTCGCCGTAGCTCGCACGCACCTTCATGTCGTCGCGCAGGTCCATGTCCCAGTCGATCGACGGCAGCAGGTTGTGGTACTTGCCGGTCAAGGTGGTGAACGAGGGCGCGCCGAATTGCACGGGGAATTCGTTCGCGGAGACCATCGTGATCGACGTCGCCGTCGGCACGAGGGCGGTCGAGACGACGTCCGTCTTCTCGTAGCGCACGCCGATCGCCGTGTGCATCGGCAGCGCGGTATCCCAGTCCGAGTTCAGCTGGAGGAACAGGTTCTTCGACTTTTCCTCGGTGCGCTGGTCGGTGTCGAACGTATTCTTCGGCAGGTACTTCTCGGGCATGCCGGACGCTTTCGCCACGGTGTCGCGCACCTGCGCGAAGTTGAAGGTGTAGAACGTGTTGAACAGGTTCGGGTTGCGGCTGCCGGACAACTGGTCGAAGTATTGGCGGACGCTGTCGGCGTGCCACAGGCTGCTCGGGTAGTCGGACGGCTTCGTCGCGCCGCCCCACGAGTCGCGCTGCTGGTTCGAGAACGCGGAGCGGTTCTTGACGTTGACGGCACCGACACCGAAGTTCAGGTTCGATGCTTCCAGCACGCGCAAGCGGCCCTTGAACTGGACCTGGCTCACGTCGCCCTTCATGTAGCCATTCTGGAACACGGAGCCCGTGACCTGCTGCGGCGCGTTGACGAAGTCGGCGCCCTTGATCGACAGGACGGGGAAGTCTTCCGTGAAGTCGGCCGTCGTGTCGCCGCGCGAGAAGCTCGCCGTGCCCAGCGTGTTGTTGGAGCCGAACGGGCTGTCCGCCTTCGATTCCGCGGTCGAGTGGTGCGCGTCCAGTTCCAGCTTCAGGTCGCGCGTGGCGCGCCACTGCGTGTTGAAGCCGAGCGACTTGTTCTGCGTCTTGGTGGCGAAGTTCGCGCCGCCCATCGCGATGTCGCTGTTCCCGGACGGGATGAATTCCGTGTAGACGAGCGGCGCGGCGACCGGGCCATTGGTCCACGTCGACGCGGACGGGCCGAAGTTGAACCACGCGGAGACGTCGTTGCGCTTCGTCTGCAGCTTGTTTTCCGAGTACGTGTAGTCGAGGGTCGTCGTCAGCTCTTTCACCGGCTGCCATTGCAAAGTGAGCTGGCCGTTGGTGCGCTGGCGCTTCACGCCCGTCATGCTGTAGTTGAGGTTCTGCGGCACCTCGTAGATGTCGGTCGGCTTCGGATGGTTGACGACGTTCTGCGAACCCGGCGCGCCGGCGTTCGGAATCGTGCCCCAGTTGTTCTCGTCGCCGCGGAACGGACCGCGCCACCCGTTGCTCACGGACGCCTGGTTGAAGCCCAGGTTGCGCTCCTGGTAGCTGGCGGAGACGCCCAGGCCCCAGTGGCCATCTTTCGACGTCGTCGAATAGATGCCCGAGAATTCAGGCGTCGTCGATGAGCTGGCCTTCTCGTCGCCCGGCAGCTTGTTGTTCGACGTGTCGTGCACGGCCTTGATGCCGATGCTCGAGTAGGTGCCAAGCTTGTCCAGCGGACGCGCCGTGATCACGTTGACGGTGGCGCCGATGCCGCCTGCCGGGTTCTCGGCACGGCTCGTCTTGTAGACCTGCAGCTGCGAGATCGCTTCCGACGCCAGGTTCGAGAAGTCGAACGAGCGGCCGTTCAGGTCGCCGAGGTTCGACGTCGGCATCTGGCGGCCGTTCAGCAGCACCATGTTGAAGTCGGGACCCACGCCGCGCACCGTGATCTTCTGGCCTTCACCGTTCACGCGGTCGATCGACACGCCCGAGATGCGCTGCAGCGATTCGGCGAGGTTCGTGTCGGGGAATTTGCCGATGTCCTCGGCGACGATGCCGTCGACGATGCCGTCCGACTGGCGCTTCAGGTTCAACGACGAGGCCATCGACTGGCGCAGGCCCGTCACGACGACTTGCTGGACGGCCGTGGTGGGGATGTCGCCGCCGCGGCTGTCCTCGGTGGTCGCTTGCTGGGCGTAGGCGGGGATGAAGGCGGCGCAGGCGCTCGCCACGGCCAGAGTGATCAGTTTTGGGTGTGCCTTGGGGTAATGCATGGGGTCTCCTGTGTTTTTATCTGTGTGTACTTCGGCGCTCGCGCACGGGTCGTTCTCAAATCCGTCTTTCCTCCTCGTTATTTCCGCTTCCAATCACATGGAAACGTTTCCATATCGTGCTTGAATCTTATGGTCAGAAGAAACTATTGTCAACGGATTGTTCTGTTGTCCGCCACTGCGATGCGCGCAGCGCGTGCCGTCCGCGCAACACCTGTCACCGCAGGCGCCCTCGCGAATGACGACGCCGGAGTCGGGCACAGGGCGGGCGTCCCGTTTGACACCGAAAAAATGGCGATGCTATATTGGAAACGGATTGGTAGCGTTTCCATTTTCAAGCCGTCTCGCGCCAGGTCCGCAAAGGAGAAAAAATGACAACGCGCAGGATCGCGGCCGTGCTAGCCGCGGCATGGATGTCCGTGGCGGGTGCGGCCCAGGTGTCCCCAGCGCCGGCGGCGCCGCCCGGCTGGGTGCTCGATTGGAGCGACGAATTCGAAGGCCATGTGCTGGACCGCACGACATGGGTGCCGGAGACCGGAGGCAACGGCTGGGGCAACGACGAACTGGAGTTCTACACGACGCGGCCGGAAAACCTGCGCGTGGACGGCGGCAACCTCGTCATCGAAGCGCGCCGCGAGGACTATGGCGGCCGTCATTACACGTCGGCCCGCATCAAGACGGCCGGCAAGGTCGAGCGCACGTTCGGCCGCTACGAGGCGCGCATCAGGATTCCGCGCGGGCAGGGCATCTGGCCCGCGTTCTGGCTGCTCGGCGCGAACGTCGACAAGGCCGGCTGGCCCCGCTGCGGCGAGATCGACGTCATGGAAAACATCGGGCGCGAGCCGGGCACCATCCACGGGACCATCCACGGCCCGGGCTACAGCGGCGACCACGGCATCGGCAAGCCGTCCGTCCTGGAGCGGGGCACGTATGCCGACGGCTTCCATGTCTATGCCGTCGAATGGGAACCGCGCGAGATCCGCTGGTACCGCGACGGCATCCTGTACCACACGGCGCGGGCCGATAGCGTCAAAGGCGACTGGGTGTTCGAACACCCGTTCTTCGTGATCCTGAACCTGGCCGTCGGCGGTGGGTGGCCCGGCAATCCGGACGCCACGACCGCGTTCCCGCAGCAGATGCTCGTCGACTACGTGCGCGTGTACCGCCGCGCGCAATGACGGGCGCGCCCGGCGCTTTTTGCGCAGGCATGGCATCATGACGGGTTGTGGCGCCGCGCGGGGCGGTGCCGGCGGGTCGTGGAGGATGCATGCGGTTGGGGAGATGGTGGGCGCTGGGCGTGGCGGCTTGGACGATGGCGGGCTGCGCGCCCCCGCTGCGACCCCTGCAATCGCTGTCCGACCCCGAGGTGCAGCGCGTCATGCGGCGCGAGCAGGTACAGGGCCTGGCGCTGGCGACGATCGAGAATGGCCAGGTCGCGCGCGTGCGCGTGTTCGGCACGCGCAACGCGGCGCTTGGCCAGCCACTGACGCCTGACACGGTGATGTCCGGCGCGTCGCTCACGAAGACCGCGTTCGCGTACATGGTGCTGCAGCTGGCCGACGAGGGCAAACTCGATCTCGATGCGCCCGTCACGAAGCTGCTGCCGCAACCCCTGCCCGCGTACCACGTGCGCCCGTTCGACTTTTCCGACCTCGCCGGCGACCCGCGCTGGCAGGCGCTCACGCCGCGCATGCTGCTCGCGCACAGCGGCGGCTTCGCGAACTTCCGGTGGCTCGAACCGGACGGCCGCCTGCACATCCACTTCGATCCCGGCTCGCGCTATGCGTATTCGGGCGAGGGCTACTCGCTGCTGCAGCTGATCGTCGAGCGGGGCCTGGGCCTGGACGTGGGCCAGGAGATGCAGCACCGCGTCTTCGACCGCTTCGGCATGCGCAACACGAGCATGCACTGGCGGCCCGACTTTGCCGAGAACGTGGCGGACGGCTACGGCTTCGACGGCGCCATGCAGCCGCACGAGCGGCGCTACCGCGTGCGCGCGGCCGGGTCGATGGACACGACGATCGCCGACCAGGCCAAGCTGTGGGCGGGCATCATGCGCGGCGACGGCCTGCGCCCGGACACGCGCGCCGCCCTCGCGACGGGCTGGCTCCCCATCACCTCGCGCCACCAGTTCCCCACCTTGGCCGGCGGCGACGTCGCGTGGCCCCAGAAGCTGGCGGCGGGCCTGGGTGTCGTCACGTTCGAGGACCGCTCGGGGACGGGTTGGTTCAAGGGCGGCCATGACGACACGACGGCCAACTTCGTGTTGTGCATGGAGACGGGCCAGCGCTGCGTCGTGATGCTGTCGAACGACGTGCGCGCCGAGCGCCTGTACCCGGAACTGGGCCGGCAGGCGCTGGGTCCCGACGACATGCCGTGGAGCTGGGAATACGACTGGATGGACGCGCCCTGACGGCAGGCGAACCGCGCGCGGGCCGGCAGGAATCGGCAGCGCGCGTTACACTTGCTGTTTTGCCCGGAGCGCAGGATTGACTTCACCGCCTTTGCCCAGCCCAGTGCTCGACCGTTCCCGCCTTGACGTCGCGGCGCACCCCGCGATGCCCACGTGGCTGATGCTCCTGATCGCCGCCGCATGCGGCCTGATCGTCGCGAACCTGTATTACGTGCAGCCGCTCGTTGGCCCGATTCGCGAAGCTCTCGGCCTGCCGGCCGGCGCCGCGGGGCTGCTCGTCACGCTCACGCAGATCGGCTATTGCGCGGGTCTGCTGCTCGTCGTGCCGCTGGGCGACCTGCTGGAAAACCGCCGCCTCGTGCTGGCCCTCGTGGGCCTGCTCGTGCTGGCGCTCGTGGCGGCGCCGTTCGTTCCGCTGCTCGCCCATCCGGCGCCCGTATTCCTCGCCTGCGCCTTGTTGATCGGCTTCGGCGCCGTCGCCGTGCAGGTGCTCGTGCCGTATGCGTCGCACATGGCGCCCGAACACGTGCGCGGACGCGTCGTCGGCAACGTCGTCAGCGGGCTGATGTTCGGGATCATGCTGGCCCGCCCCGTCGCCAGCTTCGTCACGCACATGTGGTCGTGGCAGGCCGTGTACTGGCTGTCGGCCGTGTTGATGGTGGGGCTCGCGCTCGTGCTGCGCGTGCTGCTGCCGCCGCGCCGGCCGCATTCGGCGCTCGCGTATCCCGCGCTGCTCGCATCGATGCGGGGCCTCGTACGCGACCTGCCCGTGCTGCGCCGGCGCGCCATCTACCAGGCCGGCATGTTCGGCGCGTTCAGCGTGTTCTGGACCGTGACGCCGTTGCTGCTCGCGAGCCCGGCCTACGGCATGAACCAGCGCGACATCGCTTGGTTCGCGCTGGCCGGCGTCGCGGGCGCGATCGCGGCGCCGATCTCCGGCCGCGTGGCGGACCGCGGCTGGACCCGTCCGGCGACGGCGTTCTGCATGGCGCTCGGCCTGTTGTCGTTCGTGCCGACGTTGCACGCGGCCGCGGGCGGCACGACTAACCTGTGCCTGCTCGTGGCGGCGGCCGTCGCGCTGGACTTCGCGGTATCGGGCAACCTCGTGCTGGGGCAGCGAGCGATCTATGCGCTGGGCGCGGAAGTGCGCGGGCGCGTCAACGGCTTGTACATGGCGACCTTCTTCCTGGGCGGCGCGACGGGATCGGCGCTCGGGGCGTGGAGTTTCGCGCACGGCGGCTGGCAGGCCGCGTGCGCCGTGGGGATGGGATTGATCGGGGCGGTGCTGCTCGTCTTCCTGACCGAGCGGCGCGCCTGATCAGTGCGACGTCTTGAGCATCGCCGGATACCCGACGTCCTCGGTTGCCTTCTTGAGGTCGGCAAGGGTGGCACGCGCGTCGTCGTAGACGATGATGGCTTCGCGCTTCGCGTAGCTGACCTGGACCTTCGACACACCCGGCACTTTCGACAGCGCCGTCTTGATGGTGATGGGACAGGTGGCGCAGTCCATCGTCGGCACGGTGAGCTGCACGGTCTGCTGCTTGGCCGCGGCGAACGGGGCGGCGGCGAGCAGCGCGAGGAGGGCGAGGGTGCGGGTTGGAGTCATGATGGCGGTCCTCAATAGAACAACGGGGCGATCAGCGGAAAGCCCAGCAACAGCGCGACGAACAGTACGCAGGCGATGAACACGCGGCGCAGCAGGGGACGGGTCGTCGCGCAAGCGCCGTCCGCGATGTCGCAGGCCCGCGCCGGGCGGAACACGAGCCAGCCCGCCCACGCCAGCGCGCCGAGCGTCAGGGCGATGGCATAGGGCGTGACGGGCTTCATGGCCTGCAGGTTGGCCATCCACGCCCCCGTCACGCCGGCCAGCACGAGCGCGAGCGGCAGCACGCAGCAGGTGGACGCGAGCAGCGACGCCAGTACGGCGACGGCGATCAGCCTGCCGGCCTTGCGGTCGGTACTATCGACGGGTTGACGGGCGAGCGTGGGCATGACGGATCGGCGGGTCAGATGGCGCGCGACGTGATCGTGTACTTGAACGAATCCGGAGCGAGCGGGTCGTACGTTTCGCCGCCGCTCTGCGCCTGCGGGTACATCAGGAAGCCGACCTTGCCGGCCGTGAAGCCGGGCAGGCGCACGTCGTGGGCGAAGTTATAGCCCATCCAGTTGCCTTCCCAGCCGCCGAACAGCGCATGCTTGACGGGCGCGACGACGGGATTGTCCGGGTCCTTGATCCAGTCCGGGGTTTCCTGGCGCATGACCTTGGCCACGTCGGCCGGGTCCATCGCAACCCAGCCATGGCGCTTCAGGTACACCTCGGAACGGCAGTGCTGCGCGCCCTGCAGCGCGGCCGGCTTGCCGCCCAGTTCCTTGTAGCCGAACGCGCTCGGCGCGATGCGGATGCCGTACACGTCGCGTGCCGGCACGCCCGACGCGCGGGCGAGGCCGACGAACAGGCCGTTCAGGTCCGCGCACTTGCCGCCGAAGTTGCCCGTCTCGAGCATCGTCTTGATGTCGCCCGTGCCGCAGCCCTTGACCTTCGGCTCGCGGAACGTGTTCAGCACGATCCAGTCGTACAGGCGCTGGACTTTTTCCTCGTCCGTGCGCGCGCCCTTCGTGATCGTCAGCGCAGTCTTCTTGACGATGCCGTCCAGCGGCATCAGGTCGGTCGGCTGCAGCCACAGGCGCAGGTCCTCGGCGGTCTCCGTGCCCCGCGCCTGGCGTTTCCAGTCGACGGCGCGGTCGCGCGTCTGTACGCGCGAGACGACTTCCAGCGCCGGCGGCACGCGCCCGTCGAATTCGGCGACGAGGAAGCGCGCGCCGTAGTGCGGGTCGGTCTGCACGTGCGTCCTGGCCGCGTTGCCCGTCCAGTTGCTGGAGAGGCTGCGCTGCCATTCCGTGTCGATCGACGGCAGCGGAATCCACACGGTCGACGGGCCGGACGCATGCTGCAGGCTCACCTTCGTCACCACCTCATAGCTCTTCCAGTCGCCCGGGCGCGGGTCGAAATGGCGTTCCTGCTCTGGCGCGGCCAGCACGGTGCGCGGCAGGCCCGCTGCGAGGGCGATGCCGCCGGCCGCTTTCAGCAGCGCACGGCGGATGGGGTTCAGGTCGGAGTCTTGCATTGTCGTTTTCCCTTGTTCTCTGTTTCTATTTTTGGTTGTGTGATCGTTGCGCTGCCGGCTCGGCCAGCAGCGCGTCGATGGCGGCGCGCAGCTGCGTGTCGTCCGGCGGAATCTCGCCCACCGTGCGCCAGCGCGCACGCCCGCGCCGGTCCACGACGATCGTCGTCGGCATCACGCCGGGCGTCCAGCGCTTGAACGCGTCGCCCGTGCGGTCGCGCAGCACGAGGTACGGTAGCGGATGCGCGGCGGTGAACTTCTGGATGCTCGTCAGCGGTTCCTTGTAGTTGACGCCCGCGACCACCACGCCGTCGCGTGCCGCCAGCGCGCCCAGCACGGGCAGCTCGTCGACGCATGGACCGCACCAGGCGGCCCAGAAGTTCACGACGACGACCTTCCCGCGCAACGCGGCGAGGTTCCATGTCTTGCCGTCGAGGCCCGTCACCTGCAGCGCGGGCGTCGGCTGGCCGGCAGGCCAGGGACGCAGTTGCGTGTCCTTCGCCGCGGCGGCACCCGCGCCGGCGCCCAGCAGTATCGCGAACAGCAAGCGGGCGGCCATGCGGGGAAACATCGTGGTGGGCATCGTTGGCGTGCGAAATCGAAGCGGAAACAGGCGCCATGATACCAGAGCGCACGTTTCGGCGCCCGCCGCGGCGGCCCCATTTCGCAACCGTGCAACCTGCCGCGGCGGCTTGGGATAAGCTCGCGCCAACTCAAGGAGGGGCGATGGTATCGTTCGGACATCTCGCGGCTTGGATCATGGCGTTCGCGCTGGCCATCCCGGCCTGGGCCGCGCCGGCCGCCACGTACCGCAATCCGTTGCCCGTGCGCCTGGCGAATGGCGACGCCGCGCAGAACTGCGCCGACCCGGCCGTGCTGCGCGATCCGCGCGCCAAGGCGCCGACGTGGTATCTGTACTGCACGAGCGACCCGGTCAGCAAGACGGAGCGCCCGCAACACGGCGAATCCGGTCCTTGGCATTTTCACATGATCGCCATCTATCGCTCGACGGACCTCGTGCACTGGAACTACGTCGGGGACGCGTTCGCGGACCGTCCGGCAGGACTGGCGGCGCCGACGTCCGGCCTGTGGGCGCCGGAACCGGAATACCTGAACGGCAGTTATTTCCTCTATTTCACCGTGACGGACGTGGCGGACGCGCGCAGTCCGCAGCCGGGCTGCGACAAGGACAGCGCCATCGGCGTCGCCATCGCGGAGAACGCGGCCGGCCCGTGGGTGCCGGCGGCCGCGCCCGTCGTGCCGCCGCGCCGCGCGGGCCCCGGTTGCGATTTCCAGTGGACGTTCGATCCGAAGGTCGTCGAGGACGGCGGTCGCAAGTGGATCTATTACGGCAGCTACGGGGGCGGCATCTTCGTGCAGCCGCTGCGTGGGGACGGTCTCGTGGCAGAAGGCGAACCGAAACGCGTGGGTGCCGCGTGGCGCTACGAGGGCGCCGAGGTCGTGCAGCACGACGGCTGGTGGTATCTGTTCGCGTCGACAACAGATTGCTGCAACGGCCCGCTGACCGGGTATGCCGTCTACGTGGGCCGGGCGCGCACGCCGGCCGGGCCGTTCGTCGACAGTCTCGGGCAGGACCTGGCCGCGCCCCGCGCTGGCGGCACCCCGGTCCTGTTTCAGAACGGCAACCGCTGGGTGGGCGTCGGCCACAACACCGTCTTTCCCGACGCGGCCGGGCAGTGGTGGACGATCTACCACGGCATCGACCTGGGCGAGCCGTTCTTCAGTGCGCGCGACAATCTGACGCGGCGCGTCGCGCTGCTCGACCGTATCGACTGGGTGGGCGGCTGGCCCGTCGCGCGGGGGGCGCCCAGCGATGCGCCGCGCGCCGCACCCGCCGTCACGCCGGGCGCACGCCCGCGCGCAGCCGCGCCCGCGCAGGCGCCGGCGGAACGCGCGCTGCCGCTGTGGGCGGACACGTTCCGGGGCCCCAAGCTCGACGGACGCTGGACCTGGTTGCGCGCACCCGCCGAGGACAGCTGGTCGCTCGGCAACGAGGGCCTGGCGCTGGCGACCGGGGCGACCGATCTCCACGCGGACACGAACACGGCGAGCGTCCTGCAAACGCCGCTGCCCGACGGCGATTACCGCATCGAGGCCGAGTTCACGCTGGACACGCCCGACGCGTGCTGCGCGACCGCGGTGCAGGCCGGCTTCGTCGTCATGCGCGACGACGACAACTACGTCAAGCTCGTCGAGATGGCGCACGGCGGGCTGCACCAGGTCGAGTTCGCGAAAGAGCTGGCGCCCGCGCCGGCGCACTATCCCCGCTACGGCAACACGGTCGTCGGCACGCCCGCGCCGACGACGTGGCTGCGCCTCGATGTCCACCGGATGGGTGGGGAAGAACGTTATACGGCGTATTCGAGCCGCGACGGCAGCACGTGGGTCGGCGGCGCGACGTGGACGCACCGGCTCGGGCCGCAGGCCCGGCTGGGCCTCGTCGCGATGGGCGGCGCCGGCCACCGCGCCGTGTTTGCGCGCGTGTCCGTGGCCCGTCTGTCTCGCTGATACGACGCCTTTACAACCTCTTTGTAACCGTGCGTGAAAGGGCTTGCCAGCGCGGGGCGCAGCTCATTAGAGTAGGTTGAACAGAAGACGAAGGAGCGCAAACGTGGAATATCCCCGCCCACAATTGCGGCGCGCCGCCTGGCGCAGCCTCGACGGCCCCTGGCAGGCCATGTTCGACGATACGGCCCAGCATGTCGACCCCGCGGACGTGCCGTTCGACCGCACGATCGTCGTCCCGTATCCACCCGAAGCGCGCGCCAGCGGCGTGCACGACCTCGGCTACCGCCGGCGCGTGTGGTACCGGCGCCAGATCTCGCTCGACCCCGGCCTCGTGCCCGGGCCGGACGAGCGGCTGATGCTGCACTTCGGTGCCGTCAACTACCGGGCGCGCGTGTGGGTCAACGGCCGTTTCGCCGTCGAGCACCGCGGCGGCCACAGCCCGTTCTCGCTCGACGTCACGCGCCACCTCGACGGTTCCATCCTCGACGTGGCCGTGCAGGCCGAGGACGATCCGAAGGACATGAACAAGCCGCGCGGCAAGATGGACTGGGAGCCGGAGCCGCACAAGATCTGGTATCCGCGCACGAGCGGCATCTGGCGCACCGTCTGGATCGAAAAGGTGCCGCGCGCCCACGTGGCGCAGCTGCGCTGGACGGCGGACGTGGCCAGGTGGCAGATCCGCCTCGATGCCGACATCGCCCATGTTCCCGAAGGCGGCATGGCCAACGTCACGCTCAAGCTGGGCGACCGGCTGCTCGTCAACGACCGTTGCCTGCTGACGGGGCCGCGCCTGTCGCGTATCTTCCAGCTGCCGGACCCCGGCATCGACGATGCGCGCGGCCTGTGGATGTGGAGCCCGGAAAGCCCGCAGCTGATCGATGCCGAGATCGAGATCCGCGCGGCGGACGGGAGCCTCATCGACAGCGTGCAGAGCTACACGGCGCTGCGCACCGTCAGCGTGGAAGGCGACCGCTTCGTGCTGAACAGCCGCCCATACTTCCTGCGTATGGTGCTCGACCAGGGCTACTGGCCCGACAGCCTGATGGTGGCGTCGAGCGACCAGCTCCGCCACGACGTCCTGCTCATCAAGCGGCTCGGCTTCAACGGCGTGCGCAAGCACCAGAAATCCGAAGACCCGCGCTGGCTGTATTGGTGCGACGTGCTGGGGTTGTGCGTGTGGGGCGAGATGCCGTCCGCCTACGGCTTCTCCAGCGCGACCGTGCACGGCGTGATGGAAGAGTGGAAGGAACTCGTCGAGCGCGACATCTCGCACCCGTGCATCGTCGCGTGGGTCCCGACGAACGAATCGTGGGGCGTGCCGGAGCTCATGAACGATCGGCGCCAGGTCGACTTCGTGCGCGCGCTGTACCACATGACGCGGGCGCTGGACGGCACGCGTCCCGTCGTCGGCAACGACGGCTGGGAGATGCCGTGCGGCGACCTCGTGTGCGTGCACGACTACGAACAGGACCCGGCCGTGCTGCTGGAACGCTACGGTACCCGCGAAGCCGTCGCCTACACGCTGGAACACGTCCAGCCCGACCGGCGCAAGCTGGTCATCGATGGCTTCACGGGGCTGGGGCGCCCGCTGTTCCTCTCCGAATTCGGCGGCATCGCCATGTCGACTCCGGGCGACGAAGCCGGCTGGGGCTATTCGGTCGCGAAGGACAGCAAGGAATTGCTGGCCCGTTACCAGCAATCGATGGCGGCGATCCACAAATGCCGGCCGCTGTCCGGCTTCTGCTATACGCAGCTCACCGACACCTTCCTGGAAAAGAACGGCCTGCTGACCGCGGAGCGCGTGCCGAAGGCCCCGATCGACGCGCTGGCGCAGGCGACGCGCGGCCCCCAGGCGCACCTGCAGGACTGGGTGCTCGACCCGCTCGGCCACAGCCAGCGCTGGCGCGCGCGGCGGGGGCCCGATTTCCCCGTCGAGTGGACGCGCGTCGGAGAAACGGCGGAAGTGTTAGCCTATCCGGGAGAGCGCCAGCCCCCGCAGGCCGCCCAGCCGGACGGGCCGCCCACGGAGCCCACGCCGGCACCGGGACCGTCCGGGCGTCCGCCGGGCTTCGAACGCCGCGGGCGTGGCGCTCCCGGAGCGCGCGCGCGGCGGAAGGTGGCCTGACCATCGCCGCCCGGCGCAGACCGTAGGGTGGGCACCCCGTGCCCACCGTGCATCACCGCGGCGCGTGCGTTTGGTAGGCAGGCACTAACAAGGAGACGACGTGGCGCGACGCGGATTCCCGCGCGCCGCCGCGCTGCTTGCGACCCTGTTCCTCGTGCTGGCGGGCGGTAGCGCCCCCGCGCGGGCGCAGGTCGAAGTCAGGATGTGGACGCTGCTCTCGGGCGGCGACGGCGCGCGCATGCGGGCGCTGGTCGACGACTTCAACGCCAGCCAGCGCGACGTGCGCGTGGTCAGCACGACCCTGCGATGGGGCGAACCCTTTTATACGAAACTGATCACCGCGTCCGTCGTGGGCGCCGGGCCGGACGTGGCGACGATCCACCTGTCGCGCATCGTCAATCTCGCGGGCGGCGGCGTGCTGCGGCCCATTTCCCCGGCCGAGCTGGCGTCCGTTGGCCTGCGCGGCCAGGACTACCTGCCGCGCCAGTGGGCCAAGTCGCAGTACGAGGGCCGCACGTACGCCGTGCCGCTCGACGTGCACCCGCTCGTCCTGTATTACAACACGACGCTCGCCGGCCAGGCCGGCCTGCTGGACGCCGCGGGCAACCTGAGGCCGATCGATGGCGTCGCCGCACTGACGGCCGCGTTCCGCGCCGCCACGGAGCGCACGGGACGGCGCGGTCTGACGATGGAAAGCAGCCAGAGTTCGTACGCCATCTGGCGCCTGTGGCTGTCCATGCTCGCGCAGCAGAACGTGACCATCATCGCGAACGGCCGCTTCACGTACGGCCCGGCGGGGGCGGCGACCCTGGCGCAAATCAGCGACTGGTTCACGCGCGGCTATGCGCAGGCGGGCCTCGACTACCCCGCGTCGACGAGCCAGTTCATGGGCGGCAATGCCGCATTCATGCTGAACGGCGTATGGGAAGTGCCGGAACTGGTGCGGGCGACCAAGGCAGGCACGCTGGGCTTCGAGTACGGCATCGTGCCACTGCCGAAAATGTATGCGAACGCCTCCACGTGGGCCGATTCGCACGCGTTCGCGCTGCCGGCGAACCCCGGCCACGAACCCACGCCGGCGAAAGTGCAGGCCATCCTGCGCTTCGTCGCCTACGTCAGCCAGCACTCGCTGGGATGGGCGCAGGGTGGCCACATCCCCGCGTACGCGCCCGTCGCGGAATCGGCCGCCGCGAAGAGCCTGATGCCGAACGCGCTGTACGCGCAGGCCGCGAACGACGCCGTATACGACCCGGACGGCTGGTACATGGGGGCCGCGGGGCCGCTGGAAGCCATCGCATCGAAATTCCTGCCGGCTGCGCTGTACGGCTACATGACACCCGCGCAGGCCGTGCACCGGTTCGAGACGGAAGCGGCACGCCTCGTGCGCAAGCGTCCGCCCCGTTATTGAGGTCCGCATGCGCCGCGACGACACGACGCTCGCCCCGCACACCGGCCCCACGACGGCACGGCGCGACACCTTGCCCGCCTGGCTGCTGCTGGCGCCATTCCTCGCCGCGTTCGGCCTGTTCTTCTTCGTGCCGGCGCTGGAGACGCTCTGGCTCAGCCTCACGGAAAGCAGCCTGACGCGCACGAATGCCTTCGTCGGCCTGGACAACTATCACACCCTGCTCAATGACCCGTCGTTCTGGGATTCCGTCGGCAACACGTTCTATTTCGCGCTGCTGACCGTGATTCCACTGTGCGCCCTCGGCCTGTTGATGGCGCTTCTCGTCGACCGCTTTGCGCGTGTACAGGGCTGGCTGCAGGGCGCGTTCTTCCTGCCGTTCGTGCTGCCGATCTCCGTGATGACCCTCATCGCCGACTGGATGCTGCAGCCGTCGTCCGGCGTCGTCAACCACGTCCTCGGCGGCGAGCGCGCGTGGCTCGCCGACCCGCACTGGGCGCTGCCGGCCGTCGCCATCGGCACCATCTGGTGGACGGTCGGCTTCAACGTGCTGCTGTTCCTCGCCGGCCTGCGCAACATCCCGGCCGAGTTGTACGAGGCGGCGGCACTGGATGGCGCGCGGGGCTTCACGCTGTTCCGCACGATCACGTGGCCGGCGCTGCGCCCCGTCGTATCCACCGCCGTGATCCTGCAGCTGATCGCGTCGCTGAAGGTGTTCGGCCAGACCTACATCCTGACGAGCGGCGGCCCGTTCAACACGACGCGCGTCGCGCTGCACTATATGTACGAGACCGCGTTCACGCAGAGCGACGCCGGATATGCGGCAGCGATCGCGATGGCGTTCGTCGCGATCGTCGTCCTGCTGTCGCTGGTGCAAGCCTGGATCGTCAAGTGTCTCGCGCGGAGAGACGCATGAAGCGGACGCCGTTCTGGACCGTCGCGGGCGCGCTGTGCGCCGTCGTGCTCGCGGCGCTGTGGGCGTTTCCGCTGCTGTGGGCGCTGTCCACGTCGCTGCGCCCGGAACTGGAGACGGTGGCCACACGCTTCCACTGGCTGCCGCAGACGTGGACCCTGGACGCTTACCGCAAGACGCTCGGCGCGGGCAACGTCGTGCGCTGGCTGCTGAACAGTTTCGCCGTCGCGCTGCTGGTGACCGTCGTGACGATGGCGATCAGCCTGATGGCCGCGTACTCCTTCTCGCAGCTGCGCTTCAAGGGCCGCGGCATCGTGTTCGGCATCGCGATGCTGGGCTTCCTGCTGCCGTTCGAGGCGCTGCTCGTGCCGCTGTTCCGCACGATGCACCAGCTGGGTCTCATCAATTCGTACGCCGGCATCGTGCTGCCGCAGGTCGTGGCGCCGGTCGTGATCTATGTGTTCAGGCAGTTCTTCGACGCGATCCCCGCCGATTTCCGCGAGGCCGCCGTGATGGACGGCGCCGGGCCGCTGCGGGTGCTGTGGAGCGTCTACCTCCCGATTTCGGGCAACATCGTCTGGGCGATGGCGATCGTCACGTTCATCGCCGCGTGGAACAACTTCCTGTGGCCCTTCATCATCGTCACGTCCAACGATATGATGACGATACCGCTGGGCCTCACGCAGACGTACGACGCGTTCGGCGTGCGCTATGCCCAGCTGATGGCAGCCGCGCTGCTGGGCGCGTTGCCCGTGGCGCTCGCGTACGTGCTGTTCCAGCGCCGCGTGACGCAGGGCTTCCTCGCGGCGAGCGGCTTGAAAGGATAAGGAGCAGGGTGATCATATGGCATCGGTGAGGCTGCGCGGCATCCGCAAGAGCTACGGCGACAACCCCGTCATCAAGGGCGTCGACCTCGACATCGACGACGGCCAGTTCGTCGTCTTCGTGGGGCCGTCCGGCTGCGGCAAGTCGACCTTGCTGCGCATGGTCGCGGGCCTGGAAGACATCACGGGCGGCACGCTGGAGCTGGGCGGCGTCGTCAGCAACACGATCGAGCCGGCGCGGCGCGGCATCGCGATGGTGTTCCAGAGCTACGCGCTGTACCCCCATATGACCGTCGCGGAGAACATGGCATTCGCGTTGAAGCTGGCGAATGTGCCGAAGCCGGAGATCCAGGAGCGCGTGCGGCATGCGGCGGAGATCCTGCAGATCGCGCACCTGCTGGACCGCAAGCCGAAGGCCCTGTCCGGCGGGCAGCGGCAGCGCGTCGCGATCGGCCGCGCCATCGTGCGCAAGCCGGAAGTGTTCCTGTTCGACGAACCGCTGTCGAATCTGGACGCGGCGCTGCGCGCGCAGACGCGCGTGGAGCTCGCGCGCCTGCACAAGGAACTGGGCGCGACGATGATCTACGTGACGCACGACCAGGTTGAGGCGATGACACTGGGCCAGAAGATCGTCGTGTTCAACGGCGGCCGCATCGAGCAGGCGGGCACGCCGGTGGAATTGTACGAGCGGCCCGCGAACCTGTTCGTGGCAGGCTTTCTCGGCTCGCCGCGCATGAATGCGTTTCCAGCGACCTTGGCTGGGCAGGCCGGCGGCCTTGCGACCGTGCGCGTGCCGGGAGGCGGAGTTGCTCAGGTGGCGGCCGACGCAAGCGAGGTCCAACCTGGTGCGGCGCTCACGCTCGGTGTGCGGCCCGAACACCTGCGGCTGGACACCTCCGGCGGTGCGGGCATTCCGGGCCGCCTCGCGCTGGCCGAATACCTGGGCGACGTCACGCTGGCGTACGTCCAGGTCGACGGCGTCGAAGGCATGGTGGCCGCGAAATGTCCGCCGGACGTCCCGCTGCCGGCGCCGGGGTCGCCCGTCCACCTGCGCTTCGACCCGGCCCGCGCGTGGCTGTTCGACGGGCAGGGCGCTGCGCTGCCCATGCTGCGCGAGCTCGCCACCACCGGGTCCTGACCGTCAGATCGGGCGCGGCTCGCCCGGCTGGGCAAACGTCTGCGGCACGACGCCGATCTGCTGCAGCACGCCAAGGCGGTCCGCCTGCAGCCAGGCGCGGACGATCCGGCCGTCACGCAGCTGGTAGATCACGTTGCCTTCCTGCGTGACCTCCGCCCGGCTCGGCGGCAGGCCGGCGAAGCGGCCGCCGTGCACGGCGCGGAACGTCCACCGTGCGGCAACCTTGTCGGCCTCCCCGAACAGGTCGTGCACCTCGAAGCGCACGCCGGGAAACCCGGTCAGCACGGCTTCGATCGTCGCGCGGAATTCGCGCGGGCCCCGTTCGCCGCGGGCCCCGACGAAATCGGCGCCGACCAGCGTATCCAGCCGGTCCAGGTCGCGCCCGTTGATGCAGTCCTCGTACAGCGCGCGGACCAGGGCCTTGTTCATGTCGACGGTCGTCATGGCTTCGTTCATGCGGTTCTCCTCGTAGTTGCGTAGCGATGGAAAGCAGTGTAAAACCTCGAGTTAACTTGAGGTCAAGGAGATAATGTGGGAAAGATCGATCCGGCCGACGTCGGGCGGCCATTGACGGTGGGCGAGGTGGCGCGGCGCAGCGGCCTGGCCGTGTCGGCCCTGCATTTCTACGAGTCGAAGGGCCTGATCCGCAGCGTGCGCAGCATGGGTGGACAGCGGCGTTATGGACGCGACGTGTTGCGGCGCGTGGCCATCATCAAGGTGGCGCAGCGCATCGGCATCCCGCTCGCCGCGATCAGCGCCGCGCTGGCGTCGCTGCCGGAAGAACGCACGCCGACGAAGGCGGACTGGAGCCGCCTGTCGCGGTTGTGGCGGGCCGAACTCGACGACCGCATCGCGCAGCTCACGCGCTTGCGCGACCAGCTGGACGACTGTATCGGCTGCGGGTGCCTGTCGATCGACGCGTGCAAGCTGCGCAATCCGCTGGACCAGTTGTCGGAGCACGGGAGCGGACCGCAACGGTTATGAGATCAAGAGACGGGTGCGACGGGGCTTTCGTCGTACAGTTTTCGGGTCGCCGCTTTTAACTCGGCATGTGGCAAGAATTGATCCGACAGGGTCAGAATCGAATGGAGGTTATTTTTCAGCTGATCCAACTCGATGGGGCCCGGTTTCAGTACGGTCTGCAGCAAATGGATCGCCATATCCGCCAGAAGCAAACGCTGTTTTTCCTTCCATTCAGCGGGGACATTCCGGGTGGCCGGGTGGCTCAGGTAAGCGCTTTCGACGGCGCCGTGGATTGCCCATCCCATTTGTACGAGCTCGCTTCGCTGTTTCTCATCCATGCTTGTCCTTGTTCCCACCGACATTGCACGCTGTGTCAGCATCCACGGGCCCTCCCTTGATGTCGGCATCGCACGAGTATAAGTGATTGAATAACGTTGTGCTTCTCGGCATGATCGCGTTATATGATGTCCTGAACCGTACCTTGATGACTTAACTCGGACCACTCACGGGGGATACATGTTGCACATTCCACGCGCGCACAGTCTCGTACGCCACAACGTCGTCGATCGGGCAAAGAGACCGTTCGACCACGTGGCGCATCGGCTGCGCTGACCATGGACGTCCGACGCTTCGACGTGTTCAATGGCGACGCCGACGGCATCTGCGCGCAGCACCAGTGGCGTCTCGCGTATCCGGCCGAGAGCACGCTCGTCACCGGCGTCAAGCGCGACGTGGCGCTGCTCCGCCGGGTCGATGCGGCGGCGGACGCGGAGGTGATGGTGTTCGACATCGCCATCGATGCGAATGCGGCGGCCCTGCGCGCCGTCCTCGACGCCGGCGCGCACGTGACGTGGTTCGACCACCATTCGGCGCGGCACGCGTTCGCGCATCCGTGCCTGCATCTGTTCTGGGACGACGATCCCGCCGTGTGCACGAGCCTCCTCGTCGACCGCCACCTCGGAGGACGCTACCGGGCCTGGGCCGTCGCGGCGGCGTTCGGCGACAACCTGGCCGGTCCGGCACGCATGCTGGCGGCCGGCATGGGCTTGTCCACTACGCAGGCCGATGCGCTCGCGGATCTGGGCACGGTCTTGAATTACAACGCGTACGGCGAGTGCGTCGACGACCTTCACTTCGCGCCGCAAGCCCTGTACCGGGCGCTCCATCCGTACGCCGATCCGTTCGCGTTCATCGCCGCGTCGGCCGAATACCGCATGCTGGCCGAGGGGTATCGCGACGATTGCTCGCGCATGAGCGGCCTGCAGCCGCAATGGGAATGGGATTACGGCGCCGTGTACGTGCTGCCCGATGCCTGCTGGGCGCGGCGCGTGTCCGGCGTGCTGGCCAACCGCGTCGCGGCCGCCGAGTCTACATGCGCCTTTGCCGTGCTCACGCCGTGTCCGGACGGCGCGTTCGTCGTCAGCGTGCGTTCGGGCGCACCGGGCACGCATCCCGCCAACGTGTTGTGCGAGGCGTTTCCCGGCGGCGGCGGCAGGCGCGCGGCGGCGGGCATCAACCTGCTTCCCGCCGCCGACGTCGAGCGGTTCGTGCGCGCATTCTCCGATTATTTCGCCGGCTGCGGGGATGGTTCGCATGCGCGATGACGGGGCGCCCGTGGCACGCTGGCGCCAGGTAATAATTAGTGATACTGTTGTGCGAATGATGTTCTTTTGCCAATGCGATCACCCATGACCAGGCCGCCGCGTCCCCGTCGCCCCACGATGACCGACATCGCCAAGCTGGCGGGCGTCTCGCAGTCGACGGTGTCGCTGGTCATCAACCACATGAGCGGCGCGAAAGTGTCGAAGGTCACGCGCGACGCCGTGCTGCGCATCGCGCGCGAGCTCGGTTATCCGGTCGAACGGCATGCGCACGCCGCCGCGGAAACCACGGCCCGCAACCTGATCGTGTACCTCACGGACGAGCTGACGACGAGCCCGCACGCCATGCAGACCATCGACGGCGCGAAGGAAGCCGCGTGGGAGCACGACTGCCTCGTCGCCGTGTTCGCCACGCGGGGCGACCCGGAGCGGGAAGGGGCCGTGTTCGCCCGCATGCTGGGCCATCCCGCGTTGCTGGGCGTGATCTATTCGACGATCTTCACCCGCGCCGTGACGGTGCCGGCGGCGCTGGCCGACACGCCGACCGTCCTGCTGAACTGCCACGCGCGCGAACGTACGCGCTCGTCCGTCGTGCCGGGCGAGCTGCTGGGCGGGTATGCCGCGACGATGCACCTGATCGAGGCCGGCCACCGGCGCATCGGCTTCATCAACGGCGAGCAGTGGATCGAGGCGGCGGCCGAGCGGTTGAAGGGCTATCGCCAGGCGCTGTCGTCGGCCGATATCCCGTACGACCCCGCCCTCGTGCGCGCCGGCGACTGGCAGGTGGCCGACGGCTACGCCCGCGCACTCGACCTGCTGGCCTTGCCGCAACGGCCGACTGCATTGTTCTGCGCCAACGACCTGATGGCGATCGGCGCACTGGACGCTGCGCGCGAGCGCAAGCTCGCGGTGCCGCGCGACCTGTCCATCGTCGGGTATGACGACCAGGACATCGCGCGCTACACGCATCCACCGCTGAGCACAGTGTTGTTACCAAACTACGAAATGGGCCGCTGGGCGGCCGATTCCCTCATCGCGCAAGTGCGCGCGAACCACGCCGCCAAGGCCCACATCAAGATGGAATGCCCTCTGGTGGCACGCGATTCCGTGGCGCCGCCGACGGCCTGATACCCCCTGTCGACCGTGTTCAAGCGTGCGTCGCCGCGACTGCGTTTGCGTTAGCTTCGAGATAATAATTATTACTAATAATCGAGAGGAGAATCGCATGACCACGTTCCAGAGACGGCCCGTGTACGCGGCCATCCTTGCGCTGTGCGCCCACGCGGCCGGCGCCCAGACCAACGGCAACCAAGTGACGACGGAGACGTCCAGCGCGCCTGCGGAAGTCCCCCCGCAAGCGCCCGTGACGCCGGCCGCGTCGTCGCAACCCGCCCCTGCACCGGGCGCACAAATTCAGCAAGTGACCATCACCGGCCTGCGCAGCAGTATCCGCAGCGCCGAGACGATCAAGCGCGATTCCGTGCAGGTCGTCGACTCGGTCAACGCGGATGACATCGGCAAATTCCCGGACCGCGCCGCCGGCGACGCCCTGCAGCGCATCGCCGGTGTGCAGGTCGGGCGCGACCGCGGCGAGACGAGCCAGGTCATCATCCGCGGCCTGCCGGACGTCACGACGACCTTGAACGGCATGGAATACTTCACCGGGAACGGCCGCCGCCTGCAATACCAGGACCTTCCCGTGCAATCGATCGGCGGCCTGGATGTGTACAAGACGGCGACGCCGAACCAGCTCGAGGGTGGCATCGCGGGCGGCATCGACGTCCGGCTGCGCCAGCCGTTCGACTTGAAGGGCTTGAGCGTCACGGGCTACGTCGAGGACCGCCGGCAGAAGGTGACGGGGTCCAGCGCGACGCCGACGAAGAACAATCCGGGCATCGGCTTCTCGGCCAGCAACCGCTGGAAGACGAGCTATGGCGAGATCGGCGCGCTGTTCGACGTCGCGTTCAACCGCGAGCACTGGGGCTATCCCGTGCAGTGGGTGGACCGGCCGGTGAACGTCCATTCCGTCGACGCGAACGGCGTGGGCACGCGGCTGGGGGGTGGTCCGCCCGCGCCGCTGACGCCCGACGCACGGCTGGGCGAATTGCCGAACGTGGGCGGCATCTACAACGCGGGCGATCGCGACCGCGGCAGCATCCACGGCGCCTTCCAGTGGAAAGTCAACCCCAACCTGGAAGCCAACGTGCAATACCTCGGCACGGGCTACCGCGCGCGCAGCGCCGTCGACTACATCCTCGCCATCACGACGTGGACGCCCACCTTGACCGACGTGCAGCTGGCGCCGCAGGGCGGCTACTGCAACACGCCGGAAGGGGTCATCTGCCCGATCCAGTCCGCGTATGCGCAGGCCAAGCAGTTCGGCGGACCGTACGACTGGGACCCTTACACGGCCACGTCGACGTGGGGCGTGAAGGAACACACGACGTCGCACTTCCTGAACGTGGGCCTGAATTACCACGACGGTCCGTGGAAGGGCAGCACGAACTTCGGCTGGACCAAGTCGACGTTCGTGAACGACACGGTGATCGTCGACCAGCAGATTCCCGGCGCCAGCGTCGGCGTCTACACGTACGGCGCGGACGGCCACGGCGGCTACAACAGCGTGAGCACGCCGACGAGCCCCGTCGCGCTGCGCGACCCGCGCGCGTTCGTGCTGCGCGGGATGGTGCAGAACTGGGGCGTCTCGAAAGGCGAGCAGGCGCAGTGGCGCGGGGACGTGTCGTACCGCATGGGCGACGGCTTCATTTCCGGCGTCGACGCGGGCCTGCGCCTGTCGACGCACCGGGCCAGCTTCCAGGGCGCCGAAGGCCACAGCGACATCACGGGCGACGTGCGGGCCAACCCGGTCGACGCGTTCGGCCCGGGGTTCGAAGCCCTGGTGCCGGGCCTCGACCGCCTCGGCGGACCGTGGCTGACGCCGTCGCGCGACTTCCTGATCGACCAGGCCGATGCCGTCCGCGCGTTCTACGGCGCCGCGCCGGGCCGCGTGGCCGAAGATCCGACCCGCGCTTTCGGCCAGCGCGAAAGCACGAACACGGTGTATCTCGCGGCGCGCTGGAAGACGAAGGCGGGCGACATCGATTTGTCCGGCACGGTGGGTGCGCGTTACGTGCACGTCGCGCGCAACCTGAACGGCAACAGCCGCATCGGCGACGTCGTGACGCCCATCGACGTGAATTCGTCCGAGAACAACTTCCTGCCGAGTTTCGCGGCCGTCGTCGGCTGGCGCGAGAACCTGCAGTCGCACCTCTCGGTCGGCAAGACGATCACGCGGCCGGACTTCGCGTCGCTGAACCCCGCGCTCTCGCTGATTCCACCGACCGTCAACGCGCCGGGCACGGGATCGGCCGGCAATCCGAACCTGCGGCCGACGCGCTCCGTGAACACGGACGCCACGCTCGAATACTACTTCCCGAAGAACGGCTATGCGCAGATCGCGCTGTTCCACCGCGACATCAACGGCTATCTGCAGAACATGGAGTCGGACGAGATCATCGGTGGCCAGACCTATCGCGTGACGCGTCCGCAAAATTCCGGCACGGGCACGTTGCGCGGCGCGGAACTCGGCATCCAGAAGTTCTTCGACTTCCTGCCGGCCCCGTGGAGCAATTTCGGCGCGCAGTTCAACTACACATGGATCGACGGCGACAACCAGACACTCGTCTCGCCGACGAGCACTGAATTCCGCACGACGGCGCTGACGAACGTCGCGAAGAAGAACTACAACTTTGCGCTGCTGTACGAGGGCAACGGCATCACGGGCCGGCTGGCGGCCACGCACCGCGGCAGCTTCGTGGAGCAGATTGCCGAGCCGCGCTTCAACATGGACCGCATCGTGAAGGCGGCCACGTACGTCGACCTCACCGTCTCGTACGCGATCAACAAGAACGTGTCCGTGCAATTCGACGCCGTCAACCTGACGCACGAGAAGTACGAGAGCTATCTGGGCTCGCCGATGATCCCGCGCGACATCCGCTACAACCCGACGACGTACGGGCTCGGACTGCGCTTCTCGCTGTGAGGCCGGCATGGCGACGACGTACCGCAACCCGGTGTATCCCGACGTGATGGCCGACCCGTTCGTGCTGCACCACGACGGTGTCTACTACGCGTACGGGACGGCGCCGGGCGCGCCGGACGGCCGCCAGGTGCCGGTACTGCGCTCGACGGACCTCGTGGCCTGGCAACCGGTCGGCCACGCGTTGCTGCCGATCGGCGAGACGCACTACTGGGCGCCGGAAGTCGCGAGCCACGCCGGCCGCTTCTACATGTACTACTCGGCGGGATCGCAGGCGGAAGGTACGGACCAGAAGCTGCGCGTGGCGGTGGCCGACCATCCGGCCGGGCCGTTCGTCGACAGCGGCAAGCTGCTCGTCCCAAGCCAGGCGTTCGCCATCGACGGACACCCGTTCCGGGCAAGCGATGGCCAGTGGTATCTGTTCTATTGCGTCGACTTTCTCGATGCGACGGACGACGACCGCGTGGGCACGGGCATCGTCGTCGACCGCCTCGTGGACATGATCACGTTGGCTGGCGAGCCGCGCGTCGTCGTCCGTCCGCACGAGGACTGGCACGTGTTCCGCAGGAGCCGCTCGATGTATGGCGCCGTGTACGACTGGCACACGGTGGAGGGCGCGGCCGTGTTGTGCCACGACGGCCGCTATTACTGCTTCTACAGCGGCGGCGCGTGGGAGCGCGACAACTATGGCGTCAGCTGGGTGGTGGCCGATCATCCGCTCGGGCCGTACACGCGGCCGGTGGGGGGCCACGAGGCGCTGCTGATGCGCACGCCGAAAGGCGGCGACCTGTTGGGGCCGGGGCACAACTCGTTCACGACGGGGCCGGACGGGCAGAGCACGTGGATCGTGTACCACGCGTGGGACCGGGCGCAGACGGCGCGGCGCATGTGCATCGACCGGCTGGACTGGGTCGGCGGCAGACCGACGACGCCGGGCCCCACTTGGACCGAGCAGCCGACGCCGTAGGGTGGGCTCCCTGAGCCCACGCGGACGTTAGCATTACGCAGGCGTTACGCGTGGGCACGGGGTGCCCACCCTACCGGCTCGCAGGCACTCAGTCCCAATCGCTGCCGGCCTCCTCGTCGAACGCCTTGCGATCGCGCGACATCATCGCCTCCAGTTCCTCGCGCGCCTGCTTGGCCACCGACACGGCCGTCTCGCGGTCCTTGTAATACGGGTAGACGGTATCGAGCGTCTGCTTGTTGTACCGCCTGAATTTCACCGCCGCCTGGCGCGTGGCATACGCGCTGTGGCCGAGACCCGATGTCAGCACGGTGCGGCCCAGCCGCAGCGCCGACTCGAACGTCTCCCGCTCGATCATCTGCACGCCGCGGTCCATCAGCTGGTAGTAGTGCGTGACGTTGCGGGCGCGCGCGAACACGGGCAGGTCGGGGTACTCGCGGCGGACGGCGTCGACGAGCTGCAGGCTGTCCTCGATGTCGTCGATGGCGACGACGACGGCGCGCGCTTTCGCGGCACCCGCCGCGCGCAGCAGGTCGGGCCGCGTCGCGTCGCCGTAGAACACCTTGAAGCCGAAATGGCGCAGCACCTCGATCTGGTCCGGGTCGTGGTCGAGCACCGTCAGCCGCACGTGGTTCGCATTCAGGAAGCGGCCGACGATCTGGCCGAAGCGGCCGAAGCCGGCGACGATGACGTGGTCCTCGTTCGGCTCGATACGGTCGGCCTCGCGCTGGCTGGCGCCGCATTCGCGCCGGGCTGCGATGCCGTCGTACGCCATCAGCGCGAGCGGCGTGGCGACCATCGACAGCGCGACGACCACGACGAGGATCGACCCCACCTCGGGCGAGAACACGCGCGCCGTCGCCGCCGCGCCAAACACGACGAACGCGAATTCGCCGCCCTGCGCGAGCAGCAGCGCGAACTGCAGGTGCTGGCCGCGCGCGATGCGGAGTGTACGCGACAGGCCGTACAGCACGGCGACCTTGATGACGAGGAAGCCGGCGACGAGGCCCAGCACGAGCCCCGGCTGTGCGAGGAACACGGCGAAGTCGACGGACATGCCGACGGCAATGAAGAACAGCCCAAGGAGCAGGCCCTTGAACGGTTCCAGGTCCGTCTCGAGCGCATGGCGGTATTCGGAATCCGCGAGCAGGACGCCGGCCATGAAGGCGCCCAGGGCCATCGACATGCCGACCCATTGCATCAGCAGCGAGATCGCGATGACGAGCAGCAGCGCGAACGCCGTGAAGATCTCGCGCGCGTCCGTCTTTGCGATGATGCGCAGCAGCGGCCGGAGGAGGAAACGGCCGGCGACGACGAGGCCCGCGAGCACGGCCACCACCTTCAGCGCGGCGATCCACGCATTGCCGCCGCCGCCCGCCGATTCCGGCACGCCCAGCAGCGGCACGATGGCGATCATCGGGATCGCGGCAATGTCCTGGAACAGCAGGATCGCGAAGCCGGCCTGGCCGGCCGGTGTCGACATCAGGTTGCGTTCTTCCAGCGACGCGAGCGCGATCGCCGTGGACGACAGCGACAGCCCGAGGCCCGCGATCAGCGCGATCTTCCAGTCGATGCCGGCCAAGAGAGCTGCGCCGAACAGGCCCGCCGTGACGCCGGCGACTTGCGCACCGCCCCAGCCGAAGATCGGGCGGCGCAGCGCCCACAGGCGGCTCGGCTCCAGTTCGAGGCCGATCAGGAACAGCAGCAGCACGACGCCGAACTCGGCGAAGTGCAGCGCGTCCTCGCCGTCCGCGATCAGGCGAAGACCGAACGGGCCGATGACGATGCCGGCGACGAGATAACCCAGTACCGCGCCCATGCCGAGGCGTTTCGCCAGCGGCACGACGAGTACGGCGGCGCCCAGGTAGACGAGAGCGTTCTGCAGCAGGTTATGCTCCATGGGCGCGCTCCTGTTGGGTGGCGGCCGCAAGGCCCGCATAGCCTTCGAGCCGGTGGCGGAATTCGGCCGCGAACGCGTCGATCACCTCCGGCGCCGCCTGCGCCGCACCGTGCAGGACGAGCGGCGCGATCCAGTCCATGCCGCACAACGCGGCCGCCGCTTCGTACGGCGGCAGGAAATCGGCGAACGGCCGGCCGTGCAGGCCGCCGGGCCCGTACGCATCGGGGCCGCTGCCCGTCGTCGTGACGAGCCAGAACGTCTTGCCGCGCAGCGCGCATACGCCCTCGTGGTTGTCGTCGTTGTAGGCCCAGCCGGGCTGCAGGACGACGTCCATCCATTCCTTCACGATGGCCGGCATGCCGTACCAGCGGAACGGGTGCAGGAAGACGAGCAGGCGCGCGGCCGCCAGGCGCGCGCGTTCGCGCTCGCCGTCGATGTCGAAGTCGGGATAGGTTTCGTACAGGTCGCACAGGTCCACCCCGGGCAAGGCCCGCGCCGTCTCGGCCAGGCGGCGGTGGATGGGCGAGCGGTGCGGTGCCGGATGGGCGTAGATCACCAGGATGTCGGGTTCGTTCATGCGTCGGGTTCGTCGTTGCGCGTGGCTGGCCGGATTGCTTCTCCGGCAACCCGGTTTTATAGCATATCCTGGCCGCATGTTCGCCCGATATGTCCTACAAGACCGCCGCATGCTTGCCTATAGGGTCCGTCCGCGCCGCGGACTAAGATGAATCAACGCCAACGAATGGAGAACCGCATGTCCATGCAGAGCGAAGGCAAGGACGCCGAAGGGCGTAATTATGACCAGGTGACGAAGGACGGCACGAGCAGCGCCGGCACGTTGGGCACCGGCGGCACGGGCGGCGACATCGGCCGCCAGTCCGGCCAGCGCGGCAACCAGCAGCGGGCCCGCACGGACGACCTCCTGAGCAACGACGCGGACCGCGACAGCGAAGGCTATGTCGGCGAAGAAGCGGGCGAATTGCAGACGGGGCTCGGCGGCATCGGCAGCATGAGTACCGGCAATGCCGGCAGCCGGCAGTCGGACGACGACGCGCAGGACGGCACCGACCGCGCACGGAAGTAGGGTAGCGAGCAAGGCCCGGCGCAGTTCCGGGATCGGGGGCGTGCCAGCGATCTGGTGCGCGGCACGGGCGGAGCGCGTCGGGGTGGCGCGTTCCGGCCCGTGCTTTGTCGTGTCTCCGCCCCTGGCGATGGCGACACGTAGGGTGGGCACCCCGTGCCCACCGATATCAGATGTGCAGCGCGCGCCCCAGCGCCCGCAGCGCCGCCTCCTGCATGGCCTCGCTGAGCGTGGGATGCGCGTGGATGGTGCCCCCGACGTCTTCCAGCAACGCCCCCATCTCGATCGATTGCACGAACGCGGCCGACAGCTCCGACACGGCGCCGCCGACGGCTTGCCAGCCGACGATCACGTGATTGTCGCGCCGGGCAACGACGCGCACGAAGCCGTCCGTCGCCTCCAGGGTCATCGCGCGGCCGTTGGCGGAGAACGGGAAGCTGGCCGTGACGCAGTCGACGCCCAGCGTCGCGGCCTCCTGCGGCGTCATCCCGACGACGACCACTTCCGGGTCCGTGAAGCAGACGGCGGGTATCGCGGCCGGCGTGAAGTGGCGGCGCTTGCCGGCGATGATCTCCGCGACCATCTCGCCTTGCGCCATCGCGCGGTGCGCGAGCATCGGTTCGCCCGTCAGGTCGCCGATGGCCCACACGTTGCGCATCGACGTGCGGCACTGGTTGTCGATGCGGACGTGGCGGCCGTTCATGTCCAGCAGCAGGCTTTCCAGCCCATAGCCGTCCGTGCGTGGGCGCCGTCCAACGGCGACCAGGATGCGGTCTGCGGCGAGCACGGACTCCTCGCCGCCGCCATTCTTCATGCGCACGCCGCGGCCGTCGTCCGCGAGACCCGGCACGCTCGACTCCAGGTGCACGGTGACGCCGAGGCGCTTCAGGCTCGCCGCCACGGGCTTCGCGAGGTCGTCGTCGTATGCGGGCAGCACGCGGCCGGCCGCCTCCACGACCGTCACGCGCGCGCCCAGCTTGCGGTACGCGATGCCCAGCTCCAGGCCGATGTAGCCCGCGCCCACGACGACGAGGTGCTCCGGCAAGCTGGCCGGTGCCAACGCTTCCGTCGACGACACGACGTTGCCGCCGAACGGCAGGAAGGGCAGCTCGACGGGCGTTGACCCCGTGGCCAGCAGCAGGTGTTCGCAGCGGATGCGCAGGGCATCGCCGCCTGTCTCCACTTCGACGGTCTTGCCGTCCAGGATGCGCGCCCAGCCCCGCACGACGGTCGCCCCATTCTTCTTCAGCAGCGCGCCGACGCCGCCCGTCAATCGCTTGACGATGCCGTCCTTCCACGCGACCGTCTGCGTCACGTCGATGGTGGGCGCGCCCGCGCGGATGCCCAGCGGCGACTCGCCCGCATGGCTCGCCGCCTGGTGGAACGCGTCGGCGGCGTGGATCAGCGCCTTGGACGGGATGCAGCCGATGTTCAGGCACGTGCCGCCCAGTTCCCCGCCTTCGACGAGCACGGTCGGGATGCCCAACTGCCCCGCGCGGATGGCGGCCACGTAACCGCCGGGGCCGCCGCCGATGACGAGGAGGGTGGTGCTTTCGGTAGTCACGGCCATGGGTCACTCCACGAACAGCGTTGCCGGCGACTCGAGGTAGCCGCGCACCGCCTGGATGAATTCCGCGGCCACCATGCCGTCGATGACGCGGTGGTCGAACGAGGACGATAAATTCATCAGCTTGCGCGCCACCATGCCGCCGTTCCGGATGACCGGTCGGTCGACGATGCGGTTCACGCCCACGATCGCCACTTCCGGGTGATTGATGACGGGCGTGCTGACGATGCCGCCCAGCGGGCCGAGGCTCGTGATCGTGATCGTCGACCCGGACAGTTCGTCGCGCGCCGCCTTGCCCTGGCGCGCCGCATCGGCCAGGCGGGCGATTTCCGCCGCGCTGGACCACGGGTCGCGCGCTTCCGCGTGGCGCACGACGGGCACCATCAGCCCCGCGTCCGTCTGCGTCGCGATGCCCATGTGGACGGCCTGGTAGCGCGTCACGACGTTCGCCCGGTCGTCGTAGCGGGCGTTCACGTCCGGGAATTTACGGACTGCGAGGACGACGGCGCGCATCAGCAGCGGCAGCAACGTGAGCTTGCCCCGTTCCTCGCCATAGCGCGCGTTCAGCTGCCCGCGCAGCGCTTCCAGTTCCGTCACGTCCACTTCCTCGACGTAGGTGAAATGCGGGATCTGGCGCTTGGCCAGCTGCATCTTCTCGGCGATCTTGCGGCGCAGGCCGATGACGGGGATGGCTTCCTCGCCGTCCAGCTCCGCGTAGCGCGTATCGGACGCGGCGCCGCGGCCCGCCCGGTGGCCGGCCACGTGGGCGTCGAGGTCCGCGTGCGTGATGCGGCCGGCGGGGCCGCTGCCGGCGACGTATTGCAGCTCGATGCCCAGGTCCCACGCGCGCTCGCGCACGGCCGGCGCCGCGAGAGGCTTTTCGCCGGCAGCGCGCAGCGCGGGTGTGGCGGCGGGCGCGCGGGTGGGCGCCGGGCCTGATGGCGGCGATGGTGGCGCCGCCTCTGCAACGGTGGCCGCCGCTTCGGCCACCCGCGCCGGTTCGGGCACGAAGCCGTGCGGAAGGTCGGCAGGTTCGTCGGCAGCCGGGGCAACAGCCTTTGCCGTCGAAGGCGCATTGCCAGCGCCCTCGACCTCGAGCCGGATCAGCTCAGCCCCGACGGCCAGTGATTCGCCCACGTTGCCGCCCAGCGCGACGACGGTGCCGTGCACCGGCGACGGAATCTCCACAGTCGCCTTGTCCGTCATGACGTCGGCCAGGACCTGGTCCTCGACGACGGCGTCGCCCGGCTGGACGCGCCACGCGACGACTTCCACTTCCGCGATGCCTTCGCCGAGGTCCGGCATCTTGATCACATGCGTACCCATCTGCTCAGGCCCCCATCGCTCGCTTGAATGCCGCGCCCACGCGGTCCGGTCCCGGGAAATACGCCCATTCCTGCGCGTGCGGGTAGGGCGTATCCCAGCCGGTCACCCGCTCGATCGGCGCTTCCAGGTGGTAGAAGCAGTGCTCCTGCACGAGCGCGGCCAGTTCCGCACCGAAGCCGCTCGTGCGCGTGGCCTCGTGGACGACGACGCAGCGCCCCGTCTTCCGCACGGATGCGACGACCGTTTCGAGGTCGAGCGGCCACAAGGTGCGCAGGTCGATGATCTCGGCGTCGATGCCCGTCTCCTGCGCGGCTGCTTCCGATACCCACACCATCGTGCCGTACGTGAGCACCGTGAGGTCGGCGCCTTCGCGGAACACGGCCGCCTTGTCCAGAGGGACCGTGTAATAGCCGTCCGGGACTTCGCCCTTCGGATGCTTGGACCATGAGACGACGGGACGGTCGTGGTGCCCGTCGAACGGGCCGTTGTACAGCCGCTTCGGTTCCAGGAAGATGACGGGATCGTCGTTCTCGATCGCCGCGATGAGCAACCCCTTCGCGTCGTACGGGTTCGACGGCATCACGGTGCGCAGCCCGCACACGTGCGTGAAGAACGCTTCCGGGCTCTGGCTGTGCGTCTGCCCGCCGTAGATGCCGCCACCGCACGGCATGCGGATCGTCAGCGGCGCCGTGAAGTCGCCCGCGGAGCGGTAGCGCAGCCGGGCTGCCTCCGACACGATCTGGTCGGTCGCCGGATAAAAATAGTCGGCGAACTGGATCTCGACGACGGGCCGCAGCCCGTACGCCGCCATGCCGACGGCGGTGCCGACGATGCCGCCTTCCGAGATCGGCGCATCGAAGCAGCGGTGCTTGCCGTACTTCGCCTGCAGGCCGTCCGTGACGCGGAATACGCCGCCGAAATAGCCGACGTCCTGGCCGTAGATGACGACGTCGTCGTCGCGCCCAAGCATGACGTCCATGGCCGAACGGAGGGCCTGGATCATCGTCATCGGGGTCGTTTTCAAATCCTTGTCGATGTCGCGCTTCACGTCACACCCCCAGTTGTTGGCGTTGGCGGCGCAGGTGTTCGGGCATCTCTTTGTAGACGTCCTCGAACATCGACGCGGCACTGGGGACGCGGCCGTCGATCAGCGTGCCGTGGCGTTCCGCCTCCTTCTGCGCGGCCACGACTTCCGCTTCCAGCTCGGCCTGCAGCGCGTCGTGTTCCGCGGCGGACCACCAGCCCTTGGCGACCAGGTGGCGGCGCAGGCGGCCTATCGGGTCGCCAAGCGGGAAGTACGTCCATTCGTCGGCGGGGCGGTAGCGCGACGGGTCGTCCGACGTCGAGTGCGGGCCCGCGCGGTACGTCACCCATTCGATCAAGGTGGGGCCGAGGTTCGAGCGCGCCCGTTCCGCGGCCCAGCACGAGGCGGCATACACGGCGAGGAAGTCGTTGCCGTCCACGCGCAGCGACGCGATGCCGGCGCCCACGCCGCGCGCGGCGAAGCTGACGCTCTCGCCGCCGGCGATGGCCTGGAACGTGGAGATCGCCCACTGGTTGTTGACGACGTTCAGGATCACGGGCGCCTGGTACACGTGCGCGAACGTGAGGCCCGTATGGAAATCGCTTTCCGCCGTGGCGCCGTCGCCGATCCAGCCGGACGCGATCTTCGTGTCGCCCTTGATCGCGGACGCCATCGCCCAGCCGACGGCCTGCGGGATCTGCGTGGCCAGGTTGCCGGAGATCGTGAAGAAGCCCTTCGCCTTCACGGAATACATGACCGGGAGCTGGCGGCCCTTCAGCGGATCGGCCTCGTTCGACAGCAGCTGGCACACCATGTCGACGAGCGGATACTCGCGCGCCATCAGGAGGCTTTGCTGGCGGTACGTGGGAAAACACATGTCGCCGTCGCGCAGCGCGAGGGCGTGCGCCGTGCCGATGGCTTCCTCGCCCAGGCACGTCATGTAGAACGACAGCTTTTTCTGGCGCTGGGCGATGACCATGCGCGCGTCGAAGATGCGGGTCTTCATCATCGTGCGCAGGCCGAAGCGCAGGGTGTCGCGGTCCAGCCCCGGGTCCCACGGGCCGACGGCGTTGCCGTCGTCGTCGAGCACACGAATCATGCCGGCGGCAAGTTCGGCCGTGTCCTGGTAACGGACGTCGACGGGAGGCCGGGGCGTGGACCCGGCCGCATGGATGTCGAGATACGAAAAATCGGTCTTGCAACCCGGGCGGCCGGTGGGCTCCGGGACGTGCAGCGACAGAGGTTGACTCTGGCTCATAAACGCTCCCCCTTGGTAAGGTGTGTGCGGCAGCAACATCATAATTCCGGAAAGACAGCGCATGGCGGTTTTCACCGGGAATTTTCGTGCTGCCCCGCAGCATGCCGACGCGGGATCGCCGCGCGGATGCCCGTCGCATCAGCACCGCAACTTAGCACGCGGCGCAACGAAACGGCGCCGGTTCGCGCAAGTGTGCGCCGCCGCGCATATCGTGTTCCCGCTTGCCCGCAAACGCGATTAGAATTGCTGACTTCTCTACACAATGGGCAGATGGACGCGATGTTGACTCAGGCGGCTCCGGTCAAGGCTTTCGGTGCGGGCGGCGGCCTGCTGGGCAGGATCATCGACGACTACGACTGGGCCGGCACGAGCCTGGGCCCAGTCGCCCGCTGGCCCGACGTCGTGCGCACGACGGTGGAACTCATGCTGCGCTCGCCGGTGCCCATCGTCACCTTGTGGGGCGAGGACGGCGTCATGATCTACAACGACGCCTATTCCGGCGTCGCCGGCGGCCGCCATCCGCAGCTGCTCGGGTCCAGGGTGCGCGAGGGCTGGCCCGAGGTGGCCGACTTCAACGACAACGTGATGAAGGTGGGCCTCGCCGGCGGCACCCTGTCGTACCGCGACAAGGAGCTCACCCTGCACCGCAGCGGCCGTCCCGAGCAGGTGTGGATGAACCTCGATTACTCGCCCATCGTCGACGCCGGCGGGACCGTCGTCGGGGTCATCGCGATCGTCGTCGAGACGACGGCCAAGGTCCGTGCCGAGCGCTGGCTCAGCGGCGAGCACGGCCGGCTGCAGACCATGTTCGAGCAGGCGCCCGGCTTCATGGCGCAGTTGGCCGGGGCCGACCACGTGATCCGCTCGGCAAACGCCGCCTATCACGCGCTTGCCGGCCACCGCGACCTCGTCGGCAAGCCGCTACGCGAGGCGCTGCCGGAGACGGTGCCGCAGGGTGTCGTCGCCATCCTCGACCAGGTCTACCTGACCGGCACCGCGTACACGGCGACGGCCAGCCCCCTGTGGCTCGCGGCGCCCGACGGCAACCGCAAGCTGCACTACATCGACTTCGTGTACCAGCCCGTCAAGCGCGAGGACGGCTCCGTGCTGGGCATCTTCGTGCAAGGCAGCGACGTGACGGAGCGGGTCGAGGCCGAGCGCGCGCTGCGCGAGAGCGAGGAAAAATTCCGCACGTTCGCCGAGGCCATGCCGAACCAGGTGTGGACGGCGACGAAGGACGGCAAGCGCGACTGGTTCAATGCACGCGTGTACGCATGCACGGGACGCGACTACGCGGGCCTGGCCGGCATCGGCTGGACGCAAGCCGTGCATCCGGACGACCAGGCGGGCGTGCGGCACCGTTGGGCGACGGCCGTCGCGACGGGCGCCCACTACGAGGCGGAATTCCGCCAGCGGGCCGCGGACGGCACCTATCGCTGGCAACTGGCGCGCGCCGTCGCACTGCGCGACGCGGACGGCGAGGTCGTGCGCTGGATCGGCACGACCGTCGACATCGAGGACCAGAAGCTGAATGCCGAGCGCCTCGCCGCGCTGAACGCGGACCTGGAATCGCAGGTCGCGCAGCGCACGGCGGAACGCGACCGCATGTGGCGCCTGTCGCGCGACATCATGCTCGTCGCCGGCTTCGACGGCATCGTGCAAGCCGTGAGCCCGTCGTTCGGATCACTGCTGGGATGGTCCGAGCACGACATCGTCGGCAAGAACTTCCTGCAATTCGTCCATCCCGACGACCAGGCGGCCACGGTCGCGCAGATGGCGTCGCTGGGCGAGGGCCACTACGTCTACAAGTTCGAGAACCGCTACCGGCGCAAGGACGGCAGTTATTGCGTGCTGTCGTGGACGGCGGCGCCCGACGCGGCGTTCATCCACGCGATCGGGCGCGACATCACGGCCGACCGTGAACAGGCGGAGCAGATCCGCCGCACGGAACTTGCCCTGCAGCAGGCGCAGAAGATGGAGACCATCGGCAAGCTGACGGGCGGCGTCGCGCACGACTTCAACAACCTCCTGCAGATCATCTCCGGTAACCTCCAGCTGCTGGAGATGAACCCGGGCGGTGCGGAAACGCAGCGCTGGATCGGCAACGCGCGCCAGGCGGTAGATAGGGGGGCGAAGCTCGCGAGCTACCTGCTCGCGTTCGGCCGCCGCCAGCCGCTGGAGCCGAAGGTGGTCAAGATCGGCCGCGTCGTGACCGGCATGGAAGACATGCTGCGCCGCGCGCTCGGCGAAGAGATCGAAGTGGAGCTCGTGATTTCGGGCGGCCTGTGGAACACGGCCGTCGACGTGGCGCAAGTCGAGAACGCGGTGCTGAACCTCGCGATCAATGCGCGCGACGCGATGAACGGCGCCGGCAAGCTGACGATCGAGGCGCACAATGCCGTGCTGGACGACCTGTATTGCCGCACGCATGCCGACGTGACGCCGGGCCAGTACGTGATGCTCGCGGTGACGGATACGGGTACGGGCATGACGCCCGACGTGCTGCGCCAGGCGTTCGAGCCCTTCTTCTCGACGAAGGACGAGGGCAAGGGTTCCGGCCTGGGCCTGTCGATGGTGTACGGTTTCGTCAAGCAGTCCGGCGGCCACGTCAAGATCTACAGCGAGCCGGGGCAGGGCACGACGGTGAAATTGTACCTGCCGCGCACGGCGGCGGCCGAGGAACCCCTGGGGCCGCTGGACGTGCAGCAGGCCGCCGTCGGCGGCACGGAAACGATCCTCGTCGCGGAAGACGACGAGGCGGTGCGCACGACCGTCGTCGAGATGCTGACGGCGCTCGGCTACCGCGTGCTGAAGGCGGCCGACGCCGCGAGCGCGCTCGCCGTCGTGGAATCCGGCGTCCCGATCGACGTGCTGTTCACGGACGTCGTCATGCCGGGCACCTTGCGCAGCCCCGACCTGGCGCGCATGGCGCGCGAACGCCTGCCGAACCTCGCGGTGCTGTTCACGTCGGGGTACACGGAAAACGCGATCGTGCACGGCGGCCGGCTCGATCCGGGCGTGGAACTGCTGGGCAAGCCGTACACGCGCGAAAGCCTCGCGCGCCGCATCCGCCAGGTGCTCGCGAACCAGCGCAACCGCGTGCACGTGGACGCCGCGCCGGCTGTCGTGCCCGCGGCCGCGCCGGCGCCGGACCGGCTGCGCATCGTGCTGGTGGAGGACGAGGACGAGATCCGCGCTGCGACGGCCGCGCTGCTGCGCCACCTGGGCCACGAGGTGAGGGAAGCCGTCGACGCGGAACAGGCGCTCGCGCTGATTTCTCCGGCATCCGATCTACTCATCACGGACGTGCAACTGCCCGGCATGACGGGCGATCTGCTGGCCGCGCAAGCCCGCGCGCAGGCACCCGGCATCCGCATCGTGTTCGCGACCGGGAAGGGGGAAGTCAACAACTGGCCGGACGCCGTCGTGCTGCGCAAACCCTACGACCTCGCCGCGCTGACGGCGGCGCTGGCCAGCGCCCGCGCGGCTTCCTGAGCGTCAGCCCTGAGCCGCGACCGCGGCCGCGGGCCGGCCTGTGTGGCATGCGCCGACGGCATCCAGGATGAAGGCAGTCGTCACTTCCGGGTTCGTGAGGGGCAGCATGTGGCCGCCATCGACAAGTTCCAGCCGCGCGCCGCCCACCTTGTCGACCAGGGCCTGGCCGTGCGCCTTCCAGTCGAGGATGCGGTCGTCCTTGCCGTACAGGACGCTCACGGGCAACGCCAGCTCGCCGTAGCGCGTCTCCTGCGTGGGCAGGCAGTCGGGCAGCGCGCGCAGGTCGTCGGACGCGGACAGGAACGCGCCGGGGCGCAGCGCGAGCAGGCCGCCGCCACGCGTGGCGAAATCGTGCGGCACCGGTTCCGGGCCGAACACCTGGTCCAGGGTGGCGCGGGTGTTCTTGATCTGCGCCGGCGTGGCGAGCGTCCACGCGACGATGTTGCGCCACAGCGGCGACAGGATCGTCAGGCCCTCGAACACGGGCGGCACCTTTTCCTGCATGTGCGTCAGCGGCGCGATCAGCGCAAGGCCGCGCACGCGCTCCGGATGGCGCAGCGCGAGCGCGAGCGACAGCGCACCGCCCAGCGAGTGGCCGACGACGAACGGGCGCTCCAGGCCCAGCTTGTCGATCAGCGCCGCGAGCATGTCGGCTTGCGTGTGCAGGTCCGCCGGCGTGCCCGGCGCACGCGTGGAATGGCCGGAGCCGGCGCGGTCGACGGCGATCACGCGGTAGCGCCCGGCCAGGCGGCCCGTGACGCCGAACGTGAAGTGGTCCAGTTGGCCGGCGAGGCCGTGCACGAGCAGGAGGGCCGGCGCATCGGGGTCGGCGCCGGCGAACTCGCGCACGTGCAGGCGCGCGCCGGGCACGTCGACGAAGCGGCCCGTCGGCGGCAGCAGCGCTTCGACCTTGCGCGCCATGTAGACGGTGAACAGGTAGCACAGCAACACGAGCAGGGCCGCGACGGCCAGGAGGGAGAGGACGAGTGTCATCGCTTGATCGCTTTCTTGAGAAGGTTCCAGTAACCGGTGGGGGCCAGGCGTTCCAGCAGCGCGGCCGCCTTGGCGTCGCCGCCGACGAGGATGCGGGGTGCGCGCCGCTCGATGCCGGCGCTCGTGATGACGGCGACGCGATCGACGAGGTTCATGGCATGGCTCCCTTGCGGCCGAAACGGAGGACGCCATCGGCGATGCGGCCGAGGCGGATGGTGAGCATGTCGCGCAGGTAGTTCTGGTGGACCTGCCACGGCCGGCGCGAGCCCTGCCGCGGCAGCTCGTCGCGGGCGCGCTGCACGTAGCCGGACGTGAAGCCGAGGAACGGGGCAGGCTGAACGCCCGGGTCGCGGTGCGCGACGACGATGTCGACGCGCTTGCGCGCCATGTGGCGCAGCAGGCGCACGACCCAGGCCGCCGTCAGGTCGGCCTTCAGGGTCCACGATGCATTCGTGTACCCGAAGGTCATCACGCAGTTCGGCAAGCCGGACAGCATCATGCCCTTGTACGACATCGCATCGTTCCCGTGGAAAGGGCGCCCGTCCACGGTGATCGCGACGCCGCCCATCAGCTTGACCTTGAGGCCCGTCGCCAGCACGACGATGTCGGCAGGGAGCGTTTGCCCCGATTCCAGCAACAGGCCTTCCGGTACGAAGCGCGCGATGCGGTCAGTGGCGACGCTCGCGCGGCCCGCGCGGATGGCGCGGAACAGGTCACCGTCCGGCACGATGCAGACGCGCTGGTCCCACGGCTTGTAGTCCGGCGTGAAATGGGTGTCGACGTCGCAGCCGGGGCCCAGCTGGCGGCGCGCCATCTCGATGATCTTGCGTTTTGCGACATCGGGCTTGGTGCGCGCCACGCGGTACAGCAGCATGCTTTCGACGATCACGCGCCAGCGCGTGAGCGCATACGCCGCGCGCGCGGGCAGCCAGCGGCGCAGGCGCCGCGCGAAACCGTATTCGGACGGCCGGCTCACGACGTAGCTCGGGGAGCGTTGCAGCATCGTCACGTGCGCGGCGTCCTGCGCCATCGCGGGCACCAGGGTGACTGCGGTCGCGCCGCTGCCGACGACGACCACGCGCCGCCCGCCGTAATCGAGGCCGGCGGGCCAGAACTGCGGCTGCACGATGCGGCCCGCGAACGTCTCCTCGCCGTCGAAACGGGGCCGGTACGCCTCGTCGTAACTGTAGTAGCCGCTGCACATGTAGAGGAAGCGGGTGCGCAACGGCACGCGCCGCCCCCCATGCTCCGCTTCCACGAGCCAGCAGGCGCCGCCGCTGTCCCAGTGCGCCGCGACGACGCGGTGGCCATAGCGGACATGGCGGTCGATGCCGGCATCGACCGCCGTCTGCGCGATGTAGCGGCGGATCGACGGGCCGTCCGCGATCGCGTGGCCGTCGAGCCACGGGCGGAACCCGTAGCCGAGCGTGTACATGTCGGAATCGGAGCGCACGCCGGGGTAGCGGAACAGGTCCCACGTGCCGCCCATCGCCGCGCGCGCTTCCAGGATCGCATACGTCATGCCGGGACAGCCCCGCTGCAGATGCCAGGCCGCGCCGATGCCGGACAGGCCTGCGCCGACGATCAGCACGTCGAAATACGCGCCGCCCGGCGGCGTGCCGGCGGCCCTGCTGGCGTCCTGGTCGGCGTGGAGCGTGTCTGGCATGGTGTCCCGTGTTGTTTTGTTTTTATCTTGACACTTAATATTGTCACATTTTTGCTCACAATATTCTGTGAGAAAATAGAAGGATGCCTCCAGAATCTTTACAAACCGCCCGGCCGTATCGCGGCGTCCCACAGGACGAACGGCGCGCCCAGCGGCGTTCGCAATTGATCGGCGCCGCCGTCGCCGTGTACGGCGAGCGCGGCTACCGCCACTCGACCGTCAAGTCCGTCTGCGAAGCGGCCGGACTCACCGAACGGTATTTTTACGAATCCTTCGCGAACAGCGAAGAGTTGTTGATCGCGTCGTTCAATGCCGTCACGTACAGCGTGCTCGGCGAAATCACGGAAGCGGCGCGCCAGGCGGGCCGAAGCCGGATCGCGCGGGCGCGCGCGATGCTGCACACGTATTTCGCGGCGCTGCAGCGGGAACCCCGCTCGGCGCGCGTGTTCCTCGTGGAGATCCGCGGCGTCAGCCGGGCCGTCGACAAGGCGTTCGATGCCGCGCTGCGCGCCATCGGCGAACAGGTCGGCCGCTTCGTCGTGCCGCCCGGCGTGCCGGCCGACCCGTTGCTGGAAGCGGGCATCGTCGGCGGCGTGATCCACATTGCGCTGCGCTGGATCGAGGACGATTACACGCCCGGCATCGACGTCGTCACCGACAGTGCGCTGCGCCTGGGCATGGTGCTGGGAAGACCGCCGCTGCGGCGGACGGCCGCGGCCTGACCGTCACCCGATCTTCGGCCAGTCCAGTTCGACCCACGTCGGCGCATGGTCGCTGGGTTTCGGGCGCGCGCGCACGTCGCGGTCGACGCCGGCCGCCTTCAACTTCGGCGCCAGCGCGGGGCTGAGCAGCAAGTGGTCGATGCGCAGGCCCGCATTGCGGCCGTACGCGTCACGGAAATAGTCCCAGAACGTGTAGATCACTTCGTCCGGATGCATCGTGCGCAGCGCATCCGTCCAGCCCTGGTCGAGCAGCCGGCGGTACGCCGCGCGCGTCTCCGGCCGGAACAGCGCGTCGTCGACCCAGCGCTCGGGCTTGTAGACGTCCAGCTCCGTCGGCATCACGTTGTAGTCGCCCGCGATGACGACGGGCGCGCCCGAATCGATCAACTCCTGCGCCCGCACCTGCAGCCGGTCGAACCAGCGCAGCTTGTAATCGAATTTCGGCCCCGGCGCCGGATTCCCGTTCGGCAGGTACAGGCAGGCGACGAGGATGCCGTTCACGGCGGCCTCGATGTAGCGGCTCTGTTCATCGTCCGGGTCGCCCGGCAGCCCGCGCTGCAATTCCTGCGGTTCCACGCCGCGCGCGAGGATCGCGACGCCGTTCCAGCTTTTCTGGCCGTGCCAGATGGGGCAATAGCCGGCCGCGCGGATGTCCATCTCCGGGAATTTTTCCTGCGGCGCCTTCAGTTCCTGCAGGCAGGCGACGTCGGGCTGCGTCTCTTCCAGCCATTGCAGCAGGGCGGGGAGACGGCTGCCGATCCCGTTGACGTTGAAGGTGGCGATGCGCATGGGGTCTCTCGTGTATTGTCGTCGCCGCTATTCTGACCCGGGAATGCGAAGGCTGCCGCACGGCGCGACGAAGTAGTCAAACTACGGCGTATTTTAACGGATTCACGGCAAACTTACACGGCGATGTAATTTTTCTACGTTAACCGGTTAGAATTCCAGCTTCCAACAACGACAACGACGGGAGACCATGAAACCCATCCCCCATGCCGTGCTCGCCCTGTGCCTGCTCGCCAGCCTGCCCGCGTCCGCGCAGACCGATGCCCGCACCTTCCTCGGCTACCGCAACGACAACGGCACCCTCGACATCGCCGCCAGCGACGGCCGCTACCTGATCCGGCCGTATGACGCGAACATCGTCGAGACGACGTTCGTGCCGCGCGGCGAGACGTTCGACCCCGTCTCGCATGCCGTCGTGCTGGCGCCCGGCCAGGCGAAGGCGACGATCACGGACGCGGACGACCGCATCCGGCTCGTCACCGAGGGCATCACGGTGACGGTCGAGAAGTCGCCGCTGCGCATCAGCTACGCGTACAAGGGCCGGCCGCTCGTCGCGGAGAAGGGCGGTTACGGCCACGCGGGTGACCTGGAGAGCATCGAGTTCGCGCTCGAGGGCGACGAGGCGCTGTACGGTGCCGGCTCGCGTGCCGTCGGCATGGACCGCCGCGGCCACCGCTTCCGCCTGTACAACAAGGCGTCGTACGGCTTCGGCGACCACGCGGAGCAGATGGGATATGGCATTCCGATGGCGCTGTCGTCGCACAAGTACGCGCTGCACTTCGATAATCCGCAGGCCGGCTGGCTCGATTTCGACAGCCGCAAGGACGGCACGTTGCGCTACGAAGTGATGGGCGGCCGCAAGACGTATCAAGTGATCGCGGGCGACGACTGGGCGCAGGTGATGGACGAGACGACCCGGCTGACGGGCCGCCAGCCGCTGCCGCCGCGCTGGGCGTTCGGCAATTTCGCCAGCCGCTTCGGCTATCACACGGAAAGCGAGGCGCGCGCCGTCGTCGACAAGTTCATCGCGGACGGCATCCCGCTGGACGCCATCGTGTTCGACCTGTACTGGTTCGGCAAGACCGTCAAAGGCACGATGGGCAACCTCGCGTGGGACCGCGACAGCTTCCTGCACGCGGAAGCGATGATGGCCGACTTCAAGAAAAAGGGCGTCAACACCGTCGTCATCACGGAGCCGTTCGTGCTGACGACGTCCAAGCGCTGGCAGGAAGCCGCGCAACAGGGCGTCCTCGCGACGGACGCGGCCGGCAAGCCGTTCACGTTCGATTTCTTCTTCGGGAACACGGGCCTCGTCGACGTGTTCAAGCCGCAGGCGCGCGACTGGTTCTGGCACATCTACAAGGACCTGAAGGCGGGCGGCGTCGCCGGCTGGTGGGGCGACCTCGGCGAACCGGAGATGCACCCGTCGGCCGCGCACCACGCGACGGGCACGGCGGACCAGGTCCACAATATCTACGGCCACGAGTGGGCGCGGCTGATCGCGGACGGCTACGCGCGCGACTACCCGCAGGAGCGTCCGTTCATCCTGATGCGCTCCGGTTATTCGGGCTCGCAGCGCTTCGGCATGATCCCCTGGTCCGGCGACGTGCACCGCGGCTGGGACGGCTTGCAGTCGCAGATGGAGATCGCGCTGCAGATGGGCATGCAGGGTCAGGCCTACATGCATTCCGACCTCGGTGGTTTCGCGGGCCCCGTGTTGGACGACGAGCTGTACGTGCGCTGGCTGCAGTACGGCGTGTTCCAGCCGATCTTCCGCCCGCACGCGCAGGAAGAAGTGCCGGCGGAAGCCGTGTTCCGCACGCCCGCGGTGAAGGCCCTCGCGCGCACGGCGATCCGTCTGCGCTATGCCATGCTGCCGTATAACTACACGGCCGCGTTCGACGACAGCGTCACCGGCATGCCGATGATGCGTCCTGTGCTGTTCGACGATCCGGACGCCGAGATGATGTCCACGAAGGACGTCGCGTCGACCTATCTGTGGGGCCCGGACTTCCTCGTCGCCCCGGTCACGGCGCCGGGCGCGGCGCGCAAGGAGGTCGTGTTCCCCCGCAAGGGCAGCGTGTGGTTCGACTTCTACACGGACGCGCCGCACCGCGGCGGCATCGTCGAAGTCGTTGCCACGCGCCCCGACCGGATCCCCACGTTCGTGCGCGCGGGCGCGTTCGTCCCGCTCGCGCAGCCCGTGCAGAGCACGCGCGACTATTCGACGGCGAAGCTGGACCTGCATTACTGGCACGATGCCGGCGTCGCGCGCGCCGAGGGGCACCTGTACGACGACGACGGCCACACGGCGCACGCGTACGAGTCGGGCAAGTACGAGCTGGTGCGGTTCGCGAGCCGTTTTGCGGACGGTCGCCTCGCGCTCACGATCACGCCGGAGGCCGGCGCCGCTGCGACGCCGACGGCCCGTACGTTCGGTCTCAAGGTGCACAACGTGGGCACCCGCCCACGCGCCGTGCGCGCGGGCGGCAAGGCCGTCGTGTTCCGCTGGGATGCGGCGCGCCGCCTCCTCGACGTACCGCTGCCTGCCGTCCGGTCGGCGCCGCTGGAAGTCGACGTGACCTTGTGAGGTGACTTCGGATCGTACGTCGTGGCAACAGCGTACGATCCGCGGCGGCAGGCGCGCTCCGCACTCGTACCGGATTCGGTACACTGCCCATCCGGGATACCGGAACGCAGACGCGCCATGAAGACCCAATTGTTGCAAGACCTCCAGGAAAGCGGCTCCACGCCGCTGGCTGCCGGCGAAGCGATGCCGCCACCGTCCCAGCCGCGCCGCAAGCCCGTCGTGCTGGCGGACGAGACGCGGACGCCGTCGATCCCGCCTCCCCCAACGGCGGCGGTGCCAGCGGACGAGGCCCACACACCACCTGAACCGCCGCGCAGGCCCGCCGTGTGGCACGGCCCGGCGGCGCAGCGGGTCGATGCGGGTACGCCCGGACAACGACTCGGACCCCGTACCGCGCGGCGTGCACCCGACGTGGCGGCACGCGGGACCGGTGTCGCCATCGAAGCGTGGGCCGAACGGGCCGCGCTGGCAGGTGCAGGGGAGTCCCGGCCGGCACCTGCGCCGCAGCAGGGCGGGGCGCCGGGACCGGAGCGGCCGACCATGGACGTCGCGGCGTTTTTCGGTCGCGACGAACGCAGGAGCGCATCACACCCGGCAGGGCCGCAAACCGCCGCGGTGGAGCCGGCCCGAGCGGCCACATCCGGCGACTCGACACCTGCACTCCCTGCCACGCCGGCGCCGCGCACCGCGCCCGCAGGCACCACGCAGGGCGACGCTCTGGCGGGGGCCGCGGCCGTACCGCGCCGTCCGGATCCGAGCGACGTGCCCGCCGGCCTCGCAGAGCGCGAATCCGGCATCGGCCCTGTGCCGCCGCCCGTCGCGGCGCCGGGCGGCGACGCACAAGCGCCTGTGTCGGCCCGGCCAGCGGACGGCAGCGCGCCGGGCATCCCCGTTCACGGACACGTGCCTGCCGTCCAGTCGAACGCCAGCGTACGACCGCAGGGTGTCGAACCCGACCGCGCGGCCCGCCAACTGCCGACCGCGCGGCCGGACGACACGACGTTGTTGCGTGCCCCAGCCGACGAACGCGGGCCAGCCGCGCAATGGAGCGCGACGCCGCGCGCGTCCGCGCCCGATCCACGTACGGAACCGATGCCGGAGAGAGTCGCCTCCCCGGTCCGGGCCGCAGCGGATACGCCTGTGTCGCCTTGGCGCCGGCTGTGGAAGCGCCGCGTCGTGGCGTGGAGCGCTGCCGGCGCATTGGCAGCGGGCGTCGGGGGTGGCGCCGGGTGGCTGTACGCGGGAAGCCGCGCCGAGAGCGTGCCCGTGGCCGCGAACACGGCGCAAGCCACTGCGACGCGCGGCGCACAGGCCTATGCCGCCCGCGAGCCGGCCCCCACGGTCAAGGCACCGCCGACCGCCTCGGCGCCCGAACCGGCCCAAGCGCCGACCCCGTCATCGGCCGCGCCCATCGACGCTGTGAAGCCACCTCCGCCGGCCGAACCGGAGGTCAAGCCCGCCCCGCCAGCCCCCGCGCCGGCCGTGACTCCGGCCGCGCCGCGGTCCGTGGCGACGGTCGACCTCGACGCACCCAAGCGCGCCGCGCGCCACGCTGCTGCTGCCCGCAGGCGCGCGGCCGAGAAGGCACGGCGTGACGCTACGCCGGAGGTGCGGCCGGCCAAGGCGGAGCCGTCGCCGCGCGAGCGCCGCGAGGAAACCCTGATGCAATGCCGGGCGCACGGCTACGACGAACGCCAGTGCATCCGGCGCGGCTGCGCGATGACGCGCTATGGCTTTGCTTGCCGTGGCTAGGCGCGGGCCGGTCGTGGATCAGTGGTGACCGTGCTGTCTTTCGTAGTCGTCCGCTTCGGCCTTGGTCGCGTGGACCGTGCCGTCGGGATGCTCGGGTGGCGTGTAGAGTGTGTACAAGCGCATCGGTTCGGTGTCCGACGTGTTCACGACGTTGTGTTCCGTGCCGGCCGGGATGACGACGGCGACGCCGTCCTCGAGGTCGTGCCGTTCGCCATCCAGGGTGGCGACGCCGCGTCCCGCTTCCACGCGGATGAACTGGTCGTGGCCCTCGTGCTTCTCGAGGCCGATCTCTTCGCCGGGCTGCAGGGTCATGATGACGAGCTGGCTGCGGGGTGTCGTGTAAAGCACTTCACGGAAATTGTTCCCAGCTAGCGTTTTTTCTTCAAGGTTGATGCTGTAACCCGACATGGTGGCTCTCCGAAATGGTCGTTGACGCGGCCCGGCGACGGCCGGACGCCCGGATTGTAGCGGACGCGCCCCGTTGCCGCACACGCAAGTGGTAACGGGCATGCAATATTGTCTGTAAGGATATAAAAGTTTCAACCTGAGCATTAAAATTCCCAAGAATGTTATACTTGGATTGTGAACGTTTGACCTTCTTGCCTCCATGACTTCTGATTTCAACACGCAGCGCCGCATGCAACTGCTGGTCGAGCGCGTCGCCGACTATGCGATCTACATGCTCAATCCGGACGGCACGGTCGCGAGCTGGAACGCGGGCGCGCGCCGCTTCAAGGGCTATACGGAGGCGGAGATCCTCGGCGAGCATTTCTCGCGCTTCTACACGCCGGCCGACCGGGCTGCCGGCCTGCCGGAGCGGGCGCTCGCCACGGCGCTGGAAAAGGGACGCTTCGAGGCGGAAGGCTGGCGCGTGCGCAAGGACGGCAGCCATTTCTGGGCGTCCGTCGTTATCGATCCCATCCTTGACGACGAAGGGCACCTGCTCGGCTTCGCCAAGATCACCCGCGACATCAGCGACAAGAAGCTGGCGCGCGAAGCGCTGCGCCGCAGCGAGGAACAGTTCCGGTTGCTCGTCGACAGCGTCATCGACTACGCGATCTACATGCTGTCGCCGGAAGGCCTCGTCACGACGTGGAACGCGGGCGCGCGCAATATCAAGGGCTATGCGGCCGACGAAGTGATCGGCACGCATTTCAGCCGCTTCTACACGGAAGAAGATCGGCGCGGCGGCCTGCCGGAACGCGTGCTGGCGACGGCGCGCGAGCACGGACGCTTCCACGGCGAAGGCCTGCGCGTGCGCAAGGACGGCTCGAGGTTCCGGGCCGACGTCGTCGTCGATGCGATCCGCGATGCCGAAGGCCGCCTGGTCGGCTTCGCGAAGATCACGCGCGACGTCACGCAGCGCGTGCAACTGGAAGAAGCGCGGGACGCGCTGCAGCACGCGCAGCGCCTGGAAGCCGTCGGCAAGCTGACGGGCGGCGTCGCGCACGACTTCAACAACATCCTGCAGGTGATCGGCGGGTGCCTGCAATTGCTGGGCGGGGCCGTGGCGGGCCAGCCGTCCGGCCAGCGGCACCTGCAGATGGCGCTGGGCGCCGTCGACCGCGGCGCCAAGCTGTCGTCGCAGCTGCTCGCGTTCGCGCGCCGCCAGCCGCTGCAGCCGTATGTGCTGAACCCGGGGCGTATCGTGCGCAGCATGGAAGACCTGGTGCGGCGGGCCGTCGGCGAACACGTCGAGGTCGAGACGGTCGCGTCGGCGTCGCTGTGGAACACGATGCTCGACCCGCACCAGCTGGAAAACGTCGTGCTGAATCTCGCCATCAACGCGCGCGACGCGATGCCCGGCGGCGGCAAGCTGACGATCGAACTCTCGAACACGATGCTGGACGATACCTACGTGAGCGCCGCGCACGAAGTCCCGTCGGGGCAGTACGTGCTGCTCGCGATTTCCGACACGGGCACCGGCATGACGCCCGACGTGCGTGATCGCGCGATCGAGCCATTCTTCACGACGAAGGGCGAAGGGCAGGGCACGGGCCTCGGCCTGTCGATGGCGTTCGGCTTCGTCAAGCAGAGCGGCGGCCATTTCCGCATCTACAGCGAAGTGGGGCACGGCACGACGATCAAGGCCTACTTCCCGCGCGCGCTGGAGGCCGAGCAGACCTTGCCGGAACCCGTCGCGGGCGAAGTGCGCGGCGGTACCGAGACGATCCTCGTCGTCGAGGACGATCCGAACGTCCAGGCGACCGTCGTCGGCATGCTGACGGAACTGGGCTACCACGTGCTGCGCGCCGACGATGCCGACATGGCACTGGCCGTGCTCAAGGCCGGCGTGCGCTGCGACCTGCTGTTCACGGACGTCGTCATGCCGGGCAAGGTGAAAAGCACGGAGATGGTGCGCCAGGCCAAGGCGCTGCTGCCGGACATGAAGGTCCTGTACACGTCCGGCTATACGCAGAACGCGATCATCCATGGCGGCCGGCTCGACCCCGGCGTGGAACTGCTGTCGAAGCCTTACCGCCGGGAGAAGCTGGCCAGCAAGGTGCGCCAATTACTCGGCACGCCGGAGGCCGCGGCGGAAGCGCCCGCGCAGGCTTCGGGCAATCCGGCGCCCCTGTTGCGCGTGCTGCTCGTCGAAGACGATGCCCGGGCGCGCGAACTGTATCGCGACATCCTGCTGCCGGCCGGCATCCAGGCTGACGAAGCGGCCACGGCCGGCGCAGCACTCGACATGCTCGCGCGCGAACGGTATGACGCCGCCGTCGTCGACTACAGCCTGCCCGACCTGGACGGCTTGACCCTGGCCCGGCGTATCGTGGCCGCGTATCCCGACGTGGCGCTCGTGTTCGCGTCGGGCTACGGCAGCCTGGTGGCGGGCGTGTCCGACGTCACGGCGCGCGTGCTCACGAAGCCGTTCACCGACCTGCAATTGAAACAGGCGCTGCTCGCGGCGGCGGCCGACCGCACGGCGGCCGCCCAGCGCGCCTGACGCCTCAGACGCGGATATCGCCGAAGAAGCCCAGTTGCAGGCTGGACGCGATGCGCTGCGCCACGACGAGAGCGTCCGACGCGCCGTCGATGCCGAACACGTCGATCGCCGTCAGGCGGAACAAGGTGAGCCAGCGGACGAAGTGGTCCGTCTCGATGCCGGACAGCGCCATGTGCTTGCCGAACACATTGCCCTGGAAGTCGCCCTTACCGAGCAGCACCTTGGTCCAGAACGCGTACATGCGCGGCATGTGCTCGTGCCAGCGGCCGGCCAGCTTCGCCTCGAACACGGGAGACAGCACGGCGTCGTCGCGCACGCGCGCGTAAAACGTGTCGACGAGGCGGACGATCGACGCTTCGGTGATGGCGGGAGAGGTCATGCGGGGCTCTGCGTGGAATGAAGGTCCCGGCGGCGCGGATCGCCCGGGAACTTCATTCTAGCAAAGATGCATCTGATATGTATCTTCTGCGGCTGCTGTGGCGGCGCAGCGATACAGGCATTTTCATACGGACGTTGCGGCTGCCTGGATAAACCAATTTGGCGACACCCGCCGTCGACTGCCTTGCCGGCGAGGGCCGCTGCCGGTTAAGGTGGACGATTGCCCGCGCGGCGCGCACGATTTCCAATCCGACGCCATCGAAAGGATTGTTGTGCTAGTCTTTCTTAGCGGCAATCTCAGTGAAAGGATCGGCGTGGAATCGCAAGTCAAGTCTTCCGTGATGGACGCAATCGGCAACACCCCCGTCGTCAGGCTGGCGCGCCTGTTTCCCGACGTGGACGTAGTGGCGAAACTGGAATATATGAACCCCGGCGGCAGCATCAAGGACCGCATGGTGCGGCATATGCTGAAAAGCCTGCCCGCCGGGACGGCGCGCGTCGTCGAAAGCTCGTCCGGCAACACGGGCGCCGCGCTCGCGATGGCCAGCGCCGTGCTGGGGCTGCGCTGCGACGTCACCGTGCCGAAATCGACCAGCACCGAGAAAATGAAGCGCATCCGCGCCTACGGAGCCGAGGTCCATCCGTGCGCGCCCGACGACGGCAGCGATCCGGCCGGCGGCTACCACGCCGTGGCCGAACGCCTCGCGCGGGACGGTGGCGCCCATTACCTCGACCAGTACCAGTCGATATTGAACCGCGAAGCGCACTACCTCGACACGGGCCCGGAACTGTGGCGCCAGGTGGCGGGTGAGATCGACGTATTCGTGTGCGGCATCGGCTCGGGCGGCAGTATCTCGGGCATCGGCCGCTACCTGAAGGAGCAGAAGCCCGGCTTGACCGTCATCGGCGTCGAGCCGAGCAACTCGGCGTACCGGGAAGCCGTCACGGCCACGCCCGCCGCCGGGCCGTTCGCGAGCGTCGTGGAAGGCGTGGGAAAGCGCCTGCCGTCGCGCAGCTTCGACCCCGGCGTCGTCGACGACGTCGTGCAGGTCGCGGACGACGTCGCGCTCGACTGGTGCCGTCGGCTCGCGCGGGAAGAGGGCATCCTGGCCGGCGGATCGAGCGGTTGCGTCGCGGCCGGCATCGCGGCGCTGCTGCCCCGTCTCGCCGGCAAGCGGATCGCAACCGTGTTTCCCGACTCCGGCGTGTACTATCTGTCAAAGTACTTCTGATTCCTGATATCGGACCTGACCGTGTCGGACCTGATCGCCCTGCTCGGTGCCCGCATCCCCGCCAACCTGGCGCCGTTCATGCTGGCCAACGTCGCCGTCCCCGCCGTGCGCGGGCTGCCGCATGGTCCGGACGTCGTCGCCCGGCGGCTGGGCTGCCCGTGCGGCAGCTGGGAGCTGAAGCTGCGCACGGCGCGGCGGCGCGAGCGGCGCGGGCTGTTCGGCCGCAGGATGGTGACGGCGCCCGTCGCCCCCGTGTACGCGGCGTGCCCCGTGTGCGGGCGCGAAGTGCTGTTGTTCGACCCGGCCGTGCACGGCTGGAACGGCCGCCACGGCCACGGTGTGCGCCCGGATGCGGACGACGAGGCGTGGTTCGGCACGGCGGCCGGGGAGGTGATCGTCACCTACGCGTACCAGGCCGAGGACGAATACCGCGCCATGCTGGAGGATGGCTGTCCCGACCCGCAGGACTGGTTCGACTGCTTCGCCGTCGTGTTCCGCGCGGCCGGCACGCCGCCCGTGCTCGTGCTTGCGGACGAGTGCGCGACGCGCAAGGAAACGCGCGTCTAGCGCCGCCCGGACAGGTAGTCGACGCCCTCGGGCCCGTAGCTTTCCCGGTGGGGCTCGGCGCGGCGCAGGTGGAACACGTCGCCCGCGCGGTAGATCTTGATCTCGCCGCCCGCGTGGATGCGGATCTCACCGGCGAGAATCAGCGCCTTCGCCTCGAACGGATGGGCGTGGTCGGCGAGGCTGCCGTTCGGTTCGCGGTGGACGCGGACGGGTTCCGCATAGCCTTCCGCCTTCAAGGTATCGAGAAATGCCTGTTGTTCCATGCCGGGCTCGCAGTGGTTGCAGTTCGCGGTTCGTGATCAGGGAAGTGTACCATTCGTCCCGCACGATACGCGCGCCGGCAGCGCCGCCGTCGGCGTCAGGAAGCGACCCGCGCAACGCGCGCGCGCCGTCCCTCGGCGACGCGGTAGCCCGCTGCCAGCACGACGAGCCACGCCGGGATCATCCACACGGACGGACGCAGGTCGGGCGTCGCATACATGATGGCGACGATGCCCGCGAGGTACACGAGGCACACCCAGTTCGTCAGCGGATACAAAGGGCTCGGGAACGCCGTCGGCACCCCGGCCGCCCGCTTGGCGGCGCGGAAGCGCAGATGGCTCCAGCTGATCATCGCCCAGTTGATGAGCATGCCGGCGACGGCGAGGCCCATCAGCAGGCCCAGCGCCTTGCCCGGCACGGCATAGTTCACGCCGACGCACAGCGCGGTGGCGACGGCCGACACGCCCAGCGACGTGAGCGGCACCCCGCGCGCGTTCACGCGCAGCAGCGCGCGCGGCGCGTGGCCCTGCACCGCGAGGCCGTACAGCATGCGGCTGTTCGAGTACACGCAGCTGTTGTAGACGGACAGCGCGGCCGTCAGCACGACGACGTTCAGCACGTGCGCGACGATGCCGGCGTCCAGCGCCTTGAAGATGAGGACGAACGGGCTCGCGCCCGGTACGATCTGGTCCCACGGGTACAGCGCCAGCAGCACGGCCAGAGCGCCGACGTAGAACACGAGGATGCGCCACAGCGTCTGGTTCGTCGCGCGCGGGATCGAGCGCGCCGGATCGGCCGCCTCGGCCGCCGTGATGCCGATGACTTCCAGCCCGCCGAACGAGAACATGATGATGGCCATCGACATCACGAGGCCCTTGATGCCGTGCGCGAAGAAGCCGCCGTGCGTCCACAGGTTGGCGACGGACGCCTGCGGCCCGGCGCCGCCGCTCGCCAGCAGGAACACGCCGTAGACGATCATCGCGACGATGGCGGCCACCTTGATGACGGAAAACCAGAACTCGCTCTCGCCGAACGCCCGTACGTTGATCAGGCTGATGCCGTTCGCCAGCAGGAAGCAGCCGAGCGCCGACACCCACGTGGGCACGTGCGGGAACCAGTACTGCACGTAGATGCCGACGGCCGACAGTTCCGCCATGCTGACGAGCACGTACAGCACCCAATAGTTCCAGCCGGAGACGAAGCCCGCGAAGCGGCCGCAGTATTTGTCTGCGAAGTGGCCGAACGAGCCGGCGACCGGTTCGTCGACCATCATCTCGGACAGCTGGCGCATGATCAGAAAAGCGATCAGGCCCGCAATGGCGTAGCCTAGCAACACGGACGGTCCGGCCAGCCGGACGGTCTCCGCGACGCCGAGGAAGAGGCCCGTGCCGATGGCGCCGCCGAGGGCCATCAATTGGATGTGCCGGCTCTTGAGGCCGCGGTGCAGTTGGGTGTCGTCGGAGGCCATGATGTCCGCTTGCTAAAAGACAAGGATTCTAAAGCAAACGGAGCCAGCGGGGAATTGTCACAAATAACTTGCAAACATGCTTTAAATTAAGCACTCTTAATGCGAATTCGTCTCTGGGCCGGACGACGAACCTCCGAGGTGAGAATGTCATGATTCAACCTTCCGATGCCGGATTTGCCGCGCTGTTTTATGCGCATCCCGTACCGATGTGGGTCTACGACCTCGAGACATTCCGGTTCGTGGCCGTCAATGCGGCGGCAATCGTGCATTACGGGTATTCGGAGGCCGAATTCCTGGCCATGACGCTGCACGACATCAGGCCGCCGGAAGAACAGCTGCGCCTGAACGAGAACCTGCGGCAGCCGTCGGTGCCGAGTATCGAGAAGTCCGGAATCTGGCAGCATGTGAAGAAGGACGGCGCATTGATCGACGTGGAGATCACGTCGCATCCGCTGTGGTTCAACGAACGGGCTTGCCGGTTCGTGCTGGCCCACGACGTCACGGAGCGGCTCGCCGCGCACGACAAGATCATGCGCCTCAGCCGGATCTATGCCGTGTCGAGCGGCATCAACGCCGCCATCACCCGCATCCATACGCGTGATGCGTTGTTCGACGAAGTGTGCCGCATCGCCGTGCACGACGGCGCGTTCAAGACGGCCTGGATCGGCGTGCTCGATCCCGGCACCGTCGACGGGCGCGTGGTCTCATGGTACGGCAGCGAACGACGCAACGTCGACCGGGTGCGCCTCACGCTGCGCACCGACGGCCCCGACAGCATGAGGCCGGCCTGCGTGGCCGCGCGCGAAGGCCGCGTCGTGATCTGCAACGACGTGTCGACGGACCCCAGCCTGGCGGCGATCGCGCAGGACATACTCGAGGAAGGACATCGTGCCATCGCCGCGATGCCGCTGTCGTCGGGGGGCCGTGTCGACGCGGTGATGGTGTTCGTCGCCGATACCGTCGGCTTCTTCGACGCGGAAGAACTCAAGCTCCTCGACGACCTGGTCGGCGACCTCGACTTCGCATTGCAGTTCATCGACAACAAGGAGCGGCTCAGTTACCTGGCGTATTACGACGTGCTGACGGGACTCGCGAACGGCAGGCTGTTCGAGGACCGGCTCGCGCAGTTCATCCATGCGGCGCAACCCGGACAGGGTATCGGCACGGTCGTCGTCAACATTGACCGCTTCACGCAATTGAACGATGCGCTCGGACGTCACGCGGGCGATGCCCTGTTGAAGCAGGTCGCGCGGCGGCTCGACGAGGTACTCCCGAGCGGCGCCAGCCTCGCCAGGATCGGGGGCGCCACGTTTGCCATCGCGATCGCCGAACTGGCGCACGACGCCGATCTTGAAAACATCGTCGAAGAAGCTGTTCTGGCGACGATCAATCAGCACTTCAAACTGGACCCGCATGAGGCGCGCATCCACGCACGCGCCGGATTGGCCCTGTTCCCGCGCGATGGCGGCGATGCCGAAAAGCTGCTCAAGCACGCGGAAGCGGCCTTGCAAAGTGCCAAGCGACTGGGCAAGTCGTATCTGTACTACTCGCCGGCGATGAACGCCGCGCACGCCTCCAGGCTCGCGCTGGAATCGGAGCTGCAGCACGCCCTCGACGCGCAGGAATTCGTCGTGCACTACCAGCCGCGCGTCGACCTGCTGAGCGGACGCATCGTCAGCGCCGAAGCGCTGATCCGCTGGCAGCATCCGCGCCGCGGCCTCGTGTATCCCGGCACCTTCATTCCGCTGGCGGAAGAGGTCGGGCTGATCGAGCCGATCGGCGACTGGGTGCTCGACACCGTCTGCGCGCAACAGGCCAGCTGGCTGGAACGCCAGCTGGCCATCGTGCCCATCGCGGTCAACCTGTCGGCAGCCCAGCTCAAGAACCTGAAGATCGTGCAAAAGGTCAGCGCTGCGCTGGCCCGGCATCAACTGCCTGCCCACCATGTGGAGCTCGAACTGACGGAGTCCATGGTGATGCACGACGTGGAGACGGCGGCAACCCATTTGCAGGCCTTGAAGGCGCTGGGCATCCAGTTGTCGCTGGACGACTTCGGCACCGGCCACTCGTCGCTCGCCCACTTGCAGCGTTTTCCGTTCGACGTTGTCAAGATCGATCGGGCGTTCATCCGCGACGTGAATTCGAATACGGGGAATGCGGCGATCGCGACCGCGATCATCGCGATGGCGCACAGCCTGCACCTGCGCGTGGTCGCGGAAGGCATCGAAACGGAAGGGCAGTTGCAATTCCTGCGCAGGCGCCGCTGCGACGAGATCCAGGGGTTCTACGTCACCGAGGCGGTGCCGGCCGCTCAGTTCGAAGTGATGCTCGTCCACAAGATGCAGCTGATGCTGGGGGACCAGGTCGACGACGATACCTTGCTCATCGTCGATGATGACGCCGGCAACCTGGCGATCCTGCGCCGGCTGCTGCAGCGGGAAGGCTACCGCGTGCTGACGGCAAGCAGCGGGCAGGAAGGTTTCGACCTGCTCGCGTTGAACAAGGTGCGGGTCATCGTGGCCGACCAGGACATGCCCGGCATGTCGGGCACCCAGTTCATGGGCATCGTCAGGGAACTCTATCCGGACACGATCCGCATCATCCTGTCGGGACACACCGATCTCGCTGCGGTCACGGACAGCGTGAACCAGGGCGAACTCTTCAAGTTCATGACGACGCCGTGGGACGATGGCGAGCTCGTCAGGAATATCCGCGACGCGTTCCGGCTGCACCGCCAACGCAACGGCCAGTTGTGACGGGCGCCGCGGCGATCAACCGCCGTGCGGCAACCCGAGATTCCGGTTCGCGGGCACCGCAATGTCGATCAGCTTCGGCTGCGGCAGGTGCAGGTTGTCCATCAAGGCGATGAATTCGTCGCGGCTGCGGCCGACGACCCGCGCGTTGTGCGCCTTTTCCCAGCCGATCGTCGTCACGGCCTGGCCGTTGTAGTCGTGTGCGGGCCACACGCGCGTCGTGTCGGGCAACGCGAACAGGGTAGCGGTGATGCTGTCGTACAGCGCGGCCGAGCTGCCGCCTTGAAAGTCGGTGCGGCCGCAGCCGCCGATCAGCAGGGTGTCGCCCGTGAACACATTGTCGCGCCAGACGTACGACATATGGCCGGCCGTGTGGCCCGGCGTGTGCAGCACGGTGATCGTCTCGCCGGCGCCGAAGCGGATGACGTCGCCGTCGTGCAGCTGGAGTTCCGCTGACGGTACGCCGCATCCGCTCGGCGCGGCCGTGTGCGCGCCCGTCAGCTGGTGCAGGCGGCCGGCCGACGTGACGTGGTCGGCGTGGACGTGCGTCTCGATGACGTAGTCGAGCCGCAGCCCCAGGCGCGCGAGGTGGGCGAGGTCGCGTTCGCAATGATGGTCGACGGGGTCGATGATGACGGCCCCGTCGCCGCCCGGACCGGCGAGGATGTAGGTGTACGTCGACGACGCCGTGTCGAACAGCTGGATGGGATTTGTCTGCATTCAATCTCCTGGCGGGCCCGCCGCGGCGTGGGCAGCGCCGCCGTGCGTGCCGATACCGGCGCGGATCCGCTCGACCGTTTCGAAGATGGCCATGCCCGCCACCATCGCCGCAACGAACAGCAAGGTCGAACGGCCGCCCACGGCGAGCGCGGTCAGCGCCGGTCCCGGGCAATAGCCGACGAGGCCCCAGCCGACGCCGAACGTCACGCTGCCCAGCACGAGCGGCACGTCGATCCGGCCCGCGCCCGGCACATGGATGGCGCTGCCGAACAGCGGCCGCACGCGCGTGCGCGCGACGCGGAACGCGACGGCGGCCACGAGCACGGCGCCCAGCATGACGAACAACAGCGACGGGTCCCACTGGCCCGCCACGTCGAGGAAGGCCAGCACCTTGGCAGGGTTGCTCATGCCGGACAGGATCAGGCCGCCCCCGAACAGCAGGCCGGCGAGGAAGGCGGTGACGAGGTTCATCGCGGCCTCCTCAGCGCCCCAGCACGTGGCGCACGACGAACACGGTGACGAAGCCGGCCGCCATGAAACACGCCGTCGCCAGCAGCGAGCGCGGAGACAGCCGGGCGACGCCGCACACGCCATGGCCGCTCGTGCAGCCGGACCCGAACCGCGTGCCCACGCCGACGAGCAGCCCGCCGAGCGCGAGCAGCGCCGGGGAATGGTCGATCTGTGCGGGCGGCATCGCGCGCATCGCCAGCCAGACGATGGGTGCGACGAACAGCCCGAGCACGAATGCGACACGCCACGCGACGTCGCCGCGCGCCGGACGCAGCAAGCCGCCGAGGATGCCGCTGACACCGGCGACGCGGCCATTCGCGAGCAGCAGCAGGGCCGTTGCCAGCCCGATGAGGATGCCGCCGGTTAAGGACGCCCACGGCGTGAAATGCAGCCAGTCGATGCGCATGATCAGTCCTCCTGTGAAGACCCCAATCTACCGCGCCGGCGCCGCGCTGTCGACGACTCCCGGTATGTCTTGCGTGGCCTGCTGGAATGTTCCCTTCAGCGCATCGACGCCGCCCTGCGGATGGGCTTGCGGCCTCAAGTCCGCGCGTGCCTTGCGCTTGCTGCCGGTGTGCACTTTCATGCGGATGTCGCGCTCCTCGACCACGCTGGGAAAGACTTCGCCATCGCGGTTGAACGACCAGCCCAGCATCGGCGCGCCCAGCGGCAGCGCGTCGCCCGGCTTGCCGTTTGCGCCCGTGTTCCACACATGCCACGTCTTGCCGTAGCTGTTCATCTTCTTCGCCATCAGCGCATGCTCGGCCGCCGCCGGCAGGCCGGGCGCGACCAGGAGGCCGCTCAGGATTTCGCCGTTGTGCGGGTGCCAGTAGGGGCGCTCGTCGGCCGGCAACGTGGCGTACAGTTTTTCCGAAATGATGTATTCGATCCCGGTCAGGTTCGCCGTGCGCGTATTGCCGTCGAACAGCGCGCACTGCGCGAGGTCTTCGTTCACCTGGCGGCAGAAGTGGTGCGCTTCGACCTGCATGTCCGGATGGTCCTTCATCGGATGAAATCCGTCCAGGTAGATGTCGAAGCCGGCCAGCGGTGCGTTGCCTTGCAGGATCTTCGCGCCGGCCTCGAGCGCGCGCGTGCCCGCCGCCTTGGGCGCCCCCGCGGGTGCGGTGGGCGGTGGGGTGCGCTGGGCGGCAGATGCCGTGGCGGCGGCGAGCAGGGCGCAAGCCAGGGCGGCGGCGAAACGGGGATGGGTCATGGCTCCTCCTTGGGTAGCGATGGGGTGACGAGCAGGCGGTCGATACGGTTGCCGTCCATGTCGGCCACTTCGAAGCGCCAGCCGGCCCAGTCCAGCCAGTCGCCGGTCCGGGGGATGACGGCCAACTGGTACAGCATGAAGCCGGCCAGGGTGTGGTAGGCGCCGCCGTCCTCGTCGGGAAAGCGGACGGCGGCGCCCGTCAAGTGGCGGAAGCGGTCGAGCACCATGCTGCCGTCCACGAACCAGCTGCCGTCCTCGCGCCGGACGGCATCCGGCTGGCCGTGGTCGACCGGGGGCGCGACGCCGCCGACGAGCGCCGTCATCACGTCCGTCAGCGTCACCATGCCCTGGATGTCGCCGTATTCGTCGACGATCAGCGCGAGTTCCGTGCGCGCCTGCTTCAGTTGCTCCAGCAAGTCGATGGCGCTGCTCGTGTCCGGCACATACAGGATCGGCTCGACGGCGGCCGCGATGTCGATGCCCTGCAACGACTGGCCGCGGATCGCCTGGCCGAACAGGTTGCGCGCCCGTACGATGCCGAGCACCTGCGAGCGGTCGCCACGGTACACGGGAAAGTGGCCGTACGGCGACGCGGCGATGCGCTCGAGGTTGCGGTCGAGCGGCTGGTCGAGGTCGAGGCAGTCGAGGTCGACGCGGGGCGTCATCAGCGCGCGCAGGTGCCAGTCGTCCAGGCGCAGCGCGCGCGCGGCGATGTCGTACTCCGCCTTCTCGAACACGCCCGCATCCGCGCTTTCCTTGATCATGCCCGTCACTTCCTCCTCGGTCGGCGTCTCGTCCTTGCTGTGATGCATGCCGAGCAGGCCCATGATGCCGTCCGTCGTCATCGCGAACAGGCGCACGAACGGGTGCGCGAGGCGCGACAGTACGTGCAGCGGCCGCGCCATGGCGGCCGCAAGCTGTTCCGGGTACAGGATCGCGATGCGCTTTGGCACCAGCTCGCCCAGCACGATCGACGCGAACGTGATGCCGGCGACGACGACCACCAGCGCGGCCGGGCGCGCATAGCCGTCCGGCATGCCGATGCGGGCGAGGCCGGGTGCCAGCTGCGTCGTCAGCGACGCTTCGCCGAACGCGCCGTTGAAGATGGTGATGAGGGTGATGCCGACCTGCACCGTCGACAGGAGGCGGGTCGGGTCTTCGTGCAGCTCGAGCGCGCTGCGGGCGCCGGCGCTGCCCGCGGCCGCCAGCTTTTCCAGCCGCAGGCGCTTGGCGGACACAACGGCGAGCTCGGACATGGCGAACACACCGTTGAGCAGGATGAGGGCGAGGATGATGACGACGTCGGCCATGCGTGTCCCGGGCGGTGCCGGGGCGGCCCGCGCCGCCCGCCGGCGGATCGATCATCGCATGAGGGAATCGGGTCGGGTCGCACAGCTCGACCCGGCCGTTCAGGGCTTCGCTGGATTGAAATGCTTGGCGATGCCGGCCCAGCACTCGTGGTAATTGCCCTGCAACTGGGGTGATTGCAGCGCGTACGGCGTCGCGGCGAGCGGATTGCGCGTCTCGAACATGAATGCCATCGTGTCCGTGACCTTGTGCGGACGGCTCGTGTCGGCGCCGCTCGCCTTGTCGAACGTGGCGGCGTCCGGGCCGTGGCCGCTCATGCAGTTGTGCAGGCTGGCGCCGCCCGGCAAGAAGCCGTCCGCCTTCGCGTCGTAGGCGCCGTGCACGAGGCCCATGAATTCGCTGGCAACGTTGCGGTGGAACCAGGGCGGGCGGAACGTGTCCTCGCCGGCGAGCCAGCGCGGCGGGAAGATGACGAAGTCCAGCGTGTCGACGCCGGGCGTGTCCGACGGGGCCTGCAGCACGAGGAAGATGGAAGGGTCAGGGTGGTCGTAGCTGATCGAGCCGATCGTGTTGAAGTGGCGCAGGTCGTATTTGTACGGCACATAGTTGCCGTGCCACGCGACGACGTCCAGCGGCGAGTGCTTGACGCCGGCGCGCCACAGGTTGCCGCCGAATTTCGCGATCAGTTCGAAATCGCCTTCCACGTCTTCGTAGCGCGCGACCGGGGTGAGGAAGTCGCGGGGGTTGGCGAGGCCGTTCGAGCCGATCGGGCCCAGGTCCGGCAGGCGGAGCAGGGCGCCGAAGTTTTCGCAGACATAGCCGCGTGCCTCGCCGTCCGGCAGGTCGACCGTAAAACGGACGCCGCGCGGGATCACGGCGATCTCCTGCGGTTCGACGTCGAGCAGGCCCAGTTCCGTCGCGATGGCGAGCCGTCCTTGCTGCGGCACGATCAGCAGCTCGCCGTCCGCGCAGTAGAAATAGCGGCCCTGCATGGGACGGTTCGCGGCGTACACGTGGATCGCGCAGCCCGTCATTGCGGCCGGCAAGCCGTTGCCGGCCATCGTCACGAGACCGTCGATGAAATCCGTTGGCGCGTCGGGCATCGGCAGCGGGCTCCAGCGCATCTGGTTCGGCGAGGGTGCGATGCCGTCGAAGCCGGCGGAGATGCGGCCATTGCCCATCGGTTCGAACGGGCCGTGCATGGCGGACGGGCGGATGCGGTACAGCCAGGAGCGGCGGTTATGGCCTCGCGGCGCCGTGAACGCCGTCCCGGACAATTGTTCAGCGTACAGGCCGTAGGCGACGCGCTGCGGTGAATTGCGGTGCGCCGGCAGGGCGCCGGGCAGGGCCTCCGTCGCGAACTCGTTGCCGAAGCCGGACATGTAGCCGTCAGTCGAAACAGTCAAGGGAATCTCCAGATTGCGTGGTGTTTATGACACTGTAGAGGACTGCGCGTAGTTTTACGAGATGAATACAAAAATGTAGACTATTTAGACTATCAATAACACTATCTCGTGCATGATCGAACCCTCTAGCATCGACCTGAATCTGTTGTCGGTATTTCAGGAGGTCTACCGCGAACGCCAGATCTCGGCCGCCGCGAGGCGCCTGGGCCTGACGCAATCGGCCGTGAGCAATGCGCTGGCGCGGCTGCGGCGCACGTTCGGCGACGAGCTGTTCGTGCGCACGGCGCACGGCATGCAGCCCACGCCGCTCGCGCAGCAGATGGCCGAGCCGATCGGCGCCGCGATGGCCCAGGTGGCCCTCGCGCTGTCGCAGCGCAGCCGTTTCGACCCGGCCACGAGCGGCCGCCGCTTCACGCTGGCGATGACGGACGTGGGCGAGGTGTACTTCATGCCGGTGCTGATCGAGCGCTGCCGTGCGATCGCCCCGAACGTGGAGATCGCGTCGATCCGGGCGAACGGCCTGACGTTGAAGGACGACATGGAGACGGGCAGGGTGGACCTGGCGATCGGCGCGTTCGAGGACGTGTCGGAAGCGCTGTACCACCGCGCGCTGTTCCGCCAGCGCTTCGTGAGCATGTTCCGCAAGGATCATCCGCTCTCGACGGGCAAGGTGGACCTGGCGCGCTTCGTGGCGGCCCCGCACCTGATCGTCGATGCGGCGCAGAGCCCCTACGACCGCGTCAACGGATTACTGGAAAAGGCCGGGGTGACGGCCGGTGCCCGCTTCCGGGTGCCGCATTTCACCGCGGTGCCGTACATCGTCAGCACGAGCGAGCTGGTGGTGACGGTGCCGCAGAAACTGGCCGAGAGCGCGGCAAGCCCGTTCGGCCTGAAGTGGATCGAGCCGCCGCTCGCCCTGCCGACGTTGCAGACCAACGTCTTCTGGCACCGGCGCTTCAACCACGATCCCGGCATCCAGTGGCTGCGGGGACTGATCGCCGACGTGTTCGCAGAGTGACAATTTAATCGATAGAGGATAGACAATGGCCGACCTGTTTGACAATCCGATGGGGCTGATGGGCTTCGAATTCGTGGAATTCGCATCGCCCACCCCGGGCGTGCTGGAACCCGTGTTCGAGGCGCTGGGCTTCAAGAAAGTTGCCGTGCACCGCTCGAAGGACGTCGTGCTGTACCGCCAGGGCGACATCAACTTCATCGTCAACAACGAGCCGAAGAGCGCCGCGTATTATTTCGCGGCCGAGCACGGCCCGTCGGCCTGCGGCATGGCGTTCCGTGTCCAGAACGCCCATAAAGCCTACGCGCGCGCGCTCGAGCTGGGCGCCCAGCCGCTCGACATCCCCACCGGCCCCATGGAGCTGCGCCTGCCGGCCATCAAGGGCATCGGCGGCGCCCCGCTCTACCTGATCGACCGTTTCGAAGACGGCAAGTCGATCTATGACATCGACTTCGAATGGATCGAGGGCACCGAACGCCACCCGGTCGGCCACGGCCTGAAGATCATCGACCACCTGACGCATAACGTCTACCGCGGCCGCATGACCTACTGGGCCGGGTTCTACGAGAAGCTGTTCAACTTCCGCGAGATCCGCTACTTCGACATCAAGGGCGAGTACACGGGCCTCACGTCGAAGGCGATGACGGCGCCGGACGGCATGATCCGCATCCCGCTGAACGAGGAGGGCAAGGCGGGCGGCGGCCAGATCGAGGAATTCCTCCTGAAGTACAACGGCGAAGGCATCCAGCACATCGCGCTGCTGACGGAAGACATCTTCGCGACCGTGGACGGCTTGCGCGCGGCGGGTGTTCCGCTGATGGCCGCGCCGCCGGCCACGTACTACGAGATGCTGGAAGGGCGCATCCCCGGCCACGGCCAGGACGTGGAAGCACTGAAGGCGCGCGGCCTGCTCGTCGACGGCACCGTCGAGGATGGACACCAGCGGTTGCTGCTGCAAATTTTCTCCGAGACGCAGCTGGGGCCCGTGTTCTTCGAATTCATCCAGCGCAAGGGGGACGAGGGCTTTGGCGAAGGCAACTTCAAGGCGCTGTTCGAATCGATCGAGCGCGACCAGCTCAAGCGCGGGGCGCTCAAGACCGCCGCGTAATCGCATGCGCCTGGTGGGCACCGGGTAACCACCGGCATACCTCGTACAGCACCGTAGGGTGGGCACCCCGTGCCCACGCGTCCAGCCCGCGCGCCACAATCGGCCCGGCGCCCGAAAATCCCGTCTTTTCAAGGTGTTAAGCGTTTTTCGCGCACACCCGTTCACTTCATTTTCAGTCATGTAACGCCGCAACCACCAACTGTTGCGCGCATGTCTCATTCCGGCGTTTCCCACAAATTTCACGCAAATTTGTAACCAAAAAACGCTGAGCACCGACTAGAATTTCCGTGCGGCACTACTTCCGACCGACTTTCAGTAACCGAACCGCCCGGCCACCCGCGGTGGCGCATCGCCGTTCACGAACCCCGACTACCGACACCAATGAGCACCCGACACCGTCCGGCCCTTGCGCCGTTTGCCTGCCTGCTGGCCGCCTGCACCTTCGCGCACGCGGGCGAAGCGACGCCCGACGCACCGATGACGGCGGAGGCGCCGGCGGCCGACAGCCCGCTGAGCGCGACAGTGTCCATCAACTCGCAGTACGTCTCGCGCGGCATCCGCCAGACGTGGGGCCGCCCAGCCGCGATGGCTGCCGTCGACTACGCGCATCCGAGCGGCTGGTCCGCGGGCACGTCCGTCATCAACGTCGACGACCGCTTCATCGAGAAGGGTACGGTCGAGTGGGACCTGTACGGCGGCTATAGCGGGAACGCGGGGCCGATCGGCTGGTCGGCGATGGTCTACTGGTACAAATACCCCGGCGCCCGCATCGGCGCGACCGATACCTCGTTCGACTATGGCGAGCTGTCCGGCGGCCTCAGCTGGAAATCGCTGTACGCCCGCTACAACTACACGTTCAGCCGCGATTTCTTCGGCATCCAGAACGCCCGCGGCACGGGCTACCTGGACGTCGGCGCCGACCAGCCGCTGACGAAGTCGCTCACGCTGAACGTGCACGCGGGCGACGGCCGCGTGGCCGGCAGCGGCAACGGCATCTGGGACTGGCGCGACGTCAAGGCGGGCCTGACCCACAAGCTCGAGGACGGCTGGACCGTCGCCCTGAACTACACCCGCGCGCTCGGCGCGACGGGCGTCTATGACCGCTACACGACGGGCGTGCCCCGTGCCGACGGCCGCCTCGCCGTGTCGAACGTGGCGCGGCGTGCCGTCGTGCTGTCGCTGACCCGCAAATTCTAGGAGATTCCATGAGCCGCACCCCCCTGCCGTCGCTGTCCCTGACGGCGAAGATCTGCGCCACGGCCACCACGCTCGTCGTGCTGAGCCTCGCGGCCACGTCCGCCGTCATCGCCGTGCGCAGCAGCGATTCCGCCGAAGACGCGAGCATGCGCCTGGCGCGCACGTCCGCGCGCGAAGCCGCCGCGGCCGTGCAGGCGCAGCTCGGGGCCAAGCTGGGCGCCGTCTCCAACCTCGCGGGCGCCATGAGCGCGCTGCGCGCGGGCGACATCGTGCCCACCCGCGAGCAGTCCGCGTCGATGACCCAGGCGACGATCCGCGGCTCGGCCGACTTCATCGGCGGCGCCGTCACGTGGGAACCGAACGCGCTGGACGGCAAGGACGCCGACTACGCGGGCAAGGGCCCCGAATACGATGCGACGGGCCGCTACATGCCGTATTACACGCGCAACCCGGACGGCACCATGCACGTGGAACCGATCGTGTGGCCGACGACGCCGGGAGCGAACGACTGGTACGACATACCGAAGCGCACCGGCAAGGTGTTCTTCACGGAGCCGTACACGTATCCCGTCAACGGCAAGGACATCATGATGGCGTCGCTCGTCGCGCCGATCCTCGTCAAGGGCGAGTTCCGCGGCACCGCGAGCGCCGACTTCCAGCTGACGCACCTGGGCGAGATCCTGGGTGCGATCCGCGTGCTCGACGGCGGCCGCTTGTCGCTCGTCTCGAACGGCGGCCTGTACGCGAGCAACCCGGACGCGGCGAAGACGGGCAAGAAGGCCGACGACCTGCCGGCCGCCGCGCTGGCCGCCGTGCGCGCGGGCCAGACCTACGAATTCGTCGACCGCGGCCGCATGGTGCACTTGCTGCAACCGCTGCGGCTGCACGACGACATCGCGCCGTGGGCCATCCAGCTCACCTTCCCGCACAGCGTGGCGACGGCCAGCGCGCGCCATCTGATCGGCTATTCGCTGATCGCGTCGCTGATCTGTGCGATCGTCGCCGCCATCGTGATGGTCGCCGTGCAGCGCCGCCTGACCCGCCCGCTGCGCGTCCTCGGTGCCACGATGACGGACCTGGCCGGCGGCAACGCCGACCTGTCGGCGCGCCTCGACGCGCGGGGTCGCGACGAGCTCGCGCTGATCGCCGCCGGCTTCAACGGCTTCGTGGCGAAAATCCAGGACGTCCTCGTGCAGGTGCGCGCCAGCGCGGGCAGCGTGGCCGCCGCCAGCGTCGAGATCAGCCGGGGCAATATGGACCTGTCGGGCCGCACGGAGCAGCAGGCCGGCGCGCTCGAAGAGACGGCGGCATCGATGGAACAACTGACGGCGACCGTGAAGCAGAACGCGGACAATGCCCGCCAGGCCAACCAGCTCGCGTTGTCGGCGTCGGAGACGGCGCAGCGCGGCGGCGCCGTCGTGGCCGAAGTCGTCGAGACGATGGCCGCCATCGACACGGCGTCGCGCAAGGTCGTGGACATCATCGGCGTGATCGACAGCATCGCGTTCCAGACCAACATCCTGGCGCTGAACGCGGCCGTCGAAGCGGCGCGGGCCGGCGAGCAGGGCCGCGGCTTCGCCGTCGTCGCCTCCGAGGTGCGGGCGCTGGCCCAGCGCAGCGCGGGCGCCGCGAAGGAAATCAAGACCCTCATCGGCGCCGCGTCCAGCGAAGTGGAGGCGGGCAGCGCGCTCGTGCACGACGCCGGCCGCACGATGGCCAACGTCGTCGCCAGCGTGCGCCAGGTGAGCGACATCGTCGCCGAGATCACGGCCGCCAGCGTGGAACAGAGCACCGGTATCGGCCACGTCAACCAGGCCATCGTGCAGATGGACGGCACGACGCAGCAGAACGCCGCGCTCGTCGAAGAGGCGGCGGCCGCCGCCGACAGCCTCCACCAACAGGCCGAGCTGCTCGTGGCCCTTGTCGGCGAATTCCGCCTCGACGGCGAGGCAGCCGCACCGGCGCCGGCCCGTCCCGCGCTGGCCGCGCCGGCACCGCGTCAGGCCCTCGCGGCGGCCTGACGTTCGCGCCATCGCCGCTGCCGCTGAACGCGGACGACACCATGTCGTACGTCGACGCGATGACGAGCCTCCTGCAGCCGACGCGGCGCTGACCGCGCGGCCACGCGGCGGGCCCGTTGCTGCTATGCTTCGGACGGCGCGGCCGCCGGGGCCGCATCGAATCTGCTGTCGCCGAAGGAGGTCGCTTGCTGCTCGCGTTTGCCGTTTTGCTTGTATTTCAATGTCTCGGAGAAGGGTTCGTATTCCTGACCGGACTGCCGGTGCCGGGCCCCGTCGCCGGCATGCTGCTGTTGCTGGTTGCCCTCGTCGCGTACCCGCGGCTGCACGAGATCGTCGAGGCGGGCGCGAACGAGTTGCTGCGCCACCTGTCGCTGCTGTTCGTGCCGGCCGGTGTCGGCATCGTCGTGGCGGCCGCCAGCGGGAATGGGCACTGGCTCGCGATCTGCGCGGCGGTCGTCGGCAGTACGTTGCTCACGCTGGCCGTCACGGCACTCGTGCTGCAGGCGCTGACGCCCGCGCACAGGAAGGGGAAGGGCGATGTTTAGCTTCCACGAACTCACCCATTTCTGGGTCTACCTGTCGGCGTCGCCGCTGCTGGGCCTGACCGTCACGTTGTGCGCGTACCTGTTCGCGCAATGGGTGTACGCGCGCTGCGGGTTTTCTCCGCTGGCGAATCCCGTCGCCATCGCGATTGCCCTGGTCAGCCTCGTGCTCGCGGCGAGCGGCATGTCGTACCAGCGCTATTTCGCCGGTGCGCAATTCGTCCACTTCCTGCTGGGTCCCGCGACCGTCGCCCTCGCCGTGCCGCTCGCGCGCCAGGTGCCGCGGCTGCGGCGCAGCCTGTTTCCCCTGGCGTGCGCGCTGCTGTGCGGCTGCGTGACGGCGATCGTCAGCGCAGTCGGCATCGCCGTGCTCATGGGCGCGTCGCCGGAACTGGCGCGCTCGCTGGGACCGAAATCGGCCACGTCGCCCATCGCGATGGCCGTCTCCGAACACCTGGGCGGCTTGCCGGCACTCACGGCCGCTCTCGTCGTCAGTACGGGGATCTTCGGCGCCGCCACGGCACGCTTCCTGATGAGCGCGCTGCGGGTCGAGTCGCACGCGGCGCAGGGGCTCGCGTTGGGCGTGGCAGCGCACGGCATCGGCACGGCGCGCGCGTTCCTGGTCAGTCCGGAGATGGGCGCGTACGCGGGCCTCGGCATGGGGTTGAACGGGGTGTTGACGGCCTTGCTCGCGCCGTGGCTGGTGCCACTGCTGCTCCGCTGGTTCGGCCAATGAGAAACCCGCCACCGCGCGCGGACGCGGTGGCGGGCGAGGCGAGGACGCGAGGTCCTGCCGGGGAGCGCATGCGGCCTGCGCCGCAGCGACAAACCGTCAAGCCGGCTGCTTGCGCGTGAACGCGCGCGCGGCGAACAGCGCGCTCGCGACGCCGACGACGATGGCGGCCGTGCTGCCCGAGAAGCCGACGGCCGTGTTGGCGGCGATCTTGCCGGCCTTCGGCGTCACCAGCTCCAGCCGGCGCCGCGTCATCAGCACGCCCAGCTCGCACAGCCGGTCGCGGCTCAGCGCCTGCTCCGCTTCCGGCAGCAGCACCGTTTCCTCGTCGGCCACATGGTGCTGCACGTCGCGCATCAGTTCGAACACGAGGTCGTCGTGGCGCGGCGACTTCGGGTCGGTACGGCGCAGTTCCGCGATGACGCCGCGCATTGCATCGTGTTCCGGCACGCTCTTGTCCATGACTTTCTGATCGTGGGTACGTTCGCGCATGACGGGATAGAAGATTTCCTCTTCCAGCGTCGCGTGGATTTCCAGTGCATCGCAGATCGTTTCGGCCAGCGCCTTCTTGACGGCGGGACGCTTGTCGCGGGTGTACTGGTGGAACGTCACCATCACGTGCGAGTGATCGAAGCGGATCATGTCGGTGATGGACGGACTGAGTTTTTTCAGGGAAAACATGAGCGTCTCCTGTATGCAGTGGCGTCGGTATAGATGCATGGTAGTGCGCACGCTAGAGCTGCCGCGTAGGAGGGCAACGCACGATCTTGTCGGCCGATGACGCATGGGACGCCGGGTCCGGGCCGGCAATCAGCAGTCCGTTCCCTCCTGTCCAGAACGCGCTGTGCGCGGCAGGTCATCGCTTCGGCTCCTACACAGACACGGCATCGTTTCTGATGTCGGCACTCCGTAACGCTGCGAAGATGGCAACAGGTCCGCGCGATCACGCAGAACGCGTTGCGCGCGGCCATCCAATCACACTCTGGAGGGATCGGAATGTTTGCACACAACAAGCGCCTGCAATACACCGTGCGCGTCAATGAGCCGAATCCGGGTCTGGCCAACCTCATGCTCGAACAGTTCGGCGGCCCGCAGGGCGAGTTGGCGGCGGCCATGCGTTACTTCACCCAGGCCGTCAGCGAGGACGATCCGGGCCGCAAGGACATGCTGTTCGACATCGCGACGGAGGAGCTGAGCCACCTCGAGGTAATCGGCCACATCGTCGCCATGCTGAACAAGGGCGCCAAGGGCGAGCTCGCGGAAGCCGTCGACAGCGAGGCCGACCTGTACAAGAAGATCCAGGGCGCCGGCAACGACAGCCACGTGACGCAAGTGCTGTACGGCGGCGGACCCGCACTCGTGAATTCCGCCGGCGTGCCGTGGACGGCCGCCTATATCGACACGATCGGCGAGCCGACGGCCGACCTGCGCTCCAACATCGCCGCCGAGGCGCGCGCGAAGATCGTCTATGAACGCCTGATCGCGCTGACGGACGATCCCGGTGTGAAGGAGGCGCTGGGCTTCCTGATGACGCGCGAGATCGCGCACCAGAAATCGTTCGAGAAGGCCCTGTATTCGATCGCCCCGAACTTCCCTCCGGGCAAAATGCCGGGCGACCCGCGCTTCGCCAACACGTATTTCAATATGTCGCAGGGGCCCGGCGAGATGCGCGGCGCCTGGAACCAGGGCGAGAACTGGGATTACGTCACGGACCGCGACAAGCAGATGGCCGTCGATGGCGGCTCGGGCGAGGCCGAGGTCAAGCTGCCGGCCAAGGACGTCGACCTGCTGCGCCAGATGGCCGAGCGCACGATGTCCGACCCGACCATCGACCCGCCCACCGGGGCTGAACTGGGCATGGGCAACCAGACCCTGGCCGACGGCCGCACCGTGAGCCCGGGGGCGCAGCCGAGCCCGGGGTCGCCGCCGCTGCACTGACGCCGCGGCTTTCGCGTTCGCCAGCGCCGCCCGGTCCCGGACCGCGCGGCGCTTTTCCATGCGCGCGGCAAAAAAAATGGCTGTGTTCGCGGTAGTTATGTGAACTGAACCGAGTTGCAACTGTCATACGTATCGTCGAGTTGACTCATGAGGAGTGACGATGCGCGGCCTGACGTTCGACGAGTTGTTCGCCATGTTGACGGCGGCGCAATTGTCCGCCGTCGACCTGGCTCGGCTACGAGAATGGATCGCGGGCATTGCCCATCCGGCCGAATGCATCGCGCTGATCGAGCAGGCCGCGCGAGGACGGCCATGTCCGCGCTGCGCTTGCGTTCGCGCCCATCGCTGCGGCCAGGCGAGTGGGCTGCAGCGTTTTCGCTGCCTCGGCTGCGGACGCAGCTACAACGCGCTGACGGGCACCCCGCTTGCCAGGTTACGGAAGAAAGAGCATTGGCTGCCGTACCTGCATTGCGTCCTCGAGTCGCGCACCGTGCGAGAAGCTGCGCGCGTCGTCGGCGTGCATCGCACGACCAGTTTCAGGTGGCGCCATCGCTTCGTGCCGGGCGCCATGCGCGATCGGCCTGCAGCGCTGACCGCCATTGTCGAAGCGGACGAAACGTACCGGTTGGAATCACAGAAGGGCTCGCGCAACATGACACGTAAGCCGAGGAAGCGCGGTGGCGTGGCAAAAAGGCGCGGCATCAGCGGTGAACTCGACTGCCTTCTCGTCGCGCGCGATCGCAGCGGGCAGACGCTCGATTTTCATACCGGCCGCGGCCAAGTGACGGTGGCGCAATTGGAAAAATGCCTGCGGCCCGTGCTGCCGGCGGACGTGCTCTTGATCAGCGATTCGGCGCTCTCGTACCGTCACTTCGCCAAGCAGGCGGGCATCATGCACGAGACGGTGAACGTGAAGGCGGGCGTTCGGGCGCGCGGCGCAATTCACCTGCAGAACGTGAACGCCTGGCACAGCCGGTTCAAGAGCTGGTTGGTGCGGTTTCGCGGCGTCGCGAGCCGCTACTTGATCAATTACTCGGGCTGGCAACGGGTGCTCGATGCGCGACGGCTGACGACGCCGGCTCATCTGCTGTGCGCCGCTGTTCAGCTCGGCTAAACGACCGGCTCGCCGAATTAACGCGAACACAGCCAAAAAAATGGCTGTGTTCGCGGTAGTTATGTGAACTGAACCGAGTTGCGACTGTCATACGTATCGTCGAGTTGACTCATGAGGAGTGACGATGCGCGGCCTGACGTTCGACGAGTTGTTCGCCATGTTGACGGCGGCGCAATTGTCCGCCGTCGACCTGGCTCGGCTACGAGAATGGATCGCGGGCATTGCCCATCCGGCCGAATGCATCGCGCTGATCGAGCAGGCCGCGCGAGGACGGCCATGTCCGCGCTGCGCTTGCGTTCGCGCCCATCGCTGCGGCCAGGCGAGTGGGCTGCAGCGTTTTCGCTGCCTCGGCTGCGGACGCAGCTACAACGCGCTGACGGGCACCCCGCTTGCCAGGTTACGGAAGAAAGAGCATTGGCTGCCGTACCTGCAATGCGTCCTCGAGTCGCGCACCGTGCGAGAAGCTGCGCGCGTCGTCGGCGTGCATCGCACGACCAGTTTCAGGTGGCGCCATCGCTTCGTGCCGGGCGCCATGCGCGATCGGCCTGCAGCGCTGACCGCCATTGTCGAAGCGGACGAAACGTACCGGTTGGAATCACAGAAGGGCTCGCGCAACATGACACGTAAGCCGAGGAAGCGCGGTGGCGTGGCAAAAAGGCGCGGCATCAGCGGTGAACTCGACTGCCTTCTCGTCGCGCGCGATCGCAGCGGGCAGACGCTCGATTTTCATACCGGCCGCGGCCAAGTGACGGTGGCGCAATTGGAAAAGTGCCTGCGGCCCGTGCTGCCGGCGGACGTGCTCTTGATCAGCGATTCGGCGCTCTCGTACCGTCACTTCGCCAAGCAGGCGGGCATAATGCACGAGACGGTGAACGTGAAGGCGGGCGTTCGGGCGCGCGGCGCAATTCACCTGCAGAACGTGAACGCCTGGCACAGCCGGTTCAAGAGCTGGTTGGTGCGGTTTCGCGGCGTCGCGAGCCGCTACTTGATCAATTACTCGGGCTGGCAACGGGTGCTCGATGCGCGACGGCTGACGACGCCGGCTCATCTGCTGTGCGCCGCTGTTCAGCTCGGCTAAACGACCGGCTCGCCGAATTAACGCGAACACAGCCAAAAAAATGCCCCGGCGAACCGGGGCATAAGCTCTGCTTCCTTCAAACAGTGAATCAGTTGCGGATCTCCAGCGCCCGGTTCAGGCTCAGCGCGGCCAGCGATCCGACGGCGCCGGAAAGCAGGTACAGGCTGACGTAGCCGAGGCCGAAGTTCGCGGCCAGGCCCAGCGCCACGAGTGGGGCGAAGGCGGCGCCCACGAGCCACGCGAGGTCGGACGTCAGCGCGGCGCCCGTGTAGCGGTATTGCGGCAGGAAGTTCGACGTCACGGCGCCCGAGGCCTGGCCGTACGACAAGCCGAGCAGCAGGAAGCCGATCAGGATGAACGCGTTCTGGCCGGCCACGCCGCCGTCCATCAACGTGGGGATGAAGCCGGAGAACAGGGCGATCAGCGCGGCCAGGGTGCCCAGCGTGTTGCGGCGCCCGAACTTGTCGGCGATGAGGCCCGACGCCAGCACGCCCACGATGCCCAGCCCCGCGCCCATGATCTGGACCTGCAGGAAGTCGGCCATCGAGCGGGTGTCGTACAACTGGATCCACGACAGCGGGAACACGGTCACCAGGTGGAACAGCGCGTAGCTGCACAGGGCGGCGAGGGCGCCGATGACGATGTTCGTGCCCTGGTTGCCGATCACTTCCCGGGCCGGGGCCGGGTCGAGTTCATGCTCGTCCAGCAGGTGCGTGTAGTCCGGTGTCGAGACGAGGCGCAGGCGGGCGAAGAGGGCGACGACGTTGATCGCGAACGCCACGTAGAACGGATAGCGCCAGCCCCACACGAGGAAATCGTCCTGCGACAGCTGCGCCATCAGGTAGGAAAATAGCCCCGCCGCGATGATGAATCCAGTTGGTGCGCCAAGTTGTCCCAACATCGCGTACCATCCTCGCTTGTTCTCGGGCGCGTTGAGTGCGAGCAGCGACGGCAGCCCGTCCCACGACCCGCCCTGGGCGACGCCCTGGCCGATGCGCAGGATGGCCAACGAGACGATCGACCACTCGCCCCAGCGAGAATACGTGGGCAGCATCGAGATGGCGACCGTCGCCGAGCCCATCAGGAACAGCGCGATCGTCAGCTTGATCTCGCGGCTGTAGTGGCGTTGGATTGCCATGAAGACAAGTGACGCGATCGGTCGCGCGACGTACGCCAGCGCGAAGATGGCGAAGGAATACAGCGTGCCCTCCAGCCGGTCGGCGAACGGGAAGAACACGGCGGGAAACACGAGCACCGAAGCGATCGCATAAACGAAGAAGTCGAAGTATTCGGAAGCGCGGCCGATGACGACGCCGACCGCGATCTCGCCCGGCGCAATGTTCGTGTCGCGGGTGTTGATGTTCCGGGCCCCGGAGTGGGGTGCTGTGATGGGAGCGGCTCCTGCGCCGCCGTACGTGTTCGGGGTGCCTTGCATGTCTTCGTCTCCTTATTAGCCGACGGCCCTTGGCCCCTCAGAAAAGCTGCAAAACGGATAAGGGTAGGACAAAACGTCCAATCGCCAAACGCACGCCGTTGGCGTTACATTAGCATGTTATTTTTCCCATGTAACGTAAAACACAAAGCATGATTCCAAAGACCCTCCGTCGCGGAGTGTTCCTCTCCCCACTGTTAGCGGCCCTTGCCGGCTGCAACACGGTGGTGATGAACCCTTCCGGTGACATCGCCAAGCAAGAGGCGGATCTGATCGTCGTTTCGGTGATCCTGATGCTGCTGATTATCGTCCCCGTGATGATCCTGATTATCTGGTTTGCCCATAAATACCGCGCGAGCAATACCGAAGCGGCCTATGAGCCCGACTGGGACCACTCGACCAAGCTGGAACTGGTCATCTGGGGCGCGCCCCTGCTGATCATCATCGTGCTGGGTCTCGTGACCTGGATCTCGACCCACAAGCTCGATCCGTACCGCCCGCTGGACCGCCTGGCCGAAGGCCGCCCGGTCCCGGCATCGGCCAAGCCGCTCGTGATCGAGGCCGTGGCGATGGACTGGAAATGGCTGTTCATCTATCCGGAGCAGGGCATCGCCACCGTGAACGAACTGGTCGTCCCCGTCGACGTGCCGGTGCGCTTCAAGATCAGCGCGACGTCCGTCATGAATGCGTTCTACGTGCCGGAACTCGCGGGCATGATCTACGCGATGCCGGGCATGGAAACGACCTTGAACGCCGTGCAGAACAAGCCGATCCAGTCGGTGGGCTTCTCCGCCAACTACAGCGGCGCGGGCTACTCGGACATGCGCTTCGGCTACCGCGGCGTGCCCCAGGGCGATTTCAACAGCTGGGTGCAGTCGGTCAAGACCGGCGGCGGCGCCAAGCTCGACCGCGCGAACTACCTGACGCTCGAAAAGCCGAGCATCAAGGAGCCGGTGCACCGCTATGCGGCCGTCGACGACGACCTCTACTATCGCGTCCTGAACCGCTGCGTCGCCGACGGCGTCGTCTGCCAGGACAAGATGATGAACGACGACGCGAAGAAGGCCCGCGAAATGGCGATGCGTAACACGCCACAACATGCGGCAGCGACCCGCCTGGCCCAGGCCAACGGCGAGGTCTGCACCACGCCCAATGATTCCGTAAAGAAGAAGTAATCATGCACGATCAATTTGACTTAGCGAAGTTGATCTTCGGTCGGCTCAGCTGGGAAGCGATTCCCTATCACGAGCCGATCCTGATCGGTACCTTTATCATGGTGGCACTGGGCGGCATCGTCGGTCTCGCCCTGCTCACCAAGTTCAAGCTGTGGGGCTATCTCTGGAACGAGTGGTTCACCAGCATCGACCACAAGAAGATCGGCATCATGTACATGGTGCTGGGTCTCGTGATGTTCCTGCGCGGCTTCGCCGACGCGCTGATGATGCGCGCCCAGCAGGCGTTCTCGTTCGGCGATTCGCACGGCTTCCTGCCGCCGCACCACTACGACCAGGTCTTCACCGCCCATGGCGTGATCATGATCTTCTTCGTGGCGATGCCGTTCGTGACGGGCCTGATGAACTACGTCGTGCCGCTGCAGATCGGCGCACGCGACGTGGCGTTCCCGTTCCTGAACAACTTCTCCTTCTGGATGACGACGGCCGGCGCGATCCTCGTGATGGCGTCGCTGTTCGTCGGTGAATTCGCCCGTACCGGCTGGCTGGCGTTCCCGCCGCTGTCCGGCATCCTGGCGAGTCCGGACGTGGGCGTCGACTACTACATCTGGTCATTGCAGGTGGCGGGTGTCGGCACACTTCTGTCGGGCGTGAACCTGGTCGTCACCATCGTCAAGATGCGCGCGCCGGGCATGGACCTGATGAAGATGCCGGTGTTCACCTGGACCGCCCTGTGCACCAACATCCTGATCGTGATGGCCTTCCCGATCCTGACCGCCACCCTGGCCATGCTCGGCCTGGACCGTCTGTTCGACACGCACTTCTTCACGAACGAACTGGGCGGCAACGCCATGATGTACGTGAACCTGATCTGGATCTGGGGCCACCCCGAGGTCTACATCCTGATCCTGCCGGCGTTCGGCATCTACTCGGAAGTCGTCGCGACGTTCTGCAACAAGCGCCTGTTCGGCTACTCGTCGATGGTCTATGCGACCGTCGTGATCATGGTCCTGTCGTACCTCGTGTGGCTGCACCACTTCTTCACGATGGGGTCGGGCGCGAGCGTGAACTCGTTCTTCGGCATCACGACGATGATCATCTCGATCCCGACCGGCGCCAAGATCTTCAACTGGCTGTTCACCATGTACAAGGGCCGCATCCGCTATGAACTGCCGATGATGTGGACCGTGTCGTTCATGATCACCTTCATCATCGGCGGCATGACCGGCGTGATGCTGGCGATCCCGTCGGCCGACTTCGTGCTGCACAACTCGCTGTTCCTGATCGCCCACTTCCACAACGTCATCATCGGCGGCGTGCTGTTCGGCCTGTTCGCGGGTATCAACTACTGGTGGCCGAAGATGTTCGGCTTCCGCCTCGATCGCAAGTGGGGCGTGTACTCGTTCTGGCTGTGGTCGATCGGCTTCTGGGTCGCGTTCACTCCGCCGTACATCCTGGGCTTCATGGGCGTCACCCGCCGCATGAGCCACTTCGACGACCCGTCGATCCACTACCTGTTCCAGATCTCGCTGGTGGGTACCCTGATGATCGCCGCCGGTATCGGCTGCCTCCTGATGCAGATCTTCGTGTCGATCCTGAACCGCAAGGCACTGGCCGACGTGACGGGCGACCCGTGGAATGGCCGTACGCTGGAATGGTCGACGTCGTCGCCGCCGCCGGACTACAACTTCGCGTTCACTCCGGTCGTGCACGACAACGACACGTGGGCCGACATGAAGAAGAACGGCTACAAGCGTCCGCTGAAGGACTACGTCGCCATCCACATGCCGAAGAACACGTGGGCCGGCCCCGTGATCCCGGGCATCTCGTTCCTGATGGCGTTCGGCATCATCTGGCACATGTGGCTGCTGGTGGGCGTGACGTTCGTCGGCATGATCGCCGTCGCCATCTACCACACGTTCGATTACAAACGCGACTTCTACATCCCGGCGGACGAAGTGACCCGCACGGAAGAAGAACGCACCCGTATGCTGGAAGCCCATGTCTGACATTAACGTAACCCACGCCGGCGCCGCGAGCGCCGACCCGAGCTCGCGCTACTACGTGCGCGAGCACCATCCGGAAAACGGCACGCTGCTCGGTTTCTGGATCTACCTGATGAGCGACTGCCTCATCTTCGCCTGCCTGTTCGCGACGTATGCGGTCCTCGGCCGCAACTACGCGGGCGGTCCGTCGGGCGCCGAGATCTTCGAGCTGCCGACCGTCGCCCTGAACACGGCGTTCCTGCTGTTCTCGTCGATCACGTACGGCTTCGCCATGCTGGCCGCGCAGAAGAAGAACGTGAAGGGCACGCAGATGTGGCTGCTCGTCACGGGCATCTTCGGCGCCTGCTTCCTGTTCCTGGAACTGCAGGAATTCGCGCACCTGATCCACGAAGGCAACGGCCCGTGGCGCTCGGGCTTCCTGACCGCGTTCTTCTCGCTGGTCGGCACGCACGGCCTCCACGTGACCTTCGGCATCGTGTGGCTCGTCACGCTGATGTTCCAGGTCGGTAAGCACGGCATCAACGCCGCCAACTACCGCCGCCTCGCCTGCCTGTCGATGTTCTGGCACTTCCTGGACGTCATCTGGATCGGCGTGTTCACCTATGTTTATCTGATGGGAGTCCTGCCATGAGCGATCACCACCACGCCCATGGCCACGGCCACGGTCATCACGACGATGACCACCTGCACGCCCACGGCAGCTTCAAGGATTACACGATCGGCTTCATCCTGTCCGTGATCCTGACGGCGATCCCGTTCTGGCTCGTGATGACCCACCAGCTGGCACCGGGCACGACGAAATTCGTCATCCTCGGCTTCGCCGCGGTGCAGGTCGTCGTGCACATGGTGTACTTCCTGCACATGAACTCGAAGTCGGAAGGCGGCTGGAACATGATGGCGCTGATCCTGACCGTCATCCTGCTGTTCATCGTGCTGACCGGCTCCGTCTGGGTCATGTACCACATGAACGCCAACATGATGCCCAATATGGGCAACGACGGCGGCGCGGTACACGGCATGCACGACATGCAGTAATGGCGAGGGACGATCTTGCCGCAGCGCCGGCCCGCCGGCACCGGGGTTTGTCTCCGTTGCTGGCAGCGTGCGCGCTGCTGCTGATCGTCCTCTTTGCCGGCCTGGGCACCTGGCAGGTCTACCGCCTGCAATGGAAACTGGACCTCATCGCACGCGTGAACGCACGCGTGCACGCTGCCCCGGCGCCCGTGCCGCCGCGCGAACGCTGGGCCGGCATCACTCCCGCATCCGACGAGTATCGACGCGTCGCGCTGCGCGGGACTTATCTCTACGATCTCACCACACCCGTCCAGGCCCTCACGGAAGAGGGTAGCGGCTACTGGCTGCTCACGCCGATGTGCACGACGGATGGCGCGATCGTCATCGTCAACCGCGGCTTCATTCCCGCCGACCCGGGCGCGCGCACGCGCTACGCGCCGCAGCGCGCGGCCGGCGACCCGTGTGCGGACGCCCGCGGCGCTGCGGCCGGCGTCACGGGCTTGTTGCGCACGAGCGAGCATGGCGGCGCCTTCAGCCGGACGAACGACGCGGCCGCCGGCCGCTGGTACACGCGCGACGTGGGCGCCATCGCCGCCGCGCGCGGCCTCGGCACGACACGCGCCGTCGCACCATTCTTCGTCGACGCGGCCGCGCGCCAGAATCCGCCGGACAGCCCGGACCAGCCCGTCGGTGGCCTCACCGTCGTGAATTTCCCGAACAGCCACCTCGTGTACGCCATCACTTGGTATGCTCTCGGTTTGATGGTCGCCGGCGCATGGTGGTGGGTCGCGCGCGGCCACGGCCGGGAACACGAGGACGATGAACGACACGACTGATCTGTTGAAGCGCATGGTCGAGCGGGGCGCCGACAAGGCCGCGGACGCCGTGGCGCAGCGCGCCCGCACGGCGTCCGCCGCCGACGTCGAATACGTCGCCGGCCACAAGAACATGCTGCAGCTGATCGAGCTGCGCTGGATCGCCGTCATCGGCCAGGTCACGACCATCGCCGGCGCGATCCTCGTGTTCGACGTACACCTGCCGCTCGTGCAGATGCTCGAGGTGCTCGCGTGCCTGATCGCCTTCAACATCGCCAGCCATCTGCGCTGGCACGAACACCGGCCCGTCACGAACAGCGAGTTGTTCCTCGCCTTGCTCGTCGACGTGGCCAGCCTCACGATGCAGCTGTACCTGTCCGGTGGCACGACGAACCCGTTCGCGTTCCTGTACCTGCTGCAGGTGATCCTGTCGGCCGTGTTGCTGGAAGCGTGGTCCACGTGGACCATCGTCGCCATCACGCTCGCGTGCCTCGCGGGCCTCTCCGTGTTCGCGAAGCCGCTCGCGCTGCCGTTCGACCACGCGCGCGGCATCTCGAGCCTGTACGTGCAGGGCATGCTGATCTGCTTTACGTTGAACGCGGCGCTGCTCGTCGTGTTCATCTCGCGCATCACGAACACCTTGAAGGGCAAGGCCGCGCAGCTCGCCGACCTGCGCCAGCGCGCCGCGGAGGAAGAGCATATCGTGCGCATGGGCCTGCTCGCGTCGGGCGCCGCGCACGAACTGGGGACGCCATTGGCGACGCTATCCGTGATCCTCGGCGACTGGAAGCGCATGCGCGAATTCAAGGCGAACCCCGACCTCCTGGAAGAAATCACGGAAATGGAAACGCAACTGAAGCGCTGCAAGTCCATCGTGAGCGGCATCCTGCTGTCGGCCGGCGAGGCGCGCGGGGAGTCGGCCGCGCGCACGACGATCCGCGGCTTCCTCGACAAGCTCGTCGAGGAATGGCAGCACAGCCGGCCCGTGCGCGAATTCGACTACCGCAACCGGATCGAGCACGACCTGCCCGTCGCCTTCGACTCCGCATTGAAACAAATGATCGACAACGTGCTGGACAACGCGTTGGAAGCGTCGCCCGACTGGGTCGGCGTGGACGCTTGTGTCGCCGACGGCACACTCGCGCTGACCGTGCTCGATCGCGGCCCCGGCTTCGCCCCGGCGATGCTGGCCCAGTTCGGCAAACCGTACCAGTCCAGCAAGGGCCGTCCCGGCGGCGGCCTGGGCCTGTTCCTCGTCGTGAACGTGGCCCGCACCCTGGGCGGGACGGTGCAGGCCGTGAACCGTCCGGAAGGCGGCGCCGCCGTCACGCTGACGTTGCCGCTGTCCGCGATCGCGCTCGACAAGGAACCCTCACATGTCCACTGACGACGACCACGAAGAAGAAGCACGCCTCCTCTTGATCATCGAAGACGACGACGCATTCGCCCGCACGCTGGGCCGCTCGTTCGAACGGCGCGGCTACCAGGTGCTGCAGGCGCCTGGCCTCGACGAGGCGCAGGACCTGCTGAAGGACCATACGCCCGGCTATGCCGTCGTCGACCTGAAACTGAAGGGCAACAGCTCGGGCCTCGCCTGCGTGCAGATGCTGCATGCGCACGACCCGGACATGCAGATCGTCGTGCTGACCGGCTTCGCCAGCATCGGCACCGCGGTCGAAGCCATCAAGCTGGGCGCGTGCCAATATCTCGCGAAGCCGTCGAACACGGACGACATCGAGGCCGCGTTCGGCCACGTGGCGGGCAACACGGAGCTGGAACTGACGAACCGCTCCACGTCGATCAAGACGCTGGAATGGGAGCGCATCCACGCCGTGCTGGCCGAGACGGATTTCAATATTTCCGAGGCTGCGCGCCGGCTCGGCATGCACCGCCGCACGCTCGCGCGCAAGCTGGAAAAGCAGCGCGTCAAGTAAGCGACGCGTCCGTGCTACATTGCCGGCTTTACCGGACACACGCGATGATCTCCATGTTCCTGCAATCCCGCACGGGCGCGCTGGCCGCGGCGCTGCTGCTGGCCGGCTGCGCCAGCTTCGGTCCCGGGCAGCCGCCCGCGGCCGCCTTCGTCGTGCTCGGCACGGACGGCGCTCCGCTGGCACGCGCCATCACGACGGCACGCAACTGCCCCGCGATCACCATCGATGGCCGCACGGCGCCGATGGCGGTGCGCGCGCCGTTCGCGCCGATCCCGCCGCGCGGCAAGGGCCACAGCGCGACCGTTCATCCGGAGGCGCCGTCGAGTCCCGTGCTGTCCTGCGAGACCGCGATCCCGGCGGGCAGCACGCACGTGGACGTCGCCGGCCAGCCGCTCCCGCTGCCGAAGGGCGACGTGACACGCATCGTCGTGATCGGCGACACGGGGTGCCGCCTGAAAGGCAAGGAGTTCCAGGACTGTAACGACCCGGACGCGTATCCGTTCGCGCGCGTGGCCGCGAGCGCGGCCGCGTGGAAGCCCGACCTCGTCGTGCACGTGGGCGACTATCACTATCGGGAAGACCCGTGCCCGGCCGACCGGCCCGGTTGCGCGGGCAGTCCGTACGGCTACGGCTGGGACGCGTGGAACGCCGACTTCTTCGCGCCCGGACGCGCATTGTTCGCAGCCGCGCCGTGGGTCCTCGCGCGCGGCAACCACGAGACGTGCGCACGGGGCGGGCAGGGCTGGTGGCGTTTCCTCGACCCCCACCCGTACGATCCGGCCGCGAATTGCGACGACCCGGCCACCGACGGCCGCGCCGACTACACGGATCCGTACGCCGTCCCGCTGGGTGGCGACGCGCAGCTGATCGTGTTCGATACCGCGGACACGAACTGGAAAGGCTTTGCGCCGGGCGACGCGCGCGTCCAGCGCTACGCCGGCACGTGGCGCAAGATCGACGTGCTCGCACGGCAGCGGCGTCACAACGTCGCCGTCGACCACCACCCGCTGTACGCGTTCGGCGCGACGCGCGATGCGAAGACGGGTGCCGTCACGCTGTTCGGCGGCGACGCCGGCCTGACGCAGGCGTTCGGCGCACTCGACCCGCGCCTGCTGCCGTCCTCGATCGACGTGCTGCTGTCCGGCCACGTGCACCTGTGGGAGCAGGCGAGCTTCGCGACCGACCACCCGACGCAGTTCGTCGCGGGCTTCGCCGGCACGGCGGAAGACATTGTCCCGCTGCCGCCTACGGCCCCCGCCGGGCAGTCGCCGGCGCCCGGCGCCGTGCTCGAGGCCCTGAGTTCCTGGATCGACGGCTTCGGTTTCATGACGATGGAGCGCACGAGCCCGGACACGTGGCGGGTCGTCGTCCACGACCGCGACGGCCGCGAGCGCAACACGTGCACCGTGACGGGACGCCATTCCCGCTGCGCCGTGCCGCAGGTCTGACGGTGGCGCGCCCAAACTACATTGCTACAAAAGTGATTGCCCGCGATACATCGCTTGTGTCACAATGGGCGTGAGCGCAGGGTAGCGTGCAGCCGCCCCGCGATCAGCGATGAGGATTGCTTGTATTGGGCCCGCGGTGCGCCGCGGGCCATTTTTCATGCAGCGCCCACGAACGAGACTCCGCCCGTGCGCGGCGGGCTACATCTGCGACAGCAGCACGTTGCCGCTGGCTTCGTCCGCTTCGAGCAGGGCGATCAGCTTGCCGAGGTCCTGCTCGAGGCGGGACAGCGTGGCGGCGTCGAGCGCGGACAGGGCGTCCGGCAGCACGCCGGCAAAGGGGAGGGGAGCGCTGCGCAGCACGTCGGCCCCGGCCGGCTGGATGCGCAGCGACACGCTGCGGCGGTCGGTGCCTTCGCGGCTCGTCGCCACGAGGCTTCGTTCGACGAGGCTCTTGATCAGGTTGCTGGCCGTCGACTGGTGGATGTCGAGCTCGCGCGCGAGCTCGGTCACGCCGATGCCCGGCCGGCGGTCGATGACGGACAACGCCCACAGCTGGGCACCGCCGACGCCCGCTTCGCGCTCGACCTGGCGGAAATGGGTTTTGACGGCGTTGAAGACGACGCGGAACTGGCGCAATACCCGCGTCGACGACGGTGGCGACGGCAGCGTGTCCGGCTCGGCGGCCGGATTGGAATGAGAAGACGAGGACATGCAAGAATGATAGCGGAAATGCCGACGATCCGCCGAAAAATGACGATCGGACAACGATCCGCCGGGTGCCTGCCATGAACGCGGCACCGGACCTGCGCCGCGAACTGGGCGACTGGCGCCTGTGGGCCGTGCGCGCCACGGTGATGCTGCTCGCCGCGGCGGCCGGCCTGACGGTCGTCTGGTTTTCCTGGCTCGCCGACCAGGCGTACGAACGCTTCCTGGCGCTGCGCGCGCTGGCGTGGTGGAGTCCCCTCGTCTGGACGCCGACGTGCACGGCGCTCGTCGTCTGGTGCACGCGCCGGTGGTTCCCCGGCGCCGCCGGCTCCGGCATCCCGCAGGTGATGGCCACCCTCGACACCAAAGTCGGCGACGGGGAGCGCGGCCTGTTCGTGTCGCTGCGCCTGACGATCGCCAAGATCGTGCTCACCGCCGGCGGCCTGCTGGGCGGCCTGTCGCTGGGCCGCGAAGGCCCGTCCGTGCAGATCGCGGCCGGCGTCATGCTGCAGGCCCGCCGGATGATCCCGGCCGGCAGCGCCGTCGGCATCCACGGCCTGCTCGTCGCGGGCGGCGCGGCCGGCATCGCGGCCGCGTTCAACACGCCGCTGGGCGGGGTCATGTTCGCGATCGAGGAACTGGCGCGGGCGCCGGAACAGCGCTCCAGCGGCCTGATCATCGCCGGCATCGTGCTGGCCGGCCTCGTCGGCGTGTCGGCACACGGCGACGGTGCCTATTTCGGCGTCATCCACGCGCCCGCGGTCGGCCTCTGGCTGTTGCTCCCCGGCCTGTTCGTGGCGATCCTGTCCGGCCTGGCCGGCGGGCTGTTCTCGCGGCTGATGATCGCGTCGCTGTCGGGCAGCGGTCGCGACGTGGCCAGCCGATTGCGCGCACGCCGCCCCGTGCTGTTCGCGGCCGTGTGCGGTCTCGCGGTCGCCATTGTCGGCCTTGCGACGGACGGCGCCGCATTCGGTTCCGGCTATGCGAGCACGCGCCACATGGTCGAGGGGACCGCCGCGATGCCGTTCGCGTATGCACCTTTCAAATTCCTCGCCACATGGCTGACGACGTGGGCCGGCGTACCGGCCGGCATCTTCGCGCCGTCGCTGGCGATCGGCGCCGCGTTCGGCAACGACGTCGCGCTCCTGTTGTACCACGTGCAGGTGCCGGCGCTGATCGCGCTCGGGATGGTCGGCTTCCTCGCGGCCGCCACGCAGGCCCCGCTGACGGCCTTCATCATCGTGATGGAAATGGTCGACGGCCACGCGATGGTGTTGAGCCTGATGGCGTGCGCGCTGGTCGCGTTCGCCGTCGCGCGCCTCATCAGCCGGCCGCTTTACCCGACCTTGGCCAACCTGCAACTCGCGCGGATTCCGACCCCGGCCGTGGCGCCGGAACAACGCGCAGCGGCCGACTGAAGCGGCGCGAAAATAAGACGGTCACGCAGGACCACTATGCTAGGATGGGGCATGCTGACACGGAAAGTGCGCTCCGGCCGCATCCGCCCGCGGTCTCCGACGCCCGCCGCAGTTCTCACGCTGCTGGCGGGACTGGGTCTTACTGCCGTACTGGTCATCGGCATGGTCGACGGCGAACGGGAGCGGGCCCGCTCCGAGTTCCTGCAGCGCGCGGAAATCCGCAACGCCACCGTCACCCGCAGCTTCGGCGACGCGCTCGACGTGCTGCAGGCGGCGAACGCCCTGTTTGCCTCGGTCGGCCTCGCGACCCGCGCCGAATTCGGCGCGTTCGCCCGGCCGCTTCTCGGCAATCACCCGTACCTGCAAGCCGTCGTGTTCCACCGCATGGTCAGCCACGCCGAGCGGTCCGCGTTCGAGGCGGAGAACCGGCGTTTCCGGCCGGATTTCGCGATCCGCGAACGGCACGTGGACGGCAACACGATCACCCTCGTGAACGCGGCCCCGCGGCCGCGCTATCTCGTCGTGGACTATATCGAGCCGACGCAAGGGAACGAGGTCGCGGTCGGCTACGACCTGTTTTCGTACGCGCCGCACGGCACCGCGTTCATGCGCGCCGTCGACACGGGGCAGCCCGGATCCAGCCAGATGCTGCCGCTGCTGCAGCGCCGCGACCACCTCGGCTTCATCCTGCTCATGCCCGTGTACGAGCGCGGCGCGCCGCTGACCAACGCCGCCGCGCGCAGTGCCGCCGCGCTGGGTGACACCGCGGTCATGATCGACGTGGCCGCGCTGGTCGGCTCGACCCTCGAGAAATCGAAGATGCTGCGCAGCAGCGGACTCAGGGTCGAACTGTACGGCCCCGGTGTGGATGGCCCGCAACGCGCCTACTTGCACGACTCGCTGGACAAGGCCTCCGGCCCTGCGTGGCGGGCGTGGTTCGGCGACGCCGTGTTCTCGAACCGCCACCCGTTCCTCGTGGCAGGCATGCCGTGGGAGCTGCGCGTCACGGGACGGTCCAGCGCAATGGCGGGCGGCGCCGGGCCGCTCACGGCGCTGATCCTCGGCTGCCTCGTCAGCGTGGCGACGTCGGCCTACGTGCAAAGCCGCGTGAAGCGCACGCGGCGCATCGAGGCCCTCGTCGAGACCCGCACGGCCGACCTGCACGAGGCGCTCGACGCGCTGCGGCTGTACCGGCGCGCCATCGACGCGAGCGCCAACGCCGTCATCCTCATCAGCGCGACGCGACCCGGCTACCCGGTCGAATACGTGAACCCGGCGTACGAGCGCATCCGCGCCTACAACGCGGCCGACGTCGTCGGGCGGGGCCTGGCGGAGCTGGGCGCGCGCGAGCCCGACCAGGCCGCCGTGGCCGAGCTGCGCGCCGCCATCCGCGAGCGGCGCGAGGGACACGTGTCGATGCGCCTGTCGTGCGACGACGGCCGGGATATGCATGCGGAGGTCTATATTGCGCCCGTCAACAACGAGGACGGCGTCACGACGCATTTCGTGATGACGCAGTACGACGTGACGATGGCCAAGCGCTACGAGGCCGAGCTGGAGGCGCGCGCCCGCTTCGACACGCTGACGGGCCTCGCCAACCGCTCGCTGCTGCACGACCGCATCGACAACGCGATCGCCATGGCGGCCGGGCGCGGCACCGTGTGGGTGGCGGCGCTCGACCTCGACCACTTCAAGTTCGTCAACGACACGCTGGGCCACGACGCGGGCGACCAGTTGCTGAAGGCGGCCGCGCAGCGCATCAGCGCGGCCGTCGAGCGCGCGGACACGGTCGCGCGCACGGGCGGCGACGAATTCGTGCTCGTGCTGCCGGGCCGCGAGAACGAGTCCGAGGCGGCGGCCACCGTGCGCGCCGTGCTGCAGGCGCTGGCCCATCCGCTGGAGCTGTCCGGGCAGGACCTCGTGCTGACGGGCAGCGCGGGCCTCGCTGCGTATCCCGCCGACGGCAGCGACGCGGCCACGCTGATCCAGCACGCGGAGGTGGCGATGTACCGGTCGAAGGAACTGGGCCGCAACATGGTGCAGTTCTACATGCCGACGATGAACGCGCGCGCCCGCGAACGACTCGCGCTGGAGGGCGCGCTGCGCAGCGCGCTCGTGCACGACGAATTCGAGCTGTACTACCAGCCGCAGGTCGACCTGGAATCCGGCGTCGTCGTCGGGCTGGAGGCGCTCATCCGCTGGCGCCATCCGAGCATGGGCATGGTGCGGCCCGACCGCTTCATCAACCTGGCCGAGGAAACGGGCCTGATCGTGCCCATCGGCGCCTGGGTGCTGCGCACGGCGTGCCGGCAGAACCGCGCGTGGCAGCATGCCGGCTTCGGCCCGCTGCGCATCGCGGTGAACCTGTCGGCGCGCCAGTTCGCCGAACCGAACCTCGTGCCCGACATCGCGCGCGTGCTCGACGAGACGGGATTGTCGGCGTCGTGCCTCGAAGTCGAGATCACGGAAAGCCTCGTGATGGGCGACGTGGAGAGCGCGATCCGCACGATGCGCGAACTGAAGCTGATGGGCGTGAAACTGTCGATCGACGACTTCGGCACGGGTTATTCGAGCCTGTCGTACCTGCGCCGGTTTCCCGTCGACGTCCTCAAGATCGACCGCAGCTTCGTGCGCGACATCCCGTTCGACGAGGACGATGCGGCGATGGTCGCCGCCATCATCGAGCTGGCGCGCGGACTGCGCATGCGCGTGATCGCCGAGGGTGTCGAGACGGAGGCGCAGCTCGACTACCTGCGCCGGCGCGGCTGCGACGAGGTGCAGGGCCACGTGTATGCACAAGCGGCGTCGGGCCCCGAAGTCGAGCGCCTGCTGCGCATGGGACGCCACATGCTGCCGCACAATGCGACCGTATGAGCGCGGCCTAACCGACCCGCCCCGGGTCGTCGGCTATACTTGCGGACGTATCGACAAGGAAGCCGACAGGAAACAAGAGTGGATGACCATAACGACGGCAAGCGCTGGGACGGGCGCGAACGCCGCATGATCGACCGCGCGGGTGCCCGCGCCAGGGAAGCCTACGCACGGGCCCACGGCCACCTGATGACGAAACCGCCGCACGTGCGCTGGCTGTACATCGCGGCCGGGTTGCTCCTGTTGCTCGTCACGCTGTTCGCGCTGTGGATCGCGCTGCTGTTCCCCCTCACGCCCGGCATCGAGGACGTCAAGCAGGCGCGCGTGGCGCGGGCCACGGTCGTCGTCTCCGCGGACGGCCGCCAGCTGGCCAGCTTCGAGCAGGGCGTGCAGATGAAGGTGCCGCTGTCGCAGGTGTCGCCGAACGTCGTCAACGCCCTCATCGCGACGGAAGACCACCGCTTCTACGACCACCACGGCGTCGACTTCACACGCATCGGCGGCGCGCTCGTCGCCAGCCTGAAGGGCGATCCGCAGGGCGGCTCCACGATCACGCAGCAGCTGGCGCGCAATATGTTCCGCGACGAGATCGGGCGGGCGCGCAACATCAACCGCAAGCTGAAGGAACTCATCACCGCCTTCAAGATCGAGAACACGTACAGCAAGCCGGAAATCCTCGAAGCGTACCTGAACACCGTGCCGTTCCTGTACAACACGTACGGCATCGAGGCCGCGGCGCACACCTATTTCAACAAGACGGCCGCGCAGCTCAACGAGACGGAAGCGGCCACGCTCGTCGGCATGCTGAAGGGGACGGCCTACTACAACCCCGTGACGAACCCGGAGCGCTCGCTGGCGCGGCGCAACGTCGTGCTGGGGCAGATGCTGAAGGCAGGCGTGTTCGACGAGGCGCGCTACCGCCAGCTCGTCAAGCGCCCGTTGCGCGTGCACTTCGCCCGGCTCGCCGAGCACACCGGACGCGACGACCATTTCACCGCGTACGTGCGGCGCTGGCTGGTGGAGTGGGCCGACAAGAACGACGCCGACCTGCAGCAGGACGGCCTCGTCGTGCAGACGACGCTCGACTACGACCTGCAACAGGCGGCGCTGCAGGCCGTCAAGACGCAGGCGGGCGCGCTGCAGGCCATCGCCGACGTCGACTGGGCCCATTCCTGGCCCATCAACGCGACGACCACGCAACCCTATGTCGACATGCGCGGCGGCGTCAATCCGTTTGAATACTACTGGTCGTCGCACGGCGAGCTGCTCGAGACCTTCGTCCGTGAATCCGCCTCGTACCGCAAGGCAGTGGACGGGGGCGAGAATCCCGTCGCGGCGCTGAAGCGCCTGAAGGCCGACCGCGATTTCATGCGCCAGCTGAAGGCCGCGAAGTCGCGCCTGGAGGCGGGCTTCCTCGCGATGGATCCGAACACGGGCGAGATCAAGGCGTGGGTCGGCAGCCGCGACTTCGAGCGCGAGCAGTACGACCACGTGTCGCAGGCCGCGCGCCAGCCCGGCTCCACGTTCAAGCCCATCGTGTACGCTGCCGCGCTGGAAAAGGGCATCGCGCCCGACCATCCCTACCTCGATGCCGTCACGACGATCCGCTTCGCCGACGGCACCGAGTGGCGTCCGACGGACAACAGCGGCACGACGGGCCGCCAGCTGACCTTGCGCGATGGCCTCGTCTACTCGAAGAACACGATCACGGCGCAGGTCGTGCGCGACATCGGCGTGGCGCCCGTCGTCAAGCTCGCGCAGGACCTGGGCGTCCGCACGAGCAAGCTGGCGAAGGTGCCGTCGATCGCGCTGGGCACGAGTCCCGTCACCTTGCTCGAGATGGTCAATGCCTATTCGACGATCGCGGCGCAAGGCGAATACCGCAAGCCCGTGTTCGTGCGCCGCATCACGGACCGCAACGGCCAGGTCGTCGCCGACTTCGGGCAGCAGACGCCGCAGCGGGTGCTGTCGCAGGAATCCGCGGTCACCCTGATCGACATGATGCGCGGCGTGATCAACCGCGGCACGGGCACGGGCATCCGCTACCGCTTCGGCATCACCGCCGACGTCGCGGGCAAGACGGGTACGACGCAGAACAACGCGGACGCGTGGTTCATCATGATGCACCCGAACCTCGTCGCGGGCGCGTGGGTCGGCTTCAACGACAACCGCGTGACGATGCGCTCCAACTACTGGGGGCAGGGCGGCCACAGCGCCATCCTGCTCGTGGGCGACTTCTTCAAGTCCGTACTGGGCAGCGGCAAGATCAGTGCGGACGCGCTGTTCCCAGGCGGGCACAAGCCGGAGCCCGTGATCCGCCATGAAGAAGCGCCACCGGAAGAGGACATGGAAGAGGGCGGCGACATGCAGCAGGAAGGCGGCCCGCCGGCCGATACGCCGCAGCCGCCGGACAACGAGGCGCCGGCGCCGCCGCAGCCAGAGTTGCAGCAGGAAGGCATCACGCTGCCGCCGCCGAACGACGCGTGACGCGTCACAAAATCGGGGTGCCTCCGGTGACCGGAACCCGCGCGCCCGAGATGTAGCTGGCCTCGTCCGACGCGAGCAGCACGTAGACGGGCGCCACTTCGACCGGCTGGCCCGGCCGCTTCATGGGCACCTGCTGGCCGAAGCTCGCCACCTCGTCCGGCGGCATCGTCGACGGGATCAGGGGCGTCCAGATCGGCCCGGGCGCCACCGAATTCACGCGTATCCCCTTCTCGGCCAGCAGCTGCGCGAGGCCGGCCGTGAAATTGGCGATGGCGCCTTTCGTCGTCGCGTACGCGAGCAGGGTGGGCTTCGGGTTGTCGGAATTGATGGACGTCGTGTTGATGATGCTCGATCCCGGCTTCATGTGCTTCACGGCCGCCTTACAAAGATGGAACATCGCCGCGATGTTGACGGCGAACGTGCGGTCCCATTCGTCGTCCGGGATGTCTTCCAACGACGTGCGCGTCATCTGGAAGGCGGCATTGTTGACCAGGACGTCGATGCGTCCGAATTCCTGCGCGGCGCGGTCGACGATGGCGCGGCAGTGGGCCGGGTCGGCGATGTCGCCGGGGACCAGCACGGCCTTGCGTCCGGCGTCGCGCACGAGGCGTTCCGTGGTGCGCGCGTCGTCGTCCTCGTTCAAGTACGAGATCAGGACGTCGGCGCCTTCGCGCGCAAAGGCGAGGGCAACGGCGCGGCCGATGCCGCTGTCGCCGCCCGTGATCACGGTCGCTTTGCCGGCGAGCCGGCCATGGCCGACGTAACTCGTCTCGCCATGATCGGCCTGCGGGTTCAAGGCTGCTTCGTGGCCTGGCGGGGTCTGTTGTTGCTGGGGTTGCTGGCGCTGTCGTTCTGCGGGCATCGTGGCCTCCTCGAAAAACGTGGAGCCACGGATTCTAGGCCGGGACGCCGGCTCGCGGCGTCCCGTTCCTCTGGTCAATGCATCGGACGGAGCTGCCGGCCGTCCGGACGGCGCGTGTCGCCGTCGTTGGCTGCCGGCTCGTGCACGAGCAGTTCCTGCGCGCGTGGCGCCGTCGAGATGCCCATCTCGCGCAGCATGCGCATCGTCTCCAGCAGCACGGCCTGCTGGGTGCGCAGGAACAGGGGGTAGTTCGCGTCGGACAGGTTGTAGACGACGTCGTATTCCAGGTAGTTCTGGTCCATCGTCGTCAGGCTCACGTGGTCCAGCTTCACCTTGTCCTTCGCCTCGATGATGGCCGACAGCCGCTCCGGCACCTGGGCCGCCAGATCGGCCGGCGTGGCCGGGTTCACGCGCAACGTGTACTGCACGCGCCGCGTGTTCTGGCGCTTGAAGTTGTGCACGGTCTTGCGCAGCAGCTCCGCGTTGGCGATCACGATCTGCACGCCGGACAGCGCGCGGATGCGCGTCGTCTTGAGGCCAACGTGTTCGATCGTGCCGAAGAATTCCGGCACGGAGATGGCGTCCCCGACCTCGAACGGCTTGTCGGTGGCGATCGCGAGCGACGCGAACAGGTCGCCCAGGATGTTCTGCACGGCCAGCGCGACCGCGACGCCGCCGATGCCCAGGCTCGCGACGAACGTCGTCACGTTGATGCCCAGGTTGGACAGCATCGCGAGCAGGAACACCGTCCACACGCTCCATTGCAGCGCCCAGATCACGAGGGTGTGCGCGACCGTCACCTGCTCGTCCTCGAGGCCCCGGCCGTGCACGCGGAAATAGCGGCGCGCCGTCACGGCGATCGCGTGGTGCAGGTACACGGCCAGCTGCGCACCGAGCGTGATGAACCACAGGTGGCCGATGCGCTGGTCCCACGGCGGCGGCAGGTCGAGCAGCGACGCGCCGATCAGCAGCGACGTGGCGACGATCGCGAGATTGCTCGTGCGCGCGATCGTGTGGCGCAGCACGTCGACGATGGGCTTGCGGGCGCGTGGGCCGTCCAACTGGTCGAGCTTGCGGCGGACCAGGTGCACGGCGCCGTGGATGGCCACGAAGCTCACGACGGCTGCCGCGAGCGCGATGGCGGCATCGGTCCAGCCGATGTCGAGACCGGAAACAAAGGCGCGAAGAGTCATTGGGCTCCTTTCGGAAGACGTTCAGGGGAGCGGAGGGATGGCTGGGGGATGCGCACGGATGCGCACCGCCTGCCGGCGCGTGGGCGCGGCGCCCACGCCCGTGGCGGAAGAGCAGGGTGGCGACGGCGCGGGCAGGACGCCGCGCCGCGCACCTGTCAGTGACGCGTGCCGGAGATGTGCTGGCGCACGGCGTCGGCGCTGTTCCCGGCTTCCTTGACGGCATTGGCCAGCTCTTCCTCGGTGACGCCCAGTTCCTTCGTCCAGTACTGGACTTCCCATTTCTCGTGCATGTTGATGCGCGAACGGTCCTGCCCACCGCGGTTCTGCAGATTGTCGGACATGATGGCCTCCTTGATCGGTATGAGCGCAGCATGCCAGCGAGCGTGGCCGTATTCCGTTCGGTGTTTCACGTTGCGGGCACATGAAATACCCATTATTTTCGGGTTTCGCCCGGCAAACCGCCTGTCGCGGGTTGCCTTGGGCTTACGGCACGAGGGGGTTTTGTTGTAGGCTAGCGCGATCGACAACCAGGAGACTTGCATGACGAAGCCTTACGACACCGCCCAGCCCGAGCGCAGCGCCATCGACGCGCTGCCGGGGGTGGTCGCCCTCGATTTCGGTACCAACTGGTGCGGCTATTGCCAGGCGGCCGCCAGCCACATCGACGCCGCGCTGGCACCGTACGCCGGCGTGCAGCACATCAAGGTCGAGGACGGTCCCGGCCGCAAGCTGGGGCGCTCCTTCAAGGTCAAGCTGTGGCCCACCGTCGTCGTGCTCAAGGATGGCCAGGAAGTCGCGCGCGTCGTGCGTCCGGTCGACAGCCGCGAACTGGCCGACGCGCTGACCCAGGCCGGTGCCGCATGAGCGGGGCTGCCACGCATGCGCATCCCGCGCGGAACCGCCCGGCGACCGTCCTGTTCGCCAGCCTGATCGGCACGACCATCGAGTTCTTCGACTTCTACATCTACGCCACCGCGGCCGTGCTGGTGTTCCCGAAGCTGTTCTTCCCGGCCAGTGACGCCGCCGCGGCCACCCTGCAATCGCTGGCGACGTTCGCCATCGCGTTTTTTGCGCGCCCCGTCGGCTCGGCCGTGTTCGGCCATTTCGGCGACCGCGTCGGGCGCAAGGCCACGCTCGTCGCGGCGTTGCTCACGATGGGCCTGTCGACCGTCGTGATCGGCCTGTTGCCGACGTATGCCACGATCGGCACGGCGGCGCCGCTGCTGCTCGCGCTGTGCCGCTTCGGCCAGGGCCTCGGCCTCGGCGGCGAATGGGGTGGCGCCGTGCTGCTGGCGACGGAAAACGCACCGCCGGGCAAGCGCGCCTGGTACGGCATGTTCCCGCAGCTGGGCGCGCCGATCGGCTTCTTCCTGTCGAGCGGCGTGTTCCTGCTGCTGTCCGGCATGCTCAGCGATGCGGAATTCCTCCGCTACGGCTGGCGCATCCCGTTCCTGGCCAGCAGCCTGCTCGTGCTCGTCGGGTTGTACGTCCGGCTGAAGATCACGGAAACCCCGGATTTCCAGGCCGTCCTCGACCGCAACGAGCGCGTGAAGCTCCCGGTCGCCGCCGTGTTCGCGAACCATACGCGCGCGCTCGTGCTGGGGACGCTGGCCGCGCTGGCCACCTTCGTCGTGTTCTACCTGATGACCGTGTTCGCGCTGAGCTGGGGCACGTCCGCGCTCGGCTATTCACGCCAGCAGTTCCTGCTGCTGCAGCTGGGCGCGATCGTGTTCTTCGGCCTCACGATCCCTGTCGCGGCCGTGCTGGCGGACCGTCACGGCCGCCGCGCCGCGATGATCCTCGTGTCCGTCGGGCTCGCGCTGTTCGGCCTGCTGTTCGGGCCGATGTTCGGCTCGGGCAAACTGACGTACGTCGCACTGTTCCTCGTGCTGGGCCAGTGCCTGATCGGGCTGACGTACGGCCCGCTGGGCACGCTGTTGTCGGAACTGTTCCCGCCGGAAGTGCGCTACACGGGGGCGTCGCTGACGTTCAACCTGTCCGGCATCCTGGGCGCGTCGCTGGCGCCGTATGTGGCAACATGGCTCGCCACGAACTACGGCCTGCAGACGGTGGGCTGGTATCTCAGTGCGGCGTCCATCATCAGCCTCGTCGCGCTGCTGTTGACGGCACCGGCACCCCGGGGAACCCCGGCCGCCGCACGCTGACGACTACACGGGAGGAGCGATGGGACTCTTGGGCGGGTGCATGTGCGGCGCGGTGCGCTACGAGGCGGAAGGCGAGCCGTTCCACCCCACGTTATGCCATTGCGTGGATTGCCGCCGCGCGAGCGGGGCGCCCGCGCTCGCATGGTTCAGCGTGCGGCGCGACGCGCTGCGCTGGACCCGCGGCACGCCCGCGCTCAATCCGTCCAGTCCCGGCGTCGAACGGCAGTTCTGCAGCGCGTGCGGCACGCAGCTGACGTGGCGCGGCGCCGCGGCGCCGGACGAGATCGACGTGACGATGGGCAGCCTGGACGATCCGAACGCCGTCGCGCCCGCCGACCACACGTACGAAGCGCAGCGCGTGCATTGGCTGCACCTCGCAGATGAAATGCCGCGTTACCCCGAGACACGTGATCAAACCAAATAGTATTGACGTGGAAGACACATTCATCGGTATCTTTGCAACAAAATTACAAGATAGTACATAAAGATGAGCACGAAACATTAGCAGATCGTTAAAATGGAGTTCCAACCATTTACACGGAGAACTTCATGTTCAAGTCTGTCCTGCGTCTTGCCACCGGTACTGTCCTCTTGTCGGCCGCGCTGTGCGCGTCCGCCGAGGCCGCGACGTACCGGGACTTCAAGGTGTCTGGCGTGCTGCAGGAAATTCCAGGGCCGTCCTCGCGCTGCGCCTCGAATTACGGCGGCACCATCCTGGGCTACGGCACGAGCAGTGTCGGCAAGGTCACGTTCATAGCCACCGATTGCATCACGCCGAACGGCGCCACCTATACCTTCAGCGACGGCAAGTTCATGATCACGACCATGAGCGGCGAGCTGATCTTTGCGAACTACAGCGGCCAGTTCGTGCCGACGGGCGACGGCGCCAAATACGTATTCAGCAATGCCACGTTCCAGATCACGGGCGGCACCGGCCGCTACGCGAAAGCGAGCGGCGGCGGCGACTTGGCCGGTACCGAGGATCTCGTGACGGGGCAGGGCACGATCCAGCTGACGGGCTCGATCCTGTCAAAATAAGAGCAGGATAGAAAGGAAAACGGCCGGGTCGCCCCGGCCGTTTTTCATGGGTTGTGCTCGTGGCGAACGCGACCGATCAGAACGAGTAGACGAGCGTCAGCGACGTCTGCGTATCCGTGTTCTTCTTCGTGTCCGGCACGTTCGTATCGTTGCGGGCGCTGAACGCCGCCTTCATCTGCATCGTGCCGTTGATCTTCGTGCTCAGCGCCGTCTCGGCGATCGAGTGCATGTTCGACGTGCCCCGCTCCACGCTGACGCTCTGCGAGAACGCGGCGGACGGGCTCACCCGCCAGCGCAGCTGCGCCGCGCCGCGCACGGTCATGCCGGATTCGATGCCCCCGGTCGCATTCTCTCCGTGGAAGTAACCCGGACCCACTTCGACGTCCACGGTCTCATTATCGCGCTTGAGCAATTGCGTACCGTAACCGACACCCACGGACGAGTAACGCGTGTACGCACCGAACTTGTCGTTCACGTGCGAGCCCAGCAGGAACGCACGGTTCCCGTCTTCCAGCAGCTTGAACGCCGCCTTCGCCGAGACGGAGTAGCGTTCGGCCGACCGCGTGCGTGTCGTGCTGCCGTCGCCGTGGTGCGTGACGTCTTCCTTGAAATACCCGCTGAAGATGTACTCGTTGCTCCAGTTGGCCATTTCGTGGCGCGCATCGACCTTGCCCGTCACGGACGTGCCTTCGGTGTTGCCCGACGTCGTGATTGCGCCTAGTTCGGCCGACGTGTACCAGTTGCTGCCTTCCGGTATCGCGGTCGCGGGCGCCTGGGTGAAGTAACTGGACGAGGGCACGCTGTCGCCGAGGTCGTCCGGAGCGGCCATCGCCGCTCCCGCGCTGGACAGGGCCAGCACACAAAGCATCAGAGATTTCATGGGCATTGGTACGGCTGCCTTGCGTCGCCATCGAAGCGATGAACAGCCTGGAGTTCACGGATCGTCTGCCGGGCGAGCTCCGCCGGCGGAGGCGACATTGTAGCCCAAAGCGCCGACGGAAATACTTTCGCGCGGAAATTTTACATATTGACGTGGAGGAACGAATCGAAAGATAATGCAATTGTCAACTAAAGAATGATTATGTTTGCAATTCCGGGCAACTGTTGCCTAAAATCTCTACTTTGCCGACATACCGGCGTGAATGTGTGAAGGGAGCACTTTGATCAGGCTAGTCATCGCCGACGATCATGAATTGATCCGGGAAGGAATCAAGAAGATCGTACGGCCCTGCGTCGACCTAAAAATCGTCGGCGAAGCCGCGGACTTGAAGCAAGCCATCGCTCTAATCGCCCAGGTTCGCCCGGACGTCGTGATCCTGGACCTGACGCTGCCCGACTTCGACGGGCTGGACGGACTCGCCGAATTGCGCCGCCACTTTGCCGACCTGCGGGTCGTCATCCTCAGCATGCATCCGGAGGAGCGCTATGCGCTTGCCGCGTTGCGCGCCGGGGCGCTCGGCTACGTGTCGAAGGCGATGGCGTCCGCCGAGCTCGTGGACGCCGTGCGCCGCGCGGCGCAGGGAGGCACGTGGATCGGCCCGCGTGTCGGCGCGCTGCTCGCGCAGGAGACGCTGCCGGGCGACCGGCCGCCGCACCACAGCCTCACGCCGCGCGAGGCGGAAATCGTCGCGCTGATCGGTGCCGGCCTGCAGATCAAGCAGGTGGCCGCCGAACTGGGGATCAGCATCAGTTCCGTCAACACCTACCGCAGCCGTATCTTCCGCAAGATGGGGTTATCGACGAACGCCGCGCTGATCCGCTATGCGCTGCAGCACGGCTTGGCCGGCTGAACCCCGGACAAGTGTTGTTTTTGTTCCAATATTGAAACATTGTTAAAGTACGGCTGTCATAAAATTCGCGACAGCCAATGTGAAGTCTGCGCGTGAAATTGTGTCGCCAAGTGTGAAATCCGTGTAAAACGGACAGACATCGTTGCAAGTGTAAATACAGTCGCGGACGGCTGCCGGCCCTCGGTCGCATATTAATGCTTCGCTATCTTGGCTAGTATCAAAGCATTAATGCCAAAGCAATACGTCGAAGGCCGGCATGTAGGGATTACCGCTGGCCGCAGCGTGCCGTCACGGCCGCTGACCGAGTCACGGACCGGGAGTATCCCATCATGACCACGCACGCGACAGAGCACTCCACCCGGCCGTACGACATCCTCGTGGCCGAGGACAGCCCCACCCAGGCCCGCCATCTCGCGCAATTGCTCGCACAGGATCAGGATTGCCCCGCGCACGTACGCGTGGCGGCGGACGGCGCGTCCGCGCTGCAGGCCGCGCGCGAGCACGTGCCCCACCTCGTCATCAGCGACATCGCCATGCCCGGCATGGACGGCTACATGCTGTGCCGCGCGCTGAAGGACGACCCGCGGCTGGCCGCCGTGCCCGTCCTGCTGTTCACACGCCTCACCAGCCTGCAGGACCTCGTGCGCAGCCTGGAGGCGGGCGCGGACGGCTTCGTGCGCAAGCCCTACGACGACGCCCAGATGCGCGCCCGCGTGCGCCGCATCCTGCATGGCCGCGCCGCGGGCAACCTTGCCGGGCCGCTGGACGTCATGGCCGAAGAGCGGCGCCACATCCACGAACTGCTCGTCGCCACGCATGACGAGGCGCTGCGACTGAATGCCGAACTGGCCGCCCAGGGGGCGGAACTGGCGCGGACGGTCGATTCGCTGGCCATCGTGGGCAACATCGCGGCCGCCCTCAACGAGGCCGCCGGCGAGGGCGACGTCGCGCACGCCGCGCTCGACCACTTGCTGCGCGTGCCGTCCGTCGCCGGCGCCGCCATCGCCGCGCTCGATGCGGACGGCGTCACGCGCCCGCTGGCGCAGGGCGGCGACGTGCCGGGACCGCACGAGTGCGGATGCGCACAGGACCCGACCGCCGGCGCCGCGGCGGTCGTCTGCTTGCCGCTGCAGACGGGCGGGCGCCCCCTTGGCTTGCTGCACGTGCGAGCGGCGCGCGAGGGCTTCGCCGCAGAGGACCGGCAACTGCTCGCCAGCGTGGCGCAACAGGTCGCCCTCGCGCTCGAGCGCGCGCGCCTGTACACGCGGGCGGAAGCGCTCGTCGCCGAGCGCACGGCGGCGCTGCGCTCCGAACGCAACCGCTTGTCCGCCATCGTGGAGTCGGCAGGCACCCTCGTGCTCCAGACGGATCCGGATGGGCGCATCGTGACGTTCAACCGCGCCTGCGAGGAATCGCTGGGCTGCCGCGCACGCCACGCGCTGGGCCGCTTCTACTGGGACGTCGTGCGCGGCGCGGACGACCCCGACGCCATGCGCCGTGCGCTCGCGGGCCTGGCGGACGGCACGCCGCCGCCGCGCCTGCAGGGCGACTGGCGCACGAAGGCCGGCCGCACGCGCAGCATCGCCTGGACGCACACGCAGCTGCGGCGCGAGGACGGCACCGTCGAATGCGTCCTCGCCACGGGTGTCGACGTGACGGAATTGCGCGGCGCGGAGCAACGCCTGCACTATGCCAACAACTATGACAGCGTCACGGGCCTGCCGAACCGCGACCTGTTGCGCGAGCGCCTGCGCCGCATGAAGGCGGAGGCGCGCGACGACGGCGGCATCCTCGGCTTCATGCTCGTGCGCTTCGGGCGCATGGCGCTGATTCGCGAAGCACTCGGGCCGGTCGCCGAACAGGCCTTGCTGCAGGAGGCCGGCAACCGGCTGCGCGAGGTGGCCGGCCCGGACTTCGTCGCGCGCTTTTCGGAAGGTGCGTTCGCATTCCTGCTGCAGCGCGCCGACGCCGCGGAACTGGCCCCGTGCGCCCGCCGCTTGCTCGCCGCGCTCGGCGCGCCGTACACGCACGACCAGGAGGAATTCCACCTCGACCCGGCCATCGGCATCGCCGTCTATCCGAACGACGGCGTGGCCTACGAGACGCTGGCCCGCGGTGCGGAGACGGCGCTGCGCCAGGCCGCGGACGGCGCCAGCCAGCGCTGCGCGTTCTACCGGCCGGAACTCAACAGCGGCGCCAACGACCGCTTCAAACTGGAGAACGCGCTGCGCCGCGCGCTCGAACGGGACGAGCTGGAATTGCATTACCAGCCGCAGATCGCGGTGGGCGGCGGCATCGCGAGCGCGGAGGCGTTGCTGCGCTGGCGCCATCCGGAGCGCGGCTTCGTGCCGCCGACGGAGTTCGTGCCGTTGGCCGAGGAATCGGATCTGATCCTCGAGATCGGCGAATGGGTACTGGAACAGGTGTGCGACCAGTTGCGCACGTGGCACCGCGCGGGCGTGCCGGTGGTGCCCATCGCGGTGAACCTGTCCGCGCACCAGTTCGACGACAGCATCCTCGGCACGGTGCGGCGCGTGCTGGACGACTGCGAACTTGCTCCGGAATTGCTGGAGCTGGAGCTGACGGAAAGCGCGTCGATGGCCGACGCCGGCAAGAGCTTCGCGCTGCTCGCGCAGTTGAAAGACCTGGGCGTCCGGCTCGCCATCGACGATTTCGGCACCGGCTATTCGAACCTGAACTACCTGAAGCGCTTTCCCGTCGACCGGTTGAAGCTGGACCGGTCGTTCGTGCACGAACTGGAAACGGACGCGGACGACCTCGCGATCGCGCGTGCCGTCATCGCGATGGCGCACGGCTTGCGGCTGTCCGTCGTGGCGGAAGGGGTGGAGACACCCGGCCAGCTGGAACTGCTGGCCGGGCTCGGGTGCGATCACGTGCAGGGCTGGCTGTTCAGCCGGGCCGTGCCGGCGCCGCAGTTCGCGGCGCTGCTCGCGCGAGGAGCCGGTCAGGTCCCGATGTAGACGATCTTGAAGGCGAAGAGGGCGGCGATCACCCAGATCACGGGCTTCACTTCGCGCGCGCGTCCCGTCGTCAGCTTCAGCAGCGCATACGTGATGAAGCCGAATGCGATGCCTTCCGCGATCGAGTAGGTAAACGGGATCACGAGCGCCGTGATGGCGGCCGGCACGGCTTCCGTCGTGTCGCTCCAATCGATGTCGCCGACGTCGCGCAGCATCAGGCAGGCGACGAACAGCAGGGCGGGCGCCGTCGCGTACGCGGGCACGACACCCGCCAGCGGCGCGATGAACAGGCAGGCGAGGAACAGCACGGCGACCGTCAGTGCCGTCAGGCCCGTACGGCCGCCGGCCTGCACGCCCGCGGCGCTTTCGATGTACGCGGTGGTGCTCGACGTGCCGAGCAGCGAGCCGGCGACGATCGCGGCGCTGTCGGCCAGCAGGGCCTTGTTCAAGCGCTCCATCTTGCCTTCGACGAGCAGGCCCGCGCGGCTCGCGACGCCCATCAGGGTGCCCGTCGCATCGAACAGCTCGACGAGGAAGAACACGAGCACGACGTTCAGGATGCCGACGCCCAGCGCGCCCTTGACGTCCAGGTGGAGCAACGTGGGCGCGATCGACGGCGGGGCCGACACGAGGCCGCGGAACGTGTTCCCGCCGAAGAAGAACGAGAGGATCGTCACGACGACGATGCCGATCAGGATCGCGCCGCGCACCTTCAGGCGGTCCAGGGTGACGATCAACAGGAAGCCGACGACGGCCATGATGGCTTCCGGCTTGTGCAGGTCGCCCGCTTGCACGAGCGTCGCCGGGCTGGCGACGACGATGCCTGCGCTCTTGAACGCGATCAGCGCGAGGAACATGCCGAGGCCCGCCGTGATCGCGACCCGCAACGAGCGCGAGATGCCGTTCACGATCAGCGCGCGCAGCCCGAACACGGAGACGAGGATGAACAGGCAGCCGGACACGAACACGGCGCCCAGTGCCGCCTGCCAGGGCACCTTCATGCCCAGCACGACGGCGTACGCGAAGTAGGCGTTCAGGCCCATCCCGGGCGCCATCGCGATGGGGTAGTTGGCGTACAGGCCCATGACGAGGCTGCCCAGCGCGGCGACGATGCACGTGGCGACGAATACGGCGTCCTTCGGCATGCCGGCGTCGCCGAGGATCGTCGGGTTGACGAAGATGATGTACGCCATCGTGAGGAAGGTGGTCACGCCAGCGAGGATTTCCGTCCGGGTGTCGGTGCCGCTCTGGCGTAGTTTGAATAATTGTTCGAGCATGGGGTCTTGGCTCCAAAGGCATGGTTGCGGACCCGTTGTTGTTCGTATGCATCTCGAGTCCGATGACCGAAGCATAACATCCGACCCCGGGCCCGGCGAAGGCGGCCAGGATGATAGTGAACATCTGAAAAAGAGCACTTGCGCCGGTAATATATTAGGCATACCATTCTGATATATCAGTTCAACTGCCAGGAGCAACACGACATGACCGCCTTCATGGACCAGGATTTCCTCCTCACGACCAACGTCGCCCGCAAGCTGTACCACGAGGTCGCAGCCGACCTGCCGGTGATCGACTACCACTCGCACCTGCAGCAGGGCGAGATCGCCGCGCGCAAGACGTTCCGCAACATCGCCGAGCTGTGGCTGGGCGGCGACCACTACAAATGGCGCCTGATGCGCACGGCCGGCGTGTCCGAGGATTACTGCACGGGCGAGCGGTCGGACAAGGAAAAATTCCTCGCGTTCTGCAAGGTGCTCCCGCTCGCCATCGGCAACCCGATCTACCACTGGAGCCACCTGGAGCTGCGCCGCATCTTCGGCATCGACCTCGTCATCAACGAGAAGAACGCGGAAGCGATCTGGGAACAGGCCAACGCGAAGCTCGCGACGATGGACACGTGGACGTTCCTGGAGCAGGCGAAGGTGGAAATCGCCTGCACGACGGACGACCCGGCCGACGACCTGCTGCAGCACGCCGAGATCGCAAAATCGGCGCTGAAGACGCGCGTGCTGCCGGCCTACCGTCCCGACAAGGCCATGCGCATCAACAACCCCGGCTTCGTCGAGTACGTCGCGCACCTGGCGCAGGTCGCGGACGTCAACATCGATTCGTTCGCGACGCTCCTCGCCGCGCTGGCCAAGCGCGTCGATTACTTCCACGCGCGCGGCGGCCGCATTTCCGACCACGCGATCGACATCGCGCTGCCCACGGTCGCCGCCACGGCGGACCAGTTGGAAGCCATGTTCGCCAAGCGCATGCGCGGCGAGCTGCTGGGCGACCTCGAACAGGCGCAGTACCTGCGCGGCCTGCTGGAAGCCATCGGCGCCGTCTATGCGAAATACGAGTGGACGATGTGCTTCCACATCGGCGCCATGCGCAACAACAATGCGCGCATGCTGGCGACCCTCGGTCCGGACACGGGCTTCGATTCGATTTCCGACATGACGACCAGTAACGGCCTCGTCGCGCTGCTGTCCGCGCTGGACGCCCACGACCAGCTGCCGAAAACGATGCTGTTCAACCTGAACCCGGCGATGAACGACGTGCTGTCGACGATGATCGGCAACTTCCAGGACGGCAGCGTGGCAGGCAAGGTGCAGTTCGGTCCGGCGTGGTGGTTCAACGACCACAAGCTCGGCAACCTGAACCAGCTCCTCGCGTTCGGCAACCATTCCGTGCTGGGCGTCTTCGTCGGCATGGTGACGGATTCGCGCAGCTTCGCGTCGTACCCGCGCCACGACTACTTCCGCCGCCTCGTGTGCCGCCAGCTGGGCGAGTGGGTGGCCGCCGGTGAGTATCCGGACGACTTCGACGCGCTCGCCACGATCGTGCGCGGCATCTGCTACGACAACGCGAAGAACTATTTCAAGCTCTGATTGGGCAACCATGCAAAAAGTGATCTGCATTCACCCGGACGACAGCATGCTGGTCGCCCTGGCCGACCTGGCGCCGGGTGACGTCGTGACGTGGAACGGGGAGAACATCCTCGTGTCGACACCGATCAAGACCAAGCACAAGCTGGCGCGCCGCGCCTTCGCCGCGGGCGATCTGCTGACGATGTACGGCGTCGTCGTCGGCAAGGCCACGCAGCCCATCCGCAAGGGCGAGGCCGTCACGACGGACAATCTTGCCCACTACGCGTCCGAAGTGGAAATCGGAGAATCGAAGCCCTACACGTGGACCCCGCCCGACGTGGCGCACCTGGACGAAGCGACGTTCGACGGCATCGTCCGCGCGGACGGCCGCGTGGGCACGGCGAACCATTGGCTGATCTTCCCCCTCGTGTTCTGCGAGAACCGCAACGTCGAGCACCTGCGCAACGCGCTGGAGGGCCCGCTCGGTTATGCGACGAACGACCTCGCGTCGCTGACGTTCCAGCTGCTCGGCGAAGACATGGAGGCCCCGAAGCCTGTCGTCCGTCCGTTTCCCAATGTGGACGGCGTGCGCATCATCACGCACAACGGCGGCTGCGGCGGCACGCGCGCGGACGCGCGCTCGCTGTGCAAGATCCTCGCCGCGTATGCCGACCACCCGAACGTGGCCGGCATCACCGTGTTTTCGCTCGGCTGCCAGAACGCGCAGATCGGCATGTTCAAGGACGCACTCGCCAAACAGAATCCCCGCTTCGACAAGCCCGTGCTGATCTACGAGCAGCAGCAGTGGGACAGCGAAGAAAAAATGATGAAGGCCGTGCTGCAGGACACGCTGTCGCACCTGAAGGAAGCGAACAAGGTCGTGCGCCGACCGGTGCCGCTGTCGCACCTGAAGATCGGCGTGAAATGCGGCGGGTCGGATGGCTTTTCCGGCATCTCGGCGAATCCGGCGATGGGTTATGTGTCGGACATGGTCGTCGCCGTGGGCGGCTCGTCGATCCTGGCCGAGTTCCCGGAATTGTGCGGCGTGGAAGCAAGCCTGATCGAACGCTGCGTCGAGGACGACGACAAGCGCCGCTTCCTCGGCATGATGCGCGACTTCGAACAGCGCGCGCTCGCCGTGGGCACGCACTTTGCCGACAACCCGAGCCCGGGCAATATCCGCGACGGCTTGATCACGGACGCGATGAAATCGGCCGGCGCGGCGAAGAAAGGCGGCACGTCCCCGATCGTCTCCGTGCTGGACTACGGCGAGCAGGCCGACAAGCAGGGCCTCGCGCTGCTGTGCACACCGGGCGGCGACGTCGAATCCGTCACGGGCATTGTCGCATCGGGCGCGAACGTCGTGCTGTTCTCGACGGGCCTCGGTACGCCGACGGGCAACCCGATCGTGCCGGTGCTGAAAATCTCCAGCAACAGCCGCGTTGCCGCGAAGCTCTCTGACCTGATCGACTACGACTGCGGCCCCATCATCGAGGGCAAACCGCTGCCGGACGTGGCGCGCGGCCTGTTCGACATGGTCGTCGCGACGGCGGGCGGGCAATACAAGTGCAAGGCCGACCGGCTGCAGCAATACGACTTCATTTTCTGGAAACGCGATATCTCGCTGTAAGGACCCACATGAACCAACTCCGCCGCACCACACCGTTCGCACATCCCGTCAAGATCCTGCAATTCGGCCAGGGCAACTTCATGCGCGGCTTCTTCGACTGGCAGGTCGACCTGCTGAACGAACGCACGGGCCTCGATGCCGGCGTCGTCGTCGTGCGCCCGCGGGGCGGTGGCGCCGCGCCGCTGCTGGACGTGCAGGACGGCCTGTTCACGGTGCTCGTGCGCGGCCTCGACGAGGCCGGGCAGCCCGTCAAGCAATACCGCACCGTCGAATGCGTGCAGCGCGAGATCGACCCGGCCACGATGTACGCCGACTATCTCGCGCAGGCCGCGAATCCGCACTTGCGCTTCGTCGTCTCCAACACGACGGAGGCGGGCATCACCGTCAACGAGACCGACCGCTACGCCGACGCGCCGCCCGTGACCTTCCCCGCCAAGCTCACGCAACTGCTGTTCGCCCGCCATCTCGCGTACGAGGGCGCGCAGGACAAAGGCGTGATCCTGCTGCCGTGCGAACTGATCGACAAGAACGGCGACGCGCTGAAGAACGCCGTGCTGCACTATGCACGCCTGTGGCAGTTGCCGGCAGGTTTCACCGCGTGGATCGGCGACGCGTGCACGTTCTGCAATACGCTCGTCGACCGCATCGTCACCGGTTATCCGGCCGCGGACGCCGCGCAGATCGAGCGGGAACTGGGTTATGCCGACCCGTTCCTCGTCGCGGCCGAATACTATTACCTGTTCGTGATCCAGGGCCCGGCCTTCGTCGGCGAGGAACTGAAGCTGGCCGGCGCGTACCTCGACGTCAAGCTCGTCGACGACATCACGCCGTACAAGAAGCGCAAGGTCGGCATCCTGAACGGCGGCCACACGACGCTCGTGCCGGTCGCGTTGCTGGCCGGCCTGGAAGCCGTCGGCCCGGCCGTCGACGACGAGCAGGTCGGTGCCTTCCTGCGCGCCGCCATCGACGAGGAGATCATCCCGGCACTCGAGATGGACCGCGCCGACCTCGAGGCATTCGCGGCCGACGTGCTGCGCCGCTTCCGCAACCCGGCCATCCACCACCGGCTCGCGTCGATCGCGCTGAACAGCTGGAGCAAGTTCGCCGCGCGCGTGCTGCCACAGTTGCTTCGCTACGCCGAGCTGCACGACGGCCGCCTGCCGCGCCGCCTCGTGCTGGCGATGGCCGCGACGATGGTGCTGTACCGCGGCGGCGTCATCGACCTGGCGGACGATCCGGCCACGCTGGCGTGGTTCCGCGCCGGCTGGGACAAGGTGGGCGCGGGCGAGTGGTCGCTGGACGACCTCGCACGCGGCTGGCTCGCGCATGCCCCGCTGTGGGGCCGCGACCTGAACGCCGTGCCGGGCCTGGGCGCGCAACTGGCCGCGCAGTTGGCCGAAAATCTGCGCGACATCGAGAGCCAGGGCATCCGCGCGCTGCTGGCCTGATCCGCACATCACAACCGATCGAGAGAGACCGCCGGCATGCCGAGCGGTCCGGGAGCTCGCGCCCGACCAGGCGCAACAGGAGACACGATGAACAAATTGAAGGGCATGCGCTGGTGGATGGTGGGGCTCGTCACGCTCGGCCTGATCGTCAACTACCTGGCGCGTAACACGCTGTCCGTGGCGGCGCCCACGATGATGACCGACCTGCACATCGACACGAAAGAGTACTCGTACATCGTCGTCGCGTGGCAGGTCTGCTATGCCGTCATGCAGCCTGTCGCGGGCTTCGTGCTGGATGCGATCGGCACGAAGATCGGCTTCGCCGTGTTCGCGTTCGCGTGGTCGCTGGCGTGCGCATGCGCGGCGCTGGCGTCCGGCTGGCAGAGCATGGCGTTCTTCCGCGGCTTGCTGGGCCTGACGGAAGCGGCGGGCATCCCGGCCGGCGTCAAGGCGACGACGGAGTGGTTCCCCGCGCGCGAGCGCTCCGTCGCGATCGGCTGGTTCAACATCGGCTCGTCGATCGGCGCCCTGTGCGCGCCGCCCCTGGTCGTGTGGGCGATCCTGCACGCGGGCTGGCAGTGGGCCTTCGTCATCGTGGGTGTACTGGGTATCGCCTGGACGTTGCTGTGGTCCGTGTTCTACAAGCACCCTCGCGACCAGAAGCTGCTGTCGGACGAGGAACGCGACTACATCCTCGCGGGCCAGGAAGCGAAGCACCAGGACAGCGCGGCGAAGGCATCCTGGCGCCAGATCGTCAGGAGCCGCAACTTCTGGTCGATCGCCATCCCGCGTTTCCTGTCGGAGCCGGCCTGGCAGACGTTCAATGCGTGGATCCCGCTGTACATGGCGACGGAACGGCACATGAACCTGAAGGAGATCGCGGCGTTCGCGTGGCTGCCGTTCCTGGCGGCGGACATCGGCTGCGTGCTGGGCGGCTACCTGTCGCCGTTCGTGCACCGGCACCTGAAGGTGTCGCTGTTCGACTCGCGCAAATGGGTCATGGCGTTCGGGTCGCTGTGCATGATCGCACCCGGCTGCATCGGCCTCGTGGCGAGCCCGTACGCGGCGATCTTCCTGCTCTGCATCGGCGGCTTCGCACACCAGACCTTGTCCGGCGCGCTGTACGCGATCACGTCCGACGTCTTCGGCAAGAACGAGGTGGCGACGGCGACGGGCCTGGCCGGCATGTCCGGCTACCTGGGCGCCACGCTGTTCACGTTGCTGTTCGGCGTGCTCGTCACGCATACGGGCTACAGCCCGATGTTCGTCGTGCTCGCCGTGTTCGACGTCCTGGCGGCCATCGTCGTGTGGACGCTGGTACGCGACGGCGGCCCGCGGATGCCCGCCAAAACGGATGCCCCGGCCGTCGCCGGTATCCGGTAAACTGCCGGGCTGACCACCACGAACAACGACACGACGACAAGGACCAACGATGGGCGCACACACCGTCTACGCGATCGGCGAATGCATGATCGAATTGCAGAAGACCGCGCAAGGGCAGGGCGGCACGATGGATTACCGCTTCGGCGGCGACACGCTGAACACGGCCGTGTACATGGCGCGCCTGCTCGATCCCGAGCACGTCCGCGTGGCGTACGTGACGGGCCTCGGCGCCGACGGCATGTCCGCCGAGATGCTGGCCGCGTGGGCGCGCGAGGGCATCGACACGTCGTGCGTGCAGCAACTGCCTGACCGCCTGCCGGGCATCTACATGATCGAGACCGACCCGGATGGCGAGCGCCGCTTCCACTATTGGCGCCGCGACTCGGCTGCGCGTCACTGGCTCGCGGCGCCGGGCGCGGGCGCGGTGCTCGAGCGGCTGCCCGGCGCGCGCATGGTCTATTTGTCGGGCATCAGCCTAGCGATCCTCGCTCCGACCGACCGCGACCGCCTGATCGCCACGCTGGCGCAGTGCCGCGCGGCCGGCGGCACCGTCGTCTTCGACAACAACTACCGCCCGCGCCTGTGGGAGAGCCCCGACGTGGCGCGCGAGGTCTACGGCCGCGTGCTCGCACACGCCGACATCGCGCTGCTCACCTTGGACGACGAGGTCGCGCTGTACGGTCCGGCCGACGCGCATGCCGTCGTCGAGCGCACGCGCGCGCTGGGCGTGGGCGAAGTCGTCGTCAAGTGCGGCGGGGCGCCGTGCGTCGTCTGGCACGACGGCATCCTGCACGAGGTCGCGCCCGCTCCCGTACGCGACGTCATCGACACGACGGCGGCCGGCGATTCGTTCGGCGCCGCGTACATGGCCGCGCGCCTGGCCGGCAAGGGCCCGGACGACGCGGCGCGCGCCGGCCACCGCCTGGCCGGCACCGTGATCCGCCACCGCGGCGCCATCATCCCGCGCGACGCGATGCCGGGCGAGTGAACACGCTACACTTCCAACCATGAACACCTTGACTCCACCTGCCACCGTGGGCGAGGCCGAAAACGGCTTGAGCGCGTCGCGCCGCGTGTACGTGTGCCTGCGCCGGCGCATCGTCGAGATGACCATGCTGCCCGGCACGCGCGTCGTCGAGCGCGACATCGCCGAGGAATTCGGCACGAGCCGCACGCCCGTGCACGAGGCCGTGCAGCGGCTGGCCGACGAGGGGCTGATCGAGATCGTGCCGCGCTCCGGCACGTTCGTCGCGCGCATCCCGCTGGACGCGCTGGAAGAGGCGAATCTCGTCCGCCATGCGCTGGAGACGGCGATCATCGAAAAAGCGGCCGCGCGCGTCGGCCCCGACGACGCGGTGCGCCTGCGCGCGATCCTGGCCGAGCAGGAAGCCGCCATCGGCGCGAACGATTTCGGCGCGTTCCATCGCACGGACGAGCGCTTCCACGCCTTGCTGGCCGAACTGTCGGGCTATCCGGGCGTGTGGCCCATCATCCAGCAGGCCAAGACGCAGATGGACCGCTACCGCCAGCTCACGCTGCCGCTCGAGGGCCGCATGGCCGGCGTGCTGGAAGAGCACCGGGCCGTCGTCGACGCCATCGAGGCGCGCGATCCCGCGCGTGCCGTCGCCGCCATGCGCGAGCACCTCGACCACGTGATGCCCGTGCTGGAAGTCACGCGCAAGCTGCGTCCGGAATTCTTCACGACGCACCTCGACACCCGGCCCGCGCGCTGACGCCATGCCCGGAAGCGCGCCGGGCTTGGGTCTCGCGCGACCGATTTGCTACCATGGCACCTTGTCCACTTTGATGAAGTCTGCCATGCCCAACAACAAGCGCCCGGCCAAGGGCCCGTCGGCCCAGCCCAACCGCAAGCCCGCCAAGCCGGTCGAAGCGGATCCCGACGCGCTCGCGCAGAACCTCGTCGACCTGGCGCTCGAGATCACCGAGCGGGAATCCGCCGACCCGGCCACGCTCGCGGCACGGCGGCAGGACCTCACGGTGCTGATCCGCCGGCTGCTGCGGCGCAAGCACGACGACGTGCTGGGCGGCGCCATCGAGGTCGCCCGCTACACGGACGCGGACTGCTGCCGCCTGCTGCGCGAACGCGTCGAGGAAGAAGCGGCCACCCTGCACGTGCGCGGCGACAACGACGTGGAGATGGAGATCGACGCGTTCATGATCCCGCTGTTCGTTCACAGCACGGGCGGCCTCGTCGAGACGGACGTGTTCCGCGACGACGCCGATTTCGAAGCGCTGATCGACAGTTTTCGCCAGGCCGGCCTCGCCAGCCCCGGCACGCGCATCGTCCTCGTGCGTCATCTGTACGACCTCGACGGCGTCGACCGTATCCGCTACAGCGATCTGCAGGAGATACTGCGCGAAGCCTATGCCGCCATGCGCTCGCGCAAGCTCGTGGCCACGCCCGCCATCGCGGCCACCATGCGGCCGTGGGAGGGCAGCGACTACGGGCCGGACGACGAGGCGATGGAACTGCGTTTCCTCCTCGGTTTCTCGCTGAAGGCGGCGGACGACCCGTTCTACGACGTGCCGACGGACGAGGCGGAAGGCGACGCGTATTTCGAAGGACGCATGGCCCGCTACCGCATGTGGGCAGGGAGTGTCGCGCCGCTGCTGCAGCGCTGCCTGTCCAGCCATCCGGCCGGCGTCGAGCTGAATTTCCTGTACCAGGACCTGTTCTACGGCGCCAAGGAGCAGGGCGTGGGCGAGCTGTCGATGCTGGCCACCCTGGCTGAAGTCAACCAGCGACTGGACGAGCAGCAGCGCGCGCCGGACCGCATCAAGGCCGTCGTCGCGCCCGTCGAGGCGAATGGCGAGGCCGTGCTGCGCATCAACCTGTACCCGCTCGACGGCGGCGCGCCGCTGGCCACCGTCGACAAGCCGCTCGACCTGGCCGCGCACCTGGAAGCGGAGCTGGAAGACTTGTGCGACGCGCTGGGCACGGTCGGCCTGGACGGCATCCTGCTGGCCCGTGGCTTCGATGCGGCGGGCGAGCCGGAAAGCGCGGAACCCTATCTTTCGGCCTGATCTCGACCGTCATGCGTAGCGGGTGCCGGACAGGTCCCGTCAGCGCTGCCGCCGCGCCGCCCGGCGCGGCGTTCTCCCTCTGAAAACACCCCGCACGGACCGTGCGCACGGGCTGTCACGCAAGCGCAGGCGATGCGATTTCGTAGTGTTTTTTCTACTGTCCGCGTAGGAGGGAACTTACAAGGTTGAGCACTCTGCCGAGCTCTCCCAGGGAGACCCGGACAGTCGCGCCGTTTGCGCCTTTCCTGATGCAAATATTGCAATGCATAAATGAAAATCTTAAGAAACTTGCATGATACGATGCACTGGTCCGGCATCTGATCTGTCGGTGTTTTCCAAGCATCGATGCATCAGTGGCTGGCCTTGAATCCAGATCAACTAGAACGCCCCAAGGCGAAAGGAAATGAACATGCCGACCCTGATCGTGTTTTGCCATCTGCGCTGGGACTTCGTCTTCCAGCGCCCCCAGCACCTCATGACTCGCCTGGCGGAACACTACCGAATCCTGTTCGTCGAGGAGCCGGTGTATGACGAGGGCGAGGCGCACCTGAAGAAGACGGCCGTCGCGCCGAACATCACGGTGTGCCAGCCGCATACCGGCATCCAGGCCCCCGGCTTCCACGACGACCAGATCCCGACCTTGCAAACGCTGCTGGCCGACCTCGTCCCGGAACGCGAGCGCCCCGTCGTCTGGTTCTACACGCCGATGGCCCTGCCTTTGCTGCAAGGTTTCGACCCGGCTCTCGTCATCTACGACTGCATGGACGAACTGGCCGCTTTCAAGAATGCCCCGAAACAGTTGCTGCAGCGTGAGAACGCGCTGCTGAACATCGCCGACCTGTGCTTCACGGGTGGCCCGAGCCTGTACCAGTCCAAGCGCGACCGCCACGCGAACGCGCATTGCTTCTCCAGCAGCGTCGACGCCAAGCACTTCCGCAAGGCCCTCGACCGCGACGACAGCCACGCCGAGCAGAACCACCTGCCGCGTCCGCGCCTCGGCTTCTACGGCGTGATCGACGAGCGCTTCGACACGGACCTGATCAGCGAGGTCGCCGCAGCCCGTCCGGACTGGCAGATCGTGCTCGTGGGTCCGGTGGTGAAGATCGACCCGGCCAACCTGCCGCGCGCGAACAACATCCATTACATGGGCCAGCGCACGTACGACCAGCTGCCGCAATTCCTGGCCGGCTGGGACGTCTGCCTGCTGCCGTTCGCGCTGAACGAATCGACCAAGTTCATCAGCCCGACCAAGGTGCTGGAATACATGGCGGCCGAACTGCCGTCCGTCAGCACGCCGATCACGGACGTGAAGGTGCCGTACGGCGACGTCGTCGCCATCGCCGACACGCCGGAAAAATTCATCGCGGCGTGCGACCGCATGCTGGCGATGAACGATGCGCAGAAATCGGCGCTGGTCGACCGCATGCGCGCGATCGTCGCCAACACGTCGTGGGACAAGACGGCCGCCAGCATGCACCAACTGATCGAGACGACCGCGCCCAGCAACAAGGCCCAGCGCTTCATCGCGCGTGCGGAAGAGGCGGACTTCGACGACGTCGTCAATGCCGAGAACGTCAATCCGCTGCCGATCGCGGCGCTGGCGTCGCGCATGGCACCGAAGGATGGCATGGCGAAGGCAGCCGGCTAAGACGTACCACGGGCCGGCGTACGCACGCCGGCCTTTTGCGTGACGCGTCACGCATCACTCGGAAATCGCTCAGCGGGCCGATTATTTCGCGTGACGCGCCCTGGGCGGGGCGGCGCGTGAATACAATGCGCCGATGCGACTGTATTCATTCTTCATCGGCCTCGTGCTGACACTCCTGTGCGGCGCCGCGTGCGCGCAACACGCGGCGACCTGGATCTGGGCCCCGGGCGATATCGAGATCTGGCTCAGCAACCGGATGCAGGTGCAGCGCGTCGAGCGCGACGTCGCCTGGCCGCCGTTCTGGCGCCTGTACAGCCACCAGCCGCAAGTGAACTTCATGCGCCAGGTGGACCTCGCCGCGCCCGAAGACATCCTCGTCACCGTCGAAGGCACGTACAACGTCGCCATCGACGGCCGTTTCGTCCACGGTGACCAGCGCCACATCCACGTACCGGCCGGCAGGCACGCGCTGAATATCCAGGTCTACAATCCCGCGTCGCCGCCGGCAGTCCTCGTGCAGGGCACGACGATCCGGTCCGACGCTTCGTGGACGGTCGGGCCGCGGCCGAATGTGCCGACGGCCGTCCATGCGGCCCACTGGCGTCTCACTGCGGCGGACGAGCCGCCATCGCACTTCCGCCTGGCCACCCGCGAGGTGCGTCCCGTCGCCATCGAGCGTGACGCACACGGCATCCTCGTCGACTTCGGCCAGGAAACCACGGGTTTCGTTCAATTGAAGAACCTGACCGGCAACGGCCGCGTGACCTTGTATTACGGCGAATCGCGGGAGGAGGCAATGTCGGAAGAGGGTGCCGAGACGCTCGACAATTTCACCGTCACCCATCACCGCGGCACATTCACCGCGCCTACCGCGCGCGCCATGCGCTACGTGCGCATCCGCGTCGACGGCGCACTGCGCGTGGGCGACGTGGCGCTCCAGTACGAATACCTGCCCGTCGCGCACCGCGGCACGTTCCGCAGCTCGGACGAGGAATTGAACCGGATCTGGGACGTTGCGCAGCGCACCCTGGAACTCAACACGCGCGAATTCTTCATCGACGGCGTCAAGCGCGACCACTGGATCTGGTCCGGCGACGCGGTGCAGGCATACCTGATGAATTATTACGCCTTCTTCGACGGCGACACGGTCAAGCGCACGACGTGGGCGCTGCGCGGTGCGGACCCCGTCGACATGCACATCAACACGATCCTCGACTACTCGCTGTACTGGTTCATCGGCATCCGCGACTATTATCAGTACACGGGCGACGCCGACTTCGTGCAAGCGATCTATCCGCGCATGGTCACGCTGATGGACTTCGTGTTGCGCCGGCGCAACGGGGACGGCATGCTGGAAGGGCGTGCGGGGGACTGGGTGTTCGTCGACTGGGCCGACATGCCGAAGGACGGCGAGCTGGCCGTCATCCAGCTGTTGTTCGCGCGCAGCCTGGAAGCGATGGCCGACTGCGCGGCGCTCGCGCACGACGACGCGCAAGCGGCCACCTACCGCGGGCTGGCCACCGACCTGAAGGCGAAGATCCATGCCGCGTTCTGGGACCCGCAGCGCCAACTCTTCATCCACGGCCGCAAGGACGGCAAGCCGAATCCGGTCGTCACACGGCATCCGAACATGTTCGCACTGCTGTTCGGCGACGTGGACGCCGAGCAGGCGGACGCCATCCGCCGCAACGTGCTCATGAACGATGCCGTGCCGAAGATCACGACGCCGTACATGCGATTCTACGAACTGGCGGCGCTCGCGGAGAGCGGGCAGCAGGCACGGGTCACGCGGGAAATCAAGGATTACTGGGGTGGCATGCTGCGCGCGGGCGCGACCTGCTTCTGGGAAGAATACGACCCGAACGTGCAGGGCGCCGCGCGCTACGCCATGTACGGCAAGCCGTTCGGCAAGAGCCTGTGCCACGCCTGGGGCGCGAGTCCGCTGTACCTGCTCGGCAGATACTACCTGGGCGTGAAGCCGACACAGCCGGGGTACGCGGCGTACGTCGTGGAACCCGACCTGGGCGGGCTCGCGTGGATCGACGGGAAGGTGCCGACGCCGCACGGCGACATCGCGGTGTTCGCGGACGCGGCGCGGATCAAGGTCACCGCTGCCGCGGCGGGCGCCGGCGTGCTGCGCTTCGCCAGCAGCACGGCGCCTCGCAGCGACAGGGGCACGATCCGCCAGGTAGCCGACGGCCGGTACGAACTCGCGCTGGAGCCCGGAAAGGCGTACGTCGTCGAGCGGCGGTGATCAGGCCAGCGGATCGATCGCGAACGCCGGCATGCGCACTTTTTCGCGCGCGGCCTCGAGGAATTTGTCCGAGGTGAGCAGCGCTTCGTGGATCGTCACGTCCATGTCGAGGTAGCGGTACGTGCCGAGGCGGCCGACGAACGTCACGTTGGTCTCGTTGCGCGCGAGGTTCACGTATTTTTCCAGCTGCGCTTTCTCGCGCGCCTGGCGGATCGGATAGTACGGCGTATCGTTTTCCTCGCACTGGCGGCTGTATTCCATGTAGCAGACCGTGCGGTCGTGCTGTTCCCACGGCGAGAAATGCTTGTGCTCCGTGATGCGCGTGTAGGGCTTCGCGTCGTCGCAGTAGTTGATGACGGCATTGCCCTGGTAGTCGCCCGTGTCGCGGAACACTTCGAAGTCGAGCGTGCGGTAGGGCAGGCGGCCTTCCACGTGCTTGAACCACGCGTCGATCGGGCCGCTGTAGAACACGTGGTCGTAGTCGGTCTTGGACGCCGGATCGAAGCGCGTACCCAGGTGGACGGTGATGCCCGGCACCTTCAGGACGTTCTCGACGAGCGCCGTGTAGCCGTCCGCCGGCATGCCCTGGTATTTGTGGTTGAAGTAATTGTCGTCGTAGTTGAAGCGCACCGGGAGGCGCTTCAGGATGCTGGCCGGCAGTTCGCTCGGATGCAGCCCCCACTGCTTCATCGTATAGGTCTTGAAGAAGGCTTCGTACAGCTCGCGGCCCACGAAGCGCAGCGCCTGTTCCTCGAACGTCTGCGGATTCTCGATCGTCTTGTCGCCCAGCGACTGGATGAACGCCTGCGCCTCGGCGGGGCGGAACGTCTTGCCGAAGAACTGGTTGATCGTCAAGAGGTTGATGGGCAACGTGAAGACACGGTTATCCGTGATCGCTTTCACGCGGTTCACGTACGGTTTGAATTCCGCGAAGCGGTTCACGAATTCCCAGGCCCGCTCGTTATCGGTGTGGAAAATATGGGGTCCATAGACGTGGACCATGACGCCTGTCTCGCTGTCGCGCTCCGAATGGCAATTGCCCGCGATATGGTCGCGCGCCTCGAAGATTTCGACGTTGTAGCCCGCATGGGCCAACTGGTTGGCGATGACTGCTCCCGAAAATCCGGCCCCGACGATGGCAATGTTCTTTTTCATTCGCTTATCCTGATGTGATGGTTGTCCTTGCCGTCGCGACGGATACGGCCGGCGCGTGCTGCCGCCGCCGTCCGCCCGTACGGACGCCTTGCCACGCATGCGCTGCCGGTTGCTTATCTTCTCCCCCTTCGCTTGTGCTTTTTATCGAGCAGATGGCACCGTGTCTCACGCTGCGTGCTTTCTATTTCTCGCGCCACTGTTCATGCGTAAACACCGCAATGACTTGCGGTTACAGAACGATTGGAATGTGAAATATAGTGCAAAAAATATATCATCCTTCACTCGTTTTGCCCCGCACAATTGGACGGGGCAACAGAGCGGGCGGGCGCGTCAATACGAATGAAAGGCGTGCTCGCCGGGCGCTTCGGGACGTTTCCGAACGCGTCACGGAATATCCGCGACCGGGGCGGCCGCAAACGCAAAAACCGCCGGCCGAAGCCAGCGGTTTGAAAGTCGACAATGTGCCCGGCGGCGCCGGGCAGGCGCTGCGATCAGCGCTTGTTGTCGTTCTTGTGGCTCTGCGAGCCGGCCTTGGCGTGCTGCTCCGGCGTGCCGCCGCGGGTGCTGTTGCCGCTCTGCTGACTGCCGCTACCCTGGCTTTGCTGGCTGCCGTCGTTCTTGTGGCTCATGGAGCCGGCGCGGCGTGCTTCTTCCGAGGTGAACTCGTGGGCATTGCCAGAAGCGTGGGCGGCCTTGCCGCCTTCCGAGGCGATTTCGCGCTGTTTCTGCGGGTCCATCGATGCGAAACCGCGGTTGCTGGTGTCGCCGCTCTGGTTGTTACCCTTGTTACCGCCTTGCTGGTTGTTCGATGCCATGATCGTTCTCCTTAAAGTTGGTTAAGCGCTGGTGCACTTCCCTGGCGGTCCGGCTGTCGAAGCCGCCGTGTCGGGAAGAGGTGAGTCCATGTTACGACCCGGACCATGCGTCCGGAATAGGAGTTCTTATGGCTGGCTTGTAGGATGAGTCTGTCCATTTTGGTGCAATAGTTCAGTGAAAAGCGGGACCGGGCGGCGGCGCACCATCGCGGCGCAGGAGGGTGTCGGCCAGCCGCGGGTCGTCCAGGCGCACGATCGACAACGGGTGCGCGAACTCGATGCCCTCCTGCTGAAAGCGGCGATAAATCTGGAGGAAGATGTCCTGCTGCGCGTCCATGTGCAGGATGTAGTCGGGGCTGCGGTAGTGGTAGACGACTTCGAAATCCAGCGACCACTGGCCCCAGGCGAAAAAGTGGGCGCGCTCGAAATCGATGTTCGGCTTGCTCGCGATGATCTCCCGGATGATGTGAGGGATGCGGCACAGCAGGTCTTCCGGCATGCCGTACGCGACGCGCAGCACGAACGCGACGCGCCGCGTCTGCATGCGCTTGTGGTTGTGGATGCGACTCTTCAGCAGTTCGCCGTTGGAGAACACGACCTGCTCGCCGCCCAGGCCGCGGACGCGCGTCGTCTTGAGACCGATGTGCTCGACGGAGCCCAGCACGTCGCCCACGATGATGAAGTCGCCGACCTCGAACGGCTTGTCCAGCATGATGGAGAGCGAGGCGAACAAGTCGCCCAGGATATTCTGCGTGGCCAGCGCGACGGCGACGCCGCCGATGCCCAGGCTGGCGACCAGGGTGGTGATGTTGATCCCGAAATTATCGAGGATCATCAACGTGACGACGACCCACAGCAGCAGGCGCGAGATGAAGCACAGCACGCTGCTGGACGCGCGCCGCTCGCCGTCGACGGGGCCGATGCTGAATTGGTCGCGCCACGCGCGCAGGCCCGTGTCGCCCCAGACGGCCGCCTGCAGCATCAGCGCCGCGATGGCGATGCGCGCGACGAATTTCTCCTGCTTCGCCGTCAGCTCCAGGAACGTGCTGCCGAAATAAATCGCGAACACGACGATGAACAGCAGATAGGTCTGCGACAGCATGCGCGTGACGAAATCGTCCAGCCGCGTGCGGGTCCGCCGGGCCACGGCCTCCACGCGCCGCAGGACGAACGCCCGGGCGAACATCATCGCAACCGCGGCGCCGAAGGTCACCGCCAGCGCGCCTGCCCACGCTTCGAACGGATTGCCGAGGAAAGATAACTGGCCTGTCCGGGACAGGAACGGAAACATCATCGAGACACTCCAGAGGTGCAAAAGCCAGCCGCTAGTTTGGGGGCGGGCGCCTGCACGCCGCGCACAATTGACTTTCAGCAGGACGCGGCATACATTGTCTTATTTGCATCAATCCCTCGCCGCACAACCGATGCCCCCCGACCAGACCACCAAGATCCTGCTCGTCGACGACCAGCCGGCCAACCTGGCGGTGCTGGAAGCCATCCTGGCGGACCTTGGCCAGACGCTCGTCGCCGTGACGTCGGGCGAGGCCGCGTTGCGCGAAGTGCTCGCCAACGACTTCGCCGTCGTGCTGCTGGACGTGCGCATGCCGACGATGAACGGCTTCGAGCTCGCCGGCCTGATCCGCGAGCACCCGCGAACGCACAGCCTGCCTATCATCTTCCTGACCGCCGGCGACGCCGCCGAATTCCCGCTCGAGCGCGCGTATGCGCTGGGCGCGGTCGACTACCTCACGAAGCCCTTCAATCCCGTCGTGCTGCGCGCCAAGGTCGCCGTCTTCATCGACCTGTTCCGCAAGAATGTGGAGCTGGCGCGCATCGAGGAAGAACGCCACCGCGCCCAGCTCCGCTCGCGCGACGCGCGCTTGCGCCTCATCCTCGACAACATCCGCGACTACGCGTTCATCGGCACCGACGTCGAGCGCATCGTCACGGAATGGGAAGGCGGCGCGGCCGCGATCACGGGGTGGGATGCGGATGCCGTGCATGGCCGCAGTGCCGACGTGCTGTTCACGGCGGAGGACGCGGCGGCCGGGGTGCCCGCACAGGAAGCGCGGCGTGCGCTCGAGCAGGGCCGCGCGGACGACCGCCGCTGGCACGTGCGGCGCGACGGCAGCCGCTTCTACGCCGACGGCGTGCTGGTGCCGCTGCGCGACGAAGCGGGCACGCACGTGGGCTTCGCCAAGATCATCCGCGACGCGACGGCGGAAAAGCTCGCCGCGGAACGCCTGGCCGAAAGCGAGCGGCGGCTGGACGACAGCCGGCGCGAAGCGGAGGCCGAACGCGAGCGCCTGCTGCGCGAACTGCAGGCCGCAAGCGAGCGCATGCGCGACATCTTCCACCGCGCCCCGGCCATCATGTGCGTGATGAGCGGGCCGGAACACGTGATCGAGATGGCCAACCAGCGCTACCTGGAGCTGGCCGGCGGCCGCCCGCTCGCGCAACGCCCCGTGCGCGTCGCGCTGCCGGAACTGGAAGGGCAGGGCTTCGTCGACGTGCTCGACCGCGTCTACCGCACCGGCGAGGCCGTCGAAGGCCACAACGTACGCCTGTTGATGCTGCAGGATGCCGATGGCAATGGCGCCGCCGTCGCCGAACACTTCCTCGACTTCGTCTGCATGGCCTTGCGCGACCCGGACGGCAGCGTGTCCGGCGTGCTGCTGCACGGCGTCGACGTCACCGAACGCACGCGCGCGAACCTGCTCGCGATCGGCCAGCGCGGCGCGCTTGAGCTGGCCGTCACCGATGCGCCGCTGGGCGACGTGCTCGACGTGCTGGCGCGCACGGCCGAGGACTACGGCGGCGGCGCGGCGCTCGCCTCCGTGCAGTTGATGGCGCCGGACGGCCGGCTGCGCCACGCCGCGGCGCCGTCGCTCGACGTCGATTTCCAGCGCGCGCTCGACGCGGTGCCCGTCGACCCCGTGGCCGGCGCGGCGGGCAGCGCGGCTTGGCGCGGCGAACCGATCGGCTGCGCCGACATCGCCACCGACCCGCTGTGGCAGCCGTACGTGGCAATCGCCCGGGCGCACGGCGTGGCCGCGGCGCGCGCGCTGCCGATCCTGGCCCCGTCGGGCGCCGTGCTGGGCACGTTCACCTTGTACTACCGCGAACGACGGCTGCCCGGGCCGCAGGAAGAGGCGGCGCTGGCGCTGCTGGCCAACACGGCGTCGCTGGTGATCGGCCAGCGCCACGAGGCGGCCGAACGCCAGGCGGCCGAGCACCGCTCGCGCGCGATCCTGGAAAGCATGAGCGAGGGCTTCATTGCGCTCGACCCGGCCTGGCGCATCACGTACGCGAACGGCGCGGCGGAAGCCGTCACGCGCAGGCAGCGCACGGAACTCGTCGGCGCGCAGTTCTGGGACTTGTTCGCCCGGCTGCGCGGCGGGCCGCAGGAACAGGCGCTGCGGCGGACGGCGCTGGAGGGCACGCGCAGCCGCATCGAAGCGTACGACGACGACCAGCACCGCTGGTTCGAGATCAATTCCTTCCCGATGGGCGCGGCCGGCGCGGAAACGGGCGGCCTCGCGCTGTACTTCCGCGACGAGACGGACCGCCGCCGCGCCGAGGAGGGCATCCGCCGGCTGGCAGCGGTGGCCGAGCAGTCGTCCGACTTCATCGGCATCTTCACGCCGGACGCGGGCGGCATCTACCTGAATCCGGCCGGGCGCCGCCTCGCGGGCCTCGACGAGCGCACGAACATCGCCGCATGGCGCATGATCGACTTCTTCCCACGCGAAGACCGGCCGTTCGTGCGCGACCACGTGATGGCGGCGCTGACGGGCATTGCCGCCGCCTGGGAAGGCGAATTGCGCCTCGCGCAGCCGGACGGGCGCGAATCCGTGCCCGTGTATTTCAAGGGCTTCGCCGTGCGCGATGCCGACGGCAACAACATCGGCCTCGCGACCATCACGCGCGACATCACGGCGCAGAAGCGCGCCGAGGACGAGCTGCGGCGGGTGGCCGCCGACCTGTCGGAGGCGGACCACCGCAAGAGCGAATTCCTCGCCACCCTGGCGCACGAGCTGCGCAACCCGCTCGCGCCGATCCGTACGGGCCTCGACCTGTTGCGCATGGCGCCGCGCGAGCCGGACGCCGCGGCGCGCGTGCACGCGATGATGGACCGCCAGCTGGGCCACCTGATCCACCTCGTCGACGACCTGCTCGACATCGCCCGCATCACGCGCGGCAAGATCGAGCTCAAGAAGGAAGAGGTGGACTTGAAGGCCATCGTGCAGATGGCCGTCGAGACGAGCGCCGCGCTGCTCGAGAGCCACGGCCACCGCCTCGTGGTGGACGTGCCCGCCGAACCGCTGCCGCTGCTGGCGGACGTCACGCGCATGGTGCAGGTACTCTCGAACCTGCTCAACAACGCCGCCAAGTACACGCCGTCCGGCGGCCGCGTCGCGCTGGGCGCGTGGCGCGAGGACGGGCATGCCGTCGTCGCCGTGTCCGACTCGGGCATCGGCATCCCGCCCGAGGCGATCGGCTCCGTCTTCGAGATGTTCACGCAGGTGCGCGGGAGCCTGGACCGTGCGCAGGGCGGCCTCGGGATCGGCCTCTCGCTTGTTCGCCGTCTCGTCGAACTGCACGGCGGCCGCGTGAACGCGTTCTCGGCCGGGCGCGGCCGGGGCAGCACGTTCACCGTGCGCTTGCCGCTGCATCCCGGTTCGCCGCACGCCCGCGCGGCCGGCGCGGAATCGGGCGACCGCGCCGAGCCGCGGCCGCCTGTGCCGCTGCGCGTGCTCGTCGTGGACGACAACGCGGACGCCGCCGACAGCCTCGTCGCACTGCTGGAGGTGCTCGGCCACACGGCGTGGGTCGCCCGCGACGGGCCGCAAGGCCTGCACCTGGCACTGGACGTGCGGCCCGACCTCGTGCTGCTCGACATCGGCCTGCCCGGCATGAGCGGCTACGAGGTGGCGCGCGCCATCCGCCACAGCCAGGGCGTGCGCCAGATCGTCCTCATCGCGCTGACGGGATGGGGCGCCCAGAGCGACCAGCAGCAATCGCACGACGCGGGCTTCGACCAGCACCTGACGAAACCCGTGAGCCTGGAGGCGCTGGAACAGGCGCTGGCCGCCGCCGCGCGCACGCTGCCATGAGGAAGGGATCCGCCCCGATCGACGTCTCCTGCGGCACGCTCGTCGTCGACGCCACCGGGCGCCTGCTGCTGGGCCACGTGACCCACACGCCCCGCTGGGACATTCCGAAAGGCCTGCTGGACCCGGGCGAGACGACATTGGAAGCCGCGATGCGCGAACTGCGCGAAGAGATGGGCCTCGAATTTCCACCGGAAGCGTTCCGCGAACTGGGACGCTTCGACTACCGCCGCGACAAGATGCTGCACCTGTACCGCGTGGACGTCGGCGCTACGTTGCCGGACCTCGCGCACCTCACCTGCACGAGCATGTATCCGCACCACGCGACGGGCGCGCCGACGCCGGAGATGGACGGCTTCCGCTGGGCCACGCGGGACGAAGTGGCGACCTTGTGCTGGCCGCGCATGGCCGCGCGGCTACTCGCGATCGGCTGGTGAAGGAGCGCGGCGCGCCTCGACGTCGCGCAGCACCGATTCGATCGCCGTCACCGTCGCCGGCTTCGTCAGGTGAGCGTCGAACCCGGCCTCCGCGGTGCGCGCGCGGTCGGCCGCGCCGCCCCAGCCCGTGAGCGCGACCAGCATCACGCCATCGTTGCGCGGCTCGCGCCGCACGGCCTCGGCCACCTCGTAACCGGACATGCCGGGCATGCCGATGTCGAGGAAGACGGCGTCAGGCTGGAGGCCGTCGAGCATGCGCAGCGCCTGGTGCCCGCCGTGGGCGACGACGACGTCGTGCCCCATCACGGACAGCAGCGCGGCCAGCGTGTCGGCGGCGTCGCGGTTGTCGTCCACGACGAGCAGTCGCAGCGCGGCCACGGCGGACGCCTCGGCCCCTGTCGGCGCGGGGGCCGCGTCCGGCGCGGGCGCGCTGCGCGCGAGCGGCAGCCGCACGGTGAACACGCTGCCCATGCCCGTGCCGCCGCTCGCCGCCGTGATCGTCCCGCCGTGCAGTTCGACGAGGCTGCGCACGAGCGACAGGCCGATCCCGAGTCCGCCCGGCATGTGCTGCGCCGCGTGCGCGACCTGGGTGAACATCTGGAAGACCTCGCCCAGCGATTCGGGCGGGATGCCGATGCCGTTGTCGGACACGACGATCAGCGCCTGCTCACCATCACGTTCGGCCGCCAGCACGATATGCCCGCCGCGCGGCGTGTACTTCGCGGCGTTGTTCAGGAGGTTGCTGACCACCTGCGTGATGCGCGTGGCGTCCGCGTGCAGCACCAGCGGTTCCGGCGGCAGGCGCACGTCGAGGCGGTGGCGCGCCGCCTCGATCAGCGGCATGCTCGTCTCCACGGCCGCATTCAGCACGTCGGCCAGGTTCACCAGCGCGGGTTTCAGCTCGACCTGGCCGCGCGTGATGCGGGCCACGTCGAGCAAGTCGTCGACGAGGTGCACGAGGTGGTCGAGCTGGCGGTCCATGATGTCCTGCACGCGCGCGATCGCGGTCGGGTCGGAGCGGGTGCGGCGCATCAGCTGCAGGCCGCTGCGGATCGGCGCGAGCGGATTGCGCAGCTCGTGCGCGAGCGTCGCCAGGAACGCGGTCTTGCGGCGGTCCTGCTCGGCCAGGTCGTCGGCGAGGCGGCGCAGTTCGACTTCGGTGCGGCGGCGTTCCGTGATGTCCGTGAACAGCACGACGACCTTGCGGCTGCCCACGGGCCCCACGCGCGCCGCGGAGACGTCGTACCAGCGCTCGAGCCGCTCGACCTGGTCGACGAAGTGCACCGGATCCCCGCCCGCCGCGACCTTGGCGAAGGCGTCGAGCCAGCGCGCGGCATCCGACGGGACCAGGGCACGCGCCGTGTGCCCGACGGCGTCGGCGAGGCCGGTGGCCTTCACGAAGGCGGGGTTCACTTCGAGGAAGCGGTAGTCGCACGGGACGCCGGCACCGTCGTACACCATCTCGATGACGCACACGGCCTCGCCGATCGCATCGAACAGCGTACGGTAGCGCTCCTCGCTGGCCTGCAGCCGCTCCTCGGCCTGTTTCTGCAGCGACGCGTCGATCACGACGCCGCGCATCATGCCGCGCGGGCCGCCGCCGTCGCGGTCCAGGCGGCCGCGCGCGATGACCCAGCGCCAGCCACCCTCAGCCGTCCGGACGCGGAACGTGGCGTCGTACGGTTCGCCCGTCTGCATGGCGTGGCCGAGCAGCGCTTGCGTGGGCGGCACGTCGTCCGGATGGATGACGGCGAAATAGGCCGCCACGTCGGCGCCGCCCGCGTCTTCCGGCGGCAGGCCGAACATCTCGACCATGCGGACGTCGGCGACGACGCGACCGGTCGCGATGTCCATCGTCCAGACGGCCACCTCGGCGGCGGTGATGATGGCCTCCAGGCGCGCGCGGGTCTCCTGCAGCGCCGCTTCCGCGCGCCGCCGCTGGGCCGCCGTCGCGTAGGCGTCGAGGAAGAAGCGGGCCTTGGCGCGCAGGATCGGCAGCGACACGGGATCGTGCAGCACGGCGAGTGCCCCGGCGTCGTACAGCGACTCCAGCGTGAACGGCGGTGCGGCGGGGATGCCGTGGACGATGACGGGCGCTTCCGGCAACGCCGCGCGCAACTGGCGCACGCTCTCGAACAGCAGGTCTGCATCGCCGGAATAGCCGGCCAGGACGAGCGCGAAGCCGGGCTGCTCGTCCGGATGGCGCGCGTGGCACAGGGCCTCGTCGAGCGTGCGGGCGCGGACCGGCTCATAGCCCAGTTCCGCGGCGACGGTGCCGACGGCGGGGTCCGGGACCGGACGGTCGCACAGTAACAGCACGCGTCCTTGGGTGGGGCCGCTCATGCATATGCTCCGCGCGCGGCAGGCGCGACGTACGGCGCGCGCCGGGATGCGTCCGGAGCGGTCGTTACCGCGGCATGCATACGCAGAATGTGAAGTTCATCGTGTTCCGAATGTAGGAGTTGCGGGCCCGGCTGTCAACTGGGTCGGGACAGCCGGGCGCCGGGCGCCGCGCATCGCCGGTAGGATGGGGCCGCGGGCACGCCGGCCTACCATGCCGGTCCCGCTGCACAGCAAGGAGAACACCATGCAAGTATCGAACGAGGGCGCCGGCTACGACGTTGGCGCCATCATGGGCGGCCTGTACGGCGACGGCATCATCGCCTGCAAGGGCGCGTTCAGCGCCGAATGGGTGGCGCAAGTGAAGGAAGACATCGAAACCCTGTTCGCCGAGGCGCGCGCGCGCCCGCGCGGCGCCCTCGAACGCGGCCCGTTCCGCTACTACGTCGAGGTGCATCCGGAGCGGCTGCGCGGCTTCGTCGGGCTGGCCACGCATCCGTGGGTCGTGGCCGTGTGCCGGGCCGTGCTCGGGCCGGACTACAAGATCGTGGAGGTCGGCTTCGACATCCCGTTCCCGGGCGCCATGCACCAGCCGTGGCACCGCGACTTCCCGGCACCGCCGGAGACGCTCGTGGGACGGCGCCTGAATTCGCTCGCGTTCAACCTGACGACGGTCGACGTGACGGAGGAAATCGGCCCGTTCGAGATCGCGCCGGGCACGCAATGGGACGACCTGGCCGGCGGCGACCCGATGTTCCCGGACAAGTCGCTGTACCCCCGCTACGAGGCCCGCGCCCAGCGCAAGCTGCCGCAGGTGGGCGACATCTCGGCCCGCTCGGCGCTGACGATCCACCGTGGCACGGCGAACCGCAGCAACCGGTCGCGGCCCGTCCTCGTGCTGGGCGTGGATGCGCCTGATGGCCGCAACGCCGACAAGCACGACTTGCAGGTCACGCAGGCGTACTGGGATGCGCTGCCGGATGCCGTGCGCGATCACCTGCGCTGCCGCATCGTGCCGGCGCTGGAAAACATCGAGCAGGCCCACACGATCGAGGGCCTGCGCATGGGGTTGACGGGTTAGCGGCTCGGGATGTCTTTCGGCGGCTGGCCGACGCGGCGCAGCTGGTCCGATTGCTGGTCGAGGTTCACTTCCTCGGCCACGTCGTAGCGGCCGTCCTGCGCGTCGTCGGCCGGCAGCAGGTTCTCCGAGCGGTCCTTGGCGCCGCTGGGCGCCCCTTGGGGCTGGCCGGGGTCGGCGCGCTGTTCGCTGCGCCCGTCTTTCGGTTTGTCTTGCTGGGTCATGCCGTCCTCCCATGGCGTTGTCGGAGCCGATTATGGCGCAGGGGAGGGCGGCCGGGCGCACGCTAACGGCCGTCTTCCCGGCGGCCGCCGCGCGCGGGCAGGTTCTTTTCCAGGATCGCCCACAGGATCAGGCCATACGCGAGCAGGCGGACGAGGTAGTGCAGCGGCGAGTCCTCGTTGTCGTCGTAGCTGAGCGCGGACACGATCCGGTGCACGCCCTCGATGCCGAACGACAGGGCGAAGTACAGGAAGAAGCGGTCGCGCGAATCGCGCCAGAAGCGCAGGAAGAACAGCGCGATGACGAATGAGGCCATGGCGATGGCGCCGGCAAACAGGTCGTTCATGTCGGTCCCGTTACTCCTTCTCGTAGATCAGGCCGTACAGCAGCAGGAGCACGGCCACGAGGGCCGACACCTGGCGCACGGGCAGCAGGTAGACATCCGGGAACACGACCTTGTCCAGCATGAGGAATACATTGTTTATCGTCAGCACGGCAAACGATGCGCCGCTCCAGAACAGCAGGCGGTGGCCGGTGCGCCGGTAACTGCCGAACAACAGCCAGGCACAGGCCAGCGACGTCAGGGTGCACAGCGTATAGATCGTAATCGCCATCAGGAATCCTTGCGCCATTTGAACGCGTCCGCGAATTGCTGGGCCTTGCGGTCGAGGGAAGAGTGGATCAGGTGCGTGACTTCGACCAGATGGGTCGCGTAGAGGTCGGCGAGGCGGTCGATGCGCTCGCGCAGTCCGGCATCGGCGGGGGCGTAGCGGTAGCCTTCCACCCCGTGCTCCGTGCAGGGACTGGCGATGCGGGCCCGGCACAGGTCGGCCAGCAGGTCCTCGGCCGTTTTTTCGCGCACGTACAGACGCCGCGCCAGCATGTCGAGGCGCCACGTCTGGTCCGGCGCCGCGCGCATCAGCAGCAACGCTTCCAGGAAAGGAACCGACGGTATGCTGGTCAGCACGAAGCGTCGGAGATCCTCGGGTATGGAGGGCTTATCCATCGCCATCTACGTTTGGACAAATATACTTTATATTTTGAAACGGGGATTTTATAGTATTCCCGCGGGAAATGCAGGTCTTTGCATCCAACCGTGCGCGGGTGTTCCGACGAGAACCCGTGCGATAGCTCAAGCTCTCGTCGGCTAAAATGACGGAATTCTTGATCTTGTCGATTCATTATGCTGAAGAAGTTGTTTACGCCCGCGCTCCTGCTGGCGTCCCTGTTGTCGCTCGGTGCGTGCCACCGCGACGCCGCACACGGGTCCGCGGCGCCCGTACCCGCCGACACGGCAGCGCATGCCGGCACCGGCGCGCCCCGGCCGCAGACCTGCCACGACCATTTCGTGGCGGGCGAACCGCCGCGCATCACGAACCCAAGGCTGGGCAAGGAGACGGAGGAGCTGTGCTTCAACGTCTTCAGCGTGCTGCATTCCGGCGTCACGCGCACTCCGCTGTGGTCGGCGGAGCACCTGCAGGCGCAGAACATCGAGGCGGCACAGGAATTGTCGCGTGAAAACTCGTTCCACCCGGAGCCGCGCCTGCGGTCCGACCAGCGCGCCGAGCTGTCCGATTATTCCCGCAGCGGCTACGACCGCGGCCACATGGCGCCGAACGGCGACATGCCGGATCGCGACAGCCAGCGCGACAGCTTCAGCCTTGCCAACATCGTCCCGCAGGACGGCGAGAACAACCGCAACCTGTGGGCCGGCATCGAAGGGGCCGTCCGCCGCATGGCGAAGAAGGAAGGCGACCTGTACGTCGTCACGGGGCCCGCCTTCCTCGGCACGGACCTGCGCAAGATCGGCAACGTGCTCGTGCCTACGCATTTGTATAAACTGGTGTACAGCCCGCGCCAGCGCGCCGGCGCCGCCTGGTTCGTCGAGAACACCGCAGACGCCAAGCCGAACGTGATCCCGGTCCCGGAACTCGAACGCATCATCGGCATCAACCTGCTGCCCGCGCTGTCCGACGCGGAGAAGGAGCGCGTACTGGACCTGCCGGAGATCCACGACAAGGCGCCGCGCGGCCGGCGCAACCGCCACTGAAAGGAAGTCCATGAACAGCAAACCGAATTTCGCCCCGTACGAGAACGAAGCCAACGTCGTCGAAGTGGGCCGCCTGATGGTTGAAAACCGTGTCGACCGGATCACGGTGTCCGGCGACGTCGATCTCACGGCCGACAAGGACGGCCTCGCCAAGGCGCGCCAGCTGCACGACCTGCTGGGCCGCGTCGTCGCCGCGCTGGAAGCGAAAAGCCTGCCGGACAAGCTGCCGCCGCCGGACGTCAAGACGGTCGCAAACCCCTTCGGCTGAGCGCGCGCCGGTCCGTGCGCGGACGAACGAAACGCATCGAAGACACGGGCCGCGAGGCCCGTTTTTCATGGCCGCGCGCCAGGGTGTTTACGCATGAGTTGTACGGGGTCAATGGTGCGCGCAACGCTGTCGCTTTGGAGTAGTCTCGACAAGAAACCGGCGCGAGGATCTCCACGCGGAAAACGTCGTGCTCCGCTGCGAGCAGGTCGGCGTGGCGCGCTTCGGCAAGGCCGGCAACCATACGATGACATCGGAGGAAACCATCATGCGACATACCCTAGTAGCAGTCTTCGACAACCGAAGCGATGCCCAGAACGCGCTGGACGAATTGCTGGCGTCGGGCTTCTCGCGCACGGATGCGAGCCTCTCCAGCGCCGACCCCACGGGCCAGTCGAACAGCGTGACGGGCAACGACGAAATGCTCACGGGCGCGCACGAGGAAGGCTTCGGCGCGTCGATCAAGCATTTCTTCACGAGCCTGTTCGGGTCGGACACGAACGAGCACGCGATGAAGTATTCGTACGCCGTCACGCGCGGCCACCACGTCCTCACCCTCACGACGGAATCCGAGCCGGAAGTGGAGCGTGCGGCCGACATCATCGAGCGCTTCGGCCCCGTCGACATCGACGAGCGCCACGACCAGTGGGCGCGCGAGACGGGCGGCGCGGGCGTCCTCGGCGCTGGCGCGTCCGGCATGCAGCAGTCGCGCAGCATGTCGGCGCAGTCGGGCAGTGCCGGCAGCGGGTCGGCATCTTCCGGCTCGTACCAGGGCACGCCGCCGGGGACGGAGCCGGGCTCGCTGCAGTACTCGTCCGAGGAAGACCGCAATTTCTTCGGCACGCAGAACATCAACGACCCCGTCCCGAAGGACATGACGTACCAGGAACCGCTGGGGGCCAACGAGCAGTCCGGCGGCTCGCTCGACAGCGCCACCGGCGGCAACACGCTGAGCGGCACGCAGAGCTCGTCGCTGAATCCGGGTACGTCGCGCCAGGTGTCGCAAGGCGGCTCACTGAGCCAGTCCGGCTCGGTCCTGCAAGGCACGGCGTCGATTCCCGGCTCGGACGACACGTCGCTGGGCGGCACCGCGATGATGGGCAACCAGTCCGGCTCGATGCAGCGCGACACGTCGACGTCGAGCTCGCGCGGCAAGGTGCGCGTGTTTTCTCAGGACCGTGGCACGGACGGTTCGTACGACGACACCTATCGCAACGACTGGGTCCAGCGTTACTCCGGGCTGGGCGACAGCTACGACGACTATGCGCCCGCGTACCGCTACGGCACCGAGATGCGAAGGAACGCCAAATACCGCGACCGGCCCTGGGACGACGTCGAATCGGACCTGAAAACGGACTGGGAAGCCCGCAACCCGGGTGTGTCGACGTGGGAGAAGTTCAAGGCGGCCGTGCGCCACGGCTGGGACAAGATCACGCCCGACCTGGACACGGACGACTGGTACCACGCTGACTGGCACGACAATTATTCGAGCCTGGGCGGCGGCTACGAGGAGTACGAACCGGCCTACCGGTACGGCACCGAGATGCGGTCGACCGCCAAATACCGCGACCGCTCATGGGACGAGGTCGAATCCGACCTGAAGCGCGACTGGGAGTCGCGCTACCCCGGCGCATCGACGTGGGACAAGTTCAAGGCGGCCGTCCGCCGCGGCTGGGACAAGATCACGCCGGACATCGACGACGACCACTACTACCGCACGCACTGGAACGCGCGCTACTCGAACGCCAACGAGACCTACGACGATTACCTGCCGGCCTACCGCTACGGCGACGAGGCGCGCCGCCTGCAGAAATACCGCAGCCGCCACTGGGACGACGTCGAGTCCGACCTGAAGGCCGATTGGGAATCGCGCTACACGAGCGGCACGTCGACGTGGGAAAAATTCAAGGCCGCCGTGCGCCATGGCTGGGACAAGATCACGCCCGACATGGACGATTCGACCTACTACCACACGCACTACGAGTCGAATTACGCGTCCACCGGGACCGACTACGACGACGTCGAGCCGGCCTACCGATACGGTAACGAGATGCGCAGCCGCGACACGTACCGCGACCGCTCGTGGGACGACGCCGAAAGCGACCTCAAGAAGGACTGGCACAGCAAGTACGGCGCGCACAACGAACCGTCGGCCTGGGAGCGTATCAAGGCGGCCGTGCGCCACGGCTGGGAGAAGATGACGGGCGACACGACGAGTGCCGACGACGACAGCTACTACCGCAGCCATTGGTCGAACCAGTACGCCTCCAGCGGCACGAGCTACGACGACACCGCGCCGGCCTACCGCTACGGCGCGCAGATGCGCAACGACGTCCGGTACCGCAACCGCGACTGGTCCGACGTCGAGAACGACCTGCGGGCGGACTGGGATACACGCTACGGCACGGACGGCGCGTCGACGTGGGAAAAAATGAAGGCGGCCGTACGGCACGGCTGGGACCGCGCCACGCTGTAAAGCCGATCAGGCGGTTTCGGACAGCGGCAGGCTGATCCGGTTCCGCCCCATGTGCTTGGCGCGGTACAGGGCGGCATCGGCAATGGCGACCAGTTCGCTGGCGCTGTTGTCCGGCGCCGCGATGGCGGTGGCGGCGCCGATCGACACTGTGACGTGCTGCGCCGCCGCCAGGCGGTTCGGCACCTGCAGCTGCTCGACGCGCGTGCGGATGCGTTCGGCGACGCTCGCCGCGCCTTTCAGCGACTGGTTCGGCAGGATGACGGCGAATTCCTCGCCGCCATAGCGCGCCACCAGGTCGTTCGCGCGCATCTCCCCCGCGACCGCGGTGGCGATACGCTTCAGGCACTCGTCGCCACCGAGGTGGCCGTTGGCATCGTTGTAGGCCTTGAAATTGTCGACGTCCACCATCAGCAGCGACAGCGGCTGGCGCTGGCGCAGCGCGCGCGCCCACTCGGCATGCAAGGTTTCGTCAAAGCAGCGGCGGTTGGCCAGGCCCGTGAGGCCGTCGCGCGTGGCCAACTGTTCGAGCGCGATCTGGGCCAGCTTTTCCTCCGTCAGGTCGCGCAAGGTCTCCACGACGGCCGCCAGCCGGCCGCGGTCATCGTAGATGAGGCTGGCGTCCGCGGCCAGGTAGCGCCGACGGCCAACGCGCGGCATGTCGCACCAGCTTTCGGCCGTCAGATGCTGGTCGTCGACCGGGCCGTGCAAGGTCGGGATGCGGCCATCCGCGGCGGCGCGCTCCTCGATCAGCAAGTCGGCGAGGGTAGCGCGGCGGTCTTCGAAAAAGCCGCGCCAATGGTCGCGCGTGCCAAGGATGTCGCGCGCCGGCACGCCCGTCAACCGTTCGCAGGCACGGTTCCACAGCATGACGCGCGCCGACGTATCGAGCACGAATACGGGAATCGCCAGCGTCTCCATCAGCTGGTGGGCGAAAGCGCGATCCGCCGCGCCCGAGGAATCCATGATGCGCTGTATTGTTGTTGTGCTTGTCATGAGCCGTCCTTCGGTTCTGTCTATTGAGCAATTTCTTGCTGACGAGAACCGATTGTGCGCTCGAGACAATAGCGCCCCTTGATTTTTGACAAGAGAAAAGCGGCGGTCAGCCCGACTCGGCCGCATGCACTGCAATGACGGCCTGCGCGACCCGGTCGACGCGGGTACACAACAAGTCGATGCGCGATGCCAGCAGCGGATCTTCGAGCGCATACTGGCGACGTACCTGCAACAGCTCCGACTGAATGGCGACCAGTTGCGCGAGCGGATCGAGGTTGCCGCGGCGCGCATCGGTGCCGCCCATCAGGCGGCCGAGCAGCATGTCGGATTCGGCCAGCGCCTGGTCGGCCTGGCTGCGCGCCTTCTGTTCGCGGCACAGCGCGGCTTCCAGCCGGGCGATGCGGTCCTCGCTGCGCACGCGGCGCCACAACAGCACGAACAGCACGGCCATCATGGCGAGGCCCACCGCACCGGCCTGCAGCCGCCCCGGCATCGCGAGCATGCGGTCGCGGTCGGACCATCCGAGCCATACGGCCAGCACGAGCAAGACCCCGACGGTGGCGCGCAGCGACTGGAGCAGCAGGGTTTTCATGACGAATCCCTTCGACGAGGACTAGGACGACGCTGTTAGGAACTTTCCGTATCAAAAGGTACGACTTTCTGAACGGTTCGCTTTTGCTCGCGGTCAATTTTAACGTCTTTACATCGGCCGCCGCTTGGCGAGGGACACCTTCTGCGACCACCGCCACTCGCGGTATAATGGAAGGTTGACGCGAGCCTTACCCGGATTTTTACCGTGACATACAGCATCAAAGAAATTTTCTACACCCTGCAGGGCGAGGGCGCCCATGCGGGCCGCCCCGCCGTGTTCTGCCGCTTTTCCGGCTGCAATTTGTGGACGGGACGCGAAAGCGATCGTGCCAGCGCCGTCTGCCAGTTCTGCGACACCGACTTCGTCGGCACCGACGGCGAACGGGGCGGCAAGTTCAAGGACGCGGCCAGCCTCGCCGCCGAGATCGACGGCCTGTGGCCCGCGTCTTACCCGGCGAGCAAATACGTCGTGTTCACTGGCGGCGAGCCGTTGCTGCAACTGGACGCGGCGCTGATCGATGCCATGCACGCCGTCGGCTTCACGATTGCCATCGAAACGAACGGCACCTTGCCCGTGCCCGCCGGAGTCGACTGGATCTGCGTGAGCCCGAAGATGGGCTCGACGCTCGTCGTCGAACGCGGCAACGAGATCAAGGTCGTGATCCCGCAGGCGGGGCAGGACCTGGCCGCCTACGAACACCTGGACTTCGACAATTTCTTCGTGCAGCCGATGGACGGCCCGCTGGCTGCCTTCAACACGAAGCTCGCGATCGATACCTGCCGGCGCAATCCGAAGTGGAAGCTGAGCCTCCAGACCCATAAACTCCTGAACATTCCCTGAAGCACAATGCTGACCATTACCCGCAAGCTGGAATTCGACGCCGGCCACCGCATCCCCGACCACAAGAGCCAGTGCCGTAACCTGCACGGGCACCGCTACACCCTGGAAATCACCTTGACGGGCGCAGTCATCGACGTCGAAGGCAATTCCGACAACGGCATGATCATGGATTTCTCGGACATCAAGGCGCTCGCGAAGGAGCATCTGGTCGACGTCTGGGACCATGCGTTCCTCGTCTATGAAAAGGACGAGTCCGTGCGCGGCTTCCTCGCCAGCCTGCCAAACCACAAGACGGTCGTGATCGACCGCATCCCGACCGTCGAGAACCTCGCGCAGGTCGCGTGGAACATCCTCAAGGCCGCGTACAAGGACCGGTACGGCACCGGCCTGCGCCTGCAGAAGCTCGTGCTGCACGAAACCCCGAACTGCTGGGCCGAAATCACGGATGCCTGACGCGGACGACAATACGTATATGGGTCTCGCGCTGCAGGAGGCCCGCAAGGCGTGGGCGGCCGGCGAAGTGCCCGTCGGGGCCGTTGTCGTTCGCGACGGCGAGGTGATCGCCGCCGGCTTCAACCAGCCCATCGGCCGCCACGATCCGACGGCGCACGCGGAGATCGTCGCACTGCGCGCCGCCGCCGAAAAGCTCGGCAATTACCGCCTGCCGGGCTGCGAGCTGTACGTCACGCTGGAGCCGTGCGCGATGTGCTCGGGCGCGATGATGCATGCGCGCCTGGCCCGCGTCGTGTATGCGGCACCGGACCCGAAGACGGGCGTATGCGGCTCCATCCTCGACCTGTTCGCGCTGGAGCAGTTGAATCACCACACGGACGTCGTCGGCGGCGTGCTGGCCGACGAAGCGAGCGCCATGCTGAAAGCATTCTTCGCCGAGCGCCGCGCGGCCCGGCGTCCGCCCGCGCCCGCGTCCACCGACTGAGCCGGGAGTGCGGCACGCGCACACCGCTGACGCCACTGGTTTGCCGAAAATGATATGCTGGTTCCAAGCCCCCGCCACATTTCGGCACGGGAGTATTCCTTGGACCATACGATCAACGCTCGGCACCCCTACCTGATCCGGTCGACCCGGTGCCGGCGACGCCGCCATGCCTAGTCTGAACGCCAACGGGATCCGCATCGCCTTCGACACCACGGGCGATCCGAAAGCCGTGCCCTTGCTGCTGATTTCCGGTCTTGGCCTGCAACTGACGGCCTGGCCGGACGAATTCGTCGAAGGCCTCGTCGACCTTGGCTTTTACGTGATCCGTTTCGATAATCGCGACAGCGGCCTGTCGACCAAGTTCGAGCACGCCGGCACGCCCAGCCTCACGCTGGCCTGGCTCAAGTCCCTGCTGCACCTGCCGCTCAAGCCGCCGTACCGACTGGAAGACATGGCCGACGATGCGATCGGCGTGCTGTCCGCGCTCGGCGTCGCGCGCGCGCACGTGGTCGGCATGTCGATGGGTGCGATGGTCGGCCAGCTGATGGCGGCAAAATTCCCGTCGCGGGTGCTCAGCCTCACGTCGATCATGTCCAGCACGGGCCGCCGCGGCTTGCCAGGGCCGACGCCGACCGCCCGCCGCGCGCTGCTGCGCCGGCCGCGCGCCTGGGCCAGCGTGGGCGACTTCGACGCCGCCGTCGACTACAACGTGCAGCTGTTGCAAACGGTCGGCAGCCCGGCGTATCCCACGCCGGAAAAGCACTTGCGCCGCCGCGTGGCGCGCGCGCTGCGCCGCAATTGCTGTCCCGGCGGCGTCATGCGCCAGATGCTGGCCGTGACCGCGTGCGGCGACCGCACACCGCAGTTGCAGACGATCGTCGCGCCGACGCTCGTCATCCACGGCGCAGCCGATCCGCTCGTGCCGCTCGCGTGCGGGATCGACACGGCGAACGCGATCCCCGGCGCCCGCCTGGAGGTCATCGAGGGCATGGGACACGACTTGCCGGCCCAGCTGCTCGAGCGCCTGCTCGCCTTGATCGACGCCCATGCGCACGGTAAGATGGCGCCCGACTCGACACCAAGGCTCTTCGTCAAACAGTGACCATCCCGAAACTGGGCATCGCCCTCATCGCGCCGGCCGGCTACGCGCCCGAACCGGAAGCCATCCCGCGCGGCATCGCGCGCCTTGCAGCCCAGGGCATCCTGGTCAAGAATTACTACAAGCACGAAGAACGCCACCTGCGCTTCGGCGCGACGGACGCGGAGCGCCTCGCCCAGCTGGAAGAGGCCGCCGCCGACCCGGACGTGCAGGTCGTGATGGCGATCCGCGGATCGTACGGCATCACACGCCTGCTGCCGGACATCGATTTCGAACGGATGGCGGCGAGCGGCAAGATCTTCTGCGGCTATTCCGACGTCACCGCCTTCCACATGGGCTTGTACGCGAAGACGGGCGCCCTCAGCTATGCAGGCCCGATGTTCACGAGCGACATCGGCGCCGCGGAGCCCGACGAGTTCACCTTGGACGATTTCCTCGACTGCCTGACCGGGCCCACGCATACGGTCTCCGGGCACGGCGCCGCGAATCCGCGGCTGGACGCGACGGGCACCGTCTGGGGCGGCAATCTCGCGATGGTCATGTCGCTCGTCGGCACCCCTTACTTCCCGCAGATCGACGGCGGCATCCTGTTCCTGGAAGACATCGCCGAACATCCGTTCCGCGTCGAGCGCATGCTGCTGCAACTGATGCAAACGGGTGTGCTGGTGAAGCAGCGCGCGATCGTGCTGGGCGACTTTTCCGGCTACCGCCTGGGAGCGATGGACAACGGCTACAACTTCGACGAGATGCTGAGTTATGTGCGCGCCACGTTGCCCGTGCCCGTGCTGACGGGCCTGGAGTTCGGCCACATCGCGCGCCACGTGACGATTCCGTTCGGCGCGCAGGGCCATTTGCAATGCGACGGGGAGCGCTGGACGTTGGGGCTGTCCGGCTACCCGACCTTGCAGCGCGGCTGACGCAGCCACCCCCGCAGTGGTAAAATGCGCGGTTAATCGAATCACCCAATCGAAGGTTTCCCAGTGCTCAGTACAGCCAACATCACGATGCAGTTCGGCGCGAAGCCGCTGTTCGAAAATATTTCCGTCAAGTTCGGCGACGGCAACCGTTACGGCCTGATCGGCGCGAACGGCTGCGGCAAGTCGACCTTCATGAAGATCCTCGGCGGCGACCTCGAGCCGTCCGCCGGCAACGTCAGCCTCGACCCGAACGAACGCCTCGGCAAGCTGCGCCAGGACCAGTTCGCCTACGAGGACGTGCGTGTGCTCGAGGTCGTGATGATGGGTCACACGGAGCTGTGGAACGCCATCCGCGAACGCGACGCCATCTACGCGAACCCGGAAGCGACGGACGACGACTATATGAAGGCCGCCGAGCTCGAAGGCAAGGTCGCCGAATACGACGGCTACTCGGCCGAAGCGCGCGCCGGCGAGCTACTGCTGGGCCTGGGCATCGCCACCGACCTGCACCAGGGCCCGATGAGCGCCGTGGCGCCCGGCTGGAAGCTGCGCGTCCTGCTCGCGCAAGCGCTGTTCTCCGATCCGGACATCCTGCTGCTGGACGAACCGACCAACAACCTGGACATCCACACGATTTCCTGGCTGGCCGACATGCTGAACCAGCGCAACTCGACGATGATCATCATCTCGCACGACCGTCACTTCCTGAACTCGGTCTGCACGCACGTCGCCGACATGGACTATGGCACGCTGAAGGTTTATCCGGGCAATTACGACGACTACATGGAAGCGTCGACGCAGGCTCGCAACCAGCAGCTGGCGAACAACGCGAAGGCGAAAGAGAAAGTCGCCGAACTGCAGGACTTCGTGCGCAGGTTCTCGGCGAACAAGTCGAAGGCCCGCCAGGCAACGTCGCGCGCCAAGCAGATCGAGAAGATCAAGATCGAGGAATTCAAGCCTTCGTCGCGCGCCTATCCCTTCGTCCGCTTCGAAGGCGAGAAGAAGCTGCACCGACTGGCTGTCGAGACGGAAGGCCTGTCGAAGTCGTACGACCGCCAGCTCTTCAAGAATTTCTCGATCATGGTCGAGGCCGGCGAGCGCATCGCCATCATCGGCGCCAACGGTGCCGGCAAGACCACGTTGCTGCGTTGCATCGGCAGCGGCCCCATCACGGGCCTCGACGCCGACACGGGCCGCGTGAAGTGGGCCGAGAACGCGAACCCGGGCTATATGCCGCAGGATCCGACGGAAGAATTCGCCACCGACCTGAACCTGACCGACTGGATGGGCCGGTGGACGAAGGAAGGCGACGACGACCAGGCCGTGCGCTCGATCCTGGGCCGCCTGCTGTTCGGCGGCGACGAGGTCAAGAAGTCCGTGCGCGTGCTCTCCGGCGGCGAGAAGGGCCGCATGATGTACGGCAAGCTGATGCTGGGTCGTCACAACGTGCTGCTGCTCGACGAGCCGACGAACCACATGGACATGGAATCGATCGAGTCGCTGAACATCGCGCTCGACAAATACGCGGGCACGCTGATCTTCGTGTCGCACGACCGCGAGTTCGTGTCGTCGCTGGCCACGCGCATCCTCGAGATCAAGGAAGACCGCGTCATCGACTTCCAGGGCAATTACGAGGATTACCTGAAGAGCCAGGGCCTCGACTGATCGTCGTGACGCGACACACAATGTCGCGTTGCCGGGTGGGCACCCCGTGCCCACCCGGACGTTCGGACATCACAAGTGCCGTAGGGTGGGCACCCCGTGCCCACCGCACATGTGGAGAGTACAATCGGCGGCATTCCGGCCCACGCCGGCATGATTTCCCCCGCCATGCGATGATATTGCTATGAACACCATTGCCCCCGTTAAGATCTTCGAATACGACCGTCCGGTCGGCGGCGTCTGTTCCACCGCCGAGGCCTGGGCCCGTACGCCGTCCCCGCTGGAAATCGCGGAAAAGACCGCGTTGAAGGACCGCATCCGCCGCCTGCTGAAGGAACGCGAAGCCGTCCTCGTCGCCCATTACTACGTCGATGCCGACCTGCAGGACCTGGCCGAGGAAACGGGCGGTTGCGTCTCGGACTCGCTGGAAATGGCCCGCTTCGGCCGCGACCACCCGGCCAAGACGCTCGTCGTGGCGGGCGTGCGCTTCATGGGCGAGACGGCGAAGATCCTGAGCCCGGAAAAGACGATCCTGATGCCGGACCTGGACGCGACGTGCTCGCTCGACCTGGGCTGCCCGGCCGACGAATTCGCCGCGTTCTGCGACCAGCACCCGGACCGCACCGTCGTCGTGTATGCGAACACGTCGGCCGCAGTGAAGGCGAGGGCGGACTGGATGGTCACGTCGTCGATCGGCCTGGACATCGTCAAATACCTGCACGACCAGGGCAAGAAGATCCTGTGGGCACCGGACCGCCACCTCGGCTCCTACATCCAGAAGCAGACGGGCGCCGACATGCTGCTGTGGCAGGGCTCCTGCCTCGTGCACGACGAATTCAAGGGTGTCGAACTGGACTTGCTGCGCGCCGAATACCCGCATGCGAAAGTCCTCGTGCACCCGGAATCGCCCGCGAACGTCGTCGCCCAGGCGGACGTCGTCGGCTCGACCACGCAGTTGATCAACGCCGCGCAGACGATGGACGCGACGCATTTCATCGTCGCCACCGACAACGGCATCCTGCACAAGATGCGCATGGCCGCCCCCGGCAAGACCTTGATCGAAGCCCCGACGGCCGGCAACAGCGCGACGTGCAAGAGCTGCGCGCACTGCCCGTGGATGGCGATGAACGGCTTGCAGAACCTGGCCGACGTGCTGGAAGCGACGGACGGCAGGAACGAAATCTTCGTCGATCCGGAGATCGGCAAGCAGGCCAAGCGCGCGATCGACCGCATGCTCGACTTCGCCGCCGCGAAGAAAGCCAAGGCGCTCCCGACCGGCGCGCTGGAACAGGAAGCCAAACTTTTCAACGGAATCGGACCTGCATGAGCAATTTGCGCAATCCTTACGCCACCGAGGGACAATTCGACGAGAAACTCCAGGCCGCATTCGAACAGAATCTGCTCGCCGCGCTGCTGGAAGACGTCGGCACCGGTGACCTCACGGGCAAGCTCGTGCCCGAAGCGCCCCGCGCGACCGCGCGCGTGCTCGTGCGCGAACAGGCCGTCCTGTGCGGCGCCCCCTGGTTCGAAGGCGTCATGCTCGCCGTCGATCCGGACATCACGATCGACTGGAAGTACGCCGAGGGCGACGTGATGGCCGCCGACAGCATCGTCTGCATGATCGAAGGTTCGCCGCGTTCCTTGCTGACGGCCGAGCGCGCCGCATTGAACTTCCTGCAACTGCTGTCCGGCGTGGCAACGGCGACCCGCACCTACGTGGACGTCATCGCCGGCACGAAGGCAAAGATCCTCGACACGCGCAAGACGTTGCCGGGCCTGCGCCTGGCCCAGAAATACGCCGTGCGCGTGGGCGGCGGCGCGAACCAGCGCATGGCCTTGTACGACGGCATCCTGATCAAGGAAAACCACATCGCGGCCGCGGGCGGCATCACGCCGGCGCTGCAGGCGGCCACCGCGCTGAATGCGGGCGTGTCGATCCAGATCGAAGTGGAGGCTATCGCCGAGCTGGAAGAGGCGCTGGCTGCCGGCGCCACCTCCGTGCTGCTCGATAATTTCGACCTGGCCATGATGCGGGACGCCGTCCGCATCAATGGTGGACGGGCGCTACTGGAAGCGTCCGGCGGCATCAATATGCAGACCGTGCGCGCGATTGCCGAAACGGGTGTCGATCGGATTTCGATCGGCGGCCTCACGAAGGATGTGAAAGCCACCGATTATTCGTTGCGTATCGTAGGCTAACGATGTGCATGGTGGGCTCAGGGAGCCCACGCTACGATTGCCGGTATGCCGTAGGGTGGGCACCCCGTGCCCACCGCACCGTCGCCGGAGTTGATCAAGTGCCGCTCTCGCTGGCCCTGGCCAGCGCCTCCGCCTGCGGATTGCGCCGATAGACCGACTCCCCGACCCGCGCCGCGATCCCGTCGATCGCGGCCAATACCTTGTCCGGATGCGCGTAATGCGTCATATGCCCGACACCGGGCTGCAGCTGCAGGTCGCTGTCCGGCAGGCGCTCGTCCAGGCGCTCGGAGTTGTGGCCGAAATCCACGATCTTGTCCTGCGTGCCCGCCATGATCACCGCGGGCACCTTCAATTCCGGATAGCGCTTGGCGAGCGCGACGGCCGCCGGCACCATGATCGCCGTTTCTGCCGCGCTGGCCCGCAGCTGGCCGGGCCGGAGCAGCATCCAGACGGGCAGTTCGCGGAAGCGCGCATCGACCGGCTGCGGCGCAAACACCCGTTTCGTCAGCGGGCGCCACAGCATGCGCGTCACGAGCGGCGATACGGTGTAGCGCATCAGGTCGCCCACGAGCGGGATCGCGGGACCGGACAGCAGCGGGACGTCTGCCCGCAGGCTTGGGTAGTAATAGCCGGACAGCAGCACGAGACCCCGGACGAAATCCGGCACCTCCAGCCCCATCGACAGCGCCACGAGCGTACCCCAGGAGTGGCCCAGCACGATGGCGGAATCGACACCGATCTCCTGCAGCGCATGGTGCAGCAGCCGCGCCTGGGCTTGCGGTGTCCACACCTTGCTGCGCGGGCGCTCGCTGTAGCCGAAGCCGGGACGGTCGAAGGCGATGACGCGGTAGTGCTCGGCAGCCTTGTCCATCAGGCCGCTGCATTGGAAATCACTGGCGAACACACCGTTCCCGTGTAGCAGCACGAGCGCGGGTCCACTGCCGCGTTCCACATAATGCAGGCGGACGCCGTCGACGGTCACGAAGCGGCCTTGCGGCGGATTCTCGGCCTCGGCCTGTTTCGTTTTCGAACGCACGTAAAAGAAGGAAGCCAGCAAGCCGAGACCGGCCAGCGCCGCCCCGGCCTGCCATGGTTTGATGCCGGTGCCGGCGATACCGGCTTCCCCGGTCGACAACGTGCTGCGTAAGGTGTTCGTCACAGTATTCCCCCGTCAAGTGGTATGGATGGCGTGTCTCCGTCGGTCTGATCCGAACCTCTGGTCAGCAACTCCAGCGCGAGCGGCAGGACACGCTCGGCCGATTCTTCGATCTTGATGTCGAGCAGGTCGTCGGCGCGCGTGCGGCCGAGGTTGATGGCCGCGATGGGCTTGCCGGCGGCCTGCGCCATGCGGCAGAACCGGAAGCCCGAGTACACCATCAGCGAGGACCCGACGACGAGCAACGCGTCCGCGCGTTCCATCTGTTCCAGTGCGATCGCGGTGCGGGCCGGCGGCACATTGTCCCCAAAGAAGACGACGTTCGGCATCAAGGCGCCGCCGCAGCACGTGCAGTACGGCAACCGGAAGCGTGCCAGCTCCGTCGGCTCGACGGACGCGTCGCCGTCCGGCAGCGGGGTCGCATTCGCGCCCGCCATCTGAGGATTGAATTCCTCGAGCTGCCCTTGAACAAATGCGCGCGGAAAGAGTGCCGCGCATTCCAGGCACACGACCGTGTGGATATTGCCGTGCAGCTCCAGCACGCCGTGGCTGCCGGCCTGGCCGTGCAGGCCGTCTACATTCTGCGTCAGCACGGAGCCGATCCGGGCGATCCGTTCCAGGCCCGCGATCGCCTGATGACCCCGGTTCGGGCGCGCCTGGGCGAGCACGGGCCAGCCGATCATGCTGCGCGCCCAGTAGCGGCGCTGCACGGCGTCCGACTTGCGGAAGTCCGGCCCGTGGATCGGCGGCCGGCCGCGGCGGGTGCCGTCCCGGTCGCGGTAGTCGGGAATGCCGGAGGCGGTCGACAGCCCGGCGCCCGTCAGCACGAGGGCACGCGGGTGGCGGTCGAGAAATGCGGCGATGCGCGCCGCGTGATCGTGGATGGTGAATGCTTCTGCCACAGATGTGCTCCTTCCGGCAGGATCGTAACATCCCGGATGCCCGCACGAAAACACGATTCCCATGGCCATCACCACGGGGCGATGTCAGCGCTTGGCGGAGACCACGATGCCGCCGACGATCAGCAGAAACGCAAGCACGTGATAGGCGTGCGGCATTTCACCCAGGAAGGCAGAGGACAGCACCGCCGTGAACAGCGGCGTCAAGTTGACGAAGAAGGCGCCGATGCCGGGCCCTGCTCGGCGGATGCCCGCGCCCCATAGCGCGAACGCGAGCACGGCCGGGCCGACGGCGACGAAGACGAGTGCGGCCGCGACGAGCCAGCTCCACGCGATGGGTTGCGCGCCCAGGCCCCACTCGACGCCGGCGAACGCGCCGCACCACAACAGGCCGAACGCGACCTGCGTACCGAGGAACGCAGCCCAGTCGGCGCGCAAGGGGGGCGCATCCCGCGGCTGCAGCAGCATCCAGCTGTAGAACGACCACGCGATCGTCGCCAGGATCATGTACAGGTCGCCGGCGACGAGGCGCAGCGCGAGCAACTGGTCGACGTCGCCCCGGCACAGCACGACGAGCACGCCGACGATCGACAGCAGCGCGCCCACCACCTGGCGCGTGCGCACGGCCACGCCGTAGAACAGCCGGCCCACGAGCATCATCCACACGGGCATGCCGGACGCGACCAGGGTCACGTTGATGGGCGTCGAGCTTTGCAGCGCAAGATATTGCAGCGAGTTGTACATGCCGATGCCAAGCAGACCCAGCAACGCATAGCGGCGCCACCGGGTGCGGATGCCGTCCAGCACGCCCGCCTCGCGCAACGTGGCCCAGCCCAGCGGCAGCAGGACGGCCAGGGCGATCGTCCAGCGCAGCAGGTTCAACGTCATCGGCGGCACGGCCGCGCGCACGAGGCGCCCGACGATCGCATTGCCCGCCCACAGCAGCGGCGGGACGGTCAGCAAGAGGATGGTGGACGGCGTGAGTTTCTGGTTCATCGGATACGACGGACGGCGGCCGGCGCGCTTGCACCGGCCGCGGCAGAGTGCGCGCTCAGCGCCGGCGCGGCGTCAGGACGCTCGGCAGGGCTTTCGGCAGGGTGTCGGGATAGTCGCGCGAGAAGTGCAGGCCGCGGCTCTCGTGGCGCGACAGGGCGCTGCGCACGATCAGGTGCGCCACCTCGACGAGGTTGCGCAGCTCCAGCAAGTCGTTGGTGACGCGGAAGTTGCGGTAGTACTCGTCGATCTCTTCCTTCAACAGCTTGATGCGATGCTGCGCCCGTTCCAGGCGCTTCGTCGTGCGCACGATGCCCACGTAGTTCCACATGAAGCGACGCAGCTCGTCCCAGTTGTGGGCGATGACGACTTCCTCGTCCGCATTCGTGACGCGGCTCTCGTCCCACGCGGGCAGCGGTGGCAGCTCGACGGGTGGGGCGGCCGCGATCTGGTGCGCGCACGCGCGCCCGACGACGAGGCATTCCAGCAGCGAGTTGCTGGCGAGGCGGTTCGCGCCGTGCAGGCCCGTGTACGCGGTCTCGCCGACCGCGTACAGGCCGGGAATGTCGGTGCGGCCCGCGAGGTCCGTCACGACACCGCCGCACGTGAAGTGCACGGCCGGCACGACGGGGATCGGCTCCTTCGTGATGTCGATGCCCAGTTCGAGGCAGCGCGCGTAAATCGTCGGGAAGTGTTCCTGGATGAATTCCGGGCTCTTGTGGGTGATGTCCAGGTGGACATAGTCAACCCCGCGCTTCTTCATCTCGAAGTCGATGGCGCGCGCCACGACGTCGCGCGGGGCCAGCTCGCCCCGTTCGTCGTGCGCGGGCATGAAACGCGTGCCGGCCGCCGTGCCCGCCTCCGGCGGAAGCTTCAGCAGGCCGCCTTCGCCGCGCACGGCTTCCGTGATCAGGAACGATTTCGCGAATGGGTGATACAGGCAGGTCGGGTGGAACTGGATGAATTCCATGTTCGACACGCGGCAGCCGGCGCGCCAGGCCATCGCGATGCCGTCGCCCGTCGCCGTGTCGGGGTTCGTCGTGTACAGGTAGACCTTGCCGGCGCCGCCGGTGGCCAGCACCGTGTGCTCCGCCTCGAACGTCTGCACCTTGCCGCTCTGTTCATCCTGCACGTAAAGGCCGTGGCAGCGCGGCTGGCCGACGAGGGCCGGGCCGCTGTGCACACCATCCGGCTGCAGCTTGTCGGACGTGATCACGTCGATCGCGCAGTGGTGCTCGAACAGCGAGATGTTCGGGTGGGCGCGGACTTTCTGTTCCAGCGTCACCTGCACGGCGTGGCCCGTCGCGTCGGCCGCGTGGATGATGCGCCGCTGGCTGTGGCCGCCTTCGCGGGTGAGGTGGAAACCGAGTTCCGCCGTCTCGTCGCGCGTGAACGGCACACCCTGTTCGATCAGCCACTCGATCGCTTCGCGCCCATGCTCGACGATGTAGCGCGTGGCCGCCTCGTCGCACAGGCCCGCGCCGGCAACGAGGGTGTCGGCGATGTGCTGGTCATGGCTGTCGCCCGAATCGAGCACGGCGGCGATGCCGCCCTGCGCCCAGTTGCTGGCGCCGTCGAGCAGCTCGCGCTTGGAGATGATGGCGACCTTGCGCGTCTGCGCCAGGTGCAGGGCGACCGACAGGCCGGCCAGGCCGCTGCCGACGATGGCTACGTCAAATTTCATCGCACTCTCTTGGTTTTGCTTTTGTAAAGAGGCATCACTATAGACCATTTGGCGCGGGTGTGCCGAAGAGAGGCCTGTTCACTATCGCCCGGCCGACCGACGCCGGCGCGTCTCCGCCAGGATGGTTTCGTACAGGCGCCGGTAGCGCGTGGCGGCCGCGGTCCAGTCGTGCGTCGCGGCAACGCTGCGCGCGGCGGCCAGCCCGAGCGCACGCAGGCGGCAAGTCTGCTCCAGCAACTGCGCGAGCACGTCGACGAGCGCAGCCCGGCTGCCCGCCGCGAACAGCATCCCGCTGTGCCCGTGCACGAACACCTCGCGGTGGCAAGCGATGTCGGACGCGACGACGGCGCACCCGCTGGCCATCGCCTGCAACAGGTAGCGCGACGGCATGCGCGCAGCGGCGTTCGGCAACGCCGGGAACACGGCCACGTCGGCGCACGCCAGCACGTCGGCGGTGCGGCGGCCGGCCAGCCGCCCGGTCACGTGCACGTAGCCGCCCAGCCCGTATGCGGCGATCCTTGCCTCGAGCGCCTCCGTACGCCTGCCACCGCCCGCAACCAGCAGGCGCAGCGTGCGGCAGCGCCGGCGCAGATCGCACAGCGCGTCGAGCAGCAGGTCGATGCCGTTCGCCTGATCGAGGTCGCCGGCGTAAGCGAGCAGGGGCGCGTCGAGCGTGTCGCGTGCCCGGACGGCTTGCCGCGCGCCCGCTTGCACGTCGACAGGCGGCGGCAGGATGGCAATCCTGCGCGGAGGCACCCCGGCTGCGCACAGCACCGCCCGCATGTCGGCGGTGGGCGCGGCGACCGCGTGCGCCCGCGCGTACGCGAACCGCGCCAATGCCGACGCGCCCTGTCCGAGCGCGGTCCGGCGGTCGACGTCGACGACGAGCGGCATCCGTGCGAGCCGCGCGATGGGCCAGGTGGCGGCCGCGTGGCTGCCTGGCGGGTGCACGTGGATCAGGTCGGGCCGTGTCAGGTGCGCGACCTCGCGCAGCCGGAATGCGAGCGATGCCGCGGCCACCACGCCACGGCATGGCCGGCCCAGCCACGGCGGGAGGTGGTTGGGCGGTGTACGGTACAAATGCCAGACGTCGCTGGGCCACGCGTCCGAGGGCGACGCCGGGCAGGGCTCGCCGCGGCGGACAGGCACGCCGTCTCCATCGTGAGCAGAGGGCGCACTCAGGTGCACCGTCTGCACACCTTGCGCGCGCAAGGCCGCCAGCAAGGCTTGCGTGCGCCGGCCGTAGTCCGTCGGGCGCGCGCAGGCGGCATCGAGGACGTGGAGGACGCGCATCAGCGCCCCCGTCCCATCCGGTCCGGCGGCCCGCTGCGGGTCAGCGCGTCGTAGACGGCCAGGTAGTCGCGTGCCATCGCCGGCATGCTGTGGCGGGCGATCACCTGGCTGCGTGCCCGCGCGCCGTGACGGGACGCCAGCTCGGGGATGCGGCAGTAGTCGGCGATCGCGGACGCCAGCAGCTCCGTCGCCATCGGCGGCACGAGGATACCCGTGAAGCCCGGATGCACCAGTTCGGAGTTGCCGCCGACGGCCGACGCCACGACCGGCAGCCCCGTCGCCATCGCCTGCAGGATCGCGTGCGAGCGGTCCTCGGCGAGCGACGGCAGAACGAACAAGTCCATCGCGCGGAGCAGCTGCGGGACGTCGGCCCGGTCGCCGGGAAGCCACGCGCGCGCGGCCGCGCCCGCCCGATGCAGCAGCGCCTGGCACTCCGCGCGCCCCGGGCCGTCGCCGACGAGCAGCAGCCGCAGCCGCTGGTGGGCCGGGTGCGGCGATGCGATCAGGCGCAGGAATGCCTCGACGAGCGTCGTGTGGTTGCCGGGGTCGTCCATCCGCCCCACGCTGCCGACGACGAACACGCCGTCGCGCATGAAGCCGGGCGGCCCCACCGCGGCGGACGGCCCCAGCCGCGGATGGAATTGCACGCTATCGACGCCGTTCGCGATCTGGGACACGCGCGCCGGCTCCGCACCGACCGATTCGATGAGCCACTGCTCGAGATCGCCGCTGACCGCGATGAAGTGGTCGATCAACGGACACAGGAGGCGGCGCAGGATGCGCGCGGCGACGCCGCCATGCGCCGTCGCGCGCCCGTGCTCCGCGTGCACCCGCAGACGGACGCCAGCCAGCGCGGCAACCGCCTGCGCAGGCAGCCCGGCGCCGTTGCGGGTGTGGACGAGGTCGGGCCGGAGCGCCCGCAACACGCCGAACATGCGTACGTAGTGCAGCGGATCGCGCCCCGCGCCCTTGTGCAGGTTCACGATCTCGACCCCGTGCTCGCGTATCTCGCCCTCGCAGCCGCCACGGTCGTGCAGGCAGACGACCGCATGGCGATAGCGCCCGGGCGGCAGGTGGCGGATCAGGTTCAGCAAGCCGTGCTCGGCCTGCTCCGTGTCGAGCGCTTCGACCACGTGCACGACGAGACGCGCGGGCCCACCGGACTCGGGCGGCGATAACGCCGCGGGATGCTTGGCGCCCATGTGGCCACGCGTCAGAGCCCGACAAGGACGTTGCGGCGCATGCGCCCGGCGGCGAGCAGTCCTGCATGGCGGTCGATGTGCTTCATGGCGGCTCCCACGCTCGTTGACGGTGGCGCCGGGCCGGTGTCCGGCCGACGCAGGGCCCATTATATTGCGCTGCAACGCGGCGTTTTTTTCGCTTGTTGGCGCCGTTGACTCGTCTCAAGAATGGGGCGGATGCATGCAGCAGAGGGCGCCCGACGCTGTCCAACGCGCATGGGCCCAGGCGATCCGTTCGGCGCCGCACGGAACGCCCGACGGGCGCGCGCTACGATGGCGTTTCCATCCGCACGAGGACTCACCATGAGCACACACGACACACAGGCCATCGCCGATTTGAAATCGCGGATCAAGGAAGTCCGCTTCCCCATGTTCACGTGGCAGGACGAGCACGGCCATTTGTTGAGCCAGCCGATGACGCAGGAAGAGGTCGACGACGACGGCGGCATCTGGTTCTTCACGTCGACGCAGACCGCGCTGTGGGACTGCATCGGACATCGTCCGCAAGTGAACCTGTCGTTCGCGAAGCCGGAGGACAGCCTGTTCGTCTCCGTGAGCGGCCTCGCGGAACGGATCGTCGACCGCGAGCGCATCCGCGCCATGTGGAACACGGGTGCGCAGGCGTGGTTCCCGGCCGGCCCGGACGACGAGCATGCCGTGCTGATCCGCGTCGAGCCGCATTCGGCCGAATATTGGGACTCCAACGACAGCAAGATGGTCCGCATGTTCGCCTACGCCAAGGCGGCCATGACGGGCACCCGTCCCGACGTGGACGCGGAACACCGGACGTTGAAGCTCTAACGAACTGCTGGCGCGGAATTCCCGCCTTGCAATATGCCGGCGGGCTGGCGTACAGTACGCGCTTCTTCGGGGAGCGTGCATGGAACGGGACGGGCAGGGCAGGACGCGATGACGGCGCCGCTGGAATGGGCGGCGAACGGCATGACCGCCGTTGCGATCGTGCTCGCCGGCCGCAACAGCGTCCATACGTGGTGGACGGGCATCGTCGGCTGCACGCTGTTCGCCATCCTGTTCGCCGAGAGCCGGTTGTATGCCGACGTGGCGCTGCAGGGCTTCTTCGTGGCGACGAGCGTCGCGGGCTGGTGGAAATGGGCGCGCGGCGACCACGGCGATCCGCTGCCGATCACGCATGCAAGCGTCGCGAACCTCGCGTGGACCGTGCCGCTGGGTGCCGTCGCCACGGCGGGCTATGGCGCGCTGCTGCATTTCACGACGAACGCGTACGCCCCTTTCCTCGACTCGGCCGTCCTCGTCTTTTCCGTCATCGGCCAGATCCTCATGATGCAGCGCCGGGTCGAGAACTGGGCATTCTGGCTGCTCGTCAACAGTATCGCCGCACCGCTGTATTTCAGCCGAGGCCTCACGCTGACGGCCGTGCTGTACGCCGGTTTCTGGCTCAACGCCGTGGTCTCGTGGCGCAACTGGTATCGGCTGGCGACGCCGCGCGCGGACGCGGACGCGGCGATCGGCATGGTGTCGTCCGATCGACCGGGCCTGTGAACGAGAGGTCGCGCGCGACGGCGCCGTTCGTCCGGCGCGCGCGTCTCAGCCCGGACGGGGCGGCGCGAGGTCGTCCTCGTCCTGGTTGCCGCCCGTTTCCGGGGCGCCGAGTCCCGTCGATCCCGGGCTGGCCTGGCGACTGCGCGTGTCCTGGTAGCCGCGGTTGATGGCCGTCGCGGCCGTGCCTGCGCCCTCGGCGTCATCGTCCGATGCGCGCTGGCGGTTGCCGCCCGCAGAGGGCGCTTCTTCCTCCGGATGGGGTTTGGTCATGGCCCGACCGCCGCTGCCGCCCGTCTCGGCCATCGTTTCGTGGGTGAGGGTGCTGCCTTCCTCGCCGCTCGTCGGGTTGCCGACGCCGATCGTCGCCGCTTGCTCGTTCTGCTGGCCTTTTCCGCCATGCGTCGATGGTGTGTTCATCTCGCCTCCTGGTCCGTGGTCGATGAGCGATTGTCGCCGCGTGGCCGAGCGCCGTCTGTCGGCACGCGTTGCGCGCGCGTGTAGGATGCCGGCGCAAATGCTCAGACGGGAATCTCGGACGTGCCGCCCCCCACGCTCCCGAACTCCTGCAATTGCTCCAACGAGAGGCGCCGCTCGTTGAGGGCGACCAGGATCGCCTTCAACTGGTCCGGATCGGGCTGGATGTAGATGATCCGCTGTTCGATCTGGTCGTCCCAGCAGCGTGTATAGGGCACGTCCGTCTCGGCCATGATGCGCGCATCGAAACTGCCGTCCCGCAATTCGCCGAACAAGGTGACCCGCGTGGTGTCGGGTGTCGTGTTTTTTACCGTGATGCTCATGCAAGCTCCTTTCGGTTTGCGCGTCGTCAGGACCATTGTCCCGTAGGCGCGGCCGGCCTGCAAACGGTGTTCAAGCGTGCGCAGCCGAGTGCTATACTGTACATAAACACAGTACCCTGGTTTTATCCGCCCATGCCCAACTTCACACCCATCGATCTCGGTCCCACGTTACCGGAAGAGATCACGACCGGCGCCAGCGGCCGGCTGCACGTCAAGATGTACCGCCAGCTCGACGACGCGATCACGGAAGCGACGACCGACATCGAACTGGCCCGCGAATTCATCGCCCACGGCGAACTGAGCGCCAAGTCGATCCAGAACACGCAGAAGGAATTGTTCCGCTTCCTGACCTGGTGCCGCGAAGAGGCCGGCAAGACGCTCGTGCAGCTGAACGTCGCCGACCTGAACGCCTACAAGGAATTCCTCAAGGATCCGCCGCCCGGCTGGGTGTCGACGACGAAATGGCCGCGGACCGACCCGCGCTACCGGCCGTTTACGGGACCGTTGTCCGACACGAGCCGGCGCCAGGCGTTGATCGCCGTGAAGGGCTTGATGGGCTTCGCCGAGCAGACGGGCTACGTGCGCCGCAATCCGGGGGCGCTCGTGCGCAACGTAAGGACGCCGACGGCCAGCCGCATCACCCGCTACCTGACACAAACCGCGATCGGACTCGCGCTGGACACTGTCGCGACGCGCCCGGCCGACACGCCGGCCGCCATGAAGCGGCGTGCGCGCGACCGCTTCCTGCTCGTTGCGTACGCACACACGGGCGCGCGCCTGAACGAGCTCGTCGGCGCGTCGATGGGATCCATCTACACGGAAGGCAACGACCGCTGGTGGCTGGACGTCGTCGGCAAGGGCAACAAAGCGCGCCGCCTGCCGGTGCCGCCCGACATGCTCGACGCGTTCCGCGCGTATCGCGAAGCGTTCGAGCTGACCCCGCTGGCGAGCCGGACCGACCGTACGCCGCTCGTCCTGTCAAGCCGCAGCCGCGCGCTCGCGCGCATTACCGACGAAGCGGCGGCGGAAGCCATCAAGGCAATCTTCGCCGACGCGGCGGCGGTCGCGGCCACCCGCGGCGACGCGGACACGGCCGCCACATTGCGCCAGGCCTCGGCGCATTGGCTGCGCCACAGCATGCTGACGAACCATGCGAACAACGGCGTGCAACTGAAGACGCTGCAGGACACGGCAGGCCACGCGAACATCGCGACGACGGCCGCCTACCTGCACAAGACGGACAATGAACGCTACGACGAGATCATCGCGTCGGTGAACGGACGCGGGATCCTGTAACTACGCCGCGCGGGCCGCGCGCCGTGCGAATTCGCTATACTGGAAGCAGGATATCGGCACGAACGATTGGCGCGCCGTGGACGGGAGCAGGGCAGGCGCCCGCCGCGTCTGCGACGGCGCCATCCATCCAATGATGATGCAAGGACATGCAATGGCCAGTGGAATCGCCGGCGACGTCATCCTGCAGCCGGTCAGCCCGATCGAACGGCCCGGATCGTCGAATTCCCGACCCTACCAGGCCATGATCGGCGTGGTGGACAACGCCGGGCGCATCATCGCCGAAGTGCGCAGCGACGCGAACGGCCGCTTCCACATCGTCCTCGAACCCGGTACGTACGTCGTGCGTCCCGAATCGGCGGCGATCTATCCGCACGCCGCCGCGCAGACCGTCACTGTCGCCGAGGGCCGTTTCACACGGGTCTGCATCGTCTACGACAGCGGCATCCGGTAGAGGTTTGCAGTCAGGGGCGGGCAGTGTGGCGCGCCGCCCCGGCATGTCACGACGCGAAGCCAATGCCGACGATACGGCTGCCCCAATCATGGTTGGAGAGAATATCCTCGTTGACCAGCCACGCGCGCCGGGCATTACGCGGGTCGACCGTCACGGCCGAATAATCGCCCCAGCGGCCGCCGCCGAACCACGTCGGGCTCGTGAAGGCCGCCGTGCCCGGGCTGAGCACGTACGTCCCGCCGTTGTTGTGGTCATAGCCGGAAAAACGCACCTGGGCGTTGGTGCCGCGTGGCGGATCGGTCATCGTCCATGTCACGAACACGTCGTTGGCGCCGTTCGCCGCGATCGAGGCATTGAAATCGAACGACGTCGACGTGCCGAAGAAGAATGCGCTTTGCACGAGCGCATTCGTCGCAGTATTGATCTGGTAGAACTTCGGTGCCGCGTAGCCGACGAGGTTGACGGTGTGGACCTGCCACAGGAAATTGCCGATCTGCGTACTCGCGTTGACGAAGCGGCCGTCGAGCGTGTCGAGCGTGGCGTTGGTGCCGGGTTGCGGGGCATGGGGCGGGACGGTGTACGACGGCACCGAAATATTGACGGGCCCCGTCAACTGAATGGCATTCGGCCTGCTCGAATTGGTGAGTGCGTACATGCTCAGCGCGCTGCCTCCCGACGCGGCGATCAGGAACGTTTTCGCGTTCTGATCCAGCACGATGGGCGGCGCCAGCGTGGCGCGCAGGCCCGTGAAGACCGGAACGGAAAATCCGAGGCCATTGTAAAGGCGCGCTTTCGCGACCGCGAACATGTCGGCGCCCCGGAATCCGCCCGATGAGGTAAACACGTTGGCCGTGACGATGACGGCATCCTGATCCATGCCGAGTTGCGGATAATCCCAGAAATCGCCCGCATTGAACGTCACGTTCAGCGCGTAGATAAAATACGAGCCAAGCGGATTCGACGTCGTGGAAATGGCGACGAAAAACAATTGGCGGCTCGTCGATTCCTGGAATGCATCGGCCGTGACGATCCAGCGATTCCAGGTGCTGTCATACACGGCGCGCGGATCGAATAATACGCGGGTGCTGTAACCGAAAAATGCAGCGAGAGAAATACTGGTGCGCTGGCTCGGATTCGTGCGGACGAAAATATCGACGTGCGAATTGGTGACTTCGACAAAATGGTCGAGGCCGACTGCGCCGTGGGTGTCCGGCGGAATCAGTCCATCCACGTCCGTCGCGCCCGGCACATTCGGGCCCACGAGGATGACAGGGGCGTGCGGCAGCACCTCGGCTTCGAATTCGGACGGCTTTTCGGCTGCAGGGCCCCGTGCAAGCAGTGTCGCCTTCAATTCCTCGTACTCATCGGCCGGCATCGTGGGCAGGAATGGCTTCGATTTTCCCTGCGCTATTGCGCGAGGAGCAGGGGACGGATTGTTTTCCATCTCTTGCAGCATGACTTCGAGGGTCCTCACATGCGGGGCAGAAGCCTCCAGCTGGGTCCCGATTTCTACTGACGATAGTTTCACGACATCACTCCTTGATCGTTGACTGGACATGCGCCGGCTCGGGCGCCATTCACTATGGTTACAAATGGGCCGAACGTTCTTGACAGCGCTCAGCAGTCGGAAGTCGTGGGAAGTGGTCGTGGATGATCGCTGGTGAACGGGGGAAACTTGCAATAAATTCGTCCGAGACATTGGTCAAGGATATCCCATCATCAAGTCGACAATATAGTCTGTAATGTCGAGTTAGAGATCTTGCCCGTCGCCATCGACCTGCAGCGTAATATGTCACGATGGCGCCCTAGAGCGTCGTGGACACCATCTCCGTCCGGCGTTTGAGCGATCACGCGCCCAGCTGATTTATGCAGCAAACCCGCCTTTACACAACAATGCAGTGATTGATTTATATCAGGACAGCCCTTTGATCTAAATCTACTATGGGCAATAGCGTGGGAGAACGAGAAGACAAGCAGCAATGGCGCACGCAGAAGCGCTACTACCGAAGCCGGGGATCGGCACATATGCCGGCACACCGGCGCCCGGCAGTCCTGGTACGACGACATTTCGTTAGCCAGGTACAGTAAGTGGTCCAGCCACGATCGCCAGCGCAAAGTTGGCTTCAGGCCTGCGCGGCGTGAGAATTGGACAGATTTCTGAGGACCAAACTGTGTCATCCTCCAATAGTGAACTCAACGATGAGGTTGACGATGACACCCAGCAGCGCGCCCGGCGTCAAGCGTAAACGTTCCACCTATCTTGGGGCCAGCCTGCTCGTGCTTGCCGCGACGGCGGCAGTGTGTGCCTGGCGCTTGCGACCCGCACCGCCGTCCCCGGCGGGTCCGCTGGAACAGGTGACCATCGCCGCCACTGCCGAATACGTCGGGGTGTGTCCGATTATTGCCGCCAACGCCAACGGCTATTTCGCCGAGCAGGGCATCGTCGCGCGGATCCAGCCGCATGCCAGCGGCAAGTCGGCGCTGGACGCAACCCTGCAGGGCAAGGCCGACCTGGGAACGGTGGCCGACATCCCGATCATGTTTGCCGCGCTGAAGGCGGTGCCGGTGGTCGTGGTCGCCACCATCTTCCGAACCGAAAAAGACCATGGGCTGGTGGCGCGGCGGGACCGCGGGATCGATTCGGTCGCCAGCCTGAAGGGTAAGCGGGTTGGCGTCATGCTCGGGACCTCCGCCCATTTCGTGCTCGACGCTATGCTCAACCGGCAGGGGCTAGCCCCCGGCGATGTGGTCAAGCGTAATCTCAGGCCGGAAGAATTTGCGGCCGCCCTCGCCAGCGGTGAGGTCGACGCGATCGCCACCTGGGAACCGTTTCTGGACTCCTTGCGAGCAGGGCTCGGCAACAACGCGATGAGCGTGTATAGCGAGGACATATATGAGATTCCCTATAATCTCGCCGCGACGCGCGACTACGTGGGACACCATCCCGAGACGCTCAAGAAAGTGCTGCGCGCCCTGATCGAAGGGGCGCGCTTCTGCGAGAGCGCTCCCGATGCCGCGCGCGCGCTGATGGGGGCCGGCCGCAAGCTCGACAACAGCCGCTGGAAGGTCCTGTGGCCCGCCTACCGCTTCCAGATTGCGCTCGACCAGGGTCTGTTGCTGGCACTGGAGGATGAGACCCGTTGGGCCGTCGCGAATAAGCTGAGCGATCAGACAGCGATGCCGAATTACTTCGATTACGTCTACCTCGATGCACTCGAGGCGGTGGCGCCGGCTGCCGTGACCATCATTCATTGAGAGCATGCCCATGAAGATCTCGACCCGGCTCCAATTGGTGGGGTGGTTCTCGGCTGGCGTCGCCGTACTGACCGTGGCGCTGCTGTTTTCCGCCTCCCAATCGGTGCGCCAGGAACTGGCCAAGAACGAGGCAGCTGGCAACGTGTTGCAGGCGGTGACGGCTTTGCGCTATCTCTCGCTGGAATACGTGCTGCACCATGCGCAGAGGACCCGGGTACAGTGGCAGTTGCGCGCCGCCTCGCTGGACAAGCTGCTTACCGGGACCGCCGATTTCACAGGCGGCGATGACCCGGTCCTGCTCGAGCAGTTGCGCCACACCCACGCCAGCGTCGATCAGTTATTTGCCCAATTGGTGGCCGACCCTGGCCACGCCGACGCCGTCGAGGGTGGACGCGCCGTAGTCGACGAGCGCGAGTCGCGCCTGAGCGAACAGATTTTGAACAAGGTGCAGTCGATGATTTCCGACGCGCTCGAGCTGTCTGAGCGCAGCCGGCAAGGCGTGCTGGCCGCGCAGCAAAGGCAGCTCAGCGCGGTTGTCGTGTTCGGCGCCGCCATGGTGTTCGTGATCGCGATGAATACCCTGATCACGCTGCGACGACTGGTCCGCCCCCTCGAGCAAATCCGACAAAGTACCGCCCTGGTCGGCGCCGGCGTGCACGGCGCCCGTGCCAACGTGCTGTCGCGCGACGAGCTGGGCCAGATGGCACTGGAATTCAACCGCATGGCCCAGGCCATCGAGGACAGCCAGGCCAAGGAACTGGCGACGGCGAACGAGCTGCGCGCCAAGGTCGATGCGCTGCTGGACGTCGTCTCCCGGGCCGCGAAGGGCGACCTGACGGGCACGGTCACAATCCGCGGCGAGGACGCGATCGGCCGCCTGGGCGAAGGCTTGTCGACGATGCTCGGCGACCTGCGCAGCCTGCTGGACAACGTTCAGCGGGCCGGCGACCAGGTCACCACGTCCACCACGCAGATCGCCGCGTTCGCGCGGGAGCAGGAGGCGACGGGCATCGAGCAGGCGCAGACGACCGTCGAGGTGCTGTCGACGACGCGCGAGATCTCGGCCAACACATCGCAGCTGCTCCGCACGATGGAAGAAGCGACCGAGGTCGCCGACTATACGACGGCGGCCACGGCCGAGGCGCAGAGCAACCTCGAGCGCATGGACCAGTCGATGCAGCAGATGGTCACGGCCACCGACACAATCAGGGCCAAGCTCGCTACGCTTTCGGCAAAGGCCGGCAACATCAACGGCGTGCTGACGACCATCACCAAGGTCGCGGACCAGACCAACATCCTGTCGCTGAACGCCGCGATCGAAGCCGAGAAGGCCGGTGAGACGGGCCGCGGATTCGCCGTCGTCGCCAGCGAGATCCGGCGCCTGGCCGACCAGACGTCCGTGTCCACGTGGGACATCGAGCAGATGCTGAAGGAGATGCAGTCCGCCGTCTCGGCCAGCGTCATGGGCATGGACAAGTTTACCGAGGACATCCGCCGCAGCGTCGAGGAGGTCCGCCACGTGGCCGAGCAGCTCTCCGGCATGACGGAGCAGGTGAGCAAGCTGGCGCCCCGCTTCGACCTCGTGCTGCAGGGGATGCAGTCGCAGGCCGTGGGCGCGTCGCAGATCACGGCGACGATGACACAGCTGTCGGACGCCACCCAGCAGACCGTCGACTCGCTGAAGGCGACGAGCGAAGCCGTGCATCAGTTGCAGTATGCGGCCTCCGACCTGCATCAGTCCGTGAGGACCTTCGCGGTCACCCACTAGGCCGGCCGCCACGTGTCGTCCTGGGCGAAAAATATGGAACAAGCCGACGGGCGCCTGGGCGTGCCGCGTTCCTCAATCGCTTTACGTGACCGCCAACGCGACGACGGTGACCATGCCATAAATCCTCCCGGGGCCTGGGGCATTACGCGCTCAGCAGATAAGTGCAAGCCACCGTCGTGCACTGATCTTGTTCCAGAAACGGCGAGGTTCGCCGATAATGTCGGTCCATACAGCGATGCTGCATATTTTTTGCGCGGGGATGCCGGCAAAAAAAACGAACTGGAGAACGAACGATGGTCACATGCTTCTTACGTTACATAATCGACGCCGCAAAACTGAAAGAGTTCGAGGCTTACGGGCGGATGTGGATCCCGCTGGTGGAAAAATTCGGCGGCAAGCACGGCGGTTATTTGCTTCCATCCGAGGGCGCCAGCGATGTCGCACTGGCTTTTTTCACTTTTCCTTCGCTGGCCGAATACGAGCAGTATAGGCAGAAGGCAGCAGTCGACCCGGACTGTCTCGCAGCTATCCAGTTTGCGAACGAGACCAAGTGTTTTTTGAGTTATGAGCGCAGCTTCTTCCGGCCGGTGTTTGAATAGCAGAATTCTCGATATCCGCGGTTATTGTTTAGTTTCGTGCGATCATCTTCCCCGTCGTAGCTGGCCTTTGTTCCGCGCAAAGGCTATGCTGGGCGACTTGATTGCTGGATTCAGCAGTCCCGGCATTCAACCGCAACAGGAGCAGTTCGCAGCATGAGTTCACGCATTCACCCGCAAGCGCGCACGACCCCGAAAGTCCGGCAGGAGATCAAGGATTCAGGCCTGTCTGATCGTCAGGCGGCAAAGGTCTTCGGCATCACACGGGCGACGGCCGCGAAGTGGCTCAAACGGGACGACGTGCAGGACCGCTCGCATCGTGCCCATACGCTGCATACGACGCTGAGCACGGCCCAGGAAGCCATCGTCCTGGCACTGCGACAGTCGCTCTATCTTCCCCTCGACGACCTGCTGTTCATTACGCGGCAATACATTAATCCCGACGTCTCCCGATCAGGTATCGCACGCCTGCTCAAGCGCGAAGGCATGTCGCGCCTGGCGGACGTGATCCCGAAGGCCGAGGGCGAAACCATCACGCCGAAAAAGACATTCAAGGACTACG
>NZ_JAAQOM010000005.1 GCF_011682055.1 Telluria antibiotica | reverse complement strand
GTCGACGACTTCCTGCCCTGGAACTGTGCCGCCAACCTGGCCGGCTGAACTCCGCTTCCCAGCGGTGTGACGAGTATCATCTCGCATCGACCTCGATAGCTCAACACGGTGCTGGGAACACGCTTACGAACAGATAGCGCATCAACCTCCATCAGCTGCCAATGCTGGTGCCACGGACAGGCGCCCGAAACAGAACGTCCATCTTCACGCTCAACCCTTGCGCGCACGCCGGGCAGCCTGACGGTCTGAGCTGAACAGCCTGTCGACGAGACGCCCGACTATGACCCATGTCAGCAGCGGATGTAAATTGATACAGTTTTCTCGTCATTAGCGATTTAAAACTGATACACCCCCGTCGCCGGCCGAAGCCGGTTTTTTTACTCATTGCCCACCACTGACAGCCTGCACCATGCCAGCTTGACGCTGGTGCTTTAGACGGTAGCTTTCGCCCGCGATGGGCACGATATGGGCGTGGTGCAGCAGCCGATCGAGCAGCGCTGCCGTCAAGGTCGTATCCTGCGCAAAGGTTGCGTCCCACTGGCCAAACGGCAGGTTGCTGGTCACGATCAGGCTGCCTTTCTCGTACAGCGCCGCGATTACCTGGAAGAAGAGGTTGGCCTGCTCGCGGTTCATCGGCAGATAGCCGATCTCGTCGATTACCAGCACACGATACGCCTTGATTGCCCGGTGCATCACGTCCTTCAAATTGTTCTGCCGGTGCGCGGTGGCCAATGCCAGCAGCAGGTCGGCAGCCGTCATGAAGCGCGTCTTGATGCCGGCCTGCGCGGCCCGGTAGCCCAGCGCAATCGCCAAGTGCGTCTTGCCAACGCCGCTGGGCCCAACCAGCACCACGTTCTCATTGCGCTCGACAAAACCCAGCCCGGCCAGTTCCTCGATCTGGCTGCGTTTGACGCCCTTGGCGAATTCGTAGTTGAAATCGTCCAGCGTCTTGATCGCCGGGAAGCCAGCCAGGCGCGTCATCATGCCTTGCTTGCGGACCGTGCGGCCAGCGGCTTCTTCCCGCAGCAGGCCTTCTAGGAAATCGCTATAGGGCGTTCCCTCTGCCGCTGCCTTCTGCGCTGCTGCACCGTAGCTTTGGGCGACGAAGGGCAGGCGCAGCTCTTCGCACAAGCTGGCGATGCGTTCGTGTTGCAGATTCATGCCGTCGCTCCCTGCACACATTGCGCCAGCAGTTGGTCGTACACGGCAAGCGGATGCTGCAGCGGTGCCGGTTCTGCGATGCGCTCGATCACGATGGGCGGCCGCTCTGGCGGTACCGTTGCCGGCGGCGCCTGTGGCCGCGCCGCGGCGACATCGGCGCGCCATGGCGCAGGCAGGGCCTGCAAGTGCTGTCGTTCCTCTGCCAGCCGGGCGGCCGGCTTCTCACCCGTGGTGCCGTGGACCCGCTCATGGGCGACTTCCCTCAGCCAGCGCGTCACTTCGATGTTGGCAGTGAGCGCGTCCAGCTGCTGGCCGCTCTGCGTCAGGCGGCTGGCCAGAGGCACGTAGAACGAGCGGCGCAGGTAGCCGTTGAAGCGCTCCACCTTGCCCTTTGTCTTGGCACGGAAAGGCTGGCACAGCTTGATCACGAAGCCGCAGTGCTTGGCGAAATCCAGGAAGCCGCTGTGGTAACGGTGCTGGCCTTCGCCATACACGTCGCGCTCCAGCACCACCGTCTTCATGTTGTCATACAGGACGCGTCGGGGCACGCCGCCCAGGGCCTGGAACGCGTGTTCGTGGCAGGCGATCAGCGACTCCACCTTCATGTCGGTGACGAATTCGACATAGCTGGCACGGCTGAAACCCAGCGTGGCGCAGAAGGCGTACAGCGGCGCGCGTCCTTTGCGGAACTCGACCCAGTCCACTTGAAGCTGATCGCCCATCGCTGTCTCGAAGCGCACCACCGGCTCGGCCGGCGGTGCCGGGCGCACAGTGCGCATGAACGCCCGCAGCTGGCTCTGGCCGCCCTGGTAGCCGCGCGCCACGATCTCGGCATACAGCACGGTGGCCGGAATCCAGTGCGGCGCCGCGGCCCGCTGGCGTTCGCGAAGATAATCTTCAAACGCCGCCAGCTTGGTGACGCGCTTGACCTTGCGTTCATATTTCGGCAGCGACTGCAGCGCCAGGTGCCGACGCACCGTGTTCACCGCGCAGCCCACCTCCGCGGCGATCTGCCGCAGGCTCATCCCATGCTTCCTCAGTAACTGAACTTCCACATACACCTCGTAGGGGATCAAGACCGCTCCGAAAAGCAGCCATCTTCTCAAACCGGTGTATCAGTTTTCAATCGCTGCACTGTGTCAGATTACATCCGCTGCTGACAGCCTTCGCTCGATTTACGCAACAAAGCCCTGACACTAGCTAAAATTGGATATCAGCTGTCATGCGCTACTGTTTTGCAAGGCGCTCAAGCCTGAAGTCAATCGTTCCTGCAACTCGGCACCTACGCGTTTGAACCCAAGCAAGCGGCCTGCGGAACGAATCAGCTCCGAATCATCTCCACCAGCGTTATCAACTTGCGCGATCTTTAATGCAGCCATCACTTCCAACATGGATAAGCAAGCAGCCTTCAAGGTCGCGCCTGACTCGTTCGCGCGGTCCCGAACAGGCGCGTCATCGGCTTGAACACGTGTAAACCAGAATGTCCCGTCGGTGAGGAGGTCAGTGCCCTGCGCTCGCGCCTTCTCAAGAGCACTCTTCGCCGTTCCAAGGATTCGACTTCCAGCTTTTTCCTTACCGTAGCACGACGCAAGACGTCGCGCGACTTCCTCGACATGGATTGGTCCCTCTTCCTGGACGATACGCGTCACCAAACCGGCTACAACATGCGTTGGTACTTCGTGCGGCTCTTGGGTACCCATCGGGATAACACAGCGTTTGTACGCTGGCATTTGCCTGGGAGCGGCTTCGGGGAGTTCCAATAGCGGCGGCGTCTGTTCGACAAGAGGCGCCTGCGCCCTCTTCTTATTCGCACCCTCCAGTTGGATGGCCTGCTCGGCAACCTGATTTGCATTCGCCAAAGCAGTCCTCAAACGTTCTAATTCGTTTTTGCGATTGTAGAACCAATCAGTGCTCCAGATCCGATGGAAGCGCCAACCGAGGTGCTCAAGGACATCTTGTCGTAGCCGATCCCTCTCGCGTGCCCACAAAGCGCTGTGGTAAGTCGCGCCGTCACACTCGACCGCGAGCAAGTAAGCTCCCGGACGATCTGGATGGCGCACCCCCAGGTCGATACGAAAACCTGCTGTACCGACTTGGGGATCGGCCAGGTAGCCCAAGCTACGGATCGAGCTGGCAACGTCTTCCTCAAAAGGCGAATCGGCGGTTCCTCCGGTTGGCGCGACACCGCTGAGCGGTGCTCCGTTCGCAAACTCCAAATAGTGCTTCAGGATGCGAGTGCCATCGCGCGCGCTTCGTCCCGGATCGATGTCGCTCGGGTGGAAGGACGCGAACACTTCGCACTTCAATCGCGCGCGCGTGAAAAGCACGTTCAGTCGGCGTTCGCCTCCTTCACTGTTCACGGGACCAAAGGACATGCTGGCGAGCTTGCCTCCTGCGACGGTCGGGCCATAGCAGACACTCACGAAGATCACATCACGCTCGTCACCTTGCACGTTTTCGATATTCTTGACGAAGACACTCTCCGCATTACCTTCGCGAAGAAAATCGTTCAGCACTGTGTCGGTACGGCGCCGCAATTCCAGCAACTCGGTAATCAGATTCTTCTGCGCAGACGAGAAGGTGACGATACCGACGGAGACGTCCGGATGTAAACGGGAGTGTTCAGCAAGACGGGTGACGATTGCCTCCCCTTCGATGCGGTTGTCACGCTTGCCGCCTTTGTCATACACACCTGGGACTCGCGTGAACGTCAAGCCGAAATCCGGATTCTTTTGCAAGGGTGACGGCGGCAGAATGAGCTCGTCGTCATAAAATTCCTTGTTAGATACCTGGATCAGGGACGGATCACGCGAACGGTAATGCCATCGTAGCATCCGTGAATTCAATCCGCGTGCTTCACATAGACTGAGGATACTTTCCATGGCGCCGGCCTTGGCGGCATCACCCAACAGGTTTTCCTCGCCCTCCTCCTCGACCTCGTCCTCTGACTCATCGCTCAGCAGGCGGGCAAAAAACGAAGATGGCGGCAGCTGCTTTTGGTCACCCACGACCACGATCTGCTCGGCTCGCGCGATCGCGCCCAAGGCATCTTCGGGGCGCACTTGGGACGCCTCATCGATAATCAGTAGGTCGAAAGAAAGTGCTCCTGGCGGAACAAATTGTGCGACTGAGATTGGACTCATCAACATTACAGGCTTGATGCGCTGCAAGGCATTACCGGCGCTGGCGAACAGCTTGCGCAGCGCGATGTGGCCACGCTTTTTTCCGATCTCTCCGCGGATGACCTTCATTTCACCCATGGCGCCTTGCGGAAGCTGACCCAGGTGCCCTGCCACGATGCTCGTGACATTGTGTTTCAAACGTTCTCGCTCCAATGCGGCGAACTCTGCGACGAGCTGGTGGCGGTCGAGTTCGCTAATATCGCGGAGGTCCGGCGAGGCGCTCCGTGCCGTATTCCAAAGCTGCTCGGCGCGCGCGAAGCGTAGCTCCGTGACCGCCTTATCTGCCGGAAGCGTACCCGCCCGCATTCGCGCCGCCACATCGGGCAGCCCTGCTTGAACCATGGCGGCGTAGGCTTTCTGCAGCGCCGACCATCCTGAGTACTTGTCCGTAGAGTCGGCGACGAGCTTGAGCCAGTCACGGACTCTTGGAAGCTCGTGCTCGGCCAATTCTTCATGTCCCAGTGTCGAATGCAGGAACTGCAGCAAGTTCATCACGTCGCGAACGGCCGCTTCGGCTGCCGGCTCAAGCCGTGCTAGCTGTAGCTTTAAGTCGCTGACAACCTCGGGTTTCTGCCCCAACGCAACCAGAACCCCGGGTGGCCACGCCAGCGGTGCCTGACGTGCTTTTTCGCACCAACCCACGATCGGGAGGAGTTGCTCGAAATCGGTCAGCTCATCACGCCACGCCTCCCCGACGCATTTCGCGCAATATGATTCGTCGGCTTTCCAGCACTTCTTTTTCTCACCAATATCAATGAGCACGTCAAGGAGCGAGAGCCTGTCCTTCGGCCTCTTGGGCAGGGGGCCGCGCAGCATGCCGGCGAGGTCGCGCGACGCGCCGCGATACGCTCCTCCCCAGCGCGCGAAGAATGAGTGAACGCCTCCCGCCAAGGCCCCACGGAGGGAAACAGGCGACGCATCGAAAGCCGCATCCACGAACTGTTCGGCAGCCTCGCACCTGGCGACGCGCCAAGCAGCGCCCGCTCGCAATGCCTGCGCCAGCCGCTCAAGACTGCCCTCGGCGAGAAGCCTACTCGCGGCATCTGCGACATTGGTGGGCAGGCCATCGATATACGCGAGCGTCTCCCGGAGTTGACGCGCACTCGCTCGCGTGCGCGGGAGCTGAATACCGAGCACCGCAGAGGCCTGCCCCAATACCTCGTCCAATGCCGAAATAGCGTCAATCGCGTTGGACAGGAGACTCGCCAGCCGAGAGAGCTCAACCGGTTGAAGGGATAGGTTTTGCACACCAGCAAGCGGGTGAGATTCGGGCTGACCTTCGCTGGCCAGCAGTTCGCCATACTTGGCGACAGCAAGAAGCAAATCATCCATCTGTTCGCGCGACATCGCTGCCAGCGCGCTGCCGTCGACAACCGGCGCGGGAGCGTTCATCCCAATGAAGCGCGCCTGGAGTCCCAGTACTGAATACGGCGTCTCGCCCGAGCTGCCTATCGGTTGGTGGAGCACAGCAGCGAGCGTGTTTAGCTTGTCGCGCGTCTTCGTGAGCGAAGTCGGAGGCCCAGGCATGGCTGGTACGGCCGACGCCTTTATCAGCGTTCTTGCCAGTTCAGCGAGCACGTCCTTCTTGTTGGCGGTGCGTGAGTGGAGTTCCAGACACACATCCCTCAAACCGACTTTCACCAAGCGGTCATGCACAACCGAAAGCGCCGCCATCTTCTCCGCGACAAACAGGACGCGTTTGCCCTCCTTGACGGCTGCAGCAATGATATTCGTAATCGTCTGCGACTTTCCAGTCCCCGGCGGCCCCTGAACGACGAGGTTCCGCCCTTGGCGAACTTCCTCGATGACGATGGCTTGCGAAGCGTCGGCATCGACGACGTGAAAAATCTTCTCGGGTGGAAGAGCGACGTCGAGCCGGTCATTGCGACCGATCAGCGGTGGCTCTGGTTCAAACCCTTCATAGAGCAAGCCTCGGGTCAGCTCATGGTCGGCGATGGCACCATCTGGCCAAGCCTCCGGCGCCAAGTCACGGTACATCAACAGCTTGGAGAACGAGAAGAAGCCGAGCTGCATGCCATCTCGATCCACACGCCAGGCGCCTTGCGAAGTGACCGCGGACTCGACTTGCTCGAAGTATGACGACGGACGCCATTCGTCCTCGATCTCAAGCTCTGGCAGCACCAGACCAAAATCATCCTTCATCCTCTGCTGGAGCGGAAGATTCGTGACGACGTCATCGTCCCTGAGTCGGACCTCGTACGTGTTGGATTTCTGGTTGCGGGTAAGCTGTACCGGCAGCAGAATGAGCGGCGCCTCCCTCTGCACCGCGGAGGTCTTGTCCTCGAACCAGGTCAGGAATCCCAGGGCTAAGTACAGAATATTGATGCCGGACTCTTCTTCTGCAGTCTGGGCTTCCCGGGCAATCTTGAGGAGACGCTTTTGCAGACCGTCAGGACCCATCCGCGTCTCAAGCTGGGCGTCGGTATAGCGCTCAGCGTCAAAGCCAGGCTCGCCTGCGTCCGCCAGCTTGAGACCATTGTCCTCGGTATCCTTATCGCGGCCGACGGCTAGAAAGCGCATCGCCTTACCACTACTGAGGATTCCGTAGACGTCGTCGGACCGCTCATTGACGACGTTGACAACGGCGGCACGACTGTTCTTGCGATTGACGTGCACCAGTCGATTGCGAGTTCCTGTTTCGACTAGGCGTTTTCGAGCGTCGTCGAAAAGCCTTTTGACGGCCGACTTGTCTGGGCCGGAAACTTTACTCATATCATCTGCTACGCTTGCCATGTCATGGCCTTTATGTATGCCTACGACCGACAAGTCATAGTGCACTTCTCCTCATTATAAGTTAACTGCGCGCAATGTTCTAAAAGGAAGAGCGACAGCGAGGACGTCTGCACGAGGTGGCCAAAGCAAGACACCCATCGACTAGTACGGAGCATCGCTTACACCGGCCGCGTCGTAAACTCCAGTCGTCGTGCCGGCTGAGTCTTGGTGAAATTGAATGAGAGCGGCCGGCTACGCGAAGATTTGACGGTAGTTTTAGTGGTATCTCTGCGCGGCAAAGCGGCGAACTCTAGTATTCATGTGAGTTCTTGACCTTCTGCGGATCCACGGACACAGAGTTACGGAGGTCGACGCGCGGCTCATAACGCCGCAGTGCAGATCTTGAGACCGTTGGGAAATTCAAACCGGCCTAGAAGCCGCACAGCGTGTTACTGACGTAGATCAGCGCACATGCGCTGATCCACAGATATGCTGGAGGCGAGGACGGGAGTCGAACCCGTCTAGACGGCTTTGCAGGCCGCTGCATAACCGCTTTGCTACCTCGCCTGAGGAGACTTGATAATGCCACAGCGACCGGTTATTCGTCGCAGCGACACGAGAAGGCTGGCTTCTCTGAAACTGGAGCGGGAGAAGAGTCTCGAACTCTCGACCTCAACCTTGGCAAGGTTGCGCTCTACCAACTGAGCTACTCCCGCATTGGTACTACCATCGTGAATCGCTTGGAGCGGGAGAAGAGTCTCGAACTCTCGACCTCAACCTTGGCAAGGTTGCGCTCTACCAACTGAGCTACTCCCGCTTAGGAGTTCATCACGTTACTGCCGCAAAACACTGGAGCGGGAGAAGAGTCTCGAACTCTCGACCTCAACCTTGGCAAGGTTGCGCTCTACCAACTGAGCTACTCCCGCATGGAGTCCTACTTTACTGCCCCAGCCTCATCCGTGATGAGTGGAGCGGGAGAAGAGTCTCGAACTCTCGACCTCAACCTTGGCAAGGTTGCGCTCTACCAACTGAGCTACTCCCGCGTTGCTGGAACTTGCGATTATCTCAGATTTTTTACTGCTTTCCAAGACAACCTTTTCGTTACGGCCATCTGCAAACGCTGGAGCGGGAGAAGAGTCTCGAACTCTCGACCTCAACCTTGGCAAGGTTGCGCTCTACCAACTGAGCTACTCCCGCTTCGTTTGCCGCGATGTCTTCGCAACAGGCAGGCATTATAGAGATGCTGAGCTATGTGTCAAGGATGACTTGGCAGAAAGCTTATATCGTCCCGGACTTTTCCTTGATGAGCGGCCAGGCGCGGCGCAGATAGTAGAACATCGACCAGACCGTCAGCACGCCCGCCACCCACAACAGCAGCTCGCCGCAGCGATGGATGTCGAGCACGCCGTCGAACAGTGGATCGTGGAACAGCAGCAGCGGGATGGCGACCATCTGCGCCGCCGTCTTGATCTTGCCGAGCGAGCTCACCGCGACGGACTTGCGCGCGCCGATCTCGGCCATCCATTCCCGCAGCGCGGAGATCGTGATCTCGCGGCCGATGATGATGAAGGCGATGATGGCGTTCACGCGGTCCAGTTGCACGAGCACGAGCAGCGCACCGGCCACCATCAGCTTGTCGGCGACGGGGTCGAGGAAGGCGCCGAAGGCCGACGTCTGGTTCCAGCGCCGCGCCAGGTAGCCGTCGAACCAGTCCGTGATCGCAGCGACGATGAAGACGAGCGTGGCGGCCAGGTTGCGGTCGGTCACGTGCAGCCAGTGTTCGGGGAGGTAGTAGACGCCGACGACGAGCGGAATGAGGGCCACGCGTAGCCAGGTCAGGAAAATCGGGATATTGAAAGGCATGGGTGAGGCTATCGGAGCTCTGCTTGTTATGTTTCGTGCGCGCTAGTCTACATGGCTCTTGCCTATTAAACCAGTTGCGCCGCCCGAACGCGCCCCGTCAATACGGGCGCAAAAGAAAACCGGGCCAGGCCCGGTTTCCGTTCAGTGCAGCTGGCGGTAGATCTCTTCGGCCAGGGTGCTCGAGATGCCCTCCACCTGCATCAAGTCCTCGACGCTCGCATCGATCACGCCTTTCAGGCCGCCAAAGCGCGCCAGCAGCTTCTGGCGGCGCTTGGCACCGATACCCTCGATCTCTTCCAGGCGCGACGCCTGGCGCGTCTTGGCGCGCTTGGCGCGCATGCCCGTGATGGCGAAGCGGTGCGCCTCGTCGCGGATCATCGCCACGAGCATCAGCGCGGCCGATTCCTTGCCCAGCTCCTGCGGCGGGCGGCCGTCCGCGAAGATCAGCGTCTCCAGGCCCACGCGGCGGCCCTCCCCTTTCGCCACGCCGACGATGTTGCCGATGTCGAGCCCCAGCTCCGTGAACACCTGGCGCGCCATCTCGACTTGCCCCTTGCCGCCGTCGATCAGCGCGATGTCCGGCATGACGCCCTCGCCGTTCGCCACCTTTTCGTAGCGCCGCATCAGGACCTGGCGCATGGCGGCGTAGTCGTCGCCCGGCGTGATCCCGGCGATGTTGTATCTCCGGTATTCGCCGTTCTGCATCTGGTGGTGGTGGAACACGACGCACGACGCCTGCGTCGCCTCGCCCGCCGTGTGGCTGATGTCGAAGCATTCGATGCGCAGCGACTCGAGGTCCTCGTTGTCGATGCCCAGCACCTCCGCCAGCGCGCGCGTGCGCGACTGCTGCGAGCCCTGCTCCGACAGCAGCCGGGCGAGCGAGATCTCCGCCCCCTTCTGCGCCAGTTCCAGCCACTGGCGGCGCTGGCCCTGCGGCTGGAACACGAGGTTGATGCGGTGGCCGCATTGCTCCTGCAGTGCCATCATCAGCTCGGGCTGGTCGAACTCGATGTTCAGGATGATTGAACCCGGTACGAACTTGTCGCCGTAGTGCTGCGCCATGAACGCGGCCAGCACTTCCACTTCGATCGGGCATTCATCCATGGCCTCGCCCACCTGCGTGGGGAAGTACGCGCGGTCGCCCAGGTGGCGGCCACCGCGCACCATCGCGAGGTTGACGCATGCGCGCCCGCCCTGCACGACGACGGCGATGACGTCGACGTCGGCATCGCCCGTCGTCTCCATGCTTTGCTGGTGCAGCACGCGCGACAGCGCCTGGATCTGGTTGCGCACGCTCGCCGCCTGCTCGAACTTCAAGTCCTCGGCGTAGGCGAGCATCTTCTTCTCGAGTTCTTCCAGCACTTCGGTCTGGCGCCCGCGCAGGAATTTCGCGGCATTGTCGACGTCGCGCTTGTAGTCCTCCGGCGCGATGAGGTCGACGCACGGCCCGCTGCAGCGGCCGATCTGGTGCAGCAGGCAGGGCCGCGTGCGGTTCGCGAAGACGCTGTCCTCGCACGTGCGCAGCATGAATACCTTCTGCAGCAGCTGCATCGATTCCTTCACGGCCCACGCGCTGGGGAACGGCCCGAAGTACTGGTTCTTCTTGTCCAGCGCGCCGCGATAATAGGCCATGCGCGGATAGTCGCCGCCCGTCAGTTTCAGGTACGGGTACGATTTATCGTCGCGGAACAGGATGTTGTAGCGCGGCTTCAGACTCTTGATCAGGTTGTTTTCCAGGATCAGGGCTTCGGCCTCGCTGTGCGTCACCGTCGTCTCCAGGCGCGCGATCTGCGACACCATCATGGCGATGCGCGGGCTGGTCAGCGTCTTCTGGAAATAGCTGGACACGCGCCTCTTGAGGTTGCGCGCCTTGCCGACGTACAGGACCCTGTCTTCCGCATCGAAATAGCGGTAGACGCCCGGCAGGTCGGGCAGCTTGGCCACCGTCGCCAGGACTTGTTCGCGCGCCGCCTCGGTGGGGCGCACGGGAGATTCGGCATCCTTCGTCATCGTCGCGATCAATTCCTCTTTCATGGCTTGCCACGCATCCGGGCGGGCGCGTGGCACACGCACCAAAGCCGGTTCCGGCTTGCGCCGCGCAGCCTTCGGCCGCGCGGGTACTACGACTTCGTCTTTCACTTCCGCTACACCTGCTAGGTCGCGGACGCTCCTTCCGGGGCCTGGGTGACGATGACGAACGCGACGCCGTAATCGGCTTCGTCGCTGATCGTCACCTGGGCCGTGAGCCGGTGCGTCCGCATGAATTCTTCGAGCGCCCCGCTGCACACGATGACCGGCTTGCCGCTCGGGGCGTTGAGCATCTGGGCCGAGCGCCACGTCATGGGCATGCGCAGCCCCAAGCCGATCGCTTTCGAGAACGCCTCCTTGGCCGAGAACCGCGTGGCCAGGAAGCGCAGCCCCCGCACCTCGTTCTTGGCGCGGCGGGCGTGGTATTTGACGAGTTCCTCGGGGCCGAGGATCTTTTCGGCGAAGCGTGGGCCGCTGCGCTTCAGGGCAGCCTCGACGCGCGAGATCTGGACGATGTCCGTGCCGATCCCGTAGATCATCACTGGCCTTTCGCCGCGTACGAGACGCCCAGGCGCGCGGCGACCATGATCGCCTTCATCTCGCGCACGGCGTTCTCGAAGCCGGCGAACAGCGCATGCGCGACGATCGCGTGGCCGATGTTCAGCTCATGGATGTCGGGGATCGCGGCGATCGGCTGCACGTTCGTGTAGTGCAGGCCGTGGCCCGCGTTCACGCGCAGGCCGTGCTGCACGCCGGCGCGTACACCGACCTTGATGCGTTCCAGTTCATGCGCCAGTTCTTCCGCGGTCGAAGCCTCGGCGTAGCGCCCCGTGTGCAGTTCGATCACGGTGGCGCCGACGGCGGCGGCGGCTGCGATCTGCTGCTCGTCCGCGTCGATGAACAACGACACGCGGATGCCTTCTCCCTTCAATTGGCGGATCGCGGCCTCGACTTCCTTCTGGTAGCGGATCACGTCCAGGCCACCCTCGGTCGTCACCTCTTCGCGCCGCTCGGGCACGAGGCACACGTCCTGCGGTTTCACCTTGCACGCGAAGTCGATCATCTCCTGCGTGACGGCCGCTTCCAGGTTCATCCGGGTCGCGAGCTGCGGGCGGATGGCGAGGACGTCGGCGTCCTTGATGTGGCGGCGGTCTTCGCGCAGGTGCAGGGTGATCAGGTCGGCGCCGGCCTGCTCGGCGATCAGCGCGGCGCGCAGCGGGTCGGGATAGACGGTGCCGCGCGCGTTGCGGACGGTGGCGATGTGGTCGATGTTCACGCCCAGGTCGATCACCTGGCCGGCGGGTTGCAGGAAGCTCATGGTCGTAGTCTTTGCTTTGTGTTTAAAGCTGCATCAGGTCGATCAAAATCTGGCGCGTGTTCAACGGCGCGCCACCCAGTTGATAGGCGAGCAGGAAGCGCATCAGCTGCTTGCTCTGCGCCTTGGTCTGCGGGTCGGCGTAATCCTCGCGTTCCATATCGACCAGCGTCTTGCCGGACACCACCGGCCACGACTCCACGGCCTGCGCCGTGCGCGCGCCGCGCTCCGGGTCGACGACGTACAGCCCCTCCGGCTCGACCGGGGCGCGCGTCGTCGTGCAGCGCGTGAGGTCCGCGGCGACCCCGGTCTCCTTAAGTAAGGCCCGTTCGAATTTTCGCAAGGCGATCGGCGCCGGTTCGCCGTGCGCCAGTTCGTTGAGGGTCGAGACGTAGTGGTTGAACAACGCGGGATGCGGGTCGTCGCGGGCCAGCAGTTTCACCAGCAATTCGTTCAGGTAGAAGCCGCACAGCAGCGCCGTCTTCTCGATCGGGAGCATGCCACCGACCCATTCGGCGTCGATCAGGGTGCGCAGTTCGGACTTGCCGGAGAACGACACGGACAGCGGCTGGAACGTCTGCAGCACGCCCCGCAGCTTCGAATGCGGCCGCTTCGCGCCCTTCGCGACGACGCCGATGCGGCCGTGGTCGCGCGTGAACAGGTCGACGATGAGGCTCGTTTCCTTGTACGGATAACTGTGCAGCACGAAGCCCGGTTGGCCGGCCACGCGCCCCTCGCGCGCGGGCGCGCGGCGCTTGCTCACTGGCGTCGCATGCGGGGCATGCGACGCGGCTGAGTGCGCGTCGTTATCGTTGTCGATGAGTGCGTCGTCGCGGCTCGGCATGCGTACGCTCCCGCCCGGCTCGTTACTCGTAGCCGTAAGCGCGCAGGCCCGCTTCGTTGTCGGCCCAGCCGGATTTCACCTTGACCCAGATTTCCAGGTACACGGGACCGCCGAACAGTTTTTCCATGTCGAGGCGGGACTGCGTGGAAATCTCTTTCAGGCGCGCGCCCTTGTTCCCGATGATCATGGACTTGTGCGTGTCGCGCTCGACGAGGATGGCGGCGAAGACGCGGCGCAGGTTGCCCTCTTGCTGGAATTGTTCGATCAGCACGGTGCTCGTGTACGGCAGTTCGTCGCCCAGCAGGCGGAACACTTTTTCGCGCACGATCTCGGCCGCGAGGAATTTCTCGCTGCGATCAGTGATGTCGTCCGGGCCGAAGATCGGCGGGTTTTCCGGCAGATGGCGGCGGATCTCGCCTTCGAGCGCATCGACCTGGAAGCGCAGCTTCGCGGACACGGGCACGACGGCGGTGAAATCGCGCAGACCGGCGACCTTCGCCGCGAACGGCATCAGCTCGGCCTTGTCCTTCATCCGGTCCGACTTGTTGATGACGAGGATGACGGGCACGTTCTTCGGCAACAGGTCCAGCACTTGCTGGTCGGCGGGGCCGAAAGTGCCGGCCTCGACCAGGAACAGGATCACGTCCGCCGCCGTCAGCGTGTTCGACACGGTCTTGTTCAGCGTCTTGTTCAGCGCGTTCGCGTGGCGGGTCTGGAAGCCCGGCGTGTCGACGTAGATGAATTGGGCGTCGTCGCGGGTCTGGATGCCCGTGATGCGGTGGCGCGTCGTCTGTGCCTTGCGCGACGTGATCGACACCTTGGCACCGATCAGCACGTTCATGAGCGTCGACTTGCCCACGTTCGGACGGCCGACGATGGCGATGTAGCCGCAGCGGAAGCCTTCCGGGGCGCCTTCGGTGGTGTCGTTGGGGGTGGTTTCGGTGTTCATGCTGACGGGTTTCCTGACTGCTGTTGCGGTGATTGTTTCTGCTGCGTTTGCGGCTCCTCGGCCTGCACCGTCAGCTCGCTCTGGTCGGTGGCGATGCCGGCGAGCTTCAGTTGCGCGGAGCGGGGCCGCGATTTGCGCGTGGCCGACGGGCTCTTCTGCAGCAACTGCTCGGCCGTCTCCAGCGCGAGCCGCGCCGCCGCCTGTTCGCCGGCACGCCGGCTGCCGCCGCGGCCGAACACCTGGATGCCCAGCTTCGGCACGAGACACTCGATCTCGAATTCCTGGCTGTGCGCGGCGCCGTGCGTGGCGACGACATTGTACGTGGGCAGCGAGATCTTTTTGCTCTGCAAGAATTCCTGCAGCAAGGTCTTCGCATCCTTGCCGAGCGTACGGGGGTCGACGGTATCGAGCAGCGGAATGTAGAACGAGCGGATCGCGTCGCGCGCCGCGTCGAAGCCGCTGTCGAGGAAGATGGCGCCCAGCAGGGCTTCCAGCGTATCGGCCAGGATCGACGGCCGGCGGAAACCGCCGGATTTCAATTCGCCCTCGCCCAGGCGCAGGAATTGCGACAGTTCCAGCTTCTGCGCGATCTCGAACAGCGACTGCTGCTTGACGAGGTTGGCACGCAGCCGCGACAGATCGCCTTCGGCCAGCGTGTTGAAGCGTTCGTACAGGATCGAGGCGACGACGCAGTTCAGGATCGAGTCGCCGAGGAATTCCAGGCGCTCGTTATGCACGCTGCTGTGGCTACGGTGGGTCAGCGCCTGTTGCAGCAGGCCGGGGTCCCGGAACGTATAGCCTAGGCGGGTTTGCAATAACTGAAGATTCATGGTCGTACCAATCTAGTGGGCCGGCGCCGCGCGCCGATCCCGCCCGCGCGCCCGCCCGGCTGTGTTACTTCGTGTCGGCCTTGGCGGCAACGACGCCGCTGGGGTCGGTGGTGCCGGCAAAGTCGAACAGCAGGCTGACGTTGCCTGCCAGCGGCACGCGCTTTTCGTAGGCGAAGCTGATTTCCGTCGAACCGCCGTCGCGCGTGATCACGAGGTCGCGGCCGGAGATCGCGCTGACGTCGTTGACGCCGGCGTTCTTGTCGAACGCCTGCTCGATCTCGCGCACGGAGCCGCTGCCGGCGTCCGCCTTGGCCTTGACGATCGCATCCTTGACGGAGCGGTATTCGATGAACGCCGGCGTCACCTTGATGACCACCAGCGCCAGCGCGCCCAGCACGATCAGCACGACGATCAGGCCCGACAGCGAAACACCGCTCTCCGCACCGATCCGATATTTGCCACCTTTCATTTCACCCTCCGCGTCGGCTTAGTGGATACCGCCGATGCGCTTCAGGTTGCTGAAGTTCATCCAAACAAACACAGCCTTGCCGACGATGTTCTGGTCCGGCACGAAGCCCCAGTAGCGGCTGTCTGCGCTGTTGTCGCGGTTATCGCCCATCATGAAATAATTGCCCTCCGGTACGATACAGGTAAATCCATCGTAGGAATAGGTGCAATTTTCGTGATGGGGGAACTCCTCCACGGCGCCCAGGTTGACCGTCCGCGCGCTGTCCATGTTCAGGATGCGGTGCGGGGCATTCGGCAGCTTTTCCAGGAATTGCTTATGGTATACCGGGCGCTCGTCGTCGAGGTAATCGTCCATCGGCGCGTAGTCGATGGGCTGGCCGTTGACGGTCAGGCGCTTGTTCTCGTAAGTGATTTTATCACCCGGCAGGCCGATCACGCGCTTGATGTAGTCCTGGCTCGGATCCTTCGGGTATTTGAACACCATGACGTCGCCCCGCTGCGGATTGCCTACTTGCACAATCTTCTTGTTCACGATAGGCAGGCGGATGCCGTAGTCGAACTTGTTCACGAGGATCAGGTCACCCACGAGCAGCGTGGGCACCATCGACGACGACGGGATCTTGAACGGCTCGAACAGGAACGAGCGCAGCACGAACACGAGCGCGATCACGGGGAAGAAGCTGCCGGAGTATTCGACCCACGTCGGCTGGCGCAGGATCGCGGCTTCCAGCGCGGCGCGGTTGCCGTTGTCCAGCTTGATGCCGTCGGCCGTCAGCTTGGCGGAGCGCGCGTCGAATTCCGCGAGCGCGGCGTCCGCCTTTGCGCGGCGCTGCTTCGACAGGACGAACACATCCAGGCACCAGATGACGCCCGTGATGACCATGGCGACGAACAGGATTAACGCAAAATTCCCTAGAATCGGTTGCAGGTTCATTGCTTATTTTTCTTCCACTTGGAGGATGGCGAGGAACGCTTCTTGCGGGATCTCCACCGAGCCCACCTGCTTCATGCGCTTCTTGCCGGCTTTTTGTTTCTCGAGCAGTTTCTTCTTACGGCTGACGTCACCGCCATAGCACTTGGCCAGCACGTTCTTGCGCAGCGCCTTGACGTTCTCGCGCGAGATGATCGTCGCGCCGATCGCGGCCTGGATCGCCACGTCGAACATCTGGCGCGGGATCAGTTCGCGCATCTTCGCGGCGACCTGGCGGCCGCGGTAGGCGGCGTTCGCGCGGTGCACGATGATCGCGAGCGCGTCGACCTTGTCTCCGTTGATCAGCATGTCGACCTTCACGACGTCGGACGCACGGTATTCCTTGAACTCGTAGTCCATCGACGCATAGCCGCGCGACGTCGATTTCAAACGGTCGAAGAAGTCCAGCACGATCTCGGCCATCGGGATCTCGTACACCAGTTTCACCTGGCGGCCGTGGTAGCTCATGTCCATCTGCACGCCACGCTTGCCGGTGCACAGGGTGATGACTGCGCCAACATATTCCTGCGGCATGTACAGGTTGACGGTGACGATCGGCTCGCGCACTTCCTCGATCTTCGACACTTCCGGCATCTTGGAGGGGTTGTCGACCTTGATCATGGAGCCGTCGCGCATCACCACTTCGTACACGACGGTCGGGGCGGTCGTGATCAGGTCCTGGTCGAATTCGCGCTCCAGGCGTTCCTGGATGACGTCCATGTGCAGCAGGCCCAGGAAGCCGCAGCGGAAGCCGAAGCCCAGCGCCTGCGACACTTCCGGCTCGTACTGCAGCGCGGCGTCGTTCAGCTTCAGCTTTTCCAGCGAGTCGCGCAGCGCGTCGTACTGGTTCGCTTCCACCGGGAACAGGCCGGCGAACACCTGCGGCTGCACTTCCTTGAAGCCGGGCAGCGGCTCCGGTGCCGGACGCGAGGCCAAGGTGACGGTATCGCCCACTTTCGCGGCCTTCAATTCCTTGATGCCGGCGATGATGAACCCCACCTGGCCGGCCTTCAGTTCCGGCAGCTGCACGGAGCGCGGCGTGAACACGCCGACCTGCTCCACCAGTTGCTGGGAATCCGTCGCCATCAGCAGGATCTTGTCTTTCGGGCGCAGCGTACCGTTCTTCACGCGCACCAGCATCACGACGCCGACGTAGCTGTCGTACCACGAGTCGACGATCAGCGCCTGCAGCGGTGCGTCCGGATCGCCTTCGGGCGGCGGCACTTTCGCGATCAGCGTTTCCAGCACGTCTTCCACGCCCAGGCCCGTCTTCGCGGAGCAGGTGGTGGCGTCGGTGGCGTCGAGGCCGATGACGTCCTCGATTTCCTGCTTGGCGCGGTCCGGATCGGCGTGCGGCAGGTCGATCTTGTTCAGGATGGGCACGACTTCCACGCCCAGGTCCAGCGCCGTGTAGCAGTTCGCGACCGTCTGCGCTTCCACGCCCTGCGACGCGTCGACGACGAGCAGCGCGCCTTCGCACGCGGACAGCGAGCGCGACACTTCATAGCTGAAGTCGACGTGGCCCGGGGTGTCGATCAGGTTCAGGTTGTAGACCTGGCCGTCGCGCGCCTTGTACGACAGCGCCGCGGTCTGGGCCTTGATGGTGATGCCGCGCTCGCGCTCCAGGTCCATCGAGTCGAGCACCTGCTCGTCCATTTCACGTTCCGACAAGCCGCCGCACAACTGGATGATGCGGTCGGCCAGCGTCGATTTGCCGTGATCGATGTGGGCGATGATGGAAAAGTTACGTATGTTTTTCATTAACAAACTCAAAACCAAAAAGAGCGGCACGCGGCCAGGCCGGCAGCTTCGGTGCAGCCGGCGCAATACGAAAAAAGCGCCGCGTCTGGGGGACGGAAGGTTCCCCGGGCGAGCGCCTTATCGGGCGAGTCGCGGCGCACAATGGCCGCGGCTGGACCCGCAAGCTGGCCATTTTACCGGATTTCGAGGCAGAAAGCCCGGTTTCCGGGGGGAGCCCCTCGGAAAACGCGCCGGCCCGACGTCGTTTTCCCGCTTGCCGGGCTGTCAACATCGAAGGAATTTACTTTCCGAACGTCAAGTTCGCGCAGGAAGCGTCGTTAAAGGGACATCGGCGGCCCGCCGCCTTCCACGTCCGACATCATCATGATCTACACGTCCGAACCGCAAGCATGGAGCGCCCAGCTGCGCCAGCCCATCGGCGAGCGCATCCTGCCGCTACCCGGCGAGGTACGCGAATTCGTGCACCAGGTGAACATGGCGTCCGGGCTGGACGCCGTGCCCGTCCCGTGCACGCCGGACGGCGCGCTGCTGGCCGACCTGCGCGCGGCACTGGCCGGCATGCCCGCAGCCGTGCACGCCCTCGTCGGCCCGCTGCTGCTGGGTGTCTGCGTGGGCCGCGGCGTGGGTTCCTCGGGCGTGACGGACATCGTGGCCGACGCCGTCGACGGCCGCATCCTCGGCTGCATCGTGCTGCTCGACGTCGATCTGCTGGAAGCGCACACCGCGAATTCCTGGGCCACGTGGAAGGAAAACCTGCCGTTCGGCGGCCCCGGCTTTTCGCTCGCGGCGACGATCGCCGAGCCGCTCGACGACACGCGCGCGAACGCGCTGCAATTCCTGCTGCTGCATGAATTCGGCCACGTCGTGACCGCGGGCGGCACGTTCCTGCCGCGCTGGTGGGAGCCCGTGCCGGCGGCCACCTTCCCCTTCCTCGACCTGAGCTGGGGTGTCAATGCGCAAGGCCGGTTTGCGCCTTGGGAAGGCTCGGACTTCGCGCTGCGCGGCGTCGTCGACTTCTACGGCACCAACAAGCTGGACAGCGAAGCCATCGTGACCGCGTACTCGGGGCTGGAAGGCAGCGACTTCCCCAGCCTGTACGGCGCAACGAACCCGTACGACGATTTCGCGGAATGTTTTGCGAGCTATGTTCACCACGAACTGCTGGCCCGTCCGTACACGCTGCGCGTCGACTACGACGGCGTGCCACAGGCCACGCTCGACAGCTTCTGGGCGAGCCCGCGCAGCCATGCGAAGCGCGCGTTCATGCGCGCGCTGCTGGGCGAGCCGGCCGCCCTGCCCGTCGCCAACGACGCCCACGCGCTCGCGGCAGCCTGATCAGGCCCCCGGCTGCGCCGCCCGGTGCAGCATCGCCTCGAACGCGCGGAACACCTTGTCCATCGCGGGGCCCTTGTACGGGTACTTGCCGGGGTCGTCCATCGCGTGCACGACCATCGCATTGTCCACTTCGAAGATGAGCAGCCGGCCGTCGCGCGTCTCCGCACAGTCGATGCCCAGGTAGGGCAAGCCGATGCGCGCGTCGATCTCCGCCAGCGCGGCCGCGTGGCGCCGCGCGAAACCGTCGTCGAAGCCGGCCATGCCCGCGGCCTCCTCCGCCCGTTTGACTGCGCTGTCGTCCATGCCCGCGTTCAGGTAGTGCACCATCCAGTGCGACGAGATCGCCAGGTGGCAAATGAACGGCTTGCCGTCGATGAGCACGATCCGGTATTTGCGGAACTGGCCGTCCGCTCCCGAATAGTCCACGAACGGCGCCAAATAAAACTCGCCCGACGGCTGCGCCGCCAAGTACGTACGCAGCGCGGCCGCATCTTCGACTTTCTGCAGGTCGGTGCCCGCGTGCGAGTCGAGCGGGCGCACGATCAGCGGAAACGCTTCGCCCGGCAGCAGGGCCGGCGCGTCGAGCGCACCCTGCGCGAGCTGCTCGGCCGTCGCGCGCGCCACGCGCACCGTGCGCGGCATCACGATGCCCGTCGTGCCGTCCAGCTTCGCATGGGCGCCGTCGCGCGACAGGTGGGCGATGTGCTCCGGCCGGTTGACGACGGGCCGCGGCCAGCCCGCCACCATCTGCGCGACGTCGCGCAGCAGCACGACGTTCGCATCCGATTGCGCGATAGCGACGAACAGCACGTCGTGGTCGGGCACCTGTTCCGGGAACGGCAGCTCGGGCGACACGTATTGCACGTTGGCGGCGATGTCCGTCGTCTGCAGCAGGAATTCGATCGGCGTGTTGGCCATGAAGTCGCCGGGGCCCATCAGCACGAGCAGGTTCAACGTGGGCGTGCGCGCCGGTGCCGGCAGCGCGTACAGCGTGCGGGTGGCGAGCGCGTGACGCTGGATGTCCAGGCCCGCGTCGCGCTGCCCCAGCAACTGCAGCACGAAGCTGGCGTCCAGCCACGCGTTCGCATCGTCGGGATTCGCCTGCGCGCGCGCCAGCAGCATGTCGCCGATGGGGCGCAGGTCGTCGTGGTAGAACGCGCAGCGCATCAGCGTGGCCGCGCCGATCAGCGGGGCGTGCGGCGTGATGGCGGCGTCGAGGATTTCGGGTGTGATCATGGCGTGGCGGGCTGGGAGAGACGGCGGCCGGCGCGCAGCACGGCATCGACGAGCGCGTCGACGTCGGCGGGGCCGGTACGGTGGTTGACGATGGCGGCGCGAACCGCATAGTGGCCGTGAATCGTCGTCGCAGACGGCGCCACGCGGCCCTCGTCGTACAGCGCGAGCACGATCTCGCGGTTGACGCGCTCGGCGTCAGCGCACACGTAGCGGAAGCAGACGATGTTCAACGTGACGGGGGCCACCAGTTCCAGTTCCGGCTCGGCCGCGACGCGCTGCGCGAGATGGCGCGCCATCGCGCACGTGGCCGAGATGGAACGGCCGATGGCGTCGGCGCCGTAGACCTGGAACGTCAGCCACGTCTTGAGCGCGCGGAAGCCCCGCGACAGGTCCGGGCCGACGTCGCACGGCCACGCCGTGCCGGCCGCAAGGCCCCGCCCAGCGCGCTGCAGGTAGGCGGCCGGCGCCGCGAACGTGTCGAGCATGCGGTCGCCGTCGCGCGCCATGAAGTAGCCCGCGTCGTACGGCACCTGTCCCCATTTGTGGAAATCGAACGCGATCGAATCGGCGCGCTCGATGCCGGCGAGCAGCGGCGCGACGTCCGGCGCGAGCATGCCCAGCGCCGCGTACGCGCCATCGACGTGCAGCCACATGGCCCGTTCGTGCGCGAAGTCCGCCAGGCCGGCGAGCGGGTCGATGGCGCCCGTGTTCACCGTCCCACAACTGGCCACGACGAGGAATGGCCGCAGCCCGTTGCGGCGGTCTGCGTCGACCTGCGCGGCAAGGTCGTGGAGGTCCATGCGACCCGCGGCGTCGATCCGGACAGTACGCAGCGCATCGGTGCCGAAGCCCGCCATGTCCATCGCCTTCGCGATGCAGCCGTGCGCTTCCGTCGACGCGTACGCGCGCAGGTCGGCATGCGCCGCCAGGCCTTGCGCGCGCACGTCGCGCCCGAGCGCGCTCGTGCGCGCGACGACGACGCCCATGAAGTTGGCGATCGACGTGCCCGTGACGAACACGCCGCGGGCGCTTTCGGGAAAGCCGAACAGCGCTGCCATCCACGTGGACACCTGGCGCTCGACCTCGACGGGCGCCTGGTTGCGTCCACCGACGTTCGCGTTCAGCCCGCCCGCGATCATCTCCGCCAGCATGCCGACGGGCGTGCCGGCGCCATGCACCCAGCCCATGAAGCCCGGATGCGGATTACCGACGGTATAGGGAATGACATTATCCTGCAGGCTGCGATACGCGTCGGCCAGCGAACCGGGGTGGCGCGGCAACGGCGCACGCAGCGTCTCTTTCGCCTCGGCCGGCATCTCCTGCCACACGGGCCGCTCGCGGATGCCTTCCAGGTAGTCGAACATATCGTCCAGCATCCGGTGCCCGAGGGCGCGGATGTCGGTCCAGTCGTCGGGGTCCAGCGTAGCGTCGGGGCCGTCTGTCATGGGTGTCAATCAGGAATCGATGGCGCCGATTATCGCAGGTCGCGGCGCCTTCGATCCAGTGCACACGGTACGGTGCTAGGCTGCGGCCGTCTGCAGGCCGAGGTAGCGCCGCAGCGCCGCCTCGTCGAGGAAGTAATGGCACAGCTCCAACCCGGCCTCATCGACCAGCACGGGCACCAGTTCGTCGTAGCGGGCGACGAGGTCGGGGTCGGCATCGACGTCGACCACGTCCACCGAGTACGCCGCTCCCTGGCGCGCCATGAACGCCTGCAACGCCGCCAGCATGTCCTCGCACAAATGGCAGTACGAGCGCGAGTACAGCGTGAACCGTGGCGCCGCCGTCATTGGCGCGGCCGGATGACGAGGTAGCGCGACACGTTCTCGCGCCGCACCAGCAAGGCCACCGGTTTCTTCGCGTCGAGCTTGGCGACGAGGCCGTTGAACTGGCCCGTGCTCGTGATCTCGACGTTGTTCATCTGCAGGATCACGTCGCCCTGGCGGATGCCGGCCGATGCCGCCCGTCCTTCGGCGAACTCGACCAGCACGCCAGCCTCCGTCTTGAGCTCGCGCTTCTGCACCGCCGTCAGGTCGGACACGTGCAGGCCCAGCGCGTTCGGCGCCTGCTCCGGCGTCGGCTTCTTCGGCGTGGCCTTCGCCGTCGGCGATTTGTCGTCCTGCAGTTCGACGATGGTCACGGGCACGTCGAGCTGGGTGCCGCGGCGCCACACGGTAACGGTGGCGCGGGTGCCGACCGCGGTGCCGCCCACGAGGCGCGGCAGGTCGGACGAGCGTTCGATGTCCTTGCCGTTGAATTTCAGGATGATGTCGCCGACCTTGACGCCGGCCTTGTCCGCCGGACCGCCCGGCTCGACCATCGCGACCTCGGCACCGCGCGCGCGGCCGAGGCCCAGCGATTCCGCCACGTCCGTCGTGACTTCGCTGATCTGCACGCCGAGGCGGCCACGCGTGACCTTGCCCGTCTTGCGGATCTGGTCGGTGACGCGCATGACCTCGTCGATCGGCACGGCGAACGAGATGCCGTTGTACCCACCGGACAAGGTGGCGATTTGCGAATTGATGCCGATGACTTCGCCGCGCATATTGATCAACGGGCCGCCCGAGTTGCCGGGATTGACCGCGACGTCGCTCTGGATCAGCGGCAGGTACTCGCCCGTGTCGCGCGCCTTGGCCGAGATGATGCCGGCCGTCACCGTGTTCTCCAGGTTGAACGGCGAGCCGATGGCGATCACCCACTCGCCCACGCGGATCTTGCTGGAATCGCCGATCCGCACGCTGGGCAGGTTGCGCGCGTCGACCTTGAGCACCGCCACGTCGCTGCGGGCATCCGAACCCAGCACCTTGGCCTTGAATTCGCGACGGTCCGTCAACGTGACGACGACCTCGTCCGCGCCCTCGACGACGTGCGCATTCGTGAGCACATACCCGTCGTCCGAAATGACGAAGCCGGAGCCGACGCCCCGCTGCACGCGCTCTTCCTGTGGCTGCTCCACGGGTCCGCCGCGGCGTCCGCGCGGCGCCATCTGGCCGCCGAAGAAGCGGCGCAGGAATTCCTGCATCTCCTGGTCGGGCCCGCCCTGGTCCAGGCGGACGCGTTCGGTGGTGCGGATGTTCACGACGGCCGGGCCGACCTTGTCGACGAGGTCGGCAAAGTCCGGCAAGCCCGTGACGGGCGTGACGGCGACGGGAGCGGCCGCCTGGGCCGCCGGGAACAACATCAGACTCGCGCCCGCAAACACGAGGGCGGACAGGAGCGCGCTTCCAGTTTTGCTTGTCATAGGATCGGTATGGTCTGTGCTTGAATGGATCGTATGGTAAGACAAAAGTGCATTGTTGTCGCGTTAGCACGCCCGCGCCGGCGCCGGACGGGCCGGCAATGCGAATGGAGGCCCTGTGGCGGGCCGGAACGGGAGACGGCCGGCTCAGGTGGGGCCGGCGACGGTCTGGTCGAATTGCGGTGCCGCGCCGGCCGCGTCGGGTGCGGCGGGACGCTTGCCGGGCAACGTCTCGGCCGCGAGGCGTGCCGCCAGGCCTTCCGCGAAGCCGGGCGACAGGTCGGGCGCGGGCGCCGCGCGCAGCACGTCGCCGATCTGGTGGAAGCGCGCCCAGGCCTGCTCGCCGTCCGGGGTGTCCAGGGCGGCGAGCGCCAGTTCCTGGTCGGCATCCGGGAGCTCGCCGTCGCACAGCGCCGAGATGAGTTCGCGGTTTTTCTTGTTGGTGTCCATCATCGTTCCATCACGCCGGTGATCCTTCGTCTTCATCATCGGGAACCACGATACGACCACCGCCAGCGCCGGTCGTTCGCCATTCCTCCACGATCATCGCTACCTACCGACGTTTGTCCGCCGAGACATCGAGCAAGGGGCGCAATTTCTCGGCGATGACTTCGCGCGCCCGGAAAATCCGGCTCCGCACCGTACCGATTGGACACGCCATCACTTCGGAGATTTCTTCGTAGCTCAAACCTTCGATTTCGCGCAGGACGATCGCCGTTCGCAATTCCAGCGGCAAGGCATCCATGGCCGCGTTCACGGTATAGGCGATCTGCTTGCTGGCCAACATCGATTCCGGTGTATTAATGTCTCGCAAGCTATCCGCGTCGTCAAATCCTTCCGCACGTTCGGCATCGGTTTCCGTCGAAGTCGGTGCCCGCCTGCCCTGCGTGACCAGAAAATTCTTTGCCGTATTGATGCCGATCCGATACAGCCAAGTATAAAACGCGGAATCGCCGCGGAAATGGCGCAGTGCGCGGAACGCCTTGATGAACGTTTCCTGCACGACGTCTTCCGCCTCGGCCGGATCGTGCACGAGGCGCGACACCAGGCGCATCAGGCGGCGCTGGTACTTCCCCACCAGCAGGTCGAACGCCCGGCGATCGCCGGCCTGGACGCGCTCGACCAGCAGTTGATCACATTCGCGTTCGGTCGTCATTGCAATGCCCCGTTGGCTGCGGCGGCGTCCCTGTTATGCGGAAAGTGCTCGCCCTGCGGGCGGCGTTTCGTTAAGAGTTGGTCCGCTGCAATGAGTTCGTCGTGTCTTCGCATCCTTCGCCCGCATGCGGAAGGCGGCCGGCCACCGCCAGCGCGACCGCCAGCGCGCGCCAGGCCGCGGGCTCGACGCTGTCGCGCCACACGGCCAGCACGCGCGGCCTCGCGCCGGGCGCGGCGTACCGCACGAGCATCAGCATGGGCCAGATGACCGAGTCCGGCCGCAAGGCGGCAACGCCGCCTTGCGGCGTGCCGCCTTCCCGCGCGGCGCGATCCCGGCCGTCCACGTCCTGTTGTACCGTCACGCGCAGGTCGCCGGTTCCAGAAATATCAATCCGGTGCGTCTTTGGACGACGGGCCGCGGCGCCCAGCACGCACGCGCCGGCGCCCGCCAGCGCGAGGGCCAACTGAGGTGCCAGCAGGAACCGGTCGGGCGCCAGCAGCCCGACGGCAAGCGCCGACGCGCATTGCGCCAGGCCGCACCCACCCCACACGAGGCGCTGGGTGCGCGACGGCCTGACGAGCGCGGAGACCGCGATCGACATGGTGAGTCCAGTGGTGAGCGGGCGCCGGCCGGATCACGCGATGATCGCCAGGCCAGAAATGACAAACGCCCATTCCTTTGACAGGAATGGGCGCTTGAAAGTTCAGCTTCGTTGCGAAGATTCGAAGATCAGATCTTCGCGAAGACCAGCGTACCGTTGGTGCCGCCGAAGCCGAAGGAGTTTTTCACCGCGTAATCGATCTTCATGTCCCGCGCCGTGTTGGCGCAGAAGTCCAGGTCGCATTCCGGATCCTGGTTGAAGATGTTGATCGTCGGCGGCGACACCTGCTTGTGGATCGCGAGCACCGTGAACACCGACTCCAGGCCGCCCGCGCCACCCAGCAGGTGGCCCGTCATCGACTTGGTCGAGTTGACGACCAGTTTCTTCGCGTGGTCGCCGAAGGTGCGCTTGATGCCCTTCACTTCCGCGACGTCGCCCACCGGCGTCGACGTGCCGTGCGCGTTGACGTACTGCACCTGATCCGGGTTGATGCCGGCGTACCGCATCGCGTCGACCATGCAGCGCGATGCGCCGCTGCCGTCCTCGAGCGGGGCCGTGATGTGGTTCGCGTCCGCGCTCATGCCGAAGCCGACGACTTCCGCATAGATCTTGGCGCCGCGCGCCTTCGCGTGTTCATATTCCTCGAGCACCATCACGCCCGCGCCCTCGCCCAGCACGAAGCCGTCGCGGTCGCGGTCCCACGGACGCGATGCCGTTGCCGGGTCGTCATTGCGCGACGACAGCGCGCGTGCCGAGGCGAAACCGCCCAGGCCCAGCGGCGACACGGTCGATTCCGAACCGCCGGCGATCATCACGTCGGCGTCGCCGTATTCGATCAGGCGGGCTGCCTGGCCGATGCAGTGCAGGCCGGTCGTGCAGGCGGTCACGATCGCCAGGTTCGGGCCACGCAGGCCGAACTTGATCGACAGGTCGCCCGAGATCATGTTGATGATCGACGCCGGGACGAAGAACGGCGAGATGCGGCGCGGGCCGCGGCTGTCGTACTCCGCCTTCGTGTCTTCGATCATCGGCAGGCCGCCGATGCCGGAACCCACGAGCACGCCGATACGATCGCGATTGTCGTCGGTGACGACGATGCCCGAATCCTGTATCGCCTGGATGCCTGCGGCCATGCCGAAATGGATGAACGTATCCATATGACGGCCTTCCTTGCCCGGCAGGTAATCCTCGACGTTAAAGTTCTTCACCTCGCCCGCGAAGCGGGTGGAAAAAGGCGTTGCGTCAAACTTGGTGATGTTGGCAATGCCCGACTTGCCCGCCAGTGCTGCCTCCCACGCATCGGCAATGGTGTTGCCGATCGGAGAGATGCAACCCAGGCCGGTGACGACGACACGGCGGTTGCGTGAACTCAAGCGCTTCTCCTGAAATCCTGAAAGCTTAGGCCTTGACGTGTGCCTGTGCGTACTCGATAGCCTGGCGAACGGTCGTGATCTTCTCGGCCTGCTCGTCCGGGATTTCCATTTCGAATTCGTCTTCCAGGGCCATCACCAGTTCCACGGTGTCCAGCGAGTCAGCGCCGAGGTCGTCAACGAACGAGGAATCGATTTTGATGTCTGCTTCGGCAACGCCCAGTTGCTCAGCGACGATTTTTTTAACGCGTTGTTCGATATCCGACATGTTATGGCTCCATTAGGTATGTGTTGCGGAAAGTGCGCGCATTTTATCAGGCTTTGCGCGTTGTAAAACTATTTTCAGCGTCTGCCGCTAAATCGGCTGAAACTACTGCCAACTGCTGAGATTTCTTCGAAAAACGTGCCGGGCTTACCCTGCGAAAACAGGCCGGCACGCCCGGCCATCAATTCATGTACATGCCGCCGTTGACGTGCAGCTCGGTGCCCGTGATGTAGTCGGCCTGCGGGCCGGCCAGGAAGGCGACGGCGTGCGCGATGTCTTCCGGCTTGCCCAGGCGGCCCAGCGGGATCTGCGTCAGGAGCGCCTCGTGCTGGCCTTCGCCCAGCGCTTTCGTCATGTCGGTGTCGATGAAGCCCGGCGCCACGCAATTGACGGTGATGTTGCGGCTGCCGATCTCGCGCGCCAGGGCGCGCGTCATGCCCGCCACGCCTGCCTTTGCCGCCGCGTAATTCATCTGGCCCGGGTTGCCGGCCGCGCCCACGACGGACGTGATGTTGATGATACGCCCCTGCTTCGCCTTCATCATCCCGCGCAGTACCGCGCGCGACAGGCGCCCCACGGCCGTGAGGTTCGTGGCGATCACATTGTCCCACTCCTCGTCCTTCATGCGCATCGCCAATTGATCCTGGGTGATGCCGGCATTGTTGACGAGGATGCCGATCGTGCCGACGGTCTTCGTCACGTCGTCGATGACGGCGGCGCATTGCGCAGCGTCCGTCACGTTCAGCACGACGCCCTTGCCCCCGAACTCGGCGAGATAGGCGCCGATGGCTTCCGCGCCCGCGGGCGTGGTCGCGGTGCCGACCACTTTGGCGCCCTGGCGGGCCAGTTCGAGTGCGATGGCCTTGCCGATGCCGCGCGAGGCACCGGTGACGAGGGCGACTTGGTTTTGCAGATTCATTGAGTCCTCTTCTTCTTAAACGGGGGATATTGCGCGCTCAGCCCTTGATGGCGGCGAGCACGCGTTCCAGTGCGGCCTGGTCGACCAGTGCTTCGCCCACCAGCACCGGGTCGATCCGCTTGGCCATGCCGATCAGGGTCTTGCTCGGGGCGCATTCGATGACCTGCGTCACGCCATCGGCGGCCATCTTCTGCATGGTCTCGACCCAGCGCACTGGGCCGGCCGCCTGGCGCACGAGCGCATCCTTGATCGCAGCCGGATCGTTCAGGATAGCCACGTCGACGTTGTTGATCAAGTCGATCTGCGGTGCGGCGAAGTTCAGGTTCGCCATATAGTCGCGCAGGCGGTCCGACGCGGGCTTCAGCAGCGACGAGTGGAACGGCGCCGACACGGCCAGTTTCATGGCGCGCTTGGCGCCCTTGGCCTTGGCGATGTCGCAGGCGCGCTCGACGGCGGCCGTGTGGCCCGCGATCACGATCTGCGTCGGCTCGTTGAAGTTGACGGCTTCCACCACTTCGCCCGCATTTCCTCCATTCTCGGCTTCGGCGCACACGGCGCGGACGTCATCGGCCGACAGGCCGAGAATGACGGCCATGCCGCCCTGCCCGACCGGCACGGCGTCCTGCATGGACTGGGCGCGGAAGCGCACGAGCGGCACTGCATCCTTGAAGTCGATCACGCCGGCGGCGACGAGCGCCGAGTATTCGCCGAGGCTGTGGCCCGCGACGACGGCTGGCTTCGGGCCGCCCGCGGCGATCCACGCGCGGTACACGGCGACGGCGGCCGTCAGCATCACCGGCTGCGTGTTGGTGGTCAGGTCGAGGTCTTCCTTCGGGCCTTCGGCGATCAGCTTGCCGAGGTCCTGGCCCAGCGCCTCCGACGCTTCGGCGACCGTCTGGTCGACGACCGGGTTGCCGGCGAAGCCGTTCAGCATGCCGACGGCTTGCGCGCCCTGGCCCGTAAAGACAAATGCGAATTTACTCATCAAGTGCTCCTGTGGCTGGGGGTGCCCGCAAACCTACTGCACGTTGCATTTCTGGTCTGCGATGCTCGCCGTACCGTAAGTACGGCTGCGCTTCTCGACCAGAACTGCCGCCGCTCGCTACGGTTTGCGTGCCCCTTTTAGTATTGTTGTCGTGTTATTACATGCGCGCCAGGACGGCGCCCCACGTGAAGCCGCCACCCACGCCTTCCATCATGACGTTGTGGCCCGGCTTGATGCGGCCGTCGCGCACGGCGATGTCGAGCGCCAGCGGGATCGATGCGGCCGAGGTATTGCCGTGTTCGTGGACGGTGACGACCATCTTCTCGGCCGACAGGCCCAGCTTCTTCGCCGTGCCCGCCATGATGCGCAGGTTGGCCTGGTGCGGGATCAGCCAGTCGATGTCGCTTGCGGGCATGTGCGCATGCGCCAGCGCTTCGTTGGCGACCTTTTCCAGGACGGTGACGGCCAGCTTGAAGACGGCCGGGCCGTCCATGTACAGGTATTTCCGATTGCCGGACGCGTTTCCCGGATTCGAGGGGCCGCACAGGATGTCGCCGTAGCTGCCGTCCGCATGCAGCTTGATGGCCAGCACGCCCGGCTCTTCGGTGGCCGACAGCACGACGGCGCCGGCGCCGTCGCCGAACAGCACGCAGGTGGTGCGGTCATCGAAGTCGAGGATGCGCGAAAACACTTCCGTGCCGATCACGAGCACGTTCTTCGCGTGGCCCGCCTTGATGAACGCGTCGGCCGTCGACAGTGCATAGACGAAGCCGCTGCACACGGCTCCCATATCGAACGCGGCGCTGTTGTTGCGCATGCCGAGCTTGTTCTGGACGATGCAGGCCGTGCTGGGAAAGCTGCCGAAGAAGTCGGGCGTCGAGGTGGCGACGATGATCAGGTCGATCTGCTCCGCCTCGAGGCCGGCCGCTTCGAGCGCATTGCGCGCCGCGTACACGGCCAGGTCCGACGCGTTTTCGTCGGGCGCCGCGTAATGGCGCGCGGTGATGCCGCTGCGGGTGGTGATCCACTCGTCCGACGTCTCGATGCCCTTGGCGCCAAGGCGGGCCGCCAGGTCGTCGTTGGTGACGCGCTGAGCAGGCAGATAGCTGCCGGTGCCGATAATTTTGCTGTAAGTCATTACTAACCCTGCTGAATGGTTGACCCAGGCGCCCCTGCGTCGGGCGTTTGCGGCAACATTTCGGCGATCAAGGTCGAGAGTTGCGCTTGCACATTATATTTCGCCGCGTCAAAAGCGCGTCGAATTGCCCACTCGTAGGCGTAGGCACTGGCGCCGCCGTGGCTCTTGAACACGAGGCCTTTCAGGCCCAGCAGGCCGGCGCCGTTGTAGCTTTCGGGGTTCAGCTTCTTCAGCGACTTGCGTGCCAGCAGCGCGCCCAGCTTCGACATGGTGCTTTCCATGAACGTCGTCTTGAAGAAGCGGGACAGCCCCTCGATCGCCTTCAACGTGACGTTGCCGACGAAACCGTCGCACACGACGACGTCGACGGTGCCCTTGAAGATGTCGTTGCCTTCGACGTTGCCGTAGAAATTCAGCACGCCGCGTTCGTGGTCGGCCCGCAGCAGGGGTGCGGTGGCCTTGACCACTTCGTTGCCCTTGATCTCTTCCGTGCCCACATTGAGCAGGCCGATGCTGGGACGGCGGTGCTCCATCGCCTCGAACAGCACGGCGCCCATGATGGCGAACTGGTGCAGGTGATGGGGCTCGCAATCGACGTTGGCGCCCAGGTCCAGCATATAGGTCGGGCCGCCCTTCTGGTTCGGCAGGATCGAGCAGATGGCCGGACGGTCGACGTCGGCCATCGTCTTCAGCACGTAGCGCGAGATCGCCATCAACGCGCCCGTATTGCCGGCGGAGACGCAGACGTCGGCGCTGCCGTCCTTGACGAGCTCGATCGCCACGCGCATCGACGAATCTTTCTTGCGGCGCAGGGCGACTTCGACGGGGTCGTCCATGGCGACCACTTCGGACGCATGGCGGACGGTGAGGCGCGGCTGGTCGCCCGCATGATGTTTCTTGAGTTCAGCGCGGACTTGCTCTTCCTGGCCAACGAGGATCAGTTCGGCATCGGGTTCGCGCTTGAGGAAAGCGAGGGCTGCCGGGATGGTCACGGCGGGGCCGTGGTCGCCGCCCATGCAGTCGATGGAAATTTTGATTGTCATTTGTCGGGATGGACCGCGGGCTCAAGGTCGGCCGGCAGTTGCATGTTCTCGGCGGGATGCAAGGACGGATGCAATGCGGGCCGAGTCAGCGGGATGGAAAATGACGGTGTGCCAGCTCCGGTTGCGACCGGCGACACGGGTACCGCGAATGAAAAAGCGGCGCCACGCATTCGTCATACGTTGCACCGCTTTCATCGAACAAAACAGCAAGACGTCGATTACTCGTCGTTCTTGGTCTTGAGCACTTTACGGCCACGGTAGAAACCGTTCGGGCTGATGTGGTGACGCAGGTGCGTTTCGCCGGTGGTCGGCTCGACTGCCAGGTTCGGGGCCGTCAGGAAATCGTGCGAACGGTGCATGCCGCGCTTCGACGGGGACTTCTTATTCTGTTGAACTGCCATGATGACTCCTAAACTTAAGTTCTAAAATTCTAACACATTCGACTTGCAAATACATGCGCATCGAGTATCCCAGCGGCAATACCCATGGGAAGGCCATTGCCGACATGCTTAACGCTGCCTTACAACGATGACTCAATACTCGAGCTGCACGCGTTTGACACGTTTTGACGCTGCGAATGCTACCCGGAGGACGCACCCGCCGCAATTCTTTTATTCAGATTTGAGGTTCTTCAATGCCGCAAACGGCGATACCTTCTCGGACTTGACCGTGTCCAGCAGCTTGGTATCGGGGCACACCTCGTGTTTCGGTGCCTGCGGCAGGGCCAGCAGGGCTTCATCTTCCAGCAAGTCGCGGATGTCGCAGGTGTGGCTGCCGACGATCACGTCGATGCTCTCGTCGTCGAGGATTTCCTCGATCTCGTCCGCTTCCACGTCATCCTTGCCCAGCACCAGCACGGTCGACGAATCGATCTCGTAGCCGAACGGGGTCAGGCAGCGCTGGCAAACCAGCTGGACGGTTCCGGAGACGGACAACGTCAGCATCGGATACCCCTGCCGCGTTTGGCCACCGTCGATGGACCAGGCGATCTCGCCGGACTTGTCGGCGCAATCGGCTGCCAGACGGGGCATGTCCGCCACCGGCGTGACGCCTTCACGATGGCCGTTGTTCCGACAAAATTCAAAAGCGTCGATGACAAAAGCGCTCATTTGGAAAAACATCCCCGGAAAACCTGCGATAATAGCAGGCTTAGCCCCGCGTCGTCAAAGACTTCGTCGAAAAGCGCTATCCTCCTGTTTTATTTACGAAAATCGATGTCCAACCGAGCCCTTCCGCGCCTCATCCTGGCCTCCAGTTCCGCCTACCGGCGCGAGCTGCTGCAGCGCCTGCAGCTGCCGTTCGAGGCCGTCTCTCCCGATATCGACGAGACCCCGCATGCTGGCGAGGCACCGGAAGCGACGGCGCTGCGGCTGGCGCGCGAGAAGGCCGCGGCCGTCGCCCGCGCACACCCCGGCGCGCTCGTGATCGGCTCGGACCAGGTCGCCACGCTGGACGGCATCCAGATCGGCAAGCCCGGCGATCACGCCCGCGCCCTCGCCCAGTTGCAGATGATGCGGGGCCGCCGCGTCGTGTTCCATACCGCGCTGTGCCTGTGGGACGGCCGCCTGTCCGCGGATGAGGCCGCGCAGGTGGAGAACGTCCAGGTGTTCGTGACGTTCCGCGACCTGCCCGATGCCGAACTGGACGCCTATCTGCGCATCGAACAGCCCTACGACTGCGCGGGCAGCGCCAAGAACGAGGGACTCGGGATCGCCCTGCTCGAACGCATCGAGAGCAGCGACCCGACCGCCCTCACGGGCCTGCCGCTGATCGCCCTCACGGGCATGCTGCGCCGTGCCGGCATGCCGTTTTTCAGCCGCCAACAATAATTAAATCACTACGATGCCCGGTACGCTCTACCTCATTCCGAACACCCTCGGCCCGACGGAAGCGGCGCCGCACGCGCTGTCCCACGTCCTGCCCGAACAGGTGCAGGACATCGCCAGCAAGCTCGATTATTTCGTGGCCGAGAACGCCAAGACGGCGCGCGCCTTCCTGAAACTGGTCGCCATCGACCATCCGCTCGCGCGCCCGCTGCAGGAAATCCGCATCGCGGAACTCAATGTGAACACGCCGCCGCAGGCACTGGCCGCCCTGCTGGCGCCGCTGCTCGAAGGCCAGGACGCGGGGCTCGTGTCGGAAGCGGGCGTGCCGGCCGTCGCGGACCCGGGCGCCGACCTCGTCCGGTTGGCACACCAGCACGACGTCCCGGTGCGCCCGCTCGTGGGCCCGTCGTCGCTGCTGCTCGCGGTCATGGCGAGCGGGCTGAACGGCCAGAGCTTCGCGTTCAACGGCTATCTGCCGACGGACGCCGCCCAGCGCACGAAGCGCATCCAGCAACTGGAACAGCGTGCGCGCAGCGAAAAACAGACGCAGTTGCTGATCGAAACGCCGTATCGCAACGGCGCGATGCTGGAAGCGCTCGTGGCGAGCTGCCAGCCGCATACCCTGATCTGCGTCGCGACGGATTTGTCGCTGGCGACGGAAACCGTGCGCACGCAGACCGCGGCCAAATGGAAGGCGCAACTGGCTGCCGGCAAGGCGCCCGACTTCCACAAGAAACCGACCGTGTTCCTGTTCCTGGCGCAGTAAGTAGTAAGTGCCCTTCGGGCGCTCAATGCACCTCGGCGCCCAGGTCGCGCACCCAGCCGAACGCGGCCAGTTCGATGTCGCGCACCTGCTTGACGGACAGGCGCAGCCGGCCCAGCGCGGCGCCCAGGTCGCGGCCCGGGCCTGCGTGTTCCAGCGATTCCGCGATGCTCAGCATGGCGCCGTAGTCGCCGTCGCGCTCCAGCAGCGCGGCGCGCACGTCGCGCGATATGTCGACCTTGTCCAGGATCTCGCGCATCGGCACGCCGAACAGCGCATCCATCAGCGACATGATGCCGACGGTGAACGCCGTGTCAGCGGCGGCCACGTCGCCCGGGCGCAAGGTCAGGGTCATCAGCTCCAGCAAGCGGCCGCGTGTCGTCGCCATCTGCAGCAGCGGCGAATTCAGTTCGACGTGGCCCTCGGGGCCGCTGTACAGCAGGATCTGCACCCAGCGCTGCAACTGGCTGCGGCCAAGCTGGGCCAGCGCCTGCGAGATCGATTCCACGCGTGGCGCACCCGTGCCCTCCAGGTGGCCGTTCACGAGGCGCAGCAGATTCAGGCTCAGCAGCGCGTCGCGCTTGACCGCCGCTTCGATCGCCTCGTTGTCCGCATGCGCATGGATCAGGTCCAGCAGGCGCAGCAGCACGAGCTCGGACGGCGTGATCTTCCTGCCCGACAGGATCGCGGGGCGGGCGAAATAATAGCCCTGGAAAAATTCGAAACCGAGTTCCAGGCACAGCTGGAATTCCTCGACCGTCTCGACCTTTTCCGCCAGCAGCTTCTGGTGCGGCCCGCGCAAGGTGCGCACGAGGTCGGCGAGCTCGTCGCGGCCCACGCCCTGCAGGTCGATCTTGATGACGTCGACGAGGTTGCGCAGCTTGCTGACCTGCTCCGAATGGCCGATGACGTCGTCGAGCGCGAACTTGAATCCGAGCTCTTTCAATTCCCGGATACGCGCCAGCAGCGCCGGCGTCGGGCAGACGGTTTCCAGGATTTCCAGGATCACTTGATCGGGAGGCAGGAAGCGGACGAAATCGCTCATCAAGACGACCTCGTCGACATTGACGAAAGCAGTCTGCTCACCCACCACCTGCTTCATGCCCAGCTGCGACGCATGGGAGATCACGGCGGCGGTGGCGGCGGCATAATCTGTCAGCTGGGCGTCCTCGTGCTCGGCCGCGGCGCGGAACAGCAACTCGAACGCCACCAGTTTCTGGTCACGGCCGAGAATGGGCTGGCGCGCCAGAAAGAACTCGTCGGACGGCGTGGACGCGACTGCCGGTGCTACCGCTTGCATGAAAAACTCCTGGAACGCGCGGCACGCACCATGCGCACCGGAACCGGTCTGACCGGACTACCGGTGCGACTATACTACAGACGAGCAGTCTTTACATTTCGACATCGTATCAAAACGTTTCGGCAACAGTTGTGCTTTTGGGAAATGTTTTATGCGAAAAGGATCAGGATCGGCCCGAACCGTTACGCTTGAACGGTGCACGGGGCGCCGTGGCGGCGTTCGGACCGGTCTTGCGCGACTGCGTGCGGGCGCCCGATCCCGGATTGCGCGGTGCCGCCTTGCGTTCGCCCTGGGCCGCGGCGCCATCGCGCTCGCCTGCCGCGGGCGTACGGGGGCCGCGTCCCGCGGCACCGCCCGGCGTGCGGCCCTGCTCGCCTTCGCCGCGCGCGCGCGGACCGTCGCCATACGCCTGCCCCGGCAGGCGCAGACTGCCCCCACCCGACAGCGGACTCGCGCGGCGCGCATTGCCCACCGGCTGGCGCGGCGTACCGGCGACGCCTTCGCGCGCGACGGCACCCGTCACCTGCGTGCCTTTTTCGATACGGAACGTGGCGCCGGCATCCTGGCCAAGCACTTGCACGAGGTAAGGCATCGTTTCGCGCAACGTCGCTTCCAGCGTGTACGGCGGGTTCAGGATTAACATGCCGCTGCTGTGCAGCCCGTTGCCGTCGGCGCGCGGGCCTGCCACGCTCAACGTCACGTGCAGCCATTCCTTCGCGGGCAGGCGCTTCAGGCGGTCGGCGAACTGGCGCGACTCCATGCGTTGCAATACCGGATACCAGACGGCGTACATGCCGGCGGGGAAACGCTTCAGCGCTTCCTCGAGCGCGTCGCGCACGTGCTTGTAGTCGAGCTTGACTTCGTACGGCGGATCGATGAGCACCAGCGCGCGCCGCGACGGCGGCGGCAGCAGCGCCTTCAGCCCGTGAAACCCGTCCGCGCGCTCGACGAGGATGCGGCGCCCTCGCGCCCGCTCGCCCTGCTCCGCATGGTGCGCCTCCAGCTTGCGGACATTCTCCGCGAGCAACTTGATGTCGGCCGGATGCAGTTCGAACAGGCGCAGGCGGTCTTCCAGCCGCGCCTCGGCATCGGCCACCCACGGCGAGCCGGGATACAAGCGCAGCTTGCCGCTCGGGTTCAACGTGCGCACGAGGCCCACATAGTCCGCCAGCGCCGGCGGCAAATCGTCGCGGTCCCACAGGCGCGCGATGCCGTCGATGTATTCGCCGCTCTTGACCGCCTGCGCGCTGTCGAGCGCGTACACGCCGGCACCCGCATGGGTGTCGATATACGTGTAGGCCGTGTCTTTCTGGTTCATGTATTTGTGCAACTGAACCTGAATAAAGTGCTTCAGGACATCGGCATGGTTACCCGCGTGGAAGGCGTGGCGGTAGCTGAACATAGAGATTCCAATCTGATTGAGGCGGTGCCCGTGCTGCGAACGCGCGCGCGGGCCGACCGTCATTATCCACCAGATACGCCGCCGGCCCAACAATGGTGGGAAATGAAAAGCCGCAGCAGCCTGTGGCCACTGGAAAATTCGGGGTCAGAGCATTTATCACCACGTTTCGGGGTCAGAGCCCTTCTTCATACAAGTTCCTGCAGCCAGCTTCCATGTCGGTCGCCACGCTTTCCCAAGGCGGATGCCGGCGCGCCGCGCATGGCACGAGCGAGTTTTTTGCGTCCAAAAAATTGATTCCGTTGGCGCTCTGACCCCGAAGCGATGCTCTGACCCCGAATTGATTACGCACAAAAAAGCCGCAGCGGCTTGTGACCACTGCGGCTGACCATCCGAGGACGGTGGAGGAATCTATACCGGGTCAAGCGACTTTCTTTTCGTCGAAGAACTGTTCGTCCTCCGTCGAGCCGTGCAGCGCCGTCGTCGAGCTCTGGTGCTGCTGGATCGTCTGCGTCACCGCGTCGAAATAGCCGGTGCCCACTTCGCGCTGGTGCTTGACGGCCGTGAAACCCTTGTCGGCCGCGGAGAATTCCGCCTCCTGCAACTCGACGAAGGCCGACATGCCGCGGCGCGCATAGCCGTGCGCCAGGTTGAACATGCTGTAGTTCAAAGCGTGGAAGCCGGCCAGGGTGATGAACTGGAATTTGTAGCCCATGGCGCCCAGCTCTTTCTGGAACTTGGCGATCGTGGCGTCGTCCAGGTTCTTCTTCCAGTTGAAAGATGGCGAGCAGTTATACGCGAGCATCTTGCCGGGGAATTTGTCGTGGATGGCGTCCGCGAAGCGCTTGGCGAACTCCAGGTCGGGCTTGCCCGTCTCGCACCACACGAGGTCGGCGTACGGGGCATATGCGAGGCCGCGCGCGATGGCCTGGTCGACGCCCGGCTTGACGCGGAAAAAGCCCTCGACCGTACGCTCGCCCGTGCAGAACGGCTTGTCGTTCGCGTCGACGTCGGCCGTCAGCAGGTCGGCCGCCTCGGCGTCCGTGCGAGCCACGAGGATCGTCGGCGCGCCCATCACGTCGGCCGCCAGGCGGGCCGCCGTCAGCTTCTCGACGGCCTCGCGCGTCGGCACGAGCACCTTGCCGCCCATGTGGCCGCACTTCTTGACGGACGCCAGCTGGTCTTCGAAGTGCACGCCGGCGGCGCCCGCTTCGATCATGGACTTCATGAGTTCGAACGCGTTCAGCACGCCGCCGAATCCGGCTTCCGCATCTGCGACGATCGGCGCGAAGTAATCGACGCCGTCCTTGCCTTCGGACCACTGGATCTGGTCCGCGCGCTGGAACGTGTTGTTGATGCGCTTGACAACCATGGGTACCGAGTTGGCCGGGTACAGCGACTGGTCCGGATACATCTCGCCGGCCAGGTTCGCGTCGCCCGCGACCTGCCAGCCCGACAGGTAGATCGCTTTCAGGCCGGCCTTGACCTGTTGCATGGCCTGGTTGCCCGTCAGCGCGCCCAGCGCGTTCACGTACGGTTCCTCGTTGATCAGGTTCCACAGCTTCTCGGCGCCGCGGCGGGCGAGCGTATGTTCGATCTGCACGGACCCTCGCAGCCGTACGACATCCTCCGCCGTGTAATTGCGGACGATACCTTTCCAGCGCGGGTTGGTCTCCCAATCCTGTTGCAGGGCGGCGATTTGCTGTTCACGAGTTGCCATGGCGTTCTCCCGATGTGAAACGAGGTTGGACAGTGATTCCGTTGGAAACAATGATAGCGCCGGTTGTGCGCAGCACCAATAGTCTTATATAAGACATATGACGCTTTTTATTCTCTTTTAAATCAACATACTACGATTTATTTTTCATGATACGAGAACAGGTTTCTCAGAATGGAAATCGTCGGGTACGGCACGCTGCTGCGCTTTTCACATCTGTAACCCGCTTTTCACCATGTGGAATTCGATCGTTCACACCCAGAATTCAGCGCCACTCGTTAGCTAAACAACACTTTTTGTTGCTAAATATCACTATAAATTGACGAAAAGCATTATTTTGACCGACAATCACTCTGTAAAGACAGTAAGACAAATTCACACAGGCAACTTAGACCCGGCGCAGTCCGGCAAGCCGGCAACCTGAAAGAGACCCAATGACGATGACATTCCGCATGACCGCACTGGCTGCCCTGCTGGGTGCGACGACCATGACGGCCCAGGCCGGCGTACTGACCCTCGACGGCGTGACGTTCACGTCGAACTGGAACAGCAACGTGCTCACGCTGGAAATCGACGCCGCGAACCGCAGCGGCGGCTGGAGCGACGCGACGGGGCTGGCCGCGCTGGCGATCAAGGGCGTCGGCACGTACAGCAGCGTGAGCGTCGGCAGCGCGCCCGGCGGCACGGGCGCCTGGAAGCTGTCGACGTCCGAACTGAAAGCGTCCGGCTGCTCGGGCACGAGCAACGGCGCCGCCGGCAGCCGCATGTGCTTCTACGGCCAGCAGATCGCGCTGGCCGACGACATGGTGTTCAAGTTCACGTTCGATGGCGCTGCCGTCACGCCGGTGGACCCGCATGTGAAAGTCGAATTCGTCGACGCGCAAGGCCGCAAGGTGGGCTCGCTGCTGTCGCAGACGCTGCCGCCGTCGCCGGTCAAGACGGCAGGCGACCCGCCCGTCTTGCCGCCCACGCCAGACCTGCCCACCACGGTCCCGGTCGCCGACGTCCCCGACGACACCCCGGCCGGCGGCGACGCCGGATCGGCGAACGTCCCGGAACCGCGTAGCATCGCCCTGCTGCTGGGCGGCCTCGGCCTGATGGGCGTCACGCTGCGCCGCCGCGGCGGACGCTGACGATCGCGCCGGACGGCGCAAAAAAAACGCCCTGCCGGCGCATGCCGACAGGGTGTTTCTCTTTCCACCACAGATTTACTTGGCCAGCTCGACGGCCGGCTCCTCGCCGAACACCAGCTGTCCGCCGCGCACTGCGACGTGGATCGTATCCTTCGGGCCGAACCGGCCGGACAGGATTTCCTTCGACAGCGGATTCTCGATCTGCTGCTGGATCGCGCGCTTGAGCGGGCGCGCGCCATACACGGGATCGAACCCGGCTTCCGCGATCTTCTGCAAGGCCTCGTCGCTGATGTCGAGCGCCATTTCCATCTTTTCGAGACGCTGCTCCAGGTTCTTCAGCTGGATCTTCGCGATCGCGCCGATGTTCTTCTCGTCGAGCGCGTGGAACACGACGATCTCGTCGATCCGGTTGATGAACTCGGGGCGGAAATGTCCGCGCACCTCGGCCATCACCGCGAGCTTCACCACGGCCGGATCGTCGCTGTCCATCGACTGGATCTTGTGCGAACCCAGGTTCGACGTCATCACGATCACCGTGTTCTTGAAATCCACCGTGCGGCCCTGGCCATCCGTCATGCGGCCGTCGTCGAGGACCTGCAGCAGGACGTTGAACACGTCCGGATGCGCCTTCTCGATCTCGTCCAGCAGGATCACGCTGTACGGCTTGCGGCGCACGGCTTCCGTCAGGTAGCCGCCCTCCTCGTAGCCGACATAGCCCGGCGGCGCGCCGATCAGGCGGGCCACGGAATGCTTCTCCATGAACTCGCTCATGTCGATACGGATCAGCGCGTCTTCCGTGTCGAACAGGAAGTTCGCCAGCGCCTTGCACAGCTCCGTCTTGCCCACGCCCGTCGGGCCCAGGAACATGAACGAGCCGTACGGACGATTCGGATCGGCCAGACCCGCACGCGAGCGGCGGATCGCATCCGACACGGCCTCGATCGCCTCGTCCTGCCCCACGACGCGCTCGTGCAGCTTCTCTTCGATGTGCAGCAGCTTGTCGCGTTCGCCCTGCATCATGCGGGCGACAGGGATGCCGGTCGCGCGCGACACGACTTCCGCGATTTCCTCGGCACCCACTTGCGTACGCAGCAGCCGCGGTTTGCCATTCGCGTCTTCAGGCTGCTCGCCCGCAGCTTCCGCATCCTTCAACTGCTTTTCCAGCTCGGGCAGGCGGCCATACTGCAGCTCCGATACCTTCTGCCAATTGCTCTGGCGCTTCGCTTCGTCCATCTGCAGGCGGATGCGCTCGATCTCTTCCTTGATGTGCGTCGTGCCCTGCACGGCCGCCTTCTCGGACTTGAGGATTTCCTCGTAGTCGGCGTACTCGCGCTCCAGCCGGGCGATCTCGTCGTTGATGAGTTCCAGCCGGCGCTGCGACGCTTCGTCGGTTTCCTTCTTGACGGCTTCGCGCTCGATCTTCAGCTGGATCAGGCGGCGGTCGAGCTTGTCCATCACTTCCGGCTTCGAGTCGATCTCGATCTTGATCTTCGACGCGGCCTCGTCGATCAGGTCGATGGCCTTGTCGGGCAGGAAGCGGTCAGTAATATAACGGTGCGACAGCTCGGCCGCGGCGATGATGGCCGGGTCCGTGATCTCGACCTTGTGGTGCAGCTCGTACTTTTCCTGCAGGCCGCGCAGGATGGCGATGGTCGCCTCCACGCTCGGCTCGTCGACGATGATCTTCTGGAAGCGGCGCTCCAGCGCGGCATCCTTCTCGACGTATTTGCGGTACTCGTCGAGGGTGGTCGCGCCGATGCAGTGCAGCTCGCCGCGCGCGAGTGCGGGCTTGAGCATATTGCCCGCGTCCATCGCGCCTTCGGCCTTGCCGGCGCCGACCATCGTGTGGATCTCGTCGATGAAGACGATCGTCATGCCCTCGTCATGCGCGAGTTCCTTCAGCACGGCCTTCAGGCGTTCCTCGAACTCACCGCGGAACTTGGCACCGGCCAGCAGCGCCGCCATGTCGAGCGACAGCACGCGCTTGCCCTTCAGCGAATCGGGCACTTCGCCGTTGACGATGCGCTGTGCCAGCCCCTCCACGATCGCCGTCTTGCCGACGCCGGGTTCGCCGATCAGCACGGGGTTGTTCTTGGTGCGGCGCTGCAATACCTGGATGGCGCGGCGGATTTCGTCGTCGCGGCCGATCACGGGGTCGAGCTTGCCGCTGCGGGCCCGCTCCGTCAGGTCGAGCGTATATTTCTTGAGGGCTTCACGCTGGCCCTCCGCGTCCTGCGAATTCACGGATTCGCCGCCGCGCACTGCGGAGATCGCGGATTCGAGCGCCTTGCGCGCGAGTCCGTTCTCGCGTGCGAGACGGCCCGCTTCAGACTTGTCTTCCGTAAAGGCCAGCAGCACCATCTCGCTCGACAGGAACTGGTCGCCGCGCCGCTGCGATTCGCGGTCGGCCAGGTTCAGCAGCGACACGAGCTCGCGCCCGACCTGCACGTCGCCGCCCGTGCCGGACACTTTCGGCAGGCGGTCGAACGCGGAGCGCAGCGCCGTCTGCAGGCTGCCCACGTTGACGCCGGCGCGTTGCAACAGCGAGCGCGCGCCGCCATCGCTCTGGCCCAGCAGCGCGGCGAGCAGGTGAACGGGTTCGATGTATTGGTTGTCGTTGCCGACGGCCAGGCTTTGCGCATCGGCGAGCGCTTCCTGGAGCTTGGTCGTCAATTTGTCTTGGCGCATTTGATGATCCCTGTGTTTGGGTTGGATTTCGGATTGACACCCAGTTAGGGATGGCGTAGCGACTTTTCAAGATGTGAACACACGACAGGCAAACGTTTAAAGTTGCTGCGCTACAATGCCCGGCATGGGCCTTTCTTTCCTCTCCAGACACTTCGACGAACAGCTGCGCCTGCTCCCCACAATGGCGAAATGGCTGCTGCTCGCCCTTGCCGTCGGGCTGCTGTCCGGCACCGCCTCGGCCGTCTTTTTATTTGCCCTCGACGTGGCGACGGGCACACGCATCGCCCACCGCTGGCTCATCGCCCTGCTGCCGCTGGCCGGATTCGCCGTCGGCTGGCTGTACCTGCGCTTCGGTAGTTCGGTCGAGGCCGGCAACAACCTCCTGATCGACGAGATCCATGACCCGAAAAAAGTGATCCCGCTGCGGATGGCGCCGCTCGTGCTCGGCGGCACGGTGATCTCGCACCTGTTCGGTGCCTCGGTGGGACGCGAAGGAACGGCCGTGCAGATGGGCGGCGCCCTCGCCGACCAGCTCACGCACGTGTTCAAGTTGAAACACGAAGACCGGCGCATCGTGCTGATGGCGGGCATCAGCGCCGGTTTCGCGTCCGTGTTCGGCACGCCGCTGGCCGGGGCCATCTTCGGCCTCGAAGTGCTCGCGATCGGCCGCCTGCGCTACGACGCCCTGCTCGCCTGCCTCGCGGCCGCCATCGCCGGCGACCAGGTCTGCCTCCTGTGGAGCCACGCGCTGGGCATCCACCACACGCACTACGCGATCGGCGCGGTGCCCGCGCTGGCCGCATGGCCGCTGATCGCCGTCGCGCTCGCCGGCGCCCTGTTCGGCCTGGCCGGCAAGCTGTTCGCGGATTGCACGCACGCGCTGTCGGCCTGGATGAAGCGGCGCGTGACGTACGGCCCGCTGCGCCCGCTGCTGGGCGGCATCGTCGTCGCGGCCGCCGTGCTGGCGCTGGACGCGGACCGCTACATCGGCCTGGGCATCCCCACGATCCAGGCCGCATTCGCGCAGCCGCTGGCCCCGTGGGATTTCGCAGGCAAGATGGCGTTCACGATCGCGTCGCTGGGCAGCGGCTTCAAGGGCGGCGAGGTGACGCCGCTGTTCTACATCGGCGCCACGTTGGGCAATGCGCTGGCACCGCTGCTGCACCTGCCGTTTGCCTTGTTGGCGGGCGTCGGCTTCGTGGCCGTGTTCGCCGGCGCCGCCAACACGCCGATCGCGTCGACGTTGATGGCCATCGAGCTGTTCGGCGCGGAAGCGGGTGTATACGCGGCCGTCGGATGCGTGCTGGCCTATCTGTTTTCCGGCCACACGGGCATTTATCGCGCGCAGCGCGTCGGGCAGCCCAAGCACCGCTGGATGGCGTCGGTGCCCGCCGACACAAGGCTGGCCGACCTGCCCGCGCGCCGCGAGCCGCCGCGCCCGCCGTGACGGGCGTGCGTCAGGCCTGCGACGCCACGGGGGCGGCATTCGCCGCCGCCAGGTCGCGCACGTTCTTCTGCACGGCCACGATGGCGAACAAGGTCAGCACGTACGACATCGCATAAAAGCCTTTTTCGCTGGGCATCAGCGCGGCATTCCACAGCCCGACCGTCAGCAGGCCGAGCGCGGCGCTCAGCGAGGTCCAGCACAGGCCGACGTACAACCCGGTCACCGGCAGGTTTTCGGCGCGGTCGCGCAGGGTTTTTTGCAGCGACACGGCGGCGAAGCAGCCGTACAGCAGGATGGTCAAGTAATAGCCTTTTTCGTTGAGCTGCATCGAGGCATTCCACAAGCCGGCGAGGTAGGCGAGGATGCCGACGATCATGGCGCTCCAGGAAGCACCGACGAAGGCGGGGCTCGGGCGTGCGGACTGTTGCTGGGTCATGGCGTTCTCCGATCAATGAAAATTAGGACTGTGCCAGACTGCAACGCCAACACCTTGCGCGCAAGCGAACGACGGCCAGGTATCACGCAATGGCACGCCACGTCGCATAACCCGCGACGCAGCAGCCGACCGAGCCCAGCAAGTGCACCGCCGCATGCGCCAGCGCCCAGCCGTAGTGGCCACGCTGCATGAGCACCATCGACTCGCCGGAAAAACTGGAAAACGTCGTCAGGCCGCCAAGGAAGCCCGTGATGACGAACAGCCGCCACGCGGGCGACAGCGCCGGCGCCGTGTCGAAGAACCCCAGCGCCAGGCCGATCAGGTAGCCGCCGAGGAGGTTGGCGACGAGCGTGCCCAGCTGGATGTGCGCGTGCAACTGGGAGAGGAAGATGGTCAAGCCCCAACGCAGCCAGGCGCCCAGTACGGCGCCGATGGCGACGGCGATCCAGCTCAGCGGCTGGCCCACTTGGCCCGGGCCGCGTCGTCCGTCACGCGCGCGTCGACCCAGCGCGCCCCATCCGGCGTCTGTTCCTTCTTCCAGAACGGGGCGTCGGTCTTGAGGTAGTCCATGATGAATTCGCACGCGGCAAACGCTTCGCCCCGGTGCGCCGCCGTGCAGGCGACGAGGACGATCTGGTCCAGCGGCTGCATCGGCCCGATGCGGTGGATGACAAGGACGCCGTACAGCGGCCAGCGCGCCCGCGCCTGTTCGACGATGTCATGCAGCGCGCGCTCCGTCATGCCCGGATAATGCTCCAGCTCCAGCTCGGCGACGTTCGCGCCGTCGTTCATGTCGCGCACCGTGCCGACGAAGCTGACGACGGCTCCCACGCGCGCGTCGCCCGCGCGCAGCCGCGCGACCTCGGTGCTGAGGTCGAAATCGCCGCTCTGGACGCGGACGTCGGTCGTGCCCTTGTTCACTTGCCCTCCTTGGCCACGCGCAGCGCGAGCTGCTCGATCCGCGATGCCGTGCGCGCGTCGACGAGCGCAGGCAGCGCGCACAGGTCGCGCAGCCGGGCCGTCGCACCGTCCTGGGCGCCGCGGCCGCCGTGGCCGGACTTCAACGACGATTGCAGCACTTCGACCTGCAGCTTCAGCCGGTCGCGCGCGAATTCCGGACCGCTGTCGATGCCCGCCCCGATCTCCTGGCGCAGCAATTCGTGCAGCAGCCTGGCACGGTTGTCTTCCAGCTGGCGTGCGTACGCGGCGCGCGCGTCCGGGCTGCCGCGCAATGCGACGAGCGCCCCGTCGAAACGGGTGCGCAGCGTGCGCTCCATGTCGGCATCCAGCGGCGGCAGCGCGGTCCAGCGCGCGTCCCAGTCGACATCGGCGGCGCCGGACGACGCCACGGCCTCTTCCAGTTCCTGCACGAGGCGCAGCTTGTCGCGCAGCATGCCGGCCTGGGCGACGCCCGCGGCGCGGCGCGCCTGGTCGGCATGCTGCTGCACCAGCGCGACGGCCGCGTGGTAGCGTTTCTCGACGCGGGCTTCGTGCGCGCGCGGCACGGGGCCGATCGCCTGCCACTCGGCCTGCGCCTCGCGCAAGATCTTGCCGGCGGTGGCCGGCGTCACGTCGGCGGCAGCCGCTTCCAGGCGGGCGCTGATGGCTTCCTTGGCGGCCTCGTGGACGCGGCGCTCGATGTCGGCCTCGTGCATCGTTTCCTTGCGGCGCTGGAACACGTCGTCGCACACGGCGCGGAAGCGCTGCCACAACGCCTGCTCGCTCTTGCGTTCCAGCGGCAGTGCGCGGGCGTGGTCCTGCCAGCGCTGCTGCAGCGCGCGCATCGCGTCGATCGCATGGCGGTCGTGCGGATCGATGGCGGCCGCTGCCTCGATGATGGCTTCGCGCTCGGCCATTTCGCCCTTGCGCTGTTGCTCCAGCGGGCCCTGCAAGGTGTTCAGTGCGTCCGTGAACAGGGCGTCCAGACGCTTCTTGTCCTTGCGGTCGATGGCGCCCAGGTGGCTCCACGCGAGACGCAGGCGCTGCACCGTGCCCGCCACGTGCTTCCAGTCGGCGCTGCCGTCGCGCAGACGCGCGATCTCGGCCTGGGCTTCGTCGACGAGCGCCTGGCCCCGCGCCGCGTTCGCATGGCGCTCGTCGGCCAGGTGACGGAAGTGGGCGGCGGCCGGCGCGTACGCGGCCGTGCACGCGGCATCGAAACGCTCCCACAGGCTTTTCGGCGCGGCGCCGGACAGGCTGTCGAGCGCCTTCCAGCGGTCGCGCATGCTGCCCACTTTCTTGGCCAGCTCGCTCATCGCCAGGTTTTGTGTGGGCAAGGCTTCGACCGTCTTGATGAGTTCCTCGCGCGACACGTTGCCGCCCCAGCGCGCCCAGTCGGACAGGCGCTTGAGCTCGGCGCGTAAATGGGCCAGGCGGTCGGACTGGGCCGGCGCGAGGCGCATGCCCTTTTCGCGTGCTTCCTTCAGCGTCTTGTCGTGCTCGGCGGCCGCGCCCAGCGATCCTTGTTGCAGCGCCGCTTCCATCGCGTCCATCGTGTCGATGAAATGCTGGTCGGCGCCGCGTGTCTTGGTCTCCTTCGCGTCCTGGCCGTCCTTGCCGTCCTTGCCGTTCTTGGCGGCCGGCTTGGCGCCGTGGGCAGCGTCATGCGCCGGCTTCGGCTCCCTGGTCTTGCGCGGCTCGGGCTGCGGCAACGTGGCCAGCAAGGCATCGAAGCGGCGCTGCAGTTCGGCGCCCTGCTCGTCCGCGGGCAGCGGCGGGAGCGCCTTCCACTCGCGCCGCAGCGCGTCCGCATGCAGCTCGGCGGGCGCCTTGGCCGCTTGCGCGTCGAGGAACGCGCTGCGTGCGCCCAGCGCGGCCTGGCCCGCTTCCGCCGTCTGCAGCCGTGCGCGCAGCGTCTGCATCTCGGCCGCGAACTCGGCCACGAGGGCGCGCGGCAGCGACGGATGCTCGGGTGCCAGCAGGGCGTCGTCCTGTTCCTGCGCCAGCGCATCGACGCGCTGGGCCAGTTCGGCGGCCGGCAGCCCGGCCCCGCCCAGCTGGCGCAGCGCGGCCACGCGGTCGATCATGGCGCGCTGCAGGGCCACCTGCGTTTCCAGGCGCCGGGCCAGCGCAGCGCGCGCGGTCTCGAATGCCGCGTCGAGCTCGGGCGCGACGATCACGGACCATTTGCGGTCGAGGTCGGCCACATGGTTCGGGGTCAGCAATGTCTCCTTGAGAAGGGACTCGGCCTGCTCGACGGCGGCCTGCGCGCGCCGGTGCTCGGCTTCGCGGTGGCGGTGCGCGTCGAGGCGGGATTGCATCAGCTTGGCGACGCGGCGGTCGGTGTTGCGCATCGCGGCATGGACGCGCTCGAGCTGCTCGGGGCTATGGACGAACTCGGCGGCAGACAGCCGCAGTTCGGAAAATTCGCATTGGAGAATGAATTCCACGGCGGCCGCTTCATCGGCGCCGATCCGGCCGAGTTTGTCAGCCTGGACCGCACGTTGCTGATTGGACGACTGTGCGGCGGGCGCGGATGGTTCCGCCTGTGCGCCCCCTCGTGCGCCCTGCCCGGCCGGCTTGTCGCCGGGCTTGTCGCCCGGCCGCTTGAATAGGAACTCGAACATGATGAAATCGCACTTCCAAAATCGCCATCATAGCAAAAGAACCCTGATGGCCCCGTAACGCCAGCCCTGCGCGTGCGAGCAACATGTTCGTCGCTGTCCGATGAACGGCGAGCGAAAATCAGTGGGCGGCGATGAGTGCCGCATGCCGCCGCCCGAACTCCGGCTGCAGCGGGTCGCGCCCGCGCGTGTCGCGGCCCGGCGCGGCCAGCCCGCGCCGGGCAAGGCGCGCATCGCCGCGGTGTTCCTGCGCGTGCGCGTCGTGGGCGAGCATCTGGTTGGCGATCGCGAACCACGCATCGCCGCCGACGGCCGCGCGGGCCAGCGGGAACAGCTCGTGTTCCTCGCGCTCCAGGCGGCGGCGCAGCGCACCGACGCACGATTCGACGGCATCGCAGAACGCATCGCGCGGCACTGGATGGCCGGCCGGGCCGACGCAAGCTTCGGCCGCGCCCATCGCCAGGGCGGCCTGCCCGCTGAGCCGCTCGAGGTCGGCCAGCAGGCCGTCGGCGGCCGCGGTACTGCGACGCAGCGCGGGCACGAGGAATTTGTCGAGCTTGCGCCAATGGCAGTTGTCGTAGGTCTGGCGCAGCGCCGCGCACAACTGGGCCGCCCGGCCGGCGGCGAGCGTGCTGAAGTCGGCCGGCAGCGCGCGCAGCTCGTCGAGCAGCGACTGCAGGGCGGCGCGCACCGTGGTCTGTTCGACGGACAACGCGACGAGGGTATAAGTCGATGTCAGCATTCGGTCTCCACTATTATCCGCACCGCCGGACAGCACCCCGCCGCAAGCCATGCGCGGCGCGATGCAGGATCCGGTGGGAGCGTCGTTGACAGGCCTGGTTGTCTCGGGCGTCGTGCGCCCTTTTGGTTGTCGTCGGCCTGAAGGAAGGTCTAGTGTAAGGAGGCGGGCCGGATGCGCGTTTGATTTATCACAAAGGGCCCCGGCTCAAGCAGCGGCGGCCCAGGGGTCGCCCAGCGCCGCAGCCAGCGGCATGGCGAGCGCGGCCGGCTCGGCATGGGCCAGCACGACCTGCCCGCAGCCATGCCAGCGCGCGCAGCGGCCGAACGCGCCGGCCAGGTCGCGCACGAGGCGCTCGCTGACGCGCACACCGGGCTCCAGCACGAGCGACTTCAGCTCGAACACGCCCGTCTTGCGGTGGGCCTTCGCGTCGACGCGCCCGACCAGCGCCCCGCGGCGCAGCAGCGGCAACGTGAAATAGCCGTAGCGGCGTTTCTCGGCCGGCGTGTAGCACTCCAGGCGGTAGTCGAAGCCGAACAGGTCGAGCGCCCGGCGACGGTCCCAAACGACCGGGTCGAACGGCGACAGCACGCTCGTCAGCGTGGCCTGCAAGGCGCCACGTACGGCCTGGGCGAGCAGGTCCGCATGGTCCGCGTGCACGTACACGGGTTCCTTCCACCCCTCGACGCGGGCGCGCAGCAGCAGGCCCTCGTCTGCCAGCGACTGCGGGTCGAGGTGCGGCGGCTTCGTGCGGTGGTAGTCGGGAATCCAGGCAGCCTTCGCCACGCCCAGCGCACGCACGGCGTCCAGCACGAACCGCTGCCGGGTCGCAGCGACGGACGGCATGCGTGCGTCGTCCCAGCCCGGCAGCACACGCTCGGCCAGGTCGTACACGCGGTGGAACTGCTGGCGCCGCGCGATCATCAGCTGCCCCGTCGTGAACAGGACTTCGAGCGCGCGCTTTTCCGGCTTCCATTCCCACCAGCCGCCCGCCTTGCCGTCGGCGCGTTCGAAGTCGGCCGAGCGGGCCGGACCGTTGGCGCGGATATGGGCCAGCACGCGCTCGACCTCCTCGCGGTGCGACGCGAGCCACGTCCCCGCGTACTTCCAGCCGAGCGAGCCCGGATCGACCATCCGGTGCCGGTACAGACCGTAGTCCTCGATGGGGATGAAGCACGCCTCGTGGGCCCAGTACTCGAACAGCCGGCCCTCGGCCAGCAGCTGATCGAGCCAGTCGGGGTCGTAGTCGCCCAGGCGGCTCCACAGCACGAGATAGGGACTGCGCGCCACGACGCTGATCGTGTCGATCTGCAGCACGCCCATGCGGCGGATGGCGGCCAGCACGTCGTCCTTCGTGGCGCGGGCGCGCCTGGCCTGCAGCATGCCCTGCGCGGCGAGATGCAGGGAACGCGCGACAGCGGGAGTCAAGATTGGTTCGCTCATCCGCACATTCTAGTGACATCCGATCAACATTTGTATAAGTCGACACGAAAAAGTACTGGTTTTTTTTACAGTACTGCGCCGTCTGCGCTATAGTTGGCGCCCTGGCTCAACCACCGTTACTGACTTTCTAACGACCATGCGGCTGCTGCACACATCAGACTGGCATCTCGGCCAGACCCTGCACAATTTCGACCGGACCTACGAGCACCAGTGCTTCCTCGACTGGCTGCTCGACACGATCGTCGCCGAGGAAGCGGACGCCCTGCTGATCGCCGGCGACGTGTTCGACAATGCGAACCCGTCCGCCACCGCGCAACGCCAGCTGTACCGCTTCCTGCAGCAGGCGCGGGCGCGCGCGCCGCAGCTCGACATCGTCGTCATCGCCGGCAACCATGATTCTCCGGGGCGGCTCGAGGCGCCGGGCCCGCTGCTGGAAGCGCATGGGACGCGCGTCGTCGGCCACGCCGTGCGCGATGCGGCCGGCAACATCGACGTCGAGCGCTTCCTCGTGCCGCTGACCGGCAAGGACGGCGCGGTGCGGGCCTGGTGCGTGGCGATCCCGTTCCTGCGCCCCGGCGACGTGCCGCGCGTGGCGCCGCCGTCCGCCGACGGCACCCCGAACGACGCGTTCGACGCCTACCTCGCAGGCATCCGCAGCCTGTACCAGCAGGCGTACGAGCTGGCGCGCGCGCGGGCGACGGACGGCCAGGCGATCGTCGCGATGGGCCATTGCCACATGGTCGGCGGCGACGCGTCGCCCGACTCCGAACGGCGCATCGTCATCGGCGGCACTGAAGCGCTGCCCGCGTCGATGTTCGGGCCGGACGTCGCCTATGCGGCGCTGGGCCACCTGCACCTCGCGCAGCGCGTGGGCCAGCAGGACCACCTGCGCTATTGCGGCAGCCCGCTGCCGTTGTCGTTCGCCGAGGTCGGCTACCGGCACCAGGTGCTGCGCATCGACCTGGACGGCCCGCGCGCCGCCACCATCGAGCCCATCCACGTGCCGCGCGCCGTCGAGCTGCTGCGCGTGCCGGCGCGGCCGGCGCCCGTCAAGCAGGCGATCGCGGAACTGGTCGGCCTCGACCTGCCCGACCTGCCACGCGACGCCTGGCCTTACCTGGAAGTGCGCGTGCTGCTCGACGCGCCGGAGCCGGGCCTGCGCGCCCAGGTCGAGGCGGCGCTGGAAGGCAAGCCCGTGCGTCTGGCGAAGATCGAACCGACGCGCCGTGTCGTCACGACGGCCGGTGCGGAACCCGCGCTGAGCCTCGACCAGCTCGCGCAACTGCAGCCTGACGACATCTTCCGCCGCCTGTGGCAGCAACGCTTCGGCGAGGATGCGCCCGACGACCAGTTGGCCGCGTTCGCCGAACTGCTGCTGCCGACGGACGCCGCCGGCAGCAAGCGGGAGGCCGCATGAAGATCCTGCGCATCGGCGGCAAGAACCTGGCGTCGCTCGCCGGCGACTTCGAAGTCGACTTCGAAAGCGAACCGCTGGCGGCGGCCGGCCTGTTCGCGATCAGCGGGCCCACCGGCGCGGGCAAGAGCACCTTGCTCGACGCGCTGTGCCTCGCCCTGTACGACGCGACGCCACGCCTCATCAAGGGTCCGCGGGTGGGCAACTACCTGCCGGACGTGGGCGACGAAACATTGTCCGTCGCCGACCGCCGCACGCTGATGCGGCGCGGCACGGCGGACGCGTTCGCCGAGGTCGACTTCGTCGGCAACGACGCGCAGCGCTACCGCGCGCGCTGGAGCGTGCGCCGCTCGCGCAACCGCGCGGCGGGCGCGCTGCAGCCGTCCACGATGAGCCTGCAGCAACTGCCCGGCCTCCAAGCGCTGGGCGGCACCAAGACGGAAGTGCTGGCCGAGATCGAGCGCCGCATCGGCCTGTCGTTCGAACAGTTCACGCGCTCCGTGCTGCTGGCGCAAAACGAATTCTCGGCATTCCTCCGCACGGACGAGAACGAGCGCGGCGAGCTGCTCGAAACGCTGACGGGGAGCGCCGTCTACAGCGACATCTCGCGTCGCGCCTACGAACGCTGGCGCGTGGAGCAGGAAGCCATGCGCCGCCTGACCGAGCGCCTGCAGGACCAGGCGCCGCTCGGCCCGGACGCTCGGGCCGCGCTCGACGCCGACCACGCCGCCGCGCAAGCGACGCTCGTAGCAGCCGAAACGCGCCAGGCCGGGCTCGAACGGCAATTGCGCTGGCACCAGGAGCTGGAGCGCCTGCTAGCGGCCGAAACCCAGGCCGACGGCGCACTTGCGCAGGCGCGCACCGCGGCCGATTCGGCCGCCGACCGGCGCCGCCGCCTGGCCACCCTGGACGCCGTGCAGCCGGCGCGCGCCCTCGTGGGCGACCTGAGCCGCCTGGCCGGCGAGCAGCGCCAGGTGCAGACGCAGCTGGCGGCCGGCGAACACGATCTCGCCCGCGCCCTCGACGCGCAGCGGCAGGCGGCGCAGGGCCTGATGGATGCCGAGTGCAAGCTGGACGCGGCGGAAGACGCGCAGCGCGCCGCCGCCCCGCAACTGGACCGCGCCAAAGCCCTCGACGCCACGCTGGACGCGCTGGCGCCCGCCCACGCGAAGGCGCGCGCTGCGGCGGACGACGCGCGCACGGAAGCGGCGCAGGCGCAGGCAGCCCTGCAAGCAAAGACGGCGGAACTGGACGCCAGCCGGCGTACCCTGCACGACACGGGCACATGGCTCGCCGCGCACGGCGCGCGCGAACCACTTGCCACGCAATGGACCCGCTGGGACCAGCGTCTCGCCCAGGCCGAGCAGGCGGCGCAGCAGGATGCGGCCAGCGCGCAAGCCCTCGACACCGCGAAGGCCGGCGCGGAACAGGCGGCCGGCGCGGCGCAGCGGACGGCGCATGCGCTGGCGGCATCCGTCGAATTGCTGGACGTGCGCGATGCCGCGCGCAGGGAGGCCGCGGCTGCGCTGGACGGCATCGACGCCGACGCGCTGCGCACGGAACGGCGCACGCTCGACCAGCGGCGCGAGCATCTCGCCTCGCTCGACCACACGTGGCAGGCGACGCGCACGCACCGCAGCCGCCTCGCCGACGTGGATGCGCAGGCCGCCCAGGCCACGCAGGCGCGCGCCGCGGCCCAGGAAGGCCTCGATGCGGCACGCGCCGCGGGCGTCGCGCTCGATGCCGCCGTGGGCCAGGCCGAGCGCATGCTGAAGTCGGCGCAACTCGCGTGCGCCGACGGCGTCGAGAAACTGCGCGCGACGCTCGTCGACGGCGATCCTTGCCCCGTGTGCGGCGGCACGGAACATCCTTACCGGCACCAGGACGACCGGCTGCACGCCGTGCTGGACAACCTGTCCGCCGAGCTCGCGGCGCGCCGCACCGAACAACGCGCCAACGTCGACTTGCAGGCCGACCAGCGCGCCGCGTTCGAGGCGGCAGGCGAACGGCTGGCGGCGCTGGCGCGCGAGCGCGACGGCCTCTCTGCCGCCCTCGCGCAGCTGGACGCGGAATGGGCCGACAATCCGCTCGCGGCCACAGCACCCGACGGCGACGATGACCACGACGCACGTGGACGGTGGCTGTCCGCCGAACTGGCCGCGCTGCGCGCCGCTTATGACGACCTGGAAACACGCGACACCGGCCTGCGCCGCGCCGTGCTCGCGCGCGACGTCGCGCAGCAAGCGTGGGATCAGGCCAATGCCGACCACGCGCGCCTGCTGGCCGCGGCGCAGACCGCCCGGGGCACGCTGGCCCGGCTCGACGCCGACATCGCGGCACTCGCGGCACGGCGCGAGGCGGCCGCTGCCGCGCTGGCGGCGCTGTTGGCCGAGCTCGACCCGGTGCTGGCGACCGCGTGCGGCGACGGCTGGCAAGACCGCTGGCAACGCGATCCTGCCGGCTGGCGCACCGCACGCGCACACGAAGCCCGCGAATGGAACGAGCAGGCCGCGCGCCAGCAACGGCTGCATGGCGCCATCGGCACGCTCGAGGCCGAACATGGCGCGCTGGCGGCGCGTGTCGAGCAGGCGGCCCGGCGCCGCGCCGATGCCGATGCCGAGTTTGCCCGCATGGATACCGAACTGCTCGCCCACCGTGCCGAACGCGCCGGCCTGTTCGAAGGTCGTGCGGTGCGCGACGTCGAACAAGCGCTCGCAACGGCCGTGACGTCGGCACGCGCCGCAGTGAACGGCTGCCAGGCCGCGAGCCTGCGGGCGGCGCAGGCGGAAGCCCGGGCGCGCGCGGCCCAGGCCCAGGCGGCCGCCCGCATCGCCGACCTGCAGGGCGAACTGGCCGACGCGGGCGAACGCCTCGCGCAGTGGATCCACGATTTCGACGGCAGCGACCCGGCTTTGGAAAGCGTCGCCAACGAACAGCAGCTGGCCGCCCTGCTCCAGGTCGGCGCAGCGTGGATCGCCCAGGAGCGCACGGTCCTGCAGGAACTCGATGCCGCCGTGCGCCAGGCCACGGCGATCTCGGGGGAACGGCGCGCGCAGCGGGAGCAGCATGAGCGGCTGCGCGAGGACCTGCTGCCGCCTGATGCGGATGCCGATGCGGATGCGGACGCGGGCGCCGGTGCCGAAACGCCCGATGCGGACACGCATGGCGACGCTTCCGACGCCGAGCAGGTCCCTGCGCCGACATCTCGCCACGACCGCCCGCCAGCGCTGCCGCGAGACGCCGGCGCCGACACCGTCGCCGCCGCGCTGCACCGTGCCCAGGTCGAACGCGACGCCGCGCGGGAAGCGGCCGCAGGCCTCGCCATGCGCATCCGCGAAGACGAGCAGCGGCGCGAGCGGGCACGCTCGATGATGGCCGAGATCGAGCGCCAGCGCGCCATCGAGGATCGGTGGGCGAAGCTGGCGGAGCTGATCGGCTCGGCCGACGGCAAGAAATTCCGCAACTATGCCCAACAGTTCACGCTCGACGTGCTGCTCGGCTATGCGAACAACCACCTGGGCCAGCTGGCGCGGCGCTACCGGCTGGAGCGCGTCGTCAGCACGGCCGGTCCGTCGCTGGCGCTGATGGTGCGCGACCAGGACATGGGCGGCGAAGTGCGCTCCGTGAATTCGCTGTCCGGCGGCGAATCGTTTCTCGTCTCGCTGGCGCTCGCGCTGGGCCTGGCGTCGCTGTCGTCGAACCGCGTGAAGGTCGAATCGCTGTTCATCGACGAAGGCTTTGGCAGCCTCGACAGCGACACGCTGGGCGTCGCGATGGACGCGCTCGATGCGCTGCAATCGCTGGGCCGCAAGGTCGGCGTCATCTCGCACGTGCAGGAGATGACGGAACGGATCGCGACCAAGGTGCTCGTGCGGCCCGCCGGTGGCGGCAGCAGCGCCGTGACGGTGCAATGCTAGACGGCGCAATGCTAAAATGCGCCCCTTCCCTTGTCCTGCCGTGCCCGCCGCATGCCGCCATGCTCCGGGACGGCGTTGCTGATTTCATCTTCATTTACTGATCATGTCGAAACCCGCCCGCTTCCTGACCTTCAAGTGCGCCAAGTGCGCCAAGCCGGTCAAGGTCACCCTGCAACAAGTGTCCGCCTGCTCGCACATCCAGCCCTACCAGGGCATCTGCCAATGCGGCGAGATCAAGCGCCACGCGACCGGCAACCCGGATGCCGTGAAATCCTTCGTCGAATCGAACGAGCTCCACTGGCACCACCACCATTGATCGGGACGGCGATGACGACTTCCGACGGCGCGGCGCGCATCCACTGGATTGAACACGGCGAGGAACGCTCGGCGCGCTGGCGCTCGGAGAGCGGCTGGCCGGCGCCGAAGAAAGTCGTGCTCGCCGACGACACGATGAACGCCGACGCGGCCTGGCGCCTCGCGCTGGACGGTACGGCGCTGCTGTGGCGCGGCGATTTCCAGAACGCGCGCCAGCTGCTGCAGGCGCTCGTGCGTCGCGTCGACCACAAGGGCCCGCGCGCGCGCCGCGCCAAGGGCGGCAAGCCCGCGGCGTCGCTCACCGAACAATTCCACCGCCATCGCCTCGCGCAACTGCAGCGCGCGCGTACGCTGGCGATGCTCTTGATCCCGTTCGACGCGGACCACGGCATCCCGCTGCGGCGCGCGCCCGACGTGCGCGAAGCGTGCACGGAAGCGTATGGCCATGGCACCGAGCCATACGTCGCGTCGCTGCGCGAACTGCTGGGCGTCATCGGCGCGCACGAATGGCGCCGCAAGGGCGTATTCATTCCCGCCCTCGACGAACGCGTGCACCCCTGGTACGGCGTGTTCTCGCCCGTGCGCGGGGAATACGTGGAGCTCGTCGCGCAGGCGCCGCTCCCGGCGGGTGCGAAGCTGGCGTTCGACATCGGCACGGGCACGGGCGTGCTGTCGGCCGTGCTGGCGCACCGGGGCCTGCAAGGCGTGCTCGCCACCGACATGGATGCGCGCGCCCTCGGCTGCGCCCGCGCCAACGTCGAACGGCTGGGACTCGCGGGCCAGGTCGAAGTCGTGCAGGCCGACCTGTATCCGGAAGGGCGTGCCGACCTCGTCGTGTGCAATCCGCCGTGGCTGCCTGGCAAGCCGAGTTCCGCCATCGAATACGCCGTCTACGATCCGGACAGCCGCATGCTGAAAGGGTTCCTCGCGGGCTTGACCGGGCACCTGCGGCCCGGCGGCGAAGGCTGGCTCATCCTGTCCGACCTGGCGGAGCACCTGGGCTTGCGGTCGCGCGATCAATTGCTCGGCTGGATTATGGATGCGGGCCTGGCCGTCGCCGGCCGTCACGACATCCGTCCGACGCATCCGAAGGCCAGCGATTCCGACGATCCGCTGGCGGCCGCGCGCATGGCGGAAGTGACGTCGCTGTGGCGTTTGCAGGCGGCGTGAGCGCGTACTGCGCGCACACGGATTGATCGGGTGCGCAAGCCCCGGCAAAACCCGATTTGCGCTCCGGCGCCGATCAGGTTAAAATAGCGTTCTCAGACGCGGGGTGGAGCAGTCTGGCAGCTCGTCGGGCTCATAACCCGAAGGTCACAGGTTCAAATCCTGTCCCCGCAACCAAATACCGTAACAACAAGCCCGACTCTTGCAGCCGGGCTTTTGTTTTCTGGGCCAGCGCAGCGCATGAGAGACAAGAAAGACAACGCGACCTTCGACCTGCCCGGCTTCGAGCCGGCGCCGCACGACGATGGCGCCGTTGTCCCATCGGTTCTCCCCGCCGACGAGGCCGCCGCGCTGAAGCGCCCGCGGGTGCGCCGCACGGCACCGAAGCAGGAACAGCTGATGTTGCTGGACCTGGCCCACACGGACGCGACCGGGCTGCCGGTGTGGAACGACGATCCCGATCTGGACCTGACCGGCTTGCCCATCTGGAAGCCGGCGGCCTGAGCGGCCCCCGCGCTCGCCGCGCCAACGACAACGCCGCCGACGCGGCACCAACCGCCGCGTGCCGCGCGGCCGACGACATGTCCGACACCGCATTTTCCTCGCTGCCGCTGGCAGCCCCCTTCCTGGCAAACCTCGCCCAGCTGGGCTATCAACAGATGACGCCCGTACAGGCCGCCGCGCTGCCGGAGGCCCTCGCCGGCCGTGACCTGATCGTGCAGGCGAAAACGGGCAGCGGCAAGACGGCCGCGTTCGGCATCGGCATGCTGCTGAAGCTGAATCCGACGCTGTTCGCCGTGCAGGGGCTCGTGATGTGCCCGACGCGCGAACTGGCCGACCAGGTCGCGAACGAGCTGCGCCGGCTGGCGCGCGGCATCGGCAACGTCAAGGTCGTCGTGCTGACGGGCGGCGTCCCCATGCGGCCGCAGATCGCCTCCCTGGAATTCGGGGCGCACATCGTCGTCGGCACGCCGGGCCGCATCCGCGACCACCTGCAGCGCCGCACGCTCGACCTCGCGCGCCTGCGCACCCTCGTGCTGGACGAGGCGGACCGCATGACGGACATGGGTTTCTATGACGAGATCGCCGCCATCGTCCGCGAATGCCCGGCGCACCGCCAGACGCTGCTGTTTTCCGCGACCTATCCCGACGATATCCGCGCCGCCACGACGCGCTTCCTGCGCGATCCGCTCGAGCTCGCGGTCGACACGGTGCACGCACCCGCGCGCATCGAACAGCGCTTCTACGAAATCGGCTTCGACGGCCGCGTGGACGCCGTCGCGCAGTTGCTGCGGCAGTACCGGCCCGGCTCCGCGATCGCGTTCTGCAATACGAAGGCACGCTGCCGCGAAGTGGCCGACGCGTTGCACGAAATGGGCTTTTCCGCGCTCGCGCTGTACGGCGAGATGGAACAGCGCGACCGCGACGAGACGCTCGTGCGCTTCGCGAACCGCAGTTGCAGCGTGCTCGTCGCGACCGACGTGGCCGCGCGCGGCATCGACATCGCCGGCCTGGAAGCCGTCATCAACGTCGACGTCTCGAAGGACCCGGAAGTGCACGTGCACCGCGTGGGTCGCACGGGGCGCGCGGGCGCGGCTGGCGTCGCGCTGACGCTGTGTGCGCCGAACGAAAAGCGCTGGGTGCGGCTGATCGAGGAAGCGCAGGGCTTCACGGCCGAGTGGCACGCGCTCGACGCCGCGGCGGACGATGCGGAGCCGGTCGAACCGGCGCCGATGGTCACGCTGTGCATCGCCGGCGGCAAGAAAGAAAAGCTGCGTCCCGGCGACCTGCTGGGCGCCCTCACCGGCGATGCGGGCCTGACGAAGGAACAAGTCGGGAAGATCCACATCTTTGAATTCATGAGCTACGTCGCGCTCGACCGCGCTTGTGTGGGCCAGGCGCTCGCGCGGCTGAACGGCGGCAATCCGCTGGGACCCGAGTTCGGCACCATCAAGGGCCGCAACTTCAAGATGCGCGTCATCGAAGACTGAGACGACGGGCGGTCCGCTTTGTAACATTTGTAACAGGTGCGCACGGTTGAGTTGAGCGCAGGCATGCAAGCTGCAAATCTGGCATGATTTTGCCAAGCCCACGCCTTAGCACAATGACCAGCCCTACTACCATCGGACCGGAACCGCAGCACCTCGAAGGCCGCAGCGTCAGGGACATCGTCGAATACAGTCCCGAGCAGGTCAACGAAGCCTGGTGCCGCAAGATCTTCCGCAAGACGCTGCAGTCGCTCGAACTGCAGTACGCGATGCACATGCCGCACCGGGCCATCACGCCCGACACGATCGTGTTCCACGAGAACGGCGAACCGCTGCTGGTCCCGTCGGACGATGGCCCGGCGGATGGACACGAAGCCGACGACCTCAATGCGCTGGCGCGCGTCGTCCACTACGCCATCACGTGCGAGCTCGCCCCCATGGGCCCGCTCGCGGGCCGCGCGGAAGGCTACAGCGACTCGCTCGTCAACGCCGTCGACCGCTGCATGGACCCCGACCCGGCGCGCCGTCCGCGCACGATCGACGACTTGCGCGGGCTGCTCGGCATCGTGCCGCCCGGCCGCCCCGCCGGCGCCGCGTTCCCCGACGACCCGCTGGCGCCGTGGCCGGCCGACGTGGGCGCGCCCGACGCGACGTCCGGGCTCGCGGCCGATCGCGTGCCTGAGGCCGCGCCCACGCGCACGCACGACGCCGCAGCCGACGTCGCGCACGATCTCGCAGGCGGCACCGTACCGGATCCCGCCAACGACCGCGCCCACGCCGCCGCACCCGACCTCGCCACCAACCTCTCACGTGGCATCGCGGCCGGACACGCGCACGACCGCGCACTCGACGCCGCAACCGGTTCCGCAGCCGACGTCTCACGCCACAACGCGGCCGAATACGCGCACGACCCCGCACTCGACGCCGCAACGGATTCTGCCGCCGACCTCTCACGCCACGTCGCGGTCGAGAACGCGCATGAGCACGAGCGCGCACTCGACGCCGCATCCGACGTCGCACCAGCCACGGCTGCCGTCCCGCCACCCGAGCCAGCACCTGTCATCGCCCCGGCATCCGCCAGCCCGGCACCCGCCCACGCCCACGCCCACGCCCACGCCCACGCCATCGTGCCCGACGCCGACCTGCCGCGCCGGCGCGTCACGCTCACGAGCCGGCAACGCTGGGCCATCGCGGCCGGCGCCGCCATCGTCGTCGCGCTCGGCGCCGTCCTGTTCGCGGAGATGCGCGACTCCGGCTCGTTCGACCACATCGTGCTGACCTTGCCGCAGCAAGGCGACGGCACGCGTGCCGGCCAGGATGCGGCCAGCGCGCCGCCCGCGGCCGGCGCCAATCCTGCGAGCGGCGCGGCAGGCAGCGGGACGGCCGGCACGACGGCCAGCAGCGCGGGCCAGTCCGCTCCAGGCGTGGCCCCGGGCACCTTCATCACGGATGATGCACCCGCAGCCGCCGCGCAAAACCCCGCGCCGGCGGCCAGCGCGGCAACAACACCGCTGCCCGGCGTCGTCGTGACGCCGAACGGCAATCTGTACAAGCTGCACATTCAACCGTGGGGCGTCGTCTACGTGGACGGCGTCGACCGCGGCGTCAGCCCGCCCGTCAAGCGCCTCGAGTTGACGCCCGGCCGCCACGCGATCCGGGTCACGAACCCGAACTTCCACGACCGCGTGCTGGAGATCGACACGGCGAACGGCGACGGCCGGATCCACGTCGACTTCAACGAGGCGCCCCGATGAACCCGTCCCGGCGACCGCGCCCGGACCCTTCGACCGGAGACCGATGAATATCCAGCGTCCCGCCCGCCCCATCGTCCACGCCGTGTTGCTCGCCGCGGCGGCCGCCCTGCTCGGCGGTTGCGCCGGCTTCCCGGGCTTTGACAAGACCCAGGCACGCACGCCCACGCATCCGAAGGCCACCGCGACGGCGGAACGGGAGCCGCCGCCCGTCGTCGTGCGCGAAGCGCCCCCGCGGCCGAAAGAGAAGCCACGCGAGCGGGAACGCGAGCGCGACGAGGCGCCGGCACCCGCCAACGGCCTGCAGGAAGGCATCCGCCTGTACAACGATGGCGACTACAACGGCGCGATCCGGCGGCTGTCCGCGCGCGACGTCAACAACGGGCCGCTCGCCACGCGCCTGCAGGCGCTGAAATACCTCGCGTTCAGCTATTGCGTGACGTCGCGGCCGGGCCCATGCCGCCAGGCGTTCGACCGGGCGCTGCGCCTCGATCCCTCGTTCGACCTCGCACCGGGCGAACACGGCCATCCACTGTGGGGCCCCGTATTCACCAAAGCAAAGCAGGCGGCGGCGCCACGCTGACAACGGGCGCGTGCGCGCCCCAATCGCCGGGTCCGGCTACACTTGCGCATCGCCGCCATGCCCGGTCGACTGTCCGGGAACCGCCCATGAGCACCCTGCCCGCCCATTGCGACCGCCTGCTCGCCGACAGCACGCCGGTCCGCGGCCACGCCGCCCATCCGCACCTCGTACTCGCCACCTCGATCCTCGCGAGCAGCCTCGCGTTCATCGACGGTTCCGTCGTCAACGTGGGCCTCGCCGCCATCGGCCGCGACCTGGACGGCGGCGGCGCCGACCTGTCGTGGGTCGTGAACGGCTATCTCCTGCCGCTGAGCTCGTTGCTGCTGCTGGGCGGTGCCGCGGGCGACCGCTACGGCCGCCGCCGCATCCTGCTCGCCGGCATCGCGACATTCGCGCTGGCCTCACTGTTGTGCGCACTGGCGCCGCAGCTGTGGCTGCTCGTCGGCGGCCGCGTGGCGCAAGGGATCGGTGCGGCGCTGCTGCTGCCGAACAGTCTCGCGATCCTCGGCGCAACGTTCGACGGCAAGGCGCGCGGCCGCGCGATCGGGATCTGGGCCGCCGCAGGCGCCGCCGCGGGCGCGATCGGGCCGCTGCTGGGCGGCTGGCTGATCGACACGGTCGGCTGGCGCGCCGTCTTCTACATCAATCTGCCGATCGCGGCGCTGGCGATGCTGCTGGGCTGGCGCTACGTGCGCGTGCCGCGCGCGGACAAGCCCGTCGCGCTCGACCCGGCCGGCGCGCTGCTCGCCAGCGTCGGTCTCGGCAGCCTGACGTGGGGCCTCGCCGCCGCGTCCGCCGACAAGGGCGTGTCGACGGCATCCGCCGTCGCGATGGGCGCCGGCGCGCTCGTGCTCCTCGCCTTCCTCTGGATCGAGCGGCGCGCAGGCGACAACGCGATGCTGCCTTTGAAGCTGTTCGCGTCCGGCAGCTTTTCCGGACTGAACCTGATGACGTTCCTGCTGTACGGCGCGCTGGGCGCGCTGATGCTGCTCGTACCGTACGTGCTGATCCAGGCCCTGCAGTATTCGGCGAAACAGGCGGGCGCCGCGCTGCTCCCGTTTCCCGTCGTGCTCGCCATCGGCTCGCCGATCATGGGCAGGGTGGCGGGGAAGCACGGGACGCGGCTGCCGCTGGCGATCGGGGCGCTCCTCGTGGCGGGCGGCTTCCTGCTGGGCATGCGCGTGGGCGCGGGCGGCTATGCGACGACGGTACTGCCCGCGATCCTCGTCATCGCCATCGGCATGGCTGGCGTGGCGGCGCCGCTGACGACGGCCGTGCTGTCATCGGTGGACGGCAGCCACACGGGTATCGCGTCCGGCTTCAACAGCGCCGTCGCACGCGGCGGCGGGCTGATCGCGACGGCGTTGCTGGGTGCCGTGCTGACGGCGCAAGGCCGCGCCCTGCTCCCGCCGTTTCATCTTGCGATGGCCGTGTGCGCGGCGACGGCGCTGGCGGCCAGCGTCTGCGCGTTCGTCTGGGTCAAGCGCGACGCTGCCGAAGCGGCCGACCGCTGATCACGCTTTCACGTTGACGGATGCGGCGAATGTGGGCGGACGGCGGCGCCGGCTCGCCTGCTCGTACGCGTACGCCATGCCGATCAGCGTGGCTTCGCTCCACGCGGTGCCGACGAACGACAGGCCGACGGGAAGCCCGTGCACCTGGCCCGCAGGCACCGTCACGTGCGGATAGCCGGCGACGGCGGCCGGCGTCGAAAAGCCCGGGCCGTCGTGGTCGCCGTTGATGTAGTCGGTCAGCCAGCCGGTGCCGCCGGTCGGCGCGACGAGGGCATCCAGTTTTTCCTCGCGCAGGATCGCGTCGATGCCCTCCTCGCGGCTGTAGCGGTGGTTGGCGGCGAGCGCATCGCGGTAGGCCTCGGCGTCGAGGCCGGGGCGCGCCTGCGCGGCGACCAAGTGTTCTTGGCCGAAGTGGCGCAGCTCCTGCGCGGCGTGCTTGTCGTTGAAGGCGATCACGTCGGCCATCGTCTTGACCGGCGCGTGCGGTGCGTAGCGCGCCAGGTACGCTTCCAGGTCGGGCCGGAATTCGGACAGCAGCACTTCGAGTTCCGTGTCGCCGTACTTGTCGACATTGGGCACCTTGACATCAACGAGCGTCGCGCCCTGCGCTTTCAGGACGGCCAGTTCCGCGTCGATGACGGCATCGACGGCCGGGCTATTGCCGAAGAAATTGCGTGCGACGCCAAGACGCTTGCCCCGCAAGCCGTCCGTGCGTAAGGCCGCGGCGTAGTCGGCCGCCTTGCCTGCTGCCGGCGCCATCGCCGTCGCGGCATCGTCCGTATCGGCGCCCGCCATGGCGGCAAGCAGCAGCGCGGCGTCGGCGACGGTACGCGTCATCGGGCCGGCCGTGTCCTGCGAATGGGCGATGGGGATGATGCCGCTGCGGCTGACGAGGCCCAGCGTGGGCTTGATGCCGACGATGCCGCAAATCGATGCGGGCGACACGATCGAGCCGTCCGTCTCCGTGCCGACGGCGAGCGTGGCGAGCGCAGCCGCCATCGCGGCTCCGGAGCCGGAACTGGAACCGCTCGTGTTGCGGTCGAGCGCATACGGATTGCGCGTCAGCCCGCCGCGGCCGCTCCAGCCGCTGACGGAATGCGTGGAGCGCATGTTCGCCCACTCCGACAAATTCGTCTTGCCGAGGATGACGGCGCCGGCCGCGCGCAGGCGCGCCGCGACGAATGCGTCATGCGCGGCGCGCACGCCAGCCAGCGCGAGCGAGCCGGCGCTCGTGCTCATCTTGTCGGCCGTCGCGATATTGTCCTTCAACAGGACGGGGATGCCGTGCAGCGGGCCGCGCACTGTGCCGGCCTTGCGTTCGCGGTCGAGGCCGGCGGCGATCGTGAGCGCGTCGGGATTCAGTTCGATGATGGCGTTCAGCCGCGGCCCCGCCTTGTCGACGGCGGCGATGCGTGCCAGGTAACGCCGCACGAGCGTCGTCGACGTCTGCTTGCCGGCCTCCATCAGCGCCTGCTGTTCGCGTACGCCGGCGTCGAGCACGGCGTCGGGTGCCATGATCCCGACCCGCGCCGCGGTTGCCGTACTCGCCATCGTCGAGGCCGATGCGGCGGCCACGCCCAGTCGAACGAAATTCCTGCGATCCATGCATCCTCCCTGGAAGAATGCCTCAGCATAACAGCAATCTTGCCGATGTGACACGCGGCCGTGTCGGACATATGGATGAAAAAGGCTGTGTTCGCGGTAGTTATGTGAACTGAAATTTGTTGCAGCGGTCATACGTATCGTCGAGTTAGCTCATGAGGAATCACGATGCGCGCCGTGCCGTTCGACGATGTATTTGCCCAATTGACCGCGATCCCGTTCTCCGCCACCGACCTGGCCCGGTTGCGGAAATGGATCGCGGGCATCGCCCATCCTGACGAGTGTATCGCCCTGATCGAGCAGGCTGCGCGAGGACGGCCGTGTCCTCGCTGCGCTTGTCCCCGCGCCCACCGCTGCGGCCAGGCCAGCGGCCTGCAGCGTTTTCGCTGCCTCGGCTGCGGACGCAGCTATAACGCACTCACCGGAACCCCGCTCGCAAGGCTACGGAAGAAAGAGCATTGGCTGGCGTATCTGCAGTGCGTGCTCGAGTCCCGTACCGTGCGCAAGGCGGCGCGCGCCGTCGGCGTGCATCGCACGACCAGTTTCAGGTGGCGCCATCGCTTCGTGCCGGGCGCCATCGGCCATCTATCCTGACTGCCATCGTCGAGGCGGACGAGACGTACCGCCTGGAATCGCAGAAGGGATCGCGCAACATGACGCGCAAGCCGAGGAAGCGCGGTGGCGTCGCGACGAAGCGCGGCATCAATAAGGAGCACGATTGCCTGCTCGTCGCGCGCGATCGCACCGGGCAGACACTCGATTTCCACACTGGTCGCGGCCAGGTGACGGTGGCGCAGTTGGAAAAGTGCCTCAAGCCTGTGCTGCCGGCCGACGTCCTCTTGATCAGCGATTCGGCGCTCTCGTACCGTCACTTCGCCAGGCAAGCGGGCATCATGCACGAGATGGTGAACGTGAAGGCGGGCGTACGCGCGCGCGGTGCGATTCACCTGCAGAACGTGAACGCCTGGCACAGCCGTTTCAAGAGCTGGCTGGTGCGGTTTCGCGGCGTCGCAAGTCGGTACCTGATCAATTATTCGGGATGGCAACGGATGCTGGATGCACGCCGCCTGACGACGCCGGCTCATCTGTTGTGCGCTGCGGCCCAGCTCGGCTAAACGACGGTGTCGCCGAATTATCGCGAACACAGCCACGAAAAAAAACGCTGCCCAAAGGACAGCGTTTTTTCGCGGAAAGCGGTCGGCTTAGTTGCGGACGACTTTCTTGTATTCGGCAGTACGGGTATCGATCTCGATGGTGTCGTCCTGGTTGACGAACAGCGGCACCTGGATGGTGAACTGCTTCGATTCGATGGCGTTTTCGATCTTGGCTTCCTTCAGGACGTTGCCCGAGGTATTGCCCTTGACGGCCGGTTCCGTGTAGATGACCTGGCGCGCGATGGTGATCGGCAGTTCAACCGAGATGGCCTTGCCGTCGTAGAACACGGCTTCGCATTCCATACCGTCTTTCAGGTAGTTGATGGCGTCGCCCATGTTTTCTTCTTCGATTTCGTACTGGTTGTACTCTTCATCCATGAAGACGTACAGCGGGTCGGCGAAGTACGAATAGGTCACCGGCTTCTTGTCCAGCACGACGACGTCGAACTTGTCGTCGCCGCGGAACACGTTTTCCAGCGGTGCGTTGGTGAGAAGATTCTTCATCTTCCACTTGTACGTGAAGCCCGTGCGGCTCGAGCCATTGACGTCGGAGCGCAGCACGATGAAAGGCTTGGCATCAACCATGATGATGTTGCCGACACGGATTTCTTTTGCGGGTTTCATAGGAGGGTTTTAACCTAAAAATGAGTTGCAGTAATCAAGCATGATACCATGTTCCTCGTCCGTCGCCTACCGCAGCGACCGGGCGAAATCCAGCAGATGGCTCACCAAGTCGCCGTTCGCCAACATCCGCGTTTGCCATTCGACATTGCGCGCGACAATCGCCGGCGATTGGGCTTGCAGAGACATCCACAATGCCGGCCAAGCGGCCGGCGCGTTCACTTCCACGCCATTCCAGCGCAGGGAAAATTCGATCAGGCTATCCAGGTTTTCCGCGTACTTTTGCAGGAACGCGCGGAGTTTAACATGATGCAAGTTTTCATCTTGCGGATAAATATGCCAGATGAAGGGGCGACCGGCCCATTGCGCGCGCACCCAGGAATCCTCGCCGCGGACGAAGTTCACGTCGCATGACCACAGCAGCCTGTCGTAATCATCCTGCGACAGGAACGGGATCACGCGCACGGTCAGGCCGCCATGCGTCGCCACCGCGCCCGGCACCGGGTCGGCGCCGAGGAAGGCACTCACCTGTTCGCGCGCGACGCCTTGCGGCACGAGGCACGTCAGCGGCGTCGCACCGTCGCGCCAGGCGGCGAACAACTCGGCGATGGGCGCATGCGGATAGCAGAACAGGCTGACCACCCGCCCCATCATCTCATCCGCCGTCACGCCCACGCCCGCGAGGAACGCGGCGCGTGCAGCGGAGTCGGCCTGGAAACGGTCGCGCGCGTCGAGCAGGCCGCGCTCGCGCAGCAGGCCGCCCGTCTTCGGCGTGAAGCCGGGGAAGAAGAAATGCTTGGTCAGCTTCAGGCGCGGGTGCATCGACGGCAGCGTATGGCAACCCTCGACCCATTCCTCGCCAGTGAGGCCCTCATAATTGATCCACGCGGGACGCGGCTCGCACTGGGCCATCGCGGCGATATAGGCCGGCGGGATGTCGACGCCGAAGAATTCGATCACGATGTCCGCCACGTCGCCCGGCTGGAACGTGCCGTCCTGGTCGGGCCAGTGCATGATCCTCACGCCGTCCACGACCTGCACGGCCGCATCGGTGGCGACGGATGGCCAGATGCGGCGGAAGCTGGCGAGGTCGTCGACCCACAAGGTGACGGCGATCGCGTGCTCGCGGTGCAATTGGCGCGCGAGGCGCCAGCAGATGCCGATGTCGCCGAAGTTGTCGACGACCTTGCAGAAGATGGCGAGTGTCGTGGTGCGTTGATCGTTGAGCATGTTTTGCGGACCCAAAGAAAAACCGGAGCACCTGTCCGCATGCGCGGGTGGTCTGCTCCGGTCTTTGACTGGCGTCCCCACGGGGATTCGAACCCCGGTACTCACCGTGAAAGGGTGATGTCCTAGGCCTCTAGACGATGGGGACCTAAAACTGTTGTTACTGCCTGCTGCCGAATGCTTGGCGTCCCCACGGGGATTCGAACCCCGGTACTCACCGTGAAAGGGTGATGTCCTAGGCCTCTAGACGATGGGGACCCTGGAACTTTTACCGCTATGCCTGATCGCAGGCATCATACACCAAAACCTTGGCGTCCCCACGGGGATTCGAACCCCGGTACTCACCGTGAAAGGGTGATGTCCTAGGCCTCTAGACGATGGGGACCCGAACTACCGCGCTACTTGATACTTGAAACTTGGTGGAGGTAAGCGGGATCGAACCGCTGACCTCTTGCATGCCATGCAAGCGCTCTCCCAGCTGAGCTATACCCCCAAAACAAAAGCCGCTCAAGGCGGCTTCCTTGCAACACCTGCTATTCTGCCGGTGTCAGAGCCCAACCGATAATTTCGGGCCCCGACCCCGGCGAATAAATTCTTGGCGTCCCCACGGGGATTCGAACCCCGGTACTCACCGTGAAAGGGTGATGTCCTAGGCCTCTAGACGATGGGGACCCTGGACTGTTACGACTGCTGCTTTTCCCTGCTTGGTGGAGGTAAGCGGGATCGAACCGCTGACCTCTTGCATGCCATGCAAGCGCTCTCCCAGCTGAGCTATACCCCCTACGGGAAAACAGCACTCTAACATACTGCCAACGAATCTGGCGTCCCCACGGGGATTCGAACCCCGGTACTCACCGTGAAAGGGTGATGTCCTAGGCCTCTAGACGATGGGGACCCTGGACTGCGTCGTACTTCACTTCAGAACGTGGTGGAGGTAAGCGGGATCGAACCGCTGACCTCTTGCATGCCATGCAAGCGCTCTCCCAGCTGAGCTATACCCCCGCAGCGCTGAAGTGCGAGCATTATAGCGGACGCACTTGCATTTCGCAAATACCAAGTGGGAATCACAGTCCTTGGGCCACGCGCGCCGACACCGTCTCGCGGCCGAACAATTCCAGCACGGCGTCGATGGCCGGCGTCTGCAGCTGGCCCGTCACCAACAGGCGCAGCGGCATCGCGAGTTGCGGCATCTTGAGGCCGTGCGCCGCGAGCACTTCCTTCATCATCGCGGACAGGGCCGGCTTCGTCCATTCCACGTCGCGCAGGCGCTCGGCGAACTGGGCCAGCGCGGGGCGCACGGCGTCCGTCAGGTGCTGCTCGAGCAGCGCCGCGTCCGGCTTCGGCGCGCGGTAGAACAGCATCGCGGCATCGGCCAGTTCGTTGATGGTGTTGGTACGCTCCTTCATGAGGCCCAGCACGGCGGCGAGCGGCGGCGCGCCGTCGAACACGGCGCCCTCGCGCTCCATCTTCGGACGGGCGAGGCCGGCCAGGCGCTCGTTGTCGGCCTGCTTGATGTAGTGGTTGTTCAGCCAGCCCAGCTTTTCCGGATTGAACTGCGCGGCCGACGCGGTCAGGTGATCGAGGTTGAACCACTCGGTGAACTGCTGCATCGAGAAGATCTCGTCGTCGCCGTGGCTCCAGCCCAGGCGCGCGAGATAGTTCAGCATCGCTTCCGGCAGATAACCCTGCTCCGGATACTCCATCACGCTGACGGCGCCGTGGCGCTTGGAGAGCTTCTGGCCGTCCGGGCCGAGGATCATCGGCAGGTGGCCGTACTGCGGCAGCTCCGCGCCCAGCGCGCGCAAGATGTTGATCTGGCGCGGCGTGTTGTTGACGTGGTCGTCGCCGCGCAACACGTGCGTGATCTTCATGTCCCAGTCGTCGACGGCGACGCAGAAGTTATACGTCGGCGTGCCGTCCGGACGGGCGATCACGAGGTCGTCCAATTCCTTGTTGGCGATGGTGATCGGCCCCTTGACGACGTCGTGCCACGTGACTTCGCCGTCCAGGGGATTCTTGAAGCGCACGACGGGTTTGACGCCTTCCGGCACGGGTGGCAACGTCTTGCCGGGCTCCGGGCGCCACGTGCCGTCGTAGCGGGGCTTTTCGCCGGCGGCGCGCATGCGCTCGCGCATCGCTTCCACTTCGTCCGGCGAGCAATAGCACAGGTACGCGGTGCCCGCTTCCAGCATGCCCTTCACCACCTCGCGGTAGCGGTCCATGCGCTGCATCTGGTAGAACGGGCCTTCGTCGTGCGCCAGGCCGAGCCATTCCATGCCCTGCAGGATCGCCTGCACGGCTTCCGGCGTCGAACGCTCCAGGTCGGTATCTTCGATGCGCAGGACGAAAGTGCCGCCGAAGTGGCGGGCATAGGCCCACGAATACAGCGCGGTGCGGGCGCCGCCGAGGTGGAGATAGCCGGTCGGGCTGGGAGCGAAACGGGTACGGACGGTCATGGTCGGATACGATGGCTGCGGCCCCGACTGGCGGGACCTGGTTGACGAAGCGCCCGCGGCGCACGAGCGCCGGCGCGGGCATCGTCCCGCCGGCTACACGCACGATCGGGACGCCTCTCGGGACAAGGAGCTATTTTACAGCCTGCCCCGCCAATGGGCGATGCCCGGGCCCGCTGCACGGTGAGCCCCGACGGCCGAAAATTACTTTACAGAAAGTAAATTTTTGGCTAGAGTCTCGCCTCCTCTTTCACCCTGTCCAACATCGCCGCCATGCCGAACGATCCGAGCACCGCTGCCATTGCGCACCTGCGCGGCGAGTTCACGTGCGCCGCGATGGAGACGGGCTTCCTGCACGCGCAGGCGCGCACGATCCTGCGCGACCTGCGCCGCGCACTGACCCTGTGCTCGCTGTTCTACATCATATTCAGCGTCAGCGACGTCCTGGCCCTCGGCCTGCCGGGCGCCATCCCGTCGCTGCTCGCGCGCTGCGCCGTGCCCGTGCTGGCGTACGTGGGCCTGCGCTACGCGCGCCGCGCGGATGCGCCCGTGACGGCCGCGTACCGGGTGGCGAGCGCGTTCACGTCGCTGGGCATGTTCACCTATATGATCGTCGCGTGGCGCCGTCCGGCCGACGCGCTGCTGCACGGCACCTCGATCGGCCTGATGGCCGTCGTCGTGCTGATCTTCATCCCGAACCGCCTGCGCACCGCGATCGCCATCGCGCTTGGCGCGAGCCTCTCGTTCATCGCACTGGCCTGGTACGAGCATCTCGAATCGACGCGCCGCCTCGTGTCGATGACGATGCTGATCCTGTTCGCCAATGCGTTCGGCGCCGTCGCCGCGATCCGCCACGCCCGGCTGTGGCGCGAGCAGTACCGCACGCAGCAGGTGCTGACGAATTTGTCGATCCGCGATCCGCTGACGGGCTGCTACAACCGGCGCCACCTGAACGCCGCCCTGCTCGACGGCGAGATCGCGCGCGCGCGCCGCTACGGCCTGGACCTGTCGCTGATCATGTGCGACCTGGACGGCTTCAAGGCGATCAACGACACGTACGGCCACCATGCGGGCGACGAATTGCTGCGCTGCTTCGGCCACCTGCTGCAAGCCCTGACGCGCGACGCCGTCGACACGGTCGTGCGCTACGGCGGCGAAGAATTCCTCATCATCCTGCCCGAGACGCAACTGGACGGTGCCGTCGAACTGGCCGAGCGCATCCGCACGGCGTTCGCCGCCCGGCGCGTCGACTGCGGTGACGCGGTGCTCGCGACGACGGCCAGCTTCGGCGTCGTCGGCGTGGATTTCGGCGCCGGCGCGGCCGTCACGCCGCAAGCCCTGATCGCCGTTGCGGACGAGCTGATGTACGACGCCAAGCGCGCCGGCCGCAACCGCGTCTGCGCGCGCCAGCTGGCGCCCAGCATCGGACGCGCGGCATAACACGCCCGGAGCAGCGATAATCGCCACGATGAGCGCTTCCCTACTCCACTTGCAATCCCACTACGATGCGATGTGGGACCGTGCCTGGCCCGCCGTCTCCCGCGGCGACGTCGAATGCGACCTGCACCTGACCGGCGGCCTCGATCCGCGCCGCGGCATCAGCCTGGTCGCGCGCCCCGACCCGGCGCTGGCGGCGCGCCTCGCGGACCTGCAGGACCGGCTGGCCGACGCCGACCCGCGCCAGTACCGCCAGCCCCTGTCCGACTTGCACATGACGGTGCTGTCGCTGTTCACCGTCACCGAACATTGCGCGCCGCACCTGGCGCGCAGCGCAGATTACGCCACGGCCGTGCGCGCCGCCGTGGCAGGCGTGCCCGCGTTCGACGTGGACCTGGCCGGCATCACGACGTCGCGCGGCGCCGTGCTGGTCCGCGGCTTTCCCCGCGACGACACACTGGAACGGCTGCGCACGCGCCTGCGCGACGTGCTGCGCGTGTGCGGCCTGGGTGCCGGGCTGGACCAGCGCTACCGGCTCGTGACGGCGCACATGACGGTGTTGCGCTTCGTGACGCCGCCCGCCGATCCGGCACGGCTCGCCGCGGCATTGGCCGCACTGCGCGACACGCCGCTCGGCACGATGACCGTGGATACGCTGGAACTCGTCGTCAACGACTGGTACATGTCGAGCGCGGCGGTCGAACCCATCGAACGATTTGCCCTGGTGTAGGGTGGGCATCCCATGCCCACGCGGACGTTTGCGACAAGTTGGCGCTACCCGTCGCACGCCCCGTTCGCGCGACGCAGCGTGACCGTACGCTCCCCCACCGCCCGCGCCCGCAACTGCCCGCAGCCGCCATCGACGTCCTGCCCGGCCGAATCGCGCAGCTTGGTCAACACCCCGCGCTCGAACAGCATTGCTGCGATCGCGCGCGCCTTGTCCCAGCCGGGCCTTTGAAACGGCAAGCCGGGATTCGTGTTGTAGGGGATCATGTTCAGCACGGCGTACTTGCCGCGCAAGAGGTCAACGAGGGCATCGAGCTCGTCGTGCCCGTCGTTGACACCGTCCAGCAACGTCCACTGGTACTGGATCGGATAGCCGGTCAGGCGGGCATAGCGTTCGCCCTCCTCGACCAGTTCGCGCGCCGTGAAGCGCGGTGCGCGCGGCAGCAGGCGCGCGCGCAGGTCCGGTTTCGTCGTGTGCAGCGACAGCGCCAGCGCCGGCTTCACGCGGCCGGCAGGCAGGCGCTCGAACACGCGCGGGTCGCCCACCGTCGAGAACACGAGATTCTTGTGCGCGATATTGCCTTCGATGCCCAGCAGGTCGATGGCTTCGAGCACATTGTCGAGGTTGTGCGCGGGCTCGCCCATGCCCATGAACACGACCTTCTTGACGGGCCGCAGCCGGCGCGCCAGCACGACCTGCGCGACGATCTCGCCACTCGTCACTTGCCGGATCAAGCCGCTTTGCCCCGTCATGCAGAACTGGCAGCCGACGGCGCAACCGACCTGGCTCGACACGCACACGCCGTCGCGCGGCAGCAGCACGGTTTCCACCGTCTGGCCGTCCGCGAGGCCGACCAGGAGGCGCGCCGAGCCATCGTCGGCCGGGTGCGTGCTGAGCACGCGCGCGAGCGCATCCAGCTCCGCATCGAGTTGCGGCAGTGCGGTGCGCACGGGCTTCGGCAGGAAATCGTCGGGGCGCCGCCGGCCACGGTCGTGGTCCATCACGCGGACCCAGTCGCGCAGCACGCGGTCGACGTGCAGCGGCTGGGCGCCCAGGTCGCGCAGGCGCGCGCGGAACGTTTCAATCCTCATAGGGTCATCGTAGGGTGGGCACCATGTGCCCACGCGAACGCATGCGTCGCGCGAACGTCCGCGTGGGCACGGTGTGCCCACCCTACCCGTTCAGTCGTTCTTGACGACGATCGTCGGAAACTTCGCCGACATGTCCTTGGCCTGCTCCGCCACCTTGACGGCGACCTTGCGCGCGATGTCCTTGTAGATCGCGGCGACGGAACCATCCGGCTCCGCGACGACGGTCGGCGTGCCGGAATCGGTCTGCTCGCGGATCGACAGCTGCAGCGGCAGCTTGCCGAGGAAGTCGACGTGGAAGTCGGCGCACATCTTCTCGCCGCCGCCCTGGCCGAAGATCGCCTCGACGTGGCCACAGTTGGAGCAGATGTGGGTGCTCATGTTTTCCACGACGCCGACGATCGGGATGCCGACCTTCTCGAACATCTTGAGACCCTTGCGGGCGTCCAGCAGGGCGATGTCCTGCGGGGTGGTGACGATCACGGCGCCCGTGACGGGCACTTTCTGCGACAGCGTCAGCTGGATGTCGCCCGTGCCCGGGGGCATGTCGACGATCAGGTAGTCGAGGTTGCGCCAGTTCGTCTGCTCCAGCAGTTGCTGCAGCGCCTGCGTGACCATCGGGCCGCGCCACACCATCGGCTCGTCCGGATCGATCATGAAGCCGATCGACGACACCTGCACGCCGTGGTTTTCCAGCGGCTCCATCGTCTTGCCGTCCAGGCTTTGCGGACGGCCGGTCACGCCCAGCATCATCGGCTGCGACGGACCGTAGATGTCGGCGTCGAGCAGGCCCACCGACGCGCCCTCGGCCGCAAGCGCAAGCGCCAGGTTGACGGCGGTCGTCGACTTGCCGACGCCGCCCTTGCCGGATGCGACGGCGATGATGTTCTTCACGTTCGGCATCACCTTCAGGCCCCGCTGCACGGCGTGCGACAGGATCTTGCTCGTGACGTTCACGCTGACGTTGTCCACGCCGGGCAGCTTGCGCAGCGCGTCGACGACGGACGCGCGGATGCCCGCGACCTGGCTCTTCGCCGGATAGCCGAGCTCGATGTCGAAGGCGACGTTGCCGCCATCGACCTGGATGTTCTTGACTGACTTGGAGGTGACGAAATCTTTATTGGTATTGGGATCGACGACAGCGGCCAGGGCGGCCTTGACGTCTTCAAGCGTGATGCTCATTGGGTTCTCCGGATGTGATGCGCAAGTTTAGCGCAAAACGGGGGAACGACTGTTGCCAGGCTGGCAAATGGGCAAAGTACCCCCTGCGCGCTCAGGGTCATCCGCTGGTAAAATGCCTTTTTTCATATACCTTCCAAACCATCGACCATGACACGCAAGCTGTTCGTCACCACCGCCCTGCCCTACGCCAACGCTGCCTTCCACATCGGCCACATGATGGAGTACATCCAGGCCGACATCTGGGTCCGCTTCCAGCGAATGCAGCGCGACGCCGGTGCCCAGCGCGTGGTGCACTTCGTCGGCGCCGACGACACGCACGGCACGCCGATCATGATCGCCGCCGAGAAGGAAGGCGTGACGCCGCAGGAATTCGTGGCGAAGATCGCGGCCGGCCGCGCGCAATACCTGGACGGCTTCCACATCGCGTTCGACAACTGGCATTCGACCGACTCGCCCGAAAACGTCGACCTGTCGCAGAGCATCTACCGCCGCCTGCGCGACAACGGCCTGATCTACACGAAGACCGTCGACCGCTTCTACGACACGGCGAAGGGCATGTTCCTGGCCGACCGCAACATCAAGGGCGAATGCCCCGTCTGCCACGCGAAGGACCAGTACGGCGACAACTGCGAAGTGTGCGGCGCCGCCTACCAGCCAACCGAGCTGATCAACCCGTACTCCGTGTTCACGGGCTCGACGCCGATCCTGAAGCCGTCCGAGCAGTACTTCTTCAAGCTGTCCGACCCGCGCTGCTTCCAATTCCTCAAGGAGTGGCTGAACACGCCGGGCCGCCTGCAGCCCGAGATGGTCAACAAGGTCTCGGAATGGCTGGGCGAGAACGGCGAAAAGCTGGCCGACTGGGACATCTCGCGCGACGCCCCGTATTTCGGCATCCCGATCCCGGACGCGCCGGGTAAATTCTTCTACGTGTGGCTGGACGCGCCGGTCGGCTATCTCGCCAGCCTGAAGAATTACTTCGAAAAGCAGGGCATCGACTACGAAGCGTTCCTGAACGATCCGTCCGCCGAGCAAGTGCACTTCATCGGCAAGGACATCGTGTCGTTCCACCTGCTGTTCTGGCCGGCGATGCTGAATTTCTCGGGCCACCCGATCATCGACAAGCTGAAGGTCAACGTCCACGGCCACCTGACCGTGAACAACGAAAAGATGTCGAAGTCGCGCGGCACCGGCATCTCGCCGCTGCGCTACCTCGATCTGAAGATGAATCCGGAATGGCTGCGCTACTACCTCGCGTTCAAGCTGAACGCCAAGGTCGAAGACCTGGACTTCACCGGCGAGGACTTCGTCGCGCGCGTCAACAGCGACCTGATCGGCAAGTACGTGAACATCGCCAGCCGCTGCGCCGGCTTCATCGCCAAGCGCTTCGACGGCAAGCTGGCGTCCACGTTGTCCGATGATGCGAAACAATGGATCGCGCGCGCACTGAACGGCGAAAACGGCGAGCGCCAGGCGTCGATCGCGGCGAACTTCGAAGCGCGCGAGTTCGGCAAGGCGCTGCGCGAGATCATGGAAGTGGCCGACGTCGCCAACCGCTACGTCGACGAGAACAAGCCGTGGATCCTCGCGAAGGACGAGACGAAAACGGCCGAGCTGCACGACGTGTGCACGGCGGCGCTGATCCTGTTCCGCCAGCTGACGATCCTGCTGTCGCCGGTGCTGCCGCACGTGGCCGCGCAGGTGCGCGAATTCCTCGGCGACGACGCGTACTCGTGGGACGACACCCAGGGCGAGCGCGTGTACGCCCCGCTGCTGGGCCGCACGATCAACGCGTACAGCCACCTGATGCAGCGCGTGGACGCGAAGATGGTCGAGGACCTGTTCGACAAGCCGGCCCCGGCTGCTGCGCCCGCCGCCGAGACCGCGGCTGCGCCCGCTGAAGCGGCGGTGGCGCCCGCTGTGGCGTCCGACATCGAGCCCCTGGCGCCGGAAATCTCGATCGACGACTTCACCAGGATCGACCTGCGCGTGGCGAAAATCGTCAATTGCGAGCACGTGGAAGGTGCGGGCAAGCTGCTGCGCCTCACCTTGGATGTGGGCGAAGGCCGCTATCGTAATGTGTTCTCGGGTATCAAGTCGGCCTACCAGCCAGAGCAATTGATCGGCAAGCTGACCGTGGTCGTGGCCAACCTGGCGCCCCGCAAGATGAAGTTCGGCGTGTCGGAAGGCATGGTGCTGTGCGCATCCGCCCAGGACGAGAAGGCGAATCCGGGCCTGTACCTGCTCGAGCCGGTGAGCGGCGCACAGCCGGGCATGCGTATCCGCTAACCAGCTATCCCAGTAGGGTGGGCGGCCTCCGCCCACCGAAGGTATGCGCTGCGGCAATGCATGGTGGGGACGTTTCATTTGAGGCCCCCGGCCTCAAATGCCCACCCTACCAATCCGCGCTGACCGAGATGGGTGCCAAGGGGTGTCGCGCATTACTATTGCCGGGTTGACATCATTTTTCGCGGACCGGTAGCAGTATAATGCGCTGTTTTTAGAAAAATAGGACGCAGGTAATGTCCTGACGTCCATCCTCCACACTTTAGAGTAGTAGCGACTAATATGACCGAATACAAAGCCCTGAGGCACATCCCCCAAGCGAACCTGTTCCGCCAAGGCGACGTCTTCGTCCTGTTCGGCGAACTGTTCGGCCGCGGCTATGTGAACGGCCTGATCGACGAGGCGCGCGCCGCCGGCATGACGATCCTCGGCATCACCGTCGGCCGCCGCAACGACGACGGCACCCTGCGCGCCCTGACGCCGGAAGAACACGCGGAAGCGGAAGCGAAGCTGGGCGGCCGCATCATCAATGTGCCCCTGATGGCCGGTTTCGACATGGACGCGCCCCCGGGCGAGCAGAATCCGACGGAGATGCTGTCCGGCATTACCCTCAAGAGCTGGCAAGAAGACAAGCTGGACTGGGCGAAGATCGAAGCCTGCCGCACCGCCGGCGTGAAGCGCTTCACCGATTCCGCCCAGGCCGTCATGGCCGAGATCGACAAGCTGATCCCGGACGGCGCCAACGTGTTCTTCGCGCACACGATGGCTGGCGGCATCCCGAAGATCAAGGCATTCCTCGCCATCGCCAACCGCATCTATAAAGGCCGGGGCGACCGCTTCATGTCGTCGCGCGCCCTGCTCGACAGCGACCTGGGCAAGCTGATCCTGATGAACTTCGACGAAGTGTCTGCCAACACGCTGAAATACCTGATCGACGCGTCGGCCGGCATCCGCGCGCGCGTGGAAGCCAAGGGCGGCCAGGTGCGCTACACGGCGTACGGCTACCACGGCACCGAGATCCTGATCGGCGACGAATACGTGTGGCAGACCTACACGAACTACACGCAGGGCTATGCCAAGATGCGCCTGGAGTCGATCGCCGCGGCCGCGTGGGCCCAGGGCATCGCCGCCACCGTGTTCAACTGCCCGGAAATCCGCACGAACTCGTCCGACATCTTCGTGGGCGTGGAACTGTCGCTGTTCCCCCTTCTGCTCGCGCTGAAGAAAGAAGGCGGCGAAGGAAAGAGCAATGAGTGGGCGCAGAAACAATGGGACATCTGCCAGGGCCTGCTGGGCGACGGCGTGTCGCTGCAATCGATCCTGGACAAGCTGGAAGCCTATCTGCAGACGGCCACCAGCGCGTCGTTCCGCAACTTCGACGCCTGGCCGATGGACAACACGCCGGAACTGGCCGACCTGATGATCGGCACGTCCGACGAAATCACGTCGCTGCACACGGACAAGAAGGCGCTGATCACCGACCACCTCTCCGCTCTGGTGCTGGAAGGCACCGGCCCCCTGATGTTCCACGGCGCCGCGGAAAAGATCGCGCCCGTGCTGTGGCTCAACCACGACATCATTGCGCGCCAGCTCAATGCGCTGCACACGCAGGGCTAACTCAGAGTATCATTCCTTGTTTTTATGACGCGGCGGCTCCCGATAAACGGGGCCGCCGTTTGTACGACCTGCCTAGATAAGCCATGAAACACACCCAGTACGAATCCGAGCACACCAAGTTCATCAAGCAACTGAAGGAACAGACCCCGGGCATGGAAGAGCGCCAGCAGGCCGGCCGCGCCCTCCTGTGGGACAAGGCACCGCTGTCGCTGGACGAGCAGCGCCGCATCGACGAGTCGCGTATCCGCCAGCAGGCCTACGTGTACCAGACGAAGTACTGATCCACCGGAACTTTTCCGAGGCCGACGACGATGGTGCCCGCGCAGGCGACGCCCGAAGGGCACGCCGATCCCGACACGGGCGACGGCACCACGCTTCCGGCCGACACGGCGGGCGCTGACGGCGATGCGCATGCCGACGCCGCGATTGCGCGCCTGTACGGCGAACCGCTGCTGCACCTGCCCACCGACCTGTACATCCCGCCCGATGCGCTCGAGATCTTCCTCGACGCGTTCGAAGGTCCGCTCGACCTGCTGCTGTACCTGATCCGCAAGCAGAACTTCAACATCCTGGACATCCCGATGGCCCAGGTCACGTTGCAGTACCTGGAATACGTCGAGCAAATCCGCAAGACCAACCTGGAACTGGCGGCGGAATACCTGCTGATGGCCGCGATGCTGATCGAGATCAAGTCGCGCATGCTGCTGCCGAAGCGCGTCGACACGCTGGTCGAGGAAGCGGAAGACCCGCGCGCGGAACTCGTGCGGCGCCTCCTGGACTACGAACAGATCAAGCTGGCCGCCCAGCAGCTGGGCGCCCTGCCCCAGCTGGACCGCGACTTCCAGCGGCCGCAGCTGCCGATCGAACAGGCGCCGGGCCCGATCCTGCCGCACGTCGATCCGCACGACCTGCAGCGCGCCTGGATGGACGTGCTGCGCCGCGCGAAGCTGACCCAGCACCACCGCATCGGCCGCGAGGAATTGTCCGTGCGCGAGCACATGTCGGCCATCCTCCGCACCCTGCAGTCGGCCCGCTTCGTCGAGTTCTCGGAATTGTTCGGCGGCCAGGCCACCGTGCCCGTCGTCGTCGTGCACTTCGTCGCCATGCTCGAACTGGCGAAAGAAACTTTGATCGAAATCACCCAGGCCGAACCTTTCGCCCCCATCTACGTGCGGCTCGCCTATTCGCCGGCCTGACGTTTCCACCAAGCAACTGATACCATGAAAATCATCTCCACCATTGACGAACTGCGCGACCAGCTGCGCGGCCAACTGCGCACCGCCTTCGTGCCGACGATGGGCAATCTGCACGAAGGCCACTTGTCGCTGATGCGTCTTGCGCGCCGTCATGGCGACCCCGTCGTCGCCTCGATCTTCGTCAACCGCCTGCAGTTCGGCCCGAACGAGGATTTCGACAAATACCCGCGCACGTTCGAAGCGGACGTTGCCAAGCTGGAGAAGGAAGGCGTGTACGTGCTGTTCGCGCCGACCGAGAAAGACCTGTATCCTGAACCGCAGGAATACCGCGTGCAGCCGCCGGACGACCTGGGCGGCATCCTGGAAGGCCATTTCCGTCCCGGCTTCTTCAATGGCGTGTGCACCGTCGTGACGAAGCTGTTTTCCTGCGTGCAGCCGCGCGTGGCCGTGTTCGGCAAGAAGGATTACCAGCAACTCATGATCGTCCGCAACATGGCACGCCAGTTCGCGCTGCCGACGGAAATCATCGGCGCCGAGACGTTCCGCGCCGAAGATGGCCTCGCGCTGTCGTCGCGCAACGGCTACCTGAGCACGGCGGAGCGTGCGGAAGCACCGTTCCTGTACCAGACGCTGCAATACGTGGCGGAACGCAGCCGCGCCGGCCACCCCGACCTCGTCGCGCTGGAACGCGATGCGATGGAACGCCTCGCCGGGCACGGCTGGCAGCCCGACTACGTGTCGATCCGCAAGCGCATGAACCTGCAGGCACCGAGCCGCGAGGAATACGAAGCGGGTGCGCCGCTCGTCGTCTTGGCTGCGGCCAAACTCGGTGCGACGCGTTTGATCGATAATCTTGAAATCTGACTCTAAACGTTCCTTTGTTGCAAATGCGCTGTAGGAATTGACAACACTTCTTGTTAGACTCGGGGTAAGGGCTTTTTACCCAATCCACGTAAAAAGAAGGAGTAGCGCTTTGACAGATCTCGTGACGCCGCTCATGCGTAAGGGTCCGCCCAACCTGGTGGACGCCATCGACCGGATCAAACCCGATTCCGGTGCCCATGAAATGCGCGACCCGTTCGACATCGGCGACGCGTTGACGTCGCTCGCCCTCAGTGGCGAGGCCGTGACCGTCTATCGGCGCGGCCAGGACTTCGTCATGGCGCGCATCGACAGCGTCGATCCGGAAGGAAAGGTCTTCACCTTGGATCTGGCCGAGCCCGGCGCGGTACTGCAAGGCAAGGTCGTGTTCGTCGCCGGCCTCGGCGGCAACGCGAAGATCCAGTTCGAACTCGACGCGGCCTCCAGCATCAGCGCCGACCGTGCCGACCTGCTGCAATTCCCGCTGCCGGAAACCTGCCAAGTGCTGAACCGGCGCGCCGAGCCGCGGCTCGAATCGCCGGTGGGCATGAACTACGGCGCGCGTTTCGCGATGATGGGCAAGGTCTTCGAAATGCCCTTGTACGATTTTTCGCGCGGCGGCGTCGGCCTCCGCGCGACCCCGGAACAGGCGTTGGAATTGTACGTGGGAAAGAAACTGGAGGGCGTCCAGTTGGAAATGGGCGGGTCGCTCGTCGTCACGGCCGACCTGGAAGTGCGCCTGCTGCGGCCGTTCCGCACGTTCCTGCTGGGCCAGCAGGTGCAGGTCGGTTGCCGCATCTCGAACATCTCCATGCAGATGCACCAGACGTTGGGGCGAGCCGTCGAGAAAATCCAGAAGCGCAGATAAAGGAGCGCAGATAACCCGTCCCGGCAAATGAAATGGGCCCGTCACGGGCCCGTTTTCATTGAATGCTGTGCAACTACGCCGCCACGTTCTGCGCCCACGCCAGCGCGGACAGATGGGCCTTGTTGACGTCGTGCGGACTGATCCCGAGCGACGCCGCCAGCGATGCCACGAGGTCGGAATCGAGTTCGCACGCCTCCGCCAGCGCCAGATAGGGTCCGTACTTGCCTTCGCGGCCCAGCAAGGCACTGACGACCACGGTCGGCAGCTGGATCGTGTCCAGCACTTCCGCCATCGGCAGGCCCAGCAGACGGTCAAGCAGCGAAAACATGCCGGCGACGAACAGGTGTTCGCCCTCGCCGCGCGGCAGCGCCGTCAGGCCCAGCAGTTCGCACAGGCGCGCGCGCACGACGGCCGTTTCCATCAGCACGGGCGAATAGCCGCTGCTGCTCGCGGTCGCCAGCAGCAGCACGAGCCAGCGGTACAGCGGCGCATAGCCCAGCATGGCGATGGCCTGGCGCAGCGACTGGATGTCGCGGCCCGCGCCGAAGCCGGCCGAGTTGATGAAGCGCAGCAGTTTATAGATCAGCGCCGGGTCGCGCTTCAGGACGGCCTCGATCTTCGGCACGTCCTCGTTGTTCTGCACCATCTGCATCAGCTGCAGGATGATGGTCTGCGCGGGATTCATGCCCTTGGCGGGGTTGCCCGGCCGCGGCGTCAGGTGCAGCTTGCCGACGAAGGCGTCGAGGCCCAGCGCGGCGCAGGCGTCGAAATCCTGCCACGTCGACACGGGACGCCCCACCATGCGCAGCGCCGACTGCTTCGCCGCGGCATACGTGCGCGCCTGCGCGGCCACGTCCGCGCCCGTGAAGCGCACTTCCGCGTACGACGCGAACGGCGCCAGGTTCTTGCCCAGCAGCGTGAGGTCGGCGCCACGGATCGCGATGCCGACGCCGCCCGCGCGCAGCGCCTGCACGGCGGCGCGCGTATCCGTGTTCGCCAGGTCGCGCACGCGCAGCGACAGCACGGTGCGCTCCGGCGGAAGCGCGTGCAGGGCGTCCAGCGACAGCATCGCGGGCACGGCCTCGAGGAACAGGATCTTGTCGCGCAGCAGCCAGCCCTGCTCGTCGTCGACCACGTGTTCCGCGACGAAGGCGACGAGGCGTTCGAGATCGGCATCGCCGATCGCCTGCCCGTCGCGCTGTTGCCAGCAGAGCTCGTAGCCGATCACGCGCTGCTTCGGATCGAGCAAGGGTTCACGGACGATGAAATTGGTCTGGTGCATGTCTTGAAACGATCGCCGGGTGAAATGAAACAGCGACGGCCGCGGCCGCCGCGACGGGATCAGAAACCGAGGCTGTCCAGCAGGTCGTCGACCTGACCCTGGTCGGCAACGACGTCGGTATTGCCTTCCGGATTGATCTGCGGACCGTTCAGCAAGCCATTGTCGAGCTCGCGCTTGATCTCGCTGGGGGCGAAATCGACGAGCACCTGCACCAGCTGCTTTTCCAGGTTCTGGGCGATGCCCGTGATGCGCGAGATCACCTGGCCGGTCAGGTCCTGGAAGTCCTGGGCCATCATGATGTCCATCAAATGGGACTTCGTCGCCGTGGCGGCGTCGCGCGATTCCGCGAGGCTGGCCACGGTGCGCTCGGCCAACGCACGCCAGGGCGCGTCGCCATTGGCCGGATCGGCCAGCAGCCCCTGCCAGGAACGGGTCAGTTCGGCGGCACGGTCGTCGATGCCGTCCTGCAGCGGATTGGCGGCATCGGTCGCGTCGAGCACACGCTTGGCCGATTGCTCGGACAGCCGGACCACGTAATCGAGGCGGTCGCGCGCATCGGGGATGTCGCTGGCCGCCTTTTCGATCAGTTTGTCCAGGCCCAGCCCGCGCAGGCTTTCGTGCAGTGCGCGGGTCATGTGGCCGATCCGGCTCAGGACCTCGTCTGGCGAAGTCGAGTCGGCGGTGTACTCGGTCATTTACGCGGCCTTTTCCATCTTTTCGAAAATCTTGTTCAGCTTTTCGTCCAGCGTGGCCGCGGTGAACGGCTTCACGACGTAGCCGTTGGCGCCGGCTTGTGCCGCCGCGATGATGTTTTCCTTCTTGGCTTCCGCGGTCACCATCAGCACCGGCAGCTTGGCCAACGCGGGATCGGCGCGGATGTTCTGCAGCATCGTCAGGCCGTCCATGTTTGGCATGTTCCAGTCGGACACGACGAAATCGAACTGTTCGCTGCGCAGCTTGGCCAGTGCCTGGACACCGTCTTCTGCTTCGTCGACATTGCCGTAACCCAGTTCTTTCAGCAGATTCTTGACGATGCGTCGCATCGTCGAAAAATCGTCAACAACCAGGAAACGCATCTTAGGATCAGCCATGAAATACTCCGTTGTTTCTGTAACTCGTTGATGAGGGTTCGCTCAACCGGACACCGGTTGCAAGCCTCTTGTACATGTTGGTAGGTTCGGCACTGCGATACAAGCTAAAGGATAGCATTTTTGTTGCTCTACGGCGATAAAACCGCAGTGAATGCATCGTACGCGGATCAAACGCGCAACGCCCGGCCCCCGTGCGTTGCCAGATGGCCAAGCACGAGGCCCGGCAGCGCCGTCAACGGGGCCACCTCGTGGGAGGCACCGATGGCGATCGCTTCACGCGGCATGCCGAACACGACGCACGAGGCTTCATCTTGCGCGAAATTGTAAGCACCCGCGTTCTTCATCTCCAGCATACCCTGTGCGCCGTCCTTGCCCATGCCCGTCAGGATCACGCCGACGGCGTTCTTGCCGGCCGCCTGGGCCGCCGAACGGAACAGCACGTCGACGGACGGGCGGTGGCGGTTGACGGGTTCGCTCTGCTCGATCTTCGTCATGTAGTTCGCGCCGGAACGCGTGAGCAGCAGGTGCGAGTGGCCCGGTGCGATGTACGCATGGCCGGGCAGCACACGTTCGTTGCCGGCGGATTCCACGACGCTGATCTTGCACAGCGAATCCAGGCGGCGCGCAAACGACGTTGTGAAACCTTCCGGCATGTGCTGGGCGATCAGGATGCCGGGGCAGTCGGACGGCATCTGCATGAGGAATTCGCGGATGGCTTCCGTGCCCCCCGTCGAGGCGCCGATGATGATCAGCTTTTCCGACGACGTCAGCGGGCTGCGCAGTTGCGGCAGCGGCGTCGGGCTGGCCGTGCCCGGCGCCTGCACGGTGCGCGCCTTGACGCGGGCGCGCGCCGTGGCGCGGATCTTGTCGGCGATGAGTTCCGTGTACTCGCGCATGCCGCTCTGGATCGAGATCTTGGGTTTCGTGACGAAATCGACGGCGCCCAGTTCCAGCGCGCGCATCGTGATCTCCGAGCCGCGCTCCGTCAGCGACGACACCATCAGCACGGGCATCGGGCGCAGGCGCATCAGTTTTTCGAGGAAGTCGAGGCCGTCCATTTTCGGCATCTCGACGTCCAGCGTCAGCACGTCCGGGTTCGTGCGCTTGATCAGCTCGCGCGCGACGAGGGGATCGGGCGCGACGCCGACCACTTCCATGTCCGGTTGCGAATTGACGATCTCCGTCATCACGCTGCGGATCAGGGCGGAATCGTCGACGATCACCACTTTGATCTTGGTCATTGCTCAGGCCTTTCTCTTCAGAACAGGTCGACGTCGCCCGCGACGGGGGTGACCTTGAGGCGGCTGGCGTAGGCGAGCTCCCGCTTCGCCAGCGTATCGTTATGGGTTTGCATCAGTTTCTTGACGAGCACCTTGCCCGTGCGCGGAAAGAAATACACCTTGCGCGGATAGATGTCGTTCAAGTCCTCGGCGAGCACGGGGATGCGTTCCGTCTTGAGGAAGTTGATGACGAAGGCGGCGTTGCGTTCGCCCACGTTCATCGCCGAAAACCCGCGCAGCACGGCGCCGCCGCCGAACACTTTCGCTTCCAGGTTCTCGCGCCGCGCGCCCGCCTTCAGCAGGTCGTTGATCAGCACTTCCATCGCATACGTGCCATAGCGCATCGACGCCGAGACCGGGTTGCCGGGATCGCCGCCGTCCGGCAGCATGAAATGGTTCATGCCGCCCAGGCCCCTGACGCGGTCGCGCACGCACGCGGACACGCACGAACCGAGCACCGTCACGATCAGCATGTCCTTGGCCGTGTAGTAGTACTCGCCGGGCAGGATCTTGGCCGCGTCGCAGTCGAACGTGCGGTCGTAATAGACGTTGGTGGCGAATTGGCTGTTCGTATCCATGGGTGTGATGGGCGTCAGCCGTGGTTCAATTCATAGACCGTCTTGCCGCGCAGGCGCAGCGCGTCGGACACGTACAGGAAGTTTTCGGAATGGCCGGCAAACAGCAGCGCGTCGGGCTTCATCAGCGGCACGAAGCGCGCGAGGATCTTGCGCTGCGTGGTCTTGTCGAAGTAGATCATCACGTTGCGGCAGAAGATCGCGTCGAACGGGCCCTTGACGTCCCAGCCGTCGGCCAGCAGGTTCAACTGGCGGAACGCGATCAGCTGGCGCAGTTCGGGGCGCACGCGTACGAGGCCTTCCTGGGCGCCCTTCCCTTTCAGGAAAAAGCGGCGCAGGCGTGCCTGTTCCATCTTGTCGACCCGCTCGATCGGATAGACGCCGGCACTCGCGGTGGCCAGCACGTTCGTGTCGATGTCGGTGGCGATGATCTGGACCGGGGGCGTCAACGTGTCGAACGCCTCGCACACGGTCATCGCGATCGAGTACGGTTCCTCGCCGGTGGAGCTGGCCGAGCACCAGATCGTCAGCGGTGCCCCGCCGTGCGCGGCGCGCTCCTTCAGCGCGTGTTCGGCCAGCAGCGGGAAATGGTGCGCCTCGCGGAAGAACGACGTCAGATTCGTCGTCAACGCGTTCGTGAACGATTCCCACTCGGCCGGCATGCGGCCCGCTTCCAGCGCGTCGAGGTAGGAAGCGAACGAGGCGATGCCGTTCGCGCGCAGGCGGCGCGCGAGGCGGCTGTAGACCATTTCCTGCTTGCTGTCGGCCAGCGAGATGCCGGCGCGCTCGTAGATCAGGCCGCGCACGCGCTCGAAATCGGCACGGGTGAAGTCGAACTCCTTGCCCGTCTCGTGCTTGGTGACCTGCTTCGTCGTATTGGGCGGCACGTTCGTTACCATGGGTTGCGTGAAGTCTGCGGACCGCGTACGGTCCGGGTGTTTCCCTTGCGCCGCGCTGCGTTTCTTATGCTGCCAAGCGGTCCATCAGGCCCATCTCGCTGGACGACATCAGCTTGTCGATGTCGATCAGGATGAGCATGCGTTCGTCGACGGTGCCGAGGCCGGTCAGGTAATCGGAGTTGAACGCCGAGCCCATCTCCGGTGCCGGCTTGATCTGGTCCGGCGTCAGCGTGGTCACGTCCGAGACGCTGTCCACGACCATGCCCATGATGCGGCCGCCGATGTTCAGGATGATCACGACGGTGAACTGGTCGTACGTCGGCGTGCCCAGGTTGAACTTGATGCGCATGTCGACCACGGGGATGATGATGCCGCGCAGGTTGATGACGCCCTTGATGAATTCCGGTGCGTTGGCGATGCGGGTCACGGTCTCGTAGCCGCGGATCTCCTGCACCTTCAGGATGTCGATGCCGTATTCCTCGGAGCCGAGGGTGAAGGCGAGGTATTCGCTGCCGCTGCCGTCGTGGGCATCGGTCGGCTTGTTCGTCGGTTGAGTGGACATGTCGGTTCCTTATCGGAGCAAATGGTACGGTTGATGCATTTAAAAAACGACGGATTCGTCGGACAGCTGGCGCGACGAGCGCAGCAGCGCGCCCACGTCCAGGATCAGCGCCACGCCGCCATCGCCGAGGATGGTGGCGCCGGAAATCCCGGCCACCTTGCGGTAGTTCGCCTCCAGGTTCTTCACGACGACCTGCTGCTGGCCGACCAGTTCGTCGACGAACAGCGCGGCCTTGCGCCCTTCCGCCTCGAGGATCACGAGGATGCCCTCGCACGGGTCGGTGATGCGCGGTTCGATGTTGAACATCTGGTACAGCGGGATCAACGGCAGGTATTCGCCGCGCACCTTGACGACGCGGCCCTGGCCCGCGATTTCCTTGACGTCGGCGCGCGCCGGCTGCAAGGACTCCACGACGAAGCCCAGCGGCAGGATATAGATCTCTTCGCCGCTGCGGATCGACATGCCGTCCAGGATCGCCAGCGTCAGGGGCAGCGAGATCAGGATCGTCGTGCCGAAGCCGCGCGCCGAGCGGATGTCGATCGTGCCGCCCAGCGCCTGGATGTTGCGCTTGACGACGTCCATGCCGACGCCGCGGCCCGACACGTCGGTCACGACATCCGCCGTCGAGAAGCCCGGCGCGAAGATCAGCTGCCAGACGTCGGCGTCGCTCATGTTGTCGGACACGGGCAGGCCGTTCTGCTTGGCCTTGGCGAGGATGCGTTCGCGATTCAGGCCACCGCCGTCGTCCGCGACCTCGATCACGATGTTGCCGCCCTGGTGCGCGGCCGACAGGAACAGGCGTCCCGATTCCGACTTGCCGGCGGCCACGCGCGCGGCGGGCAGCTCGATGCCGTGGTCGATCGAGTTGCGGACCAGGTGCGTGAGCGGGTCGACGATGCGCTCGATCAGGCCCTTGTCCAGTTCCGTCGCGGCGCCGTTCGTGATGAAGTCGACCTTTTTGCCCAGCTTGCCGGCGAGGTCGCGCACCATGCGCGGGAAGCGCGAGAACACGAAGTCCATCGGCATCATGCGGATCGACATGACGGCCTCCTGCAGGTCGCGCGTGTTGCGCGTGAGCTGCGACACGGACGCCAGCAGGCGCTGGTGCACCATCGGATCGAGGCCGTCGGTGCGCTGCTCGATCATGGCCTGCGTGATCACGAGTTCGCCCACGAGGTTGATCAGCTGGTCGACCTTCTCGATCGACACGCGGATCGACGACGATTCGCCGCCCTGCGCGTGGCCGCCTTCGGCAGACTTCTTGGCGGCCTTCTTCTCGGCGGCCACTTCGGTGATTTCGAGCGGCTCCGGCCGCACCGGAGCAGGCGGCGGCGCCTCGGCCACGATGCCGGCTTCGAGACGGATCTGTTCGATTGGCTGGAAGAACCCGTAGCCCAGTTCGTCCTCCGACGGGCTCGTGTCCGCGTCGAGCGGCTCGGCGGGGTCGAAGAAACCGTAGCCCTGCTCTTCCTCGATGCGCGCGCGCTCCGTCGCTTCGCGGGCGCGCTGCTCGGGCGTCAGCGGCGGCGCTTCGAAAATCTTCAGGTCGCTCGGGTCGAGCACGAACGAGCAGATGGCGATGATGTCGTCCAGGCCCTCGTGCGTCATGATGATCAGCGCCGTGCGTCCCGCAGCGAGCGGCACGACGGACACGCGGCCCAGCAGGCCGAGCTCGTCCACGAGCGCATCGACGTCGCGCTTGGCGAGGTCGGGCAGCTCGATCTTGTAGCGGTGCGCGCCTTCGGCGACCTGCTGCTTCTGTTCGGCGTGCAGGAACGACGGCACGGTCGGCTGGAGCGCGGGCGCGATCACGCCTTCGGACAGGTCGTGCAGCATCATGCGCACGTTCGCGACTGCTTCCTGGTCGACCTCCGCACCGTTGCGGTGACCGTCGAGCTGCATCTTGAGGATGTCCTTGGCTGCCAGGAAGGCGTCGACGTGCTGCGCGGTGAGCGCCATCTCGCCCTTGCGGATGCGGTCCAGCAGGGACTCGAGCACGTGCGTCACTTCGCTCATGTCGTTCAGGCCGAACGTCGATGCCCCGCCCTTGATCGAATGGGCGGTACGGAAGATCGCGTTCAGGTCTTCCGGGTCCGGCGCTGCGATGTCGACGGCCAGCAGCAGACGCTCCTTCTCGGCGAGCAGCTCTTCCGCCTCGTCGAAAAAGACCTTGTAAAACTGGCTGATGTCGATGGTCATGTCAAATTTCCGTCTGGTGCGATCGGCGTGGCGCCCGGCGGGCGGCCCATCCGATTCCTTAGCCGATGACCTTCTTGACCACCTCGATCAGGCGCTGCGGATCGAACGGCTTGACCAGCCAGCCGTTGGCGCCGGCGGCGCGGCCCTTCGTCTTCATGTCCTCGGACGATTCGGTCGTGAGCATCAGGATCGGGGTCTTCTGGTAGCCGGGCAGGCCGCGCAGCGACTTGATCAGGGTGAGGCCGTCCATCTTCGGCATGTTCTGGTCGGTCAGGACCAGGTCGACGGTCTGAAGCTTCGCCTTTTCCAGGCCATCCTGTCCGTCGACGGCTTCCACAACCTGGTAGCCGGCGGCCTTCAGGCTGAAAGCCACCATCTGGCGCAGGGAACTGGAATCGTCGACTGCGAGAATAGTTTTTGCCATCTTTTTGCTCCTGCTGTTTTTTCTGTTTGCCGTTACCGGCTGCTCGTTCATCTAGTCAGACGGGGTCAGAGCCCAACCGGGAAATTCGGGCTCTGACCCCGTCGATTAAAATAGCTCGACGTCGCCGCTCTCGAGGTGGCGCTGTTCGACCGACTTGCGCAGCATGCTGCGCAGCTCCAGCGACTGGATCGCCAGCGCCATGCTGACCTTGCCCAGGCGCTCGACGATCTCGTCGCCATCGCTCTCCGGCATGATGTCGTCGCCATGCTCGGACAGCGTCGTCAGGAAATCGCGCAATCCCGTCACCCGGCGCAGCGTGCGGTCGAGCAACTGGCTCGTCATGTCCTGGAACTGCATGCTCGTCACCGCCGCGTTCACGTGGCCCGCGATCTCGCCCGACATCGCCGTCAGACAGGCGCTGTCCTCCGCGGTCGGCGCCTGGCCCGCCAGCAGGCGGTTGATTGCTTCCTGGCGCGCATCGACCACGTGGTGGATCGCCATGAAGCTGCTCGTCAGTTTCTCGACGGCTTCCTCCAGCAACAGCGTCGTCTGCACGAGGTCGGTCTCGACTTCGGACAGGTGACGCCGGCCATGGTCGGACACGCCCGACAAGAGGCGCTTGACGTGTGAGCCGAGAATCTTTTTTCTTGTCGTCATAAAATCCCCCAAACTTCCCGCCCGTTATTGTTTCCCTGCCGGCGTCGCCGCCGGCTGCGCCAATCCACCAGCCTTTTCGACGGGTGCCGCCACCCCGGCACCCGTCGCCTCTGCCACAGCTTTCACGGCCGCGTCCGCGCTTTCGCCCGGCACGTCCAGCGGCGTGCCGTCGTGCAGCACGGCGTTCTCTGTCCGCTTGTTCATCACGAGGATGCTGATGCGGCGGTTGATCGGGTTGAACGGATCGGCACGGTCGAGGTGGACGGCCGAGCCGAGGCCCACCACGCGCAGGATTTTCGCATCCGCCAGGCCGCCACGCACCAGCTCGCGGCGCGAGGCATTGGCGCGGTCGGCCGACAATTCCCAGTTCGTATAGCCCGCGGGCGTCGAATACGGCGTCGAATCCGTGTGGCCCGACAGGCCGATGCGGTTCGGCACGTCGTTCAGCACGAGACCCAGCACATCGAGGATGTCGCGGGTGTACGGCTGCAGCTCGGCGCTCGCGGACGCGAACATGGGACGATTCTTTTCATCGACGATCTGGATGCGCAGGCCTTCGCTCGTCACGTCGAGCAGCAGCTGGTTCTTGTACTTGCGCAGCAGCGGATTGGCGTCGATCGTCTGCTGGATGCGCTGCTTGAGCTGCTCGAGGCGCATCGCCTCCTCTTTCTCGAGGGCTTCGCGCGCGGACTTCAGGTCCATCGACTTCCGGTTGGCTTCGATGTCGCCATTCTTGACCTGGCCGTTGCGGCGCGTCAGGTCCTTGCCGCCGCCCTGCAGGATCGAATTGCTGTTGCCCGCGCCCGAGCCGCCTTGCATGGCGACCTTCAGCGGCGTCTTGAAATACTGCGCAATACCTTCCATGTCGCCCTTCGTCGTCGAGCCAAGCAGCCACATCAGCAGGAAGAACGCCATCATCGCCGTCACGAAGTCGGCGTACGCAATCTTCCAGGCGCCGCCATGATGGCCATGGCCGCCCTTCTTGACGCGCTTGACGATGATGGGCCGCTGGCCTTCGTCAGCCATGCCGCACTCCCGCGCCGATGTGGATGTGTCGCACCATGTGTCGCACCATTACTTGCTCTTGGCCTTCTTGATATGGTCCTCGAGTTCCGCGAACGTCGGGCGCTCCGTCGAGTACAGCACCTTGCGGCCGAACTCGACGGCCAGCGCCGGGGCGTAACCGTTCAGGCTGGCCAGCAGCGTCACTTTCACCGTCTGGAACATCTTCGTCGACTCCTCCAGCTTCTGTTCGAGCAGGCTGGACAGAGGACCGACGAAGCCGTACGCCAGCAGGATGCCGAGGAACGTACCGACCAGCGCGTGCGCGATCAGGATGCCAAGCTCGGCCGGCGGCAGGCCTACGGATTCCATCGTGTGCACGACGCCCATGACGGCCGCCACGATACCGAATGCCGGCAGGCCATCGCCCAGCTTCGCAATACACTGTGCCGGGACCGCACCTTCATGATGGTGGGTCTCGATCTCGTTGTCCATCAGGTTCTCGATCTGGAACGCGTCCATGTTGCCCGAAACCATCAAGCGCAGGTAATCGGTGATGAATTCGACAATGTGGTGATCGGCCAGCACGGCCGGGTACTTGGAGAACACGGGGCTCTGCTCGGGGCTCTCGATGTCGCCTTCGATCGACATCAGGCCTTCCTTGCGCACCTTCGACAGCACGTCGAACAGCAGCGACATCAGCTCCATGTACATCTCGCGCGTGTACTTGGAACCCTTGAACAAGGTGGGCAGCGCGGCCAGGGTCGCCTTCACGGCCTTCGGATTGTTGCCGACGAAGAAGGCGCCGAGTGCGGCGCCGCCGATCATGACGAGTTCCAGCGGCTGCCACAGCGCCGCCAGGTGACCGCCATTCATCGCGAAGCCGCCGAACACGGCGGCGAGCACTACAACGTAACCAACAATGACAAACACGGGACTCCCGATGCGTGATTCCGGGACAGGCCCGGTTTGGACTCAAGTCGATGAATCCAAAGAGAAATATTTACGTAGGGAATTAGATTAGCTTGAGAATGGCCCACGGGCAAGTAAAAGTGGCCCGCGCACCGTCAAAATTGCCAAAGATAGAGAATTTTCTTACTGTTAGTCGTCACAATGCGACGGTCCGGCAATCTGCCTGGAATGTCGAATTCGTAACTTAACAGGATGCTACCCGGGCGCATTTCGCTCTCCGCCTTGCGCCACAACCCTGCCATCGCGGCGGGTGACAGATAGGCGAACACCACGTCATAGTGACCAAAATTCAACGCTTCGTAGTCGCCGAGCACGAAGCGCGCCCGGCTGCCGGACAGCTTCGCGCGCAGCCGGCTGACGAACCACGGCAGCGGCGCCAGTTCGATGCCGTCCACCCGGGAATCGGGCCGGCGCCGCGCCAGGTCGAGCACGAGGCCGCCCAGGCCGCTGCCCACGTCGGCGATGGCGAGAGGACGGTCCCCCGGCAACGCGTCCGCGACGGCGTCCCACGCGCCGCGCCCGGACGGATAGTACGGCACCTGGGTGCGGAACGTGGACCAGTACACGAGCAGGAACAGCACGAACAGGACGAGGAACACGCTGGGCGGCAGGTCGAGGCCGCGCGCCATCAGCACACAAGACGGGAACACGAGCTCGATCGCGCGCCACCAGACTGCGAGCCCGAGCCACCACGCCAACAGCGCGGCCAGGCCGCCCTGGGCCAGCGCGACGCCTTCCCACGACATGGGGACGCCCGCGCGCGCGAGGAGCCACACGGCAATGAGGGTCAGGGGAAAGGCGCCGGCCTGCGCGAGCAGCGCGCGCACGGACGGGGCGCCGAAAGCGCGACGCGGAGCGGCCGCGCATGGCCTGCCCCGCGGGGAGAAGATACGGCTCACGAACAGGGAAAACGACTCAGGCGGCGGCCAGTGCGGCGTCCTTGGCCTTGCGGGTCTTGCCGGCGCGCGAAGGCATGTGGCACAGGCCGCACTGGTAATCGTTGTTCAGGTCGAGGGCGTTGACGACGAACTTGCCCTGGCATTTGCCGCACGGTGCCAGCATGAGCATATTGCCCTGGAAGAAGCGCACGAGGGTCCAGGCACGGGTCAGCGACAGCAGCGGCTCTTCGCCCGGTGCCGGCGGCATCTGCTCCAGGTACAGCTTATAAGCCTTCATCACGGCCTCGATGCCCGTCGCACCGGCGTACTCGACGAGAAACTTATAGATATTGACGTACAGCGAAGCGTGGATGTTCGGCTGCCAGGTCAGGAACCAGTCGGTCGAGAACGGCAGCATGCCCTTCGGCGGCGACACGCCCTTCAGTTCCTTGTACAGCTTGATCAAGCGCTCGCGCGACAGGGAGACTTCGCTTTCCAGCAGCTGGAGACGGGCACCGAGCTGGATCAGTTCGATGGCGAGCTGGATTTCCTGGGCTTCCGAGACGACGCTTTTCTTGGTCATGCTTGACTCCGTTGACTGGGTGCGACTTCGATGGGGCTGCTGGCTGAAATTCGGGGTCAGAGCACAAAAAACCAACTTCGTGCTCTGACCCCCGGCTTCGATTCTGGCGGCGGCGTGCCGTGCTGTTAGGCGATTTCTTCGGCGGGCTGGCCAGCCATCAGGATCGCAGCGTGCGACTGGGCCAGCGCGCGGTCCTTGCTGTGGCTCGTCAGCATGCCGAGGATGGCGGCGTCGTCGAAGCGGAAGCGGGCCAGCATCATGTTGCCGCCGGCGAGTTTCAGGATCTGCGCGTTGCTCATGCCTTCGATCAGGTCGGCGATGTCGGCCGAGATGCCGAGGCGGAAAATTGCGGTGACCTTGTCTGCGCGGATCATCTGCTGTGCCAGCATCAGGTAGCTCAGGTTCGCATCACGAATTTCAGCCATCATGTCGTTCGCAGTCATTTCATCTCTCCGTTGATCGTATCTGTGAGGCGTTGTGTGTTGCCGTTGAGATAGATTCTGACTGTGAGGAAACTTTTGGAGAATTGGAGAGTGTCTGTATTTTTCGTCCGGAAAAGGCGAACGCGACCCGTAGGAGTTTGTCTGACAAACCCTGCCGAATCGTGGGGGCGTCCCTATGAAAAAGGGGCAGAAGTGTTATGTGAAACCGGGGCGTTTCCTGCCCTTTGACGCTGCCGACAACCTACCGCTGTGTTGGTTTACGTCAACGATTTCGGGAACTTTAGGGTTCCTCAAAAAAATTTTTGTCCTTAAGCATCCCTGCAAAGCCGTTATCGGATGGTTTTTGCCGAACTTTAGGGTTTCGACAAACTTTTTTCCGATCCAGTTCCGGACATCTAAGAGGGTTATCGGACGGCTTTTGCGAAACTTTAGGGCTCCTGCAAAAATTTTTCCAAGACCCAATCCCGGTCATCTAACTGGGTTATCGGACGGGTTGCGCGGAACTTTAGGGCTGCAGCGAAAAAAAATTCGAAAATTTTTCGATGGCGCCTGCGCGATGCAAAAATGGCAACGCTCACCCGTCGCGCCGCCGATGATTTTCTTGCTACACTTCCCGCACCCCTACCCTGGAGGAACTCCAATGCCCGTTCCAACCCTCCGGCACGGCAGCCCGACGATCTCGGCCGCCGCCCCGGTCCCGCCCGGCGCCGCCCCCCTCACCCATGGGACGGCCGCATGAGCAACACGACCCATGACATCGCCGGCGCCACGACGCGCGCCGCCTGCGTCGCGCTCGATGCCGCCGACCCGCTGGCGCCGCTGCGCACCCGTTTCGACCTGCCCGACGGCGTCATCTACCTGGACGGCAATTCGCTGGGCGCCCGCCCGCGCGCGGCGCTCGAGCGCGCGCGCGACGTCGTCGCCCAGGAATGGGGGCAAGGACTGATCCGCAGCTGGAATACGGCTGGCTGGTTCGCCCTGCCCGGCCGGCTCGGCGATCGCCTCGCGCCCCTCATCGGCGCAGGGGCCGGCGAAGTGGTCGTCACGGACACGACGTCGCTGAACCTGTTCAAGGCACTGGCCGCGGCGCTGGCCCTGCAGGCGGAGCGCGACCCGGCGCGCAAGGTCATCGTCACCGAACGCAGCAACTTCCCGACCGATATCTATATGGCGGACGGCCTTGCGCGCTGGCTGGACCGCGGCTACCGGATCCACCTCGTCGATTCGCCCGAGGAACTGGAAGGGGCCGTCGATGCGAACTGCGCCGTCCTGATGCTCACGCACGTGAACTACCGGACGGGGCGCATGCACGACATGGCGGCGCTGTCCGCCCACGCGCACGCGCGCGGCGCGCTGGCCGTGTGGGACCTCGCCCATTCCGCCGGCGCCGTGCCGCTCGACCTGCACGGGGCCGGCGCCGACTTCGCCGTGGGCTGCACGTATAAATACCTGAACGGCGGCCCGGGTGCCCCCGCGTTCATCTGGGTGCCGCGCCATCACCAGGCCGCATTCCGCCATCCGCTCACGGGCTGGTGGAGCCACGCGGCGCCGTTCGCGATGTCGCACGGCTTCGAAGCGGCCGAAGGCATCGGCCGCGCCTTGTGCGGCACGCAGCCGGTGGTGTCGCTGGCGCTCGTCGAATGCGGCCTGGAGGTGTTCGAGGCCACGAGCATGGCCGCCCTGCGCTCGAAGTCGCTCGCCCTCACCGACCTGTTCATCGCGCTGGTGGAGCGGCGCTGCGCCGCGCATCCGCTGGGGCTCGTCACGCCGCGCGCGCATGCACAGCGCGGCAGCCAGGTGAGTTTCACGCATCCGCACGGCTATGCGGTGATGCAGGCGCTGATCGCGCGCGGCGTCATCGGGGACTATCGTGAGCCGGAGATCATGCGCTTCGGCTTCACGCCGCTGTACACCAGCTTCGCGGACGTGTGGGACGCGGTGGAAACCCTGCGCGACATCCTCGACCGGGAAGCATACGACACCCGCGCCGCCCGCAGCGCCGTCACTTGAGGAGCGCCATGGACGAGACCAAGAAGGACGCCGACTGGCACGGCGCGCAGATGGACTTCAGCCGCAGCATGAGCTACGGCGACTACCTGGGGCTGGACAAGATCCTGTCCGCGCAGGCCCCGCTGTCGCCGAACCACAACGAGATGCTGTTCATCATCCAGCACCAGACGAGCGAATTGTGGATCAAGCTGATGCTGCACGAGCTGCAGGCCGTCCGCACCCACATCCGCACCGACGACCTGCCGCCCGCCTTCAAGATGCTGGCCCGGGTGGCGCGCATCATGGACCAGCTCGTGCACGCGTGGGACGTGCTGGCCACGATGACGCCGCCGGAATACAGCGCGATCCGTCCGTACCTGGCGTCGTCGTCCGGCTTCCAGTCGTTCCAGTACCGCGAGCTCGAATTCATCCTGGGGAACAAGAACGCCGCCATGCTCGCCGTGCACCAGACGTCGCCCGAACACCACGCGCTGCTGGAACGCGAGCTGCACGCGCCGTCGATCTACGACGAAGCCGTGCGCCTGCTCGGGCGCAGCGGCCTCGCCATCGCGCCTGCCCGGCTCGATGCAGACCCGACGCGGCCGACCGTCCAGGACGATTCCGTGATGGCCGCGTGGCTGGAGGTCTATCGCGATCCCGAGCACCACTGGGCGCTGTACGAGCTGGCCGAGAAGCTGGTCGACCTGGAGACGGCATTCCGCTTCTGGCGCTTCCGCCACGTGTCGACGGTGGAGCGCATCATCGGCTTCAAGACGGGCACCGGCGGCACGGCGGGCGTCAGCTACCTGCGCAAGATGCTGGACGTCGTGCTGTTTCCGGAGCTGTTCGCGTTGCGCACGGCACTGTAGCGCAGCATCTTCATCGTACAATGCCCGCGTGACCACACTGGAGCGAACATGAAGTGCGACATCCTGACCCTGGCCGGCCTGTGGAACTCGGGACCGCAACACTGGCAGACCCACTGGGAGCAACAGCACCCGTGCTGGACGCGGGTGCCGCACCGCGACTGGAACAATCCGGATCGCGACGAGTGGGTGGCCGAACTGGATGCCGCCATCGCCCATTGCGAAGGCCGGCCCATCCTCGTCGCGCACAGCCTCGCGTGCATGCTCGTGGCGCAGTGGGCGCAATCGTGCTCGACGCTGAAAGTGGCGGGCGCCTTCCTCGTCGCGCCGAGCGACGTGGAGGCGCCGTCCTACCCGATCGACGCGAACGGCTTCAAGCCGATCCCGCTCGCACGGCTGCCGTTCCCGTCGATCGTCGTCGCCAGCAGCAACGATGAATACGTCGCGCCGGACCGCGCGCGCGCGTTCGCGCAGGCGTGGGGCAGCAAGCTCGTGGAAATCGGCCCGGCGGGCCACATCAACGGCGGCAGCGGCTATGGCCCGTGGCCGGAGGGTTTCGCGATGCTCGACGAATTCTGCCGCGACCTGAACCCCTGACCCTCCGGACGGCACCATGACGCCAGCGCGGGCCGGTGCGCTCGACGCGCGCTTCTCCCTCTACCTCGACTGCGCGCGCGGGTGCGCGGCGCTGGCCGTCGTCATGGCGCACTTCGGCTTTTTCCACATCTTCGACGACGCGCAGATCGCGGCCATCCCCGACTTCGGCCGCGAGGCCGTGATCGCATTCTTCGTGCTGTCCGGCTTCGTGATCGCCTACAGCGCGGAACACAAGAACGTCACTGCACGCAGCTACGCCGTGGCGCGGGCGGCGCGCCTGTTCTCCGTCGTGTTGCCCGTGCTGGCGCTGTCGTTCGTGCTTGCGACGTTCGTGCGCGACGTGCTGCATCTGCCGGTCGAAGACGGTTATGAACTGCGCCGTCCGTGGCTGTACGTGCCCTTCCACCTCGCATTCCTGGGCGACGTCTGGCATTTCGTCGAGCGTCCGCCCTGGCTGATCCCGTACTGGTCGCTCGATTACGAGGCGTGGTATTACGTGCTGTTCGGCGTCTTTCACTACCTCTCCGGGCGGCGCCGCTGGATCGCCACGGCCGTCGTGCTGGCCTTCGTCGGGCCGCGCCTGTGGCTCCTGCTGCCCGTGTGGCTGTCCGGCGTCGCGCTGTACCGCCTGCACAACCGGTTGACCTTCGGCCCCGGCGTCGCGCGCGCGGGCTGGCTGCTGAGCGTCATCCTCATTGCCCTGTGGGGCTGGCAAGATCCGGAGCCTTACCTGCGCGGCGTCGCGCAAGGCCTGTGGCCGTTCGCCGGTATCCGCATGGGCAGCGCGGACCGCGTGCTGGCCGATTACGCCGTCATGCTGCTCGTGCTGCTGAATTTCGCGTGCGCGCGCCAGGCCGGGTTCGACAGCCTGCTGCGTGTTGCGCGTCCCATCCGGTTCCTGGCGGGTCACACGTTCACGCTGTATCTGTCGCATGGCATTGTGATCGGCTTGTGGGAGGCGGTGTTGGCGGTCGAGCGCGGGGCGGCGTATCAGATCGTCGCCATTGCCGTTGCCATTGCGGTCGTCGCGCTGGCGTTGAATCCGTTGACGGAGGTGTTGCAGCGGGGGTTGCGGCGCACGTTCGATGCGGCGTTTGCGCTGGGGGCGCGCGGTCTAGGGCAGAAAGCCTGAGTGCCGGGGTATCGTTTTTCCCTGCGCGCTACGTCGGTTAGTTGCAAATTTTTGCCGTGAGAAAGTGCGTATTTTGTGCCGCCACGGCTGCGCTATCCTGTGCAGTTCTGATAATCCACACACACATTCCCTGACGTGAACATCTTTTTCAGGATTTGCCCGCTCCCGATGTCATTCGCCTCGACGAGCAAGGCCCTCCTCGCGGTGGCGTTGGCTTGCACCCTTGGGTGCGCACAAGCGGCCACCGCACCCGAATTCTCCGACGACATGCGGACGCTGATAACACAAGGCCTGCGTCACGAAGTCGTCCGCATCTTCACGCTCGACAAGGATCTCCCGCTGGACCCCGCATTACGCGCCGCGGCCGAGAAGATCGCCGAAGAGCATGTGGCGCGCTTCGACAAGCTGCTTCCTGTCTGGCTGAGCGAGGAGGCCGCCCTCGAATCGCTCGCCGGCAAGGCGCCGTCGTTCCGCGAGGCTTCCAGCGCCCTCCTCGCCCGGCTGCTCAATGAGCTGGCGTTGTGGCAGCTCGAACCTGGCGACGCCCATTACGAGACCGCGACCCTGACCGCGCTACGCAATGGCCCCGATGCGTGCTACGGCATCCCCGATTCTCTCGCTGCGGATTTCACGGTACGCATCCTCCGCATCCAGGCGCTGCCGGCCGGGGAGCGCGAGGCGATGTTGGCCAGCGAACGCCAGCTGTTGACGCATTGGGGACAGGCGCGCGCGAATCTGGCGCCGTGGCCGGATCCGCTGCCCCAGGAGGCGGCATATGCGTTGCTCCGGCGCGGCCCACCCGCGGGCGACCATCCCAGGCTGGCGCTGCCACCCGGGCTGGCGTCCGACGTGATGGGCAAGGGCGCCGACTACGCCGCTTTGCAGCCCGGTGAACGTTGCGTCCTACAACATTGGTGGGTGCGGGAAAGCCTGCGCCAAGGTATTGCGCCAGCCGCGGTGCTGAATGCCTTCCGGTACGGCACGATGCTGACCGCAGTCGCCCGCTACGGCAGCACGTTCGACAAGTCGGGCGCCGCAACCGGCAAAGACGTTGCGGGCCCGCCGCCGTATCCGAGCGTTGCGAAGTTTTTCGCCGTGACCGGCGTCACGACGGTCAGCGTGCAACTGGATCGCGACGGCAACCCTCTGCAGGCGTCCGTCATCGGCCGGAAAATCCAGGTGCCGGGCATCCGCGGTGTGCGGCCGGTCGCGTTCGAAAACGCCTTCGATGACGCGATCGTCAAGTATGCGATGCAAGAAGACCGCCACTACCACAAGCCGTCGGGTGATGCACCGTTCAAGTTCCAGATGGTGTGGAATCTGGATGACGATACAGACGCCAAGGCGTCGAAAGGAACCAAGCAATGACGCCGATTCCACGTTCCCGTCGTCCGCTGCTGCGCCGCCTGACGATCTGGGCGCTGGCCGTCTGCGCGGCCATGCCGGTCTTGGCCCGCGCGGAAACGGCGGCGCTGACGACCGAGACCATCGACGCTTTTTCGAAAGGCGATTTCGCGGCACTGGACAAAGAAAACGAGCATCTCAAGCACGGCAAACATATCGAGGCCGACGGCGGGATCGAGCTCGAGTATTTCAGGCTCGGCTTGAATGCGGTGATTAAGAATCGGGGCGATCACCGAGAGCCATACCTGCGCGAGATGGAGGCGTTGACCTTGCAATGGGCGACCGAGCACCCGAAGTCGTCGCTGGCCCACATTCTGCATGCTCAGGTCCTGGAGGCCCACGCCTGGTCCTATCGCGGCGGCGGCTACGCCAAGGACGTTCCGCCCGAAGCCTGGGCAGACTTTCGCAAGTACCTGCAGCGCGCCGCCAAGTACTTGCAGGACCATGCCGACGTCGCTTTAGCGGACTCTTCCGCCCACGACCTGTTGTTGGACATCGGTAACGGTCTCGGATGGGATATCGGAACACTCAGGACAATCCAGCAGGAAGGACTAAAGCGCAATCCAAACGACGTCATGCTGTATTTCGACATGCTCATTCCGCTCCTACCGAAATGGCAAGGCGATGCGAAAATTCTGGACCAGTACATTCGCGAAGTCACGAAGCAGACGCAGGCCGACTACGGCACAGGGATGTATGGACGGCTGTACGCACTTGCGGCCGAAAGGGAGTACGGTCACGCTCTGTTCGAGAACAGCCTGGCCGACTGGCCGACGATGAAAAAGAGCTACGAAGACATGCTGGCCCGCTTCCCCAGTCCCGGACGACTCAACCGCTACGCGTACATGGCGTGCCTGGCCAAGGACCGGCCCACGCTGGTGGCCGTGCTGGCACAGATCGGCAAGAAGATCGATGCGTCGCTGTGGGGCCCGAACCCTGAGCGCAGCCTGGAATCCTGCCAGCGCTGGGCAAAGGAACCGCCAGGCGAGACCAAGGACGACGCGAAAGCCGACAAAAAAGGCCGGGCGAACCCGGCCTCCCTGTAGCGACGTCGCCGGCGCTTATTTGGCGCTGGTCGCCAGCAGCATCTCGTTCAACCGCTTCACGAACGCGGCCGGATCGCTCAGGCTGCCGCCCTCGGCCAGCATGGCCTGGTCGAACAGGATGTGCGACCAGTCGGCGAAGCGCGGGCTCGCCGCGTCCTCGTATTTCAGGCGCGTGACGAGCGGGTGGTTCGGGTTGATCTCGAGGATGGGCTTCGACTCCGGCGCGTTCTGGCCGGCCGCCTTCAGCATGCGCACGAGGTTCGCGGACAGTTCGTGCTCGTCCGCCACGAGGCAGGCCGGCGAATCGGTCAGGCGGAACGTCACGCGCACGTCCTTGGCCTTGTCGGCAAGCGCGCCCTTCATCTTCTCGACGAGATCCTTGTACTGCGATTCCGTCTCCTCGTGTTCCTTCTTCTCGGCCTCGTCCTCGAGCTTGCCCAGGTCCAGGCCGCCCTTCGCGACGGACACCAGTTCCTTGCCGTCGAAATCGTTCAGGAACGACAGCATCCACTCGTCGACGCGGTCCGTCAGCAGCAGCACTTCGACGCCCTTCTTGCGGAAAATCTCAAGGTGCGGGCTATTCTTCGCCGCGGTGTAATTGTCCGCCGTGACGTAATAGATCTTTTCCTGGCCTTCCTTCATGCGGCCGATGTAGTCGGCGAAGGACACCGTCTGGTCCGACGAATCCGTGTGCGTCGACGCGAAGCGCAGCAGCTTGGCGATGCGGTCCTTGTTGGTGGTGTCCTCGCCGATGCCCTCCTTCAGCACCTGGCCGAATTCCTTCCAGAAGGTCGCGTACTTGTCCTTGCCTTCCTGCTCGTCGCTGTTGGCCATTTCCTCGAGCATGCCCAGAACGCGCTTGGTCGAACCTTCGCGGATCACGCGCACGTCGCGCGACTCCTGCAGGATCTCGCGCGACACGTTCAGCGGCAGGTCGTTGGAGTCGATCACGCCCTTCACGAAGCGCAGGTAGACGGGCATCAGCTGCTCGGCGTCGTCCATGATGAAGACGCGCTTCACGTACAGCTTGATGCCGCCGCGCTTGTTGCGGTCCCACAGGTCGAACGGGGCGTGGCCCGGCACGTACAGCAACTGCGTGTATTCGCTGCGGCCCTCGACGCGGTTATGCGTGTACGCGAGCGGCGGCTGGAAGTCGTGCGAGACGTGCTTGTAGAACTCTTCGTACTGTTCCTGCGTGATGTCGGACTTGCTGCGTGCCCACAGCGCGGACGCCTGGTTCACGGTCTCGAATTCATCCTTGACAACGGTTTCCTTCTTCTCCTCGTCCCACTCTTCCTTGTGCATCACGATCGGCAGCGAGATGTGGTCGGAGTACTTGCGGATGATGGATTTCAGCTTCCACGACGACAGCAGCTCGTCCTCGCCTTCGCGCAGGTGCAGGATGATGTCGGTGCCGCGGTTCGTCTTCTCGATCTGCTCGACCGTGTAATCGCCCTCGCCCGCCGATTCCCAGCGAACGCCGTCGGCCGCGTCGGCGCCCGCGCGGCGGGTCTCGACGGTGACGCGGTCGGCCACGATGAAGGCCGAGTAGAAGCCCACGCCGAACTGGCCGATCAGCGCGGCGTCGGCCTGCTGGTCGCCCGACAGCTTGCTGAAGAATTCCTTCGTGCCCGACTTGGCGATGGTGCCCAGGTGCGAGATCACTTCGTCGCGGCTCATGCCGATACCGTTGTCGGAAATGGTGACGGTGCGCGCGGCCTTGTCGAACAGGACCTTGATCTTCAGTTCATGGTCGTTGCCGTACAGGCTGTCGTTGTTGATGGCCTCGAAGCGCAGCTTGTCGGCCGCGTCGGACGCATTGGAAATCAGTTCTCGGAGGAAAATCTCCTTGTTCGAGTACAAGGAGTGGATCATCAGTTGCAGCAGCTGTTTGACTTCTGCTTGGAACCCAAGGGTTTCTTTTTCGGCGACAGCCATCTCTTATATCCTCGTTACTAACAGGGGTTGGACAGACCGGTCCGATATAGGGATGCCAACACGGATTTCAAGGGCTAATTTTTTCCTCGCCACATTTTCTTATGCATATACTAAGATTCTCGACTTTTTGACCGAGTCGGCATAACGTGTCGATCCGCCGAAATTTTTTTATGCGGGCGTGTCGAAACCATGGAAGCCCGATCGTCGTAAGGACAGCAGCACCGATCCATTCACCGAACAGGAGATCATCATGACCCAGCAAGTGCGTCCCATCCCCGAAGGCTTCCACACGCTCACCCCGCACCTCATCTGCAGCCGCGCGGCCGAGGCGCTGACGTTCTACACGAAGGCCTTCGGCGCCGTCGAGACGAGCCGCATGCCCGGCCCCAACGGCAAGCTCATGCACGCGCAGATGCGCATCGGCGACTCCGTGTTCATGCTCGCGGACGACTTTCCCGACTTCGGCAGCGTCGGCCCGGCCGCGCTGAAGAACACGCCCGTCTACCTCCACCTGTACGTCGAGGACGTCGACACGGCCTTCGCGCGCGCCGTCGAAGCGGGCGCGAAGCCGATCATGCCCGTGTCCGACATGTTCTGGGGCGACCGCTACGGCCAGCTCGAAGACCCGTTCGGCCACCGCTGGTCGATCGCCACGCACAAGCGCGACATGACGCCCGAGCAGATGCGTGCAGAAATGGAAAAGTCGATGAGCGAGAACTGCGCGGGAGCACAGCCATGAAATTCATGGTCATCGTCAAGGCCACACCGGCCTCCGAAGCGGGCATCGCGCCGAGCGAAAAACTGTTCGTCGACATGGGCAACTTCAACGAGGAACTCGTCAAGGCCGGCATCCTGCTGGCGGCCGAAGGCCTGCAGCCCAGCAGCAAGGGCGCCCGCATCCGGTTCGACGGCGCGCAACGCACCGTCATCGACGGGCCGTTCACGGAGACGAAGGAACTCGTCGCCGGATTCTGGATGATCGAAGTCGGCTCGAAGGAGGAAGCGATCGAGTGGTTCAAGCGCTGCCCGAATCCGCACGAGGGCGTCGCCAGCGAGATCGAGATCCGCCAGCTGTTCGGCCCCGACGACTTCGGCACCGACCTGCCACCCGACGTGCGCGCGCAGGAAGACCGCATGCGCGAACAACTCGCCACCCGCTGAAGGAGACGGCCATGCAGTTCATGCTCATCCGCACCGACAACGACACCCGCACGGCCGCCGCCGACCCGCAAGCCGTCCTGGACGACCTGCTGCGCCGGCTGCCGGGCGCAAACCCGGGCGCAGCGCCGGTGGGCTCTGCCATCGAAGGCGTCCCGCGCGCACCGGCACTGGCACTCGCCTTCGCCCCCGATGCCGAGGCATTGCGCCTGAAGCTGTGGCCCGGCGGCGAAGCCGTGACGTCCGGGCCGTTCCCGGCCGCGGAACGCCTGCCGGCTGGCTTCGCCGTGTTCGAGGCCCCGTCGCGCGCCGCTGCGCTGGCATGGCTGCAAGACCAGGGCCTCGCGCCCGCAGCCGGCACCGTCACGCTCGAACTGCGCGAGACGGGCTGCCCGGGCGGTTGCGCCGGCATCCCGCCCAGTGCCGCGGGTGACGATGCGTGCTACGCGATCCTGCTGCGCTCCGACGCCGGCACCGAGCGCGACGCCATTCCGCTGCAGGAAAAACTCGACCGGCTGAACGCCTTCAACGCCATCCACGCGGCGGCCGGCACGCTGCTGGCCGGCGATGGCCTCAAATCCACGGCGCGCGGCGCCCGCGTGCGCGTGACACATGGCGGCGCCAGCGTGTTCGATGGCCCGTTCGCGGAAGCGAAGGAATTGATCGCCGGGTTCTGGATGACCAGGGCATCGTCGATCGAGGCGGCGCTCGACTGGGCGCGCACGCTGCCGTATCCGACCGGGCCCGAGGTCGAGGTCGAGGTCCGGCGCGTCGCCCTGATCGCGCCACTGGGCGCGGCGGCGATGCCGGCCGGCGCGGCGGCCCGCTTGCGCGAAGACGCCAGCGTGCGCGCCGAACAGCTCGACGCCGCGCTGCGCGCCGAACTGGCGCCGCAAGCGGCGTGGGAGCGGCCGTGACGGCAACCGGCGCCGGAGCTTGCGCATGAAGGACGCCGGGCGGAGCCGGCCCGCTGCCGGCACGTCGGTCGACAGCGGGTTCGTCGGTTCGATCGACGACCCGGACGAACTCACGCTGGACGACAGCAACGACGACGGCGGGAGCGGCGGTGACGACGAAAACCGCGGCGACGCCGGAAGCGACGGCGACGGTGGGACCGACGGCGGCGACGAGAACCACGGCGCCGACGAGACCGACGGCGACGGCTGGCGCCACGGTGGCGACGAGACCGACGGCGACGGCGGAAACCTTGGCGGCAACGCGCACGGCACGCCGGCGCACGGCGCGTCGGACGCACGCCCGCGCGCGCAACCCGCCGCCGACACGGGCCGCATCGTCGAAGCCGTCTGGCGCATGGAATCGGCGCGCATCGTCGGCGCGCTGACCCGCATGCTGCGCGACCTCGGCCGCGCGGAGGAACTCGCGCAGGACGCGCTGCTGGAAGCGCTGGAGCGCTGGCCCACGGACGGCGTGCCCGATCGGCCGGGCGCCTGGCTGATGCAGGTGGCGAAGCGGCGTGCGCTCGACCATTTGCGCCATCACGCCATGCACGCCAGCAAGGAAGGCGAACTGAGCTGGGAAATGGACAACATGCTGGGCACCAGCATCAGCTTCCGCGACCCGGCCGAAACGGCAGCGCTCGCCGGCGAAGCCGCGGGCGAGATCGACGACGACGTGCTGCGCCTGATCTTCGTGACGTGCCACCCCGTGCTGTCGGCCGAGGCCCGCGCGGCGCTCGCGCTGAAACTGCTGGGCGGCCTCGCGACGGGCGAGATCGCGCGCGCGTTCCTCGTGCCGGAAGCGACGGTCGCGCAGCGCATCGTGCGCGCGAAGCGCACGCTCGCGGAGGCGCGCGTGCCGTTCGAAGTGCCGCGCGGCGAGGCGTTGACACCGCGCCTGGCCTCCGTGCTGCAAGTGATCTACCTGATCTACAACGAAGGCTATTCCGCCAGTGCCGGCAACGAATGGCTGCGGCCCACGCTGTGCCGCGAGGCACTGCGCCTCGGTCGCGTGCTGGCCGGCCTGATGCCCGACGAAAGCGAAGCGCACGGCCTCGTCGCGCTGATGGAAATCCAGTCCTCGCGCGAGCGCGCCCGCACGGGGCCGGATGGCGAACCGATCCTCCTGATGGACCAGGACCGCTCCCGCTGGGACCGCCTGCTGATCGGACGCGGCCTGGCGGCGCTGGAGCGCGCGGGCCGCCTCGGCGCACTCGGGCCGTATGCGCTGCAAGCCGCCATCGCCGCGTGCCACGCGCGTGCGCTCACGCCGGAGGCGACGGATTGGGCCCGCATCGCCGCGCTGTACGACGCGTTGGCGCAGTTGCTGCCGTCACCCGTCATCGAGCTGAACCGCGCCGTCGCACTGGGCATGGCGTACGGCCCTGCGGCCGGGTTGGCCCTCGCCGACACGCTGCAGGGCGTACCCGCGCTGCGCAACTACCACCTGCTGCCCAGCGTGCGCGGCGACCTGCTGTCGAAACTGGGCCGGCATGCGGAAGCGAAGGCCGAATTCGAACGGGCCGCGAGCCTCACGCAGAACGAGCGCGAGCGTACGCTGCTGCTGGAACGGGCGCGCACGAGCACGCCCGCCGTGGAACGGTGAGCGCACACAATAGCGCCCCGCGCGACGCGGCCGGACCGATCGCGTCGCTGATCGCGAAGTCGGAAAAGGCCCTGCACAAGCTCCCGCCGGGCACGTGGCAACACGCGATGTTGAGCGACAACCTCGACGCGCTGCGCATCGCGACCGCGCTGATGTCAGCCGACACGGACGCACGCAGCGGCATCGCACCGGAAGCGATGCGGCACGCGCTGCGCGCGTTCGCGTCGATGATCGCAAAGACGGAACGGGCCGCGGCCAGGTCGAGGCCAGGCACCGCCCAGCATACGCTGCTGGCCAACCGGCTGCACGCGCTGGGCCTGGCAGAGGCCCTCATCGTGGAGACGCTGGACGCAGGACATACGTGAAGGAACCCATGCCGAAGATCGATCTCAAGAAAGAGCTCAAACATCTCTACCGACCATCCGCGCGGGACGTGGTCCGGGTCGACGTCCCCGCGTTCCGCTACTTAATGATCGACGGCGCCGGCGATCCGAACATGTCGCCGGATTACGCGCGCGCCGTGGAAGCGCTGTTTTCCGTGTCGTATGCGGCGAAGTTCATGGTCAAGAAAAGTCCGTCCGGCGTCGACTACGCCGTGATGCCGCTCGAGGGCCTGTGGTGGTCGGACGACATGGCGTCGTTCGTCGCCAACGACAGGACCAGGTGGCAATGGACGATGATGATCCACCAGCCACCCTGCGCGGACGATGCCGTGCTGCATGCGGCGATGGCGGAGGTCAAGCGCAGGAAGGGTCTGGCCGCGGTCGATCTGCTGCGCCTTGAAACGTTCACGGAGGGCCCATGTGCGCAGACGCTGCACGTGGGGCCGTTCACGGAGGAAGGCCCGACGATCCAGCGCGTCCACGACTTCATCGAGGCACGTGGCGCCCTCGCCGGCAAGCACCACGAAATTTATTTGAGCGACATCCGGCGTGCCGACCCCAGCCGCTGGAAGACGATCATCCGCCAGCCGATGGCGTGAATGCGGCGTGCCGGGACAGGCGGTCGAACAGGAACGCCGTGAACAAGCGGATGCGGTTGACGCGTCGCAGGTCCGGGTGCGTCAGGATCCACACATCCGTGTCGAGCGCGGGATCGGGATCGGCCAGGCGCACGAGCGCGGGTTTCGCGTCCGCGAGCAGGCACAGCAGCATGCCGGCGCCCAGGCCCGCCTCGACGGCCGCGACCATCCCCAGCAAGGAATCGACGCTGGCCGCATGGCGCTCCGCCGGCACGTGCTCGCGCAGCCAGCGGGCCTGGCGCAGGTGCGCGAGGCTCTCGTCCGGCGCCACCCAGTCGTAGCGCGTCCAGTCGTGGCCGGGCGATCCGTCCGCCGCGCTGCCCCGCAGGTACGCATGGGCCGCATACGGCGCCGTGCGCAGCACGCCGAGCTTGCGTCCCACCAGGTGGTCCGGCGGCGTGTTCGATGGCCGCACCGCGACGTCGGCATCGCGGCGCGACAGGTTCAAGAAGCTGTTATTGACCGTCACTTGCAAGCGGATGCCGGGGTACGTCGTGCGGAAGTCGGCCAGCGCGGGCAGCAGCAGGTCCATCAGCGTGTCGGTGGTCGTCACGCGGATCGTGCCGTGCAGCGCCGCGTCCTGCCCGGAGAGCTTCCGTTCGATCTCCTGCATGCCTTCGTCGATGGGCGCCAACAACTCCCTCAGCTCTTCGCCATTGGTCGTCAGCACATAGCCCGTCTGGAAGCGCTCGAACAGGCGCACGTCCAGTGCCGTCTCCAGCTTGTCGAGCCGGCGCAGCACCGTCGAATGGCTTTGGCCGAGCCGGCGCGCGGCCGCGGACACGGAACCGCTGCCCGCCACCGCAAGAAAATATTGATAGTCGTCCCAGTCCATGGATGCGCAAAAACCGACAAGCACTGTGCGAAACAATCGAATGTTCAGACATTTTTGCACAAGTTACGCTGGCGGCACCATTCATCACAGGAGCCAACATGGTCACCGCCTACGTCGCCGACACCCCGAACGGCAAGAAAATCGTCATCGCACTGGAAGAGCTCGGCGTGGACTACCAGTTGCACCACGTCGATCTCGGCGCCGGCGAGCAGTTCGCGCCGGAATTCCAGCGCATCAGCCCCAACAACAAGATTCCCGTGCTCGTCGACGCGCGCACCGGGACGAGCTTGTTCGAATCGTGCGCGATCCTGTTCCATCTCGGCGTCACCAGCGGCAAGCTGATGCCCGGCGATGCCGTCGGGCGCGACGTCGTGCTGCAATGGCTGTTCCTGCAAGCCGCGAGCGCCGGGCCCATGCTGGGGCAGCTGTGGTGGTTCCGCCATGGCGCACCGGAACGGAACGAGCTGGCGCTGGAGCGCTATACGCGGGAAACGAAGCGGATCTATGGCCTGATCGAACGCCGCCTCGGCGAATCGGCCCACATCGCCGGCGCCGAGTACACCATGGCCGACGTCGCGTTCTATCCGTGGCTCGCCAGCCATGACGAGCTGGGCCTCGACCTCCAGGCCTATCCGCGCGTGGCGGCGTGGCTGGACGGCATCCGCGAGCGCCCGGCCGTCGGGCGCGCCCAGCGGAAGATGAGGAAAGCCTGATGGCGACGGCGCGCTCGGCGTCAGCCTCGTCGGCGTTGCCGTGTTCGCCGAACCGCTGTCGCCGGCGAAGGTGCTGCGCATGGTCCTCGTCTTCGGCGGCATTGCCGGCCTGAAGGCGCTCACGCCGGATTGACGGTAGCCGTCACCCCAGCACCCGCTCCAGCCCGCGCCACGCTTCATCATCCTCCAGCGCCGCCACGTTCAGCCGCAGCTTCGTGGACGGCAGCTGGTCCGGCGAGAACAGGCTGCCGGGCGCCAGCAGCAGGCCCTCGTCCATCGCGCGCGCGGCCAGCACGTTGGTGTCGCGGCCGCAATCGGCCCATGCGAACATGCCGGCCGTCGGCGCGGGCTCCAGCGTCATGCCGAGCGACTCCGCGCGGCGCAGCACCTGCGGGCGCACGGCGTCGAGGCGGGCGCGGATGCGGTCCAGGTGCTTGCGGTACACGCCTTCGGACAGGATCTTGTAGACGACGCGCTCGCCCAGGTCGCTCGTGCTCAACGTGGCCAGCATCTTGCGGTCGGCCAGGCGCTGCACGGTCTCGCTCGACGCGGCGATGAAGCCCACGCGCAGGTTCGCCGCCAGCGATTTCGAGAAGCCGCCCAGGTAGATCACGCGCTGCAGCTGGTCCAGCGCGGCGAGGCGCGTCGCCGGCTGCGCGCCGCCCGGGTGCAGGTCGCAATAGATGTCGTCCTCGACGAGCGTGATGTCGTGGCGCTCCGCGATGCGCAGGATCTGGAACGCCTTCGCGGCCGACAGCGACGTCGAGCTCGGGTTGTGCAGTACCGACACAATGATGTACAGGCGCGGCTGGTGCAGCGCGGCCAGCGCCTCCAGCTGGGCCAGGTCGGGGCCGTCGGCCTGGCGCCGGATGCCCACCACTTTCAGCCCCATCGCGGCGAACGAGCCGAACATCAGGAACCACGCCGGGTCGTCGACGAACACCGTGTCGCCGGGGCGGCAGAATTCGCGCGCGACGAGGTCGAGGCCTTGCGTGACACCCAAGGTCGTCACGAACTGGTCCGGCGCGGCCGCGATTTCCAGCTCCGCCAGCTTGCGCTGCAATTGCTCGCGCAGCGGGGCATAGCCCTGCGGCGTCGCGTAGTTCAGCAGAACGCTGCTGTTCTGGCGGCTGACGGCGCGCAGCGCGTTGGCCACGCCCGTGCCGTCCAGCCACGCGGTCGGCAGCACGCCCGCCGCGCTCGACGGCTGGCCGGGCATTTGCCGGAACATGTGGCGGATCAGCCAGACGACGTCCAGTGCGCGCTCTTCGACGGCGGCGGCGCCCTGGCCCGCGCGGCGCAGCGCCGTGTTCAGCGGTGCGCGCTCGCGCACGAAGAATCCGGCCCCGCGGCGCGATTCCAGGTAGCCCTGGGCGACGAGCCGGTCGTAGCTGGCCACGACGGTGAACGGCGACACGCCGTGATCGGACGCGAACCGGCGAATCGACGGCATGCGGCTGCCGACCCGCAGCTGCTTGTCGTCGATGCGCGCGGACACGGCGCGGAAGATCTGGTCGGCCAGCGGTTCGCCGGAATCGCGCGACAGCAGCGCGGGCATGAGTGTATCGGTCATTTCACCATCACAGTATGCAAAAGGATATCGGCAAGTGTATCGGGACTGTACTGCTCGCCCGGTCTAGCATAACCCTGACCAAGGTTTGCTGCAACGACAACAGGAGAACCCATGCGTCCCACCACCCTCGCCCCACCCCACGTCCCCGCGGCGGCATCCGACGACACGCGCGGCATGCTGCTCGGACTGGCCGGCGTCGCCATCTTCAGCCTCACGTTGCCGTTCACGCGGCTCGCCGTGCGCGAACTCGATCCGCTGTTCCTCACGCTGGCCCGCGCGCTGGGCGCCGCCGCGCTGGCGGCGGGCTGGCTGCGCCTGCGCCGCGTCGCGTTTCCGGGACGGTCCGCGCTGTGGCCGCTGACCATCGTGGCGCTCGGGTGCGTGCTCGGATTTCCGCTGCTGAGCTCGATCGCGATGCGCACCGTGCCCGCGTCGCACGGCGCCGTGCTGGCCGGCATGCTGCCGCTGGCGACCGCGCTGTACGCGGCACTGCGCGGCTACGAGCGGCCGTCGAACGGATTCTGGCTCGTGGCGCTGCTGGGGTCCGGCCTCGTCGTCGTATTCGCGCTGAGCCAGGGCGGCGGCGCGCTGCAGGCGGCCGACGTGCTGATGTTCGGCGCCATTGTCGCCGCGGCGGCCGGCTATGCGGAAGGCGGCCGCCTCGCGCGCACCTTGGGCGGCCAGGAAACGATCTGCTGGGCGCTCGTGCTGGCCGCCGTCCCGGCCGCCGTCCTTCTGGCCGCGCTCGAAGGCGACCAGCTGGCCCGGCTGGGATCGGTCGGCGCGGCCAGCTGGCTCGGGTTCGGCTACATCACGGTCGGCTCGATGTTCATCGGCTTCTTTTTCTGGTATCGGGGCCTCGCGCTGGGCGGCGTGGCACGCGTGGGCCAGGTGCAGCTGCTGCAGCCGTTCCTGTCGCTGGCCGGCGCCGCGGTGCTGCTGGGCGAGGCGTTGACCCCGGCCAACGTCGGCTTCGCCCTGGCCGTGATCGCGACCGTGGCGCTGGGCCGACGGATGCAGGTCAGGCGCTGATGAACCCGCACCGCGCAACGTGCACGACAGTGGGCATGCCCGCCGCCGCGTCGTACAATAAACGCTTTCTTTTCACGCAACCCTGGGGAATTCATGTCCGTCTACGACAAACTCAAAGCACTGAACATCACCCTCGCCGCGCCAGCCACGCCAGCCGCCGCCTACGTCATGTATGCGCAGACCGGCAATCTGGTCTTCCTGTCCGGTCATATCTCGAAGAATGCGGACGGCACCGTGAATGCGGGCCTGCTGGGCCGCGAAAAAACGACGGAACAGGGCAAGGCGGCGGCGCGTGCCGTTGCGGTCGACCTGATCGGCACCTTGCAGGCAGCCGTCGGCGGCGACCTGCACCGCGTGAAGCGCATCGTCAAGGTGATGAGCCTCGTCGCGTCGACGCCGGACTACACGGAACAGCACCTCGTCACGAACGGCTGCTCGGAACTGCTGGGCGAAGTGTTCGGCGACGCCGGCAAGCACGCGCGCTCGGCCTTTGGCGTGGCGTCGCTGCCGCTGGGCGCCTGCGTCGAGATCGAATTGATTGCGGAAGTAGCGTAAGCTATTGTCCGGCAACGATATTTTCTGCCAAAATTTAACCGGAGCGCGTCTACCAGGCGTGCTCCTCTTTGAGAGAGCAGCCTATCCGGCGTGCTTTATAATGGCCGACGCACCAACGTGGCCCTTCCTGTGAGACAAGTATGAAAATCGAAAATCCCAATCCCATCCAGTGGCAGTTCTCGGAACGCGCGCAGCAGCTGCAAAGCTCGGCGATCCGCGAGATCCTGAAGATCACGCAGCGTCCGGAAATCATTTCCTTCGCCGGCGGCCTGCCCTCGCCCGCCACGTTCCCCGTCGAACGCATGAAAGCCGCCTACGACAAGGTGTTGTCGGAAAACGGCAAGCAAGCGCTGCAGTACGGCCCGACGGACGGCTACGCGCCGCTGCGCGAATGGGTGGCGAACTACCTGTCCACGGAAGGCACGAAGATCGTGCCGGAGCAGATCCTGATGGTGTCCGGCTCGCAGCAGGCGCTCGACCTGCTGGGCAAGGTCCTGATCGACGAAGGTTCGCGCGTGCTGGTGGAAACCCCCAGCTACCTCGGCGCGCTGCAGGCCTTCTCCGTCTACCGCCCGGAATTCCAGTCGGTCGAGACCGATGACCACGGCCTCGTGCCCTCGTCGATCGAGCCGCTGGCCAAGGGTGCGCGCCTGCTGTACTCGCTGCCGAACTTCCAGAATCCGACCGGACGTTCGCTGTCGATCGAGCGCCGCCTGGAACTGGTCGAGACCTGCGCCCGCCTGGGCCTGCCGCTGATCGAGGACGATCCTTACGGCGCGCTGTCGTACAAGGGCGAGCCGATGCCGCGCATGCTGTCGATGAACCCGGACGGCGTGATCTACATGGGCTCCTTCTCGAAAGTGCTGACGCCGGGCATCCGCCTGGGCTACGTCGTCGCCCCGCTGCCGCTCGTGCGCCGCCTCGAGCTCGCGAAGCAGGCCGCCGACCTGCACACGGCCACGCTCACGCAGATGGTCGTGCACGAAGTCGTCAAGGACGGCTTCCTGGACGAGCACATCCCCACGATCCGCAGCCTGTACGCGAACCAGTGCCAGGTGATGCTGGACGCGATGGCCGAGCAATTCCCCGAAGGCGTGACGTGGACCCGTCCGGAAGGCGGCATGTTCGTCTGGGTCACGCTGCCGAAGCACATCGACGCGATGAAGCTGCTCGACCAGGCCATCGCCGCGCGCGTGGCGTTCGTCCCGGGTGGTCCGTTCTATGCGAACAAGCCGGAAACGAACACGCTGCGCCTGTCGTTCGTGACGGTGCCGCCGGAGCGCATCCGCGAAGGCATCGCCACCCTCGGCAAGCTCATCAAGGACCAGATGTAAGGTCCTGTTCAAAGGGCGGTACCATGGTGCCGCCCGTCTACGACAATTGTCGAACTGACTAAACAATTGTCAGTTGCGCAAAAGTTACATATTTTCCCGATAGTAAAAAAACTTATTGCCCGCCGCAGCTCTGCGGGGTGTATGATTTTGCACGCAATCTAACGTGCATCCCCCCGCCAAGCACCGTATGACCAACCCTGCGACCGCGCCGCTTGCCGACTCGCGCAAGCCCGCCATTCTCATTGTCGACGACGCGCCCGACAACCTCGGCGTGCTGCGGTCGATGATGCTGCGCCAAGGCTATCAGACGTTCGTCGCCACGTCCGGCGACCGCGCGCTCGACATCGCCCAGCGCGTCAAACCCGATGTGATCCTGCTCGACGTCGTCATGCCCGGCCTCGACGGCCTGGAGACGTGCCGCCGCCTGAAGGCGCATCCGGCCACGGCGCGCATTCCCGTGATCTTCATGAGCGCGCGCGGCGACACGGCCGACATCGTCGCCGGCTTCGACACGGGCGCCGCCGACTACATCCCGAAGCCGCTGCGGCTGGAAGAAGTCTGCGCGCGCGTGCGCGCCCAGCTGCGCCTGCGCAGCAGCACCGACACGCAGTCGGAACAGGCCGACCGGCTACGCATGATCGTCAACAGCATGGACCAGGGTCTGTTGATCGTCGAAGGCTGCGGGCGCGTGCAGTACGCGAACCCGGCCTGCGACCGCTACCTGGGCTATGCGCCCGACGAACTCGTGGGCCTGTCGCTGAAGGACTTGCTGGACTGCCCGGAGGCCGGCTGCTGCGAGGGCCTCGATGCGATCGGTTATGGCACGCGCGAAGTCAAGATCCGCCACCGCGACGGTGGCCTGCGCGCGATGGACCTGACGATGACGCCGATGCACGCGGCAGACGGCCTGTTCGTCGCGCTGCTGCACGACATCACGCACCACAAGCAGTCCGAAGATGCGCTGCAGCGCGCGGCGCTGCTCGATCCGCTCACGAAGATCGCCAACAGGCGCCACTTCGACGCGTTCCTGGAGAAGGAATGGCAGCGCGCGATCCGCAACGCGCAGCCGCTGTCGCTCGTCGTGCTCGACGTCGACCACTTCAAGCTGTACAACGACACGCTCGGCCACGCGGCCGGCGACGTGTGCCTGCAGCGGGTCGCGCAGACCCTGCAGGACCACGCCGCGCGTCCAACCGATCTCGCCGCGCGCTACGGTGGCGAGGAATTCGTGCTGCTGTTCGCGGAGACGCCGGCGGAAAGCGTGGCGCGCCTCGCGGAGATGATCCGCGCGGCCGTGGAGGCGCTGGAGATCCCGAACCCGCGCTCACCGACGTCGACGTGGCTTACCGTGTCGGTCGGTGTGGCCACGATCGTGCCGACACAGCTGGATGCGACCGACAACCTGTTCGTGTGCGCCGACCGCGCCATGTATGCCGCCAAGGCCGGGGGCCGCAACCGCGTCGAGGCAACCATCGTCGGTACGGCGTGGGACGTCGTGCAGGACGCGGCGCTGTACTGACGCTAGCGCGCGGGATACCCGGTGATCGCCGCGATCTCGCGGTACAGCGGCTGCAACTGCCGGTACATCTTGAGATAGACCTGCCGATACAGCCGGTCGTACACGTCGCGGTGCGCCGGCACCGGTTCGAACACCCGGCCCACCCGCGTCATCGCATCCATCGCCGCCGCGAAATCGCGGTGCAGGCCCAGGCCCGCCGCGGCGTCGATGGCGGCGCCCAGGGCCGACGTCTCGTACACGTGCGGCCGCGCCGTCGGCAGCCCGAAGATGTCGGCCGTCAGCTGCATCGCGCAATCGCTCTGCGAGCCGCCGCCGGACACGCGCAGCGCCGTGATCGGCACGCCGCTGCGCTGTTCGATGCGCTCCTTCCCTTCGCGCAGCGCGTACGCGAGGCCTTCCAGGATTGCGCGGTACACGTGCGCCCGCGTGTGCACGTCGCCGAAGCCGATGATGGCGCCTTTCGCTTCACGTCCCGGCACGCGGATGCCGGGTGTCCAGTACGGCTGCAGCATCAGCCCCATCGAGCCCGGCGGGACGGCGCTCGCGAGCTGGTCGAACAGGTGTTCGGGCGCCACGTCTTCCGCCAGCGCGCGCTGCTGCTCGCGGTGGCCGAACTGCTCCTTGAACCAGTTGACCATCCAGTAACCGCGGAACACCTGTACCTCGCTGCTGTACGCACCGGGAATCGCGGCCGGATACGGCGGCAGGAACGGCGTCACCTCGACGTAGCGCGTGCCCGTCGTGTTGATGGTAGCCGTCGTGCCGTAGCTGAGGCACCCGACGTGCGGCTCGCGGCAGCCGGCGCCGATCACTTCGCACGCCTTGTCCGCGGCGGCCGCCAGCAGCGGCGTGCCGGCCGGGATGCCGGTCGCCTCCGCGGCGGCGCGGCCGATCTCGCCCAGCCGGTCGCCCGGCTCCACGAGTTCCGGCAGCATGCGCGGTTCGACGGCCAGCGCCTGCCACTTCCAGTCGCGCGGCCCGGCCCAGCGCCGGCGCTTGTAGTCGAACGGGACGTACGCGACCTGCGACCCGGACGAATCGGCGAAGCGCCCGCACAGCCGCCAGTTCAGGTAACCGGACAGCAGCAGGAATTTGTCCGTCGCGGCCCACACCTCCGGCTCGTGCGCGCGAATCCAGTTGATCTCGGCCTCGCCGCGAAAATAATCGATGGTGCCGTCCACGCGCGCCAGCTTGAACGCCGTGCGCCACCACCAGGCCAGGGGCGGCACCGTGTCCGTATGGCGCTGGTCGAGCCACGTGATGGCGGGGCGCAGCGGGCGGCCGTCACGGTCCAGGTTGACGACGGTGCCGCGTTGCGTCGTCACTGCGACGCCGGCGATCGACTCGCGCCGCACGCCGGGCTGCGTCCACAGGCCCTGGCACGCGCGGCACAACGATTGCCAATAGTCTTCGGGGTCGTGTTCGGCCCAGCCGGGCTGCCGGGAAAAATAAGCGTCCAGCATCACCTGCGACTTGGCGACGATGTTCCCGGCGAGATCGAACAGGATCGCGCGCACGCTCTGGGTGCCGTTGTCGATGGCGAGGATCGTCGTCGTGTCAGTCTTCATGGGGCAGGCCGTGGTGAAGGGTCCAGTGGGCGCGGTACGCCGTCTCTTCCCGCGCCCAGTGTACGTCGTCCCAGCCGAGTTCCGGCTGGCAGATCGCGCGGATGCGCGCCAGGTGCGCCGCGCCGCCGTCGCGCAGCAGGAGGCCCAGCCGGGTGCGGCGCAGCAGCAGGTCGTCCAGGTGCCGCACGGCTTCGCTGCGCGCGGCCCAGCGCAGCTCGGCCCATGCCGTTTCCGTGCCGGGAATGCGTTCCAGTTCGCCGGGCCCCGCCGCATCGATGAGCGCAGCAGCGCACGCGCCATAGCGCCCGTGCAGCCGGCGCAGCGTGCCGGCATCGACGTCGACATCGACCGGCACGGCCGGCAGCGGGACCGGCGCGAACACGGGGCACGCGTCGAGCGGATCGTCCCAGCCGGGCAGTTGATGCTTTACGAGCCGCAGCGCGTCGAGCGCAATGGCGCGGAACGTCGTCAGCTTCCCGCCGGCGATCGCCACGAGACCGGGACTGCTCCACGCCACGTGCTCCCGCCCTTCCTGCGACGGCGCCCCGCCTTCCTTGCCCGCGATGACGGGCCGGACACCCGCATACGTCGACACGACGTCATCGTCGGTTAGTTGCAGGTGCGGGAACTGCGCCTGCAGCGCCGCCATCAGGTAATCGACTTCCGCGCGCGTGATGCGGGGCTCGCGCTCCATGCCGTCGTCGTGGTCGAGGTCCGTCGTGCCGACGAGCGTCGCACCTTCCCACGGATATGCGAACACGGGCCGGCCGTCGTGGGGATGCATCAGGCTGACGGCGCGCGCCAGCGGCAGCCGCCACGCGGGCAGGATCAGATGGCTGCCGCGCAGCGGACGCAGGCGCGGGCCCTGGCCGTGCAAGGCGCCGGACCAGGCACCCGTCGCATCGACGACGACGCGCGCGCGCACCGTGTAGGTCGTGCCGTCGTCGGCGCTGGCGAGCGTCGCGCCGCACACGCGGCCGCCCGCCCGCAGCAGCTCGCGCGCGCCCAGGTGGTTGACGGCCGCCGCGCCGTGGTCCAGCGCCTCGCGCAGCACGCGCAGCACGAGGCGGGCGTCGTCCGTGCGGGCGTCCGTGTAGACGATGCCGCCGGCCAGGCCGTCGCGCTTCACGTTCGGCGCCGCCAGCAGGAAGTCGTCGGCGGCGAGCCAGTGCGGTTCGCGCCGGTGTGCCATCGCATCGTACAGCGCGAGGCCCGTGAGGAAGCTGCGGCGGCCGCGCGCGCCCTCGTACTGCGCGAACGCGAAGCCCTGCGGCTCGACGAGGCCGGGCGCGGCGCGCAACAGCATCTCGCGCTCGCGCACGGATTCCGCCGTCAGCCGCAGGTGGCCGCCCTTCAGGTAGCGCAGCCCGCCGTGCACGAGCTTCGACGAGCGGCTCGACGTTCCCCACGCGAAGTCGCGGCGCTCGACGAGCAGCGCACGCAAGCCGCGCCGCGCGGCCTCCAGCAGCACGCCGGCGCCACTGATGCCGCCGCCGATCACGATCAGGTCCCACTCGCCCGCCAGCACCTCCGCCAGGCCTGCGCGCCCGTCCCGCTGCCACAGCGCGGCGTGATCTGCCGTCATGGCGTCACCAGCTTGCCCGGATTCATGCGTCCATCCGGATCGAACTCGCAGAACAGCGTGCGCAGCGCCGCCATGCCCAGTTCTCCCTTTTCGTGCGCGAGCCATGGCGCGTGGTCGCGGCCCACGCCGTGCTGGTGGCTGATCGTGCCGCCACCCGCGACGATCGCCTCCGACACCGCGGTCTTCAACTGGCGCCAGCGCGCGAGGTCCGCGTCGTAGTCGCCGGCCAGGCGCCAGATGAACGTCGAGTAGACGCTGGCGCCTTGCGGATACAGGTGCGACAAGTGCGTGTACGCGTGCACGCGCTCGCCGTCACGCGCGAGCGCGCCGTGCGCGGCCCGCTCGATCGCGTGCATCGCGGGCGTGACGCGGGGCCAGTCGAGCGCCGTCTCCACCGTGTCGATCGCATACCCGTGCGCCCACGCGCTGTTGCGCAGGTACACGTTGCGGAAGCGGTTGCGCTTCCAGCGCTCGCCCAGTCCACGGCCCGCGTGCACGCCGCCGTCGCGTCGCGCCAGCGCCAGCGCGGCCTTCAGCGCGGCGCGTGCCTGCGCCTTCTCGCCGCTCGCGCCGACGAGCAGCATGCATTTATCGGCGCGCGCGCCGCGCATCTTCAGCCACGCTTCCAGCAACGCGACCTGGCGGCCGTGGCCGGCCAGCATCAGCATCGTGGCCGTCTCCGTCGCATTCGACAGGCGCAGCATCGACAGGCCCAGGCGCGCTTGCACGATCATGCGCACGGCGCGCTCGGCGCCATGCCAGTCGGGGAAGAACACGGCGTGGAAGGCTTCGTACGGCGGCAGGCGGCTGATGCGCACCGCGGCTTCCGTCAGGATGCCGAGCCGGCCTTCCGACCCCAGCACCAGTTCGCGCAAGTCGGGGCCCGCGGCGGACGCGGGGAACGTGGGCATGGCGAGCGTGCCGGACGGCGTCTCCACGCGGCCGCCCGCGAACAGCTGCTCGATGCGGCCGTAGCGCAGCGATTGCTGGCCGGACGAGCGCGTGACGACCCAGCCGCCCAGCGTGGAGTAATCGAACGATTGGGGGAAGTGGCCCAGCGTATAGCCGTGCGCGCGCAGCTGCGCTTCCAGGTCCGGCCCCGCCACGCCCGCCTCGAACACCGCGAGCTGCGCCTCCTCGTCGAGCGACACGAGGGCGCGCATGCGCGCCATGTCGACGCAGAGTGTGGGCCGCGCGCCGACGGCGTCCAGGTGGCCCGCGACGCTCGTGCCGCCGCCGTACGGCACGACGGCCGCATCGTGCGCCGCCGCGAAACGCAGCAAGGTGCGCACGTCGTCCGCGCTTTCCGGGTACGCGACGCCGTCCGGCGCCGCGTCGATGCGGCCGTAGCGCAAACGCAGCCAGTCCTGCAGGCTCTGGCCCGCCGCGTGCGCGAGCCGCGCCGGCGCGCCCGCATCGATGAGCGGATGCGGCGGCAGGCGGCCGGGCGGCAGGCTTCCGCACAGCGCGTCGAACGCGGCATCGCGCGGCGCCGTGCCCGCGCCGATGGCGCCGCGCAGGAATGCCAGTGCGCCCTCGCCCACCGGCACATCGATCGTATCGTCTCCCCAACCGTTCCAGCGTCGCATCTGCCGTTCTCCCCGTCGTGTTATGCGGCTATACTCGTTTGCGGCCACTTTAAGAAAAACGACGACCCGAGTATTGCGGATTCATGCCAAGCGCTTGTTCGAACATGCCAGCCACACCGTCGCGCGTCACCGCGGCCTATCTGCAGCCGCTGCTGGAGACCGCGGCCGCGCTGGGCATCGCCCCGTCCGCGCTGGCGCAAGCCGCCGGCCTCGCACCCGACCTGCCCGACCCGCTGCCGGACGCGCTGGCGGCATCCGACTACATCGCACTGCTGGACGCGGGCAGCCGCCTGGCCGGCGACCCGCATTTCGGCCTGCACGTGGGCGAGCGCGTGCGGCCCGGCACGTACAGCGTCTATGGCCTCGTGCTGCTGGCCTGCCGCGACATCGGCCAGGCGCTGGAACAGACGCAGCGCTACGAACAACTGTCGCACGACCTCGGGCGCTCCCGCCTCGAGGCCCATGGCGCCCACGCGCGCTACACGTGGATCAGCCATTATCCGCACGCGAGCCGGCACCTGGCGGAAAGCGTGTTCGCCGGCATCCGCACGTTCGGCTCGTGGCTCGCGGGCCGACCGCTGGCGCCGCACGCCCTCGCGTTCGCGCACGCGCGGCCCATCGACGCCGACCCGGCCGAGTACGCGCGCGTGCTGGGCGGCGTGCCCGCGTTCGGCGCGTCCGCACACACGGTCGATTTCGACGCGGCCCTGCTCGCGCTGCCGCTGCCCGCCGCCGACACCGCGCTGTATCCGCTGCTGCAACAGCACGCCGAACGCCTGCTGCGCGAACGGGCGCAGGCGACGAGCGGCATCGTCGCGCAGGTACACGCGGCCATCGTGCGCACGCTCGCGCGCGAACCCGTGCGGCTGGCGGGCATCGCCGCCGAACTCGCGCTGTCGCCGCGCACCCTGCAGCGCAAGCTCGCGGACGCGGGCGCGACGTTCCAGCAGGTGCTGGACGCCGCGCGCTACGCGCTGGCGATGGACTATCTGCGCCAGGACGGCCTGTCGCTCGTCGACATCGCCTTCCTGCTCGGCTTCCAGGAACAGAGTGCGTTCACGCACGCGTTCCGCGAATGGTCGGGCGTGAATCCGGGCGCGTGGCGCGAACGGGCCTTGACCTCCTCATGATGCTCTTCATTTCAGTATGTTTGCGATAACATTTCATGTTAGACTTTGAAACTACGTCAACATGACGTGTAACGCACCTGCCACCGGGGACAACCGGCAGGTTCACCAACACGAACAGGAAGAACAACAAATGTGGAAGTCCTTATTCATTGGGAGCGTGTCCGCCTGGACGCTGACGGCGCATGCGGCGGCGCCGTCGATGCAGCGCGTCGACACGGGCATGCAGGTGCGCACCGACGCGGGCGTGCTGACGATCGAACCGGTGGCGCCACGCGTCATCCACGTCCGCTTCGGCCCGGCGGGCTTTGCCGGCAACTACAACCCGGCCGTCATCGCCAAGCCTGAAAAGATCGGGTTCCAGATCGCCGAATCCGCCGACGCGTGGACGCTGTCGACGGCCGACCTGAAGGTGCGCGTGGGACGCGCAGACGGCAACGTCGTCTTCCAGACGCCGGACGGCAAGGAGATCATCAAGGAAGGCGGCCGGGACCTGTCGCACGGCGTCGCGCAGCGCTTCTATACGGGCGAACACGGGAACATCGTGTACGGCCTCGGCCAGCACCAGAACGGCCTGCTCGACTACGGCGGCACCACCGTCCGCCTGCAGCAGGCGAACCGCGACGTCGCGGTGCCGATGCTCGTCTCGCCGCAGGGCTACGGCATCCTGTGGAACAACGCGGCCGTCACGGACGTCGACGTCGACCTGCCGTCCGGGCCGCCGATCATGATCCGCTCCGAAGCGGGGGGCGTCGATTACCACTTCATGTACGGCCCCGAACTCGACGACGTGATCAAGGGTTACCGCCGCCTGACGGGCACCGCGCCGCTGATGGCGCGCTGGACGTGGGGCCTGTGGCAGTCGAAGGAACACTACGCGACGCAGGACGAACTGCTCGGCATCGCGGCGAAATACCGCCAGATGAAGGTGCCGCTCGACGCCGTCATCCAGGACTGGCAGTACTGGCTGCCGGGCCAGTGGGGCAGCCATGAATTCGACAAGGCGCGCTACCCCGACCCGGCCGGCATGGTCAAGAAGCTGCACGACGAAAACGTCCACGCGATCATCTCCGTGTGGGCCCGCCTCGATACGGACACCGCGAACACGAAGGCGCTGGACGCCATCGGCGGCCTGTATCCGGCCACGTACCCGAACGTCTACCCGGCCGGCAAGGGCCGCTGGTACGACGCGTACAACCCGCGCGCCCGCGACCTGTACTGGCGCCAGGTGATGCGCGGCCTCGGCACGCTCGGCTTCGACGGCTGGTGGCTGGACGCGTCGGAAGCGGAACTGGGCGGCTGGTGGGGCCAGATGCGCGAGGTCACGACGGCCGCCGGTCCGGGCAGCGCCGTCTACAACGCGTACCCGCTGCTGCACACGACGGCCGTGCATGACGGCATGGTGCGCGACCAGGCCGGCAAGCGCGCGTTCATCCTGACCCGCTCCGCGTACGCGGGCCAGCAGCGCAACGCGGCCATCACGTGGTCGGGCGATACGATGGGCACCTGGGACGTGTTCCGCCGCCAGATTCCCGCCGCGCTGAACTTCACGCTGTCCGGCATCCCGTACTGGTCGGCCGACATCGGCGGCTTCTTCGGCGGCAAGCCGGCGGACCCGGCGTACGCGGAACTGTTCACGCGCTGGTTCCAGTTCGGCGTCTTCAATCCGATGTTCCGCGTGCACGGCACGGGCGACGGCAAGGAGATCTGGCAGTTCGACGCGGCCACGCAGAAGATCATGCGCGACTACATCGACGTGCGCTACCGCCTGCTGCCGTACATCTATTCGGCCTCGTGGGACGTCACGCACAACGACGGCACGATGATGCGCGCCCTCGCCTTCGACTTCCGCGACGACGAGCACGCGCTGCACGTCGCCGACGAGTACATGTTCGGCAAGGCCCTGCTCGTGGCACCGGTCGTGCAGCCGAAGTCGCAGGCGCGCGAAGTCTACCTGCCCGGCAAGGACGCGTGGTACGACTTCTGGACCGGCGCGAAGCTGGCCCCGGGCCAGGTGGTGACGGCGAAGGCCGACATCGCGACGATTCCCGTCTACGCGCGCGCCGGCAGCATCGTGCCGCTGGGCCCCGTGAAGCAGTTCGCGGACCAGAAGTCGGATGCGCCCGTCGACCTCGTCGTCTATCCGGGCAAGGACGGCACGTACGAGCTGTACGACGACGGCGGCGACGGCTACGCCTACCAGAAAGGCGCGTACGCCCTCGCGCGCATGACGTGGACCGACGGCGCGAAACGCCTCGACATCGCGCCGCGCCAGGGTCGCTACGACGGCATGCCGGCACGCCAGTCCTTCGCCGTGCGCTGCGGCACGAAGACGGGCGAGGTGCGGACGGTCGCCTACGACGGCAAGGCCACGTCCGTCACGCTGCCGGAGTGCGGCGGCTGACTCGAGGGTCACGCGTGGGCTCGGGGAGCCCCCCCTACTTGCTACACGGTAGGGTGGGCACCCCGTGCCCACGCGAACGCATCCGCCCCGTCAGCGCGGTAGGGTGGGCATTTGAGGCCGGGGGCCTCAAATGAAACGAGCCCACGCGCACATATGCGATTCGTCGACGTTACTTGACCCTGCGGGCCCGCGCGCGCAAGTCGTCCAGCGCGGGCACGATGGCGAGGCCGGACAGTAGCAGCGCCAGCGGCACCGTCGCCACGTAGCCGAGCATCTTGAACCCGACGGCGCCGGCCACGCCACCGCAGAAGAAGCTGCCGAGCAGCCCGCACAGTACGGCCAGCCGTCCATGGTTGGCGGCGACGTAAGGACGGGCCGCCGCGTCGGCATTCCAGTACAGCATCTTGCCCAGCTCGATGCCGATGTCGGTGACGATGCCCGTCATGTGCGTCGTGCGGATCTCCGCGTGCGACAGCTTCGTGACCAGGGCGTTCTGCAGCCCCATCGTGTAACACAGCAGCATCACGGTGACGGGCACGAACAGGCCCGCGATGCTGGACAGGCGCGCGCCGAGCACGCCGAACGCCAGCAGCAGCATGGCTTCGAACAGCAGCGGCAGCGCGTATTCGCTCGCGAGGGCGCGGCGGCGGCCGTAGTTGACGAGCAGCGCCGTGCTGGCCGCGCCCAGCAGGAACGACACGATGGCGCCCAGCGCATCGAGCACGAGGTCGGCGGCGCCGAGAGCGAGGTTGTCGGCGGCCGACGAGACGATGCCCGTCATGTGCGACGTGTACTGGTGCACGGCGAGGAAGCCGCCCGCGTTCATGGCCCCGGCCACGCCGGCCAGCGCGAAGCCGAGGTGACGGTTGGCGCGCGCGCTGCGCGCCTGGGCGGTGAGAGTGCGGACGTAGTCGACGGAGCGCTGCATTAGTCAATACTAACCCAGCCCGACGGCCCCGGAAAGCCCGGCGTGGCACAGGATCTCGCTATAATTGCCCTTCTCACACGAACATCGCCAAGAAAAACTCATCGCCGTGAACCCACATCTCGACCGCCTGCACCCCTATCCGTTCGAAAAGCTGCGCCAGCTGTTCGCCGGCGTCACGCCGAATCCCGACCTCGCCCACATCAGCCTGGGCATCGGCGAGCCGAAGCACGCGACGCCCGCCTTCATCCAGAAAGCGCTGACGCACGCCATGGCCGGCCTCGCCACGTATCCGACGACGCACGGCGGCGAACCGCTGCGCGCCGCGATCGCCGGCTGGCTGGAACGCCGCTACGGCATCCCGACTATCGACGCGGCCACGATGGTGCTGCCCGTGAACGGATCGCGCGAGGCACTGTTCGCGATCGCGCAGACGGTGATCGATCCGCGCAAGGCGGGCGCGCTCGTCGTCAGCCCGAACCCGTTCTACCAGATCTACGAAGGCGCGGCCTACCTGGCGGGCGCAGAGCCCTATTTCGTGAACTCGCAGCCGGGCCGCAACTTCGGCTGCGATTACGCGAGCGTGCCGGACGACGTGTGGCAGCGCGTGCAGCTGCTGTACCTGTGCTCCCCCGGCAATCCGACGGGTGCCGTGCTGTCGCTGGACGACTGGCGCGAGCTGTTCGCGCTGTCCGACCGCCACGGCTTCGTGATCGCGGCGGACGAGTGCTATTCCGAGATCTATTTCGGCGCCACGCCGCCGCTGGGCGCGCTGGAAGCGGCGCACCAGCTGGGCAGGAGCGGCGGCGCGCGGCCGTACACGAACCTGATCGTGTTCTCGAGTCTTTCGAAGCGCTCGAACGTGCCGGGCATGCGGTCGGGCTTCGTCGCCGGCGATCCGGAACTGATGAAAAAATTCCTGCTGTACCGCACCTATTGCGGCGGCGCGATGTCGCCGCCCGTGCAGGCAGCGTCGATCGCCGCATGGAACGACGAGGCCCACGTGCAGGAGAACCGCAACCTGTACAAGGAAAAATTCACGCTCATCACACCGTTGCTGAAGCAGGTGATGGACGTCGAGCTGCCGGACGCGGGCTTCTACCTGTGGGCCGACGTGCGCCGCACAGGCCTGTCGGACACGGAGTTCGCACGCGGCCTGTACGCCGAATATAATGTAACGGTTCTACCCGGCAGCTATCTCGCGCGCGACGCGCACGACAGCAATCCGGGACGCAACCGCATCCGCATGGCGCTCGTCGCCGGCGTGGACGAAGGACTGGAAGCGGCGAACCGCATCGTCCAGTTCTGCAACGACCTCAAGTCTTCCTGACACACCACCTGAATAGACAAATCATGACCCAACAACTCCAGACCATCATCGACACCGCGTGGGAACAGCGCGCAGAGATCAGCCCGGCCTCCGCCAGCGCCGAAGTGCGCGACGCCGTCGCCCACGTCCTGGCCGGCCTTGACGACGGCAGCCTGCGCGTGGCCCAGAAGGACACCGGCAGCTGGGTCGTCAACCAGTGGATCAAGAAGGCCGTGCTGCTGTCGTTCCGCCTCGAAAACAACGTGCCCGTCGAAGGCGGGGGCATGCAGTTCTACGACAAGGTTCCGACCAAGTTCGCGAACTACACGGCGGAAGACTTCGCGAAAGGCGGCTTCCGCGTCGTGCCGCCGGCCGTGGCCCGCCGCGGCTCGTTCATCGGCAAGAACGTCGTCCTGATGCCGTCGTACGTGAACATCGGCGCCTACGTCGACGAAGGCGCGATGGTCGACACGTGGGCCACCGTCGGCTCGTGCGCGCAGATCGGCAAGAATGTCCACCTGTCGGGCGGCGTGGGCATCGGCGGCGTGCTGGAACCGATGCAGGCCAACCCGACCATCATCGAAGACAACTGCTTCATCGGCGCCCGCTCGGAGATCGTGGAAGGCGTGATCGTCGAAGAGAACTCGGTGATCTCGATGGGCGTGTACATCGGCCAGTCGACCAAGATCTACAACCGCGAGACGGGCGAAGTGACGTATGGCCGCATCCCGGCCGGTTCCGTCGTCGTGTCGGGCAGCCTGCCGTCCGCGGATGGCAAGTACAGCCTGTATTGCGCCGTGATCGTCAAGCAGGTCGATGCGAAGACCCGTGCGAAGACGGGCATCAACGAGCTGCTGCGCGGCGTGTAATCCAGCGTTCTCATCCTGGATGCATCTGGTGGGCACGGGGTGCCCACCTTTCGTTTGCATCCCCGCTCCCTCAGGTTAGAATCCCTTAATCGCAGAAAATTACTGCGCAGCAAGGGAGAGCACCATGATGATGGAACGCCTGTTCCAGTTGATGAAGGAAAAGAACGCGTCCGACATGTTCTTCGCGGTCAATTCCCCAGTCCACATCAAGATCAACGGGAACCTCATCCCGATCAACCAGAACAAGCTCGAACCGGAAAACATCCGCGTGCTGCTGGCGGAAATCGCGAGCCCGGAGCAGATGGAAGAGCTGGAGCGCGAGAACGAGCTCAACATGGGCATCTCGGTGCCGAACCTGGGCCGCTTCCGCCTGTCCGCATTCCGCCAGCGCGGCAGCATCTCCGCCGTGTTCCGTTTCGTCCCCGCCACGATCCCGCCGCTGGCCGAGCTGGGCCTGCCGCCCGTGCTGTCGGAACTGATCATGGAAAAGCGGGGCCTGATGCTGATCGTGGGCGCGACGGGCTCCGGCAAGTCGACGACGATCGCGTCGATGCTCGACCACCGCAACGAGCAGCGCCACGGTCACATCCTCACGCTGGAAGACCCGATCGAGTACCTGTTCAAGAACAAGAAGTCGATCGTCAACCAGCGCGAGATCGGCAGCGACGCGAAGGATTTCGAGGTCGCCCTGCGCAACTCGATGCGCCAGGCGCCCGACTGCATCCTGATCGGCGAGATCCGCGACAAGGACACGATGGCCGCCGCCCTCGCATACGCCCAGTCCGGCCACCTCGTGCTGGCGACCTTGCACGCCAACAACAGCTACAACGCGCTGAACCGCATCATCAGCTTCTATCCGATCGAGAACCGCCCCGCCCTGCTGCAGGACTTGTCGTCGGCGGTGAAGGCCATCGTGTCGCAGCGCCTCGTGCGCGCAAAGGCCGGCGGGCGGCGCCAGGCCGCGGTGGAGATCATGGTCAACACGCGTTATATCGCGGACCTGATCGAAAAAGGCGACATCGGCGAGATCAAGGACGCGATGGACAAGAGCCTGTCGCCCGGCTCGCAATCGTTCGAAAAGGCGCTGCTGGAACTGGTGCAGGCCGACCTCGTCACACAGGAAGAGGCGCTCGCCAACGCCGATTCGGCCACCAACCTGCTCTGGCTGATCAATAACGGGCCGGACAGCAAGGCCGAACAGGAGCAGGCGAAACCGGCCGAGCCGGACGGGCCGTCATTCACGGAATTCACGCTGGACAATTGACCAGGATCGCCTCACCGTTTCGCGTCCTCCCGAGTGGGCTATCGATGAATCGTTACCGTCCAGGACACACGATTTCCGTTTCACGCTAGAGCCTGACTGGCGAGTGGCGCCGCTGGCGTTTTGGGTTCATTTGCCGGTAGAAGGATCGACAACGGAGTACGCTCCGCCTGCGCCGGCAGCGATATTGCATAAAGGCTTCGCGTTCCTTCACGTCGATGTGGACGGGGTGGATTTAGCGTTCAGCTCCTTGGCACAGTTGAACCACTTCATCGAAGTCATGGAGGCGAAACCGCTCCCGACCAGTCGCCAGCTGTCCAGGAAACGGCAAGCATCGGTTGGCCCGAACAGTCACTGGTTAAGCCGTCTGCCAGCGACGCTAAAGACCCCGAAGAAGCGCACGAAACTGGTCAGCAAACTGCAGGCCGTGCGGGAGCAACTGTTGCCGTTGGGTGGTTCATGGCACAGTGATCCGCATTTTCGCTAGCGACCCGGTTTTTTAAGACGGGCATCCGCTTTGGGTGGGTCGCGCCTGCCGTGATAGTTCGAGATATTTCGAGCTCGGCAAACTGCTATGCTGGGTCGAATGGCCGAGTTCGGCCTGATCACCCACTCAACCTGCGGCAAGCGAGACGAACATGCAACTCACACGCGCTGGACTCCCGGTCACGAAAGCATTACATCTCCTCATCGCCGGATCCCTATTATTTTGTTCCGCTTCTGTTGCAGCGCAAACTGCACCGTCCAAGTTTGTCGTCCAGACCCTTGAACCGACCGGCGGCAAGATCGAGCGCCCAAGCGAGTGGTTCTATGCCGAAGCGCATGGCGGCCCGGTGTACAGGTGGACGTTATCCCGGGAAGACACGTCGGGAAATCGCCCCTATACCACGGGTGTCAAGATCCAGGCATTCACTGGGGTCAAGCAGGGAACGGGAAAGACGGCCAAGGAGTTTGCCCTCGAGTTTGCGGAGGCGAAGAAAAAGGAAAGCAAGGTAATCAGGTCGTGCCCGGAGGTCAATCAAGGCTTGTTCACACGTACATGTCTCGAAACTGAGGAAGGTCCTCACCGCATCCTTTACTCCCTGTTCTGGGGAAGCAATGGCCTGGATATCGCGGTCATTTCGATTGCCGGGACGACCAAGGAACTCTGGCAAACCTACGCTGCTACGTTCGACAGAATGAGCACTTTTGAACTCATCGATATGAAGCGCTTCACGCAGTGATTCCACGATTGATGCGCTCACAAGTTCGCTACGGGTCGGTTCCGGCTGGTCGAGACAGGCCGTAACTTGATTCGGCGCTATTGCGCCGCCGTGAGCTTGAGCCCCGGCCGCAGTGCCTGAGAAGCTTCCTGTTGACGTTTACGCTGATCGGATACCTGCTCGATTCCCTTCGTTGTTACCTCTTCCAGAAAAGCAATACGAGCCCGGTAGTAATCTGCGCGTAACTGCATTTCAAGCAAATGTTGCTCGGATTGATACAGCTCCATGCGCAGGTCGTTGAGCGACCGTTTTGCGTGTTTCTCAGGTGTAGGAGCGTGATGAGAAATTAAGTTTGCCAGCCACCGTAGCATAATGCAGCCCTCCTGTCGTCAGGTGCTTTCCCGCTGCTATCAAAACGGAAATCACGCCACTGTTACACACCGACTCGATGCGATTTCCAGCTAGACACAGTCTATCAAACATTTATGCAAGATTCGTGAGCACCGCACCAATCTGTTGTTAAAATTACACTGCCCCGATATTCCCTTCGAATAGGCGATTGACGCGCTCGCCGAAAAGCGCCGCAGGACGACCGCCCCGCGATGCGGACTCCTTCCCGGCCTCGACATTGCTAAACTAGCCGGTGGACACCCGCCCTGTGCTATCCTTCCCGCCTTCCAGAATTGCAACACCCGCCCCGCCATGAAAAAGACCCTCTACGGCATCCCCAACTGCGACACCGTCAAGAAAGCCCGCACCTGGCTCGCCGACAACGGCCAGGAATTCGAGTTCCACGACTTCAAGAAGCAAGGCCTGGACCGCGCCACCGTCGCGCACTGGCTCGAACAGATCGATTGGGAAACGCTCGTGAACCGCAAGGGCACGACGTGGCGCAAACTGTCCGACGACCGCCGCGCGCAGGTCGTCGACAAGGCCAGCGCCCTCGACCTGATGCTGGAAAACCCGTCCGTCATCAAGCGGCCCGTGCTGGAAGGCGCAGGCAAGCTGTCCGTCGGCTTCTCGGCCGAGCAGTACGAAAACCTGTTCGGAGACTGGCCCGCATGAAACCGTCGCGCACGCAACTCCTCACGGAAGAGCTGATCGCGCTCGATTCCGTCACGCCGCAGGACAAAGGCTGCCAGCAGAAGCTGCAGGCGCTGCTCGCGCCGCTCGGCTTCCGCTGCGAGACGATCGAGTCGAACGGCGTGACGAACCTGTGGGCCCGGCGTGGCGACGCGGCGCCCGTGTTCGTGTTTGCCGGCCACACGGACGTCGTGCCGACGGGCCCCGCGAACCAGTGGGCATCGGCGCCGTTCGAGCCCACGCGGCGCGACGGCAAGCTGTACGGCCGCGGCGCGTCCGACATGAAAACGTCGATCGCCGCCATGGTCGTCGCCGTCGAGGAATTCGTGGCCGCCCACCCGGACCACATGGGCTCGATTGCCTTCCTTCTGACGTCCGACGAGGAAGGCCCGGCCACGGACGGCACCGTGATCGTCTGCGAGCTGCTGAAAGAACGGGACGAGGCGATCGACTATTGCCTCGTCGGTGAGCCCACGTCCAGCCACGTGCTGGGCGACATGATCAAGAACGGCCGCCGCGGCTCGCTGTCCGGCTGCCTCATCGTCAAGGGCGTGCAGGGCCATATCGCGTACCCGCACCTGGCGCGCAATCCGATCCACCTGGCCGCACCGGCACTGGCCGAGCTCGCGGCGGAGAAATGGGATGACGGCAACGAATACTTCCCGCCGACGAGCTGGCAAGTGTCCAACGTCGCGGCCGGCACGGGGGCGACGAACGTGATCCCGGGCGAGATCAGGATCGACTTCAATTTCCGCTTCTCCACGGCCAGCACGGCCGAGAGCCTGCAGGCGCGCATGCACGCGATCCTCGACCGCCACGGCCTCGACTACGACCTGAAATGGACGTTGTCCGGCCACCCGTTCCTCACGCCGAAAGGCACCTTGTCGGACGCGATCTGCGGCGCGATCAAGCAGGAACTGGGCGTCACGACGGAACTCTCGACGACCGGAGGCACGTCGGACGGCCGCTTCATCGCCCGCATCTGCCCCCAGGTGATAGAATTCGGGCCACCCAACGACAGCATCCACAAGATCGACGAGCACATCGAAGTGCGGTACATCGATCCGCTCAAGAACATCTACCGGCGCACGCTGGAGCGCTTGCTGACCATCCCGCCGTCCGCGGCATAACGACGAAACCTGGCCATGACCACGACCCAATTCTGCACGCCGCGCGACCTGCTGCGCTACGCCGTCACCCGCTTCAACGGCGCGAAGCTGTTCTTCGGCCACGGCAGCGCCGAAGCGTTCGACGAGGCCGCCTACCTGATCCTGCACACGCTGAAGCTGCCGCTGGACAAGCTCGAGCCGTTCCTCGACGCGCGCCTGCTGCCGGAAGAGATCCTGCAGGTGATGGCCGTCATCGAGCGCCGCGTCAACGAACGCGTGCCGGCCGCCTACATCACCAACGAGGCGTGGCTGGGCAGCTACAACTTCTACGTCGACGAACGCGTGCTCGTGCCGCGCTCGTTCATCGCCGAGCTGATTCCGAATTTCTTCAGCCCGTGGGTGGCCGATCCGGACGGCGTCGAGAACGTGCTCGAACTGTGCACGGGTTCCGGCTGCCTCGCGATCATGCTGGCGGACGCGTTCCCGAACGCCGTCGTCGACGCCGTCGACATTTCGAAGGATGCGCTGGCCGTCGCCGAGCGCAACATCCGCGACTACAAGCTGGAAGGCCGCGTGAACCCGATCGAGTCCGACCTGTACCAGCACGTGCCATTCAAGAAGTACGACCTGATCGTGACGAACCCGCCGTACGTGAACAGCGATTCGATGGGCAAGCTGCCGCCGGAATACCTGCGCGAACCGCAGATCGCCCTCGCGGGCGGCGAGGACGGCATGGACCTCGTGCGCAAGATCGTCGACGGCGCCGCCGAGCGCCTGAGCCCCGAAGGCGTGCTGATCGTCGAGATCGGCAACGAGCGCGAGTACGCGGAAGCGGCGTTCGGCCACCTGGGCCTCACCTGGTTGACGACCAGCCAGGGCGACGACGCCGTGTTCCTGCTGACGGCCGAGCAGTTATCCCAGTAGAGTGGGCACCCCGTGCCCACGCGAACGTTTGCGTGATGGATGCGTACGCGTGGGCACAGGAGTGCCCACCCTACGGTCCGAGCTAGATTCCAGGTAATATGATCCGATTTTCCAACGTGAGTCTCATGCGCGGCACCAAGCCGCTGCTGGAAGACGCCGACCTCACCCTCAATCCCGGCGACAAGATCGGCCTGATCGGCGCGAACGGCGCCGGCAAATCCAGCCTGTTCGCGATGCTGCGCAACGAGCTCCATCCGGACCAGGGCGAGATCGACTTCCCCGCGCGCTGGCGCATGGCCTACGTGGCGCAGGAAACGCCGGCGCTGGACCGTCCCGCCATCGAGTACGCGATCGACGGCGACGCGCATTTGCGCGACCTGCAGGCCGAGCTGGATCGGCTGGAGGCCCTGCCGCACACGACGGAGAACGGCATCGCCATCGGCCATGTGCACTCGGGCCTCGCGGACGCCGACGCGTACACGGTGCAGTCGCGCGCGGAGCAGTTGCTGCTGGGCCTGGGCTTTTCGCTGGAACAGATGCGCCAGCCCGTCGCCAGCTTCTCGGGTGGCTGGCGCATGCGCCTGAACCTTGCGCAGGCGCTGATGTGCCCTTCCGACCTGCTGCTGCTGGACGAACCCACGAACCACCTGGACCTGGACGCCATCATCTGGCTCGAGGACTGGCTCAAGCGCTATGCGGGCACCCTGATCATCATCTCGCACGACCGCGACTTCCTCGACGAAATCGTGAACGTCATCGTGCACATCGACGAGCGCAAGTTGAAGCGCTACTCGGGCAACTACTCCGCGTTCGAGCGCCAGCGCGCCGCGCACCTCGTGCTGGCCGCAGCCGCATACGAAAAGCAGCAGCGCACGCGGGCCCACCTGCAGTCGTTCGTCGACCGCTTCAAGGCCAAGGCGACCAAAGCGCGCCAGGCGCAGAGCCGCATGAAGGCGCTGGCGAAGATGGAAGAACTGGCACCGCTGCGCGCGGCCGCGGAATTCTCGTTCGAGTTCCGCGATCCGCTGTCGGCGCCGAATCCGCTGCTCGTGATGGAAGACGTCGATGCCGGCTATGCTATCCTCGACGGCCACGGCGACAAGGTCGGCGGCAAGACCATCGTCCACAAGGTGAATTTCTCGCTGCAGACGGGCCAGCGCATCGGCCTGCTGGGCGTGAACGGCGCCGGCAAATCCACGCTGATCAAGACCGTCGCTGGCGAGCTCGCGCCGCTCGCGGGCACGGCCACGTTGGGCAAGGGCCTCGTCATCGGCTACTTCGCCCAGCACCAGGTCGAGATGCTGCGCCACGACGAATCGCCGCTGTGGCACCTGCAGAAGATCGCGCCGACCACGCGCGAGCAGGAGTTGCGCAACTTCCTCGGCGGCTTCAACTTCCCCGGCGATATGGTGACCAGCTCCATCGCGCCGTTCTCCGGCGGCGAGAAGGCCCGCCTCGCGCTCGCGCTGATCGTGTGGCAGCGCCCCAACCTGCTGCTGCTGGACGAACCGACGAACCACCTGGACCTGGAAACGCGCGAGGCGCTCACGCTGGCGCTGGCGCAGTTCGAAGGCACGCTCGTCGTCGTCTCGCACGACCGCCACCTGCTGCGCGCGACGACCGACCAGTTCATCATCGTCGCGGACGGCCGCCTGCAGCCGTTCGACGGCGACCTGGACGACTACAAGGACTGGCTGTTCCAGACCAAGTTGAAGGCCGACGGCGCCGCGAGCGCCCCGCTGCCCGCGTCCGCGGCCGCGCCGGCGCCCGTCCCCACGGTCGACCGCAAGGAGCAGAAGCGCCAGGAAGCGGAAGAGCGCCAGCGCCTGGCCGCGCTGAAGAAGCCCATCGAGAACCGCATCAAGCGGCTGGAAGAGCAGATGGCGAAGCTGAACGCGAAGAAGGCCGACGTCGACGCCCGGCTGCTTGAGCCGGGCATCTACGAGGCGGACAAGAAGGAAGAACTGAAGAACCTCGTGGCCGACCAGGCGTTCCTCACGCGCGACCTGGGCAACCTCGAGAACGAGTGGCTGGAATTGCAGGAGCAGCTGGAAAGCCTCGTCGCCTGACGGTCATGCCACCTGGCGCGCGCCGTCCTGCCTGGGGCGGCGCACGGACATCAGCCGGTCGATGTCGACGAGGATCAGCCGGCGCGTCCCCGTCTGCCCCAGCCCGATCAGGTAATCGACCTGCGCGTCGTCCGCGCCGGGCACGGGCGAGACCTGCTCGGGCGCCAGCGACACGACGCCCGTCACGCCATCCACCACCATCCCCATCACGCACGTCGACAACCGGAGGATGATCACGTCCGTCATCGGATCGGGCGCGCGCGCCGCCGTGCCGCAGGCGGCGCGCATGTCGACGAGCGGCATGACGACGCCCCGCGATACGGCCACCCCGCCGATGATCTCGCCGTCCGATGCGAAGCGTTCGAGGGCCTTCAACACGCGCAATTCCTGCACCTTGGCGACGTCGAGCCCGTATTCGAGCCCGCCGAGGGTGAAGCTCAGGAATTGCGTCGTTGGCGTGGCGGCGGTCGTGGTCGTGTGCATGGCGAATCCTTTCTTCAAGATCGACATGCTATGGCGGTGACGCTTGGAAATTGTTGAGTACAGTCAACAATCTATGAGACATTTCCTAACTTGCGTTCGGCGCCTGCGCCCGTACAATGCTCGGAATTGACCTAAGGGGGATGACGATGTTCCGGTGGCTGCAACGCCTGATTTCCGGCCCGGCCGCCGTGCAGACGCAGCCGGGCACCGCTTTCGCCGCCGACGCGGCGCCCGTGCCCGAGGTGCTCGACCCGCCGGCGGCCGCGCCCGAGCCTGCACCTGCAACTGCTGCGCCGTCCCCGTCCCCGTCCGTCGTCTCGTTCGAGCAGCTGGAGCGCATCAACGGCACGTGGAACGCGTGGCTGTTCGACCGCGCGGACGGTGGCCTGGAATTGTCCGACGCCGAGACCCGCGTACTGGATGCGCTGGCCGCGATCATGGCATCGCAGCAGTCCGGCGCGGCGCTCGTGCGGCGCATGCCGGGGCTCATTCCGCAACTGCTGCAAAGCCTGCGCAGCGAGACGTTTTCCGGCGCGGCCCTGTCGCGCACCATCGCGACCGACCCCGTGCTCGTCGCGGCGGTCGTCCGCCTCGCGAACAACTGCTACCAGGGCACGGGGAATTCGATCACGAGCGTCGAGCACGCGGTGATCCTGATCGGCCAGGAAGGCTTGCGCCAGCTGATCACGACGGTCGCGTTCCGCCCCATCATCGACATCAATTCGGGCTTCTACACGCGCCGGCTGGCGCCGCACCTGTGGGCCCATTCGGAGCGTTGCGCGATGGCCGCGCGCCAGGTGGTGGCCACGCTCGGCCCGGACGGCGGCATCGTACCGTTCGACGCCTTCCTCGCGGCGCTGCTGCAGAACGTGGGCCTGATCGTCAGCCTGCGCGTCATGGACCAGGCCGTGCGGGAGGGCGAGCGCCTCGGCTCGGACGTGTTCCTCGCCCAGCTCGCACGCGACACGCGCCGGCTGTGCGCGAGCATCGCGCGCGAATGGAATTTCCCCGACACGGTGGCGCAGGCGCTGCTGGAACAGGGCACGCTGCGGCGCGGCACGGCCGTGTCGCCGCTGGGGCGCCTGCTCAAGCTGACGGATTATCTGGGGAAGGTGCGGATGCTCGTCGAGCAGGGCTTGCTCGACGAGGCGGATGGCGGCGTTTTCGCGGGGCTGCCGCCGGAAGCGGCGCAGTGTTATGCGGCGCTGGTGGCGAATGGAGACGCCGCACCGGCCGCGTGAACGCGTGCAACTGGTGGGCTCAGGGAGCCCACCCTACGAGATACGGCCGCGTGAAAACATGCATCTAGTTGATTTGGGTTCGTAGGGTGGGCACCCCGTGCCCACCATGCCGTAACGGCACCGTGACGATCAATGCTTGGCCAGTTTGGCGTCCTCAATGGCCAGCTGCTTGTTCTGCTCATCCAGCCAGGTCTTGAGCGGCGCGAAGTATTCCAGCATCGCCGACGCATCCATCTTGTCCGACCCGGTGACGACCTTCAGCGCTTCCGGCCACGGCTTGCTCGTGCCCATCGCCAGCATCTGCTGGAACTTGGCGCCAGCCTTCTTGTTGCCGTAGATCGAGCAGCGGTACAGCGGCCCCGTGTCGCCCGCTTCCTCGCACAGCGCGCGGTGGAACTGGAACTGCAACACGTGGGCGAGGAAGTAGCGGGCGTACGGCGTGTCGCTCGCCACGTGGTACTTGGCGCCGGCGTCGAAGCCGCCGTCGATCATCGGTGCCGGGCGCGCCACGCCCTGGTACTGCTCCGTCAGCGCCCACCAGGCCTTGTCATAGTCGGCCGGCTTGACCTGGCCGGCGTACACCTGCCAGCGCCACTTGTCGACCTTGTACGCGAACGGCATGAACGCGATCTTCTGCAGCGCCGTGTACAGCAGCGGGCCGATCTCCTGCTTCGGATCGGGGTCCGTTTTCATCAGGCCGATCCGCTTCAGGTACGCGGGCGTGATCGACAGCGCGATCGTGTCGCCGATGGCCTCGTGGAAGCCGTCGTTGGCGCCATTCTTGAACATGGGCGGCTGGTTGCTGTACGCGAGGTCGTAGTACAGGTGGCCCAATTCGTGGTGGATCGTACGGAAGTCCTCGAACGTCGGCGTGATGCACATCTTCACGCGCACGTCGTCCTTGCCGTCCAGGTCCCACGCGGACGCGTGGCACACGACGTCGCGGTCGCGCGGCTTCGTCAGCAGCGAGCGTTCCCAGAACGTCTCCGGCAGCTTCCGCATGCCCAGCGACGTGTAGAAGCCTTCCGCGTAGCGCGTCATCTCGACGGCGCTCGTCTTGCGCTCTTCCAGCAGCGCCGTCAGGTCTTCGCCCTTCTCCAGGCCGGCCGGTTTCAGCATGGGGTACAGGTTGTCCCAGCTCTGCGCCCACATATTGCCCAGCAGGTGGGCGGGGATCGGACCGTCGGCCGGCACGGCGTCGGGGCCGTAGGCCTGGCGCAGCTTGTAGCGCGTGTAGGTGTGCAGCGATTCGTACAGCGGCTTCACCTGCTGCCACAGGCGTTCCATCTCGGCCGAGAATGCATCCGGCGCCATGTCGTAACGCGAGCGCCACAACGCGCCCGTATCGGCATAGCCCATCGCGCGGGCGCCCTTGTTCGACAGCTCGACGTATTTCGCGTAGTCCTGCTTGTACGCGGGCGACTGCGCGTGCCAGCCGAGCCAGACTTCCTTCAGGCGCGCCGGGTCATGGTTCGTCGCCAGCACTTTTTCCAGTTCGCCCAGCGGCATGCAATCGGGCTTCGCGGCGCCTGCGGCGGCCGCCGGACAGTATTTGGCCTTGCCGTACGCGGCCGTCATGCTCGCTGCCAGGCGCGCGTAGGCGGCGCGGTCGTCGGCGCTTTCCAGCATCAGTGACTGCTGCAACAGCATCAGCTTGCGCGCGGTCGCTTCCGGGACCTTCAAGCCGTTGTAGCGGCGCGCCTTGAGGGCGAAGTCGCCGCTCGCGGTCAGGTATTGTTCGTTGGCCTGCGCGGTGATCGTTTCGGTGTCGAGCGTGATGAAGTTCTCGGCCACCCACTCGGCGCGGCCGGCGTCGAGGCCCAGCAGGTCGAGCTTCTTCTCGGCGTCGGCGACGAAGCGTTCCGCATCAAGTGCGGTCGGCTTGCCTTTGGCACTGGCGGCCTTGGTTGCAGCATTTGCCGGGTTGGCGAGCAGCGCGCCGGCGCACAGCGCGGCGACCAGCGCGCCGATCGGGCTGCGCTGGTGGATGGGACGCATGTTGTTCAAGGTTTCCCCTCTTCTCGATTTACGGGGTCGGAGCACGAATTTGTCGTTTGTGCTCTGACCCCACTATATATTCATGGGGTCAGAGCACGAATTTCTCGTTTGTGCCCTGACCCCACTATATACACGGGGTCAGAGCACGAATTTCTCGTTTGTGCCCTGACCCCACTATATTGCGGCCTCGCGGCCGCCCACAAGTATATGCGCTCGCGGGCGCGAAGAGAGGGTTTATGCGACGGCCGATTCGACGGCGGCAGGCACCGCGTCGCTGCTCCACGCAAAGGCGCCGGCGCCGCCCATGAACAGCAGCTCGCCCGCCTGCGGCCCGCGCAGGCGCGTGCGGACGTCGCGCGGCGTCCAGCGATGCGGCAGTCCGTCCGCCGGGCTGTAGGCGAGGATGCGCACCTGCGTGTCGCCCTGCACCGACTGGATCGCCACGCCGGCGATGCTGGCGGCGTCGCTGCGCTGCGCCTCCAGGTTCGCGAGCATCTGCGTGCCGGCCTGCTGTTCCACCTCCGCGGCCTTGAGCTTCGCGGAGACGTCGCCGATCGTTTTCAGCGCAGGCCCCACGTCCTGTCCCATCTTCTGGAACTGGCGCGTCTGGTCGGACGTCAGCACGACCTCGCCCTTGCGCACGCGCGTGGCCAGCATCAGGTAACGGCGCACGTCGGGGCTGGACGTCAACGTGTCCATCGCGGCCTTCAGCTGCGCCGCGAGCGCGGCGAACTGGGCGACGCGCTGCGTGACCGCGGCGATCACCTCGTCGATCTGCCGTCCTTCCGGGCGCAGCACGGCCACCAGCATCTCGCTCTGCTTGCGCGGCACCGTGCATTCGACCGCCACGCGCCGTCCGGCCAACGCGCAGCCCTCGGCGATACCGACGACGACCTCGTCGCCGACGATCTCGCAGTTGACGGCATGCGCCACCTCGACCCGCGTACCGGCGATGACGCAGCTCTCGGCGCGCTCGATGAAGATCGTGCCCTCGTCCGCGCTCAGCACGGCGGCCGATGCGACGCCGCGCACGCGGATGTCGCCGCGCGCGTTGCGGGCGCTGCCGCCCACGAGGTTCGCGTTCATGACGATGGTGCCGCCGCGCGACACGAGCAGGCCGAACACGTCGGCATGCACGGTGATGCTGTCGGCCTCGATGACGCGCTTTTCCTGCACCTCGCCGAATTCCTCGTAGTCGCCCGTCAGGCACAGGTTGCCCGTCGTCTTGGCGCTGACGCCATCCCGGCTGACGACCTTGTCGCCGATCGAGATCCGGCTCGTCTTCGAGTCGACCATCAGGAAGCCGGCCTGGCTCGACACGAGGAACTCGCCGTCGGCCATGCGCTCGACCTTCGTGCCGGGGCCCGCATAAGGCAGCAAGTCGGCATCGCGGCCCGGCGCGGCCGGCAGCGGCGTGCCCGACATCTCGAAGCCCGGGGTCCCGGCCGTCGCGGGCTGTTTCTTCAGGAGGCGGACACCAGGCTGGATCTGCGGGAAGCGGTTCTGGAAGCTGTTCAGGTCGAGGCGGCCGTTGGCCAGTTCGAGCGGCGCGTCGTTGCGGTGGATGTCGTCGGACACTTCGACGATGTGCGCATCCTCGCCCGGCACCGGGTCGCACTGACGGGCGACCGTGACGCGGTCGGCCTTGTTCGAGGCGATCGCGGCGCGGATGGCCGGCAGGTCCAGCCCGAAACGGATGCCCTTGCCCCACATGTCGGCGATGAATTCGTCGACGTCGAGGCGGGTGGGGAAACCCTCGCCGTCGAGGTCGACGGGGTTCGGCAGCCAAACGGGCTCGAAGTAGTATTCGGCGCGCCCGCCGCCGATCTTGGCGGCGCGGTACAGCGCGCGCCGCACGGGGTCGAACGCCTGGATGTCGGCGGCGATGCGCACCATCGTCCCGCCGTCCGGCCCGCGCGGCAACTCGGGACCGTGGCCGAACAAGGCCTTCATCAGCACGGGATAGTCGACGCCGACGAAGTAATTGCCCGCGCGGTAAACGTTGTCGACGGCGGCGACGAGCGTCGTGCCGAGCACGGAGGGATCGGCATACACGCCATCGTCGCGCTTGGCGAGGCAATGTTCGGGGCCGGTCGCGGCGATCCGGGTCGCGGTCGCCGGCGATTGCGAGGCGGCGGAAAGATCTGTGGTCACGATACGCTCCGTGCGGTTGATGCCGCGGCGAAGGCTGGGCCGGGGCGAATCCGGCTAGCGTATCATGTTGTCACCCGAAAATAAACAACAAGCAACAAAGTTGATTTGAGGTAACTTTAACAGATCGATCAGCGACGCTGTGGGTACAGGTCCATGCCCGCTTCGTTGATCTGGCGGCGCAGGTCGCGCCGTTCGTCCGGCGTCATGCGGCTGCTGCTGCGGCGCGCATCGTGCTGCGGCTCGCGCTGTTCCTGCGGGGCGCGGCGCGGTTCGAAGCGCGGTTCGTCGAACGGGCGCTGGTCGCCGCGCTGGTCGCGCTGCTGCGGAGGAAGACGGAAGCGGGGAAATTGCTGCGTGGCCTGGCCCTGGTCGTCGCGGCGGTCGCCGTGCTCCTGGGCCCAGGCACTGCCCGCCCCCAATACCAGGGCGCACGCCAGCGCGGCGAGACGCACGCCGCGGGCCAGCCGGCCTGCTTTCGTCTCCGCGTGGTGGTGGGTGAACGCACTGTTCATGGTGGTGTTCCTCTTCCGCGATGCTCTGTTAGGAGATAAGCTGTACTCTCATACTGCGATCCGATGAGGGCAGTGTATGAGGAATCGGCTCCAGGCATAAGGCGAATTGGGTAAAGTTTGTAACACAATGTAATGGCTCAGCGATACCCTCTTGGCGCCGAGCCATAAGACGTTACCATAGCGACATTAATCTGACAAATCACAGAATGATGAATGCAACGAACTCGAATGCGGGCACGGCCGGCACAAACGGCGGCCATTCGGCCCGGATCATGGTCGTCGACGACGACGTGCGCCTGCGCGACCTGCTGCGCCGCTACCTGACCGAACAGGGCTTCCAGGTCGTGACGGCGGAAAGCGCGCCGGCGATGAACAAGCTGTGGCTGCGCGAGCGCTACGACCTGCTCGTGCTGGACCTGATGCTGCCCGGCGAGGACGGCCTGTCGATCTGCCGCCGCCTGCGCGGCGCCGGCGACCAGACCCCGATCATCATGCTGACGGCAAAAGGCGAGGACGTCGACCGCATCGTCGGCCTGGAAATGGGTGCGGACGACTACCTGCCGAAGCCCTTCAACCCGCGCGAGCTGGTGGCACGCATCAACGCCGTCCTGCGCCGCAAGGGCCCGGACGAGATCCCCGGCGCACCGAGCGAAACACCGCAGACGTTCGAATTCGGTGACTTCGTGCTGGACCTCGGCACGCGCACCTTGAAGAAGAACGGCGAGACCGTGCCGTTGACGACGGGCGAATTCTCCGTGCTCAAGGTGTTCGCGCGCCATGCGCGCCAGCCGCTGTCACGCGAGAAGCTGATGGAACTGGCGCGCGGCCGCGAATACGAAGTGTTCGACCGCTCGCTGGACGTGCAGATCTCGCGCCTGCGCAAGCTGATCGAGCCCGATCCATCGAGCCCGCTGTACATCCAGACCGTGTGGGGCCTGGGCTACGTGTTCATCCCTGAAGGCCAGCCGCGCTAGTGTTCGCATCAACCTCGAAGGAACAGCCCGTGCCGCGCCTGATCGGCAGGATGAAGAGCGGCCTGTTCTGGCGCACCTTTTTCCTGTTGTCCGTCCTCACGGGCCTGTCGATGGCCTCATGGATCGGCATGCTCAACGTGTTCCAGCGCGGTCCGCAGGTGGAGCAGACGGCCGAGCTGCTCGTCTCCGTCGTCACCATCACGAAGGCCGCGCTGACGCACTCCGCGCCCGACCTGCGGCGCGAGCTGCTGTTCGAGCTCGTGTCGAACGAAGGCATCCGCATCTACGACGTGAAGCCGACGGACACCGTCGAGCCGCCGCCGCCGAATTCGCTGATGCCGGAAGTGGCCGCGATCGTGCGCGACAAGCTGGGACCGGACACGCGCTTCTCGCGCATGGTCAACGACATCCCCGGCTTCTGGGTCAGCTTCGACATCGACGGCGACAAGTACTGGCTCATGCTGGAGCGCGACAAGCTCCCCGGTCTCACGCGCGTGCAATGGCTCGGCTGGGCCACCGTCGTCGGCGTGCTGTCGCTGCTGGGCGCCGCGCTGATCTCGAGCCTCGTGAACCTGCCGCTCGCGCGCCTGACCGCGGCCGCGCGCGCGATCGCACAAGGCAAGCGCCCCGCCGCGCTGCCGGAAAAAGGCCCGCAGGAGATCATCGAGGCGAACCGCAGCTTCAACCAGATGGTCGACGACCTGCAGCAGCTCGAGAAGGACCGTGCCATCATCCTGGCCGGCATCTCGCACGATTTGCGCACGCCGCTCGCGCGCATGCAGCTGGAAGTGGAAATGGCGCCGCTGTCGGACGAGGCGCGCACCGGCATGCAATCGGACATCGCCCAGATGGACGCCATCATCGGCCAGTTCCTCGATTTCGCGCGCCCCACCGAAAGCGCGACGTTCGTGCCCGTCGACCTGTCGGCGCTGCTGGAAGACTGCGCGCACGCCGCGGGCCGCATCGCGGACGTGCGCACGACGACGGACATCGAGCCGGACGTCCACGTGATGGGCAACGCGACGGACTTGCGCCGCGTGATCAACAACGTCATCGAGAACGCGCGCCGCTACGGCAAGACGCCGGGCGCGGACGTGACGGAAATCGACATCGGCCTGCACGTGAAAATGACGGGCCACGGCCGCCGCGCCGTCGTCGAGATCAACGACCACGGCACAGGCGTGCCGGACGACCAGATCGAGCAGTTGCTGCGCCCGTTCACCCGCCTGGACAGCGCCCGCGGCCAGGCCAACGGCGCGGGCCTGGGCCTCGCGATCGTCGAGCGCGTCATCACGCGCCACAACGCCGAGCTCACGGTACGCAACCGCGACGGCGGCGGCCTCGTGCTGCAGTTCGCGCTGCCGCTCGCCACCTGATTTTTCTTCTCGGCACCTCGACTTGCACCGTTATGCGCGCCGTCGCACGGTCGCGCCCGCAACGCGGCAGTACAGTTGGCCCACAACCATTTTCGAGGAGGCCAAGATGAAAAAACTGTTGATTGCCGCACTGGTCGCCGGCTCGTTCGGCAGCGTCGCACTGCCCGCGAGCGCCGACGTCATCATCCGCACCGCGCCGCCGCCGCCGCGTGAGGAAGTCGTGCCCGCGCCGCGTCATGGTTACGTCTGGGCACCGGGTCACTGGGAATGGCGCCACCGCCACCACGTGTGGGTTCCAGGCAAATGGCTGCGCGAGCGCCGCGGCTACGTCTACCATGTACCGACCTGGGTCGAACGCGACGGTCACTGGGTGATGGAGCGCGGCGGCTGGCGTCGTGGCGACCGCGACGGCGACGGCATCCCGAACCGCGAGGATGCGCACCCGAACAATCCGAACCGCGGCTGAGCCGACGGCGCCCCGGCAGGCTGGCCGGGTCGACGACGAGGGCGGTGTCCGCGAGGATGCCGCCCTTTTCACGTCCACATAAAAGAAACCGCCCGCGCATCGCTGCGCCGGGCGGTAAATCCAAGTTTGCACTTGGAGGAGACAGAGGAGACTGACGGCGGACCGTCATATCAGGATGGCAAATTGGGACGACGGCCTGGCCTGCAAGGGGTCGCCGACTTTATTTTTTCTTGTCGACGTGTAGGCTTGGTCGGACAATCACATCGGCCCTTCGATGCTAGACTTGCGGGTTATGGAAACTTCCTTGCACGTGCGCAGCTACGGCGCCGACACCGGTGCCGACCGCCACGCCTACGCCCAGCTCGTGCTGCCCCTCGGCGGCACCGTGCTGCTCGACATCGAAGGCCGCCAGGACCGCCTCGATCCGCTGCGCGGCGCCTGCGTCGCGCCGGGCGCCTGGCACGCGCAGTGTGCGCACGGCCCGAACGAATCGCTGATCCTCGACGTCGACGCGGACGCCCTGTCCCACCCGGCCTGGGACCGTCTGCTGGAGCGCCCGTTCATGCCGCTGGGCCCCGGCGCGCGCAAGCTCGTCGAATTCATGGGTGTCATGCGCACGCAAGCCGCGTCCGCGTTGGTGCAGGGCTGGGTGCCGCTGCTGCTCGACACGCTCGCGCTGGACGCGCCCCGCCCTGCGTCGCGCCTTGCCGTTCTGCTGGCCCGCGTCGAGGCGGAGCCCGGCCTCGCGTGGACGACGAACGCGATGGCCAAGAGCGCCGGCCTCTCCGTCAGCCGGCTGCACGCGCTGTTCCGCGCGGAACTCGACACGAGCCCGCATGCGTGGCTGCGCGACGTCCGCCTCGCCCGCGCCCGCGCGTGGCTGGCCGACACCTCTCGTCCCATCGCGGAGATCGCGCTCGCAGCCGGATTTTCCGACCAGACCGCGCTGACGCGGGCGTTGCGCGACGCGACGGGCATGACGCCGGGGACGTACCGCCGCGCGAACGCCGGCCGGTAGATGCCCGGGTAATGCGTGCGGTCGCTAGCCGTTGTCGCGCAGCCAGGACGATTTTTTTGCGTCGGCCGTCACGCTTTCCTGCTGCGCCTCGTAGGTCGTCGCCGTGAACGCGCGGTCGACTTCTTGCGGCGGCGCTGGCGGCGCGCTCGACTTGCGCGTTACGTACGACGCCGCGCCGGCCGTGCAGCGGTAGACGAGCGCGCATACCGCCACGACGATGGCGCTGACCGTGATCGCCAGCCCGTCGGGCCGCCCCGCGACCACAAGGATGCAGGCAACGACGATCACGTCGAGGACGACGAGGTAATCGAAACGTGGTTTGGGATCGGTTTTTTTGACAGACATGAAAGTTCCGGGATGCTGTGCGCACTGCATGCGCCGCACGACGGCGCCGATGCGCAATGCATAATCCTAACATTTCCATGTGGAAATTATCTAGGCCGATTTGACAACGGTTTTGAGCGAGAGCAGGTCAATAATCCAGGAGCCCATGCCAAGACGAGCCGCCCGGCCACGCGGACAATAACGGCTTTCCGCATCGGAGCACCACCCGTGACCGCCCATAACACCTTCCTCGGCATCGCGGCCGGCATCGTCGCCGGCGCGTTCTGGGGCCTCGTCTTCCTCGCGCCGAAGCTGGCCGCCGATTTTCCGCCGCTGCAACTGGCGGCCGGACGCTACCTGGCGTACGGCCTCGTCGCCGCCGTGCTCGTGGCACCGTCGTGGCGCCGGCTGCGCGGGGCGCTGGGCTGGGCCGAGTGGCGCGCCCTCGCCTGGCTCAGCTTCATCGGCAACATCCTGTATTACGTCCTGCTGGCGCAGGCCGTCCAGACGGGCGGCGTCGCGATGACGGCCTTCGTGATCGGCCTGCTGCCGCTCGCCGTCACCCTCGTCGGCAGCCGCGCGCAGCACGCGCCGTCGCTGCGCGCACTGCTGCCGTCGCTGGCCTGCAGCGCGGCCGGGCTGGTCTGCATCAGCTGGCAGACGCTGGCGTCGTCCGGCTGGGGCTCGCTGACGGGCCTGCTGTGCGCTGGCGGCGCCCTCGTGTCGTGGACGAGCTATGCCGTCAGCAACAGCCGCTGGCTGGGCCGGCTGGGGCACGTGTCGGCGCAGGACTGGAGCCTGCTGACGGGCGTCGTCACGGGCCTCGAAGCCATCGTGCTGGCTGTGCCCGCGTTTTACGGCGACACGCTCGTCCATCCCGGCGGCGAATGGCTTCGTTTCGCCGGCCTCGCGGGCGCGATGGCGCTGTTTTGTTCCGCGCTGGGCAATGGCTTGTGGAATATTGCGAGCCGTGCGCTGCCGCTGGCCCTCACGGGGCAGATGATCGTGTTCGAGACGATCTTCGCGTCGCTGTACGGCTACCTGTGGGAGGGGCATTGGCCGACGGTGTTCGAGGGATTTGCGCTCGGCCTGCTGGTGGCTGGCGTCGTCATGTGCGCGCGGGCGCATCGCGGGGAGGCGCCGGCGCGCGCAGGTTCAGGCGATGATCTACCGACGAGCAAACGCGATAGCGGGAAACTCTTGAAACACGGAGCGCTCTGAAGCGGGCACGGCTGCGAAGCGGAGCACTACCCGGCGGCCAAACTTTTCTTGTATTTCCGATACTCTTTCGTGACTTGGGAGGCGATGACAATCGCACCGACAAGGAAGAAAGTCCACTTCAATTGCGCTGGGACCGCAGTCGGCCACACTCTGTCGGGAATCGTGAACGCAGCAAAGCACGCGGACGAAAATGCGTCTATCCACCTACGTTTCAGAAGACATAGGAGGGTTGCGAGTGTCCAGCAGACGATAGGCCAGTCGTTCCAGTGCATGCAATCTCCAACTCAGGTATCAGCGAATGAACGCCCTGACATCATAGCAATCGGGGGCGCTCAATAATACGCGGATTGTCACAGCCGATATGTAGGCGTCGAGGGCGAAGATGGCCGATCGTGACCATCCGTGACTTTTCCCCGTTTGCAACCTGTTATGCTGGCTGAGGCCCGGGCAGCTTCGCCTGAACTCAACTTCCAGCACGCTCTACAACGGTGGGATTATCAATGCAAAATATTCGAACAAGGCAAATGAAGCGTATTGTCGTCGGATTGGGGATGTTATTCGCAGCCACAGCATGGGCGGGCGAACCGCAAGGGCCGGCGGGTCATGCAGCCGTGCCATCTGGTGAATTGTTGACCGTGCCGAGTCGTGATGGGGTCACCGACAATCTCTATATCCAAGCGCCGAGCGCGACGCCGCCATGGGTCGTCATTTTATTTGCCGGCGATGACGGCGCCTTGCATTTGAAACCCGACGGTCCCACCACCCTTCGCGGGAATTTCCTCATCAGAACAGCGTCGTATTGGGTCCAGCAGGGTGATGCCGCCGTGATGATCGACACGCCATCCGATTACGCAAACGGCGTCGAGGACGCATTCCGTCACAGCAAGGAGTCACTGCGCGACGTTGAGGCGGCGGTGCAAGCGCTTCGAAAACGCTTCCCGTCGTCCAGAATCGCGCTGGTCGGGACGAGCCGTGGAACGAGTTCCGTTGGCAACGTGCTTGAACACAATTCCGGTCTCGCTGACGCATTTGTGCTGACATCACCCGTGGCAATCGCCCGGAAAGACCGAGCAGGCGTCTCCGGCCTGGAAGCAGACGGAACGAAGCTCCGCGTACTGGTTTTATCAAACCGTAATGACGGCTGCCCGGCAGCGATGTTCTACGCTGCGAAGCAGCTGGCCGACAAAAATCATTTCAATTTCATCGCCGCAGAATCGACCGACGGCGGTGGTGACAGGCAGGCCGAATGCAGCGGGCACTCACCGCATGGCTTTCTTGGGATCGAGGACAAAGTGCTTGGAGAAATCAATCGCTGGCTGGCAGGCTTGCCGCACTAGTCGTTACCGAGGGATCCCGCTCGTTACAACGCAGGCAAGGTCAGAAGGATTGATAGAAGAAGGTGGAATTTATTATCGCTGGTCGACGTTTAACCATATTACGCTGCAGCCACGTACGAACATATGTTTTCGACTGACTCCCAAGGAAGCGCTAAACAATTCACTTTCGTGCTCGGCGTGGCAGCGCATTATGAATTCGTCGCCCTGGAAGCGGCACGTCTGGCCGTTCCGATGCACGGCCGCGCCGCCCAGGCCCGTGCCAGGCAACGCCGGGTCGGCAGCGCGACCTGGTTCACGTTGTTACGAAAGGTCATCGCCTCCTTCGTGCTGTCCTGCATGAAGGCCTCGCGCACGGCGTAGCGCAGCTCGTCGTGCATGTGCGGGCCCTGAAAGTCGGGCACGGTGGGCTGCGCGTTGCGCGCTCGAGGCCGACGACTTTCAGGCCGCCTTCGTCTGCTCGCGTCGGAGCATCGCGCCGACGAGGCACACGCCCACGAGCTCGGCATCCACTTCCTTGAGACGCGTCGCCATCAGCGGCCCCCTTTCTTCTTGTTCGCCGCGCCGTGCGGCACCTCGGGCGCGCCCGCGACGGGATTCGGGCCGGCGGCCTTCGGTTGCGCGGCCACGGGCCGCACCCCACGCGCCGCGCCGCTGGCGGTCGATGTAGTTCGGCAACCCGGCCTCGAGCGCGCCGGGACCGTTGACGTCGAGCGGGATCAGGCGCGCGACGGCCGCTTCGGCGAAGCGCGCCTCGTCGGGACGGAGGAACAGGTACGCGGGCTGGGCCGGTGCGCCGGACGCCGGCGCGGCGGCTGCGCCGTGTGCATGCTGGGCTTCGTCGGGCGCGAGCGCATGGGCCTTGGCCGCGGCGACCGCGGCGGTGGCGCCTGCGGCCTTGAAGAAGGTACGCCGGGTGAGTTTCTCCATCGTCGATCCTTTCGGACGGGTACGAAGCTTGGAATGGGATACGGGCCAAAGGTTCGGCGAAGTCCGCCGATGTTTGATGCGGACTGGGTGAGGCACCGAACAGATAGAACCGGCCGCGACGGGCACCATTCGAACCTAGGACAGGAGAACATCATGAAGCGCCCAGTTAGACTGCTGAGCATGATCGCCGCCGCGCTACTGGCGGCGCCGGCACTGGCCGGCGAGATCGTCAAATGTGTGGACAGCGGCGGTCACGTCACCCTGACGGACCAGCCTTGCGAGTCCGGTTCCGCCAGCGTGCCGTTGGCGCGCGACACCGGTGGGCCGGTGCGCGAACGCCACGTGCTGCCCGCGGCGGAACTGCCCCGTGTCGCATGGAAGAAGCCGAGCCTCGCGGCGCCCGTGAAGCTGGCGCGCGACGTTGCCACGTTGAAGGAAGCGCGGCGCATGTTGATGCTGCAGGATGCGAGACCGCGGCTTGCCGGTCTCAATTGACGGTTGCGTTACGCTGGCATCCGCGTGGGCACGGGGTGCCCACCCTACGATGAAATTAGCGAGTGCGCCAGCGTCGCTTGGACGCGTGGACGGGAAACCCGTCCACGCTACAGCAGATGCTCGTCGAATCCAAAGCCCAGCAGATCAGGCTCGTTGGCCGACTGGCCCAGCGTACGCACGAGCCGCAGCACGTCGTCGGCCTGGATGAAGCTGGCCGATGAGCTGGCGGTCAGCAGCTTGTCCGCCGGCTGCGAGCGCGCCACCGCATAGCCCTGCACGTAGTCGACGCCGATCTCCGCCAGGGTGCGGATCGTGGCCGCGTCCTCCGCCCACTCGGCGATGGTGCGCATGCCCAGGTTGCCCGCCAGGCTGACGATCGCTTCCACGATGGCCACGTTGGCCGGGTGCGCGTTGATGTTGACGATGAAGTTGCCGTCGATCTTGAGCACGTCGGCCGGCAATTCCTTCAGGTACGAGAACGACGTGTAGCCCGCGCCGAAATCGTCCAGCGCCACCTTCACGCCGAAGTTGCGCACCTGATCGATGAAGCGGCGCGTGTTGTCCAGGTCGTGCAGCGCCACGCTTTCCGTGATTTCGATGCACAAGCGGCTCGTCACGTGCATGTAGCGCGACAGCACATCCAGCGTGTCCTGCACGAAGCGTTCGTCGTTGAGCGACGCGCCGGACAGGTTCATGCACACGAAGCGCGTGTTGACGAGGGAATCGAGGTTGGCTTCGATCCACCCCAAGGTCGTCGCCATGACCCAGCGGTCGATCACGCCCGCACGCCCGCTCTTCTCGGCGGCGGCGATCAACGGGCCGGCCGGCGACACGCGGCCGTCCGCCTCGCGCATGCGCAGCAGGACTTCGAAATTCAGCGACTCGTACGGCGCCGACAGCGACATGATCGGCTGCATCTCGAGGAACATGCCTTCGGTCGCGTCCGGACCGGACAGGCGCGCGACGAGGTTCAGTTCGTTGGCGCGCTCCTGGAACGCGTGCGAGCCCCGCTCGTACACGACGAGGCCGTCGCTGTGGCCGCCCTTCGCCTCGCGGCAGGCGCGGTCCGCCGTCGACACGGCATCCTTCATCGGCATGCCCGGCGACACTTCGATCAGGCCCACGGAACCGCGCACGTGAAAGGCCTTGTCGCCCACGCGGAACGGCGTGCCGCCGATGCGGTCGACGATGCCGCGGCAGATCAGCGACGCCAGCGGGATCGCCGTGTCGGGCATGACGATGACGAATTCGTCGCCGCCCACGCGTCCGATCTTCTGGCCGCCGGCCAGGGTGAGTTCCATGCGCTCGCACACCTGCTTGAGGACTTCGTCGCCGGCCGCGTGGCCGAACAGGTCGTTGATCAGCTTGAAGCGGTCGAGGTCGATGTACGCGAGCGCCAGCGGCTTGCCCGCATTGAGCAGCTGCGCGGCGCCCTCGAACATCTTCTCGATGCCGCGCCGGTTGAAGACCTTCGTCAACGGATCGTTGTTGGCCATGAAGCGCAGCTGTTCCGTCGCGCGGTACTGCTCGGTAACGTCCTGCAGCACGGCTTCCACGCGCCCGCGCGCGAGCGTGGCACTGACCATGAAGCGCTGGGCGCCGTCGCGGCTGATGATCTGCATCTCGGCATCGCTGCGCAGATGCACTTTTTCCAACAGCTCGGACCACAGGCTGTCGGCGAAGAATTGCTTCCACGACGTGCGGCCGGGAACGATCTCGTCGATGCCCAGCATCTTGCGCATGGCCGGGTTGGCACTCACGATGTTGCCGTACATATCGAGCGTGAACAACCCGAGGGGCATCGCCTCGAACGCGTGTTCCAGTTTTTCCTGCGCTTCCCTGCGCTTCTGCGTCTCCATGCGCATCTGTTCGGCCACCGCGAGCGCGGCCAGCAGGCTGGAAGCAAGCGCTGCCGTGACGCTGTTGATCACGTTCAGCACCTGGTGCATGCCCAGCGCGGCAGACACGACCTCGGCCAGCGACGCCACGTACGTCAGCGCGAACGAGGCCGCGAACCACCCGGCCACGCGGTTGCGCGACCGCACGATGATCGTCAGCAGGCCCAAGGTCATCAGGGAGAACCCGAACGCCATGATCACCCACAGCATCGGCAGGAACACGCCGTACGGCAGCATGATGGCGCCGACGAGCAGCGGCACGCACGCCCACTGCGTGATGCGCAGCGGGATCGACCAGCGCGTCTTGACGAGGTCGTCGCGGAACAGGGACTGGTACAAGGTCAGGGTCGACACGCCGTACAGCGCGATCGTCAGCGAGCGCCCCAGCAGCATCCACTGGGCGGGCACGGTCATGCCGAGCCATTGCGTGTCCCAGCCGGCCGACAGCGCGCCGATGCGCAGGTTCAGGATCAGCCAGCCGGAGAACAGCACGTACAGCGGCTCGCGGTTGATGAGGGCCGTGATCAGGACGAACAGCGCCAGCACGATCATCCCGCCGTCGAGCAGGCCCGACTTGCGGTGATAGTCTTCAACGGACTGGTCGAACTCCGCGCCCGGCCACTGCACGACGGACAGGCGGGCGGGGCCGGCGAAGCGTCCGCGGCACAGGACGTCGCGCGGCAGCGCGGCCGGCTGCAGAGCGAAGCCGGCGCGGGCGGCGAACAGGGTCGGCATGCCGCGCTCGCGGCTGGCCTCGCCGAGCGGTTGCAGGGTGGTCGCATCCCAGCAGGCCACGTCGACCGCATGGCGCGACGGGAACTCGACGACGTCGGCGGCGATGGCATCGGCCGCGCGCGGCCGCGTGCTGAAGCGGAACCACACGGGTTCCTCGGACAGGTGGGTGTCGGCGTATGACACCGGCACGGCGTCGCGCAGGCGCGCGTTGGCCACGGCCGGGCTCAAGGGCATCGTTTCGCGCAGCACGCGGATAGCGCGCGCATCGCCGTTCCCCGTCACGTACTGGCTGTCCCAGCACATGAGTGCCACGATGGAAACGACACCGATCGCGATCGGAATCAGATAATAAGCGAACGCTTGGAACGTCAGGTCAAGCGCGCGTTGCGCCAGGCCCGGCAGTTTCCAGCGGCCGGATAATGTGAATTGCATGAGTATCTGCGAAACAGGTATCGGCCCGGCGGCGCGGGCGGCCGTTGTGGTTTCGCAAGGATACAGCTTTACAGTAATGCCGTCATGCAATTATTGAATCAAGCAACCGATTCGAACCGACCCGATGCATGTTGCGCAACACCCAGGCCGCTTGCAATGGCGCGCCTGGCGCTCGGCTGCGGGGGACGCACACCCGCCCGGCCGCTCACGTCGATGTCCGGGTGGTGGATGTGGCAGAAGAAATTCAGCAGCGGATGCCGTGCGGCCGTCCAGCGCTCTTCGATCGTCGTGATGTCGAATGCCATCACGCGGTGCGGGATATTGCCCACGTGGCGCAGCGGGACGAAGCCCAGGTCCGGGAACACGTCGACGAAGGTCAGTTGTTCGTACTGGCGGTCGATCGGCGCGCGGCCCGTGGCGAGTGCCCAGGCAATGTCGTTCTGCTGGCAATACATGACGCCCGCCTTCAGCAGCGCCGTCTTGACCAGGAGGCCCATGCGGCCGTTGTCCACGCCCAGGCGGCTCATCTCGGCCAGGGGCTCGCCGCGCAGCCAGTCCGGCAGCGTCACGGACTCTTCCACATGCAGCGGCTCGTGCAGGTTCGTCTGCATGCGCGCGGTGCCCAACGGGGCGCCGTCCAGCTTGGATTCGGCCAGGAAAACGATTGCGTCGTCGCCGTAGTCAGAGGCTTCCGGGCGTGCGAGCTGCCGCGCGAAGTCCGGCACGTGGCGCGCGTAGGCGGCGTGGCGCACGCGCACGGCCTTCCACAGGTCGGCTTCGTTATGCACGCGACGGATCGTGAAAGGCAAGCGTTCGGTCTGCTTGCCCGGGACCCCGATGGGGGCGAAAAGGGGGCGCAGGACGCCCGGGTGGCGCATTTCCATGATGACTCCTGAGTTGATGTTCAGAAATTTAATTTCCGCTTTGAACTTTATCAACGTTACAGGGGTTAACAAATTGTCGAAAAAGCGTGCCTTTTGCCCCTATTTCAATTTTCAATAAATCATGATCAAGAAGATTATTTTTCCGACAACTGGCGCGCCGTGCCGCTGACCCGGATCGAACCGCCCGGTTCAAGCCCGATGTCGGCGTGCAGCAGCGACCGCATGCCCATGTCCTCGCCCTGCACGACGTCGATGGCGCCGTCGTGCGGCCAGCCGAGATCGCGCAGATAGCCCGCGAGCGCGGCCGTCCCCGCGCCCGTGGCCGGGTCCTCGTAAACACCACCGACGGCGAATGGATTGCGGGTGTGGAAGCGGCGCGCGTCTTCGGCCCAGGCCAGCACGATCGTCGTCAGGCCGTGGCGCGTCATCAGCGCCCGGCCGGCGTCCAGGTCGTAGCGCATCGCGGCCAGCAGGTCGCGGCTGGCCAGCGCCAGCACGAGGTGGTTCGCGCCCGCGTGCGCGAGGGCGGGCGGGATGCGCGGGTCGAGGTCCGCGGCGTGGTATCCGAACAACAGCAGCGCGTCGGCGACGAGGTCCGGCGCGGCCGGCCGGCTCCACGTGGATGGCGATTGCAGCGCGGCGGCCACGCGCGCGCCGTCGCGCCGGCCTTCGACCGTGATGGCGGCCTCGTTCAAGGCCAGCGCGAACACGCCGTCGCCCTCGCGCCGCGCCAGCGCCGCGCCGAGTGCGATCGTCGCGTGGCCGCAGAAGGGCACTTCGGCCGCCGGCGAAAAATAGCGCACGCGCCAGCCCTGCCCCTGCGGCGCCGCGAACGCCGTCTCCGAATAGCCGACGGCATGGGCCAGGCGCAGCATCGCGTCGTCCGGCGGCAGCGCGGGGCCGATCCAGACGCCGGCCGGGTTGCCACCGGTGTCGCCGTCCGAGAACGCGGCGATGCGCAGGACGTCCTGCACGTCCGGTACGAGAGGGGATGGTGGGGTCATGGAAGCTCCTTCGCGAATGGATGGGACGATCATGATAGTGCGGCCGCGCGCGGCCTGCCGGGCTCGCTTGCGGGCACTTGACGGTTGCCACGCACCGGCCCAACAATCGTCGCGTCGGTACAGGGAAAGGAACATCATGCGAAAGCAATACGCGTTGTGGACCACGGTGCTGGTCGCCGCCCTGCTGGCCGCCACCGTCCGGGTGTACGGCCTGCTGCCCGACCAGGTGCCTGCGCACTGGAACGCCGCCGGTCACGTCGACCGCTACGGCCCGCGCGGCTGGGTCTTCGTGCATCCGCTGATCCTGCTCGGGTTCGCGCTCGCGTGGCGCATCCCGCCGGCTGTGGCGCCGGAGCGCTTCGGCGACGGCGACTTCGCCTCCACCTACTGGTTCTGCGGCATCCTGCTGTGCGCGCTGCTCGCGTACGTGCTCGGGATGGTGCTGTGGGCCGCGCACACGGGCACCGTCGACATGACGCGCGCGCTGGCGGCCGGCATCGCCATCGCGTTCGTCCTGCTGGGGAGTGTGCTGGGCAACGTGCGCCGCAATTTCTGGTTCGGCATCCGTACGCCGTGGACGCTGGCCGACGAACGCGTCTGGGACGCCACGCACCGCCTCGCGGCGAAGACGATGGTCGGCGGCGGCCTGCTCGCCCTCGCGCTGGCGCCGGCGCACGTGGCGCGCCCCTGGACGCTGGCGATCCTCGTGCTGGCCGCCGCGGCGCCGGCCGCGTGGTCGCGCGTCGTACACCGGCGCCTGCGGCGCACGCCGTAACGCGCGGCCGTCAGGCGTCGAGCACCCCGGCCAGGCGCGCCGCGAGGAAGTCGACGAACGCCTGCACGCGCGGCGCCAGTGCACCCTGTTTGTAGAACACGGCCCATACGGGCTGGGTCCAGGGCAGCGCCGCGTCGTCCAGCAGCGGCACGAGGCGGCCCGCGGCCACGTCCGCGCGCGTGAGGAAGTCCGACAGGCTGACGATGCCCGCGCCCGCGAGCGCGAGATGGCGGACCGTCTCGCCGCTCGTCGCCGTCACGTGCGGCGCGCTGCGCCAGCCCTCTTCCACGCCGGCACGCAAAGGCCACGTATTCAGCGACGCGGGCGCCACGAAACCGATGCGGCGGTGCCGCGCGAGGTCGTCCACGTGCGCAGGCGTTCCATGGCGTTCCAGGTAGCGGGGCGCGGCCAGCACGCGGATGCGGCTCGCGCCCAGGCGCCGCGCGTTCAGCGTGGAGTCGGCCAGGTGCCCGATCCGGATCGCGACGTCGGCCTTTTCCTCGATCAGGTCAACGACCGTCTCGCCGCTCGCCAGTTCGACCTGTACCTGCGGGTACGCGTCGAGGAAGTCGGGCAGCAGCGGCGCGACGAGGTGGTCCAGCGCGGGCGTCGCGGCGTTCACGCGCACGAGGCCCGCGGGCTGCGTGCGCGCGGAGGCGGCTTCGCTTTCCGTCTGTTCCAGTTCGGCGAGGATGCGGCGCGCGCGGCCCAGCAGCCAGCTGCCCTCTTCCGTCAGGTCGAGGCGGCGCGTCGTGCGGTGGATGAGGGTCATGCCCAGTTGCCGCTCCAGCCGCGAGATCGTGCGCGACACGCCGGACGGCGTCTGCCCCAGCTGCTGCGCGGCGGCGGAAAACGAGCCCGTGTCGACGACCGCGGCGAAGGCGATCAGCGAACCGACGTCCAGCATTTTTGCTCCCAAGTCAAAAGTCTATTGTACGGCCACGGGTTTTTCTTTGCGGACGGCGCGGCCAGAATGCGCCATCCCATCGCATGATCGACAAGGAGAACACCATGCCACTCGCCCTGTGGGCGCTCACGCTGAGCGCCTTCGCCATCGGCACGACGGAATTCGTGATCGTCGGCCTCATCCCCACCATCGCGGCCAGCCTGCACGTGTCCGTGCCGTCCGCCGGCCTGCTCGTGAGCCTGTACGCACTCGGCGTCGCCATCGGCGCGCCCGTGCTGACCGCGCTCACCGGCCGCGTACCGCGCAAGACCCTGCTGCTGGGTCTCATGCTGCTGTTCACGGCCGGTAACCTGACGGCATGGATGGCCCCCGGCTACGCCGCGCTGATGGCCGCACGCGTGCTGACCGGCCTCGCGCACGGCGTCTTCTTCTCGATCGGCTCGACGATCGCCACGAGTCTCGTGTCGAAGGAAAAAGCGGCCAGCGCCATCGCGCTGATGTTCAGCGGCCTCACCGTCGCCCTCGTGACGGGGGTACCGCTCGGCACGTTCATCGGCCAGCGCTTCGGCTGGCAGATGACCTTCCTCGCCGTCGCGCTGCTGGGCGTGATCGCGTTCATCGGCATCGCGCTGCTCGTCCCGCGCGGCATCGCGGACAGCAAGCCGGCCAACCTCGCCACGCAACTGGCCGTGCTGAAGAAGCCGCGCCTGCTGCTCGTGTACGCGATGACCACGCTCGGCTACGGCGGCTCGTTCATCGCCTTCACCTATCTCGCGCCGATCCTGCAACAGGTTGCGGGCTTCGCGCCGGACACCGTCGGTCTCGTGATGCTCGTGTACGGTGTGTCGGTCGCCTTCGGCAATATCTGGGGCGGGAAACTCGCGGACCGCAAGGGCCCCGTGCGTGCGCTGCAGATCGTGTTCGCGCTGCTGGCCGGCGTGCTGGTACTGCTGGAGTTCACGGCCGCGCACAAGATCGCCGTCCTCGCCACCGTGCTCGCGTGGGGCGCCGTCGCCTTCGGCAACGTACCGGGCCTGCAAGTGTATGTCGTGCGCCGCGCCGAGATCGACGCGCCCCGCGCCGTCGACGTGGCATCGGGCCTGAACATCGCCGCATTCAACGTGGGCATCGCCCTCGGCGCCTGGGGCGGCGGCCTGATCGTCGCCCACCTGGGCCTGATGCACACGCCGTGGATCGGCGCGCTGATCGTCGCCGGCGCCCTCCTCCTCACCACCTTGGCCGGCCGACTGGATCGACGCGACCCGGTTCCACAGGCTCGCTCTGCCGCCCGCGCCGTCGCCATGCATTGAATCGAATCGAAAGGAACACCATGCCCCCCATCCCGCAACTGGGCCTCGGCACGTTCCACATGCCGCTCGCCTACGGCAAGGTGATCGACGACGCGACGATCATCCGCATCGCGCGCGAACGGGACGCGACGCCGGCCCAGGTGGCGCTGGCGTGGTCGATGGCGAAGGGGTATGCCGTGATTCCGTCGTCCACGCGGCGCGCGAACCTGGAGAGCAATCTGCGGGCGCGCGACGTCGTGCTGACGCCGCAGGACATCGCCACCATCGACGCGCTGGAGCCGGGGCGAACGCCTCGTCGATCCCGACTTCGCGCCGCGCTGGGATTAAGGGGATGACGTTCGCGTACTCACGTAGGGTGGGCTGATGGATGCCGGGGCATCAATCACGTGCCCACGCGAACGTATGCGCGGTTCTAACGTCCGCGTGGGCTCGGGGAGCCCACCCTACCCCTACTCATCCAGCGGAACGCCGCGTGTCGTTGGCGTTATTTGTCGAGCTCTTTGTAATGGCGGAAGATCCCTTCCTCGTTGAAGGGTATCCGTCGCGGCGATTTCAGGTAAGCCGCGATCCGCGGCCGCGCCGCCACCCGGTCGCGCAGGGCCATCAGCAGCGGGTAGCCGGCATCGATGCGGGCCAGGGTCTTCGGGAACGCGTAGCGCAGGCCCTCGACGACCTGGAACAGCGACAGGTCCGCATACGTGACCGTGTCGCCCAGCAGATAGTCCTTCGGCTCGGGCCGCGACAGGATGTTCTCGAACCAGTCGAAGAACTTCGGAATGCGGGTGTCGAGGAAGTCGGCCGCGCGGCGCTTGGCTTCCGGGCGCTGGTCCTCGTAGTACAGCGACGTGGCGATCGGATGATGCGTGTCGTGCGTCTCCGCCACCAGATCGGCGATCGTCAGCTGGATCTGGCTCACCCAATATTTACCCTGCACGTCCTGCGGCGCCAGGCCGTGGCGCTCGCCCAGGAACATGAGGATGCTGGCCGTCTGGCCCACCGTCACGTCACCCGCCTTCAGGAACGGTGGCGCGAACGACGGGTGGTCGGCGCCGTCCATCGCCGCCATCATGCGCGCCATGCCGCCCCGCCCGCGCGCCACGTCCACGTAGTCCACCCCCGCTTCTTCCAGCGCCAGCCGCACGAATTCGCCGCGGCCCTGGATACTCGGCCAATAAAAAAGTTCATACGTCATGCCGCACTCCTCCACTTGTTCGGTCCGACGCAATTATTGAGCAGCTTTTCGAAGTATGGCGCGGCAATCGTGCTAGTCTTGCGTCTGGCGCGTGCCTGACAAAATATCAATAAAGAGAGACATGAAGACAATAACAAGAACGCAGGGCATCAATTATCGACGGACGACATTCTTGATCTGCTGAACGTTTCATTCCGCTTCAGCACTATCCACCGATAACAAATCGCCCGGAGCGCACCGATGATTTTCGCTCACCTCACCCAACACTGGATGGCCCGCCGGCGGCAGCACAGCCTGTCCGCGTGGTGCTCGTGCGTCGCCAGCAGCCTGCGCGTGCTGGCCCATTACCGCGACCACCGCTCGCTGTGCGGGCTCGGCGTGTACCGCAACCACGTGGCGGCGACGAACGCCGATCCGTTCCACCACCTCAGCCACCGCGACTACCTGATCAAGGGCCTGAGCCCGCGCGAGCGCGTACGGGCCGTGCTGAGCCACTACCGCTTCGAGGACGCGACGTTCGACGAGGGCTACCTGGGCGCCGTGTACGGCCGGCGCAGCCTGCCGCTGTGGCAGCACGAGGCCGACGGCAGCGCGTTCACGATCCAGCTCGAGATGACGGCGCGCGGCAATGCGGAAGGCGACCTCACCATCGCGCTCGTCGCGGACGGCAGATGCCTGCACCGCCTCTCGTTCAACTGGCTCCCCGGCGACATGGCCGGCGTCGGCCTGCCCGTCGTCCCGTTCATCGCGCGCAACGAGGGCCGCTGGGCCGATTCCGGTCCCGCGTTCGACGCGTTCGAGCGCGTGTTCCCGAACAACTCGCCCAGCTTCTTCTGCTTCGCCGCGATGCAGGGCGTCGCGCTGGCGCTCGGCATGGACAAGATCGTCGGCATCCGCGCCGAAGCGCACGTCGCCTACGATCCCGATCCCGACAAGCACTTCGCCAACGCGTACGACGGCTTCTGGAAGATCCTCGGCGGCACCGACATGCCCGGCCGCGACGGCTACCTGATCGCGCTGCCGTTCTACGTCAAGCCGCTGGCCGAGATGCCGTCCAAGCACCGCAAGCGCGCGGCGCTGCGGCGCGAGCACTGGCGCCTGATCGGCGACTCGGCCCAGGCCGTCATCCAGCGCCATCTGCTGCCCGCGCGCGCGCGCGTGACGCAACGGACCGCGATTCCCGAGCCGGCCTGACGGCATCACCCCGCGCGGCCACGGCGTCGCGCGGGAACCTTCGCCTTTACAACATGTCTATTGGCAGACGCACCACGACGGGGCGCGCTGTGCTACACTCGCGCCTTCGCTAGGGGTCCTGGAAGCGTGCTTCCGGGTGAGAGATACCCTCCGTACCTGATCTGGATAATGCCAGCGAAGGAAAGCGCAACGCCGTTCCCTCCTTGTTTGCCCTTCCCCCGTTGGCTCCGGCTTTTGAGAAAAGCAGCGTGCCGCCTCCGGCGCGCGAAACGAGCAAACCATGACATCACATCTGAAGTACACCGTCGTCGCGTGTGCGATCGCGCAGGCATTCGTCGCGCAGGCGCAAGCGCAGGACACCACCCACCCCGTGGCCGAAGTCGTCGTCACGGGCAACCGCTTCGTCGCCGTCGACCGCGCCAGCGTCGGCAGCTTCGGCGAGGCGTCGCTGTTCGACACGCCCGCGTCCATCATCTCGATGGGCCGCACGCAAATGCAGGACCTGTCGATCCGCTCGACCACTGACGCCGTGCGCTTCGACGCTTCCGTCGCGGACGCCTACAACGCCGTCGGCTATGCCGAGCAGTTCTCGATCCGCGGTTTCGCGCTGGACAACAACTACAGCTACCGCAAGGACGGCTTCGCGATCCCCGGCGACACTCAGATCCCGCTGGAAAACAAGGAACGTTTCGAAACCCTGAAAGGCATCGCGGGCCTGACGTCCGGCATCGCCACGCCGGGCGGCATCGTCAACTACGTGACGAAGCGCCCGACGAATGCGCCGCTGCGTTCGGCCCTCGTCGAAGTCTCCGAGCGCGGCACGCTGTACTCTACCCTCGACCTCGGCGGCCGCTTCGAGGACCGGAGATTCGGCTACCGCATCAACGCGGCCGCCGCCGACATCCACCCGTACGTGCGCGGCGCCAACGGCGACCGCCAGTTCGTGTCGGCCGCGTTCGACTGGCAGATCACGCCGGACGCGCTGCTGCAGCTGGACATGGATTACCAGCGCAAGTCGCAGATCACCGCACCCGGCTTCCAGCTGATCCGCAACGAGACGCTGCCGACGGGCGTGTCGCCGAAGATGCTGCTGAACGACCAGCCGTGGACGCGCCCCGTCACGACGAAGGACAGCAACCTCGGCCTGCGCTTCGAGTACAAGCTCGCGCAGGACTGGCTTGCGACGGTGTCCGGCAACAAGCACTGGTTCAAGCGCGACGACTTCACCGCGTTCCCCTACGGCTGCAGCAACGAAGGCGCGGGCTATTATCCGGGCTATTGCGGCAACGGCGACTACGACGTCTACGACTACCAGAGCACGGGCGAGCGCAAGACGCCGTGGGGTGTGCAGGCTCTCGTGAACGGCAAGTTCGCGACGGGTGCAATCCGCCACGCGGTCGCCATCGGCGCGTCGTACTCGGAGCGCCACGACAGCTTCGGCGACTACGTGTACGACTACGTCGGCTACAGCAACCTGTGGCATCCGCTCGTGACGCCGCACGTCGCAGCCGACCGCGTGACGGGCCCCGTGATCGGGCGCCGCAGCGACGAGGAACGCGCGCTGTTCGCACAAGACGTCATGAAGCTGACGGACCAGTTCACGCTGCACGCTGGCCTGCGCCACGTACAAATCAAGCGCAGCGAATTCGTCGACGAAGCCACCGGCTATGTGCGCAGCGACGCGTCGTTCCTGCTGCCGCAAGTTGCCCTGATGTTCAGCCCTTCGCGTGCGTGGAACGTGTACGCCATGGTCGGCCATGGCCTGCAGCACGGCGGCGTTGCCCCGATGCAGACGACGAACGAGAACCAGGTGCTGGCGCCGCAGCGTTCGCACCAGGTCGAGATCGGCGCGAAGGCCGCGCTGGACAACGGCATCAACCTGTCGGCCGCGCTGTTCGACATCCGCCAGGGCCTCGAGTACACGGACGCGAACAACACGTACGTGCGCAATGGCCGCGAGACGCACCGCGGCCTCGAGCTGACCGCACAAGGCAGCGCCACGCCGGCGCTGGACTGGAGCCTGTCGCTGATGGCGCTGAACACGCGCCAGCAGGGCACGGGCCAGGCAAGCATCGACGGCAAGCGCGTGACGGACGTCCCCGCGTTCAAGTCGGTCGCATGGGTGCAGTATGCCGTGGCCGCCGTCCCGGGCCTGAAACTGGACGGCACGTGGCAGTACTCGGGCAAGAAGGCGTTCGACGTCGACAACACAGTGTTCGTGCCGGACTACCACGTGTTCGGCATGGGCGCGTCGTACGGCATGAAATGGGGTGCGACGAACGTCACGTTGCGCGCGCGGGCCGAGAACCTGTTCGACAAGTTCTACTGGCGCGACGTGACGCCGGACCTGGGCGGCTACTTGCTGCCGGGCGCACCGCGCACCTTCAGCGCGTCGGCGCAGTTCGACTTCTAGGAACCCAAGTAGGGTGGGCACCCCTGTGCCCACGCGAACATCGGCATGACGCAAACCTTATGCGTGGGCACGGGGTGGCCACCCTACCGGTCCGCACCGACCAACATGGGTTCTACGTGAACGTCAGGCGCCGGGCGCGCCGATCACGGCCGCGACCTGGCGCAACCGCGCATCCAGCGCCCCCGTCAGCAGCGTGAACGGAATGCGCCGCTCATCGAGCACCGCGACGAGCTGCGCATGCACGCGCTGGCGCACTTCCTCAGACTCGCGCTGCAGTCCGTCCGGCACCCATGGCAGATCGGGCGCCGCGACGAGCGTGTGCGCGTAATCGTGCGCCGCTTCCCAAGCAAGCAGCTCGGGCGGGACGCGGCCCCAGTAGATGCGGCTGTACACGGCCGTCATCAGCGGCGTCGTGTCGACGAACAGGAAGTCCCGTACGCGGGCGTTGCGCGCGAGCGCCTCCTCGCGCGCATGCTGCGTGCGCGCGATGCCCACCTGGTCATCCTCGCGCGGCACGCGCGCGTTCACCTCGACGAATTCACGCAGGTATTCCGGCACCCACAGCGTGCCGTAGCTCGTTGCCAGCGCCTGCGCCAGCGTGGACTTGCCCGTCGATTCCGCGCCCAGCAGGGCGATCCTTGCCACGGTCATCGGATGGCCTCGCCCAGCGGCATGTCCGCATCCTCGTCCGCGGCGGCCGACCACGCGCGCAGGCCCAGCACCGCGAGCACGACGAACACGGCGTACAGGATCGCCGTCAGGTGCAGTCCCTTGTACACGTAGAGCCCCACGTACAGCACGTCGACGACGATCCACGTGTGCCAGTTCTCGATCTTCTTCTTCGCCGTCAGCAGTTGGCCCAGCAGGCTGCCGGCCGTGAGGAAACCGTCCATGTGCGGCACGTCCGTGTCCGTGTACGCCTTCAGGAACGCGGACAGCGCGACGAAGCCGATGGCCCAGCCGGCGAGCGCCGCGATCCAGCCGGCGCGCGCGAGACGCGTCACCGGCAACGGCTTGCCCTCGGCCCCGCGCAACCACTGCCACCAGCCCCACACGGAAGCCGCGATGAACACGCCCTGCAGGCCCGCGTCGCCGTACAGGCGCGCGTCGTAGAACACGACGCCGTACGTGGCCGACGACACGATGGCGAAGAACCAGCCCCAGTGGTTGCGCAGGATCGTCAGGACGACCGTCGCGACGGACAGCGCGAAGCCGAGCAGTTCGAGCGGCGTGGTGGTAAAGCCGAGGAAGACGAGGGTCGAGTTCATGGTGGAGAGATGCGGGCGAGTCGGCGATTATGGAAGGTGGCGCCCGTTTATGCAACCGCGCGCGCGGCCGGGCGACTGTCCGATTCCGGACACCGCTGCCCGCCGGCGGGCAACGCTGCCGTCGTTTGTGCGGGCCGCCATTGGGAAAGCCTGCTGGCATGGGCCTTGCAATACTGGCAGCATCGTATTCACTCACGCCATCATGGACCAGGCCATCCCTCTCGACGTCGTCCGCCGCCGCACCCGCGTACGCGTCGCCACGACCCTGCTGCTGGTAGCAAGCCTGTGCGCGGCCGCGTGGGGTTTGAACCGCGTGCTGCGCCCCAGCGTATCCGCCGCCGACGTCGTCATCGCCGAAGTCCGCCGGGGGAACGTCGACAACACGATCAACGCGGCCGGCGTCGTCATCCCCGTGCACGAGGAAGTCGTCGCGAGCCCCGGCGCGAGCCGCGTCGCCAAGGTCCACGCGAAGCCGGGCCAGCAGGTGGCGGCCGGCGACCTGCTGCTGGAACTGGACGACCACGAGATCCGCCTCGCGCTGGAGGCGTTGAAGGAACAGCTGGCGCAGCAGGACAACCGCATCGCGACCCTCAAGCAGGAACAGGCGCAGAAGCACACGCAGATCGTGAGCGCCATCGAGCTGCTGGAGATCGACCTGCAGGCCGCGCGCGCCACGCTGGAACGGAGCCAGAAGCTGCGCTCGAGCGGCCTCGTATCCGGCGAAAACCTGCTCACGGCGGAGCTGAACGTCAAGCGCACGGAAATCCAGCTGCGCCAGCAGCGCGCGCTGATGGACGCGACGCAGCGCACGACCGCGAGCAATATCGCGGCCGCCGACCTGCAGAAGGCCATCCTGCAAAAGCAGATCGCGCAGCAGGAGCAACTGCTGGACCGCACCCGCGTGCGCGCGCCGTTCGGCGGCATGCTCACCTGGCTCGTCGAGGAAGAAGGCGCCAGCGTGGCCGCTGGCCAGCTGGTGGCGCGCGTCTCCGAATTGAACAACTACCGCGTCGAGGCCACGCTGTCGGACTTCCACGCGCGCCAGCTCGCGCCCGGGCAGGCCGTGCGCGTGGAGCAGAACGGCGAGGCGATGGCCGGCACCGTCCACACGATCCTGCCCGAAATCCAGAACGGCACCATCCGCCTCCTGGTCGACCTCGCGCAGCCCCGCAACGGGAGTCTCCGCAACAAGATGCGCGTGGACGTCAACGTCGTCACGGAGCGCCGCGCGAACGTGCTCGTCGTCGACAGCGGCGCCGCGTTCAACGGCCGCGGGCCGCAACCGGTGTTCGTCGTGGACGGCGGCGTGGCGCGCAAGCGCTCCGTCACGTTGGGCGCCAGCGACGGCCACGTGGTCGAAGTGGTGGCCGGCGCGCGCGCGGGCGACCGCGTGATCGCGTCGGACACGCACGCGTTCAAGGACCTGGACGCCATCCAAATATCGCATTGACTCAAGAGGACACCATGATCAGACTGCATAACGTCAGCAAGACCTACCGCACCGACAAGGTCGAGACGCTGGCATTGAAGGACATCGACCTCGCCGTCGAGCGCGGCGAATTCGTCGCGCTGATGGGCCCCAGCGGCTGCGGCAAGAGCACCTTGCTGAACCTGATCGGCCTGCTCGACCGGCCGGGCCGGGGCAGCGTGGAAATCGACGGCGCCGCCATCGGCTCGTACGGCGACAAGACCGTGGCGCGGCTGCGCAACCGGACGTTCGGCTTCGTGTTCCAGAGCTTCCACCTGATCCCCGACCTGCGCGTGATCGACAACGTGGAACTGCCGCTCCTGTACCGCAGCCTGTCCGGCGGCGAACGGCGCAAGCTGGCGCGCGAGGCGCTGACCCGCGTGGGCCTCGGCGCGCGCATGGACCATTTCCCGAACCAGCTGTCCGGCGGCCAGCAGCAGCGCGTGGCGATCGCGCGCGCCATCGTCGGCCGGCCGCACGTGCTGCTGGCGGACGAACCGACGGGGAACCTGGACAGCAAGATGGGCGCCGAGATCATGGACCTGCTGCTGCAGCTGAACGCCGAGGGCACGACCGTCGTCATGGTCACGCACGACGAACAGGAAGCGCGCCGCGTGGGCCGCATCGTGCGCGTGTTCGACGGCCAGCTCGTGGGCCAGGAGCAGCTCCATGCTGCGTAACTACCTGCTGACCGCGTACAAGGTCTTCATGCGCCGCAAGCTGTTCACCGCGATCAACCTCGCGTGCATCGTGCTCACTCTCGTCGTGCTGATGGTGATCACGGCGCTGCTGCAGACGGCGTTCCACCCGCGCGGCGTGGAAGGAAAAGGCGACCGCCTGCTGCAGGTGTACGGCATCCGCAGCTTGAGCCCGGACGGCAAGAACGTGCGCACCACGCTGATGGGCTACAAAACGATCGACAAATACCTGAAGCCGATCGCGGGCGCCGAGCGGGTGTCCGCCTTCACCTTGCCACGCGCCGTGTCGGTCTACCAGGGCGACCGCGTGAGCCAGCTCGACATGCGCCGCGTGGACGCCGACTACTGGAAAATCCTCGACTTCCACGTGCTGGCCGGCCGCCTGCCGAACGAGGACGACGACCGGCTCGGTCGCCACGTCGCCGTCGTCAACGCGTCGACGGCGCGCCAGCTGTTCGCGCACGGCTCCGCCGTGGGCCAGCGCATCAGCGTGAGCGGCCAGACGTTCGAGATCGTCGGCGTCGTCGCGGATGTCGTCCACCTCAACGCCTACGCCGACATCTGGGCCCCGCTGACGACGTTCCCGTCCACCGACTACCAGAACGACCTGACCGGCGGGTTCGCCGCCATGCTGCTGGCGCGCACGCCAGGGGACGTGCCGCGCATCCAGCGCGAGGTCGCGCACGCCGCGACCACGTTCGTCAGCGAGGATCCGCACGCGTTCTCGACCACGATGTTCTGGGCCGACAGCAAGCTGGACGTGTTCGCCCGCGTGCTCCTGTCCCGCCAGAGCGAAGCCGATTCCGGCGCGACCACGCTGCTGCTGATCATCGCCTGTGGCATGCTGCTGTTCATGCTGCTGCCGGCGCTAAACCTCGTGAACCTGAACATGGGACGCATCCTCGAACGCAGTGCGGAGATCGGCGTGCGCAAGGCGTATGGCGCCACGAGCATGCAACTGGCGGGCCAGCTCGTCGTCGAGAACGTCCTGCTGTGCCTTGCGGGCGGCCTGCTGGGCCTCGCCTGCGCGCGGCTCGTGCTGTGGTGGCTCGAAGCGTCGCAGCTGATTCCCTACCTGGAAGTCGACATCAATCTGCCCGTGTTCGGCTGCGGCATGGTGCTGGCCCTCGTGTTCGGCCTGTTGTCCGGCGCGCTGCCCGCGTGGAAGATGTCGCGCCTCGATCCCGTCCATGCCCTGAAAGGAGCCGCGTGATGCTGCGCCACCTCTTGCAACTGACCTGGCAGCGCAAGTCCAGGCACCTGATGCTGAGCCTCGAGATTCTCCTCGCCTTCGCCATCGTCTTCGGCATCGCCGCGTTCGCGCTGCGCTGCGCGCAGCTGTACCGCGAGCCGCTGGGCTTCGACGGCACCGACACCTGGTCCGTCGCGATGCAGATGTCGGACCTGCCCGCCGAGGCGATCCCCGCCGATACCTACGACCTGTTCCGCCGCAGCCTGCTGGAGCTGCCGGAGGTGCGCGCCGTCGGCTTCATGAGCTTCGCGCCATACACGCTGTCGACGTGGACCATGAGCTTCAAATCGGCGCAGACGGGTGCGGGCGTCCTGAGCGACACCATCGAGGCGAGCGATGGCGTCGCCGACGCGCTCGGCGTGCACCTCGTCGCGGGCCGCTGGTTCGACGCGACGGACGACGGCGCGCCGGATACCGCCGTCGTCCTGAACCGGCGCATGGCGGCCACGCTGTTCCCCGGCCGGCCGGCGCTGGACCAGCGCTTCACGAGCGCGGAAGAAGGTTCGTCCCGGACGTACCGGGTCGTGGGCCTCGTCGACGCCTTCCGCAACAAGGGAGCACTGATGATCCCGACGAAATTCGTCATCGCCCGCTTCGCCCCGCACACGACCAAGTCGCGCGTGCGCACGATCCTGCTCAAGGTCGCGCCGGGCACGCCGCGCGCGTTCGAAGCGAAGCTGAGCGAGCGCCTGAAGCGCGTGCGCAACGACTGGTCGTACGAGATCACGCCGCTTGCGTCGGCCCGCGCCACCTTGCTGAAGGAGCAGCTCGTGCCGCTGGCCGTCGTCGCGGTGATCGCCGCGTTCATGCTGCTGATGGTCGCCTTCGGCCTGTTCGGCGTGCTGTGGCAGAACACGACGCGGCGGATTCCCGAGATCGGCCTGCGCCGCGCGCTCGGCGCCAGCGCGGCCGGCATCTACCGCCAGATCGTGTTCGAGCAGCTGTTGCTATGCTCCCTGGCAGTCGCCGTCGGCCTCGTACTGCTCGTGCAGCTGCCGCTCACGGGCGCGCTGGGCGAGGCGCTGAACTGGCCCGTGTTCGCAGGGGCCTGCGCCCTGTCGATGGCCGTGATCTATCTGCTATCCTTCGTGTGCTCGCTCTATCCGGGCTGGCGCGCGAGCCGCCTCGATCCCGCCGCGGCGCTGCACTACGAATAACGAGAAAGACTTCGCACATGGAATCACAACGCAGGCGCGTCCTGGTCGTCGACGACGACCAGGCTGTCCAGGTCTCGCTGGCCCTGCTCCTCAAGCAGGCCGGCTTCGACGCCGCCTGCGCGGACGGCCCGCGCGAGGCGCTCGCGCAGCTCGACGCCGGCCGGTTCGACCTCGTCCTGCAGGACATGAACTTCTCGCTGCAGACGAGCGGCGAGGAAGGCCTCGATCTCCTTGCCCGCATCAAGGCGGCGCATCCGCTGCTGCCCGTGCTGCTGATGACGGCGTGGGGCTCGATCGCGCTGGCCGTGCGCGGCGTGAAGGCCGGCGCCGCGAACTTCTTCACGAAGCCGTGGGACAACGCCCAACTGGTCGACCTGATCGAGGCGACCCTGGACCTCGGCGCACCGCCGGCGGCCGGCCGCACCACGCGCGCGGCGCTCGACGCGAAATACGATTTCGCGGGCATCGTCGGCGAGCATCCGAAGCTGCTGAAGGTGCTGGAGACCATCGCGCAGGTCGCGGCCACGCGCGCGCCCGTGCTGGTGCTGGGCGAAAGCGGAACGGGCAAGGAAATGATCGCGGACGCCGTCCACCGCAACAGCCCGCGCCGGGACGCGCCCATCGTCAAGATCAATATGGGGGCCATCGCTTCTTCGTTGTTCGAGAGCGAGATGTTCGGCCATGTGCGCGGCGCGTTCACGGATGCGAAAGCCGACCGCAAGGGCCACGTGGCGAGCGCGGACGGCGGCACGCTGTTCCTCGACGAGATCGGGGAGCTGAACCGCGGCGACCAGGTCAAGCTGTTGCGCGTCCTGCAGGACCAGCGCTACCAGCCCGTCGGTGCAAGCCGCGCCGAGCAGGCCGACGTGCGCGTGATCTCGGCCACGAACCGCGAGCTGGCGGAGCTGGTCGCGGCCGGCGACTTCCGCGAAGACCTGTTCTACCGCCTGAACCTGATCACGATCCGCCTGCCGCCGCTGCGCGAGCGCCGCAGCGACATCCCGCTGCTCGCCCGTCACATCGTGGCGAACGTGGCCGACAGCTACGGGCTCGGCCCCGTCGGCCTCGCGCCGCAGGCGCTGGACTGGCTGGCCGCGCAGCCGTGGCCCGGCAACATCCGCCAGTTGAAGCAGACCCTGGAGCGCACGTTGCTGCTGGCCGGGAAGGACGTGCTCACGCATGCCGATTTCCAGGCCACGAGCGCCGTCGACGACAACGTGGGCAGCATGCGCCTCGGCGTGGACGGCATGACCCTGGACCAGGTTGAACGCTTGATGATCGAGCAGGCTTTGCGCCAGCACACGGGCAACATCTCGCGCGTCGCCAAGGCGCTCGGCCTGTCGCGCACGGCGCTGTATCGCCGTCTCGAACGCCATGGCCTCGGCGACGCGGGCGCGGACGCGGACGGATGATCCGGCTGCGGCCCCGGCTGGGCGCCTACGTACTGGCGCTGCACCTGCCCCTGTTCGCGTGCGCCACCCTGCTGTTGCCGTCACGCCCCCTGTGGTTCGTCGGCGCGGAAGCGCTGCTGCTGGCCAGCCTTGCGCTGGGCTGGCTGCTCGTGCGCCAGGCGCTGGAACCGCTCGGCTACACGCGCCGCGTGCAGGAACTGCTGCAGGACCAGCATTACGCGAGCCGCCTGGCGGCGCCCGCGTCGTCCGAACTGGACGGCCTCGTGGACACGTTCAACGCGATGCTGGCCGCCCTGCACCGCGAGCGCTTGGCCATCGGCGAACAGCAGGGCTTCCTCGACCGCCTGCTGGAAGCGACGCCTGCCGCCGTCGTCGTGTTCGACTTCGACGGCGCCATCAGCCTCGTGAACGCGAGCGCGGCGCAACTCCTCGGCCTGGATCGGCCGCAGGGCAAGCCGCTGTCCGCATGGACCGACGGCGCCGCCGGCTTCGCGGCGGGCCTGGATGCGCGGGCGCGGGCACGCGGCCGCCAGCTCGCCGCCCAGCTGGACGCGCTGCCGCTGGGCGAAGCGCGGCTGCTGGCCGACCCGGACGGGCGCCGCTACCGCGCCCAGCGCGGGCGGTTCTTCGACCGCGGCTTCGCGCGCCACTTCCTGATGGTCGAGGAATTGACGGCCGAGCTGGAAGACTCGGAGCGCGCCACGTACGAGCGCCTCGTGCGCGTGCTGGCGCACGAAGTCAACAACACCGTGGCCGCCACGGGGTCCGTGCTCGATTCGCTGCTGTTCTACCGCGGCCAGCTCGCCGAGCCGGACGCCGGCGACTTCGCGACGGCGATCGTCGCCGTCAAGCGCCGCAACAAGAGTCTCGGCGAATTCATCGAACGCTTCACGAAGGTCGTCCGGATGCCGCCGCCGGAACTGCGGCCCACGGACGTCAAAGCCGTCGTCGACGATATCCTGCGGCTGAGCCGGGAGCAGTGCAGCAGGCGCGGCATCGCGCTCGGCTGGCACCGCTGCGACGCGATCGCGCCGCTGGCGCTGGACGCGCAGCTGATCGAGCAGGCGCTGCTCAACATCGTCAAGAATGCGATCGAGGCGATCGACGAGGCCAACGCGGCGCGAGGCGCAGCTGGCGGATTCGTACGGCTGGAGCTGGCCGGCGAAGGCCGGCGCGTGCGGTTGTCGGTCGTGGACTCCGGCGACCTGCTGGCGTCAGGGCCGGCGCGGCCCCTGTTCACGCCGTTCTTCACGACGCGCAAGGGCGGCCAGGGGATCGGGCTGATGTTCGTGCGCGAGGTGCTGCAGCGGCACGGGTGCACGTATTCATTGGCAGCCGGTGCACCGGGGGAGACGCGGTTCGATATCTGGTTCCCGGCGGCGTGATGTGAACATCGGTACAGGTCGTACAGATCGTAGGGTGGGGTGATTGATGCCGGGGGCATCGGTCACGAGCCCACGCGGACGTTCGCATGACGCATGCGTTCGCGTGGGCACGGGGTGCCCACCCTACGACTTGGGATACTTGATCGTCATTTCCTTGAGCAGGTTGTCCGCATGGTCGACCTCCTTCATCAGCCACAGCATGTAGCGGATGTCGACGTGGATCGCACGCGTGATCACGGGATCGAAGTACCAGTCCTTCGTGATCGATTCATACGTCGAATCGAAGTTCAGGCCCACGAGTTCGCCCCGCTTGTTCATGACGGCCGATCCCGAATTGCCGCCCGTCGTGTCGGCGCTCGACAGGAAGTTCACGGGCACCGTGCCCAGCGCCGGGTCCTTGAACTGGCCGTAGCGCTTGTCGCGGATCGCCTGCAGCAGCGCGTTCGGCGCATCGAACGGCGGCTTGCCCGTCTGCTTTTCCAGGATGCCTTCCAGCGTCGTGAACGGTCCTTTGACGATGCCGTCGCGCGGGCTGTACGGCGCCACGGTGCCGTAGGTGACGCGTAACGTGCTGTTGGCGTCCGGGTACACGGGCTTGCCCTGCGATTTCTTCCACGCGATCACGGCGTCCATGTACTGCGGGACGACGCGCTCCAGGTTGCCGTCGACTTCCTTGCGGCGCTCTTCCAGCGCCATGCCCGTGTCGTGCAGGCGCACGGCCAGCTGGATGAACGGGTCGTTCGACTTGCGGAACGCGTCGGCATCCTTGCCGATCCACGCGAGACGCTTCGCCGTGTCGCCCAGTTCCGTCGCCTTGTACAGCGGTGCCAGCGCGTTCTGCGCGGGCAGCAGCGCGTCGAGGCCCTGCGGACGCGCCTTCGCGTCGATCTTCGCGTAGCGGACCAGCGCGGCCTGCCAGCGCGCCTGGTCGACGCTCGGCACGAACGATTGCTCGAGGCGCGTCAGGCGCGCCTTGATGAACGAGACGTCGCGGTCCTGGTAGCCCGCTTCGCGCTGCGCATCGGGCTTCTGCTGCTCGAGCGCGAGGCGGTACAAGGTGCGCGCGCTTCGCAGGAGGTCACTGTGCGTGGCTTCCGCCCATGCAGTCTCCTGCTGCGTCGTCGCCATGTCGGCGGCAATGGCCGCATCGAGGTCGGCCAGCAGGTTCTTCGAACCGGTGCCATGCTGCTTGTACCAGGCGCGGAACTGGGCGTCCTGCGCATCCTTGATGGAGGCGATGTCCTTGCGCGCAAAGCCGTCCAGCAGGCCGCGCGTCTTTTTCAGCACATTGTTCAGGCTTTTCGACACGCTCGCGTAACGCACCGTGTAATCCGGGTTCCCCATCGTGGCGGCCGCGATCACGGACAGGTCGGCCGTGATGGATGCGACCTTCGCCGGATAGTCGACGTCGCGCGCGAAGCGGATTTCGGCCGGCAGCTTGTAGCGGCTCGTGCGGCCCGGATAGCCGGCCAGCAGGATCGGGTCGCCGGCCTTCAGCCCTTCGGCCGACACGACGAGGAAGCTCTTCGATCGATAGGGCACGTTGTCCGGCGACGGATCGGCCGGGCGGCCGTCGCGGCCCACGTAGGCGCGCAGGAAAGAGAAGTCGCCGACGTGGCGGGGGAATTCGTAGTTGTCGATGTCGCCGCCGAAGTCGCCCACGCTGTTCGCGGGCGCGTACACGAGGCGCACGTCGCGAATCAACAGTTGCTTGATGCGGTAGTACGACCCGCCGCGGTTGAACGCGGGGACCGAGCAGCGGTAGGCCTTGTCGCTCTCGCACTCCGCGATCAACGCCTTGATGCGCGCCTCGACCTGCTCGTGGCGGTCCTTGCCCGACAGATTGGTCGCAAGGCCCTTCAGCACGCGGTCCGTCACGTCCTCGACCTTCTCCGTCACGTAGACGACCGTGTTCGGGCCGCCCGGCAATTCCTCCGCGCGCGTCTTCGCGAGGAAGCCGTTGGCGATGTAATTGTGTTCGGGCGTCGAGTTGCGCTGGATGGCGCTGTAGCCGCAATGGTGGTTCGTGACGACGAGGCCGTCCGGCGACACGAACGACGCGGAGCAGCCCGGCGTCGCGACGATCGCGCTCATCGGATGCTTCGTCAGGTCCGCGAGGCGTTCGGCCGGGATCGTGATGCCGATGCGTTTCAGCTCGGATTTCAGTTGCGGCAGCTGGTGCGGCTGCCACTGGCCCTCATCGGCGCCGGCGGCGGCGGCAACGCCCAGCAGGGCAACGGGAAGGACGACGGATTTGAACAAGACTGGCCTCGGATGCAAAAAAATAAACACGAGTATATCGCCAGGCCACGCCAATCCGGAAACGAAATCGTCACTAAACGCCGATCGGTAGTATGTACAGCCCGCGCAACGTCGTCGCGCGGGCACCACATGCCGGAAGGATACGCTTTAAGCGTATTTACGTTTCATATCGACCTGCTCCGCGCACGCCGCCGCACGGCCGCCATGCCGAACAGCGCGAGCGCACACAGCGCCGGCGACGCCGGTTCCGGCAGGCCGACGCGCACCTCGTCCAGCGCGGGCGCGCTGTAGCCCGCCTGCCGGTTGGCGGTCGAGAAGGCGAAGAAGCGGACCTCGTCGAAACCGGCGCCGTCGCGCAGCCCCAGCACGGCGCCGCTTGGCGCCGTGAAGTTGCCGCTGCCCGTGCGCAGGCCCGCGTCGTACGTGGCCCAGTAGCCGTTCAGCGTGCGGTAGCCGCTGCCGGCCGCGAACTCGATGCGGTGGATGTCGCCCCCGTCCGCGCGCCGCACGCTGACGTACGCGTTCATGCCGGCCGTCGCCATGTAGTTGCCGGCGAACGCGGGACTCAGGTCGGTCACGGCGTCATAACAATCGACGCCCGCGTAGCCGCAGCCGTTGTTGGCGCCGTAGCCGCTGAAGTGGAACAGCAGGCCGTCCTCGACCCAGTCGTTGGCGAGCCCCGTGTTCAGGTCGAAGTGGGCGGCGTTGGTCGTCGTGCCCACCGTGCCGCCTGCGCCGAGCGTCGCCAGCACGGTGGCGCCCGCGCCGTGGGCGGCCAGAGCGAGAGTGGCGGCGCCGAGCAGCCCGATCGTGGTGCGGTACATGGTTGTTGTCGTCATGGTGTCGGGATCAGGTCGATGGCGTCGTAGCTGTAGCCGGGGCTCAGGAAGCGCGTGCCGGTCGTGCCGCTGATGGCCGTCAGCGTGAGCACGTTCTGCCCGACGACCAGTTCACTCGCCGGAATGTCGAACGTGTACATCGTGTTGTTGCCGCGGTAGGTGCCGACCGTCAGCGTGCGCGACGACGGCTGCGTGGAAGGCGACGGATTCGCCGACACCCAGCCGTTCACCTGCGCCTTCGGCCGCCCGCCCCCATACGCCGTCGTGATGCCGACGCGCAGGCGCAGCGGCACGATCTGGCTTTGGCGCAGGTTGAAGCGCACGGTCAGCGCACCGTTCACGTCTTTCCACTGGTACGCGGGGAAGCCGGTGGCCGGCGTCGACGTGCCGACCACGTAGTCGCCCGGCGTCCACGACGCCATGCGCACGTCGGACGGGTGCATCGTCGTCACCTTGCCGCCGTTGATGAATTCCGCCGGCGAGCCATCCCAGTCGCCGATGCGCCACAGCGCGCTAGCGGCACCCGGGTCGCCCGTCACGGCGATCGTGCCCGCGCTCGTGCTGGTGCCCGCGTTCACCGTCACCGTGCGCGTGTCGACCGCGAGTTCGTTCTTGTAGACCTTCATCGTGTACGTGCCGGGAATCATGCCGGCGCTCGTGAAGTGGCCATCGGTGGCGTCGGCCGTCGCCCAGTACTGCGCCGTCGCGTTCGAAAAGCCCACCGTGTACGCGAAGCGCGGATCGCGTCCCGTGATGCCTGCCCCGCTGACGGCGCCTCGCGCTTCCGGTGCCACCCAACCTGTGAGGCCGAGGGTGCCGAGCCACGACGTGTCGACCGCGCCCGGAGCCGAGCCGTCGTTGAACACCATCGTGTAGGTATTGAGGATCTTCGTGCGCAGCGGCTCCGTCTGGCCCTCGCCGTAGTTGATGATGTACGTGATCTCCTGGTCGGTGCTCGCCTGGTTCAACAGGCTGCGGTAGAACGGGCCGCCGGAATTACCCTCGTTGTTGTCGCGGACGATCCACAGGCCGACGTTCGTCCCCGTCGCGCCGATGTATTGCCAGTCCTTCAGGCGCATGTTCGAGTAGTGCTTGGAGCGCGTCTCGCCGTTCGGCATGCCGAACACGTCGCTCGCCTCGATCGCGCCCGTGTTGCCGCGCAGGTCGGAGGGCGCCGGGCCGTTGGGCAGCCGCGCGATCGGGACGCGCACGATGAAGCGCGCGAGGTTCAGCGTGTCGGGCTCCGACGTGAAATACGTCCCCATGTAGATCTTCGCCTCGCCGCGGCGCGCGATGTAGTAATGCGTGAGGTTGCCCGCCTTGACGGTCACCTTGACGACGTCGGTGCCGACGGTGGCGGCGCTCACGTCCACCGCCGAGATGCCCGAGTACAGGAAGTCGAAGCCGGAATTGACCTGCGTGCCGCGCGACTGGTCCTGGTACTCGACGCCGTTGTAGACCATCGACGCGATGTCGCCGGCCGATTGCGTGCTCACGCCGTTGTCCAGCCGGCGCACCTTGAATACGAGGCCCGCGCCCGTGTCGATCGTGTAGAAGTTCGCGTCCTGCGTGAGGCCGAACGACGACACCGCCGCGACGGTGGCCAGCATCCGGTCGGGGCCTGCGGCCGCGCCGCCGCCCGCATCGCCGCCCGCATTTCCTCCACATCCGGTCGCCAGTACGCACAGCATGGCCGCTGCCGCGGCCGGGGTCCTGCGCAAGAACTTGTGCATCGTGCCTGTCTCCTGTTATTGGTGAGGACGTGACGCGCCCCTCCCATGCCTGCGGCGGGCTCCATGATCCCGGGACGTCCGGCCCGGTCGTCGTTGCTGTCGTTGCCTTGTTGGCACGCTAGTATTGATGGCACCCGCGCGGCGGGTCAACGGGGCGCACGGTCCGTTGCACAAAGAATCATGCGCTTGAGCGAAGCGCCCGTAGCGACGGGCGCTTCGGCATGCACGCGGGCGCGGATGCGGATAAAATGACGGGTCCGGCGCCGCCCGGAGTTCTCTCGCCGACCTCACCATGCCAAGCCTCCTCGCCCCCCTTTCCGCCCTGCTGCGCCGCCTGTCGATCGACACCTTCACCGTCCTGCTGCTGTGCACCGTCGCCCTCGCGAGCGTGCTGCCGTGCGCGGGCCACACGGCTGTCGTCCTCGGCAGGATCACCACGGTCGCCATCGGCCTGTTGTTCTTCCTGCACGGCGCCAAGCTGTCGCGCGAGGCGCTCGTCTCCGGCCTCACGCACTGGCGCCTGCATCTGCTGGTGCTCGCATCCACGTTCGTCATGTTCCCGCTGCTGGGCCTTGCGCTGAAGCCGCTGGCGGGCAGCGTCGTCACGCCGGAGCTGTACGTGGGCATCCTGTTCCTGTGCACCCTGCCCTCGACCGTGCAATCGTCGATCGCGTTCACGTCGATGGCGCGGGGGAACGTGGCGGCAGCCGTGTGCAGCGCGTCGGCATCGAACTTCGTCGGCATCTTCGTCACGCCGCTGCTCGTGTCCACGTTGATCGTGCGCGGCGCGGCGGGCGGCTCGGCGCTGGATGCCGTGATCGCCATCGTGGAGCAACTGCTGCTGCCGTTCCTGGCCGGTCAGTTCCTGCGCCCGTGGATCGGGCGCTGGGTGGACAGCCACAAGCCGATGCTGAAGATCGTCGACCAGGGCTCGATCCTGCTCGTCGTCTACACCGCGTTTTCCGAATCCGTCATCGAAGGGCTGTGGCACAAACTGTCCGGCGAAGCGCTCGCGGGCCTCGTCGCCATCAACTGCGTGATGTTGGCGATCGCGCTGGGTCTCGCCACATGGACGAGCCGGCGCCTCGGCTTCAACCGCGAGGACGAGATCACGATCGTGTTCTGTGGCTCGAAAAAGAGCCTGGCGAGCGGCGTGCCGATGGCGAAGGTGCTGTTTGCGCCGAGCGCGCTGGGCATGGTCATCCTGCCCGTGATGCTGTTCCACCAGATCCAGCTGATGGTGTGCGCCGTACTGGCGCAGAAATGGGGCCGCGAGCCGCGGTGACGCATGGTAGGCACAGGGTGCCCACCCTACGGCAGATCGGAACTTCGGGGTCAGAGCACGTTTTGCGTGCAATTCGGGGTCAGAGCAAATTTGGATTTCAGGTGAAATTGCTGCACCAGCGACCGCATTGCGGTCCGTCCCCCAATGAGGACGAAAAGATCTTTTTCTTTGACGAACTTGCGCCGAAAAGTGCTCTGACCCCGAATTTTCGGAAGAATGTGCTCTGACCCCGAATTTAGTGAGCCAGGGCGAGCCCGCCCCACCATACTTCGGGAATCGATGCGGCCAGCATCATGCCCGGTCCCAGCGCCGTGATGAGCCAGCGCCGGCGTCGCGGCAGCCATGCCGTGCGCGGGTCGGCGAGGCTCTTGCGGACGTCGCGCCAGCCGAAGCACGCCAGTGTCGCCAGCCCGACCACGAACAGACTCCATAACGCCGCATCGTCGAACAGCGCCGCCACGTCCTTGTCGAGATAGGTAAACGCGGGCAGCGCGAGACACACGCTGCCCAGCAGCTCCATCGTCGCAACAAAGGCGGCGCGGCCGCGGCGGCGGAACTCGTCGCGCAACATCCAGGCCGACAGCGCGACGTCGCCGGCCAGGTACAGCGCGCTCCACCCGGGCATCGTCTACTCCTGGCCCGCGTGCCAGCCGCCACCCAGCGACTGGATCAGCGCGACGGCCGTCGTCTGGCGATTGCCCTGCGCCTGCACGAGCGCGCGGCGCGCGTTCAGCGCCGTCACCTGCGCCTGCACCACTTCCGAATAGCTCACCTGGCCGGCCTTGTAGCGGTTCAGCACCTGCTCCTCGACCTTGTCCGCGGCCTCCGACGCCACGCGCAGCAAGTCCTGCTGCCGCGCCAGCACGCGCGTGGCGGCAAGTTGATCCTCGACGTCGGCGAACGCGGCCAGCACCGTCTGGCGATAGCGCGCGACGGCCTGCTCGCGCGCCGCCGTCGCGCCCTGCACGGCCGCGCGGTTGGCGCCGCCGTTGAAGATCGTCTCCGTCGCCGACAGGCCCAGCGCCCACGCCATGCTCGACGCCTTGAACAGGTCGCCGATGGCGCTGGCGGCCGGGCCGTACGACGCCGTGAGGCCGATCTGCGGGAAGTAGGCGGAGCGCACGATCCCGATCTGCGCATTGGACGCGGCCACGGCGCGCTCGGCAGCGGCGATGTCCGGGCGGCGTTCCAGCAGCGCGGACGGCACGCCCACCGGCACGTCCGGCACCGTCACGTTCCACGGCACGGGCGCGAGCGCGAAGTCGGCGGGCGCCTTGCCGACGAGGACCGCGATTGCGTGCTCGTACTGCGCGCGCTGGCGTGCCAGCGCCAGGTCGTCGCTCTGCGCGCTGGCGAGCTGGGTCTGCGCCTGGTAGACGTCGGAGTGCGGCACGATGCCCACGTCGAAGCGGTTCTGCGTGATCTTCAGCACGCGCTGGTAGCCCTCGATCGTCGTCGCCAGCAGCGCGCGCTGGGCGTCGACGGAGCGCAGCGAAAAATAATCGGCGGCCAGCTCGCCCTGCGCGGACAGGCGCGCGGACGCGAGGTCGGCCGCACTGGCCTGCGCATTCGCCTGCGCCGCGGACACGCCCGCGCGGAGCCGGCCCCACACGTCCGGCTCCCACGTCGAGCCGATGTTCAGCCGGTAGCTGTTCGACGTCCGGCCGCTGCCATTGCCAGCGTTGTTCGAGCCACCCCCGCTGCCGTTGCGGTTGGCGCCTCCGGTCAAGGTCACGGTAGGGAACAGAGCCGCGCGCTGCTCCGCCACGACGGCGCGCGCCTGCGCGTACGCGGCGACGGCGGCTGCCACGTTCTGGTTGCTGACCTCCACCTGGCCCATCAAGCCGTCGAGCACGGGGTCGGAGAACAGGTTCCACCATGGCCCCCGTTCGAGCGCATCGGCGGGCGCGGCGGGCGCCCAGCCGGCCGGCGCCGAGCCTTGCAGTTCCTTGAAGGCTGCAGGCCGGGGCGTCGTCGGGCGCTCGTACGCGGGCGTGAACGCGCAGCCGGACAGCACGGCGGCCGCCAGCAAGGCATGCGTCAGGGAACGGAGGATCACGGTGGTGCGCATGGTGTGGTTCATGATGGCGAAGTCGATGGCTGGTCCTCCAGCGGATGGCGGACCAGGTGGTGCTCGTCGGCGCCGCGGCGGCGCAGCTTGTCGACGTAGACGTAGACGACGGGCGTCGTGAGCAAGGTAAGGAGCTGGCTCGCGATCAGGCCGCCGATGATGGCGATGCCCAGCGGCTGGCGCAGTTCGGAGCCTTCGCCGAAGCCGATCGCCAGCGGCAGCGCGCCCAAAGCGGCGGCCAAGGTCGTCATCAGGATCGGCCGGAAGCGCAGCAGGCACGCCTCGCGCACGGCTTCCGTGGCCGAGAGGCCGCGCGCGCGCTCCGCTTCCAGCGCGAAGTCGATGATCAGGATCGCGTTCTTCTTGACGATGCCGATCAGGAGGAACACGCCGATCAGCGCGATGATGGAAAACTCCATGTGGAACAGCAGTAGCGCCAGCACGGCGCCCACGCCGGCCGACGGCAACGTCGACAGCACGGTGATCGGGTGCACGAGACTTTCGTACAGGATGCCCAGCACGATGTAGATGACGACGATCGCGGCGAGGATCAGCAGGGGTTGCTGCTGGTTCGATTCCTGCGCCTGCTTGGCCTGGCCCTGGAAGCTGCCGCGCACGTTGGTCGGCATGCCGATGTCCGCTTCCGCCTGCAGCACCGCCTGCTGCGCCTCGGACAGCGAGTACCCGTCGGCGAGGTTGAACGAGATCGTCGTCGCAAGTTCTCCGTCCTGGTGGTTGACGGAGCTGGGCGTCGCCCGTTCGGCGAAATGGGCGATGGCGGACAGCGGCACCATCGTCGTGGCGCCCGTCGACAGCGCCGATCCGCTGGCCGGATCGCGCGCGGCCGTCAGGTTCGCTGGCGCGGCCGGCGTGCCGCTGGTCGACGCCGTCGTGGCCGCGGCGGCCGTGCTGGCGCCGGCCGCGTTCTTGGCAGGCACGTACACGTCGTCCAGCGCGGCCGGCGAGCGCGCGTACTTCTGCGCGACGCCCATGATCACGTGGTACTGGTTCAACTCGTCGTAGATGTTGGCGACCTGGCGCTGGCCGAACGCGTCGTACAGCGCGTTGTCGACATCCTTCGCGGCGATGCCCATGCGGGCGGCCGTCTGCTTGTCGATGTCGACATAGGTCTCGACGCCGTTGTCCGCCTGGTCGGTGTCGACGTCGGTCAGCGCCTTCTGTGTCTTCATCGCGTCGGCCAGCTTCGATGCCCACGTCTTGAGGTCGGCGCGGTTGTCGCTCTTCAGCGTGTACTGGTACGTGGAGTTCGACTGGCGCCCGCCCATGCGCAAGTCCTGCACGGGATTCAGGAACAGCTGCACGCCCGTCACCTGGGCGAGCTTCGGACGCAGGCGCGCGATCACGGCCTGGCCGCTCTCGCCCTTCGCGCGCTGGCTCGCGGGCTTCAGATTCATGAACATGAAGCCGCCGCCCGCGCGCGAGCCTCCGGTGAAGCCGACGACGGTGTCGACGGCCGGATCGCTCTTGATGACGTTCACGAGCTGGCGCAGCTTGCCCTGCATGGCCTGGAACGAGATGCTCTGGTCGGCGCGCATGCCGCCGTTGACCTGGCCCGTGTCCTGCTGCGGGAAGAAGCCCTTCGGCGCGTTGGAAAACAGGTACACGTTCAGGCCGACGACGAACAAGAGGATCAGGATGACGAGCGGCTTCATGTCCAGCGCCCAGTCCAGCGCGTGCTCGTACGACTTCAGCGCGCCGTCGAACGCCCGCTCGGACCAGCGCGCGAGGCGGCCCTGCTTGCGCTCGACGTGGCCGTGCAGCTTCTGGCCGGGCTTCAGCAGCATGGCGCACAGCATCGGCGTCGTCGTCAGCGAGATCACGAGCGAGATCATCACGGCGGCCGACAGGGTGACGGCGAATTCGCGGAACAGCCGGCCCACCTGCCCGCCCATGAACAGCAGCGGGATGAACACGGCGACAAGCGACAGGCTGATCGAGAGCACGGTGAAGCCCACTTCCTGCGCACCCAGCAGCGCCGCCTTCATGCGGCCCATGCCCTGCTCGACGTGGCGGCTCGTGTTTTCCAGCACGACGATGGCATCGTCGACGACGAAGCCGGTGGCCACCGTCAGCGCCATCAGCGAGAGGTTGTTCAGCGAGAAGCCCAGCATGTACATGACGCCGAAGGTGCCCAGCAGCGACACGATGGTAGCCACCGCCGGCACGACGGTCGCGCGCGCGCTGCGCAGGAACACGGAAACGACGAGCACGACGAGCAGGATCGAGATCATCAGCGTCATCTCGATCTCGTGCAGCGACGCGCGGATCGAGTTGGTGCGGTCCGACGCGACCTGCATGTGCACGTCCTGCGGGAGCTGCGCCTGCAGTTGCGGCAACAGCGCGCGCACGCCGTCGACGGTCTCGATGACGTTCGCGCCGGGCTGGCTCGTGATCAGCACGACCACGGCGGGCTCGCCGTTGAACAGGCCCAGCGTGTGGATGTCCTCGACGCCGTCCGTGACGTCCGCCACGTCCTGCAGGCGGATCGCGGAACCATTGCGCCACGCGACGACGAGGCCCTTGTAGTCGGCCGCCGTGCGCCCGTTCGTCGGCGTGTTCGCCTGCGAATAGATCTGCAGCCGCATGCCCTGCCCTTCCAGCGCGCCCTTCGGCCGGTTCGCGTTGGTGGCCTGGATGGCGGCGCGCACGTCTTCCGTCGCCAGGCCGTACTGGTTCAGCTGGTACGGGTTCAGGTCGACGCGCACGGCGGGCAGCGAGCCGCCGCCCAGCTCCACGTCGCCCACGCCCTTCACCTGCGCGATCTTCTGCTGCACGATGTTCGACACTTCGTCGTAGATCTGGCCCGGGCTGCGCGCCTTCGACGTCAGCGCCAGGATCAGCACGGGCGCGTCGGCGGGATTCGCCTTGCGGTACGTGGGGTTGCTGCGCAACGTGGCCGGCAGGTCGGCCCGCGACGCGTTGATCGCGGCCTGCACTTCGCGCGCGGCGGAATCGATCTGGCGCGTCAGGTCGAACTGCAGGTTGATGCGGGTGGAGCCGTTGCCGCTGCTGGACGTGATCTCGTTGACGCCGGCGATGACGGCGAGGCGCCGCTCCAGCGGGGTCGCCACCGACGTGGCCATCGTGTCCGGACTGCCGCCCGGCAGGTTCGCCGACACGGAGATCGTCGGGTAGTCCACCTGCGGCAGCGGCGACACCGGAAGCACGAAGAACGCGGCGATGCCCGCCAGCGCGATGCCGATGGTCAGCAGCACCGTCGCGATGGGCCGCCGGATGAACGGTTGCGACAGGCTCATGCGCCCGCCCCGCCAGGCTTGGGTTCCGAGCGCGGCTTCGCGGGCTCGGCGCCGCCCCAGCGCCGCGCCATGCGGTCGAACGCCAGGTAGATGACGGGCGTCGTGAACAGCGTGAGGAGCTGGCTCACGATCAGCCCACCGAAGATGGCGAGGCCCAGCGGCCGGCGCAGTTCGGCGCCCTCGCCCCAGCCGAACATCAGCGGGATCGCGGCGAACAGCGCGGCCAGCGTGGTCATGATGATGGGACGGAAGCGCAGCATCGCGGCCTGGTGGATCGCGGTGCGCGGGTCCTTGCCTTCGTCGCGCTCGGCCTCGATGGCGAAGTCGATCATCATGATCGCGTTCTTCTTGACGATGCCGATCAGGAGGATGATGCCGATGATGCCGATGACGCCGAGGCCCTGCCCCGTCACGCCCAGCGCCAGCAGTGCACCCACGCCGGCCGACGGGAGGGTCGACAGGATCGTCAGCGGGTGGATGTAGCTCTCGTACAGCACGCCCAGCACGATGTACACGCAGACGACGGCCGCGAGGATCAGCCACAGCTGGTTTGTCAGCGACGCCTGATACGCACCGGATGCACCGAGGAAGGTCATGCTGACGGAGGCCGGCAGGCCGATCTCCTTCGCGACGTCCTTGATGGCGGCGACGGCGGTGCCCAGCTTGATGCCGTTCGCCGTGTCGAAGCCGATCGTCGTCGCGGGGTATTGCGCGACGTGCGTGATCTGCAGCGGCGCGGCCTGCTCCGTGATGGCGGCGATGGCGGACAGCGGCGTCGGCGAGCCGGAGCCCGTGCGCAGCTGCAGGTCGGCCAGCGCATCGAGCGACATGTTCTCGTCCTGCTGCGCTTCCAGGATCACGCGGTACTGGTTCGTCTCCGTGAAGATCGTCGACACGATGCGCTGGCCGAACGCGCTGTACAACGCGTCGTCGACGTTGGATGCCGTGACGGACAGCCGCGACGCGCTGTCGCGGTCGATGTTGACGTAGGCGGCGGCGCCCGTGGCGCCGGCGTCCGTGACGACGTTCGCCAGCTCCTTGCGGCGCGCCATCGCGTCGACCATCTTCTTCGCCCATTCCGTCACGGTCTTCGTGTCCGCGCCCTCGATCGACAGGCGGTATTGCGTGGGGCCCGTCTCGGCGTCGATCGTGAGGTCCTGCGTGGGCTGCAGGTACAGCGTGACACCGGCGACGTTCTGCGCCACGCGGCGGCGCAGGCGGTCCATCAGGTCGCGCTGGTCGCCGTGGCTTTTCTTCAGGTTGATGAGCATCGTGCCCGTGTGGAGCATCGTGTTGTTGGCGGCGTCCACGCCCACCGTCGACGCGAGCGATTCGACGTCCGGGTCGGCCAGGATCTCGCGCGCGGCGGCCTGCTGCATGTCGGCCATCGCGCTGTACGAGATCGCCTGGCGTGCTTCCACGCGCGCCTGCAGCTGGCCCGTGTCCTGCGTGGGGAACAGGCCTTTCGGGATGAACACCCACATCAGCGCCGTCAGCACGAGCGTGCCCAGCGCGACGAGCAAGGTCAGGCCCTGGCGTTCCAGCACCCAGTTCAGGCCGCGGTCGTAGTGGCCCACCGTCCAGTCGAACAGCGACTGGAACTTGCGCGCGAACGCGCTTTCGTGCGCCTGGTCGTGGTGCTTCAGCCAGCGGCCCGACATCATCGGCACGAGCGTCAGCGACACGACGGCCGAGATCAGGATCGTGATGGCGAGGGACACCGCGAATTCGCGGAACAGGCGACCGACGACGTCGCCCATGAACAGCAGCGGGATCAGCACGGCGATCAGCGACACCGTTAGCGAGATGATGGTGAAGCCGATCTGCGTGGCGCCCTTCAGCGCGGCGTCCATCGGCGGCTCGCCTTCTTCGATGTAGCGCGAAATGTTCTCGATCATGACGATGGCGTCGTCGACGACGAAACCGGTGGCGATCGTCAGCGCCATCAGCGACAGGTTGTTCAGGCTGTAGCCCAGCAAGTACATCACGCCGAACGTGCCGACGAGGGAGATCGGCACGGCGAGGCTCGCGATGACGGTGGCGCGCACGCTGTGCAGGAACGCGAAGATCACGAGCACGACGAGGACGACGGCCAGCACCAGCTCGATCTGCACATGTTCGACGGAGGCGCGGATGCCGTTCGTGCGGTCCGAAAGGACGTCCATGTGGACGCTCTGCGGCAGGCTCGCGGCAAGCTCCGGCAGGCGCTGCTTGATGGCGTCGACGGTGGCGATCACGTTTGCGCCCGGCTGGCGCTGCACGTTCAGGATGATCGCGGGCTTCATATTGGCCCACGCGCCCAGCTTGACGTTTTCCGCGCTGTCGACGACCTTCGCCACGTCGCCCAGGCGCACCGGGGCGCCGTTGCGGTAGGAGACGATCAGGTTCGTGTAGTCGGGCACCGTCACCAGCTGGTCGTTGGCGTTGATCGTGTACGCGCGCAGCGGGCCGTCGAAACTGCCCTTGGCACTGTTGGCGTTGGCGTTCGTGATCGCCGTGCGCAAGGTGTCGAGACCGAGGCCGTTCGCCGCGAGGGCAGCCGTGTCGGCCTGGATGCGCACGGCCGGCCGCTGGCCGCCCTGCAGCGTGACGAGGCCCACGCCCGTCACCTGGCTGATCTTCAGCGCGAGGCGCGTGTTGACGAGGTTCTGCACCTCCGTCAGCGGCATCGAGTCGGACGTGATGGCGAGCGTCAGCACGGGTGCGTCGGCCGGGTTGACCTTCGCGTACACGGGTGGCGCCGGCAGGTCGGTCGGTAGCAGCGAACCGCCCGCGTTGATCGCGGCCTGCACTTCCTGCTCCGCCACGTCGAGCGTCTGGCCCAGCGTGAACTGCAGGGTGATGACGGAGACGCCGGCCGCGCTGTTGGAACTCATGCGCGCGAGGCCCGCCATCTGGCCGAACTGGCGTTCCAGCGGCGCCGTCACGGTGCGCGCCATCACTTCCGGGCTCGCGCCCGGGTACAGCGTCTGCACCTGGATCGTCGGGAAGTCCACTTGCGGCAGCGCCGACAGCGGCAGGAATTTGTAGCCGACGAGGCCTGCCAGCACGATGGCCAGCATCAGCAGGGACGTTGCGACGGGGCGGCGGATAAAAGGGGCGGACGGGCTCACCACGCACCTCCTCTATAAACGTAGGGTGGGCTCCCCGAGCCCACGCGGACGTATGCGGCGTGTTGGCGGTACGCGTGGGCACGGGGTGCCCACCCTACGATAGCCTTCATCGCGCGGTCCCTTCCTGTTGCTGGCGACGGCGGTGCTGGCGCTGGGCGCCGCCCTGCCCACCGGCCCCCTGGCCGCGCGGATGGTCGCCCGGCAGGGTCACCGTCGCGCCATCCTTCAGCCGGTCTGCACCTTCCGTGATGACGGTCTCGCCACCCGACAGGCCGCTCGTGATCTCGACGCGCTCGGCGTTCTCCTCGCCCCGCTTCACGTTCGTCAGCGCCACCGTGCGCGCCTGCGGATTCAGCACGTAGACGTAGTCGCCGCTGGCGCCGTGGCGCAGCGCCGTCACCGGCACCGTCACGGCATTCTTGATGACGTCGACCTGCAGCCGGATGTTCACGAACTGGCTGGGGAACAGTTTCGCGCCCTCGTTGCCGAAGCGGGCCTTCGCCTTCACGGTGCCCGTCTGCGTGTCGACCTGGTTGTCCAGCGCCATGAAGCGGCCCTGCGCCAGCTCGCGCGTGCGGGTGCGGTCCAGCGCCGTCGCGGGCAGCGTGGCGTTGTCGTTGATGCGCTGCTGCAGCGAAGGCAGGCGGTCCTGCGGGACGGCGAATTCGACGTCGATCGGCGACTGCTGCGTGATGACGGCGATGCCGTTCGCGTCGGTGCTGCCCACGAGGTTGCCGATGTCCACCGTGCGCAGGCCCACGCGGCCCGCGATCGGCGCGCGCACCTGCGTGTACCCGAGATTGATGCGGGCGATGCCCTCGGCCGCCTTGTCCGTCGTGACGGTGCCCAGCAATTGCTTGACGAGGGCGGCCTGCGTGTCGACGTCCTGGCGCGCGATCGAGTCCTGCTGGAGCAAGGTCTGGTAGCGGCCCAGGGTGACCTTGGCCGTGTCGAGCTGCGCCTCGTCGCGCTGGCGCTGGCCCGTCGCCTGCAGCAGCGCCATCTGCGCCGGGCGCGGGTCGATCGTCGCGAGCACCTGGCCCTCCTTGACGAGCTGGCCTTCCGTGAACAGGATCTTCTGCAGCACGCCCCCGATCTGCGGGCGCACCGTCGCCACGGCGGCCGGGGTCACGGTGCCGAGGGCGTCCAGCACGACCGGAATGTCGGCGCGCTCGGCCTTGCCGACGCCGACCGTCGTCGCCGGCATGCCGCGTCCGCCTGGGCCGCCCTGACCTCCACGTCCCGCGCCGGGCCCGCCCGCGCCCGGCCTCCCGCCGCCCGGGCCCGCCTGCGGCGCCTGGTGTATGAGGTGCCAGGCCAGCCAGCCCAGTCCGGCCATCGCGAGCACGGCGATGATGATGCCGATGACGCGCGTGCGGCGCGTGCGCTTCGGTTGGGTGGGCGTCTTGTTCTTGTCGGGGGTGACGGTCGAATCCATGCGAGTCCTTGGCGGCCGAGTGTTCAAAAGCACAATAAATTTTCTTGAAATGTAGCACGCACCTCGGTACGTCCATGTTTCGTAACGTACCGTTGCGCCACCGCGCGGCCCGGCAGGCCGGCTTGTCACTGAGCAATAAAACGAGCGCCTTTACACGGATTTACACGGATGCCGTGCACATCCCGTCAGATCCAAACAAAAACGGGCGCGGGAAGGTCCCGCGCCCGTTTTCAAGACGGCAGCGCCATGTTTCGGCGTACGTATCCCTGCCTACATGCTGTTACAAACCTTAACGAGACGAAAAGGTTTCAAGGCACCCCGCACAGGCAGTGCGTGACGGCAGCGAACGGCTGCTTGCGGTCGGCGACGGCGGACAGCCAGCCCAGGTCCTTGCCGATGGCCGCCGCCGTGCTGCCGCCCAGCGCGGCCGCGCCGAGGTCGGCCGGCAGCAGCCCCAGCTTCACCTGCACGGTCAGCGCCTGCGCATCGGAGAGGCCCATGCGTTCCAGCAAGCGCTCGGCCAGCGTCGCCGGCTGCTCGGCATACGTGACGCGGAAATCGTCGCCCAGGTGCGCGCGCTTGGCGGCCGAGCGCAGCGCGTCGCCGTAGCCGCCCAGGCGATCGACGAGGCCGCGCTCCTTCGCCTGGGCGCCCGTCCACACGCGGCCCTGGCCCACTTCGTCGATCTTCGCCGGCGTCGTGCGGCGCGCGATGGCGGCCTTCGTCGTGAACTCGTCGTAGATGTGGTTGATGCTCGACTGGATCAACTGGCCGAAGCGCGGGTCGAGCGGGCGCAGCGGATTGTAGGCGTCGGCGAGCCACGTCGTCGTCACGCCGGCAGTGTGGATGCCCAGCTTGTCGACGACCTTGTCGGCCGTCGGCAGGATCGCGAACACGCCGATCGAGCCCGTCACGGTGGACGGGTCGGCGATGACTTCATCGGCCGCCATCGAGATCCAGTAGCCGCCCGAGGCGGCCACGTCGCCCATCGACACGACGACGGGCTTGCCCGCCGCGCGCGTCAGCTCCAGTTCGCGCCGGATCAGTTCCGAGCCGTAGGCGCTGCCGCCCGGCGAATTGACGCGCAGGACGACGGCCTTCACCGAATCGTCCTCACGCACGCTGCGGATCAGGTTCGACGTCGAGATGGCACCGACCATGCCGGGGCCGCCCGTGCCGTCCGTGATGTCGCCGGCCGCGACGACGACGGCGACGGCATCGCCGAACGGCTTGTCCGGATGGCGCCCCACGTAGTCGTCGAGGCTCACCTGGCGGAAGCTCTTGATGCGGGCGTCGTACGCGCCGCGCTTGACGAACATCTCGCGCACCTCGTCGCGCGTCTTGATGCCGTCGATCAGCTTCCAGTCCAGCGCCACCTTGGCCGCGTTGCCGTTGGCCGCGGTCAGGCGCTGCGGCAGCTCGTCGATGCCTTTCGCGATCGACCCTGCCGGCAGCTTGCGCGCCTGCTCCACTTCCGTCGTGTACGCGGTCCACAGGCCGTTGTACAGGAACGCGTCGGCCTCCTGCGCGGCCTGCGACGGGCCGTTGCCGATGAACGGCTCGGCGAAGCTTTTATATGTGCCGACCTTCATCAGGTTGACGGTGACGCCGACCTTGTCGAGCGCGTCGCGGTAGTAATTGCGGTGGCGCCCGAAGCCTTCGATCAGCACCATGCCCATCGGGTGCAGGTACACCTCGCTCGCGTGCGCGGCGATGAGGTAGCGCTTCTGGTCGAAGTTGCCGCCCCAGACCACGACACGCTTGCCGGCCGCCTTCACGCGCTCGACGGCCGCGCCGATCTCGCGCACGGACGCGAGGCCGCCGCCGCCCATCTCGTCCAGGAGCAGCAGGACGTCGCCCACGTTGGCGTCCTTCGCGGCGCTGTCCAGCGCCTTCAGCACGTCCGGCAGGCGCACGAGGCGGCGGCCGTTGCCGGACAGGCCCGCGACGACGGAATCGCGCACGCTGCCCGCCCGTTCCTCGACGAGTTCACCCTTCAGGTCGAGCACGAGCGCGGTCTTCGGCGCCAGCGGCTTCAGGCCGCCGCCGAACATGCCCCACACGAGGAAGATGAGGATCAGCAGGAAGATCAGGTTCAGCACGAAGCGGCGTGTGGCGTCGAGGCCGCGCCAGAGCGCGCCGATACCGCGGCGCAGGGAAGACAGGGGTTTGAAGGACATCGGTTCTCCGACTGGTTAGACATCGTTGGTGATTCGGACCGTGGCGACGGCCGGACTGGCCGTGGCGGGGCGCGAGATCGCGAACAGGCCGGCGAACACGAGGGCGCCGTTCACGATCAATAATTCGAGGCCGAGGCGGTAGCTGCCCAGCAGCGCGTGCTGGTGGTATTCCAGCAGCGCGCACAGGATGGGCGCGCCGACCGTCACGGCGGGCACGAGGCGATCCTGGAGTGTACGCGTCGTCATCATGCCGAACGCGAACAGGCCGAGCAAGGGGCCATACGTATAGCTGGCAAGCTTGAGGATCACGACGATCATGCTGGGATTGTCCACCCATTTGAACACGAGCACCATCGCGAGGAACAGCACGGCGAACGCGAGGTGCACGTGGCCGCGCAGGCGCACGCGCGCGCCCTCGGACAAATCGTCGCGGCGCTGGATGCCGAGGATGTCGATGCAGAACGTCGACGTCAGCGCCGTGATCGCGCCATCCGCGCTGGGAAACAGCGCCGAGATCAGCGCGACGAGGAAGACGATCTGCACGGCCGCCGGCAGGTGCCCCATGACGACGGCCGGGAAGATCTTGTCGCCCGTCGCCGTGACGCCCGCCACCGGCGCGTACAGGTACAGCAGGCCGCCGAGGAACAGGAACGCGCCGAGCACGACGACGAGGACCGCGGTGAGGCTCAGCAGGTTCTTCTGCGAATCGCCGAGGGTCTTCACGGAGATCGTCTTCTGCATCATTTCCTGGTCCATGCCCGTCATCGTCACGACGATGAACGCGCCCGCCACGACCTGCTTGAGCCAGAAACCCGGGCTGTTCGGATCGTGCGTGAACACGCGCGCGAGGCCCTGCTGCTGCATCTGCTGCAGCGCCTGCGGAATGGTCAGGTCCAGCCGGCCCAGCAGGAAGGCGACGCAGGCAAACAGGCCCGCGAGCATGCACGTCGTCTGCAGGGTGTCCGTCCACACGATGGTCTTCACGCCGCCCTGGTACGTGTACAGCAGGATCATGCCGAGGATGACGAGGGTCGTCAGCCAGAACGGCACGCCGAGGCCGTCGAGGATGATGGCCTGCAGCACGGCGACGACGAGGTACAGCCGCGCCGTCGCGCCGAACAGCCGCGACAGGATGAAGAACCCGGCCCCGCTCTGGTACGCGCGGCGGCCGAGGCGGACGTCGAGGTAGTGGTAGATCGACGTGAGGCGCAGGCGGTAGTACACCGGCAGCAGCAGGTACGCGACGGCGACGTAGCCGATCACGTAGCCGATGAGGATTTGCGCATAGCCGAAGCCGTCCGCGCCGACGGCGCCCGGCACGCTGATGAACGTGGCGCCGGACAACGTGGTGCCGACCATGCCGAACGCGACGAGCATCCAGTTGCTGCTCTTGTTACCGATGAAAAAGCTGTCATTGTTCGCGCCCCGCGCCGTGGCCCAGGCGACGCCCAGCAGCAGCGCGAAATACGCGATGAGGATGCAGAAGAGTAAAGCCGGGGACATCGACGATCCGGAATGTTGTCTATTCGCCCAGCAATATACACCCATGCAAGCGTGCCGGTCAGATCCCCTGCCCCGGTGCACGTTCGAACGGGCCGATGCACGCGTCCATCGACTCGTCCTGGCACATGACGAAGCGCGCGCCGGACGGGTGGAAACGGACGTAGTTCGTGGCCCGGGTGCCGGGCTTCATGATTTCGCCGGAACAGTCCTGCTTGCCATTGTCCTTCACGACCTTGTCCTCGAGCTTGTAGAAGCCCTTGGCGCTCGGTTGCTCGGCCACGGTGAATTCGCTTTCCGACACTTCGTCGGCGCTGCGGACGAGCGTCGTGCCGTCGCCGCGGAAGTGGTACGTCTCGGAACAGCCGAGCTGCGGGATGGTCAGGACCCAGATGCCCAGCAGCGGATGCGACGCCGACGGCGCCCCCGCGTGCACGTGCGGACAGGCGGCAAGCGTCGCGGCGAGCGACAGGCGGGCGGACAGTCCGGTAAGCGTACGCATGGTGGGCCTCTGCATGACGGTGAACGGCGTTCTTGTCATTATTGCACAGGCCCGTGCGGCGCGGGCGCGCACGCCGATGGGACGCCGCTCCCGCCCGTGCGGGAACGACGTCGCCGGCTCGTCAGCCGTTTTCCGGCGGCGTCTTCGCCTTCGCGGGACGGCGCGGCGCGCGCGTGGCAGGCTTGCGCGACGGGGCCTTGTGGGCCGGACGTGACGATTTCTTGCGCGCGGCTTTCGCAGCCTGGGACTCGCCCTCGCCGTCCGTCGCCGCCGCGTCGGCCACAGGCTCGACCTGCGTTGCGGACAGGCCGGCATCCGCACCGGCGCCATCTGCCTGCATCACCGTTGCGTCGTTCGCGGCCGCGTCGTCGGCTGCCTCGTTGGCTGCCGTTGCGCCCTTGCGCGCGGCCGGCTTGCGGGGCGTGCGCGTGGCGCGACGGCGTTCTTTCGCCGGCGCGGGCGCTTCCTCTTCCGCGACAGGTGCGGGCTGCGCGGCGACCTCTTCCTCCACCGGCTCGATCGCCTCGGCCAGGTCCGGCGTCGGCGCGGGCCACGTGGCGACGGCTGCCTCTTCCGATGCGGGGACCGTGTCCTGCGCGTTCGCTGCCTGGCCTTCGCGGCCCTTGCGTCCACGGCCGCCGCGGCGACGCGGTTCGCGTCCGCCCGCCGGCACTTCCGTCGGCTGCTCGCCCTGCGTTTCCGCGACCAGCTCGTCGACGGCCGCCACCGGTTCCGGGGCGGCCGGCTGCTCGATGTCCGGCGCGACCGTCTCGACCGGCTGCAGCTCGACCTGGGCATTCGCGCCGCGGTAGACATACGTGCCGGATTTTTCGTCGCGGCCGAATTCGAACAGGCCGCGCGTCTGCGCCTCTTCCAGCAGGTTGCCGAACGTGCGGAAGCCGTAATAGGTTTCGGAGAAATCCGGACGGCGGCGCTTCAAGGTGTCCTTCAGCAGCGACGCCCAGATCTTGCCCGTGTCGCCGCGTTCCGAGACGAGCGCGTCGAAGGTCTCGACGACCATCTCCAGCGCCTGCAGCTTGCGCGCCTCCATCTCTTCGCGCTTGCGGTTGTCGCCGTCGGACGGGCGGCGGCCCTGCTGCTGCGGCTGGGCCTTGCGCTCGTCGCGCTTGGCGGCGGCGCGGCGCTGTTCGCGCACGAGGTCGTCGTAGAAGATGAATTCGTCGCAGTTCGCGACCAGCAAGTCGGACGTCGACTGCTTGACGCCGACGCCGATCACGCGCTTCGCGTTCTCGCGCAGCTTGGAGACGAGCGGGGAAAAGTCGGAGTCGCCGGACACGATGACGAACGTGTTCACGTGCGCCTTCGTGTAGCACAGGTCGAGCGCGTCCACGACCATGCGGATGTCGGCGGAGTTCTTGCCCGACTGGCGCACGTGCGGGATTTCGATCAGTTCGAAGTTCGCTTCATGCATCGTCGCCTTGAAGCCCTTGTAGCGATCCCAGTCGCAATAGGATTTCTTGACCACGATGCTGCCCTTGAGCAGCAGGCGTTCGAGGACGGGCTTGATGTCGAACTTCTCGTAGTTCGCATCGCGCACGCCGAGTGCGACGTTTTCGAAGTCGCAGAACACCGCCATGCTGATATTGTCTGGAGATGAAGCCATGTGTGTTGTTGTGTGGTTAGTAGACAAGCTGACCAGCGATTATACGCAACAACGGCGCCGCCACCGCCGCGGACGCGTCCGTGGCGAAACGCTCAGGCCAGCCGGTCGAGGGTGGCGGGATCGGCGCGGCCGTCGAAGAACTGGTCGAGGCACGTCTGGAAGATCGCCTCGTGCGGCGCGACGTCGGCGAACAACGTCATCGACGAGTGAAATTTCAGGTTGTCGGGATGACCGAAGATCTCGTCGACGCCGCGGTCGTGATGGCTCGCCACCGCGGCCGCGCACGCGCGCAGGCGCGGCCCCAGCACCGGGTGCGCGAGGTACGCGGCGGCCTCGTCGGCCGAGCGGATCGCATACCGCTGCGCCATCGCGCTGTGCCCCAGGCCTTCGATCTGCGGAAAGATGAACCACATCCAATGGGTGCGCTTGTGGCCGGCGCGCAGCTCGGCCAGCGCCGTGTCGTAGACGCCGATCTGGGCGTCGACGAAGCGTTCCAGGTTGAAGTCGGTCGTCATCGGTCTCCCCTCCTTCGCCGCATGCTACGCCATGTTTGCTAAAGTGGCGCCACCATGACACCCGAACACCTGACCCTCCTCCTCACCCGCGAAATGCCCTACGGCAAGTACAAGGGCCGCGTGATCGCCGACCTGCCCGGCCACTACCTGGGCTGGTTCGCCCGCGAAGGCTTTCCGAAAGGTCAGCTGGGCGAGCTGCTGGCGCTCATGTACGAGCTTGACCACAACAATCTGCGCAGCCTGCTCGATCCGTTGCGGCGATGATCGAAGTTTTCGATCATAGTGCATAAAACTACTCGTTTTTCATTGCGGGGCCGCGTCCCTATACTGACTTCCATCGACAGCAATCAACGAGGAGAAACACCATGATGGAAGTCCGCAGGAGCGAAGAACGGGGCGCCGCCCACCACGGCTGGCTGATGTCCAAGCACACGTTTTCGTTCGCCGATTACTACGACCCGCGCCACACCGGCTTCGGCCCGCTGCTGGTGATCAACGAAGACCGCGTCGCCCCGGGCGCCGGCTTCGGCACGCACGGCCACCGCGACATGGAAATCATCTCGTACGTGCTCGACGGCGCGCTGGAGCACAAGGACAGCATGGGCACCGGCTCGGTGCTGCACTACGGCGACGTGCAACGCATGAGCGCGGGCACGGGCGTGCGCCACAGCGAGTTCAACGGCTCAAAGACGGACCCCGTGCACTTCCTGCAGATCTGGATCGAGCCGGACACGAAAGGCATCCCGCCCAGCTATGAGGAAAAGCATTTTTCCGTGGATAGCAAGAAGGGCAAGCTGCGCCTGATCGCCTCGCGTGACGGGCGGCAGGCGTCCGTGACCATTCATCAGGATGCGTCGATCTATGCGGCCATTCTCGACGAAGGCGATCATGCGGAGCACGCGCTGGATCGTGAGCGGTTGGCGTATGTGCACGTGATTCGTGGGGATGTTTCCGTCAACGGCGTGGCATTGAAAGATGGGGATGCGCTCAAGATTGGTGGTGAGGAGCGTGTGGTGTTCGATCACGCGGAAGGGGCTGAGGTCTTGTTATTCGATCTGCCGGCTTGAGTGGAAAATGACCGGTCTCCGCGGCGCTGGCTGCGGAGACCGGCATTTTCTCAATTAAAAAATACCGCTCAAACGCAGTCACCTGATAAGCGCAATAAAGCAGGAATGCCGAGAGAAAAACAAGAAACACGGCAACCCAGGTCTTCGCCGGATAACCGCCAAGCATCCGGGCGAACGACGTATATTTCGCCAAATCACAAGTGGCAACCCACTACGCGAAGCTCGAGGCAAACAGTCCGCCCAATGCGTAGGCAATCGAGTATCCGCTCGCAAAAAATGCGTTTATCCAGCTCATCCCTCGCCCTTCCCTGCATTCACACCGACGTTGAGTTCACCGCCCATCATGCCACTGTGTCAACCCATCCGCAAAGCCCACGTTCAGTCGCCCCTCCCGCCACAATCGCGCGTCAACTGTTAAATTCCGCCGCTATAATCGAGCCACACAGCAACTTTCGACCCAACCCGCATGAGCGCACAACCCAGCGTCCTCGTCGTCGAAGACGACGTCCACATCGCCCACGTCCTGAGCTTCATGCTCGAGCGCCAGGGCTATCGCGTGACCCACGTGGCGGATGGGCGCGCGGCCGTGCAGCACGTGATGGCGGAGCCTGCGCCCGACCTCGTCCTGCTCGACGTCATGCTGCCCTACGTCGACGGGTTCGAGATCGTCGGCCTGATCCGCGCGCAGGCCGGGTGGGAGGCCGTGCCCGTCCTCATGCTCACGGCGAAGAACACGGAGCGCGACACCGTGCGTGCCCTCGACGCCGGCGCCAACGACTTCATCATCAAGCCGTTCCAGCCGCAGGAATTGCTCGCGCGCCTGCGCCGCTTCCTGAAAACACCGGCATGATCCTGCCCGGCGGCGTCCTGCCCGCCCATGTGCTTGCCGCCGCATTGAAGGCGCCAGCCGATCCGGTCCTGGCCGCCGCGTACTGGACCGGGATCGGCGCCCTCTTCCTCACGTTGCTCCTCGCCGCCCAGATCGTCCGCCTGCGCATGGCGCTGCGCCGGCGCGAGCGGCGCGAGGCGCGTGCGCTCGCCCGGTGGCGTCCCGTGCTGAACGCCGCCATCGTCGGCGAGATGCCCGGCAAGCTGCCGCGGCTGGCGCGCGCCGAGCGCCCGCATTTCATCAAGCTGTGGGTGCACCTGCAGGCGTCGCTGCGCGGCGAGGCCAGCGTCGCGCTGAACGCCGTCGCGCGCCGCCTCGGCGTCGAGCACGACGCGCGCGCCATGCTCGCGCGCGGGCCGCGCACGGAGCGCCTGCTGGCGACCTTGCTGCTGGGCCACCTGGGCGACCGCGCGTCGTGGGACACCTTGCGCACGCTGGCCGAAAGCCCGGACGTCACGTTGTCGCTGTCCGCACTGTGGGCGCTCGTGCGTATCGACCCGCACGCGGCCGCCGCCTACCTCACGCCGCTGTTCGTCGCGCGCGACGACTGGGCCATGTCGCACGTGGCCGGCATCCTGAAGGAGGCCAGCGCGCCCGTCGCCGGCGTCCTCGCGGACCTGCTGCCGACCTTGCCGCCCGGCCGCCTGCCGCGCGCCCTGCGCATCGCGGAAGCGCTGCGCATCGACCTGCCGCCCGCGCTGCTGGCCGACGCCCTCGCCAGCCCCGACGTCGACCTCGTGACGGCCGCCCTGCGCATCGTCGCCACGCCCGGCCTGCGCGACACCGTCCGCGGCCTGCTCGCGCACCCCGACTGGCAGGTACGCGTGCTGGCCGCCAAGGCGCTGGGGCGGATCGGCGATGCGTCCGACGTCGAGCGCCTCGTCGCGCTGCTGGCCGACCGCGAATGGTGGGTGCGTTACCGCGCCGCCCAGGCCATCGCCGACCTGCCGTGGCTCGCGCGCGCCGAACTGGATGCCCTGCAGGCCGGCCTCACCGACCGCTTCGCCGCCGACATCCTCGCCCAGGTGATCGCCGAAACCCGCGCCGGGGAAAGGATCGGGTGATGTCGCACCACCTCATCATCCAGTTCATCACCTGGTTCGTGCTGTGCTACTTCGTGCTGCTCAACGGCGGTTACCTCGTGCTGAACATGCTGTCGCTGCGCGCGCTGCACCGCAAGGGCCAGGAAGCGATGCTGGACGACCTGCCGCGCGTCTACTCCGGCCTCGAGCCGCCCGTCAGCATCCTCGTGCCCGCATACAACGAGGAGGCCACGATCGCCGCATCCGTGCGCTCCATGCTGCAGCTGACGTATTCCGAATACGAAGTGCTGGTCGTGAACGACGGCTCGAAGGACGGCACGCTGGAGGTCTTGAAGCGCGAATTCGGCCTGCTGCCGTTTCCGGAAGCGTACCGGCGCCGCATCGCGACGAAGGACATCCGCCAGATCTACCGCTCCACCCGCTTTCCGAACCTGCGCGTGATCGACAAGGACAACGGCGGCAAGGCCGACTCGCTGAACGCGGGCATTAACGCGGCGCGCTATCCGCTCGTGTGCGGCGTGGACGCCGATTCGATCCTGCAGCGCGACAGCCTGGAAAAGGTGACGGAACCGTTCCTGCGCGATCCGGCCGTCGTCGCGACGGGCGGTACGATCCGCGTCGCCAACGGCTGCGAGGTGACGGGCGGCTTCCTCACGAAGGTCGGCCTGCCGCGCAACGTGTGGGCGCTGTTCCAGGTCGTGGAATACCTGCGCGCGTTCCTGTTCGGTCGCCTCGGATGGTCCTCGGTGAACGGCATGCTGATCGTCTCCGGCGCGTTCGGCGTGTTCCGCAAGGAGACCGTGATCCAGGCCGGCGGCTACCGCCCGGACACGATCGGCGAGGACATGGAACTGATCGTGCGCATGCACCGCCTGCTGCGCGCGCAGCGCCAGCCGTACAAGATCGAATTCGTGCCCGATCCCGTGTGCTGGACGGAGGCGCCGGAAGACTACAAGACGCTGAAGAACCAGCGCATCCGCTGGCAGCGCGGCCTGGCCGAGAGCTTGAATGCCAACTGGGGCCTGATGTTCTCGAGGAACGGCGGCGTACCGGGCTGGCTCGCATTCCCGTTCATGCTGCTGTTCGAGTGGCTGGGGCCCGTCGTCGAACTGGGCGGCTACGTCTTCATGACGTGGGCGGCCATCGCGGGCGGGATCTCGTGGCAGGCGTTCGCCACGTTCATGTTCGTCGCGATCGGCCTCGGCATCCTGTTGTCCGCGTCCGGCCTGCTGCTGGAAGAGATGTCGTTCCACATGTACCCGCGCGGCAAGCAGTTGCTGGCGCTGGGCGCCGTCGTGCTGCTGGAAAATCTCGGGCACCGCCAGTTGAACACGGTGTGGCGCCTGATCGGCCTGTGGCGCTGGATCGCGCAGAAGGAATCGACCTGGGGTACGATGAAACGCAAGGGCGACTGGCAGGCCGGTACGCCCAAAGGCCCCTGACCATGCGCACCCTCCTCGTTACGTTACCCCTGCTCGCGATGACGATCCCGGCCCACGCCGCCTGGCTGCACCAATGCCCCGCCGCGACGGACGGCGCGCCGCCACGCTACGTCGTCGACGACCGCGAGCACGCACCGGGCTGCACGAGCGTCGCGCTGGTGGCCGGCGCCGACGTGGACGCCGTCTACCCGCTGGCGCACGGAGAGATGCCGGAAGACGTGATCGTCTTGAACGGCAACGTGACGGACGGCCGCTTCGCCGTCAGCGAGCACGAACTGCCGTCCACCGCGCGCGGTCCGGCACGTCCGCAACCCATGCCGCTGCACGAGAACCTGCTGCGGTCGATGGACGTGCGCACGTTCGGCGCCGAGGAGCGCGTGCAGGCACACCTGGAGAACGGCCACCTGCGCGTCACCTGCCGCGCGGGCCAGCGCGCGGCAGGCGCGATCCTCACGGGGCCGTGGTTCATGACCCGCGCCAACACCGCGCTGGCCGCGGGGTATGAAGCGCGGGGCGGCGCGTTCACGTGGCAGGTCGCGGATGCGGCCCGCCAACAAAGGGGCGATGCGCTCGACATGGGCGTGCTCGCCGCCGGCGCCAAGTCCGCGCGGCTCACACCGCCCGCAGCGCTGGACCGCGCCGGCTGGCGCCAGTTCGTGCTGCTGTGCCCCGCATCGGAAGCGAGCATCGACGTGACGGCGCTCGCGCAGGAACCGGCCGCCGCACCGAAGGCCGCGCCGCGCGCGACGTGGGTCTGGCGTCCCGGCGACTGGATCGACGGCGGGCCCGCACTGCTCGACTGGGCGGCCGGCCAGGGCATCCGCGAGCTGTTCGTCACCGTACCGCTGACGGGCGGCGCCGTGCGCGACCCCGGCCACCTGGCCGCCTTCGTGCGCGCGGCGGGTGCGCGGGGCATAGTCATCTACAGCGTCGACGGCGACCCGCACATGGTGCTGCCCGGCGAAGTGCCGGCGGCCGTGCGGCGCGTGCGCGCGTATGCCGCGTACAACGCCGCGCAGCCCGCAGACGCGCGCCTGCGCGGCGCGCAGTTCGACGTCGAACCGTACCTGTTGCCGGAGACGGTGCTGGCGCCCAGCCGGCGGGATGCGGCCTACATCGGCATGGCGCGCGCGCTGAAGGCGGCCGCGGGCGAGGGCCTGCGCCTCGAATTCGTCGTCCCGTTCTGGTGGGGCCGCAATCCCGCGCTGCTGGACGCACTGGCCCCGACCGCCGACGCGCTCGCCGTGATGGATTACCGCACCGACCGCGCCCAGATCGTCTTCTTCGCCATCCCCTTCCTCGACTGGGCATCCGCGCACGGCCGGCAGGTGCGCGTCGCGCTGGAAGCGGGCGCCATCGAGCCGGAAGTCCAGCGCCGCTACGTGAAGGCGACGAGCGGTCCCGGCGACCTGCAGGCCGTCGACGTGGACGGTCGCCAGGTGCTCGTCCTGCTGCGCAAGCCCGTCGCGAGCACGGACGCGCGGATGTACCGCCTCGCGGGCACGCGCACCATCGACGGCAGCGCGACCACGTTCCACAAGGACAAGCCCGCGCTGCTGCGCCAGCTGCCCGGACTGGAACAGGAATTCGGCCTGTGGGACGGCTTCGGCGGGATCGCCATCCACGAACTGCGCTGAGGTTGCGGTCTTGCTCATGAAATCGTTTTCATATACTCTTGGAAACGATTAATACGCAAGAATCTGGAGACCCGCTTGACCAATCCATCCCGCCGCTCGGCATTCAAGACGCTGCTCGCCGGCGCCGCCGCCCTCCCCGCTGCCGCCGTTCTGCCCGCGCAGGCCGGCGCCCGCACCGCCGCACCGGCCGTCCCCGCCTGCCTGCCTGCCCCGCGCTGGGGCCGCGGCATCGAAGGCCAGCGCAAGGCCGACCTCGGCGACGGCACGTACGTGAACCCGATCATCTCGGGCGACCACCCGGACCCGACGATCCTGAAGGACGGCAAGGACTACTACATGACGTTCTCGTCCTTCCTGTCGTATCCGGGCATCGTGATCTGGCATTCGACGGATCTCGTGAACTGGGCGCCCGTCGGCCCCGCATTGAAGAAGCCGCTGGGCACGATCTGGGCGCTCGACCTGTGCAAGCACGACGGCCGCTACTTCATCTACATCCCGGCCGCGCCGGACGGCAACGCCTGGTCGATCTACGCCATCTGGGCCGACCGCATCGAAGGTCCGTGGAGCGATCCGATCGACCTGAAGATCAGCGGCTGCATCGACCCGGGCCACGTCGTGGGCGAGGACGGCAAGCGCTACCTGTTCGTGAACGGCATCCGCCGCGTGCGCCTGACGGACGACGGCCTCGCGGCGGACGGGCCCGTCGAACCGGCGTACCAGCCGTGGCGCTATCCGGAAGACTGGGTCGTCGAGAACTTCGCGCCGGAAGGCCCGAAGCTGCTGCGTCACGGCGCCTATTTCTACCTCGTGACGGCGGTCGGCGGCACGGCCGGTCCCGTGACGGGCCACATGGTGATCGCGGCCCGCTCGAAGTCGATCAACGGCCCGTGGGAACACTGCCCGCACAACCCGCTCGTACGCACGACGAGCACAAAGGAGCCGTGGTGGTCGCGCGGCCACGCGTCGCTCGTGGAGGGCCCGGGCGGCGACTGGTGGATGATCTACCACGCCTACGAGAACGGCTTCCGCACGCTGGGCCGCCAGACGGTGCTGGAGCCGATCGAGTGGACGGCGGACGGCTGGTTCCGCGCCAAGGGTGGCGACCTCTCGAAGCCTTTGCCGAAGCCGCGCGGCGGCAAGGCCGGGCCGAACGGGTTCGCGCTGTCCGACGATTTCTCGCAGGACCGCTTCGGCGTCCAGTGGAGCTTCCACGATCCGGCGCCGGACGAGATGGCGCGCGTGCGCTTCGCGAACGGCGGGCTGGAAATCAAGGGCAAGGGCACGTCGCCGGCCGACGCGACGCCACTCACGTGCGGCGTCGGCGACCGCGCGTACGAGGCCGAGATCACGCTGGACCTCATGGGCGCGGCCGAAGGCGGCCTGCTGCTGTTCTACAACCCGAAAGCCTACGTCGGCCTGGGCTTCACGCCGGACACGGTCAAGACCTACGAATATTCGGAGGAACTGCCGTGGGCGCGCCGTCCGCAAGCCATCTCCAGCGTGCGCGTGCGCCTGACCAACGACGACAACGTCGTGACTTTCCATTACTCGTTCGATGGCGGCAAGACGTGGACGCTGCACGGCACGCGCATGGAAGTGTCGGGTATTCACCACAATGTGTTCGGCGGCTTCCTGAGCCTGAAAGTCGGCGTCTACGCCGCGGGTGCGGGCACCGTGCGGCTGCGTGACTTCCGCTACCGCGCGCTGGCGCCGGCATGATGAGCTGAACGCGCGCCACGGGCGTCCGGGAACTGCTAGCATGCGCGGAAATCGTAACCAAAAGTCCACATGCACGAGAACCCGCCCCGCATGAACGGCGACGGCACCGCCCCGGACGACGCGCGGCGCCGCTTCGACGAGCTGCTTGCCCACCTGCCGGCCGGCGTGGTCATGCACGACGCACAGGGACGGGTCGTCGCCGCCAACCCGGAAGCGCTCGTCCTGCTCGGGCGCGGCGAACACGAGGTGCTGCACGCCCAGGCCAGCGACGCCTATTGGCATTTCGTGCGCGCGGACGGCACATGCATGCCGTCGCACGAATATCCCGTCAACGAAGTGCTGCGCACGGGCGCCAAGGTGTCGAACGTCGTCGTCGGCGTCCCTCGCCCCGGCCAGGGCGACGTGCGCTGGGCGCTCTGCAATGCCTACCCCGAACGCGACGAGCAAGGCACGATCCACCGCGTCGTCGTCTGCTTCACCGACTGCACGGCCCTGAAGGGCATCGAACAATCGCTGCACAAGTCCGAGGAGCGCATGCGCCTAGCGCTGCAGGGCTCGACGGACGCGCCGTGGGACTGGGACCTCGTCACCGGCGAGATCTATTATTCGGCGCGCTGGTGGGAAATGCTCGGCTACGCGCCCGACACGCAGGCTGCCGACGCCGAGGCGTGGGTGCGCCTGACGCACCCCGAAGACCGCATCCGCGTCGTCGCCTTCCTCGACGAAGTGCTGCCCGGCCCGCGCCAGACCTACGGCACGGAATTCCGTCTGCGCCACCACGACGGCCACTACGTCCCCGTGCTGAGCCGCGGCTTCATCCTGCGCGACGCCGGCGGCAAGGCCATACGGCTGTCCGGCACCAACACCGACCTCACGGAGCGCAAGCAGACCGAGCGCCGCATCCACGAACTCGCCTATTTCGACCAGTTGACGGGCCTGCCGAACCGGCGCTTCCTGCTCGAGGAGCTGGGCCAGATCCTCGCGCGCAACGCGCGCGCGAGCCGCCACGGCGCGCTGCTGTTCCTCGACCTCGACAATTTCAAATTGCTGAACGACACGATGGGCCACGACCTGGGCGACCTGCTGCTGCGCGAAGTGGCGCGGCGGCTGCGCCGGGCGCTGCGCGAAGGCGACCACCTCGCGCGCCTGGGCGGCGACGAATTCGTGATCGTGCTGGAAAACCTGGGCGCCACCCCGGCCGACGCGATGGTGGAAGTCCATGCCGTGGGGCGCAAGGTGCTCGAGGTGCTCGCCGAACCGTTCGACCTGGCCGGGCGCCAGTGCTCCACCAGCCCCAGCATCGGCGCCACGCTGTTCGACGGCCACCCGACCGACATCGACCTGCTGCTGCGCCAGGCCGACCTCGCGATGTACCGCGCGAAGGACGAAGGCCGCAACACGCTGCGCTTCTTCGACCCCGGCATGCAGGCGGCCGTCGACCGCCAGGCCGCGCTGTCGGCCGCGCTGCGCACGGGTCTCGCGCGGCGCCAGTTCGTGCTGTATTGCCAGCCGCAGTTCGGGCACGACGGCAGCCTCGTCGGCGCGGAAGCCCTCGTGCGCTGGCAGCGCGGCGCGGACGAACTGGTCGCGCCCGGCGAATTCATCGGCGCGGCCGAATCCGGCGGCCTCATCGCGGCGCTGGGCATGGACGTCCTCGAACAGGGCTGTCACGCGCTGGCGCGCTGGGCGCGCGCCCCGAACCTGCAGGGACTGAAGCTCGCCGTGAACATCAGCGTGCACCAGCTGCGCGACCCCGATTTTCCCCAGGCCGTCGCCACCCTGCTGGCCGCGACGGGCGCCCGGGCCGACCGTCTCACCCTGGAACTGACGGAGAGCGTGTTCGCGCGCAACCCGGCCGACCTCGTCGACCGCATGCAGCAGCTGCGCGGCCTCGGCGTGCATTTCGCGCTGGACGATTTCGGCACCGGCTATTCGTCGCTGGCCTACCTGGCGCGCTTTCCGCTGGCGGCGCTGAAGATCGACCGCTCGTTCGTGCAGCACGTCGACAACGACCCGAACGCGTCGTCCATCGTCGAGGCCATCATCGCGCTCGCGCGCAAGCTACATCTCGCGACGATCGCCGAGGGCGTGGAACTGGATGCGCAGCAGGCGTTCCTGACGGCGCACGGCTGCGACGTGATGCAGGGCTATCTGCTCGGACGCCCCGTCGCGCTGGACGAATTCGAGGAACGCTACGGCCGGCCGCCCGTGCCGATGCCGGTGCAGGCGCCCCTTCAGGCCGCGAGCGGCAGCTCGACGTAGAACGTGGTGCCGATGCCCTCGGCGCTGTCGAACCAGATGGCGCCGCCCAGTTCCTCGACGATCGTCTTGCAGATCGACAGGCCGAGCCCCGTCCCGCCCTGGCGGCGCGAATCGGCGCCGTCGGCCTGGGCGAAGCGCTGGAACACGCGGGCGCGGAACGTTTCCGGAATGCCGGCGCCCTCGTCCGCCACCGCGAGGCGCGCTCGGTCGCCGCGCGCCTCGACGTGCGCGCGCACCGTCGATCCCGGCCCGGAAAACTTGATCGCGTTCGACAGCAGATTCGTCAGCACCTGCGCGAGGCGGTCGCCGTCGACGTCCACGCGCGCGCCTTCCGCGCCGGGCGCGGCGACGCACGACAGCGCGATGCCGGCCTGGCCGGCGTAGCTCTGCATCGCGGCGACGGCGTCCTCGGCGAGCGGCAGCAGCGGCAGCACTTCCCGGTCGAACACCATGGCGCCCGCATCAAGCTTCTGCAGGTCGAGCACGTCGCCGACGAGGCGCACGAGGCGTCCCGAACTCGCGTTCGCGACGTCCACGAGGCCCTTCGCGTCGGGCGGCAACTCGCCGGCCATGCCGTCGGCCAGCAGCGCGAGCGACGCGGAGATCGCCGTCAGCGGCGTGCGCAGCTCGTGCGACACGGTCGCGACGAATTCGTCCTTCATCCGCTCCATTTCCTTGCGCTCCGAGATGTCGTGCACGAAGGCGGAGAAGAACAGCCCTTCTCCCGTGCCGGCCAGGCCCAGCGTCATCTCGACGGGGATCTCGCGGCCGTCGCGCGTGAGCAGCACCCGTTCGACGCGCTGCCCCAGGATCTCCATCTCGCCCGTCTCGAGGAAGTGCGCCAGCCGCGCGCGCGAATGGGCGCGGAAGCGTTCCGGCATCACGAGGTCGGAAATGATGCAGCCGACGGCCTCGGCGCGCGTCCAGCCCAGCATCGCCTCGGCCGCCGAGTTCCAATCGAGGATGCGGCCACGCATGTCGATGCCGACGAAGGCGTCCTGCGCCGTCTCGATGATGGCGGCGATGCGTTGTTCGTTGGCGCGCACCTTGGCGAGCGCCCGTTCCAGCTCGCGCGTGCGCACGGCGACGCGCTCTTCCAGCGTCGCGTTCAAGTCTTCGAGCGCGCGCCGGCGGCGCACGAGATTCGCGACGAGCGCATTCAGCGTGTGGCCCAGCGCGCGCACTTCCGCGTAGCCGCCCCGCTGCACTTCGATGCGCACCGTTTCGCCCGCGCGCATGCGGCGCGCCGCGTCGGCCAGTTCGCCGAGCGGCCGCGTGATGTGGCGCGCGAGCCCGGCGCCCACGAGCGAGAACAGCGCGGCCAGCACGACGCCTGCGCCCAGGCCGTATTCGCGCAGGCGGCGCACGGGAGCGAACGCGTCGTCGACGTTCTGGCGCACGAGCACGGTCCAACCGAGGCCGGGGTATTCGGCATAGCCGCGGCCGCGCTGGAAGCCCACGAGGTAGCGGCGGCCGTCCGGCCACGTCTCGACGAGGTAGCCGTCCCCGCGCTGGGCGCGCGCCGCCTTCAGGCTGGGCAACGTGAGGCGCTTGCCGGCCACGTCGGGCGGCCCGAGCAGCACGTCGCCCTCGGCATCGACGATCAGCGCCTCGACCTGGCGCCGCGCCGCGATCCCGGCCATGACGGAGCGCTCGACGTCGCGCGCCCATTGCCACGACAGGTGCGCGCCAAGCACGCCGCGCGTGACGCCGTGCTCGTCGACGTACGGGAAGGCGACGTCGACGAAGCGCCAGGGCTCCGGCTGCCTGGGCAGCAGGCGCGCCAGCAGCACGGCTTCGTGCACGTCGCCCGCGTGGATGCCGCGCAGCGCATTGCGGAACCACGGGCGGTGCGACACGTCGGTCCCTTCCAGCAAGCCCTGCGCGGACACCTGCACCTTGCCGTCCAGGCCGGCGTAACCGAGCCAGCTGTAGTAGCCGAGCGTACTCTGGATGGCGTCCAGGGTGGCGCGGCGCAGCGCCGGCGGCTGGTCCTCGCCGAGCGAGCGGCGACGGGCCAGCAGGCCCACCTCGCGGTAGCGCTCGAACATGCCGCGCTCCAGCTTGTCTGACGTCTGCATCGCCAGCTCGGCGAGGCCGTGCCCGATGTTCGTCTCGACCTGCTCGGACGACTTGCGTTCGATGACCGCGGTCAGGACCAACGTCAGGACGATGGACAGCAGCACGAAGGCCAGCGCCAGCCAGGCGCCGAGGGCGCGCGGCAGCAGCCGGCGGAACGATTTCAGGGGATTCGACATGGCAAACCGACAAGGACACGTGTCCGAATGGACGCTGTTACCAGCCTAGCATAGCCACGATTCCATGCGGGAATTGTGTTGCAGTGCGTGAACACTCGCGTTACCTTTCCCGCAAAAGACAGCCCCGAGGGGGCCGACTACACGGCCATGTCGGATTTCCGGTAAACTTGCCCGTTACTTCCCTGTTTTTCAGTCATCGCACCAGGATCAGCCATGCAAGACAACGCCACCGCGCCTTCCAACCTCGTCGACTACGTGACGTCGTGCAGCTTGCCGACGCCGTGGGCGCAGTTCACCATGCATGCGTTCGTCGAGCATTCCACCGGCAAGGAGCACCTGGCGATGACCTTGGGCGACCTGTCCACGGGCGAGCCGCCGCTCGCGCGCATCCACTCGGAGTGCCTGACGGGCGACGTGATGTTCTCGCAGCGCTGCGACTGCGGCGCGCAGCTGGAATCGGCGCTGCGCCGCATCGCCGACGAAGGCCGCGGCATCCTGCTGTACCTGCGCCAGGAAGGCCGCGGCATCGGCCTCGTCAACAAGATCCGCGCCTACCGCCTGCAGGAAGCGGGCGCCGACACGGTCGAGGCGAACCTGCAACTGGGCTTCCACGCCGACGCCCGCAACTATGAACTCGTGCTGCCGATGCTGGAGCAGTTCGGCATCGAGTCCGTGCGCCTGATGACGAACAATCCGCGCAAGATCGATGCGCTGGGCAAGCTGGGCATCAAGGTCGCCGAGCGCGTGCCGCTGCTCGTCAACCGTAATGCCTACAACGACAACTACCTGAACACGAAGCAGGCCAAGCTGGGCCACATGATGACCCCGGCCACCGAAGCCGCACTCGACAGCGAAGCGTAAACCCCGCCGCAAGAGTTCTGGCAAGATGGGGGCATGCGCCTCCCGTCTGCCACCCGCGTGCTGCTTGCCGCCGCCGTCATCGGCGCCGCGGCCGTCCCGCTCGCCATCGCCGCGGGCAAGGCCGGCCAGCGCGCGGCGACACCGGCGCCGCAGCCGCCGCTCGTGATCCCCCCGGCCACGCCGCCCGCGACGACGCCGCCCGCCCCCGGCCCCGGCGAGACGGACGAGACGACCGCGCTGCCCACGCCGTCCAGCGCGGCGCAGACCCTGTATTCCGCCGCGAAGGCCGACCTGCTGCAGATCCGCATGCTGCTGAGGAACGGCCGCAGCCAGTCCAGCGTGGGCTCCGGCTTCCTCGTCGGCACGAGCGACCTCGTGCTGACCAATTACCACGTCGTGTCGCAGATGGCGCTCGACCCCGACGTCTACGTGGGCGAATACGTCGACACGGACGGCAAGAGCGGCCCCGTCGAACTCCTCGCCGTGGACGTCCTGCACGACCTGGCCGTCGTGCGCGTGAACCGCAACGGCACCGGCTTCTTCAAGGTGCCGGACAAACCCGTGAAACTCGCGCAGGGGCAATATCTGTATTCGCTCGGCAATCCGCTCGACCTCGGCTTCGCCATCTCGGAAGGCGCGTACAACGGCATCGTCACGCGCAGCTTCTACGAGCAACTGATTTTTACCGGGCCCATCAACTCGGGCATGAGCGGCGGGCCCAGCGTGACGGCGTCCGGCGTCGTGGCGGGCGTGAACGTCTCCAAGCGCCGCGACGGCGAACTGGTCAGCTTTCTCGTGCCCGTGAAGTACGCGCGGGAATTGTTGGCCAAGGCCGCGGCGCAGACCCGGCCGCCGAAGAACTTCAACCCGCTGATCGGCCAGCAGTTGCTCGCGCACCAGCGCGCGCTGATCGACCGGCTGCTGGCCGAACCGCTGTCGCTGCGCACGATGGGACCGTACCAGGTGCCCGTGCGCGAATCGCAGCAGTTGCGCTGCTGGGGCCGCTCGAATTTCCGCGCCGAGGCCGAGTACACGCTGGATGCCGTCAGCTGCGCCATGGAGGCGGCCGTGTACGTGTCGGACTCGCAGCAGACGGGCCACGTGTCGATGACGCACCAGGTGCTGCGCTCGACGTCGCTGCACCCGCTGCAATTCGCCGTGCTGGCGAGCGGCAGCTTCCGCGTCGACCGCATCGGCCCCGGCCGCGACACACGCCTCACGCGCCCCGCATGCACGGAGATGTTCGTGCAGACGGCGACCTTGCCCGTGCGCGCCGTCACGTGCGTGCGCGCCTACCGCAAGTTCGCGGGCCTGTACAACTTCACCCTGCTGGCCGCCAGCACGGACGATGCGCACGCCAGCCTGCAGAGCCGCCTCGACCTCGCCGGCGTCTCCTACGAAAACGGTGTGCGCACGACGCGCGCCTTCCTATCTGCGCTCGGGCGCAGCCGCGTGAAATGAACGGGCCCTGGTACGTCGAGCTGCTCGCCCGCAACGGCGACGTGCTGCAGCGCCACTGCGTGGACACGCTCCCCATCCGCATCGGGCGCGGCTACGCGAACGACGTGATCCTCGACGACGACTACGCGGCACCGAGCCACGCCGTCGTCGAGCCGGATGCGGACGGACGCCTCGTGCTGCGCGACCTCGGCAGCCGCAACGGCATCGTCGTGCGCGGCCGGCGCGTGCAGGACGTCGCGCTGGCCGGCGACACCGTCGCGCGCATCGGCCACACGGCGCTGCGCGTGCGCGCGGCCGACTGGCCCGTCGCGCCGGAACTCGTCGACCGCACGTTCCACGGCTGGGAAGGCGTGCCGCCGGGCGCGCTGGGCTTGCTGCTCGCGGGCGCCGTCGCGCTGCTCGCGCGCTGGCTGGCCGACGCCTCGTTGTTCGAAGGTGCACGCTACGCCGAGGCGCTGGCCGCCGGCCTCGCCGTCGCGCTGCTGTGGGGCGGCGCCTGGGCGTGCGCCAACCGCCTGTTCGCACGCCACGCGCGCCTGGGCCGCCACCTGTTCGTGTTCGGTTGCGGCATCGCGGCCCTTGCCGCCTACGTCCTGCTCGGCAGCACGCTCGCCTACGCGTTGTCCGCGGAAGCCTTTACGCACTACGCGTCGCACGTCGCCGTCGTGCTGGTGGCCGGCGCCGTCTATTTTCACTTGTGCACGATCCGGCCGCAGAACCGCATGCGCTACCGCTGGATCTGCGCCGGTCTCGCCGTGCTATGCTCGAGTTTGATCCTTGCCGGCAATATCCAGCGCACGGGGCGCGTGTCCGACGAACTGTATATGGCGGTACTGATGCCGCCAACCGTCCGAGTGAGCCCCGACCACGGGCTGGACGAATTCATGCGCGGCGTGGAAGCGATGAAGGGCCCGCTCGACCGCAGCCGCGGGCGCAAGCCGGGCGATGACGATATCGACGATTGAACGCGCGGCGTTGTCGAAAGCGGCCCGCCCCGTTCGTCGTCGGAACGGGGGCGCAGTCCGCGTCCCGCCCCACAGGAGACCAGCGATGTCCAGATTAAAAGTCCAATGCTTTTCCATTTCCCTTGACGGCTACGGCGCCGGCCCGAACCAGAGCCTGGAGAACCCGATGGGGGAACGCGGCGGCGGCTTGCACCAGTGGTTCCGCGGCACGCGCACCTTCCAGCGCATGCTGGGCAACGAATCGAAAGGCAGCGACGGCCCGGACGACGATTTCGCCGCGCGCGGCTTCGACAATATCGGCGCGTGGATCCTGGGCCGCAACATGTTCGGGCCCGTGCGCGGCCCATGGCCCGACGACAGCTGGAAAGGCTGGTGGGGCGACGAGCCGCCCTATCACTGCGACGTGTTCGTCCTCACGCACCACGCCAGAGCCCCGCTCGCCATGAAAGGCGGGACGACGTTCCACTTCGTCACGGACGGCATCGACGCGGCCCTGGCGCGCGCACGCGCGGCCGCGGACGGCAAGGACATCCGGCTGGGCGGCGGCGTATCGACCGTCCGCCAGTACCTGCAGGCCGGCCTGGTGGACGAAATGCACCTGGCCATCTCGCCCGTCCTGCTGGGCGAGGGCGAGGCGCTGCTGGCCGGGATCGACTTGCCGGCGCTCGGGTTCTCCTGCACCGAGCACGTGCCGACGGCGGCGGCCACGCACGTGGTATTGAGCCGGGGCTGAACGCTAGGTCAGCGGGATCGTCAGCCTGGCGATCTCGACCGAGCCATCCTCGTCGAAGATGGGACAGCGCTCGCCGATCTCGACGGCCTCGTTGAAATCCGCCGCCTCGACGATCGAATAGCCGCACAGCGAGCTGGCGGATTCCTTCGGCCCCAGCAGCCGACGCGGCACTTCGACGGCGCTGTGCGTGAGGCTGCCGCGGTCGATGACGCGCGAGCCCATGCTGTCGAACCATGCGGCCCAGCGCGACAGGTCGTGCCGGGTGGTGGCATCGGGGCCCGGTGTGCCGTGGTACACGAACAGGAAACGTTCCATGGCTTGCTCCTGTGATGGTTTGTTCGGCTCGACGTTAGCAGAACCGCCGCGCCGATGCCGCACCCATGCCTTTTGACAAGCCGGCAAGGATGGCCGATCATCGGCGCATGACCTTCCTACGCCGCAATGCCGTCTTCATCGTCGCCTGGATCCTGTTCTGGATCCTGATGATGCTCGTCGCCGTGCAGGACTTCATGCGCAACGAACACAGTCACGCCATCTGGAAACCGCTGCTGTGGGAAGGTTCGTCGGCGCTCGTCATCAGCGTGCTCGCCTTCGTGCAACTGCGCTGGTCGCACGCGGACGACCACCTGCTCGGCAGCCCGGCGCGCTGGTTCGCGCGCCAGGCGCGCTGGCTTCCGATGTACTGGATCGCGTTCGTGCCGCTCGCCTTCGGCATCCGCGATGCCGTGTACGCACTCGTCGGCGAAACGTATTACCACGATCCCGTGCCGCGATTGTTCCTGTACGAGTCGATGAAGATCACGATCTTCTTCGGCCTGTTCATCTCGATCCGCTTCGGCGTCCAGTCCTACCGCGCGCTGCTCGACGCGCGGCTGCGCGCGGAACGGTCGACCACCCTGCTGCGCCAGGCCCAGCTGCAACGCCTCGGCCAGCAGATGCAGCCGCACTTCCTGTTCAACGCGCTGAACACGGTGTCGTCGCTGATCTGGACGGACCCCGCGCGCGCCGACGCCACGTTGGCCCAGCTGGCCGACGTGTTGCGCGAGACGCTGGCGCTGGGCGACCGCCATGCCGCCCCGCTGGCGACCGAACTGCGCCTCGCGCGCGGGTACGCGGACGTGATGGCGGAACGCTTCGCCGACCGCGTGGACATCGCCTGGCAGGTCGACGACACCTTGCTCGACCGCGAGGTCCCGGTGATGAGCCTGCAACCGCTGCTGGAAAACGTGTTCAAGCACACCGTCGAGCGGCGCCGCGGCCAGACGCATATCGACGTGTATGCCCGGCGCGACGGCGGCGAGCTCGTGCTCGGCGTCGAGGATGACGCGGGCAAGCTGGCGGCGTCCGAGCGCCCTGGCGGCATCGGCCTGTCGAACTTGCGGGCGCGGATCCAGGCGCTGTACGGCGACGCGGCGCGGCTCGACCTGGCGCCGCGTCCGCAGGGCGGGGTGCGCGCGGAACTGAGGCTCCCGTGCTGAGGGCTGCATGCGCCTGCTGATCGTCGACGACGAGCGTCCCGCGCGCGCGAAGCTGCGGCACCTGCTCGCGCAGCAGGACGGCGTCGCGGCCGTGGAGGAAGCGGCCGACGGCATCGAGGCGCTGGACCGCATCGCCAGCTTCCGCCCGGACGCCCTGCTGCTGGATATCGAGATGCCGGAGCTGTCGGGCATCGAACTGGCCGCGTCGCTGCCGGAACCGGCGCCGCTCGTCGTGTTCGTCACGGCGTACGAGCGCTATGCGGCCCAGGCGTTCGATTTCGACGCCATCGACTACCTGCTCAAGCCCTACGACGGCGCCCGCCTCGCACGCGCGCTGGCGCGCCTGAAGAAACGGCTCGAGACACAGCCGGACGGCCGCGCCGCCGCGCTGCCGCCCGCTCCGCTCGAGCAATTGCTGGTAAGCGAACGCGGCGTCACGCGCGTCGTGCGCGTCGCGGACATCCAGTGGATCGAGACGGCCGACAACTACGTCGTGCTGCACACGGCCACCGGCAGCCCAATGCTGCGCCAGACGCTGGCCGGGCTCGTCGACCGGCTCGGCAGCGGTTTCGTACGCTGCCACCGGCGCGCCGCGGTGGCCGTACCGTGGATCGAGCAGGTCGTCACCCTGGACAAGGGCGACGGCGAGCTGCTGCTGCGCGGCGGCGCACGCGTACCGTGCAGCCGCCAGTACCGCGCCGACGTGCTGGCGCGGTTGTGACCTTCAGCCTTCCAGCGCCGCCAGCAACCGCGTGCCGACGGGCGCGCCCCAGCCCGTGCACGCATCCCAGCCGGCCTTCGCCGCATAGCCGCCGTTGTCGCCGCTCGTGACGTCGCGCATGGCGCCGCTGCCCGCCAGCGGCCCGTACAGCAGCGGGTTGAGCCAGCCGACCGGTTGCGCCAGCTTCTGGTTCAACAGCGCGACAAGGCCCGCCCACAGCGGAGCGACGGCGCTCGTGCCGCCGATCGTGTACGTCATGAAGTCGACGCGCACGCGGTAGCCCGTCGCCGGCGATGCGTTGCCCGCCACGTCCGGCACACCGCGGCCGACGCGCCCGCCCGGGTTCACGGACGCGGACACACCGGCGCCCGCCTGCCACGACGGCAGGTCGAACACGTCGCTGACGCCGCCGCCCGTCGCGCTGCTCGTCGGGTCGTCGTTCCACACGGTCTCGCTGGTGATCGTCGTGCCGGTGGCCGTCAGGCGCGTACCGCCGCAGCCCAGCACGTGCGGGCTCGACGCGGGGAAGTCGGCGTGCGCGCGGCCGTCGGGCGTGCCGTTGTCCGGGTTCTGGTCGCCGGCGCCCGCGTCGCCCGCCGCGCAGCACACCGTCACGCCCAGCGCCGCGGCGGCCTGGAATGCGCCGTCCATCGCGGCGAGGCCCTGTTCCGTCCAGTCCGATTCCGGCGCGCCCCAGCTGATCGAGATCACGGACGGTTTGTTCACGTCGTCGTGGACGGCGGCGGCGATCGCGTCGACGAAGCCCTGCTCGCTGTTCGGCGCGAAGTACACGGCGATGTGCGCCTTCGGGGCGACGGCACCCGCCACTTCGATGTCGAGCATGACCTCGGCATCCGCGCTCCACGGCAGCGACGGGCTGTTCTTGCCGCCGTCGACGGACACCGCAGTGACGCTGGGCGCCTGCATGCCCAGGCTCTTGAAATACGCCTTCAGGTCCGTCGTGCGGTAGCCGCCGCCCAGTTCGATGATGGCGATGCACTGGCCGCTGCCGTCCAGGCCGGGCGGGAAATCGTACAGGTGCGCCATGTCGACGCCGGTGTAGCCGCCCGCCGCCTGCGCTTCCGGCATGGCGCCGGCCGGCATCGACGCCACCAGCGCCGCCTGCGCCGAGTCTCGCGAAAACTTGAAGTGCGGCCGCGCGATGGGCACGTCCTCGATGCCGAACACGCCTTCGACGATGCCGTCCAGCTCGGGCGGCACGTGCACGGGCGCCGTGCGGCGGCGCGAGATGCCGGCGCTGTGCTCGACCCGCTCGATCGCCGTGCCGAACGCGGCCGCCATCTGGCCCGCCGTACCGGACAGCACGATGCTGCGTGCGGCAGGCCGGCGTTCGACGACGACGAAGCCGGACCGCTGCGCGAACGCGGCGACGGCGTCGAGGTCGGCATCGCTGGCGCCGTGGCGCGCGGCGAACTCGGCGCGCGTGAGGTAGCTGCGGCCGCCGCCCTGCGCATGGGGCGCCAGCAGATCGGCCGACAGCGACGCGCGGCGGCGCACGAGAACGGTGACGTCGAAGCGTTCGTCGGCCGGCGCCGGTCCGAGCGACCGCATGTCGGCACTTAGGGGGGGCACGCTGCCCTGGAGTTTGACCATGATTCACCTCACTGGAAGATGGCCGGCGTCGAACCGGACCGGGGTTCGTCAATACGGATGTCGAACGGCGACGGCACCGCGCTTGCCGCTCACCATCTATCAGTGTGCGCGCCCCGTCGACGCGCCTATTGATTGGCGCTAACCATGCCTGCGGGAAGGCGGTTTCGTACTACAATGCCAACGCTACCGTGAGCGCTAACATTTCCAGCCCGCGGCGGACTGTTCCAGACCAAACAACAAGAAGGAGACGTGATGTTCAACAAGAATCGGCGTGGCGTGGTTCTCGCCGCCGGCGGTGCGCTGGCGGCGGGTGCGATGGGCGACCTGGCATGGGCGGCCCCGCCGGACCGCAAGCTGGGGTATGCGATCGTGGGCCTGGGCTCGTACGGCCTGGGCGTCATCATCCCGCAATTCAAGAACTGCAAGAACAGCCGCCTCGTCGCGCTCGTCAGCGGCGATGCGGCCAAGGCGAAGCGGGTGGCGCAGGAATACGGTGTCCCGGACAAGAACATCTACCACTACGACAATTACGACGAGATCCGCAACAACCCTGACATCGACATCGTCTACGTCTGCCTGCCCGTAGCTATGCACGCCGAGTACACGATCCGCGCCGCCAAGGCCGGCAAGCACGTGCTGTGCGAAAAGCCGATGGCCGTGTCGTCGGCCGAGTGCGAGGCGATGATCGCCGCCTGCCGCCAGGCCGGCAAGAAGCTCATGATCGGCTACCGCTGCCACTTCGAGCCGTACAACCTGGAAGCCGTCCGCCTCGCGCGCGCGGGCGCGATCGGCAAGCTGCGCTACTTCCGCTCCGAGCACGGGTTCACGTTCAACGATCCGAATGCCTGGCGCCTGAAGAAGGCATTGGCGGGCGGCGGGTCGATGATGGACATCGGCATCTACGCCCTCAACGCGGCCCGCTACATGACGGGCGAGGAGCCGGTCGCCGTGTACGCCCAGGAAACGACGGACCGCAACGATCCGCGCTTTCGCGAAGTGGAGGACAGGATCGGCTTCCAGCTGGAATTCCCGTCCGGCGTGATCGGCTCGTGCATGTCGATGTACAGCGCCAACCAGAACCACATCCTGCTGATGGGCGACAAGGGCCGCATCGAGATGGAACCGGCGACCGGCTACTACGGCAACCGGATGTGGATCGGCAATGGCCGCGAGAAGGAAGTCACGCCGCCGCCCGGCCCCGGCGCCACGCAATGGGCGGGCCAGCTCGATCACATGGCGCAATGCGTGCTGCACGACCGCGAACCGATCGTCGGCGGCGAGGAAGGCTTGCGCGACCTGAGCATCATCGAGGGGATCTACCGCTCGGCGCGCGAAAAAAAGCGCGTCGTGCTCAAGGCCTGATTCAGTAAGGCGATCCCGTGACGCCGAGCCGGACCTGCCAGATGGCGCCGGCGCCCGTCAGGTACAGCGTCGTGCCGTCCGCGCCGCCGAACGCGGCGTTCGTGACGTTGGCGTCCGTGCGGATCGTCGCCAGCTCCCTGCCCTGCGGCGTGAACACGCGCACGCGCCTGGCCGTGTGCTCGGCCACGTAGAGATTGCCGTGGCAATCGACGGCCATGCCGTCCGGGATCTCCAGCCCGCGCACGATGTCCTTCCCTGCCCCCGGCACGCCATCGACGATCGGGTAGGCGCGCAACATGCCGTCGCCCGCGTTCACGTACAGCACGTCGCCGGCCGGCGACAGCGAGACGCCGTTCGGATTCGGCCGGCTGCCGTCGACGAGGGTCACCGTCCCGTCCGTGCCCACGCGGTACACGCCCGTGACGGGCTGGCCGCCGGGCGCCGCCGTCTTCTGGAAATCCGGATCCGTGAAATACATCGTCCCGTCCTTGGCGATGGCGACGTCGTTCGGCGAATTGAACACGGCGCCGTGGTACGTGCCTGCGAGCGTGGCGCGCTGGCCGTCCGCGAGCGCATAGCGCGACAGGGCCTTGTACTTGTGCGTGGCCGCGACGAGGTCGCCGTGCGCGTCGACGGCGAGACCATTGCTGCCGCTGTCCTCGATGACCGTCGTCACGCGGCCGTCCAGATCCAGCTTGCGGACGCGCGACGGGTAGCCGGGCACGAGGCTGAAATCGGAAAAATACAGCGCATCCTTGATCCACACGGGCCCCTCGTACAAACCGGACTCGCTGCGCGACGGTTGCACTGCCGCGACGCGCTCCGCGCGCAGCTCGCCGGACGGGGCCGGGCCGCAGGCGGGTGCCGCGTGGACGGCGGCCCCGTGCAACAGCGCGAGCAGGGTGACGATGCGGAGACGGCGGACTGGGTTGGGCATGCGAGGTCTTTCGTTCGATGGTTGGAGAAATTGATTGTAGCGCAATGTGGCATACATACAACGCATGAATCGGCCGTAATGTTATTGCCGTACAGAAATGTTTATAGTCGAGTTCGATTCTCGATACCCACAGGAGACATTCCATGCTGAAGCGGTCCCATATTCCCTCTTACCTCGTCCTCGCGGCCATGGCCGCCGCCGTCCTCTCTGCCTGTGGCGGCGGCGGAGGGGGCAGCAGCGCGACGTCCACACCGGTCGCCACGGCACCGACGCCGGCGCCGGTCACGGCCGGCGTCTCGACGGTCGCCGGCACGGTGACGGGCTTCGGCAGCGTGATCGTGGACGGCGTGCGCATCGACGATTCCACCGTCGCTGCCGGCAAGGAACTGGACGACGGCACCGTGCAGCACGTGGAATTGAAACTGGGCCAGCACGTCGAGGTCCAGCATGACGGCCAACTCGTCGCGACGCTGGTGCGCGTCGTCGCCGAAGTCGAAGGCGCCGTGTCCGCGGTCGATACGACGGCCGGCACGCTGACCGTGGCCGGCCAGACGGTCGCCGTGAACACGGACGCAACGGCGGGCCCCGTGACGATCCTCGAAGGCTATGCATCGCTGTCGGCCGTACAAGTGGGCGACCGCATCGAGGTGCATGGCATCGCGAAGACGGATGCAACGGGCAAGGCGACGGTGCAGGCCACGCGCATCGAAAAGGCGGGCGCGACGGCCGACACCGCGGACCACGTCGACGGCCTCGTGGCCAATCTGTCGACGTCGGCCCACACGTTCCAGGTCGGCAGCCTGCTCGTCGATTACGGCACGGCCAAGGTGCTGCCGGCCGGCGCCACGCTCGCGAACGGCGTCGGCGTGCACCTGGCCATTCCGCTCGGCACGGTGGCCGCCGGCACCGCGGTGAAGGCGACCGTCGTCAAGGTGCGCGACCACAAGGCGGAAGCCGGTGCGAAGGATTCCGAGCTGGGCGGCGCCATCTCGGCAGTCGACGCGGGCGCGAAGACTATCACCATCAACGGCGTCAAGGTCGACCTGTCCAGCGCCACGTACGACCAGGCCGGCAAGTCGTTTGCGGACCTGAAGGTCAATGGCTATGTCGTGGTGAAAGGTTCGTACGGCACCGACGGCACGCTGAAGGCCACGACCGTCGTGCTGCGCGGCGCCGAGCAGAGCAAGGACAAGCAGGTCGAGCTGCACGGCAGCGTGGCCAACTTCGTGTCGGCGGCGAGCTTCACCGTGCGCGACGTGCAGGTCGATGCGACGGGCCTGACGCTCGATGCCGCGACCTGCGGCACCGCCCAGCTCGCGAACACCTTGCAGGTCGAGGTGACGGGCGTGCTGAGTGCAACCGGCCAGGTCAAGGCGAGCGCCATCACGTGCGAAAAAGCGGGTGACGCGCACGCGATCCTGGCGCGCGTCGGCACCGCGAGCAAGGTCGACACGACGGCGAAAACCTTCGCCTTGACGACGGAGAAGGAAACGCTCAACGTCCAGTGGAGCGATGTGACGCTGTTCCGCGACGCCACCGCCGACGCGCTCGCCGGCAAGAAGCTGGAAGTCCAAGGCACGAACAGCGGCGGTGTGCTGCACGCCATCAAGATCGTCGGCCAGCACGACTGACGTTCAGCCATCCGCTGCGGCAGGCGTCTCCCACGTGTCGACATACATCATGGCCGATACCGGGTGGCGCTTGTCCCAGCCTTCCGCCTCGAGCATGGGCGCGGGATAGAACTCGGCCACGTGCCCCACGCACAACACCGCGATGGGCTCGCTGCCGTCGGGCATCTTGCACAGCGCGCGGATGCGCTCGGGATCGAACAGCGACACCCACCCCACCCCGATGCCTTCGGCACGCGCCGCGAGCCAGAAGTTCTGGATCGCGCACGATGCCGACGCCAGGTCCATGTGCGGCATCGTGCGCCGCCCGAACACGTACGGCTCGCGCTTGTCCATCAGCGCGACGACGACCACTTCCGCACACTCGAGGATGCCCTCGACCTTCAGGCGCATGAAGTCCGCCGAGCGTTGGCCGAGCGCGTTCGCGGTGCGCACGCGCTCCTCCTCGACGCCTGCGTGGATACGGCGGCGCAGGTCGCGGTCGGCGATCCGGATGAACCGCCAGGGCTGCATGAGCCCCACGCTGGGCGCCTGGTGCGCCGCCGTGACGAACCGTTCCAGCTGGCCAGGCTCGAGCGGCGTCGACAGGAAATGGCGCATGTCGCGCCGCGTGCGGATGGCGCGGTAGACGCCGTCGATTTCGGACGGCGGGAAGGCATGGGGATTCATGGTCGTGACGGGGAACGGTTGAGTCGGCGGTTGTACGGGATGCGCAGTGTACGGGACGGCCTGCGCGCGCGGCAAGCCCGCCGGCTCAGGCCGCGACACCCGCGTCGCGCAAGGCCGCGCGCACGTGCTCCAGGTGTGCGCCAGCCGTCGCGCGGCCATCCTTTGCATCTTGCAGCGCCATGTGCCAGTAGCCGACGACGGCCCGCAACTGGTCCGCATCGTTCGTGCGCTCGATCCGCGCGACGACCTCCGCGGCGAGGAGGCCCAGGTGGGCTTGCGCCGTTTGCACCATGTAGCGCTTGACTTGGGCGACGTGCGCGTCGTGCTCGCCGGGCGGCGTCGCTGGCGCCGTCTGCGGCTGCGGCGCGGGAATGCCGCCATCCGCCGCACGGGGCTCGATCAAGTCCAGCACCAGCAATTGCCCGACGATGTCCGCTACCTGCCCCGCCGGCATCAGCGGCGCCAGCGCGCCACACGGCTTGTGGCCGTCGAGGAGGATGAGGACCGTGCGCTGGCGGCCGTTCAGGCCCATGCCGCGCGACGCGACTTCGCTGCGGCCTTTCGCAGTCTTGGCATACACGACGTCGTGCAACGCGGCGGTGCGGCTGGCGGATTCGAGGGACATGGCGGACCTGCGGACGGGAACGAAATAATTCTACGAAGCAATTATTACGTAGGCGTGTCAACGGCCTCCGGCCACGACCGTCCGGCTCGCCCCACTCCGCTCGCGCGGGCGCGGGGCCGGTCCTAGTCTGGCGTTGTTCCGTCATCGATCAACCACGGACGCCCGCCATGACCACTCTCCGCACGCACGCCTCACCGCTGCGGCACCGCTGCCGCGCTATCACTTCCTCGACTGGGTGCGCATCATCGCATTCTTCCCGCTATCGATTACGGGTGCAAATGTGCACAGCGTTCTCTTCCTGCCCCGAGCCGTCCTGCTGACCGTGCTCGTGCCTGACAGGCGTCACTTCCCCGCCTCCCACCGGCCCGGGACCGGCGGCAGCGCCGTGCGCGCCGCGGGGGCGCCGGTGGCGAGCCGTTGCAGGTTGATGGCGGCGTTCACGTCGCGGTCGTGCTGCGCGCCGCAGCCGGCGCAGGTCCAGGTGCGCTCGCCCAGCGCCAGCACCCCGTTGCGGATACCGCAGCCCGAACACAGTTTGCTGGACGGGTACCAGCGCTCGGCCAGCACGATGTGCGTGCCGTAGCGAGCGGCCTTGTACTGCAGCTGGCGGCGCAATTCGTACAACCCGACGTCGGCGATCGCGCGCGCCAGGCGCGCATTGGCCAGCATGCCGCGCACGTTCAGATCCTCGATCACCACCGTTTGGTTCTCGCGGCAGAGGCGCGTCGTGAGCTTGTGCGTGAAGTCGCGGCGCACGCGCGCGATGCGTGCCTGCAGCCGCGCCAGGGCCAGCGCGCCCTTGGTCAGGTTCGTCGATGCATGCAAACGCATGCCCTTGGCGATACGGCCAACGATCCCGGCCGCTGCCCTGGCGGCCTGCGGCTTCGCCCCCCTGCACCTGGACCGCGACGGCCCCGCCCGGCGCTACCTGACCGGGGCCATCCTCGCCGTCTACATCCTGCATTAGACGCTGATCGTCGTGCTGGCCCATGCGCTCAAGCCCTCGGATCGCGCGCCGGGCCTCGAAGCCGCGCTCCCCGTCGTGCTCGTGACGGTGGGCGGCTTCACTGGCTTCGAGATCGTGCGCCGCATGCCGGTGCTGCGCCCTTGTTCGGCCTCGGCCCGCGCGCGACGGTGGCTCCGGCGGCCGCGCATGCCCGGCCGCGCCGACCGTCGGAGCGTCGGCCGGCGCCGAGCCCGCTTGACCGGCTGCGCCAGCCTCAGTGCGTGGTGGCGGATCGCTGCTGCCCGCCCTGCCCCGCCGCCGGCTGGCCGCCCGGCGGCATGTGCTGCCGGGACGCGCCTTGCGGCTGGGCAGCGCCATTACCGCCCCGCGCGAACGGATCGGTGAACTGACGCGCGGTTTCCTCCTGGGCGCGCAGGCCGCGCTCCGTCTGCTCCGTCGCGTCGCGCGCCACCTCGTCGGCCAGGGCGCGCGCGGTGCGGGAGGTGTTCTGCACGTGCTGCTCCGCCACGCGCGCCAGCTCGACCTGGGCGTCGGCCGCCAGGCGTGCGATGTGCTGCTGGTAGGCGCGCAGCTTGTCCGCCGTGGGCTGCGCGCGCGACGCGGCGGCGCTCAGCAGCTCGGACTGGCGGTCCGCGCTCAGCACCTGCTTGCTCGCCAACGTCGTTTCCTCCAGCATCGTCTGCACCAGCTGGATGTTCAGGTCGCACATCTGCTGGAACGATGCGAACAGCGACTTCGACATGTCGTTCAGGAATGCGGCCTGCGCATCGATGTGGGATTTCACTGCTGGAGCTATCGCCTGTGGAAATGGATACATGGTTAGCCTCGCAAAAATAGGGGGTGAACGGCCCGCCGCATGCGCCGCGGCACGGAGCTCCAAGACTACGGTGGCAGGGCCGCCCACCTTTGATCTGGACTAATCGTGCCGCGATTGCCCGTCGCGCGCGCGAATCGCTGGCGCGATATTTGCATGAGTTCAAGTTCCTGAATTCATCCGGGAGCTGCCCATGTTTCTGCCCAACGATGTGATCCGCTATGCCGGCCCGACGCGCCTGATCCGCATCCTGTGGATCGCCCCCGACCGCGCGCTCGCCTACGCGTTCGAACTGGGCCAGGCACACAGCCAGCCCCGGGCCGTCGCGCTGCAGGTCCTGGCAGACGACGTGCTCGGCGGGCGCGCCAGGCTGCTGCCCGACGACCCGTACGCGGCGCCCGCCCCATCCGCGCAAATGCCGCAGAAATACCGCGAGCTGCAGGCGAAGGCCTGGGACATCGTCGCCAGCCTGCAGGCCCACGTGCCCGCGCTGTACGAGCGGCGCGCAAGGACCGCGCTGGTGGCGGACTGCGCGGCGGACCGCGGCGTGTCGCGGCAGAGCGTGCTGCGCTACCTGCGCCGGTTCTGGGAACGGGGCCAGACCATCGACGCGCTGCTGCCGGACTACGGCAATTCCGGCGCGCGCGGCAAGACCCGTGCGGCCAACGCGGGCGTCAAGCGGGGCCGCCCGCGCAAGTCGGGCGACCATCCCGGTCTGAACACGGACGCCGCGATGCGCGCCACCTTCCGCGCGGCCGTCGCGCGCTACACCGCCACGCACCCGGAATTCTCGCGCCGCGCCGCGTACCGGCTGATGCTGCAGGATTATTACCGCGACCGACCGCCCGCCGACCTGCCCAGCTTCGGCCAGTTCAGCTACTGGCTGGACAAGGACGGCGTAGCCGGCCCTCGGCGCGCGACCGTTGCGGTGCAGCATACCTTTCTTCCCTAGCCAATCCAGTGCGGGCCGGACCAGCATGGTGCAGCGCACCATCTGGCGCTGCGCCATCCCCTGGGCACGGTCGATAAAACAAAGTCTGATCGCCAAAAAACAAAGTGTGCGCAGCCGGCGTCCTGTCGTGCGGGTCGCGCCGGCTGACTTCCGCCGCAAAACGAACTTTATTCGACGCCAAGCGCTTACGCCAAGCTGACGTTCGACAACAGCAGAAACACACTTTATTTTTCACGACAATTTGCGCCGTTTACCGCATCCGGCTGGCATGGGTATTGCTGAAACTCAAGTGACAGACAAGTTTCTGCGAAAACCAACAGGGGGGCGGATGAAACGTTTCACACAGTCGCTGACGCGACGCGAATTCCTCTACCGGGCCGCCGCGGTCGGCGGGTCGGCCTTGGTGCTGGGTACGATGAACGCCTGGGGCATGGGCATCGCCTCGCGCGTGAGCGCGCCGCCGGCGCTGAGCGGCAGCGGCAAGGGCAAGAAGGTCGTCATCCTCGGCGCGGGCCTGGCCGGCATGACGGCCGCCTATGAACTCGGCAAACTCGGCTACCAGGTCGACGTGCTCGAAGCGCGGCCTTTCGCGGGCGGGCGCTGCCAGACGGCCCGCAAGGGGTTCACATTGCAGGAACTGGGTGGCGAGGCGCAGACGTGCCGCTTCGACGACGGTCTCTACATCAACCACGGACCGTGGCGCATCCCGCTCGACCACCAGTCGACCTTGTATTACACGAAGCAGTTCGGCATCCCGCTCGAGGTGATGGTCAACGACAACGACCACGCCTGGGTCTACATGGAAGATGCCGGTCCGTTCTCGAAACAGCGGCTGCGGCCCGCGCAAGTCAAGGCCGACCTGCGCGGCCACGTGGCGGAACTGCTGGCCAAGTCCGTGCAGGCGCAGCGCCTCGACACGGCGTTGACGGCCGACGACCAGCGCCTGCTGCTCGATTACCTCGCGCACGAAGGTGCGCTGTCCGCGCAAGACCTCGTCTACCGGGGCCGCAACGGCGCGGGTTACGCGGAGCCGCCCGGCGCGGGCCTGAAACCGGGCCGCCTGGCCGATCCGCTCGGCTTCCGCGACCTGCTCGCGTCCAAGGTCGGCAAGGTCTACAGCGCCGTGCAGGAGTTCCCCATGCACGCCACGATGTTCCAGCCCGTGGGCGGCATGGACCGCATCGCGCACGGTTTCGCCAAGCGCCTGGGCCGCACGATCCGCTACGGCGCGGAAGTGCAGTCGATCCGGCAGTCGCCGGGCCAGGTCACCGTCACCGTCCGCGACGCGAGCAGCGGCGCCGTGTCGCAAGTCACGGCCGACTACTGCCTGTGCACGATCCCCCTGTCCGTGCTGCGCACCATCGACGCGGATTTCTCGGACGGCTTCAAGGGCGCGCTGAAGGCCGTGTCGTATGCGCCCGTCGGCAAGATCGGCCTGCAGATGAAGCGCCGCTTCTGGGAAGAGGACGACCAGATCTACGGCGGGCACGTCCTCACCGACCTGAAGGCCGTCAACACGATCTCGCTGCCGTCGTCCGGATGGCAGTCGAAAAAGGGCGTGCTGCTCGGCTACTACCACTACGCGCTGGACGCCATCGAAGTGAGCGCGCTGTCGCCCGCGGAGCGCGCGGAGTTCGCCGTGAGCGCCGGCGAGAAGATCTTTCCGCCGTACCGCGCTTCGTTCGAGTCCGCATTCTCCGTCGCCTGGCACCGCGTCAAGTACAACCTGGGCGGCTGGGCCGAGTGGGACGACGCGGGCCGCGCGCAGGCGTATCCGACCTTGCTGGCGGGCGAAGGCCGCGTGCTGCTCGCCGGCGAGCACATGAGCTACCTGACGGGCTGGCAGGCCGGCGCCATCGAATCGGCCTGGCTGCAGATCGAAGAACTGCACCGGAGGGCAAGCGCATGACCCCACGACATGTCATCGCCGCCGTGCTCGCGGCAAGCGCCGCGCTGGGCCATGCGGAGCCCATGGACGGCAAGAGCCTGTTCGCGAAGAACTGCGCGGCCTGCCACCAGCCCACCGGGCGCGGCATCCCCGGCGCCTTTCCCGCCCTCGCCGGCAACGCGTTCGTGCAGGGCGATCCCGCCGCCGTGGCCACGGTGCTGCTGAAGGGACGCGGCGGCATGCCGGACTTTTCCGGGAGCCTCGACGACGGCGAGATCGCCCTTGTGCTGACCCACGTCCGGACCAGCTGGGGCAACGACGCACCGCCCGTCACGGAGCAGGACGTCGCCGGCACGCGCGCCGCGCTCGGCGTCGCGCCCGCGTCGCACGACCGCTTCGGCAACAAGCATTGATTCATCACACGAGAGGATCCATGAAGACCATCCCCCGCCCCCTGCAGCAGGCCGCCTTCGCGCTGGCCTGCGCCCTGCCCCTGTGCGCATCGGCCGCCGCGCCAGGCATCGTGCGCCACAAGATTCCCCAGTCCGACTTCCCGATTGCGCAGGCCGTCACCTTGCCGCCTGGGACGACGCTGCACTTCATCAGCGGCCAGGTGCCGCCCGCCGTCGACAAGGCGGCCGACCCGAATTCGCTCGCCGCGTTCGGCGACACGAAGACGCAGACCGTCGGCGTGCTCACGAAGATCAAGGACATCCTCCACGGCATGGGCCTGGCGATGGGCGACGTCGTCAAGATGCAGGTCTTCCTCGTCGGCGACCCGGGCAAGAACGGCCGCGCCGACGTCGCCGGCTTCATGGAGGGCTACACGCAGTTCTTCGGCGGTGCGCAACCGAACCTGCCGGCGCGCGCCGTGATCCAGGTGGCGGGCCTGTCGAATCCCGGCTGGCTCGTCGAGATCGAAGTCGTGGCCGCAAAAAAATAATCGCATCCATTCATCACACGTTGTCCTGACAAGGGGTTTACATGCACAAGGCCATCCTCCATGCCGGCGTCGCCGCCGGCGTCCTGTCCTGCGGTCTCGGGGCCGCCATCGGCGCGGAAGACGACAAGGCGCCGCTTGACGCCGCCGCGCCCGCCGCACCCGCCGCGGCACCGGCCGCCGCCGAAGCCGGTCCGCTCAACACGGGCGTCGTGATCGTCACGGGCACCCGCGCGACGGGCCTGAAGGTCGAGAACAGCGCGTCGCCGATCCAGGTGCTCGACACGACGTCGCTGCAGCGCACGGGCCAGCCGGACCTGATCCAGGCGCTCGCGCAGAACCTACCCTCGCTGACGGCGCAGGCATTCGGCGGCGACATGGCCAACATGACGCTGTCGGCGCGGCTGCGCGGCCTGTCGCCGAACAACACGCTGGTCCTCGTCAACGGCAAGCGCCGCCACGGCACGTCGAACCTCGCCGTGCTCGGGGGGCCGTACCAGGGCGGCGCGGCGGCGGACCTGAACTACATTCCCGTCGGCGCCATCGATCACATCGAGGTGCTGCAGGACGGCGCCGCGGCCCAGTACGGCACGGATGCGATCGCGGGCGTCGTCAACATCATCCTCAAGTCGAACTACCGCGGCATCACGGGCAACGTCAGCGGCGGCGGCTACGGCGACGGCGGCGGCCGCACCGGGGATGCCAGCGCCAACATCGGCCTGAGTCCGTTCGCGGACGCCTACCTGAGCCTCACGGCGGAAACGAAGTACCACGGCTTTTCCGACCGCGGCGGCATCGACCCGCGCGTCATCGACCCCGGCAAGCTGGCCGACATGCCGCAGCTGAAGGACGCGCCGGGCTACCCGAACGTGAACCACATCTCCGGCGACGCGCAATACCGCCAGCAGATCGTTGCCGCCAACTTCGGTGCCGACTTCTCGCCCGACCTCACGCTGTATGGCTTCGCCACGTACGGCCACAAGAAGGCGGCCGCGTTCGAGAACTACCGCATGCCGAACCGCCTGCCCGCGATCTACCCGCTCGGCTTCTCGCCGCAGGAGACGTTCAAGGAAAACGACTACGCGTTCACGGCCGGCATCAAGGGCAAGCTGGCAGGCACGTGGAACTGGGACCTGTCGAGCACCTACGGCCGCGACGAGGCGAAGCTGGGTGTCGCGCATTCGGGCAACGTGTCGCTGTTCGCGGACACGGGCTCGACGCCGCTCGACTTCTACGCCGGCAAGTTCGTCGCGAGCCAGTGGACGAACAACCTCGACCTGAACCACGAGTTCGACGCTGGCTGGGCCACGCCGCTGAACTTCGCACTGGGCCTCGAGCACCGCCGCGACGAGTACGAGATCGGCGCCGGCGACCCGGGCTCGCGCTACAAGGAAGGCGCGCAATCGTTCCCCGGCTTCTCCCTGACGGATGCCGGAAAGCACAGCCGCACGAACAAAGCGGCGTACGTGGACGTGTCGGGCCAGCCGGTCGCCGGATGGACGGTCGACCTGGCGGGCCGCTACGAGCACTTCAGCGACTTCGGCAACGCGAAGGTCGGCAAGCTGACGAGCCGCTACGACTTCTCGCCCGTCGTCGGCGTGCGCGCCACGTATTCGAACGGCTTCCGCGCCCCCACCCTGGCAGAGGAATACTATTCGGCGACGAACGTGTCGCCGCGCAGCGCGTTCGTGCAGCTGGCGCCGAACTCGCCGGGCGCCCGGCTCGTGGGCGTGAACGGCTTGCGGCCGGAGGCGTCGACGAACATCAGCGCGGGCATCGTCATCAACCCGTCCGCGAACGCCGCGATCACGCTGGACGCCTACCAGATCACGATCCGCGACCGCATCGTCGGCTCCGGTTCGCTGTACGGTTCCGGCGGCGCCGTGAACTCGCCGGCCGTCACGGCCGCGATCATCGCCAACGGCAACGCACTCGACCCGACGGTCGTCCAGACCGGCATCAACATCTTCTCGAACGCCGTGAACACGCGCTCGCGCGGCCTGGAATTCGTCGCCACCTTGAACAGCAGCTACGGCGGCTACGGCAAGGTCGACTGGTCGCTGGCCGCGAACTGGAACAAGGTCGAGGTCATCAAGATCAACCAGGCACCCGCGCAACTGCAGCCGCAGACCCTGCTGGACGCCACGGCGATCTCGGACCTGGAGACGGCGTCGCCGCGCGTGCGCGTGAACCTGGGCGCACTCTGGAAGTCGGGCCCGTGGACCGTCAGCGCGCGCGAAGCGTTCTATGGCCGGTCGTCGGAACTGCAGTCGTCGGACGGCGCCACGTACTACAAGACGGAAGTGAAGCCGACGGCCATCACGGACCTGGAAGTCAGCTACCAGGTCACGAAGGCGTGGATGCTGTCGGTGGGCGCGAACAACCTGTTCAACCAGTATCCGGACCACGTCAACGCGGGCCTGCTGGCCGAGCAACGCGCCAACCTGGACAACGGCGCCGTCACCGTGTACCCGTCGTTCTCGCCGTTCGGCATCAACGGCGGCTATTACTACGCGCGGCTGGGCTTCAAGTTCTGACGCCGCGGCCGTGCCGGTCGGGCGCCGCCGCCTAGCGCACGGTCGCCCCGACCTTCCCGTCGCCGTTCGGCACCAGGTTGCGCTGGTTCAGCAGCCCCGTCATGACGTCGGCCGGGACGGGCTGGCTGTAGTAATAGCCCTGCGCGGCGAGGCAGCCGTGCGCAGTGAGGAACGAGACGTGCTCGGGACGGTCGACGCCTTCCGCGATGAGGTTCAGGTGCAGGCTGTGGGCCATCGCGATGATCGCGGTGACGATCGCGGCATCGTGCGTTTCCTCGTTGATGCCGATGACGAACGAACGGTCGATCTTCAGGGCGTGGATGGGAAAGTTCTGCAGGTAGGCGAGGCTCGAATAGCCGGTGCCGAAGTCGTCGATCGACAATTGCACCCCCATGTTGTTCAGCCGGTGCATCACGGCGAGGTTGTCGTCGCTGGGCTGCATGGTGAGGCTTTCCGTCAGCTCGAGTTCCAGCGCGTCGGCGGGGATGTCCGTCTCCTGCAGCACCTGGGCCACGAACTCCGTCAGGTTCGCCTGGGTGAACTGGCGGGCCGACAGGTTGACGGCGATGCGCATGTCCGGATGGCCGCCCTCGCGCCAGCGCTTGAGCTGGGCGCACGCCTGGCGCAGCACCCATTCGCCGATCGGCACGATGATGCCCGTCTCTTCCGCGATGGCGATGAAGTCGACGCACGAGCGCGGCGCCTTGCCGGGCGGGGTCCAGCGCAGCAGCGCTTCCGCCGAAAAGATGCGCCCGCTTTCCATGTCGACCTGGGGCTGGTAGTACACGCAGAACTCGTCGTGGGCGAGCGCCTGGCGCAGGCGGTTCGTTGTCGCCATCCGCCGCTTCGCCGCTTCGTGCAGCGCGGCCGTGAAGAACTGGTAGTTGCCGCGGCCAGTCTGCTTGGCCTTGTACATCGCGGCGTTCGCGGCGCGCAGCAGCGCGGCGGCGTCGCCGCCGTCCGAGGGGAATAGCCCGACGCCGATGCTCGCGGTGAGGTGCAGCTCGTGGTCCTCGACGTCGAACGGCCGGCTCAGCGATTCGAGGATCTTGCTGGCCACCAGCGCTGCGTCGTTGCTGCTGCGCAGCGCGGCGAGGCAGATGCCGAACGCGTTGCCGCCCAGGCAGCCGAGACTGTCGCCTTCGCGCGTGCATTCCTGCAGGCGCGCCGCGACGGCTTGCAGCAGGCGGTCGCCGATGCGTTCGCCGAGCGAGTCGTTGATGGTCTTGAAGTGGTCGAGGTCAATGTGCAGCTGCGCGACCATTTCTTCCTGGTGCCGGCGCGCCTGGGCGATCGCCTGGTTGATCCGGTCTTCCAGCAGCAGGCGGTTCGGCAGCCCCGTCAGCGCATCGTGGTGCGCCATGAAATCGATGCGGCGCTCGGCCTGGTTGTAGTCGGCGATCTTCTGTTCCAGGCGGGCATTCGTGCTGACCAGTTCGGCCGTGCGTTCGGCGACGCGCGCTTCGAGCAGGTCGTTGGCGGCCTGCAAATCGGCTTCCGCGCGCCGGCGCAGCGCAATCTCCCGCTGCAGCTGCGTATTCTGCTCGGCCAGGCGCTTCCGCGCGCTGCGCAGGGCGAGGTGCGTCGTCACGCGCGCCCACACCTCGTCGATCTGGAACGGCTTGGTGACGTAGTCGACGCCACCCGCCGCAAAGCCCGCGAGCTTGTCGGGGGTCTCGGTGAGGGCCGTCATGAAAATCACGGGGATGTCGCGCGTGGCGGCCGACGCCTTCAGGCGGCGGCAGGTCTCGAACCCGTCCATGCCGGGCATCATCACGTCGAGCAGGATCAGGTCGGGCTGGACGAATTCGGCACGCGCCAGTCCCTCCTCGCCTTCTTGCGCGACGGCCACCCGGACCTGACGATCCTCCAGGTACTCGACCAGGATCCCCACGTTGGCGGGCGTATCGTCGACGATCAGGACGGTCGGGGTGCCCGCTTCCGGTGGCACGACTGAGGTCGTCATCATTGAACTGGTCCACTGACAATCGATTCGCAGGGACATACGCTTGTAACTAGATTCTAGCAAATCCTGAAACAACGGCAACCAGCAAGAAAGGCTGTGTGGCGTTTCACGCCGTTTCAGGACAGCGCCGCCCCGCAATCCTTGCAAAACCTGGCATCGGCGTCGTGGCCGCGGCTGCCGCAGGCGGCGCACGTGCGTCCTGGGCGCGACGAATCTTGCCGGCCCGCGCCGTGGCGCAAGGTCATCTCCGCCGTCACGATTCCCGTCGGCACCGCGAGGATGCCCCAGCCCAGCAGCATCATGAACGACGCGATCGCCTTGCCCAGGTTCGTGTGCGGGGTGATGTCGCCATAGCCGACCGTCGTCATCGTCACCGTCGCCCAGTACATCGCGACGGGTATGCTCGTGTAGCCGTTCTTCGGGCCCTCGACGACGTACATGATCGTACCGAGGATCAGGATCGCCATCAGCACGACGGACAGGAACACGAGGATCTTGCGGCGGCTCGCCGCGAGCGCCTCGCCCAGCCGCGTGTACTCCTCGATGTACAACGTGAGCTTGAAGATGCGGAAGACGCGCAACAGGCGCAGGATGCGGATGTCGAGCAGCAGCTCCGTGCCCGGCATCAGCAGCGAGAAATACGACGGCAGGACGGCCAGCAGGTCGATGACGCCGTAGAACCCGGTCGCGTAGCGCCACGGCCGCTGGACGCACGCGATGCGCGCAGCATACTCCACCGTGAACAGCGCCGTGAAACCCCACTCCAGGGCGTTCAACAGCCCGGCGTGGTCGTGGTGCAGCCACGGCACGCTGTCCAGCACGACGACGAGGATGCTGAGCAGGATCGCGATGACGAGCGCGACGTCGAAGCGTCGGCCCGCCGGGGTGTCCGCCTCGAAGATGACGTCGTACATGCGCCGCCGCCACCCGGACGGCGGCTTGCCGTACTCGACGGGCGATTGCGGCACGTACGGCGGCACATTCGGTGGCGCGTCGTCGTCCGGCATCATGATGCGGTAGGCGGCCCTTTCAGCTCGATCGTGTTGCCTTCCGGGTCCTGCAGGTAGATCGACGGCCCTTCGCCTTCGGCGCCGAAGCGCGATGCGGCCGGGCCCGCCTCGATGCCGTGCGCGGCCAGGTGGGCGCGGATGACCACCTCGTCGAACGGCTCGACGCGGAAGCAGAAGTGATCGACGTTGCGCCCTTCCTTGCCCGGTGCCGCGCCGCCCGCGGCGCCCAGCTTGCCGTCGATCGGAATCAGGTCGACCATCGAGCTGCCGGCGCGCAGCTGCACGAGGCCGATCTCGTCCTGGCGCCGCACTTCGCGGCAGCCCAGCACGTCGCCGTAGAACGCCTGCATGCGCGCGAGGTCGACGACGCGCAGCACGATGTGATCGATTTCGCGGATCGTGATGGCGGCTTGCATGGCGTCAGTCCGCATGGCGTTCCACCCACGTCGCGAAGCATTCCATGAATTGCTGGAGGAAGGTCTTCAAGCCGTCGTCCTTCAACGTGTCGCCGTCGAACTTGCCGGCCACGCCGCCGATGTACGCCTCGGGCGACTGCATGCACGGCATGTTCAGGAAGACGAGGCACTGGCGGATGGCGTGGTTGGCGCCGAAGCCGCCCAGCGCACCCGGCGAATTCGACACGACGGCACACGGCTTGCCCGTCCACGCGGCCTGGCCGTACGGGCGCGAACCCACGTCGATGGCGTTCTTCAGCGCACCCGGCAGCGAGCGGTTGTATTCCGGCGTGCAGAACAGGACGCCGTCGGCCTCGCGGATGCGGTCGCGGAACTCGGTCCAGGTCACGGGCGGCGTCTCGGTCTCGTCATCCTGGTTGTACAGCGGCAGCTGGCTGATGTCGACGATTTCCAGTTCCAGCGTGGGCGGCGCCACGAGCATCAGGCTCTTCGCCAGCTTGCGGGTGAACGAGTCCTTGCGGAGGCTGCCGACGAGCACTGCAATCTTCCTAGTTGCCATGACGGTCCTTTCGGTCGTGAAGAGGTCTTGCGGAGACCTGAGTGTAACGATTTTCCGTCGGGTCCGTGCGCGCTGCTCAGATGCGCCGCCGGCGGTATTCGTCGAGGAAGCTGCGGACTTCGCGTGGCGTCAGCACCCGCACCGGGTCGCCATGCCACGCGTACAGGAACGGCGGCCCGCCCGCGCGGTCCGTCAGCTTGGCACGGATGAGGAAGCGCGTACCGGCCGGGTAGCGGTCGGGGTCGGACAACCCGCGCGCGCACTGCACGCGCATCGACGTCGCGTACGCCTGCCCTGCCATCGGCTTGATGCGCAGCCGGCCCGTGCGCGGGTCCGCCACCGATTCGACGGCCACGTCGCGGTAGGCCCACGGATCGCGCGCCATGCGCTTTAAGCCGCGGCCGTCGCGCGGTGCGGCACGGCTTCGCGGATCGGCAGGTTGACGAGCGCTGCAGCCAGCGCGAGCGCGATGTCCGCGTACCACATCCACGAATAGTCGCCGAAGCGCACGAACGCGAGTCCACCCAGCCACGCGCCGAAGAAGCCGCCGATCTGGTGCGACAGCAACGTCAGGCCGAACAGGGTGGCCAGGTAGCGCGTGCCGAACAGCTTGCCGACGAGGCCCGCCGTCGGCGGCACCGTCGCGAGCCACGAGAAGCCGAGGGCGGCTGCGAACAGGTAGAACGTCCACGCCGTCTTCGGCGCCAGCAGGTACAGGGCGATGATGACGGCGCGGCTGCCGTACGTGACCGCGAGCAGCCACTTCATGCGGTAGCGCTGCGCGAGCGCGCCCGCCGTCAGCGAGCCGGCGATGTTGAAGAGGCCGATGAGGCCCAGGGCCGTGGCCGAGACGCCCGCCGGCAGGCCGCACAGCGCCACTTCGCCCGGCAGGTGCGTGACGAGGAAGGCGATGTGGAAGCCGCACGTGAAGAAGCCCGCGTGCAGGCACAGGTAGCTGCGGTCGCGCATCGCTTCGCGCACCTGGCGCCCGAGCGAGAGGTCACCGTGGCCGACCGTCGCGTGCGCCTGCGGCTTGCCGCGCAGGGGCCAGGACAGCGGAATCGTGAGCAAGGTTGTCGCGGCCAGCGCGAACATCGCGGTGGCCCAGCCGGCGGTGGCGATGAGGAACTGGACGAGCGGCGCGAACACGAACTGGCCGAACGAGCCGCCCGCGTTGATGAAGCCGGATGCGAACGCGCGCCGCTCGGGCGGCAGGCGCTGCGCGGTGGCGCCGATGAGGATCGAGAAGCTGCCCGCGCCCGCCCCGCTCGCCGACAGGATGCCGAGGGTGACGAGCAGGCCCATCTGCGTCGAGACGAACGGCGTCGCCGCGAGGCCCGCGGCCAGCAGCACGGCACCCAGCACGATCACGGGCACGGAGCCGTATTTGTCGGCGACGGCGCCGAACACCGGCTGCGACGCGCCCCACATGAACTGGCCGACGGCCATCGCGAAGCTGATCGACGCGATGCCGAGCCCCGTCGCCGTGTTCAGCGGCGACAGGAACAACCCCGTCGTGAGGCGCGCGGCCATCGTGATCATCAGGATGGCGCTGGCGGCCAGGATCAAGCCCCAGGCCGCGCGCCGTGTCGTCGTGGTCGTCATGTCGTCCCCGTTCTATTGCGGAGCCGACATGATGCCATCATTCGAATAAATGCGTAGGGTGGGCACCCCGTGCCCACGCGGACGTTCGCGGTCCGCATGCGTTCGCTTGGGCACGCATTTCAAGCCCCCGGCTTGAAATGCCCCACCCTACAACAGATCAGCCCGCGGCACGGATCAGCAAGGCGGTGGCCTGCGCCGCCATGCCTTCCTCGCGGCCGAGGAAACCGAGCTTTTCGTTCGTCTTGGCCTTGATGTTCACCTGCTGCGGCGACACGCCAAGGTCTTCGGCGATGCGCGACACCATCTGCGGGATGTGCGGCGCCATCTTCGGCTGCTGGGCGATGATCGTCGCATCCACGTTGCCGATCGTGTAGCCGGTGCCGAGCACGCGGTTCGCGGCCTCGCGCAACAGCACGCGCGAGTCGGCGCCGGCGAACATGGGGTCGGTGTCGGGGAAATGCTTGCCGATGTCGCCCAGGCCGGCGGCGCCCAGCAGCGCGTCGATGACGGCGTGCAGCAACACGTCGGCGTCGGAGTGGCCGAGCAGGCCGAGCCGGTGCGGGATGGTGACGCCGCCCACGATCAGCTTGCGGCCCTCGACGAGGGCGTGGCAGTCATAGCCGGTGCCGATGCGGAACGGCAGAGTCGGGTTGTACGATGCGAGAGCCATGATGTTCTTTATACGAGTTCAGGTTGGGACACTGCCAGGTACATCTCGGCGATCCGGATATCGTCCGGCAGCGTCACTTTGAGATTGCGGGGATGCCCTTCCACCAATTTAGGGCTCAAACCGAGGGCTTCAACCGCACTGGCATCATCGGTAATCGATTCGGGGTCGGTCGCGGCCGCCAACGCGTCGCGCAGCAATGCGTAGCGGAACATCTGCGGCGTCTGCGCGAGCCACAGGCCGCTGCGCGGCACCGTCCCGCACGCTTCACCGTCGATGCAGCGCTTGACCGTGTCGACGACGGGCAGCGCCAGCAGGCCGCCGCCCGGATGGTCGCCCGTGCCCGTGATGAGTTTTTCGATCAGCCCGGCCGTGAGCCCAGGGCGCGCCGCGTCGTGCACGAGCACCCAGTCCGTCGGCGCCAAGGTGCTGGCCAGTACGGCAAGACCGTTGCGCACGGACTCCATGCGGCTGGCGCCGCCGCAGCGCAGGATCGTCACGCCGTGATTGGGCGCGACCGTGTCGATATAGGGGTCGTCCGGGCTCACGACGACGAAGGTATGGGCGATGAGTTCGCTGGACAGGAACGCGTCGAGCGTATGCCTGAGCATCGGCTTGCCGCCGATCTTGAGGTATTGCTTGGGGCTCGTGGCCCCCATCCGGGCGCCGACGCCGGCGGCGGGAATCAGCGCGAAATAACGTGGAGCTTGGGTCATTGTATTTTGTTTCTACGATCGGGAACGTCTTGTCGATCCAATAAGAGACTGTACCTCACCTTGGCAAACTTTGCTCAGACGCGCGTATTCCCGCGGACTGTCGATGGCGGCCTGCATTTGTTCGACGCGCCCCATCTCGCCCCTAATGTACGGCATCCAGTTGCGGTCGATGTCGCGCTGGAGCAGCAAGCGCGATGCACCGGCGCGCGCATACAACGGTCGGCCCGCGAAGCGCCCGCCGAGCCGGGCTCGCACGCGCTCTTCCACTTTCGGCAGATAGTCCAGGTAGGACTTGAGGTGGCGCATTTCGTGCGCAAGTATCGCGTCGTACGCGCACGAGCCCGGCATGAATTCGCGGCTGACGTACACGACGATGGGCTGGTAATACAACGTGACGGCGATGCGCGGCAGCACGCATTCCATCGTGCCGTCGGGCGATTGCAGCAACGTGCCGTCGGCCTGGATCGCCACGCGCGACTCGGTGCGCGTGAGGCCCAGCACGAACCCGTTGCGTATGCCCGGCCGCTTCATCCGGGTCAGGTCGCGGTACGACAGCGTGTTGTCGATCCTCCAGCCGCTCGCGCGCGTGGCGAACGTCGTGACGGCCTCGTGCCCCGCATCGATGCAGCGCGACTCGAACGCCGGGCGCGCGGCGGCCGGCCCCGCCCAGGCCGCGAGCGCCAGGCCGAACATCACGGCGCGGACGCGCGCGGCGGCCACTTACTCGGGCTTCCAGGTGCCGGCGGCGAACTTTTCGAGCCAGAATGCGCCGATGACGGTCTTCACGTCCGTGACCTCGCCCCGCTTGACCATGTCGAGCAGCTCGGGAAGCGTCGTCGTGAACGGCTCTAGGAATTCGCCGTCGTCCAGCGTCGCTTCGCCGGCCGTCAGCCCGCGCGCGAGGTACAGGTCGAGGTGCTCGTCGGAGTAGGCAATGGCATTGTGGATCTTGCAGACGAAGTGCCAGTCCGTGGCCGTATAGCCCGTCTCTTCCTGCAGTTCGCGCTTGGCGCACGTGAGCGCCTCTTCGCCCGGATCGATCTTCCCGGCCGGGAATTCGATGAAGACCTGGTCGTTCGGATAGCGGAACTGGCGTACGAGCAGCACGCGGCCGTCGTCGAGCAGCGGAAGGATCGTGACGGCGCCGGGATGGCGGATGAATTCGCGGTGCGTGATCTTGCCGTTTGGGAGCGTCACGCGGTCGCAGGAGACTTTGAGGAAGCGGCCGTCATAGACCATCTGGCCGTCGACACGCGTTTCTTTGAGATGTTCGTCCATGGAGACTCCGGTGGTTAGTCGATGCACCGGCGCCATGGACGCCGGTACTCAGCCGTGGCGCTTGCGCAGATATCTCAGAACGAAACCTGGGAAGGCCAGCACGAGGAACAGACAGGCGGTGATCGCGTAGAACTCCCAGGTCTGGGGAAACGCGTTACCGATGCGGGACTCGAGGGCGTGGGCCAGCGCGCCGACGACGAAGTATAAGACAATCAGCTCGAGCAGGCGCACGGCGAAGTATTTCGCGTGCTTGCCGTTGCGTGCCGGCTCCACGGGAATGAAGCCGAGCACGTTCTCGTTGACGAACGGCAGGTTGGCGAACGCGAATGCAACCGCGATCACCAACCAGCTGGCCAGGGAAACGTCCACCGAGGCCTTACGACTTCAAGGTGAGGGTCATCGCCGACAGGCAAGCCGCCAGCAGCGGGCCCGGCAGCACGCCCAGGATCACGACGAGGATGCCGTTCAGCGACAGCACGACGCGCATGTCGAGCGGGGTCGCGATCGGCGACGCGTCGACCGCGTCATCGAACCACATGACCTTCACGACGCGCAGGTAGTAGAACGCACCCACCAGCGACGCGGCGACGGCGATGATCGCCAGCGGCAGGTGGCCGGAGCCGACGACGGCGTCCAGCACGGCCCACTTGGCCATGAAGCCCATCATCGGCGGCACGCCGGCCAGCGAGAACATCAGCGCGGTCATCACGAGCGCGTACCACGGGCTGCGCTTCGCGAGGCCCTTGAAATCGGCCAATTGTTCCGCTTCGTGGCCCGAGCGGGCCAGCAGCATGATGGTGCCGAAGCTGCCCAGCGTGGTCAGCACGTAGGTGATCGTGTAGTACATCGACGCGCTGTACGCGGTGGCGATGTTCGCGGCGTTCGCGGCATCGCGCGAGCCGACGACGCCGGCCATCATGCCCAGCAGGACGAAGCCCAGCTGTGCGATGGTCGAGTACGCCAGCATGCGCTTCAGGTTCGTCTGCGCGATCGCGGTCAGGTTACCGACCAGCAGCGACAGCACGGCCAGCGCCAGCAGCATCTGCTGCCAGTCGATCGCCAGCGGCAGCAGGCCTTCGACGAGGATGCGGATCATCATCGCGAACGATGCCAGCTTCGGCGCGGCGCCCAGCAGCAAGGTGACGGCGGTCGGCGAACCCTGGTACACGTCCGGGACCCACATGTGGAACGGCACGGCGCCCAGCTTGAATGCCATGCCGGCCACGACGAACACGAGGCCGAACACGAGGATCGTGTGGTTGGCGGCGTTGCTCGACACCAGCTTGGCGATCGTCGTGATGTCCAGCGAACCGGTGGCGCCGTAGATCATCGAGATACCGTACAGCATGAAGCCCGATGCCAGCGAACCGAGGATGAAGTATTTCATCGCGGCTTCGGTCGAGATCGCGTGGTCGCGGCGCATCGCCACCAGCGCGTACAGCGACAGCGACATCAGTTCCAGGCCCAGGTAGATCGGCAGCATGTTGTTACCAGAGATCATGATCATCTGGCCCAGCATCGTGAACAGCGCGAGCACGTAGAACTCGCCGCCCATGTTGCCGGACATCATGCCGCGCTCACCCGTGTACTGGCGCGAGTACACGAGCGTGACGCCCACGGCCAGGTAGGTGAACAGCTTGAGCAGGTTCGCCATCGGGTCCGACACGAACATGTTGTAGAACGTGTAGGTCGTCGTGCCGGCCTTGAAGTCGGCGTAGGTGATCACGGCGCAGCCCACCAGGGTGAGCAGCGACAGTGCGTAGGTCAGCGTACGCTTGCCTTCCTTCTGGAACATGTCGATCAGAAGGATGGCGCAGGACGCGATGACCAGGAAGATTTCTGCAGAGACCGGCCCCAGGTTGTTGGCGGCCAGCACGGCTTGGGTGTTAATCATCGGATTCATATCGTTGTTGATGCCCTATCGTCTCAGTGCGCGGCGACAGCAGCGACTGCCTGCGGCAGCTTGCTGACCGACACGTGCTGCAGCAGGTCCGCGACGGACACTTGCATCGTGTCGGTGAACGGCGCCGGATACAGGCCCATGTAGATCGTCAGCAGGGCGAGCACGCCCAGCATGAAGAACTCGCGGCCGTTCAGGTCGACGAGCTCGGCGACGTGCTTGTTGCCGATCTTGCCGAACACGACGCGCTTGACCATCCACAGCGAGTACGCCGCGCCCAGGATCAGGGCGGTGGCGGCCAAGAGGCCCGTCCAGAAGTTGAACTGCACGGCGCCCAGGATGACCATGAATTCGCCCACGAAGCCCGACGTCGCCGGCAGGCCGCAGTTGGCCATCGCGAACAGCACGGAGAACGCGGCGAACTTCGGCATCACGTTGACGACGCCACCGTAGTCGGCGATCTGGCGCGAGTGCAGGCGGTCGTACAGCACGCCGATGCACAGGAACATGGCGCCGGAGACGAAGCCGTGCGAGATCATCTGCACGATGCCGCCCTGCACGCCGATCGTGTTGAAGATGAAGAAGCCCAGCGTGACGAAGCCCATGTGGGCGATCGACGAATATGCGACCAGTTTCTTCATGTCGGTCTGGACCATGGCGACGAGACCGATGTAGATGACGGCAATCAAGGAAAGCACGATGATCAGCGGCGCCAGGTAGTGGCTAGCGTCAGGCGCGATCGGCAGCGAGAACCGGAGGAAACCGTAGCCGCCCAGCTTCAGCATGATCGCGGCCAGCACGACGGAACCACCGGTCGGCGCTTCCACGTGGGCGTCCGGCAGCCACGTGTGCACCGGCCACATCGGCACCTTGACGGCGAAGGCCATCAGGAACGCGACGAAGATCAGGACCTGTTCCTTCATCGTCAGCGGCAGGTTGTGCCATGCGAGGATGTCGAAGCTGCCGTTCGATTTGTTGTACAGGTAGATGATCGCGATCAGCGTCAGCAGCGAGCCCATGAACGTGTACAGGAAGAACTTGAATGCCGCGTACACGCGATTCGGGCCGCCGAACACGCCGATGATGATGAACATCGGGATCAGCGTCGCTTCGAAGAAGAAGTAGAACAGCAGGCCGTCCAGCGCGACGAACACGCCGATCATCAGGCCCGACAGCAGCAGGAACGAACCCATGTACTGGGCGACGCGTTCCTCAATCACTTGCCACGCGGAGATCACGACGATGATCGTGATGAACGCCGTCAGCGGCACGAACCAGAGGCTCAGACCGTCGATGCCGAGGTAGTACTGGATGTTGAAGCGCGAGATCCAGGCGGCCTTCTCCACGAACTGCGGGCCGTGGGCCGTGTTGCTGAACTGCGTCATCAGCGGGATCGTCGGCAGGAAGCTGATGATCGAACCCGCCAGCGCCAGCAGCCGGGTGAAGCCCGCGCGGCTGTCGCGCCCGACGGCCAGGATGATGATGCCGCACAGGATCGGCACCCAGACCGACAGGCTCAGGTAAGGAGGAAAGGTAGAAATCGTAGACTGCATCTTGTTTTTCTCTCTTTTAAGCGTGCCAGAACGGGAAGAAGTACAGCAGCGTACCCAGCACGCCCAGGATCATCACGAACGCATAGTGGTAGATGTAACCAGTCTGGAACGTACGGACGATGGTCGAGAACCAGCCCACGACCTTCGCGGAACCGTTGACGACGAGACCGTCGATCAGCGCACGGTCGCCCACTTGCCACAGGCCCTTGCCCAGCAGGCGGGCACCGCCGGCGAACACGACTTCGTTGAACTTGTCCATGTAGTACTTGTTGTCCAGCAGCGTGTGGATCGGACGCAGCGCCTTGTAGAAGGCGGCCGGCACGCGCGGATTGATCATGTAGCAGTAGAACGCGGCAACGACGCCGCCCAGGGCGAGCCAGAACGGCAGCGACGTGAACGCGTGCACGCCCATCGTGGCGGCGTCGTGGAACTCGTGTGCCAGTTCTTCCATCGCCGGGTGACGCTCGGCGCTGACGTAGATGACGTTCTTGAAGAAGTCGCCGAACAGCATCGGCTTGATCGTGAAGAAGCCGATGACGGCGGACGGGATCGCCAGCAGGATCAGCGGCAGGGTCACCACCCACGGCGACTCGTGCGGCTTCTGGCCCGGGGCCAGGCCGTGGTGGCCGTGGTCGTCCTCGTCTTCTTCGTGATGGGCAGTGGCCTCGTGCAATGCAGTCGGGTCCTTGCCTTCGCCGAGTTCAGCGTGGTGGTCATCATGCGCGTGATGGTGATCGTGCGCATGGGCCTTGCCGAAACGTTCTTCACCATGGAACACGAGGAAGTACATGCGGAACGAGTAGAACGCCGTGACGAACACGCCGGCGACGACGGCGACGTAGGCGAAGCCCGCACCGGCCATGCCAGCGTGGTGGGCCGCGGCGACGGCTTCGATGATCGAATCCTTCGAGTAGAAGCCGGCGAAGAACGGCGTACCGATCAGCGCCAGCGAACCCACCAGCGACGTGATCCACGTGATCGGCATGTACTTGCGCAGGCCGCCCATGTTGCGCATGTCCTGGTCGTGGTGCATGCCGATGATGACGGAACCGGCACCGAGGAAAAGCAGCGCCTTGAAGAACGCGTGCGTCATCAGGTGGAACACGGCGACGTTGTACGCCGACACGCCCAGCGCGACCGTCATATAGCCTAGCTGCGACAGCGTGGAGTACGCGACGACGCGCTTGATGTCGTTCTGGATGATGCCCAGGAAGCCCATGAACAGCGCGGTGATCGAGCCGATGACGACGACGAACGACAGTGCCGTGTCCGACAGTTCGAACAGCGGCGACATGCGGGTCACCATGAAGATGCCGGCGGTAACCATCGTCGCGGCGTGGATCAGTGCCGAGATCGGGGTCGGGCCTTCCATCGAGTCAGGCAGCCAGACGTGCAGCGGGAACTGCGCCGACTTGCCCATCGCGCCGATGAACAGGCAGATGCAGGCAGCCGTCAGCAGCGGCCAGCCGAGGCCGGGCACGTGCATCGCGGCCAGTTGCGTCGACTTGGCGAACGTCTCGTCGTAGTTCATCGTGCCGGTGGCGGCCAGCAGCAGGCCGATGCCGAGGATGAAGCCGAAGTCGCCGACGCGGTTCACGAGGAACGCCTTCATGTTCGCGAAGATCGCGGTCGGACGCGTGTACCAGAAGCCGATCAGCAGGTACGAGACCAGGCCCACCGCTTCCCAGCCGAAGAACAGCTGCAGGAAGTTGTTGGACATGACCAGCATCAGCATCGAGAAGGTGAACAGCGAGATGTACGAGAAGAAGCGGTTGTAGCCGTCGTCTTCCGCCATGTAGCCGATCGTGTAGATGTGGACCATCAGCGAGACGGACGTGACGACGCACATCATCATCGCGGACAGCGCGTCGATCTTGAAGCCGACCGTCATCTTCATGGTGCCGATCGTCATCCAGGTGTAGACGTCGCCGTTGTACGTCGCACCGCCGATGACGTCGTTCAGCGTCATGATCGAGATGACCATGGCAATGAAGACGCCCAGGATGGTCGCCGAGTGCGACACGACCCGGCCGACGACGTTGCCGAAGAACTTGGTGCCGAGCAGGCCGGCGATCGCCGAGCCCGCGAGCGGCGCCAGAGGCACCGCCAGCAAGAGATTAGGGTTAATTTGCCCCGCCATGTTGAACCTTTTGTTTATTTATCAGGAGGTTGACAAGCAAACCGCTTAGCCCTTCAGGCTGTCGAGGTCTTCCACGTTGATCGTGTCCAGGTTACGGAACAGGACCACCAGGATCGCCAGGCCGATCGCCGATTCGGCGGCCGCGACAGTCAGGATGAAGAACACGAAGATCTGCCCTGCCGCGTCGCCCAGATAATGCGAGAACGCCACAAAGTTCAGGTTCACCGCCAGCAGCATCAGTTCGATGGCCATCAGCAGGATGATGATGTTCTTCCGGTTCAGGAAAATGCCGATCACGGAGATTGCGAACAGGATCGCGCCCAGGATCAGGTAGTGAGCGAGCGACAACGTCATTGCGCCTCCTTGTTGGCAGTGGCGGCAGCGGCGGCAGCGATTGCCGCATCGTCGATCGCCTTCTGGTTCACCGTCTGCATCTTGACGATCTTCAGACGGTCGTTACGCTTGACGCGGACGGCGAGGCCCGGGTCGATGGCTTTGGTGTCCTTGCGCTTGCGCAGGGTCAGCGCGACGGCGGCGATGATGGCGACCAGCAGGATCAGGCCGGCGATCTCGAAACCGTAGATGTACTGGGTGTAGATCAGGCGGCCCAGTTCATGCGTGCCGCCGATATGGCCCACGGCCGACTCGGCCGGCGCCTCGCCCTGGCCCAGGAAGCCGCGCCACAGCACGGCAGCCATTTCCAGCACGATCAGCGCGCCCACGCCCGACGCGACGGGGAGGTAGCCCCAGAAGCCTTCGCGCATGCGGTCGATATTAATGTCGAGCATCATCACGACGAACAGGAACAGCACCATCACGGCGCCGACGTAGACCAGTACCAGCACGATGGCCAGGAACTCGGCCTTGAGCAGCATCCAGATACCGGCAGCGTTGAAGAACGCGAGCACCAGGAACAGCGCGGCATGCACCGGGTTCTTGGCGGTAATGACGCGCAAGCCGGCCAGCACCATCACGGCCGCGAACACGTAGAACAGAACAGTTGTGAAATCCATGACTTACGCAGGAGCCCTTTTATTGTTAGCGGTACTTGGCATCGGCTTCGCGAGCGGCGGCGATGTCGTTCTCGTAGCGATCGCCCACGGCCAGCAGCATTTCCTTGGTGTAGTACAGGTCGCCGCGTTTTTCGCCGTGGTATTCCAGCACTTGCGTCTCGACGATCGAGTCGACCGGGCACGATTCTTCGCAGAAGCCGCAGAAGATGCACTTGGTCAGGTCGATGTCGTAGCGCGTCGTGCGGCGGGTGCCGTCTTCGCGCTGCGCCGATTCGATCGTGATGGCCATCGCCGGGCACACGGCTTCGCACAGCTTGCACGCGATGCAGCGCTCTTCCCCGTTCGGGTAGCGGCGCAGTGCGTGCAGGCCGCGGAAGCGCGGCGAGATGGGGGTCTTCTCTTCCGGGTACTGGACCGTGATCTTGCGCGAGAACGCGTACTTGCCGGTCAGGGCCAGACCTTTAATCAGCTCGGACAGCATCAGGCTGCCGAGGATCTCTTTAACTCGTGTCATTTTGTGTGCTTCCTTACTTCCAGATATTCCACGGCGTCTGCATCCAGCCGGCGACCAGCACCAGCCAGACCAGGGTCAGCGGAATGAACACTTTCCAGCCGAGACGCATGATCTGGTCATAGCGGTAGCGCGGGAACGTGCCGCGGACCCAGATGAACAGCGAGACGATCAGGAACATCTTGGCGAACAGCCAGAAGAAGCCGCCGATCGGGCCGAATTCGAGGAACGAGAACGGTGCGGACCAGCCGCCCAGGAACATGATCGCTGCCAGGGTGCCGACGAGGATCATGTTGGCGTACTCGGCCAGCATGAACATCGCGTACGACATGCCCGAGTATTCGACCATGTGGCCGGCCACGATTTCCGATTCGCCTTCCACCACGTCGAACGGGTGGCGGTTGCACTCGGCCAGGCCGGACGTGATGTAGATGATGAACAGCGGCAGCAGCGGCAGCCAGTTCCACGACAGGATGTTCACGCCGTGGGCGGCGAACATGCCGCGTTCCTGGCCTGCAACGATGTCGGAGAAGTTCAGCGAGCCCGACACCATCAGCACGACGACCATCACGAAGCCCATCGGGATTTCGTACGAGATCATCTGCGCCGATGCGCGCATCGCGCCCATGAACGAGTACTTCGAGTTCGCGGACCAGCCGGCGATGATGATGCCGTACACCTCCATCGACGTGATCGCCAGCAGCAGCAGCAGGCCGGCGTTCACGTTGGCCAGCGCGGCCTGCGGACCGAACGGGATGACGGACCAGGCGGCCAGCGCCGGCATGATGGTCATCAGCGGGCCGATCACGAACAGGCTCGCCGTGGCTTTCGCCGGGATCACGATTTCCTTCAGCAGCAGCTTCAGGGCATCGGAAATCGGCTGCAGCAGGCCGCCGGGACCCACGCGGTTCGGGCCGATACGGATGTGGATCCAGCCGATCAGCTTGCGCTCCCACAGCACGAGATAGGCCACGAGGCCCATCAGCGGCAGCAGGACGACGACGATTTTCAGCAGCGTCCACACGAGCGGCCATGCCGTCGCGCCGAGCAGGCTCGCGCCGCTGCTGTTCAGGTTGTTGATCATGTCAGGTACCGACATTTTGCTTGGGCTCCCCTGCTTTTATGCTTTAGCTACGTTGATCGGACCGAACATGTCGCCCAGTACCGAAGTCGATTCGTGGGCGGCCGCGACGCGCACGACGTTCGCCGGCAGGCGCGCGTCGATGTTCGCCACCAGCACGACACTGCCCTGCCCTTGCGATACCGTGACCGCATCGCCGGCGTTCACGCCCAGCTTCTCGGCCAGCTTGGCCGACAAGGTGGCGCGCGGCGCCTGGCCGTCGGCCGTGCGCAGCAGCGGTTCGGAACGGCGCGCGACGGCGTCGGCGAAGTGGATCGGCACGTCGGCCAGGCGTTCCACCTGCTCGCCATTGCCGAAGAAGGCGCCGGCCACGGCAACCTTGGCCACGTTGTTCAGCTTCGCGGACACGTCCATGTTGCCTTTACCGAGGGCTTCGTCGCGGATCGTTTCCGAGTTCTCGTAATCGAAGCCTTGCAGGCCCAGCAGGTTGCCCAGCACGCGCAGCACCTTCCACGCCGGACGCGTCTCGCCCAGGGGCTTGACGGTGCCGTTGAAGCTCTGTGCGCGGCCTTCGCAGTTGACGAACGTACCGGCCGTTTCGCTGAACGGCGAGATCGGCAGCAGCACGTCGGCGTAGTCGGTGCCGTGCTTGAATGCGGACATCGCGACGACCATCTCCGCGCCACGCAGCGCCTTGACGGCTTGCGCCGGATTCGCCGCATCCAGTTCCGGTTCCGCGTTCAGCAGCACGTACGCCTTCTTCGGCTGAGCGAACAGGTTCGCCGCGTTCTTCGACGTGGCGTTCACGACGTAGCCGCCGACCGTGTTGGCGGCGTCGACGAAGTAGCCGAACTTGGCGCCCGTCTGCTCGGCGATCCATTGCGAGATTGCGTGCAGCTTCGAGGCCTGCGGGTGGTACATCGCCGAGTTGCCCAGCAGGACGGCGCCCGGCAGGTCGGCGGCGTTGTCGACGGCCAGCGTCGCGGCGATGGCCTTGGCGATGTCGCCGGCGGTCACGCCTTCGAGGCCCGCCGGTGCGGCGATACCTTTGGCGGCAGCGACGGCGACGGCGATTTCCGACAGCGCGGCGAGCCAGTCGCTCGGCGCCGCGATGAAGCGGTTCGCGGTCGGGATCAGGTTGTCGTCAGCGGAGCCGTGGACGATCGACAGCTTGGCACCGGCCTTGACGGCGGCGCGCAGGCGCGTCGCGGCCAGCGGGTGATCCTTGCGCAGGAACGAGCCGACGACCAGCACGCGTGCCAGGGTCGACAGTTCGGCGATCGGCATGCCCAGGTGCGGCACCACTTGGCCGTCCAGCGCGAAGTCGGTCTGGCGCAGGCGGAAGTCGACGTTCTCGATGCCGAAACCGCGCATGGCTTTCTGCAGCAGGAACAATTCTTCGACGGTCGAGTGCGCGGTGCCGATGGCGGCGATGCTGTCCGCGCCGTGCTCGTGGCGGATGTTGCGCAGGCCGTGGGCGACGTATTCCAGCGCCGTCTGCCAGTCGGTCTCGATCCACTTGCCGTCCTGCTTGAGCATCGGCGTGGTCAGGCGCGACGCGTTGTCGAGGGCTTCGTACGAGAAGCGGTCCTTGTCGGACAGCCAGCACTCGTTGATGGTCTCGTTTTCCAGCGGCAGCACGCGCATCACCTTGCCGCCCTTCACCTGGACGATCAGGTTCGAGCCCAGCGAGTCGTGCGGCGACACCGAGCGGCGGCGCTGCAGTTCCCACGGACGTGCGGAATAGCGGAACGGCTTGGAGGTCAGCGCGCCGACCGGGCACAGGTCGATCATGTTGCCCGACACTTCCGAGTCGACGGACTTGCCGACGAACGTCGTGATTTCCGAGTGCTCGCCGCGGCCGACCATGCCGAACTCCATCACGCCGGCCACTTCCTGGCCGAAGCGCACGCAGCGCGTGCACTGGATGCAGCGGCTCATCTCTTCCATCGAGATCAGCGGGCCCGCTTCCTTCGGGGCCACGACGCGTTTTTCTTCCGCGTAGCGCGACTCGCCCTTGCCGTAGCCGACTGCGAGATCCTGCAGCTGGCATTCGCCGCCCTGGTCGCAGATCGGGCAATCCAGCGGGTGGTTAATCAGCAGGAATTCCATGACGGACTTCTGCGCCTGCACGGCCTTGTCGCTGTGCGTGCGCACGATCATGCCCGGCGAGACCGGGGTGGCGCAGGCAGGCAGCGGCTTCGGCGCTTTTTCCACTTCCACGAGACACATGCGGCAGTTGGCCGCGATGGACAGCTTCTTGTGGTAGCAGAAGTGCGGGATGTACGTTCCCAGTTTGTTTGCGGCGTCCATCACCATCGAACCCGGTGGGACTTCGACTTTCTTGCCGTCTAATTCGATTTCAACCATTTGATCGTTACCTGACCTGGTTTAGAGGTAAGTCGGCACCAGGCAGTGCTTGTGCTCGACGTGATATTCAAATTCTTCGCGGAAGTTCTTGATCATGGCGCGAACCGGCATCGCGGCGGCATCGCCCAGCGCGCAGATGGTGCGGCCCTGGATGTTGTCGGCGATCGAGTTCAGCATGTCCATGTCTTCCGGACGACCCTGGCCGTGTTCGATGCGGTGGACCATGCGGTACATCCAGCCCGTGCCTTCGCGGCACGGCGTGCACTGGCCGCACGATTCCTCGTAGTAGAAGTACGACAGGCGCAGCAGCGACTTGACCATGCAGCGGGTCTCGTCCATGACGATCACGGCGCCCGAACCCAGCATCGAACCGGCCTTGGCGATCGAGTCGTAGTCCAGGTCGGTCTGCATCATGACGTCGCCGCGCACGACCGGTGCCGACGAACCGCCCGGGATGACGGCCTTGATTTTCTTGCCGCCGCGCATGCCGCCGGCCAGTTCCATCAGCTTGGCGAACGGGGTACCGAGCGGGACTTCGTAGTTGCCCGGACGCTCGACGTCGCCGGAGATCGAGAAGATCTTCGTGCCGCCGTTGTTCGGCTTACCGAGCCCCATGTACTCCGCGGCGCCCATGTTCAGGATGAACGGGACGGCTGCGAACGTTTCCGTGTTGTTGATCGTGGTCGGCTTGCCGTACAGGCCGAACGACGCCGGGAACGGCGGCTTGAAGCGCGGCTGGCCCTTCTTGCCTTCCAGCGACTCCAGCAGCGCGGTCTCTTCGCCGCAGATGTAGGCGCCGTAGCCGTGGTGCGCGTGCAGCTGGAACGAGAAGTCCGAACCGAGGATGCGGTCGCCCAGGAAGCCGGCGGCGCGCGCCTCTTCCAGCGCCTCTTCGAAGCGCAGGTATTCCTGGAAGATCTCGCCGTGGATGTAGTTGTAGCCCACGGTGATGCCCATCGCGTACGCGCCGATGGCCATGCCTTCGATCAGTGCGTGCGGGTTGTAGCGGATGATGTCGCGGTCCTTGAACGTGCCCGGTTCGCCTTCGTCCGTGTTGCAGACGAGGTATTTCTGGCCCGGGAACTGGCGCGGCATGAAGCTCCACTTCAGGCCGGTCGGGAAGCCCGCGCCGCCGCGGCCGCGCAGGCCGGACGTTTTCAGATCGGCGATGATCTGTTCGGGGGTGATCTTCTCTTCCAGGATGCGGCGCAGCGCGGAATAGCCGCCGCGCTTGACGTAGTCTTCCAGGTGCCAGTTGTCGCCGTTCAGATCCTTCAGGATCAGCGGGTTGATGTGGCGGTCGTGCAGGCTGGTCATTTGTTCAGTTCCTCCAGCAGGGCGTCGATCTTCTCGTCCGACATGAACGAGCACATGCGGTGGTTATTCACCAGCATGACCGGCGCATCGCCGCAGGCGCCCATGCACTCGCCTTCCAGCAAGGTGAACTGGCCGTCTTCGGTCGTTTCGCGGAAATTGATGCCCAGGGCATCCTTGATGCGGTGGGCGGCACGCTCCCCGCCCGACAGCGCGCATGGCAGGTTGGTGCACACGGTGATCTTGTGCTTGCCGCCCGGCTTCAGGTTGTACATGTTGTAGAACGTGGCGACTTCCTGCACGGCGATGGCGGGCATGCCGATGTAGTCGGCGACTTCCTGCATCGTTTCCGGCGACAGCCAGCCCAATTCGACTTGCGCGTGGGCCAGCGCGGCCATCACGGCCGACTGGCGCTGGTCGGCCGGATACTTGGCCAACTCGCGGTCGATTTTTTTCAAGCACTGCTCAGATAACATAATCTTTCTACCCTTCTTATCGGTCGATCGAGCCGAACACGATGTCCTGCGTGCCGATGATGGTGACGGCGTCGGCGATCATGTGGCCGCGCGCCATTTCATCCAGCGATTGCAGGTGGACATAGTCCGGGGTGCGGATCTTCAGGCGGTACGGCTTGTTGGCGCCGTCCGACACGATGTAAATGCCGAACTCGCCCTTCGGATGTTCGACGGCCGCATACGCTTCGCCCGGCGGGACGTGGAAGCCTTCGGTGAACAGCTTGAAGTGGTGGATCAGCGATTCCATATTGGTCTTCATGTCCACGCGCGACGGCGGGGCGACCTTGTGGTTGTTCGTCATGACCGGGCCCGGGTTCGCCTTCAGCCAGGCGACGCACTGCTTGATGATGCGGTTGGCCTGGCGCATTTCCTCGATGCGAACGAGGTAGCGGTCGTACGAGTCGCCGTTGGTGCCGACGGGGACGTCGAATTCGACCTTGTCGTACGCGGCGTACGGCTGCAGCTTGCGCAGGTCCCAGGCGATGCCCGAACCGCGCAGCATCGGGCCCGAGAAGCCCATGCCCATCGCGTCTTCCGGCGTCACGACGCCGATGCCGACGGTACGCTGTTTCCAGATACGGTTGTCGGTCAGCAGGGTCTCGTATTCGTCGACATAGCCGTCGAAGCGCTTCGTGAACGACTCGATGAAGTCCAGCACGGAGCCGTGGCGCGTCTCGTTCAGTTCGTCGATGGCCTTCTTGCTGCGCAGCGGCGATTCGCGGTGCTTCGGCATCACGTCCGGCAGGTCGCGGTACACGCCGCCCGGGCGGTAGTACGCCGCGTGCATGCGCGCGCCCGACACGGCTTCGTACACGTCGAACAGGTCTTCGCGGTCGCGGAACGCGTACAGGAACGGGCCCATCGCACCGATGTCCAGCGCGTGCGCGCCCAGCCACATCAGGTGGTTCAGGATACGGGTGATCTCGTCGAACATCGTGCGGATGTACTGCGCACGGATCGGCACCTCGATGCCCAGCAGCTTCTCAATGGCCAGCACGTAGCCGTGCTCGTTGCACATCATCGAGACGTAGTCGAGGCGGTCCATGTACGGCACGGACTGCAGGTAGGTGCGGGTCTCGGCCAGCTTCTCGGTGCCGCGGTGCAGCAGGCCGATGTGCGGGTCGGCGCGCTGGATCACTTCGCCGTCCAGTTCCAGCACGAGACGCAGCACGCCGTGCGCCGCCGGGTGCTGCGGACCAAAGTTCAGGGTGTAATTCTTAAGCTCAGCCATTATTTCATCCCGTAGGTTTCTTCGCGGATCACGCGCGGAATGTTCTCGCGCGGCTCGATCGTCACGGGTTGGTAGATCACGCGTTTCTGCTCGGGGTCGTAGCGCATTTCGACATAGCCCGAGATCGGGAAGTCCTTGCGGAACGGGTGGCCGATGAAGCCGTAGTCGGTGAGGATGCGGCGCAGGTCGCCGTGGCCCTCGAACAGGATGCCGAACAGGTCGAACGCTTCACGCTCGAACCAGTTCGCGTTGCGCCAGATGCTCGTGACGGAGTCGACCAGCGGCATGTCGTCGTCCGGGCAGAACACGCGGACGCGCACGCGCCAGTTGTGCTCGATCGACAGCAGGTGCGACACGACGGCGAAACGCAGACCGTCCCACGTGCCTTCGCCGTAGGACGAGTAGTCGACGCCGCACAGGTCGACGAGTTCCTGGAAACGCAGCGCGGGATCGTCGCGCAGCGTTCGCATGGAGGCCAGATATTCGGAGGCCTTCACTACTACCGTTACTTCGCCCAGCGCCACGGTAATGGCAGCGCCCTCGCCCAGAGCATTCTTCAGGGCGAGTTCGAGGGCTTCGAGTTTAGTCGTCATGGTTGAAACCGGCTTGGATTATCGCGCGATGGTATTGGTGCGCTGGATCTTGTTCTGGAGCTGGATGATGCCGTACAACAGGGCCTCGGCCGTCGGCGGGCAGCCCGGGACGTAGACGTCGACCGGCACGATGCGATCGCAGCCGCGCACGACGGAGTACGAGTAGTGGTAGTAGCCGCCGCCATTGGCGCACGAACCCATCGAGATGACCCAGCGCGGCTCGGCCATCTGGTCGTACACCTTGCGCAGTGCCGGGGCCATCTTGTTGCACAGGGTACCGGCCACGATCATCACGTCGGACTGGCGCGGCGACGGGCGGAACACGACGCCGAAGCGGTCGAGGTCGTAGCGCGCGGCGCCCGCGTGCATCATCTCGACTGCGCAGCAAGCCAGGCCGAACGTCATGGGCCACATCGACCCGGTACGCGCCCAGTTGATCAGCTTGTCGGCTGTGGTGGTGACAAAACCTTCGTTTAAAACGCCTTCAATAGCCATGGCTTATTCCCAATCAAGGGCACCTTTCTTCCAGATGTACCAGAAGCCGACGATGAATTCGACGATGAACACCATCATCGTGACGAACCCGGTCCAGCCCAGGTCGCGCATCGAAACGCCCCAAGGGAAGAAGAATGCCGTTTCCAGATCAAACAAAATAAACAGGATCGCGACCAGGTAGTACCGGACGTCGAACTTCATGCGCGCGTCTTCGAACGCTTCGAAGCCGCATTCATACGGGGAGAGTTTCGCCGCATCGGGGCGATGGGGACCGATCACGCGGCCAAGGACCTGCGACGCGACGCCGACGACGGTGCCGATCACGATGAAGAGTAAGACGGGGAAATAGTTCTCGAGGTTCACGATGAAGCCTTAGTTGAACGATCGGTTGAAAAAACACTGCAGTGCTGCAGTACCGCATCGCGCAATCCCGGCCTGTTGCCTGAGCCAGGATCGTACGACTGGAGACACTGAATCATCTTCGCGTTGCCGATCCCGACCTTCGAGGCTCGCCGCACGTTCGTACGACTGGGCTTCTCGGGCCAGAAGCGCCGCCGCTGGGACGGTTCTTCAAAGCCTCCGACATATCCTCGTAAAAAAGCCAGCTAGTGCTTGCGAGCGGAAGCTCATGCGCCCTAGCTGGCTTCTTGTATCTTGGTGCCGACGGCGAGACTCGAACTCGCACAGCTTGCGCCACTACCCCCTCAAGATAGCGTGTCTACCAATTTCACCACGTCGGCTGGAGACCAGTATTCTACTCTGACTTAGCAGCATTTTTCAATGCTCAAATTGCGCTAAACCAAGAAAAAATACTCTTTTTCTCAACTTTATAAAACTTGTGTTTACGGCGGGCCGGGTTGAGAGTCCGGTCGCCGGCGCTGGCGGACCGAAGCCCGCGCATGTTACACCACCCTGCTCGCGCGTGCAGGAAGTGGTCGCACCGCAAAATTACTTGGCGGGCGCGGGTGCCGGTGCTGCTGCCGGCGCAGGCGCCGGCACGTCCTGCGGCGCTGCCGGCACCGACGCGGCCGGGGCGGCAGGCGCCGGCACGGTCGTCGGGATCGCATCACCGGCGGTCGGCGCTTTCTTCACGGGCACGGTCACGTGTTCCATCACACCGCCACCGACGCTCGCATGCGGACGGTTGCTGCCGAAGTACGCGAGGCCCAATGTGGACGCGAAGAAGATCGCGGCGGCGACAGCCGTCGATTTCGACAGGAAGTTCGACGAGCCGCTGGCACCGAACAGGCTGCCGGACGCGCCGGAACCGAAGGCCGCGCCCATATCGGCGCCCTTGCCGTGCTGGACGAGCACGAGACCGATGATGGCCAGCGCGGAAACGACCTGCACGACGACGATCAGATTGAACAACACGTTCATTGTTTATTCCATTCCAAGGTTGAAACTACGTTACTAAAAACGAATCCCGGCACACCGGGAGATATTCCTCGCCTGGACTGGATGACCAACCCGGCGTTGTTCAGGCCGCGTGAATGATGGCAAGAAAATCTTCCGCCTTCAAGGCCGCGCCCCCGATCAGCCCGCCGTCGATATCCGGCTGGGCCAGCAAATCCTTCGCGTTCTCCGGCTTCATGCTGCCACCGTACAGGATCGGTACGACGGCCGCCGCCTCCGCGTTGCGCGCCTTCAGTTGCGCGCGCAATTGCGCGTGCACGTCCTGCGCCATCGCCGGTGTCGCGTTCCTGCCGGTGCCGATGGCCCACACGGGTTCATAGGCCACGACGATTCGATGCACCGATGCCGCGTCGAGCGCTTCCAGCACGGCGTCGAGCTGGGCGCCGACCACTTGCGCCGTCTCGCCCGCCTCGCGCTGTTCCAGCGTTTCGCCGACGCACACGATCGGGGTCATGCCCTCGGCCAGCACCGCCACCGCCTTCTTCGCCACCAGCGCGCTGTCTTCGCGATGGTAGGCGCGGCGCTCGGAATGGCCGACGATCACGTAGCGGCAGCCGAACTCCGACAGCATCGTCGCGCACACTTCGCCCGTGTAGGCGCCGCATGCGTGAATCGACACGTCCTGCGCGCCCCACGCGACCCGCGTCCCCGTCAACACGTCCTCGCATTGCTGCAGATACGGGGCCGGCACGCAGACGGCGCACTGCGCCTTCGCCTTGCCGAGTCCTGCGACGATACCTTCCAGCAGCTTTGCATTGACCGCGCGGCTGCCATTCATCTTCCAGTTGCCTACGATGAGTTTGGCACGCATTACAACCTCACGGTCAAATAACCCGCTATTGTAACGGGCGTTGAAAAACCGGTCAAACCGGGCCTGGCATGGCTGTTCAATGGATTGTTCATTCTTGTTGTCTCAGTTCGCGGCGACATTCAGCATGATCTTGCCGACGTGCGCACTGCTTTCCATCAGCGTGTGCGCATCGGCGGCCGCCTCGAGTGGGAAAGTCTGGTAGATGACGGGCTTGATGCGGCCGGCGTCCAGCAGCGGCCACACGCGCTCGCGCAACTCGCGCGCGATTCCAGCTTTGAACGCGACGGGACGCGGACGCAACGTGGAGCCCGTGATGGTGAGCCGGCGGCGCAGCACCTGGCCCAGGTCGACGTTGGCCTTCGCGCCGCCCAGCAGCGCGATGACGACGATGCGGCCGTCGTCGGCGAGGCACGAGATTTCGCGCGCCACGTAGTCGCCGCCGACCATGTCGAGTACGACGTCGACGCCCTTCCCGTTCGTCAGTTCCTTGACGACGGCGGCGAAGTCTTCCGTCTTGTAATCGATCGCGCGCTCGGCGCCCAGGTCTTCGCACGCGCGGCATTTGTCCCGGCTGCCGGCCGTGGCGAACACGCGGTGGCCCAGCGCCGTGGCCAGCTGGATCGCCGTCGTGCCGATGCCGGAGCTGCCACCCTGCACGAGCAGGCTCTCGCCTTCCGCCAGCGCGGCGCGCTGGAACACATTGCTCCACACGGTGAAAAAGGTTTCGGGCAGCGCGGCCGCTTCGAGGGGCGTCAGGCCCTTCGGCACGGGCAGGCATTGGTCCAGCGGGGCCGCGCAGTATTCCGCGTAGCCGCCGCCCTGCACGAGCGCGCAGACGAGGTCGCCCTTTTCAAAGCCGCTGGCGCCCAGGTCGCCGTCGACGATCTCGCCGGCCACTTCCAGGCCCGGCAGGTCGGACGCGCCGGGCGGCACGGGATACTGGCCGAGACGCTGGAACACGTCGGGCCGGTTGACGCCGGCCGCGAGCACGCGGATGAGGACTTCGCCCGGCTTCAGCAGCGGTACGGGGCGCTCGCAGGGCGTGAGCACTCCCGGCCCGCCGGGCTGGGTGATTTCGATTGCACGCATGGCATACCCTAGTTAAATAAAGAGCAATTGTACGCGAGCGGCCGGGATCACCCAAGCATGAGCAAGCAGAAAATGGCGGGTAACGCTAACAATGAGCAAGAAAATGCTCGCTTATATAACAAATGTAGTAAATTTACGGCTCAGGGCGCGATTTGTAAGAACCGTGGTGGTGGCGGATGAAAAAACACCGCCAGCCCGGAGGCTGGCGGTGTCGGTCACGTCGTGTGTGCGATACGGAACTACGGGACGGGATGCGATCTCACCAGCACTGCCGGTGCACGCGATCCGCCGCGGCGTTCACGATCGGCGCATCATCACTTCTTGTTGTCGTTCTTGTGGCTCTGCGAGCCTGCCTTGGCGTGCTGTTCCGGCGTACCGCCGCGGGTGCCGCCGCCGCTTTGCTGGCTGCCGCCACCCTGGCTTTGCTGGCTGCCGTCGTTCTTGTGGCTCATCGAGCCTGCGCGGCGTGCTTCTTCCGAAGTGAACTCGTGGGCATTGCCGGAAGCGTGTGCGGCCTTGCCGCCTTCCGAAGCGATTTCACGCTGCTTCTGCGGGTCCATCGATGCGAAACCGCGATTGCTCGTGTCGCCGCTCTGGTTGTTGCCGCCCTTGTTGCCGCCCTGATTGCCTTGGTTTGCCATGATTGCCTCCAATGGTTGAGTTGTCGTACGGCTCATGAAAACTGCTTGAGGGTCCCCATCGTAGTCCGGCCGAGACGACCGGAACACCAAGGATTCGCCATGCGCGCGTAGGACTACACCCCATACCACTGTGGGCTTGGTCCTTACATCTTGGAGCAACTTAACTGTTCAGGAACCGCCGCCGCCCGTGTGCGACGACGCCGGCAATGGCGTGCCCGGCTTCCAGTTGCGTGACAGCGCCTGGGCCTCGTCGATCTGTTCCTGGCTCATCTGTTTGGCGAGCGACGCGCGCTGTTCGATGGCGTTGCGGTGACCGTTGGCGGCGGCCAGGTTGCACAGCATGTACGCGATGACGACGTCCTGCGGCATCCCCGCCACGTGGTAGCGGTACATGAGGGCGAGTGCGTGCTGCGCGTCCGGATGGCCCTGCTCCGCGGCCTTGCGGAACCATTGCACGGCCAGCTTCTGGTCCTGGGGTACGGCATTGCCCGTGTAGTACATGGCGCCGATCACGTACTCGGCGTCGGCCTTGCCCTGCACGGCGGCCTTGTAGTGCCAGGCGAATGCCTGCTTGTAGTCGCGCGGCACGCCGCGCCCCATGTAGTACATCAGGCCCAGCAAATGCTCCGCGTCCGCGTTGCCGGCCTTGGCAAGCGGAGTGATCTCCTTCAGCGCCAGCGCGTAGTTGCGGGCATTGTAGGCATTGGCGCCCTCCGTGAGGCCCGCCATCGCACTACCGTTCAGGCCCAGTGCGAGCAGGATCGCAACGGTCAGTTTTCTCATTGTCTCGTTCGGATCTTGAGGCTTGCGCCTCTTCGTTTTTCTACTTCTTGTCGAGATACGGCTACGTCCAGCGCACTTACTTCCAGCTCACCTTGCCCAGTCCATCGACGGCCACCGTGCGGTTCTGCGGCTTGCCGTACACCGTCACCGAGCCCATGCCGGACAGGTTCAGGTTCGCGTTCTGGCGCGCCGTCACGCGCGCATTGCCCAGGCCCGACAGGTCGATGTCGACGGAGTCCACGTTGCACTGCTGCGCATCCAGGTTGCCCAGGCCGCCCAGGTCGGCCTTCAGCCACTTGGCGCGCCCGCTGAGCGAGATATACCCGGCCCCCTGCAGGTTCAGCTCCACGCCCTCCCCGTTCAGCCCCTGCATCTGCATGCTGCCGATGCCGCCCAGGCTCGCCTTCACGATGCGGTAGTTGCAGGCGATCTTCATCGAACCCGCGCCGTCCAGGGTCAGTTCCAGTTCGTCGCCGGAAAAGCCCGAGATGTCCGTCGTGCCCAGGCTCTCGGACGTCACCGAGCGCAGCGCCGGCAGCACGAGCTCCGCATGCAGCGACCCGCCGTGCACGTGACCGCGGATGTCCGTGTCGATGGTCAGCGTGTCGCCGTTCTGCGCGGTCGTCGTGCGCGTCAGGTAGCGCGGTTCCCCGGTCAAGGTCAGCGCGGCAGTGCCGCCCTGGCGGATCTTCAGGTCGACGGCACCGTCCACCTTGACCCGCACGACACGGGCATCGACGGGACGCGTCTCGGTCGCGAGGTCGGGCGCGGCGTGCGCGAACCCGAGGATGGTACACAGGGCAACGCCCACCGGAGCGAGCGCGAAAATCTTGTTCATCCGATTCTCCGAATTCCTGTTCTTTTTTGTAGAAACCACAATGTATTGATGACAGGATAGACGGATCCGGCCGCGCCTCCCAGCGGATTGCGACGAACTGCAAAAAAGGCCACCTGAGCGACATGGGGACGGGGCTGGCATGCATAGGCGAGCCGGTCATTATCGCGCGCCGGACCCGTTCAAAATGTCACGGTTTGTCACCGTTTGTCATCGATGTATGCACGGACGTGCGCAAGCCCCCCGGGCGCTGGCGCGGGAGGCTGTACTCTGCAGATGGCGGTGCGGGGTTACTTCTTGGCGGACTGCTTCGAGCCGCCGCTCGACGACTGCTTCGCCTCGCCGTGCTCGGCGCGCTGCTTGTTCACGATGCGCGACGCGACCTCTTCCTCGCGGCCCGGATAGCGGTGCTCCTTCTTGAATTCCGTCTCGAGCTTCTTGTACTCGCGCTCGCGTTTCGGGCTGGCTCCCTTGGGCATGATGGCCTCCGTTGGTGGCAATGATGCCGCCAGATTAGGCCTATGCCGAGGCGATGTTCGTGCGATGACGCACGCTTCACCGCAAAGTGCAAGGTGGGCACAGGGTGCCCACCCTACGGCAACATCGGCAACGTACGGTGGCGAAACCCCATGCCCGCGCGTTCGGCAAGATCGACATCGTAGGGTGGGCACCCCGTGCCCACCGTTCGGCAACATCGACAACGTACGGTGGCGAAACCCCATGCCCACGCGTTCGGCAAGATCGACATCGTAGGGGTGGGCACCCCGTGCCCACCGTTCGGCAACATCGGCAACGTACGGTGGCGAAACCCCATGCCCGCGCGTTCGGCAAGATCGACATCGTAGGGTGGCGAAACCCCATGCCCGCGCGTTCGGCAAGATCGACATCGTAGGGTGGGCACCCCGTGCCCACCGTTCGGCAACATCGACAACGTACGGTGGCGAAACCCCATGCCCGCGCGTTCGGCAAGATCGACATCGTAGGGTGGGCACCCCGTGCCCACCGCTCGGCAACATCGACAACGTACGGTGGCGAAACCCCATGCCCGCGCGTTCGGCAAGATCGACATCGTAGGGTGGGCACCCCGTGCCCACCATTCGGCAACGTTAACCTTGGAGGGCTTTTTCCAGGTCTTTCAGTTCCGCCGGCTTGACGAGGTGCGCATCGAACCCCGCCGCCAGCGCCTTGCGCCGGTCCTCCGGCGAGCCGTAGCCCGTGTGCGCGACGAGGCGCGTGGACGCCAGTTGCGGATTCCCCTTGAGCCTGCGCGCGAGCTCGTACCCGTCCACGCCAGGCAGGCCGATGTCGAGCACGATCACGTCCGGCCGCAGCGCCAGCGCCATTTGCACGAGGTTGCCCGCGTCGGCCGTCGTGTGCGCCTCGTAGCCCATCTCGGCCAGCAGGAAGGCCATCATCTCCATCGCATCCACGTTGTCGTCGACGAGCAGCACCTTGCGCCCACCCGACGCCGCCGCCGGCTGGCCGGGCGCGGCGTCCGGTTCAGCCGCGTCCCGCGCCGCTTGCGCCGTGCGCAGCACGGGCAGTTCGACGACGAACGTGGAGCCCAGGCCGATGCCGGGGCTCGTGGCCGACAGGCGGCCGCCGTGCATCTCGAGCAGGCGCGAGACCAGCGACAGGCCGATGCCGAGGCCTTCCGGCGCGCGGTCCGGCGGGACGGCGGCCTGGGCGAACATGCCGAAGATGCGCGACAGGCTGTCCTCCGCGATGCCGATGCCGTTGTCCTGGACGGCGATGCGCACGACGTCGCCGTCGAGCGTGACCTCGACCTTGATCCGGCCGCCCTTCGGCGTGAACTTGGCCGCGTTGTGCAGCAGGTTGCCCATCGACTGCGCCAGGCGCACGGGGTCGCCCCTCAGCCAGATCTGGCAGTCCGGCTGGACGACGTCGAGCTTGTGCCCGCGCGCCGCGATCAACGGGCCGGCCGTCTCCACGGCCTGCGCGATCACACCCTGCAGCTCGACCTCTTCCTGGCGCAGGACGATCTTGCCTTCGGAGATGCGCGCCACGTCGAGCAGGTCGTCGACGAGGTGCGCGAGGTGGTCGACCTGGCGCGTGATCACGTCGCGCGCGCGCGCCTGGCGCTCGACCGCGCCCGCGTCCGTGCCCAAGCTTGATGCACCCAGCAGCGCGGCGGCATTGCGGATCGGCGACAGCGGATTGCGCAGTTCGTGCGCGAGCGTGGCGAGGAATTCGTTCTTGTTGGCGTCGGCCGCGCGCAGCAGCGCTTCCATCTCCTTGCGGCGCGTGACGTCGCTCGTCACGCGCGCCACGCGATACACCTCGTCGCGGGCATCGCGCACGGCGAACATGCGGTCGCGCACCCAGCGCAGCGTACCGTCCGGCATCGTCACGCGGAACTCCGCGTCGTAGTGCGGCGTCGACGGCAAGGCATCCCACAGCGACGCCACGTAGGCGCGGTCGTCCGGATGCACGGCCGCCATCCAGCTCCCCGGCTCGCGCTCGATCGTCTCGACCGGCCGGCCCCAGATCGTCGCGTACGCGGGGCTCACGTACTCGAGCGCGCGCGCGGGAACGGAGAACATCCAGAACACGTCCTCGATGTTGTCGGTGAGCTGGCGGAAGCGTTCCTCGCTGTCGCGCAGCGCGCTCTGCGTCTGGCGCATGCGCAGCAGCGCGTTGACGTTGGCGACGAGCTCGTCGGCCTCGATCGGCGCGGCGAGGTAGTTGTCGGCGCCGCCTTCCAGGCCGCGGATCTTGTCGGCGCGGCCCGTCAGCGCGGCCGACGTCTGCAGCACGAGCACCAGCGCGCTGTCCGGGTCGGCCTTGATGCGGCGGCACACCTCGATGCCGTTGATGTCGGGGAGCTTCACGTCGAGCAGCACGAGCGCGACGCCGCCGCGCTTGACGACGGCCAGCGCATCGGTGCCGTTGCTCGCCTCGACGACGTCGAAGCCGGCGCCCTGCAGGATGCGGGTCTTGGCGTAGCGGGCGCCATCGTTGTCGTCGACGTTGAGGATCAAGGTCGGGATCGTCATGTTGCGTTCCTCAGGTTGCATCGTTGCGCGGCGAAGAATGGCGCGGGAAAACGCGCGGCAGCACGAGGCTGAACGTCGAGCCCGCGCCGGGCTGGCTGACCACGTCCACGCGGCCGCCGAGCAGTTCCGCCAGCTTGCGGCACAGCGGCAGGCCGAGACCTGTGCCCTTGCAGCGCCGCTGCAGCGGGTGTTCGATCTGGCTGAACTCCTCGAAGATCAGCTGCAGGTTCTCCGGACTGATGCCGATCCCGGTGTCGGCCACCGCGAAGGTGATCGTGTCGGTGTCCGGATCGTGGAAGGCCGACACGGTCACGGCGCCCTGCTCGGTGAATTTCAGGGCGTTCGAAATGAAGTTGCGCAGCACCTGCGAGATCTTGCCCTCGTCCGAATCGAACGCCGCCGTGAAGGCGCACGGTTCGAAGACCAGGTCCACGCGCGCATCGTCGACGAGCGGGCGCAGCATCGCCTTCAGTGCGCGGAACAGGTTGTCGATGACGACGGGCGCGACCAGCACCTCGACGCGCCCCGCCTCGATCTTGGCCAGGTCGAGGAGGTCGTTGACGAGTTCCGACAGGTCGGCCGCGGCGGCCTCGATATAGCGCACCTGGCGCTCCTGCTCCGGCGTCAGCTCGCCGTCCATGCGGTCGAGCAGCAGCTTGGCCAGCGCGCGGATCGACGACAGCGGCGTGCGCAGCTCATGGCTCGTGTTGGACAGGAAGCGCGACTTCATCTCGTCCGCCTTGCGCAGGCGCTCGGCCTTGTCCTCGATTTCCGCGTACAGCGCGACGATGCCGCGGTTCGTGTCTTCCAGTTCGCGCGTCAGCGACAGCAGGTCTTCCTGGCGCTCGCGCAGCTCGGCCAGCGTGGTGACCAGCTCGCGGTTCTGCAGCTGCAATTCGTTGTAGGTGTTCGCGACGGGGCTGTCCTTGACCAGCTGCGCCGCGATCTCGGCCAGGCGCGCGTTGTCGACACGCGATTGCGGCGGCAGCGCCTTGCACATCGTGATCGCGGCAGCACCCTCGTGGTCCCGTACGGCGTCGCAGTCGTCCATCAGGCGGTGCGCCGTGACGATGGCGTCGTCCGACAACGGCCCGGGCGCGCCGGGGCCTGCGCTGATCGTCACTTCGAGCACCTGGCGCCGGCCGCTGTCGCGGATCAGGAATGCCGTGCGGCCGCCGAAAGCAAGCTGGCAGGCGCCGCGCGCCACTTCCGAGACGGCGGTGGCGATGCGCACCTGGTCCTGCTGCGAGAACCCGAGCAGGTGCGAGATCTGGCGTGCGCGCTGGCGCACGAGCACGACGTCCTGCTCGTCGCCCAGGCCCACCGCGAGGATGCGCTGCACGCTCATGACGTCACCTTGCGCCGCGCGACCAGCACCATCGCGTCGTCGCGGCGGCGGATGAAGTCGCGCATCAGCACGGCCGCCACGAGCGCGGGCGCGCGCGTATGCAGGCCGGGATATGCGGCCAGGTCCCATTGCGACTGGATGCCGTCCGAGTACAGCACGCACAGCGCGCCTTGCGGGAACGGCGCCGCGAATTCCTGCACCTTGCGCATATTGTGGCCGACGATGCCGTTGTGCGAGACGAGCGCGCGACGCGCCAGGCCGTCGTGGACGACGGCATTCACGTTGCCGATGCCGGCGAAGCGTACCTCGTCCGAACCGTAGTCGATGCGCGCCACCGACAGCGCCGCGCCGCGCGTGGGGCGCAGCAGGCCGTGCGCGGTCTGCACCACGTCGGCGGGCGTGTCGGCCGGGCGCTGTTCCAGCGCGCGGATCGCGCCCGCGGCGGCCTTCGCCGCTTCCGGGCCATGGCCAAGGCCGTCGACGCCGAGCAGGGTGGCGCCGTCATGATTGCAGGCGACGGCCCAGCCGTCGCCGCACGCGTCCTCGCCCGCGAGCGGTGTGCACAGGGCGCCGACTTCGATGCCGCACGGCTCCGGTGGTGCCGCGCCCTGCCAGACGCGCATGAAGAACGCGCTGCCCTGGCCGTGCGCGGTCCAGACGTCGAAATCGTCGGCCTGGCGGCGCAGCGCGCCCAGGCCCGTGCCGGCCGTGCCGGCCGTCGAGACGCCGTCGCGCTGCGCGAATTCGATGTCGCCGATGCCGGGGCCGTGGTCGATGGCGATCACGTCCACGCCCGGCAGCGCGACGGCCGACTGCGTGCGCATGACCGTGACCGTGCCTTGGCCCGCGTGCTTGAGGATGTTGGTGGCGGCTTCCGTGATCACGATGGCGAGGCGCCCGGCCTTGACGTCGTCGAAGCCCAGCGCATCGGCCAGTTTCTGCCCGGCGCGGCGCGCGGCCGCGACGTCGCTGGCGTGCGTGATCGGGAAGTTGAGCTGCGGGGACAGCGAAGTGATCAGCGTTTCCATTTGACGACCGACACCGCGGTGCCCTCTCCCGCACGGGAATCGATGTCGAACTCGTCGACGAGACGCTTCGAGCCGCCGAGCCCGAGCCCGAGGCCCCCGCCCGTCGTGAAGCCGTCGCGCAGCGCCAGCTCGAGGTCCGCGATGCCAGGACCGTCGTCGACGAAGATCAGGCCCACACCCTTGCGGAACCCGTCCTCCAGCGCATCGAGGTACACGGTGCCGCCGCCGCCGTACTTGAGCGTGTTGCGCGCCAGTTCGCTGGCGGCCGTCACGAGCTTGGTCTGGTCGACGAGCGACAGCCCGATCGCGACGGCGCGCTCGCGCACGTGCTTGCGCAGGGCGACGACGTCCTCGTCCGACCGCAGCGGCAGCGCCGTGCGTTCGGTGCGATGCTGGCGGTGCCGCTCGATCAATCCGGACTCGAAGTTCGCCGCATTATTCAGAGCCGCGCTCATCAAAAATCAGTCTTTCCCAGCAGGGCCATGCCCTTCTCGACGTTGAGTGCCGTCTTCACGCCATGCAGCGTGAGGCCCAGTTCGACCAGCGTGATCGCGACGGCGGGCTGCATGCCCACCACGACGGTCTGCGCGTCGAGCACGCGCGCCATCGCGGCCGTGTTGCTGATCATGCGGCCGATGAACGAGTCGACGAGGTCGAGCGCCGAGATGTCGATCAGCACGCCCTTCGCGCGGTCGCGCACGATGCGTTCGGTCAGGTCGTCCTGCAGGGTCATCGCCAGGCGGTCGTGCATGTCGACCTGGATCGTCACCAGCAGCAGGTCGCCCATGCGCAGAATCGGGATGCGTTCCATGCGCGATCCTTATGCGTGGGACGCGCGCTTGATGACGGACGTGCCCGTGCGCTCGAGCGCGACGAGGAACGCGTCGGCCAGGGTGGCCTTCGTGACGACGTCCTCGAGGTTCACGCCCAGGTGCACGATGGTCTGCGCGATCTGCGGGCGGATGCCGCTGATGATGCAGTCGGCGCCCATCAGGCGCGCGGCCGCGATGGTCTTCATCAGGTGCTGCGCGACGAGCGTGTCGACGGTGGGCACGCCGGTGATGTCGATGATGGCGATCGCGGCGCCCGTGTCGACGATCTTCTGCAGGATGTTTTCCATCACGACCTGCGTGCGCGCGGAATCGAGGGTGCCGATCAGCGGTAACGCGAGGATGCCGTCCCACAACTTGACGACGGGCGTCGACAATTCCAGCAATTCCTGCTGCTGGCGCACGATGATCTGGTCACGGGCGCGCTGGAACACCTCGATCGTGTACAGGCCCATCTTGTCGAGCAGCGAGCCGATGGTCCACGAGGCGTTGGCGAGCCCGGCCGGATCGTTCGCGAAGCCCTGGTTCAGGTGCACGAACAGCGGCTGCTTCAGCGAAAAGACGAAGGTCGCCGTCTCGCTGGGGGTCGAGCCGTTGCGGGCACGGCTCGACGAGATCTCGGAGAGGATGTCGCGCACCTCGTCCCACGAACGATGTTCCATGTTCTCCAGCTCGCCCCCACGCGTGGCCTGCGCGAACGCGGCCAGGAATTGCTGGCAGTGCTTGCGCAGCTGGTCTTTCGAGACGACGTTCGACCGCACCGTCAGGGCGCTCAGCTGCTCGGCCCATTCGGCGCCGATCTCGGCCTCGTGGTCCTGGATGAGCTGGCTGATGCGGTTGGCGTAGTCGTGGCTCGTCATTTGTCGTCCTTTTTCGTCGTGAAAGGTTACGCCGTTCGGATCATTTTACGATCCCGGCAATTCTGTCAAATGACCAACTATACCATCCATCGCCTGGACAATACGACACGATAGGACGTCAGAGTTTGGATTTATTTTTCAATGTAGGCGTATTAACGCCACATATTCAGCGTTGTTTCGAGTCGGTGGAATTTACGTTTGCGGATACGCGGGGCATCCGAATACCGTGCGTGTTTATGCGCGCGCTGCGACGGCATGACGCATGCCGGCAAGACGCCGGAAGGACAATGCGTGGGAGCTGGGAATCGTCCAGCGCCGAATCGGCTGGAAGGGGTGGCGGGAAACGAAGGGAACTACGTCATGCGGCCTCAGCGGGCGTCGCGTCGATCGCGACGCCGCTGTTCGGCACGGCGGCTCATACGGTGGCCGTGCGCTTGGCTTTCTGTGCGACCGTCGGACGCTTGGCGACGACGACGATCGTCATCATGGGCGCCTGGAAGACCGGCGCTTTCGCGACGATGGCCGAGCGGGCGGAGACTTTCAGCGGCGCGGCGGGCGCGGCGAACGCGTTGGCCATCGTGACGCCGACGAAGGCGGCTGCGACAAAGACGAATTCCATGTTTTTTGCGATGTTCATTTCTCTTCTCCGTTTCGTTGACTGTGAGCACATTATGGAAACGGATGAGATATAAATCCAATTCTATGTTCAAATACTGGTCATTCATGGATTAAATATATAAAGTACCAAGCCCTACTGAGACATCACTGGATTGAATGACTTTGTCTCTCGTCATGAATAAGAATGCTCACAACGTCCGTTCGACGTACCATCAACGAATGAGAGAACAGCAGGAGGTCGAGCACGTATTGCGTGCCACGGCGCTGCGCGGCTACGGCGACCGCCACGACCGAAGCGTCGAAAGTCCTGTAAGTCGTTCTGCCGCAGCGTGCGTGTAAACGCAGTGCTGGCGCGTATCCATGACGAACAATGCTACCGTTGCGTCGTCACACAGACCTTCCAAGTGCACCATGCGCTGGAAGGTCGGCGCGTTCGGGCGTCCTTCCTCCCCCGTTCGCGAGCAAGCGCAGTAACGCCGCGACATCGACTGGTTTGGTGAGGTGATGGTCAAAACCTGCAGCGATCGAACGTTTGCGATCCGAGTCCTGGCCGTAGCCCGTCAGCGCGATCAGCATCGCGTCGGCAGTCTGCGGCAGCGCACGAATCCGTTGCGCCAACTGGTAACCGTCGATATCGGGCAGCCCGATATCGAGCAAGAGCACGTCCGGCGCAGCCTCCTGCGCCAACTCAAGTCCGCGATGTCCTTCGTAGGCGACATGCGGTTGGTGCCCGACCGAACCAAGGTACATTGACAGCATGTCGGCCGCGTCCGCATTGTCGTCGACAATAAGGATGCTGAGTGGTCGGCTATCGGCTGTATTGCCGTGCTGGGGCATGTCCAGGACAGGTGCCTCTTCCTCCGCTCGAGGCAGCCGAATGGTGAATTCGCTGCCCGCCCCATGTCCTCCGCTCGTCACGCTGATGTTTCCTCGATGCTGCTCGATCAGGCTTTTCACCAGTGCGAGGCCTATCCCCAATCCGCCCTGGGAGCGATCGAATGAACGCGCGCCCTGAACGAACAGGTCGAAGATATGAGGCAGCAGCGTGGCGTCGATGCCGTTTCCATTGTCGCGCACGATGATGTGCACGATGTCGGCATCCAGTTTGAGTTCAAGCTCGATGACACCGCCTTCCGGTGTGTACTTGGCCGCGTTGTTGAGCAGGTTCGTGACAATCTGCACCAGCCGGGTGCCGTCACCGCGCACCTGCGCGGCTTGCGTCGGCACCGTGATCGACAGGCGGTGACGCCTCGCGTCAATCAGCGGCCTCGCCTGTTCGACGGCGTCCCGCACGATGGCGACGATGTCGTGCAGTCCCTGCGTCAGCACCACGAGGCCGCGGGTGACGCGCGACACATCGAGCAGGTCGTCGAGCAGTTTGATCATGTGACGAATCTGGCGGTCGATGATCTCGCAGGTCTGCATCACCCGATCAGGCGATACCTGCCCACCCCTGAGGACTTTGGCCGCCATGCCAATCGGCGCAAGCGGATTGCGCAACTCATGCGCCAGCATCGCCAGGAACTCATCCTTCCGGCGGTCGGCATCGCGCAACTTCGCCTCTGCCTCGCGTCGGAATACGAGTTCGTCTTCGACGCGCCGGTAGGCCGCCTGCAGTTCGCGTCGGCTGACGTCGAGGGCTGCGTTGAGTTCGTTGGCGCGGCGGTGGCTTTCACGCGCAGCGGCGGCGAGCCCCACGGCGGCCATTTCCGCCCGTTCGCCGGCCAGCTTGGCGCCCAGCAGAGGTAGCAAGGCAGTTATGGCGGCCCTGGTCGACGGCCCAGGTTCCGTCCCCACGAACACGGCGATGACGCTACCGCCTGAATCGCACTGCCCCCATACGGGCGAATCCGTATCGCATTCCTTCGCCGGAAGGGCTCCCGTTGCGCTGCCTTCGTCCGCACACCGGCGAAGGAAGTCTTGCCAACGTCTGCCGGCACGCAACGTCTGCGGCAATCCCGGCGCAGGCAAAAAAATCCCGATCTCCGCGTCTCGTCCAAAAATCAGAATCCGTTCGACGCCAGCGTAATGGGCAAGGTTGGCCGCCGCGGCATATCTCGTATCAGCGTTCTGCAAGTCGCTAAAGATGGATACCAACTCGAACGGAATCATCGCATGCCTAGAGCGGGATCGCGCATACGACGGCAGTGCAGTTGTGGAATCCGCTGAATTGACCCGTGCTCCGGGCAATCTGACCATACGTATTACAGCCGGCGAAATTCTCCGAACCAAGTGCGTCGACGACGGCTTTCAGCTCATCGTCGAATCCACGTCCGAGGCGCAGCCGGGTGGCGGCACAGTCAAACAGCAACGAGCCGGCGTGCTCGCCCCCTTCCAGACCCGCGAGCGCCGCCTGGGCCGCCTCGCGCGCGGCCTCACAGGCGGAGGCGGCGTCCGCGACCATGATGTGCACGGTAGCGCCAACCGGTACCTCGGCGGCACAAGAAATCGAGCCGTCGGCATTGAGCGTCAGCGGTACGCGCAACTTATAGCCGTCGCCCGTTTCGATACCGATCACGTTATGAAGAAAAAACGGGAGCGCGTCGGCACGGCTGAACGTCTGGCCAGTGGCATGGGCATGCTCTTCGAACGCTTCTACCGCGGACGTGGCGTTCAGACTGATCAGTCGGGTGCCTTCCGCTTCGGTGACGCGCAGCGGCGGGCTGCTTGGCCGCCAACCATGACGAACGCCGAGACCGAGGGGCTTCTTGGACAACATTTCGAGTACGACGATCGCATCGGTATGTGCTTCGGTTCCCATAAAAACATGCGTTTCGCTGAACCTGGCATCATCGGCCGCTCCGCCGCCAAACAGCTGATAGGTGCCGCCGGTACGCAGCATCATGTCGTGAATGATCTCGTCGACATAGCCTGCCAGCGCATCGGTCAACACCAGTGCACTGCGGTAAGGGAAATCGGGGTGATCGCTGCCCGTAAACACAGGCATGACCTGTTCGAGGGCGCCGTTCAAATCCCGACGGAGTCCTTTGCCCAGTCCGGCCCGAAACAGGATATCGTCCGTGCGGATTGCCATCGCTGACACGGAGGAATTTCCGGTGGCACAACCAGAAAACTCGCCTGCAGACGAGCAGCCGACAAGCACGCGTGGCTGGCACGCGGCGTCGAGTGCAGCCAACAGCGGCAGATAAGCAATATCGGGAGACGCGAAAACGATCAGCACGTCAGGGCGGGCGCCATGCAGTTTCTCGGAGACCGACTCGGCGAGCGCGCGACCTGCGGCTTCCGGCGAGCATAGAAGAGTGTGGCCGACCGCCACGATGGTATTTGTCATGGATGATCTAAACAGTAGATTACCGTGGGAAATTGACGGCGAGTCAACATGTCAGCGCAATCAAAATTGGCTGATTTCCAACAATAGTGTACTTAGGAAAAACATGCAAATTTATCCGTGCGGCAACAATATTACTAAAAATCGCAACCACTGCAGGTATCCGCAACGGGATGGCGGGTACAAAAAAACCGCCAGGCTCACGCACTGGCGGTTTCATTCGGCTGAACAGCCGGCAGAGGCTTACTGCGCCGCTGCCGCCGCGTCATCCGCGGCCGCTGCCTTCATCGACAGCTTCAGGCGGCCGCGCTCGTCGGTCTCGAGGACCTTCACGCGCACTTGCTGGCCTTCCTTCAGGTAGTCGGCGACGGCGTTCACGCGCTCGTTGGCGATCTGGCTGATGTGCAGCAGGCCGTCCTTGCCCGGCATGACTTGCACGATCGCGCCGAAGTCCAGCAGCTTCAGCACGGTGCCGTCGTAGGTCTTGCCCACTTCGACCGACGCGGTCAGCTCTTCGATGCGGCGCTTGGCTTCCTGGCCGGCGGCGGCGTCGACCGAGGCGATGGTCACGATGCCTTCATCGGTGATGTCGATCTGCGTGCCCGTCTCTTCGGTCAGTGCGCGGATCACGGCGCCGCCCTTGCCGATCACGTCGCGGATCTTCTCCGGGTTGATCTTGATGGTGATCAGGCGCGGTGCGAAGTCCGACAGCTCGGTCTTCACGGACGGCACGGCCTTCTGCATCTCGCCCAGGATGTGCTGGCGGGCTTCCTTGGCTTGCGCCAGTGCCACCTGCATGATTTCCTTCGTGATGCCCTGGATCTTGATGTCCATCTGCAGTGCGGTGATGCCTGCGGTGGTACCGGCGACCTTGAAGTCCATGTCGCCCAGGTGGTCTTCATCGCCCAGGATGTCGGTCAGGACGGCGAACTTGCCGCCTTCCTTGATCAGGCCCATCGCGATGCCGGCCACGTGGGCCTTCATCGGGACGCCCGCGTCCATCAGTGCCAGGCAGCCGCCGCAGACGGACGCCATCGACGACGAACCGTTCGACTCGGTGATTTCCGACACCAGGCGGACCGAGTAGCTGAACTCTTCCGGCGACGGCAGCGCGGCGACCAGCGCGCGCTTGGCCAGGCGGCCGTGGCCGATTTCGCGGCGCTTCGGCGTGCCCACGCGGCCCGTTTCACCCGTGGCGAACGGGGGCATGTTGTAGTGCATCATGAAGTCGTCGGTGTACTCGCCCATCAGCGCGTCGATCTTCTGGCTGTCGCGGCCCGTGCCCAGCGTGGCGATCACGAGGGCCTGGGTTTCGCCGCGGGTGAACAGCGCGGAACCGTGGGTGCGCGGCAGGACGCTGGTGCGGATCGAGATCGGACGCACGGTGCGGGTGTCGCGGCCGTCGATGCGCGGCTCGCCTTCCAGGATCTGCGAACGCACGACCTTGGCTTCCATGTCGAACAGGATGTTGCCGACTTCGGCTGCATCCGCTTCGACGCCCTGCTCGGCCAGGCCAGCCAGCACTTCGGTCGACAGCGACTTCAGCTTTTGCTGGCGCGCCGACTTTTCGCGGGTCTGGTAGGCGTCGCGGATTTTCGCGTCGGCCAGTTGCGCGACTTGCGCGATCAGCGCTTCGTTCTTCGGTGCCGGTGCCCATTCGACTTCCGGCTTGCCGCCTTCTTCGACCAGCGCGTGGATCGCGTCGATCACGGCCTTCATCTGCTCGTGGCCGTAGACGACGGCGCCCAGCATGACTTCTTCCGACAGTTGCTGCGCTTCCGATTCGACCATCAGCACGGCGTGCTCGGTGCCGGCGACGACGAGGTCCATCTGCGACGTCTTGAGCTGGGTCGTGGTCGGGTTCAGGATGTACTGGCCGTTCGCGTAGCCGACGCGGGCCGCACCGATCGGGCCGTTGAACGGGATGCCGGCGATGCACAGGGCGGCCGAGGCGCCGATCATCGACGGGATGTCCGGATCGATTTCCGGGTTGACCGACAGGACGTGGATGATTACCTGGACTTCGTTCAGATAGCCCTCCGGGAACAGCGGACGGATCGGACGGTCGATCAGGCGCGACGTCAGGGTCTCCTTCTCCGACGGACGGCCTTCGCGCTTGAAGAAGCCGCCCGGGATCTTGCCGGCCGCATAGCTCTTCTCGATGTAGTCGACGGTCAACGGGAAGAAGTCCTGGCCCGGCTTCGCGTCTTTCTTGGCCACGACGGTGGCGAGAACGACAGTGTCTTCCACCGACACGAGGACGGCGCCGCTGGCCTGGCGAGCGATTTCGCCGGTCTCCAGGGTCACGGTATGGTCGCCGTACTGGAAGGTTTTCGTAACTTTGTTAAACATGGGTAATCCCTTTCTATTTGCCGACAGATTTTCAGGCGCTGTCGTTCACCTCAACTACTTTTCATTCGGGGTCAGAGCACGAACTTCCATTCACTCGGGGTCAGAGCACGAATTTCTCAGATGTGCTCTGACCCCGACTGACTAAAACTGTGCTCTGACCCCGACTGACTAAAACTGTGCTCTGACCCCGACTGACTAAACAGCCTTTACTCCACTACTAAACTTACTGCAGTGCAAAACTTCAACGACGACCAAAACGAAAAATGCCCGCGGCAGTTAAAACTGACGCAGGCATTTCGAAGCTTGAGCCGTCTGGCGCAATGCTCGGGAACTGCTGATTACTTACGCAGGCCGAGTTTGGCGATCAGGTCGCGGTAACGGTTCAGATCCTTGCGCTTCAGGTAAGCCAGCAGGCTCTTACGACGGTTGACCATCATGATCAGGCCACGACGGGAGTGGTGATCCTTCTGGTGCTCCTTGAAGTGGCCGTTCAGTTCGTTGATGCGGGCGGTCAGCAGTGCAACCTGGACTTCCGGCGAACCGGTGTCGTTCTGGCCACGTGCGTTGTCCGCGATGATCGCGGCCTTGTTGATGTTTTCTACGGTCATGATGTTGCCTTTCACATGCGGTGCAAGAGTCGGAACCCAGCGCACCGTGAATTAATAAAAAACCTGGCCGGAAGGCCAAGACCGGGAAGTATAGGTGAAAAGACGTGGCGAGGCCAGTGTTTCCTCGTCTTCCGTTACAATCCCCGGGTTGGCGATGCCCATTTGGCATGCCCGAAATGCAAACGACCATGCACATCCCGCTCAAGAACACCCTCGTCGTCCTGGCGCTCGCCGCCGCCCTGTCCGCCTGCGCCTCCTTCAACCGCACGCCACCGGCCGGCACGCCGCTGGCCGACGTGACCGCGAAGCTGGGCAAGCCCGATGCCGTCTACCCGCTTCCTTCCGGCGGCCAGATGCTCGAATACCGCGGCCAGCCGATGGGCCAGTTCCAGCACATGGCGCGCATCGGGGCCGACGGTCGCCTCGTGTCGTACGAGCAGGTGCTGACGACCGAGAACTTCGCCAGGATACAGCCCGGGAACTGGACGAAGGACGACGTGCTGCGCAGCTTCGGCCGCCCCGCGGAAATGTCGCCCGACCGCACGGCCGGCGGCGACGTCTGGTCCTACCGGTACAAGCAGGACGGCGTCTGGCCCGCCTACATGAACATTTACTTCAACGGCCGCGGCGAAGTGCGCCGCACGGACAACACGCCGGACCCGGTGCTCGACGACCGTTCGAAAGGCCTGTGATCACACGGAGGATTGCGATGCCCGCCCCTTCACGCCCAACCTGTCGCACGGCCGGCCTGATGGCTGCCGCGCTGCTCGTCCTGTCGGCCTGCGCCACCGTGTTGCGGCAGCCGCCGCCCGTCGGCGCGCCGCTCACCGCCGTCACGGCCGCGCTGGGCCAGCCCACTGCGACGTATCCCGAGCCGGACGGTGGCCAGGTACTCGAATACCGCGGCCAGCCGATGGGCCAGTTCCAGTACATGGCGCGCATCGGCCCGGATGGCCGCCTGGTCTCGTACGACCAGGCGCTCACCAGCGAGAATTTCGCGCAGGTGAAGGTCGACCATTGGACCAAGGACGACATCCTGCGCCACTTCGGCCGCCCTGCCGAGGTCTCGCGGGTGTACGTGCACGACTACGAAGTCTGGTCGTACCGCTACAAGGAAGCGGGCGTGTGGAACTCGCTGATGAACGTGCACTTCGACGCGCAGGGCGTCGTTCGCCAGATGCTCAATGGGCCCGACCCGATGTACGACGAGCGCTTCCGCCACCGCTGACGCCGCCAAGGCGCCGGCCCCGGCGCGACAATGTGTGAGAATGCGGCACCTTTCGCCCGCTATACTCGGGCGACATGAGCGCCACCGTTTCCGCCTTCCTGCCACCGCGCGACCGCCGACCCGTCGGCCTCGCGGTCACCGTCGCCGTACACGCCCTCCTGCTGCTGGGCTGGCAAATGACGCGCCGGCCGCCGGCCGCCCCCGCACCCGATCCCGTCCGCACGACGATCCAGTGGATACGCCTGCCCGCGCCGCCCGCCAGGCCGCAGCCCCGCCGCGAGGACGAAGCGCGCCCGGAACCCGTGCGCGTACCGGCACACGTGCCGGCGCGGCCGAGCGCGATCACCTTGCTGCCGCCTCCGTCCATCCCCGCCGAACCGCCTGCCGCCGCGGCGCCCGCCGCATCCGCGTCCTCGGCACCGGCCCCGCCGGGCGCTGCGGGCGCGGCCGCCCTGCTCGAACGCGCACGCCGCGACGCTGGCGCCGTCGACCGCGCGCTGCGCAAGGAAAACAATCCGTACATCGTCGCGCCACTGGACAGCCCGCAGATCCGCCTGCGCAAAGGGATCGCGGCGGCGGCCGGCATGGAGCCCGGCATGGACGAACTGGTCAACAACACGGGCGATGGTGCCCGGCGCACGCGCATCGTCGCGGGCGGCCAAACCTATTGCATGACGGAGCGCTCGGCCGCGACGAGCATCGACATGATCGAGAAGCACGGCAAGTGGCGGCAGACCAACTGCCCGGCGCACGAGTCGACCGCCAACGGGCAGGCGTGGCGCACAGCCCGGGATTGAGCGCCGCCACCTCGAACGTGCCCGCCCGACAGACCTGCTGCATCGCAGCAATTTTATCGAACAAACGCTGGCGGGCCCGGCTTCAACGACGGCCAGCTCCGGTCGTCGGAAACCATGATGCAGGTCGCGTATTTCGTCCGCACGATTGAAAAAGCGGTTGAAATGTCATCGAAATCGTCTAGTCTTACGAACTCGCGTCGGAACGCATTTTGCGCCGAGCGCGATTGTGCGATGCAAAATTTCTGACGGAAATTAGTTTCTAGCATTTTTATGCTGAGGCATCGCCCCTCACACAGCGGATACACTTTTTATGAGGTCATCCATGTTCCTATTCTCGCAAGCGGTCACCCCCGCAGTCCGTTCGCACCTGGACGCCCAGGTCGCCTTCCTCAACGACATGTCGAAAACCTGGTCGCGTTCAATCCAGAGCATCGTGGAAGCGAATATCCAGCTGAGCCAGACCTTGCTCGAAGAGAGCAATCTCGCCAGCCAGCAAATGTTGACGACCAATCACCCGACGGAGGTCATCTCCGCCGCCGCCTCGCGTGCCCAGCCGGCCGCGGAAAAGCTGCGCGCCTACCAGCAACACCTGACCCGCGTCGTGGCCGACTCGCAGGCCGAGATGGCCCGCGTGGCCGAGCAGCACGTGCCGGAAACGTCACGGACGGCCCGGACATTGGCCGACGAAGTGGCGCGCGCCGCCTCCGAGGAAACGCAGAAGAGCCTGCGCACGCAGCAGGAAACACTGAAGAATTTCCGCGATCCGTTCCAGGAAGCGCGCGCCAACGGCAGCGCACAGCGCGGCAACCTGCAAAGCGGCGGTAACGGGGCCGAACAGGGCAGCCGCGCCGAAGCCGGCACACCTGAAGGCGCGTACCGCGGCAGCGTCCAGGGGAGCTCGCAATCAGGCCAAGGCAAGGGCGCCAGCAAGGCGAGCTGACTCTCGCCGCCGACTACACGGGACCCGGCGCGGTCGCGCCCAAGGTCCCGGTCGACACAGCGCCCCGCGAGGGGCGTTGTCGTATGCGCGCCCGCGCGGGCGTGCCGTCAGCGCCGCTCGCTCGGGTCCAGGCTCTCCTCGTCCGTCTGGATGATGCTGACGGGCTTGCCCTTGGCGAGGCGCCAGAAGTAGATCGTGTAGCCGGACAGGCCGTACACGACGAACAGCGGCCACAGGATGACTTGCGGCGCGATCGCCAGCAACGCGAGGCCGAGCGCGATCAGGAACACGACGATGAACGGCACCGACTTGCGGAAGTTGACGTCCTTGAAGCTGTAGAACGGAATATTCGACACCATCGTCAGGCCGGCGAACAGCGTGATGGTCCACGAAATCCAGTCGACCTTGCGCGCGTCGATATTGATGTCGGGGTCGCTCATGAACATCACGACGCCGACGACCAGCGCCGCGGCGGCCGGGCTCGGCAAGCCCTGGAAGAAGCGCTTGTCGACGACCTCGATGTTCGTGTTGAAGCGGGCCAACCGCAGCGCGGCGCCGGCGCAGTAGACGAACGCGGCGATCCACCCCAGCTTGCCCAGGCCGCGCAGCGACCATTCGTAGATGACGAGTGCCGGGGCCGCGCCGAACGACACCATGTCGGACAGGCTGTCGTACTGGGCGCCGAATTCCGACTGGGTGTTCGTCAGGCGGGCCACGCGGCCGTCGAGGCTGTCCAGCACCATCGCGATGAACACGGCCCAGCAGGCATGGTCGAAGCGCTGGTTCATCGCCATCACGATCGCGTAGAAGCCGCCGAACAGCGCGGCCGTCGTGAAGGCGTTCGGCAGCAGGTAGATGCCCCGGCGCGGACGGGCCGTACCGGGCCGACCGGAACGGCCGAAGCGTGGCGCCTTGATGGCGCCGGGTTTGCGGCGTCGGGGTAGTGTCGGCATAGGTTTCTTTTTCTTAAGCAATGCGCAGGGTCGGCGCGACGACACCATTATATCGGTCGCGCCCCTCTGTTAGCGAACGACTACCGGTCACGTCAGCGGAATTTCACCTTGCCGACGAGACGCATCTGCAAGGTCGTCTCGCCCGGCTCGAAGCTGGGCTCCGGCATCTCGGCCACGTCGGCGCGCTTGGCCGACATGCGCATCAGCGCCGGCGCCGCCTCCGCCTGGCCGCCGGCGTAGTTGCCGCTGCCTTCGAAGTCGACCGTGTCGATGATGGCGTCGTTCACGTTGCGGCCCATCGCGCGCGCGATCGATGCGATGCGCTCGTTCAGGTTGCGGTACGTGGCGGCGATGCGCTCGTCGTCGAGGCGCTTCGCCAGTTCCGGGCTCACGTGGTAGTCGATGCCGTTCAGGTTCAGCACTTTCTGCGCGGCCGCGGCCGTCTTCGGCAGCGCCTGCAGGTTGCGCGTCTTCACTTCGAGATACTGCCCGACGCGCCAGCCGATCGGCACGCGACGCACGACCGGATTCGCCAGCGGACGAGGGCCGTCCGGCACTTCCGGATACACGGGCACCGTGTAATAGCCGACCGTCTTGAGTTCCGCCTGCGGGTCTTCGCGGCGCACGATCTCGGTGCCCTGCTTCATCTTCTGGTTGACGCGCGCGGTCGCGGCCGCGCGGTCCTTGTCCTGCTCTTCGACGGCGAAGCTGACGGTCGCCTCGTCGTTCGCATGCTTGACCTCGCCGAACGCGGGCACGATCACGAGGGTGCCGCTGGTGGTGGCCGCCGCCGGCGCGGCCTGGGCGTGCACCTGCGCGGTCAGCGCCAGGCTCAGTGCGGTCAACAGGACCCGTTTTTTGATGGACATTGTTGTTCTCCTTGATTCGGTTCGCGGCGCGGTGCCGCGGCAGGAGAACGATAGCGGGTTTTGCGTAAAAGTCGAGTTTATGTAATGGAAAGTTGCAAATGAATGCAAACGAGGGACACAAAAAAAATCGCCCCCGCAAGCGGAGGCGATTTTCACATCAGCCGAAGCCGATCAGTTCTTCGACTGGTCGACCAGCTTGTTCTTGGCGATCCACGGCATCATCGCGCGCAGCTGTGCGCCGACCGTCTCGATCTGGTGCTCGGCGTTCAGGCGACGGCGCGAGATCAAGGTCGGTGCGCCGGCCTTGTTTTCCAGGATGAACGACTTGGCGTATTCGCCGGTCTGGATGTCCTTCAGGACGGCGCGCATCGCGTTCTTGGTGTCTTCGGTCACGACGCGCGGGCCGGTGACGTACTCACCGTATTCGGCGTTGTTCGAGATCGAGTAGTTCATGTTGGCGATGCCGCCTTCGTAGATCAGGTCGACGATCAGCTTCAGCTCGTGCAGGCACTCGAAGTAAGCCATTTCCGGCGCGTAGCCGGCTTCCACCAGCGTCTCGAAGCCGGCCTTGATCAGCTCGACGGCACCGCCGCACAGCACGGCCTGCTCGCCGAACAGGTCGGTTTCGGTCTCTTCACGGAAGTTGGTTTCGATGATGCCGGCCTTGCCGCCGCCGTTGGCCATCGCGTACGACAGGGCGATGTCGCGCGCTGCGCCCGACTTGTCCTGGTACACGGCGACCAGGTGCGGCACGCCGCCACCCTGGCGATAGGTGCCGCGCACGGTGTGGCCCGGGGCCTTCGGCGCGACCATGATCACGTCGAGGTCGGCGCGCGGCACGACCTGGCCGTAGTGCACGTTGAAGCCGTGCGCGAACGCCAGCACGGCGCCCTGCTTGATGTTCGGCTCGACGTTGTTCTTGTAGACGTCGGCGATGTTCTCGTCCGGCAGCAGGATCATGACGACGTCGGCGTTCTTGACCGCTTCGTTGACTTCAGCGACCTTGATGCCGGCCTGCTCGACCTTGCCCCACGAGGCGCCGCCGCGGCGCAGGCCGACGGTGACGTTGACGCCCGATTCCGTCAGGTTCTGGGCGTGTGCGTGGCCTTGCGAGCCGTAGCCGATGATGGCGACGTTCTTGCCTTTGATGAGGGAGAGGTCGCAGTCTTTGTCGTAGAAAACTTTCATGATTATTCCTGTGCGTTTCGTGTTTCGTTATATTTGTTTGGTGGGCACGGGGTGCCCACCCTACGTTCATTTGCCGGCGTTGGATGGACATCACATCCACCAATCCACCGTTGTGTCGGCCGTAGGGTGGGCGGCCTCCGCCCACCGTCTCGCGGCAATATCAAACCTTGAGGATGCGCTCGCCGCGGCCGATGCCGGAACCGCCCGTGCGGACGGTTTCGAGGATCGAGGCGCGGTCGATGGCGTCGATGAAGGCGTCCAGCTTGGTCTTCGCGCCCGTCAGCTCGATCGTGTACGTTTTTTCCGTCACGTCGATGATGCGGCCGCGGAAGATGTCGGCGGTGCGCTTCATTTCCTCGCGCTCCTTGCCCACTGCCCTCACCTTGATCAGCATGAGCTCGCGCTCGATGTGCTGGCCTTCGGTGAGGTCGACCACCTTCACCACTTCGATGAGGCGGTTCAGGTGCTTGGTGATCTGCTCGATGATGTCGTCCGAGCCCGTCGTCACGATGGTCATGCGCGACAAGGTGGCGTCTTCGGTCGGCGCCACGGTCAGCGTCTCGATGTTGTAGCCGCGTGCCGAGAACAGCCCCACGACGCGCGACAGCGCGCCGGCTTCGTTTTCCAGCAGGACGGAGATGATGTGTCGCATTACAGGTCCTCCGATCCGAGCAGCATTTCCGACAGGCCCTTGCCCGTCTTGACCATCGGCCAGACGTTTTCGCTGCGGTCGGTAATGAAGTTCATGAACACCAGGCGGTCCTTCATGGCGAAGGCATCGCGCAGCGCGCCCTCGACGTCGCCCGGCTTCTCGATGCGCATGCCGACGTGGCCATAGGCCTCGGCCAGCTTCTCGAAGTCCGGCAGGGAATCCATGTACGACTCGGAATAGCGCGAGCCGTAGTCGAGTTCCTGCCACTGGCGCACCATGCCCAGGAAGCGGTTGTTCAGGAGGATGATCTTCGGCGTCAGGTGATACTGCTTGCAGGTCGCGAGTTCCTGGATGTTCATCTGGATCGAACCCTCGCCCGTGATGCAGGCCACGGTCGCGCCCGGGTTCGCCATCTGCACGCCCATCGCATACGGCAGGCCGACGCCCATCGTGCCCAGGCCGCCGGAGTTGATCCAGCGACGCGGCTTGTCGAACGGGTAGTATTGCGCGGCCCACATCTGGTGCTGGCCCACGTCGGACGTGACGTAGGCGTCGCCGCCCGTCACTTCCCACAGCTTCTCGACGACGGACTGCGGCTTGATGAGTTCAGTCGAGGTCGCATAGCGCAGGCATTCGCGGCCGCGCCAGTCCTCGATCTGCTGCCACCATTTCTGCACGGCCGGATTCGGACGCTGTTCGGCGGCATCCAGCTGCGACAGCAGTTCGATCAGCACGTCCTTGACGTTGCCGACGATGGGGATGTCGACCTTCACGCGTTTCGAGATCGACGACGGGTCGATGTCGATGTGGATGATCTTGCGGGGATTGGTCGCGAAGTGTTTCGGGTTGCCGATCACGCGGTCGTCGAAGCGGGCGCCGATGGCGATCAGGACGTCGCAGTGCTGCATCGCCATGTTCGCTTCATAGGTGCCGTGCATGCCCGGCATGCCGACGAACTTCTTGTCGGTGGCGCGGTAGGCGCCCAGGCCCATCAGCGTGTTCGTGATCGGGAAGCCGAGCTTCTCGACCAGCTTGTTCAGTTCGTTCGATGCATTGGCGAGGATGACGCCGCCGCCCGAGTAGATCATCGGACGCTCGGCCGCCAGCAGCAACTGCACTGCCTTGCGGATCTGGCCGGCGTGGCCCTTGTCGACGGGGCGGTAGGAACGCATCTCGACCTCTTTCGGGTACGAGAACGTCGCCTTCTGCATGCTCACGTCCTTCGGGATATCGACGAGCACGGGGCCCGGACGGCCGGTGCGTGCGATATAGAAGGCTTTCTTGATCGTATCGGCAAGGTCTTTGACGTCCTTGACGAGGAAATTGTGTTTCACCACCGGGCGCGTGATGCCCACGGTGTCGCATTCCTGGAAAGCGTCCTGGCCGATCGCCGCGGTCGGAACCTGACCGGAAATGACGACCATCGGAATCGAATCCATGTATGCGGTGGAGAGGCCGGTGACGGCATTGGTGACGCCCGGACCGGACGTGACCAGGCAAACGCCGACTTCGTTCGAGCAACGCGAATACGCGTCGGCCGCGTGCACGGCTGCCTGCTCGTGGCGTACCAGGATGTGCTGGAATTTGTCCTGCTTGAAGATGGCGTCGTAGATGTAGAGAACCGCGCCGCCGGGATAACCGAAGACGTGCTTCACGCCCTCTTCCGCCAGACAACGGACTACGATCTCAGCGCCCGTGATGGGAGCTGCTGCGTCGTTACTCATGATACGTTTCCTTTCAAAACCCATAGGGAGATTGATCGGATGCTCGTCCCTGACGAGATACGTGTCACGCAACAGCGCTCATGCTTCCCTTCTTTCTGCGGTCACGTCGATCTTTCAGGATGCCGTAGGATCCTTACGAACCGGCGCTGGACGCAACTCGTTCGGCTTGAGTTACTGTAGCGGAATGCGAATCTCTCGCGCTTGTGGCACGGGTTGGAGCAAACTGCCTACATTGTGAAAGCGCGTCATGCCGAGGTTGACTTTGTGTGACAAGCTGGCTTGACAATAAGCTTCGGGGGTGCAAAGCGTTCCATACCTTACTGCGTTGCACCATTCTGGTCAAGATAAATAATTACTTTTTCATGACTTTTGACGGTATGGGTATGCAAGCGTTGTGGTGGGCACGGGGTGCCCACCCTACGGCAATCACCCCACCGCCATCGTGGAAGCGCCGAATCGACGTAGGGTGGGCACCCCCGTGCCCGCCAAGCGCTCGCTCAAGCCGTATCGTCGGGGAGCCACGCACCGGCGCCGGGCCGTGCCACAAGCCGGGACATCCACGCCGCGATGGCAGGATAATCTGGCCGCGAATCCATCGGCGTCTTGCGCCAGCGGTGCGCCGACACGCCCAGCACGACGTCGGCCAGCGAGAACGCCGCGCCCGTCACGTAATCGCCGGACGCCGCCAACTGACGTTCGAGCAGGCCCATCTGCCGGTTCCAGCCAGCGAGGCTCGCGGCGATCTGGTCCGGGTCCTGGTGCGCGGCGCTGCCTCGCACGAGCCCCATGAACGCGTAGCGCCATGCATTGTTCAGCTCAGTCGCCTGCCAGTCCATCCACTGCTCCACCTTCGCCCGGGCCAGCGCATCGCGCGGCAGCAGGCTCGCGGCCGACCCGTCGCCGTAGCGCGTGGCGAGATAGCGGCAGATCGTGTTCGATTCCCAGAGCACGGCTTCGCCGTCGACCAGCACCGGCACCATCGCGTTCGGATTCAGCGCGAGGAACGCCGGGTCCTGCGTCGAGCGAAAGCCGCTGCCCCAGTCCTCCCGTTCGAACGGGACGCCGAGCTCCGCGCAAGTCCACATCACCTTGCGCACATTGATCGAACTTGCCTTGCCGAGAAGCCGCACCATGCCTGCCTCCTAACCATGTCAATTCGACCATTTTAGATTCAAAACGGCAGGCTTGCACGGAGCATGCCGGAAACTACGTACACGCGGTTCGCCGGTTTCGGGTGCGGTCAGCCATAATTTTTGCTAGGATTCGAAAGTTTTCCGAAAAGCCACAGGCAACGTACCCGTGGCGTCCACCACATATCGCATGGCCACTGATAAAGAACTCAACGACTTCCTCGAGAGTGTCGAGCGGCGCGCCTTCAAGCAGGCGGCGTACGCGGTCCGCAAGGACGAGGCAGCGCTCGACATCGTTCAGGACGCCATGATCAAGCTTGCGGAGAAGTACGGCGACAAGCCCCTGGCCGAATTGCCGATGCTTTTTCAGCGCATCCTGCAGAACACGATCCTCGATTACTTCCGCCGCGAAAAGGTCAGGAACACCTGGATCAGCCTCTTCGGAGGCCTCGGCCGCCGGGACGAAGACGACGAGGAATTTGATATACTTGCCTCTTACGAAGCCGAGGAAGGGACGGCCGCCGCCGAGTCGAGCGCGGACCAGGTCGAACGGGCGGAAACCCTGCGATTGATCGAGGAAGAAGTACAAAAGCTACCGGCGCGTCAACGGGAAGCGTTCCTCATGCGTTACTGGCAGGACATGGACGTGGCCGAGACGGCCCAAGCGATGGGATGCTCCGAGGGCAGTGTAAAAACACATTGTTCTCGCGCAACGCATACCCTGCAGAAAGCCCTGGAGGCCAAGGGAATTAAATTATGAACACCGACGACATCAACCTGGCGTACAAAATCCGCCATGCACTGAACGACAACCTCGACAACCTGCCGGCGTCGACGACCGACCGCCTGGCGGCCGCGCGCACACAGGCGCTCGCGCGCAAGAAGGCCGACGCGCCGGCCCGTGCGAAACAGGCGCGCCAGCGCGCCGCGTTCGATGTCGGCTCGCTGTTTTCGATGCAATGGGTGGCGCGCGCCGCCGTCGTGGCCCCGCTGCTGGCGATGGTCGCCGGCATGGTCGGCGTGTACCAGTACGAACACGAGCAGCGCGCCGCCGAACTGGCCGAGCTGGATGCGGCCGTGATGTCCGACGACCTGCCCCTGACGGCCTACACCGACCACGGGTTCAACGCCTACCTGGCACAACAGCAGCAGGCACAGCAACAGCCGCAGCGAGCCCAGTAAAGGATGACGGCTAACAAGCTCAAAGTTGCCGGCGCCGTCGCTGCCGTCGTGCTCGTTGGCGCGGCCATACTGACCATCAACGAGCAAAACGCGTCCCATCCCGCCGCGTCGACGCACGCAGCGGCCGCGGGCGCCGCGCCCGCCACGCATCCCGAACCGTCGCGCGCCACGGGCAGCCGCAAGAGCGGCGACAAGCCCTTGTGGCGCAGCCTCACGCCCGCCCAGCAGGTGGCCCTGCAGCCGTTGCAGGGCGAATGGGACCCGATGGACGGCGTGCGCAAGCAGAAGTGGCTGCAGCTCGCCAACCGCTTCGCCACGATGAACCCGGAAGAACAGGAACGCGTGCACGAACGCATGCGCGAATGGGCCAAGCTGACGCCGGAGCAGCGCGAACTGGCGCGCGAAACCTATACGCGCACGCGCAAGATCGCCCCCGAGCAAAAGAACGCCACGTGGGAAAGCTATCAGCAGTTGCCGGAAGAACAGAAGAAAAAGCTGGCCGCCTCGGCCACCGCACGCAAGACGCCGCGCGTCGTGCCCTCGCAGGCCAACGGCAAGGTCGTCGCGCCGCTGGGCCAGGGGGCGACGTCGTGCCCGGCCGGCATGGTCAAGAACGCGGTGTCCGCGGCCCCGCCGTGCGTGCCGCCACCGGCGCCCGCCACGCCCGCGCCACCACCACCGGTGCAGACGCCCGCTACGCCTCAGCCGGCACCGGAGCCGGAAAAACAGGTGCCGGCAAACTGGGGCATCTCGCCCAACAACGCCTGAGACCCACATGTCCGACACCGCCGGCACCACGCCCAGCATCAAGCGCCGCCTGATCGCGATGGTCTACGAGGCCTTCCTGCTGCTGGCCGTGGACATGCTGGCGGTGGCGCTGTACCTGCTCGTCACGCGCAACAGCCACGCGCCCGTGTTCCAGTTCGGCCTGAAGGTCTGGCTGTTCGTCGTCACGGGCGCTTATTTCACCTGGGGCTGGACCAACAGCGGCCACACGCTGGCGATGAAGACGTGGCGCATGCAGGTCGTGACGAACGGCGGCACCCGCCTGCCGCTGACGACGGCCGTCGTGCGCTACCTGCTGGCCTGGGGCTGGTTCCTGCCCGCCCTCCTCGCCTGCACGGCACTGGGCCTGAAGGACAAGAGCCAGGTCGGTGTCGCCCTCATCGTCGGCATCGTCGGCTGGAGCCTGACGGCCCTGCTCGACCGCGACCGCCAGTTCCTGCACGACCGCCTCGCGGGCACGCGCGTCGTCGCGCTGCCGAAGAAGACGGCGGCCCCTGGAGCCGCACCGGCCGAAGCGTCCTGACTCAGCGCTGCGCCAGCAGCTTGCGGATCGTCGCCTCGGTCTGCGCGTAATCCCCTTCACCGAAGTGCGTGTACACGACCTCTCCCTTTTTATCGACGAGATAGAACGCGGGCCAGAACTGGTTGTTGTACGCGGTCCAGGTGACGTACCGGTTGTCCTGCGCGACCGGGAACGTGATGGCGTTGCGCTGCACGGCCGTCTTGAGGTTGTTCAGGTTGCGCTCGAAGCCGTATTCCGGCGTGTGCACGCCCACGACGACGAGGCCCTGGTCCTTGTACTTGTCGTGCCAGCCTTTCACGTACGGCAGCACGTGCTGGCAGTTGATGCAGTCGTAGGTCCAGAAATCCACGAGCACGACCTTGCCGCGCAACTGCTGCATCGACAGGGGCGCGCTGTTGATCCAGTTGTCGATGCCCGCGAACTCCGGTGCGGGGGCGGCGTGTGCGCTTGCGGCGGCGAAGGTGACGACGGCAGCGGCGAGGGAACGGATGGCGTTGTGCATGGTGAACTCCTTACAGGGTTGGGAAGATGGACGGGACGTGGGCGGCGATCTGCGTGTCGACCTGGAACCAGATGGCGGCCGCGCTGGCCAGCACGAGCACGCCGAACGCGCGCTGCAGCGCAACGGCGTGGCGGGCGACGCCGCGCACGCGTTGCACGATCGCCTGGCCGCCGTGGATCAGCACCAGCATCGGCAGCGCCGCGCCCAGCGCATACAGGCCGATGAGCGTTACGGCTCTCGCCGGATCATGCGCCTGCACGACCAAGGCGAGGATCGACGCGAGCACCGGACCGGCGCAGGGCGTCCACACGGCGCCCAGCGACAGGCCCAGCACGAACGCCCCGCTCTGGCGCGGCACGGCGTCGGCGCCCGTGCCGCGCAGCCGGGTCCACACGAGGCGAACACGTTCGACGAGCAGGTCCCACGGACGCGGCCAGATGCGCAGCAGGCCCGATACGCCCAGCAGCACGATGGCCACGTCGCGCAGCGTCTCCTGCGCCAGCTGCGCGGCGCTCGATACGGCACCCAGCGCCAGCGCGAACGCGGAGAACGACAGCACGAAGCCGGCCACGATCAGCAATGGGCGGCGCCGGTTCACCTGTTCGACGCGGACGCCGAGCAGGAACGGCAGCACGGGCAGCACGCACGGGGACGCCACCGTGGCCAGGCCGGCCAGCAGCGCGAGCGGGGATTCGACCGGGTTCGTCATGGAAGGCTCCTGAATTCGCGAGCCTCCATTGGACGCCCGCCATGTGTGCGCAATGTGTCCGCAACTCCCCGTTTTGTCAGGCCATGTGTCCCGTGCCGCCCTCGACACATTCGGACATAATGACGCCGGTGCGCCGCGCTACAGTAGGCCCCGCAACCATCCGAGGAGCGAGCATGAACGATAACGACCACGTGCTGGTCGTCGACGACGACCGCGGCATCCGCGAACTGGTCGGCGCCTACCTGGAAAAGCAGGGCCTGCGCGTCACCCTGGCCGCCAACGGCCGCGAGATGAAGAACGCGCTGCTGCAGGCGCCGCCCGACCTGATCCTGCTCGACATCATGATGCCCGGCGACGACGGCCTCACGTTGTGCCGCGAACTACGGGCAGGAAAACACCGCGCGATTCCCATCGTGATGCTGACGGCGCGCGACGACGAGACCGACCGCGTCGTCGGCCTGGAACTCGGCGCGGACGACTACGTGCCGAAACCGTTCGCCGTGCGCGAGCTGCTGGCGCGCATCCGCGCCGTGCTGCGCCGCACGCGCATGATGCCGCCGAACCTGCAAGTGACGGAGGCCGCGAAGCTGATCGCGTTCGGCGACTGGCGCCTCGACACGGTCGGGCGCCACCTGCTCGACACGAACGGCGTCGAAGTCGCGATGAGCGGCGCGGAATACCGCCTGCTGCGCGTGTTCGTCGACCACCCGCAGCGCGTGCTGTCGCGCGACCAGCTGCTGGGCCTCACGCACGGCAACGACGCGGAATTCTTCGACCGGTCGATCGACCTGCTCGTGAGCCGCCTGCGCCAGCGCCTGGGCGACGGCGCGCGCGAGCCCCGCTACATCAAGACCCTGCGCAACGAAGGCTATGTATTCTCGGCCGAGGTGACGATCCTCGAGGGCCGGACCGCATGAGCACGCGCCTGGCCGTTCCCTGGCCGCGCAGCCTGTATGCGCGCCTCGCGCTGATCCTGTTCGCCGGGCTCGCGCTGGCGCAGGGGCTGTCCGTCGCGCTCACGTTCACGGAACGCGACCAGGCGACGACGCAGCTGATGATGGGGTATGTGGAGCGCGAGGTGGCGAGCTCCGTCGCCCTGCTCGACCTGCTGCCGGCGGCCGAGCGGCCCGCGTGGCTGCCGCGGCTGGCGCGCCGCAGCTACCGTTTCATCCTCGGCCCGGGCGAGACGATCGGCGCGATGCCCGACGAGAAGCTGTCGGCGCAGATCGCCGCGTCGATCGCGCAAGGCATCGGGCGCAGCTATCCGCTCACCGTGAACGGTCTGGGCGACAGCGGACGCATGCAGGTGCACCTGCGCCTGACGGACGGCTCGCCCTTGACCATCGACGTCGTGCCGATGCGCGGCGTGCCGCTGTCGCCGTGGCTGCCGTACGTGCTCGCGGCGCAGTTGGCGATCCTCGCCGCGTGCTGCTGGCTCGCCGTGCGCCAGGCCGTGCGCCCGCTGCGCACCCTGGCCGAGGCGGCCGATGCGCTCGGCCCCGACCTGCGTCCAGTCGAGCTGCCGGAACGGGGGCCGTCCGAAGTCCTGCGCTCGGCGCGCGCGTTCAACGCCATGCAGCGCCGCATCGCCGCGTACGTCGACGAGCGCGTGCGCATCCTCGCCGCGATCTCGCACGATTTGCAGACGCCCATCACGCGCATGCGCCTGCGCGTGGACCTGATGGACGACGAGGCGCAGCAGCCGCGACTGCGCGCAGACCTCGAGGAATTGCAGGGCCTCGTCAAGGACGGCATCGGCTACGCGCGCGCGATGCACGGCGAGCGGGAGCCAGCGCGCGCCATCGACCTCGACGCGCAGCTCGACAGCCTCGTGCTGGACTACCGCGACGCGGGCAGCGCCGTGACGCTGGAGGGCCGCATCGGCGCGCCCGTGCAGACGCGCCCGAAGGCGTTGCGGCGCATCGTCGGCAACCTCGTCGACAACGCGCTGCGCTACGGCGGCGGCGCGTCCATCGTCGTGGGACGCGACAGCCAGGGCGCGGTGCTCGTGCGCGTGCTGGATAACGGTCCCGGCATCCCCGCCGAGCAGCTGGAAGCCGTGTTCGAGCCGTTCTTCCGGCTCGAGGGGTCGCGCAATCGCGACACGGGCGGCACGGGCCTGGGGCTCGCCATCGCGCGCCAGCTGGCCGGGAGTCTCGGCGGGACGCTCACCCTGCACAACCGGCCCGAGGGTGGGCTAGAGGCACGTCTTACCCTCGCGTAGGGTGGGCTCCCCGAGCCCACCCTACCGAGGCGGCAACGTGGCCTGGGCGTTGTCGGCAAACGCCGGTATGTCGGCCAACCGCCGCGCGACCGCCTCCACATGCTGCGGCCAGCGCGCCAACGGCAAGTCCACGCGTCCCGCGTTCACCGCCTGCGGAAACAGGAACACGTCCGCGAGGCGCGGCGTATCGCGACGCGCGGCGTCACGATCGCATGCGTCTCGGCCAGCACGGCCAGCACGAACGCGCGCACCCACGCCCGCGTCGCCGCTTCGAGCGGCAGCAGCGGCGGCTCGGGATACACCTCGTCCAGGTACTCGACGATGGCCAGCGATTGCGTCAGCAGCACGCCGTCGTCCGTCAGCAGCGCCGGGACGAGCCCTTGCGGATTCACGTCCAGGCAGGCCGGCCGGCGGTTTTCCGCGCTTGCACCCACGATCTCGACGGGAATGCGCTCCACCGCGATTCCTTTCAGCGCGTGGGCGATGCGCACGCGCTGCGGCGGACGAAATGGCGGCGTCGTACGGCTTCATCGGTGACTCCTCACATTAATTATCGCAATAATGATTAGCACAACAAATACCAGCATCGCATCCGAGGATTTTCAAGTACGATAACGGTTATCACGATAATTTTTTCGACACGATGGCAACCGACAACGACACCCCCGCCAAGGCCGCCCGCATGGCGGACTTCATGTGCTTCGCGATCTATTCCACGAACCTCGCGTATTCGCGCGTGTACAAGCCCGTGCTGGACGCGCTGGGCCTCACCTACCCGCAATACCTGGCCATCATCGCCTTGTGGGAAGAAGACGATCAGACAGTGAAGAGCCTCAGCGAAAAGCTGTTCCTGGAACCGAGCACCGTCACCCCGATGCTCAAGCGCCTGGAAGCGATGGGCTACCTCCGCCGCGAACGCGACAAGGAAGACGAGCGCAACGTGCGGATCTCGCTCACGGACGCCGGCCGCGCGCTGCGCGAAAAAGGGCTTGGATTCGGCAAGCAGACGGTCGCCGCGTCTGGCCTGAGCCCGGAAGAGTTCCCCGCGCTGCAGAAGGCCATCGTGCGCCTGCGCGACAACCTGATCGACGCGGCGGGCAAGGCCGCCGACTGACGGGCCGCGCCCTATTTGCCGTAGCCGCTTGCCTTGAGGATCGCGGCCGGATCGCGCAGTTCGAGCAGGTCGCGGATCGCGGCGCGCTTGTCGGCCGCTTGCGCCACGTAGGCTGCGGCGATGCGCATGCCGATCCAGTAGCCGGCCTCGCAAGGCCACCCTGCCGGCGCGGAGCCGCAGTTCGCGAACCAGCGCCGGAACTGGGGGCTGGCGACCCGCTTGTTCACGTCGTCGCGGCTACCGCGGATGGCCTCGCGGTCGCGCTGGAATTCCTGCCACAGCCTGGCTTCCTGCGGGCGCGCCCAGGCGTCGCGATCGAGATGCGGAATCGCACCGGTGACGACGGTCGCCAGGTAATCGGCGCCGCCTTCCCGCAACGCCTGGCTCAGCAACAGATCGGCCAGCGCGGCCGGCGTTTCGTCGGCCTGCCACGTGTGCACCGTTTCGTGCGCGAAGAAGCCGCGCATCGTCGTGCGGAACTGCTCGGGCGTCGTGCCGGGCGGGCAAAGCACCTCGAGGCCGAGCACCTGCCTGCCGTCGCCGGCCGTCCCGCCCGAGTTGTTGGCGCCGAAGACGACGTCGATGGCGGGCAACGGACGTTCCGGCAGCAGGCCCGCAAACGCGAGATAGATGGCGCGCAGGTCGCCGCGCAACGCCGGCAGTTGCGGCAGGCATTCGCGGATCGCGTAGCGGTAGATATCGGGCTTGCTGGCCACGACTGCGGCAAGATGCCGTGCATCGCGGATCCGTAACGGCGTGAAGACCTTCACGCCCGGCCCCGCCCCATCCAGATAGTCGCGCTGCAGCGTAGCGGCCGTCGGCACGGCGCCATCCCGCATGAGACGCGCGAAACGCAGCGCGTCGCGCGCGTCGACGTCGATCGTCAGCGGATCGACGCCCGCGGCACGCACGATGCCCGTCCACAGCGTCAGCACGGTCAGCAGGCGCTTACCGATCTTCATCCGTCGATCCTTTTGTAGCAGGCGTTGCCTGTCCGTCAAATCAGAAGCGCTCGGTCTCGTGCAGATAGCGCCAGCGCCCGGACGGCAACTGGCCCAGCGCGACGCGCCCGATGCGCAGGCGGCGCAGCGCCTTGACGGTCAAGCCGACGTCCGCGCACATGGCGGCCACCTGCCCCGGCCGGACGTCCTTGCCGGCCAGGCGCAGCCGCGCCTCGCTCTGCCAGCTGGCCTTCAGCGGGACGGTCGCCCTGCCCTGCACGCGCATGCCGGCGTTCAGGCGGGACAAGCCATCCTCTTGAATGGCGCCCGTCACCTCGGCCACGTATTCCTGTTCGACGCGCGCGCCGTCCTCGACCAGCTTGCGCGTCACGCGCCAGTCCTGGCTCAGCACGACCAGGCCGCTCGCTTCCGGCTCCAGCGGCGTGACGACGGTGAGCCGCGCCAGGTGCCGGCGCAGGAAGCGCGTGTCGCCGCCTGCCGCCAGCGTCTCCGGCGCGATCAGCGCCAGCGCGCCGGCCGCATCGACGCCGGCCGGTTTGTGCAGGACGATCGTCACGGGCGCGGGCTCCACGGGTTGCGCGCCCGGCAGCAGTGCCACCGCTTGCGCAGGCGTCACGCGCGTGGCCGGGTCTTCGACGACGGCGCCGTCGACCGTCACCCAGCCGCCCGCGATATAGCGCTCGGCTTCGCCGCGCGAGCACGGCACGATCTCGGCCACGCGCTTGGCCAGGCGGATACCTTCGTCACTCATTGTGCTTTCCAGTCGCGGAAGAAGGATTCGAATGCGGCGACGGTCGTGCGCACGTCGGCGCTCGAGACGTCCAGGTGCGTCACGAGGCGCGTGTGCGGCGCGATCGACGCGCGGATGCCCTGGCGCGCCAGCGCGTCGCGCAGGGCCGCGCACGCGGCTTCCGGGATCTCGACGTAGAAGATGTTCGTCTGCGGCGCCGTGACCTTCAAAGCCTCGATGCGTGCGAGGCCCGCGGACAAGTCGGCCGCGTTTTGATGGTCCTCCGCGAGGCGCGCGCCATTGTGCTCCAGCGCGTGATGCGCGGCGGCCGCGATGACGCCGGCCTGGCGCATCCCGCCGCCCAGCATCTTGCGCCAGCGCTTGCCCTGCTCGATGAACGCCTTCGGCCCAAGCAGCACCGAGCCGACCGGCGCGCCGAGGCCTTTCGACAGGCACACGGACACGGTATCGAAACCGGCCGCCGCGTCGCGCAGCGCGATGCCCTGCTTGACCGCGGCATTGCAGATGCGCGCGCCGTCCAGGTGCGTGGCGAGGCCTTGCGCATGCGCGAAGTCCGTCGCGGCTTTCACGTAGGCCTGCGGCAGCACGCGCCCGCCGATCGTGTTTTCCAGCGCGAGCACGCGCGTGCGCGCGAAGTGCATGTCGTCCGGCTTGATGTACGCGGCGATGTCGGCGATGGCGATGCTGCCGTCCGGCTGGTTCGCGATGGGCTGCGGCTGGATCGAACCCAGCACGGCGGCGCCGCCGCCTTCGTACTTGTACGTGTGCGCTTCCTGGCCGACGAGGTATTCGTCGCCGCGGCCGCAATGCGTCATCAGCGCGATGAGGTTCGTCTGCGTGCCGGTCGGTGCGAACAGGCCCGCTTCGAAGCCGAACAACTCCGCGGCGTAGTCCTGCAGGCGGTTGACGGTGGGGTCGTCGCCATAGACGTCGTCGCCGACGGACGCCGCCGCCATCGCGGCCCGCATCGCGGCGGACGGCTGGGTGACGGTGTCGCTGCGCAGGTCGATCCAGCGGTCGTGGTGGTCGCTCATGGGAGTTTCAAACGGTCGATGGTTCGGTGTAGAAGCGCGAGGAGAGTTCTTCGAGGCCCACTTCGGCCAGCACCTGCTGCAGGCGCTCGGCCGGCCGGCGGCGCGGCAGGTTCTTGTACGTCGCGACGATCAACTCGTTCTTCATCGAGTGCTCCCAGCCCACCAGTTCCGTGACGGTGACCTGATAGCCGTGCGCCTCCAGCTGCAGGCAGCGCAGCACGTTCGTGATCTGGCTGCCGAATTCGCGCGTGTGGATCGGGTGGCGCCAGATTTCCGTGAGCGCACTGCGGCCCAGATCCTTGCTTTTGTTCTTGCGCAGCACGGACGCGACTTCGGCCTGGCAGCACGGCACCAGCACGATGTGCTTCGCGTGCTTCTTCAGCGCGAAGTCGATGGCGTCGTCCGTCGCCGTGTTGCAGGCGTGGAGCGCCGTCACCACGTCGATCGTGGGCGGAAGCTTGTCGGACTCGGTCGACTCCGCGACGGACAGGTTCAGGAACGACATGCCGGGGAAGCCCAGGCGCGCGGCCAGCTCCGCCGACTTCTGCACGAGTTCTTCGCGCGTCTCGATGCCGTAGATGTGGCCTGCGTTCTCGCGTCCCTTGAAGAACAGGTCGTACAAAATGAAGCCAAGGTAGGACTTGCCGGCGCCGTGGTCGACGACGGTCGCGGCTTCGCCGACGTCCTTCAGCAGAGGCTCGATGAACTGCACGAGGTGATACACCTGCTTCAGCTTGCGGCGGCTGTCCTGGTTCAGCTTCCCGTCGCGCGTGAGGATGTGCAGTTCCTTCAGCAGTTCGATCGACTGGCCCGGCTTGATTTCCGGGGCCAGCTGGTAGATCGTCTGGGCTTCTTTTTTACTTTGCTTCATCGATCCATGCCGCCTGAATGGCTTCCAGTACGCGCTCGCCGCCACGCGTGCGGTCGTCGTCGAAGCCGTCCAGCGCGACGACCCAGTTATGCAGGTCGACGAAGCGCACGGTGGCCGGATCGACGTCCGGGTAGGTTTCGTACAAGGCCTCGGCGATGGCCGTGACATCGGTCCACTTCATGGAATCCTCCGTCGTGATCAGTGATTCTCGGCTGCGTGGTTGATCGTGTACTTCGGGATCTCGACGACGAGGTCCTCGTCGGCGATGATCGCCTGGCAGGACAGGCGCGAGTTCGGCTCGAGGCCCCATGCCTTGTCGAGCATGTCCTCTTCCTTTTCCTCCTGCTCGTTCAGCGAATCGAAGCCTTCGCGCACGATCACGTGGCACGTCGTGCACGCGCACACGCGGTCGCAGGCGTGCTCGATCTCGATGTCGTTCTCGAGCAGCGTGTCGCAGATCGACTTGCCGCTCTGGCCTTCGAGCACGGCGCCTTCGGGGCAGAAGACGGGATGGGGGAGGATGACGATTTGTGGCACTTCTTGACCTCTTGTGTTTTGTCGCCGGCTTTTGGTGGGCTCGGGGAGCCCACCCTACGGCCGTCCGTTACATGTCGTAGGGTGGGCACCCTGTGCCCACCATGATGTCATACCTGATCGAGCGCTTTACCTGCCAATACCTTGCGCACGCTCTTGTCCATGCGCCGCGCGGCGAATTCCTCGGTGCCGTGCGCCAGCGCCTGCACGGCGTCGTGCAATGCGTTCTGGCGCGCGCCGGCGTCGATGTCCGTATCGTTCGACCGCATCATCGCGTCGCGCACCGCGTGCACCAGCTGCGCGACCGCGGTCTGCTCTTCGTCGTTCAGCAGGTCGGCGTCCGTGTCGAGCGCGGACTGCGTCGCGAGCAGGATGCGCTCGGCCTCGACCTGTTCCTCGCGCAGCGCGCGCGCGACCATGTCGACCTGCGCCGAGTTGTACGAATCCTGCAGCATGCGCGCGACCTCTTCGTCGCCGAGGCCGTACGACGGCTTCACGGTGATCGACGCTTCGACGCCGGAACGCGTCTCGCGCGCCGACACCGACAGCAGCCCGTCCGCGTCGACCTGGTACGTGACGCGGATGCGCGCCGCGCCGGCCGCCATCGGCGGGATGCCGCGCAGCTCGAAGCGCGCCAGCGAACGGCAGTCGGACACGAGCTCGCGCTCGCCCTGCACCACGTGCACCGCGAGGGCCGTCTGGCCATCCTTGAACGTCGTGAATTCCTGCGCGCGGGCGCACGGGATCGTCGAGTTGCGCGGGATGATCTTCTCGACGAGGCCACCCATCGTCTCGATGCCGAGCGACAGCGGGATCACGTCCAGCAGCAGCCAGTCGTCGCCTGCGGCGCGGTTACCGGCGAGGAGGTTCGCCTGGATGGCTGCACCCAGCGCGACGACCTTGTCCGGGTCGATGTTCGCGTGCGGGATCGTCTTAAAAAAGTCGCCGACGGCACGGCGGATGTGCGGCATGCGCGTGGCGCCGCCGACGAGCACGACGCCATCGACGTCCTCGACGGACACGTTCGCGTCGCGCATCGCCTTGCGCACGGCATTCATCGTCTTCGCGACGAGCGGCTGCGTGATCTCGGCGAAGGTCTTCGCGGTGACGGTCACCTGCACGACCTCGCCCGATTTCAGGATCGCCTCGACGGTCGTCTCTTCGTTCGTCGACAGCAGTTCCTTGGCCTGGCGCGACTTCACCATCAACGTGGCGGTGTCGAGTTCCGACAGCGGCGCGAGGCCGGCCTGCTGCGTGATGTAGCAGAACAGGCGCTGGTCGAAATCATCGCCGCCGAGCGCGGAATCGCCGCCCGTGGACAGCACTTCGAACACGCCTTTCGACAGCTTCAGGATCGAGATGTCGAACGTGCCGCCGCCCAGGTCGTACACGGCGAACACGCCTTCCTTGCCGTGGTCGAGGCCATACGCGATGGCGGCGGCCGTCGGCTCGGACAGCAGGCGCAATACGTTCAGGCCGGCCAGTTGCGCGGCGTCCTTCGTGGCCTGGCGCTGCGCGTCGTCGAAGTACGCGGGCACCGTAATCACCGCGCCGACCAGCTCGTCGCCCAGCGCGTCTTCCGCCGTCTGGCGCAACGTGGCCAGGATTTGCGCGGACACTTCGACCGGGGACTTCACGCCGGCGACGGTCTTCAATTGCACCATACCCGGAGCATCGACAAAGTCGTAGGGCATGTTCTCCGCGTGCGCGATGTCCTTCAGGCCGCGGCCCATGAAGCGCTTGACGGAGACGATGGTGTTCTTCGGATCGGTGGTGCGGGCCGCCATGGCCTTGTAGCCGATGTTGGCGTGGCCGTTCGCGAGGTAGCGCACGATCGATGGCAGCAGCGAGCGGCCGTCCTCGTCGGTCAGCACTTCCGGAATCGAGTGACGCACGGTCGCGACGAGGGAATTGGTGGTGCCCAGGTCGATGCCCACCGCCAGCCGGTGCTGGTGCGGCGCGGTCGACATGCCGGGTTCGGAGATCTGCAGTAGTGCCATGGTCGTGTTACCTAATCTTCTTGTTAGATACTGTCGCAAATTGCGTAGGGTGGGCATCCCATGCCCACGCGGATGCCAACGTGTCGCCGGCGTTCGCGTGGGCACGGGGTGCCCACCCTACGGAACTCGTCACCTCAGCTCTCCAATGCCTCGAACGCGTAATGCAACTCGTCGCCGAACTTATCGAGGAACATCAGCGCCCGCACGCCCTGCGCCGCCTGCGGATAATCGCCCGCGTCGAGCAGCTTGCCGACCTGCGTGAGGCGCTGCTTGCGCTCGTTGCGGATGCGCGCATCCAGCTCGTCGAGCGCCTCGGCATCCTTCGCGGCGCGCGCATCGGACAGCGCTTCGCGCAGCTCCATCTGCTCCATCAGGAAGTCCATCGGCATCGCCGTGTTCGATTCCGTCTGCAGGTCGACGCCGTTCAACTCGCACAGGTAGCGCGCACGCAGCATCGGATTCTTCAGCGTTTGATAGGCCTCGTTGGCGCGCGTGGCCCATTGCATCGCAACGCGTTTTTCCGCGTCGCTCGCGTTCACGAAGCGGTCGGGATGGACGCGGCCCTGGACTTCGCGATAAGCGGCATCCAGCGCCTCCATGTCGACGTCGAACCTGGCCGGCAGCTGGAACAGCTCGAAGTGGTTTTGCACGTTCCGGCGCCCCCGGTCAGATGCGGAAGCTTTCGCCGCAACCGCAATTGTCCTTGACGTTCGGGTTGTTGAAGCGGAAGCCTTCGTTCAGGCCTTCGCGGGCGAAATCGAGCTCGGTGCCGTCGATGTACGGCAGACTCTTGGGATCGACGAACACTTTCACGCCGTGCGATTCGAACACGGTGTCTTCCGCGGCCGCCTCGTCGACGTATTCCAGCTTGTAGGCCAGGCCGGAGCAGCCGGTCGTGCGCACGCCGAAACGCAGGCCCACGCCCTTGCCCCGGCGCTCGAGGTAACGGTTGATGTGCTTTGCGGCTTTTTCGGTGAGGGTCACAGCCATTTCTGTTTCTCCAGCTTGAGTGCGATGTATTGCGATGCGGGTGCTTCACGGTGGGCTCGGGGAGCCCACCCTACGAAATTCGATTGCCGTAGGGTGGGCACCCCGTGCCCACCATGCGATCACGCGGCTTTGACGTCTTCAGCGCCGTGCTTCTGCTTGTAGTCGGCAACAGCCGCCTTGATGGCGTCTTCGGCCAGGATCGAGCAGTGGATCTTCACCGGCGGCAGCGCCAGCTCTTCGGCGATCTGCGTGTTCTTGATCGACAGCGCTTCGTCCAGCGACTTGCCCTTGACCCATTCGGTCACGAGCGAGCTCGATGCGATCGCCGAGCCGCAGCCATAGGTCTTGAATTTCGCGTCTTCGATGACGCCCGCTTCGTTGACCTTGATCTGCAGTTTCATCACGTCGCCGCAGGCCGGTGCGCCGACCATGCCGGTGCCGACGTCGTCGGCGTTCTTGTCGAACGAGCCGACGTTGCGCGGGTTTTCGTAGTGGTCGAGGACCTTGTCGGAATATGCCATGGTAGTGCTCCTTGTTCTATGCGATGAGTTAGTGGGCAGCCCACTGGATCGAGTTCAGGTCGATGCCGTCCTTGTGCATTTCCCACAGCGGCGACAGTTCACGCAGCTTGCCGACCTTTTCCTTCAACAGCTTGATGGCGAAGTCGATGTCCTCTTCCGTCGTGAAGCGGCCGATGGTGAAGCGGATCGAGCTGTGTGCCAGTTCGTCACTGCGGCCCAGGGCGCGCAGCACGTACGACGGCTCCAGGCTCGCGGACGTGCAGGCGGAACCCGACGACACGGCGATGTCCTTGATGGCCATGATCAGCGATTCGCCTTCGACGAAGTTGAACGACACGTTCAGGTTGTGCGGCACGCGGTGTTCCATGTCGCCGTTGATGTACACCTCTTCGATCTCCAGCAGGCCCTTGGCCAGGCGGTCGCGCAGCGCCTTGACGCGCGCGAGTTCCGTCGTCATCTCTTCCTTCGCGATGCGGAAGGCTTCGCCCATGCCGACAATCTGGTGCGGCGCCAGCGTGCCCGAACGCAGGCCGCGCTCGTGGCCGCCGCCGTGCATCTGCGCTTCCAGGCGCACGCGCGGCTTGCGGCGCACGTACAGGGCGCCGATGCCTTTCGGACCGTAGGTCTTGTGCGCGGAAAAGCTCATCAGGTCGACCTTCAGCTCTTCCAGGTTGATCTCGACCTTGCCCGTGGCCTGCGCCGCGTCGCTGTGGAAGATGATGCCCTTCTTGCGGCACAGTTCGCCAATTTCCTTGATCGGCTGGACCACGCCGATCTCGTTATTCACGAACATCACGGAGACGAGGATCGTGTCCGGACGGATCGCCGCTTCCAGCTGTTCCAGCGAGATCAGGCCGTTGTCCTGCGGTTCCAGGTAGGTCGCCTCGAAGCCCTGGCGTTCCAGTTCGCGCACGGTGTCGAGCACGGCCTTGTGCTCGGTCTTGACCGTGATGATGTGCTTGCCCTTGCTCTTGTAGAACTGCGCCGCGCCCTTCAGTGCGAGGTTGTTCGATTCCGTCGCGCCCGACGTCCAGATGATCTCGCGCGGATCGGCGCCGACGAGATCGGCAACCTGCGCGCGAGCTTCCTCGACGGCCGCTTCGGCGCTCCAGCCGTACGCGTGGCTGCGCGATGCCGGATTGCCGAACTGCTCGCGCAGGAACGGAATCATCTTGTCGGCCACGCGCGGGTCGATCGGCGTCGTGGCCGAATAATCCATGTAGATCGGGAAATGCGGCGCAGTCGCGAAGCTCTGCTCGATTTTTTGGTCCAAGGGCGCGTTCATCAGTTCACTCCAATATGCTTAGCTTCAGTATTGTCCGACGGCGCGTGGCGGTGCATCACCACGACGTTCTGTTCTTTTTGCTTCTGCTGGTCGACGAGGTCCTGCAGGGTGACGGAATCGAGGAAGTCGACCATCTTCGCATTCAAGGTCGCCCACAGCTCGTGGGTCATGCAGCGGGTGCCGCTGGCGGCATCGGCGCCGTGGCAGTTTTCCTTGCCGCCGCACTGCGTCGCATCGATCGGCTCGTCGACGGCGATGATGATGTCGGCGACGGTCACCTTGTCGGCATTGCGCGCCAGGCTGTAGCCGCCGCCGGGGCCGCGCACCGACTCGACGATCTCGTGCCGGCGCAGCTTGCCGAACAGCTGCTCCAGATAGGACAGCGAAATGGCCTGGCGCTGGCTGATGCCCGACAGCGTGACGGGACCGTTGCCCTGGCGCAGGGCAAGATCGATCATCGCGGTAACAGCAAAACGGCCTTTGGTGGTCAGACGCATCACAACCCCGGTTGTTGTCCAGACAGTGGTAAAATCTTGCTTCTCTTCAATCGACCGGCGTTTTCACCTGCCCTCCGGCCATTCACAAAAGCCGGATTAGTTGATCGATTTAGTCAAGTATAGCGTATTTCGCCATCCTTTGCTTGGCGCCCCAAATTCGGGGTCAGAGCACTTTTCTCGCCAAATTCGGGGTCAGAGCTAATTTTGTGGCAATGGCCTTCGCTACATATCGTCCGGCTCGTTCGCCGTTCAGTCAGCATGCGCCACAGTGCTGCGTTGAGATCGCGGCCATTTCGCCCCGCATGTCGGCCAGTGGGGACCGCCGTAAAAGCGCGGATGCCCGCATGTGGCGTCGAATCTATTCCCAAAAATGTGCTCTGACCCCGAATTTGCCTAAAAAAGTGCTCTGACCCCGAAGTGGGGCTGAATTTGGAGCGTGTCAGCAGCGCAGGAGCAATTGCATTGGCCCGAACAGTTTCTGCATGCCTTCGTGGCGGATAAACGACAGGTTGTATGGATGTTCGGCGTGGATCTGCGGGAAGCCTGCCGTCTCCGGTACCTTCTTCAACTGTTCCGCGATCTTGCCCCACAAGACCAGCGTGGGCTTGTCGGCCCGTTCCGCCAGCGCGGCGAACACGGCGCGCTGGAAGGGCACCCAGGCGCGCGCTTCCTGCACCGGCGGCACGTGCTTGCGGAACACGAGAGCTGCGTTCAACAGCAGGAAGCCGTGGCCCAGCAGGTTGTCCTGCAGCTCGGCCAAGGTCTCGATCGAGCCGTCCGCGTGCGCCGCCTGCGCGACGGGGGCCAGCGCCGCGCCGCCCGTGTCGTCCGGGCTCAACCGGCCCTCGGCCACGAGCAGCATCTTCATGAAGTTGCGCAGCGACGTGGCGCGGTTGACGGGCTTCGACAGCCCCGTGTCCGACCACAAGGGGCCGACCGCCCCATCCATGAAGCACACGCCCGTCGCGCTCCCCTCGCGCGGATACGGCCCCTCGCCCACGAGCACGTAACGCACTTGATCGAACGGCAGCGCGAACGCGGCGAACAGGCGGCCGCCCGTCGGCAGGTAGTGGTCGTCCGCCAGTTGCGGCAGGTAGTCCGGCGTCGCACGCATCATCGCGTCGAGACCGTTCATGAGATGGGGACGCCAGGAAGGATCGGCACGGTCCAGGGCAGCGGCGATGGGCGCGGGAATGGTCATGGTCTCGATGCGAGTCAAAAGGAGCAGATTGTAGCCGAGCCGGCTTCGCACAAGGCCTTTATGTACGGGCTGTTCCGCAAGTCAACGTAGCGTCCGGCCTGCGCGAATTCGTGCATCATGCAACGCCGTGTGAACGCAGCGAAGGAGGTTCAAATGCAGACCATTCAGGATATGATGACCCGCGACGTGCAAAGCATTTCGCCGCAGGAAACCGTGCAGCGCGCCGCGCAGATGATGGATGAGTTGAACGTGGGTTCGATCCCCGTGCTCGACGGCCACAGGCTCGTCGGCATGATCACCGACCGCGACATCACCGTGCGCTCGACGGCGGCCGGCGAGGCGCCGGGGCAGGCGCGCGTGGGCGACGTGATGAGCACCGACGTGCGCACGTGCGCGCCGAACCAGACGGTGGACGAGGTGCTGGGCCAGATGGGCGACGTGCAGATCCGCCGCGTGCCTGTCGTCGACGAGGCGTCGCATGAAGTGGTCGGCATCGTGTCGTTGGGCGATATGGCGGCCAAGCATTCGGCCGGCGTCGACCATACGCTGGAAGAGATCTCGACGCCGGCCGCGCCTGACCGCTCGACTACGGGGTCGCAGACGCGGCACTGACGCCTGACGCCGCCGCGTGGACGCATGCGTGGCGGCGTTCGTGCACTGTAGCGCCGGCCGCCGGCCGTCGACGTGGCTCACGTGGCGGCCGGGCTCTTTATTCCGCGTCCGGCTGGTTGGACGGATGCGCGGCCACGAAGGCCGGGATTTCCACGCAAGCCGCGTTGATGCGCGCGATGTTCGGATACGCGGCGATGTCGACGCCGTTGCGCTGCGCGTTGAACACCTGCGGCACGAGGAAGCAGTCGGCGATGGTCGGCAAATAGCCGTGACACAGCGGCCCCGCGCTGGGGTCGCGCGCGAGGTGCTTCTCCAGCACGTCGAGGCCGCCCACGATCCAGTGGCGGTACCACTGCGTCTTGACCTCTTCCGACAGCCCGAGGTCGTTGACGAGGTAACGCAGCACGCGCAGGTTGTTCACCGGATGGATGTCGCATGCGACGATCTGCGCGAGCTCGCGCACGCGCGCACGCCCGGCCGAGTCCTTCGGCATCAGCGGCACCTCCGGGTACTCGTCCTCCAGGTATTCGAGAATGGCCATCGACTGGGTCAGCGTGATGAAATCGTCCTGGAAGGTGGGGACGAGGCCGCTGGGGTTCATCTTGACGTAGTTTGCTTGCAACTGCTCGCCGCCACCACGCAAGAGGTGCACCGGGACCGCATCGTACTTCAGCCCTTTCAGGTTGAGCGCGATACGCACCCGGTATGCGGCCGAACTGCGGAAATAGGTATAGAGCTTCATTCCTTCCTCCCGTGATAATGTGCAACCTCCTGGTCGATGGCACCGAACAGGCTGGCGCCATCGGCATCGAGCATCTCGATACGGACAGTATCGCCGAAGCGCAGGAACGGTGTGGCGGGCGCGCCCTGCTCGATCGTTTCGTACATGCGCACCTCGGCCAGGCAGCAATAGCCCACGCCGCCGTTGGCGATGCTCGACCCGTGCAAACTGCCCTGCTTGTTCGACACCGTGCCGGAACCGATGATCGATCCGGCGCAGAGTTCGCGTGTCTTCGCGGCGTGCGCGATCAGTTGCGCGAAGCTGAACGTCATGTCGTCGCCCGCGTTCGGCCGGCCGAACGGCTGGTCGTTCAACGTGACGAGCAGCGGCAAGCGCAGCTTGCTGTCGCGCCATGCATCGCCGAGTTCGTCCGGTGTCACGGCCACCGGAGAGAACGCGCTTGCCGGCTTCGACTGGAAGAACCCGAAGCCCTTCTCCAGTTCCTTCGGAATCAGGTTGCGCAGCGACACGTCGTTGACGAGCATGACGAGGCGGATCGCCTGCGCCGCCTGCTCGACCGTCGCGCCCATCGGCACGTCGCCGGTGACGACCGCGACTTCCGCCTCCAGGTCGACGCCCCATTCCTCGGACAGCACGGCGATCGGGTCGCACGGGCCGACGAAGGAATCGGAACCGCCCTGGTACATCAGCGGATCGGTGTAGAACGACGGCGGCACCTGGGCGCCGCGCGCCTTGCGCACGAGTTCCACGTGGTTGATGTACGCGGAGCCGTCGGCCCACTGGTATGCACGCGGCAGCGGTGACGCGCACTCTTCCTCGATGAAGGATTCGGCCGCCGTGGCCTTGCCGGCATTCAGCTGGTCGTAGACCTGCGCGAGACGCGGCGCGACGTGGTCCCAGTCGTCCAGCGCGTGCTGCAGGGTGCGGGCGATCTTGGGGACGGCCTGGCAGGTGACCAGGTCGCGGCTGACGACAACGAGCGTACCGTCGCGGCCGCCCGTCTTCAGGGTAGCGAGTTTCATGGCGTTTCCTTCAAAGCTAAATGTTTCCGCCATTAAAGAGTAAAACGGACTATCATACAAACAATATTTTCCGCTCTATTTATCGGATTTTCTTATGAATCCTACCCTGCGCCAGATGCGCGCCTTCGTTGCCCTCGCGAAGACAGGTAACTTTACGCTCGCCGCGCAATACATGCACGTTACGCAATCGGCTTTGTCAGGCCTGATCAAGGAACTGGAACAAACGCTCGGCGTGCGCGTCGTCGACCGCAGCACGCGGCGCATCGCACTCACCGAGACGGGGAACGAACTCTACCCCCTATTCAGCCAGATGATCGACGACCTCGACCGTGCGCTTGCGAACATTGCGGACCAGGCGCAACTGAGAAAAGGCATCGTGCGCGTGGCCGTGCCACAGTTGATGGCCTGCACGTTGCTGCCGCAAGTGATCGCGGCATGGCGGGAGCGCTACCCGGACATCGGCGTGAGCCTGTCCGATTCGCCGGTCGAGGCCGTAACGACGCGCGTCCTGTCGGGCGAGACGGATTTCGGCATCGGCCCGGAACGCGACAGCGCGCCGCAACTTGAGGCTCGCGAATTGATGGAGATGCCGTTCGAGGCCGTCGTCCCGCCGGACCACCCGCTCGCCAGGCGCCGTCGCGTCGGCTGGAGCGACCTGGCCCCGTATCCACTGATCACGCTGCGTGGCCAGTTCACCGAACGGCTGCTGGCCGACATGGGCGGCGAAGGCGAGCAAGCGACGCGCCGCCGCGCAGCGGGGGCAGCGGGGGCAGCGGGCGCAGCGGCCACAGCGGGCGCAGCGGGCATATCAGGCGTAGTGGGCACATCGGGCGTATCGAGCGCAACGGGCGCGCAGGCCGGCCGCACGAACGGCCACAGGCCCGACAACGTGCGCGACCTCGCCCTGCGGCCGGCGCACGAGGTGACCTATATGACGACCGCGCTGGCAATGGTCGCGTCCGGTCTCGGCATCACCGTCTGCATGCCGTACGCGGCGCCGCTCGTGCGCCTGCACGGCCTGCGCATGCTGCCGCTCGACGCGCCCGTATTGACGCGCCGCTTCTTCGTCTACACGCGCGAACAGCGTTCGCTGTCGCCGGCGGCCGCGGCATTCAGCACGTTCCTGTTCGACTGGATCGGCGCCGCAGACAACCCCGCGGGCGCGCTGCGGACGCGCGCGCGCTGAGGCCACTACTGGCCACGTGCGGCTGATGCCGGCCGGGCCTGACGCCGCGGAACGGCCGCGCTAGAATGCGCTTTCCTACATGTCCCCCCCTTCATCGATGTCCCACAACACCATCGCGGTCAACCGGCGCATGGACAAGTTCGACAACCACGCCAGCGTCTGGCTGTTCGGCTACGGTTCCCTCATCTTCAAGGCCGACTTCCCCTATCTCGAGCGGCGCCCGGCCAGCATCACGGGCTGGACCCGGCGCTTCTGGCAAGGCTCGCACGACCACCGCGGCACGGAGACGGCACCGGGCCGCGTCGTGACCCTGGTGCCCGATGCCGGCGCGACCTGCCACGGCATGGCCTACCTCGTCACGCCCGAGGAATTCGCCCACCTCGACTACCGCGAAAAGAACGGCTACCTGCGCCTGGCGACCGACATCCGCTTCGAGGACGGCACGCGCACCGAAGGCCTCGTCTACATCGCCACGCACGAGAACGCGGCCTACCTCGGCCCGGCGCCCGAGCGCGACATTGCGCTACAGATCGCCACCGCGCGTGGCCCCAGCGGACCTAACAGCGAATACCTGCTGGAACTGGCCAAGGCCCTGCGCGCACTCGGCAAGCCCGACCCGCATGTGTTTGAGATCGAGCGCCACCTCCGCGAGTTCCAGGGCCACGTTTGATCCGGCGCGAATGCGCCGCAACCGTGCGCGGTGGCGCACTGTGTTCTAATCCTGTCGAGCGTTCTTGACCCGGAGGTCACCATGCAGCAGCAAGCACCGCCCCGTCCGCCATCGGCGAGCGAACTCGACGAAGACACGCTGGCCTTCGTACGCAAGGTCTTCCACTTTGCACGTGCCGGCGAGGCCGCCGAACTCGGCACCCTGCTGGACCAGGGCCTGCCGCCCAACCTCCGCAACGAACGGGGCGACAGCCTGCTGATGCTGGCCTGCTACCACGGACATGCGGACGCCGCGCGCGTGCTGCTGGAGCACGGCGCCGATCCGGAAATCATGAACGACGCCGGCCAGACCCCGCTCGCCGGCGCCGCGTTCAAGGGCGACACGGCCATCGCGACCCTGCTGCTGGACCACGGCGCGGCAGTCGACAACGCGGGCCCGAACGGCAAGACGGCACTGATGTTCGCAGCCATGTTCAACCGCGTCGACATCGCCCGACTGCTGCTGGCGCGCGGCGCCGATCCGTTCCGCACGGACGCGGATGGCAATACGGTGGTCGATGCGGCGCGCAGGATGGGTGCGGCGGACACGGCGCAGCTGCTGGCGGCGGCAACCAGCGAACGATGATCGGCCGTTGATCGATTGCTCGTGCCGAGGGACAGGCCGCGATTCGCAGCGACGCGAATGCGGGAATGCGGACTAGTCTCCGGCGCCGTCCAGCACGCGCAGGTAGCGCGGCGCGACGGGTCCGGTCAGCCACACGCCGTTGTCCGACCGGTAGAACACGGCGCCGTCCGCGCGCATGCGGGCCGTGTCCACGCGGAGAATGACGGGGACGCCGTGCCGGGTACCGACCCGACGGGCCGTGTCGACGTCGCCCGACAGGTGCACGTGCTGGCGGCTGCCGGCGCGCAGGCCCGTCGCGAGGACGGAGGTGACGAAGCGGCTCGCGGTGCCGTGGTACAGCACGTCCGGAGGCTGCACCGGTTCGAGGCCGAGTTCGACGTCGATCGAGTGGCCCTGGCTGGCGCGGATGCGGGCGCGCTGCGCATCGAACGCGAAGCGCTGCTTGTCGTTCTCCGCTACGACGCGGTCGAGCAGGTCGCGTGCGACGGGCTTGCCGTGTTCGGCCAGGCGTTGCAGGAGCTCGTCCACGTCGGCCCAGCCGTTGGCGTCGAGTTGCAGGCCGATGCTGTCCGGGCGGTGGCGCAGCACGTAGCTGAGCAATTTACTGGTAGTGACAACGGCATCGCGGGACATGATGGTCATGGGTCGGGGAGTCGGCGCAAGCATACGCCTGACGTAACCCGACCGCCAGCGCGTCAACGCGTCTGCGTCCGGGTTCGCGTCTGCGTCTGCGTCTGCGTCTGCGTCTGCGTCCGAGTCCGCGTCTGCGCCTGCGTCAACGCCTGCTCCGGAACCGCGGTGATGATCGGTGAGCTTTGACGCCCGGCGCGCGAGTACACTTGCGCGCCATGCATCCATCGCCCACGTCGAATCCATCGCCCACGTCTTCTTCGCCGCTGCCTTCGCGACTGTCCTCACCGCCTCGCTCGCCCGGCCTCGACCTGCTGCGTGCCGTCGCCATCGGCGTCGTCATGTTGTACCACCTGTCCAGTTACGGCATGAACGTTCCCGGTCCGGGACAGCATGGGTGGATGGGCGTCGACCTTTTTTTCGTGCTGAGCGGCTACCTGATCGCGTGGCCGGTGCTGCGGGATCTGGCGGTCGGCCGTACGCCCGACTGGGTGGGCTTCGTCGTGGGCCGGGCGTGGCGCATCCTGCCGGCCTACCTGGCGGTGCTTGGACTGTATGTCGTGCTGCCCGCGTGGCGCGAGGGGGATGCGATGCCGCCGGTCTGGCAATTTTTCACGTTCACGATGAACGTCCTGCCCGACCACGTCGCGCAGCGGGCGTATTCGCATGCGTGGTCGCTGTGCGTCGAAGAGCATTTCTACCTGCTCTTTCCGCTGGTTGCCGGACTGCTGGCGCGGCGCGGCCGGATGCCAGGCGTCGTCGCGATGGCCGCCGGTGCCGTGCTGCTGTTCGGGACGGGCATGCTGCTGCGCGACTGGCAATGGCGCCATGCCGTCGGCCCGCATCTCGCACCGGGCGGGGATGCGGCGCGCGCGGTCGCGGGTTACGTCCGCTCGATCTACAGCCCCACGTGGGCGCGGCTCGACGGCCTCCTTGCCGGCGTCCTGCTGGCCGCGTTGCGCGCGTTCCGTCCGGCCTGGTGGACGCGCGTGCTGTCCCGCGGATGGCTGTTGCTCGGCGCGGGTCTGGCTCTGCTCGTCGCGGCCACGCGGATCGATCCGATCGGCCACGGCGGGGCCGTGTTCCTGTACCCGCTCGTGGCACTCGGCTGTGCCTGCCTGCTCGTGGGCGCGCTGAGTCCCCGCACGCCGCTCGGGCGCCAGGCGCTACCGGGAGCGCGAACGCTGGCCCTGCTGTCGTTCAGCCTCTACCTGACACATCGCCAGGTCTATGCGTGGCTCGGCGACGTGGCGGCCGACCTCACGGCGCAGGCGCCGGCCGCCGCGTTCGTCCTGTTCAACGGCGCGTCGCTGGCCGTGGCCACGCTGCTGTACGTGGCGGTCGAGCGACCCGGACTGCGGCTGCGCGCGCGGTTGCGTTCCGCCGTGGCGCAGCCTCTGCCCGAGACGCACGAGGACGAGGCACCGCTCGCCCGCTGAGCGTCAACGTCCGGGGCCACCCTGCTCGATCTCGGCCGCCGCACGCGCCAGGATCGCGGCGACACGCGCCTGCTCGTCGGCGGACGCACCCGCGCGCGCGGCCAGGGCGCGCTTGAGCGCGTGGCGCGCCTCCGCGAGTTCCGGGCTCCCGGGGCCGTGGCCGCCCTCCTCGCCTTCTGCGAGCGCGCTGCGCATCAATTCCATCTTGCGCGCGGCTTCCTCCAACCGGGCGAGCAGCATGTCGACGTGTTCGCGGTTCGCGTCCAGGTGGGCACGGCCATCGTCGGACAGTGCGTAGCGCTTACGGGTGCCTTCGAGCTGGATGGTCACCCAGCCCAGGTCTTCCATGGCAGCGAGCGCGGGATACATCATGCCGGGACTCGGCACGTAGAAACCACCCGACCTTGTTTCCAGTGCCCGGATCAGCTCATAGCCATGGCTGGGCTGTTCGCCGATCAGGGCCAGCAGCAGCAATTGCAGGTCGTCCGACGACAGCTTGCGTCCGCGCGGCAGGCGGCCGTCGTCGGAAAAACCGAAGCCACCCGGACGGCCGCCGCGGCCATGGTGGCCGCCAGGGCCTCCGGGACCATGCCGGTGATGCGGCGCGAACCCCGCATCTTCGTGCTCGTGCTCATGGTCGTGCGCGTGTTCGTGGTCGTGATGATGGCGATGATGATGGTGGTGGGGAGGATGGGGATGATGATGGTGCGGCATGATCGCTTCCTTATATCGTAAGATACATCGTAAGATATACTTCGACGTCAATCATGTCAACCATGATGCGCATGCTGACGCTACACTGAGCCACCGGACACTCAGGAGAAAACATGTCGATGGAATGGGAACGGCTGGTATCGACGGTGCGCCTCGGACGCGAGGATGACCGGGGCGACGGCGGCAGCCGCACGGAATACATGCGCGACTGGGACCGGCTCGTGTATTCGAGCGCGTTCCGGCGCCTGCAGGACAAGACCCAGGTATTCCCGCTGTCGGACAGCGATTACGTGCGCACGCGCCTCACGCACAGCATCGAGGTGTCGTCGGTGGGACGCTCGCTGGGCATGCTGTGCGGCGAATTCATCAAGGAGCGTGAACCCACGCTGTCGATGGCGCCGCAGGACTTCGGCAGTATCGTGGCTGCCGCCTGCCTCGCCCACGACATCGGCAACCCGCCGTTCGGCCATTCCGGCGAAGCCGCGATCCAGTCGTGGTTCGCCGAGCACGCGGACCGCTGGCTCGAGGGCCTGACGGAACGCGAGCGGCAGGATTTCCTGCGCTTCGAAGGCAATGCGCAAGGCTTCCGGCTCGTCACGCGGCTGCAGAACGCCGTCGACCATGGCGGCTTCCAGCTGACCTGTGCCGTACTGGCCGCCTTCATGAAATACCCGCGCCCATCCGACCTGCCGGCGACGAAGGACAGGATCAGCGAACGGAAATTCGGCTATTTCGCGGACGACGCGGCGGCGGCCGAGCGCGTGGCGACCCAGGTGGGCCTCGTGCGCAAAGGGCCCGGCGCCTGGACGCGCCATCCGCTCGCATTCGTGATGGAAGCGGCGGACGACATCTGCTACGGCATCGTCGACCTGGAAGACGGCCATCGGCTGGGACGGGTCTCGTTCGACGAAGCGCGCACCCTGCTGTGGCCCATCGCCTTCCCCGGCGGCGCGGCCGAGAGCCAATCGTACCGGCAACTGCCCGACGACACGGGCCGCGTGGAGTATCTGCGTGCCCGCGCCATCGGCCACCTCATCGGTGGCGCACTCGACGTGTTCCGCGACCACTACGACGCCATCATGGACGGCCGCTTCGAGCGAGACCTCGCCGGCGCGTCGCGCTTCGCGCCGGAGTTGAAGGCCATCGCGAGGCTGTCGCGGGAACGCATCTACGCCACGCCGTCCGTGCTGCAGATCGAGGCGGCCGGCTTCGAGATCCTCGGCGGCCTGCTCGGCAAGATCGTCCCCGCCCTCGTGAAAGGGGAAGCGGAGCGCTCGGCAGCCGACCGGAAGATCGCGCAGATCATCCCGCAGCAATTCAGCCGCGGGGCGACGCCGTACGCGCGCCTGCTCGGCACGACCGACTACATTGCCGGGATGACGGACAGCTTCGCGCTGAAACTGTTCCGGCGTCTGCACGGGATGGAGTTGCCGGGCACGATCGTCTAGGACCGGAAGCGGATGTCTGCGGCGGTCAAGCGGCCGCTGCGTCGAGCACGCGCCGCACCTGGCGCGCCCGTTCTTCCACGCTGCCCTGCACGACCGTGTACGGGATGCGGCGCGCGTCGAGGTCCTTCAGCACCAGTTGCTGGATGCGGCCGCGCCACACCTCGTTTTCGCGCACGTCCTGTTCCTCGTACGGGATGTCGTCGGCGCAGACGAACGTATGCGCGTAGCGGGCCCGGCACTCGTCCGCGCAGCGCAGCAGGTCGGCCGGGGGCGATTCGCCGACCTGGCGGAACTCGATGCCCAGCAGCAGCGTCGTCAGCGCATTCGTGTCGACGAACAGCCAGCGGCGCGCCTGCGCCATCGCTTCGTCCTCGGCGGCGCGGTGCCTGATGGCGATCTCGACGTAATCGTCCGGCCCCAGCCGGCCCTCTTTTTCTTCCCAGATGAAGCGGCCGATCTCGGGCACCGCCACCGTGTCGTAGGCGCGCGCCAGATACTCGGACAACGTCGACTTGCCCGTCGATTCCGCGCCCACGAAGACGACGCGTTCCACTGAACTGCCCTGCTCCACCATACCCGCCTGCCGATCCGCCGTTGCAAAGAGAGCGCCATCGTAGCCGAGAGCCCGCCTCCCCACAATGGACGGGTTATCATGCCGACATGACACAGCCCATCCACACCGACGGCTTCCTGCTGCGGCCCCTCGTCCCGGACGACGCGCCCGCGATGGCGGCCGCCGTCCGCGAATCGATGGCAAGCCTCGGCCCGTGGATGCCGTGGGCCCACGCCGGCTACGACGACGCCGATGCGCTCGCCTGGATCGCGTTCTGCGATGCCGCGCGTGCCGGCGGCTCGGCGCACGAGTTCGGCATTTTCCGGGCGGACGGCCGGCACTACGTCGGCGCGGCCGGCCTGAACCAGTTCAACCTCCTGCACGGCTTTTGCAACCTCGGCTACTGGGTACGCACGTCGGCCCAGGGCCAGGGCGCGGCACTGGCGGCCATCCGGGCGCTGTCGCGTTTTGCGTTCGAGCGCCTCGGCCAGTCACGGGTCGAGATCGTCGTCGCGGACGGCAACCTGCCCAGTCTCGGCGTCGCCCGCACGGCAGGGGCCGTCCACGAATGCCTCGCGCGCAACCGTCTCAACCTGCACGGACGCCCCATTGCCGCACACGTGCTGTCGCTGGTGCCGCCGGATACGACGGCGGACGTTTAAAACAGATCCATCTGCGCCGCCTTGCTGCTCTCCGGCTTGACGATGGATTTCGGCACCACGAGCGGGCGGCGGAATTGCGACGGGTCGCACGTGTTGAAGCGGCTCATGCGGCCGCCCAGGCCCAGGCGTTTGACAGCCTTCGTGAAGCGCTGGCGGATCAGGTCGGCCCAGATGCCCTCGCCCGTCATGCGCTTGCTGAACTCGCTGTCGTAGTCCTTGCCGCCGCGCATGTCACGGATGCGGTTCATCACGCGCTGGGCGCGGTCGGGGAAGTGTGCGTGCAACCATTGCTGGAACAGGGGGTTCACTTCCCATGGCATGCGCAGCACCGTGTAGTGGGCGCCGACGGCGCCGGCGTCCTTCGCCGCTTCCAGGATGCGTTCGATTTCCGGCTCCGTGACGAACGGGATGATGGGCGCCACGCTCACGCTGACGGGGATGCCGGCCTCCGTCAGCGTGCGGATCGCGCGCAGGCGGCGCGCGGGCGCTGCCGCGCGAGGCTCGAGCGTGCGCGAGATTTCGCCGTCCAGCGTGGTCAACGTGATGGCGGCGCACGCGAGGCCCTTCTCGGCCATCGGCGCGATCAGGTCGATGTCGCGCTCGATCAGCGCCGACTTCGTGATGAGGCCGTACGGGTGGTTGCACTCGCCCAGCACTTCCAGCACGTCGCGCGTGAGGCGGCGCTCGCGTTCGCACGGTTGATAGGCGTCCGTGTTGACGCCGATCGCGACGTTTTCCGGGACGTAACCGGGCCGCGCCAGCTCGCGCCGCAGCAGGTCGGCCGCGTTCACCTTGGCGAACAAACGGCTTTCGAAGTCCAGCCCCGGCGACAAGCCCAAGTAGGCGTGCGTGGGCCGCGCGAAGCAGTAGATGCAGCCGTGTTCGCAGCCGCGGTACGGGTTCAGCGAGACGCTGAACGGGATGTCCGGCGACGTATTGCGGCTGAGGATGGTTTTCGCGATCTCGTCCGTGACGATCGTCTTCAGGGGCGCCGCTGCCTCGTCCTTCGCTCCCGGCACGGTCCAGCCGTCGTCGAACCGTTCGCGGCCGTTGACTTCGTAGCGGCCTTGCATATTGGTGACGGCACCACGACCTTTGATCGGACCGTTGATCGGCACGACCTCGGCGGACTTTTGCGGGAACGGCAACATAACCTGGCTGACCGCCCGACTTGCGTTTGCTTTTACCCGGTTCACACGGCGCTCCTTAAGTACTGTATGTTTATACAGTATAGTACGCCGATGTCACGATGGGTTCAAGCGCGAAAAAAGAGCAGCTTGTTGTTGCACAAAACCGTCAAACGCCTGCAGCAGAGGCCGGTATGCGTCGGGATCGCCTTCCAGCTGGGCCAGCGCGAGCGCGGCCGCTTCCAGGCTCGACAGCTGGTGCGGTGCATGCGCCTTGCGAATCCGATAAGCCGACGCGGGCATGTCGTGCAGCGCGAGGCGCGGCAGTCGTTGCAGGCCGGCATTCAGGTGCAGCATCTTGCGGCTCTTGCGCCAGGTGGCGTCCAGCACGACGAGCCGCAGCCCCTCCGGCTGCGCCAGCAACGATGGATCGGGGACGGGGGCCGGTGCATCGCCCGGCGTCTCGGGATACAGCAGCAGCGGCACGCGTCCGCCGGCGTACAACAAGTGATGCAGCGCGGCAGGCTCGAACGCCTCGCCGACCTCGAGCCGGCTGCCGGTGACGCACAGGTGCAGCAGGCGCGCGCTGTTCTTGGCGTTGCGCACCTCGAGCGGATGTTGCAGGATCACCAAGTCGACGCGGCTCGACAGCGGCCGCACCCAGTGGCAGATGCAGGCGCTCTGCGCGCGCAGGCAGGCGGCGCAGGTGGCGCGCCGGGTGGTGGTGGATGGAACGGTCATGGGCGGCGATTGTAGCGCCGCCGCGCGTTCACTGGCTGCCCATGCGCTGGCCGGCCTGCGGCGCATCGGCCGACGTGACGGGCGCGTCCGGGCGCAAGGTCTTCAGTGCGCGGCTCCACGCCACCACCTGGTCGAGCATCGTGTCGACGGCCTGCTCGTGGTGCTCGGCCGGGTTGAACGTCTGGTAATTCTCGAAGTCCGTGCGCAGCGACAGCATCACGTGGGCGCGCACGTCCGCCACCATCAGCTCGCCCATCACGAGGCGCAGGCTCTCGATGGCGCGCGCGCCGCCGGCGCTGCCATAGCCGACGAAGCCCGCGGCCTTGTTGTTCCACTCCTTGTACAGGTAGTCGATGGCGTTCTTCAGCGCGCCGGACGTGCCGTGGTTGTACTCGGGCGTCACGAACACGAAACCGTCGAAGCCGGCGATGGCGGCGGCCCACGCCTTCGTGTGCGGCTGCGTGTACTGGCCCGCCGCCGGCGGTACCGGCTCGTCGAGCAGCGGCAGGTTGAAGTCCTGGATGTCGAGCAGCTCGAACACGGCATCCGCGCGCATGCCCGCGATGTCCAGCACCCAGCGCGCCACGTCCGGCGCCTTGCGGCCGGGCCGGGTGCTCCCGACGATGATCCCGATCTTGATCATGGTTCCTCCTCCATGGTTGTTGTCGATTCTAGCCGCGTGCGGCCGGCGCCGGCGCCCATCCGCCGCCCAGCGCGCGGTACAGGTCGACGTGGGCCTGCAGCCACGCGGCGCGCAGTTGCAGCGCCGCCGTCTCGGCGCTGAAGGCGTTGCGCTGGGCGTCCAGCTCTTCCAGGTACGACGAATAGCCGTTGCGGTAGCGGTTGTGCGCGATGCGCAGCACTTCCGCCGCGGCCACACGGCGCGCCTCCACCTCGTCCAGCTGTTCGCGCAGGCGCTGCACGGCCGTCAACGCGTTCTCGGTGTCGGCGAACGCGTTGCGCACGGCAGCCTCGTACGCGAACACGGCGCGGTCGCGCAGCGAGGCGCTGATCTCGGCCTGGGCGCGCAGCCGGCCGCCGTCGAACAGCGGCGCGAGGATGCTGCCGCCCACGCTCCACAATGCCGTCGGCGAGTGCAGCAGTGTCGGCAGGTCGTGCGCGTACGCACCCAGTGATGCCGTCAACCGCAGCGACGGCAGCATCTGGTCGCGCGCGACGGCGAGGCTCGCGTCCGCGGCGGCGACGGCCCGCTCCGCCGCGGCGACGTCCGGCCGCCTGCGCAAGAGTTCCGACGGCAGGCCGGGCTGGATTGCCGGCGCGTCCAGCCGCGCGAGTTCGGTGCCCCGTTCGACGGGGCCGGGGTTCGCGCCCGCGAGGATGGCGAGGGCATTTTCCTGCTGCGTGATCGCGCGCTCCAGCTGCGGCACGACGGCGGCCGTCGCGCGGTATTCGGCCTCGGCCTGCGACAATTCCAGGCGCGAGCTGTACCCGACTTCGAACTGGCGCCGCGCCAGTTCCAGCGAGCGCTGGCGCGACGCCAGGGTCGCGCGCGCGAGGGCGAGTTGGGCATCGAGTCCGCGCAGGTTCAGGTAGCCGGACGCCATGTTCGCCGCCACCGCCAGCGCCGTCGCATCGAACGCCGCCTGCTGCGCCGCGTAATCGAAGCGCGCCGCGTCCGTGACGCCGGCCAGGCGGCCGAACGGATCCAGTTCGTACGCGGCCTGGAAGCTGCCCTGCATGACGGTGGAATCGATCGGCGTTCCGAACGGGCCGATCGCGCGCGCGCGCGCGGGCGACAAGCCCACCGACAGGCTCGGCTCCTGCGCGGACCGCGCGACCTGGATGCGGGCCCGGTATTCCGCGAGCCGCGCCTGCGCCGTGCGCACGTCGTTGTTGCGCGCGAGCGCCTGCGCGACGAGCCGGTCCAGCGCCGGGTCGGCGAACGCATGCCACCAGTCGCGTTCCACGGGTGCGCCGGGGCCGACCTGCGCGCGCCACGCGGGCGGCACGACGAGCGTCGGTTGCGGCGGCGGCTGCACCGGGAGGCGGCAGCCGGCGAGCAGCGCGGCGCAGGCGGTGAGCAGGAGGCGGCGCTTCATTGGGCTTGTACCGGCGCAGGTTGGGGCTGCGGCTGATCCGGCGTCCGCGTGGGCACGGGGGTGCCCACCCTACGCGCTCCAGCCGGCACCCGAGGTTCCGCAAGTGGTGCCACATCAGCCGGCGCTGCGGTGGGCACGGGGGTGCCCACCCTACGAGCATCAGCTGGCGCCGTGGCCGGCGCGTTCGCATGCGAGGCCCCCGGCGCCAAAGGCTGGGCCCGACCTGGCTCGGCCGCCGCCTTCGTGTCGATGCTGGCCACCACCGACATCCCCGGCCGCAGCCGCGCCGCCAGCGCCTGGTCCGGGTCGATGCTGACGCGCACGGGGATGCGTTGCGCGATCTTGACGAAGTTGCCCGTCGCGTTGTCCGGCACGATCACGGAGAATTCCGAGCCCGTGGCCGGCGCGATCTGCTCGACGTGGCCGCGCAGCTTCGCGTGGTTCAGCGCGTCGACGGTGAACGTGACGGGCTGGCCCAGGCGGACGTCCGCCATCTGCGTCTCCTTCATGTTGGCGACGACCCACATCGTCGGCGGCACGAGGGCCGTCAGCTGCGCGCCCGCGTTGACGAACGCGCCGAGGCGTACGCTCACCTGCCCCAGCTGGCCGTCGCGCGGCGCGACGATCCGCGTGTTGGCGAGGTCGATCTCGGCCAGCCGGACGGCCGCCTCCGCGTTCGCGACGGCCGCTTCCAGCGATGCGTGGTTGACGTCCACCGTGCGCAAGTTCTGGCGCGCGATCTCCAGCGCGGCGCGCGCCTGCTCGGCTGCGGCCACGGTCTGCGCACGCGTGGCGCGGGCGGCGTCGCGTTCGCGCGCGGACAGCGAGCCGTCGGCCGCCAGCTCCTCCACGCGGCGCAGGTCGGCGTTCGCGCGCTGCGCCTGCGCGGCCGCGTTGGCGACGGCGGCCTGGTTCTGCGCGATGGTGGCGCTGGCCGTGTTCCTCGTCTGCGTGAAGTTGGCGAGCGCCGCCCGCTGCGCCGCCAGCTGGGCCTGCGCCTGCTCCAGCCGCTGCCGGTAGATGCGGTCGTCGATGCGCATCAGGAGCTGGCCCTGGCGCACCTGCTGGTAATCCTGCACGTCGACCTCGACGACGTAGCCGGACAGCTGCGGGCTGATGATCGTCACCTGGCCCCGCACGAGCGCGTTCTCCGTCGTCTGCAGCGCGCTGTGGAACGGCGGCAGGTTCCACGCGTACAGCACGATCAGCACGCCGATCAGCGCGACGAGCGCGAACAGCAGACCGCTGGCGATGACGTTGCGGTTCGACTTCTGCTGCGTCGTCGCCGTGGTCGTCGTGGTAGTCGTCGTTGTCGTTTCGGGCATGGTGGAAAGCTCGCATCAGGTTGGGACGGCCGGTGTCGGCTCGGGCGGACGCGGCGCCAGACGGCGGTCGCCGGACGGCACGGCGAGCGGCGAATCGGTCGGATCGGGCGGCGCCGGCGGCGCGGGAGGTTGCGGTGGCGGGGGCGCGACGTAGGTCAGCCACAGCGCGCGGCCAAAGATCCACGCGGCCAGCAACGTGGCCAGGATCGCGATCAGCAGGAACACGTCGTTGTACGCGAGGATGTTGGCTTCGCGCGCCGCCGTCTGTGTCAGCACGGAGATGCCCTGGCGCGTGCGCAGCGACGGGTCGGCGAGCAGCCGCGCATACGCCGCCCCGCCCTGCTGGATGCGCGCGGCGACGAGCGGGTCGAGCGAACTCAGTTGCTCGGCCAGCACGGACGAATGATATTTTTCGCGCATCACCTGGAACGTGCCCAGCAGCGACGAGCCGATCAGGCCGCCGAGGTTTTGCGTGAGGCCGAACAGCACGGAAAAGCTGATCAGGTTCGCGGGGTTCGAGATCACGGACCCCATCATCGTGAGCAGCAACGGGCCGAGGAACATCACGCCGCCGAACGCCAGCATGCCCTGGCTCACGTACAGCTGCGCGGGACGCGTGACGTTGGACGCGTGCGAATCGACCCACGCGCCCAGCGCCATGATCAACAGCGCCACCACCTGCGGCGCCATCAGGTGCGGCGGGCGGATGACCAGCACGGACACGGCGATGCCGAGCACGGTCGCGAGCAGGATCACGACGAACAAGGTCTGCATCTCGTCGTTGTTCAGGCCCACGAGGCGCAGGAAGCCGACGGCGCCCACGCTCTGCTCCGACAGCACGACGCGCACGAGCATCAGCGCGAGCGCGAGCCGGACGATCATCCCGTTCGTCAGCCAGCGGATGTTCAGCAGCGGGTTGTCGCGGTTGTGCTCGACGCAGATCGCGGCCAGCAACAGCACGAGGGACACCGCGAGCGCGATGCCGACCCACGGGTTTTCCGTCCACCACAGCACGCGGCCGAACGTCAGCGCCGCGCACAGCAGCGCCATGCCGGGCGCGAACAGGGAAAACGTGAGGAAGTCCGCAGGGCGGAACGCGCGGAAGCGGTCGCCCGGCGGCAGCTTCAGCCACAGCACGGCGGCGAGCGTGACGAGCGTCAGCCCCAGCTCGAACAAGTACAGTCCGCGCCATTCCGCGACCTGCAGGAGGCTGCGTGAAAAGATGTAGGCGATCGGCTGCGCCAGCTGCGCGATGCCCGTCGAGATCACGATCCCGCGCGGCCGCCATACTTTCGTGAACGCCTGCAGCGTGTAGTACAGGCCCAAAGTGGAGAGCGCCGCGCCGACCATGCCATGGGCCGCGCGCACGGCGATCGCGGAGCCGAGGTCGTTGACGAACAGGTGGCCGAACGTGACGAGCGCGTACAACACGAGGAAGAACTCGGTGAACGCCCGCAGGCCGAACTGCTGGCGGAACTTCACGAGCAGCAGGTTCATCGACACGTTCGTCATCACGTACGCCGTCGGCAGCCAGTTCACTTCGGCCGCGAACACGCCCAGCGTGCCTTGCAGGTTGACGAGGTTGACGGTGACGAGCGCGTTGCCCAGGCCGCCCGTCAACGTGACGAGCACGCCGACGAGGAAGTAGGCGATGCGGCGCGGCGTCGAATGCTTCGGGAACGACGGGCTGCCCGGCAAGGTGGGCCGCTCGTCCGGATGCCACTGGCGGGGCGCGTAGTCGTCGCTCATGCGCCCTCCAGCAGCCGTTGCAGATCTTCCAGCAGGCCGGCGGCGGCGGCCGTCGCAGCGCCATCCAGCCGCGCGACGGTGCGCGAGCGCAGCGCGGCCGCTTCCGCGCGCACCTGCGCCGTGGCCGACGTGCCCGCCGGCGTCAGGCCGATGCGCTTGACGCGGCGGTCGCCCGGTGCCGCATCGCGCCGCACGAGGCCGGCGGCGACGAGACGGTCGAGCGTCGTGACGAGCGTCGCGCCGTCGACGCCCAGCCGGCGCGCGAGTTCACGCTGCGATGGCGGCTCGGCGCTGTCCGCCACGGCCGCCAGCGCGTTCCAGGCGGCCGTCGTCAACCCGTGCGCCTTCAGGTGACGTTCGAGCGCGAGGCGCCATGCACGCGCGGCGCCTTGCAACGCGTGCAGAAAACGGTCGTCGGGGTCGTCGGCGTTGTTCATGTCAAGGAAACATGGGCGTCCCAATCGTTGGTCATGCAGATTATCTGCCCGTTATGGCAAATGTCGCCACACGCAAAGATTTAGTTCGAGTTCTGGTTATTCAGGCATTGCTCTGAGAAATCACCGTGCTTAGAATCAATTCATTCCGCAAGGCAATCAGTGCTGGCGGATAACAAGCAAACCCGGTGTCGTTCAGAGTGTCCCATGCTTAAAGTCCGCCCTTCCGTTCGCCAACTGACGTCCGCCGTTCTCGCCGCCCTCGCCTTGCTGCCGGGCCTCGCGATCGAACAGGAGTTGCAGCTCGACTACCGGATCAACGAACACATCATCCTGATCCCGGCCGGCCAGGACCACCAGGCGCGCCTGGAGACGACCGTGTTCCAGCCGAACGGCCCCGGGCCGTTCCCGCTGATCATCATCAACCACGGCAAGGACCCCGGCCATCCGAACCTGCAGCCGCGCGACCGCTTCTACCACATGGCCCACGCGTTCGTGGAGCGCGGCTATGCCGTGATGGTGCCGATGCGCCAGGGCTTCGCGAGTTCGACGGGCTATTACCGCGACCACGGCTGCGACATGACGGCCAACGGCTACACGCAGGCCGAGGACATCGCCGCCACCCTCGCCTATGCCCGCGGGCAGCGCTGGATCGACGCCGACCACGTCGTCGTCGCCGGCCAGTCGTACGGCGGCCTCGCGACGATGGCGCTGGGCACGCAGGACCTGCCCGGCGTGCGCGGCCTGATCAACTTCGCCGGCGGCCTGCGCGACGACAGCAACGGCTGCGGCTGGCGTTCGGCCCTCGTCTCCGCGTTCGCCGAATACGGTGCGCAGAACAAGATCCCGAGCCTGTGGATGTACGGCCAGAACGATTCGCTGTTCTCGCCGGAACTGGTCGCGCGCATGCACGACGCGTTCGAGCAGGCCGGCGGTCACGCCCAGCTCGTCGAGTACGCGCCGTTCAAGCGCGATTCGCACGGCATGCTGGCGAGCCGCGACGGCGAGAAAATCTACCTCGCGGACACGATGAACTTCCTGCAGCAAGTCGGCATGCCCACGAAAATCGTGTACAAGGTGCCGGAACCGCCGCAGCCGCAGGCGACCAATTTCGCCGGCGTGGACGACATCGACGCCGTGCCCTTCCTCAGCGAGAACGGCCGGCGCGCCTACCGCGAATATCTGACCAAGATGACGCCGCGCGCGTTCGCCGTGTCGCCCAGCGGCGCCTGGTGCTGGGCCGAGGAAGGCGAAGACCCGGACGCACGCGCCCTCGCCACGTGCTCGGCCAAGAGCGACCAGCCGTGCCGCCTGTATTCCGTCGACGAGCACGTCGTGTGGAATCCGGACCTGGCCGAGAAGGCGGCCGTCACGGCGTCCAACACGCCCGCCCCGGCGGCGCCCGGCAACGGCGCGGTGGGGAATGCGGCCGGGATGACGGCGGCGAACTGAGCTCGCGCCTCGATTCGCCGTAGGGTGGGCGGCCCTCCGCCCACGCGGACGCCGGCATGACGCGAACGTCCGCGTGGGCACGGGGTGCCCACCGTACGCCCTCCGTTTGACGGTTGGGTGCACGCCCGCGACGCCGGCGCTGATTTTGCTGCGTTGCAACACATTTCACGGCTCGGGTCGAGCCAGCGCAAACGTAGCGCGGCATACCAAACCGACAATGGGCTCGCCACGTCCAATGGAGGTCATATGTTGCGACTGACGAATACCTGCGCCTGTGCGCTGCTGGCGCTCGCCGCGTTGCTGGGCGCCCCTGCCCGCGCGGCCAACAACGATCCCGTCGTGCTCGTGCACGGCGTCCTCGGCTTCGGCCCGCAGTCGCATCCGCTCGGCAGCTTCCTGTACTGGGGCGGCTACGGCGACATCGCGGCGCACCTGGCCGTCTACCACGGGCCGCACACCGTGTTCACGGCGCAGGTCGGCGCGATCGCGTCCAACTGGGACCGCGCCGCCGAACTGTTTGCCCAGATCAAGGGCGGCTGCGTCGACTACGGTGCCCACCACGTGGCGCGCTACGGCTATCCGGGCCAGCAGCAGAAGCCGGCCGGCAAGTGCTGGGCCGCCGACCCGGCGCACAATCCGCGCGGCTACCCGCTCGCGTTCTACCCGCAATGGGACGGGGCCCACCCCATCCACATGATCGGCCACAGCCAGGGCGGCACGACGATCCGCGCGCTGATCCAATTGCTGGAGCACGGCTCGCCGGACGGCGACGAAGGCGGCGGTGCGCTCTATCAGGGCGGCAAGGTCGGCTGGGTGAAGAGCGTCGTCACGATCTCCGCCCCGCACGACGGCACCACGTTGCGCGACGCCGTGCTCGACGTCCTGCCGAATCTGCGCAGCCCCCTGCGCGACATCCTCGACAACGAACTGGCCCACTGGGAACTGGCACCGGACGGCGCACGCGAATTCAACCGGTGGGCGCTCACGTCGCCGTCGACCTATTATTTTTCGGTGGGCACGCTGGCGACGGAGGCCGGCGCCTGGTGCTGCAACGGCACGGACCGCATCATCGCGCCCGTGCAAAGCACCGAGTTCCAATACCCGCGTACCGACATGATCCCGTATTTCAAGCTGTTCGCCGGCGAATGGATCGTCGGCGCGCTGGCCCAGCCGGGCATGGGAGCGTACACGCAGAACGCACCGGGCCGCGTGCGCATCGACAGCAGGTGGTTTCCCAACGACGGCGTCGTCAACACCGTGAGCATGCGCGCACCCGCCGGCCACCCCGTGCGCGACTACGACGGCACGGCCGTGCGGGGGACGTGGAATTTCCTCGGCAATTACCGGGGCTACGACCACTTCGACGTGCTGAACTGGCCGAACCCGGGGCCGTCGGCCGACCCGATCTACGAGCGGATCAGCGACATCATCTTCGGCCTGGAGTGAGCGCGGCGGTCAGATCGTCGACCTGAGCGTGCGCGCCAGGTCGGACAGGCGGTACGGCTTGTTCACGAACGCGAATTCGTTGAGGTCGACGCCATGCCGCTGCTTCAGCGCCGGCAGCGGATAGCCCGACGCCAGCATGATCTTGGTGCCCGGATAGTGCTCGCGCGTGTAGCTGGCCAACTCGATGCCGTTCATCCCGTTCGGCATGACGACGTCCGTGAACAGGATGTCGATGTCGCTCTGCTCCATCAGATCGATCGCTTCCTGGCCGCTGGACGCCGTCACGACCTCGTAGCCCATGCTCGTGAACAGCGACGCCGCCACGTCCATCAGGTCGGGCTCGTCCTCGACGATCAGTACGCGCTCCGTGTGCTCGGCGCGCATCTCTTCGACGGGGTTGATCGCGGCGGGCAGGTAGATCGCGACGGTGGTGCCCGCGTCCTGGCGGCTGTCGATGGCGACTTCGCCGCCCGACTGCTTGATGAAGCCGTAGACCTGCGACAGGCCGAGGCCCGTGCCCTTGCCCACATCCTTCGTCGTGAAGAACGGCTCGAACGCGCGCGCGACGACGTCGGGCGGCATGCCGGTGCCCGTGTCGCTCACCGTCACGCGCACGTATTCGCCCGGCGCCAGACCGGCCGGCTGCTGGCCGTCCGCCACGACGTTGCTGGTCGCGATCGTCAGGCGCCCGCCGTCGGGCATTGCGTCGCGCGCGTTGACGACGAGGTTCAGCAGGGCCGACTCGAAACGGGCGCTGTCGATCATGGCGCTGCGGGCCCTGCGGTCGAGGTCGATCACGAAGTCGATCGATGGATTGCCGGCGCGCCGCAGCACGGTCTCGAAGCCGCGGATGATGCTGTTGAGGTTGCGCGTCTCCGCCTGCAGCGGCTGCTGGCGCGCGAACGCGAGCAGTTGCTGCGTGAGGCGCGCGCCGCGGTCGATCGCGCGGCGCATCGATTCCAGCGTGCGCGCATCCACGTCGCCGCGCTGCAGCCCCAGCACTTCCAGGCCGCTGGACAGCACGGACAGCAGGTTGTTGAAGTCGTGCGCGACGCCGCCCGTGAGCTGGCCGATCGATTCCATCTTCTGCGCCTGGAACAGCGCGATGTTGGCCTTTTCCAGCGCCTCGTCGGCCTTCTTCTTTTCCGTCAGGTCGCGCGTGATCTTGGCGAAGCCGAGCAAGACGCCCTCGTCGTCGCGGATGGCGTCGAGGACGGCGTGCGCCCAGAAGCGCGAGCCGTCCTTGCGCACGCGCCAGCCTTCGGACTCGAAGCGGCCCGTCGACGCGGCCGTCTCCAGCGCGCGCTTCGGCAGGCCGGCGGCCTGGTCTTCCGCCGTGTAGAAGCGCGAGAAATGGCTGCCGATGATCTCGGCCTGGCTGTACCCCTTGATGCGCTCGGCGCCCGGGTTCCAGTTCGTGACGGTGCCTTCCGGCGACAGCATGAACAGCGCGTAGTCCGTCACGCCGTTCACGAGCAGGCGGAAGCGCTGCTCGCTTTCGCGCAGCGCATCCTCGGCGCGCTTGCGCTCGGTGACGTCGCGCGTGACCTTCGCGAAGCCCAGCAGCACGCCTTCCTCGTTGTAGATGGGGTCGATGACGACGTGGGCCCAGAAGCGCGAGCCATCCTTGCGCACGCGCCAGCCTTCCGCCTCGTACTTGCCCTCCGCCAGCGCGATCGACAGCGCCCGCGCCGGCTTGCCGGCCTCCCGGTCCTCGGGCGTGTAGAAGCGCGAGAAGTGCTCGCCCAGGATCTCCTGCGCGACATAGCCCTTGAAACGGTTGGCGCCCGCGTTCCAGCTGCTGACGTGGCCTTCCGGATCGAGCATGTAGATGGCGTAGTCGCTGATCCCGGAGATCAGGTACTGGTAGCGCCGCTCATCGGGCCAGGGTTGCGTAAGGGTCAGGTCATTCATGTACTGCGGTTTTCATGGGCCGGAGGAGGATCGAAACCAGCCCATCATACACCGCAGGAAAAATGGCCGCGCGCGCCGCCATTTAACGAATTTCACATTGCCATTTTTCGCAAACAGGACCGCAGTAAAACACGCATCCACCATGCAAGTTCACGAAAAATCGTCGGAATTGATGAGCAAGAACGCAACTGCGATTATGTTGCAACACCGAAACGTGCGCGGAACCAATCCGCCGTCGCGCCGTCCGCGGGAAAGAACGACTCCAGCCGCAATTCGTGCACCGTGACGTCGTGCGGCGTGCCCAAGGTCGTGATCGTCGTGAACAGGTTCAGTTCGACGCCCTCGTGCGCCAGGGTCAGCGGCAGGAACGGCAGCGCGCGCCGCTCGAGGTTCGGCACGTGGTGGTCCGTGGCCAGGGCGCCCGCGATCCCGGGCAGCGCGGACAGCTCGGACAGCAGCGCCGTCGCCTCGCTGCCGGGGCCGTCGGCCATCGCTTCGCGCTGGATCCACAGCAGGCTGTCGGCGCACACGGCCTGCCAGTTGACGAGGCGCGGCCGCAAGCCGGCCGGGTCGAGCATCAGGCGCAGCACGTTGATCGAACCGTCGCGCGGGATGACGGCGTCGGCGGGCATCCCCAGCAGCCACTTCATGAAGCCGGCGGCCGGCTCGTTGAAGCGCACGAGGTTCCACAGGCGGTCGACGACCAGCGCGGGGAACGGCGCCTGCTGGCGCAGCATGAAGTCGAGCGCCTCCATCACGCTCGACAGCTCCGGGTCGGACAGGTTGCGCTCCTGGTAGGCGGGCGCGAAACCGGCCGCCAGCAGCATCGCGTTGCGCTGCCGCAGCGGCACGTCCAGCGCGATGCCCAGCTTGAGCACGAGGTCGCGGCTTGGCTGGGCGCGCCCGCTTTCGAGGAAGCTCAGGTGGCGCTGCGAGACGCTGGAGTCCACCGCCAGCCGCAACTGGCTGTAGCCGCGCCGCGTGCGCCAGTAGCGCAGCGCCGAGCCGAAGTCGCTGAAGTAGCCGTCGTTGCGGGTCTCGGCCGCTTCCACGTGTCCGTCCTGCATCGCGCCTCCTTGATGGAAAAACATGAATCTACCCCGCGGCCCGGACGAACTCAAGCAGCTCGGCATTTACCGACTCCACGTGCGTGAGGAACATGCCGTGCGCGGCATCCTCCAGCACGACGAGGCGGCAGTCCGGCACGAGGTCGGCCGTGCGGCGCGCCGTCAGCGCGATCGGCGCGGAGACGTCGTGGGTACCCGCGATCACGAGCACCGGCACGTCGAGCGCTTCCAGCTCCGCGCCCATGGCGGACGCCTGCACGGCGACGTTGCAGTCGTGCAGCGCCTGCAGCGAGCATTGCAGGGCCATCTGCGCGAGCCAGTCGCGCATGCGCGGGCCGGCGCCCGGGACGAATGGCTCGACGTTCTCCTCGATCCAGCGAGGGAAGTCGTGCAGTAGCTGCGTGGCGCGGAACTGTTCCAGCAGCGCCGGGTCGATCCCTTCCGGGTTCGTCGCCGACAGCGTGATGCCCGGCGTCATCGGCCCGAGCAGCGCCACCTGCCCCACCCGCGCGCTGCCGTGGCGCGTGAGGTAGCGGACGATCTCGTTGCAGCCCATCGAGTGCCCGACGAGCACGACGTCGCGCAGGTCCAGCGCTTCGATGACGGCGGCGATGTCGTCGGCCAGCGTGTCGAGATCGTAGCCGCGGCCCGGGTCGGACGAGCGGCCGTGGCCGCGCCGGTCGAAGGCGATGCAGCGCAGGTCCTGGCGCTGCAGGGCCATCATCTGGTAGCCCCAGGAATCCGAGCACATCGACCAGCCGGACACGAACAGCACGGGCCGGCCGCGGCCCCAGTCGCGGTAGTACAGGTTGACGTCGCCGGCGATGATCGTGTTCGGGGCGCTGGTGTAGGCGCGGGCCGGGCGGGTGGTGTGGGCGTCGTGCATGATCGTCTCCTTTCCTTAGGCGGCGTCGAGGAAACCGGTGACACGGACCAGGCGGCCTTCCGCGTCGACGGTGGCGAAGTCGGTGCCGACGGCGAGCACGGCATCCGGCGCGGCCTCGGCGGCCAGCGACCAGGAAAAGCGCACGACGTCGTTGTGGCCCGACGGTGTGCCGTGCAGCGCGAAGCGGCAGCCGGGGAATTGCTGCTGGGCGGCGCCGATCATCGCGTCGATGCCGTCCACGCCGCTGCCGCGCATGATCGGGTCGAGGTAGCTGGCGTCCGGGGCGAACACTTCCGCAACGTGGACGCGGCGGACGGCCGGTTCACGTTCGTTCCAGGCGGCGAGGTAGCGTTCGGCGATGTGGGTGGCTTGGTTCATGATGCGCTCCTTGGTGGGTTGACGATGGAGCCAGTGTGCCCGCCGCCGCGCCGCGCGGCGATTACCTCCCTGGTAATGAGGTCGGCGCGCAGGGATCAACACCGATTTCAGGAACGTCAACGTTCGCGATCTTCGGTCCAATTCGCCGGATTCGCGCACGAATCGATGAGGTATCGTTGCAACATTGACGTATGCATACTGCATAGAGGAGCCCTGCCCTGAATTGACGTTTGGCTTTTCAATGTAAAATGCCGGACTTGCCACCGACGTTCCGACTGCCGTTATCCCGCCGTTATCCCGCCGTTACCCATGACCCAGGCCGCACCAGCTCCCGCCCTCGACCTGTCGACCTGCGACCAGGAACCGATCCGCACGCCCGGCAGCATCCAGCCGCACGGGTTCATGCTGACCTTGGCGCCCGACCTTGCCGTGCTGCAGGCCAGCGCCAACCTGGCCGCGTGGTCCGGCATGGCGGCGGAGGGCGCGATCGGCCGTCCGCTGGCCGACGTGATCGGCGCGGCGGCGGCGCAGCGCCTGGCGCCGGAACTGGCGGCCGACCGCGGCCCGCATCCCTACTATCTCGGCACCGTCGCCACGGCCAACGGCCGCCATTTCGACGTGCTCGCGCACCGCTGGGACGGCGTCACCATCGCGGAATTCGAAGCCGTCGACCGCGCGGAGCCGGCCGATTTCCGCAACCTGTATCCGCTGATCGGCGACTTTTTGCTGAAGGTGAACGAGGCAGGCAGCATCGAATCGCTGGCGCAGCTCGCGTGCCAGCACGTGCGCTCGGTGACGGGCTTCGGGCGCGTGCTCGTGTACCGGTTCGATGCCGACGGCCACGGCCACGTGATGGCGGAAGCGCGCGACGAGGGGTATCACTCGTACCTCGGGCAGCACTTCCCGGCATCCGACATCCCCGTGCAGGCACGCGAGCTGTACAAGCTGTCGCGTATCCGCCTGATCCAGGACGCGACGTACACGCCGGCTGCGCTGGTGCCGGCGCTGAATCCCGTCACGGGCAAGCCGAACGACTTGTCGTTCGCGGCGCTGCGCAGCGTGTCGCCCGTGCATTTGCAGTACATGCGCAACATGAACACGCTGGCGTCGATGTCCGTGTCGCTGGTGGTCAAGGGCCGGCTGTGGGGCCTGATCTCGTGCCACAACGAGGACGCGGCCCCGGTCGCGTTCGAGAAGCGCACGGCGTGCGAGCAGCTCGGGCAGATCCTCGCGCTGTGCATCGAGTCGCGCGAGGACGCGGCCGAGCTGCAGTTCCGCCTCGAGGTGCGGCGCACGATGGTGTCGATGCTCGCCGGCCTCACGCAGGGCAGCGACTTCATCGAGAACCTGGCCAACGTGTTCCCCGACCTGCTGCGCTTCGCGCGCGCGGCCGGCGCGGCGATCGTCGTCGACGACCGCGTGCTCACGTACGGCGACACGCCGGAACAGGACGACATCGTCGCCCTCGTCGACTGGCTCACCTTGCACGACCATGGCGACGTGTTCCACACCGATAAGCTGTCCGCGCTGTATCCGGCCGGCGAACGGCTCGTGCGCAATGCGAGCGGCCTGCTGGCGATGCCGATCTCGCGCATCCACAAGCACTACCTGCTGTGGTTCCGCCCGGAGTGGGTGCACACGATCGAATGGGCCGGCAACCCGCACGCGAAGGAGCCGGCGCCGGGCGCGCCCACGCAGCTGTCGCCGCGCACGAGCTTTGCCGCGTGGCGCGAGACGATCCACGGCACGAGCCTGCCGTGGCACGGCGGCGAGATCGAGCTGGCGCTGGAATTCCGCACCGCCCTGCTGGGCATCGCGCTCGAACGTGCCGAGCAGATGGCCGAACTGGCCGAGGAACTGGGCCGCGCGAACAAGGAACTGGAGGCGTTCTCGTATTCCGTCTCGCACGACCTGCGCGCGCCGCTGCGCCACATCGTCGGCTTCGCCGACCTGCTGCTCGAATCGGCCGGCGGCGAGGACGCCCAGCAGCGCCAGCGCTTCCTCAGGAACATCAAGGAAGCGGCGCGCCTGGCCGGCAAGCTCGTCGACGACCTGCTGTCGTTCTCGCAGATGGGCCGCGCATCGCTGCGCCCCACGACCGTGGACATGAACGACCTCGTGGCCGCCTGCCTCGACAAACTGGCGCTGGAAACGCGCGGCCGCAATATCGACTGGGACATCGGCCCGCTGCCCACGATCTGGGCCGACCCCGCGTTCCTGCACCTGGCCGTGTTCAACCTGCTGTCGAACGCCGTCAAGTTCACGGGCCAGCGCGATCCGGCCGCGATCCGCGTCCATGCGGAAGACCATCCGCACGAAACCGTGTTCCACGTGGCCGACAACGGCGCAGGCTTCAACATGGAATACGTGCACAAGCTGTTCGGCGTGTTCCAGCGCCTGCACCGGATGGAAGACTTCGCGGGCACCGGCATCGGCCTCGCGAACGTGCGCCGCATCGTCGAGCGCCACAACGGGCGGGTGTGGGCCCAGTCCGTTCAAGGCGAGGGGGCGACGTTCTCGTTCGCGCTCCCGAAACAGAACCAACATTGACCGTTATTCGTAGATACTCATGCTCAAGCCCATCCTGCTGGTCGAAGACAACCCCAACGATCTCGAGCTGACGCTGATCGCTTTGTCGAAGAGCCAGCTCGCCAACCAGGTCATCATCGTGCGCGATGGCGCCGAGGCGCTGGACTACCTGCACCGCCGCGGCGACTACGCGGCGCGCCCTGCCGGCAACCCGGCCGTCGTGCTGCTCGACCTGAAACTGCCGAAAGTGGATGGCCTCGAAGTGCTGCGCGAGATCCGCACCACCGACGGCTTGAAGCCCCTGCCCGTCGTGATGCTCACCTCGTCGCGGGAAGAACAGGACCTGGTACGCAGCTACGAAATGGGCGTGAACGCGTACGTCGTCAAGCCCGTCGATTTCACGGAATTCGTGCGCGCGATCGCGGACCTGGGCATCTTCTGGGCCGTGCTGAACGAACCGCCGCCGGGGTCGCAGCGCTACATCAAGCCCAATAAATAACGGACCGACAGCGCGTGCGCTGTCACGACGCACGCGTCCGGTGGGCTCAGGGAGCCCACCCTACGATTGCTTGACATAGTCGTAGGGTGGGCACCCCGTGCCCACCATGCGCAGACGCGGCACGTGCGCGATCGGCGGATTCAGCCACGTACGGTGGGCACCCCGTGCCCACCGTGCGCAGACGCGGCGCGTGCGCGATCGGCGGATTCAGCCACGTAGGGTGGGCACCCCGTGCCCACCGTGCGCAGACGCGGCGCGTGCGCGATCGGCGGATTCAGCCACGTAGGGTGGGCACCCCGTGCCCACCATGCGCAGACGCGGCGCGTGCGCGATCGGCGGATTCAGCCACGTAGGGTGGGCACCCCGTGCCCACCATGCGCAGACGCGGCGCGTGCGCGATCGGCGGATTCAGCCACGTACGGTGGGCACCCCGTGCCCACCATGCGCAGACGCGGCGCGTGCGCGATCGGCGGATTCAGCCACGTAGGGTGGGCACCCCGTGCCCACCATGCGCAGACGCGGCGCGTGCGCGATCGGCGGATTCAGCCACGTAGGGTGGGCACCCCGTGCCCACCGTGCGCAGACGTGACGCACGCGTTCATCCGATGGATTCAATGCGTAACGCTGGCGGCCGCCTCGGAACGCCGCCGCCGCAACAAGTGCCGGATGCGCGCGCTGAGCGCATCCGGGTGATACGGCTTCTGCAACAGGTTCACGGACGCCTCCAGCTTCCCCTCGTGCGCGAGCACGCCTTCCGCATAGCCCGACGTGTACAGGATCTGCGCCTGCGGCAGCCACTCCCGCACGACGTCGCCCAGCTGCAGGCTGCTCACGGCCCCCGGCATGATCACGTCCGTGAACACGAGGTCGATGTGCTGGCCGCCCTCGACGATCTCGACGGCGCGCGCGGCGTCCGGCGCTTCCAGCACCCGGTAGCCCAGCGCCGACAGGATGCCGCACGTCGTGCTGCGCACGTCTTCCTCGTCCTCGACGACGAGGATGGTCTCGATGCCGCCCAGCAGAGGCCCCGGCGCGACGTGTTCCGCGCGCACGGCCTCTGCCTCGGTGCGCGGCAGGTAGATGCGCACGCTGGTGCCCTTGCCCGGCTCGCTCTTGAGGACGATCTCGCCGCCGGACTGCTTGACGAAGCCATAGGCCATCGACAGCCCGAGCCCGGTCCCCTGCCCCGTCGGCTTGGTCGTGAAGAACGGTTCGAACGCGCGCTCCAGCACTTCCTGCGCCATGCCCTTGCCCGTGTCCGCCACTTCGATCAGCACGTAATGGCCGATGGGCACCTCGGTGGGCAACGGGCCGTCGGGCCCGACGTTGGCGGCGCGGATCGTCAAGGTGCCGCCGCCGGACATCGCGTCGCGCGCATTGATGGCGAGGTTCAGCAGCACGTTGTTGAGCTGGCTCGGATCGACGAGCGTGCTGCCGAGGCCGGCCGCGATCTCGGTCACGACGCGCGCGCGCGGGCCGAGCACGCGGCGCACCATGTCGTCCATCTCGCGCAGCAGGTGGCCGGGATCGATCACGACGGCCTGCAGCGGCTGGCGGCGCGCGAACGCGAGCAGGTGCGACGACAGCTTGGCGCCCCTCTCGACGCCGGCCAGCGCCATGTCGACGCGCGCCCTGCCCGCATCGTTCAGGTTCCCGACCAGTTTCAGCAATTGCAGGTTGCCGCCGATGATCTGCAGCACGTTGTTGAAATCGTGGGCGACGCCGCCCGTCAGCTGGCCGATGGCTTCCATCTTCTGCGCCTGGTGCAGCGCCGACTGGCTGGCCGCGAGCTGTTCCTGGCTGTGGCGCAACGACACGAATGCGGCATCGCGCTGGCGCCGGGCGATGCACGCATCGCTGTGGTAGCGCACGCGTGCGACGAGCTCGCGCGGATCGGGCCATTTGACGAGGTAATCGTTGGCGCCGACGGCGAACGCCTTCGCCTTGATCTCGGGATCTTCCTCCGACGACAGCAGGATGACGGGGATGTGCTCCGTGTCCTTGTCGGCGCGCAAGCGGCGCGTGACCTCGAAGCCGTCGATCTCGGGCATGCGCAGGTCGACGAGCACGACCGTCGCACCGATCTCCTTCGCCAGCGCGACCGCCATGCCGGGATCGCGGGCATACCGCAGCGCATACGACGCGCACCCTTTCATGCCGTGGGAAATGATGTCCTCGGCAAAGGGTTCGTCATCGATCAGGAGAATCGAGCAGGCGCTGGGGTCTTCCTGGTTCATTGCAAAGCAGCAGGGATCGGCATTGAAGAGAGAACCAAAATTGCAAAATAGTAAGGGTTGATTTTACACCAACCATGCCGGTGAGGTTGCCCGATTGAAGCGTGCGACGGGATGGCAATCTCATATCGCGGGCGTTGGTGACACGATCCGTACCGCTAGCGCGGGTGCCGCCCTCCCCTGTTGGACAATGCGGGTTTCCGGACTTCCTTGATGGCAGGCTCGAACGCGTCGAGGCGCTGCATCACCGAGGAATTTTTCGCGTACTTCTTCTTGAGCTGCGCCAGTTTCTGATCAGTTCCATTGCACAGCGTCTGTGTTTCGCGCTGCAGCCGGCGCGCGCGATGTTTATCGACCGGATCGGGTAGTTCGCCGCGCATGTGATCGCAACCCTCGCGTTGGTCGATGAAGTTCCGCACATCGCCTGGAAGCCGTTCATTTGCCAGGACTGGATGGAATGGGACCCATAAGGACAGACAAAGCACGATTGTTTTCATGGCTCATGCTCCGTTATCCGACCAGTGCGGATCATCGCGGCTGCACGGTCACGTGTCCTTGCGCACGCGCCAATACACGGAATAGCGCTGGTGGTGCAGGTCAAATAACGGCCGGACGACGATGCCGGTTGCCGGACCGGCACCCTTGATCGTGAACGCGGACGGATCACCGGGAAGTGGAACGAGCCAATCGGCGGGATTGCCGGACGGGCTGACGATATCGGGAACCGGCACCGCCGCGATCTTCAGGTAGGCATCCTTGTCGCCCACGTCGCTGGCGGGCATCTTGTCCTTGCCAAGTTCCCCGGCCAGCAAGACGGGACCATGGAATATCGAGACCATCGAGGCGTCGTCCCGCGCTTGCTCGAGGCGCAGCCCCGCGGGAAGCGTCAGGTCGATCACGTCCCCCGCTTTCCATTGCCGCCTCAACGAGACATAGCTGCCGGCTTTCGCGTCCACGCGTTGTGGCTTGTCGTTGATCCTGACCGTCACCGGTTTGGCGACCCACGCGGGGATGCGCAATTGGAGCGTGACGGCGTGGGGGCCAGGTCTGACGACCGTGAAGCGCACCGGCTCGCCGCGCATGATCTCCCCTTGCTGCCGCAACACCATCCCGGCTTCACGCCAGCTGAGCTCGGACGGGATGTACAGGTTCACCCAGAGCGCATCCGCCTTGTGGAAGTAGACGCCTTCGTTGTAGCGTGCCGTGTTTTCGATACCCGTGCCCATGCAGCAAAAGCTGCCATTCAGGTAGGTGCGGAAATCGCCATGGAACGGCGTGAAGTAAGTCATCGCGCCGGTATCGGGTGCCACCGACGCCAGCACGTGGTTGTACAACGCACGCTCGTAGTAGTCGGCGAGTTCCGCACGGCGGTTGCGCTCGAACAGCCTGGCCGTCAGCTTGAGCATGTTGTGGGTGTTGCAGGTTTCGGCGGTGGTCGGAGGCAGCATCTTCTGATCATGGATCGACGGGCCGGCCTCCACGCCGGGTTTGTCGAACCATTCGTTGAATGCGTTGCCGCCGTTGGCGAACGAATGCCGGTGCACGACCAGCCGCCAGAAGTTCTCGGACGCCCGCAATTCCACCGGATTGCCATCGACGTTCGCGCTGTTCGCCAAGCCCACCGCTGGCGCGATGTGCGTATTGGCGTGCAAACCGCCCAGCTTGTCCTCACCGTCGGCAAGCGGACCGACAAACCAGGCGCGATGGAATATGCGGGCGGTATCGAGGTGCCGGGGATTGTGGTCGATCTTGTAGAGTTCCGTCAGCGCGTCACTCATCGCGCCAAACTCGTTTTGCGGATTGCGGCTGCCGTCCGTGCGGAACATCCTGTCGATCTGCGCGGCATCCAGCGCCGCGAGTCGTTTCCCAAAGTAGTCGGCCATCCTCGTGACGACGTCGAGTGCCTGCTTGTTGCCGACATACGTATAGGCGTCGATGAGGCCCGACATGATCTTCTGGATCGTGTAATAAGGCACGCCGATGCCCCCGGCATCGGCCCCGGGCTTGCCCTCGATCTGGTCAAAGGCGGCCGTGGAAAAGGCGGCCAGGTAGCCATCCAGATTCAGAGTCCGTTGGCATGTGGCGAGCTCCCCCACGAGGTAGTTCACCCGGTCGCGAAACAGGAGGCTCCCCGTCGCCGCCGCCATGCGCGACGCGGCGGACAAATAATGCCCTGCCATGTGCCCACGGATAAATTCGCTATCCCAGCCGTCGTAGCCCTTCTCGATGCCTTCTTTTTGCGGAAGCCTGGCCAAGGCGCGGTAGTGGTACAGCAATTTTTCGGGATCGTAAGCCGCGAGCACCCCGTTGCGATGCAGTTCCTGCCGTGCGTAAAACGGACTGCCCGGCAGCAAGCGCACCTGATTTGCCAGGAAAGCGCGGGCGCCATCTAGCGGAACCGTACCCGACACTGGAGGTGCAAGTTGGCCGAGGTCGCGGGCGGCACAGTGCGCCGGCAGCGCCGCGAGGGTCGCTTTGAGCAGCGAACGCCGGGTGAAGGACATGGAACAGCCTTTCGTCGAATAGGATAGCGGAAGCCGAATATCGGCCGCCTACCGACGGGTTGTCAAGAATGAAAATGAAGAACTCGGAGACGAAAATTGCCGGCCGTCAGCGGCTCTTCTTTTTATTCGACGTAAAAGTTCGCGCATAAAAACCCGGCGGCTTCTTCGCGACCCAGTCGATGAACGCGCGGATATCGGCATCGTCCCGCAGCGCGTCCCACGTGTGATACGCACGCAGCAATTCACGTTCGGAAAAGGTCGCGTGGATCTTGCGGTGACAGATTTTGTGGATGGGGAATTGCTCCCTGCCCTTCATCGACTTCGGGACGAGGTGATGGCGGTCGATGTTGACCGTCCCGAGCGGCCGGCCGCACAGCGGGCACGGGCCGTCGGCCGCGGGCGGCGGCTCGGGAGGATTGGGAGGAACGGGACGGCGCGCCATGCTCCGCATATCGAGGCGGACGCCGCCGTTTAAAGGGCTGTCTCAGCCGCGCACGCGCGCCGCGATGGCATCGCCGACCTCGACCGTCGTCGCCGTGCCGCCCAGGTCCGCCGTGCGTGGCCCCGTGCGCAGCACGGCCTCGATCGCGGCCACGATGGCATCGTGCGCCTCGCCGCAGCGCGGGTCCGGGTTCGGGCCGGCCGCAAGGAACGCGAGCATCATCGCGCCCGACCAGATCATCGCGATGGGGTTGGCGATGCCCTGGCCGGCGATGTCCGGCGCGGAGCCGTGCACGGGCTCGAACAGCGACGGGAACGTGCGGTCCGGGTTCAGGTTGCCCGACGGCGCCAGGCCGATCGTGCCCGTGCACGCGGGGCCGAGGTCGGACAGGATGTCGCCGAACAGGTTCGACGCGACGACGACGTCGAAGCGGTCGGGCTGCAGCACGAAGCGCGCGGTCAGGATGTCGATGTGCTGCTTGTCGACGATGACCTGCGGATAGTCGGCGTGGATCGCGTCCGCGCGGCCGTCCCACCACGGCATGCTGATGGCGATGCCGTTCGACTTCGTCGCGACGGTGAGATGACGGCGGCGGCGCGCGTGCGCGAGTTCGAACGCATAGCGCAGCACACGGTCGGTACCGTGGCGCGTGAACACGGATTCCTGGATCACCATTTCGCGCTCGGTGCCGGGGAACATCACGCCGCCCAGGTTCGTGTACTCGCCTTCCGTGTTTTCGCGCACGACGAAGAAGTCGATGTCGCCCGGCTTGCGGCCGGCCAGCGGGCACGGCACGCCTTCGAACAGGCGCACGGGACGCAGGTTGATGTACTGGTCGAATTCGCGCCGGAACTTCAGCAGCGAGCCCCACAGCGACACGTGGTCCGGCACGAGCGCGGGCCAGCCGACGGCGCCGAAATAGATCGCGTCCATGTCGGCCAACTGCTCCTTCCAGTCGGGCGGCATCATCTCCCCGTGCTGCATGTACCAGTCGCAACTGGCCCATGGAAAATGCGCGAAGTCGAGGTGCAGGTTGAAGCGCTCGGCCGCGGCGGCCAATACCTTCAAGCCCTCCGGCAGGACTTCCTTGCCGATGCCGTCGCCGGCGATGGCGGCGATCTTGAAACGTCGTGTCATGTCGGTCTTTCTTGAAGTGTGATGCATCCGGCTCACACGGCCGGCGCCGCGACGACGAGGCGCGAAAAGCTCGCCACGCTGGCCGCGAACGAGAACGCGGCCGCGATGCCGAGCGCGAGCCACGGTCCGCGCACATGGGAAATGGTAAGGCAGAACGCCACCAGGGCGGCGCCCGTCGCCTGTCCCGTCAGGCGCGCGGTGGCGACCATGCCGCTCGCGCTGCCCGCACGCGTGGCCGGCGCGCTGCCCATGATCGCCTTGACGTTGGGCGCCTGGAAGAAGCCGAAGCCGATGCCGCACACGGCCATGCGCCAGCCGATGGCGAGGGCCGACGGGTCCGCCGGCAAGGTCATCATCGCGACGAGGCCGGCCGCGAGGATCACGAGGCCGATGCCGCCCAGCAGGCCCGGAGAGTACCGGTCGGACAGGCGGCCCGCGATGGGCGCCATCACGCCGACGAGCACGGGCCACGGCGTCATCAGGAAGCCCGTCTCGACGGGAGAGCGGCCCAGCGTCGTCTCGAAGTAGAACGGCAGCGCGACGAACGCCAGTGCCTGCGCGGCGAACGTGCAGATGGCGGTGATGGTCGACAGCGCGAACAATGGCCGGCGGAACAAATCCACCGGCAACAGCGGCGCCGGATGGCCCCGTTCGCGGCGCAGCAGCAGGCCGAAGAACACGAGCGCGACGAGCGCCTCGGGCAGCAAGGTGGCCAAGGGCACGCGGTGCGCCGCGTCGCCCAGCGCCAGCACGGCCATCGAGAACGCGACCACGTTGTAGAGGCCGGCGACGACGTCGACCTTGTGGCTGGCACGGCGCGTGTCCGGCAAGACCTTGCGCGCCATGAAGAAAGCGACGATGCCCGGCACCACGTTAATGCCGAACAGCCATTGCCAGGATGACGCCGCGAGGATGATCGACGCGAGGCTCGGCCCCAGCGCGAAGCCGACCGCGACGACGAGCGCGTTGGTGCCGAAGCCGCGTCCCTGCAGCGCGGCCGGATACGTGGCGCGCAGCAGCGCCGTGTTGACGCCCATGATGGCGGCGGCGCCGAGCCCCTGGAACAGTCGTCCGACGATGAGCAGCGGCAGCGACCACGCGAGCGCGCACGCGAGCGAGGCGAGCGTGAACAACGCCATGCCGGCCACGTAGACGCGGCGGTAGCCGAGGGTCTCGCCCAGCGCCGCGATCGGCAGCAACGTGGCGACCATCGCCAGCTGGTAGGCATTCACGATCCACACGGAGTCGGCCGGCGAGGCGTGCAATTGCTGCGCCATCGCGGGCAGCGCCGTGTTGGCGATGGCCGTGTCGAGGGCCGACATGCCCACGCCCAGCGCGAGGGCGAGGATGGCCCAGGTGCGGGGTCCGGCCGGGAGGCCGTCCTGTTCGAGAGGTGTTGTATTGACTGTTGCCTGCATGCTCGATCCTGACGGCAAAGGATCGATTGTAGGCCTGTCGGGCGAAGCTTGCAGCGGACCGCTGTTTTTCATACGGCCCGTACTGACAGGTAAAACGGCTCAGCAGCCGCTCGGCTTCACCCGCTCGACCTCGAGCCCGAACAGCGGCCGCAGCCGCGTACCGATGACGTTGCCGGCGAACGCGGCGACGAGCCACAGCCAGCCGTGCAGGCTGCCCGACACGATGCCGCTGAAGTAGGCGCCGATATTGCAGCCGTACGCGAGGCGCGCGCCATAGCCGAGCAGCAGGCCGCCCACGACGGCCGCGACGAGCGAACGCAGCGGCACCCGCCACTGCGGCGCGTAACGGCCCGCGAGCGCGGCCGCCAGCATCGCGCCGAGCACGATGCCGATGTCCATCACGGACGTCACGTCGTGCGACACGGGCGCGGCCAGCGCGGCGGCGTTCGCCTTCGTCGACCAGTACGTCCAGCTCGCCGTGTCGATGCCGACGAGCTGCGCGGCCTTCGCGCCCCACAGCGCGAACGCGGACGTCACGCCCCACGGCCGGCCCGACAGCGCGAGCGTCGCGAAGTTCAGCACGACGAGCGCAATGGCGCCCGCCACCAGCGGCCACGGGCCGTGCAGCCACGGCGACGCCTGCGCGGGCCGCAGCTCGGGCGCGACGAGCCGTCCATGGCGGCGTTTCTCGACGAGGACCGTGACCACCGCGATCAGCGCGAACACGGCCCAGTTCAGAAGCAGCGCGGGCAGCAAGCCCAGCGTTTTCACGAGCGAGACGGGCTGCAGGTGCGGCAGCGCCGTCCAGAATGGCATGTGCGCCGTGGCGACGACGGAGCCGATGATGAACGCGGCCAGCGTGACGATCATGCGCGTGCTGCCGCCGCCCACGGTGTACAACGTGCCGGACGCGCAACCGCCGCCCAGCTGCATGCCGATGCCGAACAGGAACGCGCCGACAACGACGGACATGCCCGCGGGCGACACGAGGCCCGAGACGGGATTGCCGAACAAGGTGCCTGCGGACAGTGCCGGAAAGAACAACGCGACGCCGACGGCGAGCATGATCATCTGCGCGCGCAGGCCGGCGCCGCGCCCGTCGGCGATGAACACCCTCCATGCGGACGTGAAGCCGAACGCGGCGTGATACAGCGCGAGACCCGGCAGCGCGCCGACGACGAACAGCGCGGCGTGTTTCGTATCGACGGTCTGCGCCAGGTACCAGGCGCCGAGGAGGATGAGCAGCAGGGAGACGCCGAGCGGTTTCGGATTGAGGCCGACACCGCGCGGGAGGGTTGATGAAGCAGCATTAGACATTTGAAAACGATCTCTGAATAACGTAACTCGTTATTTTCGCTCGTTTTTTTGTTTGCTGCTGACGACGCCGGCGGATTGCCCGCGGCGGCTCAAGGCGCGCAGAGGAACGGCTTCGGTGCCGCGACGACGACCGTGTCCGCGACCGTCAGGTCGTCCGGCACGGCCGGCAGCGCCTGCCGGATCGCGGATTTTTCCCCGTCGAGATTGCCGCCCCGCGTGACACGCCCATCCTTGCCGTAGACGAAATCGCCGAGGTAGACGGCGCGGCCCGCCGGCGCCCGGAAGGCGACGGGCTCGCCGTTCGGCTGCGCGCCGTTCATGGGGCTGTACACGTAGCTGCCGGGCGCCACGTCGAACGCGAAATAACGGATGCCGATGGCCGTGGCCGGCACGATCGCGTCGACCCGGTTGAAGCGGAAGCAATTGCCCGTGATGGCCTGCTGCTCGACGCTGTATTCGGTCAGTTGTACGCTGAAGTTGGGGTAAGCCCACGGGCCGTCGACACCGATGCCGTAGACGATCACGGCACGGCCCGCACGAGGGGCGCCGCCGGTCGCCAGCGGCACCGTCGAGTTCAGGGTGCAGCCGCTCGTCAGGAGGGCCGCCAGCGCCAGCGCGCTCGATCGCTTTCCGGACATCGTCATCTCCTCGTCGCGAACTGGACGGCAAAAAGGCCGTGTACTGCAGAACAATACACGGCCTTTTCAATTCTGGCTCCCCGACCTGGACTCGAACCAGGGACCTGCGGATTAACAGTCCGTCGCTCTACCGACTGAGCTATCAGGGAAAGGAGGCCGCATTATAGCGGCTCAACCCTGCGGCATCAAGAGCGCGTGCTGCGAGGCCGTATGGAAATCGCGCCACACGCGGTTGATGTCGCTGTCCCGGCTTGCCGCGACGAGACCGCAGTACGGGTACAAGGTGTCGACCGCGTGCCGCGCCGCCGCGACCCATTCCTGCGCGAGTGCCTGCATCTGCGCGGCCTGCGCGTCCGCGACGCTGCCGCCAGCCGCCACGTCGGCCCAGCATGCATCGAGCAGCGCATAGAATCTGCCGCGCACGTCGTCCAGGCGGTCGCGCGCGCCGTCCAGCGCGGCGCGTACGGCCGGTACCTCGATCAGCGGTTCGTTCTGCCCGAAGCGGTTGCGCCGGCGCGCGATGCATGCGGCCGCGAGGTCGACGAAATGGGCCGCCATGCCCGCGACGTTCGCCGCCAACGTGACGAACGCGAACGGCAGGAACGGGAAGCGGTACAGCGGGCCTTGCGCGCGCGCGGCGGCCGGGTCGATGACGAAGCCGTGGTCCGCATGGACCCACGCGCCACGGACGCGGTAGGCGTGCGACGCCGTGGCGACGAGGCCCACGCAGCGCCAGCGCGGCACGATCTCGACGATGGCCTTCGGCACCACGAACGCCAGCATGCGCGGCTGTCCGTCCGCGTCGAACAGCGGTTGGCCGTTCTCGCGCAAGTAAGCGTTGAACGTGAAGTGCGTCGCCATCGGCGCGCCGCTCGCGTAATCCCACTCGCCGTCGATGCGCCAGCCGTCGCCCTCGCGATCCGCGTGGCCTGTCGGGGCGCCGCTGCCCGCGAGGCAGGCGCGCGGCGTCGCCAGGATCGCGCGCGCGAGGTGCGGCGGCAGGAAGCCAGCGAACCAGCCGGCGCCGGCGCACAAGGTCACCGTCCAGCCGGTGCTGCCGTCGACGCGGGCGATCGCCTCTTCGAGCCGCACGACGTCCGGCAGCGGACGCTCTTCCCCGCCGACGGCGCGCGGGGCCAGCATGCGCAACCAGCCGCGCCGGTGGATCAACGCCTGCTGGACGGGATGGAGCCAGCCGTCGCGGTCGGCCGCCGCCGCGTGGCAGGCGATACGGGTGGCGTCGCGCGGCGCGAGCGGAGACAGGTTAGTCATGGGACGCGCTCAAGTGGCGGACAATCGCGTCGCGCAACGCGAACAGGTGCCGGTTGCCGTCGAACTCCGCGTGCGGACCGTTCCCCGTATGCACGATCACGACCCGGGCCACGGGATCGATAAAGATGTTCTGGCCGTTGACGCCCCAGAACATCGAGCGCCCTCCGGCCGCCTGCGGTATCCAGATCTGCAGTCCGTAGTACGGCGGGTGCGACGGCTGCGGTTTATCGCGCCGCAGCTCGGTCATCTTCGCAATCCAGTCGGCGGGGACGATCTGCTTGCCGTCCACGCGGCCCTGGTTCATGACGAGATAGCCCAGCCGCGCGTAGTCGCGCAGCGTTGCGGCGAACTGTCCTTGCACGCCCTCATCACCGTCATGGTTCTTGATCCAATATCCGTTCGCCTCGGCGCCCATGGGCATCCAGAGCTTGTCGTCGAGATACGCGGTCAGGTTGTTCGTGTTCAGGCGCCGGGCCAGGATCAGGCCCAGCAAGGCGGTTTGCGCGCCGTTGTATTTGAATTCCGTACCGGGCGCCGCGGCGCGCTCCTTTTTTGCCTTCAAGTAGTCGTGCACGTTCTGGCGCGGCGCGATGATCGGATTGAGCGCCTGGTTATCGGAGTGCACGCCGGGCTCGAACGAGTTCACCAGCGCGACGCCCGACGACATGCGCAGCAGGTCTTCGACCGTGGCGTCCGCAAACGCACTGTCCTTGAAATCCGGCAGCACCGTCGCGACTCTGTCGTCGAGCGCCAGCTTGCCGTCCCCGACGGCGATTCCCATCAACAACGCGAGTATCGATTTCGATATCGAGGCGGACAGCAGGCTGTCGCTCGGCTTGCGGCCCTGGAAATAGCGCTCGAATACGATCCGGTCGTCTTTCAGGACCAGAAATCCGGTGGTGCAAAATTTCGTCAGGTATTGCTCGAGCGTGTACGTGGCCGGATCGTCGCGCAGCTTGTAGGTCACGTCGCCCAGCGCCGGGCCCGGCTTGAGCGGGAACGGCGCCGCGGCGGCGCCGGCCGTGTTGTGCGGATAGCGATCCTGCGGATTGAGGAAATAGTCGGCACAGTCGCTGCGCGCCGACGCGGGCGCATGCCAGAACAGGCTGGCTGCAAGGGCCGCGATACCCAGCAGGGCCACGACGCTGCGCTTTGGTGCCATCAGGATTTCAATCATCTGCATCCCCAAACGAAAAAGGCCTTGCGATCGCTCGCAAGGCCTTGCATTCTGGCTCCCCGACCTGGACTCGAACCAGGGACCTGCGGATTAACAGTCCGTCGCTCTACCGACTGAGCTATCAGGGAATTGAGGCAATATTATAGCAGGAAATCGGCGATTGCCAAATGCCGGCCTGGCGTGCGCCCGGCGGCGTGGTTTGCTATAGTCGCCACTCTTTGTGACCCACCCTTATTTCCCAATGACGACTGCACGCACCCTCGGCACCCCGCTCTCCCCTTCCGCAACGAAAGTCATGCTGCTCGGCTCCGGCGAGCTCGGCAAGGAAGTCATCATGTCGCTGCAACGCCTCGGTATCGAGGTGATCGCCGTCGACCGCTATCCGAACGCGCCCGGCCACCAGGTCGCGCACCGCGCGCACGTGATCGACATGACGGACGGCGACGCGCTGGCCGCGCTGATCGAGCGCGAGCGGCCGGACCTCGTCGTGCCCGAGATCGAGGCGATCGCGACGGCCAAGCTGGCCGAGCTGGAAGCGGCCGGCATCATCACCTGCATCCCGACCGCGCGCGCCGCGCAGCTGACGATGAATCGCGAAGGCATCCGCCGCCTCGCTGCCGAGGAACTCGGCCTGGCGACGTCGCCCTACCGCTTCGCGTCGAGCCTCGACGAGCTGAAGGCCGCGTGTGCCGAGATCGGTTTTCCGAACGTCGTGAAGCCCGTGATGTCGTCGTCGGGCAAGGGCCAATCGAAGCTGGACAGCGCGGCCGACGTCGAGAACGCGTGGAACTACGCCGCGTCCGGCGGGCGCGTGGATGCGGGCCGCGTCATCGTCGAGGGCTTCATCGATTTCGACTACGAGATCACGTTGCTGACCGTGCGCGCCGTCGGCGCCGACGGCAACGTCGAGACGCGCTTCTGCGAGCCGATCGGCCACAAGCAGGTGCATGGCGACTACGTCGAGTCGTGGCAGCCGCAGCCGATGGCGCCGCTCGCGCTGCAGCGCGCGCAGGAGATCGCGGAAAAGGTCACGGCGAACCTGGGCGGCCAGGGGGTGTTCGGCGTCGAGCTGTTCGTCAAGGGCGACATGGTGTGGTTCTCGGAAGTGAGCCCGCGCCCGCACGACACGGGCATGGTCACGATGGCCACGCAGGTGCAGAGCGAGTTCGAACTGCACGCGAAGGCGATTCTCGGCCTGCCCGTGAACACGGCGCTGCGCGCGCCCGGCGCCTCCGCCGTGATCTACGGCCAGTTGGAGGAAGCGGGCATCGCGTTCGAAGGCGTCGCGGACGCGCTGCGCGTGCCGGGCAGCGACATCCGCCTGTTCGGCAAACCGGAATCGTTCGCGCGCCGCCGCATGGCCGTGGCGCTGGCGACCGCCGACGACGTCGACACGGCGCGCGCGCGGGCGCTGGAAGCGGCCGCGAAAGTGAAACCGGTCTCGGGCCGCTGATGTGATGGCGGGCACGGGGTGCCCACCCTACGGCAATGCGAACATTTACGGCAATGCGAACATTTACGGCAATGCGAACATTCACGGCAATGCGAACATTCACGGCAATGCGAACATTCACGGCAATGCGAACATTCACGGCAACGCGAACATTCACGGCAATGCGAACATTTACGGCAATGCGAACATTTACGGCAATGCGAACATTTACGGCAATGCGAACATTTACGGCAATGCGAACATTTACGGCAATGCGAACATTGTAGGGTGGGCACCCCGTGCCCACCAAACGCTTCCGGTTCGCGAACGATAGGTTCCTACGGCGCCGTCCAGTCGATCGAATCGACGTAGACGGAACCGGTCCACGCGCCACTGGTCGTGAATCGCAGGCCGAGCCGGTTGAGGGGCGTGATGGCGGTCGGCGGCACGGTGAGCGTCACCGTGTTCCACGCACCGGTCGTGAAGCTGCCGGTCGGATTCGAGGTCCAGCCCCAGTTGTAGTCCGTCGCGTACGGCTCGATCGTCGTGATCGCACTGCCGGCCGGGACCCACACGTGGAACGTCACCGCCGCGCCAGGAGCAACGACAATATAGCTCGCATCCACCGACGACGTCCCGCCCGACGTGCCGCCGAAATTCACCGCCATCGACTGCCTGCCCGCATAGTGCTGGGCGGTGGACGTGGCGACGCCGCTGATCTGCGCGCCGCTCGGCGTCCATGCCCGGGCGTCGGTTTCGAACGAGAACTGCGCCGGATCGGGGTTGGTGCCGGACGTGGCCGCATGCGCTTCCGTCGAGAAGCCGGATGCGCCCGAACCGTTGACGGCGACGACCCGGTAGTAATACGTGGTGCCGTCGTTCAGGCCGGTATCCGTGTACGACGTGCCCGTGATGCCGGTGACGGACGCCGTGGCCGGCTCGGAGCCCGACTTCGACGTGCGGTAGAGGCTGTAGCTGGCGGCGCCGGCGACGGCATTCCATGCCAGCGACACCTTTCCCGTGCCGCCCGTCGCGGCGAGCCCCGTCACCGCATACGGTGCGCCGTTCGGCGGCGGCGGTGCGGCGCCGCCGGTCAGGACGCTGACGACGTCCGGGCTCGTGATGGTGCCGGCGCTGTCGTACGTGAACGGCGCGTTCGGCGTGCTCCAGTAGAACGGGCTGAGGCCGTGCGCGCGCGCGGAATCGCCCACGAACTTGTTCCAGTAGAGCGCGGACGCACTGTTCCACGTCTTCGCATCGCCCGTCAGGCCCGGCGTCGACGCCGCCTGGAATTCGCCGATCAGCACGGGGATGCCCTTGTCGACGAACTGTTCCTTCAACTGCTGGAAGCCCCAGTCGATGTCGCCCTCCTCGCCGAACGTCGCGTTCCGGGTCGGGTCGGCCGGGTTGTGATACGCAGTACCCCAGTAATAGATGGCCTTGCCCCACGATTGATCCTCGTGAATGATCGTGAACAGCGACGGCGTGTAGTTGTGGAATTCGAGCATCAGGCGATGCGGCGTCGAGTCGGCCGGCATGCCGGCGATCCACGACGCGTCGCCCTGGATCGGCAGGATGAGCCACCGGCTGGGGTTCTTGCCGCCGGCGGCGCGCACCGTGTCGACGAAGGTCTGGTAGTACGACATCAGCGTCTTCATCTTCGTGGGCGTCTTGATGTCCGGCTCGTTTGCGGCCGCGAACAACAGGTGGTTGTCGTAGCCGGCGAACGTCGTCGCGATCTGCGACCAGACCTTGCGCACTTTCGCGTCCAGCGCGGGGTCGACCGTGTCGCCGATATTGCTGTCGAACCAGCCGCCGTCCCAGTGGACGTTGATCATCACGTAGATCCCCTCCCCGATGCTCCAGTCCACCGCCTGCTTGACCTTTGCCATGTACGCGGGATCGATGTTGCCCGCGGCGTCGGCGTTCTTCATCCAGGCGCACGGGATGCGCACGGCGTTGAATCCGGACTTCGCGGCGGACTTGAACACGGCCTGGGTCGGCACCGAATAGCCCCAGATGGCCTCAAGCGAATTGCCGAGGTTGAAGCCATAGGTCGGCATCGGCAGCGGCACGTCGTCGCCGGCCGGCGTCGCGGCCTGCACGGCGACCGAACTGGTGGACAGCGTCGTGCCGCCCGGCTTGTCCATCACCGTGACGGCCCGGGTGCCGGCCACGCCCACCGGCGTGCACTTGAAGCGCACCTCGGTGGCGCTGGTGGAGACCGTGTTCATGTCGGCGCAGCCGTCCATGGAGAGTGTCACGCCGGCGGGCAGGTTGCTGCCCGTAACCTGGAAATAGGCTTGCTGGTTCAGGTGCGGCGTGGCTGCGGTCGCGAAATCGGCACCGGTCGCGTTCACGGCGCCGACGCTGGTTGTCGCCGGCTGGCTCGGTGTTCCCGTCCCCGTGGTGCCGCCCGTGCCGGTGGTGCCACCCGAGCCGCTCGTAGCCGCCGAGGCCCCGCCACCGCCACCACATCCCGCCAGCGCCGTGGCGACGGCCACCACGAGGCACATCACTGTCTTGTTCATTCCTCACTCCACATAGTCGTACAACGGACCAAAGAACACATCATTGGCAATCGCATGCATGAGTTCAATTCCGTTTTTCGACAGGTGGCTTCGAAAATCCCGTGACGTGAAGCGTGGCGGGCCTGGCCGGCAAGGACGCCAAAACGAAAAAAGGGCATCGATTTCTCGATGCCCTTTTTGAATTCTGGCTCCCCGACCTGGACTCGAACCAGGGACCTGCGGATTAACAGTCCGTCGCTCTACCGACTGAGCTATCAGGGAATAGGTGTTGCTATTATAGCCTCTGGTACTGCGCTTGCACAGGCAAGTTGCCTATCGTGCACGCCCTACCGAGGCTTTGAATCTTGGCTCCCCGACCTGGACTCGAACCAGGGACCTGCGGATTAACAGTCCGTCGCTCTACCGACTGAGCTATCAGGGAAAAGATCTTTCGCTACGACAGATGCCGCAGCGAAAGAAGCAAGAGTTTAGAGAACTTTTGCGATCGCGTCAACGACGGTATCGATGTTCTTCGAGTTCAGCGCGGCCACGCAGATGCGGCCCGTGTCCACGGCGTAGATCGATTCGGCGCGCAGCTTCTCGACCTGGTCCTTCGTCAGGCCCGAGTACGAGAACATGCCGACCTGCTTGCGCACGAAGCCGAAGTCCTTGCCCGGTGCCTTTTCGGCCAGTTTCTTGACCAGCTCGTCGCGCATCTGCTTGATGCGGACGCGCATGCCGGCCAGCTCGTCTTCCCACAGCTGGCGCAGTTCCGGCGTGGACAGGACGGTCGCGACGACCTTGCCGCCGTGCGTCGGCGGGTTCGAGTAATTGGTGCGGACGATACGCTTCAGCTGCGACAGCAGGCGAGCGGCCTCTTCCGCCGTCGAGGCGACGACGGACAGCGCGCCCACGCGCTCGCCGTACAGCGAGAACGACTTCGAGAACGAGTTCGACACGAGCAGCGGGCCCGCGGTCTGGGTGAAGCGGCGCACGACGGCGCCGTCTTCCGCGATGCCGTCGCCGAAGCCCTGGTAGGCCATGTCGAGGAACGGAATCAGGTTGTTGGCGCGGACGATGTCGATCACCTGGCCCCACTGGTCGGCGTTCAGTTCGGCGCCGGTCGGGTTGTGGCAGCAGGCGTGCAGGACGACGACGGAACCTTCAGGCATCGCTTTCAACGAGGCCAGCATGCCTTCGAAGTTGACGCCGTGCGTGGCGTCGTCGTAGTACGCGTAGTTGTTGACGGTGAAGCCGGCGCTTTCGAACAGCGCGCGGTGGTTTTCCCAGCTCGGGTCGCTGATGTAGACTTGCGAGTCCGGCGAAAAGCGCTTCAGGAAGTCGGCGCCGATCTTCAGCGCGCCGGTGCCGCCGATGGCTTGCACGGTGACCGCACGTTTCTCTTGAATTACGGCGCTGTCGGCACCAAATACCAGTTCTTGCACAGCCTTGTCGTACGCGCCCAGGCCCTCGATCGGCAGGTAGGTACGCGGCGTCGGCTGCGCAATCAACTTCGCTTCCGCTTGCTGAACGCATTGCAGCAGCGGCACTTTCCCGTTGTCATCGTAGTAGACGCCCACGCCCAGATTGATCTTGGCGGGGTTCGTATCTGCGTTGAAGGCCTCGGTGATGCCGAGGATCGGATCGCGGGGAGCCATGGCGATGGCGCTGAAGATGCTGGCAGAAGCTGGGGAATTCATCGTGATAAACTTGGTTTGTCGGCTGGGTTCGCAGCGGTTGTATAGATAGGCGGTCTGGACCGTGCCAGATCGCAGGCGGATTCTCATTCTAGCAAAGGTCTGATCCAATGGCAGATTTATCGGTTGCAAATTCACCAGCACCCACCGTCATCACGTACCCGAATTCACCGTTCAAGCTGCACCAGCCCTTCCCTCCGGCCGGCGACCAGCCGACGGCGATCGAGGGCCTGATCGAGGGCATCGAGGACGGCCTGATGTACCAGACGCTGCTCGGCGTGACCGGTTCCGGCAAGACGTACACGATGGCCAACGTCATCGCGCGCGCGGGCCGGCCCGCCATCGTGTTCGCCCCGAACAAGACGCTCGCGGCCCAGCTGTACGCGGAGTTCCGCGAGTTCTTCCCGCAGAATGCCGTCGAGTACTTCGTCTCCTACTACGACTACTACCAGCCGGAAGCGTACGTGCCGCAGCGCGACCTGTTCATCGAGAAGGACTCGTCGATCAACGAGCACATCGAGCAGATGCGCCTGTCGTGCACGAAGTCGCTGATGGAGCGGCGCGACGTCGTCATCGTCGCCACCGTGTCGGCGATCTACGGTATCGGTAATCCGAACGAGTACCACAAGATGATTCTCACGCTGCGCACGGGCGACAAGGTCGCGCAGCGCGACGTGATCGCGCGCCTGATCCAGATGCAGTACACGCGCAACGAAATGGACTTCGCGCGCGGCACGTTCCGCGTCCGTGGCGACACGATCGACATCTTCCCCGCCGAGCATGCCGAGCTCGCGATCCGCGTCGAGATGTTCGACGACGAGATCGAATCGCTGCAATTGTTCGACCCGCTGACGGGCAAGGTGCGCCAGAAGATCCCGCGCTTCACCGTGTACCCGGGCTCGCACTACGTCACCGGACGCGCGACGGTGCTGAAGGCCGTCGACTCCATCAAGGCCGAGCTGCGCGACCGCCTGGAAGAATTCCGCCAGCAAGGCAAGCTGCTGGAAGAACAGCGCCTCGAACAGCGCACTCGCTTCGACCTCGAGATGCTGGCCGAAGTCGGGTTTACCAAGGGCATCGAGAACTATTCGCGCCACCTGTCCGGCTCGATGCCGGGCGAGCCGCCGCCCACCCTGATCGACTACCTGCCCAAGGACGCGCTGATGTTCATGGACGAGTCGCACGTGATGATCGGCCAGCTGAACGCCATGTACAACGGCGACCGGTCGCGCAAGGTGAACCTCGTCGACTACGGCTTCCGCCTGCCGTCCGCGCTCGACAACCGGCCGCTGAAATTCTCGGAATTCGAGAACAAGATGCGCCAGTGTATCTTCGTCTCGGCGACGCCGGCCGACTACGAAAAGGAAAAAGCCGACAACGTCGTCGAGCAGGTCGTGCGCCCGACGGGCCTCGTCGACCCGCAGGTCATCGTGAAGCCCGCGCGTTCGCAGGTGGACGACCTGATGGGCGAGATCACGGACCGCATCAAGAAGGACGAGCGCGTGCTCGTCACCACGCTGACGAAGCGCATGGCCGAGCAGTTGACGGAATACCTGTCCGACCACGGCATCAAGGTGCGCTACCTGCACAGCGACATCGACACGGTGGAGCGCGTGGAAATCCTGCGCGACCTGCGCCTGGGCACGTTCGACGTCGTCGTCGGCATCAACCTGCTGCGCGAGGGCCTCGACCTGCCGGAGGTGTCGCTCGTGGCCGTGCTGGACGCCGACAAGGAAGGCTTCCTGCGCTCGGAGCGTTCGCTGATCCAGACCATCGGCCGCGCGGCCCGTAACCTGAACGGCGTGGCGATCCTGTATGCGGACCAGATCACGGATTCGATGAAGCGCGCGATCGACGAGACGGAACGCCGCCGCGCCAAGCAGATCGCGTTCAACGAGGCGAACGGCATCATTCCGAAGGGCGTGCAGAAGAAGATCAAGGAAATGATCGACGGCGTCTACAGCGCGGCCGCGCAGAAGGCCATGCTGAACGACGTCGGCTTGTCGGAGGATGCCGCCAAGGTCGAGGGCATGAGCGAGAAGCAGATTTCGAAAGAGATCAAGCGCCTCGAGAAGCTCATGGTCGACCACGCCAAGAACCTCGAGTTCGAGAAGGCCGCGCAGGTGCGCGACCAACTGCACGTCCTCAAGCAGCAGGCGTTCGGCGCGCCGGGGGCGGACAACGTGGTGTCCATCCTCGGCAAGTAAAAAACGGCTGGAGCCGTATTTTACGTAGGGTGGGCTCCCTGAGCCCACCAAGCGCATCCGGTCCCCGAACGTTTGGTGGGCACAGTAATCGATAAGTGCCCGCAACTTCGCGGGCATTTGTCTTCGTGTCGGGTAATACAGGTGAAACCCCGTGAACGTGGGCCAGCAGGCCGGGAGCACGGGCACGCGCCGGCCGGCGGCCACATCGGCTTCCACCTGCCGCGCGAACACGTACGCGATGCCGAGACCGTCGAGCGCGGCGCTGGCCGTCGCGACGCTGCTCGTCACGATCAAGGTTATGGCAGTTTTTCTTTCTTATCGCGCTCATTGCCATGTCGTTCATCCATCGACGAAGAGAACGACATGATCCAACCCATCTGCTACATCCTCGGCCGCACGGGCCTGCGCGTGAGCCGCCTGTTGCTGGGCGCGATGACCTTCGGTGCGGAATGGGGCAGCACCTCACCGAGCGCAATTTCCAGATCGTCGACGAGCGGAAACAGGTCGCGGATGCCGTCGGCCGGCCGCTGGCGCAAGTGGCCCTCAACTGGGTCGCGGACCGTCCGGGCGTGGCCAGCGTGATCGTCGGGGCGTCGCGGCCGGAGCAAATGACGACGAACCTCGGCGCGCTCGACTTCGGACTGCCCGCCGAACTCGTGCAGCGCCTGGACGACGCCAGCCGGCCCGCGACGCCGTTCCCGTACTACTTCTTCACGAATGCGATGCAGGGCATGATGTACGGTGGCGCCCGCGTCGGCGACAAGCCGGCCGGCTATCGCGCGCCCGTGCTCGTGGAGGGCACGGGCAGCGGGGTCGACTGATCAGGACGCGTGCGCGGCCTCCTCCTTCGCCGTCCGGCGCCGGCGCGCAGCCCCCATGCCTGCCAGGCCGGCGGCCATCAGCGCGAGGCTGACCGGCTCCGGCACGTCGGAGAACGCGTGGCCCGTGAAGCCGGCGCCGGCCGCGAGGAACGTCCCGGCCAGCCGCACGTCGTACGTGCCGCTCGTGATCGTGCCGCTGCCGGCGACAAAGCCACTCGTCAACGACAAGGTGAGCGCGTCGATCGGCGTCACGAAGTCGCCGGCGAAGAAGCCGAGGTCCGAGAACGCCAGCGAACCGGCCACGTCGGGGAACACGGCGAACGTGAACCACGCGGGCTCGGGCGGCGTGTTGAACAGGAAGTCGTACAGGAACGTGTCGCCAGCCTGCGCGCCGGGCTCCGTGATGCCGAAGTCCCAGGTCTGCGTCGTCGTCGGACCGAAGACGGGCACGACGAAGAACGCGTCGCTGAACGTCGGGGTGGCGGAGGCGTTGACGACGGCGCAGGTCGCGAGCACGAGGCCCACCAGAGCGTGTTTGATCGATTTCATCGCAAGTCTTTCGTAAAGGTTGTCGGGCTGCCGGTTCACAGGTTCACGCCGAAGGCGCGCGCGAGGTTCGTCACGTCGAGCGAGCCGAGGCCCGTCGCGGGATTGAACGTGCTCGTGCTCTTGTAGTACAGGTTCGTGCCCGCCGTGATGGCGCGGAACGGCGACTTGGCGCCGTAGCCATAGGTCTTGAACGCGCCGTACAGCTTCGGATGCAACGGCCCCAGCCGGCTGTTCGTACCGGCCGCGATCAAGGTGAAGATGCCGTTCAGCTGCGGCGCCACGAAGCTCGTGCCGCCGTTGCCCGCGCCCCACTGCCCTTCGAAGTAGACGAGGTAGCCGGTGTACGGGTCGGCGTTCAGCGACACGTCCGGCAGGTTGCGTCCGGGGGCGCCGGGCGGCAGGTCGATCAGGTCTTCGTAACCCGAGCCCGGGTCGCCGACCACCGACGCCTTGCAGTACAGGCTTTGCGCCGCGGCGCTCGTCATCACGCCCGCGAGCGCGTTCTGGTACGCGGGACGCGGGAAGTCGACGCTCACGCCGCCGCCCCCGCCCACCGGGAAATAGGTCGTGTAGTACGTGGTCTGGCCGTAGTACTGCGTGATGTAGTTGCGCAGGTAGTCCCAGCCCCAGGCGCGCTCGGTGGGGATCGTGATGGAGCCGTATTTGTGGACCTGCGTGTGCGGCAACGTCGTGCCGCCGGCGGCGAGGACCGCCGTGTCGGACGCCGGGTGGTCCGCCGACAGCAATGTGGTGCAGTCGGGATACGGGAAGTTGCGGTTGATGTCGAACGCACCGGCATCGCCGGACGCGGCGATCACGGGGATGCCTTGCAGCGCGGCCTGCAGGAAGACCTTGTGGAACGCTTCCAGGTCCGCGGCGCTGTTGTAGATCTCGGCCGCGCCCCAGCTCACGGACAGGGTGTCGACGAGGTTCTCGTCGATGGCCGCGGCGAACATGTCGAGGAAGCCATTGCCCTGGTTAGGCGCCAGGTACACACGGATGTTGGCGCCCGGCGCGACGCCGCCCGACTGCTCGACGTCGAGCGTCGTCTCGCCGGCACCGCCGCTGCCGGGGCCGTCGTCCGGCAGCGGCCCGCCGTCGACGAGCACGTCGGTGATGCGGTTCGACGCCACCGGCAGCCCCAGCGCATTCCAGTAGCCGTACGCATCGGACTGGCGGTAGCCAGCAAGGGTGGCGATGCCGATCGTCTTGCCCGCGCCCGTCACGCCGGCTTGGTACAGCGGCGTGACGTTGTACTTGGCGGCGAGGTCCAGCACCGTGTATTCGCCCGGCAGCGATGCCGGCGTGGCGTTCGGCGTCGGGATGCGGGTCGGCACCAGCTTCGCTTCGGCCGCGGACGGGCCCGTCGCGGGCTGGCGGACGACGTTGCTGCGGAACAGCGGGCGACCGTCCAGGCCGTGCACGGACTTCACGATGCCGGCCAGGTTGGCGGGCACGGCGGTCGCGCTCGCGGGCGCCTCGTACGTGCGGCCCTGCGCCTGGTAGGCGTGGATGGGGCTGCCGAACACGGCCGCGAGCTGCGCATTCGTGCCCTGCGCGGAAATCAAGAGATTGTTCGCGTGGACCTTCGTCACCGTCAGGCCCTGCGCCTTCAGGAAGTTGACGACCTGGGCCACGGTGGCGGCGTCCTGGCCGTACAGGCTGCCGACCTGGGCCGGCGTGAGGAATTTGCGGTAGTTCGGGCTTGCCGGGTCGGCGAGCGACGCGACATGGGCTTCCATGGCGGCGAGGTTCTTGACGGCCAGCGACAATGTGATCTGCCGCGTTTCGGACTGCGGCGCGAGCCCGAGATCGACGATGCGCGCGTCTTTGTCGACGTGGAACTGGGTGGAGGTCGTGGCGCCGTAAGCCAGCGAACTGGTCAACACACCGATGGCAACGGTAATTGCAGTGAGCGTTTTCAATGCGGACTCCCTGATGGTTGTTGGACGTCTGCCCGCATGGGGCAGGACATCGACCAGTCAAGCAAGCCGTATGCCATTTTCTGTAACCAAGAGTCATTTCCTCAATTAATCAAAAGCTTGTCATCCTCCTGTCACGTTATTTGTGTCAAAAAATTTGCATTTGTGTAAATTTTTTCGACACACAAATGTTTGATCGCAATCAAATCGGTCACGCCGGCGGTACCGCGCTCTCCGTGCGGTAGCGCTCCACGAACGCGGCCAGGTCTTTCGAATGGTAGCCCTGCGCCAGCGTGTGCAGGCGGTTCGCGAACGGCGCGTACGCGGGGTCGAGGGCCTGCAGGTAGCTGGCGCGCTCGCGGATCTTGCGCATATTGCCGAGCCGCGCCAGCTGCCACAGCACCTCGATCTCCTGGGCCGGCGGAACGACGAGCGCCGTGTCGTCCTCGTCGTCCGCGGCGTGCGGTTCCGGCGCCGGCAGCCCGGCGATCCACGTCAGCGACAACTGCGTGCCGATGGTACGCAGCAGGACGTCGTGCTCGACGGGCTTGGCGAGGAACGCATCGACACCGGCGTCGAGACTGCGCGCCTCGTCGTCGCGGCCGGCGCTGGCGGCGACGGCGATGATCGGGATCGTCTTCCACGCCGGCAGCTGGCGGATGCGCCGCGTCGTCTCGTTGCCGTCGAGGACAGGCATCATGACGTCCATCACGATCAGGTCCGGCTTGAAGCTGTCGAGCACGACGAGGCACTCCATGCCGTTCTCGGCGGCGGCGACGACGAACCCCAGCTCTTGCAGCAGGCTCATCAGCATCGCGCGGTTCTGCGGGACGTCGTCGACGACCAGCACACGCTTGCGTTCGCCTTCATAGCCGACGATGGCGTGCATCGACGGCTGCATGGCGGGGCTGCCGGTGGCGATCGGCACGGCGAGTTCGAACGCGAACGTGCTGCCCCTGCCCGCCTGGCTCACGACCGTGATCGTGCCGCCCATCAGGCGCACCAGCTGCTGGCTGATGGCGAGACCGAGGCCCGTGCCGCCCTCGCGCCGGCGGGCGTCCGCCACCTGCTCGAACGGGTGGAACAGGCGGCCGACCTGCTGCGCGCTCATGCCGATGCCACTGTCGGTCACTTCGAAACGCAGCCGCGCCAGCGCGTCGTCGCCCGGCGGCGCCGGCAGCACGCGCAGCGACACCGTACCGTGGTCGGTGAATTTCACCGCATTGCCCAAGAGGTTCAGCAGCACCTGGCGCAGGCGCGTTTCGTCGACCGTCACGGCGGACGGCAGGTCGGGCGCCGGTTCGTAATGGAACGCGAGACCTTTTTCCTCGGCCTTGACGCGCATGATGTCGACGACGACCTGCAAAAAGGTGCCGAGGTGGATGGCCGTCGGATGCAGCACCATCTTGCCCGCCTCGACCCGCGCCAGGTCGAGGATGTCGTTGATCAGCGTGAGCAGGTGCTGGCCGCTCTCGTGGATGGTGGCGAGGCCGACGGCCTGCCGTTCGTTCAACTGGTGCCGGTCGCGCCGCAGCAACTGCGCATAGCCGATGATGGCGTTCAGGGGGGTGCGCAATTCATGGCTCATCTGCGCGAGGAAATTGCTGCGCTGGCGTGCCAGCCCGACGGCCTCGGCCAGCGCCTCCTCGCGCGCCGCCTCGGCCGCCTTGCGGTCCCGGTCGACGGCGGCCAGGTGTTCCAGCCGCGAGTTACTGGCGGACAGGCCCGACCGGTAGTGCAGCAGCCCCTGCGCCAGAGCGAACAGCCCGCAGCCGATCCACGCGACCACGAGGCCGGCCAGGAGCGTCGTCGTCGACATCCACTTGCCGCGGAACCGGAGGGAGCGCAGCTCGATCGTGATCGACTGTCCGGCCGGGACGGCGCCCGTCGAGATCTCCACGGCCGTCACGCGGTCGAGCCGGGTATAGGTCTTGGACAGCGGCACCTTGTACAACGTGCGCCACCAATCCGCCGTGCGCAGCACGTTGACGGGGATGGTGAACGTGGGCTCGGCGGGCGGCTCGATCTCGGCCTCGTTGAACCGCTGCGAGTTCCAGTCGCCCGGCCGGGAAAACTCCGGTTCGAAATTCAGGACGTGCAGCTTGATGATGCCGGGTGTCCGGCCCGCGTAGCGCAGGTCGAACTCGATCGTGTCGAACCGGGACAGGTCCACGCCCTGGCGCGGTTCGCCCAGCGCGAATTGCAGCTTGCAGAACGGGTATTGAGCTGCCGCGCCGAGCTGGCAGTGCATGACGATGGCATCCGGCGTCACGATGAGCGAGGCAACGGAATTGCCGTTCAGTTCGCGCCGGTCGTCGGCGACCGTGACCCCGTGCGGGTGCAGGGGCGAAATCTCGATGGTGCGGATCATCCCGAAGTGCTGCCAGAGCAGCAACGCTGGCGTCGCCAGCAGCAAGGCGATCACCAGATAATAGCTGAGCGCCGTCGAGCGGGAGAGCGACAGATTCATGTGCAGGCCAATCGTTTCTGGGGCGGGGAATCCGGCTGGGAATTCCAGTATATACCGAAGAAGTGTCCGATCAGCCAACATTGCGCCGTCAGCCGTCGAGCCGGCGCGCGGCGCTGCCCAGCAGGCGGTCGACGGCCGTGCGCGCGACCGCGTGGCTGGTGCCGGCACCGCCGCGGTGGACGACGAGCGCCGTGCGCGGGAGCAGCCAGTCGTGCGGCGTGTCGCCCAGTACGAACACGCCCTCCGGCAACCGGGCCGGATCGATACCGCTCCAGCCAGGATGGAACAGCACGCGCCGCCCGGCAGCCACGGCCGAGACGGCATCGACGAGCGTCGCTTGATCGATCCCCGCCATGCTGCCGAAGCCGATGTACACGGGTGGCGGCCCCGCCTCCAGAAAGTCCAGCAGGGCCTGCGGCGCACGCCAGTCTGCGCGCGCAGGCACGTGCCACGCGCCCGTGAGTTCCGCATGCGCGGACCAGTCGGCATAACCCAGTTCGGCCGCGAGGTCCGCGAGCGTGCGCGCGGGAGCAATCGGGTCGCGCAGACACAGACCAGTCGGCCATGGCGCGCAGTTCGCCCGTCTCATCAGGCAGCGCGACCGCTCCTAGCGCGAAAACGTGAGGCTGCAGTACACCATCGCCGGGAACCGGTTCAGGTGCGGCTGCGCGGGCGGCCCCGGCTCGTCGACGGTCGAATAGAAGCCGATGCCGTGCACGGCCTCCGCCAGCTCGCCCTGCGGCGTGTGCATCCACGCGTGCATGGTCGCCGCGGCGGATCTACTGCACGTCGAGCAGTTCGACGTCGAAGATCAGGTTCGCGTTCGGCGGGATCGGGCCGCCGCCTTCCGCGCCGTAGCCCAGCGCGGCGGGAATGACGAGCGTGCGCTTGCCGCCCACCTTCATGCCGGCGACGCCCTGGTCCCAGCCGGGGATGACCATGCCGCTGCCGAGCTGGAAGGTGAACGGCTTGCGGCCGACGGAGCTGTCGAACTGTTCGCCGTGGTGCTGGGGCGCGTCCGGCAGGTACAGCCAGCCCGTGTAGTTGACGGTGACGCGCTTGCCGGGCGTCGCTTCGGCGGCCGTGCCGACGGTCGTGTCGATCTTCTGGAAGCTGACGGCGGACGAGTCGGCCTTGGCGGGCGCGGACGGCGCTGCTTCGCGGCGTTTGCAAGCGCCGAGCGACAGGGTGAGTGCGAGGCCGAGGACACCGGCGCGGAGCATCGTGTTCATGGTTGAATCCTTGTGAAAGTCAGAGGGTCTTGACGAAGGCGCGCACGCCGCCCAGCAGCATCTCGATCGACATCGCCGTCAGGATCAGGCCCATCAGGCGCTCGAACGCCGTCATGACATGCGTGCCGAGCACGTTCTGCAGGCGCTCGGCGCCGAGGAAGACGATCAGCCAGATGGCGGCGACGGCGGCCAGCGCGGCCACGTGGATCATCACCTCCTCGATCGATCCGGACGTGAACAGCAGCACGGTCGCGAGCGCCGACGGCCCGGCCAGCGCCGGAATCGCGAGCGGCACGATGAACGGTTCGCCGCCTTCGCTGCGACCGAGCACGCCGTCCGGGTGCGGGAAGATCATGCGGATGGCGATGATCAGGAGGATGACGCTGCCGCCGATGCGCAGCGAGATGTCGGTCAGTTGCAGCGCCGCGAGGAAGTGGCGGCCGAAGAACATGAAGAGCAACAGCAGGAGAAAGGCGATGGCGCATTCGCGCACGACGATGCGCGGGCGGCGGGCCGGGGCCACGTCCTTCAGCGCGGTCACGAACAGGGGGACGTTGCCGAAGGGGTCCGTGACGAGCAGCAGCAGGATGAAGGTCTGGAAGAAGCTTTGGGTCATGGGCGTTGTTATTGTTCTTGCGACCCGTCGATATTAACCGATCTATACAGGTCGTGGTCCGCACGCGTTTGGTGGGCGGAGGCCGCTCGCGTAGTAAGCAGACGCGTGGTGAGCAGACGCGTAACGTGAAAGAACGTATCCAAAAGACGTGCGGATGCCTGGCCGGGGTAGGCCATCAAAAATTGTGCAGCTCGCGACTCAGGCAGGTTGGTCGATCAGACCGAATTTCTTGAGAGCCTTGATCCA
>NZ_JAAQOM010000045.1 GCF_011682055.1 Telluria antibiotica | reverse complement strand
GGAGAAAAGCAGCGTCGATTTCCTGCGTCGTCTGAAACTGGCTTCACCCATCAAGATCAGCAAGATCCTGACCGACAACGGCTCGCAATTCACCGACCGTTTCAGCACCAAGGACAAGAAGCCCAGTAGCAAGCACGCCTTCGACATCGCTTGCGCAGATCTGCCTGCCGAGCATCGTCTGGCACCGCCGCGTCATCCGCAAACGAACGGCATCGTTGAACGCTTTAATGGTCGCATCAACGAACTGCTACAGCAGACCCGCTTCGACAGCAAGGCCGACCTGGAAGCGACCTTGATGAACTATTTGAAGCTGTACAACCACCACATTCCGCAGCGTGCGCTCGACGCAAAAACGCCCATCCTGGCCCTCAAGGAATGGCAGAAGAAGCGTCCAGAATTATTCGTCAAACGCGTTTATGATCAAACGGGACTGGACAGCTAGGAAACACATCCGCTTCGAGCCGGTGAAGGACGTTATCTGCATAGGCCGGCGACCAGGATTTCTGCTTCAGCGCATGCCACTCGGTCGCAATCCTGCGGAACGTATTTTCACTCGCGCGCGCGCTGTCTCGACGCGCCTGGTCACGCTGCTGACCAGGATCCAAGCCTTCAAGAAGCCAACGTCGTGCCTCGGTACGTTTTTCGCGCGCTTCTGCCAAACTTACTTCAGGGTAGGGCCCAAACGTGATCGTCGTTTCCTTACCGTTCGGTTGACGGTATCTGAAGCGCCAGAACTTGGCGCCTGTTGGCTGGACTTCGAGGTACAGGCCATGGCCGTCGAACAGCTTGACGAGCTTCTCTTCCGCCTTTGCGCGCTTGACCTGGGCGTCGCTGAGCGGCTTCGCTAACTTAGGCATACTACCTCCTCTCGGCTTGGACAGACTTAAGGGGCGGCACAAGCGGGCTCAGCAGGTTTTAAGGGTAAACGTTGCAGGCAGTTCTGCGGTATACCCTGACGTTTACCCTTAAAGTGCGTAAGCGTGTTCCCAGCACCGTGTTGAGCTATCGAGGTCGATGCGAGATGATACTCGTCACACCGCTGGGAAGCGGAGTTCAGCCGGCCAGGTTGGCGGCACAGTTCCAGGGCAGGAAGTCGTCGA
>NZ_JAAQOM010000044.1 GCF_011682055.1 Telluria antibiotica | reverse complement strand
AGGCCGGGTTTCCCCATTCGGAAATCTGCGGATCAAAGTGTGTTTGCTCACTCCCCGCAGCTTATCGCAAGCTACTACGTCCTTCATCGCCTGTAATCGCCAAGGCATCCACCATGTGCACTTATTCGCTTGTCCCTATAACGTTGGCCCCTGCATGAGTACAGGGAACGTCATAACAACAAGAGTTCAGCTTACTTTGTTTGTTGATACATACAGATTACTACCCTAAGTGTTCGATACATTTTTCAACGTATTGAACGCTTAAAGAAAACTTTACTTCTTCCAGATTGTTAAAGAACGAGAACTACACTTATCGAAGACTCAGGTCTTGGATAAAGATAGTCTAAACAGTCGAATGATGGTGGAGGATGACGGGATCGAACCGACGACCCCCTGCTTGCAAAGCAGGTGCTCTCCCAGCTGAGCTAATCCCCCATTGTGGCTTTTGCCACTAAAAATGATCCGGCTTCGCCGGGCATTTTTAGCTAACGCAGTTCCAAACGAAAGTAGGTTTTTACTTTCGTTTGATAACTTCTTGGTGGGTCTGGTTGGATTCGAACCAACGACCCCCGCGTTATCAACACGGTGCTCTAACCGACTGAGCTACAGACCCGAACTGTTCTCGTTTAACTTTATAACAGCCGATAAGCGTAGGCGCTTGATGATCGAGCTTGCGCTCGCAGTGCCACTCTAGAAAGGAGGTGATCCAGCCGCACCTTCCGATACGGCTACCTTGTTACGACTTCACCCCAGTCACGAATCCTACCGTGGTAAGCGCCCTCCTTGCGGTTAAGCTACCTACTTCTGGTAAAACCCGCTCCCATGGTGTGACGGGCGGTGTGTACAAGACCCGGGAACGTATTCACCGCGGCATGCTGATCCGCGATTACTAGCGATTCCAACTTCACGCAGTCGAGTTGCAGACTGCGATCCGGACTACGATACACTTTCTGGGATTAGCTCCCCCTCGCGGGTTGGCGGCCCTCTGTATGTACCATTGTATGACGTGTGAAGCCCTACCCATAAGGGCCATGAGGACTTGACGTCATCCCCACCTTCCTCCGGTTTGTCACCGGCAGTCTCATTAGAGTGCTCTTGCGTAGCAACTAATGACAAGGGTTGCGCTCGTTGCGGGACTTAACCCAACATCTCACGACACGAGCTGACGACAGCCATGCAGCACCTGTGTTCAGGCTCTCTTTCGAGCACCCTCCAATCTCTCGGAGGTTCCTGACATGTCAAGGGTAGGTAAGGTTTTTCGCGTTGCATCGAATTAATCCACATCATCCACCGCTTGTGCGGGTCCCCGTCAATTCCTTTGAGTTTTAATCTTGCGACCGTACTCCCCAGGC
>NZ_JAAQOM010000043.1 GCF_011682055.1 Telluria antibiotica | reverse complement strand
CGTAACGTGAAAGAACGTATCCAAAAGACGTGCGGATGCCTGGCCGGGGTAGGCCATCAAAAATTGTGCAGCTCGCGACTCAGGCAGGTTGGTCGATCAGACCGAATTTCTTGAGAGCCTTGATCCAGCGAGGTGCGTTGCGTTTGACCGCGAGGGCTTCGTAATCGGTGGCGCTATCCCGGTAACACTGGCCACGCTTGAGCATGAAGAACACGGTGCGCAGGAGTTTGTGCGCGATGGCGATGATGGCCCGCTTGTGTCCGCGGCGGATATGCAGGGCTTCGAATTTCGATTTGAAGACGCAGGTGGTGCGCCGGGCCGAGTGGGCGAATTCGCATAACAGACGACGCACGTAGGGGTTGCCTTTGCCGGCCCGGCCGGACTTGCGTTTGCCGGCGGACTCGTTGTTGCCTGGACAGACGCCGGCCCATGAGGCCAACCTGTCGGGGCTGCCGAAGGCATCCATGTCGGTGCCAATTTCAACGAGCAGCATGGCCGCGCCGATCAGGTCCACGCCGGGCAGGGTCTGCAACAGCGCGAGCGCATTGCGCTGCTCGTCCATTCCGGACAGCAGCCTGGCATCGAAGCGGGCGATACGCGCCTCGATTTCTTCGATGTGCCGCATCAATTCATCGAGCACGAAGCGGTGACTCGGTGTCAATTCCCCCTGCACGGCGTCGAACAGTTCTTCCCAGCTGGCCTTGAAGCGTTTGCTGGCCAGTTCCAACACCTCCGGCACGCTCTTGCCGTCGATGAGGGCTTTAACCATCCTGCGCGCCGCCGCGCCGTGTACGTCGCTGACCACGACACCCAGTCGGATGCCGCCATCGGTGAGCACTTTGTGCAGGCGGTTCTTTTCAGCCGCCAGCTGCCCCACCAGTTTCTGGCGCTGGCGCGAAATCAGGCGCAGTTCGCGCAACTGCGACGGGGGAATGAAAGAGTTGCGCAGCAGGCCCGCCCGTGCCAGCGTGGCCAGCCATTGCGCGTCGCCGATGTCGGTCTTGCGGCCGGGCACGTTCTTGACATGTTTGGCGTTGACCACCAGCGTGCGCACCCCCGCCGCCTCCAACGCGGCGTATGGACTCTTCCAGTAGATCCCGGTACTTTCCATGACCACGAGATCCGGGTTGAGCGCCGCGGCCCATTCGGCCAGCGCCTTGCGGTCGCGCTTGAAGGTGCCAAACTGGCGTTGTTCAACGTGGCGGTTGCCATGCTCATCCTCGATGATGGCGCAGGCGGTGATTTGGGCCTGGTGAACGTCCAGCCCGATGACTCGCTTGAACAGCGTCGTCAATTCCATCTGTCCTCCGTTTGCGGTAGAGTTAAACAGTGGAAGGCGGCGATGCTGGAACTGAAGGAGCCTGAAGGCGACAAGTCGCCAGCGGCCTTCTTAACGTTCGCTCTCTAGGATGCATGCCGGGGTGCGGATCAGTTCTGCGGATCACGTTAGGGTCGGGGATTTACCTCCACGATTAATGCTCGACCTCTATCGCCAGCCTTCCACCCTGTATTCTTTCATGCCCCGGGGCGGCCGCTCTGCAATGACCGTTAGGGTG
>NZ_JAAQOM010000042.1 GCF_011682055.1 Telluria antibiotica | reverse complement strand
GGCCTTGAAACCCGTCTACCAGGCCGTCAACTCCGACGCCGCCGAAGCGGCGCTGGACGCATTTGCGGCCGGCCCATGGGGCACCAAATTCCCGACCGTGGCGGCCATGTGGCGACGCCAGTGGCAGCAGGTGATTCCGTTCTTTGCCTACCCGCCGGAGGTGCGCGCGATCATCTACACAACGGATGTAATTTACAAGTCTTATCCTTCTACGGTGCGCCCCTCACTTTGTCTTGGTTTCGTTTTGGCGGCCAAAAGCATGGTTGGGCATCCTTCGGCTTCGCCTGACGCCAGCGCGAGAACAGTTTTTGATAAACCTTCTCCGCTTGTTCGGCGACAGCCCGCTCCTGGTCCCGGATGGCCTTCAGGTTGTAATCCGCGCCGAGCCCCTTATGGCCGCCGCGCTTTGCCGGCATACCAGCCTGCAGCTCCAACTGGCGACGCTTGTGTGCGACCAGCGCCGGCCGCTCCCAGACGAAATTCTCATCCCGTGTCAGCACATGCCAGGCGATGACAGCCAGCTTGCGGGCACACGCTACCGCTGCGATTTGCTCGCCGCGGCGATCTTTGATGCGCAGGAAAAAGGCACGCAATGGTCCCGGGGTTTGTGCCACGGCCCATGCGCCTTCAACGAGCATACCGCGTGCGTGTGAGCGACCGCGCTTACTGATGCGGCCATGCTTGGCCGGTTGCAGTCCTGATTGGTAGACCGACGGATTCAGCCCCAGGTAGCTAACGAGTTTTTCAGGAGAAGAAAACCGACTGATATCTCCGATCGCAGCAACCAGGCTGAGGGCGATCATGACGTTGATACCCGTGATCGTCATCAATCGCGCGACTTGCGGCTGGGCGAGCGCGGACCTGGCCAGCATTTCTTCGATCTGCTTCGCGTCATGTGCCAGCAAATCCAACGTGCGTAGACGTTGCTCCACGCCGATGCGTTCGTCCAGTGGTAACGGTTGATCGGCCAGCCAGCTTCGCCCCTTCTTGCCGAACAAGTCTGACGCCGGGCATGGCGCAATCAGATGTGCAGCCAGTACCGCGTGAATTTCGTTCTTGAGCCGGGTTCGCTGCCGGACGATCTGTGTGCGCCGCGCCACCTGCCGACGTAACGCCAGCGTAGCGTCGTCCGGCGTCCAGACCTCTGGCAAAAATCCGGAAGCGTACAGTTGTGCCAGAATGGCCGCGTCGATCTTGTCCGTCTTGATGCGCGCCTCTGCGATCAACCGAACCTTGAGCGGGTTGGCGACAACGACACGTCCCGCGTGCGACTTCAGCGCCGCAACGATCGCGGCGGTATTGCCAGTCGCCTCAAGCACGACGTGATCGTCCGGCCCCAGGCGCTGCGCGAAGTGCTCCAGTTCCGGATGCAGAAGCGTGACGCGTCCGCCAGCCTGAACCAGGCCGTTTTCCAGATACGCCACCTCGGCAAACGATCTCGATACATCCAAACCAATAACTCGCATGGCAATTCCCCCATAACGGTTGAAATCACGGGAGCGAGTGGTACAGCACGACAACTACGGATTCGCGCTCGCGGCGCAACCGGGCGGGTCGCAGGGGCAGCCAACTACTAACACGAGCTCTCAGCTCATCGTATATGAACGGCCTGCCCACTCGACGTGCTCCCAGGCGCCCCTGTCCCGGATGGTCTCACCATACACCGCTACTGCTCGGATAAGGACACACCGGCGCCGATGATTATCATGCCGGTTACAAATGCCATTGAGAGCCTGCATATGCGCCTGCGTAAGATCGTCAAGAACCGTGGCCACTTCCCGAGCGATGAGGCGGCAACCAAATTATTGTTCCTGGCCTTGCGCAATATCGAGAAAGATTGGAAGATGCCGCAGCGTACGTGGAAGCTGGCCGCCAACCAGTTCGCCATCATGTTCGGCGAGCGCTTCACCAACGCGATTACCTAACTACGAATTCTGGCCCCGCACACAGAATTTCTGACAGGTCC
>NZ_JAAQOM010000041.1 GCF_011682055.1 Telluria antibiotica | reverse complement strand
GTAAGCGTCGTCCCAGCACCGTGTAGACACCCGATAGCGCGCCACTCAACATAGTCCCCACTATTTTTTAGCGGGGACTATTTTGGCGGGTGAAGCAGAACAAAAGAAGCGTCGGCGCAGCACGAATTATCCGCTGGAGTTCAAGCGGCGGCTGGCGCAGCAGGCGTGCGACGAGTCGGTGTCGGTAGCCCAGCTGGCGATGCAGCATGGACTGAACACGAACATGGTGTTTCGCTGGCGCCGCCAGTTGCGTGCGGGCTTGCTCGGCACGGCGACGCAGTTCCTGCCGGTGGCGTTGGCAGCCGAATCCAAAGTACCGGCTGGCGTCGGTATCGGCGATGCCGGCAGCATCGAAATCCAGTTGGGGCAGGCCACGATCCGCATTCACGGCGTGCCCGATCCAGCGACACTGGCGCTGGTCCTGCAAGGTTTGCGTCCATGATCGGGCTGCCTGCGGGTACGCGAATCTGGCTTGCGGCCGGCGTGACCGACATGCGCTCGGGCTTCAACGGCCTGGCCGCGAAGGTGGAGACGGCACTGAACGAGGACCCGTACAGCGGCCACGTGTTCGTGTTCCGAGGCCGGCGTGGCGACCTGGTGAAAGTGCTGTGGTGGACCGGTGACGGCCTGTGTTTGCTGTGCAAACGGCTCGAGCGCGGGCGCTTCGTCTGGCCGCAAGCCAGCGAGGGCACGGTGACGATGACGCAAGCCCAGCTCTCGATGTTGTTGGAAGGCATCGACTGGCGCCGGCCCGAGCGGACCTGGCGCCCGCAATCGGCCTTGTAAACGTGGGACGACCCGCGTAAACTGGGCCGCATGCTTGACGCCGCCCACCTGCCCGACGATATCGCCGCCCTGAAGGCAATGCTATTGGCCAGCGAGGCACGCGTGGCGCACCTGTCCGCCGAGCTATCGACGCGCACCGCCGAGATCGAACACCTGAAGCTGGTACTGGCCAAGCTGCGGCGCATGCAGTTCGGCCGCCGTTCCGAGAAGCTCGACCAGCAAATCGAACAGCTGGAACTCAAGCTCGAGGACCTGGAGGCAGAAGCGGCGGTGGCCGAAGCGCAGGCACCGGTCGACGTGGCGCCACGCAAGAAGGCCGAGCGCAAGCTGCTGCCCGCCGACCTGCCGCGCGAGGAGCGTATACTGCATCCGGCCGTGGATGCCTGCCCGGACTGCAACGGCAAACTTGCGCCCCTGGGCGAGGACGTGTCGGAACAGCTGGAGTTTGTGCCGGCGAGTTTCCGCGTCATCCGTCATGTGCGTCCCAAGCTCGCGTGCACCTGCTGCGATCGCATCGTGCAGGCCCAAGCGGCCAGCCGTCCCATCGAACGCGGCCTGCCCGGTCCCGGCTTGCTGGCGCATGTGCTGGTGTCCAAGTACGCCGACCACGTGCCGCTGTATCGCCAAAGTGTCATCTACGCGCGCGAAGGCGTGGAACTGGAGCGCTCCCTGCTGGCCAGTTGGGTTGGCGCGGCCAGCGCGCTGCTGCGCCCTTTGACCGAGGCCTTGCGCCGCCACGTCTTCTCCGCCACCAAGCTGCACGCCGACGACACGCCGCTGCCCGTGCTCGCGCCGGGCAACGGCAAGACGCGCACGGCGCGCCTGTGGACCTATGTGCGCGACGACCGCGCCAGCGGCGCCAACGAGCCGCCCGCCGTGTGGTTTGCATACTCGCCCGACCGCAAGGGAGAGCATCCGCGGGCGCACCTGGCCGGCTTTACCGGCGTGTTGCAAGCCGATGCGTACGCCGGCTTCAACGCGATCTACGAGAGCGGACGCGTCGTCGAAGCGGCGTGCTGGGCGCACGCGCGCCGCAAGTTCTACGACCTGCACGCGGCTCGTCCATCGCCCCTGACCACCGAGGCGCTGCGCCGCATCGGCGAGTTGTACGCCATCGAAGAGGCCATCCGCGGCAAGCCGCCGGACGTACGCCTCGCCGAACGGCGGGCGCGGGCCAGGCCGCTGCTCGACGACCTGGAGCGCTGGCTACAGGCCACGCTTGCCACGCTCTCGCGCAAATCGGACACGGCGGCGGCGATCCTGTACGCGCTCAAATTGTGGCCGGCCCTGACCCGCTATGCCGACGACGGCCGCATCGAGATCGACAACTCGGCTGCCGAACGGGCCTTGCGCGGCGTGGCCCTGGGTCGACGTAACTTCCTGTTCGCCGGCGCCGACAGCGGCGGCGAACGCGCGGCAGCCATGTATGGGCTCATTGGAACGGCCAGGCTGAACGGTATCGACCCCGAAGCCTGGTTGCGTCACGTGCTGACGCATATCGCCGATCATCCCGTGAATCGTGTCGACGACTTCCTGCCCTGGAACTGTGCCGCCAACCTGGCCGGCTGAACTCCGCTTCCCAGCGGTGTGACGAGTATCATCTCGCATCGACCTCGATAGCTCAACACGGTGCTGGGAACACGCTTAC
>NZ_JAAQOM010000040.1:1252-2984 GCF_011682055.1 Telluria antibiotica | reverse complement strand
TGGCAATGACTGCCAAGGTTATAGGGACAAGCCGTACGGGCAATTAGTATCGGTTAGCTTAATGCATTACTGCACTTCCACACCCGACCTATCAACGTCCTGGTCTCGAACGACCCTTCAAGGAGCTCAAGGCTCCGGGAAATCTCATCTCAAGGCGAGTTTCCCGCTTAGATGCTTTCAGCGGTTATCTCTTCCGAACTTAGCTACCCGGCAATGCCACTGGCGTGACAACCGGTACACCAGAGGTTCGTCCACTCCGGTCCTCTCGTACTAGGAGCAGCCCCCTTCAAATTTCCAACGCCCACGGCAGATAGGGACCAAACTGTCTCACGACGTTTTAAACCCAGCTCACGTACCACTTTAAATGGCGAACAGCCATACCCTTGGGACCGGCTACAGCCCCAGGATGTGATGAGCCGACATCGAGGTGCCAAACTCCCCCGTCGATATGAACTCTTGGGAGGAATCAGCCTGTTATCCCCAGAGTACCTTTTATCCGTTGAGCGATGGCCCTTCCATACAGAACCACCGGATCACTATGTCCTACTTTCGTACCTGCTCGACTTGTCGGTCTCGCAGTTAAGCACGCTTATGCCATTGCACTATTAGCACGATGTCCGACCGTACCTAGCGTACCTTCGAACTCCTCCGTTACACTTTAGGAGGAGACCGCCCCAGTCAAACTGCCTACCATGCACTGTCCCCGACCCGGATCACGGGCCAAGGTTAGAACCTCAAACGAACCAGGGTGGTATTTCAAGGTTGGCTCCACGAGAACTGGCGTCCCCGCTTCAAAGCCTCCCACCTATCCTACACAGATTGGTTCAAAGTCCAATGCAAAGCTACAGTAAAGGTTCATGGGGTCTTTCCGTCTAGCCGCGGGTAGATTGCATCATCACAAACATTTCAACTTCGCTGAGTCTCGGGAGGAGACAGTGTGGCCATCGTTACGCCATTCGTGCAGGTCGGAACTTACCCGACAAGGAATTTCGCTACCTTAGGACCGTTATAGTTACGGCCGCCGTTTACTGGGACTTCAATCAAGAGCTTGCACCCCATCATTTAATCTTCCAGCACCGGGCAGGCGTCACACCCTATACGTCCACTTTCGTGTTTGCAGAGTGCTGTGTTTTTATTAAACAGTCGCAGCCACCAGTTTATTGCAACCCTTTCACCCTTCCACAGTAAAGTGGTCAAGCTACCGGGGCGTACCTTATCCCGAAGTTACGGTACCAATTTGCCGAGTTCCTTCTCCCGAGTTCTCTCAAGCGCCTTAGAATACTCATCTCGCCCACCTGTGTCGGTTTGCGGTACGGTCTCGTATGACTGAAGCTTAGAGGCTTTTCTTGGAACCACTTCCGATTGCTTCGTGCCACATGGGCACCCGTCTCGACCCCTTGAATTACGTGCCCGGATTTGCCTAAGCACCTTCTATGAGTCAAAAACCAACTATTCCAACAGTTGGACAACCTTCCGCGATCCGTCCCCCCATCGCATCATACGACGGTGCAGGAATATTAACCTGCTTCCCATCAGCTACGCATCTCTGCCTCGCCTTAGGGGCCGACTCACCCTGCTCCGATGAACGTTGAACAGGAAACCTTGGGCTTTCGGCGAGAGGGCTTTTCACCCTCTTTATCGCTACTCATGTCAGCATTCGCACTTCCGATACCTCCAGCATCCTTTACAAGACACCTTCTCAGGCTTACGGAACGCTCTCCTACCATATGTG
>NZ_JAAQOM010000040.1:0-1156 GCF_011682055.1 Telluria antibiotica | reverse complement strand
AAACATATCCGCAGCTTCGGTGACTGGCTTAGCCCCGTTACATCTTCCGCGCAGGACGACTCGATCAGTGAGCTATTACGCTTTCTTTAAATGATGGCTGCTTCTAAGCCAACATCCTGACTGTTTTAGCCTTCCCACTTCGTTTTCCACTTAGCCAATCTTTGGGACCTTAGCTGGCGGTCTGGGTTGTTTCCCTCTTGACGCCGGACGTTAGCACCCGACGTCTGTCTCCCAAGCTCGCACTCATCGGTATTCGGAGTTTGCAATGGTTTGGTAAGTCGCAATGACCCCCTAGCCATAACAGTGCTCTACCCCCGATGGTGATACTTGAGGCACTACCTAAATAGTTTTCGGAGAGAACCAGCTATTTCCAGGTTTGTTTAGCCTTTCACCCCTACCCACAGCTCATCCCCTAATTTTTCAACATTAGTGGGTTCGGACCTCCAGGGCGTGTTACCGCACCTTCATCCTGGCCATGGGTAGATCACCTGGTTTCGGGTCTACACCCAGCGACTGTCGCCCTATTCGGACTCGATTTCTCTACGGCTCCCCGATCTGGTTAACCTCGCCACTGAATGTAAGTCGCTGACCCATTATACAAAAGGTACGCCGTCACCCCACGAAGAGGCTCCGACTGTTTGTATGCACACGGTTTCAGGTTCTATTTCACTCCCCTCCCGGGGTTCTTTTCGCCTTTCCCTCACGGTACTGGTTCACTATCGGTCGATTACGAGTATTTAGCCTTGGAGGATGGTCCCCCCATCTTCAGACAGGATTTCTCGTGTCCCGCCCTACTTGTCGTACGCTTAGTACCACCGGTCTGATTTCGTGTACGGGGCTATCACCCGCTATGGCCACTGTTTCCAAAGTGTTCCACTATCAATCCGACTATCACGTACAAGGCTCTTCCCATTTCGCTCGCCACTACTTTGGGAATCTCGGTTGATTTCTTTTCCTGCAGCTACTTAGATGTTTCAGTTCGCCGCGTTCGCTTCGCATACCTATGTATTCAGTATGCGATGACCTAAAAGGCCGGGTTTCCCCATTCGGAAATCTGCGGATCAAAGTGTGTTTGCTCACTCCCCGCAGCTTATCGCAAGCTACTACGTCCTTCATCGCCTGTAATCGCCAAGGCATCCACCATGTGCACTTATTC
>NZ_JAAQOM010000004.1:72652-398369 GCF_011682055.1 Telluria antibiotica | reverse complement strand
GCCAAACCAGCAGCGAGCCGCGCGCTCTCAACGCTTCGTTGTATTCCTTCCAGTTGGTCGTTCGGTATTTCGGTTTGGCTGGTGCACTCATCCCGTCAGTTTACCCGTGGCCCAGCTTGGCCGCCGCGGGGACGGATTTGTGCAACAAAGCCGCTACAGTACACAAGAGCCGACTGGAGAATTATTCAGTTGATAGTTATCTGTTTCATGGTCCGGCTTGATCTTTGATCTAATTGGTCCAGATAAAGAATGTTTGAAAAAAATGTCGATTGAGACGCAACCGTTCTTTTCAACAAACTTTTTTCACGACACGTCAGACGTAGAGTCACTTAACTATGCCCACGGAAATCTGACCATTATTGTGGCGTGCTCGCGAATCAATGGGATTGTTCGGGGACTCAAGGTCCACTTCACAAGGCCATCGGGATTTCGTCTGCTCGATGAATCGGACTTGACGCGTTATTGGGTGTCGGACGGATTTGCGCGTGGAAGCTATGTGCTGGAAGTAAAGCAGGGAGGGTGGTCGACGGAAGAGGATACGCTTGAAACTTTTGAGCGGGTGCGCCGGGAATGGCTGGTCGTTTCCGGCAATGCCTGTGTCAGCGTGTTTTGTTCGTGCGCACCGGACGTCACGGACGTCTCGTGGGAATGGGGTGACGAGTCGGACTAAAAACGCGTGACGAGGACCACAATGGCCGCGCACCGGTCATTGAATCCGCTACACTGCCAGGATATTCCGGTTTCACCACCACAGCGGGAGCCGCAATGGATATCCAACCGAACGCGCGCACGACCGTGTGGCAACGAGCCGCACCGGCACTGTTGATGATGATCCTGGCGCCCACGTTCACCGAGCTGCTGCTCGGCGGAACGCGCCTGTCCACCTTGATCGCGTTCCCGCCCGTGCTGCTGATGGAGATCCTGGTCTGGGGCGGCGGCGCCGTCCTGCTGCGGGGCCTCGCGCGCAAGCTGAAGCTCGGTTGGAGCAGCCTGCTGTTGTTCGCCCTCGCGCTGGCCGTCGCCGAGGAATTCGTGATCCAGCAGACGAGCCTCGCGCCGCTCGTCATCCAGATCAAGGGCGTGGAGTGGGGCCGCGCCGGCGGCATCAATTACGTCTACGCGCTCTGGGCGCTCGTCTACGAAGCGGCATGGGTCGTACTGTTCCCCACGCTGGTCGCCGAACTGGTTTTCCCGGACCGGCGCGACGGGACCTGGCTCAGCACGCCGATGGCCGTCGTCCTCGCGATCCTGTTCGTACTGGGCGCCATCATGGCGTGGTTCGCGTGGACACACATCGCCCGGGTCAAGACGTTCCATCTGCCGCTGTACAACCCGACCCGTGTCGAGCTGGGGGCGGGCATCGCGGTCATCGTGGGTTTGATCGCCTGGGGCATCCAATTCCCGCCGGCGTTCGGCCGCGCCTGGCGTCCGGCCAGCCCGGCGGTCGTCGCAGGGCTCGGCGGCCTGTGGGGCGTGTTGTGGTTCCTGCTCGCGGTTCTCGCCTTCGGCATCGCCCCTCAGCTTTCCGCGCCCGCCGTATTCGCGGCCGGCGCCGCCGTGTTGCTCATCGTCGTGCTCGTGCTGCCGCGCTGGACGTCGCACGCGGCATGGTCGCAGCGCCATTCGTACTTCTTGTTCGCCGGCGCCTTGACGGGCGCGATGTTGATCAGCTTCCTCGGCTTCCGCGACGCGGCACGCGAGGACATCGTGTTCAAGCTGGTGACCAACGCGATCGCATTGCTGCTGATGTTTTTTCTTGGTCGTAGAAAGACCGCAGTCCCGCACACACAGGAGGAAACATGCCCAAATTCGTGACGATCGGTTACGGCGACCGCGCCGGTTACGACCGGACCAGCCTCGAGGTCCGCAACGCGGCCCACGCCAACGATGCGGAGCTGAAGCGGCGCGGCGCGTTGATCGGCATCGCGGGCGCACCCGTCCAGGTCCGCAATCCGGAAGCGCGCGGCGTCGAGACGGAGAACGGGCCGTTCATGTCGGCACCGCTGCCCGTCGCCGGGTTCGCGATCATCGAAGCGGCCGACATGGCGGAGGCGATCCGGCTCGTGTCGACATCGCCCTGCGCGGTTGCGCATGGCACGATCGAAGTCTGGCCGTTGCAGGAGTGACGCTGCTCCGCGCCGTTCGATTGGCGCGACAGATTCACACTTGATGATGTAGTTTGACTACCGATCTGAATGATGGCCTTTTGGTGAAATTGCAGTAAGTATATGATTTACATGCATATTTAAATAAATCGCGCATTTTTGCGCCGATTGTCACGGCGTGTCTCATCCTGTATATTGCGTAAAAATTACCAAAGGGACACCCATGACCATTCCATCGCACGACAAGAATCCGTGGTGGCGCGAAGCCATCATCTACCAGGTCTATCCGCGCAGCTACCTCGATACGAATGGCGACGGCGTGGGTGACCTTCCCGGCATCACCGCCAAGCTGGATTACATCGCCAGCCTCGGCGTGGACATCGTCTGGCTGTCGCCGTTCTTCAAGTCGCCGATGAAGGACTTCGGCTACGACATCGCGGACTACTGCGACGTCGACCCGCTGTTCGGCACCCTCGCGGATTTCGACGCGCTCGTCGCGCGTGCGCACGCGCTGGGCCTGAAGATCATGATCGACCAGGTGATGGCGCACACGGCGGAGAACCACCCGTGGTTCGTCGAAAGCCGGTCGAACCGCGACAACCCGAAAGCCGACTGGTACGTGTGGTCCGATCCGCTCCCGGACGGTAATCCGCCCAACAACTGGCTGTCCGTGTTCGGCGGCTCGGCGTGGCAGTGGGACAGCCGCCGCAAGCAGTACTACATGCACAACTTCCTCGTCAGCCAGCCGCAGCTCAACTTCCACAATCCGCAGGTGCAGCAGGCGCACCTGGATTCGCTGCGCTTCTGGCTCGAGCGCGGCGTCGACGGCGTGCGCATGGACGCCTGCAACTTCCACTTCCACGATCGCACGCTGCAAAGCAATCCGCCCGCGCTGGTGCGCGACACGTCAACCGTCACGGACGTGAACCCGTACGGCATGCAGGCCCACATCCACGACAAGACCCAGCCCGAGAACATCGCGTTCCTGCAAAAGCTGCGCAAGCTGCTGGACGAATACGGCGCCGTCGCCATCGGCGAGGTTGGCGCGGACGATTCGCTCGCGGTCATGGCCGATTACACGTCGGGTGGCGACAAGCTGCACATGGCCTACAGCTTCAACCTCCTGACGCCGCAGTTCTCCAGCCGCCACATCCGCCGCCAGGTCGAGGAATTCAATGCGCGCGTGAAGGATGGCTGGGCGTCGTGGTCGGTCGGTAACCACGATTCGATCCGCGTCGCGACGCGTTGGTCGAGCGGCGAACGGACCCCGGCGCTGTCAAAACTGGTGCTGGCGCTGCAGCTGTCGCTGAAAGGCACGCCCTGCCTGTACCAGGGCGACGAGCTGGCGCTGCCGGAAGCGGACGTCCCGTACGAACTCCTGCAGGACCCGTACGGCATCACGTTCTGGCCCGAGTTCAAGGGCCGCGACGGCTGCCGCACGCCGATGCCGTGGACGAACGACGCGCCGCACGCCGGCTTCACCACGGGCACGCCGTGGCTGCCCGTGCCGCCGGAGCACGTGGCACTGGCCGAGGAAGGCCAGGACAAGGACCCGCATTCCACGTTGAACTTCGCGCGCACGATCATCCATTGGCGCCGCACGCAGCCGGCGCTGACGCGCGGCGACATCGTGTTCTTCGACGTGCCCGAGCAGGCGCTCGCGCTGCGTCGCGATGCCGAGGGCACCCCGTCCGTGCTGGCCGTATTCAACGTGACCGATGCGGACCTGACGTTCGACTGGCCTGAAGCGGCCGGCGCGACGAAGCTGGAAGGCCACGGCCTGCAGGGCGACGTGAACGGCACGACCGTCACGCTGCCGCCATACGGCGGCTGGTTCGGTACAATCGCGTAATGGAAGAACAACCCGACAACACCCGCACCGCGTTCGCCGACGGTGCGCGCCTTCTGGCCGACATCGGCGCCACGCACGCGCGCTTTGCGCTGCAGACGGCGCCGGGCACCTACCGCTCCGTGCGCGTGCTGAAGTGCGACGACTTTTCGGGCATCGTCCCGATGCTGCGCTTCTACCTGGACGAACACGCGGACGCGCGCCTGCACCACGGCGCGCTGGCGCTCGCGAACCCCGTCGACGGCGACTACGTCCGGATGACGAACCGGCCCTGGGAATTTTCGACGGACGCCGTGCGGCGCGAGCTCGGTCTCGACACGCTGTTGATCGTCAACGACTTCACGGCGCTGGCGATGGCGATCCCGGGCCTGAAAGAATCGGACCTGATGCAGGTGGGCCCAGGCAAACCCGTGCCGGGCGCCGTGCTGGGCGTGCTGGGGCCGGGCACGGGTCTGGGCGTCTCGGGCGGTATCCCGACCGTCGACGGCTTCGTCACGCTCGGCAGCGAAGGCGGCCACGTGAACTTCGCGCCCAGCGACGAGCGCGAGTTCGCGATCCTGAAGACGGCGTGGCGCGAATGGAGCCACGTGTCGAACGAGCGCCTGATCTCCGGCCCCGGCATGGAGATCATCTTTCGCGCGCTCGCGGAACGCAACGGCGTCGACACGCCGCCGCGCACGTCGGCCGAGATCATCACGGGCGCGCTCGAGGGCAACGACCCGCTGTGCCTCGAAGTGCTGGAATGCTTCTGCGGCATGCTGGGCGGCGCCGCGGCGAACCTCGCGGTGACGCTGGGCGCGTTCGGCGGCATCTTCATCGGCGGCGGCATCGTGCCGCGCCTGGGCGAGTGGTTCAAGACGTCGCCGTTCCGCACGCGCTTCGAAGCGAAGGGCCGTTTTTCCAGCTACCTGTCCGACATCCCGACGTACGTGATCTCGACGCCGCACGTGGCGTTCGACGGCGTCGCGAACATCCTGTCCGAACACCTGCGCGGCCGCAGCGGCGGCAACACGCTGATGGACCGCATCCACAAGCTGCGGCCGGAACTGACGCCGGCCGAGCAGCGCGTGGCGGCCCTCGTGCTGGAGCAGCCGCGCCTCGTGCTGAACGAGCCGATCGCCGGCATCGCGAAGCTCGCGGACGTGAGCCAGCCGACCGTGATCCGCTTCTGCCGCTCGCTCGGCTTCCTGGGCCTCGCCGACTTCAAGCTGAAGTTCGCGAGCAGCCTGACGGGCTCGATCCCCGTGCGCCACAGCCAGGTGCGCGGCAGCGACAGCACGCACGACCTGTCCGCGAAGGTCATCGACAACACGATCTCCGCGATCCTGCAGTTCCGCGACCAGCTGGACGTGCGCGCCATCGACCGTGCGATCGAACTGGTAAGCCGCGCCAAGCGCGTGGAGTTCTACGCGATGGGGAATTCGCGCGTGGTGGCGCTGGACGGCCAGCACAAGTTCTTCCGCTTCCGCATCCCGACGGCGCTGTACGGCGACTCGCACCTGTTCAAGCTGGCGGCCGAATTGCTGGGGCCGGGCGACGTCGTCGTCGCCATCTCGAATTCGGGCCGCCTGCCGGACCTGTTGTCGGCCGTGGAGGCGGCACGCGCGGCCGGTGCCGACGTCATCGCCATCTGCAACAGCCAGTCGCCGCTGGCGCGCCGCGCGGACGTGCTGCTCGCCGTCGATCACGCGGAGGACAGCACGCATTTCCTCGCGATGATCTCGCGGATTTTGCAGCTGCTCCTCATCGACATCATGGCGGTCGGCATCTCCGTCGACGTGCATCATGCGCGGGCGTTGCCGCCGGCGGCGGTGGAAGGTGAAGGGGAGGGGCGCAGGGCGCTCATCTCTCACCTGGACAGCTAAGGTACCGATGCCGACGTAGGGTGGGCACCCTGTGCCCACGCGAACGTTTGCAGCAGGTTAGCGTTACGCGTGGGCTCGGGGAGCCCACGCTACGAATTAACGATGTGATTCAATTTTCGGTAAGAGCGCTGCAAGAATCCCCAGCAACGGCAGAAACGCCGCAATCCGATACACCGTCTCGATGCCCGCCACATCGGCAATCTGCCCCATGGCCGCGGCGCCGATGCCGCTGAAGCCGAACATCAGCCCGAAGAAGATCCCCGCGACCATGCCGACCTTGCCCGGCACGAGCTCCTGCGCGAACACGACGATCGCGGAAAACGCGGACGACATCACGAGCCCGATCACCACGGACAGCACACCCGTCCAGAACAGGTCCGCATACGGCAGCGCCAAGGTGAACGGCGCGGCGCCGAGGATCGACACCCAGATCACGCGCTTGCGGCCGATGCGGTCGCCGATCGGCCCGCCGGCGAACGTGCCGACGGCGACGGCCGCAAGGAACGCGAACAGGTACAACTGCGCCGTGCCGACGGGGACCCGGAATTTCTCGATCAGGTAGAACGTGTAATAGCTCGACAAGGTCGACATGTAGACGTATTTCGAGAACACGAGCAGCGCCAGCACGACGAGCGCACGCATGGCCGTCGCACGCGGCAGCAAGGGGCCGGCATGCGCGGCGGCGCGGCGCGTGGACGTCTGCAGGTGCCCGGCATACCAGCGCGCCACGCCCACGAGCACCGCTACGGCCGCGAGGATGAACAGCATGAACCAGGCGATGCGGCCCTGGCCGCGCCCGACGATGATGGCGGCCGCGAGCAGCGGGCCGAACGCGGAACCGAGGTTGCCGCCGACCTGGAACAGCGATTGCGCGAAGCCGAACCGGCCGCCGGATGCGAGCCGCGCCACGCGCGACGCTTCCGGGTGGAAGGTCGACGAACCGACGCCGATCATGGCGGCGGCCAGCAGCAGCATGCCGAAGCTGGCGGCGACGGACAGCAGGCCGACGCCGGCCAGCGTGACGCACATCCCGGCCGGCAGCAGGAAGGGCAGGGGGCGCTTGTCGGTGTAAAGGCCGATCCACGGCTGCAGCAGCGACGCGGTGCACTGGAACGTCAGCGTGATCAGGCCGACCTGCGTGAAGCTGAGCGAAAACTGGTCCTTCAACAGCGGATAGATCGACGGCAGGACGGCCTGCACGCAATCGTTCAGCAGGTGCACGAAGGCGACGGAAAACAGGATCTGCAGGACGGTCCCGGGCGCGGCGCTGGCCGGCCCGGCCGCGCCTGCAACGGGCGAGCTTGGCGTGGTCATGGTGGCTTTCTCGATGAATGGCAGGCCAGTGTAATATGTGCAATTCGAACGCATATTCCATCTTTCGTCGCCCAAGTGACACTCACGCCATCGCCCCGCTACCGCCAGAAATTCCGCCAGCTGCCGCGCAGCGTGACGGCCATGCCGTCCCTCGTGCCGCACGGCGAACTCGTCGAGGCCCACAGCCATCCGTGGGTGCAGCTGCTGTACGCGAGCGAAGGCGTGATGCGGGTGCGCACGGAGCTGGGCGTGTGGATCATCCCGCCGCGCCGCGCCCTGCTGATCGCGCCCGGCGTCGTGCACGAGCTGACGATGCTCAGCCGCGTCAACATGCGGGCGCTGTACATCGAGGCGGACGCGGCGGACGGCCTCGTCGACGGCTGCCGGGTGCTGGAAGTGAGTCCGCTGCTGCGCGAGCTGATCCTGGCGTTGTCGCTGGAACCCGTCGACTATCCGCCCGGCGGGCGCGGCGAGGCGCTGGCGCGGCTGATCCTGTCGGAGCTGGCGGCGATGGAGACGGTGCCCATCGCCGTGCCGTGGCCGCGCGACCGCCGCCTGCAGGCCCTGTGCGGGGACATCATGGCGAATCCGGGCAACCTGCGCCGGCTCGACGACTACGCGCTCGACGCGGGTGCCAGCGCGCGCACGCTGATCCGGCTATTCCCCCGCGAGACGGGGTTGCACTATCGCCAGTGGGTCCAGCAGGTGCACCTGGCGCACGCGTTCGAGATGCTGGCGCGCGGCGAGAGCGTGGGCAACGCGGCGCAGGCGCTGGGCTATGCCAGCCCGAGTGCGTTCACGAGCATGTTCCGCAAGCTGCTGGGCAAGACGCCGCAGCACTATCTGGCGGAGTGGCGCGCGCAGCGCTGAAAGGGAGGATGAGAGGCGCCGCCGACCGGGGGAGGAGTGACGCCACCGGTCACGCGAATGCGCGGTGACGCAGCACAGTCAGCGGCAGCGTCCACGATAGACGCGTTGTAGGGTCGCCGTTTTGTCGTCGGTCAACCGGACTTCAGTTCGACGTTGCGGATGTTGCGCCGCCATTCGGCCAGCGATTGCACGGTGTCGTTGTCGAGGTCTTCGACGAGGATCTCGTCGCCCTCGTGCGCCACGAGGAAGCTGGCGCGGCGGTGCACGTTCTGCTTGCGGTCTTCGACGAAGCTCAGCTGGTAATACGCCTTGCCGCCGATGACGCGCGGGGTCGGATCGTCTTCGATGACGGCGCCGTGGGCCGTGCCGTGCGAGCGCTTTTCGATTTGTTCCGACCAGGTCTTCAGCTCCGGCAGCGCCATCAGGGTGGCGATTGCCTGCTCGCGCGTGCGCGCGGGCGCGGCCGGCGCCTGGACGGCGGCAGGCTTCGGCGCCGGCGCCGGTTTCTCGCCCTTGCAGGCGGCGAGCGCGCCCAGGGCGAACAGGGTGGCGCTCAGCAGGCGGATCGGACGTGCGGACATGGCGGCTCGATGGGGAGAAAGAACCAGTCTAAACCAACTGGTGTCACCCGGCAACTCAGCAGTCGGTGCCCCATCCGGCGTACGCGTCTCGCGCGCATTTGGCGGGCACAGGGTGTCCACCCTACGGCTGGGCGCGTATCGTAGGGTGGGCACCCCGTGCCCACCATCACGCGCATCAGCCCTTGAGCTGCAACCCGTGCTCGTCGCACCAGCGCTGCAGCGCCGTGCGCGTTTCCTCCGTGCGGAAGCGCTGCCACGCGGCGGTCGCGCCGCGCTCTTCCAGCAGCCGGTCGAAGCCGTCGGTGTCCTGGGCGCGCATGAGGTCGCGTACGGCGGCCTGGTCGCCGGCCAGGTGAGCGGCCGCGAAGCGCAGCACGAGCGGGTCGCCGATGCCGAGCGTGCTTGCGGGCGGGACGGCGACGTATGCCGCATCGGCGGCGCCGCCATCGGCCGGCAGCGGCGCTTCCTCGTCCATGTAGTCGTCGTTGAGCACGTGGATCATGCCCGTCGCGCGCGCGACGAGGGCGCGGGCGCGGCCCTCGCCGTCGTCGACGACCATTGCCGCGTGTTCGAGTTCGTCCAGGTTGACTGCCGCCATGGTGCCTCCGCTTCCGTTCGATGCCGCCAGTATGCAGCGCCTGCGCGCGCGGGCTCGCACGGTTCGGGCGGGCAAACAAAAAGCCCGCGGGGCGCGAACCCCGCAGGCTTTGTCGTGAACGGTGCCGGCGCGATGCCGGCAGCCTGTCCGGCTATTACATCATGCCGTCCATGCCCATGCCGCCCATGCCACCCATGCCGCCCATGCCGCCGGCAGCCGGCTTGTCTTCGACGACTTCCGAGACCATGCAGTCGGTGGTCAGCATCAGGCCGGCGATCGACGCTGCGTTCTGCAGTGCCGAGCGGGTGACCTTGGCCGGATCCAGCACGCCCATTTCGACCATGTCGCCGTAGGTGCCGTTCGAGGCGTTGTAGCCGTAGTTGCCCTGGCCACCGATGACGGCGGCGACGACGACCGACGGCTCTTCACCGGCGTTCTGCACGATCATGCGCAGCGGCTCTTCCATTGCGCGCAGGACGATCTTGATGCCGGCTTCCTGGTCCGGGTTGTCGCCTTTGACTTGCAGTGCGGCGCGCGCACGCAGCAGGGCCACGCCGCCGCCCGGGACGATGCCTTCTTCGACGGCAGCGCGGGTGGCGTGCAGCGCGTCTTCCACGCGTGCTTTCTTCTCTTTCATCTCGACTTCGGTCGCGGCACCGACGCGGATGACGGCAACGCCGCCGGCCAGCTTGGCCACGCGCTCTTGCAGCTTCTCACGGTCGTAGTCCGAGGTCGCTTCTTCGATCTGGACGCGGACCATCTTGACGCGCGCTTCGATCGATTCGGCAGCACCGGCACCATCGATGATGATGGTGTTTTCCTTGCCCACTTCGACGCGCTTGGCCTGGCCCAGTTCGTTCAGCGTGACCTTTTCCAGCGTCAGGCCGACTTCTTCGGCGATCACCTGGCCACCGGTCAGGATGGCGATGTCTTCCAGCATGGCCTTGCGACGGTCGCCGAAGCCAGGGGCCTTCACTGCGACGGTCTTCAGGATGCCGCGGATGTTGTTGACGACCAGGGTCGCCAGCGCTTCGCCTTCGATGTCTTCGGCGACGATGACCAGCGGACGGCCAGCCTTGGCGACTTGTTCCAGCACCGGCAGCAGGTCGCGGATGTTGGAGATCTTCTTGTCGCACAGCAGGATGAACGGGTTCTCGTGGACGGCGACCTGCTTGTCCGGGTTGTTGATGAAGTACGGCGACAGGTAGCCGCGGTCGAACTGCATACCTTCGACGATGTCCAGCTCGTCGTTCAGCGACTTGCCGTCTTCGACGGTGATGACGCCTTCCTTGCCGACTTTTTCCATCGCTTCAGCGATGCGCTCGCCGACGGACGAATCCGAGTTGGCCGAGATGGTACCGACTTGCGCGATCTCTTTCGAGGTCGTGGTCGGCTTGGCGATCTTCTTCAGTTCTTCGACGGTGGCGGCGACGGCCTTGTCGATGCCGCGCTTCAGGTCCATCGGGTTCATGCCGGCGGCGACGAACTTCATGCCTTCGCGGACGATGGCTTGTGCCAGCACGGTCGCGGTGGTGGTGCCGTCACCGGCGTTGTCGCTGGTCTTCGACGCGACTTCCTTCACCATCTGCGCGCCCATGTTCATGAGCTTGTCTTTCAGTTCGATCTCTTTGGCGACCGAGACACCGTCCTTGGTGACGGTCGGGGCGCCGAACGAACGTTCCAGCACGACGTTGCGGCCTTTCGGGCCCAGGGTGACCTTGACTGCGTTGGCCAGGATGTTGACACCCTCGACCATCTTGGCGCGTGCAACGTCGCCGAACACTACATCTTTAGCTGCCATATTTGATTCTCCGAATTTTTCAGGAAGTTATTGGACGAATTACTGGGCCACGACGGCCATGATGTCTTCTTCGCGCATGACCAGCAGCTCCTCGCCGTTGACCTTGACGGACTGGCCCGAGTACTTGCCGAACAGGACGCGGTCGCCGACTTTCACTTCCAGCGGGCGGACGTTGCCGTTCTCTTGCACTTTGCCGTTACCGACGGCCAGCACTTCACCTTGGTCCGGCTTCTCGGCCGCCGCATCGGGGATGATCAGACCGGATGCAGTCTTGGTTTCCTGGTCGAGACGCTTCACGATCACGCGATCGTGCAATGGGCGAAGGTTCATGCAAAACTCCTTGTAGTTGGTTTGACAGGCTATCCAGGGACCGCAGCGCGCCATCCTTGGTATCGGCTCGCTGCGGCGTAGAAAGGTTTGTTAGCACTCTCTACTAACGAGTGCTAATTATAGGGACGATAATTTCGCATTTCAAGCCACAGTGTTCGTGTTTTAACGGACTTTTTTGCGGTTTCGCAACCGGATTGACCGGTTGGGGACAATGCGCAGGCGCGCCGCGGCGTGAACCGTGCGGCGGTGAGTAGAAAGACAATCCGACGAGCGTAACACCGATTCGCCTGGACGGGGCGCACAATCGGCCTCGGGCGGCCGGTCGCGGGGCGCACGCGCACGCGCGCCTGTTGACGAAAAATTCAACTCGATCCTATAGTTATGGATGATTTCCGAATTCCAAGACCTATCAGACAAGATCGACCGGCTCGCCCAGTTGACCCAGGCACTGCGCAGCGAGAACTATCTGCTGCGCCAGGCAAACGCCTTGCTCAGCGCGGAAAACGTCGACTTCAAGCACCGCTTGCTCGCGGCCCAGCAGCGTGTCGAGGGCCTGCTGGCCCACCTCGAACCCGCTCCCGAAACCTCCGATGACGCGGAGGCCGCGCAATGATCCAGCTCGACGTGAACATCATGGGCCAGCCGTATCGCCTGGCCTGCCGTGACGGCGAAGAGAAGACGCTGCGCGAGGCCGTGGCCTACCTTGACGGCAAAATGTGCGCGCTGCGCGACTCCGGCAAGGTGAAGGGTACGGACCGCATCGCCGTCATGGCGGCGCTGTCGGTGGCGGCCGAATTCCTGTCCGTGAAGGCGCCGCAAGGCCCACTGTCGGAGATGACGATCCTCGAAGTCAAGCAAAAACTCGAGGCAATGCACACGGTGTTGGATGCCGCACTCTCGGACGGCGAACACTGATTCGAGGCGGAAAAGGGTTTGACATGCCCGGCCATCGTAGTAAACTGCGGTCTACCCTGCGGTGTTCGAGATTTGCCATATATTCCTTGAACCATTCTTTCGCATAGGTTGTGGAACATGTTTGGTGGGCGCGATCGTCGCTAGTCCGACGAACCCGAAACTGAGCTGACCGCGACCACCTTGAGCCGTCAGGTTCGGGATGCCGGCAAAAACGGCACAGGCGGGGATAAACACACGAGCGGTTGCGGACCATGAGGTCGCAACCGCTTTTTTTTTCGACGTTTTTCGAAGGAGTGCCGCGCATGCGCTACTGGCTGATGAAATCCGAGCCCGGTGAAGTGAGCTTTGCCGACGTGCTGAACGCGCCCGGCAAGACGGTCGCGTGGTTCGGCGTGCGCAACTACCAGGCCCGCAATTTCATGCGCGACCAGATGCAGGTCGGCGACGGCGTGCTGTTCTATCACTCCAGCTGCGCCGTGCCCGGTGTGGCGGGCGTCGCGCGCGTGGCCAGCGGGGCGTATCCGGACGCGTCGCAATTCGAGCCAGGCAGCCACTACTTCGATCCGAAGGCCACGCGCGAGCACCCGCGCTGGATCTCCGTCGACGTGACGGCGGTGGCGGAAGGGCGTTATCTGCCGCTGTCCGACATGCGTGGCGTGCCGGAACTGGAAGACATGGTGCTGTTGCAGAAGGGGAGCCGGTTGTCCATTTCGCCGGTGACGCAGGGACAGTGGAATAAAGTGCTGGAATTGATGGGCATTTGAGGCCTCGGTGGCCCTCAAATGAAACGTGACGGCACGGTGGGCACGGGGTGCCCACCCTACGAATCATCCGCGTTCCGTGGATGCAGATGCCGTAGGGTGGGCTCCCCGAGCCCACGCGAATGTTCGCGGAACCGTTACGCGTGCACGGCCCGCTTGTTCGCATCCGAGTAGGCCCACCCCAGCATGATGATGCCCGCCACGATCATCGGCAGCGACAGCACCTGCCCCGACGTGATCGGCAGCCCCATCACATGCGTCTCCCAATCGGGCACGCGGAAATACTCGGTGAAGAAGCGCGCGCAGCCATACAGCAGCGTGTACAGCGCACCCACCGCCAGGCGCGGGCGCGGCTTGCGCGCGAACAGCCACATGATCACGAAGACGAGCAGGCCGTCGACGAGCATCTGGTACAGCGGCGACGGATGGCGCGGCCCTTCCACACCAGGCCACAGCATCGCCCACGGCAGGTTCGGATCGGCGAGGCGGCCCGGCAGCTCGGCGTTGATGAAATTCCCCAGGCGCCCGCACGCGTAGCCGATGGGGACCATCGGCGCGATGAAGTCGTACACGTCCAGCAGGTTGCGGCCGCGCTTGCGCGCCCACAGCGCCATCGCGATCAGCACGCCGATGAAGCCGCCGTGGTACGACATGCCGCCATGCCACGTCATGAGGATCTCGGCCGGATGCGAGAAATAATAATCCGGGCGGTAGAACAGCACTTCGCCGAGGCGGCCGCCGATCACCACGCCCAGCATCCCGTAGAACAGCATGTCGTCGAGGTCGGTGTAGGTCCAGCCCTGCGCCTGCACGTGGGCCTGCGTCTTGATGCGCACGCGGCCCAGCAGGATGAACAGGGCGAAGGCGACCACGTACATGATCCCGTACCAGTGGATCTCGACGGGGCCGATGTGGAATGCGACCGGATTCGGTTGCGGGTGAACGAGCATGTTAAATAGTCCTCAATAGTTCCAGGAAGCCCTGCAGCACGGGCGACGCGTTATCGCGGCGCCATGCGATGCCGGTTTCGACCAGCGGGGTCGGATCGGCGAGGGCACGGTATTCTACGCCCGGGCGCATCAGGTTCGACACGGATTGTGGCACAAGTGCCAACCCCATGCCCGCCGAGACGAGGCTGACGATGGTCTGCATCTGGATCGCCTGCTGGCCGATGGCGGGCGTGATGCCGGCCGCACGGAAGCACGACAGGATGGCATCGTGCAGCGCGGGCGAGATCTCGCGCGGAAAAATGATCAACGGCAGATGGGGCAGGTTGCGCAGCGCGACGGGGCCCTTCTTGCGTAGCAGGCCCGCGGGCGCGCACAGGATCAGCGGCTCGTCCAGGACCTTCATGTAGTCGAGCGCCGCGCGCGCGCGCTCGGGCAGCGGCGGAATGAGGAGGCCCGCATCGATGCGGCCGCGCAGCAGCTCGTCGATCTGCACGTCCGACGTCGCTTCCTGCAGCGACAGCTGCACGCCCGGATAGCGCTCGCTGTAGCGGCGCAGGAAAGGCGGCAGCACGCTGTAGTCGGCCGATGTGATGAACGCGAGCGCCAGCCGTCCCGTCTCCCCGGTCGCGGCGCGGCGCGCCAGGTCGGGCAGCAGCGCGGCCTCGAGGAGGATGCGGCGGGCTTCCGGAAGCAGGGCGCTGCCGGCCGGCGTCAGCGCGACCGTGCGGCGATTGCGCAGGAACAGCGCCGTGCCGAGGCCATCTTCCAGCGCGGCGATCGCCTGCGACAGCGGCGGCTGCGTCATGTGCAGGCGCGCCGCGGCGCGGCCGAAGTGCAATTCCTCGGCCACGGTGACGAAGTAGCGCAGCTGGCGTGTTTCTATGTTCATCGTATGGGTGGCATGGCTGTGATTCGCGCAGCATATCAGAAGCACGCGTGACGGCCCATTTGACGCGGACGGCTCCTCGCGGCATGCTGGAAAAATCGTCCCATCAGGAGCCGACCATGTCCGACCCAGCGCGCTACAACCGCCGCTCCCGCCACGTGACCGAAGGCGTCGCCCGCAGCCCGAACCGTTCGATGTACTACGCGATGGGTTATCAAAAGGCGGACTTCGACAAGCCGATGATCGGCGTCGCCAACGGCCATTCCACGATCACGCCGTGCAATGCCGGCTTGCAGAAGCTGGCCGACGCCGCCATCGCCACGATCCGCGACGCGGGCGCCAATCCGCAGGTGTTCGGCACGCCGACGATCTCCGACGGCATGTCGATGGGCACGGAGGGCATGAAGTTCTCGCTGATCTCGCGCGAGGTGATCGCGGACTGCATCGAGACGTGCGTCAACGGCCAGTGGATGGACGGCGTCGTCGTCATCGGCGGCTGCGACAAGAACATGCCGGGCGGGATGATCGCGCTGGCGCGCACGAACGTCCCCGGCATCTACGTGTACGGCGGCACCATCAAGCCGGGGCACTGGAAGGGCAAGGACCTCACGATCGTGTCGGCCTTCGAAGCCGTGGGCGAATTCACGGCGGGGCGCATGACCCAGGAGGATTTCGACGGCATCGAGCGCAACGCCTGTCCGTCGTCCGGCTCGTGCGGCGGCATGTACACGGCGAACACGATGTCGTCGTCGTTCGAGGCGCTCGGCATGTCGCTGCTGTACTCGTCGACGATGGCCAATCCGGACGACGAGAAAACGGCATCGGCCGCGCAGTCCGCGCGCGTGCTCGTGGACGCCGTCAAGCGCGACCTGAAGCCGCGCGACATCATCACGCGACAATCGATCGAGAACGCCGTCGCCGTGATCATGGCGACCGGCGGCTCGACGAACGCCGTGCTGCACTACCTCGCCATCGCGCACGCGGCGGACGTGGAGTGGACCATCGACGATTTCGAGACGATCCGCCGCAAGGTGCCCGTGATCTGCAACCTGAAACCGTCGGGCGAGTACGTCGCGACGGACCTGCACCGCGCGGGCGGCATCCCGCAGGTCATGAAGCTGCTGCTGGATGCGGGCCTCCTGCACGGCGATTGCATCACCATCACCGGACGCACGCTGGCCGAGGAACTGGAGCACGTGCCGTCCGCGCCGCCGGCCGGGCAGGACGTCATCCGTCCGTTGGACCGCGCGCTGTACAAGGAAGGGCACCTCGCGATCCTGAAGGGCAACCTGTCGCCGGAAGGCTGCGTCGCGAAGATCACGGGCCTCAAGAATCCCGTGATCACGGGGCCCGCGCGCGTGTTCGACGACGAGTACAGCGCGATGGACACGATCCTCGCCAACCGGATCAACCCGGGCGACGTGCTCGTGCTGCGCTACCTGGGGCCGCGCGGCGGTCCCGGCATGCCGGAGATGCTGGCGCCGACGGCGGCATTGATCGGCAAGGGGCTGGGCGAATCCGTCGGGCTGATCACGGACGGGCGGTTTTCCGGCGGCACCTGGGGCATGGTCGTGGGACACGTGGCGCCGGAAGCGTTCGAGGGCGGCACGATCGCGCTCGTGCAGGAAGGCGATTCGATCACGATCGACGCGCACCGCCAGCTGATCCAGCTGAACGTCCCGGCCGACGAGATCGCGCGCCGCCGCGCGGCCTGGGTGCGCCCGGCGCCGCGCTATACCAGCGGCGTGCTGGCCAAGTTCGCCGCACTGGCGCAGCCGGCCAGCAAGGGTGCCGTCACCTGCTGAACGGTTTCCTACGCGCGGCGAACAGACGCTACAGGTTCGCAAGCTCGCGGCCCAAGTTCGGGGTCAGAGCACGATTTTTTGTAAATTCGGGGTCAGAGCGGATTTTTGCGCAATATTCTGGAGGCACTTCGTCACGCGCTCCGGCCGTACCGTCATCGCGAACTGTTACCGCGGTACGGTGAATTGGACGGTGTTGGAAGCGCGAGCACCATTGTACGAAAAAGTGCTCTGACCCCGAATTTTCAGCAGAAAGTGCTCTGACCCCGAATTTGCATACGCGTTTGGAACAGGCGCTATACGGCGGCTGGCATGTCCGATCACGAAGGGGACGTGCTAAGCTGCCGGGCGCATCATTTGCGCTTTCCGAAGCTCTGCTTCACGCGGTCCTTGCGGCGCTTCTCGTCGAGGTCGTGGGCCTTGCGCTTGTCGAGTCCCAGCATCTTTTCGATGAATTCGAACCAGATGAAGGCGACGACCATCAGGCCGACTATCCACCACCAGGACAGTTCGGCGAAGCGCCAGACCTCGAAGTAGCGCAGGACGACGAGGGCGAGGATCAAGAGGATGAGGGGCATGGCGATTCCTTTGGGTATTGCTTGGGCGTTGCTTTCCAAGGCCATGTTACCGCAATGATGCCGTGAAACAACGGATTCCTGCCATCCCGTCAACGGAAATATGTATCAGCCGTTACCGAATATGTCCACGCCGCCACAGGCGGGGAAACACGATAGAATCGAATTATTAGAAACGCCCCAACTGGAGATAAACTGATGAAACGTTCCCTGATGTTGTTTGTTGCTGTCGCTGCCGTCGCATCGACCAGCGCGTTCGCGCAGGACGCCGCCGCGCTGGCGAAATCGAAGAACTGCCTGGCGTGCCACGCCGTGCAGACCAAGCTGGTGGGCCCGGCGTACAAGGACGTCGCCGCCAAATACGCAGGCCAGAAGGATGCTGAAGGCAAGCTGGTCCAGAAGGTCATGAAGGGCGGCTCGGGCGTCTGGGGTCCGGTGCCGATGCCGGCCAACCCGCAAGTCAGCGAAGCGGAAGCCCATACGCTCGTGAAGTGGGTGCTGGCGCAGAAATAATTTCTGCTGTCTCAAAAGGAAAGCGCGCCTTGCAGTAGCAGGCGCGCTTTTTTGTAGGGTGGGGTGATCGATGCGGGGCATCGATCACGAGCCCACGCGGAAGCCGGCGTTTCGCACACGTACGCGTGGGCACGGGGTGCCCACCCTACATGATCGGCGGATGACGTTCCGCTTAGCGGATCACGTCCAGCTTCGTGCGCTTGCCGCCCCGGTACGTGAACAGCGTCAGCGCGCCGTCCTTGATGTCGCCGTTGGCATCGAACTGGATCGTGCCCGTCACGCCTTCGTAGCGGATGTTCTTGAGGACCGGCAGGTACTTGGCCGGATCGGCCGAGCCGGCGTCGTGCATGGCCTTCGCCATCACCATCACGGAGTCGTAGACGTACGGCGCGTACAGCTGCACGTCCATGTTGAACTTCTGCTTGTAGCGCGCGCGGAAGTCGTCCATCACCTTTTCCTGCGGGCCCTTGACGCCGCCCGCTTCCGCGCAATACACATGGTTCTCGCCGAGGCCGTCGCCTGCGAGGCGGCCCAGCGCGTCCGTGCACATGCCGTCGCCGCCCATGAACACGGCGTTGATGCCGAGGGCCTTCAGCTGCTTGAGCATCGGGCCCGCGACGGAGTCCATGCCGCCGAAGAAGACCAGGTCCGGTTTCTTCGCCTTGATCGAGGTGAGGATCGCCGTGTAGTCGGTGGCCGTCGCGCTCGTGAATTCGCGGCCCACGACCTTGATGCCCGGCTTCTTGAGGCCCTTCGCGAATTCGTCCGCCACGCCCTGGCCGTAGGTGGTACGGTCGTCGATGATGGCGATGTTCTTCGCGTGCAGCGTGTCGATCGCATACTTGCTCAGCGTGCTGCCCAGCTTGGCGTCGCTGGCGACGACGCGGAACGCGCCGGGGAAGTGCTGGCGCGTGTAGACGGGCGCCGTCGTGGCTGGCGAGATCTGCACGATGCCGGCATCGTTGTAGATCTTCGACGCGGGCACCGTCGTGCCGGAATTCAGGTGGCCGATGACGCCGTTCACCTTGGCGTCGACGAGTTTCTGCGCCACCGCCGTGCCCTGCTTGGGATCGGCGCCGTCGTCTTCGGAAATCAGCTGCAGCGTGGCCTTCTTGCCGTTCAGCGTGAAGCCTTTCGCGTTGAGCTCGTCGATCGCCATGCGCGCGGCGTTCTCGTTGTCCTTGCCGAGGTGCGCGCTGGGGCCGGAAATCGGCGCCACGTGGCCGATCTTGACGACCTGCTGCGCGCCGGCCGTACCCGCGAAGGCGAGGGCGATGGCGAAGGGGATGAGTTTCGTAGTGACCTGCATGTTCTCTCCAGGAAGAATAGGGCAGCTGGTATCGCCGCACGTTATTGCGCAACGCAAAGTTACCTTAATTTGCTGCCGGCGCAAAGCGTTCCGGATGAGAGATTTGGCGCTGCACACCGATGGCGCGGCAGGTTCCCAAATGGTGCGCCGAACGGTGCGCTCAGCCGCGCGTGCGCAGGTGCGCCAGCTCCTGCGCGACGGCGCGCGTGACGACCTGCTCGACCGTCACCTGCAACCCGTCGCGGAGTTCCGTCGCCAGCCGCGTCACGACGGCGTCGAGCACGGGTGCCATGCCGCTACGGACCTGGTCTTCCAGCACCAGCTCCACGCGGTCCTGCAGGCGGTCGAGCACGCGCGCGACGAGGCGTTCCTCGAGTGCGCGCCAGGCCTCGTCGTCGAGCTCCCGCGGCGCGGTGTCGGCCCGGGTGTCCGCCTGCGGGGCGGGCGCTTCGGGCGCCGGCGCGGGCGGCGCCGTCTCGGCCACGACCTCGGTCAGGACGGGAATGCTTTCGTCGTTGAAGGGAATGTCGCTCATGACTGGCCCGCCACGAAGTGCGTCAATTCGTACGACTGCTTCTTGTACGCGACGTAGCGCGCGCGGCCGGCGGCGGCGTCTTCCTCGTCCGTCGAGATGATCTCGAACACGCGCGCGAACCGGTCGAACCCGGCCGGCGTGCGGCGCGTCAGGTTCACGAGCATGTCGCGGTGCGGCAGTTCGGCGTTCTCGTCGGCCGTGACGATGACGGGCGTCTCCGGCGCCAGCGGATCGCCGGCCATCACGTGCGGGATGAAGTCGGTGCCGGACAAGGTCCACAGCGCCTCGTTCAGGGCCTCGGCCTGGGCCGGGCTGTCGGCCAGCAGGACGAGCTTTGCGCGCGCCGCGTACGCCTTGCGCGCGAGGCGGCACACGTAGCTGAGCTTGTCGGGGATGTTGGTGTGGAAGTCGATCCGGGTCATGGCAGTCGGGTCATCAAAACTGGAAATCCGGCTTGGCCGGCTTCGGCACCGGCGGCTTGGGCGGCTGGCGCGGCTGTTGCCGCTCCGCCTGCGCCGCGGCCGCATCGGGCGCGGGCGCGGGTTGCTCACGCGGCGGCGGTGCGGGCAGGGTGGCCGGCGCGGCCGCTTCGGCGGTGCCGGTCTGGTAACCGGGCGGCAGCATCGTCTTGCGCGGATACGATGCCGAATCGAGCGCTTCGTTCCACGTGTCGGCGGCAAAGCCCGTCACCTGGCGGCTGCCGACGACGAGCAGCGGCAGCTCGTCCTTGCCGCCGATGCGGTGCAACTGTTGCTGGTCTTCGGCCGTGGTCACGGTCTTTTCCGCGAACGGGATGCCGCGTGCACGCAGCAGGGCGCGGCCCCGGTCGCAGGCACCGCAGCGCGTCGTCGTGTACAAGGTGACGGGGTGATTGCGCACGGCACGCGCCAGTTCGTACGGCAGCGCGGGCGCCACGGCCGGCTGGTTGTCCGGACGCAGCACCTTGGCCTGGCCCGCCGGCGGCGGCGTGTCGCTGTAGTGGATGACGCCGGCGGCGTCCTTCCACTTGTACACCTGGCCCTGCGCGGCGGCGGCGCTGGCGGCGAGGACGAGCAGCGCGGCGCACAGGCGCGCGCGCCGTTTCCGTTCACCTGCTGCGTGCATCCGTTTCATTGCCGTCGTGCGTTCAGGACTGCATCCCGTTGTGGCGCAGCAGCGCGTCGATCTTGGGCTCGCGGCCGCGGAAGGCCTTGAACGATTCGAGCGCCGGGCGCGAACCGCCCACTGCCAGGATCTCGCGGTGGAAGCGCTTGCCCGTCTCGTCGAGAAGCGATCCGCCGCCCACTTCGACGGCTTCCTCGAACGCGGCATAGGCATCCGCCGACAGCACCTCGGCCCATTTGTAGCTGTAGTAGCCGGCCGCGTAACCGCCCGCGAAGATGTGGCCGAACGAATGCTGGAAGCGGTTGAACGACGGCGGAATCAGCACGGAGAACTTCGTGCGCACCTCGTCGACGAGGTCCTGCACCGTCTTCTGGCTGGTCGGGTCGAAGTCGTAGTGCAGGTGCATGTCGATCAGCGAGAACTCGACCTGGCGCAGCGTCTGCATCCCTGACTGGAAGTTCTTCGCCGCGAGCATCTTGTCGTACAGCGCGCGCGGCAGCGGCTCGCCCGTCTTGACGTGCGCCGTCATGCCTTGCAGGACGTCCCACTCCCAGCAGAAGTTTTCCATGAATTGCGACGGCAGCTCGACGGCATCCCATTCGACGCCCGAGATGCCCGAGACGGACAGCTCGTCGACTTCCGTCAGCATGTGGTGCAGGCCGTGGCCGAATTCGTGGAACAAGGTCGTCACTTCGTCGTGCGTGAACAGCGACGGCTGCAGTTTGCCGTCGACTTCAGCGGGCGGCGTGAAGTTGCAGGTCAGGTACGCGATCGGCGTCTGCACGATGCCGCCCGTCGTCAGGCGACGGCCGCGCGCATCGTCCATCCACGCGCCCTGGCCCTTGCCCGGCCGCGCATACAGGTCGAGATAGAATTGTCCGATCAGCTGGCCGTTCTTTTCGATGCGATAGAAGCGCACGTCCGGATGCCAGACGGGCGCATCGTCCGGGGCGATCGTCACGTCGAACAGTGTCGAGATCAGGCCGAACAGGCCGGCGACGACCTTGGGCTCCGGGAAGTATTCCTTCACTTCCTGCGCGGAGAACGCGTAGCGCTTTTCGCGCAGCTTTTCCGATGCGTACGCGACGTCCCAGGCTTGCATGTCGGCGATCCCGAGTTCGTCCTTCGCGAACGCGCGCAACTCGGCCAGGTCCTTCTCGGCGTACGGGCGCGCGCGGCGCGCGAGGTCTTCCAGGAACTCGATCACGTGTTCCGGCGTCTCGGCCATCTTCGGTTCCAGGGAGACGTGCGCGAAGCTCTGGAAGTCGAGCAGCTTGGCCTCTTCATCGCGCAGCTTCAGCAACTGGGCGATATTGCCCGTGTTGTCCCATTTCTCCAGCTCGGAGAACACGGCGCCCATCTCGGACGCCTTGGTGGCGTTGGCGCGGTAGATCTGTTCGCGCAGCTCGCGCTTGTCGGCGAATTGCAGGATCGGGAAATACGAGGGGAAGTGCAGGCTGAATTGCCAGCCCGTCTTGCCGTCGCGCTCCGCCGCGGCGCGCGCGGCGGCCTTCACGTCGTCCGGCAGGCCGGACAGGTCGGCTTCGTCGGTGACGAGCAATTTATAGTCGTTGGTCGCGTCCAGCACGTTTTCCGAGAAGCGCGTGGACAGCTTGGCCTGCTCTTCCTGGATATCGGCGAAGCGTTCCTTCTGCTTTTCCGGCAGCTCGGCGCCGCCCAGGCGGAAGTCGCGCAGCGCGTTCTCGACGATGCGCTTGCGGGCCGGCGTCAGGTTCGCGAAGTCGGCGCTCGCGCGCAACTGCTTGTATTTGTCGAACAGCGCCTCGTTCTGGCCCAGCTCCGTCCAGAACTCGGTGATCTTCGGCTGGTTCTCGTTGTAGGTGGCACGCAGCTCGGGCGTGTCCATCACGTGGTTCAGGTGGTTGACGATGCCCCAGGCGCGGCCCAGGCGCTCCGTCGCTTCCTCGAGCGGGACGACGAAGTTGTCCCACGTGACCGGGCCGTCCGCGGGCGCCTCGGCCGTGGTCACGGCGGTGCGCGCTTCCGCGATCAGCTGCTCGATCGCGGGCGTCACGTGCTCGGGACGGATCAGGTCGAAGCGGGGCAGGCCCGAAAAGTCGAGGAGGGGATTGGTCGTTTCGGTCGTCATATCTAGAGTCCTTTATTCAATCTCACCGCCATCTTACTACCTGGGCCGACGCTAGCGGATCGCACACGTCGCGCGTGGGCTCGGGGAGCCCACCCTACCTGTAACTTACCCGGGCCGGCCGAATCCGGGCATTCACGAACGCGTAGGGTGGACACCCCGTGCCCACGCGGACGTTCGCCGACCGCATCGCACGGTTCTCAGCGTTTCGCCACGCGCTCGGCCGACTCCAGCGTATTCATGAGCAGCATGGTGATGGTCATCGGCCCCACGCCACCCGGCACCGGCGTGATGTGGCCGGCGACTTCCTTGACGCTGTCGAAGTCGACGTCGCCGCACAGCTTGCCCTCGTCGTTGCGGTTGATGCCCACGTCGATGACGATGGCGCCCGGCTTCACCATGTCGCCCGTCAGCGTGTTGCGGCGGCCGACGGCGGCCACGACGACGTCCGCCTGGCGCGTGTGGTAGCCCAGGTCCGGCGTACCGCTGTGGCAGATGGTGACGGTGGCGTTCTGTTGCAAGAGCAGCAGCGCCATCGGCTTGCCGACCGTGTTGCTGCGGCCGATGACGACGGCGTGCTTGCCGCGCAGGCTGACGCCGGTCGTCTCGATCAGCTTCATGCAGCCGTACGGCGTGCACGGGCGGAAGCCTTCCAGGCCGGTCATCAGTTCGCCGGCCGACAGCACCGAGTAGCCGTCCACGTCCTTCGTCGTCGCGATCGCTTCGATGACCTTCGACGGGTCGATGTGCTTCGGCAGCGGCATCTGCACGAGGATGCCGTGGATGGCCGGGTCCGCGTTCAGCGCGGCGATGCGGTCGAGCAGCGCCTGCTCGGAGAAATCGGCCTCGTATTTTTCCAGCACGGAGTGGAAGCCCACGTCGCCGCACGCCTTGACCTTGTTGCGCACGTAGACGTGGCTGGCAGGGTCGTCGCCGACGATGATCACCGCGAGGCCGGGCTTGTGGCCGGCGGCCGTGAGGGCGGCGGTGCGGGCGGCGATGTCGGCGCGCAGTTGTTGGGAAAGTTTGACTCCATCGATCAGTTGGGCAGGCATGGCGGGGGCTCGTGTGCTGGACAAAAACGAAATTATAAGCGCCGCAAGGTATCAAGCGGGATATCGCGCGCCGCTTGGCGGCGTTCGTTGTCATATTTATAGACGTGCCCGCGTCGGACTGCCGCTGCCGAGCCATGCCCGGCGCATATGATCTTCCCACATTATGAAATTGAATATCATATTTTGAAAATTGCGCGCTCCACTGGTAGAATCGGCAGGCTTTTATCAAGAGATAGTCTTTTTCGCCACCAAACGTCCGTGACGAATTCAGGATCGGGTGGGGCACCACACTCAAGGAGACGTAGCAAATGTCAGCTCAACTCGACCAGTTGACGGCACAAGCCGCCAACGACCCGGATACGCTCGAGACCAAGGAATGGCTCGACGCGCTTGAAGCGGTCATCGAATTCGAAGGTACCGATCGCGCGCACTACCTGCTGGAGCGCCTGGTCGATCTGGCGCGCCGCCGCGGCGCCCACGTTCCGTTCTCGAGCAACACCGCCTACGTGAACACGATTCCGGCCCACCTGGAAGCGCACTGCCCCGGCAACCTGGAATACGAAGAGCGCCTGCGCTCGTGGATGCGCTGGAACGCGATGGCGATGGTCGTCAAGGCCAACCGCCTCGATGGCGACCTCGGTGGCCACATCTCGTCGTTTGCCTCGCTGGCGAACATGCTGGGCATCGGCTTCAACCACTTCTGGCACGCCGAAACCGAAGACCACGGCGGCGACCTGCTGTACATCCAGGGCCACTCGTCGCCCGGCATCTATGCCCGCGCATTCCTGGAAGGCCGCCTCTCCGAAGAGCAGCTGCTGAACTTCCGCCAGGAAGTCGACGGCAAGGGCCTGTCGTCGTACCCGCACCCGAAACTGATGCCGGACTTCTGGCAGTTCCCGACCGTGTCGATGGGCCTGGGCCCGATCATGGCGATCTACCAGGCGCGCTTCCTGAAGTACCTGGAAGCCCGCGGCATCGCCAAGACCGACAACCGCAAGGTATGGGTCTTCTGCGGCGACGGCGAGATGGACGAGCCGGAATCGATGGGCGCGATCGGCATGGCCGCGCGCGAAAAGCTCGACAACCTCGTCATGGTCGTCAACTGCAACCTGCAGCGCCTGGACGGCCCGGTGCGTGGCAACGGCAAGATCATCCAGGAACTCGAAGCGGACTTCCGCGGCGCCGGCTGGAACGTCGTCAAAGTCATCTGGGGCCCGGGCTGGGACGACCTGCTGGCCAAGGACAAGGACGGCATCCTGCAGCGCGTGATGATGGAAACCGTCGACGGCGAATACCAGAACTACAAGGCGAAGGACGGCGCGTACGTGCGCAAGCACTTCTTCGGCAAGCACCCCGAGCTGCTGAAGATGGTCGCGAACATGACCGACGACGACATCTGGCGCCTGACCCGGGGCGGCCACGACCCGCACAAGATCTACGCCGCCTTCAAGAACGCCCAGGAAAACAAGGGCACCCCGACCGTGCTGCTCGTGAAGACCGTCAAGGGCTTCGGCATGGGCAAGTCGGGCGAGGCGCGCAACACGGCGCACCAGACCAAGAAGCTGGACGACGAGGCGATCCGCGAGATGCGCGACCGCTTCGCCATCCCGATCCCGGACGACAAGCTGGCCGAGATCCCGTTCTTCAAGCCGTCCGACGACGCGCCTGAAATGAAGTACCTGCACGAGCGCCGCAAGGCCCTCGGCGGCTACCTGCCGCAGCGCCGCCAGCAGGCCGACGAGAAGCTGCCGGTCCCGCCGCTGTCGACCTTCAAGGCCGTCACCGACCCGACCGCCGCCGGCCGCGAGATCTCGACGACGCAAGCCTATGTCCGTACGCTGACGACGCTGCTGAAGGACCCGGGGCTGGGCCAGCGCATCGTCCCGATCCTGGTCGACGAATCGCGTACGTTCGGCATGGAAGGCCTGTTCCGCCAGATCGGCATCTTCAACCAGCAGGGCCAGTTGTACGAGCCGGTCGACAAGGACCAGGTGATGTACTACCGCGAAGACAAGGCGGGCCAGATCCTGCAAGAGGGTATCAACGAAGCGGGCGGCATGTGCTCGTGGATCGCCGCGGCGACGTCGTACTCGACGAACAACCGCGTGATGATCCCGTTCTACACGTACTACTCGATGTTCGGCCTGCAGCGCGTGGGCGACCTGGCCTGGCTGGCCGGCGACATTCGCGCCCGCGGCTTCCTGATGGCCGGTACGGCCGGCCGCACGACGCTGAACGGCGAAGGCCTGCAGCACGAAGATGGCCACAGCCACGTCTTCGCTGCGACCATCCCGACCTGCGTCCCGTACGACCCGACGTATGCGCACGAAGTGGCGGTGATCATCCAGGACGGCCTGCACCGCATGGTGGAGAAGCAGGAGGATGTGTTCTACTACATCACCATCATGAACGAGAACTACGAGCAGCCGGGCCTGAAGCCGGGAACGGAAGAGGGCATCGTCAAGGGCATGTACCTGCTGCAGGAAGGCGATAAATCTTCCAAGCTGCGCGTGCAGCTGATGGGCTCCGGCACCATCCTGCGCGAGTCCGTGTTCGCCGCCGAGATCCTGAAGAACGACTGGGGCGTCGCTGCCGACGTGTGGTCGTGCCCGTCGCTGACCTTGCTGGCCCGCGACGGCCAGGACGCCGACCGCTGGAACCTCGTGCATCCGACGGAAGCGCCGCGCGTGCCGTACGTCACCCAGCTGCTGCAGGGTTCCGAAGGCCCGATCGTCGCGACGACCGACTACATGCGCCTGTTCGCGGAGCAGATCCGCGCGTACATCCCGAGCGGCCGCACGTACAAGGTGCTGGGCACCGACGGCTTCGGCCGCTCGGACACCCGCGCCAAGCTGCGCGAATTCTTCGAGGTGAACCGTTACTACATCACGGTCGCCGCGCTGAAATCGCTGGCCGAAGAAGGCAAGATCGACACGAAGGTCGTGGCGGAGGCGATCGCCAAGTACGGCATCAATCCGAACAAGCCGAATCCTGTGACCCAGTAATGCTCTGGCGCATGCAACGTAGGGTGGGCACCCCGTGCCCACCATGACGTTCGCGTGCCGCACACATTGGTGGGCACGGGGTGCCCACCCTACGAGCTAACGATAAGAATACGGAGCTAACACACTATGAGCATTGTGGAAGTCAAAGTCCCCGATATCGGCGACTTCAAGGAAGTCGAAGTCATCGAACTGATGGTCAAGCCGGGCGACACGATCAAGGTCGACCAGTCGCTGATCACGGTCGAATCGGACAAGGCCAGCATGGAGATCCCGTCCAGCCATGCGGGCGTCGTGAAGGAATTGAAAGTCAAGGTCGGCGACAAGGTCGCCGAAGGTTCGCTCGTGCTGCTGCTCGAGGAAGCGGCCGGCGGCGCGGAAGCTGCTCCGGCAGCGGCTGCGGCACCTGCCGCCGCTGCACCGGCACCTGCTGCTGCGCCGGCTCCGGCCGCAGCGCCTGCGCCGGCTCCTGCCGCGGCACCGGCCCCTGCGCCTGCTGCAGCACCGGCCGCCGCCGCGGCACCGGCCGCGAGCTTCGCATCCGCCCATGCGTCGCCGTCCGTGCGCAAGTTCGCGCGCGAACTGGGCGTCGACCTGAACAAGGTGAAGGGTTCCGGTCCGAAGGGCCGCATCACCCAGCAGGACGTGCAGGGCTTCGTGAAGTCGGCGCTGGCCGCCGGCCCGGCCGCGGCACCGGCAGGTGCGGGCGGTGGCGCAGGCCTGAACCTGCTGCCATGGCCGTCGCTGGACTTCTCCAAGTTCGGCGAGACGGAAGCGCAGCCGCTGTCGCGCATCAAGAAGATCTCCGGCCCGAACCTGCACCGCAACTGGGTCATGATCCCGCACGTGACGCAGTTCGAAGAAGCGGATGTGACCGACCTGGAAGAGCTGCGCGTGGACTCCAACGCCGCGTACGCGAAAGCCAAGTCGCCGGTCAAGCTGACGATGCTCGCGTTCGTGATCAAGGCGTCCGTCGCCGCGCTGAAGAAGTTCCCGAACTTTAACGCGTCGCTCGACGAAGCCAACGGCCAGCTGATCCTCAAGAAGTACTACAACATCGGCTTCGCGGCCGACACGCCGAACGGCCTCGTGGTCCCCGTCATCAAGGACGCCGACAAGAAGTCCGTGTCGCAGATCGCCACCGAGATGGGCGAGCTGTCGGCGCAGGCGCGCGAAGGCAAGCTGTCGCCGGCGAACATGCAGGGCGCGACCTTCACGATCTCGTCGCTGGGCGGCCTGGGTGGTACGGCGTTCACGCCGATCATCAATGCACCCGAAGTCGCGATCCTGGGTCTCTCCAAGTCGTCGATGAAACCGGTTTGGGACGGCAAGGCATTCCAGCCGCGCCTGATGCTGCCGCTGTCGCTGTCGTTCGATCACCGCGTGATCGACGGTGCCGCCGGCGCCCGCTTCACGACCTACCTGGCCGATGTCCTGGCCGACCTGCGCAAGACGCTGCTGTAAGGAGAGCCCATGAGCACCGTTGAAGTCAAAGTCCCCAACATCGGCGATTTCAAGGACGTCGAAATCATCGAACTGATGGTCAAGCCCGGCGACACCATCAAGGTCGACCAGTCGCTCGTCACCGTCGAATCGGACAAGGCCAGCATGGAGATCCCGTCGACGCACGCGGGCGTCGTGCAGGAACTGAAGGTCAAGGTCGGCGACAAGGTGAACGAAGGTTCGCTGCTGCTGACCCTCGATGAAGCCGGCGCGGGCGCGGGCGCGGGCGAGGCGTCTGCGCCGAGCGCTGCCGCTCCGGCACCTGCCGCCGCACAGGCACCGGCCAACAAGCCGGCCGATTCGTACGCCCCGGCGCACCCGACCCCGTCGGCACCGGCCGCCGGAACGCCGCCCGCACCCATCCCGAACGCGGCCAGCTATACCGGCCCGGTCGACGTCGAATGCGAGATGATGGTCCTGGGCGCAGGCCCCGGCGGCTACTCGGCCGCCTTCCGTTCGGCCGACCTGGGCATGAACACCGTCCTCGTCGAGAAGTACGCGACGCTGGGCGGCGTGTGCCTGAACGTGGGCTGCATCCCGTCCAAGGCGCTGCTGCACGTGGCGCACATCATGGACGAGACGGCGCACATGGCGGACCTGGGCGTGTCGTTCGCGAAGCCGGACGTCGACATCGACAAGCTGCGCGCGTACAAGGACAAGGTCATCAAGACGATGACGGGCGGCCTGGCCGGCATGGCCAAGTCGCGCAAGGTCAACGTCGTGCAGGGCGTCGGTAAATTCCTGAGCCCGAACCACATCGAGGTGACCGGTGCCGACGGCGCGAAGAAGGTCGTCGCGTTCCAGAAGGCGATCATCGCGGCCGGTTCGGCCGTGGTGAAACTGCCGTTCGTGCCGGAAGATCCGCGCATCGTCGACTCCACCGGCGCGCTGGAACTGCGCCAGGTGCCGAAGCGCATGCTCGTCATCGGCGGCGGCATCATCGGCCTCGAGATGGCGACCGTGTACTCCACCTTGGGTGCGCGCATCGACGTCGTCGAGATGATGGATGGCCTGATGCAGGGCGCGGACCGCGAGGCCGTCAAGGTCTGGCAGAAGTTCAACGCGGCCCGCTTCGACAACATCATGTTGAAGACCAAGACCGTCGGCGTGGAAGCGCTGCCGGAAGGGATCAAGGTCACGTTCGAAGCCGCCGAGGCAGGCCAGCCGGCACCGGAAGCGCAGGTCTACGACCTCGTGCTGGTGGCCGTCGGCCGCAGCCCGAACGGCAAGAAGATCGGCGCGGAAGCTGCCGGCGTGGCGGTCTCCGACCGCGGCTTCATCCCGGTCGACGGCCAGATGCGCACGAACGTGCCGCACATCTTCGCCATCGGCGACCTGGTGGGCCAGCCGATGCTGGCGCACAAGGCCGTGCATGAAGCCCACGTCGCCGCGGAAGCCGCGCACGGCGAGAAGGCCTTCTTCGATGCGAAGGTGATCCCGTCCGTCGCGTACACCGATCCGGAAGTGGCGTGGGTCGGCCTGACGGAAGACGAAGCGAAGGCGAAGGGCATCAAGATCGAGAAGGGCCACTTCCCGTGGGCCGCCTCGGGCCGCGCCGTCGCCAACGGCCGTTCGGAAGGCTTCACGAAGCTGTTGTTCGACGCGGAGACGCATCGCATCATCGGCGGCACGATCGTCGGCACGAGCGCCGGCGACATGATCGGCGAAGTCGCGCTGGCCATCGAGATGGGCGCGGACGGCGTGGACATCGGCAAGACGATCCACCCGCACCCCACGTTGGGCGAATCGATCGGCATGGCGGCGGAGGCCTACGAAGGCGTCTGCACCGACTTGCCGCCGCCGCGCAAGCGCTGATTTCGGCGCGCCGCGAAGAACCGGGACCGCGTGTCCCGGTTTTTTTGTTTACGCCACGGAGAAAGCCGGGGCAGCCGAAGCAAACGGCTTAATTTTTACGACTTTTTTGCAAGCATTTCACTAGACTGGTCTTGTTGCCGCAGCCTTGCCGGCGCTAAAAGGAAATGCCATGCTCGTCAAATTCAAATCGAAAGCCGCTGCCGATGTCCTGATGCTCGACCGTCACGCGCAAAAGGCGCTCGCGCCGTTCGGCAAGAACACGGCCAACGGCTATTTCTCTGCCAGCGAGCTGGACAACGTGATCGGGGCACTTGAAGCGACGACGGTGCAAAGCAAACTGCATGCGCCGACACAAGCGCTGGCGCAGGACGTCGAATTGCACCATGCCGCCGAAGGTGTAAGCCATTTTCCCCAGGTCCAGGAAGCCGTCGATTTCGGGGCGCATCTGTTTCCGCTGCTGGAGATGATGCGCGCGGCGCGACGCTCGGCCAGTGTCGTCACCTGGAATATCTGATGTAGTCCAGCAGTGATCGGCGAAGTCGCGCTGGCCATCGAGATGGGCGCGGATGGCGTGGATATCGGCGAGGCGATCCGCCCGCACCCCACGTCGGGCGAATCGATCGGCAGGGCGGCAGAGGCCTGCGAAGGCGCCTGCACCGACTTGCCGCCGCCGCGCAACGTTGATGTCAGCGCTGTCCGTCGTAACGAGCCGGGACCCTGCGTCCCGGCTTTTTTTATGCCGGATCCACGGTCAATTCGTTCCCTGAAGCCGGCGCTGCAGCATGTCCTTCGCCACCGCAAGTGCGTTGTCCGGCGTCGCTGCGACATCAGGTATGACGCCCACGCCTTCCCAGTTGGTGTGGGTGATGGGACTGATGGTGCGCGCACCGGGTATCGCGGCGAAAAAATGGTCGCCGAGGCGGAAGGGACGCGTGGGGTGGGCGCCGCCCCAGGTCCGCTCGCCGATCAGCGTGGCGCGCTTCAGCGTCTGCATCGTGTAGGCAAAGTCTTCACCGGCCGACATCGTGCCGGGGCCCGTCAGGATCAGGACCGGTTTCTTGCCGCCATAGCGCTTGCCGTCCAGCTGATCGACCGTCCAATGCGGCGTGGAGACACCGGTATCGCGATCCCAGATGTCGTTGACGCGCGTACGCTCATCGACGAAATAGCTGACCAGCAAAGTCACCCCGTCCGGTGTGCCACCGTGGTTATTGCGCAGGTCGACGATCAGGGCGTCGGTGTCGGCGAGCTTGTCCATCGCTGCCGCATATTTTCCGGTCACGAGGAAAGGCGGCGGGAAACCGGATAGTTCGAGGTATCCGATTCTGGGGCTCAGGTGATCGACTTTTTCCACGCCAAGGCTCGACGCGAGGATGCGCTGGCGCACCTCGGGGGGCGCAATGCGTTCCCACTCGGCCAGCGTGGTGGGGCGCGGCCCGACTTCACGGTCGGGCGGCACCAGTCCGGGGTCGAATCCCACCATCAAGTGCTGGTCATGAAGGACACCGGCCAGGTCGGCCGTGAGCTGTTTTGCCAGCTGTTCGCCGTCGGTGATCGCATCGTACTTGCCCTCGCGCTGGCGCTGGCGCAGGACCGCTTCGGCCTGCTTGGCCTTGTCGGGAAAGACATAGTGATCGTTCAGCCTTGCTACCAGCACATCGATCGTTTGCATGCGCGTCGCGCTGTCGACGGCAATTTTGGGTTGCTGCTCGGGCGTGGCGGCAAAGGCGCCGAGCGTGGTGAATAGCAGCAAACACGGTACGACGATCCATTTCTTTTTCATTTTTTCCTTTGCCAATGTGTAAGACGTAGCGGGTTCATTGCGAGGGCAATGAAGTGGAATCAGAGTAGCATAAAAATTACTATCGACTGGTAGTATTTTCGGCAATCACCCAGCCTGCATACTGAACGGTAACTTGACCAGCACGGAATCTTGCACGTGACTGGACCGAGCGCCGCGCTATCGTCGTCAAAGCACAAGGGGGACGGTCGGAGCAAACCCATCGAGGCCGTGCCGACTGGGCACGGCCTCGATGTCTACGTGGAGCAGGTGTTACGGCTTCGCAGCGTACAACCCGATCTCGGCCAGCGTCGTGAACGCGGTGTCGCCGTTATTGGACGTGATGTTGAGCCGGTACCAGCGATAGGCGCCCGGATTCGCGACCGTGTAGCTGTGCATCTGGATGCGGTAGGGGAACGCCTGGCCGCTCTGCGTGTCGAGCGTGGTCCAGTTGACGCCGTCGTTCGAGCCCTGGAACTGCCAGTCCTTCGGATCGCGCCCGATCAGGTCGGTGGAACTGATGACCGTGTAGCGCTGCACCGTCTCCGTGTGCCCGAGGTCATACTGCAGCCAGCCCATCACGCCCTTGTAGAACCAGTACGATCCCGAGTTCTGGTCGAAGACGTACTTGGCGTTGGCCGGGTTGTTCGCACTGTCGTTGGGAGCGCCGCCGGTGGCGACGTTCACCAGCGGGTGCACCGGCGTGACGCTGTCCTCCGGCGAATTGGTGCTCGTGCCGGCGGCATTCGTCGCCGTGACGGTGTAGTAATAGGTCGTGCCGTTGGCCACCGTGGTGTCGATGTAGCTGCCGCCCGTGACGTTGGCCGCGACGGTCGTGTAGGGGCCGCCGCTCGAGGTGGCGCGCAGGACCGCGTAGCTGGTGGCGCCGGACGACTGCTGCCAGCGCAGCGGGACGGCGCCGTCGCCCGGCTCGGCCAGCAGCGTGGCAGGTGCGGCCGGGATGGCGGCCGGCGCGCCACCGTCGCCGCCCGTAATCTGGACGTTGCTGAAGGTGGACGTATTCAGCGTGCCGTTGGCGACCGAGGCGACCACGAGGCCGACGTAGATCGTGTCGGGAAGCGGGCCGTCGATGCGGCCGACGTCGGTGGCCGCCCAGTTGGTGCCGTCGGGAGACACGTAACCGGTGATCATGTTCCCGATGCGCTCGAGCTTCACCCAGTACGAGGGCACGGTGTTCGCGATATTGAAGGCCTTGTTGCCGTAGTTAGAGCCGCCGTACACGGACAGGTTCTGCATGTTCTGCTCGGCCTGGATCCGGTTGGTGACGGCCATCCAGGCGCGCGGCGCGCCCGGGGCGAGGCTCGTGCGCATCATGACGCCCGCCTTCGCGGACAGGTTCGTGTTCTGGACCGATTCGACTTTCGCGACGATGGCGCCGTCGCCGGTGAGGGCCCGGTAGGCGAAGTGGCAGCTGTCGCTTGTGCCCCAGATTTCGGCGCCGCCGCCGTTCACGGTCCATCTGCCGTCCGCGTAGGTGGCCGAGCCGGCCGGCACGGCGCCTCCGATGTCGACATCGGCCAATCCCGACGTGATCGAGGCAGTCGCGGGGACGGCCAGAGGCGCCGGCGGCGTCGCCGTCGAGGTGTCGACGTCCTTCAGGAACATGAAGCTGCTATTGTCCACCGGCATCCAGAGACGCCGCTGCGCGATGTACGGTGCCTGCATGCCCTTGCGGACGACGTAGGCGCCATAGATCTGATTGAGCGCGATGTTGCCGCCTCCGGCGCCGCCCCATCCGCGGTTCGTGTTGTCGGCGACGTAGTACGCATCGGTCGTGCCGAACGGGAGGAACGGCGTGGGCGCGAGCTCGTTCACGCGCGCGAAGTATTCACCGGCCGCCAGCAGGCGGTTGTCGAAATCGGAATAGACGTCGATGCCTTGTTTCCACAGCGCTTCCGCAAGCATCGTCAGCGATTTGAGCTGGCCGTGGGCGTGTCCCTGGTCGCGCAGGGAGTCGCCGAGCATGCCGATGTCGTTGGAGCTGCGCAGCCCGATGTGGGCCAGCGTGCGTGTCTGGGCAACGACCCGGTTCAGCGTGTCCGTGTCGTCGTTGAAGATGGCCATCAAGCCGAGCGCGTTCAGCGCGAGCGCGCCCTTGTTGGCGGCGCCGAACATGTTCTCGCCGTAGGGGTTCGATGCCGGCATCAGCACGTTGGCGAAATAGGCCTTCACGGTGGCCGTGTCGGCATCCGTCCAGTCTGGCCACGTGCCGCGCAGGATGTCCGCGCCGCCCACGAACAGGTAGGCGTAGTCGCCCAGGTCGAGCATCGACTCGCGCCCCGAGAACGCGGTCTGCGTGGTGGCCCACGCCATCAGGATGTCGTGCGCCTTCTTCGCATAGTCCCGGTTGCCCGTGAAATACCACATGCGCGAAAGGTTCCAGATCGCGACCATGTCGTTGCGCCATGGCCAGAGATTCAGGTCGGGAGCGCGGCTCACGGTCGCGTACGGACCCGCCATGCCGTAGGTGAGTTTGGCCTTGCCGTCGTTCGCCAGTTGCTCGTAGGCCGATCGCCATGGCTCCCTGCCTTGATCGACGTACGATTTGACCGTCTGGAGGTCGGAGAGGGTGAGCGGCGCGCCTGGATGCACGAATCCGGTGGTCTGCGCGGCGCCGTAACCCGGGAGTACGGCTGTGCCGAGCGCGAACAGCGCAGCGGCGATGCCGGTTCGATCGAACATGCGTGCCTTTGTTCGGATCTTCGTGGACGAGTCTTTGGAACTGGTTTTCATCGGTACCCTTCGTTAATAAATATAACTCACCGGCAGGCTAATTGTGACTGCCGCGACAACATTCTTGGCAATACGTCATCGCATGCCGGAACCGTCACGTTCAACGGCGTTCCGGGCGTCCCCGTCGCCTTGCACGCAGCCTCGTTTCGAAGCGAGGCATTTGTTCGAGCATCAAACTGTTAAATTATGGCAGTCATATTTCCGCGCGGCAATATATTTCGTATGTATAAATATTGCGTTTTATTAATGTAGCATTAGTGCAAATGAGAGCCGTTCGGCTTGGCGTTAACGAGATTGGTTGCGGCCGGCCTGCCGGCGGCTCACACCGCGTCCACCGGGAATACCACCGCCCGGCACCCGGATCGTGCCGTCCGTCGCAAACCGCGGGCCGACGGGGAGCGGCTTCCGCTATCGTGATCCCGCTGACCCGACACGGGACGATCGAACGACGTCCGCCACCTTCGACCGCGTTTTTGGAATTTGGAAAGACTGGGAAAATACATGAACATGATCCGCGCCATCCTCTGCACCACTGCGCTCCTGGCGAGCGCGACCTGCGCCCACGCGCGTTCACCCGACGACAGCCGTCACGGTGCGAGCATCACGATCGATGACAAGGATGGGCCCGAGCGCGTCGTCCCGCGCCAGCGGCCGGCCTCCGGGAAGCCGCGCTTGCTGTCGACGAACCAGTGGTCGGAAATGATGTTGAAGGACGAGACGGTGTACCTGCAGCTGACGGACTACGGCATGAAGAAAGTCATGGAACCGCAGGACGCGCAGGACAAGGACGAGGGGTTCCTGGGCAGCGTGTTGAAGACGATGGCGCTCAGCGGCGTGAAGCAGGTCCTTGACCATGGCCTCGCGCTGTCGCTGGTCGACACGCGCTCCGCGCTGGTACGCGATGGCGAGGTCGTGTTCGTCACGTGCAAGGGAAAAGAAGTGTTCAACCAGGTCAAGATCAATGACCAGGTACAAAAATACCCGCAGGCGAGCGCCGAAGACTTCGTGAACAACGTCAACCGGCTGCGGGCGGCGTTGCCGGCGTGCCGGCCCTGAGCCGGCGCCGCCGCATCGCCGTTTTAATCAACCCCGGCGCCGCACGCGTCCGCTGCGCGCAAAACCGTCGAGCACGTGCGCGGGCAGCATTTTGACCATGCCGTGCAGGACGAGCGGCACGAGCACGAGCTCATCCACGGCGCCGACGACGGGCAGCGCGAAATTCAACGGCTCGACGGCGAACAGCGCCAAGCCAGCCAGCCCGGGCAACAACCACACGGGGCGGTTCTCGTGCCGGAGGGCGAACCACAGCAGGCGCAGGTCCTGGCCGGCGACGACGCGCCACAATGCAACGATGCGTTTCATGGTGACCCTCCATGGGTTGCGGTGCCCCCTACATGTGTCGTCTGGGCGCGAACACAATGGAAAATAGGCAAGCAGTCCGAAAAAGAGGTGAGCCGAACGGTGGCAGCGAACGTCGGCAATTGCTGGTCTAATAGCCTTTTGACCAAGGAGCCAATCCATGAGCATCGCATTCATCGGCCTGGGCAGCATGGGCCACCACATGGCCGCCAACCTGCTGCGCTCCGGCCAGCCCGTGCACGTCTGGAACCGCAGCCCGGAACCCGTGCAGGCGCTGGCCGCGCTGGGCGCCAAGCCGGCCGCGACGCCCGCCGAGTGCGGCATCGCCGACGTGGTCTTCACCATGCTCGCGGACGACGACGCGACCCGCGCCGTGCTGCAAGGCGGCGGCGTGCTGGACGCGATGGCGCCCGGCAGCATCCACGTCAACATGGCTACCGTCTCCGTCGCGTTCGCCCGCGAGATGGCGGCGCTGCACGTCGAACGCGGCATCGGCTACGTTGCCGCGCCCGTGCTGGGCCGTGTCGACGTGGCGGCAGCGGGCAAGCTGAACATCTTGGCCGGCGGCAGCGACGAATTGATCGCGCGCGTGCAGCCGCTGTTCGACCTGATGGGACAAAAGACCTGGCGCTTCGGCAGCGAGCCGGCGCAGGCCAACGCCGTCAAGCTCGCGTGCAACCTGATGCTCGCCTGCGCGATCGAGGCGACGGGCGAGGGTACCGCGCTCGCGCGCTCGCACGGCGTGCCGGCCGCGGACTTCATCGACCTGGTGACGAGCACGCTGTTTGCCGGCTCGCCCGTCTACAAGGGCTACGGCGGGATGATCGCGGAAGAGCGTTATTCGCCCGCCGGCTTCAAATTGTCGCTGGGCCTGAAAGACGTGCGCCTCGCCGTCGAGGCGGGCCGGGACTGGGGGCTGCCGCTCGCGTTCGGCTCGACGTTGCAGGCAACGTTGCAGGACGCCGTCGCGCAGGGTGACGCCGACCTCGACCTGGCGGCGCTGGGCAAGCACGCGGCGCGGCAGGGAGGGCTCAATTAACGGCGTGTTGCGCTGTATTGACACTAAGTAAGAAAATAACAACGAACATTCATTTTTGTAATGAAATGGTTCTTCATGGAATGATATATTGATATTAGTCAAAACATTCCAAGGAAACCCAGGATGAAAGTTCGTACCGCATGCTGCGCAGCGCTGCTCGCCGGCCTCGCCCTTGACGCCAACGCCAGCGTCATCACCCTGCAGGTCGCGACCGGCCCCGTGGGCACGCACACGAGTGCCGCCGCGTATAAGGCGGCGGTCGATGCCGACATCGCCAACCCTGCCGGCTACAAGGGCAGCAAGACAGTGGCGACGTACGACAACGTGACGGTCAAGAATTATTTCGGCGCGCTGAGCAACTATGCGTTCGAGGCGACGATCGATTTCGGCGTCACGTCCGCGCAGGCCGGCACCTGGAATTTCCGTACAGGCGTCGATTTCGGCTACGGCGGCGCGCTGTTCGTCGACGGCGTCGCGCTCGGCTACAACGCGCACGACATGTGGTGGGCCAATAACTATGCGACGGCGAACGGCAGCCTGACGGGTTCTGCCGTCCTTGCGGCCGGCAACCACGAACTGAAGATCTACGGGATGGAAGCGTGCTGCGACGGCAGCCAGCAGGCGCAGTTCAAGGCGGCAAACACCGCCGCGTTCAAGACGTTCGCCGGCAGCGACACGCTGAACGCCGTGCCGGAGCCGATGAGCATTGCGACGTTCGGCCTGGGCGCCGGCGTCATGGCCCTCATCCGTCGTCGTCGTCGCAAGTCGGCCTGAGTCGGGAACGCTCGTCACCGCAGGCTCCGTCGGCGGCAGGGCAAACTGGGCTGATCCGGCGGCGCACCGGCGCGCTTGAATTCACGCGATTTTAACGATCTCGTGTATTTTGGAACGATTTTCGCGGCGGGCGCCCCCGTACCATGTCTGGATTTCCACGGCGGTCAGCGGTGCCGCGTTTCCGCGCGACCTGAAAGGCTACGAGCTGTATCGCTGCGCGTTCCAGCTGGCCGGCTTCGACATCAACCTCGTGCTCAACGACTATGCGCTGGACCTGCGCCGTCTCGACGCCCGATACGGACAATCCATCGACGCGCTGCCGCGCCCGCGCGGCCTGCTCGTGCGCGATGGCGGACGCGCCGGCATCGCCGTGCAGTTCGACCGCCCGGCCGGCCAGGCGCCGGCTTTGCGGGTACGGTTCCGGCCCCGCGACGACAGCGCGGCGCACGAACTGGTCGTCGTCGACAGGTCCGACGTGCGCGCCGGCCGTCCGATTGCCTGGGCGCCCGCGGGCCAGGCCGCGGACGGCAAGGTGTGCTACCAGGTCGGCGTGGAGACGGGCTACGCCGTCATGTACGAACCGTGGAGCTGCCTGCCGCTGCGCGACGCGGCGCGCTGAGCGGTTGCCGGCGGCTCAGCCGCGGGTCGGCCGGCCCGTCACGTCAGGCTCGGTCACGTCGCGGTCCAGCAGGCCGCGGTACAGCCAGCCCGCCAGCAGGCCGCCCGCGAGCGGCGCGATCCAGAACAGCCACAATTGGGCGAGCGCCCAGCCGCCGACGAACAGTGCGGGCCCCGTGCTGCGTGCCGGATTCACCGACGTGTTGGTGACGGGGATGCTGACCAGGTGGACGAGCGTCAGCGCGAGGCCGATCGCGAGGCCGGCGAAGCCCACCGGCGCGCGGGTGTGCGTGGCGCCCAGGATGATCAGCACGAACATGAACGTCATGACCAGTTCCGTGACGACGGCCGACGTCAGCGAATAATTGCCGGGCGAGTGTTCGCCGTAGCCGTTCGAGGCGAAGCCGCCCGCGAGGTCGAAGCCGGGCTTGCCGCTCGCGATCAGGTACAGCACGCCTGCCGCCGCGATCGCGCCCAGCACCTGCACGACCACGTACGGGACGATGTCGCGGGCAGGGAAGCGGCCGCCGGCCCACAGCCCGACGGTGACGGCCGGGTTGAAGTGGCCGCCCGAGATCGGGCCCAGCGCATACGCGCCCGTGAGAACGGTCAGGCCGAAGGCCAGCGAGACGCCGGCGAGGCCGATGCCGACGCCGGGGAAGGCCGCGGCCAGCACGGCGCTGCCGCAGCCGCCCAGCACGAGCCAGAAGGTGCCGATGAATTCGGCGATGCATTTACGGTACATGGTGTTCTCCTTTAAGTGGTGGCGCGTCCAGCGCCGCTTCGATCCTGTGCGGGTGAATTCGTCCGGGTCGGCCGGCATGGCGCGGGCATCGCACGCGGCGACCTGCGTTTGAAGAAGGCGCCGTCGGCGCGCATGCCGACACAAAAGCGCAGGGACCCGCGTGGCGAATCCGTCGATGTGTTCGGCGCAGGACCAAGCATCATACAAATGACGTTGAACTGGCGGAAACACTAATATTGCATAGTTGTAATTATTGAGTGAGTATGATACCGATCATATAGGCGCAAAAAAACCCGGCCCGCTTGCGCGGTACCGGGTTGTGCGGACGATGGCGCCGCGGGGCGCCGTCTCCGATCAGGCGCCGACGCTGGCCAGTGCCTGGTTGAAGGTTGCGCTCGGACGCATTACGGCCTTGACCTTGGCGTTGTCCGGCTTGTAGTAGCCGCCGATGTCGGCCGGGCGACCCTGGATCTCGAGCAGTTCCGACACGATCTTCTGCTCGTTCTCGGCCAGTTGCTTGGCGAGCGGCGCGAAGTAGGCGGCCAGTTCGGTGTCTTCCGTCTGCGCGGCCAGTTCCTGCGCCCAGTACATCGACAGGTAGAACTGGCTGCCGCGGTTGTCGAGCTCACCGGTCTTCGGCGACGGCGACTTGCGGTTGTCCAGCAGCTTGCCGGTGGCGGCGTCCAGCGTCTTGGCCAGCAGCTTGGCTTTCGCGTTGCCGGTCTTGAGGCCGAGGTCTTCGAAGCTCACGGCCAGCGCGAGGAATTCGCCCAGCGAGTCCCAGCGCAGGTGGTTTTCCTCGGTCAGCTGCTGCACGTGCTTCGGTGCCGAACCGCCGGCGCCCGTCTCGTACATGCCGCCGCCGGCCATCAGCGGGACGATCGACAGCATCTTCGCGCTGGTGCCCAGTTCCAGGATCGGGAACAGGTCGGTCAGGTAGTCGCGCAGGATGTTGCCGGTCACCGAGATGGTGTCCAGGCCGCGCCATGCGCGCTCCAGGCTGAAGCGCATCGCGCGCACCTGCGACATGATCTGGATGTCCAGGCCTTCCGTGTCGTGATCCTTCAGGTAGGTCTTGACCTTCTTGATCAGTTCATTCTCGTGCGGACGGTACGGGTCGAGCCAGAACACGGCCGGCATGCCCGAGTTGCGTGCGCGCGTGACGGCCAGCTTGACCCAGTCGCGAATCGGCGCGTCCTTCACCTGGCACATGCGCCAGATGTCGCCCTTCTCGACGTTCTGCGACAGCAGCACTTCGCCCGTCGCCAGGTCGGTGATGTTGGCGACGCCGTCCTGCTGCACTTCGAAGGTCTTGTCGTGCGAGCCGTATTCCTCGGCCTGCTGGGCCATCAGGCCGACGTTCGGGACGGTGCCCATCGTGCGCGGGTCGAAGGCGCCATGCCATTTGCAGAAGTTGATGATCTCCTGGTAGATGCGGGCGAACGTCGATTCCGGGATCACGGCCTTGACTTCCTTCAGGCGGCCGTCGGCGCCGTACATCTTGCCGCCGGCGCGGATCATTGCCGGCATCGACGCGTCGACGATCACGTCGTTCGGCGAGTGGAAGTTGGTGATGCCCTTGGCCGAGTCGACCATCGCCAGCGCCGGGCGGTGTTCCTGGCAGGCGTGGATGTCACGGATGATTTCTTCGCGCTGCGAATCCGGCAGCTTGGCGATCTTGTTGTACAGGTCGGCCATGCCGTTGTTGACGTTCACGCCGAGGCTGTCCAGCAGGGCGCCGTGCTTCTCGAACGCTTCCTTGTAGAAGGTGCGGACGCAGTGGCCGAACACGATCGGGTGCGACACCTTCATCATCGTCGCCTTCACGTGCAGCGAGAACATCACGCCCGTCTTGTGCGCGTCTTCGATCTGCTGTTCGTAGAACTCGAGCAGGGCCTTGCGGCTCATGAACATCGAGTCGATGATCTCGCCTTCCAGCAGCGAGACCTTCGGCTTCAGGACGATCGTCTCGCCGCTCTTCGTGACCAGTTCCATCTTGACGTCGCGCGCGCGGTCGAGCGTCATCGACTTTTCGCCGTGGTAGAAGTCGCCGTGCGTCATGTGCGACACGTGCGTGCGCGACGCCTGCGACCATTCGCCCATCGAGTGCGGGTTCTTGCGCGCGTATTCCTTGACGGCCTTCGGCGCGCGGCGGTCCGAGTTACCTTCGCGCAGCACCGGGTTCACGGCGGAACCGATGCACTTGCCGTAGCGGGCCTTGATCTCTTTTTCCTTGTCCGATTGCGGATCGGCCGGGTAGTCGGGGATGTTGTAGCCCTTGCCCTGCAGTTCCTTGATGGCCGCCTGCAACTGGCCCACCGAGGCCGAGATGTTCGGCAGCTTGATGATGTTCGCGTCCGGCTGCAGCGTCTTCTGGCCGAGTTCCGACAGGGCGTCCGGCACGCGCTGGTCCGCCGACAGGTACTCGGGGAAGAGGGCGAGGATACGCGCCGCGACGGAGATGTCGCTCTCTTCGATGTGGATGCCGGCAGGTTTGGCAAACGTCTCGACGACAGGCAGGAAGGCGTGGGTGGCCAGCAGGGGCGCCTCGTCGGTTAGGGTGTAGATGATGGTCTGATCACTGCTCATACGCTTGTTCCTCGATGTGCGGGAAGGTTTCGAATACTAGTACTAAAAAAACGTCGGCTGTCCAGGCCACTGTGCCAGCGCGGTGAACAGATCGAGGGATCATACTCCGTCAAACGTCGATCCGGCAGCCATGAACATGTGTTGCCACAAGACTAAGTCTTATATAAGACATAGGACAGGCGCTATTATTGCACGACCTTCGCGGATCGGATAGTGGTAAACCCTTCCGCAATGCGGGATAGGTGGGGCGGGTCGCGCGCCGGCTCAGGTCCCGCGCAGCAGGAAGACCAGCGCGTCGGGTGCGCGCACGGCCCAGTCGTTCTCGTCATGCGCCGCACCGTCGTAGACGCGCGACACGAAGTCCGGCGCGGCATAGCCCTTGCGCCGCAACAGCGCCGTCACGCGAGCGAACGCATCGTCGTAGAGCGCGTCCAGTCCGACGGTGCCGCGGTCGCTCCACAGCTTCACGCCCGCGGGCGCCGGCGCGGCGCGCTCGAGGTAGGCCAGCGCCGCGGCCGGGAAGGCGTCGTTGCGCTCGAATGTCCCGATCCAGTGCGTGGACAGGCACGCCGCGCCGCCGAAGACGGCCGGGTATTCGCACAGGCCATAGCAGCTGATCAGGCCGCCCATGCTCGACCCCATCAGGAAGGTCGTGTCGCGCCCGGTGCGGGTGGCGAAACGCGCATCGATGGCGGGCTTGAGTTCTTCGACGAGGAAGCGCAGGTAATCGTCGCTGCGCGCCTTGCCGTGCAGGGCGTCGCGCACGAACGGCCGGCGCACCGCATCCGGCAGGTGCGGCAGGAACTTCGCCGGAAAGTATTCGCTGTGGCGCAGCACGCCGTTGTTCCAGGGGCCGACGACGATGAAGTCACCGTCCGGCCGCGCGGCCAATAACTGTTGTGCGGCCAGGTCGATCCGCCAGGACTTGCCGTTCCATGTGGTCGTCGGGTCGAAGAGCATCTGGCCGTCGTGCATGTAGACGACGGCGAAGCGGTGCCCGGCGCCGGCCTTCGTGGCGTAGTCGGGCGGCAGCCAGATGTCGACGTGGCGCGGGTCGACGTGGTGCGACGAAAAATTTTCCCACCGTTCGACGCGACCGAACGGGGCGGGAGGCGCGGCGTGCGCGGCACGCGACAACGGGGGGGCCAGCAGGCAGGCGGCGCCGGCTTGCAGGAGGCGGCGGCGCGGGAGGGAGGTTACGGAACGATGGGCAGCGATCATGGTGGCGTGGACATGTTGAACCGGTCAGGAGTATAGGCATGCCGGGCGCTGGGCAAGACAGCCAAATCCAACGAATATCGACTGTTTTCTGACCCTGCTGCCGTACAATCGGCCGCATGAACGTCATCTGGGAATCAATTCCGGCCGCCGACACGCAGAGTGTCCGGCTGTTGCGCCTCGAGCAGGACGCCTTTTCCGGCCCGCTGCACGTGCACGAAGCGATCGAGCTGACGTGGATCGAGCGCGGCCGCGGGCTGCGCTTCGTGGGCGATTCCGTCGAACCGTTCGAGGAAGGCGATCTGGTGCTGCTGGGCCCGCGCGTCGCCCACACGTGGCATACGTCCGGGCCGCAGCAAGGCCATGTGCGCGTGACGGTGTTGCAACTGCTGCTGCGCCCCGAGCTGGACGCGTTCCCGGAATGGCGCCAGGCGATGCGGCCCTTGCTGGCGCGCGCGAATGCCGCGTGGCGGATCGAGGCAACCCTGGGCGACGCCGTCCGCGCGGCGCTGCTGGCCTTGCCGGCCGACGACAACCTCGCATTGCTGGGCGGCGCGCTCGCGCTGCTCGGGCGGCTCGCCGCGGCCCAATCCGCCATGCGTCCGTTGCGTGCCGGGCCGCTCGCGCTGCCGGCTGGCGCACCGGGGCGCCGCATCGATGCGCTTCTGGCCTGGATCAGGGCAAACTTGCATGCGGAGCTGCGCGTCGCCGACGCTGCCGCGCTGCTGCACGTGACACCGGCCGCGTTCAGCCGCAGCTTCCAGCGGCTCGTCGGCAAGCCGTTCAGCATCTACGTGAACGATCTGCGCATCGCCGAGGCCTGCCTGCTGCTCGCCCGTTCCGACCGTCCCGTCGCCGAGATCGCGCGCCGCTGCGGCTATGCGACGCTGTCGAATTTCAACCACCACTTCCGATCGCGCCTGGGCGTGGCGCCGCGCGGGTACCGGGCCGCGCGGTCGGCTACATCTGCCTGAACAGGTCGGCGTAGTTGCGGCTGACGACGAGCTGCTCGTCGCGGCCCTTCAGTGTGACCAGCAGGCGGCCGCGGAAATCCGTGCGCGTGCCGGCCACGTGGCGCGCGGCGACGATCACGCTGCGGTGGATCTGCCAGAACTGCTGCGCGTCGAGCTGTTCGCGCAGCTGGCGCATCGGCGTGCGGATCAGGTGCTCGCCGTCGGCGACGAATACGCTCGTGTACTTGTCGTTGCTCTGGAAGTAGATGACTTCATCGATGGCGATCAGCCGCGTCTCCTGGCCTTGCGCGGCGCGGATCCATTGCAGCGGCGCGGCAGCGGCAGGGGCGGGCGCGGCGGCCGGCGCGGGGGCGACGCCGAGCTGGCGCAGCAGGCCGGCCAGCAGGTCGGCGGACGGTGCCGCGGGCGCCGGCGCCGCCAGCGTTTCCTTCAGGCGCTCGACCGTGCGCTGCAGCCGCTCCAGGCGGATGGGCTTCAGCAGATAGTCGAAGGCGGCGTGCTCGAACGCCTGCAGCGCGTACGCCTCGTGCGCCGTCGTGAACACGACCTGCGGCGCGCGCGCGTCGTCCGCCAGCCGGGCGGCGAGGTCGAGGCCGTTCAGGCCGGGCATCTGGATGTCGAGGAACACGACGTCGGGCGCCAGCTCGTCGACGAGGCGCAGCGCCTCGATGCCGTTGCCGGCACGGCCCACGATGCGCAGGTCCGGCCAGGCGAGCGCCAGTTGTTCCTCGAGGTAGGCCAGCAAATGCGGTTCGTCGTCGGCAACCAGGGCGCGGATGGGTTCGATAGCGGCACCTCGAAAGTGAATTAGATCGGCAGGATCAGGCGCGACGTCACGCCCCCGTCTTGATTTTCGAGCAATTGTACTTGAGCACTATTTCCGTGCAAGGTGCGCAGCCGCTCGCGCAGGTTCGACAATCCGACGCCGCTGCCGGGCCGCGGCGCCGCCGGTACGAGGCCGGCGCCGTCGTCGAGCACTTCCACGCACAGGCCCGCGTCCGTGCGGCGCGCGCACACGACGACGGTGCCGCCTTCGACCTTCGGCTCGATGCCGTGCATGACGGCGTTTTCCACGAGCGGCTGGATCAGCATCGGCGGGATGACGGCGTCGCGGCACGACGGTTCGACGTCGATGCGAAAGCGCAGCCGCGTGCCCATGCGCACCGTCAGCAGGTCGAGATAGGCCCGTGCGAGGTCGACCTCGGCGCCGACCGTCGCGTGTTCCGCGCGGCTGGCCGACAGGCTCGCGCGCAGGAAATCGATCAGGCGCTCCAGCATGTGGCGGGCACGGTCCGGGTCGGGGCCGATCAGGCTCACGACGTTGGCCAGCGTGTTGTACAGGAAGTGCGGCTCGATCTGGGCCTGCAAAGTGCGCAGCTGCGCTTCGGCCAGCAGGCGCGCGGCCTCCGCGATTTGTTCCTGCTGGCGCGCGGCCTCGAGCTCGCGCGCGACGCGGCGCTCGCCGGCCGCCAGCACGGCCGCCATCAGCAGCGCGACGGCGCCGGCGCCCGGCAGGTAGCGTCCGAGCGCGCCCGTGTGCAGCAGCGTGGCGAACGTGCCGCCGCCACCCATCACGGCGTCCGTGAAGGCCATGCCGACCAACGCGCAGCATGCCGTCAGCAGCAGCCGGGCGGCGCGCATGGCCGGGCCGGTGCGTCCGGGCGCGACGCGGCGCAGCACGTGCATCATGCCGTGGATGAGGAAGCCGATGGCGTTTGACGCCACCAGCATCTCCGCCAGTAGCGGCACGAACGGCTTGCCGCTCCCGGACACGTAGAGCACACAAGCCAGCACGACGCCGACGATGGCGTCCCAGATGATCGTGAAGACGATTTCGCGCTGCGGCGATCTGGGCCAGCGCCGGAACGGCGGAAAGATCTCCAGCGGGTGCAGCGAGGGTATGTCGGTAGCGTGCGGCATGATGTCCTTACGATTGAGCAGCCAGGAAATTACCATGGAAACAATGCGGTGTGCGATAGGGCAGCCGCGCCAGCGCGACGGGACCCGCGTGCACGCGTGCGGCGTCGAACACCGTGAGCGCGCTCGTGTTGGTCGTCGTGTCCTGGGCGACGCCGACGAGCCAGCCGTCCGTCTCGCGGCGTGCGCCCTGGCGCGGCACGAACACGTGCTCTTCCGCGCGCCAGCCCGCGCCGAAGCGCCAGCTGTCCGCGCGGCCCGTGTCCGTGTCGACGACGTTCACGGTGTCCAGCACGAGTGCCGTATTGCGCGCATCGCTGGAGAGCAGGGCGAGGCGGCCGTGCCGCCGGCCGACGACGTTTGGCGTCACGCGGGGGAATTCGGCGCCGTCGAGCAGGCGCGCTGTGCGCACGCGGCCCGTCGCGTGGTCGAGGCTGATGCGCGTGGCCGCATGCGCGGACGGGCGGTTCGGTTCGCGCTCGCCTTCCATCACGCGGCTCGTGGCGGCCAGCATGTCGCCGTCGTGCAGCACGAGGTCGAAGTGGGTGACGGCGCCGCCGGCCTCGTCCCACGCATTCCCGAAGTGGAAGACCATATGCGGCGGCAGTTCGTAGACGCGGCGGATGGCCAGGGTGTCCTTCGCGACCACGACGACGCGGGTGCCGCGCGTGCTGCCAGCCCACACGTGGCGCTCGGCCAGGCTCAGGGTCGCATCTGCGGATACGTCATACGGCGGCACGACGAAGATCAGGTGACGCGCGCTGACGGCGAAATCGTGCAGCAGCGCGAGCTGCGGTATCTCGACGACACGAGCCTGCAGCACGTCGCCGTGCGCGCCGATGCGGTACAGCGCGACCTTGTCGCCGCCGGGCAGCGCGCCGAAATTCCACAGGGTGCCGTCCGGCTCGATCTTCGGATGCGCGGAAAACGGCATCGCGGCCAGGTCGTCGCGCCACGTGTGGATGCCGATGGTCGCCAGCGTGTCCGGATCGATCTCCGTCGCGGACCCGCCTTCCCACAGCGCGTACAGGCGGTCGTTGAACGGCAGGAGGTTCGTGTTCGCCGTGTTCAGGCTGTCGTTGTCGCGAAAGCCCTTGCGGGCGATGTTCGTGCCGAAAGCGGGATACAGGAATTGCCCGGCCGCCGACTCGGCGAGGAATTTGCGCGTCTCGACGAAGCGGCCCTGGTGCGCCACGGTGCCGGCGCCGATGCGCCATGCCTGGGCGTAGCCGTCGCCGTCGAACCAGTGGTGGTAGCGTTCTCCGCCCAGTTCGAAGCGGCCCGGCCCGTTGCGGAAGAACGTGCCTTGCAGCTCGGCCGGCATGCGGCCTTCGACGACGGCGAGGCCCTGCTGGTTGCCTTCCAGGTTCGCGTACACGCTAAGGCCCGGATCGCGCGCGAGGGCCGCGTGGAAGCGTTCGTACGTCGTGTGGGCGTCGGCGCGGGCGAAGCCGGCGGCGCCGAGGGCGGCGAGGCCGAGGCCTGCTTTGAGGAATTGGCGGCGCTGCATGGCGGACCTCAGCGCAGCGAGACGGTGGTATCGAGACCGGCGGCCGGCACGGCCAGCTTGACGGCGTCGAATGCCGGCGGGCCCATGCGGCCCTGCGCGTCGTTGCTGAAGGCGATCGGCTCCGTCGGGATGCCCATCAGATTGCGATCCATGCGGCCGTTGTCGTTGGCGTCGTGGTAGACGGCGATGCCATAGTCTCCCGGCGCGACGTCGTGGAACACGAGCGTCGTGCCGGCCTTGTCCGCCCGCGCCTCGGCCGCGCGCATGGGGCGCTTGAGGAAGGCGTCGGCATTGTCGTACAGCGCGACCCGCACCTGGCCCTGGTCGGACTTGACGTTGGCGACGTGGACGACGAGGTCGGCCGCGTGCGCGGCGAGCGGGGCGGCGAGGGTCAGGGTCAGGATGGCGGTGCGGATCATGATGGGCTCCAGTGTGGGTGTCGATGGGCACACTGTAGCCAGGCGCATCGTGCTCATGGCGGCGATGCGACGACCTGCAGCCAGGCGGCGCGAAATGCGATTGGGCGGCGCGAAATGGAGGGTGCTACATGCAGCGTCAGCGGCCGAACAGCATCGCGACCCGGGCGGCGACGAGCGTGCCGATGAAGCGCAGCGGATAGCCGCGGTATGCGGGGACGTCGTCCGGCAGTTCGCCCGGGCCGCGCTTGCCCGTGCAGACGCGCATGTCGAGCGGCGCCTGGTCCGCGCCGAAGCGGCGCCGGCACATCGACACCCAGTGCTTGCCGTCGTCGAAGTCGACGTACATCGGCGTGTTGCAGCACGTGGCCACGACGCGGTTCGTCGCCGACCCGTCGCGCAGCTTGAACGGACGCAGGTGCGCGCGCCCGGCCACGCAGTGCACGCGGTCCTTGCGGTAGACCTGGTACGCCGTGCCGCCATCGGCTTCCCGTATGGGAGTTGCACCGGGCAGCCCTTCGAGCCGGCGCCAGCCTTCCGCGCAATCCTTGCAGTAGCAGACGGCGGTGGCGAGCGGTGCGCCGCTGGCGCGGACCTCGACGGTGCCGCACGCGCACCTGGCGGTGGTGTCGGTCATGGCGTCACCTGAATTTCAGCACGTGGCCGTCCTCGGCACGGATGAACGTCTCCAGCATGAAGGAGGGCTTCGTGTCGTTGTCCATGTGCGTGTTCCTTTCGAGTCTGCTGGAGTGGTACCCGTATTGTGCCAAAGAAAACGGCAGGAACCGCGCGAGCGTGTTCCTGCCGTGGTGTGAGATGAGACGAGCGTCAGGCGTAGGCGGTCCAGCGCTGCGGAATCTCGATTGCGCCGCTCTGCGCGGCATTCGCGTACGCGCGCATCTCGGCGACGACGGCCTCGAGCTGTTCATTGCTCGGGTTGGCCAGGAAACCTTTCATGCGCTCGTGCAGCGCGGCCTGCTGGTCGCGCCATTCGTAACGGGACGATTTGCTCATGCACCCTCCTTGCGGCGAACTGCCGTCTTTGTGCTTTTGTTATTCATGACATCCTCCTTCAAAGAACACAGGATGCCGTTTCCCACCGATCAGGTCGGTGCGATGACGCACATTATCAAAATGGAATTACTGCCGGGGCGGCAGGATGCTGTGATAGAACAGGTCCATCCGGCCTTCCAGGTCGCGCTTCGCCTTCTCCATGTCGACGACGTGCGGCGGGCGCATGAGGTTCATGAACAGCTCGCCCGTGATGGTGGCCATCAGGTGGCAGGGCAGCAGGTCGACCGGGACGTCCGGCCGCATCTGGGCGCGGATGTCCGGACGCGAGAAGAAGCGCATCAGCAATTCGCGCGTCTTGCGCGGGCCGCCGTTCCAGAACGCCTCGGCCAGCTCGGGATTCGTCGGCGCCTCGGCCAGAACGATCCGTTGCAGGGCGATGGCTTCCTGCGACGAGATCAGCGCGTACATCTGGTGCGCAAAGTCGTCGATGATTTCGCGCAACGGCCGGGTATCCGTCTCCATCGGCTGGCTGCGGAAGAAGCGGTGGCGCTTGGCAGCGAGCACGGCGGCCAGCAGGCCGGCCTTGCCGCCGAATTTCACGTAGATTGTGCGTACCGCGACGTGGGCCGCGCGGGCGATCGCTTCCAGGCTCGTCTTCGTGTAACCGTTGGCGAGAAACAGCGTTCCGGCGACCTGCAGCAGCTCCTGCGTACGCGCCTCGACGTCGGCGGCTTTCGGCCTGCCGGCGGCTTTGCCGGCACACTCGGCCGCGTCATGCATATGTTTGTCCATGCCTCCATGCTAGTGGAATCTCAAATGAAATGCAACCGTTTCATTTCTTGACTTTGCCAAAAAGTTGTCCAATAATGCGATTGACCAATTTCATTTTCATTCGGAGCTCACATGCCAGATACCCAAACCACGGTGGACCACAAGCCGGCCGCCGCCGTCCCGCCAGGTGCCCCGGCAGCCATGGGCGCGCCCGCCACCCCCGCGAATGCCAGGAAAGGGCCTCCGAAGCGCGTGCTGATCGTGGTGGGGCTGATCGCCGCCGCCGCGCTGGCCGCGGGCGGCCGCATGTGGTACCGCAGCCATTATTTCGTCGAGACGGAAAACGCCTACGTCACGGGCCACGTGCATCCGGTGTCGTCGCGCATCCCCGGCGTCGTGACGAAGGTGATGTTCGACGATAACCAGGTCGTCAAGGCCGGCGACGTGCTGGCCGAGCTGGACCCGGCCGACCAGGGCGTGAAGGTCGAGCAGATCCAGGCGCAGATCATGAGCGTGCAGCAGCAGATCGTGCAGGCCGACGCCGCCGTCGAGCAGGCCAGGGCGCAGGCCTCGGCCGCCGCGGCGCAGGTCGTGCAGGCGCAAGCGAACCTCGTGCGCGCCAAGCAGGACGCCGACCGTTACGGCCAACTGTACAACAGCCAGATGAAGGCCGTGTCGAAGGCCGAAGTGGACGCCGCCACGGCCGCGCGCGCAGGCGCCACGGCCGACGTGACGGCGCGCCGCGACAACGCCAGCGCCGCGAAGGCGCAGATCGCCGCCGCGATGTCGGCGCGCGACGTGCTGAAGGCGCAAGTGAAAGTGCTGCAGGCGCAGTTGAAGGACGCCCGCCAGCAGCTCGGCTACAACCGCATCGTCGCGCCGGTGTCCGGCCGCGTCGGCAAGCGCAGCGTGGAAGTGGGCGCGCGCGTGCAGCCGGGCCAGCAACTGGCCGCCATCGTGCAGGACGACGTGTGGGTCGTCGCGAACTTCAAGGAAACGCAGCTGCCGGGCATCGTGCCGGGCCAGGAAGTCAAGATCGACGTCGACGCGCTGCCGAAGCACGAACTCGTGGGCCGCGTGGACAGCTTCTCGCCCGCGTCGGGCAACCAGTTCGCGCTGCTGCCGGCCGATAACGCGACGGGCAACTTCACGAAGATCGTCCAGCGCGTGCCCGTGAAGATCACGTTCGCACCGGAAGACCTCAAGAAGTACGCGGGCCGCCTCGTGCCGGGCATGTCGACCGTCGTCGAGATCGACCTCCGTCAGAAAGCACCGCAACAGCAAGCCGCCGCTCACTAAATAAACCAGGGAAGCACCATGTCCACCACGATCACCAAACCGATGGCGCCGCCGCACGCGCCGCCGGGGGCCCCGGCCAACGGTGCCCGCATCGACGCGCGCACCTGGATCGCGGTGCTGGCCGGCATGCTGGGCGCCTTCATGGCGGTGCTCGACATCCAGATCACCAACTCGTCGCTGCGCGACATCCTGGGCACCCTGTCGGCCACGCAGGAAGAGGGCTCGTGGATCTCGACCGCGTACCTGTGCGCCGAGATCGTCGTGATCCCGATGACGGCGCTGTTCGTGCGCGCCCTCGGCCAGCGCCGCTACCTGATGCTGACGACGGGACTGTTCCTCGCGTTCTCGACGCTGTGCGGCACCGCGTGGAACCTTTCCAGCATGATCGTGTTCCGCATGCTGCAGGGTTTTACGGGCGGCGCCCTGATCCCGATGGCGATGACCCTCGTGATGACGCGCCTGCCCCCGGCCAAGCGCGCCGTCGGCATGGCCATGTTCGGCCTCACGGCCACCTTGGCGCCCGCGATGGGCCCCACGCTGGGCGGCTACCTGACGGAGTTGTACGGCTGGCCGTCGATCTTCTACATCAACTGGGTGCCGGGCGTGCTCTTGATCGCCGGCATGTACTGGGGCATCGACCGCGAGCCCATGAACCTGCAGGCGCTGTACAAGGCCGACTGGCTCGGCATCGCCTTCATGGCGCTGGGCCTCGCGAGCCTGACGATCTTCCTGGAAGAGGGCAATTCGAAGGACTGGTTCCAGTCGAGCTTCATCATCACGTTCGCGGCGCTGGCGATCGTCGGCATCCTGGGCTGGGTCGTGACGAACTTCTGGCGCGCCGACCCGTTCGTCAACCTCGGGCTGTACGGCCAGCGCAACTTCCTCGTCGCGACCGGATTGTCCGCCGTGATCGGCATGGGCTTGTACGGTTCGTCGTTCCTGCTGCCGCTGTTCCTGGGCCAGATCGCCGGCTACTCGCCGATGCAGATCGGTGAAGTGATCGCGTGGGTGGGCCTGCCGCAGCTGTTCGTGATGCCGTTCGTCGCGCGCATGTCGCAAAAGATCGACAACCGCCTCCTGTGCTCCTTCGGCCTCGCGCTGTTCGGCGTGTCGTGTTTGATGAATGCGCACATGGACGCCAACACGGGCTACGACCAGCTGATGCTGTCGCAGATCATTCGCGCACTGGGCCAGCCGTTCGTGATGCTGACGTTGTCGAACTTCGCGATGTCCGGGATCCAGCCGAAAGACATGCCGTCGGCGTCGAGCCTGTTCAACATGACCCGCAACCTGGGCGGCTCCGTCGGCATCGCGCTGCTCGCGACGGCGCTGACGAACCGCGAACACTTCCACTCGGAGCGTCTCGGCGAAGCCGTATCGCTGGCATCCGCCGCCACGCAGAGCCGGCTGGACACGCTGACGCAAGCCTTCATCGCCAAGGGCATCGACCCGGCGACGGCGGCGCAGCAGGCGATCGGCGCCATCGACCGCATCGTGCGGAGAGAATCCTTCGTGATGGCCTACAACGATGGCTTCTTCCTCGTCGGCGTGATCCTGCTGGTGGCGATCATCCCGCTGTGGTTCTCGGACAAGGTCAAGTCGCCCAGCGGCGGCGGTGGCGGTGGCCACTGAACCAAGCATTCATGGATAAAAGATGAAAACTATTTATATCAAACCTGTCGTTCACACCGCCGTCGCGCTGGCCGTGGCCGCGCTGCTGTCCGCCTGCGGCACCGTCGGCAAGGATTTCGTCGCGCCGCAGGGTGCCGATACGCCCGCATACCGCCACGGCGCCGCCGAACCCCAGGAGCAGGCCGTGCGCCTGCCCGCCGACTGGTGGACCGTGTTCGGCGACGCCACCTTGAGCCAGCTGGAACAGCGCGCGCTGCACGACAGCCCGACCGTGCGCGCGGCCGCGCAGCGCCTCGTGCAGGCGCAGGCGCAGCTGGGCATCACGCGTACCGGCGAGCTGCCGACCGTGGGCGTGTCCGCCGGCGTCTCGAACTCGCGCACGTCGGCGGAGACGCCGATGGGCGTCACGTTCGGCCACAAGTCGATCAAGGGCACCGAGTACTCGGTCGGCGCGAATTTCTCGTATGAGCTCGACCTGTGGGGCCGCGTGCGCCGCGCCGTCGAAGCGGCCGACGCGCAGGCACTCGCCGCGCAGGACGACCGCGATGGCGTCATGCTGATGCTCTCAAGCCAGGTCGCGACGACGTACTGGCAGCTGCGCGGCCTCGACGCCGACATCGCCATCCTGAACGATGCGCTGGCCACGCGGCGCGAATCGCAGCAACTGATCGAGGCGCGCTTCAACGCGGGCCTGTCGAACGAGCTGGACGTGTCGCGCACGCGCATCGAGCGTGCGAACGCGGAGGCCGACATCCAGGAAGCCCAGCGCCAGCGCAACACCCTGGAACACGCGCTCGCGGTGCTGGTGGGCGCGTCGCCGAGCCAAGCGATCCTGCCGCCGGCCGCCGCCGGCGTGGCGGCCACGTTGCCGCAGCCGCCCGCGATCCCCGTCGGCCTGCCGGCGAGCCTGCTGGGCCAGCGTCCCGACCTCGCGGCGAGCGTCGCGACCTTGAAGGCCTTCAATGCGCAGGTGGGCGTGGCCGAGGGCGCGTTCTACCCGAGCGTGTCGCTGACGGGTAACTTCGGCTTTGCGTCGGAAACGCTGAGCAATCTGGCGCAGGGCAATGCGCGCCAGTTCTCGGTCGGACCGCTGGCGCTGTCGCTGCCCGTGTTCGAAGGCGGCCGCCTGCGCGCCAACGCGACGCTGGCCAAGGCGCGCTACGACGAAGCCGTCGCGAACCACGAGGGACGCCTGCTGACGGCGCTGCGCGAAGTGGAGGATGCGCTGTCGGACGTCCAGCAGCGCAAGCAGCAGGGCGACGTGCAGGCGCAGGCGCAGCAGGCCGCCGCGCGCGCCGTGCAGGTGGCGCAGGCCAGGTACGACCGCGGCGTGTCGACGTACCTGGACGTCACCGACGCCCAGCGTTCCGCCCTCGCGGCCGACCGCGCCGCCGCGCAGATCCGCACGCAGCGGCTGCTGGCCACCGTCGCCGTCGCGCGCGCGCTGGGCGGCGGCTGGCAGCAGGGTGCGCCGGAGGCGACGGTGGCGCAGGCGTCGCGCTGATCCGGTCCCGGTGCCGCCCGCCGCGGCACCGGCCTCCCGGTCCCTGAACAGGATTACAATCGCAGGATTGCAACCTCACAAGGGACCTCAATGAAGCAACTCCTCGCCCCACTGGCCCTGGCCGCAGCGACCCTGTGCGCCATCGTCCACGCCGCCGATGCCGCGGCACCCGCCACCGTCACGCAATTGCAGGCCATGGCCAAGCGCTTCGCGCCGGTCGACCTGACGGCCGATACGTCGAAGCTGTCGGCCGGCGACCGCGTCGCCATCGCCAAGTTGATCGAAGCGGCCAAGATCGTCGACATGCTGCAGCTGCGCCAGCGCTGGTCCGGCAACGAAGCCTTGTGGACCGCGCTGCAGAAGGACAAGACGGCGCTGGGCCATGCGCGCCGCGACTACTTCTGGCTGAACAAGGGGCCGTGGTCGATCATCGACGGCAACCACTCGTTCATGCCCGCGACGTACGCCGGCATCGCCATCCCGGCCGAGAAGCCGGCGGGCGCGAATTTTTATCCGGAAGGGGCGAGCAAGGAGGAACTCGAGGCGTGGATGAACGGCCTGCCGGCGGCCGACAAGGAGCAGGCGCAGTGGTTCTTCACCGTCATCCGCAAGGACAAGGCCGGCAAATTCGCGATCGTGAAGTACTCGGACGAATACCGCACCGAGCTGCAGAAACTGGCGAAGCTGCTGAAGGATGCGGCGAACGCCACCGACAACGCGTCGCTGAAAAAATTCCTGAACCTGCGCGCCGACGCGTTCCTGTCGAACGACTACCTCGCGTCCGATTTCGCGTGGATGGACCTGGATTCGCCGGTCGACGTCACGATCGGCCCGTACGAGACGTATAACGACGAACTGTTCGGCTACAAGGCCGCGTTCGAGGCGTACGTGAACGTGCGCGACCAGAAGGAGACGGACAAGCTGAACTTCTTCGGCACGCACATGCAGGAACTGGAAGACAACCTGCCGCTCGATGCCAGGTACCGCAATCCGAAGGTCGGGGCGATCGCGCCGATGGTCGTCGTGAACCAGGTCTACGGCGCCGGCGACGGCAACATGGGCGTGCAGACGGCCGCCTACAACCTGCCGAACGACGAGCGCATCATCCGCCAGCGCGGCTCCAAGCGCGTGATGCTGAAGAACGTCCAGGAAGCGAAGTTCGAGGCGACGCTCACTCCGATCTCGAAGCTCGTGCTGCGCCCGGCCGACCAGAAGGATCTCGATTTCGACTCGTTCTTCACGCACATCCTCGCGCACGAGATCATGCACGGCCTGGGCCCGCACGCGACGACGCAGAACGGCCAGCCGTCCACGCCGCGCCAGGACTTGAAGGACACCTATTCGACCATCGAGGAAGCGAAGGCCGACGTCACGGGCCTGTGGGCGCTCGCCTACATGATGGACAAGGGGCAGTTGAAGGAGTCGCTGGGGCAGGGTGCTGCCGCCGAGCGCAAGCTGTACAACACCTACCTCGCGTCGGGCTTCCGCACGTTGCACTTCGGCCTGACCGATTCGCACGCGCGCGGCATGGCGATCCAGATGAACTACCTGCTCGACAAGGGCGGCTTCGTGTCGCACGGCGATGGCACGTTCTCCGTCGATTTCGCGAAGATCAAGGGCGCCGTGGCCGACCTCGACCGCGAATTCCTGACGATCGAAGCCACGGGCGACTATGCCCGCGCGCAGGACCTCATGAAGCGCTACGTCGTCATCCGCCCGGACGTGCAGAAGGCGCTGGACCACATGAAGTCGGTGCCGAACGACATCCGGCCTTCGTTCACGACGGCTGCCAAGCTGGTGCGCTGATCGTCCACGCGTCATTGGTTGAACTCGCCGTTCCGCCTGGAACGGCGGGCTTTCCCGACAACATTACGCTTTTGGACACGCGCAAAAATATTGCTGAAAACCAGGGTTTACCCGGATATAAAATTGCCGTTAGGAATTTTGTATATCCAACGGGAAGCCCATCATGTCCAAAGCCGTCCTCGCCGCCGCGCTGCTCTGCGCAGTGTCCCTCCCGGCCGCCGCCGCCGACCTCACGCCGCTGGAGCAACGCTGGCTGGGCGCCGCCTTGCCCGTTCTCGAGTACGCGCGCGGCCTGAACTTGCCCATCGACATCGTCGTGCAGCCGCAGGCCGGCCCCAACGACGTGCCGATGGCGATGGGTTTCGCGGGCGGCCGCTGCAAGCTCGTGCTGTCGCTGCGCGGCAATCCCGACGCGGAGCGCCAGCTCGAGGGCGTGCCGGCCGCCGAGCAGGGAGAACTGATCGAGGCGATGGCCGCGCACGAGATCGGCCATTGCTGGCGCTATGCGCAGGGTGCGTGGCATGCGCTGCCGGCCGGTTTCGTCGAAGTGGGCGAGGAGACGGCCGACGATCCGTCTTTGCTGGCCGCCTCGAAGGCGATGCGCGAGACGCGCCGCGAGGAAGGCTATGCCGACCTTGTCGCGCTGGCCTGGACCCACGACCGCCATCCCGGCGACTATGGCCGCATCTACGCCTGGCTGGAAAAGCTGAGGCACGACCAGCCGGTCGCGCACAACGGCCACGACACCCGCGCGTGGGTACGCCTCGCGCGCGACGGTGCACGCTTCGGCACCGCCGGCAAGCCGTTCGAGGACGTCGCACCGCTGTGGCGCGAAGGCTTGGTGGGCGACGACTGAGCCTCCCCGGGCCGTGCCATCGGCATGCGGGTTGCCGGGACGCCGGCCGGCTCAATTATGGTTTTTTCGACAAGTGTACGTTCCCGCACAGAGGTATGTATCGTCCGAGCGTTAAATCTGGCTGTCACAACAAACAACACAAGGGACAAGACCATGAAAACGCTGATTGCGACCTTGCTCGCGACGGCTGCAGGCGCGAGCTTTGCCGCCGCACCCACTGCGGCACTGAACCACGACCCGGCCACCTACCGTAATCTCACCCAGAGAGCGGAGTCGGCATACCGGGCTGCGACAGCGAAATGCGATGCCAAGAGCGGCAACGACAAGGACGTGTGCATGGCCGAAGCCCGGCTGACGCGCACCCGCACCGAGGCCGACGCGCTGTCGAAGTACAACCGCACGGCCGCCAGCCACGCCAAGGCCCGCGCCAGCGTGGCCGATGCCGAATACGACCTCGCCAAGGCCAAGTGCGACGCCAGGAGCGGTGCCGAGAAGGACAGCTGCATGGACAATGCGAAGTCCGTGCACACGGCGGCACTGGCCGACGTCAAGGCCGAGCGCACCGAGCGCACCGAGCGCCCGACGGCCGTCGGCTCGAGCGGCGGCGGCGGCGCGACGGGCGCCAGCGGCGGCGGCAGCACGGGCTCCGGCGGCCTCGTGACGGGTACCGACACGCGCGACCCGGCCAAGGCCGCGGCCGTCGACAAATGCGCGCAGATGAGCGGCGACGCCAAGACCAGCTGCCTCGTCGAGACGAAGCCGTCGGCCGTGCGCGCGAACGCCGCCGATGCGACCGAGCACGCCGCATCAAAGACGCACGACACTGCCGTGACCGCAGCCGACAAAACGAAAGCCGCAGCCGCGACAGTTGTTGAAAAGACGAAAGAGGTGGCACACGCGGCCGCCGAGAAGACGAAGGACGCCGCGTCGACTGTCGCCCAGAAGACCGAAAACGCCATGGACCGCGCGGGCGACCACACGCGCGACGCGACGGCCACGGCCGCCCGCAAGACGGACCATGCGATGGACCGGGCCGGCGACGACACCCGCCAGGCCGCGGCCACGACGGCCGACAAGACGCACGACGCCGCCGCGAAGACGCGCGTCGCCGCATCCGATACCGCGATCACGACGAAGGTGAAGGCCGGCCTCGTGAAGGAGCCGAACCTGGATTCGCTCGGCATCCACGTCGAGACGGAAAAGGGCGTCGTGATGCTCAGCGGTTTCGTGAATTCGAAGGACGAGGCCGACAAGGCCGTGAAGGTCGCGAAGGGCGTCGACGGCGTCACGAGCGTCAAGAGTGCCATCAAGGTCAAATAAGCGGCCTCTGCCATACTGATCTGCCCATTGCGGCCGGCCATTGTTGGCCGGCCGCTTTTTTGGCTGTGTTCGCGATAATTCGGTGACGCCGCCGCTTAGCCGAGCTGAACGGCTGCGCACAGCAAATGTACAGGCGTCATCAGCCGTCGCGCATCGAGCACTCGCTGCCAGCCCGAGTAATTGATCAGGTAGCGGCTCGCGACGCCGCGAAACCGCACCAGCTTCGGTTCACATCATTAGCGCGAACACAGCGGTTGTTTTGGCCGATCTACCACAAGTTTTCGAATACCCGTCGCGATTTGTTTTTACAGCAGATGGGGCACGGTATAATCGCCGCCGTGAACAGAATCGAAGCTTTCGGAACCATCGCCGCCCAGGCCGCGCGCGGTGAGATTTCCTTCCCGACCAGCGTGAACGCCGTCCTGCGCCTGCAGGAAGCGTTGAACGATCCCGATTGCCACCTCGAGGACGCGATCCGTCTCGTGCTGGGCGAGCCGCAGCTGGCCGCGCGCACGGTAGCGCTCGCCAATTCCTCGACGTTCAACTCGAGCGGCAAGCCGATCACCAACGTGCGCTCGGCCGTCACGCGCATCGGCTACCGCAATCTGCAGATGCTCGTCGCGAGCCTTGTCGTGCGCCAGTTCGGCGCCCGCATCGAGGACCCGGACCTGCGCGCCAAGGCCGAGCAGTTGTGGGAACACACGGTGCAGGTCGCCGCGCTGGCCCATGTGTTCGCCCGCCGCGTCACGTTCGTCAACCCGGACACGGCGATGTTCGCCGGCATCGTGCACGAGGTCGGCGGCTTCTACCTGCTGTCGCGCGCAGACGGTTTTCCCGGCCTGCTGGACGAAGACCCGGAAAAATGGGCGGAGTTGTGCGAAGACGTGGTGACACGCGAAGTGGCGCGCAAGCTGGCGCTGCCCGAACCCGTCGCCGACGCCATCTTCGAACTGCGCGGTGCCTGGCTGCACATGCCGCCCGCCACGCTGTTGGATACCCTGTTGCTGGCCAACCTGTACGCCAGCGTCCCGTCGCCGCTCGGCACGATGCGCCCGCCGCTGCCCGAACACAGCGAGAGCGCGCTCGACTACCTGCTCGACGAGGACAGCCTGCACCGCATGATCGACGAAGCGGCCGAGATCAGCGCCTCGATGGGCGGCGCGCTGCTCGTCTGACGGGCGTCACGCGTTGACGCGGGCGGCCCCGCGGCAAAACTGCGCCGGCGCCTCGTCCATCGGAAAACACGACTCGATGTGCAGCTCGTCGATCGTGATGTCGCGCGGCGTGCCGAACGTCGTGATCGTCGAAAAGAAACTCAGCGCCACCCCGCGGTGGCTGAACTCCGTCGTCGGCAGCGGCGCGGGCGGGCTGTCCAGGTCGCGCGGGCGCCAGCGCGACGGCGCGCGCGCTGCCGGCATCCCAGCAGTTGAAGAGTACGAGCGGCGCGCCCGGCGCATGGAGCGCGCGGAAGGCGTGGGCCTTGCGGATCTGGTCGGACATGGTGGACTCCCGTGTTGGTGAAGCCCTCGTCACGGCCAGTGCAGGATGCCCGCCTGGCCTGCGCGCGTCGCGGCCAGCAGCCGTCGGTCGCGCAATACGTCCAGCACGGCCTTTACGCGCGGGCTGGCCATCGCGTCACGCGGCCCTGCCAGTGCGAACTGGCGCCGCGCAGGGATGGGCAACGGCAGCACGCGCACGTCGTCCGCTTCCGGGAACGTGGCGAGGCGCGGCAGGATCGACCAGCCCATGCCGCGCGCGACCATCGCCGCGATGCTCGTGTCGTTGCCCAAGGTGCGCGCGGCGGGCGCCTCCAGGCCTGCCGCGCGGCAGCGCGCGAGGATCGCATCCGCGCCCGTGCAGCCGAGGCGGATGAACGGCAGGCCGTCCAGCTGGTTCCACGTCACGGGCGAGGCGAAGTCGCGCCCCGCCGGCACGACGAGCATGTAGTCGTCGGCCACGTAGGGCCGCACATCGAAGCCATCCTCGACGGGCAGCTGGGCGATGCCGACGTCGGCCCGGCCGGCACGCAGCGCGGCGACGACCTCGAGGCGGTCGTTGCATCCGTCGTCGATGTCGAGCACGAGGTCGGGATGGCGCACCGCCAGCGCCTCGGCCGCATACGGCAGCAGGTGGGTGCCGATGCTGCGGAAGCACGCGATGCGCACGCGGCCCGCGATGGCGTCGTCGGCGCGCGCGCTGGCGCGCAGGTCGTCTTCCAGGCGCAGCATCCGGCGCGCCTTGTCCAGCACGCGCAGTCCGGCCTCGGTCGGCAGCGAGCCGTCGTGCTTGCGTGCGAGCAGGCGCGTGCCCAGTTCGCGCTCCAGCTCCGCGATCGCATGGCTGATGCGCGACTGGGTGCAATCGAGTTGCGCGGCGGCGGCGCTGAAGCTGCCGTGGTCCGCCACCGCCACCAGCATGTGAAGTTGGCTGAGCTTCATGGCCATCGAAATCCTTCATGGTTGAAGGACCAATTATCGGCCATTTCGGTAGCGCGGGCACGACGGGGCGGCGACCATGGGGTTTTATCGCCATCGCACAAAGGACTCGCATGCATACCTACGCCAATGCCGCCCTCGTCGTCATCGACGTCCAGCAGGGCTTCCTCGACCCGCGCTGGGGCCGGCGCAACAATCCGGATGCGGAGCGCCACGTCGCGGCGCTGCTTGCCGCGTGGCGGTCGACGGGACGGCCGCTGTTCCATGTCCAGCACGGCTCGCGCAGCGAGGAGGGCGCGTTCTATCCGGGCACGCCCGGCCACGCGTTCAAGCGGGAAGCCATGCCGCGCGCGGGAGAGACGATCGTGCGCAAGGACGTGAACAGCGCGTTCATCGGCACGGACCTGGAAGCGCGGTTGCGCGCCGCGGACATCACGACGGTCGTGCTGTGCGGCCTGACGACGGACCACTGCGTGTCGACGACGACGCGCATGGCGGGCAACCTCGGCTTTCGCACTTTCCTCGTCGAGGATGCCTGCGCCACGCACGAGCGCACGGGGCCGGACGGGACGTATTTCAGCGCGGAGCAAATGCATGCGACGGCCGTCGCGAGCCTGAACGGGGAGTTCGCCGGTGTGCTGACGACGGCAGACGTGCTGGCCGATTATGCAGGACGAATGATAGATTTGTAATATTTGTTACCAAAAGAGAAAACTAATTGAATTGTTAGCGCGAACAATGTAATGTCGCGTCAGTACATTAAATGATCAACATCATGCACTTGCGATTTCTTGTTCTGGCAGCGGCCGCGCTCGGCGGTTCCGCCCAAGCCACCGTATTGAACCTGACGGCGCCGGTCGGCGGTGCCAACCTGTATGCGATCCACGATTTCACGTCGACGTCGAGCGACGTCGAGGGTGCGGTCGTCGCCGGCGGCAACGTCACGATTTCCAGTTATTCGATCAACCATAACGACAAGGATGCGTTCGGCAAGGACGGCTATGCGCTCGTCGCCGGCGGCAACCTGTCGCTGCAGGGGGGCTCGATCGAGAACGGCAAGGCCTATGTCGGCGGCACGAGCACGCTGATGTGGGCCGCGACGCCGCAGATGGCTGCCAGCAACCCGGTCGACTTCGCGGCGGCGGCCGGTTATTACAAGAGCGTGGCCGGCGCATTGTCCGGCCTCGACGCCACGGGGACTGTCGCGCCCCTGTGGAGCGGCGTGCAGGTGACGGGCAGCGGCAACGGCGGCGTCGACATCTTCAACCTGTCGTCGGACCTGTTCGCCAATTCCAGCAGCTGGACGCTGGACAAACTTGTGCCGGGCGAGACGCTCGTCTTCAACGTGAGCGGCAGCGCGGGCACCTTCAACAACAACGGCATCAGCTTCCAGCCGCTCGCCGGCTACAACGTGCTGTTCAACTTCTACGAAGCGAAGAGCATCGACGTGCGCGGCGTGATCGGCAGCGTGCTGGCGCCGTACGCGACGCAGACGGCGAACTGGGGTGTCGTCAACGGCAACGTGATCGTCGATACCTGGTCGTCCACGGTGCAGGTCAATTCGAATCACTACTTCAACCCGGTCGACATCGCCGGGCTGAAGCTCGACGGCGGCGGCGCCAGGCCGGCCGCCGCGCAGGTGCCGGAGCCGGGCAGCATCGCGCTGGTGCTGGCCGGGCTGGGCGCGGTGGGCGTCGTCGGAAGGAAGCGCCGCCGCGCTTAAGCCGGCACCGCCACCGCGGTCCGCCGGCCATGCGCCCGCATCGCGAGCGCGAGGCACACGCCGGACAGCGCCAGGCCCGCCGCGACCCATTGCGGCGACGCGTACGAATAGCCCAGGGTCAGCGGAATCCCGCCGAGGAAGGCGCCCAGCGCGTTGCCGATGTTGAAGCCGGACTGGCCCAGCGACGAGCCCAGCATCTCGGCCTCGCGCGAGTGCTCGATCAGCAGCATCTGGATCGGCGGCCCCAGCGCCAGCGCATTCGCGCCGACGGCGAACGCCAGCACCATCATCGCGGGCTGCGACGACGCCAGCAGGGCGTTCATGCACAGCAGCGCGACCATCGACATCAGCAGCAGGACGATGGCCGGCAGCGGCGCCATGCGGTCCGCCAGCTTGCCGCCCGCGTTCACGCCTACCGTCATGCCGACGCCGACCGCCGTCATGATCAGGGGGATCGTGTTGGCGTGGAAGTGCGTGACATCCGTCAGCAGCGGGGCGATGTAGCTGAGCCAGGCGAAGAAGCCGCCCGTGCCGATCGACGTGATGCCCAGCGCGAGCCACAGGTTCGGCTTGCGGAAGATTTTCAAGTCCTGGCGCAGCCCGGCGCCCGGCGTCGCCTCGAAATATGGCACGAGCTTGTGCAGCATGACCATCGTGGCGAGGCCGATGGCGGCCACGATGAGGAACACGAAGCGCCAGCTCATATTGTGGCCGAGCCAGGTACCGGCCGGCACCCCTAGCACGTTGGCGAGCGTCAGCCCGGAAAACATGCTGGCGAGCGCGGCCGCTTCCTTGCCCTTGTCGGCGAGGCGCGTGGCGACGACGGCACCGACGCCGAAGAACGCGCCGTGCGGCAGGCCGGCCAGGAAGCGGAACAGCAGCATCGTGTGGAAATTCGGCGCGAACGCGGACAGCGCGTTGAATGCCGTGAACATCAGCATGAACCAGATCAGCACGCTGCGCGGCGGCCGGTGCGACAGCATGCTGACGAGCGTGGGCGCGCCCACGACGACGCCGACGGCATACGCCGAAATCAGATAGCCCGCCTGCGGGATGGAGATGTCGAGGCCGGTCGCGATGTCGGGCAGGATGCCCATCATGACGAATTCCGTCATGCCGATACCGAAACCGCCCAGGGCCAGCGGGGCCAGGCTTTTCTTGATCATTGTGTTTTCGCCAAAAGACGTGTGGAGATGAGGAAGCCGGACATTATGGCGACTCAAGGTGGAGGAGTCCGCTTTCGAGTCGTGATGTCCGGTATAGCCCTCGATGATAGCGGTATCAAGCCGAGTCTGCTTGCGACGCGTCGGTTTCCCTGATCCAGTCAATACGGCCATTGCCCGCTTCGTTCAGGCGGACGACCAGTGGCGCGGCCTTGTCGTCAGGCAGGTGGAAAGCGAACGAGACCACGTCCGCGTGCGCGACGTCGTCGAGGGTGGCGCCCGCCGCGTCCAGCTCGCGCCGGATCAGGCCTTCGAGCGGGTAGGGCGCGTTGCAGCGCAGGTGCCGCTGGCGGATGATGGGCATTTTCTCGGCGCCGAGCAGCGCCTGCGCGACGCTGTCCGTGTACGCACGCACGAGGCCGCCGGCCCCAAGCTTGATGCCGCCGAAATAGCGCACGACGGTCGCCAGTACGCCGTCGAGATCCTGGTGGCGCAACACGTCGAGCATCGGCCGGCCGGCCGTGCCGCTGGGCTCGCCGTCGTCGACGGCCGCCGATTGCCCGCCCGCCAGCAGTGCCCAGCATACGTGCGCCGCACCCGGATGCGCGGCCCGCAGCCCCGCGACGATCTTTTGCGCGCCGGCCCGGTCGGGCATCGGCTGGACGCAGGCGATGAAGCGGCTCTTCTTGATGATGAGTTCGTGGTGGACGGGGGTGAGGATGGTCTGCGGCATGGGGCGTACAGCTTACTGTATTTCCTGTCTTACTGCATGTAGAAGTAAAACTACATTTGCGGCTGATAATGCCTTGAAAACGCGCGTTTATGATGTTACTTTACTACAAATTAATGTGGAGACATCATGAAGAAACTGATTCTGGCCATCTCGGCATTCGTGCCCGCGATGTGGGCGGGCGCCGCGCCGTATGCCATCGAGCACGTGGAACCGCTGAACTGGTGGGTCGGCATGAAGTGGTCCGACCTGCAGGTGATGGTGCACGGCGAGAAGATCGCCGAGCTGCAGCCCGCGCTGTCCTACCCCGGCGTGCGCATCGCCAGCGTGGAGCGCACGGACAATCCGAACTTCCTGTTCGTGAACCTGAAGATCGGCGCCACCGCGCGGCCGGGTGAAATCAAGCTGCAGTTCAAGCGGGGCAACGAGGTCGTGACGACGTATCCGTACCGGCTGGAAGCGCGCCGGCAAGGGTCGGCGGCGCGGCGCGGCTTCGATTCGAGCGATGCGATCTACCTGCTCGTGCCGGACCGGTTCGCGAACGGCAACCCGGCCAACGACGACGCCGGCATGCGCGAAAAAAGCGACCGCGGCGAGCCGACGAAACGCCATGGCGGCGACCTGGCCGGCATGCAGGCGCACCTCGATTACATCCACGACCTCGGGTTCACGATGGTCTGGCCCACGCCCCTGCTGGAAAACAACCAGCCGGCCTACTCCTACCACGGCTATGCGCTCACGGATTACTACAAGGTCGACCCGCGCTTCGGCACCAACGAGGATTACCGGAACTACGTGGCGGCCGCGAACGCGCGCGGCATCGGGGTGATCCACGACGTCGTCGTCAACCACATCGGCACGGGCCACTGGTGGATGCGGGACATGCCCGCGTCGGACTGGATCAACCACGGCAAGACGTACGTGCAGACGAACAACCAGCACACGGTGGCGCAGGACATCCACGCGGCCCCGGAAGAGAAGGCGCGCTTCTTCGACGGCTGGTTCGACGCGTCGATGCCGGACGTGAACCAGAAGAACAAGCTGGCGGCGCGCTACCTGATCCAGAATACGTTGTGGTGGATCGAGTACGCGAACCTGTCCGGCATCCGCGAGGACACGTACTCGTATGCCGACCCGGCGTTCCTCGTCGACTGGAACCGCGCCGTCGCCACGGAATACCCGCACCTGAACATCGTCGGCGAAGAGATGGACGACCGCCCCTACATGGTCGCGTACTGGCAGAAGGGCGTCGTCAACCGCGACGGCTACCGTTCCGGCCTGCCCACCGTGATGGATTTCCCCCTCGTGGACACGGCCCCGCAGGCGCTGACGGCGCCGGAGGAGGGCGGCCAGGGCCTGATCCGCATCTACGAGACCATCGCCGCGGACTGGCTGTACGCGGACCCATTGAAGCTGCTCGTCTTCCCCGACAACCACGACCGCCCGCGCGCGCTGGCGCAGGTGGACGGCAACGTCGACTTGCTGAAGACGGACGTGATCCTGATGGCGACCACGCGCGGCATCCCGCAGGTGTTCTACGGGACGGAGATGCTGATCCAGGGCCCGAAGGAGCGCAACGACGGCGTGCTGCGTGCCGACATGCCCGGCGGCTGGGCGGGCGACACCGTGAATGCGTTCACCGGCGCCGGCCTCGCGGACGGCCAGCGCGACATGCAGCGCTTCGTGCGTACACTGTTCAACTGGCGCAAGACCAGTTCCGCCGTCAAGCACGGCAAGCTGACCCACTACCTGCCGCGCGACGGGCAATACGTCTACTTCCGCCACGACGGCAAGCAGACGGTGATGGTCGTGCTGAACAAGAATCCCAGGGCCACGCAGCTGGACATGTCCCGCTTCGCCGGCATGGTGAAGGACGCGCACCAGGGCAGGAACGTGCTGACGGGAGCGGCCGTCGACCTGCGCGTGCCGCTGGCGCTGCCGCCGATGACGTCCGTCGTCGTGGAGTGGTGACGGGCGCCCGCCGACAGGTCAGTCGACGGCGCAGGCGCCCACCCGCGTGCGCGCGAGCATCTGCCCGATCTGCGCGGCGGGGCATGGACGGCCGTACAGATAGCCCTGCGACTTGTCGCAGCCGTTCGCGCGCAGGAAGTCGTTCTGTTCCTGCGTCTCGATACCCTCGGCCACGACCTCCATCTTGAGGCTGCGCGCCATCGCGATGATGGCGCGCGTGATTGCGGCATCCTCCGGATTCTGCGGCAGGCCGCGCACGAAACTCCGGTCCACTTTCAAGGCGCGCACGGGGAAGGTCTTCAGGTAGCTCATCGACGAATAGCCCGTGCCGAAGTCGTCGATCGCGAGCTGGATGCCGGCGTCCGTCAGCGCGTGCAGGCGGTCGAGGATGTCGGTCGACGCATCCATCAGCATGCTCTCCGTCAGTTCCAGCTCGAGCCAGCACGGATCGACGTCCACTTCGCGCAACGTGGCCAGCACGTTGGCGACGAGGGCGCTCTCCTTGAGCTGGCGCCCGGACAGGTTGACCGCGACGCGCAGCGGATACCCCTGCTCGTGCCAGCGCTTGACGTCGCGGCACGCTTCGCGCAGCACCCATTCGCCGATCGGCACGATCACGCCCGAGTCCTCGGCGACGGGGATGAAGTCGCTGGGGCTGACCATGCCGAGCTGCGGATGGACCCAGCGGATCAGCGCCTCGACACCGACGATGTCGCCGCTCTTGAGATCGACCTGCGGCTGGTAGTGCAGCACGAACTCGTCGCGTTCCAGCGCGCGCCGCAGGTTGTTGTCGAGCTTGAAGCGCTTGTGCGCGTCGTCGCGCATGCTGGGCGTGAACGTGCGCCATGCGTTCTTGCCGCCGTTCTTCGCATAGTACATCGCGGTGTCTGCGTATTTCAGCAGCGCGTGCATGTCGGTCGCGTCGTCCGGGTAGACGCTGATGCCGATCGAGGCGCCGATGTGGATGTCGTGGCCGTGGATGTGGATGGGGTCAGCCAGCTTGGTCAGGCATTTTTCCGCGATCATCGACGCGATGCGCACCTGGTTCACGTTCTCGAGGATGATGCCGAATTCGTCGCCGCCGATGCGCGACAGGACGTCGCCGAAGCGCAGCGTTTCCGACAGCCGGCGGGACACGAGGCGCAGCAGCTCGTCGCCGATGTCGTGGCCGAGCGTATCGTTGACGGTCTTGAAGTTGTCCAGGTCGATGAACATCAGGATCGTGCGCTCGTCAAACTTGCGCGCGCGCGCGATGACGGCTTCCAGGCGCTCGTTGAAGAAGTGGCGGTTGTTGAGCTGCGTGACGGGATCGTAGTGGGCGAGCCGGTCGAGCTTCACTTCGATGCGCTTGCGTTCGTTGATCTCCGCTTCCAGTTCCCGTTCGCGCTTCTGGATGCGGTCGAGCATGCCGTTGAACGTGCGCGCCAGGAGGCCGATGTCGGCGGCCGGCGGCACGTCGGCGCGCAGCGAGTAATCGCCCTGGCGCGAGATCTGCTCGCTTACCGCGGACAGCGCGAGGATCGGCGCCGTGAAGAAGCGCTGCAGCCGCGACAGCGCGAAATACGAAAGACTGAGCAGGGCCAGCATCATCGGCAGCGCCAATGCGAGGTACAGCGCGAGCTGGCGGTACACGCTCGTCACGCTGCTGTGCACGACGAGGGTACCGAGCAGGCGGTTGCCGACGCGGATCTGGCGTGTCACGCTGACGCCGCGGACGTCCAGCACCGTCTCGTGCGCGCGCGTGTCGCGCGCGGCGGGCGGCGTGTCGGGGTCGCGCGTGAACCTGACGAAGGCGCGGTCGTGCGCGTCATACGCGACGGCCGACTGCACGTCCGGCGCGACGCGCAGGGCGGAGAGGATGTCGCGGGCGGCGTCCGTATCGGCGAAGGCCATCGCGGCCGTCAGGGTCTCCCCGACCATGGTCGCCTGCGATTGCGTCTGCCGGATCAGCGCCGCCGTGAAGAAATACAGCTGGATTCCGATGAGGAACAGCGTCGACAGGAACATCACGCCGCCGCAGGTCGCGAGGTAGGTCCATTTGAGCTTGGTGCTCAGCGCTTGCCGGTTGATCCATTCGATGAAATGTTCCATGCTTGTCGTCCGCCACGGCCGTTCGTCAATAGATCGCACGCGCCAGCCGCAACACCTTCGAGCTGACCACGACACCCGCGCCGCGCGCCGCGGTGCCGTTGAATTCGAAGGCGATGCGCCTGTCGTCCAGCACCAGTTCGAGCATCACGCCGCGGCGCGCCGCACCGGGCGTATCCGCGATCGTCAGCACGCCGGCCGCGCGTGCGCCCTCGGCGAGCGCCGCCATGTCGTCGGCCTCGGACGCGCTGATGTACAGGATGTGGCATTGCATCAGCGCTTCCGGGCCCGTGTGGGGATAGAGGATCGTCAGGCGGGCGTTGCCGAGCATCCTGCCCTCCAGCGTGCCGAGCGCACTGCCGAACGGGTCGCGGCCCAGCACGCACAGGCGCACGACGCCGTTCATGTTCGGCAGGCTGCTGAACTGCGCGACGTTGTAGATGAACGCCGCCTTGGCCGCGTATTCGCCGGCTTCCTGCGCCCAGGCGGCCGCCGGCAGCAGCGCGCAGCACAGCAGCAGGGTACGGGAGAGGCGGGCGAGGCAGGTGGACGTCATCGTCAGAACCGGAGCGTTGCCACGACGCGCCAGGTGCGTCCGTCCTGGCCGATCGCATTCAGGTGGCGCGGCGGCGTGCTGTTGTCGTAGTGCTCCTCGCTCGCGGAATCGGCGTAGCGCTTGGCGAGGAGGTTGAACACGCCGGCCGACAGTTCCACGTGTGTGCCGACGGTCCCGACGACGTTCAGGTTGACGACGCCGAACGCCCCGACCTCGCTCGCCTGCACCGTGCGGCGCCGGCCCGTGAAGCGGTACTCTGCGCTCGCGCGCAGGTGCTCGCCGAGCGGCGCCGACGTGTAGGTCAACTTGAACAGCCGGCGCGGCGAATTGGCGAGCCATTGCCCGGTGACGTCGTTGCGTGCCGACTGCACGTTCGCGCTGCCCTTGAGCGAGCTGCCGTCCTCGCGCAGCCATTCCGCCTCCAGTTCGATGCCGGTGGCGCGGGCCGCGTCGATGTTCGAGAAGTACAGGTTGCCGGTATTTGGATCGTTCGCCAGCGCCAGCATGTCGCGCAGGCGGTACTGGAACGCGGACGCGGTGGCGCGGAAGCGGTCGGTCGGGAAGTATTCGGCCACCAGTTCATACGTCCGGATGCGTTCCGAGCGCAGCGCCGGGTTCGCCCGGGCGTCGAACGTGTAATAGCGCTCGTACGCGTTGGCGGAGCGGTACGCCGTGCCATACAAGGCCTTCAGCGTCACCTGGCGCGCCGTCTTGTACAGCAGGGCCACGCGCGGGTTCGTCGTGGCGCCGCCTTCGGAATCGGCGTCGCGCCGCACACCCGTGTTCAGGATGACGCGCGGGCCGAGCCGCATCTCGTCCTGCAGGTACAGGGCGGCCTGGTGCTTCGGGTGATCCCGGTCGAAGTAGGGCTTGTACGGATCGACGTCGTAGTTGGCCATTTGCCGGCGGTTGTCGCGCACGTATTCCGCGCCCGCGATGAGCTTGTGGCCGGACAGTGCGCTGCTGATGACGCGCAGTTCCGCGCCGCCGCTGCGGCTGTCGGCCGTGTCGATGTTGCGCGTGGGGCCCGTGGAGACGGGCGCGGTCACGTTGATGCTCGTGTAGCGGTAGCGTGCCACGTTCACGCTGGCAAACACGTCGAGCGTGTCGGACACGGTGCGACGCCACGTGACGCCGGCGCCCGCGTATTCGTCGCGCGTCCAGGGACGCGGGTCGTCGAACTGCTGGCCGTACGACGCCGTCGGGATGCCTTTCGTGCGGCTGCCGAAATACGCTTCGGCGACGAGGCCGCCCACGTCCAGCTTGGCGAACATCCGGTGGTAGCGATCGTAGTCGAGGCCCGTGGCGATGCCGTGGTTGCTGGCCGCGTCGTCGGCGTCGTCGTACTCCGGAAAGTACAGGTCGCGCCCCGCGCTGCGGAACGACGAGGCACCCAGCAGCAGTGCGGTGCCGCCCGCCGCGCCGTTGCCGACCACGACCCGCGCCTCGCGGCCGCCGCCCGTGAACGCACCGGCACTCAGCGCGGCCCCGCCGGGCGCCACGCCGCTTTTCGTGATCACGTTGACGACGCCGAAGAACGCGCTGCTGCCGTAGATCGCGGAGCCGGGACCGGGCACGAACTCGACGCGCTCGATCAGGTTCAGGTCGACGGGGAATTCCGTGCCGATGGCGCCCTGGTCGTAGACGACGTCGTTCAGGCGCCGCCCGTCGATCAGGATCAGGAGGCGTGTGTTCAGGTCGCCCGGATTGCCCAGGCCGCGCACATTGCCGTAGTTGTAGTTGCGGTCATAGGACACCGTCATGCCCGGTACGCTTTGGAGCACGTCGGCGAGCGTGCGGTAGCCGCGCAGCCGGATGTCCTCGGCCGTGATCACCGTCACCGACGACGGCGCTTCGCTGATCTTCTGGGGGATCTTCGATGCCGTGACGACATCGAGGTTGAGCAATTGCTCGAGGGGGAGTGCGTTCAGGTCGGGACCCGCCTGCGCCAGCGCGCCGCCGTGGAGCCCGCCGGCCAGCAGGCCGAGCGCGCACGACATGCGACGGGACAGGGACGTAACCTTGTTCGACGACATAGAGCTGGTCCTTGACGAGCACACGGCGGTTGAGGGACGAGCCGCCTAGTGTAGGGGGCGTCAACAGCGCTTTTGTTGACTAGGGCCAATTAATTGTCGGCGGAAACGAATTTGGTCAGGTTCTCGACCCTTTACGCGAACGACGTGACGACGTCGACCAGTTGCTGCCGAACGCGGCGCGGAGATCGCGCCCGCCGACCTGACGGACCTGGGCGCGATGACCAGGGCGCTCGGCGGCGTCCGGGGCGCCTGCGTCGTCAATCCCCAGCAGTACGGGCGCGACGACTTGTTCGAGCTGGCTGACCGGATTGCGCTCACAACGGCGCACGCCGCGCTCGAAGCCCGCGTGCCCAGGCTTGTGGCGTTGTCGTCCGTGGGGGGCGACCGCGCCGGCGGCACGGGCCGGATCGGCATGAACCGCATGGTCGAGCAGCGCCTGGGCGAAGCGGGCATTCCCGCCCTGTTCCTGCGCGCGGCCTACTTCATGGAGAACTGGGCGCCGCTGATTGCACACGCCGTGCGCACCGGCACGCTGCCGACGTTCCTCGCGCGCCGCAGCGTGCCATCCCCGATGGTGGCGACGGCGGACGTCGGTGCCACCGCGGCGGCCCTGTTACGGGAAGAATGGACGGGCACGGGCGCCGTCACCTTGGCGGGACCGCGGGACTACGCGCCGAACGATGTCGCGGCCATCGTCTCGGCCACGCTTGGCGCGCCCGTCGACGTGGCCGTGCTGCCGGAAGCGCAGTGGCCCCAGGCGCTGGCGGACGCCGGATTCTCGAACGCCGCGCTGGCCGGTTTCGTCGAGATGACCCGAGGCCTGAACGGATCGCACATCGACATGGCGAGCGACCCGGGCGCGGGCGCGCGGCTTGGGCCGACGCCGTTGGAACGGGTCGTCGCCGACCTCGCGCGGCGGCTGCGCTGAGCGGAAAAACAAAAAGCCCACGCACCGAAATGCGTGGGCTTCCTGTCTGTATCTGGTAGGCCGTGCTGGGCTCGAACCAGCGACCAACGGATTAAAAGTCCGCTGCTCTACCAACTGAGCTAACGACCCGACGGCCAGCATTATAGCGGCTCGCCGGCGCATGGCCAAGTGTTTTCGTGAAAATTGGCAACAATTGCAGGTTCACGCGGGCCCGCCCGGTGCCGCACGGCGCGCGTTCCAGCCCACCTGCGGCGCCGCACGGCGGTTGAATTGCGGTATCATCAATTGATTTTTGGACACTAAAAAAGAACATGATCCCGATCGACGCCGATACCGCCACCGACCTGTCCATGCGCGCACTGAATCTCGTCAACAGCGGGATCATCGTGCTCGACGCCCGTCACAACATCGTGCTGTGGAATGGCTGGATGGTGCCGCGTTCCGCCCGCGCCGCCGCCCGCGTGCGCGAGCGCTCGCTGTTCGAGGTGTTCCCCGAACTGCGTGGTTCGCGCGTCGAATCTGCCATCCTGGCGGCGCTGGCCGATGGCACGAGCACGGCCATCCCGCAAACGGAAAGCCGGGCACCATTTCCCCTGCGCGAAGCGGGCAGCTTCGACGGACCGCGCATCGAACAGGCGATCACGGTGACGCCGTTCCGCGACGGCGAGCAGCGCTTTTGCCTGATCGAGATCCGCGACGTCAGCGGCACCGTCGAACGTGAAAAGCGCCTGCTCGACCACGCGGAATCGCTGCGTGCCCGGTCGTACGTCGATGGCCTCACGGGCATCGCCAACCGCCGCTATTTCGACGTCGCGCTGGACCGCGAACTGCGCCGCGCGCAACGGGCGAAGGGCGAACTGTCTCTGCTGTTGATCGACATCGATTCCTTCAAGGCCTACAACGACCACTTCGGCCACCAGCAGGGCGACGCGTGCCTGACGACCGTCGCGCAGGCCCTCGCCGCCAAACTGAAGCGCCCGGCCGACGTGGCGGCACGCTATGGTGGCGAGGAATTCGCGGCGGTCTTGCCGGACACGTCGCTCGAGCAGGCGCGACTGCACGCGAACGCGATCCGCGAACACGTGGCCGCACTGGCGCTGCCGCACGCACCCGCGGCCCATTGGCCGATGGTCACGCTGAGCATCGGTGTCGCAAGCTTTGATCGCGCGCGCCTGCATGAAGTTCCCGCACTGATCGAGGCCGCGGACAAGGCCTTGTATGCGGCAAAGCGTGGCGGCCGCAATCGTGTCGTCGTAGACGGCGACACCCCCGCCGCGTGACCGTCATGCGCCATCGCGCGCCGGCGTGCATATGCCGTGTTCGCGCCGTGCATCCGATACGCGAAGCAGCCCGGAGCGGCCACATGCGTGTCATTTCGCATCGATCTGACTTTCGTCGAACCGAGACTCTTTCGTGATGCGTCCTTCATAGGACTTGCGGGGGGCCGGCGCGGGCCTAGACTGAGGGTGTCGCTGCCGGCCAGGCCCGCATTGCGGCACCGGAAGGCCCAGGCACCGCGCGCCTGCGCGTGGTGCGTGTCCCGTACGCCACCTGTTTCGAAGGAACGATCATGCGCCCGCTCTCTCTCGCACTTCCCGCATCCCTGCTGCTGCTCGCCCCGATTGCCGGCGCCCAGTCGGGGAGTTATCCCGTCGCCGACGACACCACCCCGATCACGACGGTCGAGGTGACGGCCCCGCCCGCACCCTATCTCATCGGGGACTACCAGATCGACGCCGTCACCGGCGCCTACCGCTTGTCGAACGGCTGGCACCTGAAGGTCGAGCCGGGTAACAACGGCATCGTCGCCCGGATCGACAAGCAGCGGCCGATACGCCTGGTCGCGCAATCGCCGGACCGGTACGTCTCGCGCGACGGCAACGTGGTCATGGAATTCAACCGCGGCGACGCCCGCGACGACATGATGATGAGCTACGTGCCGCGCGACGTTACGGATCCCCGCCTCGCCCAGGTCATCGTGGCGACGGCGAAGATGGCGCAGCGCTGAACCCGGCGGACGGCGCCAGGCACTTGCGCCGCCACATCAGCAGCGCCAACAGGCCCAGCCACGCCGCCACCGCGGCCTGCGCGAACACGTCGCCGATGCGGCTGTAGACCGTGCCGCCGCGTCCCGTCGGCAGGTCGCCGACGAGCAGCGCCGGCCCTTGCGCAGTGCGCCGTTCGGCGACGATGCGGCCGTGTGCATCGCTGAGGGTCATCAACCCTTGCGATGCGGAGCGCGCCAGTGCGAATCCGTTCTCGACGCCGCGCACGATGGCCATCCGGCCATGCAGGTACGCGTCGCGGTCGAAGTCCCAGGCGGGCACGAGCATCAGGCCGACGTCGCGCCGGCCGTACAGGCGCAGGTCTTGTGCGAAGTCCATGTCCTTGCAGATGGCGACGCCCGTCCGCAGGCCGCCGACCTGCGTGACCAGCTCCGTCGTGCCCGGCACGTATTCCGCTTCCAGGCCCGGCACCATGCGTTTCTTCAGGTACGTCGCGATGGCACCGCCGGGGCCGTACAGCGCGGCCACGTTCAGCCGCCGGCCCCCGGATGCGGGCGCATCGATGCCGGCGACGACGACGCTGCCCGGTGGCGGCGTGAATGCGGCGCCGGGCGCCAGCATCTTTTCCGGTACGACGATCGCGGCCGGCCCATGCGCGCCTGCCGCGGCGACCTGGCCCGCGAACGCGGCCGCGATGGCGGGGCCGGCGTCAGGATGGTGAAACACCCGGCCGGCGTAGCGGTCGTCGCCGAGCAGGGCGATGCGCACCGAGGGGCCCGGCGGTTGCGCCAGCTGCCAGGAGCCGTACACCAGCGCCGCGAGCACGGGCACCGACCAGGAGACGATCGCCCGCGCATCGCGCGGCCTCACGCACAGGACGGCCAGCCCGGCCGGCACGACGGCCGCGAGAAAGCTCAGCCCGGGCACACCGGCCAGCGCGGCCGTCTGCAGCAGGGGCACGATGTCGACGAGCGCATAGCCCAGCGCGAAGAAGCTGCCGTTCGGCGAGACGAGACCGCGTAAATAGTCCAGGGCCGTGGTCATGACCGCGAACCCGAGCACGGCCACGGCCGCGGGGAAACGTCGGTACAGCCCGCGCATGAACAGGACGGTGAGCATGAAGACCAGGGCCTGGCAGGCCGCGAGGGCGTACACGGCCGGCAGGATCCGTCCATAGAACCACATGGGGCCGGCCTCGCCCATCCATCCGGCCACAAAAGCGAGCACGGCGACGTGCCACGCGCGCGGCGCGCGCAGGGCGGCCACGAGCAGCGGCACGGACGCCGCGAGGACCAGCCAGCCGAACCGGCCGGTGTCGTGGCCCACCGCCAGCAATGCGCCCGCCAGCAGTGCGCAAGCAATGTCCCATCGTGTCATCGTGCGTCGTCCTTGAGGTAGATGCGCGCCGCCGAGCGCAGGCACAGTGCCGTGAACGCGGGGCGCGACAGATTGAATCGTCCGGAACGGTGCAGGGTCACGAGGCCCTGCAGCACGCCCCACACGGCCATCGCGAGTTCGAGCGGCGGGCCCGCGCGCACGAGGCCCGCCGCCTGTCCCTCCGCGAGCCGGCGCGCGAAGCCGCCGATGACGGGCGAACGGCCGGCCTCGAAATCGTCCGGATAGATGCGCTCGGCGCGCGTGTGCAGTACGAACGCGGCGTCGAACAGCGCCGGCTCATCCAGTGCGAAATCGACGAATGCCGTCGCGATCGCCTCGAAGCCTGCCAGCAGCGGCAAGCCCGCGTACGCCTCGGCCCGGCGCTGCCACAGGTCGAGTGCGTGCGCGCCCAGTGCTTCCAGCAACGCGGCCTTGTCGGCGAAATGGCGATACACGGCCATGGGCGTGATCCCGGCCTTCTGGCCGACGGCGCGCAGGCTCAAACCCGACAGTCCCTTCGCTTCGAGTTCGTCGATGGCGATGTCAAGAATTCGTTGCTTGGTCGTCATGTATACACGGTATACTTGGGGGCGCCGCGACGCAAGCGATTCCCCCCGGAATTTGCGCATGGATAATCGTTGTAATTTTTCGGCATCAGCAGTAGGTTCCTATTCAGGGGATGTCGGACGGGGGCGAGCAATGTTTCGCAAACTATTGACGGACTTGCGAGCACGTATCACGGCAGCGAGTCATGCGAGTACGGGCGGCCCCGCATTCTGGAAACAGCACCTCTGGCGCTTGCTGGCCTGGCCGATCGGCGCGCTGATCATGCTGGGCCTTGCCTGGCTCATCCTGTTCCAGCAACTGCATGCCGAGCGCAAGCAACTCGAACTGCGGACGCTGCAGGAAGTACGCACGCTCGCCAACGGCTACGCCGAGCAGGTCCAGCGCGAAATCGACACCGTCGAGCAGACCGCGCGCTACGTCAGATACGATTGGGAGGCCAGGCAGGGCGACGTGCACCTGGGTTTCGCGGAGGAGCACGGCCTGTTCGTCGACGGCGCGCGCATGCTCGTGTCGGTGGTCGATGGCGAAGGCCGCGTGCTGACGTCCACCGCGCCGACGACGCTGTCGCCGGCCGCCGCCGCTTACGTTCTCCCCCGCGTGCAGCACGGCTTCCCGGTCAATTTCTTTGTGGATGAAGTGCCGATCGACGGTCGCGGCGGCCCTAGGCACCGGCTGCTCTTCGCGTGGGAATTGTCGGACCGCGACGGCAAGTTCGCGGCCGCCGTCGTCGTTGCCGTCGACCCCGCCTATTTCACGAGGAGCGATGCGGAGGCGGTCTTCCGCCAGGACGGCCTGCTGGCCCTCGTCGGCGACGACGGGCGTACGCGGGCGCTGCGGTCGGAGGGGGCGGCAGGCACCGTACGCCAGCCCGGGTTCGTCCATGCGTCGTCGTTGCGCCTGTCGGCCGGCAGCATGCTGGTCGAGGACGGCGCATGGTTCGGCGACGGCCGCCCCCGTTTCGTCGGCTGGCAACACGTCGACCGCCGCGGCGTGAATGCCGTGGCGGGCCTCGACTACGAGGCCGCCCTCGCGCCCTGGTACGCGATGCGCAGCGCGTGGATCAGCAGCGCGTTGCTGGGGACCGTGACGGTGGCCCTGTTCAGCCTGCTTGCGATGAGCAATTCGCTGCGCCTGGCGCGCCGCGACCACGAGCTGCGCGTGATCCGCGATACGTACCGGATGGCCACGGAAGCCAGCAACGAAGGGTTCTACATGCTGCGGCCCGAATGGGACGGGGAGAAGGCCGTCAAGGACTTCGAGGTCATCGACTGCAACCGGCGCGCCGCGGAACTGGTGGCGCGCGAACCTCGGGAGCTGATCGGCAAGAAGGTGACGGAGCTGTACGAAGGCGAGGTGCTGGAAACGCGCATGGAGAGCCTGCGCCGCGCGATGGATACGGGCTACAACGAAGTGACGCTGGGCCGCCCGCACGACAGCTTCCCGGCGAAGTGGGTCACGCTGAAGATGTTCCGCTACGGCGACAACCTGGCCGTGTCGGCCCGCGACGTCACCGAGGATCGCGTGCATGAAGAAGAGCTGCTCCGGCGCAGTAACGAAGACCCGCTCACCCGCCTGCCCAACCGCTACTGGGTCGAAAGCCACCTGCGCGATACCATCGCCCGCGCCGAGCGCGAGAACAAGATGTTTGCCCTGCTGTTCATCGACCTGGACGGCTTCAAGGCGATCAACGACACGTGGGGCCATGCGGCCGGCGACGAGCTGCTGTGCACGGCCGCGCACCGTCTCAAGGAAGCCGTCCGGCCGCACGATTGCGTGACGCGGTTCGGTGGCGACGAGTTCGTGATCGTACTCGCCACCATCGCCGATCCGTTCGACGCGGCGCAGGCGAGCGAGCGCATCCAGCGCGCCTTCCGCCGCAGCATCCGCTTGTCGTACGGCGAATACGTCGTGGGCGCCTCGATCGGCATCAGCCTGTTCCCGACCGACGGCAAGGAACCGCGCGCGCTGCTGCAGAACGCCGACGTCGCGATGTATTCCGCGAAGACGAGCGACCGCGGCAGTTATCGCTTCTTCGACGGCACATTCCACGACCAGCTGAAGGCGCGCCTGGAACGCATCCGCGAGCTGCGCCATGCGCTCGCGCACGACCAGTTCGTCATGTACTACGAGCCCCGCGTGGATCTTGCGGACGGCTCGATCACGAGCCTGGAAGCGCTCGTGCGCTGGGTGCATCCGACGCGGGGCGTCGTGTCGCCCGCGGAATTCGTGCCCCTCGTCGAGGAGACGGGACTCGTGCTCAAGCTGGGCGACCTCGTGATCGACAAGGTCTGTGCCCAACTGGCGCTCTGGGCCAAGAACGGCGACAAACTCGTGCCCGTCTCGATCAACGTGTCGCCGCGCCAGTTCAACGACACCGACGTGGCGCAGACGCTGCGCCGCGCGCTGGAGCTGCACGGTGTCGACCCGAGCCTCGTCGAGGTCGAGCTGACGGAATCGTCCGTGATGAACGAGACGGCTTCCGTCGTGAGTGCGATCCAGGCGATCCGCCAGACGGGCATCAAGGTGTTGCTGGACGACTTCGGCACCGGGTACTCGTCGCTGTCGCAGCTGTACAAGCTCAGTTTCGACGGCCTCAAGATCGACCGCGCATTCATCGTCCAGCTGGGCAAGACGGAGGGCGGCATCGTGATCGTGCGGGCGATCGTGACGATGGCGCGCGCGCTCGCGATGCGCGTCGTCGCGGAAGGCGTGGAAACGATGGAGCAGGTCGACATGCTCCGCGCGCTCGACTGCGACGAGATCCAGGGCTACCTGATCTCGAAGGCGATGCCGCCGGCGCAATCGCAGCCGGTGGCGCGCAATTTCGTCGTGATGGAAGCGTAGGCGGCTTTTTCGGGCACTGTCCTCAATTGAAATCCAATCGCGGACGACATGAGAATTCGTGAAGAATTCCACGCATAAAATACGTGGATTTTAACGCGTACCTATTTCGCGTTAATGAATTGATTTTGCCGTCCTGGGAATGTTAGAGTTTCCGATAATAAATATTCTAGAGGCGGAAACATGTCCCTGAAAGATCCCGCGAATCTTGTCCAGCGCATTCCGGAACTCGAAGTATTGGCGGTGGATCCAAAGATCCGTCGTGCCATCGAGACGGGAGATCCTTTCAAGGTCTACCGCGCCCTGGGGTGGGCCAAATGGTTCAAGCGCCTGCCAGCCCATCAGGACACGCTGAAGACGCTCGTGCGCCAGCGGCGCCTGTTTGCCAAGCCACTGAATGGCACGCCTGCGCTCGGTACATTCAACACGGTGGGCTTTGGGTTCGTGGGACGTTCGGAGGCCGAAAGCGACGGCACCTATATTGCCACGCACGCTTTTGTAGCTCTGCAGTTTATTCCAATCATTCCCTTGCGTTCTTATCTCGTAAGGAAAGTCGGGTCGTCGCTGTTCTCGTCGAAATGGAATATCTTTGCGCGCGTTCCTTCCAGCATGCTCGGCTGGCTGTACGGCAGGAGCCTGGCACTGCTGCTGGTGCTGTTGGTCGGGTCGGGGGCGGTCAACGGGTTCATCAAGTCGCGCACGCAAGAGGTCGTGGTCGTCAATGGCCTTGATGTGGCGGTCGATGTCGACCTGGGTGGAACGCAGCGCACGATTGCGCCGATGGGGCACGACATCGTTACGGTCAAGACCGGTGACGTGCAAGGCAAGGCGACCGCGAAAGGCGTGGTCGTCGATACCTTGCACGAAAACGTCGCCAGTTCTTCCAGGATGACGATGTGGAATATCGCCGGCGCCGCGCCGCTCTTCAAGGAGCAGGTGACGTATTTCTCGCATAAGCCTGCAACCGAGGAAGCGCAAGCGGAACCGGCTGTGTTTTGCGGCCAGCGATTCGTCGAGTTGCCGCGCATCGATGACGTATTCACGGCGCCGCCGCAGACGGTCAGCATGAGCAAGAACACGGAGCGGGTATATCGGACTCACCTCGATCTCGCACGGCCGGAGGATAAACCCGGCTACATGACCTGCATGTATTACCTGGCGCAACACGACGCGATGAAGAATGCGTCCCCGTTCCTCGAAGCGGAAGCGGAAATCAAAGGGTGGGATCGCGACTCGATCGGCCTGGCCATGTTTGCGGCGTCGCAGGCGTCGGATGCGGCAGCGATCCGGGTGGCGCAGCGCGCGTTGCGGATGCATCCGGATGACATCGTCCTGCACCGCAGTTATCAAATGGCCCGTGACAATGCCGGCCAAAGCCGGGAAGTGCTTCAGGAATATGCGGACAAGGCCAAGCAGCAGCCCGATTCCGCAGCGGCGCAGTATCTGTATGCAAGCCTGCTGCGGGGGCCGGCCGGCGTCGACGCGCTCGCAAAACTGGCCGCCAAATATGGCACCGAACCCAATATCCTGCGCAGTCTGACGTGGCGCCGCATGGCGCATGGCGATTACGCCGGCACGATCGAAGGATGGAACCGCTTGCATGCGCTGGCGCCGCGCGCAGCGGCCGACGTCGTCGACGCCCAGGTGCGAGCGCTGGTCGCCAGGCAGCGCGCGAACGAAGCGGCAGGACTGCTCGCTTCGCTGCTGAAGTCACCGCAAGACGACAGCCGGGGCGAGCACCTGGCCGAATACCTGATGGTGGTCAGCCTGGCGGGTGGCGATGCGCGCCGCCAGATGGACGCTGTCGACAAGAAGGACACGTCCGATGCGGCCTTCGATCCCATCCGCGTGCGCGCCGGCCTGGAGCCGGTCGCCGCCGCTGCACAACAGCCGCTGCTGGTCCAGGTGATGCTGGCCCTGCGCAGCGATCCCGCCAAGGCCGTGCGGCTGGCACGCGGCATGACGCAGGGCGATGTCATGGCGCTCGGCCCGGAACAATGGGGATTGCTGTTCGGCGAGGCCGTGCGCACGAACGACAAGGCCGTCGTGGCGAAACTCGAACACTTCGGCCGCAGCGTCGACAGCAACGACCGCAGCACGCTGACGCGTTTCGTGCAGGGCGACGCGGTGTCCTTGGCGGACGCCGACCTCGAGCCCGGCATGCGCGCGGCCGCGATGCTGGTGCGTTCGCGGAATGCGGCGCTGCCGGCCGCCGAGCGCGCCCAACTGCGCACCCAGGCGGCGCAAACCGATCTGCTGCACAGCGTCGTCACGCAGGCGCTGGCCAAATGGCCGGCATGAGTGCGGCCCAGGCCGCGCCGGACAGCGGCTCGCTGGCCAGCCGCGCGCTGCTGATGGTGGTGCTGTGGCTCGGCTTCTGGCTGCTCGCGGCCGGCCTCGTGATCGGGCTGTTGGCGATCCCGGTCGCGCAACTTCACTTCCGCGACACCATCGATTTGTCCGGCATCGTCGCGGCGTGCGCCGGCATCACGCTGGCGTATTCGCTGCGGCCACGGCGCGCCGGGTCGGCGGCTGCGGACGTCGTGCCGACGCCTTTGCGGCGGGACGAAGCGCCGCAGCTGTTCCGGTTCATCGAAGGCGTGGCCGCCAAGGTGGGGGTGACGGCACCGTTCGAGGTTCATCTCGTCACGACGGCGACGGCGTTCATCCGGGCGGAGCGTACGTGGACCGGCCGGGTCAAGACGCTGTCGATCGGCATCGGCATGCCGCTGTTCGTCTGGCTGTCGGAAGCGGAACTCGGTGCCGTCATCGCGCATGAATTCGGCCATTTCATCGGCGGCGATACCTTGCTGACGCCATGGGTGTACCGCACCCGCCTTTCGATCGGGACTGCCGTCCACGCGCTCGACGACTCCGTGTTTTTTCTGGACGAACCGTTCCGCCGCTACGGCCAGTGGTTTCTGCGCCGGTCGACGGCCGTGTCGCGGGCGCAGGAGTATGCGGCCGATGCGCTGAGCGCGCGGCATTTCGGCGTGGCGTCCGCCTGTGCCGCACTGGAAAAAATCCATCTGCTGGAACCGATGTGGTTCGCCTATTTCCACCACGATCTCGTGCCCGCGCTGAACTGCAGCGTCCAGCTGCCCGTGTTCGACGGGTACCGCCGCTTTTGCGCCGCAGCGCCGAAACGGCGCGAGGTGCAGGAGGCGATCGACGGTGCGGCGGAGCGCACGTCATCCCCATACGACACGCATCCGTCGCTCGACGAGCGGATGACGGCGCTCGGGGGTGGCGCCAGCGGCCGCTTGTCCGGACCCGTGAATTGCGCGGGCCTGCTCGGCGGTGAAGAGCGTCTCGAAACGATATGGTTCGAGCGGATCGGAGGCCGCGACTGGCCGGGGCTGGGTTGGGATGCGTTCGGCGATGTGGTGCTGGGCAAAAAGATCCAGGCCCGTTTCGCGGGCACCGATATGGCGCCCGACGCACTGCCGCTGACGAGGTTGCCCGAGATCGCGCTGTCGCTCGATGCGTGGTGGCCGCGGCTCAAACCCGACGGCCCGAGCTTCCTGTCGCCGGCAGGGCAACGCAACCACGTGCTCGACGTGCTGCGCGACTGGGCGATCGCCAGTCTTTGTCATGCCGGATTTGCGTTGCACGTCCGGCCGGGAGAGAGCCTGGTGCTGAAGCGCGACGGCATCACCATCGAGCCCGGTCAGCTGCTGGCAGAGGCGTGCCAGGGCAGGCTCACGGCCGCGACCGTCGAGGCATACATGGCGACATCAAGTCCGGATACCGCTCCGGCATCGTAAAAACGAGGCTGTGTTCGTGTCACTGATTCCGGCGTGATGGCGGAATGATGCGGCGGGCAGCGGGTCCGCTGCGTTCGATGCCACATATGCATGAATTCAATTGACGTGAATCGCGCTTCAAGTCAAGATGATCGAGCTCGATTGGAATCGTTTCCAACTCCGTCCCGGCATAGCCGCGCTTGCTTGTGCCAGGCACGTTCCGAGCAGCAAACGGCTGCATCGTTTGCTCAATATACCGATAATCACAACGGAGACTACACATGCCTGAACGTTTTCACGCCGCGCCGCTGGCGCGCGCATTCGCCGCTGCGCTGGCACTGACGGCCGGTGCCGCCGGCGCGCAGCAATGCCCGAGTACCACCCCCGTATTCGCCGACGAATTCAACGGCACGGCCGTGGATACGAACAAATGGGAATTCCAGACCGGCGATGGCTGCAGTTACGGCCTTTGTGGCTGGGGTAACAATGAGCTGCAGTCGTACCAGACGGCGAACGCGACCGTCGCGAACGGCTTGCTCACGATTACCGCCAAGAAGCAACGGGTGGGTTCGAAATCCTATACGTCGGCGCGGTTGCGCACGCTGAACCGTCCCAACGGCGGGCAATGGACGCATGGCCGGTTCGAGGCACGCATCAAGATCCCGGGCGGACACGGCATGTGGCCCGCGTTCTGGATGCTGCCGAATACCACGGTCGCCTGGCCGGCCAGCGGCGAGATCGATATCCAGGAGGCGACGGGGCAGAAATCCATGTACCAGCTGGGCTCCATCCACTACGGCCCGTCGAGCGCGAATGCCCAGTTCCAGACCAGCCAGATTCTCAAGCAGCCCGATACGTGGGCAAGCGACTTCCACGTCTATGCCGTCGAATGGAGCGCCAACCGTATCAGTTGGTACGTGGACGACCTGCTGTACGCGACCAAGACCCCGTCCGACCTCGCCAATCCTGCTGACTGGACGTTCGAGAATTACCAGTACTACATGATCCTCAACCTGGCGGTCGGCGGCAATTTCGGCGGGACCGTGGACGACACGGCGCTGCCGCAAACGATGCAGGTCGACTACGTGCGCGTGTACGCGGTGCCGCAACCGTCCATCTCGGGCAAGCACATCGTCGAGCCCAACACCGTCGCGACCTACAGCGTGGTGGACGACAACGCGGGCGGATCGACGTACAGCTGGACGGCACCGACCGGCCAGACCTCGACCGGCAACGCGCTGACGGTCAACTGGGCCACGACGAGCGGTCCCGTGAACTTGACTGTGAAGAACAGCTGCGGCACCTATACCAAGACCCTGAACGTGACCGTGTCGCCGGTGCTGACGAAGTCGCTCGTCCTGGATGATTTCGAAACGATCCATAACCAGACCTACACCACGGTAACGGGGACGTTCAACCGGAGCGCGGCGAATCCTGCGCCGAACACGGTGAACTCGTCCACGACGGTCGGCCAGTACGTGCGCAGCAGCGCGCAGCAATACGACCTGATCACGGCCACCACCACGGCGATTCCGGATGCCGGACCGTTCGTCCGCGGCGACAAGGCGTTCTACCTGGACGTGTACAGCGCCGCGCCGGTGGGGACGCCGATCCTGATCCAGCTCGAGAACAACAAGGTCGCCACCGCGTCCAACTATCCGTCGGGGCGCCACTCGAAATACCTGGCGACCACGACGGTTCAAAACAGCTGGCAGCGGCTGAAGTTCCTGATGAACGATCGTATCGACGGCGAGACGGCCGACACTGCCGTCAACCAGATCGTGCTGATGCTGAACCCGAATACGTACACGGGCGACACGTATTATCTCGACAACGAAGCGATCTACGCGAAGTAAGCCCGAAAGCGAAAAACGCCAGCCCGAGGCTGGCGTTTTTGCCTGAATTCGGCAGAGGGCGACCGGCACCATTGTTCGCGATGCCGGGAACCTCGTGAATCGAAGCCGATCCGCTACAACCCGGTGCAGTTGGAGGATGCGGAATGGACCATTGCGCAGGTGCCGGAGACCGCTTCGGTGTTCGAGGGAACGACGTTCTTAGCGCAGCCTGACCGGGCCCCGTCTCGATCAGGAGCCGACCTTTTGTGGCATTCCGCCTTCAATCCGTCCGGCTTTTCGTCGGCGTGGGCGGGAAGCTGCAGGGCGATGGCGGCGATCATGCCGGCGAGTTTCAGTCCGTGTTTCATGTCAATCCTTGACGAGATGGCCGGAAACGTGCGCTGCCGGCGTGTTGCTCGCCGTTCTATCGGAGACGCAACCGGTGGCGCCTAATGTCATGGTGATGGAGACGCAGGGCACCGGCGTCAATCGTTCATCCACGAGAACCGGAACAACTCCCACGATGGTACCGGTGCCTTGTCGACCGTCGCCGCCACGAAATGGCACCGATGCGCGCTTTTCAGGGCGGTCTCGTCGAGAATCGGATGGCCGCTCGAGCGGGCGACACGTGCATCCGTCACCTTGCCGTCGACGTTGATCAGCACCGCCAGGATCACATGGCCGGTGAGCTTGCGTTGTTCGGCGCTCCACGGCAGCCTCGGGCGCTCGCAATTGGCCGGATCCAGCACCGCGCGCACCCTGACGGAGGCCCCGCCGCCGCCAGTGCCTGCGCCCACGTCGCCGGCCCCGGTGGTGCCGGTGCTGTCGGGCTTGCCGCCGGCCACCTCGACCGGCATCGCATTGTCGACGATGGTGGGGACGACTTCGGTGCGCGGTACGACTTCGATGTCGTGCAGTGGCGGCGCGGCGGCCTCGCGGGCCGGTGGGCGCGGCCTGCTTGCGTGCCGGTGCGGCCGCGGCGGCGGGGGAGGTGGTGGCTTGACGATTTCCGGCGGTATCAGGGCCAGCAGCATGACCGTTTGCGGCGGTCTCGACCGAACGATGCGATCACTGGACATGAAAACGAATAGTACCAGCGCGTGGAGGGCAGCGACCATGGCAATTCTCGACAGCGCGGGCCGTGGGCGAGCGAATGCGGCGTCAGTTGGCATGGCGGCCTCTTCAGGCGACGACAGGCCTGTATATTATGGAAACAATATCACGCTGACAACCGGGTGGCGAAGCAGGGCGCCATGCCGCTGAAGGTAATCCGAAGAATTGGGGAAACAAAAAAGCCCACGAACCGAAGTCGTGGGCTTCCTGTCGAATCTTTGGTAGGCCGTGCTGGGCTCGAACCAGCGACCAACGGATTAAAAGTGCCACAACCAGCCCATACCGCACGGCCCTCGTCGCCCGATCGCGGGCTGTTCCGTCAGGTACTTCCTTGGTCCGCAAGAACGATTGGCAGAGTGCGCGTTTTTCGTGGCAGTAACCGGACCTTGACGCTGATGGACGATCCTTGATCCTATTGTAACTGGTCTCGACCAGAGAGCGACCAGACAACCCTTCCTTTATGTGTGCCAGGGCCGATCTGTGCAGGCAGGCGATGGTCAAAAGCCTGCACACATGCACACCAGACAGCGATGAGGGAAGACGTTCAGTAGTAAAAACCGCAGTCGAGTTCTTCGTAGCGGAGCGCATGAACATGGTCTGCGAGGACTGGTCGGCGCCGTCGATTAGGGCTTGCGTAGGTCGGCAAGTTCGTCGAGGCCGCTGCCGCCATCGGCATATGCCGCCTGGAAACTGGAGCGCTTCTTCCAGCGCTGCCACAGCGCGTCGAGGTGCTCGAAGCGCTCGTCGAGCGGAGTGGCGTTGACCGGGAACTTGGAAAACGCGATTGCCGTACACAGTGTAATGTCGGCGAAGGTCGGTACATCGCCTCCAAGGACCCAGGCGCGCCCGTCGGCCAGGTGACGGTCAACCAGCGCGGCGTGGGCCAACGCTTCCTTCCGGCAATGTTCCCCCCACTGGGGGTTGTGAGTCAGCTCCAGCTTGGGACCCAGGCCAGTGTGCATCACGTGGAACATAGTGACGATGCGGTACAAGATATGCGTCCAGATCCGGTTTTCCCACATCGTGTCCTGGCCTTGCTCGAGCGCAGTCGCCCCCATGATTTTACGCCCGGGATAATGCTGATCGAGGTAGCGCGCGATGGCCGCCGTTTCCGACAGATAGCTTCCGTCGGCCAGCAACAGGGTTGGCGTTTCACCCCATGGATTCAGCTTCAGGTGCGGCCACTTGCGCTGGTCACCGCCCGGGGTCATGTCATAGATGATTTCATCGAACTGGTCGGCGATGCCCTTCTCGTGGAGGAACAGGCGCAGGCGTTGCGGGTTGGGAAAGGCCGATGGCGACGTGTAGAGTTTCAGGCGTTTAGACATGAATGCATTCCATTTCAAAATCGGCTACGTTGGGCTGCTAGCGCCCAACGGCCAAGTTGGATTAACCGGCTATTGTTCTCGTCGATCGCCGCGCTCCAACCGCTGCAATCGGCATAACATCGTGAAAACTTAAAATGATTATAGGGTAACGACGATAACTTAAGGTTAAATCGTATATATGAAATTGATAGTCATTGACTATCTTGCGGGTGCGCTTCTAGGCACTCTCAATTTGCCGGATTGTAGAAGAGCCAGCTGGTCCTTGCCGGTCAGACGGTTATATGAAGGCCTTCGTGAAAGCCGGAGCGGTTCATACCGGTTCATACTTAGCACATCTTTCAATGACAGACCGAAATAGTTGGACTGTCCCGCGTTGTCGGGCGTGCAACAGGCGGCGCACTTCCCACCGCAGCGCGCATCCGGAGTACGGTGGGGCTGCGTTGGATGAATGTTAATTGAGATTGGATTCGTTCCCATCCCGCTGTTCCGACGTGCCCGGAGGGACCCCGTTGGCAATCGCCTGCAAACTGAAGACGATGGCGTCGAACACCAGGCGGATGCGGGGCGGCACCGGGCCGCGTTGCGGACGGAAGACGAACACGTCCCACGGCGGCGGCGCAAACTGGTCCAGCACCGTCACCAGGCGCCCGGTCGCTAGGTAAGGTGCCGCCAGTAGTACGGCATTTGGCCGTAACCGATGCTGGCCAGTACCGCGTCGCGCTCGGCTTCAGGATCGTCCATCAGCAGGACCGGCGCGGCCGGAACGAACAGGCGCTCTCCCGCAAGGTACCACGGCCATACCCGGCCGCTGGTGTTGTCGATGAAACCGGTGGTCGGCAGCGCCGCCAGCGCATCGGGCGAAGCCGGGACGCCGGTGCGCACCACCAGTGCCGGCGCGGCGGCAATCACGAACTGCATCCTGGCCGCTGCGCGCGCGACGAACCTGTTGTCGCGCATGAATCCCAGCCGCACGCCGATGTCGATCTGATCGTCGACCACGTCGGCGATCTCATCGCCCAGGCGCAGGTCCAGGATGCTCGAAGGATGCGCGGTCGCCAGATCGACCAGTGCAGGCAGCAGGTGTATGCGCGCCAGGCTGCGCGGCGCGGTGATCCGTACCCGGGTCGGCAGTTGCGAACCCATCGATTCGCCAGGGCGCTGGAACAGCGCGTCGAGCTGCTGGAGCGATTCGCGCGCACGGGCGGACAGTTGCGCGCCAAATTCGATCATCCGCACTTGCCGCGTGCTGCGATGAAACAGCAGTTCGCCAAAGTGGCGTTCCAGCCGCTGCACCGCGCGCGTGACCCCTTGCGGGGAAATAGCCAGGCGAGCAGCCGCTTCGCGAAAACTGAGCGAGTCGGCGGCAATACAAAAAACGCGCAACAAGTCTGTATTGTTCAAAACAATAGCCCGGGCAATAAAGCGTCATTATTCCATAATCAGGAATTCTAAAATTGTGCTTGTCCCATATTCAATGTGCTTGCTGTCCTGCATACTTGCTCTTCCGTAAGGCACCGCGCGCTACAGGCATCTGCGCGCGCCAGCGTTGGCGCACACTCGTACGATCTGCCTTGCCGTTCGGTGTCGCCGTGGCCTGCCATTGATTGAACACGTAACAAGGACCTCGCATGAAAGCTGTTGGCCATCGCGAATCTCCGCCGGTCTGCGCACCGGAATGCCTGGTCGACCTGACGCTGCCGGACCCGCAACCGGCCGGGCGTGACCTGCTGGTCGAAGTACATGCCGTATCAGTCAACTCGGTCGATACCAAAGTCCGGCGCGGGGTGGCGCCGCCTGTGGGCGAGGCCAGGACACTGGGCTGGAATGTGGTGGGCGTGGTGCGCGCGGTGGGCGGCCAGGCCAGCCTGTTCAAGCCGGGAGACCGCGTGATGTATGCCGGTTCGCTGCTACGTCCCGGCACCAACAGCGAGCTGCACCTGGTCGATGAACGGATCGTCGGCCGCGCGCCGGCCAGTCTGGGCGATGCCGCCGCTGCCGCTTTGCCGCTGACCTCGATCACGGCGTGGGAATTGTTGTTCGTCCGCTTGCAGGTGCGCCTGGAGCAAGACGCCACCGGTGTCTTGCTGGTGATCGGCGGGGCTGGCGGTGTCGGCTCGAGCCTAGTTCAGCTGGCGCGCCAGCTCATGACGGTGGTCGCCACTGCCTTGCGGCCGGAAACGCGCGAGCGGGCGATGCAACTCGGCGCCCACCACGTGATCGACGACACGATCGTGCAGCACTACCTGCTGAACCGCATCAACGAACTGATCGACGCCGGCGTGCTGCGTTCGACGCTGGCCGAGCATTTCGGCACCATCAATGCGGCCAACCTCAAGCGTGCCCATGCCTTGCTCGAAAGCGGTAAGGCGCGCGGCAAGATTGTCCTGTCCAGATTCTGAGAACCTTCGCAGCAGGACCTTATCAATTTTTCAACGAACCATTGCTCAATATGAAAACCAAAGCTGCTATTGCATGGAAGGCCGGCGCCCCGCTGACGGTCGAGGAAGTCGACCTGGCCGGCCCGAAAGCCGGCGAGGTGCTGGTCGAAATCAAGGCCACCGGCATTTGCCACACCGATTACTACACCCTGTCCGGCGCCGATCCGGAAGGCATATTCCCGGCCATCCTGGGCCACGAGGGCGCGGGCGTGGTAGTGGATGTCGGCCCCGGCGTGACCTCGGTGCAGAAGGACGACCACGTGATCCCGCTGTACACGCCGGAATGCCGCCAGTGCAAATTCTGCCTGTCACGCAAGACCAACCTGTGCCAGGCGATCCGCTCCACCCAGGGCCGCGGCCTGATGCCGGATGCGACTTCGCGCTTCTCGATCGACGGCAAGCCGCTGTTCCACTACATGGGCACGTCCACGTTCTCGAACTACATCGTGGTGCCAGAAATCGCGGTGGCCAAGATCCGCAAGGACGCACCGTTTGCAACAGCCTGCTACATCGGCTGCGGCGTGACTACCGGCGTCGGCGCAGTGGTATTTTCGGCCAAGGTCGAAGCCGGCGCCAACGTGGTCGTGTTTGGCCTCGGCGGCATCGGACTGAACGTGATCCAGGCCGCCAAAATGGTGGGCGCCAACAAGATCGTCGGGGTTGACATCAATCCGGCGCGGGTCGAGATCGCGCGCCGCTTCGGCATGACCGACTTCGTCAACCCGAAGGAGGTGCCGAACGTGGTCGACCACATCGTCCAGCTGACCGACGGCGGCGCCGATTACTCGTTCGAGTGCATCGGCAACACCACCACCATGCGCCAGGCGCTCGAATGCTGCCACAAGGGCTGGGGCCAGTCGTTCATCATCGGCGTGGCGGCAGCCGGCGAGGAAATCAGCACCCGTCCGTTCCAGCTGGTCACGGGGCGCGAATGGAAGGGTTCCGCGTTCGGCGGCGCGCGCGGTCGTACTGACGTGCCCAAGATCGTCGACTGGTACATGGACGGCAAGCTGCGCATCGACGAGCTGATCACGCACACTTTGCCGCTCGAGCGGATCAACGAGGGCTTCGACCTGATGAAGCGGGGCGAATCGATCCGCTCGGTGGTGCTGTACTAGCCCGTTGTTTTCGGCCGGCTTGCCGGTCGATTTCCGCAACCAGCGCGGCCACAGCCTGCTGATGCTGGCCAGCTACCACGGTGCTGATGCTGGCCAGCTACCACGGCCACCTGGACGTGGCGGAAGTTTTGCTAGAACGCGGCGCCGATCGCGGGATGCGCAATGACATGGGGCAGTCGCCACTGGCAGGCGCCGCCTGCAAGGGCGACTTGCCGATGATGCGGCGGCTGCAGAAGCACGGCGCCGATGTCGAAGAAGTTTCATCTGACGGCAAGACCTCGCCCATGAAGCAGCCATGTTCAACCGCGTCGCCATTGTCGAGCAGTTGCTTGCCAGCGGCGCCCGGCGCGACGCGCGCGATGCCGGCGTATGCGGGCGCTCCACGCGCGCGTCAACGGCCGGGCGCCGGCAGCGCGTCGCCCTCGGACGACAGCATCGGCGAGATGTCCGGATCGCGGCCGAACGCATCGGTGAAGAACGTGACAAAATTTGTGATCTTCAATGATGGCCGGCGGGCCGGCTGGAACACCACGTTCAAGGGCAGCGGCGGCAGGCGAAAGCAGGTCAGAATCGGCTTGACGCGCCCGGCCCGGATATCGCTGCCGTAAATCCATGAGGTCGAGTAGCTGATGCCCAACCCCTCGACCGCTGCCTGGCGGATCGCCTCCGAGCTGTTTGACTGAAAATTGCCGTTGACCCTGACGTGGTGGGCGCCGCCGGCCTCGTCCTGGAATACCCACTCATTGAAATTTGCCAGCCCGGTGTACATGAGGCACTGGTGCCGCCGCAGCTCGTCGGGATGCCGCGGCTCGCCGTGTGCCGCAAGGTAGGAGGGCGAGGCCAGCGTCGCGCGGTGCGCGGTGCCGATGCGGCGCGCGATCAGGCGGCTGTCTTTCAGCTCGCCGACGCGGAAGGCCACGTCGATCCCGCCCGCGACCAGGTCCACGAAATTGTCGTCGAGCTGCAAGTCGATCTTGATCTTCGGGTATCGCGCGTAAAAGCCCGCCAGCCGTGGCACGATGTGCAGGCGCCCGAACGCCACCGGCGCGGCAACCCGCAGCATGCCCGCCACGTCGTGCTCAGCGCGATGGACTTCGGCACGCGCTTCTTCCAGCGTATCGAGCACTTGGCGGCAACGCTCGTAATACAGCCGGCCGGCCTCGGTCAGGGAATGGCTGCGTGTCGAACGCACCAGCAGCCGGGCGCCGAGCTGGGCTTCCAGCGCCTGCACCTGCTTGCTGATCGCCGACTGCGTGCTCTGCTCCTCGCGTGCGACCGCCGAAAAATTGCCGGTTTCCACGACCCGGACGAAGGTCTCCATCAGACGTAATCGATCCATAAGCACTTATTCCTTTGGGGAATAGATCATATCATCCTGGCGGCCTATGCTACCTCTCCAGGAATGGACATAATGCGTGATCATACTTTGCTGCTGTGACAGCGCGGCTTCTGTTGGTTTAACTTGTGAATGGACCTGATGCTATGAGTGTTTCCGTATTCCCTGTCGGCGTTGACGCCGAACACCACAAACTGTTCCAACCTGCGCGCATTGGCGACATCGAGGTCGCCAACCGGGTCGTGATGGCGCCGCTGACGCGCAGCCGTGCCGATGAGCCGCGCGGCGACGTGCCGGGCAGCGCGATGAATATCGATTACTACCGGCAGCGCAGTAATGCCGGCCTGATCATTAGCGAAGGCACCCAGGTCTCGCCAGTCGGCAAGGGCTACATGGCCACGCCCGGGATTTATTCTGAAGAGCAGGTTGAGGGCTGGAAGCCGATCACCCGGGCGGTGCATGAGGCCGGGTCGAAGATCGTGGCACAGATCTGGCACGTGGGCCGGGTGACGCACCCGAACCTGACCGGCGGCGTGCAGCCGGTTGCGCCTTCGGCCGTGACGGCCAATGCCATCGCCTACACGCGTGCCGGTAAGGTGGCGCTGCCCGAGCCGCGCGCACTTGCGCTGGAAGAAATCGCGCAGATCGTCGATGAATACCGCCGCGGTGCGGCCAATGCGATCCGGGCCGGCTTTGACGGCATTGAACTGCATGGCGCAAACGGCTACCTGATCGACCAGTTCCTGCGTGACGGCGCCAACCAGCGCAATGATGCCTACGGCGGCTCGATCGAAAACCGCTGCCGCTTCGCCCTCGAGGTGGTAGACGCGGTGGTGGCCGAGATCGGCGCGGGCCGGGTCGGCATCCGCCTGTCGCCGGTGACTCCAGCCAACGACCTGTCGGACAGCAATCCGCAAGCGCTGTTCGGCTACCTGGTCGAGCAGCTCAACTTGCGCGACATTGCATTCATTCACTTCATCGAAGGCGCCACGGGTGGGGCGCGCGACGTGCCGGGGTTCGACTTCGCGTGGGCGCGCAAGGCCTTTAACGGTACATATATCGCCAACAACGGCTACGACCGCGAGATGGCGCTCGGCGCAGTGAAATCGGGCCATGCCGACGCGGTGGCATTCGGACGGCTGTACATTGCCAACCCGGACCTGGTGCAGCGCCTGCAGCGCAATGCGCCGCTGAATGTGCCCAATCCGCAGACGTTCTACACGCACGGGGAAGAAGGGTACACCGACTACCCGGCGCTTGAACAGGCAGCATAACACCGCAGCGCTTGAATGCCGCTCCCGCTCGGCGCCGGGCGGGAGCACTTTGCGTCTGCGAGGCGAACGTTTTTGCCGATGTGGCCACGGGCAGCGCGCCGCATCAAGGTATGCTTGTAGAGATGGTTGAGTCCTGAACCTGGTACCTCCGAGCTCGGCCATTATCGGGGCGGCATCCAGATTGGCGTCATCCGGAGCAATTGGTCAGCTCGCTGAGCTGGGCCATTTTCCCAGTGCCAGGCCCAATTTAGACCCGTCTAGTGAGAGAAAAGTTTGCCGATGCTACAGACAGGATCGGACAGGACCGGACACTTTCCGAAGCGACCAGAGAGGGACCAGAACGCAAAAAGCCCCCGCACCGAAATGCGGGGGCTTCCTGTTGAATCTTTGGTAGGCCGTGCTGGGCTCGAACCAGCGACCAACGGATTAAAAGTCCGCTGCTCTACCAACTGAGCTAACGACCCGAAGAAGGCACGCATTATAGCGGCTCGGCCGTCGTTCGCTAAGCGGTTTGTTGCGAATACAACAGGTCAGCGCCCGCGCTTTTCCGGTCGTCCAGACGGCGTCGCGGCAGAGATCGCCAGGCTGCTCAGGACGAACGCGGCGGCAAACGTGGCGGCAAACAGGGTCGACAAACGACGCATGATGGCTCCCGGCGGCGAAGATGAGAAACTCGGTTTTCCCATCGATGCTACCGAGTATAGGTATCGACGCCGCCCCTGTGGTTGCCGTACAGCAACAGCGGGTTCATCAGGGGAAATAAAGCGCGACGACGATTGGATTGTTGTTGTGGCGCAACTTACGGTAAGCAGAACGCCCCGGCCTTAGAGGGTTGACGCACGGCAAGTACATAATGTTGGTTTCAGCACGCCGTCCGGAGACATCATGCATTGGTTCCACCATTTAAAGATTACCAACAAGTTACTGGTGGCATTCGTCCCCGTCGTCGCGATGACTTGTGTGATGGGAATATTTTCCATTGTCCAGTTGGACAAGGTCCGCAATTCGTCCACCGAGATTGCCAAGAACTGGATGCCCGGCATCCGCCATATCGGTGAGTTGCAGACGTCGCTGGCGCGCTTCAGGATTTCGGAAGCCACGCACATCCTGCAGGATGCCGAACCCGAGATGGCGACGGCGGACAAGGCGCTCGCGACCCGCCGCGACATCATGCGCACGCAGCAGGAAGCACTCGCTGCCCTGGTATCGGATCCCGAGGAAAAGCGCATCTACGCAGCGTTCCAGCAGGATCTGGACGCGTATATGGCGGAGAGTGCGAAGCTGATCGCGCTGTCGCATGCGGGCAGCAAGGACGAGGCGAGGGCGCTGTTCAAGGGCGCCTCCAACAAGATCTATCGCAAGATCAATGAAGAATTCGAAGCCCTGTCGAAGCACAATGACGAGGGCAGCGATGCGTCCGAACAGGCCGCCGAGCAGGTCTTCAACATGTCGCGCAAGCTGATCGTCGCCGCACTGATGGTGGCGGTCGGCGTCGGGCTGGTGCTGGCGATGTGGGTCGCGCGCATCGTGGCGAGGCCGTTGAACGAAGCGATCGGGGTCGCGCAGCGGGTGGCGAGCGGCGACCTGACGGCCGAGATCGAAGTGGCCAGCCGCGACGAAACGGGCATGGTGATGCGCTCCCTGCGCGACATGAACCAAAGCCTGGCGCAGGTGGTGGGGCAGGTGCGCGGTTCGACGGATGCGATCGCTACGGCATCGGCGCAGATCGCCAGCGGCAACATGGATCTGTCTGCCCGCACCGAGGGGCAAGCGAGTTCGCTCGAGGAGACGGCGTCCGCCATGGAAGCGCTGACCACCACCGTGCGGCAGAACGCCGACAATGCGCGCCTCGCCGATCAATTGGCGCAGTCGGCATCCAGCGTGGCGGCCGACGGCGGCAAGGTGGTGGGTGACGTGATCACGACCATGGACGCGATCAGCGCGGCGTCGCGCAAGATCGTCGACATCATCGGCGTCATCGACGGCATCGCGTTCCAGACCAATATCCTCGCGCTGAACGCGGCGGTGGAAGCCGCGCGGGCCGGCGAACAAGGGCGTGGATTCGCCGTCGTCGCGTCGGAAGTGCGGAACCTGGCGCAGCGCAGCGCCGTTGCGGCCAAGGAGATCAAGCAATTGATCGAAGATTCGGTCCAACAGATGGATACCGGCACGGTGCTGGTGCAGCAGGCCGGCAATACGATGGACCAGATCATGGCCAGCGTGCAGCGTGTGAGCGGCGTGGTGGGGGAGATCTCGGCGTCCAGCGTCGAGCAGCGTTCCGGCATCGAGGAAATCAACAAGGCCATCGTCCAGATCGACGAGACCACGCAGCGCAATGCCGCCCTCGTCGAGGAAGCGGCGGCTGCCGCGGCCGCGTTGCAGGACCAGGCGGCGCAGTTGGCGGCGGTCGTGTCCCGGTTCCACCTGGCCGACATGCCGCGCCAGTCCAGGACACGGCAACTGGCTTGACCAAGCCCGAAAACAAAAACGCCAGCCCGAAGGCTGGCGTTTTCGTTGAATCTCTGGTAGGCCGTGCGGGGCTCGAACCTGCGACCAACGGATTAAAAGTCCGCTGCTCTACCAACTGAGCTAACGACCCGAAGAAGGCACGTATTATAGCGGGCCGTTTTGATTTACGCCAGAGGTAACGTAAATCGCTAGTGCGCCACCGTGGATTTCAGCACTTCCTCCGCCGTCGTCAAGCCCTCCATCACCTTGTAGGCACCGGCGATGCGCAGCGGCTTCATGCCGTCGGCCACGCTTTGCTGGCGCAGCACGGCGAGGTCCGTCTTTTCCTGCAGGAGGCGCGAGAACCCTTCGGTCACGGTGACGAGTTCGTACAAGCCCGTGCGGCCGCGGAACCCCGTCTGGCGGCATTCCGGGCAGCCGATGGGGCGGTAGACCGTGGCCGGCTTCGGCAGGTTCCACGCGCCGCCCAGTGCGCTCCACACGTCGTCGGAGAGTTCGCCGTCCGGCGATTTGCAATGCGGGCACAGCGTGCGTACGAGACGCTGCGCCATGATGCCGATCAACGTGGCTTCCAGCAGATAGTACGGCACGCCCAGTTCCAGCAGACGCATGACGGCGGACGGGGCGTCGTTCGTGTGCAAGGTCGACAGCACCAGGTGACCGGTCAGCGCGGCCTGGATCGCCATTTCTGCCGTCTCCAGGTCGCGGATCTCGCCGACCATGATGATGTCGGGATCTTGCCGCATCAACGCGCGCACGCCGTCCGCGAACGACAAGTCGATACCGGGTTGCACCTGCATCTGGTTGAACGACGCTTCGACCATCTCGATCGGGTCTTCCACCGTGCACACGTTGACTTCGCTCGTGGCCAATGCCTTCAAGGTGGTGTACAGCGTCGTCGTCTTGCCGGAGCCGGTCGGGCCCGTGACGAGGATGATGCCGTGCGCCCGCTTCGTCAGCGCGTCCCAGCGCGCCGCGTCGTCGGGCGGGAAGCCCAGTTCCGGCAAGGTCTTGACGACGACTTCCGGGTCGAAGATGCGCATCACGAGTTTTTCGCCGAACGCCGTCGGCATCGTGGACAGGCGCAGCTCGACTTCCTGGCCATCGTTGGTACGGGTCTTGATGCGGCCGTCCTGCGGGCGGCGTTTTTCGATCACGTCCATGCGCCCGAGCAGCTTGATGCGGGCCGTCATGGCGATCATCACCACGGCCGGCACCTGGTACACCTGGTGCAGCACGCCGTCGATGCGGAAGCGGATCGCGCCCGCGTCGCGCTTCGGTTCCAGGTGGATGTCGGACGCGCGCTGGTCGAACGCATAACCCCACAGCCAGTCGACGATGTTGACGATGTGCTGGTCGTTTGCGTCGACCTGTTTATTGGTCTTGCCCAGTTCGACCAGCTGCTCGAAGTTGTTGCGCAGCGCGAGGTCTTGTCCGCTCGACTTGTTGGCGTCGCGGATGGATTTCGCGAGGCTGAAGAATTGCGAGATGTATTGCGCGATGTCGAGCGGGTTCGCGATCACGAGCTCGATGCGGCGGCGCGAGATGCGTGCGATCTCGTCCTGCCATTCGGTGCGGAATGGGTCCGCCGTGGCGACGACGAGCGTGCCCGGCCCCAGTTCGACGGGCAGGATGTTGAAACGTGCCGCGTAACTGGCCGACATCACGTCGGCGACCTTCGTGAAGTCGATCTTGAGCGGATCGATGCGGAAGAACGGCAGGCCGACTTTCGTCGCGCACCATTCGCTGAGCACGTCCAAGGTGAGCAGTTTATGGGGCGGCTTTGCCGAGACGATCTTGCACTGCGCGATCGCGGTCAGCGGATGCATGGACCCGACCGCGTTCTTGAGGATGCTTTGCGCCTGCGCGAAGTGAGGCTTGACGGTCGATTTCTCGACGATGCCGTCGGCCAGCAGCCACGAAAAAATGGTTTGCAGGTCGAGGGCTTTCGGCTTGTGCATGGTCGGAGCGTCAGTTCGCGGCGGGAGCAAGGATGCCCTTGACCCAGGACTTCGCGGGCAGCTTCGTCGCCGCCACGATCTGCGCGGCGCGCGCGGCGAGACGGTCTTTGTCGAGATCCGGCTTCGTCTTGAAGCACAGCGCGACGACGTTGCCGTCGTGGACTTCGGGCAGGCAGATCACGTGCCCGAACGCGAAGCGCATCGCCTTGATGTTCTTGCCGAAGCTCGGGTGGTCGCCGAACAGGTTGACGGTCATGACGCCGCGGTCCGTCAGGCACGCATTGCACGCCTGGTAGAACTCGGGCGTGTCCAGCACGGGGCCGCGCGCGGTGGCGTCGTACAAGTCGCATTGCAGTACGTCGATCGCGTCGTGGTGGGCATCGTCCAGCACGAAATCCATCGCGTCCATCTCGAGCACGCGCAGGCGTTCGTCTTCCGGCGGCAGCTTGAACATCGCGTTACAGATCGAGATCACGGCCGGATTCAGTTCGACGGCCGTCACGTGCGCCTGCGGGAACTGGCGATAGCAGAACTTGGTCAAACCTGCGGCGCCGAGGCCCAGTTGGACGATAGCTTGCGGGTCGTCGACGAACAGCATCCAGGCCATCATCTGCTGGGCGTATTCGAGTTCCGGCCAGTCCGGCTTGCGGATGCGCATGGCGCCCTGGATCCATTCGGTGCCGAAATGGAGGAAGCGCACACCGTCCTGTTCGGACAGGGTGACGGGCGCAAACTTGGGCTTGCGGGCGGGACGGCGCGACGATTCGGCCTGTTCGATGGATTTGCGTTTGATGAGCATAGGATGTGCGAAGGGAACATCCTATTATCGGTGGCGTCAATCCACAGCGCAAGAAGCGCCGTGGATGGCAGCAGACGCTGCGGAGGAGCCGACGGTGCGGAGAAGGGGGGGCGTCCCCCGCACCGGAAGTGTGAAGGTTACTGGTACTGGTCCGGTGCGACCGACACGCGCAGGCGCACGCGGTTGCCCGGGTCGCGGTTCATGACTGTCGTATAGGTATGGCCGCGGTAATCGTAGGTCACGTCGTAGCCGTTCGTGCGCTCCTGGATGGAGTCGACGGTGCGGCAGCGCTGCACGGCCTGTTCCTGCACTTGCGGACCGTAGTCGCGGCCATTGTTGTCGACGTTGTCGCCGACCATGCCGCCCGCGATCGCGCCCGCGGCGGCCGCAGCCACCTTGCCGTTGCCATGGCCCACCTGGCTGCCCAGCAGGGCGCCGGCGATGCCGCCGATGACCGTGCCGGCCTGGCTGCGCTGCTGCTGGACCGGTGTCTGGACGTAGTCGGTACGGCATTCCTGGCGCGGCGTACGCACTTGCTCGATGCGCGGCTGGACACGCACCACGCGGCCGAAGTCTTCGAAATCGCCAGTCTGGGCGTGGGCCAGCGGCAGGGCGCACACGCCCATCGCGGAGAGAATCAGTTTGGCATTGAATTTCATGGTAATACCTCGTTCTGGTGGTGCTGCAGGTCGGTTGTAGTCGTCAGGGCGATTCGCCATGATGGAATCTTAGCGCCAGTTGGTCATTGTTTACGATCCGTGTGGCAACAAAATGTAACAGCAGGTATACCCGTCGAAACCGGTTGTTCAGAGTAGAAAAGCGTGGAAAAACCGCCAACAATGGATGAAAAAACTCGTCTTTTTTTACAAATATGGCGGGCTCGTCCATATTCGGGTTGATTCGCTTACCACAAAACGTTACCCTTAGGAGACTTGGGGTTTTATTGGCGCGTAGAAACGAGACCAGGAGAAAGCGAACAAGCCCGCCGCTTCCACAACACCGCGCCTGGAGCAGCAGAACCAGACTGGGTGACTTGAGGAAAAAATGAGTTTGTTGACGAGAGTACCGCCGAATCTTGTGCAGTCCATCCGCGCTTACCGTGCACCGGAGCTGCAGAAGGAGGCGATGCGCATGGGTCATCACTTTCTCTATGCGCTGTGCACCAACGCGCTGACGAAGCAGCAAGTTTGTGCCCGCATCGGCGAGCAATTCTTTTTCCCCAAGCCGTGCAGCAAGAATTTCGACGCGCTGCGCAACTGCCTGACCGAAGTCATCGCCGGCGCCGGGCCGCAACCGGGCTTCATCGCCGTGCTGGACCAATTGCCGAATACGCAAAAATTCGACAAGGAAGCCCGCGAAACCCTGCTCGACGTATTCCGCGACGCAGCCGAATTCTGGGCCGAGAAAAAAGTCCCGTTCCGCGTGTTTTATTCCTTCGAAGAGCCGCAAGCGCCCCAACCCGTGGGCTGGGTGGGGCCCCACGCCTTCAAGTAAGCGCGGCGTTGCCGCCATTTGCTTCCTTGGGCCCGCCCACCGGCTCGGGTTACAATGCGCGCTTATGAAAAATATCGTGATCCTTATTTCTGGCCGCGGCAGCAACATGGAAGCCATCGTGCGTGCGCAGCAGGCCGAAGCCTGGCCGGCCCGCATCGCCGCCGTGATCAGCAATAAGCCGGACGCCAAAGGCCTCGAATTTGCGCAAAGCCACGGCATTCCGACCGCCGTCGTGCCCAACAAGGAATTCCCGACCCGAGACGCGTTCGACGCCGCCCTGCAAGCCACGATCGACCGGTTCGAACCGGATCTCGTCGTGCTGGCCGGCTTCATGCGCATCCTGACGGCGCCGTTCGTCGAGCATTACGCGGGCCGCATGCTGAACATCCACCCGTCGCTGCTGCCGCTGTTCCCTGGCCTGCACACGCACCGGCAGGCGCTGGACGCGTGTGTCGAGGAACACGGCGCGACCGTGCACTTCGTCACCGCCGAGCTGGACCATGGCCCGGCCGTGATCCAGGCGCGCATTCCCGTGCTGCCGGGCGACACGGAAGACAGCCTGGCGGAACGCCTGCTGGCGGAGGAACACGTCATTTATCCGCAAGCGGTGCGCCTGTTCATCGAAGACAGGCTCAGCATCGAAGGCGGCGAGGTCCGGATCGCCGCGACCCCCTGATTTTATTTCCAAGGAACACCATGAGATTGCCACCCGCGATACTCGGCAATGCGGAAGAAGTATTGCGCGAGATCCTGCGCTTTATGTCCCCGGCCGACGTCACCCTGTCGCGCTACTTCAAGGACCATCCCCGCCTGGGCGGGCGCGAACGCGGCGCCATCGCCGAATGCGTCTACGCAGTACTGCGCCATAAATCCTTCTTCACCGATTTCGCCGGCACTGGCGCGACGATGCGCCGCCTCACCCTGCTGGGCATGGCGGAAGCCATCGGCGCGGACTCGCTGGGGGGCCTGACGGAAGACGAAGTCGCTTTCCTGGCGCGCATCAAGGACATCGATCGTTCGCTGTTGCCGCCGAAGAAGCTGGCGAACCTGCCGGACTGGCTGTACGACAAATTCGTCGCCCAGTACGGCGAGGAAGAAACCCTGGCCCTGGCCGCCGTGCTGAACACGCCGGCGCCGCTGGACCTGCGCGTCAACTCGCTGAAGACCGATCGCGACAAGGTCATCGCCGAACTGGCGACGGCCCCCATCGCGGCCGAGCCGACCCCGTATTCGGCACTGGGCCTGCGCATCTGGAAGAAACCGGCGCTGCAAAACCTGCCGCTGTTCAAGGAAGGCGCGATCGAGGTGCAGGACGAGGGCAGCCAGGTGCTGGCCCAGCTGCTGGGCGCGCGCCGCGGCGAGATGGTCGTCGACTTTTGCGCCGGCGCGGGCGGCAAGACGCTGGCCATTGGCGCCATCATGCGCAATACGGGCCGCCTGTATGCGTTCGACGTGTCGGAAAAGCGTCTGACCAAGCTCAAGCCGCGCCTGGCGCGCAGCGGACTGTCGAACGTGCATCCCGTCGTCATCGCGCACGAACGCGATTCGAAAGTGAAGCGTTTGGCCGGCAAGATCGACCGCGTGCTCGTCGATGCGCCGTGTTCCGGCATGGGCACGCTGCGCCGCAACCCGGACGTGAAATGGCGCCAGCAGGCCGAGGGCATCGCCGAGCTGACGGAAAAGCAGGCCTCGATCCTGGACGGCGCCGCGCGCCTCGTGAAATTCGGCGGCCGCCTCGTCTACGCGACGTGCAGCCTGCTGGACGAGGAAAACGACGGCATCGTGCAAGGCTTCCTGGCGTCGCACCCGGATTTTGAACTGCTGCCGATGCACAAGGTCCTGGCTGAACAGCGCATCCCGCTGGACATGGGCGACTACCTGAAGATGCTGCCGCACAAGCACGGCACGGACGGCTTCTTTGCCGCCGTGCTGGAGCGCAAGGCCGCGCCTGCCAAGCCCGTTGCCGACGAATCCGACGACGCTGCCGAGTAATAAAGGACGATGCCGCTGACCAGCCTGATCTACGATCTGCTCGACGACCTGAGCCGCCCCGGCATGCCGTGGCAGGTCGGGGCGATCATCGCCAGCATCCTGTTCGGCTGGCTCAGCGCGCAAGTGGTCCGCATATGGTGGAACCGTCGCCGCGGCGAGGCCGGCAGCCTGTTGCATACGGGTGTCGAAAGCTTTACCCGCGTCGTGGCGCCGTTGCTCGTCGTCAGCTTGCTGTATCTGACGCAATTCCTCCTGACCAAAAGCCACTTCCACACGAATATCGTCAAGGTGGCGATTCCCGTGTTCTGGTCGCTGGCCGCGATCCGCCTCGTGTTCTACCTGTTGCGCCGCGTGTTCGCGCGGCGCGGGCAGCTGGGGCAGGCGCTCGTCACGTTCGAGAAGATCTTCGCGCTGGTCGCCTGGCTCGCCGTCGTGCTGTACATCACGGGCTTGTGGCCGGATATCTTCGATTTTCTCGACAGCTACAAGATCCAGTTCGGCCCGAAGAAATCGAACAGCGTCACGTTGGCCGACATCCTGCAGGCCGTTGCATCCATCGTCGTGGCGCTGATGCTGGCCTTGTGGGCCGGTGCCGCGCTGGAAGAGCGGTTGATGGGCGTGCATGCGCTGCACAGCTCGCTGCGCGTGGCGCTGGCGCGCCTGGGTCGCGCGTTCCTGATCGTCGGCGCCGTGCTGCTGAGCCTGAATCTCGTCGGCATCGATCTCACCGTGCTCTCCGTGTTCGGCGGCGCATTGGGTGTCGGCCTCGGTCTCGGCATGCAGCGGATCGCCAGCAACTACGTGTCCGGCTTCATCATCCTGCTCGAGCGCAGCCTGTCGATCGGCGACATGATCTCGGTCAGCACCTTTACCGGTAAAGTCACGCAGATCAACACGCGCTACACGGTGTTGCAGGGGCTCGACGGCGTCGAGACCGTGTTGCCGAACGAATTGCTGATTTCGGGCCCCGTGCAGAACCAGTCGCTGACGACGCCAAGGGTGCGGGCGTCGACGAAAGTGACCCTGGCCTATGGCTCCGACCTGGATGAGGTGATGCCGTTGCTGATCGCGCAAGCCGTGGGCACGCCGCGCGTGCTGGAAGAGCCTGCGCCCGGCATCTCGCTGACGCGATTCGGCCCGGATGGCTATGAGCTCGACCTGGGGTTCTGGATTGCCGATCCGGAAAACGGGCAGGGCGGTGTCGTTTCAGAAATCAATAAAAAGATTTACGCGCTGGTGCAGGCCGGTACCGTCAAATTAGGCTTTCCATCCATTGATACTCGTCTCCTCGACTCCCATATAGCATCGGTTGTGGCGCGAATCACGCAGCCGACGCAGAATTCCCAGCCGGGTGCGTCTTGATTGCGTCAATACGTGCCGTGCGGCACGCGTTACGCGTAAAATACCCGTTTGCGTCACGCACCAACGCGTGACGTTTTGTCATAGCGACTGTTCCATAGAAAGAACAGCACTACCCTAGTCATCCTTAGTGGAGTCTCGATGAATTTCTTGAGCAACACCTTGCACGCCGTGCTGTCCTTCCTGGACGGCGGTCTGTTCGACCTCTCGGTTTGGCAGATGGTCGTGTACACGCTGGTCGTCACGCACATCACGATCGCCGGCGTGACGATCTACCTGCACCGCCACCAGGCGCACCGCGCGCTGGACCTGCACCCGATCGCCAGCCATTTCTTCCGTTTCTGGCTGTGGCTGACCACGGGCCAGGTGACGAAGGAATGGGCGGCCGTGCACCGCAAGCACCACGCCAAGTGCGAGACCGTGGAAGACCCGCACAGCCCGGTCACGCACGGCATCAAGAAGGTGTTGCTCGAAGGCGCGGAACTGTACCGCGTCGAAACGAAGAACCAGGAAACCCTGGACAAATACGGCCACGGCTGCCCGAACGACTGGATCGAGAACAAGCTGTACACGCGGTACAGCTGGCTCGGCGTGTCGATGCTGCTGCCGCTGAACGTCGCGATGTTCGGCGTGATCGGCATCACGATCTGGGCCGTGCAGATGCTGTGGATCCCGATCACGGCGGCCGGCATCATCAACGGCATCGGCCACTTCTGGGGCTACCGCAACTACGATTGCAACGACGCGGCGACGAACGTCCTGCCGTGGGGCATCCTCATCGGCGGCGAAGAACTGCACAACAACCACCATACGTTCGCCACGTCGGCCAAGCTGTCGAGCAAGTGGTACGAATTCGACATCGGCTGGGCGTATATCCGCATGATGGAAATGGTGGGCCTGGCCAAGGTCAAGAAAACCATCCCGAAGCCGCGCCTGCAAAAGAACAAACAGGAAGCGGACTTCGACACCCTGCAGGCCGTCATCGCCAACCGCTACGACGTGATGGCGAAGTACGCCAAGTCCGTCAAGCATGCGTTCCGTGAAGAAGTGGAGCACCTGAAGCAAAAGGCCGAGCTGGAATCGCGCTTCCTGAAGAGCTCGCGCAAGCTGATGCAGCGCGAGCCGGCCAAGCTGCAGGCGCCGCAACAGGCCCAGCTGGTCGAGCTGTTCCAGCACAGCAAAGTCCTGGAAACGATGCACGAAATGCGCGTGGAACTGGGCGCGATCTGGGAACGCTCGCACTCGACCCGCGACCAGCTGCTGCACCAGCTGCAGGACTGGTGTGCCCGTGCCGAAGCGTCGGGCATCAAGTCGCTGCAAGAGTTCTCGATGCGCCTGCGCAGCTACGCGTAAGCAATCACGAACGACGCCGGTCCGGCCGGCTTTTGAACACCCCTCGCGCAGGGGTGTTTTCTTTTGTGGAGCGTGAAGGGGGGGCGCCGGCAACAGCGTGGCGCATCGCAGCGTGCGCGCGTATGATCGCCGCGTGGGAAGAGTGTGCGGCCGGAACCGGAGGAATCTGTCATGCAGGAACGTCAGCGCCGTTTAGATGAAGTGACCGCCAACGCCGTGGCGCGTGGCATGAACATTCTTGCTGTCCGCAACGCCGACGTCGCCCAACGTTACATGGAACACAAGCGCGTTCCGCCGCATGTCATCTGCAGGGTGCTCACCCAGCCCACGCTTCGTCGCCGGCTCAGCCCGGAGCAATCCATTTCAGAGGCCATCACGCCGTCCCCGCAGGACGGTACGGAGCCCCAGGAGCCTGCCTAGGTCGCGTCGCGTCCGGCGGTGGACGGCGGGGATTCGGCGTCCGCGCCTTCCAATGCCGTCGCGTGTTCGGTCCGCGTGCAATCGTCGATCGACTGGCGCTCTTCGATGGCCAGTTCGGGCGGATCGAGCATGTCGGCCAGCATGGCGGCGAGTTCGGGCGTGTCCCACTGGGCGCCGTTGCGTTCCCTGGTGTGGATGTAGTGACGGATCTCGCTATCCTGTTCCGGCGTGAGCGGCAGGCCGCGGAATGTGTTGGAGGGTCTGGATTCTTTCATGGCGCTCTCGCTTTCCGGCCTGTTGCCGGTCATCCGACTGTACGCGCATGTCGCGCCCGCGAGCGCACGGCAGCCTGTCGGGCTAACGGGGGCAGATGGCGGACGACGGGAAGCCGCACGCGACCATGGTCGCCACGTCCGGGTTCGCCAGATAGTCCAGGTGCGCCGTCAGCGGATTCTCGATCCATCCCAGCCACGTCCTGTCGTTCGACACGAGGACGTCCGCCACGGCCACGTCCGGCGCCGCGTAGCGAGCGGGCAGCAGGCGATAGGACAGCAGGTCGTTCGGATCGGTAAACGCGACGACGGCCAGCCGCTGCAGCGCTTCCGCGCGGCGATTGGGCTGGCGCCGGCGCAAGTCGAGGAAATGCTGCAGGGAGTCCTGCACGGGAATCGCGCCTATTCCGCTCATCCCGCCCATCCCGCCCACGCCGCCCGCGCCGCCCGATTGCTCCGCGAGGCCGAGAATGGGCAACTGGTTGCCGGCCATGAACAGCAACCCGAGCCGGCGCGCCGCCTGCTGGCCCAGCGCCCGGGTCTGCGGCTGCCACGATTCCAGCATCGCGCTGAGCGCGTCGAACAGCATCTTGCTGCCCAGGCTTTCCGCGACGACGACGAGCGGCGCTTCGCTGTCCGGATCGTTCGCGATCACCTGGGCGATCGTCCGGACCATGGCATCGCGGATCGCCACATGGCTTTCGCCTTCGTAGATGACGGCGTCGGCCAGGCAATCGTCCAGCAGATTGACCTTGACGTAGGCGTTCAGCGCGGCGCGCCTGGGCTTGCAGGCGCCTGCGCCCGCGCAATCCGTCGGTCTGCCCGTCAGGTCGAAGTCGAGCTGGTGCTTCAACGGCGCCGTCAGCGGCGACCACACGAGGGCGTGAAAGCGCACCGTGCCGCCTGCCAGCCGGCGCGTGCTTTCCACCACCTCGATGCGCGCGGGCGCGGGCGCGCGCGCGGTGGCGGAGGCGGCCGGCGCATGGTCCGCGACGATGCCCGCGATGCGGTCGATCTGGTGCTCGGCCCAGGCCCTGTCGTGCGTGCACATGCCGTGGACGAGGAGCACGTCGACGGGCCGGCTGCCTGCGACCGCAACGATGCCCGCAATGCCGGGAAAGGTCGCGCTGTCGTGCACGACGACGGCGGGGCGGTAGGGAGTGGCGCAGGCGGCGAGGAGGCCGAGGACGGACAGGAACGACAGTCGGGAGCGCCACATCATGCGTTTCTCCAGCGGGGAGGACGTTCGACTATAGCCAGGCCGCCGCGGTGGAAATGCTGTAAATTGAGGATCGAATGATCCCGCTCAATGGCTCAGAAAAACAAAAAGCCGCGCACGGTGAAGTGGGCGGCTTTTTTGAAAAAAACCAGATTACTTGATCTTGGTTTCTTTGTAGACCACGTGCTTGCGAGCTTTCGGGTCGAATTTGGTGATTTCCATCTTCGCCGGCATCGTGCGCTTGTTCTTGGTCGTGGTGTAGAAGTGACCGGTACCTGCGGTCGATTCCAGTTTGATCTTGTCGCGGCCAGTTTTTGCCATGATGACTCCCTAATTAGATTTTCTCGCCGCGGGCGCGCATATCGGCCAGCACAGCGTCGATGCCGAGCTTGTCGATGACGCGCAGGCCGGCGTTCGAAATACGCAGGGAGACCCAGCGGTTTTCGGATTCTACGAAGATACGGCGGTTCTGCAGGTTCGGCAGAAAACGACGCTTGGTTTTGTTGTTGGCGTGGGAGACGTTGTTGCCAACCATCGGACCCTTGCCAGTAACTTGGCAAACACGTGCCATAGCGCACTCCTTGAATAAACTTCCACAATCGGAAAAACGAGAGTATAGCTTGAAAATCGTCGCGTAATCAACAACTTGCGGAAAAAAATTGTGTCCAGATAAACTCAATCGATTTTACAATCGTGAATTTTCGCAATGTTTGTGCTGTAAGGTCCTGTTTACACACCGTTATTCCGCCGTGGGCCGGGCCCCGGCCGTGCGTTCGGCATGCGCGATGAGTGCCCGCAGCGCGGCCGAGATCGATACGGCGAAGCGGGGGATGTCGTGGATCCGGTCGGGATCGGCACCGGAACCGATGACGGGGATGCGCAGGCAGGCATCGAGGACGAGGTCGGCCGACATCGTCCGCAGCGTCTCCTTCAGCGCCTCGTCCGCGTGGAACGATTGGTAGGACGGGTTCAGCACGGCAACGGGCTTGCCCGCGAACGGGGCATGGTTGACGACCCAGTCGAGCGTGTTCTTGATCGTGCCCGTGACGCCGTGCGCGTACTCGGGACTCGCGATGAGGAGGGCGTCGGCGGCCGTAATGGCGTCCTGCAGGGCCAGCACGCCGGGCGGCACGTCGGTCCGTTCGGGATTGAACAGGGGGAAATCCTTGTGCTGCTCGAAACAGTCGATGGCGACGCCGGCGGGGGCGAGGCGTTGGCAGGCGCGCAGCAGGCCGGCAGTCAGCGAACGGGCGCGCTGGCTCCCACAGAGGGCGAGAATCCGGAGGGACATGGGCTCATGGCTTTTGTTAAAACAGCCATGCTAGCTCAGATCTGGCCATGCTCCGCGAAGGAATGCACGAGCGGCCCTGCCACGATGAAATGGTCGAGCACCCGGATGTCCACGAGGTTCAGGGCCTGGACGAGCGCGCCCGTCAGGCGCAGGTCGGCCTCGCTCGGCTCAGGCAAGCCGGATGGGTGGTTGTGCGCGAGGATCACGCCGGCCGCGTTGTACGACAGCGCTTCGATGACGACTTCGCGCGGGTATACGCTCGTGTGCGTGAGCGTGCCGCGGAACAGTTCGCGGTCGGCGATCAGGCGGTTCTTGACGTCGAGGAAGAGCACGACGAACGACTCGTGGCGCTGGCCACCCAGCTTGATGCGCAGATAGCGTTTCACCAGCTCGGGCGAGCCGAACGCTTCGCCCGCCTGCAACTGCTCGGCGATGGCGCGCCGGGCCAGTTCCATCACGGCCTGCAGCTGCGCATATTTCGCCATGCCGAGGCCGTGCACTTCGGCGCAATCGTCCAGCGTGGCACCGAACAGGCCGTGCAGCGAACCGAAGTGTCGAAGGATGTCGCGGCCCAGTTCCACCGCACTCTTGCCGCGCACGCCCACGCGCAGCAGCAGCGCCAGCAGTTCCGGATCGGACAACGCTTGCGCCCCTTCGCGCACGAGCCGTTCGCGCGGCCGGGTCTGTTCTGGCCAGTCTTCGATACCCATCGATGCCTCCCTGTGCGACCGTGCATTATTCGCGCGGCGGCAAGGCAGTCTCTTGGGCTTGCGCAATAATAGCCGCATGAACGATTTGCGCGCCTTCGACCTGAACCTGCTCGTCACGCTCGATGCCTTGCTGACAGAGGCGAACGTGACCCGCGCCGCCCAGCGGCTGCACCTGAGCCAATCGGCCGTGTCCGGCCAGCTTGCGCGCCTGCGCCAGCTGTTCCACGACCCGCTGCTGGTGCCGGCCGATAACGGGCGCGGGATGACGCCGACGGCCAGAGCGCTCGAGCTCGCGGCGCCCGTGCGCGCCGCGCTCGAGCAGCTCGCGGGTATCGTGCGCGGCCCCGCGCTATTCGACGCCGCCACGGCGCAGCGCACGTTCCAGGTCGCCGCCAGCGATCTGTCGACGGCCGTGCTGGGCCTGCCGCTGGCGGGCCGGCTGGCGCAGGCCGCGGGCCCCGGCGTGCGGCTCGCGTTCCGCATGGCCGACGGTGCGCGCATCGCGACGCAGTTGCAGGAAGGCGAGGTCGACCTCTTGATCGGCTCGGAACGCATGGTGCCTCCACACCTGCGCGCGCGCCTGCTGTTCGACGAACACTTCGTCATGGTCCAGCGCAAGGGCCATCCGCGCGGCCCGTTGCCGCCCGACCTGGACGGCTACTGCGGACTGCGCCATATCCTCGTCTCGACGAGCGGCGGCAGCCTGCATGGCTTCATGGACGAGCACCTGCAGGCGCTGGGCCGCAGCCGCAACGTCGTGCTGTCCGTGCAATCGTTCGCGCTCGTGCCGGACCTGCTGAGCCGGTCCGATCACGTGGCCACGGTGCCGTCGCGCCTGGCCGCGCTGCATGCCGACGTGCTCGATACCATGCCGCTGCCGTTCGACGCGAGGGGCTTTTCGCTGTACGCGGCCTGGCATCCTCGCTTCCACGCCGACCCGGCGCTGGCCTGGCTGCGTGAGCAGGTCGTGCACGTCGCCACCTGATCGGCGCGGCCGATGGGTCGTATCGGCGGATACGATTTCCGCCGCCAGGCGGCCACGCCTACACTGCCATGCATCGCAACCAACACTGAAAGGCAGATCATGAAAGACCAGCGCATCATCGTCATCGGCGGCACGTCGGGCATCGGCCTGGAGAGCGCACGCCGCTTCGCCGCACAAGGCGCCCGCGTGACCGTGACGGGCCGCGACGCCGCGAAGGGCGCCGCCCTCGACGTGCCCGGCGTGCGCTTCGCGCAGCTCGACGCGGGCGTGCGCGCGCAGTGCGACGCGTTCTTTGCCGAGCACGGGCCGTTCGAGCACCTGGTCGTGTGCGCGTCCGGCGCGGCCGGGGCCGGCACGTTCCGCGACCTGGCGCTGGACGACTTGTGCGCGGGCTTCGACGGCAAGTTCTGGCCCCAGCTGAACGTGCTGCAGGCCAGCCTTGCCCACATCGCGGCCGGCGGTTCCGCGACGCTCGTCGGCGCCATTTCCGCCCGCGCCCAGCAACCGGGGACGGCCGGCCTCGCCGCCATCAACGGCGCGCTGGAAGCCATGTTGCCGATCGTGGCGTCGGAACTGCGGCCGCTGCGCGTCAATATGGTGGCGCCGGGCGTCATCGACACGCCTTGGTGGCACCGCGTACCGGACGCCCAGCGCAGCCGCCTGTTCGAAGAGATGGGCGCCGCCGTGCCCGCCGGGCGCGTGGGCACGCCCGCGGACGTGGCCGAGGTCATTGTCATGTTGGCTAGCAATACTTTCATCACCGGCACCGTGATCGACGTGGACGGCGGCTGGAAGCTGCGCCGCTGACGCCCGACCGTTTCCCGCCCACGACAGCAACGGGACAAATCGGGGGCGGAAACGGCGCCGGCCCGGGCGGGAGCGGCACGGGTGGCTTACAATAGCGGTTTGCACGTCAACCGAACACGCGAATGTCTTCCTCCAACGCTCCTATCGTCACCGAATCGTCGTACCTGACCCTGCATTACCGCCTTGCCACTGCCGATGGTACGGACCTCGTCACGACCTTTGCCAGCACCCCGGCCACCTTGTTGCTGGGCCAGGGTCAGCTCGCCCCGTTCCTGGAGCAGCGCCTGCTCGGCCTCGCGGAAGGCTCGCATACGACGTTCGACCTGACGCCATCCGAGGCGTTCGGCGAACGCAATCCCGAGTTGATCCAGGTCGTGACGAAGAAGACGCTGGACGAGAATTCGGAACCGGACGCCGATTACCAGGTCGGTGATCTCGTCGACTTCCGCGCCCCGGGCGGCGGCCGCTTCGCCGGCGTGCTGCGCGAGATGCGCGCGAACGACGCCGTGTTCGACTTCAACCATCCGCTGGCGGGCCAGGCGCTCAAGTTCGAAGTCCAGCTGATTTCCGTACTCTGACCACAGCCCCGACACGAATCATGGAAAACGAGATCCTGTTAGCCCAGCCGCGCGGTTTCTGCGCCGGCGTCGACCGCGCAATCGAGATCGTCGAACGCGCCCTGCAGCAGTTCGGCGCGCCGATCTACGTGCGCCACGAGATCGTCCACAACGCCTACGTCGTCAGCGACCTGCGCAACAAGGGCGCCATCTTCATCGAGGACCTGGACGACGTCCCGGCCGGGAACACGCTCGTGTTTTCCGCGCACGGCGTGTCGAAGGCCGTGCGCGAGGAAGCCGAGTCGCGCGGCCTGAAGGTCTATGACGCCACGTGCCCGCTGGTGACCAAGGTCCACGTGGAAGTGGCGAAGATGCGCAAGCAGGGCGCCGAGATCGTCATGATCGGCCACGCGGGCCACCCGGAAGTCGAAGGCACGATGGGCCAGGCGGAAGAGGGCATGCACCTCGTCGAGACGGTCGACGACGTGGCAAAACTGAACGTCGCCAATCCGGACCTGCTGGCCTACGTGTCGCAGACCACGCTGTCCGTCGACGACACGGCCGAGATCATCGCGGCGCTGAAGGCGCGCTTCCCGAACATCGTCGAGCCGAAGAAGGGCGACATCTGCTACGCGACGACGAACCGCCAGGAAGCCGTGAAATTCATGGCGCCGCAGGTGGAAGTGGTGATCGTCGTCGGCAGCCCGAACAGCTCGAACTCGAACCGCCTGCGCGAAGTGGCGGAAAAGAAGGGCACGCCCGCGTACATGGTCGACAATGCGGCCGGTATCGACCCCGCGTGGATCGCAGGCAAGAAGCGCATCGGCGTCACGGCCGGCGCATCGGCGCCGGAAGTGCTCGTGCAGGCCGTCATCGAACGCTTGAAGGACCTGGGCGCCGCCAGCGTGCGTGCGCTCGAGGGCGTGGAGGAACACGTTACGTTCCCGCTCCCGAAGGGCCTGGACGGCGGCAAGGCGAACGCCGCGGCCTGATCGATCCGATGAACGTATTCGACCTGCGCCAGAGCGCGCCCGCCGATTTCGCCGCCATTCCGCTGGAATTCTTCCAGGACTATCCGGAACCGGGCGTCAACTTCATCGACGTCGGCTGCGTGTTCGACAACCCGCACCACTGGCAGCTTGCCGTCGACGCGCTGACGGAGTGCACGGCCCACCTGGACGCCGACTTCCTCCTCGCGATGGACGCGCGCGGCTTCATGCTCGCGGGCGCGCTCGCGTACCGGCGCGGGATCGGCTTCGCGATGGCCCGTAAGCCCGGCAAGCTGCCCGGCGAGGCGATCGCCATCGACTACCGCCGCGAATACGGCAGCGCGACGATCGAGATCCAGCCCGAGCGCATCAAGGGCAATCGCGTGCTGATCGTCGACGACGTGCTGGCCACGGGCGGCACGATCGAGGCGGCCGCCACTTTGCTGCGCCGCGTCGGCAAGGACGTCGTGGGCGCAGCCGCGCTGTTCGACGTGGCGTTCTTCAAGGACAAGCGCGACCTGACGATGCCGGTGGTGACGCTGCGCGACGTGTAAGCGATGTGAAAATTCGGGCAACTCATCCATTTTCCGATGATATGATGACACTCGGAATTATGTTGCTTGACTAGCGGCACTCGTACCCCGGGTGCCGTTTTTGTTAGTTGGAAAGGAAACCCCACAAGCATGGAAACTTTTGTCCAACAGATCCTGAACGGGCTGGTGCTGGGCAGCATGTATGCGCTCGTCGCGCTCGGCTACACGATGGTCTACGGCGTTCTCAACCTCATCAACTTCGCGCACGGTGACGTGCTGATGATCGGCGCCATGGTCGGCCTGTCGATCCTGAAGCTGCTGGACAGCGTCGTGCCCGGCCTGCCGGGCGGCGTGCAGCTCGCCATCGCCATCGTCGGCGCGATTCCCGTCGCGGTGCTCGTGAACATTCTCATCGAACGCGTCGCCTACCGCCGCTTGCGCAACGCGCCGCGCCTGGCGCCGCTGATCACCGCCATCGGCGTGTCGATCCTGCTGCAGACGTTCGCCATGATGATCTGGGGCCGCAGCCCGCTGCCGTTCCCGCAACTGCTGTCGTCCGATCCGATCTCGATCGCGGGCGCCGTCATCTCGCACACGCAGGTGCTGCTGCTCGTGCTGGCCGCCGCCGCGATGGTCGGCCTCGTGTTCCTCGTCGAGAAAACCCGCATGGGACGTGCGATGCGCGCCGTCGCCGAGAATCCGCGCGTGGCCGGCCTGATGGGCGTCGATTCGAACCGCGTGATCGTCGCCACGTTCGCCATCGGCGCCGCGCTGGCCGCCGTCGCCGGCGTGATGTGGGGCGCGAACTATGCGTCGATCCAGTTCGCGATGGGTACCGTACCGGGCATGAAGGCGTTCTCGGCCGCCGTGCTTGGCGGTATCGGCAATATCTACGGCGCCATGATCGGCGGGATCGTCCTCGGCATCATCGAAAGCCTCGGTGCCGGCTACATCGGCGACGTGACGGGCGGCTTCCTGGGCAGTAATTACCAGGACATCTTCGCGTTCATCGTGCTGATCCTCGTGCTGACCGTGCGGCCCTCCGGCATCATGGGCGAGCGCGTGGCCGACCGCGCATAAGGAGAACGGACCATGGCTCTCCTGACTTTCGACACGGCGCACAAGCCGCGCCAGGCGTACACGAGCGTGGCCGTGCTGCTGGCCGTGATGGCCGTGTTCCCGTTCGTCGCCGCGCAGTTCGGCAACTCGTGGGTGCGCATCATCGACATGGCGCTGCTGTACATCATGCTGGCGCTCGGCCTGAACATCGTCGTCGGCTTCGCCGGCTTGCTGGACCTGGGCTATATCGCCTTCTTCGCGGTGGGCGCCTACCTGACGGGCCTGCTCTCGTCGCCGCAGTTCGCCGCGCTGCTGGAATCCGTCGTGAACTACCACCCGGACCTGCAGGACGCCGTCGTCCGCACGTTCGGCGAGGACGTGCGCACGAACGGTATCCACTTGTCCGTGTGGTTCATCGTGCCGCTGGCGGGCCTCGTGGCCGCGTTGTTCGGCGCGCTGCTCGGTGCGCCCACGTTGAAGCTGCGCGGCGACTATCTCGCCATCGTGACCTTGGGCTTCGGCGAGATCATCCGGATCTTCATGAACAACCTGAACGATCCGATCAATTTCACCAACGGTCCGCAAGGCATCAACCTGATCGATCCCGTGCGGATCTTCGGCGTGTCGCTGGCGGGCGAGGCGGGCTCGCGCGCGACGGTGTACGTCGGCGGCTTCGGCATGCCCTCCGTGAACGCGTATTACTTCCTGTTCCTGCTGCTGTGCATCGTGTCGATCTTCATGACGAGCCGCCTGCAGCATTCGCGCCTGGGCCGCGCGTGGGTCGCGATCCGCGAGGACGAGATCGCCGCGAAGGCCATGGGCATCAACACCCGCAACGTCAAATTGCTCGCGTTCTCGATGGGCGCGTCGTTCGGCGGCGTCGCGGGCGCCATGTTCGCCGCGTTCCAGGGCTTCGTCTCGCCGGAATCGTTCTCGCTGACGGAATCGATCGCCGTGCTGGCGATGGTCGTGTTGGGCGGCATCGGCCACATCCCCGGCGTCGTGATGGGCGGCGTGCTGCTGGCCGCGCTGCCGGAAGTGCTGCGCCACGTCGTCGAGCCCGCGCAGCAGGCGCTGTTCGGCAAGGTCGTCATCGAGGCCGAAGTGCTGCGCCAGCTGTTGTACGGCCTGGCCATGGTCTTGATCATGCTGAACCGTCCGGCCGGCCTGTGGCCTTCGCCGATCAAGGAAGATCGTCCCGCCGCGGCGATCGCCAAGGAAGAGAAAGAAGAGAACGAGGCATGAGCGACACCCTGCTGAACATCTCCGGCGTCAACAAGCGCTTCGGCGGCCTGCAGGCCCTGACGGACGTCGGTATCAAGATCGAGAAGGGCCAGATCTATGGCCTGATCGGCCCGAACGGCGCCGGCAAGACGACGTTCTTCAACGTGATCACGGGCCTGTATCAACCGGACACGGGCACGTTCGAACTGGACGGCAAGCCGTATTCGCCGTCCGCGCCGCATGCCGTCGCGAAGGCCGGCATCGCGCGCACGTTCCAGAACATCCGCCTGTTCGGTGAAATGTCGGCGCTGGAAAACGTGATGGTCGGGCGCCACGTGCGCACGCGCCAGGGCGTGTTCGGCGCCGTCTTCCGCCACGGCGCGGCACGTCGCGAAGAAGCGGCGATCCGCGCCCGCGCGCAGGAATTGCTGGACTTCGTCGGCATCGGGCAGTTCGGCCAGCGCACGGCGCGCTTCCTGTCGTACGGTGACCAGCGCCGCCTGGAGATCGCGCGCGCGCTGGCGACGGAGCCCAAGCTGCTGGCGCTGGACGAGCCGGCGGCCGGCATGAATGCGACGGAAAAAGTCGCGCTGCGCGAACTGCTCGTGAAGATCCAGCGCGCCGGCGTGACGATCCTGCTGATCGAACACGACGTGAAACTCATGATGGGGCTGTGCGACCGCATTTCGGTGCTGGAATACGGCAAGCTGATCGCGGAAGGGCTGCCGGCCGAGATCCAGAAGAACCAGGCCGTCATCGACGCCTATCTCGGAGGTGCCCACTGATGGCAGACAATGTTCTCAAGATTGCCGGCCTGAAGGTGGCGTATGGCGGCATCAAGGCCGTCAAAGGGATCGACCTGGAAGTGAATCGTGGCGAGCTCGTCACCCTGATCGGCGCGAACGGCGCCGGCAAGACGACCACGTTGAAAGCCATCACGGGTACGTTGCCGCCTTGCAAGGTCGAGGGCACGATCGCCTATCTCGGCCAGCCGCTGAATGCGAACAAGTCGTTCAAGCTCGTCGAGCAGAAGTTGGCAATGGTACCGGAAGGCCGCGGCGTGTTCACGCGCATGACGATCCACGAAAACCTGTTGATGGGCGCGTACACGCGCAACGACAAGGCCGGGATCGAGGCCGACGTCGACAAGTGGTACGCCGTCTTCCCGCGCCTGAAGGAGCGCTCCGGCCAGCTGGCCGGCACGTTGTCCGGCGGCGAGCAGCAGATGCTGGCGATGGCGCGCGCGCTGATGTGCCATCCCACCTTGCTGCTGCTGGACGAGCCGTCGATGGGCCTCGCCCCGATCATGGTCGAGAAGATCTTCGAGGTGATCCGCGACGTATCGCGGCAGGGCATCACGGTCCTGCTCGTGGAGCAGAACGCGAAGCTGGCGCTGCAGGCCGCGCATCGGGCCTACGTGATGGAATCGGGCCAGATCACGATGACGGGCAACGCGCAGGACATGCTGCACGATCCGCGCGTGCAGGCCGCCTATCTCGGGGAGTAACATACGCGGTGTGTTGGCGTTACGCGTGGGCACAGGGTGCCCACCCTACGGCAGAGGGTAGGGTGGGCACCCCGTGCCCACGCGGACGGTCGCGGTGTGTTGGCGTTACAAGCACAAAACAGACGGCCCGGAACCGCTTGCGCGGTCCGGGCCGTTCGGCTTCCAGAGGGAGGGGAAGCTCGCGGTGATGCTTAGGCAGCAGCGGCCGAGTTGGCGGCAGCGCCAGCCTTGCGGGTGGCTTGCGTGAACTGCGACACGGCGGCGTTCAGGTTCGATTCGATCGCCTCGACGGCCTGCTTGGTCGTCTTGGTGAACTGTTCGTAGCCGGCGTTGGCGTTGCTGATGGCGGTCTTCAGGGCCGAGACATAGGTCTCCGAACCGGCCGGTGCGTTCTTGGTCACTTCGTCGACCAGCGAGATCACCTTGCGGTTGACTTCGGCGAACTGGCTTTCGGCGGCTTTCGAGAACTCGGCGCCGGTGTCGGCAGCGATCGATGCCACCTGGCGGCTGTAGGCCAGGGCCTTTTCAGCGGCCGGCTGAGCTTGCGATGCCGACACGGTGAAGAATTCTTGGGCATCCTTGACGGACAGCAGCTGACGTGCCGTTGCCGACGAATCCTCGAGGGCGGCCTTGACGGTGTTGATGTTCAGGTCCACCAGCTTTTCCACGCCTTCGAAGGTCTTGGAGGTCAGGGCCGAAAACAGCGCAAACTGGGATTCGAGGTTGGCTTTGGTCGCGTTCGAAAATTGCTCAGGGAATGCAAACATATGGTTCTCCAGTAATGGATCGTTATGTGAACTTTGCTTTGAGGTGCCTGTCGACACCCGCTTTGGACCAGTGAAGCGGTGCTGCAAAAAACGTCTACTGCTTGAAAATCTCGGCGATTGTGCGTCGCAACATGAAGCCATTTTTCACGGTTTTCGATTGTGCGTCAAGCACTTTTGATGCGTCGCACAATTCAACCCTGTTCTGTTGAGTAAGATCAATGGATTCAAACGTTTGCGCGACTTTTGTTTGCGCCGTTACAACACTTTAGTGCTTTTCAGCAAGGCGACGGGCCGCCGACCTGCCGTGATAAACTTGCCTTCCAATCATTCGACGTAGCCCGGCCGACGCGGCCCTGCACGTCCGCGTAACCTTGACGATGTCCGATACGACCGCAACCCAGGCCACGCAGCACACGCGCCGGCAAGCCCTGACGCCTCTGTTCTTCGTCGTTCTCTGGAGCACCGGCTTCATCGCCGCGAAATATGGGTTGCCGTATGCGCCGCCGCTGTCGTTCCTGATCCTGCGCTGCCTGGGCGCCGTGCTGATCCTGCTCCCCGTCGTGCTGTTGACGGGCGCCGCGTGGCCGCGCGGGCGCGTCAGGCACGTGGCCGTGGCCGGGCTGTTGCTGCAGGCCGGCTACCTGGGTGGCGTCTGGTGCGCCATCAAGCTCGGCATGCCGGCCGGGCTGTCCGCGCTGATCGTCGGCATGCAGCCCATCCTGACGGCCATCGCCGCGCCGCTGATCGGCGAACGGGTCCGGCCGCGCCAATGGCTGGGGCTGCTGCTGGGCCTGTCCGGCGTGGCTCTCGTCGTCGCGGCGAAGATTCATTTGAACGGGCTGGCGCCCGTGGCGATCGCACTGTGCGTGCTCGCGCTGCTGTCGATTACGGCGGGCACGCTGTACCAGAAACGCTTCTGTCCCCATTTCGACCTGCGCACCGGCACCGTGATCCAGTACACGGCGACGGCGCTGGCGCTGCTGCCGCTCGCCATCTGGCTGGAAGGGTTCGGGCCGCACCTGGACGCCATCCGCTGGACGCCGCAATTCGTGGGCGCGCTGCTGTGGTCCATCCTGGCGCTGTCGATCGGCGCCATTTTCCTGCTGTTCCGCCTCATCAGCCGCAACGACGCCACCCGTGTCACGAGCCTGTTGTACCTGACGCCGCCGACGACCGCGCTGATGGCCTGGGCCTTGTTCGGCGAACGGTTGAGCAGCCTCGGGCTGGCCGGCATGGCCGTCGCGGTCATGGGCGTCGCGTTCGTCGTCAAAAAATAAAAGTAAGAGGAGACTCAATGATCACCAGCGAACAACAACGTGCGGTGGATGCCGCCATCACGTCGCGGCGCTCGATCCGCGCGTACCTGCCGACACCGGTGGCGCGCGAGGACGTGGAAGCCATTCTGGAGGTCGCGGCGCGCGCGCCGTCCGGCACGAACACGCAGCCGTGGAAAGTGCACGTGCTGACGGGCGCCGCGAAGGAACGCCTGTCCGACCGCATCCTCGCCGCCTACGCCGACCCGGCCCGGGCCCGCGAGCACGTCGAAGAATATGCGTACTATCCGCGCGAATGGGTGTCGCCGTTCGTCGACCGGCGGCGCAAGGTCGGCTGGGACCTGTATGCGCTGCTGGGCCTGACGCGCGACAACAAGGCCGGCATGGCGGCCCAGCACGGCCGCAACTACCGCTTCTTCGACGCGCCCGTCGGCATGATCTTCACGATCGACCGCGTCATGGAGCAGGGCTCCTGGCTCGACTACGGCATGTTCCTGCAGAACATCATGGTCGCCGCGCGCGGCCGCGGCCTCGACACCTGCCCGCAGGCCGCGTTCACGCAATTTCACCGCATCATTTCCGCCGAGCTCGGCCTGCTCGACAGCGAGATGGTCGTGTGTGGCATGGCGCTCGGCTACGCCGATCCGGACAAGGTCGAAAACACGCTCGTCACGGAGCGCGAACCGGTCTCATCTTTCGCGCGCTTCCTGGACTAGCAGAGTATAGTTGTCTTCGCAAGCTATTGAAAAATCAAGAGATTTCTACAACGCATTGATTTTTGCGTTCTAGAAAAAAGCGAGCGCAGGTGGTACATTCGGTGGGTGCGCACTTGCGCTCCAATCGTCTTCCGCTACACTGCATTTAGTGCTCTTCAGTTCGCGTTCAAGGATTTTCAAGATGTTCAAGCTCGTGTTGGCAGCCGCCATTTCCATGATGTTCGTGCTCGAACCCGCCGCGGCTGCGACCAGGCACAAGGGACACGGACACACGGCCAAGCACGTGAAGGCCAAGCGCGCGGTCGTGGCCAAGGCGGACGTGGACGACAACCGCGAACGCCTCGTGCGTCGCGTCGCGATCGTGCACGGCAAGCGCCGCGTCGTGTACCAGCGCATCCGCCATGTCGCCCCGGCCGTCGCCATGCCCAGCGCCGGCGATATCGCCGGCCTGAACCACACTCGCGACCCGCTCGAGCTGCGTTCCAACGTGGCGTACGTGATAGACCAGACGAGTTCGGAAGTGCTGTTCGAAAAGAATCCCGCCGTCGCGCTCCCGATCGCGTCGATCACGAAGCTGATGACGGGCTTGCTCGTCGTGGAAGCCCAGCAGGACCTCAACGAGGTGTTGACGATCACGGAAGCCGACGTCGACCGCCACAAGTTCACCAGCTCGCGCCTGCCGGTCGGCGCTCGCATGACGCGCGGCAACCTGCTGCACATCGCGCTGATGAGCTCGGAAAACCGCGCTGCCGCGGCACTGGGCCGCAACTATCCGGGCGGTATCCAGGCGTTCGTCGAGGCGATGAATGCGAAGGCGCACGAACTCGGCATGAATGACACGCATTACGTGGATTCGAGCGGCCTGTCGAGCCAGAACGTGTCGAGCGCGCGCGATCTCGCGAAGCTCGTCAAGGTGGCGCACGAGGAACCGCTGCTGCGCCAGTACACGACGGACCCGCAATACGTCGTGGAAGCGAGCGGCCGGGCGCTGCAGTACCACAACACGAACTACCTCGTCGCGTCGCCCGACTGGAACATCGGCCTGCAGAAGACGGGCTTCATCAACGAAGCGGGGCGCTGCCTCGTGATGCAGGCCATGATCCAGGGCCGCAACGTGATCATGGTGTTCCTCGATTCGAAGGGCAAGCAGTCGCGCACGGCCGACGCGGGCCGCATGCGCCGCTGGCTCGAGGCGCTCAAGCCGGCCGCCATTCCCGCCACGGCGGCAGCGGGCGTGCCCGTGACCGTCTCGGCCACGGTGCCGGCGACGGTGTCTGCCGCTGCGGCGGCGCCCGTCGTCCAGTAATCACACCCCGCGGGACGAGGGTCAGCTCGTCCCGCCGACCCGGTGACCCAACGTGGCGGAAATCTGCGCCGCCGTGTTCACCAGGTCTTCCAGCCATTCATCCTGCAGGCGGTCGGCCGGTGCCGAGATCGACAGTCCCGCGACCAGCTTGCCGCTGTCGTCGTGGATGCCGGCGGCCATGCAGCGCACGCCCAGTTCCAGTTCCTCGTTGTCGCGCGCATAGCCGCGCGCGCGCACGAGCGACAGTTCGCGCTCCAGCCGCGTCAGATCCGTGATCGAGTTCTTGTTGTGGCCCGCGAGGCCGGTGCGCGTCGCGTAGGCGCGGATCGCCTTCGGCTCGTCGATCGACAGGAACAGCTTGCCCGTCGACGTCAGGTGCAGCGGGCCGCGCCCGCCGATCGCGCGCACGACCTGCATGCCGGAGCGCTCGGAAAACGCGCGGTCGATGTAGACGATCTCGTCGCCCTGGCGGACGGACAGGTTGACGGTCTGCTTGGTCTTGTTGTGCAGCGCGCGCATCAGATCGACGGCGGCCTCGCGCACGGAGAGCCGGCTCTTGACCACGTTGCCCAGCTCGAGCAGGCGCATGCCCAGGCGGTACGTGCCGGGTTCCACGCGGTCGACGAAGCGCGTCACGACCATGTCGTTCAGGATGCGGTGTGCCGTCGACGGGTGCAGGCCCGAGATCTTCGACAACTCTTTCAGGCTGACGGGGTCGGGATACATGGCCAGCACGTCGAGCAAGGCCACCATGCGCTCGATGACCTGGATGGAAGTCTTCGCCGGTTCAGGGGTTTCCATTTTCATGATGTGGTTGGTGCAGTGCGGTATATTTCTCTACTTTATACCACAATGTGAAAATAAGTGGTAATGCAATCGGTTTGTGTTGCGCACGGGTGGCGCTGTGTGGGCATAATGGCGATTCTGTACAGATTGCCGAAATTACATGGATCAACCTAGCAGCGAGTTCAAGAGTAAGGGCGGCCTGAGCCGTATCGCGGGCGCATTCCGCTATTCCATCCAGGGGTTCCAGACGGCGTGGCGCAACGAGCATGCGTTTCGCCAGGAAGTGATGGTGGCCGTGCCGGCCGCCGTCATCGCATTGGTGCTGAAGATTTCGGCGTTCCAGAAGCTGGCGCTGATCGCGGTCCTGGGGCTCGTGCTGCTCGTGGAGCTGATCAATGCGGCCATCGAAGCCGTCGTCGACCGCGTGTCGCTGGAACGCCATCCGCTGTCGAAGGCCGCCAAGGACCTGGGCAGCGCCGCCGTGGCGCTGGCGATCGCGATGGCGTCCGCCACGTGGGCCGTCGTGCTGTACAACCGCTTTTTCTGACCGTTCATCAACCTGAAGGAGACGACCATGACTTTACGCCTGGGCGACACCGCACCGGATTTCGAGCAGGATTCCACCATCGGCCGCATCCGTTTCCATGAATGGGCGGGCGATTCGTGGGTCGTGCTGTTCTCGCATCCCGCCGACTTCACGCCCGTGTGCACGACCGAACTGGGCCTGACCGCGAAACTCAAGCCGGAATTCGACAAGCGCAACGTGAAGGCGATCGCGCTATCCGTCGACCCGGCCGAGCAGCACAAGGCCTGGATCAAGGATATCGAGGAAACCCAGCAGACCGTCGTCGGCTTCCCGATCATCGCGGACGCGGACAAATCCGTCTCGCAGCTGTACGACATGATCCACCCGAACCAGTCGGCCACGGCGACCGTGCGCTCGCTGTTCGTGATCGATCCGGCCAAGAAGATCCGCCTGATGATCACGTACCCGATGAGCACGGGCCGCAACTTCGACGAGGTGCTGCGCGTGATCGACGCCCTGCAGCTCACGGACGGCTATACCGTGGCGACGCCGGGCAACTGGAAGGATGGCGACGACGTGATCATTCCGCTGACCGTGCAGGACCCGGACCAACTGGCGCAGAAGTATCCGAAAGGGTTCACGGCGCCGAGGCCTTACCTCCGTATCACCCCGCAGCCGAACAAATAAACGCACTGCGCATTGTTCGTAGGGTGGGCACCCCGTGCCCACGCGTACGTTTGCGTCATGCCGACGTCCGCGTGGGCTCAGGGGAGCCCACCCTACGAATTCCCATCAGTCAGTAGGGTGGGCGGCCTCCGCCCACCGTTCCACCCAATTCATTCCCGACATCACGTCTCGCATAAGCAAATAAGGAACGTATCGTTTGTTTTACGGCTGAGGGCATTTACCCTTGGAGCCAACCTGGGGGTAAAGCATGTCGATTACATATATTTTGTCGGGATTCGCCGTTGGCCTACTGGTCGGCATGACGGGCGTCGGCGGCGGTTCGCTGATGACGCCGCTGTTGACCTTGCTGTTCGGCGTCACGCCGTCCGTCGCCGTCGGCACCGACCTTGCCTTCGCCTCGATCACCAAAACCGCCGGCACCATCACCCATCGCTCGCGCGGCACCGTGCACTGGAACATCGTCGGCCGCCTGTGCCTCGGCGCGCTGCCGGCGGCGCTGCTCGCCACCCTGGCGCTGCAATATTTCGGGCCGCTGGGTGCCTCGATCGGGAAGGTGATCCGTTATTCGATCGCCGTGTCCGTGCTGCTGACCGTCGTGGCCATCCTGTTCCGCGGCAAGATGCTCGCCTGGGTCAATGCCAAGCCGTCGCGCCAGCTGCAGGGGCGCAGCCTCGTCGTCGCCACGGTCGTGTCTGGCGCGGTGCTGGGCACCCTGGTGACCATTTCGTCGATCGGCGCGGGCGCGATCGGTGCCACCTTGCTTGTCATGCTGTACCCCCGCCTCACGCCGGCCGAGGTCGCGGGCACCGACATCGCCTACGCCGTGCCGCTGACCGCGATCGCGGCCGTCGGCCACTGGTGGCTGGGCTCGATCAACTGGGCGCTGTTGTCGGCGCTGCTGATCGGCTCGCTGCCCGGGATCACGCTGGGTTCCTGGGCCGCACGGGCCATGCCGGAGAGGTTCCTCCGGGGATTGCTGGCGATGACGCTGGCGGGGGTAGCGGTCAAGCTGCTCCACTGAGCCAAACCAAGCAAAAGGCGCCGCGAGGCGCCTTTCTGTTTTGGGGTGGGCTAATACGGGAATCTTCTATGCAAATGAGGAATGCTTCGTTTGTAATATGTCTTTCTGATGAGATTATTTGGTTCTGTTAGAAGAAATTGTAATAAGGCGTACGATGACCACTTTACTATCGCGTAGCAGTGCGAACCGGGTGATTCCCGGCTTCGGGCTGTCGCTCGGTTTCACGATTTTCTATCTCGCGCTGATCGTGCTGATCCCGCTGTCGGCGATCTTCCTCAAGACGTTCACGATGAGCTGGGACGCGTTCGTGGCCGCCGTCACGTCCGACCGCGTGATGGCGTCGTACCGGCTGAGCTTCGGCGCCGCGCTGATCGGCGCCGCCATCAACGTCGTGTTCGGCGGCATCGTCGCGTGGGTGCTGGTGCGCTACCAGTTTCCCGGCAAGCGCTTCGTCGACGCGCTCGTCGACCTGCCGTTCGCGCTGCCCACCGCCGTTGCCGGCATCACGTTGACGGCGCTGTATTCCTCGAACGGCTGGATCGGCCAGTACCTGGAAAAAGCGGGCATCAAGGTCGCGTTCACGCCGCTGGGCGTCGTCATCGCGCTGACGTTCATCGGGCTGCCGTTCGTCGTGCGCACGGTGCAGCCCGTGCTGGAAGATGCGGAGCGCGAACTGGAAGAGGCGGCCGCCAGCCTGGGCGCGAGCCCGTGGCAGACGTTCACCCGCGTGATCCTGCCGAGCGTCGTGCCCGCGCTGCTGACGGGCTTCGCCCTCGCGTTCGCGCGCGCCACAGGCGAATACGGTTCCGTGATCTTCATCGCCGGCAATATGCCGATGGTGTCGGAGATCACGCCGCTGTTCATCATCACCAAGCTGGAGCAGTACGACTACACGGGCGCCACCGCGATCGCCGTCGTGATGCTGATCGTGTCGTTCATCCTCCTGCTCGCCATCAACCTGCTCCAGGCCTGGGCGCGCAAGCGCGCGGGGAAGTGACATGAGTGCCGTCCTCGACAATCACCTGAAAGACAAGGCTGCCGTGGTCGCGAACGCGCCGCGCAAGGCAACCAATACGCTGGAGCCTGGCTGGGTGCGCTATGCATTGATCGCCATCGCCCTGGTCTTCCTCACGCTGTTCCTGTTCGTGCCGCTCGTGGCCGTGTTCACCGAAGCCCTGAAGAAGGGCTGGGACGTGTACAAGGAATCCGTGCTCGATGCGGACGCGCTGTCCGCCATCAAGCTGACGTTCATCGCGGCCGGCATCGCCGTCCCGCTGAACCTCGTGTTCGGCGTGGCGGCGGCGTGGACCATCGCCAAGTTCGACTTCCCCGGCAAGAGCATCCTGCTGTCGCTGATCGACCTGCCGTTCTCCGTGTCGCCCGTGATCGCGGGCCTGATCTACGTGCTGCTGTTCGGCTCGCAGGGCTGGTTCGGTCCGTGGCTGATGGACCACGACATCAAGATCCTGTTCGCCGTGCCGGGCATCGTGCTGGCGACCGTGTTCGTCACGTTCCCGTTCGTCGCCCGCGAACTGATCCCGCTGATGCAGGCGCAGGGCAGCGAAGAGGAAGAGGCGGCGCTCGTGCTGGGCGCGTCCGGCTGGAAGACCTTCTGCAAGGTCACGCTGCCGAACATCAAGTGGGGCCTGCTGTACGGCGTGATCCTGTGTAACGCCCGCGCGATGGGCGAGTTCGGCGCCGTGTCCGTCGTTTCCGGCCATATCCGCGGCGAGACGAACACGATGCCGCTGCAGGTCGAGATCCTCTACAACGAATACAACTTCACGGCCGCGTTCGCGATCGCATCGCTGCTGGCGCTGCTGGCCCTCGTCACCTTGGCCGTGAAAACCTTTATCGAATGGCGTCTGCACCAGGCCCAAAAGGCCAGCGTGCAGGACCACACCACGGAGCATTGACATGACGATCGAAGTTGAGCACATCCGCAAGCAGTTTGGCGCGTTCACGGCGCTGGATGACGTGTCGCTGAAGTTCGCCGACGGCGAGCTGACGGCGCTGCTGGGCCCGTCCGGCTGCGGCAAGACGACGCTGCTGCGCATCATCGCCGGCCTCGAGTTTCCGGACGCGGGCAGGGTACTTCTCGATGGCGCCGACGCGTCGGCCCGCCACGTGCGCGAGCGCCAGGTCGGCTTCGTGTTCCAGCATTACGCGCTGTTCAAGCACATGACCGTGTTCGAGAACGTCGCCTTCGGCCTGCGCGTGAAGCCGCGCAAGGAACGCCCGTCCGAAACGCAGATCCGCGAGAAGGTGAAGAAGCTGCTGGAGCTCGTGCAGCTGGACTGGATCGCCGACCGCTATCCGCCGCAGCTGTCGGGTGGCCAGCGCCAGCGCATCGCCCTCGCGCGCGCGCTCGCGGTCGAGCCACGCGTGCTGCTGCTCGACGAACCGTTTGGTGCGCTGGATGCGAAGGTGCGCAAGGAGTTGCGGCGCTGGCTGCGCCAGCTGCACGACGAGCTGCACGTGACGTCGATCTTCGTCACGCACGACCAGGAGGAGGCGCTCGAAGTGGCGGACCAGGTCGTCCTGATGAACAAGGGGCACGTGGAGCAACTGGGCACGCCGAGCGACGTCTACAACCACCCGGCATCGCCGTTCGTCTACGGCTTCCTCGGCAACGTGAACCTGTTCCACGGCCGCGTCCACGAAGGCGTGCTGGCCAGCGGCGACGCCACGTTCCACGCGCCGCAGCACGCGGGCGTGCAGAACGGCGAAGGCATCGCCTACGTGCGGCCGCACGACCTGGACGTCGAGCGTTATGTGCCGGGCGGCGAAGGCGTCGCCGTGAAGCTGCGGCGCGCGCACGCGATCGGTCCGCTGGCCCAGCTGGATCTCGAGCGTGCCGACAATGCGCAGATCATCGAGGCCGTGATCCCGAACGAACGCTATCGGGAACTGGCGTTGCGCGACGGCGAGACGCTGCTGGTGAAGCCGCGGCGCATGCACGTATTCGTCGACCAGGGAGCGGACATATGAATTTCCAGCAGCTGCGATCGGTGCGCGAAGCGGCGCGCCGCAATTTCAACCTGACGGACGTGGCGACAGCCCTGTTCACGTCGCAGCCGGGCGTGTCGCGCCAGATCCGCGAACTGGAGGACGAGCTGGGCGTCGTCATCTTCGAGCGCAACGGCAAGCGCCTCACCGGGCTCACGGACCCGGGCAAGGGCATCCTGAAGATCATCGAGCGCCTGCTCGTCGAGGCCGAGAACCTGCAGCAGGCCAGCAGCGAATACGCCGCGCAGGACAGCGGGACGCTCACCGTCGCCGTCACGCACACGCAGGCGCGCTACGCGCTGCCGCAGGTCGTGCAGGCGTTCCGCGCGGCGTTCCCCGGTGTGCGCATCGCCCTGCAGCAGAGCGCACCGGAACACATCGCCGAGTGGGTGCTGTCGGGCCGCGCCGACATCGGCATCGCGACGGAAGGCCTGTCCGCGTTCCCCGACCTCGTGTCGTTCCCGTGCTACCGCTGGAGCCACCTCGTCGTCGTGCCGGACGGCCACCCGCTGCTGCAGCGGTCGCCGATCAAGCTGTCGGACCTGGCCGAGTTCCCGCTGATCACGTACGACGTGGGCTTCACTGGCCGCAGCCACATCGACGCCGCGTTCGCCGCCGCCGGCGTGAGCCCGGACATCATGCTGACGGCGATGGATTCGGACGTCATCAAACAGTACGTGTCATTGGGGATGGGCGTCGGCGTCGTCGCGTCGATGGCGTTCGACCACGGCCGCGACCGCGGGCTGCGCGCGATCGAGTCGTCGCATTTGTTCGCGCCAAACGTGACGCGCCTGGCGGTGCGCCGCGGCGCGTACCTGCGTGCGTATGCCTACGACTTCATCGAGCGTTTCGCGCAGGGTTTCACGAAGTCGGATATCGAGAAGGCGCTGCATCCGGTCGTGGAGTAGGGTGGGCACCCCGTGCCCACGCGAACGCATGCGGTGTGTTGGCGTTTACGCGCGCAGCGCGTCCGCGCATTCGCGCACGAGCGCGGGACCGCGGTAGATCAGGCCGCTGTACAGCTGCACGAGTTGCGCGCCGGCCGCGATCTTGGCCTTGGCGTCGCGTCCGCTCAGGATGCCCCCGACGCCGATGATGGGCACGGCATCGCCCACTTCCGTCTTCAGCGCGCGGATCACGATGTTGGACTGTTCGAACACGGGCGCACCCGACAGGCCGCCTTGTTCGGCCGCATGGCGCATGCCTTCCACGTCGCGGCGGGCCAAGGTCGTGTTGGTGGCGATCACGCCATCGATGCGGTGCCGGACCAGGGCGGCGCCGATGTTGCGGATCTGGTCGCCGTCGACGTCCGGCGCGATCTTCAGTGCCAGCGGCACGTAGTGGCCGTACTTGTCGGCCAGGCGCGCCTGCTCTTCCTTCAGCTGCGACAGCAGCGCATCCAGTTCCGACGCACCCTGCAGCTGGCGCAGGTTCTTCGTGTTCGGCGACGAGATGTTGACGGTCACGTAGCTCGCATACGGGTACACCTTGCGCAGGCACGCCACGTAGTCGTCGGCGGCCCGTTCGATCGGGGTGTCGGCATTCTTGCCGATGTTCAGGCCCAGCACGCCCTGGCGGTCCTGGTAGAAGCGCGAGGCCTGGACGTTGGCGACGAACGCGTCGACGCCGCCGTTGTTGAAGCCCATGCGGTTGATGATGCCGCGCGCGGCCGGCAGGCGGAACATGCGCGGACGCGGGTTGCCGGGCTGGGCGCGCGGGGTCACGGTGCCGATCTCGATGGAACCGAAGCCGAGCGCCGCCAGGCCGTCGATGTACGCGCCGTCCTTGTCGAGGCCGGCGGCGAGACCCACCGGGTTCGGGAACGTGATGCCCATCACCGTACGCGGATCCGGCTTCGGCTTCTTGACGACGCCCGTCAGCCCCATCGTGGCCGCGCGGCGCAGCGCGGGCAGCGTCAGGTTGTGAGCCGTTTCGGGATCGAGGGAGAACAGCAGCGGGCGGGCGAGTGCGTACAGGAGTTTGTCGGACATGGTGGCCTAATTCAGAATTCGCGACATTTTACCTTGTGTGGAGGCAATACCGCACTTTCATCGCCACCTGCGGGCCGTCAATGTTCCAGCACACCCCAGGCGCCGTCAATACGCGCTTCCAGCGGCCTGAAATTGATCTTGTAGGCCATCTTGGGACTTTGTTCGATCCAGTAGCCGAGGTAGACGTAGGGCAGCTCCAGCTCGCGCGCCTGGCCGATCTGCCACATCACGTTGTACGTACCGTACGAGGCGCCGGCCACGTCCGGGTCGAAGAATGTGTAGACGGACGACAGGCCGTCGGACAGCACGTCGATGATCGACACCATGCGCAGGGTGCCGTCCGGTTCGCGGAATTCCACGAGGCGCGTGTTGACGCGGCTTTGCAGCAGGAATTGCGCGTACTGGTCGCGGCTGTCCTGGTCCATGCCGCCGCCCACGTGGCGCGTGGTCTGGTAGCGCAGGTACAGCGCATAGTGCTCGTCGGAGAACGACAGGTTGGCCACCATCGCCGTCAGGTCGTCGTGGCGCTTCCAGGCGCGGCGCTGGCTGCGGTTGGGGGCAAACTGTTCCGCGGCCACGCGCACGGGGATGCAGGCGCGGCAGCCGTCGCAATAGGGACGGTACGTGAAGATGCCGCTGCGGCGGAAGCCGTTGCGCACGAGTTCCGAATAGACGTCCGCATTGATCAGGTGCGACGGCGTGGCGACCTGCGAACGGGCCTGGCGTGCGTCCAGATAGCTGCAAGGATACGGTGCCGTCGTATAGAACTGCAGCGTGGAAAATGGCAGATCATTCAGGTGCGTCATGCAAGGCTCTCGGAACGACGTGTGTATGACCCATTGTAGCCAAAGACGGCGCCGCGCACCGTTAGGTGGTCAACGGTGGCGTGATTTCCCACCGTTCGATGGGCGGTTCCGCGATTGCGTGGCGCAGATGCCGCAGGAAATCGCGGCGCGGGATCGGCACGGCGCCCAGCGAGGCCAGGTGTCCCGTCTCCTGCTGGCAGTCGATCAGCGTCACGCCGTGGCTGCGCAGGAAGGCGACGAGGTAGGCCAGCGCGACCTTCGACGCGTCCGACACGCGCGCGAACATCGATTCGCCGTAGAACATGCGGCCGATGCATACGCCGTAGGCGCCGCCGACCAGTTCGCCGTCCAGCCAGACCTCGGACGAGTGTGCATACCCCATGCGGTGCAGGCCCGTGTAGCCGGCGATGATGTCTTCCGAGATCCACGTGCCCGGCCCGTCCTTGCGGGGCGCGGCGCAGGCGCGCATCACGGCCTCGAAGGCGCCGTCGAAGCGCACGACCCACGGCCCTCCGGCCTGGCGGCTGCGCTCGATCTTGCGCAGCGTCTTCTTGAGGCTGTCGCTGACCTTGAAGCGTTCCGTGTACAGCACCATGCGCGGGTCGGTGCTCCACCACAGGATCGGCTGGCCCTCGGAAAACCAGGGGAAGATGCCGTTCCGGTACGCCTGCAGCAGGCGTTGCGGCGAGAGGTCGGCGCCGGCCGCGAGCAGGCCCGGTGCGTCCGTCGTCAACGCTTCGGACACGTCGGGAAACGGCGTATGGGCCTCGAGCCAGGGAATCATGGTCGTGCGGTGTGTCAGTCGGGTTGGACGGGTGCGCGCATGGGCCCGGCGATGTCGTGCGTGTGGAAGCCGTAGGTGCCGCCGTGTTCACGGATGCGGGCGCGGTCGGCGAAGAACAGTTCGAGCGTCGTGCGGATGGTGGGGAAGGCCAGGTCGCTCCACGGGATCTCGCTCTCGCTGAACAATTGCACGTCCAGGCTTTCGATGCCGGGCGCGAAATCGAGGTCGACGAGGCGGGCCAGGTAGAACATGTGGACCTGGTGCACGTGCACGACGTTCAGCAAGGTGAACAAATGGCCCAGCTCGACGTTGGCCCCCGCTTCCTCTTCCGTCTCGCGCGCGGCGGCGGCGCTCGTCGTCTCGCCGTTTTCCATGAAGCCGGCCGGCAGCGTCCAGTACCCGTAGCGCGGCTCGATGGCGCGCTTGCACAGCAGGACCTTGAACTCGCCGTCCTGTTCCCACACGGGAATCGAGCCGATCACCATCTTCGGGTTCTGGTAATGGATGGTGCCGCAATGGGTGCACACGAAACGGGGACGGTTGTCGCCTTCGGGAACGGACACCGTGAGCGGGTGGGCGCACTCGGAACAGAATTTCATAGGAAACGGATGAATTGAATTGTCCTTACTTTACCATTGTATCGGACCCGTGGTGCCGCAATCCGCCTGCCGTTCGCGCCGCCGACAGAGGGCGCTTATGCTGCGATACCGGGGCGTCTTAGAACTGCGATTGCCTAAAGTGCCGAAGGTGCGTATAATGCGAATCATCAGACGCGGGGTGGAGCAGTCTGGCAGCTCGTCGGGCTCATAACCCGAAGGTCACAGGTTCAAATCCTGTCCCCGCAACCAGATTCCAAAGCCGTTGACCCTGTTCAGGATCAGCGGCTTTTTCGTTTTCGACCCCGGTCAAGCCTTCCCGCCATCCCCGCAACGCGCGCCGTCCGGCTCGGTCGAAGTCTCCGTGTGCATCGAAAAAGGAGCGAACGGATGATTACCGTGGACGAGATCAATGATGCATGGGGCTGGACCGGTCTCCATGCCGTCGAGGTATTGGGCGAGAACGCCTTCGGCAACCTGATCGTGCGCGACGACGACGGCATGTACTGGCGCCTGTCGCCGCAAGACCTCCGGTGCGAGCCCGTCGCGGAAGACAGGGCAGCCCTCGACGCCCTGTCGTACAACCAGGAATTCCTCGACGGCTGGTACATGCCCGACCAGGTGCGCCTGGCCGAGACGGCGCTGGGCCCGCTGACGGCCGGGCGCAAGTACTGCCTGCGGATCCCGAGCGCGCTGGGCGGGCACTACGGGCGCGACAACCTGGCCATGGTGCCGCTGCACGAGCTGATCCGCTTTTCCGGCGAAGGTGCCCAGCAGTTCGACGGGCTGCCCGGCTGGGACGCGTTCGTCTAGAAACGGCGCAGCAGGCCCACCTGGAACAGGTCGCGGTCGTTCGTCTTGCGGAACGTCTTGATGCGGTTGAAGTTCACGACGACTCGTGTGTGCGCGGACAGCGCGTGTTCGGCCTGGAACGTGACGAGGAGATTCGTGGCCGTGCGATTGCCGTCGCGCCGGTTTGCGGCGAAATAGGGGCCGAGGCCGGCGCTCATCGAGAAGCGCGGCGTGACGGGCTGCACGTACCACAGCTGGCCCGCGAGCCCGCGCCGGTCCACGCGCGCACCGTCGTCGCCTTCGAACAGGAATTTGTAGCCGATACCCCAGCGCCCCGCATACTGCCTGGCCTCGAGCACGGCCGCATGGGCGCCGTGGGTGCCCGCCATGTTCGTGATCGACGTGCCGAGCGTGGCGCCGAGCCACGGCCGGCCGTCCGGCACGACGGCGGGCGCCGGCTCGGCCGCGCCGAATTGGCGGCCGATGCCGAACACGAGCGCGTCCGACCGGTGCACGGTATGCATGGCCACGTGGTTGAAGCCGAGGCGCAGGTGCGTGCCGGACGGTCCGGGCACGGCCACGCGCAGCGCGACGCTGACGAGCGCGCCGAGGCGGGCGTCGTCGATCTGTTCGCCGGCTATCTTGGTCGTGTTCATGCTGAGGTAAGGGCCGGCGCCCAGTTCGCCCGTCCACGCGGGCGCCAGGCGGCGCACGGCCAGCCATTGCAGCGCGAAGCCGTCGCGGTGGTTGTTGTCCGGATGGCCTTCGTTGTAGTGGACGAAGTCGACACGCATGGTCCAGCCGGGAGGCAGGGCGAGCCCCCATACGTCGTGCTGCTGGCGTCCGGCACGGACTTCGAACGTGCGGCCCCGCATCCAGCGGTCGCCGCTCGCGTTGCCGCCGTGGATGCGGCCGTTGCCGAACGCGGTCGAGAGATACGCGCCGCGGTCGTCGGGGTCGCCTGCCACGGGGTCGCTTGCCGCAGGATCGCCTGCCGCAGGATCGCCTGCCGCAGGATCGCCCGCCGCAGCCCCCACGCCTGCGTGGGCCAACGCGGCCTGCATTACCAGCACCGCCGCCATGCATGTTGTCGCTGTCATGATTTACCTCTGCTCGAGTCCGCCTGAGTGGCGTCTAGCAGCAGTCTGGACAAGCGTGGCGGGTAAGCCTTGTGGCCGCGTAAATTCCGGCGTCGGCCCGTTTGGCTGGCGTCAGCCGGCGTCCTGGCTCAGGCTGGCCCACAGGTAGGCGGCGGCCATCGTGCGGTGCGGACGATACGCTTCCAGGAACGTTTCCGCTTCGCGCAGGCCGGGACGTTCCGTGCCGCGCAGGCGGCCGATGGCATTGCGCACGGCCACGTCGCCGTGCAGCGAGCAATCCGCATAGCCCCAGCCGCGCAGCAGCGCGTAGTTGACGGTCCACGGGCCGATGCCCTTGACCGCGAGCAGGCGCTCGCCGACGGCGGCCGGGTCGTCCGCGCGATCCAGCGACAGCGCGCCATCCGCGACGAGGCGCGCGAAGCGCAGCAGGGTTTCCGCTTTCGCACCGGAGAACTTGCGACTCGTCAGTTGCTCGAGGTCGAGACGGGCCACGTCCGCCGCTTCCGGATAACACCACAGGCCGCTCGAATGGGCACGTCCGGCCAGGCCGATGAACGTGCGGCGCAGCGCAATCGCGAACGACAGGTTGATCTGCTGGCCGATGATGGCCCACGTCAGCGCTTCGAACACGGTGGCGGACTGGATGACGCGCAGGCCCGGCTGGCGCGCGACGACGGGGCCGAGCAGCGGGTCGTCGCGCACGGCGTCCTCGAACGGTGCGGGATCGATGCGCATGCCCAGCATGTTCACGAGGGCGTCGTGCACGACATCGCCGGGCGCCGCGCCATCGCTGGCGACGCTGCACTCGGCGCGGTCCGCGTGCAGCGTGATGTCGAGCATGACGGGCACGCCGCCCAGCAGCACGCCCTTGCGTATGCGGCCGCCGTGGGAGCGGCCGGCTTCCGGCTCGACCCGTTCGGCCAGCGCATCGGCATCGCGGCCGTGGAACGTGAAGGCGTCCGCGTGGCGGTAGCCGGCCGGCAGCGCGATCGTGTGATGGTGCTCGCTCATTTGCCGGACGCCGTCAGCGCCGCGGCGCGGCCGAAGCGGGGCACGAAGCCCGTCACGAATGCGGTGCCCACCAGCACGACCGCGGACCCCACGACCGTGTACCAGCCGATCGCCTCGCCCAGGAACAGGCGGCCCCACAGGATGCCGAAGACGGGGCTCAGGAACGTGACGGTGAGGGCAGACGTCGTGCCGACTTCCTCGATCAGCTTGAAGTACAGGATGTACGCGATGCCGCTGCACAGCACGCCCAGCGCGACGACGGCGCCGACGATGCCGGCCGTCGGCGCGCCCGCGGGCGGGAACAGGGGCAGGGCGGGCAGCACCATCAGCGCGGACGTCCACATGGTGCCGTGCGCATTGGCGAACGGCTCGACGCTCGTGGCCGTGCGCGCATACTGGCTCGCGACGCTGTAGCTCAGCGCCGCCACCAGCGCGGCGGCGACGGCGATGCCGGCGCCCGGACGGGTGGTCGCGTGGTCGAAGCCGACGAGCAGCGCGACGCCCACGGTGCCCAGCACGAGGCCCAGCGCCGTACGCGCGCCGATCCGCTGGCGGTTCCACATGGCGCCGAGCAGCGCGCCCCACATCGGCGCGGTGGCGTTCAGCACGGCCAGCACGGATGCGGGCAACGTGCGCGCGGCGAATGCGAACAGCAGGAACGGAAACGCGGAATTGAAGAAGCCGAGGATGAAGTAATGCTTCCAGTGGGCGCGCAGGTCGAGGCGCTTCTTGAGGACGACGCCGACACCGGCCAGGAACAGCGCGGCGAACAGCACGCGGAATTCGATCAGCACGGCGGGGCCTAGCGTGGGCGCGCTGATGCGCATGAAGAGGAAGGAGCCGCCCCAGATGGCGGCGAGCACGATGAGGCGCAGCAGGTTGGCAGTGTTCATGGTTCCTGGGTGGGTATCAGGTTTGACCGGCGCCGGATGATAGGGCGCGCGGCTTGCCCCGCCTTCCCGTTTCTTGCGCTCGAATTGCGCGGCGGGGGTGGGGAATTGGTAATGATACAAAAAGGCCGGGAACGTTGCCGGAGGCGGTCAAATTTGCGGTGATGAACGCGTGGGCACAGGGTGCCCACCCTACGTCAGCGTGGTAGGGTGGGCATTTGAGGCCGGGGTGCCTCAAATGAAACGAGCCCACGCGGAATTGAATGGGGCCGCAAACGCGGCCCCTGTCGATTACGTCGGTTCGTCGATGCTCACGGCACCAGCGGCTTCTTTGCAGACCGCTTCGCCTTGACCTCCGCGATCGCCTTCTCGACGGCCGTCAAGCGCTGCGGCAGCGCCGGATGATTGGCGCTGTAGCCGTTCAACACGCTGGGCGGATACGTCTCGGCCAGGCGCGTCCAGAACGCGGGCGCGTCCTTGACGTCGTAGCCGGCGCGTGCGGCCAGGTAGATGCCGAGGCGGTCGGCGGCGGCGTCGGCTTCCGCCGGCATCGCCTTGATGCCGCCACTGCCGATCAGCAGCGACGTGTCCGGCGTGATGCTCTTGAGGTTGTCGATGATGGTGCCGATCGTCGCGCTGTTGTGCTGCGCGGCCGCGTGGCCCAGCATGTTGTGGGCCATCGTCTTGGCCAGCACGAACGCCAGTTCGTCGTCGTCGCGCGTGAAGTTGATCATGCCGCGCGTGACGAGCACGCGCGAACCGTCCGCATAGGCGTTGACGTTGTCCGAGTTACCCAGCTCGATCGCGAACGCGCACGCGCGCGTGACGGGGATCGTCAGCTCGCGCTCGCTGCGGCGGCGTTCGACCGTCATCGGCAGGCTCGCCTTGACCCTGCTGAACACGGCGCCCGCCTCGGACAGCGCATGTTCGCCCGTCGGCAGCGGCTTGCCGCCGGCGGTGAGGAGGATGTCGCCCGTCTGCAGGCCCGCGCGCGCGGCGCCGCTGCCGGCCAGCACGCCCGTCACCTGCAGGCGTTCGTCCATGCCGAAGGCGACGTGGGCGGCTTCGTTGTATTCGCCCGGATAGGACCAGCGGTTCTTCGCCGTGAAGCCCAGCAGGTTGCGGGCCTGGCCCTTGCACAATTCGGCATTCTGGATCAGCAGCGGGGCGGCCACCTTGTACAACCGGTCCTGCAGGCCCGCCATCTTCGTCAGGGTGTCGGCCGCGGCGGCCATGTGCGGCGTCAGGGACGGCGCTTCCGCGTTGCGTTCGATGATGCGCGGCGCGGTGGACGGCTGGCGCGGGGCCTGCGTGGCGCAGGCCGACAGCAGCAGGGCTGCGGTGATGCCCAGCGCGGACGTCTTGAAGCCCGCGGGGCGCTGACGATGAATGCCGGTCATGTGCTCCTCATTCTAGTGTTTGCCGGTGGAGCCGAAACCTCCGTCACCCCGGTCGCTCGTTGCGAAATCCTCCACGACGTTGAAGCCTACCTGCAGGACAGGCACCACGATCAGCTGCGCCAGGCGGTCCATCGGCTGCAACGTGAACGTCGATTGGCCGCGATTCCAGGTCGAGACCATCAACTGGCCCTGGTAATCGGAGTCGATCAAGCCTACCAGATTACCCAGAACGATGCCGTTCTTATGGCCGAGTCCACTCCGGGGCAGGATCATCGCGGCATAGCCCGGATCGCCGATGTGGATGGCGAGGCCGGTCGGCACGAGGACGGTCTGGCCGGGTTCGATGGTCATGGGCGCCTCGATGCAGGCGCGCAGGTCGAGGCCCGCGCTGCCGGCGGTGGCGTAGGCCGGCAGGAAGTCCTTCATGCGCGGGTCGAGGATTTTCAGGTCGATGTTCTTCATGAAGCTTGGGTAGTCGTTTTTGCTTGTGATGCGGGATGGTTCAGGCCAGCAGCGAACGGCGTTCGAGGCGCTTGGCGATTTCGGATACGAGCTGGCGCGCCAGTTCCAGCTTGGTCGCGCGCGGAAGTACGGTGTGGCCGCTTTCGTCGAACAGCACGATCGCATTCTCATCCTGCCCGAACGTCTGCGGACCGATATTGCCCACGAGCAGAGGAATGCCTTTTTTCTCGCGCTTGACGGCGCCGTATTCGATCAGGTTCTCCGATTCCGCCGCGAAGCCGACGCAATACGGCCAGCCGTTCAGCGACGTCGTGGCGGCCACGCTCGCGAGGATGTCCGGGTTTTCCGCGAACTGCAGCTGCGGGGCGTCGCCGCTGCCGTCCTTCTTGATCTTCCGGTCGCTGGCGTTGTCGACGCGCCAGTCGGCGACGGCCGCCACGCCCACGAACACGTGCTGGCCGCCGACGGCCTGCATGACGGCGTCCAGCATCTGGCGCGCGCTCTGCACGTCGATGCGGCGCACGCCATGCGGCGTGGGCAGCGCCGTGGGACCGGAGACGAGCGTGACCTCGGCGCCGGCCTCGCGCGCGGCGCGCGCGATCGCATAACCCATCTTGCCGGACGAGAGATTGGTGATGCCGCGCACGGGGTCGATCGCTTCGTACGTGGGGCCCGCGGTGATCAGCACGCGCTTGCCGGCCAGGAGCTTCGGCTGGAACGACGCCACGAGTTCATCGAGCAGTTCGTCCGGCTCCAGCATGCGGCCCATGCCCGTTTCGCCGCAGGCCTGCGAACCGGCGGCGGGGCCGAGGATGCAGACGCCGTCCTCGCGCAGCTGCGCGACGTTGCGCTGCGTGGGCGCTTTTTCCCACATCTCGACGTTCATCGCGGGCGCGACGAGCAGCGGTACCGTGTGCGGGCGCGCGAGGCACAGCGTGGACAGCAGGTCGTCCGTGGCGCCGTGCGCGAGCTTGAACAGGAAGTCGGCGGAGCAGGGCGCGACGAGGATGGCGTCGGCGTCGCGCGTGAGGTCGATGTGCGCCATGTTGTTGGGGACGCGGCCATCCCACTGGTCCGTGTAGACGCTGCGGCCGGACAGCGCCTGCATCGTCACGGTGCCGATGAAATGCGTGGCCGCTTCCGTCATCACGACCTGCACGTGCGCACCTTCCTTCGTCAGGGCGCGGCACAGTTCCGCGGCCTTGTAGCAGGCCACGCCGCCGGACAGGCCGAGGACGATCTTCTTGCCCTTCAAGTCCATGCTCATGACATCCTCCAAGCTGAGTTCAATGCTGCGTTCAATGCTTGTTCACGCGCCGCAGTTCATCGACGATGAACAGGAACGCGCCGATGGAGATGGCCGTATCGGCGATATTGAAGGCCGGGAAGTGCTCCAGGCCGCGCCAGTAGAAATCGAGGAAGTCGATCACGTGGCCGTGCGCGATGCGGTCGATGAGGTTGCCCAGGGCGCCGCCCATGATCAGCGCGAGGGCCCAGCAGAACGTGCGCTGGCCCGCGTGCTTGCGCAGCAGGTACACGATGAAGCAGACCGCGGCGATGGCGATGCCGGCGAACAGGTAGCGCTGCCAGCCGCTCTGGTCCGACAGGAAGTTGAATGCCGCGCCCCTGTTATACGCGAGCACGAGGTTGAAGAACCCGGTGATGGGCTTTTCCTCGCCGAGCGAGAAGGTGCGCGTGATGGTAATCTTGCTGATCTGGTCGAGCAGGATGACGATGAAGGCGATGCCGAGCCACGGGGCGAGGCTGCCGCCAGAGCGCGACGAGACGGCGGAGAATGTCGGTTTTTTTTTGCTGGCCATGTCGATGGTCGTGAAGTGAAAACCCCGGGCACAGGGCCCGGGGACGGTAGGTCAGGCGAAGCGGCGGCTTTCCCCGCTGCCGAACAGGTTGCTCGTGCAGCGGCCGCACAGGCCCGGGTGCGCGTGGTCGTGGCCGACGTCGCGACGGTAGTGCCAGCAGCGCTCGCACTTGGCGGCGTCGGACGGCGTCACGGCGACGGCTTCGGCGGCCGCGTCCTGCACTTGTTCGACCTTGGCCTGCGACGTGATGAACACGAATTTCAGGTCGTCGTCCAGGCTCGCGAGGGCCGCGTACTTGTCGCCCGCGGCCTTGATCGCAAGCTCCGCCTGCAGCGACGAGCCGATCGCGCCGGACGCGCGCACTTCTTCCAGCTGCTTGGTGACGTCGGCGCGGACGGCGCGCAGCAGCGCGTACTTGTCGAGCAGCGCGGCGGCGTCGCCGATCTGCGGGAAGGTCCACAGCGTCTGCGTGAAGATGGTTTCGTCGCTGTCCTTGTAGGCCGCATCGCCCGCGAACACGGCCCATGCTTCCTCGGCCGTGAACGACAGGATCGGCGCCATGATACGCAGCAGTGCGTGCGCGATGTGCCACAGCGCCGTCTGCGCCGAGCGGCGCGCGAACGAGTCCACGCCCGTCGTGTACAGGCGGTCCTTCAGGATGTCGAGGTAGAAGCCGCCCAGGTCTTCCGAGCAGAAGTTCTGCAGGCGCGCGACGACCGGGTGGAATTCGTAGCGCTCGAAGTGCTTCGCCACGTCATCCTGCAGGCGCGCCGTCTCGGCCAGCGCGTAGCGGTCGATCTCGAGCATCTCGGCAACGGCCACGGCGTTCTTGACGGGATCGAAGTCCGACGTGTTCGCGAGCAGGAAGCGCAGCGTGTTGCGGATGCGGCGGTACGCTTCCGTCACGCGCTTCAGGATTTCCTCGGACAGCGCCAGCTCGCCCGTGTAGTCGGTCGACGCGACCCACAGGCGCAGGATGTCGGCGCCCAGCGTGTCGCTGATCTTCTGCGGCGACAGCACGTTGCCGAGCGACTTCGACATCTTGCGGCCATGCTCGTCCACCGTGAAGCCGTGCGTCAGCAGCGCCTTGTACGGCGGGCGGCCGTTCAGCATCGACGACGTCAGGAGCGACGAGTGGAACCAGCCGCGGTGCTGGTCCGAGCCTTCCAGGTACAGGTCGGCGGGGAAGTGCGATTGCGCCGCGTGCGAGCCGCGCAGCACGGTCTGGTGCGTCGTGCCCGAGTCGAACCACACGTCCAGCGTGTCGCGGTTTTTTTCGTACATCGCCGCGTCATCGCCCAGCAGGTCGCGCGGGTCGAGCTTGTGCCACGCGTCGATGCCGCCTTGTTCGATCAGCTTGGCCACCTGCTCCAGCAGCTCCGGCGTACGCGGATGCAGGTCGCCCGTTTCCTTGTGCAGGAAGAAGGCCATCGGGACGCCCCACTGGCGCTGGCGCGACAGGGTCCAGTCCGGACGATTGGCGATCATGCCCTGCAGGCGCGCCTGGCCCCAGTCGGGGAAGAACTGCGTGTCGGCGATGCCGGCCAGTGCGGATTCGCGCAGGGTGGGGCCGCCGTCTTTCGGCTTCACGTCCATGCCGGCGAACCACTGGCTCGTCGCGCGGTAGACGATCGGCGTCTTGTGGCGCCAGCAGTGCATGTAGCTGTGGTCGAACATCTTCAGTTCGAACAGGGCGCCTGCTTCCGTGAGCGCATTGCAGATCGGCTTGGATGCTTCCCAGATCGTCATGCCGCCGAACAGCGGCAACGTGCTCGCGAAGCGGCCGTCGCCCATCACGGGCTTCAGGATCTCGTCGTCCTTCATGCCGTGCGCCTTGCAGGACTGGAAGTCGTCCAGGCCGTATGCGGGGGCCGAGTGGACGACGCCCGTGCCGCTGTCGGTCGTCACGTAGTCGGCCAGGTAGACGGGCGACGTGCGGTCATAGAACGGATCGGCCGCGTGCAGGGGGTGTTTGAAGCGGATGCCGCCCAGTTTTTCGCCGGTCGTCGTCGCGACGATCTCGCCTTCCAGCTTGTAGCGCTGCAGGACGCTCTCCACGAGATCCTGCGCGACGATCAGCATGACCGGCGAGCCGTTGCGATCGGCCTTCACCAGCGCGTACGTCACTTCCGGATGCACGTTCAGCGCCTGGTTCGACGGGATCGTCCACGGGGTCGTCGTCCAGATCACGATGAAACCGTCGCCCGCCGGCAGCGCGGGCAGGCCGAACGCCTGCGCCAGCTTGTCCCCTTCCGCGAAGGGGAAGCCGACGTCGATCGCCGGGTCGCGCTTGTCCTGGTATTCCACTTCCGCCTCGGCCAGCGCGGAGCCGCAGTCGAAGCACCAGTTCACGGGCTTCAGGCCGCGGTACACATAGCCTTTGTCGAGCATCGTGCCGAGGGCACGCAACTCGTCGGCCTCGTTACTGAAGTTCATCGTCAGGTACGGGTTGTCCCACTCGCCCAGCACGCCCAGGCGGATGAAGCCGGCGCGCTGGCGGTCGACCTGCTCGAGCGCGTACGCGCGCGCCTTCTGCAGCACCTCGGCCGTCGGCAGGTTCTTGCCGTACAGTTTTTCGATCTGGATCTCGATCGGCATGCCGTGGCAGTCCCAGCCCGGCACATACGGTGCATCGTAGCCGGCGATCGTGCGCGACTTGACCACCATGTCCTTGAGGATCTTGTTGACGGAGTGGCCCAGATGGATGTCGCCGTTCGCGTACGGCGGACCATCGTGCAGGACGAACTTCGGACGGCCGGCGGCCGCCTTGCGGATGCGCTGGTAGATCTTCTTGTCCTGCCATTGCTTGACCCAGCCCGGCTCGCGCTTGGCGAGGTCGCCGCGCATCGGGAACGGGGTGTCGGTCATGTTGACCGGGTATTTGCTCTCAGGCTTCTTGTTGCCTTGTTGGCCTTTCTGGCCTTGCTTGGTATCGGACATGGTGGTTTCTAAATGGACTGCTGTTATTCGTGAAGACGGGACGGCGCGTGGGCGCCGGGAGCGGACGAGACCGCGCGAGCCCCGCTCAAATTCGGTCGGTGGCCGTGAGGGCGCCGGCGCGCTGCGCGAACCAGGCACGGGCTTGCTGCGCGTCGCGGTCGATGGCGGCCGTGAGGGTCGGAAGGTCGACGTATTTTTCTTCGTCGCGTAGTTTGGCGAGGAATTCCACGCGCACGAGCTTGCCGTAGCAGGGCGCATTCCAATCGAAAACATGGACTTCCAGCAGCATACGGCCCGCATCCTCGACGGTCGGGCGGACACCCAGGCTGGCGACCGCGGGCAGCGGGCCGTCGGCCAGGCCATGCACTTGCACGATGAAGATGCCGGCCAGCGCGGGGCGGTGGGCGACGCGCAGGTTCAACGTCGGAAAGCCCAAGGTGCGGCCCAGCTTCTGGCCATGGATCACGTGGCCGGACATCGAGTACGGGTGGCCCAGCAGCGCGCGCGTCGCGTCGAAGTCGCCGGCGGCGAGGGCGGCACGCACGGCCGACGACGAGATGCGGGTGGAGTCGTGCAGCACGGCCGGCAGGCTGTGCACCTCGAAGCCGTGGCGCTTGCCGGCTTCGGCCAGCAGGGCGACGTTGCCGGCGCGCCGGGCGCCGTAGCAAAAGTCGTCGCCGACCATCAGCCATTTCACGTGCAGGCCGTCGACGAGCACGCGCTGCGTGAATTCATCGGGCGACATCGACGCGAAATGTTCGTTGAAGTGTTCGACGATGACGCGGTCGATGCCGGCGTGCTCCAGCGATTCCAGCTTGTCGCGCAGGTTCGCGATGCGGGCCGGCGCCTTCGACATGTCGCCGCTGCGCTGCGCAAAATATTCACGCGGATGGGGCTCGAAGGTCATCACGGCGGCTTCCAGCCCGAGCTGGCGGGCGCTGGCGGTCACGTGGGCCAACAGCGCCTGGTGTCCGCGGTGGACACCGTCGAAGTTGCCGATCGTGAGGGCGCAAGGCGCGCGCGCCCTGTCGTTGGGAAGTCCGCGAAATACCTTCATTGGTTGAATCGTGCTTCTAGGCGAAATACCAGATTATACGGCAAAGGACATGTTGCACAGCGCAATGCCTTGTTTGCACGGGGAAGTGTAGGGTGGGCACCCTGTGCCCACGCGGACGTTTGCAATGTGCGAATGTTACGAGTGGGCACGGGGTGCCCACCCTACAAAAAAGCGCAGCCGGCGTGAGCGGGCTGCGCTTCGTGCGGCCACCCGTGGGCGGCCGGCATGCGTAAAGCAGGATGTCAGTTGGACAGCGGCTTGTTGATCGCCATGATGAAGTAGCGGGCCAGATCCGCCGTGCCATCGGTACCGCCGACGGTCTTGAGCGTGCTGATGGCTTGCTGCTTCTTGCCGGCGACGGCAAACGCTTCGCCCAGGTGCAGCTTGACGTCTTCCGGATGCTTCAAGTCCTTGGTCTTGGCCGCGGCTTCCATCATCTTGAGGCCCTTGTCGACCTGGCCCGACTGCACGAGCGCGTACCCCAGCGAGGCGAGGCCGTCGTTGTCGGCGTCCTTCGTCAGCTGTGCTTCGGTGGCGGCCAGGTTCTTGTTCTGGTCGGCCAGGGTCTTATCGGCCAGGTCCTTCAGGCGCTGGTGACGGGCGGCGTCCGGGCCGGTGCCCAGTGCGCCTGCCTTGTAGCCCTTGTCGATGACCTTCAGCGCTTCCGCCGGCGCGCCGGCCTGCAGCACGAGCTGGGCCATTTCCATGAACTCGCTCGGCTTCTTCAGCAGGTTGTTGGCCAGCTTCAGGCGGTAGACGTCCACCGACAGGCGGCCCGAGAAGCCCGGCTTGCCTTGCACGCGGTTCAGCAGGTCGGTCCAGTACTGGGCCTTCGGATAGTTCGCAGCCAGTTTCTCGATGGTGTTGACGTAGCCGGCCTTGTCGTTCTTCTTGAGCTGGATGTTGGCCAGCATGCCCAGCTGGTCTTCGCTCAGGCGGCCGTTCTTCTCGGCCGAGCGCAGCTCGTCTTCCAGCGCCTTGATGTTGCCCTGCTTGTAATAGTTCTGCATCAGGTAGGCGCGCAGCTTCGGATCGTCATGCTCCTTGAGCTGGCGTTCGATCGCGGCGTTTGCCTTGCCCAGGTCGCCGGCACGCATGTAGATGCCGATCAGGCCTTCCGAGAACTGGGCCTTTTCGGCGCCCGACAGCTTGCCCGAACCGATCAGGTATTCGAAGGCCTTCGCGGCCGTTTCGTAGTCGCCGGCGGCGGACGCGGCACCGGCGCGGGTGCGTTCGATCAAATACGTTTCGTTTGCCGATTTGCCACCGACCTTGTCCAGATCGCGCAGCTTGGCCAGCGCTTCCTTGTTCTTGCCCGACTTCATCAGCTGTTGGGCTTCCTGCAGAGGCTTGCCGATTTCCGGACGGAGGGTCTCGGCCGCATAAGCGGGCGCCAGGCCAACGACGGGAGCAGCAGCGGTGAATCCGAGGGCGGCCACAACGAGGCCGAGGTGTGCGAGGCGGAATTTAGCCATTATCGAAATTCTTTCATTCAAAATAGACACGGCAGGGAAACCCTGCCGTGTTCATTATAGCCAAAGCGACTTACTGGAACTGTTCGTTACCGACCATACCGATCTTGGTCACGCCAAGACGCTGGGCGGCTGCCATGACGCTGGCGACAACCTTGTACTCGACCAGCTTGTTCGGACGCAGGTGCACTTCCGGCTGATCAGCTTGGGCCGCCACGTTGGCCAGCTTCGCTTCGAGGGTGGCGCGGTCCGGAATGGGGGTGTTATCCCAGAGGATCGTTCCGTCGAAGTCCACGTCAATCGTGATGACTACCGGTTCCTTGGTCGGTGGCGGCGGAGTGCCAACCGGCATGTTCAAGTTAACCGAATGGTTTTGTTTTGGAATGGTGATGATCATCATGATGATCAGCACCAGCATGACGTCGATCAGCGGCGTCATGTTCATTTCCATCATCGGTTCCGGATCTGCCGATTTAGCACCGGACGAACCAACGTTCATACCCATGGTGTTTCCTTTCAAATCTTGGGAACCAGCGTGACAGCGGCAGAGCCACCGTCACGCTGGCGGGTTGTGTCCTGGTGGATCAGCCCTTATCAGGCGGTTCGGTGATGAAACCGACCTTCTGAATCCCGGCACGCTGGGCCGTGTAAAGCACCCGACCGATCGCTTCGTAGCGGGTTTGCTGGTCGCCACGAATCTTCACTTCCGGCTGCGGAACTTTCACCGATTCCTTGGCCAGGAAATCGAACAGCTCGTCGGTGTTGTTCAGGTGCTTCTGGTTCCAGTACATCTCGCCATCTTTGTTGACGACGATGTTCACGTCTTCCGGCGTGGTCTTGGCAGCCTGGTTGGTCTCGATCGGCAGGTTAATCTTCTGCAGGTGGAGGACAACCGGGCTGGTGATCAGAAAGATGATCAGGAGAACCAGCATCACGTCCACGAGGGGCGTGGTGTTGATCTCTGACATCACTGCATCTTCATCTCCGCTATCGGAGCCAACACTCATGCTCATGGTTTAGCCAACCTTTTTAGCGGTGCTGGCGCCTTGAGCACGTGCAGCTTCCGAGGTGTGCATTGCGCCCGAGATCAGGACCGAGTGCACGTCAGCGCCGAACGAACGGACGTCTTCCATTGCCGACTTGTTGCGACGGACCAGCCAGTTGTAGCCCAGAACGGCCGGAACTGCAACGAACAGACCGAAGGCGGTCATGATCAGTGCTTCACCCACCGGACCAGCGACCTTGTCGATCGACGCGTTACCGGTCATACCGATGTTGGTCAGTGCGTTGTAGATACCCCAGACGGTACCGAACAGACCGATGAACGGTGCGGTCGAGCCGACGGTTGCCAGGAACGACAGGCCATCTTGCAGACGCGACTGGACTTTGTCCACGGCGCGCTGGATCTGCATCGTCACCCAGGTCGACAGGTCGATCTGCTCGAGCAGGGCGCCGTCGTGGTGCTGGGTTGCCTTGGTGCCGGTTTCAGCGATGAAGCGGAACGGCGAGCCGTCGGTCAGTTGAGCCGAGCCAGCAGCGATCGACGGTGCTTTCCAGAATTTCTGGTTGGTTTCCTTCGACTGCTTGAAGATCTTCATCTGGTCGATCAGCTTGGTGATCATGATGTACCAGGAACCCATCGACATGATGGCCAGGATGATCAGGGTGCCGCGCGAAACCACGCCGCCTTCCCACACAGCCGAGATACCGAACGGGTTCTCGACTTCTTCTTTCTTGGCTTCGCCGCCAGCTGCCGGAGCCGCTGCCGGTGCCGAAGCGGCAGCGTCGGCTGCCGGTGCTGCTGCGTCAGCCGCCGGTGCTGCGGCCGGGGCGCTCGCTGCTGCCGAGGCCGGAGCGTCGGCGAAGGCCGGAGCGGACACCAGTGCCGATGCCGCAGTGACCGAGAACAGGAGAGCCGCTACGGTAGCGGACAAACGGGTATTCTTAAACATGCTTCCTCCAAAAATTTAAAATGAACAGTTCGCTGAACAAATGACAACGAAAATCACGCGTTGAGAGATACGCTGTCCCTGGTTAATCCAGCTGCCAGACGTACTGTACCGGCTGCCAAGACTCGATGGCCTGGCCGTTTTCAGTAGCCGGTTTGAACCGGCACTTGCCCAGCGCCACAAGAGCAGCCTTATCCAGGTCGCGGAAGCCGCTGGACTTCGTGACCTTGGAATCCTTCACACTGCCATCCGCACCAATCAGGAACGAAATGGTCGACACACCCGTTTCTTCGTTACGCTGCGACGCCTTCGGATATTCCGGCTTCGCGCACGAATTGAAGTCTGCGACAGCCGGCGTCCGGGCCGGGCCGGCCGGCTTGGTAGCCGGGGGCGCGGCGGCAGGTGCCGGCGGTGCCTTGATGATTTCCGTCGTCGCCGGTTTCGTCTGCGTCGCATTCGCGATCACGTTCTGTTGCGGCGGCGGGGTTTGCACTTGCACTTCCACCGGCGGGATGAACGGCGGAGGCGGCGCCTTCATTTCCGGCGGCGGCGGCGGGGGCGGCGTCTCCGGAGGAGGTGGCGGTTTTACATCTTCAATGATCTTGGTCTCCACTGCCTCGGCCATCTTGCTGACCATCCGTTTGCCGAGACCGGTCACGATCCCGTAAGCAACGATCAGGTGCAAGATGATGACAATGGCGATACCAGTCAAATTCTTCCCGGGGTTCTTCTCATGCGAAAAATTCATCCTGCTTTCTCCAATACCAACCTTTTTTTGTTGCCACTAAACCCACAAAACACGACATAAAGCTAAGAGCCGCATCCGGGACATCGGCGAATTATACCTACGAATTCTTTTTTGCACATACATTTTTACACCCTCAAAGAGAGGCTATTTGTCTGTAAAAACAGGCAAAGAATGTGATCAAGAAAGTACGCTCGCAGGGGTGCCGATGGAAGTGGAAGTTAGTTTTTTTGCAATGTCGTGTGGGCCCCTTTCGTGACTTATAGAAGATAAGGCTGCGAACGCCCGATCACCGAATTTTCCATGCCTATTTTGCAGCTCAGCAAATATCATAAGAAAGCGTCATGGCGTTTCTGCCAACTATAGCGAAGTTAAACCGGGTTAGGCGTACTGTTGAAACGGATTTCGCCCTGGATCAGAGGGCTCGGCCATAACAAACGCTTATGCGGATACAGGCGATTTGTATGGCTCACTCACCACGTCGGATGTTAGTCGAACTACATCACAAGGCGAGAAGGATGTCAACAGGATGGAAGAAAAGAGTGCCCGCACCGAGTAGTGCGGGCGGGAGGATTAGTAACGTGCCCGTTTCTCGCGGCGGCACTCCAGGCTGCTGACGACACGCCCGGATGGGTCAACGGTCTCGAGGCGCACATCGAACCCCCACAGGCGTGCGACGTGCTTCAGGACCTCATGGGCCTGCTGGTTCAGTGGGCGGCGCTGGAACTGGGTATGACGCAGCGTCAGTGCCCGGTCGTCGCGCGTGTTGACTTGCCAGACCTGGATGTTGGGTTCGCGGTTGCCGATATTGTATTGATCGGCCAGTTGTTGGCGGACATAGCGGTATCCGGCCTCGTCGTGGATGGCCGAGATCGTCAGCTTGTCGCTGCGGTCGTCGTCCAGCACGGCGAAGAAGTGGAATTCACGGATCAGCTTCGGCGACAGGTACTGGGCGATGAAGCTCTCGTCCTTGAAGTTGCGCATGGCAAAGTCGAGGGTCTTGAGCCAGTCGCTGCCGGCGATGTCGGGGAACCAGGTCCGGTCCTCATCCGTGGGGTCTTCGCAGATGCGCTTGATGTCGGTCATCATCGCAAACCCGAGCGCATACGGATTGATGCCGTTGTAATACGGGCTCGTGGCCGGCGGCTGGTAGACGACGTTCGTATGGCTCTGCAGGAATTCCAGCATGAAGCCGTCGCCGACGATCCCTTCTTTATAGAGCTCCTGCAGGATCGTATAGTGCCAGAAGGTCGCCCAGCCTTCGTTCATGACCTGGGTCTGGCGCTGCGGATAGAAATACTGCGAAATCTTGCGCGTGATCCGCACGAGTTCGCGCTGCCACGGTTCGAGCAGTGGCGCGTACTTCTCTATAAAGTAGAGCAGGTTTTCCTCGGGCTCGAGCGGGAAGCGCGACGGCGCCTGGTCCTTCACCTGTTCCTCGCGCCGCGGCAGGGTGCGCCACAACTCGTTGACTTGCGACTGCATGTATTCCTCGCGCTCCTTCTGGCGCGCCGCTTCCTGCGCCACCGACAGCTTGGCCGGCCGCTTGTAGCGGTCGACGCCATAGTTCTGGATCGCGTGGCAGGAGTCGAGAAGCTCTTCGACGGCGTCGATGCCATGACGCTGTTCGCACTCGGCAATATAGTTCTTCGCGAACACCATATAGTCGACGATGGCGTCGGCGTCGGTCCAGGTCCGGAACAGATAATTGCCTTTAAAGAAGGAATTGTGGCCATAGGCCGCATGCGCGATCACGAGCGCCTGCATCGTCAGGCTGTTTTCCTCCATCAAATAGGCGATGCACGGGTTCGAGTTGATGACGATCTCGTAGGCGAGGCCCATCTGTCCCCGCTTGTAGTTCTTTTCCGTTGTCAGGAAGTGCTTGCCGAACGACCAGTGGTTGTACGAGACGGGCATGCCGACGGACGTGTACGCGTCCATCATCTGCTCGGCCGTGATGATCTCGAGCTGGTTGGGGTAGGTGTCCAGGCCGAACTTCTTGGCCACCCGGCGGATTTCCTCGTGCGCCTGTTCGATCAGGTCGAACGTCCATTCCGACTGTTCCGGCAGGGCGCGCGGGTTGTTGGGATCTCTTGGCATGAGCGGGCCTCGCTACTTTGGCTGCTTCTTGAACAATTCGCGGAACACCGGATAGATGTCGGCGGGCGTCACGATCTTCTGCATGGCGAAGTTCTGGTGCGTGGCCGCCACTTCGGCATACTGCTCCCACAGGTTCTGCGGGGGACCGTCCGTGATCTCGACATAGGTGTAGTACTGGACGCGGGGCATGATGGCGCTGGTCAGGATCTGCTTGCACAGCACGGAATCGTTGTCCCAGTTGTCGCCGTCCGACGCTTGCGCCACGTAGCTGTTCCAGTCGCCGTTGCTGTAGCGCTCGCTGATGACCTTGTTCAGCAGGTGCAGCGCCGACGACACGACGGTGCCGCCCGATTCGCGCGAGTGGAAGAACTCGTTTTCGTCGACCTCGGCCGCCGCCGTGTGGTGGCGGATGAAGACGACGTCGATCCGTTCGTAGACCCGCTTGAGGAACAGGTACAGCAGGATGAAGAAGCGCTTGGCCGTGTCCTTGCGGCTTTCGTCCATCGAGCCCGACACGTCCATGATGCAGAACATGACGGCCGCCGTGGACGGCTTCGGGATCTTGATCCGGTTGCTGTAGCGCAGGTCGATGGGATCGATGAACGGAATCGCCAGCAGGCGCGTGTGCAGGTGATGGATCTTCTGCTTGAGTTCGATGACCAGCGGATCGTCGTCTTCCACACCCTGTTCGCGCAGTTCGCGCAACTGGTGCTCGAGGGCCGTCAGCTGTTTGCGGGAAGGGCCGCCCACCGCGATGCGCCGGCCGAGCGCGCCGCGCAGGGAGCGCAGCACGTGGATGTTCGACGGCGTGCCGGAAATATTGTAGCCGGCGCGCTGGTTCTTGTACTCGACGACCTGGGTGAGCTGCGTCTTCACCATATTCGGCAGCTCGAGGTCCTCGAAGAAATAGTTCATGAATTCTTCGCGGCTGAGCTCGAAGATGAAATCGTCCTCGGTCGTCTGCTCGCTGTTGCCGGCGCGGCCACGCCCGGCACCGCCGCCCCCGCCGCGGGGGCGGTTGATCGTATCGCCTTTCTGGTACTCCGTATTACCGGGGTTGACGGTCTCCCACACGCCGCCATGGGCATGTCCGAAGTGGGGCTCGTTCACGTCCTTGACGGGAATCGAGACCTTCTCGCCATTCTCGACGTCGGTGATCGAGCGACCCTTGATCGCCCGGCCCACCGCATCCTTGATTTGCGCCTTATAGCGGCGCAAGAATCGTTCGCGGTTGACCGCAGACTTGTTCTTGCCCTGCAAGCGTCGGTCGATGAGGTAAGTCAAAACAGGCCTCCTGCTGAAAGTCGCGGCGGGCCGGATTCCTTCCCGGTCCTTACATAATATAACGCGCCGCGTCGTCACGTGGTTGGCGCTGCGGATTCCGGCAGCCGGCCTCGTGCCGGTCCACCGGTCCTGCCTGGCGGACGCTCCATCGTCCGCCCCACGCTCCTGGTTTTGCGATGGCCTTTACGAGGACTTCCTGACGCGCAAGTACCATTCGCACAGCAGGCGGACCTGCTTGGGCGTATAGCCTTTTTCGACCATACGAGCAACGAAGTCGGCGTGCTTGGTTGCATCTTCCGCACTGGCCTTCGCGTTGAACGAAATGACCGGCAGGAGCTCCTCGGTATTCGAGAACATCTTCTTCTCGATCACCGTACGGAACTTCTCATAGCTGGTCCACGCAGGATTCTTGCCGCCGTTCGTCGCCCGTGCGCGCAGCGCGAAGTTGACGATTTCGTTGCGGAAATCCTTCGGGTTCGAAATGCCGGCCGGTTTCTCGATTTTCTCGAGCTCGGCGTTGAGCGTTTCGCGGTCGAAGCTTTCGCCCGTGTCCGGATCGCGGAATTCCTGGTCCTGGATCCAGAAGTCGGCGAACGTGACGTAGCGGTCGAAGATGTTCTGGCCATATTCGGAATAGCTTTCCAGGTAGGCCGTCTGGATCTCCTTGCCGATGAAGTCGACGTAGCGGTTCGCCAGGTGCTCCTTGATATAGGACAGGTAGCGCTGTTCCGTCTCCGGCTGGAACTGCTCGCGCTCGATCTGCTGTTCGAGCACGTACAGCAGGTGCACGGGGTTCGCTGCCACTTCCGTGTTGTCGAAGTTGAAGACCTTGGACAGGATCTTGAAGGCGAAGCGGGTCGACAGGCCGTTCATGCCTTCGTCCACGCCGGCATAGTCGACGTATTCGTGCAGCGACTTGGCCTTCGGGTCGGTGTCTTTCAGGTTCTCGCCGTCGTACACGAGCATTTTCGAATAGATGCTCGAGTTTTCCGGGTCCTTCAGGCGCGACAGGATCGCGAACTGGGCCATCATGCGCAAGGTGCCCGGGGCGCAGGGCGCCTTGTCGAGCGAGGAATTGCGCAGCAGCTTGTCGTAGATCTTGATCTCGTCGGCGACGCGCAGGCAGTACGGCACCTTGACGATGTAGATCCGGTCGAGGAATGCCTCGTTGTTGCGGTTGTTGCGGAAGGTCTTCCACTCCGACTCGTTCGAGTGCGCCAGGATGATGCCTTCGAACGGGATCGCGCCGAAGCCCTCGGTGCCTTTATAGTTGCCTTCCTGCGTCGCGGTCAGCAGCGGGTGCAGGACTTTGATGGGCGCCTTGAACATCTCGACGAATTCCATCAGGCCCTGGTTCGCCAGGCACAGGCCGCCGGAATAGCTGTAGGCGTCCGGATCGTCCTGCGCATAGTCTTCCAGCTTGCGGATGTCGACCTTGCCGACCAGCGAGGAAATGTCCTGGTTGTTTTCGTCGCCTGGTTCCGTCTTCGAGATCGCGACCTGTTTCAGGATCGACGGATAGCGTTTGACGACGCGGAACTTGTTGATGTCGCCGCCGTACTCGTGCAGGCGCTTGACGGCCCACGGGCTCGGGATCGCGCGCAGGAAGCGGCGCGGGATGCCGTAGTCTTCCTCGAGGATCGCGCCATCCTCTTCTTCGTTGAACAGGCCGAGCGGCGATTCGTTCACCGGCGAGCCTTTCAGCGCATAGAACGGCACCTGTTCCATCAGGTGCTTGAGTTTTTCCGCGATGGACGACTTACCGCCGCCGACCGGTCCCAGCAGATAAAGGATCTGCTTGCGCTCTTCGAGGCCCTGGGCCGCGTGACGGAAATAGGAAACCACCTGTTCGATCACTTCCTCCATGCCGTAGAACTCGCGGAAAGCAGGATAAATCTTGATGACCTTGTTGGCGAAGATGCGCGACAGGCGCGGGTCGAGGCGGGTGTCGACCAGGGTGGGTTCGCCGATTGCGGCCAGCATGCGCTCGGGAGCGCTGGCGTAAGTCAGGGGATCTTTTTTGCAAAGCTGAAGGTACTCAGACAGGGAGTATTCCTCTTCCCGGGTACGCTCATAGCGGGCTGCGTAGTTATCAAAAATGGTCATGTGAATGTCCTCTAATGTGCTAACACTGATCACTGTCCGGCGGCCCGTGAAGTCAGCCGCCCAAGCCCCGTTTTGGCAGGTGTTGTTGTCGGGGTCGCCGCCTGCGTCTGGAGGTCAGAAGATCTGACACAAAACGTAGGGCGATGTTCTTGTTCTCAACCAGTTTTACCGGGACCTCGTGGAGCCCGCTGTCGTGGATCCGCGCTGGTGGCGAGGCCCCTCGCCGGTTTGTTAGCGCCCGCAGAGAGCGTCTTCTTACGCTTATGAAATTTATTATCTGCCTATTAGTTCTCGAAGTCAAAACAGTGTCGCGCACTTGTGCGTGGTCTTTCCAAGTCCTTGAAACGAATAAGAAAATAAATAATTTAAATAGGATCGAGGACCACGTCTTTACCCTGGTTTTGGTATTAACGACATGATTTCCATTCGGGACTTTTGCCCCCGGCAGCGGCAATCGTGTTTATTAATTGGTAAGTAAATAGTGCACCATCTTGCTAAGCAGTGGCGCACGCGTATCGCGTCCCGACATACCAGGAATTCTCCCGTGAAATGAGAGGCGGGCAGCCATGCGCTACACTGGTCGCCTGTATCCATTTCACGATCCATCGCGGAGATCCCATGCTGAACGACCAGCTGCGCCACCTGCTGCAGGCGATGCCGAAAGCAGAATTGCACATCCACATCGAAGGTTCGCTCGAGCCCGAGCTGATTTTTGAGTTAGCGCAAAGGAATCGGGTGTCGCTGCCGTATGCATCCGTTGAAGCGTTGCGCCAAGCGTACGCTTTCACCGATTTGCAGTCTTTCCTGGACATCTATTACGCGGGCGCAAGCGTGCTGTTGACCGAGCAGGACTTCTACGACATGACGATGGCGTACCTGCAGCGCGCCGCCGCCGACAACGTCCGCCACGCCGAGATCTTCTTCGATCCGCAGACCCACACGGCGCGCGGCGTGCCGTTCAAGACGGTCATCGACGGCATCTGGCGCGCCTGCCAGGACGGCCCGATCAGCGCCACGTTGATCATGTGTTTCCTGCGCCATTTGTCCGAGGAAGAAGCCATCGCCACCCTGGAGGAAGCGCTGCCGTTCCGCGACAAGCTCATCGGCGTGGGCCTCGATTCGTCCGAAGTCGGCCATCCGCCGGAAAAATTCGCGCGCGTGTTCGAGCGCGCGCGCAACCTGGGCCTGCACCTCGTCGCGCACGCGGGCGAGGAGGGGCCGCCGGCGTACATCGAGAGCGCACTCGACGTCCTCAACGTCGAGCGCATCGACCACGGGGTGCGCTGCCTCGAAGACCCCGCGCTGGTCGAGCGCCTGGCGCGCGAGCAGATGGCGCTGACCGTATGTCCGCTGTCGAACACCAAGTTGCGCGTGTTCGACGTGATGGGCGACAGCAACCTGCGGCGCCTGCTCGACGCGGGCCTCGTCGCCACCGTGAACTCGGACGACCCCGCGTATTTCGGCGGCTACGTCAACGACAACTACCTGGCCGCGTTCGACGCGCTGCCGCTCGACGCGGGCCACGCGCGCCGGCTCGCGAAGAACAGCTTTGCCGCTGCCTTTGTCGAACCGGAGCGCAAGCGCGCCTGGCTCGCCGAGGTCGACGCGTTCTTCGACGCCGCGCAGGCCGCATGACATGCTGAAGCAATCGCTGCGCATGACGATGCGCGACTGGCGCGCGGGCGAATTGCGCTTCCTGCTGGTGGCGCTCGTGGTCGCGGTGTCGGCGTTGGCCGCCGTCGGCTTTTTCGTCGACCGCATGCGCGCGGGTTTGAACCGCGACGCGCGCCAGCTGCTTGGCGCCGACCTGCTCGTGAATGCCGACCAGCCGCTGCGCCAGGACTGGCGCGACGAAGCGGTGCGGCGCGGGCTCGTGCTGGCCGACACCGTCACGTTTCCCAGCATGGCGCAGGCGGGGCAGGGCGACGCGTCGCAGGCGCTGCTCGCGTCCGTGAAGGCCGTGTCGCCGGGCTATCCGTTGCGCGGCACCATGCGCGTGACGACGAGTCCGATTGACGCGAGCGAAGCGCTCGGCGACGTCACGCACGACACGCCCGCGCCGGGTACGGTGTGGGTCGACGTCAACCTGCTGCCGCCGCTGCGCGCGAAGGTCGGCTCGACGATCCAGCTGGGCGACAAGAGTTTCAAGATCGTCCGCCTGATCGCGTCGGAGCCGGACCGCGGCGCCTCGTTCGCCAACTTCGCGCCGCGCGTGATGCTGGCGCTCGGCGACCTGCAAGCCACGGGCCTCGTCGACAATTATGCGCGCGTCACGTACCGCATGCAGGTCGCGGCGAAGTCGCCGAACGACCAGGCTTCCGTCGCCGGGTACGAACGGTGGCTGCGCGGCAGGATCGCTGCCGACAACGTACGTGGCGTGCGCATCGAGACCCTGGAAAACGGCCGCCCCGAGATGCGCTCGACGATCGACCGCGCCGAGCGTTTCCTGTCGCTCGTCGGTTTGTTGTCGGCGATGCTGGCCGCGGTGGCCGTCGCGATGGCCGCACGCCGCTTCATGCAGCGCCACCTCGACGCCTGCGCCATGCTGCGCTGCCTCGGCATGACGCAGAACGAGGTCGGGACGCTGTTCCTCGTCGAATTCCTCATCGTCGGCCTCGCGGGCAGCGTGCTCGGGGTGCTCGTCGGTTTCGGCGCGCACTTCGTGCTGCTCGAGATGGTCAAGGGCCTGATTCCGACCGAGCTGCCGCCCGTGTCGGCGCTGCCCGCGCTGCAGGGCATCGCCACCGGCCTGCTGCTGCTCGTGGGTTTCGCGCTGCCGCCCGTGCTCCAGTTGCGCAACGTGCCGCACAACCGCGTGATCCGGCGCGAGCAGGATGCACCGAAGCCGCTCGCGTTGGCTACGTACGGCCTCGGCACCGCGGTCTTCGTCGGACTGCTGCTGTGGCAGGCCGGCGACCTGCAGCTCGCGCTGCTGACCGCGGGCGGCTTCACCGGCGCCTTCGGCCTGTTCGCGCTCGTCGGCTGGCTGGCGCTGCGCGGTTTGCGCAGCGTGCGCGGCGCGTTCCGCCACCAGGCGTGGCGCTTCGCCGTCACGTCGCTGCAGCGGCGGCCCGGCGCGACGGTCGTGCAGATCGTGTCGCTGTCGCTGGGCCTGATGGCGCTGCTCGTCCTGACCGTCGTGCGGGGCGACCTGATGGCGGCCTGGCGCACGGCCACGCCGCCCGATGCGCCGAACCGCTTCATCATCAACATCCAGCCCGACCAGCGCGACGGCGTCGCGCGCACGATCCGCGCGGCCGGCGTGCGCGACGTCACCTTGTACCCGATGATCCGCGGCCGCCTCGTCGCGGTGAACGGCAACGCGGTGACGGCGACCACGTACACGGACGAGCGCGCGAAAGGCCTCGCGGAGCGCGAGTTCAACCTGTCGTCCACCAGCGCGCTGCCCGCGACGAACGAGATCGTGCAAGGCCGCTGGTATCGCGACGCGCCGGGCGTGGCCGAAGCGTCGGTCGAGCAGGGCCTCGCGCGCACCTTGCGCCTGAAACTGGGCGACACGATGCGCTTCGACATGGGCGGCCAGGTCGTCGACGCGCGGATCACGAGCCTGCGCAAGCTGGAATGGGGCTCGATGCGCGCGAACTTCTTCGTCATCATCAACCCGGCCGCCATGCGCGACGCACCGACGACGTACATGACGGCGTTCCACCTGCCTGCGCGGGGCATCGGCCTCGCCAACACGCTGACGCGCGCGTGGCCGAACCTCACGGTCATCGACGTCAGCGGCATCCTGCGCCAGGTGCAGGACGTGCTCGACCAGGTCGTCGTCGCCGTGGAATTCCTGTTCCTGTTCACATTGGCCTCCGGCGTGCTCGTGCTGTACGCGGCGCTGATGGGGTCAACGGCCGAGCGCACGCGCGAAGCGGGCCTGCTGCGCGCGCTGGGCGCCACGCGCGGCCAGCTGGCGCGGGCGCAGCGCATCGAGTTCGTGCTGGTCGGCGGCCTGTCCGGCCTGCTGGCGGCGTCGGGCGCGGCGGCGCTGGGCTGGGCGCTGGCCGAGTACCAGTTCAAGTTCCCGTGGACGTTCGATCCGACCGTCTGGATCGCGGGCCTCGTCGCGGGCGCCGTGTGTGCGCTGGTCGGCGGCTGGCTTGGCCTCCGCAATGTGTTGCGGCAGCCACCGTTGCAGACGCTCAGGGAGGCGTGACATACCCGCGGTGCGTGCGTTGCGCTATCATGGATGGATGTCCGATACCAACGCACCCCAAGAGTCCCAGGACGCGCAGGAAGAGACTCGCAGCCTCTACGAAATCATCGGCGGCGAAAGCCGCCTGCGCGAACTGGTCGACCGTTTCTACGACCTGATGCAGCTCGAGCCGGATTTCGCCGGCATCCACGCAATGCACCCCGTCCCCAACGACAGCTCGCGCGACAAACTGTTCATGTTCCTGTCCGGCTGGATGGGCGGACCGAACCTGTTCATCGAACGCTACGGCCACCCGATGCTGCGCGCGCGCCACCTGCCGTTCGCGATCGGCACGTCGGAGCGCGACCAGTGGCTGCGCTGCATGGCGATGGCGCTGGAAGATCTCGGCTACGACTACGATCTGCGCCTCGCGCTGATGCAATCGTTTTATCAGACGGCCGACTGGATGCGGAACCGGGCTCACTAAATGTCGACCCTGGAATTCATCGTGCTCGCGGTGGCGTTGCTGGCCGTGCTCGGCCTGCAGGCCGTCCTCTTGAGCCGCGCGCGGCGCGGCGGCGACGAGCGCCACGCGTTCGAACGCCTGGAGCGCGAACTGCGCCAGGAATTGCAGGCCAGTGCGCAGGCCACGCGCCAGGAACTGGCCGCGCACCTCGCGCAGAACCAGGCGGCCACCGTCCAGCAGCTGGACGGCATGCGCCAGCAGATCCAGTTGAATTCCCAGGGCGGCCGCGAAGAGCAGGCGCGCGCGCTGAAGCGCTTTTCCGACACGTTGAACGGCGCGCTCGCGAACCTGACGGAATCGAACGCGCAGCGCATGCTCGAGATCCGCGCGACGCTCGAGACGAAGATCCGCGACCTGCAGGCCGACAACGCGCAGCGCCTCGAAGAGATGCGCCAGACCGTCGACGAAAAGCTGCACGCCACGTTGGAGACGCGCCTGACGGAATCGTTCCGCCAGGTGTCCGACCGGCTGGAAAAAGTCCACCAGGGCCTGGGCGAGATGCAGCAGCTGGCCGTCGGCGTGGGCGATCTGAAACGCGTGCTCGTCAACGTGAAGACACGCGGCACGTGGGGCGAGGTGCAGCTGGAGATGCTGCTCGAGCAGATCCTCACCGTCGACCAGTACGCCAAGAACGTCGAGACCGTGCGCGGTTCGAACGCGCGCGTGGAGTTCGCGCTCAAGCTGCCGGGTGTCGTCGACGGCGGTCCGCCGTTGTGGCTGCCGATCGACGCCAAGTTCCCGAAAGAGCAGTACGAGCGCCTGCTGGAAGCGGCCGAGCAGGGCGATGCCGACGGTGTCGCGCGCGCGGGCGCGGAGCTGGAACGCGCGGTGCGCGGCGAGGCGAAGACCATCTGCGAAAAATACGTGGCGCCGCCGCAGACGACGGACTTCGCCATCCTGTTCCTGCCCACCGAAGGCCTGTACGCGGAAGTGATGCGCCGTCCTGGCCTGGCCGACGATCTGCAGCGCTCATTGCGCGTGACGATCGCGGGGCCGTCCACGTTGGCGGCGCTGCTGAGCAGCCTGCAGATGGGCTTCCGCACGCTGGCGCTGGAAAAGCGCTCGTCCGAAGTGTGGCAGGTGCTGGGCGCCGTGAAGACGGAGTTCGGCAAGTTCGGCGACGTGCTGGCGCAGACCAAGCTCACGCTGGAACGCGCGGCGAAGAACATCGAAAGCGCCGAGGTGCGCAGCCGGCAGATGGCGCGCAAGCTCAAGTCCGTCGAGGCGTTGCCGAGTGAGGCGGCGCAACTGATGCTGGGCGCTTCGAGCGTCGACACCGATGATTGAATGATGGGCACGGGGTGCCCATCCTACGTACCCTCGATATTGCCGTTGGGTGGGCACCCCGTGCCCACGCGTACGTTTACCCGCAATATTGCCGTTGGGTGGGCACCCCGTGCCCACGCGTACGTTTTACCCGCGATGTTGCCGTTGGGTGGGCACCCCGTGCCCACGCGTGCGTTTTACCCGCGATATTGCCGTTGGGTGGGCACCCCGCGCCCACGCGTACGTTTTACACGCAATATTGCCGTTGGGTGGGCACCCCGTGCCCACGCGTACGTTTTACCCGCAATATTGCCGTTGGGTGGGCACCCCGTGCCCACGCGTACGTTTTACCCGCGATATTGCCGTTGGTGGGCACCCCGTGCCCACGCGTACGTTTTACCCGCGATATTGCCGTTGGGTGGGCACCCCGCGCCCACGCGTACGTTTACCCGCAATATTGCCGTTGGGTGGGCACCCCGTGCCCACGCGTACGTTTTGCCCGCGATATTGCCGTTGGGTGGGCACCCCGTGCCCACGCGTACGTTTGATTGGCCTCTGATGCTATCGATAATTGACGGCGTACGATCGCCGGATCATGACCTGCTATCGACGAACTCGAATCGGGAATACCTTCTTCTTCACGCTCGTCACCTATCATCGACGCCCCATTCTGTGTCATCCGACGATCCGGCTTTCATTACGTCGCGCGCTCGACGACGTGCGCAAGACTCGTTCGTTTGCGATCAATGGCTGGGTGTTGATGCCTGATCATCTCCACTGCATCTGGACGTTGCCTGATGGTGATTTTGATTTCTCTACGCGCTGGTCGCTGATCAAGCGTTCCGTTTCACGTTTCTCGTCGGATATCGCGCTTGATCCAGCCGTGCGTAGCGCTTCCAACCGCAAACATCGCGAATCAACGATCTGGCAACGACGGTTCTGGGAGCATCTCATTCGTGACGACGTCGATTTCGAGCGGCATCTCGATTACATCCATTACAACCCTGTGCGGCATGGCTTTGTGACGCGTGCGGTCGATTGGCCGTATTCGACGATCCATCGGTACGTGCGCGATGGTGTCTATCCGGTCGATTGGGCGGGCGGGCCGGATCCCGGATGGGGTGATTTTGAATAGTTGATTGGTGTTCGAAGGTTCGCGTGGGCACGGGGTGCCCACCCTACGTGACGCGTCGCGTATCAGATCAGGCCCTCGAACAGCAGCACGTCGACCAATTCGCCCGCCTGCACCGTGCCCTGCTCATCATGCAGCACCACCATGCAATTCGCCTCCGACATCGACCGCAGGATACCCGACCCCTGCGCTCCCGTGATCGTGACAGTGGGCTGCCCATCCGCGGCGCGGGCCAGGATGCCGCGCTGGTATTCCGTGCGGCCGGGCTTCTTGCGGATCGTCGCGGCCGCGCGGGCGCGCACGAGCTCGAGCGGCGCGTCGGCGCCCATCATGCGCAGCAGCGCGTCGCGCGCGAAGAAGTAGAACGACACCATCACCGCGACCGGATTGCCCGGCAGCCCGAACAGGAAGGCACTGCGGCCGTTCGAGTGGATGCGCCCGAACGCCAGCGGGCGGCCTGGGCGCATGCCGATCTTCCAGAACGTCACGTCGCCCAGGCGCGCCATGATCTGCTTCGTGTAGTCGGCCGCGCCCACCGACACCCCGCCCGAGGTGATGATGGCGTCCGCGTTCTCGCACGCGTCGCGCAGCGCCTGTTCGAGCGCCTGCGGATCGTCGCGCACGACCCCCATGTCGATCAGGTCGCAGCCCAGGCGCTGCAGCATGCCGTAGATCGTGTAGCGGTTGCTGTCGTAGACGCAGCCTTCGTCGAGTGACTGGCCGATCGAGCGCAATTCGTCCCCGGTCGAGAAGAATGCGACGCGCAGCCGGCGCTGCACCGGCACTTCAGCCACGCCCAGCGACGCAAGCAGCCCGAGGTCCGCGGGACGCACCACCTTGCCGGCCCGCAGCGCGGCGCTGCCGGACTTGAGGTCTTCGCCGGCCAGGCGGCGGTTGTCGCCGGCGCGGATCGTGCCCGGCGCGATGACCATCGTGTCGCCTTCGACGCTGACGAATTCCTGCGGCACGACGCTGTCGCAGCCGGCCGGCATGACGGCGCCCGTCATGATGCGCACGCACTCGCCCGGCCGCGGACTGCCGTCGAACGCGCGGCCCGCGTACGCGGTGCCGATCACGGCAAGACGCGCGGGCGCATCCGCCGGCAGGTCCGATCCGCGCAGCGCAAAGCCATCCATCGCCGAGTTGTCGTGCGACGGCACGTCGATGGGAGACACGATGTCGGCCGCCAGCACGCGGCCCAGCGCCGCGCGCAACGCGACCATTTCCGTCGCGCGCACGGGCGTGACGAATTCGCGGATGATGCGCTGGGCGTCGCGCACGGGCAGGGCGTCCGGATCGTAGGCGGACAGGCAGCTCACGACGTCGGCCAGGCGCGGCGGCTTGGTCGACCCAGTATCCAGCTCGTGCAGCTCGTCCAGCGTGTTGATGTTGCGGAAGGCATCGGCGTCGTCGAACAGCACTTCGGTCACCTTGATCTGCGGGTACCAGCCGTCCATGCGCCGGCCGCCGCCGTCCAGGTAGGCCGACAGCACGGGCTCCAGGCTCGTCTTCAGCAGGCAGAACACGGGATGCACTTGGCGCCGGCCGTTTTCCTCGGTGACGGCGACGGCAAGGTCGGCACCGGCCGCACGCAGGCCGTCCAGCAGGCGCTCGGCCAGGTCGGCCGGCAGGAACGGCGAATCGCAAGGCGCCGTGAGCAGGTACGTGGTCGCGCAACGGCGCAGTCCCGCCTGCAGGCCGGCCAGCGGGCCCGCGTAATCGGGCGTGTCGTCCGGCCACACGGGCACGCCGTACGCGGCATAGGTGTTCTCGTTGCGGTTGGCGTTGATGGCGACCGTCGCCACCTGCGGTTCGAGGCGCGCCAGCACGTGTGCGACCATGGTCGTGCCGCCGAACGGTTGCAGGCCCTTGTCGACGTGGCCCATGCGCGTGCCGCGGCCGCCGGCGAGGATCAGGCCGCTGATGGATTCCTTGTTCATATTGTTATCCGCCGATGTAGGACATTTCGATTTTTTGTGCATTCTCCGCGCGCTGGGAGAGGCCCGCCGTGTTGACGGTGCGGGTTTCGGAATAGCGGTCGTCGCGCGCGCGCCAGAGCCGGGCGATGGCCGTCAGCATTTCGTCGTCCGTGCGGCCGCCGCGCAGCAGCTCGCGCAGGTCGTGGCCGCGCGTCGCGAACAGGCAGGTGTACAGCTTGCCCTCGGTGGACAGGCGGATGCGCGAACAGTCGCGGCAGAACGCCTGCGTGACGCTGGAGATCATGCCGACTTCGCCGCCGCCGTCGACGTAGCGCCAGCGAGCGGCGGTCTCGCCCGCGTAATTGGCGAGGATGGGTTCGAGCGGCATCTCGGCCGAGATGCGGCGCACGACTTCGCTCGACGGCACGACTTCCGTCATGTTCCAGCCGTTCGATGCGCCGACGTCCATGTATTCGATGAAGCGCAGGATCGCGGGCGTGCCCTTGAAATGGCGCGCCATCGGCAGGATCTGGTCGTCGTTCATGCCCCCCTTGACGACCATGTTGACCTTGATGGGACCGAGGCCCGCGGCATGGGCGGCATCGATGCCGGCCAGGACGTCGGCCACGGCGAAGTCGACGTCGTTCATGCGCTTGAACACGGCGTCGTCGATGGCGTCGAGCGACACGGTCACCCGGTCGAGGCCCGCATCCTTCAAGGTCTGCGCCTTGCGCGCCAGCAGCGAGCCGTTCGTGGTCAGCGTGAGGTCGAGCGCGCGGCCGGACGGCGTCTCGATGGCGCGCAGCTGTTCGATGAGGCGCTCGAGGTTCTTGCGCAGCAGCGGTTCGCCGCCCGTCAGGCGGATCTTTTCGACGCCGTGCGCGACGAACAGCCGCGCGACGTGTGCGATCTCTTCGAAGTTCAGCAGCGCGGAATGCGGCAGGTAGGCGTAGTCCTTGTCGAAGACTTCCTTCGGCATGCAATACACGCAGCGGAAATTGCAGCGGTCGGTGACCGAGATGCGCAGGTCGTGCAGCGGCCGCCCGAGAGCGTCGGCGAGCAGGCCGTTCGGTGTCTCCAGCGTGTCGGGGACGGCCAGCGCGGGTGCGCGCGCGTCGGCCATCATGATGATTTTTTCAGCCATGCCAATACGATAGCAGAAGGCCGGCCAGGGCGCAGGCCAGGATGGTCTTGATTGTCCCGGTTCTGTAGCGCAATAACGCCACCGCGGCGGCCGAGCCGATGGCGATCGCATCCCAGCGCGGCGCGCCGTGCGCGACGAAGACGTGGGCGCCGAAGAACACGGCCAGGCTCGCGATGACGCCGACGACGGCCGCCGAGATCGCCGTGAGCGGCGCCGTCAGCCGCACGTCGCCGCGCGTGGACTCCACCAGCGGCCCGCCCGCGAGGATGAACACGAACGACGGCAGGAACGTGAAGAACGTCACGACGGTCGCCGCGGCCGCGCCCGCGAGCAGGCGCGCGCCGGGACCGAACAGCGCATGGCTCCAGCCGCCGACGAAGCCGACGAACGCGACGATCATGATCAACGGGCCCGGCGTCGTCTCGCCCAGAGCGAGGCCGTCGATCATCTGGCCGGCATCCAGCCAGTGATACTGCTCGACGGCATGCTGCACGACGTAGGGCAGCACGGCATAGGCGCCGCCGAATGTCAGCAGCGCCGTCTTGCCGAAGAATGCGCCCATGCGCGGCAGTTCGCCATCCGGGCCGTATGCGAGCGCCAGCGCGCACCAGGCCGCGAACCCGATGGCGCAGCCCGCCAAGCCGACCGTCGCCAGGCGCCGCCAGCTGAAGCGTGCGTGCGCCGGCGTCGGTGTCGTGTCGTCGATCACGGCCGGGGGATGCGGCGTGCCGTCCTTTGCGGCCGCATGGGCGCCACCGATGTCGAACAGCGCGGGCCGCAACCGTCCGCCAACCAGCCCGACCGCCGCCGCGCCCAGCACGATCAACGGAAACGGCACGCCGAGCAGGTCGATGCCGATGAACGCGGCGAGCGCGACGCCGACCAGCACGCCATTCCTCAGCGTCCGGCTGCCGATACGCCACGCCGCCGCCAGCACGATGGCGACGACGGCCGGCTTGATGCCCGCCATGATGCCGGCGACGGCGGGCAACTGGCCCCACGCCATGTAGATCCACGACAGCGCGATGAGCACGAGCAGCGACGGCAGCACGAACAGAACGCCGGCCGCGATTCCGCCCGGCACGCGGTGCAGCAGCCAACCGATGTAGATGGCGAGCTGCGTTGCTTCCGGTCCCGGCAGCACCATGCAGTAGTTCAGCGCGTGCAGGAAGCGCCGCTCGGAGATCCAGCGGCGGCGCTCGACGAGTTCTGCATGCATCATGGCAATCTGCCCGGCCGGCCCGCCGAAGCTGATGAACCCGAGTTTGAGCCAGTAGCGCAGGGCGGTGCGGAAGGGAACGAAAGCGGGCGGGGCGGACAAGGTCGATGGGCAACGGTTGAAAGATTGCCCATCTTACACGCATCAAACGGCTGTGCGATGGCTCACTTCGACGAGCACGCGGCCCGGCGCATGGACATAGAACAGCGTTGCGCCGCGCTGGAACGACACGGGCGGCAGGCCGTCCACGCCGGCGGCCTGCATGCGTGCATGGGCTGCGTGCACGGCTGCGTCGGAATCGACGACGAAGCCGACGTGGAAATTGTCCGGAAAATCTTGTACCCCCTCGGTGCGACGGCGCGTGAGGACGAGCGCGAATCCGCCGCTGCCGGTCAAGAGGGCGAAACCATTGTTGCCGCGCGTTTCGCACAGGCGGAAGCCGAAATGGGTCGTGAAGAAGGCGGCCGTGGCCGCGACGTCGGGCACGGGAAGGTCGAGATGGTTGAGTTGCATGGCATGCTCCGAAGATGGGTTCGCTCGGATGCATCGCAGGCACGCGCGAACGAACCCGTTGGGCGCTGGGCGCCGGACGGTTCGTCGCGGGTACTCATGCGCGTGCGCATGGAACAGAGCTTCGCGTCGGCGGCGGCGCGAAGGGACCGGGCTTACCAAATCCGACCCTGCCTTTTTCGACGCCGCCATCGTAGCACAGACGGCGTTGCAATAAAAAAAGGGAAGCACGCGGCTTCCCTTTTCATTGCGTCGCCTGGCTTATTGACGCGTATCCACCTGGATCAGCGGCTCGTCGACGGGCGGCGGCGCTGCCTTGCGCGTGCGGCGCGGACGTGCCGGCTGCTCGACCTGTGCGGCCGCTGCCTGGGCGGCGCGCAGCTTTTCCGGATCCGTCGATGCCAGCGTCAGGCCAGCTTGTTCCAGCAGCTCGTTCAGGTCGGCCGGTGCGGCAGCCACCGGAGCCGGAACAACAGCGGGCTGCTCGACTTCGGCCAGCGCCGCAACAGCAGCCGGTGCCGGAGCCGGAGCGGCGATCGGGGCAGGCGCTTCGACCGGCGCGGAGACAGCAACAGGCGCTGCAGCAGGCGCCGCAGCGGGTGCCGCTGCCGGCACGGTGCTTTCGACCGGCTGCGCGGCGGCGTCGTGCTCGGCCTTGCGGGCGACCGCGTCGGCGACGGATTCCGTGGTCGGGAATGGCCACGGCGCCTGGACGGCGGCGTCAGGCTCGACGGCCGGCGCGGTTTGCACTGGCGTCTCGGCCGGCGCCGCGGCAGCAGCCTGCTCCTGCTCGGCTTTGGCCCGAGCGGCCTGCGCGGCCTTGGCGCGGGCGGCTTCCGCCTGCTCGGCGGCAGCCTGTTCGGCGGCCGCTTTCACGGTCGCAGCCTTGACCGATTCGGTCGTCGGGAACGGCCACGGACCCAGCGCGACGGCCTTGGCCGGCTGGTCTTTCGTTGCCTTCGCCGCGGCATGGACCTTGGCGGCTTCCTCGTCGGCGACCGGCGTGAACGCAGGAGCGGCCTCGCCCTCGGCGGCCTCGTGCTCGGCGCCCTCGATCTGGTCGCGGTCGCGGCGATTACGGTTGCGGCCGCCACGACGGCGACGGCGGCGCGGCTCGTCGCCCTGTGCATCGGCATCGAGTTCATCCGTGGTCAAGCCGGCGTTCGTCACCGGCTTGAGCGCTTCCGGGATCTCCGGTTCGCCGGCCAGGGTGACGGCCGCCTGGGCCGCTACGGCCTGGGCCGCGTTCAGCTCCTCGCTCTTCGCTTCGGCAGGCGCGCGCTCGGCACGCTCCGCACGCTCGGCACCTTCGCGCGGCGGACGCGGCTGGCGCGGTGCGCGTTCCGGACGCTCGCCGCGCTCGGCACGTTCACCTCGTTCCGCACGCTCGGCGCGCGGTGCCTGCGGCTGGCCGTCCGCCGTGGCGGCTGCCTGCTCGCGCGGCTCACGGGGTTCGCGCGGCTGACGCGGCGGGCGCGGCGGACGTGCCGGCTTGCCTTCCGCATCGACCGGCTTGGCGCCTTCCTCGACACCCGCGGACTTCAGTTCGCGGTCTTCGCGCTCGGCGCGGTTCTTGCCGGCGCCCGGGGCGTTGCGGCTGCCGCGGCCATTGCGCTGGCCGCGGGCATTGCGCTCGCCGCGTTCGCCGGCGGCCGGGGCTGCCTCAGCGGGCTTCGGCGGTGCGACGGGCGCGGGCGGTGGCGCGACCGGGGCCGGAGGGCTGAAGAAGAAGTTGCGCAGCTTCGCGAAGAAACCTTCCTGGACACGGGGCGCGACGGGGATCGCGGCCGCAACGGGGGCGGGTGCCGGCGCCTCGACCGGCTTGGCCGGCTGGCGGTCGACCATCGGTGCCGGCTGCGCCGGGGTGATCGTCTTGACGACGGCTTCCTGGCGCGGCTTCGCTTCTTCCTTCTGGCGCTTGGCGAAGGCCATGTCGGTGTCGGCCGACTCGGCCATCGTGTAGCTGGCGGCGTCGTCGTCCAGGCGCGGATCGTCGTGCTTGATGCGCTCGAGCTTGTAGTGCGGCGTTTCCAGGTGCTTGTTCGGGACCAGGATGACCGTGATGCGGTGGCGCGTCTCGATCTTCAGGACTTCGCCGCGCTTTTCGTTCAGCAGGAAAGCGGCGACGTCGACCGGAACCTGGACGTGGATCGCGGCCGAATTCTCCTTCATCGCCTCTTCCTGGATGATGCGCAGCACCTGCAGGGCCGAGGATTCCGTGTCGCGGATGTGGCCGGTGCCCGAGCAGCGCGGGCAGGTCACGTGCGAACCTTCCGACAGCGACGGACGCAGGCGCTGGCGCGACAATTCCATCAGGCCGAAGCGCGAGATCTTGCCCATCTGGACGCGTGCACGGTCATGGTGCAGGGCATCCTTCAGGCGCTGTTCCACTTCGCGCTGGTTCTTGGCGACTTCCATGTCGATGAAGTCGATGACGATCAGGCCGCCCAGGTCGCGCAGGCGCAGCTGGCGGGCCACTTCGTCGGCCGCTTCGCAGTTGGTGTTGAATGCCGTGGTTTCGATGTCCGAGCCGCGGGTGGCGCGGGCCGAGTTGACGTCGATGGAAACGAGGGCTTCCGTGTGGTCGATCACGATCGCGCCGCCGGACGGCAGCGGGACGGTACGCGAGTACGCGGTCTCGATCTGGTGTTCGATCTGGAAGCGCGAGAACAGCGGCACGTCGTCCGTGTAGCGCTTCACGCGGTGCGCCATGTCGGGCATCACGTGGCTCATGAACTGCTGGGCCTGGTCGAAGATCTCGTCCGTGTCGATCAGGACTTCGCCGATGTCAGGCTGGAAATAATCGCGGATGGCGCGGATGACCAGCGACGACTCTTGATAGATCAGGAACGGACCCGGGGCCGACTTGCCGGCGCCTTCGATCGCGCGCCACAGCTGCATCAGGTAATTCAAGTCCCACTGGAGTTCTTCGACGTTGCGGCCGATGCCGGCGGTGCGGGCAATGACGGACATGCCCTGCGGCAGGTCCAGCTTGTCCATCGTCTCGCGCAGTTCCTGGCGCTCTTCGCCTTCGACACGGCGCGACACGCCGCCGCCGCGCGGGTTGTTCGGCATCAGCACGAGGTAGCGGCCGGCCAGCGAGATGAACGAGGTCAGCGCGGCGCCCTTGTTGCCGCGCTCTTCCTTCTCCACCTGGACCATGATTTCCTGGCCTTCGCGCAGGGCTTCCTTGATGGTGCAGTTACGGACGTCGACGCCGTCGCGGAAATACGAGCGGGCAACTTCTTTGAAGGGGAGGAAGCCGTGGCGTTCTTCGCCGTAGCTGACGAAGCAGGCTTCGAGGGAGGGTTCGATGCGGGTGATGACGCCTTTGTAGATATTCGATTTGCGCTGTTCGCGACCAGCGGTCTCGATATCGATGTCGATCAGTTTCTGGCCGTCGACGATCGCTACGCGCAACTCCTCTTGCTGCGTAGCGTTAAACAACATACGTTTCATTTTTATAAACTCCGCGACCCGTGGGCCGTTTCATGCCGTCTGCTGACAGAACGGCGAAAGTACAGGGATGTACGCGGGGAACGGAGTGTTGGCGGTGGTATGCCCGAGGTGTGACACGGCATTGCCGGCCACAGGGCGCAGTGGCGTCGAACGTGATTGCCTTGCGCACGAACGTCTCGCCGGCCCGGGCGGCCCGATCGGGGCGGCACAGGGGCAGGCAAGCGGTGCGACGCAGCCAGACTTTCAGTTGGCACGCAGACCGGGCAGTGAATCAGGCGAATATCAGCCTTGATTCCAGACCGTGATTGCTGCCTGTGGAACCCGGGAACCGCCGGGCCAAGCGATGCTGAAGGGAGCCGCGATACGGTCCTCGAGGGTTGCGGTGCGTACTGCGCATCTGCATGACCTTCCCGGATCACTTGTCTCCAACAACACTGCTACCGCTCACGACGGCTTCTAGGTTCTTACTTCGGGTCGGGCGAAACGGCAAGCGTTATCGACGCCATCACCCGGCGAGCCGACCCGGGGGCCGGCTTGCCGGTACTTATCCTTACAATTCCAAACAATCCAATCCTGCATCCCGTACGGCAACCCGATTGCAACTGCGGTGCAACCCAGGCTCGCACAGGAATGTGCGTACACGTCTAGAAATCCCGTGAACTCCACCGCTGCGCTTTCGCATTGCCGCTGCGATGCCGCGACACTACTGCCGCTTGCGACGGATTCTGGGGATTCCGTTTTTTTCCATCGAATTTGCATTTTGGCGGGGCCGATGGAGACGCCCCTGTGTAAAATATCGTTTTAATTCTTACACCAGCAGAGGTTTGACCGCCGCCTGTCGATTATATATTCAAAATGAAGGACTTAGAGAGAATTTCTGGGAAGACAAAGCGAATGACCTTGCAACACGACGTCGTTCCCCCTTCATCACAGACAGACAGCCGCTCCGCGCCCACTGCCCAGTTTGTCACAATCACCGAGGAAGAAGCAGGCCAGCGCATCGATAACTACCTGCTGCGCGTCTGCAAGGGCGTCCCGAAAAGCCATGTTTACCGCATCCTGCGCTCCGGCGAAGTGCGCGTGAACAAAGGTCGCATCGATCAGTTGTACCGCCTTGTCGCGGGCGACGTCGTGCGCATCCCGCCCGTGCGCATCGCCGAGCGGCAGGCCGGCGCCGCGCCCGTGCCTGGGGCCGAATTTGCCATCGTGCATGAAGACAGCCATTTGCTCGTGATCGACAAGCCGGCCGGCGTCGCCGTGCACGGCGGCTCGGGCGTGTCCTACGGTGTCATCGAACAATTGCGCGCGGCCCGGCCGGACGCCAAGTTCCTGGAGCTGGTGCACCGTCTGGACCGCGAAACGTCCGGACTGCTGTTGCTGGCAAAGAAACGTTCCGCGTTGACGAGCTTGCACGAGCAAATGCGCGACGGCACAACCGACAAGCGTTACCTGACCCTCGTCGCCGGCGACTGGCGCAACCCGCGCCAGCACGTCAAGCTGCCGCTGCACAAGTACACGACGCCGGACGGGGAGCGCCGCGTCGTCGTGCAGGCCGGCGGCCAGGAATCGCACACCATTTTCAATCTTCTGCGCAAGTGGCCGGACTATGCGCTGCTGGAGGCCGAACTCAAGACGGGGCGCACGCACCAGATCCGCGTGCACCTCGCGTCGTCCGGCTTTCCGATCCTCGGTGACGAGAAATACGGCGATTTTGCACTCAACAAGCAGCTTCAGAAGGCAACCGACACGCGCGGCGCGCTACGTCGGATGTTCCTGCACGCGTACCAGATCACGTTCCAGCACCCGGAGAGGGGCAAGCCGCTGACCCTGAAAGCGCCGTTGCCGGCAGAATGCGACCGTTTCTTGGTAAGCTTGGGGCCTGCGCAAGAAGTCAAAGCACGTAATACCAATCGATAACGCGCCACCGGGAACCCGGTCCCGCCAGCGGCAGATCCTGCCGGCGGGAAGGGGAACTTGCAGGCGGGAATGAGGAGCCGGCGCCACGAGCGCCGCAAGACATGGCAAGAAAGCAATTCGATCTGATTGTCTTCGACTGGGACGGGACGCTGATGGACAGCACCGCCACCATCGTCAAATGTATACAGTCCGCCGCGAAGGACCTGGGCCTCGCGGTACCCAGCGATGCCGCCGCGGCCCACGTGATCGGCCTCGGCCTGGGCGAAGCCATGCAGGTCGTGATGCCGGACATCGATCCGGCCATGTATCCGCGCATGGTCGAGCGCTATCGCTACCACTTCCTGACGAAAGACCATGAGCTGGTCCTGTTCCAGGGCGTGCGGACGATGCTGGACGAGCTCTCGCAGGAAGGCTATTTCCTGGCGGTTGCGACGGGCAAAAGCCGGGTTGGCCTGAACCGTGCCTTGAACGCGGCGGGCTTGCTGTCGACGTTCGATGCGACCCGTTGCGCGGACGAGACATTTTCCAAACCGCATCCTGCAATGTTGCAAGAATTGACAAGGGAGCTCGGCCAGGACATGCGACGTACCGTTATGATCGGCGACACGACGCATGACTTGCTGATGGCCAACAATGCGGGCGCCGCCGGCATCGCCGTCGAGTACGGCGCCCATCCGGTCCAGCAATTGCAGGCATGTCATCCCGTCTTTACCGCGAAGAACGTGCCTGAACTGCACGCATGGCTGGTCGAGAACGCATGAGCAACACCGAGGACGTCTATATCTGCGAGTCGGCGGCCGTCGAGGACGGCGGCTTGGGCGTCCGTTTCCCGGTGAAGGCGTTCGGCGCCGATGCGACGGGTTTCGTCGTGCGTTTCAGGGGGACTGTCTACGCCTACCTGAACCGCTGCGCCCACGTGCCGATCGAACTGGACTGGTCCAAAAGCGAGTTCTTCGAGTCCAGCAAGCTATACCTCATGTGTTCGACGCACGGCGCCATCTATGTACCGGAAACGGGCGCCTGCGCAGGCGGGCCCTGCCGCGGCGGCAAGCTGCGGCCGATCGCCGTGCGCGAAGCCGACGACCGCATCTACTGGCGGCCGGACCAGTACCTCCGCCCGCCGGCTCACGACCTGACCGACAGCCAGGCGGGGTCACCTTCAACCAGGCATGTATGAGCGATAACAACAGGAACGACAATCCGAATGACCTTCGAGCGGCCGCGCCTGCGCCCTCGAGCAACTGGGAACGCGAGACCCTGGAGCGCCTCGTCTTTGCCACCGTGCGCGAGCAGCGCGCTGCGCGCCGTTGGGGCATCTTCTTCAAGCTATCCTTTCTTTTGCTGGCATTTTTCGCCATCTGGGCTTATTTCGACTTCAACTTCGGCAGCTCGGACATCGAGGCGCTGGGGCGCCACACGGCATTGATCGAAATCGACGGCGCCATCGAGGACGAGGGCAGCGGCGCGGCCGACACCGTGATCCCGTCGCTGAACAAGGCGTTTTCCGATCCGGGGTCGGCGGCCGTCGTCCTGCGTATCAACAGCCCGGGCGGCAGCCCCGTGCAGGCCGGCATCATCGTCGACGAAATCCAGCGTCTCAAGAAGGGCTATCCGAACAAGCCGCTGTACGTGGTCGTGGACGAAATCTGTGCGTCGGGCGGCTATTACATCGCGGCAGCCGCCGACAAGATCTATGTCAACAAGGCGAGTATCGTCGGGTCCGTCGGCGTGTTGATGGACGGTTTCGGCTTCACGGGCTTGATGGACAAGCTCGGCGTCGAGCGCCGCCTGCTGACGGCCGGCGAGAACAAGGGTTTCCTGGATCCGTTCAGCCCGCAGTCCGACAAGCAGAAGCAGCATGCGCTGGAAATGCTCAACGAGATCCACGAGCAGTTCATCGCCGTCGTGCGCGCGGGCCGCGGCAAGCGCCTGAAGGAAACGCCCGAGATTTTCTCGGGCCTGTACTGGACCGGCGCGAAGGCCGTCGAGATGGGCCTGGCCGATGGATTCGGTACCGTGGACACGGTCGCGCGCGACGTCGTGAAAGCCGAGGACATCATCGATTACACGGCACACGAAGGTTTGCCGGAACGGGTGCTGAAGAAATTTGGCGCGTCGGTGGGCGCCGGTGCCGTGCATTCGATCTACCGGGGCGCCGTGCCCAGCTTGCGCTGAGCACGGGCATCGATCGACGTATCGGTCTCGATAATTTGGCTTGAAACTTACGAACGGTGGGCTATAGTTGGTGTGTAGCTGTTTCGGCGCTAACGACAAGATAACAGCCTGTTCTTGACGTTGTCGGAACCGCTTCAGACCCGCATCCGTGCGGTTTCGAGAGAATTCAATTCCTCAAGCTGGAGTCCCAATCGGGAAGGAAACGACGGCGCATGCCGTCGTTTTCATTTTGGGCGTGCGTTGCCGGCGTCGGCCGGAAGGTCGCCTGCTGCGGGGGGCGAAGCGTGCCGGCTGCCATGTACGACGTGCTTCTTGCTGAGTTCGACGCGGTACGCGGGTTGTTGCGCTGTCTCCGCGACCACGCCGTCGGCCCCGTCATGGTCTGGCTGATGAAAACCCCCGGCTTCGAGCCACGCCTGAAACTGGCGCTGCCCCTGCTCGTACCACGCGGCGCGCATCGGCAACTGGTGCTCGAAACAATGTACATGCGGGATGTCGCCACCCCGCGTCCAACGCGCCAGCGCGAGCCGAGTCGGGAACAATGCCGCATATTCCTGGGCCACCTTCGTTCCGCTGCTTGTGGCCGCGAACGAAGAAGGGGTGCTCTGGTTCTGTTTTTTTTCGATCTGCACGTTTGCCTCGTGGTTGGGGTTGATCCGATGCGCCAGATGGTGCGGCCCACCTTTAGTCCTACACTCAGTAACTGTAGGTCGATTCCTAATCAGGTTTCAGTGTATCAACGGGGCATAGTCAATTCTTGAGATGTGTCAAACGAATTCTTGCTTCGAGTGGAAACCCCGAGTTTGCTGAACTTTGAGGCTTGCGTTCCTTCTGCTACAGTCTTGCCCCATGAGTAAACTATCCCTCGACCGCGTGCTCCAGTCGCAAGGCTTTGGCACGCGTAAGTACTGCCGCGCCCTTATCGAAGATGGCGACGTGACGATCAACGGCGAAGTGCACGACAACTACAAAACTCTGGTGGAGACGGACGGCCTCGTGCTGACCGTCTTCGATGAAGAGTGGACGTACCGCGAGCACGTCTATATCGCGTTGTACAAACCCTCGAACTTCGAGTGTTCGCGCAAGCCCAGCCACCATCCCGGCGTCCTGACCTTGTTGCCTGAGCAATTTACCTGGCGTGAAGTCCAGCCGGTCGGCCGGCTCGACCACGACACGACGGGGTTGCTGCTGATGTCGGACGACGGGCCGTTCATCCACGCGCAGTCGTCGCCGAAGCGGCATATCCCGAAGGTGTACCAGGCCACGACCCAGGAGCCCGTGACCCAGGCGCTCGTGGATCAGCTGCTGTCAGGTGTGCAATTGCATGACGAGCCCGCGCCGCTTGCGGCCCAGTCTTGCGTGCAGCGGGGTGATCATCAGCTGGAGATCGTGCTGGAGCAGGGGAAGTATCACCAAGTCAAGCGCATGCTGGCGGCGGCTGGCAATCACTGCGTGGCCCTGCACCGATCACAGATTGGCGGGTTGACGCTCGATGCGCTGGGGTTGAAGGAAGGGGAGTGGTGTTATTTGGAGCGGGCGCAGCTGGAGCTGCTTGTGCCGGGGTGAACTCGTCATGCGTTGCTTTCTCTGGCGGCCGGCACGTAGTGGTTGTCGCGACTGTAGCGGCAGCGAGTTCCACGTGGCCGCCGATTGATCAGCCAGCCGTGCGGCATGGTGAGCCGACTTGCGAGAACTCATCATCTCAATATTGTCGGAATTCGCTAACATCGGCTGCGACGCAGCAGTCCAAATCGGTTCATGCCGCGCCGCGGTTGGTGACGCGAGGGGTCTCTTATCGTTTGCCCGCCGTCGCGCGTGATACCTTCGGCCACTTGTTCTTGCGCCGCTTACGACAATTGGCTGCGGTGTAGCGGCACTTCGGATGAGCGCGCAATTGATTTATGAAAACGTTGATTAGGAGGAATTCTCACCAACATTCACTATGTAATGACATTCCTCCCGGAGTTGATGTGACAGAAGATAAACCTTCATTGCTATGTAGTTAGCAATCGTAGTGTTTAACCCGTCGCATGTCGTGGATAAGTTGAAGTTGTCATTTTGCATAGCACAATTTGTGATCGCACGTGCAACAAAAGGTTCACACTCCGCATTGCCTTCAGTTAAAATGTCGGATTGGTTCATCAGCCCTCACGCTCCATCTCACTAACGCCCAATGTTCAAGTTCAACAAGAGTTTTGCGGCCGTGGCCATGGCCGTCGCTTCCATTGCTGCTTCTGCGCAAGATACGAACAAGTCTGATCTCTTCAATCAAGAGCCCTCCACAACGTCCATGTCTGGGACGCGGAATGCGAGCGATGCGGCGTTGTCCGATGGGCTGAGCAGTGGATCGGCACGCAAAACCCGCATTACCAATGGCCAGGCGAGCGAGCGGGGTTTCGGTGACAACGTCGGCGCTATGCGCGACGGCAGGGCGATGAACGGTCGCGTCGGGAAAGAGCGTGGTGGCGACGCTCGTTTCGACGATCGACTGAATGATCGCGATGCGTTGCACCGCCGCAATGCTACGCGTTTACAGCAGAATGGGAATTTCAGCGACGAGGATAGCCAGAAAGAGCCTAGCGAATTCCAAAAGTTCATTGCTGAAAATACCGGCAAACTGCTTCCCATTTTCGGTGCCGAGTTTTTCGTCAACGGAACGGCAACGTTTACCCCTGTCACTAATTCGCCGGTTCCGTCCGATTATCTGCTCGGGCCGGGCGACGAACTGATGATTCGCGGCTGGGGGACGATCGATATCGATTACCGTGCCACCGTCGACCGGAACGGCAATATTTCGATCCCGACCATCGGTAGCGTGTCGTTGGCCGGTGTGAAGGCCGCCGACGCGCAGAACGTCATCCGTGCCGCCGTCGGTCGTTTGTACAAGGGCGTTACGGTCAACGTGACGTTTGGCCAGCTCCGCGCGATGACAGTGTACGTGGTGGGACAGGCGAACCGGCCGGGGACCTACACGGTTTCGAGTTTGTCGACACTCGTGACTGCGTTGTTTGCCAGCGGTGGGCCGAACGCGAACGGCAGCATGCGTCATGTCCAGGTCAAGCGCGGCGGCAAGGTCGCTGCCGAACTCGATCTGTATTCCTTCATCGCCAAGGGCGACAAATCCGCGGACATCAAGCTGTTGGATGGCGACACGATCTATATCCCGCCTGCGGGTGGTTTCGTGGCCTTGACAGGCAAGGTCAACAGCCCGGCAGTGTATGAGCTGAAAAACAGCGGCGAAACTATCGAGTCGCTGCTGAGCTTTGCCGGCGGTCTGCCGGTGGTCGCGGACCCGCGTCGCGTTTTCCTGGAGCGCATCGATCCGAACAAGAGTCATCCACGCAGCGTGGAGGAATTTGCGCTGAACACGGAAGGCTTGCGCCGCCCGTTGAAGAATGGCGATGTGCTTAACGTGACCTCGATCACGCCGGATTTCTCCAATGCCGTGATCTTGCGCGGCAACGTCGACCAGCCGGTGCGTGCGCCATTCAGGCAGGGCATGCGCGTCAGCGATTTGATTCCGAGCCGTGAATATCTGATTACCCGGGAGTCAACCGAGCGGCAAAATAATGTGGTGGCGACGGGCGACAGCGAAAAAGACACCACAGAGGATGCGACGAAGATCGCTTCGCATATCGGCAAGTTGATCGACCCGATCAACTGGGATTACGCCGTCATCGAGCGCGTCAACCGTAGCGACCTGACCGTCAAGTTGATCCCGTTTAACCTGGGCGCCGTGTTCACCAATCCGAACGGTCCAGACAACGTCCAGCTGGAAGCCGGCGATACCGTGACAATCTTTTCGCAGGAAGACGTTGCGGTGCCGGTGGACAAGCGTCAAGTGTTCGTGCGTGTCGAAGGCGAGGTCAAGGTGCCCGGCGTCTACCAGATGACCGCCGGCGACACGCTCCAGAGCCTGATCGCCAAGGCGGGCGGCCCAACCGGCAACGCCTACCTGTTCGGTACCGCGTTCTATCGTGAAGAAGTGAAAAAAGAACAGGAAGCGAATCTGCAGCGCGCAGCTGACCGTCTCGAAACCCAGTTACGCAGCGAGCAGTCTCGTCAGATGGCTAACCTACGTGGTCTGTCGCCGACCGAGGCCGCGGCAATGACCGCACAGTTCGAATCCGAGCGCCGAACTTCCGAAGAGCGTATCGCACGTTTCCGCAAGTTGCAGCCGACCGGCCGGATTGCTTTTGGCCTGGATCCGAATGATCGTTCGTTCGGCCATCTGCCTCCGGTCTCGTTGCAGAACGGCGACCGCCTCGTCATTCCGTCGAAGCCGGCATTCGTGCACGTGTTCGGCGCCGTGAACGTCGAGGCGTCGCCGCTGTGGCGTCCGAACAGCCGCGTCAAGGATTACCTGAATATGGCGGGAACGACGTCCGATGCCGATATCGACAACGCCTTCGTGCTGCGTGTCGACGGCACCGTCGTGTCGACCGATTCGCAGGGTTGGTTCTTCGGCAAGGTTGGCGGTATCGAGGTGATGCCGGGTGACACGATCGTCGTCCCGGAAAAGCTCGACAAGCAGACTGCATGGACGAAATTTACGCAAGGTGCTCGTGAGTGGACGCAGATTCTCGCGAATTTTGGTCTCGGCGCTGCCGCGATCAAGACTCTCAAGAATTAACGGCAAATATCGCGGGCTGCCGTTCGTATACCAAGCAAAGACAAGGCAAGGCTATAGCTTAAAGTCATGAAAGAAATGGAAATTAATACGTCAGCGGAGAACCACGGCGAACAGAAAGAATTCGATGTCGTCGAGCTTCTCATCATGCTGGCCAAGCACAAGAAGCTGATCATTGGCTTGCCCATATTCGCGTCGATACTCGCTGCCGCACTGAGTTTTGCGATGCCGAACGTCTATCGTGCGGGCGTCAAGCTGCTGCCGCCACAGCAAAGCCAATCCGGTGCAGCGGCGCTCCTTGCGCAGTTAGGTGGTGTCGCCAGCGTCGTGGCGGGTGGTGCGGGTGGTCCGAAGAATGCGAACGACGTGTACATCGCGATGCTCGAGAGCCGCACGGTTGCCGATCGCCTCATCAAACGCTTCGATCTCGAGAAGGTGTTTGACGCGAAATCTCCGGAAGAGACACGCAAAGCGCTTAAGGCGAACACGACCGTCATGACCGCTAAGGATGGCCTCATCACGCTCGATGTCGAGAGCGAGGAAAAAAAGCTGGTCGCGCCGCTCGCCAACGCGTATGTGGAAGAACTGCTGAACTTGAATAAGACGCTTGCGGTCACCGAGGCGGCGCAACGACGCAAATTTTTTGAGCAACAACTCGAGTTTGCGAAGGACCGCTTGGCCAATGCGGAAGCTGCACTCAAGCACTCGCTCGATACGAGCGGCGTGATCAGTGTTGACAGCGAGAGCCGGGCCATCGTTGAAACGGTGGGCCGTCTGCGAGCTCAGGTCGCGGCGAAGGAAATCCAGTTGCGCTCGATGCAGGCGTTCGTGACCCCAAATAACCAGGACTACAAGCGGGTACAGGAAGAGCTGGAGAGTCTGCGTGCCCAGCTTGCCAAGCTCGAGAACGGGAATCGAACCGAAGGCAGCGCCCAAGACCACAGTGGCGACCGCCAGCAAGGTCTCGAGAACATTAAGGTTTTGCGCGAAGTGAAGTATTATCAGATGTTGTATGAATTGCTCGCAAAACAGTATGAAGCAGCTCGCCTCGACGAAGCGAAGGATGCATCGGTCATCCAGGTACTGGACGCTGCCATCGAACCGGAACGCAAATTCAAACCGAAGCGCAGCGTGATTGTCGTCGCTGCAGGGCTCGGAGGTCTGTTCCTTGCAATTCTGTCGGCATTCCTGATCGAAACTCAAAAAATGGCCCTGCGCTCTCCCGAGCGGGTTGCGCAGCTTGCGAGACTCAAGGCCCACCTTCGCCTGCGCTGAACAGCGGGACAGGCGTTTGGAAGCTCGACGCCTGTCAAGCAATCCGAAGCAAAACTCATGAACCTTTTTTTTATTACCAATTCGGTCCCGTTAGCACAGTTCGCCGTTGACAGCGGCGCCGACAGGATCTTCGTCGACCTTGAAGTGCTGGGCAAGCATGAGCGCCAAGGTCACCTTGACACGCTGATAAGCCGTCATTCCGTCAACGATGTTGCCGCTGTGCGTATGGTTGTCCCTGCGGGCAGACTGATGGTTCGGATTAACCCGGTCAACGAACATACCGTCGACGAAGTCGAGCAGGTACTTGAGGCCGGCGCTGATATCATCATGTTGCCGATGTTCCGTACGCCGAGGGAGGTCGAGCTGTTCATCAAGGCAGTGAATGGCCGCGCGCGGACGACCCTTCTCGTTGAGACTGTCGGCGCAATGAAAACCCTGCACGAGTGCGTGGCTATCCGCGGTGTTAACGAAGTCCACATCGGCTTGAACGATTTGCACCTCGAACTTCGGAAGCGGTTCATGTTCGAATTGCTGGCCGACGGCACGGTGGATCGGATGGCGCAGGTACTCAACGATGCCTTGGTTCCGTTCGGTATCGGAGGCGTCGCTCGAGTCGGTGAAGGCCTGCTTCCGGCCGAACTGATCCTCGCTGAGCACGCCAGGCTGGGCTCGAGTGCCGCCATCCTGTCGCGAACCTTCCATCGCCGCGCGGAAACCGTCGCCGAAATCTGTGCGCAAATGGATTTCAAGGCCCAGGTCGCGAAATTGCGTCAGGCCTACGAACACCACCTGAATGGAAGTCAGGAAGACTTGCTGCGGGCCCATCGCGAGGTCGCGGCCATTGTGACGTCGATCGCTTCCTCGATCGCGGAACGGGAACTCGTTTCGAACTGATATGTCGAGGTCACTTTTCAGCGCGACCTTCGTGCTCAGTCTGGCGTTGCTCGCGGGCCGCCTGACCGGACTGCTGCGCGAACTGGGGCTTGCCACAGTCTTCGGGATATCACCCCAGGCTGACTTGGCTGTATTGCTGCTCACGCTGCCGGATCTCCTTGTCAACTTACTGATTTCCGGCGGTATCAGTGCCGCCTTGGTGCCGCGTTTCAGCACCTTACAGGGCGATGAGGCGCTGGTCTTGTTTCGCCAGTTCTCGCTCGCAATATTAGCGATTTTCGGCGTAGCCGGTGCTGGGCTGGTCTTGTATCCGCATGTCGTCTTTCACCTGCTGGCGCCGGGTGTGAACGCGGAGTCCATCGGCACCGATGGACTCGTTGCCGTCGCGGTCGCGTTGCCACTCAGCGGCGTCGCTGGTGTCACGGGGGCTTACCTCAACGCTCGACAGCGCTTTATGCTCGTTGGATGCGGAACGTTGTTTTTCAACGTTGGCGTGCTCATCGCATTGTTTTTATGCCGTCATCATACCCAGCCATTGTCCTGGCTCGCGTTCGGCATTTTGGCCGGTGCTGCGCTCCGGTGGGTCACGCAGATGATGATGATGCCGTCGCGCGTCTGGTATGCTCCCGCGAAGAAGCGCGTGGTCGACCATGCATTGCTGCGCGCATTCATGTTTGCGACGCTCGCTGCGGCCATGTCGCTTCTTGCTCCGGTTGTAATTCGCGCGATGGCATCCACGTTGGGCGAAGGGGCTGTTGCCAGCTTCAATTACGCACAGAAGCTTGTGGAGCTGCCTGTTACGATCCTGCTGACATCGATTGGTACGGTTGCTTTGTCGCGTATGAGTATCATGTATTCGGAAGGAAAGCCGGAACAGGCGATGGCGCTGGCGGTTCAAAATACCCGTTACGCGCTGCTGCTCGGCGCTACGATCCTGCTGTTCGGCTGGTTCTTCGCGGCTCCCGCTGTCCACGTCGTGTTTGCCGCGTCGCATATGGACGAAGCGTCACTTTCCCGTATTGCCGGACTGACGGCTATCGCCACACTCAGCGCACCATGCGCCGCCGTGACGAGCATCGCCACGGCGCTGTTGAACGCGAGCTCACGTGCCAAGGACGTCTTCAAGGTATCAGTCGGTACGCTGTCCCTGCTGCCGGTGTTGGCGCTGCCAGGTCTGTTGCTGAAGTCGGAAAACGCACTCATGTTTGCCGTGATCGGGAGCCAAGCTGTTGCTGCCGTGTGGCTTTCGCGTATCGCGCGAATGCCGATGCTCGGCCGTGGCGCGCTGTGGAAGGCGCTCGCGTCGTCGCATTTCGGCATGGTGCTGACGCTTGCACTGGCCTGCGCCGGCATCGCCCAACTCATTGAGCCGAGCCACAATCTCCTGCGCGTGCTTCTGGCGGCGGCCGGTTTCCTGATCGCGATGGCCGTCCCGATTCGTCGCTTCCTTCGTTTTTCAACCGATTCTTTCCCGCAATCCGCTGTCTCATGAAACGTTTGTTCGACATTGTCGTCTCCGGTTGCGCGCTGCTGTGCCTCTCCCCTCTGATGTTGTTTGTTGCGGCTGCCGTGTGGACGTATGACCGTGGCCCGGTGTTCTACAAACAGATCCGCGTCGGACGCGCGGGGCGCGAATTCGGTATGTATAAGTTTCGCAGTATGCGAGTCGACGCCGACAGGATCGGCGGTTACTCGACGGCGACCAACGACCCGCGCATCACGCGGGTTGGCCGGATCATCCGGCGCACGAGCGTCGATGAATTGCCTCAGTTACTCAATGTTCTGAAAGGGGACATGAGCCTTGTGGGACCGCGTCCCGACGTACCTAAGCAGCGCGTGCTCTACACGGACGCCGAATGGACGCAACGTCACTTGGTACGGCCGGGTATTACCGGCCTGGCGCAAGCGACACTGCGCTCGTCCGGGACGGAAGACGAGCGCAAGCAGCTCGATCTCGAATATGTGCGCCGGTCTTCGTTACGTTTCGACTTGTGGGTGATTGCGCTCACGGTCCGCCAAGTTTTGTTTGTAGGGGGAAATTAAGAGATGTGCGGAATTTTCGGGTATTTCCATCGCGATGGCTATTCACTGCCACAGGACAAGCTCGAGGCGATGGGCCACGCGATCCGGCATCGTGGACCTGATGACCAGGGGATTCACGCCGTGCCGGGCGCAGCCTTGGGCAACCAGCGTCTGTCGATCATCGATTTGCAGGGCGGTCACCAGCCTTTCGTCTCGGACGACGGCCAGATCGTCGTTGTCCAGAATGGCGAAATCTTCAATCATATCGAACTCGCCGAGGAAGTTGCCAAGCGGGGTAATCCGTGCCGCACGCATTCCGATACGGAAGTCCTGCTGCGCCTGTATGAACTCGAAGGCATCGGATTCCTGAACAAGCTCAATGGCATGTTTGCGATCGCCATCCACGACGCGCGCGAACAAGCGATGTATATCGTCCGTGACCGCATCGGTGTCAAGCCGTTGTACGTGTACGATGACGGGAAGCTGGTCGCTTACAGCTCGGAAATCAAATCGCTCTTGAGGGCTGGGGTCGTTCGCCAGGACATGGATGAAGTGGCTTTCCACCATTACCTGACCTTTAACTACGTCCCCGCGCCATACACGATCTATCGCGGCGTGCGTCACCTGATGCCGGGCACCGTGATGAAAATCACCCGCGAAGGCGCTACGACGACGCGGTGGTGGAACTTGGCCGACGTACAGCCCGTGCATGGACGTAGCGAAGCCGAGTGGATCGAGGAGTTTAATAGCATCCTCGACGATGCGGTGCGCCTGCGCCTGCGTTGCGACGTTCCGTTCGGGGCATTCCTGTCGGGCGGGGTCGATTCGAGCACCGTGGTCGGCATGATGGCGCGTCATATTGACGAGCCGGTCAAGACTTTTTGCATTGGCTTCGAGGATCCGCGCTACGACGAGGCGCCGTTTGCGCAAAGCGCTGCCAACCGTTTTGGAACGAACCACACGATGGAGCGAGTCTTGCCCGACATGCTCTCGCTGTGGCCGCTTGCCACGTATCACTGTGACCAGCCGCATGGCGACGTTTCGTTCCTGCCCACATACCGTGTTTCCCAGCTTGCCGCGAAACATGTCAAGGTTGTCTTGACGGGAGACGGCGCGGACGAGTTGTTCGCTGGATATGACAAGTATCGCAACTTCTTTGCGAGCGGCGCAGCCGAGCATGCTTCTGCTGAGCAGTTTCAAAGAGCCTATTTCGACAGTATTTCCTTGTTCACTGACAGCGGCAAGCATGCGCTTTACACGCCCACGCTGGCACGTACATTGTCCGGAGTGGACTCGTTCGATGTCGCACGTCCGTACTTCGCCGAAGTCCAGCACCAGGACCGCATCAACCAGGCCTTGTATCTCGACATGCAGTTGCTGCTCTCAGGGAATAACTTGGTCAAACCGGATCGCATGGGTATGGCGGTATCGCTGGAAGCGCGCACGCCGTTCCTGGATTACCGCATGATGGAGTTCGCGTTCCGGATGCCAGGTCATCTAAAGCTGAAGGATGGCGTGACGAAGTATTTGTACAAGAAGGCGGTCGCTCCGCTCATCGGGGAGGAGCTGGCATATCGTCGCAAGCAGATGTTCACCGTGCCGGTTGGTGAATGGTTCAAAACCGATCGCGCCCAATATTGCCGCGACCATGTGACCCGGCTCGGTATTTCCCTTCCGAATTACCTGAATGCCGAAGCGATGAACGATTTGGCAGATGAGCACGTCGGCCGTCGCACGGATCGGACACGCGAATTGCGCGCTCTCATCGCGACCGAACATTGGCTGGAAAACGGAGCAGGCGCCACGCCGCCGAGCGGGACAGGGCGCGCGGAATGAGTCATCTCGTGACCAGTCTCGGGCGCAGGGCTTGGCTTGGCGCCTTCGGCGCAGGTGCAATCGTTTTCCCGAACTGGCTGACAGGACGGCTGATGGCAGCAGTTCCCACTGTGCGTACTGTTGTCGACGGTCCCCGTTGTGCTCTCGAACGGGATGGTGTTATTTCTCCGTCGCGTGGTCGATTCAAACCGAGAGATGGTGGTACAACCGGGGGCCTGCACTGTACTCCGAAGGGGGCTCCCGTACTTACCGGCCCTCGACTGGAAGACAGCCTGATTATTGTTTCCGGTCTTGGCGGTGTCGTCCAGCGAGTCGCACCCGATGGGGCTGAAGTCTGGCGCACATCTGCTGTTCAGCCGCGGGGTTTGCTGGTTTCGGGTCGCTATGCACTCGTGGGCACCGGGCGTCGAATTTTGTGGTTAAACAAACAGAACGGATTCCTCGTTGGCGAGTCGGTATTCGACTGGCCGGTGAATGCATTTTCCCTAAGAGGTAATATCCTGGCGGTAGCGTTCCGGCAACAGGGACCCGGCGCTGTCCGGTTATACGAGCAGCAAGGCACGGAAGCCCGCGAAGTCGCTCGGGTGCCCGGGAATTTCGGTTTTCCGCGCGGCGTGTACCTCACGTCTGACTCGTTGTACGTCGCGGATACCTTTTCTCATAAAGTTCTGCGATACGCGGGGCGGGACGTCAGCTTTTCAAAGCTCGTCGGGACTGCGGACTCCTTTTATCCCAATTGTGTCCATATGGCTGGAGGAAAACTCCTGGTAGCCGAAGAGCACATCAATCAGATCGTCGCTTTCGATCCGCAAACCTTGAGCCGGTTGCCCGCTCCCGCAGGCTGTTGGAGCCACGGCAGCGCCATATCTCTCCAGGCGTTATTGGCCAGGGTAAACGAACATACGGCAGATGGCGAAAGTGTCTGTTTGGCACGTTCGTTGCTCGGCTATGAACTGTTGGCACCGAACGATGCCGTGCAGGCTAAGACCGCGTTGTACGTGGCCGACACGGACAACCATCGCATCGTCATGTACAAAGAAGGCGTGCCGGTCGCTGCGCTTTCTAATTTCAACGAACCGGTCAATGTCGAACTCGTTGCCTGAACCATATGGTCGACCGACGCTGCGCCAGACGCTCGCGGGGTGGCTGACAGCCGTCGCGGCGGCCGCGTTATTTTCGATCGTCGGATTGAAGCGCTTCGAACCCTGGGACCAGGTCCTGGACCTATGGGACGCGGGCGTGTCGCCACTCCTGTTGGCAGTCACCGGACACCCGCATTTTTTCCGCTATCTCACCGCCTATCCTGGATTCCTGTGGGGTGAGTTATATCCGGATTTTGGGTTTTCCCTGTACATCTCGCTATTCTTTGCATTTAACGTAGTTTTGTGGCGCGGCCTGTCGTTCATGACTACGGGGCGATCGCCGACAGTGCTGGCATGGTGCGGTTTTCTGGCTGCACACTTCTTCATGAATGGTCGCGGCGTGATTGCGTGGACTTCCTGGTTGCTTTGTCTGTCGTTATGTCTGCGACTGACGCGTGGTCCAGTCAACGGGTTGAAGCCTCTGCTGTTGGTAGCGTTCTCGTGCTGGCTCGCCGCAGTCAGCACCGGCGTATTTATCGTGGTGGTAGCATCGTTTGCATTGTTCTATCTGCAGTACCGTCAGCGCACGCCCATGAAACCGCTGCGTAAGGCAGTGCTGCTGGCCATCGCGGCGCCCGTCATGTTCTATGTAGGACAATACCTGGTGCTGGCGATCATGAAGAACATTGATTTCTTTGGCGGTGGCTTCGAAGGGGTCTACCACATGCTGGCGCACGGTCTCGGCCGCGTCCTCTTCGGCAATGAACTGCTGGCCGTCCTGCTCGTTGCGGCGGCAGCGTTCTCACTGCTGTTCCTTGTGATTTTCGTGCGGATGCGCAACCGCCCGTTCACACCGGTCGAGACGCTGATCGGCTTGGCATGCGGAGGCGGTCTGTTTGGCCTGACCGTGCTGACGATGGCGGTGCCACTTGTATTGCTGTACCCGCAGACACGGTCAGGCGCGCGTGCCAGCGCTGTGACGCCAGGGGGCCACATATCGTTGGCGGAGTAGTGTGACGCAGTCGTGCTTTGTTTTCAGGTGAGTAAATTGAGTAAAAAGAAGAAAATCCTGTTCGTTGCTTACGGCGGTGGGCATGTCAACATGCTGCTGCCCGTCGTGCAGACCCTGCTCGGGCAGGGGCGCCACGAGGTGCTCGTCCTGGGCTTGACCACCGCCGCCAGCGTGCTGGCACGGGCCGGGGTTCCCCACATCGGCTTCCGTGACCTCGTGACTGAGGGCGATGAAGCGGCCCTCGCGCACGGCAACCGCCTGAGTGAGGGCGTAAATTCGGACTTGGTACCGCGTGAGGAGACGGTGGCGTACATGGGGTTGTCGTACGCGGACTTGGAAGCGGAACAGGGCATCGACACGGCTGCTGCCATCTACGCGGAACGAGGCCGCCATGCGTTCCTGCCGACGCGCACGCTGGAGCGCCTGCTCGCATCGTACGCGCCGGACCTGGTCGTCGCAACCAACTCTCCGCGTGCCGAACGGGCGGCGCTGCTGGCGGCGCACAAGCGGGGGGTCGCGTCGCTGTGCCTGCTCGACCTCTATCCGTCGGCGGATGGCCAGTGGTTCAAGGAAGACTGGTACGGTTCGCAAATCTGCGTGTTGAGTAACAACGTCAAGGACATCCTCGTCGGTTTCGGACGCCATGCGGACAGTATCGTGGTGACGGGAAATCCGGCATTTGACCGTCATTACACGTTCGCGCCGACGGATGAGGTCACCTCGCTGCGTGCCGGACAGCCCGTCGTGGGCTATGCGTCGAACATCCTGCCCGGCTGTCCCGAGGGCGATCTGCAGCTCGAGGTATTCGAACGCCTGCGAGCGCGCTGTGCCCGCAAGGGCTATAAGCTCGCGGTACGCCAGCATCCCAACGAAGCCCGCTGGCGAGACCTCGGCGATGCCATCGATTGCAACGGCATGCCCATTGAGGCGTACCTGTCTGCGCTCGACATGCTCGTGACGTTCCCGTCCACGATCGCGCTCGAGGCGCAGATCCACGGTGTCCGCGTCGGGCTGCTCGACTTCACGTCGCTGAGCGAAGCTTGTGCCTACCTGTTCAGTGGCGACGTCGACGCGTTCAACACCGTTGAAGCACTCGACGACCTCGTCGTCGACCGCCGTGCGGGCGAGCGCGGCACGGCCGGGACGACATCCGCGACCGCCAACGTATGCGACGCAATTGAGAATATTTTGGAGGGAAATTAATTGATCCATGAAAAAAAGGTGCTTGCCATCGTACCCGCTCGCGGCGGATCGAAAGGCCTGCCTGGCAAGAACATTCGCCCGATCTGTGGCAAGCCGTTGATCGCGTGGACGATCGACAAGGCGTTGAAGTCGCGCTACCTGGACACCGTGCTCGTCACGACGGACTCCGCCGAGATCGCGGCGGTCGCCCGCACCGCCGGCGCCCACGTGCCGTTCATCCGTCCGCCCGAACTGGCGAGCGATACAGCGTCGACCTACGATGTGATCCGCCACGCGGTGGCCTACCTCAAGGACAACGAAGGCCACAGCTACGACTACATCGTCCTGCTCGAGCCCACGTCGCCGCTGCGCGAGGACGACGACATCGACAATATGCTCGAAGCGCTGATCCGCCAGAGCGAAGAATTCGATTCGATCATCAGTGTCGGTGAGGTCACGGAACACCCGTCGATCATGAAGCGCCTGGTCGGCGCCAGGATGGAGCCGTTCTGCCCGGACCTGCCCCAGACTACGCGCCGGCAGGACAATGCGGCCGCGTATTTTCCGTTCGGCGTCGCGTACATCGCGAAGACCGACGCACTGCTCGAGGAAAACACGTTCTATACGCGCCGCTGCACCCATTACGAAATCAAGCGGTACCAGAATTACGAGATTGACGACATTTACAATTTTCTTTGCGTTGAGGCGGTCATGAAGCACGAGTGGGGGACGGTATGAAATTTCTTGTCATTGGTCTGGGTTCGATGGGCAAACGCCGCGTTCGCAACCTGTTGGCGATCGGCGGCCATGACGTCGCCGGTTTCGACCCGCGCGAAGACCGTCGGGCTGAATCGAACCAGAAGTACGGCATTCCCGTCTTCGACAGTCTGGACGCGGCATTGCAGTCGTTCCAGCCGGGGGCCTTCGTGATCTCGACGTCGCCGCAACATCACATGACGTATGCGTTCAAGGGCGCAGAACTCGGCCTGCCATGCTTTATCGAAGCGTCGGTGGTGGAAGCGGATCGCATCCTGGAACTGCACAACAAGGTGGACGCCAGCGGCCCGCTGATGGCCCCCTCGTGCACGATGCGCTATTTCGCCGGCCCGAAGAAGGTCAAGGAACTGATCGCGCAAGGCGCCATCGGTAAGCCGCTGAACCTCAACTACCAGACCGGCCAATACCTGCCGGACTGGCACCCGTGGGAGCGCATCGAGGACTATTACGTCTCTGCGCGTGACACCGGCGCCGGCCGCGAAATCGTGCCGTTCGAGCTGACCTGGCTGAATGACATCTTCGGCACGCCGGAACCCCTTGCCTGCGTGAAGGCGAAGCTCACGGACATGAACGCCGACATCGACGATATCTACCACTGTCTGATGCGCTATCCGCAGGGCGTGCTGGCGAACGTGACCGTCGAAGTGGTCTCGCGTCCGCAGTCGACGCGCGAACTGCGCGTCCTGGGCAGCACGGGCGAGATCGTGTTCAGCGCCGACGAAAACTGCGTCCGCTACGCCAACGTGGAGCATCCGGAATGGATCCGCTTCGACCTCGGCGGCGGTTCGGTCGAAGCCGGTTACATCAATCCGGAAGAGCCCTACATCGCCGAGATGACCGCCTTCGTCAATGCCGTGATCCGGCAGGACAAGTCCCTGTATCCCAATACGTTGCTGGACGATTACCGCGTCCTGCAGACTCTCTACCAACTTGAGAAGTTTACCGAAGGTAAAGAATGAGCTACCAAGACCGTCTCCTTAAAGTGATTCCGGGTGGCGCGCACACGTATTCGCGCGGCTTCGACCAATATCCGACCAACGCGCCGCAGATCCTCACCGGCGGCAAGGGCGCGTACATCTTCGATCCCGAAGGCAAGCGCTATCTCGACTACGGCATGGCATTGCGCGCCGTGAACATTGGCTATGCCGAGGACGTCATCGACAACGCCGCCATCGAACAAATCCGCAACGGCAACAACCTGACCCGTCCGTCGACCATCGAACTGGATGCGGCCGAGCTGCTCGTCGAACAGATCGATTCGGTCGACATGGTCAAGTTCACCAAGAATGGTTCCAGCTCCGTGTCCGCCGCTGTCAAGCTCGCCCGCGCCTACACCGGCCGCGAACTGGTGGCACGCTGCGCCGAGCATCCGTTCTTCTCGTACGACGACTGGTTCATCGGCTCGACGCCGCTGACCCGCGGCATCCCGCAGGAAACGCTGCAGAAAACGAAACTGTTCCGCTACAACGACATCGCGTCGCTCGAGACTCTGATCGCCGAGCACCCGGGACAGTTCGCCTGCGTCGTGCTGGAGCCGGCCGCGACCGAAGAGCCGCGCGACGGCTACCTGCACAAGGTCCAGGAACTGTGCAAGAAGAACGGCATCGTCTTCATCCTGGATGAGATGATCACCGGCTTTCGCTGGCACATGAAAGGCGCGCAGCACGTCTATGGCGTCACGCCGGACCTGTGCACGTTCGGCAAGGCGATGGCGAACGGCTTTTCCGTGTCGTGCATTGCCGGCCGCCGCGAGATCATGGAACTGGGGTCGATCGAGATGGAAGGCCGCGAGCGCCTGTTCCTGCTGTCGACCACGCATGGCGCCGAGATGAGCGGACTGGGCGCCTTCGTCGCGACCGTCAAGTTCATGCACGAGCACAAGGTCGTCGAGCATTTGTGGGACTATGGACGCAAGTTGACGGCCATGATGGAACGCCAGGCCCAAGCGCACGGTATCGCCGACAGCTTCAAGGTCGGCGGCGCCGCCTGCTCGCCGTTCTATCTCACGCTGGACAAGTCGGGCGCGAATTCGCTGGCGCTGCGGACCCTGTTCTCGCAGGAAATGATCAAGAACGGCGTGCTTATGCCGTGGATCGCGCTGTCATATCGCCATGGCGACGCTGAGATCGCGCTGACCGAACAGGCGATCGACGCCGCGTTCCGTGTGTACGGCCGCGCGCTGGAAGAGGGCACCGAGAACTACCTGCAGGGCCCGGTCATCAAGCCCGTTTTCAGGAAATACAACTGATGCGCGTCGCTCTCGTATCGCTCGACCAGCGCTGGCAGGACAAGGACGCGAACTTCGAGCGTTGCTCGGAGTTTGCCCATGGTGCCGCCGCGCAGGGTTGTGAGCTGGTCATCTTTCCTGAGATGACGCTCACGGCGTATTCGCTCGACATGACTGCGCTGGCCGAACCGGCAGACCGGTCCGAGAGCCTGCGCCGCTTCGGTGAGCTGGCACGCGCGGCCGGCGTGAACATCGTGTTCGGCGCGAGTCTCGTCGTGGCCGACACGAACAAGCCGATGAATACGTTGTGCCTCGCGCGCCAGGATGGCGCCGTCGACATCCTGTACGCGAAGATCCACCCGTTCAGCTTTGCCGGCGAAGACCGTGCGCTCAGCGCCGGGACGAAGCTCGGCGTCGCCGAAGTCGCGGGACTGACGCTTGGCTGTTCCATCTGCTATGACCTGCGCTTCCCTGAACTGTATTCCGTGCTGGCACGCAGCTGTAATGCCGTCGTGAACATCGCTAACTGGCCGGTGCGCCGCGTCGCGCACTGGCGTGCGCTGCTCGTCGCGCGCGCCATCGAGAACCAGTACTTCGTGTTCGGCGTGAACCGCGTCGGCGAGGATGGCAACCAGCTGGCGTACGAGAAGAGTTCGATGATCGTGACGCCGCAGGGCGACGTGCTCGAACCGATCGAGTCACAGCGGGAACTCGACATCTACGACGTCGACCTTGCCAGCGTCGCCGAGTATCGCCGCGCGTTTCCGACCGTTGCCGACAAACGCTACGGCTTGTACAAAACCCTGTATGAAGGAACCGAATGCTGAACGGTAAAGTCATCGTCGTTACGGGCGGCGCCGGGCTGCTCGGCCGCCAATTCTGCTCGGCGATCGCCGAACATGGCGGCCTCGTCGTCGTGGCCGACCGCGACAGCGCTGCCGCCGAGTCAGTCGCCGCCGACATCTCTGTACGCCATCCCGGTCTCGCCGTCCCGGAAGTGCTCGACATTACGAGCAAGACCTCGGTGGCAGATCTGATCGCGCGCCTGCAGCAACGTCACGGTCACGTGGATGCCGTCGTCAACAACGCCTACCCGCGCAACCGCAATTACGGACGCCGGTTCGAAGACGTGCAGTACGAGGATTTCTGCGAGAACGTCGGCCTGCACCTGGGCGGCTATTTCCTCGTGTCGCAGCAGTTCGCGTTGTTCTTCAAGCAGCAAGGCTGGGGGAATATCGTCAACATGTCGTCGATCTACGGCAGCATCGCGCCGCGTTTCGACGTCTACGAAGGCACGACGATGACCATGCCCGTCGAGTACGCAGGCATCAAGGCGGCCGTGGTTCACCTGACCCTGTACCTGGCCCAGTATTTCAAGCGCGACGGCATCCGTGCCAATTGCCTGAGCCCGGGAGGCATCTTCGACAACCAGGCCGAATCGTTCGTCCAGAGGTACAACAGCAAGGCCGGCAAGAAAGGCATGCTGGATGCGGCCGACATGGTCGGTGCGCTTGTTTTCCTGCTCTCTGACGCTTCCAAGCACATGACGGGCCAAAACCTTATTGTCGACGACGGATTTTCGCTATGAACCGTGTATTTTTCATCGCCGAGGCAGGCGTCAACCACAACGGCAGCGCGGAACTGGCAATGCAACTGGTCGAGACCGCGGCACGTTGCGGTGCCGACGCTGTCAAGTTCCAGACGTTTTCCGCGGAAAAGCTCGTGCGCCGCGGCGCCGCCAAGGCCGAATACCAGCGCCGCGAAACGGGCGAGGGCGACCAGTTCTCGCTGCTGAAGGCGCTCGAGATGTCGCCGGAACTGCACCACCAGCTGCTGCAGCGCTGCCAGGAACTGGGTATCGAATTCATGTCGACGCCGTTCGACGAGGATGCCGCCGACTTCCTGCTCGGCCTGGGCATGCACCGCATCAAGGTGCCGTCGGGTGAAATCACGAACCTGCCATTCCTCGAATTCCTCGCCGCGAAGGGGCTGCCACTGATCGTCTCGACGGGCATGGCCACCATGGACGACATCAAGGTCGCTGTCCGGACGATCGCGGACGCCCGGCGCAAGGCGGGGCTCGGCGAGATCGACGGCGACGCACTGACGATCCTGCACTGCACGTCGAACTATCCGGCGCAGTGCTCTGACGTGAACCTGCGTGCGATGCAGACGATCGCCGCCGAAACCGGCCTGCCCGTCGGCTATTCCGACCACACGCTGGGCATCGCCGTGTCGACGGCCGCGGTCGCCATGGGCGCGACTGTGATCGAGAAGCATTTCACGCTCGACCGCGACCTGCCGGGTCCCGATCACAAGGCATCTCTGACGCCGCAAGAACTGGCCGCGCTGATCGGCCAGATCCGTGACGTCGAAGCGGCTCTCGGTTCTCCGGTGAAGGCGCCGACGGCATCCGAGCTGCCGGTGCGCGAACTGGTCCGCCGCAGCGTGACGACGGCGCGCGCACTGACCGCCGGCACGGTGCTGACGCGGGACGACCTGATCCTGCTGCGGCCGGGCAACGGTATCCAGCCGGGTGAACTCGGCCTCGTGATCGGCAAGACGCTGCAGCAGGACCTGCCTGCCGGCAGCACGTTGCAATGGCAGAACCTCCAATGAGGAAAATCTGTTACGTGAGCGGGACGCGGGCGGACTTCGGGCTGATGCAATCGACCCTGCTCGCGATCCAGGCGCACCCGTCGATGGAGCTCGCGATCGTAGTCACGGGCATGCATCTGTCCGAGCGCTACGGCAACACAGTCGACGACATCGTGCGCGCGGGGCTGCCGGTCACGCAACGGGTGCCCGTCCACATGGACCCGCCTACCGGCGCGACCATGGCACGCAACGTCGGGCGCATGCTGACGGCGTTCGTCGACGCTTTCGAAGAGATCCGGCCCGACGTCGTGCTGCTGCTGGGCGACCGCGGCGAAATGCTGGCCGGCGCGCTGGCGGCGATTCACCTGAACATTCCCGTCGCGCATATCCATGGCGGCGAACGTTCCGGTACCGTCGACGAGCCCGTGCGCCACGCGATCTCGAAGCTGTCGCATTTCCATTTCACGGCGACGGCCGACGCGGCCGCACGGCTGGTACGTATGGGCGAACGCGAGGATCATGTCCGGGTGACGGGCGCGCCCGGCCTGGACGGCGTGCGCGAACTGGCCCACATCGACCGCTTGGCGTTGTGCCGCGACGCGGGCCTGCGCACGGACGCGCCGGTCGCACTGCTGGTGTTTCATCCGGTCCTGCAGGAAGCCGCGGCGGCCGGCCGCGATACCGGCATCATCCTCGATGCGCTGGCCGACAGCGGCGTCCAGGTGATGGCGCTGATGCCCAATGCGGACGCCGGCAGCAACGACGTGCGCGCGGCCCTGGCTGTGCGCTCCGGCCGGCCGGGCATGGCGCTCGTCACCCACCTGCCGCGCGACGCGTTCATCTCCTGGATGGCGCAGGCCGACGTCATGATCGGCAATTCCAGCGCCGGCATCATCGAGGCCGCCAGTTTCGGTACGCCGGTCATCAACATCGGCAGCCGTCAAGCCATGCGCGAACGGAATGCCAACGTGATGGACGTCCCGGCGGAGCGCGAGGCGCTTCTTGATGCGGTCCGGCAAGCGCTCGCTGGCGGCAGGCTACCCCCGGCGAACCTGTACGGCGACGGCGATGCCGCGCGGCGCATCGTCGAGCTGCTGGACCAGTTGCCACTGGACAGCCACGTATTGATGAAGGCGAATGCATACTGATACCATCTACATCGTCGGCGCGGGCGGCCATGCGAAAGTCGTCATCGATGCGCTGCTGTTGACGGGCGTGTCCGGTGACCGGATCCGGCTGACGGACGGGAACGCGCAGCGGGCAGGCGCCCGCGTGCTCGACTGGACCGTGACGGTGCCCGCCGTGCACGACGACATGCGCGGTGCCTGCTTTCATGTGGCGATCGGCCATGCCGGCGTCCGCGCCACGCTGCATGCGCAGCTGCTCGCGCTCGGCGGACGTCCCGTGACGATCGTCCACCCGCGCGCCACTGTGTCCGTCCACGCCGCGCTCGGGCAGGGCGTGTTCGTCGCCGCGCACGCGATCGTCGCGCCTTCGGCCCGGATCGGTGACGGCGTCATCGTCAATCACGGCGCGGTCGTGGACCACGACTGTGAGGTGGGGCGGTTCTCGCACATCGCCCCGGCGGCCTCGCTGGGCGGCGGCGTTCGGACTGGTGAAGGCGTACTGGTCGGTGCCGGTGCGAGGCTGCTGCCTCTCGTGCACGCCGGAGACCACGCGGTCATCGGTGCCGGCGCTGTCGTTCTAGAAAATGTTCCGGCGGCCCAGACGTATGTCGGGGTGCCTGCAGTCTCCAAAAGTAAGGAAAAAAGTGAATAAGGTACGAGAAATAACCGTGACCCGCTCCACCACTGTGGGCGAAGCGTTGGCGATGCTGGACAAGGCCGCTTCCGGGCTTCTGCTGCTGGTGAGGGACAACACGACGTTCGAGCGTACGGTCACGGACGGCGACCTGCGCCGCCTGCTCCTGAACGGCAAGCAGCTTGATGCGCGACTCGTCGACTTGCCGTCGATCGAGTCCATCGTCGTCCACGACAACGTCAGTCGCCGCGATGCACTCGGCCTGATGAATCAACACGGCATCAACCATCTTCCGGTCGTCGACCGGAACGGACACGTCGTGCAGGTCCTGGACCGGCGCGACATCGACCGGCAGATCCTGTTATCGACGCCGCACCTCGGCGATTCCGAGCAGGATTTTGTGCAGGAAGCGTTTCGTACGAACTGGATCGCTCCGCTCGGTCCAAACGTCGATGCGTTCGAGCGCGAACTCGCGGACTATGTCGGCATGACGCACGCGGCCGCCGTCAGTTCCGGCACGGCCGCCATCCACCTCGCGTTGATATTGCTCGGCGTGACGAAAGGCGATACGGTCTTCTGCTCGAGCCTGACGTTCGCCGCCAGCGCTAACCCGATCGTGTACCAGGGGGCGGAGCCAGTGTTCATTGACTCTGATGAAGAGAGCTGGAACATGTCGCCAATGGCCCTCGAACGGGCGCTCGCCGCCGCAGAAAAGGTCGGACGCCTGCCGAAGGCAGTGATCGTCGTCAGCCTGTACGGCCAAAGCGCAAACATGGATCCGCTTGTCGCATTGTGCGAACGTTTCGGCGTTCCGCTCGTCGAGGATGCAGCGGAATCGCTGGGGGCGAAATACAAAGGACGCGCCAGCGGAACGTTCGGGAAGCTCGGCATCTATTCGTTCAACGGCAACAAGATCATCACTACGTCGGGCGGCGGCATGCTCGTTTCGGACGATCGTGAGTTGATCGAGAAAGCCAAGTTCCTGGCAACCCAAGCGCGCGATCCCGCACCGCATTACCAACACAGCGTGATCGGCTACAACTACAGGATGAGCAATATTCTGGCGGGCGTCGGCCGTGGTCAGTTGACCGTGCTCGAAGAACGTGTAGCGGCGCGCCGCGCGGTGTTCGACCGCTACCGGTCGGCGCTGAGCGACGTCGGCATCAACTGGATGCCCGAGCCGGAATGGAGTTTTTCGACCCACTGGCTGACCGCGTGCACGATCGATCCGGCGACAGGTGTGTCGAGCGAACGCCTGATCAAGGCGCTGGCCGCGGAGATGATCGAAGCGCGACCTGTGTGGAAACCGATGCACATGCAGCCGGTTTTTCAGCATTGCCAGTATTTCACCGGTGGCGGTCCGTCCGTGTCGGACCGCTTGTTTGAGCAAGGTGTTTGCCTGCCATCGGGATCGAACATGATGATGGCGGACGTCGACCGGATCATCGACGTCATCCGGAAAACGATCTCCGGCTGAACGACTATTTCGGTGCAGGCAAGTCTGCTTGCACCAGAACGCTATCAGCCGGCGTCAAACGACTTTCACGACGATGCGTGCGCGGCCATCGGTCTCGATGGCAACAACCTTGCCGACGGCGCGCATATATTCATACAGCGTCATGTCGACTTCGTTCTTGGCAATTCCGCTGATTCCGTCACCGTCCTGCACCGGCACGACGTACTGGCCTGGTTGCGCGCCCCATAGGTTCACCGGGGTCTGACCGGCAAAGGCGATGCGGTCCATCCTGAGTCGCGCTGCTTCGTGCGCGGTGTCCCATGCAGCCAGTTCCTGTTCATGGCGGGCGCATTCATCGGCGTAGTACGAGAGCATCGCTTGCTCGGCATTCGCAGGGGGGATGGCCGGGGGTGTTGGACGAGGATCGGTGTGCCAGACGTCGCCGCCGACATAGGACGGGTTGGTCGATTTCGCGACAAAAGTCAATGCCAGCGCCCAGCGATCAGTAATGTTGCCGTTTTCGTCAATGCCGACGATCTGCCCCTTGGCCACCGGACCGCAGGTGTCGGCTTTTCTCATGTACTCGGCGTAGTCGGCGCCGCTCGTATTGACGGTTCCGGCCGCGTTTATTGACCGGCCCGTTGTCGAACTCTTATTCATCCACAGCATGGCATTGGCATTGTTGGCACCCCGGCCGCGAGCGTCTTGAATGGTGCAGACGGGCCCGCCTGACGCCTGGAAGCTCAGGATGACGGCTCCTTCGGTCGATTCGGCCCGGTTGATGACGTGCGACGTGCCAGATGATGCGCCCAGGAAGCAATTGCCAGCATTGTCGGCCGCGAACGCGATTTTCCCGGCAGCGGTCTGCAGGCGCCACGACGCTCCGGGGTACGCCGTCGACCAGCCGTTGCGCGTCTCGCACTTCTGCACCGCATCTTCGATGACGTAGTTCTTGGCACCGGCGTCCGCGACCGCCACCGTGCAGTTGTCATTGTGATTCCCGACCGCGTGGAAGATCTGATGATTGTTACTGGTATTGAGGGTTTCGATCATCGCTTTGAAACCCTCGAAATAATTCCCGCTAATTTTTTCGCCCGTTGTCCCCGCACCGAGCATGATGCCAACGCCGACTGGGGCGCTTCCGGCACACTGGAGCAGGTTGTCGCGGTAGACGTTGCCGCCCCCCTTTTTGATCTGGATGGGATGGTTGGAAATAATGTTATTTTCGCGGAAGCGGGTCGCAGTAATGCCGATCGTGCTGTTTTCGGCGATGCCATAGGCAAAAGCATGGCCACTATCGCCGATCATATTGTTGTCGATGGTATGGGCGTACGCGCCTGGCACGGTTGCACCCGTTGTAGGGTTTCGGTCCGTCAGCAGAATGCCGATGCCGGCGTTGTTCGCGGCTGCAAGCAGGTAATTGTCGTGAATATGCGCCCGTCCAGCATAAATGCGGATCGGAAGCTGCTCCGTAGTAGCTGGGCGGAAGATGATGCCGGTAACTTCGACCTGTTGGTGCGCGATGCGCAGCATGTCAAAGGTCGCGCCGCCAGGAGCAGTGAGATAGGTGCCATATCTGGACGCACCGCGCAGTACCAGGCCGGGCTTGGACGTCACGAGCGGCGCGGACAGCCGGAAGTTCCCCGGCGGCAGCTCAATCGTGCCCGCGTACGTCGTAATGGAATTGATGGCGTTCTGCAGCGCCGCCGTGACGTCGGTCGGCGTGCCGTTACGGACGCTGGCGATTTGCTCAGGCGTCATGTAGTCGAACGCGCTGATGGTATCGCGGCCGCGATCCAGCAACGAGCGCTTGACGGCATTCGCTCCCGATGCGAGGTACCCAACCATTGATGCGCCAACCGACGAGGCGAGCGAAACGGGGTCGATGGATTGCGGCTTTCCGGCCGGCACGACATTAGGTGTCGCTGCCTTAGTTGACGCCTTGGCGAAAAGACCCGCGAGGGCCGTTGCCCCGACGAGCGTCGCGCGTCGGGTCTTGTTTAAAATGCCAGCCATTGTTGTCTCCTGTCAGGTATAAATGGAGTGTCACGGAATAGCCCGGCAAAAAACAAGGTTGTGCTCGCGACGGCGAGGTCGCGGTGATTTTGGCGTTCCTGATGCCAGGCGGGGATGCGGGCTGTTCGGTGAGCAGGAACGAACGAGGCGCGAGCTATTGTCGCGCCTAGTGATGAACTGGGAGATTTACGCGGTCACTTCGACGGTGCCGGCATTACCATCGACAGGAAATTCCAGCGAAAGGCCGCGTTTCCATAAGTGGTCATCGATATCGGTCGTAGGCGCGTACTCACTGACCATCTTGCGCAACTGCGCACGGATCGCCTCGTGGTCGAACCGGTCACAGGCATCCTCGAGTTGACGCAGCATCAATTCGAGGAACGGCCACGCAATTTCAGCTTCCTGGGCACGCATGATCAATGGGTGAGCTGTGCCGGTAACATTGTCCCCGATCAGCAGTTCCTCATAGAGTTTCTCTCCCGGACGTAAGCCGACGTACTTGATCTCGATCGTGCCGTCGGGCGTCTCAGCGGAGAATACCTCTTGCCCGCTCAGATGGATCATGCGTTTCGCAAGGTCCGCGATCTTGACCGGTTCTCCCATATCGAGGACGAAAACGTCGCCGCCTTTGCCCATCGAGCCAGCCTGAAGCACAAGCTGCGCGGCTTCAGGGATCGTCATGAAGTAACGGGTAATTTCCGGGTGGGTCAGCGTCACGGGACCACCCATTTCAATCTGCCGACGGAACAGCGGAACGACTGAGCCCGAGGAGCCCAACACGTTTCCGAACCGAACCATGCAGAACCGGGTGTGACCATGTTGACGCGAAAAGGCCTGCAGAATCAGCTCGGCGAGGCGTTTCGTTGAGCCCATCACGTTGGTGGGACGTACGGCTTTGTCGGTCGACACAAGTACGAAGCACTTCACTTTGGCTTCGACGGCAGCCCGGGCGAAGTTCAGCGTTCCGAACACGTTGTTGCGGATACCTTCGATCGGGTTTTGTTCCACGAGGGGCACATGCTTGTAGGCCGCCGCGTGATAGACCGTCTCGACTTCGAAGCGCTGGAAAATCTCACGGCACTTCGCCAAGTCGACCACCGATCCCATGAATGGCACGAGTTCGACATCGAGGTCATGAGCGCTGGCATACGCGCGCAGTTCCTGGTCAATCGAATACAACGCGAATTCCGACAGCTCGAGCAGGACCAGTCGGCGCGGCTGGAGCTTGACGATCTGGCGGCAGAGTTCTGAGCCGATTGAGCCGCCGGCGCCGCTGACCGCGACAGACTTGCCCGTGATGCATACGGACAGCAACGAATCATCCGGTGCAACCGGATCGCGGCTGAGCAAATCTTCGATCTGAATTTCACGGACGTCTTCCACGCGCGACATTCCCTTGACCAGATTCCTCATGGATGGCGTGACTTTGATACGCACCTTCAAAGGCGTCAGTTTGTCGATGATCGTGCGTTGCTTCGCCGGCGTCAGCGACGGAATCGCAAGCAACACGGCACTGATGTCGTATTGGTCGATCAGTTCGCGCAGACGCGACGGTGCATAAACCTTAACGCCCGAAATCGTAGCGTGATGCAATTGCGGGTTGTCGTCAATGAACGCGACCGGAATGTACTCCGAACCCGGGCGCAACGCATTGGCAAGTTGGACGCCGGCTTCGCCCGCTCCGTAGATGGCTACGCGCGTCCGCCGGCCTGACCTGCGGTCACCAACGAAAAATCCATGCGCGACGAAGCGACTCACAAGCAGGTATAGGACGAGGTTCGCACCGAAGATCGCAAAAACAGAACTGGGTGCGGCAAATCCGACGATCCGTGCGACCAGGAACAGTGCCAGCGCACAACAGAATGCTCCCGTCACGATCGTCGTGACGATCTTATGGTCGATATAGCGAATAATCGCCCGGTAAAGACCAATACGGGCAAAGATCGCGATAGCCAATGCGGGGGAGAAAATAATCAGCTGGCTGTATTTTGGGAAAATGGATAATTCCGCTTTATTCAAATCGAGAGCCACTGCGATGATGAGGATAATCGGAATGAAAATAATATCCGTTGCCGCGGCAATTACTTGTTTTTGAGTTCGAGATAAATTAAGGAACGTATTTTTCATCGTTTGCTGCGATCGTTTGTTTTCAAATCGGAAACACGGTGCTCCGCTCCGAAGCGCCAACGCAGGGAACAGGCCGAGAAGGATTCAGAAGATGAAAAGCTGTTAATTCTCACCATTTGTAACGCCGCGAAGCCTTGAGAAAGCGCGGGTCAGGCGAAATGCTGAACCGCACCATCATACAGTAGAGCAGTGAAAAAATATACCGCAGTGTCGGGTTATTCCGACGAAAACGTTCGCGAACGATGAAAGCATTCGCATTGATAGTAAGTAACTGTCTGTGATGTACGGACAGGAATGTCGAGTAATAGCAAGGCGTAAGTGCCTCGTGTTGTTCTGGCATCGAAAACATGCGCCATTGTCATTACGTGGCGGCGCTACGGTTGAGCGGTGGATACTCGGCGGCACGGATGCTAAAATCACTTCTTTTTCTGTCGGCGTGGCAACGTCGCGTCATGAAAGCGTTTGGTGCTAACTTACTTTAAGAAATCGGTCGGCTATACCTGGTGCGGATGCTTCCTCGCCAGTGCAATGCCCGCATTCGGAGCGACCCCCTCTTTGCAGGGGCAGTCGGGTTATATCAACATGCCCAGTGCAATCGTCGAGTCCGACGGGACCTTCAGTACCGGATTCAGTTACGATCAGCCGTATGGGAGCTTTTGGGTCGCGGCCACTGTGCTGCCGTTCCTGCAGGTCACTGGACGTTATGTTTCGGTAAGCGGCATACCTGGATTTCCTCTTTCGGAGGGTGATTACGGGAAAAACTATGGTCGCTACAAGGACAAGGTGGCCAATGTCAAGCTCCGAATTATGCAAGAGTCCGACTGGTTGCCTGCTGTTGCGGTGGGGGCGACCGACCTTCTTGGCACCGAGCTCTTCCGGGGCCGCTACGCCGTCGTGACGAAGACATTCGGCAGTCCCAAGAATCTGGAGGTCAGCGCCGGTTATGGTTTCCAGCGACCGGAAGGCGCGTTTGCCGGCGTGCGTTGGGCGCCGCTTTCGGTTCCCGGATTGGCCCTGGTGGCCGAATATGACGCAGTCGACTACGCCAAGGATTTTCGCGCGAGCGAAACTACTGCCCATGAGCACAGCAAAGGTCCCGTCGTAGGTGTTGAATACCGCTGGGGTTGGCTGGGTGCCCAGGTCGCGCGCCATCGGGACCATTTTAGTGGCAATGTCTTCGTCAGCATCCCGTTCTCTGAGCGCGAATTCGTTCCCAAGCTGTACGAGCCTGCGCCGTTCGATCCTAAGAAGGCGCCGCCGCGTGTAACTGCCGAAGAGTGGCAGCGCGAGGGTGGGCATGGCGCGGCGCTCGTGCAGGCGCTCGTCAAGCAGGACTTCAAAAATGTCCGCGTGGCGCTCGACGGGGATACGCTCGAGCTGGCTCTGACCAGCAGTCGCATTTCCAATCTCGGCCGGGCCGTAGGCCGCGCGGCGCGCACGGCACTGGCGTTCGCGCCGCAGGATACGCGTGCCATCCGGATCAGCTATTCGAAGCTCGAGCAACCCGTTGCAACCTATCAGTTCATGGACCTGCAACGCCTGTCCGACTACCTTACGGGCCTCGTCGATCGCGACACCTTCCTGCAGACCGTCGACATACGCTATGCGCGGCCCGACGACGAACTCGGCGAGGATGGGCAGGCCCTGTTGGCTGCTGTCCGTGGCGAAGACGATGGGCTTCGACTCCAAGCCGGTGCCGATGGCAACATCGTGCAGGTGGCCTCGGAAGACCGAGAGGCGAATCGCTTCAAGGTTGTCCCCAAGATTTCGATGTTCTTCAATGACCCAAGTGGTGCATTGCGATATGAACTGTGGGCAGCAGGCAGCTACGACCGGCGGCTGGCCCAGGGGCTGTACCTGAACAGCGACGTGAAGCTGACGTTGTACGAAACCGTGTCTGGTGTCACGCAGCCGTCCAACAGTCTGTTGCCCCACGTGCGTACCGACGTCGCCGACTACAAGCGCGGCGGCCGCTTCAAACTGAATCGCCTGATGCTCAACAAGTACATGATGCCGGCCGAACGGGTCTACGCCCGCGTGTCGGGCGGTTTGTATGAGGAAATGTACCGTGGCGTCGGTGGCCAAATGCTGTATCTGCCGAAAGACACTCGCTGGGCGGCCGATCTGACGGTCGATGCGCTGCAGCAGCGCGGCGTCAAGGGCTGGTTTGACAAGCGTGATTACAATACCGTCAGTGGCTTTGCTGCTTTGCACTATAAGCTGCCATACGATATTACTGCAACGGCACGCGCAGGCCGTTTCTTAGCCAAGGACAACGGAGTGCGCATGGAGTTCAAGCGCCGTTTCCCATCCGGCGTCGAGATCGGTGCATGGTATGCGAAGACGAGTGGCAAGGACATCACGAATCCCGGCACGCCGTCGAGCCCGTACCACGACAAGGGCGTATTCCTGTCGGTGCCGCTGAACATCATGCTCCCATTCGACAGCCAGAACACGGCCAGCGTCGCCCTGTCTCCGTGGACCCGCGACGTCGGCCAGATGGTCGCAAGCCCGGGCGACCTGTACGACATGATCGAACAGCCCCGCCGCGACATGACGACGTTCGACGGCCTCGGCAACTTCGCCGAGCGGCGCGACGAGCAGAATCTGCCGGCCGTGAATCCGCCCGTCAGCGCCATGCCGAATCTGTGGCCGATGTTCCGCATGCGCGTCGAGCAGTCCTTCAACACGGGGCCGACGCCGCCGGACTGGGCCAAAGGCGCAGCCGTCGGCGGTGGCGCCATCCTGGCCAGCGCACTGCTCGACAAGCCGGTCGATCGCTTTATGAAGAAGCATCAGGGATCGAGCGTCGCCCGTGCGTGGGACAATGTCAGCAAGGCGACGCCCCTCGTTTTCACCGGTATCGCCGCGGGGGCCGTGGCGTTTGGTGATGCACGCGTGCAAAACATTGGTATTATCTCGCTGGAATCGGTCGCCAGTGCCGCCGCCCTGTCGATCACGGCGAAGCGTATCGCCGGCCGGGCGCGCCCCGACCAGGAAACGGGCCAGTGGAGCAAGGCGACGGACCGTTCGAATGCATCGTTCCCGTCCAACCATGCCACCGTGGCGTTTGCCGCGGTGACGCCGTTTGCCCAGGAGTACGATGCGCCATGGCTGTACGGCGTGGCGGCAGCCGGTTCGCTGGGTCGTACGGCAGGCCGCCAGCATTGGGTATCGGACGTCGTCGCCGGTAGCCTGCTCGGTATGGCCGTGGGCGGATGGCTGTGGCAGGCCCAGCGTACGGATACGCACTCGAGCTTTGCTGTCGCGCCTGGTCCGAAATCGGTCGGCGTGGCCTGGTTCGGGAATTACTGACAATCGGACGGAAGCGCCAGGCATGCCGGATGAGGCCGCGCCAGCGGCTTCCTGCCCAACCGGAGAAATACATGATCTTGACGACAGGCGGTGCCGGCTTCATTGGCAGTAACTTCGTGCTGGACTGGTGTGCCCTGGCCGACGAGCCGGTCATCAATCTCGACAAGCTGACCTATGCCGGCAACCTCGAGAACCTGGCAAGCCTGCGCGACAATCCGCGCCATGTTTTCGTCCATGGCGACATCGGCGACGTCGACCTCGTGCGACGCCTGCTGCGGGAACACCAGCCGCGGGCCGTCGTGAACTTCGCGGCCGAAAGCCACGTCGACCGCAGCATCCACGGCCCCGGCGAATTCATCCAGACGAATATCGTCGGCACGTTTCACTTGCTCGAAGCCGTGCGCGAGTACTGGGGCGCGCTGCCGGAGGAGGGCAAGGCCGCGTTCCGCTTCCTGCACGTGTCCACCGACGAAGTCTACGGCTCGCTCGGCAAGGACGACCCCGCGTTCCGCGAGACGAACCGCTACGAGCCGAACAGCCCATACTCCGCCAGCAAGGCGGCCAGCGATCATCTCGTGCGCGCCTACCATCACACGTACGGCCTGCCGGTACTGACCACCAATTGCTCGAACAATTATGGCCCGTATCACTTTCCGGAAAAGCTGATCCCCCTGTGCATCCACAATGCGCTGGCCGGCAAGCCGCTGCCGATCTACGGCGACGGCCAGCAGGTCCGCGACTGGCTGTACGTGAAAGACCATTGCTCGGCCATCCGCCGTGTGCTCGAGGCGGGCCGGCTGGGCGAGGTCTACAACGTCGGCGGCTGGAACGAGAAGGCGAACCTCGACGTCGTGCGCACGCTGTGCGCCATCCTCGACGAATTGCGTCCGCGCGCCGACGGCCAGTCGTACGCCACGCAGATCACGTTCGTGACGGACCGCCCGGGCCACGATCGGCGCTACGCGATCGATGCGACGAAGCTCGAGCGCGAGCTGGGGTGGAAGCCCGCCGAAACGTTCGAGACGGGCATCCGCAAGACCGTGCAGTGGTACCTCGACCACCAGGACTGGGTACAGCATGTGACGAGCGGAACCTACCGCGACTGGGTCGGCCAACAGTACGGTGCCTGAATGAAGATCCTCCTGACCGGCAAGAACGGCCAGCTCGGCTTCGAACTACAGCGCGCGCTGGCGCTACTCGGCGACGTCGTCGCCGTCGGCACAGAGGACTGCAACCTGGCCGACGCCGACGCGTTGCGCGAACTCGTGCGTCGCGTGGCGCCCGACGTGATCGTCAACCCGGCAGCCTACACGGCCGTCGACAAGGCCGAGTCGGACGAGGCGACGGCCCGCGCCGTCAACGCCGTCGCGCCTGCGATCCTGGGTGAAGAGGGCGCGAAGCTGGGCGCGTTCGTCCTGCATTATTCGACCGACTATGTGTTCGACGGCACGAAGCAGGGTGCCTACACGGAAGACGACGCACCGGCACCGCAAAGCGTCTACGGCTGTACGAAACTCGCGGGTGAGCAGGGCTTGGCCGCGGCAAATCCGCGCCACCTGATCCTGCGCACGAGCTGGGTCGTGGGCGCGCATGGCGGCAATTTTGCCAAGACGATGTTGCGCCAGGCGGGCGAGCGCGACAAGCTGACGGTCGTCGCGGACCAGTTCGGCGCGCCCACGTCGGCCGCGTTGCTGGCCGACGTCAGCGCCCACCTCGTGCGTGCGTACGCGCGCGCGGGCGCTGCCGATTTCCCCTACGGTACGTATCACGTGGCCGCCGGCGGAGAGACGAGCTGGCACGGCTATGCGCAATTCGTGATCGGCGAAGCGCTTGCCGCTGGCAAGGTTCTGAAGGCAACCGTCGACGCCGTCGCGCCGCTGTCCACCGACCAGTATCCGACCCCGGCCAAGCGGCCCCTCAATTCGCGGCTCGACACGACCCGTTTCCGCACGACGTTCGACCTGCGCCTGCCGCCCTGGCAGGAAGGCGTGCGTCACGTGCTTCGGCAAATTTTGTAAGAGGTAGCCAATGTCCACATTGAAGCGTAAAGGCATCATCCTGGCCGGCGGCTCCGGCACGCGGCTCTACCCCGTGACGCAGGCCGTCAGCAAGCAGTTGATGCCCGTCTACGACAAGCCGATGATCTACTATCCGCTCAGCACGCTGATGCTGAGCGGCATCCGCGACGTGCTCGTCATCAGCACGCCGCAGGACACGCCGCGTTTCGCCGAACTTCTTGGTGACGGCAGCCGCTGGGGCATGAGCATCCAGTATGCCGTGCAGCCCTCGCCAGACGGCTTGGCCCAGGCCTTCATCATCGGTAAGGATTTCGTCGGCAATGATCCGAGCGCGCTTGTGCTCGGTGACAATATCTTCTACGGCCACGACCTCGTGGGTCAGTTGAGTCGCGCCCACGAACGCACTGACAGCGCGACCGTGTTCGCTTACCACGTGCAGGATCCGGAGCGCTATGGCGTCGTCGAGTTCGATGCCGGGCAGCGCGCGCTGAGCATCGAAGAAAAGCCGAAGGTGCCGAAGTCCTCGTACGCCGTGACCGGGCTGTACTTCTACGACAACGACGTGTGCAATGTGGCGGCCGGCATCAAGCCGTCGGCGCGCGGCGAACTGGAGATCACGGACGTCAATCGCTGCTACCTGGAGCGGGGCAAGCTGAACGTCGAGATCATGGGCCGCGGCTACGCCTGGCTCGACACGGGCACCCACGACAGCCTGCTCGAGGCCGCGAGCTTCATCGCCACGCTGCAGAAGCGGCAGGGTTTGCAGGTGGCATGCCCCGAGGAGATCGCGTATCGCCAGGGCTGGATCGGCGCAGCCGATGTGCAGAATCTTGCGGCGCCGCTCGCCAAGAACGGCTACGGTGCCTACCTTCTCAACCTGTTGAAATAAGTCGACTCTATGCCGCTAACCGTTACGCCGACCGCCATACCCGATGTGTTGATGCTGGAGCCAAAAGTCTTTGGCGATGCACGCGGCTTCTTTTTCGAAAGCTTCAATGCCCGTGAATTCGCCCAGGCGACGGGACTCGACACGCAGTTCGTGCAGGACAATCACAGCAAGTCGGCCAACGGGGTACTCCGCGGTTTGCATTATCAGATTCACAATCCCCAAGGCAAACTGGTGCGAGTGGTGCAGGGGCGCGTGTTCGATGTCGCCGTCGACTTGCGCAAATCGTCGGCCACGTTCGGACGTTGGGTGGGCATGGAACTGAGTGCGGACAATTACCGCCAGGTCTGGGTACCGCCGGGATTCGCGCATGGCTTCGTCGTGCTGAGCGAGTCCGCGGAATTCCTCTATAAAACAACGGATTACTGGTATCCGGAGCACGAGCGAACCTTGCTGTGGAACGACCCGGCCATCGGCATCGATTGGCCCATCGACTTTGCGCCGCAGCTGGCGGCCAAGGACCAGACCGGCAAGCTGCTGGCGCAGGCCGACGTGTTCGACTGAACCGATGCCGCGCGGCTGCGTGCTGCTTTTACAAAACAAAACGGCCGCTTTCGCGGCCGTTTTGTTTTGCAACGATCTGCAACGGAACGCGCAGGCGTCCCGAATGCGATCAGTGGTGCGTGGTGGTCGTATGGTTCGTGGTCGTGCCGTTGTCCGAAGCAGCGACGGCGACGGCAGCGACAGCGGTGCCGATGGCGATCAGCGTGCCGGTCGACATGCCGCCGATGGAGGTGCTGTTCAGGAAGCCACCCGAATTGGTGTTGGCAGTGGCGCCAGTGTCCGAACCGGTAGCGGAGGACGAGCCAGCTTGGGCCGATGCCGAGTTAGTACCTGCGGTGGCGCTGGTAGCGGCTTCTTGCGCGAATGCCTGGGCCGACAGCAGGCTCAGAATGGCGGTCGTGACGAGGAGTTTCTTCATTTTGTATCCTTTGTTCAATTAACGGGGCACCTGCAAATCGCAATGTTGCTAGACCATTATATAGCATTTGAACATTGCCTTGATTCATCAATGCCGACGGGAAAGCCAGCTCAGCCAAAAATGTGATTCTTTTCGACGTAAGCAATTTGCAATTTTGACAGAACGTGCCAGAGATTCCTACCACTTTTCCGCATTTTTGTTGCGTGTTCGCATAGTTTGCACCGAGGCGCGGGCGTTCAGGCCGCGATATGGGCCGTGTATTGCCGCCTTCTTCTTTTCTAGCTTCCGGGTAATGCCTGGGATAATGCAGCCTTGGACAATGTAGCTGTCTCCCGGACGGCCGGCAAGGAAGCGCACGATGGCAGAAGACAGCGACGCAGAACGGACCGAACCAGCGTCAGAGAAACGACTGAGGCAGGCGCGTGAAGACGGCGACATTCCCCGTTCGCGCGAAGTGGCCACGTTCACCGTGCTGATGACCGCCGGCGCCGGCCTGTGGATGATGGGTGGTGGTATCGTCAACACGCTGTCCACCACGCTGCAGCGCGGGCTCTCGCTCGACCGCGAACAGATCTACAACCCGAACGCCCTGATCGAACGCATCGGCGCGGACATCGCCGGCGTGCTCCTCGCGTGCCTGCCGCTGGCGGGCGCCGTCATGCTGATGATGCTGGCGTCGCCGCTGCTCATCGGCGGCTGGAACTTCAGTGCCAAGGCGTTCATGCCCAATTTCGGCAAACTGAATCCCATGCGGGGCCTGGGCAATATGGTGTCGACCAATGCGCTTATCGAATTGCTGAAGGCCGTCGCCAAGACGCTGCTCGTCGGCGCGGTGGCGTGGTTCGTCGTGCTGAGCCAGAAGGATGCCGTAATCGGCCTCGTCGCCGAACCGTTCGGCACCGCCGCGCCGCACTTGGGCGGCCTCATCGCCAAGGCGTTCCTGACCATGGTCGGCGCGTTGGGCGCCATCGCCATCCTCGACGGTCCGTACCAGATGTGGCATCACGCCGATAAGCTCAAGATGACGCGCCAGGAAGTCATCCAGGAATCGAAGGAATCGGACGGCAACCCGCAGATCAAGGGCAAGATCCGCCAGCTGCAGCGCGAAATGGCGCGCAAGCGCATGATGGCCAACGTGCCGACGGCCGACGTCGTCGTCACGAACCCGACCCATTTCGCCGTCGCGCTGAAGTATGGGGAAGGGCAGCGGGGCGCGCCGCGCGTGGTCGCCAAGGGTACCGACGAGGTCGCGGCGAAGATCCGCGAGCTCGCGAAGGAACACAAGGTCGCCATGCTGGAAGCGCCGGCGCTGGCCCGTGCGCTGTACAAGCACACGGACATCGACGACGAGATCCCGGAAGCGCTGTACTCAGCCGTGGCGGAAGTGCTGGCCTACGTCTACCAGCTGCGCGCCTACAGCAAGGGCACGCTCGACCAGTATCCGGACCGTCCGCAGCGGCTCCAGGTCCCGCCCGAGATGGACCCGTTCAACCCTGCTTCGCAAAAAGCAGGCAACCGTCCCGGCACCGGCACGCATTGACGGGCAGGAAAGGCCGGCGCACCGCGGTGCGCTAGCCTTTTTCGTTTACAGGGCGAAATGCACCGTATTTGCCTGTCTGCTTCCCGCATGGTCGATACCGCGCTCCGGCAATAATGTTGTATCTGGGCAAGTGATCCATCGGATGCGATGGCGTCCTGGCCGGATCCACACATTTCATGGACGACGGAGCACGAATGAACGGTTTCAAATTGCCTCCCTGGCTGCAGAAGATCGGTGCGCGCGGCAACGCGTTGGCGGCGCCGATCCTGATCATCCTGCTGCTGGCAATGATGATCCTGCCGTTGCCGGCCTTCGCACTGGACCTGTTCTTCAGCTTCAACATCGCGATGTCCGTGATCGTGCTGCTGACCGCGTTGTACACGGTCAAGCCGCTCGACTTCATGGCCTTCCCGGCCGTGCTGCTCGTGACCACGATGCTGCGCCTGTCGCTGAACGTGGCGTCGACGCGCGTCGTGCTGACCGAAGGCCACACGGGCGCCGCCGCGGCCGGCAAGGTGATCGAAGCGTTCGGCCACTTCCTGATCGGCGGCAATTACACGGTCGGCCTCGTCGTCTTCGTCATCCTGACGATCATCAACTTCACCGTCGTGACCAAAGGCGCGGGCCGTATCGCCGAGGTGGGCGCACGCTTCGCCCTGGACGCGATGCCCGGCAAGCAGATGGCGATCGACGCCGACCTGAACGCGGGCCTGATCGGCGAGCAGGATGCCAAGCTCCGTCGTGCCGAGGTGTCCCAAGAGGCCGAGTTCTACGGCGCGATGGACGGTGCGTCGAAATACGTGCGCGGCGACGCCGTGGCGGGCATCCTCGTCACCGTGATCAACGTCGTCGGCGGCCTCATCGTGGGCATGGTCCAGCACGACATGGGCTTTGCCGACGCGATCAAGAACTACACGCTGCTCGCCATCGGTGACGGTCTCGTCGCCCAGATCCCGTCGCTGATCATCTCGATCGCGGCCGGTATGGTCGTGTCGCGCGTGGCGAGCGACAAGGACGTGGGTTCCCAGGTCGTCGGCCAGTTGTTCGCGAAACCGGAAGTGCTGTACATCACGGGCGGCATCATCGGCGGCATGGGCTTGATCCCGGGCATGCCGAACCTCGTGTTCCTGCTGCTGGGCAGCTCGCTGTTCGGCGGCGGCTATCTGCTGGAGAAGCGCCGCAAGAACATGCCGCTGGAACAGCAGCAGGGCGCGGCAGGCGGTGGCGGCCCGGCGGGCACGCCCGGGGGCGGCGCGGCCGCGGCCACGACGCCGGCCGAGCAGGAAGAGGCGAGCTGGCAGGACGTCATGCCCGTCGACACGCTCGGCCTGGAAGTGGGCTACCGCCTGATCCCGCTCGTCGACAAGACGCAGAACGGCGACCTGTTGAAACGCATCAAGGGCATCCGCAAGAAATTCGCGCAGGAAGTCGGCTTCCTGGCGCCAGCCGTGCACATCCGCGACAACCTGGAGTTGAAACCGTCGGCCTACCGCATCACGCTGAAGGGCGTCGAAGTGGGCACCGGCGAGGCGATGAACGGCCAGTACCTGGCGATCAATCCGGGCATGGCGAGCGGCACGTTGCCGGGCCTCGTGACGACGGATCCTGCATTCGGCCTGCCGGCGATCTGGATCGACGCCGGCCTGAAGGACGATGCGCAGAGCATGGGCTATACGGTCGTCGATGCCAGCACCGTGATCGCCACCCACCTGAACCACCTGATCACGACGCACGCGTCGGAATTGCTGGGCCGCATGGAAGTGCAGGCGCTGCTCGACCACCTGGCCAAGGATGCTCCAAAGCTGGTCGAGGACCTGGTGCCGAAGGTCGTGTCGCTGTCGACCTTGCAGAAAGTGCTGCAGAACCTGCTGCAGGAAGGCGTGCACATCCGCGACATGCGCACGATCATCGAGACGCTGTCGGAGCACGGCGGCAGCGCGCAGGACCCGACCGATCTGACGTCGCTGGTGCGTGTCGCACTGGGCCGCGCCATCGTGCAGCAACTGTTCCCCGGAACGAACGAATTGTCCGTCATGACGCTGGACAACCGCCTGGAACGCCTGCTCGTGCAAGCGCTGAACGCCGGCGGCGATGGCACGGGCATCGAACCTGGCCTGGCCGACACGATTGTCCAGCAGGCCGCCAATGCGGCGCAGCAGCAAGAGGCGATGGGCCTGACGCCGGTCCTCCTCGTACCGGGACCGCTGCGCACGCTGTTGTCGCGGTTCCTGCGGCGGGCGTTGCCGCAGTTAAAGGTGTTGTCGCACTCGGAAATCCCCGAATCGAAGACGATCCGGGTCACCAGCCTCGTCGGCGCGGCGTAATCCCGGTCTGCGCCGCGGGAGCGGCGGGCAATCCACCCACGCGGGGTGGATTGCTGCTTCGAGGAAATAGGGCTTTTTCCCCTCCCTTTTCCCGTGATGGTTTCCCACTGGCATCGTCAATAATCCTATCAACGACGGGACTTTGTGCCCACCACACCGATAGCGATCCACGACAGAAGCCTGCAAGAGCGGAGAAATCAAGATGAACGTGAAGAAATTTACAGCGGCGACTTCCCGCGAGGCCCTGCGCAAAGTGCGCGAGGCCCTGGGCCCTGACGCGGTCATCCTGTCGAACCGCCCCGTCGACGGCGTGGTCGAGATCCTGGCGCTGGACAATGACGACGTCGCTTCGCTGGCGTCGCCGGCACCGGAATCGGAAATGGCCGCGCCGCGTCCGAACCTGCGCATGCAGGAACCGTCGTTCGACGATCTCGACGAACCGGCCCCGGCACCGGCCGCACGTCCGGCAGCCCGTCCGGCGCCGCGCCCGTTCCAGGAAGCGCCGGCACCGCGCGCTTTCCAGGAAGCCCCGGCCGCGCGCCAGCCGCTGAACCCGCTGTACGACATGGACGAGCCGGTCGTGCCGCCCACGTACGCCAACCGCCGTGCACCGCAGCCGCAACCGGAAGCGCCGGCCTTCGACATGGCCGCGATGACGGCGATGATGTCGGCCGCGATCGCCCAGGCCAAAGAGTCCGCCGCCGCCGAAATGCACGGCATGATGAACGAGATCCGCGCCATGCGCGGCATGATGGAAACGCAGCTGTCCGAACTGTCGTGGGGCAGCACCCAGCAGCGCGAGCCGCAGAAGGCCGCCGTGCTGCGCGAGATGCTGGCCGCCGGCTTTTCCGCGAGCCTGTCGCGCTACCTGATCGACAAGCTGCCGGCCGGCAAGGATGCCGCCGAGTCGCTGCGTTGGGTCAAGACGGTCCTGGCCCGCAACATCACGACGATGGCCGACGAGGATGCGATCCTCGACCGCGGCGGCGTGTTCGCGCTGGTCGGCCCGACCGGCGTCGGCAAGACGACGACGACCGCGAAGCTGGCCGCGCGCTGCGTGATGCGCCACGGTCCGGAAAAGCTGGCGCTGATCACGACGGACGCCTATCGTATCGGCGGCCACGAACAACTGCGCATCTACGGCAAGATCCTGGGCGTGATGGTGCACTCGGTGAAGGATGAGGCCGACCTGCGTATCGCCCTGAAGGAATTGCGCAACAAGCACACGGTGCTGATCGACACGATCGGCATGTCGCAGCGCGACCAGATGGTGACGGAGCAGGTTGCCATGCTGACGGAGTCCGGCGCCGACGTGAAGCGCCTGCTGTGCCTGAACGCGACGTCGACCAACGAGACGCTGAACGAAGTCGTGCGCGCCTACCAGGGCACGGGCCTGGCCGGTGCCATCATGACCAAGATGGACGAGGCCGCGTCGATCGGCAACGTGCTGGACGTGCTCGTGCGCCAGAAGCTGAACCTGCACTACATCTCGAACGGCCAGCGCGTGCCGGAAGACCTGCACCTGGCCGACCGCGCGATGCTCGTCGACCGCGCGTTCCGCACCAAGCGTGACGCGGCAAGCCAGATCGCCGACGCCGACCTGCCGCTGATGATGTCCGGCCTCGGCAACCTGAACAACGACCGTTCGCTGCGCGAGGTGTATGTTGGCTAGTTTCGACTTCGACCAGGCGGAGGGCCTGCGCCGGATGCTGGCGGGCCCCAAGCCGCGCATCGTGACCTTTCTTTCCGCCACGCCCGAGGATGACAAGGGCGCCATGCTCGTCAACCTGGGCGCCTCGCTGGCCCAGTCCGGCAACGACGTGATAATCGTCGACGCCTGCACGCGCGACTACGGCGTGGCCCAGCGCCTCGGCGTCGACCGCGGCCCGAGCCTGCAGCAGGTCGCGCGCCAGGAGTGCGCGCTGAACCAGGTGATCCATTCCGTGCCGCAGGGCTTTGCCGTCACGACGATGGCCCGTACGCCATCCGCGAGCGCGGACGAGGCGCGCCGGCTGGCCAAGACGTTCGACGTCCTCGTCAAGCAGGCCGGCAGCATCATCATGGTCGACGGCGAATTTTCGGCCGACGGCTCGTTCCCCGTACCGATCATGGCCTCGTCGGAGATCGTCGTGCAGGTGTCGACGAGCGCCACGTCGATCACGAACGCCTATGCGCTGATCAAGCGCCTGTCGCAGCACCTGGGCCGCCGTCCGTTCGGCATCCTCGTGACGGGCGCGACCGAGGCGGAGGCGAAGGTGGTATACGATAATATGTCATCTGCGGCAACTCGTTACCTGGCGGTAACGCTGACCTCGATGGGTTCCGTGCCGGCGGACGAGTACCTGCACCGCGCTGCGCGCCTCGGGCGTGCCGTCGTGGACGCATTCCCGCTGGCCGGTGCATCGGTGGCGTTCCGCCGCCTGGCCGGGCGCTTTTCGCGCACGGGCATGCAGCAGGGCCGGGCCGCTTGACGCGGCATTGATCAACCAAGCACTGGAACCATGTACACGGTCAAAGGGAAAGCGGACAAGAACTTCTTGCTGACGGAGCACATGCCGCTGGTGAAGCGTCTCGCCCACCAGATGAAGGCCAAGCTCCCGCCGTCCGTCGAAGTCGACGACCTGGTCCAGGCAGGCATGATCGGCCTGCTCGACGCGATCAACCGCTACGAGGAAAACCACGGCGCGCAGTTCGAGACGTATGCGGTGCTACGCATCCGCGGCGCCATGCTCGACGAGCTGCGCAGCAGCGACTGGATGCCGCGTTCCACCCGCGCCAATATGCGCAAGGTCGAGCAGGCCATGGCCACCTTGCAGCAGCAACTGGGCCGTCCGCCCAGCGAATCGGAAGTGGCGCAGTCGCTCAAGCTGCCGCTGGCCGAGTACCAGGAATTGCTGGGCGATTCCGGCGGCCACCAGCTCGTCTACTACGAAGATTTCCACGACGAGGACGGCAACGACAGCTTCCTCGACCGCTACGCCGTCGACGATGACGATCCCCTGAAGAGCCTGCTGGACACGGACTTCCGCCAGACCGTCATCGACGCGATCGACGCGTTGCCGCCGCGCGAGAAGATGCTGATGGGCCTGTATTACGAAGAGGAACTGAACCTCAAGGAGATCGGTGCCGTGATGGGTGTGTCGGAATCGCGCGTGTCGCAATTGCACACCCAGGCCGTGGCGCGCCTGCGTACCTATCTGCGGGAGCGCTCGTGGACCTGACCAGCCTGCTCGGTCTCGCGCTGGCGCTGGCCGGGATCTTCGTCGGGCACACGCTCGACGGCGGCAAGTTTTCCTCGCTGATCCAGCCCGCGGCCTTCGCCATCGTCGTCGTCGGCACGTTCGGCGCCGTGCTGCTGCAGACCAAGTCGCAGGCATTCGTGCGCGGCGTGCGCATGCTGCGCTGGGTGTTCGTGACGCCGCCCGACCGCCGCCAGGCGCTGGCCCGCGAGATCCACCTGTGGAGCCTGTCGGCGCGGCGCGACGGCTTGCTGTCGCTTGAGCAGTACATGTCGAAGTCCGATCCGTTCGTGCAGAAGGGCTTGCGCCTCGTCGTCGACGGCATCCAGCCGGACAAGCTGCGCAGCTTGTTGGATACGGAAATCAACAGCTACGAATTCCGCGAGCGCCAGGCCGCGCGCATCTGGGAATCGGCGGCCGGCTATGCGCCGACGGTGGGCATCCTCGGCGCCGTGCTGGGCCTGATCCACGTGATGGAAAACCTGTCCGACCCGTCGCGCCTGGGTGCCGGCATTGCCGTCGCGTTCGTGTCGACCGTGTACGGCGTGGGCCTCGCGAACCTGTTCTTCTACCCGGTCGGCAACAAGATCAAGGGCATCGTCGCCGAGCGTGTGGCCCAGTACGAGATCCTGACCGACGTCTTCCACGACATCGCCACGGGCGACTACACGCGCGTGATCGAAGAGCGCGTCGCCTGCCTGCTGGCGCATCACTGACAGGCCGTCCATGGCGCGCCGCAGACCGTACGAGCAGGACACCGAGAACCACGAACGCTGGCTCATTTCGTACGCCGATTTCATTACCTTGCTGTTCGCGTTCTTCGTCGTGATGTATGCGGTGTCGGTCGTGAACATCGGCAAGTATACGGTGCTGTCGGAAGCGCTCGGCGACGCCTTCGGCGGGCGCGGCGCCGCGAACCGGACGAATACGATGGTCGAGGTCGACACCTTGCCGCTGTCGAGCATCCTCGCCCACAAGCGGGCGGAGGCCGCCAAGCGCGACCGCGAGCGCCTCGACCTGCTGGCGAAAAAGCTCGACAGCATCCTGAAACCCCTCGTCAACAGCGGCAAGGTGCGCGTCACGCAGACGGCGCGCGGCATCACGCTCGAGATCAACGCCAGCGTCCTGTTCGACGAGGGCGACGCCGCGCTGACGCCGTCCGCGCAGGAGGTCTTGCGCACGGTCGCCGGGCTGCTGAAGGACGATCCGCACGGGATCGAGGTCGAAGGGTTCACGGACGACACGCCGATCGGCAACCCCGCGTTCGCGTCGAACTGGGAATTGTCGGCCGTGCGCGCGACGACCGTCGTGCGCCTGTTCGCGGCCAGCGGCGTGGCCGAGTCGCGCCTGGCCGCCGTCGGGCGCGGCGCCAACCGGCCCGTGGCGTCCAACGGCGATCCGGTCGGGCGGGCGCGCAACCGGCGCGTGGCCATCACCATCCTGTCCGGCGCCGGCGCGTAGCGGCCGCGCGTGCGCGCGGGGCGCGCACGGTACAATCGTTCCAACCCGACGGCGACGTCGATGGAACGAGGAGAGCAGATGAACCTGCATGCAAGCCTGAGCGTCGACGCGCGGCACGACAAGGTCTGGGTCACCTTCCGGGTGGAAAACCGCGGCGAGCGCCGCGTGTGGCTGCCGCGCGGGCTCGCCGCCGACACCCGGCCCGCCGGCCGCCTGTTCGACGTGCGCCTCCATCCGGGCGGGGTGGCGATCGCGTTCGTCGGCAGGGCTGCGCCCGGCGCCGCAGGCGCCGCGTCGGATTGGCTCGAGCTGCCGCCGCATTCCGCCCACACGCACACGGTCGACATCACGTCCGACTACGCGTTCCGCTCCGGCGACCACACCTACGAACTTCGTTACGCCGGCCTCGCGCTGGCCGACATCCACCAGCTTGACGCGACGACGCCCCTCGTCACCGACACCGTGATGTTCCGCCACATCGCGCCATGACCGTCTCGTCATCTTCGTTGCGATAACTTGCCGTAAGCAGGCAACTTGCTGCATTATCGCAACAGTTTAGCCAAGATGATAAAGTATTGCTCGATCTACATTTGATAAGTTGATATCATTTGTTGATTCTCTGAGTATGAATGTTTCACCTGAGAATCTACTTCACCCGGCCGCCGCGCGAGCGTACGGCACCTATGTTTCAGCACATGATTATCGAGCACGACAGCCCAGCCTTCCGCATGAGCGGATTCCGCACGACCGGTCCCGGCGCGCGTCCGGCGCCTGGCGCGGACCGGCCGCATGCGGGCGGGGTCGCATGAGGCGGCGTGCCCGCAAAATGCCGTCCACCGTGAGGCTGTCCGTCCTGACGGCGCTGCTGGCCGTGTTCATGGGCTGGCTCGTGCTGGGCCATGCGGCGCTGCTGCCGTGGGATCCGCGCTGGTACCTGACGGCGCATACGGCGATGGAAGTGTTCTCGGTCGTCGTCGCCATGCTCGTGTTTTCCACCGGCTGGCACGGCATCGGGCGCGACATGCCGATCCGCGTGGCGTTGCTGTCGCCCGCCGCGCTGGCGGTCGGCCTGCTCGACTTCGGCCACCTGATGTCCATGCCGGGCATGCCGGGCGTGGCGGGGCCGGGCGACGCGGGGCGGGGCATCGAATTCTGGCTGCTGGCCCGCGCCGTCAGTGCCGCCGCGCTGCTCGCGGCCGCATTTGCCCCGCGTGAACGGACCGTCGGCCGCCGCGTGCGCGGCTGGGCGGTGCTGGCCGCGCTCGCGCTCGCCGCGTTCGGCTACTGGCTCGCCGTGGCCGACCCGATGACATTGCCTGCGACGTATGTGCCGGGACGGGGGCTGACACCGTTCAAGATCGGTTGCGAGGTGGTGCTGATCGCGTTGAACGCGCTCGCCGCGCTGTTCCTGCTGCGCCGCGCGCTCGTTACGGGGCTGCGCACCGACCGCTACCTGGCCGCGACGGCCGCGGTGATGGCGCTGGGCGGCGTCAGTTTCGCGTCGTACGCACGGCCGGACGACGTCGTGAACCTGGTCGGCCACGTGTACAAGGTGATCGCCTACCTGTGTCTGCACCGCGCGATCTGGGTGGCGGCCGTGCAGGCGCCGTACCTGCGGCTGCAGCGGTCGGAACGTTCGCTGGCCGAGAGCGAAGCGGGCTTTCGCAGCCTGATGGAATGCGCGCCGGACGCCATCCTGCTGGTCGGCGGGGAGGGGCGCATCACGATGATGAATGCGCGCGCGGAAAGCCTGTTCGGCGTGCCGCGCGAGACGGCCGCCGGCCTGCTGCTGGACGTGCTCGTGCCGCCCGGTGCCGGCGACGCCGAGCTGGACTGCCGCCGCCTGTACGGCCCCGCCTTCCCGGCCGACGTGCGCCGTGCCGTCATGCCGGGCGGCCAGCAGGTCGCGATCGTGCGCGATTTGTCGGAGCGGCGCCGGCTTGAGCGGGCACTCGTCGAGCAGCTCACGCACGACGCCCTGACGGGCCTGCCGAACCGCAACCGCATCCTCGAGGCGCTGGACGAGGCGATCGCGTGCGCCCGGCACGACGGGCGCACGTTGGCCGTGCTCGTGTTTGACCTGCACGAGTTCCGCAAGATCAACAGCGGCTACGGCTATGCCGGCGGCGATGACGTGCTGCGCGAATGCGTCGTTCGGCTGTCCGGCGTGCTGGCTGGCGGCGACATGCTGGCGCGCCAGGGCGGCAACGAATTCATCGTCGTGCAGAAACACGCCGGCCAGGACGCCGCCACGGCGCTGGCCGAGCGCCTGCTGGAGGCCGTACGCGAGCCGTTCCTCGTCGGCGGGCAGCGCGTGTTCCTCGCGGCCAGCGTCGGCATCGCCCTGCTGCCGGACGGCCGCTGCTGCGCGCACGAACTGCTGCAGATGGCGCAGGTGGCGATGGCCGGGGCCCGCGCCGAGGGCCCGGCGCGGTATCGCTTCCACACGGACGCGATGGCGCTGGCGATCCGCGAGCGGGTCGACATGGAATCGCTGCTGCGCCACGCCATCGAGCGCAACCAGTTCGCACTGCAATACCAGCCGCGCGTCGAGCTGGCCAGCGGTGCCGTGCTGGGCGTCGAGGCCCTCGTGCGCTGGCGCCATCCGGTGCTGGGTCTCGTGCCGCCAGCGCGCTTCATCCCGCTGGCCGAGGAGACGGGCCTCATCGACGATATCGACATGTGGGTACTGGACGAAGCCTGCACGCGCGCGTCCGCGTGGCGCGCGCAGGGGCTGCCGCCGCTACGTGTTTCCGTCAACCTGTCGGCGCGCCAGTTCCAGCAGGCCGGCCTCGCGCAGCGCGTCCAGGCGGCGCTGGAGAAGAGCGGCCTGCCGCCGGGCTGCCTGGAGATCGAGATCACGGAAAGTACGGTGATGCGCGACACGGCCGAGGCGGCGAGCGTGTTGCGTTCACTGAAGGCGCTGGGCGTGGCGTTGTCGATCGACGACTTCGGCACCGGCTATTCCTCGCTCAGCTACCTGAAGCGCTTCCCCATCGACGTGCTGAAGATCGACCGCTCGTTCATCAGCGACGTGACGGTCGACGCGAACGACGCCGCGATCACGCGCGCGATCATCGCGCTGGCGCATACCTTGAACCTGGAGGCGGTGGCGGAGGGTGTCGAGACGGCCGAGCAGGTGGCGTTCCTGCGCGAGAACGGGTGCGACGAAATCCAGGGGTATTACTTCAGCCCGCCCGTGTGGCCGGAGCAGATCGAAGAATTGCTTGATCGTGGGGCGGGCACCGACGTGCCGTTGCGCACGACTGCATGATTTCGTAGGGTGGACTCCCCGAGCCCACGCGTGACGTTTGCGTCATGCCGGCGTTCGCGTGGGCACAGGGTGCCCACCCTACAGCTGACTGCGTTTAACCGACCACGAACCGGCGCGACGGCCCCGTCGACATGGTCTGCCCGCCCGGGCCGTAGACGCCGCCCGGATTGCCGCCCGGACCGCGCAATTCGCCCAGCGCGGCCTGCGTCTGGCCCAGCTGGCGGTTGACCAGCATGCCGTTGACGCGGTTGAGTTCCTTTGCTTCGCGGGTCAGGTCGAGCAGGCGGTTCCAGTCCGCGCGGTGCTCGTCGTTGCCGCCAACGGCCAGCCACGGCTCCATCCCCGTTTCGTCCGCGGGAAAACCGGCGGCGGCGAGGGCCTTGTGGCGTACGCGCGACAGGGTCGCGGCGCGCTGCGCCAGTTGCAGCTTGTTGGGGGTGATGGTCGAGAGGCCATCCGCATCCGCACTGATCAGGAGCTGTTGCTCGGTTTTCATCAGTTCCACGATGGAACCGATCACGTGCTGTTCGTCGCGCAGGGTTGCGCCGGGGGATGCTATGGCCATGGGTTATCTACTGTTTTCGGGAATGCAGCAGGTCGCGCACTGTATCCAGCAGGCCGTCCGCCACCTTCTCGGAATTGACGTGGAATTGGCCATCCGCGATGGCCGCCTTGATGCGTTCGACCTTCTTGCTGTCGAACACCTGGCTGGTGCTGCCACCAGCCGCGAGCGCCTGGCCTTGCGGGGACAGGCGCACGGTATCGGCTGCAGCGGGCGTGACCGTCTTCGCGGCGGCCGCGTCGCTGCTCTTCGCAGTCGTGGCCGGCGTGTTGTTGGCCTGAACGCCTGCGTTGCTCTTGAGTGTATCGTTGATTTTCACAGCATCATCCTTCTCAGGTCGGAGCAGAAAGCCCGGGATCTGCCTGAAGTAACGGCCATGTTGCCGAAAACTTTAGGGGACATCAAACAAATGCGGCCGGATGCCGTGTTTGAAAGTCCCATCAGGCCGGTTTCCCGCTGCCAGCGCCTCCCATGCCGCTCCATGCTGCCTTAAAACGCCACCTCGACCATCCCGCCGGCCCGCGCCGTGCCGCTGACGACCGAGCCGGACGGCGTGCGCACCTGCACGACCTGGCCGTCGCCCGCGTTGCCGATGGCCTTGCCTTCGGCCGATACCGAAAATCCATTGCCGTTCGACACGATGCGCACGGACTGGCCCTGTTGCACGACGGGCTTGCTGCGCAGCGTGTCGAGGCGCAGCGGCGTACCGGCTGCCAGCGACACGGTCGGCGCGCGGCCGATGGCCTGCGCCATGTCCGTGATGATGCCGTTCGGCATCGCGGCGATGTCGCCTTTTACCAACACGAGCTGGCTTTGCTCGATCGCCTGGCCCTGGGCCAGCGGCAGCGCGGCGGCGACGTATTCCGCCTGCACGTTCACCTGCGCCTGCACGAAGATGGTCCAGTTCGACGGCGCCGTGCAGCGCACGCCCACGGTCGTCTTGCCCCAGGCGCGCGCGCCCGGCTGCAGGAAGGCTTCCGGCGCGGGGCAGGCGGCCAGGGCCGTGCGGGCGTCGATCGCGCCCACCTTCACCGTCACGGTGCCGGGCAGGCCGGCCGTCTGCGTCTGCAGGAATTGCTCGACGACGGTGCGCAGGGTGTTGACGTTCTGACGACCGGCGGGCTGCGTCTGCGCGGCCGCCAGCGAGGCGGTTGCGGCGAGCAGGGCGATGAGGAGCGTGCGTTTCATAAATAAAAGGGCGTACGGTTTTTTGCGACGCTGCCATCTTAGGTCCGGTGCCGCCCGGTCGAAACTTTGAATAGCCGTGGTTTGGGTCTCTTTATTGCCCGATTGGAAGAGTTCGCCCGTCCGTATGATCCATCCTGTCCACCACCAGATGCCTGGCAACCACGGAGCAATCATGATCGGCAAACTCGACGACTACCTGCGCTTCAATGAAACGGCGCTCAGCCTGCGTTCGCAGCGCCAGGAATTGCTGGCGTCGAACATCGCCAACGCGGACACGCCGAACTTCAAGGCGCGCGACATCGATTTTTCCAGCGCCCTGCAGGGTGCGCTGGCCCGTGCGACGAACTCGGCGCCGCTGGCGACGACGGCCGGCGCGCATTTTCCGAACGCGCAGGCGGCCGCCGACGGCAAGACGCTGGCCGACGGTGCCACGCCCGTGCTGTACCGCACGGTGACGCAAGGTGCCGTCGATGGCAACACGGTCGACATGGATACGGAACGCACGCAGTTCGCCGACAACGCGCTGCGCTACGAAGCCGGCATCACGATGCTCAACCAGCAGATCCGCAATATGCTCGCAGCCATCCAGGGAGGCCAGTAATCATGTCCTTATTTAATGTCTTCAACGTGGCCGGCTCTGCGATGAGCGCTCAGGCCCAGCGCCTGAACACGACGGCCAGCAACCTCGCCAACGCCGACAGCGCGACGAGCGCCACGGGCCAGGCCTACCGCGCCAAGCAGGTCGTGTTCGAGGCCGTGCCGATGGAAAGCGGCACTGGCGTCAAGGTGCGCGAAGTGGTCGAGGACGCCTCGCCCTTGAAGCAGGTGTACGACCCCAAGAATCCGCTGGCCGACGACAAGGGCTATGTCTCGATGCCCAACGTGAACGTCGTCGACGAAATGGTCAACATGCTGTCGGCGTCGCGCTCGTACCAGACGAACGTCGAGACGATGAATGCCGCGAAGACCATGCTGCTCAAGACGCTGACCCTCGGCCAGTAATTCGATAACCGCTTACTCACACTGACACGCTCCCATGGCGACCGTAACCGATACCACCAGCACCCGCGCCACCGACTTGATGGCGACGATGAACGCGAAGAAACCGGGCAGCACCGACAGCGTCTCCGCCGACACCGACAAGTTCATGACCCTCCTGGTGACCCAGCTGCAGAACCAGGATCCGCTGAACCCGATGGACAACGCCCAGATGACGAGCCAGCTCGCGCAGCTGCAAACGGTGACGGGCGTGAACAAGTTGAACACCACGCTGGAATCGCTGAAGTCCAGCTACCAGAGCTCGGAAGCGATGCAGGCGACGAACCTGATCGGCCACGGCGTGCTCGTCGCGGGCAGCGGCGTCACGCTGGCCAGCGGCAAGGCCGTGCTGGGCGTGGAACTGGGCAGCGACGCCGACAACCTGAAGGTCGTCATCAGCGACGCCAAGGGCAACGACGTCGAGACGATGGACCTCGGTGCGCAGAAGGCCGGCGTGTTGCCGCTGGCGTGGAACGGCGTGCCCGATCCGACCAAGCTCGACAGCAGCGGCAAGCCCATCGCCCTGGCCGACGGCAACTACACGTTCAAGGTCGTGGCGACGCGCGGCGGCGCCAACCTCACGGATGCCAAGGGCCTGTCGTTCGACAGCGTCGCCAGCGTCACCACCAACAGTACCGATGGCGTCAAGGTGAACCTGTCCGGCAAGGGCACGCTCACGCTGGCCGACATCAAGGAAGTCTTGTAAGCGGCGCTTGCAGACCTCCCACCCAACGCATCGAACGAACAACAGGAGCACAACATGTCCTTCCAACAAGGCCTGAGCGGCTTGAACGGCGCCGCGAAATCGCTGGACGTCATCGGTAACAACATCGCCAACGCGAGCACCGTGGGCTTCAAGGGCTCGACGACGGAATTCGCCGACGTCTACGCGCGCTCGCTGAGCGGCGCCGGCGCGACGCAGGCCGGCATCGGCGTGAGCGTGGCGTCCGTCGCCCAGCAGTTCACGCAAGGTAATATCGAGACGACGGCGAACCCGCTCGACATCGCCATCAACGGCGGCGGCTTCTTCCGCACCGAGATGGGCGGCGCCATCCAGTACACCCGCAACGGCCAGTTCTCGCTGGACAAGAACGGCTTCATCGTGACGCCGCAAGGCGCCAACGTGACGGGCTATGGCGTGTCCGCGAACGGCCAGATCCTGGCCAGCACCCCGACGCCGCTGAAGATCAGCACGGTCGACATGAAACCGAACGCGACCACGAAGGTCGACACGTCGATCAACCTCGACTCGCGCGAGGCGACGCCCACCAATTTCCCGTTCAGCGCGAACGACGCGACCACGTACAACAAGCAGGTCCCCGTCAGCGTGTACGACACGCTGGGCAACGAGCACACGATGTCGCTGTACTACGTGAAGACGGGTTCGGGCACGTGGGACGTGTACGCCGGCGCCGATGGCACCGAGATCAGCAACGTCGGCGTGGAGAAGGCCGCCGGCAGCGACCCGACCGCGATGGCCGCGCGCGCCGCCTGGACGGCCGCCACGAAGGCGTCGCCCCAGGACCCGGCCGCCGTCGCCGCCGCGCTGTCCAGCTATGCCGCCGCGGCATCGACCGCCGTCACCACCGCGGCGGGCGCCGCCGGCGCCACCGCGGCCACCGTCACCGCCATCCAGTCCGCCGCCACGAGCTCGGGCGCCACGATCGGCTACACGCCGGACCAGGTCGACCGCGACATCGCGGCCGCCGTGTCTGTGCCGTCGAAGCCGATCGGTACGCTGAAGTTCGACTCGAACGGCGCGCTGTCGGCCCCGCTGATGTCGCCGCAGACGCTGCCGCTCGCCGTGTCGTTCCCCGTGTACCCGGCAACGGGCGCCAAGGAAACGCTGGCGATTAACGTCGGCTTCAACGGCAGCACCCAGTACGGCGCCGACACGAGCGAGAAACTGACGACGCAGGACGGCTTCACGGCCGGCCACCTGCAGCGCTTCTCGGCCGCGGCCGACGGCACCTTGCAGGGCCAGTACAGCAACGGCCAGACCCGGGCGCTGGGCCAGGTCGTCCTTGCCAACTTCACCAACTCGAACGGCCTGGAGCCGATCGGCAACAACTCGTGGACCGAGACGTCGGCGTCCGGCACGCCGCTGCTGGGCACGCCGGGCACAGGCGGCTTCGGCGTGCTGCAGTCGTCCGCGACGGAAAGCTCGAACGTCGACCTGACGGCCGAACTGGTCGACATGATTACCGCGCAGCGCGTCTACCAGGCCAATGCTCAGACGATCAAGACGCAGGACTCGGTGCTGCAGACGCTGGTGAGCCTGCGCTAAAGTAGGGTGGGCACTCCGTGCCCACGCGAACGCGAACGAGACGCGAACGTTACGCGTGGGCACAGGGTTGCCCACCCTACGGTTTTTGGGAGAGATGATCAGATGGATAGGTTGATTTATACGGCAGCCTCCGGCGCCAAGCACATCCTCGAGCAGCAGGCCACGACGTCGAACAACCTGGCCAACCTCAGCACGACGGGCTTCCGCGCGCAGCTGGACACGTTCCGCGCCGTGCCCGTCGTCAGCGAAGGCTTGCCGACGCGGGCGTTCGTCGTCGACAACACGGTCGGCGCGGACTTCACGGCCGGGCCGCTGCAGGTGACGGGGCGCGATCTCGACGTGGCCGTCAAGGGCCGCGGCTGGATCGCCGTGCAGATGCAGGACGGTACCGAAGCCTATACGCGCAACGGTTCGTTGCAGATCAGCCCCAACGGCGTGCTGCAGACCGCCAACGGCCAGGCCGTCATGGGCGAGAACGGCCCGATCGCCATTCCGCCGAACACGACGGTCGCCGTCGGCAAGGACGGTTCCATCACGTCGATGACGACGGACACCGTGCCGGCCACGTCGACCGTCGTCGGCCGCCTCAAGCTCGTCAATCCGGACGAGAAGCAGCTCGTGCGCGGCGACGACGGCTTTTTCCGCCAGCAGGACGGCAGCCCGGCCCAGGCCGATCCGGCCGTGACGGTGGCGAGCGGCGCGCTGGAGGGCAGCAACGTCTCCGCCGTCGACTCGATGGTCAACATGATCTCTTTGGCACGTTCTCTCGAAACGCAAATGAGCCTGTTGAAGAACGCCGAGAATAACGCGGCGAAAGCGACGCAGATCCTCGCTTTGAGTTGATTTCTCCTGGGACATAATTTCATGGTGGGCGACGGGTTTGCCGTCGTCATAGGAGAACACCATGATCCGTTCGCTGTTTATCGCCAAGACCGGTCTCGAAGCGCAGCAGACCAACCTCGACGTCATCACCAACAACCTCGCCAACGTGAGCACGAACGGCTTCAAGAAGTCGCGTGCCGTGTTCGAGGACTTGCTGTACCAGAATGTGCGCCAGCCCGGCGCGCAATCGTCGCAACAGACGCAGTTGCCGTCCGGCCTGCAGATCGGTACCGGTGTGCGCACCGTCGCGACCGAGCGCATCCACACGCAGGGCAATCCCCAGCAGACGGGCAACTCGAAGGACGTGATGATCAACGGCTCGGGCTTCTTCCAGGTCCTGATGCCGGACGGTACGACCGCGTACACCCGCGACGGCTCCCTGCAGACGGATAACAACGGACAGCTCGTCACGGCGAGCGGCTACGTCGTGCAGCCCCCGATCACCGTGCCCAGCAACGCGCTGACGCTGACCGTGGGCCGCGACGGCACCGTGTCCGTAACGACGCCGGGCACCGTGGCGCCTACGCAGATCGGCTCGCTCCAGCTGTCGAATTTCGTCAACCCGGCCGGCCTGGAATCGCTGGGCGAGAACCTGTATGCCGAAACGGGCGCGTCGGGCACCGCCCAGGCGAGCACCCCGGGCACGAACGGCACCGGCGTGCTGATGCAGGGCTTCGTCGAGACGTCGAACGTGAACGTCGTCGAAGAGATGGTCAATATGATCCAGACGCAGCGCGCGTACGAGATCAACAGCAAGGCCATCACCACCTCCGACCAGATGCTGCAAAAGATTTCCCAGTTATGAAAACGCTTAGCTTCCTCGTGTGCGCGCTGGCGCTGGCCGGCTGCGCGGCCACCCCGACGTCGATCGTCAAGGGCCCGACCTCCGCGCGCCCGATGCTGGCCGACGCCGGCACGCCCACGGAAGGCGCCATCTACAACGCGAACACGTTCCGTCCCATGTTCGAGGACCGCCGCGCGCGCCACATCGGCGACATCCTGACGATCAACATCGTCGAGAAGACGGCCGCGAACAAGAGCGGCGCCAGCACGGGCAACAAGTCGGGCAGCGTCAACCTCGGCGTGCCGGGTCCGCTGCAGGGCCGCCTGGGCGCCAACCTCGCCACGAGCAGCGGCACCAAGTACGCCGACGGCGACACGCAGACCGCGTCGAACGCGTTCACGGGCACGATCGGCGTGACGGTGTCCGAAGTGCTGACGAACGGTAACCTGATCGTCGTGGGCGAGAAGCAGGTCGCGATGGACAAGGGTGTCGAGTTCATCCGCTTCTCGGGCATGGTGAATCCGGATTCGATCCAGCCGGGCAATATCGTGCAGTCCACGCTGGTCGCCGATGCGCGCGTCGAGTACCGCACCAACAGCCAGATCGACCGCGCCGAGATGACCTCGATGATGTCGCGTTTCTTCCAGTCGCTGCTCCCATTTTAATAATTTGGGGTCAGAGCCCGAATTTCCCGGGTGGGCTCTGACCCCAACTGACTATAACTGGCTAGACGAATTTCCCGGGTGGGCTCTGACCCCAACTGACTATAACTGGCTAGACGAATTTCCCGGGTGGGCTCTGCCCCCAACTGACTATAACTGGCTAGACGAATTTCCCGGGTGGGCTCTGACCCCAACTGACTACAACTGACTAAAAAGAATTTCCCGGCTGGGCTCTGACCCCAACTGACTAAACATGAACCTCAAAACCATCGCCCTCTGCGCCGCACTGCTCGGTCCCCTGATGGCCACGACCGCCCACGCCGAGCGTTTGAAAGACCTCGCCAGCATCGGCGGCGTGCGCCAGAACCAGTTGTCGGGCTACGGCCTCGTCGTCGGCCTCGACGGCACGGGCGACCAGACGACGCAGACCCCGTTCACCGTGCAGTCGATCATGGCGATGCTGCAGCAGAAGGGCGTCAGCCTGCCGGCCGGCACCCAGCTGCAGCTGAAGAACGTGGCCGCGGTCATGGTGACGAGCACCTTGCCCGCGTTCGCCCAGCCGGGCCAGACGATCGACGTGACCGTCTCGTCGATGGGTAACGCGAAGAGCCTGCGCGGCGGCACGCTCCTGATGACGCCGCTGCAGGGCGCCGACGGCCAGGTGTACGCCATGGCCCAGGGCAACGTGCTCGTCGGCGGTGCCGGCGCCGCGGGCGGTGGTGCGCAGGTGCAGGTGAACCAGTTGTCGGTCGGTCGCATCTCGTCCGGTGCCACGGTCGAGCGCGCCGTCGCGTCGAACCTCGGCGCCGACAACCAGGTCAAGCTGGAATTGAACACAACGGACTTCGCCACCGCGAGCCGCGTCGTGGAAGCCATCAACGACAAGTTCGGTCCGGGCATCGCGACGGCGCTGGACGGCCGCGTGATCCGCGTGCGCGTGCCGTCGTCGAGCGACCAGCGCGTCAGCTTCCTCGGCATCCTCGAAGGCATCGACGTCAAGCCCGCCGACGCGGCCGCCAAGATCATCCTGAACGCGCGCACGGGTTCCGTCGTCATGAACCGCGCCGTCACCTTGGAGCCGTGCGCAATTTCGCACGGCAACCTGTCCGTCAGCATCGGCGCCGACACGCAGGTCAGCCAGCCGAACGCCGGTTCGCTGGGCAGCACCGTCGTCACGAAGAATCCGCAGGTGTCCGTCAAGAAGGACGCCGGCAAGGTCATCATGCTGAACGGCGGCGCGTCGCTGGCGGAAGTCGTCAAGGCGATGAACGCGATCGGCGCCACGCCGCAAGACCTGCTCGCGATCCTGCAGGCGCTGAAGGCGGCCGGTTCGCTGCGCGCCGAGCTCGAGATCATCTAACCGATAACCCGCGAGGCCATCATGCTCGGTTCCACTTCTGACCTGTCCAGCAAATTCGCGCTCGACACCAATAGCCTCGGCGACTTGAAGCAGTCGGCGAAGGCCGGCTCGCCCGAAGCGATGAAGGGTGCGGCGACGCAGTTCGAATCCATGTTCATCAACATGATGATGAAGAGCATGCGCGACGCGACGCCGCAGGACGGCATGATGGACAGCCAGGAGTCCAAGACGTTCACCGGGATGCTGGACCAGCAGATGAGCCAGAAGCTGGCGAAGCGCGGCATCGGTCTCGCGGACGTGCTCGTGCGCCAGCTCACCGCGCAGCAGCAGGGCCAGCAGGTAATGCAGAAGATGAACGAGCAGGCGCTGGGCATCGGCGGCGACCAGCAGTCCGGCGCAGCGCAGCGCATGCAGAACGATCCGGACACGCTGTCGACGGACGGCGCGCCCGCTGCGGGCGCGGCCGGCGTCACGGGCAGCGCGCGCGGCACGGACAACGCGAACAAGCCGGCCCACGTGCGCGCGTTCCAGGAAAAGCTGGCCGACGCCGCCGAGGAAGCGGAACACGCGACCGGCGTGCCCGCGAAATTCATGATGGGCCAGGCCGCGCTGGAAACGGGCTGGGGCCGCCGCGTGATCCGCAATGCGGACGGCAGCTCCAGCAACAACCTGTTCGGCATCAAGGCCGGCCCGGGCTGGAAAGGCAAGGTCGCGACGGCCGTCACGACGGAATACATCAACGGCAAGCCGCATGCGCGGGTGGAAAAATTCCGCGCGTACGATTCGTATGCCGACGCGTTCAAGGATTACGCCAAGATGCTGAGCAATAACCCGCGCTACGAAAAAGTGCTGGCGCACGGCGGTGACGCCACCGCGTTCGCGCACGGCCTGCAGCGCGCCGGCTACGCGACGGACCCGCAGTACGCGGCCAAGCTGTCGCGCATCATCAAACACTCGCTCGCCTGACCGGAGTTATTGAACGGATAGCAACTCAAGTTTTGGCGAAACTTGCCGTCAATGACGTAGCAGAAAGAAAACCATCATGTCACTCCTCAGCATCGGCAAGACCGGCTTGTACGCCGCCCAGGCAGCCCTGGCGACGACCGGCAACAACATCACCAACGCCAACGTCGCGGGCTACAGCCGCGAGGTGGTGGTGCAGGCTGCGTCGACGCCGATGGGAGGCACCAACGGCTATATCGGCACGGGCACGCAGATCGCACAGGTCAAGCGCTATTCGGACGACTTCCTGAACGCGCAGGTGCGCACGGCCCAGGCATCGAGCAGCGGCCTCGACGCGTACCAGGCGCAAGTCCAGCAGGTCGACAACCTGCTGGCCGACACGACGTCCGGCCTGTCGCCGGCGCTGCAGGATTTCTTCGCGTCCGTGCAGAACCTGACGGGCGACGGCGCGGGCGTGTCGTCGCGCGGTTCGTTCATGACGTCGGCCGACACCCTGGCCGCCCGCTTCCAGAGCATGAACGGCCGGCTCGACGAGATCCGCAAGGGCGTCAACACGCAGATCACGGCCAGCGTCACGACGATCAATACCTACGCCAATCAGATCGCCCAACTGAACGACCAGATCGGCAAGCTGACGGACCCGTCGGGCCTGAACCCGCCGAACGAATTGCTGGACAAGCGCGACCAGCTGATCATGGACTTGAACAAGCAGATCAAGGCCACCGTCGTGCCGGGCGACAACAACAGCCTGACCGTGTCGATCGGCAACGGCCAGCCCCTCGTCGTCGGCAGGAGCGCGTTCCAGCTGGCCGCGACGAATTCGCCGACCGACCAGACGCGCACCACGGTCGGCTACGTCCTGCAGGGCAAGATCACGCCGCTGGCCGAGAGCTCGCTGACCGGTGGCGAGCTCGGCGCCGCGCTGCAATTCCGCACGCAGTCGCTGGACCTCGCGCAGAACTCGCTGGGCCGCGTCGCGATCGCGGTGGCCACGTCGATGAACGACCAGAACCACCTCGGCCTGGACGGCAACGGCAAGCCGGGCGGCGACATCTTCTCGATCGCGCCGGCCCAGGTGACGAAGAACGTCAACAACAACCAGACGAGCACGACGGCCATCACGGCCACCGTCGTCGACGCCACGAAACTCACGACGAGCGACTACAAGGTCGATTTCGACGGCACGAACTATAACGTGTACCGCCTGGCGGACAACAAGAAGACGGTGATCTCGCCGTTCCCGCAGGCCCAGGCGCAGGTCATCGACGGCCTCGCGTTTGCCGTCACGGGCGCTGCCGATTCCGGCGACAACTTCCTCGTGCGTCCCACGCAGGCCGGCGCGTCCAACTTCAAGCTGGCGCTGACGGACGGCGCGCAGATCGCCGCGGCTGCGCCGATCGCCACGAGCGTCCCGCTGAGCAACAGCGGTTCGGGCAAGATCAGCGCGGGCTCGATCGACCAGAGCTATCTCGGCGCGCCGCTGTCCGGCCCCGTCACGCTCACGTACAGCACGGCGACGGCCACGCTGTCCGGCTTCCCGGGCGGCCAGCCCGTCAGCATGACGGTGAACGGCACGACGACCTCGTACCCGGCCGGCGCCAGCGTGCCGTTCCAGGACGGCGCCAGCTACACGGTGGGCGGGATGAACTTCATGCTGAACGGCGCGCCCGGCAACGGCGACACGTTCCAGATCGCGCCGAACGTTGGTTTGGGCGATACTCGCAACGCGAGCCTGATGGCCGACCTGCAGTCGAAGAACATCCTCGACGGCGGCAAGGCGACGTACCAGTCGGCCTACGCCACGCTCGTCAGCACGATCGGCAACAAGACGCGCGAAGTGCAGGCCAATGCCGAGGCCGCCTCTTCGCAGCTGACGCAGGCGCAGGCGGCGGCCAACAACGTCTCGGGCGTGAACCTGGACGAAGAGGCGGCCAACCTGCTGAAGTACCAGCAGGCCTACCAGGCGTCGGGGAAGGTGATGCAGATCGCCGACACGATCTTCAACGCCTTGCTGCAGATCGGCCACTGAGACCGGTAACCGGGCAACCACCAGCGCACGCGGAACGACGCCATGACATTACGTATCAGCACCAACGCGATTTTCCAGGCCGGCACCTCGCAGCTCAACACGCTGCAGGGCCAGATGGCCAAGACGCAGATGCAGCTGTCGACGAACAAGCGCATGCTGTCGGCGGCCGACGACCCCATCGCTTCGGCGAAGGCGCTGGAACTGACGCAGTCGCAGTCGATGAACACGCAGTTCGGCACCAACCGCGCGAATGCGAAAGCGTCGCTGTCGATGGTCGACAAGACGCTGCAGGACGTCACGGGCCAGATCCAGGACATCCAGTCGCTGATCGTCACGGCCGGCAACGGCGGCTATTCGCAGAGCGATCGCGAAGCGCTGGCCACCGAGCTGGAAGGGCGCCTCACCGACCTGATCGGCCTCGCGAATACGACCGACGGTTCCGGCACGTATCTGTTCTCCGGCTACCAGACGACCACGCAGCCGTTCACGCAAACGCCGACGGGCGCCGCCTACCAGGGCGACCAGGGCCAGCGCACCTTGCAGGTGGGCTCGGCGCGCAAGATGCCCATCAGCGAGAGCGGCAGCGCGATCTTCGAAGCGAACGCCACCGGCAACGGTACGTTCGTCGCGCAGCCGGCGGCCGCCAACACCGGCTCGGGCATCATCTCGCCGGGCGCCGTGTCGGACCGCACGAAGCTGACGGGCCACGATTATTCGATCGCCTTCAGCGTGACGGGTTCGCCCGCCGCGACGACCTACACCGTGACGGACAATTCGACGTCGCCGGCCAGCGCCGTGCTGAGCAACCAGCCGTACACGGCGGGCGCGTCGATTTCCTTCGACGGGATCGCGCTCGACGTCAAGGGCGATCCAGCCAACGGCGATAGTTTCAGCGTCCAGCCCAGCCAGAAGCAATCGGTGTTCACGACGGTCACGGACCTGATCAAGACGCTGCGCAGCCCGGCCGACGGCTCGACCGGCAAGGCCGCGCTGGCCAACAGCCTGAGCATGGCCGGCCAGAACATGAAGAACTCACTGGACAATGTGCTGACCGTGCAGGCGTCCGTGGGCGCGCGCCTGAAGGAAGTGGACTACCTGGACAGCTCGGGCGAGGACTTGAACCTCCAGTACCAGACCACGCTGAGCGGCCTGCAGGACCTGGACATGGTGAAGGCGATTTCGTTGTTCACCCAGCAGCAGCAGACGCTGCAGGCGGCGCAGGTGTCGTTCAAGACGATGTCGGGGCTGTCCCTCTTCAACTACATCTCGTAAGCAGACGCAACGCGTGGGCTCGGGGAGCCCACCCTACGGCTACCGAGATTTCGATGTTGGTGGGCACGGGGAGCCCACCCTACGGCCACGGTCAATCGTAGGGTGGGCGGCCTCCGCCCACCAAACGCATGCGTCAACGCGGCGCTGCCGGTGGCGGCTGGGGCGGCCGCTGCCCACCGACACGCGGAATCTTGCGCCCCGCCTCGATGCCCTGGTTGAACAGGGTCTGCAACGGCGTGCCGAGATAGGGAATCGTCAGGCTGATGACGAGGAAGCCGGCGCCCAGCGTGATCGGGAAGCCGATGCCGAACAGGTTCAGCTGCGGCGCCGCGCGCGTCAGGATCGCAAGTGCGATGTTGGCGATGAGCATGGCGGCCACCATCGGCATCGCGATCTGCATGCCGGCCGAGAACACGCGGCTGCCCCAGCGAACCATTTCCAGCGGCGCCGTCACCGACATCGGCGACGCCGAGATCGGCAACGTGAAAAAGCTTTCCACCAGCGCCTCGATCAGCACGAGGTGGGCGTTCATGGCGAGGAAGGCCATCGTCGCGACGAGGGCGAGGAACTGGCTGATGGCCGACGAGCGCCCGGCCGACGTGGGATCGAAGAACGTGGCGAACGAAAAGCCCATCGTCGTGCTGGCGACCTCGCCGGCGAACTCGATGGCGGCGAACACGAGGCGCATCGCGAAGCCCATCGCCATGCCGATCAGCAGTTCCTGCGCGACGATGAGGATGCCCGCCCACGACGTCGGATCGACGGCCGGCACGGCGGGGAGGGTCGGTGCGACGATGGCCGCCAGCAGCACGCCGAGCGTCGTCTTGATGAGGATGGGCACGGCCGTGTTGCCGAATACGGGCGCCGCCGCGACGAGCCCGAGGATGCGCGTCAGCGGCCACAACAGGCCGCCGATCCACGCATACAGCTGGGTCGTGGTGAACGAGATCATCGCGCCGGCGTCAACCGATCATCTGCGGAATGCCGCTGAACACGTTGCGCATGTAGTCCGTCATGACCGAGAGCATCCACGGCCCCGCGAGCACGAGCGCGACGAAGACGCCGACCAGCTTGGGGATGAACGACAGGGTCTGTTCGTTGATCTGCGTGGCCGCCTGGAAGATGCTGACGACGAGGCCGATGACGAGCGCGACGAGCAGCAGCGGCGCCGACACCATCAGCGTGACTTCCATCGCCGTGCGGCCCATCGCGAGGACGCTTTCCGGAGTCATCGTTCGCCCTTTCTAGTAAAAGCTCTGGGACAGGGAGCCCAGCAGCAACTGCCAGCCGTCGACGAGCACGAACAGCATCAGCTTGAACGGCAGCGAGATCACGGCCGGCGACATCATCATCATACCCATCGACATCAGCACGGACGCGACGACCATGTCGATGATGAGGAACGGGATGAAGATGGCGAAGCCGATCTGGAACGCCGTCTTCAGCTCGCTCGTGATGAAGGCGGGGATCAGCACGCGCAACGGCACGTCTTCCGGGCCTTGCAGCGCGGGCGTGCGCGAGATCTTGACGAACAGCGCGAGGTCGGACTGGCGCGTCTGCTTCAGCATGAAGCCTTTCAGCGGCGCCGCGGCCTTGTCCATCGCCTCGCCCATCTGGATGCGGTTTTCCTGCAGCGGCACGTACGCTTCCGTGTAGATGCGGTCGAATGTCGGCCCCATCACGAACAGCGTGAGGAACAGCGCGAGGCCGACCATCACCTGGTTCGGCGGCGCCGTCTGCGTGCCGAGCGCCTGGCGCAGCAAGGAGAGCACGATGATGATGCGCGTAAAACTCGTCATCATTAGGAGGGCGGCCGGGATGAAGGTCAGCGCCGTCATCAGGAGCAGCGTCTGCACCGGCAGCGAATACGCGGTGCCGCCGCCCGGTGCGGCGCTCGTCGTGAACGCGGGGATCGCGGGTGCCGCTACCGCCGCCGCCAGCGGCAGGGCCAGCAGGCCTGCCGCCAGCAGGAGTCGCTTATTTTTTTGCATCACTTGCGTTTGTCGATCGTCTGTTTGAGCCAGTCGGCGAAGCTGTGCGCCGCTGGTGAGTGCGGCGCCAGCGCGGCGTTCGTGCCGCCGTGGTCGCCATGTTGCGCGTCCTGGCGCGGCATGGTCGCCAGCGCGTTGATGCGGCCGGGTGATGCGCCGACCACGATCCATTCATTGCCCACCTCGACCACGACGATGCGCTCGCGCCCGCCCAGGTTCAGCGAGCCGACGACGCGCACGTTCGCGTTGCCGCCGCCGACCTTGGGCCCGTAGCGCTTGAGGAACCAGGCGAGGGCGCCCAGCACCGCGAGCACCAGGATCAGCGCGAACAGCGTCTGCAGCAGGCTGCCCGTGGACGAGCCGGCCGGCATCGTCACGGGCGGGACCGTTGCGGCAGGAGCAGTCGGGCGGGGGGCGGCGACGTCCGGGGCGGCCGGTGTCGTCGCGCCGGGCGCTGCGGTTGCGGTGTCGTTCGCGGGTGTTGTGGTTGCGGAGGTGCCGCTTGCGGAGGTGCCGCTTACGGAGGTGCCGCTTACGGAGGTGCCGCCGGCGGAGGCGGGAGTTGTTGCGGTGCCGGTAGCGGACGTGCCGGTAGCGGACGTGCCGGCTGCAGCGCTGCCGCGGGCCGATGTCACCGGTGCGACAGCCCGTCGCGTGTTGGATGCGGCGGGCGTGGTCACGCCGTTGCCGACCTCCTTGACGCCCGCTTCGGCGCGGTGCTGCGCGGTGTCCTGCCGCGCGCTATCGGCCTGCACGGCGGCCGGCACCGGCGCAGCCGGCGCGGCTGCGCGCACGCTCTGTTCCGCTGCCGTCGCGGCAGCCGGAGCCGCCGCCGGCGCCTGTCCGGACCCCGGCTGGGCCGCGCAGGCCGTCAGCGGCAGGGCCAGGGTCAGGATGGTCAGCAGGCGGGCCGTCATTTGTTGAGTTTGCGGATGCGCTCCGACGGGGTGATGATGTCGGTAAGGCGGATACCGAACTTGTCGTTCACGACCACGACCTCGCCCTGGGCGATCAGGCAGCCGTTGACGAGCACGTCCATCGGTTCGCCGGCCAGGCCATCCAGTTCGACCACGGAACCCTGCGCGAGTTGCAGCAGGTTCTTGATGGCGATCTTCGTGCGGCCCAGTTCCACCGTCAGCTGGACGGGAATGTCGAGGATGAAGTCGATATCGTTCGGCGTTTCCGGACGGGGGCCCTTGTTCGAGAAGTCCTTGAACACTGCGGCCGAGGCCGTCTGCTGCTGGCTGGCCAGCGCAGCGGCTTCCGCGGCGGCCTGCTCGGCAATCGCGGCACCCCAATCGTCGTCGAGGCTGCTTTGGTCGTCTTGAGTGTCAGACATGATTCTCTCCTGTGTTGCCTGTGCCGCGGTCGGACCCCGGCGCTTCGCATGACGTGTTATTTGTTGAAGGTTTCGCTGTTGGCCAGCAGGTTTTCGACCTTGAGCGCATATTGTCCGTTATACACGCCATAGCTGCAGTCCATCACTGGCACGCCGTCGACGGTGGCCTGGAGCGTTTCCGGGACCGAGATCGGGATCACGTCGCCGACCTTCATGTTCAAGATTTCGTCGAAATTCGCCTTGCCGTGACCCAGCACGGCCACCAGTTCCACTTCCGCCACCTGGATCTGCTGCGTCAGCAGGCGGATCCAGCGCTTGTCGACTTCCAGCGCTTCGCCCTGGAGGCTCGACGTCATCGTGTCGCGGATCGGCTCGATCATCGAATAGGGCATGCAGAAGTGGATCTGGCCCGACACCGAACCCAGTTCGACTGTGAAAGTGCACGATACCACGACTTCGTTCGGGGTGGCGATGTTCGCGAACTGCGTGTTCATCTCCGAGCGGATGTACTCGAATTCGACCGGATACACGGGTTCCCACGACTTGGCGTACGCCTCGAACACGATGTCGAGGATGCGCATGATGATGCGTTGCTCCGTCTGCGTGAAGTCGCGGCCTTCCACGCGCGTGTGGAAGCGGCCGTCGCCGCCGAACAGGTTGTCCACCAGCAGGAACACGAGGCCCGGGTCGAACACCATCAGCGCCGTGCCGCGCAGCGGCTTCATGTGGATCAGGTTCAGGTTCGTCGGCACGACGAGGTTACGGATGAACTCGCTGTACTTCGACACGCGCACGGACCCCACCGACACCTCGGCGGAACGGCGCAGGAAGTTGAACAGGCCGACCCGCAGATACCTGGCGAAACGCTCGTTGATGATCTCGAGCGTCGGCATGCGGCCGCGGACGATCCGCTCCTGCGTTGCCAGGTTATACGTGCGGACTCCCGAGGTGTCTTCAGGCGCCGCAATGTCGTCCTGATCGCCGTTGACCCCTTTTAGGAGGGCATCGACTTCTTCCTGTGAGAGAAAATTATCGGCCATGCTGCTCTACCGTAATGACTTCTGCTTTACTGAATGATGAATGACGTGAACAGGACGTCGGCTACTTCCTGTTCGTCGCCGTGCTCTTCGAACGGCGCGTTGACTGCGGCCAGGATCTCGCCGGCCAGTTGCTGCTTGCCTTCCACGGTGCTGATCTCGGACGCCTTCTTGCCCGACAACAGCAGCAGCACGCGGCTGCGCACCTTCGCCATGTTGGCCTTGATGAGCTCGACCTGTTCCGGGCTGTTCACCTGCAGCGTGAACGCGACCTGCAGGTACTGGTCGCCGTGCTCCGGCTGCAGGTTGACCGTGAACGGCTCCACCGCGATGTACTCGGGCTTGGCGTCGTTCTTCTTCTTCGTTTTCTTGTCGCTCGCGTGTTCTTTCTTGGCCGGGTCGGCCGCCGCGCTGTCGTCGGCGCCCTTGTGCATGAAGTACCAGCCGGCGCCGCCGCCCAGTGCCAGCACGAGCACGGCCGCGCCGATCATGATGAACAGCTTGCCTTTGCCGCTGGCGGCCACGGGTGCCGCATCCGCTTTCGGATCGGCTTTGATTTTTGGATTTGCTTTCAAGAGTCTTCGGTCCCGCTGTTGGATCGTCCCGTCATTATGTCATTATCGGGAAAAAGTGAGCAGCGGCAACGGTCGAAAAGAAGGAGGAACCCGGGGTATCTCCTTGTTTCTTGACGGATGTGTTGTCGATGCTGTATTTCGGTGGTTATGCGAACGTGTCGACCATGCCGCGGTCGCCGATCGCGGCCGCGCGCGTGGCCGGGCGCACGGTGGCTTCGCCCGTCACCATGCCCGCCTCGTTGCCGCGGCCGTTGTGGCCGCCGCGGCCGAAGCCGCTCGATGCCGCCGCCTGCTCCTGCTGCGCCTGGCCGCCGTTCGACATGCCCGCGTTGACGGTGGCATTGCCCAGCGCGATGCCGCTCTCGCCCATCATTTCCTGGAGGCGGGGCAGGGCGTTTTCCAGCGCCTGGCGCACTTCCAGCTGGTTCGACGAGAACGTCACGTCGGCCTGGCCGTTCGACACGGACAGCACGACCTGCAACGGACCCAGGTCCGGCGGGTTCAACGTGAGCGACGCGGTCTGGTCTTCGGCGCCGAGCATGTAGACGACCTTCTGGCCGACCTGGTCGTTCCACGCATCCGTACCCACGTGCGCCGTCAATTCCTCGCCGGCAGCAGCAGCCTGCGCGGCTTCCAGCACGGCCGGCTGCAGCTGGGCGGCCGCGACGGCCACCTGGGCTTGTTCCTTCTGCGCGAGCAGCGCGGCGTCGCGCGCCTGCTGCACGGTGAAGTCGGTGGCGTCCACCTGCGGTGTCGCGTCGGCCTTGGCGTTGCCCAGCGCGGCGCGCAGGTCGGCCGTGGCCGACGCCTTGTCCGCGCCGAGGTCGGCGCCGGCGGCCGCGAGGGCCGGGTTCTTGATCGATGCGGCCGAGAAGGTCTTCCCGTCGGCGGCGTCCGCGCCGGTCTCTTTCGACACCGACTTCATCGCGGCCTGCAGCGCGGCCAGCTGGCCGGCGTCCGTGCGCTTGCCCTTGCCGGCGAGCGCGTCGAAGGCCTGGCCCGGCGTCGTCTTGCCCGCGTCCGCGACGGGCTTGTGCAGGCTGGCCATCAGCGCGAGCATGGCGCTGGCCGGGTCGCCCGATTTTGCGGTGGACTCGTCGTCCTTCTTGTCGTCGGCCTTGTCGGCCGTCGTGTCCTTGGCGTCGCTCGACTCGGCCTTGCTCTCGGCCGGCTTGGCGGTCGGTTGCGGCGCGGCGTCGTGCTTGGCGGGCGTGTCGGCATCGGCCGGCTTGGCGGCGTTCTGGGCCGGAGCGGGCGCCGGTGCGGGCGCCGGTGCGGGCGCCGGGGCCGGCATCGAGGCGAGCGCGAACGCGGTGCCGCTGCGTTCCAGCTCGCCGGACAGCATGGCGCTGAACTGGCTGCCGCCGTTGCCGTTGCTGCTGTTGACCGGGTTGCTCGAGCGGGGCGTGATGCCGCCGGCCGTGTTGAGCTGGAGTGGGGAAGTCGTGGTCATGTCGTTCGTCGCTTCGGTTGGGTGGGGCTGCCGTCAGCGCTTGTAGCGCGCCGTCCGTGCTGCGTGGTCGTCCATCATCTTCTGGTCGCGCTTGCTTTCCAGCGCCAGCGCTTCCGCGGCCGCGCGCTCGTTCAAGGTGCGGTACGACAGGCGCTTGCGCTCGCTTTCCTGCCATGCCTTCTTTTCCATGTCGGCTTTCGCACGTGCGTGCTTCAGCACTTCGCGCTGGCCGTCGATCGCCTGTTCCAGCTTGCCCAGGAAGGCGACGAAATTCTGGTACGCGAACGGCGTGATCCCCGCCATCTGCGCCGCGTCGAGCCGGTTCGCGTAGTCGTCACGGTAGCCCAGCAGCATCTGCAGCTTCTGCTCGCCATCGTCGACGGCCTTCAGCGCGACGCCGAGGCGTTTCGCGCAGGCGTCGGACTCGCGCTGGGCGAGGTCGATCAGGGTCTCGAGTGCGGATGCGTTGGCCATGGTACGTCAAGTATACCGATGAGCGCTCCGGCCAATCAGCCGAACAGCGAGGTCAATTCCCCCAAGCTCTGCAGCATGCCGACGTTGTCATGGATTTCCTGGCACAGGAACGCTTCGATCCGCTCGTGCAGCGCGATGGCCTTGTCCAGCACGGGGTCCGTGCCCGGCGCATAGGCGCCCACGCTGATCAGGTCGCGCGAGCGCTCGTAGCGCGAATACAGCTGCTTCAACGTGCGCGCGGCCTGCTGGTGTTCGCGCGACGTGATGCCGTGCATCGCGCGCGAGATCGATTGTTCGATGTCGATGGCGGGGTAGTGGCCCGCCTCGGCCAGTTTGCGGTTCAGCACGATGTGGCCGTCGAGGATACCGCGCGCCGCGTCGGCGATCGGGTCCTGCTGGTCGTCGCCTTCCGACAGCACGGTATAGAACGCCGTGATCGAGCCGCCGCCCGCCTGGCCGTTGCCCGCGCGTTCGACGAGCACGGGCAGCTTGGCGAACACGGACGGCGGATAGCCTTTCGTCGCCGGCGGTTCGCCGATGGCCAGCGCGATCTCGCGCTGGGCCATCGCGTAGCGCGTGAGCGAATCCATGATCAGGAGGACGTTCTTGCCCTCGTCGCGGAAGTGCTCGGCGATGGCGGTGGCGTAGGCGGCACCTTGCAGGCGCATCAGCGGCGGCGCGTCGGCCGGCGCGGCCACGACGGCCGAGCGCGCCAAGCCGTCCTCGCCGAGGATCTGCTCGATGAATTCCTTCACCTCGCGGCCCCGCTCGCCGATCAGGCCCACGACGATCACGTCCGCCGTCGTGTAGCGCGCGATCATCCCGAGCAGTACCGATTTACCGACACCCGTGCCGGCGAACAGGCCGAGACGCTGGCCGCGGCCCACCGTTAGCATCGAGTTGATGGCGCGCACGCCGACGTCCAGCGTTTCCGAGATCGGCGCGCGGTCGAGCGGGTTGATGGGGCGCGCGTTGAGCGGGCCCATCTGGTCAGTGACGACGGGGCCCTTGCCGTCCAGCGGGCGGCCGGCACCGTCGACGACGCGGCCCAGCAGGCCCCAGCCGACGGGCAGGTGGCGCGCGCGGTCCATCGGCCGGCGGCGCGGATGCGGCACGGAGCCGGGCTTCGGCACGCTCGCTTCGACGGGGAACACGCGCGAGCCGGGCACGACGCCTTCGACGTCCGACTGCGGCATCAGGAACAGCTTGTCGCCTTCGAAGCCGACGACTTCCGCCTCGATGCGGGCGCCCGACGCGACGGGAATCGTGCACGCGCTGCCCACGGCGAGTTTCAGGCCCACGCACTCCATCACGAGGCCCGCGACACGCGTGACGCGCCCCGACACCTGCATCGGCTCGACGAAATCGAGCACGTTGCCGCAGTCCTTCAGGTAGGACCGCCAGCGGGCGGTGTGCGCGTCGGCGCCCTTCATTCGAGCCACTCGATGTTCTTGCCCAGCGCGTGCGTCAGGCGCTGCCAGCGCGACGCGATCTGCGCATCGATCTGGTTGCTCGCGGTGTCCACGCGGCAGCCGCCGCGCGCGATGCTCTCGTCCTCGACGATGCGCCAGCCGCCCTTGTCCAGCTCGTGGCCGATGGTGCTCTGCACGATCAGCGCGTCTTCCGGGTGCAGCATCAGGAGGGCCGGCTGTTGCAGGTTCGGCAGGTAGTCCACGGCTTCGCGCACGACGGGGATGATCAGGTCGGGTTTGACTTCGAACGCCGTGCGCACCATGCCGCGCGCCAGGTGCAGCGCGAGTTCCAATACGTCGTTCGAGATGGTGTCGTCGGCCGCCGTGACGGCGTCGCCGAACGTCGCGGCCAGCTGGCGCACGTGTTCGAGTTCCTCGGCCGCCTCGGCACGGCCGAGCGCCAGCCCTTCCGCGTAGCCGGCCGCATGGCCTTGCGCCTGGCCCGCTTCGAGACCCTCGGCATAGCCGTCCTCGCGCGCGGCCGCGCGGATCGCTTCCAGCTCCGCCGCGGTGGGCAGCTGCACGAGGGGTTCCACGGGCGGCGGCGGTTCGTACGCGCGCGCGGCGGCAGCGGCAGCGGCCGCTTCGGCTTCGCGCTGCGCCCGGACGCTGGGACGCTCGTCGCCGAACGACGTCATTTCCCAGCGTTGATACGCGGTCTGGAATTCTTTCGAGATGGCCATCAGACGAACGAGTCCTCACCTTTGCCGCCCAGCACGATCTGGCCTTCGTCGGCGAGGCGCCGCACGATCTGCAGGATCTGCTTCTGCTGGGTTTCCACTTCCGACAAGCGCACGGGACCTTTCGACTCCAGGTCTTCGCGCATCATTTCCGCCGCACGCTGCGACATGTTCTTGAAGATTTTATCGCGCAAGTCCTGCGACGCGCCTTTCAGCGCGATGATCAGCATTTCCGACTGCACTTCGCGCAACAGCAACTGGATGCCGCGGTCGTCGATGTCGATGATGTTGTCGAACACAAACATCTCGTCCATGATCTTCTGCGCCATGTCGTTGTCGTAGTTCTTGATGTTTTCCATGACGGAGCTTTCCTGCTCGCCGCTCATGAAGTTCAAGATCTCGGCCGCCGTGCGCACGCCGCCCAGCGACGATTTCTTGATGTTCTCGTTGCCCGACAACAGCTTGGTCAGCACGTCGTTCAGTTCGCGCAGCGCGGCCGGCTGCACGCCGTCCAGCGTGGCGATACGCAGCACGACGTCGTTGCGCAGGCGGTCCGTGAAATGGGCCAGCACTTCGCACGCCTGGTCGCGTTCGAGGTGCACGAGGATCGTGGCGATGATCTGCGGATGCTCGTTGCGGATCAGTTCCGCGACGGACGGCGAGTCCATCCACTTCAGGCTCTCGATGCCGGAGGCGTCCTTGCCGCCCAGGATGCGGTTCAGCAGCACGGCCGCCTTGTCGTCGCCGAGGGCCTTCGTCAGCACCTGGCGGATGTACTCGTCGGAATCGAGGCCGACGGTCGACTGCAGGTCGACGCGTTCGCGGAATTCGCCCAGCACCGAGAGGACTTCCTCATGCTGCACGGCCTTCATCTGCGCCATTGCGGCGCCCAGCTTCAGGACCTCGCGCGGGCCGAGGAACTTCATCACCTCGGCCGCCTCGGCCTCGCCCAGCGCCAGCATCAGGATGGCTGCCTTGGTCGTGCTTTCCTTGTCCTTGTCGCTCATTACTCAGTCCCCAGCCATTCCTTGATCACGTTGGCCACGATGCGCGGATCGTTCTTTGCCATGTCTTTTGCCATTTCCAGGTTGCTCTTGTAGACCTGGACCTTCTGGTGTTCTTCCACTTCACGCTGGATGCGGGCTTCCTCGTCCGGGTCCGGTTCCGGTTCCGGTTCCGGCACTTCCGGTTCCGGTTCCGGCGGGATCGCCACGGCTTCGTCGAATTTCTTGATCGCCGGCTTCAGCAGCGGCCGCACGAAGCGGAACCACAGGAACGCGAGCACGAGGGCGATGAACACGTAGCGCGCGATGTCCTTCAACAGTGGCAGGTTGGCCGGGTCCTTCCACCATTCCGGTGCCTGCTCGTCCGGCTTGTCGACGCCGTCGAACGGGGCGTTCGTCACGTTCAGCGTGTCGCCGCGCGCCTGGCTGTAGCCCATGGCCTGCTTGACCAGTTCGTTGATCTGCGCGACTTCGGCGGCCGACAGCGGCTTGATGACGACCTTGCCCGTCTTCGGGTCGACGGTGCGGCGGTAGTTCACGACCACGCCCACCGTCAGGCGCTTGATGCCGCCCATCGGCTTCTGTTCGAAGCGGACGGTCTTGTCGACTTCGTAATTCGTCGTGGAGTCCTTGCGGCTCGGGCCCGTCGTCGTGCCCTGGGCCTGCGGCTGGGCACCGCCGTCGATCGGTGCGGTCGCCACGCCCGGCGGCTGGTTCGACAGGGCGCCCGGGATGCCGGACGGGTTCGTGCTGCCGGGGCCGGTCTGCTCGGACGTCTGCTGGCTGCGGATTGCCTGCGGCTCCGGCGGCGAGTTCGGCTTGTACAGCTCGGCCGCGGTGTCGGTCTGGGCGAAGTCGACGTCGGCCGTTGCTTCGGCGCGGACATTGTTCTGGCCGACGAGCGGGGCGATGATCGACTCGACCTGCTTGACGATGTTCTGCTGCAGCGCCTCGACGTATTTCAGCTGGTTCGGGTCGAGCTGCTTGCCGTTCTTGTTCGTGTTATCCGACAGCAGGGTGCCGTTCTGGTCGACGACGGTCACGTTCGACGGCGGCAGTTCCGGGATCGACGACGCGACGAGGTGCACGATGGCGCTGACTTGCGCCTGGTCCAGCGTGCGGCCCGGCTGCAGGTTCAGCAGCACGGACGCCGTCGGCTTTTGTTGCTCGCGCACGAACACGGACGGCTTCGGCAGCGCCAGGTGCACACGTGCCGACGCGACGGCGGCCAGCGACTGGATCGAATTGGCGAGTTCGCCTTCCAGCGAGCGCTGGTAGTTGACCTGCTCGACGAATTGCGACGTGCCCAGCTTCTGGTTCTCGAGCAGTTCGAAGCCGACGTTGCCGGCGCGCGGCAGGCCTTGCGACGCCAGCTTCAGGCGCAGGTCGTGGATGCGGTCGGCCGGCACGAGGATCGCGCTGCCGCTGTCGGAAAACTTGTACTTGACCCCCATCTGGTCGAGCGACGCGGTAATGGCGCCGCCGTCCTTGTCCGTGTAGTTGGAGAACAGCACCTTGTATTCCGGCGCCGACGTCCACAGCCACAAGGCGGCCACGACGGCCACCACGCCGGCGATGGCGCCGCCGATGACGACGCGTTTGCCGATCGTCGTCTGCCAGAACTTCGGCTTTTCTTCGGCCGGGGTTGCGATGTCGCTGTCGAGGAGTTCTTCCGCTGTGGTTGCCATGGTTGGGGGAGGGAATGGGTTTATGAACGCCATTATCGAGCCGTAGGGCAACATCCAAACCCCGGAATAAGACCCTATTTACGGCGCTGCTCGAGGGCAACAGTTGTGAGGCCGCTGATATTCTGACAGCCTGAATCGAATTGTTTGCGAGCACCTGGGAGAACGGACATGAATATCGGCGGCATCGACAGCAGCCGGATCGAGGCGATGATGGCGCAGCTGAAGGCGGCGGCGCAGAAGCCGGCCGGGCCGGCGTCGCCGGCGGACGCGCTGGGCATGGGTGGCATCGGCGGCATCGGCAAGCCGGTGGGCCCGGATGCGGCCGAGTCATCGTCGAAGGTCAGCTTCTCCGATGCGCTGAAGGGGGCGCTGCAAAACGTCAGCAACGCCCAGAACCAGGCCGACGACATGGGCAAGAAGTTTGCCGCCGGCGACGATTCCGTGAGCCTGTCCGATACGATGATCGCAATGCAAAAGGCCAGCATCAGCTTCCAGGCCACCGTGCAGGTGCGCAACAAGCTCGTGTCCGCGTATCACGACATCATGAACATGCAAGTGTAAATTCGGGGTCAGTAAATTCGGGGTCAGAGCACAATGTCGTCAGAATTCGGGGTCAGAGCACATTGTTGGACAAGAGCCTCTCGGAATTAAATTGACACTATCGTTCGGCCGCTACGTTTTATAGGCTACGACATGGTGCCAGCCAGTCGTCCTTGCCTTGTCTACGCGCCGCAGTGCGCAATTGTTCAAATAGCTGCTCTGACCCCGAATTTGCGGAAAAGCGTGCTCTGACCCCGAATTCTAGCGGGCCGGAACGCGGTGCGCTGGCCTGGCAATTTCTACGCGCCCCTTCATCACGGGGTGCAAGGTGCACAGGTAGTCGAACGACGGGCCCTTCGCTACCTTATACCGCCACGATGTTCCGGGCGCCAGCTCGCCCGAACTCACCCTGGCGCCGGCCGCCGTCACGTTGTGCGCGAACATGTCGTGGTTTTCCCAGACGATCGTATCCCCCGGCTTGACCTCGACGACCTGCGGCGAAAACTGCATGCCGTCGATGACGACGTGGTGCTCCGCCGCGCCCGCCAGGGCGGGCAGCCAGCACAGGGCGGCGAGCAGCGGTTTCACTTGAGCTCGGCCTGGATGTGCTTCGCGTGCTCCAGGTGCGCGACGAAGGCCGGGCGCACCTTGACGAGCAGCGCCTTCAGCTCGGCATTCGACGCGTTCGGGATCAAGGTCTTGTCGAGGGCGTCGAGCACGGTCTGATGATACGTCACCTCGTTGTCGACGTAGGCCTTGTCGTATGCCTTGCCAGACAGGCCCGCAAGCCGGGTGCGCGTCGTCTCGCCGCCCTGCGTGAGGCTCTTGCTCGTATCGTTGTCCTCCGGTGTCACGTGCAGCTTTTGCACGAGTGCCGTGGCCTGCTGGTTGACGCCCGTGTGGTCGGCCACCATGCGCTTGGCGAACGCGCGCACGTCCTTGTTCTTCGATTTCGTCTCGGCCTGTTTGCCGGCGTCGATGTCGACCGTGTTGGCGGCGACGACGATGGCGGCGATCTGCGCGTCGTTCGGGCCCGCCGCGTGCGCGGGGACGGAAAGCCCCAGGGCGAATACGGACGACAGCAGCAGGGAAATGGATTTGTTCATGGCAGCATCCTTCAATGAGTTGGAAAAGGTGGAACAACCCATTGGATGCATGTCATGGCGTCCACGTTCCCGCCGTTCGTCACACACCCCATTCCACGTCGAGCCGGCGCCGCACGGTGTCCACGATCCGGTCGCAGCGCGCGCCGTCGAAGCCGAACGCGTCCTCGATTGCGAAATCGATCTCGCGCGCGAGCGCCTCGCGCAGCATGGCGCGTGCGCGGAAATAGCGGGTGCGTACGGTGGCCTCCGGAATGCCAAGCGTGTCCGCCGTCTCCTCGACGGTCAGCTCTTCCACGGCGCGCAGCACGAACACGGTACGGAAGGCGGCGGGAAGCTTGTCGATGCCCGTCTCGATCAGGCGCCGCGTCTGGCCGCGGAAGGCGGCCAGGTCCGGCTGCTCGGCGTCGCTTGGGCTGTCGTCGGGCGAATGCGGTACAGCCGCTTCGGCACCGTAATCCGCCGCCAGTTCGATAACTTCGGCCAGGCGCCCGGTCTTGCGCTGGCGCATCAGCGCGGCATTGACGACGATGCGCGTGAGCCACGTGCCCAGCGCGGCTTCGCCGCGGAACGCGGGCAGGGCGCGGTAGGCCTGCAGATAGGCGTCCTGCAGGGCGTCCTCGGCTTCCGCGTCGTCGCGCAGGACGCTGCGCGCCACGCGGTAGAGCCGACGGTTGTAGCGTCGCATGAGAAGAGAAAACGCGTCGCGGTCGCCGGCGCGGATGCGGCCCAGCAACGCGTCGTCGTCGAGGGAAGCGGGATTCGGTGCGGCGGCATGCATGGCGTCTCCTGGTCGTGTGCCTGACGATTGGATGCGGGACGAGCGCCCCGCGTTCCCGCCGCCAGGATACGTCAGGCGAGGCCGGCCAGCCGCGCGTTGCGCTCGCGTTCGAGCTTCGTGATGTAGCGCTGCACGGCGGCGAGGTTGCCGCGCGAAATGTCGACGAACTGGCAGCCGAGGCGGCGGCTCGTCTTGTTGTTCAGCAGCGTCATGTCGATCGAGTTACGGATTTGCAGCGAGCACGTCACGGGCCCGATTTCCGGCAGGTCGATGCGGCAGTTGGCGTACGTTTCGCCGATGGTCGTGCCGAGCTGCATCTTGTTGTCGTAGATCGCGATGCCGCCGCAGCTGATGTCGGCCAGCGGGAACACGGCGACGGCGCCGCCCATGTCGACAGGCAGGGGAATCGTCGCGCGCACGGGGTTCGTCACGGGCGTCGGCATGCGGTAGAACTCGCGCCGCTGCAGGCGGATCAGGCTGGCCGGGATGGCGGCGCGCAGCGCGGTGCCGCCGTCGTACTCGACTTCGCTCAGGCCCTCGAGGCCGAACACGATGCGGATCTTGTCCAGCGACGTGTCGCACCGCACCGTGCCGGCCGCCACGATGCGCTGGTTCTGTTCGGGGCTGACGGAGCGGTCGACGATGACGGTGTCCGTGTCCGGATCGACGTGCAGCAGCGACGTGACGCAGACGTCGGCCTCGCCCTTGATCAGCATGCGGACCAGCTGGTTCTTTTCGGCGAGCTGGCGCAGCAGGGCCACGATCTCCCGCGGCGACTCGATCTCGTAGTCGTGCCAGGCTTCTAATTCGGCGTCAGTGATTGCTTGCATCTGTGTCAACCGGAGTGCTTTCTTGTGAGGGGAGGAGCCGTGCGGTGTCCGGTGCGGGCGGTGGGGTCTGCCCAGAAACTTGCGCGGATTCAATATGATAGAGCCACGCCAGCAGTTCGGCAATGGCGCGGTACAGGGCAGGCGGAATCTGGCGGTCCAGGTCGACGTTCATCAGCAACGCGACGAGTTCCTTCGATTCGTGCACGAACACGCCGGCCTCCTGCGCGCGTCCGATGATCTGTTCGGCGACGAGGCCCGAGCCCTTGGCGACGACCTTCGGGGCCGGGTCGCCCGCGCCGTACGCGAGTGCGACGGCGGTCTGGCGCCGGGCGGACTTATCCTTGTCCATCGACGTCGCCGTCCTCGTGCGCCGCGTGGATCGCGAGCTGGGCCAGCGGCGTGCCGGCCGCGTCCAGCGCCTGGGCGAGGCGCGCGCGGTGCGCGTCGAGCAAGTCCTTGATGCCGGCGTCGGGCGCGTCGAGGCGGATCTGCAGCCGGTCGCCGGACAGCACGACGCGCGCCACCACGTCGCCCAGCGCGCCGAAGCGCAGGCGCAGGCTGCTGCGCCACGTCGTGCCGTCGGCCTGGTCGCCCTCCTGGCCGCTGTGCGCGTCCCGTTCGACGTCCCAGTGCATGTCGCGGTCCAGCCACAGCTGGCCCTGCCAGGCGACGCGGCCCTGTTCGTGGGCATTCAGTTGCAGGTTGATGAACTGGGCCGTGTTCGGATCGGTGGGCGGCGGCATGCCGCGCGCCTGCGGCTCGGCCGCCAGGTCGGCGCGGGAGCGCGTACCCTCGGCCCACTCGGCCACGTGCGATTCGTAGAACAGGCCGCTCTTGCCGAGGCCATCCTTCAGCGCCTGCGCGATGGCGCCCGCGTCGCCGGACGGCGCGGCCAGCAGCGGCGTGCGGCCGACGGCGGCGCTCGCCTGCGTGTCGGCCTTCTGGGCGGCGGCGATGACGTCGCCCAGCGCCTTGCCCGCGGTGCTGATCGAGGCGTTGGCGCCGTCGGCGGCGCCGGACGGCAAGCGCGCCAGGCTGCGCGTGCCGGCCAGCAGGGCGGCCGTGCGCGCGAGCGCGGCGGCCTCCTTGCCTTCCAGATAAGCGAGCGGGGCGGATTGCGGACTGGTGCCTTCCGGCAGCGGCGGCCCCGCTTCGGCGAACGCGGCGCCACCCTGGTCCGTGCGGACCTGGAACGTGGGCCGCGGCGTCAGCGCGACGAGCGTCAGCGGCACCTGCGTGCCGGGCTGGGCGCCCGGCGGCAGCGGCATGCGCGCGGCCATGTCGTTGACACGCACGACGAAGCTGCCGTCGGGAAGTTTCGTCATCACGTCGGCTTGCAGCGATTGGCCGACGAGGCCGGCGAGGGCGCGCGTAAATGCTTGCTGGCGCGGGTCGCCGACGGGGAGGGTGGGGCGGGCTGGCGCGACCTGGGTCAGCGAGACGGTATCGCGCGGCAGCATGGTTTAGTGAGGGCGGGAACGCCCGTCAGATGCCGTAGGCGCGCGCGACGCGGCGTTCGACGGTCTTGTTGTTGATCATGGCTTGCAGCTTCACCATCCACGGCTGGGTCAGGTCGCGGATCTTGCGGTCGGCATCGAGCATCTTGCGGATGGCGTTCACCTTGCGCACGCGTTCCTGGCCGGCCAGGGGCGTGTCGCCGCTGTCCTTCAGCTGGCGCACGCACGCGGCGCACTGGTGCTCGAGCTGGACCAGGCGGTCCCAGTCGCTGGCGGTGGCGGCGGCGAGCATCTGGTCGGTGATGCCGACCATCGCTTCGTACAGCGACGCGATTTCCGTATTCGTCATCATCGTTGCGCGTCCCATCATGCACCCACCAGGGACGGGGTTTTCGGCATGGCCGCGGTCGCCGCCGCAGGCGCGTGCTGGACCTTGTCGCCGATCGCCGCCCACGCTTCGCGCAGGTCGGCCAGCAGGCCGTGCACTTCGTCAAGGATCGTGACGTCGTTGCGCAGATTGGCCTCGAACAGGCGGCGGCTCATGTAATCGTACAGCGCGTCGAGGTTCTCGGCGATCGTGCCGCCCGCTTCCTTGTCGAGGGAGACACGCAGGCCGTTGTCGATGATCGTGATAGCCTTCGAAATCGCAGCGCCCTTGGTCGGAATATTGCCGGCGACCATATTGGTCTTGGCCGTGCGCAGCGCGACCAGCGCGCCGTCGTACAGCATGACGATCAGTTTGTGCGGGGAAGCGGAGGCAATGCCGGTCTCGAGGTCGACATTGGCGTAGGCGCTGACGCCGCGTTTCATGGTTCCAAACATATGATTCTCTCCAATTAATCTGGATACGACTATTTGTTGGCGGCGATCGCCGCGAGCTGCTGGGTCAGGTAGCTCTGCGTCGACTGCATTGACGCCACCAGGATGTCGAGTGCGTTGAATTGCGCGGTGTACATTTTTTGCATCGCGTCCAGATGGGTCTGGAAAGATGCCTTCTGGTCGGCGAGGGACTTGATCGAATCGTTCAGGCCGCTCGTCCGGGACGTGATCACGCCATTTGTGCCGATGAAGCCCGCGGCCAGGCTCGTCAGCTGGACGGCATAGCCCTGCGAAAAATTGATGGTGCCGCGCGCGCCGGTATTGCCGCCGTTGATGGTCAACTTCAGGCCTTCGGTCGGCGAGCCGGCCGCGCCGGTCAGGGTCTGGCCGTTGCCCATGGCCTGGACGCCGCCGATGGTGCCGGCCACGTCCAGGCCGGTGGTCGGCGTAGCGGTGCCGAACACGCTGGCGACCGTGGTGCCGGTCACGTTGGACACGCTCAGGTTCGATCCGCTGCCCCATTTGGTGGACGACAGCACGAGATGGCCGGTCGCATCGATCGACGCGGCCACGGTGTCGCCCGACGCGGCGAAACCAGCGTTGCCGTTAATCGAGGAGCTCAGCAGCGCGGCCAGGGTGCTGGCACTGTACGTGCCCGCCGCAATCGAAATGTTCTGCACTTTGCTCGACGTCGCCGGATTGGTCTGGTTCAGCGTGACCGACCAGGTCGTGTTAGCCGCGACCGTCGTCGTCGCGGGCAGGACGCCCGAGCTGGCGAGCGTGGCCTGCGTCGCCATTTGCGTGATGTTGAGTGCGTAGTTGCCGGGCTGCGTCTTGGTCGAGGAGTCCGCGACCGTGACCAGGCTGTCGGTGGCTTGCCCGACGGCGGCAAACAGGCCGGCGATGCTGCTGAAATTGCTCGTCATCGCCGTATTCAGCTTGCTCGAGTCGACCGCCAGCGAACCGTCCTTCTGGAAAGTGACGCCGATCTGGCTGAGCGTGGTGATGCCATTCTGTCCCTGCACGGCCGTATCGAGCTGGGCGCGCAGCTGGCTGCGGATGCTGCGCACCGTGAAGTCGCCCTGCAGGGCGCCCGCCTTTTGCGAGGTCGGGTCATAGCTGGTCAGGTTCGCGATGGTCGTGTTCAGCGAGTTGTACGCCTTGACGAACCCGTTGATCGCATCGGTCACCGACTTGGTGTCGCGCGCGACGTTGAGCGTCGACGTGCCCGTCTGCTTTGCGCTGATGGTGACGCCGTCGATCGCGCCGCTGACGTCGGTGCCGTGGCCCTGGACTGCGATGCCGTTGACGCTCAAAAGCGTATCCTGGGCGGCGGCCGTCTGCTGCATGTTCTGTGCGCCGGACGGGTCGTAGTTCAGCACGTTGGCCAGCGCGGGGTCGGCAGCGGCACCGTTGGCGCCGCTCACCGTGATCTTCATGTTGGCGTTGGCGCCGGTCTTGCTCGAGGTCAGCACCAGGTGGTAGGGACTGTTGCTGCCGTCCGACACGATGCTCGCGGTCACGCCGACGTTGGCATTGTTGATCGCGTCGCGGAGACCCGTGAGGGTCGTGCTGCCTGCGGCGATGTTGACGGTGCCGAGCGGCTGCGTGCCGTCCAGCGTGAAGCCGGCGCCGATATAGCTGCCGCCCGTGCCGGCCGTCAGGCCCGCCGCCGCGGGATTGGAACCGCCCACCATGATCGGGCTTCCCGCCGCCGAGACGAGGCTGACGGTGGCCGTCGCCGTCGCGCTGGAGCCGCTATTGGCCGTGCCGCTATTGCCTAGGCCGCCCGTGACGGTGCCGGTCACGGCCTCGGTGACGTTGATGTTCGCGCCGTTCGCCGCCGTGAATTGCAGATTGCCGCCCGCGGCCGTGCCGCTGACGGTGATGCCGGCTGCGGCTAGCGCCTGCGTCGTCGCGTTGTTGCCGGCCAGGGTGGCATCGATCGACGCCGCCGTCACGCCCGCGCCCGCGGCGACGCCCGCGCCCTGGGCTGCGATCTGCACGCCGCCGACGGTCAGCGCGTAGCTGCTACTGGCGCCCGTCGTGATGTTGCCGAAGCTGGACGTGGTGCCGTTGCCGAATAGAGTGGCGGAGGTCGTGGTCGCGCCGACGGTGGCGCTGACGCCCGTCGTGCTGGTCTGCGAATTGATGGCATTCGCGAGGTCGAGGCCGCTCTTGGTCGTGCCGTCGGTGGCGATCGTCGTGCCGTTGATGGAGAGCGCGCCTTTCGCGATGCCGCCCGTCGTGGTCGTGAGCGGAATGGCCGTGCCTTTGATGCCGAAGCTGCCGCCGCTGACGCTGCCGAACTGGAAACTGATCGTGGCCGCCGCGCCCGTGCCGATGGTGGCGGTCGTGCTGGCCTGGCCGGCCGTGTTCAGGCTCTGCGCCTGCGCTAGCTGGCGCACGTTGACCTGGTAACTGCCGGGGACCGCAGTGCTCGTGGCGGAGGCGCCCAGGACGTCGCTGTTGCTCGGCGTGGCGGTCAGCGCCTGGAAAGTCGAGCTCTTGCTCAGCGACGCGAGCGCTCCCTGGAAGGTGCCGATCGCGCCGCTCAGCTGTCCATAGGACGCGATCCGGCCCTGCAGCACACCGGTCTTGGTGTCATACGATTGCAGCGGTATCGACTCGGCCGCCATCAGCTTGCCGACGAGGCCGCTGACGTCGAGACCGGACCCGAGGCCGGGAGTACTGATGCCCATCACGATTCTCCTGTTGAGCCACTAATGTAAGTGATTATCGGCAGAAGCAATGCGTACTTGAGAGCAGGAAATATGCGCTAATTTTGCCGCAGCGTGCGGACAGGGGCGGCGCGGCATGGCGCGACCCGTTACGCCGGCCTGGACGAGGCAGCGTCGGGGTGTGCGGAAACTACGTGACCGGGCTCAGGCCTTCTGGTGGATCAGCAGGCCTTGCATCTTGTCGATCGACTTGGCGATCTGCAGTGCCTCGACCGACGGGATCTGGCGCACGACTTCCTGGGTGTTCTGGTCGATCAGCTTGACGACGATTTCGTGGCTGTCGTGGTCGACGGAGAATTGCAGCATTTGCGACGAGCCGGGCAGCGACTCGTTCAGTTTCTTGACGGCAGTATCGACTTCCTCGCGCGTGGGCGCGGCGGTCTTCGTGGCCGGATCGGTTTGCGTCCTGGTGGGGGCGACGGCGTCGGCCGCGGCAACCGTGCGGTCGTCGAGTTTTGGGGCGACCGGAGAAGCGAGGGGCTGGATGTTCATGAGAATCCCTAACAGAAAAAGCCCCGGCCGGAACAATGTCCGGCCGAGGCGTTGCACGACAGCTATTGAAGTGCTACGGGCTTGACGATTAGCCGCGCAGCAGCGACAGGACGCCGTTCGGCAGCGAGTTCGCCTGGGCCAGCATCGAGGTACCAGCCTGTTGCAGGATCTGCGAACGGGTCATATTCGCGGTTTCCGCAGCGAAGTCGGTATCGGTGATGCGGCTGCGCGATGCCGACAGGTTCTCGTTCGAGCTCGCCAGGTTCGAGATCGTGCTGCTGAAGCGGTTTTCCAGTGCGCCGTACTGGGCGCGCTGCTTGTCGACGGCCGCCAGGGCGGCGTCGGCGATCTTGATCGCGGTCTGCGCACCGGTGTAACTGGTGATGTCGATCGTCGAGACGGCCTGCAGCTTCGAGCCGGTGCCGAGGGCGGACAGGGCAAGGCCACTGCCGGCATCGGTCATCGAGAAACTGGTTGCCGAGTCGAGGGTGATGTTGCCGTTGACGACGCTCGTCGCGGCGGCCGCTTTCATGTCGAAGGCCGTGCCCAACGTTGTGACGCCATCGGCCTTGTAACTGTCGACACCGAACGTGGTGTTGCCTGCTGCGCTGGTATTGGCCAAGCTGATGTCGTTGCCGTTGGCATTGGTCAGCTTGATGGAGTTGTTCTTTTGGTCGTACTGGGCGATGACGCCCGTGTTGGCCGTCTGCGCGTTGATCGCGGCGATGCCGCTGGCGAAGTCCGTTGCCGAGGCGACGGTTGCGCCGGTCGAGAACGAGATCGTCACGGCAGTGGCGTTGTCCGACTTCAGCGTGAACTGGTAGTTGTTGTTCGCGGCGAGCGACAGGCTGGCGTTCGTGTTTGCCGTGGCCGTGACGCCGGTGCTGCCGGTGGCGGCGTTGATATTGGCGGTGATCGTCTTGGCGGTGTCTGTTGCCGCCGTGGTGACGGTGGCGGTACCGACCGAGCCGTTGATCGTCAGCGTCTTGGCCGCCACGACCTTGGTGGCTGCGCCTACGGCGACTTGGTCGGACTGCAATTCGTTATTGCCGTAGACGTTGGTCAGGAAATTGGCGCCGGACGCCTGGATGGTCTGGCCGGCGTTCGCGCCGACCTGGAACGTGGCGGTGCCCATCGTGCCGTCCAGCAGGTTCTGGCCGTTGAACGAGGTGGTCGACGCGATGCGGTTCAGTTCCGAACCCAGCTGCGTCACCTCGGTCTGCAGGGCCTGGCGGTCGCTCGAGGTGTTCGATGCGTTCGACGACTGGACGGCCAGCTGGCGGATACGCTGCAGGATGTCGCCCGAGCTCGAGAGCGCGCCTTCGGCCGTCTGGGACATCGACACGCCGTCGTTCGCGTTGCGCGTCGCCTGGGTCATGCCGTTGATCTGCGACGTCATGCGGTCCGAAATCGCGAGGCCGGCGGCGTCGTCTCGTGCGCTGTTGATGCGCAGGCCCGACGACAGGCGCTGGATCGAGGTCTGCAGCGAAGTCTGCGACGTCATCAGGTTGCGTTGGGCGTTCAGGGATGCGATATTAGTATTGATTACCGAGGACATGGTGTCTCTCCAGACTTGGTCTTACGTGGGTGCGGCGACGTGCCGCTCGTTCACTTTGGTCTGTCACGCTGTTCTGTGACATTCAAACCGTCGTTGATTCAGGTAACGGTGCCGTACGGAAAAAGTTTAGGCCCTGGCGAGATTTTTTTTGTTTTTCTGCCGGCCCCGCGTTTTTCAGTGCTCCGTTTTGTTCTTTCAGCTACGCAAAAAACCGTACAGCTTGTCCAGGCTCGACCAGCCGCTGGCGTGCAGCGCCCCGTTGACGCGGCGCGCGAACGTGCCCTGGTGCTGGAAACGGCGGCAATAGACATGCACGGTGTTCACGAGGACATTTGCGTCCGGTAAATCGCCTTCGTTGTTGCACTGCGCGGCAAGGATCAGGCGCAACAGGCCGAAACGCGCCACCAATTGCAGGTAGGCGTCGAACGGATTGATGCCGTAAAACGGGAACAAGGTCAGGAACATTTCGTTAAGGACGTAGTTCTCGAGCAGGTGAGGCGCTTGCTCCAGTGCGTGTCCCAGGCGTTCCAGCCCCCGCGTGTACGCGGTGACGAGGGCCTCCGCGGTCGTCTGGCCGCTTTCGTCGGCGCCGAGGTTGGCGCTGATCATCCGCACCTGGTCGGCTTGCATCCGAGACGTGGTCGTGAAACCGCGGTCGGCCAGCAGGGTCGAGAACACCATTGCTTGCGCTTCGTGGTTCGGGCGCAGGTCGCGCAGTGCGTCCACGATGCCGCCTTGTTCGATCAGGGTGGCGAAATCGCGCAGCAGGGCGGGCACGGCGACATGTTGCGCATTTGCCAGTGTGACGTTCAGGCGTTCGCAGAATACGCCCAGGATCGCCAGCCGCTGCCACAGCGCCAGGTCGGTCGTGCGCATCAGTTGCAGGCAGAAGATGCGGACGTCGTTCATCGCGGCAGTGGTGAGGCCGAACGCGGCAAAGCCTTCGACCATATCCGCATCGCGCACCGTGACCTTTTCTTCAACGAAATCGAAGGCATCCGAGTGCAGCAGCGCCTGGCGGGCCGCTTCCGGGCACGACAGGTTCAAGGCCTGTTCGTGCTGACCGAGGAAACGGCGCGTCTGGCGGGGATAGGTGAAGCAGGTGTTCGACAGATGGCTCGCGTCGAGGTGCTTCTGGATAGCGCACAGGCCCTCGCACAGGGCCGAGCATGACTGGCTGCCCGGTTCGGGTGTGATCTTTCCGTAGTGCAGATCATTGTTCGTGGCACGCGAACGCTTGACATGCTTGATGAAGATCGGCTTCAACTCCGGATGGGTCGAGTTGCGATAGGCGTTGAAGGTCTTCTTGTCGAGCGTGACGAGCCAGCCGGAGCAGCAATTGTCTTCGCAGGCGGCGCCGACGCACGCGAAGCGTGTCACGTAGCGCGGCACCAGCGCGGACAGGGTTTTCGTGGGATGCAATTTGGACATGTCGGATCCTGAAGTGACGTCATGGGTCTAGCTTCCGCATGGCCGTTGCAATACGGAATCTTATTGGTGCCATGGTAAGCCGACGCCAGGAAATCAAATCGTCGATAAAGCGGGGGATTACGATTCAGTCTTTCGGCCACGGCGCCGTGTCAGCGATGCGTGACCATGCAACCGCGAGCGCAACGGCTGCAGGCGCGGTTGAACGGCACCGCGCCCTGCAGGGGTTGCGTGAAAGGGGAAAGCCGGCTCGACGGCCGGCGTGTGCGTGGAATGAAGGACGGCGGGGTCAGTCCCGCGCCACCACCACCTGGTTCTTGCCGTTCTGCTTCGCCTCGTACATGGCCCGGTCCGCCCGCGCCATCAGGCTCGCCTGGTCCTCGTTCGGCCGGCGCAGCGCGACGCCGCAGGAAAACGTGATGAGCATCTTCTCGTTTTCGTGCAGGAAGAAATGCTTCGTCAATTCGCGCTGCACCCGGACCATGGCGGCGGAGGCGGCCTCGACATTCGTCTCCGGCAACACGATGAGGAATTCTTCGCCGCCGAACCGCGCGATCACGTCCATCGAGCGCAGCGTGTCGCGCACGACTTTCACCAGGTGGCGCAGGGCGTTGTCGCCGGCCAGGTGGCCGTAGGTGTCGTTGAGCTTCTTGAAATTGTCCAGGTCGAGCAGGGCCACGCACAGCGGCGTGCCGCGGCGGTCGGCGCGGGCGCTCTCGCGTTCGAACACGTCGTCCAGGCCGCGACGGTTGAGGCTGCCCGTTAACTGGTCTTCGCGCACCAGCTCGCTCATGTGCTGCAGCTTCGCTTCCAGGTCGCGGATGCGCGCCTCGGCTTCCTGCACTTCCTGGTGCGCGGCCAGCATGCGGTCGCGCGACGCCATCGCCTCGGCCTGCACGATCTTCGTTTCGCGCAGCACTTCTTCCAGCACGACGTTCAATTCCTCGATATTGCCCGCGTGGCGGATGCGCTCGGAAAACCCGCCGATCTTTTCGTGGAAGTCGCCGGTCGACGCCGCCACCGAGCCGAGACGGTCGATAAACGTCATCATCATGTTTTTGACGGTCGCCTTGACGTCCGCGATGCCGTGCTTCAGCTGCCCCTGCTTGTAGATGACGTCCTTCAGGCTGCGCGTGGCGTCTTCCAGGGCGCGGTGGTCCAGGGGCCCCGAAATCAGGTCCTGCACGGCGGCGATCTGGCCGCGCATCCAGCTGTCGTCGTCCAGCAGTTCGGACACGTTTTCCAGCAGCAGTTTAAAGAGGCGCAACAACAGCTCCTGCTGCTCGGCCGTGTCGCCGCTCTTCAGTTCGATCTGGTAGCACAAGTCTTTCAGGCGCGTCGCGATCTCCTGCAGCGCGTCTTCGCTGTGCGCGATCTTGACAGCGGCGCCCAGCGATTCCGCCTCCCTGGACAGCGTCGGCGTGCCCGACAGCAGCGACGCGACGGCGAACGTCAGCGTGCGGCTGAGCAGGTCGCGCAGCAGCTTCGCGTCGCCATCCTCGGCCCCCAGCGAGAGGGCGGGGTGCGTATGGCGGCGCAGGTGTTTCTCGGCCAGTTGCGACAGCGTGCGCGCATAACCGTCCCAGTCGCGCTGCTTGACGGCACGGTTGAAGCGGACGCCGAATTCCGCCAGTTCGCCCGGCGTGTCGGCCAGCTTGTGCGCAAAGCCGGACAGCACGTGTTCCGGGCCGGGGTCGGACGCCGGAGCGGGCGGCGGCGCCTCGGTGCCGGCGATCTCGTTATAGATCTCGCGATAGGCGTCGGGCGTCGGCGCGACGCGCCGCGTGGCAAGCCGGCGGAACGCTTCGCGTGCGATGTCGGCGGGGTTGGGGCCGGAATCCCCCGGCGGGCGATTTGAGCTGGACATTTTGGACGTTGCAATATGGAATGCTTATTGTCGCCATAGTAAGCCGCTGTCAGAAAATCAAATCGCTGATTAAACGCGGAATTACCACGCATATGTACAGACTGTATTGACAGCGGGTGAATCAGTCAATCAGCTGGTTGCGGATGGCGTAGTGCGTGAGTTCGGCACTGGTCTTCAGTTTCATCTTGGCCAGCAGGCGCGAGCGGTATTCGCTGACGGTCTTCACCGACAGCGAGAGTTCGCGCGCGATCTCGCTGACGGTCCTGCCGGAGGCGATCAGGGTGAGGGTCTGGTATTCGCGGTCGGACAGTGTTTCGTGCACGGGCGTGTCGTGGTTCTCGCCCAACTGGGCCGCCAGCACCTGGGCCAACTGCGCGCTGACGTAGCGCTGGCCGCTCGCCACCTGGCGGATCGCGTTGACGAGTTCCTTCGGCGCGCTCTGCTTGGTGAGATAACCGGCGGCGCCCGCCTTCAGCGCGCGAATGGCGTACTGGTCTTCGCGGTGCATGGACAGCATCAGCACGGCCAGCTCCGGCTTCTCGCTCTTGATCTGCTTGAGCACTTCGATGCCGTTGCGGTCGGGCAGGGAGATGTCGAGCAGCACCACGTTGCAGCGGGACTTGCGGAACAGCTTGATGGCGTCGAGGCCCGTCTCGGCTTCGCCCGCGACGACGATGTCGCGCTGTTCGGCGAGGATCTGTTTCAGGCCTTCACGCACGATGGCGTGATCGTCTGCAATAAAAACGCGGATGCTGGCTTTTTCTGTCATGCTCGGGTGGATTCGCTGCGTCCGGCCGCGGGGGCGGCCAGCCTGATCTTGACGACGACCATCGTGCCGCCTCCCGGTGCCTGCTCCAGGCTGAGCGTGCCGCCCAGCGCGCGGGCGCGTTCGCTCATGCCGCGCAGGCCGAACGATTGGGGCTTGAGACGGTCGGCGGGCGTGATGCCGCGGCCATTATCGCAGATGCCGAGCGTCAAGTGCTGGCGCTGGCGGCGCAGGCTCACCGTCACCCGCGTGGCGCCCGCGTGCTTGGCGATGTTCGTCAGCGCTTCCTGGACGATGCGGAACAGCGCGGCCGCCCGGTCCGGGTCGAGTTCGATTTCCCGGTCGGCGCAGCGCAACACGCAGGCGATGCCCATCTGCTTCTCGAATTCGCGCGCCTGCCACTCGAGTGCCGCGACGAGCCCCAGGTCGAGCGTGCTGGGGCGCAGGTCGAGCGAGATGCGGTGCACGGCCTCGATCGTGCGGTCGACGAGGTCGTCCAGGTAATCCGCCTTGTCGCGCAACGCGGGGTCGTCGGGCAGGCGCCCCGCGAGCATTGCGAGTGCCATCTTGATCGCCGTGAGGTTGCCGCCCAGGTCGTCGTGGATCTCGCGCGCGATGCGGGCCCGTTCCTGTTCCTTGACTTGCTGGATGTGGTTCGTCAGCTCGGCCAGCCGGGCGCGCGAACGGCGCGTCTCTTCCTGTTCCAGCTTGCTCGCGGTGACGTTGGTCATGATGCCGTCCCACTGCATGCCGCCGCCATCCAGCGGCAACGGCGTCGCGCGCAGGCTGATCCACTTGACGTCGTTCCACGCCTCCACGCAGATCCGGCCTTCCCAGTTCCACGCGGCCAGCGCCGTCTTCGATGCGGCCATCGCATCCTGGTAACCCTTGCGGTCCTCGGGAAGGATCAGCTTCACGAAGCGGTCCGGATCCTGTTGGAGTTCCGACACCGACAGGCCCAGCAGCGCCGTGCAGCCTTCGCTCAGGTAGGGATAGGCCATGGTGCCGTCCGCGTGCAGCACGAACTGGTAGACGAGGCCGGGCGTGTGGTTGACGACGGCGTTGAAGCGCGCCTGGTATTGCTCGAGCGCGATGCCGGCCGCGAGTTCCAGCGACAGGTCGTCGCCGATGGCGAGGATCAGCGAGCGGCCGTCGCGCACGATGCGCAGGAAGCATAGCCTGATCGGGTACGTGCTGCCGTCGGCGCGGCGATGGCGCGTGCGCAGGCTGACCTGGTCGCCGATCTCCTGGCCCAGCGAATCGATGAGCGCGCGCAGCTCGCCCTGGTCGAGCTGGGGCGCCAGGTCGAGCGGGGTCATGCCGCTCAGTGTCTTGAGTTCATGGCCGAGGTTGCGGCGGGCCGCCTGGTTGACGTCGACGAGGCGCAGCGTGTCGGCGTCGAACAGGTAGATCTCGGTCGTCGACGCCTGCATCGCGGGCGCGAGGACGGGCGACGGCGCGGACGCTACCGCGGTATCGGGGGCGGGATAGGGCGTGTCTGGGCTCATGTTCACAGTTTACCGGTTAGCGCCGGCGCGCACGCCACTGGACCACGAAGCGGCGCAGCACGCGCACGGTGCGGCTGGCATGGCGGCCGTTCGGGCCGGCCGGGCGGGGCCGCAACCGGCGCACCGCGCGCCTGAAGCCGACGCGCAGCGCCCGCAACGCGCGTCCGGTGAGGTGATAGGCGTGGCTCGATCGCAGGTAATCGAGGCAGCGGGTCTTGGCCGCCATGAACCAGCCGTGGCAGCGCGCGAACCAGCCGACGGCCAGCAATGTCGGCAACGTCAGCACGTACAGCCGGGCCACGACGGCCGCCCCGCCGACCTTCGCGACGACGATGGTCGCGATGCCGGACAGCACGTGGCCGTGGGCAATGGCGAGAAGTGCCACCACCTTGACGGGCAGTAGCAGCAGGCCGGGCAGTACGAACGCGCACAGGGCGCCGTACGGCGGCAGCAGGCGCACGCGGACTTCCAGCGCGGCCAGCGCGGGCCAGCGCGCGAGGGCGCGCGCGAGGCGCATGCCGGCGTCCCAGCACCATTCCTCGACGAGCAGCACGACGGCCGCCAGGTACACCAGCGGTGCGAACATCCGGCTGCGTGGCAGGGCTCGTGTCATGGCTTCATGATACGGGAAAACGGGGGCGGCACCGGTCCCGGTCATGCGCGCGCGGGTTGTCGAAGGCGCTACAATAGCCGCATGAACAAGGCATTTGTAAAAGAGTCGGACAACGACGACGATGACGAGGCCCTGGCGCTCGCCCGGGCGATTCCGGCCGGGTCCAAGAACTACATCACGCCGGCTGGCCACAAGGCCATCAAGGACGAGCTGCTGCAGCTGATCGACGTCGACCGGCCGGAAGTCGTGCGCATCGTCCACTGGGCCGCGTCGAACGGCGACCGCTCGGAAAACGGCGACTACATCTACGGCAAGCGCCGCCTGCGCGAGATCGACCGGCGCATCCGCTTCCTCACGAAGCGCCTCGACTCCGCGTTCGTCGTCGACCCGTCCGTCCACCACGGCAACGACCAGGTGTTCTTCGGTGCCACGGTCTGCTACGTCAGCAAGGCGGGCGAGGAACATACCGTGACCATCGTCGGCATCGACGAGCTCGACCCGCTGAAGGGCAAGATCAGCTGGGTCTCCCCTGTGGCGCGCGCGCTGACCAAGGCGCGCGAAGGCGACGTCGTCGCGCTGCATACGCCGCAAGGCAATGACGAGCTGGAAATCCTGAGCGTCGAGTATCCGGAACCGGCCGCCGACTGATGTCGCGGACGGGCGCGCGGCGCGCCGCCGATGCGGCTGATAAGATGGCGGTTTCAGCTTCCCGCATGCCATGAACCGCTCCACCGATGTCGCGTCCGAAGCCGATCCGCTGACCGCCCTGCGCGCAGCCACCGCCAGCCGCCACGCGGCGCTCGACGCCGACCTGCCGATCGGCGCCCCCGACGCCTCCCTGCACGACTACACCGCCCACCTGGCCCTGCTGCGCGCCTGGCTCGCGCCCCTGGAAGCGTGGCTGGACGGTTACGCGGATGGTCCCCAGGTCGACCACGCGGCGCGCCTGGCGCAGATCGACGCCGACCTCGCGGATGCGGGATACACATTCGCGACCACCCCGGCCGGCCCCATCTGGCCCGCGTCGGCGAGCGCCGCCTACCGCTGGGGCGTGCACTACGTGATCGAAGGTTCGCAACTCGGCGGCGCCGTGCTGTACGGCCGCCTCCGCGACCGTCTGGCGCCGCACCCGCTGCGCTACCTGAAAGGCGACGCCGCCGGCCCCGGCCCGCGCTGGCGCGCCTTCATGCAAGCGCTGCGCGCGGGCGTGCGCACATCGGCCGAGATCGCGGACGCGTGCGCCGGGGCATGCGCGGCATTCGACCGCATCCTCGAATTGCACCAACGGCGTTGCGTTGTTCGGGTGCCGGCGCCATCCGGGTCGATCGCCGGGCGTGACAGTCCGTGATTATTCTTGTATTGACATTATGTTACGCTTGGTCATTTCCTTCTAGCACGACATTGTCGATGCGCCCGATGACCGATGACGCCTCCGCATCACTTATCCGCGACTTCTCAATTCCTGCATCAACTGAGGTTCATCGCCATCGTTGAAGCGCAGCGCTACCTGATGTTCGTTGTGTTGGGCTTCGTCGCCCGGGCGTGGTGGCAACGCCGGGCCAGCGCGAACAGGCGCCTGCAGCCCGGGCGCATCGACCGGCAGCAGTTGATGCGCGAGGCTTTGTATTCGACGAGCAGTATTCTCGTGTTCACGCTGATATCGATCGCCATCCTTCTCGTCGCCAGCAAATCGCAGCGCCTGTTCTATGCAAATGTATCGGATTACGGCTGGGCATATCTGATCCTAAGTGTGCCGATCATGATGGCCGTCCAGGACACATATTTTTACTGGACGCACCGGCTCATGCATCATCGCGCGCTGTTCCGGTTCTTTCACCGTACGCATCACCTGTCGACGAATCCGACGCCGTTGACGACGTATTCCATCAATCCGCTGGAAGCGCTGGTCGATTCCGGGGCCGTCGTCATCATCCTGTTTTTCTTGCCCAAGCATATCGTCGCATATCTCGTTTTCAGTTACGTGAACACGGCTTATGCCGTATATGCCCACCTGGGCCATGAAATCCTGCCCGCAAGCTGGGCTACGCATCGGTTCGGGCGCTGGGTCAATACGTCGGTCGCGCACAATATTCACCACGCGCGGGCGCGCTACAACTTCGGCTGGTACTTCCTGTTCTGGGACCGTTTGATGGGCACGCTCGATCCGGACTATGAAGCGCAAATGCGGGCAAGGGCTGTCGCCACGCATGCGCGGCGGCTTGAGCCGTTATTGGATACGATAAAGAAATAGCCTGAGTGCAATTCATTCAAGGTATCTCCTGCTGCTAGTATTTGTTTTATTTCCCATTAAAATGATTTTTCGAGAAAAATATATCGGAAGAAATTGAGTTTCCATTTACGCGGATTTCGATTTCGGCGGAGTGAGTGCCGAGAAAGTTGAGGTGGCATAAAAATCCGCATAATCAAATATCGCATCATCGTTTCGTCCAGCAGCGCATACGAGGAAATGATGAGGCAACTCTACGAATACCACCCGGTCGTCGGTTATCGATATATTCCCGGCCTGAAAGCACGCATTCCGCACGAGGGCGGCGGGTATCTCATGCAGGTCAACGAGCAGGGCTTCCGCGCCGACCGGCCCTTCGCGCACGCGCGCACGCCGGGGCATCGGCGGGTACTCGTGTTCGGCGATTCGTTCACGGCCGGCGACGCCGTGTGCAACCGCCAGCGCTACACCGACCTGCTGGAAGCGCGGCTGGAGGGCGCGGGCGCGCCGCCCGTCGAGTTCTACAACTTCGGCCTGTCGTCGACGGGCACCGACCAGCAATACCTCGTCTGGCGCGAATTCGCCCGCGGCATCGAGCACGACCTCGTCATCATCGCCGTGTTCGTCGAGAACATCCGGCGCGTCGTCGCGCAATTCCGTCCGCACCGCGACGAGCGGGGCGTCGAGCGCCTGTATGCCAAGCCCTACTACGTGCTGGAGAACGACGCGTTACGGCTGTGCCAGGTGCCGCCGCGGCGCGAACCGTACGGGGAGGACGAACTGGACGCGGCGCAGGCCGCGGCCGTCGACCAGGGCGGGCGCTTCTTCATGCTGCGCAAGATGGTCACGAAGCTGGGCATGCGCGACATGATCCAGCACCTCACGCAATACCAGCCGCTGCCGCATTACGACTCGCCCGCCAACCCGGCGTGGCGCCTGCTGCGCGCCATCCTGCTGCACTGGATCCGCGGGCTCGACCGGCCCGTGCTGCTGATGCCGCTGCCGTTGCCGCAGCATCTCGACGAGACGTGCGATGCCGCGCCTTACCAGGCCCGGTTCGCGGAGCTGGCGCACGACGCCGGCTGCCGCCTGCACGACCCCTTGCCCCACCTGCTGCGCATCGCGCCCGACGCGCGCCGCAAGCTGCGCTGGGAACAGGACATCCATTTCACGCCGGCCGGCCACGACGCCCTCGCGCGTTCGCTCGAACCTGTCGTCGCGGCGATGCTTGATGCGCCACTGGCGCGGGCCAGCTGAGGAGGCGCCATGGGCAAGACCATTCTCGGCATCGCCGGCTATTACCATGACGCCGCGGCCGCGCTCGTGCGGGACGGCGAGATCGTCGCGGCCGCGCAGGAAGAGCGTTTCACGCGCCGCAAGCACGACCCGTCGTTCCCGGCCAACGCCATCAATTACTGCCTCGAGGAGGGCTTCGTCGACGCCGCCGACCTCGATGCGATCGTCTTCTACGACAATCCGTTGCTGACGTTCGACCGCGTCGTGCAGAACGCCTGCGCCGGCGCGAGCCGTGGCGATGCGGACGGCGCGCGCGACCTGTTCGTGCAGGCCGCCGGGGCCGTGTTGGGCGACAAGATCTGGGTGAACGAACACGTCCGCCAGACGCTGGGCACGTTGGGGCGCGCCGGCCGCGTGCTGTTCGCCGAGCACCATATGGCGCACGCGGCCAGCGCCTTCTACCCGTCGCCGTTCGACAGCGCCGCCGTGCTGACGATCGACGGCGTCGGCGAATGGGCCACGACGACGCTGGGTGTCGGCCACGGCCGCAAGCTCGAGCTGTTCGCCGAGATCGATTACCCGCATTCGCTCGGCCTGCTGTACAGCGCCATCACGAGCTTCTGCGGCTTCAAGGTGAATTCCGGCGAGTACAAGCTGATGGGGCTGGCGCCTTATGGCCGTCCTCGCTACGCCGGGCGCATCCGCGAACACCTGATCGACGTCCGCGCCGACGGCTCGTATCGGCTGGACATGGCCTATTTCGGCTGGCTGGACGGGATGACGATGCCGGGGCCGCGCTTCGCCGAGCTGTTCGACGGTCCGGCCCGTGTGCCCGAAACGCCCATCACGCGGCGCGAGATGGACCTCGCGGCCAGCATCCAGCAGGTGACGGAGGAGATCGTAATCAAGACGGCGCGCCACCTGCGCCGCCTGAGCGGGGAGCGCCATCTCGTGCTGGCGGGCGGCGTGGCGCTGAACTGCGTCGCCAACGGCAAGCTGGCCGCGGCCGGCATCTTCGACGACATCTGGATCCAGCCGGCCGCCGGCGATGCGGGCGGGGCGCTCGGCGCGGCGCTGCTCGCACATCACATGGCGTACGAAGCGCCGCGCCGGCGCGTCCCGGGAGCGGGCGATGCGCAGCACGGCAGCTACCTGGGGCCGCGTTATTCGAGCGAAGAAATCGTCGCCTTCCTCGAGCGCAAGGGCTATCCGTACCGGCGGATCGCCGACCGTGGCGAGCGGCTTGGCCTTGTGGCCGAAGCGCTCGCGGCGGGCCGGATCGTCGGCTGGCTGTCGGGGCGGATGGAGTACGGGCCGCGGGCGCTCGGCGCCCGTTCGATCCTCGGCGACCCGCGCAATCCGCGCACGCAGGCGACGATGAACCTCAAGATCAAGTTCCGCGAATCGTTCCGCCCGTTCGCGCCCGCCGTGCTGCGCGAGCGCTGCCGCGAGTATTTCGACGTCGACGGAGACAGTCCCTACATGCTGATGGTGGCCCCGGTGAACGCCATGCGCCGGCTGCCGATGGACATGCAGGCGTTCGAGGCCGGCGACGACGACATGATGGCCCTCATCAACCAGCCGCGCAGCGACGTCCCGGCCGTCACGCACGTCGATTATTCGGCGCGCATCCAGACCGTCGACCGCGACAGCCACCCTGAGTTCCGTGCCCTGATCGAGGCGTTCGAACGGCTGACCGGATGTCCGCTGCTCGTGAACACGTCGTTCAATGTGCGCGGCGAACCGATCGTGTGCAGTCCGCAGGACGCTTACCGTTGCTTCATGCGGACGGAGATGGACATGCTGGTGCTGGAAGACGTCGTGCTGTGGCGCCGCGACCAGCCGCCTCTGCCGGATGACGAAGACTGGAGGAAGACCTATGAGCTCGATTGACGACGGCGCGCTGCGGGCGCTGGCGGCGCCCCTGTTCGACGCCCTGATCGCTGGCACGGGGCAAGGGGAGGTGCCGTTCCCGCTGGGCCCGAATCCGCGCCTGGCCACTTATTACGCCCAGCGCACGCGCACGACGATGGGCCTCGACGATTTCCTCGCCCCGTCGTGCCTGGATGCGGGCGAGTTCGGCGCGCGTCTGGCGACGCACTGGCGCGCGCACGGGCATCCCGAGCTGGCCGCGCTCGCGCCGCAGGTGGCCGACGCCGCGCGCGCCCTGCACGCGCTGTACGTGGCGGCGCGGCCGGAGGCAGCGCTGTCGCCGTATGTCTACCAGATGTTCTAGGTGCGCCATGAGTGCCGGACATCGCTGCCGTTTGATTCCTTCCGAGTGAGGCCGGCATGGGGAATCTCGACGCGGACGTGGCCGTCGTGGCGGTCGCGTGCTCCCTGCCGCCCGGCTTCGTCGCCGTGCCGGCCACGACGCTGCCCTGCGGCGTCACCGTGCCCGCCTTCGCGGCGTCACGCTGGCTCGCGGCGCGCGGGCCCGACGGCGACGTCGTGTTGAGTGCAACGGCGCCGCCGTGGGTGCACATCGGCTACCACGCCGCGCGCGCAGCGTGCGCGCGCGCGGGGTACGGGCTGCTGACGGAACTGCAGGCGCTGGCCATCGCGCACGATCTCGCGGGCCAGGCCGCCAACTGGAGCGGCGGCGCCGTCGGAGTGGGGCGGATGTTCCAGGGCCTGCACCTGGGCAGCGTCGACGCGGCCCAGCCGGCCTGCGTCGTGCCGGCCGAACCGCTGGAACGGCGCTGGCATGCGCTGTCGAACGGCGAGCGCATCCACGACGTCGCGGGCAACGCGTTCAGCTGGGTATTCGATGACGTGCAGGGCGATGCGGAGGGTGTCGTCGCGCGCTGTTTCGCGCCCGGTTCGCCGACGCTGGCGACGGCGCCGGGTGCATCGATGCAGCAGGGGCTCGGCTGGTGGCCGCATGCCGGACGCAGCTGGTGGGGCAGGGCGCTGGCGCGCGGCGGGAGCTGGTCGTCGCGGGATGGGGCCGGTGTCTTCACGGTCGTCGATGAACGGCCGCAGGCGGAGCTGGCCTACGTCGGGTTCCGGTGCACGCTGGCGCTGTGAAGAGGAGGCGTCGCGGTGGGAATGGTGAGCGCGTGATTGATGACACGGCATCAATCACGCACCGTCGCGCTTACGCCCGTTCGCGCTCGACGCGGTTGACGCCGGCGACACGGCGCAGGTTGCGGATCAGGTGCGCCAGGTGCACGCGATCCTTGACCTGGATCGTGAAGCGCAGCTGGGTCATCATGTGTTCGTCGTCCTCGTCCATGCCGACGTAGGTGATGTTCGCGTCCGATTCGCCGATCTCGGCGGCAACGCGCGCCAGGATGCCTTTTTCGTTGTTGATCAGGAGGCGGATGCGGCAGTCGAAGCGGCGGTTCAGTTCCGTGCCCCACTGGGCCGGAATCCAGCGGTCCGGTTCCTTCAGGCGCAGGCGGTTCGCTTGCGAGCAGTCGGCCGTGTGCACGACGAGCCCCTGGTCGCGGCGCAGCTGGCCGATGATGTGGTCGCCCGGGATCGGCAGGCAGCACGGCGCCAGCTGGACCGCAACGCCTTCGCTGCCGTAGATCGTCACGGGGTCGAGCTCGCTGCCATTGCTCGGCTGGGCCGGCACGGAGGCGACGTCGCCGCCCAGCAGGCTCACGATGTGCCGCGCCACGAGGGCGGGCATGCGCTTGCCGATGCCGATGTCGGCATACACCTCGTCCATCGACTTCGCGGACGATTCGGCCAGCAGCCGGTCGATGGTCGACGGGGCCAGCTCGGGCTTGATGCCCAACTGTCCGAGCGCCTGGCTCAATAGTTCCTGGCCCAGCTCGACGGATTCGTTCAGGTTGATGGTGCGCAGGTGGTGGCGGATCGCCGAGCGCGCCTTGCCCGTGCGGACGAAGCTCAGCCACGTGGGGCTGGGGCGCGAGTCGGGGTCGGTCTCGATCTCGACGATGTCGCCGTTGCGCAGTTCCGTGCGCAGCGAAGCGGGCTCGTGGTTGATCTTGACGGCCACCGTGTGGTCGCCGATGCCCGTGTGGATGCTGTAGGCGAAGTCGAGCGGCGTCGCCCCGCGCGGCAGGGCGATGATCTTCGACTTCGGCGTGAACACGTAGACGGAGTCGGGGAACAGGTCGACCTTCACGTGCTCGAGGAATTCGGCGGAATCGCCCGTCTGCTGCTGGATGTCGAGCAGCGACTGCAGCCACGCGTGCGTGCGCTGCTGCAGGTCCGTCATGTTCTGGTCGCCCGTCTTGTACAACCAGTGCGCGGCCACGCCGGACTCCGCCGTGCGGTGCATGTCCTGCGTGCGGATCTGGAATTCGACCGGGGTGCCGTACGGGCCGATCAGGGTGGTGTGCAGCGACTGGTAGCCGTTGATCTTGCGGATCGCGATGTAGTCCTTGAACTTGCCGGGCATGGGCTTATACAGCGCATGCAGCGAGCCGAGCGCCACGTAACAGTTCGGCACGGTGTCGACGACGACGCGGAAGCCGTACACGTCCAGCACTTGCGAGAACGACAGGTGCTTGCTGCGCATCTTCTTGTAGATGCCGAACAGGGTCTTTTCGCGGCCGTAGACTTCGGCGGGCAGGCCGGCCGTGGCCAGCTGGGTCTTGACCGCGTCGAGGATCTTCTTGACCACTTCGCGGCGGTTGCCGCGCGCCGACTTGATCGCCTTCGACAGCGTGCGGTAGCGCAGCGGATACAGGTGCGAGAACGACAGGTCCTGCAGTTCGCGGTAGATGTCGTTCAGGCCGAGGCGGTGCGCGATCGGGACGTAGACTTCCATCGTCTCGCTTGCGATGCGGCGTTTCTTGGCCGGGGCCATCACGCCCAGCGTGCGCATATTGTGCAGGCGGTCGGCCAGCTTGATCAGGATGACGCGCACGTCGGACGCCATCGCCAGGAGCATCTTGCGGAAGTTCTCAGCCTGCGCTTCGACGACGCTCTGGAACTCGATCTTCTCCAGCTTCGACAGGCCGTCGACGAGGTCGGCGACCTGCGGCCCGAAGCGCTCGAGCAGCTCTTCCTTCTTGACGTCCTGGTCCTCGATCACATCGTGCAGCAGCGCGGCCATGATGGCCTGCGCGTCCAGCTTCCAGTCGGCGCAGATCTCGGCGACGGCGATCGGGTGCGAAATGTACGGCTCGCCCGACTTGCGGACCTGGCCGAGGTGCATCTCGTCCGAGAAGCGGTAGGCTTCCTTGACGCGCTTGAGTTCGACGGGAGTGAGGTATTCGGCCAGCTTGGTGGCCAGATGGGTGATCGACGCGACGCCCGGAGCGGGGGCCGGTTCGGCTTCCTGCGGTTTGTTGGCGGGCCGGCCGGGCCGGCTCGCCTTGTTGTTGTTGTTGGTGCCCGAGTGGACGGAATCCGGTGAGGATAAGCTCATACGTAAAGACAATCAGCCGCAGTATGGAAACAGCATAACAGAATCACGGGCTGGGATCAGTTGGGGTCGGAGCCCACCCGATAAATTCGGGCTCCGACCCCAAGAACGTACTCTGGCACCGCCCGACTTACATCGGGACTTTTTTCAGCATTTCCAGACCGACTTTGCCAGCTGCGATTTCACGCAGCGCGACGACGGTCGGCTTGTCCTTGGCTTCGACTTTCGGGGTGTGGCCTTGCAGCAGTTGGCGCGCGCGGTACGTAGCGGCCAGGGTCAGCTGAAAACGGTTCGGGATGTTTTTCAGGCAATCTTCGATGGTGATGCGGGCCATATTCAATACTCCGGGAAGTTTACATATTCGGGGTCAGAGCCCGAATTTCTCGGTTGGGCTCTGACCCCGACTGATCAAATAATTACGAGCCGTAGCGGGACGGTCAGGACTGCTGTTGAACGTGGATTCCCAGTTGGGCAAACAGCGAGGCGTTGCGAGCGGCCTGTTGGGCGAAGCGCGAACGTGTCGCTTTGACAATCGCCTGCAGCTCGGACAGGGCGACGTTGAACTCTTCGTTGATGATAGCATACTCGAACTCGGGAGCGTGAGCGATCTCGCCCCCCGCAGCTAGCAGGCGTCGCGTGATGATGTGCGGCTCGTCGGTGCCGCGCTTGTGCAGGCGCTCTTCCAATGCCGCGATCGACGGCGGCAAAATGAAAATGCCGGCCGCGTCCGGGAACTGTTTTTTCACCTGGCGCGCGCCCTGCCAGTCGATTTCCAGCAGGATGTCGGTGCCCGTCTTCATTTCCTGTTCGACCGTCAGGCGGCTCGTGCCGTAGTAATTGCCATGCACCTCGGCCCATTCCAGGAATTCGCCGCGGTCGGCGCGGGCGACGAAATCCTCGGCGGTCGTGAAGTGGTATTCGCGGCCGTCCTGTTCGCCCGGGCGCGGCGGACGCGTCGTGGTCGAGATCGACAGCTTGATGCCCGGTTCCTGTGCCAGCAGCGCATTGACCAGGGTCGACTTGCCGGCGCCGGACGGGGCGGCGACGACGAACAGGCTGCCGGAGAAAGCGGAGGTGAGCATGGTGGGTTCCTTTATTACGTGTAAATCATGATGTTCAAATCCGCGTGGGCACGGGGTGCCCACCCTACGAAATCGCGGTAGGGTGGACACCCCGTGCCCACGCGTGACGCATGCACGCCCGCGGCGTGCTCGCGCTTATTCGAGATTCTGTACCTGTTCGCGCATCTGCTCAATGAGCAGCTTGAGCTCCATCGACGCATCGGCCAGCTCCTTGACCGAGGCCTTGGCGCCCAGCGTATTCGCTTCGCGGTTCAGTTCCTGCATCATGAAGTCGAGGCGTTTGCCGACCTGGCCGCCCTTTTTGAGGATGTGGCGGGTCTCGTTCAGGTGCGCCGTCAGGCGCGACAATTCTTCCGAGACGTCGATGCGGATGCCGTACAGCGTGACTTCCTGGCGGATCCGTTCGAACACTTCCTGGCGCGTGAGGACTTGCGGATTGCCGTGCCCGGCCAGGCCCAGCGCGTCCTGCATGCGCTCGATGGCCTTTTGCTGGAACTGGGCGATGACTTGCGGGATCAACGGGGTGATGCGCTTGACGATGGCTTCCATGGCCTCGATGCGCGAGACCAGCATCGCTTCCAGCGCCGCGCCTTCGCGCTTGCGGCTGTCGACGAAGGCGGCAATCGTTTTCGCGGCGAGCGCGGCGACGTCGGCCTGCAGCGATTCCTGGCCGATCTGCGCTTCCTCGATCACGCCCGGCCAGCGCAGCAGCTCCGCCACCGTCATCAGCGGCGCGGACACGAAGTGGCGCGTGACTTCGCCCTGCAGCCGCGCGAGGTCGGCGAGGAGGGTATGGTTCAGGGCCTGGGAGCCGGTCGTGGCCTTGCGGCCGAACGACAGCCTGACCTCGACCTTGCCGCGGGTGATGGCGGCCATGATGGCGGAGCGCAGGTCCGGTTCAAGCGCGCGCAAATCGTCGTTGATGCGGAACTGCAGGTCGAGGAAGCGCGAATTGACGCTCTTGATCTCGATCGTCAGCGTGCCGGCAGCGCCTTCGCTTGTGGCGACCGCATAACCTGTCATGCTAGAAATGCTCAATGGAGTCCCCGATTTCCGGAATCTGCAAGGCCCCCGACGCGGCGCGGTGCGGATGGCGCCGCGCGCTGTGGTTTTGCGAGATTCCCTTATTCTTTACAAAGCGGTGATTTATCCACACAATCGCCGTGTTTAGCAAGGAATACTTTCCCAAATGGCTGCCCAGAATAATGCTCCCCTGCCCGACGGGCTGGAAATTGGCGGATATCGCATTGTAAAGAAAATTGCGTCCGGCGGGTTCAGTATTGTTTATCTGGCATATGACGGCGACGGCAATGCCGTCGCGATCAAGGAGTACCTGCCCAGCGCCCTCGCGCTGCGCCCGCCGGGCGAGCTGGCACCCGTGATTCCGAAGGCGAACCTGCCCATTTTCCGGATCGGCTTGAAGTGTTTTTTCGAGGAGGGGCGCGCACTGGCGCGCATCGTCCATCCGAACGTCGTACGTGTGTTAAATTTCTTCCGTGCTAACGACACGGTCTATATGGTGATGGCCTACGAATCCGGGCACTCGCTGCAGGAATACGCGGCGCGCCTCGTCGCGAAAGGCAGCCGCGCGGGCGAGCCGTTCACCCGGCAGGTCTTCAACGGCGTCTGCGCGGGCCTGCGCGAAGTCCACGCGAACAAGCTGCTGCACCTCGACCTGAAGCCTGCCAACATCTACCTGCGCACGGACGGCTCGCCCATGCTGCTCGACTTCGGCGCGGCGCGCCAGACCATCCAGACGGACGCGCCCACGCTGGCGCCCATGTACACGCCCGGCTTCGCGGCGCCCGAGCTGTACGCGAAAGGCAGCGCGCTCGGGCCGTGGACGGACATCTACAGCATCGGCGCCTCCATGTTCGCCTGCATGGCGGGCGCACCGCCGCAACCGGCCGACCAGCGCCGCGCGGCGGACACGATGGAGCAGCAATTCGCGCAGCTCGACGGCGCGTACACGCCCGGGCTCGTGGCGATGGTGAAGGCGTGCCTCGCCCTCGACCCGCTGGCACGGCCGCAGAGCGTGTTCGCCGTGCAGAAGGCGCTGCAGGCGGGCCTGTCCGCGGCACCTGCCGCAGCCGGCGACGCGCAGGACCCCGTGGCGGAGGCGCCGGCATCGGGCTGGCGTGGCTTCGTCGAACGCATCGGCTTCGGCCGTGGACGCGCCTGAGGACAGCCATGCAATTTTCCGTCTACCAGCAAAGCCATATCGGCGGCCGCAAGATCAACCAGGATCGCATGGGCTATCTGTACACGCGCGAGGCGCTCCTGCTCGTGCTGGCGGACGGCATGGGCGGCCACCTGCGCGGCGAGATCGCGGCCACGATTGCGCTCCAGAGCATCGCCACGCGCTTCAAGGCGCAGGCCACGCCGTACGTGCGCAAGCCCGAGCGCTTCCTCGAGGAAGCCCTGCAGCAGGCCCACGCCGACATCCTGCAGTACACGCGCGACCACGCGATGCCGGACAGTCCGCGCACGACGATCGTCGCCTGCCTCGTGCAGCACAACGCCGCCGTCTGGGCCCACTGCGGCGATTCGCGCCTGTACTGGCTGCGCCGCGGCCAGGTCGTCGGGCGCACGCGCGACCACTCGCACATCGAATACCTGATCGCGAAAGGCCAGGCCGATGCGAGCGAGCGCGCCACGCACCCGGACCGCAACAAGCTGTACAACTGCCTCGGTGCGTCGACGCCGCCGAAGGTCGAGGTGGCGCGCGGCGCGAGCCTGGAGCCGGGCGACGTGCTGCTGCTGTGCTCCGATGGCCTGTGGTCCATGCTGCCCGACGAGCAGATCGCGCAGCGCCTGGCCGCGACGAGCATCGTGCAGGCCATTCCGGAGATGGTCGCGACGGCGACCGCCATCGCCGGCAGCCGCGGCGACAACACGACCGCGCTCGCGATCCAGTGGCAGGGCGCGGGCACGCCGGCCAGCGCCGCCGATCCGAGCGTCGTGTCGACGCAGATGGTGCCGGACGGCGAAGTCACGAGCCGCATCGATGCGCCGGCTGCCGCCGCCCCCGGGCCGGACGACCCGTTCGACGAAGACGACATCGAAAAGGCGATCGCCGAGATCCGCGACGCGATCGAGAAGTCGTCGCAGGTCCTCAAGTAGTCACACACTCACCACCAAGGAGATTCATGATTCAACCGATCCGCCACAGCGGCCGCGCCGTCGACCAGTTGCGCGCCATCCGCATCACCCGCCAGTACACGAAGCACGCGGAAGGCTCCGTGCTGATCGAATGCGGCGACACGAAGGTGATCTGCACCGCCAGCATCGAGGAAAAAGTGCCCGGCTTCCTGAAGGGAAAAGGGCAGGGCTGGCTGACGGCGGAATACGGCATGCTGCCGCGCTCCACGCACACGCGCATGGATCGCGAGGCGGCACGCGGCAAGCAGTCGGGCCGCACGCAGGAAATCCAGCGCCTGATCGGCCGTTCGCTGCGCGCCGCGTTCGACCTGGAAGCGTTCGGCGAACGCACGCTGCACCTCGACTGCGACGTGATCCAGGCCGACGGCGGCACGCGCACGGCGTCGATCACGGGCGCGATGGTCGCGGCCTACGACGCGTTTTCGAAGCTCGTGACGGCGGGGCTCGTGCCGGCCGTGCCGGTGAAGCATTTCGTGGCCGCGATCTCGGTCGGCGTCGTGGGCGGCGTGCCGGTGCTGGACCTGGATTACATCGAGGATTCCGGCTGCGATACGGACATGAACGTGGTCATGACGGAGGCCGGGCACTTCGTCGAAGTGCAGGGTACGGCGGAAGGCGAGGCGTTCGATCGGGACGGGATGGATCGGTTGCTCGACCTGGCGGAGCAGGGTATCCAGGAGTTGGTGGGCCTGCAGAAGCAGGCGCTGGGCCTGGTGGCGTAACGTACGCGGCGTGCGACGTACGGTTACCTGCGCCGATCGTAGGGTGGGCACCCCGTGCCCACGCGGACGTTTGCGATATGTTGGCGTTACGCGTGGGCACAGGGGTGCCCACCCTGCGGTTGTAACGACTTACGAAAGTAATCCGGTCAACCAGCTCGGATGAAACGGCAACCCGAACAACCCTGCCACGCCGTAAAACACGCCCAGCGCCGTCGGCACCAGCGCCGCGAGATACAGCCAGCGCTGGCGCGTGAGCGTGGTCACCGCCAGCAGCGACAGCGCGAGCGCCAGCGCCGCGTCGGACAGGTCGAACTGGTCGTCGCGGTAGTTCAGCGCGTCGTACGTCGCCTGGTCCTGCTTCGCCTGCGCCAGCACGTCGCCCTTCTTCTGCGCCTGGTCGTGCTCCAGTTTTTCCAGCTCGGCGATCGCGGTGGCGTAGCCAGGCTGTTCGTTCGCAGGGCGCGACGCCGCGGCGAGGCGCAGCTGCAGCAGGGTCGTATGCGCCTGTTCCTGGCGCAGGTTGCGCGCCTGGTAGAAGGACCAGTGGTCGATCTTGTCGGCCTGCGCCTGCTGCATCGCCTGCACGATGTTGTCGTCCTTGATCTTGCAGACGCCCATGAACGACGCCAGCAGCGCCACCGTCAGCGCGACCTTGCGATCGAGCTTGTTGTCGCCCGAAGGCGGCACGTCGTCGAGAATCTCGTTCGGTTCCATCTCACTCCTTCGCGTTGCCCGTGCCCGGCAGTTTCAGGCGGCCCGTGTGATAGTCGTATTCGTACAATTCGCCGTAGCGGCCCCATTCGATCGCCACTTCCAGCATGCGCTTGGCCTGGTCCGCTTCCAGCGTGTCTTCCAACAGGTCGATGAACGGATCTTCCGGCAGCGCGCCGCCCGGCTCGTCCTCGAGCTGGCGGCGGATGCGCGCCGCGAGCGGCACGTTCTTCAACAACTGCTGGCCGAACAGCGCCTGGCGCAGCGCCTGGTCGGCCTGGACGTAGCGCCGGCCCAGGCTGGTGAGCGCGATGTCGCCCCGTTCCACGTGCGCGAGACCGAGCAGGCCCAGTGCCTCGTAGGTGGGAAACAGTTCCTCGTCCGGCAGCTCCGTGTCTTCCGACAGCTGCGGCAGGTCGGCGCGGCCGTCGTACGGCGCGCCGGCCAGCAGTTCCAGCACGCTCTCCATGCGGCCCACGTCCGTGTCAGGCACGCGGTAGTCGATGGCGGCCGCACGCGCCGTCGCGGGCGTGGCGGCGGGGCGCATCGTCATCAGGCCGTAGACCTCGTCGATGAGCGCGCGCACTTCCGGCGCGTCGGCATTGCGCGGGCGCGGCAGGTCGATGCGGATCTCGTGGCGCACGCGCCCCGGATCGCTCGAGAAGATGATGATGCGGTCGGCCATCATGACGGCCTCCTCGATGTTGTGCGAGACGATCAGGATGCCGCGCGTGGGAATGCGCTTGCCGTCCCACAGGTCGAGGATGTCGCCGCGCAGCGTCTCGCCCGTCAGCACGTCGAGCGCGGAGAAGGCTTCGTCCATCAGCAGCACGTCCGGGTGCGTGACGAGCGCGCGCGCGATGCCCACGCGCTGGCGCATGCCGCCCGACAGCTCGCGCGGCAGCGCGCTGCCGAAGCCGGACAGGCCGATCAGGTCGAGCATCGCGTCGGCCCGCTCGCGCCGCGCGGCCGGGGCCACGCCCTGCGCTTCCAGGCCGAGCTCCACGTTCTGCTGCACCGTCAGCCACGGGAACAGCGCGAACGACTGGAACACCATCGCGACGCCGGACAGCGGCCCGCGGATCGGGCGTCCGCGGTATTCGACCTTGCCCGCGTCGGCCGGTATCAGGCCCGCGACGATGCGCAGCAACGTCGATTTGCCGGAGCCGGACTTGCCGAGCAGGGCGACGATCTCGCCGTCGGACAGCGTGAAGTCGACGCCTTCCAGCACCGTGCGCGGCGCGCCGTCGGCGCTGCGGAAGGCTTTTTTCACATTTTTCAGTTCAACCAGGTTTTCCATGATCGGTCCAATTTGGCTTGGTGGGCACGGGGTGCCCACACTACGGTATTCGATTCAACGGTGACGATATGCGGTCGGGGGGCACCCCGTGCCCACCAAGCGTATCAACGACCGCGGTCCTCGGCCAGCAGGTACAGCCGGCGCCAGAAGAAGCGGTTCAGCAGCATGACGAACACGCACATCACGCCGATGCCCAGCGCGATGCGGTGGAAGTCGCCCGCGTCCGTCATCTGCTTGATGTAGCTGCCCAGGCCATCGGCCACGAGCGACGTCTTGCCCCACGTGACGTATTCGGCCACGATGCTCGCGTTCCACGAGCCGCCGCTCGCCGTGATCGCGCCCGTCACGAAGCTGGGGAACACCGCGGGCAGGTACACGCGCTTCCATTTCAGCCAGCCCGTGAGGCCCAGGTTGTCGGCGGCGAGGCGCAACTCGTTCGGCAACGTGGACGCACCGGCGACCACGTTGAACAGGATGTACCACTGGGTGCCGAACACCATCAATGGGCTGAGCCAGATGTTCGGGTTCAGGTGCAGGTGCACGAGCGCGTACACGACGATAGGAAACATCAGGTTCACGGGGAACGCGGCGAGGAATTGCGCGAGTGCCTGCACGGCTTGCGCGTAGCGCGGGCGCAGGCCGATCCATACGGCGGCGGGAACCCACACGAGCGACGCGAGGCCGATCAGCAGCATCACGCGCACGAGCGTGATGCAGCCGAGGCCCACGACGCGCAGCGCTTCGCCCCAGCCCACCTGCGCGTGGATGAACAGGATGAAGCGCCACGCGCCCAGCAGCGCGAGCACGAGGACGATCCGGTCGATCGCGCGCGTGGACAGCGTGAAGCGCGCGGGCCGCGGCGCCACGTCGGCGAGTTCGCGCGTGCCGAACCAGCCGAGCGTGCGGGCGAGGGCCCCCCACATGCGGTCGGTGAGGGCGCGGATCCACACGCTGCGGCGGCCCCAGTCCAGCACCCACGATTGCTGCGCGTGTTCGCCCTGCGATTCCTCGAAACGGAATTTATCGGCCCACGCAAGCAGCGGACGGAAGAACAACTGGTCGTACAGCAGGATGCCGGCGAACATGGCGGCGATCGCCCACGCGATGGCGCTGCCTTGTTTCTGTTCGATGGCGACGGCGATGTAGGCGCCGATGCCGGGCAGCTTGATGTCCTGGCCCGCCACCGAGATCGCCTCCGCGGCGACGAGGAAGAACCAGCCGCCGGACATCGACATCATCATGTTCCACAGCAGCGCCGGCATCGCGTACGGCAGTTCCAGGCGCCAGAAGCGCTGCCACGGCGACAGCCGGAACACGCGCGCCGCTTCCGCCAGTTCGGGCGGGATCGTCTTCATCGACTGGTACAGGCTGAACGCCATGTTCCACGCCTGCGACGTGAAAATCGCGAACACGGCGGCGCACTCGACACCCAGCAGGTTGCCGGGGAAGAGGGCGATGAACGGGGCGATGGCGATGGCCTGGAATCCCAGGATCGGCACCGACTGCAGCACGTCCAGCAGGGGCACCATGATCTTCTCGGCGCTCTTCCAGCGCGTGGCGACGACGGCGAACGCGAACGTGAACAGCAATGCGGCACCCATTGCGCTGAACATGCGCAGGATCGTGCGCAGCAGGTAGTAGGGCAGGTAGGCCGGGTCGAGCGAGATCGGCGTCGGCTGGCCCAGCACGAACGGGCGCGCCATCTGCATCGCGCCGTACGCGGCCAGCGCCAGCACGACGAGGACGAGCGGCAGCAGCGCCCAGTCCCAGCGGTTCGGGGTCGTCGTGAGGAACGAGCGGCCGGTGCGGCCCGGTGTGAACAGTTCGAACATGGCTCGTCTCCGTCAGTATTGCCCGTGCAGGCGCAGGCCGAACACGTCCACCGGTCCGCGCGCGCCGTTGTACGCCGGGTTCGCGACGTGCTGCCAGTCCAGCGACAGCGCGGCATGCTCGCCCAGCCCAACCTTGTAATAGGCCTCGGCGATCCGCTCGGGATGGTAGTCCAGGCGGCCGTCGCCGATGAACGCGCCCACGCCGCCGGCCGCGAGGTAGTCGCGGTGCGCCTGCGTCAGGCCATTGCGCACCACGGCAGCGCCCAGCGTGTCGCCCGCGCGGCCCCAGCTCGCGCCCTGCAGCGTGACGCCGGCGGACAGCGACCGCTCGATCTCGGCGAACGCATACGTCTCCGACTGCCCGTCGTTGCGGCTCGCGCGCGCGAACACGGCGGCATTCTCTCCCAGCGCCTGGTCGAGGTTCACGCCGAAGCCCGTCTTGCCGCGCTCGCGCCGCACATCGGCCACCGATGGTGCCGTGCCCGGTGTCGCGGCCGCCAGCGCGTCACGGAAGCCGCCCATCCGCATGCGGTCGTGGAATGCGAGCAGGCGCACCGTGCCCGCCTGGCCCAGCCACGCATGGCGATGTTCCAGTTCCACCTGGTCGCCATAATGCCGGAAGATCCGGGTATCGAGCGCGAGGCCGTTCGACTCGGCCGGCATGATGAAGCGGCCTGCGCGCACGGCCCAGTCGCCGTCGTAGTACTCGAGCGCCGCGCCCCACGTGTAGCCGCGCGCGTCGGCGGCGAAGTCCCACGCGCCGTGCGCCAGCAGCGCCCAGTTGAGGAACTGGCTGCGGGCGTCGTGCGCCTGGCTGTTGTTGTCGAAGATGTCGGACACGGCCAGGTTGCCGGCCGTGAGCACGACGCGGCGCGCAGCCACGCTTCCCGCCAGCTGGTTCATGTCGGACGCGACGGCCTGGCGGTCGCCGCCGAGCTCCCAGGTCTGGCGCAGGAACAGGCGGGCGCGGTAGACCGTGGGCGTCAGCCCGCTCGTCTTCTGCTGCTCGCCATTGGTCATGCCGCCCAGTCCGTGCAGGCCGGACATGGGTTTGCCCTGCACGACTTCGGGGTCGAAGTAGAGTTCGGCGCCCTGCCACGGCCGCAGGCCGAAAGCGGCGGTGGCGCTGAACGAATAGCCCGTCTCGCGCCACGGCGCGAGGCTGGCGGGGCCGCTGTACGCGGCGTCGAAGGCGGGCTTGGCCTGCCACACGTACGTGGCCTGGACGTGCGCATTCCAGGCTTCCTGCTCGGGCAGGTCGCCGGCACGGGCGCAAGTGGCCATCAGGGCCGCCGGCAGCAGCCAGGCGGCGAGAACAACATCGGAACAACGAAACATCGGTATCTCCGTCGGTGAACGGCATACCTTTCATTCGCGCTTGAAGCAGGATTCGTTTGTCGTGGAATGCGATGTCCCGGCGAGCGGGACGCGGATACCATCATTCGCCCGAGGCGAGATGACGGCAGGAGGAAGGACCTGCGTTATCTTGCCGGGGCCGGACCGGCGTTCAGCCGGCAACAACTGCCACTCGAACAAGTGCCCATGAAAGGGACTCCATGAAATGAAAACGGTCGGATTCTACGTGGCCGTCCTTTCTAGCGTCAAGGAAATATCCGGGCGCATCGGTCGACATCGTGGCTGCGGAATGTTGCACCGCGATGACATTCGGCAAGGACGCAGGAAAGGTCTACGCGCGCGCGAAACGCGCGGCGGCGGGACGGTCGGAGACCGCGGTGGATGATAGCGGTCGTCACCTTCTTGCATAATTACAGTTTTGTAATGTGGGGTCGTTACGCGACAGTCGTGCTTAACGGTAGTGACATTACCTGATTGTAATTTTTACGTGCTTGCCTGTCGCCTATACTGCACCGCAGCGCCATGTTCATGCCGACCCGGCGCCCCCACCCTCAAGCACGCAAAGCCGCTCCCGAACCATGCACGACCTCGCCGATATTGCAGACTGGCTGCAAACCCATGCCATTCACCACGAGACTCCGGTCCACGACACGCTGCCGGACCCTGTCTTCCGCGTGAACGGCGAAGCGGCCGTGTCGTTCAGCACGAATAACTACCTGGCGCTGGCGAACCATCCGCGCCTCGTGAGCGCGGCGAAGGAGGGCCTCGAGCGCTATGGCGTCGGCAATTGCGAATCGCGCCTGCTGGGCGGCGACCTGCCCGTGTACCGCGAGCTGGAGCGCCGCCTGGGTGAACTCAAGCACAAGACGGACGCCGTGCTGTTCGTCACCGGCTACATGACGAACATCGGCGTGCTGTCCACGCTCGTCAAGGTCGGCGTGCTGGCACGCATCCACGGCTATCGCCCGAAGAAGCGCCGCAAGTACGCGTACTTCACGGACGAGTACAACCACATCAGCATCCGCGAAGGCATCCTGATGTCGGGCGCGGACAAGCACACGTATCGCCACGCCGACATGGACCACCTGGAGTCGCTGCTCAAAGCGGCCGACGGCGTCAGCCCGATCATCGTCAGCGATGGCGTGTTCAGCATGGAAGGCACGATCGCGCCGCTGCCCGAACTGACGGCGCTGGCCGAGAAATACGGCGCCATCCTGTACGTCGACGACGCCCACGCCACCGGCATCCTGGGCGCGAACGGCGGCGGCACGTCGGAGCACTACGGCTGCTACAGCCCCACCATCATGCAGATGGGGACATTGTCGAAGGCGCTGGGCGCCATCGGCGGCTTCGTGGCGCTGGAGCGCGAGATGGCCGACGTGCTGCGCCTGACGAGTTCCGCGTACGGCTTCACCTGCCCGCCGCCGCCGGACCAGGCCAATGCGCTGCTGGCCGCGCTCGACCTGCTGCAGGAAGAGCCGCAGCGCCGCGCGCGCCTGTGGGACAACCAGCGCTACTTCGTCGAGCGCATGCGCCCGCTGGGCTACACGCTGACGTCGACCGAGACGCCGATCGTGCCCGTGCTGATCGGCGACGCCGAGCGTTGCCAGCGCTTCCAGCGCGCCCTGCGCGCGGAGGGCATCCACGTCGATTCGATCCAGTTCCCGGCCGTGCCCGTGGGCCAGGCGCGCCTGCGCTTCATGCTCAACGCGGCGCACACGCGCGAGCAGATCGACCACGTCGTGGCCGTGATGGCGCACCTGTCTTCCATGCTATAGTCCACCCGGAGCCGAACCATGCCGAACTGCCTCGTGATCGAAGACGATACCGAAACCCGCGACTACCTGTGCAGCGGGTTGCGCGCGGCCGGCTACGCGGTGCAGACGGAAGCGAACGGCGAAGCCGGCAACCGCCGCCTGCAGGAGACGCGCTGGGACGTCGTCGTGCTCGACCGCATGCTGCCCGGCCAGGTCGACGGCCTCGGCATCCTCGAGCAGATGCGCGCCCGCGGCGACGGCACGCCCGTGCTGATCCTGTCCGCACTGAACAGCGTCGACGAGCGCGTGCGCGGCCTGCGCGCCGGCAGCGACGACTACCTCACCAAGCCGTTCGTCATGTCCGAATTGCTGGCGCGCGTGGAAAACCTCAGCCGGCGCAACGCGTGGTCGCGCGACGTCACGGTGCTGCAGGTGGCCGACCTGCAGCTCGACGTGCGCACGATGCGCGTGACGCGCCAGGGCACTACCATTGCCTTGCAGCCGCGCGAATTCCGGCTGCTCGAATACCTCATGCGCCACGAAGGCCAGATCGTCACCCGCACGATGCTGCTGGAAGGCGTGTGGGAATACCACTTCGATCCGCAGACCAACGTCATCGACGTCCAGATCAGCCGCCTGCGCAGCAAGATCGACAAGGACTTCAGCCCCGCGCTGATCCACACGGTGCGCGGTGCCGGCTACGTGCTGAGCGCCGCCCCGACGTATGGACCGTCCGCGCGCTGAGCCGCTCGGGGGCGCGAGCCCGGGCCTGCGCGGCTCGATCGCGTTCCGTCTCGCGGTCGGCTACGGCGTGCTGCTCGCCGCGTCGATGGCCGCGCTGTCCGCCATCGTCTACTTCGGCACCGTCGGCGTGTTCGAGCGCTCGATCGACAACAAGATCAAGAGCGTGGAGAGCCGCTTGGCCGATGCCTGGGAACGCGAAGGCCGTCCCGGCCTCGTGCGCGAGATCGACGCCCAGTTGCACGACCTGATCGACACCGACACGGAAGTGCTGGGCCTCGTCGACGCCAAGCGCCGCGTCCTGGCGGGCAATGTGGGGCGCTGGAACGGCGACCTCCCGTCGTCCGGCGAGCTGGCGTTCGGCCAGATGCAGCGCAACGGCGCACAAGTGTCGGTGCGCCTGATCGCGACGCAGCTGGACGACGGCACCCGGCTCATCGTCGGGCGCGACCTGATCGAACTCGATGCGATCCGCAGCGTCGTCGAGCGCGCGCTGCTGCTCAGTGGCGCCGTGTCGATCCTGCTCGCGTTCTTCGGTGCGCAGATCTTCCGCTCGCGCCTGGAAGCGCGCATTGGCCGCATCCGCCGCACGACGGCGCGCATCGCGGCGGGCGAGCTGTCCAGCCGCATCGTCGTGATGGGCAACGACGAATTCGCGCGCCTCGGCGACGACATCAACCGCATGCTCGACCGCATCGAAGCCCTGATGGAAGGCGTGCGCCACGTGTCGAACTCGATCGCGCACGACCTGCGCACGCCCCTGTCGCGCGTGCGCTCGCGCCTGGACCGCGCGCTACAGGCGTCGACCGACCCGCACGCGCTCGTGGCGGACGCGCGCCTCGCCATCGAGGACATCGACAGCGTCATCTCGCTGTTCGACAAGCTGCTGCAGATCGCCGCGCTGGAATCGGGCGTGCGCGCGGGCACGTTCGAAAAGCTCGACCTGGCCGCCATCGCGCACGACATGACGGAACTCTACGAGGCGGCCGCCGACGAGCAGGGCGTCGCGCTGCGCTTCGCGGGCCGGCCGACGACGATCCGCGGCGACCGCGACCTGCTGGCCAGCGCCCTCGCGAGCCTGATCGACAACGCCATCAAGTACGGCCGCAGCGGCGGCAAGGTCGACGTCGCGGTGGACATGATCGATGGCGCACCGGTGCTGACGGTGCGCGACTATGGCCCCGGCGTGTCGGCGCCGGAGATGGAGAAGATCACGCGGCGCTTCTACCGCGTCGACCAGAGCCGCCACCTGCCGGGCAATGGCCTGGGCCTGTCGATCGTCACCGCCATCACGCAGCTGCACGAAGGCACGCTCGCGCTGCGCGCCGCGGAGCCGGGGTTCGAGGCGCGCATGGTGTTTCCGCAGGCCTAGCGCGGGGCGGCCGAATGACGGACCGGCGATTCTCCACGCTGCGCCGCATCCCGGGCCCGATCTGGATCCTCGGCTTCGTCAGCATGCTGATGGATATCTCGTCCGAAATCGTCCACAGCCTGCTGCCGATGTTTCTCGTCGCGGGCCTGGGCGCCAGCATGACGGCGGTCGGCCTGATCGAAGGCATTGCCGAAGCGACGGCGCTCATCGTCAGGATCTTCTCCGGCAGCCTCAGTGACTACCTCGGCAACCGCAAATGGCTTGCCGTCGCCGGCTATGCGCTCGGCGCCGCCAGCAAGCCGTTCTTCGCCATCGCCGCGTCGGCGGAGGTCGTGCTCGCGGCCCGCTTCGCCGACCGCATCGGCAAGGGCCTGCGCGGCGCGCCCAGGGACGCGCTCGTGGCGGACATCACGCCGCCACAGTACCGCGGCGCCGCGTTCGGCCTGCGCCAGGCCCTGGACACGGTGGGCGCCTTCACCGGACCGCTGCTCGCCGCGGGCCTGATGCTGCTGTGGGCGAACGATTACCGGCGTATCTTCTGGATCGCGCTCGTGCCGGGTGTGCTGGCCGTCCTGCTGCTGGCGCTGGGCGTGCGCGAGCCGGCGAAGACGGCGCAATCGAAAGGCGTCAACCCGCTCAGCCGCGCGAGCCTGCGCCGGCTGTCGGGCGCGTACTGGTGGGTCGTCGCAACGGGCGCCGTGTTCATGCTGGCGCGCTTCAGCGAAGCGTTCCTCGTGCTGCGCGCCATGCAGGGCGGCATGCGGCCGGCCCTCGTGCCGCTCGTGATGGTCGCCATGAACGCCGTCTACATGCTGTCCGCCTACCCGTTCGGCAAGCTGGCCGACAGGGTGAGCCACGCGCGGTTGCTCGTCGCGGGGCTCGTCTTCCTCGTGCTGGCCGACCTCGTGCTCGCCCACAGCGGCCGGTGGCCCGCCGTCCTGCTCGGCGTGGGCCTGTGGGGCCTGCACATGGGGATGACGCAAGGCTTGCTGGCCGTGATGGTGGCGCAGGCCGCGCCACCCGACCTGAAGGGGACGGCGTTCGGCATGTTCAACCTCGTCGCCGGCATCGCGATGCTGGCGGCGAGCGTCGTCGCCGGCGTGCTGTGGGAGCGCGTGGGCGCCGCCGCGACCTTTTACGCAGGCGCGGCGTTCAGCGTGCTCGCCGCCGTCCTGGTCATGGTCCGCAGCCGCGATTAGCCGGCGGCGCCGAGCGCCACCGGACGCCGCGCGGCGCCCACCATCACCCAGGCCGCCAGCGCCAGCTCGACGACTTTCGTGGCCCGCTGCACCAGCAGGTTGACCTCCGGCCCCGCGACGAACGCCACGTTCGAGAAGATGCTGGCGAGGTTCAGCGCCATGTGCAGCAGCACCAGCAACCACAGACTGCCCGTGCGGTAGCGCGCGGCCGTGAACATCGTGCCGGCGCAGGCACTCATCAAGGCCCACACGACGGCACGCGGCCAGTCGCCGTCCACCGAGCCGTGGATCAGGTGCATCGATCCGAACAGCAGCCCGTTGACGACGATGGCCTGCCACACGGGAAGGCGCAGCAGCAGGGCGACGATCACGCCCCGGAACAGCAGTTCCTCGCCGAACGCGTTCACGAACTGCATCAGCACTTCGCCGGCGACGTCGGGCCGCGCGTCAAGGCGCACGCCCAGCGCGGCGAACATCAGCACGGGGACGAAGCAGGCGTAGAAGAACGGCGTTGGGCGCAGCCGGTCCAGGCCGAGGCCGACGGCGCGCCACAGTCCCAGCGCCCGCGTCAGCAGCAGCGGCAGGACGACGGTCGACGCGCACGCGGCCAGTTTCACCTTGCCCACGCGTCCGGCGGCTTGGCGAAATGGCATGATGGCCTCCCGTTGTAGTTGTAATGGCGCGATGATAGAAAGGCACGGGGCGCCGTGCGACCGCCGCGTGACCGGCTGCGCTTATGGCGGGATGAGCGGTAAAATACGCAGTTCTTCGTCCAGACCGAGACCGCAATGACCCAACGCCTCATCCTTGCTTCCAACAACGCGGGCAAGCTCAAGGAATTCGCAGAATTACTCGGCCCGATCGGCTTCGAACTCCATCCGCAGGGCGAATTCAACGTCCCCGAGGCGGAAGAACCGTTCGGCACCTTCGTCGAGAACGCGCTGCAGAAGGCCCGCCACGCCGCGCGCCTCACGGGCCTGCCGGCCCTCGCCGACGATTCCGGCGTGTGCGTGAACGCCCTGGGCGGCGCGCCCGGCGTGTATTCGGCGCGCTTTGCCGGCGAACCGAAGTCGGATGCGCGCAACAACGCCAAGCTCGTCGCCGACTTAGCAAGCCACGCCGACAAATCCGCGTATTACTACTGCGTGCTCGTGTACGTGCGCCATGCCGACGACCCGCAGCCCGTGATCGCGGACGGCATGTGGCGCGGCCGGATCATCGATACGCCGCGCGGTGCCAACGGCTTCGGCTACGATCCGTACTTCCTCGTGCCCGATTTCGACCGCACGGCCGCCGAACTGGCGCCGGAAGAAAAGAACGCCGTGTCGCACCGCGGCCAGGCGCTGCGCGCGCTCGTCGACAAGCTCGGGAAGCTCGCATGATTCCGATCAAGCCCGTCGGTCCGGACGCCACGCCGCGCAACGCCGCGAGCGCGGCCCTCCAATACCTGCAGCCGGGCGCGCTGAACCTGGCGGCGCTGCCGCCGCTGTCGCTGTACATCCACTGGCCGTGGTGCGTGCGCAAATGCCCGTATTGTGACTTCAACTCGCACGAGTCGAATGGGCCGATCCCGGAACAGGCTTACCTGGACGCGCTGCGCGCCGACCTCGAACAGTCGCTGCCGCTGATCTGGGGCCGCAAGATCCACACCGTGTTCATCGGCGGCGGCACGCCGAGCCTGATGTCGGCGGCGGGTCTCGACCGCCTGATGTCGGACCTGCGCACCTTGCTGCCGCTCGACCTCGATGCCGAGATCACGATGGAAGCGAACCCCGGCACGTTCGAGGCCGACAAGTTCAAGGCGTTCCGCGCCAGCGGCATCAACCGCCTGTCGATCGGCATCCAGAGCTTCAACGGCGCGCACCTGAAGGCGCTGGGCCGCATCCACGACGCGGACGAGGCGATCAAGGCCGTCGAGATCGCGCATGCCAACTTCGACAACTTCAACCTCGACCTGATGTATGCGCTGCCGGGACAAACGCTGGCCGAGGCGCAGGCCGACATCGACACCGCGTTGCGCTTCGCGCCGCCGCATCTGTCGCTGTACCACCTGACGATGGAACCGAACACGGTGTTCGCGAAGTACCCGCCCGTGCTGCCGAGCGACGACGAGAGCGCCGACATCCAGGACATGATCGCCGAACGCACGGCGGCCGCCCGCTATGGCCACTACGAGGTCTCGGCCTATGCGAAGCCGGGCCACCGCGCCCGCCACAACCTGAATTACTGGCTGTTCGGCGACTATCTCGGCATCGGCGCGGGCGCGCATTCGAAGCTGTCGTTCCCGCACCGCGTGCTGCGCCAGGCGCGCTACAAGCAGCCGGCGTCGTTCATGGAGGCGGCGTCGAAGGGCAATGCCGTGGCCGAGGAACGCGAGATCGGGCGCGCCGAGCTGGGCTTCGAATTCATGCTCAACACGCTGCGCCTGACGGAAGGATTCGACCCGAACCTGTTCGGCGAACGCACGGGCATGCCGATCAACGCCATCGAGAAGCCGCTCAACGAGGCCGAGGCGAAAGGCCTGATCTACCGCGACTTCCGCATCATCCGGCCGACGGAACTGGGCCAGCGCTTCCTCAACGATTTACAGGAAATCTTCCTGACCGAAGACTGAAGGAGAACCATGCAACGCTATCTGTCCGCCAGCACGTACATCGACTTCGACACGCAAGACGTCCGCGCCGCCGCGCGCCGGCTGGCCGAGGGCAGGGCGTCCGAGGAGGAGGTCGTGCGCGCATGCTTCGAATTCGTGCGCGACGAGATCCGCCACAGCGTCGATTTCAAGCTGAACCCCGTGACGTGCAAGGCGTCCGACGCGCTGCGCCACGGGACGGGCTATTGCTATGCGAAGAGCCACCTGCTCGCCGCGCTGCTGAGGGCGAACGGCATCCCGGCGGGGCTGTGCTACCAGCGCCTGTCCGTCGGCACGGAAGGCGCGCCGTACTGCCTGCACGGCCTGAACGCCGTGTACCTGAAGGACTCCGGCTGGTACCGCATCGATGCCCGCGGCAACAAGCCCGGCATCGACGCGCGCTTCGATCCGCCACTGGAGCGGCTGGCGTTCCCTGTCCGCGAGCGGCAGGAGCGCATGCTGCCCGAGATCTGGGCCGAGCCGCTGCCCGTCGTCGTCGAGACGCTGGCGCGGTACGACACGTGGGATCAGGTGCTGGCCAATTTGCCGGATGTCGAACTGCTGGATTAGGGTGATGGGAATCCGGGAGGCAGCATGGAGAGTCGTTCGTACGCGATCGTCGAGGTCTTCGACATCACCCATCGGGGTACGGTCGTCGTCATCGATGACGTGATTGGCTTGAGCGGTGGAAAGCCAGTTCGCGTACGCATCACGGGACCGGATGGCGCCGCGTTCGATGCTGTCGCGTTCGTTGAACGGTTGCTTAGGAGAGTTCCCACAGTCATCGAGAAAACAGCGCTGTTACTGCAAAACGTTCCGATAGATGATGTTTCCGCCGGGGCAACGATGACCTTGCTCGACTGGCACGATCGGTGAACACACCACATTGCATGATCCGTCCCTGTCAGTCCGCCCGCCGCTCCGGTATCATGACGGGATGAATGAGATTTCCTTCGTTCCGTTCGTGATCGGCGTCGCCGGCGGAAGCGGCAGTGGCAAGTCGACCGTGTCGCAACAGGTGCTGGCGTCGTTCGGCGCCGACGTGGTGTCGGTCGTGATGCAGGACGACTACTACTGCGACCAGTCCCACCTCACTCCGGACGTCCGCCGCAAGCAGAACTACGACCATCCGCAGGCCTTCGACTGGCCGCTGCTGGTGCAGCACGTCCGCGCCTTGCGCAACGGCCAGGCGATCGAGATGCCGGAATACGACTTCACGATCGACAACCGCTCCGAGAAGACCATCTCCGTCAAACCTGCTCCCGTCATCGTGATCGAAGGGCTGTTCGCCTTGTATGACGCCGATCTGCGCGACATGATGTCGCTGAAGATCTTCGTCGACACCGCCCCGGACGTGCGCTTCATTCGCCGCATGCAGCGGGATATCGCCGAGCGCGGGCGCACGCTGGAGAGCATCGTCAATCAGTATCTGGACACGGTGCGCCCCATGCACAAGCAATTCATCGAGCCCACGAAGCGCCACGCCGACGTCATCCTGCCGCACGGCGCCAACGACCCGGCCGTCGACGTCATCACGACGAAGGTCGCGAGCGTCATCGGCCAGCTGACGCGGCCCTGACGCGAGCGCGTCCCGCGCGTCAGTCGTTCAGGCCGAGCGCTTCCCAGCCCTGCGGCGTGAGCTTGACGTACAGCTTTTCCTTCTGCGTGTGCTCGCCGTCGACGTTGCGGCCGAGCTCCGGGAAGGCTTCCTTGACCTGCGGCTTCCTGGCCCACGGCGCCACGTTCGACAGCTTGAACGTGTAGAGGACGCTGGACTCCTGATGGTCGCCCACCTTGGCCGGATCGGCCCAGCGCACGACCTTGTCCAGCGATTTGCGGCCCCAGCAGATACGCGGCTGCCGCCCGGGTTTCGCATGCAGGAACGGTTGCGCGGCGTCGGTCATGGTGTAGCGCTTGACCTTCACGCCGGTCGCCTTGCCGTCGACGACCGTGCCCGGCAGTTCGACGTCCTCGCTCCTGGCCAGCCCGGCCGCTTCCAGCGCCGCCATCTGGCCGGCGGTGCCGTCCGGATACAGCTTCTGCTGGCGCAGGTCGATCTCGTACACGTCGACGGGCAATTTGATGGGATCAAGACACAGGTCGCCCTTCTTGTCGAAGTACTGGGTGACCGTGACGGCGAAATTCTTTTCGTTGGCGGCAGTCTTGCCGCCGCAGGCGGACAGCGCGGCGGACAGGGTCGCGCCGGCGACGAGGAAGAGGGCGGTCTTGTTCATGGTGATGTCATTGTACCAAGGGAATCGTTGCAGAGTGACCCCTGCTTGTGCCAGACTGCGATCCGCTGTAACGACCATCCACCTGCCCGCGAGGGCGCGAAAGGAGACACATGTTCAGTCACATCATGATCGGGTCGAACGACCTCGAACGTTCCCGGCGGTTCTACGACGCCGTGCTGGGCGTCCTCGGGGCCGGCGAGGCCTTCCCCAACGAGGCGCCCACCGGCCACAAGCGCCTGTTCTACCGGCATAACGGCAGCGCGTTCTGCGTCACGCAACCCATCGACGGGGCGGAGGCGACGTGCGCGAACGGCGCCACGATCGGCTTCAAATGCGATTCCCCCGACCAGGTCCACGCATTCCACGACACGGCCGTGGCGCATGGCGGCAAGTCGATCGAAGCGCCGCCGGGCCTGCGCGAGAGCAGCCTCGGACAGCTGTACCTGGCCTACGTGCGCGATCCGGACGGCCACAAGCTCTGCGCCCTGTACCGTCCTAAATAAACGTCGCGTCAGGCGGCGCGCAGCGCCGGCCGGGCCGGCTGGTGCGCCGCGTGCCGCTGCGGCGCGCGCGTGTCCGGCTTGCCCGTGCGGAAGCGCGCAATCATGGCGGCCAGGTGTGCCGCCTGTTCCTGCAGGGCCACGGCGGTTGCCGCCGCCTCCTCGACGAGCGTGGCATTCTGCTGCGTCGCCTGGTCCATCTGCGTGACGCTCTGGCCGACCTGGGCGATGCCGTCCGACTGCTCGCGGCTCGACGCCACGATCTCCGACATGATGCCGGCCACGCGCTCGATGCCGCCGACGATGCCGCCCATCGTCGCACCCGTCTTCTGCGCCAGCGCCGCGCCCTGTTCCACCCGCTCCGTCGAGTCGTCGATCAGGCCCTTGATTTCCTTGGCAGCCGTCGCCGAGCGCTGCGCCAGCGCCCGCACTTCGCTTGCCACGACGGCGAAGCCGCGGCCTTGTTCGCCGGCGCGCGCCGCTTCCACGGCCGCATTGAGGGCGAGGATATTCGTCTGGAAGGCGATGCCGTCGATGACCCCGATGATGTCGACGATGCGCTTGGACGACGCGTCGATCGAGCCCATCGTCACGACCAGTTCCTCGACGATGGTGCCGCCCTGGCGCGCCACGGAGGCTGCCTGCGCGGCGAGGGCGCTGGCCTCGTGCGCGTGGTCGGCGTTCAGGCCCACGGTCTGCGTCAGCTGTTCCATGGACGACGCCGTCTCTTCCAGCGCGGCGGCCTGCCGCTCCGTGCGGCCCGACAAGTCGTGCGCTTCCGCCGCGATGACGTCGGCCGAACCGCCGATCGCCGCGGTGCTCGCACGCACCTGGCCGACGATGCCGCCGAGGCTGTCGCGCATGCGGCGCATGGCGGCCATCAGGCTGTCCTCGTCGCCCGGCGCCACGGCGATCGGCACGTCCAGGTTACCCTCGGCAATCGCTGCCGCGACCGCAGCCGCCAGTGCCGGCTCGCCGCCCAGGCGGCGGAACAGGGCGCGCACGAACAGGACGCCGGCCGCGGCGCTGGCCAGCAAGGTCGCCACGCACAGGCCCAGCAGCACGGTCTGGCTGCGGTGTGCCGTCTCAAGCACGGCCTGCGCCCGGCCGTCGATGGCGCGGCGCTGCAGGCTGAGCAAGTCCTGCACTTTCGCCACGTACTGGGCCGTATGCGGCGCGAAGCTGCCGTCGTACACCGCCAGCGCGTCGGCGCCATGGTCGTCCTTCTTGAGCTGCATGATGCGGTCGCGGTCGGTCGTGTAGCGCTTGCGCAGCACGCCGATCTCGTCGAACAGCGCCTGTTCGTCCGCGCCGGCGACGAGCTCGCCCACCTGTTTCTGCAGCGCGGACGAGCGGGCCGCCGACTCCCCGGCGTCGGCCGCGAAGTACGCGGCGAGTTCCGGATCCGCCGACCGGGCCACGGCCGCCGTGCGCTTGGCGGCGACCGAGATGTTCAGCAGCCAGTTCGAAATCAGCCTTTCCTTGACGAGCGGCGTCGACGTCAGCGCCTGCGTCTCCGCCGCGAGCGCGTTCAGCCGCCAGATGGCGAGGCCGCTCGACAGGAAGGAAAGGGCAATCACGAGGGTGAACGCGAGGCGCAACTGGTTGCGCACGCTGGAATTCTTGACACTAAACACGGCCGCTCCTGACATTTCGGTGAAGTGACAATGTTTATTGCCACTTGGAAATACGAGCAGCATAACAGCGAACGATCCTTGTCAAAATTAATTTCGACAATTTTCAGGCCAAATGTGCGGTAATTACAACGTAAACATGTGGTTCTGAACGGAAATATCGACATATTTGATGACGCCGCCTCGGCGGTATGCCAACCTTGATTGTAGGCAAGGTGAAACGTGTCGGATATCCACGTAACCATGTGTTAAAGTAGTTTCTTGCATGAGTTTCAATGAAAGGCAAGCAGGCCGATGCCTCTTTCCGCAACGCCACGCATCCTCGTCGTCGACGACGAAGAAGCGATTCTTTACGTGTTCGAGCGCTACCTCAGTGTCGCCGGCTATGACGTGGCCGTCGCCAACAATGGGTTCGATGCGGTCCGCGCCGGCGAGGCGGGGCCGTTCGACCTCCTCATCACCGACTTCCGCATGCCCGGCATGAACGGCATCGAGGTGATCCACGCGCTGCGCCGCCTGAAGCCCGGCCTGCCGGCCCTCGTCATCTCGGGCAATCCCATCGAGGCGGGCAAGATGCCCGACGGCGTGCGGTTCCTGTCGAAGCCCGTGTCGATGGCCGGCCTCCTCGGCATCATTCCATCCCTCATCGGCCACGGCGCGTGACCCGCAAGCCGCGCCGTATCGGCTGAACAAGTACCGGCTGACCATATCGCGGTGACGGTACCGGGACGCGGGGCCGGGCGCGCACAATGGCGGCATGACGCATCCCGCCCGCACCATCCTTATCCCCGACGACGCCAGCACCCCGGGCACCGTGACGCTCGCGCGCCGTCTCGTCGCGGAAGGGCTCGGCACCGCGCTGCTGCTGGCCGTCGTCGTCGGCTCCGCCATCATGGGCGACCGGCTGGCGGGCGGCAACGCGGCCATCGCGTTGCTCGTCAATTCGATCGCGTCCGGCTGCGGGCTCGTCGTGCTGATCCTGGCGTTCGGCGCCGTGTCGGGCGCGCACCTGAATCCCGTCGTCACCTTGTCCGAGGCATGGCAGCGCAACCTGCCGGCCGGGTTGGCGCTGCCGTATGCCGGCGCGCAGGTCGCCGGGGCGTTCGCGGGCGTGGCCGTCGCGCACCTGATGTTCGGCGAGCCCGTGTTCGCGGCCGCGGCGCAGGCGCGCACGGGGGCGGGGCTGTGGTGGAGCGAAGGCGTCGCCACGTTCGGCCTGATCGCCACCATCACCGGCTGCACGCGCACGCGGCCGGCCGCGACGCCGTACGCCGCTGCGCTGTTCATCGTCGCCGGATACTGGTTCACGGCGTCGTCGTCGTTCGCCAACCCGGCCCTCACGCTGGCGCGCGCGGCCACCGGCACTTGCGCCGGCATCCGTCTCGCCGACGTGCCGGGCTATGTGCTGGCCCAGCTGGCCGGCGCGGCGGCGGCCGGGTGCGTGTCGTCGTGGCTGTATCCGCGCGCGCCGCGCGCCGTCGTGGCCGAGCTCGCGGAACGGGCGCCGGCCGACCGCGTCGTCGCCTAGCCGCGCTGCCCGGCCGCCAGCGCCGTCAACGTACGCGCGAGACCGCTCACGACGCGCGCCATGCCGTCGAACACGGCCTGCGCAGCCTGCTCGGGCGGCTCGTCCGCAGCGGGCGCGCTGTCCTGCGCCTGGCGGAACGGGAAGCGGGTGAACGACGTATCGGTGAGGACGAGGGTAGGCAGGCCGGTGCCGAACAAGGTCACGCCCTGCAGATAGGCCGGCGTCGCGAGGCCGTGCGAGGGCAGGCCCGCGATGCTCTGGAAGGCCGACAGCGCATCCTGCACGTCGCGCGCCGAGGCGAGGCTGCCGACGTAGGCGATGAAGCTGTCCGGATGGTCGTCCGGCGCGTCCGCGAGGAGGCGCACGAGGTCGTCCAGGCTCGCCCCCGCAGGCGCGGCCGGCCGCGCCTGCGGGGCCAGGAAGAACACGAAGCGGATCTCGGTGCCGCGGCTGGGCTGCACGTCGGCCAGCAGGCGGGCCAGTTCCAGCACGGCGGCCACACTGCCCGCGGCGTCCGGATCGGCGCCGGCCGCACCGTCGAAGCGGGCGCCGGCGATGAACGTGCGCGCCGCCGTTGCGCCTGGCGCCACGTTGGCCCGCACGGCTTCGATGTCATGCCGCCGGCCCGGCGCGGCGCGGTCCTGCACGGCATAGCCGGCCGTGCGCAGCACCTTGTCGATGTAGGCGGCCGCATCCGCGCGGCGTGCGTCGGCTGCCGTGGTGCCGGCCGCGAGCGCCGTCACGTGCGCGCGCAGGCGCGCGGCCAGCGGCGGGGCCGGCATGGCGGCGCCGGGATTCACCGTGGCCATGGCCAGCAGCACGAGCAGGGCGATGGCGACGATGGATTTCCAATGTGCACGAAGAAAAGTTCGCATGGCATGGAGCGCGGCGCAAGAGGCGACCGCGGTCGACAGGCCGGGCTCGGCGCGCGTCGCGGTCCTGGCGGACGCCGTCCGGCGACGGCTGCCGGGGCCGCTCGTGCATGCAATGTAAAACCGGGGCCGGCCTGCGATTTCATGATACCGAAATCGCGGCCGGCCCCGGTCGGGATCGCCCTCAATGGTGCGCGGAAATGATTCCGCGCGGCAGAATCAGCGCGCTGCCGTCGCGGGCCCCGGCTCGCTCCACCCGCCGCCCAGCACGCGGTACAGCGTGACCTGGTTCTGCAGGCGCTGCAGATTGGCCTGGATGGCCTGCTGTTGCGCCGTGAACAGCGAGCGCTGCGCATCGAGCAGGTCGAGGTAGCTGGCCGTGCCGTTCCGGTAGCGCAGATCGGACAGGTTGAAGCGGTCCGTCTCGGCGGCAGCCACGGCCTGCTGGGCGCGCAGCTGCTCGCTGTACGTGGCCTGGCCGGCCAGCGCGTCGGCCACTTCGCGGAACGCCGTCTGGATCGATTTCTCGTACTGCGCGACGGCGATGTCGCGCTGGGCCCGCGCGCCTTCGACGCCGGCGCGGGTGCGGCCGAAGTCGAACAGCGGCAGGATCGCCTGCGGTGCGAACGTCCAGCCGAACGTGCCGCTCTTGAACAGGCCGGACAATTCCTTGCTGGCGCTGCCCGCCGTGCCCGTCAGCGTGATGCGCGGGAAGTAGTTCGCGCGCGCCGCGCCGATGTTGGCGTTCGCGGCGACCAGTTGCTGCTCGGCGGCGCGGATGTCCGGGCGCACCGCGAGCAGGTCGGACGGCAAGCCGGCCGGCAGGTCCGGCAGGTTCGTCGTCGCGAGCGTGGCGCCGGCGGGCAGGGCGTCCGGAATCGGCTGGCCGATCAGCAGCGTCAGGAAGTTCAGGTCCTGTGCGCGCTGGCGCTGGGCCTGGGCCAGCGTCGTGCGCGCCTGTTCGACGAGCGAGACGGCCTGCTGCTGGTCGAGCTTGGACGAGACGCCGTTCTCGAAGCGCAGATTGGTCAGGCGCAGCGATTCCTCGCGCGTCTTGAGGGTCTGCTGCACGAGGGCCAGCAATTCCTCGTCGGCGAGGTACGTCAGGTACGTGTTGGCGACCTGCGCGATCAGGCTGATCTGCGCCGTCTTGCGCGCTTCCTCGGTCGCGAGGAATTGTGCCAGCGCGGCGTCGGACAGGTTCTTCACGCGGCTGAAGAAGTCCAGCTCGAATGCGGAGACGGACAGGCCGGCCTGGTAGATGCTGCTGATCGGCTGGTCCTTGCCCGTCGTCTGGCGCTGGCCCGAAATGCCGGCATTAATGGCCGGGAACTGGTTCGAGTGCTGGATCTGGTACTGCGCGCGCGCCGCCTCGATGTTGAGGACGGCAACGCGCAGGTCGCGGTTGTTGGCGAGGGCCAGCGAGATCAGTTGCTGCAGGCGCGGATCGGTGAAGAAGTGCTGCCACGCGATGGCGGCGGGCGCTTCGCTCGCGACCGGATTGCCGCTGTTGACGGTGCCTGCCACGGTCGGGAAGGCGGCCGCCACCGGCGCGGCCGGGCGCTCGAATTTCGGCGCCAGGTTCACGCAGCCGGCCAGCACGAGCGCGAGGGCGAGGGGAGTGAGTCGTTTCATGGCGTTCATCAGATTTTCGAGTCGATGGCAGTGGTGTCTTCTTCGTGCGCGTACTTCTTGCGCTGGCGTTCGCTGCCCTTGAAGAACCCGCGGATGACGACGAAGAACACGGGCACGAAGAACACGCCCAGTGCCGTCGCCGTCAGCATGCCGCCCATCACGCCGGTACCGATCGCGCGCTGCGACGCGGCGCCGGCGCCGCTGGCGACCACCAGCGGCAGCACGCCGAGGATGAACGCGAGCGACGTCATGAGGATCGGACGGAAGCGCAGGTGCGCCGCCTGGAGCGCCGCGTCGAACGGCGACTTGCCTTGCGCCTGCAGGTCCTTCGCGAATTCCACGATCAGGATCGCGTTCTTCGCGGCCAAGCCGATGATGGTGATCAGGCCGACCTTGAAGTACACGTCGTTGGACAGCCCGCGCAGCGACGCCGCGAGCAGCGAACCGAGCACGCCCAGCGGCACGACGAGCAGCACGGCGACCGGGATCGACCAGCTCTCGTACAGCGCGGCGAGCGCGAGGAACACGGCCAGCAGCGCGAAGCCGATCAGCACGAACACGGTGGAACCGGCAAGGATCTCCTCGCGCGACTGGCCCGTCCATTCAAACGCGAAGCCCGGCGGCAGCTTGGCCGCCAGCGCCTGCATCTCGTCCAGCGCCTGGCCCGTCGAATAGCCTTGCGCGGCGTCGCCCGTGATGCTCATCGCGGAGTAGCCGTTGTAGCGCGTCGTCTGCATCGGACCCGTGATCCACTGCGTCGTCGCGAACGCGGACAGCGGCACCGGCTGGCCCTTCGTGTTCAGCGCGTTGATGCGCAGGAGGTCTTCCGGCTGCATGCGCTCCGGCGCGTCGGCCTGCACGATCACGCGCTGCAGACGGCCCGCGTTCGGGAAGTCGTTCACGTACGCGGAGCCCAGCGACGTCGACAGCGCCGTGTTGATGGCGCCGAACGTGACGCCCAGTGCCTGTGCCTTGTCGCGGTCGATGTTCAGCTTCAGCTGCGGCGCGTCTTCGAGGCCTTCCGGACGGATGCCCGTCAGCACCTTGCTCTGCATCGCCATGCCCAGCAGCTGGTTACGCGCCTGGAGCAGGGCGGCGTGACCGAGGCCGCCGCGGTCCTGCAGGCGGAACGAGAAGCCCGTGCCGCGGCCCAGTTCCGGGATCGGCGGCGGGCTCACGACGAAGATGAACGAGTCGCGCAGCGCCATCATGTGCCCCGTGATGCGGCCTGCGAGGCCTTGCGCGTCCTGGCCCTTGCCCTTGCGCTCGTCCCATGGTTTCAGCGGGATGAACGCGAGGCCCATGTTCTGGCCCTGGCCCGTGAACGAGAAGCCCGTCACGGCGACCATGTCGGCGACTTCCGGCTGCTTCAGCACATAGTCTTCCATCGCGTGCAGCACGACGTTCGTGCGCTCCGCGGTGGCGCCCGGCGGCAGCTGGATGTTGGCGATGATGTAGCCCTGGTCCTCGTTCGGCAGGAACGAATTCGGCAGGCGCGCGAACATCAGGCCCACGATGGCCACGAGCACCGCGAACACGACCAGCGCGCGGCCGGCCCGCTTGAGGATCTTGGCAACGAACCCTTCGTAGCGCTTGGCGCCCGTCGTGAACGTGCGGTTGAACCAGCCGAAGAAGCCTTTCTTCTCCATGTGGTGGCCCGCCTCGACGGGCTTCAACAGGTGCGCGCACAGCGCGGGCGTGAGCGACAGCGCCATGAACGCCGAGAAGCCGATCGACGACACCATCACGATCGAGAACTGGCGGTAGATGTTGCCGACGGCGCCCTGGAAGAATGCGAGCGGCACGAACACGGACATCAGCACGACGGTCACGCCGATGATGGCGCCCGAGATCTGGCCCATCGCCTTGCGCGTCGCCTGCAACGGCGGCAGGCCTTCCTCCGACATGATGCGCTCGACGTTCTCCACGACCACGATCGCATCGTCGACGACGATACCGATCACGAGCACCATGCCGAACATCGTCAGCACGTTGATCGAGAAGCCCATCGCCAGCAGCGTGGCGAAAGAGCCGAGCAGGGCGACCGGCACGACGATGGTCGGGATGATCGTGTAGCGGATGTTCTGCAGGAAGATGTACATCACGATGAACACGAGGATCACGGCCTCGATCAGCGTTTCCACCACCTGGCTGATCGAGATCTGGATGAACTTCGTGCTGTCGTAAGGGATCGAGTACTTCATCCCTTTCGGGAAGTAGCGCTGCAGCTGCTGCATGCGCTCCTTGATCAGCTTCGCCGTTTCCAGCGCGTTACCGGTCGGCGACAGCTGCACGCCGATACCGGTCGACGGCTTGCCGTTCAGGCGCGTCGACGTGACGTAGGCCTGGCCGCCGATCTCGATGCGGGCGACGTCCTTCAGGCGCACGGTGGAGCCGTCCGGATTCGCGCGCAGCACGATGTTGCCGAACTGCTCGACGGTGGACAGCTGGCCCGTGACGACGACGGTGGCCGTGATCTGCTGGCCCTTCGCAACCGGCAGGTCACCGATCGTGCCCGACGCCACCTGGGCGTTCTGCTGGGCGATCGCGGTGTTGACGTCGGCCGGCGACAGGTTGAAGCCGACCAGCTTGGCCGGATCGATCCAGATGCGCATCGCCTTCTCGGTGCCGAACAACTGGGCCTGGCCGACGCCCTTGATCCGCTGGATCTCGGGCAGCACGTTGCGCGACGCGTAGTCGCCCAGCGCGACGGTGTCCCAGTTCGGGTCGTCCGACGACAGGATCGTGAACAGCAGGAAGTTCGAGCGTGCCTTGTCGACGCGCACGCCCTGCTGCGTCACCGCGGCGGGCAGGCGTGGCGTGGCGCGCGCGAGGCGGTTCTGGACGTCGACCTGGGCCAGGTTCGGATTGGTGCCGGTCTCGAAGCTGATCGTGATGGAGCCGGTGCCGTTGGCCTGGCTGGTCGACTCCATGTAGATCATGCCCTCGGCACCGTTCATCTCGCGTTCGATGACGGAGATGACGGAATCTTCCAGCGTCTGCGCCGAAGCGCCGGGATACGCGACGCTGACGACGATCGACGGCGGCGCCACGGTCGGATACTGCGCGATCGGCAGCTGCTTGATGGCGACGCCGCCAAGCACCATGATGAACAGCGCGATCACCCAGGCGAAGATGGGGCGGTCAATAAAAAAACGTGCCATTGTGGTTCCTGTTTATCTAGCCTTGCCTTGTCACTGGCGGGTGTTGCCCGAACCGGCCGGCGATCCGGCGGCCGGCGCCCCGGCGGCGGGCGCGCTCGCGGCGGGCGCGGCTGCGGCGGTCTGGGCACCGGCCGCGCCAGGCTGGGCAGCGGGTGCGGCGGCCGGGGCTGCGGGTGCGCCGGCCGGCGTCCAGGCGACGGGCTGCACCGGCGTGCCCGGCGGCAGCATCTGCAGCTTCTGGAACCCGTCGACCATCACCTTCTCGCCTTCCTTGAGGCCGTCCGTGACGACCCAGTTGTCGCCGTTCTGGGAACCGATCTTGATGGTGCGCGGGGTTGGCTTGTTGTCCGGCCCGATCACGGTGACGGTATCGCCGTTCGGGCCGCCGCGGGTGACGGCCTGTTGCGGCACGAGGATGCCGGACGGCAGCTCGGCCTGCGCGAGGCGCACGCGCACGTACTGGCCCGGCAGCAGGGCGTTGCCCGGATTCGCGGCCTCGGCGCGCAGCGTGACCTGGCCGCTGGTCGGGTCGACGGAGATGTCGGAGAACAGCAGCTTGCCCTTCTGCGGCAGCACGGTGCCGTCGTCCATCACCACCGTCACGGGGACGCTCGAACCGATGCCCTTGCCGCCGGCATCCTTGCGCAGGCGCTGCAGTTCGGCGGCCGATTGCGTGATGTTCAGGTAGACGTCGTCCGTCTGCTGGATCAGCGCCATCTGTGTTGCCTCGGTGGCGGAGACGAGCGCGCCTTCAGTCACGAGCGCGCGGCCGATGCGGCCCGAGATCGGCGCGTAGACGTTCGCGTAGTCGTAATTGATCTTGGCGATGCGCACCTGGGCCTTGGCCGAATTGACGTCCGCCTCGGCCTGCTTCTGCGCGGCCACGGCGTTCGTGAATTCCTGCTTGCTGACGGCCTGCGCATCGACGAGCGGCTTATAGCGCTCGACCGTGGCCGACGTCGACGTCAGGTTGGCCTGTGCGCGGCCGAGCGTGGCCTGGGCCGCGTTCAACTGGGCCTGGTACGGCTCGGGATCGATCTGGAACAGCGACTGGCCCTGCTTGACGAGGCTGCCCTCGGTGAACAGGCGCTTCAGAACGACGCCGTTGACGCGCGCGCGCACCTGCGCGGTGCGGATCGCCTCGACGCGGGCCGGCAACTCGGTCTCGAGCGCGACCGGCTGGAATTTGGTGGTGATCACGCCGACTTGCGGCGGCGGCATCTTGGCGCCGGGGCCCGCCCCGGGGCCGGCCTGGGCATTATCCTTGGAACCGCAGGCCGACAGCAGGGCCATGGCGACCAGGGTGGACGCGGCGATCCTGGACAGAGTCAGAGAAGAGGAGTTGGCAGAGCGCATTCAGTGCTTCCTTCTTGTGGAAAAAAGGACAAACCGATCCGCGACGCTTTTCTCGGGTGCTCGAACGGGCCGCGGTGCAAAAAACGCAACACGCGGCAGGCAGTTCGACGCTTCCACCGGCACGGCTTCGGGCTTATCGCTGGCTTTTGGGAAAACCCCGAGATACTATCACGAGTGTATGTTTAATGTTTCCCACCTATAAAAAACGGAGAATAGACGGATGGCCCGCAGAACCAAAGAAGAGGCGGCCGCGACCCGTGACAGCATTCTGGATGCTGCGGAAAAATTGTTCGTAGAACAAGGTGTATCGCGCACGACGTTGCAGCATATCGCAACCGCCGCCGGTGTGACGCGCGGGGCAATTTATTGGCATTTCGACGACAAGGGCGCGCTGTTCAACGCGATGATGGAGCGCGCGACGTTGCCCCTGGAAGCGGAGATGCAGGTGCTGGACCAGGCGGAATCGGACGACCCGCTCGTCGACCTGCGCAACTACATGCTGGCCGTGTTGCGCCGGACGGTGGAGGACCCGGTCGCGCGCCGCGTGTTCGAGATCGCGACCTTGAAGGTGGAGTTCGTGGGCGAGATGGACGCCGTGCGCCAGCGCCGCCAGCAGAACATGGCCAACTGGATGAGCCGCGCGGAACGCCGCATCCGGCTGGCCGTGGACAAGGGCGTCATCGGCCGCGACGTCGCGCCCGACGGCGTGGCGCTGGCCTTATGGATCATCATCGATGGCCTGATCCACAGCTGGATGTTCGATCCGCAGCACTTCGATCTGATCGCGCTGGGGAAGTGCGTGATCGATCCGTATCTGGACGGGTTGCGGAGGGGACGTCGGTAAGAGAGTGGCCGGTCCGAGGGCTTGACGTTGGCCCCTCGTCCGGCCCGCGTCAGCCGCGCACGCGCCGGTGCAGGCGCGCGAAGCTGATGGCGGCGCCCAGCAGGGCGATGATCGCCGCCGCCGCGAGGGCGTACGTCGTGCCGTGGCGGTCCGACAGCACGAGGCATCCGGCCACCAGCGCGGCGCCGCCGGCCTGGCCCGTCAGGCGCGCCGTGGCGACGATGCCGCTCGCGCCGCCGGCCCGTTCGTTCGGCGCACTGCCCATGATCGCCTTCATGTTCGGCGCCTGGAACAGGCCGAAGCCGGCGCCGCACACGGCCATCCGCCACGCGATGGCGACGGCGCTCGGCGCGGCCGGCATCCACAGCAGCGCCAGCACGCCCGCGCACAGCACGAGAAGCCCGATCCCGGCCAGCAGGCCCGATTCGTAGCGGTCGGACAGGCGGCCCGAGACCGGTCCCATGATCGCGACAAGGACGGGCCAGGGCGTCAGCAGGAAGCCCGTCTCCACGGGCGAACGGCCGAGCACCTGCTCGAAGTGGAAGGGCAGCGCCACGAAGGCGAGACTTTGCACGGCGAACGTGCACACGGCCGTCAGTGCCGACAGTGCGAACAGCGGCCGCGCCAGCAGGTCGGTCGGCAGGATCGGCGCCGCCTGGCCGCGCTGGCGCCGCAGCAGCAGCGCGAAGCAGGCGAACGTGCCCACCGCCTCGACGGCGAGGCGCGCGGGCGCGGCGCCGTGGGCCGCGTCGCCCAGCAGCAGGATCAGCAGGCCGAACGCGCCCGCGTTGCACAGCGCGGCGCCCGCATCGAAGCCCTGCGCTGCGCGCGCGTTGTCGGGCAGGACGCGGCGCGCCAGCAGGAACGCGGCCGTGCCGATCGGGACGTTGATGGCGAACAGCCACGGCCACGACGCCAGCGCCAGGATCAGCGAGGCGAGCGTCGGCCCGACGGCGAACGCCACCGCGACAACGAGCGCGTTGAGGCCGAAACCCTGGCCTTGCAGGCGCGCCGGGTAGATGGCGCGCATCATCGCGGTGGTCACGCCCATCAGCGCGCTGGCACCGAGGCCCTGCAGAAGGCGCGCGCCCACGAGCAGCGGCAGGTTCCACGCCAGCGCGCACGCGAGCGAGGCCAGCGTGAACAGCGCCAGCCCGGCCGTCGCCACGCGCCGGTAGCCGACGCGCTCGCCCAGCGCCGCGAACGGCAGCAGGGTGGCGACCATCGCCAGCTGATAGATGTTGACGATCCAGACGGAGGCGGCGGCGCCCGCATGCAGCTGCCGGGCCAGTTCGGGCAGGGCCGTGTTGGCGATGGCCGTGTCGAGCGATGCCATCGACACGCCCGTCATCAGCGCGACCATCGCCCAGCGACGCTGCGCCGGCGGCAGGCCGTCGGCCGGGACGGTGGCGGGACGGGCTGCCGCGACGGATGCGGCGGCCCGGTCGAGAACGGTGTCGGTCATGTCAATCCCTGACGACGCCCGACGGGCCAATGCGCTCGGCGTTCGGCACGTCCGAAATGCGAATGCGGATCAGGTGGCGGCGCTCGTCCGTGTAGGTCGTGCGGCCATGCAGCATGTGGTGGTTGTCGGCCAACATCAGCGTGTCGGTCGGCAACTGGTCCTTGAAGCGCACGGCGCGGTTCTCGGCCACGTCGTTCATCAACTCCAGCGCGGCGCGCAGCTCGGGCGTTTCCAGGTCGGGCCGCGCGGCCAGGCCCTTCTTGATGGAGTCGTAGCGCCAACGCATCGTGAAACGCGTGCCGGGACGCTTGGCCGGGCCGAACACGAGCGCGACGTTGACTTCGACGTTGTCCTCTCCGGCCGCATAGATGGCGGGCACGCGGAACGGCACCGGCGTCGTGCTGAGCAGGTCGAACGCCTTGCGGCCTTCCTCGGTCTGCTGCAGCGCCTGGTAGATGTCCTCGCCGTCGACGAGCAGCGAGTGGCCGCCGTCGCAGCGGGCGGCGTTCACGACGTACAGGATGAACTGCTCTTCCGGCATCGGATAGAACGAGGAATCCGTGTGCATGTCGGCGCTGCCGATGCGTTCGGAGAACGTCGTGAAGCGGCCGTCGATTTCTTCGACGGGGCGGGCGCGGACGTCCCAGGCGACACGACCCGTGCGCTGGTCCGTCGACGTCGGGTAGCCGAGCATCAAGGTGATGGCGTACAGCGCGGCGTTGCGGCGGTCTTCCGGCAGGTGCGCGAGACCCAGGTCGTACAGCACGACGCCATGGGCCTGCAGGCCGCGTACGCCTTCCGCCAGATGGGCGAGCGTCGGCACCGTGCCCAATTCCTTGCGCAACTCGATTTCGTCCGGATGGGGGTAGAAGCCATTGTCATTAAAACTATCGAAGCGATTCGACAATATTTCGAAAATGGAATCGAGATCCGAGTTCCACGAGAAGGTGCATTTCGCGAATGCGACTTTGCCAAGATAAGAAATGGACGAAAGCATCAGGAGCTCCAAAAGTTGCCGTACGGAAAGTTTGGTATTCTAAAAGATATGTGGCGTTCGTATCGTTGTATTTCAGTGTTGAAATAAACTTATTTCAAACTTTTAATTCAAAAAATTTGACAGTTCTTGTGTGGCGAAAACTCGACAGGAATGAAGATTGAAGATGTGTAGACATCCCATGTCGAGTATCATTGTTGATGTGCGGAAACATTGTAACATGAAAGCCAACATTTAAAACGGTCAAAATGAGATATTTATCAAACTTGCGTCTTGCTACGAAATTAGGAATTGCATTCGCTGCCGTGCTGGCGCTGACCGCGTTCGTCGGTGCAGTCGCGATCTGGCAATTAGCACAAGTGAATGACACGTCGATGAAATTGTCGTCGCACTGGATGCCGAGCATTCGTGTCATCGAAGACATCAAATCGCAAATCGCCCGTATTCGTACGCGTGAGTTGCAATACATTCTTTCCAACGAACAGTCGGAAATGGATAAATACGACAAGGTCATCGCCAAGGACCTCGACGACCTGCACAAGATGCAGGACGACTACGTGAAGCTGCTCGCGTCGCCCGAGGAAAAGCAGATGTATGCACAGCTCCTCGAGATGTGGGACCGCTACATGGTCGAGGACGCGAAGATCCGCGCCGCCGGTCGTGCGAATGACGATGACTTAGGCAAGCAATTGCTCCGCGGCGAATCGAACAAGTTGATCGTCGCGCTGCGCGGCCACGTCGACAAGATCGTCGACATGTACACGGAAGGCGGCCGTACCGCGGCCGTCGAGGGCAATGCACGCTACTCGGCGTCGCGCGTGTGGATCATCTCGCTGGTGCTCGGCAGCGTCGTGCTGGGTGCGGCCGGTGCAGCGTTCATCACGGGCTGGTTGATGCGCCGCCTTGGCGGCGAGCCCGATTACGCCACCGAGATCGTCAGCCGCATCGCGGCCGGCGACCTGTCGGTGCGCGTCGAAACCCGTGCCGGCGACGCGTCGAGCCTGTTGTTCGCGATGAAGTCCATGCGCGACAACCTGGCGAAGATCGTGGGCGACGTGCGCGGCGCCACCGCGACGATCTCGCAGGCGTCCGACGAAATCGCCAGCGGCAACCTCGACCTGTCGGCGCGCACGGAGCAGCAGGCCGGCTCGCTGGAAGAGACGGCCGCGTCGATGGAACAGCTGACGTCGACCGTGCGCCAGAACGCCGACCACGCAGGCCAGGCGAACGCGCTGGCCGATTCGGCCGCCGGAGTCGCCCAGAAGGGCAGTAGCGCCGTCGCGCGCGTCGTCGACACGATGGGCTCGATCCACGCGTCGTCGCAAAAGATCGTCGACATCATTTCCGTCATCGACGGCATCGCGTTCCAGACGAACATCCTCGCACTGAATGCAGCCGTGGAAGCTGCGCGTGCCGGCGAGCAGGGCCGCGGCTTTGCTGTCGTCGCGACGGAAGTGCGCAACCTGGCGCAGCGTTCGGCCGCCGCGGCAAAAGAGATCAAGGAATTGATCGGCAGCTCCGTGCAGCAGGTCGAGGCGGGCAACCTGCTTGTGGCGGAAGCGGGTGCGACGATGACCGACGTGTTGAAGAGTGTCGAGCAGATGCACGCGATCATGGCCGAGATCAGCCATGCGAGCCGCGAGCAGAGCGCCGGCATCGAGCAGGTGAACCAGGCCATCACGCAGATGGACACGGTGACCCAGCAGAACGCGGGCCTCGTGCAGCAGGCCGCCAGCACGGCGCAGAGCCTGCAGGAACAGGCGGCCGCGCTGGACCAGCTGGTCAGCGTGTTCCGTCTCGACGCGCACGAGGCATCGTACGAGCCGGCCTACGAGGTGGCCATGCAACCGGTGCGCGCACTGGCGCACGCCTGAGAACACGCCATCCGGCCATGAAAAACGGCAGCCCGCGGGCTGCCGTTTTCGTTTGCGCCGCGGTGGAGCTTAACGCATTTCTTCGATCATCTTTTTCAGCTTGCCCGAGTCGGCGCAGAACGCGCGGATGCCCTCGGCCAGCTTCTCGGTCGCCATCGCGTCTTCGTTCAGCATGAAGCGGAAGGTCTTTTCGTCGAGCGCGATCTTCTGGATGTCCGCCGTCGTATCGGCCACGAGCTTGCGCTCCACGGTGCCTTCGGTATCGGCCAGCTTCTGCAGCAGGTCCGGCGAGATGGTCAGCAGGTCGCAACCGGCCAGTTCCAGGATCTGCGACGTGTTGCGGAAGCTCGCGCCCATGACTTCGGTCTTGTAGCCGAACTTGCGGTAGTACTGGTAGATGCGCTTGACCGACTGCACACCCGGATCTTCCGCGCCCTGGTAGTCGGTGCCGGTCGATTTCTTGTACCAGTCGTAGATGCGGCCGACGAACGGCGAAATCAGTTGCACGCCCGCTTCGGCGCAGGCGACGGCCTGGCACAGCGAGAACAGCAACGTGAGGTTGCAGCGGATGCCGTCCTTCTCGAGGATCTCGGCGGCGCGGATGCCTTCCCACGTCGACGCGATCTTGATCAGCACGCGCTCGCGCTTGATGCCGGCCGCTTCGTACAGGGCGATCAGTTCGCGCCCCTTGGCGACGGTGGCGGCCGTGTCGAACGACAGGGCGGCGTCGATTTCGGTGGACACGCGGCCCGGCACGAACTTCAGGATCTCGGTGCCGAATGCGATCAGCAGGCGGTCGACGATTTCCTCGGTCGACGCGGTCGGGAAGGCGGCGATGGTCTTTTCCAGCAGCGGACGGTATTCCGGCTTCTGGACGGCTTTCAGGATCAGCGACGGATTCGTCGTCGCGTCCTGCGGGGCGTAGGCCTTGATCGACTGGAAGTCGCCGGTGTCGGCCACCACGGTGGTGTACTGCTTGAGCTGTTCGAGTTGGTTCATGATGCGGCGGAAAAGGGGAGTAGACCGTTATTGTACCAATCGCCGGGCCTGCGATGGTGGGCACGGGGTGCCCACCCTACGGCTGCGACATAAAACGTAGGGTGGGCACCCTGTGCCCACCAAATGCATCCTAAATCAACAATCGGTGGCATCCAGGAACGCCGCCACCATGGCCTCGAGACCGGCCTTGTCCTCGTCGGAAAAACGGTTGAGCAGAGGGCTGTCGATGTCGAACACGCCGACCAGCTTCCCATTCTTGACGAGCGGGATGACGATTTCCGAATTCGACGCCGAATCGCAGGCGATATGCCCCGGGAACGCGTGCACGTCCGGCACGACGATGGTTTCGCGCCGGACGGCCGTCGCGCCGCACACGCCGCGGCCGAACGGGATGCGGGCGCAGGCCGGCTTGCCCTGGAACGGGCCGACGAGCAGGTCGGAGCCATCGCCCGACTTGCTCGGGACGGTCAGATAAAAGCCGGCCCAGTTCAAGTCGGCGAGGGTGTCGTAGACGAGCGCGGAGAATTGCGCCGCGTTGGCGGTGAGGTCGCGTTCGCCCTCGAGGATGCTGGCGACCTGGCGCACCAGCAGGCCATAGTCGGGGCGGGCGCTGCGTTCGGGATTGATGTGCATGGCGGACGGATGAGGCGTTGTCGAAAGCCGTATTTTACGGCAGCGTGCCATTCGCTGCCGGTCGGTAAAATAGATTGTACTTGACATCTATTTTCGAAAATGGATTATGATTGACATCCATTTTTGACACTCCCACGGAGAAAGCCATGCGGGTCAATCGAATCCAGGCGGAGGAAAACCGCCAGGCCGTCATCGATGCGGCGAGCCGCCTGTTCCGCGAACGGGGCTTCGACGGCGTCGGCCTCGCCGAGCTGATGGCTGCCGCCGGCCTCACGCACGGCGCGTTTTACAAGCAGTTCAAGTCGAAGGACGACCTCATCGCCCAGGCCTGCGACCGCGCGCTGGAGACGGGCATCAACGGCTGGCGGCGCGCCGCGGCCGAGGCGGGGGAGAGCGCCTATGCGGCCCTCGTGCGCCGCTACCTGACGCCGGGGCACCGCGGCCGCGTGGGCACGGGCTGCGTCATCGCCTCGCTCGGCGCGGACGCGTCCCGCCACGGCCCCGACCTGCCGCGCCATTTCGAGGCGGGCGTGAAGACCTTCGTCGAGATCCTCGGCAGCGCCCTGCGCCAGGCCGATCCGGCCGCGACGCCGGACGATGCGCTCGCCGCGTTCGCGACGATGGTCGGCGCGCTCGTGCTGGCGCGCGCCGTCGACGACGACGCGTACGCCCGCCACATCCTGGCGGCCGCCGTCGACCGCCTGCTCCCATCCACCCGCGCGTAAGCACGTGCACCCGCGCCTTCATCGAGGATCACCATGCTTTCCACACGTCTTGCGCAGCGGCTCGGCCGCCACGGCCTGCACTACGGCTGGCTCGTCGCCGCGATCACCTTCCTGACGGCCCTGTCGTCGTCCGCCGCCCTCGGCCTGCCTGGCGCCCTGCTGAAACCCCTGAGCCAGGAATTCGGCTGGAGCGTCGACCAGATCTCGTCGGCGCTTGCCGTGCGCTTCGCCCTGTTCGGCCTGATGGGCCCATTTTCCGCGCTGCTGATGGAGCGCTTCGGCCTGCGCAACGTGATGGTGACGGCGCTGACCGTCATCGGGACCGGCCTCGCGCTCGTGCGCGAGATGACGGCCTTCTGGCAGCTCGTGCTGCTGCTCGGCGTGATGCTGGGGATCGGCTCCGGCATGACGGCCCTCGTGCTCAACGCCGTCGTCGCCAACCGCTGGTTCGAACGGCGCCGCGGTCTCGTGATGGGGCTGTTGACCGCCAGCTCGGCGACGGGCCAGCTCGTGTTCCTGCCGGTCGGCACGTGGCTGATCGAGCACGGCGGCTGGCGCATGGCGCTGCTGCCCGTGATGGCCAGCTGCGCGCTCGTGGCCGTCCTCGCGCTGCTGTTCGTGCGCGACCATCCGCAGGAACTGGGCCTCGCGCCGTTTGGTGGCGACACGTCCGTGCAGCCCGTCGTGCCGGCGCGTGGCGCCGTGTCGATCCGTACGCCGTTCACCACCTTGGCCAGCGTGCGCGCCGACCGCGTGTTCTGGGTGCTGTTCGGCAGCTTCTTCATCTGCGGCCTGTCGACGAATGGCCTGATCCAGACGCACTTCATTTCGCTGTGCGGCGACGCGGGCCTCGGCGCCGTCCCGGCCGCGTCCGTGCTGGCGATGATGGGGACGTTCGACCTCGTCGGCACGATCCTGTCCGGCTGGCTGTCGGACCGCTACGACAGCCGCTATTTGCTGTGCTGGTACTACGGCATGCGCGGCCTGTCGCTGGCCTGGCTGCCGTCGGCCGACTTCACGCTCACGGGCCTGTCGCTGTTCGCCATGTTCTATGGCCTCGACTGGATCGCGACCGTGCCGCCGACCGTCCGCCTGGCCGCCCAGGCCTGGGGCAAGCGCGCGCCGATGATCTTCGGCTGGGTGTTCGCCGGCCACCAGCTGGGTGCGGCCGTGGCGGCCTACGGCGCGGGCCGCGTCCGCACGATCTCGTTCACGTATTCGCCTGCCGTCTACACGGCAGCGGTAGCGTGCGGCATCGCCGCGCTGGTCGTGCTGGCGGGACGGCGCCGCGTGGCCGTCCCTGCGCCGGTCGCGGAAGGCGCCGTCAACTGAGCGCCGCCCCGGACAGCCGCGCGCGTCCGGAGGCATCCAGCTTGATGGACGCGAGACGCTGGCCGATCCGCACCTGCACCGCTTGCCCCGGCTTGCCGCGCAGCGTGAGCCGCGTGGCGCGGCCGCCGGCCCAGTCCAGGTCGACCTCGACGCCGCCGCGGGCACGCACGCCGTGCACCGCGCCTTCCGGCCATGCGCGCGGCAGCGCGGGCAGGATGCGGATCTCGCCGCCCCACGACTGCACGAGCATCTCGAGGATCGCGGCCGAGCCGCCGAAATTGCCGTCGATCTGGAACGGCGGATGCGAGTCGAACATGTTCGGGTAGGTGCGCTCCCGGCCCAGCAGGCCGCGCAGGATGCCGTAGGCGCGCTCGCCTTCGCCCATGCGCGTCCACAGCGCCAGGCGCCATGCGGTTGCCCAGCCGGTGGAAAGGTCGCCGCGCGTGTTCAGCGTCGTCTTGGCGGCCTTGATCAGGTCGGGCGTGTCGCGCACGTTGATTTGCTCGCTGGGATAGACCGCGTACAGGTGCGAGACGTGGCGGTGATGCTGTTCCGGCGCCTGGCCGTCCCAGTCCTCCAGCCATTCCTGCAACTGGCCCTGGGCGCCGATGCGGTCCGGCGCCAGTCGCGCGCGCTTCGTTTCCACCGCCTTGCGGAACTCCATGTCCGGATCGCCCACGCGCTCGTGCGCGGCCAGCGTCCACGCGAACAGGTCGCGCACGATCTGGCGGTCCATCGCCGGACCCGCGCATACGGCCACGTCCGGATGGTGCGTGTTCTCCGGCGAGATCGATGGCGACGTCACGAGGCCGCGGCCCTGCGGGTCCTCGACGAGCACGTCGACGAAGAACTGCGAGGCACCCTTCAGCAGCGGGTAGATGCGGCGCAGATAGGCGTCGTCCGGCGTGTACTCGTAATGGTCCCACAGCGTCTTGCACATCCACGCGCCGCCGCAGGGCCACATGCCCCAGTTCGGACCGTCGATGGGCGCCGCCGCGCGCCACAGGTCGGTGTTGTGGTGCGCGACCCAGCCGCGGGCACCGTAGCTGTCGCGCGCGACGTCGGCGCCGTTGACGGCCAGTTCCTCGACCATTCTCACGACCGGCTCCACGCACTCGCCCAGGTTGGCCGCTTCCGCCGGCCAGTAGTTCATCTCCGTGTTGATGTTGATGGTGTACTTGCCGCCCCAGGGCGGATAGATGCCTTCGTTCCAGATGCCTTGCAGGTTGGCGGGCTGGCTGCCCGGCCGCGACGACGAGATCAGCAGGTAGCGGCCGTACTGGGCGTACAGCGCGGACAGTCCCGCGAGCGCGGCGTCGTCCGTCTGCGGGACGGCAGCGATGCGCGCATCGGTGGGGACGGCGGCACCCGCGTCCGCGCGGCCGAGGCGCAGCGACAGGCGCGAAAACAGCGCACGGTGCGCCGCGACGTGGTCGGCGCGCAGGCGCGCATACGGCTTGCGCGCGGCGGCGTCCATGCGCGCGCGTACGGACTGCGCGGGGTCGCCGCTCGTGTCGCGGAAGTTGACGAAGCTGGTCGCGGCGCCGATCAGCACCGTGACGTCGCGTCCGCCACGCACGCGCAGGCGGTCGCCTTCGACGGTCACCTTGCCGTCGCCCAGCGCCATGACGCGCACGGCGTAGCGCAGCACGCCCTTGATGCCGGCGGCGTCCGCATTGCCGCCTTCGACCAGCAGGGCCCGTGGACCGTCCGCGCGGACGACCAGGCTGGCCGGTCGCTTCGATTCTTCCAGATCTTCCTTCATGTCCCAGGGGCCGCCCGTGGCGGCCGAGGGATCCTGCGCGGACTTGCCGTCGTAATTGGTCTTGCCGTAATCGACCTGGCGTGGATGGCGGTAACCGACGTCGAAGTCCAGGGTGCCGCCGCCGTTGGCCTTCAGGTGCAACACGATAACCTGGTCGGGGGCGCTCGCGAACACCTCGCGCACGTGGCGCGCGCCGTTGCTCTCGAAGCGCGTCGTGGCGATGGCGGTGTCGAGGTCGAGCGAGCGGCGGTACGCTTGCGTCGGCGTGAGTCCATGGAAATCGAGCAGCAGGTCGCCGGCCGTACCGTAAGGCATCTGCGTGGCCGGCTTCGAGATCAGCGATTGCGCCACCAGGTCACGCGCTTCGATGAAGCGGCCCGCGTCGATCAGCGCGCGCACGCGCGGCAGCGCCGTCTTGAATTCCGGATTGTCGAATCGGTACGGACCGCCGGCCCACAGCGTGTCCTCGTTCAGTTGCAGGCGCTCCTGCAACGGACGGCCGTACACCATCGCGCCGAGCCGGCCGTTGCCGACGGGGAGGGCTTCGACCCACGGGCTGGCAGGGCGTTCGTACCACAGCGCCAGCTGTTCACGTCCGGCCTCCGTACGCGCCACGACGGTTGCGCCGGCCAGGCCGGGCATGCCGGTCGCGGCGGCGGCGAGGCCCATCGTACCGAGCACGCGACGCCGACCGAGGTTGATGTGTTGATGACCTGCTTTGCCCAATGTTATCTCCTGTGATTGTTGTGAGTCGGTGATGCCGGGTGCGCATCGTCGATTGTTTATTATAAATAAAAATCAATCCAGGGAATTATTTTCATTACCTCGCAGCGGCCCTGTAGTGGGTACGCGCCTCGCACACCAGCCGGTGATGCTCGTCGGCCCATGCGACGAGGCTTTTCATCGGCACGAGGAAGGAGTGGCCCAGCGGCGTGAGGTCGTACTCGACCCGCGGCGGCACTTCGGGATACACGGTGCGGCGCACGAAGCCGTCTTCTTCCAGGCGCTTCAAGGTCAGCGACAGCATCTGCTTGGAGATGTCGCCCAGTTCGCGCATCAATTCATTGAAACGCTTCGTGCCGCCTTCGAGGGCCTCGAGCACGAGGAGGCTCCACTGGTCGCCGATGCGGTCCAGCACGTCGCGGATGGGGCAGGGTTGTTCGAAGCCGCCGTCGGCGGCCAACAGATTCGTCTTGACCATGATGTTCCTGGGGGTAGCGGTCAGTTCGCGCTGACCTGATCACGCCGCGCTGACTTCTTGTGCGGCATGCGCAGACTAGCATAAGATGCTTTATCGGTCTGGATTTTAGACCTGCCATCAACCACAGACTAAAGGAACCATATGGCACGCATTGCTCTCATCGGCGCCTCCGGAAACGTCGGCACGCGCATCCTGAACGAACTCGTTTCGCGCAACCACCAGGTCACGGCCATCGTGCGCGACCCGGCGAAAGTCCCGGCGCGCGCGGGCGTGACCGCGGCGCGCGGCGACGTCGCCGACCCCGCCGGCCTGGCCGAGGTGCTGAAGGGCCACGACGCAGTGATCAGCGCCGTGCGCTTCCTCGACAGCGATCCGCAGGCGCTGATCGGTGCCGTGCGCGAGGCCGGCGTCAAACGCTATCTGGTCGTGGGCGGTGCCGCCAGCCTGTTCGTCGCACCGGGCAAGCGCCTGCTCGACCAGCCCGATTTCCCTGCCGCCTACAAGGACGAGGCGACGAAGGGCGCCGCTTTCCTCGACGCGCTGCGTGGCGTGACCGATCTCGATTGGACGTTCATCTCGCCGTCCGCGCTGTTCGTGCCGGGCGAGCGCACAGGCAAGTTCCGCCTCGCGAAGGACGAGCTGCTGGTGAGCGAGAAGGGCAGCACGATCTCGTACGAAGATTATGCCGTCGCGCTGGTCGACGAGATCGAGAAGCCCGCGCACGTGCGCGAGCGGTTCACGGTCGGGTATTGATCAGAACGTCGAGCAGTTGAAGAAGCCGCGATGGCCGAAGCAGGTGGTCGTCGTCGGCGCCGTCCGGTAGCGCACGGCATTCCGCGTATCCAGCGCGAGAATGCACGAGCGCCACTGTTCGGAGTCGCGCGCGTTGCCGAGCCGTTCGCACGCCGGCCCGTACACCGCGATCATCTCGTCCACTTCGCGCTGCTGCTCTGCGGCGCGGTCCGCCTGCGTTGCGCAGCCACCCAATAGCAGGGCCAGCGCCAATGTCGTTGTCGTACGCATGATAGTTCCTCCTTCCGCCTTCCCGCACCGAGCGCGGCGCGAGGGCGAGTAATGCGTGTTCCCCGGTTGATGCCCCTTCGATGGCAAAAGGTTCTATCGGATGTGCGGGCGTGTCCGCTCGACAGGTCGTGTCAGGTCTTCTTCGCCGGCTGCCACTCGTCGAGCCGCCGCCCCTCCGCGCACGCCTCGATCAGCCGCTCGAGCCGCGCGGCCCGCGTCTCCGGCTTCTTCGCGCTCGTCACGACGTGCAGCATGCGCTTGCGGTAGCCGGGCGGACACGCCTCGAAATAGGCCCACGCGGCCTTGTGGCGCTTGAAGCGGGCGCGGTCCGCGGCTTCCAGTTCGGCGGGCGTTTCGCGCTCGTGCGAGTACACGCGCGAGCGCGCTTCCGAGCGCTCCGCGAACGCGGCTTCGCCGGCCGGCGTCATCAGGCCCTGCTCGCGCAGCTTCGCGACCTTGTCGATGTTCACGGCGCTCCAGATCGAGCCGGCCTTGCGCGGCGTGAAGCGGATGGTGTACGTGTGCTCGTCGATACCTTTGCGCACGCCGTCGATCCAGCCGTAGCACAGCGCCTGGTCGACCGAGTCGGACCAGCGCATGCACGGCTTGCCCGTGCCGACTTTATGAAAACCGACGAGCAGTTCGCGCGCTTCGTGCGCGTGTGCCGCGAGCCAGGTGCGGAAGGCTTGTGCGTCCTCGAAGAAAACGGGGGTGGTCATCCGATGAAGGCTTACGGCTGGTAGGTGAGTTCGCCCATGCGCAGGCGCTGGATGGCAAGCACGTCGCCCTGCGCGGCGGCTTTCTCGTACCAACGCATCGCTTCCTCGAGATTCGCCTCTATCTTGTCACCCTTCTCGTAACGGCGGCCCAGTTCGTACTGGGCGGCTGCAGCGCCCCGCTCCGCGGCGCTTTTCAGCAGCACGACGACCTTCTCGCGGTCCTCGCCGGATTTAGGGGCCGCGTTCAGCAGGATACTCAAGCGATACAGCGCATTGACGTCGCCTTTGCGGACCGCCTCGGCAGCGACATGCTTGGCATTGGCCATGTCGGGGTCGTCCACGAGTCTCCAGAAGTATTGGACGGGCTGCCAAGCCTCGACGGGTTTGCCGTTTTCTGTCATGGGCTTGAACACGCATTTCCCTAGCGCTTCCCGGGTCTCCCGGTCCAGGGCGGGGAATCCGGTGGACGCTAGGACGACCGAATCGCCAACGGTGCCGTCGGCGTGGACGAGAAACGCCACGATGGCGACGCCGTCTTCACTTTCCCGCAGGGACAGTTTCGGATATTGCGGTTTGTGACACGCCGCGGACGCGGTGCAGGACAATGCGGCACCCGCCAGCGCGGCGGCGGCGAGCAGGCATTTCGAAGCGCTGAAGGTCATGTGTCGAGCCACGTTCAAATAGCTCGACTTTAGGCGCCGACGGACGGTTTGTAAAGAAGCTAGCCGATGAACGAATCGAACTGCAGGTCGAATTCCTGCAGCGCCTTCTGCGCATTCTGCATCTTCTTGCGGAATTCCGGACCGCGCTGCAGCGCGAGGCCCACCGCCAGCACGTCGATCACGACGAGGTAGGCGAGGCGCGCGGAGATCGGCGTGTACGGGTCGATCGCGAACACGAGGTCGATCGGAATCAGGAGGCTCGCCATGTCGGCGAGCGGCGTGCCGGACGGCGCCAGCACGATCACCTCGGCGCCGCCGCGGCGCGCCAGCTTCGCGGAGCGCGTGAGCGACGGGTTGTTGCCGCGCTGGGAGATCGCGACGAGCGCATCGCCTTCGCGCAGCAGCGCGGCCGCGATGGCGTGGATCGCGGGGTCGGTGTACGCGACGGTCGGCACGCCGGAGCGGAAGAATTTGTGCTGTGCGTCGGCCGCGACGAAGCCCGACGTGCCCTGGCCGTAGAACTCGATCTTGTTGGCGCGCGACAGGATGTCGAGCGCCTTCTGGATCAGTTCCGGCTTCAGGTTGTTGCGCAGGTCGAGCAGCGTGTTGATGGAGCGGCTGCAGATCTTGTTGACGAGGTCCGCGGCCAGGTCGTCCTGCGCCGGCTGCTCGCTGGCGCCGGGCAGCGCGAGCGCGAGGCCCTGCGCGAGCTTCAGCTTGAACTCGTGCCAGCCGTCGTAGCCGAGCGTGCGGCAGAAGCGCACGACGGTCGGCTCCGACACTTGCGCGCTGCGCGCCAGCGCCGTGATGTTCTGGCTCACGGTGGCGCTGGGCGCGGCCAGCACGGCGAGCGCCACCTTGCGCTCGGATTTCGACAGCGAGTCGAGCTGGGTGCGGATCGAATCGAGCAGCACGGCGTCTTCCTTAATCTTCCGGCAGCGCTTCTTCGCGCCATTGCAGGCCGTCGCGGCCGATCAGCGCGGACGCGGCGGCAGGGCCCCACGTGCCCGACGTGTACGGTGCCGGCGTCGTGTCGTCCTGGTCCCAGTATTCGAGGATCGGCTCGACCCATTCCCAGGCGGCTTCCAGCTCGTCGCCGCGCATGAACAGCGTGAGCTGGCCGCGCAGGACGTCCAGCAGCAGGCGCTCGTACGCTTCCATGCGCGGGGACTTGAACTGTTCGCGGAAGTCCAGCTCGAGTTCGGCCTGTTTCAGGCGCATGGAGTCGCCCGGCGTCTTCGCCATGAGGTTCATCGACAGGCCTTCGTCCGGCTGCAGGCGGATCACGAGGCTGTTCGGCTGGAAGCTCGACGTCGGCTGGTTGAAGATCGAATGCGGAATCTGCTTGAAGCGCACGACGATTTCCGCGAGGCGGTCGGCCATGCGCTTGCCGGTACGCAGGTAGAACGGTACGCCGGCCCAGCGCCACGTATCGATCTCGGCCTTCATCGCGACGAAGGTTTCCGTCTTCGACTGTTTCGGCGCGCCCGGTTCCTCGCGGTAGCCCGGCACCGGCTGGCCGTCGACATAGCCCGAGCGGTACTGGCCGCGCACGATGTTCTGCGACAGCGTCGTCGGCGTGAAGCGCTTCAGCGAACGCAGCACCTGCAGCTTGGCGTCGCGCACGGCGTCCGGCGCGATCGACGTCGGCGGTTCCATCGCGACGATACACAGCAGCTGCAACAGGTGGTTCTGCAGCATGTCGCGCAGCGCGCCCGAGTTGTCGTAATAGCCGAGGCGGTTGCCGACGCCGATCTTTTCGGCGATGGTGATCTGCACGTCCGAGATCCACTCGCGGCGCCACAGCGGCTCGAACAGGATGTTCCCGAAACGCAGCGCCAGCAGGTTCTGCACGGTTTCCTTGCCGAGGTAGTGGTCGATCCGGTAGATCTGCGATTCCGCGAACACCTTGCCGACGTCGGCGTTGATCTGCTTGGCCGACGCGAGGTCGCGGCCCAGCGGCTTTTCCAGCACGACGCGCGAATTCGGCGTGGCCAGGCCCACGGCGGCCAGGTTCTCGCAGATTTGCGCGAACAGCTGCGGCGGCGTTGCGAGATAGTACACGCGCGTGAGCGACGAGTCCTTGCGCAGCGCCTCGGCGAGCGTGGCATAGGTCGCGACGTTGCCCGCGTCGACGGCGACATAGGTGATGCGATCGAGGAATTTCTGCCACGCGGCCGCGTCGACGTTCTCCTTCACGTGCGATTTCGCGTTCGTTTCCACCATCTCGATGAAGGCCTCCTGCGACATTTCGTCACGGCCGACGCAGATGATGCGCGCCGTTGCGGGCAGGTCGTTGCACACGTCACGGGCAAACATCGCCGGCAGCAGCTTGCGCATCGCGAGGTCGCCGCTGCCGCCGAAGAAAACGAGATCGAAATCGGAAAGAGCCATGGTGTCTGTCGAGGAAGGAAATGCTGTAAATTTACTACACGATTATTGATAGCGCAAGAAAATTTACTACGAATTCGTATGGGCTTGGAGTTAATGGTGCCACATCCGTGGAGGTGTGGGCGCAAGAGAAAAAGGCGCGTAGGGTGGGCACCCCGTGCCCAAGCGTACGTTCGCGTTATGCCTGCGTTCGCGTGGGCACAGGGGTGCCCACCCTACAATAATGCACAGCCGTTGGATTAGGCTCGGTACTCGGCCTGCTCGATGCCGGGCACGTCGACGCTGAACGCCAGTACCTTGCCGCTGTGCGGATACTTCGCCAGCTCGTCGTTCGAGCGCCCCTTGCTGGCGCTGGTGACGTACAGGGTGCGCAGGTCCGGTCCGCCGAACGCGACGGACGTCGGGCAGCGCACGGGCAGCTCGATTACCTGCAGCAGCTCGCCCGTCGGCGACAGCTTGACGAGGCGACCGCCTTCGAACATCGCGGCCCAGTAATTGCCTTCGCTGTCCACCGCCGCGCCGTCCGGACGGCCACCGTAGTCCGGCGCTTTCTTGTCGTCGGAGAAGGTGACGAGGTTGCGGCGGTTCGATGCCGTGCCCGTCTTGACGTCGTAGTCGTACGCGTCGACGCGGTGCGTCGTCGTGTCGGCGTGGTACATCGTCTTGCCGTCCGGGCTGAACGACAGGCCGTTCGAATTCGTCATGCCGCCAGCCCACGCCTGGCTGAGCTGGCCTTTGTCCAGCACGTACATCTCGGCCTTGGGCTGGTCGCGCGGCTCGTACATCGTGCCGACCCAGAAGCGGCCGACGGGGTCGACGCGGCCGTCGTTGAAGCGCATGATGTTCGTGTCGTACGGCGCGGGCGCGATGTCGGTGAGCTCGCCCGTCGTCGTGTTCAGGTAGACGAAGCCGGCGCGCGTGGCCAGCACGAGGTTGTTGTCCTGGTCGACGGCGATGGCCGACGGCTCCGTCGCCGTGCTCCAGCGCGAGTACTTGCCGCTCGACGGATGCAGGCGATGCACCGACTTGCCGTCGATGTCGACCCAGTACAGTGCCGATTCGATCGCATGCCAGACGGCCGATTCGCCGACCAGCATCGGCTCGTCATGCACGATGTGGAATTTTTCGCTCTTCATGGAACGCTCCTCAGACGGCGGCCTTGGCGCGCGCGATCAGGCCGTTGGTCGAGCCGTCGTGCTGCGCCGGCTGCGCGTCGCCGTTCAGTTCCGCCTCGATCTTCTTCGCCAGCACCTTGCCCAACTCGACGCCCCACTGGTCGAAGCTGTTCACGTCCCACAGCGCGCCCTGCACGAACGTCTTGTGCTCGTACAGCGCGATGAGGGCGCCCAGCGTGGCCGGGGTCAGGTACTCCATCAGGATCGTGTTGCTCGGACGGTTGCCGGGGAAGGTCTTGTGCGGCACGAGGCGCTCGATCTCGGCCGGGTCTTGCCCGGCGAGGTCCACGCGTACTTCGTCCGCCGTCTTGCCCTTCATGAAGGCTTCCGACTGCGCGAAGCAGTTGGCGAGCAGCGCGGCGTGGTGGTTCTGGAATTCGTGCGCGGGGCGCAGCGTGGCGATGAAGTCCATCGGCGTCACGTCCGTGCCCTGGTGCAGCAGCTGGAAGTAGGCGTGCTGGCCATTCGTGCCCACGTCGCCCCAGATCACGGGGCACGTTTCGTAGTCGGTGATGGTGTCGCCGGCGCGCGTGACGCGCTTGCCGTTGCTTTCCATCTCGAGCTGCTGCAGGTAGGCGGGGAAGCGGTTCAGGTCCTGGTGGTACGGCGCGATCGACACGGACGCGCAGCCCAGGAATTCGCGGTTCCAGAAGCCGACGAGCGCGAGGATCATCGGCAAGTTCTCTTCGATCGGGGCCGTGCGGAAGTGCTCGTCCAGCGCGTGCGCGCCCGCGAGGAAGTCGGCGAAATAGCCGTAGCCCACGCACAGCGCGACGGGCAGGCCGATCGCGGACCACACCGAATAACGGCCGCCGACCCAGTCCCAGAACGGGAACATGTTGTCCGGATCGATGCCGAATTTCTTGATCGCTTCGACGTTCGTCGACACGGCGACGAAGTGCTTCGCGAGCGCCGCTTCCGATGCGTGCTTGAGGAACCACTGGCGTGCCGTGTTCGCGTTCATCATCGTCTCGGCCGTCGTGAACGTCTTCGACGCGATGATGAACAGCGTCGTTTCCGGATTCACGCGCGACAGCGCCGCGTCCATGTCGTGGCCGTCGACGTTCGATACGAAGTGCATGGTCAGGCGCGGGTGCGCGTACTGGCGCAGCGCGAGGCAGACCATCTTCGGGCCGAGGTCGGAACCGCCGATGCCGATGTTGACGATGTCCGTGATTTCCTTACCCGTGTGGCCCAGCCACTGGCCGTTGCGGACGGCGTCGCTGAAGGCCTTGATACGTGCGAGCACGCCGTGCACGTCGGCCGTGATGTCCTGGCCGTCGACGGTGATCTGCTTGTCCTTCGGCGCGCGCAGCGCCGTGTGCAGGACGGCGCGGTGTTCCGTCAGGTTGATCTTGTCGCCGTTGAACATGGCGTCGCGCAGCTTCTCGGCACCGCGTTCGCGCGCCAGGTCTGCCAGCAGTGCAAGCGTGCGCCCGTCCAGGCGGTTTTTTGAATAGTCTAGGAACAGCCCCGCGGCTTCGCTCGACAGGCGCTCGAAGCGCTGCGGGTCTTGCGCGAACAGGTCGCGCATCTGCCATTGCTGGGCGTCCTTGGCGTGGGACTGGAGGGCCTGGTAACTTGCGGTGCTGGTCAGGGATGGTTGGCGCATGGTGATGGACGGTATGATGTCATTTTGTGCAGGTTATCGAATCATACAGGATGCGAGCGTAAATTCACTACACAAAATTCGTCGTGTTGCGAAGCTGCGGATGAGTATGGGCTGGTTGGACGCGTGGGCACGGGGTGCCCACCCTACCGCGACGCACTTGCCGACGACCGTGCGATATCCACATCCGACACCCGCTTTCAATTCCCACATTATTCGACAAATGCGCGGCAATGCGCATTTCGTAGTAAAATTTCATAAATCTAATTCACAAGGAACAGATCATGGCGCTGCACCCCGTAGTAGAACAGGTCACCAACCGGATCATCAAGCGTAGCCGGCCGTCGCGCCAGGCCTACCTGGCGCATCTCGACGCGGCGCGCGTGAAGGGTGTGCAGCGCAGCGTGCTGGCGTGCACGAACCTGGCGCACGGCTTCGCCGCGTTCCCGGCCAACGACAAGCTCAAGCTGCGCGAATACAAGCAGCCTTCGGTCGCCATCGTTTCCTCGTACAACGACATGCTGTCGGCGCACCAGCCGTTCGAAGCCTATCCGAAGGTCATCAAGGACGCCGTGCGTGAAGTCGGCGCCGTGGCCCAGTTCGCCGGCGGCGTGCCCGCCATGTGCGACGGCGTCACGCAAGGCCAGCCGGGCATGGAGCTGTCGCTGTTCTCGCGCGACGCCATCGCCATGTCGACCGCCATCGCGCTGTCGCACAATATGTTCGACGCCAGCCTGTACCTCGGCATCTGCGACAAGATCGTGCCGGGCCTGTTGATCGGCGCGCTGCACTTCGGCCACATCCCCGGCATCTTCGTGCCGGGCGGCCCGATGGCGACCGGTATCTCGAACAAGGAAAAGGCCTCCATCCGCCAACGCTATGCGAAGGGCGAAGCCACGCGCGAGGAATTGATGGAAGGCGAGGCCAAGGCGTATCACGGCGCCGGCACCTGCACGTTCTACGGCACCGCCAACAGCAACCAGATGCTGATGGAGATGATGGGCCTGCACCTGCCGGGCGCCGCGTTCGTCCATCCGGACACGCCGCTGCGCGAAGCGCTGACCCGCGCCGCCGCGCAGCATGCCGTCAAGATCTCGCAGCAGGGCGGCGAGTACATGCCGATCGGTCACATCGTCGACGAGAAGTGCATCGTCAACGCCATCGCCGCGCTGCACGCGACGGGCGGCTCGACGAACCACACGCTGCACCTCGTCGCCATCGCGCGCGCGGCCGGCATCATCATCGACTGGAACGACTTCGACGAGCTGTCGAAAGTGATCCCGCTGCTGACGCGCGTCTACCCGAACGGCGACGCCGACGTGAACTACTTCCAGGCCGCCGGCGGCCCGACCTTCGTCATCCGCGAACTGCTGGACGCGGGCCTCGTGCACGACGACGTCAACACGATCCTGGGCCGCGGCCTGCGCAACCACTGCAAGGAACCGTTCCTGGACGGCGACACGGTCGTCTGGCGCGACCTGCCGGAACAGAGCGGCGACGAGTCCGTGCTGCGCAAGCATACGAACCCGTTCAGCGACAACGGCGGCCTGATCCTCGTGCAGGGCAATCTGGGCCGCGCCGTGATGAAGATCTCGGCCGTCAAGAAGGACCACCACGTCGTCGAGGCGCCGGCGCTGACGTTCGACTCGCAGGAAGACTTCATGCATGCCTACAAGGCCGGCAAGCTGAACCGCGACTTCGTCGCCGTGATCCGCTTCCAGGGCCCGCGCGCCAACGGCATGCCGGAACTGCACGCGCTGACGCCGGCGCTGGCGAACCTGCAGGACAGCGGCTTCCACGTCGCGATGGTCACGGACGGCCGCATGTCGGGCGCGTCGGGCAAGGTGCCGGCTGCGATCCACGTGTCGCCGGAAATCCTGGCCGGCGGTCCGCTGGGCCTCGTGCGTGACGGCGACATCATCCGTGTCGACGCCACGGCGGGCACGCTGGAAGCGCTGGTGCCGCAAGACGTATGGGCCGCGCGCAAGATGGCGACGGCCGACCTGAGCTCGAACCACATCGGCATGGGCCGCGAGCTGTTCGACGTGTTCCGCAAATCCGTCAGCGCGGCCGAGGAGGGCGCCGCCCACTTCCCGCTGCCGTCGCCGATCGAGACGACCGTTCCCCTGCACGAAGGCACCGACAGCGGCGAGATCATGCCGGGCTCGGATGAAGACTTCCTGTTTCGTAAATCCAAATAAGCAAAGCGAGCGCAACGATGAGTAACGATATGACCCTGCTGGACATCATGAAATCCGCCGTCGTGATCCCCGTGATCGCGATCGACGACCCGGACCATGCCGTCCCCCTCGCCAAGGCGCTCGTCGCCGGCGGCATCCGCGTGCTCGAAGTCACGCTGCGCACGAAGCACGGCCTGGAGGCGATCCGCGCGATGTCGCAGGTGGAAGGCGCCATCGTCGGCGTCGGCACCCTGACGCAGCCGGAAGAACTGGCCGCGTCGCGCGATGCGGGCGCCGTGTTCGGCGTGTCGCCGGGCCTGACGCCGGCGCTGATCGACGCCGCGAAGAAGAGCGGCCTGCCGATGCTGCCGGGCTGCATGACCCCGTCCGAGGTGATGGTGGCGCGCGAAGCCGGCTTCAAGCAGCTGAAGCTGTTCCCGGCCGTGCCAGCGGGCGGCGTCGGCATGCTGAAGGCGATCGGCGGCCCGCTGCCGGACATCACGTTCTGCCCGACGGGCGGCATCTCGATCGAGACGGCACCGCAATTCCTCGCGCTGAAGAACGTGGCGTGCGTGGGCGGCTCGTGGCTGACCCCGGCCGACGCGATGAAGGCCGGCAACTGGGGCCTGATCACCGAGCTCGCGAAAGCCGCGGCCGCACTGAAGGCGGCCTGAGTTCCGTCATATGCAGCGAAGGTGAGAAAACTGCGGGTCCGGGGCCTGACCCCGGGCGAGATGCAGATGGCGTCGCTGCTGTTCGGCGGCGCCCTCGACCTCGCGCGCGTGCGCGTGCACGGCCGCCGCTACCTGCCGCTGGTGCAGCCGAAGAACTGCGCCATGACGCCCAATGGCAGCATCTATTTTCACCCTTCCTGCTTCCTGCCCGATTATGCGGCGGGTGATCCGCACACGATCCACTGGTTCATGCACGAGATGGTGCACGTATGGCAGCACCAGCTGGGCTACCCGGTGCGGCTGCGTGGCGCACTCCGCATCGGCCTGTCGTACCGCTACGAGTTGCGGCCCGATGCAACGCTTGCCGACTACAACATGGAAGCGCAGGGCGATTTGCTCGCCGATTATTTCGCGCTGAAATACATGCGCAACACGCGCATCATGCGCCAGCGCCGTTACGCGGGCCAACTGGCCTTGTACGAACGGGTGCTGGCCCGGTTCCTCGCCGATCCGCGCGACCCGGACAACCTGCCGCGTGGCGGCGCCCGCCGCTTCGCCCGCGCGACGGCATCCACCTGAGCTTGCGCGTCATCAAAATCCGGTCGCGGTGGCGTCGTAGGCTTGCGGCTTGCGTCCACGTCCCGCGAGGCCGTCATGCCCATCGCCTTCCGCATCCGAGTGCCCATCCTGCTGCTGTATGCCACGCTGCCTGTGCACACGTACGCGCGCGTAGGCGAGGCCGAGGTGCGCAAAGGGCCGCGCGGCGGGCCGTGCTTCACCATCGCGGCGCGCGAGGCACGCCTGGGCGCGCCGGATTTCCAGGCGATCGCCGTGTGGGACGGTACACGTCCCGTGTGGAAGATGGCGATGCCGAAGGGCCATACGTTCCCGCTCACGTACGGCATGTGTGTGCCGTATGGCGGCCGGGTGGCGGCGCTGCCGCGCACGGCGTCCACGGCGCTCTCGCCGGGGCGGGTCTACAACGTGCGCATCGACGCGCGGGCGGGCGGCGCGCGGGCCGCGTCGGCGTACGAAGCGCGGTTCTGCGTCGCGCGCCGGGAGGACGGCAGCGCCGTCGTGCACCAGATCGGGAGTGGCGGAGGGCGGCACACGGTGGAATGTGCGGCGCAGGGGGAGTGAGGGTGCGCAGATGCATCCTCGGCTGCCGGCTTATTGCTTCCGTGCTTCCGCCGCCTTTTTCTGCATCCGCTGCAATTGTTCAGTCAACGTCGTTGCGCCGAGTGCCTGGACGGTTTTCTGTAAATCGGTCGCGCCGCGGATCCCGGATTCGATGGCGGGCGACCTGTTCTTGCAATTCGCGAGCCACACGTCCTTTGCCTTGGCCATGTCCGCATGGGCGCCCGCTTGCTCCAGGAGTTCCCTGGTCTTCCGGTACGGCGGCACGGCGTTGGACACGTAATACGGCTGGGTGACGAGCATCGGTACGAATTTGAACGGGTCACCGAACACGGCGGGATTACATGCCCACAAGCTCTGCTTCATCGAGAAGTTTGCCGCGATCCAAGGGGTAACGCCCATGTCATCGGCATCGTCGATGTGCGCCCGCACGAGCGGCGAAGCCAGCAACGCGGCAACGACGTCGGGGTAGCCCATGTACGCCGCCGTCGCAAGAGGGGATTTACCCTTTGCCGGCCCCAACAGGCCATCGGTTGCACCGCTGGCGATGTATTGGCCTACTTCGGCGGCTGCGGCCGTCTCCGCCGCAATCATGTCCGCGGCGCTGCCGCTCGTTTCGCCCAGGGTATAGATCCGATCGGCCAGGGCGCTCAAAGTCGCCATCGGACCACGGCGGGTTTCCGCCCCGTGCACTGGGCTGGCCAGCAGGGCGGCAGCCAGCAACAGTGCCGGACGCGCATGCGGTCGGCTGAAGGTGTTCATGGGTCGAATGGTCGTCACTCCGGCAAGCGTTGGGAAACCGCGCTGCCGCCGAACGGACGGCAGCGCGGATGATGTCGAGTGTATCGGGTTGCCATGCCGAAAAATGCACGCAATCTCACCCCCCTGCCAGCTTACAGTGCAGCACGACGTCCGGATCGATGCGATACGCCGCGCAAATCCGGTGGAATCCATCCGCGACGATGACCTTCTTCAGCGCCGGCACGCGCACGAGGAGCACGGGCGACACGGGTTCGCCACGCTTGATCTTCTTGATCTGTTCGCGCGTCGGGCGGTCGTCCGCCTTGGGCACGGCGAGTTGGGCGGCGCGCAGCAAGTCCGTCGCCTTGTATTCGACGATCGCGCCCGCGTGCAGGTCGGCCAGCGCCTTGTCGATGTTTTTCTGCACGTCGACGAGGGCCAGGTAGTGGCCCGCAGCCTCGTAGTCGGACGGTGGCGCGTCGTCCTGCCAGGTGATCGATGGCGTCTGCTGTTTCGGCATGGATGTCTCCGGTTGTCGTTCCGATAACCGATTCTACGCGCCCGCCCCGTTCCTGCCGCGCACGGCTATTGGCCAGCGGGACCGTTCAGGTAGTTGTCCTTGACGCGCACATAATGCTCGGCCGAATAGCGCAGGTACGCGATCTCGGCGTCGGTCAGCGGCCGGACCTTGGCGACGGGCCGGCCCACGTACAGGAAGCCGCTTTCCAGCGTCTTCCCGGGCGGGACGAGGCTGCCGGCGCCGATCATGACGCGGTCTTCGACGACCACGTCGTCCATCACGATGGTGCCCATGCCGACGAGGCATTCGTTGCCGATCCGGCAGCCGTGCAGGATTACGGCGTGGCCGATGGTGACGTGGTCGCCGATGACGAGGGGCGAGCCGCCCGGCTTGGCGGGCGTCCTGTGCGAGACGTGGCCCATCGTCAGGTCCTGGATGTTCGTGCAGCGGCCGATGACGATGTCGTTGACGTCGCCGCGCAGCACGGCGTTGCACCAGATCGAGCTGTCGGCGTCCAGCCGGACGCTGCCGATCACCTGGGCCGATGGGTGCAGGTAGACGCGCTCGGCGATCTGGGGTGTGGTATCGAGGTAGGAAGAGATTGGCATGTCGGTGGATGTGTTCGTGTGCGGGCATAGTGACAAATGCGCCCGCGATGCGCAACCGGTTATTGCAGCAGGGACATGACCATCGATGACATGCTGCCGGTCTGCTTCAGCCGCGGGCGGCATCGACGGTGGTCATGGCCGCAGCGATTCCATCAGTCGCTGCGGCCCTCCATCAGCATGCGGTCGGTGCCAAGGTCTGATTACAACGTACCTGCAAGACTGTCCGCCTGCGGTTGCCGGAACCTGAGCCGGAGCTTGATGTGACGCAGCCTATTGTTGCGGTCAAGGCCCGTGGCCGTCAGGTTGGATGGGATGTCTGTCAGCTTCTCGTATTGCAATTGCCCGCGCATCGCATCGTAGCTGACTCCGGCCGGCAGTGAATTCAAGCCAGTTTCGGCGACCGATGTGAGTGTCGTGATCTCGGGAATTTGCGGCAAGATATCTGTCAGCTGGATGTAGCCGTCGGCCTGCAGTCTTCCCTCCAGCGAAATCGGCACTTCCAGCGCGATGTCGGACGCGTTGGACGGGACGTTACGGCGCACCGCGGACGCGACCTCCGGCACGGGCTGCACATTGCGAATGACAGGGGCGGCGACGGGATTGATGATCCCGGTGGTATTGGCGACGACCGTGACGGCATAGTTGTTCCCCCCGTTGCCGTCATTCATGACCACATTGCTCACGTTCACCGTCTTGCCAGACCCGATATCCGGCGTGCCATACGACAGCAATGCACTTTGGACGCCTTCCCCGACACCACCGCTGATGACCGGCACATACGATGATGGGACACTGTTAGTGCCATCGAAAGCCTTGGTGACGTTATCGGGTGCCGCGACGGTAATCGACCGCGGTGTGATGACGCCGGTCGTGTTGCTGACCTTGTTCACGGTGTAGTTGTTGCCGCCATTCCCATCGTTGACGACGTAGCCCGCGTTCACCGACAGGGTCTTGCCGGTGCCGGCGTTCTTGTCCGTGAACGACTGGCTTGTCCCGGCCACCGTATCGGTGCCGAGCAGGCCGCTGACGGCGGGGGCGCCTGCCGAGCTGGTCGTGGCATCGTAGGTCTTGGTGTCGCCTACTGCCGTCAAGGTCAGGGCGGCCTTGTTGATGACGCCCGTCGTGTTGTCGACCGTGTTCACGGTGTAGTTATTGCCGCCGTTCCCATCGTTCACGACGTAGCCCGCATTCACCGACAAGGTCTTGCCGGTGCCGGCATTCTTGTCCGCGTACGATTCGGACAGTCCGGTTACGGTATCCGCGCCTTGCAGGCCGCTGACGGTGGGACCAGCGGCTGCGCCCGTCGTCGCGTCGTAGGTCTTGGTGTTGGCGACTGCCGTCAAGGTCAGCGCGGCCTTGTTGATGACGCCGGTCGTGTTGTCGACGGTGGAGACGGTGTAGTTATTGCCGCCGTTGCCGTCGTTGACGACGTAGCCCGCATTCACCGACAGGGTCTTGCCGGTACCGGCATTCTTGTCCGCGTAGGATTCGGACAGTCCAGTTACGGTGTCCGCGCCCTGCAGGCCGCTGACGGTGGGACCGGCTGCCGCGCCCGTCGTCGCGTCATAGGTCTTGGTGTTGCTGGTCGCCGTCAACGTCAGCGCGGCCTTGTTGATGACGCCATCGTTGCCGTTATAAGTGCTTCCGCCGTTGGCCAGCGTGTAGTTGGCCGCGTCGGCACCGGACAGGCCCAGGTTGCTGACGGTGTACGCCAGGTTGGTGCCGGCATTCTTGCTGGCGAAGCTGCCGTTGCCATCGGCGGTGACGATATCGCCCGCCAGCGCGCCATTGAGATTCAGCGTCAGGCCCGTCATCGCCGTCGTGGCATCGTAGGTCTTGCTGACGCCGGTGGGTGAAACGGTAATGGCCAACGGATTGACCGTGCGCGCACCCAGCACGGTCAGCGTGTTGCTGAAGTTCGCGGAATTGCCCGTGACGTTTCCACCGTCGAGCTGATAGCTGTTGACCCTCAGGTTATTGCCAGTGCTGTAGGCCGCGCCGGTCACCGCAATATTGAAGTCGACATTGCCACCGGCGCCATCGTTCACGCTCACGTGCGAGCCGGTGACTGTCGAATTGACGTTGACCACCGTGCCGTCAAGCAGCATGTACTGCGCCGTCTGCACGCCGTAAGCCGGGGTGCTGCCGTAGGTCGCGCTCACGTTGTTCAGACGCACGAGCAACTGGTTGGCCGGCACCACCGTGTAATTGCCCGCGACATAAGCGATGGTGTAATTTCCGGAGGTGAATCCGCTGGCGTTCAGGACACCATGATAGGTGCCGGCCGCTTCGCCGACGCCGGCGTTGCTGCGCACGATGTTGAGCGAGCCTCCGAGCACGCTCGCATCTTCGCCACCGACGAAGCCGGTATAGCTGGCGCCCGCATAGCCGGCATTGTCGGCCTTGCTCACGAACTTGGCGTCGTTGTTGGCGATCACGGTGAGGGCGGCCTTGCTGATGACGCCCGTCGTGTTGTTGACGGTGGAGACGGCGTAGTTGTTGCCGCCGTTGCCATCGTTCACGACGTAGCCCGCATTCACCGACAAGGTCTTGCCGGTGCCGGCATTCTTGTCCGCGAACGACTGGCTGATTCCGGTTGCCGAATCGCTGCCGAGCAGGCCGCTGACGGTGGGAGCGCCCGCCGAGTTGGCCGTGGCATCATAGGTCTTGGTGTCACTGACTGCCGTCAAGGTCAGGGCGGCCTTGTTGATGACGCCCGTCGTGTTGTTGACGGTGGAGACGGTGTAGTTGTTGCCGCCGTTGCCATCGTTCAGCGTGTAGCCCGCATTGACCGACAAGGTCTTGCCGGTGCCGGCATTCTTGTCCGCGAACGACTGGCTGATTCCGGTTACCGAATCGCTGCCGAACAGCCCGCTGACGGTGGGTGCGCCCGCCGAGCTGGCTGTGGTGTCATAGGTCTTGGTGTCACTGACTGCCGTCAAGGTCAGGGCGGCCTTGTTGATGACGCCCGTCGTGTTGTTGACGGTGGAGACGGTGTAGTTGCCGCCGCCGTTGCCATCGTTGACGACGTAGCCCGCATTGACCGACAGGGTCTTGCCGGTACCGGCATTCTTGTCGGCGTAGGATTCGGACAGTCCAGTTACGGTATCCGCGCCTTGCAGGCCGCTGATGGAGGGGCCAGCGGCCGCGCCCGTCGTCGCATCGTAGGTTTTCGTGTTGCTGGTCGCGGTCAAGGTCAGCGCGGCC
>NZ_JAAQOM010000004.1:0-72556 GCF_011682055.1 Telluria antibiotica | reverse complement strand
CCCGTCGTGTTGTCGACCGTGTTCACGGTGTAGTTATTGCCGCCATTGCCGTCGTTGACGACGTAGCCCGCATTCACCGACAGGGTCTTGCCGGTGCCGGCATTCTTGTCCGCGTAGGATTCGGACAGTCCAGTTACGGTATCCGCGCCTTGCAGGCCGCTGACGGTCGGCCCGGCTGCTGCGCCCGTCGTCGCGTCGTAGGTCTTGGTGTTGCTGGTCGCCGTCAAGGTGAGGGCGGCAGGTGTGATATTCGCCGTCGTGGTCGCATTGGCGACCTGGTAGCCGCTCACGGTGACGCCGGCCGTCTTGCTGGCGACGCCGATACCGGTCACGTTTACGGTTTTACCTGTGCCAGCGTTCTTGTCGGCAAAGCTTGCCGATGCGCCGCTGACGCCCAGGTCATCGCCATCGATCGCGCCGGAGACGATGGCGCCCGCCAGATTCACGGAGGCCGCGGTGGTGGCGTCATACACCTTGTTGCTGGCGCCGATGCTGATGGTCGCGGCAGGGCTGACGCGGTAGAAGACGTTGAGCTTCTTGCCCGTGTCGACGCTGCCGGTGCCGGGGGCGGTGCGGTAGGCCTTGTTCAGCGACGTCGCGCTGCCGGAGACCCTGGTCGTGTAGGCTGCGGTCGTGGCGTTGCCCGAGTAGATGGCGACGGTAGCGCCCGCTCCGGTGGACGTCACATTGGCATTGAGCGTGACATCGCCGCCGGTCACGCTGCCGTTGGGCGCACTCGACACCCCATCGTCCGCCCCGGCCGTCAACGTGATATTGCCGGTCTGCGTGACGCTGCCGCCGATCGTGAGGTTATCGCCACTGGTGGCGGTCATGGTGCCGGTGCCGGTGATGGTGTTCGGGATCGTGTAAGCGTCAGAGCGCGTGAACACCAGGTTGGCGTTGTTGGTCACGGCCCCCGTGCCCAGCGTGCCCGACGTGCCGCCGTTGCCGACCTGCAGCGTGCCGCCGCTGACCGTGGTCGTGCCGGTATAGGTATTGTTGCCGGTGAGGACTTGGGTGCCGGTGCCGTTCTTGACCAGTACGCCATTGGTGCCGCTGATCACGCCGGAGAAACTGCCGGAGCCGTTGTTGGTGCCGACGGTCAGGGTTTGCGCGCCGGTGAACACGTTGCCATTGCCGTTGAGCGACTTGGCATGGTCGTTGGAGACGGCGGTGCTATATTGCGAGCCGTCCATGTACCAGTTGGCATTGTTCAGCGTGACGTTGGCATTATCGAACGCAAAGACATTGCCTTGCGTCGCAATCTTGCCGCCATTGACGATCAGGTCGCCGGCATACGTGCTGGGCGCCGAACCGCGAAAGCTCACCCCGGTGCTGGTCGCGCCCGTGTTGTTGATGGTCAGGTTGCCGGCGCCGGACAAGGTCGGCCCATCGAAGAATACCTGGTTGTTTGCGCCGCTGTTGGTGACGTTGATGGTGGAGTCGGCCGCGACTGTCAGCCCCCCCGACCACGCTTCGAATCCTGTGGAGGTATGGTTGTAGGTGCCGCCATTGAGGGTGAGCAAAGCGCTGGCGCCGGTAGTCACGTTGGACGTTCCCGACGTGATGAGCGTCCCGCCCGATGACACGGTGGTCGGCGAAAAATAGCCGGTCGCATCCCTGAGATCGAGCGTGCCGGCGTTGACCGCCGTGGTGCCTGTGTGCTGGATGACGTTACCCGCCAGCATCTGGTTGCCGGTGCCGGCCTTCACGAGATTCAGCAAGCCCGTGCCGCCGCCGGCATCCGCGCTGCGCATGTAGCCGTTATAGAGATAGCTGCCGGTGCCGTTCAGGGTCAGGGTGCCGTTGGTGCCCGAGGCAAAGTTATAGCCGCCGTTCTGGATGACGCCGCCGCCCTGCGTGCTTGCCGTACCGGCATTGATACCGGCCAGGCTCTGGTTGGTGCCGAGCAGGTCGAAACGCATATACGTCGGCGAGTCGTTGACGAAGTTCATGACCACGCCCGCGCCGAACTGGCTGTCGGCGCCCATGCGCAGGTTGGCTTGGCTACTGGTATTGTCACCCATCTGCACCGTGGTACCGGCGGCGATCGCCACCGCGCCGCCGGTCTTGGCCAGCGTGAGGGTAGCGACGCCGCCCTGGCCGCCGACGACGGTCTTACCGGTGTAGGTATTCGATTGGTTGCCGGAAAGAGTGATGTTGACCGCTGCCGGGGAACCTCCGTTCCACGACGTCCAGCGGCTCATGGCGAAATCGCCGGGGCCGGAAATGACGCCGGACAGCGTGTTCGTGCCGCCCAGATAGCTGCTGATCGTGCTGTTGGCGCCGGTGTTGTCGCCCAGGACGACGCCGGTCGTGTTATTGAGCTGGATATTGCCGGTAAGCGTGTTATTGCCTTCCAGGCGGATGGCGCCGAGGACAGCGTCGGATCCGTTCACGCTGTCGTGCCAGCCGGCGCCGTTCTGGACGATGATGTTATTGGAGAAGGTGCCACCGTAGAAGTTGACGGTGCCCCTGTCCTGCACGTCGATCGTGGCGGAGCCGACCTGGGATTGCTGGGTCGTGTCCCACAATATCGCGCGGTTGAGCTGCAGGATGCCGCTGAAGCCGCTGTTATTCCCCGTCAAATTGTAGTTACTCGTACTTAACGCAGTCGTGTCGTTCTGCCCTTGCAGGCGTACCGTACCGGTACCGCTGATCGTATTGGGGATCACCAGACCCGTCGTGGTATTGGCGTTGTTCCAGACCATGGTGCCGCCGCTGCCGACGTTCACGGCCGACGCGGCGGCAATGCCACCGGAGGTGGTGCCAGTGCCGATCTGCAGCGTGCCGCCGTTGACGGTGGTCGTACCGGTGTAAGTGACGTTGCTGCCGGTGAGGATTTGCGTACCTGGGCCGACCTCCGTCAGGTTGAGCAAGCCCGTGCCTCCGCCGGTAACCGCCGCATCGCGCATGAGGCCGTTGTAGAGATAGCTGCTGCTGCCGTTCAGGGTCAGGGTGCCGTTGGTGTTCGAGGCGAGGTTGTAGCCGCCGTTCTCGATCACGCCGCTCGAGCCGGTGCTTGCCGTGCCGGCGTTCACCCCGGCCAGGGTTTGACTGGTGCCGAGCAGGTCGAAGCGCGTCCAGTTCGTTCCTGAATTGACGAAGTTCATGACCACGCCCGCGCCGAACTGGTTGTCGGCGCCCATGCGCAGGTTGGGCTCACCGGCCGTATTGTTGCCCATCTGTACCGTCGTGCCGGCAGCAATTGCCACCGCGCCGCCGGTCTTGGCCAAGGTCAGGCTGGCAAGATGGCTTTGACCGTCGACTACGGTCTTGCCGGTATAGGTGTTGGATTGGCTCCCGGAAAGGATGATGTTGGTTGCTGCCGGGGAGCCGCCGTTCCACGAGGTGTAGCGGCTCATGGAAAATTCGCCGGGGCCGGAGATGACGCCGGACAGCGTGTCGGTGCCGCCCGCATAGCTGCTGATCGTGCTGTTGGCGCCCGTGCTGTCGCCCAGGACGACGCCGGTCGTGTTATTGAGCTGGATATTGCCGGTGAGCGTGTTGTTGCCTTCCAGGCGGATGGCGCCGAGCACGACGTCGGCGCCACTTACGTTGTGATGCCAGCCGGCGCCGTTCTCGACGATGATGTTGTTGGAAAAGGTGCTGCCGTTGAAGGAGATGGTGCCCCTGTCCTGCACGTCGATCGTGGCGGATCCGACATCGGACTGCTGGGTCGTGTTCCACAAAATGGAGCGGTTGAGTTGCAGCGTGCCGCTGAAGCCACTGTTGTTCCCGGTGAAATCGTACTGGCTCGTCTGCAACGCAGTTGTGTCGTTCTGTCCTTGCAGGCGTACCGTGCCGGTACCGCTGATCGCGTTGCCGATTACCGTATTACCGGTGTTATTGGCGTTGTTCCAGATCATGGTGCCCCCGCTGCCCACGTTCACGGCGGATGCCGAGGATATGCCCCCGGTGGTGCCGCCCGTGCCGATCTGCAGTGTGCCGCCATTGACCGTGGTCGTGCCTGTGTAAACGTCGCCGCCGCCGGTGAGGGTTTGCGTACCGGTGCCGGTCTTTACCAGATTGAGCAGGCCCGTGCCGCCGCCGGAATCCGCATCGCGGATGATGCCGTGTTGAAGATAGTTACCGGTACCGTTCAGGGTCAGCGTGCTGTTGGTGTTCGAGACGACGCCAAGTCCGCCGTTCTGGATCACGCCGCCCGACGCCGTGCCTTCCACGCCGCCAGTAATCCCGGCCAGGGTCTGGTTGGTGCCCAGCAGGTCGAAACGCGTCCAATAAGTATACGCATTGACGAAGTTCATGACCACGCCCGCGCCGAACTGGTTGTCGGCGCCCATGCGCAGGTTGGGCACGCTGTTGGTATTGTTACCCATCTGTACCGTGGTGCCCGGAGCGATCGCCACCGCGCCGCCGGTCTTGGCGAGCGTGAGGGTGGCGACGTTGCCCTGGCCGTCGACGACGGTCTTGCCGGTATAGGTGTTGGACTGGCTCCCGGCAAGGATGATATTGGTCGCGGCCGGGGAACCTCCGTTCCACGAGGTCCAGCGGCTCATGGCGAAATCGCCGGGGCCGGAAATGGCGCCGGACAGCGTGTCCGTGCCGCCCGAATAACTACTGATCGTGCTGTTGGCGCCGGTGTTGTCGCCCAGGATGACACCGGCCGTGTTATTGAGCTGGATATTGCCGGAGAGCGTGTTGTTGCCTTCCAGGCGGATGGCGCCGAGAATAACGTCGGAACCGCTGATATTGTGATGCCAGCCGGCGCCGTTCTGGATGATGATGTTATTGGAGAAGGTGCCGCCGTTGAAGCCGACGGTGCCCCTGTCCTGCACCTCGATCGTGGCGGAGCCAAGCTGGGATTGCAGGGTCGTGTTCCACAATATGGCGCGGTTGATCTGGAAGGTGCCGCTGAAGCCGCTGTTGTTCCCGGTCAGATTGTACTGACTGATCTGCTGCGCAGTCGAGTCGTTCTGACCTTGCAGGTGTACTGTGCCGGTACCGCTGATCGCATTGGCAATCTGTATGGCCGTCGTCTGGTTGGCATCGTTCCAGACCATGGTGGCCCCGCTGGCCACGTTCACGGCAGATGTACTCGCGATCGCCCCCGTGGTGGTGCCAACGCCGACCTGCAGCGTACCGCCGTTGACGGTCGTTGCGCCAGAGTAGGTGTTGGTGGCATTGAGCGTGGTCGTGCCGGCCCCGGTCTTGGTCAGGCCGCCGGTGCCCGAGATCACGCCGCTCAGCGTACCGCTGCCGCTGGCGTTGATGGTCAGCAGGCCGCCATTGGTGTTGATCGTGCCGCTGCCGCTGACGCCGCCGCCGGCCGCGTTCAGGACGGTCGTCAACGTCCCCGAGCTCGAGCCGATGCCGCCGTTTAGCGTGATGCCGCCCGCCGCATTCATGGTCAGCGTCGCATTGCCGCCCGCGGTCTTGCTGATCGTGGCGCCTGCATTCTGGGTAATATTGCCCGTGCCCGCCCCCGCGCTGGCGGTATTGATCGTGACACTGGTGCCGGCGTTGAGGTCGTTATTGATGTTGGTAACACCAATCTGCGCGGTGTTGGTGGTGGGCGTCCAGACGCCCCCGCTGACCGTGTCGTTGCTGTTGGCCGCGCCGGTCACGATCGTGACGTCCGTGGGGTCGAGCAGCCAGCGGCCTGCCTGTCCCAGCGGGGCCGACGCGTGCACGTGCCCGAAGGCCTGCAGGTTGTCGTGGCTGGACGTTTCCACGAAGCCGCCGTCTCCGCCGTTCAGCCCGCCTTTGGCGTCGATGGTGCCATCGAAGCCCGTGTAATCCTGCGACCAAAGGACGACCTTGCCGCCCCGGCCGTTTTGCGTGGCGGAAGCGTCGATGGTGGCCGTGCCGTCCATGTAGACGGCGCTGGCATTGTGCTCCGGTCCCTGGCCCTGGTAGTTGCCGCCGACGAGCACGGTGCCGCCGCCGTCCTTGCCCGTCGCCAGCGTGCGGCTGCCCGCAAACAGGCCCACGCGATCGCCGAGCAGGGCGATCTTGCCGCCGCCGCCCTGGTCGTTCGATGCATCGATGAGCCCTTCCTGCCGGGTCTCGCCCAGTCGATCGGCCTGGATCGCGCTCAAGGTGACGCTGCCGCCCCGGTCGGCGACGATGTGCCCCTGGTTGACCACCTGCGTCGCCAGACCGCTGGCCGCGGCGGCGGACAGATAAACTTGTCCGTTGGTGGCCGTGATCAATCCATCGGTCGTATTGGCGACGGCGGCGTTGACGGTGGCGGGGTCCAGCTCCATGGTGATGAGGCCGCTGCTCGACACCGGAAGCCGCACGGTATTGCCGGCCGCGAGGATGGCGCTGCCGTTGGGCGTGCTGATGCTGCCGGAATTGGTCACCTTGGCGCCGATGAGCGCGACGTAGCCGCCGGGCGCGGCGTTGAGGCTGCCGGCATTGGTGACGCTGCCCGTGGCGGCACCGCGCACGAAGCGGTTGTTGCCTGCCATGAAGTCGGCATCGGAGATGTTATTCGTGGACGCAACTAGCCCGCCGGCATCGACGCGGGAGCCGGCACCGAAGACGATGCCGCTGGGGTTGACGATATACACCTGTCCGTTGGCGCTGAGCTGGCCGAAGATCTGCGTGGGATCATTGGACAGCACGCGGTTGAGCACGCTCGAGTGGGCGTCGGGCTGCACGAAATCGACCTTCGCCTGGGAGCCGATATCGAAGCTGTTCCAGTTGATGACGGCTTGCTGGGTCGCCTGCGTGATCGTGAGCTGGTTACCGTTGGGCTGGGAGATATTGGCGCTGCCGGCGGTGACGACACCGCCCTGCGGCAATGTTGTCGGAGCAGGTGGACTCGCGGCGGCTCCCGACATGTAGAACATGCCCGCGATCCCGCATGCGCCGGCAACGGAAGTGACGACGGTGCGCGTGAGCCCGCCTCCCGCCTTGCCGCGCGTACGCGCACGTTCGTGACCGACCACCCAGCTCTTGCGGGATTCACTCCAGATCAAACGGTAAATCTTGTTCATGTTATTTCCTGATAAGCAGCGCCAATCGCCTGTTAATACGTCTTGCCCAGTATCACCACGACAATGTCAATGACACCCAAAGCCGGTCACGGCTCGTCAAACCTTCGGAATCCTGGCCGGTCGCGGACAATCCCTTGTTGCGCCCTTTTTGATGGGCGTACACCACTGAGCCGACCAGCGATTGATGGGAAAAGGACAGGCCGGCGCCGGCGCCTTGCAGCGCATAGGAGAGGGGAATGCTGTCCTCGACCCAGGGACGGTGGTAGCGGCGAATGCGCCCGAAGTCGTAGAAGGAAAAGGCGCGCAGCCATTCCGCGGGCCGGTAGCCGATTTCCGCATTGGCGAGATAGCCGTCGTCGCCCAGCGCTTCGGACGAACCGTAGGCGCGCACGCCAGCGGGCCCGCCCAGCACGAATTTCTCGCTCTGGTCGAGATTCTTGTTCGCGAACTGCCCTTTGGCTTCCAGCCGGGCATCCAGCCTGCCATCGGCACCGAACAGGGTGCTCCAGCCGGCGCCCCATTCGAGCTTCACAAAATTGCCGTCCGTTCTGGCGCTGATCCGGTCCTGCTCCATGGCGGAGGGCAGTGAGGAAAGGTCCAGCCGGCCCAGCACCAGCGCCGCATTGAAGTGCAGCGACTGGGACGGCGCCAGGTAATAATTGGCGTCCGCCTTGCCTTGCACGCTGCTGATGCGTTTATCGCCGGTGACCGCAGCGTTCGGCAAGAGGTCGATCTGGTGCCTGTATGCGTAGTCCAGATAGCCGATCCAGACCGCCGAATCCCCGATATACAGGGGATGGCCGAGGCTGGCGCCCAGTTGGCTGGAACGCCCCTTCACGCCGGAGGACAACGCCTTGTACTCGATGTGGGAGCCGGACAGCGCCAGGCGCGAGCCCAGGCTCACCACCGGGAATTCATAAGCGATGCGTCCGAAATCCATGCCTTCGGACGTGATGCCGACGAGATCGAGCCGGTCGCCTGCGCGCATGTGCCCCGGAATGGCCACGCCCGCCGTGTAGCGGTTGCGGTCATACGTGCGCGTGCCGCTGTTGTCGTATTGCGCGAGCATGCCGACCGGGAGTGCAGGCTTGGCACTGACCAGCAGTTTGACGTCGACATGCGTCGGATCGACAGGCACGAGCGTGGCGCGCACGTCGACATCGCCCAGGAAGAGCCTGCGCTTGATGCGGCTGTCCAGGCGGTCCAGATCGAGCACGCCGCCCTCGGCGATGTCGGTTCTGGCGGTGGACAGTATGTCGTCGAGCAGGGCCGGGTCGACACTGCCTTCGCCCTCGCGCTCGACACGCACGGTGCGGACCACGATCTCAACGACGCGCACCCGCATCACGCTGCCGCCGTCCGTTTCGCTTCCAGGTTCGGCAAACAGATCGACGCGCGACATGCGCCCGTGCCGGCGATACAAATCCCAGATCTGGCCGCGGACGGTTTCGATTGCCCTGCCGGAAATGACGCGCTTGCCCATGAATTGTTGTAACAGCGCTTCGATTTCCTTGGCGAAGAAGGGGGCCTGCAAGTCGATCCGCGTAATTGCCGACGGCAGGTTCTGGTCGGCCGCCGCGGGCGGGGTCTCCGCCGGCATTTGTTCCGGCACATTCTTCAGGACAGGCCCTTCACGCCGAATCGATGGAATGCCTTGTTGTTCCGGATTGGGCGGGATGACGCCGGTGGCCTGTGGAACGGCCTGGGCTGCGCCCGGCACCTGATTCAGGGTCAGTGCAACCGCCAGCGTTGCCCCGATCTTCTGCACATGATTACGGTGATTCACACGGTGAGACTCTTGCACTGTTACCTCATCTTATTGTCTGGATATGACGTTTGTGTTCTGGTGCCACTGCTTTAATCGGGAAAGCCGAACGAAGGGCGTGTCGCAGTTTTCGTTGCTGCCGGGTGTCGCACACGAGACGGAGACCGGCAATGCGGAGATACAAAATGCGAGGTCGACGGCGCGGACAGGCATATACAAAAATTGCGAACAGGCAATTTACAATTATATGCGCAATATAACCATGCGGAAACAATGTTGCGGAACAAATGTTGCAAAAAATAATGTTTTTAAATTTGCAATAAGGTCATCAGGTTGTCATTTGCCTGTGCTGGCAGGCGGCCGCAGCGGTCCCTGGCGGGCGTTACTGATGAGGATGGGATGTGTGCGCCTGGATCAGGTCGGGATGGAACACGCGTGCGCAAAAGGCAGGCGGGTCAGCATCGTGCGGGCAAAGTCTGTCCGCACATCGGGACTGTCCGTCGTCCTCTTGATGAGCCCCGGTGACGGGGATGAAATGGCTGTGTTCGCGCTAATTGTGTGAACTGAATCGAGCCGGGGACTCTGTTAACGGATGATTTTGATGACCTTGCCGATGATGCGGTCGGAGCGCACGAAACCCCAGTATCGGCTGTCGTAACTGTTGTCGCGGTTGTCGCCCATGACGAAGTAATTGCCAGGCGGGACGTTGCACTGGACGTCATAGTCCGTGTAGACGCAGTGGTCGCGGAATGTGAAATCGTTGGGGACCAGTTTGACCTTGTCCTTGTCCTGCAACGCTGCGAACGTCGTATCGTCCAACTTGTCGAGGAAGCGCTGCGAATACCGGGGCAGGTCGGGGTGCAGATAATCGTCGAGCTGGCGACCGCGCGTGTCGACGCCGTTGACGAAGACGTGCTTGTCACGATACACGACCCGGTCGCCCGGCACTCCCACGATCCGCTTGATGTAGTCTTCCGCCGGGTTGACGGGAAATTCGAAGACGATGATGTCCCCGCGGTGCAGCAGCGCGGAGATCGGGCGGCTGCCGAATATCAGCCCGAACGTGCTGAAGTGGCCGTAGCCGAATTTCTGGACGATGACACGCGAGCCGATCTCGGCGGTGGGCGCCATCGCCGTCGACGGTATCTTGTACGGTTCGTAGACACAGGCCCGGAAGGCGATGACGGCGACAGCGAATGCGCCTAAGATGGCAAGCAGGCTGTACCAACGCGTGTACCGAGGCCGGATGCGCTCCGGCGCCGTTTTCGCAGCGCGGTACGCAAGGATGATGCCGGCGATCAGAGCCGCGATCTGAACCGCGCCCATCATCGCATCGGATACCCCGGCGAACGCGCGGAAGAACGCCAGGAGACCAAGCGATGCCGTCGTGATGAACCATATTCCAGCCCAGCGTGGCTTACCCGCATACACCAGGCCGATCGGTGCGACTACGATATTGAGGACAACGGCAATCCACGGTTTCGGCTTCCAGTTCGACATGCCGGTCATGCGGGCGGCTCCCACAACTCGACCTTGTTACCTTCCGGGTCGATGACCCAGCCGAACTTGCCGTACTCGCCGTCCTGCGTGTCGTCCAGTACCTGGCACCCTTCGTCGCGCAGCGCCTGCAGCAGGGCGGCGAGGTCGTGGACGCGGTAGTTGATCATGAAAGGCGCGCGGCTCGGCGCGAACTGGTCGCCGCCGGCGGGAAAGACGGACCAGGCGGTCGTGCCGCCGACGGGCTGCCCCGCGTCGTCCGTCCAGTCGAATGCCGCGCCGCCCCAAGGCTGCACGGGGATGCCCAGGTGGCGCTGGTACCAGGCGGCCAGCGCCGTCGGGTCGTTGGCGTGGAAGAAGATGCCGCCGATGCCGGTCACACGTTTCATGTCACAGTACCCCCAATGCCTTGAGCCGTTCGCCCGCATGCACCTGCGTCGGTTCCAGCGCAAGGGCCTTGCGGTAGTACGCGATGGCCGCGGCGCGTTCGCCGATCGCCTCGCACGCCTGGCCCAGGCCGTCGTAGAGGAATTCGAAGCGCTCGGGATACAGGTGCACGCCCAGCTGGAACACGCGCATGGCGTCGGCGGCATGCCGTTCGCGCAGCAGCTTCATGCCCCAGTCGTACGTCTGCAGCGGGTCGAGGACGAGGTCGGGATTTTGCGCGTGCAGGCGGTCGTAGATCGTGCCGATGTGCTCGAAGCCTTGCTGGCCCAGCTGGTCGAGGAAGGTGTCGAGCGTCGGCGGCGCACTCGCGGCGCGGCGCACCGCGAACGACAGGAAGCCGGCCGGCGGACGCTGCGCCGCAAGCGCCTCGTCCAGCTGGCGCCGGGCCGCGGCATCGCCCTTCAGGCGTGCGTCGAGGAAGCGTTCCACGGTCTGCGCCATCGCCCCGTAAGCCTGCGCGGCCTGCGCGCGGGTGCCGCCGGTGAACGCGGCGTCCGGCGCCATGCGCAGCGACCAGGACGAGAATGCCATGTGGTTCGCGGCATCGAGGGTGGCGAGGTAGACGTCGGTGTAGCGGATGCGCGCCAGGAGTTCCGTGCCGATCGTGCCCTCGTCCTGCAGGCGCGTCATGTACAGCAGCGGGATGCCCAGGCGTTCCGGGCTGACGTAGCGCGCGGCGCGCGGGCCGCCGTTCACGTAGTCGGACGCGGCGCGCAGCGAGCCGTCCAAGGTGACGAGCGCGCGGATGCGGTCGTCGCGCGCGGCCGCGAGCACGCTCGCGAGGCTGCCCCAGCTGTGGCCGACGACGGCGATGCGGCTCCCGTCCGCCTGCGGCAGCGTGTGCGCGTAGCCGACGAGGAAGCCGATGTCGGCGGCCTGCGCCTCGGCGCTTTCCAGGTCGGCCGTCACCGTGTGCGAGCGCGTGCCCAGCGACGGCGTCGCGATCACGATGTAGCCGTGGCTCGCCAGGTATTCGCACAAATCGGTGTTCTCGATCGCGTACGCGCTGTTGCTGGGCGCGTAGATCACGACGGGGAATTTGCCCGGACGCTCGGGCGCGTCGCGCAGCGCACGCACGGTGCTGCGCATCTCGCGCAGCACTTGCGTGCCGTCGGCGCCGCTCGCGCGCGCGTCGATGAGCAGGTCGGTGGCGCGGCGCACCTGGTCGGGCGTGCGGCTGAATTCTTCTTCCGTCGCCACGGTCGTCGCATAGTCGCGGTAGAACATGACGCCACCCGTGCCGATCGCGGGATACCAGACGAGCGTCTGCAGCGGCCGCGCGCGGTCGCCGCTCGTCAGCTGCGCCGTCACGGGACTGCGCGCGTGCTGGTAGACGCGCGCCCGGTCGTACTGCTGGCGTACGTGGAAGCCTACGCGGTACGGACCGATGGGCGTGAGGTCGGCGGCCGTCGCGGCAGGCGCGAGGAGGAAGGCGAGCAGGAGGGCGGTCAGGGTCCGGAACATTGTCGAGGTCGCGTTGTTGTCCGTTGCGGGACTGTTTCTTTGCTTGCAACATTATATGCTGATTCGGCATGCGTACTGTCGCGAATCCGCGGCGCCTCGTGGCCGATGTGGCAAGAAGCGGGGGCGAATCCGCTAAAATGTCGGATTCTTTGACTGCTCTTCACATCATGACCCAGGACGAACTCAAGCAGGCCGTGGCCCGCGCCGCCATCGATTACGTGGTCGACGGCGAAATCATCGGCGTCGGCACCGGCTCCACCGCCAATTTCTTCATCGACGAACTCGGCAAGATCAAGCATCGCATCAAGGGCGCCGTGGCGTCGTCGGAAGCGACGGCCGCCCGCCTGCGCGGCCACGGCATCGACGTGCTCGACTTGAACGACGTCGCTGCGATTTCCGTCTACGTCGACGGCGCCGACGAGATCAACGCCACCGGCGCGATGATCAAGGGCGGCGGCGCAGCCCTCACGCGCGAGAAGATCGTCGCCTCGGTGTCGGGCAAGTTCGTGTGCATCGCCGACGGCTCCAAGCTCGTCGAGACGCTCGGACAATTCCCGCTGCCGGTCGAAGTGGTGCCGATGGCCGCGAACGCCGTCAGCCGCAAACTGGCCGCGCTTGGCGGCCAGCCGCGCCTGCGCACGAAGGCGGGCAGCACGGACGCTTTCGTCACCGACAACGGCGGCTACATCCTCGACGTGGCGGGCCTTTCCATCACCGATCCGGTGGGCCTGGAATCGGAGATCAACCAGATCGTCGGCGTGATCGCCGTCGGCCTGTTTGCCCGCCGTGGCGCCGACGTGTGCCTGCTGGGCACGGGCGACGGCGTCAAGAAGCTGACGTTCTGAGCGGAGCCGCCATGAAGCGCGTCCCGGTTGCGCTGTCGATCGCCCTCGTGGCCGCGCTGGGCCTGGGCGGCTGCTCCATGTTTCATCAGCGCATGCCGGCGCCGGTTGCGCCGGCCGCACCCGTCGCCGCGCCCGCTGCGGCGCCGGCCGTCGAGACGATTCCGTTCCGTACGGGCGTGTCGTCCGCGACCGTCGAGAAGATGGCGAAGCAGCAGGGGTGTACGGGCGGAATGGGCGCCGGGCTGATCACGCAGCCGGGGCCTGTCGAGGTCTATCGCATGCGCTGCGAGGACGGCAAAGTGTTCATGGCGCGCTGCGAATTGCGCCAGTGCGGGAAGATGTAGGGTGGGCACCCTGTGCCCACGCGTAACGCCAACGCATCCGTCACGCGTGGGCGGAGGGCCGCCCACCCTACAGAATCAGGCCGTCGGCGGCACGTAGCCGGCGGCTTCGTCGGCGCCTTCGCCGAAGAAATGGCGTTCCATCTGCGTGGCCAGGTATTTGCGGGCGCGGGCGTCGGCCATGTTCAGGCGGTTTTCGTTGATGAGCATCGTCTGGTGCTTGAGCCAGCCATCCCAGGCTTCCTTCGACACATTTTCATAGATGCGCTTGCCCAGTTCGCCCGGGTACGGCGGGAGGGCCAGGCCTTCGGCCTCCTTGTTCAGTTTGATGCAATGGACGGTGCGGGCCATGTTCTTGCTCCTGGTTCGGTATCGGAAAACGTGATTATAAAGCGGCGCCGTTCCGGCCGTCAGAGCTGCTTGATCAGGATCTGCGACCGGCGTTGCCAGTTGTACATGTGCGCCCGGTCCTTCGGGAGGTCGTCGACGGTGGCGAGCACGAAGCCGCGCTTCTTGAACCAGTGCGACGTGCGCGTCGTCAGCACGAACAGCTTCGTCATGCCGGCCGCGCGGGCGCGGTTTTCCATGTGCTTCAGGATGCGTTCGCCGTCGCCCTGGGTTTGTGCCTCCGGGCTGATCGTCAGGCACGCCATCTCCGCCATCTTCGATTCCGGGAACGGGTACAGCGCGGCGCAGCCGAAGATGACGCCGTCGTGCTCGATCACGGAGAATTGCTCGATCTCGCGTTCGATCAGCTCGCGCGGACGTTTGACGAGCGTGCCGTCCGCCTCGAGCGGTTCGATGAGCTTGATAATGCCGCCGACGTCCTCGATTGTGGCCTGACGCAGGCTTTCCAGGTTGTCGTGCGTGATCATCGTGCCCACGCCGTCGTGGGTGAACAGTTCCAGCAGCGCGGAGCCGTCCAGCGAGAAGGGCACGATGTGGGCGCGGTCGACGCCGCTGTTGCACGCCTTGATCGCGTGCTGCAGGTAGAACGACGCGTCGTTCGGCAGGAAGCCCGCCTGCAGCACGGCTTCGGCCTGGTGCGACGACAGTTCGCGGATGTCGCCGCCGCCGGCGTCCTTCATCAGCGACGTCTCCGTGATGAAGATGAGTTTTTCGGCGTGCAGGGCGATCGCGGCGGAGACGGCCACGTCTTCCATCGTCAGGTTGAACACCTCGCCCGTCGGCGAGAAACCGAGCGGCGACAGCAGGACGATGTTGTCCTCCGTTTCGAGGATCGGCTGGATCTTGGAGGCGGCGACCTTGCGCGTGACGCCCGTGAGTTCGTGGTCGACGCCGTCGATCACGCCGAGCGGGCGCGCCGTGACGAAGTTGCCGGAGACGATGCTGATGTGCGCATTCGACATCGGCGTGTTGGGCAGGCCCTGGCTGAACGCGGCCTCGATGTCGAGGCGCAGTTCGCCGGCGGCTTCCTTCGCGCATTCCATCGCGGCGATGTCCGTGATGCGCACGCCATTGTGGAAGCGGCCTTCGACGTTACGCAGCGCGAGCTGTTCGGCCACCTGCGGCCGCGAGCCGTGCACGAGCACGACGCGGATACCGAGTCCGACCAGCAGCGACAAATCCTGCGCGAGGACGGGCAGGGCGCCGGCCGCGACGAGCTCACCGGGGAAGGCGACGACGAAGGTCTTGCCGCCGAATGCGTGGATGTACGGCGCGACGGAGCGCAGCCACTGGACGAATTGGATTTCCATTTGCCGCATTATAATTCGCTGCGCGACTTGCGCACCAAATCCTCGTAAAAATCAATGTCTGAACAGAGTAACAAGCCTGCGCCGAAACCGGCGCGCGCCCCATCCCCCGACCGCCGCTCGCAACCGCGCAACGACGCGCGGGGAGGCGACACGCGTGCGCCGCTCACGCGCACGCCGGACCTGCAGGCCAAGCCGGAACGGCCGCACCGCGAGGCCGGTGAAGGACGCGCGAGCGAAGGCCAGGGTGCGCGCCGCGGCCCGCGCCCGCCCGCGCGCGAGGGCGCCCTCGCGAACGCGCTCGCGCAGGCGCAGGTGCGCGTGCCGCGTGCCGGCGACGCCAAGGAAGCGCCGCCGGCACGCCCGCGCGAAGGCGGCCAGCGTCCACGCGAAGACCGGCCCGTGCGCAACGAGGCGCGCAGGGACGCGGTGCGCAATCCGCTCCCGCCCATCACCTTCCCGGAAGACCTGCCCGTCTCGGGCCGGCGCGCGGAAATCGCGAAGGCGCTGATGGAGAACCAGGTCGTGATCGTGTCCGGCGAAACCGGCTCGGGCAAGACGACGCAGTTGCCGAAGATCTGCCTGGAACTGGGCCGCGGCGAGAAGGCCATGATCGGCCACACGCAGCCGCGCCGCATCGCCGCGTCGTCGACGGCGAAGCGCATCGCGCACGAACTGGGTTCGCCCCTGGGCGAGCACGTGGGCTATAAAGTCCGCTTCAACGACACGTTGTCGGCGGGCGCGTGGGTCAAGCTGATGACGGACGGTATCCTGCTGGCCGAAACGCAGACCGACCCGCTGCTGAAGGCCTACGACACGATCATCATCGACGAGGCGCACGAGCGCAGCCTGAACATCGACTTCCTGCTCGGCTACCTGAGAGAGATCCTGCCGCGCCGGCCGGACCTGAAGGTGATCATCACGTCCGCGACGATCGACGCCGACCGCTTCGCTCGCCATTTCGGCACGCTTGACAAGCCCGCGCCCGTCATCGAGGTATCGGGCCGTTTGTACAAGGTCGAGGTGCGCTATCGCCCGGTGGAACGCGACCAGGAATTCGCGCCTGCCGCCGACGGCAAATCCACGTCGAAAGCGCAGGCCGCGCGCGACAAGCGCGACCTGATGGATGCCGTCGTCGACGGCGTCGACGAACTCTGCCGCCTTGGCCAGGGCGACGTGCTCGTGTTCCTGCCCGGCGAGCGCGAGATCCGCGACTGCGCGGAGGCGCTCCGCAAGCACCATCCGCCGCACGTGGAAATCCTGCCGCTGTTCGCCCGCCTCTCCGTCGAAGAACAGGACCGCGTGTTCCGCACGACGAACGCGCGCCGCATCGTGTTGGCGACGAACGTGGCCGAGACGTCGCTGACGGTACCGGGCATCCGTTACGTGGTCGATGCCGGGTTGGCGCGCGTAAAACGCTACAGCTACCGCAACAAGGTCGAGCAGCTGCAGATCGAGCCGATCTCGCAGGCCGCGGCGAACCAGCGCGCGGGCCGTTGCGGCCGCGTCGCGGACGGCGTCTGCATCCGCCTGTACGAGGAAAACGACTTCGTGCAGCGGCCGAAATTCACGGACCCGGAAATCCTGCGCTCGTCGCTGGCGGCCGTCATCCTGCGCATGAAGTCCCTGCACCTGACGGACGTGGAGACGTTCCCGTTCGTCGAACCGCCGCAGGGCCGCGCCGTCGCCGACGGTTATCAGCTATTGCAGGAACTGGGCGCCGTCGACGATGCCAACGAACTGACGGCGATGGGCCGCAAGCTCGCGAAGCTGCCGCTCGACCCGCGCGTGGGCCGCATGATCCTGGCCGCCGTCGACAACGTGTGCCTGACGGAGATGCTGATCATCGCGTCCGCGCTGTCCGTGCAGGACCCGCGCGACCGCCCGATGGAATACCAGCAGCAGGCCGACGAGAAGCACAAGAAGTTCGCGGACGAGAAGAGCGAGTTCCTCGGCTTCCTGAAGATCTGGCGCTGGTTCGAGCAAGCCATCGAGCACAAAAAGACGAACCGCCAGCTGCAGGACAACTGCCGCGAGAATTTCCTGTCTCAGGTGCGCCTGCGCGAGTGGCGCGACGTGCACTCGCAACTGCTCACGATCGTGAAGGAGCAGGGCTGGCGCCTGAACGACGCGCCCGCGACGTACGAGCAGTTGCACATGGCGCTGCTCACCGGTTTGCTCGGCAATATCGGCTACAAGATGGAAGACGAGGGCGGACAAACCGGCGGCGCGTACCTGGGCGCGCGCGGCATCAAGTTCCACATCTGGCCCGGTTCCACGTTGGGCAAGAAGGCGGGCAGGTGGATCATGGCGGCGGAGCTGGTCGAGACGACGCGCCTGTACGCCCGCTGCATCGCGCAGATCCAGCCGGAGTGGGTCGAGAAGATCGGCGGCCACCTGCTGAAGAAATCGTGGGGCGAGCCGCGCTGGGAAAAGCGTACGGCACAAGTCACGGCGAGCGAGCGCGCCACGTTGTACGGCATCGTCGTCTACAGCCAGCGCCGCATCAACTACGCGCAGCACAATCCGCAGGAGGCCCGCGAAATCTTCATCCGCGACGCGCTCGTGGGCGGCGATTACGAGACGCGGTCGCCGTTCTTCGCCCACAACCACAAGCTGATCCGCGAAATCGAAAACCTCGAACACAAGTCGCGCCGCCTGGACGTGCTCGTGGACGACCAGTTGATCTACGCGTTCTACGACAAGGAGATCCCGTCCGACGTCGTGAACGGCGCCGGTTTCGAGAAGTGGTACAAGGACGCGTCGCGCGACAATCCGAAACTGCTGTACCTGAACCGCGAAGAGCTGATGCGCCACGAGGCGGCCGGTGTCACGACGGACCTGTTCCCGAAGACGATGAACGTCACCGGCATCGAGATGGGCCTGTCGTACCACTTCGAGCCGGGCAGCCCGCGCGACGGCGTCACGTTGACCGTGCCGCTGTTCGCGCTGAACCAGATCCCGCGCGAGCGCGCGGACTGGCTCGTGCCGGGCATGCTGAAGGAGAAGGTGCAACTGCTGTTGAAATCGCTGCCGCAGAAGCTGCGCCGCCACTGCGTGCCGTTGCCGGACTACGCCGGGCGCTTCTTCGAGCGCAACGAAGACCCCGTGCGCTTCGGCCGCGGCGACTTGATCGACGCCCTGATCGCGGACATCCACGCGCAGACGGGCGTGCGCGTGATGACGACGGACTTCAAGCTGGAGACCTTGCCCGCGCACCTGTTCATGAATTTCAAGGTCGTGGACGAACACGGCCGCCAGCTCGACATGGGGCGTAACCTCGCCACCTTGCAGGCGGAACTCGGCGGCCAGGCGCGCCAGAGCTTCCAGCGGATGGCGGAGACGACGCCGGTGGCGGGGCAGGCGGCTGCGAAGCCGCTCGCGGCCACGCCCGCTGCGCCGGTCCAGGCAAAAGCGAAGGGGGCGGCGCCGGCACCGGCGGCGCCGGCGCCCGCGAGCGCCCACACGAACATCACGGGCTGGACGTTCGGCGAGCTGCCGGAGCTGCTGGAGATCACGCAAGGGAAGATCACGCTGATCGGCTTCCCCGCGCTCGTCGACAAGGGCACGCATTGCGACCTCGAAGTGTTCGACGACCCGAACGTGGCGGCGCGCACGCACCGCGTCGGCCTGCGCCGCCTGTTCGCGCTGCAGTTCAAGGAGCAGCTGAAGTTCGCCGAGAAGAACGTGCCGGGACTGCAGCAAATGGGGATGCAGTTCATGTCGGTGGGTACGCCGGAAGAGCTGCGCGAGCAGATCGTGGCGAAGGCCATCGAGATCGCGTGCCTGCAGGACCCGCTGCCGCACGATGCCGCGTCGTTCAACAAGCGCCGCGACGAGGGCAAGGGCCGCATCGGCCTGCTGATCAACGAGACGGCGCGCCTCGCGGGCCAGATCCTCGCCGAATTCCACGGCCTGCCGAAGCGCCTGCAAGGCTTGCCGCCCGCGGTCGCGAGCGATATGCAGGCGCAGTTGCAGGGCCTCGTGCACAAGCGCTTCATCGCCGAGACGGAATACAGCCAGCTGGCCCACTTCCCGCGCTACCTGAAGGCGATGAACGTGAGGCTGGAAAAGCTGCGCGCGAATCCGGCGCGCGACGCGCAGCTGATGGCCGAGTGGCAGACGGCGGCAACGCAGTTCCAGCGCACGGTGAAGAACCAGCCGCTGAAGAACCTCGACCCGCGCATGATCGAGTTCCGCTGGATGCTGGAAGAGCTGCGCGTATCGCTGTTCGCGCAGGAGTTGCGCACGCCGATGCCCGTGTCGTCCAAGCGCTTGCAAAAGGTGTGGGAGTCGATGTTGAGGTAGGGTGGGCGGCTTCGCCGCCCACGCGGTAATTGTTAGCGGTGCCGTGTTCGTGCGCGATATCGGACCCGATGCGTATCACCGCGTGGAGTCATTGAGTCCGGGGGACTCAATGACGAGCCGTCCACCCTACGATCTGCAGTCGGGCACTCAGGTACGGGCCTGCGTGGCGAAGACGCGACCCGCCTTGACCGCATGCGGGCAGATGGCTACAGTTGGGCATCCCTTCGTCCAGCGACCTTGCCATGACCGACCTCGTGCTCGCCATCGTCCACCACCTGATCGTGTTCGGCATCGCGTCGGTGCTGGCCGCGGAGCTCGCGCTGATGCGGCCTGCCGCCATGTCGCCGGCCACCGTGCGCCTGCTGGGGCGCTTCGATGCGGCGTATGGCGTGTTGGCGCTGTCCATCCTCGTCGTCGGCTTCCTGCGCGTGAAGTTCGGCGCGAAGGGCGCGGCGTTTTATATGCACAACCCGATGTTCTGGGCCAAGATCGCCGCGTTCGCCGTCGTGGGCCTCGTCTCGATCCGACCGACGTTGCGCATCCTCGCCTGGCAAAAGCTGGCGAAGGCGGATGCGGCGTTCGTGCCGGCGCAGGACGACGTCGGCGCGCTGCGGCGCGCGATGCTGCTGGAGATCCACGTGTTCACGCTGATCCCCATCTTTGCCGCGATGATGGCGCGCGGTGTCGGGTTCGGCCCGTTCCGCTGAGCCGGCGTCACTGGCACTGCTGGCGCATCATGTCCATGTGACGCTGGCGCATCTCGGGCGACATGCCCTGCATCTTGCGGTCCATCATCGCCTGCCGCGCCTGGTCGTTCGGTGCGTTCTGCATGTCGCGGTACATCGCGCACATCGCATCCTTGCTCATCGGCTGGCCCTGCTCGGCGGCGCAGTCCGTCATCATGCCGCAGCCGGCCGCGCTGCCGGTGGTACCGGCGCTCATCGTGCCGCCCGTCGCGGCCGTCGCGCTGTCGGATCCGTCCATGTGATGCCGGTCGTGGTCGCCGGGGCTGGCGCAGCCGGCGAGGGCTGCCACGGCCGCAAGCGCGGCCAATGTGTGAATCGGGTGACTCCGTTTGATCAACATGTTCGCGCTCCTGTCTGAATGTTCGTATTCATGTCGGCAGCATCCGGCCCCTCCGTTCCGGGCCAGAGGTCATTCTCGAACTGCCGGAGGCCGATGTCAAACGAACGCCGTCGTCAGGCAGCAACGGCCGCGCTGCTCCGTGGCAGCGCCGAGCAGGCGACGAGGTCGCGCACCAGCCGGCCGGCGAACCAGCCGTTGAACACACCGAACAGGGCGCACACGGCGCAGGCGAACAGCGCGTCGTGACCCAGCTGCGGCGCGACGGCCAAAGTCACCGACGCGATGTATTTCGTGAAGAACACGGCCATCATCATGACGAGCGGCATGCGGCTGCCGCGCACGCGCACCTGGCCGGGCGCGTTGCCCGGGGCGATGCGCGGCGTGGCGGACCATCCCGCCAGCAGCGCCGTCGCAGTGGCGGCCAGTGCCCACGCGCCCAGCACCCAGCCGCCGAGGCCGAACTTGCCGTTCATGTCCTGCAGCGACAGCACGAGCATCGCGGCCGGGATGATGACCAGGCGCCGGATTTGCATGTCGCGGTCGCGCATCGCGATCGTGCCGCGGTGGACGAGGAAGGCGAGGATCGCCCAGACGTAGAGTGGGGTGTGCGTCAGGATCTGGGTCAGCATGGTCGGCTCCGTAATGGTGAGTGGGTCAAGTGGTGCCACTGTGCCTGCGCCCCCGTGCGCCCGTGCGTGCGTGCGACGAGATGCCCCGTTCGCGGCGCGACATGCACCCGGACGGCGCGACATGCAGCGGTACATGCGTCTTTACAAACCTTTACGGCTGTTGACCGCGTTTAACGTTTGTCCAGCCGACAATGCGTACGGCCCGGCAGTCGCATGCATACAGATAAGCCGGCCGGACTTCGTTTCGTAACCCAGGGGACATCATGGATCATTCTCATTTCAGCCTTGCCGACGACCTCGAGCGCATGCTCGCCACCCAGTCCAGCCGGCGCCAGTCGTTGCGCTGGCTGCTCGCATCGGCGGCGGCCGTGCCGCTCGCGAGCTGCGGCGGTGGCGGCAGCGCGGACGCGGGCACGACGGCATCGGCATCGCCCGCAGCATCCGGCACCACCACGACCGCGACGACGGGCACCTGCGCCGTCATCCCCGAAGAGACGGGCGGGCCGTATCCGGGCGACGGCACCAACAGCAATGGCAACGGTGTCGCGAACGCGCTCGCGCTGACCGGCATCGTGCGCAGCGACATCCGCACGAGCGTGGCGCCCGGCAGCGCGACGGCGGCCGGCATCGTGACGACGTTGAAGCTGCAGATCGTCAACACGGGCGCGAGCTGCGCCAGCGCGGCCGGCACGGCGGTCTACCTGTGGCATTGCGACCGCGACGGGAATTACTCGATGTACGCGAGCGGTCTCACGAACGAGAACTACCTGCGCGGCGTGCAGGAGGCGGACGCGACGGGCACCGTCACCTTCACGACGATCTTCCCCGGCTGCTACTCGGGCCGCATGCCGCACGTCCACTTCGAGGTGTATCCGAGCCTTGCGAAGGCGACGAGCGCCGCGAACCGCGTCAAGACGTCGCAATTCACCTTCCCGCTGGCGACCTTGAACGAGGCCTACGCCACGTCGGCCTACAGCACCAGCTCGCGCAACCTGGCGACGATGAGCTATGCGACCGATAACGTGTTTTCCGATGGCACGTCGCTGCAGATGGCGTCCGTGAGCGGCGATCCCGTCAACGGCTACGTGGTCACGATGACGATCGGCGTGGCGCTGTGACGGTGACGTAGAGCCTGCCGGCCGGCAAGGTTTTGCTGGACGACGGGCATTGGCGCTCGTACACTCGTGTTTCCAAATAGTAAATACGACACGATATGCGCCTCCGCTTCCTGTTCGCACGCACTTGCGCCGCCTTGGTGCTGTCAGTTTCGACGCTCGCCTGGGCCGGCGCGCCCGCGGCCGGCGACACGGCCCCGGACGACCTCGGCATGACGCTCAAGGGCACACCGGTCCACCTGAAGGATTACGCAGGCAAGGCCGTCGTCATCTCGTTCTGGGCCAGCTGGTGCAAGTACTGCCTCAAGGAGCTGCCGATCCTGTACAACGTCCAGAAGGCGGCGAAGGGCAGGCTGCAGGTCGTGGCCATCAACACGGAAGACGAGGAGATATTCGAGAAGCTGTCGCGCGCGATGCGTACGCTCGAGATCGGCATGTCGTACGACCCGGACGAGACGGCGAGCAAGGCGTACGGCGTGCAGGGCATTCCGCACATGGTGGTCATCGGGCGCGACGGCAAGATCGTCGAGGTGTTCCGCGGCTACGGCGAATCGAGCCTGGAGCCGATCGTGGCCGCCATCAACAAGGCCATCGCCGCCGAGTAGGTGCTCGTGGCGGATGCCGCTATGGCGTCACGGCCTGCCGATAACGCCCCGGCGACGTACCCGTGGCTGCGCGGAAGCGATGGCCGAAGTGCGACAGGTCGGCATAGCCGCACAGGTCGGCGACCTGCTGCAAGGGCAGGTCGGTGGTCTTCAGCAGCGTGCGGGCCAGTTCGAGGCGGCGCTGGGCGATCCAGGCCGACGGCGGCATGCCGAACGACAGGCGGAACATGCGCGCCAGGTGGAACTCCGACAGGCAGGCCACCTGCGCCAGTGTGCCGAGCGTGATGGGCTGTGCCAGGTGCGCGTCGATGTACTCGGCCAGGCGGCGCCGCATCAGGGGCGCGAGGCCGCCCTTGAGCCGCAGGGCGCGCCGTGGAACGCTTTGCGAGCGCAGCAGTTCGCTCAGGGTGTCGTGCGTGATCTCGTTGGCGCGCAGCACGTTGTCGGCGCCTTCCCAGGGCGTGGCGACGAGTGACTGGCACAAGCGCAGCAGGGCCGGGTTTTCGAAGTAGGTGCGGTCGGCCAGGGTGATCTCGCGCGGTTCGCGATCCAGTTCCACTACGGCCCGGCGTGTGAAATGCGCCGGCATGAAGTAGACGTGCAGCAGGCGCAAATGGTCGCGCACCACCCATTCCGATTCGTGGTCGTCCGGCAGCGTGCACAGACGCAGCGGCGCGCCGTACTGCCTCGGTGCGCTGCTCCGCTCCGTGCGATAGCCCCCGCCCAGGTAGCAGGAGAGTGTATGGTGGCCGGGCCGGTCGTACACCGTCAACGCTTCGTCGGTCTCGCGCTGCCAGATCGCCGCGGCCATGCCGTCGCCCAGCCACACGAAGCGCTCGAGCCTCGCGTCGGTGCCGCACATCGTGTCGAATACGGCATGTGAGATGGGGGCTGGACGGGCGTGCATGAAAAAAGTCTAGCATGCATCCGCGCCGTGGACCGGCAGGGCATCGGAAATGCGCAATTCCAGACAAGTCCGTGCCGGCGGCGGCGCCGATCATGACGGCATGAATACTGTTCTCTACCTGCTCACCGTCGTGATCTGGGGCACGACATGGATCGCGATTAAGTTCCAGCTCGGCGTCGTCCCGGCCCCCGTGTCGATCGCCTACCGTTTCTGGATCGCCGCCACCGTGCTGTTCCTGTTCTTGCTCGTCGCGCGCCGGCCGGCGTGGCCGCCGCGCCAGGCATGGCGCTACCTCCTTGCGCAAGGCGTCTCGCTGTTTTGCTGCAATTTCCTGTGCTTTTATTACGCCAGCCAGTGGGTGCCCAGCGGCCTCGTGGCTGTCGTGTTTTCGACCGCGCCCATCTGGAACGCGGTCAACCAGCGCCTGTTCATGGGACGGCCGATCCGGCGCCAGGTGCTGGCCGGCTCCCTGCTCGGCCTGTCCGGCATCGCGCTGTTGTTCCTGCCGCAGATGCAGGGCCACTGGAACGACCACGGCATGCTGCTGGGCCTTGGCCTGTCGCTGCTGGGCACCGTGTGCTTTTCGACGGGGAACCTGTTGTCGAGCCGGATGCAGGCGCTGGGCCTGGCGCCGCTGCTGACCAATACGTGGGCCATGCTGATCGGCTCGACCATCGTCGGTGGCGGCGCGTGGTTGCTGGGCATGCCGTTCGAGCTGGATGCCAGCCCGCGCTACCTGGGGGCGTTGTTCTACCTCGCCATCCCCGGTTCCGTGATCGCCTTCACGGCGTATCTGGTGCTGGTCGGACGCATCGGACCGGACCGCGCGGCCTATTCGACCGTGCTGTTTCCTGTCGTGGCGTTGAGCGTGTCGACCGTGCTCGAGGGGTATCACTGGACGTTGCCGGCCATCGGCGGCGTGGCGCTGGTCCTCGGCGGCAATCTGCTGGCTTTCATGAAGCCGGCTGCCGCGGTCAGGCCGGATGCCGGGGTGGTGAACGGACCGGCTAGTCGCCCAGCACCGTGACGACGACGTGGCGCCGGTGCTCGGCCACGCGGTGTTCCCAAAGATAGATGCCTTGCCACGTGCCGAGCATCAGGCGGCCGTCGCCGACGGGCACCGTGACGGAGGTGGCGGTGAGCATCGTGCGCCCGTGCGCCGCCATGTCGTCGGGGCCTTCCGTGTCGTGGCAATAGGCCGGATCGCCGTCCGGCACGAGGCGGCGGATGATCGTTTCGAGGTCGTGACGCACGTCCGGGTCGGCGTTTTCCGTGATGAGCAGCGAACAGCTCGTGTGCTGCACGAACACGTGCGCGACCCCGCAGTGGACGCCCGCGCGCGCGACGGCGTCGGCCACGGCCGCGGTGATGTCGCGGCTGCCGCGTCCGAACGTGTTGAATTCGAGGGTGGTCTGGAAAGGCATGGACGGCTCCTATGCCGTCCATGCTACACGAAGGTGTCGCTCAGGGCGCGGCCGAGAACGCGTCGTGCGACGGGAAGCGCGCCGTCATCCAGTCGCGCGACAGGCGCAGCGTGTCGACGACGTCGGCCGGCAGCGTGTCGAGGATGGCCGGGTCGTCGCTGGGCGTGTCGGCCAGCAGGCTCGCCAGGTGGATGATGCCGCCCAGCTGGCAGAACGGATGCGCGCCCATCGGGTCGGACGAATTCTCCAGCGCGCGAACGATCTTGTCGGGGAAGTTCCAGCGCCGGCCCAGCTCGGCCGTGATGTGGCCTTCGGACAAGCCCAGCAGGCGCTGCTCGCGCTCCCAGCGGCCGCCCGGCAGGTGCGGGAGTTGTTCGATCTCGGCGAACGTCGTCGGCGCCACCTGGTAGATCAGCAGCTCGCCCAGGCGCAGCATCATGCCGGCCAGCCAGGCTTCGCTGCCGTCGATGCCGAGGCCGCCCGCCAGCCATTTGGCGTAGCCCGCGCAGGCCATGCTGCTCTTCCAGAATTCGTCGGCATCGAGGCCGGGCAGGGAAGGGAAGGCGTCGGAGAAGCACGTGGCCAGCGCCAGGGTGCGGATGTGGGCCATCCCGGTGAGGCCGATGGCTTCGTCGAGCGAGCTGACGCCGCGGCGCGCGCCGAAGCGGGCGCTGTTCGCCAGGCGCATCAGCTTGGCCGTCAGCGCCGGGTCGCGCGCGATGATCGCGGCCACCTTCTTGGCGGACGCGTCCTCGTCGTCGAGGGTCGCGATCAGGGCATGGGCCACTTCGGAAATCGTGGGGAGCTTTACGTCGGAAAAGAAGGTCGCGAGGCTGGTCATGATGCGTCTTTCGTTGGTGCACGGTCGGTCCAGTGTAATCCTCACGCAAGTTTCCTGAGTGAACTATTTTTTGATTTCGATGCGGCGTGTTGCGGGCAAGCCTTTTCAGGCCGTCAAGGTTGAAGTTGTAACAAAGAAATACAAATGTAAAGGTGATGCAGGTGCCCACTTCGGGTAAGGTGGCTGGTTCTTAAATCTTACCCATCAGGAATCCCATGAGCGCCAAGCCTTCCGTCGCCGTCGCCATCCTCGCTGCAGTGCTGAGCCTTGCCGGCTGCGGCGGTGGCGGGTCGTCGTCCCCCGCCGTCGTCGTGGCGAACCCGGCCCAGTTCAGCGCGACGGACGTCGTGCTCGGCACCGGTGCCGCGGCGACGGCCGGCAAGACGGCAACCGTCACCTATACGGGCTGGCTGTACAGCGACACGGCGCCCAACCACAAGGGCACGCAGTTCGACAGCGGCACGTTCTCGTTCACGCTCGGGCAGAACCAGGTGGTGCCCGGCTTCGAGCAGGGCGTGCTGGGCATGATGGTGGGCGGCCAGCGCACCGTGCTGATCCCGTCCAGCCTCGGTTATGGCGCGTCCGGTTCGGGCAGCAGGATTCCGCCGAACGCGGGCCTCGTGTTCGACATCGCGCTGACCGCCGTGCAATAAGAGCCTGTCCCGATAGAGGCTTACTGGTAGGGTGGGCATTTGAGGCCCGGGGCCTCAAATGAATCGTGCCCACGCGGACGTTCGCGTCATGCATGCGTTCGCGTGGGCACGGGGTGCCCACCCTACTGGATAGATGCTAGGTCGACAGGGCTGGGCGGCCCCGTCGCGACGACGTCAGTGTGCCGGCTTCAGGTAGCCGTGCATGCCGAGCCAGCGGGCGAACGCGTCGAACCAGCCCGTGCTGGTCGTCGGCTTCTGGTACATGCCGAAGCCATGACCACCCTGTTCGTACAGGTGGAATTCGACGGGACGCCTGGCCGCGCGCCAGCTGTCGACTAGGCCGTAGCCGCCGTTGCCGAACAAGGGGTCGTCCGCCGCCAGCGCGACGAACAGCGGGGGCGCGTCGGCCGGCACCTTCGCGGCGGCCAGCGGCCCGTAGATGTCGCCGATGAACGCGGGCTTCGCGTCCTGGCCGTGCAGCGCCGTCACCATCGTCAGCATCGCGCCCGCGGAAAAGCCCAGCATCCCAATGCGGTCAGGATCGACGTGCCACGCGCGCGAGCGTGCACGCACGAGCGCGAACGCGGCGCGCGCGTCGGCGAGCTGCGGCGCCAGCGCGGCCGGGTCCTGCGATGGCGGCCGCGCGGGCCGTGCCGCGCCCGAGAACATCTGCGCCATCTCTTGCGCGAACGCGTCCATGGCGGGTGGCGTCGGATTCAGTCGGTACTTCAGCACGAACGCGGCGACACCCTTGTCGGCCAGCGCCTTCGCCACGTCCCACCCCTCGTTGTTCATCGACAGCGTCTTGAAGCCGCCGCCCGGCGCGACGATCACGGCGGCGCCCGTCGCCTTCGCGGGGTCGGGCAGGAACGGGGTCAATGTGGCGACCGTGACGTTGCGGGCGAACACGCTGCCGTACTGGCTGTGCCAGCTTTCCTGGGCCGTCGCGCCGGGCAGCGGGCCCGTGCCCAGTACGATGGCGTCCGGCTGCGCTGGTGTCGCGATGGGTGTCATCCTGTCGTTCTGCGCCTGCGCGGGGGCGCCGAATGCGCAGGCGAGTGCGAGCGCCCCCGCGGTCAGGACCTGGCCGATCCGATATGTGTTCTTCATGGTGGCTCCTTGTTGTAATCGTTATTGCGGCAGCGCGACGGCCCGCGTCAGCACGAGCGCGCCGTCCTGCCGCGCGACACCCGTCCCCGGCTGGCCGGAACCGACGGTCAGCGTGTAGCGGCCCGGCGTCAGCTGGCGCACGCCGTCGCGCGTGACGAAGCTGAGATCGCGCGGCGACAAGGTGAAGCGGACCTGGCGCCGCTCGCCCGCCTTCAGCGCGAGCCGCTGGAAGCCGCGCAGCGCCAGCCGCGGCGCGCCGTCGAATGCGGGCGGCGTGAGGTACAGCTGCGCGACCTCGTCGCCGTCGCGCGTGCCCGTGTTCGCGACTTCCGTCGTGACGACGATGCCGTTCTCCGGCGCCCCGCCGACGGGCTCGATGCGCAGCGGCGCGTAGCGGAACGTCGTGTACGAGAGGCCTGCGCCGAACGGGTACACGGGCGTGCCCGTGAAGTAGCGGTACGTGCGGCCCTTCATCGCATAGTCGTCGAACGGCGGCAGGTCCGCGAGGCTGCGATAGAAGGTGAGGGGCAGGCGTCCGCCCGGATCGGCGCGGCCCGCGAGCACGCTCGCCACGGCGAGCCCGCCGGACTGGCCCGGATACCACGCTTCCAGGATCGCGGCCGCATTGTCCTTCGCCCAGGACAGGTCGATGGCGCTGCCGTTCATCAGCACGACGACGAGCGGCTTGCCCAGCGCCTTCGCCCGTTCCAGCAGCGCGCGCTGGTCGGCCGGCAGGTCCAGCGACGTCTTGTCGCCGCCGGAGAAGCCGTCGACCTTGATGGCCATCTCTTCGCCTTCGAGGTCGGACGTGAGGCCCACGACCGCGACGATGACGTCGGCATCGCGCGCACCGGCCGCGAGGTCGGCGTCGGGCGCCGTCGAGATCCGTTTCCAGAACAGGCCCGGCACACCGGAGGACCCCGTCTCGGTCTGGAAGCGCAGTGGATAGCGCTGGCCTTTTTCCAGCCGCACGTCCGTCAGCTTCAGCGGCTCGCCCCATTGCGAATACGCGGTCGACCGCAGCGCGGGCTTGCCGGCGACCGTCAGTTCGCCCTGCACGCCGCTCACGCCGAGGCGGTAGGTGCCCGTCTCCGGCGCGACGAGGAAGCCGGTCCACACGACCTTGTGCTGGTCGGAGACGGCCTTCATCTGCAGCGCGTGCGATTCCAGCCCCGGCTCCACGCGCGTGGCGGCCGGCTTGCCGTCGTACGCGTCGCCGCCGGCGCGGTTGAAGTAGTCTGCGCGCAGGCCCGGCTTGCCGTCCGGCGTGCGCAGCGCGGCCGCCGGCACGGGGTCGCCGTCCGTCATCGAGCTACCGGCCGGCACGACGGTGATGCGCGCCTGCGGCAGCACGCGGCGCAGGCCGTCGACGACGGAGACGGGCGGCGCCGACTGCGTCGACGAATAATTCCCGCGCAGGACGCGCGTCGCGTCGGCCAGCGGTCCGATCACGGCGATCTTCACGCCGGGCTTCAACGGCAAGGTACCGTCGTTCTTCAGCAGCACGAGACTCTTCGTCGCGGCCTGCAGCGCGAGGTCGCGGTGCGCGGGCGTGTCGATGGCGTCGACGGGCACGGCGTTCGGCGCGCGCTGCGCGAGGCCGCCGAGGTCGCCGTTGCGGTAGCGCGCGGAGAACAGGCGCACGAGGGCCTGGTCGATGTCGCCCGTGGAAATCAGGCCGCGCTGCCACGCCTCGCGGTAGCGCGCATCGAGGTTGGGCGTGTCGCCCAGCGTCTTCGTGTTGCACTCGTTGTCGGTGCCGGCCTTCAGCGCGACGGCGACGGCCGCAGCGGGATCGGGCGCGTACTTGTGCTGGTCGGCGATGTCCGTCACGGCGTCGCAGTCCGACACGACATAGCCCTTGAAGCCCCACGCGCCGCGCAGGTGTTCCTTCATGAGCAGGTCGCTGCCGCACGCGGGCTGGCCGTCGATGCGGTTGTACGCGCACATGATGGAGCCGGCCTTCGCGTCGACGATCGCGGCGCGGAACGCGGGCAGGTACGTGTCCTCGAGGTCGTGGCGCGACACGAACACGTCGGCCACGTGGCGTGTCGATTCCGGGCCGCTGTGCACGGCGAAATGCTTCGGCGTGGCGACGACGTCCGGCAGGTCCGGGTTCGGACCCTGGATGCCCTGGATGAAGGCGACGCCCAGCTGCGCCGTCAGGTACGGGTCTTCGCCATACGTCTCCTGGCCACGGCCCCAGCGCGGGTCGCGGAAGATGTTGATGTTCGGCGACCACGTGTCGAGGCCCGTGCCGATCTTGCCCAGGTGGCCCGTGCGGCGCCCGAGCGTGTGCAGTGCGCGCACCTCCGTGCCGATCGCGGACGCCACACTGTGCACGAGCGGCGCGTCGAACGTGGCCGCGAGGCCGATGGGTTCGGGGAAGTTCGTCGTGGGCAGCGGGCCGAGGGCGCCGTGCAGCGACTCGGTCCACCAGTTGTACGCGGGGATGCCGAGGCGCGGCAGCGCGGGCGCCACGTTCAGCAATTGGCCGATCTTTTCGTCGAAGGTCATCCGCGCGACGAGCGCACGGGCGCGTGCATCCGCATCCGCGCGCGCGGCGTCGGTGGATGGCTGGGTCTGTGCGGCGGCCGGCAGTGCCGCCGCGAGCAGGAGGGCGCCGCACACGGCCACGCGCCCGATCACGCTCGATGAGTCTCCTGGTTGACCAATGTGTTTGGTCTTATCTTTTTGCATGGGATCTACCTTGAAAGGTGGATGGCCGATGCCGGCGTCCGAGCCGACGCGGAACGGCATCGGGACGAAGAGTTATGCCATCGGAGAGTCTCCGTGCATGTTGGTGGGGAAGTTGGATGATTGCGATAACATAGTTGCTCGGCCCGCGCATGCCGTTCGCTCGATGCCGCGACCGTGGGTCGATCACGGTGCAGGATGGACGAAACGTGGATGCTGAGCCAAGCGATGGACAATGTAGTGCAGTCATCGATCGGACGCCAATAACTTTTTCTGTCGTATCGATATCGGAATCGGTATGTTCTTTCGACGCGGCAGCGGTAAGGATGTACTGTTACATAACATCCATGTTATGCGATAACATTTTAAACTTGTTGTTGTATTGACACATGAACGTCCGCAGACCTCGTACGTTATTTGAGTTTCCTTGAGGTAATTTTAAGTTGCGTGGATAATGACCGCGATCATGTTGTTTATCCGCCTGTCGGCATTGCGCTCATGTCTCTCCTTTCCCGCCTCCTCTGTTCGCTGTTCGTTGCCGCCACGGTAGCGGCTGCGCACGCCGCTGAGCCGGGCGTGGACGTGAAGGCGGAAGTGAACAGAATATCGAAGCAATCGAGGGAAGCGCCGGTCGAGGCCCTGGCCCAGCTGGAGGCCATACGCAAGCGGTTGGGGGCGGGCGGCTCCTACGAGGAACAGCAAACGCTGTTGCGCGCGGAAGTGCGGCTCAAGGAAGACCTCGGCCGGCTGGAGGAATCGTACGTCCTGGAGCGGACATCGCTGGAACTGGCCCTGGCCCACGGCGACGCCGCGGGCGCGGCGCTGGCCAGGCTGGGCGCCGTCCGCGAAATGGTGGACGCCCATCGCCTGGACGATGCACAGGCATTGCTCGACAAGGTCACGGCGCAGGCGCCCGCGAACGCGAGCGTGGTGTTCAAGGCATCGGTCGAACGGATACGAGGAGGCATCCTGAACCTGCGCGCCCGGTTCGACGAGGCGCTGGCGGCCTATCTGCGCAGCTTGCGGCTGCTGCAGGCCCTGCCCGGCGAAGGCGGCCGCCGCGCCGCGCTGTACGCCCGTATCGCCCAGGTGTACATCAACACGGACAATCCCGCGAAGGCGCTCGACAGCGCCGACCTGGGCCTGGCGGAAGAAACGATGTCGCTGTGGTCGCTCACCTCGTTGCAGTTCACGCGGGGCAGGGCGCTGATCAAGCTGGGGCGCGATCGTGAAGGCATCGACGCGTACGAGAAGGCCCTCGCAACGGCGACGCGCGCCGGGCTGTCGGCGTCGGAAGCGGTAATACGGGGCAATATCGCGGATTACTACCTGATGCATCACGACTACGTGCGCGCCGAACGCGCGGCACGCGAGGCACTGGTCGTTTCCGAGAAGGTCAAGGAACCGAGCGCCGTCATGATGGCGCGCGCCAATCTCGGCTTTGCCTTGATGGGCCAAGGAAAGATCGCGGAGGGGACACCCTACGTAGACGCCGTGATCGCTCATATGCGCAAGGGAAAACTCCTGGCAGATCTCGAGGCATTGCTGGACGAGAAAGGCCGCATGCTGGAGCGGGCGGGGCAGTACCAACGGGCGCTGGCGATCGTGCGCGAGCAGCAGTCGCTGCAACAGCAGAGCGAGCGCAAGGCACGCGACCGTGCCATCGCCGCGCTGCAGGAAGAATTCGACGCCAAGCGGCGCAGCCAGCAGATCGTCCTGCTGGAGCGCGAGAACAAGCTGAAGGATGCGGAGCTGAGCAACCGGCGGACCGTGCAGCTGGCGACCACGTTCGCCGCCATGCTGACCGTGCTGGCGGGCGCCGTCGTGTACGTGATGTACCGGCGCGCCGCGCGCAGCAATGCCCGGCTGACGGAGCTGAACGTGCAGCTCGAATTCCGTTCCACGCATGATGCGCTGACCGGGTTGCACAACCGGCGCTCGCTGACGAGCAGGATGACGGGCCGGGTGGCGGACGGCAGCGCGGACCGCCGCAGCCATGCGGAGGGTGTCGACTGCTTCGTCCTGCTGGACGTCGACCACTTCAAGAGCATCAACGACCGCTGGGGGCATGGCGCGGGCGACGCCGTCCTCGTCGAGGTCGCGCGCCGGCTCGCGGCGGCCGTGCGCGAGTCCGACATGGTCGTGCGCTGGGGCGGCGAGGAATTCATGATCCACGCGCCCGGCATGGCCCCGGATACCGTGGCCGGCATGGCGGGACGCATCCTGGAGACGATCGGCGCGCAGCCCGTCGACGGCGGCAGTTGCGAGATCCCCGTGACCCTCACGGCCGGGATCGTCGCGCTGCCGCCCGCGGCCGATGCCGCGTTCGACTGGCAGTGCGCCGTGCGCCTCGCGGACTGGGCGCTTTACCAGGGCAAGACGCAGGGGCGCAACCAGGCGCGCATCGTCACCCGCCTGCATGCGCCCGCCGCCAGCGTGATGGCGGCGCTCGAAGGCGATGCCGCGCACGCCCGCGCGTTGCTGGCGCTCGACTGCGTGCACGGTCCGCGCCAGGACCCGGCGCGGCCGGCGCCGGCCGTCCCGCGCGATGCCGGCGGCGCGGCGGGCGCGCTGCCCGCGCTGGCGCCCACCTGACCGCCGGCTGCGGCGCCCGTCAGCCGCGCCGGGCCGCCTCGATGGCCGCGACGTCGATCTTCCGCATCGTCATCATCGCGTCGAACGCCCGCTTGGCCGCGGCCGGGTCGGGGTCCGCGATGGCGGCCATCAGCGCGCGCGGCGTGATCTGCCACGACAGGCCCCAGCGGTCCTTGCACCATCCGCACGCGCTTTCCTGGCCGCCGTTGCCGACGATCGCATTCCACAACCGGTCCGTCTCCGCCTGGTCGTCGGTCGCGACCTGGAACGAGAACGCCTCGCTGTGCTTGATGGCGGGACCGCCGTTCAGGCCGAGGCACGGGATGCCCATGACGGTGAATTCGACCGTCAGGACGTCTCCCTGCTTTCCGGCCGGATAGTCGCCGGGCGCGCGGTAGATGGCGCCGACGGCGCTGTCCGGAAACGTCTGCGCATAGAACGTCGCCGCATCCAGGGCGTCGTTGTCGTACCAAAGGCACACCGTATTCGTGCTGGCCATCTCTCCTCCTGTGGGCGGGTCGCTGGGGACTGCGTGCGCAGCCGCCGGGAACGATAGCACGTTCGCGGGCGCGCGGGCCCGCGTCGGTCACGGCGTCGCGGCCCCTTTGCTGGCGGGTACGGGCACCGTGCGGTGTGGATCGGCGGGGTCGTGCAATACGATGAACGGCGCCGAGCAATCGAACATTTTCACGTAGTCGGCCAGCGGGGGAATCTTCAGCGCGCGGCGGCGCTCGTCCACGTGGGCGATGTCGTCGATCTCGAACGGCTGCCATTCCGTGCGGCTCACGCACGCCCCTTGCGTGCCGTAGCGCTGCGGATAGTGTGTGCGGTCGTACAGGTACGCATAGTCTTTCGCGGATGCCTGTTGCTGCCGCACGAGCGGTTCCATCAACGCGAGGACCTTGAGCTGGAAGGCCTTGTCCGAGTCGGCGTGCTGGGCCAGCAGCCAGGCGTCCTTTGCCGCCTCTTCGCCGACCATGTCGTACGTCGGCCAGCCGTATTGGTCGACGATCTGTTTCAGGCGCGCCTGGTTGGCGGCGTCGACCTCGATCCATTTGCGCATGCCTTCCTGGTCGGTGGCATGCCGGGCTTCCTGGTCGTGCTGGCCCATTTTCAACAGCTCGTCGCGCAGCGCGGGGTGCGTGGGCGCGGCGGCGTGCGCGGCCAGCGCCACCGCAAAGAGGACGCCGGCAGCCAGGATTCGTCGTGACATTTTATTTCGCATATCGTCTCCAGGTCGTTCAAGGCCTGTGCGAGCTTAGCGAAAAAAAGGCGGCGAATGTGCGCGGATTTTCACTCCGCCGGCGCGGCGGGCGGCGCGCCGGCAGCATGCCCGGAGAGCGGCAGCTCGGGCAGGAACAGCAGCGCGACGAGGCCCGCCAGCACGATCCCCGCGCCGGCGCCGAAGATGTTGGCGATGGCGTGGCGGTACACGGCCACCGTCAGCGCCTGCGCGGCCGGCTGGGCGCCCGCGCGCGCGACTTGCGCGAGGCCATGCGCGTGTACCTGGTGCGCGAGGATGGCGCCGGAACCCGTCACGCCCAGCAGGCCGCCGAGCGAGCGGAAGAACGTCAACATTGCCGTGCCCACGCCGCGGCGCGGGACGGGCAGCGCGTTCTGCACGGCGATCGTCATGTTGGGCATCACGAGACCGAGTCCAGCGCCGAGCAGGAAGATCGTAGGCTCGATGATCCAGTAGCCGCGCGCCGTATCCATGCCCCGGGCGAGGACGGCGAATGCCAGCACCGCGGCCGACAGCCCGGCCACCTGCACGGCCTTGTACTTGCCCGAGTGCGACAGCACGCGGCCGTTCAACGTGGACGAGGCGATCATCCCGACCATCATCGCCACCGTCATCGTGCCGGAATGCGCGGGACTGCTGCCCATGACGAGCTGGAAGAACAGCGGGAAGAACACACTTGCACCCATCAGGCCCATGAACGTCAGCGCCATCACGATGCTCGCGACATTGAACACGCGGTTCGCGAACAGGTCCGGCGGCAGCACGGGCTCCGCCGCGCGGCGCAAATGCACGAGCAGCCAGCCGCCCAGCACAACGGCAAGCGCGGCGCAGACCTCGACCTGCGCGGAATTCCACGCCCATTCCGTGCCGCCCAGCGCGAGGATCAGCAGCAGGGGCGAGCACGTACGCGGTGACGACCCACGACAGATGGGCGATGCCGCCCAGGTCGCCGACGATGCGGGGCAAGGCGGTCGCGACGATGCTCTGGTCCAGCGCGCCGAGGCCGAGAACGGCCATCAGGGCGAGGTAGACGGAGCGGATTTCGCGGGCGGAAACGGGAGCGTCAGTCGTCATGGTCGGCAAGGATGTTGAGGGCGTCGATGGCGCCCGCGAGTGCGTCCAGCTGGGCGGGAGAGAGGCGGACGATGCGTTGCGACAGCCAGTCGTGGCGGCGGTCGCGCAATTGCTGCAGGGCCTGGATGCCGGCCGGGCTGGCGCGCAGCCCGCTGCGGCGCCGGTCGTCCGCCTGCGGTGCGGTGCGCTCGACGAGGCCCGCTTCTTCCAGCGCCTTGACCTGGCCGCTCATGGTCGGGCTGCGCACCTGCTGCATGCGCGCGAGCTCGGCGACGCCGATGCCGGGATGCTCGTGGATCTGGTGCAGCAGCAGCGACTGCATCAGCGACAGCCCCTGTTCCTGGCGGTCCTTGTCGCGCCGCATCTGGCGCTCGAGGCCCTAGAGGGCGGTACGGAGCGCTCCGGACAGGCGCTCGATCTGGTCGTGTCGTGGGTGGGTCATCATCAATAATAGGTAGGCTACCTAACTATATTGCGCAGGTGCGGCGGCGAGTTCAAGCGGTTTCAAAGCATGTGTTTTTGCACAGGGCGATGCATCCGTGACAATGCACGCATTTTTTCGACGGCATACCTGCTAAGGTGACGGTCTTGCCTGTTCAATATCATGGCTGTCAACGCCGTTTCGCCACCATGCATTTTCGCCTTCGTCTGGACCGTTCCCTTGCCCTGCTGTCGACCCGCGGCGTGGCGCGCCGTCACGCCGCGCCCCTGTTGTTCCGGCTGCTGTGGAGACTGGGGCTGCGGATCCGCCCGCCCCATTTCCTCGGCTTCGCCACCGTCGCCTGTGTCTACGGCACGTGGTTCATGAGCGTATGGGGCGTGTTCATGTGGACGCTCGTGTGGTCGCAGCAGGGCACGGCCGTCGTCGACGTGGCGCTCCGGGCGGCCGCGGCGGGCGCATGCTTTGGCCTGCTCATGGCGTGGCTGTACGCGCGCGAGCGCAAGGAATTCGCCGTGCCGGCCTGGGAGGCGGTGGCCGGCAACTAGCCGACGGACCAACGAGGAACGCTATGTATCACGCCATCGTTCGCCGCAGGATCACCGCGGCATTCGCCGGCCTCAGCGCCGGACGCATCGAGGCCATCACGGACGAGCTTGCGCCGAATGCCGTGCATTATTTCGTCGGGACACATGCGCTGTCCGGCACGCGGCGCACGCCGGACGCCATCCGCGCCTGGTACGAACGCCTGTTGCGCCTGCTGCAGGGCATCCGGTTCACGGTGCACGAGGTCCGCGTGTCGGGCTGGCCGTGGCGCACGCAGGTCGCTGCCATCTGGACTGAAACGAACTTTGGAACGGATGGCGTACAGACCTCGGCGGAGGGCGTCAACCTGATCGAGATTCGCTGGGGCCGCGTCGCGAGCGTGCGCATCTACCCCGATACGGCCGCACTGGAGCGGACGCTGCAGCGCATCGCGGCCAAGGGCACGGCCGAGGCGCTGGCCGCACCGATCGTGTCCTGAGCCGCGGGCGGCGCCGGGTCAGGACGCCTGGGCGGCCAGTGCGGCCATTACTTCATCCACGCTGATCTTGTCGACCCAATCGTCGCGCCGCGCCACCGTGATGACGGTGCTGTTGTGCTTGTCGATGGGCGCCCATTCCGGATTCTTCTGGCGCATCAGCGCTATGACGGGGACGTGCACGGCATTGGCCAGGTGCATCACGGCCGTCTCCACGGAGACGATCAGCTTGCACAGGCCGAGGATGGCCGGCAGCTGGAAGAAATTGTCTTCGGCGCTGAACAGATGGGTGTGTGCGAGGTCGTGGCCGGCGAACAGGGCGCGGGCGCGCGCGAGGTCTTCGGGGACGACGTTGACGATGAAGCCGGCATCGCGCCAGGCATCGTCGCGCTGCATCGTGCGGATCAGTTCGATGACCCGCTCCAGCGGCCAACTGCGTTCGATCGACTTCGAATACGCATTCACGAACACGACCTTCGGTGCCGGGCCGTCGAAGCCCCAGGCGGCAAACTGGTTGCGCGCGTAGTCCGTCCATTGTTGCGGAATCGATAGCACGGGATAGCGGGCCGCGGGCGGGATCGTGATGCCGAACAGTTGCGTGAACCAGCCCGCGTAGATGTCGCTGATGTGGTGGTCCGGATGGGATGCGGCGGTGTAGGCCGGAATGAACGCGTCCAGCTTGCGGTAGATGAGGTGCTTGTGCAGGTCGTAGGGGCGCACGCGCTTTTTCTGGCCTACGACGAAGCCGTGCGGGCTGATCTTGCGGGCCAGGACCGCATATTTGTGGCGGTCGAGCACGCTGAGCGACACGACGATCGGGTAATCCTGCTGCTGCGCTTCCTGGATGGACGCCTCGTACAGCGCCGGACTGTACGTTTCGTTGTACACCTTGTCGAAATACGGGCACTCGGCCAGCCAGTCGTACAACGCGTATTTTTTCAGGTGCGGCCAGTCCGCCGCATTGTTCGTGCGGCGCCGCTCGTCGACCCACAGGTGGATCTTCAGGTGCGGGAACGCGCGCGCGAACGCGGCGAAGCAGCTTTGCAGGTACGTGAAGTCGCCCAACGCCAGGTGGACGATGAACAGGATCTTGTCGGACCTTGCCAGCAGCGCGCGATCGACGAGGGCCGTGTTGGCCGCCGCGTCCGCAAGCCTGTCGCCATGGTGTGCGTCCAGCGCGGCGGCGTCGCCTTGCCGTACGTTGACGGGCGTGCGCGATCGGGCCCGGTGGTCCCAGCTGTCCAGTTTCAGCGTCTGTTCACTCGAGATTTTCATGATGCGTTGTTGGAGTCGGAAGGATGGTCTCGTTCAAGACAGAGGCGCATGGTCATGTGGATTGTAGAGGGCGAATGGCCTGGACAGGACAGCTGTTGCTGTAAAGTTGGGTAAAGCTTTTGTCAATAAATAACAGGCCCTGGTGACAGGAACGTTGCACGCCAACGCAACGCGAAGTGTTGGTTTGTAAATATTGCATTCCGTAAGTCTGCCAGAATGCATGGAAAAGCGAAGCACTGTTGGTGTTACAAGTTGGTAACTTCGGTGTCAATGTCGCATGGGTGATGCTGCCATGCGACATTATGACGCCTCATGCGGCTGCCGACGAGTCAGCCGATGTTGCTGCCGCGGATTTTGCTAAGGTCCTTGTCGTCTCCGGCGGTACCGGGCCGCGGATCGATGCTCCCGCCGGCGCCACCGCCCGCCATCGAACTGCCGGCGCCCATGCCCGTATCCGCCGACCCGGCGTGGCCGGCCCCCATCGAATCCATGCCAGCACCCACGCCGGAGCCCGCACCCGTGCCGCCGCCGACCATGCCGCGCATCGCCACGTTCGGCCCCATGGTGGGCGCGCCGGCCCGTGTGGGATCGGTGCCGTAGAAGTTGTGGATGTGCTGGGCCCATCGGGCGTCCGCCATGTCGGGCCAGGCGTGCTTGTCGAATCCCGGTGCGGTCTGCAGCCGGTCCTTGTCGACGTCGAGCACGAAGCGCTTGTGGACGGTGTCCAGGTGCAGTGCTTGCCAGGGCACGGCGAACAGCTTGTCGCCCATGCCCAGGAAGCCCCCGAACGACAGCACGGCGTAGGCGACCTGGCCGGTCTGCATGTCGAGCATGATTTCCTTGATGTCGCCCAGGTCCTGGTCGGCAGCGTTGACGACGCTGTCGCCGATCAGGGTGTCGGCCCCCATCAGTGCGGGACCGGGACCGGCATGGCCCGCGCGGGTGGTCGTGGCGTTGTACATGCCGTATTTGTCGCGATCTGCGTAGCTCATCTTGTCCTCCTGGTGTCGATGATTGCAGGGCCGTCGGTGCGGCAACCCATCCAGGGTAACGGGGGCGGACGGCACGCGTTTGCGTTCACTCAATCGTGCCCGGTCGCGGCCAGCGGCCCGCGCGATGCCGGCACCGACCGCTTGATACTAGCCACAATCGGCATCGCCGCGCGCCCGCTAGACGCGGGGAAAAAGCTTTCTGGCACGGTTTTCTGGACGGCGCGAAAAGTAGCGTCACGTAATACTTGGTGAGAATCGAAGGCCATCCGCTGGACTATCATGTTGGGCTTGTTCATGATCAATAGCGCAATACGAATCCCTGTTACCGCGCATGAAGGAGAAACGAATGAAACGATGGATGGTGGCAGTACTGATGTGCGCGGCCGGTGCCGCGCAGGCGAACTCGGCATGCGACAAGCCGAAGAAGGATTTCGACGGCTTGTATTGCCTGAACAAGGTGTACCAGGAAGCGGACAACGAGCTCAACAGCACGTACGGCAAGCTGGCCGGCAAGCTCGATGCGGACGGCAAGAAGCGGCTGAAGGCGGGCCAGCTGCAGTGGATCGACGAGCGCAACAACAGCTGCTCGCGGCACGAGGGCAGCGCGTTCTACGTCAACCTCGAGTGCGCGACGGACACGACCGTCAAGCGCGGGCAATTCCTGCAGGACCGCTTGCGCGAGTGCGTGAGCTCGGGCTGCCAGAACAGCAAGCTGTGAGGCCGCTAAGCGGCCGCGCGCGGATCAGTCCAGGTCCGACGCGTCGTGCCGCTCCAGCACCTGTTCCTCGGGCTTGCCGCGCACGCGGTTGACCTTGCGGCCGCGGATCACGGCCGGCCGCGCGCGCACTTCGTCGGCCCAGCGGCGCACTTGCTGGTACTGGTGCACGCCGAGGAATTCGGCGGCGTCGTACAGCTCGCCCAGCACGAGACCGCCGTACCACGGCCAGATCGCCATGTCGGCGATGGTGTAGTCGTCGCCCGCGACGAAGCGGCGCTCGGCCAGCAGGCGGTCGAGCACGTCCAGCTGGCGCTTCGTCTCCATCGCGTAGCGGTTGATCGGGTATTCCAGCTTTTCCGGCGCATACGCGTAGAAATGGCCGAAGCCGCCGCCAAGGAATGGCGCCGAGCCCATCTGCCACATCAGCCAGTTGAAGGTTTCCGTGCGCGCCGGGATGTCTTGCGGCAGGAACGCGCCGCCGAATTTTTCCGCCAGGTAGACGAGGATCGAACCGGACTCGAACACGCGCACGGGCGTGGGGCCACTGCGGTCGACGAGGGCCGGGATCTTCGAATTCGGGTTGATCTCGACGAAGCCGCTGCCGAACTGGGCGCCCTCGTTGATGCGGATGAGCCAGGCGTCGTATTCGGCGCCCGCGTGGCCCGCGGCCAGCAGTTCCTCGAGCATGATCGTGACCTTCTGCCCGTTCGGCGTGCCCAGCGAATACAGTTGCAGCGGATGCTTGCCGACCGGCAGTTCCTGCTCGTGGGTCTTGCCCGCGATGGGCCGGTTGATGCTGGCGAACGCACCGCCGGACGGCGTCGCCGGTGACCACACCCGGGGCGGGACGTACGGTGTCGTGAACGGGTTCGTGGGGTCGGACATTGCACTCTCCTTCGCTGGCTCGGTGGAGAAGCGATGATGCCCGAAAAGCCGACTTCCCGCCGCCCCGCTGTAGGGTGGGCACCCCGTGCCCACGCGTAACGTATGCGGTCCGCAAACGTCCGCGTGGGCACAGGGGTGCCCACCCTACCATCTACTATCAGCGCAGCAGCTTCAGTTCCGCAAACGTCCGCGTGGGCACAGGGGTGCCCACCCTACCATCTACTATTAGCGCAGCAGCTTCAGGCCCGGCGGCAGCGCGTCGCCGAACATCCTCGTGCTCGTTTCCTGGTCCAGTTCGACGACGTCGCGCACCTGTGCGGACCAGCTCGCAGGCGCGCCCGCGGCTGCCAGCTTTTGCAGCACTTGCGCGCGCAGCGCCTCGTCGATGTCGCGCGTGCGGTCGCCCGTTTTCCGCGCCAGGTGGGCGGCGGCGAAGCCGGCCGGTTCGATCCGTTTCCAGTCCAGCTTCATGAGTTCCATGAGCCAGCGGCCGGCCGCATCCGGCGGCGCCACCTCGTGCGCGCTCCCGTGCAGCGGCGCGCGGGCGCCCGCGCGCGCGAGGGCCCACAGGTAGCGCGCATACGTGGCGGCCGCCTTCGCATCGGGCTTCGGCGACGCCGGGATGCCCATGATCCTGCCGACCATCCAGTCGCCGATCTCCGCTTTGTAGGCGGCCGGGATGCGTTCGAGCGATGCGCCCAGGCGCAGCATGTCGTCCTCGCTGCCGTCGACGAGCGTGGCGGGACGCTTCGCCCGGTCGGCTGGTTCGGCCTGCAGGTTGAACGCGAAGTCGTCGAGGAGGCGCAGCTGCGCCTCCGTCGACAGGCCTCCAGCCACGCGCCGCCACAACGTCCACCATTCGGCGCGCACCTGGGTGTCCTTGAAGTACTGCGCGCCGGCCGGGAACAGGGCCCACAACTGCTGGATGCGCCAGTCGTCGAGCGGGTCGCCGAAGCCGGGCCGCAGGCACCAGCCGGCCAGGTTGAGCCACACGCGTTCGTGTTCCGCGGAGCGGCGCCGGCCTTTCGCGCGTTCCATCAGGACGTCGAACAGGCGACGCAGCAGCGGGGTCTCCCACCGTTCGCGCCCGCCCAGCACGTGCTCGAGCGCGCCGCGCAACTGGCGCACTTCGCGTGCTTCGACCTGCTGGTTGCGCGCGCCGAAGATGCGGTCGATGCGCTTGATGGCGTCGTCGACGTGTTGATGGACGACCTCGGGTGCTTCCTCTTCGCCGCGCAGCTGGAATTCCAGGCGCCAGCGCTGGCCGCTGCCATCCTCGGCCACGCAGGCCATCTCCAGCGTGCCCAGTTCCGACAGCGCGGCCGCCAGCTGCACGGGAATCGACGCCGTCTTCGCGTCCTGCGCGCGCAGCACGGTCGCGATGGCCGGCAGCCGCACGACGTCGGCGGGATCGAGGTCGACGAGATCGCCCGCCGCGGCCGTATCGGCGACGGTGGAGACGAGGTGGAAGCGCACGGGCCGGCCCAGGCGCAGGGCGAAGCTCCGGTCCGCCAGCGTGGTTTCCTCTCCGGCGCGGGCGCCGCGCGGCAGCACGCACACGGCACGCAGGCGTTCGCCTTCTTCCAGCAGCAAATAATAGCTGCGCGCCGAGCCGCTCTCGATGGCGGGCGCGAGCCCGGCCCGCGCGAGCGAATACGCGACGGCGCCGCGCGCGACGGCGACGTCCGGATCGGCATTGTGCAGCACGCGGACACTCCCCCCGCGCCAGGCGGACAGCACGTCGGCGAGCCGCCGCGCCAGCGCGTCGCCGCGGAACACGCCGCCGTTCAGCAGCAGCGTGTCGGGGATGGGCAGGCGGCCGTCGTCAGCTATGCCCAACGCCTCGCGTGCCGCGTGCGCGTGCTGGCGCAGGAAGCCCGCCAGATGGCGCGTGATGGCCGGGTCGCTCGCATACGGCAGGCCGAATTCGACGATGCCGGCGCGCGCCCGCTGCGGGCCTTCCTGGGCTTCGTTCGACGGGAAGAAGCCGTCCAGAACGATGCGCTCGACGTCGGCCTTCGTGATCGTCGCCGAGCGGCTGGCGCCGATGAGACGCGAACCGCTGCCCAGCAGCGTCACGGCCACTTCGTCCGGCGCATCGGGCGCCAGCAGCTGTTCCTTGGCGGCGCGGCAGCGTTCCGTCAGTTGCGCGAGGCGGCCGGCCGACAGGCGCTGGCTGTCGCCCAGGCGCGATTCCGCGAGGTGGGCCAGCGCGAGATCCATGTTGTCGCCGCCAAGGATCAGGTGGTTGCCCACGCCGATCCGGGACAGTGTCGGCTCGCCATCCTTGAGTTCCACCTTGACGAGCGTGAAGTCGGTGGTGCCGCCGCCCACGTCGGCCACGAGCACGAGCTTCGCATCCGCGAGGTCGGTGGCCAAGGTGGTGCGGTGGCGCTGCAGCCAGTCGTACAAGGCCGCTTGCGGTTCTTCCAGCAGGCGCACGTCGGGCAAGCCCGCGAGATGGGCCGCTTCCAGGGTGAGGGCGCGGGCGCCTTCGTCGAACGATGCGGGGATCGTGAGGACGATCTCCTGCCGTTCCAGCGGACGGGCGGGGAAGCGCTGGTTCCACGCCGCGCGCAGGTGCGCGAGATAGCTGGCGCTCGCGGCGAGCGGCGAGATTTTCGGCACGTCGTCCGGCGCGCCCCACGGCAGGATAGGCGCGGTGCGGTCCACGCCCGGATGCGACAGCCAGCTCTTGCTTGACGCGACGAGCCGTCCCGGCGACGCCGCGCCGAGACTCCGTGCGAGACGCCCGATGGCCACGCGTTCCACGCCGCCCACGTCGGGCGCGGACCACGGCAGTTGCAGCGCGTCCGGCGCGAGTTCGCCGGCCAGCGGATGGTAGCGGTTCGACGGCAGCAGCGGCGCCGTATCCACTTCGCCCGGTGCCACCAGTTGCGGGATGGCGAAGGTGGTGACGTGGTCCGACCCGGCGTCGGCATAGGCCAGCACCGTGTTGGTGGTGCCGAGGTCGATGCCGACGCGGGCTGCTGCGGTACGGGTCACTGCTCGGTGCTGCGGACGTCGAACTCGACCTTCCAGCGCTGGCCGTCACGGGCCACGGCCACAAGTTCCAGGGTGCCCGCTTCCGTCGCCACCGCGTGCAGTTTGACCTGCACGACGTCGCCCGGCGCGCGGCCATCCGCCGGCAGGGTCGCCTGGATCTCGTTCAATTCCTGCAGCTCGTCCGTGCTCCACGATTCGAGCACGTCGCCGATATGATCCTGGCGGCGCACGCTCGAGCCGAAGAAGCGGAAGTGCACGGGCTCGCCCACGACGAGGCCGAATTCCTGGCCCGGCAATTCCAGCTCGCTGCCTTCTTCCATGCCGAACGGCGCCACGCACAGCGCTTCCAGCGGCGGCTCGAAGCCGGGGATCGCGGGCATCGACGACTCCACGCCGACGTAGTAGGAACGGGCCGTGCCGCCGCGGATGCGCACGCCGCCGCCGCGCCGCGCGTAGCCGTAATAGGCGGCGCCGCGCGCGACGGCGAGGTCGAGGTCCGCGCCTTCCAGCATGCGCGCGCCGTCCGCGCCTTCCGCGGCGAGCCAGTCGTTCAGCGTGTCCATCACGCGCTGGGCGAGGACGTCGGACTTGAACACGCCGCCGTTGAACAGGACGGCCGTCGGATGCAGGAACGTGTGCGCGGGGTTGGTCGCAAAACCTTCCAGCTCCGCCGTGGCGCCGGCCTGGCGGCCGAGGAAGGCGGCCAAATGGCGCGTGATGGCGGCGTCCTGCGCATACGGCAGGCCCACTTGCGTCAGGCCCGCGCGCGTGCGCACGGCCGGGCGCGCGCTGGCGTCCACGCGCGGGAAGAAGCCGTCCGTGATGAACGTCGTGACTTCGTCGCGCGTCAGTTCTGTCCGGATCGAGCCGCCGATCAGCTTCGAGCCGCGGCTCGGCACGACGATGGGCCACGTGGTCGCATCGGCATCCGCGAGCAGGTGTTCCTTGGCGCCGCGGCACGCGTAGGTGAGGGCGCGCATCTGCCACGCATCCAGCTGCGTGCCGTTCGCCTGCAGCTTGCGCGCGACGAGGTGGGCCAGCGCGAGGTCCATGTTGTCGCCGCCCAGCAGGATGTGGTCGCCGACGGCGACGCGGTGCGGTTCCAGGTTGCCGTCGCGTTCGAGGATGGCGATCAGCGAGAAGTCGCTCGTGCCGCCGCCCACGTCGACGACGAGCACGATGTCGCCCGCCTTGACCTGCTTGCGCCAGCGGCCGCCGCTCCCCTGGATCCAGCTGTACAGCGCGGCCTGCGGTTCTTCCAGCAAGGTTGGCGTACCGTAGCCGGCATTGTGCGCCGCTTCCGCCGTCAGCTCGCGCGCGGCCGGGTCGAACGACGCAGGGATCGTCACGGTGACGGCTTGCCGTTCGAACGGCGCGTCCGGATGCGCCGCATTCCAGGCCGCTTTCAAATGTTCGAGATAGCGCGTGGATGCCGCCAGCGGCGACACGCGCTCGACTTCTTCCGGCGCATCGGTCGGCAGGATGGCGGCGCGGCGGTCCACGCTCGGGTGGCTCAGCCAGCTCTTCGCGGAAGACACGAGGCGGATCGGCGTGGCGGCGCCGCGGCTTCGCGCCATGTCACCCACGACGGGCGCGGCCTGGCCGTTCGTCCACGGCAGCGCGAGGTCGCCCGGCGCCAGCTCGTCCGGGTGCGGCAGGTACAGGAACGAGGGCAGCAGCGGCAGCGCCTCGACGGTGCCGGGGCCGCTCAATTGCGGGATGCCCAGCACGCCCTGGTCGGCCTTTTCGCCGTCGCTGGCCGTCAGGTCGACGTACGACAGCGCGCTGTGCGTCGTGCCGAGGTCGATGCCGATGGCGTAGCGGGCATCGTTGTTGGTCGCGTCGTTCACAGTTCCACCTCCGCGGGGGCGATGATGGATGCGTCGTGTTTATCGGCCAGTTGCGGCAGGCGCACGTCGCGGGCGCGCCAGCCGCGGTGGCTCAAGGTGCCGGTGAACGGTGCCTTGCCGACGACGTTGCCGGTCAGGCGCACGCTCGCGGCGTCGAAGCCTTCCGGCAGCGTGATGCGCGAGCCTTCCAGCTCGCCGCGCACGGGTTCGATGGAGAAGTGCTCGCGCAGCACGCGCGCGCAGCCTTCGTGCACGAGGCGGGCGGCGGCGCCGATGTCGGCGTCCGCATACACGGTGATGTTTTCGTTGGCAAAGTCGATCAGGCGCGCCTCGCGCTGCAGGAGGCCCAGCAGTTGCAGGGCGGCGTCGGGCGTGGCGATGCGCAGCGGGGCAGGGGCCGGAGCCGGCTTCGGCTCGGGCGCGGGTGCTGGAGGGGGCGCGGCGATGGGGCCGACCTGGTCGTCGCGCACGCGCGCGGCGAACTCGGCGTCGCCGAGGGTCTTGAAGAAGGCGCCGAAGGCAAGGGACAGCCGGCTCCAGAAGGATGGCAGATGGGTCGGTTGGCTCATGGTCTCGAGTCGTTCGCGGTTCGTGAAAGGGCGCATGATACCAGTTGGACCGTAATCAGTTCGACAACGGCTGCGCCCCGGCGGGTTCAGATGGCCGGGTCGCCGGCTTCCCATTCTTCCGTGCCGTCCGCGTCGTGCGCCGCCGGCAACGCTGTGGCACCCGCGAGCAGGGCGCGCGCATACACGTCGAAATCGTCCAGCCCGCGCTTGATGATGGTCACCAGCGCGGGCAGCGGCGCGGTCTGGTAATCCCATTCGGCGCGGCAGAATTCGCCCGTGCGCTTGAGGTCTTCGGCCAGCGTGGGCTCGATCCAGCCGTGTTCCGCCAGCAGGGTGATGACCTCGCGCTCGTCGTGCGCCGTGCCGAGGCCGCGGTCGGCCAGCACGTGGTCGCCCATCTCGACGGCCGCCTCCCAGGCGCGGATCACGTTCAGGGTGGCCGCATCCTGGCGCGTGATGTCGCCGACGAAGGTGGTCGGGTCTTTCTCGTATTCGTCCCGGGCACGCTTGCAGCAGCGCTCGATGGTGCCCGTCTTGCTGACCAGCAGGTCTTGATCCATGGTTCCCTCGCTGCGGGACGTGGAGGGTCCCGCTCCAAGGGATAACTTACAACAAGAACAACACGGCTGCCGCACAAGTGGGCGCGAGGGCGCCGAGCAACAGGCCGACGGCCCCGATCGACTCGTCGTTGAAGCCCCGCCGCAGCAGCGCGACGCCGGCCGGATTCGGGGCGTTGGCGATGACGGTCAGCCCGCCGCCCGCGACGGCGCCCGCCACGAGCATGTATTGCGCGCGCTCGGACAGCCCGGCGATCAGCGAACCGAGATAGGTCAGGGCGGCGTTGTCCGTGATGGCGGTCAGGCCCAGCGCGCCGAAGAACAGGGCGGTCGGCTCCAGGCGCGCGACGATGGGCTGCAGCCACCATTGCTGCATCCCGCCCAGCACGACGAGGCCCGCGAGGAAGAAGCCGACGAGCAGGCCTTCCTTCAGGATCAGCGGGTCCTGGTAGCGCGGATACGCGTGCGTGACGCCGAGGAACAGCAGGAAGATCCCGAGGAACAGCACGGGATGGTGGGCCAGCAGCACGACGGCGGTGAGCACGGCCAGGTGCGTCAGCGCGACGAGCGGCGGCACGCGCACGGGCGCCTCGCCGTCGATCGACACGTCGAGCGGACGCAGGTGCGTGCGCAGCAGATACGTGACGACCGAGGCGTTGACGACGACGGCGACGAACGCGCGCCAGCCGAAGTGCGTGAGCATGTGGACGCTGTCCCAGCCCCACGCCGTGGCCACCATGAGCACGGGCGGCGCGGCGTACGACGTCATGGTGCCGCCGATCGACACGTTGACGAACAGGACGCCCAGCGCCCCGTATTTCAGCCACTCCGGCATCCCCTGGCGGAACACGGACGGCGCCAGCATCAGCGCGGCGAGCGTCATCGCGGCCGGCTCCGTGATCAGCGACCCGGCGAGCGGCACGAGCGCGAGGCCGAGCCACGTCTGCGCGAGCTCCGTGCGCAGCGGCAGCAGGCGCGCGAGCAGGCGCACGAGGGCGCGTGCCGTCTCCAGCACGGGCCGCGACGCGGCCACCACCATCACGACGAACACGAACAGGGGTTCCGTGTAATGGCGCGATTCCGCGTAGTCGATGGCGGCCGCGCTGCCCTCGACGAAGGCCATCGCGAGCATCAGCACGAAGGCCCAGAAGCCGAAGACGACTTCCACTTCGCCGAGCAGGTGGAACAGGCCGGCGTGGCGCGGATGGCGGTGCGCGAGGACTTCGAAGAGGCGGGTGGCGAACGTGTGCAGCAGGGCGAGCACGAACAGGATCAGGGCGACCTTGTGCATGGTCGTGGTCATGGGCGGGGTTCCTCGTGATTCGATATCGTCATCCCGCTATTGTCCCACGGCCGGCCGCCTGCCATCGTCCTTGGAGAGCGTCAGAGAAGATGCGCACGCAATCCCGTGACGCCGGGCGCGACGTCGGCAGCGAGCACGGCCTTTTGGTGCGGGGCTTTGGACATCCATAATAAAAAACGGATTCACATTACATGAATCCGTTTTCTTTTATCGCCGGTTGAAACGCCCACGCTATCTGCGTGGTGCGTTTCGGCAATCAATCAGACCGATTAAATTGCGCGGATACTTCCGGCTTTTTCGCCCTTCGGGCCCGTCGAGCGCACGAACGAAACGCGCTGGTTTTCGGAAAGGCTTTTGAAACCTTCCGATTGAATGTCCTGGAAATGGGCGAACAGGTCGCCGCCGCCTGCGTCAGGCGTAATGAAGCCGAAGCCTTTGGAATCGTTGAACCATTTCACGGTGCCGGTTTGAGTAGTCATTTTTTCAGTCCTTGTAGATGCTTGGGCAAGACGCCCGGAACGCAGTACGACCAAGAGAGTAAGGAGGAAATCAAACAGGACCGCCGGAAGGCGAACGGGAGAGAAAGACCAACAATAACAACGACTTGATGTAGTGCCGGACGAAAGATACAGGACTTTGCCCGGTTCACCTAAGTATTTCGGATTTATTTTCGGAAAGCGGTTTTTGTCGGATTATCCATCGGTGCCGAATAACGCTGTTATTGCCGTGTGCCCCGTCGATGCGAATGTCGCGGAATCGGGGTAATCCAAGGGATGGCACGACCTTCACGGTTACGCTGCCGCGGCGCGCGGAGGAGCCAGGTTGACCGGCGCCGCGGCCACCCGGGCCAAGCGGCATGTGGATAATTGCTGTATCGTGTGTCCACGCGTCCCGGATTGCTGTCCTCCTTGCCATGCCGTTCGCGGCGGTCCAGTTTAGTCCCTTCCGTTATCAAGCTTTCCTGTCATCGCACGCCCCGCCCGGTGGGCGGACGACTTCTCCATGCCGCGTATCACCAAGACAACCATAAGGCTGAAAACAGAACTGCGATGAATGAAGAATCCTACGATATGGATGATGCAGTGGCGGCCATACAGGCACTCCATGACGCGCTCGCGTCCGATCTGGAAGAGCTGGAAATGCGAATCCGGGCGCTGGATCATGCCATTGTCCTCGTGCCGGAACCCGACAATCTTGAGGTTTCCGAATATTACGAAGCGCGCGCATCCCTGCACAGCGGCCTGGCCAGTATTGCCGAGGTATTGGCATGGATCCAGTTGAAAACGGAAGAAGATCCCGAGGGCGACGTTGCCGTTGCCCTTCAGCCACTGCCGAAGCTGCGCGGATGCGTGATTCACTAATTTGACTGGAGAAAACAATGAGTAAAAGCCAGGACGCGAAAAAGTCCACGAAGAAGGAACCGGCCAAGACCGCAAAAGAAAAGAAAGCGGACAAGAAGGTCAAAAAGGAAGAGAAAAAGCGCCAGCAATAACGCTGTCGCTGCGTCCGCCCACTGGACGCACTCAGCCCAGGCTCTCGATATACCGCCCGTCGACCTGTCCGCAATATTCGGCGCAGGCCGAGCGCACGGCGGACGCCGCCGCATGGACCGCCACCGGCGCGTTCGTGCGGCGGCTCATCGACACGATGATCGGCGGCGGCACGGGTTGCAGCGGCACTTCCACGAATTCGCCGTTCTCGAGATGGCTGCTGACGAACAGCCAGGGAATCGCGGCCACGCCGAAGCCGTTGCGGATCAGCTGGATGATGGCCGCCACGGACGGCGAGCAGGTGATGCGGGTCTGTTCGAGCGGCACCCCGCTCAGGTTGGCAAGCCGGGTGACGATGTCTTCCAGCACCCGGTGCGGCGCGGTGCCGCGGCCGAAGGTCAGGATCGGGAACTGCAGCAGGCGCTGGGCCAGGCCTTCCCGCTGCGGCGCCAGCAATCCCGCCCGTGCGATCCAGCGGACCGGGTACACGGCCAGGGGCTCGGACGTGATCTCGCTGCTGTTGATGCCCTCGATGCCCACCACCAGGTCGAGTTCTCCCGCCAGCAGGCGCTTGTCCAGGGTCGCGCTCGTGTCCACGACGAGATCGATTTCCAGTTCGGGGAAACTGGTGTTCAACTGGTGCACGGAATGCGCGAGCCAGCTGTGCACCACCGTCTCGATCACGCCCAGCCGCAGCCGGCCCCGCACCGCGCTTTCCGTGCGCGCCGCCTCGCGCAGGCGCCGGGTCGCATCCACGACGGCCTTCGCGTGGTTCAGCAAATAGTCCGCGTTCGGCGTCAGCCGGAATTCACGGGTGCTGCGGTCGATGAGTTCCGTCTGCAGCTCTTCCTCCAGCGCCTTGATCCGCAGCGAGATCGCCGCCGGCGTCGCGTGCATGGCGCGCGCCGTCGCGCGGACGCTGCGCAGTTGGGCCAGGGTGACCAGGGTCTCGAGGAAGCGGGTATTCATGGCGTAAAGAATACTTTAAGAATAAGGAGAGCGGTGAGCAGACGCGTTTAGGAAAACTTAACACATCCGATAAAAATAAGTGGCTTGGTGGAACGTGAATACACATCTATGCTTGTTTCACGTCGTTACCATTCGAGAACCCCCATGAAACCGATCCAGTTCCGTCACCTGGTCCGCGCGGGCGAATTCCGCAAGCCGACCGCCGGCCTCTGCGGCGGCTTTGCCCAGGCCAACCTCGTCATCCTGCCGGACGCGCAGGCCCACGATTTTCTCCGCTTTGCCCAGCGCAACCCGAAGGCGTGCCCCCTGCTCGCGGTGGGCGAAGCGGGCGCGTGGAACGTGCCGGCGCTCGGCGCCGACCTCGACCTGCGCACCGACGTGCCGGGCTATTACGTGTACCGCGACGGCGAACTGGCGGAGACGCCGGTGTCGCTGGAAGGCCTGTGGCGCGACGACCTGGTCGCGTTCGCGATCGGCTGTTCGTTCTCGTTCGAGGAGATGCTGCTGGCCGCCGGCATCCCGCTGCGCCACATCGAGCAGGACCGGAACATCGCCATGTACCGCACGAACATCCCGAACGAAGTCGCGGGACCGTTCGGCGGGAACATGGTCGTGTCCATGCGGCCGTTGAAGGCGCGGGATGCGATCCGCGCAATCCAGATCACGAGCCGCTTTCCCGCGATCCACGGGGCGCCCGTGCACCTGGGCGATCCGCGCCTGATCGGCATCGCCGACCTGGCGCGGCCCGACTACGGCGACGCCGTCGAGGTCATGACGGACGAAGTGCCGGTGTTCTGGGCCTGCGGCGTCACGCCGCAGGAGGCGATCCGCGTCGCGCGCCTGCCGTTCGTGATCACCCATCGCCCCGGCTACATGCTGGTGACCGACATACCGAACGCATCGCTGGCGACGTTGTAAAAAACACCCCACAACAATGGAGACGACATGAATACACAAGAACTCGCGCAGGATCGTGTGGAGGACGCGGGCCACTTCGGCTGGCTGCGCCAACTGACCAAGGCGGAGCGCCGCACGTTCATCGGCTGCAAGGTCGGCTATGCGCTGGACGCGATGGACACGCAATTCCTCAGCTTCGTGATTCCCACGCTGATCGCCACGTGGGGCCTGTCCAAGGGCGACGCCGGCTTGATCGGCACCGTCACGCTGCTCACGTCGTCGCTGGGCGGCTGGCTGGCCGGCATCCTGTCGGACCGCATCGGCCGCGTGAAGACGCTGCAGTTGACGATCCTGTGGTTCGCGCTGTTCACTGTCCTGAGCGGCTTTGCCCAGACCTTCAACCAGTTGCTCGTGCTGCGCGGCCTGATGGGCTTCGGCATGGGCGGCGAATGGACGGCGGGGGCCATCCTGATGGGTGAAGTCATCCGCGCGAAGGACCGCGGCAAGGCGGTCGGGATGGTGCAGGCCGGCTGGGCCCTGGGCTGGGGCGTGTCGGCGCTGCTGTACGCGTTGATGTTCTCGCTGCTGCCCGCCGAACTGGCCTGGCGCTCGCTGTTCCTGCTGGGGATCCTCCCCGCGATCTTCGTCATCTACATCCGCCGCTTCGTGGAAGAGCCGGACGTATTCCTGGCCGAGCAGCGCCGCAGCGAGCACGCGGAACAGGCACGGTTCACCGAGATCTTCTCGCCGCGCATGCTGTCGACCACGTTGCGCGCCGTGCTGCTGACGACCGGCGCGCAGGGCGGCTACTACGCGATCACGACCTGGCTGCCCACGTTCCTGAAGACGGAGCGCCACCTGACGGTGCTGGGCACCGGCGGCTACCTGGCGATGGTCATCGCCGGCTCGTACGTCGGCTACATCGTCAGCGCCTATCTGACGGACCGCCTGGGCCGCAAGCGCAACTTCATCCTGTTCGCCGTCGGTTCGCTGGCGATCGCGCTGGCCTACACGCGGCTGCCGGTGACGGACAACGTGATGCTGCTGCTCGGCTTCCCGCTCGGCTTCTTCGTCTCCGGCGTCTTCAGCGGCATGGGCGCGTTCCTGACCGAGTTGTTCCCGACCCGCATGCGCGGTTCCGGCCAGGGCTTCTGCTACAGCATGGGCCGCGCGCTCGGCTCGCTGTTCCCGTTCGCTATCGGCGCCGCCGGCCAGTCGCTCCCGCTGGGCCACGCCATCGGCCTGTTCTCGGCCGGTGCCTACGGCATCATGATCCTGGCCGCGCTGACGTTACCCGAGACCCGCGGCAAGCGCCTCGAATCCTGAATCCGCCGGCCGCAACGGCCGCAATCTGAATCCATATACGAACGACGACATGCGTGCGCCACACGCAGGGGTAGCGCTTTGCCTGCGCGCCCCGATACTTTGAAGAGGTAAGACCATGCACCAAGAGACCAAACAACACGACACGCCGCGCCCGCGCTGGCAATTCTGGATCGACCGCGGCGGCACGTTCACCGACATCGTCGCGCGCAAGCCCGACGGCGCGCTCGTAACGGCCAAGCTGTTGTCCGAGAATCCCGAGCAGTACCGCGACGCCGCCGTTGCCGGCATCCGCCGCCTGCTCGGCATCGCTCCCGACGCCCCGATCACGCCCGACCTCGTGGAAGCCGTCAAGATGGGCACGACGGTGGCGACGAATGCCCTGCTGGAGCGTAAGGGCGAGCGCACCGCGCTGCTGATCACCAGGGGTTTCAAGGATGCGCTGCGCATCGCCTACCAGAACCGTCCGCGCCTGTTCGACCGCCATCCCGTGCTGCCGGAGCTGCTGTACGAGCGCGTGGTCGAAGTGAATGAACGCGTCGGCGCGCACGGCGACGTCGTCGAGCCGCTCGATACGGCGGCCGTGCGCACGCAGCTCGCGAGCCTGCACGCCGCAGGCTTCCGGTCCATCGCGATCGTGCTGATGCACGGGTACCGCTACCCCGATCACGAACGCGCGATCGCCGCCATCGCCGCGGAACTGGGCTTCACGCAGGTGTCGGTCTCGCACCAGGTCAGCCCGATGATGAAGCTGGTCTCGCGCGGCGACACGACGGTCGTCGATGCGTACCTGTCGCCGATCCTGCGCCGCTACGTCGACCAGGTCGCGGCCGAGATGGAAGGCGTGCGTCTGCTCTTCATGCAGAGCAATGGCGGCCTGACGGGCGCGCACCGCTTCCAGGGCAAGGACTCGATCCTGTCCGGCCCCGCCGGCGGCATCGTCGGCATGGTCGGCACGGCACGCAAGGCCGGGTTCGAAAAACTGATCGGCTTCGACATGGGCGGCACGTCCACCGACGTGTCGCACTACGCGGGCGAACTGGAACGCGAATTCGAGACCCAGGTGGCCGGCGTGCGGATGCGCGCCCCGATGATGAGCATCCACACGGTGGCGGCGGGCGGCGGTTCGGTCCTGCACTTCGACGGCAGCCGGCTGCGCGTCGGTCCGGACAGCGCGGGCGCGAATCCCGGCCCGGCCAGCTACCGGCGCGGTGGTCCGCTCACGGTCACCGACTGCAACGTCATGCTCGGGAAGATCCAGCCCGCCCACTTCCCGGCCGTGTTCGGCCCGCACGCAGACGAGCCGCTCGACGCCGCCATCGTGCGCGAAAAATTCGCGCAGGTCGCCGCGCGCATCGAGCGCGAGACGGGCCAGCGCCGCACGCCGGAGGAAGTGGCCGAAGGGTTCCTGGAAATCGCGGTCGGCAGCATGGCCAATGCCATCAAGTTCATTTCGGTGCAGCGCGGCCACGACGTGACGGACTACACGCTGGCCACGTTCGGCGGCGCCGGCGGCCAGCACGCTTGCCTCGTGGCGGATGCCCTCGGCATGACCCGCATCTTCGCGCACCCGTTCGCCGGCGTGCTGTCCGCGTACGGCATGGGCCTCGCGAGCCAGACGGCGATGCGCGAGCGGACCATGGAAACCGCGCTGTCCGACGACGGGCTGCACGCGGCGCTGGACGCGCTCGCACGGGAAGCGACGGACGAACTGCTGGCGCAGGGCATCGCGCCTGACGCCGTGCGCGTCGTCAAACGGGCGCACCTGCGCTACGAAGGGACGGATTCCGTCATCATCGTGCGGCACGACAGCGTGGCCTCGATGCAGATGCAGTTCGAGGAAGCATACGGCAAGCGCTATTCGTTCCTCATGCCGGACAAGGCGATCGTCGTCGAGGCGATCTCGGTGGAAGCGATCGGCGCCACCGATGCAGGCAGCGCGCACGCCGCGCAGCCCGCGCCGCGCGCCACGCCGCTGGCACCGCACGAGACGGTGCCCGTGTACTCGGGCGGCCAGTGGCACGACAGCGCGCTGTACCTGCGCGCGCAGACGCGGCCCGGCGACCGCATTGCGGGCCCCGCGATCATCGTCGAGGCGAACGGCACCAATATCGTCGAACCGGGATGGGTCGCGGAAGTCACGCTCGACAACAACCTCGTGCTCACGCGCGTCGCGCCGCGCGCGCGCCGCAAGGCCATCGGCACCGAGGCCGATCCCGTCATGCTCGAAGTCTTCAACAACCTCTTCATGAGCATCGCCGAGCAGATGGGCCTGCGGCTGCAGAACACGGCGGTGTCGGTGAACATCAAGGAGCGCCTGGACTTCTCGTGCGCGCTGTTCGACGCCGAGGGCAACCTGATCGCCAACGCACCGCACATCCCCGTCCACCTGGGCTCCATGGGCGCGAGCATCAAGACGGTGATCGAGGCCAATCGCGGGCGCATGCAGGCGGGCGACGTCTACATGCTCAACGACCCCTATCACGGCGGTACGCACCTGCCGGACATCACCGTGATCACGCCGGTGTTCGACCGCGCGGGAGAGAACGTCCTGTTCTACGTGGCCTCGCGCGGCCACCATGCGGACGTCGGCGGTATCGCGCCCGGATCGATGCCGGCGAACAGCCGCAGGGTCGAGGAGGAGGGCGTCCTGATCGACAACTTCCAGCTGGTGCGGGCGGGCCGCTTCCTGGAGCGCGAGACGACGGCGCTGCTGCTGTCGGGCGACTACCCCTGCCGCAACGTCGCGCAGAACATCGCCGACCTGCAGGCGCAGGTGGCGGCGAACCAGAAGGGTGTCGAGGAACTGCTGAAGATGGTGGACCAGTTCGGGCTCGACGTCGTGCAGGCCTACATGCGGCACGTGCAGGACAACGCCGAGGAAGCCGTGCGCCGCGTCGTCGGCGCGCTCAAGGACGGCAGCTACACGTACCGGCTGGACAACGGCGCCGTGATCAAGGTGGCGATCCGCGTCGACCATGCCGCGCGCACGGCCGACATCGACTTCACCGGCACGTCGCCGCAGCTGGACAACAATTTCAATGCCCCGAGTTCGATCTGCATGGCGGCCGTGCTGTACGTGTTCCGCACGCTCGTCGACAACGACATTCCCCTGAACGCGGGCTGCCTGAAGCCGCTGAACGTGATCATTCCGGCAGGTTCGATGCTCAATCCGCGCTACCCGGCCGCCGTCGTCTCGGGCAACGTGGAGACGTCCAGCTGCATCACGAACGCCCTGTACGGCGCGCTGGGCGTGCAGGCGTCGTCGCCGGGCACGATGAACAACTTCACGTTCGGGAATGCGGCGTACCAGTACTACGAGACCATCGCCGGCGGCTCCGGCGCGGGCGACGGTTTCAACGGCACCGACGTCGTGCAGACCAATATGACGAACTCGCGCCTGACCGATCCCGAGGTGCTCGAATGGCGCTATCCGGTACGCCTGGACAGCTACGAGATCGCGCGAGGCTCGGGCGGCCGCGGGCGCTGGCAGGGCGGCAACGGCGGCGTGCGCAGGATCCGCTTCCTGGCGCCGATGACGGCGTCGATCCTGTCCAACAACCGCATCGTCCCGCCGTTCGGCATGGCGGGCGGAGAGCCCGGACGCTGCGGCCGCAACTACGTCGTGCGCGCTGGCGGCAACGTCGAGGAACTGGGCTTCGTGGCGACGACGGACGTGCAGCCGGGCGACGTGTTCGTCGTCGAGACGCCGGGCGGCGGCGGTTACGCGCCCGCCGTGCAGGAGGCACCCGCAGCCGTCGCCGCCATCCGTGACGACATCCCCGCATAACCACAACGAGAAAGAGCGAATGATGAAAAAAATGGTTTGGGCCGGTGCGCTGGCCGCAGTCTGCATGAACGCTGTTGCCGCCGACAGTGCGGTCAACGTGTACGGCCTGGTCGACGTGGCCATCGTCCGCGAGACGGGCGGCAGCGGCGGCGACGTCACCAAGATCACGAGCGGCGTCGGCGCCGGTTCGCGGCTCGGCTTCAAGGGCCGCGAGGAACTGGGAGACGGTCTCGCCGCCGTCTTCCTGCTGGAGAGCGGCTTCCAGGCCGACACCGGTGCGCTGGGACAGGGCGGGTTGCTGTTCGGGCGCCAGGCGTACGTAGGCCTGCAGGGCGGCTTCGGCGCGCTGACGGCGGGGCGCCAGTACACGCCGCAATATCTGACGGTGGTGATGGCCGATCCGTTCGCGTCCGGCTATGCGGGCGACACGAAGAACCTGATCGCCCCGACCGGCAACTCGAGCAGCCGCATGGACAATTCCCTGAAATACGTGTCGCCCGTCGTCCGCGGCGTGAGCGCGGAACTGGTCTACGGCGCCGGCGAGGTGGCGGGGGACAGCACGGCCGGCCGGCAGTTCGGCGGTGCGCTCGACTACAATGCCGGCCCGCTGCATGTGCGGCTCGGCTACCACAACCGCAACAACGACACGGCGACCGTCAGGAACGCGACCAATGCGAAGAACACGGTGCTGGCCGCGGTCTACGACTTCGGCATCGTGAAGGCGCACGCCGCGTACGGCGTCAACAAGGGCCTGAACAGCTCCCTGCTGCGCAATACGGCGAACCCGTACGGACTGCCCGGCACGCCGGTCGCGTCGAGCGACAGCCGCGACATGCTGCTCGGCGCGACGATCCCGCGTGGCCCGCACACGTGGATGCTGTCGTGGATCCGCAAGGACGACCGCGGCCCGCTGGACCAGGACGCGAGCCAGTACGCATTGGGCTACCGCTATGCGCTGTCGCGCCGGACCGAACTGTATAGCTCGATCGCGCACATCGTGAACCGGCATGGCGCCAGCTACACGGTGGGCAGTGCCATCGAAGGCGGATCGGGGAGCGGGGCGGTCGACGTGGGGATTCGCCACGCGTTTTGAGTGCGCGGGCATCCAGGACGATCAACCTTGGTAAAACGTGCTGGCGCGCGGGCACGCGCGCCAGCCGAACTACACATTGGATGCACCACATGTCTCTTTCCTCGTTGCTTACGCCCGAAGCCGTCCTGCGAGAGTACTTTCATGCCAAGGATGAAAATCGCCCTCATTTGCTGGACCGAGTTTTCACATCCGATGCGTCGCTCCAGATCAACAACAACTGCAGCAACATCACGTTCCCGACAGTTACGCAAGGGCGCGGCGCCATCGCCGATACGCTGGTCACGCAGTTCAACAAGACCTACGAGAACATCTACTCGTTCTATCTGGCGCGCCCACCCGAAGCTGCCGATTCCTTTTCCTGCGCGTGGCTCGTCGGAATGACCGAGAAGGACACGAAGAATACCCGCGTCGGATGCGGCACATACGACTGGACTTTCAGTTTGGAGTCACCGCGTCTGGCCAGCGCGCTCGTGATTTCCATCCACGCCATGGTGGTCCTTCCGCCGAGCACGGCCAGTGTGGTATTTCCGTGGCTCCAGCGCGCGGGCTACCCCTGGTCGTCGGCAGCGCGGGTTTGCGAACTCGCGCCGCCACTGCCTGAGTTGGACCCCGTCGTTCGGCATCTCGAGGGCCATGCCGCTGGCGCATCAACGGCCGACGCTCAACGCAGATGCGCGCGCAGCCCCGTGACACCGGGCGCGACGTCATCGGCCAGCACGTGGCGGTCCGGGTAGTCGCCGCCATTTTGCGGACGGTAAGGAATCGGCGCGTCGTCGAACAAGGAGCGCATGCGCGCCGCGAGGCCCGCCTTCGCCTGCTCGACGCCGTCGGCATCGATGCGGCCGGTGCCGTACACGGCATACGTGGGCAGCACCTCCATCCCGGGGAAGAACAGCGTGCCGTGGGCGATGGGGAACAGCAGTTCGTCGAGCTGGCCGTTGATGCCGCGCGGGCCGTAGTCCTCGGCCGGCCCGCCCGTCGTGACGGACAACAGCGCGCGCTTGCCGGCGAAGCCGCCTTCGCCGTAGCGATAGCGGTTGCCGGCGCCTTGCCAGCCATAGGCGAGGCCGTACGCGAACACGCGCTCGATCCAGCCCTTCATGATCGCGGGCATGCCGAACCACCACAGCGGGAACTGGAACACGACGGCATCCGCGGCCATCAGCTTGGCCTGCTCGGCGCGCACGTCGTCGGGCTGCGTGCCGGTGCTGAAGGCGTGGCCGGATTCGGCGACGAACGACAGGCGCTCGCGGTCGACGCGGTCGGGAAAATCGTGCGCGTCGTAGACGGCCTTCCAGCCCATCGCGTACAGGTCGGACTGGATCACTTCATGACCCTGCGCACGCAATTCGGCGCGTGCGGCCCGGGCCAGTTGTGCGGTGAGCGAGTCGGGATCGGGGTGCGCATGCACGATCAGGACGGTCTTCATTGGGTTCTCCTCGTTGGCGATGAAGGCCATTCTGGGCCGGTCCGCCGCGGCCGGGAATGCCCGTCGGCTTATGGGGTAGTATCCAAAAAATGGATATCAAACGCCTCGACTTCAACCTCCTCGTCACCCTCGACGCGCTGCTGGCCGAGCGCAGCGTGAGCCGCGCCGCGCAGCGTCTGAACCTGAGCCAGCCCGCATTGAGCGCGCAGCTGGCGCGCCTGCGCGAGATGCTGGGCGACCCGCTGTTCATCCCGAGCCACCGCGGCATGACGCCCACGCCGCTGGCTCTTGGCCTGCAGGCGCCGCTGGCCGCGGCGCTGGCGCAGCTGCGCGACGTAGTGACGTCCGCGCGCGCATTCGACCCCGCGCGCGACCGCTTCACCGTCCACGTGGCCTGCTCGGACTATGTGCAATCGGCCCTGCTGCTCGACTTCACGCTCGCGCTGCGCGAGGAAGCGCCCGGCATGCGCATCGCCCTGCGCGCTCTCGATACCGCGCGCCTGGAGGCGCAGATGGAGCAGGGCAGCGTCGACCTGGCCGTGCTGACGCCGGAGGGCGTCGCCGACGCCCTGCGTTCGCGTCCGCTGTTCGAGGAACGCTACGTCTTCATCGCCCGCCGCGGCCACCCGGCCTTGCGCCGGCCACTGGACGTGCGCCGCTTCTGCGAGCTGGACCACGTGATGGTGTCGCCGCGCGGCGGCAGCTTCACGACGCCCGTCGACGACGTGCTCGATGCGCAGGGGCTGCAGCGCCGGGTCGTCGTGTCGGCGTCGACGTTTCACTCGGTGCTGGAGCTGGTCGAAAGGTCCGACCTCGTCGCGCTCGTGCCTGCGCGCATGGCGGAGGGGCGTGCTCATCGCTTGCGTGTGCTGGCGCCGCCGCTGGAGGTGCCCGGGTTTGCCATTCATCTGGCTTGGCATAACCGGAATCATCGGGATGGGGCGCAGCGGTGGGTCCGGGAGAGGTTGGTGGCGTTTGCGCGGGAGGTGGGGGCGGGTTTTAAGCAAGATTACCGATGATTCGCGTTTCAGAAATCTGAAGATTTTTGGTGAAACGATGTGAATGGGGCATTCTTTTCCCGAATTATTCATCTTTGTGATCTCCGCTTTTTGCGTCGCGGCGACTTTTGGTAACAGTTTGACGAGAGTTAGTTAAGGTGTAACGCGGCGCGGATAAAATTTCCCTCCCTTCGGGGTTGCGATCGTTAGTATTGGATAGAATTCTTGCGTACCTACTCAGCTAAAATCTAGATTGGTAGATGGGTGTGCAGATGAACTGTATTAGCGCCTCCACTTCGCTGCACTGCACCGAGCTCAATCGCCATTTTATTAATTAATAGTCTGGTTGGTTTTCGGGTGGCGCCGAAATCATCGTCTATACCGAAGGTTTGGGAGGTGGCAAAGTTAGATGTCGCATTCCCGGGGCTGCCGCATACGCACACTTATTATTCCCCACCGGTTTTAATCATACTTAATAACGTGAATAAAAAACTGTTCGCTCCCTTTTTTCGACATACTGCTGCGCTAATTATATTTTTTTGTGCATTCGTAAGTGGTGGCGCATCGGCGCAGACGGCTACGAAATACTTGTCTTACACAACTGATATAAATGGAGACGGGCAGTTGGATATCCTAGTGGTACCGATATCTAACGTCGTCATGATTTCGCTCGATGACGATATGGATATCCCTATTGTGTTGCCGCCTGCCATCCCATCGTTTTTGCTGTTGTCCAGCGGGAACGGCGGGTATCAACTCTCGACCGATGTCGGATCGGTTAAGTCAAATCCATCATGGACACAAGGTTTAGTGAACGTCACGGTGAACTCAGGCCAATCGTCGAGCACTCCCTCCATCACAATAAATTACGTCACTTCAAGTCAGTTGCCATCGATTGTGTCGAAGGCGTCTGACGGAACGCTGGTGTTGACGCAGTCGGGAAGTGCGCCATTAGCCAATAACGTGCCATACGTCGAACATATGTGCCGAGTGCCTTAAATAATAATCCAGAATGATCGTATAGGATCATAAAGTTTAAGAGAGAAACGTGATTAAAAGAAACTCTATAATGTCTTTAAAATCGATATTGCTAACGTTGGTTTTGACGTCGTTAGTGGCGACACCTCTAGCTATCGCGGAAGATGGAAGTGGTTGGGTATGTGATTCCTGGGGTTGTATAACAACCGCCAAGAGGCCGGGTATCGGACAGAATCCGTGGTATGACTTATATAATACGTTTAGTTTTACCTCGTGGAAATACCCTGTGTATTCTCCGGCGATATCTGCGCCACCGATACAGGCAGGCACAGGTCAAAGTGCGCCGGAATCACCCTGTAGTAAAGATGGCAACGGTCTTCCGGCGACGAATCCGAGAGGATCAAACCCTGTAGTGTTTTCGTCGGGAACAAAATATCTTGCGCAACAGGATTTCATCGATGCTTCGGCACTTGGGATGCCATTGACGCGAACCTATCGTTCCGAAGACGTGACCTCGAAGTTTTTCGGCCCGCGGTGGACATCCAGTCTTGAATTTGCGCCGCTCGAATTGTCCGGCAAATATAACAGCGCTGTTGTCGGCAGTTCATTAGTAAACATGCCGGACTATATAACGTTTCGTCTGCCCGACGGGAACGTATACCAATTTCAGAATTATATATATCCGGATCATCATAGTTATGCATATTTTACGCCTGCAAACTATGCTTACGCTACCGTCGTAGGCCCTAATGGTCCCACTGGCGCTGCGAATGTAAAGGCAATTTACGATGGTGACGGAAGTCACATTGTGATTTTCATCGGTAGTCGGAAATATTATTTTTCCAACTTAAATAGCTCCGGATTTTATCTGGACAAAATTACGGAGCTTGATAGTACAATTTACTCCTTCCTAAGAGATACTAGCAATCGAGTTACATCAGTTACCAATTTGTTCGGCGCAACGGTTAAGTTCGCATGGGGTGACGGCCTTCATGTAACGCAGGTGACAGCTCCAGACGGGACAATCTGGAAGTACGGCTACGGAACAAACGGCACTTTAACTACTGTTACGCCTCCGCAACCCTCTGCGGGCGTAATTACGTATTACTATGAGGATACGGCTGATGTTACTCGTTTGACCGGTTACGCGATTGACGGAGTGAGGGCCACACGTTACGCGTACGACTCCAACGGCAGGGTAATCAAGAGCGGAAAAGAAAACGGTGAATCAGTGGACTCATTCACCTACAGCACGGATACCAGCGATCCAAACAATACAAAATATATCACGACACTGACCGACGTTCGAGGGCAGAAAACCTCATATTTCTTCCAGAACGTTAAAGGGCAGCGTGTCTTGGCGAAAGCTCAGACAACGGGGACATCCAGTTGTCCCTCAGCCGCATCTTCGCAGTTGTATGACACGAATGGATTTGTTAGTCAGTCAACCGACTTTCGTGGGACTGTCACGACATTCTCGTACAATAGGGACGGCATGGTGCTTAGCAAGACCGTCGCACCATCTACACCCAACGCGCTGACAACCACTTACACATATAGCGTCCCGGATGGCACCCATGCAGTGGACTTGCTAACCGAGGTTACTACCGGTAGCGATGGTAAAAATATTGCACAAGTTGACTACACTTATGTCGATACGCCAGTAGGACGCCAAATTGCATCGATTACTCTCAGCGACTTGCTGACGAGTTCACCCCAGCGTAAGCAAACCATGGCTTACACTAATTACACAGGTGGTGGGATTCAGACAAAGACTGTCATAACTACCTTGCCGAGTGGCTCGGCAATTGAGACGTTCAACTATGATACCAAGGGTAACCTCACTAGTTATACAAATGCTGCCGGTCTTACCACCACATACACCGAGTATAACGGTCTAGGTTTGCCACAGAAAATTACTGATCCGAATGGGGTGACGACGACAATTAGTTACGATATACGCGGCAACGTATCGCAACAGTCGGTTCCAAATGTGGGAAGCCAGACATTTACTTATGGCGGCGATGGTCGACTCGCTTCCGTGTCTTACAGTGATGGCCGCAGTGTGACATATCACTACAACTCCGCTGGCAGACTTGTCGACCGAGTGAACGCGCTTGGCGAAAAAGTATCGTTTAATTTTGATTATTTGAATAACGTCCGCACAACCCAGTCAGATCGGAAAGTTCCATCCGTGAGTGCTGGTTCTCTCAGTGGCACGGTGTCGGGAGCGTTTCTCTCGACTGTTGAGTATGATAATAACTCCATGTTGCCGTCGAAAGTGCGTGGGAACAACGGCCAAGCAATTACGTACCAGTACGATGCTGCCGGCAATGCGCTACAGCAGAGCGATGCGGCCGGGCATGTAACGTCGTTCACCTACGATGAACTTAACCGGAAGCGTACTCAAACCAATGCCGACGGTGGAGTGATAACTTATGGGTATGACGCCGCTGGTTTCCTGAGTTCGGTTAAAGACCCACGAGGCCTGACTACGACTTATAGTCATAATGGCTTTGGTGAAATAACTGGTATGACTAGCCCTGACACCAGTACGACCAGTTACAGCCTTGACTCTGGCGGCCGAATGACGAGTTTCGCTACGCCTGCAGGGACGACATTTTTTGGCTGGGATACGCAGGGGCGAAAGACTTCGGAGTGCAAGAATGGTGAATGTCGCTTCTTCACCTACGACGAAGGAACGTATGGTAAGGGCAGGCTCACACACTTCAACGACTATACTGGACAGACCAGTTACACCTATGACGCAGCTGGCCGTATAACGCAACAAACCAATGACATTTTCTGTCTGCAAAATCCGACTACCAGTTGGACTTACGATACGGTAGGACGGCTGAAGAGCATGACCTATCCGAACGGATTCGTCGTCAACTATAACTACGATGCGTATGGCCGGTTGTCCACCATTACTAGTAATCTCAGCGGGACTTGGGCCACCTTAGCCGACTCATTCCTGTATCAACCAGCGACGGATCAACTTTACGCTTGGCGCTTTGGTAATGGTCTGCCGCGTATGCTGACTCTGGACACGGATGGTCGCCTGCAGCGTATCGCATCGCCGGGCAAGCATGACCTGTCATTCGGGTATAACGTTACTGACACCATCTCGTCGGTGACCGACAATGTGTATTCGAGTTCAAACACCAGCTTTGGCTACGATGCCGTCGACAGGCTGACGTCGGCCAATCGTAGCGGTGATCCGCAAACTTTCCAGTTGGATACTGTTGGCAATCGCACGAATCAGATCCGTAACAATGCTGGCTTCACCTTTGGCTTGGACAGTGACAGCAACCGGCTCATGGACTGGGGCGGTGCCGGCAAGTGGAGGAATTTCGGCTATGACAATGTGGGCAATGTGACCAGCGAAAGTCGCGATGACGGCTCACGTGCGTATGAATTCAACAACTTCAACCGGATGAGTGCGGTCTACATCAACGGCAACAAGGTCGGGTCTTATCGTGTCAATGCCCTTAACCAGCGCGTGCTGAAGATTGTTAATGGCGTCTCTACCTACTACGTGTACGGCCCCTCCGGAGAGTTGCTGACGGAAATTGGGGCGCAAACGACCAACTATGTGTGGCTTGGTGGCCAGTTGATGGGTATCGTGCGTAACGGCCAGTTCTATGCCAGCCATAATGACCAGGTCGGTCGGCCGGAAGTACTGACGGACGCATCATCTAGTGTCGTTTGGCGTGCAGAGAATGCGGCGTTCGACCGGCGTAATGTTGTAGTTGATACAGTTGGTGGGCTAAATGTCGGTTTCCCTGGGCAATATTACGATGCCGAATCCGGGTTATGGTACAACTGGAATCGATATTATGACGCGTCGGTTGGTCGTTATCTCCAAAGTGACCCGATCGGATTGCTCGGTGGTATTAACACGTATGCATATGTAGATGATAATCCATTAAACGGCGCTGACCCAGCTGGATTGCAAACTGTCCCTTTAGCATTCCAACCCGTACATTCACGGCTTAATTTTGTACACGGTACACCAGCGGGCTCATGCACCTGTACAGCAGGCGGGAAAACTTTCTCTATACCGTCTGGCGCTAATTACAAAGACGTATTCAAGGCTGGTCAAGCAGGCGGCTTTAATCCTTATGACATGGCTAGCGCTGTTGGACACTTCGGCGCGTATGACTATCAAAGAAACTATGCGACGAATAGCTTTATAGGTGCCTTTACCCCTGCAGCAAACTTCTCAGTTGGTGTTTACATGCGTGGTACAGGTGCAAGTCGCAGCGAAATGCTGGCTATTGGTGCGGTGTTTTCTCACACAATGTCGAGTAATGCAGGTGCACAACAACAAATTGACTATTGGAACGCAGGCTATAATGCAGCTGATTCTGGTGATCTTCCTAGTTGCCCATGATGAATTTTTTCTCTTTCGCTCGTCGTTCTTACATTATATTTTTAAGCTTGACGATACTTATTTTGGCTATTGGATTTATATGGCTTAATATTTATAATTCTGACCCGCAGGGTGATGCAAGCCTTTGGTGTGATAAGGAGGAGATGGTTTCGATTCCTAACTCTAATGGCTGGGTTATTTCTGGTCATAACACGATATGTACTGGATACGGTGGAAACTCTGCTGTTTATATCTATGTGCATCCTGTTGGGGAGCTAAGTGGTAAGAAATTTCTTGTTTTTCGTTATTTTCAATACGGCGGGGAGGAACTGCCTAAAATAGGGTGGATTGATGGAAATAATATTTCAATAAAAATTGATAGAGTGTCCGAAATCACGAAAAAATTGAATGAGCTTGGACCTATCAAAATTCATTACTCTATAGGAAAAGAAGATTATCCCCAGAAAAACGATTTTTGAGAGTGCATTTTATCGATTCGGCCACGTGGCGTCGGTATCGGACTCCCGTGCCGGTCGTCACCAACTTCACCAACGATAGCTTCGGCGAAACCACCAGCGTCGGCAACCCCGACGCCGGCACAACCAATTATGTCTTCGACGTCACCGGACGCCTCTCGACGGAGACCCACGGTAACCTCTCGATTGCCTACGGCTTGGATGCGCTGGGCGGTGCCAAAGGGGGGCCTTTGAAACGCATCACCGGGCCAAAATGTGCGCCTGGAAAAAAATTGTGTCCATGCTGGAGGTGTGCCTTCGTTTTTTCGCCGCAAGCCGTTGATCTGCCTGAGAAAATTGCCTGCGCATACGACGAAAGTATGGCGGGGCAAACTATCTATGCATATGTCGGTGGCAATCCGGTTTCGAATGTTGATCCGCGTGGCCTACAATCTGACAACGATCTGACACCACGGCGCGGATCCCTTCCTGGACCTTTTGATGTGTTCACCCCAGGAACTCAAGCCAATAACAGTTTTGTCTCTTCAGTTTGGAACCTAATTAAAAATATAAAGGCGGCAATTGGTCTCCCTCCAGGAGTGTGGCCCGGTGATAAGGGGGCCGACGAATGGGGACGCCGAAACGGATACGGTGCGAAAGAGGGGCGTGGGCGCTTTCACGGAATAAAACAGGACTGTCCTGGTAGTAAGGCTACAGACGTTTTTGGCGTTAACCCTGAAACAGGTGATGTCTACGATCCAGAGGGCGAAGTTGTTGGTAATCTTGAGGATGCAAAGCGAAAATGAACCATGTTAAAGCTAAATTGATGCTGGCGATTTATATCAAAGGTAAATCTCTGGAGCCAGCCGAAATCACAGCATTACTTGGGGTAGAGCCTTCCAAGGTGCAACGATTCGGTGAGCAGAAGCTTACCTCGTCAATGAAGCGGGTATCGGCATTGACAGGGCTATGGGCCTACTCTATTGAATCGGAAACACATACTGTTGCTGAGCTTGTCGAAAAACTAGCTGAGCAATTTAGAAATTGCACTGGCATGCTGAGCACGCTCCCTAATGTTGAGGAGAAATATCTAGATCTGTTTATTGCATACGACGCTGAAACAGATGGCGGTGGCGAATATGTTTTCGAACTGGCGAGCAACGATATGTCGCTATTGGGACAGTTTGGATTGCCAGTTCGTTTCACAGTCGCATCGGTTCCGCCTTGACTGCCGTGAGTACGCGTATGCGGGCCGAAGAGTTTGCGTCCGCTGATCGCGCAAATTCCTTCGGCCGCCAACTGTAGCCACACGAGGCGGGCGATCCCCGCGCCCCTGCAAACGAGGCACACATCACGCAACTTCGTTCAGTCGCGGATTTCGCACCAGACGCGGGTCTTGAAAGTGACAGGCGCATTTGCCGTACGTCGCTGTCGTACTTGGTTTGCAACTCGCCTGCAACCCGGATGCAACCAGCTACAACCTGCTTGCAACCCATCTGCATCCCGAGACAACGGAAACATGGTTTGGACAGGCACGACAGATATGTTGAACGAATCCCGCGGACTCGTTCAACATATCCGTGCCAAAGGGGGCTCCCTTTGAAACTCCGTGTCCTACGAACACCAGATGCGGCCGCAACCGGCTTGAAGTATCACTTGGCCGTTTTTTCGTTTCGCGGGACCGCGTCTAGATTCCATCGATCTCGCGCACCAGGCGTTTTTCCTCATCGAGGATAGCCACGTCGTGACCCTGCAATTTCGCCCGCAGGGCGACCTCGTACAAGGCGATCGCCTTGAGCAAGACGTCGGCCTCGGGCGACCCGCTGGCCACAGCCAGCCGCGCCAGTTTCGCCTCGAGCGCGGGCGACATGGTGAGCGTCATCTGGACGTTTTTCGTGTCGGCAGTCATGGCTGCGCTCCTTTCGTGATCAGTGAATTCCAATGATTCGCCCCGGACCGCCACCCGGGCGGTTGGAGCGTTTTTGCGGGTTCCCCGCACCCTGGATGCAGTACACACATTACGCACGAAACGCGCGACCCGATTTTCACGCGCAAGCTGTTGATTCGACGAGTAAACCGGCGTCTACACTTTCGCGTTCGCCGGTCGCGGCTTTCGCGCACGTACGCCGCCAAACCTTTGCAAATCAAGGACTTGTCCTGTTTACACTTATTATCAGGTGGGCGCTCGTTTCTTATTTAAAGAAAAATAGCTCCCCCAACCCCGCCGCGCGGACTTCTTTTTAGCGGCTGAAGGCGGCCGTGCCGCTGTCAGGGCTTGTCTTTGGTTGCCGGCGTAGTCACGCGGGCCAGCGCGCCGGCCACCTGATTCTTCACGATGACGGCGTCGATCAGCTCACGCACCACCGTCTGCTCGTGTTCGGACAAGCGCGATACCGCCTCGAACTGGTAGCGCAGGGAGTCGGCCGGCTCGCGCTCGCCGGCGTCGAAGACCAGTCTGTCGGCGCTGACACCGAGCGCGATTGCTAGCCGGCGAATCACATCAAGGGTAGGTTGCGACGTTCCCCCCTCATAGCGCCGGATTTGCAGCACAGCCAGGCCGACCGCGTCGGCCAACGCTTGCTGAGTCAGGCCGCGCTCCTTGCGCAGGGTCGCCAGCCGTTCCGGGAATTCCATATCGAATATCGAGGGTGACGAGAGAGTCATCACTATAAGCCCCCCTATCTGCGTAGCTTGCCCGATGATACCATATGAGATAGCATGTCCATATCAATTTGGAGTCTTGACAGGTTTTGGAGGGAAAACGGATGGCGCGCATCCCGGAAACGGAAATCGAACGGCTCAAGGCCGAAGTGTCGCTGGTGCGCCTGGTGGAAGCCGCCGGCATCGCGTTGAGGAAGCAAGGCCGCGACTACGCCTGCCGCTGCCCGTTCCACGACGACGCCACGCCATCCCTGATCGTCAGCCCCGGCCCGAACCTGTATCACTGCTTCGGCTGCGGCGCGGCCGGCGGTCCGATCGATTGGGTGATGAAGATGCGGGGCGTCAGTTTCCGTCACGCCGCCGAGCTGCTGCGCGAGGGTTTGCCTTTAGCCGCCGAGGCCGCCAGTGCTGCGCCGGTCCGGCACTCGACGGTCAAGAAGCTGGCCGCGCCGGTGGCGCAGGATGCCGACGACCATGCCGCGCTCGCGCAGGTGATCGACTATTACCATGCCACCCTGAAACAAAGCCCGGAAGCGCTGGCCTATCTGCAATCGCGCGGCCTGACCCACCCCGAGCTGATCGACACCTTCCGCCTGGGCTATGCCAACCGCACGCTGGGCCTGCGCCTGCCGGACAAGAACCGCCAGGCCGGCGCCGGGATACGCGGGCGGCTGCAACGGCTGGGCATCTACCGCGACAGCGGCCACGAGCACTTCAACGGCTCGCTGGTGGTGCCGGTGTTCGATGCGGCGGGCCATGTGGCCGAGGTCTATGGCCGAAAGCTGCTGGACAACCTGCGCGCGGGCACCCCGAAACACCTGTACCTGCCGGGGCCGCATGCCGGCGTGTGGAACGAAGCGGCGCTGGCCGCCAGCCGTGAAGTGATCCTGTGCGAAGCGCTGATCGACGCCATGACCTTCTGGTGTGCCGGCTACCGCAACGTGACGGCGGCCTACGGCACGCAGGGCTTCACCGACGACCATCTGGCCGCCTTCCGCCGACATGGCGTCGAACGCGTGCTGATCGCCTACGACCGCGACGAGGCCGGCGAGCGTGCCGCCGAGAAGCTGACCGGGCGCCTGCGCGCGGAAGGCTTCGGCGTGTGGCGCATCCAGTTCCCCAAGGGCATGGACGCCAACGACTATGCGCTCAAGGTCCAGCCGGCCAGCAAAAGCCTGGGCCTGTTGATCCGCAAGGCGGTGTGGCTCGGCGACGGCCAGGCTCCGCGGCGCGCCGGGCTGGAATCGGCCGTGACCATCAGCACGTCGGACGAACCGCAAACTCCGGAAGCGCCGACTGTGGACGGTCCTTCTTCTTTAGCGGCCAAAGAGGCGGCTCCCACGGCAACCGTTGCCGATGAAGGTCCGTCCGGTGTGCCGCGACCCGATGCGCCACTGCCGGCCGCGGCGGTGCCGCCCACGCCGCAATTCGACATGGCGGCCGAGGTGAGCGAACAGGAAGTCGTCTTGCGTTTCGGAGAAGGCGACGACGCGCGCCGTTGGCGCGTGCGCGGCCTGCCGAAGAACCTGGCGGTCGGCGTGCTCAAGGTGAACTTGATGGTCGCCAACGAACTGGCCTTCCACGTCGATACGCTCGACCTGTACGGCGCGAAAGCGCGCGCCGTGTTCGTACAGCAGGCGGCCGGCGAATTGCGCGTGCCCGAAGCGGCGCTCAAGACCGAACTCGGCCGCGTGCTGTTGAAGCTCGAACAATTGCAGGACGACGGCATCGGGAAGGCGCTGGAACCGCGAGCGCCGTCCGTGCCGGACATGAGCGAGGATGAACGCGACGCCGCGCTGGCCTTGCTCAAGACACCCGATCTGTTGCCGCGCATCCTGGCGGACTTCGAGCATGGCGGCATCGTCGGCGAGGCGACCAACAAGCTGACCGCCTATCTGGCCGCCACCAGCCGCAAGCTGGAACGGCCGCTGGCCGTGGTGGTGCAATCGTCCAGCGCCGCCGGCAAAAGCTCGTTGATGGACGCGGTGCTGGCCTTCATGCCGCCGGAAGACACGGTGCGCTACTCGGCCATGAGCGGGCAGTCCCTGTTCTACATGGGCGAAACCAGCCTCAATCATAAGGTGTTGGCGATTGCCGAAGAAGAAGGCGCGAGCCGCGCCAGCTATGCCCTGAAGCTGTTGCAGTCGGACGGCGCGCTGACGATGGCTTCCACCGGCACGGATGCCGACGGCAACCTGGTCGCCCGGGAATACAAGGTGGAAGGCCCGATGTCGCTGTTCATGACCACCACCGCCATCGACGTGGACGAGGAATTGTTGAACCGCTGCCTGGTACTCAGTGTGGACGAAGGGCGCGAGCAGACCGCCGCCATCCATCGCCGGCAGCGCGAACGGCGCACGCTGGCCGGCCTGATGGGCAAGGAACAGAAGGACGGCGTGCTGGCCCTGCATCGCAACGCGCAACGGCTGTTGCGCCCGCTGGCCGTGGTCAATCCCTACGCCGACCAGCTCACTTTCCTGGACGACCGCACGCGCACGCGGCGCGATCATGAGAAATACCTGTCGCTGATCGACACCATTGCGCTGCTGCACCAGTGCCAACGCCCGATCAGGAGCTTGACCGTCGCCGGCCGCCAGGTGGACTACATCGAGGTCGTGCCGGCCGACATCGCGGCGGCCAACGACCTGGCGCACGAAGTGCTGGGCCGCAGCCTGGACGAGCTGCCGCCGCAGACGAGGAAACTCCTGGTCCTGGTACGCGAGCTGGTGCGCGACCGCGCCGCCGCGCTGGACCTGCACCGCTCGGAATACCGCTTCAGCCGGCGCGACGTGCGCGACGCCACCGGCTGGGGCGACACGCAATTGAAGGTGCATCTCGCGCGCCTGGCCGAGCTGGAATACCTGGTCGTGCATCGGGCCGGCCAGGGGCAAGGTTATGTCTATGAACTGCTGTACGACGGCGACGGCCGCAACGTGCCGTATCTGTCGGGCCTGCTCGATCCCTCGTACCTGTATGACGGCCGGCGGTCGGGGTGCGACGACGCGCGGCCGGATGCCGGTCGGGCCGCGGTCGGCGCCGGGTCGGCCCCTGGCCAGTTCGCCATATCGGCCGCGACACCAGCGGCGGCGCGGCTTGCCGCCGATCCGTTCGATGACGCGCCGAATACGCGGCACCCCGAGAACGGCAAGGCGGGATCGTACCCGTGTTCCACCGTGGACGCGGCCGTCCAACCTTCAGCCGCCGGGGTGTGACATGCCGCGCAAGGGACAACGCCTCAAGGCCCGCAAGCCGGCGGCGGTCAAACCGGCCGGCCCCGGGAAGCGCGCCGTCGATCCGTTGGCGCACCTGGTGCTCGCGCGCTACATGGAAGCGCACTTCGAGGCCATGCTGGTGACAGGCTACAGCGCCGACACCGTGCGCGCCCGGCGCATCGCCATCCGCCGCTTCATCGCCTGGTGCGAGGAACGCGGCATCCGGCAGCCGGCCGACGTCACCAGGGCCGTGCTGGAACGCTACCAGCGGCACCTGTTCTACTACCGCAAGCCGGACGGCGCGCCGCTGACGCTGGGCAGCCAGTACGGCGCGCTGGCCCCGCTCAAGACCTGGTTCAAGTGGCTCGCCCGCGAGAACCACATCCTGTACAACCCGGCCTCCGAACTCGACCTGCCCAAGTTGCCCAAGCACTTGCCGCGCGCGATCCTGTCGATCCAGGAAGTGGAAGCGATCCTGGCCGAAGCCGATCCGGCCACGATCTACGGCCTGCGCGACCGCGCCATGCTGGAACTGCTGTACAGCACCGGGCTGCGCCGCATGGAAGTGGCGGGCCTGGCCCTGTACGACGTGGACCCGAACCGGCGCCTGCTGTTCGTGCGCGAGGGCAAGGGCGCGAAGGACCGCGTGGTGCCGATCGGCGAGCGGGCGCTGGCCTGGCTCGACCGCTACTTGACCGAAGCCCGGCCGCAGTTGATCGCGGCCGGGCGCGAGGCATTGTTCGTGACCGACTACGGCGAGCCGGTCAGCCCGGAGTTCGTGGCGAGCCACGTCAAGCGCTACATGGACTTCGCCGGCGTCAAGAAGCCGGGCGCGACGCACCTGTTGCGCCACGCGATGGCGACCCACATGCTCGAAGCCGGCGCCGACGTGCGCGTGCTGCAAGCCTTGCTGGGCCACGCCCAGCTCAACACCACCGAGAT
>NZ_JAAQOM010000039.1 GCF_011682055.1 Telluria antibiotica | reverse complement strand
GGAAAAAATTCCGCCCATGCTGGAGGTGTGCCTTCGTTTTGTCGCCGCAAGCCGTTGATCTGCCTGAGAAAAATGCCTGCGCATACGACGAAAGTATGACGGGGCAAACTATCTATGCATATGTCGGTGGGAATCCGGTCAGCCGTATTGACTCCGCAGGCTTACAGTACGGTCGGGTTGCGCCGCGGGGGCCGGTTCTGCTTGGGTTGGGTGGTTATACCGCAGCCGGATATCCCGTCGATCCCAGCAGCATGCAACAGAATGCCCAGCCAGCACAGTTCTGGAATGATATTAGTAATGTGCCAAACCGAGCTCCAGATTTACCTGGTGCTTACGTAGGGATAAACTTCCCTTGGGACGGAACCGGAATTCAATCGTACTGCGCAGATGGCTATTATGGGTCTTCTCCTATTCCGATAGATCCTGATAATGACCCAAGTCATCCTAAACAGTGCAGAGCAAAAGCATCTGGCCCTATTAAACAGGCTCCTCAAATGAGTGTATCTGCTCCTGGCATGTCACGGCCCTTTACCTGCACGAGTTGGAAATTTATGCCTGAATAATCACGTAGTTCGGTTATCTTTGATGGGTGGCATTTATGAATATTAAATTTTATTTAAAATCAAGAGTTTATATTCTGGTTTTAGTCGCTTTGGGGGCGCTGCTAATCGGCTTTCCCTATATATTTCCGACGCCTACGTTTCAAGACCTTGTGAATGATTGTATGCGGCAATGTGAAAAAATAAATGCACTTGGGCAACTTGAGAAGGAATTGACACCTTATTCGCCTAAATTGTCTTCTGCGAAATACAGTTGCCACTGCCTGAAATAGGATTTGAGTTGTACTAACTTTCTAGAAAGTAGAGCCATGGTCTCTCATAGGAGAAAACGTGACTTTACTCGCTAGAAGGTTAGTAATGATGGAATTTCTAGTGGTTCCTAAAATTTGATATTAAAACGGCGCTTTGTTGTTTGGAGGTGTTTTTATGTGACTCAAGGCAGCGAAAGCGATTCTTCCTGCTTGGCTGAGATCGGGGCCGAGCGGCGCAAATTGCGCGGTTTGTGCCACGACGTGGACCCCGCGCAATGCCTTGCAAATCGAGGCCGTGCCCGCTGGGGGTGTCGCTGGTCAGGCGGTCTCATTTAGTCGCGTGAGCGGCAGCGGTCACGTCCGCTGCCCACGCAGATTCCTTCAACCGCCGGGCACGGCCGGCAGCGGCGGGCCATTCCCGCCACCCCCTTGGAACGGGGCACACATCACGCAACTTCGTTCAGTCGCGGATTTCGCACCAGACGCGGGTCTTGAAAGTGACAGGTGCATTTGCCTACGTCGCTGTTGTACCTGGTTTGCAACTCGCCTGCAACCCGGATGCAACCAGCTACAACCTGCTTGCAACCCATCTGCATCCCGAGACAACGGAAACATGATTTGGACAGGCACGACAGATATGTTGAACGAATCCCGCGGACTCGTTCAACATATCCGTGCCAAAGGAGCTCTCCTTGAAACCCCGTGTCCCACGAACACCAGATGCGGCCGCAACTGGCTTGAGGTATCACCTGGCCGTTTTTTCGTTTCGCGGGACCGCGTCTAGATTCCATCGATCTCGCGCACCAGGCGTTTTTCCTCATCGAGGATAGCCACGCCCTGACCCTGCAATTTCGCCTGCAGGGCGACCTCGTACAAGGCGATCGCCTTGAGCAAAACGTCGGCCTCGGGCGACCCGCTGGCCACGGCCAGCCGCGCCAGTTTCGCCTCGAGCGCGTGCGACATGGTGAGCGTCATCTGGACGTTTTTCGTGTCGGCAGTCATGGCTGCGCTCCTTTCGTGATCAGTGAATTCCAATGATTCGCCCCGGACCGCCACCCAGGCGGTTGGAGCGTTTTTGCGGGTTCCCCGCACCCTGGATGCGGTACACACATTACGCACGAAACGCGTGACCCGATTTTCACGCGCAAGCTGTTGATTCGATGAGTAAATCGGCGTCTACACTTTCGCGTTCGCCGGTCGCGGCTTTCGTGCGCGTACGCCGCCAAACCTTTGCAAATCAAGGACTTGTCCTGTTTACAGTTATTATCAGGTGGGCGCCCGTTTATTATTTAAAGAATAATAGCTCCCCCGGCCCCGCCGCGCGGGGCTTCTTTTTAGCGGCTGAAGGCGGCCGTGCCGCCGTCAGGGCTTGTCCTTGGTCGCCGGCGTATTCACGCGGGCCAGCGCGCCGGCCACCTGGTTCTTCACGATGACGGCGTCGATCAGCTCGCGCACCACCGTCTGCTCGTGTTCGGACAGGCGTGATACCGCCTCGAACTGGTAGCGCAGGGAGTCGGCCGGCTCGCGCTCGCCGGCGTCGAAGACCAGTCTGTCGGCGCTGACACCGAGCGCGATTGCTAGCCGGCGAATCACATCAAGGGTAGGTTGCGACGTTCCCCCCTCATAGCGCCGGATTTGCAGCACGGCCAGGCCGACCGCGTCGGCCAACGCCTGCTGGGTCAGGCCGCGCTCCTTGCGCAGGGTGGCCAGCCGTTCCGGGAATTCCATATCGAATATCGAGGGTGACGAGAGAGTCATCACTATAAGCCCCCTATCTGCGTAGCTTGCCCGATGATACCATATGAGATAGCATGTCCATATCAATTTGGAGTCTTGACAGGTTTTGGAGGGAAAACGGATGGCGCGCATCCCGGAAACGGAAATCGAACGGCTCAAGGCCGAAGTGTCGCTGGTGCGCCTGGTGGAAGCCGCCGGCATCGCGTTGAGGAAGCAGGGCCGCGACTACGCCTGCCGCTGCCCGTTCCACGACGACGCCACGCCGTCCCTGATCGTCAGCCCCGGCCCGAACCTGTATCACTGCTTCGGCTGCGGCGCGGCCGGCGGTCCGATCGATTGGGTGATGAAGATGCGGGGCGTCAGTTTCCGTCACGCCGCCGAGCTGCTGCGCGAGGGTCTGCCTTTAGCGGCTTCGGGTTCCGATATCGCCGCCGGCTCCGCGCCGGTCCGGCACTCGACGGTCAAGAAGCTGGCCGCGCCGGTGGCGCGGGATGCCGACGACCATGCCGCGCTCGCGCAGGTGATCGACTACTACCACGCCACCCTGAAGCAAAGCCCGGAAGCGCTGGCCTATCTGCAATCGCGCGGCCTGACCCACCCCGAGCTGATCGACGTCTTCCGCCTGGGCTATGCCAACCGCACGCTGGGCCTGCGCCTGCCGGACAAGAACCGCCAGGCCGGCGCCGAGATACGCGGGCGGCTGCAACGGCTGGGCATCTACCGCGACAGCGGCCACGAGCACTTCAACGGCTCGCTGGTGGTGCCGGTGTTCGATGCGACGGGCCATGTGGCCGAGGTCTATGGCCGAAAGCTGCTGGACAACCTGCGCGCGGGCACCCCGAAACACCTGTACCTGCCGGGGCCGCATGCCGGCGTGTGGAACGAGGCGGCGCTGGCCGCCAGCCGCGAAGTGATCCTGTGCGAAGCGCTGATCGACGCCATGACCTTCTGGTGCGCCGGCTACCGCAACGTCACCGCCGCCTACGGCACCCAAGGCTTCACCAACGACCACCTGGCCGCCTTCCGCCGACATGGCGTCGAACGCGTGCTGATCGCGTTCGACCGCGACGATGCCGGCGAACGTGCCGCGCAATCGCTCGCCGAACGCCTGCGCGCGGAAGGCTTCGGCGTGTGGCGCATCCAGTTCCCGAAAGGCATGGACGCCAACGAATACGGCCTGAAGCTGCAACCGTCCACCAAGTCGCTGGGCATCCTGATCCGCAAGGCCGCCTGGCTCGGCGACGGTGCCGCGCCCGAGCGCGCCACGCCGGAACCCGGCGTGGCCGTCACGCCGGCCGCGCCCGGACCCGTGGAAGCCCCCCGGCCGATGCATGCATCCATTTTAGCGGCTAAAAAGATGGCCCCCATCGAGCCACTGCCGGCCGCGGCGGTGCCTCCCGCGCCGCAATTCGACCTGGCGGCCGACGTGAGCGAACAGGAAGTCGTCTTGCGTTTCGGAGAAGGCGACGACGCGCGCCGTTGGCGCGTGCGCGGCCTGCCGAAGAACCTGGCGGTCGGCGTGCTCAAGGTGAACCTGATGGTCGCCAACGAACTGGCCTTCCACGTCGATACGCTCGACCTGTACGGCGCGAAAGCGCGCGCCGTGTTCGTACAGCAGGCGGCCGGCGAATTGCGCGTGCCCGAAGCGGCGCTCAAGACCGAACTCGGCCGTGTGCTGTTGAAGCTCGAACAATTGCAGGACGACGGCATCGGGAAGGCGCTGGAACCGCAAGCGCCGTCCGTGCCAAGCATGAGCGAGGATGAACGCGACGCCGCGCTGGCCTTGCTCAAGACACCCGATCTGCTGCCGCGCATCCTGGCGGATTTCGAGCATGGCGGCATCGTCGGCGAGGCGACCAACAAGCTGACCGCCTATCTGGCCGCCACCAGCCGCAAGCTGGAACGGCCGCTGGCCGTGGTGGTGCAATCGTCCAGCGCCGCCGGCAAAAGCTCGTTGATGGACGCGGTGCTGGCCTTCATGCCGCCGGAAGAAACGGTGCGTTACTCGGCCATGAGCGGGCAGTCCCTGTTCTACATGGGCGAAACCAGCCTCAAGCATAAGGTGTTGGCAATTGCCGAAGAAGAAGGCGCGAGCCGCGCCAGCTATGCCCTGAAGCTGTTGCAGTCGGACGGCGCGCTGACGATGGCTTCCACCGGCACGGATGCCGACGGCAACCTGGTCGCCCGGGAATACAGGGTGGAAGGCCCGATGTCGCTGTTCATGACCACCACCGCCATCGACGTGGACGAGGAATTGTTGAACCGCTGCCTGGTGCTCAGTGTGGACGAAGGGCGCGAGCAGACCGCCGCCATCCATCGCCGGCAGCGCGAACGGCGCACGCTGGCCGGCCTGATGGGCAAGGAACAGAAGGACGGCGTGCTGGCCTTGCATCGCAACGCGCAACGGCTGTTGCGCCCGCTGGCCGTGGTCAATCCCTACGCCGACCAGCTCACCTTCCTGGACGACCGCACGCGCACGCGGCGCGACCATGAGAAATACCTGTCGCTGATCGACACCATCGCGCTGCTGCACCAGTGCCAACGCCCGATCAGGAGCTTGACCGTCGCCGGTCGCCAGGTGGACTACATCGAGGTCGTGCCGGCCGACATCGCGGCGGCCAACGACCTGGCGCACGAAGTGCTGGGCCGCAGCCTGGACGAACTGCCGCCACAGACGAGGAAGCTCCTGGTCCTGGTACGCGAGCTGGTGAGCGACCGCGCCGCCGCGCTGGACCTGCACCGCTCGGAATACCGCTTCAGCCGGCGCGACGTGCGCGACGCCACCGGCTGGGGCGACACGCAATTGAAGGTGCATCTCGCGCGCCTGGCCGAGCTGGA
>NZ_JAAQOM010000038.1 GCF_011682055.1 Telluria antibiotica | reverse complement strand
CGCCAGCGTTCAATCTGAGCCAGGATCAAACTCTTCAGTTTAATTCCTGTTTTTGCTACTTTCGTAGCATGTCGCTCACTCAAAATACTGACCGTCACTCATTGCTGAGCAACGTATTTCTTTTGTGCGAACATTTGATAATTTAAGCATTCAGTATCGCCGAAACGATACTGGCACCTCATCAAACGCCCACACTTATCGACTGTTTATTGTTAAAGAACTCGTATTCGGTACTGCCTTGCTGCGTTTGCGAATCGTTGTGTTCGTCAGCAGCAGAGAAGCGAGATTATGCAGTGTTTCGCGGTCATCGTCAACTTCTTTTCGCTTCACCGCAACGCGAATTTCAGCGTTGCAACGTCAACACATTGATTTCCTTGGGATTTCAACTGTGGCTCCGTGAAGCGGACGCGCAGTATAGCAACCGCCACCCCGCCCTGCAAGCGCCAACGCATCAAAAAAAGCAGGACGCTGCTATGCGCGGCCGAAGTCGCTCCAGTAGCGCTGCCAGATGCGGTCGTGGTACGCCATCAATTCCGGCTGCGCCCGGGCGAAATCCTGCAACGGTCCCGGAAACGGATGCCTGACGAGGGCATGCAGCTGACCGAACGCGCTTGCGTCGACGGTACTCGGTTTGTCGCCGAAGAGATAATCCTGACGCCCCAGCAGCGTGGTCAACGCCTGCACGCCGTTGCGGCCGATGGCGAGGACCTCGTCTTCATGATGCCGCGCGATGCCTTGCTGCCAGGCCTGCCGCATCATCCGGCGGCGAATCAGAGGCAGGATCGCAGGCGCGATCATCGGCACCAACGGACGTTGCCACGCTGGGGCGCTGCGTTTGGCATAGTCGAGCAGCAGCGGCTGATAGCGGGCGAAAGCGTCATCGACGCACCACCGCTGGTAGACGCCAACGAAATAGAGCTGACTTTCGACCAGCGCCTTGATCGCCTCCGCCTGCGCCCGTTGCAGCGGATCGAGATGCGTATCGCGCAGCGCACGGGGATCCGATTGCTGGAGGTGCCCGATGATGGAGGAGGAGTCGGCCATCAACTGCCCGTCGATTCGCACTGCAGGCAGCTTCCCCTTTGGCATGTCGTGCCGCGTACCGGTCCTCGTCTCGTAAGGGATGCCCGACATGCGCAGCCAGGTTTCCAGCTTGACGACGAAAGGGCTGATATCGGGCGTATCGACGCCGGCTGGACATCCGTACTTGTAGAGCGTGATCATGGACCGGCATTCCTGGTTGTGTTTTGGACAACCACCAACATAGCGGAAAGCAGGTCTCCGGGCTACCTCCCATTGTCGCTAAGGTTGCGCCGTCGCCGGCTGGCGCCGCAAGTGCTCCGCATCCTTCAGCGGCGGCGCGCCGAACAGGCGGCGATGCAGCACGGAAGGACTCATGTGCACCGTGCGCGCCAGCGCGTCGATGCTCAGCGGCTCGTTGTAATGCGTGCGGATCCAGTGGATCGCGTCGCCCACCGCGCGTTCGCGCTGCCCGCCGACCACGCCGCGGCTCATCGTCGCGCCGCCGGGCGCCGTCACGAGATGATAGATCAGCTCCTGCTTGAGCAGGCGCCCCAGCACAGGCACGTCGCGCGGCCGCTCGAGCAGCCGCAGAAGGCGCACGAAGACGTCGAGCGTCGCGTCGTCCGCGCGTTCGACGGTGACCACGGGCGGGTCGACGTCGCCGCCCGCCAGCTGCAGCCGCATCTCCAGCACGAAGGCCGCCACCTCTTTCGGATCGACGTCGATGCGGATGCCGTCATACGGCGCCGCCTCGCTTGCGCGCGTCACCTGGCCAGAGACGGGCATCGCCATCCCCGCCTGCACATAACATCCCGGCCCGTAGCGCACCACCTGCTGGCCGACGAGCATCTCCTTCTCGCCCTGCACGAGCAGGCAGACGGACGGCGACAGGATGCCGCGCCCGGCCGGCGTCGGCGCGGGCCGCCGCACGAGCCAGAGCCACGGCAGATCGGTGGCGAGGTCCAACGAACCCGCGCCCGCGCCTTGCATCGCTTTCTCGACCAGGTCGCGCAACCGGCCGAGCGAGTGCAGTTCAGACTCGTTTGTCATGGCCCATGATGGCTTTGGGTTCAAGATAGGTGTCCAGGCCGAAGACGCCGAATTCGCGTCCGAGGCCGGACTGCTTGAAGCCGCCGAACGGGGCCTCCGGTGCATCATACAATCCATTCACGAACACGCGCCCGGCCTGGATCTCGGCCGCCACGCGGTTCGCGCGCGCGAGGTCGGCACCGAACGCATAGGCGTGCAGTCCATACGGCGTATCGTTGGCGATGGCGATCGCATCCTCGTCGTCGCGGTACGGAATGATGGACAGCACGGGACCGAAGATTTCCTCGCGCGCGATGGTCATGTCGTTGCGGACGTCGCCGAACACGGTGGGCCGCACGAAATAGCCGCGCTCGAGGCCCTCCGGCCGACCCGGACCGCCCGTCAGCAAGGTCGCGCCTTCCTCGATGCCTTTGCGGATGTATGCCTGCACCCGCTCGTACTGCGTGCGCGTGACCATCGGGCCCACGTTCGCGCGCGGATCGCGGGCCGGGCCGACGACGAGGTCGCGGAACGCGCGCACCGCCAGCTCGTGCGCTTCGCCGACGCGCTGCTGCGGCACCGGCAGGCGCAACCCCGGCGATGCACGCCTGACCGCTGTTCATCACCGCGGCCTGCGCCGCCAATGGCATCGCCTGGGCGAAGTCGGCATCGCCGAGGAGGACCGTCGGCGATTTGCCGCCCAGTTCCAACGTCACCCGCTTCATCGTATCGACGGCGCAGCGTGCGATGGCCTTGCCCACCGCGGTCGATCCCGTGAACGAGATCTTGGCGATGTCCGGATGGCGCGTGATCTCCGCGCCGACCACGTCGCCGCGCCCCGTGACGATGTTGAAGACGCCCGGCGGCAGCCCCGCGCCGTGCATCACGCGCGTGATGAGTTCCGTCTGCGCGGCACTCAGCTCGCTCGGCTTGATGACGGAGGTGCTGCCGGCGGCGATCGCCATCGCCATCGCCAGCTTGCTCGCGATGAAGCCGATGCTCGCATTCCACGGCGTGATCATGCCGACGACGCCGTGCGGCACCATCGTCACGCGCGCCCCGCCGACTTCGCGCTCGAACGGGTACTCGGCCAGCAGGCGGCGCGCGATCGCGAACGAGGCGGCTGCGCGGCGGGCAGTACCCGTCGCCATCGCCATCGTGCCGCCGTATTCCGCGACCATCACATCGACGATGTCCTGTTCGGCGGCGGCCACCGCATCGTGCAGGCGCTGCAACCACGCCATGCGCTCCGCGCGCGTCGTGCGGGACACGGCCGGATACGCCACCTTCGCCGCGGCGATCGCGCGCCGTGCGTCGACTTCGTCGGCCAGGATCACGGTGGTCGTTTCGCGCTTGGAGGCCGGGTCGAGCAGCACGAGCGGCTCGCGCCCGCGCGGGGTGACGAACTGGCCGTCGATGTAGATGGTGTCGATGGATTTCATGGCTGGACTCCTCGTGAACGATGAATCCATCATAGGAGTCCGCATGCTTGCAGCGGTAGCAGGATACTGACGAAGGATTGCCTGATCCTGCCGATCTCGCGCGGTTCAGGCAGCGGGGCCGGCGTGCACCAGTTCCTCGAATGCCCGGGCCGCGCGGCTGCGATACCGCTCGCGGTGGCGCAGCAGGAAGAAGTCGCGCGGCGGCAGGGTCACGCGCACCTTGGCCAGCAGACCGGCCGCGATGTACGGCGCCGCCACCAGTTCCGACAATGCCGCCACGTCGCTGCCGCTCATGACGGCCGCACGCACGGCTTCGTTGGATGGCAAGGTCAACGCGATGTGCAGCGCAGCCAGGTCCACGCCCTGCGCCACCAGCATCTCTTCGAGCACGGAACGCGTGCCCGATCCGGGTTCGCGCATGATCCAGCTCGCCGCCTGCAGATCGCCCGCGGTCAGCTTGCGCTTGCGCGCCCACGGATGCGCGGGCGCGACGACGATCGCCATGCGGTCCTGCCCAATGCTGTCGACGGCGAGCGCCGCGTCGTCGACCCCGCCCTCCACGAGACCGAGATCGGCGGCGCCTTCGCGCACGGCGTCCGCCACGGATTGCGTATTGCCGACGTCGAGCCGCACGTCGATCTGTGGATGCGTCGCGCGAAAGCGCACGAGCAGCGGCGGCAGCCAGTAGCTGGCGATCGTCTGGCTGGCCTGCAGCGCGAGCGCACCGCGCGCGAGGCCCGCCAGTTCGACCAGCACCCGCTCCGCGCCGGCGGCCCGGGCCAAGGTGGCGCGCGCTTCGTCGAGGAAGACGCGTCCGGCCGCATTGACTTCGATGCGCCGTCCCACGCGGTCGAACAACGGCGTGCCGTAGCGCTCTTCCAGCGCGCGGATCGACGCGCTGACAGCGGATGGGGTCAACGCAAGGACGTCCGCCGCCTGCGTCAAATGCTGGCGTTCGGCGACGGCGACGAAGATGCGGAGCTGGTCGAGGGTCATCATTCGATTTTATTACATGAATTGTGCGAAATTTTAAGATGGACCGAACGATCTTGTCGAGCCGATACTGCGGACTCAACCAAGGAACACGACATGCACCATAAAATCCTCCCGCTGGTACCAGGCCTCTGCCTGAGTGCCGTCGTCACCGGTGCCGCCGTTGTGCTGGAGCGCGCCGAGACCGCCCTCTTCGGCCGCGCATGGCTGGAGAGTCTCGTGCTTGCGATTGTGCTGGGCAGCGTCGTGCGCACCGCGATGCCGGTACCTGCGGCGTGCGATGCCGGCGTGCGCTTTTCGGCGAAGGTCGTACTCGAGGTGGCGGTGATGCTGCTCGGCGCGTCCGTCAGTGCCGGCGCCATCGTCGCGCACGGCTTGCCGCTGCTGGGCGGGATCGCCGTCGCCGTCGTGCTGGCGATCGCGTTCAGCTACGCTGTTGGCCGATCGCTGCGGCTGCCGCACGAGCTGGCCGTGCTGGTCGCATGCGGGAATTCGATCTGCGGGAACTCGGCCATCGCGGCCGTCGCCCCCGTCATCGATGCGGACGGCGAGGACGTCGCGTCGTCGATCGCCTTCACCGCGGTACTGGGCGTCGTGGTCGTGCTCGCACTGCCGCTGCTCGACCGGCTCCTTGTGCTGACGCCGCTCCAGTATGGCGTTTTCGCCGGCATGACCGTGTACGCCGTGCCGCAGGTGCTGGCCGCGGCGGCGCCGGTATCGCAAATCAGTCTGCAGATCGGCACGCTCGTGAAACTGGTGCGCGTGCTGATGCTCGGCCCTGTCGTGCTCGGGCTGTCCTTGTGCCGACGCGGCGGGCGGAGGCAATCGCTGCCGGTCACCCAGCTTGTTCCCTGGTTCATCGTCGGCTTCCTCGTCCTGATGGCGTTACGCTCCGCCGGCGCGTTGCCACACGCAGTGCTCGGTCCCGCGCATGCGGCCTCCGCATGGCTGACGAGTATGTCGATGGCCGCGCTCGGCCTCGGTGTCGACGCGCGTGCCGTGTTGCGCGCGGGCGGCAAGGTGACGACGACCGTAGTCGTGTCGCTGATGGGACTCGGCGTGATCAGCTGGGCGCTGATCGTCCTGGTGGGCATCCGCTGATACACTGGGTCTTAACTCATCCACCACAACGGAACCGCCATGCAGCAATCCATCGTCCACATCGCCCTGGTGGTGCGCGACTACGACGAAGCCATCGATTTTTACGTCCACAAGCTGGGTTTTGACCTGGTGGACGACACGTACCAGCCGACGCAGGACAAGCGCTGGGTCGTGGTCGCGCCGCCGGGTGGGGCCGGCACCACGCTGCTGCTGGCGAAAGCATCGAAACCCGAACAACAGCCGTTCATCGGCAACCAGGCGGGCGGCCGCGTCTTCCTGTTCTTGAATACGGATGATTTCTGGCGCGATTACGAGCGCTTGCGCAGCAATGGCGTGACCTTCGTGCGCGAGCCCAAGGAAGAGGATTACGGCACGGTCGCCGTATTCGCAGACCTGTACGGTAATTTGTGGGATTTACTGCAGTTGCGTGCCGGGCATCCGATTGCGCGGCGTGTGGGAATGTAGAAAGCAAAAAGCCCGCTCAGACTGATCTGAGCGGGCTTCTGCGAATAACTAGCCTGACGATAACCTACTTTCACACTGGTTGCAGCACTATCATCGGCGCAAAGTCGTTTCACGGTCCTGTTCGGGATGGGAAGGGGTGGTACCGACTTGCTA
>NZ_JAAQOM010000037.1 GCF_011682055.1 Telluria antibiotica | reverse complement strand
ACACTTATCGACTGTTTATTGTTAAAGAACTCTTGTATTCGGTACTGCCTTGCTGCGCCTGCGAATCGTTGTGTTCGTCAGCAGCAGAGAAGCGAGATTATGCAGTGTTTCGCGGCAATCGTCAACTCTTCGTTTTCTACAGTGCGTTCAATCTGTTCGATGTCGTGCGCCGCAGAAGCAGGACGCGAACTATAGCAAAAGCCCTGGCCACCACGCAAGCGCGGCCATGTCTTATTTATGCGTATTGACGGCACCGTCATCCCGCACCGCGTCCGGCACCAGCTGATCCAGAATCGCATACGCCGCCTGTACCCGCGCCGGAATCGGGTAATTCTTATTGGCCAGCATGACGATGCCCACTCGGTACGTGGGCACGAACACGATATACGCGCCGAAGCCGCGGGTCGCGCCGGTCTTGTTGAACAGCGTCCCGCGCGGCGGTGCCTGTGGCGGTTGCAGCCTGGTCGCCGGGTTCGGCTCGCCGCTCATCTTCGCGCCATTCCCCGCCTGCAGGACGGCCAGGCTGACGGGCGCGCGGTACTGCTCCCACCCGAGTCCCTGCACAGTATCGCCGATGCGGAAATACCCCATGTGCGTGCAGTCGATGGCGCGCCGCATCGGTTCCGGCAGGCCGGACGCGTCGATGTTCTCCTGCACGTAGCGGATCATGTCGGCGGCGCTCGACTTCACGCCATACGTCTCGGCGTCGAACACACCCGGGCTCACGCGGACCGGCCGGTTCGTCCTGTCGTAGCCCCACGCGTAGTCGCCCAGCGCGGCCGCTGGCACGCGGATATGGCTGTGCGCCAGGCCCAATGCGGGAAACAGCCGGCCTTCGACGGCATCGGCGAACGGCGCTTGCAGTGCGAGTGCGGTGACGTGCCCGAACAAGCCGAGGCTGGGATTCGAATAGCGGCGCTGCGTGCCCGGCGGGGCATCTGGACGCCATGCGCGAAAATAAGCGAGCATCTGCGCGTCGTCCTCGACGTCGTCGGGGAATTGCAGCGGCAAGCCTCCGCCCGTGTACGTGCCCAGTTCGAGCACATTCGCGCGGTCGATCGCCGCGCCCTTCAGTTGCGGCATATAGGCGCCGGGATGATCGTCGAACGCCAACTTGCCGAGCCCCTGCGCATAGCAGGCCAGCGTCGCGGAGAACGTCTTGCTGACGGAGCCCAGTTCGAACAGCGTGTTCTCGCTGACGGGCACGCGCCCTTCTTTCGATGCGAGGCCGTAGTTGAAGAACATCGCGTGGCCGTCGACCGTGACGGCCACCGCCATGCCGGGCACGTCGTGCAGTGCCATCATGGGCTGGATCGCGCGGTCGACGGCGGCGCGCACCGCGGCCGCGTCGACGGCGTCCGCAGCCAACGGCAACACGGACAGGCAAGCGGCGGCAACGAACCGCATTGGACGAGGCAGGATGGACAAGGCGTTCTCCGGTGAGTTCGTGACGGACGCCAGTATAGGCAGCAAGACACGGCCGCATACAGCGCAGCCATCCCGGCAAAACGGGCGCTCGTCACATCGCCGACTTCAGCGCGGCCAGATACCGTTCGCTGACGGCGACCGCGGCACCGCACCGCAACGTCAGGCGGTAGCTGCCGTCGCCAACGGTGTCGAGACGCGCGATCTCGCTGCGCCTGACGATCGCGCCGCGATGCACGCGCAGGAAGTCGTCGGCGGCGAGCAACGTCTCTAGGCGGTTGAGCGTGATGCGATGCAGGACCGTGCGTCCCGCCAGGTGCAGTTCCACGTAATTGCCGGCCGATTCGATCCACAGGATGTCGGCCACGAGGATCTGCTCGATGCGGCCGACGGAACGCACGTTGATGCGCTCCAGGACCGCCTCGCGGCCGGCGCCCGCATCGACGTAATCGCGCAGCGCGGCGCCATAGGCCTCGCGCTGGCGCTGCCCGAGCATCGCGCCGATGCGCTCGACGGTCTGCGCCAGCCTCGCGTCGTTCAGGGGCTTGAGCAGATAGTCGAGCGCATGTACGTCGAACGCGTCGACCGCATGCTCGCTGTAGGCGGTCACGAACACGATCAGCGGTGGCGCGGGCAAGCGGCTGATCTCGCGCGCGAGCACGAGGCCCGATTCGGCGGGCATCTGGATGTCGAGGAAGATGACGTCGACGTCCTGCGCGGCCAACAGCATGCGTGCGGCCGCGGTCCCGTCACATTCGCCCGCAAGCAGCCAGTCCGGATGCGCGCCGAGGGCCAGGCGCAGGTTGGCGCGGCTCGGCGCCTCGTCGTCGACGATCAGGTAGCGCACCGTCATCGCGCGTCCCGCGCCAGTGGCAGCCGGACTTCGGCCACGAACCGGCCATCGTGCACGCCTGTTTGCAGGGACGCCGTCGGATGCAGGAGGCGCAGCCGCTCGCGCGTATTCGCCAGCCCGAGCCCCGCGCCGGGATTGGGCGAGGCGTGCGTGCTGACCGGATTCGCGACCCGGATCGTGAGCACGTCGTCGTCATGCGCGAACGACAGGCGGATATCGCTCGGCCCGTCGTGGCAATCGAGGTCGTGGCGCAGCGCGTTCTCGATCAGGGGCTGCAACAGCAACGGCGGGCAGTCGACGTCGTGCAGCAGGGCGTCCTCGCCGTCGATGCGCACGCGCAGGCGGTCGCCATAGCGCAGGTGCTGCAGGTCGAGGTAGTCGCGCACGAACTGCAGCTCGGCGGCGACGGTGACGGCATTGCGCACGCTCGCCGACAATGCGTAGCGCAGCAGGTCGCTGAGGCGGCCGATGCCGCCGAGGGCGTGCGTGCGATCGCCTTCGCGCACGAGCGCGCTGATCGCATTCAGCGCATTGAACAGGAAGTGCGGCTCGAACTGCGCGCGCAAGGCCAGCATGCGCTGCTCTTCCAGAGCGAGGCGCAGGTTCAGCATGTCGGTCTGGCTGCGCTGCCAGGCCAGTTCGCGCTCGCGCGCGTGGCGCCAGTAGTGGATTGCGAGGATGGCGGCGAACGTGCCCGTCGTCGAGAACCAGCCGACCAGCAGCATCTTCATCAGCAGGCGGCGTGCGTCATCGAGGCTCGCGATGTGCAGGTAGCCGCGCAGCCACGCCATGTACGTCCATTGCGCGGGCTGGAACACGAGCACGAGGCCGACGAACAGCAGCAGCACGTCGCGCGGCCGGGCGATCAGCGCGGGCCAGCGCCCCAGTACCGTACTGAGGCCCACGCTCAGCACGATCAGCGGCACCGCGTATTCGACGAACCACGTCACCAGCAGCGACGGATAGTGGCTGTCGATGCCGAGGCGCAGGTTGTCGCTGTAGGTCTGCAACGCGCCGAGGACGCTGATCGCCGTCCACAGCAGCACGACGACGAGGAGCGTCCTGATCACGGACGGCGTCGGCGGACGGGAGAGGGATGGAGCGGCGTGCTGCGTCATCCGAAAAGTATAGCAGCGGCCTCGATGGGCAGCTGGATGCTGCCGGCCGCTTCGTCACGCGGAAGCGGCGTTTCGTCACGGAGGCAGCGCAGTCGCGCGCGCATGGTCGCAGAATCGTCGACGCATCGACTTCATCCACTCTCCCGCAACTCCCTGACATGAAAAACACGATACGCCTGGCCGCCATGCTCCTGCTCGGCGGCGCTTCCGCTTCCACCGTCGCCGGCATGACGGAATGGCTCGCGCCGCAGGATCCGTTCGCCATCTACGGCAACACGTACTATGTCGGCACGCACGGCATCAGCGCCGTGCTGATCACGTCGCCGGCGGGCCACATCCTCATCGACGCCGGCCCGCCCGGCGCTGCCGACCAGGTCGCGGCACACGTCCGCGCGCTCGGCTTCAAGGTCGAGGACGTCCGCTATATCCTGAATGGACACGAACACTTCGACCACGCGGGCGGGATCGCCGCGTTGCAGAAGATGAGCGGCGCCGAAGTGTTGGGCAGCCCGGCCGCCATCGCCGTCCTGAAGTCCGGGCAGCCGGACAAGCGCGACGCGCAATATCCCAGCCTCGAGCCGCTGGCCCCCGTCGCCAACACACGGGCCGTGCGCGACGGCGACATCGTAAGACTCGGTCCGCTCGCGGTCACGGCGCACTTCACGCCCGGCCACACACCGGGTGCCACCAGCTGGACGTGGCAATCGAGCGCAGGCGGCAAGACGATGCACATGGTGTACGCGGACAGTCTCACTGCCATCGCCGCCGAAGGCCGCAGCTTCAGCAGAAATCCGCTTTATCCGACGGCGCGGGCGGACGTCGAGCGTTCGATCGCGAAGATCGAAGGACTGGAATGCGACGTGCTCGTGAGCGCGCATCCGGACTTCAGCGACATGTGGGAACGAAAAGCGCGCGCGACCTTCGTGGATCGCGACGCGTGCCGCGCGTACGCGGCGAGCGCACGCACATGGCTGGCGAAAACGCTGGCCGCGGAGGTGCAGCCTTGATGGCGCCCCTTACGACACGCGGGTGACGATATCGCCGCGATGCGGATCATCGTCCGGCGCGCGCGGCAAGCCAGCCTCCACGCGATTTCGTCCGGCTGCCTTCGCGCGGTACAGCGCAGCGTCGACGCGGGCGATCAGCGATTCCAGCGTCTCGTTGACACATGCGCTGGCGATGCCGATGCTGCACGTCACCTGCAGCGGCGCGGCAGCACCGATGTCGAAAGGATCCGCGGCGACTGCATGACGCCAGCTGTCGACGCGCTCGACACCGTTTGGCCCGTCCACTGAAAGGTCCGGCAGCACGAGCAGGAATTCCTCGCCGCCGTATCGGCCGATGCAGTCGCCGTCGCGGATCTGCGCACGCAGGCGCGTCACCAGTCCGCGCAACAGTGCGTCACCGGCGGGGTGGCCGTAGGTGTCGTTGACGCGCTTGAAATGGTCCAGGTCCAGCAACGCCAACGTCACGACGCCGCCGTGCCGCCGTTGCTGGGCCAGTGCGCGCTCCGCCGCGTCCAGGATGGCGCGCCGGCTCATGGCGCCGGTCAGGCTGTCGGTGAACGCAAGCTCCCGCATGCGCTCGTGCGACTCGGCCAATTCGCGCGTGCGTTCGCGCACGAGGGCCTCCAACGCGTTCCGGTGCTGCACCAGCCGGCGGACGCGGAAACGATGCGCGGCGACCACCAGCAACGCGACGGCAATCAATGCCGCGGCCGCGACGGACGGCCTTCTCCACCATGGCGGTGCGATGTCGAAGTCCAGCGCGACAGGTGCGCTGCTTCGGCCCAGGTCGTCGTTCACGGCGAACAGCTCCAGGCGGTAACTGCCTGGCCCCAGGCCGGCGTAACGCAACACGCTGCCCGTCAGGTCCGTCCAGCCGTCCTCGCTTCCGCGCAGGCGGTAGCGCACATGTTGCGACAGCCGGTTCGTGAAGAGGGGGACTTCCCAGCGCAATTCGAGCGTATAGGTCGCCGCGGGCACGTCGACTTTCTGCCCCGGCTTGAGATCGACGCTGCCCAGCTTGGCCTCGTTAAGCTCGAGCGCGAAACGCTGTGCGCGTTCCAGCTGTTCGGGGGAGCCGATGCGGCTCACGCCTCCGCTCGTGCCAATCCAGATGTCGCCCCGGGCATCTTCGGCGAGCGCGTTCTGGTCGCAGTCGTTCCAGATCAGCCCATTGCTCTCGTCGAAACGGCGCCAATCCTTGCCGTTCCACCGCACCACGCCGACATCGGTACCGGCCCATAACCAGCCACGGCGGTCTTCCAGCATCGACAGGATACGCAACCCTTTGAGTACGCCCGGCCGCATCGGCACCGCCTGCAATATGCCCGACTGGCGCAGATCGATGCGCATCAGTTCTCGTCCGTTCCCCGTACGCAGCCATACACGGCCGGCGCCGCATGCAAGATAGGCGACCCCGTCATCCTGTGCGAGACCGTTTACGTGCGGCCGCGTGAAGCCGCGCGCGGGATCGTATCGCAACAGCCCGCTGCCGGTGCCCACCCAGACGACGTCGCTGTTTCGCTCGTGGCACGCGGTGTTGACACCGCGATCGCTGGTGTCGAACAACGGGTCCAGTTCGTCACGGCGCCGCGCCGGTCCGCTGCCGTCGAGCGGCAGGGTGAACAGGCCGCTTTTGCCAGCGACGACCCACAATTCGTCGCCCACTGCCAACAATTGCCGCGCGCGGATCCGGCCCGTGTGCGTCATGGCGCGCCACGACTCGCCGCGGCGGCGATGGAACAGCTCACCGCCAAAGGTCGACAACCACATCCCGTCGCGGCCATCCGCCAGGATGCCTCCGACCTGGCCGGTGATAGAGGGCGCCTCGCTTGTCATCGTACGGCCGTCGGCGTCGGTGGAGACGACGCCGCGCTGGGTGCCGATCCAGACCCGCCCTGCGCCATCGTCGGCAATGGACCACACCACCTGGGAAGGCAAGCCCTGGCGCGTCGTCCAGGACGACCAGTTTTCATACCCCCGCCAGTGCGCGAGCCCGTGTCCGGTCGTGCCCAGCCACACGTCGCCGTTGGCGTCGCTGAGCATGGCGCGTATGCCGTCCTCGACAAGCCCGTTGCGCTCGCCGAAATACTGCCATTGGCCGGCCTGCCAGCGGTACACGCCTGCGTTACCTGGCGTCAGCAAGCGTCCTTGGCCATCCTCGATCATGGGCAGCCAGACGTGATTGGAGCCATGGCCGAGGCCGTCCGGTGTGACGTTGGCGAATCGCGCGTCGCCTGGCGCGCGGCGTACGATGTAGCGGTCGCCTCGGGCCCATATGGCGCCGTCCTTCGCTTGCCGCAGGCCGAGCCATTCGCTCTGCGGCACGCCGTCGGCGGTGCCCCAACGTTCAAGCCGGTTATCGTGCCATCGGCACAACCCGCTCCCGCAACCGAACCACCACGCGCCGTCGCTGGCGACCAGGATCGAGCGTACCTCCAGCTTGTCGGACTGCGACGAACCCAGTGTAGGCGGCAGCGCAGGTTCCATGCGTGCGTTTGCGCCCGTCACCCGCCATAGCTTGCCCTCCTTGCCAACGACGAGGAGACCGCCATGCGCCAATGGTGCGATGGCCTGGCCCGGGAGCGGCGACCAGGTCGTGTCGTCCATGGGCACTTTCGCCATCTTCCCGTCGCGGTAGTGATAAATGCCCGCATCGCTCGCGACCCACAACGTTCCGTCGCCGCCAAGAGCCAGATTGTTGACTTGCAGCTTCTCATCACCCAGCGGGTTGCGAATGCTGTCGCCGTTATGACGGTACAGGCCGTTTTCGGTGCCAATCCATATGGCCCCGTTGGTCTCTTGCGCGAGCGCGATGACGGCCAGGTCACCCAGGCCTTCGGTATTCGTGTAGTACCGTAACGGCAGCTGCTGTGCGCGCGCCTGCGGTGACAGCACCGCCAGGAACAGCACCAAGCAGCAGGCAAGAAAACGGGAGAGTCCAGTCGTCGTGTGATGCCCGTTCATTCTGCATGTCCCTTTTCATTGTCTGTGACGACCATGAAGCGCATTGTAGATTGTCGGATTGTACCGGGCTTATGTTGCGCGGCGCGTGGGGATGTAGAAAGCAAAAAGCCCGCTCAGACTGATCTGAGCGGGCTTTTCTAATAACTAGCCTGACGATAACCTACTTTCACACTGGTTGCAGCACTATCATCGGCGCAAAGTCGTTTCACGGTCCTGTTCGGGATGGGAAGGGGTGGTACCGACTTGCTATGGTCATCAGGCATAA
>NZ_JAAQOM010000036.1 GCF_011682055.1 Telluria antibiotica | reverse complement strand
GGATCAAGGCTCTCAAGAAATTCGGTCTGATCGACCAACCTGCCTGAGTCGCGAGCTGCACAATTTTTGATGGCCTACCCCGGCCAGGCATCCGCACGTCTTTTGGATACGTTCTTTCACGTTACGGCTGGGCACATATCGTAGGGTGGACACCCCGTGCCCACCGAGCATCGAATCAGGCCGGCTCGATCTCGTCCAGCGGCCAGCGCGGCCGCACGTTGAACCCGTACTCGCGCTGCGCCGCATCCGGATTGCGCTCCAGCCGCAGCGCGCCCGCGAACGCGATCATCGCGCCGTTGTCCGTGCAGAATTCCAGTTCCGGGTAATAGACCTTGAAGCGCTTCTTGGCGGCTGCCGCGTCCAGCGACGCGCGCAGCTGGCGGTTCGCGCCCACGCCGCCCGCGATCACGAGGCGTTTCAAGCCCGTGTGCTTCAGCGCCAACACGCATTTCGCCGTCAGCACGTCGACGATGGCATCGACGAAGCCGCGCGCGATGTTCGCCTTGTCCTGCTCGCACACGTTGGCGATGTCGGATGCATTGTTCTTCACGACCGTCAGCACGGCCGTCTTCAGGCCCGAAAAGCTGAAGTTGAAATCCTTCGAATGCAGCATCGGCCGCGGCAGCTTATACGCTTCCGGATCGCCGAATTCCGCCAGGCGCGAAATCGCCGGACCGCCCGGATAGCCGAGGCCCAGCAGCTTGGCCGATTTGTCGAACGCTTCGCCGGCCGCGTCGTCCAGCGTCTCGCCCAGCAAGGTGTAGCGTCCGACGCCGTCCACGCGCATCAGCTGCGTGTGGCCGCCCGACACGAGCAGGGCGATGAACGGAAATTCCGGCCGCTCGCTCGCAAGCAGCGGCGACAGCAGATGGCCTTCGAGGTGGTGCACGCCCAGCACGGGTTTATCCAGCGCGAGCGCCAGGCTGCACGCGACGGACGATCCGACGAGCAGCGCGCCCGCGAGGCCGGGGCCCTGCGTGTAGGCGATGGCATCGATGCGCTCCATCGGCAGGTCGGCCTTCGCCAGTACCTGTTCCAGCAGCGGCAGTGCGCGCCGGATGTGGTCGCGCGACGCCAGTTCCGGCACGACGCCACCGTATTCCTCGTGCATCGCGACCTGCGAGTGCAGTGCGTGGGCCAGCAGGCCGCGCTCCGTGTCGTACAGAGCCAGGCCGGTTTCATCGCAGGAGGATTCGACGCCGAGGACAATCATGGGAAAGCAGGAACAGTATGAGGAAGACAAGGCCGGCGCGCCGGGGCGGCGCGCAATCCGCCATTGTACAGTAGGGTGGAAGGCTCCACCGCCACGTCGATGCCGCGGCGGCGCGTGCGCCGTCCACGCGTTCGGCCGCGCTGCGCCCGCCGCGGAACCGGCTGCATTACGGCCGCTGCAGCAACTCCGCGTGCGCGCTGCGCAGCATGGCTTCCGTGTCGTCCCAGGCGATGCAGCCATCCGTGACGGAGCAGCCATACTTCAGCTGCGACAAATCGCTCGGAATCGGCTGGCTGCCGCCGACGATGTTCGATTCGATCATCACACCGACGAGCGACTGGTTGCCGTGCTTGATCTGCTGGATCACATCCGACATGACGAGCGGCTGCAGTTCCGGCTTTTTGTAGCTGTTGGCGTGCGAGCAGTCGACGACGAGGTTCGCGGGCAGGGCAGCCTTCTTGAGCGCCTGCTCGGCGATCGCGACGGAGACGGAGTCGTAGTTCGGACGGCCGCCGCCGCCGCGCAGGACGACGTGGCCGTAGGCGTTGCCGCGGGTGCGCACGATCGACACGCTGCCCTGGTCGTTGATGCCCAGGAAGGAGTGCGGGCTGGACGACGACAGCACGGCGTTGATGGCGATGCCGACGTCGCCGTCGGTGCCGTTCTTGAAGCCGACTGGCGTGGAGAGGCCGGACGACATCTCGCGGTGGGTCTGCGATTCCGTCGTGCGCGCGCCGATCGCGGTCCAGGCGATCAGGTCGCCCAGGTATTGCGGCGAGATCGGGTCGAGCGCCTCGGTGGCGGTCGGCAGGCCCAGTTCGCACACGTCGAGCAGGAACTGGCGCGCGCGCTCCATGCCGACGTCGACGCGGAACGAGTCGTCCATGAACGGGTCGTTGATATAGCCTTTCCAGCCCGTCGTCGTGCGCGGCTTCTCGAAATACACGCGCATCACGAGCACCATCGTGTCTTCCACTTCGGCCTGCAGCGCCTTCAGGCGGCGCGCATAGTCGAGGCCCGCGACGGGGTCGTGGATCGAGCAGGGGCCGACGACGACGAACAGGCGCTTGTCCTTGCGGTCGAGGATGTTGCGCAGGGTCTCGCGGCCCTTCATCACGGTGGTGAAGGCCTTGTCCGTCAGCGGCAGCTTTTTATGCAGCGCGCTGGGCGTCGGCATGGTCGCGAACGAGGTGACGTTGGTGTTTTCGATATCGGGCGTGATCAGCATGGCAATCGTATTTATTCCGGGAGGGGATCAATGAGTCTAGCCTGAAATCTTACACCCTGCATCGTCTTGCTCAAAAATGTCGCATCTGTGAGCCGCTGCGCGGCGATGGTATGCTGTCAGTATGGACACGACGAACCTCACTGAATCCTTCCCGGCCGCCCGCTTCATCAAGGAGATCGGCCGCGGCGTGAAAGGCGCGCGCAGCATGTCGCGCGACGATGCCAGGCTGCTGTACGCCGCCATGCTCGACGGGCGCGTGTCCGACCTGGAACTGGGCGGCATCCTGCTCGCGATGCGCATCAAGGGCGAATCGGTGGAAGAAATCGCCGGCTTCATGGACGCGGCGGAAAGCTCGTTCGCGCCGCTGCCCGCGCCGCCCGGCGAGTTCGCACCTGTCCTGATCCCCAGCTACAACGGCGCACGCAAGCTGGCCAACCTGACACCCCTGCTGGCGCTGCTGCTCGCGCGCGAGGGTGTGCCCGTGCTCGTGCACGGCGTCCAGGAAGACCCGGGCCGCGTGACGACGGCCGAGATCTTCGCCGAGCTGGGCATCGGCCCCGTCGGTTCCACCGCCGACATGCTCGACGCCTTCGCGAACGGCCGCCCGTGCTTCATGCCCATCGAACTGCTGGCGCCTGAGCTGGCGCACCAGTTGTCGCTGCGCCGCATCCTCGGCGTGCGCAATTCCACGCACACGCTCGTCAAGATCCTGCAGCCGTTCGAAGGCCCGGCGCTGCGCCTCGTGTCGTACACGCACCCGGAATACCTGGCGATGCTGACCGAGTACTTCGCGACGGCCGCCCCGCACGCACGCGGCGACGCCTTCCTCATGCGCGGCACGGAAGGGGAGACGGTGGCGAACGCCAACCGCGCCCAGGAAATCAACTGGTTCCATGCCGGCCAAAAGACGCTGCTGGTCGAGCGCGACGCGCCGACCGACGACCTGGCCCCCGCGCCGGAAGGCCGCGACGCGGCCGCCACCGCCGACTGGATCGCGCGCGCGCTGCGCGGCGAGCAGCCCGTGCCGCCGCCGATCGCGGCGCAGGTGGCGCAGTGCGTGCGGGTGGCGAAGGCACTGCGCGCGACAACTTGATTTTCGTCGAATCGTAGGGTGGGCACCCCGTGCCCACGCGTGACGTTCGCGCGACGTTCGCGTTCGCGTGGGCACAGGGGTGCCCACCCTACTACCGGTAGGCCATATACACGGTTTTCTATTCCCGTCGCGTACAATCTCGCCTTTTGCGCGCAGCATTGACGGAAGAGGCATGGCAAAACACTACGACGTGGCGATCATCGGCGCCGGCGCCGCCGGCATGATGTGTGCCGCCACCGCGGCCAAGCGCGGCAAGCGCGTCCTGCTGGTCGACCACGCGGCCAAGCTGGCCGAAAAGATCCGTATCTCGGGCGGTGGCCGCTGCAACTTCACCAACGTCAACGCCGGTCCGCAGAACTTCCTGTCCGAGAATCCGCATTTCTGCCGCAGCGCCTTGTCGCGCTACACACCGCAGGATTTTCTCGCGCTGGTGAAAAAGCACCGTATCGCCTACCACGAAAAGCACCGCGGCCAGCTGTTCTGCGACGATTCGTCCGAACAGATCATCGCCATGCTGAAGGCCGAATGCGACGCCGGCGGCGTGCAATGGCGGATGCCGTGCAAGGTGGCCGCCGTCACGAAGTCTGCCGAAGGATTCCGCATCGACACGGACGGCGAGCCCATCTTCGCGAGCAATGTCGTCGTCGCAACGGGCGGCCTGTCGATTCCGAAGATCGGGGCCACGGACCTGGGCTACCGCATCGCAAAGCACTTCGACATGAAGATCGTCGAGACGCGTCCCGGCCTCGTCCCCCTGACGTTCGACGGTCCCAGCTGGCAGCCGTTCGTGCCGCTGGCCGGCATCGCGCTCGAAGTCGACGTCGAGACGGGTTCAAAGAAGGGCAAGAACGCCAGGTACGGCTATTTCCGTGAAGACCTGCTGTTCACGCACCGGGGCCTGTCCGGTCCGGCCATCCTGCAGATTTCCAGCTTTTGGCAGCCGGGCACGCCCATCGTGCTGAACCTGCTGCCGGAAATGGACGTGGCGGAAGAGCTGATCGGCATGAAGACGACGGTAAAAAAGCAACTGGGCAATATCTTGTCGCAATGGCTGCCCACGCGCCTGGCGGAAGGCCTGTTGACCGGCAACGGTTTCGCCCTCGACGCGCGCCTGCCCGACATGGCGGATGCGAAATTGCGCAAGCTGGGCGACGCGATCAACCGCTGGGCGATCGTGCCAACGGGATCGGAAGGCTATAAAAAGGCCGAGGTCACGCTGGGTGGCGTCGACACGCGCGAACTGTCGCAGCAGACCATGATGGCGAACAAGGTCCCGGGGCTGTACTTCATTGGCGAAACGGTCGACGTCACCGGATGGCTCGGCGGCTACAACTTCCAGTGGGCATGGGCTTCCGGTGTCGCGGCGGGTGGTGCGATCGAGTGATTCGGTGGCATGTGGCAACTTTGCACATTGATGAAAAACTTCGCACAGCGCCGGAAAAGCTGTTAGAATTTCGTTCTTCCCTAAATCCAACGGTTTCATTTTTACATGACCACTATCCGCCTTAAAGAAAACGAGCCGTTCGAAGTCGCTATGCGTCGCTTCAAGCGCACTATCGAAAAAACCGGTCTGCTGACGGAACTGCGCGCTCGCGAGTTCTACGAGAAGCCGACTGCAGAGCGCAAGCGCAAGCTGGCCGCTGCCGTGAAGCGTCACTACAAGCGCATCCGCAGCCAGCAACTGCCGAAGAAGCTGTACTGATTTACATTCACGCCTGATCCGGTGACGGCCGATTGCCAGTCCCGGTTATGCAAGGCCTGAATCCGACGAAGCCCGCTCCGGTTGTGCCGCAGCGGGTTTTGCCTTTTGCCCCTATCGAATGGAGTTTCCATGAGCTTGAAAGACCAAATCACCGACGACATGAAAGCCGCCATGCGCGCGAAGGACAGCGAGCGCCTCTCCACCATCCGCCTGTTGATCGCCGAGATCAAGCGCAAGGAAGTGGATGAGCGCGTCGAGGTGGACGATGCGCAGGTGGTGGCCATCGTCGAAAAGATGATCAAGCAGCGCAAGGATTCGATTACCCAGTTCGAAAATGGTGGCCGTCAGGATCTGGCCGACAAGGAAAAGTCGGAACTGGCCGTGCTGTCGACCTATATGCCGGCCGGCCTGTCGGATGAGGAAGTCGCCGCCGAAGTGGCCGCCGCCGTCGCCGCATCGGGCGCCGCCGGTCCGCAGGACATGGGCAAGGTGATGGGCATCCTGAAGCCGAAACTGGCAGGCCGTGCCGACATGACGGCCGTCTCGGCCCAGGTCAAGAAAGCGCTGGCAGGCGGCTGATACCGCCACGGCACGGCTGCGGCGTCGCCGCCACGGCCGTGTCTGTTTTTGATGCGCCGGAGCGGCAACGCCATGTTGCATTGTTGCAAATCAACTTGTAACGAGCCCTGCGGTATAGTCTGACCTGGGACAAATACTGTTAGATCAAGTAGATCAAGTGATTCCGCAATCATTCATTACCGATCTGCTCAACCGCGTCGACATCGTCGACGTGGTAGGGCGTTACGTGCAGCTGAAAAAGGGCGGCGCCAATTACATGGGGCTCTGTCCGTTTCACAACGAAAAATCCCCAAGCTTTACCGTCAGCCCGACCAAGCAGTTCTACCACTGCTTCGGCTGCGGCGCCCACGGCACCGCGATCGGTTTCATGATCGAATACTCGGGCATGGGGTTCGTCGACGCCGTCAAGGACCTCGCGCAAAGCGTGGGCATGATCGTGCCCCAGGCCGACGACAAGATCCCGCCGGCCCAGCGCGCAGCCCAGCAGGCGCAGACGCTGGCGCTGTCGGATGCGTTGAACCAGGCATGCGATTTCTACCGTGCCCAGTTGCGCGCTGCGCCGAACGCCATCGCCTACCTGAAGGGCCGCGGCCTGACGGGCGAAGTGGCCGCTCGCTTCGGCCTTGGCTACGCGCCCGGCGGTTGGGACAACCTGCGCTCCGTGTTTCCTGACTATGACGCCGTGGCGCTCGTCGAGTCCGGCCTCGTCATCGACAAGGTCGACGAGGATGGCAACAATAAAAAGCGCTACGACCGCTTCCGGGAACGGATCATGTTTCCGATCCGGAATACGAAAGGGCAGGTGATCGGTTTCGGCGGCCGGGTGCTCGACGGCGGTGAACCGAAATACCTGAACTCGCCGGAAACGCCGCTGTTCCAGAAGGGCCATGAGCTGTACGGCCTGTTCGAGGCGCGCCAGGCGATCCGCGACGCCGGCTACGTGCTGGTGACGGAAGGCTATATGGACGTCGTCGCGCTGGCCCAGCTTGGCTTTCCGCAAGCCGTCGCGACCTTGGGCACCGCGTGCACCAGCACGCACGTGCAAAAGCTGCTGCGCCAGACGGACAACGTCATCTTCAGCTTCGACGGCGACAAGGCCGGCCGTCGCGCCGCCCGTCGCGCGCTGGAAGCGTGCCTGCCGCAAGTGACGGACAACAAGACGATCCGATTCCTGTTCCTGCCGCAAGAGCACGATCCGGACAGCTATGTGCGCGAATTTGGTGCGGACGCGTTCGCCCAGGAAATCAACGAGGCGATGCCGCTATCGCAATTCCTGCTGCGCGAAGTGACGACCGAACACGACCTCGACACGCCGGAAGGCCGGGCACGCGTCCAGTTCGATGCGAAACCGCTGCTGCAATCGATGACGCCGACGGCGCTGCGCCTGCAGATCGTGCGCGGTCTCGCGAACCTGACGGAGTCAACGCCGGCGGAGATCGAAGCGTTGTTCGAGCTGTCGAAGCCGGTCGCCGTCGCACGCAAGGCGCCGCCGCGCCAGGGGCGTCCGGAGCCGGTGGGCCTGGAGTTGCAGATGTCGCGCATCCTCGTCGCCCATCCGGCGCTGGCGCTCGGGCTGGACGAGTCGGCGATGCGGGCCTTCGACCATTTTGGCGTCGAGCAAGCCGAGCGCTTGCGCCAGCTCGTGACCATGGCGCAGGCATTGGGCGCGAACGGGACGTTCGCCGCGTTGTCGGAGCAATTGAAGGAAACCAGTTCGGACTATGACAACCTCATCGCGGCTATCGCGGTGGAACCCGAATCGGATAGCGAAGCCGATCGTGTCTGGCTCGTAAGTGCTGTGAGGCAAGTCAAGAAGGACGTGCTCAAACAGGAGTTAAACCAGTTGTTTTCTTCCGGACTGACCCCAGATCAGGTGAGTGCCCGCTATCGCGAAATCACAGCTCAGCAGCAGCTCTTGGAGCGCGAGGAAGCCAACGACACCCCTGCGAAATTCGCCTGAACGGGGAGCGGCGCCAGGGCGGCGTTCTCGACTGGAAAGAACAGGGGCGCGTGCTATAATAAAACGCTAACTATTGCAAGCATTGAAACGATTTTTCGTGACAATTCGGGCTGGGTGTTTCAGTTAGCTAGGCCACAGTGCGTGGCTGCAGCGTGATGTAAGGTAACAAAACTTTATCTTTAACCATAGTAAAGTGGTCGTTGTGACTTCGAAAGCGCCTGTGCCAACCAAGAAACCCGAAACCAAAGTGGCTACCAAATCCACCAGAATGTCCGCAAAAGTGGACAATTCGCAAGACAAGGCGGAAGCCCGCGTCGCGGGTGTCGCCCCAGTCAACCAGACGACCGACGCGGAAGCCCTCGCCGCGATCGACACGTCGGGTTACGTGCTGCCGGCCGTCAAGGTGCCAGGCCGCCGTGGCCGCAAGCCCAAGGAATTTACCCCCGAGAACGATGAAGTCGCCGCACTGAACGCGGTCGAGCGCGCCGAACTGAAAGCGGTCGACAAGGCCAAGGCCAAGGACCGCAAGGCCAAGGAAAAAGCGCTGCTGAAAGACGCGTTCTCGTCGGACACGGAAGCGAGCGAAGAGGAACTGGAAATCCGCCGCCAGAAGCTCAAGGCCCTGATCAAGTCGGGCAAGGAGCGCGGCTTCCTCACGTATTCCGAGATCAACGACCATCTGCCGGACAACATCGTCGATCCGGAAGCGATCGAAGGCATCATCGGCACGTTCAACGACATGGGCATTGCCGTCTACGAGCACGCGCCCGATGCCGAAACGCTGCTGCTGTCCGATAACGTCGCCACCGTCACCAGCGACGACGAAGCCGAGGCTGCGGCCGAGGCCGCGCTGTCGACCGTCGACTCCGATTTCGGCCGCACCACCGACCCCGTCCGCATGTACATGCGCGAGATGGGCTCCGTCGAGCTGCTGACCCGCGAAGGCGAGATCGAGATCGCCAAACGCATCGAGGACGGCCTGCGCGACATGATCCAGGCGATCTCCGCCTGCCCGGTGACGATCGCCGAAATCATCGACGCGGCTCGCCGCATCGAGAACGACGAGATCAAGATCGACGAAATCGTCGACGGCATGGTCGATGCGGACGAAGACGAATCGACGTCGCCGAGCGCCGTCGCCCCGGCCGCCACCGAGTCCGACGACGACGAGGAAGACGACGAGGAAGAGGAAGAAGAGGAAGAGGAAGAAGAGGCGGGCGCGAGTTCCGGCGCCGCCGGCTATTCCGCCGAACAGCTCGAACAGCTGAAGAATTCGGCCCTCGATAAATTCCGCGAAATCGAACAGCAGTTCGACCGGATGCGCAAGGCGTACGAAAAGCAGGGCTACAACTCGGACGGCTACATCAAGGCCCAGGAAGCGATCTCGAACGAACTGCTCGGCATCCGCTTCACGGCGAAGGTCGTCGAAAAGTTGTGCGACACCTTGCGCGGCCAGGTGGACGAAGTGCGCCACATCGAGAAACAGATCCTGGACGTGGCCGTGAACCGCTGCGGCATGCCGCGCGCCCACTTCATCAAGGTATTCCCGGGCAACGAGACGAACCTAGAGTGGGTCGACGGTGAAGTCAACGCCGGCCACGCCTACAGCGCGATCCTCGGCCGCAATATCCCGACGATCAAGGAACTGCAGCAACGCCTCATCGACCTGCAAGCCCGCGTCGTGTTGCCGCTGCCGGACCTGCGCAACATCAACCGTCAAATGGCGGCTGGTGAAATGAAGGCGCGCAAGGCCAAGCGTGAAATGACGGAAGCGAACTTGCGTCTCGTCATCTCGATCGCGAAGAAGTACACGAACCGCGGCCTGCAATTCCTCGACCTGATCCAGGAAGGCAACATCGGCCTGATGAAGGCGGTGGACAAGTTCGAATACCGTCGCGGCTACAAGTTCTCGACGTATGCGACGTGGTGGATCCGCCAGGCCATCACCCGTTCGATCGCGGACCAGGCGCGCACGATCCGTATTCCGGTGCACATGATCGAAACGATCAACAAGATGAACCGGATTTCGCGCCAGATCCTGCAGGAAACGGGCGCCGAGCCCGATCCGGCGACGCTCGCGATCAAGATGGAAATGCCGGAAGACAAAATCCGGAAGATCATGAAGATCGCGAAAGAGCCGATCTCGATGGAAACGCCGATCGGCGACGACGACGATTCGCATCTGGGCGACTTCATCGAGGACAACAACACGCTGGCGCCGTCTGACGCCGCGCTGCATGCCTCGATGCGCGGTGTTGTAAAGGACGTGCTCGACTCGCTGACGCCGCGCGAAGCGAAGGTGCTGCGCATGCGCTTCGGCATCGAGATGTCGACGGACCACACGCTGGAAGAGGTCGGCAAGCAATTCGACGTCACCCGCGAGCGCATCCGCCAGATCGAAGCGAAGGCACTGCGCAAGCTGCGCCACCCGTCGCGTTCCGACAAGCTGAAGAGCTTCCTCGAGAACAACAGCGGCTGAGGCTTGACGTACCTACGCTAAAACAATATCCTCTCGCCACTTCGGACGCATCGCGACCGCAAGTGGCGAGTTTTTAGCGTCGTCGGATGTACCAGTTTCGGGCCTCTAGCTCATGCCTGGTTAGAGCAGCGGACTCATAATCCGTTGGTGCCCGGTTCGACTCCGGGGAGGCCTACCAATAAAATCAAGGACTTAGGTGAAAGCCTAAGTCCTTTTTTGCTTCTGTTGTCAACATTCTGTCAACGCAGTCTCATCTGCATGTGCAGTTCCGCCCGAAGGTTGACATCAACTAGCGCATCCAGACGTTGCTATTCTTTATCTTCTCGCGGCTATACTTGACGTAGTTCATCAATATGACCTGCTATGGCTAGTCTCTACAAGTACATGTCATCTAAGTGTCCAGTCCCGTTTGATCATAAACGCGTTTGACGAATAATTCTGGACGCTTCTTCTGCCATTCCTTGAGGGCCAGGATGGGCGTTTTTGCGTCGAGCGCACGCTGCGGAATGTGATGGTTGT
>NZ_JAAQOM010000035.1 GCF_011682055.1 Telluria antibiotica | reverse complement strand
CTTATCGACTGTTTATTGTTAAAGAACTCTTGTATTCGGTACTGCCTTGCTGCGCTTGCGAATCGTTGTGTTCGTCAGCAGCAGAGGAATGAGATTATGCAGTGCTTCGCTTAACTCGTCAACCCCTCATCCATTTCGTCACGCCGTCGTTGCCGACTCCTTCAATGCGCTGCGAAACAGGAGGCGCACTATAGCAATCGGCGTCTCGGCACGCAAGAGCCGTTGCGCGCTTGCCACTCGTCTTTACAGATCGTTGTAATTGACGTTTAAACAATAATCGCCGACTATTACCCATACCGAACTAGAAATTATATCAATCCGCCCCAAGGATACCGGTGACCCTCGACGCCAATCAGATCCTGGCTCTCGCGCCTGATCCCGCCTCGGCCAAGGCCGGCAGCCAGTTGGCAGTGCCGCGCAACTGGTCGAACCTGGGCAGGAGCGATGTCGCGCTGTGGGGCGAATGCCAGGGCAGCGGCAAGACACCGTATCGCACGCAGATCGACCTCAGTGGTCCCGCCTTCAAATGCACGTGCCCCAGCCGCAAGTTCCCCTGCAAGCACGGCCTCGGCCTGTACCTGCTGCGGACGTCCGAGCCGGCGTTGTTCGACCCGTCTGACGAACCGGCCTGGGTGCGCGACTGGCTGCAGGGCCGCCAAGTGCGCCAGGAAAAGAAGGCGCCGGCCGACATCACGCCCGAAGCGGCGATCGCCGCTGCGGCGCAGGCGCGCAAACGGGAAGAAAAGCGCGAAGACAAGGTCAGCGCCGGCCTCCTGGAATTGCAGACCTGGCTGCACGACCTGGCGCGCGAGGGCCTCGCGTCCGTGCGCTCGCGCGGCCAGGGCTTCTGGGATGCGATCGCCGCGCGCATGGCCGACGCCCAGGCGGCGCCGCTGGCACGCCGCCTGCGCCGCGCCGGCAGCCTGCTGTACCAGTCCGGCCTTCGCAACGCCGAAGGCCTCGCCGCCAACGAACTCGCGTCACTGTACCTGCTGGCCCGGGCATGGCAGCGCGTCGGCCAGCTCGCGCCCGCGCTCCAGGCGGACGTGCGTGCGCTGCTCGGCTGGACGCTGAGCCAGGACGACGTGCTGCGCCAACCCGCCGTCACGGACCAGTGGTGCGTGCTGGCGCAGAGTACGTTCGACGACGAGCGCCTGCGCGTGCGCGCGACGTGGCTCCTCGGCGCCGGCACCGGGCGCTGGGCGCTGCACCTGCAATACGCCGTCGGCACGCAGGGCTTCGACGTGCAGCTCGCGCCCGGCACGGCGTTCGACGGCGACCTGTGCTTCTACCCGAGCGCATGGCCGCTGCGCGCCCAGATCCGCAGGCAGGATGACGCCGGCCCTGTGCCGGCGGATCTCGAACCGTCCGGCCTGGACGGCCTGCTCGACACTTATGCGGACGCCCTCGCGGCACAACCCTTCCTTGAACGGCTGCCCGTGCTGCTGGGCGGCCTCGTGCCGGACGAAGCGAACCATGGCATCGTCCGCGACGCGCAAGGCCGCTGCATCGCCCTCCACCCATCGTTCCGCCATCCGCTGCATTTGCTTGCGCTGAGCGGCGGCCATCCGCTCACCGTGTGCGGCGAATGGGATGGACGGATGCTGCTGCCGCTGAGCGTCCGGCATGAAGGACGCCTGTACAACATCGACAGCGACTTCCCGTCATGAGCGACGACGCCCGCCAGCTGCGGCAGCTGCTCAAGATCGGGATGGCCCGCGCCGGCCGTCCACCCGCCGGTCTCGCCGCGCCGCTCGATGGGCTGTTGCCGGCCGATGCTGCGGCCGCACCCGAGGCGACGCTGTGGCTGTCGCTGGGCGCGCTTGACCTGTGGGAGCGCGGCGGCTTCGTCGCACCCGACCAGCCGCCGCCGCCGCCGGCGCGCGTCGCCGCGCCCGAGACGCTGCGTCCCTGCCCGCCCCGCGCGCAAGCGGTCATGGTCCAGCTGCTGTGCGGCCTGCATCCGGCCGGCCTGGAAGCCGAGTGGCTGCGCCTGCTGCACCGTCGCGGAGGCCATCTGCCGGCGCACGTACTGCCGAAACTGCTCGATGCGGGCACGCGCCAGCCGGCACTGCGCGCGCCCCTGCTGCCCGTGCTGGGCGAACGCGGACATTGGCTCGCGCGCCTGCAACCCGAGTGGTCGTGGGCCGGCGACGATCCCGATGCGGCATCGTGGGAGACGGGCGCGCCGGAACAACGCGTGGCCGCGCTGCGCGGCTGGCGTGCCCGCGACCCGCAGGCCGCGCGCGCCGCCCTCGCCGCGGCGTGGCCCAGCGAACCGCCGGACCAGCGTGCGGCGCTGCTGGCGACGCTGTCCACGGGGCTCGGCCCGGACGACGAAACGTTCCTCGACGCGGCCCTCGACGACCGCCGCAAGGAAGTGCGCGTCGTGGCCCAGCGCCTGCTCGCGCGGCTGCCGGCGTCACAGCTGGCGCAGCGCATGGTCGAGCGCCTGCTGCCGCTGCTGCGGCTCGAGCGGCCATTGCTGCGCGCCGCGCGCATCGACCTGACGCTGCCCGAGGCACTCGATGCGCCCATGCGGCGCGACGGCATCGGCGCCGCATCGCACCCGGGCATGGGCGAAAAAGCGGGATGGGTCGTGGACATGCTGGCCGCCGTCGATCCGGACGTCTGGACCCGCCACTTCGACCGCCCGCCGCGCGGCTGTCTCGCGCTCGCCGAACACAGCGAATTCGCCAGCGTGTTCGTGCGCGGCTGGGCGCTGGCCTTGCAGCGCCACGCGCAGGACGATCCGTCGCCACGCCTGCAGGCCTGGCTGCGCGATTTGACCGCATGGTGGCTCGCCGTCCCGGCCCAGCGCGAGGCCGTGCCCGACAGCGTGTTCGACGTCGCCGCCGCACACTTCGCGCAGGATGCCGACGGCGCCTCCAGCACGCTGTTCTGCACCCTGCCCGGGAAGTGGATCGCGGACGGCGCGTGCGTGCACCTGCTGGCCCGGCTCGCGGCCGGCGCGGCGGACACGTGGCCGACGGCGTTGAGCCAACACGCCATGCGGCGCGTGTACCCCGTGCTGCCGGCGCTCGCGGACACGGGCCATCCGTGGCTCGTGCGCCAGCTGCTGTCCAGCCTCGCCCTCGTGCTCGACCCCGCGACGGCCGCCGGATTCGATCCGGTGCGCGTGCCGGACGCCCAGTGGCAAAGCGCCGTCGACGCCTTCTTCGATCTCGTCCGCCTGCGCCACGAGATGACTCTTTCCTTCCAGGAGACCGCATGACCGCCACCTCTTCCGTTCTACGCCAGCACGCCGAGCAGCAGTACGCCGACGAGCTGCATGCGCTGATCGCCTCCGACACGCGCCAGCGCCCGCCCCGCTGGAAGATGTCGCCGTGGGCCGTGTCGACCTATCTGCTGGGCGGCGAGCTGGAAAACGGTGTGACGATCAGTCCGAAATACATCGGCAATCCGCGCGTGATCGAGATCGCCGTCGCCACCCTCGCCACCGACCGCGCGCTGCTGCTGCTGGGCGTGCCGGGCACCGCGAAGTCGTGGGTGTCGGAACATCTCGCGGCCGCGATCAGCGGCGACTCCACGCTCGTCGTGCACGGCACCGCGGGCACCAGCGAAGAGGCCGTGCGCTACGGCTGGAACTACGCGCAGCTGCTGGCGAAAGGCCCGTCGCTGGAAGCCATCGTGCCGAGCCCCGTGATGCGCGCGATGCGCACGGGGAGAGTCGCGCGCATCGAGGAACTCACGCGCATGCCGGGCGAAGTACAGGACGGCCTGATCTCGATCCTGTCCGAAAAAGTCTTGCCCATCGCGGAACTGGACGACGAGGTCCTGGCCGAAAAAGGCTTCAACATCATCGCCACTGCGAACGACCGCGATCGCGGCGTCAACGAGCTGTCGAGCGCCCTGAAGCGCCGCTTCAACACCGTCGTGCTGCCGCCGCCGCGCACGGCCGACGAGGAAGTGCGCATCGTCGAGACGCGTGTGGCCAGCATCGGCCGCGCGCTCGAACTGCCGGCCGAGACGCCAGCGCTGGAAGAGATCCGCCGCATCGTCACCGTGTTCCGGGAGCTGCGCGACGGCGTGACGAGCGATGGCAAGACGAAGCTCAAGGTGCCCAGCGCCACCATGAGCACGGCCGAGGCGATCTCCGTCGTCACGCACGGCCTGTCGCTGGCCGCGCACTTCGGCGACGGCGTGCTGCGCGGCGCCGACCTGGCGGCCGGCATGGTCGGCGCGATCGTCAAGGACCCGCTGCAGGACCGCGTGGCGATGCTCGAATACCTCGAGACGGTCGTCAAGGAACGCGACGGCTGGAAGGACCTGTACCGCGCCTGCCGCGACGTGATGGCGTGAGGCGATGAGCGTCCACCTGTTCGGCATCCGCCACCACGGCCCCGGTTGCGCGCGCAGCCTGGGCGAAGCGCTGGCCGCGCTGGCGCCGGACTGCATCCTCGTCGAGGGCCCGCCGGAGGCGGATGCGCTCGCGCGCTACGCCGGCCGCGCGGACCTCGTGCCGCCGGTTGCCCTGCTGCTGTATGCGCCGGCCGATCCGCAGCGCGCCGTGTTCTATCCGTTCGCCGAGTTCTCGCCCGAATGGCAGGCGCTGCGCTACGCCAGCGCGCACGGCGTCGACTTGCGCTTTTGCGACCTGCCGCAGACGCACCGCTTCGGCCTGCGTGCGGCGCGCGAAGAATCGAACGAGGTCGCCGACGACATCCACGCGGACCCGCTGCGCTGGCTCGCCCGCGCGGCCGGCTACGGCGATACGGAAACGTGGTGGGACCATCTCGTCGAGCAGCGCGGCGACAGCCTCGACCTGTTCGCCGCCATCACCGAAATGATGACGGCGCTGCGGACGGAAGCGGGCACGATGGCCGACGACGTCGAAGCGAAACGCGAGGCATGGATGCGCACGACGATCCGCCAGGCCGTCAAGGAAGGCCGCGAACGCATCGCTGTCGTGTGCGGCGCTTGGCATGTGCCGGCACTGGCCGTGCTCCCCAGCGCGAAGAGCGATGCCGACTTGCTGAAGGGACTGGCGAAGGAAAAGGTCGCGGCCACGTGGGTGCCGTGGACGCACGGCCGCCTCACGGTCGCCAGCGGCTACGGCGCGGGTGTGACGGCGCCGGGCTGGTACCGGCACCTGTGGCGGCACCGCGAGCGCGCCGGCCTGCACTGGCTGACGGAAGTCGCGGCGCTGCTGCGCCGGCACGATCTGGACGCGTCGTCGGCCCACGTGATCGAGGCCACGCGCCTGGCCGACGCGCTGGCCGCGCTGCGCGGGCGCCCGCGCGCGGGGCTGGACGAATTGATGGAAGCCGTGCGCGCCGTACTCTGCTACGACAGCGACGCGCCGCTGCGCCTGATCCGGCGCGAGCTCCTCATCGACGAGGCACTGGGGTCCGTCCCGGACTACGTGCCCGCCGTGCCGCTCGCGCAGGACGTGGCGGCGCAACAGAAGCGCTTGCGCATGCCCGTGCGCGCGGACGCGACGGAGCTCAACCTCGACCTGCGCCAACCCGCGCACCTCGAGAAAAGCGTACTGCTGCATCGTCTTTCCCTGCTGGGTGTCCCGTGGGGCCGGCAGCAATCCGTGCGCGGCAGGACGGGCACCTTCCACGAGCCGTGGCAGCTCGCGTGGGAGCCGGAATTCGCCGTCGACCTGATCGCCGCGAGCCGCTGGGGCGCCACGCTGGAAAGCGCCGCGACGGCCCTCGCGGCCGACCGCGCGGCGCAGGCGCAGCTGCTGCCCGAGCTCACGCGCCTGATGGAGACGATCCTGCTGGCCGACCTGCGCGCAGCCGTCGCGCCGCTGATGGCGCGCATCCAGGAAGTGGGCACGCTGACGCCCGACCTGGGACTGCTGCTGGCGGCGCTGCCGTCCCTCGTCAACGTGCTGCGCTACGGCAGCGCGCGCAACGTCGACACGGGCGCGCTGGGCAGCGTCGTCGACGGCCTCGTCTTGCGCGCGTGCATCGCGCTGCCGTACGGCCTGCGCGGCGTCGCGGACGATGCGGCGGCCGGCCTGCTCGGCCAGATCATCGCGGCCGACCAAGCGGTGCGCCTGCTGCAGGACGACGCCCACGCGGCGGCATGGTTCGACGCGCTGGAAGCGGGCGCCACGAGCGACTTGTCGCACCCGCTGCTGGCCGGACGTGCGAGCCGCATCCTCACGGAACAGGGCCGATGGGACGCGGAGCGCGCCGCGCGCCAGCTGGCGCTGCGCTGCTCGCCGGCGGTGCCGCCGCTCGTCACGGCACATTGGCTCGAAGGCTTCCTGCAAGGGAGCGGCGCGCTGCTCGCGCACAGCGACGCGTTGTGGCAGATCGTGAATGGCTGGCTGCTCGCGCAACCGGAGCACGTGTTCACGGAGTTGCTGCCGCTGCTGCGCCGCACGGTCGCCACGTTCAGCGCACCGGAGCGGCGCGAACTGGGCGAGCGCGCGGCGCAGGCCGGCGGGACGACTGCCAGCGTGACCCCGGCACAGGCCGTCGATCCGGCGCGCGCGCTACGCGTGCTGCCCATCCTGCACACGCTGTTCGGAACCCGCCCGATTCAGGAGACCGTCCATGACGCATGAAAAAGAAGCCGCGCGGCGCTGGCGCCTCGTGCTGGGCCAGGACGCCAACGACGCGTTGACCTTGAACGCGGGCGACGCGGCCGTCGATGCCGCGCTGGACGCACTGTACGGCGCCGGTCCGGACACGCGCGGCGGCAGCCTGGGCGGCTCGGCGCCGCGCGTGGCGCGCTGGCTGGGCGACATCCGCCAGTACTTCCCGGCGAGCGTCGTGCAAGTGATGCAGAAAGACGCATTCGACCGCCTGGGCCTGCAGCAGATGCTGTGCGAACCGGAGATGCTGGCGGCCGTCGAGCCGGACGTGCACCTCGTCGCCACGCTCCTCAGCCTGAACCGCGTCCTGCCGAACAAGACGCGCGCGACGGCGCGCGCCGTCGTCGCGAAAGTCGTCGAGGATCTGGAAAAGAAGCTCGCGACGCCACTGCGCCAGGCCGTCGCGGGCAGCCTGCATCGCGCCGCGCGCAACCTGCGCCCGCGCCACCAGGACATCGACTGGCTGCGCACGATTCGCGCCAACCTGCGCCATTACCAGCCCGACTACCAGGCCATCGTCCCGGAGACGCGCATCGGCTACGGCCGGCGCGGCCGCGCGCTGCGCGACATCGTGCTGTGCGTCGACCAGAGCGGATCGATGGCGCCGTCCGTCGTATACGCGAGCGTGTTCGCGGCGGTCCTCGCGAGCATCAAGGCCGTGACGACGTCGGTCGTCGTGTTCGACACGGCCGTCGTCGACCTGACGCCGCTGCTGCACGACCCGGTCGAAGTCCTGTTCGGCACGCAGCTCGGGGGCGGCACGGACATCAATCGCGCGCTCGCGTATTGCCAGGGCCTCGTCACGCGCCCGCAGGACACGATCTTCGTCCTGATCAGCGATCTTTACGAGGGCGGCAACAATGCCGAGATGCTCAGGCGCGCGGCGAGCCTCGTCGGCAGCGGCGCGCAAGTGATCGCACTGCTCGCGCTGGACGACGGTGGCGCGCCTTCGTACGACCGCAACAACGCGGCGAAACTGGCGGCGCTGGGCATTCCGTGCTTTGCCTGCACGCCCGATCTGTTCCCCGACCTGATGGCGGCCGCGATCCAGCGGCACAGCCTCGAACAATGGGCGTCGGCGGCCGGCATCGTGCACGCGTGACGGCGCGCCGGCGTCAATCGTGCGGGCGTTGAACACAGCCGTGTTTGGCGCTACTGTCCTCTCATGGACGATCAAGATTCGCAACAAGAAAAGAACCATCGCACGATGCGCGACATCATCGAGGAAGCGCGCTGCATCCTGCCTGGACTGCAGGCGGTGTTCGGCTTCCAGACGATCGCCGTGTTCAACGAACGCTTCAACGACCTTGCGTTCTACGCGCAGGCCTGCCACATGGCTGGCCTCGCATTGATGGTAATCGCGATGGCACTGTTGATGACGCCGGCCGTGTACTACCGCGCCCAGCATGGCGAGGCGACGTCGCACATGGTGAAGGTGTCGCGCAAAGCCATCCGTGTTGCGTTGATGCCCCTGGCGAGCGGGCTGTCGCTCGACATGTTGACGGTCGTGTCGCTTGCGACCGACATGCTCTCGATCAGCATCGCTGCCGCCGTGGCGTCGCTGCTCCTCTTCGTCGGACTCTGGTACCTGATCCCGCGCCGCGATCCGGTGCAGGTCGAGGAACCGCCCTCCTGACGCCAACATTACCGCCCGCGTGTTGTGTGAGGCGCCTAACGGATGGCGACGCTCACAACCGGATAATGGCCCTGTGTCCGCGGCGCCGCTCAGACGTTGCCGCGGCACGCGATTTTACGAACTGGGCAACACGCCACCTTCGGGTTTCGATATCGGGGGAAGCACAGCCGGTGGCGATGTTTGCCCAGCCGTTCATGCGGCGGCGCGATGGCCGCGCCGGCCGCTGCGGCTGGACACGACCTGCGCAACCTTGGTCGTTTGCCGGTGTCGAAGCGTTCATGCAGTCGAACGCAAAGGAGGCAACCATGGACTTGATCCTGACCTCGGCCGACTTCCCGCCCGGCGGCCCTATCCCGGCCATCCACACGTGCGACGGCGCGAACACCTCGCCTGCCTTGTCGTGGTCGGGCGTGCCGCCCGATACGCGCAGTCTCGTCCTCATCGTGGACGACCCGGACGCACCCGATCCCGCCGCACCGAAAATGACCTGGGTACACTGGGTCCTCTACAACCTGCCGCCACAGACGACTCGGCTGCCCGCAGCCGTCCGCGACGCGGACTTGCCGCCGGGCACGCAAGCCGGCACGAACGACTTCAAGAACACGCACTACGGCGGACCCTGCCCGCCCGTGGGACGGCATCGCTACGTGCACAAGCTGTATGCGCTCGACACCGTCCTGCCCGATTTGCGCCACCCGACCAAGGCCCAGCTGGAAAAGGCGATGCAGGGCCATGTGCGCGCGCAGGCGGAACTCGTCGGCACCTATCAGCGCGGGCGCTGATCCGCGCGAATGAAATCGACGAAGGCGCGCAGCGGGGCCGGCACGAGCCGCCGGCCGGGATAGTAGAGGTAAGGCCCGGAAAAGGACGGCCACCACGGTTCCAGCACGGGCTCCAGCTCGCGCCGTCCGATGTACGGGCGGAGCCAGTCCTCGAACAGGTAGACGATGCCTGTGCCGGCGACGGCCGCGTCGATTTTCAGTTCGAGGGCGCCGCCCACCTGGACAAGCAATTGTCCGGGCGGATCGATCGTCACCGTCTCGCCGTCGCGCTCGAACGTCCAGCGGATAGCCGCACCGCTCGCGAAACGGGCGCGCATGCACGCATGGTCCAGCAAGTCGCGCGGATGCTGCGGGCGTCCGCGTCTGGCGAGGTAATCCGGTGACGCGGCTGCGGCCATCCGCTGGACGCGCGGCCCGATGGGCACCGCGATCATGTCCTGCTCGAGCTTTTCTTCGTAGCGGATACCAGCATCGCAGCCGGCCGCAAGCACGTCGACGAAGCTTTCGTCCGCGATCACTTCCATGCGGATTTCGGGATACGCGGCAAGGAAGCGCGGCACGATGGATGGCAGCACGAGTCGGGCCGCGCTCATCGGCACATTGAGCTTGAGGGTACCGGTGGGCGTGTCGCGAAATCCATTGACCACGTCCAGTGCGCTTTCCACTTCGTTCAGCACGGGGTTCAGGCGCGCGAGCAGGCTGCGCCCTGCCTCCGTCGGCACGACACTGCGCGTAGTGCGGTTGAGCAGGCGGATACCGAGCTTCGCTTCGAGGCGGCGCACGGCATCGCTGAGGCCGGATGCGCTGCCGCTCGTGGCGCGCGCGGCATCGCGAAAGCCACCGGCGCGCGCCACGGCGACGAAGGCGGACAAATCGCCGAGATCGACTTTCATATCGCCCTCATTGTTCGTTTTTGCGTACAACCCTTGCGGACTATAGCGGATTGTCCGGCGATCGACGTGGATTTATCGTGGATGCCCTGTTCACTGATCATTCAAGGAGTTCCATGTCCGCCATTGATTCTGCCGGGACGTATCAGCTCGGCAACCGAACTGTCAGGCGCCTCGGCTATGGCGCCATGCAGCTGGCCGGCCCCGGCGTCTTCGGGCCGCCGCGCGATCCCGACGCTGCCCGCGCCGTGCTGCGCGACGCCGTGGCGCGCGGCGTCAACCATATCGACACGTCCGATTTCTACGGGCCCCACGTCACCAACCGGTTGATCCGTGAAGCGCTGCATCCGTATCCGGACGGTCTGGTCATCGTCACCAAGATCGGTGCACGCCGGGACGGCACGGGCGCCTGGCTGCCGGCCACGTCGGCGCAGGAATTGCGGCAGGCGGTGCATGACAACCTGCGCAATCTCGGCCTCGACGTGCTGGAGGTCGTCAATTTGCGCAGCATGCTGGATGTGTTCGGTCCCGCCGAAGGATCGCTCGAGGCGCAGGTGACGGCATTGGCCGAGATGCGTGAAGAAGGCCTCATCAGGCACATTGGGTTGAGCAACGTGACGATGAAGCAGGTGGAGGACGCGCGGCGCATCATCCCGATCGCGTGCGTGCAAAACATGTACAACCTCGTCCACCGCAATGACGACGCGATGATCGACGCCCTGGCGCGGGACGGCATTGCCTACGTGCCGTTCTTCCCGTTGGGCGGAATGTCGCCGCTGCAGTCGGATGCGTTGTCGGCCGTCGCGGCGGAGCTGGATGCGACGCCCATGCAGGTGGCGATCGCGTGGCTGTTGCAACGGTCGCCGAACACCCTGCTCATTCCAGGAACATCGTCCCGTGCGCATTTGCGCGAGAACGTGAAGGCGGCGGAGTTGGTGTTATCGGAAAAAGTGCTGGCGAAGCTGGAACGGATCTAGAAAGCAAAAAGCCCGCTCAGTCTTGACTGAACGGGCTTTTCTTAATAACTAGCCTGACGATAACCTACTTTCACACTGGTTGCAGCACTATCATCGGCGCAAAGTCGTTTCACGGTCCTGTTCGGGATGGGAAGGGGTGGTACCGACTTGCTATGGTCATCAGGCATAAC
>NZ_JAAQOM010000034.1 GCF_011682055.1 Telluria antibiotica | reverse complement strand
TCTCAACGCTTCGTTGTATTCCTTCCAGTTGGTCGTTCGGTATTTCGGTTTGGCTGGTGCACTCATCCCGTCAGTTTACCCGTGGCCCAGCTTGGCCGCCGCAGGGACGGATTTGTGCAACAAAGCCGCGTAAGTGAAAATGAAAATGCGCTCCTCGTTCCAACAGGTAACGAGGAGCGCATCGGTAAGGCGTTTCAGACATGTTTGCCGTTAAGATTTATCCGGCGAAATTTGACAAATACTACCTACAATCTGACAAACATAATCTACATTTGACAAACATAATCTAAGCCTGTCATCTTGAATAGGTCAAATTATGTTTGTCAAATCCGCGTATGTAAAATCAACAGCTTAGGAATGTTACCTGTACGTCAATGTTTGTCAAATCTTACTCTGCGGTAGTTAGGGGGCCGTGTTGACATACCGCCAATGTTTGTCAAATTGTGCCATGCAAACGCTCAAAACAGTAGTTGGCGACCATCAGTGGCGTATAACAGTTCCACCAGCCGAATGCACCCTTGTGCCCAACCACTGCGTAGCCTAAAGTAAGAACCAGCAAGGCAACCTTAAAGCTCGTCCGATAGGGCAGCAGTGCCATCATGGCAACAAGAATATCATCAGATCCTCTGGTGCAGCCAGATCACGAACAGCGAATGCTGCTGGGTGATACGCCAATATCCCTCGCAGCACTTGGCCCCGGACATTCCCTCATTGCGCCGCCTTTGCCAGATGAAGTCATCATTTCCGTTGTCGGAAGGTTTCATATACTGAGCTGTAACCGGACGCCGACCGCCACCTTCCAGGAGCTATTCCACTGCGCCCCGTTCAATTTGTCTGCCTGGATCCCCCCGCACCTTGAAATGCTCGCTCCGCGCATAGGTGAAGATGTGGAAGCGTGTACACTGGAGATCTTACGGGCACACACGCTGTACCCATTACTTGCAATTTTCAATGGACTATCGTTCCCGGAGGATTCGAGGAGGGCGACCCCGAACAAAGCTACAAATGCTCCGAAGCGGCTTTCAGCTGAGCCGATCCGACTTTGCCTGGAATGCCTGCGTGAGGATCTGGCTACTTGCGGCGTTCGCTACATTCACCGATCCCATCAAATACCGGGGGTAGAAGTGTGCAGCAGGCATGCTTCACCCTTGCTTTACAAATGCCCCCACTGCGAGTGCTCATTCGGACGACGCTCCAATCTTGCCCTCACACCTTGGCGCCGATGCACCTGCAAAAAATATGTTTTCGATAGCATATTGCCCCATCACGAAGTAGATCCCGTCGCGCTATCCTACGCCCGGTTCTCTGCGACCCTCCTGCAGTCAGCCCCACACTCAGCGGTACCAACACATGTACTGGTCGAGAGTTATCGTGACCGTGCACGCGCTATCGGCTGTAGTTGGGGCAACGAAAAAGTAAGCCGTGTCCGCATAAAGAGCGAAATGGAAAAATTCTATGGGAAAGATTTCCTCAGAAGGACGGATGTAGCCTATCGTGATGATCGGCTGAGCGAATGGTTGAAGATGTTGAACGACTACAGCGTCACGGAACCGCCACTCGGCCGCCATCTACTGTTTGCGCATTTCCTGTTTCGTGATGCTGCCCAGTTCCTGGCTGCCGTCGGTGGGACCGGCGGAAATGAGCAAAGCGGTAGCATTGAACAACCCGTTGTGAAACGACTGGCCATCGCCGTCGGCACCACAAAAGCCAGCAAGCCAAGCATACCGCAACGAATCGCAGGTCTTTTGCGCGAGCTTGTTGTCCATGCTCGCGATATTCCTGATTGCTCCATAGAAGACTTGTGGAAATCACATTATGGTTTGATGAAACGGTTAGTCTCGCTCGATTTAGAAGCAATTACACTATTGAGACGAAAACTTCAGCAAGTGAAACACAAGCCAGCAGACCCGGCCAAAGTTCCGCGCAGGAGCGAGAAAGATGGCGAGCGGGCACGCTCGGTTATGTCGACAGCCGCGGCCTTGTATGCATCCGCTGCCAAACCAGAAAAAGTTACGATCAACCGTCTTGCTAAAGAGGCCGGCTGGAATGCTTCAGCGCTCAATCCACATGCCTTTCCGGCAACGCTACGAGCGCTGGAAGAGTACGCGGAGTCTAACTGGCACTTTTATGCCCGGCGGGTTTTATGGGCCAAGTTGATGCTTAAGCGCGCTGCGATCAGCGTGATCAGGGCCCGATCAGGAGTGGAATATCATCGCTGCCTCGTACTGATGGATTTTTTTCAAGATGTTGATTTATCGATTTCTTACGGTGCTGAAACTATAACGAGGCTGCTTGTAGAACGCGGCATCCAACGTGACTGGCCAGGTCCTTGCCCGAAACGCGAATTTCCTCCCGCTGGGCGACGTTACTATACGAAAAGCCCGATCTATATTGCAGAGTCTGACTAAAGGACGCTTAACAAAAACTTTTTATTCTTATAAAAATAACATTCTCGGACACTTAGCGATACCGATAATCCACTATCGGATCAAGAGCAGCTATTCTTCATCGGTTTGGAAAATGAGTGATCTAGATATGAGTTTGGCTAGACTTGCAATGCGACTTCGTGCGGCCACTCAACGTCAGTCAGTCGCAAAAATACTTCAGCCGCGTATTCGCCCGTGCGCAACTAGTCTGCATGGTGTCCCAATGCATCAGGAACTGGCGTAAGCGGTTTTCCCACGTAGCGCCTTGCAGTGCAGCTTCCACTTTCGCGCGGTCGGTCATCCGTGCGCCGACGATCCAGACTTCTTTGTCGAATGATGGGTTCTGGATGACCTCTTTCAGCCACGCATCGAGTTTCGCCGCCGTCGCCTTGCCGGGATTGCCGAAGATGCGATTCCGTTTGGTCAGCGTGAGCGTGTTCGCTTTCACCTTGGACGTCCAACGCGTGCTTTTCCATTCCGACGACGCAGCACCGCGCGACATGAACGCCAAACTCGCCATCGCCTGCCGGCCCACAACCTGCAGACCGCCTACGTTAAACCCCTGGCCCTTCTTGCTCAAGTCCCCGACTTTCGCGTGTACGAACACGAGCCGCCGGTGCGTCATGTCAAAGCCGATGAAATCCGCCGTTTCCTGATTGTCGTCGTCGCACAGCCAGATTGGGATGGCCTGGATAGCCTTGATTAACGGGTCTGTCGAAGCCGTCGCCCCAGGCGCCAGCGGGGTACTGGCGGCTTTAGAGAAGATTCCGAAGATCGACTCCGTTTCCCACCGCGTCGGCGCAGAATAGAAATTTTCCCCTTTTTCGGAAATCACCGGTGATAGGCAGGGTGCAGTGAACACGTAGTCCAGTACGGGCAATTCCGTACCTTGTTTCCAGCGCAGGGTCGGACGGAAAAAATTTCCTTCGTAATAGACTGCCCCCGCGAGATCCGGCAGCACGCGAAACGATTGGCGCCGGTTGAGATGCCTGAGCAGGGGGCGTTCCACCAGGTTTCCGCCTTCCGGCTCGATCGTGTACAGGTCTTCCAGGTCTTTGCTTTCGATGCGATATCGCTTGTTTTTGCCGTTGTATTCGATTCGGCAAACGGCCGGTTTACCGTTCACTGTTAATGTGAAGCGTCCATCCGGCTGGACGTCAGCGTACAGCTCGGCCGAGTCGAAAAAATCGGCAGTCCGATAGCCGTCCTCCGCGTCGCCGTTGCCACCTTGCAGTTGCGGCGTCCAGAGATCGATGAGGATCGACTTCGGCGTCGCCTCGGCCTTGCTGACGGTTGCGACCAGTGCGGCATAGCGGCCGAACACCTGATTGGAAATACGCGCAGCGTCCGCCAATTGATCGGCGACGTCCTTGGTCCACGCGGTATACCCGGAGATCGATACGTACTGGTATCCCCCATCCCGAAGCCGCGCCTTCGCGAAGCCCACGTAGCGCGGCAAGCCGCCGACGAAACCGGCCGCCGTGGCGGGGACGAGGGACGGATCCAGCAGATCGGTGAATGTATCTGCGAAAGAATGCGTATTCATGGCGAGCCCGCGAATCGCATCCTGCGACATTTCCAGCGAATTGAACGAGATCCTCGACAGGCGCGTCCGAACGGCATTGGGACCGTTCGTATTGGCCGGGAATATTTTCTCGAGCGTGGTTCTGTCCACCCGCTTCAGCCCGAGCGACGTCATATCGAGCGCCAGGCCGCTCGTGTCGTGAACGAAGAAGAAGTCGCCGTGCCGGATGCAGACGAAAGAACCGAACTTCCATTCGGAGAAGAACTGTTCGGTCAAATAAGGTGAATTTTGCCAGGCATAATACGAGAAGCCGATTGCCCCTGGCGGCATGTCGGCGAGAGGCTTGATTTGGAACCGGTCCTTCTCCATCAACGATTCCTCGGCCACTGCCTCTACGTCATCAAGGGACACCGCCACGCCATCCATTTGATAAACGGCGGCCGTTCGCGGTAACTGGACATGATCCGCCGACAATGTGCCACCGAAGTTGAAGCGCTCGCGGAAGCTGCCATCGATGTATTGCGCTTCCGGCATGAACGCGAGCAAACGGTCCGGCAACGCGACTTCGTTGACGACGATATGCCCGACATTGTTCGCAATGTAGCGCTCGTAAGCCTGGTAACGCTGCCACGCCTGTTCTATCTTCTGTGCAATGTCGGAACGCGCCAGGATGTGGCCCTGCTGCAAGCTATTTCCCGTGTTGGGACGCAGATAGCGGGCCACGCGTCCCATTTGCTGGATCAGCTGGCGAGCATTCCCCATGAGATCGAAGATTGCCACGACGACGAAACGCGGGTCGTCGATACCTTCCGATAGCATATGTTGATGCAGCCAGAACCTGGCGCTATCGAAGTTCTTCCTCGCTTCCGCGACGCTCGCATAACGATGCGGATGGGTCGTCTTGACCGCCTTGTCGTGGACCAGCAGCGTTTCGTTCGGCAATACGCGATCGAGGGCATTCTGGAGATGCTGGAGCGTCTCGAGTTCGGCGGCCCGCACGATAACCTTCGGGGCGTTAGTGCACCAGGCCGACGCGTGCTTTTCGATGGCGGGAAGCGCCTTCACAAGGACATCGACGAACTCATCGTACGGGTTGCTCGCGGGACCGCGCGTCGCGAGGCTTAGCGGCAGCGCTTGAATCTCCATGCGCCGCACGATCTTCCGGTTGACCGCCTCTTCATATGGGAAGTTGAACAGGTAACGCCCGCCCACGCGGAACGATTTGAAATCGTTCCGATAGGGCGTCGCGCTCAACAGGATGGTCGGCAGGTTGAACTCGCGCACGCCTCTGGACCAAGACACCGCGGGCTCGTAATGCCCTTCGTCGACGATGACGATATCGAACGACCTTTTTACCGCACTCAGAAACTTTTCCGCTTCGCTGCGCTTCGCTTTATCGTCGCCCTCCATCGCACGGCGTATTTCGGCAAGCGCCTGGTGGGTGCCGACGAGGACCATTCTTTTTTTCGCGTGTTGCTTGATGTCGTGCGTCAGCGCCGCCGCGTTGCTTGGCAATATCTTCCGTATCGACGCGTTGTCGATCCGATCACCATTCTTGTGTTGCAACACAGTGTCGGCGCCGTCGGGCATATGGGAATAGCCGACCCGAGTCCAGAATGTCGCGGTGACGTCGTCGATCAGTTGATCGGTCAGAGCGACGCGCGGCGTCAGAATTAGGACTCGCTGAACGGCATCGAGACAGCGCGCAATCACCGCGATGATCCCGGATTTTCCGGTAGCAGTCGGAAGCTTCAGCAATGCCGCTTCTGTCACGCCTTGGCGGCCGGGTATCTTCTTCTCGCCATGGATGTACGCGATCGCCGTACAAATGGCGATCTGTTGATGCTCCCATAATCCGTTTTTCGACGGCGACCAGAACGAAAAATTCCGGACCTTGCCCACGGATTTGTCGTAAGCGGCTTCGTCGATGACGGCTTTGTGGAGAGAAGTGCGGCTGTCTTGCTTGAGCGTGTCGAAATCCATGTGTGGTTCCGCAAACGGGTTGCGGATCAGCGTAGGTTACCCATCTTATTCCAAAGGTTTCTTCGTCGCAATAACAGTGGCCCTTGCTGTCACATAGGTCATCAGGTCGCCGGTTGGCCCTGGCGCAGTGGTGGTGCCTTCCAGGCTCACCGTGATGACGGATTGATCCAGCAAGTACAGCACGGTCAAGAAGTCGTGGTGGACGCGGCGCGACCGAGGATAGCGAACTGCGCTGCCGCATCGGCCGGCGCTGAGGTAAGCGTCGATGGCTCAAAGAGACGCGGTAGAGGGAAGTAGCGGTCTATGAACCCGTCCAACAATCCATGTGCAGGAAGTACTCGGCGTCTCCCTTGCCGACGCTGTTGTAATTGAAGAATATGCCTACATTCTCTGTGGTCAGCTAATTGATCTACGTGTAAAAGGCCAGTGGATTGCCGGTGTGGCCGATGACGTCGCTGCCGCTCTGCGGGAACCGCAAAAACCGCGCGCCATTACCTGTTTGTTTTCTTGGAATACCATGGAAGTACCGGTTCCACCTCGCCCTTCGGTGTAGCCATTAATCTAAGGCATCCACGTTATGTTTCTCACGCCACGCAAGCCGGCGCGCCCGAAACACGGCAACTGGCTCAAGAATTTGGGACAGCAATTCTGTCGTCCGGGGTAGCCGCGCAAGGTACTTGTCGAGCCACGATGCGTTGCCCGTGCATCGTCCGATCTCGTTGAGGGTCACACGAATCGGGTGTCTCACCGGATCAAGTATCTCTGTAGCCGCCAACCTCACACGCTCCACCATTTCCCTGTCGCGGGCGCACCAATCAACCGACGAGGTCCGCTCCACAATCCGAACTGTGGCTGGACGCTGCGCTTGGAGCCAGGCGCGGTCGTGCCGGTACAGCCAAATGAAGTCAGCCCCCAGCGCAGTCTGGAGCGCCTTGAATCCACCTGATGGTGCCGCGACCAAGGCTGCTCTCAGCTTTTCACGAGCCTGTGTCTGCCGCTGATCCCGAATGTTGGCGGTACGCTGAGTTTGCAGGTCGCGCTCCGCTCCCAAAATACGATTTACAGTCGATGCTGACAGTCCGGTCGTGTTCACAATATTTGCGATGGCATCGCCCGCCGCCAAGGCGCGCCGCACTCGCGAACGGACCGTGACATCGAGCTTCTTGGACCTGCGTGTAAAACCGATGCCGATTTTTTCCGCTTTGACCAGAACCGCGTTGACAGACAGGCCGAGCTCTTTCGCCACCTGACGCATCGACCGGCCCTCGGCTGCCAGCGCGGTGATCTTACATTCCGTAACTGTGGATGCCTGTTCGTCAGGCGCGGAAGTGACCGCCGGGGAAGGGATGTCAGTCCAGAGAAAGGATTCGACGCTCTCGGCCAGAAACCCGATCAGCAGAACATGCAACAGCGGGTGGTGCGCGGCACGAGGCCGGCGGTAAAGACTTGTCAACCACGAATCATCCCCAGCGCAGCGCGCGAATATGCCATCAAACGGGGGCAGGTTCCTAATGCATCCCCAAAAATCTAGGAGTGCCCTTTGCAATGCTCGTTGTCGGACCCTCATGCTGGCCGTAGCCAGGTCCCGGTCCACCAAATGGGCCAGATAATGGTTCCGCCAGGTCAGCGGATCGACTGGCACACCCCGCAGCAAAAATAACTGAGCAATGAGCCGCGAGACGATCACTAATTTTTCAAGTGCCCGATCGTCGACGTTCGAAACGCTCTTCTGACTGTTCCACTTCGCGGCCGTAGGTGGAAGAAATAACTGCGTGCGTTTCAAGCGCTGCGCCAGGCAGTCGGATGCGACAAGAGAAACCCCGTGATAAGGACATACGAGAACACCTGGGAACTGGTGCGCGCGATACCACGTCGCTATGCCGATCGTCTCGCAGTCGGCCACAGCACAGACGGGACAGAATCGCAGCACATCGTCCGCTCCCACGCGGCTCGCCAACAGTCCCAAAGTGATTTTCGTATTGGTTGCCGTACCCACCGCCATCGAATCGGCGATCCGTGTGTAGTGGGCGTGGTTCATGAATGGCCTGAAGCATGGGAGGATCGTGTGCCCTTCGATCAGTTCCTCGATCGTCTTCACCGGCAACCGGAGATCCTTCGAGATCCGGTTCAGGCCACTGGGAAACGCCGTGCCCAAGGTAACGCATCGACGGTTCAGCAATTCGATCAGAGTGTCCCCGGAGGTCGGATGCCCCGTTAATGCGTGGTAGCGGGACACAATGCCAAATATTGTCTCTTCGGGCACGATGACATCGCCAGCTTTTCCTGCCGGCTTCGCTTCCAGAGCTACGGATGGTTTCGCCGCCCGTTCATCGACGACTGCCCAGGCCGACGCCTTCATGACTGATCACTCCCTTCTCGACCAGGTACTGGTGCGGATCATCCGCATCCGCCGCGGTCCGCATGTCTACATACCCAGGCGGTAGTGCTGAATCGAGCGCACCGGAATCGACGGATTCGGTGTTAACGTCACCTGACTGTGGTGATACGCTCTGCCCAGTCCCCTCTGCCTGCACGGCAGGACCTGTTACCGGAAACAATTGGTCAAGATAATCGTGCATGACCGTGACCTGTTTCGGAAACTCGAGCAATTTCGCCAGAGCTTCGTCGACCGGCAGCAAATCCTCGTATTGCGACAGCGACCTCGTCGTATTCGTGCGCAGCGCATTGATCGCAGGATGAAGCAATGCCAACCCGTCGTCATACGTCTGCCGCAGGAGCTTCGGCGTTAGCGTTTCGGTACCGTCGAGCATTGCCCGCTGCTGTGCAAGCTTGAAGAGCAACACGACGAAATCGGGGATGCTCTGACTGAGATCGAAAACCGTATCAAGTATCTCTTCATCCGGATCTCGTGGTTGCCGGACCCACTGATATGTCCAGATGCGCCGAACGAAATCGTCCCACTCCTTCACACGCTTTGGCGGTCGTTCGAACTGGATCAGACCGCTTTCCGAAGCCCGGCGGCCATCCTTCATCTCATTGGTGAACAGGTTGGCGGCCTTGCTGGTACCAATTTCGACCACCGGCACCCGGAGGACCGTGCGCAGATCCTGGAAGAAATGCAACAGCGGCGCCGTGCCGTGTGTCTTCTGCAAACTGAGCCGCTGAATCTCGTCGATAATCAGGATGCCGAGGAAGTGGGTCGCAGCGATCTGGCGCATGGCGCCTTCCAGCATGTCCTCACGCATTCCAGTCCTTGAAAACAATTTTTCGTATTTGCCGCCGGTGCCGAGAGCAGCATCGACCTGTCGCGCGAACTCACGGCAGAAACTCGAGATCGAGCCGTTTTTGGGGCAGGTCACTTTCAGCCATACCAGTTGCGTGATCGGCAGATGGCGTCCTCGCCAGGAAGCGTGATGGATAACCTGTTGGGGGTAGGTTCGCAAAATCGCGTCGGCGCACGTTGTCTTTCCAGACCCGCTCAGTCCAACGATGAGCAGTTGCGATTCGCACGGGATCAGTTGCCAGTCGAGGTTTCGCCACTGCTCTCGATCTTGGGCGGTATAGATACTGCGCCACGTCGCCGCCTCGATCGGATTGCGGACGACGTAGCCGGCCCGGAGCAGGCGCGAGATGGTGCGTTCCACGTCATAGAAAATCAGGCGAGGAATTACGACATACTTGAGCCGTGCAAGAAGGTGCCAGCGCTCCTCGGTCGACATCGCACGCTCTTCCGGTTGGATCTGCGGACGAAGGATCATCGCCCTCGCGGCTTCCTTCTCCGTGAGAATCGGGGGCAGGGCCTCGATCAGCGGGTTGTCGCGATACTCCGCGATATTCTGCTCGGCATACGTGGGAGAAGAATGATCGGTACTCATCGGCTGCTCCATCATGACCACCGCTCCGAGAGCCGGCCCGTTACAGACCCCAGATGTCGTCGAGCGGGTTTTGTTTTCGCATATCGGGACGCAACTTCACTACATTGTCCTGTGCCGGCGGATCGCAATACGACTGCGCCGCATCACGCGCGTGTTCGACGCGCTCGGCAGTTTTCTCGAAGGCCCGGTTCGCCTGAACGTTCGCCTTCTTCTCGGTCTTGCTCAGTCCCTGCTTGGCTTGCGCTGCGGCTTTCTTTGCGTCCGTCGTGATGGCTTCGCACTTGGCGTCCAGCGTTGCGCACACCTGCCGAAGCTCCGAGGCCTTTTGGTCCGCTTCCATGCCAAGCAGTTTGGCGCGATCAAGCATCTCTTCCAGACGGGCCAGCCGATATTTTTCGTTGTTGTCCAACAGTTCGCAGGGCTCCCACGCGCGTGACGTGGCGTTGAGAATCCAGATGCACGCGGGCGCATACGGCAAATGACGAATCTCGATCGGTGAGACCTTGCCAGTCGTTCTTGCCCGTGCAAACCACTCTTCGCGAACAGCTCGCTCGCACGCGTAACGGCGCCCATGAAAATAAATACCGTCACGCCGGACCGATGCGGTTGCGGCAGGTAACAGCTTTGTCCATACCCTCTGTTTTTCGAGCACTTTCGCTCCGCCCGTCAGGTGCTCCATACCCCAATTCCAAACCGTTAGCGGAGTCGCATCCATGAGATTTTCGCCCAGCATTTCATTGGGCAGTGCGTCGGCGCTGTAAGCAGACAGGTTGTACTCTATCAACTTGTACGCCAGGATCCGGCCCAGCTCAGGCAGTGTCAGCGAAGCGTCGAGCGAACAGTGGCGTCGTTTCATTTCGTCCAGCCGACGGTTCAATGCACCCGGTTCGAAATGGATAGTGTGATTATTGATGAGGTTGAACTGCTGCTCCACGTTGGGCTTCCAGTCAGGCCTGCGAACCGCAGCGTTCTGGATGGTGATACCGAACTCTTTCGGCAACGCATCCGACGCCTTGGATTTCAACTCTCCGTTGTCGCACAGTAGCTTGTGAGGCAGGTGATGGCATGGCCAAAGATCCGGACTGATGTCGATGCCCAGCTGTCGGCAGAAATCGGTCTTGTCCGAAAACGCATTAAACAATGCCAACCGGGCGCCCTCCCAACTCGGGCCCTCAAGCCCAAGATAAAAGCCGACCACCATCCGGGAGAAGACGTCGATCACGACATACAGGACGGGCCGCCCGATCAGCCAGGCGCGGTTGAACACCGATACCAGGTAGACGTCCACGATGGTCGCGTCGATCTCGAACCGTGCGCCAGGCCCGAATACCCTGTCCCTGGAAGATCCCAACACTCCGCGATGCTTAAGGTTCCAGGTGGTCGTGCTGATGTTGCGCTTGGTAAGCGAAAGATCGTGATTCATCTCCTTCACGACCTGTTTGAACTGGTGCAGCGACGGCGCTTCATGCGCTTCAGGTGGCACTGGAATCAGCAGATTTCCGTGTTCAATCTCGGCAGTTTTAAAATATGTCCGCTTAGTGTCTTCCCAGGCCTTCTTGATCGTCACACCAGGCTTCAGGAAGGCATGAATGCCCTGAACAATTTTCTTCCGGACTTCGGCTCTCGACGGTCCAAGCAGAGATAGATCGTCCTGCAGTTTGACCCGGTCCGGCCGCCGGCCGCGCTTGTTCGATCCTGCCTGCTGCTTCTGCCCGGACGGACCACACAAGTCATAGCACGCAATCAGCGCGTCGACACAGCTCCCATACGCCCAATACCGGTACAGGGGCCGATACACCTGCTTGGGGTCGAGCCCCAATTCCGCAGCGCGGGCCAGGATCAGACGGCCACGGGTGCGCGGAAGATAAATTTCAGGAATGCAGTCTTCACGTACCAGAGGTTCAATGATCGCCCAGGCTCGATCCCTGACGTCCAGGCTTCGACGCAAGATCGCTTCCTCGGGCCGGAACAGGTAAGGCCTCAGCTTCACTTCAACCCGCTGCAGGATGCCATCGTTCAAGAGCCCCATCACCGTCCGCAGGCTATGCGCATCCGGCTTCTTCAACGGGTTTTGCATGCCGATGGTGACGAGCACGTCTTCATCGGGCACGACCCACAAAACACGCTGCGCGCATGCAAAACCTGTGTCCACAACGCCTGGCACCGGCTCGAATACCTCAGCAGGGCACAATAGGTCCATTGTGACCACCTTTTTGAGCACAGGCGAATCGCGGGTCAGATGCGACGGGCAAGACCACCGGAATACAGCGCAAACCGATCGGCACCCGCAGGTCCAGGTTGATCAATTTGTGCCAGGCGCAATATCGAAACATGTCGGCCGCCAGTTCAGCGGAAACAGCGGTACCGAACACTGCCGCGCACTTCCGCAGCCGGTCTGCAAGCATGAGCCCTTGTGAGGATGGCGTGTTGAACGCCGCAAGAAACCGGGGCAGCAGCGCTTCGAAAGCACCCCGGTCGCCATCATGCTCCACCATGAAGTAACTGAGCCACTCCAGGTTGTCGATGACGGTCTTGTCGAATTCGGCATTTGTGAACAGGTACCATGGAATACCGCGCACAAGCCAATACCGTCGCTCGATCTCCAGTTTGGTCAGCACAGATTTCCGGCTTCGGCCACGCAGGTCGTCCGCGCTTTTTATGCTAATTGCTGCCAAGTATCGCTTGCCGGACTTATCAATCCTAGTAAGCAGAAAATCCGTCGTCATGACGATCGGCGTTCGGCTTCGGGGATAGCTTGGATGACGGACTCCCAACGATGATGCAACGTGCTGGGTTGCCGACTCAGGAAACAATGGAAACTGCTCACGAATATCCACGACGTCGGCTGCGTAATCTGCCATCAGGAAGAAGCAACTTTCGTTATCGGAAAAGAGGTGATGCACCCTGCCTGTCGTCACACCAAGGCGACGACTCATCCGCCCTCTCGACGGCTTTGTTGCATAAATCAGCTGGGCACGTAATGCCCCAAATCCCGGACGGAATTACGGCATGGCGACCGTCGTGGGCGTGCCCAACCGTGTGAAGCGATTGAGGATAGCGGCACGTACCTGCAACT
>NZ_JAAQOM010000033.1 GCF_011682055.1 Telluria antibiotica | reverse complement strand
TGCCTGATGACCATAGCAAGTCGGTACCACCCCTTCCCATCCCGAACAGGACCGTGAAACGACTTTGCGCCGATGATAGTGCTGCAACCAGTGTGAAAGTAGGTTATCGTCAGGCTAGTTATTCGCAGAAGCCCGCTCAGTCAAGACTGAGCGGGCTTTTTGCTTTTTCCCTACCGAAACAGATAACAAATTCATCCGCGCAAACGAAAATTTTCGCATCGTTATAAAAAAAGCGGACGCCTTGTTACGTTATCGGGTGTCGCAAAGGTAAGCTCCTGGACGAGACACCGCGTTCGCCAGCTGCTCATCCAGCGCAGGTGTCGCGGCGAAAATTAGACGTGAGCAAGATGCAAAATTTCTATAAAAAAGCGCTATTTGCGCTCATTCTGCTGCTGGTCGTGGACGCGTTGATCGCGTGCATCTGCGTATATCAGAGCTACCCATCCGCAACGCTCATGCCATCGGGTGCCGGAGGCTTGTACTGGCGCACGAATACAACGACAGTGGCGACAGAGGGCGGCGGCGCGGCGATACGCATCGTCGCATCCGGCCAGCGGTCGCTCCGTTTCGACTTCCGGCTCAAGCGGCCCGCGCCATATTCCTTTGCGTCAGCCGAAATGGTATTCGAAGATGGCAACGGCAATACAGTGCCGGTGGACCTGTCGCAATACGACACCATCTCGTTCACGGCCAAATGCAATCCGTTGAACATTCTGATTTTCGCCCTGCCGACATTCGACGCGACAGTGTCGAAGACCGGCGATTACCTGACCTACCCGTCTCCGCTCACGTTCTTCTCGTGCGACGCCAAGGGCGTGCCGGTATCGCTGGATCTGACGCGGCTGACCATTCCGCAGTGGTGGTACGAAAGGATGCACCTCGACCTCTCGCACCAGTCTTATAAGCTGAACCAAGTGGCAAAATTCGTATTCGGAATCAGCCAGCAAAGTCCGCGCGATCTCGACAGCCGCGTAGAAATCAGCAAGCTGACGTTGCACGGACGCGACTATCGCTATCTCGTCGCGCTGGCGGTCATCCTGGTGAGCAGTTGGTGTGCCTTCGCGTTCTGGTTTTTCCGGGCACATGCGCGGGAACTCGCCGCCAGCCTGGACGCGAAGCTCAGGAAGGATCTGCCACTCGTCGCATATCGGCAACTGACCCTGGAGCCGTTCAAGGACAAGGAAAAAGCGGCAGTCCTGCGCTTCATCGCGACGAATTACACGAACTCCGAACTGGACCTGGACAGCGTCGTCGCGGGAACGGGCGTGAATCGCAACAAGGTCAACGACTTCCTGAAGGCGGAACTCGGCATAACCTTCACCACGTATCTTAAAAAGCTGAGGCTGACGGAATCGGCCAGGCTGCTGACGGAGAACCCCGCCGCGACTGTCGCCGAAGTCGCGTATTCCGTCGGCTATGGCAACGTCTCGTATTTCAACAAGCTGTTCAAGGAAGAATACGGCTGCACGCCCAAGACATTCAGAAGCGTCACGGTGCGGTCCGACGTCAAGCCCGACAGCCCGGCGTCCGCGCGGACGGCGGCGGACGCACAACAGGACCATCACCACGAATAACAAATCCTGCGTTGTCGCTAAATTTTCCGTAATGCCGTTAAGAAGGCGGCGACCGGTGCTTCTATGCTGTGGTGGTTATAAAACGTTCAAACGTCTACCTGCCCGCGAGGTGGACGGCCGCACGCTGTACGTCAGCACGACGACGCAGCCGCAGGACGTCAAGATCGATGGCGCCGCCACCGGTGTGCTCGGCGGCCGGACGCGGAACGGCACGCTGCCGCTCGAGCCCTTCGGTGCTGAGCTGCGGCGCAGATAAGGCTGATGTCGCGCGACGGTCCTCGGTGCCTGTCGGCGTATTGCACCATTCATTGCAAGAGTCTCCTTTGAGCCGTCCGCCATCGCAAGGGCGGGCGGCGTTTTTCCCATACAAGAGGAATCGATTCATGAAGAATATCGGTCACGCCGCCGCGCTGCCGCCGGTGACGGCGAAGGTCCGTTTGGCGATTGGGGCGTTGGAGGCGATCGCGAAGGTGTTCGCCGCGTTCCGTCCGATGGAGCGGCTATGGGCGTCCTGGGCCTTTGACGACCGCAAGCCGCAGGCCATCGCGCCGAAGAACTGGAAGGCGACCGCGTCCTACCGGCTGTGGCAACTCGGCGACGAGCAATGGCTGGCGACGATCAAGGAGAAACCGCCCGGCACGGAGACGCCCAGTGGCGGCGTGGCCGTCGCCCAGATCGCCGACAATGAATTCATCGTCGTCGGCCAGCATGCGCGCGTGAAGTTCGACGGCGCGGGCACGAACGCGGACAAGCCGTCGACGTACGGCCGCGTCGAAGAAGGGCATTTCGACAGTGCCGGCCGCTGGGTGATGGAGCGTAACTGGAACGGCGACCAGGTCGATTCGGGCCTCAACCTGACCGGCAGGCCCGTCGTCCTGAAGGTCAGGATGGGCACCTACTGATCAGGCCAGCGTGATCAGCCGGTCGAGCAGCGGCGCGGCCGCATCCGCGATGCGGTCCAGGCTCGCGTCGCGCAGCGCGGCCGTGTCGACCTCGTGCGCGCTGTGCAGGCCGGCCCAGCGCAGCAGCGCCGCGCACGCATCCGCATGGTCGAACAAGCCGTGCAGATACGTGCCAAGCACCTGGCCGTCGTCCGAGCATCCTCCTTCGGGCCGGCCGTCGATCTCGAACGCGGGCCGCGCCAGCGCGCTTCCCGTCGAGACGCCCATGTGGATCTCGTAGCCGGTCACCGCCGCGTCCACCGCACCGGGCGCGAACGCGCAGCGGCCGCTTACCTGCGCCAGGCGTTTTTGCCGGGTCAAGGTCGTGCCGAGGTCGAGCAACCCCAGTCCTTTCGAATGTCCGGCCACGCCTTCCACGCCGTACGGGTCGTCGACGCAGGCCCCCAGCATCTGGAAGCCGCCGCAGATCCCGATCACCTTTCCGCCATAGCGCAGGTGTCGGCGGATGCGTTCCGGCCAGCCTTGCGCGTGCAGCCATGCGAGATCGCCGCGCGTGTTCTTGCTGCCGGGGAGGATGACGAGGTCGGCATCGGGAATCGGTTCGCCTTCGCGCACGAAGCGCAGGTCGACGTCGGGATGAACGCGCAGCGCATCGAAGTCCGTGTGGTTGCTCATGCGGGGATAGCTGGGCACGACAATGCGGAAGTGTCCGGTGCCCGGCGCGACAGCTTGCACCGCATCCTCGGCGTCGAGGTACAGGCCGTGCAGATAGGGCAGCACGGCCAGCACCGGCTTGCCCGTCTGCCGTTCGAGCCAGGCTAGGCCCGGTTCGAGCAGCCCGATGTCGCCGCGGAAGCGGTTGATGACGAATCCGACGATGCGCGCCCGCTCGCTGTCCGACAGGCAGGCCAGCGTGCCGACGATGTGGGCGAACACGCCGCCGCGGTCGATGTCCGCGACGAGGATGACGGGGCAGTCCACCGCTTCCGCGAACCCCATGTTGGCGATGTCGCGGTCGCGCAGATTGATCTCGGCCGGACTGCCGGCGCCTTCCACGATCACGGCGTCGTACTGCGCGCGCAGCCGCGCATGCGATTCCAGCACGGCCTGCATGGCCACGGTCTTGTACTGGTGGTAGTCGCGCGCATCCATCTCCGCGCGCACGCGGCCGTGGATGATGACTTGCGCGCCGATGTCGCTCGACGGTTTCAACAGCACCGGATTCATGTCCGTGTGCGGCGCCACGCCGGCCGCCACGGCCTGCAGCGCCTGAGCGCGGCCGATCTCGCCGCCATCGCTCGTGACGGCGCTGTTGAGCGCCATGTTCTGCGGCTTGAACGGTGCGACGCGCACGCCGCGGCGGGCCAGCAGGCGGCACAGCGCGGCGACGAGCGTGCTCTTGCCTGCGTCCGACGTCGTGCCCTGCACCATCAGGGTGGCGTAGGGAAAGCGCGTCATTTGGCGCGGTGGCTGCGCGCCAGTTCCAGTTTCTCGCACAGTTGCGCGGCGCCGGCGACCATGCGCGGGCCGGAGCGGTTCAGGAGGTTGCCGTCGATCGTGAACAGGTTGTCGTTGCGGACCGCGGTCAACGTGGTGTACGGCTTCCACATGCTCACGCCGCCGTAGTTCTTCTCGGCGGTGGCGAAGATCGCTTCCGGATTCTCCTGCAGCACGGCTTCGATCGACACGACGGGCGCCGTCACGGCCAGCTTGTCGAAGATATTCTCCCCGCCGCACAGGCGCAGCGCGTCGCTGACGATGTGGCGGCCGTTCAGCGTGTACAGCGGCTTGTCCCACACCTGGTAGAAGCTGCGCACGACGGGACGCTTCGCGTAGCGGCTGCGCAGGGCGGCGATCCGGTTGCGCAGGTCGGCGGCGGCCGGGCCGGCGACGGCGTCGGTGCCCATCAGCTGGCCGAGCTTCTGCACGTTGTCCGCGATGTCTTCCAGCTTCTGCGGCTCGCTGTGGAACATGGGGATGCCCAGCTTTTGCAGCATGTCGATCTGCCGTTCCGAACTGCCGTGGCGCCAGACGACGATCAGGTCCGGCTTCATGGCCATGATGCGTTCCAGGTCGACCTCGCGGTTCGAGCCGATCTCCGGGATTTTTTTCGCCTCCTCCGGGAAGTCGCTGTACGAGACGACGCCCACGACGTGGCTGCCGCCGCCGGCCGCGAACAGGAGTTCGGTGACGTGCGGCGCCAGCGAGATCACGCGCTGCGCAGGTTTCGCCACGGTGACGGTGGCGCCCGCGTCGTCCTTGACGGTGATGGCGGCCCGCGCCTGCAGGCCGGCCGCGAGCAGGAGCGCGCCTGCGACGATGTTGATCGTTCGTTTCATGTGTCGTTCCATTCCCGGAGTGCTTGTTCGATGCGCAGCCATGCGGATTCGTTCCCGGGCAGGCCCACGCGGATGCCGCGCGCGGCGCCCGGGAACAGTCGTACCCAGATCGCGCGCCGCGCCATGTGTTGATGAAAGTCCTCGGCGCGCGGTGCCGCCCACCAGTGGAACAACGGCGTGCCGTGGGCGTCGATGCCGTGGTCCGCCAGTAGCGCATGCATGCGCGCGCCGTCGCGTGCGAGGCGTGTCTGCGTCGCCCGTTGCCAGCCGTGGTCGCGCAACGCGGCGATCGCGACTTCCTGTGCCGGGCCGCTGATGGTCCAGGGGCCGAGCAGGTCGCCCAGCGCCGCCAGCAGAGGTTCTTCCGCGCCGACGAAGCCGAGCCGCAGTCCCGCCAGGCCGAAGAACTTGCCGACGGAGCGCAGCACGACGAGCCCGGGCCGGCCCACGTGCCCGGCGACGCTGAGCGCACGCGCCGTGTCGCCGAACGCTTCGTCCACGACGAGCCAGCCTCCGCGCGCCGCGAGTTGCGCCGCCCAGCCCAGCAACCGTTCGGGCGCCACCGTTGCGCCGGTCGGATTGTTCGGATTGACGACGACGACGACGTCGCTTGCACCGATCGCGTCGTCGAGCGAGTCGTAGGCGACTTCGCGCATGGCGTGGCCGAGGCGGCGCCAGTGGTGCGCGTGTTCCGCATACGACGGCGCGGCCACCGTCACGCGCGCGGGCCCCGCCAGCTCGGCCCGCAGGCGCGGCAAGGCCTGGATCGCGGCCTGCGTGCCGGCGACCGGCAGCAGATGCGGCGCACCGTAATACGCACATGCCGCGCGCACCAGGTCGGGGTCCGGTTCGGGCAGCCGCTGCCAAGCGTCGGACGACGGTGCCGGCGCCGGATAGCCATGCGGGTTGATGCCGGTGGAAAGGTCGATCCAGTCCGTGCCGCCGTAGCGTGCTTTTGCCGCGCGCAGGTTGCCGCCGTGTTCAAGCATGGAGCACCCCATCCAGCGCGGACAGCGCGACGCAGGCGGCAATCACCCACAGCAACGTGGTGCGCCACACGAGGCGCCAGGCGCGCACGATGTCGTTCGCGCACGCGTCGGGTCCGGTGCCGAGCGCGGGGCGCTCTTCCGTCACGCCGTCGTACACGGCCGCGCCGCCCAGTCGCACGCCCAGTGCGCCGGCGCCGCTGGCCATGACGGGCCCCGCGTTTGGACTGCTCCACGCGCGGGCCTGCGCGCGCCAGCAGCGCCACGCGAGCAGCCGTCCCCGTTGCGCCAGCAGCACGTACGAGAGGGCGGTGAGACGGGCCGGCACGTAGTTCAGCACGTCGTCGATGCGCGCTGCCACCTTGCCGAACAGGTGGAAGCGCGCGTTGCGGTAGCCCCACATGGCGTCCAGCGTGTTCGCGAGGCGGAACAGGACGACACCCGGCCCGGCACCGACGAGGAACCAGAACAATGTGCCGAACACGGCGTCGTTGCCGTTTTCGAGCAGCGATTCCGCGCCGGCCTTGGCGAGATCCCGTTCGCCGGCCTGCGCCGTGTCGCGGCTGACGATGCGCGACGTCAGCCCGCGGGCGCGCTCCAGATCGCCCTCCGCGAGCGCCACGTGGATCGGCAGCGTGTGGTCGCGCAGGCTGCGCAGGCCGATGCCCAGGTACAGCAGTAACGCGTGCAGGGCCGCGCAGCCGTACGCGCACGCGAGCCAGGACAGCAGCGTCAACGGCAGCACGGCGACCATCCAGGCCAGCAGGCCGCGCGCGATGCGGAGTCTTCCGGCGTTGAATCGGCGTTCCAGCGCGGACGCCAGTCGACCGAAGCCGACGAGCGGATGCCAGCGCCGCGCCTCGCCCAACCACAGGTCGAGCAAGACGCCGGCGACGAGTGCCAGCGCGAGCGTCGTCGGCGCCAGCCCGCTCAGCATGGCGCGCCTTTCAGCGCCAGCGGCAGACCGGCCGCGACGAACAGCACGCGGTCGCAGCGCGCCGCGACGTCCTGGTTCAGCCGACCCGCTTCGTCCGCGAACGCGCGCGACACGGCGCCGTACGGCACGATCCCCATGCCGACTTCGTTCGACACGAACACGACGTCGCCGGCCGGGGGCGCGTTTAGCCAGTCCAGCAACGCGGCGCGTTCGGCCTCGAACAGCGCCGGCAAGTCGATGGGGCCGACCTCGGGAAATTCCTGGTACGCCGAGAACATCAGGTTCGTCAGCCACAAGGTGAGGCAGTCGACGATCACGATGCGCTCCGGCGCGCACTGGGCACGCAGCGCGGACGCCAGCGCCGTCGCTTCCTCCACCGTCGTCCAGCCGCTCGGCCGGCGCGCGCGGTGGTGGGCGATGCGGGCCGCCATCTCGGCGTCGCCCGCGTACGACGTCGCGACATAGACCACGTCCTTGCCGGATGCGCGCGCGAGCCGCTCGGCCAGGCCGCTCTTGCCCGAGCGCGCGCCGCCGAGGAGCAAGGTGCGCGTCACGCGAGGTCTCCGCGCAGCAGGCTCGCGGCGGCCGCCGGGTTCGACGCGAAGAATGCGTGGAAGTACGACGCCGTCAGCGAGCCCACACGGTACACGGCTTCGCCCTGCGCGCCGGACGGATGCTTGACCGTCCATGCGGTCGGTGCGAGCGGCGTCTCCAGGCGCGAATAGTGAAACGTGTGGCCGCGCATCTGCCCGGCCTGCGTTGCCACCGCCTGCGGTCCAAGTCCGGCGAGGCGCGGCTGCATCTGCACGCGGCCCGGGAACAGGCCGGCCATCGGCCACTCGTGGCCGTCCTGGTCGGCGAGCGTGTCGGCCAGCACCATCATGCCGCCGCATTCGCCGAGGATCGGTACGCCGGCCGCGTGTGCGGCGCGAATCGAGTCGCGCCAGTGCATCGCCTGCGCAAGCGCTGCGCCGTGCAGCTCGGGATAACCGCCCGGCAGGTACACGGCGTGCGCGTCCGGCGGCACCGGCTCGTCCGCGAGCGGCGAGAACCAGCGCACGCTGGCGCCCAGCGCCTCGAGCGTGTCGACGTTGGCCGGGTACAGGAAGCAGAACGCCGCATCGCGCGCGATCGCCACCGTCTTCCCGGCCAGCAGCGGCGGCACCGGCGCTTCCGGCAGCGACGCGTCCAATGGTCGCGGCGCCAGCGCATTCCACGCCGCCTCGTCCAGTTGCAACTGGTCCGCCAGCGTGTCGAGGAGGGCGTCGATGCCGTCGACTTCACCCGGTACGACGAGGCCGAGATGGCGCTCCGGCAGCTGGCGCGCCTGCTTCGGCAACGTGGCAAAGAGCGGGATGTCGCGCAGCGACGCCGCCACCATGCGGGCGTGGCCTTCGCTCGCGACGCGGTTGGCGACGACGCCGGCCATCCGCACCGGGCCGTAATCGCGCAGGCCCAGCACGACGGCGCCTGCCGTCTGCGCCATCGCCGCGGCGTCGATCACGGCCAGCACGGGCAAGTCGAACGTGCGCGCGAGGTCGGCGGCGGACGGATCGCCGTCGTACAGGCCCATCACGCCTTCCACGAGGACGACGTCCGCCTCGCGCGCGGCGCGGGCGAGGCGCTGGCGGCTTTGCTCAAGGCCGACCATCCACAGGTCGAGCGTATGGACTTTCGCGCGGCTCGCGTGCTCGAGGATCATCGGGTCGATGAAGTCCGGCCCGCACTTGAACACCTGCACGCGCTGGCCCATGCGGCGCAGCTTGCGCGCCAGCGCGGCCGTCACCGTCGTCTTGCCCTGGCCGGACGCGGTGGCCGCGATCAGCACCATGCGTGCGGAGGTAGCCATCACCACTCCGTCCCGGCCTGGGCCCCGATGCCCGCGCGGAACGCGTGCTTCACGTCGGTCATTTCGGAGACAGTGTCAGCGACGGCGATGAGTTCCGGCGGCGCCCCGCGGCCCGTCACGACGACGTGCTGCATCTCCGGGCGGTCGAGCAGGTCGGCGATCACCGTGTGCACGTCGAGGTAGCGGTATTTGAGCGCGATGTTCAACTCGTCGAGCACGACGAGGCCGTAGACCGGGTCGGAAAGGAAGCGGCGCGCCTGCTCCCATGCCGCTTCGGCCTTGACGACGTCGCGTTCGCGGTTCTGCGTCTCCCAGGTATAGCCTTCGCCCATCGCGTGGAAGCTGACGTCGTCGGGAAAGCGACGGAGGAACATCTCGTCGCCGGTGGACATCGCGCCCTTGATGAACTGGACGACGCCCACCTTCATGCCGTGGCCGAGCGCGCGCCCGACCATGCCGAACGCGCTCGAGCTCTTGCCCTTGCCGTTGCCCGTGTTGACGATGATGATGCCGATCTTCTTGTCGGCCGCGGCGATCTTGGCGTCGATGATCGCCTTCTTGCGTTCCATGCGCACGCGGTGGCGCTCGTTGAGGGCTGCCGTTTGTTCGGGTGTCAGATCAGTCATGTGGTGCCTCCAGGGGAATGAATAGTCGCCGGCCCTTGTTCTCGATCGCGTCGATCGGGTGGCCGAGATAGCTGCTCAGCAGCGGGGCCTGCATGGCGTCGTCGACGGGGCCGGCATGCCAGCGGCCGTCGCCCATCAGCAGCAGGGCGTGGGTGGAGATGCTGTGCGCGAGGTTCAGGTCGTGGCCGATCATCACGACGGTCTTGCCGCTTTGCCGGCACAGGCGCGCCAGCAGCGACATCGTGCGCACCTGGTGCGCCAGGTCGAGCGCGTTCGCCGGCTCGTCCAGCAGCAGCAGCGGCGTGTCCTGGGCGAGAAGCGCGGCGATCGCGACGCGCTGGCGTTCGCCGCCGGACAAGGTGCGCACGTCGCGCGTGGCCAGGTCGTCGACTTCCATCGCCGCAAGGGCCTTCATCGCCGCGTGATGGTCGTCGGTCTGCTCCCAGTAATGATTGGCGTGGTACGGGTGGCGTGCGGACAGCACGGTTTCCATCACGCTGTACGAGAAGGCGTCGCTGCGCGCCTGCGGCAGGTAGGCCCGTTCGCGCGCGAGCGCTTCCAGCGGCCAGGCGGACAACGCCCGTCCTTGCAGCTCGACGGTGCCGCCGTCCGGTGCGCGCAGGCCGGCCAGGGCGCGCAGCAAGGTGCTTTTGCCGGCGCCGTTGCGGCCGATGATGGACCAGCATTCGCCGGCCGCCACCGTCCAGTCGAGACCTTGCACGAGTACGCGGCCGCCCGCGCGCAATGCCAGTTGTCGGGTCGCGATCGTCATTTGTGCAACCGGTGCAGCTGGTACAGGAAGACGGGGGCGCCGATCAGCGCCGTGATGGCGCCGACGGGCAGCTGGGTCGGCGCGACGATCGTGCGCGCCACGGTATCGCACAGCACGAGCAGGCTGCCGCCGCCCAGCACGGCGGCAGGCACGAGCACGCGGTGGTCGGGGCCGAACGCGAAGCGGCAGGCATGCGGCACGATCAGGCCGACAAATCCGACCGCGCCGGCACTCGTCACGGCGCTTGCCGTCAGCAAGGCCGACGTGAAGAACAGGCCCTTGCGCACGCTGCCAACGTGCACGCCCAGCGTGGCGGCGGCTTCCGCGTGCAGCGCGAGCATGTTCATCGCGCGCGCATTGCGCAGCGCGTACGCGAGCGCCGCGCCCAGCACGAGCCACGGCAGGATGCGGAGCGGGGCGCCGGCCAGGTCGCCGATCATCCAGAACACCATGCTGCGCAGCCGTCCTTCCGGCGCGATCGACAGCATCAAGGTGACGAGGGCCATGCTGGCCGACGACAGGATGACGCCCGTCAGCAGTAGCATCGACGTGCCGCCTTCGGCCGCGACGCCGCTGCGCATGTCGCGCCGCGCCAGCAGATACAGCAGCAGCGCGACCGTCACCGCGCCGCCCATCGCCGCGAAGTCGACGGTGGCGGCGGCGCACATCATCAGCAGCGCGAACAGCGCGCCGACCGACGCGCCGGCCGAGATGCCGAGCACGTACGGCTCGGCCAGCGGATTGCGCAGCAGCGCCTGCATCATGACGCCCGCCAGCGCGAGCGCGCCGCCGGTGACGAAGGCCATCAGTGCGCGGCTGGCGCGCAGCTCGAGGAGCGACGCGGCCAGCGATTCCGGCCGGCCACGCAACACCTGCGCCAGCGCGTCCGGGACGTCGGACGGCGCGATGGCGATCGACCCGCTCATGCCCGCGACGAGCAGGCTGGCGAGCGCCGCGCACAACAACGCGGCGATGATCGGGATGGCGCGCTGGCGTGCGGGCGGTGGAACAAGGTGCATGGCTCGTCGGTACATGATGGTCAGCGAATGCCGTAGCGGATGCCTGCGAACCAGCTGCGCCCGGCCGTGCCGTAGTTGCGCGCCAGTTCGTAGTGCTTGTCCGCCGCGTTGTCGACGCGGGCCAGCAACGACCAGTCGCGCGTCAGGTGCCACGTAGTGTACAGGTTCAGCAAACCGTAGCCGCCGAGACGGTACGCGTTGCCGGCGTCGTCGAAGCGGTGGCCGGACGCCTGCAACTCGACACCGCTGTCGACCTGCCCCAGGCTGTAGTCGGCGGCGACGCTGGCGTGGCGGCGCGCGCGGCGGGCCAGCTGCTTGCCGGTGGTCTCGTCGCGCGGGTTCTGCAGGTCGGCGCTGGCGCGCAGGCCGAGGTTGCCGATGCGCGTGTCGGCCGCCAGGGTCAGGCCCTCCAGCAGCGCATGGTCGACGTTGTACGCACAGCTGCCGGTGCGGCTCGGGCACGGCGTGACGGACACGATCATGTCGGTCAGGCGGTTGCGGTAGTAGTTCGCGCGCAGGTCGACGCCGGCCAGGCGGTATTGCACGCCCGCTTCCGCGTTGCGGCCCCGTTCCGGCTTGTTCGATGCGAGGCCGTAGCCCGGATAGAACAATTCATTGAACGTGGGCGCGCGGAAGCTCGTGCCGACGCTCGCCGTCGCGCGCAAGTCCTGCGTGAACTCGTAGCCGTAGCCGATGGCGCCCGTCGTCTTCGCGCCGTATTCGAACCAGTCGTTGCGGGCGCTGACGTCGAGCAGGTGGCTGCCGCGCCGCACGTCGTACGCGGCCGCGACGGCGTTCGTGATGCGCGAACGGTTCAGGTTCGCGACGGAGCTGGACAGCACTTGTTCCTTGCGGTGGTTCGCCAGCACCTGCAGCGTGGCGCCGTCCAGGTCGAACGTGTTCTGCCATGTGAATTCGTCCTGGCGCGTGTTCAGCTGCGTCGTGCCGGAAGGGGCCGTGCTCGTGAAGCTTCCCAGCTTGTCTTCCGAACGGGCCGCCTGGACGCTGCTGCGCCAGTTGGGCAGGAAGCGGTCGTTCAGGAACACGGCATAGCTGTCGACTTCCTGGCGGTTGCGGGCGTCGAACGCCGACTTGCCGTTGTCGTACTGCGCGCTCAGGCGGCTCTTCAGGAATTGCGCACCGATCTCGTGACCCTCGGCGAGGCGCATGGTCACGCGGCCGTTGACGGTGGTGCGCGTGTAGCCGTCGTCGTCCGGGTTGTAGCTCGACGAGCCGGGGCGCGTGGACGAGAAGCCGTCCGACTCTTCGCGCGCGCCGCCGAGCGCATACGTCACGGCATGTTCGCCGTCCGTCGAGCCGACGACGCCGGCATCGTACCGGTTCGTGCCGTACGTGCCGCCGGCCGCGCCGGCGCTGAACGACGGCCGGCCTTGTCCCTGCTTGGTGAAGATCTGCACGACGCCGCCAATGGCGTCGGCGCCGTACAGGGAGCTCAGGGGACCGTAGACGATCTCGATGTGGTCGACCGCCGACAGCGGGATCGCGTTCCACGATGCCGCGCCCGTGGTCGCGGAACCGATGCGCACGCCGTCGACGAGCACGACGACCTGGTTGCTGTTGGCGCCGCGCAGGTACACGCTCGTGCTGGTACCGGCACCGCCGTTGCGGACGATTTCGATGCCGCGCTGGCGGCGCAGCACGTCGGCGACGGAGCCGGCGCCGGCGTGCGCGATGTCGTCGCTCGTGACGATGACGGTGTCGGGGATGACTTCTTCTGCGCCTTGCGGCGTACGGGTGGCGGTAACGACGATGGTGTCGGGAACGGGATCGGCGTGGACCGATGCGGCAGCGGCGAATGCGAGCGAAAGCGCGGCCGCCTGCCGGGAAACAGGAATGGACATGACTTTTTATTGTGTGGGCCAACCGGCCGACGTCCCCGTCAGCCAGGTGAACGGACGCGCGCGCTGCGTTGCATTGCGCGCTTCCACCTTTTGGCCGGTATCCGGGCTGGCAAGTATGGCCGTCCGACCTTCCCATGCGGATGCACAGTGGTATGTGAAGACGGTTGCCGCGCACGCGTCGAACGCGGGCGGCACTTGCTTACCGTTGCGGGGGCAGCACACGTTGGCGCTTGTTTGTGAAGCGCTTCGTGTTTCCCGTTTAACTGCGCCCGAGAGAGGGGCGCGAGCACCAAAACGCCGACATTATACGCCCAGCACGACGACGTCGCCGTAGCCGATGCGATGGGGCGTCTGCGCCGCTTGCAGCGCGGCTTGCTCGAGCGGCGCGCCGCCGTGCAGCGCCGCCAGCAGGCGGATCGTGCCGGCGTGGCAGACGACCAGCGCGGACGGTACGCGCAAGTCGGCGCGGAACGCATGCACGCGGCGTGCCACGTCGAGCACGTTTTCCGCGCCGCCGGGACGATAGTGCAGGAGATCGGCCGTCCACGCGTCGACGTCGGCGCGCGGGATGTCGGACCAGGCGCGCAGTTCCCACGCGCCGAAATCCATCTCGGCCAGGCGTGCATCGTGCGTGACACGGCCCGGCGCCAGGCGTTCGGCCAGCAGGGCGCAGCGCTGCAATGGGCTTGCATGGACCGGGAGGTCGCGCGGCAGGCCGCGTGCCGCGAGCGCCGCGTGCACGCGCGCGAGTTCCGCCTCGCGCACGGGCACGTCGCTGGCGCCGTAGCACAGGCCGGGCGCCACGTCCGGTTGCGGATGGCGCACGAGGTACAAGGTCATGCCGCGGTCCAGGCGCCGTGGCCCGGCGTGGCCAGCACGGCGACATACGCCAGCGCTTCCGCCAGCTGCTGCACGGCGCCGAGGCAGTCGCCCGTGTAGCCGCCGAGGCGGCGCACGAACAGGCGGCCCAGCCACAGCGCGGCGCCGGCCGCGGCGAGCAGGGCGGCCAGCAGCGCCGCGGGCGTCATCCAGCCGGCGGCCAGCACGCACGCCGCCGGCAGCACGCACGTCAGCGCGGCGAGCGCGAATTCGGCACCCGTCATCTGCTGTGCCAACGGCTTCGCCTTGCCTTCGCCGCGCACGTAGTCCAGCTTCCAGATCAGCGCCGTCGCGGCGAGGCGCGACACTGGATGCGCGACGAACAGCGCGGCAACGGCCACGCGCGGCGGCAGCAGCGCCAGCGCGGACAGCTTCGTCGCCAGCATGCACACGATGCCGATCGCACCGTAGGCGCCGACGCGCGAGTCCTTCATGATCTCCAGCGCCCGTTCCTTCGTCATGCCGCCACCGAGGCCGTCGCACGTGTCGGCAAAGCCGTCTTCGTGGAACGCGCCCGTGATCCAGATCGAGGCCGCCGTCGACAGCACGGCCGCCACGGGCGCCGGCAGCAGCAGGGCCGTCGCCGCATACACGCCGGCAGCGATCGCGGCGACGACGCAACCGACGAGCGGGAAGTAGCGCGACGCATGCTGCAGCCAGCTCGCTTCGAAGCCGACCCACGCCGGGATCGGCAGCCGCGTGAAGAACTGCAGCGCGATGAAGAACAGCCTGACCTGATGCATCAGGCGGATTTTTCGCTGACGCTGGCCGAGGCGAAGGTCGCCATCTCGCTCAGGAAGTTCACGGCCGCGTGCAGCAGCGGTAGCGCCAGCGCGGCGCCCGTGCCTTCGCCCAGGCGCAGGTTCAGCTGCAGCAGCGGTTCAGCGCCCAGCGCGTCCAGCATACGGCGGTGACCCGCTTCGTCGGAGCAGTGCGCGAACACGCAATAGTCGAGGATCGCCGGTGCGATATGCGTCGCGACGAGGAGGGCGCTCGTCGCGATGAAGCCGTCGATCAGCAGCACCTTGCGCAGTGCGGCCGCCTGCAGCATGGCGCCGGTCATCATCGCGATCTCGAAGCCGCCGAACGTCGCCAACACGCCCAGCGGCTCCTCGACGCCGGCGTGGTGCCGGACGGCCGCTTCGATCACGCGCTGTTTGTGCAATACGCCGTCTGGCGAAAGGCCCGTTCCGGCGCCGACGCAGTCCGCGATGGGAATCCCTGTCAGCTTGTGCATCAGGCTTGCCGCGGCCGTCGTGTTCCCGATGCCCATCTCGCCGAAGCCGACGACGTTGCCGGGCAGGTCCGCCACGAGCGCGGCGCCGTGTTCCAGCGCGGCTGCGCACTGCTCCGGTGTCATCGCCGCCTCGCGCGCGAAGTTGCGGGTGCCGTATGCGACCTTGCGGTCGACGAGGCCGGGACGCGGACCGAAATCGTGGTTGACGCCCGCGTCGACGACGTGCAGGTCGCAGCCGTTCTGGCGCGCGAACACGTTGATCGCTGCGCCCTGGCCCAGGAAGTTCTCGACCATCTGCCAGGTGACGTCCTGCGGGTACGCGGACACGCCTTCCGCCACGACGCCGTGGTCGCCCGCGAACACGAGGATCGCGGGCTGACGGACCGTGGGCGCGACCGTCTCCTGGATGAGGCCCAGGCGGCTGGCGAGGCGTTCGAGGGCGCCGAGACTGCCGAGCGGTTTGGTCTTGTTATTGATGGCGGCGGCGAGCGCGGCGCCGAGTTCGGGCTGGGCCGTGGGGGCGATGTGCGGAAAGCGCATGGGATCTCCATGGAAGATGAAGGCGGCAAAGATAGCACACAAGCAATTGGGCAATTCTTACCGTGCGACGGTCGCCGGTCGGTCGGCTGGGCTGTTGCTGCGGCGATGCATCGTTGTTCGATGCGACTTGCATACCTGTGGTCCGATTTGCTATAGTTCGCGTCCTGCTTCTGCAGCACAAGAAAAGTTCAGCGAAATCAAGTAGTTGAGCTAGGTAGATTGATAACGCCGCTTGTGTTGCAGAAAAACGAGGGTTGACGAGTTAAGCGAACTGATGCATAATCTCATTCCTCTGCTGCTGACGAACACAACGATTCGCAAGCGCAGCAAGGCAGTACCGAATACAAGAGTTCTTTAACAATAAACAGTCGATAAGTGTGGGCGTTTGATGAGGTGCCAGTATCGTTTCGGCGATACTGAATGCTTAAATTATCAAATGTTCACGCAA
>NZ_JAAQOM010000032.1 GCF_011682055.1 Telluria antibiotica | reverse complement strand
GGTCGGGGATTTACCTCCACGATTAATGCTCGACCTCTATCGCCAGCCTTCCACCCTGTATTCTTTCATGCCCCGGGGCGGCCGCTCTGCAATGACCGTTAGGGTGGGCACCCCGTGCCCACGCGGATGCCAGCGGGCCGCGAACGTTCGCGTGGGCACAGGGGTGCCCACCCTACGACTGCAGACGCGACGCAAATGAAAAAGGGCGGCACCGTGGTGTCGCCCTTCTCTTTTTGCGCCGACTGCGGATCAGTTCTGCTCGAACTTCTTCAGCCACGACGACAGCTGATGCGGACGCAGGCCATCGTAATCCTCGAACGGCTGGTGGATCCACGGATTGTGCGGCAGGTCGACCAGGTGGTAGTCCGGCTTGATCGACGACGTGCCCTTGACCCAGATGACGGCCGAACGCACTTCCGTCACGTCCTGGTAGTTCTGCTGCAGGTGCTCGCGCACGCGCATCAGGGTGACGCCCGAATCGGCCAGGTCGTCGACGAGCAGGATGCGCCCGGCCAGCGGGCCCTTGGTCATCGTCATGTACTTGGCGATGTCCAGGTCGCCCTGCTTCGTGCCCGCTTCTTCGCGGTACGAGCTGGTCGACAGGATCGCCAGCGGCACGTCGAAGATGCGCGAGATCGCGTCGCCCGGGCGCACGCCACCGCGCGCGAGGCACAGCACCATGTCGAATTTCCAGTTCGATTCGTACACCTTCAGCGCCAGGCGCTCGATCAGGCGGTTGTATTCATCCCAGGAGACCCACAGGTCCTTGTCGGTCGATGGAGGCGTCGTCATTTGGATTTTTCCCTAGTTTCTGCTTGTGGCTGACGTCCCCGCCGCGCGGGTGGCGCGGCAGGAACCATATTTCACATCACGCTGCGAACGGGTGGCGCAGCACGATGGTTTCTTCGCGGTCCGGACCAGTGGAGACCATGTCCACCGGAACGCCGACCAGTTCTTCGATGCGCTTGATGTACGCGCGCGCGTTGGCCGGCAGCTCATCCATCGACTTGGCGCCGACGGTGGTGCCCGTCCAGCCCGGCATCTCTTCGTACACCGGCACGCAGGCCGCGGCTTCTTCCGCGCCGACCGGGAAGATGTCCACGTCGCGGCCGTCGATCTTGTAGCCGGTGCACAGCTTCAGGGTTTCCAGGCCGTCGAGCACGTCCAGCTTCGTCAGGCACATGCCGGACACGCCGTTGATCTGCACGGAGCGGCGCAGCAGCGCGGCGTCGAACCAGCCGCAGCGGCGGGCGCGGCCCGTCACGGTGCCGAATTCATGGCCGATGCGCGACAGGTGCTCGCCCACGCCGGCGTCCGTCGGCAGCTCCGACGGGAACGGGCCCGAACCCACGCGGGTCGTGTAGGCCTTGGTGATGCCCATGATGTAGTGCAGCATGCCCGGACCGACGCCCGAACCGGCGGCGGCATTGCCCGCCACGCAGTTCGACGACGTGACGAACGGGTACGTGCCGTGGTCGACGTCCAGCAGCGAGCCTTGCGCGCCTTCGAACAGCAGGTGGCCGCCGGCCTTGTGCGTCGCGTACAGCGCGGACGACACGTCGCCGACCATCGGACGCAGGCGCGGCACGAGCGCCATCGCATCGTCGTACACCTTCTGGAAGTCCAGCGCCTGGCCGCCCAGGAAGCCCGTCAGCACGAAGTTGTGGTATTCCAGGTTCTCGCGCAGCTTCTCGGCAAAACGGGTTTCGTTCAGCAGGTCGGCGATGCGGATCGCGCGGCGCGCGACCTTGTCTTCGTAGGCGGGGCCGATGCCCTTGCCCGTCGTGCCGATCTTGTTCACGCCGCGCTTGGCTTCGCGCGCGACGTCGATGGCGACGTGGTAAGGCAGGATGACGGGGCACGCTTCCGAGATCTTCAGGCGCGACGCGACTTCGACGCCGGCGGCTTCCAGCTTGTCGATCTCGCGCATCACGTCCGGCACGGAGACGACGACGCCGTTGCCGATGTAGCAGGCCACGCCTTCGCGCATGATGCCCGACGGGATCAGTTGCAGCGCGGTCTTCTGGCCCTTGATGACCAGCGTGTGGCCGGCGTTGTGGCCGCCCTGGAAACGTACCACGCCGGCGGCATGGTCGGTCAACCAGTCGACGATCTTACCCTTGCCTTCATCGCCCCACTGGGTGCCGATGACAACGACGTTCTTAGCAGTATTTGACATCATTAGCCTAAGTTTTTGAGAATCCAATTTCCTTGTTCGAGGACGAGCACGCGGTCGCACTCGAACTCATCCTGTACATTGTCGTGACCCGGCATCGACTGGATCACCGTTTCGCCGCTCTTGCGCAGTTCGGCGATTTTTTCGCGCAGTTCAGGCGCGTTGCCCCACGGGGCACGAATGGAGTGCTTGCGCTCGGCCGTCGGCAGCAGGCGCGCGAGTTCGCGCAGGTCGAGCGAGAAGCCCGTCGCGGGACGCGCGCGGCCGAAGGCCTCGCCCACGTGGTCGTAGCGGCCGCCGCGCGCGACGGCGTTCGGCAGGCCCGGTACGTACAGCGCGAACATGGCGCCGCTTTCATATTGGTAGCCGCGCAGGTCGGCGAGGTCGATCGCGATTTCGGCGCGGCCGAGGACCGAGCCTGCCAGCGCCGCGAGTTCCGCCAGCGCGCGGGCGATGCCCGGCAGCGGCGGCAGCAGGTCTTTCGCGCGGGCCAGCACGTCGATGTCGCCATACAAGTTCGGCAGCGCGAGCAGCGCGGCGCGGGTCGGTTCGGTGTAGCTCGCGGTGGCATCGACCAGGCCCGGCACGTCCTTCGACCGCAGCAGCGCATACAGCAGCTGTTCGTCGCGCTTGGCGGCGGCATCCTCGGCGAGGATGGCGCGCAGCACGCCCGCGTGCGACAAGTCGAGGCGCGGTTGGTCGAAGCCCGCCAGCGCCAGCGATGCGAGGGCCAGCTCCTGGATCTCGGCGTCCGCCTCCAGGCCCGCGTGGCCGTAGATCTCGGCGCCGATCTGCAGCGGCTCGCGCGTCGCGTGCAGGCCGGACGGCTGCGTGTGCAGCACGCTGCCGGCATAGCACAGGCGCGTCACCGTGTCGCGGTTCAACAGGTGGGCGTCGATGCGGGCGACTTGCGTCGTCATGTCGGCGCGCAGGCCCAGCAGGCGGCCGCTCATCGAATCGACGAGTTTGAACGTGCGGAGATCGGTGTCCTGTCCGGCGCCGGCCAGCAGCGAATCGACGTATTCGAGCAGCGGCGGCATCACGAGTTCGTAGCCGTAGGTACGGAAGGTGTCGAGCATCAAGCGGCGCAGCTCTTCGATCTTGCGCGCTTCGGACGGCAGGACGTCGGCGATATTCTCGGGCAGGAGCCAGGTGGGCATGGGCAAAGCGGGTCGGATTATTAAAAGTCGGACAACATTCGGGCAGCGCGAGCGCGGCTTTGCACGCGTTCACTCCGCCGAATCGACGATTTTAACCGAAAACGCGGGCCGGTTGGCGATGAAACGAATGCTAACGTTGCCGATACTCCACGTGAGAGAGTCCGTGGAATGCATGGTGGGCACGGGGTGCCCACCCTACGGCGGCGTCAATTCGTAGGGTGGGCACCCCGTGCCCACCGAACGCGGCCGCATCATTTGCCCGCGCCGGGGCCCTTGAAATACTTGAAGAACTCGGAACTGGAGTCGAGGACGATGACGTCGTTCCGGCCCTTGAACGTGGCCTTGTACGCCTCCATCGAGCGATAGAACCGGTAGAACTCCGGATTCTTGCCGAACGACTGGGCATAGATCTGCGACGCCTGCGCATCGCCCTCGCCCTTGATCGTCTCGGCGTCGCGCTGGCCTTCGGCGAGGATCGTGTTGCGCTGGCGCTCGGCGTCGGCGCGGATCGTTTCCGCCTCGGCCGCGCCCGTCGCGCGCAACGCGTTCGCCACGCGCACGCGGTCGGCCTTCATGCGCTCGTACACGGCGTTGTTCACCTGGTCGACGAATTCAATGCGCTTCAGGTGCACGTCGAAGACTTCGATACCGAGATCCTTCGCGTTCTGCGCGAGGTCGGTGCGCACGGCGGCCGCGACGTCAGCGCGCTTGCCGCCCGTGAGCACGTCGGCCAGGTTGCGCTTGCCGATCTCGGCCGTGAGCGCATTGCGCACGAACTGGTTCAGGCGCTCGGCGCCGCGGTCCGCGTTGCCGCTCACGGCGATCACGTACTGGCGCGGGTTCACGATGCGCCATTTGACGAAGGCGTTGACGAGCAAGTCCTTCTTTTCGGCCGTCATGAAGCGCTCGCCGTCCGGCGTGTCGAGCGTCTGCAGGCGCTTGTCGAGATACACGATGTTCTGGAACGGCGGCGGCGCCTTGAAGTTCAGGCCCGGTTCCTGGATCACCTCGCGCAATTCGCCCAGGGCGTACACGACGGCGTAGCGGTGCTGGTCGACGACGAACATCGAAGACGCCACGAGGGCTACGACGAGGGCACCCCCGATCAGGATGGCAAACAGGCGGCCCATCAGCGGCTCTCCCGTTCGCGGCCCGTATCGCGGCTGCGCAGCTCGCGCGTGCGCGGCGACTCCCCCGACGCCGCGTCCGGCTGCGTCGAGGTCGACGATTGCGGCTGTTGCGGCTGCTGGGCCGGCTGGGCCGGATTCTGCGGCGGCACCATCACGGGGCCGGAGCCCGCGCCGCGCGCCGCCTCGTTGGCCGTCGACTGGGCCAGCAGGCGGTCCAGCGGCAGGTACACCTGGTTGGTGCCGTTCTTCGTGTCGATCATGACCTTGCTCGTGCTGGAGAGGATTTGCTGCATCGTCTCGATATACATGCGGTCGCGCGTGACGGCCGGCGCCTTCGCGTACTCGGCGACGACCTTGTCGAAGCGCGCGGCGGCGCCCGTCGCCTGGTTGACGACCGTGGCGCGATAGCCTTCCGCGTCCTGCACGAGGCGCGCGGCGCGGCCCTTTGCCTGCGGGATGATGTCGTCGGCGAATGCCTGCGCTTCGCTGCGCGCCCGCGCCCGCTCTTCCTGCGCCTTGCCGGCGTCCTCGAACGCGGCGGCCACCTGGTCCGGCGGCTGCACGGACTGCATCGTCACGCCGACGATGTCCGCGCCCATCTTGTAGCGGTCGACCATGCGCTGGATCGCTTCGCGCGCCTGCGCCCCGAGCTTGTCGCGGCCTTCGTACAGGACGGTGTCCATGCGGTTCTGGCCCACGAGTTCGCGCACGACGGTCTCGGCCGCGTCGCGGACGGTCTGCACCTGGCCGCGGTTGTTGAACGCCCAGGCGACCGGGTCCTTGATCCTGTACTGCACGGAGAACTGGACGTCGACGATGTTCTCGTCGCCCGTCAGCATCAGCGCCTCGTTCGGCTGCTTGTTGCGCACGTTCGCGCGGTAGCCGATCTCGGCCGTCTGCACCTGCGCCGTGTTGACGATGTCGTGCGCCTGAAACGGCGCCGGCCAATGCCAGTTGAAACCGGCGCCCGTCACGTGCGACAGCTTGCCGAACGTCGTGACGATGCCGACCTGCCCTTCCTGCACGATGAACGCGCCGCTGGCGAGCCAGATCAGCAGGGCGATGGCGCCGACGACGGTGGCCGTCAGGCCGATGCCGCGGGCGTCCGGACGGAACTTGCCGCCGTCCCCGCCGCGCTTGCCGCCGAACAGGCGGTTCAGGCGCTGGTTGAAGTCGCGCCACAGCTGGTCGAGGTCGGGCGGGCCGTCGTTGTCGTTCTTGTCGCTGTTGTTCGGGCGGCGGCCTTCGTTCGACTTGGGTTTGTGGCCCCAGCGTGGATCGTTCAAGGACAGCAGAGGGCCGCCGGCCTTGCGTGTGCCGATCCGTTTAATCAAAGAAACAAGCATAGACTAATGGGGTCCGGGATGGGGAGTCGCGGGCGCAAGGTCGGCATGCGCATAGCCGACTTCCTCGCCTTCCTGCTCGTCGGCGTCCGGTATGGCCGCCGGGCTGCCGGCCGCTTCGACGATCGCGTCGCGCAACAGGTCGAGGCCCGCGCCGCTCCTGGCGCTGATGAAAACGCGGCTGATCTTACCATATTCATCACGCTCGATTCCCGGCTCGAGGCCCGCGGCATCGATCTTGTTCCAGACGAGGATCTGGGGAATATGGTCGGCGCCGATCTCGCGCAGCACCTCGTTGACCTGGTCGATCTGCTCCATCCGCACGGGCGAGGCGCCGTCGACGACGTGCAGCAGCAGGTCGGCGTGGATGGTTTCCTCGAGGGTCGCGCGGAACGCGGCAACCAGCTGGTGCGGCAGTTCGCGCACGAAACCGACCGTATCGGACACGACCACGTTGCCGGTGTCGGGCCCGAGGTACAGGCGGCGCGACGTCGTGTCCAGGGTGGCGAACAGCTGGTTCGCGACGTACACGCCGGCCTTCGTCAGGGTATTGAACAGCGTCGACTTGCCGGCGTTGGTATAGCCGACGAGCGACACGGAAAACGTCTGGTTGCGCCCGCGCGAACGGCGCTGGGTCTCGTGCTGCTTGCGCAGCTTCGTGAGGCGCGTGCGCAGCATCTTGACGCGCTCGCCGATCAGCCGGCGGTCGGTCTCGAGCTGGGTTTCGCCGGGGCCGCGCAGGCCGATACCGCCCTTCTGGCGTTCCAAGTGGGTCCAGCCGCGGATCAGGCGCGTGGCCAGGTGCTGCAGCTGGGCCAGTTCGACCTGCAGCTTGCCCTCGTGGCTCTGCGCGCGCTGCGCGAAGATGTCGAGGATCAGGCTGGTGCGGTCGACCACGCGCACGTTGAGGCGCCGCTCCAGGTTACGCTGCTGGGCGGGCGACAGGGCGTGGTTGAAAATGACGATCTCGACCTTGTCGGCGAGAACGGCCTGCGCGATCTCGTCGGCCTTGCCGCTGCCGACGAAATGCGCGGGATCGGGACTGTTGCGCTTCGCGGTGATCGTGGTGACCGGTTCGGCCCCAGCCGAGCGCGCCAACAGGGCCAGTTCTTCGAGGCTGGCCTTGAAGTCGCCAGCGCCGAAATCGATACCGACCAGTGCGGCGCGCATGGAGTTGCCGGAAACGTCAGCCATCGACCTCACTCGGCGTCTTGTTCGAGGTTGAGGTTGACGGCGCGGGCCGGAACGACGGTGGAGATAGCGTGCTTGTAAACCATCTGGGTGACCGTGTTACGCAGCAGGACCACGTACTGGTCGAAGGACTCGATATGGCCCTGGAGCTTGATCCCGTTGACCAGGTAGATCGAGACGGGGACGTGCTCTTTGCGCAAGGCGTTGAGGAATGGGTCTTGTAACAGTTGCCCTTTGTTGCTCATGACAGCTCCGTGATGTTGTTGTCGTATAAAAATTGTGGCGGGATGCCGTATTTCAAGTGGCTGCGCCAACATTCTCAAGCTGTGAATGTTCGCCCAGGCTCACTGTAACCTGTTTTGGTGTTTTTTGTCGTACTGCTATGGTTAATCCTGGCTTAAAAAGTGCCGGCGGCGCTCGAAAAATATTTATCGCAAACGGATTTGCATACGTTCGGTGGGCACGGGGTGCCCACCCTACGATGACATTATCGCAAATAGATTTGCATACGTTTGGTCGGCACAGGATCCCACCAAACGATGACGCCATGATTCCGCCCGTAGGGTGGGCATTTGGGGCCGGGGGCCCCAAATGAAACGTGCCCACCATGCGTCACCCAGGGTTATTCGCGATTCTTGTCGAACGGGTTCTTGCCGCTCTTCAGTTCGATCCGCAGCGGCGTGCCGATCAGGTCGAACGTGTCGCGGAAATGCTTCTCCAGATAGCGCTTGTACGGCTCCGTGATGCCGTCCAGCGCATTGCCGTGGATGACGATGATCGGCGGATTCTGGCCGCCCTGGTGGGCATACCGCATTTTCGGACGCGTACTACCTTTCCGCTTCGGTTCCTGCTTCTCGACGGCTTCCTGCAGCGCGCGCGTCAGGCGCGGCGTCGACAGCTTCGCGGTCGCCGCCGCGTACGCCGTGTCGATCGCCTTCATCAGGTGGTTGATGCCCGTGCCCTTCAACGCCGAGATGAATTTCGTCTCCGCGAAATCGAGGAAGTTCAGCTTGCGGTCGATGTCGTTCTTGATCTGGTCGCGCTGGTCGGACGTGAGGCCGTCCCACTTGTTGACCGCGACGACGAGCGCGCGGCCCGTCTCCAGGATGAAGCCGGCGATGTGCGCGTCCTGCTCGGAGATGTCCTGCTGCGCGTCGAGCATCAGCACGACGACGTTCGCCTCCGAGATCGACTGCAAGGTCTTCACCACCGAGAATTTTTCGATGGCTTCGAACACCTTGCCGCGGCGGCGGATGCCGGCCGTGTCGATCAGCGTGTAGTTCTTGCCGCCCTTCTCGAACGGCACCTCGATCGAATCGCGCGTGGTGCCCGGCATGTCGAACGCGATCACGCGCTGCTCGCCGACGAGGGTGTTGATGAGGGTCGACTTGCCGACGTTCGGACGGCCCACGAGCGCGATCTTGACGCCGTAGTCGGCCGGCTCCAGCTCTTCCTCTTCCGCGGGGCGCTGCTGCACGGCTTCGTCGATGGCTTCGTTGACGAGGTCCAGCACGCCGTCGCCGTGGGCGGCGGAGATCACGTACGGATCGCCCATGCCCAACTCGTAGAAGTCCGCCGTGACGGACGTGTACTTCATGCCCTCGCTCTTGTTCACGACGAGCATGACCTTGCGGCCCGACTTGCGCAGGAAGTCGGTGATGGTCTTGTCGTGCGGCGTGAGGCCCTGGCGGCCGTCCACGATGAACATGACGATATCCGCCTCGGCGACGGCCTGGCGCGTCTGCAGCGCCATCTCGTGCATGATGCCTTCCTTGGCGACCGGCTCGAAACCGCCGGTATCGATAACCAGGAACGGCCGTTCGCCCATGCGCCCTTCGCCGTAGTGGCGGTCGCGCGTGAGACCGGGCAGATCCGCCACAAGCGCGTCGCGCGAGCGGGTCATGCGATTGAATAGGGTCGACTTTCCGACGTTGGGACGACCTACGAGTGCGATTACCGGCTTCATTGAATCTTATTCGACCGCGATGGCGGTCACGGTTCCATTTTGTGTTTGAAAAATCAGGTTCGAACCGGCCACGAGGGGCGTCGATTCGATGGCGCTGCCGTCAGTCGCGGCGCGCGACAGGAACGAACCGTCCTCGCGCGACAGGAAGTGGACATAGCCCTGGTAGTCGCCGACGGCGACGGCGCGGCCGTACGACACCGGCGTGGACAGGCGGCGGTACGCCAGCTTGTCGTTCTTCCACGCGCTCGTGCCGCTGTCGCGGTTGTACGCGTAGACGGCGCCCTTGTCGTCCGGGACGAACACGAAGCGCTGGTCGGCGGCCACGCCCACTTCGGACGACAGGTCGCGGGTCCAGCGCGGGCTGCCCGTCGCGAGGTCGAAGCATCCGACGCGGCCCTGGTACGACACGGCGCACACCTCGTCGTCGATCACGACCGGCGTGCCGCCCATGTCGGTGACGCGCTCCAGCTCCGTCGCGCCGCGCGCGACGCCGACTTCGATCTCCCAGCGCGGCGCGCCGGTGGCGAGGATCAGCGACATCAGCTTGCCGCCCGGCTGGGCGATCAGCACGTCCTTGTCGTGGATGACCATGCCCGGAGCCAGGCGCAGCGTGAGTGCCGGCGCGGTGCGCTGCACGGTCCATTTCTTCTGGCCCGTCTTGGCGTCGTAGCCGACGATGCGGTTGTCGATGCTGCGCGCGACGACGATGCCCTGGCCGACGACCGGCGACGACAGGATCTCGGACGACAGCTGGGCATCCCACAGCTTCTTGCCGTCCATGTCGAACGCGAGCAGCATGCCCTTGGCGCCACCCAGCACGATGACGTTGCCGTCCGTGCCGACGCCCGCCGTCAGGTCCATGCCCGCCTTCGTGCGCCAGATCTGGCGGCCCGTCGCGGCTTCCACGCGCACGATCGTGCCGTCGCCCGCGGCCGCAACGATGGTGTTGTCGGCGACGGCCGGCGAGAACATGTTGTTCTGCGATTTGCCGACTTCCAGCTTCCACGCCGTACGCACGGCCATCGAGCCTTTCAGGTCGACGAGCGGCGTGGGCTGGTTGCCCTTCGGTTTCGACGCGAACGGGTTGAGCGAGGAGCAGCCCGCCATCAGGGCGAACATACCGACACCAACGAGCTTCCGGGTAATACGCATGTGTTTTTTTACCTTGTACTCAAAAACGTCGTTCCCGCCGGGCCGGCGCATCGGCGCCGCACCTGAGGCGACCTGCCGATGCCCGCGACGCGAGCGGGATGGACGGGTTGTTGTGACTTACGCTGCCGCTTTCGGCGCCGGTGCGGCACCGCCGATCGCATCCAGCTTGACCTGCACGACCTGGCGGCCTGGGTGGTTCTTTGCCATCTTGTCGAGCGCGCCCTGGTACGCGGTGCGGGCGTCGGCCAGCTTGTTTTGCGCGAGGAGGATGTCGCCCTTGCGGTCGAGCACCTCGGCCGCGAACTGCGCGGGGAACTCGCCGTTCAGCTGCGCCAGCGCCTGGTCGTAGGCCTTCTCGTCCAGCAGCACGCCGGACAGGCGCAGCTTCGCGATGGCCTTGTACTCGTCGTCGCCGTGGTCGATCGCCCATTGCAGCTGGGCCTTCGCGGTCTTGAGGTCGTTCGCGTCGAACGCGGCCTTGGCGGCGGCCAGCGCGGCCATCTGGCCGTACGCGGTCGAGCCGTACTTGCCTTCGATGTCGCTCGTGATGCGCTGGATCTTGGCCTTGTCATTGGCCTGGACGGCTTCCGTCAGGCCGTCGTACAGGCCGGACGCTTCCGCGGCCTGCGTGCGCTGGTGCGAATTCCAGAAATTGTAGGCGGCGTAACCACCCAGCGCGATGATCAGCACCCAGCTGATCAAATTGCCGTATTGGCCCCAGAAGGCCTTGAAATTGGCTATCTGTTCCTGTTCTTCGAGATCGTATGCCATGGACGTCGTTCTTAGTCGTTATCGTTGGTTGGGAAAGCACCCGCGCTCGCGCGGGCTACCGGCTACTGATTATGGATGGTAATGCACGTGGTCGTGGTCATGATCGTGGTCGTGACCGCCCACGATCTGGTCGACGATGAAGTCGACAGCGTCGTCGAACGGCACGCTCGACTGCTGGCCACCCGCCTCGCCTTCGCGCAGCGCCTTCACCGCGACGACGCCGTTCTTGACCTCGTCCTCGCCGATGATCACGGCGAATGCGGCGCCGGACCCGTCGGCCTTCTTCATCTGGCTCTTGAAGCTGCCGGCGCCTTGCGGCGTCGCGCAGTGCAGGACGACGTCCAGGCCCGCGTCGCGGATGCGCTCGCCGAGGATGAACGCCTTCATCTGCGCATCCACGCCCTGGTGCACGAGGTACACGTCGCACTGCGCCGGCTGCGACGGCTCGCCCTGCGCCTTCATCAGCTCGATGAGGCGCTCGATGCCCATCGCGAAGCCGATGCCCGGCGTCGGCTTGCCGCCGAACGTCTCGATCAGCGGATCGTAGCGGCCGCCGGCGCACACGGTGCCCTGCGCGCCCAGCAGGTCGGTGACCCACTCGAACACGGTGCGGTTGTAGTAATCGAGGCCGCGCACGAGGCGCGGGTTCACGGTGTACTGGACGTTGTTCGCGTCGAGGATCTTCTTCAGGCCCTCGAAGTGCGCGAGCGACTCTTCACCCAGGTACGACAGCAGCTGCGGCGCCTGGTTGACGAGGTCCTGCATCGCCGGATTCTTCGTGTCCAGGATGCGCAGCGGGTTCGCGTGCAGGCGGCGCTGTGCTTCCGCGTCCAGCTGGTCGATGTTCGCTTCGAAATAGGCGATCAGGTCGGCGCGGTGGCGCTGGCGCTCGTCCGCGTTGCCGATCGAATTCAGCTCGAGGCGGATGTTGTCGAGGCCGAGGTCGTCCCACAGGCGGCGGCACAGCATGATCAGTTCCGCGTCGATGTCCGGGCCGGAGAAGCCGATGGCTTCCGCGCCGAACTGGAAGAACTGGCGGTAGCGGCCGCGCTGCGGACGCTCGTGGCGGAACATCGGGCCCTTGTACCACAGGCGCTTCGGGCCGTCGTAGGCCATGTTGTGCTCGACGACGGCGCGCACGACGCCGGCCGTGCCTTCCGGGCGCAACGTCAGCTGGTCGCCGTTCATCGAGTCGGTGAAGGAATACATCTCCTTCTCGACGATGTCGGTGACGGCGCCGATGGCGCGCGCGAACAGGCCCGTCTCTTCGACGATCGGGGTGACGATCTTCTGGTAGCCGTAGCTCTTGAGCACGGATTCCGCGGTGTTCTCGAACAATTCCCACAGCGGCGCGTCGGCCGGGAGGATGTCGTTCATGCCTTTGATGGCGACGATTTTCTCTTTTTTCTCAGACATTTTGTTTGCTCTTGCAGGGTGGGCACGGGGTGCCCACCCTGCGATATGGTGAAACGCGCGTTGTGTTAATCCCGTAGGGTGGGCACCCCGTGCCCACCGCATGCAACCTACGCGACGGCCTCGCGGCCATAATTCTTTTGTACGTAGTCGAGCACGATCGTCTTGAACTCATCCACGATCCGCTCGCCCCGCAGTGTAGCGACCTTTTGCCCATCCACAAAGACCGGTGCCGCCGGCGATTCGCCCGTACCCGGCAGCGAGATGCCGATGTTCGCGTGCTTCGATTCGCCCGGACCGTTCACGATGCAGCCCATCACGGCCACGTTCATCGCTTCCACGCCGGGATACGTCTTCTTCCATTCCGGCATCTGCTCGCGCAGGAAGGTCTGGATGTTATCCGCCAGTTCCTGGAACACGGTCGACGTCGTGCGGCCGCAGCCCGGGCACGCGATGACCATCGGCGTGAATTTGCGCAGGCCCATCGTCTGCAGGATTTCCTGGCCGACGACGACTTCCTTCGTGCGGTCGCCGCCCGGTTCCGGCGTCAGCGAGATGCGGATCGTGTCGCCGATGCCTTCCTGCAGCAGCACGGACAGCGCGGCCGTCGATGCGACGATGCCCTTGCTGCCCATGCCCGCTTCCGTCAGGCCCAGGTGCAGCGCGTAGTCGCAACGCTTGCCCAGTTCGCGGTAGACGGCGATCAGGTCCTGCACGCCCGACACCTTGCACGACAGGACGATTTTTTCACGCGCCAGGCCGATCTCTTCGGCGCGCTGCGCATTCTCGATCGCCGACGTGATCAGCGCTTCGTACATGACGGACTGCGCGCTCCACGGCTGCGCGCGCGTGGCGTTCTCGTCCATGATGCGCGCGAGCAGTGCCTGGTCGAGGCTGCCCCAGTTGACGCCGATGCGCACGGGCTTGTCGTACTTGATCGCGGTCTCGATCATCTGGGCGAACTGGGTGTCGCGCTTGGCGCCCTGCCCCACGTTGCCCGGGTTGATGCGGTATTTCGACAGCGCCTGCGCGCACTCGGGAAAATCGCGCAGCAGCAGGTGGCCGTTGTAGTGGAAGTCGCCGACGAGGGGGACGTCGACGTCCATCCTGTCGAGCTGCTCGCGGATCGCGGGGACGGCGGCCGCCGCTTCCGGCGTGTTCACGGTGATGCGCACGATCTCGGAACCGGCGCGCGCCAGCTCCTTCACCTGGATCGCCGTGCCGATCGCGTCGGCCGTGTCCGTGTTCGTCATCGACTGCACGACGACGGGGGCATCGCCGCCGATCACCACCTTGCGCGCGCCGTGCTGCACGAGCACGCCGCGGCTGGCGCGGCGCGACAGCGGGCCGGATCCGATCGGCTCGTTGGCGTTGTTCGAAAAAGTCATCTCTTCCATTCCGTTGTTACTGCAGGTTCACGCGCGCCAGCGTCTTGCCCGGCACGGGCGGCAGCGCGACGGCGTTGCCGCGCAACGTAGCCGTCACACCGGACGGATTGCCGACGACGACGCGCACCGGTTGCTCGACGTTGACCGTCTCCGTGCTGCCGCCTTTCACGAGGCGCGACAGCAGCGGCGCGCCGCCCTTCGCGGGACGCACTTCGATCCACGAATCCTCGCGCACGTTCAGCACGAGCGCGTTGGCGCCCGCGGGGGCGGCCGGTGCGGCTGCGGCGGGCGCAGGCGCGGCGGCCGCCGGCGCCTTCGTCACGGCCGGCGTGGCGGCCGGCGCGGGGATCGTCGTCGGCGGCGCACCCGTCGCCGTCGTGCCAGGCACGTTGACGACAGGCCCCGGCGCGGCGTTGGTCGCGGGCGCAGCCGGTGCGGACGCGCTGGCGCTCGGACCCGGCACGGAAATCAACGGCACGGACGGATTCTGCACGGGTTCAACGGTCGTGCCCGGCGTCTCCGTCACGGCGCCGTTCGCGGCCGGTGGCGTGACGGTGGTCGTCGATGCTTCATTACGCTGGCTGCCCGGCACGAGGCCGAAGTGCCATGCGCCGGCAGCGGCGGCCGCGACGACGACGATGCCGCCCGCGATCCAGCCCAGCGGCAGCGACGAGCGCTTGCCGTGGCTGGGGAAGCGCGACTCGGAGAACGAGGCCGGCGTGGGGCGGCGCGTCGCCGTGACGGCGCTCGTGTCGGGCGCGGGTTCCGTCTCCATGGCGATCTGCGCGACGAGCGGCGCCGGATCGAGCTTCACCAGCTTGGCATAGGCCCGCACGAAGCCGCGGGTGACGGCGGGGCTGGGCAGCGAGGCGTAGTCGCCCGCTTCCAATGCGATGACCTGGCGCACGGCCAGTTTCAACTGGTCGGCCACCTGTTCGACGGACCATCCCATCGCCTCGCGCTGGGCGGCCAGGGTCTGGCCAGGGACGCCATGCAAGGAAGGCGGATTATCGGGTGCCGCCGGCTGATCTGCACGCTCGGAAGTCATTGTCGTTGTCTCACTCACTAAATGCACCGCGCTCGAAGGCCGCGTACTCGGGCGAACCGGGGAAGCGCTTGCGCAGCTGCGCGGCGAGCGACGCTTCCGTGGTCCGGTCGCCGAGCATGTGCTTGACCCGGATGGCCAGCCACAGCACGTCGGCCGACAGCGTATCGAGCTTCGCTGTCTCCGTCAGGCGGTTAATGAAAAACCCGGCGCGGGAATAATCGCGCCGCTCGAAATACACCCGGGCCAGGCCGGCGTTCGTCGCCGTCAGGTCGGGATCGTAACGCAGGGCGTCGAGCAGATAGCGCTCGGCCGCGTCGGCATTCTTCAGCTTCAGGCTGCAATTGCCTGCGTTGACCATGGCTTTGACCGGCGTCGCATAATTCGGATTCTTCAGCGCCGCGTCGAAATACGCCATGGCGTCGCGCGGCTTGCCGCCGGCCCCGCACAGGAACAGCCCGTAGTTGTTGGCCAGGTCCGGATTGCGCGGCGCGAGGCGCAGCGCGTGCCGGTAGTTGTCGTCGGCGAGGACGTTCTCGCCCATCGCCGTGTAGATCAGCGCGCGCACGCCGTACGCATCCGCGTACTCGGGGTTGGCGACGATGGCCTGCTTCACCTCGTCCAGCGCCACGTCGTACTTCGCTTCCTGGTAATAGCCCACGGCCAGTTGCAGGCGGATCTGGGCGCGCTTTTCCGCGGCCGTCTGGTCGGACAGCGTCTTGAGCTCGTGCGTCTCGCCTTCCATGCCGCGCCCCGTGCCGGCGCAGGCCGACAGCAGCAGCGGGATCGCGAGCGCGCAGGCGAGGCGTCCGGGCAGCCGCGGCATCAGGACGCGATCTCCACGATCCTGCCGAAGTTCGGGCCGAACTTTTGCTGGTATTCCGCCATCTTGCTCATGCGCTCGTTGACACGGGTGCGGTCCTTGACCTCCCCTGCCAGCTGGCCGCAGGCGGCGTCGATGTCGTCGCCGCGCGTCTTGCGGATCGTCGTCACGAGGCCGGCATCCATCAGCACCTGGGCGAACGCCTTGATGCGCGGGTTCTTCGAGCGCACGAGGCCCGATTCCGGGAACGGATTGAACGGAATCAGGTTGAACTTGCACGACACGCCGACGACCGGATCGTTGACGAGGGCGACGAGTTCGCGCGCATGCTCGTCCGTGTCGTTGACGCCGTCCAGCATGCAGTATTCGAACGTGATGAAGTCGCGCGGGGCGAACTCCAGGTAGCGCTTGCACGCGGCCATCAGCTCGCGCAGCGGGTATTTCTTGTTCAGCGGGACGAGCATGTCGCGCAGCGGATCGTTCGAACCGTGCAGCGACACGGCGAGCGCCACCGGGCATTCCTGCGACAGCTTGTCCATGTTCGGCACGACGCCCGACGTCGACACGGTCACGCGGCGGCGCGACAGGCCGTACGCGTTATCGTCCAGCATCAGCTTCAGCGCGGTGACGGTCGGGTCGAAGTTCAGCAGCGGCTCGCCCATGCCCATCATGACGACGTTCGTGATCTGGCGCTCGCCCTTCGGTCCCGGCTCGATGCCTTTCGTGCGGCGCAGCTCGAACTCGGCCATCCACAGCTGGCCGATGATCTCGGCGACGGTGAGGTTGCGGTTGAAGCCCTGCTTGCCCGTCGAGCAGAAGCGGCAGTTGACGGCGCAGCCGGCCTGCGTGGAGATGCACAAGGTGCCGCGCGTCTCTTCCGGGATGAACACGGTCTCGACGGCATTGCCGTTGCCCACGTCCACGAGCCATTTGCGGGTGCCGTCGCTCGACGTGTGGTCGCTGATGACGGCGGGCGCGCGGACTTCGGCGCGCGTCTTCAGCTTTTCACGGAGCGACTTGGCGAGGTCGGTCATGTCGTCGAAATCGGCGACGCCGAACTGGTGGATCCAGCGCTGCAGCTGCTTGGCGCGGAACGGCTTCTCCCCCAACTCGGCGCAGTAAGCGGCGAGCTGCGCGGGATCGAAGTCCAGCAAGTTGGTGAGAGTTGCCATGATTGAATCCTGTGCCTTCAAAATAAGTCCCGCCCGCCGGGCTCTTCGAGCATGGGCGAGCGGGTTATTACGATGTTAAGCCAGCTTGCGCTGCTCAACGAAAAAAATTTGCTACCAAAGTTTGCGTCATGGTGGGCTCGGCGAGCCCACCCTACGATTCTTTCCTCGCCGCAGGGTGGGCACCCCGTGCCCACCGATCGCGAAGATTAACGCGAGTAGACGTTCAGTGCCGGGAAGTAGTAAGCGATCTCGACAGCGGCCGTCTCGGCAGCGTCCGAACCGTGCACGGCGTTCGCGTCGATCGAGTCGGCGAAGTCGGCGCGGATGGTACCCTTGTCGGCCTTCTTCGGATCGGTTGCGCCCATCAGTTCGCGGTTCTTGGCAATCGCGCCTTCGCCTTCCAGCACCTGGATCATGACCGGACCCGAGATCATGAAGTCGACCAGATCCTTGAAGAACGGACGCTCTTTGTGGACGGCGTAGAAACCTTCGGCTTCGGCGCGCGACAGCTGGGCCATGCGGGCAGCGACGATCTTCAGGCCTGCGCCTTCGAAACGGCTGTAGATTTGGCCGATCACGTTTTTAGCGACTGCGTCAGGTTTGATGATCGACAGGGTGCGTTCGATTGCCATTTAAAAACTCCAATAAAAAGAAAGGTTTAAATCGAGATTTGGGAACTCAATCAACCTTCTATTTTACCATACATCCGTCATCCTACCCATATTGCGCCCACCGCGCGGCAGATGATAGAGTGACATCGGTTAGGCCTCGTCCATACGGTCGCGTGCGCCGGCACTTATGCAGGGCTTAAATCTTGCGGTTCCGACAGCCCGCGGCCTGTTGAAGCGGGGTCCCATCCCCATATGGGGAGCAAAGCGATTTCTTCCACCGGAGGCATTATGATTCCCAGCCTGCAGAAAACCTACGACGTCTCGGCCATCCAGGCCTCGCGTCACCGCGTGCTGCGCAACACTTACTGGTTGCTCGCACTGTCCATGATCCCGACCGTGTTCGGCGCCTACATCGGCCTGCAGATGGCGCTGCCGATCTTCGCCGGCGGAATGGGCGTCCTGCTGTTCTTCGCCATCGCGTTCGGCTTCATCTTCGCGATCGAGAGAACGAAGAACTCGGCGGCCGGCGTGCCGATCCTGCTCGGGTTCACGTTCTTCATGGGCCTGTGGCTGACGCCGCTGCTGCGCTACACGCTGCACTTCTCCAACGGCGGCACCCTGATCATGACGGCGTTCGCCGGCACCGCGGCCGTGTTCGCCACGATGGCGACGATCGCCACCGTGTCCAAGCGCGACTTCTCGGGCATGGGCAGCTGGCTGTTCGCCGGTGCCATCGTCGTGATCCTGGCCGCCTTCGCCAACATCTTCCTGCACCTGCCGGCGCTGATGCTGGCCGTGTCGGTGCTCGCGATGGTGATCTTCTCCGCGTTCATCCTGTTCGACGTGAACCGCATCGTGAACGGCGGCGAGACGAACTACATCAGCGCCACGCTGGCCATCTACCTGGACATCTACAACGTGTTCACGAGCATGCTGCAGCTGCTGGGCGTCGGCTTCGGCGACCGCGACTGATTCCCTGCTTGCGATGACGAGCCGGCCTGCGGGCCGGCTTTTTTATTGCCGAGATTCGGGGTCGAGATTCGGGGTCAGAGCACGTTTTTCTGAAAAATCGGGGTCAGAGCACAGTTCGGGACAATATCTGAGCACACATCGAAGGATCTCGTCGCAGGCGCATCATCACAACCGGGCGACAGCTGAGTTCTGCCCCCCCAGCAAACTTGCTTTTAACATCTTGTTTAAAAAAGTGCTCTGACCCCGAATTTTCACCGGAATGTGCTCTGACCCCGAAGTAGCATTGGCAGGATTGAACGGCCCTGCGTACAATATCCGTTCGCCATCGATTCCATCCTCCATGTCCCGCAGCCTGGTCCACGTATTGCTGTCGCTGTTGCTGCTCATATCGCAGCAATTGTCGCTCGGCCACGGCTATACGCACTGGGCCGAGATCGACGAAACGCTCGTCGAGCAAACGGCCGCCGGCGACGACGATGGCAGCGGCAAGCTGCCAAAGCCCGGCTTGCACGACCTGTGCGGCCAGTGCGCGGCCAGCGCCCAGATCGCCTTCGCGCTGCCGACGACGCTGCGCCAGTTCGTCCCGGCCGAGCCGGCCTACGCCGCCCCGGCCGTGCGCACCACCCCGGGCATCTGCCTGCTCAAGACCTGCCCGTTCCAGTCGCGCGGCCCGCCACAAGCCTGAATAACGTCCCGTTTTTCCCGCACCGCCCGGCACGTCCCGGCGGCGCGGGCCGTTATCCATTCGCTTGAGGTTTTATACAGTCATGAACATCGAACGTACGCTGCTCGCCAGCGCGCTCCTGCTCGCCTTCCACCCGGCCGTCCGCGCCGCCGACGACCAGCAAACCATCAATGAAGGCAAGATCCAGCAAGTCGTGGTGACCGCCAGCCCGCTGCGCAACGGCGAAGGCGACCAGATCCTGACCCCGGCCAAGGTGCTCGCGGGCGACGAACTCCGCGACAAGGTCGGCAACTCGCTGGGCGAGACGCTGCAGAACGAACTGGGCGTGTCCGCATCCGCATTCGGCGCCGGCGCGTCGCGTCCCATCATCCGCGGCATGGAAGGCTCGCGCGTAAAAATGCTGGAAAACGGCATGGCGACGTCGGACGTGTCCGGCCTGTCGAACGACCACGCCGTCGCATCGGAAGGCGCCGTGGCGCGCCAGATCGAGATCCTGCGCGGCCCCGCCGCCCTGCTGTACGGCTCGGGCGCCATCGGCGGTCTCGTCAACGTCGTCAACGAGCGCATCCCGACGGCGCTGGAACCGAAGCCGACGGGCCAGATCGAGACGCGCTACAGCACCGTCGACGACGGCAAGAACGTCTCCGGCACGCTGGACGGCGCCGTCGGCAAGCTGGGCCTGCACCTCGACGGTAACATGCGCAACACGGACGATTACCAGATCCCCGACCTGCGCGTCATGAACGACCCGACGTCGCGCATGAACCGGCTGCCGAATTCCGACACGCGCGAACGCAATGTCGGCGTCGGCGGTTCGTACATCGACGACTGGGGCTACGCGGGCCTGTCGGCATCGCACCTGACGAACTTCTACGGCATCCCGACGAACGCAGGGTCGCACATCGACCAGCGCCAGAACCGCTACGACTTCGACAGCGTGGTCAAGAACCCGCTGGCCAGCCTCGAGAGCGCGCGCGTGAAGGCCGGCTATACCGACTACCACCACGCCGAGCTGGACGACGGCGTGCCCGCGACGCTGTTCTCGAACAAGTCGTTCGAGTCGCGCATCGAGCTGACGCACAAGCCGCTGACGAGCCTCGGCCTGCACGGCACGTTCGGCATCCAGACGGAAAACACGCATTTCTCGGCACTGAGCGCACAAGGCGGTCCGGACACGGTGCCCGTCACCCACTCGACGACGCAGGCCGCCTTCCTCGTCGAGGAGTGGAAGCAGGGTCCGCTGCGCTGGAACGCGGGCCTGCGCTACGAAAACGTCGACCGCAAGCCCGTCTCCAACCGCGAGCGCACGTTCGACCTCGGTTCCGGCTCGATCGGCGCGCTGTGGCCGTTCACGCCGGGCTATTCCTTCGGCGCCACGCTGTCGTATGCGCAGCGCGCGCCCGGGACGGAGGAGCTGTACTCGGGTGGCCCGCACGACGCGACCCTCACGTTCGACGTCGGCGACCCTGACCTGCACAAGGAAACCTCGCGCAACCTCGAACTGTCGCTGCAAAAGACGAGCGGCCTGCTGCGCTGGCGCGTGAACGCCTACCGCAACAACGTCAACAACTTCATCTACGGCCACGTGACGGACGCGATGTTCGACGAGGACGGCAACCCGGGCGGCGACTTCCGCCAGCGCCTGTTCCAGCAGGCCAAGGCCCACATCCAGGGCGCGGAAGCCGAAATGACGTGGAACCAGATCGGCATGGGCTGGAACGGCCGCGTGTTCGCCGACACGTCGCACGGCTACCTCGACGACGCCGGCAACCTGCCGCTGCAGCCGGCCGACCGCGTCGGCGCTTCGATCGGCTACCGCCAGCCGCACTGGCGCACCGGCCTCGAGTGGACGCACGCCCGCGGCCAGGAACGCCTCGCCGCGTTCGAGACGACGCCGACGCCGGCCTACAACCTCGTCGACGCCAACCTGTCGTACACGCAAAAGTTCGACAGCATGGACCTGACGTATTTCCTCACGGCTAAAAATCTGCTGAACGAGGATGTCCGGCTGTCGACGTCGCTGCTGAAGGATATTGCGCCACTGCCGGGGCGGAACATCACGTTCGGAGTCCGCGCGAAGTTCTGATGGCACGCTGATGGTGGGCACAGGGTGCCCACCCTAACGGTCATTGCAGAGCGGCCGCCCCGGGGCATGAAAGAATACAGGGTGGAAGGCTGGCGATAGAGGTCGAGCATTAATCGTGGAGGTAAATCCCCGACCCTAACGTGATCCGC
>NZ_JAAQOM010000031.1 GCF_011682055.1 Telluria antibiotica | reverse complement strand
GCCGCCAGCGTTCAATCTGAGCCAGGATCAAACTCTTCAGTTTAATCTCTGTTTTTGCTACTTTCGTAGCATGTCGCTCACTCAAAATACTGACCGTCACTCATTGCTGAGCAACGTATTTCTTTTGTGTGAACATTTGATAATTTAAGCATTCAGCACCCCGAAGGATGCTGGCACCTCATCAAACGCCCACACTTATCGACTGTTTATTGTTAAAGAACTCTTGTATTCGGTACTGCCTTGCTGCGCTTGCGAATCGTTGTGTTCGTCAGCAGCAGAGGAATGAGATTATGCAGTGCTTCGCTTAACTCGTCAACCCCTTCTTTTTCTGAAGCGCACTCGACGTAATCGATCTGACAAGCTTAACTAGTTGATTCAGTTAAACTTTTTTATGCGCTGCAGAAGCAGGACGCGCACTGTAGCAAACCCGCCACCGTCTGCGCAAGTGCGGCCGTTGCGTGCACGAAAAGCTGGCATCCAGCTTGCTTACTGTAAGTTGCATAAAACAAAGCATCGCGCGAACGGAACATATTTGCTGGTTTGATTGTTCCTTTCCGGTACAGGTGCTACATTTGTGAACAGTCGATTCCCCACATAGAGCCGCGGTCCAGGGCCAACCAGGAGACATGGAATGACTTACCAACACGCGGCAGGCCTGCTCGTCCCCGGCGACGACATGGCGTCGATGATCGCCATCTCGCACCGGCGTTCCGAACAATTCGGCCTCACTCCCGACGCACGCCCCGATTTCGGCCCGATGTCCGGCACCGACCTGTCGTACCTGGTCGAACAGAACCGCCTCCTGTACAGCCACGCGGTCCCCGCGATGGAGACGCTGTACCAGCAGATCGCCAACACGCACAACATGGTGCTGCTGACGGACGCGCAGGGCGTGATCGTGCATTCGCTGGGCGATGCCGACTTCCTGGAAAAGGCGAACCGCGTCGCGCTGACGCCGGGCGTCGCCTGGTCCGAGGAAAGCAAGGGCACGAACGCGATCGGCACGGCCATCGCGGAGCGCGCGCCGACGACGGTCCACGCCGACCAGCACTTCCTCTCGTCGAACCACTTCCTCACCTGCTCCGCCGCGCCGATCACGGACCACCGCGGCAACGTGGTCGGCGTGCTCGACGTGAGCGGCGACCGCCGCAGCTTCCACAAGCACACGATGGCACTCGTGCGGATGTCCGCGCTGATGATCGAGAACCAGATGTTCGCGGCGACGTTCGAGAACGCGATCACGCTGCACTTCCACACCCGGCCCGAATTCATCGGCACGCTGATGGAAGGGATCGCGTCGTTCAGCCCCGGCGGCCGCTTCCTCGCGGCGAACCGCAACGGCCTGTTCCAGCTCGGCCTGTCCTTCCCCGCGCTGCAGGCCCATACGTTCAGCTCCCTGTTCGGCCTTCCCGTCTCCGCGCTGTACGACCACTACCGCACCGCGGCGCCCGGCCTGCTCGACCTGTGCATGCACAACGGCGTGCGCGTGCGCGCCCGCGCGGAACTGCGCCTGACGAATGGCGTGCACGTGCTGACGGGCGCTTTCGACGATGTTCCGCAAGCCTCCCTGCCGCAACCGTCGGCGAAGACCGCGACGCGCCGCCTGTCCGGCCTGCGCTACCTGAACACGGGCGACCCGCAGCTCGAACAAGTCATCGAGAAGGTCAACCGCGTGCTCGGCCGCGACGTGCCGATCATGATCATGGGCGAGACGGGCACCGGCAAGGAGCTGCTGGCCCAGGCCATCCACAACGATTCGCCGCGCGCGCAAGGGCCGTTCGTCGCCGTGAACTGCGCGTCGATTCCCGAAACGCTGATCGAATCGGAGCTGTTCGGCTACGAAGACGGCGCGTTCACCGGCGCGCGCAAGAAGGGGGCGATCGGCAAGATCCTGCAGGCGAACGGCGGCACGCTGTTCCTCGACGAGATCGGCGACATGCCCTACGCGCTGCAGGCGCGCCTGCTGCGGGTGCTGCAGGAACGGATGGTCACGCCGCTCGGCAGCGGCAAGTCGATCGCCGTGAACGTGGAAGTGATCTGCGCGACGAACCACAACCTGCGCCGGCGCATCGCCGAAGGCCTGTTCCGCGAAGACCTGTATTACCGCCTGAATGGTCTCGTCGTGAAACTGCCGCCGCTGCGCGAGCGCACCGACCTCGAAATCGTCGTCAGGAAGATCCTGTCTGCGGAGACGGAAACCGGCGGCACGCATACGATCTCCGACGAGGTCCTGCGGCTGTTCAAGCGCCACAAGTGGCCCGGCAACTTCCGCCAGCTGACGAACCTGCTGCGCACGGCGGCCATCATGGCCGGCGACGACGAAGAGATCTGCCTGCGCCACATGCCGGACGACTTCTTGGACGACATCGCCGAAACCTCCGAGGCCGCGCCCGCGAGCGCGCCCGCCGCGCAGCAGATGGTCGCGGCCGGCGCCAACCTCGAGGAGATGGAACTCGCGGCGATCCTCAAGGCGCTCGAGGCGAACGGCGGCAACGTGTCGGCCACGGCGCGCGCGCTGGGCGTCTCGCGCAATACTATTTATCGCAAGCTGCCGCATCTCAAGACCTCCCCCTAGACCGCCGGGAACCCGGACGACTTCCAGCGCGCGCCGTCCTTGCCGATCGTGAGCAGGTCCACACCCGGCAGGTGCGCCGCCAGCGCGTGGGCGCGGCGCGCGCCCATCACCATGAACGCGGTCGACAAACCGTCCGCTTCCAGCCCGGTGGGCGCCAGCACGGTGACACTGGCCAGCTCCGTCGGCGAATCGCCGCTGGCCGGATCGAAAATGTGGTGATGGCGCAGGTCCGAGGTGAACGCGGACGCATAATCGCCCGACGTCGCGACGCAGCGGCCATCCATCACGACGTTCGCGGCCACGGCATCGTCCCGGCGCGGATCGCGGATGCCCAGGTGCCACGGGCGCCCCTCCGCGCGGCCCAGCGCACCGTACTCGCCCGTGTCGACGAGCGCATGACACACGCCGTGGCGGCGCAGCGCGGCCAGCGCCAGGTCCGTCGCATAGCCCTGCGCGAGGCCGTTCAACGTGATCGCCATGCCAGGCCGCGCCAGCACGACGCGCTCCGGGCCCGCCTGCACCTGCGTCCAGCCGACGAGGCGCTGCGCGCGCTGTCGTTCGGATGCCGGCGGCAGCCCGTGCGCTGCATCGAACGCGCGCCACAGTGGCTGCACGGTGATGTCGAACGCGCCCTGTGAGAGACGCGACAGCGTGCGCGCATGCTCCAGCACGGCCAGCAGATGCGGGTCGGGCCCGTGCAGCACCTTGTCGCGGTTCAGCCGGAACACCTGGCTGGGCGGCTGGTGGAGACTCATCAACGCGTCGACACGGCGCGCCTCGCCCAGTGCCGCAGCGATGGCCTGCTGCGCCGCTTCGGGGTCCGCGTGGCGCACGGCGATGCTGATCGTCGTGCCGAACGCCAGCGCCGCGCCACTGTGCAGCGGCAGCCGGTCGGCTTCCGTCGCGCCGGCCGCGACGCCGGCCATGCCACCCAAGGTGGCGGCGATGAAGGTCCTGCGATGCATCATGCTCTCCCGTCCATGGACACGATCGGGATCGACCGGTTCCGTTTCCGTTCCAAGATCCGCGGCGCGCACTGTTCGTCGCTTGCGTGGATAACGACACATTCCATACATTGAAAACACTCCTCGTAGTCGACCTGCCCGCGCGGGGCGATCGCGTTGTAGCTGCAGCGGTGGCGGCAGGTCTGGCACGGTGCGCCGCATTCGGCCCGGCGCGGGATCCAGTCGAGCATGCGCACGCGCCCCAGCAGCGCCAGCGCCGCACCGAGCGGACAGAGATATCGGCAGAACGCCTTGTTGACGACCGTCGCGCCGAGCAGCAGGCCCACCGCGTACGCGACGTAAGTCCAGCCGCGCACGAAATTCAACGTGATCGCCGTCTTGAACGGTTCCAGCTCGACGAGCCGGTCGGCCTGCGCGGGCGCCCACGCGGCGGCCAGCAGGATGGCCGCCAGCACGCCGTACTTCACGCGCTTCAGGCGCGCATCGAGCACGCGCCGCACACTCACCTGCGGCAGCCGCAACGCCTGTCCGGCCAGGCCGGCGAATTCCTGCAGCGCGCCGAAGGGACACAGCCAGCCGCAGAACGTGCCGCGGCCCCAGATGAATAGCGAGACAAGCACGAACGCCCACAACGCGACGGTCAGCGGATCGAACAACAGATAATCGAGACCCCGTCCCGCGCGCAGCGCCTGCACGATGCCGGTGAGGTTGACGATCGATAGCTGGGCCTGCGCCGCATAGCCGATGAATCCAATGGTGAACAGCAGCCACGCGCGCCGCAGCCAGGCGAAGCGCCGCGCGTTCGCCACGAGCCGGCGCTGCTGCCACAACGCGCCGGCCAGCAGCGCCAGCGCCACGCCCAGCACGGCCAATTCAACGCGGCGCGCCTTCCAGCTGGCCTGCCACGCCGGCGCCGCGGCTTCCGGCGCCACGTAGTACGCTGCCGGCAGTTGGTACGGGAACGCGATCTCGCGCGTGATCCGCTCCGGATAGACGATGCCCTTGCTGCGCGTGACGGGAAGTGCGAAGTCGAGCGCGCGCGCCGGGTCGAGTCCCGCCTGGCCGATCACCCGCAACAGCAGCATCTCGTCGGCCGGCAGGTGCACGCCATCCGCCAGCCGCGGCTCGATGTCGAGGTCGCGCATTTCCACAGGCAGGCGGTCCTGGCGCAGCACGATGCCGCGCGGGACGCTGCCGCGCACGAAGTCGTCGCCAGCGATCGCATGCGGGCCGGCCGTCAGCACGAGCAGCGCATGGTCGCCCGGCTCCAGCCGGCCCTGCAGCCGGTTCCACGTGCGCGGCGCAAGCAGGTTGCGGCCGACGGCCGGCACCGAGGCCCAGGCCACCCACACGTCGATGAAGATATCGTCGGGATGCGCGAGCACCTGCGCATCCAGTCCGGCGCCGGCGCCGCCCGCGAACAGGCGCTCGACGTCGCCGTTGCGCACGCGCACGTGGCGCACGAGGCCCGCATCGAGCATCTGCTGCAGCGACAGCGGCACGAACCGGTCGGGCAGGATGCGACCGACGCGGCCCGGGTCGCGCCCCTGCGCGAATCCGAGTCTGGCGCGCGCCACTTTCAGCGCCGCCGACAGGATGCTCTGGCTGATGATACGGACGGACGCCGTCGCCTTCGACACACCGTCCAGGCTTCCCTTGCCGCCGCCGACCGTGATCCCCTGCCCCAGCGAGCGGCCGCGGTATTGCTGCACGAAGTCGTGCAGCGGCGCCTCGCCGAGACCTTCCAGGAATACGGGTTCGTGCTGCGACAGTACGGCGACGTCGAGGAAGGTCCCCTTCGGGTCGATGACGACGAGGAGGTTCGGCGGCACGCCCGCGAAGCCCGGCACGGGTGCCAGGTCGGCCGATTCGAACGCATAGCCGACGAGCTCCATCGCCGTGCCGTCCTGCTTGAACAGCGGCCATGCCGGCACGTCGGCCGCCTTGTCCCCGACCGTCAGCGGCGCGGGAAAGCGCCGCGCCAACTCCGCCTGCGTCAACGTGCCAGCCTGCGCCGGCGCGCACACCAACAACCAGCAGATGACGAGACGGAGCAGGCCCATGGCAGACGTCAGAAGAAGATGATGCCGCCGACGGAACCGCCGTTCATGCGCGCGGTGGCGCCGCCGAAGCCTTTCGAACGGGTCTGCCCGATCTCGGCCACCAGCGTGATCGCACCGTTCAGCGCATAGTAGGCGCCGGCCGTCAGGTTCGCGTTCGACTTCAGGCCGGCCGTGCCGACCGCGTCGTCGTCGTTGGCGCTGCGGCCCCACGACAGGCCCAGTTTCAGGGCGTCCGTCGTCTTGAACGTGCCCTGCACGAGGAAGTTCTTCGAGCGGACGTCGCCCTGGTCGGCGTCGGACAGGATGCCAAGTGCGCGGCCCGTCTGTGCGTTGACGAGCAGCCCGGCCGCGCCGAGCTGGTATGACGCACCGGCTTCGATGCCGTTCATCGTGAGGTCGCCGCTGCCCGCCGTCTGCGCGGTGAAGCGCTGGGTCTTCGCACCGAGCCAGGCCTTCAGGCCGTCCTGCGTGAACGTGAGGCGCGCCTGCACCTGCGGGCTCGTGCGGGTCGAGTAGCGCGGCCCGGCGATGACGGGCGTGTCGGACACGGGACTCATCACGCCGAAGTCGAAGCCGATGCCGGCATCGTTCTTCGGCGTGCTGTAGACGATCTGGCCATACGTGCCGAGATAGCTGTAGCCCGCGCCGATGTGGCCCAGCGTGACGCGGCCCCGCTGCGTGGCCTGCACGGGTGCGCCCGCGCCCACGAGCGTCATGTCGCCGAGGATCGCTTCGTGGCCGAACAAGCCGTAGTCGCGACCCAGCTTGAACGTGCCGAGATCCGCGCGGCCGAACGTGAAATACGCCTGACGGACATCGACGGTGCTGTTCTGCGCGATCGCGCTGTCCGTCGCCGTCGCGGCGTAGATGCCGATCTTCGCGGTGACGTCGAAGCCGCCCTGCGTCGACGAGACCGATGTCACGAGGCCGCTGGGCAGCAGGCCGTTGCCGATGGTGGTGCGGCGATCCTCTCCGCCGCAGCCGAGCGCGCGGCCGCCCAGCGCCAGGCCGCCGATGGCGTCGCCGCTGCACGACACGCCCGTGTAATAGGCGTTGACGATGCCGCCGACGTTGACCGTCCAGTCACCGGCCTTCAGGTCGACGGCAGATGCCTGCTGGGCGCAGACGCCCATCGAGGCCAGGACGGCCAGTAGATGAACCTTCTTCATTTGTCTCCTCGCTTTCTCGCTTGTGGTGTGAACACATCGTGTGGATGGTCCCGACAGTGATGGCAAGTTGCGTGCCCGGCCGTTTGCCCGGGAAAACGAGGGTGGATGGGGATTTTTTTGTGGCGAATCGGATCAGGTGTCACACTTTTGATCGCCCTCACCAAAACAGGATAAACGATATAAATTGAATATCCGAGACCGAAACGGCTAAAAAAAACGGCGGCCGAAGCCGCCGCAAAACAGGGTCTCGACGCCGGCCGCCGCCGCAGCCGATGCATAAACCCTCCCTGACCACGAATCAAATCCGGGACCTCAGATCTTCGACGCGAGCTTGAAGACCCACACGGAACCACCCTGCTCGAGGAAGTTGACCTTCTTCGCGACTTCGCCGCCCCACAGCGGCACGGCACCGCCCCACCCCGAGACGACGGCCACGTATTGCACGCCACCGTCTTCCCACGTCACTGGCGGCGCGACGACGCCGGACCCGGTCTGGAACTGCCACAACGCCTTGCCCGACTTCGCATCGACGGCCTTCAGGTAGCCCTCGGGCGTGCCGTAGAACACGAGGCCGCCGGCCGTCGTCATCACGCCGCCCCACAGCGGTGCCGTGTTCTTGTCTTCCCAGACGATCTTGCCCGTCTTCGGGTCGATCGCGCGCAGCGCGCCGATGTAGTCCTCGTTCAGCGGCTTGATCGTGAAGCCGGCGCCGAGATACGCGCCACCCTTCTTGTACGTGATCGGCTCATTCCAGATCTCCATGCCCCACTCGTTGGCCGGCACGTAGAACAAGCCGGTCTGCGGGCTGTACGCCATCGGCATCTGGTTCTTCGCGCCCAGGAAGGCCGGTGCGGCGAACACGGTCGAACCCTTCTTGCCGTCGCCGCCCCTGGTCGGATCGCCGGGGCGGTTGGCCGCGATGAAGTTGGGGCGGCCCGTCTTCAGGTCGATGCCGCTCGCCCACGTGATCTTCTTCACGAACGGGAATGCGTTCTGGAGCTGGCCCGTCTTGGCGTCGATCACGTAGAAGAAGCCGTTGCGGTCGGCCTTCCCGCCGTAGCGCTTGCCGTTCATGTCGAACGTGACGAATTCGTTGGCGCCGTCGAAGTCCCAGGAATCGTTCGGCGTGTTCTGGTAGGCCCACTTGATCTGGCCCGTCTGCGGATCGAGCGCGATGGTCGACGACGAATACAGGTTGTCGCCCGGCCGCAGGTGACTGTTCCACGGCGCCGGGTTACCCGTGCCGAAGTACGCGAGGCCCGTCGCGGGATCGTAGGTGCCACCCATCCACGTCGATGCGCCGCCCGTTTTCCACAACTCACCGGGCCAGCTCTTGTTGACGGTGCCCGTGATGCCTGCCTCGGTGGCCTTGCCGTCCTTGTCGTAGCGGTACCCCATGTGGCCTTCGACAGTCGGTCGTGTCCACAGCAGGTCGCCCGTCAGCGGATCGCGCCCTTCCACGCGGCCGACGATGCCGAATTCGCCACCGGAGACGCCCGTGATCAGGACGCCCTTCGCGATCAGCGGCGCGGCCGTGATCGAATAGCCGGCCGCGTAGTCATCGACCTTTTCCTTCCACGCGATCTTGCCCGTGTCCTGGTCGAGTGCGACCAGTTGCGCGTCGAGCGTGCCGAAGATGACGAGGTTGCCGTACACGGCGGCGCCGCGGTTGACGACGTCGCAGCACGGCATGATCGCCTCCGGCAGGCGGTGCTCGTACTTCCACAGTTTATTCCCCGTCTTCAGGTCGATCGCGAAGATGCGCGAGTACGACGCCGTGACGAACATCTTGCCGTTGGCGATGATGGGCTGCGATTCCTGGCCGCGCTGCTTTTCGCCGCCGAACGAGAACGACCATGCGGGCACGAGCTGGCCGACGGTCTTCGTGTTGATCTGGGTGAGCGTCGAATAACGCTGGCCCTGCGAGCCCATGCCGAAGGACAGCACGTTCTTCGTGTCCTTCGATGCATTCTCGAGCATCGCATTGGTGATGTCGGCCGCCTGGGCGATGAACGCCAGCGGGGCGAGTCCTGCGAGCAGGATGGTCAATCTCGTCTTCATGCTTGTCTCCTTTGTTGTCGTTTTAAGTCGCCGTTACGCGTGGGCTCGGGGAGCCCACCCTACTGACGTTTCAACGTCCGGGCGCCTGGCTGCGCAGCTGGCCGTTTTCCTCGTCCGTGAACAGCCGCGAGCGCGTGAGGAAGCGCCGGCCCGTGCCGTTATCGAGCGAGAACATGCCGCCGTTGCCCTCCACGACGTCGATGATCAGTTGCGTGTGCTCCCAATAGCCGAACTGCTCGAGCCCGATGTAGAACGGCGCGCCGTCCAGGTTGCCGAGGTAGACGTCGGTATCGGAGAGGTCGAATTCCCCCGCGGCGTAGCACATCGGCGTGCTGCCGTCACAGCAGCCGCCGGACTGGAAGAACATCAGCGGCCCATGACGCTGCCGCAGCTCGCCGATGAAGGCCAGCGCGGCGGGTGTCGCGGTCACGCGTGCGATGGTGGGCGTCATGGCGCTGCCGCGGATCAGAAGAAGCCCAGCGCTTTCGGGCTGTAGCTCACCAGCAGGTTCTTGGTCTGCTGGTAGTGGTCGAGCATCATCTTGTGATTCTCGCGGCCGATGCCCGACTGCTTGTAGCCGCCGAACGCGGCGTGTGCCGGGTACAGGTGGTAGCAGTTGGTCCACACGCGTCCCGCCTGGATCGCGCGGCCGACGCGGAAGGCGCGGCTGCCGTCGCGGGTCCACAGGCCGGCGCCCAGGCCGTACAAGGTGTCGTTGGCGATGCGCAGCGCGTCCGCCTCGTCCTTGAACGTCGTCACCGACACGACGGGGCCGAAGATCTCTTCCTGGAAGATGCGCATGCTGTTGTCGCCCTTGAACACGGTCGGACGGACGTAGTAGCCGCCGGACAGGTCGCCGTCATGGCGCGCCTGTTCGCCGCCCGCCAGCACCTGCGCGCCTTCCTGGCGGCCGATGTCGAGGTAGGACAGGATTTTTTCCAGCTGCTCCTTCGATGCCTGCGCGCCGATCATCGTGCTGTCGTCGAGCGGGTTGCCGGCCTTGATCTGCGCGACGCGCGCCAGCGCGCGCTCGATGAACTTCTCGTAGATCGATTCCTGGATCAGCACACGCGACGGGCACGTGCACACCTCGCCCTGGTTCAGCGCGAACATCGCGAAGCCTTCCAGGCATTTGTCGAAGAACTCGTCGTCCGCGTCCATCACGTCGGCGAAGAAGATGTTGGGTGACTTGCCGCCCAATTCCAGCGTGACGGGAATCAGGTTCTGCGCGGCGTATTGCATGATCAGGCGGCCCGTGCCCGTCTCGCCGGTAAAGGCGATCTTGGCGATGCGCTTGCTCGATGCGAGCGGCTTGCCCGCTTCCAGGCCGAAGCCGTTGACGACGTTGACGACACCGGCCGGCAGCAGGTCGGCGATCAGTTCCATCACCACCATGATCGAGGCCGGGGTCTGCTCGGCCGGTTTCAGCACCACGCAGTTGCCGGCGGCGAGCGCGGGCGCCAGCTTCCACACGGCCATCAGGATCGGAAAGTTCCACGGGATGATCTGGCCGACGACGCCTAGCGGCTCGTGGAAGTGGTACGCGTACGTTTCGCTGTCGATGGTGGAGATGGCGCCTTCCTGCGTGCGGATGCAGCTGGCGAAGTAGCGGAAGTGGTCGATCGCCAGCGGGATGTCGGCCGCCATCGTTTCGCGGATCGGCTTGCCGTTGTCGATGGTCTCGGCGGTCGCGATCAGGCGCAAGTTCTGCTCCATGCGGTCGGCGATGCGGTTGAGGATGTTGGCGCGTTCGGCCGGCGACGTCTTGGCCCATGCATCCTTGGCCGCATGCGCGGCGTCCAGCGCCAGCTCCACGTCTTCCGCCGTCGAGCGCGCGACTTCGCAGAACGGCTGGCCGCTGATCGGGGTGACGTTGGCGAAGTACTCGCCCTTGACCGGCGCGACGAAACGCCCGCCGATGTAGTTGTCGTAGCGTTGGCGGAACGGGTTGGCGACGCCGAGTTTGCTGATGTCCGCGAGATTCATGTCGTCCTCTTTCTCTGTGGGTTGGATTAGGCCGTTGCCGGCGCTGGTTGTTCGATCGGTACTCCCCTTCTTTCGCAAACGCCGTGCCAGCCCGTTTCTGCCTCGTTTCGCGCGCCAGACGGCCCTCGGCCGGCCGTTTCTGGTACAGGTGTCCCAAACTTGAACAACTCAGCGGATCACCACACCCCACGGCAGCTTGCCCACCGCGATGTCGGCCGTCTTCGCGCCCGCGGCCGTGTCAATCACGGACACGCTGTCCGAGCGGCCGTTCGCCACGTACAGCCGGGTACCGTCCTTTGTGACCGCCATATTCCACGGCCGCTTGCCGACGGCGATGACGGCATCCACGGCGTTGCGCGCTGCATCGATGCGCATCACGCTGCCGTCCGCGCCGTTCGACACGTACACGGTCTTCCCATCCGGCGCGACGGCGATGCCGGCCGGGTTCTTCCCCGCGGGGATCGTCGCGATGCTGTGCCGCTGGTCGAGGTCCAGCACGTACACGGCGCCCGCCACTTCGCACGCGACATAAGCCCTTGTGCCGTCGGGCGAGAAGCCAATGCCGCGCGGGCGCAGGCCGACGGCGATCGAGCCCACCTGGCGTCGCGCGGCCACGTCGATCACGTCGACCTGCTCCGCGTTCTCGGCCGAGACGAGCAGCCAGCGCCCGTCCGGGCTGAACACGGCGTGCTCGGGGTTCTTGCCCGCAACGGGGATGTCGGCGGCGAGCTTGCGCGCGGCCGCGTCGACGAGCGCCACGCTATTGGTGTCCTCCACCGCGACAGCGATCCAGCGGCCGTCGCGCGATGCGTTCACGCCCTCGGGCGAGCTGCCGAGGGGGATCGTGGCGAGCAGCGCGCCGCTGGCCGCATCCAGCACGAGCAGCGCATTGGCGGAGGCGTCCGTCACGTACAGCCGCGTGCCCGCCGGATCGGCCGCGATGCCGCGCGGACGCTGGCCCGCAGCGATCTGGCGCACGGCCGCGCCGGTGGCCGTGTCGATCACGGTGACGCTGGCGGATTTTTCGTTGGGGACGTAGGCGAACGGCGCTGCCTGGGCGGCGCTGCAGGCACACGCCAGCAACAGAAAGGAGAAGTGGATGCGAAACATGATGGACCTTTCGGGGTGGGTGATGCGCCTGGGCGTGCAAGCGCCGTGCCACGCAGACGGCAGAATCCCGGCCTGGCAGGTATATTGCATGCGCCGATGGTCGGCGTCCGGACGACAGGGCGGACCATCCAACAGGGAGACATGATGAGATTTCGCTTGAACGCCGTCGCGGCACTGTTCGCCGTTACGCCCTTGGCCGCCACTGCGGCCGCACCCAATGCGCCCGACGCGCCGCTGAACGTGGTGGTCGTCAGCGCCACTCGCGCCGAGCACACGAGCTTCGATCTGCCGGCCGCCATCGACGTCGTCGACGCGGACCGCATCGGCGCCGCCCAGCCGCGCGTGAACGCATCCGAGGCGCTGGCCGCCGTGCCGGGCCTCACAGTGCAGAACCGCCAGAACTATGCGCAGGACCTGCAGATTTCCTCGCGCGGGTTCGGCGCCCGCTCCGCGTTCGGCGTGCGCGGCGTGCGCCTCGTCGCGGACGGCGTGCCCGCCACCATGCCCGACGGCCAGGGCCAGGCCGCCACGTTCGACCTGGACATGGCCGAGCGCATCGAAGTCTTGCGCGGGCCATTCTCCACGCTGTACGGCAACCACGCGGGCGGCGTGATCCAGCTGTTCACGCGCGATCCGCGAGGCGCGCCGTTCGTCGAAACGAATGTCGCGGGTGGCAGCGACGGCATGCGCAAGACGGACGTCAACGCGGGCGGCAAGCAGGGCAGCTTCGGCTGGCTGCTGGACGGCTCGCGCTTCGAGACGGACGGCTACCGCGCCCACAGCGCCGCCACGCGCGACCAGGCGTATGCGAAGCTCACCTTCGATACGTCCCCCTCCGGCAAGCTGACGGTGACGGCCGGCGGCCTGCGCCAGGACGACACGCAAGACCCGCTGGGCGTCACGTGGGCCACGTTCCAGCGCGACCCGCGCGCGGGCGAGATCGACGCGACGGACACGCAGACGCCTAAGCGCACGCTGGCCGACCGCTACGACACGCGCAAGAGCATCCACCACCAGCAGATCGGCCTCGCGTGGGACGAGAAATTCGGCACCGACCGCCTGCACCTGACGGTCTACGGCGGCAACCGCCGCGTGGTCCAGTACCAGGCCTTCTCGAAAGCGTTCCAGGCGCCGGCCAGCCATTCCGGCGGCGTGGTCGACTTCGACCGCGATTTCTACGGCTTCGATGCGAACTGGCTGATGGTGCGCCCGCTGGCCGACGGTACGCTCCGCACGACGGTGGGCCTGGAAGCAGGCAAGTCGAACGATGCGCGCAAGGGTTACGAGAACTATGTGGGAACGACGTTCGGCGTGAAAGGTCGCCTGCGCCGCGACGAGGACGACCACGTGCGCAACGTCGATCCGTACCTGCAGCTGGAATGGGAGCGCGGTCCGTGGGTGTTCACGGGCGGCCTGCGTCACAGCCGCGTGAGCTTCGACGTCGCCGACCACTATCTCTCGAATGGCAACGACGGCGGCGGTGTGGACTACCGCCACACGACACCGCTGCTGGGCGCCCTGTACAAGGTCACGCCCGCGCTCAACGTCTATGCCAGCGCGGCGCGCGGCTTCGAGACGCCCACGCTCAACGAAGTGTTTTACTCCGGGACGGGCGGCGGTTTCAACTACCACCTCGGCGCGGCCACGAGCACGCAGCTGGAGACGGGGGCGAAGGCGTTGATCGGCCAGGACGTGCGCGTCAACGCGGCCCTGTTCCAGGTGCGCACGCACGACGAACTCGTCGTCGACAGCGCCAGCGGCGGCCGCACGAGCTACCGCAACGCGAGCGCCACGTTGCGCCAAGGCCTGGAACTGTCGCTCGACGCCGACCTGCGCGCCGGCTTCTCCGCGCGCGTGGCGGCCACGGCGCTGCGCGCGATCTACGACGAGGCGTTCACCGGCGTCGCACAAGGCAATCGCCTGCCGGGCGTGCCGCGCACTAACCTGTTCGGCGAACTGGCGTGGAAGGCGTCGGACGGCAGGCTGCAGGCGGCGCTGGAGACGGTCGCCAGCGGTAACGTCTATCCGGACGATGCCAACGCCGCGGTGCCCGCACCCGGCTATGCGATCGTCAACGCACGCGTGCAAGCCAACCAGGCGCTGGGCATGTGGCGCCTGCGCGAGTACGCGCGCGTGAACAACGTCTTCGACCGCACGTACGTCGGTTCCGTCATCGTCGGCGACGGCAACAAGCGTTATTACGAGCCGGCGCCGGGACGCAACTGGGTGCTGGGCGCCAGCGTGCACTACCAGTTCTGACACGGGAATGCGCCCTGCCCGGATACGCGGGGCGCATAACGTTCATGCGGCTGGGCATATGACACGTTGACCCGACGCCTGGTACGCTGGCGTGATGGACACACCCACGATCGCCAGCGAATGGCAAACCCGTGTCGACCTGGCCGCGTGCTACCGCTTGTGCGCGCTGTACGGCTGGGATGACGGCATCTACACCCACATCTCCGCGGCCGTACCGCGCGAGCCGGATCACTACCTGATCAACGCGTTCGGCTTGCGCTTCGATGAAGTGACGGCGTCAAACCTCGTCAAGGTCGACGGCGCCGGCAACGTCGTCGGGGCAGTGCCCGCGCCGGTGAACCAGCCCGGCTTCCGCCTGCACGCGGCCGTGCACAAGGCACGCCCGGACGCGGCCTGCGTCATGCACCTGCATCACCCGGCCGGCATCGCCGTCGGCATGCAGGAAAACGGCCTGCTGCCGCTGTCGCCATACGCGCTGCGCTTCTACGGCGCGCTCGCGTATCACGACTACGAAGGCATCGCGATGACGCCGGACGAGCAGGCCCGCCTCGTGCATGACCTGGGCGCGCGGCCAGCCATGCTGATGCGGAACCACGGCAGCCTGACCGTGGGGCGGACGATCGCGGAAGCGTTCGTACTGATGGAAACGCTGGACCGCGCGTGCGACGTGCAATTGCGCGCGCAGGCGGCCGGCGTGCCGCTGCGGCAGCCGCCGGACGTCATCTGCGCCAAGACGCACGACCAGCTGCTGGGCGACGGTTCGCCGGAGGGCGTGCTCGAATGGCCATCCTTGCTGCGCCGCCTGGACGCGGTCAGTCCGACCTACCGCACTTGAGGAACCCCATGCCGACCATAAACGTCCAACTGTTCGAAGGCCGCACGCCGGAACAAAAGCGCGCGTTCGTCCAAGCCGTCACGGAAGCCACCGTCAAAACGCTCGAGTGCCCTCCCGAATCCGTGGACATCCTGATCCACGAAATCAAGCGCGAGCACTGGGCGACGGGCGGCAAGCTGTGGTCGGACGAGTGAGCGTCCGTCCCGTCAAGGCCTGACGGCCTGCACGCCGTACTTCGCGAAGATCGTCGTCAACTCGCCGCTGGCCGCCATGTCGTTCAGCGCGGCCTGCAGCTTGCGTGCAAGGCCGAGATTATCCTTCTTCACGGCCATGCCGACGGCCCACCCGCCGCGCGGCAGGCGATCGAACGGCACCTCCTGCAGCGGGAACGCGGGGTCGCCCTTTATGACGGCTTCGATCTGCGCACGCGTGGCCAGCACCGCATCGAGGCCGCCTGCCTTCAGTTGCTCGAGTGCTTCGATGGCGGTCGGGTAGATGTGCACCTGTTCGCGGAAGCGTCCACCGCCCTCGCCCAGCATCACCATGCCGGAGATCGAGACTTTCTCGACGCCGATGCGCTTGCCCGCCAGCGCATCGACACCATCGAACCGCGGAATCGCCTGCGCGCTGCGCACGAGCCGCACCGTCTCCACGTAGTACGGCGCGAAGATCTCGACTTGCGGATTCGCATTCATCAGCATGCGGTCGACGGGCACGTGCAGCATCACGTCGGCCGGTCCGTAGCCGAGGTAGTGCCCCTTCCACACCATGTTGCGCAGGTCGTCGCCGAGATCGTCGCCCGCATTGAACGGCAACAGCGCGGGCTTCAGACCCAGCTTGCCGGCCAGCGCGGTGCCGAGATCGGCGTCGATGCCCAGGCCGTGGTCGGAGAACGGCGCGAGGTCGTTGTAGACGGCCACCTTGAGGATGCCCGCTTCGCGCAGCGCGGGCGCGTCGGCGGCGAGGACGGCGCGCGGCGCGATGGCGCCTGCGCCCAGCAGCAGGCCGGCGGCGAGCACGCGCCGGCGCGACGGCGAAGTCGGAGTCGACATGGCGGCCTCAGTCCGCGGCGCGGCGCGATTCGAGGTAGGTCTTGATGGCCCACATCGCTTCCTGGTTGAACACGCCCTCGAACGGCGGCATGTAGACGGCGCCGTTGCGCACCTTGCCGTGGCGGATGCTGGTCAGGAAGTACTTGTCGGTCTCCTTGTAGCAGGCCTGCTTCTTGGTGTCGTTCTTGATGCCCGTGCAGTCGCGGTCGAGCAGGCGCAGGTCCGGCGCGATGCCGCCGGATTCCGCTTCCAGGCCGTGGCAGCGCGCGCAGTTCTGGTTGTATGCCGACGATCCGATCTTCAGCGCGAGCTTGTTGGCGCGGTAGGGATTCTCGTCGCGCCATTTGTCGCCCAGCACGGGCAGGCCCGTCGTGTCGACGGCTTGCGGGACGACGTTGCCGTGCGCGCTGGCCCAGATCGACGTGAGTGCGGCGGAGCCGAGCGCCAGTGCGACGGCGGCGGTGCGGATAGCATGTTTCATGATGTCTCCTGTAGGTTTATCGGTTTAACCCTACATGAGCAATCGGCGTGCCATGCGCTGCGCGCCCGTGGCGACGGCCTTGGCGCGCCGCCGCTGTCCCAATTTGCAACAGGTGTCACATGGCCGCACGTGCCAATGCGCGCGCCGCCGTCTCCGGGTACAGGTGCTCGAGCGTCTCGACGATCACGCGGCCGAGCAGCGCCTGCACGGGCGCGCCGGCGCCGGCGGCATCGGGGGCGGCGCGGACTGCCTTCCACAGCGGCGCCAGTTCCGCCTCGTGCCGCGCGACGCTGCGTTCGACCTCTGCCTGCCAGAACGGCGGCGCCTCGCCCTCGACGAAGTTGCCGCGCCCGCGTCCGAAGTGGGCGACGGCCAGGTAGCGCAGCACGCTGCCGACGAGCAGCGTGCGCAGGAACGGATCGGCGAACTCCACGACGGGCCGGTCGCGGTCCGTCGTCGTATTGAAGCCCCAGGCGGCACCCGCCATCGTCAGCGCGCCGACGATCGCGCCGAGCAGCGCGCCGCCGCCCAGCGTGAGGCCGCCGGCCATCAGGTCGGCCGACAGGCCCGTCGCGGCGCCGGAGACGACGGCGCCCAGCAATCCCGCCTGCGCCTTGTCGATCGGTGCGCGCACGGCGAAGTTCTCGCGCACGCGGGCATTGATGCGGCCCGCGTCGCCCGGATCGAGGCGGTGCAGGCGCAGCAGGCCGACGGTCGTGTCGCCGATCCGGCGCTCCAATCGTTCGACGAGGCCCGCCATCGCCGCATCCTGGCGCTTCTGCTCGTCCTTGCCGAGACCGACCGCCTTCAGCGCCGACTTGAGCAGGTTCGCCTTGCCCTCCTGCCCGACCGCCTCGCTGTCGCGCGCGGCGCCGGCCAGCATCTGCGCGGAGAGCTCCACCGATCCGCGGAAGCGCTGCGCGTTGTTCGCCTGCCAGGCCGCGAGCAGGCGCGCATAGCCGTCGCGCTTGGACGCATCGATGCACTTGCCGACGCGCTCGTAGAACACATCTTCGTGCACCCAGCAGCGCGCGAACGCGTCCAGCGCGAGCACGTCACGCACGATGGCGTACTGGTCGAGATGCGTCTTCCAGCGTGCCTGTTCCGCCCTCTCCTGGTCGTCCGGCCGCGGTGGCCCCAACTGGTTGAGCAGCACGACGACCGGCTTGCCGAGCCATTCGAGGATGCGCATCTCGGCCGGCAGATAGCCCGCGTCGCGCGGATCTTCGGCCGAATTCACGAGGTACAGGACGACGTCGGCCGCATCCTTTGCCGCGCGCAGCGCCTGCTGGCTGAGCCAGAACGGGCGGTCGCGGTAGCGGTCGAACACCTCGCGCAGGAACCAGCCGATCGGATTGCCGGTCATGGCCAGGCGCTTGAGCAGGCGGACGGAATCGCCGAAGCCGGGCGTGTCCCACAACAGCAGGCGGTCGCCCGCGCTGCTCGCCTGCAGCGTATGGGCTTCGGCGAACACGGTCACGTGGGCCGCGTCGCGTACCTCGCCCACGTCCATGCCGACGAGCGTGCGCGCCAAGGTCGTCTTGCCGTTGTTCGTGTGCGAGACGAGCGCGAACTGGATGTCGACGGGCGCTTCGCTCATGCCGTCCCCGACACGGTAAGGCCGCTGCCGAGATCGAGCGGATGCCGCTCCGGATGCAGCAGATCGACGACGGTCGCCTGAGTGTGGTGGTACTGGCAGAACTGGTGCCACAGCGCGACGCGCTCCACCAGGCGAGTATCGAAGCCGGTCTGGCCTGCGCTCCGTTCCACGAGCCCCGATTCGTCCAGCAGCACGGCGATGCCGCGCGGCGTGTTGCGCGCCAGGTAGTCGAGGAACGTGCCGTGATTCTCGCGCTCCGGCGTGGCGGCGAGGTTGAACAGGACGGCCGTGATGGCGACGTCCGCATCGTCCAGCCGGGCATCGCGCAGCGCGTCCTTCGGCTCGTCGCCGTAGGAGCACGACGGTCGCAACATCAACTGCGCCTGTTCGCCGAGCACCATCGCCGCGACGGCCGCGAGGCCTTTATGGCGCGCCTCGTCGACCGTGAAGCTGTACGGGATCACGCGCAGCACGGCGGGGCCGGACGCGCCGACCCGATCGGCCAGCAGGCGATAGTACGGCAGGCCGAGGTCGAGCGGAAAACGTCGCGCGAGGCGTCGCGCGCGTAGCGCGGACACGATGGCCAGCACGAGGCGCGGCAGCACGACGAGCAGCAACAACGTCGCGGCATACAGGTGGACCCAGCGCGCGCCGCCCGCCGGCGACGACTCCTGCACGAAGTGAAGGGCCCGGACGTCGGCCAGCGAAAAGCCCTGCAGCGGGAACACCGCGAGCGCGGGGGCGAACAGGAACGACAGCAGCGCGTGCACCTGGTCCGCGCCGAGGAAGGTACTTTCCCACCCGGCCGCGTACTGCGTCAGCACGCCGCGTGCGTACAACGACGCGATGGCGCCGAGCGCGAACGTGGCGGCCGCGAAGTGGATCGTGCGCGCGAGGCGCAGGTGCGTGAGCTTGGCCGTCAGCTGCGACCACTCGGTGAAGTACTGCGCGATGCCGGCGGCGAGCGGCGCCGGCAGCTTGCGCGGCAGCGCCGCCTTGCCCACCGAGAGCCGCCGCAGCAGTTGCGGGCTCGCCCAGCCCGTGCGCTTGGCCGGCACGAGCGCCCACACGATCAGCGCGACGTACACGAGCAGGTTCCACGCGACGATCAACAACAGCGGGGCCGACAGCAGATCGACGCGGTGCGGATTGCCGATGCGGTCCAGCCCTGCCCCGGCCAGGAAGCCGGCGATGGGCAGCAGCACGGCCAGCAACGGCAGCACGCTGCGCCGCTGGCGGAACGCGGCAAACGCCGGCGTGCGCTCGGCCAGGCGCTTGAGGATCAGTTCCGCGCGCTGGCCGAGGAAGTGATCGAGCCGCGGCTCGCTCTTGCCCTCGGCTGCCTGCCAATGCGCGAGTTCGCGCGCGCTGCGGCTCGCGTACACGCGATCGTCTTCGGAAAGGATCTCGCGCCTGGTGTCGGCCGTTTCGATGGCGCGCATCAGCACGACGTCGCGTGCGGTCCGCTCGTTCATGGATTCCCTGTCTGGTTGATTTAACAAGCTTGCAGGGGCATTGTGCCCGAAAAATCAAGAACGCCGCTCGCACCGGCTGACGGGACGGTTATCCGGCAATCGAGAACCGCTCCCCAGCTGAATGGAATGAATCGTCCAATTCACTGCGACTGATATCGCACGAATCCCACTTGGGTGACTACACGAATGCCAACGTCATGCGGCACTGGTTGCACCGCACAATGTTTGCGTATAACATCAATTGCATTATGGAAATAATATATACATTTAACAGGCGGCATTAACAATCCTGAACAGGTAATTTACAAAGTGATAATAGCGATAAAAGAAAACTCATTTCGAGCAGAAGCCAAACGATTTTCTCCACTGCGCCGGCGCGCCGCCGCAATGGGAATATTCGGCATGACGATCACAGGTGCTTTTGCACAAAACCTTCCGCCTACGGGCGGCGACGTTCTCAGGAATATCGAACGCAGCACCCCTCTCCCGCCGATCAATTCGCCCCGCGGTACGAAGATCGATATACCGGAAACCCCGGCACTGGATTCGGTGCCGAACGATGCGCACGTGCGAGTCAAAGGTTATCGCATCACCGGCAATACCGTATTCGAAGAAAGTACGCTGCTCGCGCTTATTGCCGATCGCACGGGAAATTTATCATTGGATGAATTGCGGAAGACTACCGATCGGGTAGCGGCGTATTACCGCAGCCAAGGTTATCTCCTGACGCTGGCCTATCTGCCTCGACAGGAAATCGAGCAAGGGATCATCACCATTGCCGTCCTCGAAGGCCGCTACGATCAAATCGGCATCGACAGCAATGCCCGCATGGGCGAGCAGCGGGTACGGCGCATCCTGACAGAGGCGATTTGCCAGACGGACGACTGCAGCGGCGCCCTGATCCAGCGCCAGGCGCTGGAGCGCGGTCTCCTTTTGCTGAATGACACTGCCGGCGCGCATGGCGTGGCGCAGTTGGCGCCGGGGCGCCGCATCGGCACATCGCGGCTCGACGTCAAGGTCGATGCCGACCCGCTCGCCACCGGCAGCGTCCAGCTGGACAACCTGGGCGGCTATTACTCGGGCATGACGCGCGCGATCGGCACGCTGCAGCTGAACAGTCCCGGAGGGTTCGGCGATCAGCTCAATGTCCAGGGCGTGGCGACGGCGCGTCACGGCGACATGCAATACGGCATGGTGGATTATGGCGTCCCGGTCGGCTACAGCGGCATGCGTATCGACCTGCGCGGTTCTTACGTGCAATACGAGTTGGGCGGCCATTACGCGCCATTGCAGGCGAACGGTACGGTCAGGAGCGGCGACGTGGCACTCTCCTATCCACTCGTCCGGAGCTTGTCGGGGAATTTGCGCGCGGACGCCAGCTATGGGGTGCGCCGCTTCCACGATGCGGTCGATGCCTTGCAGACTCATGCCGAGCGACGCCTCAAGGATCGTGTCGAACTGGGCTTCAGCGGTGATTGGCGCGACGTCGTGTTCGGTTCGCCGGCCTTGACGACGCTGTCGGTGCTCTACACGCGCGGCAAGCTCGAGCTCGAAAGCGACGACGCGCTGGCGGCCGACGCGTCGACGGCCCGGTCCGCCGGCAATTACGACAAGTGGATGCTCAACTACGCCCTGCAACTGTGGTTCGGACACCCGAGCCTGTCCTTGCGCGTGTCCGCCCAGCAAACGGGCGACAACCTCGATTCCTATGAAAAATTTGCGCTGGGCGGGCCTTACTCCGTACGGGCCTACCCCAGCGGCGACACGCTGGCGGACAAGGCGGCGTTCGCCAGCGTCGAGTGGCGTCAGCCATTACCGGCGCTGTGGGGTCATGCGCTGGAAGGGATCGTGTTCTACGACTACGCCCACGGCGCGCTCGACGCCACGCCCTGGACCGGCGGAGCCAATCACGTGACCCTGTCCGGTTTCGGTACCGGCCTCAATGTCCGCGTGACCGATCGTGTGCTGTTCACCGGCACGCTCGCATTCCGGGGCGACAGGAAAATGACCGCGGCGCCGGACCGGCCTTACCAGCTCAACGTCTCGCTGAGCACCGCGTTCTGACCACGCCCCCGACAAACATGGCGTCAACAAGTAAAACGACTACTGGAGTATCAGATTGAATCGTAATAGATACCGCACGATTTTCAGCAAGCGCCTGGGCATGCTCGTGCCCGTGGCAGAGTCCAGCAGGGCCAATGGCAAGGGTTCGGGCACGGCGACGGAACGCGCTTTCGAGGCAGAGTCAAACATGTCCGCTGCCGGGCATGCATTGCTCCTGGCAGGCGCCGCGTTCTACAGCTGCGCCGCCTGGGCTTCGCCCTTGCCCACGGGTGGCGTCATCACCGCGGGGCAAGGAACGATCAACCAGAACGGCACGACCCTGACCGTCAACCAGGCCAGCCAGTCGATGTCCACGAACTGGCAAAGCTTCGATATCGGCGCCGGTAACACCGTCGTGTTCCACCAGCCGAACAGTTCGTCGGTCGCGCTGAACCGGATCGTCGGCAACGAAGCCTCCTCGATCTTCGGCAAACTGCAGGCGAATGGCCAAGTGTTCCTCGTGAATCCGAACGGCATCCTGTTCGCGCCCGGTTCCCAGGTCAGCGTGGGTGGACTGGCCGCCTCCACGCTCAATATCAGCGACGCCGATTTCGCGGCCGGCCGCTACCGCTTCACCAACGGCACCGGCGCGGGTGCCGTCGTGAACGAAGGACGGATCGACGCGGGCAGCGTGGCGCTCATCGGCCCCCAGGTCACCAATAACGGCACGATCGCCACGCCCGGCGGCAGGACGACGCTCGCAGCGGGCGACCAGGTCACGGTCACCTTGCTCGACGGCTTGCTCAGCGCTCAAGTCGACGCTTCCACAGCCGGCGCGGCGATCATCAATCACGGGCAGGTCCTGGCCGATGGCGGGCGCGTGGACCTGGTGGCGGGCCGTGCAGACAGCGTGCTCACCAGCCTGATCAACACGGATGGCCTGATCCAGGCGCAGGGCGTGCGCCAGGAAGTCGGCCGCATCTTCCTCGATGCCGGTGCCGGTGGCACGGTCAAGGCCGGCGGCGTGCTCGACGCCACGGCGCCCACCGGCCGCGGCGGCGAAGTCCACGTGCTGGGCGACCAGGTCACGGTGGCCGGCACGGCCCGCATCGACGCCTCCGGACGGGACGCGGGCGGCACGGTGCTGGTCGGCGGCGATTACCAGGGCAAGAATGCCGCCATCCTGAATGCGCACGATACGACCGTGGAACAGGGCGCAGCGATCCGCGCCGACGGTGCCGCGCAAGGCGGCCGCGTGATCGTCTGGTCGGATGGCACGACCCGATTTGCGGGCGCCGTCCATGCGGCCGGCAAAGGCTTTGCCGAAGTATCGGGCAAGGGCGATCTCGCTTTTTCCGGGAACGTGGATACGGGCGGCGGCACGCTGTTGCTGGACCCGACGTCCATCACCGTGCAAAACAGCCCCGTCGGCAATGGCACCTCGACGTTCAACCCCGGGCAGATCAAGACGCTGCTCATGGCCAACGACGTCGTGCTCACGGCCGATGCCATCACCTGGAATATCTCCACCACTCTCGACTACGACGGCATCGGCACCCGGTCGCTGACGCTGGCCCTGACGCCGACGACCGGGACACAGCTCAAGTACTCAGGCATCATCCAGGACAGCGTGCCGGGCGGGGACAAGCTGAACGTCACGTTCAATGGCGGCAATAACGGGCTCATCGGCGTCGCGGCCGGCGCCCGGATCCTGACCTCGGGGGGCGATGTCGTCATGCGCGGCGGCACGGGCGCGCTCACGCCTTTGCCGGCGCTTACCGATCCCGGTTACGCGGCCGCACTGGATTCGACTGCGGCACACACGTTCGGCATGGGTTTTGCGACACTCGACGCGGGCGGCGGGAACATCACGATACGCGGCGTAGGCACCGGCGCCAATCCGCTAGGTGTGGCCTTCGCCAACAGCAGGATCCAGACAAGCGGCTCCGGCTCGATCACCATCGACGGGATGAGTGCGACCGGGGCCGTGAACAACGGCTACGGCGTCGTCATGGTGACTGGCGCTCCCTCCATCACCACGGTCGACGGTACCGTGAGCATGCAAGGCCTTGCGCGCGGCACGGGCACCGGCAACACCGGCATGTCGCTCACGAACGCGACGATCCAGGCCACGGGCAACGGCAACGTGATCCTCAACGCGCAGGGCGCGGCGGGCGGCAATGCCAGCGATGGCATCCTGCTGGCCAACAGTGCACTGAAAGTTTTCAACGGCACGATGACCGTTGCCGGCAGCGCCACCGGCACCGGTACCGGCAGCAACGGCATCGAAGTGACGAGCAGCGGCATGATCGCCTCGACCGGTAGCGGCAACATCAGCCTCGACGGTACCACCACGGCGACGGGCGCCAGCAACAACCGCGGCGTGGTCGTGTCGGGCGGCACCGTGCGCACGGCCAGCGGCGCGCTCACGCTGCAAGGCAGCAGCGCCAATCCGGCGGCCGGCGCGGCCATCAGCCTGGAGTCGGGCGGCACCATCGGCGGCGCGAGCCAGGCCGGCGCCGTCACGCTCACGGGCGACACGGTCAACCTGGCAAGCGGCCAGGTGTCCGGCACCGGTCCGTTGCTGCTGCAGCCGCTGACGCCCACCACGTCGATCGGCGTGGGCACCGGCGCCAGCGGCACCTTCAGCCTGCCGTCCGGCGCGCTCGGGCTGCTGCAGGACGGCTTCTCGTCGATCACGATCGGCCGCGCCGACGGCAGCGGTGCCGTCGACGTGCGCACCGCCAGCTTCACCGACCCGGTCACGATCCGCGCGCCGGCGGGCGGCGGCAGCGTCGCCGTCAACGGCACACTGTCGTCGGGCACCGGCGCGAGCCTGGGCAGCATCGCCTTGCAAGCGGGCGGCGACGTCTCGCTGAACAATGCGACGATCGACACCAGCGCTGCCCTCACCCTCGCCGGCGGTACCTACACCGTGACCGGCTCGAGCACACTGAACAGCAACACGCTTGCGTTCGGCAATACGAACGGCATCACCAACACGGGCACGCTCACGCTCAACCAGACGGCCGACACGACAATTGCCAATGCGATCGGCGGGGCGGGCAGCCTGGTCAAAAATGTCGCCAATACGCTGACACTGACGGCCAACAACACATATGGCGGCACGACGACCGTGAGCGCGGGCACGCTGCAGGTCGGCAACGGCGGCACGAGCGGCACGCTCGGCACGGGCCCCATCACGAACAACGGTACGCTGTCGTTCGACCGGTCGGATGCGCTGACTGTCTCGAACACGATCGGCGGCACGGGCAACCTCGTCCAGGCCGGTACGGGCACGACGACCCTGGCCGCTGCCAACACCTATGCCGGCACGACGACGATCAACGCCGGCGTGCTGCGCATCGGCGCCGACAACAATCTCGGGACGGCGCCGGCCAGCGCCACCGCGGGACAGTTGGTGCTCAACGGCGGCACGCTGGAGACGACGGCGAGCTTCACGCTCGACGCCAATCGCGGTACTACGCTCGGCGCGTCCGGAGGAACGGTCGACGTCGATGCCGGCACGACGCTCACCTACGGCAGCATCGTCGCCGGCCCGGGCGCGCTCGCGAAGACCGATGCCGGCACCCTCATCCTCACCGGCAACAACACGTATGCCGGCACGACGACCGTGAACGCCGGCACGCTCCAGGTCGGCAATGGAGGCACGAGCGGCACGCTGGGCGCGGGCGCCGTCACGGACAATGGCACGCTGTCGTTCAATCGGTCGGATGCCTCGACCGTCGCAAACACGATCGGCGGCACGGGCAACCTGGTCCAGGCAGGCACGGGCACGACGGTCCTCACCGGCAACAACACGTATGCCGGCACGACGACCGTGAGCGCGGGCACGCTGCAAGTCGGCAACGGCGGCACGAGCGGCACGCTGGGCACGGGCGCCGTCACGGACAATGGCACGCTATCGTTCAACCGGTCGGATGCGCTGACTGTCTCGAACACGGTCGGCGGCGCGGGCGACCTGGTCCAGGCCGGCACGGGCACGACGGTCCTCACCGGCAACAACACGTATGGCGGCAGGACGACCGTGAACGCCGGCACGCTACAAGTCGGCAACGGCGGCACGAGCGGCACACTGGGCTCGGGTGCCGTCACGAACGACGGCACGCTGTCGTTCGACCGGTCCGATGCCTCGACCGTCGCGAACACGATCAACGGCACGGGCAACCTGGTGCAGGCCGGCACGGGCACGACGGTCCTCACCGGCAACAACACGTATGGCGGCACGACGACCGTGAACGCCGGCACGCTCCAGGTCGGCAACGGCGGCACGAGCGGCACGCTGGGCACGGGCGCCGTCACGGACAATGGCACGCTTTCGTTCAACCGGTCGGATGCGCTGACTGTCGCGAACACGATCGGCGGCACGGGCGACCTGGTCCAGGCCGGCACGGGCACGACGACGCTGGCTGCAGCCAACACCTATGCAGGCACGACGACGATCAACGCCGGCGTGCTGCGCATCGGCGCCGACAACAATCTCGGGACGGCGCCGGCCAGCGCCACCGTGGGACAGTTGGTGATCAACGGCGGCACGCTGGAGACGACGGCAAGCTTCACGCTCGACGCCAATCGCGGTGTTACGCTCGGCGCCTCCGGCGGAACGGTCGACGTCGATGCCGGCGCGACGCTCGGCTACGGCGGCGTCATCGCGGGCCCGGGCGCGCTCGCGAAGAGCGATACCGGCACCTTGATTTTCACCGGTAACAACACCTATGCCGGTACGACGACGGTGAGCGCGGGCACGCTGCAGGTCGGCAACGGCGGCACGAGCGGCACGCTGGGCGCGGGTGCGGTGGTCGATAACGCCAACCTCTTGTTCAACCGGTCCGGCTCGACGAGCCTGGCGACGCTCGCGGCCGGTGGCATTACCGGCACGGGTGACGTCAGCGTACTTGCCGCCGGCGACCTGGACGTCAACCGCACCATCGCGCTGACCGGGCCAAACAGCCGCATCCTACTGCAAGCGGGCCAGGGCCAGCCGTCGGGCGCGGCCGCAGGCGGCGACGTCACCCTCACGAGCAGCATCGGCACCGGGGCCACCGGCACGGTGACCATCTTCTCCGGCGATGCCGCCACCGCCGCGTTTGAAGCGAAGATCAGCGGCGCGGCGGGCTCCACGCGCTATAAAACCTATAACGCGAACGCCGCCGATACGAACGGCGCCATCACTGGCACCCGCAACTACTTTTACCGGCAAGCGCCTGGCACCTTGAGCGTCACGGGATTGGCGGCCACCAAGACCTATGACGGACTCATCGACGCGATGGGTGTACTCGACGGCAGTGCCGCCGTGGTAACGCCATCGAGCGACGGCGACAGGCCCGCGTATCGCGATCTCACGCCGCTCAACGCCGTGTTCGACAATGCGCATGCCGGCAACAGATCCATCACCGCATCGTTCACCATGCCGGCGAGCATCGCCTACTCGGCCGGGGGCGCTTCCTGGTCGGTGTCGGGCTATTCGAATGCGACCGTGACAGGCAGCGGCAACGGCACCATCATCCCCAAGCGGGTCACCACCACCATCAATGCTGTGGGCAAGACCTATGACGGCCTGACGAGCACCGCGTCCACGCTCGGCCCGTTGTCGGGATTCGTCGGCGGCGATAGCGCGGGCGGGGCGAGCGGCCTGCTGGTTGCTTTCGATAATCCGAACGCCGGCACACGTAACATCGTCGCCAACGGCATGGCCACCTTCACCGGTTTCCGAAGCCGCGCCAGCGGCAACGGAAGCGGGGTCGGCGCAGGCAACGAAGTTGCCGGGCTGGCGAGCGATTACACGATCACGACGCCGGCTTCCGTGCGCGGAATCATCGCACCGGCAGGATTGCTCGTTCAAGCAAACAACGATGCGAAGCTCGTCACGCAGGCCGATATCCCGGGCTACAACGGCGTGAGTTTCACCGGCTTCATGAACGGCGATTCTGCCGCGAACCTGGGCGGCGCACTGAGCATCACCCGAAGCAATGTCGGCACAGATGCGGCTGGCCGTTACGCCGGCGTACTCGTCCCCAGCGGCTATACGTCCGCGAACTACACGATCACTTACGCCAACGGCGATTTCCGCATCCTTCCAGCGCAACAACTCCTGATTCGCATCCAGAACCTCCAGAATGACTACGGTACGGCGGCGGCCTATGTGGTGACCAGTGCACAATATCTGGACGCGGATGGCGCAACCCTCCGTACGCTGACACGAACCGCACAAAACGGCAACACCTACACGTATTCGGACAACGTGGGCGGCAGCGTGGCTTTTACGGTCTCGCCGCAGGGAGCCATCAAGAGCGATGCGGGCAAGCTGGCGGCGGGCAACTATGCGCTGACTGGCGTAGACGTCAACATCACCGGCGACAATTTCGTTGCCGCGCACTATGTCGGCAATCAGACCGTCGGTCGGGCACGGCTCACGCCGCTGGCCACCGGCGTGACCAAAGTCTACGATGGCACGACGGCGATGACAGGCATGACATTGGGCCTTGCGGGCGTGTTGGCAGGCGATACCGTGAATGTGAACGGCAGTGGCACGTTCAGCAGCAGAAATGCGGGAACGAACCTTGGCTACGCTGTCAGTTCTCTCACGCTGGCCGGCGCCGACGCGGGAAATTACTACCTTGCTTCGGGCAGTCTCAGCGGGACCAACGGCTCCATCCTGCCTCGGTCAATCACGGTAACCGCCGTGCCGGTGGCGGGTGCACCTGTCGGGCCTGGCAACGCAGCGGGTACGCCGTCCGTCACGGGATCGCTCGCCGCGGGAGACGGCTTCGCACGGCTCGCGCAATCGTCCGTGACGTCGAACGTCGACGGGAAAACCACACTCACGCCCGTCGTGCAAATCGATGACGGCAACGGCGGTGCGAACTATGCAGTCATCCTGGTGGATCACACGGCGGGTGTCGTTCGTTCGGGCATAGATATCGGCCAGCTCGGCGTTATTCATGCCATCTCAACACTGAACCATGATAACGGTGAAGGACAATCCGCCGCCGAGTACGTTCGCTGCAACCAGAGCATGTATCCGAATCGCTGCGGCGCCGATGGCGACGGCGTGTACAGGATTATTGCCAGCGGATTGAAGTTGCCGCAAGGCCTCGTGCTACAACCCTGATCAGGCGTCGTATGTCCTGCGGAAAAACTTTCGCAGGACAATGTCGAACAATCGATCGTCCCGACCGGAACCACTGGCGCATCCGCGCTGTCCGGCCGGGACGGTTCTTAACTTTGCTCGACAATATCGAACCGGTGCGATACACGAGTCGTGACCGTAGAGTTCATTCCGCCGCTGGCGCGTTCAAGGCGCTGAAAGCAAAAAAACGCTCAGACCGAGGATTGCCGGTGGCAATCCGAGCGAGCGGGCTTCGTTTTCCCAAAAACGAAAAACCCCGTCAGGGTCACCTGACGGGGTTTCGCTTATAACTAGCCTGACGATAACCTACTTTCACACTGGTTGCAGCACTATCATCGGCGCAAAGTCGTTTCACGGTCCTGTTCGGGAT
>NZ_JAAQOM010000030.1 GCF_011682055.1 Telluria antibiotica | reverse complement strand
AGGGTCGGGGATTTACCTCCACGATTAATGCTCGACCTCTATCGCCAGCCTTCCACCCTGTATTCTTTCATGCCCCGGGGCGGCCGCTCTGCAATGACCGTTAGGGTGGGCACCCCGTGCCCACGCGAAAGCCTGCGCTACGCACACGTTCGCGTGGGCGGAGGGCCGCCCACCCTACCAAAGGCTCTGCTGTTCCGGCTGCGCCTTCACGACGGGCGTTTTCGGCGCCGCCCACGCCTTCATCGCCTCGGCCGGATACGCGCGCAAAAAACTGCGCGCCAGCTCCGGATCGCGGCAGTGCAGCCACGCGTCGACGTCGCCAGGCGGCAGCACGACGAGCGCCCGCTTTTCGTCGTCCGGCTTGTGGAAGCGCCGCATCAGCGGATGATCGTCCGCGTTGATCGTGATCTGCGTGAACGACGCGCCGACCGTCCCGTCGGCCTCCGGCCATTCGCGCCACAGGCCCGCGACGAAGAACACGCTGTCGTCCTGCATGCCGATGCCGAAGCGCTCGGCGCGGCCGCTTTCGTAGCAGGGTTCGTAGAAACAGGTCATCGGCACGGCGCACAGCTGGGCGCGGCGCCAGGCCGGCGCGAACGAGCGCTTCTCGCCCAGCGATTCGGCGCGCGCGTTCATCGTGTCGAACGGCTTGACGCCGGCCGGGATGTGCCGGCGGGGCACCATGCCGTAGCTCGCCAGTTGCAAGGTGCGCTCGCCGTGCTCGCCGGCGCGTACGATCGGCGCGGTGTAATCCTTCCACGTCTCGGTGGGCCAGTCCCAGTCGCGGTAGAGGTCGACGAGGGTGCCGAGCACCATGTCGAGTTGTTCGGGCAGCGGAGGGCGGTAGTTGACGCACATGGCGGTCGATGGTCAGTGGCAGACCTCGGAAGTTTGACATAAACACGCCGACTGCGCGCGGCGCCTAGCCTGCCTGCGCTGCCACCACATGGCCAGCCCCGTCACGAGGAACGCGGTCGGTGCGATGCCGACGATGGTGATGACGATCCGCCCGGCCGTGCCGAACGCCTCGCCCGTGTGCAGCGGGAATTGCCAGTCGAGGAAGGCGTCGCCCGCGCGTGCGCGCAGCGGGTCGCGCACGCGCAGGACGCGGCCCGTCGACCCGTCGACCGTGACGCGGGTATTGCCGTCGCCCTGGCGCACTTCGCCCGGCTGGCGCAGGCGGACTTCGTACGGCAGGCCCGCCCGCGCCGGCAGCACGACGCGCGACACGCGCGCGGTCGGGAACGCGACGGCGGCCGCCTGCGCCGCCTGTGCCGCACCGATGGGGCGCAGGCCCGCCGCCGCATCGGGCTTGGGCTTGTCCTTGGGCGACACGGCCGCGATGCTGGCCACGACAGGCGTGATCCATTGCGGTTCGTTGAACAGGCAGCCCGAAAAGCCCAGCACCGCGAGCACGGGCGCGACGACGGCGCCGGCCGCGCGGTGAAAGCTGTAATTGAAACGCGGCCACGAGCCCCGGTGCGCGACGGTGAGCGCCTTGCGCCAGGCGGCGACGGTCGCCCTGGGCCACCACAGCACGACGCCCAGCACCGTCATCGACAACAAGGCGAGGCCCGAGACAGCGATGACGGTCTTGCCCACGTCGCCCGCGAGCAGGTAGCGGTGCAGGTGGAACAGCGTGGGCATCAAGAAGGGCCGGGACAGGCCCGGCTCGCCCCATACGCGCTCGCCCGTGACGGCGAGGGTGGCCGGGTCGATCATGACCTGGCGCGAGCGGTCCGTCGTGAACGGTCCGCGTCCGGCCGGCGGCGGCAGGCGGTACCATGCGACGGCCACTTCGCCGGCGCCCTCCGGCAGCGCCAGTTGCGTGGGGCGGCCGTACGCGGGATCGGCGGCCAGCCGGTCGACGATGCGTCCGACGTCGGCCGGCTGCAGGGACGCGCGCGTCGTCGCCAGGAACAGGGCGGGGTTCAGCATGCCGTCGAGTTCATGCATCCACGCGAGGGCGCAGCCGGTGAGGCCGGACAGCGCGAACAGGCCGCCGAAGACGAACGCCACGGCCAGGTGCACGCGCCGGAACAGGGCGCGGAGGGAACCGCTTACCATCGCGCGGCCGTCAGAAGCGGTAGCGCGCGCTGACCAGCACCGTGCGCGGTTCGCCCGGCATGTTGTAGTCGTTGGCGCCGCTGTGCGCGGAGACGAAATACGTCCGGTTCGCGACGTTGCGCACGGTGACCGTCACGTCGACGTTGCGGCCTTCGTAGCCGGCGCCCAGCTGCAGCACGCCGTAGCCCGGCAGCGTGGTCAGGTCGTCCGGCGACGCGTAGCGGCTTGACTCCGCGCGCGCGCCGGCCGCGACGTAGAACGCACCGTCCAGGCGGTGCTTGATCCAGGCGTTGAACGTGTGGCGCGGCGTCAGCGCGGCCGTGTTGCCTTCGAACGGCTTGCCGGCCGACGTCAGCTCCGTCGAATCCTCGATCGTGCCGCGCATGTTCGCGTAGCCGGCGATGGCGTCCCAGCCGGGCGCCAGTTCGCCCGAGAAGCTCACTTCGAGCCCGCGCGTGCGCTGGCGGCCGACCGGAAGCGAGAAGTTGGTGTTGGCTGGATCGGCGACCTGGATGTTCGACTGCGTCATGTCGAACAGCGCGGCCGTCAGGCTGGCACGCGCCGACAGGTCGAGCTTCACGCCCGCTTCCTTGTTGACGGTCTGCGTGGGCTTCAACGTGTCGCTGTTGGCGCGGAACGTGAACGAATCGGCGATGGGCTGGAACGACCGGTTCCACGACGCGTACACGGCCACGCGATTCGTCGGCTGGTACACGGCGCCGAGGCGCGGCGACCACGTGTCGTCGACGCGGTGCAGGTCGAGGTTCTTCGCCGTGCGGTCGTCGCGGTCCTGCTTCAGGTGGTCGTGGCGCACGCCGGCCAGCACCTTCCACTCGGGCGTGAGCGCCACGAGGTCCTGCACGTACAGGCCGGCGATGTCGACGCGGTTCCGGTTGTCGGCGCTCGGGGTGACGGCATCCGGCAGCACGGGCAGGTCGACGAGCACGGGGTGGAACAGATCATAGGTCGCCACGTTGCCCTTCGAGCGCAGCACCTCGCGCTTGTTCTGGCGCCCGAGTTCCAGGCCGTACAGCAGCTTGTGGTTCGTCGTGCCCCAGTCGACCGTCTGCGCCAACTCGTTCTGCAGGTAGCGGCCGTCCTCGTCGCGCAGGCGGTGGGTCTGGCCGATGGAGACCGTGGGATGCGCGCCGTCCTTGATGGTGCCGATCGACGTGTAGTTGCGGTCGAGCGCGAAGTCGTAGGCGCGCAGCACCGTGTGCAGTTTCAGGTCCGGCGAGAACGCGTGGTCGAGCGTCGCGGTCGCGCTTTTCACGTCGCTCTGGACGAATGCGCGCTCGCTGCCGTTCGCGGCGCCGAAATAGGTGTCGGTCGGGACGTCGACGGGGCGGCCGTGGTAGCTCGGCACGCCCTGGTCGGCGAGGCGCTTGTCGTGCAGGTAGTCGGCTTGCAAGGTCAAGGTCGTGGCCCCGGTCAGCTTGAACGTGCCCGACGGCGCGAGCGCCTGGCGGCGCAGGAAGTAGCGGTCGCGGAATCCGGTCGAGTCCTCGACGGCGCCCGTCAGGCGGAACAGGGCGTCCTTGTCGCTGCTTGCCGTGCCGACGTCGAACTCGCCCCGGCGCTGGCCGCGCGAGCCGACCGTGACACCCGCCTCCAGCAGCGGATCGGCCAGCGGCTTCTTCGTGACGCGGTTGACGAGGCCACCGGCCGAGCCGCGCCCGTACAGCACGGACGCCGGGCCTTTCAGCACTTCGACGCGCTCGATGTTGGACAGGTCGCGGAAGTACATCGCGTCGTCGCGCACGCCGTCCACGAACTGGTCGCTGATGGCGGAGAAGCCGCGGATCGTCACCTGGTCGCGCTGGCCGTCGCCGACGGAAAACGACAGGCCCGGCACGTTCTGCAGCGCGTCCTGCAGCGACAGCGCGTTCTGGTCGTGCAGCACGACGGCCGGCACCACGTTCACCGTCTGCGGGACGTCGCGCAGCGGCACGTTGATCTTGGTGGCCGTCGTGCTGTCCGTGACTTCGTACGAGCGGGTGTCGATTTTCTTGTCCTTGACGACCACCTCCGGCATCGCCGGTTCTTCGGCATGGGCCTGCGCGGCGAGGCTGCAGGCGAGGGCGACGAGGTAGGGTAAAGGGCGGAGTGCGAAATTCATGAAATCCCTGTTGGTGTTTGGAGTTGTTGGAAAAAATTCGAGTGGGTGCGGATGACGCGCAGGCCGATGGCGGCGAGTGCGTACAGCAGCGCGACGGTCCAGAACATGGCGTCGAGAGGTACCCATGCGAGGGCAAGTCCGCCCGCGCCGGCGCCGAGCAGCGCGCCCGCCTTCGCGGCCGCATTGCCGGCGCCGAGGACGCGGCCCTGCTCGTCGTCCGCCGTTTCGCGCGACAGCAGGCCATAAAAGACGGGCAGCAGCGCGGCGAGGCACACGCCCCACAGCACGCGCGCGGCCACGAACAGGACGATGTTCGTGGCGAGGGCCTGCACCGCGACGACGGCGACGCACGCCCAGCAAATCCACTCGACCTGGGCAAGCACGCGCGCATGCGACAGGCGCGCGAAGCGGCGCGCCCAGAACGGCGCGGCCGCGCACAGGCCCAGCGCGGTGCCGGCGTAGCACAGGCCCGTCACACGGTTCGATACGTGCAGCACCTCGGCGGCGTAGAGGCCGAAGAACGTCTGCGGCATCATCTTCCCCGCCTGGACCAGGACGATGCCGAGCAGCAGGCCGAGCACCGTGCCGTGCAGCACCGCCGGACGCGCACGCGTGCCGGATGGGGCAACGGCAGGCAGCGGGGCGACGGGCGGCAGCACGAAGGCGGCCACCGCCGCGCACAGCAGGCAGGCCGCGCCAGCCCATACGTTCACGCTGGCGAAGCCGCGTGTATCGAACAGCCAGCCGCCGAGCACGGCGCCGGCGACGGAGCCGATCGCGGTCGCGGCCTGCAGCTGCGCCATCAGCGCGCCGCGCGCAGCGCGCGTGACGAGCCGCGCGCCGTAGGCCTGGGCGGCCGCGATGAAGCCCGCGAGGGCGCCCTGCAGCAGGCGCACCGCCAGCACGACGGCCACGCTGTCCGTCGCGGCGATCCACCACTGCGTGGCGGCCAGCGCGAACAGGGCGCGCAGCAGCATGGGCTTGTGGCCGATGCGGTCACCCAGCCGGCCCCACCACGGTGTCGTGCACATCGCCATGAGCATGGGGCCCGCGTACGCGACGGCGCTGACCCACGCGAGCGTCGCAGGCGACAGGCCACCCAGGCGGCGCAAATGCAGGGGCCAGAACGGGCCGCTCATCTCCATGGCGCCCATCGCCACGAGCTGCAGCGCGAACAGCCAGCGCGTCGTCGTCATGCGAGCGGATTGCCCATCGTGCCGTGCACGTCGTCCTGCGTGTCGGACATGCGCATGCGCAGGAAGGCTTTCGCGGGCCAGTCGTGTTCCAGCAGCGCCGCGCGTTCGGCGTGCCAGCGGCGCGCGTCGACGCGTGGACGCAGCGAGGAAAACACGCGGTCGATTTCGCGCCGCAGCACGTCCCAGAAATAGCGCTCGGGATGGCCGTACGCGCGCGCCAGCAGCAGCGCCAGTTCGGCCAGATGGCACAGCAGCACGGCGTGCAGGAGCTTGTCGCGCACGGGCGCATCGTCGTCGTACACGGTGAAGCCGGCGCGGTAAGGCTCGATCACGAGGCCGGCGCGGGACAGCGTGGGACCGTGGATGCGCAGGTCGCCGAAGTCGCGCGCCAGCAGCTGCACGGGCGCATAGACCCCATCGAGCACGATGAAGCTGTTCTGCTGGTGCGCCTCGAACGCGATGCCGTACACGAGGTAGGCGGACAGCAGCGCCGTCAGCACGGTGCGCGCATGCTGTTCGAAGTAGGCGACGGCGCCGTTGGCATGGTCGCCGTAGGCCAGTGCGACGAGCTCCGTCGCCAGCGGCCGGCCGCTGAACGGCGATTCCGCGAACAGGGCGCCGACGGGTACGGGAAAGCGCGTGGCGCCGGCCTTGGCCATCGGGTTGTCGCGGTACAGGATCGCGAGGTGGCGCGCGCGGTCGTCGCCGCCGTGCGGGTCGATGTAGTGCAGGCCCACTTCCTCGCGCACGACGTCGAGCGTGCCGCCGAAGCCACCCTCGAGGTCGAGCACGGTGGCGAGCAGGCGCGTGATGCGCGGGCCCATCACGGTGGACTTCGGAGAGACTGTCCGCTGGACGCTGGTCAGGCGCAGCGACACCGGCAGCTTCAGGTGCGGCAGCACCGGCGAGCCGTTCGGGACGACGGTGCGGAACGACATGGTCGGCGTCGCGTCGAGGGCGATGTCGTCGAACAGGACCAGGTCGCCCTGCGCGATCTCGGCGGCGAACTTCTGCGGGATTACGCGGCTGGCCTGGAACGGATGGAGGGGAAGCGGCAACCAGTCATCCGGTGCCTCGCCAAGTGCAACGAGCCCGGCTGTCCAGCGCTGCGCCGCCTGCGGGAAGTGCCGCGCGAACCACGTGGCGTAGTCGCCCGTGCCGTCCGCGAACGTCACGCGGGCCTTGTCGGCGCGCAGCGCGGCCAGCGGCACGGACAGCGTCGGCTGGAATTCCGGCGACAGCGCCAGGACCTCGTCCGGCGACAGGCCGAGCTTGGTCTTGAACGTCGGATGCCACGGGTGGCCCAGCGTGCCCCATTGTTCCAGCAGCAGGGCGGGATTGGGATGGCCGGACTGGCGCAGCGCCGCGATGAAACGGGCGTCGGCCGCGCCCAGCTGCGCGCGCAGGGCCTGCGCCCACGTCCGACGGTAGCCCAGGCACAGCACATCGTTGGCAAGGCTGTTGTCGAGTTCGTGGACGAGGCGTTGCAGATCCGCGCCCCGTCCCCTGTCCGGCAGGGAAGGCGCCACGCAGGCCAGCAGCACCGCCGCATGCGTGACCGGCTGCGGGCGCTCCCCGGTAGCGTAGTACGACACGCATCCCGCCAGCCGGCAATCGCCGATGCGGCCGATGGCCAGGCCGTCGAAACGCAGCATGCCCTGTTGCGACCAGAGCGGGAGCCACGACACCGCGCCCTCCGTGATCAATTGGTCCCGGTTCAGGATGTGTTCGCGGAACAGGGCCTGCAACGTTCTCTGCAGGCTGCGCCGGCGCGCTTCGGACCAGGCTAGTTCCGTGGCCACGGCATCGAATGGATGATCGGTGCCGTGCGCGGTGTCGTGTCGCTTTGGTATCGCGTTCATATCTTGCCTTATCAATAACGGAAAGATAGGATAGCGTAAACGCGAATCATTCTCAATACTATTCTTGATTGGGCGGCGGAAGATCGGCGTTCGCGTGGCATGCACGCCGAGCGGTATCGTGGATATCCCGTAGTAACGCAAATCCCGATTGATTTAGTTCGTTGGTATTATTAATATAATTCAACGTAAATAATCAGTTTTGCAACACGTCGAGGATCGGCATGGGCAGTCAGGAGTGAAGTGAAAGGTATCGTTTTTAATTTATTGGAAGAAGCCGTCAGCGACAGCTTTGGTGACGACGCATGGGATCGATTGCTCGATGCCGCGGACCTGGAAGGTGCCTACACGTCGCTCGGCAGTTATGACGACGCCGAGATTGCCGCTCTGGTACGCGCGGCAGCGGAAGCCCTGAAAATACCCGAGGATACCGTTCTGCGCTGGTTCGGCAGGCGGGCCATGCCGATGCTGGCGCAGCGCTATCCAGCGCTCTTCGCCAGCCATGCGAACGCACGCAGCTTCCTGTTGAGCTTGAACAGCATCATCCATCCCGAGGTATGCAAGCTGTATCCAGGTGCGCAAACGCCGGTGTTCGATTTCGACACGAGCGTCGCCGGCCTGCTGAAGATCGGCTACAACTCGCGGCGTCGTCTGTGTGCGCTGGCCGATGGGTTCATGCACGGCGCGGCCACGCATTTCGGCGAGAGGATCGAACTCGAGCAGCACGAGTGCATGCATCGTGGCGATACGAGGTGCGTTTTCCACTTGCGTTTCGAACCGCAATGAGCGGCCCCGACGAAGGCGGCGCGGACGCGGAGATCGCCCGCCTGCGCCGACGTGTGCGCAGGGAAGCAGCCGCACGCCTGGAGGCGGAGGCGATCGCCGAAAAAGGCTTGCGCGACCTGTTCCAGCGCCAGCAGGAAATTTCCCTGCTGGAGAGTATCGCCGTGGCCGCCAACGAGGCGGATGACGTGCATGAGGCGATGAAACGTGCGCTCGAAGCCATGTGCCGTTATGCCGAGTGGCCCCTCGGCAATCTCTGGCTCGTGTCCGGACACCAGGACCAGCAAGGGCTCCACGCTACCGCCATCTGGTACGACGAGGCTGCGCAGGGCGGCAGCGATCCGCATCAGGAATTGCGCACGCGCACCGAAGCAGGCACGTTCTCGCTCGGCGCCGGGTTGCCGGGGCGGGCCGCGCTGAGCGGCAGGCCGGAGTGGGTTGCCACGGATGCCCCCGGCGAGATCGAGTTGCCGCGCCTGTCTTTGATCGTCGGCGCCGGCTTTGCTTCGCTCGTCGCCTGCCCGGTCATGATCGCCAACGAGGTGGTCGCGGTCCTGAAGTTCTTCAGCCGCAAGTGCGAAGTGCCGGAGGAATCGCTGCTGCGCCTGATGGCCCAGGTGGGCACCCAGCTTGGCCGCGTGTTCGAGCGGCGTCGCGCGGGGGACAAGCTCATGCACAATGCGCTGCACGACCCGCTGACCCAACTGGGCAACCGCAGACTGTTCCTGGATCGCATCGGGCACCTGCTGCAGCGCCTGAAGCGCAAGCCGGGCAATCATTTTGCCGTGCTGTTCGTGGACCTCGACCGCTTCAAGTCGATCAACGACGGTCTCGGACACCCGTCGGGCGACCAGTTGCTCGTCGCGACGGCCCGGCGGCTGACGGCCTGCCTGCGCCAGGACGACCTGGTGGCGCGCGATCCTGCGTTCGCGCACGAGCACCTGGTCGCCCGCCTTGGCGGCGACGAATTCGTGATCCTGCTCGACCAGATTGGCAGCGCCGAGCACGCGATCCGGGTTGTCGAACGCATCATGAGCGTGCTGGCCGAACCGTTCGAGGTGGCCAGCCAGCGTGTGTTCGTGACGGCCAGCGTGGGCGTCGCGCTGAGCGCCACCGGCTATGCCAATGTCGAGGATATCTTGCGCGATGCCGACATCGCGATGTACCACGCCAAGCAGGCCGGGCGTGGGCGCTGGATGATGTTCGACCAGGCCATGCAGCTGGCTGCCGTGCACCGCCTGCAGATGGAGGCGGACCTGCGCGACGCCATGCATCGGCAACAGTTGTTCCTGGAGTACCAGCCGATCGTCGCGCCGCACGACGGCCGCGTGCGCGGCTTCGAGGCCCTGTTGCGCTGGCGTCATCCGGTGCATGGGCTGGTACCGCCGGCCAGGTTCATTCCAATCGTCGAAGAAACCGGCCTGATCGACCCGATCGGCGCATGGGTCCTGCGCGAAGCGTGCTGCCAGTTGCGCGACTGGCAGCAGGCCTTCGACATGCACCTGACCATGAGCGTGAACGTGTCGGCCATCCAGTTCGCGGACGGCGGCTTCATCGACGTGGTGACGCGCGCGCTGGCCGAAACCGGTATCGCGCCCGCCAGCCTCAAGCTCGAACTGACCGAAACCGCCGTGATGGCCGATGCCGAGAAGGCACTCGCCGTGTTCGCGCAATTGAAAGCCCTCGGCGTGCGGGTCAGCCTCGACGATTTTGGTACCGGCTATTCCTCGCTCAGCTACCTGCGCCGCCTGCCGATCGACACGCTGAAGATCGACCGCTCGTTCATCAGCAAGCTCGATTGTTTCGACGACAAGCGCCAGATCGTCGAAGTCGTCCTGATGCTGGCCCGTGCGCTGGGCATGGACGTGGTGGCGGAAGGGGTGGAGACCGAAGCCGAGTTGGCCTTGCTGCGCGACATGGGCAGTGATCTCGTGCAGGGCTATTTTTATTACCGCCCGCTTGCGCCGGACGTCGCCGCGCAGGTCCTGGCCGGGCAGTTCGCACCGGTCGCGATGTGCTAAGGTACGGACTTCCCGAATCCGTCGACCTGTCACTGAAGTGAGTATCCAACCGGCCGTTCCGATCCTCCAGCCGTATGTCGGCCGCTTCGCCCCATCGCCCACGGGGCCGCTGCACGCCGGCTCGCTGGTCGCCGCGCTGGCCAGCTACCTCGATGCGCGCGCCCACGACGGCACGTGGCTCATCCGCATCGAAGACATCGACGAAGGCCGCAGCGTGCCCGGCGCCGCCGAGGACATCCTCGATCTGCTGCAGCGCCTCGGCATGACGTCCGACCGCGAGGTCGTGTGGCAGAGCCGCCGCAAGCATTTGTACGCGGCCGCCTATGACCGCCTGGCCGGCCACGTCTATCCGTGCGGTTGCAACCGCCGCGAGATCGCCGATTCGCGCCTCGGCGTCGCACCCGACGGCGCCGCGATCTACCCGGGCACCTGCCGCCACGGCCTCGCGCCGGGCCGCAGTCCGCGCAGCCTGCGCCTGCGCGTGCCCGACGCGGGCGACGACGTCATCACGTTCCACGACCGCATGGCCGGTGTCGTCACCCAGCGGCTGGCCAGTGAATCGGGCGACTTCGTGCTGAAGCGGGCCGACGGCTACTGGGCGTACCAGCTGGCGGTCGTCGTCGACGATGCGGAGCAGGGCGTGACGGACGTCGTCCGGGGCGCCGACCTGCTCGACTCCACGCCGCGCCAGATCTTCCTGCAGCGCCTGCTGGGCGTGCCCACGCCGCGCTACCTGCACGTGCCCGTCGTGCGCAATGCGGCCGGCGAGAAGCTGTCGAAGCAGACGGGCGCGCTGGCAGTGCGGCCCGGCGACGAGGCGGGCGCCGTGGCCGCGCTGCGCGAGTCTGCAGGCTTTCTGCGGTTGGACGTGCCGCCGGCAGGATCGCTGGCGGAATTCTGGCGGCTGGCCGTGCCGGCGTGGAGGGCGCTGGTCGCGTCGTAGGCGCCTTGAAATCGGAAAGCTTGGCATACTCGCAGAAAAACACGCGGACACGACCATGCGATCCTTCCTTGCCGTCTTGCTCCTGACATCCGCCGCGGGCGTCGTTCGCGCACAGGACGCCTCCCTGCTGGCCGGCGCGATGCGCGTCGACAAAGACCACGGCGACGCGTCGTTCGCCGTCAACGTCGGCTACACGCAGCGCGTGACGCCGTGGCTCGCGCTCAGCGCCGACTACCTGAACGAAGGCCACCCCCGGCTGCACCACCGCGACGGCCTGGGCGCGCAGGTGTGGCTGCACACGCGGGTGCCGACGCGCGGCTGGTCGTTCGGCGCCGGCGTCGGGCCCTACTATTATTTCGACACGACGACCGGCAACGGCTCGCTGAGCGACTACCGCAACGAACATGGCTGGGGCGAGCTGGCGAGCATCGACGTTATCTATCACCTGCATTCGCACGCGTACGTGGAAGCGCGCCTGTCGCACACGAGCGGCCTGCGCGACCGCGACACGACGGAGCTGATGGTCGGCATGGGCTACGAGCTGGGCACGGTGCCGAACTGGGAGCGCCGCGAGAACGCGAACCGCGGCGATCGGACGCTCCTCGTGCTGGCCGGCCGCTCCATCGTGAACAGCTTCAAGTCGGAAAAGGCGACGGCCTGCGGCATCGAATACCGCGACACGATCAATCCGAACACGGAGTGGAGCGTGATCCTGATGGACGAGGGCAAGGTCGGGGTGGCCGAACGCATCGGCGTCTCGAGCCAGGTGTGGCTGCTGCGCCCGTTCACGGACCGCACCGTGCTGGAGCTGGGGTTCGGCGCGTACGGCGTGCGCGACCAGCTCGATCGCACCGACGCCGAAGCGGAGCGCGTGACGCGCCTGGCCGGGCTGGCGTCGATCGGCATGCGCTATCGCATCAACGACACGTGGCGCGCGCAGCTGACGTGGAACCGCGTGATCACGGACTACCACCGCGATTCTGACGTGTTCCTGCTGGGGGCAGGCGTCGTGTTCTGATGCCGGCTGTCCGGATGCTCAATGCGCGCCGAGCTTGAGTTCCCAGTAACCCACGTCGAGCCAGCGCCCGAATTTCTTGCCGACTTCCGAGAAGTGCGCGACCTTGCGAAAGCCGAGCGCTTCGTGCAGCCCGGCGCTGGCATCGTTCGGCAGCGCGATGCCGCCGATGACGACGTGCAGGCCGCGTTCGCGCAGGCGCGCGAGCAGGGCGCCGTACAGCGGCTGCCGACCTAAATGGACCTGTGACCACGCAAACAGAGCAGAGTATTGGTTTGCGCGATGTTCATTCCGCGGGCCTGTTCGATGTGGAGCTGTTTGGCTCGTCCGAAAGAAAAATATCTGGCCGGGTGGTCGGGCCGGTCAGGCGCATTTCTGCATGTAGGCCGAGCGACCCACCGGCCGTCGGGATTTGATTAGTGATTTGTGTTGCGGACGATGGCGCCATTTTTTCCAACGGATGCCTTGGCCGCATGTTGAACAAATCCAGGTAACGTCCCTCGCCTAAGTCGGCACTACTTCGCCGCCGCCTTCACCACCAGCGCATCCATGATCTGCAACGTCGCACCAAAGATCTGCGGTTCACTCGTCGCCCGCACCGCAGCCTGCGCCATCGACGGGCTGGTCTGGTATTTCCCGTCGATGACGACGGTCGGAACGGATTCCACTTTGTAATCGGCGACGGTTTTCGGAAGACGGCGCAGCTTGGTCTGCACGCCGAACGAGTTCCAGGCGTCGAGGAATTTGGCGCGGTCGATGCCGTTCTTGCTCACCCAGTCGATGATCGCGGCGTCCTGGTTGAGTCGCAGCCGATCGACGTGGAATGCCTTGAACACCTTCGGTTGCATCTCTTCGGATTTGCCCATCGCTTCCAGCGTGAGGAACAAATGCGCTTCCGGATCGTTTGGCCCGCTGTACGGATAAGGCATGCGGCGGAATTTGATCTTGTCGCCCTGCTGTTTCACCCAGCGTTCGAGGTCGGGCTCGAATGCATTGCAATGGGGGCAGTGGTACATGAAGAATTCGATGACCTCGACTTTTTTCCCGGCGGTCTGCACCGGTTGCGGTGTACCCAGCGTAACGTACTCGACGCCTTGTTGAGGCGCAGTCGGAGAGGCGATGGCGGCGCTGGCGCACAGCGCGGCCGCGACCAGGGCGATAAAGGATAGACGCATGGCGGATGAAAAGTAGGTGATGAAACATCGAGATCGAACCAGTCGCAGGCGAATGGTCCAAAGCCAGCAATGATGTTATCACTTTGATTCGCCCGGGAAACTATCTAATAGTCACCGGCACGGCCGAGGATTATTGCTCGACAGGTTTGCCAGCCTGGTCCGGATGCCTGGCTTCCCACCCGGCCAGCGCCTGCTTGTAATTCTCCAGCAGCATCTGGTAGACGTCGAAAATGCAGTTCGGGCAGCCCGAGCCGCAGCAATCCTCGAGCGCCGGTTCGATGGGCGGCAGCGGGCGCGGGTCGGGGTCGGGTGTGGTGGGTGGGACGGGATCGGACATGCGCGCAGCATACCCATTCGCGCCCCGAAAGTCGAGGCGCGCCCGTCCCGCTGGTCAACCGTTCAGCTCATAGCTGCGCAGCACGAACACCGTCTTGCCGTTCTTCCTGGCGCAGACACCTTCCATGACTTCCCCTTCGCCCAGGCGCCACGTGAGGGCGCTGCCGGCCGGCTTGCTCGCGCACGCCGCGTGCGCCGCGGCCGGGATCGGCGGCAGCTTCGGTGGCGGAGGCGGCGCAGGCACCGCCGGCATGGCAGGCATGGATGGCAAGGCCGGCAGGGCGGGTGGCACGCCTGCCTCGGCGCTGTCCATCGGGGGCGGAGCGGGAGGCGCCGGCGGCGCAGGTGGGGCTGGCGGTGCCGGCGGGGCGGGCGGGGGCGGGCACTTGCCCGTGTCCGTCTCGCAGTGGATGCGCACGTGCACGCGCGCGTCGCGGTCGTGGTCGTCCGTCGTCGTCTGCGCCAGCGCGGGCGCGACGGCGGCGCCCAGCAGGATGCCGAAAATGGCAGTCTTCATGTCGTTCTCCTTGTCGCGGCCCGCGCCACGCGGCGGGCCATGCGTGCATCGTGCATCCCGATTGTGGAGAAAAAATGAAGGCTCAGAGGTCGAAGCGGTAGCCGAGGCCGTAGATCGCGTGGATCGCCTCGACACCCGGCAGCACGGCGTCGAGCTTGCGCCTGAGGTTCTTGACGTGGCTATCGATGGCGCGGTCCGTCACGTCGAGGCTCGCGTTGCCCTCGCGCGCGAGGTCCAGCAGCTGGGCGCGCGAGAACACCTGGCCGGGACGGCGCGCCAGCGCGGCCAGGATGCCGTATTCCGTCGGCGTCAGGTCGAGCGGCTTGCCGTGGACGGCGATGCGGCGCGCGGCCGTGTCGATCGCGACGACAGGCGCTTGCCGGGCCGACTGGCCCGCGCGGCGCAGGATCGCCTTGATGCGCGCGACGAGTTCGCGCGGGCTGAAGGGCTTGCACAGGTAGTCGTCCGCGCCCGCGTCGAGTCCGAGCAGGCGGTCGATTTCTTCCACGCGCGCCGTCACCATCACGATGGGCAGCGCGGCCAGCACGGGGTCGGCATCGGCGCGCAGCGCGCGGCACAGCGACAAGCCGTCGAGGCCCGGCAGCATCAGGTCGAGCACGACGAGGGCGGGCGGGTCCCGGCGCAGCGCGGCCAGCGCGGCGGCGCCGTCGCCGTGCACGTCGGCCGTGTAGCCGGCCGCGCGTGCGTAGTCGGCCATGAGCGCCGCCAGCTCCGGTTCATCCTCGACGATGGCGATGCGTGCGTTCATGCGGTATCTCCGGCAAGCGGCAGCGCGATCGTGGCACGCAGGCCACCTTGCGGCGCGTGCGCGAACGCGAGCGTGCCGCCTTGCGCTTCCAGCAGCCGGCGGCACAGCGCGAGTCCGAGCCCGGCGCCGCCGTGCGCGCGGCTGCGCGAAGCGTCGACGCGGTAGAAGCGTTCGCCCAGGTGCGCGAGGGCGGCGTCCGGCACGCCCGGCGCACCGTCGTCCAGGTGCACGAGGAGGCGGCCGCCATGCGCGTGCGCGTGCAGGCACACGCGGCCACCCGGCGCCGTGTAGCGCAGGCTGTTTTCGAGCAGGTTGTCGAGCACTTGCCGCATGCGGTCGGGGTCCGCGCGCACGTCGGCCGCCGCGGGCGCGGCGCCGATGTCGAGCCGCAGGCCGGCCTGCGCGAACCGCTCGGCGAAACCCTGCGCCCCGGCGCGCGCGAGCGTCCACAGGTCGAGCGGCACGGGCCTGCAATCGAGCGCGCCGACGTCCGCGCGGGCCAGCACATATAACTCGTCGATCAGCTTGTTCAGCGCGAGCACCTGGCGCAGCATGGCGTCGAGCGTGTCCGGCGTCGCGCTGCGCACGCCGTCCTGCAGCGCTTCCAGCAGGGCGCGCAGCACGGCCAGCGGCGTGCGCAGTTCGTGCGACGTGTCGGCGACCCATTGGCGGCGCGCCGCTTCCGCGCCGGCCAGGCGGCCCGCCAGCGCGTTGAAGTGGCGCGCCAGGTCGCCCAGTTCGTCGCTGCGGCGGGCGTCCAGGCGCAGGTCGAAGCGGCCCTCGGCCAACGCACGGCTGCCCGCGGCCAGTTGCCGGATCGGGCTGCGGAAGTGGCGCGCCAGCAGCACGGCGGCAACGGCGCTGAGCAGCACCGCGAGCGCGACGATCTGCCACAAGCTGCTGGTGAGCTGGCGCAGGAAGGCGTACGCGAGCGCGTCGCTGGGCCGCGCACTGCGGGCGACGGTCAGGTAGCCGACCGTGCGGCCGCCGACGTCGAGCGCGCGCCGCGCCAGCACGGCGTCCGGGCCGGGACGGCGGCCGGCGAGCCAGGCGCCGCGCGCGTCGAGCAGCGAGATGCGGCGTGCCAGCGGCAGCGGAGCGGGGTCGACGTCGGCCGCAGGGGGCGCCGGCGGCATCGCGGCCACGTCCGGAGGGGGCAGCGGCGGCAACGGCGGCGGTGCCGGCGGCGCGGGCGGGGCCGGTGGCGCCGGCGAGGCGACCGGCGCGACGGGCGCCGGCGCGGGCGACGTCGCCACCGGGACCCCGTCCGCGCGCTGGCGCTGCAGGCGCGCGAGCTCCTGCGCGATCCAGTCGGCGCGGGCGTCGCCCGGTATGAAATCCCAGCCGCCGCGGGCACGGTACTGGCGCGCGAGCGAGTTCGACAGGTCTTCCAGGCGGTCCAGTTCGATGCCGACCGCATACTCGCCGAAGCCGGCCAGCACGTTCTGGCGCAGCAGGAACACGGCGGCAGCTGCCACGGCGAGGATCGCGAGCAGGACGGATGCGAACAGGCGGTGGCCGATCGAGAGTTTCAAGGCAGTGGCGGATTGACGGTCATCATGCCATTCTAGGATATTTCGTGTGGTAAATACGACGTGGTAGCGCTGCCTACAGGAAATGGCTAGACAGGGTATTGACTTTGCCGAATGATGACATGTATCCAAAATGCAGTTATATTTTCCATAAATTAAGTCGTCGGTCGAACTAATAAGGTAAATCGGGAGACAGCATGTTGAATTGGTTGAGGGCGACGTTCGTACCGTCCGCCTCGGCATTCGCGCCCACGGGCAGGTCGGGCATGACGTCACGGGTACGCAGTCTCGTGCTGAATGCGCGCGATGGCAGCATCCGTACGGCGATCAACGCGGCGCGTCTGCGCAAGGAAGTCGACCAGTCGCTGGACAAGGCGAAGGCCCAATACGAGGCATCGCGGGAGCTGGCCGCGTCGGCACTCGACGTGACGACGCTGTCGGCGAACGTCAAGGCGGGCACGGACGAGATCGCGGACACGGCGGGCCGCAACCTGACCGTGGCGCGCGCGTCGATGGACGAATTGCAGCGCCTGGAAGCGCGCATGCGCGCCATCGAGGAAAGAGTCGACGGCTTCGCGCGCACCGTCGGGCAGCTGGACCACCACGCGCGCTCGATCAGCGAATTCGGCGGCATCATCCAGCGCATCGCCAACCAGACGAACCTCCTGGCCATCAACGCGGCGATCGAGGCGGCGCGCGCGGGCACGGCGGGCCGCGGCTTCGCCGTCGTGGCGGCCGAAGTGCGCCGGCTGTCGCAACTGGTGAACGAGGAGACGTCGAAGATCGCGGGCGTCAACAGCGAGATGCTCGCGCTCGTCGAGTCGACCACGGACGCCACGCAAGCCATCCTGGAAGGCGTGAACGTGTCCGCGCGCGAGGTTGGACAGGCGGCCGGCCACTTCAAGACCTTCGTCGCCGACTTCGAGCGCATGACGGGCACCGTCAACGAGATGGCCGTGGCGATGCAGTCGCTGGACAGCATCAGCCAGTCCATCGGCCGCCAGGTGGGCGACATGGCGACGAATGCGTCCGAGACGGGCAAGGCGATGGCCGACGCGTCGCGCCGCGTCGACGAGGTGCGCGCGACGACAGAGGAAATGCAGGGCGTGCTGGCCGAGTTCCGCACGGGCGGTACGCCGTTCGATGGCCTCGTGGAGGCGACGACGCAACTGCGGGGCGCCGTCAGCCGCTGCCTGGAAGGGCACCTCGCGCGCGGCGTCGACATCTTCGACCAGGCGTACCGGAGGATCGAGGGTTCCGACCCGCCGCGTTTCACGACGGGCTACGACCGCACCGTAGAGCGCGACCTGCAGGCGCTGTACGACCGCGTGCTGAAAGACCTGCCGGGCTGCGCGTACGCGCTGGCCGTCGACACGCGCGGCTATGCGCCGACCCACAACAGCAAGTTCTCGCAGACGCCGACGGGGTGCCGCGAGCACGATCTCGTCTACTGCCGCAACAAGCGCATCTTCGACGACCCGGTCGGCGCCAAGCTGGCCGCGAACCGCAAGCCGTTCCTGTTCCAGACCTATCTGCGCGATACCGGGGAGGTGATCAACGATCTGTCGATGCCGCTCGAGATCGGCGGCCGGCATTGGGGCGCGGTGCGCGTCGGGTTCGATTCGTCCAAGTTGTAACGCCAACGAAACGCGACGTTACGCGTGGGCTCGGGGAGCCCACCTTACCAAGGCTGTCGTAGGGTGGGCACCCCGTGCCCACGCGGACGTCTGCGTCAGAACTTGTAGTTGTACGCCAAGCCAATCAACTGCATGCGCGTCTTCCACGTCCCGCGCGTCGTCTCGCCGTTGCCGGTGCAGGTCGTCATCAGCGGGTTGCAGTTGTTCGTGTAGTTGCCGCTCGCGTCGTTGAAGTGCAGCCAGCTGTACGCCAGGTCCAGCGACGAGGCCGGGGTCAGCTTCCAGTTCGCGCCGAACGACAGTTGCAGGCGGTCCGCGTCCGGCAGCGCCGCGTGGCGCAGCGTGTCGCCCTGGATCGGCGCGTCGTCGTGCGCGATACCCGCGCGCAGGACCGTCGTGTCGTTCAGCTGGTAGTTCGCGCCGAGCGCCACGCGCACGGTGTTCTTCCACTGCTGGCGGATCACGAGGTCGCCCACGCCGGCGCCGACGAACTGGATGTTGATGTCCTGCAGGCGCGAGTTGCGCGTCCACGTCACGTCGGCCATGCCGGCCCATTTCGGATCGAACTGGTGGAACGCGTTGATCGACAGCGTCTCCGGCGTGCTCACGTCCACGCGCGACGCCGAGTTGGCGTGGTGGGAGGCGCCTTGCAGCACCTTGTTGACGACGGCATCACTCGTGACCGTCGAGAAGTCCCACACGGCGCCACCCTTCAACTCGTGCTTGATCGACGAGCGGTACGCGATGCCGAAGCGCGTGTTCACATCGGGCGAGTACAGGTAGCCCACGTTGAAACCATAGCCCCAGTCCTTGCCGTCCACGCCCGCGTGCGCGTCGCCCGCGGTCGCCAGCGCGGCCGGGTTGCCGCCCAGTGCGATGATCTGGCCGACCAGCGCGGCACCGGCACCCGCCGCCTTCGCGGCGGCGATGGAGCCCGGCACGTCCACGGACTGGCCCAGGCGCGCCTTCATGTATTCGATGTCGATGCCGAAGCCGAAGCTGTGCTGCTCGGAGAGCTTGAACGCCACCGACGGGTTGACGTTCACGGATTCCAGCTTGATGTTGTTGAGCGAGTAGCGGCCCGACCAGTTGCTGTCGTAATCGAGCTTGGTACCGTACGGGACGAACACGCCCAGGCCGGCCGTCCACTGGCCGTCGATCTTCTGGCTGTAGTACAGCGACGGGCCGGCGACGACGCCCGGCGCGTAGGAGTCCTGCGACGTCTTGCCGCCCGTGGACGTGCCGGTGAAGCGGGTCGAGCCGCCGTCCTGGAACGTCGAATGCGGCACGACGGCCGTGATGCCGCCCATGATCTGGCGGCCGTCCAGGCGCGACAGGCCGGCCGGGTTGGTGAAGATGGTGGATGCGTCGGCTGCTTCGGCGCCGTTGGCGTCCGCCGTGCCCTGTGCGGACACGCTCTGGGAGCCGAAGCGGTAGCCGGAGGCGGTCGCGTCGAGCGACGTGCCCAGGGCCAGGGCGACGAGCAGGGTCAGGTGTTTCTTGTTCATCAGGTCTCGCTCCAAATAATGATGTTCGATCCGCTCCCCGATCCAAGGCTGGCCGGGGTCGGCGGGTGCCGAAGCATACACCATTTCGCACGACCGTTCTATTTCTGTTGTGTCACCGACACGTGCGGCCGGACGCGCCGGCCGCGGTCAACGTCAGGAGCGCAGCAGGCGCAGGTCGACCTGTCGCGCCATCACGCGGTAGCCTTCCTCGTTCGGATGCAGGTGGTCGCCGCTGTCGTACGCGGGGTTCAGGCGCGTCGGGTCGGCCGGGTCGCGCAGCGCCGCGTCGAAGTCGACGACGGCGTCGAACACGCCGGACGTGCGGATCCACGCGTTGACGGCCTGGCGCTCGCGCTCGATGTCGGCGGAATGGAAGCGCTTCGCGCCCGCCAGCGGCATCAACGTGCCGGCCCAGATGCGCACCCCGCGGGCGTGCGCACGCGCCGCCAGCGCGCGCAGGCCGGCTTCGACCTGCTCGGCCGTCACGTGCTCGGTTGGTGCCGCCAGCAGGTTCGTGGCCGTGAGGTCGTTCAGGCCCGCGTGTACGAGAATCCAGCGCACGCCCGGCTTGTCGAGTCCATCGCGCGCGAAGCGGCTCGTCGCGCTCGGGCCGATGTACGGGTCGGCGCCGTCGCGCAGCACGCGGTTGCCCGCGATGCCGCCGTTGGCGATGCCGATGCCGGTCAGTGCCGGGTCGGCTTGCAGGCGGGCGGCCAGCGCGTCGGGCCAGCGCGCGTCGTGGTCGGTGCCCGAACCGACGCCGTCCGCGATCGAGTCGCCGACGATCGCGAGCGTGCGGGCCGGGCGCGGACCCTCGACCTCGACGTCGCTGAGGAAGTAGCGGCTGTCGTCCGTGGCGGCGGAGGGGAGGTCGGCGGCCGCCGTCGCGTCGCCCGGCACCTTCATGTACACCGTCTGCAGCGCGAAGCCATGGATCGTCGAGACATCGACCTTCTGCGGCAGGTACAGGCTGACGGCGAGCGGTTGCAGCGCGCGGACGGCCATGTCGGCGGGGTCGCTCAGCGCGCTGGCGCCGGGCGCGATCGTGACGGTGGCCTTGCCGCCGAACGTCAGCGCGCGGTCGCTGCCGGGCGTCACGCGCGCGCAGCCCGCGGACAGGCCCACGTGGGCCGCGCCGATGACCAGCGGCCGCGTGCCGAACAGGTTCGACAGGCGGATGCGCACGCGCGCGCCGCTGGTTGTCGTGCGCACGACCTGGCGCAGGGTCTGCGCGTCAAGCGCCGGTCCGGCCGAATCGGGCGCCGTGGCCCAGGCCGTGCGCCAGCCGTCGTTCGGCGCCGCCGTGGCCGCGCCGAGGAATGAGAGGAAGAGCAGGGCCGTCAATACGCGTTTGAGCATGGCAGGGATAACGGGAGTCGACGAGAAGACGCATGCTCACATCCTGTTGTCGCCGCATCAACTATTACATGTGCTAGCCCGGCGCGGCGCGGACGCCCATTGACGTGTTGCCATCCTCTCTTTAGCATCGGCCCACGTTTGCCTCATTCCCGGCCACCCATCCCCCACCAAAAAGGAGACGATCCATGCCCAGTCCACGCGCGCTGCCCCTGTTGATGTTTGCGTTATCGCCGATGTTCGCCACAGCACCGGCCCAGGCGGCCAGCGGCCCCGTCGTCGCCATCGACACGGGCGAGGTGCAGGGCGCCGTCGCGGGCGGCGTGGCCAGCTGGAAGGGCATCCCGTTCGCCGCGCCGCCTGTCGGCGTGTTGCGCTGGCGCGCGCCGCAGCCGGCCGCCGCGTGGTCCGGTGTGCGCCAGGCGCAGGCGTACGGCAACGACTGCATGCAACTGCCGTTCCCCAGCGACGCGGCGCCGCTCGGCACGCCGCCGGCCGAGGACTGCCTGTACGTGAACGTGTGGCGCCCGGCGACCGTGCGCGCGGCGCACAGGCTGCCCGTGATCGTGTGGATCTACGGCGGCGGCTTCGTCAACGGCGGTTCGTCGCCGCCGACGTACGCCGGGGCCGCGCTGGCGAAACAGGGTGTGGTGCTGGTCAGCTTCAATTACCGGCTGGGCCGCTTCGGCTTCTTCGCCCATCCACAACTGACGCAACAGGCGAACGGTGCCGGCGAGCCGCTGGGGAACTACGGCTATATGGACCAGCTGGCCGCGCTGCGCTGGGTGAAGCGCAACGTGGCGGCGTTCGGCGGCGACGCGGCCAACGTGACGATCATGGGCGAATCGGCCGGCGGCATGTCCGTCAACGCGCTGCTCGCGTCGCCGCAGGCGCGGGGCCTGTTCGCGAAGGCCGTCGTGCTGTCCGGCGGCGATGGCACGTCGCCCGACCCGGGCCTGGCGGCCGTCGAACGGATCGGCGCCAACTTCGCGGCGGCCAAGGGCATCGCCGCGGACGATCCGCACGCGCTGGACAAGCTGCGCGCGCTGCCGGCCGACCAGGTCGTCGACGGCATGAACCTGGCCAATCGCGCGCCGCAGGACCCGGCTACGTATTTCGGCCCGTTCGCGGACGGCAAGGTCGCGGTCGACACGGGCGCCGCGTTCGCGTCCGGGCGGTTCGCCAAGGTGCCCGTGATGATCGGCGCGACGAGCGCGGACATCGGCGGCAGGACCGGATTCATGGTCGCGGGCGCGCGCAGCCTGGCCGGGCGCCTCGCCGCGCACGGCGTGCCCGTGTATGCGTACCGCTTCTCGTACGTGGCGGACAGCATCGGCAAGCCCGGCGCGCAGCACGCCAGCGACATCCCGTATTTCTTCTCCACGGTCGACGTCAAGTACGGTGCCGTGGCCACGAAGAAGGACGTCGCGATGGGCCGCGCGATGAGCGCCTACCTCGTGAACTTCGCAAAGCAGGGCGATCCGAACGGCGGCGGCCTGCCGGCATGGCCGCGCTATGCGGGCGACAAGGACGTCATCATGGATTTCGCGGCGGACGGCAAGCCCGTCGCGCAGCGCGATCCGTGGGGCGCCGAGATCGACGCGACGACGGTGGCCGCGGCCGGGCGCTGACGGGAATGTCTAAACGATAATGATCGCCATCCGGCGGGGCCGCCGGGCCCCGTCACGTTGTTGTTGACAAATTGAATAAAAACGTTGGAAACCCCGAAAAACACGGCCCGGGGCCTGTCGCTTCGCTATCCTTGCGTTACAATACCGTGCGCAATTGGGCAGGTCGGCCGCATTGATTTGCCTGCAAAGTCCTTCCCCCACAACTTGATATGTAGTAAGTGCGATCCGCTAACCGGTCAGGCCGTGTCGCGGAAGGTTAGATTAACCCGCCCTAAAATCGCGAAACGCGAAGAAAGGTGAGCAAGAATGATGCAACAATATAACGCCAACTCGTACCTGTTCGGCGGTAATGCGCCGTACGTGGAAGAGTTGTACGAAGCGTACCTGAACAACCCGGGTTCCGTGCCGGACAACTGGCGCGCCTATTTCGACGCGATGCAGCACATGCCCGCCGTCGACGGTACCGCCAAGCCGGACGTGGATCACTCGTCCGTGATCGCTTCGTTCGCCGAACGCGCCAAGCAGGGCCCGATCCGCACCGTGACCGCCTCGCCGGACGCCGAGCTCGGCCGCAAGCGCGTCGCCGTGACCCAGCTGATCGCCGCCTACCGCTACCTCGGTTCGCGCTGGGCCAACCTCGACCCGCTGCAGCGCCAGGAGCGTCCGCCGATCCCGGAACTGGATCCGTCCTTCTACGGCTTCACCGAAGCCGACCTGGACACCAAGTTCAACATCAGCAACACCTACTTCGGCCAGGAAGAAGCCTCGCTGCGCGACCTGCTGAACATGTTGCGCGACACCTATTGCCGTTCCATCGGCGCAGAATTCATGTACGTCAGCGATCCGACCGAGAAGCGCTGGCTGCAGGAGAAGCTCGAGTCGATCCGCTCGACCCCGACCTTCACCGCTGAAAAGAAAAAACACATCCTCGAGCGCCTGACCGCGGCCGAAGGCCTGGAGCGCTACCTCCACACCAAGTACGTCGGCGCCAAGCGCTTCTCGCTGGAAGGCGGCGAATCGTTCATCGCCTCGATGGACGAAGTGATCCGCCGCGCCGGCGAGCACGGCGTGCAGGAAATCGTCATCGGCATGGCCCACCGCGGCCGCCTGAACGTCCTGGTCAACACGCTGGGCAAGGCCCCGTCCGACCTGTTCGAGGAATTCGAAGGCAAGCACGCCGACGACCTGCCGGCCGGCGACGTCAAATACCACCAGGGCTTCTCGAGCGACATCTCGACCCCGGGCGGCCCCGTCCACCTGTCGCTGGCGTTCAACCCGTCGCACCTGGAAATCGTCAACCCGGTCGTCGAAGGTTCGGTCAAGGCGCGCATGGAGCGCCGCGGCGACCGCCAGGGCAAGGAAGTCCTGCCGATCCTCGTGCACGGCGACGCTGCGTTCGCCGGCCAGGGCGTCGTGATGGAAACCCTGAACCTGGCGCAGACCCGCGGCTACGGCACGGGCGGCACCGTCCACATCGTCATCAACAACCAGATCGGCTTCACCACGTCCGACCCGCGCGACGCGCGCTCGACGCTGTACTGCACCGACGTCGTCAAGATGATCGAGGCACCGGTGCTGCACGTGAACGCGGACGATCCGGAAGCCGTCGTGCTGGCCTCGCAACTGGCGATGGACTACCGCACCGAGTTCCATAAAGACATCGTCGTCGACGTGATCTGCTACCGCAAGCTGGGCCACAACGAGCAGGACACCCCGGCCCTGACCCAGCCGCTGATGTACAAGAAGATCGCCAAGCACCCGGGCACCCGCAAGCTGTACGCGGACAAGCTGGCCGCGCAAGGCACCATCGCCGCCGACGGCGGCGACCAGCTCGTGGCCGAGTACCGCGCCGCGATGGACGCCGGCAAGCACACGGTCGACCCGGTCCTGACCGACTTCAAGAACAAGTACGCCGTCGACTGGGCGCCGTTCCTGAACAAGAAGTGGACCGACGCCGCCGACACCGCCGTGCCGCTGACCGAGCTGAAACGCCTGTCCCAGCGCATCACGACCGTGCCGGAAAACTTCAAGCTGCACTCGCTCGTCGAGAAAGTGCTGGCCGACCGCTCCAAGATGGGCCAGGGCGAACTGAACCTCGACTGGGGCATGGGCGAACACCTTGCCTACGCATCGCTGCTGGCCTCGGGCTACGCAGTGCGCCTGTCGGGCCAGGACGCCGGCCGCGGCACGTTCGTGCACCGCCACGCCGTGCTGCACGACCAGAACCGCGAGCGCTGGGACCAGGGCATCTACCTGCCGCTGGCCAACGTGTCGGACAACCAGGCCAACTTCACCGTCATCGACTCCGTGCTGTCGGAAGAAGCGGTGCTCGGCTTCGAATACGGCTACTCGACCGCCGAGCCGAACACGCTGACGATCTGGGAAGGCCAGTTCGGCGACTTCGTGAACGGTGCGCAGGTCGTGATCGACCAGTTCATCGCGTCGGGCGAAGTGAAGTGGGGCCGCGCGTCGGGTCTCGTCATGATGCTGCCGCACGGCTATGAAGGCCAGGGTCCGGAGCACTCGTCGGCCCGCATCGAGCGCTTCCTGCAGCTGTCCGCCGACCACAACATGCAAGTCGTGCAGCCGACGACGGCCGCGCAGATCTTCCACCTGCTGCGCCGCCAGATGGTGCGCCAGTTCCGCAAGCCGCTCGTCATCTTCACGCCGAAGTCGCTGCTGCGTAACAAGGACGCCGGCTCGCCGCTGACCGACCTGGCCAAGGGCGGCTTCCAGACCGTCATCGGCGAACTGGACGAGAAGATCGACGCCAACAAGGTCAAGCGCGTGATCGTCTGCTCGGGCAAGGTGTACTACGACCTCGTCAACGCACGCAAGACGCGCGGCACGACCGACACGGCCATCATCCGTATCGAGCAGCTGTATCCGTTCCCGCACAAGGCGTTCCAGGCCGAACTGAAGAAGTTCCCGAACGCCACCGAAGTCGTGTGGACGCAGGACGAGCCGCAGAACCAGGGCCCGTGGTTCCAGATCCAGCACAACGTGTTCGAAAGCATGGAAACCGGCCAGCGCCTGGCGTACGCCGGCCGTCCGGCTTCCGCGTCGCCTGCCGTCGGGTACACCGACAAGCACGTGGCGCAGCAGAAGGAACTGCTGGACACCGCGTTCTCGAAGTTGAAAGGGTTCGTCCTCACCAAGTGAGGACTCGTCCTCACGGGGTGAGGACGAGAGGCGCCACACGCTCGCGCGTGCGGCTTCTCACCAAATAAGCGGCGCTCATTGACCCCGCGCCGATCGCGCGGGGTTTTTTGCACAGAATACAAAAACGGAGTTTTTTAAATGGCACAAATCGAAGTCAAGGTCCCCCAATTGTCGGAATCGGTCGCCGAAGCGACCCTGCTGTCGTGGCACAAGAAAGTCGGCGAAGCCGTCTCGCGCGACGAGAACCTGATCGACATCGAGACCGACAAGGTGGTCCTGGAACTGCCGGCACCGGCTGCCGGCGTGATCGTGCAAATCATCAAGAACGACGGCGGTACCGTCGTCTCGGGTGAAGTCATCGCCATCATCGATACCGAAGCCTCGGCCGGCGTGAGCCCGCTGCAGGTCACCACCGCCCCGGCCGCCGCCGCTGAAGCCGCTCCGGCCGCCGCACCGGCCGCTGGCGCTTCGACCGCCGGAGCGCCGGCCGGCTCGAAAGGCGACGTCGCCATGCCGGCCGCCGCCAAGATCCTGGCCGACAACAACATGACGGCCGCCGATGCCACCGGCACCGGCCGTGACGGCCGCGTGACCAAGGGCGATGCTTTGGCCGCCGTCGCCAACAAGCCGGCTGTGGCCGCACCGGCACCGCTGCAGCAAGCCGCGCCGAAGGCAGCCCTGCCGCAAGTCGCTGCACCGGCCGTGAACCTGGGCGACCGTCCGGAAGAGCGCGTGCCGATGAGCCGCCTGCGCGCCCGTATCGCCGAGCGCCTGCTGCAATCGCAGTCGACCAACGCCATCCTGACGACGTTCAACGAAGTCAACATGGCGCCCGTGATGGAAATGCGCGCCAAGTACAAGGACAAGTTCGAGAAGGAACACGGCGTCAAGCTGGGCTTCATGTCGTTCTTCGTCAAGGCCGCCGTCGCCGCGCTGAAGAAGTACCCGATCCTGAACGCGTCGGTCGACGGTAACGACATCATCTACCACGGCTACTTCGACATCGGTATCGCCGTCGGGTCGCCGCGCGGCCTCGTCGTGCCGATCCTGCGCAACGCCGACCAGATGTCGATCGCCGAGATCGAGAAGAAGATCGGTGAATTCGGCCAGAAAGCCAAGGACGGCAAGTTGACGCTGGAAGACCTGACGGGCGGTACGTTCTCGATCTCGAACGGCGGCACCTTCGGCTCGATGCTGTCGACCCCGATCATCAACCCGCCGCAGTCGGCGATCCTGGGCGTGCACGCAACCAAGGACCGCGCCGTCGTGGAGAACGGCCAGATCGTCATCCGTCCGATGAACTACCTGGCGATGTCGTACGACCACCGCATCATCGACGGCCGCGAAGCCGTCCTGGGCCTGGTCGCGATGAAGGACGCGCTGGAAGATCCGGCCCGCCTGCTGCTCGACCTGTAATCACGCGCTTCGGGAAGGGCGCGCCGGCCTGGCGCGCTCGTGCTGTGTCTGATGGAAGGGAATGATGATGATCTCCGATGAAATCAAGCGTCTGCACGAGCTGCACCAGGCGGGCGCCCTGACTGACGCCGAATACGAACAGGCGAAGGCGAAGGTGTTGTCCGGCGCCTCGTCGACGGTGAACCTGAACAAGGCCGAGGGCGACTTCGCCTCCGAGCTGAACACCCTGCGCCGCTCGCGCACCGACCGCTGGCTCGGTGGCGTGTGCGGCGGCCTCGCCCGCATATCGGGTGTGGATGCGTGGGTGTGGCGGCTCGTGTTCACGCTGTTCACCGTCACGTTCGGGTTCGGCATCGTGATTTACCTGTTGTTGTGGATTTTCGTACCCGAAGAATAATTTGAACGCCTGATCGGCGTCGATGCGGTCACGTCGTAGGGTGGGCACCCCGTGCCCACGCGTGACGCATGCACGACGCGAACGTCCGCGTGGGCACAGGGGTGCCCACCCTACGGCACTCCGGCGTTCCGCGATCAGGATAAACAAGGAATCGATTCATGAGCACTGAAAAACAATTCGACGTCGTCGTGATCGGCGGCGGCCCCGGCGGCTACGTGGCCGCGATCCGCGCAGCACAGCTGGGCTTCAAGACCGCCTGCATCGACGAATGGCAGAACGCCAAGGGCGGCCCGGCACTGGGCGGCACCTGCACGAACGTCGGCTGCATCCCGTCGAAAGCACTGCTGCAATCGTCGGAACACTTCGAGCACGCGGGTCACGCGTTCGCCGAGCACGGCATCGACGTCGCCGGCCTGTCGCTGAACCTGCCCCAGATGCTCAAGCGTAAAGAGGGCGTCGTCAAGGCCAACAACGACGGCATCGTCTACCTGTTCAAGAAGAACAAGGTCACGTTCTTCCACGGCCGCGGCACGTTCGCCGGCAAGGCAGGCGAAGGCTACACGGTCAACGTGTCGGGCTCGACCACCGATTCGATCAGTGCGAAAAACGTGATCATCGCGACCGGCTCGAACGCCCGCGAACTGCCGGGTGCACCGTTCGACGAGAAAGTCATCCTGTCGAACACGGGCGCGCTGACCATCGACGCCGTCCCGGCCAAGCTGGGCGTCATCGGCGCCGGCGTGATCGGCCTGGAGATGGGGTCCGTGTGGCGCCGCGTCGGCGCCAAGGTCACCGTGCTGGAAGGCCTGCCGACGTTCCTGGGCGCGGTCGACGAGCAGATCGCCAAGGAAGCGCACAAGCTGTTCACGAAGCAGGGCCTGGACATCCAGCTGGGCGTGAAGATCAACAGCGTCACCAAGGGCGACAACGGCGTCACCGTCGACTACGCCGATGCATCCGGCGCCGCGCAGAGCGCGACGTTCGACCGCCTGATCGTCTCGATCGGCCGCGTGCCGAACACGAACGGCCTCGGCATCGAGACCGTCGGCGTGCAGCTGGACGAGCGCGGTTTCGTGGCCGTCGACGACGAATGCCGCACCAACGTCCCGGGCATCTGGGCCGTGGGCGACGTCGTGCGCGGCCCGATGCTGGCGCACAAGGCGGAAGAAGAGGGTGTCGCCGTCGCCGAGCGCATCGCCGGCCAGCACGGCCACGTCAACTTCAACACGATTCCGTGGGTGATCTACACGTCGCCGGAAATCGCGTGGGTCGGCAAGACGGAGCAGCAGCTCAAGAAGGAAGGCGTCGCCTACAAGGCCGGCACGTTCCCGTTCATGGCCAACGGCCGTGCGCGCGCGCTGGGCGACACGTCGGGCATGGTGAAATTCCTGGCCGACGCGACGACCGACGAAATCCTGGGCGTTCACATCGTGGGTCCGGTCGCGTCGGAGCTGATCTCTGAAGCCGTCGTCGCGATGGAATTCCGCGCATCGGCGGAAGACATCGCCCGCATCTGCCACGCCCACCCGTCCCTGTCCGAAGCGACCAAGGAAGCCGCGCTCGCCGTCGACAAGCGGTCGCTGAACTTCTAAGCAGCATCTGAGGCAATCGCCTCGTAGGGTGGGCACCCTGTGCCCACCAAGCGTTTGCATCACGCGGACGTTTTGGTGGGCACGGGGTGCCCACCCTACGTTAACGGCCATCCGTTTTTATTGAAGCTTTCCATGAACGTCCAAGAGTACTACCAGCACGCGCTGACCGAGCGCGGATTCAAGTCCGATCCCGCGCAGCAGCGCGCCGTCGACCGCTTGCAAGAGGCGTACGACGACTGGGTCGGGTACAAGTCGCGGCGCTCGTCCGCGTTCAAGCGCCTGATCAACCGTCCCGACGTGCCGCAGGGCGTCTACATGTGGGGCGGGGTGGGGCGCGGCAAGTCCTTCCTCATGGACAGCTTCTACTCGGTGGTGCCGGTCGTGCGCAAGACGCGCCTGCACTTCCACGAATTCATGCGCGCGGTGCACCGCCAGCTCGACGAGCTGAAAGGCATGGAAGACCCGCTGATCGAGGTCGCACGCCGCATCGCCAAGAAATACCGCCTGATCTGCTTCGACGAATTCCACGTCAGCGACGTCGCCGACGCGATGATCATGTACAACCTGCTGTCCGCGCTGTTCGAGAACGGCGTGTCGTTCGTGATGACGTCGAACTACGACCCGGACAAGCTGTACCCGGACGGCCTGCACCGCGACCGCATGCTGCCCACGATCGCCCTCATCAAGGACAGGCTGGACGTGATGAACGTGGACGCCGGCATCGACTACCGCCACCGCGCGCTGGAACAGGTGCAGGCCTACTATACGCCACTGGGCGCGGTCGCGGACCGGCTGCTCCGCGACACGTACTCGAAGGTCGCCGACACCGCGGACGAAGACCCGCGCGTGCACATCGAGCAGCGCGAGATCCGTGCGCTGCGGCGTGCCGGCGGCGTCATCTGGTTCGACTTCTCCACCTTGTGCGGCGGGCCGCGTTCGCAGAACGATTACCTGGAACTGGCGAGCCAGTTCCACACGGTGATCCTGTCGGGCGTGCCGCGCATGTCGGCCGCGATGTCGTCGGAGGCGCGCCGTTTCACGTGGCTGATCGACGTGTTCTACGACCACAAGGTCAAGCTGATCATGTCGGCCGAGGTCGAGCCGGAGCGGCTGTACACGGAGGGCGCGATGTCGAACGAGTTCCATCGCACGGTGTCGCGTATCATTGAGATGCAGTCGCGCGAATACATGCTGGCCGAGCGCCGCGGCGCCGCCGACGCGCTGGCCTGACACGATCAAAGGAACCGGATGAAAGCTGATTTCGTAACAGACACCCGCACCGTGCGCGCAGGCGCCGCGCTGCTCGCGGCCGCGCTGCTGGCGGCATGCGCCGGCCCGGACGTGGCGCCGCGCGAGGTGCCGCCGCCGCCCGTGACGTCCGTCGCCCAGGCCGACCAGCAACTGGCTGCGGTGGCCCGCGAGCGCGCGGCGATCGAGGCCCGTTTTGCCGAGCGCGAACGCGTCTGCTACGACAAGTTTTTCGTGAATAACTGCCTGGACGAAGCCAAGGAACGCCGTCGCAATGGCCTCGCGGCCCAGCGCGCGATCGAGGTGCAGGCGGAACGCTTCAAGCGCCAGGCCGTCGTCGAGGAACGCGACCGCAACCTGGCGGAAGCGGACCGCCGCTTCAAGGAACAGGAAGCAAAGCTGGCTACGGAGCCACCGAAGCCCGCTCCGGAACCCGCGCCGGCACCGCCGCCGCGCAAGCCGACCGTGGCCGACCGCAAGGCCCAGCGCGACGCGCGGCTGCGCGCGGAGCAGCAGCAGGAAGCGGCCGACGCAGGCAAGCGCGCGCAGAACGTGCGCGACTACGAGGCGCGCAAGGCGGAATCGGCGGAGCGCCAGCGCAAGGTCGCCGAGCGCAAGGCGGAGAAGGCGGCCAAGGCTGCGAAAGAGGCGAAAGCGGCCGAGGATGCGAAGGCGGCGCCGGATCCGGCCAAAAAATAACGACGTATGCGGTTTGCTGGCGTCCGCGTGGGCGGAGGGCCGCCCACCCTACGATCCAGTGAGGCGTAGGGTGGGGTGATTGATGCCGTGGGCATCGATCACGTGCCCACGCGCGCCGGCCGCGTCTCGCCGGCGTTACGCCTGCTCGAGAGTGGGCTTGACGAGCTTGACGATCGCCATGCTGCAATTCCCGCCCTTGCCGCGCGAGCGCTCGCCGGCCTTGTTGATCAGCATTTCCGACGCCTGGCGCGGGCTGGACTTCGCGATCGCCGACCCCAGTTCCGCATCCGTGAAGAAATGCCAAAGTCCGTCGGAGCACAGCAGGAACGAATCGCCCGCGCCCAGGTCCGTGCGCTGGCCGAACGTGACGAACGGTTCCTTGCGGCTGTTGCCGATGACGTTCAGCAGCAGCTTGGACTTGCGGTGGTTCTTCGCGGCGTCCAGCGGCAGGCGGTCGCTCGACACGAGGTGCTCGACATAGGCCGCGTCGCTCGTGCGCGCGAGGCATTCGCTGCCGTGGAAGTAGTACAGGCGCGAATCGCCGACGTGGGCCCAGACGGCGTCGCCGTGCGGCGTCAGCACGAGGCCGACGAAGCTGGCGTGCGCCTGTGTTTGCGTCGTGACCGCGTTCATGTTGGTGACGATGTGGGTTTCCTGCACGATGTCGCGCAGCAGGTCCTGCAGGCGCTCCACGCTGGCGCGGTCGCCCGGCTTGAATTCGTCGAACACCTGCTTGGCCGTGTGCAGGACCTGTTCCGATCCGACCGACCCGGCGATGCCGTCGGACAGCACGGCCAGCACGTGGCCGGGGGCGCGCGCGCCGGTCATCAGGGCGACCCGGTCGTTCTGCTGTGGGCGGTTACCGACGTGCTGCGCGGTTCCCGCTTCTAACTTGTATGAGGTCATAAACGTGGCTTTCCGATGCCGCCCTGCCGGACTTTGTTGGCGGCAACGACGGTGTAGTTTAAACTATGCACCGGTTTGCAGTGGAGTTGCAAGCCGTAATGACGACGCGCCCCGGGCCAGCGGGCAGTGTTCCCATCCCCTTTACGCTTAACTGTTCGGAATTGCCTACCATGATCGACGTCCAGGAGATCCAGCGCCGTATTATTGAACTCGACGTGGAACATCGCGACCTCGACGCTGTCATAGAAATGTTGACCCGCGATGGTCATGCCGACCAGTTGCAGCTGCGCCGCCTGAAGAAGCGCAAGCTGCAGTTGAAGGACCATATCACACTGCTGAAGATGCAGTTGGTGCCGGACGTTCCGGCGTAAGCTCGTCCGGCATTAGCCCTGTCGTTTCCCAGTTCACCTAGCAGTCCACCTTGACCGATTACCTTCCCCAGTCCGGCGCCGATGCCGGCGAGCCCGACGCCGCGCCGGCACCCACCGCGCCGGTCGGCAAATACGACGCCGAGGTCGAACGTATCTTCGGCGCCGGCGGTCCGCTCGCGCCCGCCGTCGGCACGTTCAAGCCGCGCGAGTCCCAGACGGAGATGGCGAAGGCGATCGCGCACGCCATCAGCGAGCAGGGCACCCTGATCGCCGAGGCCGGCACGGGCACGGGCAAGACGTTCGCCTACCTCGTCCCCGCGCTGCTGTGGGGTGGCAAGACGATCATTTCGACCGGTACCAAGAACCTGCAGGACCAGCTGTTTTCGCGCGATATCCCGACCGTGCGCGCCGCGCTGCGCGCACCGGTGTCCGTCGCGTTGCTGAAAGGCCGTTCCAACTATTTGTGCCACTATCACCTGGAACGCACGCTGTCGAACGGCCGCCTGACGTCGCGCGACGACGTGGGGCACCTGCGCGAGATCTCGCGCTTCGTCAAGATGAGCCAGTCAGGCGACAAGGCCGAGTTGACGAAGGTCCCGGAAACGGCGTCCGTGTGGAACCTCGTCACGTCCACGCGCGAGAACTGCGTCGGCCAGGAGTGCCAGTACTACCAGGACTGCTTCGTGATGAAGGCGCGCCGCGAGGCGCAGCAGGCCGACGTCGTCGTCGTCAACCACCACCTGTTCTTTGCCGACGTGGCGCTGAAGGAAGGCGGCATGGCCGAGCTGCTGCCGTCCGCGAACACGATCATCTTCGACGAGGCGCACCAGTTGCCGGAAGTGGCGACCTTGTTCTTCGGCACCACCGTGTCCACCGGGCAGGTGCTGGAACTGTGCCGCGACGTGCTGGCCGAAGGGCTCGCGCACGCGCGCGGCGGCGTGGACTGGGCCAAGGTCGTGACCGTCGTCGAGAAGGCGGCGCGCGACCTGCGCCTGACGTTTCCGGAAGGCAGCACGCGCCTGTCCCTGCCGCAGATTCCGCCCACCTCGGAATTCTTCCCGGCGCTGGAAAAGTTGAAGGAAGAACTGGCAGGCCTCATCGACGTGCTGGAAGCGCAGGCCGAGCGCGCCGAGACGATCGAGCAATGCCGCGTGCGGGCCGTCGAGCTGCTGGAACAATACAAGGCGTGGAAATCCGAGCCGAAGAAGGGCAAGGAAGTCGAGGGCGACGATGCCGTGCTGTGGGTCGAGGCGTTTTCCTCGTCGCTGCAGTTGCACAAGACGCCGCTGTCGATCGCGCCGATCTTCGCGGGCCAACGCGCGGGCACGCCGCGCAGCTGGATTTTTACGTCCGCGACCTTGGCGGTAAAAAACGACTTCAAGCATTTCAGTGCCCAGCTGGGCATGACGGGCGAACCGGCGCAGAGCTGGCCCAGCCCGTTCAACTATCAGGAGCAGGGCATCCTGTACGTGCCGACGGGCCTGCCGGAACCGAACACGTTCGGCTACACGGACGCCGTCGTCGACATGGCGCTCCCCGTCATCGAAGCGGCGGGCGGGCGCTGCTTCTTCCTGTGCACGACGATCCGCGCCGTCAATCGCGTGGCCGAACGCCTGCGCGAGGAATTCGCCGCGCGCGGCCTCGACTTTCCCTTGTTCGTGCAGGGCGAGCGGGGCCGCACGGAATTGCTGGACTCGTTCCGCAACGCGGGCAACGCCGTGCTCGTGGGCAGCCAGAGTTTCTGGGAAGGCGTGGACGTGCGCGGCGAGGCGCTGTCGCTCGTCATCATCGACAAGCTGCCGTTCGCGCCACCCGACGACCCCGTGCTCGCGGCGCGCATCGAAGTGATGGAAAAGAAGGGCATGAACGGCTTCGTCCACCACACCTTGCCGGAAGCGATCATCAACCTGAAGCAGGGCGCGGGCCGACTGATCCGCGACGTCGAGGATCGCGGCGTGCTGATGCTGTGCGATCCGCGTGTGATCAGCAAGCCGTACGGCCGCCGCGTCTGGCAGAGCCTGCCGCCGTTCCGTCGCACGCGCGTGCAGGCGGACGTCATCGAGTTCTTCAAGCAAAAGTAGGGTGGGCACCCCGTGCCCACCGATCGCCTGCGATCCCGCGAACGTCGTCGGGCCGCGGGCTTCGGAGATTCGGGGTCAGGAAATTCGGGGTCAGGGCCCTAAAAACGCAAATTCGGGCTCTGACCCCCGGTTTCGCATCGCGGGCTTCGATTCGGGGTCAGAGCCCCAAAAAGCAAGTTCGGGCTCTGCCCCCTGCGCTCACCCCTGCGCTCGGGCTCGGACCCCTGCGCTTCCACAACATGCACCATGGGTGCGTTGTTTAGAGTCTTGTAGGCCTGGCCGACGGCAGACTACAAGGGGGAGCAATGGCGATTCGTTACGGCTGCTTTTTCAGCTATGCCCATGGCCGGCATGAGCTGATGCAGCGCTTCAAGGCCACGCTGGCCGATGCACTGCGCTGCTACCTCGAACCGTATTTCGACAACGAACACGAACTGTTCATCGACACCGAACAACTGGGCGGCGGTGACGACCTCGACCGCAAGATCGCGCGCGCGCTGTGCGAAAGCGCGTGCATGGTGCTGATCTACACGCCCAAGTACGAAGCCCACGCCTACACGCGGCGCGAGTACGCCGCGATGCGCCTCATCGAAGCGGAGCGCGCCACGTGGTACACGCTGCCCAGCCAGCTGATCATTCCCGTCATCATGACGCAGCACCCCGACCGGTTGCCGCCGCAGATCAGCGAGTCCACGTTCTATGTCGACTTCTCCCGCTTCACGATGGCCACGGCCGACCTCAAGTCGAATCCCGATTTCTTGCCGGACATCGACAAGATGGTCCGGCGCATCGTCACCCATTACCAGTATCAGAAAAAAACCATGCCGCCGGGGCACGACTGCAACCAATTCGTGCTTCCCGCTGTCCCACCCGCATGGCGTGAGTTACCGGAACCTACCTTCCCCCCAAAATGAGGAGCCTTATGGAAACCAACCGCATCACCGCAGCACCGGCCGCCAGGGCCGGCGAGGTGACGACGTTTTACTCCTACGACAGCGCCCCCGTGCGCAGCCTCGCGCTGGCCCATGCCGCCTGGCTGCTCGCCGGACGCGCGCATGCGAAGAAGCCGGTGCTGATGATCGACTGGGACCTGGAAGCGCCAGGGCTCCACCATTATTTCTCCCGCGCGGACGACGGCCATGGCGGCGCCGGCCTGCTCGAGCTGTTCGAGACTTGTCGCGAGCAATTGCAAGGCAGCACAGCGGGCGACGATGCCGAGGCCCTGGCGGCGCGCGTGCTCGACGCCGTCGACTGGGACGACCATATCGTGCGCGTCGACGACAGCCGGCCGCTGTACCTGATGCGCGCCGGCCGCTTCGACGACAGCTATGGCGAACGCGTCGACCGGCTCGACTGGGACGCGCTGTTCTGCGCCTGTCCAGCCCTGTTCCGCACGTTCGCGGCCAGCGTCGCGCGGCGCTTTGCCCACGTCCTCATCGATTGCCGCAGCGGGCGCTCGGCGGCGGCCAGCGTCTGCACGGCGCTGTTGCCCGACAAGATCGTTGGCCTGTTCACACCGGACGCCCGCAGCCTCGACGGCTTGCGGGGCGTCGTCGCGCGCGCGCTCGACTACCGCTGCAGCCACGAGGACGAGCAGCGGCCGTTGCTCGTGTATCCGCTGCCTTGTCCCGTCGACGGGACGGGGGAGGCGCGGTTGCGTTGGCGCTTCGGCGACGGCGCGCGCGGCCAGGCGGGCCCGTCCGGCTACCAGGCCGCGCTGGAGCGCATGCTGGCCGAGTGCTATGGCCTGTCCGGCGTCGTGCTCGACAGCTACCTCGACGAAGTGCAGCTGCCGCAGGCCGCCGTCGTCGGCATGCCGGCGGCCGGCGGGCGAGCGCTCGCCGGCGCGTCCGACCGGCTCGGGTCGCAGCGGGCCATCGAGGCGCTGCTCGAATGGCTGGAGCCCGGCCATTTCCCGTGGCGCCCGCTGCCCGAGGTGCGGCTCGTGCAGGCGGTCGGCGCGTTGCGCGACCGCGCCGCCGATGCCGAGGCCCCGGCGCTCGTGCGCGAACTGGCCCGGCTCGCGCAATTGTATTTAGGGCAACAAAGCGAGCTGGAAGCGGCGCGCCGCATCGAGCAGCACGTGATCGCGCTGGAGCAGGGCCTGCACGCCATGGAGGAGGGCAAGCGTGGTCACCTGGCGTCGCGGCGTCCCGGCGAGCCGCCGCCGGACGCGCTCGACGACAAGCTGTCGCGCCTCCAGGAACTGATCGACAGCCGCAGCCCGCGCGAGGCGCGCGCGCTGGCCGACAGCCTGCGCTCGACGATCCTGCGGCCGAGTGTGGCGCATCCGCTACGACGACGCGGCGCCGCGATGATCAAGCAGGTTTACCTGGCGGAAGGCGACAAGGACGCCTTGCTGGCCTTTACCCTGGACGAGGTCTCGTCCCTCGAAGGCGCGCTGATCCAGGCGGCCGAAGGGCAGCCCGTGGTGACGGGCTGACCCTGCGCGCGCGCCGGTGGCCCTCGCCGGTCGCCCTGGCCGGTCGCCAATAAATGTGCATTCCGACAGGTCGATCTCGTCGTTGCTTCAGGTAAAATCGCTGCATGCGTATCCTTATCAGTAACGACGACGGCTATCTCGCCCCCGGCATCAACGCCCTGGCCGACGCGCTGGCAAAGGTCGCCGACATCGTGGTGGTCGCCCCCGACAGCAACCGTTCGGGCGCGTCCAACTCGCTGTCGCTGGACCGCCCGCTGTCGGTGTCGAAGGCTGCCAATGGGTTTTATTTTGTCAACGGCACCCCCACCGACTGCGTGCACATCGCATTGACGGGGATGCTCGACACGCGCCCGGACCTGGTCGTCTCCGGCATCAACAACGGCCAGAACATGGGCGACGACACCTTGTACTCGGGCACGGTGGCCGCGGCGACGGAAGGTTATCTGTTTGGCATCCCCGCGATTGCCTTTTCCCAGGTTCATGGGGGCTGGGCTGAAATCGATTCCGCGGCGCGAGTGGCGCGCGATATCGTGCTCCGCCGCTTCGAGATGCTCGACTCGCCGTTCTTGCTGAATGTAAATATCCCGAACCTGCCGTACGAACAGATGGGACCGCTCACACCGACGCGCCTGGGCCGGCGTCACCAGTCCGAGCCTGTCGTCCGCGGACAAGACCCGCGCGGGCGCGAGATCTTCTGGATCGGCGCGCCGGGCGCCTGCCGCGATGCCGGCGAAGGCACGGATTTCTACGCGACGGCCAAGGGCTGCGTGTCGGTGACCCCGCTCCAGGTCGACCTCACGCATCGCGACCAGCTCGACCAACTGCGGCGAGGCCTGGCATGAGCGAGAAGCGCAGCCAGTTTCCCCTGCCGCTGTCGTCCGTGACGGGTGGCAGCACGCGCAAGAACACGCCGCCGGCGCCTGTCGCGACGCCGCAGACGGCGACGCAGAATGCGCGCAACAACAGCCAGGCGCAGCCGCCGGGCGGCCAGCGCGGTGCGCAACCCGGCGCGCCGGGACAGGCGAAGCCGGCACCGGCCCAGCCGCAGCAGACGGTGGCACGGTCCGACCTCGCCGCGACGGAAGCGCCGCGCCGTGCGATGGCGGCCCGCGCCGCGCGCCAGGGCGTCAAGGATGCGCAAGTGCTGGGCGCGCTGGAAATCGTGCCGCGCCATATGTTCGTCGAGCCGGGCATGCTGGCGCAGGCGTACGTCGACATCTCGCTGCCGATCGGCCACAACCAGACGATTTCGCAGCCGTACATCGTGGCGCGCATGATCGAATTGCTGAAGGAGGGCGGCCAGCCGCTGCGCCGCGTGCTCGAGATCGGCACGGGCTGCGGTTACCAGGCCGCCGTGCTGTCGTGCGTGGCACAGGAAGTGTATTCCATCGAGCGGATCAAGCCGCTGCACGAGCTGGCGAAGGCCAACCTGCGCCCGTTGCGTATCGCCAATCTGCGCTTGCAGTACGGAGATGGTATGCTAGGGCTCCCGCAGGTGGCCCCGTTCGACGGCATTATCCTGGCGGCGGCCGGTCTCGAGGTGCCCCGTGCACTGCTCGAGCAGTTGGCCATCGGCGCCCGCCTGGTGGCGCCCGTCGGTGCTCAGGTCCAGCACCTGCAGCGCATTACCCGTACCGGCAAGGCGGAATGGACCAGCGAAACGCTGGAAGCCTGTCATTTCGTCCCGCTGCGGCCAGGCACCGCTTGAGTGCCAGAATGTTGTAAAGAATTAAAGAGAGAATGAAACCCACACCCCGCTTAGCCCTGTTGATCCTCAGTCTCGGCATCCTGTCCGCCTGCAGTACCGAGACCCGCGTAGCCCCCGTCATCGACCGACCGGCCCCGACCGCTTCCTCGTTCCGCCCGCGCCCGCAACCGGCACCGGCCGTCGAGGAGGCGAAACCGGACGCGCGCGGCACGTACACCGTGCGCCGCGGCGACACGCTGCTGCGCATCGCGCTCGACCACGGCCAGAACTACCGCGACCTCGTCGCCTGGAACAACCTGGCCGATCCGGACGACATCAAGGTCGGGCAAGTGCTGAAAGTGGCGCAGCCCGAGCGCACCGCGAACGGCGTCGTCACGTCGCCCGTCACGATGCCGGGCGTCGAGAAGGTGCCGGCCGTGCCGAAGAAGACCGAGCCGAGCGGCGCCAAGAAGCCGTACAGCGAGGCGAACCTGGCCAAGGAAGACAATCCGAAGGCGGAGAAGGTCGTCACGGCCGGCGTCACGCCGGGCACGACCGTGACCGCGAACGACGACGAGAAACTGAGCTGGATGTGGCCGTCCGACGGCAAGATCATCGCCACCTTTGACGAAGGCAAGAACAAGGGCATCGATATCGCGGGCAAGATGGGCCAGCAGGTGATGGCGGCCGGCTCCGGGAAGGTGATGTACGCGGGCAGCGGCATCCGCGGATATGGTAATCTCGTGATTGTTAAGCACAGCAACAGCCTGTTGTCGGCGTACGCACACAACCGCACCATCCTGGTCAAGGAAGGTCAGAACGTGACCAAGGGCCAGCCGATTGCTGAAATGGGCGATTCGGATGCCGACGGGGTCAAACTGCATTTCGAGATACGCCAGCAGGGCAAGCCGGTCGATCCGGCCAAGTTCCTGCCCAGTCGCTAGAGAGAGCCGATGACGCTGCCCCCCGATCCGCTGGACCACGACACGCCGGAAGACAATCCGGACGAGCCGCTGGACGACGGCGAGTTCGGGGCCGACGGCGTCGAGCGCGCCGAGATGCTGCCGGACGGCGCGGTGGTGACCGTCGCCGACACTGTCGACGAACTCAAGAGCGTGCTGCAGGCCGAGCTCTCGACCGACACCACGCAGCACTACCTGAACCGGATCGGCGCCAAGCCGCTGCTCAGCGCCGAGCAGGAAGTGCATCACGCCACCCTGGCCAAGGCGGGCGACTTCAATGCGCGCCAGAAGATGATCGAGCATAACCTCCGGCTCGTCGTCTCCATCGCCAAGCACTACATCAACCGCGGCGTCGTGCTGCTCGACCTCATCGAAGAGGGCAATATCGGGCTGATGCGCGCCATCGACAAGTTCGAGCCGGAGCGGGGCTTCCGCTTTTCCACGTACGCCACGTGGTGGATCCGCCAGAGCATCGAGCGCGCGATCATGAACCAGGCCCGCACCGTGCGGCTGCCCGTGCACATGGTGCGCGAGCTGAACCAGGTGCTGCGCGCGAAGTATCACCTGGAAGCCCAGCACCACGACGGCAAGGAAGCGAGCGCGGAAGACATCGCGAGCCTCGTCGGCCGGCCCGTGGAAGAAGTGCAGGACATCCTTGCGCTGTCCGAGCATGCGACGTCGCTCGACGCGCCCCTCGACAACGATCCGCAGAGCAGCCTGATGGACATGCTGCCGGACGAGGGCGACGTCAGCCCCGACACCCACGCGGAGCAGCACGAGATGATGGTGCTCGTGCGCGACTGGCTGCAGAAGCTGCCGGACAAGCAGCGCCTCGTCGTCATGCGCCGCTTCGGCCTCGACAATGACGATCCCGCCACGTTGGAAACGCTGGCCGAGGAGATGGGCGTGACGCGCGAGCGCGTGCGCCAGATCCAGCAGGAAGCCCTCGTCAAACTGAAGCGGGCCATGGCCGCCCGTGGCGTCGTCCGCGATTCCTTGCTATGATGCCCGGCTGGCCTGAATAGGTCTCCCGCTGTCTGGTCTTCCCGTTTTGCTTCTTCTATCCCCATGCAAGAAACCTTCATCAACATCAAATCCCTCGACATGGACGCGCGCGGCGTCGGCCACCTGGAGAACGAGGACGGCACGCCAGGCAAAGTGATCTTCGTCGAGGGCGCGCTGCCGGGCGAGCGCGTCAGCTTCGAGACGCTGCGCAAGAAGAAGAACTGGGAATCGGGCCGCATGGTCACCCTGCAGAAGCCGTCCAGCATGCGCGTCGAGCCGAAGTGCCCGCACTTCTGGCATTGCGGCGGCTGCTCGATGCAGCACCTCGAGCCGTCGGCCCAGGTCGCGATGAAGCAGCGCGTCCTGGAAGACAACCTGTGGCACATCGGGAAGACGAAGGCCGAGAACATCATGCGCCCGATGTACGGCCCCACGTGGGACTACCGCTACCGCGCGCGCCTGTCCGTGCGCTACGTGGCGAAGAAGGGCACGGTGCTGGTCGGCTTCCACGAACGGCACTCGTCGTACGTGGCCGACATGACGAGCTGCGAGATCCTGCCGGATCATCTGTCCGCCATGCTCGTGCCGCTGCGCGAGCTGGTGCGCGCGCTGTCGATCTACCAGCAGATGCCGCAGATCGAGATCGCCGTCGGCGAAGAGACGACCGTGCTCGTGCTGCGCATCATGGCGCCTTTGAGCCCCGCCGACGAGGTGCTGGTAAAAGCGTTTGCCGACGAGTGGAACATCCAGTGGTGGCTGCAGCCGAAGGGCCCGGACACGGCGGCGCCGTTCTACCCGCCGGGAAAGGAGCTGTACTACACGCTGCCCGAGTTCGGCATCAGGATGCCCTTCAAGCCGACCGATTTCACGCAAGTCAATCACCAGATCAACCGCCTGCTCGTGCACAAGGCGCTCACGCTGCTCGACGTGCAGCCGACCGATCGCGTGGCCGATCTGTTCTGCGGCCTCGGCAATTTCACCTTGCCGCTGGCGACGCAGGCGAAGGAAGTCGTCGGTATCGAAGGCAGCACGGCGCTGACGACGCGCGCGCTGGAAAACGCCCGCGCCAACGGCCTCGCCGACAAGACGACGTTCTACACGCGCAATCTGTTCGAGGTGACGAAGGACGACCTGATCGCGCTCGGCAAGTTCGACCGCATGCTCGTCGACCCGCCGCGCGACGGTGCCGTCGCGCTGGCGATCGCGCTCGCGGAACTGCGCCTGACGCATCCCGAGCTGATGCCGCAGCGGATCGTGTACGTGTCGTGCAGCCCGTCGACGCTGGCGCGCGACGCGGGCATCCTCACGCACCGCGCGGGCTATGTGCTGAAGAAGGCCGGCGTGGCGAACATGTTCCCGCACACGTCGCACGTGGAATCGATCGGCGTGTTCGAGCGCCTCGAACACTTCCAGCCGCGCGAATTCGCGGCGCCGGAAGTCGCCGAATAACGTGAACATTCGCGTGGGCGGAGGCCGCCCACCCTACGGCGTTTGACATTGCGTAGGGTGGGCACCCCGTGCCCACGCGGAGGTTTGCGACGTGCCGGCGTTACGTCATCGTTGCGCCACGCGGTCCAATAACGCGAACAGGCCAGCCGGATCCACCGGCTTCACGAAATAACTGTCGAACCCCGCATACGCCGCACTCGCCTGATCCGATTGCTGGCCATAGCCCGTGATCGCGACGAGCGTCGCGTCGCCGCACCCCGGCAGCTTGCGCAGGCGCCGCGCCAGTTCGTAGCCGTTCATGCCGGGCAGGCCGATGTCGAGCAGGAAGGCGTCGTAATGCGCCTCCGCGGCCCGCTGCAACGCGTCGCACGGGTTGTGCATCACCGTCACGTGGTGGCCGCCCGATTCCAGCAGCAGGCCCAGGGTCATGGCGGCGTCGACGTTGTCGTCCACGAGCATCAGCGACAATCCCTTCGCGGCGCCGGGCGCCGGCGTGCCGGACGCATCCGCGCCGCCGGCCGGCGCGGCCGCCGTGTGCACGCGCGGCAGGCGGATCGTGAATTCGCTGCCGTGGTTGCGGCCCTTGCTTGCCGCCGTCACCATGCCGCCATGCAGTTCCACGAGGCTTTTCACGAGCGCGAGGCCCAGGCCCAGGCCGCCCTGCGAGCGGTCGGGCGTGCGCTCGGCCTGCGAGAACAGCTCGAACACGGTGGGCAGCAGTTCGGCCGAGATGCCGATGCCGTTGTCGGACACGGAGACGAGCACCTGCTCCGGCGTGATGCCCATCCAGATCGACAGCCGGCCGTCCTCGTGCGTGTACTTGGCCGCGTTGTTCAGCAGGTTGGCGACGACCTGCACGAGGCGTTTCGGATCGCCTTCGACGATCGCGGGCTCCGTCGACAGGTGCAGCGCCAGCTGGTGGCGGCGTGCCTCGATCAGCGGGCGCACCTGTTCGACGGCGTCGCCGATCACGCGGCGCAGGTCGACCTGCTCGCGCGCCAGCACGACGAGGCCGCGCGTGACGCGCGAGACGTCGAGCAGGTCGTCGATCAGGCCCGTCATGTGCGCGACCTGGCGCGCGATGATGGCGCTCGTGCGCTCGATGCGGGCGTTGTCCGGCGGGCCCAGGGTCAACAGCTGCGCGGCGGCCGAGATCGGCGCCAGCGGGTTGCGCAGCTCGTGCGCGAGCATCGCGAGGAACTCGTCCTTGCGGCGGTCGGCCAGGCGCAGCGCGTCCTCCGCGCGCACGCGTTCGACGGCGCTCCAGGCGCGCTCGGCGACGTCCTCGATGAGGCGCACGATGTCGGCGCTCCACAGCCGGGGCAGGTTGTCGTGAATGAACAGGCACGAGGTCAGCGCGCCGTTACGGTTCAGCGGCACGACGACGGCGGACCGGATCTGCAGCGCCCCGTAGTTCGGCCAGATGTCGGCGCCGCTCGTGCGCGGGTCGCGTTGCAGGTCGCTCGACACCCACGTGGCCTGGCCCAGCGACGCGAGGTTCGCCGTGCCGAACAGGGCGGCGGGGAACGTGCCATTCAACTCGGCGACGATGCCGTCCGTGTAGTTCGAGTGGAAGGTGACGAGCTGCTTGTCGGCGTCGTAGTCGCCGTACAGCACGCGGCTCGCCTGCAGGAAGCGGCCCAGCATGGCGCCCGTCTGCGTGAAGATCTGCGCCGGGTCGTTCAGGCGGCGCAGCAGGTCGGACACTTCCAGGCGGAACTCGTTCATGTCGAGGAGCGTCGTCTGGCGTGCCACGGCGTCGCGCAAGGCCTGCTCGGCACGCACGCGGTCGAGCGCTTCCCAGCTGCGCTCGGCGATGTCGGCGGCGAGGCGTTGCGCTTCCTCGTTCCAGTCGCGCGCCTGCGTGGCGTAGCCGACGAGGGCCGCCACGAGCTGGCCGCGCCGGATCTTGGGCACGACGAGGATCGCCCGCGCGCCGGCCGCCGCATAGCGCTCCCCGCGCGCGGGCAGGCGCGGGTCGGCCATCGCGTCGCGCACGGCCAGCGGCGAGCCCGTGCGCAGCAGCGCGAGCGCCTGCGGGCCGAAATCGTCGAGGCGGGCGCGCCGGCCGATGAGCGGGGTACCCGCGTCGCGGGCCCAGTCGTGCATGACTTCGAAGCTGCCGTCGGCCTCGTCCGTTTCAACATAGCAGGCGCGTTCGAGTTCCAGGTGCTTGCCGAGCAGGGTGCACGCGCTTTCGATGATGTCGGACGGGTGGTGCAGGCGGCGCAGGCTGTCGACGACCTGCAGTTGCACGGCGTGGCGCCGTTCCAGCTGGACGCGCTGCGTCGTCTCGCTCGTCACGCACAGCATGCCGCGCACGGTGCCGGCTTCGTCGCGGACGGGGGAATACGCGAGCGTGAACCAGGCGTCGTACGGCTTGCCGTCGCGGTCGACGGGGCTCGGCACGTCCTCGCCGTACGTCGCGTGGCCGGCGAGCGCACGCTCGACGAGCGGTTTCAGGCAGGGCCAGCGGTCGGGCCAGACCTGGGCCAGCGGCCGGCCGAGCGCAGCGGGATGCGTGCCGTCGAGGAGGGGAATGAAGGCGGCGTTGTAGAGCAGCGCCAGCTGAGGACCCCATGCAACGTACATGGGGAATTCGGATTCGAGGATCAGGCTGACCGCATTGCGCAGTGCGGGACTCCACTGGTCCGGCGGGCCGAGCGGGGACGACGACCAGTCATGGACGTGGTAGCCGGCGCGGACGGCGCCTGTACTGTCGAGGAGATGAAAGTCGCGCGTCGCTGCTTCCATACTGATCGCTTCCGAGTCCGAAAGCGGTCATTCTATGCGCAAATGCATAAGCTGGAACGGCTGTGAAAAAAAATACATTTTCCGCGCGAGAAGGTCCGTTGATACCTGGAGAACAAAGTGTCTCCGAAGGACCATTTAACGCGGCAAGATGACCCAGATGCCGAGGGGATTGGGCTTAATGGCAATATCATAACGACGGCAGTGACAACGTGGCGCACGGGACGTCCATACGTCTGCCCGGGTGGCCGCGCAATGGTGGGCTCGGGGAGCCCACCCTACGGCAATCACATGGTCATGGGCTCGGAGAGTGCGCCCCACGACATTCTCCGTAACGTGAAAGAACGTATCCAAAAGACGTGCGGATGCCTGGCCGGGGTAGGCCATCAAAAATTGTGCAGCTCGCGACTCAGGCAGGTTGGTCGATCAGACCGAATTTCTTGAGAGCCTTGATC
>NZ_JAAQOM010000003.1 GCF_011682055.1 Telluria antibiotica | reverse complement strand
GTTAGGGTCGGGGATTTACCTCCACGATTAATGCTCGACCTCTATCGCCAGCCTTCCACCCTGTATTCTTTCATGCCCCGGGGCGGCCGCTCTGCAATGACCGTTAGGGTGGGCACCCCGTGCCCACGCGGAAGTCGGAAGGCGATTTCCGTCTCCAGTACGTAGGGTGGGCACCCCGTGCCCACGCGGAAGTCGGAAGGCGATTTCAGTTTCCAGTACGTAGGGTGGGCACCCCGTGCCCACGCGGAAGTCGGAAGGCGATTCCAGTTTCCAGTACGTAGGGTGGGCACCCCGTGCCCACGCGGAAGTCAGAACGCGATTTCCGTCTCCAGTTCCTGCCCCAGATGCAATTCGCTACCCGCACCGGCCGTCACGATGCAGTTCATGCCCAGGCACACGGCGCCTTCCATGCGCGGATTGGCGCGGTAGGTCTGGAGGATGTCGAGCGGATCCGGCCCTGGGATGCCCGTCGCCTGGTCGACCGACGGGATCGGGCAGCGCGCACACGGCTTCACGGGGTGGATCTCGACGCCGTCGATCGTCAGCGCGGCAAGAAAATCCTCTTCGCAGGCATCGATGCCGTCGACGACGAGGTTCGGGCGGAAACGGTCCATCGGCAGCGCGTGCCGCCCCGCGGCGACGAGGCGCGCGTTGAGGTCGTCGAGCGACGCCTGCCCGATCAGCAGCAGCGGATAGCCGTCGGAAAAGCGCGTCTGCGCCGGCACGCCGTTCGTCCACTTGGTGCTCGTCGGACGCACGGCATCGCGGGGGAAGCGCACGAGGCGGCACGGCGTGCCCAGCGCGGCCGAGAACCAGTTCGCGGCAGCGTCGCCGCAATCGGCGGCGTCGACGGTGTCGTCCCATATCTTGACGGTGCGCTCGGCAGTCGCATGGGTCCACGCCAGCGGCAGCACGAGTTCGTCCATGCCGGGCGCATGGACGCGCAGCTGGCCGCCATCGGGCAGCGGCCGGATCAGCGCCATACGCGGGTGCTCGCGCTGCGTGAGGAACCGGCCGTCTTCCGTCACAAGCATCCATTCGCGGTCGTGCACGCCGAGCGCGGACAAGCCGGATTCGAGCACGGTGGCGGAGCGGACGGCGATGCCGGCGCAGGATTTGATCGGGTACAGCAGCAGATGGGTCAGGGTGGCCATGGGTCGCTTCGTCGATATGGGGGCGAGTACACCCGCTAGTATGCACCAATCCCGTCCGGCAGTTCCCGTTTGCCATTCCGGGAAAACTTGCGTACACTCCGTCCCGTCGCTCCGGCCATCGGGGCGGCACCAATGCTAGGGGTCCTGCACCGTCATCGACGGCGTGGGTGAGAAATACCCTCCGAACCTGATCTGGATAATGCCAGCGAAGGGAAGCTACAGAGTTCCGCGCGCAACTTCATCTGCCCGCATCTTTGCACCTCCTTCTGCTGGATCGCCGATCTTTAGTGACCAACAAGGAGTGCACTTGAACGCCGATCCGAAATTCCTCTCCGCCAGCGCCACCGTCGACGCCGCCGCCGTCGCGCCGCTGCCCAATTCCCGCAAGGTCTACGTGACGGGCAGCCGCCCGGACATCCGCGTACCGATGCGCGAGATCACCCAGTCCGACACGCCCGCGTCGTTCGGGGCGGAACCGAATCCGCCCGTGTGGGTCTACGACACGTCGGGCCCGTACACCGATCCCGACGCCGCCATCGACATCCGCTCCGGCCTGGCCCCGCTGCGCGCCGACTGGATCCGCGAGCGCGGCGACACGGAAGAACTGGCCGGCCCGACGTCGCACTACGGCGTCGAACGCCTGAACGATCCGAAGCTGGCCGAGCTGCGTTTCAACCTGCAGCGCAAGCCGCGCCGCGCCGTGCTAGGGCGCAACGTCACCCAGATGCACTACGCGCGCCAGGGCATCATCACGCCCGAGATGGAATACGTCGCCATCCGCGAAAACCTGCGCCGCCAGGACTACCTCGCGGCGATGGAAGCCGCGGGCCCCACGGGCAAGCGCATGGCGCAGATGATCGGCCGCCAGCACCCGGGCCAGTCGTTCGGCGCCGCGATCCCCCGTGAGATCACGCCGGAGTTCGTGCGGGACGAGATCGCGCGCGGCCGCGCCATCCTGCCGAACAACATCAACCACCCGGAATCGGAACCGATGATCATCGGCCGCAACTTCCTCGTGAAGATCAACGCGAACATCGGCAACTCGGCCGTGACGTCGTCGATCGGCGAGGAAGTCGAGAAGATGACGTGGGCCACGCGCTGGGGCGGCGACACCGTGATGGACCTCTCCACGGGCAAGCATATCCACGAGACGCGCGAATGGATCATCCGGAACAGCCCCGTCCCCATCGGCACGGTGCCGCTGTACCAGGCGCTGGAGAAGGTGAACGGCAAGGCCGAGGACCTGACGTGGGAAATCTACCGCGACACCTTGATCGAGCAGGCGGAGCAAGGCGTCGACTACTTCACCGTGCACGCCGGCGTGCGCCTCGCGTATGTGCCGATGACGGCGAACCGCCTGACGGGCATCGTCTCGCGCGGCGGCTCGATCATGGCCAAGTGGTGCCTCGCCCACCACAAGGAATCGTTCCTGTACACGCACTTCGAAGACATCTGCGAGATCATGAAGGCATACGACGTCGCGTTCAGCCTGGGCGACGGCCTGCGTCCCGGCTCGATCTACGACGCCAACGACGAAGCCCAGCTGTCCGAACTGAAGACGCTCGGCGAGCTGACGCAGATCGCGTGGAAGCACGACGTGCAGGTGATGATCGAAGGCCCGGGCCACGTGCCGCTGCAGCTCATCAAGGAAAACATGGACCTGCAGCTGGAGCAGTGCCACGAGGCGCCGTTCTACACGCTGGGCCCCCTGACCACCGACATCGCGCCTGGCTACGACCACATCACGTCCGGCATCGGCGCCGCCAACATCGGCTGGTACGGCACGGCGATGCTGTGCTACGTGACGCCGAAGGAGCACCTGGGCCTGCCCGACAAGGACGACGTCAAGGACGGCATCATCACGTACAAGATCGCGGCGCATGCGGCCGACCTCGCGAAGGGCCATCCGGGCGCGCAGATCCGCGACAACGCGCTGTCGAAGGCGCGCTTCGAATTCCGCTGGGAAGACCAGTTCAACCTCGGCCTCGATCCGGACAAGGCGCGCTCGTTCCACGACGAGACGCTGCCCAAGGATTCCGCCAAGGTGGCCCACTTCTGCTCGATGTGCGGCCCGCACTTCTGCTCGATGAAGATCACGCAGGAAGTGCGCGACTATGCGGCCGGCCAGGGCATCGCCGCGAACGCCGCGCTGGAACAGGGCATGCAGGTGAAGGCCGTCGAATTCATGAAGCGCGGCGCCGAGCTGTATCACAAGGAGTGACGCCGTGCTGGACATCGAATTGAACGGCGCCGCGCACCAGCTGCCCGCCGAGTCCAGCCTGCACGATCTCGTCGAGTCGCTCGGCCTCGCGGGACAGAAGCTCGCGCTGGCCGTGAATCGCCAGGTCGTGCCGCGCGAGCGCTGGCGCGAGACGCGCCTGCAGGCGCGCGACCGCGTGGACGTGGTGCGCGCGATCGGCGGCGGTTGATCCTCAACGATACGGAGCAAAACATGACAAGTACGACCACAAGTACGACCCAGGCGGACCGGCCTTTGGTCATCGCCGGCAAGGAATACAACTCGCGCCTGCTGGTGGGCAGCGGCAAATACCGCGACCTGGAACAGACGCGCGCGGCGACGGAAGCGTCGGGCGCCGACATCATCACGGTGGCCATCCGCCGCGTGAACATCGGCCAGCACGCGAACGAACCGAACCTGCTCGACGTGGTGCCGCCGTCGCGCTGGACGATCCTCCCGAACACGGCCGGCTGCTACAACGCGAAGGACGCCGTGTACACGCTGCAGCTGGCGCGCGAGCTGCTGAACGGCCACAAGCTCGTCAAGCTGGAAGTGCTGGGCGACGAGAAGACGCTGTTCCCGAACATGCCGGAGACGCTCGTCGCGGCGCGCGAGCTGGTGCGGGACGGCTTCGACGTAATGGTCTATTGCAGCGACGACCCGATCCAGGCGCGCATGCTGGAAGACATCGGCTGCGCGGCGATCATGCCGCTCGCGTCGCTGATCGGTTCCGGCATGGGCATCCTGAATCCGTGGAACCTGTCGCTGATCATCGAGCAGTGCCAGGTCCCCGTGATCGTGGACGCGGGCGTCGGCACGGCGTCGGATGCGGCCATCGCGATGGAGCTGGGCTGCGACGGCGTGCTGATGAACAGCGCCATCGCCGGCGCCCAGGACCCCGTCCGCATGGCCGGTGCGATGCGCCTGGCCGTGGAAGCGGGCCGCGAAGCGTATCTCGCGGGCCGGATGCCGCGCAAGTTCGCGGCGTCGCCGTCGTCGCCGATGGCGGGCCGCATCTGATGGAGACGTCACTGCGGCCCTGCGTGCTCGTGTGCGCCGGGCTCGATCCGTCGGGCGGCGCCGGCATCCAGGCCGACATCGAGGCGGTGTCCGCGCAGGGCGCGCACGCGCTGCCGCTCGTGACGGCGCTGACGGTCCAGGACAACAACGCCGTGCACGAGGTCGTCGCCGTGGACGCGGGCCTGCTGGTGCGCCAGGCCGCGCTGCTGGCCGATTCGATGCCTATCCGCGCGGTGAAGATCGGCATTCCCGGCAACCGCGACAACGCGGAAGCCATCGCCGGCATCGTGCGGATGCTGCGCGCGCTGCGGCCGGAGCTGCCGGTCGTGCTCGACCCCGTGCTGGCCAGCGGCCGCGGCGACAATCTGTCGCGCGGCGACGCGCTGGCCGCGCTGGCGCCGCTGCTGGACGTGGCCACGCTCGTCGTGCCGAACCTGCCGGAAGCGGCGGCGCTGTGCATCGCGACGACGGGCGAGGACCTGCCCTGCCCCCATGTGCTGGTCACGGGCGGACACGCCGACGACCCGGACGTCGTCAACCGCTGGCTCAGCGCCGCCGGCGTACGCGAATGGCGCTGGCCGCGGCTGCGCGGCGAATTCCACGGCAGCGGCTGCACGCTGGCCTCCAGCATCGCGGCCCGGCTGGCATTGGGCGACTCGATGGCGCAGGCGCTCGAGCTGGGCCAGCGCTACTGCGATCGCACGCTCGCGCACGCGTACGCGATCGCGCCCGGCCAGCGCGTCCCGCGCCGCATCCACCTCTGAGGAGACAAGACATGCGAGGTTTGTACCTGGTGACCCCGAACTGGGACAACACCGACCGGTTGCTGGACGTGACGGAGCAGGCGCTGCGCGCCGGCGCCGCCATCGTCCAGTACCGCCACAAGGACGCGGGCCCCGAGCTGCGCCGCGAACAGGCGTCCGCCCTGCTCGGCCTGTGCCGGCGCCACGGCCGGCCCCTGCTGATCAACGACCACGTGCTGCTGTGCACGGAGCTCGATGCCGACGGCGTGCACGTGGGCGGCCTCGATGCGCCGGTGGCGGCCGTGCGCGCGACGCTGGGACCGGACAAGATCGTCGGCGCCTCGTGCTACGGCGACCTGGAGCTGGCGCGCCGCGCGCAGGGCGAGGGCGCGAACTATGCCGCGTTCGGCGGCTTCTATCCGTCGCTCGTCAAAAAGTATGCGGTGACGACGTCGCCGGACATCGTGCTGCAGGCGAAGGCCAGCCTGTGCGTGCCCGTCGTCGTGATCGGCGGGATGACGGCGACGAACGCGCGGCCACTCGTCTCGCGCGGGGCGGACATGGTGGCCGCGATCAGCAGCGTGGTGCAGGCGCCGGATCCGTTTTCGGCGGCGCGGGAGTTCGTGGGGTTGTTTTAAACGCCACCGACGTAACATGTGTTGGCGTTCACGTTACGGGTAGGGTGGGCACCTCGTGCCCGCGCGGAAGCCAACATGACGCAACCGTCACGCGTGGGGACAGGGGTGCCCACCCTACGAAAGATCAAGCTTTCGCGAGCTTGAACTGGGCCAGCTCGCCGGTCAGGTAACCGACCGCCGCCCCGAACTTGTCCTTGTAATTGGCCTTGATGAGCGGATCGAGCGTCCCCTTGACGTTGGCGTGGATCCCGCCCCAGTCCCCGGGATGCTGGAAGTTGCTCATGATGTAGGTCCAGCCGTTGACGTCATCGACGGCATGCAGCCCCGTCGACTCGCCGCCGGCCGGCACGGACAGGAGGCGCGAAAGCTGCTTCGTGTCGACGTTGTACGCCCACAGGAAGTTGTTCACGTGCTGGCTGCTGTCCTCGCCGATGAACAGCGTGCGCATCTTCTCCGAGAACTTCAGGTTGTCCGGATTGGCCACCTTGTCCGGATTCGCCGTGTTGCCGAGCGCGTCGGTGGCCGTGTCCTCGCCGACCAGCAGGGCTTTCGTGTCGGCCGGCATCCACTCGCTGTTGATCGCGTTGCCGGCCGTGTCCTTCTGGCCGCCCTTCAGGTTCAGCATCATGACGGCGCCTGCGACGAGGGCCTTCGGGATCGAGATGCCGTTGCCCGGCACGTTCAGCGCGTTACCGGCCACCATCGAGGCCTGGCAGTTCTGCAGGGCCGAGTAGGCGATCTTGTCCTTGATGTTGACCGTGGTGCCTTCCATCTTCGTGAAGCCCATCGACGCGCCGACGAGGGCCGCGTAGCGGTGCGTCTCCAGGAACGCGGCCGCCTTCTCCATGCCGGCGTTCAGCTTGATCCACTCGATGCGGCCGCTGGCGGCGACCTTCGTGTACGTTGCGTCGGCCGGATCCGTCGTCTTGACGTCCATGATGTCGGCCGGCTTCAGCGACGCAGCCAGCGAGCGGATCTCGGCGCTCGTGGCGGAGCCCAGCTTGATCCACGTGAGCGGCGCGGCGGCGGCGGCCGGGTCCAGCGAGAAACCGGTGCCGACCTTGGCCACGTACAGCGTGCCCGCCGACAGATCTTTTTCCTTGTCGGCCACGAACACGAAGTAGCCGCTGTTGGTGGCATCGTCGCCCATGATCACGGTGCGGTTGTCCGGCATGACCTGCACGAGTTCGTGCGAGATGCGGCCCAGGCAGTAGTGCTTCTTGATCGAGGCGGTGCCGTCCGGGTTGACCGTCACCTCTGGCAGGTGGCCGTAGTTGTACGGGTTCGCCTTCGTCTCGTCGCCGTACAGGTTCTTGCTGAAGGCCTTGAATTGCGCGTCGGTGGCGGCGAGGTAGGCGTTCGGCTCGTATTCCTCGCTCGACAGATGCGTGCCCCACGGCGACAGGCTGGCGCCGCACGTGATCCAGAGGCCGTTCACACTGGACGTGTCGACGTTATGGTACTTCACGAGGGCCAGCTTGCCGGTGGTCTTGTCCTGGTCGAGCGTCAGCACGGCGATCGGCGACGGCAGCCTGCCGTACATGTCCGTCTTGCCGTCCTGGGCCCACGTCGTGTACTCGAACTGCACGACGGCAAACACCGTATTGCCCTTCACGCCGGCCACGTTCGCGTTCGGCACGGTCAGCAGCGACGTGCCGTCCGGCGAATCGGAGAAGAACTGGCGTTCCTTGCCTGCGACCGTGGTGTCGACGATCGGCTTGTTGTTGATGTCGTAGTAGCCGCCGGCGAGGATGGTGCCGCCGCTGCCGTTCGGGACCATGTCGCCCGTGATGAAGAACGGTTGATAGGACAGCTTGAAATCGAGCTTGCTGCTGTCGTTGAAGTTGACCGTCATCGTCGAGCCGACCGACGTCGTGGCCATCGCGGCCGCGGCAGCCAGCGTGGGCGCCGTCATCGACCCGAACGAGACGCTCGCGAGGGTCACGGCCGGCGTGGCCGCGGTGCTCGTCGGGGTGTCGTTGCCGCCGCCGCAGCCAGCCAGCAGGGCAGCGACACCGCCGGCGCCCAGCGGCAGCATCGGCGTGGCGCCCATCATGCGAAGCAGGCGGCGGCGGGACAGGTCGGTGTTCTGGTTCATGCGTCAACTCTCCGGGATGCACTCAAGGGAACGCGCTCGTGGCGCGGAATGCCCGGAGGTTAGTTGACAAATATTTCACCTTCATTACAGGAATTTAATGTTGGCGACAGCGGCTCGTTCCGCGACGAGGATCGCCCGGAAGTCGTTCACATGGGTCAGCGTGGGGCCGGTGACGACGGCGTCGCCCTGCGCCGGGAAGGAGCCGTGGCCTGGCCGGTCGGGAGACGTAACCCCGCCGGCCGCGCCGCGCGCTCAGAACGCCTTGTTCACGATGGCCCAGGCCCGCACCGACGACGTCGACGCGAGCAGCGCGGGCTTGGCGCCGATCGGCGTCGCCACCGACAGGCTGGCGCGCCAGCCGTCCGGGCCGTCCCAGATCAGGGCCAGGCCGGCACCCGACAGGCTGGCCGTGTTGTCGGCCGCGGTCCACGGATGGCGGTTGATCTTGACGTGGGCGCCCTCGACGAAGGTGGCGGCCTGCCAGCGCCCCGCCGCGGACGTCCCGAAGTCGTGGCGCAGCTCCGCCGAACCGAACCAGCCGGTGTCGCTCGACACCGCGCCGACGTCGTAGGCGCGTACCGTGTATGGTCCGCCCACCGTCATCTTTTCCGCCGAATCGAGGTTCGCATCGGCCCATTGCGCGGCCGCGTTCAGGTACAGCGTGTCGTGCCCGCCCACGCCCTGGATGCGCGAGACGTTCGCATTCCACTTCGAGAATCCGCCGCGCGTACGCGCCGACGCGGCGTCCGCCGTGCCGGCGGCCGCCGCGTCGAACCCTGTACGCCCCGCCGTCCACGCCATGTTCCAGACGGTCACGCCGCCCGCCAGCACGTCGTCGCGCACGTCGCCGTTCAAGGTCAGCACCCAGTTGCCCAGGGTGCGGTCGGTGCGGGTGTCGGTGACGCCGACGCGGTCGCGCAGGCGCTTGTCGTCATACTGGGCCTGGACGTACGCGTTCGCCGTCTTGCTGCGCAGGAGCGGATGCCTGAACCAGGCGCTCGCGACGCCGGCCGTGCCATGCGCATCCAGCGCGCGGACCTCTCCGCCCAGCTTGTAGTGCACGAACGAATACGAGACGCCGATGCGGTCGCCGCCGCCATCCAGCAGCGTGTCGTAGGCGAGGCGTCCGTAGTTCATGTCCGTACCGGTCGAGATCGCGCTGATGCCGAGGACGTCGCCGTGATGCAGGGGACTGAACACGTCGATCGACGCGCCCACGCGCGCGCGGCCGATGTAGCGGTTGCCGTAGTTGTCCGCGGCCAGCGTCGCGGCGGACGACGCGCTCTGGCCCATGACGACGTCGATGTCGGACGTCCCCACCTCGGCGCCCGGCTTCAGCACCGCGTTCACGGTCACGCCGGGGATGTCGGACAGCAGCAGCAGGACGCGGTCCAGCTCGCGGTTCGCGATCGGCTGGCCGCTTTGCAGCGGGGCCGCGGTGGCCGCGAGCAGCGTGTCGTTCACGCGGCTGCCGTTGTCCACGGCGACCTTGCCGTAGCGCGCTTCCAGCACCTGGATCGTCACCGTGCCGTCGGCGATCTTCTGGGCGGGGATGATCGCGCGGCTCAGCGGAAAGCCGTGGCGCTGGTAGTAGTCCGTGATGCGGCCGGCGAGTGCCTGCAGCGCCGCCAGGGTCAGCGTCCGCCCCTCCGCGTCGGCCACCAGCGCATGCAGCGTGTCGGTGGAAAAGCCGGCATTGCCGACGATGCGCACCGTCCTGACTTCGAACGGCACCGATGCCGGTGTCGCGCCGCTGTCCGCCTGCCGCACCTGCAGCGCGGGCTGGTTCGATGGCGGCGCCGCCGGCGCGGCCGGCTGCACCTGCCGCAGGAGCTCGCCCGCGTTCGGCACGCCGGCCTGGTCCGCGTGCGCATCGAGCGCCGCGAGCAGCAGGGCCGCGGCGAGCGGCGTCGACAGGAGGCGCGGTTGGTTTGCAAAAGTCATGGGCTTCATTCGGTAAGAGTGGTCGCCAGCGGCGGGAGCTGCAGGCCGCCGTTCTGGATGTGCAGGCTCGGCGCCGACGGGCCGGCGCCGATGACCGTGTTGATCGATCGGTTGAGGGTGCCGCCGCGCGCCTTGTCCTTGTCGCCCGCGTCACGGGTTCCGTCCTGGTCCTGGCCGGCGCCCGATGCGGACACCGACACCGTCGACGACAGGTTCAACGCACCGGGCTGCGTGCTCGCCTGCGGCGGCAGGACGGTGGACTGCACCTGGGTCACGACGTCGCGGACGGTGGGAGGCAGCCCGGCCGGCGTGATGCTGGCCAGCGCGGTGGCCTGGTCGACGATCGCGTAGTTGCCGGCGTCGGCACCGCCGAAGGTATTGTGCAGGTTGACGGTCTTGCCGGTACCGACGGCCGCGTCGCCGAACGCGCCCGTGGACGACAGCGTGACGTCGTCCGTTCCCACTTTGCCGCCCAACAGCGCGCCGGCCGTGCTGACGGTGGCCGCGGTGCTGCCGTCGAATACCTTGTCGCCGGCGACGATCCCGCTGACGGACAGCCGCGCCGGCGTGATGTCGGCCGAGAGGCCCGTCGGCTGGACGAGGTTGTAGTTGCCGGCATCGGCCCCGGCCAGCCTGTAGCCGGAGACGTCGACGGCCTTGCCCGTGCCGGCGTTCTTGTCGGCGAAGGCCGCCGTGCCGCCCCCCAGGGACACGGCGTCGCCGGCGATGGCGGACACGGTCGCGGTGCCGTTCAACGTGGCAGCCTTCGTGCCGTCGTAGACCTTGTTCGCGGCCGTCACACCCGTGACGGTCGCGTTGGCTTTGCTGATCTCGGCCGTCAGCCCGCTCGGCTGGATGACGTTGTAGTTGGCGGCGTCCGCCCCACCAAGCGTGTAGCCGCTGACCGTCACCGCTTTGTTCGCAGCGGCGTTCTTGTCGGCGAAGGCAGCCGTGCCGCCGCTCGCCGATACGGCATCGCTGCCGATGGCGGACACGATCGCCGTGCCGTTCAACGTGGCGGCAGTGGTGCCGTCGTAGACTTTGTTCGCGGCCGTCACGCCCGAGACGGTCACGTTGGCTTTCGCGATGTCGGCCGTCAGGCCGGTCGGCTGGACGACGTTGTAGTTGCCGGCATCCGCCCCGCCGAGCGTGTAGCCGCTGACGGTGACGGCTTTGTTCGTCCCGGCGTTCTTGTCGAGGAACGCGGCGGTGCCGTTGCCGTTCACCGCGACGACGTCGCTGCCGATGGCGGACACGGTCGCCGCGCCGTTCAGCGTGGCGGCCGTGCTGCTGTCATACGTCTTGTTCGCGGCGGTGACGCCCGAGACGGCCAGGTTCGCCTTGGCGATACTGGCCGTCAGGCCGCTCGGCTGCACGACATTGTAGTTGCCCGCGTCCGCCCCGCCCAGCGCGTAGCCGCTGACGGTGACCGCCTTGTTGGCGCCGGCGTTCTTGTCGGCGAACGTGGCCGTGCCGGTGCCGCTCACCGACACGACGTCGCCGCCGAGCGCGGACACGGCCGCCGTGCCGTTCAGCGTGGCGGCCGCGGTGCCGTCATAGGTCTTGCTGGCGGCCGTCACGCCCGAGACGGTCACGTTGGCCTTGCCGATCGAGGCCGTCAGGCCGGCCGGCGCGACGAGGCGGTAGTTGCCGGCATCGAGACCGCTCAAGGTATAGCCCGAGACGGTGACGGCCTTGTTGGCGCCTGCGTTCTTGTCGACGAACGCGGCACTGCCGGTGCCGGACAGCGACACGGCGTCGCCGCCGATGGCCGACACGGTCGCGGTGCCCGACAGCGCGGCGGCCGTGGCGCCGTCATACGTCTTGCCGGCAACGGACAGGCCGGACAGCGCCAGGTCCGCCTTCGCGATCTCGGCGGTGAGGCCGGTCGGCTGCACGATGCTGTAGTTGCCTGCGTCCGCCCCGCCCAGCGTGTAGCCCGAGACCGCGACGGCCTTGTTCGTACCGGCATTCTTGTCCGCGAACGTGGCGGTGCCGGTGCCGTTCACGGACACCACGTCGGCGCCGAGCGCGGCCACGGTCGCCGTGCCGTTCAACGTGGCGGCCGTGGTGCCGTCGTAGGTTTTGTTTGCGGCCGTCACGCCCGTGACGGCCAGGTTGGCCTTGGCGATGCTGGCCGTCAGGCCGGTCGGCTGGATGACGTTGTAATTGCCCGCATCCGACCCACCCAGCGTATAGCCGCTGACCGTGACGGCCTTGCCAGTGCCGGCGTTCTTGTCGGCGAACGTCGCGGAGCCGGTGCCGTTCACCGACACGACGTCGCCGCCGAGCGCGGACACGGCCGCGGTGCCGTTCAAGGTGGCGGCCGTCGTGCCGTCGTAGGTTTTGTTCGCGGCCGTCACGCCCGAGATGGCGAGGTCCGCCTTCGCGATATCGGCCGTCAGGCTGGCCGGCGCGACGAGGCGGTAGTTGCCGGCATCGAGACCGCTCAAGGTGTAGCCGCTGACGGTGACGGCCTTGTTGGTGCCGGCGTTCTTGTCGACGAACGCGGCACTGCCGGTGCCGGACAGCGACACGGCGTCGCCACCGATGGCCGACACGGTCGCGGTGCCCGACAGCGTGGCGGCCGTGGTGCCGTCATACGTCTTGCCGGCGACGGACAGGCCGGACAGCGCGAGGTTCGCCTTGGCGATCTCGGCCGTCAAGCCGCTCGGCTGGATGACGTTGTAGTTGCCCGCGTCGGTTCCTGCCAAGCTGTAGCCGCTGACGGCGACGGCTTTGTTCGTACCGGCATTCTTGTCCGCGAACGTGGCGGTGCCGGTGCCGTTCACGGACACCACGTCGGCGCCGAGCGCGGCCACGGTCGCCGTGCCGTTCAACGTGGCGGCCGTGGTGCCGTCATAAGTCTTGTTCGCGGCCGTCACGCCCGTGATCGCCAGGTCCGCCTTGGTGATGCTGGCCGTCAGGCCGCCTGGCTGCACGACGTTGTAGTTGCCTGCATCCGACCCGCCCAGCGTATAGCCGCTGACCGTGACGGCCTTGCCAGTGCCAGCGTTCTTGTCCGCAAACGTCGCGGAGCCGGTGCCGCCCACCGACACGACGTCGCTGCCGATCGCGGACACGGTCGCGGTACCGTTCAAGGTGGCGGCCGTGGTGCCGTCGTAGGTCTTGTTCGCGGCCGTCACGCCCGTGATCGCCAGGTTCGCCTTGGCGATATTGGCCGTCAGGCCGGTCGGCTGGATGAGGTTGTAGTTGCCGGCATCGAACCCGAACACCGAGTAGCCGAAGACGGTAACGGCCTTGCCGGTGCCCGCGTTCTTGTCGACGAAGGTGCCGGTGCCGGGGGTCATCAACATCACGAAGTCGCCGCCGAAGGGCGATATCGTCGCCGTGCCGGACAACGTGGCCGCCGCGGTGCCGTCGTAGGTCTTGTTCGCGGCCGTCACGCCCGTGATCGCCAAATTGGCCTTGGTGACGTCGGCCGTCAGGCCACCCGGCTGGACGACGTTGTAGTTGCCCGCATCCGCCCCGCTCAGGCTGTAGCCGCTCACGGTGACGGCCTTGCCGGTACCGACGTTCTTGATGGCGAACGTGCCCGTGCCGGTGCCGCTCACGGACACCACGTCGCCGCCGATGGCGGCCACGGTCGCGGTGCCGGTCAAGGTGGCGGCCGTCGTGCCGTCGTAGGTCTTGTTCGCGGCCGAGATGCCCGACACGGCCAGGTTCGCCTTGTTGATGGCGGCCGTCAGGCCCGCCGGCTGGACGAGGTTGTAGTTGCCCGCATCAAGGCCGCCCAGGCTGTACCCGGCGACGGTGACGGCCTTGCCGGCGCCGGCGTTCTTGTCGGCGAACGTGGCGGTGGCGGTGCCGCCCAGCGACACCACGTCGCTGCCGAGGGCGGTCACGGCCGCCGTGCCGTTCAAGGTGGCGGCCGTGGTGCCGTCGTAGGTCTTGTTGGCGGCCGTGACGCCGGTGACGGTGAGGTTCGCCTTGCCGACGTTGGCCGTCAGGCCGGTCGGCTGGACGATCGTGTAGTTGCCGGCGTCAGCACCGGCGAGCGTGTAGCCGGAAACGGTGACGGCCTTGCCGGTGCCGACGTTCTTGTCGGCGAACGTGCCGGTGCCGGTGCCGCCCAGCGCCACCACGTCGCCGGAGATGGCGGACACGGCGGCCGTGCCGGTCAAGGTGGCGGCCGTGGTGCCGTCGTAGGTCTTGTTCGCGGCCGAGACGCCCGACACGGCCAGGTTCGCCTTGCTGATCGTCGCCGTCTTGGTGTCCAGGGCGTTGAGGTAATAACTGCCGGCGTTGGTGCCGCTCAAGGTGACGCCGCTGATGGTGACGGCCTTGTTCGTGCCGGCATTCTTGTCCGCGAACGTCGCGGTGGCGCCCGACACGTCGAAGGTGATGCCGGCCGGCAGGGAGTTCAGCGTCGACAGACCGCTGATGGTCGCCGTGGTGGTGCGGTCATAGGTCTTGCTCGCCACGTTCCCCAATACGTTGACGAGCATGTACGTGCTCAGGTTGGCGCCAATGATGATGGGGTCGCCGAAGCCGTCGTTCAGGGCCGCGTAATTCGTCGGCGAGGCATAGCTGGCCGGGTTGTAGTAGATCTTGAGCGTCCCGTACGGATTGCCGTAGACGTTGCTGTAACTGTCGAAGAGTACGGTGCCGACACCGGTGCCGGCATTATCTGCGCGCAACACGATGCTGCCGGTGCCGGAGCTCGCATCGATGCCTGCGCCGGCGTGCAGGTAGATGGTGCGATAGGCGCTGAGCGTCAGGGTCGTCCCGCTGGTCCAGCCCGGGCCGCCGATGAGGGCGCCGTCCGCCAGGATGATGTCGCCGTTGCCGGCGTGGCCCGAACTGCAGCTGAACGCACCCACGCACGACACGCCGGCCGCGCTGGTCTTGATCGTGACGTTGGAGGTTTGCAGCGCCGCCGTGACGTTGCCGCCGTCGATGTCGCCGTCGCCCGGGTTGAAACCGCCAATGGTCAGGTCCTGCGGATCGAGCAGCCAGTCGCCCGCGGCGCCGTGCGGGGCCAGCGTGTTGACCGACGCATCGCTGCCGACCTTCAAGGTTCCGCCCGACGTCTCGACATGGCCGCCGTCTCCGCCGGCCTGGCCGCCGCGCGCGCTGATGGCGCCGTGGAACTGCGTCGTCCCGTCCGACCACACCGCGACCTGGCCGCCCGTGCCGGACCGGATGGCGTCCGCGTCCACATGGGTGCCGGCGGCCACGGTCGTGTTCTGCGCGTTGCGCTCCGGTCCGCTCCCGAGGAAATTGCCGCCGACAAGCGCCAGGCCGCCGCCCGCGTCGCCCGACACGTCGATCCGGCTGCCGGCCGCGAGGCCGACGGTGTCGCCCAATACCTTGACGGTGCCGCCGTGCGCGCCGGCGTCCGTGCCGGATGCGTCAAGGGTGCCGCTGTTGGTCGTCGTGGTTTGCGCGCCGCCGCCCAGCACGATGGTGCCGCCGACGTCCCGGACGCTGTGCGCCTCGACGACACCCGTATTGTTGACGACACTGGCCAGCACGGCATCCCTGGCGCCCGCCGTCATGATCACGGTCCCGGCGTTCGCGCGAATCAGGCCGCCGTTTTCCGCCAGGTTGTCGAGCGTGCTGCGGTCGACCTGCATATTGACGAGGCTGTTGCCCGCGAAGGAGAGCGTGACGTCGCTGCCCGCGCCCAGCGCCACGGTCCCGGCCGGCGCCGTGATCGTGCCGCGGTTGCTGACCGTATTGCCGACGAACGCCACATAGCCGCCCGGCGCCGCCGTGATGCTGCCGCGGTTGACGATGGCGCCGGTGCCCGCGCCGCTGAACTGCCGCGCCGCGCCGTTCAGCGCGCCGTCGGCAACGTCCAATGTCGACGCGACCAGCCCGCCGACATTGACCTGCGCCCCTTCGCCGAACAGCACGCCGTTCGGATTGATCAGGTACACCTGGCCGTTGGCGTTCAGCTTGCCCAGGAACTGCGTGGGATTGGTGTCGAGGACGCGGTTCACCGCGATCGAGCCCGTCGAGGGCTGCACGAAATTGACGGATTCCGATGCATTCGTGTCGAAGCTCTGCCACGTCAGCGCCAGGTGCTGCGTGGACTGCGTCACCGTCGTGACATTGCCCGATTGCTGGACGCTGCCCGTGCCCGCCATGACCTGCCCGCCGACAGGCCCCGCCTGCGCGAGGTTGGCCACCGCGAGCGTCGCCGTGGCCAGCAACAGCTTGCGGCTGCTGCGCTTGCCGCGGCCGCGCGCGGTTTCCGAGACGACGACCCATGTTCGGTGAACATGGCTCCAGACGAGACGATAAATTCTGTTCAGCGAAGCGTGGCGGTGCATGGGATGTCCTTGGGCGAACGAGCGCGAGGTCGGATTAACGGGGTTGTGTCGGAGGGAATTTGGCCAGGTGGTCCGCCACCTTGCGGTCCAGATCGGGCTGCCATTGCGCGGGCATGACGGCCAATACCATGCCGTCGATGCGGGCGATGTCGGCCAGTTGCAGCGGGTTCGTCGTGACGGCCTTGGCGGCGCGGTTCCACATATAGACCTTGGCCAGGTCGTTCGGCGTCAGCGCGCCGGTGCGCGGATCGACGGGGGCATTGGCATACAGGACCGCGGTCGGCAAATAGGCCGGCGCATAGCCTTCGGCGGCCGCGTGCTCCAGCCAGAAGCGCGCCTGCACCACGTCGGCCGGCCCGCCGTCGCCTTCGCTGAGCATGACGCCCAGCCGGAACTGGGCCTCGTGGTCGTGGCGCTGGGCAGCCTGTTCGTACCAGTAGCGCGCCAGCTTCAGGTCTTGCGACACCTGCGTGCCCGCGCGGTAAAGATCGGCGAGGCGCAGCATGGCCGGCGGCGATTCGGCCTGCGCCGCCGCCGTGCACAGCGCCAGGCCTTCCTGCACGTTCTTGTCGACGATGCGTCCGGAAAGATAAAGGTCGCCGGCAGCGCACAGCGCGGCGTAGATGCCCGAAGCGCCCGCCTTCCGATACCACTGCACGGCGGCCTGGCCATCGACGGCGCGCCCGATGCCCTGGGCAAAGCAACCGCCGACAAATTGCTGGGCGGCGGGAACGTTCGCGGCGGCCGCCTTGTCGAACCAGGCGCAGGCGGCGACCGGGTTCGCCGGGCGCCCCCAGCCTTCACGCTCGAACAGGCCGAGCGTGAATTGCGCCAGCGGAGAATCGGCCGCATGGCGTTCGTATTCCCGGTACGCCTTGCCGTAGTCGCCGGCCGCGAGGGCTTGTTGGGCCAGCTTCAAAGGCTGGTCCGGCGCCTGTCGCGGCACCTGTGCGTCGGCCTGCCCCGCCAACAGCAAGGCAAGCGCCAATCCGGCTGCGCGCAAGATCATGTCCCGGAACGTGGCAGAGTCGCTGTCCGGTTCACTCGCTCGCCGGATACATGCCCTGGACGGCGATGTAGTACGGCATGACGAGATAGGGCTGCATGATCGGCACGTCGCCGCCGCTGCCCAGGGGGCCGGTCGTTCCGCTGATCGTCGCTTGCCCGCTCAGGGTGGTCGTGGGCGAACCGGCCAGGGTCACGGGTGCGGTGGTGTTCTGGTTGACCGTGAACGACAGCGTGCCGCCGATCGTGCCCGTATTCAGCGTCGCGTCCGGCGCACTGGACGTGTAGATATTGGCCGCGCCGCCGTTCGATTTGCCCAGGTAATTGCCGGAAGGCGTCGCGAGGCCGTTCGCGCTCTGGGCGACCTTGACGGTGAGGCCGCTGGCCGGTCCGTTGAGGACGAGTCCGCCGAGGTTCGCCGTCGCCGTCAGACCCGTCAGGGACGTCGTCGCGGTCACGCCGCCCAGCGTGACGGGCACGTTGGTCATCTGGACGCCGCTGGCCGGCAATTGCGCGACCGTGAGTTTGATCGTGGTGTTGCCGCCTGCGGTGGCGTTCGCCATGGCCGGGACGTTCGGCAGATTCACCGGGTTGTAGCCGACGATCACGCGGCCCCGCAGGTCGGGCAGGTTGAACGTGGATTGCCCGTTGCCGCCATACGTGGTGCCCAGCAGCGAATACAGGGCGGCGTTCTGGTTCACCTGCATGGTCTGCCCCATCGCCAGCACATACGTATTGCTGAACGACGGGAAGCGCGTGGGCGAGATCGCCATCACGCAGACGCTGGCGAGGTAGGGGTCGCTCGAGCATGCCTGGCTCACCGGGCTCCACGCGGACAGGCCCAGGCCTGCAAGCACCATGCACAACGACAGCTTCGTTTGGGGGCGACGTTTCATCAGTGAATTCCGGTAAGTGGTTACAAAAAAGGCGATCCGCACATCCGCACGAGGCGGCAAATCGACGGTCGCTTAATCGGCAAAAACAGAACCTTATTCATGATAAGGAGGAAGACACAATTGGTCGACGGAAACTAATACTTGTTCGGTAAAGTGTTGCTTTACGATTGAAGGGGGGTCTGAAAATCTTCAGTTTCCCACGTTTCGGGACATGACTGCGCGGATAAAACAAAGGCCCCGGGCTCCTGCAGGAGACCGGGGCCTTAATCGACGGCATCCACAGGATGCCGGCTGGATGGTCAAACGTTAAACAGGAAGTTCAGAACATCCCCATCCTTGACGATGTATTCCTTGCCTTCCGCGCGCATCTTGCCCGCTTCCTTGGCGCCCGCCTCGCCCTTGTACGCGATGAAGTCGTCGAAGGAAATGGTCTGCGCGCGGATGAAGCCGCGTTCGAAGTCCGTGTGGATGACGCCGGCCGCCTGCGGGGCGGTGGCGCCGATCGGGACGGTCCAGGCGCGCACTTCCTTCACGCCGGCCGTGAAATAGGTCTGCAGGCCCAGCAGCTTGAACGCGGCGCGGATCAGGCGGTCGAGGCCCGGCTCTTCCATGCCCAGGTCGGCCAGGAATTCCTTCTTGTCGGCGTCGTCCAGGTTGGCGATTTCCGATTCGATGGCGGCGGAGATCGCGACGATCGGCGCGTTCTGCTTGTTGGCGAATTCCGTCAGCTGGTCGAGCAGCGGGTTGTCCTTGAAGCCGCTTTCCGACACGTTGGCCACGAACATGGCCGGCTTCGACGTGATCAGGCACAGCGGCTTGATCAGTTCCATCTGGTCGGCGTCAAGGCCCAGCGTGCGCACGGGCTGGCCTTCGTTCAGGTGCGGCAGCAGCTTTTCGATGATCGCGACCAGCTTGATCGCATCCTTGTCGCCGGCGCGCGCCTTCTTCTGCTCGCGGTGCAGCACTTTCTCGGCGGTGCCCATGTCGGCCAGCGCCAGCTCGGTCTGGATGACTTCGATGTCGTCGATCGGGCTGACCTTGCCGGCCACGTGGACGACGTTGTCGTCTTCGAAACAGCGCACGACGTTGACGATGGCGTCCGTCTCGCGGATGTGCGACAGGAACTGGTTGCCCAGGCCCTCGCCTTTCGACGCGCCGGCCACGAGACCCGCGATGTCGACGAACTCGACGATGGCCTTGACGACGCGCTCCGGCTTGACGATGGCGGCCAGCTGGTCGATGCGCGGATCCGGCACCTCGACGACGCCGACGTTCGGCTCGATGGTGCAGAACGGGTAGTTTTCAGCCGGGATGCCGGCCTTGGTCAGGGCGTTGAACAGGGTGGACTTGCCGACGTTGGGCAGGCCGACGATGCCGCATTTGAGACTCATGGGAAGCTTTCAGGGTCGAATTACGAAACCTCGTATTGTACCTCCGCTTGCCTGCAAAGACCGCAAACTGGCCGGTATTCCGGGCTTTTCGTGCCGATCCGCCCCGTTCGCGTCGTTTAAAGCGGACGAATCGCCGCGCTGTCCGGCTTCGCGACGAACGCGGCGAACGCGTCGCGCAGGCGCTCGCCCTCGTCCATCGCCTGGCGCCAGGCGCGGATGCGGGCGTCATGGTCGAGGCCGTAGAACTTGAAGTCGCTGCGGTCGATCAGTTTCCCGCGTGGCATTTTCGCAAGGAATTCCCGGCTCGGCGCGACGATCAGCACGTTGTCGAGCCAGCCACGATTCGGTCCGCGCGCCGCGCGGCGCCAGGGCAGCGCCTTGTCCAGCCAGCCCGGCACGATGTGCTCGGAGAAATGGGGATACAGCACGATCTCGCCTGGCGCCTGCTCGGCCACGCGCGCATACGGCAGAGCAAGGTTGTAGTCGATGATGCCGCCGTCCCAGTAATGGCCGGACGGCGCGCCGGCGATGTCGCGCACGGGCTTCATCAGCATGGGCAATGTGCCGGACGCGAGCAGGCCCGCCGTGAGGTTGTCCGGCGTGAGCGCGGAGAAATGCGTGGCGAAGCCGTCGAAGCGATCGCGCAGCCAGGGCGCGTGCGCGCGGCGGTCGCCAAGCACGACGCGGTCCATCAGGTGCGCGAGCTTGTCGCGCGAAAACAGGTTGTGCAGCGCGGCCGCCGCGAAGCCGCGCATCTCCGCGTGACGGTGGCCCGGCGCCGCAAGGGCACGCTTGCCGCGCACGGTCAGCACGTGCAGGCGGTAGTGCGGGTGGTTGACGATGTCGTCCTCATGGCCGCGCACGAGCTCGTCCAGCAGGCCCTGCACGACGGCGTCGATCTGGTCCTGGCTCGGCGTCGTGCTCGTGTAGCGCTGGCCGCTGTACAGCTCGCCCAACCGGGCGAACGCTCGCACGGGATCGCGCTGGCACGCGGCCGCCATGCGCCACGCGCCGATCGACGCGCCGATCAGGATGCGCTCGCGCGGCGCGCGCGGGAACCAGTCGCCGAACAGCCACTGGTCGAGGGCACGGAACACGAGGCCCTTCGGCCCGCCCGCGGCGGCGGGCACGACGGCGACGTCGGCCGCCTGCACACCGTGCGTGCGGATGCGGGCCAGCGCCAGCGGCCCCGCGTGGAAAGTCAGTGCGCTCATCCCGGGATTATCGCAGGAAGAGCACGATTGCGTAGGCTCAAGGGACGGCGGGTGGCCCTCCGTAACATGGTCCGGTCGTCCTTCCGGTCCCACTCCCTGGAGCCCGCATGATCAGTAGATATTGCGCCCTGCTATTTTGGATGATGGTCGCGCTGTCGATGGCCGGCGCGCCCGCGTGCGCCGGCAACGGCACCGATCCGGCCGTCATCGTCGAACGCCATGTCCACCATTACCTCGTCGAGCCCGACGGCGCCTACCTGCTCACGGTCGACGACGACCGCACGCTCACCGGGCCGCGTGCCGCGCAGGATCACGGCCGGTTCCTGATCCGCTCCGGCACGACGCTGGACGAGGTCGTCTCGGTGGAAGCCCATGTCCAGAAGCCCGACGGGCGGCGGGTGCCCGTGCCGCCGGGTGGCATCCGCGATCGGGAGGTCGTGTTTCCCGCCGCGGCGGCGGGCGACCGGCTGGTCGTGCACTACGTCGTGCGCCGCCGCACGCCGCCATTGCCCGGCCAGTTCGACGCCGTCGTGGCCCTGCCGCCCTACGCGCACCGCAACACCACGGTGATCGTCGACATGCCGCCCACGATGCCCCTGCATGCGGACGCCGTCGGCTTCGTGCCCGTTCCGGGCGACAGTCCGCCGGGACGGCGGCGCTACCAGTGGCACTACGTGAACGGACCGGACGAGCTCCCGGAAGCCGACGCGGTCAGTGTCCTCGACTACGGCCGGCGCCTCGTCGTCTCGACGTTGCCCGACTATCCCGCTTGCGCGGCCGCCATGCACGCTGCGATCGCGGGCCGCGCGCACGCCGCCCCGGCCGACGCGGCCCTGGCGCAGGGGGTGACCACCGGCCTGCCGGACGCGCGCGCCCGCGTGCTGGCGCTGGCCGATTGGGTCCGGCACCACGTCCGCGACGGCGACGACAGCGACCGCGCGGCGCGGCTGCACTCGCTGCTGGCCGCAGCCGGCATCGCCAGCACGCCGGCCCTCGTCAACGGCGCCAACGCCTATCGGCTGCCGGGCGTACCGGCGCTGAGCGTGCTCGACCGCACGATCGTGTACGTGCCGGAGCTCGACCTGTTCCTCGACCCGGCAGCGGCCTCCGTCAGGACCGGCTATCTGCCGCCCGCGCTGCTGGGCAAGCCCGTGCTGTTGCTGAAGAGTGCCGCGTTCGCGATGACGCCCGTGCTGCAGCCGCAGCAGATCCGCACGGTGGCGGCGGTCGACGTCGGCCAGGGCACGTTCAGCGTGGCGCGGACCATCACGGGCGCACCGGCCGATGGCGACGACCACGCCCGCACGATGCTGACCGGTGCCGCCGACGACATCGGCGGCCTGCGGACGCGCGGAGCGCTGGCGACGACCTGGCACGCGTGGAGCGCCGTGGATGCCGCCGTCGCCCGCCTGCTGCGGGAACGCGAACGCCGCGTGGACTTCGTGTGCGCAGCCGTCGACGTGGAGGACGAGACCCGCGTGCGCCTGCCGCGAGGCGCGCACGTCGGGGCGCTGCCCGGGCCAGCCAGCGTGATCTCCGGCGGCATCTTTTATCGTGCGACCTATACGCGCGAGAACGATGCCCTGCTGGTCAGGCGCCGCCTGACGTTCCGCCACGGCCGTGCAACGTGCACGCCTCAGGACGCGCGCGCCATGCGGCCCGCGCTGGACCGCATCCGGCGCGACCTGGACCGCCGGGTGACCGTCGCGGGAAGCGCATCAGGAGGCCGCATCGCGGCCAAAGGCGTCTCGCCACCCGCCCGCTTGCAACCTGGCCACGGCCTCGTCCGTGAGCTCGAAACGCAGGTCGACGCGATCGCGGCCCGAGCGGTAGCCGCCGGGCCAGCGGGCGATCTCGACGAAGCCGCAGCGCCGGAAGAAGCCGGCCGTGTGCGGATGCGTATCGACCGTCACGTAGCGGGGCCGCAGCTTGCGGCTAGCCATGTGCAGCAGGCGGTAGGCCAGCAGCGCGCGGCCGATGCCGGTGCCGTGGCGGTCGGCCCGCACGAGGCCGAACACGAGGGTGCCGAGGTCGTAGAACGCGGACAATTCATAGCCGCCGAACGCGACGATCTCGCCGGCGTCGACGGCGACGAACAAGGGCCCGTCCGGGTCGTCCAGCGCGGAACGCAGCCATGATTCTTCCGACGCGGGGAAATGCGCCGGCACGTTCGAGCGGAAGGCCGCCAGCACGGCCTTGCGGTCGGCAGGGCGATAACGTCGGATCTGCAATGTCATGTCGGATGGGGTTGATGGGGTCGCACCGCTATCTTCGCTCAACGCGGCAACCGCTGCCGCGCACGGGTTGCGCCTTTCGCATCGACTGCACACGCGCTAAAATAAATCCGAAATACTTAGGTGATTCCGCACAACGCCTGTATATTTCATCGGGCACTACATCAAGTCGTCGTTATTGTTGGTTTCTTTCCCGTCTCGCCCGTCCGGGCATTCCTGTCTGATACCCCTCGGTTACATCTCTTGGTCGCATGTGCGCATCGAGCGCTTGCTCTCAACATCTACTGGAGGTATCTACATGGCTACTCAAACCGGCACCGTGAAATGGTTCAACGATTCCAAGGGCTTCGGCTTCATCGCGCCTGACGCAGGCGGCGACGATCTGTTCGCGCACTTCAAGGACATTCAATCGGAAGGCTTCAAGAGCCTGGCCGAGAATCAGCGCGTCTCGTTCGAACGCGCCGCCAGCCCGAAGGGCGAGAAGGCGAGCAACATCCGCGCGATCTGAGTATCGCGCGCAGGGCCGCACCACGCAGATAGCATGGGCGTCCCGCACTAGAAAGCCCGCTTCGGCGGGCTTTTTTGCGTCCGCTCGGCGCACGCGACAGTTCGCGCCTTGTCCACCACGGCAATGGCCGTTACATTAGGGCCATGCAACCCGATGAAACGATAACCGTCGAGGACGCCGTTCAGGTGCTGGCCATGGTCGGCGACCTGTCCATGGGCTTGCCGCCCGATCACTCGGTGCGCACGGCCCGCCTCGCCGCGCGCCTGGCCGAGGAAAACGGCGACGGTGCCGACGCATGCACGAGCACGCGGCTCGTCGCCCTGCTCCGCTGGTCGGGGAGCACGGCGACGGCGGCCGGGTTCGCGCACCTGCTGGGCGACGACGTGCTCGGCCGGCATGCGATGGTCACGCGTACGTTGTCCGGCCACAGCGGCCTCACGTTCGCCAACGTGCTGCCGCTCGCGCGAATGCAGTGCGAAGTGGCGGGCGACATCGCCGTGCTGCTCGGGTTGCCGGGGGACGTCGAGAACAGCCTGCGCCACCTGTTCGGCAACCATCATCGCGGCGACATGCAGGACCTGCTGTTCGCCCCGAACATCCCGCGCGCCGTGTTCCACGTACGCCTCGCCGGCGACCTGGAAGTGCTGGCGCCCGCGCACGGCACGGAGGGCGCGCTGCGCCTCATCGGCGAGCGGGCCGGCGTGAAATATCCGGCCACGCTCGTGCAGCGCTTGTCGCCGCATGCGCAGGATTGGCTGGCCATGCTCGATGAGCCGTCGTGCGCGGCCGACTACCCGGGGCACGACCGGCGCGTGCCGCTGTCGATCGTGGCCGACGTCATCGAGTTGAAGCTGCCTTGGCTCACCGGCTATTCGCGCCGCGTGGCCGCGCTGGCGCGGCGCAGCGCGTCGCTCGCGGGCATGCTGGCGCTGGAAGAAAGCCCGCTCGTGCGGGCCGCGCTGCTGCATGGCATTGGCAAGGTCGCCGTGCCGAACGTCGTGTGGGAGCGCCCGGGCAAGCTCGATGCGACCGATTGGGACCAGGTCCGCAAAGTGCCGTTCTGGACGGCGCGCGCGGGTGCGCAGATCCCCGCCATCCAGAGCGACGCGACGCTCGCGTCGTTCATCTACGAACGCCCCGACGGCAGCGGCTATTTCCGCAAGGCGCGGGGAGAAGCGATGGGCATGCAGGAGCGCCTGCTCGGCGCGGCGGCCGCGTTCGTGTCGCTGTGTTCGCCCCGTCCGTGGCGTCCCGCGCATGGCACGGCAGCCGCGTCCACGCTGATGACGGCGCAAGCGGCGGCCGGCCGCTTCGACCGGCACGCCGTCGAAGCCGTACTCACGGCGGCGCGGTCAATGACGCCATCGTCGCCCGTGCGCGACCGGCTGCTGTCCGACCGCGAACTCGAAGTGCTGCGCCACATCAGCCACGGCGAAACGAGCCGCGAGGCCGCGCGCGCCATGCGTATCAGCCCGGCCAGCGTGCGGATGCACGTCGACAATATCTTTCAAAAACTGGAGTCGGGGTCACGTCCGGCCGCCACCTTGAAGGCGCTGGCGCGCGGGCTCATCTGACACGTCCCGCGGCTCAGGACAACAGCGTGCTCACGGCCGCGCACAGCATCAGGGCCAACCATAGCCCGGCGGACAACAGCGCATCGCGCGGACGGGCAGTCAGCAGCAAATGATGGCTCAGTACGATGGTGCGATCTGCGCCGCAGACGAAGCCTGTAGCGGCCGCCAGTAGGGAGACGGCCAGTCCCCAGTGCGTGAAGTTGGCATAGAGGTCGAGTAGCCCGATGGCGTGGTCTCTCAGAAAAATAACGGCGCCGAGTGGCGCGAGCGCCGCGAGGACAGCCATCGCACAGCCGGCGAACAGCGCTGTGACAGCCCGGTTCGCGAGTGATACCGGTGTGCGAGCGGTGCCATGTGAACTGGTCGCCATGCCACAGCGCATCAGTCCGTGTGCAACTGCATCGTCGCCGCATTCATCTTGCCCTCGCACACCATCGGAATGATGCGCAAGCTCTTGTCGATGGCTTCCTCGATCAGGGTCTGCTCTTCGCGGCGCGGGCGGTGCAGCACGAAATCGGCGACGGCCTGCTGCAGGTTCAACGTGCGCGGGTGGCCGATGCCCAGGCGCAGGCGCCAGTAATCCTGCGTGCCGAGCGCGGCCGTGATGTCCTTCAGGCCGTTGTGGCCGCCCGAGGAGCCGCCGCGCTTGAGCTTGGCGGCGCCGGGCGGCAGGTCGAGTTCATCGTGCACGACGAGGATCTCTTCCGGGCCGATCTTGAAGAAGCGTGCCAGTCCACCCACCGACTGGCCGGAGCGGTTCATGAAGGTCAGCGGTTCGAGCAGCCAGACGTCCTTGCCCGAGATCGATGTCTTGGCGACCATGGCATTGAAGCGCGACTCGCGCTGCAAGTGGCAGCCGGGCAAAGAGTTCGCGAGGTTGTCGACGAGCCAGAAGCCGGCGTTGTGACGGGTTTGTTCGTATTCCGGGCCGGGGTTGCCGAGGCCGACGATCAGGCGGATGTGCATAAGCGGAAAAATCGTGCGTAAAGCTGAATTATCGCGTAAAACGCCGTGTTAATTCTCGCGTAAATCGCGTCCATAACCCGGCCGCGCTGCCGACTCGACGACAGCGCGGCCGTCCACGCCTTACTTGCTGGCTGCCACAGCGTCCAGGATCACCTTCGCGACGTCCTCCGGACGCGACTGCTGCGGCACGTGGCTCGTCGGCAGTTCCGTCGTCTTCGCGCCGGACGCTTTCACGGCGATGGGGCCTTGCGTGGCGGCCATCACGGCGGCGTGCGGCGCGGGCACGTCCTGGGCGAAGTCCTCTTTCAGCACGGCCGGCGACAGGCTGGCGAAGCCGAATTTTTCGACCGTCAGCTTGGTGATGCCGGGTGCGGGCGGCAAGTCCTTGCCGAGGTCGCTGGTGGCCTGGCCGACGTCCGGCGCGAAGGCGGCCACGTAGACGAGGCTGGCCACTTTATCGCCGGCGCCCGCTTCCGTGATCACGGTGCCGCCCCAGGAGTGGCCGACGAGCACGACCTTGCCGGGCTGGTTGTCGATCGCGCGCTTCGCGGCGGCCACGTCGTCCGCCAGCGACGTGAGGCTGTTCTGCACGGCAGTGACCTTGATGCCCTTGGCCTGCAGCAGCGGGATCACCTTGGCCCAGTCGGAGCCGTCCGCGAACGCGCCGTGGACGATGACGACGGACGGCTGCTCGGCAGCGGCGGCGGGCGGCGACCACGTCCCGGCGGCGACGCGCAGGAGCCTGCTGTCCGAGCGCGAAGTCGACGTGCTGCGCCGTATCAGCCTGGGCGAAAGCAACAAGGAGGCGGCGCGGATCCTGCAGATCAGTCCGTCGACGGTGCGCACGCACGTGGAAAGCATCTTCCGCGAGCTGGCATGCTCGACGCGGGCCGCGGCCACGCTGAAGGCGCTGAACCTGGGCCTGATCTAGGCAACAAAAAACCCGCCGGACTCGCGTCGCGACGGGTTTGATGTGTGCGCCGCCGGACGAACCAGCGGTCGGCGCAGCAATTACTCTGCAGCGGCTTCGGCCGTTGCGGCACCACGCGGGATCGACGAGGTGGCGACGGTCTGGTCCTGGCCGTGGGCGACCACGGTCACGCCTTCCGGCAGGGTCAGCTGCGACACGTGGACCGACTGGCCGGCTTCCAGGTTCGACAGGTCGACGGTGATGAATTCCGGCAGTTGGCCCGGCAGGCAGGACACTTCCAGTTCGTTCAGCACGTGCGACACGATGGCGCCGCTCAGCTTGACGGCCGGCGAGACGTCGGCGTTGACGAAGTGCAGGGCGACCTTGGTGTGGATCGCTTGCGTAGCGTCGACGCGCTGGAAGTCAGCGTGCAGGACCAGTTGCTTGTATGCGTGCATCTGGAAGTCACGCAGCAGGACTTTCTGCGTCTTACCGTCCAGTTCCAGATCCAGGATCGAGCCGTGGAAAGCTTCTTTCTTGAGCGCGTGGAACAACGCGTTGCCATCCAGGGCGATCAGTTCCGGGGCAGCGGCGCCACCGTAGATGATGCCCGGGGTCTGGCCGGCGTTGCGCAGGCGGCGGCTCGCTCCGGTCCCCTGCTGAGTACGTGCAAATGCGACTACTTTCATGGTGTTACTCCAAAGTGTGGGTCCGAATGCCGGCATGTGCCGACCCGGTTACCCGGATTGTGATGCCCCCGCGACCAGGGACATCGGTAAAAGAGCGCGCTCGCGCACGCTCAAGAAATTCTGTACAGCTTATGTGCCAACGGCGCGCCGGCATTTTGCCTTGCGCGCCGTGTTCACGGATATTCATGCGTTTTGGTGGGCTCGGGGAGCCCACCCTACATCATTGTTACGGCACCATCATTCGGCGGCCATTTGTTACGGCGCCATCGTTCGGCCGTAGGGTGGGCACCCCGTGCCCACCATGCATTCCGCGAAATTAATCGACGAACAGCGAGATGACCGAATCGCCCTTGACGATACGCTTGAACGTCTCGGCCAGCAGCGGTGCGCAGGTCAGCTGGCGGATCTTGCCGCACGCCTGGGCGGCCGGGCTCAGCGGGATCGTGTCGGTGACGACCAGTTCGTCCAGCGGCGAGTTCGCGATGCGCTCGATCGCCGGGCCGGACAGCACCGGGTGCGTGCAGTACGCGACGACTTTCTTCGCGCCGCGCTCTTTCAGCACTTCGGCGGCCTTCGTCAGCGTGCCTGCCGTATCGACCATGTCATCCATGATCACGCAGTTGCGGCCTTCGACTTCACCGATGATGTTCATGACTTCCGACACGTTCGCCTTCGGACGGCGCTTGTCGATGATCGCCAGGTCGCAGCCGAGGCGCTTGGCCAGCGCGCGGGCGCGCACGACGCCGCCCACGTCCGGCGACACGACGAGCAGGTCGTCGTAGTTGCGCTTCTGCAGGTCACCCAGCAGCAGCGGCGACGCATAGATGTTGTCGACCGGGATATCGAAGAAGCCCTGGATCTGGTCGGCGTGCAAGTCCATGATCAGGACGCGCTCGACGCCCGCTTCCTGCAGCATGTTGGCAACGACCTTGGCCGAGATCGCGACGCGCGCCGAACGCGGACGACGGTCCTGGCGGGCATAGCCGAAGTACGGAATCGCCGCGGTGATGCGGCCAGCCGAGGCGCGCTTGAGAGCGTCGACCATCAGCATGATTTCCATCAGGCTGTCATTGGTGGGAGCGCAGGTCGATTGCAGGACGAAGACGTCCTTGCCACGAACGTTCTCGTTGATTTCGACCATGACTTCGCCGTCGGAGAACTTCGAGACCACGGCTTTGCCGAGAGGAATGCCGAGGTTTTTTGCGACCCCTTCTGCTAGCGCCGGATTGGCATTGCCGGTAAAAACCATCAGGTTTTCGTAAGCCATGGGAGTCCCAGAGATGTAAGCGTTGAAAGAAGAACTTGAAAGCCGCTGATCGTCGAATGATGAGCGCTGAACCACAAAAAAAATGAGCCGCTCATTGGCGGCTCCATTTTTATCTGCCTGCTGGAGCACTCGTCATCGTCAGCTCAGGCAAAGAAACTTTGGCAGGGGAACAAGGATTCGAACCTTGGTATGCCGGAATCAAAATCCGGTGCCTTAACCAGCTTGGCGATTCCCCTACACTGAAACTACAGCTCGTCGCTGCATTCGATAATTATATCGCCGAATGCGTCGACAGGCAAAATTTTATTCTACAACTCATTGATTTGCAAGAGCGATTTCATCGGATGACTCTGCAGTGCATGCGCTTTCCACGCCCTCCACCGCCCCGGTACCTGTGCCAGTACCCGCTCGGCTTCCTGCTCTGTGGAGAACGCGCAAAACACGCACGATCCGGAACCAGTCATCCTGGCCGCTCCGTAACTTCCCAACCATTCGATCGCCTCGGCTACCGGCGGGAACAGGCGGGCTGCCACGTCCTGCAAATCATTTTTCCCGAACCCAATCAAATCATTCGATTCGACATGTCGTCTGGAAAAGTCCGATATTGTGATGGCTTTCGTGTTTCTTGTCAAATCGGGGGCCGTAAAAATTGCAACGGTCGGCACGGCCACGCCCGGTTCGATGACGACATACCAGCAATCCGGCCCCGGTACCGCCTGCAGCGCATCACCCACGCCTTCCGCAAAGGCCGTCTCGCCGAACAGGAAGAACGGGATGTCGGCCCCGAGCGGCAACCCCAGCGCGATCAATTCCGCATCCGTCAGCCCGGCCTGCCACAAGTGGTTGGCCGCCATCAGCGCCGTGGCCGCGTCGGACGAGCCCCCGCCGAGGCCGCCACCCATCGGCAAGCGCTTCTCCACGGCGACAGCTATCCCCGGCGGCAGTTGGCCGTGCCGGCGTGCGTACTCCGCCTGCAGCGCGCGTAGCGCACGTACGATCAGGTCCTGCTCTTCGGGCACACCGGGCACATCCGTCGTGCGCACGATGCGCTCGTCGTCGCGCAAGTCGAAGTGCAAGGTGTCGCTGCGGTCGATGAGTTGAAACACGGATTGCAGCAGGTGGTAGCCGTCCGGCCGCCGGCCGACGACGTGCAGGAACAGGTTCAGCTTGGCCGGCGCCGGACAGTCGTGCAGCGATGTCGCCGTCATGTCAGGCCACCGGATCGATGACGATGCGGATCGTCAGCGCATCGCCGACGGCCGTCGTGCTGCGCTCGGCATCGATGCGGCGCGGCATCGGGGCACCGCCCGGGCCGTTCTGCCACTCCACGAAGCGCAAGCGCCAGCCGTCGTTCGTGACGACGCTGTCGCGCGCGGGCGACGCCACGAAGCGCTTGCCGGCCGTATCGACGGCATAGCCTTGCAGCCAGTCGCGCAGGCCGCTCACGGGCAGGGTCCAGCCGAGGGATGCCGCCGTCAGCGCGTCGATGTCCTTTTCCACGCGAGGCTCACGGCCGGACTGTTTCAACGTGGCCGTGCCGGGCGTCACGGTGATCTCGGCGACGGTCTGGCCCAGCGGCGAGAACAGCGCGACGTCGATGCGGCCAGGACGCTGCGTCCACGTGAAATTGCCGCTGATCGGTTGTGGCTGGCCATCCTTCAGGTAATTCACGGCCAGGCGGCCGCTCAAGTCGATGGTGTCGCGGTAAGCGCTTACCTGGGCAGTCGGGTTGGCGAGCGGGACGTTGGCGGTCGTGGCGCAGCCGGCCAGGGCAGCGGCACATGCGGCTGCGAAAACGAAACGGGACAATGGGTGCATCGGCATCAATCAGCGAGTCAGTAAGCGAGCAAATAAGCGGGCAAATAAGCGGGCAAATAAGCGACGGACGCCGCAGCGTCCGTCGATTGCCATTATTTCACAGAGTCTCGTGAAGGCGCGCCAGTGTGCTCTTCAGCGCATCGTTCTTCGGATCCTTGACCTGGGCTTCGCGCCACAGCTTGCGGGCATCGTCCTTCTGGCCCTTTTTCCACAGCACCTCACCCAGGTGCACGGCGATCTCCGGATCGCTGCGCAAGGTGTAGGCCTTGCGCAGATGGGTTTCCGCATCGTCCAGCTTACCCATGCGATATTGCACCCAGCCCATGCTGTCGAGGATGAACGGGTCGCCCGGCGCCATCTTGAGGGCCTTGTCGATGAGTTGATACGCTTCCTTCAGGCGCACGTTGCGGTCCGCCAGCGAGTAGCCGAGCGCATTGTAGGCCTGCATATTCTCCGGCGACTTGGCGATGACCTTGCGCAGCGATTTTTCCATGACGGCCGTCTTGCCCAGCTTTTCGGCCATCAGCGCGTAGTCGTACAGGAAATCCATATTGTCCGGGAAGCGCTTGACGCCCTGCTCCATCAGCTTGAACGCTTCCTTGGGCTGGCCCGCGTCGCGCAGGATCTGGGCGTCGACGAGCACGGTCTGCGCCTGCTCCGTCTTGTCGCTCGTCTTCAGCGTGCCCAGCAGCTTGCGCGCGCCGGTTACGTCGCCCTGCTTCGCGGTCAACTGCGCGCGCCGCAATTGGGCGCCAAACTGGATCTTCGGGTCTTCGCTGTCGAGCCGGTCGAGCCAGTCGGCCGCGGCCTTGTAGTCGCCCCGCTCCTCCGCGAGCTGGGACAGGATCATGACGGCCTTCGACGGGTCGCGCTCGTCTTCCGGCGCCTTGTCCATCACGTCGACGAAGCGGGTGAAATATTTTTCCGCGGCCGGGCGGTCGTTCATCTGCATCGACAGGATGCCCAGCGCGTACAGGGTGCCCGGATTGTCGGGCAGGGCCTTGTCGAGCGTGAGGAATTCCTGGCGCGCGGCCTCGTACTGCTTTTCGTTGACGAGCAGGCGGGCATAGGCGGCGCGCACCTCGCGCGCGTCCGGGTGGGTGGCGAGGAAGTCCTTCAGGACGTTGATGGCCCCGCCTTCGCTTTCGCTGACCTGGGCCAGCGTGAGGGCGGCGATCTCGGAATCGGGCTTGATCTTCAGGGCGGCCTGGGCCTCGCGCTGCGCGGCGGCCTTGTCGTTGCGCGTCAGCGCGGCCTGCGCCAGCACGACGTGCGTTTCCATCAGGTCGCCGTAGGGCGCCACGAGGCGCTCGAGCATCGCGGTGGCCGCGTCCTTGTCCTTCGCGCGCAGCAGCAGCTGCTGCATCTGGAACATCATGAGGCCGCGCGCACCGGGGGTCGCTTCCGCCAAACGCTGTTTCAAGATGGTTTCGGCCTCGCCGAGGTTGTCGGACAGGATGATCAACCCCAGATAGTACTGGCTCGCCTCTTCGGAGTCCGGCGCGTACTGGCGCCACAGCTTGACCGCGGCGAGGGCATCGTCGGCCTGCTTGGCCGACAGCGCCATCTCGGCGGCGCGCTTGGCCAGGCGCGGGTCCTTCGTCTGCTGGGCCAGGCTCATCATCGTCAAGTACGGGCCTTGCCAGTCGCCGTTCTTGTACGCCATCTCGGCCTGCATCAGCTGCGTCATCATGGCCGGGCTCATGTTGACGTTCGGGAGCTTCTCGTCGGTGTCGTCACCTTTCTTCGTGGCGCTGTCGGGATGGTCGCGGGCTTCGGCGGCGGCGAGCGGCTGGTCGGACAGGTTCTGGGCCGGTTGCTGCTGCTTGGGCGCCACAGCGCAGGCCGACAGCAGTGCGGAGAGGGTTACAATGGCGAAAGCGTTTTTCAAGGCAAGTCCCACGTCGTCGAGATTGTCCGATTCTACGCCATGCACCCGCTGCGCGTGCGCCACCGCAACACGAATTTACATTCCTCTCACGTTGTTAATCCTACATGCCTGAATTACCAGAAGTCGAAGTCACCCGGCGGGGTGTCGCGCCGCACTTGGAAGACCGTGTCGTCGAAGACGTCGTGCTGCGTCGCGAGGGCCTGCGCTGGCCGTTTCCGCCGAATCTGCGCGAGCTGCTCGTCGGCCGCCGCATCCTCGGCACGGGCCGGCGCGGCAAATACCTGCTGCTGAACTTCGAGCACGGCACGCTGATCGTCCACCTGGGCATGTCGGGCCATTTGCGCGTGCTGCCGGAGGGCGTCGAGCTCAAGAAGCACGACCACTTCGACCTCGTCGTGCGCGGGCCGGAAGGCCGGCGCGTCCTGCGGCTGCACGATCCGCGCCGGTTCGGCGCCGTGCTCTGGCATCACCACGACGACGGCGAGCTGGAACAGCACGTGCTGCTGCGCGATCTCGGTGTCGAACCGCTCGAAGACAAATTTTCCGGCGCCCTGCTGCACAAGGCCACGCGTAACCGCAGCGCACCCATCAAACAGGTGCTGCTGGCGGGCGACATCGTCGTCGGCGTCGGCAATATCTACGCCTGCGAGAGCCTGTTCCGCGCCGGCATCAACCCGAAGACGGCGGCCGGCAAGATCAGCCGGGCCCGCTACGACAAGCTGGCCGACGCGATCCGCGACATCCTGGCCGCCGCCATCGTGCAGGGCGGCAGCACATTGCGTGACTTTATTGCCGTAAATGGTCAATCCGGCTATTTCCAGCAGACATATTTCGTCTATGATCGTGCGGGAGTGCCTTGCCGCAACTGTGGCACCCCGGTCCGCCAGATCAAGCAGGGCCAGCGGTCCACGTTCTATTGCGCGGTCTGCCAGCGGTAAGGCCAACGACGAGGCGCGAAACATGCAGGATCTACAACATTACGCGGATTGGCGCGCACAGGTCGCCCGGGCGCTGGAACAATATCGCGGCTGGGCGCAGAAGGCCGAGCTGCTGGACGGGGCCGCGGACCAGCGCGTCGCTCGCGCGCTCGCGCGGCTGCGCGACGACCGGCTCTCGGTGGCGTTCGTGGCGGAATTCTCGCGCGGGAAATCGGAGCTGATCAACGCGATCTTCTTCGCCGACTACGGCCAGCGCATCGTGCCGTCGAGCCCCGGCCGCACGACGATGTGCCCGACCGAGTTCGCGTGGGACGCAAGCCTCGCGCCCTGCATCCGCCTGCTGCCGATCGAGACGCGCGCCGAGCGCCTGGCCACGAGCGATTATCGCGACGCGCAGGACGCCTGGACCGTGCTGCCGCTGGACCTGTCGGCACCGGAGCGCATGCACGAGAGCTTCCTGCAGGTGAGCCTCACGCGCCGCGTCGCGCCCGAAGAAGCCCGGCGCTACGGCCTGTACGACCCGGACGACCCCGACCTCGCCGCCACGCTCGGTGCGGACGGCCTCGTCGAGATCCCACGCTGGCGCCACGCGTTGATCAACGTGCCGCATCCGCTGCTCAAGCAAGGCCTCGTGATCCTCGACACGCCGGGCCTGAACGCGATCGGCACGGAACCCGAACTGACGTTGAACCTGATCCCGAACGCGCACGCCGTGCTGTTCATCCTGGCCGCCGAGACGGGCGTCACGAAGAGCGACATCGACGTCTGGCGCACGCATATCAACGCCGGCCCGGGACGCATCGTGGTGCTGAACAAGATCGACGCCTTGTGGGACGAGCTGCGCAGGCCGCAGGACAACGACGCCGCCATCGCGCGCCAGCAGCACGACGCGGCCCGGCTGCTCGGCGTCGCCGATGCGCAGGTGTTCCCCGTCTCCGCGCAGAAGGCGCTCGTCGGCAAGATCACGGGCGACCTCGGGCTGTTCGAAAAGAGCCGCATGGGCGCGCTGGAATCGGCGCTGTTCCACCAGCTGATCCCGGCCCGCCAGGACATCCTGCGCCGCCAGCTGCAGGACGATCTTGCAACCTTGACGAACGAGCACGCCGCCCTGCTGGGCGCGCGCGGGCGCGACCTCGTCGAACAGCTGCAGGAACTGCAAAGCCTGCGCGGCAAGAACCAGGGCGTCATCGCGCACATGATGCGGCGCGTGGAGATCGAAAAGAAGGAATTCGACGCGAGCCTGTTCAAGCTGCAGGGCACGCGCGCCGTGTTCACCACGTTGTCGACGGAGCTGTACTCCGCCATCGGCATGGACGTCGTACAGGGCCACGTCGACACCGTGCGCACGGCGATGGAAGCCGCGCGCTTCTCGACCGGCATGCGCGCGCCCGTGCGGACCTTCTTCGAGCAGGCGCGCGCCACTCTCGATGCGGCGAGCGGCAAGATCGCCGAGATCGCGGCGATGATGGAGACGATGGTACGCCGCTTCTCCACCGAACATGGCCTCGCGCTCGCGCAGCCCGCGACGTTGTCGCTGGACCGCTACCGGCACGAGATCGATGCCATCGAAGCCATCTACCTGAAGCAGTTCGGCACGGCCACGTTGCTCATCACGAGCCGCAACGCGCTGCTGGAACGCTTCTTCGACTCGATCGCGTCGCGCGTGAAATTCGCGTTCCGCGAGGCGAACGGCGACGCCGAGGCCTGGCTGAAGGTGGTCATGGCGCCGCTGGAAGCGCAGATCCGCCAGCACCGCGACCAGCTGCGCCACCGGCAGGCGTCGATCCAGCGCATCCTCGACGCCACCGACACGCTGGAACAGAAAATCGCCGCCTTCGAAGCGGCCCAACACGACCTGGAGCAGGTCAAGGCGCGCCTCGCGGGGCTGTCCGGCGCGGTGGCCGCCGCGCTGCGCGCCGACCTGCCCGAACTGCAGGCCGCCTGACGGCCCGACCCTCTTCATGAAACGCAGCACCGACACCGAAGTCCTGTCCGACCCGAGTTTTGCGGGCGCCGTCATCGACTGGCAGCGCGCGCACGGCCGCCACGCCCTGCCCTGGCAGAACACGCGCGAGGCCTACCGCATCTGGCTCTCCGAGATCATGCTGCAGCAGACGCAGGTGACGGCGGTGCTGGGCTATTACGCGCGCTTCCTCACGCGCTTCCCCACCGTGCACGACCTCGCGGCCGCGCCGGCGGAAGATGTGATGGCGCACTGGAGCGGCCTCGGTTACTACACGCGGGCGCGCAACCTGCACGCGTGCGCCAAGCGCGTCGTCGCCGACTACGACGGCGTCTTCCCCAGCGACCCCGCGCTGCTGGCCGACCTGCCCGGCATCGGCCGCTCGACGGCTGCCGCCATCGCCGCGTTCTCGAGCGGCGCGCGCGCCGCGATCCTGGACGGGAACGTCAAGCGTGTGTTCGCCCGCGTGTTCGGCATCGACGAATACCCTGGCATCAAGCCAGTGGAAGACGCGCTGTGGCGCCGCGCCGATGCGCTGCTGCCGGAAGGCGACGGCATCGAAGCCTATACGCAGGGCCTGATGGACCTGGGCGCCACGCTGTGCACGCGCGGCAAGCCGGACTGCGGCCGCTGCCCGCTGCAGGACCGCTGCGTGGCGTTCGCCACCGACCGCACGTCCGTGCTGCCCGTGCCGAAGCCGAAGAAGGCCACGCCGGAGCGGCGCGCGCTGATGCTGGCCGTCGTCGACGCGGGCCAGGTGCTGCTGCAGCAACGGCCGGATTCCGGCATCTGGGGCGGCCTGCTGTCGCTGCCGGAATACGACGGGCACGTGGCGCTGGCTGACGCTGACGACGTGTCCGCGGCGACGCTGGCGGCGGCAGCCGGCGAGTTCGGCGACGTGGCCGAAGCGGAGCCGCTGCTGCCGCTCGTGCACGGGTTCACGCACTACCGCCTGCACATCCAGCCGTACCGCATCGGCCTGCGCACGCGCGGGACCACGCCGCCGGGCCACGTGTGGTGGGACTTGTCGGCCATCGCCGACGCGCCGCTGCCGGCGCCGATCAAGAAGCTGCTGGGGCAGCTCGCAGCGCCGTCCTTGTTTGCGTAGGGTGGGCTCCCCGAGCCCACGCGAACGTTTGGTGACGCAGACATCCGCGTGGGCACGGGGTGCCCACCCTACTGACAAGAATTGACACGGTGGTCTCCTACACTGGTTGCACTGTCAACCAACGAAAGAGATCACCATGCTGACCCCGACCTACACCATCCTCTACGTCGCCGACCCGCACGCGAGCGCGCGCCTGTACGGCAAGCTGCTGGACGCGCAGCACGTCGAGAGCTCGCCCACGTTCGTCCTGTTCCCGCTCGAAAACGGCCGCATGCTGGGCCTGTGGGCGAAATCGGATGCGGTGCCGGCCGCCGACTTCCACGGCAGCGGCAGCGAGCTCGCGTTCCGCGTCGCCGACGATGCGCAGGTCGATGCGCTGCACGGCCAATGGCGCGACGCCGGCCTGCGCATCGTGCAGGTGCCGACCAAGGTGGATTTCGGTTACACGTTCACGGCCGCCGATCCGGATGGGCACCGCCTGCGCGTGTTCGCTCGCGGCGAATGACGTGCAACCGTTTGGTGGGCACGGGGTGCCCACCCTACGTGTGGGGGCCGTAGGGTGGGCTCCCCGAGCCCACCATGTACACCCGTCATTATCGAGGATCGTAGCTAACGGTCAGAACGTATCAAGCGAATAGATGCGCCGGTGCTCCTTGATGGCATACCGGTCCGTCATCCCCGCGATGTAGTCGGCTATCTTGCGCGCCTGCTTCATCGTGTCACCCGACGCCGCCTGGTAGTCGGGCGGCAGCAGCACGGGATCGGTCATGAACGCATCGAACAGCTCGTGCACGATGCGGCTCGCTTTGACACGCATGCGGTTCACCTGATAGTGCCGGTACAGGTTCGCGTGCAGGAAGCGCTTCAGCGCCGTCGTCTCGGCCCGCATCGTGCCGGAAAAGCGGATCAGCGGCGGCGCCGCGCGCACGTCGTCGATGCCGCCCGGCGCAGCGTCGGCCAGCAGCTGGGCCGACGTCGCGGCCAGGTCGGCCGTCATCGCCGTGATCATCAGGCGGATCGTCTCGTACAGCTCGCGCCGGCCCGTCAAGCCCGGGTACCGCTGCACCACCTCGCGGTGCAGGCGCGCGAACAGGTCGACCTGTTCCATCTGCTTCATCGTGAGCAAGCCCGAACGCAGGCCGTCGTCGATGTCGTGGTTGTTGTACGCGATTTCGTCGGCGAGGTTCGTCAGCTGCGCTTCCAGGCTCGGTTGCTTCTTGTCGATGAAGCGCTGGCCGAGCTCTCCCAGCTGGCGCGCGTTCGTCGGCGAGCAGTGCTTCAGGATGCCTTCGCGCGTTTCGAACGTGAGGTTCAGGCCATCGAAGGCACCGTAGTGTTCTTCCAGATGGTCGACGACGCGCAGGCTTTGCAGGTTGTGCTCGAAGCCGCCGTAGTCCTTCATGCAGTCGTTCAGCACGTCCTGGCCGACGTGGCCGAACGGCGTGTGCCCGAGGTCGTGCGCGAGCGCCGTCGCTTCGACGAGGTCTTCGTTCAGGCGCAGGCTGCGCGCCAGCGTGCGCGCGATCTGGGCGACCTCGATCGAGTGCGTGAGGCGGGTGCGGAACAGGTCTCCTTCGTGGTTCAGGAAGACCTGGGTCTTGTATTCGAGCCGGCGGAACGCAGTCGAGTGGATGATGCGGTCGCGGTCGCGCTGGAACTCGCTGCGCGAGCCCGGCGCGTCTTCCGGATGGCGACGCCCACGGCTCTTCGACGAATGCGCCGCGTAAGGAGCCAGGTGGGCGTCGAAGTCGATCATGACGAAGGTGTTCCCACTGAGGCTTTCAAAGTCGCTTCCAGCTGCTCACGCGGCGCATTCGTGATGCTCGGGCTGCCCAGCGGTTTCAGGAGGATGAACTTGATTGCGCCGCCCTCGTTCTTCTTGTCGACTTCCATCAGCTCGATCCAGCGGGGGGTGCCGAGGTCCGGCGCGACGACGGGCAGCCCGGCGGCCTGCACGAGCGCGCACACGCGCGCGACGGCGGCAGCGTCGATGAGGCCGAGGCGGTGCGACAGGTCGGCCGCCATCACCATGCCGCAGCCGACCGCCTCGCCGTGCAGCCACGCGCCGTAGCCCATGCCCGCCTCGATGGCGTGGCCGAACGTGTGGCCGAAGTTCAGCACGGCGCGCAGGCCGCCTTCGCGCTCGTCGCGCGCGACAACGTCGGCCTTGATCTCGCACGAGCGCGCGATCGCGTGCGCGAGGGCGGCGTGGTCGCGAGCCACCAGTTTTACGATGTTCGCCTCGATCCAGTCGAAGAAGCCGGCGTCGAGGATCGCACCGTGCTTGATGACTTCCGCCAGGCCGGCCGCCAGTTCGCGCTGCGGCAAGGTGTCGAGCGTCGCGGTGTCGGCAATGACGGCGCGCGGCTGATAGAACGCACCGATCATGTTCTTGCCCAGCGGGTGGTTGATGCCCGTCTTGCCGCCCACCGAAGAATCCACTTGCGCGAGCAGGGTGGTCGGGATCTGCACGAACGGCACGCCGCGCATGTACGTGGCGGCCGCGAAGCCAGTCATGTCGCCGACGACGCCGCCGCCCAGCGCGACCAACGTGGTCTTGCGGTCGCACTTGTTCGCCAGCAGCGCGTCGAACACGAGGTTCAGGCTTTCCCAGTTCTTGTATTCCTCGCCGTCCGGCAGGACGATGGGCACGACCTCGCGCCCGGCCGCGCGCAGCGGCGCCGCGACTTTTTCCAGGTACAGCGGGGCGACGGTCGTGTTGGTGACGATGGCCACCTTGCCGCTGCCGCCGATGTGACGATTGAGTAAAGAAGCGTCGTCCAGCAGGCCGCGTCCGATCGCGATCGGATAGCTGCGGTCGCCCAGCTCGACGTTAAGGGAAATGCATGCCTGTTCGTTCATTGTCGCCTTTGCGTTGGACCGTCCGTGCGCGGACGCCTGCTCCGCCAACTGGTCCAGTATTGTCTGAACCATCGATTGTACGTTAGGTCGGCCCGTGTCGATGACGATGTCCGCGATCTCGCGGTACAGCGGTTCCCGTTGCGCCGTCAGGTCTTCCAGCTTCCTGCGCGGATCGGCCGTCTGCAGCAGCGGGCGGTTCTTGTCGTGCGCGGTGCGCTGCAGGATGCTCGAGACGCTCGCACGCAGGTAGATCACCGTGCCCCGCTCCGCCAGCAGCGCGCGGCTGGCCGGGTCGAGCACGGCGCCACCGCCCGTCGCCAGCACGATGCCACGGCTGGCCGTGAGTTCGCGGATCACGTCGGCCTCGCGGCGGCGGAAGCTGGCCTCGCCTTCGATCTCGAAGATCCACGGAATCGTGGCACCCGTGCGCGCCTCGATCTCGTGGTCGGAATCGATGAAGGTCATGTCCAGGCGCCGCGCCAGCAGGCGGCCGATGGTGGTCTTGCCGGCGCCCATCAGGCCGACGAGGAAGATGTTGTTGTTCTTACAGTCAGACACGTTACGCGTTCAAATAAAAACGGCCAGGGTACCCTGGCCGTTTTGTTGCAATCGGACATCCCTTAAGAAAACTTATGGGCAGGTGAACGACAGTTTAAACGGAATATTGGTCACCAAGCCAGCCGGCGTCGTGACGGTCACGTTGAACGAGGACTGGGCCGGCGTGCAGCTGGTCGGATTCGTGCTCGAAATGCTGAACGTGTGCGTGGAGCCTTGCGGGCCGCTGGCGCCGATACCGTTCGGGTAATCCACGCTGCCGCCGCCCGTGCCGGGGCCGTGCGGCGCGACGTTCGGCACCGTGGCCGGCACGACGGCCGCCGCGTTACCGTTGAGCATGCTGGTGATCTCGACGTGCGACGTGGCCGGCATCGGGTTCTTGTTCACGTCGTTCAACTGCAAGGTGAAGACCTTCGTCGCGCTGCCGCTGATCGAACCGAGGTCCGTCACCTGCGTGATGTCCAGCGGCGTCGTGCTGCCGTTCATGTACGCATAGACGACGCTGCTGCCGCTGAAGAAGATCGCGGTGCTCTGCGACAGCGTGTTCGAGCCGTCCGTCGTGCTGGCGCACACGGTGGCGAGGCCCGGGCGCGTGGCGTCCGGCGTCAGGGCATTGCACGGCGTGGCCGGCTGGCCCGGCGTGGCGACGCGCGGGTTCTGCGTGCGGAACGCCACCGAGCAGCCGCCGTTGACGGTGTTGCAGCCGCCTTTGTCGGACGAGCCGACGGCGCCCATATTGGTCTGGAAGACGACAGGCGTACCGTCCGCGACCGGGTTGCCGGACGCGTCGGCCAGCAGCACCTGCAACGTCGTGGCGGGCACGGTCGTCGAGCTGTCGAGGGTCCAGCCTTCGACGTTGTACAGCGCGGAGCTCAGCGAGATCGCCTTCGGCAGGCCCGTCGTCACGACGACGGAGTCGGACAACGTGGAGATGTCCGGACCGCCGTTGGTGCCGGTGCCCGGCAGCGTGGCCTGGACGCGGAACGACGTCGGCACGGTGCCCGAGTTGACGGTGGTGACCACGAGGCCGTTGGCGTCCGTCGTGTCGCTCGTCTTGTTGATGGTGACGGCCGTCGACGACGTCGTGAAGTTCACCGTCTTTCCGGCGAGCGCATTGCCGAAGATGTCGACGACCTTGAAGGTCAGGGTCGCAGTCTCGGTGCGGCCGTTGCCGCCCTGGCCCTGGATCACGATCGACTGGTTCGTGGGCGATGCGCCGACGAACTGCACGGACGCGGCGGCCGGCGGCGCGATCGTCAGCGTCGTCGACGCGGACGTGTTGACGCCCACGGCCGACACGGTGATCGTGTCGTTGCCTGCGCAGCCCTTGTCGCGGTAGACCGTCTGCGCGGTGCCGTTATTGGTCGACACGGTCGTCGCCAGCGTGGCCTTGCCGGCCGTGGCGCAGGCCGAGCTGAAGGTCAGGCTGACCGGCTGCAGCGTGTACTTGCTCGAACCGTTCATCACGTCGACGGACAGCACGGACGACCCGTAGGCCTGGATGCTGGTGGGCGCCGCGCTCAAGGTGCTGAACGACAGCGTCGTCGCACCGACCGAATAATTGCCCTTGCCGGCGACCGTGGTGCCGTCCGCGAGGCTCGTCGTGGCCGTGACGGTGCCGGCACCGGCGGCCGCCAGGCTGGCCGCGCGCATGGTGACGGTGGCGACGCCGTTGGCGTCCGTCAGCGCCGTGGCGGACGTCGGCGAGAACACGGCCAGCGTATTGTCCGTGGCGAAGGTCACGATGGCGTTCGGGACCGGCTTGCTGTTCTTGTCCAGCACGGTCGCGGTGACGGTCTCCGGTGCGGCGGCCGTGAGCGCGCCCGCGGCGCCGGACGTGAAGCGCACGCCGACGGTCGGCGTCGCCGTCGCGGTGGTGCCCGTTCCCGTGCCTGTGCCCGTACCCGTTCCCGTACCGGTGCTGCCGCCAACGGCGCCCGGATTGCCGCCGCCGCCGCCGCAGGCGGTCAGCACCAGCGCCATCAACAGGGCCGCCGCGCGCACGCCGTGGCCTCTTGCTGCTTGCTTCGTGAAGTTGTTCATGTGTTTGCGTTCGTTGATTGTGATGTCAGTGGCCGTTCTGCAGGCGCTCGGCCACGATCTTCGGCGTGATGAAGACGAGCAGCTCGGTCTTGCTGTTTTGGCGCGACTTCGTCTTGAACAAGTTGCCCACGACGGGGATATCGCCGATCACAGGCACCTTGTCCTCGTTGTTGCTTTCGCTCATCTGGTAGATGCCGCCCAGGACCACGGTGCCGCCGTTCTCGACCATCACCTTCGTCTTCACGTGCTGCGTGTTGATGGCGAAGCCCGACGCGGTCGACTCGCCCTTCGAATCCTTGGCCACGTCCACGTCCAGCACGACGTTGCCGTCCGGCGTGATCTGCGGCGTGACTTCCAGCTTCAGGTTCGCCTTCTTGAACGTGACGGACGTCGCGCCGCTGCTCGTGGCCTGCTGGTACGGCAGCTCGACGCCCTGCTCGATGACGGCCGGGACGTTGTCCTCGGTGACGACGCGCGGGCTGGAGATGATCTTGCCCTTGCCGTCCGCTTCCAGCGCCGAGAGTTCCAGGTTGAGGAAGCGGTTCGCGGCCGACGAGAACAGCGAGAACGCGATCGACGGCGCGTTCGTGCCGTTGATGCCGGATGCCGGCAGGTTCACGAGCGTGGTGTTGGTGTAGCCGTCGCCCTTGTCCGGGGTCTGGCCCGTGACCTGGCCCACGCCCGTCAGGTTGCCGCCGATGGCCACGCGCTGGTTGCCGCTGACCTGGTAGCCGGCGTCGCCGCCGCGGAAGCCGCGCAGGTCGGCGAAACCGAGCTTGGCGCCCAGGTTGCGCGAGAACCCGTCATTCGCTTCCACGAGGCGCGCCTCGACGAGCACCTGCTTGGTCGCGACGTCGGTCTTCTGGATCAGCTTGCGGATGTCTTCGATCTTCGATGCGATGTCGGTGACGAACAGCTGGTTCGTGCGCGGGTCGATGATGGCGCTGCCGCGCTTGGACAGCACGCGGTTCTTGCCGCCGCCGTCGCTGCTGGCGCCGCCGCCCGCATCGAGGCCGAACACGGTGCGGAAGGCTTCGGCCTTCTGGTAGTTCAGCTGGAAGATCTCGGAACGCAGCGGTTCCAGTTCGGAGATCTGGGCGCGTTGCTCGAGCTCGAGCTTTTCCTTGGTCAGCAGTTCTTCCTTCGGCGCGATCCACAGCACGTTGCCGTTCTTGCGCATGTCGAGGCCCTTGGCCTGCAGGATGACGTCGAGCGCCTGGTCCCACGGCACGTCCTTCAGGTGCAGCGTGAGGTTGCCCGTGACCGCGTCGCTCGTGATGATGTTCAGGCCGGACAGGTCGGCAATCGCCTGCAGCGCCTGGCGCACTTCGATGTTCTGGAAGTTGAACGAGACCTTTTCGCCGCGGTACGCGGTGCCCGCGCCGCCGCCGGCCGGACGGTTCGGATCTTCCTTGACGGGTTTCACGTCGATGACGAGCTGGGTGTCGCTCTGGTAGACGCTCTGCTCCCAGTTACCCTGGGTGTCGACGACCATGTGCGTGTTCGCGCCCTGCGGCGTCGTCGTGATGCGCGACACGGGCGTGCCGAAGTCGGTCACGTCCAGGCGGCGGCGCAAGGTCGGCGGCACGCCCGTCTTCAGGAAGTCGACCTCGATCTGGCGGCCGACCTGGCGCACGTCGACGGCAACCTGGCCGTTCGGCAGGTCGACGACGATGCGGCCTTCGCCGTTGCTGCCGCGGCGGAAGTCGAGGTCGCGCAGCGTCTGCGACGCGACAGGTGCGGCGGCCGCGGTGCGTGCCGGCTGGCCGGCAGAGTCGACGGCGCGGGCCGGTGCGCCCGAGCCTTCGACCGTGACGATGACGTCCTTGCCGTCGATCGCGGCGGCGTAGTTCAGCACGCGCTTCAGGTTCAGCACGAGGCGCGTGCGCTCGCCGGCCTGCACGACGTTCACGCCGCGCACGTCGCCCAGGTTGATGTCCTGGGTGTTCTTGCCGGTGGCGTTGGCGGTGGCGCCGAAGTCGAGGGCGATGCGGGCCGGGTTCGTGATCGAGAAGCCGATCGGCAGCTGCTTCGGCGCGTCCTTCATGGCCACCTTGATCACGACGTTGCCGCCCTGCTGGTTGGCGCTGATCGACTCGATCGCGTTGTCCTGGGCCCAGGCGCCGGCCGTGGCAAGCGCCAGCAGCACGCCGCATGCGGCGGAAAGGAATCGGGTCATTTGTGGTTCTCCTTGGTTTGCAGCTCCAGCTTGGACATGCGGCCGGTCCATTCACCGGCAGCGTCCTGCACCACTTCGCGCACGTCGACGACGTCGTCGCCCACGTGCGTGACGACGCCGAAGTTCTGGCCGATGCGCTGGCCAGCCTTGACCTGGTACAGCGAGCGGTCCACCTGCAGCAGGGCGTAGCGGGTGCCGCCCTTCTCCATCGTGCCGACCATCTGCATGGTGTCGAGCGGGAAGGTCTCCAGCAGCTCGCGCGGGCGCGCGAGGTCGGGCTGGTTCGGGTTGTTCGAGGTCGCCGCCGCACGGGCCAGTTCGCCCAGCAGCTTGGTCGGATTGAACGGGTCGACCGCTTCCCGCGCGCCATAGGCGTAGGGGAGAAAATCTTTCGGTTCGGGCAGCGGCTTCACGGACGGATGGGTGTCGCGCTTGACCTGTTCCATCCAGTCGCGCACCTCGCGCACGTCGCTGTCGCCGCAACCGGCCAGCAGGGTCGCGGCCAGCAGGCCGCCCATCACGATGCGGGCGCTCATGCCTTGGCCTCCTTGCCGTCCGGGGTCTTCTTCTTGGCCTTGCGCGCCTTGGACTGGGCATCCAGCTCGTCCTGGTCGAGGTAGCGGAAGGTCTTGGCGATGGCTTCCAGCGACAGCGCGCCGTCCTTGCCCGCGGTGAGCGCCAGGTTGTTCAAGGTGACGATGCGGGGCATCTTCGCCATGTCGGCCGCGAATTCGCCGATGTCGTGGTAGGTGCCCACCACCTTGATGTCGATCGGCAGCTCGGCATAGTAATCCTTGACGACGACCTGGCCCGGCTTGAACAGCTCGAACTGCAGGCCGCGGCCGACGCCCGCCTGGTTGATGTCGGACAGCAGCGCGGCCATCTCGGCCTTGCTCGGCAACTGCTTCTCCAGGCGCTCGACGTAGCGGTTCACCTGTTGCTGCTGGGCTTCCAGCGCATCCAGGTTGATGGCCTGCGCCATCTTGAGCTTGTAGTCGTCGCGCAGCTTGAGTTCCTGCGCGGCCAGCGCATCCTGTTCCTCGAACTGGCCGCTCCAGTAAAAGAAGTAGCCGAGGCCCACGACGACGGCCATCACGCCCGCGGCGCACAGCAGGCGCGGGGCCAGCGGCCACAGGCCCGGGTGGCGTCCCTGCAGGCCCTCGAACTGGGCCGCCAGGTCGGCGAAAGTCTGTTTCAGGTCGATGTTCTTCATGGCTTGCTCGCGCCCGCGGTTGCGCCCGCGGTTGCGCCTGTTTTTGCCGCGGTCGGCTTGCCGCCCTTGCTATCGTCGTCGCTCGCGCGGTTGCGCTTGATGGAGACGTTCAGCGTGAATTCGACGACCTTGCGTGGGGTCTTGCCTTGCGTGACCATGGCGGCACGCACCTCGGTCAGGTCCGGACGCTCGAGCCACGGCGAGTTGCCGGACAGGTTACGCAGGAATTCCGCGACGCGTTCCTGCGACTGCGCATAGCCGTTCAGCAGCACGCGCTGGCCGTCCTGCTTGAAGCCTTTCAGGTACACGCCCTCCGGCGTCTGGCGCACCAGTTCGTCGAGCAGGTAGACGGGCTGGTTGCGGTCGCCCTGCAAGTCCTCGACGGCCTGCTGGCGCGCCTTCAGCGCCTCGATCTCCGCCTTCAGGCTGGCGATCTTGCTGATCTTCTTGTCCAGTTCCGCGTTCGCGTTCTTGAGGACGAGGTTGCGTTCGTTGTGGACGGCGATGCGGCTCGCGTTGTAGCCGCCCACGAGCAGCACGAGCGCGGCGCCGGCGATGCCGCCCAGCGCGAGCAGCGCGGCGAACGCGGCCTGCTTCTGCTTGCGTTTCGCTTCCCGGTGCGGGAGCAGGTTAATGCGGATCATCAGCCGAACCTCCGCAGTGCCAGGCCGCAGGCGACGAGATAGCCGGGGGCGTCCTGGCGCAGCTGCTGCTCGCGCACGTTCGGTCCCAGCTGCATGCCCGCGAACGGCTCCACGACGATTGTGGCGATGCGCGTGCGGCCGGCGATGATGTCGGGCAGGCCGGGCAGCTGCGCGCTGCCGCCGGCGATCAGGATCTGGTCGATGCGCGTGTACGGCGTCGACGTGTAGAAGAACTGGATCGCGCGCGTGACTTCCAGCGCGGCGTTCTCCAGCCACGGGCCCAAGAGGTCGGCGCGGAAGTTGTCGGGCAGGTCGCCCGCCTTCTTGCGCGTTTCCGCTTCCTCGAACGAGAGGCCGTAGGCGCGCACGATGTCCTGCGTGAGCTGCACGCCGCCGAACGGCTGCTCGCGCTCGTACACCGTCTCGCCGTTCTGCAGCATCGACACGTGCGTCGCCTGCGCGCCGATCTGGAACAGCGCGACGATGCGGTCCTTCGGCGCGTTGTCCGCGTCGAGCAGGCGTTGCAGCGCGGCGCGGGCGGCGTACGATTCGATGTCCATCACGGTGGCCGTCAGGCCCGCGGCCTCGGCGATCGCGACGCGGTCCTCGACCTTTTCGCGGCGCGCGGCGGCCAGCATCACTTCCATGTCTTCCGGCGCGTTGGCGGCCGGTCCGATCACGTCGAAGTCGAGGCTGACCTCGTCCAGCGCAAACGGGATGTACTGGCTGGCCTCGGACTCGACCTGCACTTCGAGCTGGTCTTCCGGCAGGCCGGCCGGCAAGATGATCTTCTTGGTGATGACGGCGGCCGGCGGCATGCCGAGCGCCACGTGCTTGATGCGCGTGCCACTCTTCTGCACGACGCGGCGCACGGCGTCCGACACGGCCTCGATGTTCTCGATGTTGCCGTCGACGACGGCGCCGCGCGGCAGCGGTTCCACCGCATGGCGCTCCAGCCGCAAGTCACCCTTGCCGCCATCGGACAACTCGACCAGGCGCACGCCGGACGTACTGATGTCGAGTCCGATCAACGGCGGGCTCTTCTGTCCGAACAAGGAACCTAGACTGATCACGAGCGCACTCCCTCTCTGCTACTTCTGCGTTCCGGCGTTTCGGAACGGCTAACGCCCGCGTGGGGAACTATTGATAAATGTAGACATACGGCGTGCATATAACAGGCACCGCCTTGAATCGTAGCAATACTGATCTACGAGGACAAGAAATTTCTGCACGGGAACATATAGTGACGAAGCAGGAAAGCGACACTTCGTTACACCCTGATATCGATCAATATTGCAGGACTCTTCACACCTGTTGTTCGCTTGTCTAGGAGTGCTTCAGATACAAGCGTGACTTATAATGAACTGGATCAATAAAGCGAGCCACATCCGCATGAAAGCATCTCGAAACGGCGGCAACCCCGCGCCGCAGTCTTCTTCGCCCAAGCACACCCCGAAGCGCATCCTGCTGACCCTCTTCGCCACCCTGGGGGGACTGGCCGTGTGCGGGGTGCTGGTGGTCGTGTTCGCGCTGGCGATGGCCTACCCGAACCTGCCCGCGCTCGACACCCTCACCGATTACCGGCCGAAGATGCCGCTGCGGATCTTCACGGCCGACAACGTGCTGATCGGCGAATTCGGCGAGGAGCGCCGTACCCTCGTCCACTTCAAGGACATCCCGGACGTGATGAAGCGGGCCGTGCTCGCGATCGAGGACGACCGCTTCTACGAACATGGCGGCATCGACTACTGGGGCATCCTGCGCGCGGCGCTGCACAACGCGACGGGCGGCGCGCGCCAGGGCGCGTCCACGATCACGCAGCAGGTCGCGCGCAACTTCTTCCTGTCGTCGGAACAGACGCTGAAGCGCAAGGCGTACGAGGCGCTGCTCGCGTACAAGATCGAGAAGAACCTCACGAAGGACCAGATCCTCGAGGTCTACATGAACCAGATCTACCTGGGCCAGCGCGCGTTCGGCTTCTCGTCGGCCGCGCAGATCTATTTCGGCAAGGACTTGAAGGACATCTCGATCGCCGAGGCGGCGATGCTGGCCGGCCTGCCGAAGGCGCCGTCCGCGTACAACCCCGTCGTGAACCCGAAGCGCGCGCGCCAGCGCCAGCAGTACATCCTGCAGCGCATGCACGACCTGCACTACATTAACGACGCCCAGTACGAACAGGCGAAGAACGAGCAGCTCAAGATCAAGACGGACAGCACGGCGTTCGGCGTACACGCGGAATACGTGGCCGAGATGGCGCGCCAGCTCGTCTACGAACAGTTCAAGGAAGACACGTACACGCGCGGCCTGAACGTGTTCACGACGATCACGAAGGCCGACCAGGACGCCGCCTACCTCGCGCTGCGCCGCGGCGTGATGGACTACGAGCGCCGCCACCCGTACCGCGGTCCGGAAAAATACATCGAGATCCCGTCCACGAAGAGCGAGGCCGACGAGGCCATCGAGGCGGAGCTGGCCGAGCATCCCGATTCCGACGACATCGTGGCCGCCATCGTGCTGTCGGCGTCGCCCACGCAGGTGAAGGCCGTGCTGGCGTCCGGCGAGGAAATCACGCTCACGGGGCCGGGCATCGCGTTCGCGCGCGAGTGGCTGTCGCCGAAAGCGGCCGAAACGCGGCGCGTGCGCCGCGGCGCCGTCATCCGCGTCATGCAGGACGGGGGCTCATCGTCGTGGAGCATCACGCAGATGCCGGAAGTGGAATCCGCGTTCATCGCCGTGAGCCCGGACGATGGCGCGATCCGCGCGCTGGTGGGCGGCTTCGACTTCAACCGCAGCAAGTTCAACCACGTGACGCAGGCATGGCGCCAGCCCGGCTCCTCGTTCAAGCCGTTCATCTATTCCGCGTCGCTGGAACGCGGCTTCTCGCCCGCGACCCTCATCAACGACGCGCCGATCTCGTTCGACGCCGGCGCGACGGGCGGCCAGGCGTGGGAGCCGAAGAACTACGACGGTAAGTACGAAGGCCCGATGACGATGCGGCGCGGCCTGACCAAGTCGAAGAACATGATCTCGATCCGCATCCTGAACAAGATCGGCGCCCGCTACGGCCAGGAATACGCGACGCGCTTCGGCTTCGACGCGGACAAGAACCCGCCGTACCTCACGCTGGCCCTGGGCGCGGGCGCGACGACGCCGCTGCAGATGGCGGGCGCCTATTCCGTGTTCGCCAACGGCGGCTACCGGGTCAGCCCCTACCTGATCTCGAAGGTGACGGATGCGGATGGCAAGGTCTTGTCGGAAGCGCGTCCGGACCGCGCCGGCGTCGACTCCAACCGCGTCATCGACGAGCGCAACGCGTGGCTGATGGACAGCATGCTGAAGGACGTGGCCCGCTACGGCACGGCGGCGAAGGCGGGACAGGTGCTGAAGCGCCCGGACATCGCGGGCAAGACGGGGACGACGAACGATTCTATCGACGCCTGGTTCGCCGGCTACCAGCCGCACCTGGTGGGCATCGCGTGGATCGGCTACGACCAGCCGCGCAACCTGGGCAACAAGGAAACGGGCGGCGGCCTGGCGCTGCCGATCTGGATCGGGTTCATGCAGAAGGCGCTGAAGAACGAGCCGGTCGTGGACCGGCCGGCGCCGCCGGGTCTCGTGCAGTACGGCGACGAGTACTATTACGCCGAGAACCCGCCGGGCACCGGTGTGCAGTCGCTCGACGTGGGCGCGGCGCAACCGGCGGCCGAGCAGAAATCACGCGACGCGGTCCGCAACGAGTTGTTTTGATGGTCACGCGGTGATGGTGGGCGGAGGGCCGCCCACCCTACGACGTCATCGGCGCATGTTTGCATCAATCCGTAGGGTGGGCACCCCGTGCCCACCATGCCGTTCAACCGCCGGTCAACGCAACTTGACCGGCGCGCCACCCTGCTGCGTCGCGAAATCGGACAACGCCGTGAAGAACTCCGTGTTGTCGCGCGTATTGCGCCACTCGTCGCCCACGCGCTTGTAGTGGAAGCCGCCGGCGCGCGCCGCGATCCACATTTCCTGCAACGGCGCCTGGCTGTTGATGATGATCTTCGAGCCGTTGTCGACGAACTCGATCTCGAGCACGTTGCCGCTGCGCTTGCACTCGACGTCGACGATGTCCTGCTCGAACAGGCGGTCGAACTTGTGCTCGATGTCGCTCAGCGTGGACTCGGCCAGGGCCAAAAATTCGGATTCGGTCATGCTACACTCCAAGGTCTGCTAATCAAACCGTGATTCTAATCGTGAAGTCCCCATTTGCGCTCCTGACAAGCCTGGCGACCCTGGTGGTGCTGTCGGCCTGCGGCCAGACCGGTCCGCTCTACATGCCCAAGCCACCCGCTCCCCACGCCGTCGCGCACACCCCCGCGACGGCGGCGGCCGGCACGACGAACACGACGGACGCCACCACCCCGGTCACCCAGCTCAAGCCGCCGGCCCCCGCCGCCGGCGTGACGCCACCGATCGGTGGCGCCAACGATACGCCCGCCCCGAACCCGCCCTCGCCGGCCACCCAACAGTAAGCACATCATGTCGCACTTCACCTACCAAGACGGCGTCCTGCACGCCGAACGCGTCCCCCTGTCCAACATCGCCACGGAACACGGCAGCCCGACCTACGTCTATTCGAAAGCCCAGCTGCTGGAAAACTTCGCCGGCTACGCGCGCCCGTGCGCGGGCCGCGACGCGCTCGTCTGCTATGCGATGAAGGCGAACTCCAACCTGGCCATCCTCGACCTGCTCGCGCGCCAAGGCGCAGGCTTCGACATCGTGTCGGGCGGCGAGCTGCTGCGCGTGATCGCGGCCGGCGGCGACCCGGGCAAGGTGATCTTCTCGGGCGTGGGCAAGACCGCGGCCGAGATCGCGCTGGCGCTGGAAAAAGGCATCCTGTGCTTCAACGTCGAGTCGATTCCCGAGCTGCACCGCATCAACGAGGTCGCGGGCCGCATGGGCAAGCGCGCACCCGTCTCGCTGCGCGTGAACCCGAACGTCGATCCGAAGACGCACCCGTACATCGCCACCGGCCTGAAGGCCAGCAAGTTCGGCGTCGCGTTCTCGGACGCGCTGGACACGTACCGCACCGCCGCCAAGCTGCCGCACCTGGACGTCGTCGGCATCGACTGCCACATCGGCTCGCAGCTGCTGGACGACGCGCCGCTGCTGGAAGCGCTGGACAAGCTGATCGAGCTGATCGACACGCTGGACGGCGAGGGCATCCACATCCACCACCTGGACGTGGGCGGCGGCCTCGGCATCGACTACGGCACGGGCGAGGACTCGCCGGTGCCGATCGCCCACTACGTCGAGCGCGTGTTCGCGCGCGTGGACGCCTGGCGCGCCGAGAAGCACGGCGGCCGTCCCATCAAGGTGATCTTCGAACCGGGCCGCTCCATCGTGGGCAACACGGGCGTCCTGCTGATGTCGGTGGAATTCCTGAAGCCGGGCGAGGAAAAGAATTTCTGCGTCGTCGACGCTGCGATGAACGACATGGCGCGCCCCACGCTGTACCAGGCCTGGATGGACGTCAAGCCGGTCGTGCAGCGCGATGCCGCCGCCGTCACGTACGACCTCGTCGGCCCCATCTGCGAATCGGGTGACTGGCTCGCGCGCGACCGCGCGCTGGCCGTCGAGCCGGGCGACGTGCTCGCGATGATGGCGGCCGGTGCCTATGGCTTCACGATGGCCTCGAACTACAACACGCGCGGCCGCGCGGCCGAGGTGCTCATCGATGGCGACCAGGTGCACGTGATCCGCCGCCGCGAGAATCCGGCGGAGCTGTTCGCGCTGGAATCGATGGTGAGATAAGGAGAGTTTTCGGCACGTGCACGGATGCTAAGATCGCCGGTCTACCACCGGAGATCCGCATGCAACCGTCCGATGCCGCCCGTCTTTCCGCCGAACCGCCGCTGCTGACCCTGCCCCGGGTCGGCGGCTGGCGCATCCTGCTGGGCCTGCTGCAAGGCCTGCTGCTGTACCTCCTGTACCACGCCACGACGACCTCCAGCTGGCCGGCCACCCAGCCGCTGGTATTCGGGCCGCTGGTGCTGGTTGCATTCTTCGTGCCGCTGATCCTGATCTCCGGCCTCGGCCACCTGGACCGGCGCCGGCTCGTCCTGTGGGGATGCTGCGCGGCGCTGCTGCTGGCGGCGTTGGCCGGCTACGACGCCTGGCGCGTCGCCGACCTGCCGCTGCAGGCGTCCCAGGCGGCGCACCGATATGGCACGCGCGGCGTCGACCGTTCGCCGTTCCCGTCGTGGCGCCTGGGGTTCTTCGCCGCCGCCGGCTTTTTCATCGCGCACACGCTGGTGCTGGCCGCCGTGCGCGACGGCCGTCGCATCGCCGCCTACCCCACCTATTTCGACACCGCCTGGAAGCTCGGCGTGCAACTGGCCTTCAGCGGCCTGTTCACCGGGATCACCTGGCTGGTGCTGGCGCTCGGCGCCGAGCTGTTCGAGCTGGTCAAGCTGGACTTCCTCACCAGGTTGATGCGCGAATCCTGGTTCGCGATTCCCGTGACGGCCTTCGCCTTCGCCTGCGCGATGCACCTGACCGACGTGCGTCCCGCCATCGTGCGCGGCATCCGCGGCCTGCTGCTGGTGTTGCTGTCCTGGCTGTTGCCGGTCACCGTGCTGCTGATCGGCGGCTTCCTGGCCGCCCTGCCCTTCACGGGCCTGGCGCCGCTGTGGAACACGAAGCACGCGGCATCGGTGCTGCTGTGCGCTGCCGCCGCCTGCGTGGTGCTCGTCAACGCCGCGTGGCAGCAGGGCGAGGACGAGCGCGCCGTCGCGCGCGTCGTGCGCGTGGCCGCGCGCATCGCCGCCCTGCTGCTGGCGCCGCTCGTGCTGATCGCGATGTATGCCCTGTTCCTGCGGGTGCGCGACTACGGCTGGAGCGCCGACCGTATCGACGCCGCTGCCTGCATGCTGGTGGCGGCCTGCTACGCGGCCGGCTACTTCTGCGCCGGCCTGCGCCCCGGCTGGCTGACGTTGCTGGCCCGGGTGAACATCGGCGTCGCCTTCGTCCTGCTGGGGGTGCTGCTGGCGCTGTTCTCGCCGCTGCTCGACCCGGCCCGGATCTCGGTGGACAGCCAGGTCGCGCGGCTGGCGTCCGGCAAGGTCAAGCCCGATGCGTTCGATTTCGCCTTCCTGCGCTTCGACGGCGCACGCTTCGGGCGCGCGGCACTCGACCGGCTCGAGCGCATGCCGGTGCCCGATGCGGACGTCGTGCGGCGCATCGCCGCCGTGCGCCGGATGGAGAGCCGCTGGGACCGCAAGGAAGTCGCGCCGCGGCCGCTCGAACTGGCGGCCAACCTGCACGTGCATCCGGACGGCGCGCGCCTGCCGGACACCTTCCTGCGCACCGACTGGGCAGCCAGGGAACCGGCCTACCAGTATCCGGCTTGCCTGCGTGACGTCGGCCGGGTCTGCGATGTCTTCCTGCTGGACGTGACCGGTGACGGCAAGCCGGAAGTGCTGCTGTTCGAGCGGCCGGCGGCGTCCCAGAGCAGCCTCGTGCTGCAGGAAGACGCGCAAGGCGGCTGGTCGGCGCTGGCCACGGTGTCGCTGCCGGGCGTGGATTGCCCGGCAGCGGACGCGGCGTTGGCCGCCGGCAAGGTCGACGTGACCACGCCGGAGCTTGCGGACGTGCTGGTGGGTGGTGTACGAGGCCGACTGGAAAGGGTGACACCGCCGGTGAAGTGCCCGGCTGCGCCGCGCTAAGAACCAGTAGGGTGGGCACCCCTGTGCCCACGCGGACGTTTGCAGTTCGTTGGCGTCCGCGTGGGCACGGAGTGCCCACCCTACCAGTGAGCCTCTACCGGGACGAGCTCTAAGTAATGGCCGGCGTCACTCGCGCCCGCGCGACCGGTCATCCGGCCACATCTGCGCCGCGCACGCGGCCGCCTGTTCGTTCCACCGGCTGCCCAGGTCGAGACACCGTTCGAGCTGCCCATAGCGCGGCCGCCCCATGCCGAAAACGAGCACGAGGGCCAGTACCACGACGATCACCAGCGCGAGGGGCCATTTCATGTCAGGCAGTATGCATCAGGGTCTCCGGTCATGATCGCACGGAAGCAGCGGTAGTACGTTTATCGACGGCGGGGCGCGGACTGCTCGCGCTCCACCACACGCGCAGCAGCAGGAGCACGGCCACGATGCTACCCCAGACGATGGGCTGCTCGAAGTTGTGCTTGCCGGCCTTCATCCACCAGTAGTGCAGGATCGCCAGCGGCGCGATCAGGTAGATCAGCTTGTGCAACTGGGCCCAGTTGCGGCCCAGGCGCTTGATCATCGCGTTCGTGCTCGTCGCGGCCAGCGGTACGAGCAGCACGAAGCAGGCGAAGCCCACCGTGATGAACGGGCGCTTGAGCACGTCCTTCCACACGGCGGCCACGTCGAAATTATGGTCGAACCACAGGAACGTCAGGAAGTGCATGAACGCATAAAAGAACGTGAACAGGCCGATCATGCGGCGCAGCCGGACGACCCAGTTCCACCCGGTCAGGCGGCGCAGCGGCGTGACGGCCAGCGTCGCGCACAGCAGGTACAAGGCCCAGTCGCCGCTGCCGTGCGTGAGGAATTCGACGGGCTCGACGGGTACGTCGTTCGCCGTCAGCCACGCCATGCGCAGGAACGGCAGCAGCGCCAGCACGAAGATGCCGGCCTTGACGGCCTTGAGCTGCCTGGGAGTCGGATTGAACGCCATGGCCGGCCCGCTCAGAAATTTTTCTTGAGGTCCATGCCCGAGTACAGCGAGGCGACCTCGTTATAGCCGTTGAACATCAGCGTCTTGCGCTTGGGCGTGAACAGCCCGCCTTCGCCGATGCGCCGTTCCGTCGCCTGCGACCAGCGCGGGTGGTCGACGTTCGGGTTCACGTTCGAATAGAACCCGTATTCTTCCGGCGCGATGCCGTTCCACGCGGTGCGCGGCTGCTCGCGCACGAAGCGGATGCGGACGATGGATTTCGCCGACTTGAAGCCGTATTTCCACGGAACGATGATGCGCACGGGCGCGCCGTTCTGGTTCGGCAGCACCTGGCCGTACATGCCGACCGTCAGCAGCGCGAGCGGGTGCATGGCCTCGTCCATGCGCAAGCCTTCCACGTACGGCCATTCGAGCACGCGGCTTCGTACGCCCGGCATCTGGCTGCGATCGGCCAGGCTCGTGAATTCGACGTATTTCGCATTGCTCGTCGGCTCGACCTGCTTGATGAGACTGGACAGCGAATAGCCGACCCACGGAATCACCATCGACCAGCCCTCGACGCAGCGCAGGCGATAAATCCGCTCTTCCAGCGGCGCCAGTTTCACCAGGCGGTCGAGGTCCAGGGTCATCGGCTTCCTGACTTCGCCGTCGACCTGCACGGTCCACGGCCGCGTGCGCAACGTGCGCGCGTTCGCGGCGGGGTCGGACTTGTCCGTGCCGAATTCGTAGAAATTGTTGTAGTGGGTCGCGTCCTCGAACGACGTCTGTTTCTCGTTCGTTGCGAATGCCGGGTTGCGCGTGGCCGGCAGCTTCTGGACAGTACCTTGCGCGAGGGCTTCGCGGGTGGCCATCTCCCACAGCGACGAGCCGGCGACGGTCGATGCCGCCACTTTGGCGAGGAACGCACGCCGGCCTTCGTAGACCTCGCGCGGCGTGATTTCGGACGGGAACGGCAGATCGATGCCGTTCGGATTTTTTCTGATCAACATGGCGGCTCCGGCTGTAAACATTGTTTCTCGCGACATATCAACGTTACACCATCTGCCGCCACGTGGTCGTCCGGGCGGCGATTTGTTACCAATTGCCGCCCTTCGACATAATCGGACATATGTAGGGTGGGCACCCCGCGCCCACGCGCGACGTGTGCGGCTTGTTGGCGTTACGCGTGGGCACAGGGGTGCCCACCCTACGAAGTTGCTAGCCTGCTACAGCTTGCCGTACGAGTGCAGCCCGGACAGGAACATGTTCACGCCGAGGAAGGCGAACGTCGTCACGACGAGGCCGATGAGGGCCCACCAGGCGGCCGCGCGCCCGCGCAGGCCGGACATCAGCCGCATGTGCAGCCACGCCGCGTAGTTCAGCCAGACGATCAGCGCCCACGTTTCCTTCGGGTCCCACGACCAGTAGCCGCCCCAGGCCTCGGCCGCCCACAGCGCACCGAGGATCGTGGCGACGGTGAAGAACGCGAAGCCGACGGAGATCGCCTTGTACATGACGTCGTCCAGCACTTCCAGCGAAGGCAGGCGGTCCGCCAGGATGCCGTTCGACTTCAGCAGATAGGCCGCGCCGACCATCGCCGCCAGCGCGAACGTGCCGTAGCCGATGAAGTTGGCGGGCACGTGGATCTTCATCCACCAGCTCTGCAGCGCGGGCACGAGGGGCTGGATCTCGGCGGCGTCGCGCGCGACCGTGTACCACAGCAGGAAGCCGACGGCGGCCGCGATCACGAGCAGCACGAACGGGCCCAGCTGGCGCGTCTGGTAGCGCTGTTCGTAGTACAGGTAGAACATCGCCGTGATCATCGAGAACAGGATGAACACTTCGTACAGGTTCGACACGGGGATGTGGCCGACGTCCGTGCCGATCAGGTACGACTCGTACCAGCGCACCATCATGCCGGTGAAACCCAGCACGACGGCGGCCCAGCACAGCTTGGAACCGACGCTGCCGCCGAACGGCGAGCGCGTCAGCAGGCCGAGCCAGTAGAACACGGTCGAGAACACGAACATCGCGCTCATCCACAGGATCGCGGACTGGCTCGACAGCATGTATTTCAGGAAGAATTTCTGGTTCGCGGCGTCCAGCGAGCCGCCGTACAGCTGCACGGCCCACAGCGCCAGCAGCGCGACGAGCGGCATCAGCCAGCGCACGGGCTTGAACGTCCAGCCGACGAATGCGAACACGGGCGCGGCCAGCACGAGGATCGCCTGCTCGTAGATGTCCATGTAGGCGCCGAAGCGGTTCAGCGCATACAGCGCAGCCGCCAGCAAGCCCGCGCCGAACAGCCAGTCGACCGCCGTCAGGCGCTTGAAGAAGCCGGGGGGCCGGGTGTACGCCGCGCCCTGTGCTTGCGATGCGGATGAAATGTCCATGGATGTCTCCTTTTCCGACTTTTATAGCTTACGCCGATTGCGGCAATTTGATCTTCAGGTCGTCGAATTCGCGCTGGAAATCGAGCGTCTTGCGCTGGGTGCTCATCGCCATCAGCGCGTGCGTGCCGCCGTCCGGCGTGGGTTTCACCCACACCCAGACGCGGCGCTCGCGGATGTAGAACATCGAAAAAATGCCCAGCACCAGCAGCAGGCAGCCGACGTAAACCACTTTCTTGCCCGGCGAGCGCGTCACCTGCAGCACGGACGCCTTCACTTCCTTGAAGTCGTCCAGCGCGAGGAACACGGGGGCGCCGTAGAAAAAGCTGTCGGACAAGGCGTTCGTCGCCTGCTGCAGGAAGCGGCCGTGGGTCTCGGTGGGCGTCACGGGTGCCTCGCCCGCGCGCGCGCGGGCCGACTGCCACAGCTCCCACATGGCGCCGTTGAGCATCTTCATGAACACACCGGCCGCCTTTTCCTGCTCGGCCGCGGGGATACGCTCGAGGAATTTGGAGACGGCCAGATAGCCACCCTGGCTGCCGTCGCCTGCGAAGATCGCCAGCGTCTTGGCGGCCGAGTCCTGCAGCTGCTTCGCCAATGTGCCGTTCGCGTCGCCCGGCGGCAACGCGCGCGCGGCGTAGCGGCGGGCCGCTTCCTCGCGCAGGCTCGCGTCCGCGAGCGCGGCGCGCAGGCGCATCCATTCGCGCACGCCGTGGTCGTCGTCGGCCGGGATGCGCAGGAAGCTGAATTGATCGGACGGATTGTTGCGCACGCCGGCCAGGTACACCTGGCGGCCTTCCAGCGTGACGGGCTGCATGTAGTTCAGGAATTCACGCGCCTGTCCCGTCTTGTCGCGCAGCTTGTACTGCACGCTGGGTCCCACGTTCTTGAGATCCTTGTTGCCCACGTTCTTGGCGGCCGAACCGGAGTGCTGCGACAGGGTCTGCGCAAACTGTTCCTCGAAACTCTTGCCCTTCGTGACGGCCCGGGCATCGTTGTTCTGGCTCGTGTTCTCGACGTTGAACGGCCGGAAGCCCGACCACTCGACGGAATACGTGTCGGCGCCCTGCTTCAGCGCGGTCGCATTGCCGACCTCGCCCTCGATGGCGAACGGTTTGTCGCTCGTGCCCGCCATGGGCCAGCCCGTCAGCTTGAGCTTGCTGCCGCCATCCTCGAAGCTGGACTGGTAGACGGCCACGCCGCGGTAGATCAGCGGCTGGTTGACTTTCACCGTGGCGGGAAACACCTTGCCCGTCTCGTGGTCGCGGATGACGACGTCGCTGGCGAACAGCTTCGGCATGCCCGTCGAGTAGAAATCGATGGTGAATTTCTTCAGCTCGATGGTGAACGGCAGGTCCTGCACGAGCACGCCGTCGGCCTGCTGCAGCAGCGCCGTGTCGCTGGCCTGGCCTTCCGGAATCATCGTATTGCCGCGGAAGCTCGGGTTGCCGAGCCCAAGGCGGTGCTGCGGCGCGATGGCGGAAATCAGGCCCGTGCCGGCATACGGCGTCTTGCCCATGAACCATTCCTGGAAGCGGATCGGCAGGTTCGAATCGAGCAGGCCGCCCAGCAGGATCACGATGATGGCCGTGTGCGCGAAGATGTAGCCGAACTTGTTGGCGGCACCTTTCTTCGCGGCGACGAGCACGCCGCCCGGCTTGTCGACCATCTTCGTCCGGTAGCCGGCGTCGGCGAGGCGGTTGGCCGTCTGCTGCGCGAGGGGGACCATGTCGAGCGGCGCCGTCCATTCCGCGTGATGGTGGAAATTGCGCAGCGATTCCTCGCGCACGCTGTCGCGCCAGCTGCGCATGTCGCGCAGGAATTTCGGTGCGTTGCGGGCCACGCACAGGCCCGTCGAGACGATCAGCACGGCAAGGATCAACAGGAACCACCAGGCCGAATACACGGTGTACAGGCCGACCTTGCGGAACACCTCGAACCAGAACGGACCGAACTGGTTCACGTAGTCCGGCATCGCACGGTCCTGCTGCATGATGGTGCCGATGATCGCGGCGATGGCGATCATGACCAGCAAGGTGATCGCGAACCGCATCGAGGACAGCAATTCGACCGCTTCCGCCAGGCCGCGCCGGCGCGTCTTCAGTTCAATTCCGGTGGTGCTCATCGACTTTCACTCTAGATACAACGTTTCTCGAGGATACAACAAAAGGGCGCCCCGCTTGCGCGGTCGCCCTTCCCTGTTGTTCCTGCATATTTATTGTAGGCCGATTTTTCGGCTCGATTATGTTGGTCCGGCAATACCGGCCATGTGTTACTTCAGGCCGGCAATATAGTCCGCCACGGCTTTCATTTCTTCATCCGACAAGCGCTTGGCCAACGTCGCCATCTGCGGGCTGTTGGCGCGCGTGCCCGCCTTGAACGCCTGCAGCTGCGTGACCGTGTAATCCTGGTGCTGGCCCCCGATGCGCGGATATTGGGCCGGCATGCCGGCACCCGTGGCGCCGTGGCAGCTGGCGCAGGCGGCCACGCCGCGGTCGGCGATGCCGCCACGATAGATCTTGCGGCCCAGTTCCAGCGTGTCCTTGCTGCGCGCGGCGCCCTGCTTCGGCTGCTGCGTGGCCAGGTAAGCGGCGATGTTCTTCTTCTCGTCGTCGCTCAGCATCTTGGCGTACGTCGTCATCACGGGCTGGTTGCGGCCAGGGGTCGTGAAGTCGACGAGCTGCTTGTGGATGTACGTGTCGATCTGGCCGGCCAGCTTCGGATTGGTGTTGATGGTCGAATTGCCGCCGGCGCCATGGCACGACGCGCAGGCCGGCAGGCCGCGGGCGTTGTCGCCGGTGTCGTAGAGGGAGCCGCCCTTGGCCGGATCGACCTTCGCGGCGGCGGGTGCGTGGGCCGCATCCGCTGCGAGAGCGCTGCCCACGATGAGGAAACTGGCCAGCAAGGACTTCACGATCGCCGCGCACGCGGCCGGTTGAAACACACGATTCATTCAAGCACCCTGAAAAAGTCAAAGATAAACTTGCAGTTGCAGTGCAGCGGTCATGCTCGTGCCCCCCGCGCCGATCCTTCATCCTTCGGGCTCGCCGGCGGCAGGTAACTCCCTATTGTACAATAGCCTTAGTTTCCTGCCCTCACCTCCGTTGTCTTTTTCGCTCCATTTCCCTCATGTCCAAACTCTGGCAAGCCCGTTTCTTCACGACCGTCAACCAGCTGCGGGATCTTCCCAAGACGCAGGTGCCGGAAATCGCCTTCGCCGGCCGGTCCAATGCGGGTAAATCGACGGCGATTAATATCCTGACGAACCAGAAGGGCCTCGCCTTCGCGTCCAAGACGCCGGGCCGCACGCAGCACATCAACTTCTTTTCGATCGGCGGGGCGCACGTCGCCATGCACCGCAAGGACCCGACCAAGGTCGAGGAAATCCAGGCCCTGCTCGTCGACCTGCCGGGCTATGGCTATGCGGAAGTGTCGGGCGACGCCAAGCTGCACTGGCAAAGGCTGCTGGGCGATTACGTGCAGCGCCGCGAACAGCTGGCCGCCCTCGTCCTGATCATGGACTCGCGCCGCCCGTTCACCGACCTCGACGTCCAGATGCTGGAATGGTTCGCCCCGACGGGCAAGCCGATCCACTGCATCCTCACGAAGGCCGACAAGCTCAACCGCAACGAATCCGTCAACGCCCTGCGCCAGGCACAGCAGGTTCTGGACAGCTATGTCGACGAGGAGGGCAATGGCTTCCCGTTCACCGTCCAGCTGTTCTCCGCCCTGAAGCGCATCGGCATCGAGGAAGCCAACGACAAGATCATCGAACTGTTCGGCCTGGAGGACGATCCGGCCGATCCCGAACAATAAAAGTTACGCAAACTCGCCAGGAACCGCCATGCCGATCATCACGCCTTCGCAATACCCTGCCGTGCGCATGCGCCGCATGCGCCGCGACCCGTTCTCGCGCGCGCTGATGCGCGAAAACGTCGTCACGGCATCCGACCTGATCTACCCCGTGTTCATCCTCGACGGCCAGAGCCAGCGCCAGCAGGTGGCGTCGATGCCCGGTGTGGAGCGCCTGTCGGTCGACCTCTTGATGAAGGTGGCCGAGGAAGCCGTGGCGCTGGGCATCCCCGTGCTGGCGCTGTTCCCCGTCGTCGAGTCGTCGCTGAAGACCTATGACGGCATCGAGGCGACGAACCCGGACGGCCTCGTGCCGCGCGCCGTGCGCGAACTGAAGCGCAACTTCCCGCAACTGGGCATCATGACGGACGTCGCGCTGGACCCGTACACGACGCACGGCCAGGACGGCCTGCCGGACGAAAACGGCTACATCGTCAACGAAAAGACGATCGCGATGCTGACGCGCCAGGCGCTGGCGCAGGCCGAGGCCGGCGTCGACGTCGTCGCGCCGTCCGACATGATGGACGGCCGCATCGGCGCGATCCGCATGGCGCTGGAAGAGAAGGAATTCATCCACACCCGGATCATGGCCTATTCCGCCAAGTACGCGTCGGGCTATTACGGCCCGTTCCGCGAAGCCGTCGGCTCGGCCGCGAACCTGGGCAAGGCCGACAAGAACACGTACCAGATGGACCCCGCGAACAGCGACGAAGCGCTGCGCGAAGTGGCGCTGGACATCGCGGAAGGCGCGGACATGGTCATGGTCAAGCCGGGCATGCCGTACCTGGACGTGGTGCGCCGCGTGAAGGACGAGTTCAAGGTGCCCACGTTCGCCTACCAGGTCAGCGGCGAATACGCGATGCTGCAGGCGGCGTTCCAGAACGGCTGGCTCGATCCGGACAAGGTCATCATGGAGACGATGATGTCGTTCAAGCGCGCCGGTGCCGACGGCGTGCTCACCTATTTCGCCATGGACGTGGCACGGCGCCTGAAGGCCGCGGCGTAAAGCGTCCGCTTTTGGGGTGGGCACCCCGTGCCCACGCGGATGCCTGCGTCACGCAAACGTTCGCGTGGGCTCTGGGAGCCCACCCTACAAAAGCTTGAAGATTACGCATCGTTCATGCGTGACAATTCGAGAGCCTTCGGCAGCCCCGGATCGCTAAGATTCCGGGTATGACTACGCTTCCCCACGATTCCCGGACTTCCCCATACCGGTGGCTGATCCTCGCGGTCGCCACCGTCCTCCAGGCCGGCGCGGCGTTCGTCACGCAAGGCATCGCCGCCCTGGCCGGCTACCTGCAAAAGGATCTGCACCTGTCCGCCACGCAGGTCGGCTTCCTCGTCACCGCCTCGACCTTGGCGCCGATCTTCACGCTGCTGTTCGTCGGCGACCTGCTCGACCGGAAGTCGGAGCGCGCGATCATCGGCGCGGGCATGCTGATCATGGCGCTCGGGCTCGTGGGCGCCGGCGTCGCGCCCGGCTTCCTCGCCTTGTGCGCAGCGCTGTTCGTCATCGGCATGGGCTACAGCACCGTGCAACCGGGCGGAAGCCGGTCGGTGTCGCAGTGGTTCAAGGGCCACCAGCTGGGCATCGCGATGGGGGTGCGGCAGGCCGGCCTGCCGCTCGGCGGGGCGGCGGCCGCTGCCGTGTTGCCGTTCGTCGTCGGCCTGCAGGGCTGGCGCGCGGCCTTTCTTTCGAGTGTCGCCGTCGTGCTGGCGGCCGGCGCGCTGTTCTGGGCGATCTACCGCCCGCCCACCCTGCCCGACCGCCCGGCCAAGCGCCCCGTGCTGACCGTGTTCTTCCTCGTCCGCATGGTGCGCCAGCGCTGGATGCAGCGGGTCGTCTGGTCGGGCATGGCGCTCGTCGGCACGCAATACGGCATCGTCGTCTTCCTGATGCTGTTCCTGCGCGACCGCTTCGGCCTGCCCCTGCACGAGGGCAGCTGGTTGCTGCTGCTGATCCAGCTGTGCGGCGGCGTCGGCCGCATCGCGCTGTCGGTGTGGAGCGACCGCTGCGGCCGGACGGGGGACCGCTTCCTGCCTGTCTCCGTGAGCATGCTCGTCACGTGCATCGGCCTGGCCGCGCTGGTCGGACTACCCGTCGACGCGTCACGCGCGTGGCTCGTCGGGCTCGTGGCCGTGCTCGGGTTCTTTGCGATGGGCTGGTACGGGCCGTGGGTCACCTATATCGCGGATTCGGCGCCGGCCGACAGCGTGGGCCTCGCGCTGGGCGCCGCGATGACCGTCAACCAGATCGCCATCGTCCTGACGCCGCCGGCGCTGGGCATGATCCACGATGCGGCGCGCAGTTACGATGCCGTGTGGGGCACGTTGGTCGGGTGGATCGTGGCGACGTTGCTGCTCCTGCGCGTGCTAGGGCGAATGCACCAGACGCAGGCGGCCTCGGTATAAGCAGTGGCCACGTGCGCGTGGGCTCGGGGAGCCCACCCTACAATGCCTGCACGTGCTGGGCGTAGGTCGCGCCGGCTTAACGCGGCGGTTTGTATTCCGGGAACATTTCCTTGTACAGGAAGCTCATCAGTTCCTGCGTATCCTGCGGCCGGGCCGACAAGGTGACGACGCGGTTCAGGCGGTGCGATTCCCACTCGAAGTCGCCCGTCTTTTCCTTGCGGATCAGCTCGATCATCTTCTTGACGATCGCCGTCTCGATGTCCGGCTCGCTGCCGCGCTCCACCGTCACCGCGGTCAGCCAGCGGCGCTTGAAGTTCGGGTTCCAGCCACGGAATTTGAGGTCGGCCCTGCTGAACGTCTTGTTGGTGACGCTGAACACGCCGCCGGTCTCGTTCGGATCCTGCCCGCCGCGGCCGTTGATGGCGGCGATGTTCGCGAGCGCATTGCGCGTGCCGCGCGCGGCCTCGCTTTCCTCGGCCGGCTCCGTCTGCGCCGGTGCGCCGCGCTTCTTGCGCTGGGCCTCGATATAGGCCTGCATGTCGACTTCCTGCGGCGGCGCCTGCGTCTCTTCCTTCGGCTTCGGCTGCGGTTTTTCCTCGACCGGCTTCACGTCCGGCACGGTGATCGTGTTCGGCAGGCGCGGCATCGTGATGCGCGGCGGCGTGAACTTCGGTGCCTCCGCCTTCGCCGTCTTCTTGGGCGCCTGCTCGGCCGGCTTGGCCGCGGGCTTGTTCGGCTTCAGCGGCGGCAGCCAGACGACGGCCGCGCCCGACTTCGGCGGCGCGTGCCGCTCCATCTTCGGCTGGAACAGCCAGACGGCGACGAGCAGCAGGTGCAGCGCGATCGTGACGGCGATACCTGTCCGGTTCGGTCCCTGCTGTCCGTACGTGACCACCTTCCGTCCAGGCATGGGCTGGCCGCAATGTGCACAGACATCGCTGTCTTCCAGCGGGATGTGGGAATGGTCACGCAAGATAATGAACACCCCTGGTCAGGGGGCAGTAAAAAGATATTGACGAGGCGCAGTCTAACCGGTTTGGATTCCCTGCGCACGCGGTGTTAAGCATCTGTAATGAGCTTACAAGCGGGGTAGCTTAATGGTTGTTACAGTGTGTATCAACCTTGCGCCAAGGAATCGGCCGATGTGCAATGGATTCCGCCTCCATTTCACACCGCCGATGCGCCGTCATGCGACTTTCGTCAGCACGACCTTCGGCTCCCGCTCCAGGTCGGCGACCTGCGTGTCCGTCATCGGCCCGCTGCCGCTGTACTTGTCGAGGTACAGGTAGATCACGGGCGTGATGTACAGCGTGATCACTTGCGAAAAGATCAGCCCCCCGCACACGGCCAGGCCCAGCGGCTGGCGCAGCTCGGCGCCCGCGCCCAGGCCGAGGGCGATCGGCAGCGCGCCCATCAGCGCGGCCAGCGTGGTCATCAAGATCGGGCGGAAGCGCAGGATGCACGCCTCGCGGATCGCCCGCTCCGGCGTCATGCCGCCGTTGCGCTGCGCGTCGAGGGCGAAGTCGATCATCATGATCGCGTTCTTTTTCACGATACCGATCAGCATCAGGATACCGATGATGGCGATCATCGTCAGGTCCAGGTTGAACAGCCGCAAGGTGAGCAGCGCGCCGACGGCGGCCGACGGCAGGCCGGCCAGGATCGTGATCGGGTGGATGAAACTCTCGTACAGCACGCCCAGCAGCACGTAGATGACGCCGACCGCGGCGACGATCAGGATCAGCTGGCTCGACTGCGAATCCTGGAACACGGCCGCGTCGCCCCCGTACTTCGTGATGATCGACGCCGGCAGCTTCATGTCGCGGCCCATCTGCTCGATGGCCGCGGTGGCCGCGCCGAGCGGCGCGTCGGGCGCGAGGTTGAACGACAGCGTGATCGCCTGCAGCTGGCCCTGGTGGTTGACGGCGATGGGGCCCACCGTGCGCTTGACGGTGGCCACGCTGGACAGCTGCACGAGCTGGCCCGTCTTGCTGCGCACCGACAGGCGCGACAGCGCGTCCTCGAACTGGCGGTCTTCGTTCGCCGTCTCCAGGATCACGTAGTAGCTGGCCGCGCTCGAATAAATCGTCGACACCTGGCGCTCGCCGAACGCGGCGTACAGCGCCGTGCGGATGTCGCCCAGCTGCACGCCCAGCAGGTTGGCCTTGTCGCGGTCGATGTCGAGCTTGGCCTGCAGGCCCTTGTCCTGCGTATCGCTCGTCACGTCGCGGAACATCGGGTTGTTGCGCATGCGCTCCATGTAGTCGTTGGCCCACTGGCCGATGTCCGCGCCGGACACGCTCTGCAACGTGTACTGGTAGCGGCTCTTGCTCTGGCGGCCACCGAGCTGCAGGTTCTGCACGGGCGCCATGTAGACGTTGACGCCGGCGATCTTGTGCGTGGCCTTGCGCAGGCGGTCGACGACCTGCGGCATCTTGTCGCGTTCGCTGCGCGGCTTGAGCACGATGAACATGCGGCCGTTGTTGCCGCCGCCGGAGAACGACGTGACGTCCTGCACGGCCGGATCGTTCTGGATCACCTGCGCCACCTTCGTCTGCAGCGTGACCATCGCGGACGACGAGATGTCCTCGGCCGCCTCCGTCGTCACGCGCAGCTGGCCGATGTCTTCCTCGGGGAAGAAGCCTTTCGGGATCGTGGTGTACAGCACGACCGTGAGCGCGAACGTGCCGAACGCGATGAGCAGCACGACGAAGCGGTGGCGCAATGCCACGTCCAGCGTGGTTTCGTAGGCGTTGCGCACGGCCGTGAACGCGGCCTCGAAATGGCGGCCGATGAAGCTCTTCTCTTCCGCGTGGCCGTGACTGTGCGCCGGCAGCAGGCGCGACGCCAGCATCGGGACAAGGGTCAGCGACACGGCGGCCGACACGAGGATCGCGAGGCCGACGATGACGGCGAATTCGTGGAACAGCAGGCCGATCACGCCGGGCATGAAGAAGATCGGGATGAACACGGCGACGAGGGACACGGAAATCGAGACGATGGTAAAGCCCATCTCGCGCGCGCCGTCGAGGGCGGCGCGCAGCGGCGTCTTGCCCATCTCGATGTGGCGCACGATGTTTTCCAGCACGACGATGGCATCGTCGACGACGAGGCCGACGGCGAGCGTGATCCCCAGCAGCGACACGTTGTCGAGGCTGTAGCCGAGCCAGTACAGCAGCGCCAGCGCGCCCAGCAGCGAGATCGGCATCGTGACGGCGGGAATGAACGTGGCCGATGCGCGATGCAGGAACAGGAAGATCACGAGCACGACGAGGCCCACCGTCAGCGCCAGCGTGAAGTTGACGTCGTGGATCGCCTCGCGGATGGACTTCGAGCGGTCGTTGACGAGGTTGATCTTGATGGAGCTCGGCAGCTGCGACTGGAAGCGCGGCAGCAGGCGGCGCACGCCGTCCACCACCTCGACCGTGTTCGCGTTCGGCTGGCGCTGCACGAGCAGCACGATGGCGCGCTCGCCGTTGTAGGCACCGAAGGCGCGCGTCGACTGGTAGCTGTCCTCGACGGTGGCCACGTCGCGCAGGCGCACCGGCAAGTTGTCGCGCGTGGCGACGATCAGGTTCTCGAAGTCGGCCGCTTTCATCATCTGCGCGGGGCCCTGGATCGTCAGCGTCTGCTGCGGGCCGTCGAGGATGCCCAGCGCGGAGTTCGAGTTGGCCGAGCGCAGCGCCGTCGCCAGCTCGTCCATCGTGATGTTGCGGGCGTTCATGAGGTCCGTCTTCGCGCGCACGCGCACGGCGAAGCGCTTGCCGCCGTTGACGGACACTTGCGCCACGCCCGGCAACGTGGAAATCGCGGGCGACACGAGGTTTTCCGCGTAGTCGTTCAGTTCCGACAAGTTCATCGACGGCGACGTCATCGTCATGAACAGCACGGGCGCGTCGGCCGGGTTGACCTTGCGGTACGACGGCAAGGTCGTCATTTCCTGCGGCAGCTGGCGTTGCGCCGCGAGCAGCGCGGCCTGCACGTCGACGGCGGCCGCGTTGACGTCGATCGACGGGTCGAATTCCAGGGTGAGCGACGTGCTGCCCTGCGTGCTCGTCGACGTGATCAGGTTGATGCCGGCGATGGTCGAGAACTGCTTCTCCAGCGGCAGCGCGACGGACGACGCCATCGTCTCCGGGCTCGCGCCGTCGAGGTTGGCGTTGACGTTGATGACGGGCGTGTTATAGCTGGGCAGCGCCGCCACGGGGATGTGCGAATACGCGAGGATGCCGACGAGGATCAGGCTGATCGACAGCAGCACGACCATTACGGGCCGGCGGATGCACAGTTCGGACAGGTTCATCGCTCAGCCCTTGTCGGCGACGTGGACGGCCTTGCCGTTGTCACTGCCCTTGTTCAGTTCCGACGCGAGGCGCACCTTGGCGCCGGGACGCACGTTCTGCTTGCCGTCCGTGATCACCTGCTCGGTGCCGGCGAGGCCGCTGACGGCCGCATCCAGCCCGGCGCCGTACACGCGCTGCACGGGCACGAGGCGGGCCGACCGGTCGTTCTCGAGCACGTACACGAACGTGCCCTGCGCATTCGTGATGATGGCGTTCTGCGGGATCACGACGGCATCCTTCAAGGTCTGCACGACGACCTTCGTGTTCACGTACTGGCCGGGCCACAACGTGGTCTCGCGGTTGTCGAACTCGGCCTTCACCTTGATCGTGCCGGCTTGCGGGTCGACCGTGTTATCGACGAAGCTGAGCTGGCCCTTCACCGGCGCCAGGTCGGCACCGGGCAGCGCCTCGACGTCGACCTTGCCCCGCTTCTGCGCCGCGAGCAGCGCCGGCAGGCTAGCTTCCGGCAACGTGAACGCGACGGTGATCGGGTCGAGCTGCGTGATCGTCGTCAGCGACGTCGCCGGCTGCACGAGACTGCCCGGATAGACACCGATGCCGCCCACGCGGCCGGACATTGGCGCGCGGATCGCCGTGTAGCTCGTCGCGACGCTGTTCGCGCGCGCGGCCGCGATGTCGGACTGCAAGGTGGCGCGGGCCTGGTCGACCTGGGCGCGCAACGTGTCGACGGCGCTCTGGGCGATGAAGTGTTGCGCGAACAAATCCTGGCTGCGCTTGAGCTGGCGCTCGAGGTCGGCGAGCGACGCGCGGTCGCGCTCGACCTGGGCCTGGGCCTTGTCGAGGTTGGCGCGGTCCGCGCGGTCGTCCAGCGAGAACATCAGCTCGCCCTGTTTGACGAACTGGCCTTCCTTGATGTGGACTTGCCGGATGGTGGCCGTCGTCTGCGGGTGCAGGTCGACGGTGCGGATCGGCGTCACGGTGCCGTTGGCCTGCTGGACGACGGCCACGTCCTGGCGTTGCGGCGTCACGACGTTGACGACGGCGGGCGGTTGCGCGCCCTTGTCCTTGGCGCCGGCCCCGCCCGCAGGCGACTCGCCCCCATGATTCAGGATCCACGTACCGGCGCCGACGGCCACGACGATGCCGGCGATGATCCCGATCGTTTTGCTTTTCATTCCACTCCCTGTGCCGCCGACAGGCGATCTTTCTTTATCGGTAGGGTGGGCACCCTGTGCCCACGCGAGACGTTTGTGGTGTGTCGACGTTACGCGTGGGCACAGGGGTGCCCACCCTACGTTTTATGAATTTGAGCATGACCCGGCTTATGTAGCACCAGTCTCCGGGGCGATTGTCCCATACGGGTGTAACAGCAATGTTTCTGTCCGCGGGATTTTGGCGGCTTGTGCGTTACTTGCCGGGATAGTATTCCGGCAGCATCAACGTCGCTTCGAGCCCGCCTTCCGGATGATTGACGAGGCCGATGCTGCCGCCGTGCTGCTCGGCGATGTTGCGGGCGATCGTCAGTCCCAGGCCCGTCCCGCCCGATTCACGCGAGCGCGACGTTTCGACGCGGTAGAACGGGTCGAACACGTGCACGAGTTCGGCGCCGGGAATGCCCGGGCCGGCATCGCGGATGCGGATGCGCGCGGCGCCGTTGATGCGGTCGACGCTGACCTTCGCCGCGTGGCCGTACTTGACGGCGTTGTCGATCAGGTTGACGAGGCAGCGGCGCAGATCGCTCGGCCGGCCCAGCAGCGCCATCCCGGCGTGGCCGGACAAGGTCACGCGCTGGCAGCTCTCGGCCGCGTCCGCGACGACGGAATCGAGCAACGAGTCGAGGTCGAGCATCTGCATGGCCTCGTTCGTGTCCATGCTGCGCGCCAGGTCGAGGCCTTCGCGCACCATCGCCTGCATCGCAGACAGGTCACCGATCAGGCGCTCCTTCAATTCCTGCTCGCCGACTTTTTCCAGGCGCAGGCGCATGCGCGTGAGCGGCGTCTGCAAGTCGTGCGTGATGGCGGCCAGCATCTGCGTGCGCTGGAAGATGTACTGGCGGATGCGCGCCTGCATCGCATTGAACGCGGCGCTGGCCTGGCGGATCTCGTCGGCCCCCGTCAGGTCGAGCGCCGGGTGGTTGATGTCGTTGCCGAGGTCCTTCGCGGCCTGCGCCAGCTGCTTCAGCGGCCGGGTCGTCATGCGCGCCACGAGGTAGGCGAGGAAGGCGACGCTGACGAGGAACAGCGAGATCGTCCATGTGTAGTCGGTGCGCTGCGCCGACGTGGCGGAACGCGGCGGCAGCACGGACAGCACGAGCTCGTCGCCGTCGCGCAGGCGCACGCTGATGCTCTCGCACGTGCCGCGCCACTTCATGCGCAGCAGGCCGAACACGACGGGCTGCTCGCGCGCCGTCGCGCACGCGGCCGGGCGCGCGGCCAGCGAGCGCATGACGTAGCCCTTGCCCATGCGCGCGGCCAGCGCCTTGGTGAATTCGGAGTTGGCGGGCGCCATCCCTGCAGGGACGGTATCGACGTCGACGAGCTGCATGCCGGGCCGGTTCGCCACGTCCAGGTAGGCCTTGCGCGCCGATTCCGGCACGATCTCGGTGGCCATGATCAGCTGTTCCGCGCGGTCGAGGTTGTGCAGGTCGCGGAACTCGTCGATGACGTGCGCGCGCTCGGTATCGGCCAGCAGCTGCGTCAGCGCGGCCGTGATCAGGATGCCGAGCAGCAGGGTGGCGAACACGCGGCCCGTCATCGAGCCGAGGAAAGCTCTCACGCGCTCGGCTCCGCCGTGACCTGGCCGGCCAGCACATAGCCGCCGTTACGGACGGTCTTGATGATCTGCGGCATGCGCGCATCCTCGCCGAGCTTCTGGCGCAGGCGGCTGATCTGGATGTCGATCGAGCGGTCGAACGGATCGGCGTCGCGGCCCTGCGTGAGGTTCAGCAGCTGGTCGCGGTTCAGCACGCGGTTCGGGTGTTCCAGGAACACGCGCAGCAGGCGGAACTCGGCGCCCGACAACATGATGATCACGCCCTGCGGATTGACGAGGTGGCGTGCCGTGAGGTCGAGCGTCCAGCCGGAGAAGTTCATCTGCTGCACGTTCTCGGCCTGCGACGTCGGCGGCATCGCATGGCTGCGGCGCAGCACGCTGCGGATCCGCGCCAGCAGTTCGCGCGGTTCGAACGGTTTCGGCAGGTAGTCGTCCGCGCCCATTTCCAGGCCGAGGATGCGGTCCAGCGGCTCGCTGCGGGCCGTCAGCATGATGACTGGCATGGTCGAATGCGCGCGCAGCTTGCGGCACAACGTGAGGCCGTCGTCGCCCGGCAGGTTCAGGTCGAGCACGATCAGGTCCGGACGCGATTCGTCCAGGATTTTCCACATGGCGGTGCCGTCGGCCGCGGCCAGCGCGCGGTAGCCGTTCGCTTCCAGGTAATCGGCCAGCAGCGAGCGGATATCGCGGTCGTCGTCGACGATCAGGATGGTAGATGGATTGTCCATATCGCCATTATCGCGACTTGACGCGGCCCTGAACAGCGACTTTGTATCGGCGTGTATATGGATCTTCCACGGAAACAAATTGATACAAAGAACGAGACAGCGGAAACGCAGCGCTTACAACTCCGGCCCATGATGAACGGCATGCGAAGACGACGCGATCGACGCCGATCGGAGCAAGATGACAACGTGTGGCCGTTCGCCACGTTCAACCCCGACCAGGATACGAGATGAAAACCTACCGCAAACACCTCCTCGCCGCACTGTCCGCACTGGCCCTCGGCGCCACGGCGCCGGGCGCCCATGCCCAGGCGACGGACCAGAACGCACCGCCACCCCGTCACGGCATGCAACACGAGAAGCTGACGCCGGAACAGCGCGCGCAATTCCGCGCACAGCGCATCGCCAAGCTTCATGACGCGCTGAAGATCACGCCGGCCCAGGAAAGCACCTGGACCGCCTTCGTCAACGCGATGCAGCCGCCGGCGCACGCGCAGCACGACCGCGCCGCCTGGGCCCGCCTGACGGCGCCGGAACGCATGGCGAAGATGATCGAGATGCAGAAGCAGCGCACGGCCGCCCTCGAGCAGCGCCAGGGCGCGCTCAACACGTTCTATTCGACCTTGAGCGCGGAGCAGAAGAAGACGTTCGACGAGAAGGCATCGCACTTCGGCCACGGGCGCGGGATGCATCACGGCGGCTGGCGGCACCTCGGCTGAAACGTGGGCCCCCTGTGCCCACGCGGACGCCGGCGTTTTGCAAACGTTCGCGTGGGCTCGGGAAGCCCACCCTACGAGCTACAGACGGACGCCGCGGCGTCCGTTTTTTGTCATTGCAGCCGGCCCAGCGAGCCGAGGAACTTGTTCGCGTCCTGGTAGCCGATCACGCGGCTGTCCGGGATTTCCTTGCCCTGCTTGTCGAACAGGATGATGCCCGGTGGTCCGAACAAGCCGAAGCGCTTGAGCATCGCCCGGTCGTCCGCATCGTTCGCGGTCACGTCGACCTGCAGCAGCACCGTGCTCGCCAGCCGTGCCTTCACGGCCGGATCGACGAACGTCAGCTTTTCCATTTCCTTGCACGACACGCACCAGTCCGCGTAAAAATCGAGCATCGCCGTGCGGCCGCCCGTCGCCGCGAGCGCCGCGTCGAGCTGGGCCACCGTCTTGATGCGCGTGAATGCGAGGGGGTGTGCCGCCGCGCCACCTGTGAAACGGGCCAGCGGCGCGAGCGGATCGCGCGCCCCGCTGGCCGCGCCCACCAGCTGGATGGCGCCCAGCACAAGGGCCGCCGCACCGATGGCGAGGCCGGCGTAGGGTGGGCGCCCCGCGCCCACGCGGCTGCGCGTCGCGAACCCGCGCAGCAAGTAGGCACCATAGCCCGACAGCAGCAGCGCCCACAGCAGCATCTGCACGAGGCCCGGCAGCACGGGCGCGGCCATCCACAGGGCCATCGCGAGCATCAGCACGCCGAAGAAGCGTTTGACGGCCTCCATCCACATGCCGGCGCGCGGCAGCAATGAACCGGCGGACACGCCCACGAGCAGCAGCGGAATGCTCATGCCGATCGCCATCGCGAACAGCGCGGTGCCGCCGATGACGACGTCGCGCGTCTGGCTGATGTACACGAGCGCGCCGGCGAGCGGGGCCGCCACGCACGGGCCCACGATCAGCGCGGAGATCGCGCCCATCACGAATACGCCGGCCAGCTTGCCGGACGCCTGGCGCCCGGATGCGCTGGCAAGGCGCGTCTGCAACGCGGCCGGGACTTGCAGCTGAAACACGCCGAACATCGACAGCGACATCGTCGCGATCAGCAGCGCGAACGCGGACAGCACCCACGGATTCTGCAGCGCGGCCGCGAGCCCTTCGCCGACGAGGCCGGCGGCCACGCCCAGCGCCGTGTAGACGATCGCCATCCCCAACGAATACGCGAGCGACAGCACGAAGCCGCGCGTGCGGTGCACGTGCTTGCCTTCGCCCACGATGATCGACGACAGGATCGGCACCATCGGCAGCACGCACGGCGTGAACGCGAGGCCCAGGCCCAGCAGGATGAACGCGGGGATGATCGCCAGCAGGCGGCCGCCCTGCAGCAGGGCGGCGATGCCGGAGAGCTCGGACCGCTGGGCCGGCGCTGATGCGGCCGGCGCTCCGGCGGCCGGCGCTCCGGCGGACGTGGCGGATGCCGCTGCGGCGGCCGGCACGGGCGCAGGCTGCGCGGCCGGCGTATCGACTTGCGGCGCCGGCTGGGCGGCCTGGTCCGGGAAAGCGAAACCACCGCCCTGCCCCGGCGCGATGCTCATCTGCGGTTCGGTGGCGCCGCCCGCGCCTGCGCCGGCGCCCGGCGCGAGCCGGATCGACGCATCCTGCGGCGGATAGCACAAGCCCTTGTCGGCGCAGCCCTGGCCGGTGGCATTCAGCGTGAACGGACCGCTCGCGTCGACCGGGATGCGGATCTCGACGCCGTTGTGATACGTCTCGACGTTTTTCTGGAACGTGTCGTCGTACTTGACCTTCCCGACCGGCAGGACGGGCTCGCCCAGCTTGGCGCCGTCGGCGCGGAAGTGGAAGCGCTCGCGGTACATGTAGTAGCCGTCGGCGATCGCGTAGTTGACGACGACCGTGTGCGCGTCCGCCATGTGCGCGGAAAACTTGAACGCCTGCTCCGGGGGCAGGAAGTCTTCGTCGGCACGGGCCGCGGGGGCAATGGCGAGGCAGGCGAGCAGCAGCGCGGCCAGCAGGCGCACGACCGCCAGGAGGGAGAATCGGGACATGGATCGAAAGGTTGGTTCAACGCATCACCATGGTACACCGGGTCCGAGCCCACTGCACGGCATGGCCGCGACACCGTTGGGCTGCGCAGACGAAAAAAAACCAGGCGCGTGGCCTGGTTTTCATGAACACAGAGTAGCGATTACTCTGCGGTCGGTGCTTCGTCAGCCGACGAGACTTCCGGACGGTCGACCAGTTCGACGAACGCCATCGGTGCGTTGTCGCCAACGCGGAAGCCCATCTTCAGGATGCGGATGTAGCCGCCCGGACGCGCGTTGTAGCGCGGGCCGATTTCGGCGAACAGCTTCTGCACGATTTCGCGGTCGCGCAGGCGGGCAAATGCCAGGCGCTTGTTGGCCAGCGTGTCGCTCTTGCCCATCGTGATGAGCGGCTCGACGACTTTGCGCAGTTCCTTGGCTTTCGGCAGGGTGGTCTTGATCGCTTCGTGACGCAGCAGGGAAACGGTCATGTTGCGCAGCATGGCGAGACGGTGGGACGAAGTGCGGTTCAGCTTGCGAAGGCCGTGACGGTGACGCATGGTATTTCCTTTCGATGTTTTAAATCCAGTTCTTCGATCGTTCACGCACACGCGTGACCGCGGACCGGTTCAAGGTTGAAAACTGCCCGAGCAACATTGCCCGGGCAGGTGATGCAATTATTACTTCTCGAGGCCAGCCGGCGGCCAGTTCTCGAGTTTCATGCCGAGCGTGAGGCCACGGGAAGCCAGGACTTCCTTGATCTCGTTGAGCGACTTGCGGCCCAGGTTCGGCGTCTTCAGCAGCTCGTTTTCCGAACGCTGGATCAGGTCGCCGATGTAGTAGATGTTCTCGGCCTTCAGGCAGTTTGCCGAACGGACGGTCAGCTCCAGGTCGTCGACCGGACGCAGCAGGATCGGATCGACCAGCGGCGCGCGCGACGGGGCTTCCGCGGCGGCTTCCGTGCCTTCCAGCGCGGCGAACACGTTCAGCTGGTCGACGAGGACGCGGGCCGACTGGCGGATCGCTTCTTCCGGCGTGATGACGCCGTTGGTCTCGATGTTGATGATCAGCTTGTCCAGGTCGGTACGCTGTTCGACACGGGCCGATTCCACGGCGTACGACACGCGGCGGACCGGCGAGAACGATGCGTCCAGGATGATGCGGCCGATGGTCTTGTTCGTGTCTTCCGACAGGCGGCGCACGTTACCCGGCACATAGCCGCGGCCTTTTTCGACCTTGATCTGCATGTCCAGCTTGCCGCCGGCCGTCAGGTGGGCGATCACGTGTTCCGGGTTGATCAGTTCCACGTCATGCGGCAGATCGATGTCGGATGCCAGGACCGGGCCTTCGCCTTCCTTCTTCAGGGTCAGCGTCACGGAGTCGCGGTTGTGCACCTTGAACACGACGCCCTTCAGGTTCAGCAGCAGGTCGACGACGTCTTCCTGCACACCGTCCAGCGACGAGTACTCGTGCACGACACCGGCGATCGTCACTTCGGTCGGCGCGTAGCCGATCATCGACGACAGCAGCACGCGGCGCAGCGCGTTGCCCAGCGTGTGGCCATAACCACGTTCGAACGGCTCCATCACGACTTTCGCGTGGCCGGCGCCGAGGGTTTCGACGTCGATGATACGTGGCTTCAACAAACTATTTTGCATGAAATGTCCTTTTCAATACCCTCGGCTCGTTACACCGATAAGGCTGATGGCATCAGTAGTGGAAACGCCTGCTTCCGGGAGCAGGCGGTAAAGCGAATTCGGTAATGCGGATAAAAGCGCCCGAGGGCGCTTTTATCGTTTTATCGATTAACGCGAGTACAGTTCGACGATCAGTGCTTCGTTGACGTCGGCAGCGATCTCGTTACGCTCCGGGTAAGCGCGGAAGGTTGCTTCCATTTTCTTGGCGTCGACCGACACCCAGCTCGGGAAACCAACCTGCTCGGCCAGCGACAGCGCTTCGACGATACGGGTCTGCTTCTTGGCTTTTTCGCGGACGGCGACGACGTCGCCGGTCTTGACCTGGTACGAAGCGATGTTCACGACGTTGCCGTTCACGGTCAGGGCCTTGTGGCTGACCAGCTGACGCGCTTCGGCGCGGGTCGAGCCGAAGCCCATGCGGTAGACGACGTTGTCCAGGCGCGATTCCAGCAGCTTCAGCAGGGTCTCGCCGGTGTTGCCCTTGCGGCGCGACGCTTCGGCGAAGTAGCGGCGGAACTGACGCTCCAGCACGCCGTAGATACGCTTGACCTTCTGCTTTTCACGCAGCTGGTTGCCGTAGTCCGACGTACGCTGGCCCGACTTGACGCCGTGCTGGCCAGGTTTGACGTCCAGTTTGCACTTGGAGTCGAGCGAACGACGTGCGCTCTTCAGGAACAGGTCGGTGCCTTCACGGCGCGACAGTTTTGCTTTAGGTCCGATATAACGTGCCACGTTAAACTTCCTTTATTTTGATGATCACGCCCCGGATGCGGAGTCGAAAAACGCTCGCAACAGGCGCTAGTCCGGTTCTTCGATGAGACCGGACGTGGCTTACAAAAACCTCATGGCCGGACGGCCCGAGGCGACAATAGCCGGGCAGTATAACCCATTTCGGGGTTAACTGCACCGGCGATTCTTGACACACCACGGCGTGGCGTATCGGCACTGCGACAGGCGGCGAACCGCCCGGTGCAGATTAGATACGACGACGCTTCGGCGGACGGCAGCCGTTGTGCGGCACCGGCGTCACGTCCTGGATCTCGGTGATCTTGATACCCAGGTTGTTCAGCGCGCGCACAGCCGACTCGCGGCCCGGGCCCGGGCCCTTGATGCGCACTTCCAGGTTCTTCACGCCGTATTCCTGAGCAACCTTGCCAGCTGCTTCGGCTGCGACCTGCGCCGCGAACGGGGTCGATTTACGCGAACCCTTGAAGCCTGCGCCGCCGGACGTCGCCCACGACAGGGCATTGCCCTGGCGATCGGTGATCGTGATGATGGTGTTGTTGAACGATGCGTGGACGTGTGCAATGCCTTCCGCGACGTTCTTCTTGACTTTCTTGCGGATGCGGGCTGCAGCCGCCGAGCTTTGTTGCTTAGCCATGGTCAGTTCCTAGATTATTTCTTGAGCGATTGAGCTGCTTTGCGCGGGCCCTTGCGGGTACGTGCATTCGTACGGGTGCGCTGGCCGCGGACCGGCAGGCCCTTGCGGTGACGCATACCGCGGTAGCAACCCAGGTCCATCAGACGCTTGATGCTCATGGACAGCTCACGGCGCAGGTCGCCCTCGACGACGAACTTGCCGACTGCATCACGCAGCTTTTCCAGTTCGTTGTCGTCCAGGTCCTTGACCTTCTTGTTCGTCGCAACGCCGGTCGATTCGCAGATCTGCTTCGAGCGGGTACGGCCGATGCCATAGATTGCCGTCAGGCCGATGACGGTGTGCTGATGATTGGGGACGTTGACCCCTGCAATACGTGCCATTCGTTATTCCTCGAAATTAACCTTGACGCTGCTTGTGACGCGGCTCGACGCAGATCACACGGACCACGCCCTTGCGCTTGATGATCTTGCAGTTGCGGCAGATCCGCTTGACTGAAGCGTTAACTTTCATTTTGCACTCTCTTCCAGATTCGATAACTTGATTAGTTTTTACTTGGTGCGGAACACGATGCGGGCCCGGGACAAGTCGTAAGGGGTCAGTTCCACCGTTACCTTGTCACCCGGAAGAATGCGGATGTAATTCATTCGCATTTTACCCGAGATATGTCCAAGCACCACGTGCCCGTTTTCCAGCTTCACGCGAAAGGTCGCGTTCGGGAGATTCTCCAGAATCTCCCCCTGCATTTGGATGACGTCGTCTTTTGCCATTCGGTCTCTTCACTCCTGGGGACGCCAGCCGCTTAACGCGACGGGATACCGCCCTTGAAATTAGCCTTGCGCAGCAGCGATTCATATTGCTGCGACATGACGTAGTTCTGCACCTGCGCCATGAAATCCATCGTGACGACCACGATGATCAGGAGCGAGGTTCCGCCGAAGTAGAAAGGTACTTTCCACTGGCTCTGGAAGAACTCCGGCACCAGGCAAACCAGCGTGATATAGACCGCACCGGCCAGGGTCAGGCGCATCAGGATCTTGTCGATGTAGCGTGCAGTCTGCTCGCCCGGACGGATGCCCGGAACAAACGCGCCGCTCTTCTTCAAGTTGTCCGCCGTTTCCTTGCTGTTGAATACCAGCGCCGTATAGAAGAAGCAGAAGAACACGATCGCCACCGCATACAGCAACGCATGGATCGGTTCGCCCGGGCTCAGCGAGGCAGCGAAGTCTTTCAGGAACCCGATGAACGGATTCGAGACGTCCTTGCCGCGCGAGTACCAGTCGATGATCGTGGCCGGGAACATGATGATCGAAGAAGCGAAGATCGGCGGGATCACACCAGCCATGTTCAGCTTCAACGGCAGGTGGCTCGTCTGGCCACCATAAATCTTGTTACCGACCTGGCGTTTCGCGTAATTCACCAGGATCTTGCGCTGACCGCGTTCGACGAACACGACAGCGTAAGTCACCAGGGCTACCAGAATCACGATGATGATCGCGGAGAAGCTGCCGATCGAACCGTTCGACACGAGGGTGAACAGACTACCCAGTGCGTTCGGCAGACCCGCTGCGATACCGGCAAAAATGATGATCGAGATACCGTTGCCAAGACCACGCTCGGTGATCTGCTCGCCCAGCCACATGAGGAACATGGTGCCGGTCAGCAGGGTCACGACGGTCACGAGGCGGAAGCCCATGCCCGGGTCGAGCACGAGGCCAGGCTGCGCCTCGAGCGCGACGGCGATGCCGAACGCCTGGAACAGAGCCAGCACGACCGTGAAGTAACGGGTGTACTGGGTGATCTTGCGGCGGCCGGACTCGCCCTCTTTCTTCAGTGCCTCCATCTGCGGCGAGACGATCGACACCAGCTGCATGATGATCGAAGCCGAAATGTAAGGCGTGATGCCAAGAGCGAACACGGCAAAGCGGGACAAGGCGCCGCCCGAGAACATGTTGAACATGCCCAGGATGCCACCCTCGTTCTGCTTGAACAGCTGGGCCATGGCGATCGGGTCAATCCCGGGGACCGGGATGTGAGCACCGATACGGTACACGACCAACGCGCCAAGCAAGAACCACAACCGGCCCCAGGGGAAGCCGGAAGCAGCACTTTTACCAAGTTGTGAATTAGTCGCCAATTTTTGCTCCGATCAGGCAGCGGTCGCGTTTAGGCGACCGAACCGCCAGCTGCTTCGATCGCTGCTTTCGCGCCAGCGGTTGCCTTGATGCCTTTCAGGTTCACCGCTTTGGTGATTTCGCCCGACAGGATCACGCGCACGTCGCGAGCGACGACCGGCAGCACGCCGGCTTGCTTGAGCACCAGGACGTCGACATCGGCGACGGCCAGGTTGTTCAGGTCCGACAGACGCACTTCAGCCTTGAACGTAGCGTTCAGCGACTTGAAGCCACGCTTCGGCAGACGGCGCTGCAGAGGCATCTGACCGCCTTCGAAGCCGACTTTGTGGAAGCCGCCCGAACGCGATTTCTGACCCTTGTGGCCGCGGCCGGCGGTCTTGCCCAGGCCCGAGCCGATACCGCGACCGACGCGGCGCTTGGCGTGTTTCGCGCCTTCAGCGGGTTGGATGGTATTGAGTTGCATTATTTTCTCCGTTGACCAAGCCGGGGCTTAGTCGACAATTTTCACGAGGTAGTTGACCTTGTTGATCATGCCGCGGATCGCCGGGGTGTCCTGCAGCTCGGAAACCGAGTTGACACGACGCAGACCCAGACCGCGCACGGTGGCGCGGTGATCCTGGCGGGTACCGATCAGGCCTTTGACCAGCTTGACTTTGATGGTGTTTGCCATAGTTGTTCCCCTTAACCCAGGATCTCTTCCACCGACTTGCCGCGCTTGGCAGCGATGTCGGCCGGAGTGCTCATTTTTGCCAGACCGTCGAGGGTCGCGCGAACCAGGTTGTACGGGTTCGACGAACCGGTCGACTTGGCGACGACGTCGGTCACGCCCATGACTTCGAAGATTGCGCGCATTGCGCCGCCTGCGATCACGCCGGTACCCGGCTTGGCCGGCGACATCATCACGTACGACGCGCCGTGGCGGCCGGTGACGCTGTGCTGCAGCGTGCCGTTCTTGAGGGGCACCTTGATCAGGTTGCGGCGGGCTTCTTCCATCGCTTTCTGCACGCCGACCGGAACTTCCTTCGACTTGCCTTTGCCCATGCCGATGCGGCCATCGCCGTCACCGACAACGGTCAGCGCTGCAAAACCCATGATACGACCACCCTTCACCACTTTCGTGACGCGGTTGATCGCGATCATTTTCTCGCGCATGCCATCATCCGGCTTGTCGCTTGCCATTTTCGCTTGCATTTTTGCCATGACGATTCTTCCTTAGAACTTCAGACCAGCTTCGCGCGCGGCTTCTGCCAGCGCCTTCACACGGCCGTGGTAACGGAAACCCGAACGGTCGAATGCGACTTCGGTGATCCCTGCTTTCAGTGCTTTTTCTGCGACGCGCTTGCCAACCAGGGCAGCGGCGGCGACGTTGCCGCCCACACCGGTCTTGCCAGCCAGTTCGGCGCGCACTTCTGCTTCCAGCGTCGAAGCCGAAACCAGGACCTTCGCATCCGGGCTGATCAGGTTCGCATAGATGTGCAGGTTGGTGCGATGCACCGACAGGCGGTTCACGCCCAGCTGCGCGATCTTGATGCGGGTTTGGCGTCCGCGACGCAGACGCGATTCTTTCTTGTCCATCGTCAGCTCCGATTATTTCTTCTTGGTTTCTTTAAGCTTCACCACTTCGTCCGCATAACGGACACCCTTGCCTTTGTACGGCTCAGGCGAGCGGTAAGCGCGCACTTCTGCGGCAACCTGGCCGACCTTTTGACGATCGATACCCTTGATCAGGATCTCGGTCGGGGTCGGGGTTGCTGCGGTGACGCCTTCCGGCATCGCGTGCAGCACAGGGTGCGAGAAGCCCAGCGACAGGTTCAGGGCGTTGCCTTGGACGGCAGCCTTGTAACCCACGCCGACCAGGGTCAGGCGCTTTTCGAAACCTTTGGTGACACCGGTCACCATGTTGTTCACCAGAGCACGCAGGGTGCCCGACATGGCGTTCGATTCGCGGGAATCGTCGATCACGTCGAACGACAGCGTGCCGTTGTTGTTTTCCACTTTGACCAGACCGTTCAGCGGCTGGGTCAGGGTGCCCAGCGGGCCCTTGACGGTGATCGACGACGCGTTGATCGCGACATCGGTACCGGCCGGGACGGCGATTGGCATCTTAGCTACTCGAGACATCGTCTACTCCTTAAGCCACGTAGCAAATCACTTCGCCACCGACACCGGTAGCGCGTGCTTTGCGGTCGGTCATCACACCCTTCGGGGTCGAGACGATCGCCACGCCCAGGCCGTTCATGACCTGAGGGATCTCGTCTTTGCCCTTGTAGATGCGCAGGCCAGGACGGGAGACGCGCTCGATGCGCTCGATAACCGGGCGGCCGACGTAGTACTTCAAACCGATTTTCAGTTCAGCCTTGCCACCTTCGGTGGACACGGCGTAATCTTCGATGTAACCCTCGTCCTTCAGGACGTTGGCAATCGCAACTTTCAGCTTCGACGACGGCATTTCGACGGTGGTCTTCTGCACGCCTTGCGCGTTGCGAATACGGGTCAGCATATCGGCGATAGGATCGCTCATACTCATTGCTTATTCTCCTATTACCAGCTAGCTTTGGTCATACCCGGGATTTCGCCTTTCATGGCGAATTCGCGGAGTTTGGTACGGGCCAGACCGAATTTACGGAAAGTGCCACGCGGACGGCCGGTGATGGCGCAGCGGTTACGCTGACGCGACGGGGCCGAGTTACGCGGCAGGGCCTGCAGCTTCAGGCGTGCTTCGTAACGCTCTTCTTCGGTCTTCGACTGGTCGTCGATGATTGCTTTCAGAGCGGCACGCTTTGCGGCGAATTTCTCCACCAGGTCTGCACGCTTCTGTTCGCGGTTAATCAGTGCAAGTTTTGCCATGTTCTTAGTTCCGGAACGGGAATTTGAATGCGGCGAGCAGCGCTTTGGCTTCTTCGTCGGTCTTAGCGGTCGTGGTGATCGAGATGTTCATGCCACGCAGCGCATCGATCTTGTCGTAATCGATTTCCGGGAAGATGATCTGCTCTTTGACGCCGATGTTGTAGTTGCCGCGACCGTCGAACGATTTGCCGCTGACGCCACGGAAGTCACGCACGCGCGGCAGGGCCACGGTGATGAAACGATCCAGGAATTCGTACATGCGGGCGCCACGCAGGGTCACCATCGTGCCGATCGGGTAGCCTTCGCGGATCTTGAAACCTGCGATTGCCTTGCGAGCCTTGGTCACGACCGGCTTCTGGCCAGCGATCTTTGTCAGGTCGCCGGTTGCGTGCTCGATGATCTTCTTGTCCGCGACGGCTTCCGACAGACCCATGTTCAGGGTGATCTTGGTCAGGCGCGGCACTTCCATCACCGACTTGTAACCGAATTTTTCGGTCAGTTCGGCAACGACTTTGTCTTTGTACAGTTGTTGGAGACGGGCCATTTCTAATTACCCTTTCACTACTTCGCCGTTCGACTTGAAGACGCGGACTTTTTTACCATCCACATCTTTGAAGCCAACGCGATCAGCCTTGCCGGTCGCTGCGTTGAACAGCGCGACGTTCGACACGTGAATCGGCATGGTCTTGTCGACGATACCACCAGTTACGCCGGTCATCGGGTTCGGCTTGACGGCCTTCTTGGCCACGTTCACGCCTTCGACGATGACGTGCTCAGCATCTACTCGCTGCTGAACGACACCGCGCTTGCCCTTGTCTTTACCGGCCAGAACGATGACTTCGTCGTTTTTACGAATCTTATCCATTGCGACTCCCTTACAGAACTTCAGGTGCCAGGGACACGATCTTCATGAACTTTTCGGTGCGCAGTTCGCGCGTCACCGGTCCAAAGATGCGGGTACCGATCGGCTCCAGCTTGTTGTTCAGCAGGACGGCGGCGTTGCCGTCGAACTTCACCAGGGAGCCGTCCTGGCGGCGCACACCTTTAGCGGTACGCACGACCACGGCGTTGTAGATTTCACCTTTCTTGACGCGGCCGCGCGGAGCAGCCTGCTTCACGGTGACTTTGATCACGTCGCCAATGCTGGCGTAACGGCGTTTGGAGCCGCCCAATACCTTGATGCACAGAACTTCTTTTGCACCGGTATTGTCGGCCACTTCGAGCCGGCTTTCGGTTTGAATCATGATATTTTCTTTCCCAACTTAAGCCGAAGAAACCCCACGGAAAACCGTAGGCCTGCGGTCAGTCTTGGTCCCGCCGTCCACGCTCATTGCGAGCGCATACGTTTGGGTGATTGGACTTTCCAATGCTTCGTTGCAGGCCGCAGTTACCGAAGGACAAACTGCGGCAACACATGAACGAAGCCCGCTAGTATTCCACATACCAGCGGGCCACGCAAGACTAATTTTTTTGGAGCGTTGTAAAACCTACTACGCGTCGCATTGTCGGCCTGCGATGCTCACCGTACATCCGTACGGCTGCGCTTCTCGACCAACACTGCTTCCGCTCGCTACGGTTTTACAAGGCTCCGTTTTTAGGATCAGAGAACCTGAGCGACCTGCACAACTTTGGTCAGGGTCCAAGCCTTCGTCTTCGAGATCGGGCGACCTTCCATGATCTCGACCGTGTCGCCGGTCTTGGCCTGGTTGGTCTCGTCGTGCGCGTGATACTTGTTCGAGCGCACGATGATCTTGCCGTACAGCGGGTGCTTGACGTGACGCTCAACCAGCACGGTCACCGTCTTGTCCATTTTGTCGGACACGACCTTGCCGACCAGCGTACGCTTCAGCGCCGTTTTAGTGGTGTCGTTCATTTGGCATCCTTCTGGGTCATCACAGTCTTGACACGCGCGATATCGCGGCGCACCTTCTTGAGCTGGGCAGTGTTCGTCAGTTGCTGCGTAGCGATTTGCATGCGCAGGCCGAACTGTGCCTTCAGCAGCTCATTCAGCTCTTGTTGCAGAGCTGCCTGGTCCTTGCCGCGGAGTTCCGTTGCTTTCATTCTTAACTCCTGTTATTGACCGACTTGACGCACGACGAACGTCGTAGCCAGCGGCAGTTTGGCGGCAGCCAGGCGGAAGGCTTCGCGCGCCAGTTCTTCAGCGACGCCGTCCATTTCGTACAGGACCTTGCCCGGCTGGATCTCGGCCACGTAGTACTCCGGATTACCTTTACCGTTACCCATACGGACTTCAGCCGGCTTGTTCGAGATCGGCTTGTCCGGGAAGATACGGATCCAGATACGGCCGCCACGCTTGATGTGACGGGTCATGGCACGACGTGCAGCTTCGATCTGGCGTGCGGTGATACGGCCGCGGGCAACCGCCTTCAGGCCGAACTCACCGAACGAGACCGCGGTGCCGCGGGTGTGCGAAATGCCGGTGTTGCGGCCTTTCTGCTCTTTACGATACTTTCTGCGGGATGGCTGCAGCATGCTTATTCTCCTGCTTTCTCAGCGGCCGGCTTGGCAGCACGGCGGCCTGCGGGTGCGGTACCTGGCTTGGCGCCCGGGCGGCCACGGCCAGCCGGTTTGCCGTCGTCACGACGCGGACCGCGCGGCTTTTTCTCGTCGGCCGGCACGTCGATCACCGGTGCTTCGCCGGTCGGCGAACGGTCGCCTTTGTAAACCCAGACTTTCACGCCGATGATGCCGTACGTGGTCGAGGCTTCGCTGGTGCCGTAGTCGATGTCGGCGCGCAGGGTGTGCAGGGGCACACGGCCTTCGCGGTACCATTCGGTACGTGCGATCTCGATGCCGTTCAGGCGGCCCGACGACATGATCTTGATGCCGACAGCGCCCAGGCGCATCGCGTTCTGCATCGCGCGCTTCATGGCGCGACGGAACATGATACGTTTTTCGAGCTGCTGGGCGATCGAGTCGGCGATCAGCTGCGAGTCGATTTCCGGCTTGCGGATCTCTTCGATATTGACGTGCACGGGCACGCCCATGATCTTCGTCAGCGACGACTTCAGGACTTCGATGTCTTCGCCCTTCTTGCCGATGACGACGCCCGGACGCGACGAGTAGATCGTGAAGCGCGCGTTCTTGGCCGGGCGCTCGATGACGATGCGACCGACGGAGGCGTTCTTCAGTTTCTTCTTCAGGAAAGCGCGAGCTTCCAGGTCTTCCTTCAGCATGTCGGCAAAGTTGCCGTTGCCAGCGTACCAGCGCGATGCCCAGTTACGGGTGACCGCCAGGCGGAAGCCGGTTGGGTGGATTTTCTGACCCATCGTGTGACTCCTTAGTTACCGACAGTCACGAAGATGTGACAGGATTGTTTCGAAATGCGATCACCGCGGCCTTTGGCACGTGCCGTAAAGCGCTTCAGGATCGGGCCCTTTTCGACATAGATCTGAACGACCTTCAGTTCGTCGATGTCGGCACCATCGTTGTGCTCGGCGTTCGCGATTGCGGACTCCAGCACTTTCTTGATGATGGTCGCGCCTTTCTTCGGGCTGAACTGCAGGATGTTCAGCGCGGCGTCGACTTTCTTGCCGCGGATCAGATCGGCGACGAGGCGGCCTTTCTGTTCCGACAGGCGGACGCCCTTGAGGATAGCTTTAGTTTCCATTATTTCTTCGCCTTCTTGTCAGCGGCGTGGCCCTTGAACGTGCGGGTCAGGGCGAATTCGCCCAGCTTGTGACCCACCATGTTCTCGGACACGTACACCGGCACGTGCACTTTACCGTTGTGGACGGCGATCGTCAGACCGATGAAGTCCGGGGTGATCGTCGAGCGGCGCGACCAGGTTTTGACTGGCTTCTTGTCTTTGTTCGCTTGCGCGGCTTCGACTTTTTTCACCAGGTGGGCGTCAATGAACGGCCCTTTTTTCAATGAACGAGTCATGTCTTATCCTTATTTCTTGCCGCGGCGCGAGACGATCATCGACGACGTGCGCTTGTTCGAACGCGTCTTCTTGCCCTTCGTCTGCTGGCCCCATGGCGACACCGGGTGACGACCGGCAGCCGTACGACCTTCACCACCACCGTGCGGGTGGTCGATCGGGTTCATGACGACACCGCGAACGGTCGGACGGACACCGCGCCAGCGCATTGCACCGGCTTTACCGATCTTGCGCAGGTTGTGCTCGCCGTTGCCGACTTCGCCAACCGTTGCGCGGCACTCGATGTGCACGCGGCGCACTTCACCCGAGCGCAGGCGAACCTGAGCGTAGGTGCCTTCGCGAGCCATCAGCACGACGCCGGCGCCTGCGGTACGGGCCATCTGAGCACCCTTACCCGGCAGCATTTCGACGCAGTGCATCGTGGTACCGACCGGGATGTTACGGATCGGCAAGCAGTTACCCGACTTGATCGGCGCTTCCGAGCCGTTCATGACGGTGTCGCCCACGGACATGCCCTTGGTGGCGATGATGTACGCGCGGTGACCGTCGGCGTAGCACACCAGAGCGATGTGCGCCGTGCGGTTCGGGTCGTACTCGATGCGCTCGACCTTGGCCGGAATACCGTCCTTGTTGCGCTTGAAGTCGACCACGCGGTAGTGGTGCTTGTGACCACCGCCGATGTGGCGGGTCGTGATGTGACCGTTGTTGTTACGGCCAGCGGTCTTCGATTTCTTCTCAACCAGGGCTGCGAACGGACGACCCTTGTACAGGTCGGCGTTCACAACCTTCACCATGCCGCGGCGGCCTGGGGAGGTTGGCTTCATCTTAACGAGTGCCATTATTTAGCCTCCTCGACAAAATTGATTTCCTGGCCCGGCTTCAGGGCCACGAAAGCGCGCTTGGTGTGGTTGCGACGACCGGTGAAACGGCCCGAACGCTTCTGCTTGCCTTCGCGGTTCACGGTCTGCACCGATTCCACTTCGACTTTGAACAGCAGCTCGACGGCGGCTTTGATTTCCGGCTTGGTCGCGTCCGGCAGGACCTTGAACACGATCTGTTCGTTCTTTTCCGCGACGAAGGTCGCCTTTTCGGAAATGACCGGAGCCAGCAGCACCTTCATCAGGCGCTCTTCGCTGAATTTGATTGCGGCGCTCATGCGTACATCTCCTCGATCTTGGCCAGAGCAGCTTTGGTGACCAGGACTTTCTTGTAGAACACCAGCGACATCGGGTCGGCATGCTTCGGCTCGACAACCAGCACGTTCGGCAGGTTGCGCGATGCCAGCAGCAGGTTTTCATCGATGGTGTCGGTGATCACCAGGACCGAGTCCAGACCCATGCCCTGCAGCTTTTGCGACAGCAGCTTGGTCTTCGGTGCTTCGACGGTCAGGTTCTCGATGACGTTCAGGCGGTCTTCGCGGGCCAGCTGCGAGAAGATCGAGCAGATACCTGCGCGATGCATCTTCTTGTTGACCTTGTGCGAGAAGTTCTCGTCCGGCGAGTTCGGGAAGATACGACCACCACCGCGCCACAGCGGCGACGACGACATACCGGCACGAGCGCGGCCCGTACCTTTTTGACGCCACGGCTTCTTGGTCGTGTGGGAGACTTCTTCACGATCCTTCTGCTTGCGGTTGCCCGAGCGCGCGTTGGCGGCGTAGGCGACCACGATCTGGTGGATCAGGGCTTCGTTGTAATCACGGCCGAACACGGTGTCGGCGGCGTTGACTGCGGCGCCAGCTTGACCTTGCTCATTCAGGAGCTTGAGTTCCATCGCTTATGCTCCTTTCTTGGCTTTGACCTTGACTGCCGGCTTGACGATCACTTGACCGTTCTTGGCGCCAGGAACGGCACCCTTAACCAGCAGCAGTTGACGCTCGGCGTCGATACGGGCGATTTCCAGGTTCTGGGTGGTGACAGTGACGTCGCCCATGTGACCGGTCATGCGCTTACCAGGGAACACGCGACCCGGATCCTGTGCCATACCGATGGAACCCGGCACGTTGTGCGAACGCGAGTTACCGTGGGTCTGACGGCCCGAAGCGAAGTTGTGGCGCTTGATGGTACCGGCGTAGCCCTTACCGATCGAGGTGCCTTGCACGTCGATTTTCTGGCCCACTTCGAACATCGAGACATTGATTGCGTCGCCAGCTTTGAAACCAGCGGCTTGAGCGGCTTCGACGCGGAATTCCTTCAGCATCGTGCCAGCTTCGACGCCAGCTTTGGCGAAGTGACCGGCAGCGGCCTTGTTCACGCGGGAAGCGCGACGTTGACCGAAGACGACCTGAACCGATGCATAACCATCAGTTTCAGGAGTTTTGATTTGCGCAACACGGTTGTTCGACACGTCCAGCACGGTAACGGGGATCGAATCGCCGTCGTCCGTGAAGATGCGCATCATGCCAACCTTGCGACCGAGAAGGCCCAGGCTCATTTTTTCTCCATTCCCACCTACGATTGGGCGGGGCTAGTTGACTTTCGGAAGTTGTGAAACTTCCTCTTAAACGCGTGGACCGAAAAAAGATAGGCCCACACCGAAGCCGGCTAGTATAGCGCGCGCTACGGATGGACGCAACAAGAGAATGCGAAGGCTGACGCGATCTGTTGCGTTTTACGCTAGAGTCGTGGAGATCAGAGAATCCGTTCGAGCTGAACGGCACAGAAAAGACACCTTGGCATCTTTTCTCTACAGGCTCGGGGCCTGCGATATGGAGGAATTCTGGTGGGCGGTGCAGGATTCGAACCTGCGACCCCTTGGATGTCGACCAAGTATTCTAACCAGCTGAACTAACCGCCCGGGGAGCCGCATTATACGAGCATGTTTTAGCAAAGCGCAATACCCGTCCGAAAAAACTTGTGCGCTGCACCGCGCCCTTACAATGAGGCCCGGCAAGACAACGAAAGGATGATCGGATGAATCTGGTGTTCTTCAACAACACGACCTTGGCCTGGCTGACGGCCCTCGGCATCGCGGCCGGGGTCGCGCTGGCGCTGTACATCGCCAAGCGGGCGGGCGTGCACCACATGCGCAAGCTGGCCGAGCGCACCGCGACCCGCCTCGACGACATCGCCGTCGAAGCCCTCGACGGCACGCGCCTGCTGGCCATCGTCATCATGGGGCTGTTCGTCGGCAGCAAGTTCCTCGCCCTGCCGCCGGAAGTGGACGTGTTCGCCACGCGCGTGGCGATCGTCACGGGCCTGATCCAGGCCGCGCTGTGGGGGCATCGCGCGCTGCGCGCGTGGCTGACGGATTATTACCAGAACCGCGCCGGCGATCCCGCCCGCGCCACGTCGGCGGCCGCGGTCGGCTTCATCGCGCAGACGATCCTGTGGACCGTGCTGCTGCTGATGGTGCTCGACAACCTCGGCGTCAACATCACGACCCTCGTCGCGTCGCTGGGCATCGGCGGTATCGCGGTCGCACTGGCCGTGCAGAACATCCTGGGCGATTTGTTCGCGTCGCTGTCGATCGTGCTCGACAAGCCGTTCGTCATCGGCGACTTCATCATCGTCGACAAATACCTGGGCACCGTGGAATACGTGGGCCTCAAGACGACCCGGCTGCGCAGCCTGGGCGGCGAACAGCTCGTGTTCTCGAACGCCGACCTGCTCAAGAGCCGCCTGCAGAACATGACGCGCATGAACCGACGCCGCGCCGCGTTCACCGTGACCGTCACCTACGACACGCCGACCGCGACGCTGCGGCAGATCCCGGCCATGCTGACGGAGATCGTCAAGGCGCAGGATCCCGTGACGTTCGACCGCGCGCACTTCGCCGGCATGGCCGCGTCGTCGTTGAACTTCGACGTCGTGTACTGGGTGGAGACGGCCGATTTCAACCGCTACATGGACATCCAGCAGGAGATCTATCTGCAGATCATGGACCGGTTCGCAGCCGATGGGATCGAGTTCGCGTTTCCAACGCAGACCCTGCATCTGCACGATGCGCGAGAACTCGCCAGGTAGGGTGGGCACCCCTGTGCCCATGCGTAACGTTCGCATGACGCCGGCGTTCGCGTGGGCACGGGGTGCCCACCCTACGGCTACGACGTGCCGATGCCCGCGTTCACAAATGCGCCGACGGCGGCGCCGTCGACGCCCGCACGACCAGCGTGCTGGCCAGCGCCGTACTGCGCAGCGGCACATGCGCGCCGCGGATGCGGTCGATCAGCAGATCGATGGCGAGCCGGGCCATGTCGCGCTTGGGCGGCGCCACCGTCGTCAGGGGCGGCAGCGCGTACGGGGCGCCCGCGATGTCGTCATAGCCGACAACGGACAACTGCGCGGGCACGCGTACGCCCGCCGCACCGGCCGCGCACAAACCGCCCAGCGCCATCAGGTCGCTCGTGACGAACACGGCAGTCGGCCGCCGCGGCCACGCCAGCAGGCGCGTAAAGGCCGCGTGGCCGCCGGCGCTCGTGAATTCCTCCTGCACGACGTGATCGGGCGGCAGCGCCAGGCCGGCCTCCGCCATCGCACGCAGAAAGCCGCCGACCCGCTCGCGCGTGCGCGGGAGGTCGGCGGGCCCGGACACGCAGGCGATGTCGCGGTGCCCCAGTTCGATCAGGTGACGCGTGGCCTCGTAGCCGCCCTCCTCCTGCCCGGCCAGCACGAGGTCGGCTTCGAGCCCCGGCAAGCCGCGCTCGAGCTGGACGATGGGCACGGCTTCGTGGCGCAGCAGCTGATCCTGCTCGTCGTCGGCACCGCTGGCGACGAGCAGGAGGCCGTCGATGCGCTTTTCCATCAACAGGCGCAAGTAGGCTGCCTGCTTCTGCGCGCCGCCGTGCGCGTTGCACAGGATGATGTTGTAGCCGAGCTCGAACGCCGCATCCTCGATCCAGCTGATCAGTTCGGCAAAATAGGGATTGGAGGAGTTCGGCACCAGGACGCCGATGGTATGGGTCTTGTCGTTCTTGAGGCTGCGGGCGACGGCACTGGGGATGTAGTGCATCTCGTCGATGATGCCCAGCACACGCTGGCGTACGTCGTCGCTGACGACGCGCGTCTTGTTGATCACGTGCGACACCGTGGAGATCGACACCCCGGCGCGTTCCGCTACCTGCTTCATGGTCGCCATCGCGTTTCCTCCTGAGGCGCGATTATCACCGATGTGTTTCAGTGACTACAACAACCCGTTGGCCCCACAGGCAGGGACCTACCCTTGGAAGATCAGGCCGGTATCGTGCTTATCAAGGCTCGCGCGCCTCGGATCTACCTGCACGTACTGCCCATCTGATATTTTCACGCAAAACCGTTGTGAAAAATTGTATACAACGGACGTCAAAATACCGTAGTTCTCCTCTACTAAACTCCCGCGCAACCGGCGCCTGTATGCACGAAAACTGTATACAAATCCGTTGACACCGCTTTCACACGACGGCATCATGAATTCATGAAAAGCCGCCGCAGAGCGGCCCCAAGCTGAGTGGAGACGTCAGCGCGTTCCGGCCGCATCCCGGCCTTGCCGCCCTTCGGTTGCATCCGTACCCCGGATTGCCTGCCGTGGTCGACTGTTCTCCACTGCCCGGTTCACCTCGAAGTACTCAGGATCACATTCGACGGAGACACATATGAACAACCTGCTGTACAAGGTCGACGACAGGCCGCCCCTCATCACCACGACGCTGCTCGCCGCCCAGCACATGCTGGCCGCGCTGGGCGGCATCATCGCGGTGCCGCTCGTCGTGGGCGCCATCCTCAAGCTCCCGGCGGACCAGATCGTCGCGCTCGTCAATGCGGCGCTGCTGGGCTCGGGCATCGTCACGGTCATCCAGTGCAAGGGCGTCGGGCCGATCGGCATCCGCCTGCCCTGCGTGATGGGCACCAGCTTCGCCTTCGTCGGCGCCGCGATCAGCATCGGCTTCGAGCATGGCGTACCCGGTATCCTCGGGTCGTCGCTGGCGGGCTCCGTCGTCATGATCGTCGGCAGCTTCTTCATGCCGCAGATCCGCAAGCTGTTCCCGCACCAGGTGACGGCCGTCGTCGTCACGATGATCGGCCTGTCGCTCGTTCCCGTCGCCGTCGACTGGGCGGCCGGCGGCAAGGGCGCGGCCGACTACGGAGCGCCCACGAACCTCGGTATCGCGCTGTTCGTGCTGGCCATCGTCGTGGCGCTCGTCCAGTTCGGCAAGGGCATCATCTCCGCGTCGGCCATCGTGATCGGCATCGCGATCGGCTACGCCATCTGCCTCGGCCTGGGCCTCGTCGACTTCTCGAGCGTCCACCGGGCCGCCGTGTTCGCGCTGCCGCAGCCGCTGCACTTCGGCATGAGCTTCCCGCCCAGCGGCATCCTCGCGATGGGCCTCGCCTATGTCGTGACGATGGTCGAGACGACGGGCACCTTCATGGCGCTGGGTGCCGCGACGGAAACGAAGATGCGCGGCACCTTGCTCAAGCGCGGCGTACTGTGCGACGGCGTCGGTTCCGCGTTCGCCTCCACGCTCGGCGCGCCGCCGATGTCGACGTTCGCGCAGAACGTCGGTGTCATCTCGCTGACCGGTGTCGCCAGCCGCCACGTCGTCGCGCTGACGGGCTTGATGCTGGTGCTGGCCGGCCTGTTCCCGGTGCTGGGCGCCGTCGTCGTCACGATTCCGCAGCCCGTCCTCGGTGGCGCGGGCCTGATGATGTTCGCGATGATCCTCACGGCCGGTGTGCAGATGCTGGGCAAGGTCGAGCACGACAAGCGCACGGGCCTCATCATCGCCGTGTCGATCGGCTGCGGCCTCGCCGTCAGCGTGCGGCCGGAACTGCTGGCGAAGCTGCCTGCATTCGTCAACGAGATCTTCGGCTCCGGCATCAGCACGGGCGCCATCATGGCCGTGCTGCTGAACCTCGTGCTGCCGAACCGTCCCGTGGAAATCCACGACGACGAGGAAGACGTCCCGCAACCGCTGCTGGTGAAAGACCTGGAGGCGGTGTGACGGGAATTTGAGCTGCCTTCGGGCAGCAACTTCCGACATTGTTTCCGCAGTGCCCGCGCATTGTTTCCGCAGTGTTGAAAACCAAAAAGTGGAAAACCTATGAGCAAAACTCTCCTGATCAAGAACGCGCGCGTCCTCGTGACGATGGACAATGCGCGCCGCGAATTCGCCGGCGGCGCCGTCTTCGTGCGCGACAACGTGATCGAGCAGGTCGGCCCGACGGACGACCTGCCGCAAGCCGCCGACGAGGTGATCGACGCCTCGGGCCACGTCGTCATCCCCGGCCTCGTCAACACGCATCACCACATGTACCAGAGCCTCACGCGCGTCATCCCCGCCGCGCAGGACGGCGAACTATTCAACTGGCTGACGAATTTGTATCCCGTGTGGGCGAACCTGACGGGCGAGATGATCCACGTGTCCACGTTGACTGCGATGGCGGAACTGATCCTGTCCGGCTGCACGACGAGCAGCGACCACCTGTACATCTACCCGAACGATTGCCGCCTGGACGACAGCATCGAGGCCGCGCATACGATCGGCATGCGCTTCCACGCGGCGCGCGGCGCGATGAGCGTGGGCCGCTCGCAGGGCGGCCTGCCGCCGGACAGCGTCGTCGAGGCCGAAGCCGCGATCCTGAAGGATGCGCAGCGCCTCATCGAGACCTATCACGATGCGTCTCGCCACGCGATGCAGAGAATCGTCGTCGCCCCGTGCTCGCCGTTCTCCGTGTCGCGCGACCTGATGAAGGAGGCGGCGCTGCTGGCGCGCAGCCACGGCGTGTCGCTGCACACGCACCTCGCGGAGAACGCCAGCGACATCGCGTACAGCCGCGAGAAGTTCAACATGACGCCGGCCGAATACGCGGAAGACTGCGGGTGGGTCGGCCACGACGTGTGGCACGCGCACTGCGTGCAGCTGGACGACGCTGGCATCCACCTGTTCGCGCGCACGGGCACGGGTGTCGCGCACTGCCCGTGCTCGAACATGCGGCTCGCGTCCGGCATCGCGCCCGTGCGCAAGATGGTCGATGCGGGCGTGCCCGTGGGCCTGGGCGTGGACGGCAGCGCGTCGAACGACGGCGCGCACATGTTGGGCGAGGTGCGCCAGGCGATGCTGCTGCAGCGCGTGGGCTTCGGCCCGGATGCGATGACGGCGCGCCAGGCACTGGAACTGGCCACCCTCGGCGGCGCGAAGGTGTTGAATCGCGACGACATCGGCAGCATCGCGCCGGGCATGTCGGCCGACATTGTGATGTTCAAGCTGGATGGCGTCGGGTTCGCCGGGGCGCTGCACGATCCGGTGGCGGCGCTGGTGTTCTGCACGCCGGCCAACGTGAATCACAGCGTCATCAACGGCAAGGTCGTCGTGAAGGATGGCGTGTTGCGGACGGTCGACCTGCCCGTCGTGCTGGAGCGGCATCACAGGCTGGCGGAGGCACTGGCGCTGAAGGCCGCATAACGAGCCACTGCGAGCCACGCCAAAAGCAAACGGCCCATCTACCGCGAAGTGGATGGGCCGTTTTGCATGCGCCGGCGGCAGGGCCGCCAGGACGCTTGAAACGATTACTGCAGCTTGATTTCGACGTCGACGCCAGCCGGCAGGTCCAGCTTCATCAGCGCGTCGACGGTCTTGTCGGTCGGGTCCACGATGTCCATCAGACGCTGGTGCGTACGGATTTCGAACTGGTCGCGCGAGGTCTTGTTGACGTGCGGGGAACGCAGCACGTCGAAGCGCTGGATGCGGGTCGGCAGCGGAACCGGGCCCTTGACGACTGCGCCGGTGCGCTTGGCGGTGTCGACGATTTCCAGGGCGGACTGGTCGATCAGCTTGTAGTCGAACGCTTTCAGGCGGATACGGATTTTCTGATTCGGAGCGGACATGCTATTTCCTTAAAAAAGAACGAACCGGCACGGGGCCGGCAATCAAAAGTCAGGTACTGCGTGTACAAGGTGAGACTAACTGCGAGGGGACGGCAGTATAACACCCTTTCACCCTCAGCTGCACAGACAGAAGGGACAGAACTTTCGCTCCGTCCCTTCTGTCTGATTGTTGCTACTGGTAGGGTGGGCTCCCCGAGCCCACGCGAACGCTTCCGATATGTTGGCGTTACGCGTGGGCACGGGGTGCCCACCCTACGATATCGCTATTAGGCCAGGATCTTGGCAACCACGCCGGCGCCGACGGTACGGCCGCCTTCGCGGATTGCGAAGCGCAGACCTTCTTCCATCGCGATCGGAGCGATCAGCTTGACGGTGATCGACACGTTGTCGCCCGGCATGACCATCTCTTTATCGGCCGGCAGAACGATCGAACCGGTCACGTCCGTCGTACGGAAGTAGAACTGCGGACGGTAGTTGTTGAAGAACGGGGTGTGACGACCGCCTTCGTCCTTCGACAGGACGTACACTTCGCCCGTGAAGTCGGTGTGCGGCTTGATCGAACCCGGCTTGGCCAGAACCTGACCACGCTGGACGTCTTCACGCTTGGTGCCGCGCAGCAGCAGGCCGACGTTGTCGCCAGCCTGACCTTGATCCAGCAGCTTGCGGAACATTTCCACGCCGGTGCAGGTCGTCTTGACGGTGTCGGTGATGCCGACGATTTCGATCTCTTCGCCGACCTTGATGATGCCGCGCTCGACACGACCGGTCACCACGGTACCGCGGCCCGAGATCGAGAACACGTCTTCCACCGGCATCAGGAAGGCGCCGTCAACGGCACGTTCCGGCGTCGGGATGTAGGTGTCCAGTGCTTCGGCCAGACGGATGATGCAGTCTTCGCCCATTTCGCCGGCTGCACCTTCCAGTGCCATACGAGCCGAACCCTTGATGATCGGCAGGTCGTCGCCCGGGAACTCGTACTTCGACAGGAGCTCGCGCACTTCCATTTCGACCAGTTCCAGCAGTTCTGCGTCGTCGACCAGGTCGCACTTGTTCAGGAACACGATGATGTACGGAACACCCACCTGGCGAGCCAGCAGGATGTGTTCGCGCGTCTGCGGCATCGGGCCGTCAGCGGCCGAGCACACCAGGATCGCGCCGTCCATCTGGGCAGCACCGGTGATCATGTTCTTGATGTAGTCGGCGTGGCCCGGGCAGTCGACGTGTGCGTAGTGGCGGTTGGCCGTCTCGTACTCGACGTGTGCGGTGTTGATCGTGATGCCGCGCGCTTTTTCTTCCGGAGCCGCGTCGATCTGGTCGTAGGCCTTGGCTTCGCCGCCAAACTTCTTCGACAGAACGGTTGCGATTGCAGCCGTCAGGGTGGTTTTGCCGTGGTCAACGTGACCGATGGTGCCGACGTTCACGTGCGGCTTGGTCCGTTCGAATTTACCTTTTGCCATTTTGATCTTCCTTTAAAAGAACAATATCTAGTTTTTGTTCAGGCCGGACGGGATACCACCCGGCCTGTTGTTAATTACTTGGCTTTAGCCGTCACGATGGCGTCCATCACATGCTTCGGTGCTTCAGCATAGTGCTTGAATTCCATCGTGTAGGTCGCACGACCCTGGGTTGCCGAACGCAGCACGGTCGAGTAACCGAACATTTCCGACAGCGGGACTTCGGCCTTGATGATCTTGCCGCCGCCGCCCGGGATCTCGTCCATGCCCTGCACCATACCGCGGCGGGACGACAGGTCGCCCATCACGGTACCGGCGTAGTCTTCCGGCGTTTCCACTTCCACGGCCATCATCGGCTCGAGGATGACCGGATTGGCTTTACGGCAGCCTTCCTTGAATGCCATCGAACCGGCCATGCGGAACGCGTTTTCGTTCGAGTCCACGTCGTGGTACGAACCGAAGGTCAGCGTGACTTTCACGTCGACCACCGGGTAGCCGGCCATCACGCCGCTCGACAGCGTCTCGCGCACACCTTTTTCGACCGCCGGGATGAATTCACGCGGAATCACACCACCCTTGATCGCGTCGATGAACTCGAAGCCTTTGCCCGGTTCCTGCGGTTCGACCGTCAGCACGGCGTGGCCGTACTGGCCGCGGCCGCCCGACTGCTTGACGAACTTGCCTTCGACGTCGCTGACCGACTTGCGGATCGTTTCGCGGTATGCCACCTGCGGCTTGCCGACGGTCGCTTCCACGCCGAATTCACGCTTCATGCGGTCGACGATGATCTCCAGGTGCAGCTCGCCCATACCACCGATGATGGTCTGGCCCGATTCTTCGTCGGTGCGCACGCGGAACGACGGGTCTTCCTGAGCCAGACGGTTCAGTGCCAGGCCCATCTTTTCCTGGTCGGCCTTGGTCTTCGGCTCGACGGCCTGCTGGATCACCGGCTCCGGGAACACCATCTTTTCCAGGATGATCGGGGCAGCCGGGTCGCACAGCGTTTCACCGGTGGTCGCTTCTTTCAGGCCCACGGCAGCGGCGATGTCGCCTGCACGGACTTCCTTGATCTCTTCGCGCTGGTTCGCGTGCATCTGCAGAATACGGCCGACGCGTTCCTTCTTGCTCTTGATCGGGTTGAACACGGTGTCGCCCGACTTGATGACGCCCGAGTACACGCGGAAGAAGATCAGCTGGCCGACGAACGGGTCGGTCATGATCTTGAATGCCAGCGCGGCAAATTTCTCGTCGTCCGATGCGGTACGGGTGACCGGCTGGTCGTCCTCGTCGGTACCGCTGACCGGCGGAATGTCGACCGGCGACGGCAGGTACTCGATGACCGCGTCCAGCATGGCCTGCACGCCCTTGTTCTTGAAGGCGGTGCCGCACATCATCGGAACGATTTCCGAAGCGATGGTGCGCTGGCGCAGTGCCTGCTTGATCTCGGCTTCGGTCAGCTCGCCCTCTTCGAGGTACTTGTTCATCAGGTCTTCCGACGCTTCAGCAGCGGTCTCGACCAGTTTCTCGCGCCATTCGTTGGCTTGATCGACCAGTTCGGCCGGGATCTCGCGGTAGTCGAACTTCATGCCCTGCGACGCGTCGTCCCAGTAGATCGCCTGCATCTTGACCAGGTCGACCACGCCTTTGAAGTTGTCTTCGGCGCCGATCGGGATCTGCAGCGGGATCGGGTTGGCCTTCAGGCGGGCGCGCATCTGCTCGTACACCTTGAAGAAGTTCGCACCGGTACGGTCCATCTTGTTGACGAACGCCAGACGCGGGACTTTGTACTTGTTAGCCTGACGCCACACGGTTTCCGACTGCGGCTGCACGCCACCGACTGCACAGTAGACCATGCAGGCGCCGTCCAGGACGCGCATCGAACGCTCCACCTCGATGGTGAAGTCGACGTGGCCCGGGGTATCGATGATGTTGAAGCGGTGCGGCTCGAAGTTGTTGGCCATACCCTTCCAGAAGCAGGTCGTCGCTGCCGAGGTAATGGTGATGCCGCGCTCTTGCTCCTGCTCCATCCAGTCCATGGTTGCTGCACCGTCGTGCACTTCACCGATCTTGTGGTTCACACCGGTGTAGAACAGGATGCGCTCGGTGGTCGTCGTCTTACCGGCGTCGATGTGAGCGGAGATACCGATGTTACGGTAGCGCTCAATAGGGGTAGTGCGTGCCATAAATTTTCCTAACTTTTGAATGGACAAAACCGAGCAGCATTCTGGTGATCAAAATGAGCTCGGCCTGAACAACGGATACTGCATGGCCGCACCACCCGGGGCGTTCTGCCCCGAAGAGATTGGCCATTTGCTTAGAAGCGGAAGTGCGAGAACGCCTTGTTCGCTTCAGCCATACGGTGCACCTCGTCACGACGCTTCATCGCGCCGCCGCGGCCTTCTGCTGCTTCCATCAGCTCGCCACCCAGGCGCTGCTGCATGGATTTCTCGCTACGCTTGTTTGCGGCTTCGCGCAACCAACGCATAGACAGGGCCATACGGCGGACCGGACGCACTTCAACCGGCACCTGGTAGTTGGCGCCACCGACGCGGCGGGATTTCACCTCGACCATCGGCTTGCAGTTGTTGATCGCGGTTGCGAACACTTCCAGCGGGTCCTTGCCCGATTTCGACTGGATGTAGTCGAAGGCACCGTAGATGATGTTTTCTGCGACCGACTTCTTGCCGGACAACATCAGGACGTTGACGAATTTGGCGAGATCGATGTTGCCGAATTTCGGATCCGGCAGAATTTCGCGCTTAGGTACTTCACGACGACGTGGCATTTCAATTCCTTCCTGTCTTCAGTTGAGTGCTTGCGCACTCGCGAAAGGCCATCAAAGCCCTTCACTTACTCGGCCTTCCGGCCGCCTCAACTAACTCAATATTAATTTACCCAGATTGCAAGAAGATTACTTCTTGGCAGCCTTGGCACGCTTGGCACCGTATTTCGAACGGGCCTGCTTACGGTCTTTCACGCCCTGGGTATCCAGTGCACCGCGGACCATGTGGTAACGCACACCCGGCAAGTCCTTCACACGGCCGCCGCGGATCAGCACGACCGAGTGTTCCTGCAGGTTGTGGCCTTCACCGCCGATGTACGAAATGACTTCGAAACCGTTGGTCAGGCGAACTTTGGCGACTTTACGCAGTGCCGAGTTCGGCTTCTTCGGGGTCGTCGTGTAGACACGGGTGCAAACACCGCGCTTTTGCGGGCAGTTTTCCAGTGCCGGCGACTTGCTCTTCACAACCGCGGCTTCACGCGGCTTGCGAATCAGTTGATTGATGGTTGGCATCGTTCAAAAATCCAACAAAATGACTACTAGTTGATGACCCGGGGCTCTTGCTTCCCGGGGGCTGAAACCTTGTCCCGACAGGGTCCGTACAGGCGACGACAGCCACTCACCAGCGGGAGCGGCTGTTATGCGTAAACCATGTGCAGAATAATTCGAGAACTCGCGAGTATAAACCTGAAGCAGGGCCGGGTCAACAAACTTGCTGACCATGCACCTCGACAGCGGCGGGAGATTGCGTAAACACGCAGTAGATGTCGTGATAACGACACAGCAGTGTACGCCGGATTTCATCCGTTGTGCAGGAGAGAACGGTTAGCGCGGAACTAAGCTAACGCTGCGCGCTCTTAGGGCAATAGGAAAAAGTTCATTCCGCTCAGCACTGTCAAACCTTTGATCTCCCGACCAGTATGACCGCCAGGGATATTCAATGTTCGTAGCACACCGCATCCGGCTGACCCGAATCATGCAGCTGGGGCGGGCCTTCGAGAATTTCTTTGCCGGGCGATCCCGTTATCCAAGGTTTCGCAGGAAAGGACGGGACGACCGCTTTACCCTGACAAATGATCAGTTCCGGGTCGAGGGGCGGCGCATCCGCATTCCGAAGCCGGGATGGGTCCGCATGCGTGAGGTGTTGCGCTTCGCGGGCAAGGTCGTGTCGGCTTCGATCGCATGCATTGCCGACCACTGGTATGCCAGCATCACGGTCGATACCACCGATTCGCCAGTGCCGCCAGCCGATAATCAAGGCGCGGTCGGGGTGGATCTGGGCATTACGGTGCTGGCCACTCTGTCGACCGGCGAAACGATTCAGGGCCCGATGGCATTGCGCACGCTACTGCCCCGGTTGCGGCGACTGTCGCGTGCCTTGTACCGTAAAGTCAAAGGATCGCACAACCGCGCCGAGGCGAAGCTGAAACCGGCGAAGCTGCACGCGCGCATCGCCAACATCCGTCGCGACAGCCTGCACCAGCTCAGCAGCAGTATCACGCGCCGCTTTCACACGATCGGTATTGAGAACCTCAACGGCAAGGGCATGCTGGGTAATCGGCACCTGGCTCGGGCCATCTCCGACATGGGATTTTACGAATTTCGCCGCCAACTCGAGTACAAGTCGACCTGGCGAGGCGGACAAGTCGTACTGGTCGACCGATGGTTCCCGAGTAGCAAGCTGTGCTCAGGCTGCGGACACCGGCTGGAATCGCTCGGCCTCGGCGCGCGGAACTGGACCTGTCCAGGCTGCGGGGCGTTAAACGACCGCGACGTTAACGCAGCGATCAATCTAAGAAACATGGCGGCTAGTTCGACCGCTTCAGCCCGTGGAGGGGAAGGCTCTGGCCCTGCGCGCGCAGGGCGAAACCGGCCCCAGGGAAGCGGGAATCCGACGGCAAAGTTAACTATGGCTAACTTTGCGTAAGTTTGGAAGAACGGTAGCGTTACCAGTGGCAAAAATCGGATAATAGCCGACTTCGCCTACGCACTGCCGCACAACGCTCGTTCCGATGTCATATTTGCTACGCCCGCGCAACCTGTACGTCGCGCTCACTTATCTGCTGTTGTCCTGCGTGCCGTACGTGGCGCCCCTGTTCGGCCTGCCGCTCGCGCGTCCCGCCCAGATCGCCGGCCTGGAGCTGCTCGCCTGGCTGGGCGTGTGGGCCGTGTTCAAGCGCCCTGCCTATTTCCACTGGCTGCTGCTGCCCGCCTTCCTGGCGCTGCCCGTCGAGCTGTACCTGTACGCTTTCTACGGCCAGGGCATCTCGACGCACCACCTCGGCATCATCGCGGAGACGAGCCCGGCCGAAGCGATGGAATTCCTCGGCAACAAGGTCTGGCTGCTGGTTGGCGTGTTCATCGGCATGGTCGTGTGGTTCGTCACGAGCTGGATCGCGGCCTGGCGCACGCGCGACCTCGACTGGGCGGACGTCTCGCGTCCCGTCGTGCTCGTCGTGCTGGCACTCGTGGCCGCCGTGTTCGGCTACGGCCTGAAGTACGGCGTCGCCCCGCCGCCGCTGGCGAGCCATGGCGCGCCGGCATCGGCCGGTGTCCGGCTCGTGAAGGCGTCCGCGTCGGACAGCCTTGATGCCGCCAGCGAAGAGACGGCGCCGCCCCGCCCGTCCAGCGTACCCCGTCCCGCGTCGCTGCCGCCGCTGGCGCACTGGATGAAGCTGCCGTTCGACCTCGACACGTTCGCTCACTCGTGGCCATTCGGCCTGGCCGCGCGCGGCGTCGATTTCTACAAGGAGCGGGTCTACCTGGCCGACCTCAACCGCCACAGCGCCAGCTTCCGCTTCCACGCGCACCTGGCCGAGCCGAACAATGACCCGCAGATCGTCGTGATGGTGATCGGCGAATCGTCGCGCTACGACCGCTGGAGCCTCAACGGCTACGACCGCGACACGAATCCGCTGTTGTCGCAGGAGCCGAACGTCGTCCCGCTGCGCGACGTGATCACGTCCGTGTCGGCCACGCGCCTGTCGGTGCCCGTCATCATCTCGCGCAAGCCGGCCACGCAAAGCCTCAAGGACGGGTTCTCGGAAAAATCGTTCCTGACCGCGTTCAAGGAGGCGGGCTATAAAACGTTCTGGCTGTCGAACCAGATCTCGTTCGGCAAGTTCGACACACCCGTATCCGTGTTCGCGAAGGAAGCGGACGTCGTCGACTTCCTGAACCTGGGCGGCTTCACGGACAATTCGAATTACGACGAAATCCTGTTCGGCCCGCTGAAGCATGCCGTCGCCGACCCGGCGCCGAAGAAGCTGATCGTGCTGCACACGCTGGGCAGCCACTGGAACTACAGCCACCGCTATCCGAAGCAGTTCGACAAATGGCTGCCGTCGCTGTACGGCATCGACAAGCCCGTCTACACGGACATCAAGATCAAGGACAAGCTGAACAACAGCTACGACAGCTCGATCCTGTACACGGACTGGTTCCTCGATCACGTGGTCAAGGCGCTGAAGGAGGCAGATGCGCCGGCCGCGATGCTGTACGTGGCCGACCACGGCCAGACGCTGTACGACAACAGCTGCCGCCTCGCCTTCCACGGCCACAACACGCAATACGAATTCCACGTCCCCGCGTTCGCGTGGTACTCGGACACGTACGCGGCGCGCTTCCCGGACAAGGTCGCGCAACTGCGCCGCCACCGCAAGGCGAAGCTGGCGACGGAAAACATGTTTCACACCATCCTCGACCTGGGCGACGTGCGCTACCCGGACGAGCACCTGGACTGGAGCTTCGTGAACGCCGCGTTCAAGCAGCACAAGCGCTACGTCGACAGCTACGGCTGGACGGACTACGACAACGCCACCATCAAGGGCGATTGCCACGAAGTGATCGCCAAGGGCAAGCCGCTGCCGCGCGATTGATGCGCCATCTCACACGGGTCAGAGCCCGTCCTTCGATCCCGGTCTCGCAATCCGCGGATAGCGGTGCGCCGGCCGCGCCGCCAGCAGATGCAGGAGCACCCGGGCAAGCCAGGCAAGGCGGCGGCGGTTGGTGCTGGCAAAGGTGGGCATCGTTTCTCCGCGGCGTGTTCGTGTCGTGTCCCATGCAAGGTCGGTGCCCGCCCGCCCACCACCTACCCACCCGCGGCCAGCGTGCACCGCCTGCGCGATAAACGCACCAGCTTGGCGCGCGCGCGCACCGCCGGGGCGCCTCGCGAATGTGCGCCCGCTGCCTGCCCATCGAGAAACCCGTACGAAACCGACTGGCATCCTTCTTGCAGATCGAACCTGCAACGAGAGGTGGGCCGGTGTTGGCATCGCGCACATCTCTAAAAGGTGGCTAGGGTTCCGACCGCGTCCTGCGGTGCTGGTCCGAGAGCTGCCGGTTCCCCGCCGCGCCGCGGCAAGGAGCTACACGGAGGGATAAAAGCCCGGGAGGACGATTGCGCCGCAATCGCTTGCCTCTCGTTTTTATCCACTTCGGGAGCTCCATCATGCGTTTCTTCCAGCACCATCGCATTCTTCGCAGTTCCATCGCAACGGCCATCGCCCTGTGCGCGGCGCTGTCGGCCGTGCGGCCCGCGCACGCGGAAGTCAAGGTCGGCCTGTCCGACTGGCCGGGCTGGGTAGCCTGGTACGTCGCGGACCAGAAGGGCTTCTTCAAGCGCCACAACGCCAACGTCAAGCTGGTCTGGTTCGGCAATTACACGGATTCCGTCGCCGCGCTGTCGGCAGGCCAGCTGGATGCCAATGCACAGACCTGGTCGGACACCATGACCCCGCTGGCGAAGAAGGTCGACGTCAAGGCCGTGCTGGTCAACGACAACTCGGCCGGCAACGACGCGTTGATGGTTGGTCCCAAGATCAAGTCGTTCGCCGACCTGAAGGGCCGCACGGTGGCGCTGGAGCAGTTCAGCATCTCGCACTTCGTGCTGGCCACCGCGCTCGCGAAGAACGGCATGAGCGTCAACGACGTCAAGGTCGTCAACCTATCCGCCGGCGACGCCGCCGCCGCGTTCATGGCCGGCCGCGTGGACGCCGCCGTCGTGTGGAACCCGTGGGTCAACAAGATCCAGACGAGCGGCAAGGGCCACGCACTGTTCACATCGCGCGACATGCCGGGCCTCGTGCCCGACCTGCTCGTCGCCCACGGCAAGGCGTTGCGCGACAAGACCAAGCGCCGGGACCTCGTCGGCATGATCCAGGCGTGGTTCGATACCCAGGCCTTCATCCACGACCACCCGGACGAAGCGGTACAGATCATGGCCAAGGTCGTCGGCATCAAGCCGGCCGAGTACAAGGTCTTCCTGCCGGGGACCCGCTTCTTCGACCGCGCCGACAACGAGGCCGCGCTCGATGCCGGCAAGCCGCAATCGCTCGTCGCGGCGGGCCCCGTCATCCACCAGTTCCTGGCCACGAACAAGCTGATCGCCGGTCCCGTCGACTACGCCGCCGGCATCGACGCTTCGCTGCTTTCCGACGCGCTGAAGAGATAAGCCCATGCGCGACGACATGTCTCCTATTGACCGCGCGGCCGGCCCGGCGGTGACGCGCAACCGCCGCTCGCCATGGGACGTGCGCGGCGAACTGCGCCGCCGCAGCGCGCTCGCGCTGGCCGTCGCCGGCTTCGTGCTGCCGCTGGCCGCGTGGATACTCGTCTCGCTCGAGGGCTGGGCCGATCCCGTGTTCCTGCCGCCGCCGTGGCAGGTGCTGGCCCAGCTGGGCGACTGGTACCGTGACGGTGACCTGCTGGGCGACATCGTCGTGAGCATCGGCCGCGTATTGGGCGGCTTCTGCGTGGCGACGCTCGTGGCGGTGCCGCTGGGCGTGCTGGTCGGGACCTATGCACCGGTGCGCGCGTTCCTCGAACCGCTCACCGAATTCACCCGCTACCTGCCCGCCGTCGCGTTCATCCCGCTGATCATGCTGTGGGTCGGTATCGACGAAAGCGCGAAGGTCGCGGTGATCTGGGTCGGCGTGTTCTTCCAGATGCTGTTGCTCGTCGCCGCCGACGTGGCGCGCGTGCCGGACGCCCCGATCGACGCGGCGCGCACGATGGGCGCGACCAACGACGAGATCATCAAGTACGTGCTGATCCCGGCCGCGCGTCCCGCCATCCTGACGACCCTCCGCGGCGCGATGTGCCTGGCCTGGACCTACCTGGTCGTGGCCGAACTGGTGGCCGCGAACTCCGGCCTGGGCTACGCGATCCTCAAGGCGCAGCGCTTCCTGCAGACCGACAAGATCTTCGCCGGCATCCTGCTGATCGGCCTTGTGGGCCTGTTCACGGACCAGGCCTTCCGCTGGCTGCACAAACGCTGCTTCCCCTGGCATCACCTGAGAGGCTGACCATGACACCCAAGATTGCCGTACGCGGCCTGACGAAACACTATGGCAGCGGCGCGCGGCGTACGCTCGCGCTGCAGCACGTCGACCTCGACATCGCCGCCGGCGAATTCGTGACCCTGGTCGGCGCGTCCGGCTGCGGCAAGTCCACCTTGCTGCGCACGATCTGCGGCCTGGAGGAATACGTCGCAGGCCGCATCGTCTGCAACGGCAGCGACGTCGACGGCCCCGGCCCCGACCGCGCGATGGTCTTCCAGAGCTACAGCCTGTACCCGTGGCTGACGGTGACCGGCAACATCCGCTTCTGCCGCCGCCTCGCGCACCACGCTGCCGCCACGTCGAGCGAGGTCGAAATCGCCAGCGGCCGCGCCGACGCCCTCATCGGCCTGATGGGACTCTCGCACGTGGCGCACGCGTATCCGGCCGAGCTGTCGGGCGGCATGCAACAGCGCGTGGCGATCGCGCGGGCGCTGATGGCGCGCCCGGACGTCCTGCTGATGGACGAACCGTTCGGTGCGCTGGACGCGCAGACGCGCGAAGTGATGCACGACCTGATCCGCCACGTGCACCACCTCGAGAGAACCACCATCGTGTTCGTCACGCACGACGTGGAGGAAGCGATCTACCTGGGCGAGCGCGTCGTCGTCATGGCGCCGCGCCCGGGGCGCATCGATTCGATCGTCGACGTGCCGTTCGGCGAAAAGCGCCACCAGGACCTCAAATCGTCGCCCGAATTCTCGCACCTGAAGCGGCAGATCCTGAACCGCATCCGCGAGACCTCCGGCGTGAAGACAGACCTGGAACAGCTCGACAAACTCACCCGCACCGCACAAGACTGACGGAGACCCTATGCAGCTCACCGAACAAACCACGGAACTCGCACCCGACCTGGACCCGGCACGCGTGCTGTGGACCGAACGCTTCCCCGGCGGCGCGCACTGGTCGTACCGCGTACGGCGCGGCACCACGCTGCGCTTCATCGCGGTGGAAGCCGGCGCCAACGCATCCGTGCTGCTGTACCGCGCCGACGAGCGCATGGAGCGCCTCAACCTGCCCGACACGCTGAAGGCCCAGCACACGGCGCACCTGACGGCAGGCCACGTGCTGTACTCGGACATGGGCCGCATCCTGGCATCCATCCCGCGCGACACCGTCGGCTGGCACGACCCGCTGTGCGGCGTGTCGGATGCGGACAGCATCGCGCGCCGCTACGGCGTCAAGCGCTACCAGGAACATCGCAACGCCATGCACCGCAACGGCAAGGATAGCCTGCTCGTCGAGATGGGCAAATGGGGCCTGGGCCTGCGCGACCTCATACCCAACGTGAACCTGTTTTCGAAAGTGGCCGTCGACACGGACGGGCGCTTCCGCTTCGCCGAGAACCATGCGCAACCCGGCGACTTCGTCGAACTGCGCTTCGAGATGGACACGCTGGTGCTCGTGTCGACCGCACCGCACCCGCTCGACCCGCGCCCGGACTACGCGCCCGGCAAGGTCGCCATCGTGGCATGGGATTCCGGCCCGGCCGGCGCGGACGACCCATGCCGCCTGTCGTGCCCCGAGAACGGGCGCGGCTACACCAATACCGAAATGATTTACCGCTGAGGAGACCGTCATGCAAACCCTGCGCGAGAGCACGCTCGATCCCGCCGCCGCCCTGGCGATCCACGACCTGCCGGCCGGCGAACCCTGGCTGCACGAGGTCAAACGCGGCCAGACGCTGCGCATCGTCGACCTGGAAGGCAACCAGGCCGTGGACACCATCTTCTACAACGCGGCCGACACGGCCGAAAGCTACAGCGTCACCGACACCCTGCAGCGCCAGGGCGGCATCTACCTGTCGACCGGCTCGGTGCTGTATTCGAACCGCGGCCGCCCGATGTTGTCCATCGTGGCCGACACCTGCGGCCGCCACGACACGCTGGGCGGCGCCTGCGCGGCCGAGAGCAACACGGTGCGCTATGCGCTGCAGAAGAAATTCATGCACAGCTGCCGCGACAACTACCTGCTCGCGCTGGCCCGTGCGGACAACGGCATGGGCAAGCGCGACCTGGTCCCGAACGTGAACTTCTTCATGAACGTGCCGGTGACGGAAGCAGGCGGCCTGTCGTTCGAGGACGGCCTGTCCGCGCCTGGCAAATACGTCGAGCTGCGCGCCGAGATGGACCTGCTGGTGCTGGTCTCGAACTGCCCGCAGCTGAACAACCCGTGCAATGCCTACAACCCTACCCCGGTCCGCTTCGTGACCTGGGACGCCGCCTGAAGGACCGCCATGTTCGACAAGATCCTGATCGCCAACCGCGGCGAAATCGCCTGCCGCGTGATCCGTACCGCGCGCCGCCTCGGCATCAAGACCGTGGCCGTGTATTCCGAAGCCGACGTCGAGTCGCTGCACGTGCGCCTGGCCGACGAAGCCGTGTGCGTGGGCCCGGCGGCGGCGGCCGAGAGCTATCTGTCGGCCGAGCGCGTGCTGGACGCGGCACGCCGGACCGGCACCCAGGCGATCCACCCGGGCTACGGCTTCATGAGCGAGAACGCCGGCTTCGCCGAAGCGTGCGCCGCGGCCGGCATCGCCTTCATCGGCCCGACGCCGAAACAGATGCGCGACTTCGGCCTGAAACACACGGCGCGTGAACTGGCGCAGCAGGCCGACGTGCCGCTGCTGCCGGGCACCGGCCTGCTGGACGGCGTCGAGGAAGCGCTCACCGAAGCACGCCGCATCGGCTATCCCGTGATGTTGAAAAGTACGGCGGGCGGCGGCGGCATCGGCATGCGCCTGTGCCGCGACGACGACGAGCTGGCCGGCGCTTACGCGTCCGTGCGCCACCTGTCCGAGAACAACTTCAAGAACAGCGGCATCTATCTTGAAAAATTCGTCCAGCGCGCGCGCCACGTCGAAGTGCAGATCTTCGGCGACGGCCGCGGCAACGTCGTGTCACTGGGCGAGCGCGATTGCTCCGTCCAGCGCCGTAACCAGAAGGTGATCGAAGAGACGCCAGCACCGGGCTTGTCGGAAGCGACGCGCCACGCGCTGGCCGCCACCGCAGTGCGCCTGGGTGCGGCCATCGACTACCTGTCGGCCGGCACCGTCGAATACGTGCTGGACGCCGACACGGGCGCGTTCTACTTCCTCGAAGTGAACACGCGGCTGCAGGTCGAGCACGGCGTGACGGAAGAAGTGTTCGGCGTCGACCTCGTCGAATGGATGATCCGCGCCGCCGCCGGCGAACTGACGCTGCCGGCGCAGGCGTCGCTGGTACCGCATGGCCACGCGATGCAGCTGCGCGTGTATGCGGAAGACCCGGCACGCAATTTCCAGCCCTGCTCCGGCGTACTGACGGCCGTGGAATTCGAGCCTGGCCTGCGCGTCGACACGTGGGTCGAGCGCGGCGTCACCGTGAGCCCCTTCTACGACCCGCTGCTGGCCAAACTGATCGTCAAGACGGACAGCCGCGCCGCATCGGTGGAACGGCTGTCGCGCGCGCTGGAGACGTCGCGCATCGACGGCATCGAAACGAATCTCGCCTACCTCGCGCGCATCCTGCGCTACGACGATTTCGTCGCCGGCCGCCAGATCACGCAGATGCTGGCCGCGATGGACTTCACGCCACTGACCGTGGAGGTGCTGGACGGCGGCATCCAGACGACGGTGCAGGACTACCCGGGCCGCCTGGGCCTGTGGGCCGTCGGCATCCCGCCGTCCGGCCCGATGGACGCGTACGCGCACCGTGTGGCGAACCACCTGCTCGGCAACGACGCCGCCGCGCCCACGCTGGAAATGACGCTGCAGGGCGCCACCCTGCGCTTCAACTGCGCGTGCACGATCGCGCTGGCCGGCGCCGACCTCGGGGCCAGCGTGGCCGGCGCGGACGGGAAGCGCGAACTCGCCAACTGGAGCGTGCACGCCATGGCCGCCGGAGAAACGCTGCGCTTCGCCGGCGTGCGCGGCGCCGGCGTGCGCGCGTATCTCGCGTTCGCCGGCGGCGTCGACGTGCCGGCGTATCTCGGCAGCCGCGCGACGTTCACCCTGGGCCAGTTCGGCGGCCACGGCGGCCGCGCCGTGCGCGCCGGCGACATGCTCAAGCTGAAACCGGCGCCGGCGCCGGCGCGGCCGCGCGAACTCGCTACCGCCGCCATTCCCGCGTATGCGCATCACTGGGACATCGCGGTGCACTACGGCCCGCACGGCGCGCCGGACTTCTTCACCGAAGATGACATCGCCGTGTTCTTCGGCACGGACTGGCAGGTGCACTTCAATTCCAGCCGCACCGGCGTGCGCCTCGTCGGACCCAAGCCGCGCTGGGCGCGCACGGACGGCGGCGAAGCGGGCCTGCATCCGTCGAACATCCACGACAACGCGTATGCCATCGGCTCGATCGACTTCACCGGCGACATGCCCGTGATCCTCGGCCCGGACGGCCCGAGCCTCGGCGGCTTCGTGTGCCCCGCCGTGATCGTGTCGAGCGATTTGTGGAAGATGGGTCAGCTGAAGCCGGGCGACACCGTGCGCTTCCACCGCGTGTCCGTCGACCAGGCGGCAAGCTTGCGCGCGGCGCTGGAAGCCGTGTTCGAACGACCGGATGCGGCCCCCGTGTGGTCGCCGCCGGCATCGACGGAGGGCCTGGCACAGCCGGCCATCGCGGGCGAAGCGGCACTGCCGGACGGCACCCGCGTCGTGTTCCGCCGCGCCGGCGACGATTATCTGCTGGTGGAATTCGGCGAGCTGGCCCTGGACATCAACCTGCGCTTCCGCGTACACGCGCTGATGTGCGCGCTGGAGGATGCGAAGCTGGACGGCGTCATCGACCTCACTCCCGGCATCCGCTCGCTGCAAGTGCACTTCGACCACCGCCGGCTCCCGGCCGCCCGGCTGCTGGCTGCGATCGGCGCGCTGCTCGCGGCACAGGGTCCGGTCGAGGACATGGTGGTCCCGTCGCGCATCGTGCACCTGCCGCTCGCGTGGAACGATACGCAGACCCGCCTCGCGATCCAGAAGTACGAGACGACCGTGCGCCCGAACGCGCCCTGGTGCCCCAGCAACATCGAATTCATCCGCCGCATCAACGGCCTGGATTCCATCAACGAGGTGTACGACGTGGTGTTCAAGGCCAGCTACATGGTGCTGGGCCTGGGCGACGTCTACCTGGGCGCGCCCGTCGCGACGCCGGTCGACCCGCGCCACCGCCTCGTCACGACGAAGTACAACCCGGCGCGCACGTGGACGCCGGAAAACGCGGTCGGCATCGGCGGTGCCTACCTGTGCGTGTACGGCATGGAAGGCCCGGGCGGCTACCAGTTCGTCGGCCGCACGGTGCAGATGTGGAACCGCTACCGCCAGACGGCCAGCTTCCGCGACGGCAAACCGTGGCTGCTGCGCTTCTTCGACCAGATCCGCTTTCATGAGGTGACGGAAGAACAGTTGCTCGACCACCGGCGCGACTTCCCGCTCGGCCGCTTCGACGTGCGCATCGAAGAGACGACGTTCTCGCTGGCCGACTACAACGCCTTCCTGGCACGCGAAGCGGACACCATCACCGCGTTCAAGACACGCCAGCAGGCCGCGTTCGAAGCCGAGCGCGAACGCTGGCGCACGAGCGGCCAGGCCGAGTGGGCGAGCGAGGAAGCCAGCCTTGATGCCGGCGAACCGGCCGACCTGCCCGCCGGCAGCCAGTATCTGTCGGCCGTGGTGCCGGGCAGCGTCTGGCAGATCGTCGTGCCGCCCGGCGTCCCCGTGCGCGAAGGCGACACGCTGGCCATCTTCGAATCGATGAAGATGGAAATTCCCGTCGTGGCCAGCGCCGACGGCGTGCTGGACGAATGGCTCGTCTCGGAAGGCAAGCCCGTCGCGGCCGGCCAGCGCATCGCCATCTTCACTGCAGCCCCCTGAACCAGACCATCATCCAAAACAAGGAGCCCCACATGCACGACAAGAAGATCATCCTCGCCATCGCCACGCTGCTGCTGACCGGTGCCGCCCGCGCCGACGACGCACCCGCGCCCGCATTCACGGGCCACATCGACCTGGTCAACAAGTACGTCCTGCGCGGCGTCACCTCGACCTACGGACCGGGCCTGCCGGGCCTGGGCAACGCCGGCGCCGATGCGCCCGAATCGGACAAGCCCGCGCTGCAGTGGGGCGTGGACTGGACCCACCCGTCCGGCGTCTACCTGGGCTACTGGGCCTCGCAGATCAATTACTCGTACAAGCGCCTGGCCGAATCGTATTCGAACCGCGCCGTCGCAAGCTTCCAGGACAATAAGTCGATCGAGAACGACTTCTACGGCGGCTACAACGGCAAGGCGGGAAATCTCGGCTACACCGTTGGCCTGACCGGCTACTACTACGTCAACGGCGGCGACTCCGACGCGTTCGAGACCAAGCTGGGCGCCAGCTACGGCGTATTCAGCGTGACGGCGCAGACGCTGCTCAAGGACGTCGTCTGGGGCAACAAGGGCGACACCTACTGGACCGTCGGCGCGAGCCAGCCGATCGCGTACGACATCACCCTGTCCGCCACGCTCGGCTTCTATACGTACCACAAGGAAGGCCGCTACCTGGGCACGGTCGACACGCTGACGGGCGCCCGCTGCGCCGCCGGCACGAGCTTCATCGTCAACGGCTGCTTCGCGGGCGGCGCGCCGGCATCGGCCGGATGGCGTCATCTAACCGTCGGCTTCACGCAGCCAATCGGCGCCAGCGGCTTCACGTGGGGCCTGCAAGGCCTGATCGGCGGCGACAACCGCTTCGGCGTCAAGCAGGGCAACCGCCTGCTGGCATCGCTCAGCTACGGCTTCTGACCTACTCCATTCGCGAACATCATGACGATCATCGACACCCACGCCGCCTACCTGGACGGCACAGCAACGCCCGGCAGCACCATCGAGCAGGCGCTGGCGCGCATCGCCGGCGCGGACCGCCCCGAGATCTGGATCAGCCGCGTGGACGACGCCGCGCTGCGCGCGCAGGCACGCGCGCTCGACGCCGTGCTGGCGGCCGAAGGCGCCGCCGTGCTGGCGCGCCTGCCCCTGCTGGGCATTCCGTTCGCCGTCAAGGACAACATCGACGTCGCCGGCATGCCCACCACGGCCGCCTGCCCCGCCTTCGCGTACGTGCCGGAACAGTCCGCGCCGGTAGTGGACAGACTCCTCGCGGCCGGCGCGCTGCTGGTCGGGAAGACGAACCTGGACCAGTTCGCGACGGGCCTCGTGGGCACGCGCTCGCCGTACGGCGCAGTGCGCAACGCCGTCGATCCCGCTTACGTATCGGGCGGTTCCAGTTCCGGCTCGGCCGTCGCGGTCGCTCTGGGCATGATCGGCTTCGCGCTCGGCACGGACACGGCCGGCTCCGGCCGCGTGCCGGCGGGCCTGAACGGCATCGTGGGCTTGAAACCGACGCGCGGACTGCTCAGCACGCGCGGCGTGGTGCCGGCATGTCGCACGCTCGATTGCGTGTCCGTGTTCGCGCCAGACGTCGCGGACGCGTGGAAGGTGCTGCAGGTCGCCGCCGGCCATGACGCGCGGGACCCGTATTCGCGCCCGATTTCGATGCAGGGCGTACGCCGGCGCGGCTACCGCATCGCCGTACCCGCGCAGCTGGAATTCTTCGGCGACGCCGCCGCGCAAGCCGCTTTCGAGGCGACGCTGGCCCGCCTGCGGGACCTGCCCGGATGCACGTTCGGCACCGTCGACTACACGCCGTTCCGCGCCGCCGCTGCCCTGCTGTACCAGGGGCCATGGGTCGCCGAGCGTCACGCGGCCGTCGGCGCCTTCATCGATGCCCAGCCCGACGCCGCGCACCCGGTGGTGGCTGGCATCATCGGCCAGGCCAACGGCTACGACGCCACGGACGCGTTCCAGGGCCAATACATGCTGGCGGCGCTGCGCCGCGCGGCCGAGGATGCGCTGGCCGACTACGACTTCCTGCTGGTACCGACGACGCCGACCATGCCGCGCATCTCCGACGTACTGGAACGGCCGGTGGAACTGAATTCGCAGCTGGGCTATTACACGAACTTCGTGAACTTCTTCGACATGGCCGCGCTGGCCGTGCCGGGGCAGAACCGCGCGGACGGCCTGCCGGCCGGCGTCACGCTGATCGGCAACGCCGGCAGCGACCATATGCTGGCGACGGCCGCCGCGGCGCTGCTCGGCGGCGCCGATGCGAACGCGCTGGCCGCGGATCCGCTGCCGTTTCGCGAGCCCACCGTGCAGGTAGCCGTCGTGGGCGCCCACCTGGAAGGCCAGCCGCTGAACTGGCAATTGCTGGAACGGGGCGCGCGCAAGATGGCGGCCACGCATACGTCGCCCAACTACCGCCTGTACGCGCTGCCGGGCACGACACCGCCCAAGCCGGGACTGGCCCGGGTGGACGGCGAGGGCACGGCGATCGCGATCGAGGTGTGGGAGTTGCCGCTGCGCCGATTCGGCGAATTCGTGGCCGAGATCCCGGCGCCGCTAGGCATCGGCTCGCTCGAACTGGCGGATGGCCGCTGGGTCAAGGGGTTCATCTGCGAACCCGCCGCGATCGCGGGCGCGACGGACATCAGCATGTTCGGCGGCTGGCGAGCCTATCTCACCAGCCAGCTCTAAAATTCGGGGTCAGAGCACATTGTTTTTTCCGGATTGTCGTCAACGCGACGCTTTGCACTCGATGCTCGGCCAAGTTACGTCATTTCAGCGCCTGGCTGCCGAACATATTGCTCTGACCCCGAATTTTGCCGCCGCTGCGCGAGCCAGCCCGCCACCTGCTCCGCCTTGCGCTGCACGCCCTCGTCGAATCCGTGCTCGGCCAGCAGCGCCACGCCGTTCGTGCGTCCCAGCACGCCCGGTTCCAGCACCAGGCCGTCGCCGCTGCGCACGATGCGCCATGGCGCCAGCGCGTGCGCCAGCAGGGAACCCAGCACGAGGTTGTGCGACGAGACCACCACGAGCGCGTGCCGCGCGAGCTCGTCGACGACGGCCGTCGCAGCCGACACGGACTCCTCGTGGTTCGTGCCGCGGAAGATCTCGTCGACGAGGCAGACGATGGGCGCATCGCCGCGCGCACGCGCGAGCAGCGACCGGGCACGCGCGAGCTCGGCCACGTACAGGCTCTGGCCGCCGAGCAGCGAATCCTCGTTCTGCATGCTGGCGACGACGGGCAGCGCCGGCAGGCTGGCGCGCCGCGCATAGCAGAAGCCGTAGGCGCGCGCGACGACGAGGTTCAGGCCCAGCATGCGCAGGAACGTGCTCTTGCCGACGCCGTTCTGGCCCGACAGGAATACGCCCTTGCCATCCGCATCCAGCGACAGGCCTCTCGCCTCGCCCAGCAGCGGATGCACGCCGCCGTCCAGCGCCAGCGTGCGCGCGTCCGAACGCTCGGCCCAGCACCAGTCCCGGCGCTCCGCCAAGTGGCACGCCAGCGCGGCGTCGGCTTCGAGTTCCGCGCACGACAGATAGCAGCTGCGCAAGAAGTCGCGCTGGCCGAACACGAGGTCAAGCGTGCGGTAGTAATGGCGCACGTCGGCGGCCGCGAACCAGTTCGCGTACTCGCGCGCAACGGACACGCCGGGTATGGCCAGCACCAGGCGGTCCAGCGCGCGGTTCAGGCGCCCGGCCGGCCCGGCGCGCCCCGTGAAATCGGCGGCCAGCGGGCTGCCGCAGCCGTCCAGCCGGGAACTGGCCCGGAGCAGCATCTGCAGCGCGCGCAAGGTGTGCTTCCAGCGGGAGACGCGGTCCTGGTGCCCCAGGTGCAGCATCGCGAGGTAGTACATGGCGATGGCCGTGCCGACCCAGCCCCATGGCGACACGAGCAGCGCCGCCGCGATCGAGGCCGCCAGCAGCACGGGCAGCCACGGCACCCAGCGCAGCCAGCCCGGCCTGGCGGGCGGCGTGTCCGCGAACAGCAGCGTGGCCACGTCGACGTCTGCATGGCGCAGGCAGGCCAGCTTGCGCGTGAGAGTTTCCCGCTGCGCGGGATCGTCCAGCAGCGCCTGGATGCGCGCGCGCCGTGCCGCCACCGCGGCGTCATCGAGACCGCCGCGCAGGTCGCGGTGCAGCACCTGGCGGCCGAACAGGCTCGTGCCGGCCGCCAGCGATTCCGCGTAGCGCGGCAGCAGCAAATCGCGCCATGTCGCGTCGTCGAGCGCGGCGTCGGGGTCGGGCGGCAAGGCGGCGCTCAAGGCGGCCACCTCGTCCTCGGTGAACGTCTGGTCGTATGGTTCCCCTTCGCCAGGCGTCAACAGACGGGACAAAAATGAAGTCATGCAAGACTTTCCACGGCGGCGCCGCATGATTGGTGGCAACCAATTATGGCCGCTTTCCAGATTATCAAGACCGTCCGCGGTGTCCGGCCAGCCGCCGCGCGGACGGTCGCGGACGCGGCCGCGTCCGCTATCCGCTCCAATAAAATCAATGACTTGGCGTCTGGCACGGATCATGCAAATACGACACCGTCCATCCAACGTGTCCACATCATGATCCGCGATACATCCGAACAAGACGCCGTCATCACCCCGCCGGCGGGCCACAAGCTGAAGCGTCGCGCCCTCTGGATCGGCAGCGCCGTCGTCGTCGCCGCCGTGTGCGCCGGCCTCGTGTCCACGTGGCGCGGCAGCGACGCATCCGTCAGCGCGGCGCGGTTGCGCATCGCCGAGGTCACGCGCGGTACGCTCGTGCGCGACGCGTCCGTCAACGGCCGCGTCGTGGCCGCCGTCAGCCCCACGTTGTACGCCAAGGCGCCGTCCACGGTGAACCTGAAGGTCGCCGCCGGCGACACGGTCAAAAAAGGCCAGGTGCTGGCCGTGCTGGAATCGCCCGACCTGACGGACGTGCTGAAACGCGAGGTCTCCGCCTACGAAGGACTGAAGGCCGAGGTGGCGCGCCAGCAGATCCTGTCGCGCAAGCAGAAGCTGCTGGCGCAGAAGGAGGCCGACACCGCCGAGATCGACCGCCTGTCCGCCCAGCGCACGCTGGAGCGCTACGACAGCGTGGGCCAGGTCGGCATCATCGCCAAGAACGATTACCAGAAGGCGAAGGACGCGGTGCAGTCGGCCCAGATCCGCGCGAAGCACGCGAGCGAAGCCGCCGTGCTGGAAGGCGAGGACGTGGCGCTCGCGCTGAAGACGAAGATGAACGACCTGGAACGGGCGCGCCTGTCGATGGAGGAAGCGCAGCGCCGCGTGGACGAGCTGACCGTGCGCGCGCCCGTCGACGGTTTCATCGGCACCCTGAACGTGCAGGACCGCATGGTCGTCGCCGCGAACGCGCCGCTGATGACGCTCGTCGACCTGTCGAAGCTCGAAGTCGAACTCGAGGTGCCGGAGACCTATGCGGCCGACCTGGGCCTGGGCATGAACGCGGAAGTGGCCCTGCCTTCCGGCACCGCGGCGGGCAAGCTGTCCGCGCTGTCGCCGGAAGTCGTCAAGAGCATGGTGCTGGCGCGCGTGCGCTTCGACGGCGAACAGCCGAAGGGCCTGCGCCAGAGCCAGCGCGTGACGGCGCGCCTGCTCATCGAAGAAAAGCCGAACGTGCTGATGGTGCAGCGCGGCCCGTTCGTCGAAAGCGAGGGCGGACGCTATGCGTACGTCGTGCGCGACGGGATCGCCACGCGCACGCCGATCCGCATGGGCGCGACGAGCCTGTCCGCTGTCGAAATCCTTTCCGGCCTGAAGCAGGGCGACAGAATCGTCGTCGCCGGCACCGATGCCTTCAACAACGCTCAACGTGTCTCGATCAACCAATAACGAACCCAAAGGAACAGCCATGCTGCGCATGACCAATTTGAGCAAGGTGTACCGCACCCACATGATCGAGACGCACGCGCTGCGCGGCTTCGAGATCGAAGTCAAGGAAGGCGAATTCGTCACGGTGACGGGGCCGTCGGGGTCGGGCAAGACGAGCTTCCTGAACATCGCCGGCCTGCTCGAGGAATTCACGGCCGGCGAATACATCCTCGACGGCATCAACGTGAAAGGCCTGGACGACGGAGCGCGCTCGCGCCTGCGCAACGAAAAACTGGGCTTCATCTTCCAGGGCTTCAACCTGATCCCCGACCTGAACCTGTACGACAACGTCGACGTCCCGCTGCGCTACCGCGGCTTCAACGCCAGCGAGCGCAAGAAGCGCATCGAGGACGCGCTGTCGAAGGTCGGCCTGGCGTCGCGCATGAAGCATTATCCGGCCGAGCTGTCCGGCGGCCAGCAGCAGCGCGTCGCCATCGCGCGCGCGCTCGCGGGCTCGCCGAAGCTCCTGCTGGCGGACGAACCGACCGGTAACCTCGACACGCAGATGGCACGCGGCGTGATGGAGCTGCTGGAAGAGATCAACGCGGCCGGCACGACAATCCTGATGGTCACGCACGACCCGGAACTGGCCGTGCGCACGACGCGCAACGTGCACATCATCGACGGCCAGGTGTCGGACCTCGTGCGGCGCGGCCCGACGCTCGTCGACACGAAGTCCACCGCCGCCGCGACTCCCGTTTGAAAGGACGCATCATGTTCGGCTATTACTTCAGGCTCGGCGTGCGCAGCCTGCGCCGCAACCCTGCCCTCACGGCGCTGATGGTCGTCACCCTGGCCGTCGGCGTGGCCGCCAGCGTGTCCACGCTGACGATTCTCCACATGATGTCGAGCGACCCGATCCCGCAAAAGAGCGACCGCCTGTTCGTGCCGCTGATCGACCCGGGCCCCGCGAAAGGCTATACGCCGGGCGAGCGGCCCGACGACATCCAGATCACGTACCAGGACGCGATGAACATGCTCAAGAGCGGCCAGGGCGTGCGCCGCACGGCGATGTACGGCGTCGAGGCGTCGGTCGAGCCGCCGCGACGCGAGATCGCCCCGTTCAACATGGGCGGCCTGGCGCCCACGCGCGACTTCTTCGCGATGTTCGACGTGCCGTTCGACTACGGCCAGCCGTGGACCGAGGCGGACGAGGCGCGCGGTGCCGACGTCGTCGTGCTGAGCCGCGCGATGGCGGACAAGCTGTTCGGCGACGTCAACCCGGTCGGCCAGCGCCTGAACCTGATGGGCTTCCCGTTCACCGTCGTCGGCGTCGCCGCGAAATGGAAGATGCTGCCGCGCGTCTATCAGCTGCAAGGCGGCTCGCCGTACGCCACCGGCGAGGAATTCTTCATTCCGCTGGCGACGGCCATCCGCCACGAAACCCAGCACCGCGGCGGCATGAGCTGCTCCGCGAACACCGGACCGGGCTTCGCCGCGCGGCTCGCGTCGGACTGCACGTGGATCACCGCGTGGTTCGAAACCGCGTCGGCCGGCGACCGCGCCGACCTGCAATCGTGGCTCGACAACTATGCGGCCGAACAGCGCAAGCTGGGCCGCCTGACGCGCAACGCGCCGAACCAGCTGTTCGACGTCCAGGGCTGGATGGAATACACGCACGTCGTCGGCAAGGACAGCCGGCTGCAGACCTGGCTCGCATTCGGTTTCCTCGCGCTGTGCCTCGTGAACACGATCGGCCTGCTGCTGGCCAAGTTTTCCGTGCGCGCCGCCGAGATCGGCGTGCGGCGTGCGCTGGGCGCCTCGCGCGCCGAGATCTTCCGCCAATTCCTGATCGAGACGGCCGTCGTGGGTCTCGTCGGCGGCGTGCTGGGCCTGGTCCTCGCATTCGGCGCGCTCGCGCTGATCCGCTTGTCGAGCGATTCGATGGCAACCGTCGCCCACATGGACTGGGAAATGCTGGGCCTGACCTTCGTGATCTCGGTCGGCGCCGCCATCGTGGCCGGCCTGCTGCCGACCTGGCGCGCGTGCCAGGTCACGCCGGCGATCCAGCTCAAATCGCAATAAGGCCCCTTGGAGAACGTCATGGAATTCCGTCCCATCCTGTCCGCGCTGCTGCGCAACAAGACCGGCCCCCTGCTGGTGGCCTTGCAGGTCGCACTGAGCCTGGCGATCCTCGCCAACGCCGTGCACATCGTGAACGAGCGGCGCGCCGTCATGTCGCGCCCGTCCGGCCTCGCCGACGAGCATGCGGTGTTCCACATCGCCGTGCGCACGCTCAGCAACGCCACGCCGGAGCAGCAGCTGGCCGACATCAAGCGCCAGACCGAGGTCCTGCGCGCCGTCCCCGGCGTGGTCGCCGCGGCCCAGGTCAGCCAGATGCCGCTGTCGCGCAGCGGCAGCAACACGAGCATCGTGCTCGATCCGCGCCAGGAGCGCCCCAACACCGACGTATCGACGTATGTGTCGGGCGATTCGCTCATCAAGGCGTTCGGCCTCACGCTCGTCGAGGGCCGCGACTTCCAGCCGCAGGAACTCATCGACGTGAACGAAGCCACGGAAGACGTATATCCGCCAGGCGTCATCATCACGAAGCCGACGGCCGACAAGCTGTGGCCCGGCGCGAGCGCGATCGGCAAGACGTTCTACTTCGGCATCGGCGCCGACGCCCATCCGGCACGCATCATCGGCGTGGTCGAGAACCTGATCAGCGCACACGGCGAGACCAAGGACAAGGGCATGCACTCCGTACTGATCCCGCAGCGCCAGTACGGCGGCGGCCGCGGCGCGCTGTACGCCGTGCGCACGGAACCGGGCCAGCGCGACCGCGTGATGAAGGAAGCGGAAGCGGCGCTGCGCAAATCGTCGGCCACGCCGATGATCATGGACATCAAGACCACCGACGAAGACCGCAAGAACCGCTACCGCGGCGACGCCGCCCTGCAATGGATGCTGATCACCGTGAGCGCGCTGCTCGTGCTGATCACCTGCTCCGGCATCGTCGGCATGGCCAGCCTGTGGGTCACGCAGCGGCGCAAGCAGATCGGCGTGCGCCGCGCGCTGGGCGCGAAGAAGAGCGACATCCTGCGCTACTTCATCACGGAGAACTTCATGATCACGAGCGCCGGCGTATTCGGCGGCGTGGCGCTGGGGCTCGCACTGAACCAGCTTCTCGTGAGCCAGCTGGAAATGGCGCGCCTGCCGGCCGGCTACCTCGTGTTCGGCGCCCTCGGCTTCTGGCTGCTCGGTGTGCTCGCGGCCTACGGCCCGGCGTGGCGCGCGGCCAGCATCTCGCCGGCGACGGCGACCCGCAGCGTGTGATGCGGGAGTGATATGCTAGCGGGCATGCCTACCGTTTTGATCATCGACGACAACGCCGCCGTCGGCATCGCGCTCGACGTGCTGTTCTCGCTGCACGACATCGCGTCGCTGCGCGCCGCCTCGCCCGAGGAAGGCCTCGCCATCCTCGCGCGCGAGCCCGTCGACCTGGTCATCCAGGACATGAACTTCACGGCCGACACGACGTCCGGCGAGGAAGGCGTGGCACTGTTCCGCGCGATCCGGAAAGAATACCCGGACCTTCCGGTGATCCTGCTGACGGCGTGGACGCACCTGGACGCGGCCGTCGACCTGATCAAGGCCGGTGCCGCCGACTACCTGTCGAAGCCGTGGAACGACGACCGCCTGCTCGCGACCGTGACGAACCTGATCGAGCTGGGACAGGCGAACCGCGCCCTCGGCCAGCGCCTGCAGCGCGAACGCCGTGCGCGGCGCGAGCTGGAACAGAATTTCGACCTGCGCGGCCTCGTGTGGGCCGACCCGGCCACGGAACGCGTGCTGAGCCTCGCCTGCCAGGTGGCGCGCGCCGACGTGCCGATCCTGATCACGGGGCCGAACGGCACGGGCAAGGAGCGCATCGCCGAGATCATCCAGGCCAACTCGATGGTCCGCGACGGACCGTTCGTGGTGCTCAATTGCGGCGCGCTGCCGTCGGAACTGATCGAGGCCGAACTGTTCGGGGCCGACGCGGGCGCATACACGGGCGCCTCCAAAGCGCGCGAAGGAAAATTCGAGGCGGCAGATGGTGGCACGCTATTCCTCGACGAGATCGGCAACCTGCCACTGGCTGGCCAGATGAAACTCCTGCGCGTGCTGGAGACGGGCCGCTTCGAGCGCCTCGGCTCGAACCGCGAGCGCCAGGTGAAGGTGCGCGTGATCAGCGCGACGAACGCGGACCTCGCGGCGATGATCCGCGCCGGCACCTTCCGCGAAGACCTGTTCTATCGCCTGAACGTGATCGAATTGAGGCTGCCCGCGCTGGCCGCGCGCCCCGGCGACATCCTGCCGCTGGCGCACGGCTTTCTCCCGCGCGGCAAGACACTGCACCCGGGCGCGGAAGCCGCCCTGCTCGCCCACACGTGGCCGGGGAATGTGCGTGAGCTGAAGAACGTGATGGCGCGTGCGAACCTGCTGGCCCAGGGCGACGTGATCAAGGCGGCCGACCTCGGCCTGCCCCCGCCGGCCGGCGGCGCGCCCGATGCGGAGCCGGACCGCGACGCCATCATGCAGGCGCTCACGCGCGCGGGCGGCGTGATCGCGCAGGCGGCCGCGGAACTGGGGCTGTCGCGCCAAGCGTTATACCGGCGCATGGAGCGATTGGGCATCGCCCGCGCCGCATGAAATTCCGGCTGTCCCTCGTCACGCGCTGGTCGGCCCTCGTCGGCACGTTGCTGGCGGTCGGGATCCTGATCGCGCTCGCGCTCGACCACCTGCTGCCCGGCCAGCCACTGGCCGTGCTGGGCATCTGCCTGCTGTGCGTGGTGCCCATCTCCATCATCACCCTGCGCTCGCAGGTGCAGCCGATCCTGTCGCTGTTCCGCGCCCTCGAAGGCACGGTCACGAGCTACCGCGACGGCGATTTTTCGTTCAGCCTGCACTGGCCGCAGAACGACGAACTGTCGGACCTCATCGCCGCCCACAACGCGCTGGGCGAAGTGCTGCGCGAGCAGCGCCTGGACCTCGTGCAGCGCGAGCTGCTGCTCGACACGATGGTGCAGAACACGCCCGTCGCGATGCTGCTCGTGACGCAGCCGCCGGGCGCGTCCGACCGCGTGATCGTGTATGCCAACGTGGCCGCGCGCCAGTTGCTGTTCGAAGGCGCGAAATTGGAAGGCCACGCGCTGCACGACGTGCTGGCCAGGACGCCCGCGCTCGTGGAGGCGCTTGCGCGCGGCGGCGACGGCCTGTTCACCGCGGGCGATGGCGAGGAGGAAGAGGTCTACCACCTCGCACGCCGCAATTTCAGCCTGAATGGCCGGCGCCACGAACTGCTGCTGCTGCGCCAGCTGACGGCCGAACTGCGGCGCCAGGAGGTGCAGACGTGGAAAAAAGTCATCCGCGTCATCAGCCACGAGTTGAACAATTCGCTGGCCCCGCTCGCGTCGCTCGCACATTCCGGTACGGAGCTCGTGCGGCGCGGCCAGACGGAGCGCCTGCCGCAGATCCTGCAGACGATCGGCGAGCGCACGCGCCACCTGGAGAGCTTCATCCTCGGCTACGCGCGCTTCGCCAAGCTGCCTGCGCCGCGCGTCGAGACGATCGCCTGGACCGACTTCGTCGCCGGCCTGGCGGACCAGGTCACGTTCCGCCTGGGCGGCGAGCTGCCGGAGACCCCCGCGCACATCGACCGCGCGCAACTGGAGCAGGCTCTCCTCAACCTACTGAAGAACGCCCACGAATCCGGCTCGCGCCCCGAGGACGTCGAACTGCACGTGCGGCGTGTGCAGGACGTGGTCCGCATCGACGTGCTGGACCGCGGCACGGGCATGAACGATGCCGTGCTGACGAACGCCCTCGTCCCGTTCTACTCCACGAAGCGCAGCGGCACGGGCCTCGGGCTGGCGCTGGCGCGCGAAATCGCCGAAGCGCACGGCGGCCGCATCACCCTCGGCAACCGCGAGGGCGGAGGGCTGGCGGTCACGCTGATCCTCCCGGCTTAAATTCGGGGTCAGAGCACTTTTTTTCAGCATCACCCCACCGATTGAGCACCGTTCAACGCACTTACCTACACGATGGGCGGCGTTGGGCGGAACTCGAAATTACAATGTGCTCTGACCCCGAATCTAGCGTGGAAGCGCACGATCGTGCGATACTCGCGGTTTCGTCGATGTTGGAGCATGCGCAGGATGATGCGACTTCCTTTGTTTTGCCTGACCGCGCTGGCGCTCGCTGGCTGCGTCCAGTCCCCCGCCACGCGCACGGCCGCCGCGCCCGCGCAACCGCCGCAACAACAACAGGCGGGCGAAGACTGCGCGCCGCCCGTCTATCCGCCGGAAGCCGTGCAGGCACGCATGACGGGCGTGTCGATGATGGCCTTCCTCGTCGGCAGCGACGGCACCGTGCGCGAGTCGCGCCTGCTCAAGTCGAGCGGATACGCGATTCTCGACCGCACCGCCGAAGCGGCACTGCGGCTGTGCCGCTTCAAGCCCGCGCTCAAGAACGGCCACACGGTCGCGGCCTGGCAACCCGTCCAATACGCATGGTCGCTGCCGTAATGTCGAACGCCAGGGATCCCCGCTTTTCCCGGCCCGGCCACCCGCCCGCCACCATCACCGAATTCGAAGGCGTGCGTTCGCTGCACCTCGGCACCTCATGGGTCCAGGGCGCGATGCGCCTCGCGCGGCCCGATGCGATCGAGCTCGAATACGTGCAGATGATGATGATGTGGACGCTGTTCCTGCCCGAGCCGAGCCGCATCGTGCAGCTCGGCCTCGGCAGCGCCGCGCTCACGAAGTTCTGTTACCAGCGCTTTCCGCAGGCGCAGGTGACGGCCGCCGAGCTGAATCCGAACGTGATCGCGATCTGCCACGCGCACTTCGGCCTCCCGCCCAACGATGCGCGCCTGGACGTGCGCGAGATGGACGCACTCGACTTCGTGCTGGACGCCGCCAACCACGGCACGGTCGACGTGCTGCAGGTCGACCTGTACGACGAGGAGGCGCGCGGCCCCGTGCTCGACACGCCCGAGTTCTACGCCGCATGCGCCGCCTGCCTCAAGGACGGCGGCATCATGACGGCCAACGTGTTCGGCGATTTTTCGAACTACGACAAGAACCTCGACGCGATGCGCGAAGCGTTCGACGCCGTCGTCTGGCTGCCCGAGGTCCACGACGCGAACATCGTCGTCGTCGCGTTCAAGGACGCGCCGCAGATCGATTTCGCCGTGTTGTACGAACGCGCGGCCGACATCAAGCGGCGCTACAACCTGCCGGCCAAGAACTGGGTCAACGGGTTGAAGGAGTGGATGCGCGACCACCTGGCGTGACGGCCGGCACCGCCGCCGGCATCGCCGCGCGCCACCAGTCGCCGCCATCGTGCGGCTGCGCCAGCGACAGGCGCTCGCCCATCATCGGCGTCGCCACGGGCACGCCGGCCGCCGCCGCGATGGCGCGGATGCGTTCGAACGGCTCGTACCACGGATGCAGCGCCAGGTCGAACGTGCCGTTATGGACGGGCATGAGCCAGCGCCCGCGCAGGTCGAGGTGGGCCTGCAGCGTTTCTTCCGGATGCATGTGCACCTCGGGCCACATCGTGTTGTACGCGCCGTTTTCCAGCAAGGTCACGTCGAACGGGCCGCAGCGCTCGCCGATGGTCTTGAAATCGTCGTGGTAGCCCGTGTCGCCGCTGAAGAACAGCTTCAGCCCGGACGCCTCGATCACCCTCGACACCCACAGCGTGCGGTCGCCGTCGTGCAAGCCGCGGCCCGAGAAATGCCGCGACGGCGCGGCCGTCAGGCGCAGGCCGTCGATGTCCGTCGCCTGCCACCAGTCGAGCTGGCGCACCCGGGCCGCGTCGACGCCCCAGCGCACGATCCGGTCGCCCACGCCGAGCGGCGCGATGAACACGTCCGTCTTCGGAATCAAACGCACGATGCTGGCGTAATCCAGGTGGTCGTAATGGTCGTGCGACAGGATCACGCCGGCGAGCGGCGGCAGCGCCTCGATGTCGATGGGCGGCGCGTGAAAACGCTTTGGCCCGGCCCACTGCACCGGCGCGGCGCGTTCGGAAAACACGGGGTCCGTGAGCCAGTAGCGGCCCTCCAGCTTGAGCAGCATGGTCGAGTGGCCCAGGCGCCACAGGCTCGCGTCGGGCGCCGCGTCGATGTCGGCCGCCGTCAACGCGCGCACGGGCAGCGGCACGTCCGGCACGGCCGTCTTCGGCTTCGTCGTCGACACTTTCCAGAACAGCGCCAGCATCTCGAGGATGCCCTGGCGGCGACGCGGGATGACGTTGCGGAAGCGTCCGTCGGGATGACGGGGCGCGTTGGTGGTCGATTCAGGCATGGCGGTGACGATGGCAAGACAATGCCTGATCATCGCACGTTCCGCAAATGCCTGCCGGGTCAGCGCCGTTCGCGCCACCACAGGCCCAGCATGGCCAGCGCGAACGCGACGCCGAACGGCCACACGGGCAGCGGCCGTGTGCCAGCCGCGACGGGCGTCGGCGTGCGCGCCGCATAGCGTACCGTCGCCGCGCGGCGCTCGCTGCGCTGCCACAACGGCCAGTCGCCCGGCGCGTACACATACACCTGGCCCGCATGCGCGCCCGTCTGCAGATGCAGCCAACCGGCGGCGGCCGGCCACACCGCGACGCACGCGGCGTCCACCTGTTCCGGACGGCGCTGCCAGGCCAGCGTCTGGTGCAGTGCCGGCACCTCCACGTTCCCGCTCACGCCGCGCGCACACACGGCCAGCCGTTGATGCGGCAGCGGCATCTCGTCCGGTTCGAGCCATGCGACGTCCTCGGGGCGCTGCACGCGCAGGCGGTCGATGACATCCTGCCACCACGACGCCAACTGGCGCGGCTGGTCGATCGCATAACGATGCCAGTCGCCCACGCCCAGCCAGCCGATACGGCCCTGCTGCCAGTCACGCGTCCACACGGCGTCCGTGCCGCCCCAAGCGCCCGCGCGATCGCCGCCAGGATTCAGCCCGCCCGACGCCATCGGCAGCACCGACCCGAGGGTCTTGTTGGACGGTTGCGCCACCAGCGGCAACTGCACGGTCTTCGCCCACGCGCCGGCGTCGCGCGCATTCGCGCCCAGCACGAGGAGCGGTGCGCCGGCCGCCACGCGCGCCAGCAATGCGTCGCGCGCAGGCGTGTCGGCCCGTTCGAACCAGGCCGCGTCGATGATGTCCAGGTCGGGCGCCGCCATCTCCGTGCGGGCCGTCTCCGTACGCGCGATGCCCTTGCCCAGCTCGACCTGCCAGTCGATGACGGCTTTGCTGTTGGCGAGCAGGTCGTCCAGCACGCGCAGGTCGAACGACGGCGCGCCGAAGCGGCCACGCACCCGCAGCGGCGCCGGTTCCGTCACCGTGAACGGCACGGGCCCTTCATCGACCACCTTGCCGGCCGCGTCGAGGAGGCGCGCCTTCAGCACGAGCCGCTCGGCCGTGGGCGGCAGCCATTGCACGGCAAGGCGGCCGTCGCCCTTCGCCTCCGCCAGCACCTGGCCGTTTTCCGCCAGCAGTTGCAGGCGGCCGGGTGCCGTCCACGAACGCTGCACGGCCAGCGTGAACACGCGGCCCAGCGCGAGGGTGCGCGGGAAGTCGAGTCGGATTGCCTGCGTGTCCGGCCGCGTCCAGTCCAGTGGGCGCGCCGGCAGGTCGTCCCATTCCGCGCCGCGCAAGCCGTTGTCGGCAAGGCGCAGCGCACGCACACCGGCAAGCGTGCGGGGCGGGTCGGCCGCATCGACCGTCAGCGTGGTGCCCGCCTCGCCCGGCATCGTGAAGTCGCCGACGGTGCCCGCAAGCGCCACGCCGGCCACGACCGCGAGCACGGCATCGACCCAGCACCGGCGCACGACGTACGTCAGCGCGGCCAGCAGGCCGATGGCGGCAGCGGCGATCGCGATCATCGCTCCGCTCCCCGCAGCGCCTTGGCGAACGGCGTCTCGACGACGGGCCGCGCCTGCAACAGCACGGGCGCGTCGAGCACGCCCCCGCGCAGCCACGCGGCCAGCTGCGCGCGGGCGGCCGGCCTGCCGTCGGCCACGTCCTGGATCGCCCGCTGCGCCGCCAGCCGCTGCTCGTCGTCGGCGATGCGCGTACGCACCCAGTCGTGCGCCGTGCGCGTCCACAGCGCGGGCAGCGGCCCGTCGCCGCTCAGCGCCTGCATGAGCGCGCGCAGGTCCGCCGGCACGATGTCGGCGGCATCCGCCTGCATGCGCCGGTAACCGCTTGCTCCGGCCATGTCGCCGCTCATCCGCTTGTCTTCCTTGATCGCGGGCGGCGCGAACGCCGTCTTGTGCAGATAGATGCGCTCCGCCTGCTGCAACGTCTTGATCGCCTCCAGCGCCTTGTACTCGGGCGGCAGCGCCGTCTTCGGCGTGATGGCGCGCAGCGCCTTTTCCGCATCCCACATCGCGGCGAGCGCGCGCCGCAACAGCTTCTTCGTCGCGTCGTCGAACAACGTGGCGTTCTCGGGCTGGTCGTGCGCGTGGCCGAATTCGTGGACGACGTCGACCTTCGCGCCAGGACGCTCGTCATGGTCGTCGTCCTTGCCGAACAGCGTGGATTCCTCGCCGAGGAACTGGCCGTAGCGGCGCCGCAGCGCGGCCTGGTCGGACGCGATGCCTTCGCTGCGCTCGCGCACCTCGTCGTCGCGCATCTTCCGGGAGCGCATGTCGGCCACCAGCTGCTCCGTGTCGATGATGACCTGGCGCTGGCTGCGCAGGCTTTCCGGCTTGACGAGCGTGGGCAGCGCCGTCGTTTCGTCGTCTCCCTGGGAAGGTGGTGCGGGCAGGCGCAGCGTGTACGTGGGCGACTGCACCGTGTGCGGCTTGGCCGCGTTGTCGGCGGCGCGCACGAAGAAATACAGCTCGTCGCCCGGCTCCATGCCGAGGTCCGCGAGCGGCCAGTCCCGTTTCCAGGTGCGCCAGCGCGGATCGCTCGACACGGGCAGCGGCAGTTCGCGGTCGCTGAAGCGGATGTTCTCGCCGCTGCCGCGCGCCAACGTGAGGTGCAACGTGGCCTGCTGCACGCGGTAGTCGTCCGTGACCGTGACGGCGATGGCTGCCATCGTCGCGTCGCGTGGCAGGTCTTTCGTCATCTCGTTCGGCTGCGTGACCGCGATCTCGGGTGGCTGGTCCGGGATCACTTTCAGCGTGTAGCGCGTGCCGCGCCAGCGCCAGAAGACGGATTCCGTCGCCGTCCAGCGCGCGCACGCGGCGCCTGCATGCAGCGCCTGGCCGTCGCTCAGTTCGATGGTCTCGTCGGCCCCTTGCTGTTCGGCGACGCACCACGTCACCGTCGTCTGCTCCGGCACCTGCACGTCCTTCGGCGCGGACGACGCCGTCGCCACGCCCGTGTACGCGGGCGGCGCCACCGTCATGACGAGCCTCGCGCGCGGCGCGGGCGCGTCCGCGTGCGGGGCCGGCGCATGCGCGGCGGCGGCAGGCAGTTCCGCCGCGTGCGGCAGCATCGTCGCGCCCCAGGCCAGGCCCGCCAGCGCGAGGTTCGCGGCCAGCCACGCCCAACCGAACGGGACGTGCGCGGCCGCGATGGCGCGCAGCCGGCGCGGTGGCAGGGCCGCATCGACGCGCGCCAGCAGGCGCGCACGCTGCAGGCGCGCGACGGACGATGCCGGTCCCAGGTCCAGCAGCGCAGCGCTGTCTTCCATCTCCGGCACCGCGCCGTCGATCCAGTGCGCCCAGCCATGTGCCACACGGCGTTGCAGGTGCAGGCCGTCCCACGCGCAGAACGCGGACCAGGCCAGCAGGCCCGGCGCGGAGCGCAGCAGCAGCCACGGCACGGCGCCGACCATCCACAGGCCGGCCCGGCGCAGCAGCGCGGTGCGCCAGAGGCGGCGCGCGACGTCAACGACGCCGGACATGGGTCACCATCCTTTCGAGGGCGAACAACGCGACGAGCGCCATGCCCAGCCACGTGCACAACGCGCCGGACGCGGCGCCGGCCGGCGCGCCGGCATCGGGCGCGAGCACCTGTGCCGGCGCCGTGTACGGCTGCATGCCCACGTGCAGCTGCTGCCACGCGGCGAACAGGGCGCGCGCGCGGTCCGGCTCTTGCGGCGGCCAGCCGTCCGCATGCCACACGCGGCCGCGCGGCGTGTCCATCCAGCGCAGGCCGTCGGCGCTCGGTGCCTGCGCGAGTCCCGGCCAGGGCGCGGCGTCCGCCACCCACCACAGCGGTGCGCGCAGGTTCATCGGCGGCACCTCCGGACGGTCCCACACGATGAGCTCCGTGCGTGGTCCCGGCGCCGCATCGACGACGACGTGCCACGGCCCTTCCGCCGCGGCGAACAGCCGGCGCCACGCATCGTCGCGCGCACTGAACACGGCCACGTGCCGCTCGGCGGGCACCGTCGGCGCGGTCGCGGTGCGCAGCACGACGGCATGCCGGAAACGCGGAAGCACGGCCGGCATGACGGCATCGCCGACGACGAGCAGCCGGGCCTGCGGCGCGAACTCGCGTTCGTGCGCATGCAGCCAAGCGACGGCATCCCGGCCGGGAAGGTCGATCCGGTGCGCGCCTGCGAAACCGGCGGCGTCACGCTCGACGACAGAAGGTGCCGTTCCCGGCGCGACGAGCACCGCATCGCCGCGCCAGGGCAGCACGAGGTCGGCCAGCAGCGCGATCAGGGCCGCGAGCAGCAGGCAGCGGAGCAGCAGGAGGATCACGTCGTGCCAGCGCCACACGCGCCGCTGCAGCGGCCGCGCCGCCGGCAGGAAGCGCGCGGTGGCGAGCGGCACGGTCTTCGTCTGCGCCCGCTTCTGGCGATGCCACAAAACGGGCAGCAGCACGACGGGCAGCGCCCACCACCACAGGCTCGTCGGGCTCATCGCGCGCGCGCTCCCGTCGCGGGTACGCGCAGCCACGCGCGCAAGACGTCGCCCGGCGGCTGTTCGATGCGGGCCTGCAGCAGCGCCACGTCGTGCCGGCGGCAGTCACGCGCCACCGTGTCGAAATGCGCGGCGCGCCGGCGCGCATAGGCGTCGCTGTCGAAGCGGTGCAACGTCCCGCCCTGCTCCGGGTCGCGGTACGCGGGCGCCGTGTCGAACGCTGCGTCCGCCTCCGCCTGCGTGTGCAGGCACAGCGCGCGCACGTCGTGGCGCATGCGGCGCAGGCGCAGCAGCGCGTCGGCCAGCGGGGACGGCCAGTCGAGGAAATCGCCGGCCACGCACACGACGCCAGGTGCGCGGGCAAAATGCAGGCTGGCGCGCAACGTCTCGGCCGCGGGCAGCACGCCGTCCGCGTCGACGCCGTCCAGGCGCGCCAGCACGCGCTGCAGGTGGCGCGGCCCGCGCGCGGCAGGCAGGAAGTCGGCACGCTCGCCGCGGCACACGACGAGGCCGAACGCGTCGCCCTGGCGCTGGGCGATGGCGGCCACGCACGCGAGCAGCACGCGCGCATACTGCAGCTTTGTCAGGCGGGCCACCGTGCGGCTGGGTTCCGCCATCGACGCCGTCGCATCCAGCACGAGCCAGACGGCGACGTGGCTGTCGCGTTCCGCTTCGCGCACGTAGTAGCGGTCGGCGCGCGCCAGCAGTTTCCAGTCGACGCGGCGCCACTCGTCGCCCGGCACATACGCGCGGTATTCCGAGAACTCGACGCCGGCACCTCGCTCGCGGCCGGCGTGGATGCCGTGCCCGAGCCCCGCCAGCACGTGGCGTACGACGAGGTCGAGATTCGCCGAGTGCGCGACCAGCGACGATGAAGACAACACGTTTATTCGGCCCGGATGCCGGCGTGCAGCGCGGCGAGGATGTCCGCGATGGCGACGCCGTCCGCCTCGGCCTCGAAGTTGCGCAGCAGGCGGTGTGCCAGCACGGGCAGCAGCATCGCGGCGATATCGGCGCGCGTGACGGCGAGGCGGCCCAGCATCAGCGCCCGCGCCTTCGCTGCCAGCACGAGGGCCTGGCCGGCGCGCGGGCCGGCGCCCCACCCCACGTGCTTGCGCACGGCGGCCACGGGCGAATCGGCCGGCCGCGTCGCGCGCACGAGGCGCGTCGCGTAGCGCAGCATGGCGTCCGAGATCTCGATGTCGCGCACGAGCCGCTGCAGGCGGAGCAAGGTGTCGAGGTCCATGGCGGGGTCCGCGTCACGCAAGCCAGCATGCGTCGTCGCGCCGACCATCGCCATCTCTTCGTCCTCCGTCGGGTAGCCGACGTCGATGCGCAGCAGAAAGCGGTCGAGCTGCGCTTCCGGCAGCGGGTACGTGCCCGCCTGCTCGATGGGGTTCTGTGTCGCGAGCACGAAGAACGGCTGCGGCAGCCGGTGCGTCTGGCCGGCGAACGTCGCGCTGCGCTCCTGCATCGCTTCCAGCAGCGCGGACTGCGTCTTGGGCGGCGCGCGGTTGATCTCGTCCGCCAGCAGCACCTGCGTGAACACGGGGCCCGGCTGGAAGCGGAACACGCGCTGGCGCGTGGCCTGGTCTTCTTCCAGGATCTCCGTGCCGACGATATCGGACGGCATCAGGTCTGGCGTGAACTGCACGCGCCGGAACTGCATGTCCGTCGCCTGCGCCAGCGATTTCACGAGCAGCGTCTTGCCGAGGCCCGGCACGCCCTCGACAAGCGCATGGCCGCCGCCCAGCAGGCACGTCACCAGCAAGTCGATCACGTCACGCTGGCCGACGATCACGCGGCCCATGCTCGCCTTGAGCGCATCCACTTTCGCCACGAGGTCGGCGATCTCGTGTTCCGTCCATGCCGCTTCTGCCACGTTGTTCATGCTCCCAATGCGTATTGAATGATGTTGACGGCGAACCGCGTGTTGTCGACGGCGAGCCAGCGCTTGTTGCGGAAGTCGTAGTCCCACTCGCAGCCGTAGTCCTTGTTCGAGTACAGCACGCCAATGCGGCCATTGACCTCGATGGCGCGCAGGTATTCGTGCACGAGATCGTCGCCCCAGCCGTTCAGCTCCACCGACGTATTCGGCGGCCCGTCGAAATGGAAGAAGCTCGAATAGATGCGGTGGTTGTTCGGGATCTTGTGCAGTGCCTTCGGACCGAAGATGCGCGCCATCTCGGCCTCGAACGACTTGGCGAACAGGCCGTCGATGTCGTGGTTGCAGTCGTCCACGAACACGAAGCCGCCGCCCTTCACGTAGCGCTCGAAGTTGCGCCGCTCGCTTGGGGTGAACTGCACGAGCTTGTGCCCGGCCAGGTAGCAGAACGGCGCTTCCAGCATCTTCGGGTCCGACAGCGCGACGATGCGCTCGGCCGTGTCGACCCTGAGCGTCGTGTACTCGACGAGCGAGTTCAGGACGTTGCTGGGCATGCGCTGGTCGACGTCCCAGTCGCCCGACTCGTACGTCAGCCGCGTGAAGTAGAAGTCGTAGGTCGCCATGTGCTTCAGCCGATCTTGCGGCCAGTGTTGATCACGTTGATGCCGTTGAAGCGCGTCGTCGGCGTGCCGTGCGAGACGGCGCTGACCTGGCCCGGCTGCCCTTTGCCGTCGAAGAACGAGCCGCTCATGCGCCAATCGCGTTCGTCGCAGATGGCCGTGCACGCATTCCAGAAATCCTGCGTGTTCGACTGGTACGCCACGTCTTCCAGCATGCGGCCGATCTTGCCATCCTTGATTTCGTAGAACAGCTGGCCGCCGAACTGGAAGTTGTAGCGCTGCTGGTCGATGGAGTAGGAGCCGCGGCCGAGGATGTAGATGCCGCGCTCGACGTCCTTGACCATCTCGTCCGGCGCGAGCTTCTTGCGGCCCGGCTGCAGCGACACGTTCGGCATGCGCTGGAACTGCACGTTGCTCCAGCTGTCCGCGTACGAGCAGCCGTGCGAGGCCTTCTCGCCGATGATGTGGGCCTGGTCGCGCGTGGCCTGGTAGTTGACGAGGATACCGTCCTTGATGATGTCCCAGCGCTTCGCCGGCACGCCTTCGTCGTCGTAGCCGACGGCACCCAGCGAACCGGGTGCCGTCTTGTCGCCCGTGAAGTTGACGATCTTCGAACCGAAGTTGAATTGCTTCGATTCCCATTTGTCGAGCGTGCAGAAGCTCGTGCCCGCGTAATTCGCTTCGTAGCCCAGCACGCGGTCCAGCTCCGTCGGGTGGCCGACGGATTCGTGGATCGTCAGGAACAGGTTTTCCGGCGCCAGCACGAGGTCATACTTGCCGGGGTCGACGCTGTGCGCCGTCAGCTTCTCGCGCGCCTGGCGGCCAGCGTTGCGCGCTTCCTCGACGATGTCGTAGCTGCCGTTGTACATCGTGGCCACGCCGCCCGCGGCGCGCACCTTGTGTTCCGGCTTCGCTTCGAACCACTCGTAGCCCATGCCCACCGGCGGTGCGAGCCCGGCGCGCGAGCGGAATTTTCCCGTCGCCTTGTCGACCGCGGTCGCGTTGATCGGGGCCCACAGGCGGTGGATGTCCTGGTCGATGTACGAGCCGTCGGTGGACGCGAAATACTTCTGCTGGTTCACCTGGAACAGGTTCGCCGTCATGAAGCTGGCGCCGGCCGCGAGGCCCGCCTGGTTCGCGGCGATCAGCATGTCCGCCTTGTCCTTGATGGGCACCGTGCGCCAGTCGCGCTTGATCGGCGTCGCCCACGCGACTTCGCCCACGCCTTTCACGGGCGCGAGCTGCACGGGTTCCGATTGCAGCTTCGCGTTGGCCTTCGCGATGGCGACGGCCTGGCGCGCGGCGCCGGCGACGGCGTCCGGGTTCAAGGAATTCGTCGCGGCGAAGCCGTAGGCGCCGGCCGCGATGACGCGCACGCCGACGCCCGTCGATTCGGTATTCGTCACGCGTTCGACGTTCAGGTCGCGCGTGGTGATGTACTGGTTCAGGTAGCGGCCGATGCGCACGTCGCAGTACGAGGCGCCCGCTTGTTTCGCCGCGTCCATGGCGGTGTCGGCCAGCGCTTTCTTGACGCCCAACGTGAGCGTGTCGAGCAGCGCCTCGGCGGCGATCGCGTTGCCGAACACGGGGACCAGCAAGGTGCCGGCCGTGCCGGCGCCGATTTTGAGGAAGGTGCGGCGTTCCATCATTTCTCCATGTGCGCCCCGAACGATTCAAGGCGCGCGTAGGGTGGGCACCCCGTGCCCACCAAACGTATGCGTCGATGCAAACATATGGTGGGCTCGGGGAGCCCACCCTACGTCAATCGACATGCTCAGACGGCGTCCGACAACGACGTGAAGTTGAAGTCACGTACCTTCATCGGCGGAATCAGCATCTGGAACGGAACCTCGTCGCCGCCGATCACGACGGGCTTCCCGATCTCCTCGATGTTGTTGAGCATGGTGACAGGGCTCTCGTTGAAGCGGAAGTTCTTGATCGGGTACTTGATCTTGCCGTTCTCGATGTAGAACGTGCCGTCGCGCGTGAGGCCCGTCAGCAGCACGGATTGCGGGTCGACCATGCGGATGTACCACGTGCGCGTCACGAGCACGCCCTTCTTCGTGGTGGCGATCAGCTCCGCCGTCGACTTGTCCGTGCCGGCCATGATGATGTTGCCCGGCGTGGCCGTCGGCTGCACGCCCTTCTTCTTGGCCCAGTACTGCGAGTAGTTCAGCGCGTTGACCTTGCCGTTCTTGATCAGGTCCATGCGCTTGCGGGCAATGAGGTTGTCCGTGTCCCACGGCAGCACGGGCACGTCCGGTTGCCACGGGTCGGCCCAGATGTTGACCTGCTCGTCGAACAGCTTGTCGCCCAGGCGCGAGGCGCCGCCCTTCTTCGACAGGAAGCTGCGGCCTTCGTCCGTCTGGCGCGCGTCGAACCCGAACAGCATGTAGCCGAGCAGCTCGGACGTGGCGGCCGGCTCCAGGATCACGGTGTAGCGGCCCGGCTCCAGCGCCTTCGCGTCGACGGAGCGCAGCGCCTTCTCGATCGCGACGTCGGCCGCTTCGCGCGCATCGAACCTGGCCGCATCGGTCGCCGAGCGCTTGACCCAGCCGGAACCGCGGCCATCTTCCGTGCGCACGGTGCAGGTGAAGTCGAGGCTCGTCTGGCCCTGGTGGCCGTACACGCCGTTCGAATTGGCCACGCCGGAGAACTGGTTATTGTCAGTGAAGAAGCCGGCGGCCACGAGCTTGTTCTTCTTGCAGGCCTCGATCGCGTACGCCGCGGTCTGTGCGCGGAATTCAGGATCGATGGCGGCCGTCTTCACGCTGAACGTCTGCGACGCCTTGTAGTCCTGCTTGGCCACGGCCGGCATGAATTCGGGGTTTTCGGGGGCGAGGCGCGCAAGGTCCTCGGCGCGGCGCACGACTTTTTCCAGCGACTTGTCGTCGAACTCGTTAATCGTGGCGGTGCCCTGGCGCTTGCCGAAAGCGACCGTCACCGAGATGTTGGTGTCGTCCGCGAGACCGGCGGTGGAGACCTGGTTGCGCGCGAAGCGGATGTTGCCGTTGCGGCTGCCGTTGACGGTGACGATGCATTCGTCCGCTTTCGAGAACGACAGCACGCGGTCGCAGATATGTTTGGTTTGTTCCTGGGTCAGGATGGTCATGGTGTGGGTCCCTGCCTTAGCCGATCTTGCGGGCGGTGTTGATGACGTTGATGCCGGAAAAACGCGCGGTCGACGAACCGTGCGACACGATGCTGATCTGCGGAGGCTGGCCCTTGCCGTCGAAGAAGGAGCCGCTCATGCGCCAATCGCGTTCGTCGCAGATCGCCGTGCACGCATTCCAGAAGTCCTGCGTGTTCGACTGGTAGGCCACGTCTTCCAGCATCTGGCCGATCTTGCCGTTGTTGATCTCGTAGAACAGCTGGCCGCCGAACTGGAAGTTGTAGCGCTGCTGGTCGATCGAGAACGAGCCGTCGCCCACGATGTAGATGCCCTTCTTGATGTCCTTGACCATCTCGTCCGGCGTGAGCTTCTTGCGGCCCGGCTGCAGCGACACGTTGGGCATGCGCTGGAACTGCACGTTGCTCCAGCTGTCCGCGTACGAGCAGCCGTCCGACTCCGGCTTGCCGATGATGTGGGCCTGGTCGCGCGTGGCCTGGTAGCTCACGAGGATGCCGTCCTTGATCAGGTCCCAGCGCTTCGTCTTGACACCTTCGTCGTCGTACCCGACGTTGCCCAGCGAGCCCGGTGTCGTCTTGTCGGCGACGATGTTCACGAGGGGCGAGCCGTAGTTGAACTTCTTCGACTCCCATTTATCGAGCGTGGCGAAGCTCGTGCCCGCGAAATTGGCCTCGTAGCCCAGCACGCGGTCGAGTTCCGTCGGGTGGCCGACGGATTCGTGGATCGTCAGGAACAGGTGTTCGGGCGACAGCATCAGGTCGTACTTGCCCGGCGTGACGGACTTCGCCGTCAGCTTGCGCCTGGCGTCGCGGCCCGCGGCGCGCGCGTCCTCGACGATGTCGTACGACTGCGTGTACAACGTGGCGACGCCGCCCGCCGCCTTGATCTTGTGCACGGCCTTTGCGTCCAGGTATTCATAGCCCATGCCGACGGGCGCCGACAGGCCGGCGCGCGAACGGAACTTGCCGCTGGCCTTGTCGACCGCGGTCGCCGTGAACGGCGCCCACAGGCGCTGGATGTCCTGGTCGATGTACGAGCCGTCCGTCGAGGCGAAATACTTCTGCTGCTGCACCTGGAACAGCATCGACTGCATGAAGCTCGCACCGGCGTCCATGCCGGCCTTGTTCGCGGCGATCAGGAGTTCCGCCTTGTCCTTGATGGGCACCGTGCGCCAGTCGCGGACGATCGGCGTGGCCCACGCCACCTCGCCCACGCCCTTCACGGGCGCCAGTTGCACCTTGTCCGACTGCAGCTTCGCGTTCGCCTGCGCGATCGCGACGGCCTGGCGCGCGGCGCCCGCGATGCCGTCCGGCGTCATGTCGTTGGTGGCGGCGAAGCCGTAGGCGCCGTTGCACACGACGCGCACGCCGACGCCGGCCGATTCCGTGTTCGTCACGTTCTCGACGTTCAGGTCGCGCGTGATGATGTACTGGTTGAGGTAGCGGCCGATGCGCACGTCGCAATAGCTCGCGCCGGCCTTGGTGGCGGCATTCAGCGCGACGTCGGCCAGCGCCTTCTTGGCCGCGACGGGCATCGCGACGAGCAGCTCCTCCGCCGCGATGGCATTGCCGAACACGGGCACCAGCATCGCCCCGGCGGTACCGGCACCGATTTTAAGAAAGGTACGGCGTTCCATGTAGTCTCCTGAAGAATCACACGATATTGTTTTGGCAGCGGTCCTGGAGCGGGCCGCTCGTTCTTGTTGACATGTTGAATAGGCAATCTTCGTGCCAGACCGGAAGGCGCGGATTCGCACGCGTTGCGGCGATTCCACGTGTCCGCGGCTGTCCGTCCAGTGTCCGCGACGGCCGCGCCGGACACCCTCGTATGTACGCGTAACGACGCGGCCCGGTAAAAAATCATTACGGCGAGGTTACACGTGAGAATCTGCGCATTTTTACAGGTACGCACCGTGTATATTGCGACGGCAACGCTTGCATGTCACATTTCGTTACCGGAACAGGAATTCATGAAGATCGTCCGCTTCGCCGCGGCCGCCGCGATCGCGCTGGCCAGTTGCACGCTCCACGCCCAGGAAGCCAGCCAGGCAGCCGCGCCGCCCACTGCCGCGCCGCCCGTCTCGCCGGCCGTCGAGAACTCTGTGGTCAAGATCTTCAGCACGCTGCGCCGCCCCGACCCGTTCAAGCCCTGGACCAAGGCGACGCCGCAGGACGTCACGGGATCGGGCGTCGTCATCGAGGGCAAGCGCATCCTCACCAATGCCCACGTCGTCGGCTACGCGAGCCAGGTGGAGGTGCAGGCCAGCCAGGACGGCGACAAGGTCGGCGCCACCGTCGTCGCGATCGCGTACGACATGGACCTCGCGCTGTTGAAGCTGGACGACGAGGCTTTCTTCGACAAGCACCATCCCGTGAAGCGTACGAACGCGCTGCCTGACGTGCGCGAAGCGGTGATGGCCTATGGCTACCCGGTCGGCGGCACGTCGCTGTCCGTCACCAAGGGCATCGTGTCGCGCGTGGAGTTCGTCCCCTACGGCCACGGCACGGCGGGCCTGCGCGTGCAGATCGATGCGGCGATCAACCCCGGCAACAGCGGCGGGCCCGTGATCGACGGCGACCGGATGATCGGCCTCGCGTTCTCGGGCGCCACGAATACCCAGAACATCGGCTACGTGATTCCGAATGAGGAAGTGGAGCTGTTCCTGCGCGACGTGGCCGACGGCCGCTACGACGGCAAGCCGCAGCTGCTGGACGACGTCCAGACACTGGAAAACCCGGTGCTGCGCCAGTACCTGAAGCTCGACAAGTCGGTCGACGGCGTCGTCGTGCACCGGCCCTACCGCAGCGACGCGCAATATCCGCTGAAGGAATGGGACGTCATCACGCACATCGGCGAGTACCCCATCGACGACCAGGGCATGGTCAAGCTGGGGCCGAACCTGCGCGTGCGTTTCAAGTACCGCGTGCAGCAGGTGGCGAAGAACGGCAAGGTGCCGCTGACCATCGTCCGCGCAGGCAAGACGATGCAGGTGCAGGTACCGGTCGGTGGCCCGCGTCCGCTGCTGGTCCCGCCGCTGGAAGGCGATTATCCGCCATACTTCGTGTACGGCCCGATCGTGTTCTCGCGCGCCACCATCGAGTACGCCTCCTTCCTGAACAACAACGTGAACCTGCTGAACGGCTACGGGTTCAACGCGAGCCCGCTCGTGACGCGCCGCGGCGACGAGCCGGACGCCCAGCGCGAGGAACTCGTCGTCGTCAGCTCGCCGTTCTTCCCGCACAAGCTCGTCGCCGGCTACAGCAACCGCTTCGGTTCCGTCGTCGAATCCATCAACGGCGTCCCCGTGCGCAGCCTGCGCCACCTCGTCGCCCTGCTGCGCGACCTGAAGGACGACCTCGTCGTGCTGCGCTTCGACCAGCGCTTCGGCGAGACGATGGTCCTGCCGCGCAAGGCGATGGTCGACGCGACGGAAAGCATCCTGCAGGACAACGGCATCCGCTCGCAGGGATCGCCCGACATGATGGACGTCTGGAACGGCAAGAAGAACTGATGACGTACCCGATGTCCTGGCGGCGCCACGTCCGCCGTGCGGCCGTGGCGGCCACCTGCATGACCGCGCTGTGCGCCGGCGCGAGCGCGCCCGCGCTGCCCTCGCCCGCCCAGCTGGCGGCGCTGGCCTTTCCCGGCTGGAGCGACAGCACGGCCGGACGCGTGCACAGCGCCACGCTGCCGCCCCTCCCCGGCATGGCACGCGGCATCTACGCCGGCTGGAGCACGGGCCCGAACCGCGTTGTCGTCCAACCGAAGCTGGTGCTGCGCACGGATGCGTCGCACCTCACGCTCATCGCGGGCCTCGTGCCCGCCGGCGACGACGGCCGCGCCAACACGACGCAAGCGACGCCGATGGCGCTGGCCGCCTACCAGTTCGAACAGCGCGGCACGGCATGGGGCGTGAGCGGACGCCAGGGCATCTTCGCGCTGCGCGGCTTTTCCGGCGCGGCCGCCGTGCGCGAAGTCGCGCTGGCCGCGCGGCGCCGCGCGGTGGCCGTCGAATACGGCAGCTGCTGGCAGGGTTACTGCGGCACCTGGCTGGCCGTGTACGAAGCGGGCCGCGACATGGTCCGGCGCGACGCGGCCGTGGAGCTGGCGCTGTCCGGCATCAACGTCGACAGCGCGCCCGATTGCCAGCGCCGCCTGGCGCCGCTCGTGAAGCAGCATGCGCCCGATCCGTCCGCGCGCGACGGCGGCGGCGCGGCCGACGCACACGATTGCTACGCGATCGAAAGCACCTGGACGATCGACGCCACGCACGAGCAGCCCGGCGACCTCACCATCCACTACCAGGGCGCGATCAGCCGCGCGGAAGCGCCGGCGGCGCCGCCGTCCGCGATCGACCAGCGCGAGATTCTCCACTACGGCAACGGCAAGTACCGGGCGGTGTCCGGGTTCTCGCCGGTGCCTGCGATTTAAGGCGCCTTGGGCGCTTCCTTCTTGACGGGCGTGAAGTTCAGGTCCTGGAAGTCGTAGCTGAAATCCGTCTCCGTGGAGATCGGCTGCATCCGCATGCGCTCGATGCTGCCGTCCGGGTTCAGCGCGAACGTCACGTAGGCGTCCGCGTTGAAGTTGCGCTCCTTCCAGCGCACGATGAAAGTGTCGTACTGGTAGTGTTCCAGCTCGCCCGTCAGGTCCGGCGTGCGCGACAGGGTCAGCAGCTGCTTGCCACCCACGTGGCGGATCGTCGCGAGGCCGTACCACGGGTCCTCGTAGTCGCCGTCGTACGCCGTGGGCGCCAGCGACGGTTGCGACTTTTCCGCGCGCGCGGCGTTCGCCTTGCCGAGGCGCTCCAGTTCCTTCGCGTGGCTCTCGTCGTCGACGGCTTTCACGGTGCCGATCCAGTCGGTCGTCGCGGCCGGGTTCAGCATGCGGTCGAGCAGCTGGTACTGCAGCGCGTTCAGCGAGCCGCCGCTTTCCGCATTGGTGAGAATCGCGATGCCCAGCTTCGCTTCCGGCACGAGCACCACCTTCGAATAAAAGCCCTGCAGCGCGCCGCTGTGCATCGCGAGCAGCTTGCCCTGCCAGTCGCGCAGCTGGAAGCCGAGGCCGTAGGCGAGGAAGTTCGGGCGCGTGGCGGCCAGCTTCGGATCAGGCTCGGTGATGGGCATCGGCGTCTGCGCCGTCCACATCTCGCGCGCCTGCTTCTCGCTGTACAGCCGCACCTCCTTGCCGCTGGAGTCCCTGCCCACGCGGCCGCCGGCCAGCAGCACGTTCATCCAGCGCGCGATGTCCTCCGCGTTCGTGTTGATGCCGACGGCGCCCACGGCATTCGCCACGGGCATCGCCTTCACGGCCGCGATCTTGTCGTCGATCTTGCTGTGCGCATTCGCCACGTCCGGATTGCCCTTGTTCTGGGCGAGACTCGTCGTCGTCGCCGTCATGCCAACCGGCCGCAGGATGCGGTCGCGGATCGTCTCGCCCCACGTCTTGCCCGACTTCGCGGCGACGATCTTGCCCGCCACGATGTACAGCAGGTTGTCGTACGCATAGCTGCTGCGGAAGCTCGTGGCGGGGCGGATGTAGCGCAGCTCGTGGATGATCTCGTCCGTCGAAAAGTTCGTCGTCGGCCACCACAGCAGGTCGCCGGCGCCGAGACCCAGGCCGCTGCGGTGCGTGAGCAGGTCGCGCACCGTCATCTCGTGCGTCACGTACGCGTCGTACATCTGGAAATCGGGCAGGTGCTTCGTGACCGGGTCGTCCCACGCCAGCTTGCCTTCGTCGACGAGCATCGCCAGCGCGGCCGCGGTGAACGCCTTCGAGTTCGACGCGATCTCGAACAGCGTCCTGCCGTCGACCTTGTCCGGCGCGCCCAGCTTGCGCACGCCGAAGCCGCGGGTGGCGACGACCTTGCCGTCCTTGACGACGGCGATCGCGATGCCGGGCACGTCGAACAGCTTCATCGTGCGTGTCACGTCGTCCGCCAGATGGGCGTTCAGGACGGCGGCAGCATCGACGGCGGCGGCGGGCGCGAAGACGGGGGCCGAAGCGGACGGCGCGACGGGAGCGGTGGACGTCTGCGCCAGTGCGGCGCCGGACAAAGCGAGCAGGATCGCTGCTGCGATTCGATTCATGGCGTGGATTCCTCGATGGTGGACTGTCCCGGATGGCGGGAGCGCGAGCAGCATAGCATTGTCGCCCGCGGCTCTGCTATGATCCGCGTTTCACCGCCTTGCCCGCCGCGCCGTGCCGCGGTTCCCAGATGGACGCCTTCCTCGTTTCCACCGGCATCGTCGCCCTCGCCGAAATCGGCGACAAGACCCAGCTGCTGGCCTTCCTGCTCGCCGCGCGCTTCCGTCGTCCGCTGCCCATCGTGGCCGGCATCCTCGTCTCGACCGTCGCAAACCATGCGTTCGCGGCCGCTGTCGGCGCGCTCGTGAGCCGCCTGCTGGGGCCCGACGTCATGCGCTGGGTGCTGGGCATCGCCTTCCTCGGCATGGCCGCGTGGATCATGGTGCCGGACGAAGTGGACGAGGACGAGACGCCGCTCGCGCGCTTCGGCGTGTTCCTCACGACCGCCATCGCGTTCTTCGTCGCCGAGATGGGCGACAAGACACAGGTGGCCACCGTCGCCCTGGCGGCGCGCTACAGTTCCGCCGTGTCGGTCGTCGCCGGCACGACGCTCGGCATGATGATCGCGAACGTGCCGGCCGTGTATTTCGGCGACCGGATCGCGGGGCGCCTGACGGCGGGTTCGTCATCGCTGAAGCTCGTGCACGGCCTGGCCGCGCTGGTCTTCGCCGTGCTGGGCATCGCCACCCTGCTCGGCGCGGGTCGCAGCCTCGGGTTCTAGGGCAACGCCGCCTGCGCGACCCACACGGGTGCGGACCACAGCACCTTGCCGTCGTCCTGCGTCACTTTCGCATAATAGAAATGCGCGCCGGGTGCCGGCGTCGTCGTCACGTCGGCCTGGTCGGAGAGCTGGGTCACGTCGCCGTTGCGTCCCGGGACGCCTTCCATGATCGCCACCGTCGCCGCCTGCCTGCCGCTGGTGCTCGCATACGCCACCTGCAAGTGCAACGCGCCCGCGTTGTCGAAGCGCTCGCCCATCAGGTGGCCGTTCGCCGTGAACACGATCTGCGCATCCTTGTCCATCGTCGCGAACACGCGGCGCGCACGCACGGCGTCGAGGAAGCTCGCCCGCGTCAGCGGCGCGCCGGCCGGGACCAGCACGGCGCTGCGGTTGCTGTACGACGCGCCCCAGTTGGCGCAGTGGTTGTCCTGGTTGCTGCTGAACGCGACGTGGTAGCCCGCTTCCAGCAGCTTGTCGCAGGCCTGCTCGAAATTGCTGCGCCGCGTCTCGCCTTCGTTCTCGCTGTTCGAGAAGGCCGAGCTGTTGACCACTTCGCACAAGGCCATCACGGCGTCGCCGTCGGGCGTGTACGCGAGCGGCGTGCCGTTCACGACGAACTGGCCCGCGAGCGCCGGGTGGTTGAACTGGCCCGTCCAGCCGCGCTGGCGCATCAGCGCGTACAGCGCGGCGTAGTCGCTCTTCGGCGTCTCCGTGTCCGCGATCAGCTCGCCCTTGCCATTGCGCTCCCAGCCGAGCAGCTCGTCGCTGTCGAAGATGTTCAAGTGGCCGCCGTTGCCGATCACGCCCCATTCCATGCCGTACAGCGCGAGGAAGCCCGGATTCGCGGCCGAAAAATCGCGCGCCGTCGCGAGGCCCGCCTGGTACATGGCGCGCGCTTTCGCCGGGTCGGCATCCGGGTTCGTGCCGTCCGAGCCGTCGTACATGTGGTTGTGCTCCGAGACCATCAGCATGTCCAGGCCATGCCGGCGCGCATACGGGTAGGCGGCGTCCGGGCCGTAGGGCGCCGACTGCGGGTCCTGCGCGCCGTGGCAGGTGTCGACGGGGCCGCCGCCGTCGCTGTCGCGCGTCTGGCTGTGCAGGTTGCCGTAATAGACCGTGTACGGCAGCGCGCCGGCAGCAGGCACCGCCAGCATGCGCGCGTGCCCTGTCGCCAGCGGCGCGAACCGAGGCAGCGCGGGCGCGGGCAGCGCGCCCACGGCGATGTCCCAGGCCTGGTCGACGCTCTCCGCGCCGCTCGCGGCATGCAGCCGCACGCGATAGACGCCGGGCGCCGGCCGATGGCCAGCCACGCTGCCCGTCCAGCGCACGGCCGCGTCGGCCGGCCTGCCTACCAGTGCAACGCGGCCCTGCCAGCGGGCGACGCGCCGGCCGGACGGCGCCACGAGATCCAGGCGCCACGTCACGGGACGGCGGCCGCTCAGGCCGGGGTACTCGAACGACAGCGTGAACGTGCGCGCATCCGGACGCGCACCGCGCGCGTCGCCATGGTACGGCGCAAGCAGCGTCGCCTCGAGCTCGAGGTGTTCGCGCACGGCCGCATGCGCTGACGGTTGAAAAACGCCGGCTGCGGCCGGCACCAGGGACGAGAGGAGGAATGAGGTTTTCATGATGCAATTTTTGCAATTGCATACCCAGGGCGCGTTGATCCCCGGCTCATGAAATTATCAGAAAATTATTATTTTATTGACAAAATATAAGCCGTCCTGCATGGCACGCGCATTGCGGGTCAGGGCCGCATTTTTTCGCACGCGGTCCTGTCCGGCGGCGGCACGGCGAACGGCACGCCTTGGCGGTACGGCACGTGCATCTCCACCTCGTGCGTCCGGCCGTCGTCCTCCAGCACGATCGTGTGGCCCTGCTGCGCCACGCCGTCCACGCACAGCAGCGCCTCGTCCGCGCGGTGCACGGCGATCGCGTAGTGGGTGCCGCGGTAACGGTAGTGCAGGCGGAAGCCCTCCCAGCCGGCCGGGAGGCGCGGCGTCAGGGTCAGCGCGTCGCCCGCGCGCGTCACGCCGAGCAGGGATTCCACGATCAGCCGGTACATCCACGCGGCCGCCCCCGTGTACCAGCTGCCGCCGGCCCGTCCCGCGTACGGCGCGGCGGCCACCACGTCGTCCGCCATCGCATACGGTTCCGCCGCATAGGTGGCGCAATCCTCGGCCGTGCCGGTGCGCTCTACGGGGTTGAGCATGCGCGCCAGTTCCCAGGCCCGTTCCGTGTCGCCCAAGTGCGCGAACGCCATCGCCGTCCAGATCGCGGCCTGCGTGCACTGGCCGCCGTTGGCGCGCACGCCCGGCGGATCCGCGCCGATGGCGCCCGCATCGGGCGCACCCGCATCGAACGGCGGATCGAGCATGTGCATGAGGCCCGCGTCACGTCGCACGAGGTGCGCGTCGACCGCGTCCAGCGCGATGCGCGCGCGGCCCAGGTCGGCCGCGCCGGACAGCACGGCCCAGCTCTGCGCGACGGCATCGATGCGGCACGCGGCGCCGTCGCGCGTGCCGAGCGGCGTGCCGTCGTCGAAGTAGGCGCGCCGGTACCATTCTCCGTCCCACGCGTTGTCCTCGATGTTGTGCGCGAGGACCTGGGCCGCGCTGCGGCAGGTCGTGCAGAAACCGTAGTCGCCGCGGCGGTCGGCGAGGTCGGCGAAGCGGCACAGCACGTCGTACAGGAAGAAGCCGAGCCAGACGCTCTCGCCGCGCCCGCCGGGGCCGATTGCGTCCATGCCATCGTTCCAGTCCCCGGTGCCGATCGGCGGCAGGCCGTGCGGGCCGAACACGAGGGCACGCCGCAGCGCACGCACGCAGTGCTCGTAGATGCTGGCCTGCTCGCGCGACGGGGCCGGCACGTCACACCAAGCCGCCTCGTCCTGCCTGAGCGCGCGGCCTTCGATGAACGGCGCGATCTCGTCGAGCAGCGACGTGTCCCCGGTGACGCCGACGTAGCGGTGCACGGCGAACGGCAGCCACAAGGCATCGTCCGAGCAGCGCGTGCGTGTGCCGCGCCCCATCGGCGGATGCCACCCGTGCTGCACGTCGCCTTCGACGAACTGGTGGCCGGCGAACAGCAGGATGTGGTCGCGCAGCAGTTCCGGGCGCGCGTGCACGGCGGCCATCGCATCCTGCAGCTGGTCGCGGAAGCCGTACGCGCCGCCGGACGCCGCATGGCCCGTGCGCGCCCACATGCGGCAAGCGATGGTCTGGTACATCAGCCAGCCGTTGGCCAGCACGTCGAACGCCGGCTCCGGTGTCTCGATGCGGATGCCGGACAGCGTGTCGTCCCAGAAGTCGCGCACGCGGGCCAGGTCGGCGGCCGCCGTCGCGGCACCGGCATGGCGCTGGACCATGCCCGTCGCATCCAGGTTGCGGCGCCCGCCCACGCCCAGCATGAACACGAGTTCCTGCTCGTCGCCCGGGTGCAGCTCGATGCTCGTCTGCAGCGCCGCGCACGGATCGAGCGCGGCGCCCGTGCGCCCCAGCAGGGCCGTGCGTTCCAGCGCGGCCGGATTCGCGAGACTGCGCCCGCGCCCGATGAATTCCGTGCGGTCGCACGTGAAGGCCACCTTTTCGGCGTCGAGATGGAAGAAGGCGACGCGGCCGGAGAAGTCGGCGTCGCAGGCGTTGCGGGCGAACAGCGCGCCGCTGACGGGATCCTGTTCCGTCACCACGTACGGTGCGGACGCGGGCCGCAGCTCGCCCAGCACCCATTCGACATAGCCCGTGACGGACAGCCGGCGCGGCGCGGCGCCGTCGTTGCGCAGGCGGAGCACGACGTACTTCAGCGGCGCGTCCAGCGCCACGTACGTCAGCAGCTCGCTGTGGATGCCGTGCGCCGCGTGCTCGAACGCGCTGTAGCCGAAGCCGTGGCGCGTGACGTACTCGCCGCCGGAGGGCGCCGGCAGCGCCGTCGGCGACCAGTAGACGCCCGTCTGCTCGTCGCGCACGTAGAAGGCTTCGCCGCCGCGGTCGCACACGGGATCGTCGTCCCACGGCGTCAGGCGGAACAGGCGGGCGTTCTGGTTCCAGCTGTAGGCTTGCCCGCTATCAGACACGACGGTGCCGAACATCGGGCTCGCCAGCACGTTGACCCATGGCGCCGGCGTGGAGCGGCCCGGCCCCGTGCGGATCACGTATTCGCGCCCGTCCGCGCTGAAGCCGCCGATGCCGTTGTCGAGCACGAGGTCCGGCACGGCCAGCACGACCGGCGGGTACGGTTGCGGCGCCGCCGCCGGGACGAACGCCGGCGCCGGCTCGGCCTTGCGCGCGCCCGCGCGGCGCAGCTGCTCGGCCAGGCCGCCGTGGTCGTCCGTCAGGATCACGCGCGCCATCGCCTGCATCAGCACGCGCTCGTCGTCCGGGATCGCGTCGAGCGGACGCACGAACACGCCGCCCGGCCGGTCGATCACTTGTGCGGCGGGGCCGGACGCGACGAGACCCAGCACCTGGTCGTGCAGCGCCTGGCGGTAGCCGCCCGCCGCGCCGCCGTCGTCGCACCAGATCACGAGGTCGACGGCGAGCCCTTTCAAGCGCCACCACGTGTGCGCCTGGACCAGCTGGCGCGCCAGTTCGACGTGGGCGAGGTCGCGCATGTGCAGCAGCACGATCGGATGCTCGCCGGACAGACCGTACGCGGCGAGCGCCGTACGGCCGCACTGGTTGCGCGCGATGACGGCCGGATCGGCGCGCAGCGCGGCCTGCGGATGCAGCACCCAGCCGGCGAGACGCGCGTACAGCTGGGCGTCCGCCTCGCCCGCGTTCAGCTGGCGCAGCACGACCTGGCAATGCGTCCACGCCAGGTCGGGCACGCGGTCGGCAGCGTCGCGCTCGCGGTAGGTGTCGACGAGGCGCAGCGCCTGCTCGCGCGCGCCGGCCGCGCCCAGCACGACGTCGACGGTCACCTCCTCGTGCGGCGCCAAGGTCAGCACGCGGCGGATCGCCAGCACGGGATCGAGCACGGTACCGGCCGTCCCCGCGAGTGCGGCGCGGTCGTCCAGCGCGGCCGGCCACGCGAGGGTTCGGCCGCGGCCGATGAAGTGGGCGCGCCGGGTTTCGAACTGCGGCGCCGCCGCGGCCGCGCTGCCGCCGTGCACCGTCATCACGTGCAGCAGCCAGGGCGCGGCTGCTCCCATGCCCTGGCGGCCCGTGCACAGCAGCGCGCCACGGCCGGCCAGGATCTCCACCTGCGCGAACGGCGTCGGCAGCGCCGGCACGACTTCCGCAAGACTCGTCAGCTCGATCGTGCGCACGGCATCCGTCGTGTTGGCGACGCGCACGCGGCGCAGTTCGACGTCGTCCTCGGACGCGACGGCGACCACCGTATGCAACTCGATGCCATGGTCGCGCCGCCGATATGTCGCGCGGCCTTCGGAGAATACGGCCTCGTAGCGCTCGGGCCGCGCCGCCGTCGGCTGCCGCGTCGTCGACCACACGGCGCCGCTGTCCAGGTCGCGCACGTAGCAGAAGACGCCGTGGTCGTCGACGGTCGGGTCCTCGGTCCAGCGCGTGAGAGCCAGGTCGCCCCAGGTGCTGCGCCCGGTGCCGGCCGCCGTCACCATCACGTGGTAGGTGCCGTTGGACAGCAACTGCACTTCCGGCGGCGCAGCGTCGGGGTCCGCGACCGTGCGTGCCGTCGCATCCGCCGCCGGCGCCGGCTGGCGCAGCTCCTCGGCCTCGGCGCGCGCGGACGCGTGCGCGCCCGCGGCCGGCACGCGCTCGTGCAGCAGCGGCAGCGCGGCGCGCAGGCGCGGATCGCTGGCGAAGCGGCGCTGCATCGGGCGGTCATGCAGCAGGTGCGCCAGCGCGAGCAGGCCCATGCCCTCGTGGGCCGCCATGAACGCGCGCACGATGGCGCAGGCCTGGCCGTGCGGCAGGCGCGCCGGCGTGTAGTCGACGGCTTCGTAGAAACCGTAACGGCCCGTGAAGCCCAGCTTCGCCATGCGTTCCAGGTTGGCGCAGGCGCGCTCCGGTTCCACCGTCAACGCCAGCATGGTGGCATAGGGCGCGACGACAAGGTCCGCGCCGAGGCCGCGCGTCGCACCCAGGCCCGGCACGCCGAACGGGCGGTATTCGTAGTGCAGCGTGGCGTCCATCGCGTTGCAGCTCGAGTCCGAGATGCCCCAGGGGACGTTACGCCGGCGGCCGTACTCGGCCTGGGCGCGCACGATGCCGCGGCAGGCCGCGTCGAGCAGCGTGCCGCGGTATGCCGGCATCACGAGTTGTGGCGCCAGGTAGTCGGCCATCGTCCCGTCGCGCGACAGCAGCACTTCCTGGCCGTGCGCGACGCACAGCTGGCGCCCCAGCGCGAACCAGTGATCCTGCGGGAGCTGGCCCTGCGCGATGCCGATGAAGCTGGCGAGGCGCGCTGGCGACGCGAGCATGTCGTGGTTGTCGGCATCGAGGCGACCCTCGCCCGCGTGGCACCCGGCCGCCAGCAGCCCCGTGTCCGCGTCGACGAGGCAACCGAAATCCATGTCGGCGCAGGCCCGCGCGTCGCGTGCCAGCTGCGCGATCTCGTCCAGGCGCGCCCGCGCGTTGGCGCTGCCTTCGGCCACGAGGCGGGCCAGCAGCAGCTCGCGCGTGCGCGCATCCGGCGCCAGTTCGTCGCCGGGCGCCTGCATGCCGAAGCCGGCCAGCTCGCGCAATGTGGGAATGCGCGTGAGGCTCGCGTCGATCACGTATTCCTGCTCGACGCGCATCCACGGCGCCATCAGCAACAGGTCCGCATGCGCGGCCGCGCACTGGCTGGCCAGCTTGCCGGTCCAGTCGCGCAGCTGCGGGTCGGCGTCGTCCGGCACGGCGGCCACGAGCGCGTCCGCTGCGCGCACCAGCGCCTGCAGGCAGTCGGCGAGACCCGGCAGCGTGTGCGCGTTGCGGCAGCGCTCGGGCGTCAATTGGTGGCGCACTGCGGCGACCGCATCGCGTACGGCCGGCGTCGCGTGGTCGTCCACGACGTCGAGCGTGGCGCGGATGCCGTCGAGCAGGCGGCTGGACGCGACCGGCGCGTCGCCCAGCTGTTCCAGGCCGGCGGCCATTGTGAGCAGATGCGCGGCCAGGTTGCCGCTGTCCGCCGTCGACACGTAAGTCGATGCCAGCGGGGCGAGCGTCCGCGTGTCGTAGCCGGCGCAGAAATGGCCGCGGTGGCGCTCGAGCCGGGCCATCGTGCCCAGCGTCGCGCGCGTGCGCGCCAGCAGCTCGCCCGCGGCCACGTAGCCGAAGTCCCAAGCCGCGAGGTTCGCGAGCACCGTGAGCCCCATGCTTGTCGGCGACGTGCGGTGCGCGACGGCGGGCGCGGGATGCTCCTGCATGCATTCCGGCGCGAGCCAGTTGTCCACGGCCGTGACGTGGTCCTCGAAGAACGCCCACGTGCGGCGCGCCAGCGTGGCGAGGAAGCGCTGCTGTTCGTCCGCCAGGTGCGGCACCGGACGCGCGGCCGGCAGGCTGACCCACCATGCAACGACGGGCGACAGGAACCACAACAGCAGCAACGGCGCGGCGGCGAACAGCGCGAACGGGTTCGCAAAGCTGAGCAGGACGGCCGCGCCCACGGCGAACGCAGGCGCGAACCACATATTGCGCCAGTTCGATTCCAGGTCCGTGCTGGAGCGCGCGAGGCTCGCGTCGCGCCACTCCAGGCGGCGCCGCTTCGACACGAGCATGCGCCAGATGCCGCGTGCGATCGCGTCCACGCTGTAGCTGGCCTCATGCGGCAGGAACGCCGTGTCCAGCAGCGCGTGGCCCAGGCCGATGCGCGCGTCGTGTGCCTGGTTCAGCACGTGCCGGCCCAGCGCGACGTCGTGCGGCTTGTCCGCGAGGCCGATCAGGGTGTCCAGCGCGAACGGCACGAAGAACACGGCCAGTGCGGCCGCGGTCCAGAACGCGGGCGCCGGCAGCAGCGCCCAGCACAGCAACAGCGCGGCCGTGAGGGCCGGCGCGACGAGGCTGCGGCGCAGATTGTCGACCAGCTTCCAGCGCGCGAGCGGCGGCAGCAGGTTCGGTTCCGTGCCGCCGCCGGCCAGCGGCACGCGCGCGCGCAGCCAGCCGGCCAGTTGCCAATCGCCGCGGATGCGGCGGTGCCGGCGGCCGACGTCGTCGCTGTAGCGCGGCGCGCAAGATTCGACGAGGGCGACGTCGCGCAGGAAGCCACAGCGCGCGTAGCAGCCTTCCAGCAGGTCGTGCGACAGCACGCGGTCTTCCGGCAAGCGGCCGCGCAGCACGCGGTCGAATGCGCGCAGGTCGTAGATGCCCTGGCCCGCGAACGCGCCTGCGCCGAACAGGTCCTGGTCGACGTCGATGCCTGCCGCGCCGCTGCACAGGCGGGCGTAGCGCGAAGCCGTCTCGGGCGGCAGCGCGGGCACCACGCGCGGCTGCAGCATGCCATGGCCTTCGACCACGCGGCGGCCGGCGGCATCGAACACGGGCGCGTTCAGCGGATGCGCCATCGCGGCGACGAGGACGCGCGCGGCGTCGCGCGGCAGCTCGGTGCCGGCATCGAGCGTGATCACGTAGCGGATGCCGTCCAGGCCATCGGTGTCGCCTTCGACAACGGCGAACGGGGCGCGCTCGCCGCGCAGCAGCAGCGCGTTCAAGTCTTCCAGCTTGCCGCGCTTGCGTTCGCGGCCGATCCACGCGCCCTCGCCCGCGCTCCACACGCGCTGGCGGTGCAGCAGCAGGAACGGGCGCGCGTCGTCGTACTTCGCGTTAAGCGCGGCGATGGCGGCGCGTGCTTGCTCGATCAGTTCCGCGTCGCCGTACACCTCCTGGCGCGGCGCGTCGGGCAGGTCCGTCAGCAGGCAGAAACGCAGCGCCGGATCGCGGTTGGCCAGGTAGCGCACCTCGAGCGCATCGACGAGGGCGGCGACGTCGGCGCGACCCTGCAGCAGCGCCGGCACGACGACGATGGCGCGCGCATCCGGCGGAATGCCGGCACCGAAATCCAGGCGCGGCAGCGGCGCGGGCGCGACGAGCCGCGCGGCCATCAGGTCGACGAGCGCGTGCGCGAGCCGGCTCGCGCCGAGCGTGACCAGCACGCCGACGCCGAGCAGCAGACCGAGGCCGGCACCGTCCTGCGCCGCGCGCACCACGGCCGCCCCCGCGAACAGCGCTGTCGGCGCGCCGATGAGCCCCAGGTAGCATAGCAGCGGGCGCCCGCGCCACGCACGGCGCAACGTGGCCGCCATGCCGAGGCGCACGTGCAGCCGCGCTTCCAGCCGGGGCAGGCCGTTGCCGACGAGGTAGCAGCCCACGTGGCGCAGGCGCGCATCGGGATGGTCTTCGCCCGCCAGCGCCAGCGCTTCCGTCGCGACCGCGATCTCGGCACGGCCGCTGGCGCGCGCCAGACGTTCGACCACGCGGCGGTAATGGTCGCGCGTGGCGCCATCCATCGTGGCATACACGCCGGCCGGGTCGCCGCGCAGCGCCTGCTCGACGGCGCTCATCGTCTCGACGAATGCGCGCCAGTCCGTGCTGCCCAGCAGGCGCAGGCTCGCGATCGTGTTGGCGGTGGACACCTGGTCGGCGGCCTGACAGCCGACGTCGGCCTGCACGGCCTGGTCGATCGAGCGGCCTTCGTCGGCGAGGCGCGTCGCGATCCACTGCAATGCCTGCGTCAGCGGGCCGCCGCGGCCCTGCAGCCGGCGCGCCAGCTCGGCCACGAAGCTCGACCCCATCGGCTGCACGGCGCGCGCCATGTCGGCCACGACGAGGATCAGGTCACCGGGGCGCTCGTCCGCCGCGGCCGCCATGCGGTCGGCCCAGCGGCCCGCCCGCGCGCGCTGGCGCCCCGCATCCGCCTCGTGCACGGCGATGCGGCGGAGGTTCTCGACCAGCGCGAGGCGCAGCATGACGGGTATCGCCCACAATTCGCCCAGCGTGAGCGGCGCGCCTTCCTGGTACGCGGCGACGAAGCGCGCGAGGCTTTGCGGGTCCACGTGGCCGTCGCCGTGCGCGACCACTTCCAGCGCCAGTCGATACACGCGCTGGTTGCCGCATGCGCCGGCGTCGCGCAGGCAAGGCAGCGCGCGGCAGTCCGCCGGCGGCAGGTGGCTGCGCGCGAGGCGGACCTGGTCCTCGATCAGGTAATGGTGGTCGAGCAGCCACTCGGCCGCCGGCGCCAGGCGCGCGCCGGCACCGGCTGCGCGCGTGAGGGCAGCGCAGGCATCCGCGATGGCGGCCGCGTTGTCGGCAAGGCGTGCGAGCAGCTCGTCCGTTCCCGGACGGCCGTCCACCTGATGGCGCGCGGCGAGGGAACGGCCGTGCACGGCCATCTGGGCGGCAGAAAACAGTTCGGCGCGCAGCGGGGCATCGTCGGCGGCGAGGCCTTGGGCTGCGCGCGGGAGCGCGTTTTGTTCGTTCAACAGGGACCTCATGGTGGCGCGCGCAACCGGCCGCCGGCTGACGCGGAACGCGACCATTCGGGTGAAGGCGGACGACTCGAGGGCGCACGGCTGAAGCCATGCTAAGCAATCAGGCGCTGCGAAACCGTGCGTTAGCGTACAGAGGTGTTCACGCCGCGCCGGCCAGCGCCATCCCGCCGACGACCGTCCACGCGTGCGCATGGCCCGCGCGGCGCAGGCATGCGGCCGCCTTGGCGCTGCGGTTGCCGCTGCGGCACACGAACACGATGGGCCGCGCGGGTGCCGTCAACCATGCCGCCACATGCTCGGCCAGGCGCGACAGCGGCACGTTGTCCGCCGCGCGGCCGTGCAGGACCATCGGGCCCGCCGCCGCCTCGAACGCTTCGCGCACGTCGACGAGCAGCGCATCGGCGTGGCGGCGCAGGAACACGTCCAGCGTTTCCGGATGCAGCTGCCCGGGCGCGCCGGCGTCGGACGATGCGGCCAGCGTCGCGCACGCGAGGCCGTCGGTGTCGGCGCCGTGACACAGCACGGTCGAATCGTGTACCACGCGGGCGAGGACGTTCGCATCGACGGCGCCGAAGACCTGGCGCACGGCGGTGCGGGACAGGCGGCCCGCGTCGGCGGTACCCAGCAGGTAGACGGTGCGCTCGCCCTGCGGCAGGCGGGCCAGCACGGCGGTGCCGATGGCGATGCAATCCGCATGGCTGCCGTCGTCCAGCGCGACGGTGCCGCATGCCGCGGGCCAGTCGAGCGGATCGTCCGTTTCGAGGCCGAGTGCGGCGCGCAGCTCGGCGGCGCCGTCGGCATCGGCCCCGCTGCCCAGCACGGCCAGCACGCGCAGGCCCGCGTCGCGCGCGAGCGCGGCGATGCGGCCGGCCTGTCCGCGCGGCGGATCGATCACGACGCAGGCGTCGCCGTCGAACACGATCCAGCCGTGGCGGCCGTCACCGCTGACCTGCATGACGCCGGACGACCCGGCCGCCAGCGCCCGCGTGCGCAGCGCCTCGCCGCAGTGGCGGATGCGCGCGCAGGCCGCGGCGACGAAGGCGTCGTCCGCGAGCGGCCCGATCGACAGGCGCACGGCACCGCTGCTGCGCCACGACGGCAGGCCCATCGCGTCCAGCACGTAGCTGGGCGCGGCCTTGGCGGCGGAACACGCCGACCCGGCGCTCACGCGCACGCCGGCCGCGTCGAACAGGTCGAGCAGGTCGCGGCTCGAGACGCCGGGCACGGCGAAATTCAAGGTGGTCGGCAAGGTGTGCTCGAACGGCGCGTTGAAGACGACGCCGGGAAACGCTTCGCGCAGGGCGGCCGCCAGCCCGTCGCGCAGCGCGGCCAGTTCGGCGTGGCTGCGGAACGTGCCGCCGTCTTCCAGCGCGGCCAGCACCGCGCCGAGGGCGGCGACGCCGGCCATGTTCTCGGTGCCGGAACGCTGCCCGCCTTCCTGGCCGCCGCCGATCATCAGCGGCGTGTACGGCGCGCCGTCGCGCACGTACAGGATGCCGATGCCTTTCGGCGCATGCAGCTTGTGGCCCGAGAACGGCGCGTAGTCGATGCGCGTGTTCGCGAGGTCGAGCGGCAGCTTGCCCAGCGCCTGCACGCAGTCGACCATCCAGTAGGCCTTGCTGCCGCAGGCGCGCAAGGTGCGCGCGATGCCGTCCAGGTCCGAGATCACGCCCGTCTCGTTATTGGCCGCCATCGTGCAGACCAGCGCAGCGCGCGGCGCCAGCGCACCGAGGACGTCCAGCCGGTGGCGTCCCGTCTCGTCGACGGGCAAGGCGCGGAGCGTGAGGCCCATGCCGAGCAGGCGGTTCCAGTGCGCGAGGCTTTCCGACACGGCCTTGTGTTCGGTGGCGCCGTACAGCAGCAGGTCGCCGCAGGATTCGCCCGCGGCGCGGCGTTCGCGCACGGCGACGAGCGCGGACAGCACCGCGGTCTGGATGCCTTCGGTGGCGCCGCTCGTGAACAGCACGCGGCCCGGCCCCGCGCCGAGCACGCGGCGCGCCCGCGCGCGGGTCGCGTCGAGGATGCGCCTGGCGCGCAGGCCGGTGGCGTGGCTGCTGCTCGGATTGCCGAACTGGGCCTCCATCGCGTCGACGGCCGCGGCGATTGCGGCAGGCAGGACCGGCGAAGTGGCGTTTGCGTCGAGGTAGATGTCGGAGGCCATAAAATAATTGCTAAAAGTCCAAAAATAAATGCGCCATGAGCGCGATTGTTGAGTAATATGTTACGGTTTAGTGCGAAAAATGACGTACTAAAGAATCTTTGATTTTTCCTTGGCTGAAGAACGAACATTCTAGAAATCGTGACATGGACAAGATGAATTCACTCGACAAATACGACTGCGCGATTCTGGCTGCGCTGCAGGCGGATGCCACCCTGTCGATTTCCGGCCTGAGCGAAAAGGTCGGGCTGTCCAGCACCCCGTGCTGGAAGCGAGTCAAGCGCCTCGAGGAAGAGGGATACATCGAAAGCCGGGTCAGCATCGTCAACCGCCACAAGGTCGGCCTGCCCGTTACCGTGTTCGTCAGCGTGCGCACCAACGAGCACGACGAAAAATGGCTGGAGCGCTTCGCCTCCGCCGTCATCGCGCTGCCTGAAGTCCTCGAATTCCACCGCATGAGCGGCGACGTCGATTACCTGCTGAAGGTCGTCACGACCGACATCGACGGCTACGACCGCTTCTACAAAAAGCTGATCAAGACGGCCCAGCTGTCCGGCGTCTCCTCCGCGTTCTCGATGGAGCAGATCAAGTGCACCACCGCGCTGCCGCTGGAACTGATCTCGCACGGGCTGCCGGCTTAAGCTGTTTGCGCGCCCGCGCGACCGCGCGCCCGTTCGAGTATGCGATGATGGCGACCGTTGATTAACAACGGAGACAACGCATGGCATCAACCATCAACACCGTGGCGCTGGCAGCGATCCTGCTCGCGACCGCAACCTCCACGCTCGCCCAGGACCAGGTCGTGCGCATCGGCGTCAGCGGCCCGCTGTCGGGCGCCAACGCCTTCGCCGGCAAGGACGACGAGAACGGCGTGCGCCTCGCGGTCGAGGAACTCAACGCGCAAAAGCTCAAGGTCGGCGCCAAGACCCTGAAATTCGAACTGCTGTCCGAGGATGACCAGGGCGATCCGAAAGCGGGCGTGAGCGTCGCGCAGAAATTCGCCGACGCCGGCGTCAAGTTCGTGCTGGGGCCCTACAACTCGGGCGTCGCGATCCCGGCCTCGCGCGTCTACAACGACGCCGGCATCCTGATGTCGACCGTGGGCACGAGCCCCAAGATCACGCAGGCGCGCTACCCGAACGTCTTCCGCATCGTCGCCAGCGACAGCCAGGTGGGCGCGTCGATGGCGTCGTACGCCGCGAAGGGATTGAAAATCAAGACGGTCGGCGTGATCGACGACCGCACGGCGTTCGGCCAGGGCATCGCCGACGAATTCGCGAAGCAGGCGCGCACCGCCGGCGTGAGCGTGGCCGGCCGCGAATTCACGACCGACAAGGCAAGCGATTTTTCCGCCGTCCTCACCGCGTTCCGCGCGAAGAAGGTGGACGCCATCTTCTTCGGCGGCTATGCGCCGCAGGCCGCCCCGATGGCGCGCCAGATGAAGCAACTGGGGATGGCGAACGTGCGCCTGCTCGGCGGCGACACGCTATGCAGCCCGGAGATGGCCAAGCTGGGGGGCGACGCCGTCGGCGAGAACGTGATGTGTGCTCAAGCCGGCGCGATGCTCGACAAGCAGGCCGGCGGCCCCGCGTTCAAGGCCCGCTACAAGCGGCGCTTCCAGCACGACCCGGACGTGTACGCGCCCTCGTTCTACGACCAGACGATGTTCATCGCGAAGACCATCCAGGCCGCGAACACGACCGACGCCGGCGCCGTCGGCAAGCAGCTGCACACGATGACGTACCAGGGCGTAGCCGGCACGTACGGCTACGACGCGAGCGGCAACCTGAAGAAGACCGCGGTCACGGTCTACAGCTTCAAGGGCGGTCAACTGGCGCCGCTGGCCAATTACTGAACCGCGTGGCTACTTTCATCTTCATCACGTAGAACACACATGAAACAGATCTTCACACTGGGCACCCTCGCCGCCGCCTGCATCATCGCCTGCGCGCCGGCCGTCGCCGACACCGCGACCCAGCCCACGGCCAGCGCCGGCGCCACGAGCGCCGCGAGCACCTCCGAATCCAGAAAACTGAACAAGCTGGCCGACGAATACTGGGATGCGCTGGCGCGCTTCGATCCCGTCTCCGCCGGCGAGAGCGGCGACAACCGCTACGCCGACCAGATCGGCATGTCGATCGCGCCGAAGAACCGTGCCCACCAGTTCGCGCTGTACCGGGACTACCTGAAACGCCTGCACACGATCCGCCGCGACGGCCTCGCCCAGCGCGACCAGACGAGCTACGACATCCTCGACTACGAACTCACGACGGCGCTGCGCTTCGAACCGTTCCCCGAGCACCTGCTGCCGCTGAACCAGATGGACGCGCTGCCCGTCACGCTCGCGAACTACAGCAGCGGCCAGCAGGCGCAGCCCCTCGCGACCGTGAAGGATTACCGCGCCTACCTGAACCGCCTGACCCAGCTGGGTCCCTGGATCGACCAGGCCATCGCCAACATGCGCGAGGGGATGAAGACCGGCGTCGTGCAGCCGAAGGCGGTCATGGTCGCCGCCCTGCCCCAGTTCAAGCAGCTGGTGGCCGCCAAGGCCGAAGACAGCATCTACTACACGCCCGTGAAGAATTTCCCGTCCGGATTCTCGGACGCCGACAAGAAAAAGCTCGCGGCCGCCTATCGCAGCACGATCGCCGGCAGGCTGAATCCGGCATTGAAACGCCTGGCCGATTTCGTCGAGCACGACTACCTGCCGGCCTGCCGCACGAGCACGGGCTGGAGCGCGCTGCCGCACGGGATGGACTGGTACCTCGCGCGCGTCGCGAGCCAGACGACGACGGACCTGCAGCCGGAACAGATCCACCAGATCGGCCTGAAGGAAGTCGCGCGCATCCAGGGCGAATATGCCCGCATCGGTCCGAAGATGGGCTATAACGGGCCGGCGTCCGGCCTGCCGACGTGGGTGTCGGAACAGGCGAAGTACAAGCCGTTCAAGACCGAGGGCGAGATCATCGACGTGTACCGCAAGCTGAACGCCCAGCTGCAGACGAAGCTGCCCGCGCTGTTCTCGCTGCGTCCGAAGACGCCGCTCGACCTGCGCCTGGAGCCGGAGCTGTCGCGCGCGACGGCGTCCGACCACTACACGCCGCCGGCCGCCGACGGCTCGCGGCCGGGCGTGTTCTGGTCCGTCGTGAACGACCCCACGGAGTATGGCAGCACGGGCATGGTCACGCTGTTCCTGCACGAGGGCCAGCCGGGCCACCACTTCCACATCGCGCTGATGCAGGAGCTGGGCCTGCCGGACTTCCGCAAGTTCGGCGGCAACAACGCCTTCACCGAAGGCTGGGCGCTGTACGCGGAGACGCTGGGCACCGAGATGGGCCTGTACGACAAGCCGGAAGACTGGTTCGGCCACCTGAACGACGAGATGCTGCGCGCCGTGCGCCTCGTCGTCGACACGGGCATGCACGCGAAGGGCTGGACGCGCGAGCAGTCGATCCAGTACATGCGCGAGACCCTGGGCTACACGGAAGCCGCCGCGCGCAACGCGACGGAGCGCTACATGGCGTGGCCGGCGCAGGCGCTGGGCTACAAGATCGGTGCGCTGAAGATCCAGGAACTGCGCGCCCGCGCGGAAAAAGAGCTCGGTCCGAAATTCAGCCTCCCCAAGTTCCACGAGATCGTGCTGGGCGAAGGCACCTTGCCGCTGGCGCTGCTGGAAAAGAAGGTGGATCGTTGGATCGCCGAATCCAAGTAGCGCATCACGATGGATGGCCGGCGGCGAACCTCACGCCGACGGCCAATCCGCCCCATCGCGCCGAGCGCCGCACGTCCACGCGTGCGCCATGCACGGCCGCGATCCGCCGCACGATCGACCATCCGAGACCGCTGCCCGGCGCCGCGCTGCCCGCCGGGCGATAAAAGCGTTCGCCGAGCCGCACCAGCCCCGCATCGTCCAGACCCGGACCGCCGTCCTCGACGTCCAGCACAATCTCGTTTCCCTCCCGCCGCACGCACACACACACGGGCGCGCCCAGCGGTGCATAGCGCACGGCATTGTCGACGAGGTTGCGCGCGAGGACCGCCAGCAGCAACGCGTTCCCGCGCACAGCGCAAGGCTCCGGCGCGTCCAGCTCGAACTGTTGCCCCTTCGCCAGCGCGGTCGGCGCCAGCTCCGCCATCACGCCGCGCACGACGGCCGCCAGGTCGACGGTCGCCATGTCGGGCGCCTGGGCGGATTCCACGCGCGCGAGTGTCAGCAACTGATCGATCAGGCGCGCGGCGCGATCGCAGCCGGCAAGCAGACCGTCGAGAGCGCGCGCGCGGGCCGCGCCGTCCGTCGCCGCGCGCGCCACCTGCGCCTGCATGCGGATGGCTGCGACCGGCGTGCGCAGCTCGTGCGCCGCATCGGCCGTAAAGCGGCGCTCGTTCGCCAGCAGATCGGCGATGCGCCGCAGCAGGTCGTTCAGCGATGTCGCGAGCGGCAGCATCTCGGCGAACATGCCCTCCGCGGGGACGGGTTCCAACGCGTCGGCACCGCGCGCCGCCAGCGTGCCTCCCAAGCGACGCAGCGGCGCGAGGCCGCGCCTGACGGTCCACCAGGTGGCCAGGCCCAGCACGGGCAGCGCGAGCGCCAGCGGCCACGACACGCCGCGCAGCACGGCGCGCAGGATCTCGTCGCGGGCGCCCGGCCGCTCGCCGACGTAAACCTGGCGCCGGCGCGCGGGATCGTAGGCGGCGAACACGCGCCAGTCCGTGTCCGCCACGCGCACAGACGAAAAGCCGTCGCGCCCCGAGGCGGGTCCGAACGACTGCCCGGGCGCGTTGGCGGAACGCTGGACGAGCCGCCCGTCGCGCCACACCTGGAAAGCGACACGCGGCGCGTAATGGTGGAGGACGGGCGCATCGCGCGCCTCGGCGTCGCCGTCGTTATCGGCGTCCTGCACGAGCAGCAGCGAGGCCGACTGGGCCAGGTGCGCATCGAGCAGCTCGTCGAGTTCGTGGCGCGTGTCGGACAGCGTCAGCGCAAGCGTCGCGGCCCACAGCGCCGCGAGCACGCCGAACATCAGGCCCAGCAGGCGCACCTGCAGCGATGGGGCCACGCGGCTCATGTGGTGGCAGGGTCGGGCAGGACGTAGCCGACGCCGCGGATCGTCTGGATCAACGAGCTCCCCAATTTGCGCCGCAGGTTGTGGACGTGCACCTCGACGGCGTTGCTCTCCACTTCCTGGCCCCAGCTGTACAGATGCTGTTCCAGCTGGTCGCGCGTCAGCACGCGGTTCGCATTCAGCATCAGGGCATGCAGCAGGTCGAATTCGCGCGTGGACAGCGAAACTTGCGTGCCGCCCTTGCGCACGGTGCGCGCGGCCGGGTCGAGTTCGACGTCGCCCGCCTGCAGGCGCTCGCGCGGCTGCCCGTGCGCGCGCCGCACGAGCGCGCGCAGGCGCGCGGCCAGTTCGTGCAAGTCGATGGGCTTGACCACGTAATCGTCGGCGCCCGCGTCGAGGCCACGGATGCGGTCCGGCACGGCGTCGCGCGCCGTCAGCACGAGCACGGGCGTGGCCAGGCCGGCGGCACGCAGGGCGGCGAGGACGTCCATGCCGTCCTTGCGCGGCAGTCCCAGGTCGAGCACGGCCGCCGCATAGTCCTGCGCGCGCAGTTCGCGCTCGGCCGCGTCGCCGCTCTGCACCCAGTCGACCTGGAAGCCGAGCTGGCGCAAGCCGGCGCGCAGGCCGTCGCCGAGCAGGGGGTCGTCTTCCGCGAGCAGGATATGCATGCGCTCATTCTCCCACGCGGCGGCTCAATCGTCATTGTCTCCGCCATGGCCGTGCCGCCCCTCGGGTGTCGCGATGGCGCCGAGGCCGTCCGCCGGATGGCTCAGTTGCCAGCCCCAGAACCCGAGTACGGCCACCAGCAGCGCGATGCCGAGGCCGCGCCACGGCCTGGCGATGCCCTCGGCGGGCGCGCCGCGCTTGCGGCCACTGAACATCGCCGTCACGAGGTTCTCGCGATGCAGCCAGCTCGACACGACGACGGCCGCCACGTGCACGCCGACGAGGGCCAGCATCACGTTCGCCAGCACTTCGTGGACGTGTTCGTAGGCGTCGCCCAGCGTATAGGTCGCCAGGCCGGTGGCGGCGGCGCTGACGCCCAGCGCCAGCAGCGCGACGATCGCGATGCCGCCGGCCGGGTTGTGGCCGAGGTAGTGCTGCGGCTTGCCGCGTACGAGGCCGCCGAGATAGCGCAGTGCGGTGCCGGGCCCGCGCACGAAGTCGCCGAAGCGGGCGTGGCGGGTGCCGAACAAGCCCCACGCGATGCGCAGGACGACCAGCGCGAGCACGGTGCACCCGAGGGTCACGTGCAGCAGGCGCCAGCGCTCGTGCTCCGCAGTGAGCCACGCGCCGGCGAAGCTGGCCGCCAGGAGCCAGTGGAATACGCGCACGGGCAGGTCCCACACGAGGACCTTGCCGTGCCTGGACAACAGGGATGAATCGTTCATGCTTGCCTCCTGATGATGGGTCGGACATCTCTTGACGCCATCATCGGCGAGCCGGCTTAAGGTTTTCTTATCACTTCTCCGGCGCGATCCGCCAGACGACGCCGCCGCCATCGTCGACGACGAGCAGCGCGCCATCCGCCGCCACCGTCACGGCGGCTGGACGGCCCCACACGTCGCGGTCGGACAGCACCATGCCGGTCATGAAGTCCTGGTACTGGCCCGTGGGCGCGCCGTTCTTCATCATCACGCGCACGACCTTGTAGCCGGTGCGGATGCCGCGGTTCCACGAGCCGTGCAGCGCGAGGAAGATGTCGCCGTCGTACTCTTTCGGGAACGCGTGCTGCGCGCCTGAAGGGGCGTGGTACACGGTCATGCCCAGCGGCGCGGAATGCGCCTGCAGCAGCGCGTCGGGCACGGTGATCTTGTCCTTCAGGTCGGGGCGCACGCCCTTCAGGCGCGGGTCCTCGTGCGCGCCGAGGTAGTACCACGGCCAGCCGTAGAAGCCGCCCTGCTTCACGCGCGTGACGTAGTCGGGCGGCAGGTTGTCGCCCAGTTCGTCGCGCTCGTTGACGCTGCAATACAGGTCGCCCGAGTCCGGGTGGACGAACATGCCCACGCAGTTGCGCAGGCCGTTGGCGTAGTTACGGCGGTGCTTGCCGTCGGGGTCGAACGCGAGCACGGTGGCGCGGTCGGTCTCCACGCCCCATGCGGCGCCCAGGCCGTGTTCCGCCTCCCATTGCGCGAGCGGCTGCGGCGGCTTGCTGCCGATGCCTTCCGCGACGTTGGTGGCCGAGCCGACCGAGACGAACAGGGTCTTCTCGTCACGCGAGAACGCCAAGGTGCGCGTGATGTGGTTGCCCATGCCGTCGACCAGCTTGGCGACGATCGTCTCGGGCTTGCCCTTGGCTTTCACGTCGCCGACAGAATACGGAAAGCGCACGACGGAATTCGCGTTGGCCACGTACAGGTATTGCGGATGCGCGGCCGGCCACAGCGCGAGGCCGTACGGGCGCGACAGGCCGCTCGCGAACACCCGCATCTCGCCGGCCTTGTCGCCGCCGTGGTCCGGGCGCAGGACGCCGACGGTGCCGCGGCTCGCGTCGGACACGATGATGTCGCCGTTCGGCGCGCGCAGCGCGTAGCGCGCGTGGCCCGCGTCGGCGGCGAACACGGTGACCTTGAAGCCTTTCGCCACGGCCGGCAGCGCGTCCTCGGGGCGCTGCGCGAGCTTCGGACCGTTGCCCGCGCTCTCGCTGGCATACGGCGCCACCAGCTGGTCGACGGTGACGTGGTGCAGGTCGCCCGGCTTGTCCTCGGTCCAGGCGCCCGCGCGTTCGCCAGTCGCCGCCTTGGCCGCAGCCGGTGCGGCCGTCTTGCCGCTCTGCGCCGCGAGATAGTCGATCACGGCGGCACGCTCTTTCGCGTCCGCGATCGCGACCGGCATCGCGGTGCCCGGCACGTCCTTGGCCGGGTCGCGCAGGAACACATCGAGCTCCGCACGCGTCCACGTCTTGCCGGCGGCGCCGGCCTTCGTCAACGCGTCCGTGTAGTTGTAGCCCGGCGCCGACGCGGCCTTGCGGCCCACGACGTTGAACAGCGGCGGACCCGCGCGCGACGCCATGCCGGCATCGGCCGTGTGGCAGCTGGCGCAGTTGCGCTCGAAATAGGCCTGGCCGGCCGAAGGCGCGGCGGATGCCGCTCCGGCGACGGTCAGCGCGCCCGCCAGCGCGGCGGCGATCTTGTAGTGCATGGTTCTCCTCTTTCTTCTTGGTGTCATTGGTCGATCATGAAAACCGGATAGCGGCGCCATTCCGGCTCGCGCCAGCGCTCGCACTGGGCGAAGATGAAGTCGAGCACCGCGCCCTGGTCCTTCAGCAGGTCGGGATGCGCGGCCTTCCACGCGTCGAACTTCGCCGCGAGTTCCGGCTCGGCGGCCAGCAGGCGCTCGGCCTCGTCCTCGAACACATAGTCCGAATACGCTTCCTTCTTTTCCAGCACGCTGTTGAAGAACCCCCAGCGGAAGAAGCTGTCGTGGGCCTGCGGTTCCAGCGTCTCGACGGCGTAGCGGGCCTGGTCCTGGTCGAGCGGGACGATGAAGTCGCCGGCGCGCAGCGTGACCGTCTCGCGCACGCGCTCGAGCTGCACGTCGTCGTGGAACATATGGCCTTCGTACGCATGCGCGCGCGCGCTCACGGACGCGATGCGGTACACGGACACGTCCTGCGTGCGCTCGGCATCCACGCGCTCGAGCTTCACGCCGTTCCAGCGCAGGCGCTCGATCGCTTCGCGCCACTGCTGCGGCACGACGTAGGCGCGCGGTGCGGGCACGACAACGTCCGCGGCGAAGCGGTTGTAGTACGCGATGTCGCGCTCGTACGGTTCGTTGCGGTCGTAGTACAGGCGCTCGTAGTCGCCCAGCACGCTCGCCTTGTACTTCGCGGCATAGCCCTTGAAGCGGAACGTGGACGGATTCGCCTCGTCCATGGCCCAGTGCACGGGCCACTCGCGGCGCGTGCGGCCGGCCGCGCGCGCCGCGCGGCGCAGCGCGACGATCTTGGCGCCGTGGGCGACGGTGAAGTCCAGCGCCGTCTCGACGAGCGCGCGCATCGAGTGGTAGCGGTCGGCGAAGGGTTTCAGCATGTGCGTCTCGGGCATGAAGCCGATCGTGTCGTGCAGCGCCGCATAGCCCGTCGAGAAGCGCGCCGTCTCGAGGAAGTCGGCGATGCCGTCCTCCGGGCTGTCCTTGACCGGGTTCACGTACGGGCACATGGGCCAGCCGCGTTCGTCCATCTGCGCGTACATCGCCGGCAGCATCGTGTCGCGCAAGAAGGTACCGAGGTCCCCGCCCAGCTTGTCGGCCTGGGTCGGGATCAGGGTCATCGTGTAGCTGTAGTCGGCGCCGTTGGACGTGTGCGTGTCGACCATCACGTCCGGGTCCCATTCCGTGAACAGCTTGTTGAAGGTCTGCGCCGTCAACGTGTCGCACTTGACGAAGTCGCGGTTCAGGTCGAGGTGGCGGCTGTTGCCGCGAAAGCCGAACGCCTCCGGTCCGTCCTGGTTCACGCGGGACGTAGCGGCGCGGTTGAACGCGCCGTCCACGTTGTACAGCGGGACGAACAGGAACACGGTCTTGCCCAGCGCCGCGAGGCGGTCGGGCTGCTGGCAGAAATCGCGCACGAGCGCCATGCACGCATCGACGCCTTCCGGTTCGCCCGGATGGATGCCGTTGTTGTTGAAGAAGACGGGGCGGTGCGCGGCCTTGATCTGCGCGCGGTCGAACACGCCGTCGGCGGAGACGACGCCCGCGTGGATCGGCACGCCGGCGTCCGAGGTGCCTGCAACGAAGAAGCGCAGCACGTGCGGGTATTGGCGCGCGAGGTCGTCGTACCAGGCGATGCAATCGGACCAGGTCGTGGTCTGATTCTGGTTGCCCTTCTCGAAGGGCGTCTGCATGGCGTTGAGCATGGTGTGGTGTTGTCTTGTGGAGTAACCGAGGTCGCTAATTTACCTCAGTTAGCGCTTTCAGACAGCAGGCACACCCGTCAGCGGCAAGGTGATGGCGACGAGGGTGCCCTCGCCCGGGCGCGACTGCACGTGGATGCCGCCGCCGAGGGCGAACACGCGCTCGCGCATGCCGATGATGCCGATGCCTTCGGACGCGACGGCCGGATCGAAGCCTTCGCCGTCGTCCTGCACTTCGATGTGCAGCGCGCCATCCTCGTCCGACAGCATGAGGCTCACGCGCGCGAAGCCCGCGTGCGAGTGCTTCATGATGTTCGACAGCGCTTCCTGCACGATGCGGTAGGCGGAGATCGCGAGCTCGTTGCCGATCTTGGAGAAGTCGCCCTGCGACTCGAATTCGAAATGCACGCCGGAGCTGCTGCGGTAGTGGCTGACCATCTCCTCGACGGCGCCGTGCAGCCCGAGCATGTCCAGCACTTCCGGACGCAGGCGGCGCACGAGCCGGCGGCCGTTCGCGTACAGGTCCAGCGCGAGCTTCGTGATGGCTTGCGCCTTGGCGCGGATCTGGTCGATCTCCTCGCCCGGCGTGGCCTTCGCCGCGAGCTGCTGGATCGTCTGCGATTCCAGGCGGACGGCGATCAGCGACGCGTTCAATTCGTCGTGGATCTCGACCGCGATGGATTTACGCTCGTCCTCGATGATGCTGTTGACCTTCTGGATCAGCTTGCGCTTGTCGGCATCGGCGCGCAGCGCCTCGTTGCGCGACGCGAGCAGGTCGCGCGTGCGCTCGGCCACCTTGTTTTCCAGGTCCTGCTTCGACTGGTCCAGCGCCACGGACATGTCGCCGATCGACGCCTGCAGCTCGCCCACCTCGCCGCCGGTCGTGACGGGGAGCTGCACGCGGTAGTTGCCGCCGCGGATGCGCCGCAGCACGGAAATCGCCTCGCGCAGCGGCACGGTGAGGCTGCGCGCGAGGATGTATGCGAGCGCGCCGCTCGCGGCCAGCGCCAGTGCGGCCATCGCCAGCTCGACGCGGAAGCGGTGCAGCTGCTTGGCCAGCATGTTCGTCGGCGACATCGTCACGCGCACGAGGCCCACGACCTCCGTGGTCAGTGTCGGCGGACGGGTGTCGCTCGAGGCGGAGACGTGCGGCGTGCCGTTGTCGGAGAACAGGTTGATCCACACGACCTGCTTGCGGATCGGCGCCTCGAACGAACGGTTCTCCGCCTCGATCGGATGTTCGGACACGACGGGCACGACGCTCTGGCCGTTCATGTCGACGACGTCGATGCGGTACACGCTGCTGTCCGACTGCACGAGGCCGTTCACGGTCAGGCGCAGGTCCGACAGGTTGCCGGAGATGACGTTGTATTCGCTCGTTTCCGCCAGCGCGCGCGCGAGGATGCGGCCGCGTTCCGCCAGTTCCTCGTCGACCTGCGCGCGGTGCGCGTACCACGAGTACCAGACGAAGGACGTGAACAGCAGGGTCACGGGCAGCATCGTGATGAACGCCATGCGCAGGCCGATGCTCCAGCCGCGCCAGAACTGCAGCGCGCCCGGACGCAGCTTCGCCGGACGGAGTTTTGCCGATCGGAGGGCGGCGGCGCGCAGCGAGGCGTCGCGCAGGGCGGTGGGTCGTTTCATGGCTGGTGCGCCGGCACGGGCCGGGCGAAATTGCGCACGTTGTCGGCCACCTCGACGTCGAGCGAGCGCGCGACGCCCTCGTTGACGATGGTGTGGAAGTAGCGCGGGAACTGGGGCGCCGGCAGTTCGCCGCCGGCCACGTAGCTGCCCACGATCTCCGCGACCTGGGCATTGATGTCCTCGACCTCGGAATACGTCGTCGCCAGCGCACCGGCCTTCACCATGTCGGCCGAGAAGCCGATCACGCCCTGCTTGTGGCGGTAGGTCGAGAGCAGGATGTTGCGGAAGTTTTCCGTGTTGTAGACGGCGCTGTCGGGCAGCGCCAGCAGCACGTCGGTCTGGGCGATCTGGCCCAGCAGGCGGTTGATGTCCTCGTCCGGGTCGGCCTGCAGCACGTTCACGTGCTCGTTCTCCAGCACCGGCTTGAGGAAGGCGGTGTCCGGGCCGAGGATCGCGGCCACGCGCACGGGGCGGCGGTACAGCAGCGCGACGAGGCGCAGCTGGTCGGCCGGCGCCGGTTCCGCGTACACGGCCGTGAACAGCGCGGCGCGCGCGGCCGGCAAGGTGCCGAGGATCGAGCGCACGACCTGGCTCGACGTGAACGTGGAGATGACGACGCAGTCGCAGCGGCGCTGCGCCACCTCGCGCAGCGCGGCCGGGCCCACCGTCACGTACAGCATGCGCCGGTGCTGGGCCAGCTCCGTGCGGAACACGGCGAACACGGGGACGAGGCGGCGCACCATGTCGTCGACGATGCGGCGCGTGATGGCACTGTCGTCCGTCGTGACGATCTGGTAGCGGTAGCCCTGCACGGGCTCCTGCTTGATCTCACGCGTGGTGGTGGCGTGGGCGCTGGCGCTCAGCGCCAACCCGACCAGCGCGGCCAGCAAGCCCGTTTTCACCCGGCGAAACATGAACGACGACACGGCGGCAACACGGATCAGGGCTCGATCAAGCCATGCTTGACGGCGAGCTTGGTGATGTACGCCTGCCGGTGCACGCCGAGCTTCTCCTTCACGGACTGGCTGATGTTGCTGATGGTCTTGGTCGACAGGTTCAGCCGCTCGGCGATCTCCACGTTCGTCAGGCCCTCGGCCATCAGCTTGAAGATCTCCAGGCTGCGCTCGTCCAGCTGCGACTGCGGCGAGACGTCGCCGCGCACGGCCAGGCTGGCCAGGCGCTCGGCGATCTGCGGCAGGAAGTACAGCTTGCCCGCATGCGCGTGGCGCACGGCGTCGGCCAGGTCGGCCGGGTCGCAATCCTTCGTGACGAACGCGTGCGCGCCCAGGCGGTAGGTTTCCTTGATCAGGCTGTCCTGGTCGAACTGGCTGAGGAAGACGATCTTGGCCTTCGGGTCGTTCCGGAGGATGTTCTGCGCCGCATCCATGCCAGTCAGCTCGGTACCGAAGCGGATGTCGAGCACGGCCACGTCCGGCCGGAATTCCGCATACATCGCGGCCGCTTCGCTCGGGCTCTTCGCCTGGCCCACCACTTCCATTCCTTGCGCCGACAACGACATCGCGAACCCCGTCATCACGATCGGGTGGTCGTCCGCCAACATCACGCGGATCGGCTTTTGCTCTTTCTGCACGTTCGATTCTCCAGGCTGCTTCTGCTTTCAAGCGAAAGCACAATGCCGATTATTCCACACAACAGCATCGTGCGCGAGGCAGGCCGCAACCATTTTCCCATGGGGAGAGTCATGACGGGCGAGCAAGTGGAATTACATCTTGCTACGAAATCGCTTTACCAATTGCTAGGATATAGCATATATTTATTCCGTCAGTTGGATATTCCGCTTCACTCCGATTTACGCCCGGCAATGCCGGCAACAACAAGAAGGAGGATGGCCATGCAATTCACGACTCTCTCGAGCGGCAGCCGCCCCGACGGCAAGGCCGTCAAGATCGCCCTCGTCGCCGGCCTGCACGTGGCCCTCGGCGCGATGTTCGTCCACAGCATCAATACGAAGAAGATTTCGCTGTCCAGCCTGCCGAACCAGGTGCTGGTGATGCTCGACCCGCAACAGCCCGATCCGCCGAAGCCGCCGCCGGAGCCGCCCAAACCCGTGCCGCAGATGGCGCCGCCGGACATCGTCGTGCCGAAGGTCGACGTGGACGTGGCCCCGCCGCCCGTGCCGGCGCCCGTCACGGCGACGACGGCATCCGATCCGTCGCCGTTCCCGGCCGCGCCGTCCGAGGCGCCGCCCGAACCGGCGGCCCCGCCGAGCGCCAACCCGGGCCAGATGCACACGGCCGTGTTCGCGGATGCCAACGGCTGCGCCCTGCCCGACTACCCGGCGGCAGCCGCGCGCCGCGGCGACACGGGCATGACGACGCTGGCCCTGCTGGTGGGCGCGGACGGCCGCGTGAGTTCGGCGCGCGTGGAGCACTCGAGCGGCTCGCGCGACCTGGACCGCGCCGCCGTCAACGCCCTGAGCCTGTGCACGTTCAAGCCCGCGACGAGCAACGGCACGCCACAGGCCGGCTGGGCGAAACTCGCCTATGTGTGGAAACTCGACTGAATACGTCCCTTTGGCCCGCCTCCCTCCGGCGGGCTTTTTTTTGCGCAGGACCATAACAACGACAAGGGAGACGCACGATGCGTCACGTATCACGGCGCGCCGCGTGCGCGGCCGGCGGCATCGCGTTCCTGCTCGCCTGGCTCACGCTGCAACCGCATGCGGCCCCCGTGCCGACGGGGTCGTTCCTGCCGGGCTACAGCGCGATGTGTGCGCGATAAAACATCATCCCCCACGCGCCGTTCCCGAGCCGCGGCACGGGAACGGCGGTGTATCGCTTTTATTGTAGGCTCAAGCGCCGCGCCGCCATCCCCTCGCCACTGACAACCCCAGCAGCGACAACCCCACCACGATCCCCCTGTCGCCGCGTGGCATCGAGGGACAGGCACAGGGCCATCGCGGCCAGGGCACTGCGGAATTTCATGATCGTTTCCGTTCGTTCGTGATGAGGCGGCAGGCAAGGACCGAGCCTTTCACCGGGTCCCTGCTTCGAGCTTGAAAACATGATAAGGACGGCGCGTATGCCGGCCCAGCCCCACGCATGGGGTGGAATGCGGATGAGTCACATGCGCGAGATGGGCGGGCGCAGCAGCTCCAGCAAGCCGGCCTCGGACGAGCAGCCGAATTTTTCGTAGACGGCCTTCACGCAGTCGCGCAGCACGGCGTCGCTGACTTCCATGTTGGCGCGCGCCGATTCGCGGCCGCCGCCCACGCCCATCCAGAACGCGACCTCGGCCTGTTGCGGCGACAACTCGACGGAGCCGATGGCGCGCCAGATGCGCAGCGGCAGCGGCACGACGAACTTCATGAAGATGCCGATCGTGCGGATGTAGGCAGGGTCCTCGGCATGCAGCGCGGCGGCGCCGCCGGCGCGCATCCATTGCGCGCGCGCCTCCAGGACGCCGCCCGCCATGGCGAGGGTCCCGAGCGGCAGCAGCCACGGATAGCGGTCGCCGTACGCGACGGATTCGACCAAGCGCAGGCAGAACGGCGGCAAGGTGCGGCGGTCGAACGCCTGGCGTTCCTGCGCGGCCAGTTGATCGAGCAGCGCGCCGGCGGAATCGCTCAGGTACAGGATCTGGCCGTCGACGGTGGCCAGCAGCATCGCTTCGTCCTCGATGACGCCGGCGCCGCCGGCCGCCAGCTCGGGCGCGTTGCGCAGCACGTGCTCGAAATAGGTCGCCACGCGCTGCAGGTCTTCCTCGTCGTGACGGTCGAACGGCGGATCGTCGTGGCGCCACACCGTGATCCCGCCGAGCCGGCGGCTACCGTTCTCCAGCGGCACCTGCAGCGCATGCAGCGCGGGCGTGCACGGCGCCGTGAAGCCCGCGTGGTCGCGGAACGCATAGCCGCTGGGCGGCGGCAGCACCTGCACATAGGGCGCGTCCGGCGCGGGCGCCGCACCGGCCGGCTCTACGCGCAATGCCAGCTCGGCGCACGTGTTCGGAACGAGCTCGCGCAGCAGCGCAAATGCATCCTGGGCGATCGTCATCAGGTCCAGTCCCGCATGGCACAGGATGCGCAGGCGGGCCCACTGGCGGCTGTTCTTTTTGCGGGACACGGGCGGCTCGTCGGCTGGTGAAAAGGGACGGCTGAAGCGCGGCCAATACTGATCGTTACGGCAACGGATGTCAACCTGGCGCGCAGCGGCGCCGCGCTCCGGCTAGCGCGCCGTGGCAGCGTGTTCGATGCGGTTGAGCAGGCGCCGGCCCGCCGCCACGATCCTCGGGTCGGCCCCCATCTGCGCCCGCACGATCATGCCCTCGACGCACAGCATCGCTTCTTCCGCGACGTCGTCCGGCGCGGCCAGGCCCAGCCGCGAGGCCACGTCGCCGAGATAGCGCTGCAGGTCGCGCTTGTGGCGCACGGCCTGCTCCAGGTGGCGCGGGTCGTCCGTCGCACCCGTCTCCGCGACGGCGTTGATGAAGGCACAGCCGCGGAAATCGTCCTGGGCGAACCATTCGCCCAGCGCGTCCGCGACGGCGGCCAGCCCTTGCCCGCGCACGAGCCGGGCCTCGACGGCGGCCATGAACCACGCCGTCCAGTGCGCGTGGCGCCAGTCGAGGAAAGCGGCGATCAAGTCGTCTTTCGATGGGAAATGGCGGTACAGCGACATCTTGGCGACGCCGGACTCGGCGACGATCCGGTCGATGCCGGTGGCACGCAAACCATCGCGGTAGAACAGGCGCTTGGCGGTGTCGAGGATGCGGTCGCGGGCGGAAGGCTGGGCCATGGTCGGTCGGGTCGGAGTACGGGACTCCAGTATAACGATACAGACCTGTCTACACCACCTATCGAAACAAATGGGTCACGCGTGGGCTGAATCGCTTACGATACAGACCTGTCTACCTCAATTTGAAAGGAATCTTCATGTCCACCGTCGAACCCCGTCCGCCATTCCCGCCTTTCACGCATGCGACGGCCATCCAGAAAGTGCGCCTGGCCGAAGACGGCTGGAACAGCCGCAATCCGGAAAAGGTCGCGCAGGCGTACACGCCGGACAGCCGCTGGCGCAACCGCGCGGAATTCGTCAACGGCCGCGACGAGATCGTCCAGTTCCTCGACCGCAAATGGAAGAAGGAACTGGACTACCGCCTGATCAAGGAACTGTGGGCCGTGGACGGTAACCGCATCGCCGTGCGCTACGCCTACGAATGGCACGACGATTCCGGCAACTGGTTCCGCACGTTCGGCAACGAGAACTGGGAATTCGACGACAACGGCCTGATGTCCCGGCGCTATGCCTGCCTGAACGACATGCCCATCAAAGAAGCCGACCGAAAATTCCACTGGCCGCAGGGACGGCGGCCGGACGACCATCCCGGCCTGTCCGACCTCGGGCTGTGACCGTCACTGGATGACGCCGCAGGCGATGCGCTCGCCCCCGCCGCCCAGCGGCTTCGGTTGATCGGAGAAATTGTCGCCGCCGGCGTGGATCATCAACGCCTTGCCCTTCACTTCGGACAGCTTGGTCAGGCGCGGCGCCGTCACGGCCGTGCCGGCCCGGCCGTTGTCGGCCACGACGAGCGGAGGCAGGTCGCCCAGGTGGCCGTCGCCGGACGGGCCCGCGTGGTGCTTCGCCCCCGCCGGATCGAAGTGGCCGCCGGCCGCGCCGGCCGCGACCTTCTTCCCGTCCTTCTCGTTGGCGCCGCAGGTGCCCATCGCGTGCACGTGGAAGCCATGCGCGCCCGGCGGCAGGCTCGCCAGGCTCGGCGTGAACACGAGGCCGGACGGCGATTCCGCGACCGTCACGTGGCCGATCATCTTGCCGGTGCCGTCGGCGTTCACGAGGGTCATCGGGGCCTGCAGCTGCTCGGCGGCGTGTGCGCCGGCGGCTGCCGCGAGCGCGCATGCGAATGCGATGAGGGATTTAACAGTCATACCGTCTCCTTTCAGGTTCTTTCAGGTTGGGAATGTGTCGCCGGGCTAGTGTATTCGATAAAGATTTATCAAGGAAAACGTTACGGAAATCTTGAGACGACACAACGGCCATCGTCGGAGAGACGGGAACAATGGCGCGTCGGCGCGGTGCCGATCGACGGAGAGAGCATGCTTGAGCCTGACGACAACCCGCTCGCCCATGTCCGCGAGCACATCATCGCAACGCACCCGGAGCTGGCCGCGGACGCCAGCCTGCGCGACCGGCGCGCGCGCGCGTACGCGTACGCCGTGGAACTGGGCTTCACCGATGGCGACGCGATCGCCCGTTTCCTGCGCTACGACGCGTGCGCCCCCGGGTTCTATCGCCAGCCCGCGATCGACGCCTGGCTCAGGCAGCCGGGCCTGCCCGTCGAACTGCGGTTCGCGGACGTGCAGGCGCGCGTGACATCGCGACTGCGGCGCGATTGATCAGCCGCCCAGGAATCAGCCGCCCAGGAAGTCGGCCGTCGTGCGCACGTCGGCGTACTCGCCATGCAGGTTGGCGAGCGCCATCAGGTGCACCTCGTCGGCGCTGCGCGGCGTGCCGCCGAAATCGGCCTTGTCGAAGGTGAAACACGCATCCGCGACGACGACGGTCGAGAACCCCAGATTGCCGGCCGTGCGCGCCGTCGCCTCGACGGAATTGTTCGTGCTCACGCCGGCGATCACGACGTCGCGGATGCCGCGCACGTGCAGCCACCGTTCGAGGCCCGTGTTGACGAAGGCGTCCGGCACGTTCTTCTCGACGATGTGTTCGAGCGCCAGCGGCGCGAATCGTTCCTGGAATTCGGCGCCTGCCTGACCCGGCGCAAACACGGACGTCGCCGACCGGCTGATGTGGCGCACGAGCACCACGGGCTTGCCCGCCTCGCGCCACGCGGCCAGCAGGCGTGCGATGTTGGCTTCCGCCTGCGGGTTGTTCCGGGGCGGCAACGTGGGGCTGAGCATGCCTTTTTGCATGTCGATGATGAGCAGCGCGGTCATGGGGTCCTCGTGGAAAGGGTTGATGCGGCGTCGCCGAAGCGCTCGATCACGAAATCGATGAAGCTGCGCAGCTTGGGCGAGCGATAACGGTGCGGCAGGTAGACGACGTGCACGGGCCGGCCCGGCAGCTCGAAATCGGGAAACAGCTGGACGAGGCGCCCTGCCCGCACGTCGGCCTCGAGCAGGATCGTCGGCTGCAGCACGACGCCGAGCCCCTGCAGCGCCGCGGTCCGCAGCGCCTGTCCGTTGTTGATTTTTACGCGGCCCTGGACGGGCACCTGGCACACGTCGTCATCGCGTTGGAACCGCCATTGATTGATGTTCGCGGCGCCGAACGACAGGCAGTCGTGATGGGCCAGGTCGGACGGCGTCTGCGGCATGCCGCGCCGCGCGAGGTAGTCGGGCGACGCGCACAGCATCAGCCGGTACGGCGCCAGCGGCCGCGCGACGAGGCCCGAATCGGGCGCCAGCTGGCCGATGCGGATCGCGGCTTCGCAACCGCCGTCCATCAGGTCGACGATGCGGTCGGCGATGTCCAGTTCGACGTCCACCTCGGGATAGCGCGCCAGGTAGTCGGGAAGCGCCGGCGCCAGCGCCTCGACGCCGAACGTGACGGGCGCGCTGACGCGCAACGTGCCCGCGGGCGCGAGGCGCATCGCGGACGCCTGCGCGTCCGTCTCGGCGACGAGCCGCAGGATCTCCTTGCAGCGCGCATAGTAATCCTCGCCGAATGCCGTCACGTGCTGGCGCCGCGTCGTGCGGTGCATCAGCTGCATGCCGAGCCGCTCCTCGAGCGCGCGCACGTGGTTGCCGGCCATCGTGGCCGACATGCCGCACGCGTCCGCGGCCGCGCTCAGGCTGCCCTTCTCGACGGTGAGCACGTAGACCTTCATGCTGTCCAGCAGATCCATTCGCAAGTCCCGGTTGAAAATGATGCAAGAAAAGCAGAGTTTATCGTCTTTCGATGAGCAATCACACTGGCCTCTCATTTCACAGGAGCCCATGCCATGTACGCCATCCAGCTCGTCGAACCGTCGCTCTCCTCGTTCCGCCGCACGTCGCTGCCCGATCCGGAACCGGGCCCCGGCGACGTCCTCATCCGCCTGCGCGCCGCCGCGCTGAACTACATCGACGTCGCCGTCGCGACGGGGAGCTTTCCCGGTGCCACGTTGCCGATGGTGCCCGTCGCGGACGGTGCGGGCGAGGTCGTCGCGCTGGGCGCCGGCGCGACCAATGTCGCGCGCGGCGACCGCGTGATCCCGCACTTCATGCCCGGCTGGCTCGACGGCCCGATGCGGCCGGAACGGATCGCGGCCATGCGCGGCATCACGCTGCCCGGCTCGCTGTCGGAATACGTGGTCGTGCCGGCGCGGAGTGTTGTGCGGCTGCCCGATCACCTCGATTTCGCGCAGGGCGCGACGTTGCCGATCGCGGCCACGACGGCGTGGAATGCGGTGCGGTCGGCCTCCGTGCGGCCCGGCTCGACCGTCGTCATCCTCGGTACGGGTGGCGTCAGCCTGTTCGCGTTGCAGTTCGCCAAGGCGAGCGGTGCGACCGTGATCCTCGTCTCGTCGTCGGACGCCAAGCTGGAGCGGGGCCGCGCGCTCGGCGCGGACCACCTCGTGAACTATCGCGCACGGCCGGACTGGGATACGGCCGTGCTGGCGCTGACGAACGGCCGCGGCGCCGACCTCGTCGTCGAGACGGTCGGCGACGCCACGTTCGAGCGCTCGCTGCACGCGGCGGCGATGGGCGGCACCGTGTTCACGGTCGGCTTCCTGTCGGGCGCGGCGACGTCCATCAACCTGTTTTCCATCATCGGCAAGGCGCTGCGCGTGGTGGGCAACAGCACGGGGTCGGTGGCGGACCTGGCGGAAGCCGTGCGTGCCATCGAGGCCAATGGCATCGTGCCGGTGGTCGATCGGACGTTCGGCATCGACGAGGCGGCTGCGGCGTACGCCACCGTGGCGGGCGGCACGCATGTGGGCAAGGTGGCGATCGCGCATTGATCCGCCTCCAACACTTGGCTCAACATCTCTGACGAAGCTCGTGAGACGAGCGCGTCCAATCGCTACACTGCACCTATCAATATTGCTTATTTTATAACTTTTATGCAATAAAGGTTGCAGATGATTACCATCTCCCGCGTGCTCGCCAGCCTGGCGCTGGCGGGTGCGTGCTCCCTCGCCCCTTGTGCCGCGAGCCAGGACGGGCACGACCTGGCTCCGGACGGATGGGGCATCGTGGCAAGCCAACCCATCACGGTGGCAGGCCAGGAATTCTGCCGGCACTTCATCGCCGCATGGCTCGACAAGCCCGGCAGTGACCGCTACACGATCGCGCTCCGCGAGCGTCCGTCTGCGCGCTGGGGCACGCAGGTGTGGGTCGAATACGGCGCGCGCCGCGTGCTCCAGGTGCAGTTGCCGCCCGCGCGCACGGAGCTGCAGGCGCTGGGCGAGAACGCCGCCGACAGCGCCTACCGGGCCGTCCTGGACATCGACCAAGAACGCACTTTCCTCCGCGATGCCGATCTCGCGCCCGACGAATTCTGACCGCACGAAGGAGTGAGCCATGTTGCACAGCTTGTCCCCGCATCTCGCCTGTTGTCTCGCACTGTGGGGCGCCGCCGCCGGCGCCTCCGAACTGGTCTACGTGCCGGTCAACCCGAGTTTCGGCGGGTCGCCGTCGAACGGCCCCGGACTGCTCGCGTCGGCGTCGGCGACGAACAAGCATGGCTCGTCGGGGCTCGGCGGCTCGTCGCCGCTGAACCAGAGCCCGCTGCAACAGTTCAACGAGACGCTCGAACGCATGATGCTGAGCCAGCTCGCTTCCGCCGCGACGTCGAAGCTGATGGGAACGGACGGCAAACTGTTGCCGGGCACGTTCTCGACGGAGAACTTCGTCATCACGGTGACCGACCTCGGCGGAGGCCTGCTGCGCGTGACGACCACCGACAAGTCGACGGGCGCCGTCACGTCGTTCGAGGTCGGCCAATGAGCGCGCCGCGCGCTTCACTGCCCGCGGCGCTCGCGCTGGCGGCGCTGCTGGGCGGCTGCGCCCACGCGCCGTCGGCCGTGCGCGACAATGCGCGCCTCACGCCGGACACCGCCCTCACGCGCGACCTGCTGGCCCTGCCGCCGCCGAAGGGCAGGATCGCCGTGGCCGTGTACGGCATCCGCGACCAGACGGGCCAGTACAAGCCGGCACCGGACAGCTCGTTCTCGACGGCGGTGACGCAGGGCGCGTCGTCGATGCTGATCCGCGCGCTGCAGGACTCCGGCTGGTTCATCCCGGTCGAACGGGAGAACCTGCAGAACCTCCTCACCGAACGCAAGATCGTGCGCGCTCTGGAAATGCCGCAGCCGGCCGGCACGCCGGCCGTGCAGATCCCGCCGCTGCTGGCGGCATCGGTCCTCGTCGAAGGCGGCATCGTCGCCTACGAAAGCAATGTGCGCACGGGCGGCGTGGGCGCGCGCTTCCTCGGCGTCGGCATGAGCACGCAATACCGCGTCGACCAGGTGACGGTCAGCCTGCGCACGGTCGACATCGGCAGCGGGCAGATCCTGCAAAGCGTCTCGACGAGCAAGACCATCTACTCGTACGAACTGCACCCCAGCGTCTTCAAGTTCGTCAACGTAAAAAACCTGGCGGAATTCGAAGCCGGCATCACGCGCAACGAACCGCCGCAACTGTGCGTCGACGAGGCCATCGAGGCGGCCGTCATCCACCTCATCGCCCAAGGCATCAAGGCCGGCAACTGGGCGCTGAAGGACGAAGCCGCCCTGTCCAGCCCGGTGCTGCGGCGCTACCTCGATACCGCCGCCCTCCAGCAGGTCGCGCAGCGGATGGCACCGCGCGTCGCCGGCACGAATCCGGGGAGCGCGCCATGAAGGCCGTGTACGCGGCGTGCGCCCTGCTCCTTGCCGCGGCAGCCCGGGCCGGCGATCCGGACCTGGCTCCATCGGAACTCGATGCACCAACCCGGACGATGCCGAACGGCACAGTCGCGCCGGCCATGGCGGCAGGGCTGGGCGGCCGGCAAAGCCAGGCCCTCGTCGACCAGGACGGCACGGCCAACGGTGCGGGCGTCGTGCAGGACGGGCTCGACAACGAAGCCTCGATACGGCAACGCGGCGACCGCAACCAGGCGGACATCCTGCAAGCCGGTACCGGCAATCGCGCCGCCATCGAGCAGCAGGGCGTGCTGAACACGGCGCGCATCGAACAGTACGGCCGGCAGGGGACGGCGCGCGTCGCCCAATACGGCAACGGCAAGTCGGCCACCATCATTCAGTACCAGGGGCGCTGAATCGTTCGTGCAATGCCCCTCACCACACCAGGAGTCAGTCATGAAAATCCTTCTCTCGGCACTTGCATTGAGCGTCGGCCTGGCGGTCGCGGGCCCGTTCGCCGCGGCGCAGGTCACCTCGCCCACGGTCACGATCACCCAACAGGGCACGGGCAACACGGCCGCGGCCGAACAATACGACTTCGATCCCGGCGCCATTCCGTTCATCCACATTCAGCAGACCGGCACCGACAATCACGTGGGCGGCCCGGGCGGGACGACCGCCGGCGTCATCCAGCACGGATCGATCACGGGCGCCGAGGCCACCGTGACCCAGTCCGGGACGGGCAACAACGCCGGCATCGTGCAAGCCGACATCGGGCCCCATATCCCGACCGTCAGCATCGCGCAGACGGGCAATGCGAACAGCGCCATGGTGCGGCAGGAAGAAAGCGGGGGTGCCGACGTGATCGTCAACCAGAACGGCACCGGCAACGCGACTGACGTCACGCAATCCGCGTCGGACACCAGAATCCGCGTGACACAAACGGGCACCGGCAACGGGGCGACGATCGTCGACCAGGGCACCGCCCTGTTCTCCGGTCCGTCAGTCGTGCAGAACGGCGATGGCAACACGGTGTCCGCCACGGCGATCGACAACAACTTCAGTGACCACACGATCACCCAGACGGGCCTCCGCAACCACGCGACGACGAACCAATACAGCGTCTCGACGTCGACCCTCGCGATCACGCAGACGGGCGCCGACAACCAGGCCGACATCACCCAGACGGGCATCGGCCAGTCCGCGGCCATCAACCAGAACGGCAACGGCAACCTGGCCAGCATCACCCAGATCGGCGTGAACGAAATACTCATCGGTAACAGTGCGCTGATCACCCAGGTCGGCAACAACAACAGCGCGACACTCCGTCAGGTCGGCGATGGATTCGCGTCCACCATCAGCCAGATCGGGGCCGGCAATTACGCGAACGTTTATCAGCACTGAGCGACCGGACTGGCCGACTAACCGCAGGAATCCAGCAGCGCCGGGGCACGGCCCGCCTTGCCGCCGTACCCCGGTCCACATCAAGGAGCAAGCCATGAAAGCACCACTCTCTTCCATCATCATCGGCGTCGGCCTCGCCTGCGCCTGCCATGTCGTGGCCGCGGGACCGAGCATCACGATCACGCAGCAGGGCAATGGCAACACGACGGCCGCCGAGCAATCCGATCTGCCGAACGGCGACACAGGCGTGACGATCACGCAGATCGGCGACAACAACCACGTGGGCGGTCCCGGCGCGTCCGGCCCCGGCGTCATCCAGCGCGACCTCTTCCAAGGTTACGACTGGACATTGCGCATTTACCAGAACGGGACAAACAACAACGCGAGCGTCGTACAGGACACGGTCCATGAGTTGAGCGTGGAGGCTTCGGTCGAGCAGACCGGCAGCGGAAACAGCGCCACCGTGCGGCAGGAAAACGTCAACGGTCCGTTGATCGAGGTAAAGCAGAACGGCACCGGCAACCGGTCCGACGTCAAGCAGGTCGCGGTCATGGACAGCAGCATCTGGACGACCCAGAACGGCATCGGCAACAGCGCGGCAGTCAGCGAACACAACAGCGGTCCGTTTTTCGGCTCTCGCGTGGTGCAGAACGGCGAAGGCAATACAGCGTCGGTAATGGCGGAACAGGCGAGTTTCTGCAGCCCGGTCATCCAGCAAGACGGCTATCGCAATGACGCGCGCGCCAGCCAGACAAATATCAATGAAGGGGCCATGTTATTCCAGCAACAGGGCTCTGCCAACTTGGCGGATGGAACCCAGACGGGGTACGGCCATACCGTCAGCATCGATCAGAACGGCATCGGCAACGCGGCGCGCACCGCACAGTCCGGCGGGGTCGGAATCTTTACCGGGAACAGCGCCGTGATTGCCCAGATTGGCGACGCCAACAGCGCGACGTTGCGCCAGCAGGGCGATGTGTATGCGGCCAATCTCCGCCAGACGGGATCGGGCAACTGGACCAGCGTCTATCAGCACTGAAGCAACCTCACAGGAGCCACCGATGAAACTCGCTCTCCCGGCCATCGCCCTGGCATGCGCCTGCCAAGGCGCCGCGGCCCAATCCGGCACGGTGACGCAGCAAACCAGCTCGTCGTCCGGCAGCCTGGCAACGATCACGCAGATCGGCGACGACAACCATGCGGGCCGCCCGGGCTCGACGATCGACGGCATCGTCCAGCAGGACATCCACGGCAGGGCGTTGGCGACCGTCTATCAGCAGGGCTCGGGAAACCTCGCCGGCCTCACGCAGGACGGCACGTCCAGCAACCGGGGCGAGATCGAGGCCAGGCTCACTCAATCAGGCACGGCGAACGACGCCAGTGTCACGCAACACATCGTGACGTCGAGCCTCCTCGTGGTCGAGCAACAGGGCACGGGCAATAGCGCCAGCGTGGCGCAGCGCTATAGCGCCGATACGCACCTGGAAATCCATCAATCCGGCACGCGCAACCGTCTCGTGGTGACCCAGGACGACGCCGTGTATAACGGCCCCGCCATCACGCAGGTCGGCGAGGAAAACACGGTGTCGGTGGGCACGCGGGACGCGACGGGCTCCGGCCCGACCATCGTGCAGAGGGGCGCCGCCAACACGGCCCGCGCGACGATCACCCATTCCGACCTGAAGAGCGTGGACGTTCAACAGCAGGGACAAGGCAACAGCGTCGACGCCATCCAGTCGGACTACGCGACGGTTGCGCGCGTAGTCCAGAACGGCGATTTCAACGTCGCCAGCTTCGTGCAGGCCGGCTACGAGAACAGCCTGACCATCACGCAAGCCGGCTTCAGCAATACGGCGATCGCGAGCCAGAGCACCAACGGCCATGCTGCCGATATCAGCCAAACGGGGTCGATGAACTATTCAAGCGTTTATCAGCACTAGATTCGTTCCACACCAACCTGCCCGACCGCGTATTCCCACTGCAGGCCATACGGCAGCACTGGCGGCCCGAAGACGAAGTGCAGCACACGGCGTCGGCTGGTCCCCGTCGCCTTCGACGACGTGTGCAGCGCGAGCGATGGCATCGCACTGCGATTCATCGAGTACGGCGGGAACGACGGTGAAGCCGTCGCGCAGGAAAGCATCGAAAGGCACGTCGGCGCTGGAGAGTGGGGATGGCCATTATCGTACCCCAACCGACGAACATGTTGCCAAATTATATACACACATGCGAGGATAGCCGCCATGACTCATCATGGGAAGTAAGCATGCGTTTGCTGTCGTTGGTTCTCGCAGCGGTATTCTCGACGTTCGCGTGGGCGGCGCCCCCTCGCCTGCATAACGATGCGATGGCGTTCGCCGATTTCTGGGACGCAAACCACGACAAGCCGCCCGCGGAGCAGCTCGCCGCGTTCAAGACCGTCGTTGCGCCGACGTTTCCCACGTTTTACAAGGCCGAGCGGGTCCCGAATTTTCTCACCGCGGCGCAATACGACGAACGCATCGCGACGGCCGTCCAGGAGTTCCCGACGATACGGATGGCGTACGTCCGGAAGGCGCAGCAGTTCGGCGCACAGCTGCCCGGGTACATGGCGTCATTCAAGGCGACCTTCGCGGACTTCGAACCGCCGAACGATATCTATGTGGTGCATTCGCTCGGCGAAATGGACGGCGGGATGCGCCCCATCGACGGCAAGGACACTCTGATTTTCGGCATCGACCGGATGGTCAAGGAACATGGCGATGGCAACGAAAGCGCATTCTTCCATCACGAGCTGTTTCATCACTACCACCTTCCCCGCGTCGCGGAATGCGGTACCAACAGCGTCTGGTCATCGTTGTGGGTCGAGGGTCTGGCCACTTACGTGTCCCACGTGCTGAACCCGCAAGCCAACGAGAAAGAGTTGCTGCTCACCTCGCCGGACGACATGGCGGCACGCACGCGCGCCGTCCTGCCGGCGGCGCTGGCGGACCTGGACAATGCACTCGGCAAGGACGACGCGCAGACCTACGCGAACCTGTTCATGAAGCGCGGCACCGACGCCATGCCACGGCGGCGCGGCTACTACCTAGGTTATCTCGTGGCGCAGGAAGCGGGCAAGACGCGCGACGTGCGCCAGCTGGCCAATATGTCGTGCGACGACGTGAAGCCTCTCGTCTTCGCGACCGTGCACCGGCTGCGCGAGAACGCGCGATAGTCCCTTCCGCACGACGCAAAAAAAACGGCACCCCTCGAGGTGCCGTTTTCATTAGCCGTTCAGGCTAGGACTGAAGCGATTACTCGCCGTCGCCGTGATGCTGTTCCAGCGAAGCAGCCTGCTGCTGGTCTTCCATCGCCTGCAGCTCGGCAGCCATGTTGGCCTTCTCCTGCTGCAGCAGCGCTGCGCGCTCTTCGGCTTCCCACGCTTCCTTCTCCTTGCGGGCGCGGTGGAAGGCGAGACCCGTACCGCCCGGGATCAGGCGGCCGACGATGACGTTTTCCTTCAGGCCGCGCAGACCGTCGCGCTTGCCCATGATCGCCGCTTCGGTCAGCACGCGGGTGGTTTCCTGGAACGATGCGGCCGAGATGAACGAATCCGTCGACAGCGATGCCTTCGTGATACCCAGCAGCACGTTCTCGTACGTCGCCGGCAGCTTGCCTGCGGCCGTCACGCGGTCGTTTTCTTCCAGCAGTTCCGAACGCTCCACCTGCTCGCCGACGATGTAGTCGGTGTCGCCGGCTTCGACGATCTGAACACGACGCAGCATCTGGCGAACGATCACCTCGATGTGCTTGTCGTTGATCTTCACGCCCTGCAGACGGTACACGTCCTGCACTTCGTCGACGATGTAGCGGGCCAGCGCTTCGATACCCAGCAGGCGCAGGATGTCTTGCGGATCGGCCGGGCCGTCCACGATCATCTCGCCCTTGTTCACCACCTGGCCGTCGTGCACCAGCACTTGCTTGTCCTTGGTGATCAGGAACTCGTGCTTGTTGCCGTCCATGTCGGTGATTTCCAGGCGTTGCTTGCCCTTGGTTTCTTTACCGAATGCGACCGTACCGGTGACTTCCGCCAGCATGCCGGCATCTTTCGGCGAACGGGCTTCGAACAGCTCGGCAACGCGCGGCAGACCACCGGTAATGTCACGGGTCTTCTGCGATTCGGTCGGGATACGTGCAAGCACTTCACCCACCGACACTTGCTGGCCATCCTTCACCATGATCAGTGCGCCGACCTGGAAGCCGATCGTCACGGCGTGCTCGGTGCCGGCGATCTTGACTTCCTGACCTTCGGCGTTGAGCAGCTTGACCTGCGGACGGTTGACCTTGCCCGAGCCGCGGCGTTTCGGGTCGATCGCGACCAGGGTCGACAGGCCCGTGACCTCGTCCACCTGGCGAGCGACGGTGACGCCCTCTTCCACGTTCTCGAACTTGATCGTACCGGCGTACTCGGTGATGATCGGACGGGTCAGCGGATCCCACGTTGCCAGCGGCAGGCCGGCTTTCACCACCATGCCGTCCTGGACAGCCAGGGTCGCGCCGTACGGCACCTTGTGACGCTCGCGCTCGCGGCCGTGGTCGTCCGTGATCAGCACTTCGCCCGAACGCGAAATGACGATCTGGGCGCCTTTGCCGTTGGTCACGTAACGCATCGTGGCCGTGAAGCGGACCGTACCGTTCGACTTGGCTTCCACCGACGATGCCACTGCCGCACGCGATGCCGCACCACCGATGTGGAACGTACGCATGGTCAGCTGGGTACCCGGCTCACCGATCGACTGTGCCGCCACGACACCGACGGCTTCGCCGGAGTTCACCAGCAGGCCGCGGCCCAGGTCACGGCCGTAGCACTTCGCGCACAGGCCATAACGGGTGTCGCAGTTCAGCGGGGTGCGGACCTTCACTTCGTCGATACCCAGACGCTCGATCTCTTCGACCATGTCTTCGTCCAGCAGCGTGCCGGCTTCGTACAGCGTGGCCTGCGTTTCCGGATTGACGATGTCGGTACCGGCCACGCGGCCCAGGATACGGTCGCGCAGGGCTTCGATCACTTCACCGCCTTCGACCATCGCCTTCATGTGCGTGCCGTTGGTGGTGCCGCAATCGTCTTCCGTCACGACCAGGTCCTGCGTCACGTCGACGAGACGACGGGTCAGGTAACCCGAGTTTGCCGTCTTCAGCGCGGTGTCGGCCAGACCTTTACGGGCGCCGTGCGTCGAGATGAAGTACTGCAGAACGTTCAGGCCTTCGCGGAAGTTCGCGGTAATCGGCGTTTCGATAATCGAGCCGTCCGGCTTCGCCATCAGGCCGCGCATACCGGCCAGCTGGCGGATCTGGGCTGCGGAACCGCGGGCGCCCGAGTCGGCCATCATGTAGATGGCGTTGAACGACTCTTGCGTGCCTTGCGTGCCGTCGCGCTTCGTGACCGGCTCCACTTTCAGCTGGTCCATCATCGCCTTGCCGACTTCGTCCGAGGTCTTGCCCCAGATGTCGACGACCTTGTTGTAACGCTCGCCGGCGGTGACCAGACCCGAGGCGTACTGCTGCTCGATCTGTTTCACTTCCGCTTCGGCGGTCGAGATCATGGTCTTCTTGACGTCCGGGATCAGCATGTCGTCCACGGCGATCGAGATACCGGCGCGCGTTGCGAGACGGAAGCCCGACTGCATCAGCTTGTCGGCGAACACGACGGTCGCACGCAGGCCGCACTTGCGGAACGACGTGTTGATCAGCTTCGAGATTTCCTTCTTCTTCAGCGCGCGGTTCAGCACCGAGAACGGCAGGCCTTTCGGCAGGATCTCGGACAGGATCGCACGGCCGACCGTGGTCTCGTAGCGGGTCAGCGTCTGGTCGAAACCGCCTTCGGCGTTGCGCGGGAATTCCACGATACGCACGGTGATGCGGGTCGCCAGTTCGACTTCCTTGTTGTCGTACGCGCGGATGACTTCCGACACGTCCGGGAACAGCATGCCTTCGCCCTTGGCGTTGATCGCCTCGCGGCTCGCGTAGTACAGACCCAGCACGATATCCTGCGACGGGACGATCGACGGTTCGCCGTTCGACGGGAACAGGATGTTGTTCGACGCCAGCATCAGCGTACGCGCTTCCATCTGTGCTTCGATCGACAGCGGGACGTGGACTGCCATCTGGTCACCGTCGAAGTCGGCGTTGAACGCCGCGCAGACCAGCGGGTGCAGCTGGATCGCTTTACCTTCGATCAGCACAGGCTCGAACGCCTGGATACCGAGACGGTGCAGCGTCGGCGCACGGTTCAGCATCACCGGGTGTTCCTTGATGACTTCTTCCAGGATGTCCCAGACGACCGGTTCCTGCTGCTCGACGAGCTTCTTCGCAGCCTTGATGGTCGTTGCCAGACCCATCAGTTCCAGCTTGTTGAAGATGAACGGCTTGAACAGTTCCAGGGCCATCAGCTTCGGCAGGCCGCACTGGTGCAGTTTCAGCTGCGGACCCACCACGATGACCGAACGGCCCGAGTAGTCGACGCGCTTGCCCAGCAGGTTCTGACGGAAGCGGCCGCCCTTACCCTTGATCATTTCAGCCAGCGACTTCAGCGGACGCTTGTTGGCGCCGGTCATCGCTTTGCCGCGACGGCCGTTGTCCAGCAGCGAGTCCACTGCTTCCTGCAGCATGCGCTTCTCGTTACGCGTAATGATCTCCGGAGCGCGCAGTTCCATCAGGCGCTTCAGGCGGTTGTTACGGTTGATGACGCGGCGATACAGGTCGTTCAGGTCGGACGTGGCGAAACGGCCGCCATCCAGCGGGACGAGCGGACGCAGCTCCGGCGGCAGGACCGGGAGCACTTCCATGATCATCCATTCCGGCTTGATGCCCGAACGCTGGAACGCCTCGAGCACTTTCAGGCGCTTGGCGTATTTCTTGATCTTGGCTTCCGACTTCGACTCTTTGAGTTCGACGCGCAGGGCTTCGGCTTCGCGGTCGATGTCGATCGAGCGCAGCAGTTCACGGATGCCTTCGGCGCCCATGAATGCGGTGAAGTCGTCGCCGTACTCTTCGTACTTGGCGGCGTAGTCGTCTTCCGACATGATCTGGCACTTCTTCAGCGGGGTCATGCCCGGATCGGTCACGACGTATGCTTCGAAGTACAGGACGCGTTCGATATCGCGCAGCGTCATGTCCAGGACCATGCCCAGGCGCGACGGCAGCGACTTCAGGAACCAGATGTGCGCGACCGGCGAGGCCAGCTCGATGTGGCCCATGCGCTCACGGCGGACTTTCGCCAGCGTGACTTCGACGCCACACTTCTCGCAGATGACGCCGCGGTGCTTCAGGCGCTTGTACTTGCCGCACAGGCATTCGTAGTCCTTGATCGGACCAAAGATTTTTGCGCAAAACAGGCCATCACGTTCCGGCTTGAACGTACGGTAGTTGATGGTCTCCGGCTTCTTGACTTCGCCGAACGACCACGAACGGATTTTCTCGGGCGACGCCAGGCCAATCTTGATGGCGTCGAAGCTCTCGTTTTGCTGAACTTGCTTGAATAGATCGAGCAGTGCTTTCATTTATCACTCCGGGTGATTGAATTCTTTACTTCTAACCGCGCTCCGCTCGTTGCGGCGGAGCGCGGTTCCGTACTAGCGATTAGTTGCGCTCGAGGTCGATGTCGATACCCAGCGAGCGGATTTCTTTCACCAGCACGTTGAACGATTCCGGCATACCTGCGTCGATCACGTGGTCGCCCTTGACCAGGTTCTCGTACACCTTAGTACGGCCGTTCACGTCGTCCGACTTCACGGTCAGCATTTCCTGCAGCACGTACGATGCGCCGTACGCTTCCAGTGCCCACACCTCCATCTCACCGAAGCGCTGGCCACCGAACTGGGCTTTACCACCCAGCGGCTGCTGCGTCACGAGCGAGTACGGACCGGTCGAGCGGGCGTGCATCTTGTCGTCGACCAGGTGGTGCAGCTTCAGCATGTGCATGAAGCCCACGGTCACCTTGCGCTCGAACGCTTCGCCCGTGCGGCCGTCGTACATCGTGACCTGGTTCTTCGACGGGGTCATGCCCAGGTGGGTCGCGATCTCGTCCGGGAACGCCAGGTCCAGCATGCGGCGGATTTCTTCTTCGTGCGCACCGTCGAACACCGGCGTCGCGAACGGCACGCCGTTCTTGAGGTTGTGCGCCAGTTCGACGATTTCCTCGTCGCTGAAGTTGTCCAGGTCTTCCTTCTTGCCCGTTTCGTTGTAGATCTTGCCAAGGAAGGCGCGCAGCTGTTCGGTCTCGGCCTTGGCCTTGATCATTTCGCCGAGGCGCAGGCCCAGACCTTTCGCTGCCCAACCCAGGTGGGTTTCCAGGATCTGACCGACGTTCATACGCGACGGGACGCCCAGCGGGTTCAGCACGACGTCGGCCGGCGTACCGTCGGCCATGAACGGCATGTCTTCCACCGGCACGATACGCGAGACCACACCCTTGTTACCGTGGCGGCCTGCCATCTTGTCGCCCGACTGCAGGCGGCGCTTGACGGCCAGGTAGACCTTGACCATCTTCTGCACGCCCGGCTGCAGCTCGTCGCCCTGCGTGAGCTTCTTGCGCTTCTCTTCGAACGCGAGGTCGAACTGGTGACGCTTCTCGTTGATCGACTCCTTCATCGCCTCCAGTGCGTTGGCGGTTTCGTCGTCGGCCGGACGGATGTCGAACCAATGGAACTTGTCCAGGTCGTCCAGGTAGGCCTTGTCGATCACGGCACCCTTCGCCAGCTTCTTCGGACCGCCGTTGACGGTCTTGCCGACGAGCAGACGCTCCAGACGCTGGAACGCGTCGCCTTCGACGATACGCAGCTGGTCGTTCAAGTCCAGGCGGAAGCGCTTCAGCTCGTCGTCGATGATCTGCTGGGCGCGCTTGTCGCGCACGATGCCTTCACGCGTGAACACTTGAACGTCGATCACGGTACCGACCATGCCCGACGGCACGCGCAGCGACGTGTCCTTCACGTCCGAAGCCTTCTCGCCGAAGATCGCGCGCAGCAGCTTCTCTTCGGGCGTCAGCTGGGTTTCGCCCTTCGGCGTCACCTTACCGACCAGCACGTCACCGGCCTGCACTTCGGCGCCGATGTAGACGATGCCCGACTCGTCCAGGCGAGCCAGCTGGTTTTCCGCCAGGTTCGAGATGTCGCGGGTGATTTCTTCAGGGCCCAGCTTGGTGTCGCGTGCGACGACCGACAGTTCCTCGATGTGGATCGAGGTGTAGCGATCGTCCTTGACGACGTTTTCCGAGATCAGGATCGAGTCCTCGAAGTTCAGGCCGTTCCACGGCATGAACGCCACCAGCATGTTCTGGCCCAGTGCCAGTTCGCCCAGGTCGGTCGAGGCGCCGTCGGCGATGACGTCGCCACGTGCCACGCGATCGCCCACTTTCACGATCGGACGCTGGTTGATGTTGGTGTTCTGGTTCGAACGGGTGTACTTGATCAGGTTGTAGATGTCGACACCGACTTCGCCAGCCTGCGCTTCTTCGTCGTTCACGCGGATCACCACGCGGCCGGCGTCGACGTAATCGACGATACCGCCACGGGTCGCCTGCACGGTCGTGCCCGAGTCGACTGCCACGGTGCGCTCGATGCCGGTACCGACGAAGGCTTTTTCCGGACGCAGGCAAGGCACGGCCTGGCGCTGCATGTTGGCGCCCATCAGTGCACGGTTCGCGTCATCGTGCTCGAGGAACGGAATCAGCGACGCTGCCACCGACACGATCTGGCCCGGGGCCACGTCCATGTACTGGATGCGTTCCGGCGACACGAGGATGGTTTCGCCGGCTTCACGTGCCGACACGAGTTCGTCGACCAGCTGGCCCGCTTCGTTGATCTGCGCGTTCGCCTGGGCGATGATGTAGCGGCCTTCTTCGATCGCCGACAGGTATTCGATCTTGTCGGTGACTTTCGAACCTTCGACCTTGCGGTACGGGGTTTCCAGGAAGCCGTATTCGTTCAGGCGGGCAAACAGTGCCAACGAGTTGATCAGGCCGATGTTCGGGCCTTCAGGCGTTTCGATCGGGCAGACGCGGCCGTAGTGGGTCGGGTGCACGTCGCGGACTTCGAAGCCGGCGCGCTCGCGGGTCAGGCCGCCCGGGCCCAGTGCGGAAACACGGCGCTTGTGCGTGATTTCCGACAGCGGGTTGGTCTGGTCCATGAACTGCGACAGCTGCGACGAACCGAAGAATTCGCGGATTGCGGCCGAGATCGGCTTGCTGTTGATCAGGTCGTGCGGCATCAGGTTGTCCGCTTCGGCCTGGCCGAGGCGTTCCTTGACGGCGCGCTCAACGCGCACGAGGCCGGCGCGGAACTGGTTTTCGGCCAGCTCGCCCACGCAACGCACGCGGCGGTTACCCAGGTGATCGATGTCGTCGACTTCGCCGCGGCCATTGCGCAGCTCGACCAGGATCTTGATCACGGCCAGGATGTCTTCGTTCGACAGCGTCATGTCGCCGACCAGTTCATCACGGCCGATGCGACGGTTGAACTTCATGCGGCCGACGGCCGACAGGTCGTAGCGTTCCGGGCTGTAGAACAGGCCGTGGAACAGCGCTTCCACCGATTCTTCGGTCGGCGGTTCGCCAGGACGCATCATGCGGTAGATCGCGACGCGGGCCGCGGTCTGGTCGGCGGTGTCGTCGGTGCGCAGCGTCTGCGAAATGTAGGCGCCCTGGTCCAGGTCGTTGGTGTACAGCGTCTGGATCGCGTCGATGTTGGCGTCGCGCAGCTTGCCCAGCAGCTCGTCGGTCAGCTCGTCGTTGGCGTTGGCGATGATCTCGCCGGTGTCGCCGTCGACGACGTTCTTCGCCAGCACGCGGCCGATCAGGTAGTCTTCCGGCACCGAGATGTGGGTGATGCCGGCGTTCTCGACGTCGCGCACGTTCTTGGCGTTGATGCGCTTGTCTTTCGTCACGAGCGTCTTGCCCGATTTCGGATCGACGATGTCGAAGCGCGCGACTTCACCGCGCAGGCGCTCGGCCACGAATTCCAGTTCCGCGCCTTCCGAACGCAGGTTGAAGTTGTCGAACACGAAGAAGTTCGCGAGGATCTGCTCCGGCGTCATGCCGATGGCTTTCAGCAGGATCGTCACCGGCATCTTGCGGCGGCGGTCGACGCGGAAGAACAGGATGTCCTTCGGGTCGAACTCGAAGTCCAGCCACGAGCCGCGGTAAGGGATGATACGTGCCGAGAACAGCAGCTTGCCCGACGAGTGCGTCTTGCCGCGGTCGTGCTCGAAGAACACGCCCGGCGAACGGTGCAGCTGCGAGACGATCACGCGCTCCGTGCCGTTGATGACGAACGAACCGTTGGCGGTCATGAGCGGCAATTCGCCCATGTACACTTCCTGTTCCTTCATTTCCTTGACGACCGGCTTGGTCGGCGATTCCTTGTCCAGGATCACCAGACGCACCTTGGCGCGCAGCGGCGACGCGAAGGTCAGGCCGCGTTGTTGGCATTCCTTGACGTCGAAAGCGGGGTCACCCAGCACGTAAGAGAGGAATTCGAGGCGCGCAAACCCGTTGTGCGACACGATCGGGAAGATGGAGGTGAAAGCCGATTGCAGACCTTCGTTCTTGCGTGCGGAGGGCCCAGTGTCCGCCTGCAGGAAATTCTCGTAAGACTCCAGCTGCGTAGCGAGGAGGTAGGGAACGTTGTGAACGTTGGCGCGCTTCGCGAACGACTTGCGAATGCGTTTCTTCTCAGTAAATGAGTAGTGCATGGACACTCCGTGAGTGACAGAAAGGATGAGAATTCAGGAATTGCCAGTGGTTACGCCACCACATGCAAGGCCTCAAATCTCGCCGCGATCCGCCGGGTGATTAGGAACCGGTGCTGCTGTGTTACGATAATGCCGTGCTGCAGTGCTTCTAAAACGGTACTGCTCGTTTTGTCGTAGGGACGACAAAAGAGCCAAAGCCGCATACCCCACCTTCCGGCGGGGGTCTGCGCGCTTTGACTCCGGCGCCGGGCGCTGATTCCAGCGCCCTTTGCATATGTATTACTTGAGCTCGGCCTTGGCGCCAGCTTCTTCCAGCTTCTTCTTAGCGGCTTCAGCGTCAGCTTTCGGCAGGGCTTCCTTGACGGTCTTCGGTGCGCCGTCGACCAGGTCCTTGGCTTCTTTCAGGCCCAGACCGGTGATTTCGCGGACGGCCTTGATGACGCCGACCTTGTTCGCGCCGACTTCAGCCAGCACGACGTTGAATTCGGTCTGCTCTTCAGCAGCCGGTGCACCAGCGGCTGCGCCGCCAGCTGCCGGAGCTGCCATTGCAGCTGCCGAGACGCCGAATTTCTCTTCGAATGCCTTGACCAGGTCGTTCAGTTCCATGACCGACATTGCGCCAACTGCGTCCAGGAACTCTTCTTTGCTAATTGCCATTTGAAACTCCAAATTTTTGATGTGTGATTAGTACTTGAGCAAAAAGGCTTGCTTATTCTGCTGCAGCGGCTTCTGCCGGAGCTGCGGAACCTTCGCCTTTTTGTGCTGCGATTGCAGCCAGAACTCGTGCAAAGCCGGACACCGGAGCCTGCATGACGCCCAGCAGCTGGGCGATGAGGACTTCACGGCTCGGGATGCTTGCCAGCGCGGTGACGCCAGCGACATCCAGGTTCTTGCCAGCGTAGTTACCACCCTTGACCACCAGTTTGTCGTTGGTCTTCGAGAAGTCGCTGAGCACCTTGGCTGCTGCGACGGCGTCGTCCGAGATCGAGTAGATCAGCGGACCAACCATGGTCTCAGCCAGCGGTGCGAACTGGGTGCCTTCCACAGCGCGACGAGCCAGCGTGTTCTTCAGAACACGCAGGTACACGCCCTGCGAACGAGCATTTGCACGGAGTTTCGTCAGAGCACTAACCTGGATGCCACGGTACTCGGCGACGACGATCGTTTGCGCGGTTGCTACTTTTGCGCTAACTTCTTCGACGACGACCTTTTTGTCATTCAGATTAAGACCCACGGTCAATCTCCTTAAATGATGTGAGGGACGTCCCCCGCATCGGTTCGAACACGGCGTCCGAAGTTAAGAAGTACGACAAAAGCATCGACTACAAAACTTGTTCGGGTTCGCCATCTGCGTTGGGTTGGTGTATTAACCTCTTGCCTGCCTGCTGCATTCGGCCCAACGGTCTTTGATTGCCTGGCGGGGTTCAGTCCGCCAGCCCAAAGATCCGCCCCACGATGTTCTGCAGGGACTTAATTCTTTTCGAGGTCTGCATGGTGGGCTCGGGGAGTCCACCCTACGATCCATCGACAGCCGCAGGGTGGGCACCCCGTGCCCACCAAACGTTACGTCTATTAAGCAGCCAGGGTAGCGTGATCAACACGCACGCCAGCGCCCATGGTCGACGAGATCGCGACCTTGCGCAGGTAGATACCCTTCGACGAAGCCGGCTTGGCCTTGTTCAGGGCGTCGATCAGCGCGACCAGGTTGGTCTTCAGCTGTTCGTCGCTGAACGACTTGCGGCCGATCGTGGCGTGGATGATACCTGCCTTGTCGGTACGGTACTGGACCTGACCGGCCTTGGCGTTCTTGACGGCGCCAGCGACGTCCGGGGTCACGGTGCCGACCTTCGGGTTCGGCATCAGGCCGCGCGGGCCCAGGATCTGACCCAGGGTACCGACGATACGCATCGTATCCGGCGAGGCGATCACGACGTCGAACGGCATGTCGCCGGCCTTGACGCGCTCTGCCAGGTCTTCCATACCGACGATGTCGGCGCCGGCGGCTTTAGCCTGCTCGGCCTTTTCGCCTTGTGCGAACACGGCGACGCGGACGGTCTTGCCCGTGCCAGCCGGCAGGACGACGGAACCACGGACGACCTGGTCCGATTTCTTCGGATCCACGCCCAGTTGCACGGCGACGTCGATCGACTCGTTGAACTTGGCGGTTGCGAATTCCTTGACGATTGCGACGGCGCTATCGAAAGCGTATGCCTTGTTGCGATCGACCTTGGCTTTGATTTCTTTGACGCGCTTGGACAGCTTGGCCATATTAGATACCCTCCACCGTGATGCCCATCGAACGAGCCGAGCCGGCCACGACGCGCACAGCGGCGTCCAGGTCAGCGGCGGTCAGGTCCGGCTGCTTGATTTTTGCGATTTCTTCAGCCTGGGCACGGGTCAGCGTGCCGACCTTGTCGGTGTGCGGCTTCGGCGAACCTTTGGTGACGCCCGAGAACTTCTTGATCAGGTACGTTGCCGGCGGGGTCTTCATCTCGAAGGTGAAGGACTTGTCCGCGAAGGCGGTGATCACGACGGGAATCGGCATGCCCGGTTCCATGCCTTGGGTCTTGGCATTGAAGGCCTTGCAGAATTCCATGATGTTCAGACCACGCTGGCCGAGGGCCGGGCCGATCGGAGGGGACGGGTTTGCTTTACCAGCCGGCACTTGCAGCTTGATAAAACCGACGATTTTCTTTGCCATGATTGGCTCCTATGTCGATTGAGTGGTAGCGCTCCACCTGTACCACTGCTTATCAGGCGGAGCTCCTCTTATCGGATTCCGCCTTGCTGCTGCGACGCTCCGATTCGGCGTTTTAGACTTTCTCCACCTGCCCGAACTCCAGTTCCACCGGAGTCGCGCGGCCGAAGATGGTGACAGACACACGCACCTTCGATTTTTCGTAGTTGACTTCTTCGACGCTGCCGTTGAAGTCGGTGAACGGGCCTTCCTTGATGCGCACCTGCTCGCCCACTTCGTACAGCACCTTAGGCCGCGGCTTCTCGACACCTTCCTGGACCTGCTGCATGATCTTGTCGATCTCGCGCGCCGGAATCGGGGTCGGCTTGTTGCTCTTGCCGCCGATGAAGCCGGTGACTTTCGGCGTGTTCTTCACGAGGTGCCAGGTCTCGTCGGTCATTTCCATCTCGACCAGCACATAACCCGGGAAGAAGCGGCGCTCGGACACCGACTTGCTGCCATTCTTGACCTCGACCACTTCTTCGGTCGGGACCAGGATCTGGCCGAACTGTTCTTGCATGCCAGCGCGCTCGATGCGATCAGTCAGGCCGCGCATCACGCTCTTTTCCATGCCGGAATAGACATGCACGACGTACCAGCGCTTGTTGCTGACCGGAGTACTCAGCGGCGCACCAGCGTTTTGTGCCGGGGCGTCACCCGGCACGTTATCTTGCTGAACGTTATCGCTCATTATTGTTTCCACCCCAGGATCACGTCGTACATCAAAAATTCCAGAATCTTATCCGTGCCCCACAGGAAAATTGCCATCACCAGCACGAACCCGAACACCACGGCGGTGATCTGTCTCGCTTCTTTGCCGGTAGGCCATACAACCTTCTTCGTTTCACGTACGGATTCCTTCGCGAAGCCCAGGAAATCGCGGCCGGTCGTCGAAGTCCACAACAGCAGGACGGCAATAGCCAAACCAGCCACGAGTGCGCCTGCGCACATCAGGGCTGGTTTGTTCTGGCCTTTCAGAATGAAAAAGCCGACCACACCTGCAATCGTAGCAACCACTGCCAGCGCGACCTTGAACTTGTCGTTCGAGGTGCCGACGGTTTGCACGGATTGATTAGACATACTTAATTTACTTTCGGGTGCCTGGCACCGAATTCGGTGGCAGGGGCGGAGGGCATCGAACCCCCAACCTTCGGTTTTGGAGACCGACGCTCTGCCAATTGAGCTACGCCCCTACAAAAACTTCTAGTTGAATCGAGCATTATACGCGACATGGATACTTCGCGCAACACTCTATTGTTGGGCGGAACAGAATCGTTCCGCCCGGAGGTACTACCAAATACTACTTAGGCCAGGATCTTGGCAACCACGCCGGCGCCGACGGTACGGCCGCCTTCGCGGATTGCGAAGCGCAGACCTTCTTCCATCGCGATCGGAGCGATCAGCTTGACGGTGATCGACACGTTGTCGCCCGGCATGACCATCTCTTTATCGGCCGGCAGAACGATCGAACCGGTCACGTCCGTCGTACGGAAGTAGAACTGCGGACGGTAGTTGTTGAAGAACGGGGTGTGACGGCCGCCTTCGTCCTTCGACAGGACGTACACTTCGCCCGTGAAGTCGGTGTGCGGCTTGATCGAACCCGGCTTGGCCAGAACCTGACCACGCTGGACGTCTTCACGCTTGGTGCCGCGCAGCAGCAGACCGACGTTGTCGCCAGCCTGACCTTGATCCAGCAGCTTGCGGAACATTTCCACGCCGGTGCAGGTCGTCTTGACGGTGTCGGTGATGCCGACGATTTCGATCTCCTCGCCGACCTTGATGATGCCGCGCTCGACACGACCGGTCACCACGGTACCGCGGCCCGAGATCGAGAACACGTCTTCCACCGGCATCAGGAAGGCGCCGTCAACGGCACGTTCCGGCGTCGGGATGTAGGTGTCCAGTGCTTCGGCCAGACGGATGATGCAGTCTTCGCCCATTTCGCCGGCTGCACCTTCCAGTGCCATACGAGCCGAACCCTTGATGATCGGCAGGTCGTCGCCCGGGAACTCGTACTTCGACAGGAGCTCGCGCACTTCCATTTCGACCAGTTCCAGCAGTTCTGCGTCGTCGACCAGGTCGCACTTGTTCAGGAACACGATGATGTACGGAACACCCACCTGGCGAGCCAGCAGGATGTGTTCGCGCGTCTGCGGCATCGGGCCGTCAGCGGCCGAGCACACCAGGATCGCGCCGTCCATCTGGGCGGCACCGGTGATCATGTTCTTGATGTAGTCGGCGTGGCCCGGGCAGTCGACGTGTGCGTAGTGGCGGTTGGCCGTCTCGTACTCGACGTGTGCGGTGTTGATCGTGATGCCGCGCGCTTTTTCTTCCGGAGCCGCGTCGATCTGGTCGTAGGCCTTGGCTTCGCCGCCGAACTTCTTCGACAGAACGGTTGCGATTGCAGCCGTCAGGGTGGTTTTGCCGTGGTCAACGTGACCGATGGTGCCGACGTTCACGTGCGGCTTGGTCCGTTCGAATTTACCTTTTGCCATTCTAGACTCCTAAGATCCTAACGATATTGAAAATAACCAGGCACACCTGACGGTCGATGCTGCGGACTGCCGTACAAATTCTGGTGCCCTTGACGTGGATTGAACACGTGGCCTCTCCCTTACCAAGGGAGTGCTCTACCACTGAGCTACAAGGGCTTATTTTGAAACTGGAGCGGGTGAAGGGAATCGAACCCTCGTCATAAGCTTGGAAGGCTTCAGCTCTACCATTGAGCTACACCCGCGCGAGGCACCTCAGCTTCAACATTCGATTCACTACACGATCAACGCTTTTTGGTGGTGGGGGCTGGATTCGAACCAGCGTACTCAGAGAGGGCAGATTTACAGTCTGCTGCCTTTAACCACTCGGCCACCCCACCGCGAAGAACCGCAGAGTATGAAGCAAGATAACAACTTCGTCAACTGCTTTTGCCTGAACTGATCAAACGCAAACAGTGTCGCTGCTTCGGGGCGTGATTGTAACGGCCGGAGTACAAGTCCGCAAGGGCTGTTTGCAATAAACGCACCAGATCGGGCGCTGCGGGCATTTGGCGTACACTGTACTGACATCAGAGGCCACCCGATGGACCCGAATCGCACCGGCAACCACGACCTGCAGGGGCCCCGCCCATGGCTGGCCAACCTGGCGACCGTCGCCGTCTACGTCGGCGCCCGTTTGCTCAGCCACGCGCTGGACCTGCCGGTCGGCTACGCCACGCCCGTCTATCTGCCGGCCGGCGTCGGCTTCGCATTGGCGGTCGTGCTCGGCTGGCGGATCCTCCCCGGCATCGCCGTCGGCGCCCTGCTGACACACCTGCGCGACGGCTGGATCGCGACCGGCACGGCGGCGTGGATCGCCGTGGTCGCGACACTCGTCGCCACGGCGGGCTCGGTGGCGCAAGCCTGGATCGGGGCGCAAGGCTTCCGCCGCCTCGTCGACCCGGCGCTCGGCACGGCACGCGACGTCGCGGCCTTCCTTGTGCTGGCACCGCTGTTCTGCCTCGTCAACGCCACCGCCAACGTGACCGCGCTGTACCTGCTCGGCATGCTGGAAGCGCCCGAGCGGGCGCCGACCTGGATCAACTGGTGGGCCGGCGACACCGTCGGCGTCCTGCTGGCGGCCCCGCTCGTGTGGATCGTGTGCGGCGAGCCACGCGCGCTGTGGCGCCGGCGCGCGCGGCTGGTCGCGCTGCCGCTGCTGCTGACGGCCGGCGTCGTCATCGTCGCCTACGAGCAGACCGTGCGCTGGGAGCACCAGCAATACCTGCAGGCATACCGGCTGAAGGCGCAGCAGGTGGCCGACGAGCTGCAGGCCGAGTTGCGCGAGCACGAGCGCTTCGTCGGCACGTTCGCGCGCGCGCTCGGCGCGGAGGACAGGTTCATGGAGCGCGACCGCTTCCTGCGCACGGCCAGCGGCTACGTCGACGGCCGCCCCGACATCACCGCCATCAACTGGCTGGTGCCCGTCTCGAACAACGAGCGCACCGCGTTCGAGACCTGGGTGCGCATCAACGTCGATCCCGATTTCCCGGGCCTGCGCGACCTGGACGTGAAAGGCCAGCTGCATCCGGCCCCCACGCGCCCGAGCTATCTGCCCCTGCTGTACACGTGGCCGCCCGTGAACACGATGGTACGTGGCATGGATTTCCTGGCGGCGCCGGAACGCGCCGACGCCGCGACGCGGGCGCTGACTGCCACCGCGCCCGTGGCCAGCGGCCCGATCCGTCTGGTGACGACGGGCGGCAAAGGCATCGCCCTGTTCCGCGCCGTGCGGGAACCGGGCCGGCCCCTGCTGGGCATGCTCGCCCTGATCCTCGACACCCAAACGTTCGTCCGGCAGGCCGTGCGGCACGCCGGCTTTCCCGGCTTCGACGTGAGCCTGGCCGACACAACGGCGGGTGCCGCCCCGCGCGCGCTGGCGGGCGACCCGGGCCGCCATGCCGGCAACGCCGACTATACGGTCCAGCTGGCGTACGGCGGCCGCACGCTGCAGCTACGCTTCTCGCCCACGGCCGCGTACATGGAAGGCGAGCGCGGCCTCGCCAGCTGGATCGTGATCACGACGGGCCTGCTGCTGGCCGCGCTGCTGGGCGCGCTGATGCTGATCGTCAGTGGCGAACGGGCGCAGATCGAGGCGCAAGTGGCGGACCGCACGGCGCGCCTGCAGGCCATCCTCGACAATGCGGCCGACGCCATCGTCACCGTCGATGCGCATGGGCAGGTGCTGTCCGCCAACCGCGCCACGGCCGCGCTGTTCGGCTACCCGCTGATCCACCTGCCCGGCCTCGCGTTCACGACGCTGGTACCGGGGCACGGCGACGAGGACGGCCCCGCCCTGCTGGCACGCCTGGCCGGCAGCGCGGCGGACGAGCGCCAGCTGGGCGGGCTGAACGCGCAAGGCGAACCGCTGCCGCTGGCCGTGGCCGTGTCCATCGTCGACCTGGCGGGCGAGCGCCTGTTCGTGTGCATCCTGCGCGACCTGACGGAGCAGCAGCGCGCGCAGGCGCGCATCCACCGCCTGGCCCACCACGACCCGCTGACGGGCCTGGAGAACCGGTACGCGCTCGGCATGCGCCTGGAGCAGCAGCTCGCGCAGGCGCGGCGCGCGCGCCAGCCGCTGGCCGTGCTGTTCATCGACCTCGACCACTTCAAGAAGATCAACGATTCGCTGGGCCACCAGGCCGGCGACGAACTGCTGACGGGTGCCGCCGCGCGCATGAAGGACCTGCTGCGCAACGTCGACACCCTGGCCCGCCTCGGCGGCGACGAATTCATCATCGTGCTGGGCGGCCCGCTGTCGCCGGACAGCGTGCGGTCGGTCGCCGTGCGCCTCGTGGAATCGCTGCAGCAGCCCTACCGCCTCGGGGGCACGACGGCGCACAGCGGGGCCAGCGTGGGCATCGCGCTGTTCCCGGACGACGGCGAAGATCCGGACACGCTGCTGCGCCACGCCGACATGGCGATGTACGCGGCCAAGCGCGAGGGCCGCGGCAATTTCCAGTTCTTCTCGCCCGCGATGAACGCGGCCACGCACGAGCACCTGATGCTGGAAAACCGCATGTGGGCGACATTGGAAAACGGCGGCTTCGACGTGCACCTGCAAGCCCAGGTCGAACTGGCCACGGGCCGCGTGATCGGCGCCGAGGTGCTGCTGCGCTGGCACGACGAGGAACTGGGCACCGTCGACCCGGGGCGCTTCATTCCCATCGCCGAGGACTCGGGCCTGATCCTGCCGCTCGGCGACTGGGTATTGGCGCGCGCCATGGCCCTGCTGGCCGAGTGGCAGGACGACGGCCTCGATCACCTGCGCCTGGCCGTGAACCTGTCGGCGCGCCAGTTCACCGGCGGGGCGCTGCTGTCACGCCTCGACCAGCTGCTCGACGAACATGCGATCGACCCGGCGCGGCTGGAACTGGAGATCACGGAATCGGCCGCCATGCGCGACCCGGAAAACACGCGCCTCCTGCTGCTGCAGCTGCGCGCGCGCGGCTTCAAGCTCGCGATCGACGACTTCGGCACCGGCTATTCGTCGCTGGCCTACCTGAAGCTGTTCGCGATCGACCGCATCAAGATCGACCGCGGCTTCGTGCGCGACATCGAGACGAATCCGAACGATGCCGCCATCGTCGACGCGACCATCGGCCTCGCCCATGCGCTCGGGCTGGGCGTGATCGCGGAAGGGGTGGAGACGCAGGCGCAGCGGGGCTTCCTGCGCGACCGGCGCAGCGACGAGGCGCAGGGCTTCCTGTTCGGGCGGCCGATGCCGGTGCGCGAATTCCGCGACTTCGTCAGGGCGCAAGCGCAGCCAGTACCTGACCTTTGAGCGCCTTGATGAGCGCAGTCTCGTCCGCCGGCACGCCTTCCGGCGCCAGCTCCGTGCGGTCGGCGTAGAACAGGCCCAGCTGGACCTTGCCCACGACCAGCGGCAGCACGATGAAGCTCTGCGCATCCGGCAGCAGGGCCTTGTGCCAGGCCGGCAGCAGGGCGCGGATCTTGGCGCTGCGGGCGTCCGAGATCATCAGGTCGGCGTCGTTTTCCATCGCCAGGTGGAACAGGTCGCGGCCGCCCTTCTCCCCGCCGGCGGGTGCCAGCGGAAACGCGAAGCCGTCCTGCACGCGCGTCGCCCCGAGCCCGAACGAGGCGCGGGCGCGGTACTGGCCGGCGCGCACGTCCTTCAGCACGACCGTCGCGAAGCGGAAGCCCAGCGCCGTGTACAACGTCTCCAGCACGGCCATGACGACGTCGTTGACCTTGTGCTGCCCGGAGGCGCGCATCTGCGTGACATCCTGCACGCCGGCCAGCAGCAGGTCGCGTGCGTTCTTCGGCTTGCCGCTCGGGTAGGCGCCCTGCTCTTCTTCCTTGCCCCCGCCCAGCGTCGCCAGCAGCAGCACGTTGGGCAGTCCGTTCTTGTCTTCGTCCGGCGCGCGGCGAGGCACGGGCTGCAGGTTCATGCTTTGCAACAGGCTCGTCATTTCGAACGCCACCGACTCGAACAGCTCGTCCAGCTCGGCCGCGCCGAGGTTCAGCGCCGTGCCGTAGCGCGCCAGCAGCGCCTGCGCTTCCGGCGTGTCGGACGGCGTGGCGGTCTTGGCCATCAGGCGCGCGACCTCGAGGCTGAACGACGCGACCTGGCGCATCCATTCGCCGCGGTTGACGGCCACTTTCAACGCGCCGGGATCGAGCGGGCGCTGGGCGCGCACGATCACGTCCGGGATCTTCCACTCGCCCAGTACGGCCTCGGACAGCGCGTCGAGGCTGCAGCCGAGGATCATCTGCGCGGCCTGCGCGGGCGTGTGCTTGCCGGTGCCGAGGAGGGCCTGGATTTCGCGGTAGCGGTCGTGCTCGTGCGACGCCACCAGCAGCGCGCCCAGATTCTTGAACAGCGCGCCGATCGACGCTTCCTCGGCGCCCTGGTAAAAGCTGTGGCGCGCCATCTCGCGCCCGACGAGGCTCGCGCACAGCGATGCCTCCAGTTCCACGCGCACGCTGTACGCATGGTCGCTGCTGGCGAGCGCGTCGACGAGCAGCATCGCCAGCGCGACCGTGCGCACGTTGTCGAAGCCCAGCAGGGAGATCGCGCGCGACACGGTCGTGACGGCGGTGCCGGCCGCCGTGCGGTAGCGCACCGTGTTCGCGAGGCGCAGCACGCGCTGCGTGAGCGCGACGTCGGACAGCACGTAGTGCGCGAGGTCGTGCGTGCCCTGGTCGTCCGACGTGGACATCTGCACGACGCGCGCGACGGCGCTGCCGAGCGCGAACATGTCGTCGTCGCCGCAGACCTTGTGCAGCAGCGCGGCGCGCACGCGGCGGCCGTCCGGCGGCGGGCTTGGAGTGGCGTTGGCCATGGGGGCGGAAGCGGCGGCGGCGCCGATCACTGGAATCATGATGGATCAGCCGGCCTTCTTCAGGCGCGGGCCCTTGTCGTATTTCTTGAGGATCTGCTGGTGCATCCCGGCCAGCGCGGGCAGCTTGGGATTGACCGGGTCGAGGCGGCGCACGCCGGTGATCAAGCCGAGCGCCTGCTGGCCGAGGCGGTCGTCCCAGCCTTCGTGGTCCAGGCATTTCAACACCGCCAGCGCGGCGTTGAACACGACCTGCGGATTGTCCGGCAGCTTGGTCGCCGCTTCCTGCATCAGCACGACGGCGCCCTTGTAGTCGCCTTCCTTTGCCTTCGCGGCGCCGCTGGCGACGAGGTCGATGACTTCCTGGCGGCTCTCCATCGCCAGCTTCTGCGCCATCTCACCCTGGCCCGCCTGCTCGAACACGGCCATCGCGCGCGCCATCGCGGCGCCGTTCTGCGCATTGCGCATCACGTCGCGCACGATCTCCACGGCGCCCTCCTGCATGCCGTTGTCGATGCAGGTGCGGGCCAGTTCCAGCTTGAGCTCGGGGCGCAGCTCGGGCGCATCGCGGTTGGCCACGAGCGCCGTCTCCAGCGATTCCGCCAGGCGCGCCTCGTTGCCCGTGTACTCGTGCACGAGGCTCGACGCGATCGCGCTGCACAGCGGCGTGTTCTTCTGGAAGGCCATCGACTTGTCGAGGTCGCGGATGACGGCCGCGGCCTGCACGGGGTCGCCCTTGCGCACGAGCGTCTGCACGAGGCGGACGTGATCCTGCGGGTCCTTGAATTCGGAGTACTTGGCCTTGCTGACGACCTGCTTGAGGACCTTCTCCGCGGTGTCGTGGTCGCCCGCCTCGAGGGCCGTCTCGCCCAGCTTGCGCAGCCGGCGCACGGCGTGCGGCGACACGGCCACCGCGTCCGCCAGCACGGCCTGCGCCGCGCCCAGCGCGCCGGCCGCCTCGTGGGTGCGCGCAAGCCAGTCGTAGGCGTCGAGGAAGTTCTTGTTGCTGTCGACGAGGTCCTCGAGGATGTCGCGGGCCTCCTCGTAGCGCTCGCGCAGGACCAGTGTCTTGGCCAGGCCCAGGCGCGCCCAGGCGATGGCCTTCGTCTCGATCAGCTTGCGGTAGATCGGTTCGGCCTCGTCCGGCTCGCCGAGGAACATGTGCAGCTCCGCGCGCAGGCGCAGGAAGTCGACGAAGTAGCGCGGATGGCGGGCCTCGCCCTCGATGCACGCGTCGATCGCCTCGCGCTGGCTGCCGGCCTCCATCAGTTCATAGACGGGCAACAGCGCATTGCGCCGCTCCAGGCCGCGCGCGATGCGTTCGAGCAGGCGGTCGGCCGTGAACGGCTTCAGCACGTAGTCGGTGGGCCCAAGTTCGGCGGCGCTGACGACCTTGCCGTAATCGCCTTCGGCCGTCACCATGAAGAACATGGTCGACAGCGGCATGAGCTTGTGATGACGCACGTCCTCGAGCAGCTGCTGGCCGTCCTGGCCGCCTTCCAGCCCGTATTCGCACAGGATCAGGTCGTACTGCTTCAGGCCGAGGTGCTTCACGGCCTGGTTCGACCCGCCCACGTGGTCGATCTTGTTCAGGCCGCACATGTTCAGCATGTTGTGGATCGTCGAGCGCATACCGGCGTGCGGTTCGATGATCAGCGCCGTCAGGCCTTCGAGTTCGTTCATATCCCGGTTTTCCGTGTGTGCCTGCGCTGGGCAGGGCGGGTTGCATGGACCCGCAGTTTTACCGAGTATATTACGCCCAGGGAACAGAATTCTTGAATTTCACCCGCATGCGGCGGAGAAGAATGTCGCAAAAAACCACACTCTTGGTCACCAGCCGCCGTCACGCACCGGGCTGGCGGGCGGCGGCCTGGCGCAACGGCGCGCGGCGGCCATTGACGCATTCGGCATGGGACTCGCCGATCATGATGTTCTGATAACGGACTTCGTACTTGCCGGCCGAGAGTTTGTCGACCAGGAACTTGGCGTGCCCTTGCACGTACGCGTGGCGCACGGTGGCGCGGTGGTCCAGGTCGACGATCTTGACGAGCACGGGCGACGGATTATTGCTGTTGTCGACGAGCAGCTGCATCTCGTCGCCCTGGTTGCCGAGCGGGTAGCCGTCGACGTAGCCGGATTCGGCCGGCCACGGAATGCCCGTCGGCGCGACCTGGGCCGTGAGATCGGTATCGCAATCGGGGGCGCGGGCCGGCACGACCAGCTGGGTCACGGCCAGCGCCTTGACGTCGGGCGGCACGTCGGCCTGCCCCGCCGGGTGCGCCCAGCCGTCGGCGCCGGCATCGCCGGCGAGCGGATCCGATGACGCGGCCGAGGCCGACACGGCCGGCGCGGACACGGCCGGCGCGGACGCCGGCACGGGCACGGGCGCCGGCTGTGGCGCGGCCGGCGTCGCCGCCGCGACGGGCTGGCCCTTCCCCACCCAGGCGAGCGCACCGGGCAGGACCCTGGCCGGATCGAGCAGCATGATCGCCAGCGCCCCGCCGCTCGCGAACGCGGCCAGTCCGACACCCCACCAGCGCGGGTCGCGCAGCACGCGCCAGCGCGACGGCGCCGCGACGGTGCGCGGTTCCCAGTGCTCGCCCCGCTTCTCGCGCCCCTCATCGCCGTGCGAGCTTTCCAGCCACTCCACTTCCCACTCTTCCGACGCGATCCACTCGTCGTGCTCCTTGCGGCGGACGGGGTCGGACAGGATGTTGTAGGCGGTGTTGACGATCGCCATGATGCGGGCGGCACGTTCGTCACCCGGGTTCTTGTCGGGGTGGTATTTCTGACTCAGCGCCTTGTAGGCCGCGCGAATGACTTCCTGCGGTGCGTGGCGCGACACCTTCAGGTTGTCATAATGGGTATGGATCTTGGCCATGGTCGGGAGTCGGGGTTGCACGGGCGCCACGCACGGACGCCCCGCGCTGCCGCCGCGGGACCTCCTGCTGCATCAATATTAGCCGAATCGCTGTCACCGGCAGAGGCACGAGGCGCCCTGCCGTACGGGCGGCGTTACAGGATAGCCGGGTTTGTGTCCACCGCGCAAGATGTCCGAATCACAACTTATGACTGCGATCGGCGCGCTCGATGACGGGGTCGGCCGCGACGCCGCTGCCGACGATGAGTACCTTGAACAATTCCCCCATCTCCGCCGGCGACACGAGTTTTTGCACCGCCTTCGACTGCGGCAGGTAGCGCAGCGCGTCCTCCGGGTCCGTCCTGAGCAGCAGCTCGCCGATGCCGGATGCGAGCAGGAACGCGGCCTGGCTCATATAACCGAGCACGTCCAGTCCGGCGCCATGCGCGGCCAGCGCCATCGCCGTGAAGTCGACGTGCGCCGTGATGTCCTGCAGGCCCGGCAGGTAGAACGGGTCGGGGTGCGCATGGTGGCGGTAATGGCACATCAACGTGCCGCTCGTACGCTCGTCGAAATAGTATTCGTGCGCGGGGAAGCCATAGTCGATCAGGATCGCCGCGCCCTTGCCCCCGTCGAACATCTGCGCCAGAGAGCGCATGAAGCCGCAGGCGACGGGGTGCACTTCCGTCAGGTAGCCGTCCTGCAGCGTGTCCGCGTCGGGGATCTGGCGCGCGATCTGGTCCAGCAGCGCGGCGTCGGGTTCGGCCGCTACGAAGGCGAAGCGGCCCCCGTCGACCGTCACCATCTGGCGCTGCCAGCGGCCGCCGTCGCGCACGACGAGTTCCACCGGCATCGCATCGAGCACCTCGTTGGCCAGGACGGCGCCGTGGAACGCGTCGGGAAAGCCCGTCAGCCAGCGCACCTGCGGGAAATCCTTCAGCGCTTCCTGCTGGCGCGCGCGCAGTTCGCCGGACAATTCGATGATCGTATAGCTGTCGATGCGCACGCCCAGTTCGCCGAGCGTCGTCAGCACGTCGTGCGCCAGCTTGCCGGTGCCGGCGCCGAATTCGATGATGTTGGGGCCACTTTGGGCCATAATAGCGGCGGTCGCGCGCGCCAGCGTGGCACCGAACAGCGGGCTGATCTCGGGCGACGTCGTGAAATCGCCGTCGCGGCCCAGCTTGGCCGCACCGCCGCTGTAATAGCCGAGATCCGGCGCGTACAGCGCCAGCTCCATGAAACGCGAAAACGGGATGGCGCCGCCCTGGTCGGCGATCTCGGCAGCGATCACGCGCTGCAGGGCTTGGGACGCGGCCAGCGCGTCGCTCGAGGGAAGAGGCAAGGACATCCAGCCATTGTAGCGAGAATCGGGAGCGCCCCACAAACGCCCCGCACATACCACGATGACACAGACAACGACAAACGACGACCCATCCCGCACCGGCCACGCCGCCGACGACACGTGCGCACCGCATGCCGGGCGCGCGCGCGTGGCGCTCGTCACGGGCGCCGGCCGGCGCATCGGCCGCGCCATCGCGCTGGGCCTGGCCGCCGCCGGCTGGGACGTGGCCGTGCATTACCGCGAGTCGGCGGCCGACGCGGACGAGGTCGTGACGGCGATCCGCGCGCTGGGCCGGCGCGCCGTCGCGCTGCACGCCGACCTGGCCGATGAGGCTGCCGTGCGCGCGCTGCCGCGCCAGGCCGTGCACCTGCTGGGCGCGCTGGATTGCATCGTCAACAACGCGTCGTTGTTCGAATACGACAAGCCGGACGCTTTTTCGCCGGCCCTGCTGGCCACCCACATGCAATGCAACGTCGCCGCCCCGCTGCTGCTCGCGCAGGAATTGCACGCGCAGGTCCCGGATGGTGGCCAGGCCGTCGTGATCAACTTGCTCGACCAGAAACTGTACAATCTCAACCCGGATTTTTTGTCGTACACGTTGTCGAAGGCGGCCTTGCACACGGCCACGACGATGCTGGCCCAGGCGCTGGCGCCGAAGCTGCGCGTCGTCGGCGTCGCGCCCGGCATCACCCTCGTCTCCGGCGACCAGACCGCCACCGGCTTCGAGCGCGCGCACAAGATCACGCCGCTGGGACGATCGTCCACGCCGCAGGACATCGTCGACGCCGTATGCTACGCCGCGAACGCGAAGGCGCTGACCGGCACCACCCTGCTCGTCGACGGTGGCCAGCACCTGATGCCGCTGGGCCGCGACGTGATGTTTTTGACTGAATAACCTCTTTACCCCTTTACCAATCAAGGTTTCCTATGTCGTCCGCCCTGTATTACCCGCAGCTGCGCGATTGCCGCCGCCTGTTCCTGCGCAATTACGAAGTCATGATCAACATCGGTGTCCATGAGTTCGAAAAGAAGGGCGAGCAACGCGTCCTGATCAATGTTGACCTGTACATTCCGCTCGCACTGTCGACGCCGAAGGACGACCAGCTGCACGAAGTGGTCGACTACGACTTCATGCGCGAAACCATCGCACGGCGCATGGCGCAAGGCCACGTGCATCTGCAGGAAACGCTGTGCGACGACGTCGTCAAGGCGATGCTGGCCCACCCGAACGTGCGCGCGGCCCGCGTCTCGACGATGAAACCCGACGTGTACCCCGACTGCGAAGGCGTAGGCGTCGAAGTGTTCCAGATCAAGGATGAAGCATGAATGACGTGACGATGGCACGCCCGGCCGACCTGGAAGAGGTAGCAGCGGCAGCCGACAAGAAGGCCGACAAGCAGGCCTACGAAAACAACAAGCTGCACAAGCGCCTGTGTCGCCTCGTCGGTCAGGCGATCGGCGATTTCAACATGATCGAGGATGGCGACAAGGTCATGGTCTGCCTGTCCGGCGGGAAGGACAGCTACGCGCTGCTCGACATCCTCATGACGTTGCGCGAGCGCGCGCCGATCCACTTCGACATCGTCGCCGTCAACCTCGACCAGAAACAGCCGAACTTCCCGGCCGACGTGCTGCCGGCCTACCTGGAAAAACTGGGTATCCCGTTCCACATCGAAAACCAGGACACGTACAGCATCGTCAAGCGCCTGATCCCCGAAGGCAAGACGACGTGCTCGCTCTGTTCCCGGCTGCGGCGCGGCATCCTGTACCGCGTGGCGGACGAACTCGGCTGCACGAAGATCGCCCTGGGCCACCACCGCGACGACATCCTCGAAACCTTCTTCCTGAACATGTTCTTCGGCGCGAAGATCAAGGGCATGCCGGCGAAGCTCGTGTCGGACGACGGCAAGCACGTCGTCATCCGCCCGCTGGCCTATGTGAAGGAAGCGGACACGGAGCGCTACGCCGAGGTCAAGGAATTCCCCATCATCCCGTGCGACCTGTGCGGCTCGCAGGAAAACCTGCAGCGCAAGCAGATCAAGGCCATGCTGCGCGACTGGGAGAAGAAATACCCGGGCCGCGTGGAAAACATCTTCTCGTCGCTGTCGACCGTCGTGCCGTCGCACCTGATGGACCGCGACATGTTCGGCTTCACCGACCTGAAGGCCGACGGCGTCGCGAATCCGGCCGGCGACATCGCCTTCGACGAAGAGCCGTGCTCCACGCCGGCCACGGGCACCATTCCGCTGCAGCCGCTCTGACCCCCCGTGCCCGCGCACAGGTATCCGCGCGCGGGCCGTCTCCGCATGTTTCACGTTCCGTATGTAGTGTAGTTTCCCCTCGCGGCCACCCGGTCCGCAAATGACATCGATTTCACTCTAGCGGGCCCGCGCCAAACCACACAACAGGCCGGTAAAGCGATGTAGTATTTCTACCTCGCTCATCCAACCCACTGGATTCCTCATGCAAATCGGCCAAACTGCCGCTACCGCCCAGCCGGGCGGCGCCTCCGCCAACGCCAGTCCGCAGGTCGCCAGCCTGCGCATCTTCGTGTTCGCCCTGTTCTTCACGTTCGGCGGCATCACGAGCCTGAACGACGTCATCATCCCGAAACTGAAAGACCTGTTCACCTTGTCGTACGCGCAGGCGATGCTTGTGCAGTCGGCGTTCTTCGCGGCCTATTTCATCGTGTCGCTGCCGGCCGCGGCCATCGTGCAGCGGATCGGCTACATGCGCACCGCCGTCGTCGGCCTGCTCACGATGACGGCCGGCTGCCTGCTGTTCATCCCCGCCTCGTCGTCCGGCATGTTCATCACCTTCCTGCTGGCGCTGTTCGTACTGGCCGCAGGCATCACCATCGTGCAGGTCGTGGCGAATCCGCTGATCTCGATGCTCGGCGCCCCCGCCACGGCATCGAGCCGCCTCACGTTCGCGCAGGCATTCAACTCGCTCGGCACGACGGTCTTCCCGTACGTCGGCGCGATCCTGATCCTCGGCTCGCTGGCCCGTGTCGACCAGTCCACGCTGTCGGCCGACGCCCTCTCCGCCTACCGCGCCGCCGAGAGCCAGGTCGTCGTGCACACCTATCTCGGCCTGGCCGTCGCGCTGGCCATCGTCGCCTTCCTCGTCTGGACGAACCGCAAGAAGCTCGTCGAGCATCCCCATCCGGAAAGCACGATGCTGGGTGCTTTCGACCTGCTGAAACAACCCCGCTTCGCGTTCGGCACCCTGTGCATCTTCCTGTACGTCGGTGCGGAGGTCGCGGTCGGCTCCGTGATCGTCAACTACCTGATGCAGCACGACGTGCTGGGGCTGGGCGCCGAAGCGGCCGGCAAGCACGTGCCGCTGTATTGGGGCGGTGCCATGGTCGGCCGTTTCCTCGGTGCCTACGTCCTGCGCATCTGCTCGCCGGGCAAGGTGCTGGCCGGCGCCGGCGCCATTGCCGCCCTGCTGCTGCTCGTCTCGGCCACGACGCACGGCACCACGTCGGGCTGGGCGCTGCTGGCCATCGGTCTCGTCAACTCCATCATGTTCCCCACCATCTTCACGCTCGCGTCGGAAGGCCTGGGCGAGCGCGCAGCGGAAGGCTCGGGCCTGATCTGCGTGGCCATCGTCGGCGGCGCCATCGTGCCGCTGATCACGGGCTATGCCGCCGACGCCGCCGGCCTGCGCCTCGCACTCGCCGTGCCCGCGCTGTGCTACCTCGTCATCCTCGCGTTCGGCTGGTACGCGCGCCGGCCGCTGCTGCGCGGCTGAAGCTGCAACCGAGCCCGCAACCGGGCCTCGCGTCTTCCGCGTCCGGGCAGCGCTGCCTGCCCGGACGTACCGCCCGCCTCCTGCCCGTACCGCCATCGGCCACGCACCATCATCCGGCCACATCGGTCCCGGCCGGGTTCACGCCGTCCTGCCGCCACTGCGCCGGCCCCAGCTGGCGCAGCGCCCGCGCGTTGATGCGGTCCCGCTCGCCATCCCGCAGCCAGCCCCACTTGTTGAAGTAGCGCCAGGCCGACACGTACCGCCACCACCAGCACGCAGCACGCCCCCGCCAACGGCCGCCGTCGGCATGAGCCGGGGCGAGCACGACGGTCACGTGCGGCACGAACACGGTGCGCGCGATGCGGGCCGTGCGGCGCGCCAGGTCGACCGTGTCGAAGCGCAGCAGGAAGCGCTCGTCGAACATGCCGGCGCGCAGCACCGTATCCATCCGCATCAGCAGGCAGCGGGCCGTGGGCACGGGCACGTCCATCACGCGGCTGTAGCCGCTCGCGTGCAACTGGCAGCGCGCGAGCCTGCCGCTGGACCGGTGTAGCAGCGGAAAGCAGCGGCCCAGCAGCAGTTCCAGCGGCCCCGGCAGCAGGCTGCACATCGGCACCAGCCGCCCGTCCGGCCCTTGCACCCGCGGCGCCAGCAAGCCCACGTCCGGATGCTGCTCCATGTAGGCGACCATCCTGGCCACCGCGTCGAGCGGCAAGCCGAAGTCCGGTCCGAGCAGCAGGTGGTAGGCGCTCCCCGCGCCCGCAGCCTCGCGCAACACCCCGTTATGGATGCGGGCGTGACCCGGCCTGTCGGGCTGGCGCCGGTAGTGCACGCCGTAGCGTCCGGCCAATGCGGCCAGCCCGGGCCGGCGCGCATCGTCGACCAGGTAGACCAGCAGGTGCGGGCTGGCGGTCGCGAGGCTGAGCAGCAAGCGCTCGATGCGTTCAGATGCCGCCGTGCCGCACACGATGCAGCAACTGGCGCGGGCCGCCGCGGCGCCCATGCTCACCCTCCACCGCGCGTGCGCGTTCGGCGGCGTCCGGCCACGGCCTGTGCGGCGCGACGGCCGGATGCAAAGCCTTGAAGGGTCCGCATGGCGCTCTCCTTTGTCGATCACACATGCGGTAAGAGCGGCGCCGTGCGCGGCGGTTGCAGCGGAATCGACGGCGCTTGCGCGGGATCAGACCGCGCGCATGTCGCGCCGACGAACGGGAAAGGCAGAGGTCCAACGGTGCAAGGCCCGCATGCGCGTGCGGGCCCGCGGAGCGTGTTACAGCGCCACGTCGGTGCGCAACACGGGATACAGGTTCAGCCGCTCATCCCAGGACGGGTGGCGGCGCGCGAAGAATTCCAGGCGTGCATGTGGGCTCCCTGCGAACGCCGGGTCGTGCTCGAGCCTGTTGCGGAACGCGGCGGCCAGTGCGGGGTCGCGCGCCATCTGCGCGCGCGCGACGTCCTCGGCCACGTAGTCCTCCATGTATTCCTTGGACTCGAAGGCGTTGTTGAACTCGCCCCAGGCCAGCAGCGAATCGGGGGCCTGCGGCTCGAACAGGGCCATCACGAGCCGCGCCTTGGGCTGGGCGATCGGCACGAACAGCGCGCCCTTGACGAGGTTGCGAGGCTCCGCTTTCCAGGTGCCCGCCACCGTCAGCCGCTGGTGCGATTCGAACGACGACGCCGCGAACGTGGCCTGTTCGGCGCGGAACGTTTGCACGGGCGCCGCGTCGATGGACTTGTCCAGCCTGCGGAACACGATGCCGTGCTGCGCGAGCTTGGCCGCGACCATCTGCGCCCACGCGGCGGGCACGACGTAGCCCGCGCCCGGCGCCGGCACCAGCAGGTCGGCCACGACCTCGTCGCGCAGCGGCACGTGCCACACTTGCGGCGTCGTCTCGTCGTAGCGCGTCATCAGCTGGCCCGACACGTCGGACATCGTGCGCGTGTAGGCATAGCCCTGGAAGTCGACCATCGTCGTCCGGTCCGTCGTGCGGTACGTCAGCGCGACGGGCTGGCCGGCGATGTGCCTCGCTCGGGCGTCGGCGTCGCGCGCCGCCTGCATCCAGGCCGCGCCGTGCGCAGCCACCTGCCGGAGCACGGACACGACCGCGTTGTGCGTGATGCGCACGCGGGTCGGGTAGTCCTTCCACGAATGCGTCTCGACGAGCATTGCCATCCGGTTGCGCAGCTGGAAGTAGCCGGTCGAAAAGCGCGGGTCGGACACGCCGTCGACGAAGCCCGATGCGGGGTCGTCCGTCTCCTTGAACGACATGTAGTAAGCCTGCGGTATCGAACCCTGCTTGCCGACGTCGGCGATCACGTTCGCGCGCAGCGCCAGGCCGGCCTCGCGGAATTCCCGGTCGCCCGAGTACACGGGCTCGACCTGGATCGACACGTCGTGCTGGAACTTGGCGCCGTCCGTCACGTGCAGGTCGACATAGGTCAGCGGGTCCCAGGCGTTCACGAGCGCCAGCATGGCTTGCATCTCGGGCGCGTCGGCCTTCACGTAGTCGCGGTTCAGGTTGAAGTTCTGCGCCGTCGTGCGCCAGCCCATCTCGACGGGGCCGCGCTGGTTCGGACGGTTCCACCTGGCGAAGCGCTCGTGGCCGTCCACGTTGAACACGGGGACGAACAGCAGGACCTGCTTGTCGAGCACGCCCGGCGCGACCTTGCCCTCCAGGATCTCGCGCAGCGCGAGGAAACCGGCGTCCTTGCCGTCGATCTCGCCGGCGTGGATGCCGCCCTGCACCAGCGTGACCGGCAGCCCCGCCTTGCGTGCGGCGTCCGGCGTGAGCGTGCCGCGGGCATTGACGGCCAGCGCCAGCATGGGCCTCCCTTCCGGTGTCGTGCCGAACTGGAAGCAGCTTACCTGTTTCGGATACGCCTGCTGGAAGGCGCGGCACAGCGTGACGACTTCATCGTAACGGCCAGTGGCCTGGAAGCCGGAGCGTTCCGAGACGGTGACCAGGTCGGGGGCGGCATGCGTCACGGGAGCGGCCAGCAAGGCCAGCAGGAACGCGGTACGGATCATCGAGCGACTCCGGCAAGATCGAGGAAGATACAAGCCGGAAATTATAGATCAGTACTGCGCGGGCAGGGACACCCCGGGCCGCCGGCCCGGGGAGGTGGTACGTGACGCTCAGCGCGCCCAGGTCTTGGGATAGATCGCGATCGTCTTCGCCGCCGGCTTCGCCAGGCGCATCTGCACGGAGCCCGAGAAACCTGTCGTCGCCGCCGGGCAGGTGTTGTTGGCGCGGTAGGACAGCGCCGCGGCCAGCATGCCTTCGGCCGGATCGCCCAGGGCGTGCGTCATGTCGTCGGACGCGGCGCACGTCGGCGCGAAACCGTCCGCGTAATCGCCGTAGCCTTTCGCGTTCACGCCCTTGAACTGGATCGAGAAGTACGTCGTGCCGCAGTTGTCCACCGGCGTGAAGCCATAGGGCTTGCCGCAGGTCGTACCGCCGACCAGGTCGACCTTGACGTCGACGCCGCGCAGGCCGTTGATCACGGCTTCGCTGGCCGAGCACGTGTCGGGCGACGTGAGGATGGTCACGTGGTTCAGGCCCAGGTACGGCAGCGGCGTGTTGGCCGCGGCGGAGAAGCCATAGGCCGTGCTCAGGAAGGGAACGGCGGGAGCGGGCGCCGTCTTGTCGTTGTAGACAGGACGGTCGAACGTCTTGCCCTCGCTGCTCGGCCCGGCGACCATGTACGCGAGTTCGCTGGCGATGTACAGCAGGCCGCCGCCGTTGTAGCGCATGTCGAGCACGAGGTCCGTTGCGCCCTGGTTCTTCAGCGTCGTGAACGCGTCGACCAGCTGCTGCTCGGATGCGGCATTGTGGTCTTCGAAACTCAGATAGCCCACCTTGCCCGTCGGCGTATCGATCACCTTCACGTTCTTCACGGGCACGATGGAGACGACGGCCGACGTCATCGGGACGTCGATCGCGACGCCGTTGCGCTTGACCGTCAGCGTATGGTTTTCGCCCGCATTGGCGGGCAGCAGGCCGGCGTTCACCTTGTCGATTTGCGTGGCATCCGTCGTGTAGATGAAGTCGATGCCGTCGACGGCCGTCAGCATGTCGCCGCGCTGCAGGCCGGCCGCGGCGGCCGGCGAGTTCGGCTGGATGATCGCGACACGCCAGTTGCGGGGCGCCGTGACGGAATTGACGGACCAGGTCACGCCATAGCCCGTATCCTGGCTCTGGTTGCTGATCGCATCCCATTCCGCCGTCGTGTACGTGAAGTGGAAACGGTCCTTCGGCTGGCCGGACGCGGTGGTCCCGGGCGTCTTCAGCGCGGCGAAATAATCGAGCGTGTTCGTGTAATCCGCCATGCGGACGGTGGTCGGGACTTCGTTATACCAGAGATAAGTCTTGTCGATCCAGCCGCGCAGGAATTTCATCTCGTCCTGCAGCGTGCCCTGGCGGTCCGGGAACGGCACGCCCTCGGCGTCGACGCCCGTGCGCGGCTTGGCGCACAGGTTCTGCTCGGTCGTGTAGTCCGCGACGATCGGGTCCGGCGCCGGTGTCGGTGTCGGTGTCGGGTTACTGGCTACCGGTGTCGAGGTGCCACTGGAACCTCCTCCGCCGCCGCAGGCGGACAGGGTGAGCAGCGCCACGAAAGCGCTGGCAAACAGGCGGGAAAAGGCGGTCGGTGTCGGGGGGAATTTTGGCGTGCTCATGCATTAATTATAGTTGCCGCATACCCGCGCACGATATCCAAATGTAACAGGGCAAAAAATATTTTTTACAACATCGCCGGCCCGTTTTTGCAGGGCCGGCGGTGTCGTTACACGCGCCGATCAGGCCGCGCGCGTGGCCGTGCCGCCGCCATGGAATGCGGCCAGCAATTCCCCTTCCTTCCGCTTGGCCGCCTTCAGGTTGCGTTCCTTGACGTGGCCGAAGCCGCGGATGTCTTCCGGGACGCTCGCGATCGCGACGGCCTGCGCCAGGTTGTCGGCCGTCAGCTTCGGCAACAGGCCGTCGACGGTCGCGCGGTACTCGGCGATCAGTGCGCGTTCCATCTTGCGCTCGGCCGTGTGGCCGAACGGGTCGAGCGCCGTGCCGCGCAAGCCCTTCAGCTTCGCCAGCACGCCGAACGCCTTCATCATCCACGGGCCGAATTCCTGCTTCACGAGGTGGCCTTCCTTGTCCTTCTTCGCGAACAGCGGCGGCGCGAGGTGGAATTTCAGTGTCACGTCGCCTTCGAACATGCCGTCGATCTTGGCCATGAATGCCGGATCGGTGTAAAGACGCGCGACCTCGTACTCGTCCTTGTACGCCATCAGCTTGTGCAGGTAGCGCGCGACGGCCTCCGTCAGGCGCGTGCCCTTGCCCAGCTTCTCTTCGGAGGCGCGGACCCGGTCGACGAACCCCTTGTACTGCGCCGCATAGTCGGCATTCTGGTACGCGGTCAGCAGGTCGACGCGGCGCTTGACGAGGTCGTCGAGCGTCTGTGCGCGCTTGAATTCGATCACCTTCGCGGGCGTGACGAGCTTTTGCACGGAGGGCAGGTCGTGCGCGGCCGTACGGCCCCAGTTGAACGCGGCCTTGTTGAAGCCGACGGACACGCCGTTCAACTCGATCGCCTTCATGATCGACGCTTCCTGCAGCGGCACGTGGCCCTTCTGGAACGCGTAGCCCAGCATGAACATATTGGTGGCGATGGCGTCGCCCATCAACGTCGTCGCGATGTGGCCGGCGTCGATGAAGTCGACGTTGCCTTCGCCGCACGCCTGCACGATGGCGCCGCGCGAGCCTTCGGCCGGGAATTGCCAGTCCGGGTTCTTGATGAATGCCGCGGTGGTGGCGCCCGTGCCGTTCACGGCGGCCCACGTGCGGCCTTCGCCCATGCGCGACAGCGCGTCGCGGCTCGCGGTGACGATCTGGTCGCAGCCGATCACGAGGTCGGCGTTACCCGTGCCGACGCGCGTCGAATACAGGTCCGACTGGCGGTCTGCCAGGCGCACGTGCGACATCACGGGGCCGCCCTTCTGCGCGAGGCCGCTCATGTCCAGCACGAGGGCGCCCTTGTTCTCGACGTGGGCGGCCACCGCGAGGATCTGGCCGACCGTCACGACGCCCGTGCCGCCGATGCCCGTGACGAGGATGCCGAACGGGTTCGTCGTCGAGGGAATGGCCGGCAGCGGCAGCGCAGGCGGCGTCGCTTCGGCAGTGGTCTTTTTCGGCTTCTTCAACCCGCCGCCTTCCACGGTGACGAAGCTCGGGCAGAACCCGGTCACGCACGAGAAGTCCTTGTTGCACGAGGACTGGTTGATCTGGCGCTTCCGGCCCAGTTCCGTTTCCAGCGGTTCGACGGACAGGCAGTTCGACTGCTTCGAGCAATCGCCGCAGCCTTCGCACACGGCTTCGTTGATAACGGCGCGCTTGGCCGGATCGGGATACGCACCTTTCTTCCGGCGGCGGCGTTTCTCGGACGCGCAAGTCTGGTCGTAGATCATCGCGGAGACGCCCGGCATCTCGCGCAGTTCGCGCTGCACGTCCATCAGTTCGGCACGATGGCGCACGGTGACGCCTTCGGCCCACGGATAATCGTCCGGGTATTTTTCCGGTTCGTCCGTGACGACGACGATCGGCTTGACGCCTTCGGCCGCCAGCTGGCGGCTGATCTTGGCCGGGTCGAGCGGACCGTCGACGACCTGGCCGCCCGTCATCGCGACGGCGTCGTTGTACAGGATCTTGTACGTGATGTTGACCTTCGCGGCGACCGACGCGCGGATCGCCAGCACGCCGGAGTGGTAATACGTGCCGTCGCCGAGGTTCGCGAACACGTGCTTCTCGCCCGTGAACGGCGCCTGGCCAATCCACGTGACGCCTTCGCCGCCCATGTGCGTGAACGTGGACGTCTCGCGATCCATCCACAGCACCATGTAGTGGCAGCCGATGCCGGCCATCGCGCGCGAGCCTTCCGGCACCTTCGTCGAGCTGTTGTGCGGGCAGCCGGAGCAAAAGTACGGGATGCGGTCCGTCTCCGGGTTCGCCTTCGGGATGTTCTTGAGGATCAGTTCCTTCGCTTCGAGGAAGGCGATGCGTTCCTTCACGCGCTGCTCGACGGGGTGGCCAGAGCAGTAGTGCGAGATGCGCGACGCGATCGCGCGCGCGATCTGGGCCGGATTCAATTCGTAGTTTGCCGACAGCAGCCAGTCGCCCTGGCCGGAGCGGTTCTTGACGCTCCATTCGCCGGCGTCGTCGAACTTGCCGACGACACGCGGCCGCTCGCCGTCCGGCAGGTTGTACAGCTCTTCCTTCAGCGCGTATTCCAGCACTTGCCGCTTTTCCTCGACGACGAGGATCTCGTCCAGGCCGCGCGCGAATTCGTGCACGCCGACGGAATCGAGCGGCCACGTCATGCCGACTTTATACACACGCAGGCCGATGTCGCGCGCGGCCTGTTCGTCGATGCCGAGGTCGGCCAGCGCCTGGCGCGTGTCGAGGTACGATTTACCCGCGGTGATGATGCCGATCTTCGGCCTGGGGCTGTCCCAGATGATCTGGTTGAGTTTGTTCGCGCGCGCATACGCGAGGGCGGCATACCACTTGTAGTGGTTCATGCGCACTTCCTGGTCCAGCACGGCGTCCGGCCAGCGGATGTTCAGGCCGCCCGGCGGCATCTCGAAGTCCGGCGGGAGGACGGTCTGCACGCGGTCCGGGTCGAGGTCGACGACGGCGCCCGACTCGATGATGTCGGTCACGCATTTCATCGACACCCACAGGCCGCTGTAGCGGCTCATCGCCCACGCGTGCAGGCCGTAGTCGATGTATTCCTGCACGGACGACGGGTACAGCACGGGGATGCCGCAGTGGTGCAGGATATGGTCGGACTGGTGTGCCGTCGACGACGATTTCGCCGCGTGGTCGTCGCCGGCCAGCACGAGCACGCCGCCGTTCTTCGCGGAGCCCGCGTTGTTACCGTGCTTGAACACGTCGCCGCAGCGGTCGACGCCAGGCCCCTTGCCGTACCACATGGCGAACACGCCGTCGTACTTCGCGTCCTTGAACAGATTGGTCTGCTGCGTGCCCCAGACGGCCGTCGCCGCGAGGTCTTCGTTCATGCCGGGGTGGAAGTGGACGTGGTGCGCTTCCAGGTGCTTCTTCGCCTTCCACGCCGTCTGGTCGACCTGCGTGACGGGCGACCCGCGGTAGCCGGTGATGTAGCCGGCCGTGTTCAGGCCCGCCTTCAGGTCGCGTTCGCGCTGCAGCATCGGGAGGCGGATCAGGGCCTGGGTGCCCGTCATGAAGGCGCGGCCGCGTTCCAGCGTCCATTTGTCGTCGAGGGTGATCTCGTGCGGGGGTAGCGGTTCCAACTGGCTGCGGTCCAGGGGGGCGTTCATAGTGTCTCCGTTGTCCTTGTTGTGCGCGGCATGTTGGTGGGCACGGGGTGCCCACCCTACGTCCCGGTTTCGTAGGGTGGGCGGCCTCCGCCCACCATCGCTCCCGCCCGCGTCGATGTCGGGGCCAGTATAGACCTGTGTCACAAGCATTAAATTTCAATGAATTCCCCCCACCAAACGATTTGCGCAATAAAATTGCGACGTGCGCCCGTCCTGAGGAGAATTCATGTCAAAAATCGAGCTGGATAAAACCGACCGCAAAATCCTGGCCATTCTCCAGTCGGATGGCCGCCTGTCCAACCAGGACGTGGCGGAACGCGTCAGCCTGTCGCCGTCGCCCTGCCTGCGCCGCATCAAACGGTTGGAAGAAGCCGGTGTCATCCGGCAATACGTCGCCCTGCTCGATCCCGACAAACTGGGCCTGGGCCTGCTGGCCTATGTGAATGTTCGCCTGGAAAAACACAGCGAAGGCGCGCCGAACGCGCGCGTGCCCGCGACGTCGCCCCGCTTCGAATTCGCGCAGGCCGTGTCGACCTGGCCCGAAGTGGTGGCCTGCTATGCGATGACGGGAGAGATGGATTTCCTGCTGCGCGTGCACGTGGAAGACATGGACCACTTCTCGCGCTTCATGATGGGCACCCTGCTGCGCCACCCGGCCGTGCTGGACGTGAAATCGAGCTTCGCCCTCCAGCGCATCAAGGAAACGACGGCGTTGCCCATCGTTTGACGGACATTGCACCGGACTGCTGCCCGGTCCGTCGGTTTTTTTAACCTACCAGCCCGCGATGCGCCGCAGCTGCGGCAGCAGTTCGGCCACCATGGCCGCATGCTGGGCCGTCGTCGGATGGCCGTTGACGGCGTCACCGGGCTGGTACGTCGCCGGTGCCAGCAGGTGGACGCGGGCGTCATGCACGCGCGCCATCGCTTCCTTCAGGTAGCCGATCAAGGCGGCCTTCTTGTCGCCGTTCAGCAGCACGCCTTCCGTCAACGCGACCTGCGCGTGCGGATGGTCGCGCAGCACGCGGCGCAGCAGGTCCGTGTACGCGTCCACATAGCCCGCACGCTCCGGAATGCCGGGGTTGAAATCGTTGGTGCCGATCGCGATGACGATCAGGTCCGGCGTGTAATCGGCCTGCTTCCATGGCACCGGATGCGCGGCGTCGGCGATGGCGAGGTCGTAGAACGCTGGCAGCTCGAATTCGTCGGCATGGCCATTCCAGCTGCGCACCAGGCCCCTGCCGCCGTAGCAGACCAGTTGCACCTGCGCGTCGAGGGCGCGCGCGGCCAGCATGCCGTAGGACAGGCGCGGGTTCGACCATTCGGGCATGTCCTTCTCGTCGGCACCGCGCTCCATGACGGCGCCGCACGTCACGGAATCGCCCAGCACGAGCAGGCGCCGCTTCGGCAGCGGCGGCGCCGCGAGGAACGTGCCGTCGGCCGTGAAGCGCGCAATGGACGGCACGCCCAGCCACGTCTCGCCGCGATGCACGAGTTCCACCTTGTGCGGGCCGGGCGGCGCATCCTTGAACACGTCGTAGCGTTGCATCTGCGGCGCCAGGCGCAACGTGCCCGCGGGCTTGCCGTCCACGATCACGTCGAGCAGGCTGCGGGACCCGCCCGCGGCATCGACGGCGAGCCGGGTGCCGTCCACGGCCAGCAGCAAGGTCACGCCGGCATAGCCGAAGCGCACCGTGCCGTCGTCCGCGGCGACCGTGCGGCCCATGCGGGTCACGTGGCTGTCGCTCGCCGCGATGGTCTGTTCGGCCGCCGCGCCGGCCGCGCACAATGCCAGCAGCGCGGCGGCGAGCGGCCGACGCATCACGCGCCCTTCTTCAGGCGCAGCAGCACGACGCCGTGCGCGGGCACCGTCGCGTCGAGGCGGCGGCTCGTGTCGCCCGTCTTGCCGGTCCACGTGTCCGTCCAGTGCCAGGTGGCCTTGCTGAAGTCGAGCTGGTGCTTGAAGACCTGGTCGTCGATCACGTTCTGTTTCCAGTCATAGCGCAGCGGCAGCGCCGTCTCGCCGCGGTTCAGCACCATGAAGGCCCACTCGTCGTTCGCGAGCGGCTTGGCCCACAGTTCGACGGGTCCCTGCTTCCAGAAACGCAGCGCCGCCACGCCCAGCGGGTCCTGGTTGATCGCGATGACCTCGCGCCGGCCGATGATCTTCTTCACCGACTCCGGCATCGACCGCAGGTCGTTACCGAGGATCAGCGGGGAATTCAGCATCGCCCAGATCGAGAAGTGCGAACGGTCCTCGTCTTCCGTCATGCCCATGCCGACTTCCAGCATGTCCATGTCGTTCCAGTGGCCCGGCCCCGCATACTTGCGCAGGCCCGCCTGCATGTCGAGGATGCGCATCACGCCCCAGCGGGAATACGTACCGGCACTGAGTTCGCAATCCCAGCACGGATAGATGTCGCCCGTCGTGCGCCACGAGTGGCCGACCTCGGGCGCCCATTCCCACGGCTTGTTGTCGCCCCATTCGCAGAGGCTGAACAGGATCGGGCGGTTGGCCGCGCGGATCGCGTCGCGCATCGTCGTGTAGGCGCCGACGGCACTCAGGCCCTTGCTCTCGCACCAGTCGTATTTCAGGTAGTCGATGCCCCAGGCGGCATACGTCTTCGCATCCTGGTATTCGTGGCCGCGGCTGCCCGGACGGCCGCCGCAGGTCTTGTCGCCCACGTCGGAATAAATGCCCAGCTTCAGGCCGCGCGCGTGCACGTAGTCGGCCAGCGCCTTCATCCCGGACGGGAAACGCTGCGGATCCGGCTGGATGTCGCCGTGTTCGTCGCGCGCGCCGTGCCAGCAGTCGTCGATGTTGATGTACTGGTAGCCGGCATCCTTCAAGCCCGTTTTCACCATCGCGTCGGCCGTCTCGCGGATCAGCTTTTCGTCGATGTCGCAGGCGAACCTGTTCCAGCTGTTCCAGCCCATCTGCGGCGTGGCCGCGAGACCGTCGAATTTCTGCGCCCACGCGGCGGCAGGGGATGCCGCGACGGCCGCGGCAAGGATCAGGGAGGCACTACGTTTCACTGTTTCGCTCCAATGGTTTTCAGGCGTTTGTCGTGGTCCGCGATCAACTTGAGCGAGCTCGCGTCGCTGTCGAACACGGAATACAGGCCCTGCTCTTCCTGCGGCGGATCGCCGACGAAATCGTTCCCCGGCTTCCACCAGTAATCCGCATTCGCGGCGCGGCCCGCGCCGCCCCAGGCCCAGAAGGCCCAGCCGCCGACGGGGTCGCCCGCGGCCGCGCGCTTTTCCAACGTGGTGAACACCTCGTCGTAGAAGCGGTCGCGGACCTTCGTCGACGCCTTGATGTCGAACGAGCCGCCGTCGCGGTTCAAGCCGAATTCTTCCAGCACGATCGGCTTGCCAAGCTGCTTCGCGTAGTCGACGTGCACGTTCAGGTAGTGCAGCGCCTTGTCCATCATGCCGTCCCACGTGGCCTCGGGCTGCTTCGGATCGAACCAGCCCCAGTTCGCGGGCCACAGGTGGTACGTGAGGTAGGCGATGTCCGGCGTGCGGTGCGCGTCCAGGTACAGCTGCGCATCCTGCGCGGAACCCGCGAGGCCTTCGCTGCCCGTGCTCACCATGTGGTTCGCGTCGAGCGAGCGGATGTAGTGCGCGGTGTCGGCGATCCATTTTACGTAGGTCGCCTTGTCCTGCGGCGTGGATTTGCTGTTGCCCGGTCGCGGCTCGTTCGCCAGCTGCCACGACAGGATCACGGGGTCGTCGCGGTAAGGCTTCTTCGTCACCGTGTTCGTGCGCTGGACGATCTTCGCGATCACGTTGCGGTACTCGGCCTGCGCGCGCGCGTTCGTGTAGAAGCGCGCGTTCTCGGCCATGAAGCGCTCGTAGTCCTTGCTCACGTTGGGGTCGTGCGCGGGCGAACCGGTGAACCAATTCAGGTACTGCGTCATCCCGCCGGACCACTGCCAGAAATTATTCAGGTACAGCACGGCCGTCATGTCGCGCTTTGCCAGTTCGGCCATCAGGAAGTCCAGGCCTTGCAGCAGCTGCTCGTCGTAGTGGCCGGGCGCGCTCGTCGTGGCAGGGCTGACGGCGCTCTTCATCGCCGTCTTCTCCGACACCGCGAGCACGCGCACGTTGTTGACGCCCAGCGCCTTCAGGCGGTCGAGCTCCTTGACGAGGCGGGCGCGCTGTCCGACGCTCGTGGGCGCGCCCAGGTAGCCGCCGTACCAGAAGTTGGCGCCGGCCACCATGTAGCGCTGGCCGTTGCGTTCGAAATGGCTGTCCTTGACGGCCACGAAGCCGCCCTTGGCGCCGGCCGTGGCGGCCGCGTGGGCGATGCCGAATGCGCCGGCCGCCAGCAGGGCGGCGGCCAGGGCGATCTTGCGGAACTTGCGTTGCATGTGGTCTCCTCGCGCTCCTCAAGAAGCGTCGTTATCGGTCGTGGGTCATGCGCCGCCCGCCGGCAAGCGGGCGGCATGGGTGAAACTCAGCGGCGCACGCGGCCGCGCACGTCCAGGGTGGACGCCGGCAGGTCGACCGTCACGCTGGTCGCGTTCTTGCCAGCGGCATCCTCGGCCAGCACGACCTTGTACTTGCCCTTGGCGATGCGCCAGGTCTTGGACTTCTCGTCGAACATGCCGAGGATGCGCGGCTCGACGACGACATCGACCTCTTTCGATTCGCCCGGCTGCAGCGCGACCTTGTCCCAGCCCGCGAGGCGCTTCGGCGCTTCCCACTTGGCGGAGAGCGGCGACACGTACACCTGCGGCACGTCCTTGCCGGCGACGTTGCCCGTGTTCGTGACCTTGAAGCGCACGTGCAGGCGGCCATCCTTCACCTGGCTGGCGAGGCCGGCATAGCTGAACGTCGTGTACGACAGGCCGTGGCCGAACGGGAACAGCGGCGTCAAGCCCTGCTTGTCGAACCACTTGTAGCCGACCGCTGCGCCTTCCTTGTACTCGACCGTGAACTGCTGGTCCGGCTGTTTCGGATCGCCGTCCAGTTTCGGACGCGGCAGTTGCTCTTCGGAGACGGGGAACGTGGCCGGCAGGTGGCCGCCCGGATTGACGACGCCGAACAGCACGCGCGCGATCGCCTCGCCGCCGCTCGTGCCCGGATACCACGCTTCCAGCACGGCCGGCGTCTTCGCGACCCACGGCATCGCGACAGGACCGCCCGTTTCCAGCACGACGACGGTGCGCGCATTGGCGCCGGCCACGCTGTCGATCAGCTTGTCCTGGTTGTCCGGCAGCGCCAGCGACGTGGCGTCGTTCGCCTCGCCGATCCACTGCGTCGCGAACACGAGCGCGACGTCCGCCTGCGCGGCCACGCGCGCGGCGCGCGCGGGGTCAAGGCCGTCGTCGTACACGACCTTCGCATCCGGTGCCAGCGCTTTAATGGCGCGCAGCGGCGACGACGGGTGGTACACGACGGGGCCCGGCCACACCTTCGGCTCCAGCCCCGGCACGGCATTGCCGCCCACCGGATACACCTGCGACGAGCCGCCGCCCGACAGCACGCCCACGTCGGCATGGCCGCCGATGATGGCGATGGTCTTCACGTCCTTCGACAGCGGCAGCACGTGGTTGTCGTTCTTCAGCAGCACGGCGCCCTCTTCCGCCGTCGCGCGGCTCACGGCGCCGTTCTTCGCGAAGTCGATGGCGCCGCCCTGCGCGACCGGGTTGTCGACGACACCCTTGGCGAACATGGCGCGCACGATGCGCGTGGCCATGTCGTCGAGGCGCGCTTCCGACACGTGGCCGTTCTTGACGGCTTCTTCCAGCGCGCCGCCGAAGTACGGCGACTTGTCGAATTCCTGGCCCGACTGGCGGTCCAGGCCGTGGTTCGCCGCTTCCGCGGTGCTGTGCGTCGCGCCCCAGTCGGACATCACGTAGCCCTTGAAGCCCCAGTCCTTCTTGAGCACTTCGTTCAGCAGGTAGTCGTTCTCGCACGCATAGGTGCCGTACACGCGGTTGTACGAGCACATGACGGAGCCGGCGTCGGACTGTTCCAGCGCGAGCTGCATCGCGAGCAGGTCGGACATGCGCGACGCGGCCTTGTCGATGCGGACGTCCAGTTCGTTGCGGCCCGTTTCCTGGTCGTTCAGCGCGTAGTGCTTGACGGTCGAGATCACGTGGTTCGACTCGATGCCCTTGACGGCATGGCCGACGATCGTGCCGGCCAGCAGGGGATCTTCGCCCGCGTATTCGAAGTTGCGGCCGTTGCGCGGATCGCGCATCAGGTTCACGCCGCCGGCCAGCATCACGTTGAAGCCGGAAGCGCGCGCCTCGGAACCGATCATCGCGCCGCCCGCGTAGGCCATCTGCGTGTCCCACGTCGATGCGGTGGCGAGGCCCGACGGCAGCTGGGTGCGCTCGCGCGGGGTCGGCGTGGCCTGGGTGGCGACGCCGAGGCCCGCGTCCGTCTCCTGCAGGTCCGGCAGGCCGAGGCGCGGGTTGCCCGGCACGAAGCCGGCCGAGAACGGGATCGAGCCTTTCGGCGGCGTGGTGCCCTTCGGGGCGAATGCAGTGCCGAAATAGCCGAACACCCAGCGCAGTTTTTCCTGGCGGGTCATGGCCTTGACGGCGAGTTCGGCGCGCTGGTCGGCGCTCAGGGAACGGTTCATCCACGGCTGCTGGGCAGGCGTGTCGGCGGCGGTGGCGAACAGCGGGAAGGCGGCGGTCAGGGCCGCGACGAGAGTGAAGTGACGAAGGCGCATGGGACGAAGCTCTTTAAGGGGATGGATCGTTATCGGTATTTGGCGCAACACCGCCGCGGACGCGCCGCGGCGGCTAAACAGGGTCGTGGCGGGTCAGACGGCCTTGACGTCCACGTACATGCGGGCGTATTTCGCGCCGAAGTACAGGATGAAGGCGTAGCACACGGCCGGCACGAGGAACGAAGGCTGCAGGCCGATGACGTCCGCGGCTTGCGCCTGGATCACCGGCACGACGGCGCCGCCGGCGATGGCCATCACGAGCAGGCCGGAGCCCTGGCTCGTCTGCGGGCCCAGCTCGTGCACCGCCATGCTGAAGATGGTCGGGAACATGATCGAGTTGAACAGGCCGACCGCGAGCACGGCCCACATCGCGAAGTGGCCGTGCCCGAACGTCGTCGCCACCAGCAGCGCGATGCAGACGGCGGCGTTGAACGCGAGGACCTTGCCCGGGCTGACGGTGCGCATCACGGCCGAACCGATGAAGCGGCCGACCATCGCGCCGCCCCAGTAGTAGGCGACATAGTTCGCGCCGATCTCCGGCGTGAAGCCGGCGATGGACGCGTCGCCCATGTAGTTGATCAGGAAGCTGCCGATGCTCACTTCGGCGCCGACGTACACGAAGATGGCCAGCACGCCCAGCATCAGGCGCTTCTGCTTCAGGATCGAACCGGTGACCGTCGCGCCGGCATCGTCGTCGCGGATGATCGGCAGGCGGATCACGGCGAACAGGATGGCGAGGATCGCCAGCGTCGCGGCCAGGCCCAGGTACGGGCCCTGCACGGCCTGTGCCTGCGCCAGTTTCTCGGCGGCCGTCATGTGGTTCGGATCGGCGACGGTCGAAATGTGCGACAGGATCAGGTAGCCGCCCACCGGGGGGCCGACGAACGTGCCGAAGGAATTCAGCGCCTGCGTCAGGTTCAGGCGGCTCGACGCGGTGGCCGGCGCGCCCAGTACGGTGACGTACGGGTTGGCGGCCACTTGCAGGATGGTGATGCCGCCGGCCAGCACGAACAGCGCGCACAGGAACAGCGCGTAAACGCTCGTCGCGGCCGGGTAGAACAGCGCGGCGCCGACGGCGCACACGGCAAGGCCGGCGACGGCACCGGCCTTGTAGCCGATGCGGCGAATCAGCGCGCCAGCCGGGATCGACAGCAGGAAGTAGCCGCTGAAGAACGCGAAGTTCACCATCATCGCCTGTACGTACGTCAGGTTGTACACCGACTTCAGGTGCGGAATCAGGATGTCGTTCAGCGACGTCAACAGGCCCCACATGAAGAACAGCGCGGTGACGACGGTCAGGGCAAAGGTGTAATTGGCGGGCTGAGCCCGATCGGCAGGCGCGATTGCGGCCTGTGAAGCGCGTTCCATGCGTGTCTCCTTGTGGATGTTACCGCTAACTTACAAACTAGTAACTTTTTTGTAAAAAATATTCTGCATAAGCAGGTTGGTGGGGTCAAACGCGACGTCGGGTACGCGGCCGAGTTTAGTCAGTCGTCACTAAACATGTGCCACCCTCTTATGAAATCGGTTTCTTAAATTGAGAATATACCGGGCAAACAGCTGTTTAGTAAAGCCGACTAAACTTGACTTGAAGTGCCGACTGACGTTTGACCAAGGCGATTTTGATATGCAAGACTCCATTCAAACGAGCGGCGCCCAGGGCGTCGCATATGATTCCGGAGACAGTGTGAACCCCGAACCCTCACGCACCCCAGCGGGCGGCAGCCCGGCGCCGGTCACGATCCGCGACCTGGCCAAGTACGCCGGCGTATCGGCCGGCACGATCTCGCGGGCTCTCAAGAACGAGCCGGGCCTGACGGAAAGCACGCGCCAGATGGTGTTGTCGGCAGCCCACGAACTGGGCTATGACTTCTGCAAGCTGCGCCGCAAGCGCATCCGCCGCCTCACGTTCCTGCTGCACCGCCAGCACAACACGGCGGCCAGCAGCCCGTTCTACTCGCCCGTGCTGCACGGCGCCGAGGAAGCGTGCCGCAAGCAGGGCATCGTCCTGTCGTTCATGGCCGTGGGGCCGGCCGACGGGGTGACGGAACAGCTGCGCATGCACGCGCCGGACGCCATCGTGTGCGCCGGCTTCTTCGAACCCGAGTTGCTGAACGCCCTGCGCGGCAGCGGCAAGCCCCTCGTCCTCATCGACATGAAGCTGCGCGGCTACAGCTCCGTCAACCCGGACAACCACATGGGCGGCTACCTCGCCACGCGCCACCTGATTTCGCTGGGACGCGAGCGCATCGGCATGATCTCCGGCTCGCTGGGCCACTACAGCATCCGCGAACGCAACCGCGGCTACCGCCAGGCCCTGTTCGACGCCGGCCTGCTGGCCGACCCGCGCCTGGAGACGTGCATCCCGGACGGCGTCGATCTCGAGACGGGCGCCTACGAGGCGATGCAGTCCCTGCTGAACCAGCCGCACCCGCCCGATGCCGTGTTCTGCTACAACGACGCCGCCGCCCTCGTCGCGATGCGCGCCTGCCTCGCGGCCGGGAAGACGGTGCCGCATGACGTGTCGATCGTCGGCTTCGACGACATCCCCGGCGCCGTGCTGGGCCACCGTCCGCTGACGACGCTGCGCATCAACAAGAAGGAGCTGGGCGCGCTGGGCGTCGAGCTGCTGCTGCGCGGCCCGCAGGATCCGCCGCTGGAGCAGGTGTCGCCGGTCGAACTGATCGTGCGTGCCAGCACCGTATGCGAGGACTACCGCATGCGCAGATAACCGCCCGCCATCGACCCTCATGGCGCCCGCGCCGCACGACGGGGCGCCACTCACCGATTCACTCATCACGACCGACCCATGCTTCCCGACTTCCACTCCCGCGCGACGCTGCTGCAGCACATCCGCCACACCCGCCAGTTCTACGATCCGCGCTGCACCGACCCGAGCGGCGGCTTCTATCATTTCTACAAGGACGACGGCACGGTCTACGATGCGCACACGCGCCACCTGGTGAGCAGCACCCGCTTCATCTTCAACTTCTCGATGGCGTGGCGCCGGTTCCGCGAGCAGGCCGACCGCGACCGCGTGCTGCACGGCCTGCGCTTCCTGCGCGACGTGCACCGCAATCCGGACACGGGCGGCTATGCGTGGACATTGGACTGGAACGACGGCGTGAAGAAGGTCACGGACGACACGAACCACTGCTACGGCCTGGCCTTCGTGCTGCTCGCGTACGCGCACGCCATCATGGCCGGCGTCGACGAGGCGCGCGCCTGGCTGGACGAGACGTACGACCTGATGGAGCGCCGCTTCTGGGAACCGGCGCACGGCCTGTACGCGGACGAAGCGAGCGGCGACTGGTCCACCTTGTACCCGTACCGCGGCCAAAACGCCAACATGCACGCCTGCGAAGCGATGCTGGCCGCGTTCGACGCGACAGGCGACACGAAGTTCCTGTGGCGCGCGGAGACGCTCGCCCACAACATCACGGTGCGCCAGGCCGCGCTGTACGGCAACCTGGTCTGGGAACACTACAACAGCGACTGGTCCGTCGACCCGGATTACAACCGCGACGACAAGACGAACATCTTCCGCCCGTGGGGCTACCAGCCGGGCCACCTGACGGAATGGGCCAAGCTCCTGTTGATCATGGAACGCCACAAGGACCAGATGGCCGGCCCGTCCGACTGGCTGCTGCCGCGCGCGCAACAACTGTTCGATGCGGCGCTCTCGAAGGCATGGGATGCGCAGCACGGCGGCATTTATTACGGGTTCGGTCCGCAGGACGAGATCTGCGACGCCGACAAATACTTCTGGGTGCAGGCCGAGAGCCTGGCCGCCGCCGCCCTCCTCGGCGCGCGCACGGGCAACCAGGCATACTGGGACTGGTACGACCGCATCTGGGCCTACAGCTGGACGCATTTCGTCGACCACGAGCACGGCGCCTGGTACCGCATCCTCGGCCCGGCCAACGAGAAGCTCACGGATGAAAAGAGCCCGGCCGGCAAGGTCGACTACCACACGATGGGCGCCTGCTACGAAGTGCTGACCGTGCTCACGAAGGATTGACATGACCGACTTCCCCGTATTCGTCGCGGCCGGCGAAGCGCTGACCGACATGATCGTCGATGACGCCGGCGCCACCCGCTGGCACAGCGTGACGGGCGGCTCGACGTGGAACGTGGCGCGCGCGATGGCGAAGCTGGGCGCGCCCAGCGCGTTCGCGGGCGCCGTCAGCCGCGACGTATTTGGCGACCAGCTGTGGCGCGCCACCCTCGACGCCGGCCTGGACGACCGCTTCCTGCAGCGCCTGGACAAATCGCCGCTGCTCGCCATCGTGCACCGCCTCGACCCGCCCAGCTATTTCTTCGTCGGCGACGACAGCGCCGACCTGCACTTCGACGCCGCGCTGCTGCCGCAAGGCTGGGCCAAGGCCTGCCGCTGGGCGCATTTCGGCGGCATCAGCCTCGCGCGCCAACCGCTGGCGGGTAAGCTCGTCGCACTCGCGGAGACGCTGAAGGCGCAGGGCGTGCGCATCAGCTACGACCCGAACTTCCGCGCGCTGATGGACGAGAACTACGACCCCACGCTGCACCGCATGACGGCGCTGGCCGACGTGATCAAGGTGTCGGAGGAAGACCTCGTCGGCCTGCTGCGCACGCACGATGCGGACGCCGCCTTCGCCACGCTGCGCGGCTGGAACCCCGATGCCAGCTACCTGTACACGAAGGGCGCGGCCGGCGCGTCGCTGCATACGCCCGCCGGATCGTGGCATCAGGCGGCGCCGCGCATCACGCCCGTGGACACGGTCGGCGCGGGCGACGCCAGCATCGCGGCGCTGGCCTGGAGCATGCTGCATGCGCCCGGACGCGACGGCCTCGCGCACCTGCGCTTCGCCGTCGCCGCGGGTGCCGCAGCCTGCCTCGCGGCCGGCGCCACGCCGCCGTCGCTGGCTGCCATCGATACGCTGCTGGCCGGGATGCAAGGGTAATCACCAGCAGTTTTCGAACGTGATGCCGACGGTGTAGCCGGACAACGTGGTCCCGAAGATGCCGTTGGCCGCCAGCGGATCGTTCACGCGCGCAGCGGCGCGCGCGGCCTCGTTCCAGTGCGCGTGCGTGAAGAACAGGCGCAGTTCGGGACGGTCGAAATAACCGGGCGCGGACGAGAACGCGACGGCGCCCGTGAACTTGGTCAGCCGGCGCACGTCGCCGTCCTGCGGCGCGACGCGGTCGTGGCCGAAGTCCGCCAGCAGCTTCACGTGATCGCGCAAGCCGTACGACAGGCGCCCGCCGGCCGATGCCCACGTCTTCGCTTTCGCCGCATCGTGCGCCGTGTCGCGCTGCCAGACGCCGACGAGTTCCGCGCCGAAGCGCCGCGTGACCTGCGCATACCAGCTGTCGACGACGCGCAGCCGGTGGACGTCGCGGCCGTTCGTGATGTCGCCCGTCGCGCCATTGTCCGTGCCCGCGCCCGTGCCCCATTGCAGCGCGAGGCGGTTCTCGCCGGCGCCGGCCAGCAGGCGCTGGCGATGCTGCACCGTGACCATCGAGCCGCCGTGGTGGCCAAGCTCGCCGTCGCCGCGGATCAGCGCGAGGCCCAGTTCCAGCGTGCCGCCCGGATTCACGGGCACGCCGCGCAGCTGGAAGTCGTGGCGGTTCGCCGTGTCGCCCACGCGCATGATCGGCATCGTCTGCTGGTCGTCGTGCAGGTAGGCATAGCTGAACTGCATCGGGCCGACGGGCACGTTCTCGATGCCGGCGCCCATGCCCGACGGATTCCAGTACAGGAAGTCGTTGACGTTCGCGCCTTCGCGCTTGTAGTAGCGCCGCCCGATCCACACGGACGCGCCGCGCAGGCCGGACAGGTGCTCGATCGCGAAATATGCCTGCGGCAGGCCGATCTTCCAGCTGCCCTCCGGCCGCCTCGCGTTGTTCGATGCGGCCGCGTTGCCGAGATTGAGCATCGCGTACGCCTTCACCTGCTCGCCGTCGTCGCCGTCCTGCAGGGTCTGGCCCAGCAGCGACTCGCCATAGACGCCGCATTCGTTGCCGAGCCGGTATTTGGCGCCGGCGCCGGCGAGGCCGAAGCATGTCTGGCCGCCGTGCTCGGAATTGGCGGCCGCGTTGGCGCGGATGTAGTTCTGGATGTCCAGTGCGGACGCGGGAAAGCAGTACGCGAGCGCGAGCAGCACCGGCGCGATCATTGGCATGCGCATGTAGTCTCCTGGTTTTTTGGGCAAAGCGGATCCCGTCCGGCCGCAAGGCGATGCCGCGGCAGGTTGTGTGGAGCGGGATCATTCGTAGGGTGGGCACCCCGTGCCCACCAAACGCCGGCGTGATGCGAACGTTTGGTGGCGGAGGGCCGCCCACCCTACAGGGCAGGTTCGAGCAAGGCTTCGGCTTCCTGCTCGGTCGGCGCGTACGGCCCCGCATGCATGGCGGCCGTGGCGGCCACCGCCGCGATGCGCGTGAGCTGGCACGGCGCCGCCATTTCCGGATGCAGCAGCATCCCGCTGATCCACGCGGCCATCGACGCATCACCGCAGCCGACCGTATCGACGACGTCGACGCGGCACGCCGGCGCATCGAGCACGTGGTCGCCGCGGATCAGGGAAAGACCGTCGGCACCGCGCGTAAAGAGGATCTCGGCATCGGGCGCCAGTGCGCGCAGCGCGGCCAGCGCGTCGCGTGGCGCGAGGCCCGGGAACAGGCCTTCCAGGTCTTCGTCCGACACCTTGATGTGGCTGGCGATCGACGCCATCAGTTCGAACGTGGGCCGGTACGACGCGTCGCGCATCGCGGCGCGGAAGTTCGGGTCGAACGCGATGCGCTTGCCGGCCTGGCGCGCCATCAGCGCCTGCTCCACGAGGCGCCGCGCCAGCGGGCCGCGCGCCAGGGCGAGGCTGCCGACATGAATCACGTCGGCCGCGTCGAGCCAGCCGGCCGGCAGCAGCTCGGGCCGGAAGTGCAGGTCCGCGGTGTTCTCGCCGAGGAAGACGTAACGGGGCGGATGGCGCGACGTCACCATCGCGATGAACGGCGAGGCATCGACACGCTGCAGGAAGCGCGCGTCCAGTCCGGCCGCGGCGCCCGCGTCCGCGATCTCGTCGCCGAACGCATCCATGCTGACGGCGCCGGCGTAACCCGTGGATACGCCGAGCCGCGCGCCGACGCGGGCCACGTTCCAGCACGAGCCGCCGGGCAGCGAGCGCCACGTGCCGTCGTCCTGGCGGATCATGTCCGTGAGCGCTTCGCCGAAGACCACGTAGCGGGGGAGTCGTTGTGCTTGCATATCAATTCGCCTGTTGTTGGTAACGCCATTTATCGAGCATCACGGCCAGCACGATGACCGTGCCTTTCGCGACGTATTGCCAGAACGAGGACAGGCCGAGGATCGTGAGGCCGTTGTTGAGGAGGCCGATGATCAAGGCGCCCGTCACCGTGCCCCAGATCGTGCCCACGCCGCCCATCAGGCTCGTGCCGCCGAGGACCACCGCGGCGATCGCATCGAGTTCGTAGCCGGAACCCCAGTTGCCGTTCGCGCCGTACAGCCGGCTCGCGGACATGGCGCCCGCGGTGCCTGCGCACAGGCCGGAAAACGCATACACGAACACGAGGACGAGGCCGACCTTGATGCCGGTGAGGCGCGCCGCCTGCGCATTACCGCCCACCGCATACACGTGCATGCCGAGGACCGTGCGGCGCAGGATGAACCAGGCGAGCAGCACGAGCGCGGCGGCGACCCACACGAGCCAAGGCAGGCCGGCGAAGGAGCCGTTGCCGATCCACTCGAAGCTCGGGATCTCGCGGTTCAGGATCGTCGTGCCGTCGGCGAGCAGGTAGGCGGTGCCGCGCAGCGCCGTCATCGTGCCGAGCGTGACGACGAACGGATTGATCTTGAAGACGGCGACCAGCAGGCCGTTCAGCAGGCCCATGCCGAGGCCCGCGAGCACGAAGACGGGCAGCGACAGCGCCGGCGCATGGCCGGGCAGCGATGCGATCATGCCCAGCACGGCGGACACGGCGAGCACGGAGCCCACCGACAGGTCGATGCCGCCCGTGAGGATCACGAACGTCATGCCGGTCGCCAGAACGAGGTTGATGGAGCTCTGGCGCAGCACGTTCATCGTGTTGGCCGTCGTCGCGAAATTCGACACGCCGTCTTCGGCGAAGTAGCCGGTCAGGAAGTAGAACACGACGTACAGCGCGACGAGCACGGGCAGCATGCCCATCGTCGCGAACATGCGCGAGAACGCCTGCTTGACGCCGCCGTGCGTGCCCGCATGCGGCGCCGCGGGAAGGGATGATTTCAGAGTTTGCATGATGTCTCCTATGCGGCCTGGGCCAGGGTGGCCAGTGCCATGATGTTTTCCTGGGTGATGCGGTCGCCTTCCAGTTCGCCGGCGAGCCAGCCTTCGCGCATCACGACCACGCGGTCGCACACGCCGATGATCTCCGCCAGTTCGCTCGAGATGCACAGCACCGCGACGCCGGCGTCGGCCAGTTCGTGGATGATCCGGTAGATCTCGTGCTTGGCGCCGATGTCGACGCCGCGCGTGGGCTCGTCGAGGATCAGCACGCGCGGCTTGATTTCCAGCCAGCGCGCCAGCAGCAGCTTTTGCTGGTTGCCGCCCGAGAGGCCGCCGATGATGCCGTCCGGTCCCGCGCCGCGCGCCGACAGCTTCGTGATGGCATCGCGCGTGACGTCCAGCAGCTCGCCCCGGCGCAGCACGCCGCAGCGCGCGTGCCGGCCCAGCACGTTCATCGTCACGTTCGCGAGCAAGGTCTGTTGCAGGAACAGGCCCTGCCCCTTGCGGTCTTCCGGCACGTACGCGAGGCCCAGGCGGATGGCATCGAGCGGCGTGCGGATCGACACGGGTTTCCCGTCCACTTCCACCGTGCCACCGGCCAGGCGGTCGGCACCGAAGACGAGGCGCGCCAGCTCCGTGCGGCCCGCCCCCACGAGGCCCGCGAGTCCGACGATCTCGCCGGCCCGCACTTCCAATGTCGCGGGATGCACCTTGGCGCCGTGCACGCCGGCCAGCCTCAGGCGCACGGGCCCGGGCGCGCGGCACGCGGTGTGTTCATAAAAGCCGCCCAGTTCGCGGCCGACCATCATCCGCACGACCGTGTCCGGCGTCGCCTCCTCGCGCGTCAGCTCGCCGATCCACGTACCGTCGCGCAGCACGGTCACGCGGTCCGCGAGCATGCGCACCTCGGCCATGCGATGGCTGATGTAGATGATGGCGATGCCCCGCTCGCGCAGGGCGCGCATCACGTCGAACAGGCGCGCCGTCTCGCGTTCGGAAAGCGCCGCCGTCGGCTCGTCCATGATCAGGACGCGGCTGTCGTGCACGAGGGCGCGTGCGATCTCGACCTGCTGCTGGTCCGCGATCGACAGGCCGCTCGCGATGCGCGTCGGTGCGAACGTGGCGCCCAGCGTCTTCAGCACCTCGGCCGCGCGCCGGTTCATCCGGGCCGTGTCGACGATGCCGAAGCGGCCGCGCGGCTCCGCGCCCATGAAGATGTTCTGCGCGACGGTGAGGTTCGCGGCGACGGACAGCTCCTGGTAGATCAGGTTGATGCCGCAGGCGCGCGCATCGGCCGGGCAGCCGATGCGCACGGGCTTGCCGGCCACGCGGATCTCGCCGGCGTCCGGCTGGTACACGCCGGCCAGGATCTTCATCAGGGTGCTCTTGCCGGCACCGTTTTCGCCCATCAGCGCGTGGATCTCGCCGGGACGGATGGTCAGCTGGACGCCGTCGAGCACCGTGACGGCGCCGAACCGCTTGCGGATGCCGGATACCTCCAGCACGGGTGGTGGTGATGTTGTTGCCATGTCTCCTCCGATGAGGTGATGGATCGGCCGCGCGGAGCGGCCGTTTTTTAGTGGCTGGCCCAGCCCTTGTAGGCGAACACGTTGTCCTTCGTGATCGCGGGCGTGGGAATCAGCACGACCGGGTTCGCGGGACGCTTGCCGTTCATGATGTCGTAGCCGATGTCGACGGCCATGGTGGCCATCTTGTAGGGGTCTTGTGCCGTGGTGACGGCGAAGATGCTGTTCTTCGCGCGCAGTGCCGCTTCCGCGTCGGGCGCGCCGTCGACGGAGGCGACCATCTGCACGTCGGCGCGGCCGGCCTGCTTGACCGCGAGTTCGGCGCCGATGGCGGACGGATCGTTGATGGCGAAGACGGCATCGATGCGGCGGTGCGCGATCAACAGGTTCGTCATGACTTCCATGCCGCCATCGAGGCTGCCTTTCGCATCCTGGTTGTCCGACACGATGCGGATGCCGGTCCCCGCGAACGCCCGTTTGCAGCCGGCCACGCGCGCGGTGACCGCGGTGACGGGCGGCCCGTTGACGATCACGACGTTGCCCTTGCCGTGCAGCCGCTCGACGATGCGCTTGCACGACTCGGTGCCGGCCATCGTGTTGTCGGACATGATCGTCGCGTCCGCGTTGTCGGCGCCCACGTCGACGGCCATCACGACGATGCCCGCGTTGCGCGCCTTCTGCAGCACGGGTGCGATGCCTTTCGGATCGGACGCGTTGACGATGAGGATGTCGACCTTGTTGGCGATGAAGTTTTCGATCTGGCCGACCTGCGTATTGAGGTCGTATTTGCTGGACACGGTCGTGACCTTGACCTTGTCGCCGCCGACCTTGCGGGCAGCGTCGCTGGCGCCCTTGCCGATGGCGACGAAATACGGGTTGGCGAGGTCGCTGACGGCGACGCCGACGGACTTCAGCGGGCGCGCCGCGCTGGCCTGGCCGGCCAGCGAAAGAGCGACCGCCGCGATGCATCCGAACACGGCTTGTTTTTTCATGGCGTAGTCTCCGAACTGTTTTATCGGGGGCGGGCGCGGCTCGGTGGTCCGCTGGCTGGCATGCCGCCCTTGTTGTGATGTGTCGTTGCAAAGAACTTTACACGTGTCGACTTTTTGTCGTCAACAGATTTTTTAAAGATTTTTTAATAGTTGAGCGACCACAACAGGACGACGACAAACCGTTCCTGCCCCTGCCGGCACAGGGGAAACGAGAATTCTTATTGCATCGAAGTATTTTTGCTATGATGACGACGCACCGGCCGCCTCGTCACGCCATTCGGTCGCCGGCGCGGACATAAATTTACACGAGTCAAAATCACGATGAAACCTGCGCAGAACGCGAATGCCTCCCCTCGTGGTCCCGTCACGATGCACGACGTGGCCGCGCGCGCGGGCGTGTCGCGCGCGACGGTGTCGAAGTATTTCAACGACCGCGAAGGATTGAAGGCCGACACCCTGGCCCGCATCGAACAGGCGTGCCGTGAACTCGAATACGTGCCGGACCCGCACGCCGTAAGCCTCGTGCGCGGACGCTCGCGCGTGGTCGGCGTCATCCTGCCCGTGGTGAACGAACCGTTCTTCGCCGAGGCGCTGCGCGCGATCGAGGAAAAGGCGAAGGCGCTGGGCATGGACGTCATCATCCAGTGCTCGTACAACGACCCGGCCGAGGAAGCGGCCGCGCTGATGACGATGCGCTCGATGAAGGTGGCCGGCGTGATCCTGACGGCGGTCGCGTCGCAGGCCAACCTCGCCCTGCTGCGGCGGCTGGAGCAGGAGATGCGCATCGTCTACATGGACAGCTATGTCCACGAAGACTGCAACTACGTCATGAACGACAACCGGCAAAGCATGGCGATGCTGACCCGCTACCTGCTGGGCCGCGGCCACAAGCCGGCCTACCTCGGCGCGCCGCCCGTCGCGCATCCGTCGCCGGGGGAACGCCTGGCCGGCTATCTGGAAGCGATGGCGGAAGCGGGCGTGCAGGCGCACGTCGTCCCCGCCAGCACGCAGCCTTCCTGGGATTTCGAGGCGTACGCGTTCCGCCACGTGCTCGACTGGCTCGCGAGCGGCGCCGGCAAGCGCGCCGGCATCACTGCCCTCGCGTGCGGCACGGACAGGCTCGCGATCGGCGCGATGTCGGCCTGCCGCCGCTTCGGCCTGGAACCGGGCAAGGACCTCGCCATCGTCGGCCACGACGACCTGCCGATCTCCGCCTATTTGTACCCGCCGCTGACGACGTTCCGCCAGGACGTGGCCGCCATCGGCGTGGCCGCGATGGAATGCCTGCAGGCGCAGCTCGACGGCACCGACGCGACACCGTACCGCAAGCGCTTCACGGGCGGCCTGGTGCCGCGCGATTCGGCCTAGCGCCGCTCAACGCTTCGGCCGGAACCATTTGACGGCCGCGCGCGCGTTCGCCTTGACCGTGTAGTCGATCTTGGCGATCTGCTCTTCCAGCGCCTCCGCGAGCACGCTGCCCGGGCTGGGCGGCGGCAGGTGCAGGTGGGCGTCCGCTTCACCATATTCGCGGCGGATCTCCATGCCGGCCTTCTTCGCGATGTGCATCATCGTGCGATTCGACGACAGGCATTGCATGTACAACGTGTCGACGTCGGAATTGCGGCAGTGGATGGCAGCGCGTTCGAACAGCCGGGTGCCGACGCCCTGCCCGCGCGCCGACTTCGACACGGAGACGCCGAACTCGGCCACTTTTTCCTTGTCCGTGTCGTGAACGCTGCCCGGGTGCGCGTCGCGCGACGTGAACGCGAGATGGCCGACGCCCACGAGGCGGAACATGTTGTTGTAGACACCGAACAGGATGTCCCGCGCGAAGTCGAGTTTCGCGACGTACGCTTCCACCTGCGCGTCGGGCACCACGCTGCCGAAGCGCAGCAGGCGGTCGTCGCGGTCGAGGGCGAGGAAGTGGCGCAGCACGCGCCGGCGGTCGCGCTTGCCCAGTGCCTTGACGAGCACGGTCTGGCCGCCCTTGCGGGCGACGAGGCTTTTCAGCCAGCGGTGGAGGGGACGGTCCTGCATGATGGCATCTCGATTGTGCGGCGCAACAATCGGTATTGTAGCGAACTCGGCGGCGCACGCCGATCGGCATTTCTACGTAGATTCGCGCAGCGCCGCCTTCACGGCCGACACGCGCGCCGCATGCACGGCTTCCGGGATCTTCTCGCGGTTTTCCGCGTACCGCGCCGCCACCTCGCCCGCGTTCACGCCGCGCGCCGCGTCCAGCGCCCGCAGCAGGCACGGTGCCTGCGGATAGTCGCGACTGCGCATGTCGTGATCTTCGCTGCCGCGCCCGCGCGCGTCGCATTCGGATGCCAGCAGCATCTGCGCGAAGCGCTGCGGCTTGCGGAACGCGTCGCACCGCTCGAACAGGGTGACGAGCGTGTTGGCGCGCAGTTCGAGCGCGCGGCTGACGTTGCCGTGCTCGCGCGCCGTCATCACGGCCAGGTCGCGGCATTCCGCCGGCACGCGCAGGCGCTTGCACAATGCCGTGATCAGCTGCGGCCCCACGCCTTCGTGGCCGTGGTGCTTGGGCCAGTGTTCGGGCGGCGTCGCGCCCTTGCCCAGGTCGTGCATCAGCGCCGCGAAGCGCACCGGGAGCTCGTAGCCCTGCCCGGCCGCATAATCGATCACGAGCATCATGTGGACACCGGTGTCGACTTCCGGATGGTGCAGCGGCGGCTGCGGCACGCCCCACAGCGCGTCCAGCTCGGGCAGGATGCGCGCCAGCGCGCCGCAATCGCGCAGCACGGCCAGCATGCGCGACGGCTTTTGCTCCATCAACCCGCGCGACAATTCCTGCCACACGCGTTCCGGCACGAGCGCGTCCACTTCGCCCGCATCGACCATCTGGCGCATCAGTGCGAGCGTCGTGTCGGCGACCGTAAAATCGGGGAGCCGCGCGGCGAAGCGGGCCACGCGCAGGATGCGCACGGGGTCTTCGGCGAACGCGGGCGACACGTGGCGGAACACGCGATCGCGCAAGTCCCGCAGGCCGCCGTACGGGTCGACGATCGTGCCGTCCTCGGCGCGGGCCATCGCGTTGATCGTCAGGTCGCGCCGGACCAGGTCGTCTTCCAGCTTGACGTCGGGCGCCGTGTGGAAGACGAAGCCGTGGTAGCCGGGCGCCGTCTTGCGCTCCGTGCGCGCGAGCGCGTACTCCTCGTGCGTGTCCGGATGGAGGAACACGGGAAAGTCCTTGCCGACCGGGCGGAAGCCCTTGGCAATCATGTCGTCGGGCGTGGCGCCGACGACGACCCAGTCATGGTCCTGGACGGCCAGGCCCAGCAACTCATCGCGGACGGCGCCGCCGACGACGTACGCCTGCATCTCAGTCGGGCAGCTCGTCTTCGTGGGCACCGGCGACTTCCGTCTCCGCCATCGCTTCCTCGATCCAGCGCGCGACGGCCGGATGCGCCAGCACGCGCTCGCAATACGCCTGCAGCGCCGGGGCCAGCGCCACGCCATACGTCCGGAAGCGGGTGACGACGGGCGCGAAGAACGCGTCGGCGATGGAGAAATCGCCGAACAGGAATTGATGGTGGCCGAAGCGCGACAGGCACTCTTCCCAGATCTCGCAGATACGGCCGATGTCGGCCTGGGCACCCGGCGTGCGGCCGCGGCCCGGCAGGCGGGCCTTGATGTTCATCGTCATCGCCGTGCGCAGGTCGGCAAAGCCCGAGTGCATCTCGGCGGCGACGGAACGCGCCATCGCGCGCGCGGCCACGTCCTGCGGCCACAGATGCTTTTCGGGGAATTGCTCGGCCAGGTATTCGCAGATCGCCAGGCTGTCCCAGATCGTCATCTCGCCGGCCAGCAGCACGGGCACGCGGCCGGCAGCCGAGTAGCGTGCAATGTTCGTTGCCGTGTCGGGCTTGTCGAGCAGCACGCGCACTTCCGTGAACGGGATGCCGGCGGCGACTAGAGCCACCCAGGGGCGCATCGACCAGGAAGAGTAATTCTTGTTGCCGATGACCAGCGTCAGGCCGGCCTGGCGTGCGTTGTCGAGGGTTTGCGTCAGAGTCGGGTCGAGTTCGAGAGTCTGCATGGTGTGGCGTGATCGTTGAGGTCAGCGCCCGGCGCGGGTGCGCAGGACGTCGAGGCCGCCGGGTGGCGCCAGGTACTGCGGCGCGACGGACTCGAGCGCCGTGAGCTTGATTCCCAGCGCCGTTGTTGTCAAGACTTTATTGTTCGTGGACGGGTGGATGACGTTGTCGACCTTCATCGAATCGAGGTTGTCGCGCGTGATGACGGGCTCGCCGGGCAGCAGTTCGAACACCCGCGCCTGCAGCCGCGCCAGCCCGTCCGGCAAGGCAATGACCTTGCGCTCGTGGCCGGCATAGCGGCCGGCGAGGCGCACCAGCTCGGCCAATTCATAGACCTGCGGCCCGCCCAGTTCGTACGTGAGGCCGGCCGTGTGCGCATCGAGCAGCGCGCGCACGAACGCCTCGGCCACGTCGCCCACGTACACGGGCTGGAAGCGCGCATGCGCGCAGGCGAGCGGCACGACGGGCAGGTGGCGCTGCAGCCGTGCGAACGTGTTGAGAAATTTATCTTCCGGTCCGAACACGACGGACGGCCGGAAGATCGTCGTCGCGACTGCGGGCTGGCTCGTCGCGGCCGCCTCGCCGTCAGCCTTCGAGCGCTGGTACATCGACGGACCGTTGCGGTCGGCCCCGAGCGCGCTCATGTGCAGGTAGCGCGGCACGCTCTCGGCCGCGCAGGCGGCGGCGATGCGGCGCGGCAGGTCGACGTGGGCGCGGCGGAAGTCCGGACCGTACGGATCGCCGCGGCGCGAGTGCAGGATGCCGACGAGGTTGATGACGGCAGTGCGCCCCGCCACGAGGCGGCGCAATGCCGTGTCGTCGTACGGGTCGGCCTGCACGATATCGACGCCCAGCGGCATCAGGTGCATCCCGTGGCTGGCGTGCCGCGTGGGCACGACGGTGGACACGCCGTGGTCGGACAGCCTGGCCGCCAGGTGGCTGCCGATGAACCCGGTGCCGCCGAACATCACCACCGACTGCGCGTCCATGCTGCCTCCCCGATGATTGCCTGGCGCCGCCGTTACGGCAGGCCGATGCTGTTTCCGCGCGGCGTGATCGTCCCCAGGCGCGCCTTCAGCGACTGCGGCCGTTTCTCGAACAGTGCGGCGTAGTTCGTCGCGTTCGACATCACGTTGCGCACATAGGTTCGCGTTTCCTCGAACGGGATCGTCTCGACGAACACGGCCCCTTCCATCGGCGCCGTCAACAGGCCGCGCCACGTGCGGGCACGTCCGGGCCCCGCGTTGTAGGCCGCCGTCGCCAGCACCTGCGACCCGTCCGCATTGTTCAACACCATGTTCAGGTAATTCGTGCCGAGCACGATATTCGTGCGGATATCGCTCAACATGCCGTGGCCGTAGTCCGTCAGGCCGATCTTTTCCGCCACCCACTTGCCCGTCGACGGCATCACCTGCATCAGGCCGGACGCGCCGACGCCGGACTGCGCGTCGGACACGAAGCGCGACTCCTGGCGGATCAAGCCATACACCCAGGCCTGGTCGAGGCCGAGACCTTGCGCCGTCGGATGCAGGATGTCGTTGTGCGGCGCCGGGAAGCGCTGGGTATAGTCGAACTCCGTGCGCGTGCGCTCGGACGTAGAGAGCATGCGGTCGAGGATGTCGTTCTGGCGCGCGAATTCGGCGGCGGCCAGCAGCTGGCGCTCCGTGAAGCCGTTCAGGGCCCAGTTCCACTCGCGCGTGCCCTCGAAGCGCATGCGCATCGAGAAGAATTTCAGGGCGCGCTTGAAGCCGGGATTGCTGGCGACCTGCGCCAGCTCGGCCGGCGTGGGCGGCGCCGCGGCGGGTGGAATGCTGATCTGCATCCCCAGCTCTTCCATCGCCAGCTGGCCATAGAAACTGTTCTGGTCGGCGATGCGGCGGAACAGCGCCTGCGCATCCTCGCGCCGGCCCTCGGCCTGCAGGGCGCGACCGAGCCAATAGGTCCAGACGGGCTCGTCGTGCTGGTGCGCGGGCATCGCCTCGATCGTCGCGCGCACCGTCTTCCAGTCGCCGCGGCGCAGCGCGATGCGCGTCTTCCATTCCAGCTGGCTCCACGTCAGCGGCGCCCCGTCCGCCTTTTTCCAGTCGTCATAGGCTTCGGGCGCCAGCGTCAGCGATGCGGCCAGCGCGATGTTCGCCCAGCCGATCGCCCTTTCCTCGGGCGACAGCTTGCCGGCGTTGCGGTCCAGCGCCACCGTGGCCAGCTTGAGGCTCGTGCGCGCCATACGGCCGACGGCGACGAGGTAGATCTCGTGCTCCGCGCGCGTGTTGCCGACGCCGCGCGCCATCGCGACGGCCGGCAGGTCGACGGCCTGCGCGGCCCGCGTATCGGACGCGTCCAGCAGCAGCGCCGTGCGGCGCGACGGCCCCGTCGCGTGCATCTCGCCCGCCAGGCGCAGCTGGGCCAGCAGATCGCTCGTCGTGAACTGCCCGGACTGGACCAACTGGTTGACGAGCGCGGCGCACGCTTCGCCATACAGCGGCGGATTGTCGAGCAGCACGCGGGCTTCAGGCGCGACGTTCTGCCCCTTCGACGCACGCGACAGCAACGCGTAGCATTTCACCTGATAATCGTCGTTCTTGACGAATTGCGGCAGCTCGCGGTCGAAGTTGAACCAGTCGCGCTTGCGGCCGAGCTCGAGCAACCAGTCGTTGCGCAGGCGGTCGGCGATGGCGCTGCCGTCGTAGCGCTTCAGGAAATCGAGGATTTCCTCGTTGGAAGCGTCGCGCAACCGCGGTTTGAGCCGATAATAGTCGACGTAAGACGGTATCGCGTAGTTCGGCAGGCGTGCCGCCAGCGCCGCGGCCTTGTCCGCGTCGTTCTTGCGGGCCGCGTCGCGCAGCTGCAGGAAGATCTCGTCCTGTTCGCGACTGGCGTCCGCCTGCGGCCCGGGCGCGACCACCGGCGCGGCCGGTGTCGGTACGCCGGGCGCGGCTGCCGTTGCGGCGGGTACAGGTTGCGTCGTGCCGGGCGAAGCGGTCTGGGCCGCAACGCCGGGCGACGCGAGGAAGAGCAGGCTGGAGGCGGCAGATACAGCGCCGGCAATCAGTTTCTGCGTCATCGATAATGCAATATTCAATGTAGGCTTCATTTCATCCATGACCGGCGAATCAAGAATACCACGCCCCTCGGACCCGAGCGTGGCGGACGAGAAACAGGCGGCGAAGACAGCGTTGCGCAAGGCGCTCAGGACAACACGTGGGGCGCTTGATCCGGCAATCAAGGTCCAATGGGATGCGCACATCGGTGCGCAGATCATCGCCTGGTGGCGCCTGCGCCAGGTTGACACGTTCGGCGTGTACTGGCCCCTCGTCGGCGAACCCGACCTGCGCGCCGCGTACGCGGAATTGCATCAGGCCGGCGTACGCCTGGCGCTGCCCGTCGTCATGGAACGCGACGCCCCGCTGACGTTCACGGAATGGACGCCCGGCGAACCCATGCTGCCGGACGAAGCGGGCGTGCACGTGCCGGCCCAGTTGCGCTTCATCGAACGCCCGCCGGCCCTCCTGATTCCCTGCCTCGGTTTCAATGCCGACGGCTATCGCCTCGGCTATGGCGGCGGCTATTACGACCGCACGCTCGAACAGCCGCCCCGCCCGCACACGTTGGGCATTGCCTACAGTAACCAGGAAGCCGTGTTCCCCCATGCGCCGCATGACGTGCCGCTGGACGTGATCGTCACCGAGATCAGCAACGTCACCTGATAAAAAAAGGCTGTGTTCGCGATAATTCGGTGACGCCGTCGTTCAGCCGAGCTGGGCCGCGGCGCACAACAGATGAGCCGGCGTCGTCAGCCGTCGCGCATCAAGCATTCGTTGCCAGCCAGAGTAATTGATCAGGTAGCGGCTGGCGACGCCGCGAAACCGTACGAGCCAGCTCTTGAAGCGGCTGTGCCAGGCATTCACGTTTTGAATGTGGATTGCGCCGCGTGCCCGGCCCCCTGGCTTCGTGTTCACCATCTCATGCATGATGCCGGCTTGCCTCGCGAAGTGACGGTACGAGCGCGCCGAATCGCTGATCAAGAGGACGTCGGGCGGCAGCACGGGCTTGAGGCACGTTTCCAGATGCGTCGCCGTCACCTGGCCGCGGCCAGTGTGAAAATCGAGCGTCTGTCCAGTGCGGTCACGCGCGACGAGAAGGCAGTCGAGTTCACCGCTGATGCCGCGCTTTTTTGCGACGCCGCCGCGCTTCCTCGGCTTGCGCGTCATGTTGCGCGAACCCTTCTGCGATTCCAGTCGATACGTTTCGTCCGCCTCGACAATGGCAGTCAGGATTGCCGGCCGATCGCGCATCGCGCCTGGAACGAAGCGATGGCGCCAGCGAAAGCTGGTCGTGCGATGGACGCCGACGACACGCGCCGCCTCGCGCACGGCGCGCGATTCGAGTACGCATTGCAGGTACGCCAGCCAGTGTTCTTTCTTCCGTAACCTTGCGAGCGGCGTACCCGTCAACGCGTTATAACTGCGCCCACAGCCGAGGCAGCGAAAGCGCTGCAGGCCACTCGCTTGACCGCAACGGTGGGCGCGAGGATAACCGCAGCGCGGACACGGCCGTCCTCGCGCGGCATGCTCGATCAGGGCGATACATTCAGCCGGATGAGCGATGCCCGCGATCCATTCCCGCAGTCGAGCCAGGTCGACGGCGGACAGCCGAACCGCCGTCAACATGGCGAACAATTCGTCGAACGTCAATCCGCGCATCGCCACTCCTCATGAGTTAACTCGACGATGCGTATGACCGCTGCAACTAGTTTTGGTTCGCATAACTACCGCGAACACAGCCCAAAAAAATGCCCGCGCGGCCTGCCGGTCGCACGGGCATCGATGACGGAGACCGCCGGATCAGGCGCCGGTAATGCGCTGCCAGATCGCGGTCGTGGCCGCCGCCTGGTTCATGCTGTAGAAATGCAGGCCCGGCGCACCGCCCGCGAGCAATTTCTCGCATAGGCCGCTCACGACGTCGAGACCGAACGCCTTGATCGACGCCGAATCGTCGCCGAAGCTGGCCAGCTTCAGTCGGATCCAGCGCGGGATCTCGGCGCCGCACATGTCGGAGAAACGCATCAGCTGCGTGTAGTTCGTGATCGGCATGATGCCGGCCACGATGGGCACGTCCACACCCAGCTTGCGCGCATTGTCGACGAACTGGAAGTACGCGTCGGGATTGTAGAAATACTGCGTGATCGCGGCGTTCGCACCGGCGTGCACCTTGCGGGCGAACGCCTGCAAATCGTCTTGCGGCGAGCGCGCCTGCGGATGCATTTCCGGATACGCGGCCACCTCGACGTGGAACCAGTCGCCCGTTTCCTGGCGGATGAATTCGACGAGATCGCTGGCATAGCGCAGTTCGCCCGCGCCGCCATAGCCGCTCGGCAAGTCACCGCGCAGGGCGACGATGCGGCGGATGCCCTTGTCCTTGAATTCCTGCAGGATGGCGCGGATCGACTCGCGCGTGCCGCCGACGCACGACAGGTGCGGCGCGGCATCGTGGCCCGCGGCCTGGATCTCGAGCACGGTGGACAGCGTGCCGTGCTGCGTGCTGCCGCCGGCGCCAAACGTCACGGAGAAATACTTCGGATTCAGCTCGGCCAGTTTCTGGCGAACCACACGGAGCTTTTCCGCGCCCTCGGTCGTCTTGGGCGGGAAAAACTCGATACTGATGTTAGGGGTTTCCATCTTTATTGAGAAGTAAGGTAGAAAGCGCCCACGAAATGACACTGTACAGGATCGCCGCCAGGAAAGCGGACCAGAACCCGGCCACGTGGAAGCCCGCGACCAGGTGCGCGACGAGCCAGAACAGCAGCGCGTTGATCACGAGGATGAACAGGCCGAGCGACACGAACGTCACGGGCAAGGTCAGCACGACGAGCACGGGACGGATCACCGTGTTCACCAGACCCAGGACGAGCGCAGCCACGAGGGCGGCACCGAGATTGTCGACCGATACCGAATGCATCAGGTACGGCAAGGCCATCAGGGCTGCCGCATTGATCAGCCAGGTCAGGAGCAAACGCATAGTGTGTCTTTCGTGAGGGGTTATCCAGCACGCCGCCGCCCCTGTCGACGATGGAATCCGGCAGGAACCGCGGCGTCAATTCACGGAAGAGCTTACCAGATCAATAACGGTAATGTTCCGCCTTGTAGGGGCCTTCCTTGCTCACCGAGATATAGGCGGCCTGCTCTTCGGTCAGCTCGGTCAGCTGGGCGTTGAGCTTCTTGAGCTGCAGGCGGGCGACTTTCTCGTCCAGCTTCTTCGGCAGCGTGTACACGCCGACCGGGTAGGCGGCAGTGTTGGAGAACAGTTCGATCTGGGCGATGGTCTGGTTCGCGAACGACGAGCTCATCACGTACGACGGGTGACCCGTGCCGCAACCGAGGTTCACGAGACGGCCTTCGGCCAGCAGGATGATGCGCTTGCCATCCGGGAAGATCACGTGGTCGACCTGCGGCTTGATGTTGTCCCACTGATACTTGCGCAGGGCGGCGACTTCGATCTCGTTATCGAAGTGACCGATGTTGCAGACGATCGCCTGGTCCTTCATGCGCAGCATGTGCTGCTCGGTGATCACGTGGTAATTGCCCGTGCAGGTGACGAAGATGTCGCCGTGTTCGGCGGCCATGTCCATCGTCACGACGCGGTAGCCTTCCATCGCGGCCTGCAGTGCGCAGATCGGGTCGATCTCGGTGACCCACACCTGGGCCGACAGCGCGCGCAGCGCCTGCGCAGAACCCTTACCCACGTCACCGTAGCCGGCGACGACGGCGATCTTGCCTGCGACCATCACGTCCGTCGCGCGCTTGATGCCGTCGACGAGCGATTCACGGCAACCGTACAGGTTGTCGAACTTCGACTTGGTGACGGAGTCGTTGACGTTGATGGCCGGGAATGCCAGCTTGCCGTCCGCATGCATCTGGTACAGGCGGTGCACGCCGGTCGTCGTTTCTTCCGTCACGCCCTTGATTTCCGGCAGGCGCTTCGAGTACCACTGCGGATCGACGGCCAGGCGGCCCTTGATCGCATTGAACAGGCAGATTTCTTCTTCCGAACCCGGCTTGTCCAGCACGGAGATATCCTTCTCGGCACGCACGCCCAGGTGCAGCAGCAGGGTCGCGTCGCCGCCGTCGTCCAGGATCATGTTGGCATGGTTGTCACCCGGCCATTCGAAGATACGGTGCGTGTATTCCCAGTACTCGTCCAGCGTCTCGCCCTTGACGGCGAACACGGGCGTGCCGACCGACGCGATGGCGGCGGCCGCGTGGTCCTGCGTCGAGTAGATATTGCACGAGGCCCAGCGCACTTGCGCGCCGAGGGCTTCCAGCGTGCGGATGAGCACGGCGGTCTGGATGGTCATGTGCAGCGAACCGGCGATGCGCGCGCCTTTCAGAGGCTGGGCGGCCGCGTATTCGTCGCGGATGGCCATCAGGCCCGGCATTTCGGTTTCGGCGATGCGGATTTCCTTCTCGCCCCACGAGGCGAGGCCGATGTCGGCAACGAGGTAGTCCTGGGTGGTGTCTTTGAGTACGGCGCTCATCACGCCCTCCTTTCAAATTAAGAAAAAAGTAACGTGAGCGCGGTGTTGATATCCGAGCCTGGCGAAAGAGATTCTTTCGTCGCAACGCTCCTCGGAACTGACAAGTGTAGCACGACGGGCCCGCGTGCGCACTCGTCGGCCCACGGAACCGATGTCAATCGTTGACAACGCCCAGGGTTCGGATAACTCGTTGACAATATATTTGACTACTCTTAACATTTCTTCATATTTCCCTGGGGAAAGCATGGGCGCCGCCACGTATCAACTCGTCTGCGACAATATGGTCTTGCGCGACAACGGCCGTCCGATGATCGTCGAGTCGATGTTCAGCGCCGTGTGCGACCTGGCAACGGACCATGGCGAAATCCTGGCACGAATTCATCCGGTGAAAAAACAGTTCTTCGACCTCGTCCACTCGGGCGCCGACATCGGGACGGCGATGCGCGCGCCGGACGGCCGTGTCGTGCAGACGCGGCTCCACAACAGCATCCAGATCTACGTCAACAAGCGTGGCGGCGACATGGAGAGCCTTGATTACGCCGTCGTGACCCGCAGCACATCGGCCGCGACGGGCGAAGCGCATGCGCACGGCTTCGACGCGCAAGCCGAACCCCTGATCCGGCAAATGCCCGACCGCAGCTTCCGGCTCGTCTTCTGCTCGATGCCGCCACGTGCGCACAAGCTCGGCGACGTGTTCGACATGGATCATTTCGGCGACGCGCTCCTCAAGCGCTGCAAGGCGGACATCCGCTGGGACGATCGCGACGTCTTCTGGATCAGCAGCAAGGCCACGGCGGACGACATCCGCGAGGTGCTGGCGTTCCTCAAGGCGTACGACGGTACCTGAACGATAAGCGTCGAAAAATAAGCGCCGAAAAAAAATGCGCCCGGGTAGGCGCATTTTTCGTCAGGCGCAGGCGCTTACGCCAGGCCGGCTTCCGCGCGCAGCAGCGCGGCCTTGTCCGTGCGTTCCCACGTGAATTCCGGCTCTTCGCGGCCGAAGTGGCCGTAGGCGGCCGACTTCGTGTAGATCGGACGCAGCAGGTCGAGCATCTGCACGATGCCTTTCGGGCGCAGGTCGAAGTGTTCCATCACCAGTTCGGCGATCTTCTCGTCCGAAATCACGCCCGTGCCTTCCGTGTACACGGTGATGTTGATCGGACGGGCCACGCCGATCGCGTAGCTGACTTGCACCTGGCACTGGCGCGCGAGGCCGGCGGCGACGACGTTCTTGGCGACGTAGCGGGCGGCGTAGGCGGCCGAGCGGTCGACCTTGGACGGGTCCTTGCCGGAGAATGCGCCGCCGCCGTGCGGTGCGGCGCCGCCGTACGTGTCGACGATGATCTTGCGGCCCGTCAGGCCGCAGTCGCCCTGCGGACCGCCGATGACGAAGCGGCCCGTCGGGTTGACGAGGTAGCGGGTGTCCTGCAGCCATTCGCGCGGCAGCACGGGCTTGATGATCTCCTCGATCACCGCTTCCTCGATCTGGCTGTGGCTGATTTCCGGTGCGTGCTGCGTCGACAGCACGACGGTGTTCACCGAGACCGGACGGCCGTTGACGTAGCGCAGCGTGACCTGCGACTTGGCATCCGGGCGCAGCCACGGCAGGCGGCCGTCCTTGCGCAGCTGCGACTGGCGCTCGACGAGGCGGTGCGCGTAATAGATCGCAGCGGGCATCAGTTCCGGCGTCTCGTCGCAGGCGTAGCCGAACATCAGGCCCTGGTCGCCGGCACCCTGGTCGAGGTCGATACCTGCACCTTCGTCGACGCCCTGGGCGATGTCCGGCGACTGCTTGTCGTAGGCGACCAGCACGGCGCAACCCTTGTAGTCGATGCCGAAGTCGGTGTTGTCGTAACCGATGCGCTTGATGGTATTGCGTGCAACTTGAATATAATCGACGTTTGCGTGCGTCGTGATTTCCCCCGCCAGCACCACCAGACCCGTGTTGCACAGGGTCTCGGCAGCCACGCGCGCGCGCGGGTCTTGCTCGAGGATGGCGTCGAGGATGGCATCGGAAATCTGGTCGGCGACCTTGTCCGGGTGGCCTTCCGAAACGGATTCGGACGTGAAGAGGTAGTCGTTGGAAGACATTGAGGCTCCTGATACTGTGATGAAAATTGCCGCAGCACCAAGGCCTGCGACGCTTTAGCGAGATTTATATTCCGCTTCGCAAGTTGTCATTAACTCCGCGGATGCTACAAAGTGGTATTTTACGCTCCTCAAAAAATTCTGGCATAGCAACCCGTCGCTTCTCTACCCTAAATCAATAAATGCTCGTCTTTTTGTTTCGGATACTGTCGTTTTTACCGCTGCGCGTGCTGCATGCGCTCGGTGCGGCGCTCGGCTGGATTGTCTACCTGGCATCCCCATCGCACCGCCGCCGCCTGCGCGAGAACCTCGAACAGGCCGGCTACGGCGGCCACCTGCGCGCCGCGATCGCCGAATCGGGCAAGGCCATCGCCGAACTGCCGTTCGTCTGGTGCGCGCCGCAGGACCGCGTCACGCGCCACGTCACCATGGAAAACTGGGAACTGGTCCAGCGCCAGCTCGACGCCGGCCGCGGCATCGTCTTCCTGACGCCGCACCTGGGCTGCTTCGAACTGACGGCGCAGCAGGTTTCGCTGCGCGTGGAACTGACCGTGATGTACCGGCCGCCCCGCCAGAGCGCCCTGAAGCCTCTCGTCGAGGGCGCACGCGCGCGCCAGCACATGCATCTGGCGCCGGCCACCCTGTCGGGCGTGCGCATGCTCGTCAAGGCGCTGCGCGGCGGCCAGCCCGTCGGCGTCCTGCCGGACCAGGTGCCGCAGGAAGGGGAAGGCGTATGGGCGCCGTTCTTCGGACGCGACGCCTATACGATGACCTTGCCCGCCAAGCTGGCGCAGCTGGGCAAGGCCGACATCCTCACCGTGTACGCGGAGCGCCTGCCGCGCGGCCGCGGCTTCGCCATCCGTTTCGTGCCGTTCGACGGTTCGCTGGAAGGCGACGCCGCCCAGCAGGCCGCGGCCATCAATCGCCAGATGGAAAAACTCATCGCCTTCTGCCCCGCCCAGTATTTCTGGAGTTACAACCGCTACAAGAAGCCGCAAGGCGTTGAAGCACCGCACGCCGAGACCGTCGCATGAGGTTCCTGATTTTCCTGTTGTGGCTGCTGCACTTCCTGCCGCTGCCTGTCCTCGGCCGCATCGGCAACGCCGTCGGCTGGCTGATGTATTACGCGATCCCCAAGCGGCGCAAGATCGCACTGATCAATCTGCGCCTGTGCATGCCGGAACTCAGCGAGGCGGAGCGGGTCGACATCGCCAAGCGCCACTTCATGGCGTATTCGCGCAGTATCCTGGAACGGTCGCTGATCTGGTGGGCGCCGTTCGAACGCATCCACGGCCTGATCGAAGTCGTCCCCGCCGTGCCGAAGGCGCAGATGGAGAGTGGTCCGACCATCCTGTTCTGCCCCCACTTCGTCTGCCTGGACGTAGGCGGCGTGGCGGCGCGCGTGATGCCGTTGTCGACCATGTATTCGCCGCAAAAGAACAAGGCATTCGACGATTTGTTGCGTTATGGTCGCGAGCGCTACGGCCCCGTGCGCCTGTTCACGCGTGGCGACGGCATCAAGCCCATCATCCGCGCGCTGCGCGAGGGCATTCCTTATTACATGCTGCCGGACATGGATTTCGGCGAGAAGGATGCGGCCTTCGTCCCGTTCTTCGGCATCCCGGCCGCCACCTTGACGGCCATGGGCCGCCTGGCGGGCGCGACCGGCGCGAAAGTGATCCCGCTCGTGGCAACTTTCCTGCCCAACTATAAGGGATACAAGGTAGAGTTCTATCCAGCATGGGAGGATTACCCGGGCGACGACATCATCGCCGCTACCCGCCGCATGAACGCCTTCATCGAGGACCGCGTGCGCGAACATCCGGCCGAGTATTTCTGGACGCACAAACGCTTCAAGACCCGGCCGCCCGGCGAGCCCTCGTTCTACGATTAATTACGAATACCATGAAACTCAAGTTCACCAAGATGCACGGCGCCGGCAACGATTTCGTCGTGATCGATGCGATCAACCAGCAACTCGACCTGGGTCCGGAACAATGGCGCCGCCTGGCCGACCGCCGTTTCGGCGTCGGCGCCGACCAGATCCTGATCGTCGAGCGCCCGGCCACGGCAGACAGCGATTTCCGCTACCGCATCTATAACAATGACGGCAGCGAAGTCGAGCAGTGCGGCAACGGTTCGCGCGCGTTCGTGCGCTTCGTCAGCGACAAGGGCCTGACCGATCAACGCAGCATCCGCGTCGAGACGATGAGCGGCATCATCACGCCGCGCCTGGAAGACGATGGCAGCGTCACCGTCGACATGGGCGCCCCGATCCTGGAACCGGCCCGGGTCCCGTTCGACGCCGCGGGCCTGGAAGGCGTAACGGAAGGCCGCGATACGCTGTGGCCGCTGACGGTCGCCGTCAAGGGCGAGGAGCAGACCGTGCTCGTGTCGACGGTGTCGATGGGCAATCCGCACGCGGTGCAGGTCGTCGCCGACGTCGACGCCGCGCCCGTACTCGAGACGGGGCCGCAGATCGAGCACCACCCGCGCTTCCCCCGCCGCGTGAATGCCGGCTTCCTGCAGATCGTGGACCGCAACCACGTCAAGCTGCGCGTCTACGAACGGGGCGCCGGCGAGACCCTGGCCTGCGGCACCGGCGCGTGCGCCGCCGTCGTGGCCGGCATCCGCCGCGGCCTGCTGGATGCGCCCGTGCAGGTGCAGGCACGGGGCGGCAAGCTGACCATCAACTGGGCCGGCGAAGGCCAGCCCGTCTATATGAGTGGCCCGGCCGAGACGGTATTCGAAGGCGAAATCGAGATCTGACCGGGAGATGGCCGCCTGCACTCAGGCGGCCAGCGAGTAATCGCCATCCTCCGCACCGTCCTGGCTGCCAGCCTCAGCGTCGGGCAACAGGCTGCGCAATCGGTACAGGCGCTGGCGATAATTCCCTTCCGGACCGCCGGGACCGCAATCGACGTTGTCGAACACGAGCCCGACACGGTCGAGCAGCTGGCGTTCCTGTGCCGTATCCACCGAGATCAGGCGGCGCCGGCTGCGCCCGTAGCTGGCGCGGATGTCGATCACGAGGCAGTGGCCGCGGTCGGCGCCGCGGATGTCCAGCAACAGGGCCTCGGCCCGGCTCAAGCCGAATGCCACGGCCAGCTCCAGGCGCGCGGCCAGCAGCGGATACGCCGTCAGGTCGCGCCCCACGAGCAGCGGGTCGAGGTGCGGCCAGGCGCCGGGCTGGCGCGGCGCCAGCTTGCGCAGGGCGGCCGCGGCCTTCGGGCAACCCTGCACGGCCGCCTTCTGCAGCCAGAACAGCGCACGCACGTCGTTGTTCTCGTTCTCGCGGCGCGCGCGCCATGCCGCGTTCCCGCATTCGAACTGGGCGTCGCGATAGCCCATCTCCGCCGCGCGCTCCAGGTATTTCTGCGCCTCCACGACATTACGCTGCGAGAATTCCGGCTTGATATAAATGCGCGACAGCGCATACCACGCTTCCGCCAGGCCCTGCTCGCCCGCCTGCGTCAGCCAGCGCACAGCCTTCTTGAAGTTGGCTGCGCCATGGCTGCCGGGCACGCGTTTGCCGTCGACGCGCATGCGCGCGCACCACAGGCCCAGCGCGAACTGTGCATGGCGGTCGTTCTCGGCCGCGGCGCATTCCCAGAACCTGAGCAATTCCTCCTCGCCGACGTCGTGCGGCACCTCGTTCGCCTCGACGAGCCGGGCGCAGCGCGACAGCAGCAGCACTTCGTCCGGCGCGAGCCGCGCCGCCGTATGATCCTGCGCGGCATCGGAACCGGCCAGGGCGCGCGCGCGCGGCAGCGCACGGGCCAGCCAGGCGCCCCAGCGCTGCGCATTCCAGTCCTGTTCCAGCAGCGCGAACTGCGCGGCGCCGACGCCGCTGTCGGCCGCCTGGCGCAGCCAGCGCTGCCCGGCCGGACTGGCTGCTGGGGCGTGGACCGCCGGCTCGTCCGCCTCGGGCGTCGCCGCGCCATGCGCGCGCGCAAGCAGCCACTGCGCTTCCGGGAACCCTGCCCGGGCCGCGTCTTCCAGCGCGCGCAGCGCCTTGGCGCGCTGGACCGGCACGCCGTCGCCGTCGCGCGCCGCGCCCAGCACCAGCTGGGCATACACGAGTCCCGCACGCACGAGCCCGCCGTCGTACGCCCGCTCGTACCAATCGGTCACGGATTGCGGACTGTCACGCGCAAGGTCGACCGGGATATGGTTCCCGATCAATTGCCATGCTTCCTCGCACCCTTGCTGCGCAGCACGGTCGAGCCAATGGAGGGCCGTGGGCAGGCTCTTCGGCAATCCCGCACTGCCGAACAGGTAGAGCCGGCCCAGGGCCAGTTGCGATTCGGCGCGTCCCGCGCGTGCACCGCGGATGACTGCCAGTTCTTCACGATTTGCCATCGTTCATTTTCTGGATGTTAGAGACGCCTGAGACATGTACGCAACATATTTACGCACATAAATACATGCAGATGCGCGCAAGATCGATTACGATGCGCTACCGATGAGCTCACGCGGCGCGCACTGCGGTAACAATGGACGTCGGATGGGCCAGAGTCTAAAGCCGCGTCGGCGCGATTCGCCTGCGATTCCAATGGCCTTTGAGCCCGCACAAACCCTGCCGTGGTACGGGGACCGAATGATGACGCCTGGAAACTTAAACGAGGCTTAAGGTACGCCCCGGTTGCGAGGTCATGCGTTTCGAAAATACAACAGCACGATTGGATTTATTGGCTTTCGACCAAGTGCAACAGTCATAATTGACAAATCAGACAATCTTGACGCATTAAGCATTTAAGGTTCACACATCCGAGTGTTCAGCAACTAATAAAAATCTCAATGCTCTCTGGATTCCTTCGATTCACTTTTTAGGATAAAAATAGATGAAAAAAACCCTCGTGGCAGCCGCTCTGCTGGGCGCCTTCGCCGGTGTTGCACAAGCTCAAACCGCCGTTCAAATCTACGGTAACGTCGACGTCGGCATGTCCAAGCAGTCGGACCAGACCCTGAACATCGGCAAGCGCGCCGCCAACACCCTGGGCTTCAAGGGCACGGAAGACCTGGGCAACGGCCTGAAGGCACTGTTCCAAGTCGAAATGCGTTACGAGCCGGACACCGGCACCAACGAAAACGGCGGCCGTCCGCTGTTCCAGGGCCAGACCCGCGTCGGCCTGCAGGGCGACTTCGGTATGGTCCGTCTGGGCCGTGGCCTGACCCCGTTCCAGGAAATCGTCGGTTCGTTCGAACCGTGGCACGGCCTGCCGTCCCCGGCCGGCTTCTACACGGACATCTCGGTCGCCGGCTTCAACTCGGCTCCGCTGGACGTGAACACCACCGGTGGCTCGCCGAACAGCAACCGCATCTCGAACGCGATCTTCTATAACTCGCCGGTCTCGAACGGCTTCCAGGTGAACGCATCGTGGGCATCGAAAGAAGCCAACGGCGGCAAGCTGACCGGTATCGGCAACGGCGCGAGCTACGCACTGAACCAACAAGCTTCGGCCAACCCGTTCTCGATCGCTGGCACCTATAACAACGGTCCGGCCGCTGCGATGGTCGCTTACGAGCGCAACGCCGTCGAATCGAAAGTGTGGTCGGTTGCAGGTTCGTTCTCGGTCAGCCCGGAAATGAAACTGATGGCTACCTACTCCCATCAGGATCAAGAGCACACCAACACCTTCCGTCCGACCGTCAAGGGCGCGGAAATCGGTATGACCTACGGCATGGGCCCGGGCAAGATGCTGGTCGGTTTCGGTCTGAAGAAGCAAGAAGAGACCACCCGCCTGCACGACCTGATCACCCGCCAGTACTCGCTGGGCTACGAGTACAGCCTGTCGAAGCGTACGTACCTGTACGTCGACGCATCGCGCAAGACGAACATCTTCACGTACGACACGCTGGGCTTCGTCGCCGGCTCGTCGGTGAAGAACTTCTACGACGTCGGCCTGAACCACTCGTTCTAAGCTGACGGCGCGGGGGCAACCCCGCCGCATCGCACCGCAAGGGCGGGCCCGGGCAACCGGGTCCGCCCTTGCTGTTTTTGGTGATGCTGCGGTGACACAATGCCAAGAGGAAATCTGCGCCGAGCCATTGCGGTCGGTTAAAATGAACGGTCTACCCAACCCGCAAGCCGCACATGACCACCGCAACACTGGATTCCACCGCCATCGCCCAATTCCTGGTCGACCATCCGCAATTCTTCGTGGAGCATGCCGCCCTGCTGGGCGAGGTAAAACTGTCGAGCCCGCTGACGGGCCGCGCGGTGTCGCTGCAGGAGCGCCAGATGGAAGTCATGCGCGACAAGTACCGCGCGCTGGAACTGCGCATGTCCGAACTGGTGCGCCACGCCGAGGAAAACGCTGCCATCGCCAACCGTTTCCACGGCTGGACCCAGCAATTGCTGCGCACGCGCGTGCCTGCCGAGCTCCCGTCCGCCGTGGCCGACGGCCTCGTCGAGCATTTCATCGTGCCGCAAGCCACGCTGCGCCTGTGGAAGCTCGCGCCCGAGCACGCGGATGCCTGGTATGCGCGCGACGTCTCCGAAGACGTGCGCCTGTTCGCCAGCAGCCTGCGCGCGCCGTACTGCGGCCCGAACAAGGAATTCGAAGCGGTCGGCTGGCTGGCCGACGCGGGCGCCGTGCGCTCGACCGTGCTGTTGCCGCTGCGTGCCGGCGGCACCGCGTTCGGCCTGCTCGTGCTCGGCTCGCCCGAGACGGAACGCTTCAGCGCCGCGATGGCGACGGATTTCCTCGTCCACATCGGCGAGACGGCCGGCACCGCTCTCGCCCCCCTGCTCGGCTGACATGGACACGCCGGCCGCCGACGACTGGACCGGCCGCTACCTGGCGGAGCTGAAGACGCAACGCCAGCTGTCCGACCACACGATCGCCGCCTACCGCCGCGACCTGGCCGAGCTGGCCCGGCTTGCCAGCCTGCCGAACCAGGCCGGCTGGACTGCGCTGACCCATTTCGATATCCGCCGCTTCGCCGCGAAGCTGCACGCCGAAGGACAAAGCGCGGCGTCGATCGCGCGCAAGCTGTCCGGCTGGCGCGGCTTCTTCGACTGGCTGTCGCGCGAACTGCCCCTCGCGGCGAACCCGGCCGACGGCGTGCGCGCGCCGCGCCGTCCCAAGCGCCTGCCGAAGGCGTTGGCCGTCGACGACGCCGTCCAGCTGATGGAAAAAACGACGCCCGGCAACGCGGAACCGGCGGAGCTGTGCGACCGCGCCATGTTCGAACTGCTGTACTCGAGCGGCCTGCGGGTGTCCGAGCTGGCCGGGCTCGACGTCCATCACGTGCCCGCCCGCGACGGCCAGCCGGCCTCGCTCGGCTGGCTCGAACTCGAGGCGCAGGAAGTGGTCGTCACAGGCAAGGGCAACAAGATGCGGCGCGTGCCCGTCGGCGCCCCGGCCCGCGCGGCGCTGGCCGCATGGCTGGCCGTGCGCCCGCCCGCATGCGATGGCAGCGCCGCCCTGTTCCTGACGACGCGCGCCACGCGCATCAGTCCCCGCGTCGTGCAATACCGCTTGAAAGTCCACGCGCGCAAGGCCGGCGTGCCGGTCCACGTGCATCCACACGTGCTGCGCCATTCGTTCGCTTCGCATTTGCTGCAATCGTCGGGCGACCTGCGCGCCGTGCAGGAACTGCTGGGCCACGCCAGCATCACGTCGACGCAGATCTACACGTCGCTCGATTTCCAGCATCTGGCCGCCGTCTACGACAAGGCCCATCCGCGCGCCAGGCGCAAGTAGCCTGCCTGCCAAGGCGGGCACGGCATGGCGGGTGGTGACGATCCGCAAAATCCGGCATAATCTTCCGATTCCCCGCAGCCGGAACGGCTCACCCCATTGGACAGCGACATATGGAATTGATTCCCAGCACTATCCTGACCGGCTTCCTCGGCGCCGGCAAAACGACGTTGCTCAACCGCATCCTGCGGGAAGAGCACGGCCTGCGCATCGCCGTCATCGAAAACGAATTCGGCCAGGAAAACATCGACAACGAAATCCTTGTGCAGGACCCGGGCGAGCAGATCGTCGAGATGAACAATGGCTGCATCTGCTGCACCGTGCGCGGCGACCTGATCGTCGCCCTCACGAACCTGGCGCGCAAGCGCGATGCCGGCGAAATCCACTTCGACCGCGTCGTGATCGAGACGACGGGCCTCGCCAATCCGGGTCCGGTCGCGCAGACGTTCTTCGTCGATGAAGAAGTCGGCGCCCACTACCTGCTGGACGCCGTCGTCACCGTCGTCGACGCACGGCACGCGATGGACCAGCTGGACCGCCACGAGGAAGCCCAGCGCCAGGTCGGGTTCGCCGACAAGATCCTGCTGTCCAAGACCGACCTCGTGGACGCCGCCGCCGTCGAGGAGCTGAAGGCGCGCATCCGCCGCATCAATCCGCGCGCGCCGATCAGCACGTCGGATTTCGGCCGGGCGCCTCTCACCGACGTGCTCGACCTGCGCGGCTTCAATCTGAACGACAAGCTGGAACTGGATCCGGCCTTCCTCACGACCGAGGAAGCGCACGACCACGACCACGATCATCACGATCACGACCACGTGCACACGGAAGCGTGCGACCACAGCCACGACCACCACCACGGCCACCACAGCGACGACATCGCGGCGTTCGTGTTCAAAAGCGAGCGCGCATTCGACCCCGAGCGCCTGGATCAATTCCTCGGCAGCATGGTGCAAGTCTTCGGCCCGAACATGCTCCGCTACAAGGGCGTGCTGTCGATGGCCGGCGCCGACCGCAAGGTCGTCTTCCAAGGCGTGCATCAAATCATGGGTAGCGACCTCGGTGCAAAGTGGGCGGATGGCGAAACGCGTGGCAGCAAGATGGTGTTTATTGGTAAAAATTTACCGAAAGATGTCTTTATTCGCGGATTGGAACAGTGTTTGGTATAAACTACTCCGGTTCTATAGTGCCCCTTGCGCGGTCCGCCCTTCGTTCGGTATCGTTGACCTGCCTGGATGCATCCGTGGACGAACGACTGGACAGCCCCGCCCGCACGGCCTGACGCGGGGCAGGCCCGGAAAACCGGGCCGTTACGGCAGCCGGCCGGCGCACACCATAGCAACGGTGACCGCTGAGTTAGCTGATAAAATGGAAACTCTGTCGTATCAAAGGTAAGTGAAGTCATGACTAAAACAACGAAACCGAATACCGTGGCGCAGCCCGAAGACCGCCTTCTGACGGAAGAAGAAATTCGGGCCATGAGCGACGACGACTACATGAACCCGGCCCAGCTGGCGTTCTTCAAGAACCGCCTGCAGGAGCTCGAAAAAGAGCTGCTGAAAAACGCCGGCGAGACGACGGAACACCTGCGCGAAACGGTCCTCGTGCCCGACCCGGCCGACCGCGCCACCATCGAGGAAGAGCACGCGCTGGAGCTCCGCACCCGCGACCGCGAGCGCAAGCTGCTCAAGAAGGTCCAGCAATCACTGGCCGCGATCGAATCCGGCGAATACGGCTGGTGCGAGGAAACGGGCGAGCCGATCGGCATTCCCCGCCTGATCGCCCGTCCGACCGCGACGCTGTCGCTGGAAGCTCAGCAGCGCCGTGAGCTGAAGCAGAAACTGTACGGTGACTGATCGCCGTCCGCTCCGATCAAAAAAGCATGCGCCCGCCGCATGCTTTTTTGTTTCCGGGCCCACGCTCCCGCCAGCGCCGACCGCCGGTTTTGTGTGCACGAATTATTGCCTATCGGATACACTGAAGGGATCGCCGACGACTTGACGCAGCTCAGGCGTGCGCGCCATGTGATCCGCGCCGCCATGCTAATGTCTCGACCGGTACACGACCGGGCGCCGCTGCGCGGCAGAGAAGGATGGGATGGGGCTCTTCGATTTCCTGAAGAAAAAAGACGACGCACCACGCGCGGGTGCGGGCGTGCGTGCGCGCCCGCACCCTGCGCTGGCGGCCGGCCCCGTCACGCGGCTCGCGCTCGATACGGAAGCGGAACGCGAGCGGCAGCGTGAAATCGCCCGCGCCACGGCGGCCAAGATCGACGAGATCGAACTCGAGATGGCCTCCGACATTTTCGACGACGATGCCTGGAGCGGCAGCCGGCGCCCACCGGCCGCCGTGGCCGGTGTCGCAGCCACACCGCCGGCCGACCAGAACACCGACATGCTGCTCGGCCCGGACGACCTGCCCGATGCGGCCGTCGCGCCGTCCAGCACACCCGTCGTCGAGGAAGCGGCGATCCTGTACGCCAACGACCAGCTCGAGGCCGCCGCGCTTCTGCTGCGCACGAGCCTGAAAGAACGGAATGGCGGCGCGGGCGAACGGCTATCCTGGTGGATGCTGTTCGACCTGTACCAGATCCTCGGCCAGGAACACGAGTTCGAAAGCATCGCGATCGACTACGCCAGCCACTTCGAGACCTCGCCGCCCACCTACCGCCCCGTCGCCGAGGCGTCGCGCACGCGCCTTGGCCCCGCGCTCGACAACCAGTTCGCCGGGGCGATCCCCACCGTGAGCCTGTCCGGCAGCCTGGACGACGATGCCCTCACCGGCGCGCAACTCGCGCGCGCACAGGCAGGTATGGCCAGTCCGCTCGTGCGGTTCGAATTCCAGGCCGTCGCCCACGTCACGCCGCAAGGCTGCGCGCTGTTGCTGGACGCGCTGCAGGCCTTGCGCAAGGCCGGGCGCGAACTCGTGCTGGCCGGCGCCGACCACCTCGTCGCCGTGCTGCGTCCGATGCTGGCCATCGGCGACCGCGGCCCCGGCGAGGCACCGTGGTTGCTGCTGCTGGAACTGTTGCTGCTGACGAACCGCGAAAAGGATTTCGAGGAAACCGCGATGGATTACTGCGTCACCTTCGAAGTGTCGCCGCCGTCGTTCGAAGCGCCACCACACCTGGCCGTGAGCCTGGCCGCGGCGAGTCCGGTCGCGCACGCCGCCACCGCGAGCGACCGCTTCCTGCTGCCGGCCGTCGTCCGGGGCGACTGCGGCGCCCTGCTGGCCGCGATCGCCGACCACGCGGCGCGCCACCCGACGGTCGTGCTGGACGGCTCACGGCTCGCCCGCGTCGATTACACGGCCGCCAACGCGCTGGCAGGGCATCTGCGCACCTTGGCGGCAGACGAGCGCGACATCGTCCTGCGCGACCTGAACCACCCCGTGGCGGCCCTGCTGCGGCTGCTGGGCACCGGCGAGCGGGTGCGGCTGTACGCGCACAAATACTGACGTCGGCCCGGCATGCGCCGAGTGCTGGTGATCCTTGGATATGCTCCAGTCTTGCAATTTGATCTGACATCCCCACTTGCGATGAGCAGATCAACCACGAGGCAAATATGGAACAATTTCACGGCACGACGATCCTGAGCGTAAGGCGCGGCAACCAGGTCGCGCTCGGTGGCGACGGCCAAGTCACCCTGGGTAATGTCGTCATGAAGGGCTCCGCGCGCAAGGTGCGCAAGCTCTACCAGAACAAGGTGCTGTGCGGCTTTGCCGGCGGCACGGCCGATGCGTTTACCCTGCTCGACCGCTTCGAAGCGAAGCTGGAAAAACACCAGGGCAATCTGCTGCGCGCCTCCGTCGAACTGGCCAAGGACTGGCGCACCGACCGCGTGCTGCGCCGCCTGGAAGCGATGCTGCTGGTGGCCGACCGCGAAAAGACCCTGATCATCACCGGCAACGGCGACGTGCTCGAACCCGAGGACGGCATCGGCGCCATCGGCTCGGGCGGCGTCTACGCGCAGTCCGCGGCCAAGGCCCTGCAGGAAAACACGGATCTTGCGCCGGCCGACGTCGTCAAGAAGGCGCTGACCATCGCAGGCGAACTGTGCATCTATACGAATATGTCGCACATCATCGAGACGCTGGAATAACGGCCTCTCCCGCACGAAAGCATTCATGACCACGCATATGAACATGACTCCGTCCGAAATCGTCTCGGAACTCGACAAGCACGTCGTCGGCCAAGGTAAAGCCAAGCGCGCCGTGGCGATCGCGCTGCGCAACCGCTGGCGCCGCCAGCAGGTCGAGGAACCGCTGCGCCACGAGATCACCCCGAAAAACATCCTCATGATCGGTCCGACGGGCGTCGGCAAGACCGAGATCGCACGCCGCCTGGCCAGGCTGGCCGACGCGCCGTTCATCAAGGTCGAAGCGACCAAGTTCACGGAAGTCGGCTACGTCGGCCGCGACGTCGACACGATCATCCGCGACCTGATCGACATCGGCGTCAAGCAGACCCGCGCCAGCGAAATGAAGAAAGTGCGCCAGCGCGCCGAGGACGCCGCCGAGGACCGCATCATCGACATCCTCGTGCCGCCCGCGCGCGATTTCGGCTTCAACGTCAGCAACGACAGCAAGGATGGCGGCGACGCCACGCGCCAAACCTTCCGCAAACGCTTGCGCGAAGGCGCGCTCGACGACAAGGAAGTCGAGATCGACGTGGCAGAAGCGTCGCCCCAGATGGAAATCATGGCGCCGCCGGGCATGGAAGAGATGACGGAACAGATCAAGTCGATGTTCGCCGGCGTCGGCGGCGGCCGCAAGAAGCCCCGCAAGATGAAGGTGAAGGACGCGATGAAGCTGCTCGTCGACGAGGAAGCCGCCAAGCTCATCAACGAAGACGAGATGAAGCAGAAGGCGATCGCGAACGTCGAGCAGAACGGCATCGTGTTCCTGGACGAGGTCGATAAAATCGCGTCGCGTTCGGAACACGGCGGCGCCGACGTCTCGCGCGCGGGCGTGCAGCGCGACCTGCTGCCACTGGTCGAAGGCACGACGGTGAACACGAAGTATGGCATGATCAAGACGGACCATATCCTGTTCATCGCCTCCGGCGCATTCCACCTGTCGAAACCGTCGGACCTGATCCCCGAGCTGCAAGGCCGCTTCCCCATCCGCGTCGAACTGGAATCGCTGTCGATCGGCGATTTCAAGAGCATCCTGACGTCGACGGACGCGAGCCTCACCAAGCAGTACGAGGCCCTGCTGGCGACGGAAGGCGTCAAATTGGAATTCGCCGACGACGGCATCCATCGCCTCGCCGAGATCGCCTATTCCGTCAACGAGCGTACCGAGAACATCGGCGCGCGCCGCTTGTACACGGTGATGGAAAAGCTGCTCGAAGAGATCTCGTACTCGGCCACCGACAAGTCCGGCCAGGCGCTCGTCATCGACGCGGCCTACGTCAACGAACGGCTCGATGCGCTGGCGGTCAACGAAGACCTGTCGCGCTACGTGCTGTAACCGGGCGCGCATAAAAGGAGGCGGCGATGGCGAACAAGGCATTGGCAACCCGGCAGAAGATGCGGCTGCGCGTCGAACCCGCGCCGTCACCGAAACCGCGCAACCCGGTCGCCGGCTTCGCGAAGGCGCGCGCGGCCGGCGCGCACGCGAAGCCCACGGCCAGCGAACGGCTGGCCGCCAAGCGTGCGCTCAAGAAGGTCAAGCTCGAGCCGGATGAGGAGCCGGAAGCCGAGTAATCCGGCGGCTACTTGGCCGGCGTGATCAGCGGCTTGCCTTTCTCGACGAAATAGGTGGCAATGCCTGCCCCGGCCCCCGTGCCGGGGTTCCTGGCCGCATGCACCGTACCGGCCGGGATGAACACGGATTGCCCCGCCTTGAGCAGCACGGGTGCTTGCCCGTCGGGCAGGTACTCGAGCGTGCCCTCGACGACATACAGCACTTCATCGCCCGGATGCGTATGCCGCGGCACGCCGCGGCCGGGGTCGACCTCGACGCGCACCTCGACGACCTCGCGTCCCGGCACCGTGCTGTCATGCCGCAGCAGATCGGTACGCCGCACTCCAGCCACCTGCGCCCACGGGGCCGTGCCCGGCAACGCCAGGGCGAGCAGGAACAGCGCTTTCACGGTTGACCTTGCCATACACCCTCCTTCAGCGATCCACGAGATAACGGTTGGACAGCGGCGCGCCGGCGACGATCCATGCACGTGCGCCTGAACTGATACGTATCATCACACGAACCGTACCCATCGGGCGGTCCGCGTTCGGGGCGGACGACCGTGGCGGTGTGGACTCGACATTTCTTGAACTGGGCCCGCTTCTTCTGTACATTCGTGAGCGCCGAGTTGACGAACGAAAACAGGGAAACGACACACCCATGAGCTCCCCCGACATGCTGCTGGACGTCCTGCGCGCCGAACTGCGCGCGGCCGGGATCACCTACAAGATGCTGGCCGACCGCATCGCGATGAGCGAATCGAGCATCAAGCGCATGTTCGGCCAGAAGGACATGACCTTGTCGCGCCTGGCCCAGATCTGCCAGGCGGCCGGCATCGCCATGGAAGACGTGCTGCGACGCGCGGCCGATGCGCGCCCGCAGGCCGACACCTTGACCTTGGTCCAGGAAAACGCGCTGGTCGCCAATCCGCGCCTGCTGCTCGTCGCCATCTGCTGCCTGGGCCACTGGAGCCTGGAGCAGATGGTCGAGACCTATCGCTTGACGGAACCCGAATGCATCGGCTTGCTGGTGGAACTCGACCGGCTCGGCGTGATCGAACTGAAGCCATTGAACCGCTACACGCTGCGGGTGTCGAACGCCTTCCGCTGGCTGCCGGACGGGCCGGTACAGCGCTTCTTCCGCGCGCACGTCGTCGAGGATTATTTCGCCGGGCCCTTCGACGGTGCCGGCGAAACGCTGATGTGCCTGCCCGCGCGCCTGTCGCACGCGAGTGCGGCCGAGCTGTCGGAAAAAATCCACCAGCTGGCCGCAGAATTGGCCCGCATGCACCGCAACGACCGCCGGCTGCCGCCGCGGGAACGCGACGGTTTTACCTTGCTGGTGGGCTTTCGTTCGTGGGAATTTTCAGCGTTCACGGCGCTGCGCCGCTGACGCCCGGCCCGCTCACTGGGTGTTCTGCAGGCCGGCCGGGTTATCGGTCGTGCGGGTCTGCGGCGGCATCGGCATATGGGCCGGAGGCGGATTGATCGGGTTCGGATTCGCGGGCGGCGGGTTGTCGCGCGCGCCCATGTCGCCCGGATTCGTCATCGACGGCTGCGCCGGGACGGAACCCGGCGCCAACGTCGGGTCGGGCGCGCCCGCGTTCACCTGCGTGGGCGGCATCGCCGGGGCGGTCGTGATCGGTTGAGGTTGTGGAAAATTCGGCTGCGCAACGGGCGGCGGTGCGCCCGGCGCACCGCCGCCCATCGGCGCCGCGGCCTTGGCATCCGTGGCCAGGTCGACGCGCTTCATGACGCCGCCGTCGGACAGCATCACGTAGCGCGGATGCACCTCGGCCAGCGTGATGCCCGGTGCCAGTTCCTTGCCCACCTTCAGCGCCTTCGCCGGCGAGCCGTCGGCGACGATGATCGCCACGCTGTCGCGTCCGTCCGCGACGACGCCCGTCAACTGGTAATTGGTGGCACTTGCCACGGCGACCTGGCCACCGAACAGGGTGGCGGCCGCATCGATGGATGGGTCCGGCATCGTCGTCTGCGGCACGGCCGCCAGCGGACGCTGTGCCGGATGGTACAGCTGCATGATCCAGTACGCGAGCGACGCCGCCAGCAGGATCACGCCGAGCAGGCTCAGAAGTAAAGGCAAACGCTTGTTCATCAGTGTCCTTATCAGCGGACCAATTGGTTGATTTCAATGATCGGCATCAGCACGGCCAGCACGATCAGCAGCACGACGAGGCCCATCGCGAGGATCAGCACCGGCTCCAGCAGGCCGGCGATGGTCAGCGTGCGCCGCTCGAGATCGGCCTGCTGCGAATTCGACGCCCGTTCCAGCATCGCGGGCAGCTCGCCCGTGATCTCGCCCGCGCGGATCATGTGCACGAGCATGGGCGGGAACAGCTTTTGCGCCGACAGCGCGCGCGCCAGGCTGACGCCTTCGCGCACGCTGGCCGTCGCCTCCTCCACGAGTTCCTTCATCGCCACGTTCGACAGCGTGTCGCGGCTCGTCTCGAGCGCGCGCAGGATGGGCACGCCGGAACCGGTCGTGATCGCCAGCGTGCTGGCGAAGCGGGTCGTGTTCAGGCTGCGCTCGAACTTGCCGTACACGGGCGCGTTCAGCAGCCACGTGTGCCAACTGCGCTTGAGCGTCGGGTTCTGCAGCGCGCGGCGCCACGCGAACCAGGCCGCGATGATGATCAATGCCACATAGATCCCGTAGGCGCGCGTAAAGTTCGACACGCCGAGCATGAGGATCGTGAGGAACGGCAGCTTCTGCTTCGTGTTGGCGAACACGGACACGATCTGCGGCACGACGTACGTCAGCAGGAAGATGACGATCGCGAACGCGACGACGGTCACGATGGCCGGATACGTGAACGCGAGGCGCACCCGCTGCACGAGGGCATTGCGGCGTTCGATGTAATCCGCCAGGCGCGACAGCACGCGCGACAGCTGGCCGATCTGCTCGCCCGAGGCGACGAGGGCGCGGTAGATCTCGGCGAAGTCGCGCGGATGGCGCGACAGTGCGCTGGAGAACGAGGCGCCACCCATCACTTCGGAGCGGATCGACGCGATCAGGTCGCGCACGTACGCTCGCTCGGCCTGTTCCAGCAGCGCGGTGAAGGCTTGCTCGAGCGGCAGGCCCGCTTCCAGCAGGCTCGCGAGCTGGCGCGTGAACAGCGCGAGTTCGACCTGCGACAGGCGCTCGCCGAAGCCGCGCGTGCGCGCCACCCCGCTCTCGTCGACCTGGGCCGCGATGGCTTCGACGGTCAGCGGCGTCAAGCCCTGCAGGCGCAGGTCGGCGCGCGCGGCACGGGGACTGTCGGCATTCAGGACGCCCTTGCGGGTGACGCCGCCTGCATCGACGGCTTCGTAGCGGAAGGCTGGCATCGATCAGTCCGCCTTGGTCACGCGGACCAGTTCCGCTTCCGTCGTGACGCCTTCGTGCACCCACCGCTGGCCGTCCTCGCGCATCGTCTTCATGCCGACTTTCAGCGCGGTGTCGCGGATCTCGGCCTCGGCGGCCTGGTTGTGGATCTGCGAACGGATCTGTTCATTCGTCTCGAGCAGCTCGTACACGCCCACGCGGCCGTGGTAGCCCGTGTGGCCGCAGCGGTCGCAGCCGACGGCCACCCATTGCCCGCCTTCCTGGCGCTTGCAGTAGGAGCACAGCTTGCGCACGAGGCGCTGCGCCATCACGCCCAGCAGCGACGACGACAGCAGGAACGGCTCGATGCCCATGTCCAGCAGGCGCGTGACGGCCGACGCGGCGTCGTTCGTGTGCAACGTGGCAAGCACCAGGTGGCCCGTCAGCGATGCCTGCACGGCGATCTGGGCCGTTTCGAGGTCGCGGATCTCGCCGATCATGATGACGTCCGGGTCCTGGCGCAGGATCGCGCGCAGGGCCTTGCCGAACGTCATGTCGATACGGGCGTTGACCTGCGTCTGGCCGATGCCGGGCAAGTCGTATTCGATCGGGTCTTCCACCGTCATGATGTTGGTGGTGGTCGAGTTCAGGCGCGACAGCGACGCGTACAACGTCGTCGTTTTACCGGAACCGGTGGGGCCCGTGACGAGCACGATGCCGTGCGGCTGGTTGATCAGCTTGTCGAACTGCGGCAGCATCTGCTCGCTCATGCCCAGGTGGCTGAGGTCGAGGCGCCCCGCTTCCTTGTCGAGCAGACGCAGCACGGCGCGCTCGCCGTGGCCGGTGGGCAGCGTGGACACGCGCACGTCGACGGGCTTGCCGCCGATGCGCAACGTGATGCGGCCGTCCTGCGGCAGGCGTTTTTCCGCGATGTCGAGCTGCGACATGATCTTGATACGCGAGATCAGCGACGCGTGGATCGCCTTGCGCGGACGCACGATGTCGCGCAGCGCGCCGTCGATGCGGAAGCGCACGACGGACGTCTGCTCGAACGGTTCGATGTGGATGTCGGACGCGCCTTCGCGCAGCGATTGCGTCAGCAGCGCGTTGATCATGCGGATGACGGGCGCGTCGTCCGACGATTCCAGCAGGTCTTCGATCGCCGGAACGTCCTGCAGCAGCTTGGTGAGGTCGAGGTCGGCGTCGAACTCGTCCGCGACCTGCGACGCGTCGCCGCCGGCCGACTGGTACGCGGCGGCGATGGCCGATTCCAGTTCGGCGCGTTCCATCCGCCGCAGCGTGATACGCCCGAAGCGGCGCGAGACCTCGGCGATGGCCGCCGGCTTGGTCGCGTTCGAGACCAGCACTTCGACGGCTTGCGACGGGTCGCCGTTGGAACGCGCCAGCACGCCGTAATCGCGCGCGAATGCGTAGGGCAACAAGTTATTCATCGTCTGTCGGCTCAGGGTTGCACGGGTTGCGCAGGTTGCGCGGGTTGCACTGGGCGGAATTCGGGCACGGCCTGCTGGGCAGGCGCCTGCGGCCTGGTTTGCGGCTGCGCCGGTACCGTGGCGCCACCGGGGCGCGCGGTCAGGGGCGCCGGCGGGGGCATCGTGGCCATCAGGCCACCCGCGGGCGGCTGGCCCTTCGTCAGGTTCGGCAACATCGGAGCGCCCAGGTTCTTCAGCAGCACGGTGTCGTCGGCCGGCTGCGCCACCTCGCCGGCGGCGCGCATGTATTCGTAGCGGTCCATCGAAATGCTGTCGTTCTGCTCCTTGCTGCGCACCACCACGGGACGGAGGAACACCATCAGGTTGCGCTTGGCACGGGTGCGCGTGCGGTACTTGAACAGGTTGCCCAGGATAGGGATGTCGCCCAGGCCGCGCACCTTCTCGTTGCCCTCATCTTCCGCGTCCGAAATCAGGCCGCCCAGCACGATGATCTGGCCATTGTCGGCCAGGACATTGCTTTCGATGGCGCGGACGGTCGTGATGATGCCGCCGGAGTTCGTGGTCGTCGTGTCGATCCCCGAATTCTCATGGTAGATCGACAGCTTGATGGTACCGCCTTCGGAAATCTGCGGGCGCACCTTCAGCAGCAGGCCCACGTCCTTGCGGTCGACCGTCTGGAACGGGTTGCTTGCACCGCTCGCGCCCGTCGTGAACGAACCGGTGATGATCGGGATGTTCTGCCCGACCTTGATCGTGGCCAGCTCGTTGTCCAGCGTGATCATGTTCGGCGTCGACAGGATGTTGGCGTTGCCCGTGTTTTCCAGCGCGTGCGCGATGGCACCCAGGCCCAGCTCGCCGTTGACCTGCTTGAACAGGCCGATCGACAGCCCGGTCGGGTTCGGGAGCTGGCTGCCGCCGGCGCTGCTGCCCGACGAGGCGCCCTTGATGCCCGTCGCCGCAGCCAGCGCAAGGTTGACGAGGTTGTTGGCGGCGCCACCCGCGCTGAACGACTGCAGGCCGCCCACGCGGTAGGCGCTGTTGTTGTTGCCGGTCAGGCCCACCCATTGCACGCCGAACTCGGACGCGTCGTTCGACGTGACCTCGACCACCAGCGCCTCGATATAGACCTGGGCGCGGCGCACGTCGAGCTGGTCGATGACGGAGCGCAGGTTACGGTACACGGCATCCGGCGCCGTGATGATGAGGCTGTTGGTCGACGCATCGGCCTGGATGAAGCCCGACCCCTGGCCGCCGCCCGCGCCGCCGGCCGTGCCCTGGCCTTGGCCCTGCTGCGCGAACGTGTTGCTCGTGCCGCCCAAGCCCGCGCCCTGCTGGCCTTGCTGGCCGAGCCCGCCAGCACCGGTGCCGCCCGTGTTCGTGGACTGGATCGAACCGCCGGCCGTACCCTGCTGCTGCGTGCCGACGGCCGACGTGTCCTGCGAGACGACGGCGCGCAACGTCTGCGCCACCTTGGTGGCGTCCGCGTTCTTCAGATAGACCACGTGGATGTTGCCGAGTTCCGTCGTCGGCTGGTCGAGCTTGGCGATCAGGTTCTTCGCCATGTTCGCGCGGGCCGGCGACGGCGCGCGCACGATGACGGTATTGGTGCGCGGATCGGCCAGCACGGTGACGCGGCCCGCGTCGCCGCCGGCCGCCGGTTCCATCAGGCGCGTGACGAGCGTGGCGACGTCGCTGGCGATGCCGTTGCGGATCGGGATCACGTCGAGGTCGCCGGTGGACGGCGCGTCGAGCGCGGCGATGATCTTCGACAGGCGGCGCAGGTTGTCGGCATAGTCCGTGATCACGAGGCTGTTATTGCCGGGATCGGCCATGATCGAGTTGTTGGGCGAGATCAGCGGACGCAGCACGGCCGTCAGGTTCGCGGCGGACTCGTGCTGCAGGCGGTAGACCTGCGTGGCGATCTGGTCGCCTTTCACCTTCGAGCCGCCGGTGCCCACCTGCGTGGGCGACGATTGCAGCTTCGCTTCCGCTTCCGGCACCACTTTCGCGTAGCCGTCGCCCGTGACGACCGCATAGCCCTGCAGGCGCAGCGCGGAGGTCAGCAGCGAAAACGCCTGGGCCTTCGTCAGCGTCCTTTCCGACACGAGCGTCAGCGTGCCCTTGACGCGGGGGTCGATGATGAAGGTCATCCCCGTGTAGTGGCCGACCGCCTTGATCACGGATTCCATGTCGGCGTTGACGAAGTTGAGCGCGGCGCCGCCGCCCTCCTGGGCGTAGGCGAAGGACGGCAGGACGCTTGTTCCGACGGTACAGCACAGCATGGCGCCGGCCACGACGCGGCGCAGTGCCGGAAATTGCTTTTTGCTGCGGAGTTGGTTTGTTTTCATCATCTGAACTCTAACGCGATTATGTTCTTGCCGTTCACCATACGCCGTTGCCCCAGCAGGTTGAGCAGGTTGCCCAGCGTGTCTTCGTACTTGTCGGCCGCCGCTGCCTGTCCCGAGAAACGGAGGCGGCCATTTTCTAATGCTCCACTACCCGACAGCAAAAGTGCCCCGGTCACGGTACGCAGCACCACGTCGGCCCGCTGGCCGTGCCAGTCCATCGCCATCTCGTAGGTACCGAGCGGTTTGATGGGGCTCATACGCGACCCCATATCGGTCAGCGCCAGCACCGTGCGTCCGCTCACCGCCACCGTATTGCCCTGGCGCGCGATGTCCAGCAGGTTCCAGGACAGCTTGATCGCGCCCGTGAGCGCGAGGGTGTTCAGCGGCGCGCCCAGTCCGGCCAGGCCGTCCGCCGGCAGCAGCAGCTCGCCGGCGCTGACCTGCCATTGCGACCAGCTGCCGCTGACGTGCACCGGCTGCGCCAGCGCCTGGTCGTTGGCAAGGTCCATGCTGACGTCGCCGAGCAGCACCAGCGGCGACAGGCGCCAGGAAAAACGTCCGGGCAGCAGCGGCGTGACGGTACCGCCTTCGCCCGGCGCGCCGCCCACAAAGGCTGAGCCGCGCCAAAGCGTACCCTGCGCATCCCCCAGAGTCAAACGGCCGCCGGTCTGGCGTTCGACCATCGGGCCGAGCCAGGCGGCGGGCAGGAATGCGAACACGGTGACGATCACTGCCAGCGTCGGCAGCACGATCCAGGCGAGCGCGCGCTTCATTGGCCGCTGCCAGTGTTCTGGCGCAGCGTCAGGCTGGCGTCGACCTGGCCGGCGGCGGGCAACGCCGTGACGATGGCGTCCTGCACGAGCACGCGGTTGGCGCGGCGCTGCTCGTCCAGCCACGCGGCCAGGTTGGCGAACGAGACGTTGTTCAGCTGCAGCTTGATGTACTCGCCTTCCACCGACAGCGATTGCGGCGTCAGGCTACGCCCCGACAAGCTGCTGGTGACGGCCTCGCGCGTGAGCGGCGCCACCTGTGTTTCCGTCGTCTGGGACAGCGTCGCGGCTTGCGTGGCCATGGCTTTCAGCTCGGCCTCCTGCTGGTGCAGCTGCGGCAGCGTCCGGCGCAGTTGCGCGCGGCCTTCGAGGGCCGGATCGACGAACAGCAGGTACAGCAGCGCGGCCAGCACGACGGCGCCGCCGGCCGCCAGGAAGCGGCGCTCCTGCTCGGTGCGCGCGAGCCACAGCGCCGTGGCGCGCTCGCGGTACTGGGCGAAAGTGGTGGCGATGCTCATGGTTTGGCTCCCGTGCTGCGGATGACCCAGTTGCCCGGCTTGGCTTCCTCCAGGGTGAGCCGGCGCGTGGCCAGGGCCGTGCGCAACTGCCCGGTCAAGCCGGGGTCGACCGATTCCGGTTTGACTTTGACGGTCAACGCGCGTTCGCGGTACTCGATTGATGCAATCCCAACCGGCCGCCCGAGCGCACGCGTCGCTTCGCCCAGCGCCGACGCCAGGTACGTGAATTCGTCGGGCGCGACCTCGCCCGTGCTGGCGCGCGCGCGGGCGATGTGCTGGCGCATCTGCAGCACCGGATCGAGGATCGTCGTCTCGCGCGGGTAGACGTTGCGGTAGGTCTGCGTCATCGACTGTCGGACCGTCTTCGCTTCGCTGCGCAGGCGCAGCCACTCGACGTTCAGGCCGATCAGGTTGACGGCGACGACCAGCGCGGCGAGCGCGATCGGCCAGCGCCAGCGGCGCCAGTCGCGCGCGGGCGTGCCGGCCGCGCCCAGGCCGCTGACGAGGTCCAGCGCGGTGGTCTTCGAACCGGCGATCCAGTGCACCCAGTCGTCCGCTTCGAGCGTGATGCCGGGACCGGCGTCCTGCGCCAGCGCCTGGTATTCGCCCAGCTGGGCGGGCGGCACGTACAGCACGAGCGGGGCGTCGCCGCTGAAGGTGCGCGCCGTCTGCAGCACGACGGCCGGCGTGGCGTCGAGCGCGAGGCCGAAGCCCTGGAACAGGCTCTGGCGCAACGTCAGTTCGACACCGGAAATCGCGGCCGCGACGCTGCCCGGCTGCAAAGGCAGGCACAGCTGAGCGGGCACGGCGGTGACGGCGCGCGCGCCCTGGACCAGCAGGCTACGGACGAGCGCTTCCAGCCAGTCGCGGTCGGCGACGGCGATGGGCCGCGTGCCGTCGGGCTGCTCGGGCGCGGCCACGAGCACGGCGTCCGCCGGGTCGCCCAGGATGTGTTCTTCGACGAGGCCCGGCAGCGCGGCCTTCAGGCGCGCGCCGGACAGCGGCGGCGCCTGCACGGACAGCAGGCTGACGTCGGCGGCAGCCAGCAGCAGCACGATGCGGCGGCTCGTGCCGACGAGGTCGCCGAGGTTGCGCAGCGGCCCTTCGCCGTGCTGGTCGATCATGCCGCCATCGGTGACGAGGGCGAAGCGGCACAGCGCGTGTTCACCTTCGGCGCGCGCTGGATGCCGGATATAAAGTGTGCTCAAACTGTCTCGCTTTCTCGATCTCTTGTTGGTCGTTTTAACATGCCCTGCGCTATCCCTCGAGACTTCTTTTCGAATTCTTCAATACTGCTGGCGGATCCACTTCACTTTCGGACCGCCCCCCGCCACCATCGAGCCCGACCTTTGGATCAGCGCCTGCGCGTCCAGCGCGGCACGGTCCAGGCGGATGCGCGTATCCACGAGGAACCAGTCGCTGCGGACAGCCACGCCTGGCAGCGCGCTCTTCTGGCCATGGGTGACATCGGTCGCGAAATACGAGATATCGCGCCACGGCGCCTGCTTGCGCCGTACGATCAGCGTATTCGCCTCCGACATCGACACGTCCGGCACCACCGCCGCCAGCACTTCCGGCGCCGCGGTATTCACGTTCACGAGCGTCGTTTCCGGCAACACCGTCACGAACGGCCGCAGGCGCTCCACGATCGCTGGCGTCACGCCCTGCACCGCCAACAGGTCTTCCACTTGCAGAATCTTCACCGGCGCCCCGGTCACCGGCGTGGCAGGTGTCTCGCTCCCCGAAGGTTCGGCCCCCACCGGCATCCCGGCCGCCACGTAGACGGCGATCCTGCGCGCCAGTCCCGGATCGACCTGCACGTTGCGCAGCAGGCGTCCCAGGATCGCGACCTGATCTTCCTCTGGATGCCCCCTGGTCTTCGCCAGGTTGCGCAAATTGTAACGCGAGCATGCGTCCGTAATGTTGCCGGACAGGCTCGCATCGAAATTTTCGCCCTCGACGCGCTCGCGCTCGACGTACTGGTCGAGACGCGTCTCCGCCAGCGGCGTCGCCCACACCTGGTCGAGCGACGTGTACTCGCGGTGGTCGATGCCATCCTGAAACAGCACCAGCGTGGACCAGTCGAGCGCGCCGCGCAGGATCCATTTGGTCTGCAGGTGCAGGCGCTGGTTTTCCATCGAACGCACCTGAACCTGCTGTTGCCAGAACAGGCTGGCGACGATGGAGATGGCCAGCGTCGTGAGCAGCAGCGCCGTGATCACGGCCACGCCGCGTTGGCGCCACGGACGGACATTGCGCATGCTCATGGTTCCCCCAGCAGGAACGATTTGACGAGGGGCGCCGGCAGGCTCGGCGCCTGCAATGCGACCTGCAGGCCGGTCGGGTCGTTGTTCAGCTGCGCCGCCTGGTCGGGCGGTATTTGTCCGGAAGGCGGCGGCTGCGTGCCCTGCGCCGAGCCGGCCGTGTTCGCACCGGGATCGACGCCGCCCTGGCGCCACGTGTTGTTGACCCACGTCGCGACCTGCATCCCCGTCACGCCGGCCTGCAAGGCCACGGCCGGGTTCGCGTCGGCGTCACCGGTGACGGCCTGCCACAGCGCGTCGAGCTGGACGAGGTCGCGCGTCGCCTGCGATTCGCGCCGGACCAGCGTGCCGTTGACGATGCGGTAGGCGACCACCTGCAGGCGCGCCGGCTGGTTTTCCGTGAACACTTCGCGCACGAGCGTGAAGCGGTCGGCGCCGACGAGGAGATACGGCCGCTGGTCGACAATGTCGCGCTGGACGATGTGTTCGCAGTCGCTCTGCATCTGGGCGAAGGCCAGCTGCATGCCGCGCGTCGTCTCCATCTGCTGCGTGAGGGCCACGCGCGCGCGCACGATGCCGTCCAGCCCGCGCCAGCCAAGCACGGCGACGATGGCCAGGATGCTGATCGCGACGAGCAGCTCCACGAGGGTGAAGCCATGCGGTCCGTTGCGGTGGCGGATACGGGTCGTCATCGCCACGGCTTCAACACGAGTTGCACCAGCTTGACGATGCGCCGGTTGGGGTTGGCGATGTCGAACACGGAGACTTCGACGCGGCGCAGGCGCGGATTCGGGCTGGCGATGACTTCTTCCTGGCAGACGAGGTGCAGATCGCCCTGCGGGCAGTCGTAGCTGTGCTTGCCGACCTCGGGAAATTCCTTGCCCAGGCGGATTTGGACGAGCCGGTTCTCGGCCGACCACGTGGCCATCATCGACGCGCGCAGGCCGCTGCTGTTGGCCGTCAGGCTGCCGACGGCGCGCAGGCCGGCACCCAGCGCCGTGCCCACGATGACGAGCGCCACGAGCACTTCCAGCAACGTGAAACCGCGTTGCCGGTTCGGGGATCGCATGCGCGTCGGGTTCGTCATGGCGTGCTATTCCACCGTGAAATGGCCGACGCCGTCGGCCCGGATCGCGACGTGGTCGCTGCCGCTGGCGAGCGTGAGCACGAACGGCTTGTCGACGGGTTCGCTGCCGAACGTGATGCGCAGCGGATTGAGCGTGCCGGCGCTGGTCGGGTCCAGCAACAAGGTCACCGGCGGATTCTTGAAGTCGCGCTCGCGCAGCAGGTCGTCGTTCACGATCGGCGCCCAGCGCGTCTCCGTGCGCACGAGGAAGTGGTAGCGGTCGGGCGTCGCTTCGAAGGCGACGAGGCGGTTGCGCACGATGGCTTCGTCACGCGCGAGCTGCAGCAGCAGCGCGATGCGCTGCGCCTCCTTCTGCAGGTCCTGGTGCGGGCTCGGAATGGCGTTGAGGCTGGCCAGCCCCAGCGTGATGCCGATGATGACCATCACGACCATGATCTCCACCAGGGTGAAGCCGCCGTGGGCCGGCGCACCGGGCCGGCGCGGCAGGCCAAGCGCGCGCGTGGTCATCGGATGTCGGCGTTATTTGTTGTCCCAGGAGCCGATGTCGGCATCCTCGCCGGTACCGCCCGGCTGGCCGTCCGCACCGAGCGAGAAGATGTCGACTTCGCCATGCAGGCCCGGCGACAGATACTGGTACGGCGTGCCCCACGGATCCTTCGGCAGCTTGTCGATGTAGCCGCCTTCCTTCCAGCCGTTGGCCGGCGGGCCGCTGGTCGGCTTCTGCACGAGCGCTTGCAGGCCCTGCTCCGTGGTCGGATAGCGCTGGTTGTCGAGCTTGTACAGCTTGAGGGCCGACATCAGCGTGGCGATGTCGACGCGGGCCGCGGCCACGCGCGACTCGCCCGTACGGCCCAGCAGCTTGGGCACGACGAGCGCGCCCAGGATGCCGATGATGACCACGACGACCATGATTTCGACGAGGGTGAAACCACCCTGGCGGCGCTGCCCTGCGAAACGATGCTTGAAGTTCTGCATATGTATGATGAATGTGGTCGGAAAAACAGTATAAGGCCGAACGTCTCCCGGCGATGCCAAAACTCGTTCGGAAAATTTTCCAAATGGTCCGGAAAATTTTCCAATTGTAAGTTAGGCAGCCACAAATGACACCTTTAACGACGCTTAAGACACAGCGCGCGCGTCCGGCGAGTCATTCTACGCCGGGGCGTCCCGCGCAAACAGGGCAGCAAGGGTTGCGCGCGACGCCGATTTCCGTCCATTCCATGCTGCGTCCGTCCAGCATCTGCAGCCGGCCCGCCAGCGAGCGGCCGCTGACGGCCAGCAGCTTCAGCGCTTCGGCCGCCTGCATGGCGCCGATGATGCCCACCAGCGGCGCGAACACGCCCATGGCGCTGCACGCAACCTCTTCGAACTTGCCATCCTCCGGGAACAGGCAGGCATAGCAGGGCGACGTGGCATCGCGCACGTCGTAGACCGAGATCTGCCCGTCGAAGCGGATCGCGGCGCCCGCGACGAGCGGGACGCCGGCGGCAACGCAGGCACGGTTCACGGCATGGCGCGTGGAGAAGTTGTCGCTGCAGTCGAGTACGACATCGGAATCCCGGACGAGTTCCGCCAGACGTGCCGCATCGGCGCGTTCGCGCAAGGCGACGACGTCGACGTCGGGATTGATCTGATGGAGGGCTTCGCGCCCGGACTCGACCTTGGGCAGGCCCACGCGCGCCGTCGTGTGCATCACCTGGCGCTGCAGGTTCGTGAGGTCGACGGTGTCGTCGTCGACGAGGGTCAGGCGCCCGACGCCGCTCGCGGCGAGATACAGCGCGGCCGGCGAGCCGAGGCCGCCGGCGCCGATCACGAGCACGCGCGCGCGCAGCAGGCGCTCCTGGCCTTCGATGCCGATCTCGTCGAGCAGGATATGGCGCGAATAGCGCAGCAGCTGCTGGTCGTTCATCGCCAGCCCTCGTCCACCATCGCGGTCCGCATCATTTCTGCGGCGCGCGCGTCTTGGACTCGAGGGCCGGCGGCCTGGCGCCGTCCTTGATCTCGGCCGGCTTCGGCTCCTGGCCCGGCAGCTTGGCCGGCGCGGACTTGTCGTCGTCCGGATCGGCCTTGGCCAGCTGCACCTTCAGGCCCTTGAAGTGGTTCAGCGCCTGCGCCAGCTGGAAGTCGTCCTTGCCGCCGAATTCAACGGGCTTGGCGTTCTTCAGCGCGGCGACGGTGAACTGCTCTTCCTCGAGTTCGTCGCGGCGCTTCGCGTTCGCGCTCTTGCCGTCGACCGCGTCGTTCGCCAGGTGGCGGTCGAGGTCGGCCTCGCGCACGCGCACGGCGTTCAGGCCGTCGCCGTCCGGCGTCTCGTCGACCTTCAGGTCGGGCACGATGCCCAGCGCCTGGATCGAGCGGCCTTTCGGCGTGAAGTAGCGCGCGATCGTCAGCTTCACGGCCGTGTCGGCCGTCAACTGGCGCAGGTCCTGCACGGAGCCCTTGCCGAACGTCTGGCTGCCCATCACGATGGCGCGCTTGTAGTCCTGCAGGGCGCCCGCGACGATTTCCGATGCGGACGCCGAGCCCGTGTTGACGAGCACGACCATCGGCACGGTCTTCAGCGCGGCCGGCAGTTTGGCCAGCGGATCGGCGCCGGGCTTGACGGCATAGAACTCGCGCCGGCCGTAGTAGGTGACGTTCGACGTGGCCATCTGGCCTTTCGTCGACACGATCACGTCGTTCGCCGGCAGGAAGGCGGCAGAGACGCCGATCGCGCTCGGCAGCAGGCCGCCCGGGTCGTTCCTCAAATCCAGCACGAGACCCTTGATGTTCGGATTGTGCGCGTACAGGTCCGTCAGCTTGCCCGCGACCTCGTCGACGGTCTCTTCCTGGAACTGGTTGATGCGCAGCCACGCGTAGCCTGGCTCGATCATCTTCGCCTTGACGCTGGCCACGTGGATTTCCTCGCGCTCGACGGGGACAACCCACGGCGTGTCGGCGCCGCGGCGGGCGATGGTCAGCATGACCTTGCTGTGCGGCTCGCCGCGCATGCGCTTGATGGCGTCGTCGAGCGACAGGCCTTTCACGGGCACGTTGTCGATGCGGGTGATCAGGTCGCCGGCCTTGATGCCGGCGCGGTAGGCTGGCGACTCGTCGATGGGCGACACGATCTTGACGTAGCCGTCTTCCATCGCGATCTCGATGCCGAGGCCGACGAAGCGGCCCTGCACCTCCTCGCGCAACTCGGCCAGGTCCTTCTGGTCCAGGTAGACGGAATGCGGATCGAGCGAACTCACCATGCCGGCGATGGCGTCCGACAACAGCTTCTTGTCGTCGACCTTCTCGACATAATCGCTCTTGATCAGGGCGTACACGTCGGCCAGCTGGCGCAGCTCGTCGAGCGGCAGCGGCGTGTCGCCGCCTTTCTGTGCCAGCGCCGAGTACTGGACGGAGGCGGCCACGCCGGCGACCATGCCAAGGCCGATCAGACCAAGGTTCTTGAGTTTCTTGCCCATGCTATTTCCTGGATTGTGCTTCCGGACTCAGAACCTGATCCAGCCCGAGGGATCGAATGCTTTTCCGAGATGCCTGAGCTCGAAGTATAGCCCCGATTCCTCGTTACCGCCGGTATTCCCGGCACTGGCGATGACGTCGCCCGGCTTGACGGCGTCGCCGGCCTGCTTCATCAGCGTCTGGTTGTTGCCGTAGATCGACAGGTACTCGCCGCCGTGGTTGATGATGATCAAATTGCCATAGCCGCGCATCCAGTTGGCGAACACGACACGACCTGCCGCGATGGCATGCACGTCCGTGCCTTCCGGCGCCTTGATGAACATGCCGCGCCACGTCGGCCCGTCGCCGCGCTTGGCACCGAAGCGGGCCACGACCTTGCCGGCGATCGGCGCCGGCAGGCGGCCGCGCAGGCTTTCGAACGCGCCGCTGGGCAGGTCGGCCGCGAGCGCGGTGTCGGCACTGCGTTGCGGGGCTTGCGTTTTTTGCGGCGGCTCCTCGGCCACTTGCGTCTCTGCCGGCTCCGGCTTCGGCGGCGGCAACGGCTTGACCGGCTTGCCGGTCTTGGCCGCTTCCTTGGCCGCTTCGCGTGCCAGGCGTTCGCGCTCTTCGCGCTGCGCCTTCGCGCGCGCCAGCGCCCGTTCGCGCGCCTCGGCGGCCGCTTTCGCGCGGGCGGCGGCCAGTTCCTGCTGGCGCTTGCGCTCGGCCGCCGCGGCGATTTCCTGTTCGCGGATCAAGCGGGTCAGGCGGTCGACGAGACCGCTCATGCGCTGCTCGTCCTGCTCCAGGCGGCTCGCCTGCTTGCGCTGGTCCGTCAGCTTGCTCGACAAATTCGCCAGCAACGTGGCCCGCTTGGCCTTTTCCTTCTCGAGCAGTGCCTTCTGGCCCTTCTGCTCTTGTGCAATTTCTTCCAGCTCGTCCTGGGCGTTCTGCGTCTCGGCGTGGTTCGCCTCGACGGCTGCCAGGTTCGCGCGCAGCGAATTCAACAGCTTGGCTTGCGCCTGCGACACGTACGCCATCATCTGAAGGTCGCGGTTGATGCGGTTCGGATTGTCGCCCGACAGCAACAGCTTGATGCGGTCCTCGTTGCCGGCGACATAATGTTCGCGCAACAGCCTGGCCAGCTGGCCTTTCTGGGCCGCGATGACGTTGCCCAGGCGCGCCTCTTCGGCCGCGAGGTCCTTCAGCTTGGCATTGGTGGTGGATTGCTCGTCGGCCAGTTCACGCAGGGAACGGTTGGCGTCGGAGATCGCCTCTTCGGAATCCGCCAGCTCGTCGGCGGCGTCCTCTTTTTCGCTCTCGGTGCGGCTGATGTCCTTCTTGAGCGCATTGAGCTTTTGCTGGATCCCGGCGCGCGCCGCCTCGGCCGCGGCCTTTTCCTTGCTGCGGGTGGTCTGGCGCGGCGCCGCCTGCGCACTGCCAAAGGCGAACGCGCACGCGAGCAGACCGCACAACAGCTTGCCGCGGGCGGACAGGCCCGCGGACGTCGACTTCAAGAAGGACAACAAGACTTACTTCGCCTTCCCTTGGTTGGCCACGGCGGCCATGGCGGCCGCGATCGCTGCCTGGTCGCCCAGGTAGTAGTGGCGGATCGGCTTCAGGTCCGCGTCGAGCTCGTACACGAGCGGCGTGCCGTTCGGGATGTTCAGGCCCACGATGTCGGCGTCGCTGATGTTGTCCAGCATCTTGATCACGGCGCGCAGGCTGTTGCCGTGGGCCGAGATCAGGATCTGCTTGCCGGCACGGATGGCCGGGGCGATTTCCTCGTTCCAGGCCGGCATGACGCGGGCGACCGTGTCCTTCAGGCATTCGGTCAGGGGAATCTGTGCCTTGTCGAGGCCGGCGTAGCGCGGGTCGTCGAACGACGTGCGCGGATCGTCGGCTTCCAGCGCCGGCGGCGGCGTGTCGTAGCTGCGGCGCCAGACCAGCACCTGCTCGTCGCCGAACTTGGCTGCCGTCTCGCCCTTGTCCAGGCCCTGCAAGGCGCCGTAGTGGCGCTCGTTCAGGCGCCAGTCGTTCTTGACCGGCAGCCACATCATGTCCATCTCGTCCATCGCCAGCCACAGGGTGCGGATCGCACGCTTCAGGACCGAGGTGTAGGCGAGGTCGAACGTGAAGCCGGCTTCCTTCAGCAGGCGGCCGGCCAGCTTGGCTTCGTTGACGCCTTTGTCGGTCAGGTCGACATCGGTCCAGCCGGTGAAACGGTTCTCGAGGTTCCAGGTGGATTCGCCGTGGCGCATGAATACGATTTTGTACATAGGTGCTTTATAGAAAAAAGTGAGCAGGAAATACCGAACCGACTTCTATTTTATAATGCGATGATTCAGTTCAACCAACGGAAACTTCGTGAAATTCATCATTGACCATCTCATTACTGTTGCGATCGCCGTTCTGTCGGGGGGCGCGCTGCTGTGGTTGTCGCTGGCGCCGCGTGGCCGCCAGGCCTCGCCGCTGCAGGCCACCCAGATGATCAACCGCGGCAAATCCACCGCCGTGATCGATGTACGCACCGCCGATGCATTTGCCGTCGGGCACCTGCGCGACGCGAAAAACATTCCGCTGGCAGACTTGGGCAATCGCTCCGGCGAGCTCGACAAATCGAAAATCAAGACCATCATCGTCGTCGACCACGACGGCAAGGACGCCGACAAAGCGGCGCGCCTGTTGAAGGCGGCAGGGTTCGAAGATATCTATGGCCTGGAAGGCGGTATCGCGGCCTGGACGGCTGCCGGCCTGCCCTTGATCAAATAATTGGAAAGGATTCTGCCATGACAGCCCATGTTGTTCTCTATCACACCGCCAGCTGCCCCTACTGCGTGCGTGCGGAGCGCCTGCTGGAAGCCAAGGGCGTGACCGACATCGAACGCATCCGCGTCGACCTTGACCCGGAACAACGCGCCATCATGATGCAGCGCACCGGCCGCCGTACCGTCCCGCAGATCTACGTGGGCAATACCCACGTGGGCGGCTTCGACGACCTGTATGCGCTCGACCAGGCCGGCCGCCTGGATCCGCTGCTGAAAGGCGAGGCCGCTTGACCCCGGCCCCGGCAACTATTGAAACCGAATTGGTTTTGATACAATTGCCGGCGCCTTGACAAGCGAAATCGCTGGTGAAGCACCTCGAATGGCAGGCTTTGCCATTCTTCTTAAAAATTACACGAAAGCGTTCCATGGCTGACGAAAACCTGCAACCCGTATTCCAAATCCAGCGTATCTACCTGAAAGATCTGTCGCTGGAACAACCGAATTCCCCGGCGATCTTCCTGGAGCAGGAAGCCCCGACCATCGAGGTCTCGCTGGACGTCGGCGCCGAAGGCATTGCCGATGGCATCTACGAATCGACCGTCACCATCACCGTGACCGCCAAGGTCAAGGACAAAGTCGCTTTCCTGGTCGAAGGCAAGCAGGGAGGTATCTTCGAAGCCCGCAACATCCCGGCCGAGCAGATGGACCCGCTGCTGGGCATCGGCTGCCCGAACATCGTCTATCCTTACCTGCGCAGCAACATCGCGGACGTGATCACCCGTGCCGGTTTCCCGCCGGTCCACCTGGCCGAGATCAACTTCGAAGTGTTCTACCAGCAGCGCCGCCAGGCGCTGGCAGAGCAGGCTGCCGCCGCAGGCACGCCGGTCGGCAACCAGTAATCTCCCTGGCGTCCCGCGCTGCCTTCCGGGGCGGGGCCGGACGCCTTGTTTCATTGACGCGCTTTTGGCGGCACGCTTGCGCCGTCTACAAAGGCCCACATGCGCCCCATCCGTTTCCGCCATCGACTCATCGCAGCCAGCCTGATGCTGCTGGTATCGTGCGCGGCCGCCGCATTCGATTTCAAGACGATCGGCGCGCATTCCGTGATCCTGTACGACGCGCCGTCCACCCGGGGCGGCAAGCTGTACATCGCCCCCAGCGGCATGCCGGTCGAGGTCGTGCTCAGCTACGCCGACTGGGTCAAGGTGCGTGACGTCACGGGCGACATGGCCTGGACGGAAGCGAAGAACCTGTCCGCCAAGCGCAACGTCATCGTGCGCGTGGCCTCCGCCAAGGTCCGCTCGGCGCCCGACGAGAACGCGCCCGTCGTGATGCTCGCGGAAAAGAATGTCATGCTCGAGCTCGTCGATCCGGAAGCCGGCAACTGGGTGCGCGTGCGCCATCGCGACGGGATCGTCGGCTACGTCAAGGCTTCCGACATCTGGGGCATCTAGCCCGTCCTTCCATGCACGAACCGAAATCACCCCAAAAGATCACCGTCCTCGGTGCCGGCGCCTGGGGCACGGCGGTGGCGATCGCGCTCGCCGCGCGCCATGACGTCCTGCTGTGGGGACGCAATCCCGCGCAGATGGCGCAGGCCGCCGCCGCGCGCGAGAACACCCATTACCTCCCCGGCTTCCCGCTGCCGGACGGCCTGAACGTGACGGCCGACTTCGATGCGGCCGTGGCGCACGTGGTCAACGCCGCGGCGGAGCCCGCTGCGGAACCGCTGCTGATCGCGGCCTGCCCGGTGGCCGGCCTGCGCCCGCTGCTCGAGCAGCTGAAGGGCCGCGCCATCCCCAACATCGTCTGGCTGTGCAAAGGCTTCGAATACGACACCGGCCTGCTGCCGCACCAGGTCGTGCGCGCGGTGCTGAGCGATGCCGTGCCGGGCGCCGCGCTGTCCGGCCCGTCGTTCGCCCAGGAAGTGGCGCGCGGCCTGCCCTGCGCGCTGACGGTGGCGTCGACCGACCGCGCGCTGCGCGAACGGGTCGTCGCGCTCGTCCATGGCGGCAATATGCGCGTGTATTCCTGCGACGACCTCGTCGGTGTGGAAGTCGGCGGCGCCGTCAAGAACATCCTGGCCATCGCCACCGGCACGGCGGACGGCCTGGGTCTGGGCCTGAACGCGCGCGCCGCGCTGATCACGCGCGGCCTCGCGGAAATCACCCGCCTCGGCATGGCGCTGGGCGGCCATGCCGGCACCTTCATGGGCCTCACGGGGATGGGCGATTTGATCCTGACGTGCACGGGCGACCTGTCGCGCAACCGCCGCGTCGGCCTGGCGCTGGCGCAAGGCAAGCCGCTCGACACGATCGTCCGCGAACTGGGCCACGTGGCCGAAGGCGTGCCGTGCGCGAAAGCCGTGCGCGAGCTGGCCGCGAAGATGGGGGTCGACATGCCGATCACCAATGCGGTGGCCGGCGTCCTGTTCGATGGCGATTCGGCCAGCGACATGGTCAGCAGGCTGCTGGCGCGCGATCCGCGCGACGAGTTGGCCTGAGACGTTAGCGTGACACACGGTGGGCTCGTTCGTATGTGAGGCCGCCGGCCTCACATACCCCACCCTACTGCACCGATTCGTAGGGTGGGCACCCCGTGCCCACGCGTAACGTTTGCGTCACGGCGCCGGGGTGTTGCGCGTCGGCCCGCCCGTGTTGTCGCCCGGGTGCAGCAGAATCGTCAGCAGCGCGACCGCATCCTCGTTCGCGTGGATCGCATGCGGCTCGCCACCCGCCAGGTAGACCATCTCGTTCGGACGCAGGATGGTCGTGCGGCCGTGGGCCTGGAACGCGATCTCGCCCTCCAGGCACAACAGCGTCATCTCGCCTTCGACCCAATGCTCCGGCAGCGGTTTTTCCTTCGGTACCACGAGCCGGATCAATTCCATGTGATCGGTCTTGATCAACGCGATCGATGTGAAGTTCGCGATGTCGTCTTCGCCCCGCTGGAGTGCGATCCGCTCACCCGAGACTGCATGGTGCAACGCCATGTGTGACTCCCTTTACTCTTCTTCAAATGTCTGCGGCACCCCGCGCAGCCAGTTGACGAGCGCGGTGGCGTCCTTGAATCCCTGCGCGAGCCGCGGGACGAGCTTGTCCGGGGCGTTGATGTCCAGCTTCTCTTCGTTCCAGACGAAATAACTCTTCAGCTTCAGGTATTCGACGAGCGGATGGTTCGGATCGAATCCTTTCGGCGGGCGTTGCAGCTTGTCTTCCGGCTGCAGGTCGCCATAGGTCTCGCGCAGATGTTTATTCTTCAACATTTTGGCGAATCCTGTCGCATCGTTGACGACGTGCTCGCGGATCGCCTTCAGGCGCGCCGCCGGCGGCAGGTATTCCCCGGCGCCGTACAACAGCGTACCGTCGGCTTCGATGTGGAAGTAATAAGTCGGCCCGCCGCCTTCGCTGGGGCGGCGCTTGTTGCCGGGCGCGATACCTGCCGAGAAATGCGTTTTATAGGGCGTCTTGTCGTGCGAAAAGCGCGTATCGCGCTGGAACCGGAAGATCGCCTTCTTCGGGTCGCACGCGACGACCTGCTTGTCGAACTTGCCGATCTCGCGGATCAGTTCCGTCAGCACCTCGAGGAATTCGGCCCGCAGGATGTCGTAGCGGGGCTTGTTCATGACGAACCACGGGCGGGTGTTGCTCTCTTTGAGTTCGGACAGGAATTGCGTCAGGTCGCGCAGGTGCATAGAAAATCCGGAAGTTCAGGGGGTCTGCCGCGGACGCCGGCCGACGGTCACGTCGATCGCCGTCTCGCGGTTCTTGCGCATGACCGTCATCGTCGCCTTGCCGCCGGGCGGCAGGTCGGCGATGAGGTTCATCATGTCGTTGGTGCTGCTCACTTTTTTGCCTTGCACGGCCAGCAGGATGTCGCCCGGATGGATGCCGGCACGGTCGGCCGGCCCGCCACGCACGACGCCGGCGATGATGGCGCCGCGGTCGCGCGCGAGGCCGAAGCTGTCGGCCAGCTCGGGCGTGATGTCCTGCGATTCGACGCCGATCCAGCCGCGCACGACCTGGCCATGCTTGATGATCGCATCGAGGACGGTCTTTGCCGTCGACACGGGAATCGCGAACCCGATCCCGACCGAGCCGCCAGTCTGCGAATAAATGGCCGAGTTGATGCCCAGCAGATTGCCGCGCGTGTCGACGAGCGCCCCACCCGAGTTGCCGAAGTTGATGGCGGCGTCGGTCTGGATGAAATTCTCGAAGTGGTTGATGTGCAGGTTGTTGCGGCCCAGCGCGGAAATGATGCCGAGCGTGACAGTCTGGCCGACGCCGAACGGGTTGCCGATCGCCAGCACGACGTCGCCCACGCGCGCCTGGTCGGGGTCGCCCAGCACGATCACGGGCAGTTTATCGGCCTTGATGCGGATCACGGCCAGGTCCGTTTCCGGATCGGTGCCGACGACGCTGGCGGCGGCCTTGCGCCCGTCGGCCAGGCCGACTTCGATCTCGTCGGCGCCTTCGACGACGTGGTAATTGGTCAGGATGTAGCCGTCGCCGCTGACGATCACGCCGGAGCCGAGGCTTGCCATCTGTTCCTGCGGCGGCATCTTGTCGCCGAAAAACCGCTTGAAGAACGGGTCCTTCAGCAGCGGATGGGTCTCGCGCAACGCCTTGCTGGTGAGGATGTTGACGACGGCCGGCATGGCCCTGGCGGCGCCGTCGCGGTAGCTGGCCGGCGCTGGACCGCCGGCGGGCGCCTGCAGCACGGGCACCGCCCGCCCAGGCCCGCCGACGCCCACCTGCGTCGGCGCGCGCGCCGTCCACTCCGGCCGCAGCGCCGCGATCACGACATAGATGCCGAGGGCAATCGTGACGGTTTGCGCGAACAGCAGCCAGTAGCGGCGCATCGGGGCACTCCCGGCGTTATCGCTTCAGCGCGTCGCGGATCTCGCGCAGCAGCACGACTTCTTCCGACGGCGGCGCCGGTACGGCGGCCGCCGCTTCCTCGGCCTTGCTGAGCGGGCTGCGCAGGCGGTTCATCAGGCGCACCATCTGGAAGATGACGAACGCGAGGATCGCGAAATTCAGCAGGATCGTGAAGAAATTGCCGTATGCCAGCACAGCGCCGGCCTTCTTCGCCTCCGCCAGCGGCAGACCGTACGGCTGGCCGTTGAGCGGAACGTAGTAGCTGGCGAAATCGAGACCGCCGAACAGCTTGCCGATCGGCGGCATGATGACGTCCTGCACGAGGGAATCCACGATGCGTCCGAACGCACCGCCGATGATCACACCGACCGCGAGATCGATGACATTGCCCTTCATTGCAAACTTTTTGAACTCTTCCATCATCGACATCCCGGACCTCCTTGTGTTTTTAAAAATCTTGCCAAGTACACAGCGATGATACAGGAAACGCGTCCGCTGCCGATCGTGCGAGATATCCATGTGGCCGAGGGTGCCAAGTCAAAAATGTGCGTTTGGAGAGGCTCGCTACAACGGAAACGTTTTTTCTTTAATTTGCATATCTGTTCACCTATAATCGACTGTTGCAAAAAAGCCTTTGACTGGTTTGCAACGTATTGCATTGCAACATTTCGCATTTGACGAATGGAGTTGGTATGAGTAATGAGAAGCAGGTCGATCCAGGCCGGCGAGGCTTGCTCGTGGCTACATGCGCGGCGGGTGGCGTTGTCGGTGTTTCAACGGCCGGGGTGCTGGTCAGTACGTTGCAGCCCTCGGAGCGAGCAAAAGCGGCCGGCGCCCCGGTCGAAGCGGATATATCCGATGTCAAACCGGGCGAACTGAAAGTCGTGGAGTGGCGCGGCAAACCCGTGTGGATCCTGCGCCGCACGCCTGAAATGCTGGCCAGCCTGCCGAAGAACGACAGCCTGGTCGCCGATCCGAATTCCGATAAACCCTATCAAATGCCGGTGCCGGCATACGCGAAGAACGAATTCCGCGCCTACGAAAAACACAAGGAACTCCTTGTCGTCGTCGGCATCTGCTCCCACCTGGGCTGCTCGCCCTCCGCCCGCTTTGCCGAAGGTCCGCAGCCGAACCTGCCGGACGACTGGCACGGCGGCTTCCTCTGCCCCTGCCACGGATCGACGTTCGACCTGTCGGGCCGCGTCTTCAAGAACAAGCCCGCTCCGGCCAACCTTGACGTCCCCCCGTACATGTACCTGTCCGACAACAAGATCTTGATCGGCAAAGACGAGAAAGGCGAGGCATAAGATGGGCGCAGCGTTCAAGGAAACCAAACTCCCGGCCGACGCGCCGAAAAGCCACAAGGCCCTGGCCTGGGTCGACGACCGCTTCCCCCTGACGAAACTGTGGAACGACCAGTGGGGCCGCTACTACGCGCCGAAGAATTTCAACATCTGGTACCTGTTCGGCTCGCTGGCGATGCTGATCCTGGTGTTGCAGATCGTCACCGGCATCTTCCTGACGATGTACTACAAGCCGGATGCCAACCTCGCGTTCTACTCGGTCGAGCAGAACATCATGCGCGAGGTGCACTGGGGCTGGCTCGTGCGCTACATGCATTCCACCGGCGCCTCCGCGTTCTTCATCGTCGTCTACCTGCACATGACCCGTGGCCTGCTGTACGGCTCGTATCGCAAGCCGCGCGAGCTGATCTGGCTGTTCGGCTTCGCGATCTTCCTGTGCCTGATGGCCGAAGCCTTCTTCGGCTACCTGCTGCCGTGGGGCCAGATGTCGTACTGGGGCGCCCAGGTGATCGTCAATCTGTTCAGCGCCATCCCGTTCATCGGCCCGGACCTGTCGCTGTGGATCCGCGGCGACTACGTCGTGTCGGACGCGACGCTGAACCGCTTCTTCGCCTTCCACGTGATCGCGATCCCGCTCGTGCTGCTGGGCCTCGTCGCCGCGCACCTGATCGCGCTGCACGAAGTGGGCTCGAGCAACCCGGACGGTATCGAAGTGAAGGAAAACCTCGGCCCGGACGGCCATGGGGTCGATGCCATCCCGTCGCACCCGTACTACACGACCAAGGACTTGTTCGGCGTCTCGATGTTCCTTCTGATCTTCAGCACCGTCGTGTTCTTCGCACCGGAAATGGGCGGCTACTTCCTGGAATACAACAACTTCCTGCCGGCCGACTCGCTGAAGACCCCGCCGCACATCGCGCCGACCTGGTATTTCACGCCGTTCTACTCCGTGCTGCGCGCGACGACGTCGGACTTCATGTGGATCGTGATGCTCGGCCTGGCCGCGTATGTCGTACTCATCTGGATGCGTTCGCGCCTGTCGTACAAGACCAAGGTCGCGGTGACCATCGTCGCCGTGCTGGCGGAGATCGGCATGCTGCCGCAAGTGCTGGACGCGAAATTCTGGGGCGTCGTGCTGTTCGGCTCGGCCGTCGTGATCCTGGCGCTGCTGCCCTGGCTGGACCAGTCGCCAGTGAAATCGATCCGCTACCGCCCGAGCTGGCACAAGATCGTGTACGCCGTGTTCTTCGTGGCGTTCCTGACGCTCGGCTACCTCGGCACCCAGTTGCCGACCCCGGCCTACACGCTGGTCGCCCAGGCCTGCACCCTGCTGTACTTTAGCTTCTTCCTCCTGATGCCGTGGTGGAGCGCGATGGGCCAGTTCAAGCCCGTGCCCAAGCGCGTTACGTTCACCCCGCATTGATTTCTGGAATTCAAGCCAAAGGACAACCATGATGCTTTTTTCGAAAAAACTGCTCGCGGTCCTGGCCCTGCTGCCGGGATTCGCGTTCGCGAACGAAGGTGGGTTCGCGCTCGACCGGGCACCCGAACGCACGGACATCGCTTCCCTGCAAAACGGCGCCAAGCTGTTCGTCAACTACTGCCTGAACTGCCATTCCGCATCGGCGATGCGCTACAATCGCCTGCGTGATCTGGGCCTGAGCGAAGACCAGATCAAGAACAACCTGCTGTTCTCGGGCGAGAAGGTGGGCGACATGATGACGATCGCGATGCGTCCCGCGGATGCGAAAGCCTGGTTCGGCGCTGTTCCGCCTGACCTGTCGGTCATCACGCGCGCGCGCGCGTCGAGTGCCGGTTCCGGCCCCGACTACATCTACACCTACCTGCGCACGTTCTACAAGGACGAGACCCGCCCGACCGGCTGGAACAACCTGGTCGTGCCGAACGTCGCCATGCCGCACGTGCTGTGGCAGTTGCAGGGTGTGCGTACGGTCAAGATGGTCGAGGAACCGGATCCGCACGAGGAAGGCAAAAAAGTGCACCGCTTCGCCGGCTTCGAGCAGGTGACGCCGGGCACGCTGACCCCGCAGGAATTCGATACGCAAGTGGCCGACCTCGTCGCTTACATGGACTGGATGGCCGAACCGGCGCGCGACTTTCGCAAGCGCCTCGGTGCGATCGTCGTGATTTTCCTCGCTTTCTTCGCTTTCCTTGCCTGGTCTTTGAATGCTTCTTATTGGAAAGACGTAAAGTGAGTTGATTGCCCGGTTATAATGCGGGCAATTTCTATTCGGGGTGAGCCGCCTGGCGCTTCACCCCTTTGTTTCTTGAAGGAACTATAAACCATGATGGTTCTCTACTCCGGCACCACGTGCCCGTTCTCCCAGCGCTGCCGCCTGGTCCTGTTCGAAAAGGGCATGGACTTCGAAGTGCGCGACGTGGATCTGTTCAACAAGCCCGAGGACATCTCGACGATGAATCCGTACGGCCAGGTGCCGATCCTGGTCGAGCGCGAACTGATTCTGTACGAATCGAACATCATCAACGAATACATCGACGAGCGCTTCCCGCATCCGCAGCTGATGCCGGCCGACCCGCTCATGCGCGCGCGCGCGCGCCTGATGCTGTTCAACTTCGAAAAGGAACTGTTCGTCCACGTGAACACGCTCGAAAACGAGCGCAATAAAGTGGGCGACAAGAGCCACGACAAGGCGCGCGCCGAGATCCGCGACCGCCTGACGACGCTGGCTCCGCTGTTCCTGAAGAACAAGTACATGCTGGGCGACGAATTCTCGATGCTGGACGTGGCAATTGCCCCGCTGCTGTGGCGCCTGGACCATTACGGCATCGAACTGTCGAAGACGGCGGCCCCGCTGATGAAATATGCCGAGCGCATCTTCTCGCGTCCGGCCTACATCGAAGCCCTGACCCCGTCCGAAAAGGTGATGCGCCGCTAAGGCGCCGCCGTTGCACGCCAGTTTACGACGCCGCAGGCGAATCGAAGTACACTGGCGTGTAACATCCCGCATCACGCCCCGATAACTATGCCAGACATCTCCACCAAGCCGTACCTGCTGCGTGCCATCTACGAATGGTGCACGGACAGCGGCTACACGCCCTACCTGGCCGTCAAGGTCGACGCCGCCACCACGGTTCCGATGGAATACGTGAAAAAGGGCGAGATCATCCTCAACATCAGCTACGGCGCCACGTCCGGGCTGAAGATGGACAACGACGCGATCACGTTCCGCGCGCGTTTCAACGGCGTCTCGCGCGAGCTGTACATCCCGGTGCACAACGTACTGGCCATCTACGCCAACGAAAACGGCCAGGGCATGGCCTTCGACGTGACGACGACGGCCGCCGACCTGCCCCCGGCGACACCGGAGCCGACATCCAGCCCGGCCCCGGGCCTGGCCGCCGTCCCGGCCAAGACGACCGCCGACATGTCGCATGTACCCGACGATGACGATGAACCACCCAAAAAAGGTGGTCGTCCGACGTTGACCCGTATCAAATAAGGGTATAATTCTGGCCACATCGCCGGCTTAGCTCATCAGGTAGAGCAGTTGATTTGTAATCATCAGGTGGCGGGTTCGAGTCCTGCAGCCGGCACCAAAGAATCAAGCACTTAGCCCAGCCTTCATGGTTGGGCTTTTTGCTTTCTGGGTTCAAGTAACCGTTGTGTAACCCGGCTTACGAGTACTGTTTACTTGACAACAAAGCGGGCCTTCGCAGATATTGTTGTCATTGACAACGGTATCCAAAAATGAAGAGCCCTGCCCTCTTACGCGAAGTGGTACGCCAATATGTCCGGTCCCAGCGCCGAACTGCCGAGTGCGGTGACACTGCATCGACGGTCGAGTGCCACCTGCTGACAGAACTACTGCCAGCAGACGGCGTAACCCAACAAGAGCTTGCGAACAGGTTGATGCTTGATAAGGGCTGGATCAGTCGTGGCATCCACCGTCTGGTGGACTCGGGCCTGGTCGAGAGGGCACCGGACGAGACCGACAAACGCCGCGTACAGCTGCGCCTGTCGCCTGCCGGCCGAGTCCGTGCAACCGCGCTCGATGACCGCCTCAATGCCCATGCGGCTTCCTTGCTCAGCCCACTCTCACCGGTCCAGGACGGCCATCTGGCCAGCATTCTGGAACAGGTCCTGATCAATCTGGACCCAAACCTCCGTCCGCCGTTTCTCTCATGCTCGGGGCAACAAGTGCTGTATCGTCGCGCTCTGCCCTCCGATTGGCCGCAGATCCAGGAGCTCTTGCGGACAGCATCCTTGCCCACCGAAGACGCCGCCGATCACCTCGCCCGGTTCACGGTCGGGGTCAGCGGGGCGGATGTGATCGCCGTCGGTGGCTTCGAGGACTACGGTGCCGATGCATTGCTGCGCTCTTTTGTCGTGGCCCGGCAGCTGCGCGGGCAGCATCACGGCAGCGCGTTGCTGCGGCACGTCCTTCGCGATGCCGGAACTACAGGGGTCAAGCACGTCTACCTGCTCACCGAAAGCGCAGCGCCATTTTTCGAGCGCCACGGCTTTCTCTCCGTGGCGCGGAAAGACGCACCGCCTGCGATTCGGGACACCCGTGAATTCAAACAGTTATGTCCTGCCAGCGCCTGTTTGATGGCGCTTTCCTTGTCCAACCTTGACGACACGCCATGCTGAGCACCCATCTTCGACTCGCGTCTGCCGCCGACGCCGCCTCGATCTGCGCCATCTACAACCCGTACGTCGCGACCACGGCCATCACCTTCGAAGAGGAAGCCGTCACCCCACAGGACATGGCCCAGCGCATCGCCGACGTAGGCGCTGCCAACCTGCCCTGGCTGGTCCTCGAGGTCGACGGCAGGATCGCAGGTTATGCCTACGCCACCAAGTGGCGGGCGCGTTCCGCATATCGATATTCGGTCGAGAGCACGGTCTACCTCGACCGGGCATTTGCCGGGCAGGGGTTAGGACGCCTTCTCTACGGCGCGCTGCTGGACGAACTGCGCAAACGCGAAGTCCACGTCGTGATCGGCGGTATCGCTTTGCCAAACGAAAGCAGTGTCCGGTTGCACGAAAAACTGGGCTTTCTCAAGGTCGCCCACTTCACGGAAGTGGGGATGAAGTTCGGAAGGTGGATCGATGTCGGTTACTGGGAGCTACGCCTCGGTCAATAACGGTACGCGCCCCGTTAGTTATAGCGCCCCGATCGCTTGTTTCAACTGCTGTAACCGCTGCTGATTAACGCAGTCGGTCGAACGTCATTTTGCACTGCAAGCAATGATTCGACTATACTAGAAATATGGAAATGTATAACGGATCGATCATGGACAATAAAGATGCCGTCGTAGCGCTGGCCGCCCTCGCGCAAGAATCACGGCTGGCGACTTTCCGGCTCCTCGTGCAAGCCGGGCCCGGCGGCCTTGCCGCCAGCAAGATCGCGGAAGCGCTTGGCATGCCGCCATCGTCGCTCTCGTTCCACCTGAAAGAACTGTCCAATGCGAACCTCATCGTGCCGCGACAGGAAGGCCGGTTCGTCATCTATGCCGCGCAGTTCGACGCCATGAACGCCTTGCTCGGGTTCCTGACCGAGAACTGCTGCGGCGGCAACCCCTGCTCCCCGACCGGCAGCCCGGCCTGTGAGCCGCGTACATCCACCTGCGGCGCCTGAACACCGCTGTCTTCATGCCTCTTTGACCCCGAGATCCAACGTGAACGTACTCTTCCTCTGCACCGGCAATTCCTGCCGCTCGCTCATCAGCGAGGCCGTCTTCAATCACTTGGCGCCAAGCGGCTGGCATGCCAGCAGCGCCGGTAGTCAGCCCACCGGCAAGCTGAACGAACGCGCACTTGCCCTGCTGGCCAGCAAAGGTATCCCGACCGAGGGCTACCACAGCAAGTCCTGGGAGAACCTGCCGGTGACGCCGGACATCGTCGTCACCGTCTGCGCCAGTGCAGCGGGCGAAACCTGCCCGGCCTATCTCGGTCCCGTTTTGCGGACGCACTGGGGCGTGGAGGATCCAAGCCACGTCGTCGGTACCGAAGACGAGATCACCGCCGCCTTCGAGAAAGCCTACGCGATCCTGCGCGCGCGCATCGAAGCATTCCTGGCCCTCCCGTTGGACCAGCTGAAAGGCGACCGCACGAAGCTCAAGACGGAACTCGATCACATCGGGCACATCGACGCTTGATCCATCACTCACTCAACCTGCGGCAGGGGGATGATCCCGGCCGTTGTCGTGAGCCTGCAGCCACGACCGCCTGAAAGATCTTGTGTTTACCGCATTCCTCATTTTCTTGGCGACCCTTGCCCTTGTCATCTGGCAGCCACGTGGGCTGGGCATCGGTTGGAGCGCATCGGCCGGCGCTGCCGTGGCCCTGCTCGCCGGCGTCATCCACGTGAGCGACATTCCGATTGTCTGGCACATCGTCTGGAACGCCACCGGCGCCTTCGTTGCCGTGATCATCATCAGCCTGCTGCTCGACAGGGCCGGCTTCTTCGAGTGGGCTGCGTTGCATGTGGCGCGCTGGGGTGGCGGCAACGGCCGGCGCCTGTTCGTCATGCTCGTCCTGCTTGGCGCCGCCGTCGCCGCGCTGTTCGCAAACGATGGTGCCGCGCTCATCCTGACGCCGATCGTCATCGCCATGCTGGCTGCCCTGCGCTTTTCTCCCAGGGCGACACTGGCCTTCGTCATGGCGGCCGGCTTCATCGCCGATACGGCCAGCCTGCCGCTCGTCGTGTCGAACCTCGTCAACATCGTCTCGGTCGACTACTTCGGCATCGGTTTCGCGCGCTATGCCGCCGTCATGGTGCCGGTGAACCTGATGTCGGTGGGCGCCACACTGGCTGCGCTGGTCTGGTTCTTCAAGAAGGACATCCCCGCCGACTACGACCTGGCCCAGCTCAAGCGACCGGAAGAAGCGATCCATGACCGTGCGACCTTCGTGACTGGCTGGTGGGTGCTGGCGATGCTGCTCGCCGGTTTTTTCGGGCTGGATAAGGTCGGCATCCCGATCAGTGCCGTGGCCGCGGCGGGTGCCGCCCTCCTGCTCGCGGTCGCCGCGCGTGGACATCGGATCTCGACCCGGGAAGTGCTGCGCGGGGCGCCCTGGCAGGTGGTCGTGTTCTCGTTGGGGATGTACCTGGTGGTCTATGGTCTGCGTAACGCCGGCCTGACCGATTATCTGACGGCCGTGTTGAACCGCTGCGCCGAGCACGGTATCTGGGGCGCGGCGCTCGGCACCGGCTTCATCACGGCCATCCTCTCGTCCATCATGAACAACATGCCGACAGTGCTCGTGGGCGCCCTTGCCATCGATGCCACCCCGGCCCATGGCGTCGTGCGCGAGGCGATGGTGTACGCGAACGTCATCGGTGCCGACCTCGGCCCGAAGATCACGCCAATCGGCAGCCTGGCCACGCTGTTGTGGTTGCACGTGCTGTCGACAAAGAATATTCAGATCTCGTGGGGCTACTATTTCCGGATCGGTATCTTGCTGACGCTGCCGATCCTGCTGGTGACCCTGAGCGCCCTGGCCGTACGCCTGAGCTGAACGAAAGCATCGACATGGAAAAAATCCCGAATCTCCCCAACGTCAAACCGGAACTACTCGACCTGCCCACGGTCGACAAGCTTGCACCTGTCGGCGACATGCGTCATCCACCGCGCATCCTGATGCTGTACGGCTCGCTGCGCGAACGCTCGTTCAGCCGCTTCCTGACCGAAGAAGCCGCGCGCATCCTGGAACACTTCGGCGCCGAGGTGAAGATCTTCGACCCGATGGCGCTGCCGATGGTCGGCAGCGTGCCGGAGACACATCCGAAGGTCGTTGAACTGCGTGAGCTATGCCTGTGGTCCGAAGGGCAGGTATGGTGCAGCCCGGAGCGCCATGGCGCGGTGACGGCGGTGATGAAGAACCAGATCGACTGGATTCCACTGGAAATGGGCGCCATCCGGCCGAGCCAGGGCCGCACGCTGGCCGTGATGCAGGTCTGCGGCGGCTCACAGTCCTTCAACGTCGTCAATACCCTGCGTCTGCTGGGCCGCTGGATGCGCATGTTCACGATTCCGAACCAGTCCTCCGTGCCGATGGCCTACAAGGAGTTCGACGAGGCCGGGCGCATGCGGCCCTCGGCCTACTACGACCGCGTCGTCGACGTGATGGAAGAGCTTTTCAAGATCACATTGTTGATGCGCGGCCGTACTGACTACCTGACGGACCGTTATAGCGAACGTGACGAGCGGGCTCGCAAGGCGATCGACCGGCAGATCGAAAAGCTGTAGAGCGCTCGTCCACAATCGCATGCACTCATCAGTAAGTCATTGATATGGTTACGTGTTGAAGTAAAACGTCGCGCCCCTCGTGCACACGTTGAAATGCTCTTTCCATGTTTGCAGCCGGCACGAATGGAATCAAGCACTTAGCCCGGTCCTTACGGTTGGGCTTTTTGCTTTCTGGGGTTTGTACACGCGCTACCGTGTGTCACTAGCCAGGCGAATCGGCACACTAATTTCCTGCAGCCAAGATTCACCGTTGTTTGTCACACTTATTTACCGAAACAATGCGTGCGCTTGTCGAGATCGGGGTGATAATGAGTGACTTTTTAGCAAGACCTTGACATCATGGGTCATTCGACCTCAACGGTTTCAGTCTCACCCGAATCGCATGAAACGTAACATCCCGGATGGGCTTTCGATTTACCTCGACCTGGTGCGCCTCGCAGCGGCTTTCATCGTCCTGCTGACGCACGTCTGGTCCTTTCTTTTTCCGCAATACCCCCTGCCCTGGCCCGGGCATTCGGCCGTCGTCATCTTTTTCGTACTGTCGGGTTTTGTGATTTCCCATGCAGCAAGGCCCGACCTTGGCCTGCAAGGTTACGCGCTGCACCGGATCGCGCGGATCTACCCCGTCGTGCTGGCCGCGGCGCTGCTTTCCATCGCCATCGCGAGTGTCGGCATCCCCAACCTCATCAGGTATGGCAGCCCACGCGGCTCTGATTGGCAAGATATCGGTATCAACCTCGCGTTTCTCGGGCAGTCATGGACAGACGTGGCGATGCCTTACGTCGGCACGCTATGGTCCCTGGACTACGAAATCTGGTATTACATCCTGTTTGGCCTGTGGTGCTATTACCGGAGTGTTCCGCTGCTCGCGTGTGCCGCCCTGGTAGCCGGGCCGAAGATTCTGTTGCTGATGCCCGTCTGGCTGCTCGGCGTCGTGTTACACCGCAAGATGGTGCCGCTGAAACCGCGCTATGCACTGTCGCTGTTCGTCGTATCGCTCGCGGCGGGCCTGGCGTTCTTCTGGTTCGATGCCGGCATCCAGATACGCGAAGCCATGCGCGTGGTGTCGCCGTGGTTGATTCAGGTCACCCAAGGGTCGAATCAATTCGTCGGCGATTTCATACTGGGCCTGATCGTGGCGTTGAATTTCCTGGCCGCGGGTTCGCTCGGCATGAAGCTGGCCCTGAAATTCAAGACCGTCATCCGCTATTTATCCAGCTTCACGTTCTCGCTGTACGTATTCCACCTGCCGCTCGCAGTCATCCTCTGGAACGGTCTGCACGTGCGTTCAGCGCCCGTCTTTTTCGGGCTCCTGATGGCTGGCGTCTGGATACTCGGCACGCTGACCGAACGGCGTACGAGCTGGTATCGCTCGAAGTTGAGCAACATCTGGCCTGACAAGAAAAAGGCCGCCGTCCCCGACCCGCTACCTGTTGATGCGGCCGGCGGGGACGAACACCGTCCAGCCGGACAAGCGGCAACCGGCGTTGACCTGGCTGAGCAACAAAGAGAGCGGCTGGCTTCCTAGTCCAACTTCATCGTCCATACTTTATTTCAACGCTGATGAACCGATCACTGTCCTCCTACCTCAACCTCTTGCGGTTCCTGGCTGCGCTGGCGGTGTATGTCTCTCATGCCGGTTACTTTACGAAAATGCGCATCCCTTACGTGGGGAATATGGGCAGCGAGGCGGTGTTCGTATTTTTCGTTCTGTCCGGGATGCTCATCACGTTCTCGGGCATGAAACAGCCCGACGGGTACGCGTTCCTCCGCGCGCGCCTCGTCAGATTATGGTCCGTCTGCTTGCCGGCGCTGGTGCTGACGATGGTATGGGACACGATAGGGCAATCCATCTCGCTGGACGCCTATTCGCCCATGCAGCCCTACAATATCTTCAAATGGGTCGCGTCGCTTGGCCTGAACGCCCTGTTCCTCAACCAGGTCTGGCATGCGAACATCTATCCGGGTACCAATGGGCCGTTCTGGTCGCTCTCCTACGAATTTTGGTACTACATGATTTTCGCTGCCGCAGTCTATTTCTCCGGCAAGAAAAAATACATCGCCATCGCCTGCGCTGCCGCGATCGCCGGCCCGGATATTCTGGTGGGACTCCCGATCTGGCTGCTGGGCTCCGCCATCCACTTTGCCGTGGCGCGCCGCGGTACGTCGGCTTTGGTCGGCTGGACGTTCTGGCTCGGCTCAATCGTTGCTGCCCTCGCATTTTCAGCATTCAATGCCGGTCCGGTACTTGCGGAGACCTTCCCGGGCATTGCGGCGGGTGCGAAATGGAAGGTGGGTTTCTGGCCGGCGAGCTACCTCATCGGCGTACTGGTCGCCATCAATATTTATGGATTCTCGCGCATTGCCGACCGCTTCCAGGCGGTACTGCAGCGCTTTGCATGGCCGATCCAGGTCGGTGCCGATATCAGTTTCGGGCTGTATTTGTTCCATTACCCGCTCATGTATTTCATCAAGGCGATTCTGTACGGCGCAAAGTTGACGAGCGGGCCCGTGTTCGTTGCCGCCATCTACCTCGTGCCATTCCTGGTCGCCGCATGGCTCGCGCTTCTGTGCGAGCGGCACAAGGGCTGGATCGGCAAGTTGATCGATCAAGTCCACAATGTGACCAGGCTAGGATCGTCGACACCTGTCAAGAATGACGTGGCGATCCCGCTCGACGATCTCCTGTTGCCGCCCCAGCCCTCGCCGAGCGTTGCTGCCGATGAAGAACGCCTTTCCGGATAAATCGGGATCTGAGCGATTGAAAAACAAAGGGGTTACGAGCACAAACTCGTAACCCCTTTGTGTTTGGCTGCTCAGCGCAGCTTAAGCACGCTTGCGGCGCAGCAGCCCGAGCGCACCGATGCCCAGCAGTGCCAGCGACGCCGGTTCCGGTACGTCCGCCGGCGGAACGACGACGGCCGAGTCGACGTTCAGGATGTCGAATGCCCAGTGCGCATCGCGCTTGTCACCAGCCACGTCGACGAAGCCGTTGCGGAAGTTCTGGTAGGCGACGCCGTCGCGATCGAACCCGTCCGACAGATGAGCACCCGCCGCGAAGTTGTCATATTGCTGGACCGTCACCGTGTACGTCCCAGCCGCCAGGTCAGTCGTGTATTTGACGTCGAAGCAACGGCCCGTCACGGCATCGCCTGCCACCACGCCGCATCCGGCGTCGTCCTGCTCGTAGAGCTTGTTGCCCGTCGAGTCGAACAGCCCCAGGATCGGATCGAATCCGCCGCGGGCGATCGTGTCGCCGTTCGCGTTCACGCCGCCGGCATACGACCAGCTGCGCAGGGTCACACTCGACGTGCTGCTCACCGTGAAGGTAAAGGCTTGCACGTCATTGTCATGGTTGAAGTTACCCGTGAAAGACAGGTCGGTCGCCTGGGCGCCGGTTGCGAATACGGTCAGCGCCAGCAAGGCGACAGCGGGTTTGAATCTCATTCTCGGTCCTAGTTCATGAAAAAGGTTTATCAAAAGTACCACGGGACCGAGGTTAGCAAGAGCTATGCCAGTAACAAAATGCCATTGATTTGTATGACAAAATAAGATTATGCACAATGAATGTAAATTTACTCGACATTCTTATGCATATCTGTAAATTGCTTGCATTAATATAAAGTTTTATAAGGAAATATCTATTGAACCGATGAGTTAGCCGTCGTCCGGCCCGTCACCGTGCAGCTGTCCACGCCATCGTGCCGTCCGAAGTGGAAACTCACTGGCAGGAACATCTCGATCACTTGAGCGTTGGTCCGCGCATGCATGGACACCTCGTCCAGCGTAAAGCCGCCGGCACCCGCCAGCGCGAGCGGCAGCATCATCTGGTCGGCGAGGTATTCGGCGAACGCGCCTTCCGACACGAGGTATTGGCGCGCACGCTGCACCACCTGGCGCGCCACCTGTTTGGATGACACGGATTTTTCGCCGAACGCCGTGAAGACCTCGGTCGCGTGCTCGTATTCAAGCGTCAGCATCAGCGCGTTGCCCGGCCCCTGGTCGGCCGGCAGGCCACGTATCAGCAGTTGATCGTCGCCCCAGTTCATCGACTTGCCGACGCATTCCAGCTCACGCTGCGCCACCCGCCCCGGCACGCCGGCCACGAACGCCTCGGCATAGGCGGCACGGCGCTCGCCGCGCGTCATCCACGTGCGCGGCAGCAGTCGCGCGCACGGTGCCACGCGTGCCTCGACGCCGCCGCCGCCGGCCGGATAAAAACCGAAGCGCTCGAGGCGGATGTCGATGTGCGCCCCCATCTCGGCCAGGCGCGGACACCAGGCGCGCTGCAGGAATTGCACCGGCGGCGCCATCGGGTTGTGCGTCCCGCCCGTCAGCGTCAATGTCGACGGCTTGTCCGCCGCCAGCAAGGCCGGCAGCACGGTCTGCAGCACCAGCGTGCAGCTGCCGGCCGTACCGATCGCGAACGCGTAGTCGCCCCCCTTCACGGGCCCCGGCAGGAACGTCAGGTCCTGACTGCCGAGCGCGGCCCCGGACGCGTCGCCGCCGCACACCCGCAGCGCCGCCTGCACGGCCACGAGGTGCTGGCGCATCAAGCCCGGCTTGGCGCGATTCGCGCGGATGTTCCGGATGCGGAACGGCTGCCCCGTGATCATGGCCAGCGTGAGCGCGCTGCGCAGGATCTGGCCGCCGCCTTCGCCGACGGCGCCATCCAGTTCGATCATGTGTTGTCCTTTCATCCCTTGACGCAGACGATCTGCTTCAACGTGTGCACGACTTCGACCAGGTCGCTCTGTGCCGCCATCACTGCGTCGATGTCCTTGTAGGCCATCGGGATCTCGTCGATCACGTCGGCATCCTTGCGGCATTCGACGCCTTCCGTGGCGCGCACCTGGTCCTCGACGGAGTAGCGGCGCTTGGCTTCCGTGCGGCTCATCGTACGGCCGGCGCCGTGGCTGCAGCTGTGGAAGCTGTCCGGATTCCCCTTGCCACGCACGATGAAGCTCTTCGCGCCCATCGAACCCGGAATGATACCCAGCTCACCCTCGCGCGCGGACACGGCGCCCTTGCGCGTCACCAGCACGTCCTTGCCGAAGTGGTGTTCCTTCTGCACGTAGTTGTGGTGGCAGTTCACCGCCTCCACGTGCGTCTCGAACGGCTTCGTGATGACCGTGCGCACGGCCGCGATCAGGTTCTGCATCATCACTTCGCGGTTCATGCGTGCGAACTTCTGGGCCCAGCCCACGGCTTCGACGTAGTCGTCGTAATGCTGCGTCCCTTCCGGCAGGTACGCCAGGTCCTGGTCCGGCAGGTTGATGAAGTGCGTCCGCATGTCCTGCTTGGCCAGTTCGATGAAATGCGAGCCGATCGCATTGCCGACACCGCGCGAGCCGGAGTGCAGCATGAACCACACGAAGCCCTGCTCGTCCAGGCAGATCTCGATGAAGTGGTTACCGCTGCCCAGCGTTCCCAGGTGCTTGTAATTGTTCGTGTTCTTCAACCGCGGGGTCTTGCGGCAGATGTCGTCGAACTCGTCCTTCAGCGTCATCCAGGCCTGGTCGACGGGCTGCGGCGGCGTATCCCACGATCCCTTGTCGCGGCCCTTGAAGCCGCGCGTCTTCGGCGACATCCCGTGCGGCACGGAGCGCTCGATGGCGCTGCGCAGCGGCCCCAGGTTGTCCGGCAGGTCGTTCGCGCTCAGCGTGGTCTTCGCGGCCATCATGCCGCAGCCGATGTCGACGCCGACGGCGGCCGGGATCACGGCGCCCAGCGTGGGGATCACGCTGCCGATCGTCGACCCCTTGCCCAGGTGGACGTCGGGCATCGCGGCCATGTGCTTGTAGATGAACGGCATGCGCGCCGTGTTGGCCAGCTGGCGTTTCGCCTCCTCTTCCACCGGGACGCCGCGCGTCCACATCTTGACGGGACGGCCGCCTTCCACGTTCAGCACATCGTAGTGTTCATGTTTCGCCATTTTCGTACTCTCTCTTTCGTATTCGTTCACGTGCCCACGAGCGTGGTCAGCACGTTTTGCCAGACGCGCCGCGCCTGCCAGGCCGGCACCGCACCGGCGACATCGGATGCGAGCGCGACGGCGTCCGGGTTCGCCGTCACCCGCGCCCTCACGCCGTGTGCGTCGAAGCTGACCGACAGCGTCTGCGGCCATCCATTTTTCGTTTTGCTGCCTCTTGCGCCGGCCGTGCCGACGCTGATCGTCCAACCCATCATCGTCTCCGTCCCTTTATCTCGCAATCGCTTCTTTTGCAATCGGCGTGCCAGGCAGCGCCGATCTGATTCCTGGCCTCGCAATTCATTGATTTACTTGTGTTTTTATCTCGTAGGCGAAAAACCGGCGTCTGCCTTGGCAAAAGCAAAACATGCTAGAGTTATCCAAATTTATAAGTCTTTATAAGATGGATAAGAAGAAAACCGTCGTGATCGGCTTCATCGGCACCCAGCTCGACAGCGGCACAGGGAGCGCACGCTGGGAAAAATGGCGGCCGACGGTGGCGTTGACGCAGCACGAAGACATCGTCATCGATCGCCTGGAACTGCTGTTCAACCGTGATCCCACGAGGCTGGTCGACCAGGTGACGCAAGACATCCGGACGGTATCGCCGGAAACGGAGATCGTGCCGCGCCAGATCGACATCGACGACCCATGGGATTTCGAACAGGTCTACGGCGCGCTGTTCGACTTCGCGCGCGCCTATCCCTTCGAGCCCGATCGGGAGGATTACTGGATCCTCATCACGACGGGCACGCACGTCGTCCAGATCTGCCTGTTCCTGATGACGGAGGCGCGCTATTTCCCGGGTAGCCTGCTGCAGACCTCGCCGCCGCGCCGCCACGCGCCCGGCGCGCCCGGTACGCTGGCGCTGATCGACCTCGACCTGTCGAAATACGACCAGATCGCGCGGCGCTTCTCGCGCGAGCAGCAAGATGCCGTCGCCTTCCTGAAATCCGGCATCGCGACGCGCAATGTGCGCTTCAACACGATGATCGACGAGATCGAACGCGTGGCCATCAAATCGCGTGCGCCGATCCTGTTGATGGGACCGACCGGCGCAGGCAAGTCGTTCCTCGCGCGCCGCTTGTACGAACTCAAAAAGACGCGCCGGCAAGTGGCCGGACGTTTTGTCGAAATCAACTGCGCCACCTTGCATGGCGACGGTGCCGGTTCCACGTTGTTCGGCCACGTCAAGGGCGCGTTCACCGGGGCGATGTCGGAACGCAGCGGCCTGCTGCGCACGGCCGACAAGGGCGTGCTGTTCCTGGACGAGATCGGCGAACTGGGCCTGGACGAACAGGCGATGCTGCTCAAGGCGATCGAGGAAAAACGCTTCCTGCCCGTCGGCGGCGACCACGAAGTCCACAGCGACTTCCAGCTGGTCGCCGGCACGAACCGCGACCTGGCGCGCGAAGTCGCGCACGGCCGCTTCCGCGAAGACCTATTCGCCAGGATCAATTTATGGACATATGAATTGCCGGGACTGATCGAACGCAGCGAGGACATCGAGCCGAACATCGAGTACCTGCTGCGCGAATTCGGCGCCGAACACGGGCACATGGTGCGCTTCAACAAGGAAGCGCGCGATCACTACATGCGTTTTGCGATGTCGCAGGACGCACGCTGGACGGGCAATTTCCGCGACCTGTCCGCGTCGATGACCCGGATGGCCACCCTGGCCGAATCCGGCCGTATCAACGATGCCATCGTCGCCGGCGAGATCGCGCGCCTGCGCCAACTGTGGCGGCCGTTCCACGATACCGTGGCGCAGCCGGCGGATCTGGATCAGGTGCTGGGGGCGGCCGCGGCCGCGCAGCTCGACCAGTTCGACGCGCTGCAGTTGCAGGCCGTCCTCGGCGTGTGCCGCCAGTCCGTGTCGCTGTCGGATGCGGGCCGCAAGCTGTTCGCCGTGTCGCGCACCGCCAAGCGCCAGCCGAACGATGCGGACCGCCTCAAGAAATACCTGGCGCGGTTCGGGCTGTCCTGGGACGACGTGCGCGGGTGACAGCGGGACGGCGCGGCGTTTTCGCGGCCTGTACCGCCAATGCTGCAATCCGTCGCAATCGCCGGGTTCCGTGCATGGCACTTGCCTATAGTGATTCCAACAGCACACCAACGGAGACCCGATATGAACAACCTGATCAAGAGCGCCGTCCTCGCCATCGCCCTGGCAATCGGCACGCATGCTGCGCTGGCTGACGACCTCGTCCGCGAAAACCGCCCCGTGGATGCGAGCGTATCGAAAGTGCGCCTGGGCGGCGTGATCCGCCTGAACCTGCACCAGGGATCGACGCCTTCGCTCGTCGTGTCCGGCGACAAGCGTTATGTCGCGAAGGTGACGACCACGCAGCGCGGCGATACGCTCGTCATCGACATGGAAAACAATACCCGTATGGATGGCAACAACAAGAGCGAGCTGCGCGCCGACCTCACCGTACCGAACCTGCAGGAATTCGTGTCGCAGGGCGTCGGCTCGAGCGACGTGTCCGGCTTCAGCGGCGACAAGCTGAAGCTGGCGCTGGACGGCGCCGGCGCCGTGCGCTTCACGGGACAGTATCGCGACGTCGATGCACGCCTGGGCGGTGTCGGCGGTCTCACGCTGAACCCCGGCCAGGCCGAGCGCATCGAGCTGCACCTGGGTGGCGCCGGCCATATCACCGTGGCCGGCCAGACGAAGCTATTGCGCGCGCAACTGGGCGGCGTCGGTGGCCTGGACGCTCAACAATTGCGCGCGGAAACGGTCGATCTGGACATGACCGGCCTCGGCGGTGCCAGCGTGTACGCGAAAACGGCGGCCAACGTGAACCTGAGCGGCATGGGCTCGGCCACCGTGTACGGCAAGCCGGCGACGCGCAATGCGACGACGAACGGCTTCGGCAAGGTCAGCTGGCAGTAAAGCGGTGCGCCGGCACGGCGCCGCCGTGCCGGCGTCAGCGGATCACCGTGTCGTTCTTGACCGATTTCACGCCCTTGACGTTGCGCGCGATTTCCACGGCCTTCTCGGCGGATTCACGGGAGTCGACGAACCCGCTCAGCTGCACCGTTCCCTTGAACGTTTCCACCTTGACCTGGGTCGCCTTGACGGTCGGGTCGGCAGCGAACGCGGCCTTCACCTTGCTGGTGATCAAGGAGTCGTCGATGTATTCGCCCGTGCCTTCGCGGGTCGGCGTCGGGGCGCAGGCGACGAGCGAGACCAGCAGCGAGGTCGCGAGAACAGACTGAGCAATAGCGGTCTGGAAACGAATGAGCTTCATGGCGCTTCTCCCGAGTTATCAAGAATTTTATTATTCCGAATTTCGGGACAGCCTGTCGCCCGCTACTGTTGTGGAATCGGCACGGTTCGCGCCAGGCCGTCGGCGCCGCCTGCCAGTGCGACGAGCAGCCCCGACGGCGGCTTGTCGCCGATGCGGTCCAGCGGCACGTCGTGGCCGATGACGAGGCGCACGTCTGCGCGCCCATCCATGCCGGCCTCGACCGGTTCGCCGGTCCCGACCTGCCGCGCCAGGCGTTCCGCCACCGTCCGGAAGGCCGGCTGGTATTCGACGCGCGTCCGGCGCACGCCGAACCCTTTTTCGTTGGTCAGGCGCACCACCGTGAGCCCGGCATCGCGCAACTGGCGCGCCACGCGGCGCGCGAGGCCCTGGCGGCCGTCGCCGTTGCTGATCTCCAGTCGGGCGACCGTCTCCGGCACGGACGGCCGGGCGATCGGCGCGGCCTCTTTCGACGGCACGCGACGCAGTTCGAGCATGCCGTCGTCCCTGCGGACCACCTCGACGACGGCCCATTCCTCGTCGGGTCGTTGGTCGGCCTTGACGGCCTGCTCGATGGCGGGCAGCCGCGTGCCGCCGTTCGCCGTCGCATAGTCGGCGCGGAAGTCGTGCGCACGCAAGGCCTCGGCCTGGCGCAGCATCTGCCGGCCGCGTTCTTCCTGGCCGAGTTTCAACAGGGTCTCGCCCAGGTATTGCCAGGCGCGCTGGTCCAGCGGATCGAGCAGGCAGGCCTTTTCGAGCGCGACCTGGGCCGCGTCAAAGTCGCCGCTGAGCAGGTAGGCATAACCCAGGTTGGCAAACAGGAAGGCGGCCGCGGGGCCGGACGCCATCGTGGCGTCGCGCGTGAGGTCGCGCCAGATCGGGATCGCACGGGCGAAATCGCGCTTCTCGGCGTACGCGATCGCCAGCCCGTTGCGCGCGTTGACGTGCGTGGCGTCGAGGCGCAGCGCGGCCTCGTAAGCGGCGATCGCATCGTCGTAGCGGCGCGCGAGGTACAGGTTGCGGCCGCGCAGGTAGTTGTCGTTCGCCGCGGAGAACGCCGGTCCGCCGGCGTCGGGCTGCGGCGGCGGACTGCTGCAGGCCAGCAGCAGCACGCCGCTGCACAACAGGGGCAAGGCGGACAACAGGATACGCGAGCGCATGGCAATCTCCGTCGAATCAGTTGGTACCGCCCAGGGCGGTGCCGAAGATCTTGGTGATCTGGATGCCGGCGGGGCCGAGCAGCACCATCAACAAGGTCGGGAAGATGCAAAAGACAAGAGGGAACAACAGTTTCAGGCCGATCTTGGCGGCCGCCTCTTCGGCCACCATGCGGCGCTTGGTGCGCAGCGTCTCCGAATACACGCGCAGGGCGTCGCCGATGCTCGTGCCGAAGCGCTCGGACTGGATCAGCATCGCAACGAGCGAATCGATGTCGTCCAGCCCGATACGCAGCGCGAAATTGCGCAGCGCCTTTTCCTTGCTGAAGCCGGCGCGCGTCTCCATCAGCACCAGCTGCAACTCCTGGCCCAGCGTCACGCTCTTGACGTGGATCTCGGCGGCGACCTTGACCAGCGCGCGCTCGAGGCTTAGGCCCGCCTCCACGCATACGGTCAGCAGATCGAGCGCATCGGGGATGTTCTCGAAGATCTCGCGCTTGCGGCGCTTGACGACGCGGTCGAGGATCACGTTCGGCAGGTAGTAGCCGCACGTCGCCGCGAACAGCAGCACGGCCATCGTCTCGAAGCCGGCGACGGTGGCGGGCACGAACGCCAGCACGAGGCCGACGAGCGCGGGCAGTCCCAGCGCAAGCGCCGTCTTCGATGCGAAGTACAACGTCGGCGCGGCCGGATTGCGCCAGCCGGCGTTCATGAAGCGGGTGCGCAGCGCCGATTTTTCCCAGCCCTCGTCCGGCACCGACAGCTTCGTCAGGGGCTTGGCCGCGCGCGCCACGCGTTCGACCCAGCTGCTGCGCTGCGCCTGGCCGTCGTCCGTGTGCCCCATGAAGCTGGCCAGCCGGGCGCGCAGCGCGGCGGGCGCGAACAGCACCGCCGCCAGCCACGCGAGGCAGCAGACCACCGCGAAGACGATCAACAGGAACAGCAGCTGTGCGCGAGTCATCGATGCCTCCTCAGATGCGGATGCGGATCATCCGCTTCAGCCAGATCACCCCGACGATGATCATCACGAGCGCGGTCCAGAGCAGCTTGACGCCGGCCGGATCGGTCCACAGGACCATGATGTACGTGGGATTCACGAGCACCAGCATGGCGCCCACGGCGAACGGCAGCAGCCCCAGGATCCAGGCGGACATGCGTCCTTCCGCCGACAGCACGCGGACCTGGGCCGCGAGCCGCAGGCGGCCGCGGATGATGTGGCTGATGTTGCTGAGGATTTCGGCCAGGTTGCCGCCCGTCTCGCGCTGGATCAGGATCGCGATGACGAGATAGCGCAGGTCGGTGAGCGGAATGCGCGACGCCATGTTGTGCAGCGCTTCGCCCAGCGGCACGCCGTAATTGATCTCCTCGCGCGCGATGCGGAACTCGCCGCTGAGCGGTTCCGGCAATTCGTTGCCGACGATTTGCAGCACGTTCGAGAACGAGTGGCCGGCACGCAGCGCGCGTGCGATGAAATCGGCGGCGTCGGGCAGTTGCTCCTCGATGCGCGCGAGGCGGCGCAGGCGTGCGCGGCGCACCAGCAGCAACGGCACGAAGGCACACAGCAGTACGAGCGCCACACGCACCAACACCGGCACCGGCAACGGCATCGGCCACTGCAGCACGAGATAGCCGGCCAAAACCGCGACGACGCCGGAGCACAGCAGGAAGTGCTCGACCGACCACCCCATGCCCGCCTGCACGAGCAGCCGGTCGATGCGGTGCGCGAAGCGGGCGCGCTGCAGCAGGCGCTCCGTCAGCGCGTGCCGGCCGAAGCGGCGCAGCTTCAGGATCGAGATGCGTTCGGCGTTCTTGCCCTGGTGTCCGGACATCAGCTGCAGCCGGCGCGCGATGCGCTGGGCACTGGCGCCGTGCGTGTTCACCCACCAGAGATACACGCCCTCGATACCGAGGATGATGGCGGCGAACAGGAAGACGATGAATCCGTAGAAGAGGATGTCCATGCGAGGCTTTCGCGGCGATTCCGCGGTTCAGGTGAAGACGCGGTCCGGGTCGAAGGTATCCTCGGGTACCGCCGCGCCGAACATCCGCAGGCGGTCGGCGAAACGCGGCCGCACGCCCGTCGCGCAGAAATGACCCTGCACCTTGCCGTCGGCGTCGATCCCCGTCTGCTCGAAACGGAAGATCTCCTGCATCGAAATGATCTCGCCTTCCATGCCCGTGATTTCCTGCATGCTGACGACCTTGCGCGTGCCGTCGGCCAGGCGCGAGGCCTGCAGGATCACCGTGATGGCGGACGCGATCTGCTGGCGGATGGCGCGCGGCGTCAGGCTCACGCCGGCCATGCCGACCATGTTTTCCAGGCGCGCGAGCGCGTCGCGCGGCGTGTTCGCGTGGATGGTGGCGAGCGAACCCTCGTGGCCCGTGTTCATGGCCTGCAGCATGTCCAGCGCTTCCGGTCCGCGCACCTCGCCCAGGATGATGCGGTCCGGGCGCATGCGCAGCGAGTTGCGCACGAGCGCGCGCTGCGTCACCTCGCCCTTGCCTTCGATGTTCGGCGGGCGCGTCTCGAGGCGCACGACGTGCGGCTGGCGCAGCTGCAGTTCGGCCGCGTCCTCGATTGTCACGATGCGCTCGTTACCCGGGATGAAGCCGGAGATCAGGTTCAGCATCGTCGTCTTGCCGCTGCCGGTGCCGCCCGAGATCAGGATGTTCACTTTCGCGAGGCCGAGGCTTTCGAGCACCTTGATCATCGGCGGCGTGACGCTTTTGTAGTCGAGCAGGTTCTGCACCGTGAGCGGCGAGGCGCCGAACCGCCGGATCGACACGAGCGGGCCGTCCACTGCGAGCGGCGGGATGATCGCGTTGACGCGCGAGCCGTCCGGCAGGCGCGCGTCGACCATCGGGCTCGATTCGTCCACGCGGCGGCCGACGCGCGAGACGATCTTCTCGATGATCTTCATGAGGTGCGCGTTGTCGTGGAACGAAACGTCGGTCAGCTCGAGGCGGCCGCGCCGCTCGACGTAGACCTTGTCATACGTGTTGACGAGGATGTCGGAGACGGTCGGGTCGTTCAGCAGGGGCTCCAGGGGACCGAAGCCGAGCATCTCGTGCTGGATGTCGAGCACCAGGTGATGGCGCTCCTGCTGGTTCAGCACGATCCGTTCTTCCTCGATGATGCGCTGGACCAGCAGCGCCAGCTCGTGCTTGAACTGTTCGCTCGTCAGGCGCTTCAGGCGCTCCAGGTCGATCCGGTCGAGGATCATCTGGTGCATCGTCTTCTTCAGCTCCGCGTAGGCTTGTTGCGCCGCGGCCGGTACCGGCTGGTATTGGCGCTCCTCGTCCGTCACGGACAGGCGTTCGCGCAGGGACATGGGTGGCTCCTTGAACAATCAATCGTCTTCGCCGCGCCCGAACAGGCGGTCGAACAGGCCCTTGGCCTCGGGAATGCGGCGCGACGTCACTACTTCGACGAGATCGGCCAGGCTGCGCGCGGCGGCGCTCGTGCGTGCCAGCTGCAGCACGGGTATGCCCTGGTTGACGGAGTCGGTGACGGCGATGTAGTCGTTGGGGACGGTGTGCAGCACTTCCGCTCCCAGCGCCGCATGCAGATCCTGCAGGCGCAGCTTGCCGCCCTTTTCGTAGCGGTTGACGATCAGGCGGATATGGTCGGTCACGTAGCCGAGCGAGCGGAAGATGTCGAGCAGGCGGCGCGCGTCGCGGATGTCCGGCAACGCGAGCTGCAGCACCGGGTAGATCGCGTCGGTGCTGTCGAGCGCGCGCAGCGACACCGCGTCGATCTGGCGGCCGACGTCGAGCAGGATGTAGTCGTAGTACTGGCGCGCCACGCGCAGGATCGTGTCGATGTGTTCGGGCTTGGCCTCGACGTTCTGGCCCGGATCGTCGGCCGCCGCCAGCACGCCGAATCCGGGCGCCACGTGCACGAGGCAGGACTCAAGGAACGGCCCGTCGATGCGGGCGATCTGCTGGCACACGTCGGACAGGGTCATGGCCGGCTTCTGGTCCGACACGTACAGCGTGGCGTCGCCGAACTGGCGGTGCAGGTCGATCAGCAAGACCTTCTTGTCCGCCAGCGTGGCCAGCGCGTAGCCGAAATTGGTGGAGATGAACGTGGCGCCGCTGCCGCCCTTGCAGGCGATGAAAGCGAGTATCTTCCCGTCGCGCAGCGCGGCCACGCCGGCGCTGGCCGCGATGCGGTCGATCGCCTCGTGCAGCGCGCGATGCACCAGCGGCAGTTGCAGCACTTCGCGCACCCCTGCGCGCATGGCGCGGATCAACAGGTCGGGGTGGTGATTGTCGGTCAACAGCATGAAATGCGCCGCCGAATAATGGCGGGTCAGGCGCTCCAGCAGGTCACCGTCGGCGGCATCGGCATCGGCGTCGCTGATGTCGACGATGATCAGGCTCGGGCTGTCGGACAGCGGGCGTTCCAGCGCATCGCGCAGGCTGGCGCGGCTGGCGGCGACGTTCAGTGGCGGCACGCGCGCCGCGCCTTGGGAGGCGATCTCCGCGTAAAGCTGGGTGTCGCGGCTGATCAGGAGGGCTTTCATCGTGGTCCTTGGGACGGCAATCGGGATGTTCAGGGCGGACGGTGCGTCAGTTGCTGCCTGCTCCACTGATGACGAGCGGCCTGACGGGTTTTTCCGGTTCCTTGAACGAATTCTGGTAGCGCTCGTGGGCAATGGCGGCGGCGGCACCGTCCATGCCGGCCGCCGGATTCGTGTTCGCCGCGGCGGCCGGATCGAGTACCTGCGCCGCCACGTTGGCGCGCACGGACTGGCCGAAGTGTTCGTTGAAGCGCGGCGTCGTGCTGCATCCGCACAGCAGCATGCCCGCCAGCGCCGCGCACGCCATTCCCTTGCATGGGGTCGTGATGGCCATCGCTCTCTCCTATTTCAATTCGAAGCCGCCCGCGCTATGCACCGGCGGTGTCACCGGCGCCGGCGCCGACAAGGCGGCCGTCGACGCCGGTGGCGGCGGTCCATCGAGGCGGCCGCCCAGCATCAACGCGGCACGCGACGGCTCGCCCACCTTGTCGGTCGGGAGCGTGTAGCTGTTGCCGGCCTGGGGCTTGACGAGGTGCGCGGTGATCACGAACACCAGTTCCGTACGGTCCTGTTGATAATCGGTGCTGCGAAACAGCGCGCCCAGCACGGGCAATTCGCCCAATATCGGCAGCCCTTTCATGTTGGCGACGAGGTTGCTCTTGATCAGGCCACCGATCGCGAAGCTCTGGCCGTCGTACAACTGGACCGTCGTGGTGGCGCGGCGCGTCGTCACGACCGGCATGATGGCGGTGCCGGAAAAACCCGTCGCCGAGATGCCGATGCCCTCGCGCGACAATTCCGAGACCTCGGGCGCGACCCGCAGGTTGATGCGCCCTCCCCCCAGCACCGTCGGCGTGAAGCGCAGACCGACGCCGAACTCCTTCTCCTCGAGCGTCACGCGGTTGTTCTCCTGTGCGACCGGGATGTAGAACTTGCCGCCCACGAGGAACGTGCCTTCCTGGCCGCTGATCGCCATCACGTTTGGCTCGGCCAGCACGCGCACGAGTCCGTCCTGCTTCTCGGCCGCGCCGGCCAGGGTGCCGCTGGTGCCTTTCTGCGCCTGGACCGATGCGTGCGCCGTACCGGTGAGGAAATTCGACAGCAAGGTCGCGCCCCAGCTGCCGGAACCGAAACGCCACGTGACGCCTGCTTCGAGACGATCGAGCAGCGACTTCGACACTTCGGCGATCTTGACTTCCAGCTGCACCTGTTGCGGCGCACGGACGGACAGCATGTTGACCACCCGCGCCGCGGCAGCCGCCGCGCCGCCCTGGTTCTGGCCTTCGCGCTGGTTCTGGCTGGCGGCATCCTGCTTGTCGGGCACGGTCAGCGCGCGCAGCGGCCGCCGCACGTAGGCCGTCGCCAGTTCGACGACGCGCGCGGCGGCAGTGGCATCGCTCACGGTGCCGGTCAACACGAGGGCGTCGGATGCGGCCAGCACCTTGATGTCGTGCTCGTCCGGCAAGGCGACGGCCAAGGTCGCCTGCAGGGCCGACGGGTCCATCGCGACCGTGATGTCGAGCACGCTGCACAAGCCGCTTTTACCCTGGATGATCATATTCGTCGTACCGACGTCGACGCCAGCGATGTACAGCGTGTCGGGCGCCACCATCAGGGCCTGCACGACGAGTGGGTTGCCGACGCTGCGCTGCTGGACCGGTTCGGGCAGGCGCATCAGGCTCGATTTGCCGACCTGCAGGGCCAGCTGGGCCGGCCGCGCGGCTTCGCCCGTGCAATTGGGGCCGGCCTCGGCGCGCGGCGGCACGGCCTCGCCCGGATTGTCCGCGGCCTGGGCTTTCGTTCTGGCGGCCGCGCCGGCGGGTCCGGCGGCCGCCAGCGCCAGGCCGGCGGCGAACAGGCAGCGAAACAACGGCGATGGCGTCAAGCATCCGTTCATGGCTTTACCCTGCGAGGTTCAGAAGCACTCCTGCGACACGCGCAGGCCATTGAGCACGGTGACGCATTCGCGCCGCACCGGCGCCGTCACCTTGACCACCACGGGCGCGGGGCGCACCGCCAGCGCCGGCTTGGTCGCGGGCTTGCGCGGCGCCGCCGGCGTCTCGGGCAGCAGGGTCACCTTGGTCGCGCCTTCCGTGCTGGCCGACTGCGGGTCGACCTGGTTGCGCAGGGCCAGCGACAAGGTGCCGACGCTGCGCGCCAGGTCGAGCTTTTCGGCCTGCTCCGGCGTGACTTCGAGCGTGACCGCGTTGACGACTTTCGGCTTCGTCTCGTCGCGGTTGACTTCCTGGGCGACCGCGAGCACGAGGATCCGCTCCAGCACGATCTTCGAGATGTTCTGCTGGCGGGCTTCCGCGCCGGGCGGCAAGTCCTTCTGGGTGCTGACGATGATGTCGACGTAGTTGCCGGGCAGCGCGAAGCCGGCCACGCCGATCACGTCGTTCACGCGCACCGTGATCGCGCGCTTGCCTTCCGTGATCAGGGCGGACAGGCCGCCGAGCGTGCCGGCCGGCGCCAGCTTGACCTCGCTGACCGGCTCGCCCATCAGCAGATTGGTCCTCAGCACGCGGCCGCTCAATTTCTGCGGGTCCGTGAACGCGCCTTTCGGCACGCTGTCGGCCGGCCAGTCCGCGAGCTTGAACATCTCCGCTGCCAGGCGCTGGCCGAGGCTGATGTCGGTGGCCGCCACGACGATGCGACCGCTGCTGCCGCCCGGCTGCTTCAGCAGCCAGCGCGACGCGAACACGACGGCCGCGAATCCGAACAGGACCGCGACGGTCATGACGATGAGGGCGCGCTTGTTCTTCATGGCTCGACCTCCGTCGTGCCGGCGATGAACATGCTGCGCCAGGCCTGCTCGGCGGCGGCGATCGTGAGGCGCGGCTCGGTCCCGGCGAAACCGGCGAAATCGGCGACCCGGTCGAGCAGTTCGCCCGGGTAGCAAGCCAGCAGCGCGCGCCCGGATTGCGGGTGCAGCCGCTCGACCAGGTGATCGATGGCGGCATCGTCGACGTCGATGCGCCGCATCCGGCACTGGCGCCGCAACAGGGCGCGATAGCCGGCCGGCGTCCACGCGCCGATGTCCGCCTTGTAGCCGATGCGGCGCAGCGCGGCGTCATCGAATACGGTGGACGGCGGCAGGTTGGTCGCAAACACGACGGCCACGTCGAACGGCACCGCTTCGGCCTGGCCGCCCTGCAAGGTCAGCTGGTCGCACCCGGCATCCAGCGGGCCGGTGAAGCGGTTCAGCAGCTCGGCGGCGCCGATGCGCTGGCGGCCGACGTCGTCGAGCACCAGCATGCCGTTGTTCGCCTGCAGGTGCGGCGGCGCGTGATAGACGCCCTGTTCGGCGTCGTGGCGCAAGTCGAGCATGTCGCGTCCGAGTTCCGCGCCGACGTGGACGAGCGGACGCTGGCACACGGTCCAGCGCGCGTCGCAGCTGCGCCGTTCCTCCTGCTGGCGCACGCTCGGCGGGGGCGCGACGTGCAACGCGGGATCGTACAGGCGGATCACGTGGCGTCCGGCCATCAGCGCGTACGGCACGGCGATGGGACCGGGCAGCAGGCGCCCGAGCTTGCGCGCCAGCGTCGTCTTGCCGCCGCCGGACGGCCCATACAGCAGCAGCGAGCGGCGCGCATACAATGCGGCGCCCAGCACGTCGCGCGCGGCCGGGGCCAGGCCGTCCTCGCCGAGGACGCCGGCCAGTTGCGCGAGCGTGATGCGTTCGGCATCGGCATCGCGCAGCGCCTGGCTTTCGACGACGGCGCGGTACGACGCGAGCGTCACGGGCGCCGGGCCGACGTAGCGGCAGCGCGCCAGGGCGTCGGCGGCGCCGCGCTGTCCGTGCGCGGTCAGCTGGTACTGCATGTCGATGTCGGATTCGCCGCACCAGGCCACTTCCACCTGCTGTTCCGCGATCAGGGGATTGAGGACTTCGCGCAACACGCTGATCGACAGCCGCAGCTTGCCGGCCAACAGCGTCAACGGCGCCTTGCCGCCGGCCTGGATCGCCTTCAGCACCAGATCCGTCACGAAGCGCGGTTCGAGGCCCGTATCGCGCACGGTCTTCGCCTGGCGCGGCAGGACCGGCGCGATGTCCGGACTGCCCGCCGCCGGTTGCGCGGCGCGCGGCGCCGACGCGGTATTGCCTGTCGATAGCGTTTCAAACATCGGAACCCCCTTGCCTTGCGTGTTTTCCGAAACAGGTCAGAATGATTCTAACGACCGGTCTTTTGGCCACCCTTGAGGTTCGCCAAGAGCGGACTCATCCATAACGGGTAACGAGGACGGCGATCGTGCCGAGCGCGATGGCCAGTCCGTAGGGCATGGAACCGGCGCTTTGCGGCAGCGTCGTGTCGGCCAGTTTCGTGCCTGGCACGAGGAGTCCGCACAGCAGGTGGCCGATGTTCGCGAGCACCAGGCGCACGCGGCTGCGCAGCAATACGACGAGCAGTGCCATCACGCCGCCTGCGCACCACGTGATGACGGCGATCTGGAATGCCGCGGTCGGGCCGGTGAAGAAGCCGACCACCGCCATCATCTTGACGTCGCCGGCGGCCATGCCCCGCACCAGATAGAACGGCAGGAACAGGCCCAGCCCAAGCGACATGCCACCGAGGGCGGACAACAAGGCGGCGCCCGGTGCGCCGGACAGCCCGTGCAGCACCAGCGCGCCGGCCAGGCCGACGAGCAGCAGGCGGTTCGGGATACGCCGCGCCGCCAGGTCATTGACGGCGGCGATGCTTACCATGAGCAGCAGCAGCGCATCGCGATATTGTTCGACTTGCATGACGCCCCCAAAAAAAAGCCCCCCGGGCTGGAAAACCCGGAGGGCTGCCACTACATTAAGCGCCAATAGTGCCCATCTGGCCGGAAATGTAGTCGAACGCCGCTTTCACCTTCGCGCCCACGTCTTTCGCCGAGGCTGCCATCACCACGCCGATCACGGCGGCGATCAGGCCGTATTCGATGGCCGTCACGCCGTTTTCGTCAGCGGCGAAGGTTTTGACTGCAGAGATGAAGTTGCTCATGACAAACTCCCATATGGTAGGTTGATAAGAACTGCCACTAGCCGGAGGGGCGCTGGTCAAGTCACTGTGGCTGGCTTGCTGCGTTCCGTGCCAGTGAATTCACTATAAGAGTTGATGCCACACAGCAAGTTGAGCCCACGCAACTTTTCCATAAAGAACTAGTAATTGCTTTTTAGGATCTAAATCGCCGCTGATAAGGGGAGTATGATGTGGTGTATGGTTGAGAAAATTCACTCAGGCTAAAGAAATTGCATTTGCATAATTGCTCGGGATGCAAAAACCCGATATCCTGTTTCGCTTGCTCTTTGTGAAACGCCAGACACCTGCGAACGCGACGGCGGCTGTGCCCAGTCCGCAGGTCGGTTGATTACATTGCTGAGAACGACATGGATTCGCTCCTGAAACACATGGTTGACATGACCGGCCACCGCGATCACGCGATGCTCGACATGTCCGTAATCTCGGCCGTGCAAGAGCTGGCGGACGCGGCTCAGACGCGCATCCTGACCATCACGACCGTGTCTGGACAGCAATACCTGCGTGCGCGCGCCAGCGTCGTGAAAGGCGGCACGGCGCGCCTGGAAGACACGTACGACGGCGCACTGGGCGAAGCCGTGGCGGCCCTTCCCGAGCTGAAGCGCTGCCTCGCGGAGCACCAGAACAGCGTGGAAGCGATCCTTCCCAACGGCATGCGCGTGCTCTGGCTGCCGATCTGGTTCGGCGACAAGGCCACGACCTGCCTCGAAATCCGCGACGACAAGGCGTTTTCGCACGATAGCGTCTACGTGATCGGCGGCATTGTCGGGGTCTACCGGAATTTCCAGAATCTGCTCGACTACAGCGAACGCGACTCCCTGACCGGCCTGCTCAACCGCAAGACCTTCGACGACCAGCTGGCGCGCATGCTGCAGAATGCGCACGAACACGACCCGCGCCTGCCGGGCGAGCCTGAGCGGCGCCAGCACCATGCCGAGGAAAGGCAGTGGCTGGCCGTCGTCGACGTCGACCACTTCAAGGCCGTCAACGACAAGTTCGGCCACCTGTACGGCGACGAAGTGCTGATCCTGATCGCGAACCTGCTGCAATCGTCGTTCCGCGCCCAGGACCGCGTGTTCCGCTTCGGCGGCGAGGAATTCGTCGTGCTGCTGCGCTCGACCACACTGGACAACGCCTGGAAGATCATCGAGCGCTTCCGCGCCAACGTGGAAACCCACGTGTTCCCGCAGGTGGGACGGGTCACGGTCAGCGTCGGCTTCGTCAGCATCAGCGCATATGATTCGCCGGTAGTCACGCTCGGCCACGCCGATCAGGCGCTGTACTACGCGAAAAGCAATGGGCGCAACCGCGCCTGCCATTACGACGACCTCATCGCGCACGGCCTGTTGCAGACCGTTGCCTCCAACGACACCGCCGAGTTTTTCTGACGACCGCCCCCGCGGCTCAAGCCACCTGCATGAAGCGCAGCGGGTCGACCTGCCATTTCTCAGGCGATTCGTAGCGCACGATCTTGTCACCGCCGCCAAAGCCCAAGCCCCGAGCCAGGTCCACGGTGTGGGGCTTGATATAGGTCTGGCTCTTGGTGCTGTAGAACACGTTGACCTTGGGCGTGAGCAAGCTCGTTTCGTGCGGTTCCACGACGACGGCCAGGCGCCCCGATTCCAGCAGGACGAGCGTCCCGACCGGATAGATGCCGACGCAGCGCATGAATTCCTGGGTCAGCGCCGGATTGAAATGGAATTTGCTCCACTCGTACATCTTGCGCAGCGCCTCGGCGGCCGGCATGCCCTTGTGGTAGCAGCGGTCGGCCGTGATGGCGTCGTACACGTCGACGATCGCGGCCATCTGCGCCAGCTCGCTGATGCTCTGCTCGGCCTGGCGGTCCGGATACCCGGTGCCGTCGCGCCGCTCGTGGTGGTGCAAGGTGATGTCGAGGGGGATCGGGCCGACGCCCTCGGAACGGCGCAGGATGTCGTACCCGTCCTTCGGATGACGCCGGACGATGTCGAATTCCTCTTCCGTCAGGCGGCCCGGCTTGTTCAGGATGGCATCCGGCACGAGCGCCTTGCCCGTGTCGTGCAGCAGGCCGCCGATGCCGGCCTGGTACGTGGTCTCGGCATCCAGCTGGCGCGAACGACAGAACGCCACCAGCAACGTGCAGACGCTGACCGAATGCAGGAACGTGTAGTCGTCCTTGTTCTTGATGACGGACAGGCCCAGCAAAGCGGACGCATTGCGCAGGATCGACGCCGTGATGTTCTCGACGACGTGCGACACCTTGTCCAGTTCCACCGCCTTGCCCAGGCGCGCATCCTGCATGACCGCCCTGACGAGGCCCGCGGCCTGGCGCCGGATCGACACGGCGCGGTCGAATTCCTCGGCGAGCGTGACACGCAGCGGCGTCACAGGCTTAGCGGCCAGCGCGGCCACCTCGGCCTCCGTCGCGGCGTCCGCTTCCGCGATCGTGGGCGCATCGGCCACGTCCAGCCCGCGCGCGCAGTCGATCGTCACGCTGCGGATGCCGGCGGCGACGATCTTGCGGATCTCGTCCTCGCCCGTGATGACGAAGCGGTTGCGGACGAACGGATGTTCCATCCAGCCGCAGTCGAGGTCATGGATGAACATCCCCACTCGCAACTGGGAAGAACCGACTTTCTTGAGCATGGAAGTGTCCAGGGGTATGTTAATCTCGGCGCCTTTAGGTCGTTCAAGTATAACGACTTGATGACAAAAAGTTTCCAATAATAAACATGTGGCGATCGCGTGTAGCCATAAAGATACAAACATTTACTAAATGGAACTTCGCCAGCTGCGCTATTTCGTCGCCATCGTGGACCACGGCTCGTTGTCGCGCGCCGCGCTGGTCCTGCATGTGGCGCAGCCGGCGCTGACGCAGCAACTGCGCCAGCTCGAAGAGGAGCTGGGCGTGCAACTGCTGCACCGCTCGGCCCAGGGCGTACTGAACACCGACGCCGGCAAGGTCTTCTACGAGCATGCGCAAGCGATCCTCAAGCAAGTCGCGGATGCGCAGGCCGCCGTCGTGCAATCGGCCGAGCGCCCATCGGGCAGCGTCACGCTCGGCCTGCCGCACAGCATTTCCGATGCCCTTGCCTTGCCGCTGCTGACCGCGATCCGCGCGCGCTATCCGGAAATCACGCTGCAACTGACCGAGGAAATCACGGGCAGCCTGGCCGAGCAGCTGCGCGCCGGCCGCATCAACCTGGCCGTGCTGTTCGACGATGGCCAGCTGGGCAGCTTCAGCGCCACCCCGCTCGTCGAGGAAGAGCTGCGCTACGTCTGCCGCGCCGACGCGCCGGCCGCCGCCGGACGCGACAGCCTGTCCTTGCGCGACGCCCTCGACACCACGCTGATCCTGCCCGGGCTGCAGCACGGCGTGCGCCCGCGCATCGAAAGCACGGCGCGCGCCGCAGGCCTGGCCACGCGCAATGTCATCGAGATCAATTCGATCGCCATCCTGAAATCGGCCATCCTCGCCGGCATGGGCGCCACCATCCTGCCCGTGGCGCCCGTGCAGGCCGAGGTCGAACGCGGTGCCATGCGGGCGCTGGCCATCCGCGATCCGGCCATTGCCCGCACTGTCGTGCTGTGCGCGTCGCGCAATATTCCGCTGACGAATGCGGCGGCGGCCGTCGGCCGTCTCGTCACGCAGGTGGCGCACGACCTGTGCACGGATGGCCGCTGGGTCGGCGCCCGCGCGCTCGCCGGCTAATCCCGGGCCATCATTTTTTCTTATGGCTCCATCCCCAATCCGTATTTCCGTATACGTCAACTTGTCTCTACACTGGGTGTAACAGCCGCCAAAGCGGCCCCCGGCCCCATTCCGGCCAGCGCCTACCCGGCGCGCCACCGGCACGGGTCCATCTGAAAACACAAAGTTTGGAGACTCCATGCCTGACACCGTCCTGGGCCAGGGCGCATCCGCGTCCACCCCTGCCACGCCCGCCGTTCCCGCTCCCCTCAAAGACGTCAGCCTCGACGACAAGTACACCGCCACCTCCGGCAAGATCTTCCTGTCCGGCATCCAGGCACTCGTGCGCCTGCCGATGATCCAGAAACTGCGCGACGAGCAGGCCGGCCTGAACACCGCGGGCTTCGTCTCGGGCTATCGCGGCTCGCCCTTGGGCGGCCTGGACGAGAACCTGTGGAAGGCCAAAGGCCACCTCGAAGCGAAATCCATCAAATTCGTGCCGGGCGTAAACGAGGACCTGGCCGCGACGGCCGTCTGGGGCACGCAGACCGTGGACCTGATCGGCCCCGCGAAATACGACGGCGTATTCGCGATGTGGTACGCGAAAGGCCCGGGCGTGGACCGCTGCGGCGACGTCTTCAAGCACATGAACCATGCCGGCACGGCAAAGAACGGCGGCGTGCTGCTCGTCGCGGGCGACGACCACGGCGCCTATTCTTCCACGTTGCCGCACCAGTCCGACCACATCTTTGCCGCCTGCATGATCCCCGTGCTGTATCCGTCCAACGTGCAGGAATACCTGGACCTCGGTGTGCATGGCTGGGCAATGTCGCGCTTTTCCGGCCTCGCCGTCGCATTCAAGGCGCTCGCCGACACGGTGGAATCGAGTGCTTCCGTCGATGCCGATCCGTTCCGCGTCGACGTGAAAATCCCGCAGGATTTCGCGATGCCGGAAGGCGGCCTGAATACGACCCTGTCCTCGATCCCGCTGGGCCAGCAGGCGCGCAACCAGGAAGCGCTGATGCAGGACTACAAGATCTACGCGGCCCTCGCGTATGCGCGCGAGAACAAGCTGAATCGCACGACGATCGACAGCCCGGATGCGAAGCTCGGCATCATCGCGTCCGGTAAATCGTACGTGGACGTGCTGGAAGCGCTGGAAGAACTGGGCATCGACGAAGCGATGGCGGCGCAGGTCGGCCTGCGCCTGTTCAAGGTTGCGATGATCTGGCCGCTGGAGCCGGAAGGCGTGCGCGAATTCGCGCAGGGCCTGGACGAGATCCTCGTCGTGGAAGAGAAACGCCAGGTCGTCGAATACCAGCTCAAGGAACAGCTGTACAACTGGCGCGACGACGTGCGCCCGCGCGTGATCGGCAAGTTCGACGAAAAGGGAGAATGGGTCGCGCCGCGCGGCGAATGGCTGCTGCCGCCGAAGGCCGATTTCTCGGTCGCCCAGGTCGCGCGCGTGATCGCCGGCCGTATCACTCGCCTGAACCTCGACGAGCGTACCCGCGATCTGATCCGCGCCCGCCTGGCGTTCCTCGAAGCGAAGGACGCCGTCCTGATGAAGGCCGTGACGACGCCGTTCCGTCCCGCTTTTTACTGCTCCGGCTGCCCGCACAACACGTCGACGAAAGTACCGGACGGTTCGTTCGCGCTGGCCGGCATCGGCTGCCACGTGATGGCCACGTCGATCTACCCGGAGATGAACAAGCTGACGACGCATATGGGCGGCGAAGGCGCGCCGTGGATCGGCCAGGCCGCGTTCTCCAACGTGCCGCACGTGTTCCAGAACCTGGGCGACGGCACCTATTTCCACTCCGGTTATCTCGCCGTGCGCGCCGCCATCGCGGCCAACGTGAACATCACTTATAAAATCCTGTACAACGACGCCGTCGCGATGACGGGCGGCCAGCCGGTGGACGGTACGACGTCCGTACCGCTGATCGCGCGCCAGATGGCGGCCGAAGGCGTCAAGCGCATCGCGCTCGTGACGGAAGACCTGTCGCGTTATGAAGACCGTTCCGCGCTGCCGGCTGAAGTGACGCTGTACGACCGCAGCAAGATGGACGACGTGCAGCGAGAACTGCGCGAGATCCCTGGCGTGACGGTGCTGATCTACGACCAGACCTGCGCCGCCGAGAAGCGCCGTCGTCGTAAAAAGGGCGAGTTCCCGGACGTGGCGAAGCGCATGGTGATCAACGAAGCCGTGTGCGAAGGCTGCGGCGATTGCGGCGTGCAGTCGAACTGCGTGTCGATCCTGCCGAAGGATACGGAGTTCGGCCGCAAGCGCGCCATCGACCAGTCCGCGTGCAACAAGGATTATTCGTGCGCGAAGGGCTTCTGCCCCAGCTTCGCCACCGTCGAAGGCGGGACGCTGAAGAAGAACAAGGCCGGCGCCAGCAAGAAGGATGGCGACGATGGCTGGGGCCCGCTGCCGACGCCCGTTCTGCCGTCGATCGCGGCGCCGTACAACATCCTGATCAACGGCATCGGCGGCACGGGCGTCATCACCGTCGGCGCGCTGATGGGCATGGCCGCGCACCTCGAAGGCAAGGGCGCGTCCGTGCTGGACATGACGGGCATGAGCCAGAAGAACGGCTCCGTCACGTCGCACGTGAAGATCGCGGAGACGCCGGAGCGCCTGCGCGCCCAGCGCATCGCCACCGGCGAGGCCGACCTCGTACTGGGCTGCGACATGCTGACGGCCGGCGCGGCCGACGCCATCTCGAAAATGCGTCCGGGCCGCACGATGGTCGTCGTCAACCTGCACGAGCAGCCGACCGGCACGTTCGCGCAGCAGCGCGACTGGGAATTCCCCGCCGCCCAGGTACGTTCGCTGATCGTGGAAGCCGTCGGTGGAGAATCGGGCGCCGACTTCCTCGACGCGACGAAGCTGGCGACGGCACTGATGGGCGACTCGATCGCCGCCAACCTGTTCATGCTGGGCTATGCGTGGCAGAAGGGCCTCGTGCCGCTGTCGGAAGCGTCGCTGCTGCGCGCCATCGAATTGAATGGCGTGGCCATCGCATCGAACCAGCGCAGCTTCCTGTGGGGCCGCCGCGCCGCCGTCGACTTCAAGCGCGTCGAGCAGGTGGCGACGCCGGCGCAGCCGGTCGTGCTGCAGATGCCGCGAAGCCTCGACTCGGTCATCAAGAAACGCGTCGAGTTCCTGACCGGTTACCAGGACGCGGCCTACGCGGCGCAGTACGAGGCGCTGGTCGCGCGCGTGCGCGAGCGCGAGGCGGCACTCGGCCTCGGCAACAAGCTGGCCATGGCCGTCGCGAAGTCGTACGCCAAGCTGCTGGCCTACAAGGACGAATACGAAGTGGCCCGCCTGTACACGGACGGCCGGTTCGTCGAACAGCTGCAAAGCCAATTCGACGGCACGTTCAGCGTGAAATTCAACCTGGCGCCGCCGCTGTTCGCGAAGAAGGACGCCAAGGGCCACCTCGTGAAAGCCGAATTCGGATCGTGGATGTGGAGCGCGTTCAAGCTGCTGGCCAAGCTGAAGGGCCTGCGCGGCACGGCGTTCGACGTGTTCGGCTACACGGCCGAGCGCAAGATGGAGCGCGCCCTCATCACCGAATACCATGACATGATCGAGGCGCAGCTCGCGTCGCTGGATGCGGCGAATCACGCCGTTGCCGTCGAGCTGGCGGCGCTGCCGGAGCAGATCCGCGGCTTCGGGCACGTCAAGGAGAAGGCCGTGGCCGAGTATCGGATGCGCAGGCAGGAGCTGCTTTCCGGGGCCGTCAAAAAGCGCGCCGTGCAAGCCGCGTAATTTCCGTAGGGTGGGCACCCCGTGCCCACGCGGGCGTTTGCGACATACACACGTTACGCGTGGGCTCGGGGGAGCCCACCCTACGCACTTCGACACGATCCCGATCGCATTCTTGACGTTTACGTTAACGTCATATACCGTACAAAGAACCAAAAGTTCGCTTCCGTTTTCCAAGGAACACCATGAACGACATCACGCCCGCCGCCAAGCTCGACCTGCCGGAGCACGCCAAACTGTCCAACAAAGTCCGCTTCGTCACGGCCGCCTCGCTGTTCGACGGCCACGACGCCTCGATCAACATCATGCGCCGCATCCTGCAGACGAACGGCGCCGAAGTCGTGCACCTGGGCCATAACCGCTCGGTCGACGAAGTCGTCACCGCCGCGCTTGCCGAGGACGTGCAAGGCATCGCCATCTCCAGCTACCAGGGCGGCCACGTCGAATACTTCAAGTACATGATCGACCTGCTGCGCCAGCGCGGCGGCGCCCACATCAAGGTGTTCGGCGGCGGCGGCGGCGTCATCGTCCCGCACGAGATCGAAGAACTGCATGCGTACGGCGTCACGCGCATCTTCTCGCCGGAAGACGGCCAGCGCATGGGCCTCGTCGGCATGATCCGCTCGATGCTGGAAGCGTGCGACGTCGACCTGTCGCCGTATGCGCCTACCACGCTCGAGCCGCTGCAGGCCGGCCCCATCGAGCAGCGCCACCGCCCGCTCGCGCAGCTGATCACGGCGCTGGAGAACGGTAAAGCCGAGGCCCGCCTGCGCAAGCGCATCATGGACGCGGCCGAAGGGCTGAAGGTTCCCGTGCTGGGCATCACGGGCACGGGCGGCGCCGGCAAGTCGTCGCTGACGGATGAGCTGATCCGCCGCATCCGCCTCGACCAGGGCGACCGGCTGAACATCGCCGTGATTTCCATCGACCCGTCGCGCCGCAAATCCGGCGGCGCACTGCTCGGCGACCGCATCCGCATGAATGCGATCAACCCGTGGAACGGGCAGACGCGCGTGTTCATGCGCTCGCTGGCCACGCGCGAAGCGGGCTCCGAGATCTCGCAGGCGCTGCCGGACGTGATCGCCGCGTGCAAGGTCGCGGGCTTCGACCTCGTCATTGTCGAGACGTCCGGCATCGGCCAGGGCGACGCCGCCATCGTGCCGCACGTGGACGTGTCGATGTACGTGATGACGCCGGAATTCGGCGCCGCGTCGCAGCTCGAGAAGATCGACATGCTCGACTTCGCCGACTTCATCGCCATCAACAAGTTCGACCGCAAGGGCGCGCAGGACGCGCTGCGCGACGTGGCGAAGCAGGTCCAGCGCAACAAGGAATTGTGGAGCAAGTCGCCGGACGAGATGCCTGTCTACGGCACGCAAGCGTCGCGCTTCAACGACGACGGCGTGACGGCGCTGTACCTCGGCCTGCTGCCGGCGCTGGCCGAATTCGGCCTGAAGACGGAACCGCCCAAGCTGCCGAAGCCCGCCGCCAAATACTCGAGCGGCAAGAACGTGATCGTGCCGCCCGCGCGCAATCGCTACCTGGCCGAGATCGCGGACACCGTGCGCGGCTACCACCGCAACGTCGGCAAGCAGGTGAAGCTCGCGCGCGAGCGCCAGCAGCTGACGGAAACGAAGCGCATGCTGGCGGCCGCGAACCGTGAAGTCGTCCTCGACGATCTGATCACGGAACGCGACAACGCGATGGCAGGCGAGGCGAAACAGCTGCTCGCATCCTGGCCGCAACTGCAGGCGACGTATGCGGGCGACGAGCACGTCGTGAAAATCCGCGACAAGGAAATCCGCACGAACCTCACGTACACGACGCTCTCGGGCAACAAGGTGCGCAAGGTCGCCCTGCCCCGTTTCGAGGATCACGGCGAGATCCTGCGCTTCCTGATGCTGGAAAACGTGCCGGGCGCCTTCCCGTACACGGCCGGCGTGTTCCCCTTCAAGCGCGAAGGCGAAGACCCGACCCGCATGTTCGCCGGCGAAGGCGACGCGTTCCGCACGAACCGCCGCTTCAAGCTGGTATCGCAAGGCATGGACGCGAAGCGCCTGTCGACGGCGTTCGACTCCGTCACCCTGTACGGCGCCGACCCGGCGCTGCGGCCGGACATCTACGGCAAGGTCGGCAACTCAGGCGTGTCGATCGCCACGCTGGACGACATGAAGGTGCTGTACGACGGCTTCGACCTGTGCAGCCCGAACACGTCCGTGTCGATGACGATCAACGGCCCTGCGCCCACGATCCTCGCGATGTTCATGAATACGGCGATCGACCAGCAGGTGGACCGGTTCGAACGCGACAACGGCCGCAAGCCGACGCTCGACGAAGCAGCGACGATCCGCGCCTGGGTGCTCGCGAACGTGCGCGGCACGGTGCAGGCCGACATCCTGAAGGAAGACCAGGGCCAGAACACGTGCATCTTCTCGACGGAGTTCTCGCTGAAGGTGATGGGCGACATCCAGGCATACTTCGTCCAGAACCAGGTGCGCAATTTCTACTCGGTGTCGATCTCCGGCTACCACATCGCGGAAGCGGGCGCGAACCCGATCTCGCAGCTGGCGTTCACCCTGTCGAACGGCTTCACCTTCGTCGAGGCGTATCTGGCTCGCGGCATGCACATCGACGATTTCGCGCCGAACCTGTCGTTCTTCTTCAGTAACGGCATGGACCCGGAATACACGGTGCTGGGCCGCGTGGCGCGCCGCATCTGGGCCGTCGCCATGCGCGACAAGTACGGCGCGAACGACCGCTCGCAAAAGCTGAAGTACCACATCCAGACCTCGGGCCGCTCGCTGCACGCGCAGGAAATCGACTTCAACGACATCCGCACCACCCTGCAGGCGCTGATCGCGATCTACGACAACTGCAATTCGCTGCACACGAATGCATACGACGAGGCGATCACGACGCCCACCGACGAATCCGTGCGGCGCGCACTCGCGATCCAGCTGATCATCAACCGCGAATGGGGCCTGGCCAAGAACGAGAACCCGAACCAGGGCTCGTTCATCCTCGAGGAATTGACGGACCTCGTCGAGGAAGCCGTGCTGCAGGAATTCGAACGCATCGCCGAACGCGGCGGCGTGCTCGGTGCGATGGAGACGGGCTACCAGCGCGGCAAGATCCAGGAAGAGTCGATGCTGTACGAGCACCGCAAGCACGACGGCAGCCTCCCGATCGTCGGCGTCAATACGTTCCGCAATCCGAAAGGTGCCGCGGCGCCGGCGACGATCGAGCTGGCACGCTCCACCGATGACGAAAAACAGTCGCAACTGACGCGCCTGGAAGACTTCCACCGGCGCCACGCGAACGAGGCGCCGGCCGCGCTGGCGGCACTGCAGCAGGCCGCCATCGACAACGAGAACGTGTTTGCCCGGCTGATGGATGCCGTGCGCGTATGCTCGTTGGGTCAGATCACGACGGCGCTGTTCGAGGTCGGCGGACAGTATCGCCGCAATATGTAACGCGTACAATTCGGGGTCAGAGCACATTTTCGGCTTCGCCAAAAATATCCTCCGACCCCTGGGAGCCGTCCATGCCGATCCAGCCCCAGCAACTCGCCGACCTCATGCGCGAAGTCGAACAGGAAGACCCGATCGACTTCGCGGACCTCCCCTTCCCCGAGGACGACCTGCGCGAGCTGGTCGCCAATCATTTGTGCGCCATGGCCGCCTCGATGGACAACTTCAGCACCGAGGACCGCCTGATGACCTTGCTGGCCGTTTCGGCCAAGCTCGTGCTCGAAAATCTGGTGCTGCATGTGCAATTGTTACGTCGCCATGGCTTGCCCGTCGGGGACAACGTGGAAGCCTTGCTGAGCCGCCTGCGCAAGGGCGACGGCGGGCCGGGAAAGTAATATGGTCGTCATATTCCGCCACATCGCACCAGAAGCGGTGAACTTGCGCTACTTTGGTGGGGGGATTTGCAACATGACGCCAAACTTGTGCGTCTTTCTTACTATTCCTTCAGGTATTATTGTTGAATAGGAATCTGCACAACGATGCTGATCCAAACTTATCTTGAGGAATCCAGATGCTGCGTCACCCTAACAAGCTGAAACTCACCGCTGCGATCCTGTCCGGCGCTTTCATGGTCGCCGGATTGTCCGCTTGCGGGCGCTCCTCGCAATCGACCGAGCAATTGCTGACCGACGCCAAACAGTACCAGCAAAAGGGCGACCTGAAGTCGGCAATGATTCAACTGAAAAATGCCGTCGAAAAGAGCCCGGAAAACGGCGAAGCGCGCCTGGCCCTGGGCACTCTGGAACTCGACATGGGCGACTACCTGTCGGCCGAAAAGGAATTCCGTAAAGCCCGCTCCATCGGCATCCCGTCCGAGCGCGTGCTGCCGCTGCTGGCCAAGGCGATTTCGCAACAAGGCAAATTCAAGGACATTCTCACCGAAGTGACACCCGAGGCGGCCGCCAAATCGGCGCCGCTGCTGGTGCTGCGCGGTGACGCCCTGCTGTCGACCGGCAAGGCCGACGAGGCGCAGAAGTCGTTCGAACAGGCCCTCGCGCTGAACGCGAATTCCGGTGACGCCCTGCTCGGCATGGCACGCTATGCCGCCGTCAAGCAGGACAAGGACGGCGTGCAGCGGTATATCGACGAGGCTGTCGCCAAGGATCCGAAGAGTGCGGACGCATTCCTGGCGCGCGGCACCATGCTGCGCACGCTGGGCAAGGCCGACGAGGCGATGGCCGCCTTCGACCAGGCCCTTGCGCTCGATCCGCACAATCGCACGGCCCATATCGAAAAAGCGTACATCGAAATCACGCGCGGCAAATTCCCTGAGGCGAAAGCGCAAATCGACGCGGCCGAGAAGAATTCACCCGGCAATCTGCTCGTGACGTACACCCGCGCGCTTTACGAATTCTCGCAAGGTAAGTACCAGGCTGCGCAGGACAACCTGCAGCGCGTGCTGAAAGTCGCGCCCGACCACATGCCCAGCGTGCTGCTGCAGGGTGCATCCGAGCTGAATCTCGGCTCGCTGCAACAGGCCGACCTGCATCTGCGCAAATACCTGGAGAGCAATCCCAACGACGTCTATGCGCGCAAGCTGCTGGCGCAGGTCCAGCTCAAGAGCGCCCAGCCGGCCGACGCTGTCGCCACACTGGCGCCGGCACTGAAGAGCGCGCCGGACGACCCGCAAGTGCTGGCCCTGGCCGGCGAAACCTATATGCAGGTGCATGACTTCAACAAGGCCAGCGCCTACCTGGAGAAGGCCGCGGCGCTGGCGCCGAAAGCGGCCAGCCTGCGCACGTCGCTGGGCCTGTCCAAGCTGGCCCAGGGCGACCAGGCGCGCGGCCTGTCCGAACTGGAGATGGCGACGACGCTCGACCCGAAGTCGGCGCAAGCGACGATGGCGCTGGTCCAGACGGAAATGACGCTGAAGCATTACGACAAGGCGCTGGCCGCCGTCGATGCACTCGAAAAGCAGCAGCCCGACAATCCGCAAGTGTTGACCCTGAAGGGTGCCGTCAACATGGTCAAGGGCGACGTCGCGGCCGCCCGGGCCGCGCTGGACAAGGCCGTCGCGCTGAACCCCACGTACATTCCGGCCGTACAGAACCTGGCGCGCCTCGACCTCGTGGAAAAGAAACCCGACGCCGCCAAGCAGCGCTACGAAAAAGTCCTGCAGAAGGAACCGAACAACGCCGACGCGATGCGCGCCCTGGCTGAACTGGCCCTGATGCAGAACCATCCCGAAGAAGCGACCACGTGGTTCGAGAAGGCCAGCAATGCGAATCCGAACGCCGTCGGTCCGGCAATCAATCTCGGCAGGCATTACCTGCGCACGAACCAGGCACAGAAGGCGCTGACGCTGGCACGCAAGTTCCAGACCGCCAACCCGACCAATCCGGAACTGGTGGAACTGCTGGGCCAGGCCCAGATCGCCACCAAGGACGCGCCCGGCGCGCTGGATACCTTCAGCAAGCTCGTGAATCTCGTGCCGAAATCGGCCACGCCGCACCTGCATCTGGCCGGTGTGCACATGGTATTGCAGAACAATACCGCCGCGGCAGACGACCTCAAGCGTGCCGTCGACCTGCAGCCGGACCTGATTCCCGCCCGCATGGCCCAGGCCGAGCTCGCCATGCGCACGGGACGCCCGGACGACGCCCTTGCTGCGGCACGGCAGATCCAAAAGATCAACGACAAGTCGCCCGTCGGCTACGCGACGGAAGGCGACATCCTGATGGCGCAGAAAAAGCCGGCGCAAGCGTTGCCGGCCTACGACAAGGCGTTCGCGATCGCCAAGGCGCCGGAAATCCTCATGAAATCCCTGCAGGCCATGGCCCAGTCCGGCAAGGGCAAGGAAGCGCTGGCGCGCGCCACGCAGTGGCTGAAGGACCATCCGGACGACGCGCTGATCGGCATGTACGTGGCCGAGAACAACCTCGCCGCCAAGGATTACAAGGCAGCGATCGCGCGTCTGGAAGACATCGTCAAACGCGTACCAAACAATGCTGCCGCGCTGAACAACTTGGCGTATGCTTATCAACAGGTCAAGGACCCGCGCGCCCTGGCCACCGCCGAACAAGCGTACAAGCTGGCCGACAACAACCCCGGCGTGATCGATACGCTGGGCTGGCTGCTCGTGGAACAGGGCAATACGAGCCGCGGCGTGCCGCTGTTGCAGAAGGCCAGCAGCATGGCGCCGAAGTCGTCGGACGTGCGCTACCACCTGGCGGTCGGCCTGAGCAAGTCGGGCGACAAGGCCGGTGCACGCAAGGAGCTCGACAAGCTTCTCGCGGACGACAAGTCATTCGCTCAAGCTGACGAAGCGCGCGCGTTGCTAAAGAATTTGTAAGACGCTAAGATCAATTAATAATTAAATAATAATCTGCGCCCGGCACCGCCAGGGCACGGGCGACCAGAACTCCGTCCGCCGCAGCCGCGGACGTTTTTAAACAATTGGGGAATCCTGCGATGACGACATTTGACGATTTCAAGGATCCAGAGGGTGTTTCGGCCGCATCCCTATCGGACGCTCATGATTTCAGTGATCGCGATAATATGACGCCCTCGCAATATGAGGATGTTATCGTGAACCACGATTCGTATGGAATCCGGCTTACCGATACTGCGGACGGGCGAAATTCGGCAAGTATGCTGATCAACAAGATGTATGCCTGGCGCGGTTATGCGGGCACCCATCAATTCAGCGACGACCCGAATCGCATTACGCTGACCGCCACCGACAAGGGTGACGTGGTCGGTACGCTCACGATTGGTATCGATTCGCCCATCGGTCTGATGGCAGACCAGATCTTCAAGGAAGAACTGGACGCCCATCGCAACCTTGGCGCGCGCCTGTGCGAGTTCACGAAGCTCGCCTTCGACCCGTCGGTACGCTCCAAGACCTCGCTGGCCAACCTGTTCCACCTGGCCGTGATCTACGCGCGCGACATTCACCACTGCACGGATATCGTCATCGAGGTGAATCCGCGTCACCGCCGTTTTTACGAACGGATGCTCGGCTTCAAGCAGGAAGGCGAACTGAAGATCAACCCGCGCGTCGAAGCGCCGGCTTACCTATTACGGGTAAATCTGGAATTTGTTACGGAACAGATCCAGAAATACGGCGGCACGTTCAGTGCCGATAACAACGTTTCGGAACGTTCGTTTTATCCCTATTTCTTCTCGCCACGCGAAGAACGAGGCATCATCAACCGCCTCCTCCGCATGGACGAACAGCACGCGTAAAAAGGCCTGTTCATAGTAGATATCGGCACGTTTCTGCCGCTTTATCGATAAAACCGTTTTTCTTCATCAATGACAAATCCGTTTCGCTATGAACAAGCGTTTTCACGCAATATTGGCTGGGTAACGCCTTCAGAACAACAAACCCTGCGAGGCAAACGTGTCGCCATCGCGGGCGGTGGCGGCGTTGGCGGGGTGCACATGCTGACCTTGGCACGCTTGGGCGTGGCGCAGTTCCATATCGCCGACTTCGACACGTTCGACCTCGTCAACTTCAATCGCCAGGTCGGCGCCATGATGTCGACGGTCGGCCAGCCCAAGGCCGAGGTGCTGGCCCGCATGGCCAAGGACATCAATCCTGAAATCGATGTCAAAATTTTTTCGGAAGGCGTCAACCCGGACAATCTGGGTCAATTCCTGGACGGTGTCGACCTGTACGTCGACGCCCTCGACTTTTTCGCGTTCGACGCACGCCAGCAGACGTTCGCCGCCTGCGCCCGCCTCGGCATCCCGGCCACGACGGCCGCGCCGCTCGGCATGGGTGCCGCCCTGCTGAACTTCCTGCCCGGCCAGATGACGTTCGAACAGTACTTCCAGTGGGGCGACCTGCCCGAACTGGACAAGGCGATCCGCTTCGTCGTCGGCCTCGCGCCGGCCGGCCTGCACCGCCCTTACCTCGTCTTGCCGGACGCCGTCAATTTCGCGGAGCGCCGCGGTCCGTCGACCTTCATGGCCTGCCAGCTGTGCGCCGGCATCGTCGCCACCGAGGCGCTGAAGATCCTGCTCGGCCGCGGCAAGGTGCTGGCCGCGCCGCACGGCATGCAGTTCGACGCCTACCGCAACAAATTGGCCCATACCTGGCGCCCGGGTGGAAACGGGAATCCGCTGCACCGCCTGATGATCGCCGTCGCCAAGCGCCAGATGACGCGTGAACTGGCAGCGAAAGCAACGAAGGCATGAACCTCCCGCAGACGATCCACGACATCCTCGACCTCGCGCGCTGGGCACCAAGTGGAGACAATACCCAGGTCTGGCGCTTCGAAGTGCTCGGCCCCGACCACGTCGCCGTGCATTTCCACGACACGCGCGAGGATTGCGTGTACGACTTTCGCGGCCGCCCCAGCCAGCTGTCGCATGGCGCCCTGCTGGAAACGATGGCGATCGCCGCCACCGCCCACGGCCTGCGCGCGGAAATCCGCCGGCGCGCGGACGACACCGACCATCTGCCCGTCTTCGACGTGCGCTTCGCCCCCGATCCCGCCGTCAAGCCGAGCCCCCTGCTGCCCGCGATCCAGACCCGCAGCGTGCAGCGCCGCCCGATGAGCACGCGTGCGCTGACGCCCGAGGAAAAACGTGCCCTCGAGGACAGCGTCGGTGCCGGCTATGAAGTGCGCTGGATCGAAGGTTTCCAGGGCAAGCTGGCCGCCGCGCGCCTGATGTTTTCGAACGCCAAGCTGCGCCTGACGATGCCGGAAGCCTACGAGGTGCACCGCCGCATCATCCACTGGAACGCGCGCCACAGCCCCGATCGCGTTCCCGACCAGGCGCTCGGCGTCGACGCCGCCACGCTGCGCCTGATGAAATGGGCAATGGTCAGCTGGGGCCGGATGTCGACGATGAACCGCCTGATGGGCACCTGGGCGCCACGCCTGCAGATGGACCTTGTGCCCGGCCTGCGCTGCGCCGCCCATTTCGTCATCATGGCCAAGCGGGCGCCCGAGACCGTCGAGGACCACGTCGCCGCCGGCCGCGCCGTGCAACGCTTCTGGCTAACGCTGACCCATCTGGGACTGGCGATGCAGCCGGAGATGACGCCGCTGATCTTTTCCGCCTACGTGCAGCACGATCAGCCGTTCTCGACGGTCGACAGATTGCATGGTTCGGCACGACAATTGCACCAGCGCCTGCACAAACTGATCGGCACCGGCAACGGCCAGCCGGTCTTCATGGGCCGCCTCGGCGCCGGTCCGGCACCCCAGGCCCGTTCGCTGCGCAAGCCGGTCGAAGAGTTGATGAAGTAACCGGCAGCGCGGGCGTCCCCGCGCGCCAGCGGCGTCCGCTTCCCGCAACCCTTACACGATCAATATTCCTATGGAACGCATAAAAATCCTGTTTTTTGCGGAAGCCGTGACCTTGGCCCACGTCGGCCGTCCCATTGCGCTCGCACAATCCCTCGATCCCGCGCGTTTCGACGTGCATTTCGCCTGCGCGGACGGCTACGACTTCTGCTTCAACGGGACGCAGTTCACCCGCTGGACCATCCACAGCATCCCCAGCCAGCAATTCCTCGACGCGCTCGCGGGCGGCAAGCCGGTGTACAACACGGCGACCCTGGCCGGCTATGTCGAGGACGACCTGCGCGTGCTCGACGCCGTGCGTCCGGATATCGTCGTCGGCGACTTCCGGCTGTCGCTGTCGGTCAGCGCGCGCCTGCGCGGCATTCCGTATGTGTCGCTGATGAATGCGTACTGGAGCCCGTACGTCGTGCAGCACTATGCCGTGCCGCACATCCCGCTGACGCGCCTGCTGCCGATCCGCATCGCGAATGCGATCTTCCGGATGGCGCGCCCCGTCGCCTTCGCCTCGCACTCCGTACCGCTGAACCGCGTGCGGCGCCAGTATGGCCTGCCGTCGCTGGGCACCGACCTGCGCAAGGTCTACACGGACGCCGACTACAGCATGTACGCCGACGTGCCCGAGCTGTTCCCGCCCAGGAACCTGCCGCAGCAGCATGCCTACATCGGCCCCATCATCTGGGCACCGCCGCTGGCCAAACCCGACTGGTGGGATACGTTGCCGGAAGATAAGCCGATCATCTACGTGACGCTCGGCAGTTCCGGCCAGGGCCGCCTGTTGCCGCTTGTCCTGGACGCCCTGGCGCCGCTGCCCGTGACCGTCATCGCCGCGACGGCCGGGACCATCGACGTCGCCAGCGCGCCGGCGAACGCGTTCGTCGCGCCCTACCTGCCGGGCGACCTGGCGGCCCGGCGCGCCAGCCTCGTCATCTGCAACGGCGGCAGCCCGACGAGCCAGCAGGCACTGGTGGCGGGCGTGCCGGTGCTGGGCATCGCCGCCAACCTCGACCAGTTCCTGAACATGAGCGGCGTCATGAAGGCCGGCGCCGGCGCCCTGCTGCGCGCCGACCGCTTCCGCGCCAAGAAGCTGACACGCCAGGTGCGTGCGATGCTCGACGATCCCGCGCTCACGACGTCGGCGCGGCGTGTGGCCGACGCGTTTGCCAACTATCCCGCGCCGCAGCGCATGGCTGCCTTCCTGGAAGGCGTGCGCGCATTCCACCGGTTCGCGCCTTCCCATGCGACGGCGGAGCAACAGGTTGCCGGCGTGGCGGACGGCGATGGCGGCGCGGTACGGACAAACGTGCACTGACGCACTGTCGGAAATTCTTACATCTTATTTCCTGCGATCCACTTTTATTTTCGCAATTGCTCGCAACTATTTGATTTTAAACAAAACCCATTACGGCTGGCACGCACCTTGCATTAAGAGGGACAAGAGCCCGCAAACAACGCTGGGCTACCCCCGAACAAAAATCAACCAGCAGATTATTTGGAGCTTAAATGAAGAATTCGTTCCGCAAACTGATCCCGGTCGCAGCCGCCCTTGGTTTCGCATTCTCCGCATCGTCGGCGCAAGCATTCACCCTGCAAAACGGTGCCGGCACCGTGTACGCCACCGATGCAACCTCGCTGGACTGGAATGAGGCCGGCAGCGGCGTCGCCATCGGTGTTGGCCCGTTCAACAGCGGCAAAGCCCTCACGGTGGGCACCAATTTCCAATTCCTGTACCAGGCTAACCTGGTCGGCGTGACCGGCACGCAGACCGATGCATGGTTGAACGGCATCGATGCAAGCTCGGACGGTATCAAGCGCTCCAGCCCGACCGCCTTCGAATACACGATCGTCGCCAAGCTGAGCGAAACCGTGACGTCGTCGGGTGTGATCGGTGGTTTGGCAACCGCGAACTTCGGCCTGAACAACACCGTGGGCGCCAACAAGGTCGCGATCTACTACGACACCAAAGCAAACGCTAGCACCAAGGCCGGCACCGGCTTCGACGATGGCAAGCTGATCGCCCTGCTGACCGTCGTGCCGGACGGCTCGCTGTCGCAATTCACCGCAAAGTCCGCTTCGAAAGGCCAAGGCTCGACCCAGCTGCAAGCCCTGATCAAGGAAAAAGGCGACTTCATCGATCCGGCTTACCTGCAAGGCGTCGGCGAAATGCTGTTCGGCGTTCAGTTCGACTCGAACCTGAACTACCCGGCAGGCACCTCGGCAACGAACAACTTCCAGAAAGGCGGCGACGAGACGCTGTTCCCGGGTTATTCCGTGACTGCCAACGACATCGTGTTCAAGGTTGACGGTGCAACCACCCTGAACGGCAATCCGGTTCCGGAACCGGGCACCATGATGCTGCTGGGCATGGGCATGCTGGGTCTGATGGGCGCCAAGCGTCGTCGCGCTCCGAAGGCCTAATCCGGTTTCCGGATCAGCCTCATGAAAAAACCGCGGTCTCGACCGCGGTTTTTTTATTGTGTTTTCACTTCCCGGCGGGCGGCTTGAACATCTTGCCGACCTCGCGGATGACCATCGAATGCGGCGCCACCCCCGCGAACAGGCGCTGCTTGTACGTGCCCTTGGCCGCGTTCACGACGGGCACCCCGCGCTCCAGCCCCGCCAGCGACGCCCGCACCACGTCGGCCGGTGCATCGCGTTCCGTCAGCGCGCTCTCGTAGGCCCCGGCCTTGGCGTCGAATTCCGTGTCCGTCGGCCCCGGCACGAGCGTCTGCACGACGATGCCGCGCTCCTTCCACTCGCCGTGCAGGGCCTGGCTGAAGCTTTGCACGAACGCCTTGCTGGCTGCATACACCGCCATGTACGGCACCGGCTGGTAGGCGGCCGCAGACGACACGTTGATCACGGCGCTGCTGGGGAATGCCGCCAGATGGTCGAAGAAGCGGCGGCACATCGCCACGAGCGCCGTCGTGTTGAGCGTGCCCAGCTCGTCGTACACCTGCGCTTGGGTGTCTTCAAAGCGGCCCCAGCGGCCCGCGCCGGCGTTATTGCACAGCAGGCGCACGCGGATACCGGCGGCGTCGAGCTCTGCACGGATGCGCGCCGCGGCCGCGGTGTCCGCGAGGTCGGCCACGATGGCCCGCACTTCGGCCCCGTACCGCACGCGCAGCGCGTCGGCGACGGCCTGCAGACGCTCTTCCCGCCGCGCCACGAGCACCAGCCGCATGCCGGCCTGGGCCAGCTGCCCGGCGAATTCCTCGCCGATGCCGGACGAGGCGCCAGTCACCAACGCCCAATGGCCTGTTAAGTCGGAAAGCTGCATCCGCGATCTCCTTGTCGATGAACGATGAACGATGAATGATGAAGACGCACGCCGCATCACGCCTGCGCCAGCAGATGGTCGGCCACGCGCAGGGCGTTCGCCGCGATCGTCAGGCTGGGGTTGGTGCCGCCGGACGACGGGAAGAACGAACTGTCGACGACGTACAGGTTGGCAAGCCCGTGCGCGCGGTTATTGCGGTCGAGCACACTCCGTGCGGGATCGTCGCCGAACCGGCACGTGCCGCACACGTGGGCGATACGCTGGTTGTTCTCGGCCTGCTTGATGAGCTTGAAACGGTAGCCGGCCAGCACCTGGCGCATGCGCGCGCGAAAAGCCTCGATGCGGGAGCGGTCGGCGTCGCGCACGCGGTATTCGATGGCCAGGCGGGCACCTTGCGCATCGTCGCGCGCGGGCTCGACGCGGTTGTCGGCATACGGAAAGTCCTCGAGCGTCGCGGCCAGGATCATGCGGCGGTGCACGAGGCCATCCAGCACGGGCGTGACGAAGGGCTTCGCCAGCTTGAACAGCGGGGCAACCCACGGCAGCGGCCCCTGGCGCAAGTCGTCGGCGACGGAAGCGGCCAAGGTGGCGGGCGGCGGCAGGCGGCCGAACGATTGCACGGAGCCGAGTTTTTGCCCATCCACGATATAGAAATCGTTGAAGGCGAGCTCTTTCTGGCGGTTATCGAACTCCCCCTCGAGCTTGGGCTCGATGAGGTACAGGTCGATGTGGTGGCGCATCAGGTATTTGCCGACGAGGCCCGATGCGTTGGCCAGGCCGTGCGGCCACGAGTCCGAGACGGAATCGAGCAGGATGCGCGGCGTCTCGAGGGCGCCCGCCGCCAGCACGACGATGGGTGCGCGCACCGTGAACCGGCGGCCGCCCCGTGCGCACACGACGCCCGTCACGCGGTGTGCATCGGCTTCCAGCGCGACGACGTCGCATGCGTCCAGCAGGCGCGCGCCGTGGTCGCGCAGGGCCGGTTCCAGGCAGATCCTGCCGGCGTCGTTCTTGCACGCGCGGCTGCACAGATAGCCCTGGCAACCGCTGCAACCGTCGACGAATTCGCACGCCAGCGGCAGCCGGTAAGGATGCAGGCCCCGTTTCTCGAAGAAGCCGTACAGCTCCTTCGAGGCCGGCGTCAGCGGCGGCGACGGCAGTAGATGTTCGCGCTGCCCGTCCGCACGCAGCGGATCCGCCGTGCCGCGCACCCGGAACAATTGCTCGGCCTTGTCGTAATACGGCACCAGCTCGTCGTAGCCGACGGGCCAGCGCAGCGGCAGGTCGGCACCGGGCGGCGCCCGGTAATGGTCTTGCGCGGCGAAATCGGATGGGAAGAAGCGCTCCAGTGCCATGCCGTACAGGGCCGTCGAACCGCCCGCGCCGGCCCCGATGAAGGGGACGAAACGCTGCGTTCGCGGCCCCGAGCGGTCGACGATCTCGTCCGCGTAACGGCCCGCACGTGCGAGGATGGCCCGGTGCGCCGGCTGGGGCGCTTGCGGCGCCGGAAAATCATCCTCCGCGTAGCGGCCGACGAGGTCCGGGTGGGCGGAGCCTTTTTCGAGGAACAACACGCGGCGGCCCGCGCGCGCCAGCGCCAGGCCCAGCGTTGCGCCTCCCATACCCGTGCCCACGACGATGGCGTCCCAGTTCTGGTCGAGATCAAACGATTCGGACATACGTTCCTGCGGCCAGGCCGCTCCTGTTGGGGTCAGCTGGCGCCGCGCAAGGCTCAGGCCGCCTGCGACGTGTTGTGCCTCGTGATAAACGCTTTATGAAACAGGTGCTGCGCGAGCAGCAGCGGCGGCATGCGCAGCCAGTTGCCGCGCACATACAGCGCAAAGTGCGCAAAGTCGCTCCATGCGTCGGCGCAACTCGCATGCAGCGGCAGCAGCGCGCGCCCGAACAATCGGTCCATCAGCCACAACAGCGCCGGGTTGGGCGCCGCCCAGGCCATGGCGGCCTGCACCGCCGGCGGGACGACCGTGCCGAGCAGGCGCGGGCAATAGCGCAGCGCATAGAACAGCGGCCGCCCCAGCTCGAGCGCGCGCGCGCGCGCCGGCAGCGCCCCCCAGAACCCCGGCTGCGCGCCGAATTCAGTCAACAGCCTGTGCATGTCGACGAGGTCGCGCAAGCCCTTGTCGAACTCGCCGTCGAAAAACAGGTGCACGGCGCTGTGCAGCACCATGTCGGCCGGGGCCAGCGTCGCGAGCCCCGGCTCGCCCGCGATCGGACGGGCCGCGGCGCGCAGCTTGTCCGGGTCCGGGCGCACGGGCGCCGTCTCCGGCAGGATCGCGTGGTGCACGTCGATCGAGTTGCCGCGGCGCGCGTGCTGCATCGGCGGCAGCTCGTGCATCCACTGCCGGTAGTAGCGCTGGTCGTACTCGTCGTGATGGGTGGTGATCCAGCCGTGCATCATGAGAGCCCCCTCGACCTCGTGCAAGCGGGTCTTCGGCACGAGGATGTCGATGTCGGAAAACAGGCGGCCGCGGCCGGCGTCCAGTCCCGCCAGCGCGTACGCGGCCCCCTTGAGCAGGATCAGCGGCAAGCCGAGGCCATCGAGCGCGCGGGCGATCTGGCGCACTTCGTAGCGCGCGGCCTGCGCATGGCCTGCGGCGCCGGCGCGCGTCCACTCCAGGTGGGCGCGCGGCGCGGCGGGGACGGTGTCCAGCAGGCCGGCATCTTCCAGCAGCACGAGCAGGTAGGCGTCGAGATTGGCGGCGTCGGCCTGGCGCAGCAGCAAGTCCCAGCCGGCGCCGTCCAGGCCTTGTGCGGCGGACGGGTCGCGCAACACGCGTAGGAGCAGCGGCAGACCGTTCATGTCGTCCCCAGCGCCAGGCGCTCGAACCGCGCCATCGCGTCCGGCAGGCTGCTGTACCGGAACGCGTACGCGTCGCTGGCGTCGATCAGGCCGCCCAGGGCGGCGAAGCCGCGTGCGCCCAGCACCTGGTAATTGAAGCAGTTGTCCGCGACCTGCATGAACGCGCGCGCCTTCGGCAGCGGGTCGAGCAGCATGGCGGCGCCGGCCTCCCAGCGCGGGAACACGATGCACGCCGGACGGGCCGGCTCGGCGGCGCGGGCGATGCTCTCCGCCGGCACCTTCAGGTGGGCGATCGTGCCCTTGGTCGTTTCCTCGACGGGACGGCTGAGCACGGCGTCGGGACGGAATGCGCGGATGATGTCGATCGACGTGTTCTTGAGGCTCACGGGGCGCGGGAGCGGCACGAGCGTGCCGTCGTCCAGATGCACGAGGGTCATCTCGTCCGACAGCAGGCGCCAGCCATGCCCCAGCAGGGCGGCCGTCAGCGTGCTCTTGCCGGAACCCGGCGGCGCGGGCAGGATCACGGCGCGGCCATGTTTTTCCAGCACCGCCGCGTGGATGATCAGGTAGCCGTGGGCGCGGTGCGAGACGCACCAGTTCATCGTCCATTCCAGCATCGGATACGCCTGCCCGAGCGGCAGCGGCTGGAACGGCGTCGCGCCGTCGTAGGCGAAATGGACCTGTGGACGATACCAGCGGCGCAGGCCGCCCGAACGGCGCAAATCGAGGTAGAAGTCGACGAAGCCGCCGTCCGGGTCGACCGGATAGTCGGCATACATCAGCGCAAAGCTGTCGATCAGCGGGAGAACGTCGCTGCGGATGCGGTTGGCGAATGGGCCCGTCCGCAGCACGATGCCGTCACCCGACAGGCGCGCCGCGAGTTCGGCGCGCGACAGCGAACCGACCGTCAGCATGGTTCGATCAAGTCCAGTCCGGCCAGCGTGGCCAGCATGTCGTCGATGAGGGAAACGAGGTCGTCGTCGCCGGCGTCGAATCGGTCGGCCAGGCGGGCCGCCAGGGCGTCGGCGTCGGCGGGTTGGTCGCGCAGCGCGTGCAACAGGTCGAGCGCGGCGCCGTCCAGCAGATGGGTGCTGCCCGAAAGATCGTTGTACAGCACCGCTTCACCGTCCCATTCCCGGCAGGCCAGCGCCTGGCCAGGTGTCAAACGCCACACCGCAACCTCAATCGTGGATGGAGCTGAGGTAGTTCGCGACCTGGGAATTGTCCCAGTACACGCCGGCGGTCGGGCTGTAGCGGCCCGTGGTCTGCAACTCGCTCCACATCGTCTGCAAGTCGGTCGGCTCGAGGAAACCGACCTTCTGCGACATGACGTTGAGGTAGGCTGCCACCAGGTGCATGCCGACGTTGTTGTTGTCGAAGCTCTGCGGGTTCAGCATGTCTTCCAGGGACGCGCAGGCATACGAGCCCGGCTCGTAACACTTGCCGTTAGGGTAGGAAGCGGCGCGCACCGGACACGCAGCAGGGGCACTGGCGGCGTAGAACACGCTCGTGAACATCGCCGTGCGCGACACGGCCGCGGGCCAGGCGTGCTGCGGCTGCTTCCAGTAACCGGGCGACAGCCCGTCGCAGGTTGGCGCCGTTTTGCCGTAATGGCTGGTGCTCAAGCCGTTCGAGAGCGAACCCGACGGCGACCTGCAGACCATCGATGCCATCGCCGACTTGCTTTCCAATGTTGCGAGGACCCCGGCGCCCACGCCGACTTTGGCCAGGCGACGGCGTGCCGCGCCCCGTTGAGTCAAGGACGGCGCCGCTTTGATCTTGTCGTTATCTTGATTTTCGGTAGCCACGTGCGTTCCCCAAAATGATGTCGCCCAGTGAGGGCGACCAGTACCTGTATTAGCAAGTTTTGCGCCAGCATGCTGCCCGGAAGAAAAACTTACATTAAATCAGGTGCTTATTTTGGCGCCATACCACCCAGCAACGACTATTGTATGTTGGAACGCCGGGTGATGTAAAAAATATCGACGGCAATGTTGTTAGAAGAAGCTTTCGGGGATGACCAGAATGTCGCCCGCGCGCATCGGAACGTTGGCCGAAATATCGCCATCCTTGATCAAATCGTCCAGGCGGACGTTGAATTGCTGCTGCTTGCCATCCACGTTGCGGATCAGCTTGGCGCGATTGCCTGCCGCGAATTCGGTGGTGCCACCGACGGCGATCATGACGTCCATCAGGCTCATGTCGCGGCGGTACGCCAGCGCCTGCGGCTTGGCGGCCTGGCCGATCACGCGGATCTGTTCGTTGTAATTGCCGACGAAGTTCGTCACGATGACGGTAACGACCGGCTGCTGAATGTATTTGGACAGGGCTTTTTCGATGTCACGCGCCAGCGCGGTCGACGTCTTGCCGGCGGCCGGCAGGTCTTCGACGAGCGGGGTCGTGATCTTGCCGTCCGGACGGACCGGCACCGACATCGACACTTCCGGGTTGCGCCAGACGATGATGTTCACGGAATCGCCCGGGCCGATCAGGTATTGGCTGTCGGTCACCTGCGTCTCGATCGGCTGCCCGCCGCGATTCGTCGCGCAACCGCCCAGCGCCAGCGCGCACGCGGCGGCGAGCACGATCGTCGAATGTTTCATCAGGTTCGCCTTGTACTTGCCCACGTCAGTCCCTTTCGTCGCAGGCCACTTCCGTGGCCGAGTATTCGTTGTTAAAAAGCCATCAACAGCGTCGTATTGTATATCATAGTGCCGAATGAAAAGACTGCGCACGATACAAATTGTTTTTGATCATGGCACGCGCGCTCGTTTTCTGTTCATTTTTTCCGCAACAAATCGCGCACGTAATTCGCAGGAATTGCATACGTGATTCCGCTCGGCGCCGTGATCGCCGTTTCCTTCAAACCTTTCACGAACACGGCATTGATCACGCCCAATACCTTGCCGGTGGCGGGATCATAAACGGGGCTGCCGCTGTTGCCCGGGTACGCCGTACCGTCGAGCTGAAAGATACTGAACGGCGCGCGCTGCAGGGCGGCGATCTGGCGCGGATCGAGGGTGCGGGCGCCGAGCGACGGCCGGACGATCGGCGTGATCGCGGCCAATGTCGCCCGGTGCGTGGCGGCGTGCAGCCCCAGCGCCATCGCCAGCGGAAAACCCGTCAGCGCCAGTTCCTGCCCTTCCTGCGCCGTATCGGAGTCGCCCAGCTCGAGCGCGGGCAGCGGCGCGCCGCTGAGGCGCAGGTGAGCGAGGTCGTGTTCGGTGTCGCGCTGTACCAGCTCGGCCGGGCGGAAGCGCACGCCTTCGCCGTCCGGCAGCACGATGCCGAGCTGTTCCATCTTGCCCTCGGCCAGCGTGGCGGGCACGACGTGGGCATTGGTGATGACGTCGAGGCCGTCGCCGACGACGAAACCAGTGCCGACAAAGACGATGGACGGACTGCGCGTGCGCTCGAACGTGCCCACGCCCACGACAGAGCGTTTGATGGTCGGCACAATCGTCCGCAGGTCGGTCGCTCCGGCCGGGACCGCCATCGCGCCCAGCGACCAGACCAGCAACGCCAGCCAGCTGCGGCGCTGCCGCGAAGGGGCGGACGGGTGGCCCGGGGCGTGATCTCTATTTCGAGGCAGCATCAACCGTGCACCCCTTTTTGCATTTTAGACATTACAATAAAGCGCTTGAACTGATCAATTGTTGCGCAGGTAGTCTACGCGATGAGGTCGCTCGATGCACCCACGTTGGCGTCAAAGACATACAACGGTTTTACGAACTTTTATTAAATCCGTGCTAATAATTGACGGTTGTGGAGCAAAGTACCGCGCTATTTTAGATTGCTTGGTGGCACTTGTGTTGCGAATGAGGCACTTCCCAAGACGGCTGCGACATTTTTCTCGCGCGTAATTGCAATTGCTCGGGGTACAAGCGATCATGCGAGGTATTTGGTTATTTTTTTGGCCTTCCGCCCCCACCGGGGTGACGGGTCGTTCAAGGCGAGACTGACGAGATGGCAGAGATCACAGCCGTACTTCTTAACTTCCTCAAGGCGATTGGCAAATACCGTTGGCATGCCGTCGTCATTACCTGGGTCGTCGCATTGATCGGCTGGGTGGTGGTATTACGCCTTCCCAATCAATACGAAGCTTCGGCACGCGTGTATGTCGACACGCAAAGCATCCTGAAACCGCTGCTGGCCAACATGACCAGCGTGCCGAATCTGGAACAACAGGTGATGTTCATGCGCCGCACGCTGATCAGCCGTCCGAACGTCGAACGCCTGATGCGCATGGTCGACCTCGACGTGAAGGCCAAGGACACCAAGGAGCACGACAAGATCGTCGACGAGCTGATGCAGCAGATCAAGATCACCGGCACCGAGCGCGACGACATCTACACGATCACCTACACGGCCGACAATGCGAAGCTGGGCAAGGACGTCGTCCAGTCGCTGCTGACGATTTTCGTGGAAGGCAGCTTCAGCGGCAAGAAGCAGGATTCGGAAAAAGCCGTCCAGTTCATCGACGACCAGATCAAGACGTATGAGGAAAAACTGGCCGCGGCGGAAAACTCGCTGAAGGAATTCAAGCTGAAGAACCTGGGCATGCTGCCGGGCGGCGGCAGCGGCACGGGCGACTTCGGCGGCCAGCTGCAACAGGCCACCGACCAGCTGAGCCAGGCGCGACTGGAGCTGGCCGAGGCCGAGCAGGCGCGCAACGCGATCCGCCGCCAGATCTCGGGCGACCCGGCCAAGCCGGGCACCGTGAAGGTCGATCCGGCCCTCATGGATCCGGAACTGGAAGCACGCATCGTCGCCGCCCAGAAGAACCTGGACATGCTGCGCATGCAGTACACGGAACAGCATCCTGACGTCATCTCCACGCGCCGCCTGCTCGACCAGCTGATGGCGCAGAGGGCCGAACTGGCCAAGGGCAAGAAGCGCAGCCTCGACCCGGGCGCCAGCTACAGCCCGATGCTGCAGCAGCTGAACGTGTCGCTGTCGCAGGCCGAGGCGCACGTTGCGTCGATGCGTGCCCGCGTCAGCGAATACGAAGCCCGCGTGGCGCGCCTGCGTACCCAGAGCACGACGGCGCCGGAAATCGAAGCACAGTTCGCGCAGCTGAACCGCGACTACACGGTCAACCGCGAGAACTACCAGAAGCTGGTCGAGCGCCGCGAATCGGCGCGCCTGTCGGGCGACCTGACGTCGGCCACCGACATGCTGCAGTTCCGCGTGATCGATCCGCCGACGGTGCCGAACCATCCGAGCGGCCCGAACCGCCTGCGCCTGTTCTCGATCGTGTTCGTCGGCGCCCTCGTCGCCGGCCTGGCCGTCGCGTTCCTGATGAGTCAGCTGCGTCCGACCTTCCTGAGCCAGAGCGCGCTGCGCGACGTGACCGGCCTGCCGGTGCTCGGTTCGATCGGCATGAACTGGACGCCGGACCAGACCGTCAAACGCAAGCGCCGCCTGGTCGCGCTCGCGAGCTCCGTGCTGCTGCTGTTCGGCGCCTATGGCATCGGGATGGCCGCAATCCTGGTCCGCCCCACGCTTTAAGATTAAGGAGTACACCGTGAGCATCATCGAAAAAGCGGCAAGCCGGATCGACCTGAAGCGCAACACACCGGCCGCCGCCAACGCGCCGGAAGCGGCGGCCATCGACGCCATCGAGGCCGCCCACGCGGCCGCGCCGAACGCCCCCATCAACCTGGCACCCTCGCCCGCTCCGGCCGCGCCCGAAGCAGCGCCCCACGCGGCGCCAAAGGCCGCGCCCACACAGAAATCCTCGACCCGCCGTGTCGAGCTCGACTTGAACCGCATGCGCGACCTGGGCATGGTGACGGCCGCCGGCGGCCGCACGCGCCTGCTGGAAGACTTCCGCGTCATCAAGCGCCCGCTGCTGCAGCGCGCGTTCACCGAGCGCGCGGAAGGAGAAAAGCCGGGCAACCTGATCATGGTCACCAGCTCGCTGCCGGGCGAGGGCAAGACCTATTGCGCCATCAACCTGGCGATGAGCATCGCGATGGAACTCGACCACACGGTGCTGCTCGTCGACGCCGACGTGGCGCGCCCGTCGGTGCTGCGCTCGCTCGGCCTGCCCGCGCACCGCGGCCTGATGGACATCCTCGTGGACGACAAGATCGACATGGCCGACGTCATGCTGCGCACCAACGTCGACACGCTGTCGATCCTGCCGGCCGGCACGAGCACGCCGCGCGCAACGGAGTTGCTGGCCAGCTCGTCCATGAGCACGCTCGTGAGCGAAATCGCCAACCGTTATCGCGACCGGGTCGTGATCTTCGATTCGCCGCCGCTGCTGCTGACCAGCGAATCGCGCGTGCTCGCGTCGCACATGGGGCAGATCGTGATGGTGGTCGAAGCCCAGACGACGACCCAGCACGCCGTCAAGGAGGCCCTGCGCCAGCTGGAAAGCTATCCGAACGTCAATCTCATCTATAACAAGACCAGGGAGTTCCCCGGCATCGAAGAAACGTATGACTATCACTACGGCTAATTTGTCCTTGTCCGCTCACCGGTTGGTCAAATGGCCCGGCAGTGCCACGCTCCGGCTCACGCCGCTTGCGCTGGCGGCACTGCTGCTGTCGAACGACTGCCTGGCGGACTGGCGAGTCGCGCCCGGTGTCCAGCTGCGTGAAACGTATTCCGACAACGTGGGCAACCTGTCCCAGGACCAGGCACGCGGCAGCTTCGTCAGCGAAGTGGCCCCCAGCGTGTCCATCACCGGCATCAGCTCGCGCCTGAAGTTCAACGCCAGCGCGGAATGGCGCAAATACGCATACAGCAACGACAACACCCCGAACACGCGCGACAGCGACCGCCGCTATTCGGCTGCGGCCGAGGCCGTCGCGGTCCGGGAATTGCTGTACGTGGACGCGAGCGCCAGCGGCACGCGCCAGGCCGTCTCGGCGTTCGGCCCGTTGCCGGCCAATTCGTTCAGCGCGAACAACGGCACCGACATCCACACGTGGAGCATCAGCCCTTACCTCCGGCACCGGTTCGGCGCGACGGCCTTGATGACGGCCCGCTACACGCGCGACGCGGTCGAGGGCGGCGCCAAGAGCGGCTTCGGCAACAGCCTGGCCAGCACGCGGTCGCTCGACCTGGTCAGCGGTCCGCGCTTCACCGATCTCGGCTGGAACTTCCACCATTCGCACCAGGACATGACCGCCCAGAACACGGGCAATACCGTCACCGAAAACAGCCTGGCGGGCCTGCAGTACCGCGTCACGCAGCACCTGAGCGCGACGACCAGCGTCGGCTACGACAAGTACGAATACCGTGCGCTGTCCCAACGGACGCGCGGCCGCAGCTGGTCCGGCGGCTTCATCTGGGCGCCGTCGTCGCGCACGCGCGTGAGCGCATCGTATGGCCGGCGCTACTTCGGCAAGACGGGCTCGTTCGACGCCAGCTACCGCACGCAGCGCAGCGTCTGGGCGCTGACGTATGCCGACGTCGTCACGACGACGCGCTCGCAATTCCTGCTGCCGGCCGCGGTCGACACGGCCGCGATGCTCGACCACCTGTTCCAGACCGCATATCCCGACCCGATCGCGCGCCAGCAGGCGGTGCAAGCCTATATGGCGCAGACGGGCCTGCCGCCCACGCTGCTCCAGAGCATCAATTACCTGAGCAACCGTTACATGCGCAACAAGCGCTTGCAGGGTTCCGCCACGTTCAAGGGTGCGCGCAGCAACCTCGTGTTCTCGGTCTTCAGCGAGCACACGCAGGCCCTGTCGCTGCAGCAGGAAGACAGCGTGCTGCTGCCGACGCAGTTGGGCGCCCTGAACGAGGACACGAAGCAGCATGGCGCCAGCGCGGATTTCGACTACCGCCTGTCCTCGCGCAGCTCGGCGCACGCCAACCTGTACGCCGTGAACGTGCAATCGCTGAAGACCGGCCTCACCAACGACATCCGCCAGGTGAGCGCGGGCCTGAGCAGCCGCTTCAGCACCAAGACCATCGGAACGCTCGACCTGCGCCACTCCAAGGGCCGCGCCGGCGTGTTCGACAATCGCGACTACCACGAGAATGCGCTCGTGGCGACGCTTTCCGTCCAGTATTGAGCCCGCGGAGGCATACGATGTACGAGTCTTTCTACGGATTTTCCGCCAAACCTTTCCAGCTGCGTCCGGACCCGCATTTCTTCTTCGGCAGCAAAGGCCACAAGCGGGCCATGGCCTACCTCGAATACGGGCTGTCGCAGGGTGAAGGCTTCATCGTCATCACGGGCGAAGTCGGCGCGGGCAAGACGACGCTCGTGCGCAACCTGTTCAACCGGCTGCCGTCCGACCAGATCGTCGCCGCCCACATCGTCAACACGCATCTCGATCCGGACGACACGCTGCGCATGGTCGTGTCGGCGTTCGGCCTGCCGTACGAAGGCGCCAGCAAGACGGACCTGCTCACGCGCCTGGAAAAATTCCTGTGCGACGTCGACCACCAGGGCAAGCGCGCCCTGCTCGTCATCGACGAGGCGCAGAACCTGTCGGCGCGCACGGTCGAGGAATTGCGCATGCTGTCGAACTTCCAGACCGACGACAAATCGCTGCTGCAGACCTTCCTGCTCGGCCAGCCCGAATTCCGCGCCACCCTGCACAGCCCCGGCATGCAGCAGCTGCGCCAGCGCGTGATCGCCAGCTACCACCTGGGCCCGATGGATGCGCAGGAAACCCACGCCTACGTCGAGCACCGCCTCGCGACCGTCGACTGGAAGGGCGATCCGTCGTTCGACGACGGCGCCCATGCCGCGATCTACGCCTACAGCGGCGGCATCCCGCGCAAGGTCAACACGCTGATGGACCGCGTGCTGCTGATGGGCTTCCTGGAAGAGATGCATGCGTTCGGCGAGCAGGACATCAACATGGTCGTGAAGGACATCAGCGAGGAATTCGAGGTCGACGATCCGCTCGGCACGCCGGCGCCGGACACGCTGAAGGGCACCGCGGCCGACGTGGATCTGGACGCGGCCTTCCGCTCCGACCTGCGCACCATCGACCAGCGCGTCGGCGATCGCCGCGTGAGCAGCGTCGAAGTGCTGGACGAACGCATGATGCGCCTGGAGAAATCGATCGTTTCCGTGCTGTCGATCCTGAAGAAGATCGTCGCCACGCCCCAGGGGGCGGTAACCCATCCGATGGACAACCAAGAATGAACATGCTCGAACTCGCCCCGCGGCCCGCACCTGCCCCGGGACAACGCATCCGCAATGCGATGACCTGCGACGTCGAGGACTACTTCCAGGTCTCCGCTTTCGCGCCGTACATCGATCGCGCCAGCTGGCCCACGCGCGAATGCCGCGTCGAAGCCAATATGGACCGCATCCTCGCGCTGTTCGAGCGCCACGGGGTGCGCGCCACGTTCTTCACGCTGGGCTGGATCGCCGAGCGCTATCCGCAGGTCGTCAAGCGCATCGTGGCCGCCGGCCACGAACTGGCCAGCCACGGCTACGGCCACCTGCGCGCGTCGGACCAGACCCGCGCCGAATTCGCCAACGACATCCGCTCCGCGAAAGCGCTGCTGGAAGACATCGGCGGCCAGGCCGTGCTGGGCTACCGCGCGCCCAGCTTCTCGATCGGCCGCGACAACCTGTGGGCGCTCGACGAGCTGCTCGAGGCAGGCTACCGCTACAGCTCCAGCATCTACCCGGTCGTGCACGACCACTACGGCATGCCGGAAGCGCCCCGTTTCGCGTTCTACCCGAACGGCACCGACGGCCTGCTGGAAATCCCGATCACGACCGTGCACATGATGGGCCGTAACCTGCCGGCCGGCGGCGGCGGCTATTTCCGCCTGCTGCCGTACGCGCTGTCGCGCTGGATGATGGCCAAGGTGAACCGCGAGGACGGCCAGCCCGCCCTGTTCTACTTCCACCCGTGGGAAGTCGACCCCGGCCAGCCGCGTCCCGAAGGCCTCGGCGCCAAGGCGCGCTTCCGCCACTACATCAACATCGACCGGATGGAACGCCGCATCGAATCCCTCGCGCGCGACTTCGCGTGGGACCGCATGGACAACATCTTCCTGAACCGCCCATGAATTCGATCATCGAGGCCGCACAGGCCAAACGGGCAGCTCCCGTGCTGTCCACGTCTCCCATGACGCTGCACCTGCTCCAGCCGCACGAATACGGCCGCTGGGACGCGTTCGTCCGCGCCTGCCCCGACGCCACCTTCTTCCACCTGTCCGGCTGGCAAAAGGTGATCGAGGGTTCGTTCGGCATCAAGACCTGGTTTTATTACGTCCAGCAGGACGGCCAGATCCTCGGCGTGCTGCCCCTCGCGGAAATCAAGAGCCGCCTGTTCGGCCACTCGCTGGGCGCGATGCCGTTCTGCGTGTACGGCGGCCCGGCCGCGACGAGCGACGCGGCACGCGCCATGCTCGACCAAGCCGCGCACGAACTGGCGCAGAAGCTGGGCGTGGGCCACCTGGAATACCGCGGCATGCAGCGCTTCCACCCGGACGACGCCAGCTGGCACACGAAGGAGCTGTACGTCACCTTCCGCAAGGAGATCTCGGGCGACGACGAGGCCAACCTGAACGCCATCCCGCGCAAGCAGCGCGCGATGGTCCGCAAGGGCATCAAGCTGGGCCTGCGCGGCGAAGTCGATGCCAACGTCGACCGCATGTTCGAGGCCTATGCGCACAGCGTGCACCGCCTGGGCACCCCGGTGTTCCCGAAAAAATACTTCGCCATGCTGCAGGAGGTGTTCGGCGACGAGTGCGAAGTGCGCACCATCGTCACGGAAGACAACCGCCTCGTGGCCGCCGTGCTGTCGTTCTACTGGCGCGACGAGGTCGTGCCCTACTACGGCGGCGGCATGGACCTCGCGCGCGAAGTGGCCGGCAACGACTTCATGTACTGGAACCTGATGCAGGCCGCGGCCGCGCGCGGCTGCCGCCTGTTCGACTTCGGCCGCAGCAAGCTGGGCACCGGCGCCTACGACTTCAAGAAGAACTGGGGCTTCACGGCGCAGCACCTGCCGTACGAATACAAGCTGTACGCCGCGAGCGCGCTGCCGGACAACAATCCGCTGAACCCGAAATACCAGCTGTTCATCAAGATGTGGAAGAAGCTGCCGCTGCCGCTGGCGAACTTCATGGGCCCTTACATCGTCCGCAATCTGGGGTGATAAGGAAAACATCGTGGAAGACCTGCTGCTGCTGATCCACCGGATCCCGTACCCGCCCAACAAGGGCGACAAGATCCGCTCGTACCACCTGCTGAAGCACCTGGCCCGGCACTACCGCGTGCACCTGGCCACCTTCGTGGACGACCCCGCCGACTGGCAGTACGTGCCGCACGTCGAGGCCTTGTGCGCCAGCAGCCGTTTCGCGCGCATGAACCCGTTGCTGGCGCGCGTGCGCAGCCTGCAGGCGCTGTTGAAGAACCGTTCGCTGTCGCTCGAGTACTACCGCGACGCTGCGCTCGCGCGCTGGGTCGACGACACCGTGGCGAAACATAAGATCGACCGCGTGCTCGTGTTCTCGGGCGCGATGGCGCAATACGCCGACCCGTACCGCTCGGCGCGCCGCGTCGTCGACTTCTGCGACGTCGACTCCGACAAATGGCGCCAGTACGCCGACCAGAAATCGTGGCCGATGAACTGGCTGTACCGCTATGAGGCGCGCCGCCTGCTCGCGTACGAGCGCCGCGTGGCGCGCGACTACGACGCGTCGCTGTTCGTCTCGGCGCCCGAGGCGGAGCTGTTCCGCCAGCTGGCGCCCGAAAGCACGGCCAAGATCGGCCACTTCAGCAACGGCGTCGACACCGACTACTTCTCGCCCGACCAGCCGCACGCGAATCCGTACGCGGCGGACGAACGCGCCGTCGTGTTCACGGGCGCGATGGACTACTGGCCGAACGTGGACGCCGTCCAGTGGTTCGCCGCCGACGTCTTCCCGCGCCTGCGCGAGCGGTTCGCCGACGTGAAGTTCTACATCGTCGGCTCGCGGCCGGCGCCGGCCGTGCAGGAACTGGCGAAGCTGCCCGGCGTCGTCGTCACGGGCACCGTGCCGGACGTGCGGCCGTACATCGCGCATGCCGCCGTGTCGGTGGCGCCGCTGCGCATCGCGCGCGGCATCCAGAACAAGGTGCTGGAAGCGATGGCGATGGCCACGCCGGTCGTCGTGTCGCCGCAGGCACTGGAAGGCATCGACGCCGTGCCGGGCAGTGAACTGGTGCTCGCCGAGGATGCCGCCGGTTTCGTCGACGCCGTGAGCACGCTGCTGGCCGGCCAGGACAGCGCCGCGGCCGCGATCGGCGCGGCGGCGCGCGCCAAGGTCCAGCGCAACTACAGCTGGTCCAGCAACCTTGCCTGTATTGGGGAGAGTCTCGAATGTTCCTGAATCCGCCACCGGGCGTCATCAACGCCACCGCTGCCCCGATATCGCGCCAGGGCGCGGCGCTGATCGCGCTGGCCCTGCTCGCGCCGTTCCTGCTGTATTTCGGCACGGTGCGCTCGATCGTCTCGGTGTGGAACAGTTCCGAGACGTTCGCACACGGCTACGTGATCCTGCCGATCAGCCTGTGGCTCGTGTGGCGCCGGCGCGAGAATTTCAGCCTGTATCCGCCCAAGCCCTGGCCGCCCGCACTGCTGCTGCTCGCGGCGCTCGGCGCCGGCTGGCTCGCCGCGCAGCTGGGCGAGGTGCAGGTCGTGTCGCAATACATGTTCGTCGCGATGTTCCCCGTCGCCGCGCTGGCCCTGTTCGGCCCGCGCCTGGCCGGCTCGCTCACGTTCCCGCTGCTCTTCCTGCTGTTCGCGGTGCCGTTCGGCGAGATCTTCGTCGCCCCGCTGATCCAGTTCACGGCCGACTTCACGGTATGGGCCGTGCGCGCCACCGGCATCCCCGTGCTGCGCAGCGGCACCCGCTTCGAACTGCCGACCGGTAACTGGTCCGTGGTCGAAGCCTGCAGCGGCGTGCGCTACCTGATTTCCTCGATCACACTGGGCAGCCTGTACGCCTACCTGACCTACCGTTCCACCGCGCGGCGCGCGCTGTTCATCGGCCTGTCGGTGGTCGTCCCCGTCATCGCCAACGGCCTGCGCGCGTACATGATCGTGATGATCGGCCACCTGTCCGGCATGGCGCTGGCGACGGGCGTCGACCACATCATCTACGGCTGGCTGTTCTTCGGCCTCGTCATGTTCATCATGTTCTGGATCGGCAGCTTCTGGCGCGAGGACAACGCCCCCGCGCCCGCGGCACCGGCGGCCGCCGGCGCCAAGCCGGCGCCCGCCTTGTCCGGAACCATGCCGCGCCGCCTCCCCGCGATGGTGGCCGGCGTGCTGCTCGTGTGCGGCTTGTGGCCCGCACTCGCGCTGGTGGGCGAGCGCGCGAACGACAACCCGGCGCCCGTGCGCCTGGCCGACGTCGCCGTGACCGCGCCGGAAGCGCGCGACTTCGCCGACTGGAAGCCGTTCTACATGGAGCCGGACGCGCGCTTCCACCGCGCCTACCAGGAAGGCAGCCTGCCCGTGAGCCTGACCGTCCTGTACTACCGCAACCAGAATCCGACGAAGAGCCTGATCAGTTCCATGAACCGCCTGACCGGCTACGAAGATACCTGGCACGAAGTGGAAAGCACGGCGCGCAGCGAGACCGTCGCCGGCACGCCCGTGACCGTGCACGAAGGCATCCTGCGCGTGCCGCAGGGCGCCATCATGGTGTGGGCCTTCAAATGGGTCGGCGGGCATTACACGGGCAGCGACCCCGTCGGCAAGCTGTGGCAGGCCGCGAACAAGGCCATGCTGCGCGGCGACGACGGCGCGGCCGTCATGCTCGCGGTCCCGTACGACCACGACAAGGAGAGCGCGCGCGCCGCGCTGCACCGCTTCCTGGCCGACCAGGGTCAAGCCATCGACGGCGCGCTGAAGGCCGCGCACGCCCGCTGACCCGGCATTCGAATAACGCGATACCAAGAGAAGAACGGAATTAAGATCATGCGAGTCCTGCACGTCCTCGACCACTCGATCCCGCTGCACAGCGGGTACACCTTTCGTACCCGCTCGATCCTGCGCGAACAGCGCGCGCTCGGCTGGGAAACCTTCCACGTCACCGGCGCCAAGCAGAATTCCGGCGACATGCTGGAAGAAACCGTCGACGGCCTGCACTTCTACCGCACGCCGGAATCGAAGGGCGCGCTGGCGAAGCTGCCCGTCCTGAACCAGGTGAACGTGATCGACGGCCTGGCCAAGCGCCTGGCCGAGATCATCCCGCTCGTGAAACCGGACGTCCTGCACGCGCACTCGCCGTCGCTGAACGCGATCGCCGCACTGCGCGCCGGCAAGCGCTTCGGCATCCCTGTCGTCTACGAAGTGCGCGCATTCTGGGAAGACGCTGCCGTCGACCACGGCACCAGCTCGGAGAACGGCCTGCGCTACCGCCTCACACGCGCGCTCGAGACCTATGCACTGAAGCAGGCCGATGCCGTCACCACGATCTGCGAAGGCCTGCGCAAGGATATCGTCGCGCGCGGCGTCCCGGCCAACAAGGTCACCGTGATCCCGAACGCGGTCGACATCGAGAAATTCTCGATGGGCGGCACGCCCGACCTCGCACTGAAGGAAAAACTGGGCCTGGGCGACGCGCGCCTGATCGGCTTCATCGGCTCGTTCTACGCGTACGAAGGCCTGGACGTGCTGCTGCGCGCCGTGCCGAAGCTCGTCGCGCGCATGCCCGACCTGCGCGTGCTGCTCGTCGGCGGCGGCCCGCAGGACGAGCAACTGCGCCAGATGGCCAAGGACCTGAACATCGCGGACAAGGTCGTGTTCACGGGCCGTGTGCCGCACGACCAGGTCAACAAATACTACGACCTGCTCGACGTGCTCGTGTACCCGCGCCTGTCGATGCGCCTGACGGACCTCGTCACGCCGCTCAAGCCGCTGGAAGCGATGGCGCAGGGCCGCATCCTGGCCGCGTCCGACGTGGGCGGCCACCTCGAGCTGATCGAGGACGGCAAGACCGGCGTGCTGTTCGGCGCCGACGATCCGGACTCGCTGGCGGACAAGGTTGGCGCCCTGCTCGCCGCACAGGAGTCCTGGCCGAAGCTGCGCCAGGCCGGCCGCCACTACGTCGAGACGGAGCGCAACTGGCGCGTCAGCGTGGGCCGCTACCCGGCCATCTACGGCCGCCTGACACAGAAGGCGCTCGCGGCATAATGGCACGACAGGCACGGAAGGCACGACGATGAACGCACCTGCCACTACGCTCGCGCCGTCCGGCGTCGACACGCGGCCGCTCGTCGTGCACCTCGTGTATTCGCTCGGCGTGGGCGGCCTGGAGACGCTCCTCGTCGACTGCATCAACCGCATGCCCGCATGGCGCCACGCCGTCGTCTGCCTGACCACGTACACGTCGTTCGCCGACCGCATCGCGCGCCGCGACGTCGAACTCTTCGCGCTCGGCAAGCCGCCTGGCCTCGGCCTCGGCACGCACCTGACGTTCTGGCGCCTGATGCGGCGCCTGCGTCCGGCCGTCCTGCACACGTACAACCTCGCTGCGCTGGAGTACGCGTTCACGGCGACCATGGCGGGCGTCCCCGTGCGCATCCACGCGGAACACGGCCGCGACGCGAGCGACCCGCACGGGCTGAACCCGAAGCACAACTTCCTGCGCCGGCGCCTCGTGCCGTTCGTCGACCGCTTCATCCCCGTGTCGGAGGACCTGAACCGCTGGCTCGGCGACGTCGTGCGCATCCCCACCGCGAAGACGCTGTTCATCAAGAACGGCGTCGACACGGACAAGTACGCGCCCGGCGGCACGCCCGCCGCGGATGCGCCGTTCCAGGCGGACGACATCGTCATCGGCACCGTCGCCCGCGTGCAGGACGTCAAGAACCACCGCGCCCTCGTCGATGGGTTCGCGCGGCTGCGCACGCAGCTGCCGCAGCTCGCGCCGCGCCTGAAGCTGGCGATCGTGGGCGACGGTCCGCTGCTGCCGGCCGTGCGCGAGCAGGTCGCGAGCCTGGGCCTGACGGACGCCGTGTGGCTGCCGGGCGCGCGCGCCGACATCGCCGCCGTGCTGCACTCGTTCTCGATCTTCGCCCTCCCGTCGCTGGCCGAAGGCACGCCCGTGTCGATGCTGGAAGCGATGGCGTGCGGCCTGCCCGTCGTCGCGTCGCGCGTCGGCGGCATACCGGAAGTGGTGGACGAGGGCGTGCAGGGCCTCCTGGTCCCCGTCGGCGACGTCGCCGCGCTGACGGACGCGCTGGCCCGCTACGCGCAGGACGCGGGCTTGCGCGCCACGCACGGCGCCGCCGCGCGCGCGCGTGTGGAAGACCGTTTCAGCTTGCGTGCCATGGTGACCGCCTACGGCGCCCTGTACGACGGACTTTGCCGAAACAAGGCACACTGACGCGTTTCCGTTTCACCCAACGAACAAGCAAGAAAGCAAACCATGTGCGGAATAGTCGGAATCTTTGACACCCAAGGCAACCGGGACATCGACCGCGAAGCGCTGCGGCGCATGAACGAAAGCCAGCACCACCGCGGTCCCGACGAAGGCGAGCTGTATCTGGAAAAGGCGCTGGGCATGGGCCACCGCCGCCTGTCCGTGATCGACGTGGCCACTGGCCAGCAGCCATTCCTGAACGCCGCGCGCGACGTGGCCCTCGTCTTCAACGGCGAGATCTACAACTACCGGATCCTGCGCGACGAATTGATCGCGCTGGGCCACGTGTTCCGCACGAAGTCGGACACGGAAGTCGTCATGAACGCGTGGCTCACGTGGGGCGAGGATTGCGTGCGCCACCTGCGCGGCATGTTCGCGTTCGGCGTGTGGGACCGCAGGAAGCAGACGCTGTTCCTCGCGCGCGACCACGTGGGCGTGAAGCCGATGTTCTATTCGCTGCTCCCGAGCGGCCTGTTCGTGTTCGGCTCGGAACTGAAGTCGATCATGACCTTCCCCGAACTGTCGCGCAAGCTGAACCCGCGCGCCGTCGAGGATTACTTCGCGTACGGCTACGTGCCGGAACCGAACACCATCTTCCACAACGCCTATAAACTCAGCCCCGGCCACTCGATCCTGTTGAAGGTCGGCGACCGCGCCGTCCAGCCGAAGCGCTGGTGGGACCTGTCGTTCAACGTCGCGCCGGCGCGGCCGGAAGCGGACGTCGAGGCCGAGCTGATCGACCGCGTGCGCGAAGCCGTCAAAAGTCAGATGGAATCGGAAGTGCCGCTGGGCGCCTTCCTGTCCGGCGGCGTCGATTCCAGCGCCGTCGTCGCGATGATGGCGGGCGCACGGGACGGCTCGGTCAGCGAAGGCGTCACCACGTGCTCGATCGGCTTCGACGATCCGGAATTCGACGAGACGCAGTACGCCATGCAGGTCGCGCAGCGCTACCGCACGCACCATCATGCGCAGATCGTCGACAAGGACGACTACGGCCTGATCGACACGCTGGCGCACCTGTACGACGAGCCGTTCGCCGACAGCTCCGCGATCCCGACCTACCGCGTGTGCCAGCTGGCGCGCCGCCACGTGACGGTGGCGCTGTCGGGCGACGGCGGCGACGAAAACTTCGCCGGCTACCGCCGCTACCGCTTCGCGATGGCCGAGCACAGCGTGCGCTCGAAAGTGCCGGAAGCGATCAGGAAGCCATTGTTCGGCACCCTGGGCAGCCTGTACCCGAAGGCCGACTGGGCCCCGCGCGTGTTCCGTGCCAAGACGACGTTCGAGGCGATCGCGCGCGACCTCGTCGAGGGCTATTTCCACGGCGTGTCGCGGCTGACCGACCGCCAGCGCAACCAGCTGTTCTCGGACGGCTTCAAGAGCGACCTGCAGGGCTACCGCGCGATCGACGTGATGCGTGAACACGCCGCGCAGGCGCCGACGGACGACCCGCTGTCGCTGATCCAGTACCTCGATTTCAAGACCTGGCTGCCGGGCGACATCCTCACGAAGGTCGATCGCGCCAGCATGGCCCATTCGCTGGAAGTGCGCGTGCCGCTGCTGGACCACGAGTTCTGCGAATACGCGGCGACGCTGCCCCCGAGCCTGAAACTGCGCGGCGGCGAAGGCAAGTACATCCTGAAAAAGTCACTGGAACCGCATCTCCCGCACGACATCATGTACCGGTCGAAGAAAGGCTTTTCGATTCCGCTGGCGGCCTGGCTGCGCGGCCCGCTGCGCGCCGCCGTGCGCGACGCGGTGCTGGGCGCGCGCCTCGTCGATACGGGCATCTTCAACCGCCGCTACCTGGAAAAGCTCGTGGCCGAGCACCACGCGGGCACCGCGGACCACAGCGTGGCACTGTGGTCGCTGATGATGTTCGACGCCTTCCTGCGCGTGAGCGCGGGCACGTGAGGACGCAGCATGCGTGACATATTCCTCCTGATCGTGATGCTGGCCAGCATCCCCTACATACTCAAGCGCCCTGTTATGGGCGCGCTGATGTACGCCGTCTTCAGCCTGATGAATCCGCACCGGATGACCTATGGCTTCGCCGGCAACTTCCCGTTCGTGATGATCATCGCGGTGGTGACGCTGCTCGCGACGGTGGCCTCGAAGGAAGAAAAGAAAGTCCCGTTCACACCCGTCGTCGTCCAGCTCCTCCTGCTGGTCTTATGGGTCACGCTGACGGCCGTCTTCGCGCTCAACCCGACCGGCGCCTGGGACGAATGGAGCACCGTGATGAAGACGATGCTGATCGTGATCCTGACGATCGCCGTCGTGCGCACCGTCAACGACGTCAAGGCCCTGTTACTCACCGTCGTCCTGTCGCTCGGCTTCTGGGGTTTCAAGGGCGGGCTGTGGACCATCGCGACCGGCGGCCACAACGGCCTGCTGGGCCCGCCGGGCACCTATATCAGCGACAACAACACGCTGGCGCTGGCGATGATCACGAGTATTCCGCTGACGGTAGCGGTGGCTTCGTTCGCGCCGACCAAATGGACGAAGCGTGCGGCCATCGCCGTCGCGGTGCTCACCGGCGTGTCCGTCATCGGTTCCTATTCGCGTGGCGCCTTGCTGGGCGGTGCCGCGATGACGCTGTTCCTGTGGCTGAAATCGCGCTCGAAGCTCAAGACCGGCCTCATATTCGCGCTCGTCATTCCGCTGCTGCTGGTCGCGATGCCGCCCGCGTGGATGGAACGCATGCATTCGATCGACAATTACCAGCAGGACGCGTCGGCGATGGGCCGCATCAACTCGTGGGGGTTCGCGATCAACGTCGCCAACCATCTGCCCCTCGGGGGCGGTTTCGCCACGTTCACGCCGAAGATCTTCCAGATTTACGCGCCCGATCCGACCGTGTTCTACGTCGCCCACAGTATCTATTTCCAGGTGCTGGGCGAGCACGGCTACATCGGCCTGTTCCTGTATTTGCTGATGTTCTTGTTCGCGTGGCGCACCGGGTCGCGCATCGTACGCAAGTGCGGCACGAATCCGGAATATGCCTGGGCCGCGACGACCGCCCGCATGTGCCAGGTCAGCATCATCGGCTACATGACGGCCGGTGCGTTCCTCGCGATGGCCTATTACGACCTGCCCTATTACGTGCTGGCGATCCTCGTCTGCCTCGAAAAGGTCTTGTTCATCGCACCGCAGCCGGACAACACGCCGCCGCTGCGCCTGCCGTTCCTGTCGCGCCGCAAGCAGCAAGGCGGCGCGTGGAAGCGGCCGGAAACGGCCGCCGCGCCCCGCAAGCGCTAGACCAGCACTTCCAGCGCCGCCGGGTGCCCGAGGAAGGCGCCCGGGCTGGCGGACGGGCCGTAGGCGCCCGACTGGAACACGACGATCAGGTCGCCGACCTGTGCATGCGCCAGTTCCATGCGGTCCGCGAGGATGTCGAGCGGGGTGCACAGCGGGCCCGTCACGCTGGCCGGACCGCTGTCCGCGGGCGCCACGCGATTGCCCACGGCGACCGGATAATTCTTGCGGATGACCTGCCCCAGGTTGCCGGAGGCGGCCAGGTGGTGGTGCATGCCGCCGTCCGCCACGAGGAACACTTCGCCGCGCGAGACCTTGCGGTCGACGACGCGCATCACGTAGATGCCGCATTCGCCGACGAGGTAGCGGCCCAGTTCCAGCGCCAGTTTCGCCTGCGGCAGCGCGGCCGTCAGTTTGTCGACTTCCGGTGCGAGGCGCGCGGCGATCGGTGCCACGTCCAGCCGTTCCTCGCCCGGGAAATACGGGATGCCGAAGCCGCCGCCGATGTTCACCTGGCGCACCGGGACCGGTGCCGCGTCGGCCAGGCGCAGCGCGAGATCGATGCTCTTCGCCTGGGCGTCGATGATGGCATCCGCGCGCAGGCTCTGCGAACCGGCGAAGACGTGGAAGCCCTGGAAATCGACGGCGAGCGCAGCCGCCATGCGCAGCAGGCGCGGCACCTCTTCCGCATCGATGCCGAACGGCTTGGCGCCGCCGCCCATCTTCATGCCGGATGATTTCAGTTCAAAGTCCGGGTTCACGCGCAGCGCGATGCGGGGCGCGATGCCGAGCATGTCGCCGGCGCGCGCGAGGGCATCGAGCTCGCGCGCCGACTCCACGTTCACGCACACGCCGGCGGCCACCGCCTGCGCCAGTTCGGCCTCCTGCTTGGCCGGGCCCGCGAAGCTGATGCGCGCGGGCGCCATGCCGGCGTCCAGCGCCGTCTTCAATTCGCCGCCGGATGCGACGTCGAGGCCGTCGACGAGGCCCGCCATGTGCTGCACGAGCGCCGGCATCGGATTCGCCTTGATCGAGTAGTGCAGCAGCACGCCTTGCGGCAGCTGGGCGCGCAGCTCGCGCACGCGCTGCGTGCACAGCGCGCGGTCGACCGCGAAGAAAGGCGTGCGGCCCACGCGCTGCGCGAGCCGGGTCAGCGGGATCCCGCCGACCTGCAGGACGTCGTCGACGACAGGAAAATAGATTTGCGGCGCGTGGCGTGGCTTGTTAGTCATGCTTCGTTGGTGTGCAGAGTATGGCGCAGCAGGTTGCGGTCGATCTTGCCGTTCGGGTTGCGCGGCAGCGGACCTGCGCGCAGGTCGACGCGGGCCGGCACCATGTACGCAGGCAGGCGGCGCTTGCATTCGGCCAGCAGCGTGGCCGCATCGATCGCGCCTTCTTCGACAGGCACCGCGATCACGGCGATGGCCTGGCCGAGCTGCGGATGGTCGATGCCGAACGCAGCCACCTCGGCGACGAGGCCGGTCGCGTGCAGCACGGATTCGATCTCGGTGGGGCTGATGCGGTAGCCGGACACCTTGATCATGTCGTCGCTGCGGCCGATGAAGTACAGGTAGCCGTCGGCGTCGCGGCGCACCGTATCGCCCGACCACACCGCGAGTTCCGGTACGGGCAGGCCCGGGTCCTGGCCGGGCGCGGGGCGGAAGCGCTGCGCCGTGCGCGCGGGGTCGTTCCAGTAGCCCAGCGCCACCAGCGCGCCGCGGTGCACGAGTTCTCCCGGTTCGCCGGCGTCGCACACAGTGCCGTCCGGACGCACGACGAGGATCTCCGCATTCGGGATCGCGCGGCCGATCGAATCGGGGCGGCGCGCCACCTCGTCCGGCGGCAGGTACGTGGAGCGGAACGCCTCCGTGAGGCCATACATCAGGAAGATCTGCGTGGCGGGCAAGGCTTCGCGCAGCGCGTGCACGGTCGGCACAGGCATGGCGCCACCGGAATTCGTGATGAAGCGCAGCGTGCAATCGGCGGGCCACGCGAGGCGCGCCAGCGCGATCCACAGCGGCGGCACGGCGGCGAGGCCCGTGATGCGCTCGCGCGCGACCATCGCCACGATGTCCTTCGGGAACAGGTAGTTCATCAGCACGACGCTGGCGCCGCACAGGAACGCGGTCGTCAGCTGCGACAGGCCGTAGTCGAAGCTCAAGGGAAGCACGGCGAGCAGGCGGTCGGCGGCGGTGAGGCCGAGGTAGCTCGCGACGCTCTGCGCGCCCGCGACCATGTTCCGGTGCGACAGCACAACGCCTTTCGGCTGGCCCGTGCTGCCGGACGTGTACAGGATCGCGGCGACGTCCGTGTCGATGCGGCGGTGGGGCGTGCAAGTGGCTGCGTCATGCGCCGGCCGCGCCGGCCACGCCAGCACGGGCAGCGCGGCCTCCGCGGGCAGCGCGTCGCCATCGGCCAGCAGCACGGCGCGCAGGTCCGGGCAGCGGTCCAGCACGGGCGCCAGTTGCGCGAGGCGTTCGGCCGTCGTGGCGAGCAGCCGCACGTTGCAGTCGGCGAGGATGTATGCGACCTGCTCCGGCTTGAGCAATGGATTGACGGGGACGAAGACGCAGCCGGCGGCCGCGGCGCCGAACATGGCGGCCACGTTCTCGATGCGCTTTTCCATGTACACGGCCACGCGCGCGCCGGGTTCCAGTCGTGCGTCGAGCAGCAGCGCGGCGACGGCGCGCACTTGCGCCGCCAGCTGCGCATAGGTGCAACGCTTGTCGCCGTACGCGAGCGCTTCGGCGGTGGGCGTGCGCGCCGCGCTGTCGAACAGGGAATCGTGGATCAGATGGTTCATCGCTGCCAAGGTTCTGCCCACAGCGCGGGTGGCTGGCAGGGCGTGGTCGGGCAAATGCCCATCTTACCAGTTCGGGCCGCGCGTATGGAACAGCTTACGGCCCGGCGTGGCCTTCCGGCGACTCGCCCAGCGGCGCCACCGGCCGTGCCGCGCGCGGCGCGGCGTGGGCAAGGACGAAGCCGGACAGCACGACAAACACGACGACGGCGGCCCGTATTCACGGAACGAACGGGCCGCGGCGATCGTTAACTTTACACGACAGATAGTTCACGGATTTTTTGCAGGGGTGGACTCGGGAATATTGGCCTGTTAGTATCTTTTTGTCTACACGCTAGACATTTCCCGAGAGTGCACCCCCAGCCAACGATAGAAACCATGGCGCCCCAACAAATCCTGCTGTTCCAGACGACCGATCCCGTCCACGTCAAGAAACGCCTGCTGCGTTTTCGCGAAGCGTTCCTGCGACTGGGACCGAATTACGAATTCGCCCTCGTGTCCTATCTTCCCAACGCCCGGACGGAAGTGCGCAACGTCGACCTGGACGGCGTGCGCATGGACCATTACGTGTTCAGCCAGGACGCCGTCGACACCCTCGACTACCCGATCAAGGGCGCGGCGCGGCCGTTCCGCCTCATTCCCGGCAACTGCGACCTCATGGCCCTGCTGGCCCGCAAAGCGGCGCCGCAGTACGCGCAGTATTGGGTGATCGAGGACGACGTCGAGTATTCGGGCGACCCGTACGGCCTGCTCGCCAGCCTGGACGGCCGCCGCGGTGACCTCCTTGCGTCCCACCTGGCGCGGGGTTATGACGACTGGGCGTATGCGTCGATGCTGCGTTCGCCCGGCGGCGACGTCAAGCCGGCCGACACCTGGCTGATCTTCCTGACGTTCTTCCGGATCAGCGCCGCGGCGCTCGACACGATCGACCGCTACTACCGCGAAGGCTGGTCGGGACACAGCGAAAACATGTGGGCCACGATCCTCAAGCACGCGGGGATGGACGTCGTCGACTTCGGCGGCAACGGCAAGTACGTTGCGGACGAAGACCGCAACAAGCACTATTACGGCTTGCCGAACGACGGCTTCCAGAAGAACGGCAGCTTCGGCACGATGAACATCCGCCTGTTCGCCGGCCGCCGCAAGGACGTGCTGTGGCACCCGATCAAGCCGCCCAAGGTCTGGGTGCGCCAGAACTACAAGCGCGTCGTCTCCATCGCCAAATGGCATCTCGGCAAGTTCGGCGCCGGCTCGCGCATTCAGAAATCCTGACGCCCCCGCGGCGCCCGGCTGGGCCGTGCGGGCGGAACCGGGGCACATGATATAGTCGAAGCATGCACTCCACGACTGACCGGCCCCGCGCGCGCCGCCCCCGAATTCCCCACGTCCCGATCCTGTCGCTCGACGCATGCGGCGGCGGGCGCGGCGGCGCGCTGCCGTCGTTGCTGGACGGTGCCGACGTGCGCCTCGTCACGAGCGGTCGCATCGCCATCGGCCTCGCGCTGCGCGCCCTCGGCGTGGGTGCCGGCGATGTCGTGCTCGTGCCGGCCTACCACAGCCCGTCGATGATCCCGCCCGCGCACTGGTGCGGCGCCGAAGTGGCGTTCTACCGCGTGCTGCCGGACACGGCGCCCGACCTGGCCGACATCGAGGCGAAGCTCGGCTCGGGCCGGGTCAAGGCGATCATCGCCACGCATTTCTTCGGCATCCCGCACGACCTGGCGCCGCTGCGCGCACTGTGCGACCGCCACGGCATCGGCCTCGTCGAGGATTGCGCCCATGCGTTCTTCGGCGCGCGCGACGGCGTGCCGGTCGGCAGCACGGGCGATTACGCGATCGGCAGCACGATGAAATTCTTCCCCGTCTACGAAGGCGGTTGCCTCGTGTCGCGGCGCCATCGGCTCGACGTCGCCCTGCGCGGCGCGAGCGCCGGCTTCGAAATGAAGGCGGCGCTGAACGCGCTGGAAGCCGCGTTCGCCCACGGCCGCCTGCCCGTGCTGCGCGTGCTGCTCGCGCTGCCGCTGCGGCTGAAAGGCGCGCTGTGGAATGCCGTCAAGGCACGCGGTGAAAGCGCGGGCACCGCTGCCGGCGCGCCGACCGCCGCGCTCGCGCCATCGTCGTCGGACAGCAGCTTCGAGTTCGACCCGCGCTGGACCGACAAGCGCTCGTCGCGGTTCTCGCGCGCCGTGCTGCGCTTGTCGTCCCCCACGCGCATCGTCGCGCGGCGACGACGCAACTACGCCGAGCTGCAGCGCGCGCTGGACGGCGCACCCGGCTGCCGCCCCCTGTTTCCGCGCCTGCCCGACGGCGCGTGCCCGTGGATGTTCCCGCTGCTCGTCGACCGGCCGCAAGCCGTCGCCGAGGCCTTGCAGCGCGCCGGGGTGCCGATGACGCGCTTCGGCGCCACGTTGTGGCCGGGCGTCGACGCGAGCGTGTGCGCCAACAGCGCGGACCTCGGCCGGCGCTTGATCGCCTTCCCCTGCCACCAGGCGCTGACCGATGCGGAGCGCGCCTGGCTGCACGCGCAGGTACGGCAGGCGCTCGAAGCCTGCGCGGCGGTGCCGGCATGAGCTGGACCGTCGTTCCCGCCCGCGACTTCGCGCGCCACGCCCCGCGCTGGCAGCTCCTGCACGCGGCAGGCCCCGCCTCCCCGCTGCTCGATGTCGATTTCGTACAAGCCCTGCTCGACGTGTTCGGCACCGGCCGCGAAATGCTGGCCTGGCACGGCGATGGCAACGACGCGGACACGATGACGATCGTGACGCCCGGCCGCCTCGGCGCCTGGAACACCTTCCAGCCCGCGCAGGCGCCCGTCGGATTGTGGCTGCAGCGCGATACCCGTCCCGCCGACGGCCTGCTGGCTGGCCTGCTGCGCGCCCTGCCCGGCCCCGCGCCGATGCTGGGCCTCACGCAATGCGACCCGATGCTGATGGCGCGTCCGGCCGCCGATGCGCGCAGCGGCGCGCGTAGTTTCGACTACATCCGCACGGCCCGCATCACGCTGCAGGGGAGCTTCGACGACTACTGGAATGCGCGCGGCAAGAACCTGCGCAACAACCTGAAAAAACAGCGCAACCGGCTGCGCCAGGACGGCATCGCCACGCGCCTTGAAGTCGTGCTCGAACCGGAGCACATGGCCGGCGCCGTGGCCGACTACGGCCGGCTGGAGACGACGGGCTGGAAGGCTGCCGAAGGCACGGCCGTCGCCGCCGACAACGACCAGGGCCGCTTCTACCGCGCGCTGCTGGAAGCTTTCGCCAAGCGCGGCGCGGCGAGCGTGTACCGCTATTGGTTCGACGGGCCAAACGACCCGCATCTCGCCGCGATGGACCTGTGCATCGAGGGCGGTGGCTGCATCGTGATCCTCAAGACGGCGTACGACGAGGCGCTCGGACCGCAGCTGTCGCCCGCGCTGCTGATGCGCGAGGAAGCGACGCGCGGCCTCTTCGACGAAGCGCGTTTCGAGCGCATCGAATTCTATGGACGGGTGATGGAATGGCACACCCGCTGGACCGACGAAATCCGCACGATGTACCACTTGAACGGCTACCGCTGGCCGCTGCTGGGCCGCCTGCATGCCCTCGCCGCGCGCGACCGGGGCGGCGAGGCGGACGTCAGCGCTGCGCCGCCAGCGCCCGCCGCAGCTGCGACAGGCTCATGAACTCGCCGCCGACCTCGGCACGGAACCAGGCACAGTAGTCGTGCACCGCGGTGATCAGGCGTTCCAGGTCGGCCGCACTACGCACATAAGGCGTATGCCCCGGCATCATCGAGGGGCTGTGGTAGGTCAGGGAAAACACCTGGCAGCCGCCGGCCAGCAGCGCGCCGGTGAGGCGGCGCATCTCGGTGCCGCTCGCCACTTCCGGGCTCAGGCGCACGCGCTCGAGCGCGCGCGTGCGCGCCAGCACGCCGCCCAGCCGCACGCGCCGGCCCCAGCGGCCCTGCGCGGCGCCGTACAGGCGCGGTCCGAAACGGCGCAGCCAGCCGCAATACCCCGTCGTCACCGGCAGTTCGAGCAATTGGCGCTCTCCCGCGCCGAACCAGTACGGATGTTCGTCGAAGGCGCGGAAATCCGGCCCGCCGTCTTCCGTGAACGCGCTGTACGGGACGACGCTCGCGTCGACGTCGTAACCGAGCGAGGCGATCGACTCGGCCGTGTGCGGACCCAGGCCGTAGCGGCCGGCCTTGAAGGCGCGGGGCTGTTTGCCGAAGGCGTCGGCGATGGTCTCGGTGAGCAGGCGCAGCTTTTCGTACTCGAGCTGGCGCGGCAGGTTGCCGCCGTAGGAATTGAAGTCCGACAGCGCTTCTTCGTACGGCGGCGATACCCACGGATGCAGGTGGGCGCCGATCTCGCAGCGGCCTGCGTCCAGCAATGCGCGCAAGGTGGCAACGGCGGACGGCGTCGTCGCGACGGGCCAGTCGACCATGTACGTGGGAACGATGCCGAACTTGTCGAACACGCGCGCATGCATCAGCGGCTGGCTGGCGATCGAGGTCGTGCCGATGGCGCTGCGGTTGAACGGCTGGTCCCAGGCGAATTCACCCTCGGTGTCGACGATTACGAGCAGGACCGGACGCTGTCCGGGTGCCAGTTGCGCAGGCACGTGCTGAGCTTTTTTCAACATCGCTTTGAATTCTTGCAGCCCGTATCGATGGCACCGCGCGCGCATGGTCGATAACGTGCCACGTGAAGATGCCGCGCTAAGGTGTTGCCGTTAAAAGTATTGCAATACTAGCATAACGCGCTTGTCGCTCGGAAATCAATCGTGTGACGGCACGGCCGATTCTTGCCTGAAAGCAAGTCATGCAACGTTGAGAAATGCCATTGTGCGAGGTGCGCACGATTACGTTGCACTGCAATATGCAGAATTCATGGCTGGGCTATAATTTGTGTCAATTATTGCAATTTTGCAACAAATACAGAGGACCACGTGACAATGTTGGGCAAGCCAGGCGTCGTATTTACCATGCGTTATCCGGACGATACGGGTTACGTATGGAATTTCACGGCCGCCGTGCGCGACCGGACCAGTGCCCACCTGCGCGACCGGGCCGACGTCTACATGGCATTTCCAAAACTGTCCGGCAATCCCAGCTACCAGCCGAAGCATCTGCAGCCGGTGGAGCTCGATTTTTACGACAATACGCCTCGAGGCCGCACCGCGATCGAACAATTCGTGCGCAGTCACAACGTCAAAGTGGTCGTGTTCATGAGCGCGTTTTCCTACACCGTATGCCTTGACCTGCTGCGCCGCCTGGGTGTGCGCACGCTCAACACGGAAAACAACGGTTTCGATCCACGCCGGCGCGACGGCGCGCTCAAGAAGACGGCGAAATACGTCGTGCGGCGTGTGTTGCGCCTGCAACAGCACGACCTGCACCTGGCGAATTCCGGCGCCCAGGAGACTTTTCTGCTGCGTTATCAGATGCTGCCGCGCGACAAGGTCGTGCTGATGCGCAACTCGGTCGACAGCGTCAAATACCAGCCCGGCGACCGGGCGGCCGCGCGCGCGCAGCTCGGGCTCGCCCCCGACCGCTTCTGGCTGCTCGCCGTGTCGCAGGCGCGGCCGGAAAAACGGCTCGAGCGCATCCTGCACGTCGTGCGCGAGGTCGTCGATGCCCGCCCGGACCGCCGCATCGGCTTCGTCTACGTGGGCGACGGCGAGCCGGCCGCGGCATGGAAGCGGGTGGCGACACAGCTCGGCCTGGACGACGCCTGCGTGTTCGCGGGCCGCCAGGACCACCTGGTGCCGTATTACCACGCCGCCGACCTGTTCGTGCACGCGGCCGAGCGCGAAAGCTTCGGCAACGCGATCGTCGAGGCGATGGCGAGCGGCCTGCCCGTCGTGGCGAGCGCCGCGCCGGGGCCGAAGGAATCCATCCTCGACGGCGAAACGGGCGCCGTCATCGGCCTGGACGATTTCGTCGGGTTCCGGCAGGCCGTGCTGCGCTATGTGGACAATCCGGAAATAACAAAAATGCATGGAAAGAACGCGCGTGCTCGCGTCGATACCGCATATAATGTTGTGCGTCAAAGCAAGGAGTTCGCCGCACACATCGAGCGGTTCTTGTGATTGCCCGACAAACACATCGCATCCATGCTTTGAATTCGATCAGCAGAAAAGGGAGTCCCGAGGAATGTCTTTAGTCGAGAGGGTGGTCCAGCGCGTCACGCGAGACTATTTCCGATGGCAGTACCAGAAAGTCGCGCGCCAGGTGCTGGATACCCGCCCCGTCGAGCGCGGCGACCTGCCCTTCACCTTGCTGTCGATGGTGCACCAGCGCGACGTCCATTCCTATCTGGTCGCGGTGAAGTCGTTCATCCATTTCCTGAACCCGTCCCGCATCGTCGTCGTGTGCGATCCGTCGATCGACGAGAACGACCGCGCGATCCTGAAACACCACCTGCCGCACGTCGAGCTGCGCGAAGCGGCCGAATTCACGCATCCCGACATTCCCCGTGGCGGCACGTGGGAACGCCTGTTCGCGATCTCCGGCTATGCGCTGGACAGCTACGTCATCCAGCTCGATGCCGACACGCTGACCATACAGCCGATCCCGGAAGTACTGCACGCCATCCAGACCGGCGCGGGCTTCGTGCTGGGCGAAATCCCCGACACGCCGATCCGCCCGCTGGACGCCGTGCGCGAGCACGCGCTGCCGAAGGTGAAGCCGGGTGCGCACGTCCAGACGCTGTCGGAAGCCGAGATGGCCAACGTCGGCCTGCCGAGCGATGCCCGCTACGTGCGCGGCTGTTCCGGCTTCACGGGCTTCCCGCCATCGGCGACGATGCGCGACAAGCTGCTCGACTTCTCGCGCCGCATGACGGCCAAGCTGGGCGAGGACTGGAAACGCTGGGGCACCGAGCAGGTGACCTCGAACTACCTGGTGGCGAACGCGTTCGCCACGACGTCGCTGCCGTTCCCGAAATACGGCACGCCCGACTGCGCCACGGCGGAGACGGCGTTCTTCCACTTCATCGGGCCGATGCGCTTCATTAACAACAAGTACAAGTCGACGTCGCGCGAGGCCATCCACCTGATCTCGAGCGCGCCGGCCTGATCGTCCCGCTCGTTTTTCTTTTCCCCACTGTGCTGTCATGGCAAATCTGCGTCGCTCGCTGATCATCAATTTTTTCTCGACGTCCGGCGCCAAGGTCCTGCAATTCATCGTCAGCATCCTGCTGGCCCGGATCCTGAGCCCGAGCGAGATCGGCATCTATTCGATGACGATCGTGTTCGTCAACTTTGCCCAGGTCTTCCGCGATTTCGGCGTTACCAACTACCTGCAGCGGGAACAGGACCTCGACAACGACAAGATCCGCTCGGCCACGGGCGTCGTGTTCACGACGTCGTGGATCATCGCGGCCGTCCTGTTCGGGGCCAGCGGCTGGCTCGGCACGTGGTTCAAGGAACCGGGCATCGTGCCGGTCATGCGCGTGCTCGCACTGGGCTTCGTGTTCATCCCGTTCGGTACCGTCACGGGCGCCCTGCTGCAGCGAAACTACGACGCGGAAAAGCAGGCGGTCGTGCACGCGGCCGGCACGATTTCGTTCTGCGCCAGCACCCTCATCCTCGGCAAAATGGGCTTCGGCGCCATGGCCATGGCCTACGGTAACCTGATCAACATCCTCGCCTGCGGGATCGCCTACATTCCGTTGCGTCCGAAAGGCATGCCGTGGATGCCGGGCCTGCGCCACTGGCGCAGCGTCGCGCATTTCGGCGTCGGCTCGCTGCTCTCGAACTGCGCCGTGGCGCTGAACAATTCGATTCCCGACATCCTGCTGGGCAAGCTCGGGACGGCGCGCCACGTCGGCCTGTTCAGCCGCGCCAATTCGACGGTGTCGATCTTCAGCTACGTGGCCGGTTCGACGATGAACTACGGCGCCATTCCGTACCTGTCGCAGACGTGGCACCGCGGCGAATCGCTGGCGCCGATCCTGTCCCGCTCCACCGTGCTGCTGACGGGTATTGGCTGGACGGCGCTGGCCCTGACGGCCGTGCTGGGCCAGGACATCGTCGTCGCGCTGTACGGCGTCAAGTGGCTCGAATGCGTGCCGGCGATCCTGCCGCTCGTGCTGGCGGCCGCCGCGGCGCTGGCCTTCAACTACATCCCGATGGCGGTGACGGCGATCGGGCGCCCTTACCTGAGCGCCTTTCCCGTCATCGTCACGCTGGGGACGCGCGTCCTGTTCGGCGTGCTGCTGTTCGACGGCAGCCTGAACGGATTTGCGTGGGCGCTGTTCTTTGCGACGCTCGCCAGCGCCCCCGTCACCGCGATCCAGCAAAGCCGCTATTTCGGCTTCACGACCGTCATGATGCTTCGCGCCGTGATGCCCAGCGCCCTCGTGGCGATCGGCACCGGCGCCGTCGCCTGGCTGCTCGCGCTGCTGCTACCGGCGGCCATCCCGCCGATGGCGCGCCTGCTCGTGCTCGCGCTGCCGCTGGCCGTGACCTGGTACCTGCTGCTGCGCGTCACCCGCCACGAACTGGTGGGCGAAGTGCACCGCCTCGCCGCGCCGCTGAAGGCCCGCCTGGCCCTGCTGCGTCCGAATGTATAATCGACCGCGCGCCGCAAGCGCGCGCTCACGAACCGAACGACCATCATGACGTATCTCGACGAAGTCAAAGCCACGCTGATCGACGTGCTGAGCCTGGGCGACGCCGGCCAGCGCCTGACCGCCGACTCCCCCCTGCTGGGCAGCCTGCCCGAACTCGATTCGATGGCCGTCGTCAGCCTGATCGGCGCCCTCGAAGAGCGCTTCGACATCGCCATCGACGATGACGACATCAGCGCCAGCACCTTCGAAACCCTCGGCAGCCTGGCCGATTTCGTGGCCGCGAAACGGGCCGAATGACCTCCGGGCCGGCTGAGGTGGACACGGAACCGTTCTTCCTCGGCAGCGGCGCGGATCAGCGCTTCTGCCTGTTCCACCGGCCGGCCGGCGCCTGCCGCGGCGCCGTCCTGTACGTCCCGCCGTTCGCCGAAGAACTCAACCGCAGTCGCCGCATGGCCGCCCTCGGCGCGCGGCGCCTGGCCGCGCACGGCTATGGCGTGCTGCAGATCGACCTGGCCGGCACGGGCGACAGCGCGGGCGACTTCGCCGACGCGCGCTGGGACCTGTGGAAGGACGACCTGGACACCGGCGCCGCCTGGCTGCGCGCGCGCATCGACGCGCCGCTCACGCTGTGGGGCCTGCGCCTGGGCGCGCTGCTCGCCCTCGACTACGCGCGCACGGCACAAGGCCCGCTCGCGCCGCTGCTGCTGTGGCAACCCGTCGCCAGCGGTTCGACTTACCTGACGCAGTTCCTGCGCCTGCGCACGGCCAACGCGATGCTGGGCGACGATCCTGCCGCGCAGACCGGCACGAAGGCGTTGCGCGCCGCGCTCCAGGCCGGCGAGACGCTGGAAATCGCCGGCTACGACCTCACGCCCGACCTGGCGCACGCGATCGACGCGCTGCCCCCGCCCGACACGATGGCGCCACCCGTGCCCGCGCACTGGTTCGAAGTGCTGGGCGCACCGAACCAGGCGCCGGGGCCGGCGGCCGCGCGCGTCAAGGCGGCGTGGGAAACGCAGGGCGCGGTGCTGCACGTGCACGCGGTGCAGGGTTTGCCGTTCTGGGCCACGACGGGCATCTCCACGTGCCCCGAACTGCTCGACGTGACGGCCGCCGTGCTGGAGGAGCGCACCCATGCCGTATGAAGAACGCGCGCTCGCCTTCGACTGCGGCGGCGCCACGCTCGTGGGCATCGCCAGCGTGCCGGCCGCGCCCGCACAGCGCGGCGTCCTGATCATCGTCGGCGGGCCGCAATACCGCGTCGGCAGCCACCGCCAGTTCGCCCTGCTCGCGCGCCACCTGGCCGCGCACGGCATCGCGGCGCTGCGCTTCGACGTCCGGGGCATGGGCGACAGCGACGGCGACGAACGGGATTTCGAAGCGATCCAGGACGACATCCGCGCCGCCGTCGACGCCTTCGCCACGGCCGTGCCGGACGTGCGCGAGATCGTGCTGTGGGGGCTGTGCGACGGCGCGTCGGCGGCTGCAATGTATGCGCCGGGCGACGCGCGCGTGCGCGGCCTCGTGCTGCTGAACCCCTGGGTGCGCACGGACGACGGCGTCGCGCGCACGACGTTGAAGCACCACTACCGCGACCGCCTGCGCGACCCGGAATTCTGGCGCAAGCTGGCGCGCGGCCGGTTCGACGTCGCCGGCTCGCTCAAATCGATGCTGGGCCTCGTGCGCGCGGCGTTCGCGCGCCGCCCTGCGGCCGACGGCGCCTCGGCCCCACTGCCCGAGCGCATGCGCCAGGGGCTGCACGCGTTCACGGGCCGCACCTTGCTCGTGATCGGCGGCGCCGACCTGACGGGACGCGAGTTCTGCGACGTGGCCGGGTCCACGCCAGCCTGGAAGCGCCTGGCGGCCGCGCCGCACGTCACGTGGCGCCGCCTCGACGACGCCGACCACACGTTCTCGCGCCGCGCCTGGCGCGACCAGGTGGCGTCATGGACCCACGAATGGGTCGTGTCGTGGTGACGCTCAAGGCGCCGCTGCGCAATCCTTGAAGCTGGCGAACGCCCCGTACACGGCAGGTGTCGCGCGGCGGGCGCCGCACAGGTCGAGCGCGTCGGCGGGCCGCTCGGTGGCATCGGACTCCTGACGCAGGGGTGGCCCGTCGCGCCAGGAAAAATCGCCCGCTTCCGGCGCGCGGAACAGGCCGCGCACGGGGTGATTCCCCAGGTAGGTGCGCCACAGCGGCAGCGCACGATTGTCGCCCAGGTGCACGATACCGCCCTCGCGGCTGCGCACCGGGCCGTCGACGAGGTTCCCGTCCACCACCGCGCTGCTCGTCGGATAGCGTACGTCGATGCCGGCCGTGTCGACCAGCGTGTTGTCGAGGATCTTGCTGCCGGCCGCGCTGTTCAGGTAGATGCCCACGTCGGAGCAACCGACGATCAGGTTCGCGCGCAGCACGCCGCCTTCCTGCTCCGTGATGCAGCGGCCGTCGCGGCAGAATTCGCCGCCGGTGCCGCCGCCGCCCAGCGACAGTCCGATGCGCTGTCCCGGCTCGCCCCGCAGATTCTGTTCGCACCACACGACGTTGCGCTCGAAGACGTTGTTCCTGCCGCCGCCCTTCACGAACGCGCCATAGCTGACGCCGTTGCCGTCGCGCTTGACGAAGTCGGTGATGAGGTTCGCGCGCAAGGTCCAGCCGCTGGCGGCGACGATGTCGACGGGCGTGACGGGTTTCGTCGTCGCGCGCACGTGCGTGGCGCCCAATGTCGTGTGCTCGATCAGGCCGTCGTCCGGGTAGCGGCCGGCGAAACCGTTGACCTTGATGTGCGCGTTGAAGTCGCGGATCGTGTTGTTGACGCTCTCGAAGTGATGACCGTCGCCCACGACGTGGAATGCATGCTCGCAGTAGTCATCGGCCGGGCACACCCCGAGGATGTCGAGGTTCTCGAAACGCCAGTACGGCGCGGCGACGACGAAGCCTTCGACCGTGGCCAGTTCGATGTGGACGGTGCCCGGCGTTGCTGCCCGCACGACGATGCGCGCGTCCGCGCGGCCCGGGCGCCCGACGGCGATGCCCTTGCCCTGGAATCGGTAGGTGCCCGGCGCCAGCGTGATGACGTCGCCCGGCGCCGCCTGGAGCAGCGCGGCGCGCAAGGCGTCCGCAGTGGCGACCTGGATGCCGTCGACGGCCTGTCCCGTCGGCCGCGCCTGCGCGCCGGCGTCGCGCGGCAGCTGCCGCGGCGGTGCGTCGCCAGTGCCGCGGTCGAGCGCCAGCAAGGTGGCGGCGACGCGCCGGCCGGTGCCGACGATCACGGGGTTATGGCCGCTGGTGCGCTTTTCGATGTAGGGCGCGAGCGTACGCGGCGCGACGCCCACGCGGTCGACGAGCGCCGGCAGCGCGGCGGCACCCACCACGGCGAGGATGCCGGCCGCCAGCAGGCTGCGGCGCGCCAGCCTGCGCACCGTCACGCGCTCGCCTTGATGCCGTGGCGTCCCATCAGGTCGTACAAGGTGGGCCGGCTGACGCCCAGCATCTCGGATGCCTTGACGATGTTCCCGTCCGTGCGCGCGAGCGCGCGGGCGATGGCCTTGTACTCGGCCTCGTCGCGCACCTGGCGCAGGTTCAGCGGCTCTTCCTCCACGACCGTGTCGGGCAGGCCCAGGTCGTCCGCGACGATGGTGTTGGCATCGGCCATGATGACGGCGCGCTTGATGCAGTTTTCCATCTCGCGCACGTTGCCGGGCCATTGGTACGCTTCGATCGCGGCCAGCGCGTCGGGCGAGAAGTGAAGCGACGCGCGCGACTCCTGCGCGCAGAACTTGTTCTTGAAATGGTGCGCGAGCAGCGCCGCATCGCCGTTTCTCTGGCGCAGCGGCGGGATCGTCACGACGATCTCCGACAGGCGGTAATACAAGTCTTCGCGGAAGCGGCCCTGCGCGCACAAGTCCTTCAGCTTCTGGTGCGTCGCGCAGACGATGCGCACGTCGACGGGGATCTCCTCGTGGCCGCCGACGCGCTCGATCACGCGCTCCTGCAAGAAGCGCAGCAGCTTGGCCTGCAGCGCCATCGGCAAGTCGCCCACCTCGTCGAGGAAGAACGTGCCGCCGTGCGCCAGTTCAACCTTGCCCTTGGTCTGCTTGGCGGCGCCCGTGAAGGCGCCCTTCTCGTAGCCGAACAATTCGCTCTCGAGCAGGTTCTCCGGAATGGCCGCGCAGTTGATGGCCATGAAGCGTTCCTTCGCGCGCGGCGACAGCGCGTGGATCGCGCGCGCCAGCACTTCCTTGCCGGTGCCGGACTCGCCCAGCAGCATCACGGACGCCGACGTCGGCGCCACCTTCTCGATGGTGCGGCAGACCTTCAGCATGCCCGGGTCGCGCGAGATCACGCCGGCCAGCGGCGAGTCGGCCTGCGACTGCTGCATGCGGCGGTTTTCCTGCTGCAGGTTGTGCAGGAAGAAGGCGCGCTGGATCACGAGGTTCAGCACTTCCGGATCGACGGGCTTCTGGTGGAAGTCGTAGGCGCCCATGCCGATCGCCTTGACGGCGTTCGCATGGTCCTGGTTGCCCGTCAGGACGATCACGCGCGTGTCCGGCGCGAGCGCCAGGATCTGCTGCAACGTGGCCAGGCCCTCGGTGGAGCCGTCCGGATCGGGCGGCAGGCCCAGGTCCATCGTGCAGACGGCCGGCTCGTGGCGGCGGATCTGCGCCAGCGCCGCCTCGCGGTCGCCGGCCACCGCGACGTCGTACGCGTCCAGGCTCCAGCGCAGCTGCTTCTGCAGGCCAGGATCGTCTTCGATGATCAACAGCTTGGGTTTTGGTGGGGTCATGGTGTCTTCTTTCAGGCGATCGTCGCTGCCGCGGCGACGCGGTGCAGTGGCAGGACGACCTTGAATGTTGTGCCGTGCGCGGGCTGGCTAGTGACCTCCAGCGCCCCGCCCAGTTCTGTAATGTACTCTCGACTCTCGAACACGCCAATGCCCATGCCGGCCGACTTGGTCGAATCGAACGGCTTGAACAAACGCTCGCGGATGAACTCCTCCGTCATGCCTTCACCCGTGTCCGTGATGTCGACCTCGACGGCGTCTCCGCGTCCTCCCGCCGGGCCCACGCGCACCATCACGTGGCCGTCGCGCGGCGTCGCCTCGATCGCGTTCTGGATCAGGTGGCCCAGCACGCGTTCGAGGCGCTCGCGGTCGGCCAGGACGAGCAGGCCGGCCTGTTCGACGAGCAGCTGCGGATGCGGTTCGAACGCGCTTTTCAGCGCCAGCGCCTGCCGCACGACGTCGTCCACGGCCAGCGGCTGCGGCTTGTCGGCATTCTCGCTGCGCGACAGCTTCTGCAGCAGCAGCTTCATCTTCTGCACCGAGTGGTTCAGCGTGTCCAGCATGTCGCGCTGGAATTCCGGATTGTCCTTGTGCTTTTCCGCGTTCGCGTTCATCAGCGACAGCTGGGCGACGAGGTTCTTCAAGTCGTGCACGACGAACGTCGACATGCGGTTGAACGACTCGAACTGGCGCGCCACCATCAGCGCGTTGGCGGCGTCCTGTTGCGCGAGATAACTGGCGGCCTGGCTGCCGGCGATTTCGAGCAGGTCGATGATTTCCCAATTCAGCTTCAGCGGGCTGCGCGCGCGCTGCAGCACGACGAAGCCGAACAGTTTTTCCTGCAGCATCAGCGGCACGACGAGCCAGCGGCGCGGCGCGTCCAGCAACCAGTCGGGCAGCGCGAGACCTTCGTATTTGTCGGGACGCTCGACGTATTCGTCGACGTCGATGACCCACTGCGTGCTTTCCAGGAAGCGGCAGAACGGCGTGTTGGCCGGTTCGGCCACGTGCATCTCGGACACCTGCCAGCCCGCCTGCACCGTGAAGCGCCCGCCCGCATCGCGCTGCCACAGCGTGCCGCCGGGGCTTTCGACGAGGGTGGCCAGCGCCTCGATCGCACGCTCGCCCAGGTTCGGGCCGCGCTCGGACAGCGTGCGCGTGAAGCGCATCCACTCTTCGCGGTAATCGTAGTTGTAGCGGAAGAAGTGCTTGCTGATCGAGACCTTCAGCCACGAACGCGCCGTGCCGGAAAACAGGATCACGGCCAGCAGCGAGATGGCGCCGAACAGGAAGCCCGTCTGCATCACCGTGCCCCAGCTGCCGCCGACGAAGCGCAGGTAGTAGCCGACCGACCCCATGGCCAGCAGGTAGATCGCGGAGCCGAACAGCGCGGCCGTATGGAACACGACGCGGCGTGACACGGCAAACGACGTCGTCCACGACTTGCGGCGCGTGATCGACAGCGCGACCAGCGGCACGGTCAATGCGTTGACGAAGCCCCGCGCCGTCCACAGGTCCGCACTCAGTTTGCGGAACAGCAGCGCGTTGCTGTACATGTAGAAGTCGTAGGCGAACAGGCCGCCGATGCCCAGGCAGGCGAACTTGATCGCCCAACGTTCCTCGATGGTCTTGTTGCGGTAGACCTGCTCGACGAGCAGCATGCCGCACACGGCCAGGCCGACGTAGCCGATCAACAGGGGCAGGCCGAGCGTGCGCAGCAGATCGCTGTTCCAGCGTGTGGCGCCGATGCCGGCCAGCAGCAGCAGGTAGACGCAGCCGGCCGCCAGCAGCGACGGGCGCGGCGCGCGGAAACGGCCGAGGATCATGCGGGCCGGCGTGCCGTCTTTCTCGTCCTGCCAGTGGCCCAGCAATGCGACGAGGAACAGCGACCAGGTGCCGTCGCGCAGCACTTCGAGAGCCGCCGTCGACGTGCTCCACATCACGTCGTGCGCAGCGTCGAGGCCGAGCGCCGCGGCCCAAACCGCCGTCGCCAGGCACGCCGCGCTCAGCGTGCCGCGCTGGGCACGGCCGTGCCAGCCCGACAGGACCGACAGGCCCAGTGCGAGGAAGCCGATGGCGGCCAGTGCGTAGCTGGAAGCAGCGATAGTGATCACGATACTGGGCAGGATTCGGTAGGCATCCGAGGCCGCCCGCCGGTCCTGCCGGCGGCCTCGGGGAACATCAGCGTCCGCTGCGGAACAGCACGACCTTCAGCGTATCGATCAGGATCAGCACGTCCAGGAACAGGCTGTTGTTCTTCACGTAGTACAGATCGTACTGCAGCTTTTGCAGCGCGTCCTCGGCCGACGAACCATAGCCGTAACGCACCTGTGCCCAGCCGGTGATGCCCGGCTTGACGCTGTGCCGCACGTTGTAATACGGGACCACTTCGATCAGCTGGTCGACGAAGTACTGGCGCTCCGGCCGCGGGCCGACGAACGACATGTCGCCCTTCAGCACGTTGAGCACCTGGGGCAGCTCGTCGATGCGCGTCTTGCGCATGAAGTTACCGACGCGCGTGATGCGCGGATCGTTCTGCTGCGCCCACTGGGGCTTGCCGCCCTTTTCCGCGTCCGTCCGCATGCTGCGGAACTTGTGGACGAAGAATGCCGCGCCATCCTTGCCGACGCGTTCCTGCGAATAGAACACGGGACCGCCGTCTTCCAGCTTGACGGCCAGCGCCGCCAGCAGCATCAGCGGCAAGGTCAGGATCATGATGATCATGCTGCAGATGATGTCGAAGCTGCGCTTCATGAACGTGCGCACGAAGCTCTGGTCGAAGCCGCCGCCGAACACGAGCCACGACGGCTGCAGCGAATCGACGCGGATCTGGCACGTCTCGCGCTCGAAGAACGTGGCGGCGTCCGTGACCTTGAAGCCTTGCAGCTTGCACTCGAGCAGGTCCTTGATGGGAAAGCCGCCACGGCGGTTCTGCACCGAGACGACGATTTCCTCGACGTTGTACTGGCGAGCCAGCGCGACGAGCGATTCACCCTCGCGCGACTTCAGGAGGCTCGTCGACGGCACGCACAGCTCTTCCGTCGGCGTCGGCACGAACCCGGCAATGTTATAGCGGTGATAGCTGGCGCTCTGCAGGGCCAGGTCGCAGCATTCCTTGGCCAGCGGACCGCTGCCCAGGAACAGGATGCGTGTTTCCAGGAAGCGCAGTTCGGACGACTTGAAGAACACCATGCGCGCCAGGAAGATGCCGCCGGCCGCTATGCCGAACACGAGCGCCATGATGCCACGCCCGAAATACAGGTCCGGCGCGACGTAGAACACGAGCGTCAGGATCAGGAAGCCCATCAGGAACGACGGCATGAGCTTCATGAAGAACGGATGGCGCAGGCCTTCGTTGAAGTCGAGCTGGTACATCCCCATCGCGCTCATGCTGAAGATGATTGCGGCGGTGAAGGCGATGGCGGATGTGAAGAAATGATCGAGATGACCGATGCTGGGCAGGCCGGCGTTCTGGCCCAATTCCATGAACCGTACCGCCGCGCCAATGTAGACCGCGCCGAGCAGTACCAGCACTTCGACGAACAACAGGACGAATACGATCTTCGACACATAGTGATTAGAAATCCTAAGCACAACTGCCTCCGGTGTAGCTGTTATTGCTGACTTTCACAACCAATAGCGCCATCGGGAGACGCACGGGCGTTCCCGAAAGTTTTTTACTCGAGGAAAGGTGATAAGGCCAAGAATAGCCAGGAACAGTCATTGTCATCATTGCATGCTAAACGGCAGGGCTCGGGGTCCAAGCGGCCTGCCCTCGGCACGACCCAGTGAATTGTCATGGCAACCGCGGCCGAAGCCGCGGATGCCCACGATACGTTACAGGCGCCAGACGCAGTAGCCGGCCTCGCGGATCCGGTTCGGATCGAACTGGGCCTTCACGTCGACGAAGCAGCCGCCGTCGTTCAGCTTGGCCTGGAAATCCGTCAGAGAACGGGCCAGCACTTCCTTGTGCGGCACCGCGACGATGAGGGCATCGGCCTTCGGCAGGGTGTCCCAGCCTAACAGCTTGATACCATACTCGTGTTGGGCTTCGTCCGCTTCGGCAACCGGATCGTGCACGTGCACTTCCACGCCGTACGACTGTAGCTCGTACACGATGTCGGCGACCTTGGAGTTGCGCAGGTCGGGGCAATTTTCCTTGAACGTCAGGCCGATCACGTTGACCTTCGAGCCCTTGACGGGGAAACCCGCCGAAATCATCGACTTGACGGTCTTTTCGGCAACGAACTTGGCCATGCCGTCGTTGATGCGGCGCCCCGCCAGGATCACTTGCGGGTGGTAGCCGATCATCTCGGCCTTGTGCGTCAGGTAGTACGGATCGACGCCGATGCAGTGCCCGCCCACGAGGCCCGGACGGAACGGCAGGAAATTCCATTTCGTGCCGGCGGCCTTGAGCACTTCCAGCGTGTCGATGCCGATCTTGTCGAAAATAATCGCCAGCTCGTTCATCAGCGCGATGTTCAGGTCGCGCTGCGTGTTCTCGATGACCTTGGCGGCTTCCGCGACCTTCAGGCTGGACGCGCGGTGCACGCCGGCCTTGACCACGGTCTCGTACATGGACGCCACGCGCTCCAGGGTTTCCGCGTCGTCGCCGGACACCACTTTCATGACGTTCGTCAGCGTGTGTTCCTTGTCGCCCGGGTTGATGCGTTCGGGCGAGAAGCCGACGTGGAAGCCGTCCATCCACTTCATGCCGGAGAATTTTTCCAGGACGGGAATGCAGACTTCCTCGGTCGCGCCCGGGTAGACGGTCGATTCATAGATCACGACCGCGCCGCGCTTCATGTGCTTGCCGACGGTCTCGCTGGCGCTGATCAGCGGCGCGAAATCGGGCACGTGCGCGATGTCGACGGGGGTCGGGACACCGATCAGGATGTAATCGGCCTGGGCCAGCGCGGCCGGGTCGGTCGTGACACTCAGGTGGCGCGCTGCGCGCAATTGTTCGGTCGACACCTCACCGGCGGGATCGACAAATTTCTTGTAGCTTTCGACCTTTGTCTCCGACAGATCGAACCCGATCGTCGGCCCGAGCTTGCCGAACTCGACAGCCAGCGGCAAACCCACATAACCCAATCCAACTACTGCGATGACCTCGTCTGGCTTCATATTGATTCCGTTCCGCATATTTGCTATTACGATAACTTTTGTTTAGCACGGAAACTTCTGCATGCTCGACAGGTGCGTCCCGTCTCGCTGACAACGGAACCTTATGTCATCAACAGGTGCAGAGCATCGTTCATGTCGAGGGGCAGGAAGCCAATCTTCACGAATGCTCACCGCCGTGCTGATGAGATAATAACATTATATCGATTACAAGTTAGCAATAAGACATACCGTGCGCATGAAACAAGCGCTCCGAGACAGCAGAATAAGTGGGCGCGGTCGAAAGTAGCAAGCACTACCTTATTCGGACACACCCGACTGTTGTAATCATGGTTATTGAACACTGGTGACTTGTCGTAATACTATGCTTTCCGGGTAGAACGAACCGTCTACCCATGTGGATAATCACCCGGGCTGGTGCTCGACGGCAAAGCCGGTCGGCGACAGCGCCGCAGGCTGGACGGCGCCGCCGCCGAGGTCCAGGAAAGCGGCCCGGCCCGCCTTGCTGCGCTCCCGGTTGGCGAGGATCGCAGGCTTGTCGATGCCGCGCAGCGAGCGGATCTTGCTCAGCTGCAGCTTGACGTCCGCCGCGTTCAGGCGCGCCAGTCCGTAGCCCAGGTGGGCGAACACGGACACCCATTCGCGGCCGAAGGAAAAATCCCCATTCGGGTTCGAGGCGCGCGCGATGACTTCGCGCCGGAAGGTTTCCCCGGACTCGAAGAATTTGCTGGGCGGGCGCTGCTCGCGGTCGTGATAGATGCGCGCCGCAGGCACGACGCCCAGCTTCAGCTTGTGGAACTGCAGGCGCTGCGTGTAATTGTCGTCCTCGCCGTAGTGGAAGAACGACGGGCTGAAGCCGCCTACCCGCTCGATGCATTCGCGCGTCATCAGCCATGCGGCGGCATTCACGAAGCCGACGTCGTACAACTCCCGCATGCGGCCAAGAAACAGGTCGGAATAGAGCCCCCGGCACTTGTGCGGGGCAATGTAATTAGAGAAGCCGTAGTCGAGGCCGTCGCCGGCGCCGTTCAGGTGCATCGGGCTGATGATGCCGCAGGCCGGATGCCGCGCGTGCGCCTCGACGAGCTTCGCGACGGCGTCCGGGGCTATCCACGCATCCTGGTTGAGCAGGAAGACGTAGTCGGCGCCGCGCTGGTACGCGCGTTCCATACCGATGTTGTTGGCCTTGCCGAAACCATGGTTCTTGCCCGTGCTCACGATCTCGACTTCCGGATACCCGGCCGCGATGCGCGCCAGCGTGTCGTCCTGCGAGCCGTTGTCGATCACGATCGTGTGCAGGGGCACGGTCGACTGGCGCAGGCTGGAAAAGCAAGGGGTCACCCAGCTGGCGCCGTTGTAGGTCACGATCAACACAAACACCTTCGCGCTCATCGTCGTCCTTTGAAGCAGTCAATCGGAAGCGAATGAACACTACCATGTGCAATCTGCATTGCAGCGCACAAACGGCAGTGACTTTGAGCGAAACGAAGAGAGGATGCCGAATCGGCAGGAAGGCATGGCGCGGCTGGCGGGGATCGAACCCACGACCCTTGGCTTCGGAGGCCAATACTCTATCCACTGAGCTACAGCCGCGCTGGTCGAAGTGATGCGAAGGATACAGTCTTTCCCGACCGACGTCTATGGGGAACCCTGCGCTTCGGCCGGAATTGCGTTTCCACCAAGTGTCTTTGGGTCTATAATCGCCCGGCGGCATTGCATTCAGATAAGCATCCGTAGGGCAGAAGCAGGTTTTTTTAATTGTATTAAGGAAATCATGAGCGACGCACAACACGAACACCACTCCTTCATTCGGACTCCCAAGCAACTGGTCATCGCAGTCGCTGGCTTCTTCCTCGTCATCGTCATCGGCATCATCCTCCTCGTGATCTTTGCCACCAATAAACCGCTCGGCGGCGCGGGTTCGGAAAGCCAGAGTGCGCAGGCCATTGCCGCGCGCGTGCGCCCCGTGGCCGAGGAAGGGTTTGCGTTCAAGGATGTGAACGCGCCCAAGGTCCTGCAATCGGGCCAAGCCGTATATAACGCCGTGTGCGTCGCCTGCCACGGCACGGGCGCCGCCGGCGCACCGAAGGCCGGCGATGCCGGTGCCTGGGCCGCACGCATCGCTCAGGGCTACGACACCCTCGTCCAGCACGCCGTGCAAGGCATTCGCGCGATGCCGCCCAAGGGCGGCAATGCGGATCTCGACAATATAGAAGTCGCCCGCGCCGTGGCTTATATGGCGAACCAGGCGGGCGCCAAGTTCAAGGAGCCGGAAGCACCGGCACCGGCGCAAGCCAATGCGGCGGCTCAATCCGCAGCCGCGGCACCTGCCGCTGCCGCAGCGGTCCCGGCCCCGGCGCCGGCCACCCCGGCCGCCACGCCAGGCACGCCGCCTGCCGCGGGCGCATTGGCAACCCCGGCCATCGCCGGTAACAGCGAAGCCGGCAAGACATTGTTCAATTCGACTTGCGCTGCCTGCCACGGCGCCGGCATCGCCGGTGCGCCCAAGGTCGGCGACAAGGCGGCCTGGGCGCCCCGCATCGCCCAGGGCACGAACACACTGTACGAACATGCGCTCAAGGGTTTCCAGGGCAAAACCGGTATGATGCCTCCCAAAGGTGGTTCCACGGCACCGGATGCCGACGTGAAGGCTGCAGTCGACTACATGGTGGCGGCAGCCAAATAAACGCCGACAAAACCGTCCCGCGGGACGGTTTTTTTTTATCAGATGAGGAATTGACGTGGCACAGACGTACACCCCCGCAACGCACAAGCCGGCCTCGGCGCTGGCTTGCCTGTCCCTTGCATCGATGCTGCTTGCCGCGGCCGGCAGCGCAGGAGCCGCCACGCTGTCCGTCGGACCGGGCAAGACCTACGTCGCGCCCTGCGCCGCGATCATGGCGGCCAAGGATGGCGACACCATCGAGATCGTCGGCGACTGGACCTACAGCGGCGACGTCTGCGCCATCACCCACAATAACCTGACCATCCGCGGCGTGCAGGGCCGCCCCGTCATCGACGCGGCCGGGCAGCAGCACGGCGGCAAGGGCATCTGGGTCGTCATCGGCAACAACATCACGGTCGAGAACGTCGAGATGCTGGGCGCCAAGGTACGGGATGGCAACGGCGCGGCGCTGCGTCTCGAGGGCACGAATTTCACCTTGCGCCGGGCGTTCATCCACGATAACGAGAACGGCATCCTGGCGAACCCCAACAAGAACAGCGACATCCTGATCGAGTACAGCGAATTCGGCCACAACGGCGGTGGCACGGGCCAGACGCACAACCTGTACATCGGCCAGGCGAAGAGCCTGACGTTCCGCTACAGCTACTCGCACGACGCCGTCATCGGCCATGACCTGAAGTCGCGTGCGACGACGAACATGATCGCGTACAACCGCTTCTCGAGCACGCCACCGGGCAAGCCCGGCAGCACCGCGAGCGGCAAACCGTCGTACGAGATCGACCTGCCGAACGGTGGCACCTCCTACATCATCGGCAACGTGATCGAGCAACCGGCGATCAACGACAATTCGAACATCGTCGCGTACGCCGAGGAAGGGCCGTCGAATCCGGGGCAGGATTTGTACGTCATCAATAACATCTTCTTGAACGATTTCACGAGCGGCATGTTCCTGATGATCAGCAACAAGGTCACGACACCCGCACTGATTCAAAACAATACGTTCGCCGGTCCCGGCACCGTGACGTCGCAGAGCAATGCCATCCTGAAAGACAACCATCGCATGGAAAAGGCGGGCTTCGTCGATCGCATGGGCCTGTCGCTGCGACCGCTCGTCAACGACGTCGTCCTGAAAGCGGGACCGGCGGCCGATCCATGGTCGAGCGGCGTCGACATGAAGGCGCCCGGAGCCAAGGGCCACGCGACAGAGTCGCACAGCCGCTGAGCCGGCCACGTCACCGACTTATCGCGAACACAGCTTTTTTGGCGTTCCTATCGAAGGCCGCGCGTGCGCGGCCTTTTTTATGTGTTGCGCGCACCGATTTCAACGCGTCCGGATGCGCCGCCGGCGCCTATTTATGCGAGTTAATTGCCCGTAATTACCGTGAAAACAACGTTTTGCCAGAAAATAGTTTCCAAGCCTGAACTTTTTCGGTAAATTCACTGAACGTGTTGGACGCGAGCAAAACTTTTTCTCAAAAAAGTTGCGGCATCCGCGCAACACCAACTTGATTTCGAAAAAAATTTTTTGTGGATAAGTCGTTAATTACCGCAAATTCAATATTGTCGGAGCGGCCACACCTGTTGTCATTCTTGCCTTGCCATATAATTTTTCGATGGAAATTAAATTCCATAGGGAAAAACCGAAAAAATGCGCGTCTGTGACATTTCCCCTTGTCACGAAGGCTAGAAAACCTGCTCACCGAAAGTACTTTATTGCCACTCAATTGCTCTAAACGGAACATTAATTAGCGTCTAATTACGCTTATTGTTCTGTTATTTCCTGTTACAACTCGTTACAAGCGGTCGATCTTAAACCTCGTATTCTGCAACTTTCCAGCAGGAACAACTGCTGACAAGCAACCCGATTACGAGGACATCGACATGCAACAACTGCGTAACATCGTTTCGAGCAACACCCAACTCTCCGCATCGCGTCTGGCTGCTGCCGTTCTGCTGGCATTCGCAGGTGTGGCCTCGGCTTCCGCAGCCACGCTGTCGGTCGGCCCCGGTAAGACCTACGCCAAGCCGTGCGCGGCAATCGCTGCCGCCGCGGATGGCGACACGATCGAAATCACCGGCAACACCACGTATAGCGGCGACGTCTGCTATATCTACCGCAACAACCTGACCATCCGCGGCGTCAACGGACGTCCGAAGATCGACGCTGCCGGCAAGAACGCCGCCGGCAAGGGCATCTGGGTCGTCGCCGGTAACAACCTGACCGTCGACAACGTCGAAATGTATGGCGCCAAAGTCGCCGACCGTAACGGTGCAGCGTTCCGCCTCGAAGGCACGAACTTCACGCTGCGTAATTCGTTCATCCACGACAACGAAGACGGTATCCTGGCCAACGCCAACACGAACAGCGACATCCTGATCGAGTACACGGAATTCGGCCACAACGGTTACGGCGACGGCCAGTCGCACAACCTGTACATCGGCCACGTGAAGAGCCTGACGTTCCGCTACAGCTTCTCGCACGACGCCAACGTCGGCCACAACCTGAAGTCGCGCGCCGACACCAACATGATCGCGTACAGCCGCTTCTCGAGCCTGAACCCGGGCGAAGTGGGCAGCACCGCCGCCGGCAAGCCGTCGTACGAGATCGACCTGCCGAACGCCGGTACCTCGTACCTGATCGGTAACGTGATCCAGCAACCGGCTTCGAACTCGAACTCGAACATGGTAGCCTACGGCGAAGAAGGTGCCGTCAACGTCGGCAGCGACCTGTACGTCGTCAACAACACGTTCCTGAACGACATGGGCAGCGGCGGTGCGTTCCTGTACATCAGCACCAAGGTCACGACCCCGGCCCTGATGCAGAACAACATCTTCGGCGGCGTGGGCGTCGTCAGCACGCAGTCGACGGCGATCGACAAGACCAACTACCGTTCCGCGGCCCCGGCCTTCGTGAACCGCGCCACGTACGACCTGCACCCGACCGGCGCGCTGATGATCGACACCGGTTCGGCACCGGGCACGTCCGCCAAGGGTGTGTCGCTGGCTCCGGTCGCACAGTACAAGGCAGTCGCTTCGGGCGAAGCACGTCCGGTGTCCGGCCAGTTCGACATCGGTGCGTACGAATCGAACGGCGCAAGCTCGACCACGACGACCACGACCACCACGACCACGGCAAAGTTCACGTACTGCGCCACCCAAGGCGGCACCTGCTCGTTCAGCGGCAAGCGTGAAGTCCGCTTCGGCACCACCACGGTCTACTACTCGAAGGTCGTGACCGGCCCGGTCGCCTGCAGCACCACCGTGTTCGGTGACCCGGCTCCCGGCCACGCCAAGTACTGCTACTACTCCAGCGTGACGCAGTAATGGTCCCGCCGACCCGGCGCCACGCGGTGCCGGGTCGATGCAACAAAAAAGGCCGCGAATCCGCGGCCTTTTGCTTTTCATACCGCCACGATCACCAGATGATCACGCGCTCCTGCGGGGCCAGGTACATCTTGTCGCCCTGCTTGACCTTGAAGGCGTCATAGAAGCCCGGCTGGTTGCGCAGCGTGCCGTTGGCGCGGAACTGGCCCGGCGAGTGCGGGTCAGTCTTCACCTGCTGGATCTGCTGCTGCTCGCGCATCTTCATGCGCCACACCTGGGCCCAGCCCATATACAGGCGCTGGTCGCCCGTGAGACCGTCGATCACCGGCGGCTTCTTGCCCTTCAGCGAGATCTTGTAGGCCTTGTAGGCAATGGCGAGACCCGAGTTGTCGGCGATGTTCTCGCCCAGCGTGAGTTCGCCGTTCACGTGGTAGCCCGGGATCGGTTCGAACTGGTTGTACTGGTTGACCAGCATCTTCGTCTTGGCTTCGAAGTTCTTGTGGTCGGCCGCGGTCCACCAGTCGCGCAGGTTGCCGTTGCCGTCGTACTGCGAGCCCTGGTCGTCGAAGCCGTGGCTGATCTCGTGGCCGATCACGGCGCCGATGCCGCCGTAGTTGACCGCGTCGTCCGCGTTGGCGTCGAAGAACGGCGGCTGCAGGATCGCGGCCGGGAACACGATCTCGTTCATCTCCGGGTTGTAGTACGCGTTGATGGTCTGCGGCGTCATGCCCCATTCGTCGCGGTCGATCGGCTTGCCGAGTTTATTCAGCTCGCGGTTGTATTCGACTTCGCGCGAACGCATCACGTTGCCCACCAGGTCGTCACGCGCGACGACGAGCGCCGAGTAGTCCTTCCACTTGTTCGGATAACCGATCTTCGGCGTGAACTTGGCCAGCTTGGCCTGCGCTTCCTTCTTGGTGGCCGGCGACATCCAGTCCAGCTTGTCGATGCTCTGCTTGTAGGCCGCCAGCAGGTTCTTCACCAGCGCTTCCATGCGCGCCTTGCGCTCCGGCGGGAAGTACTCGGCCACGTACAGCTTGCCCAGCGACTCGCCCTGCGAGCGCTCGATCGCGCCCACGCCACGCTTCCAGCGCGGCTCGATTTCCTTCACGCCCGACAGCGTCTTGCCGTAGAAGTCGAAGCGCTCGTCGACGAAGGCCTTGTTCAGGTAGCTGGCGTAGGCGTCGACCAGGTGCATCGACAGGTAGGCCTTCCACACGTCGATCGGCGTGTTGTTCGCGACCTGCATGAAGCTCTTCAGGTAGGTCGGCTGGCCGACGATCACGTACGTGACCTTGCCCGACAGGTTGGCCGCATCGAGCCAGGGCTTCCAGTCGAAGCCCGGCGCCAGCGTGCCCAGGTCGGCCAGGTTGACCTTGTTGTACGCTTTGATCGGGTCGCGCAGCTCGACCTTCGTCCACTGCACCTTGGCGATCTCGGTCTCGAAATCGACGATGGCCTTGGCGTTGGCGGCGGCGTTCTTGTCGCCCGCCATCGACAGCATGTGCTCGACGTAGGTCTGGTACTTGGCTTTCGCGGCGGCCAGCTTGGCGTCGTCCGTCTTCAGGTAGTAGTCGCGGTCGGGCATGCCCAGGCCGCCCTGGCCGATGTCGGCGACGTACTTGGTCGAATCCTTGTTGTCCTGGTGGATGCCGAAATCGAACGGCACGTTCACGCCGATCTTGCCCAGGTGCGCCAGCAGCGCGGGCAGCTCGGCCTTGTCCTTGACGGCCGCGATCTTCGCCAGCTCGCCGTTCAGCGGCGCGATGCCCAGCTGCTCCAGCTTCGCTTCGTCCATGAAGCTGGCGTAGTAGTCGCCGATGCGCTGGGCGTCGGTGCCCTTGGCCGCGTTGCTGCCCGCGGCCTTCTCGATGATGCCGCGCAGCTGCGGCAGCGTGTCGTCGCGCAGCTTGGCGAACGAGCCCCAGCTCGACTTGTCGGCCGGGATCTCGACCGTCTTCAGCCACTTGCCGTTCAGGTGCTCGTAGAAATCGTCCTGCGGGCGCACGGATGGGTCGATGTATTCGGTGGCGATGCCGGCCGCCAGCGTCTGGCCCTTCTTGATGGCCGTGCTTTTCGCGGCCGCGGCGCCTTCCGCCGCATGGCCGGCATTGACGAGCAGCGCCATGGTCAGCGTGCTCAACAAATAGTGCTTCTTCATCTCTTCATCTCCCTCGGGTTGTTATGGGTAGGATGGTGGCTGACGGGGATACCGCCTTCCGGGATTATCGCTGATGGCGATGCTTTTTTGTTACGAAATCGTTACCAGATCGTGACCCGCTGCGCCGGCGCCAGGTACATCCTGTCGCCTTCCTTCACGCCGAACGCCTCGTAGAACGCGGCCTGGTTGCGCAGCGTGCCGTTCGCGCGGAACTGGCCCGGCGAATGCGGGTCGGTCTTCACCTGCACGATCTGCTGGGCTTCGCGCATCTTCGAGCGCCAGACCTGGCCGAAGCCCATGAAGAAGCGCTGGTCGCCCGTGAGGCCGTCGATGACGGGAGCAGGCTGGCCGTGCAGCGAGATCTTGTAGGCTTTATAGGCGATCGCCAGGCCGGCGTTGTCGCCGATGTTCTCGCCCAGCGTGAGCGCACCGTTCACGTGATAGCCGGGGATCGGTTCGAACGCGTCGTACTGCTTCACGAGCATGTCGGTCTTGGCCTTGAAGCGTGCCTGGTCGTCGGCCGTCCACCAGTTGCGCAGGTTGCCGTCGCCGTCCGACTGGCTGCCCTTGTCGTCGAAGCCGTGGCCGACCTCGTGGCCGATCACGGCGCCGATCGCGCCGTAGTTCGCGGCGTCGTCCGCGTTCGCGTCGAAGAACGGCGGCTGCAGGATCGCGGCCGGGAACACGATCTCGTTCATCCGGGCGTTGTAGTAGGCGTTCACCGTCTGCGGCGTCATGCTCCACTCGTCGCGGTCGATCGGCTTGCCCAGCTTGTCGATGTTGCGGTTGTACGCGAAGACGGCGGCGCGTTCCACGTTGCCCACCAGGTCGTCCCGCTTGATCGTCAAACGCGCATAGTCGCGCCACTTGACCGGGTAGCCGATCTTCGGCGTGAACTTGGCCAGCTTGGCCTGCGCTTCCTTCTTCGTCTCCGCGCCCATCCAGTCGAGATGATCGATCGATTCGCGGTAGGCGGCCAGCACGTTCGCAACCAGCTCCTCCATGCGCGCCTTGCGCGCCGGCGGGAAATACTTCGCGACGTATTCGCGGCCCAGCGCCTCGCCCAGCGCGCCTTCAACGACGGACACGCCGATCTTCCAGCGCGGGCGGTTCACGTCCACACCGGTCAGCGTCCTGCCGTAGAAATCGAAGTTCTCGTCGACGAAGGCCTTCGACAGGTACGGCGCGTATTCGCGCAGCAGCTGCCACTGGAAATAAGCCTTGACGGTCTCGAGGTCGGTGTCGGCGAGGATGCGGTCCAGGCCCTGCAGGTAGCTCGGCTGGCCCACGATCACGTAGTCGATCTTGTTCGCCACGCCGGCGGCGGCCAGCGCCGCCTTCCAGTCGTAGCCCGGCGTCAGCGCGGCCAGCTGGGCCACGTCCATCTTGTTGTAGTTCCGGACCGGGTCGCGCAGTTCGACCTTCGTCCACTGCGCCTTCGCCAGTGCCGTCTCGAACGCGACGATCGCCCGCGCCTGCGCGTCGGCATCCTTGTCGCCGGCGAGCGCCAGGATGCGCGCGACGTGCCGTTCGTACTTCGCCTTCGTGGCGGCCATGCGCGCATCGTCGGCCTTCAGATAGTAGTCGCGGTCCGGCATGCCGAGGCCGCCCTGGCGGATGTACGTGGCGTACTTCGTCGATTCTTTCGCGTCCTGCGCGACGCCGATGCCGTACGGCGTCGCGACGCCGATCTTCGCGAGGTGCGCGACGAGGTCGGGCACGCCCTTCCTGTCCTTCAGCGTGCGGATGCGGGCCAGCTCGCCCGCGAGCGGCTTGTAGCCCAGCGTCTCGAGCTTCTTCTCGTCCATGAAGCTCGTGTACAGGTCCGCGATCTTCTGCGTGTCGGTGCCGGCTTTCCCGTGCGGGTCCTTCTGGTCGGCTTCGATGATGCCGAGCAGTTGCGGCTGCGTGTCCTCGCGCAGCTGCATGAACGTGCCCCAGCTCGCGCGGTCGGACGGGATGGCCGTCGTCTTGAGCCATTTGCCGTTCAGGTAAGTGAAGAAATCGTCCTGCGCGCGCACGTCCGGGTCGATGTACTGCGTGTCGATGCCGGAACGGTCGGCGGTGACGGCGTTGTCCGCGGCGCCGGCGGATACGCAGGCGGCCAGCAGGGACAGGGTCAAGGTGCTGAGAAGATGACGGTTCACGAAAGTCCTCGGTCGTACGGGTAGCGGCTTGTGGCCAGCGGCGAATGTAACACAGGGGGTCACGCGATCCCGGCGCCGTCCGGGACGCGTGTGATGTATCCGCTACATCTTCATTTCGTAGCGGATGCCGATCGTGGTATAGGTCCGGGTCGCCGTCGCCGCGCTTTGCACGAGCGTGCCCGTGTCGACGCTGCGCGCGCTGTCGTAGACGCGCGGATCGACGTTGTTGGCGGACAGGCGCAGCTGCGCGCCCGCATTCAGCTTGACCAGGCCGTAGACGTCGAACTGGCGCTTCATGCCCGTGTACGCGGTCTCGTTGGCGGTGGTCTGCACGAGCGTCGCCGGGGTCCAGTTCAAGCCGCCGCCCACCGTCAGCGGCACGCCCTTCAGGCGCCAGTCCGCGCCCACGTTGGCCGTCTGCTTCGGCTGCTGGTCGAGGCGGTTGTTCGGACCGGGGATGCCGTCGACGCTCGACCAGTAACGGCTGTAGTTCGAGCGCACGTCGACGTTCGGCGCACTAGGATAGACATCCGTGAGCGGGAACTTCGCTTCCAGCTCGAGGCCTGCCGTTCTGGCCTTGCCGATGTTGATGGGCGTGGACACCCAGCGCGGCCCGGACGCCGTCTGCGCCAGCATCGTTGTGCGGCGCTGCAGGTCGTCGATGTTGCGCGCGAACGCGCTCGCGGACAGGATGCCGCTTCTACCGACGTAATGCTCGTACGCGACGTCGATACCGGTCGCCAGTTCCGGCTTCAGGTGCGGATTGCCCGTGCGGTCCGGGCGCGTCGCGTCGTTGTACGTGGAGATCGTCGGCACGGCGATCAAGTCGTTCAGCGCCGGCGCCTTGTAGCTGCGTGTGACGCTCGCGCGTACCTGGTCTTTATCATGTTCGGGAATGCGCCACACGCCGTGCAGCACGGGGCTCCAGACCTTCGACAGGTTCCGTATCTCGCCGCGCCCCGCGGCCGTCTGGTCGCTCGTGATGCGGATACCTTCCCAGCGCAGGCCCAGATAGGTCGAGAACTGCGGCGTGACGTCCCACTCGTCCTGCGCGAACGCGGCGATGCGGCGCGAATCGGCCGTGAGCGAGGCGCCGCCATCGTCGAACAGCGCGGCGGAATCGCCTGCCGCCACGTGCTCCTGGCTGCGGTGGCCGCCCTCGATCTCCCAGCCCGCCGCGAACAGATGGCCTTTACCCATGGGGCGCGTGTACTTGCCGCCCGTGTTCAGGCTGCCGTCGCGCGTGCTGTCGGCATCGACGTAGCGCTTCAGCGGCGCGGCCGCGGCGTCGTAGGTGTTGCGCACGACGTCGCTGCTGCTCCTGCCGCCGGCGAAGCCGAATTTCACTTCCAGCCGCGCGCCGCCATCCATGCGGTGCAGCCAGTTGCCGAAGCCGCGCAGGAACGTCGCGCGACTCGTCGAGTCGGAACGCTGGTGCGCATACTCCGGCGCGACGGTGCCGATGGGCTGGTCGAGCAGGCTGTCGCCGCCGCTGCGGTTGCGGTTCGCGATCAGGAAAGGTTGAAACGTCAGCGTGTCGCCGTTCGTGAACTTGTAGGCGAACCGCGGCGTGAGGAACAGCGAGTCGTTGACGCCGCCCCCTTCGTCGTGGATGCGTTGCTCGCGCTGCACCGTGCCATCGTGCAGGGTGTCCAGGTTCACCGTGTCGCTGTCGTTGTGCTGGCGCGCCTGGTTGACGGCGCCCGTCAGGTTCCACGTCAGTGCGCCCTGCTGCCCCGGCACGACGACGCCCACGTTCACGCCGTGGCGGCCCTCCTCGATGCTGTCCGCGACGCGCAGTTGCACGTCCTTCTGGCGATACCCCTCGCGCAGGACGATGTTGATGGTGCCGGCGATCGCCTGCGTGCTGTGCTCCGCCACGGGTCCGCGCATCACTTCGATGCGCTCGACCTGGTCGGGCGCCAGCGCCTCCAGCGAAAAACCCGGCGGCGGACGCTCGCCGTTGACGAGCATCTGCGTATAGCCATTCCCCAGGCCGCGCATGCGCACCCCGCCGCCGCCCCGTCCCGGCGGCCCGCCGAGGGTCACGCCCGGCAGGCGCTTGAGAACTTCGCTGATGCTCGTGTCGCCGTTGCGGTCGAGCTCCTCGCGCCCGAACACCATCCTGGCCGCGGTCGACAGGCGACGCGTCTCGGTGTCGTCGGCGCGCGTGCCGTTCACGTTCACTTGCTGGATCTTGTCCGCGGTGGCGGATTCGGTGGCTGGGGGGAGGTTTTGGCCGGACTCGGCCGATGCGTGTCCCGCCGTGCCCAGCAGAGCCAGGCAGGCGATCGGGATCAGTTTACTCATGACTATCGTTGGCGTTGCTGCTTAGATAAAACCAATTCTAGCGGGGAAGGATAGCCAAAATACCGATCGATGACGATTTTTACTTAACGATACATCGTATGCATGCCTGCGGTGCTCAGCCGCCGGTGTTGAGCGAGGCGCCGCCGGGACTGCCCATGCCGCCGCCACCGCCCATGCCGCCGCGGCCATGACCGCCCATGTGGCTGCCGCGTTCGTGCTGACCGCCGTGCTCCCCGCCCGGATGCCCGTCCGGCACGACGCGCATCAGCTGTTCGCCGACGAACGTGGCGACCTGCGCACGCTGCTTGTCGTCCAGCGCGTCGTTCACTTCCAGCCACGCTTCGCGCAACTGCTTGTCCTCAAGCCCTGTCGTCGCCGCTTCCGCCTCGACGGCCTTGTTCAAGTCGCGCATTTCGACGTCCGGCTTCGCCACCATCGCCTTCGCTTGTTCCTGCAGCGCCTCGCGGCGGCGCTGGCGCTCGCGCAGCGTGGAACGGGAGCGGCCTTCCATCTGGTTCCACAGCGTCTGCTGGTTCGGTGTGAGGTTCAGCGATTTTTTCACGTCGGCGGACATGAACAGCAAATCTTCCGCGCGCATGTCCATCAGCGGCACGGCGAACGCGGGTACGGTGACGCCGACGGCGAGTGCGAACAGGCAGGCGCGGGCAAAACGGGTGGTCATCATCAAGGCTCCGGGCATAAAAAAGCCCACGGTTGGGGGACCGTGGGCAAAGACCACTTCAAGAGTGGAGAGAGAGAGAAAAACTGATAAGAACTATAGGCGGCGTCCCGCCCGCTGTCCGGGCACTTTACAAATACTTACCTGCCGATTGATGGGGGATACACCGATTTACACGAACCCGGAGTTTGTATTTACGCGCATTTACATTCCCGTGGAACGCGCCATGATGGCAACCCGCGTGCCGTTGAGCTGCGCCGTCTCGGTCGTCACCCAGCCCAGCCGCCGGTACAGCGATTCGTTATGCGGCGTAAACAGGTGGATCGTCGGGAAGCCGAGCCGCGCCGCCGCGTCGGCGACGTGCAGCGACAGCGCGGATGCGGTGCCCCGCCCCCGGTACGCGGGCGGCACGACGACCGCCGACAGCCACGGCGTCAGGTGCGGATGCGTGATCGTCCTGGCCGCCAGCGTCGCGGCGCCGGCGGGACGGCCGTCTTCATCGAGGGCGACCAGCGTCAGCGGCAACCCCGCGCCATGGAGCGATTCGCGCAGGCGGACTTCGCGCTGCTCGACGGTGATCGACGGCGTGAGGTAGCCGAACTCGGTCTGCTGCCATGCCGCGATGACGGGCAGGTGCCGCTCGCAGTCGGCCAGGTGCGCGAACGTGAACGCCATCAGCCGGGTACTCCGACGCGCAGCGGCAGGTGCCGGCTCCAGCCATCGGCCATCGCCATGGCAAGCTGCGTGAAATCCGCGCGCCGGCTGTTGTCGTCGCGCGCGCGGCACGCCGCCTCGTCGCGGTCGAACAGGGACGAAGCCAGGCTCCGCCCGGCCATTGCGATGCCCGCCGTCTTCTGGAAGCGCAACGCGGTGAACGCCTGCAGCGCCTGGCCCAGGTCGTCCGGATGCGATGCGACGCAGTGCGCGAGATGCCACGCGTCTTCCAGCGCCTGGCACGCGCCCTGGCCGGACGTCGGCAACGCTGCGTGTGCGGCATCGCCGATCATGACGAGGTTGTGCCGGTGCCACGTCGGGACGGGGTCATGGTCGTGCACGTAAATCTTGTTGATGCGCGCCGCTGGCGTGCCCGCGATGATGTGCCGCACGGGCGCCGCCCAGTCCGCGAACCGGCGCAGCAACTCGTCGTGATAAGCGGCCGGGTCGCGCGCGCCGACGGCATCCTGCGCGGCGCCACCGGCCCAATACGCGGTGTGCCGGCCGACGGGCACGATGCCGAAGCGTTCGCCCGTGCCCCAGTAATCCGAGATCGCGTCCACGTCGAACGCGATGTCCTCCCCTTCGTGGACGCCGATCCAGTTGACGAAGCCCTGGTAGATCGGCGTGTTCGCGCCCGTCACGTAGCGGCGCGCGCACGACGCCATGCGGCCGTCGGCGCCGACGATCAGGTCCGCTGTCAGCATCGATCCGTCGTCGAAATGGACTCGTGCCGCGTCGTCGTCGGACGTGTCGATGTCCACGACCCGGCGGCCATACTGGACGGCGACGCCCAGCGACCGCAACCGGGACGTCAGGATGCGCTGGAAATCGGCCCTCAATACCGACAGGCTCGGATAGCCCATCCGCGCATCGATCAGGCCGATGTCCAGCGCGCCGAGGTCGTCGCCATGGCGCGAGAGGCGTCGCATCGCGCGCGGACGGCCGGCCACGGCCGCCATCTCGTCCAGCAGGCCGAATTGCGCGAGCACGAACGCGGCATTCGGCCACACGACGATGCCGGCGCCGATGTTCTCGTCGGCCGGGCGCCGTTCGTGGACGGTGACGTCGAATCCTTGTTGCCGGAACGCGATCGCGCTGGCGATGCCCGCCACGCCGCCGCCGAGGATGGCTATCTTCATCCGCTGACCTTTGTTAAATGACGAAGGCCTGATTATGACATGTGTTGCATTAATAAAAATAAAAAAGGCTGCCGCAGCAGCCTTTTCGGGATCGTCAGGTCCGAGGATCAGTTATTGAGCTGTTCCGCGTCGCCCAGCTTGTCCTTGTACGAATCGAAGATCTTGACCAGCGCATCACGCATGGACACCTGCGGCTTCCAGCCCAGTTCCGACACGGTGTTCTCGATCTTCGGCACGCGGTTCTGCACGTCCTGGTAGCCGGTGCCGTAGTAGGCGCCCGAGCTCGTGTCGACCAGTTTCACCTGCTTTGCCGTGTCGCGGTATTCCGGATACTCGGCGGCCAGGTCCAGCATCATGCCGGCCAGTTCGCGGATCGAGTAGTTATTGACCGGGTTGCCCACGTTGAAGATCTTGCCCGTGGCCTTGCCGTCCTTGTTCTCGATGATGCGCATCAGCGCATCGATGCCATCGTCGACGTAGGTGAACGAACGCTTCTGCTGGCCGCCGTCGACCAGCTGGATCGGTTCGCCGCGCACGATGTGGCCCAGGAACTGGGTCAGCACGCGCGAGGAGCCTTCCTTCGGCGTATGGATCGAATCCAGGCCGGCGCCGATCCAGTTGAACGGGCGGAACAGCGTGAAATTCAGGCCTTCCATGCCGTAGCCCCAGATCACGCGGTCCATCAGCTGCTTGGCGCAGGCGTAGATCCAGCGCGGCTTGTTGATCGGGCCGTAGACCAGTTCCGAGTTCTCCGGATCGAATTCCGCGTCCGGGCTCATGCCGTAGACTTCCGACGTCGACGGGAAGATCAGGTGCTTCTTGTACTTGGCGGCCGAACGGACGATCGGCAGGTTCGCCTCGAAGTCCAGTTCGAAGACGCGCAGCGGCTCCTTCACATAGGTCGACGGCGTTGCGATCGCCACCAGCGGGAGGATCACGTCGCACTTCTTGACGTGGTACTCGACCCATTCCTTGTTGATGGTGATGTCGCCTTCAAAGAAGTGCATGCGCGGATTCGACAGCAGATCGGTGATCCGCTCCGAATTCATGTCCATGCCATACACTTCCCAGTCGGTCGTCTCCAGGATGCGCTTGGAGAGATGGTGACCGATAAAACCGTTGACGCCGAGGATGAGGACTTTTTTCATTTCAGATAGGAAACATTTTCACGTATCGCCCGATTATACCACTGCGCAAATTCACGCAAGCCCGCCTCCAGTGACGTCGTGGGCTTGTAGCCGACCCTGGCCTGCAGCCTGGTCGTGTCGGCGTGCGTGGCCGGCACGTCGCCCGGCTGCATCGGCTGGAAGTCCAGCTTGGCCTTGACGTCGAGCGCGCCTTCCAGGGTGCGGATGAAGTCCAGTACCTGCACCGGCGTCTGGTTGCCGATGTTGAAGACGGCGTGCGGGGGCTTGCCCTCGGGCGTGGTCGGCTTGAACAGCAACCGGACGACGCCTTCGACGATGTCGTCGATATAGGTGAAGTCGCGGTACAGCTTGCCTTCCGCGAAGACGGGGATCGCCTCGCCCGCGAGCATCTTGCGCGCGAAGCTGAAGTAGGCCATGTCCGGCCGGCCCCACGGACCGTACACCGTGAAGAAGCGCAGGCCGGTCGCCGGGAAGCCGTACAGGTGGCTGTACGAATGGGCCATCAGCTCGTTCGACTTCTTCGTCGCGGCGTACAGCGACACGGGCGCGTCGGTGACGTCGTCCTCGCTGAACGGCGTCTTCGCGTTGGCGCCGTAGACGCTGCTGCTGCTCGCGTACAGCAGGTGCTGCACCTTGTGGTTGCGGCAGGCTTCCAGCATGTGGCCGAACGCGACGAGGTTCGCCTGGACGTACGCGGCCGGATTCTGCAGCGAATAGCGCACGCCGGCCTGGGCGGCCAAGTGCACGACGAGCGCCGGTTTCACGCGGTCGAACAGCGCGACGACCTGCTCGCCGTCGCTCAGCTCGACCGTCTCGCACGGCACACCGGCCGGCTTCAGCAGGGCCTCGACGCGGTGGTGCTTCAGCGCCGGGTCGTAGTAATCGTTGAAATTGTCGCAGCCGACCACGGTATGTCCCATGGCGGCCAGGCGCACGGCCACGGCGCTGCCGACGAAGCCGGCGGCGCCGGTGACGAGGATCGTGCCGGTCTTGTTAGCTTCGGTCATTGGGCAACCTTCCCGGAACGGCGGCCGATGCCTTCGTAGACGAGGCCGGCGGCAGCGAACGCTTCCGGATCATAGATGTTGCGGCCGTCGAACACGGCCTTCTGTTTCAGCTTCTCGGCGAGGAACGGCAGGTCCGGCGCGCGGAATTCCTTCCATTCGGTGACCAGCACGAGCACGTCCGCGCCTTCGACGGCCTGGCGGGCCGATTCGACGATACGGAGGCGCGTGTTGCACAGGTCTTCGCCGTGCTCGGCCACCAGCACGCGCTTCGCTTCCTCGCGGGCGACGGGGTCGTAGGCGATCACGTTGGCGCCCGCGTCGAACAGGGCCTTGATCAGGATGCGGCTCGGCGCTTCGCGCATGTCGTCCGTGTTCGGCTTGAACGACAGGCCCCACAGCGCGATCGTCTTGCCCTTCAGGCCGGCGTCGCCGCCGAAGAAGCGCACCAGCTTCGTGAACAGTACGTTCTTTTGCGCGTCGTTGACGGTCTCGGTCGCGGTCAGCAGGTGCAGTTGCTGCTTGTGGTCGGACGCCGTCTTGATCAGCGCCTTGACGTCTTTCGGGAAGCAGGAACCGCCGTAACCCATGCCGGCGTACAGGAAGTCCGGGCCGATGCGCGGGTCCATGCCGATGCCCAGGCGCACGGCTTCGATGTCGGCGCCCAGCAGTTCGGACAGGTTCGCCAGCTCGTTCATGAAGCTGATGCGGGTCGCCAGCATCGCGTTCGCCGCGTACTTGGTCAGCTCGGCGCTGCGGATGTCCATCTCGACGAATTTCTCGTGGTTGCGGCTGAACGGCGCGTACAGCTGGCGCATCTGCTTGGCCGCGTCGGCGTCATCGGCGCCGACCACGATGCGGTCAGGCTTCATGAAGTCGTCGATGGCGGCGCCTTCCTTCAGGAATTCGGGGTTGCTGACGACGTGGAACGCGACGTTCACGCCGCGCTTCTCCAGCTCGCCCGCGATCGCGCGCTTGACCTTTTCCGCGGTACCGACGGGCACGGTCGACTTGTCGACGATCACGGCCGGCTTCGTCAGGCGCTCGCCGATGCTGCGCGCGGCCGACAGGATGTGCGTGAGGTCGGCGCTGCCGTCTTCGTCCGGCGGCGTACCGACGGCCAGGAAGATGATGTCGGCGTGGCTGACCGCGTCGTCGTAGTTCGACGAGAACAGCAGGCGGCCCGCGGCGGCGTTGCGCTGGACGAGGTTGTCGAGGCCCGGTTCGTGGATGGGGATGATCCCGTCCTTCAACATCGTGATCTTGCGCGTATCGACGTCCAGGCACAGCACGGTGTTGCCGACGTCGGCGAAGCATGCGCCAGACACCAGTCCGACGTAACCAGTCCCGATAACTGAAATTTTCATGATTTCTACAGATTGAGTGTTAGGCCATGGGAACGCCCGCGCTGCATGCCGGATCGTCTCATGTGGGTGTGGGCCGGAAGAAATGCGGCCGAGCTAAAAACTGGACGAATTTATCATAGTTTTCTGACGAGCACGCGACGCGAGTTACATTTTTGCTATTGAGCGACGGCGCGTCCCGCGAAAAACGGCAAGTTATTGCAATCTATTACATAATAGCGGCTGCGCTCCGCCTCCCCCTCTGCGAACGTCGTCGATGAAGCTCCTCACATTCAGTTCCCTGTTCCCGAACACGGTCAAACCCAGCCACGGCATCTTTGTCGAAACCCGCCTGCGCTACCTGCTCGCCAGCGGCCAGGTCGAATCGAAGGTCGTCGCGCCCGTGCCGTGGTTCCCGTCGCAGCACCCGCGCTTCGGCGACTATGCGGCCTTTTCCAAGGTGCCGGCGGCGGAAACCCGCTGCGGCATCGACGTCACCCACCCGCGCTACCTCGTCATTCCCAAAGTCGGGATGACGGCCGCGCCGTGGCTGATGGCCCAGGCCTGCAAGAAAGAGATCGGCCGCATCATCGACGAGGGTTACGACTTCGACGTCATCGACGCGCACTATTTTTATCCGGACGGCGTCGCCGCAGTGATGCTGGGCAAGTATTTCAACAAGCCCGTCGTCGTCACGGCCCGCGGTACCGACATTAACCTGATTCCGCAGTTCGCGCTGCCGAGAAAGCAACTGATGTGGGCCGCCAACAACGCGGCCGGCATGATCACCGTGTGCCAGGCATTGCGCGAAGAGATGATCGGCCTCGGCATTCCGGGTGACCGCATCGTGGCACTGCGCAACGGCGTCGACCTGCAGCGCTTCGTCCCGCTGGACCGGGCCGCCGCGCGCGCCCAGCTGGGCATGGAGGGCTTCACCGTGATCTCCGTCGGCGTGCTCGACCCGCGCAAGGCGCACGATCTGACGATCGGCGCGCTGCCGCTGCTGCCGGACGTGAAGCTTCTCATCGCGGGCATCGGGCCGGAACGCAAGAAGCTGGAAGCGCTGGCCGCCAGCCTGGGCGTGGCCGACCGCGTGACGTTCCTCGGCGCCGTCGCGCAGGCCGAGCTCAAGAATTACTACAACGCGGCCGACGCGATGGTCCTCGCCTCCAGCCGCGAAGGCTGGGCGAACGTGCTGCTGGAATCGATGGCGTGCGGCACGCCGGTCGTCGCCAGCAACGTCTGGGGCACGCCGGAAGTCGTGGCGGCGCCGGAGGCGGGTGTGCTGATGAAGGAACGCACGTCGAAAGGCATCGCCGACGCGCTGACCGAACTGCGCCGCAACTACCCCGACCACGCCGCCACGCGCCGCTACGCCGAAGGCTTCAGCTGGGACGACACGACCAATGGCCAGTTGACGTTGTTTTCGCGCATCATCAATAGCCGCGGTTCCTTGCCAGCCGGACAACGCGTCGTCGCCTGAGCACGCGTCCTGCGCCCCGGGCCCCACCCGGGACGCGGGACGGTTATACTGGACCGCAGTCACCATTCGTTCCATCGCCCATGCGCTCCAGCTTCAAGAACGCCGCCCTGGTCACGCTCGGCGTGATCCTCGGGACCGGCGTCACGATGCAATACTCGGTCCTGGCCCACAAGCCGGTCGACGGCATGCCCATCGAGGGCCTGCACGAGCTGGCGCATGCCTACAGCACGATCAAGGCCGACTACGTCGAGCCCGTGCCCGACCGCAAGCTGCTCACGCAAGCCATCTCCGGCATGGTCGGTGCGCTCGACCCGCACTCGGCCTACCTCGACCGCAAGGCCTACCGCGAGCTGCGCGAGGGCACGGAAGGCAAGTTCGTCGGCCTGGGCATCGAGATCAACCAGAGCGACGAAGGCTATATCCGCATCGTCACCCCCATCGAGGACGCGCCGGCCGCGCGCGCCGGCATCCGCGCGGGCGACCTGATCACGCACGTCGACGGCGCCGCGGTGAAAGGCATGGACCTGGACGAAGCGATCCGGCGCATGCGCGGCGAGCCGCACACGAAGGTCGTGCTCACCGTGCTCCGCAAGGACGCGCCGGCGCCGCTGTCGTTCACGATCGTGCGCGACGAGATCGTGCAAAAAAGCGTCAAGGGCAAGATCGTCGCACCCGGCTACGCCTGGGTGCGCGTATCGCAATTCCAGGAGCCGACGGTCGACGACCTGGCGAACAAGCTGGCCGCGCTGGCGCGCGAGGAACCGAATCTGAAAGGCATCGTGCTCGACCTGCGCAACGATCCTGGCGGGCTGCTGCAGGGCGCGATCGGCGTCGCGGCCGCGTTCCTGCCGAAGAATGCCGAGATCGTGTCCACGAACGGCCAGCTGGAAGACTCGAAGGCCAAGTTCTACGGCAGCCCCGAGTATTACCTGCTCAGCCGCGGCAACGATCCGCTCGAGAAGGTGCCCGACCTGTTCAAGACGATTCCCATGGTCGTGCTCGTGAACACGGGTTCCGCGTCCGCGTCGGAAATCGTCGCGGGCGCCCTGCAGGACCACAAACGCGCCGCCATCGTCGGCACCCAGACGTTCGGCAAGGGCTCCGTGCAAACCATCCGCCCGCTCGCCGGCGACACCGCCGTGAAGCTCACGACGGCGCGCTACTACACGCCCAGCGGCCGCTCGATCCAGGCGCGCGGCATCGTGCCCGACATCCACGTCGACGAGACTGCCGACGGCGACGGCCTGAACGCCCTGCGCATGCGCGAGGCAGACCTGCAGCACCACCTCAAGAACGACACCTCGCGCACGCCCGAGGACACGACGAACCACGACGACATCGAGGAACAGATGCGCATCCTCGCCGCCGGCCGCTCGCGCAAGCCGCTCGACTTCGGCAGCACCGACGATTTCCAGCTCACGCAGGCTCTGCACCACCTGCAGGGCTTGCCGGTCCAGCTGTCGAAGCGCGCGGTGCCGCCCGCGCCCCTGGCCCAGCAATCGCACTGATCCCGCACAACGCCCGTACTGACGGGCTTCCTGTGGAATCCCCCCTCGGTTCCCAGCGTCGGTACGATTGTGTAGAATCGGCGGATTCCCGGGAAGTTTCCTCCCGTTATCGTCCATGAAAGCTAGCCTGTTATGAAACCTGTCGTCATCAGCGGCACCGGCCTGTTCACGCCACCGAATTCGATTTCCAACGATGAGCTGGTGACGGCCTACAATGCCTACGCCGAGCTGTTCAACGCGGAGCACGCGGACAAGATCGCGGCCGGCGCAGTGACCGCGCTGGAACCGTCCAGCAGCGCGTTCATCGAAAAGGCGTCGGGCATCAAGTCGCGCTACGTGATGGAAAAGGAAGGCATCCTCGATCCCACGCACATGACGCCGCGCATCAAGGAACGCGCCGACGAGGAATTGTCGCTGCAGGCCGAGATCTGCGTCGCCGCCGCCCGCCAGGCCCTCGCGCGCGCGGGCCGCACGCCGGCCGACATCGACATGGTCCTCGTCGCCGCCAGCAACATGCAGCGCGCCTACCCGGCGATGGCCGTCGAAGTGCAGGAAGCGCTCGGCATCGAGGGCTATGGCTTCGACATGAACGTGGCCTGCTCGTCCGCGACGTTCGCGATCCAGACCGCCGCCGCCGCCGTGCAGACGGGCCAGGCGCGCGCCGTGCTCGTGCTCGATCCGGAAATCACGAGCGCCCACCTGAACTTCCGCGACCGCGACAGCCACTTCATCTTCGGCGACGCGTGCACGGCGATGGTCATCGAAGCGGCCGACACGGCCACGAGCGAACACCAGTTCGAGATCCTCGATTCGAAGCTGAAGACGAAATTCTCGAACAACATCCGCAACAACTTCGGTTTCATGAACCGCTTCGACGAGGACGGTGTCGGCCAGCCCGACAAGCTGTTCCGCCAGCAGGGCCGCAAGGTGTTCAAGGAAGTGTGCCCGATGGCCGCCGCGATGATCCGCGACACCGTCGAGCACGCGGGCCTGAAGATCGAGGACGTCTCGCGCTTCTGGCTGCACCAGGCGAACCTGAGCATGAACCAGCTGATCGTGCGCACCCTGCTGGGCCGCGACGCCACGCCGGAAGAAGCGCCCGTGATCCTCGACCGCTACGCGAACACGTCGTCGGCCGGTTCCATCATCGCGTTCCACTCGCACCAGGATGACTTGCCGAGCGGCGCCAATGGCGTCATCTGCTCGTTCGGTGCCGGGTATTCGATCGGCTGCGTCGTCGTGCGCAAGAAATAACGTCGACACAGCGCGTACGTCACGCGTGGGCACGGGGTGCCCACCCTACTATACGCTGTAGGGTGGGCGGCCCCCGCCCACGCGGACGCCGACAGCATGTTGGCGTTGTCGAGATAACGTAACCCGTTGTTTCACAAGAATAAGTTGGTAGTTCCAGTCCTACAAAGGTGCGCTCCCTCTTCCTCTGGAATACCGCGTTCCCGGCGCGCATGATCGTTCTGTCAGCGCATCAGCACGCGCAGCTCACAGGAGGACACCATGACGAAACAAAAAGGACCGGACAGCACGCGCTCGCGCGGCATCGCCAAGGAAAAGATCGTGCCCGTGGCGGAAGGCAGCCAGCAGCCGCGCGCACCGGGCTGGGTGGCGCCGGGCAGCGCCAACGTCCAGTCGGCCAACATCGAACAGATGGGTGCGGCCTTGCGCTCGCGCGGTTCGCTGCAGGGCGGCATCGACAACCCGAACGTGGGCACGCAGCGCGGCGGTGCCGGTGCGCAGCAGGCCGGCTGGAGCGCCCGCCAGAGCGCCCAGCGCATGCAGGCGCGCGGCGAGGAAGACCGCCTGAACGCGTCGCGCCAGTCCGGCTACGGCGGCATGGAACAGCAGCAGAAAGGCGGCTCGCTGGAATCGTCGACGGGCTCGATGCAAAGCGACACGAACATGCCGCGCCAGGGCGACCAGACGGCGCAGCCGGCGTCCGATAACCGCAGCAAGAAGAGCAGGAAACGCAGCATCGGCACGAAGAAGTAAACCCTACAAGGCCGGGTGCTCCCGGCCTTTTTTTACAACCGCGCCGCCAGCTCCGCCCCTTCGCGGATCGCCCGCTTCGCATCCAGCTCGGCCGCGAGCGCCGCGCCGCCGATCTTGTGGAACGCCGGCCCGCCGCGCGTGCCTTCCGGCGGCATCAGCTCCGCCAGGCTTTCCTGCCCCGCGCAGATCACCACGTTGTCCACTTCCAGCAGCTTCTGCTCCCCGCCGATCGTGATGTGCAGGCCCGCGTCATCGATGCGGTCGTACTGCACGCCGGCCAGCATGACGACGCCGTTGCGGGCGAGCGTCGCGCGGTGCACCCAGCCCGACGTCTTGCCCAGGCCCGCGCCGGGACGCGTCGTCTTGCGCTGCAGGAGCCAGATGCTGCGCGCGGGCGCCGTGCCGTGCGGCTTCATCAGGCCGCCCGGCGTCGCCACCTGCAGGTCGACGCCCCATTCGCCGGCCCAGTCCTCGACGGGCTGCGGGCGCGGCGCGTGCGCATCGTGGATCAGGTATTCGGCCGTGTCGAAGCCGATGCCGCCCGCGCCGATGATCGCCGCGCGCCGTCCCACGGGCGCGCCGTCGCGCAGCACGTCCAGGTACGACAGCACCTTCGGATGCGTGATGCCGTCGATGCGCGGCCGGCGCATCGTGACACCGGTCGCCACGATCACGTCGTCGTAGCCCGCGGCGACGAGTTCCTCGCGCGTGACGCGGCGGCCCAGCTGCAGCTCGACACCGGCCAGTTCCAGCTGGCGCCCGAAGTAGCGGACGGTCTCCGTGAATTCCTCCTTGCCGGGGATGCGCATGGCGACGTTGAACTGGCCGCCGATGCGATCGAGCCCGTCGAACAAGGTAACGGCGTGACCCCGCTGCGCCGCCACCGTCGCGGCGGACAGGCCGGCCGGCCCGGCGCCCACGACGGCGATCCGCTTGCGCCGGCTCGTCGGCCGGTACACGAGTTCCGTCTCGTGGCAGGCGCGCGGGTTCACGAGGCAGCTCGCGCGCTCGTTCGAGAACGTGTGGTCGAGACACGCCTGGTTGCAGGCGATGCACGTGTTGATGCGGTCGGCCTGCCCCGCCGCGGCCTTGTTCACCCAATCGGGATCGGCGAGGAACGGGCGCGCCATCGACACCATGTCCGCGCTGCCGTCGGCCAGCAGGCGCTCCGCGTCCTGCGGCATGTTGATGCGGTTCGACGCGACGACGGGGATCCCGACCGCATCGCGCAGCCGCCCCGCGATCGATGCGAACGCGGCGCGCGGCACGGAGGTGACGATCGTCGGCACACGCGCCTCGTGCCAGCCGTAGCCCGTGTTGAGGATCGTGGCGCCCGCGCCCTCCAGCGCCTGCGCCACCTGCACGACCTCGTCCCACGTGTTGCCGCCGTCAACGAGGTCCAGCACGGAGTGGCGCACCATCACGATGAAATCGCGTCCGACGGCCGCGCGGATGCGGCGCACGATCTCCACCGGCAGCCGCATGCGGTTCTCGATGGAGCCGCCCCACGCATCCGTGCGGCGGTTCGTGCGCGCGCACAGGAACTGGTTGATCAGGTAGCCCTCGCTGCCCATCACCTCGACGCCGTCGTAGCCGGCCTTTTGTGCCAGCTTCGCGCAGCGGACGTAGGCCGCGATGGTCGACTCGATGCCGCGCGGCGTCAACGCGCGCGGGCGGAACGGAGAAATGGGCGACTTGACGTTCGACGCGGACACGACGAGCGGCTGGTAGCCGTAGCGGCCCGCGTGCAGGATCTGCAGCACGATCTTGCCGCCCTCCTCGTGCACGGCGCGCGTGACGCGGCGGTGGTTGAAGACGTCGCCACGGAAGTTCAGCGTGCCGCCGAACGGCAGCAGCCAGCCCTGGCGGTTCGGCGAGATGCCCCCTGTGACGATCAGGCCCGCGCCGCCGCGGGCGCGCTCGCGGTAGAACGCGGCCAGTTTGCCGTAGTTCCAGAAGCGGTCTTCGAGGCCCGTGTGCATCGAGCCCATGATGACGCGGTTCTTCAGCGTCGTGAAGCCGAGGTCGAGGGGAGACAGGAGGTGCGGATAGGCGGTAGCGGGCAGTGAAGCAGTCATGGGCGCAACGAAAGTGGCAATCCCGGCATTACACCGGGATTTCGTCGAGCCGTGGTTCTAATCGCGATGCCGCGACGAGGTCACGCGGGATAGCTCTCCGGCGTGCGCAGTTCGGCGAACTGCTCGATGCTGCCGATGCGCACCGTGACGGGATTCAGGCTCGTATGCGGCGCCAGCGAGCGCCACGCGAACTTCCATTCCTTTTCGCGGGCATTGGCGATCGGTTGCGAGAACGCCTGGCCGAGGCGAGAGCGGATGCCGTATTCGACCGGGCCGTCGATACCCGCCCAGTTGGGCAGGGTGCGCTGCACGGCACGGTGCAGGCGCTCGCCGAATTCCTCCGTGTTGTGGATGACGAGGCAGCTGTCGGCGGGGCCGAGCACGTCGAACAGCTGCTTGTTCCACGCGGTGGAGAACGACAGCGTGAGGAAGCCGTTCTCCGGCTGGAGTTTGAACTGGCCGGTGGACAGCGCCAGTTCCAGCTCGGCGCGCAGGCCGTAGCGGTGCAGGGTCGGGGGGCGTTGGTAGTCGTGCATGATGGGTCTCGATTCGTGGGGGTCTAGTCCCGCCGCGCCGGGGCGTCGTGACGGTGGATGCGCATGTAGCGGAACGAGACGGTGACTTCGCGCAGCAGGAAAATGAAACTGGCAATCAGGGCGACCATCGCCACCACGAACATGCCGGCGATGTAGCGGTCCAGCGGGAGGTTCGTCGTATCGCCGAGGAACAGGCAGGCGATGATCAGGCAGATGAGCAGGCCGCAGCCGGTGCTGAACGTGATCGCGTAGTTGATCAGGCGCCAGCGCTGGTACAGCACGTCGAGCTCTTCGCTGCATTCGGGGTCGGGGCCTTTGCGCAGCTCGATCTTGAGGTCGCGGGTACGGTCGATGATGCGCGCGAGGCGGTTCATCAATACCGTCAGCTTGGTGGCCACGCCGGTCAGCAGGAACACGGGCGCGATCGCCAACTGGATGACATGGCCGATGTCGTTGGTCTGGATATTCATGCTGGTAGCTTGTCGTTCTTGTAAGAAGCTGGGAACAGTGTAGCAGGCGGCGGCCTCCGTCCCCGTGACTGTGGTTTCAATCGAAGCGGCCGTAACGTTTGAACTGTTCCGTGGCGGCGACGAGGGCGCGCGAGATGCCGGCTTCGAGCGCGCCGTGGCCGGCGTCCGGGATCATGCGCAGGCGCGACCCGGCCCAGGCCTGGTGCAGGCGGTAGGCGGACAGCGGCGGGCAGATGACGTCGTAGCGCCCCTGCACGATCACGGCCGGCAGGTGCGTGATGCGGTCCAGGTCGCGCAGCAGCTGGTCGGGTTCGAGGAAGCCGCCCTGCGCCATGTAGTGCGATTCGAGCCGGCCCACGCCCAGGTCGAGCGTGTCGGACGTATGCTCGTCCTCCTGCGGCAGCAGGAACACGCGGCGGCCCTCGAAGCGGCTCCACGCGCGCGCGGCGGGCCAGTACTGCTGCGGGTCGTCGGACAGCAGGCGTTTCGTGTACGCGGCGAGCAGGTCGCCGCGCTCCTCCAGCGGGATCGGCGCGACGAATTCGTCGTACAGCTCCGGGTAGAACCACTGCACGCCGTACAGGAAGAATTCGATCTCGGCCGGCGTGCACAGGAAGATCCCGCGCAGCACGAAGCCCAGGCAGCGCTCGGGGTGCGCCTGTCCATACGCGAGCGCCAGGGTGGAGCCCCAGGAGCCGCCGAACACGAGCCAGCGCTCGATGCCGAACATGGCGCGCAGGCGCTCGATGTCCTGGATGAGCAGCTGCGTCGTGTTGTTGCGCCATTCGCCGAGCGGCGTCGACTTGCCGGCGCCGCGCTGGTCGAACAGGATCACGCGGTAGGCGCTCGGGTCGAAGAAGCGGCGATGCTGCGGCGACAGGCCCGCACCTGGACCGCCGTGCAGGAACACGACGGGAATGCCGTTCGGGTTGCCCACTTCTTCCCAGTAGATCGTGTGCAGGTCGTCCACGGCCAGCATGCCGTGGCGGTTCGGGAGGATAGTGGGGAACAACGACGGCGGGGTGGCAGGCATGGCGGATCGGTGTACGAATGAAACGACAACCGATTGTAGCCTACCGCCCGTCCGTTCTAGAAGAAAGTGTTGAGCGCGAAGCGCACGGCGTAGTCGTCGTCCACGGCGAGCAGCAGGGGCCAGCGGTCGAACGTCGTGCACGGATGCGAGATGCCGCACCCGACCAGGTCACCCACGGCGAGCATGTCGCGCACGGGGCCGTCCGGCAGCTGCAGGTATGCGTGCTGGTCGTTCATCTTGACGATCGCGCAGCCGTCCGGCAGCGCGTGCGCGGCGCCGGGCCCGGGCCGGTGATGCCACAGCGGCACCGGCAGGCCGGCGTCGTGCGATGCGTCGCGCTTGCCCATCGTGAGGATCGCGAGGCCCGGCTCGGGGCGCGACTGCACGACGCTCCAGATCTCCAGCGCGGGCCGCAAGCCTTCGCCGGGCGGCACGCCTTCGCGCGCATCGAGCGCCTCGATGTGGCGGTGGTACATGCCGTGGTCGCTCGTCAGGTAGCAGCCGCTGCGCAGCACGGGGACCAGAGGCAGCGACAGCCCGTGCAGTTCCTGGAAGCCGCGCGCGACGAGGTCGAAGTACGACGAGCCGCCCGCCGTCACGAGGATCTCGCGCGTCCCGAACAGGCCTTCGTCGTCGGCCTCGCGCACGAGCGCACACAGGCGCGCGACGAAGCTCGATACGGCGCGCAGGTCGGCCTCGTGGTCGTCGGACACGAGCAGCCCTTCGTAGCCTTCGAAGCCGGCCAGCACGAGGCCAGGCGCCCGCTCGATGGCACGCGCCACCGTCAGCGCTTCCTCCGGCGTGCGGCAGCCGGCCCGCTTGCCCGACAGCCCCAGTTCGACGAGCACGGACAACGGCCGCGTCAGAGGGTGCGCCTCGACTTCTTCCGACAGGCGCGCCACGCCCGCGAGCGAATCGGCCAGCACGACGCATTCGAAGCCGGGGTCGTCGTGCAGCAGTTGCAGCACCATGCGCACGTCGCTCCGCGCGACGAGCTGGTTCGCGACGAGCACGCGGCGCACGCCGAAGCGATGCGCCACCCGCACCTGCACGGCGTTCGCGAGGGTGATGCCCCAGGCGCCGTTCGCGAGCTGGGCGCCGAACAGTTGCGGGGACATCGTCGTCTTGCCGTGCGGGGCGATGCGCACGCCGTGGCGTTCGCAGAAGTCACGCATCCAGTCGAGGTTATGGCGCAGCGCCGACGTCTTCAGCACGGCGACGGGAAAACTGGTGTCGCCATGCAGCACGTTCCAGCCCTGCATACCGACGGCGCCCTGGCGCAGCGGCGCCGTCAGCGGCAAGCCCTTCACGCCGGGCTGCAGCATCTGTTCCTCCAGGCTGGACAAGGCGAGTGCGCCGTGCGGCAAAGCGTTCATGGTGGACTCCTTCGTGGTCATCGGCGGCGATGGTAGCAGACGTTTTACACGTCGAGGCTGCGCAGCTCGTCCTCGAGGTCGACGCGCAGGAGGCCCGGCGTCGGCATCACGCCTTTCGACCCCGGCGTGCGAAAGACGCCGGGCACGAGGCCGTCCTGCTGCAACTGCGGCAGCAATTCTCCGAGCAGGTCGTCCAGCGCGAACGCCTGCGGCGCGTAGCCTTCCCACTCGAATTCCGCGCACAACTGGGCGAATTCGCGGTCCGGCCACATGGCGAACACGAGCGTGCCATCGTCCTTCTCGGCGAGCGCCCAGCCGTTGCGGTACAGCCCCCACACGATGCCCGTGGCGGCCACCCGCTTGACGAAGTATTCGTAGCGCTGCGGCGCGGGCAGGCGCACCACGGCCTTCACTTGCTCAGCATCGATCATCATCGTCTTCCCACGCGCACCCGGCGGCAGCCACCGTAGAGAGGATACGACACATGGCCGTTTAACGGCGCGCAAGCGAAATTCGGGGTCAGAGCGAAATTCGGGGTCAGAGCACTTTTTCGGCAGAATTCGGGGTCAGAGCACTTTTCAAAACATGGTCTGCGAGGAAGCCTGAAAACGCAACGCAGCTGATTCGATGTGACAGCCGCGCAACGGGACCAATACCGTCGCTTTTACGCTCAGTGTGAAAGCATGCCCTGACCCCGAATTTCCGCAGAAATGTGCCCTGACCCCGAAGTGGGGACTTAGTCGTCGAGCAGTTGTTCCAGCCGGCGCGGATAGTGGTTCAGGAAGTCGCGCGTGACGGCGTAGTGTTCCGTGTCCTCGTAGCTGATCTCGGCGATGCCTGTGCCGTCGAAACTTAAAATTTTGGCGCGCGGGTACGCGAGCAGGATCGGCGAATGCGTCGCGATGATGAACTGCGCGCCTTGCTTCACGAGATTGTCGATGACGCTCAGCGCGGCCAGTTGGCGGTTGGGCGACAGTGCGGCTTCCGGTTCGTCCAGAAGATAGAAACCGTCGCCGCGGAAGCCGAGCATCACGTCCATGAACGCTTCGCCGTGCGAGCGCAAGTGCAGCGACGGGCCGCCGCCGGGCAGCTCGTCGAGGTAAGTGAACACGTTGAACAGGCTTTCCGCGCGCAGGAAATAGCTGTTGCGGGGCCAGCGCCAGCCCTTGGTGACCTTCAGCACGTGCTGCAGCGGCGACACCTGCTGCTGCGGCGGCCGGTAGACGTTCTTCGACCCGCCTTCCGCCGGCAGTCCCAGCGCCACCGCGATCGCCTCCAGCACCGTCGACTTGCCCGCGCCGTTCTCGCCGACGAAGAACGTGACGTCCGGATGCGGCTCCAGCACGCCCAGGTCGCGCACGGCGGGAATCGTGAACGGATAGCGCTGCGGGTCGATCGTGGCCTGCGGGTCGATCTGGATGGACCGCAGATAGGGTTTGGCGGTGAGTGGCGGCATGGTTGCTCCGGAAAGAAAAACACCGCCCGGAGGCGGTGTCGATGCATGACGGCGCGCCGTCCTTATTGCATGTGCTGGCCGCCGTTGATGGCGATGTTGGCGCCGGTGACGAATGCGGCTTCGTCCGACGACAGGTAGGCCACGAGGCCAGCCACTTCTTCCGGCTTGCCCAGGCGGCCCATCGGGATCTGCGGCAGGATCTTCGATTCCAGCACTTCGGCCGGGATGTCGGTGACCATCTTGGTGCCGATATAGCCCGGCGAGATGGTGTTCACGGTGACGCCCTTGCGCGCCACTTCCAGCGCCAGGGCTTTCGTGAAGCCGTGGATGCCGGCCTTGGCCGCCGAATAGTTGGTCTGGCCGAACGCGCCCTTCTGGCCGTTGACGGACGAGATGTTGATGATGCGGCCCCAGTTGCGTTCGACCATGCCGTCAGTGACGGGCTTGGTCATGTTGAACACGGAGTCGAGGTTGGTCTTCATGACCGCATCCCAATTGACCTTGTCCATCTTCTTGAAGGTCATGTCGCGCGTGATACCGGCGTTGTTGACCAGCACGTCGACTGGACCGACTTCCTGCACGACCTTGGCCACGCAGGCCTGGGCCGAATCGTAGTCGGACACATCGCATTCATAGGCCTTGAAGTCGTGGCCCTGATCGCGCATCGAGGCCAGCCAGCCTTCGGCCTTCTTGCTGCCCGGCGAGTACGTCGTCACGACCTTGTAGCCGAGCGCAGCCAGCTTGATGCAGATCGCTTCACCCAGGCCGCCCATGCCGCCGGTCACTAATGCCACTCTAGCCATTGTCTTCTCCTAGTTTTTCGCTTGATTTGCGTACAATTTCCTGATTACCCATGCCGCTGATGCGGCGCCGGCGCCCCGGCAGCGGGGGCGCCGTGCCGACCGTGTCAGCGCTCGACCGCCAGGGCCACGCCCATGCCGCCGCCGATGCACAGGGCGGCGAGGCCCTTCTTGGCGTCGCGGCGGACCATTTCGTGCAGCAGGCTCACGAGCACGCGCGCGCCCGAGGCACCGATCGGATGGCCCAGCGCGATCGCGCCGCCGTTCACGTTGATCTTCGACGTGTCCCAGCCCATCTCCTTGTTGACGGCGACGGCCTGGGCGGCGAAGGCTTCGTTGATTTCCATCAGGTCGACTTCATCGTGCTTCCAGCCGGCCCGTTCCAGGCACTGGCGGGCGGCATCGACGGGGCCCATGCCCATGATCGAGGGGTCGAGGCCAGCCGACGAATACGCCTTGATGCGGGCGATCGGCGTCAGGCCCAGTTCCTTGGCCTTCGACGCCGACATCATGATCACGGCGGCGGCGCCGTCGTTCAGGCCGGACGCGTTACCGGCCGTCACGGTGCCTTCCTTGTTGAACGCGGGACGCAGGCTGGACAGGCCTTCCAGGGTGGCGCCATGCTTCGGATACTCGTCGGTATCGAACACGGTCGGGCCCTTCTTGGACGGGATCTCGATGGGGATGATCTCGTCCTTGAACTTGCCGGCCTTGATGGCGGCCTCGGCCTTCAGCTGCGACTGCAGCGCGAACTCGTCCTGTTCCTGGCGCGAGATCTCGTACTTGCGCGCGACGTTCTCGGCCGTCACGCCCATGTGGTACTGGTTGTAGACGTCCCACAGGCCGTCGACGATCATCGTGTCGGTCAGCTTGGCGTCGCCCATGCGGAAGCCGTCGCGCGAACCGTTCAGCACGTGCGGCGAGGCGCTCATGTTTTCCTGGCCGCCGGCGATGACGATCGAGGCGTCGCCGCACTTGATGGCCTGGGCCGCGAGGTGGGTGGCGCGCAGGCCGGAGCCGCACACCATGTTGAGGGTGAAGGCCGGGACCTTGTCCGGCAGGCCGCTCTTGATGACGGCCTGGCGTGCCGGGTTCTGGCCAGTGCCGGCCGTGAGGACCTGACCCATGATGACTTCGCTGACGGCGGCCGGATCGATGCCCGTCTTCGTCAGCAGGTGCTTGATGACCTGGGCGCCTAGCTCGGCAGCCGGAATTTTTGAGAGCGTGCCACCGAACTTGCCGATTGCAGTACGGCCGGCGGCCACGATTACAACATCTTCCATATCAATCTCCGGTATCCCGGCCACATCGGCCGGGGTTCAATGAGTGGACAGCCCTGCTGTCGGCCATTTCTGGCCAGGCCTGGAAGAATCCGAAAAAACAGCACAACGATTGCGTTAAGCCGGCGGCAACTCCGCATGCATGGATTGCATCGAATGCGGCAGACACCGGTGGGCGCGGCAGGTCGTCCACGTTGTGCGCTTGATGAATCACAATCTCCGCTCAGGCTTGGACAGAAAGCCAACAATATTAGTGACCCCGCTTAAAGTTTGTTTAAGCAAAATCAATCTTATCAGCTTATTCAACGGAAAAAATAGTCTCTGGTTTGATTTTGCTTAAGGCTGAGTATCTTTATGAGACATTATTTTTGTTCTGGAAACATCGATTGCCGCCCGTCTAAACTCGGCCAAAACCCTTTTCCTTTGGGCTAAATTTCAAAGTAGAATGCACGGGCTAAGCCAACCACATTGATTTATGCCCAAAAGCCCGAGCTCCCTGCCCATCGAAATCAAGATCTCCACGGTCGTGGCCATTTCGACCATCCTGCATTCGGCCGATCCGATCGCGATCGATGCCGCGCTGAAGCAGATGACCGGGGGCGTCTCCGATTTCTTCGAGGATGAATTCGCCGTCATCGACGTCGCCGGCATCGCCGAGGAGGCCGCGCACATCGATTGGGAGGCGCTGGTCGCGCTGCTGAAGAAATACCGCCTGAACGCCGTCGCCGTGCGCGGCGCGCCGGCCGCGCTGCACCACGTGATCCGTGCCCACGACCTGTTCCTGGACGACGGCACCAGCGGCCTGCAGACGAACGGCGGCCGCGAACGCGAGATGCCCGCGCCGGCGCCCATCGAAGCAGCCGAGCCCGCACCGGCTCCCGTCGCGGCCCCCGCACCGGCGCCGGCCATGTCGGCCCAGGCGATGATCGTCGACACGCCCGTGCGCGCCGGACAGCGCATCTACGCACGCGGCACCGACCTGATCGTGACCGCCGTCGTGAACAATGGCGCCGAGCTCATTGCCGACGGCAGCATCCACGTGTACGCGCCGCTGCACGGGCGCGCGCTGGCGGGCGCGTCCGGCAATGCGGGCGCGCGCATCTTCGCGCTGCAACTGCAGCCGGAACTGGTGTCGATCGCAGGCGTCTACCGCACGTTCGACGAGGGTTTTCCGGCCGACGTGGCACGCCAGCCGGCACAAATCCGTTTGGTCGGCGACCGAATCGATATATCATCGCTGGGTTCGGCGCCCCGCAACTGAGCGCGCCCCGGTACCAGCATTGACCAGATACTGAATAGGACACATTTTTTTCATGGCAAGAATTATCGTTGTAACGTCCGGTAAGGGCGGTGTGGGCAAGACCACCTCGAGCGCAAGTTTCTCGTCGGGCCTCGCGATGCGCGGCCACAAGACGGCCGTCATCGACTTCGACGTCGGCCTGCGCAACCTCGACCTGATCATGGGTTGCGAACGCCGCGTCGTCTATGACCTGATCAATGTCGTCAATGGCGAAGCGAGCCTGACCCAGGCCCTGATCAAGGACAAGCACTGCGACAACCTGTTCATCCTCCCGGCCTCCCAGACGCGCGACAAGGACGCGCTGACGGAAGAAGGCGTCGAGCAAGTGTTGAACGAGTTGGTCAAGATGGACTTCGAATACATCATCTGCGACTCGCCGGCCGGCATCGAGCACGGCGCGCTGATGGCGCTGACGTTCGCCGACGAGGCGCTGATCGTCACCAATCCGGAAGTGTCGTCCGTGCGCGACTCCGACCGCATCCTGGGCATCCTGCAGGCCAAGTCGCGCCGCGCCCAGAGCGGCGGCGAGCCCGTCAAGGAACACCTGTTGATCACCCGTTATTCGCCGCGCCGCGTGGAAAACGACGAGATGCTGTCGTACGAGGACGTGCAGGAAATCCTGCGCATCCCCCTGCTGGGCATCATTCCGGAATCGGAAGCGGTGCTGCACGCGTCGAACCAGGGCAACCCGGCCATCCATTTCAAGGATACGGACGTGGCCCAGGCCTACCAGGACGTCGTGTCGCGCTTCCTCGGCGAAGAAATCCCGCTGCGCTTCACCAACTACGAGAAGCCGGGCTTCCTGCAGCGTCTGTTCGGAGCAAAGTGATATGCCCCTGCTCTCCTTCCTGTTCCCCAAGAACCAGAAAAGCGCGACTGCGGCCAAGGAAAGGCTGCAGATCATCATCGCCCGCGAACGCAGCGGCCGCGGCGGGCCGGACTTCCTGCCGGCATTGCACCGCGAGTTGATCGAAGTGATCTCGAAATACACGAAGGTCAACGCCGAGGACATCAAGATCTCCCTCGACCGCCAGGGCAACCTGGAAGTGCTCGACGTCAACGTCGTCCTGCCGGACGCGTAACGCCAACGATCCACATGCGTCACGCGTGGGCTCGGAGAGCCCACGCTACCCCGCTGACCATCCCGCGCCGCGCCGGTTGTTTATGCCGGCGCCGCTGCCACCTCGCGCGCCACGCGCGTGCACGCCTCGATGTGCTGGTAGCCCATCTGCCTGAACAGCGCGAAACCGATCGCGGCCGACGCGAGCTGTCCCGCCAGCGGCACGATCTTCGCCGCCGACTTCGCGGCCAGCTTGGCGCCCGATTTCCGTAACAGTTTCAGCACCAGTTCCTTCGTCACGATCTTGCCCACCAGGGTACCGCCCAGCGCCGCCACGGCCTGGTAGGCGGCGATGCGCATGCGCGGCTGCAACTGGTCGATCTGATCGGGCGACAGGCCGAACGCCTGGTTGATCTCTTCCACCATCACGGCGAAGCTGGAGAGATCCGCGACGACGTCGACACCCGGCAGCGGAATCACGGACACGCCCGCCGAAATGGCCGCGCGCTTGCGCACGAGGCCGCGGCAGCGCTCGCGCACGCGCTCGATGTCCGGGCCGGACACCGGCAGCAGAGCGAACTCCTCATCCTTGCTTTTTTTCCTGAACATAGTCGCTCCTGAACAAAGGATTTAAGGACAGTGTAACCGCGAGTGTGTCGTCGGGCTGACACGACTATGACGCAATTACCCAACGAAAATGTGAATTTATCTGCGGCATCGGTAGCTTTCCTTTTTAAAAGTCTGATATATTTAGTGACATTGTAGGAATGTTCCTACAGAGAGGTCATAGAGTCCCACACGCCGAGACAGCGAACATCATGAGAATATCCGTACTGGACAACGATACGACCCAAGCAGAGCTCATCTGCCAAGTGCTCAACGGGGCCGGGCACAGCTGTCAAGCGTTTGACAGCGGCAAAGACCTACTTGGACAACTCCGCAAGGACAGCACCGACCTGCTGATCGTCGATTGGCAAGTGACCGACGTCCCGGCGGCGGAACTCCTGCGCCGTGCCAAGGAAAAACTGGCGCCGAACACGCCGACGATGTTCCTGGCCGGCACCTCGGCCGAGGACGACATCGTGGCCGGCGTCACGGCCGGCGCGGACGACTACCTCGTCAAGCCGCTGCGCCGCGGCGAACTGGTCGCGCGCACGCAGGCCCTGCTGCGCCGGGCGTATCCGTCGCAGAACGGTGCCGAGCAGCTGCAATTCGGCCCGTACGTGTTCGAAACCCGCCCGGGTCGCCTGATGATGGACGGCGAGCAGATCGACGTCACGCACAAGGAATTCAACCTGGCGCTGCTGTTTTTCCGCAACCTCGGCCGGCCGCTGTCGCGCGCGTACATCCACGAATCGATCTGGGTGCGCGAAACGGCGATCCCGTCGCGCACGATGGACACCCACGTCTCGCGCGTGCGCAACAAACTGCGCCTGCGTCCGGAGAACGGTTTCCGTCTCGTGCCGGTGTACAGCTACGGCTATCGGCTGGAAAAACTGGGCGCGTGAATCCCTGCCGCGGTAGGGGTATAATGGGCGCGCTGCCCAATTTTTGATCACCCATGCAACTGCTCGCCGTCGGCCTGAATCACACCACCGCACCGGTCTCGCTGCGCGAGCAACTGGCGCTGGCGCCTGAGCAGCTGGGCGACGCGGTGCAGGCCGCGCGCGGGTGGTTCTCCCGGTTCAATACGAGGGGAGAGGACGAGGCGGCCCTGCTCTCGACGTGCAACCGCACGGAGATGTACGCGGCCAGTTGCGCGCCCGATCCGCTCGATGCCTCGGCGCGCTTCCTGGCCGACTACCACGACCTGAATTTCTCCGAGCTGCGCCCGCATTTGTACATGCTGCCGCAGCACGACGCCGTGCGCCACGCGTTCCGCGTCGCCTCCGGCCTCGATTCGATGGTGCTGGGCGAAGCGCAAATCCTCGGGCAAATGAAGGACGCCGTGCGCGTCGCCGACGAAGCGGGCGGCCTCGGCACGTATCTGCACCAGTTGTTCCAGCGCAGCTTCGCCGTCGCGAAGGAAGTGCGCACGACGACCGAGATCGGCGCGCACAGCGTGTCGATGGCCGCCGCCGCCGTGCGCCTGTCGGAACGCATCTTCGATCGCGTCAGCGAACAGAACGTGCTGTTCATCGGCGCCGGCGACATGATCGAGCTGTGCGTCACCCACTTCGCCGCCCATAATCCGAAGTCGATCACGATCGCCAACCGCACGCTGTCGCGCGGCGAGGCGCTGGCCGCGCGCTTCAACGGCCAGGCCCTGAGCCTCGCCGACCTGTCCGACCGGCTGCCGCAATTCGACATCGTCATCTCGTCGACCGGCTCCACGTTGCCCCTGATCGGCAAGGGCCTCGTCGAGCGTGCCATCAAGGCGCGCCGGCACCGGCCCATGTTCATGGTCGACCTGGCCGTCCCGCGCGACATCGAACCGGAAGTGGGCCGCCTGAACGACGTCTTCCTGTACACGGTCGACGACCTCGCCGAGGTGGTCAAGAGCGGCGTCGAGAGCCGCCAGGCCGCCGTCGCCCAGGCCGAGGCGATCATCGAGACGCGCGTGCAATCGTTCATGCACTGGATCGGCGACCGCGCCGTCGTGCCCGTGATCCGCGACCTGCATGAATCGAGCGAAGCGATGCGTCTCGCCGAACTGGAACGGGCGCGCAAGCTGCTCGCCAAGGGGGAAGACATCGAGACGGTGCTCGACGCGCTGTCGAAAGGCCTCACCGCGAAATTCCTGCACGGCCCGCAACAGGCCCTGCACCGCGCCCAGGGCGATGAGCGCGCCCGCCTCGCGAGCCTCCTGCCCCAGCTGTTCCGCGGCCGCCGTTAGCGGCCTAAACGCCTTCGTTGCCCCGCGTGCCGCTTCCTGCGGCTTGTCTGCTGTCATTCCGATAAGAACATGATGAAACCCTCCATGCTGGCCAAGCTGGACCAACTGGCCAACCGTCTCGTCGAACTGGACGAACTCCTGATGTCCGAAGGCGCCACCGCGAATATGGACAGCTTCCGCAAGCTGAACCGCGAACACGCCGAATTGAGCCCGCTCGTGGCCGTCTATCGCCACTACCAGACGGCGCAGGGCGACATCGCCGCCGCACAGGAGATGCTGGCCGATCCGGACATGAAGGAATTCGCCCAGGACGAGATCGACACAGCGAAGGCGCGCATCGCGGAACTGGACCTCGAGCTGCAGAAGATGCTGCTGCCGAAGGACGAAAACGACGAGCGCAACATCTTCCTCGAGATCCGCGCGGGCACGGGCGGCGACGAATCGGCGCTGTTCGCGGGCGACCTGCTGCGCATGTACACGCGCTACGCGGAGCGCAACCGCTGGCAGGTGGAGATGGTGTCGGAATCGCCGTCCGACCTGGGCGGCTACCGCGAAGTCATCGTGCGCATCGTCGGCCAGGGCGCCTACTCGAAGCTGAAGTTCGAATCGGGCGGCCACCGCGTGCAGCGTGTGCCGGCGACGGAAACGCAGGGCCGCATCCACACGTCCGCGTGCACCGTCGCCGTGATGCCGGAAGCGGACGAAGTGGAAGACGTGCAGATCAACCCGGCCGACCTGCGCATCGACACGTACCGCGCCTCGGGCGCCGGCGGTCAGCACATCAACAAGACGGATTCCGCCGTGCGCCTGACGCACCTGCCGACCGGCATCGTCGTCGAATGCCAGGACGACCGCAGCCAGCACAAGAACAAGGCGCAGGCGATGAAGGTGCTGGCCGCGCGCATCAAGGACGTGCAACTCCGCGAGCAGCAGAGCAAGGAAGCGGCGACGCGCAAGAGCCTGATCGGCTCGGGCGACCGCAGCGAGCGCATCCGCACGTACAATTTCCCGCAGGGCCGCCTGACCGACCATCGCATCAACCTGACCTTGTACAAGCTGGACATGATCATGGACGGCGACCTGGCCGAACTGACGAACGCCCTGTCGGCCGAGCACCAGGCGGAACAGCTGGCGGCGCTGGGCGACTAACTTCGGGGTCAGAGCACTTTTCCGGGGTTTTCCGGGGTCAGAGCACATTTTCGAACCATGTCCCGACAACATGAATTCTGCCAAACAGCCGCTGGCCGCATCGATGATCTGCCGACGTCCACGCTGCGGGGCGGCCGATAACAGCCTTTACGATATTTCCCCGAAATGTGCTCTGACCCCGAATTTCACGAAGAATGTGCTCTGACCCCGAATTAAGACGGTTATAAGTTGCTACACTGAAAATAACTTTTTCGATAACGACCACTCAGGAAACCATGTCTTCGTCCCGCAATCTCCTGCTCGCCATCGCCGCCGTCAGCATCGCCCTGGTCGGCACCGCCCTTTACCTGCAGCACGCGAAGGACATGCTGCCCTGCCCGCTGTGCGTGATCCAGCGCTACCTGTTCCTCGGCATCGCGCTGTTCAGCCTCATCGGCGCTTTCGCCGACAAGATCAAGGCCGGTGCCGGGCTCGCGCTGTTGTGTGCGCTGGGCGGCCTCGGCGTCGTCGGCAAGCATCTGTACGTGCTGGCGCACCCGGGCTTTTCGTGCGGCATCGATCCGATGGAGACCACGCTGAACAAGATCCCGACTGCGACCATGATGCCGTGGCTGTTCCGCGCCGACGGCCTGTGCGAAGCCGCCCAGGAAACCGTGTTCGGCCTGAACGTGCCACAGTGGTCCGCCGTATGGTTCGTGATCCTCACCCTGGCCCTCGCCTGGGTGCTGGTGCGGCGCGCACGTTGATGACCATCGAGCCCGACACTCCCATCGCCGCGGTGCAGGCGGCCCTGCCCCTCGATCCGCTGGAAAACCGCATCCTGCTGTGCCACGCGACGGGCCTGTCGCGCGTGCAGCTGATCACGCAGGGCGACCGGCCCCTCGGCGCCGACGAAGCGGCGCGCCTCAGCGACCTCGTGGCGCGCCGGCTGCAGGGCGAGCCGATCGCCTACATCGTCGGCAAGCGTGAATTCTTCGGTCTCGATTTTCAAGTCGGCCCCGCCGTGCTGATTCCTCGTCCGGACACGGAACTGATCGTGGAACTGGCGCTCGAACGCCTGCCGCAAGGGCCGTCCCGCCTGCTCGACATGGGCACCGGCAGCGGCGCGATCGCCGTCGCCGTGGCGCACACGCGGCCCGACGCCGACGTCACGGCACTGGACGTCAGTCCCGACGCGCTGGCCGTGGCCCAAGCGAATGCGGCGGCCAACGGCGCGCGCGTGCGCTTCCTGGCAAGCAGCTGGTTCGACGCGCTCGCCGCCGCCGCCACCTTCGACGTGATCGCCTCGAACCCACCCTACATCGCGGCCGGCGACGCACACCTTGCGCAGGGCGATTTGCGCTTCGAGCCGGTGGGCGCGCTGACCGACCACGCGGACGGCCTGTCCGCGCTGCGCACGATCGTCGCCGGAAGCCCGCTTTACCTCGTGCCGGGCGGCTGGCTGCTGCTGGAGCACGGATACGACCAGGCGGCGGCCGTGCGCACGCTGCTGCTCGACGCCGGTTTCACGGACGTGCAAAGCTGGCAGGACCTGGCCGGGATCGAACGCGTGAGCGGCGGCCGTCGTCGGTAGGGTGGACCGGGGCGCGAGGACGGCGTCAAGGCCGCCGTGATGCCGGATCCGCGGTACAGCCGCACCCTACCCTGCGCGGCACCGGCATCCCCTTTGCTACAATGCCCGGTCCACCACCGGAGCCACGTGATGCGTCGACTGTTCGCGACCCTCATCCTGCTGGGCCCCCTGGCCGCGCTCGCGGCGGACGTCGCCGCGCCTGGCGCCGCCGACCAGGCGCACGCGCTGTTCGAGCGCGACTGGCAATGGCGCCTCAAGCACCAGCCCGAATTCGCCACGAGTGTCGGCGACCACCGCTACGACGCCCAGCTGGCCGACACGTCGCTCGCCGCGCACACGGCGGCCGCCGACCACGCGCGCCGCATGCTCGACCTCGCGCGCCAGATCGACCGCGGCCAGCTGGCCGGCCAGGACCGCCTGTCGTGGGACCTGTTCACGGGCGACCAGGAACGCATCCTCGCGCGCGCCGCGTTCGTCGCGTTCGATCCGGATCCAATCAGCGCACAGGACGGCCTGCAGTTCCGTTTCCCGCAGCTCGTCGCGCAGATGCCTTTCGTCACGGAGGACGACTATCGCAACTACATCGCGCGCCTGAACGCACTGCCGCGCCACGTCGACGGCATCGTCGAGCAGATGCGCGAAGGGATGAAGACCGGCTGGACGGCGCCGAAAGCCATCATGGCCGGCCTGCCCGCGCAACTGCGCGCGCTGCGCGAGCACGTGCAGGACGGGCCGCTCGGCGCGCCGTTCCAGCGCCTGCCCGCGACCATCGACGAGGCGGCGCGCACGCAGCTCGCGACCGACGGCGCGGCCGCCCTGCGCACGGCAGCGGGCGCGCTGCAAAAGCTGGAAGACTTCGTGCGCGCCGAGTACCTGCCCGCCGCGCGCACGACGATCGGCGCCGCGAACCTGCCCGGCGGCGCGGCGTGGTATGCGTACCTCGTGAAAGCGGCGACGACGACGGCGCTGGCGCCGGCCGAGATCCACGCACTGGGCGAGAAGGAAGTGGCGCGCATCCGCGCCGAGATGGAAGCGACGGCCGTCCGCACGGGGTTCAAGGGCAGCTATCCGCAATTCGTCGCGTTCGTGCGCAGCGACCCGCGCTTGTTTCCGGCGAGCGCCGACGCACTGCTGGAACGCTACCGGCGCACCATCGCGCGCGTCGACGCCCGACTCCCGCCGTTGTTCGGCGTCGTCCCGCAGGAAGAGCTGGCGGTGAAGCCCGTGCAGCAGGAAGGCGCCGACACCCAGGGCGGCGCCTACTACGAAGCGGGCACGCCCGAGCGCACGGCCGCCCTCGTCGTCAACACGAGCCGCCTCGCCACGCGGCCGCTGTGGGAAGTCGAGACGCTCGCGCTGCACGAGGGCGTCCCCGGCCACCATCTGCAGGTCGCGCGCGCGCACGCGATCGACGGCCTGCCCCCGTTCCGCCGCCATGCGTGGTATCCGGCGTTCGGCGAGGGCTGGGCGCTGTATGCCGAGGGTCTCGGGCCGACGCTCGGGCTGATGCGCGATCCGTTCTCGCAATTCGGCCGGCTGGCCGACGAGCAGCTGCGCGCGGCGCGGCTCGTCGTCGACACGGGCATCCACGCGCTGGGCTGGTCGCGCCAGCAGGCCGTCGGCTACCTGAACGCGAACACGGCCAATCCGGCGTCCGACAACGAGGTCGAAGTGGACCGCATGATCGCCCATCCGGGCCAGGCGCTCGCGTATAAAATCGGCCAGCTGCGCATCGTGGCGCTGCTGGCGCGGGCGCAGGCGGCGCTGGGCGCGCGCTTCGACGTGCGCACCTTCCACGACGCCTTGCTGGAGAACGGCGTCCTGCCGCTGGACCTGCTGGAACGCCATATCGACCACTGGATCGCCACGCAAGCCGCCCCGCCCGCGCCCGCCGCCGCGGCGCCCGCAGCGGCCGAAGGGGCCGTGTCCCGTTAATGAATTGTCATATTGAAGGGTGCCCGGCGCGCTCTGCGGATTTCGGTTAATCTCTGCGTCTCATGCAGTATAAGAAAGGAAATCTCGTGTCGAACCAACTGACCCGCCGCCTGGCCCTGCTGGACGACGATGCCCACCGCGGCCTGCTCCAGCAGGGCCTGCGCGGCATCGAGCGCGAGACGTTACGCGTCGACGGCCGCGGCCACCTGGCCCGCACGCCGCATCCGGTGCGACTGGGCTCGGCTCTCACGCATCCGCAGATCACGACGGATTACGCGGAAGCCCTGCTCGAATTCATCACGCCGGCCGAACACGACATCGGCCTGGCCCTGCACCGCCTCGACGCGATCCACCGCTACGCCTATTCGAAGCTGGGCGACGAGCTGCTGTGGAGCCAGTCGATGCCGTGCGAGCTGCCGGCCGAGGAAGACATCGAGATCGCGTGGTACGGCAAGTCGAACCTCGGCATGCTCAAGCACGTGTACCGCCGCGGCCTGGCCCTCCGCTATGGCAAGGCCATGCAATGCATCGCGGGCATCCACTACAACTATTCGCTGCCGGAAGGCCTGTGGCAACTGCTGGCGCAGCACGAAGGCATCCCGGAAGAACGCCGCAACGCCCTGCGCGACTTCCAGTCCGAAAGCTATATCGCGACGATCCGCAACTTCCGCCGCTACAGCTGGTTGCTGATGTACCTGTTCGGCGCGTCGCCCACGCTGTCGACAGGCTTCCTGCGCGGCCGCGACCACAATCTGGAAACGCTGTCGGACGACACCCTGTTCCTGCCGTATGCGACGAGCCTGCGCATGAGCGACCTCGGTTACCAGAACGACGCCCAGTCCGGCCTGCGCCCGCACGAAAACAGCCTGGAAAGCTATGTCACGTCGCTGATGGACGCCGTCAAGCGCCCGTATCCGCCATACGCGGACATCGGCACGAAGAAGGATGGCGAGTGGGTCCAGCTGTCGACCAACATCCTGCAGATCGAGAACGAATACTATTCGACGATCCGGCCCAAGCGCGTCATCCGCACGGGCGAGCGTCCCGTACAGGCGCTGTGCGCGCGCGGCGTGCAGTACATCGAGGTGCGCTGCCTGGACGTCGATCCGTTCGAGCCGGTCGGCATCGCGCTCGAGACGGGCCGCTTCCTGGACGCCTTCCTGCTGTTCTGCGCCCTCGAGGACAGCCCCATCATCAACGCGATGGAAGGGCAAGTCCATGCGCGCAACTTCGCGCACACCGTGAAGGAAGGCCGCCGTCCGGGCCTCACGCTCACGCGCAACGACCACGAAGTGCTGCTCAAGGATTGGGCGGAAGAGCTGCTGGAACGCATCCGCCCCGTCGCCGAGCTGCTGGACCGCGAGCACAATTACCAGGGCGCCCACGTCGACGCCCTCGACGCGCAGAAGGCCAAGGTACTCGACCCGGACAAGACGCCGTCCGCGCGCGTGCTGCAGGAAGTGCGCACGCTCGGCTCCTTCGCGCAATTCGGCCTGCGCCAGAGCGAGCTGCACGCGGCCGCGTTCCGCGCCGATCCGCTGATGCCGGCCGAGACGGCGCTGTTCGACGAGATGGCCCAGGCGTCGCTGGCCGAGCAGGCGCAGATCGAGACGACGGACACGGGTTCCTTCGACGACTTCGTCGCCGCGTACAACAGTAGTACACTGTGCCGTAACAGCTAACCCACGCTTCGACGGCACCGGCCGGGCGGTGCACGCCGCCCGCCCCGGCCCTGCGGCATCGAGGCGCCGCCCGAGACGCCCTTGCTCACCTTCTTCAACGAACACCACGCCCAGCACGCGCCACGCATCGACAGCGGCGGCGGCAGCGGCGCGCGCATCGACGCCGTCGCGAACGAGTTCGCGCGGCGCGGCCTGGGCCGCATCGTCACGCCGCACGGCGTGCCGCTGACGTCGCTGGAACGGACGCATACGCCGCGCTACCTGCAGTTCCTGCGTGGCGCGTGGAGCGAGTGGCTCGCCCTCGATGCGCGCAACGCCGAACGCGATCCGCTGCCCACCGCGTGGCCCCTGGCGGGCATGCGCCGCGACGTCGAACCGGACAGCTTCGCGGGCCGTCTGGGCCTGTACGCGTGCGACGCCGCCACGCCGCTGACGGCCGGCACGTGGACCGCGGCGAAAACGGGCGCCGCCTGCGCGATCAACGCGGCGCACGCGCTGCGCCTGGGCGAGCGCGCCACGTTCGCCCTCACGCACCCGGCCGGCCACCACGCGGGCGCCGATTACTTCGGCGGCGGCTGCTTCCTGAACAACGCGGCGCTCGCGGCCCAGCACCTGCTGGACGATGGCCTGCAGCGCGTGGCCATCCTCGACATCGACTACCACCACGGCCACGGCACGCAAGACATCTTTTACCGCCGCCGCGACGTGCTGTTCGCGTCGATCCACGCCGACCCGCGCACGGACTACCCGTTCTATGCGGGCCACCCGGACGAGACGGGCGCCGACGCCGGCACCGGCTTCAACCTGAACGTGCCGCTGCCGCGCGGCGCACACGCGGCGCAGTGGTTCGCGGCGCTGGAGACGGCGTGCATCAAGCTGGCGGGGTTTTCTCCGCAGGCGCTCGTCGTGTCGCTCGGCGCCGCCGGCCTCGAAGGCGACCCGCGCGCGCACTTTGACCTCGCGGGCGGCGACTTCCTGCGCATCGGCGAGCGCATCGGCTTCCTCGGGCTGCCGACCGTCTTCGTGTTCGAAGGCGGCGCGGTCGGGCCCGAACTCGGCATCAACGTGGTCAACGTGCTCGAAGGTTTCGAGACGGCGGCCTGATTCTGCAAGCATCAACGACTGGAACGACAATGATCGAATGGCAGTGGAGCCGTTTCGCCGACCTGACCGCGGCGGAACTGTACGAGATGCTGGCCCTGCGCCAGCACGTGTTCGTGCTCGAACAGGCGTGCCTGTACCCGGACATCGACGGCCTCGACGTCGATGCGCACCACCTGCTCGGCTGGAAGACCGTGGCCGGCAAGCGGGAATTGGCGGCCACGTTGCGCTGCCTGGCGCCGGGCGCGAAATACGACGAGATGTCGCTGGGCCGCGTCGCCACGAGCGCGTCCGCGCGCGGCACGGGGCTCGGCCGCGAACTGGTCGCGCAAGGCATCGCGTGCGCGGAGCGGCTGCACCCCGGCCACGCGATCCGCATCGGCGCCCAGGCTCACCTGGAAGCGTTCTACGGCAGCTTCGGCTTCCGCACGGTCTCCGCGCCGTACGACGAAGACGGCATCCTGCACATCGACATGCTGCGGCCCGCCGCCGGGGATTAGGGCAACTCGACGAACCGTCGCGGCAGCTTATTCGACGTGCCCGTCACTTGAGCAGGCCGGATTTCGTCGGATCGGGCATGCGGATCGCAACGACGCAGGCCACCGCACACATGACGCTCACATACCAGTAAAAATAGGGTTCGTGGCCGGCCTGCTTGAACCACAGGGCCACGTATTCCGCCGAGCCGCCGAAGATCGCGTTCGCGACCGCGTACGACAAGCCCACGCCCAGCGCGCGCACTTCGACGGGGAACATCTCCGCCTTGATCAACCCGCCGATCGACGTGTACAGGCTGATCATCGCCAGCGCGCACACGATCAGCACGCCGGCCGTCACTGGGCTGGACACGCTGCGCAGCGCCATCATGATCGGCGTCGTGAACACGGCCGTGAGCGCGCCGAACGCGATCATCGACGTACGCCGGCCGATGCGGTCGGACAACGCGCCGAACGCGGGCTGCATCAGCATGTAGATCAGCAGGCAGACAGTCATCACGCGGCTGGCCGTCTCCGTGCTCATGCCGGCCGTGTTGACGAGGTATTTCTGCATGTACGTGGTGAACGCGTAGAAGATCAGCGAACCGCCGGCCGTGAACCCCAGCACCGTGACGAAGGCGCGCCGGTGGTGCCTGAGCAGCGACGCGACGCTGCCCGCGGCCTCGCTCTTGCGCTCGGTGGCGGTGGTCGTCTCGTGCAGCGCACGGCGCAGGTACAGCGACACGAGGGCGGCGGCCGCGCCGACGACGAACGGGATGCGCCAGCCCCACGCCTTCAGCTCGTCGTGCGTCAGCAGCAGTTGCAGGATGCCCAGCACGAGCAGGGCCGCGAGCTGGCCGCCGATCAAGGTAACGTACTGGAACGACGCGAAGAAGCCCTTGCGCCCAGGCTCCGCGACCTCGCTCATGTACGTGGCGCTGGTGCCGTATTCGCCGCCGACGGACAGGCCCTGGAACAGGCGCGCCACGAGCAGCAGGGTGGGCGCCGCCGTGCCGATGCTGGCATAGGTGGGCAGCGCCGCGATCATCAGGGAGCCGCCGCACATCATCAGGACGGAAATCATCATCGCGTTGCGCCGGCCGTAGCGGTCGGCCACGCGGCCGAACAGCCACCCGCCGATGGGCCGCATCAGGAAGCCGGCCGCGAAGATGCCGGCCGTGTTCAGCAGCTGCGTCGTCGCATTTCCCTTCGGGAAGAAGGCCGACGAAAAATACAGTGCGCAGAACGAATAGATGTAGAAGTCGAACCACTCGACCAGGTTGCCGGACGAGGCGCCGACGATGGCGAAGACGCGCTGGCGCGACGTCAGGTGCTCGATTGCGTGCGGGTTCGCCGTGTCCGTCGTGGTCATGGTTCCTCCGGAAGTCTGCCGGTCGGCCGGCCACGGCAGCCGGCGCACCCCGGGCGGGGCCCCCAAGGTCGGCCTGGCCGCAGACCGAAGATAGCTGTTCGCCGATATTGCCGGCGCCACCGTGCATGCCGGCATCGGTTCGGCGTGCCGTGCGCCTGCGCCACCACAGCAGCGCCAATCCGCCCATCGGCAACAGGAGAGCAGGCGCCGGTTCGGGCACCGGCGTCAACAGCGCCGGCGCACAAATGCCGATGACGTTGCAGCTGTTGGCGACGATCTGGCCGGCGTCGTTGATGTCGACTGCATCCATCAACACCTCGCTGCCGAGGCCTGCCGTGACGGTATTCAAGTCGACGAGGCCGGCGCCTGCGTCCACGAACGCGTGCGAAAAACCGTAGGTGACGAAGCTCGAATAGCCGACCACGGTGCCGGACGCATTGATGGCGCGCGCTTCGCCGTAGTCACCGCCGAACGAACCGAGGTCGTGCATGACGCCGCCGCTGTACAGGAAAGGATGCCAAACGGGTTCGGCACCGACGAGGCTGTAGCCGACGACCTGGCCCGTGTCGTTCACGGCCTCGGCCCAGCTGAAGCCACCGCCGAGCGTGCCGAGATCGTGCATGGTGCCGCCGCTGTACAGGAAGGCGTGGGCGCCGTCGTCCGGGAAACCCGCCCCCGGTTGCGATCCGCCGACGACCATGCCCGCGTCGTTGATGCCGCGCGCCTGCGCATCGGTTCCACCCAGCGTGCCGAGGTCCGTCAGCGTGCCGCCGCTGTACAGGAACGCGCGGCTGTTGCCGGACGCGTCGGTGGAAGCGCCGACGACCTGGCCGCCGACATTGACGCCGTAGGCGACGCTGTCGCCGCCGTACAGCGTGCCGATGGACTGCATGGTGCCATCGCGCCAGACAAAGCCACGCGTGACGCCGCCCGTCTGCGCGGCGCCGACGACGCCGCCGTCGCGGATTGCGGTCGCATACGCGATGGAAGCGCCCGGCGTGGGCAGGAACGTCGTCGTGCCGGCGCGCCAGACGAAGGCGCGTTCCTGGAAAGCGGCGTCGAGGCCCATGCCGACGATATTGCCGTCGTTGCCGATGCCGGAGGCCAGGAAATTTTCAGGCAGGAAGGTGGCGGTGTACAGCGGACCAGCCCACGCGGGGGCGCCGGCGAGCAGAGACAACAGCAGGGGCAACAGAAAACGACGTATCGACATGGCAGGCTCCGGATGATCAGGCGTGCCAACGATAAGACCGGCGCCGCCGCGCGGGACTGATCGAAATCAGTCGTGCGCGGCGCGGTGGCGGATCAGCAGGCCGCGCTGCCGCAGACTTTCACGAGCTCGACGTCGAACACGAGGCCCGTGTTTCCGGGGATCACGCCCGCCACGCCGCCCGCGCCGTACGCGAGATTGCTGGGGACCAGCACGGTGCGCTTGCCGCCCACCTTCATGCCTTGCACGGCCTGGCTGAAGCCGGGGATCACGGATTCACTCGTGCCGGTGGCGCCGATGACGAACGTGTACGGCGTGCCCGGTTTCGATGCGTCGAACTTGCTACCCTTGAAATCGGCGGCGCCGGCGCTGTACAGCCAGCCCGTGTAATTGACTTGCACGCGCGCGCCCGACACCGCATCGGCACCGGTGCCGACCGCGACGTCGGTCTTGGTCAGCGCGGCGGGATTGTTGACGACGGTGTTGCCGCCGGAATCGCCGCCGCCGCCACCGCAGGCGGACAGGCTCAGGATGGCGGCGCAGGCGACGGCGAGCGGGAAGGACAGTTTCATGGGGCTCCTGTGAAGGTTCGTGAATGAATGGAAAAACCGAACCTTACCAACGGGCCCTGCAAGCGTCTGTGGGGGATTTGTATGGCTTTGTAAGGCCGCCGGCCGCGCGGGCCGGCGGCGTGCGCCGGTCAGATCTCGACCTGCGTACCGAGTTCGATCACGCGATTGGACGGGATCTGGTAGTAGTCGGCGGCCGTGCGGGCATTGCGCTGCATGGCCACGAACAGGTGTTCGCGCCACGGCATCATGCCCTGGCCCGGCACCGAGATCACGGTCTGGCGCGCGATGAAGAACGACGTCTCCATCATCTCGAATTCGAGGTGCTTGGCCGCGCACAGACGCAGCACGTGCGGGATGTCGGCCTCGTCCTTGAAGCCATAGGTCACGTTCAGCTGGAAGCAGTTGTGGCCCAGCGGGACGACCTCGACCTGTTCGCTTTCCGGCACATACGGTTCCTCGCGGATGTGCACCGTGAGGAACACGACGCGGTCGTGCAGCACCTTGTTGTGCAGGAGGTTGTGCAGCAGCGCGTGCGGCACCCCGTCCGTTTCGCCGCGCAGGAAGATGGCGGTGCCGGCCACGCGGCCGGGTGGCGCCACGAACAGCGACTGCAGGAAGTCGTCGAGCGGGATCGCGTGCTTTTCCAGGTTCTCGAACACGAGCTCGCGGCCGCGCTTCCATGTCAGCATGACCGTCAGCAGGACCGTGCCGATCACGAGCGGGAACCAGCCGCCGTGCAGCAGCTTCAGTGTGCTGGCCGAGAATAGCGACAGGTCGATCACCAGGAAGAAACCGGTCGCGGCCAAGGAGAGCAGCAGCGGCAGGTGCCAGCGGTAGCGCACGACGAAGAACGTGAGGATCGTCGTCGCGAACATGGTCGCCGTCACCGCAATGCCGTAGGCGCCCGCCAGCTTGTCGGAAGAACCGAAGCCGACGACGGCGATCAGCACGACGATCAGCTGCAGCCAGTTCACGGCCGGGATGTAGATCTGGCCGATCTCGCTTTCCGACGTGTGCATCACGCGCATGCGCGGGAGCAGGCCCAGCGCGATGGCCTGCTTCGTCATCGAGAACGTCCCGGAGATCGTCGCCTGCGACGCGATTACCGTGGCCATCGTCGACAGCAGCACGAGCGGCAGCACGCTCCAGCTGCCCAGCTGGTGGTAGAACGGATTCTCGATCGTGGCCGGATGCGTGATCAGAAGGCCGCCCTGCCCCAGGTAGTTCAGCGCGAGCGCGGGGAACACGACGAGGAACCAGGCGAAGCGGATCGGCTTTTTGCCGAAGTGGCCCATGTCCGCGTAAAGCGCCTCGGCACCGGTGAATGCCAGCACGACGGCGCCCAGGGCGACGAACGCGATCATGCGCTCGCGCAGCATGAACTCGAACGCGTGCAGCGGATTCAACGCGTGCAGGATCACGGGCGCCTGGACGATGTTGATGACGCCCATGACGGCCAATGCGACGAACCACACGACCATGATCGGACCGAACCAGCGGCCGATGCCGGCCGTGCCGTGGCGCTGCACGCTGTACAGCGCGACGAGCACGACGATCGTCAGCGGCACGACGTATTTTTCCAGGCCGGGCGTGGCCACTTCGAGACCCTCGATCGCGCCCAGCACGGAGATCGCCGGCGTGATCACGCTGTCGCCGTAGAACATCGTGGCGCCGAACACGCCCAGCACCATCAGCACGTAATGCCAGCGCGACGTGCGCGTGACGGAATTCAGCGCGAGCGCCATCAGGGCCATGATGCCGCCCTCGCCGCGGTTGTCGGCGCGCAGGATCAAGGTGACGTACTTGAGCGACACGATGATCGTCAGGCCCCAGACGATCAGGGAGACGATGCCGAGCACGTTGGGCGTGTTCAGCACGAGGCCGTGGATGGGATCGAAGATGGTCTTGAGCGTGTACAGCGGGCTCGTGCCGATGTCGCCGTAGACGATACCGACCGCGGCCAGCGTCAGCGCCGCGAGGCTGCTTTTCTTGTGTTCTGACGTCAAGGTTTCACCGTTTTGTTGTTCTGGTGCGTTGCACAATAGAATAATTGACAAGGAAAGACAAGAGCGTGCCTTTCCGTGCGGGGCGCTATTTTCTCAAAATTTTTTGCTGTCCTTACATTACGGTGTCCAGAGTCTGCATGAACACAGCCGGTCCCAGCGCACGCATGGCGAAAACAGGGGGCCGCCAGCGAGGCCGCGCCCGTTCGGGGATAATGTTCAACCCGTCACCCGTTCCACAATCCCATGAACACCGGCATCCTGTCCGCCACCCTCGCCTTCCTGTGCTGGGGCCTGTTTCCACTGTATTTCCACGCCATCGGCGACGTGCCGCCGCTGCAGATCCTGGCCAACCGCATGGTGTGGTCGCTGCTGTTCCTCGTGATCGTGCTGGCCGTGCGCCGCCAGTGGGCCTGGCTGAACCTCGTGCGCCGGCCGCGCGTGTTCGGCAGCTTCGTCGCGTCCGCGCTGCTGCTCAGCATCAACTGGCTCATCTACATCTGGGCCGTGAACAACGGCCACGTGATCGAATCCAGCCTCGGGTATTTCATCAATCCGCTCGTCAACATCATGTTCGGCTCGATGCTGCTGAAGGAACGCTTGCGGCGCGCGCAATGGATGGCGATCGGCGTCGCCGCGCTGGGCGTGGCGTGGCTCACGTGGCAGGCCGGCACCGTGCCCTGGGTCGCGCTGGCACTGGCCATGTCGTTCGGCGGCTACGGCCTGCTGCGCAAGACGGCGGCGCTGGGCGCGCTGGAAGGCTTGTCGTTCGAGACGATGGTGCTGTTCCCGCTCGCGGCCGGGTACGTCATCTGGCTCACCGCGCACGGCCAGAACGCGTTCATCAACACGGACTCGAACGCGACGCGCTGGCTGCTCGTCGCGGCCGGCCCCATCACGGCGATCCCGCTGGTGCTGTTCGCGGCGGGCGCGCGCAAGATCCCGATGTCGGTCCTGGGCCTGCTGCAATACCTGTCGCCGACGATGCAATTCCTACTGGGCGTGGGGCTGTTCCACGAAGCATTCACGGCGGCGCGCCTCGTCGGCTTCGTACTGATCTGGCTCGCGCTGGCCCTGTACGCGGCCGAAGGCTTGCTGAACCGGCCGCAGCCGGTGGCCAGGGAAGCCTAATTCGGGGTCAGAGCACATCCCGGGCAAAATTCGGGGTCAGAGCATTGTTTGCGACAATTTCTCCTCGGCGCCGTTATACGACCGCCCCGTCAGTAGCGCGGCGGAGGCAAGCGGTGTCATTCGGCCCGGCTTTTCCTGCCGGAGCAATTTCTCGAATAGTTGCTCTGACCCCGAATTTTCCGAAAAACCTGCTCTGACCCCGAATTTTCAGTATCCTGTCGTCCTTATTTTCAAAATCGAAGCACATTACTAATGGCCAACTACGTCTACACCATGAACCGCGTGGGCAAGATCGTCCCACCGAAACGCCAGATCCTGAAGGACATTTCGCTGTCGTTCTTCCCAGGCGCGAAGATCGGCGTGCTGGGCCTCAACGGCTCGGGCAAATCGACCCTGCTGAAGATCATGGCCGGCATCGACACCGACATCCAGGGCGAAGCGCGCCCGATGCCGGGCCTGAACATCGGCTACCTGCCGCAGGAACCGCAGCTCGATCCGGAAAAAACCGTGCGCCAGGAAGTGGAAAGCGGCCTCGGTGAAGCGTTCGAGGCGCAGGCGAAGCTGGAAGCCGTGTACGCGGCGTATGCCGAGGAAGACGCGGATTTCGACGCGCTGGCCAAGGAACAGGAGCGCCTGGAATCGATCATCGCCGCGTCCGACGGCGGCAACCTGAACCTGCAGCTGGAAATGGCCGCCGACGCGCTGCGCCTGCCGCCGTGGGATGCGAAGATCGGCGTGCTGTCCGGCGGCGAGAAGCGCCGCGTCGCGCTGTGCAAGCTGCTGTTGTCGAAGCCCGACATGCTGCTGCTCGATGAACCGACCAACCACCTGGACGCCGAATCCGTCGAGTGGCTCGAACAATTCCTGCTGCGCTTCCCGGGCACCGTCGTCGGCATCACCCACGACCGCTACTTCCTCGACAACGCCGCCGAATGGATCCTGGAACTGGACCGCGGCCACGGCATCCCGTGGAAGGGCAATTACTCGTCGTGGCTGGAGCAGAAGGAAGCGCGCCTGAAGCAGGAAGAAGCGACGGAATCCGCGCGCCAGAAGGCCCTGGCGAAAGAACTCGAGTGGGCACGCCAGAATCCGAAGGCCCGCCAGGCCAAGTCGAAGGCCCGCCTGGCCCGCTTCAACGAACTGTCCGAATACGAATACCAGAAACGCAACGAGACGCAGGAGATCTTCATCCCCGTCGCGGAACGCCTGGGCAATGAAGTCATCGAGTTCAAGAACGTCTCGAAGGCGTTCGGCGACCGCCTGCTGATCGACAACCTGTCGTTCACCGTGCCGCCGGGCGCGATCGTCGGCATCATCGGCCCGAACGGCGCCGGTAAGTCCACGCTGTTCCGCATGATCGCGGGCACCGAGCAGCCGGACAGCGGCGAGGTCGTCATCGGCCAGACGGCGAAGGTGTCGCTCGTCGACCAGTCGCGCGACAGCCTCGCCGCGAACAAGACCGTGTTCGAGGACGTGTCCGGCGGCGCCGACATGCTGTCCGTCGGCCGCTTCGAGATGCCGTCGCGCGCCTACCTGGGCCGCTTCAACTTCAAGGGCGCCGACCAGCAGAAACTCGTCGGCAACCTGTCCGGCGGTGAACGCGGCCGCCTGCACCTGGCGAAGACACTGCTCAAGGGCGGCAACGTGCTGCTGCTGGACGAACCGTCGAACGACCTCGACGTCGAGACCCTGCGCGCGCTGGAAGACGCGCTGCTGGAATTCGCGGGCAGCGTGATGGTCATCTCGCACGACCGCTGGTTCCTCGACCGTATCGCCACGCACATCCTCGCGTTCGAAGGCGACTCGCAAGTCACCTTCTTCAACGGTAACTACCAGGAGTACGAAGCCGACAAGAAGAAGCGCCTCGGCGAGGAAGGCGCCAAGCCGAAGCGGATCCGCTACAAGCCGCTTACCAGCTGATCAGCTGAGCGGCGTTACTCTTCCAGGTAACGCTGCGCATCCAGCGCCGCCATGCAACCGCTGGCGGCGCTCGTGATGGCCTGCCGGTAGACGTGGTCCTGCACGTCGCCGGCGGCGAACACGCCCGGCACGCTCGTCGCCGTGGCAAAGCCGTGGCGCCCCGCGCGCGTCACGATGTAGCCGTTTTCCATCTCCAGCTGTCCCGCGAAGATGCCCGTGTTCGGCTGGTGGCCGATCGCCACGAATACGCCATGCACGGGCAGCACGCGCGTGCCGCCGGGCCCGCGCAGGCGCAGCGCGTGCACGCCCGCGTCATCGCCCAGCACCTCGTCCAGCTCGTGGTTCCACAGGATGTCCACCGTGCGCTCTTCCACGCGCGCCAGCAGGCGCTCGACGAGGATCGCTTCCGCACGCAGGTGGTCGCGCCGGTGCACCAGCGTGACTTTCGACGCGATGTTCGACAGGTACAGCGCTTCTTCCACGGCCGTGTTGCCGCCGCCGATCACGGCGACCTCGCGGCCGCGATAAAAGAAGCCGTCGCACGTGGCGCACGCGGACACGCCGCGGCCCATGAACGCTTGCTCGGACGGCAGCCCCAGGTAGCGCGCCGATGCGCCAGTGGCGATGATCAGGGCGTCGCACGTGTAGTCGCCCAGGTCGCCGGACAGGCGGAGCGGCCGTTCCTGCAAGTGCGCCGTGTGGATGTGGTCGACGACCATCCGCGTCTCGAAGCGCTTCGCGTGCAGCTCGAAGCGGCGCATCAGGTCCGGGCCCTGCACGCCGTCCGGATCGGCGGGCCAGTTCTCGACGTCGGTCGTCGTCATCAGCTGGCCGCCTTGCGCGACGCCGGTCACGAGCAGCGGGTTCAAATTGGCGCGCGCCGCGTAGACGGCGGCGGAATAGCCTGCCGGGCCGGAACCCAGGATCAGGACGTTGGCATGTTTTTTCATCGTGTCAGGAAGCGAAGTGGCGGGACAGGTGCTGCGCGAACTGCTCGGGCGCCATGAAGCCGATCACGCGGCTTTGCGGCACCTCCTTGCCCTGCTTGAACAGGATGATGCCGGGCGGCCCGAACAGGCCGAATTTCTTCATCAGCGCGCGGTCGTCGTCGCCGTTCGCGGTGACGTCGACCTGCAGCAGGCGTACCTGCTTCATCCGCGCTTCGACCTGCGGTTCGGAGAACGTGAAGCGCTCCATCTCCTTGCACGACACGCACCAGTCGGCGTAGAAGTCCAGCATGACGGGCGTTGTCGTCGACGCCAGCACGCGCTCCAGGTCGGCCACGGTGCGGATGCGCTCGAAGCGCTGCGGCTTGCCTTCCTGCGCGTTGGCCGACGCGAGCGGACCGCCGCGCAGATGCGCGAGCGGCTGCAGCACGTCGTGGCCCGCGCTCGCGGCGCCCACCAGTTCAAACAGGCCGGCCGTCAGCAGCACGAGGCCCAGGGTCTTGCCGGCGTAGCGGCCCAGCCCCGCGCCCGCGGCGACGGGCTCGAACACGCGCAGGAACACGGCGCACAGCACGGCGAACGCGCCCCACAGCAGCATCGCGATGGTGACGGGGAACACGGGCGTCACCATCCAGATGGCGACCGCGAGCAGCAGCAGGCCGAACACGCGCTTGACGTGGTTCATCCACGCGCCGGCGCGCGGCAGCAGGCTGCCGGCCGACACGCCCGTCAGCAGCAGCGGCACGCTCATGCCGGCCGCCATCGAGAACAGCGCCCAGCCGCCCGTCCACACGTTGCGCGTCTGGCTGATGTACAGCAGCGCGCCCGCCAGCGGACCCGCGACGCACGGCCCCACGATCAACGCGGACAGCGCGCCCATCACGAACACGCCGGCGAAGCGGCCGCCGCTCATGCGGCCGCTCGTCGTGGAGAGACGGCTCTGCAGGCTGCTGGGCAGCTGCAGCTGGTAGACGTCGAACATCGACAACGCCAGCACGACGAGCAGCGCGCCGAACGTGAGCAGCACCCACGGCTTCTGCAGCGCGCCGGCCAGGCCTTCACCCGCGAGGCCGGCGGCCACGCCGAGCGACGTGTAGACGAGCGCCATGCCCAGGCTGTAGGCCAGCGCCAGCGTGAAACCCTTTCCGCGCGACGCGTTGCCCTCGCCGACGATGATCGACGACAGGATCGGCACCATCGGCAGCACGCACGGCGTGAACGACAACAACAGGCCGAACGCGAGGAACGCGAGGCCGATGCGCCACGCGCTCCCCGATTGCAGCGTACGCTGCGCGAGCGAGCTGTCGTCTTCGTGCGCGGGTGCGGGCGCGGACGCAGGTGCCGGCGCGGCCGCGACAGGCGCCGCATCCGGCGCGGCCGGTTTCAGCGCACCGGGCGCCGCCGGATCCACCGTGAACGCCACTTCGGCGGGCGGATAGCACAGGCCCGCGTCCGCGCAGCCCTGGTAGCCCACGCGCAGCACGAACGGCGTCGTCGCGTCCGTCTTCACGGGCAGGTCGGCCGCGAGCTGCCCCGCATAGGTCTCCATCTCCTTGTTGAAATTGCTGTCGAACTTGCGCACGCCGTCCGGCAGCGCGGGCTGGCCGACCTCGGGTCCCGTGAACACGAGGCGGTCGCGGTACAGGTGGTAGCCTGGCGCGATGGCCCACGCGAGGTGCACGGTGCCGCCCGGCCGCAGTTCGGCGCTCAGCTTGAACGCCTGTTCGGGCGGAAGGAAATCGTCGGCCGCCACCGCCGGCCGGCCCAGCGCACTGGCCAGCAGAACCAGCGCGGCCATCCATCGAAAGAGCTGCTTCATGATGCGTAATCTCCTGAAATACTGTGGTGATACTCTTGTCCCGTGCTGTCGATGGCGAAGTACGCGAATCCGCCGGCATCGAGGAACGACAGGCCGTCGCCCTCCTTCAGCATGGCGATGGTCGACACGCTGCCGCCCAGGACGGCCAGCGGTGCCAGCACGCTCACCGACCGCCAATACGACACGGGCATCCCGGTGCGCGGATTCAACACGTGGCAATAGCGCTTGCCGTCGACGTCGATGAAGCGCTCGTAGTCGCCGCTCGTCGTCAGCGCGCCCTGGCTCACGGCGATGCTGGCGACGGTGCCGTCCGCCCGGCGCGGGTCCTGGATGCCGATGCTCCACAGGCGCCCGTCCGGTTGCGGCCCGATGAAGCGCATGTCGCCGCCGAGGTTCACGTAGCCGTGCCGCACGCCGCGTTCCTGCAGCAGCGCGCAGGCGCGATCCGCCGCGTATTCCTTGCCGAACCCGCCGAAGTCGATCTCCATGCCGGCGCGCGGCAGGAACACGGCGCCGTCCTCGCGCTGCACGGAGGCCCAGTCGACGAGTGCCAGCAACGGCGCCAGGTCGCGCGCGCGCGGCACGCGCGGCTGGCGGAAGTCCCAGGCGCGGCGCAGCACGCCGGACGTGATGTCGAACAGGCCGCCGCTCACGCGGTACAAGTGGTCCGCGTAGTCGAGCAGCTGCGCCGTCTCGTCGTCGCATTCCACGCGATAGCGGCCGGCCGCAGCGTTGATGTGGCTGACGACGCTGTCGGCGCGGTAGCGCGAATACGTGCGCTCGACGCGCCGCACTTCCCCGATCGCGGCGAATGCCAGTTCTTCCGCCGTGCTCTCGTCGGGCGCGGCCAGCCGGATCTCGCACCGGCTGGCCATCGCCTCGAACGGAAAGCGGTAGACCGCGTCTACCATCGCCGCGTCAATCCGACCTGGAGCATGCGCGCATGCAGCGGCGCCAGCCCCGGACTGCCGTCGTGGAACAGGCGCCAGCTGCCGCGCTGCTCGTAGCCCTCGACCTTGACGTCGACGGTCCACAGCTTGCCGATCTCGCGCACGACCTTCAGCCCCGCCGTCACGGCGCCGAAGCCGGACAGGCGCTGGTCGGGCGACGTCAGGCGGTTCGGATCGGCGCCGTTGGCAAAGCCGGGCGGGAACGGCGCGCCGAGCGCAGCGTCGTACACGGGGTCGTAGTAGAAATACGCGGCGCTCTGCGAGTACAGGCGCACTTCCGGCACGAGGCTCCAGCCGCCGGGGAGCGGCTGCACGTACTCGGCCGACAGCGTGTGCGCTCGGATGCGGTACGAGTCGCTGAAGTAGCGGTAGCCGAGCCGCGTCGTGCCGCCCGTCGCGTCGACGTAGTGGTTCCAGCGCAGCAGCACCGTGTTCTCGCGGCGCGAACGGGGCCGGTTGTCGAACAGTTTATAAGGATCGTTGTAGTAGCCGCTGCCGTTCGTGCGCGTGAGCGTGAGCTGGCCGATGTCGGTCGGCGTCAGCACCCGCGTCACGCCGGCCAGCACGCTGACGGTGCGCTTGTGCTCATCGACGACGACCTGGTTGACGGGATTGATGCTGTCGCGGCTGCCCGCGAGCCCGAATGCCCACGTCGTGTTGTTGTCCTCGCTGGACACGGTGCCGTTCAACGACAGCGCGCGCGACACGTAGTCGTGCTCTGTCGAATACGCGGCACCGGCCGTCAGCGTGCCGCGCCGGAAGTAGCGCGTGGCGGCGACGTCGCCGGCCTTGCGCTCGTCATGCATGTGCGAGGCGCCGGAGATCGCGGTGTGGTAGCGCGGCGACGCGCCCGACACGTCGTCCGCAGTCAGGGTGCCCTCGATCGACCAGTCGCTGGCGACGGGTGCCGTCACCGCGATCGACGGCGAATGCGCGTGGATCCGATCCAGTCCGCTCTGGCGGTCGGCGTAATCGAGATAGCGCAGGCTGATGCTGCCTGCGGCCGGCGGCTCGTCGGCCAGCGCCTGCACGCCGGGCAGCAGCAGCGCGGCGGCAAGGAGGGATGCCGCCAGCGGCGGTGCGTCGCGTTCCTGGAGAGATGTCGTCATCTGGCCTCCTCAGTTGCAGCCGCAGCCGCCGCCGCCGACACCCGCGCCGCCGGCCGCAGCCTCGCGACTCGTGTAGACGTGGTCCGCATAGCGCGTCTCGAGCTTGTCCCCGCCGAACGTCATCTCCGGCTTGGCCAGCTTGCCTTTTTCCCAAGGCTGCACGGTGGCGCAGCCCGCCAGCGCCAGCAGCGCCGGCGCGATCAAAACGATGGCTTTCATTTCACGCCTCCCAGGGCTTTCTGAATCACCTGCTCGAGTTCCGCGCGGTCGGCTTCTTTAAAGCCCGCGTGCTCGTACAACACCTTGCCGTCCGGTCCGATCAACACGCTGCTCGGCATGCCCTTGATGCCGTACGCGCGCGGCGTGGCGCCGGCCGGATCGAACGCGATCGTGAAGCGCGCCGGCGTCTCCGCGAGGAAGCGGCGCGCGTCGTCGCTCTTCGCGTCGAGGTTCACGCCGACGACCTGCAGCCCGCGCGCGCCGTAGCGCGCCTGCATCTCGTTCATCCACGGGAACGACTGGCGGCACGGACCGCACCACGACGCCCAGAAGTCCACGTAGACGAGCCGGCCCTGCAGCTTCGCCAGTTGCACCGCGCCGTCCTTGCCGGGCAGGTCGAACGGCGGCGCGGAGACGCCCTTGTCGAGCGCGGAGGCGGGTGCGGCTTCCAGCGCCGCGGCCAGCACCAGTGCCATGCGCAGTACGCGCGTCGTACGGGCGCTCATCATTTCACCTCCTTGCGTACGAAACGACGCCATCCGAGCACGCCGAACGACAGCACGACGAGCAGCGCGAGCACCGGATCGTTGCCGTTCGTGGCGGCGGAGCAGCCGCCAGCGCCCGTGTTCTGCATCGTCTGCGCGGTCTGCACATTGCCCTTGCCGGTCAGCGCCACGGTCCAGGCACCGCCGCCGTCGGCCGCCAGCGCCATGCTGCCGCTCGCATCGCCCGCGCCGACCGGCGTGAAGCGCACGACGACGTCGCAGCTGGCACCCGGCTGCAGGGTGAACGGCACGGCCGCGCAGCCGGTGGCGTCGGATTGCAGCGCGAACGGCCCCGTGAACGTGGCCGCCGTCACCGTGGCCGCGTTGCCGCCCGTGTTGGTCAGGGTGATGCGGTGCGTGGGCGCGTTGCCGTTGACGTCAGCGGCGCCGAAGTCGAACGACTGCGGATTCGCCGTCAGCATCGGCACGGGCACGGCGACGCCGGTGCCGCCCAGCGCGACGGTGAACTGGCTGCCCGCATCCGTCATCAGCATCATGGTCGCGGCACGCTGGCCGGCGGCCGTCGGCCTGAAGCCCACGTCGATGGTGCAGCTGGCCGCTGCGGCCACCGACGCATTGACCGCACAAGTGCCGCCCAAAACGAAGTCGGACGCCTGCGCACCGTCGAGCACGAGCGACGAGACCTTCATGGCGGCCGTGCCATTGTTCGACAAGGTGATCGTGTGGACGGCGGCGCTCTTGCCCACCTGCGTATCCGCGAAGGCGACGGGGCCCGCTTCCGACAGCGCGGGTTGCGCGACCGGTGCCGTGGTGCCGGTGCCGGCGATCGTCACCTGCAGCGGCGCCGCGTTCGACGTCACGGCCAGGGTGGCCGCAGCGGCGCCCGCCGTCGTGGGTAGAAACGAGAGGGTCACGGTGCAGTTGGCGCCGACGGCCAGGGTGGTGCCGCAGGTCTGGCTGGCGATAGTGACGCTGGACGCGCCGGAGACGCTGATGCCGTTGAGCGCGAGCGCCACGTTGCCCGTGTTGGACAAGGTGACGGCCTGCGTGGCGGCCGCGGCGCCGATCGTCTGCGAACCGAAGGCGACGGCCGACGGGCTCGCGCTGACGGCCGGTGCGGGCGCCGACACGGTGCCGGACAGTGCGACCGACACGGCGCCGTTCGAGGCGTTCGAGGCCAGCGAAAGATTGCCGCTGAATGCGCCGCTGCCGGACGAATTCGCCGTCACGGTCACGGTGCAGCTGCCGCCGGCCGGCACGGACGTCGCCGTGCTGCACGTGCCGCCCAGGCTGAACACGCCGGCGTTCGTGCCGCCGACCGTGATGCTGCTGAAGGTCAGCGCCGCCTGGCCGGAGTTGCTGACCGTGACGCTGCGCGCGGGCGAGGAGGTGCCGCTGACGAGGGCGCCGAAGTCGATGGCGTTCGCGGACAGCGCAACGGTCGCCTGCGGCACGGCGTTACCCGTGCCGGCGAGTGCCACGGTGCTGGAGCCGCCCGTGGCGTTGTGCGCGATGACGAGCGACGCGCTGCGCGTGCCGGAAGCGGACGGCGTGAAGCCGACCTGCACGGTGCAGCTCGTGCCCGCCGCGAGCGACGTGCCGTTGGTGCACGTGCCGCCGCTGATCGAATAATCGCCGGCGGCCGTGCCGGAAACGCTGATCGTACCCACGGTCAGCGCCGCGTTGCCCGTGTTGGACAAGGTGGTGGACAGCGCGCTGGCCGACTGGCCGACGGTGGTGGCCGCGAAGCTCAGCGACGCCGGGCTGACGGATGCCGCCGGGGCCGCGGTGACGGTCGGATTGCCGATGAAGGCCGCGATGTCCGCGATTTCCGCCGTCGTGAAGCGGCCGTTGAACAGCGTACCCATGCCGCCCGTGTTGGCGGTGATGGCGCCGCTGATCGCGCCTGGGTTGTTCGCCCCGTTGAGGATGTGATTGACGTTCGCGGTGGGCGACGTCCCGTGGCAGGTCGCGCAGCTGGTGCCGCCGCCGGTCGGCCCGTTCAGGTAGAGGTTCTTGCCGTTCAATGCGTCGGCCGCGTGCGCGGCGGGTACGCAGGCGAGCAGCGCCAGGATGGGCCAGGCGCGGCGCACACGGCCCGGCAGGGAAGAGAGATGTCGATGCAGCCCGATCATAGGGACTCCCGGATTCGTTCAAAGGACACAGCCACCAAGGGCCAGTGCATTCATCCCGCAGTGCGCCAGTGCGCACAGGCGCCAGTCGCGCCGGCTCTGGTACAGCAGCGCCAGCACGAGGCCCGGCGCCAGCACCAGCAGCACGGCACGCCAGCCGGAGCCGGCGTGCAGCAGCGCGAACGCGGCCGCCGACAGTGCCACCGAAGCCGCGCGCGCCCGGCCGTCGGTGCGCCGGATCAGCCACTCCTGCAGTCCGGCGCGCACCACCCACTCCTCCAGCACGGGCGCCAGCAACAGCAGGCGCACCAGCGCGGCGGCGTCGGGGGCGACGACCTGGCCTCGACAGACCAGCTGGGACGACAACAGGGCAGCAGATGGCATGAGCGACATGAACGGCATGAACGGCACAGTGAACCCGAACGGCGACCGGTAGCAGTTGCTACTGCGGAAATCGTCCGGTTAATACCTGTCGTTCCGGAAAGGTTCAGTTTGGTTGAAAATAAATTATGGACAGGCGGGGAGCCTTGTCACATCCACCATGCCGTTTAATACGCGGAAATGGATCGTCGTCGGATGGGCATCATCGGTAGAATCGGTGCGATCGAGAGACTTCATTCGCGCGTTTGCTCCATATCGACATGGCATGGCTGCGCCGTTTGGCAGACTAGGTTCATGACTACATACCGCGACAACCGCGTCCCGGGCGGGACTTTTTTCTTCACGGTGCGCCTGCTCGACCGGGGCAGCACCCTCCTCACGGACCACTTTCCGGCTTTCGGCGAAGCGATGCGCCAGGCGCGCATCCGCAAGCCGTTCCACGTCGATGCCTGGGTCGTGCTGCCGAACCACGCGCACGCGATCTGGACCTTGCCGCCGGGCGACCACGATTGCGCGTCGCGCTGGCGCGCCGTCAAGATCGCGTTTTCGAAGGCGCTGCACAAGACCCTTGGCGATGCCACGGGCGACGGCGCCATCTGGGAGCGCCACTACCGCGACTACCGCGTGGGCGACGACGACGACTACGCGCGCCTGATCGATTACGTGCACGACAACCCGCTGCGCCACGGCTTGTGCCAGCATCCGGCGGAATGGCCGTGGTCGTCGCTGCACCGCTTCGTCGCGGCCGGCTTCACGCCGCCCATGACCCCGCTCCCGGGGCCGCCGCAGATACCGCGGCCGGGGCAACCAGGTACCGTCGCGCGATCGTGAGACATGAAAAAAGGGCCCGAAGGCCCTTTGATGTTTCTGCGGATGCACTGCGCGACGCTCAGAAGCTGTAGCGCGCACCCACGGTCCAGACGTCGGCCTTGGCGCCGACGGTCTTGGTCTTGCCATAGCGCTCGTACTCGGCCGTCAGCGCGACCTGCTGGTTCAGGTTGTACTGCAGGCCGACCGCGCCGTAGGCACCGGTGTCCGTGTCCTTCAGGTTCAGGTCGGCGCTTTGCAACTTGCGCTCGCTGTGTTCCAGGCCCAGCTTGCCGTACACGGAGAACTGGTCGTTGACCGGCATGTTGTACTTGCCGGCGACGTAATAGCTGGAACCCTTCGTGGTGCCGCTCCCGTTGGTGCCGTTGACGCTGTAGTTGACATTCGAGTTGCGGAAGTCGGTGTAGCCGGCTTCGACGCCCCAGTTCTGGTCGAATTCATAACCGCCGAAAATCTTGCCGGACGCCTTGTAGCCGTCGCTGCCGACGTTGGTCAGGCCGCCGACCGACGAATTCTCGTGGTCGGCCGTGGCGACGCCGACGCCGACGTAAGCATGCGGCTGGGTCTGGGTGGTCTGGGCTTGGGCCGCGCCCATGGCGGCGGTACCTGCGATCAGTGCAACGATGAGCTTTTTCATATGACGAGTTCCCTTATGCGTTGTTTGACTGTGTCGCAATTCCCGTGAATCGCGATGTGGTCAAGATAGCACCGCAAATCCGTTACGTCGGTGGAGAACTCGTAAGACTTGTAAATGAATGTAACTTAATGACCCTAAATTCATTTATTTTTTAGGAGAAATTGAGGCTAGATAATATAGATTTAGCTCACGAAACGAAAAGTCAGGTTAAGCCGTGGCCCAACCACTTTGGTCGTCTTGTTGATGCCGTGGAGCCAGTTCGCCTGCAGAGCGCCCGCCATCAGCAGCAGGCTGCCGTCCGTCAGGTCGAGTTTCACGGTGCGCTTGCTGCGCTTGTGCCGCAGGATGAAGGTGCGCGTCGCGCCATAGCTGAGCGACGCGATGACGGGCCGCGACCCCAATTCCGGCTCGTCGTCGCTGTGCATGCCCATGCTGTCGGCGCCGTCGCGGTAATAGTTCAGTAACACGCTGTTGTAGCGCCGTCCCGTGGACTGCTCGACGGCGGCACGCACCTGTTCCAGCAGCGGGGTCAGCGGCAGCGGCTGCAAGGTCAGGCCGGAATAGCTGTAGCTCGCCTCGCCATACCAGGCCGTCAGCCGCGGTTGCAGGTAGCGCTTGCCGTACACGACGACGGTGTCGGCGCGCCACGGGGTCTCATCCAGCAACCGCGCGAAGATCTCGGCATTGCTGATCGGCATGGGAAGCAGGGGCAGCAGGGACAACTCGCCATCCTCGATGGGGATAGCTGTCAATTCCATGCCCGTGGAAAACAAGTCCATTCGACAATATTGCTATGATGGCGGGATTCCATCGACCAGGCATTTTCTCATGAACAAACGACAGTTCCTTGGCGCCGCAGCCGTCGCGGGCACCTTCCCGATCGCGGGCCAGGCGGCCCAGCCGTCCGGCCGCGGCCCCACGCTGCTCACGGTCACGGGCGCCATCGCGCGCGGCAACCGCGGCCCGCTAGACCCGGCACTGGACCAGATGATGCACAAGCACCAGGTCACGTTCACGAAAGCGTATGGATTCGACTATGCCGACCTGCAGGCCTTGCCCGCGCAGACGATCCGGCCCACGCTGGAATACGACGGCAAGCCGCACACGCTGCGCGGCCCGTTGCTGACGGACGTGCTGGCGCGCGCCGGCGCCATGCTGAACGACAAGACGATCCTCGTGTTGCGCGCGGTGGACGGCTACAACGTCGAGCTACCCCTCGCGCAGGCGCGCGCGCGACGCTTCATCGTCGCGACGCACGTCGACGGCAATCCGATGCCGCTGGGCGGCCTGGGCCCGCTATGGGCCGTGTACGACGCCGACCGGGTGCCGGACATGGCGGCGCTGCCGCTGGCGCAGCGTTTTACCGCCTGCCCGTGGGCGCTGTACCACGTCGACGTGAAAAGCTGACAGGATCAGGCGTAGGCTTCGGCCAGGCTCATCACGCGCGGCGTGATCTTGATGCCGACGTTGCCGAACAGGGTGTCGATCGCGGCCAGGTTGGCCGCGCATTCCTCGCTCTTCCAGCCGTTGAACAGATCGGTGCCGTTCTTCTGGAAATGCAGGTCCCGCACCTTGCCCTTGTCCTTGTGGACATAGTTCTGTTGGTAGATCGTCTCGAACCCGAGCTCGGCCAACGCCGTCAGCACGGCCTGGGGCGGATTGTCGGGGTCGGTGGCCATGAAGACGCCGAACGTCTTGCCCGGCGGCTTGGCAGCCACGTCGACTTCATAGATGCCGGGTGCCTTGGTGACGCTGGTACTTTTCAAAAACAGCATGCTGTTGTCCTCCACGCATGGCGGCGATCGGGCCGCCATTCAATAAATTGAGATCAGACACAGCTTATTGCAGTATGGGAACTTTGTCGACGGATGGTTTTCGAGAATTTGCTCTACTGCAACAAATTTCTGGACAACAGCCCCGTGACGCTGCCCGCGACGAGCGCGCCGCATGCGACCATGCCGACGATGAATCCCAGCTCGCGCTTGCTGGGATCGCGGTAATAGCCCAGCGCATACAGGATGCGTCCGACGCACCACAAGAGCCCGCCCGCTGCGGCCCAGCGGTCGCCGAGATAGTGGCCGCAAAGCCACAGTGGCGCCAGCACGAGGGGCAGTTGCTCCAGCGTGTTCGCTTGCACGCGCTGGAAACTCTGGAACGCCACCGGGCCGTCCATCGACGGCGCCGGCACCTTGTACTTGTTTCTTGCCCAGCCGGCCATGACGCCGGTCCAGAAATACACGCCGAGCACCGCCAGCGTGGTCCATGCGGTCAATACCATTGTCTCCTCCACAAATCAGCCCTGCCCCGCGCGCTTGCGCCGCGCCAGGTCCCACGTCGCCGCGGCGAGCGCGTCGTACAACGCGCCCGTGGGCGCATCCCATGCCGTGACGGCTGCGTGCTGGCGCGCCACGGTCGCCGCGTCGCCGCGTGCGATCGGCCCGGACAGCGCCGCCTCCGGCCCCAGCCGCAACACGTTCGCGAGGGTTTCGGTCGCGAGCGGCCGCGCCAGTTCGCGCGCCACGTCGGGCGGAATGCCCGCGGCCTCGTACGCGCGCAACGCGGCGTCCATGACGGTCACGAGGTAGTTCGACGCGAACACGGCGGCCGCATGATAGACGGTCTTGGCGGCCGGGTCGATGCGCACGGGCCGCGCGCCGATCGTCTCGAACGCGGGCAGCAGGACGTCGAGCGCGTCGGCATCGCCCTCGACGCCGCAGAACGTGCCGTCGAACGCCGCCGCGACCGCGGCCGGATCGGCGAAGCTGCGCACCGGGTGCACGCTCGCGACGAATGCGCCTGCATGGCGCAGCGCCTCCAGTTCGCCGGACGCCTTGGCGCCGCTGCAGTGGAACACGGTGGCCCCGGCCATCGGCGTCGCTTGCGCCAGCGCTGCGGCGACGCCGGCGATCGCATCGTCCGCCACGGCCAGCATCCACACGTCGGCCGGCCGCGCGGCGCCATCGACGGGCGTGCCGGCGCCGATGAACGCGACGGCCGCGCTCGCGCTCGCGAGGCTGCGCGTGTGTACGTCCTGCACGGCGAACACGCCGCGCGCCGCGAACAGGCGGCCGAGCGTCCGCCCCACGTGGCCGGCGCCGACGATGTTCAACGTGGACATCAGAAGCGCGAGCCCGGCTGGTGCAGGAATTCCACTTCGTCCGGCGTCGATGCGCGCCCGAGGATCTCGTTACGGTGCGGGAAGCGGCCGAAGCGCGCGATCACGCCGCGGTGGCGGTGCGCGTAGTCGAGCATCTCGTCGAAGCCCGGATGTTCGGCGGCCAGGGCGCCGAACAGTTCGACGGCGCGTTCCTGCATGTACGCGTCCTCGGCGTGCTCGAACGGCATGTAGGCGAACGCGCGCAGTTGCGGCGGCAGCGCCTTGTCGGCGCCGCTGTCGACGAGCGCGCGCGCGGCGGCCAGCGCCAGCGTATCGCCCGCGAACGACAGCGGGGTGTTGCGGTGCGCGTTGCGCGTGAACTGGTCGAGCACGAGGATGCGCGCGAGCACACCCTGCGGGCCTTGCGCATCCCACTCGCGCAGCCCGCCGGCCAAGGCCTGGGCTATCGTGGCGCCGAAGCGCGTGCGGATCGTGTGATCGAAGTCGTCGTTCTTGACGAACCATTCGCGGCGCGGGTGGCCGAACGTCGGGCTGCCTGGTGCGCCGAACCAGAAATCAAGTACGTCCTGCGGTGTCATCGTGTTCCTCTGTGTGTCTTGTCAGTTGCGCGCATGCGAAAGCTGGAAGCCGTCCACGCCCTCGAACGTGGACAGCTCGCTGGCCAGCAGCGACAGCGGCGCGCCCGGCCGCCCGGCCAGTTCCAGCGCGACGAAGTGCCATTCCTGGCAGCCCTTCTCGCTGGAGATCGTGAGCGAGCCGCCCGCGATCTCGTAACCCCGCTCCAGCGCCGCCTTGCGCAAGGTCTCTTCCTGCGGATAGACGCCGGGCTTGAAGTGCAGGGTGACGGCCACCGCATGGCGCGACGGCAGCAGCCCGACGGCCCGGTTCAGGTAGATCATGATCATCGCGGAAAAGAACGCGAGGCCCATCGCCGCCATGTAGAAGCCGAGGCCGACGAGGATGCCGATCACGGACGACGACCAGATCGACGCGGCCGTCGTCAGTCCGCTGATGTTGAAGCCGGAGCGCATGATGACGCCGGCGCCGAGGAAGCCGATGCCCGTCACGACGCCCTGGATCACACGCGTGGGGTCGACGAGCGCGACGGACGACCCGTGCCCGCCGAACCAGTGGTTCGGATAGCCGGCGACGATAACCAGTGCGCACGAGGACATGCACACGAGGCCATACGTGCGCATGCCGGCCGCGCGCCCGTGGTACGAACGCTCGTAGCCAACCATGAGGCCCAGCAGCAGCGCGCCCAGCAGGTTCAGGAGGATCAGGGCGTTCGTCGCCAGTTCCGCATGCGACCAGTAGGCGCCGACGAGGTCGGGGAACGTGAGGCCCAGGTCGTTCGATACGGGGCTCGTCAAGATTTTTTCCTGACCAGCTGTTTTTCGAATTCGACGTCGTGCTTGCTGATGCGCTTGACCTCTTGCGGACCGAGGCCGTTGACGAACGCCACGAACTCGTCCAGCTCGAGCGGCGCGCACAACGGCGGCGCGCCCGGCTTCTCGGACAGGAAGAACAGGCCATCGCCCGTGCGCGCCATCGAATACGACGTGACGCCGGTGCGCCGCTTCAGCCGGTCGACGGCGGCGCTGGCGCGGGTGGAACGTGCTCCCGCCATATCAGATCTCCTTGGTACGCAATTCGAGCCAGTCGCGCGCGGCGCCGCTCACGTGCGGCAGCAGGCGCGCGCGCACGCTGCGGTGGTAGTCGTCGAGCCACGCGACCTCGTCGCCGCGCATCAGCGACAGGTCGATGCAGCGCGTGTCGATGGGGCACAAGGTGAGCGTCTCGAAGCCGAGGAAGTCGCCGAAGCCCGCGTTCTCGACGACGCGCGTCAGCACGAGGTTCTCGATGCGGATGCCCCACTGGCCGGGGCGGTAGATGCCCGGCTCGTTCGACGTGATCATGCCCGGCTCCATCGCCGTGTGCGGCTCCGGCGGCGCGGACGGCGAGATTACTTGCGGCCCCTCGTGCACGTTGAGGAAGTAGCCGACGCCGTGGCCCGTGCCGTGGCCGTAGTCGATGCCGGCCGCCCAGATCGGGGCGCGCGCCAGCGCGTCGAGCATCGGGCCCTTCGTGCCGCGCGGGAAGCGCGCAACGGACAGCCCGATCATCCCTTTCAATACGAGCGTGAAATCGCGCTTCTGCGCGGCGGACGGCGTGCCGACGGGGACGACGCGCGTGATGTCCGTCGTGCCGCCCAGGTACTGGCCGCCCGAGTCGATCAGCAGCAGGCCGTCGCCTTCGATCACGGCGCAGTGTTCCTTCGATGCGCGGTAGTGCATGATCGCGCCGTTCGCGTTGAAGCCCGCGATGGTGCCGAAGCTGGGGCTGACGAAGTGCGGACGGCGCGCGCGTGCCGCCGTGATCTGCTCGTCGATGTGGACTTCGTTCAGCGGCGCGCGGTTCGCATCGGCGAGCGTCTGCTCGAGCCACGCGAAGAACTCGCACAGCGCGGCGCCGTCCTGTTCCATCGTGGCGCGCACGTGGTCGATCTCCGCATCGAGCTTGCGCGATTTCGCCAAGGTCGTCGGATTGATCGCTTCCACGACGCGCACGTGCGCGGGCACGGCGGCGCGCATGCCGGCCGTGACGCGGCGCGGGTCGATCAGCAGCGAGCTGTCGGGCGGCAGCGCGGCCAGCGCCTGCTGCGCGGCCTCGTACGGCGCCACGCGCACGCCATCGTGTTCCAGCCGCGCGCGGACACTCCCATCGATCTTGCCGTCGGCGACGAACAAGGTGGCACCCGTCGATTCCACGAGCGCATGCGCGAGGAACACGGGGTTGAAGCTGACGTCGGCGCCGCGCAGGTTGAACAGATACGCGATGTCGTCGAGCGTGGAGATGAAGTGGCGCTCGCCGCTCTGCCGCGCCATCGCGTTGCGCAGCGCGTGCAGTTTATCCGCGCGCTCCAGTACCGCGAACGGCGCCGCGTGCTCGTACAGGGGTTCGGGCGGCAGGCCGGGGCGATCGATCCAGATCTCGTCCAGCAGGTCGAGGTCCGTACGGAGCTTGATGCCGCGCGCGGCCAGCGCATCGCCCAGCAGGCGCGCGACGGACAAGCCCAGCACGCGCGCATCGACGGCCACGGTCTGGCCTTCATCGAGGTTGTCGGCCAGCCAGTCGATGTGCAGCAGGCTCGCGCCGGACGGGATCTTCATCAGCTCGATCTCCGTGCCGGCCAGTTCCTGCTCGGCCTGCGTGTAATAGCGGCCATCGGTCCAGACGCCGGCGAAGTCGCGCGTGGCGATGAACGTGCCGACAGAACCGGTGAAGCCGGACAGCCATTCGCGCCCTTTCCAGCGACCGGGCAGGTATTCGGACAGGTGCGGATCGGCGGACGGCACGATGAAGGCGTCGACCTGATGGCGCGCCATCGCGCTGCGCAGCGCAGCGAGGCGTTCGGCGCGCACGTGGGTGGTGTCGGGTGCTGGCATGGCTCGAAATCGGTGTTCGGTTTATCAAATCGGTATGATACGCCCTCCGAAGGCCGTCGCCGGCCCGGTCCGCCGCAAATCGCGCGCGGGCGCAATCTGACGGATAATCGCACACCCGGGATGCCGCACGATCCCCCAACCGACTCTGAACTATCATGCAAGACTTTCACTACAACCGCGCGCGCGCACTGCTGGCCAATGCCGAGGAAATCGTCAGCGCCGACCAGGTCCAGGCGGCCGTACGCCACGTCGCCGATGTGCTGAACCAGCGTTTCGACAATGACGCGACGAGCGATTTCCCCCTGGTGCTGGGCGTCATGGGCGGCGCCGTCGTCTTCACCGGCAACCTGCTGCCGCAGCTGACGTTCCCGCTCGAATTCGACTACATCCACGTCACCCGCTACGGCGACCTGGACCGCGGTGGCGAAGTCGTATGGAAGGTGATCCCGCGCCAGGACGTCACGGGCCGCACGATCATCATCGTCGACGACATCCTCGACGAAGGCGAGACGCTGGCCCACGTGAAGCAGCGCCTGCTCGACATGGGCGCGGCCGAAGTGATCCTCGCCGTGTTTGCCGACAAGGAACTCGGAAAAGTGAAACCCGTGCAGGCGGACATCGTCGGCCTGTCGGTGCCGAACCAGTTCGTCGTCGGCTTCGGCATGGATGCGCACGGTTACTGGCGCAACCTGCCGGGCCTGTGGGTCATCCGCGATGCGGACAAGGTAATGGAAGCGTAGGGTGGGGCATTTCAAGCTGGGGGCTTGAAATGCGTGCCCACGCGTAACGCCAACAAGCGTACGTCACGCGTAGGCACTGGGCTACCCTGTCACCTTAAGCCTTCAGGCCCAGGCGCGCGCGCGCGGCCTGGTACTGCTCCGTCAGGCGCGCCACCATCTCGGCCACGGTGGGCACGTCGTCCATCAGGCCGACGCCCTGTCCGGCGCCCCAGATGTCGCGCCAGGCCTTGGCGCTGCCGGAACCGAAACTCATCTTGCTCTTGTCCGACACGGGCAGGTTGTCCGGATCGAGGCCCGCGGCCACGATCGATTTCTTCAGGTAGTTGCCGTGCACGCCCGTGAACAGGTTCGTGTAGATGACGTCGGCCGCCGACGATTCCACGATCGCATTGCGGTACGCGTCGGTGACGTTCGATTCGCGCGTGGCGAGCCAGCGCGAGCCGATGTACGCGAAGTCGGCGCCCATCGCCTGCGCGGCGAGGATGGCGTCGCCCGTCGCGATCGAGCCGGACAGCGCGATCGGGCCGTCGAAGAATTTGCGCACTTCACCCACCAGCGCGAACGGCGACAGCGCGCCCGCATGGCCACCGGCGCCCGCGGCGACGAGGATCAGGCCGTCCACGCCCGCCTCCAGCGCCTTTTCCGCGTGACGGATCGACACCACGTCGTGCAGGACGATGCCGCCGTACGCGTGCACGGCATCCAGCATTTCCGGCGGCGGCGCGCGCAGCGACGAGATGATGATCGGGACCTGATGCTTCACGCACACGGCCACGTCGTGTTCGAGGCGGTCGTTCGACTGGTGCACGATCTGGTTGACGGCGATCGGGCCCACCTTGCGGTCCGGATGCAGTTCCTGGTAGTCCGCCAGTTCGCGCTGCATGTCCGTCAGCCATGTGTCAAGCAGCTCGGCCGGACGCGCGTTCAGTGCCGGGAACGAACCGACAATGCCCGCCTTGCACTGCGCGGCCACCAGCGCGGGACCGCTGGCGATGAACATCGGCGACGCAATGACGGGAAGGGACAGGTTTTGCAGAACGGTAGGCAGCGCCATGGGTTTCTCACGATAAGTTGATCGGACCCATTGATTATGCGGGAAAAAAGCACGACCGTACTAGATTCCCGGCTCTAAATTTCTCAGGCGTCCACAAGCACGTCACCGTCGAGCCGTGCGGCCCCGACGCCGACGAGCCCGCGCACGAGCCACGCCGCCAGCTCGGCGCTCGTGCTGTTCAAGAACCGCTCGCGCACGCGCACGAGCAGCGGCACCGTCGCGCACAGCAGGTCGACGTCGGCGAGCGGGATGCGGCGCCGCTCCAGCAGCAGGAATTTCATCAGGACTTTAACAGCGTTCTGCGCATTGCGGATGGGATCGGCTGCGAGCATGTCCAGGCGGCCGTAGGCGCGCTGCAACGCCTCCGCCACGTCGGCGAACGGAGCACCGTGCCCGGGAACGACGACGCGGGCGTCCAGCGTCGCGATCACGTCCAACGTGGCGCGCACGTCGTCGAAACCGGGTTCGCCGGCCAGTTCCGGGAACACGACGCCGAAGCCGTTCTGCCACAGGGCATCGCCGGAAATCAGGATGCCCTCCTCGTCGCACCACAGCAGCAGCGCGTGCGGGTCGTGGCCCGGTGCCGCCAGCGCCTGCCAGTCGAGGTCGCCCAGGCGCAGCCGCTGGCCGGGCACCACGCCCTCATCGAACGGGAAACGCGGGCATTGCTGGGCGGTGGCGCGAAAGCTCAGCGCGTCCTCGTCCCACGCGGCCACCGTCGCGCAATCCGCCGCGGGAATCGCGATGCGGCAATCGTAGGCCGCGCGCAGCGCCGCGTTGCCGCCGCAGTGGTCGGAGTGCAGGTGGGTGTTCACGATGCGATCGAGCGGCCGCCCGGCCAGCGCGTGGCGCACGAGCTCCACGGTCTGCGCAGCGTGCGTGGCGTAGCCCGTGTCGACGAGCGTGGTGGCGTCCTCGCCGATGAGCAGGACGTTGTTGGACGACAGCCAGCCGCGCTCGAGCACCCGGACCGATGGCGGCAACGTCGGCATCAGTCGAACGGGATCTGTTCTTCGCGGCGGCGGATTTCCGTCCACACCGCGCGCTTGAAGTCGTCGTCGGCGCGGCTCCAGGCCACGATCTCGTCGATGGTGCGCAGGCAACCTTCGCACAGGCCGGTCACGGGCGACATCCTGCACACATTGATGCACGGCGACGGCACGGGCGTCTGCTGTTCAGGAAGAAGACGCGGCCCGTTCATGCGGCCGCCTTGCCGTTGAAATGTTTCGTATCGATCACGCAACATTCGTGCGCGCCGACGCAGACGCGCTCGGGTATCGTGTAGCGCCACTCGAAGCGCAGGCCGGGTTGGAATGTAGGACACATGGCGCGCAGATTAACGCATCCGGACGAATCGCGCTTGACCGACGAGGCCACGCAGGTAGACTGGGACTCGTCCGTTGCACACGTTGCCCTTACCCCATCTGTAAGGTTGGCGCAAGCTTCGCCATCAAGACTGAACCCTCGCTCGATGCCTCAGCCACGCGCCGGCGCATTGCCGACACACCCCCAAGGAGTGCCGATGACCCTGAATCACAAGTTCCTGGCGCAAATGCGCGCCGCGACCCGATCCCTGATGCGCCGCGGTCCCGCCGTTGCCCGGACCGTCATCCGGGAATCCGTAAAAAATGCCACCGCCGTCCAGACCGCGGCCGTCAAAAGCATGGACACCGCCACGCCGCCCGCCTCGAACAACCCGACCTACGACGCCTTTTCCGACATGCTGGCCGACCTGTCCCGGCTGGGCCAGAGCGCCAACCCGTTCAACGTCCCGCCGCTGTCGACGGGCGCGGCCGCGATCGGCCTGCCCGGTCATTTCATCGACGCCAGCTACACGAACGACGCTGGCACCCGCGACTACAAACTGTATATCCCGAGCACGTATGCCGGCCAGCCCGCGCCACTGCTCGTGATGCTGCACGGCTGCACGCAAAACCCCGACGACTTCGCGCTCGGCACCGGCATGAACGCGCTGGCCGAGGAACACGGCTGCCTCGTCGCCTATCCGGCCCAGTCGCAGCAGGCCAATGCGACCCGCTGCTGGAACTGGTTCAGCGCGGCCGACCAGCAGCGCGGCCAGGGCGAGCCCGCCATCCTCGCCGGGCTCACGCAGGACATCATGGCGAGATACGTGATCGATCCGAAACACGTCTTCGTCGCGGGCCTGTCCGCCGGCGGCGCGATGGCCGCGATCCTCGGCACGCTGTACCCGGACCTCTACGCGGCCGTCGGCGTCCACTCGGGGCTGCCGTTCGCGGCCGCCAACGATCTGTCTTCCGCCATGGCAGCGATGAAGGGCGAGTTCCGCAGTCACCACAAACCGGGCAAGTCGCTGCCGATCATCGTGTTCCACGGCGACCGCGACACGACCGTGCACCCGGCCAATGGCGACGAGTTGATCAAACGGCGCCGGCGCCATCCGTCGGAAGACGTCGTCGTCGAACCGGGCGCCGTGCAGGACGGGCACGCCTACACGCGCACGGTGCACCGCCGTCCCGACGGGAGCATCCATGCGGAACACTGGGTGATCCACGGTTCCGGTCACGCGTGGTCCGGCGGCGATACGCGCGGCACCTATACGGATGGCAAGGGTCCGAATGCGAGCCGCGAAATGATGCGCTTTTTCCGCACCGCGCGTTGAGCGTTCACGCGTCCGGCCTGGGCGGCGCCTCGGCGGCGCGTTGCGCGATATGCTGTTCCAGGCAGGCTGGACACCAGCACCGCGCCGCCTCGCCTGCCTGCGGCAACGCGACCACGGGCGGCAGCCGCGTGCACCAGCACGGTGCGCCGTCGTTGCCGTCGACCATCGCGCAGCCGAACGCCGCGCCACAGCGTGCGCACGTGCTCATGCGGCTACTCCGGCGTTCGGTTCGGCGCGGAAAGATGACTGTCGTGTATCCATATGTAATCCACCTTAACGGCGAGCGCCAGAAAATACAACATGGAGCTTTTATAATGCCCACTGCAGCGGGCTATTGCCTGTAAAATCTCGCAAATTCTTTTCCGGACCCCTAATGAACGCTACGCTGACCACGCTGACGGGCGACGACCAGAATAACGACCTGACTGCGGTCTCGCCGCAGATCAAGGCGCAGATCCTGGCCGAAGCACTCCCCTACATCCGCAATTTCCACGGCAAGACCATCGTCATCAAATACGGCGGCAATGCGATGACCGACGAACGCCTGAAGCACGGCTTCGCGCGCGACGTCATCCTGCTGAAGCTGGTCGGCATGAACCCGGTCGTGGTGCACGGCGGCGGCCCGCAGATCGACAACGCCCTCAAGAAGATCGGCAAGCAGGGCACGTTCGTGCAGGGCATGCGCATCACCGACGAAGAAACCATGGAAGTGGTGGAGTGGGTGCTGGGCGGCGAAGTCCAGCAGGACATCGTCATGCTGATCAACCACTACGGCGGCCAGGCCGTGGGCCTCACCGGCAAGGACGGCGGCCTGATCCGCGCACGCAAGATGGCGATGCCGGACCGCGACAAGCCGGGCGAATTCCTCGACATCGGCTTCGTGGGCGAAATCGAGGCGATCAATCCCGCCGTCGTGAAAGCGCTGCAGGATGACGCGTTCATCCCGATCATCTCGCCGATCGGCTTCGGCCAGGACGGCCAGGCGTACAACATCAATGCCGACGTCGTCGCCGGCAAGATCGCGGAAATCCTGAAAGCCGAAAAGCTGATCATGATGACCAATATCGCGGGCGTGCAGGACAAGAACGGCAACCTCGTGACGGACCTGTCAGCGCGCGAGATCGACGAGATGTTCGCGGACGGCACGATTTCCGGCGGCATGCTGCCGAAGATCTCGTCGGCGCTGGACGCCGCCAAGTCGGGCGTGAACACCGTGCACATCATCGATGGCCGCATCGAGCACTCGTTGTTGCTGGAAGTCTTGACCGAACAGGCTTTTGGCACTATGATCCGCTCGCATTGAAGATTCGTGGCGTCTGCATGGCGCCACAATCGTTGTTTGCCCTTGTAGCTCAGTGGTAGAGCACTCCCTTGGTAAGGGAGAGGCCACGTGTTCAATCCACGTCAAGGGCACCAGGATTTGTCCCCATTCCCGCCTGTTGTGGTATCCCCGATGCCTGACGTAACGGATAGACAAGACGCTTGTCCACGCTGCGCGTTTGCCCGCTGCAGCCGGAACGAGAAACCCGCCGCGCGATGACAAGCGCCTCGAACGCGGGCAGCAAGGAAAGCTGGAGCGGTAGTTCAGTTGGTTAGAATACCGGCCTGTCACGCCGGGGGTCGCGGGTTCGAGCCCCGTCCGCTCCGCCAGAATTCATCGAAAAGGGTCCGGTTCGCCGGACCCTTTTTGTTTTTCCGCTCCCGATATAATCGCGGGTACATCGATTTTTCGTCCATCCCGTGTCCAAGTCTCCTTCCCCCGTCTGGCTGTTCGACCTCGACAACACGCTGCACGACGCCTCGCACGCGATCTTCCCGGCGATCAGCGCCAACATGAACGCGTACATCGCGCGCGTGCTGGGCGACGGCATCACGCCCGCAAGCCGCGAAGCCGTCGACGCGGCCCGCGTCGGCTACTGGAAGCGCTACGGCGCCACGTTGCTCGGCATGATCCGCCACCACCGCGTCGACGCGGCCGACTTCCTGCGCGAGACGCACGACATCGGCGCCCTGCACGAACTGGTGCGCTACGAACGGGGCCTGGAACGGCTGCTGCGCCGCCTCCCCGGCCGCAAGATCCTGCTGACGAACGCGCCGACCGCGTATTCGACGGGCGTCGTGCGCCACATCGGGCTGCAGCGCCAGTTCGCGCACCACGTGTCGATCGAGGACATGCGCGTGCACGGCCAGCTGCGCCCGAAGCCGTCGACGCTGATGCTGCGCCGCCTGCTGCGCCGGCACGGCTTGTCGGCGCGGCGCTGCATCCTCGTCGAGGACACGCTCGTGAACCTGAAGCGCGCCAAGCAGCTGGGCGTGCGCACGGCGTGGGTCACGCAATACCTGCGCTACAGCGATCCGATCGGCAAAGCCCCGTTGCCGAAAATGGTCAAACGCCCCGCATACGTCGATGTCAAAGTAAAATCGGTTCTTCGGCTGCCCGCGCACCTGCACCGGCTGGCGCCTGACCCCAACACGGAGACGTTCTAACAACATGGCAAGCACGAAGCCGGGCCAACGCAAGCAGCAGATCCTCCAGGCTCTCGCGGCCATGCTCGAACATCCGAAGGGCGAGAAGATCACGACGGCGGCGCTGGCCGCCAGGCTGTCGGTGTCGGAGGCGGCGCTGTATCGCCATTTCGCCAGCAAGGCGCAGATGTTCGAAGGCCTGATCGAATTCATCGAGGCCACCGTGTTCACCCTGTTCAACCAGGTCGCGGAACGCGAGGACAACGGCGTCGCGCAGGCGCACGCGATGCTGCAGATCCTGCTGTCGTTCGCCGCCAACAACCCCGGCATGACGCGCGTGCTGATCGGCGACGCCCTCGTCGGCGAGGACGAGCGCCTGCAGCTGCGCATGAACCAGTTCTACGACAAGGTCGAGCTGGCGTTCAAGCAGGCGTTGCGCGTGGCCGCCACGCAGGGCCACGGCCGCGAGGAAGACGTGGCCGCGCGCGCCGCGCTGCTCGTCTCGTACGTGACGGGACGCTGGCACCGCTACGCCAAGAGCGGCTTCAAACAACACCCCATCGAGAACAGCCCGCTGCAGCTGGCCCTTTTGCTCGCCGCCTGACCGCCGCCATGGATGCCACCGTATTCGCCCTGCTCGACGACGCGAGCCCCGAAGGCCATGCGCAGGCGCGCTCGCGCCTGTACGACGGCTACGCGGGCATGCTGTCGTGCCAGCGCATCGACGACTGGCCGCGCCTGCTGGACGGCCTGCAGGATGCCCTCGCGCGCGGCCTGCACGCCGTGCCCGTGCTGACGTATGAGCTGGGCGAGCAGCTGGTCGGCATCGCGCCCGCGCGCGAGCTCCACGCGCCGCTGGCCCAGGTGCTGCTGTTCGAGCGCTACGGCATGCTGGACGCCGCCCAGGTCGACACGTGGCTCGCGCAACGCGCGCAAGGACAAGGCGGCGGCCCGGCCGGCATCGCCGCCGTGCGCGCGAACGTCGACGAGCCCACGTTCGCGCACGCCATTGGGCGCATCCGCGATTACATCGAGGCCGGCGACACCTACCAGGTCAACTACACGTACCGCATCCGCTTCGACGCCTTCGGCCCCGCGTGCGCCCTGTACGCGCGCCTGCGCGCACGCCAGCCCGTGCCCTACGGCGCGCTGGTCGGCTTGCCGGACGGGCGCGCCGTGCTGTCGCTGTCGCCGGAACTGTTCGTGCGCCACGATGCGGGCCGCCTGCTGGCGCGGCCGATGAAGGGCACGGCGCCGGCCGCGGCGGACGATCTCGTGAACGCCGTGCGCGCCCAGCATCTCGCCGCCGATCCGAAGAACCGCGCGGAAAACCTCATGATCGTCGACCTGCTGCGCAACGACCTCGGACGCATCGCGCGCACGGGCAGCGTGGGCGTGCCCGCGCTGTTCGAAGTGAAGCGCTACAGCAGCGTGCTGCAGATGACGTCGACGGTGCAGGCCCAGCTCGCGCCGGGGACGTCGCTGCAGGCCATCTTCGCCGCGCTGTACCCGTGCGGCTCGATCACGGGCGCGCCGAAGCGCCGCACGATGGAAATCATCCGCGAACTGGAACCGGCCGCGCGCGGCATCTACACGGGCGCGATCGGCTGGATCGATCCGCCACCGGGCGGCGGGTTCGGCACGCTGCAAGGCGCGCGCTTCGGCGACTTCTGTTTATCCGTCCCCATCCGCACGTTGACCTTGCAGCCGGAGCAGAACGGCGTGCGACATGGCGAACTGGGTGTCGGCGCGGGCATCGTGCACGACAGCGACGCCGGCGCGGAGTACGCCGAATGCCGGCTCAAGGCGCAATTCCTCACGGGCCTGACGAACGACTTCGAGATCTTCGAGACGATCCACGCCACGCGCGCGGATGGATGCCGCCACCTGGAGCGCCACCTTTCCCGCCTGGGCGCGTCCGCCGCGTATTTCGGCCATCCGTTCGATGCGGCACTCGCGCGCGCGGCCGCGCAGGAGGCATGCGCCGCGCTGCCGGACGACGGCCCGTACCGCGTGCGGCTCGCGCTGCGTGCCGACGGCGACGTCGTCGTGCAGACGGGCGCGCTGGCACCTTTGAACGAGCCGGTGACGCTGCTGCTGTCGGACGAACCGACGCACGCGCACGACGTCTTCCTGCGTCATAAAACGAGCATCCGCAGCCGCTACGATGCGGCGTGGCGCGCGGCGGAAAGCGAGGGCGCGTTCGACACGCTGTTCTTCAACGAGCGCGGCGAGCTGACGGAAGGTGGGCGCAGCAACGTGTTCGTCAAGATCGCCGGGCGCTGGTACACGCCGCCGCTGTCGGCCGGCGTGCTGCCGGGCGTGATGCGCGGCGTGCTGCTGGACGATCCGGCCTGGGACGCGATCGAGTGTCCCCTGACGCGCGAGAGCCTCGCGCACGCGCAGGAGATCGTCGTGTGCAATGCCTTGCGCGGCGTGCTCAGGGCGGTGCTGCGCAAGTAGCCGGTCAGCCGCCCAGCGCGTGTTCGATCTTGCCGACGAGGGTCGGGTCTTCCGGCGTCACCTTGCTGGGGAAGTAGTCGATGACTTTGCCGTTCCGATCGATCAGGTATTTATTGAAATTCCACTTGGGCTGGTTGCCGGTGGCCTTGATCAGCTCGGAATACAGCGGGTTGGCTTTGTCGCCGCTCACGACGGTACTGACGAACATGGGGAATTTCACGCCATACGTGTTGTAGCAGAGGTCCGCGATTTTCTTTGCGTCCGCATCTTCCTGTTTAAAATCGTTCGACGGGAAGCCCAGCACGACGAGGCCGCGCGGCGCGTATGTCGCGTACAGCTTTTCCAGGCCTTCGTACTGCTTCGTGAAGCCGCAATAGCTGGCCGTGTTCACCACGAGCACCACCTTGCCGGCGTACTGGCACAGGTCCTGCGGGGCTTCGTCCTGCAGGCGGTTGAACGTGTGCTTCAGCACGGCGGGGCAGCTGGCCGGACGGGCGGACGGCTGGGCGGCGGCCGGCGTCTGCGCCAGCACCGTGGCCGGCGCGGAGAACGTCGCGGCGGCGCCGAGGGAAAGCAGCAAAGCGATGGTCTTGGTCATGGTCGAAGAATGGTGCACGGGTTGGCGAATATGCATTCTATGCCAATCCACGCGACCACATCGCTCAGCCGTCGATCTTCACGTTGGACAGGTCCGCTTTCAATGGCGGCCATTCGAGCTTCATGCCCTGCATGGTCTCCAGCAGCAAGTGCGCGATGATCAGGTTGCGGTGCGTCTTCGAGTCGGCGGGCACGATGTACCACGGTGCCAGGTCACAGTCGGTCGCGTCGATCATGTCGGCATAGGTGCGCTGGTAGACGTCCCATTTGTCGCGCGCGCCCAGGTCGGCCGGGTCGAACTTCCAGTGCTTTTCCGGGTCGTCCAGGCGCGCCTGCAGGCGTTCGCGCTGCTCATCCTTTGAGATGTGCAGGAACACCTTCACGATCGTCGTCCCCGTCTCGGCCAGCATGCGCTCGAAGTCGCGGATCTGGGCGTAGCGGCGCTGGCACGCGTCGTCGTCGAGCGTGCCCGCCACGCGCGGCACCAGGACGTCCTCGTAATGGCTGCGGTTGAAGATCCCGATCTCGCCCTTGCCAGGCACGCGCGCGTGCACGCGCCAGAGGAAATCGTGGGCCTTTTCCTTGTCCGTCGGGGCGACGAAGCCGGTGGCGTGCAAGCCCATCGGATTGATCTGCGCGAACAGCGAGCGCACGGTGCCGTCCTTGCCGGACGTGTCCATGCCCTGCAGGATCAGCAGCAGTTTTTGATCGCGCGCCGCGTACAGCTTTTCCTGGAGCTTCGCAATCTCGTCGGTCAGCTCGACAGTAAGCGCTCGCTCTCGTTCCTTGATCTCGCCATTCTTGAGCTTGCCCTTCTTGTCGTCGCGCAGCGGGGTAGCGCCGGCGTCCTTGTCGCGCAACTCGAGTTTCTTTGGCGCGCGGAAGCGTTCCAGCATCGACGTACTCATGCGGCGCGCGCGTCCAGCTTGCGATGTTCGATCAGCATGCAGTGGTTCATCACCACGTCGAGGCCGGCCGCGCGGGCCAGGTCGGCGGCGACCTGGTTCTCGATGCCGAGCTGCATCCACAGGCAGCCGGCACGCACGTCGATGGCGTCTTTCGCGATGGGTTGCATCTCCTCGGCTTTACGGAAACAGTCGACGATGTCGATGCGCGTTCCGCCCGGCGCGAGCGCGTTGGCCGCTTCCTGCAACGTGGCGTACACGGTCTCGCCAAGGATCTCCTGGCCGGCATACGCCGGGTTGACGGGGATGATGCGGTAGCCCTGCTGCTGCAGGTAGGTCGCGACTTCCAGGCTGGCGCGTTCGGGCTTGTTGGAGAGCCCGACGACGGCCACGGTGCGGGCGGCGCGGAGGATTTGTTCGATGGTTCGCATGCTGGGCCTGTTCGTTTCATGTTGATCGTGTCGTGGTCCTAGCTTATCAGATTCATATCATCGGACGGCGCAGGACACAGTCTCGTTGATGAGCTTTGCAACTTCTCAATTTTGCTTCCACGCCAAATGCCAGAATGCACGTTGGTTCCGACAGGAAAACGGGAGGAGCGATGCAGAATCGGGATGCGCTCGGCGACTTCATGAATGGAGACAAGTGGCTGACCTCCAACAACCGGCTTATCCGATTGAAGCTCTTCCATCGAAACGGACTCAGTGACGACGTTCTCCTTCCTCAATGTGTCATGGGCACGGAAGCAGTGTGCAGCGGATTCGAGTATCAGATCGATTGCGTGGCAACGTCTCGCAACTTGCCACTGAAGGAATTCATCGGCATTCCCGCCACGCTCGAGTTTGTCACTGACCGCGGGCAGTTGCGAAAGGTAAATGGCTTGGTTGCGCAGGCAGCCTCGGGCGATTCGGACGGTACGATTACCAGTTACCAGCTCGTCCTCCGTGACGCCATGACGTTCATGGAGCATCGTGTCGACAGTCGCGTCTTCCGACAATTGAGCTGGCCTCAGGTTGCGGAGATCGTGCTGAAGGAATGGGCACAGCTGAACGGTGCGTTGAGCGGCATCTTCGAATACGAATTCGCGCCGGGCTTCCGCCTGGACAGGTATCCCGAGCGCGAACAGACCATACAGTTCAACGAATCGGATGCGTCATTCGTACGGCGGCTGCTGGCGCGCTCCGGCATCGCGTGGTATTTCCGTCCGGGGCGGAATCGAATGTGGCAGCAGGCAAGCCCGGCCGCGGAAGCGACGCCGGCGCATACTCTCGTGCTATTTGACGACCGAAGCGATCTGGCGCAGAACGCGGCTGGCACCGTCCGCTATCACCGCGACGATGCCGCTGAAGAGCGCGATGCCGTGACCCGCTGGCACGCTGTACGCAAGTTTCAGGCGGGCAGTGCGCGAATTTTCAGTTGGGACTGCAAACACCCGGGGAACGTACCGGGGATGTCTGCCGAAGCAACGTCGACGGCTGACCAGGGTCGATCGGGTAACGAACTGGCCGGCGGGGTGGAAGAGTTCATTGTCGAATCGCCGCATGTTGGTGCAGATAGCGAGGATCTTTATCGCCTCGGCTTGCTACGCATACAGCGCAAGGAACTCGATACGAAACACTTTACCGGGGAAGGAAGCATTCGGGACTTCTGCGCGGGCGAGTACTTCACGATCAGGAATCACCCTGAAATCGACCGCCATCCAGAGGCCGAGCGCGACTTTATCATCACGAGGGTCGGGGTCAGAGCCAGGAACAACCTGCCGAAAAGTCTTGAGGAGCGGGCGCGTAGACTGTTCGTGTGCAATGGCTGGGATGGTGGTTCCAATGCGCTGACCGACCTGACAGAGAAAGGGGCAGCGACTCCGTTTCAGATGCGGTTCGAGTCGGTGCGGCGCACGATCCCGATCGTTCCTGCGTTCGACCCGCGTACGGACCTGCGTGACCCCGGTTTGCAGACCGCCGTCGTGGTTGGCGGCGAAAACGATGTCGTGCATTGCGACCGATATGGCCGGGTGAAGATCCGATTCCCCGCCACGTATCCCGCAGATCATCAGGACGGCCGAGACACCGCGTCGACCACGCAACCCGATTCGGCCTGGGTGCGCGTGGCGACAAACTGGGCAGGCAGTATCGATTCACATTGCGGCACGCTGGCCCTGCCCAGGGTGGGAACCGAAGTCCTGGTGGCATTTCTTGGCGGTGACCCGGACAAACCCATCATTATCAGCCAGCTTTTCAATGGCCAAGCCTTGCCTCCCCCCTTGAGCGCACGCGCGAACCTGCCCTCGACACGATTTCTATCGGGTATGCATAGCCAGGAAATCCATGGCTCACGAGCGAATCAGCTCCGCTTCGACGATACGACTCACGAAATCAGCGCCCAACTCGCAAGCGACGACGGTGTTTCGCAACTGAACCTGGGGTGGCTGACGCATCCGAGGGGTGGCAGCCACCTGCCCCGGGGCGAAGGTGCCGAACTGCGGAGTGACAAAGCCGTCGCGATTCGCGGTGGCAAAGGCGTATTGATCACCGCAGAAGCCAGCAACGAGGCCGAGGGCAATCAATTGGACCGGGCGGAACTGATCGGCCTTGCCGACGGCCTGCGCGACATTGCCGACCAGCTCGCGAAACTCGCGGAAACCCATGCCAAAGATCCGGCCAGCGGGCCGCAATTGGCAGACCTCGTCGACAGACTAAGACATCTCGACGGCGGAACCAACGCCGCAAGAGATGGCAGCGGATCAGGCGGGGCTCCTGTCGTCGCGATCAGCGGTCCGGCGGGCATCGTCATGGGGACCAAGGAAAACTTCGCTCTCGGCGCCGGAAAGGACGTCGACCTCATCGCGGCTGCGGATATGCATGTCGCCGCCGGACGCCAAGCCTTCGTGCGAGCGGCAGAAGGCGTCAGCGTTTTCACGAACAACGGCGGCATGAAACACATTGCGGCACGCGGCAATATGCGAACGGAAGCGCAGGAAGGCACCATCGAATTGCTGGCAAAGAAGGTAATGGATCTGATCAGCACGACGGATTGGATCAATATCAAGGCCAGGAAGGGTGTCTGCATCTACGGCGGCGGCAGTGAATTGAAGATCAGCGCTGACGGGATCATCGGCAAAACGACGGGAAGCAGCCACGTATACGCTGCAGATCATCAGACGTTCGCCAAGCACGCGACGCAAGTGCAATTCCCTGACGAATTACCCCACCACGACATATGTATCCCGTGCCTGCTGATGGCGGCACGCGCGCACAGTCCATTGGTGGAGGCACAATGAACACTGCCGATCACGATGTATTCGTGTATCTCCTGATCGACAACGGCATGCTGCACGGTCTGTCGGCCGGCTACTCGGAAGTCGATTCCCAAAACCGTCCGTCGTGGCTCGCGCCCATCTATGCCGACCATGCGCTGGCAGTGAGCCCTTTCCTGGTCGACGTCGAAGCCGCGTACAAAGCCGGCGATATCGACCGTGTCATGGCTTTTCTGAACGCCCGCCGGCCTGGACTGCACGTATCGCTCATCGAGACTGGGCTGTACCTCGAACAGATCGCCTGGCATTTGCGTCGTTTCATTTTTATCCTCGACCCGCACGGCAGGCAATTCACGCTCAGGTATGCCGATTGCGCGGTGCTCGCCCCGCTGTCATCCCTCCTGACCACGACGCAATGGGCAACCATGAAGGGGCCGATCACCCGTTGGGGTATTCATGACCGCTCCGGGGCGATCGTTCAGCTGCCCGCGGCAGAGCCGAATGCAGCCGAGCCGACACCGTTTTGCCTCGACCATGATCAAGTGGCCGCCCTTGACGAGATCAGCGAACCCGATCATTACGTCGCCAAAGTGGAAACGATGCGAAACGGCGCGGCCTTGCCGGGGAATACCGAGGAACGACATGCATGGGCCCGTGCCGCACGGCAGGCGTGGCGTGCGGCAGATAACCCAAATCCGCTGGTTCTGCTGTTCCTGACCGAGGCGGCACTCTTCACCCAAGGCGAGATCCTGCGCAGGCCGGAGGTACAAACGCTTCTCAAGATGGATGAGGCCAGCGCGTTCCGAAATAAATTGCGAGAACTTGCCAAGGATATGCGTGAAAGACGACGTTGGGCTTCGCCAGCAGGCACCGCGGCGGGGGAATCCGATGCGGACATTTTGTTTTGAGGCCGAGGATTTATGAAGATACCTATTCCGAATTTCCTGCGTTGGTACCCTGTTATGTCATTGCTATTAGCAGGGATTCTGGTTGCGCTATTTATGTTCCTGTATGACTACCTTAAGGTGAACTACTTTAAGGTGGAAACTCATATTCCTGTTTTTTCGATAGGCGTCCACCATATGGGGAGCGACTATCGGATCCCCGATTTTTACGTTAATAAATATTCTGCAGGCAGTGTTGGCGAGAGTGGCGGCGGTGGTGGGATGGTATGTTGCTTCATGCTTCCCAAGAAATGGTATCCAGGATTAAAGGCAGACGTCCGGTGGGAACTGCGCCATATCACAAGGGAGTCCAGTGGCTCCGGCGCTAAAACGGAAGAAGTAGCGGGTTTTTATCGTGCTCAAGTGCCGGTGGAAGCGTATGCAAAGCCAGGAGACTTTTATGTACATTTTTTCCCGGGAGGGCGCGTTCGCATTGTTGTGAGCGAATTTTCAATTACGGGAAAAGAACACCCAATCCAAGGAGATGACCCTTTGGCGAGCCAGACTGCGACGCCAGGTTCGCCTATCAAGTCTCTCTTTACTGCCGAAGAGCTTGCCGAGTTTGAGCGTGAGTTCGCTCGTGATAAAGCAAAATATGGAGATTGGCGATGAAGCGAGCTGATGTAGTTATATCCTTGTGCAACAAGGCACCGACCTCCGGGATAAAACAAGTTGTTTCAGAGCGTGGCTACGATTTTAAAAAATGCGAAACCGCGTCAAACATAGGTTTATTTTTTGACGGAACGAACAACAACAGGGACCGTGATCGATCGAGGCTCGCCGATACCAATATCGCACGATTATACAGCGCCTACACCGATGATCCGACGACCGGGCACGACTCGATCTATATCCCAGGTGTAGGAACGAGATTTCCGGAAATAGGAGAAGACGAAGACAGCAAGCTAGGCGCTGGGTGCTCCTTCGGCTGCGAAGGTCGGGTTATTTTTGGTCTGTTAGCAGTTTTTAACGTCCTGCACCGACGTTGCTTTAACGCAGAGTTATTCGATCGAGCCACCATACTCGCATTATGCCGCAACAGCCTGAGTGTAGGCGACAGCACCGATCGCGAAAACCTCGCACGGATCGGGGTCCACAGCGGGTTGTTACAGACGAAAATAGGCAGTAACAACGTCCGGCGCGAATTCCTTACGCAGCAAGCTAGCTATCTAAGAGCAAAACTCAAGGAAGGGAAGCCCCATGTCGTCGAGTGTTTCGTGGACGTGTTCGGCTTTTCCAGGGGCGCCGCTGAAGCGCGGGTATTCTGCAACTGGCTGAATGAATTGCTCGTTGGCGGCAAACTGGCCGGTGTGCCGTTGCGCTTTCGTTTTCTCGGGATTTTCGACACGGTCGCATCCGCGGGCTTTTGGTCCGGCGTGTCGGCATTGGTCACCAATTCGACCGGCGGCCATGGCGCGTGGGCAAGCAACGATGCACTGCGCGTACCGGCCTCTGTCCAGAACTGCGTCCATATGGTCGCGATGCACGAGCTTAGGCGAAACTTCCCTCTGGATGAGATCGGGGTCGGCGGCAAACTGCAGCCCGGATGGGTCCAGCACGCGTATCCCGGTGCGCACAGCGATGTTGGAGGCGGCTATAAGCCTGGCGAACTCGGCATCTCGGTAGGGCACGATTCCATGAAGCTCTCTCAAATACCGCTGAACCACATGCTGGATTGCGCGGTCGCGGCCGGCGTTCCGCTAAAAAAGCCCTCACCCCAGCCCGGCAGCCACGATCCATTCGCCGTTCATCCCGACGTTGCGAAAGCGTTCGCCGATTTCGTTTCGCATGCCACGCTGGCGCCCCGGCCCATCTACGAATGGCTGCAGCCGTATCTCGATTGGCGATGGCAGATACGCGACCGCTTCAACACGAGCAATCAGGTCAAACGCGCGGAACGGACCGACAGAGAGATTCTCCTCGAGTGGAACAACCGCCTGATTAACGACGCCGCCGCAATGATGCGTTCCGCCTCGATGAGCTTGACCCAGCGGACGTTCGCTGCAGTCAAAGACGTCATTTATACCCGCGCAAGGAAAGATGTGCTGACGACCTCCCTGCTGGAACCCGAGGCCCGCGCCGTGTTAGCGCTTGCCCAGCGTTCCAGGCCGACTCCCGCCCCCACTGCCGCGCTATTCGACAGCTATGTCCATGATTCGCTCGCCGGCTTCGATTTGCCGGAATGCGAACTGACCGGCTACTGGAGGTACCGGCGAGTCTTCTTGGGCAACGACGACCACACGATCGCCGCGAACGAGGACAGCGATACGGCACGCAACATCGCGTGACGTATTCGAACGAGGGACGACATGAAAGATCAGCAAGGACGTGGTGTTGTCCGTCTTGGCGACAAAACCACCCATGGTGGAGAGGTCATTTCGGCGGCACAGGATTTCACTGTGCTCGGCAAACGGGTCGCAGTCGAAGGCGACTCGACATACTGCCCTAAATGCAAGGGGAAATACCCGATCCTGCCTGGCAGCGACACGCACAAGCATCATGGGAAACGGGTCGCATATGACCGGGATCCCACGGCCTGCGGCGCCAAGCTGATCTCGTCCATATAGCTGAGATTTTATAAAAAAAGGCAGCCCGCAGGCTGCCTTCTTCGTGGACCGCAAGAACAACCGCGATCAGCGCCCTTTCTGACGCAGCTTGGCGATGGCCGCCAACTGAGCAATCGCCGCCGCCAGTTCGGCTTGCGCCTTGGCATAGTCGATTGCCGATTCCTTGTTGACCATCAGCTCTTCGGCCTTGCGCTTGGCGTCCTGGGCTTTCGCTTCGTCCAGGTCGGCACCGCGGATTGCGGTGTCGGCCAGGACCGTCACGCCTTTCGGCTGGACTTCCAGGATGCCGCCGGCGACGAACACGAACTCTTCGTCGTTGCGGCCTGCCACTTTGATGCGCACGGCACCCGGGCGGATGCGCGTGATCAAGGGGGTGTGCATCGGGTAGATACCCAGCTCACCCGATTCACCCGGCAACGCGACGAATTCCGCTTCGCCCGAAAAGATCTGCTCTTCGGCCGAGACGACGTCAACGTGAATGGTATTTGCCATAAGTGTCCTTTGAAGAGGCTAGCGATCAAGCAGCCAGCTTCTTGGCCTTCTCGATCGCTTCTTCGATGGTGCCGACCATGTAGAACGCCTGCTCCGGCAGGTGGTCCAGCTCGCCCGACGCGATCATCTTGAAGCCCTTGATCGTGTCTTTCAGCGAGACGTACTTGCCCGGTGCGCCCGTGAACACTTCAGCGACGTGGAACGGCTGCGACAGGAAACGCTGCATCTTACGAGCACGTGCGACGACCAGCTTGTCTTCCGGTGCCAGTTCGTCCATGCCCAGAATCGCGATGATGTCGCGCAGTTCCTTGTAGCGCTGCAGCGTGCCCTGCACGGCGCGTGCGGTGCTGTAGTGCTCTTCGCCGACGACCAGCGGGTCCAGCTGGCGCGAGGTCGAGTCGAGCGGGTCGACTGCCGGGTAGATACCCAGCGAGGCGATGTCACGCGACAGAACGACAGTCGAGTCCAGGTGGGCGAACGTGGTGGCAGGCGACGGGTCGGTCAAGTCGTCCGCAGGGACGTACACGGCCTGGATCGACGTGATCGAGCCGGTCTTGGTCGACGTGATGCGCTCTTGCAGGCGGCCCATTTCTTCGGCCAGCGTCGGCTGGTAGCCCACGGCGGACGGCATACGGCCCAGCAGTGCCGACACTTCGGTACCGGCCAGCGTGTAACGGTAGATGTTGTCGACGAAGAACAGGACGTCCTTGCCTTCGTCACGGAACGCTTCGGCCATCGTCAGGCCGGTCAGCGCGACGCGCAGACGGTTGCCCGGCGGTTCGTTCATCTGGCCGTAGACCATCGCGACCTTCGAGTTGCCCAGGTTGTCCAGGTCGACGACCTTCGCATCGGCCATCTCGTGGTAGAAGTCGTTACCTTCACGGGTACGCTCACCCACGCCGGCGAACACGGACAGACCCGAGTGCGCCTTGGCGATGTTGTTGATCAGTTCCATCATGTTCACGGTCTTGCCGACGCCGGCGCCGCCGAACAGGCCGACCTTACCGCCTTTGGCGAACGGGCAGACCAGGTCGATCACCTTGATGCCGGTTTCCAGCAGGTCTTGCGACGGCGACAGCTCGTCGTACTGCGGGGCGGTGCGGTGGATCGATGCGGTGCGCTCCTGGCTCACCGGACCGCGCTCGTCGATCGGGTTGCCCAGCACGTCCATGATACGGCCCAGGGTGGCCGGACCGACCGGCACCATGATCGGGTTGCCGGTGTTCTGGATGGTCATGCCGCGACGCAGGCCTTCCGAGCTGCCCAGCGCGATGGTGCGGACGATGCCGTCACCCAGCTGCTGCTGCACTTCCAGCGTCAGTTCGGAGCCTTCCATTTTCAGTGCGTCATACACCTTCGGCATGGCGTCGCGCGGGAATTCCACGTCAACCACCGCGCCGATACACTGAACGATTTTGCCATCAGCCATGTTCGTTCCTTCAGATATAGTTTTAATGTCGTTTCGTGAGGTCGTTCGCGTCGCTTAGCCGCTGATCGCAGCTGCGCCCGACACGATCTCGGAGAGTTCTTTCGTAATCGCCGCCTGGCGGGTCTTGTTGTAGACCAGCTTCAGCTCGCCGATGACGTTGCCCGCGTTGTCGGTTGCAGCCTTCATTGCCACCATGCGTGCCGATTGCTCGGACGCCAGGTTCTCGGCCACCGCCTGGTAGATCAGCGCTTCCACGTACCGGATCAGCAACTCGTCGATCACCACCTGCGCTTCCGGCTCGTAGATGTAGTCCCACGAGTGGGCGCCGCTTTCCGCCTCCAGGTGACCGGCCGGCAGCGGGAGCAGCTGCTCGATGACCGGTTCCTGGCGCATGGTGTTGATGAACTTGGTGTAGCACAGGTACACCGCGTCCAACTGGCCATCCTGGTAAGCGTCGAGCATGACCTTGATCGGCCCGATCAGCTTTTCCAGGTGCGGCGTGTCGCCGATCTGGGTGACGCTCGACACGACTTTCACGCCGATGCGGTTCAGGAACCCCAGACCTTTATTGCCGATTGCAACGGCTTCAATGCGATTGCCCGCGGCTTCCAGCTCGCGGGACTTCTGCGTCACCTGGCGCAGCACGTTGGTGTTCATGCCGCCGCACAGACCCTTGTCGGTCGTGACGACGATGAAGCCGACGGCTTTCGCCTCGACATCCTTGGCTTGCGCCATGAACGCGTGCGTGTACTCCGGGTTCGCAGTGGCGAGGTTGGCCGTGATGCTGCGGACCTTCTCGCTGTAGGGACGGGCGGCGCGCATCCGGTCCTGCGCCTTGCGCATCTTGGACGCGGCGACCATTTCCATCGCCTTGGTGATCTTCTTCGTATTTTCTACGCTCTTGATCTTGCCACGTATCTCTTTGCCTGCTGCCATGAGCCCTTACTCCTAGTGGGGACGGGGTCCAACCCCGTCCCGAGATCCATCAATAAGCCGGTCTTAGAACGACTTCTTGAAATCGGCGACGGCGGCGGCCAGCGCTGCTTCGCTGTCCTTGTCCAGTGCCTTGGTCTCTTCGATCTTGGCCAGCAGCGCGCCGTGGCTCGACTTCAGGAAGCCGTGCAGGCCCGCTTCGAAGTCCAGCACGCGCTTGACGTCGATGCTGTCGAAGTAACCCTTGTTCACTGCGAACAGCGAGGCGGCCATCAGCGAGATCGGCAGCGGCGAGTACTGCTTCTGCTTCAGCAGTTCCGTCACGCGCGCACCGCGGTCCAGCTGTTTGCGGGTCGACTCGTCCAGGTCCGATGCGAACTGCGCGAACGCGGCCAGTTCACGGTACTGTGCCAGGTCGGTACGGATACCGCCGGACAGGCCCTTGATGACCTTGGTCTGGGCTGCGCCACCGACGCGCGACACCGAGATACCGGCGTTGATCGCAGGACGGATACCGGCGTTGAACAGCGAGGTCTCCAGGAAGATCTGGCCGTCGGTAATCGAGATCACGTTGGTCGGCACGAATGCCGAGACGTCGCCCGCTTGCGTTTCGATGATCGGCAGTGCGGTCAGCGAACCGGTCTTGCCGGTGACGGCACCGTTCGTGAACTTCTCGACGTAGTCGGCGTTGACGCGTGCGGCACGCTCCAGCAGACGCGAGTGCAGGTAGAACACGTCGCCAGGATATGCTTCGCGGCCCGGCGGGCGACGCAGCAGCAGCGAAATTTGACGATAAGCGACGGCCTGCTTCGACAGGTCATCATAGACGATCAGCGCGTCTTCGCCGCGGTCGCGGAAGTATTCGCCCATCGCGCAGCCCGAGTAGGCCGAGATGTATTGCATTGCAGCCGATTCCGAAGCGGACGCGGCGACGACGATCGTGTACTCCATCGCGCCGTGCTCTTCCAGCGAGCGGACGATGTTCTTGATGGTCGAGGCCTTCTGGCCGATCGCCACGTACACGCAGGTCACGTTCTGACCCTTCTGGTTGATGATCGCGTCGACTGCGACAGCCGATTTACCGGTCTGGCGGTCGCCGATGATCAGCTCGCGCTGGCCACGGCCGATCGGCACCATCGCGTCGATCGACTTGATACCGGTCTGCAGCGGCTGCGACACGGATTCACGCGCGATCACGCCCGGGGCGATCTTTTCGATCGGGGCGGTCAGCTTGGCGTCGACCGGACCCTTGCCGTCGATCGGCTGGCCCAGTGCGTTGACGACGCGGCCGCGCAGTTCCGGACCGATCGGCACTTCCAGGATGCGGCCGGTGGTCTTGACGATGTTGCCTTCCGAGATGCCTTCGTAGGCGCCCAGGATCACGGCGCCGACGGAGTCGCGCTCGAGGTTCATGGCGAGGCCGAAGGTGTTGCCCGGGAATTCCAGCATCTCGCCCTGCATCACGTCCGACAGACCATGGATGCGGCAGATACCGTCGGCGACGGAGATCACCGTGCCTTGGTTACGAACATCAGCGGAACCTTCGAGGCCCTGAATGCGGCTCTTGATCAGTTCGCTGATTTCAGACGAATTAAGTTGCATGAGTGCTAACTCCTAATAGTTTCTTGATGCGTAGGGCAAGTCTGGACGCGGAGACGGTGCGATTCTCAGGCAACCAGCGCGTTGTGCATCTGTTGCAGCTTCGCGCGGACGGAGGTATCGAGCACTTCATCGCCGACGACCACGCGCACGCCACCGATCAGCGACGGGTCCACAGTGACCGTGGGGTTCAGCTTGCGGCCAAATTTCTTTTCCAGCGTGGCGACCAGCGGGTTGAGCTGGTCGGCCGAAAGATCGAACGCGCTGTAGATCGACGCGTCGGCGGCACCTTCCTGCGCATTCTTGAGCACAGCAAACTGGGCACCGATTTCCGGCAGCAGGGCGACGCGGCCGTTCTCGGCGAGCATCGCAATAAAGTTCTTCGCTTCGGCGCTCAGAGGCGACTTGACCATCGACGCGATCGCATCGGCAAGCTGTGCGTGCGTGACGAGCGGATTGGCAGCAAAAGCCTGCACATCCGCATTGGCACCGATCTGCGCCAGTTCCGCGACGGCGGCCGACCAGGCGGCCAGGTCGCCCTGTTGGGCGACGCGGAACAGGGCTTCGGCGTAAGGGCGGGCGACGGTTGCGAGTTCAGCCATGATCAGAGCTCGGTCGCCAGGCGGTTCAGCAGGTCGGCGTGAGCCGCTGCGTTGACTTCGCGCTTCAGGATCTGCTCGGCACCGGCGACGGCCAGGGCAGCCACCTGGGCACGCAGTTCTTCGCGCGCGCGGGTGATCTGCTGCTCGGCATCGGCCTTCGCACCTTCGATGATGCGGGCAGCTTCGACGTTTGCCTGCTGCTTGGCGTCTTCCACGATCGCTGCGGCACGCTTTTCGGCGTCGGCGATGCGCTTGGCGCTTTCGTCGCGCGTCGCGGCCAGTTCGGCGGCGATACGCTTTTCGGCGGCGGCCAGTTCCACCTTACCGCGGTCTGCTGCGGCCAAACCGTTCGCGATCCTCTCGGCGCGCTCGTCGAGCGCTTTCATCACTGGTGGCCACACGAATTTCATCGTGACGAACACCAGGATGAAGAAGACCACGAACTGAACAAATAAAGTTGCGTTCAAGTTCACGGTAAATTCCTTCTCACAAAAACGGATGCCGAACCTGGGGGGTTCGGCTGTTCAGAACCGAATATTGATTCGATTAGGCGTGGAACGGATTTGCGAAGGCGAACAGCATGGCGATACCAACACCGATCAGGAATGCCGCGTCGATCAGGCCGGCCAGCAGGAACATCTTGGTCTGCAGGGTGTTCATCAGTTCAGGCTGACGTGCCGAAGCTTCCAGGTATTTGCCGCCCATCAGAGCGATACCGATACAGGCACCGATTGCACCCAGGCCGATGATCAGACCGCAAGCCAGCGCAACGTAAGAATAGTCAGTCATTAGATTTACTCCAAAAGTTATTTAAAAATTAAAAATTTACAACTCTTTACTACCACTATCTTGTTCGTTCTTGCGATCGCGTCGGTCAGTGGCTCTCGTGGGCCTGACCGATATACACCAGCGTCAGCATCATGAAGATGAATGCCTGGAGAAGCACGATCAGGATGTGGAAGATTGCCCAGATCGAGCCAGCGATGATGTGGCCGACGATGCCGAACACGGTCAGCGTGGAACCGAGCAGAGCAATCAACAGGAACAGCAGCTCACCGGCATACATGTTGCCGAACAGTCGCATGCCGAGCGACACGGTGCGTGCTGCGTATTCAATGATGTTCAGGAGCAGGTTGGCCGGCGCCAGGTAGATGCCGAACGGCGCGGCGAACAGTTCGTGGATCCAGCCGCCGATGCCTTTGATCTTGACGTTGTAGTACAGGACCACGGCCAGCACGCCCAGCGAAATGCCCATGGTGCCGTTCAGGTCGGCGGTCGGGACGATACGGAAATGCGGCTCGCCCATGCCCAGCAGGCGGAACAGGCCGGAGAACAGGTCGACCGGCAGGAAGTCCATCGAGTTCATCAGGAACACCCAGACGAACACGGTCAATGCCAGCGGGGCGATGAAGCTGCGGTCGCCGTGGACGATCGATTTCGACTGGTCTTCCACCATTTCGACGATGGCTTCGAACATGCCCTGGAAACGGCCCGGCACGCCCGACGTCGCGCGACGTGCGGCGAAAATCATGATCGTCAGTGCGAGGACGCCCATCGCGATCGACCAGAAGACCGTGTCGAGGTTAATCACGTGGAAATTAACCACGAAGCCTTGCTTGGCCGAGGTCAGGTGGCCAAGGTGATGCTGGATATATTCGCCTGCGGTTGGCGCATGCTCGGCCGCGGTTTCTACCGTGTTCGTCATTGTTTATGCCCAAATAATAAAATGATGTAACTTTTCAGCGCCACGATGAACCCGCCCAGCAGGGCCAGCCAGTTCAGGCCGTGGTACAGCCGCGCCGTTGCGTACAGCAGCGCGAGCGTTAAAGCAATCTTTACAAATTCCCAGATGAAAAATGTGGCAGGACTTGCACCGCCCATTTTTTGTGAACTGGCGAACAGGCGAAACGCCATGATGCCATTGGGCACGACACAACACATCCCGCCGAGTACCGCCGAAAACATCGCAGCCCACCCTCCCAGCAGTCCGGCGATCACGCCGGCCACGAGTGTTGCCGTGATTTGCAGGGAGACCAAGCGCAGCATTTTTCTGTTCTTTTCGCGCCAGCCGTGGTGGAACCGAGTAACGGTGTGGTAATTACATGAATCAGCGGGATTATAAGGTGTTATCGAAGCCATAGTCAAACTCTTCCGTCCTTGCGCTCGCTTATATCGGCTGTAAAAACGACAAACTATTTCGGCGGTAAACTGTGAATTTTCCTACAGAATATTGTGTCTTTACGTCTGATGAGCGCGGTAAACCGATAGTTTCTGCCATGCATATACCGATCGGAAAAGGTTGGCGAGTCGGCCACGGCGGCTCACGCCGCGGACATAATCTTGCACCGAGGCAGTGAACGTTGTGAGCAGTGGGAGTGCGCGCTGCGTCGTCCTGGTGCACCCGGGATGGGTAGCGACGCGACGCGGGTTGTGGATAACGGCCGGCTTATCGACAGGCGGCGACGAGTGCCGCGGACAAAAAAGTGCCGGGCACACGCCCCGGCGGCGGCATCAAATTCGGGGTCAGCAAATTCGGGGTCAGAGCATTTTTTTGCGTGATTCGGGGTCAGAGCACTTGTCGGGGAAATTGCTCAAGGGAGCGTGGGGTGCCCAAAAGGGGGCGGCTTTGGCGCGAGAACGACCCGGCAGCGGAGGTTGCGCCATCCTTCGCTGCGGTGCGGGAAATTGTTCAGGACAGTGCTCTGACCCCGGGTTTGTGCTCTGACCCCGAACGTGGCGTCACGCGCGCAGGCGCGCGAGCACGGTGTCGAGGATGTCGAGGTCGGCGAAGTCGATGATCAGCTGTCCCCTGCCCTTCGGGCCCATCTTGAACGCGACGGGGGTCGCGAGACGGTCCGACAATTCTTCCTCCAGGCGCACGATGTCGCCCGGCTTGTCCTTCTGGCGCGGCGCGGCGGGCGGCGCGTTGTGCTCTTCCAAAGTACGCGCCACCATCTTTTCCGTCTCGCGCACCGACAGGCGCTTGGCGATCACCTGGTTCGCCAGCGCGATCTGGCTCGCCGCATCGACGGCCAGCAGCGCGCGCGCATGGCCCATGTCGATGTCGCCCGCCATCAGCATCGTCTGCACGGGCTGCGCGAGGTTCACGAGGCGCAGCAGGTTCGACACGGCGCTGCGCGAGCGGCCGACGGCCTGTGCCGCCTGTTCGTGCGTGAAACTGAATTCCGAGATCAGGCGTGCGATGCCCTGCGCTTCTTCCAGCGGATTCAAGTCTTCGCGCTGGATGTTCTCGATCAGCGCCATCGCAGCGGCGTTCTGGTCGTCGACCTCGCGCACGAGCACGGGGATCTCGTCCAGGCCGGCCAGTTGCGCCGCGCGGAAGCGCCGCTCGCCGGCGATGATCTCGTAGCGCACGCCGTTCGATGCGCCGTCGATCGGGCGCACGAGCACGGGCTGCATGATGCCCTGCGATTTGATGGATGAGGCCAGCTCGGCCAGCGAGCCGTCGTCCATGCGCGTGCGCGGCTGGTATTTGCCGGCCTGGATCTGCGTGACGGGCAGTTGGGACGGCGCGCCGGACGGTGCGGCGGGCGTATTGGAAGCGTCTCCGCCCAGCAGCGCGTCGAGACCGCGGCCGAGGCCTTTGAGTTTTTTGGTTGCCATAGCTGTTTGAACTGATTACATGGATTTGATGCGCTCGACCATCTCGGCGCCGAACGCGATGTACGCCTGCGCGCCTTTCGAGGCCGGATCGAATGTGACACCCGGGATGCCGTACGACGGCGCTTCCGCCAGGCGCACGTTGCGCGGGATGATCGTCTTGAACACCTTGTCGCCGAAATGCTGTTCGAGCTGGCTCGACACCTGCTGCGACAGCGTCATGCGCGGATCGAACATCACACGCAACAGGCCGATGATGCGCAGATCCTGGTTCAGATTCGCATGCACCTTCTTGATCGTGTTCACGAGGTCGGACAGGCCTTCCAGCGCGTAGTACTCGCACTGCATCGGGATGATGACGCCATGGGCGGACACGAGGCCGTTCAACGTGAGCATCGACAGCGCCGGCGGGCAGTCGATGAGGATGAAATCGTAGTCGGCGTCGACCTTGGCCAGCGCTTCCTTGAGGCGGCGCTCGCGGTTTTCCAGCTCGACCATCTCCACTTCGGCGCCGGCCAGTTCGCGGTTGGCGGGCAGCACGTCGAAGCGCCCCGCTTCGCTGCGCAGCCGTGCCGAGGCGACGTCGGCCTCGCCCAGCAGCACTTCGTAGATCGACGATGTCAGCCCCGCCTTGTTGATGCCAGCGCCCATCGTGGCGTTGCCCTGCGGGTCGAGGTCGACCAGCAGCACGCGCTGGTCGAGCTTCGCGAGGCCGGCGGACAGGTTCACGCTGGTGGTCGTCTTGCCGACCCCGCCCTTCTGGTTTGCTACGCAAAAAATTTTCGCCATGTATTCCTTTTCCAGACATACGGTTAATACCATTAAAACGGTTTATACGATTTACATGGTAATAACCGTAATAACTGTTTATACGGTTTATTTGTTTGTGCGTTGCTATGGATGGTTTGGATGTTTCACGTGGAACGTTCGATGAATACGAGGTGACGTTCCGCGCCCAGCCTGGGAACCTGCAGCGGCTCCAGCCCCGTGACCGTCCAGTCTGCCGGAAGCCTCTCCTGCTCGTCTTTCGGTGCCACGCCCTTTAGAGCGATGTAGCGGCCGCCGTCGGCCAGCAAATGACAGGACCAGTTGACGAAATCCGAGAGGTCCGCAAAAGCGCGCGAGGTAATGACGTCAAATTTGCCGCTCACCTGCAGTTGCTCGACGCGGGCCGTGTACACCGTGACGTTGGTCAGCTCGAGCTCAGCCTTCACTTGCGTCAAAAAGGCCGTCTTCTTATGCACCGTGTCGATCATCGACACTTTCATGTCCGGGCGCACGATCGCGAGCACAATGCCCGGCAGCCCACCGCCCGAACCCACGTCAAGCACGTTGCGCGCGTGCGCGAACGCGGGCACGGCAGCCAGCGAATCCAGCAAGTGGTGTGTGACCATTTGCATGGGGTCGCGCAGCGATGTAAGGTTGTAGACAGCGTTCCACTTGAACATCAACGCCAGATAATCCATCAGCTTCTGTTGCTGCGCCGGGTTCACGTCCAGTTGCATCGCGGCGATTCCCTCGGCCAGCACGGCCGACAAGGCGGGTCGGTCGAAATGCTTCATGCGGCCGATTCCTCATTCGGCACGCTCGTAAAACCCTTCGCGCCGCGCTTTTTCAGGTGCACGAGCAGCAGAGAAATTGCCGCCGGCGTCACGCCGGAAATGCGCGATGCCTGGCCCAGTGTCTCGGGACGCTGCTTGTCGAGCTTCTGGCGCACCTCGATCGACAGCGCCGTGATCTCCAGATAATTCAGGTTTTCCGGCAGTTTGAGGTTTTCGTAGTAATCGTGGCGCTCGACTTCGCGCGCCTGACGATCGATATAGCCCGAATACTTCAGCTGGATTTCGACCTGCTCCTTCACGGCCGAATCTTCCACGCCGGGGCCGCCCAGCGATTGCCCATCGACGCCCTGCAAGCTCACCAGCTTGTCGTACTCGACGCCCGGGCGGCGCAGCAGGTCCGCCAGGTTGTACTCGCGCTCGATGGCCTGGCCGATCACACGCTCCGATTCCGCAGCCGCAAGGATGCGCGGATTCACCCACGTGGCACGCAGCCGTTCCAGCTCGCGCGCGACGGCTTCCCGCTTGCGTTCGAACGCTTCCCACTGCGCATCGCCGACGACGCCCAGCTTGCGGCCGATTTCCGTCAGGCGCATGTCGGCATTGTCTTCGCGCAGCGACAGGCGATATTCCGCCCGGCTCGTGAACATGCGGTACGGCTCCGCGACGCCCTGCGTCGTGAGGTCGTCGACGAGCACGCCGAGGTAAGCTTCCGAGCGGGACGGCGTCCACGCCTCCTTGCCCTGGGTCTGCAGCGCCGCGTTGATGCCCGCAAGCATGCCCTGCGCCGCCGCTTCCTCGTAACCCGTCGTGCCGTTGATCTGGCCGGCGAAGAACAGGCCCTGGATCGCCTTCGTTTCCAGCGACGCCTTCAGCCCGCGCGGGTCGAAATAATCGTATTCGATCGCATAGCCAGGACGCAGGATGAACGCGTTTTCCAGGCCGCGCATCGAGCGCACCAGGGCCAGCTGGACGTCGAACGGCAGGCTCGTCGAGATACCGTTCGGGTAGAACTCGTTCGTGGTAAGACCTTCCGGCTCGAGGAAGATCTGGTGCGATTCCTTCGCGGCGAAGCGGTGGATCTTGTCTTCGATCGACGGGCAGTAACGCGGGCCGACGCCTTCGATCACGCCCGTGTACATCGGGCTGCGGTCGAGGCCGTTACGGATGATGTCGTGCGTCTGCGCATTCGTATGCGTGACCCAGCACGGCAGCTGTTTCGGGTGCATGGCGACGTTGCCCATGTACGAAAACACGGGCACCGGGTCCAGGTCGCCCGGCTGTTCCGTCATGACGGAGAAGTCGATGCTGCGGCCGTCGATGCGGGGCGGCGTGCCCGTTTTCAGGCGGCCTTGCGGCAGTTTCAGCTCTTTCAAACGCGCCGACAGCGACACGGCCGGCGGGTCACCCGCGCGACCGGCCGAATAATTCTGCAGGCCCACGTGGATCTTCCCGTCGAGGAAAGTACCGGCCGTCAGCACGACGGCGCGTGCACGGAAGCGCAAGCCGATCTGCGTGACGGCCCCGACGACGCGGTCGCCTTCAACCATCAAGTCATCGACGGCTTGCTGGAACAGCCACAGATTCGGTTGATTTTCCAGGCGCGAACGGATCGCCTGTTTGTACAGCATGCGGTCGGCCTGGGCGCGCGTCGCACGCACGGCCGGGCCTTTCGACGAGTTCAGGATGCGGAACTGGATGCCGGCTTCGTCGGTGGCGATCGCCATCGCGCCGCCCATGGCGTCGACTTCCTTCACGAGGTGGCCCTTGCCGATGCCGCCGATGGACGGGTTGCACGACATGGCGCCGAGGGTTTCGATATTGTGAGTGAGCAACAGGGTCTTCTGCCCCGTGCGTGCAGACGCGAGTGCTGCTTCGGTACCGGCATGGCCGCCGCCGACGACGATCACGTCGAATTCTGTCGGAAATAACATGATGGAATGTGTTGCGAGGAGGATTAAGAAAGGATTATAGATTCTTTTTTCCGTCAGGCTTCTGCGCAGGCCCTAAAACGACAGATTTTGTTTCACGTGAAACACTGGTTGACCAAGCTGCGAGCCACATCGACGGGCACGTGTTACGCTTTTACCACGAAAACAAGACCGGACCGCCATGCCTACATCACGCCAGCTGATCTACCTTGCTCTCGCTGCGAGCACAACCGCGGCAGCCGCTGACTTGCCGTCGATATCGTTCAGTCACAAGGACTGGGAACTTGCATGCGACAACACCCGAACCTGTCGGGCCGCCGGATACCACGCGGAAGACGACGCCCCGAACGCCACCATCCTGCTGACGCGCGCCGCCGGGCCGAACCAGCCCACCACCGTCCAACTCCAACTCGCCGACGACGAGCAACGTCCAGCGCCCCGCCAACTGGCAATGACGGTCGACGGTCGCCAGACAGGTGTCGTGGGTATCGACGCGAAGTCGAATATCGGCAACCTGTCGCCTGCGCAAGTCCAGGCACTGCTTCCCGCCCTGCTCAAGGACGGCCGCATCGCGTGGCAAGCGAAGGGCACCACCTGGACGATCTCGACGGCAGGCGCCAATGCCGTGCTGCTGAAAATGGACGAGTTCCAGGGCCGGCTCGACACGCCAGGCGCCCTCGTACGCAAGGGCACTAAACCAGAGTCAAGTGTCCTGCCGCCACTTCCCGCGCCCGAGATCAAGGCGGCACCCGTCATCCAACACAGCAAGCCCGTCACACTGACGGCGGCACAGATGCGCGACCTGTTCGCCGCGTTGCGCAAGACCGTCAAGGATGGCAGTTGCGAATTGGTCGACAACAAATCCGACGGGTCCGATCCACTCAACGTCCGCCGGCTCACGAAGGACACGCTGCTCGTCTCGCACGCCTGCTGGATGGCCGCGTACAACTCGGGCGATGGCTACTGGGTCGTCAACGCCCAGCCTCCCTACTCGGCCGTGCTCGTCACGACTTCCGCCACCGAGTACGAGGATGGCGTCATTTCGTCGACGCAGAAAGGCCGCGGCATTGGCGATTGCATGGGCACGGCTACCTGGACGTGGGACGGCAAGTCATTCGTCCAGACATCGGCCGCTACGACTGGGATGTGTCGCGAGATCTCGGCAGGTGGAACGTGGGACCTGCCGACGCTCGTCACCCGCCTACGCAAGGCGTACTGACTGTTCCACGTGAAACAATCACCAACCCAGGCGCTTGAACGTATCGAACGCTGTCTTTACAATCAACAACCCCACGACCACCAGGAACAGCTTGCGCACGAACCCGCTGCCATGCTTCAGCGCCAGCCGCGTCCCGACAAGCGACCCTGCGATCTGGCACGCGGCCATCAGCAAGCCGAGCTGCCAGATCAGGTGGCCGCTGTAGCCGAACCAGATCAGCGCCGAGATATTGCACGCAACGTTGACGATCTTCGCCGCCGCCGACGCGCCGAGGAAATCGAAGCCGAAGAAGCGAACGAACAGGAAGATCAGGAAGCTGCCGGTGCCCGGACCGAAGAAGCCGTCATAGAAACCGATCGCCGCACCGGCCCCCGTCGCCAGCAACCGTTCAGTCGTCCCGCTGTGCAAAGGAGCGTGCACGGCGCCGAGATTCTTTTCCTTGAACGTGTACACGGCCACCGCCAGCAGGATTAGCGGCAACAGGCTGCGCACGAAGTCGCCCGGCACACGGGTCACGGTCCAGGCACCGACGAAGGACAGGGCGAACGCGGCGACTGCCGCCGGCGCCGCCGTGCTCCACGCGACCGTCACCCGGCGCGTGTAGCGCACGGCCGCCACCGCCGTGCCGAACATCGCCGCAAGCTTGTTCGTACCCAGCAAGGTCGCCGGCACCTCTTTCGGGAACATCGCGAACATCGCGGGAATCTGGATCAATCCTCCCCCGCCGACGACGGCATCCACAAGACCGGCAACGAAGGCCGCAACGGCCAGCAGGGCAAAATCGAACATGGTGACCAAGAGCGTAAAGGCCCTATTGTACGGCAGAGCATGACTCGTCCCGGGCGGACGCGTCGGTCGCCCAAGCTTGTTGCGATGCAACAAACTCGTGAAAATCAGACGGCGGCCGCGCGGCCTTCTTCGAGGAACTGCAGCAGCAGGCGATTGACTTCGTCCGCCGCCGTCAGCTGCAGCCAGTGATCGGCGCCGCGGATGCGCTCGAAGCGGAATTCGCCGTCGACGTAGTGGGCCGAATCGCGCATCTGCTTTTCGCCCAGTGCCGGGTCGCGGTCGCTCCACAACCCCATCACCGGCACTCTGACGCGCCGGTGCGTGTGCGGCAGCGCGAGGTTCAGGTTGGCGCGGTAATAGTTCAGCGCGGCCGTCAGGCGGCCCGGTGGCGACAGGTCGCGCTTCCAGTGGTCCGCCTGGCCGGGCTCGTCGGTGAATTGGCGCATGAGGAACCAGTCGGCCGCGCGCAGCGTGTGCTCGGCGACGACCGGAAGGATGAAGCCGAGGATATAGGTCATACGCAGGCGCTGTTCGATGCCGGCGCGCGCGATGGCGTCCGGGTGGCCCGTCGACAGCGCCACGTAGCGGTGCACGCGTTCCGGCGCCAGCGCCGCGATCTGCCAGCCGATGATGCCGCCCCAATCATGGCCGACGAGGAAGACCTTGTCGATGTGCAGCGCGTCCAGCAAGCCGAGCACGTCGCCGCGAAGCTTGTCCATCGTGTAGTCGAACACGCCGCCCGGCGCATCCGTGCGGCCGTAGCCGCGCAGATCGGGCGCCAGCACGCGAAAGCCCGCTGCGGCCAGGACGGGAACCTGCTTGCGCCAGACGATGTGCGTGTCCGGAAAGCCGTGCAACAGGAGCACGGCCGGTCCCTGCCCTGTCATCGTCGTATGGATGTGGATGCCGTTCACGTCCAGCATGAGGGATTCGTCGATCACGTGCGCCTCCTTGATGACTCGGCCGGCAACCGCTACGCGGCCTCGCGCCGGCGGCCTCCACGGTCCAGTGCCGCCGCGATCTCGCCCACGATGCCCCGCCGGAACAGCAGCACGCAGGTGATGAAGATGAGGCCGGTGACGATGCCGACGGATTCTCCGAGTGATGCGAACCATTCTACATGCGTCGTCTCGGCGAGGAAGTTCCCCAGGTCGCCCAGCTTGTTTTCCAGCGCGACGATGAGGAAGGCGCCCAGGATCGGCCCCGCCAGCGTGCCCATGCCGCCCACGAGGGTCATCAGGATGACGAGGCCGGACATGGTCCAGTGCACGTCCGTCAGCGTCTCAAAGCCCAGTACGACGGTCTTGGTCGCGCCCGCGAGGCCCGCCAGCGCGGCCGACAGCACGAACGCGACGAGCTTGTACTGGTCCACGTCGTAGCCGAGAGAGACGGCGCGCGCCTCGTTTTCCTTGATCGCCTTCAGCACCTGGCCGAACGGCGAGTGTACCGTGCGCACGATCAGGGCGAACCCGGCGGCGCAGATTGCCAGCACGACGTAGTACAGCGTCAGGTCGTTGCCGAGGTCCAGCACGCCGAGCAGCTTGCCGCGCGGGACGCCCTGCAAACCGTCCTCGCCGTGCGTGAACGGCGCGCGCAGGGCCGCGAAATACACCATCTGCGCGAGGGCCAGCGTGATCATCGCAAAATAAATGCCCTGGCGGCGGATGGCCAGCAGGCCCATCACGAGGCCCAGCGCCGCGGCCGCCAGCACGCCCAGCACGATCCCGGCCTCGAACGGCAGCCCCAGCACCGTCAGCACGTGTCCGGCGACATAGCCCGCGCCGCCGAAGAACGCCGCGTGCCCGAACGACAGCAGGCCCGCGTAGCCGATCAGGAGGTTGAATGCGCAGGCGAACAGGCCGAAGCACAGCAGCTTCATCAGGAAAACGGGATAGCCGACAAACGGCGCGGCCAGCGCCACCAGCAATGCGAGGCCATAGCCGAGCTTTCGGTTCATGGTCACGGGTCCTTATTTTTCTTTGCCGAACAGGCCGGCGGGACGCAGCAGCAGCACGATCACCATCACGACGAACACGACGACTTCCGACGCCTCCGGGTAATAGACCCGCGTCAAGCCTTCGATCACACCAAGCGCCAGCCCCGTGACGATGGAGCCGAGGATGGAACCCATGCCGCCGATGACGACGACGGCGAACACGACGATGATGAGGTTCGAGCCCATCAGCGGCGTGACGTTGATGACGGGCGCCGCCAGCACGCCCGCGAAACCAGCCAGCGCGACGCCGAAGCCATAGGTCAGCGTGACCATCAGGGGCACGTTGACGCCGAACGCTTCGACGAGCTTCGGGTTTTCCGTGCCCGCGCGCAAATAGGCGCCCAGGCGCGTCTTTTCGATCGTGAACCACGTCGCCAGGCACACGACGAGCGACGCCAGCACGACCCAGGCCCGGTAGTTCGGCAGCATCATGAAACCGAGGTCGGTGGCGCCGGACAGCGCTTCCGGCACGTCCAGGGTCTGGCCGGACACGCCGAAGAATGAGCGGAACACGCCTTCCAGCAGCAAGGTGATGCCGAAGGTCAGCAGCAGGCCGTACAAATGATCGAACCGGTAGAGCCAGCGCAACATCGTCTTTTCGATCAGGATGCCGAACGCCCCGACGATCAAGGGCGCCAGCACGAGCATCGTCCAGTAGTTCATGCCGAACGACGTGACGCCGATGTAGGCCGCGAACGCGCCCATCATGTACAGCGCGCCGTGCGAGAAATTGATCACGTTGAGCAGGCCGAAGATCACGGCCAGGCCAAGCGACAGCATCGCGTAGAACGAACCGTTGACGAGGCCCAGCAGCAACTGGCTCATCATCGCCTGCAGGGGGACGCCGAATATTTCCATGAGATTCAGTCAGCAACTACGATTAACGACGGCGCTCGATTGCAGCAGGGTGGGCATTTGAGGCCGGGGGCCTCAAATGAGAGCCCACGCGGACGCCGACAGAACGCAAACGCACGCGTGGGCACGGGGTGCCCACCCTACTTCCTACTTCCACGCCGCGCACTTGGTCTCGGCCTTGGTCGTGTACGCCTGGGCGCCGGGAATCGTGGCGACGACCTTGTAGTAGTCCCAAGGCGCCTTCGACTCGGCCGGTGTCTTGACCTGCATCAGATACATATCGTGCACCATGCGGCCATCCGGACGGATCTCGCCATCCTTCGTGAACATGTCGTTGATCTTGGTCTTTTTCAGCTGAGCCATGACCTTGTCGCCGTCATCCGTGCCGATCGCCTTGACGGCGTTCAAATAGGTCATCGCGGCGGAATAATCGGCCGCCTGCAGCGACGACGGCTCCTTCTTCATCTTGGCAAAGTATTTCTTGGCCCACGCGCGCGTGTCGTTGTTCAGGTCCCAGTACCAGGAATCCGTCAGGTACAAACCCTGCGTCGTCGGCAGGCCCAACGTGTGGATATCGTTGATGAAGACGAGCAGGCCCGCTATCTTCATCTTGCTCGTCAGGCCGAATTCCTTGGCGGCCTTCACGGAGTTGATGAAGTCGCCGCCGGCATTCGCCAGCCCCAGCACCTGGGCTTTCGAGCTTTGCGCCTGCAGCAGGAACGACGAAAAGTCGGACGCGCCCAGCGGGTGCTTCACGCTGCCCAGCACGCTGCCGCCGTTCGCCTTGATGACGTCGGTCGTGTCCTTTTCCAGCGACTGGCCGAACGCGTAGTCGGCCGTCAGGAAATACCACGTCTTGCCGCCCTGCTTCACCATCGTGCCGCCCGTCCCGCGCGCGAGCGCGACCGTGTCGTAGGCGTAGTGCACGGTGTACGGCGTGCACTGTTCATTGGTCAATTGCGCACTACCGGAACCGATGGCGATGAACACTTTTTTCTTTTCCGCCGCCACCTTGGCCATTGCCAGCGCCGCGCCGGAGTTCGTGCCGCCGATCAGCATGTCGACACCTTCCCGGTCGAACCATTCGCGCGCCTTGCTGGCGGCGATGTCCGGCTTGTTCTGGTGGTCAGCGACGACGAACTGGATTTTCTTGCCATTGATCGCGCCGCCCATGTCCGCGATCGCCATGCGCACCGCTTCGGCGCCGCCGTTGCCGTCGATGTCGGAATACACGCCGGACAGGTCGGTGAGGAAGCCGATCTTGATGGTGTCGCCCGAGATCTGCGCGTGGGCGGACGTGGACAAACCGGCGGCGAAAGTGGCGGCCGTCAAGGCAATCGCTGTGCGTGTCGTGCGTTTCATGTGGTCTCCGTTGTCGTTGATCAAACGCCCAGCAGCTCGGTCAATGCCGGCATGCTGGCCTGCAGTTCCGCAGCCGCGATCGTCTTGACGATACGGCCGTGTTCCATGACGTAAAACCGGTCCGCCAGCGGCGCCGCGAACCGGAAATTCTGTTCCACCATCACGATCGTGTAATCCTTCGCCCGCAAGGTCGTGATCATCTTCGCCAGCGCCTGCACGATGACGGGCGCCAGGCCTTCCGAGATCTCGTCCAGCAGCAACAGGCGCGCGCCCGTGCGCAGGATGCGCGCGACGGCCAGCATCTGCTGTTCGCCGCCGGACAGGCGCGTGCCCTGGCTGTGGCGCCGTTCGTACAGGTTCGGAAACATCTCGTAGATCTCATCGACGGACATGCCGACGTCCCGCCCGACCAGCCGCGGCGGCAACATGAGGTTTTCCTCCGTCGACAGCGACGCGAAAATGCCCCGCTCTTCCGGGCAATAGCCGATGCCGAGGTGGGCGATACGGTGCGTGGGCAGGCGGATCGCCTCGACGCCCTTGACCTTGATCGACCCCGTGCGTGCGCCCGTCAAGCCCATGATCGCGCGCAAGGTGGTCGTGCGGCCGGCACCGTTGCGGCCCAGCAGGGTCACGACCTCGCCCGGCTGCACGGCCAGGCTGACGCCGTGCAGGATGTGCGATTCGCCGTACCACGCTTGCAGGTTCTCGATCTCCAGTGCGGGCGTCATCCGTGCGCCCCCGCCAGGTTGCCGTCCGTGCTGCTACCCATGTACGCCTCCACGACCTGCGGATTGCGCGACACGTCCGCATAACTGCCTTCCGCCAGCACGGCGCCCCGCTGCAGCACGGAAATGCGGTCGCAGATGCCGGCAACGACGTTCATGTTGTGCTCGACCATCAGGATCGTGCGGCCGGCGGAGACTTTCTTGATCAATGCCGTCACGCGGTGCACGTCTTCGTGGCCCATGCCCTGCGTCGGCTCGTCCAGCAGCATGAGTTCCGGTTCCATGGCCAACGTGGTGGCAATCTCGAGCGCGCGCTTGCGGCCGTACGGCAAGTCGGCCGTGACGGTGTCGGCAAAGCCTTCCAGGTCGACTTCGGCCAGCAGCTGCATGGCCCGGTCGTTGAGTTGCGTCAAGGTGCGTTCGCTGCGCCAGAAGTGGAAACTGGTGCCGAGGGTGCGCTGCAGGCCGATGCGCACGTTTTCCAGCACGGTCAGGTGCGGAAACACGGCCGATATCTGGAACGAGCGGATGATGCCCATGCGGGCGATCTGGGCCGGCTTCAGCGCCGAGATATCCTTGCCGTTGAACAGGATGCGCCCGGCGGACGGTGCGAGGAATTTCGTCAGCAGGTTGAAACACGTCGTCTTGCCGGCGCCATTGGGTCCGATCAGCGCGTGGATGTGGCCGCGCTGCACCCGCAGATTCACCTGATTGACCGCCGTAAAGCCCTTGAATTCCTTCGTCAGCTCACGTGTTTCCAGAATGACGTCCGACATTGCGTCTCCCTCACTGTCGTGATGCAAGCTTTACAAATCATACACACTTTTGGAACTCGTCAAGATACAGCACGCTACCGGTAAATCGTCCTGCGTTATGTCATAACGGCACGCAAACCCGTTGTGCAAATCTGCGCAGCTAGCGCCAGTCGCGGGCAATCAACTGGGCCGTCTTCTCGGCAATCATCAAGGTGGGCGAATTCGTGTTGCCCGACGTGATCGTGGGCATGATCGATGCGTCGACGACGCGTAACCCCGCCACGCCTTTCACGCGCAACGCGCTGTCGACGACGGCAAGCAGGTCGTCCATCTTGCCCATGCGGCACGTGCCGACGGGATGGAAGATCGTCGTGCCGATGAGGCCGGCCGCTTCCGCCAGCTCGTCTTCCGTCCGGTAGTGCTGGCCCGGCTTGAATTCCTCCGGCCGGTACTTCGCCAGCGCGGGCGCGGCCACGATGCGCCGGGTCAGCGTCAATGCGTCGGCCGCGACCTTGCGGTCTTCCGGTGTGCTGAGGTAGTTCGGCACGATCTTCGGAGGCGCGTAGCTGTCGTTCGCGGCAAGCCGGACGTGGCCGCGCGCCGTCGGCCGCAGATTGCACACGCTGGCCGTGAACGCTGGAAAACCGTGCAGCGGATCGCCGAATTTTTCCAGCGACAGCGGCTGCACGTGGTATTCCAGGTTCGGCGTCGCCTGGCCGGGATCGGAACGGGCGAACGCGCCCAGCTGCGACGGCGCCATCGACATCGGCCCGCTCTGGAACAGCGCATATTGCAGCGCGATCTTCGTCTTGCCGTACCACGATGCGGCGCTCGTGTTGAGCGACGGCGCACCCGTAATGCGATACACCATGCGCAACTGCAAATGATCCTGCAAATTCTCCCCGACACCGGGCGCATCGACGATGGGCGCGATCCCGTGGGCGTGCAGCAAGCCGGCCGGGCCGACGCCGGACAATTGCAGGATGTGAGGAGAACCGATCGCGCCGGCGGCCAGCAGGGTTTCGCGCCGTGCCGTGGCCGTGAACGCGCGGCCGCCGCCCGTGAATTGGACGCCGCGGCAGACGGCGCCCTGCCCGGTTTGCTCGATCACGAGCTTCTCGACGTGGCAGCCCGTCATGATCGTCAGGTTCGGCCGCGCCGCCGCCGGCCGCAGGAAGGCTTTCGCCGTGTTCAGCCGGATGCCCCTGCGCTGATTGACTTCGAAATAGGCACAGCCGGAATTATCGCCGCCATTGAAATCGTCGATCTTCGGGATGCCGATCTCGCTGGCCGCTGCCCGGAACGCATCCAGGATTTCCCAGGACAGCCGCTGGCGCTCGACTCTCCACTCGCCGCCGCTGCCGTGGCTCGCATTGGCGCCGCCGTGGTGGTCTTCGCTTGCCTTGAAAATGGGCAGCACATTGTCCCAGCGCCACGAGGAATCGCCGGTGACGGCGGCCCAACGATCGTAATCCTCGGCCTGGCCGCGCATATAGATCATGCCGTTGATCGACGAGCTGCCGCCGAGCACCTTCCCCCGCGGGTAAATCAGCGCGCGTCCGGCCAGCCCTGGGTCCGCTTCCGTCTTGAACAGCCAGTCCGTGCGCGGATTGCCGATGCAATACAGGTAGCCGACGGGGATGTGGATCCACAAATAATCGTCCTTGCCGCCCGCTTCGATCAACAGCACGTGCACGTCGGACCGGCGCGTCAGGCGGTTGGCCAGCACGCAGCCGGCCGTGCCTGCGCCCACGATGATGTAGTCGAATGCTCCGGCGGACTCCATGGATCCTCACTCGTGATTCGGTTGAGCAAGCTTACCAGATGATCAACGTTAACAGGCCTGTCCAGACTGTGGATAAGCGTATGAATATCCACAGGTACGAAATGTGGGGAAACGCGACTTTTCGCACAAGGAGATTTTTTATCCAGTTTTGCCACAAGGCACATACAAGACCAGCCCACCGCCTTATGCGGATCGTAAACGTTTGATGTTGTGGACAAAACCTGGCTTATCCACAGAAGAGTGCCACCGTTAACTATTACCATTATTCTGTATACAAGCTTTTGGTTGTAAACCCGGCGATGCTCGTACAAGTCGCTGGCCTGCCAAAAAACCCCGGCTTCGGCCAATGTCAGTGACCAGGGCTTCGACCTGGCAAAAAAATCGTCCGACTCCGGTGATGCCAACGACCGGACATCGTCGCGACGTCGACCTGGGCGCCATTTTTCCTCAGCAACACGGCCTGACGACCCGAAAGCACGCGATATTTGCCCCGCTTTGTGGATAAGCTGCTGAATATCCACAGGATCGAATGTGCGGAACTGCCTCATTGTTCGACGGCCGATTTTTTGTCCAGTTTTGGTCCCGGCTCCGCACAAGGTTTGTTCAACGGTTTAAAACGCACGTAAACCCTTGAGCTTGTGGAAAAAATCCTGTTTATCCACAGTTCGGTCGACGTTTACTATCATCACTATCCTTTCTTTCTATCCAAGTTAACTAAAGAGGGAAAAGTGTCGAAACGTGGACAAAGCCCGCTCGCGGCAAGGCCAACACGACGCGAACGCGCTTTGGTCTACAAAAAAAAGCGAAGCACACCGCTTTGGCAAGCACGACGGCAACGATGACGCCAACGCTCGTCGATCTGGACTGCAGACATCTGTTCAAGTTCAAACGCAGGCACTGCTCGACTTCAGCCTGGTCTACAGGAAGGACGAGACGTGGATGACGCATCCGAAACGACGAACGTGCCCTGCACGCATTGAAAACATGAGCCTGGTCAGCTGTCCTGGACACCAGAACCACCCTGAAACAGGATCTGCTGTGGAAAACGTCCTGCATATCCACAGCAGCAAATGTGCAGAACAGCCGATTTTTTGTCGAACGTCTTTTTTGTCCAACATCGGTTCAGCATCGATACAATGCTTGTCCAGCCAATCCGGACGCACGTAAACCGTTGACGCTGTAGATAAATTCGACCTTATCCACAGCTGAAGACGCGTTTACTATCACTACCATTTTTTATATACATCTTTGTTTTATTAAGACAAAAACAGCGGGAAGACCGTGCACAAGCCGTCCAGCCGGCTCCGCATCCACTCAAAAACAGGCCAAAACATGCGATTAGGGATCATCAGTGCGTTGCACGAAGAACAGCTGGGGCTCGTGGAGGCCATGGAGAGCCCCTACAAGCTCATGCATGGCATGCGCGAGTACTTTGTCGGACGACTGTGGGAAATCGACGCTGTGTGCGTTTTATCGCGTATTGGCAAGGTTGCTGCGGCATTGACGACGGCAACCCTTGTGGAGAAGTTCGGTGTTACCCACATCCTCTTCACGGGTGTGGCCGGTGCCGGGGATGCGTCGATCAAGGTCGGCGACATCGTCGTGGCCGAATCGCTCGTCCAGCACGACATGGATGCGAGCCCTTTGTTCCCACGCTATGAAGTGCCGTTGACGGGGTTGACGCACTTCCTGTCCGACCACCACATGGCGCTGCAGCTGGCGAATGCGGCGCGTCGTTTCCTCGAAGACGACTTCGCGTCGGCCGTCGATCCCCAGGAACGGGCCGTATTCGCGCTCAGCGGGCCGCGGCTGCATCGAGGCCTCATCGCCAGCGCCGACGAGTTCGTGAGCGAGAAGGGCCGTCTGAACGCGTTGAATGAGGCGTTACCCGGTTTGCTGGCCGTCGAGATGGAAGGTGCCGCGGTGGCACAAGCGTGTTTCGAGCTGGGCATCCCGTTCGGCGTGATCCGGACGATTTCCGACAACGCCAATGAAAACGCGGCCACGGATTTCATGCGTTTCGTGAAATCCGTGGCCGCGCGGTATGCGTTCCACATCGTCAGGCAGTTCTGCCTGGGCTGGCAGCACCCGGAGGCGGGTCAGGCCAGCAAGGTATCGGCCGGCACGTAGTCGTAGCCGAGATCCCGCGCGACGGCCGCATAGGTGATCTTGCCTTCGCAGACGTTCAAGCCGTTCTTCAGGTGAGGATCGTCGCGCAGCGCCTGCCGCCAGCCCTTCGTCGCCAGCGCCACCGCGTGGCCGATCGTCGCGTTGTTCAGCGCGAACGTCGACGTGCGTGCCACGGCGCCCGGCATGTTTGCCACGCAGTAATGCACGACGCCATCGACGACGAACGTCGGATCCGCGTGCGTCGTCGGATGCGACGTCTCGAAGCAGCCGCCCTGGTCGATCGCCACGTCGACAACGACGGCCCCCTTTTTCATCCGTGACACCATTGCCCGCGTCACGAGTTTCGGCGCCGCGGCGCCGGGCACGAGCACGCCGCCGATGACGAGGTCGGCCGACAGCACCGCTTCCTCGATCGCGTGCGCGTTCGAGTACAACGTGGTGATCCGGTTGCCGTAGATCAGGTCGAGCTGGCGCAGGCGGTCGACGTTCTTGTCGAGGACGGTGACGCGCGCGCCGATGCCGACGGCCATCTGCAACGCATTCGTGCCCACGACGCCGGCACCGATGACGACGATGTGACCCGCCGCCACGCCCGGCACGCCGCCCAGCAGGATGCCGGCCCCGCCCTTCGATTTCTCCAGGTGGCTGGCGCCGGCCTGGATGGCCATCCGCCCCGCCACCTCGCTCATCGGTGCCAGCAACGGCAAGCCGCCGCCCGGGCCCGTGATCGTCTCGTACGCGATGCAGACGGCGCCCGATTTCACGAGGGACGCCGTCTGTTCCGGATCGGGCGCGAGGTGGAGATACGTGTACAGGATCTGTCCAGGACGCAGCAGCGCGCATTCCTGCGGCTGCGGTTCCTTCACTTTGACGACCATCTCGGCCTGCGCAAAGATCTCTTGCGCGGACGGGACGATCGTCGCGCCGGCGGCCGTGTACTGCTCGTCCGTCAGGCCGATACCGGCACCGGCGCCGGTTTGCACGATCACACGATGGCCGCGCGCGACCAGTTCGTGCACGCTGGGGGGCGTGAGGCCCACCCGGAATTCGTTGTTTTTGATTTCTTTTAGGACGCCAACTAACATGTCTTCCTCCAAGTTGAGCAGCTGAACTCCAAGAACTTCCAAAACAAAACGCCGCGGCAGGCCCAGCCTAGTCCGCGGCGTGTGCAGCCATCTGGACGCGGATTACAAACCGAGCGTCATCAGGCTTGCGTTACCTCCTGCCGCGGTCGTGTTGACGCACAACGCGCGCTCCGCCACCAGGCGCCACAGGGCGATCGGGGCGTCCGCGCGGGTATCGACGATGCCGACGATCGCATCGGGACGGCCCGCCAGCTTCGTCCGCACCTCGCCAGCCAGGCCTTGCTCGACGAGGGCGATGGCGACGTCGCTGCCGTCCAGGTCGCGCGCGTCGATGAACCGCACGCGCTCCATCACGGCCGCCGGCAGCGACGGCGGCGCGTCCATCAGCACGAGGGCGCGGTTGCCCGTCGCCAGCACGGCCGCCAATTGGTTCAGCAGGCTCGCCGTGCCGTTCGGCGCGCACAGGACGGTGCCGCGCGGGACGAAATCGAGCTGGTTGCGTTCGCCGGTCGGGCCCGGCAAGTTAATGTGCACGCCGTCCAGGGTCGTCGTCATGTAGTGTTCCGCCAGCGTGGCGAACTCGCCGTTGTTGCTCGCCCAGCCCAGCAGCGCGTCGAGCGCGCCGTTGCTGCGGCGGTCGTGCGTGAGCAGCGGTGCCGCATCTTTTTGCAGGCGCTTCAGGTACAGCGGGCCGCCGGCCTTGGGACCGGTGCCGGACTTGCCTTCGCCGCCGAACGGCTGCACGCCGACGACGGCGCCCACGATGTTCCGGTTCACGTAGATGTTGCCGACGTGGGCGCGCGTCGTGATGAAGTCGATCGTCTCGTCGATGCGCGAATGCACGCCCAGGGTGAGGCCGTAGCCCGTCGCGTTGATCGTGTCGACGACCTGGGCCAGGCCGGAACGGCGCCAGCGCACGACGTGCAGCACGGGGCCGAAGACTTCGCGTTTCAGCTCGCTCAGCGAACCGATCTCGAGTACCGTCGGCGGCACGAACGTGCCCTGTGCCAGCAAGGCTTCCGGCAGCGCGAGCGAGAAATGCTGCTTCGCCGTCGCCTTCATGCGCTCGATGTGGCCGAGCAGGTTCTGCTGGGCTTCCTTGTCGATGACGGGACCGATGTCCGTCGCGAGGCGGTCCGGCACGCCCACGCGCAGTTCGCGCATCGCGCCCTTGAGCATCCTGATCGTCTTGTCGGCGATGTCTTCCTGCAGGAACAGCACGCGCAGCGCGGAACAGCGCTGGCCCGCACTGTCGAACGCGGACGTCAGCACGTCCTGCACGACTTGCTCCGGCAGCGCGGACGAATCGACGATCAGCGCGTTCTGCCCGCCCGTCTCGGCGATCAGCGGAATGTCGGCGCCCTCTTGCCGCGCCCGTGCGGCCAGCGTGCGGTTGATCAGCTGGGCGACTTCCGTCGACCCCGTAAAAATCACGGCTTTTACGCGCGCGTCGCGCGTCAGCGCCGCGCCGACGGTCTCGCCACGGCCCGGCAGCAACTGCAGCGCGCCCGCCGGCACGCCGGCTTCGTGGAACAGCTGCACGGCGCGGTGGGCGATCAGCGGCGTCTGCTCGGCCGGTTTTGCCAGCACGACGTTGCCCGCGGCCAGCGCCGCGGCGACCTGGCCCGTGAAGATGGCCAATGGGAAATTCCACGGGCTGATGCACGTCACCGGTCCCAACGCGCGCGCTTCCGGTACCGTGCGGATCTCGGCCGCGTAATAGCGCAGGAAGTCGACGGCTTCCCGCACTTCCGCGATCGCGTTCGGCAGCGACTTGCCCGCCTCGCGCACGGCCAGGGCCATCAATTCTCCGCGGTGCTGCTCGAACAGATCGCCGACGCGGGCGATGATGTCGGCGCGGGCCGCGTTGCCGGCGCCTTCCCACACCGGCGCGGCGTGGACGGCCGCGTGCAGCGCCGTGTCGACGTCGCCCGTCGTCGCTTCCGTCACCTGGCCGACGATGTCCGCCGACTGGGCCGGGTTCACGACGTTCAGCGCGCCCCTCGCTTCCACCGGACCGTCGACGAGCGGTGCGGCCAGGAAGCGGCGCGGCGTCGCGAGGTCGGCGGCCAGTTCGGCGAGCACGTATTCGTTCGTCAGGTCGAGCCCGGCGGCATTCTTGCGCCCGTCCGGGAACAGCGCGAGTGGCAGCGGAATGCGCGGATGCGGCAGGCAGCGCGCGGCGCGTGCCGCGTCGAACGGATCGGTCAGGAGGGTGTCGATGGGGACGGTCTCGTCGACGATCTGGTTCACGAACGACGAGTTGGCGCCGTTTTCCAGCAGGCGGCGCACGAGGTAGGCCAGCAGCGTCTCGTGCGAGCCGACCGGGGCGTAGATGCGGCAGGGCTTGTCGAGGTTCTCCTTGCCGACGACCTGGTCGTACAAGGTCTCGCCCATGCCGTGCAGGCATTGGAATTCGTAGTTCGACACGCCGTCCGCTTTGGCCCATGTGTAGATCACGGACAGCGAGTGCGCGTTGTGCGTGGCGAACTGCGGATACACGACGTCGGTGGCGGCAAGCAGCTTGCGCGCGCACGTGAGGTACGACACGTCCGTGTACACCTTGCGCGTGTAGACCGGATAGCCCGGCAGGCCGTCGACCTGGGCGCGCTTGATTTCCGCGTCCCAGTACGCGCCTTTTACCAGGCGCACCATGAACTTGCGGCCGCTGCGGCGGGCGAGGTCCACGACGAAGTCGATCACGAACGGGCAGCGCTTCTGGTACGCCTGCACGACGAGGCCGATGCCATCGAAGCCGGCGAAAGATGGATCGAAAGCAAGTGCTTCCAGCATGTCCAGCGAGATTTCCAGGCGGTCCGCTTCCTCGGCGTCGATGTTGATGCCGATGTCGTACTGTTTTGCGAGCAGGATGAGGTTGCGCACGCGCGGCAGCAGTTCGCCCATCACGCGGGCGTATTGCGCGCGGCTGTAGCGCGGATGCAGCGCGGACAGCTTGATCGAGATGCCCGGACCGTCCTTGATGCCGCGGCCGTTCGACGCCTTGCCGATCGCGTGGATGGCCGCTTCGTACGACGCGTAGTAATTGTCGGCGTCGGATTCCGTGAGCGCCGCTTCGCCCAGCATGTCGTAGGAATAGCGGTAGCCGCGCGCTTCGTTGTCGCGGCTGTTCTTCAGCGCCTCGGCGATGGTTTGCCCGGTGACGAACTGGTTGCCCAGCATGCGCATCGCGAGGTCGACGCCCTTGCGGATCAGCGGTTCGCCACCCTTCGCGATGAGGCGCGTGAGCGCGGCGCCGAGGCCCGTCTCGCTGCTGGACGACACGAGCTTGCCCGTGACGAGCAGGCCCCACGTGGCCGCGTTCACGAACAGCGACGGCGATTCGCCCAGGTGCTTCTTCCAGTCGCCCTTGCTGATCTTGTCGGCGATCAGGCGGTCGGCCGTATCCGAGTCGGGGATGCGCAGCAGCGCTTCCGCGAGGCACATCAATGCGACGCCTTCCTCGGACGACAACGAGAATTCGTGCATCAGTGCATCGACGCCGGACGAACGCGTGCGTTTGTCGCGCACGGCCGACACGAGGCGGTGCGCCAGCATGTAGGCGTCGCCGTCGGCGCTGGCGCCCTGGGCCAGCAGCCATTCGACCGCGGCCGTCTCGTCACGGCGGTAGGCGGCGGTGATCGCGGCGCGCAGCGGCGCCTGGTCGCGGCGGGTTTCGGCCTGCAAGGCGTCGAAGGGGACGTAGGCGGAGGCCGGGAAGGCGGCAATGTTCATGGACGTTCTGCGAAAAATGGATGAGGGCGCCGCCAGCAAAACGCGCCGTACCGTGGCCACGGCCGGCGCGCTGGAATACTGCGGATCATTGATTCGATTGTAGAAGGAAATCTTCTGGATTAATTCTGTTTTTACAGAAGACTAGCAATAGATAGTTTTTGGTGAGAGAATTTCACCAAATAATATTTATAGTGGAGAGAGAACAATATGCTGGACAAGATCAGCAAGAAAATCCTGGCCGAACTACAAAGCGACGGGCGTATCAGCAACGTCGAGCTGGCCGCACGCGTCAACTTGTCGCCCGCCGCCTGCCTCGAGCGTGTGCGCAAGCTGCACGAGTCCGGCTACATCATGGGCTACACGGCCCAGTTGAACCCGCAGCTGCTGGACGTGTCGCTGCTCGTGTTCATCGAAGTCGTGCTGGACCGCACGACGCCGGAAGTCTTCGACGCTTTCAAGCAAAGCGTCCAGCTGATTCCCGAAGTGCTCGAATGCCATATGGTGGCCGGCGGATTCGACTACCTCGTCAAGGCGCGCGTGAAGGATATGGCAGCTTACCGCGAATTCCTCGGCAAGACACTCCTGCAGAAAGGCGTGCGCGAGACGCACACCTATGCCGTGATGGAAGAGGTCAAGAACACGACCAAGCTTCCGATCAAATAAAACAACGCCCCGGCATGCGGGGCGGTTGTTTTCAAGCGATTTTTTCCATCTTTTCCGACGCTTCCGACTTCTGCGGCAGCATCTTCTGTGCCGAGGCGGACAGGCTTTCCAGGTTCTTGCGCAGCCAGCGGTGGGCCGGGCTGCGGCCGTCGCGTTCGTGCCACAGCATGTCCAGGTGGACGGCCGGCAGCTGGAATGGCAGTTCGCGCCAGATCAGTTGTTCGGCGGCACCGGTGGACGCGATCAAGTGCTTCGGCAGCACCGTCACGAGGTCGGAGTTCGCCACGACGCGGCCGGCCGTGAAGAACTGGTTCACGGTGAGCAGAATGCGGCGTTCGCGGCCGAGCTGTGCCAGCGCCTCGTCGACGAGGCCGTGGGCGCGGCCGGAGAAGCTCACGAGCAGGTGATTGGCCTTGCAATACTGGTCGAGGTCGAGCGTGTCTTGCGCCAGCGGGTGGTTCTTGCGCATCACGACCACGTATTCACCCGAATACAGGCGCTCGTGGCGGATCGGCGAGCCCGTCTCGTACGACAGCTGGGCCGCGACGCCAGGGAAGAAGCCGACGGCCAGGTCGATGTCGCCGCGCAGCAGCATCGGGCGTGGTTCGCGCGTCGTCAGCGGCACCATGCGGATATTGACGCCAGGCGCCTCTTTTTCGATCGACCGCACCAGCGAGGGCAGCCACAGGGCGGCAGTGGCGTCGGCCATCGCCATGCGGAACGTCGCCTGGGCCTTGGAGACGTCGAAGGTTTCCGGCATCACGGCCGCTTCCAGCGCGGCCAACGCCTGGCGCACGGCGGGCCACAGCGCTTCCGCGCGCGGGGTCGGCTTGACGCCGTAGGCGGTGCGGATCAGCAGCTCGTCGCCGAGACTTTCGCGCAAGCGTTTGATGGCGTTCGAGACGGCGGGCTGGGTCATCGCGAGGTGACCGGCGGCGCGCGTCAGGTTTTGCTCGGTCATGACGGCATCGAAGACGCGGAGCAGGTTCAGATCAAGCGTGAGGAAGCTCATGGGACTCCGTTCAGGACTGGCAAATGGTTATTGGTACGGTAAGTGTACCCGATTTCCATTCACAATCAATATAAGAGCTATCAGTAAGCGTAATTAGATTTATATGTTGCGTTGCACTATAGTTACATCGAACGAATAGATCAGATCATCACCTCCCGCCATGTCCTTCTCCGCCACCCTCTTCCAGACCCCGGTCATGGCGCTGCCTTTTGCCCACCTGCTCGTCTGCATGGTCCAGCTGACTTTGCTGGGCGGCGTCGTGATGTTCTTCCGTCCGCTGCTGATCGGCATCGCCCGTGCGTTGATGCTCGTCGTGCGTCCCCGCCCGACGAAGGACGAGCTGGCGGCGCGCCGCCAGCGCGCGGCCGCCGATGCCGGCGTCGTGGCAACGCACTGATCCTTACGGTTAGTTTACACAGCTTCTCTCCGCGAAAGCGGCGTCCCGATGACCGGGCGCCGCTTTTTTTTCGTCCGGATTTCCCGTCTCTTCTCCTGAAACGTAAGCCAGTCTTACCCGTCGCGGGTAACTCGAGGTTGCTCGGGTTGTCAGGTGGTTTTTCGCCGATTTGATTTAACAATTAGTAGATGCAGAATATTTGTATAAAAAATCGATGCTTCAATAAATGATGAGTTGACGTCAGGTTGCGCGAAAATGAAATAAATTTAGCGAAGGATCGCCGGATTCATGATGATGCGCCGATTGCATCATGCGATGCCGTATATGCGCGTGAAATCGACGGGATGAGGGAATATTGATGAGATTTGTGCAAATATAAAATACTAATGAGAGAAGTTCATGTTTGGTTACGCTATACGGATGAGTTATCGTAAGTGTCGATAATATCGAACGAATGAGCCGCCAGAGGCGTTCACACGCCGCCTGGCCTCCGCCTCCATCCAAAAAATCGGCACGCACGCAGTCAAAAAACGAGGACGAAAAAAAACGCGGCTGCCGGTTGCCCGGGGCCGCGTTTTTCAGAAGACATGGCGCTTACTTGGCTTCACCCAGCAGTGCCGGCTTCAGCGAGCGGTCGACGGGCTTGTCGCCCAGCCAGATGCGCAGGATGGCGTTATAAAAATTGATGTCGGGGATCGGGCCGCCCAGCTTCTGGCCGTTCAGTTCGGCCTGGGTGCCGGTGCCCGGGATCCAGTCCAGGTGCAGCACGTCGCCCTTCTTGAGACCGTCGACGGAGGCGAACAATTCACCCATCTTGCTGATCTGGGCCACGATGCGCTGTTTCTCGGCCTTGTCGATGTTCTCGTTCAAGCCATCCATGAAGGCCTTGCCGAAATCTTCCGACGAGATGTCGCGCGCCATCTGCAAGGTCACGCGGCGCGGGCCGTCTTCCTTCAGGATCTCGGCCGTGTTGTTCTTCTTTTCCGGCAGGTACAGGCCGGCCGCATAGACCTTGACGATGAACTTCGTGCGCATGCCGGCGCCGTTCAGTTTGAGGTCCTTGCCGGCGACCTTGGTCGTGTCGTCGAACTTGTAGCCGCTGATGTCGACGGCGGCGACGGCGGGCAGGCTGGCGGCCAAGGTGAGGATGGCGCCGGCGAGCATGGCTTTGATGGCGGATTTACGTGTAGTCATGTCTGTCTCCTTTGTGGGAAGGCTATCGTTGTGAAAATCGTGGCCGCGGTTCAGGCCGCGGCCAGGGCCTGGCGTGAACGTGCCGGCCGGGGCGCCGCTTGCGCCTCCGCGCCTGCATTCTGCAGCTTGAACACGCTGACGGCGCGCGACAGGCGCTGCGCCTGTTCCTGCATCGACGCGGCGGCGGCGGCAGCCTGTTCGACGAGGGCCGCGTTCTGCTGCGTCGTTTCATCCATCTCGACGATGGTCTGGCTGACCTGGGCGATGCCGGCGCTTTGTTCGAGGCTGGCAGCCGTAATTTCGCCCATGATGTCGGTGACGCGGCGCACGCTTTCGACGACCTCCTCCATCGTCACGCCGGCCTGCTCGACGAGCGTGCTGCCTTCTTGCACCTTATCCACGGAATCGCCGATCAGCAGCTTGATTTCCTTGGCCGCCGCGGCCGAGCGCTGCGCCAGGCTGCGCACTTCGGACGCCACGACGGCAAAGCCGCGGCCCTGCTCGCCCGCGCGCGCGGCCTCGACCGCCGCGTTCAGCGCGAGGATATTCGTCTGGAAGGCGATGCCGTCGATCACGCCGATGATGTCGACGATCTTTTTCGACGACGCCGTGATCGACCCCATCGTGTCGATCACGTGCGCGACGACGGAACCGCCGCGCGCCGCCACCTCGGACGCCTGGGCTGCCAGCTTGTTGGCCTGCCGGGCATTGTCCGCGTTCTGCTGCACGGTGCCCGTCAGCGCGCGCATCGAGTTGGACGTCTGCGCCAGCGAGGCCGCTTGCGATTCCGTGCGCGTCGACAGGTCCTGGTTGCCGCTGGCAATTTCCCCGGACGCGGAGGACATCGATTCGGTACTCGTGCGCACTTCGCCGACGATGCGGATCAGGCTGTCGTTCATGTGGCGCAGCGCATCCATCATCTGCCCTGCCTCGTCGCGGCTGTCGACGGCGATATTGCTCGTGAGATCGCCGTCGGCGACGCGGCGCGCAATCTCCACCACCTGGCCCAGCGGACGCGTGATGCTGCGCGTCGCGAGCCAGGCGACGCCCAGCGACAGCCCTGCCGCGACCGTCGCCAGCGCCAGGATCAGCATCTGCGTGCGCTGCGTGACGGCGGCCGTGTCGGCGCCGGCCTGGTGCATTGCGGTATTTTGCCAGGCGGCGAATTTGTCCAGCTGCTCGAAGTAGCGCGTCTGCTGGGGACGCAGCGAGAACATGAATTTCATCATCGCCTCGTCCTTCTTGTCCTCGTTGACGAGTTTGATGAACGCCGTCTGCGCCGGCAGGAACTTGTTCTGGATGGCGGCCAGTGCCTTCAGGATCTCGGTGGCCTCGGCATCGTTCGTGCTCTTCGCCAATGCCGCGACCTCGGCGGTGGCGCTGGCGCTGCGCGCTTCCGTGTTCGCCAGTTCTTTCTTGATCTGGTCCGGGTCGGTCATGATGAGGACGTTCAGCATGCTTCTCGTCGCCTCGCTCACGTCTTCCTTGATGTGGTTCGCCGTCACCGTGCTGGCGTAGCGCACATTGACGAGCGTATCCATCTCCTTGGTCAGGCTGGCAATCCTGACATACGACAATCCGGCCAACAGCACCAGCAGGGCAATCACGACCCCGAATCCGATGGCAAGGCGCTGACCGATACTCATGTTTCTAATCATTATTTTGAGTCTCCCCGTCCGAAAAAAGAATGGGCGTGCTAATTTGGCAAGATAAATATAGCACCGATCAATTTGATGAAATTAGAGACTCGAAACTATTTCAATGCTGCGAACGCACAATCCGGAGCGCGTACAGGAGAGTACGCGAGTGAGAACAAGGGTTTGTTGTGCACCAAAGCAGGGCATCAAAGTGTTGTGTTTTGGAACAACTTTGATGCATTATGTGCATCATCCTTGTGACTTGCGGATGCCTGCTTGGCCATACGGTTCGTCCTGCGCCCGTTCGATCGCCGTCAACACGGCTTTCGGATCGGCCGGCTTGGCCAGTTCAGCGGTCTCGTCATCGTCCTTGTTGCGCACGCCCGGCATGTCGCGCCGCAACTCTTCCAGCAACTGGATGATCTTGCTGGTCTTTTCCTCGGTCAGCAGATTGACCTGCAGGTCGACGTGGGCATGGTGGTCGGCCAGCCTGGACATGCGGTTCTGGCGGATCAGCACGGTGGTCGAGATGATGAAGGCGTTCAGGCCGACGATGCCCTGCAGCCAGAAGAACGGCGGTTCGTCGACCTGGCGCCAGCCGAAGTCGTGCGCCAGCAGATTGGCCGCGATCCACCCGACGATGAACAGTGCGTTCGCCGCGACATAGCCGGGACTGCCGAGGAATAGCGCGACCTTTTCGACGACGCGCTGGGTCGTCGACACCTGCTCCTCGTGCCGGGCATAGAACTCGGCGACCGTGTCGATGTTGTCGCTCACCGACGAGGGCAAGGCGGCACGGGAGTCGGGATCGTCGCTCATGAAACGAGCATAGCATGCACGTCCGACGGGCCGCGGACGATACCGGCGCGACGCATGATCGTGCGACGGCGCCAAAAGAAAAGCCGGCGCGGGGCCGGCTCGTGCGTTCAGGCCGCCTTGGCCTTGTCCGCGGTCAGGCGTTCGTATTTCGCCTGGAGTTCTTCGCGCGTTTCGCGCCACTCCGGATTGAACGGGATGCACGCGACGGGGCACACCTGCTGGCATTGCGGCTCATCGAAGTGGCCGACGCATTCCGTGCATTTGTGCGGATCGATCTGGTAGAACTCCGCGCCCATCGAGATCGCCTCGTTCGGGCACTCGGGCTCGCACACGTCGCAATTGATGCAGTCGTCGGTAATCAGTAATGCCATGACTTTAGCCTTGCGAATCTTACGCTTTCGGCGCGGTCGCCATCTCGGCGATTTTCTTTTGCAGCCAGCGGTCGACCGAGGGGAACACGAATTTCGATACGTCGCCGCCCAGCATCGCGATCTCGCGCACGATGGTGCCGGAAATGAACTGGTACTGGTCGGACGGCGTCAGGAACAGGGTTTCGACGTCGGGCAGCAGGTAGCGGTTCATGCCCGCCATCTGGAACTCGTACTCGAAGTCGGACACGGCGCGCAGGCCGCGCACGATCACCCGTGCGTCGTGCTGGCGGACGAAATCCTTCAACAGGCCGGAGAAGCTTTCCACCTTCACGTTCGGATAATGGCCCAGCACTTCGTTGGCGATTTCCAGGCGCTCGGCGAGCGAGAAGAACGGCCGCTTGTTCTTGCTGTCGGCGACCCCGACCACCAGCGTGTCGAACAGACCCGATGCACGACGCACCAAATCCTCGTGGCCGCGCGTGAGCGGATCGAAAGTTCCTGGATAAACGGCTACAACCATTGCGGCTCCCTGGAGAATGCACCTGAATAGACGCGCATTATGCCTGAAATTTTGGCACCCGCCCCGGTGTGGGGCACCCAATGCTTATTGTTTAAGCAGTTTTGCCCAGAAAAGCGGTGTTTTAACGCAACTTTAACAGGTGGTAATGCACCATGCCTGCCTTGTCGGCACGCACCAGCTGCCACGGCTGCAGCCATTCGGGGACGTCGCCTTCCACATCGATCGGCAGGTGCTCGCCCGATTCGGCATACACGAGGCCGCCATCGTTCAACAGTTGCGCACACAGCGGCAGCGACTGGGTCAGGAAATCCTGCTGGTACGGCGGATCGAGGAAGATCACGTCGAAGCGTTGGCCGCGCTGGATGAGGTCGCGCGCGACGGCCAGCGCGTCTGCGCGCAGCACGCGCACGTTGTCCGCTTTCAGCTTGTCCTTGATCAGTTCGAGCTGGCGCACGACGGGACCGACGGTGTCGACCATCGTGACCGACCGCGCGCCGCGGCTGGCCGCCTCGAAGCCGAGGGCGCCGCTGCCGGCGAACAGGTCGAGGCAGTCGGCTCGGTCCCAGTCGCCCGTCATCTGGTGGTTGATCCAGTTGAAGACGGTTTCGCGCACGCGGTCGGGCGTCGGGCGCAGGCCGAAGGCATCGAGGACGGGCAGCGGGGTGCGTTTCCAGGCGCCGCCGATGATGCGGACTTGTTGTGGCGGGCCGAGGCGGCGGGCGTACGTGGGGGCGGACTTCTTCTTTTGCATGGGCGGGACTATAGCATGCGGCGCAACAGGCTTTTGCCCGCCGCGCCGCGTCATCAACCGTTATTTCCCGACCGCGAGCGCATTGAAATCGTTGATCCACCCCTGCATGCGTTTTTGCGCATGGGCTTTCTGTTCCGGCGTCGTGAGGCGAATGACCGTCAGGACGAATTTCGACGTGGTGTCGATATACGCATCGAAGAAGGCCTTGCGGTCCGGCGCGTCCATGCGGTCGAAGAAATCGCGCAGCAGGTCGTGGATCGCGGCCATCGTCTGTTCCTTGTTCAACTTGTCTCTGTGGACGTGCTGCAGCAGCGCGACGATTTTCTTCTGGCGCAGCATGCGTTCCTGCAGCCAGACGTCGTTGTCGAGCGGGCGCGCGTCGGATGCCTTGCGCAGCGCCGCTTCCTGGTCGCGGCTGAAGTTGCCGAACCACAGGTCGAACTGCTCCATCGATTTTTTATAGCGTGCCTTCTGCTGGTCCTCGACGCTGCCGCTCATGAATTTCTTGCGGAAGTCGTCGTTGTTCTTGGCGAACTTCTTTTCCATTTGCGCGATCTGTTCCGGCTTGATCGACATCGCGAGATCGGCTAGCTGCGGCAGCGCCTTGAACGCGAGCAGCTCCGTACGCGCCTTGATGTCGCGGTAGTCGGACAGCAGCTCGTCCTGGGTGACGGTGCCGTCGCCGAGCTGGCGCTGCATCTTGCTCATCAGGCCGGCGTAATCGCGCAGCTGGGTCGTGCGGTGCCACTGCAGCAGACTGTCGATGTCTTTCTTGACCCAGTCGGACTGATCGCTGTCGAGATCGAGATAGGCGTTCAACCACCAGTACAGCAACGTGTCGCCGTGGTTGTACGTAAAGCGGATGGCGCTGCAGGCGCTCAGCAGGGCCATGAGGGCGACCAGGAATAACAGACGAACCCGCAGGAATGCGGTAGGGGGCGTGTTAAACTTTTTCATCTTTTTTAACTCATTTTTGAGAACGGCTTATGAACGTAGTCATCCTCGCCGCCGGCATGGGAAAGCGCATGCAATCCGCACTGCCAAAAGTTTTGCATCCACTCGCCGGCAAGCCGCTGTTGCAGCATGTGATCGACACGGCGCGCGGCCTGAACCCGAGCAAATTATGCGTGATTTATGGACACGGCGGCGCAGCGGTGCCGAGTGCGGTTCAAGCCTGGTCGGCTGAAGGTGGCGTCGCGATCGATACCGCCCTGCAAGAACCGCAGCTGGGGACCGGCCACGCCGTCATGCAAGCGCTGCCGCAAATCGACGAACAGGCGTCGACGCTCGTCCTGTACGGCGACGTACCGCTGACGACGGCGGCATCGCTGCGTCGCCTCGTCGAGGCCGCCGGTAACGACAAGCTCGCGATCTTGACGGTCGAACAAGCCAATCCGTTCGGGCTGGGCCGCATCGTACGCGAAAATGGCCATATCGTGCGTATCGTCGAAGAAAAAGATGCGAACGAAGCCGAACGCGCGATCCGCGAAATCAACAGCGGCATCATGGTCATCCCGACCCGCTTCCTGACGGGCTGGCTGGGCGCGCTGAAGAACAATAACGCACAGGGCGAGTACTACCTGACCGACATCGTCGCCCAGGCCGTCGCGGCCGGCGTGCCCGTCGTGTCGGCGCAGCCGTCGGCCGAATGGGAAGTGGCGGGCGTGAACAGCAAGGTGCAGCTGGCCGAGCTCGAGCGCCGTCACCAGCTGAACATCGCCACCGCCCTGCTCGAGAAGGGCGTGACGTTGATGGATCCGGCGCGCATCGACGTGCGCGGCGAACTCGTCTGCGGACGCGACGTCACCATCGACGTCGGCTGCGTGTTCGAAGGCCGCGTCGTCATCGGCGACGGCGTGACGATCGGCGCGCACAGCGTCCTCGTGGACGCGACCGTCGGAGCGGGCACGCAGATCAAGCCGTTCTGCCACGTGGAAGGCGCCGTCGTCGGCGACAAGTCCATCATCGGCCCCTACGCGCGCCTGCGCCCGGGCACGACGCTCGGCGAAGACGTTCACGTCGGCAACTTCGTCGAGATCAAGAACAGCAACGTCGCCGCCCACAGCAAGGCGAACCACCTGGCCTATGTGGGCGACGCCGACGTCGGCTCGCGCGTGAACATCGGTGCCGGCACGATCACGTGCAACTACGACGGCGCGAATAAATTCCGCACGACCATCGAGGACGACGCGTTCATCGGCAGCGACAGCCAGCTGGTGGCGCCCGTCACCGTCGGCAAGGGCGCGACGATCGGCGCCGGCACCACACTGACGAAGGATGCGCCTGCCGGCAAGCTGACGATTTCCCGTCCGAAGCAGTTGACGATCGAGGGCTGGAAGCGCCCGGTAAAAGTCAAAAAATAAGATCTGTCCGCCAGGTACACACAGGTAAGCCACAGGCTGATCACAGGGTAATCACAGCCTGATCCACTGCCTGTGCACAGGGTGTTCCACCCACTGTGCACAACGTCTTCCACAGAGTCATCCACAGGTCCGCTGTGTGTTCCCGGCGGGCCTGTTCGTTTCAGAAAGCCGCTGAAATGCGTGGGTCGCAGGAGATGGCGGGGCGTTCAATCCGATGCACCGGACATATCTGCACAGAGTTATCCACAGGCTATTACACCGCGATACGCGTTTCGAACTTGCTGCGGAACGTCGAGAAATACGCTTTCACGTTACGCACATTGCTGTGCGTGGTGAACAGGCGGTGGGCCAGCGCGTGGTAGGCGGGCATGTCGGCGACCTGCACGACGAGCACGAAATCCGGACCGGGCGACACGCGGTAGCACTGCAGCACGGCAGCCTCGTCCGCGACCACGCGCTCGAATTCCTCCATGCGGTCGGCGGCTTGCACGTCCAGCGTGATCTCGACGATGGCGGATAGGCGCGACCCGACCTTGTCCGGGGCGACGATCGCAACTTGCCGCTCGATAACACCGTTTTCCCTGAGCTGTTTGACGCGGCGTAGGCAAGTGGGCGGCGAGACGTGTACCAATTCTGCCAATTCGGCATTGGTCTGCGATGCGTCAACCTGCAGGATGTTCAGGATGCGACGATCCACATCGTCGAGTATCGGGTCTTCTATCGACATCTTGGAAAATTTATGCCGTAACTATGAAATAATATTTCGTGAAAAATGGTGCGTGAAATAATCTACCAAAATATGCCGCACTTAGAAAGCATATTTCGTTGACACTGCTCTAGAGTGCATGCATCAAATCAATACTGGAGGTTTTCCATGTGTGGCATCGTCGGCGCAGTCGCTCAGCGCAATATCACCCCTGTCCTGATCGAAGGCCTGAAGCGCCTTGAGTATCGTGGCTACGACTCCTGTGGCGTGGCGCTGCACGTGGATGGCCACCTGGCGCGCTCGCGCAGCACGTCGCGCGTGGCCGACCTGGAAACGCAGATCCAGGAAACTGGCCTGCAAGGTTTCACTGGTATCGCCCACACTCGCTGGGCGACGCACGGCGCCCCGGCCACGAAGAATGCCCACCCGCACTTCTCGCCGAGCAGCGAGGATGCGCGCATCGCCCTCGTCCACAACGGCATCATCGAAAACCACGACGAGCTGCGCGCCGAGCTGACGGGCCTGGGCTATGTGTTCCAGAGCCAGACCGACACCGAGGTCATCGCGCACCTGATCGACCACATGTACACCGGCGACCTGTTCGACACCGTGCAACAGGCCGTGAAACGCCTGCACGGCGCGTACGCAATCGCCGTCTTCTGCCGCGAAGAACCGCACCGCGTCGTGGCCGCGCGCCAGGGCTCGCCGCTGATCGTCGGCCTGGGCAAAGGCGAAAACTTCGTCGCGTCCGACGCGATGGCGCTGGCCGGCACCACCGACCAGATCATCTACCTGGAAGAAGGCGACGTCGTCGACCTGCAACTGGCGCGCTACTGGATCGTCGACGTGGAAGGCCGTCCGGCCGAGCGCGAAGTCAAGACGGTGCACGCGCACACGGGCGCGGCCGAGCTTGGCCCGTACCGCCACTACATGCAGAAAGAAATCTTCGAACAGCCGCGCGTCGTCGGCGACACGCTGGAAGGCGTGACGGGCATCATGCCGGAACTGTTCGGCGACCAGGCGTTCCGCGTGTTCAAGGAAATCGACCGCGTGCTGATCCTGGCCTGCGGCACCAGCTATTACGCGGGCCTGACGGCCAAGTACTGGATCGAGTCCGTTGCGAAGCTGCCGGTGAACGTCGAGATCGCCAGCGAATACCGCTACCGCGACAGCGTCCCGCACCCGAGCACGCTCGTCGTGACGATCTCGCAATCGGGCGAGACGGCCGACACGCTGGCCGCGCTGAAGCACGCGCGCAGTCTGGGCATGACGAACACGCTGACGATCTGCAACGTCTCCACGAGCGCGATGGTGCGCGAGTGCAAGCTGGCCTACATCACTCGCGCCGGCGTCGAAGTGGGCGTCGCCTCGACGAAGGCATTCACCACGCAGCTGGCCGCATTGTTCCTGCTGACCCTGACCCTGGCGCAAGTCAACGGCCGCCTGACCGACGAGCAGGAAGCGCACTACCTGAAGCAGATGCGTCACCTGCCGGTCGCGCTGTCGTCCGTGTTGGCGCTGGAGCCGCAGGTGATCGCATGGGCGGAAGAATTCGCACGCAAGGAAAATGCCCTGTTCCTGGGCCGCGGCATCCACTACCCGATCGCCCTGGAAGGCGCGCTGAAGCTGAAGGAAATCTCGTACATCCACGCCGAAGCCTACCCGGCAGGCGAGCTGAAGCACGGCCCGCTGGCGCTCGTGACGGAAGAGATGCCGGTGGTAACGATCGCCCCGAACGACGCGCTGCTGGAAAAGCTGAAGTCGAACATGCAGGAAGTGCGCGCGCGCGGTGGTCAGCTGTACGTCTTTGCCGACGTCGACACGCATATCACGTCGGGTGAGGGATTGCATGTGATTCGTTTGCCGGAGCACTACGGTCTGCTGTCGCCGATTTTGCACGTGGCGGCGTTGCAGTTGTTGGCGTATCACACGGCGCTAGCGCGGGGGACGGATGTGGATAAGCCGCGGAATTTGGCGAAGTCGGTGACGGTTGAGTAAAGGGCGGGACGCGAACCGTAGATGTGACAAGGTCAAATTATGTCTGTCAAAGTCAGATTATGTTTGTCAAAGATGGTCTAAGTTTGTCAAATTTCGACAGATCAGTATTCATGTTTGGTAACTAACTAGTGTTCTCATCGGTATTATTTTGGGAACACGGCAAAGGTTAGGAGGGCGCTTGTCCATATGCGGCAGCCCCAAGTCAGACCCAGACGACTTTGCCACCTCTCACAAAGTAGTGTGCGCGACACCCCTCCCGGCGCCAGATGGAAGGCGCTAGGGTGGGGTGTCCTTCTTTGTCGATTTGGAGCGACCAGCGGGGACGAGCCTCACGAATCAACGGAAGCTCCACTGGTTGGCCGCACCCGCACGGGCAACGCATCAAAATTGACCATGCTTCCCCGCCCTCTCGCAACAACAGCAGGTCTCTAGAAGGCAGCTTGCTAGGCAGCAACTCGCCATCTACCTCAATCACTTTTCGAGGAGAGGTCCACCACTCTGTCAGCCTGAGCCATATGATCTTCAGTGTGCTCATATATGCTCCTGCGGCCCGAGTACTGGCAATCCGAGCAAAGGTTCAACACCACCTGCACCTAGCGACTGAATTGGCTTTGGGGTGAACGCAGATTCAGCCTCGTGCTCTTCGAATACCTCTGCGAGCATGAAGCGAGTGCGCGCGAAATTGCAATTGGATTGCTGCCGAAACGGGTAGGCCCTGGCGATGAACTCCATGACGCACTCACTAGAGGCACGCATGTTGAGGCTAATTACCGACGGCGCTTGTTCAGGCATGCCGTCAATGTAGCCTGCTCTGACTTGATCCGCATGTGCGACTGGGTCGGCCTCGGCAAGCGCTTCAGCATGCAGAGACGCAGAGGTGTAGACGCCCCGATCAGCCAGGCTACTTCCCCCTGGGTACACATAATCTACTCGTCCGGTGACTTCTGCGATGGCCAGTCCGTTAGGAGTCATGCGCGTGGGAATAGCGACACCGACGTCGATCAAAGGCAGCAGGAACGTTGCAGCCAGCCGATCTGCAATCATCCTAGCGCGAAGCTTGTCAACGCAGCAAAAAATGACATCTGCTTGCGACGCCGCAAGTACCGCACGTCTGGTCATCACATCAGCGTCAACTGCTGTGAAGAAGGGCGCCGGCCGTAATTGGTTGATTCGATCAGCAAACACGTGGACCTTGGCCTTCGCCTCTTTTGCATCAGTCAAAGTGGTATTCAGTATTCGGTTGAGATTCTTCTCCTCGACATGGTCATGGTCGATTCCGATCACTCGGCCGAAGCCCAAGCGACAAACCTGCTCAGCCGTCACGGAGCCGGTACCAGAAACACCGATGACGCAAGCCGTCAAGCGCCCAAGCTCCTGACTCATGTCTGGGGTGAACGCCATCGGGCGCAACGCCGGGTAAGGAATTCTGTCACGCCACCAAAAGTGCAGATCCTGACCTGCAACCGACACTAGATCAACAGGTATCACATCACCGTTCAGCCTGTACATGCGAGCCAGGATCCGGCCATCTGGCAGCATCACTGCTGAGCCATGATCTGCTGCAATTGCCTCCTGAAGACAGGGGATCACATCGCCATCACTCCGATCATCAACAAGGGAGAAATCTGGGTAACCCGTTGGATGGGAGTGCAGCAGGATGACGCTCAGCGCAGCCGGCTCGGCCAGATCAATTGCAGCCTCTATGAACTCGCCTGGCCAAGTCAGCGAGTTTTCTGTTCGACGACGGCAGGCGTGATGCGGCACCATGACAAAGTCTTTCACCAGCAGCCGCATACGCGGTTCCGGTACGCGTGTGCAGATCAGCACAGCGGCTGCTTCCTTGCCGTCACCCGGGAAAAGATGCGCTAACAACTGTGCATGTGCAGCCTGCGTCAGGCTCAGCGTCGTGGCGGGCATCATTCGCTCAGCTCCTTGACCAAGCAGGATTCAACCAGTGCGAGTTGAGTCTGCACACTGTCGCAGCTCGGATCCCATGCACTCGATCCACTGCGATGGCGCGACCATCCCTGAAAGGTTGCCCCCTTGATCGTTGCCCGCACTTGCGTGCTGGGTACCTCCTGACCATTGGCCAGTGAAACAAAGGGCAGAAAGTAGAACATGTCGATCTGGGCTGCCGGATATTCCATGACGATCTCCAAGGCCAACAGAACCTTGGTTTGCGAGAAGCCGCCCGGCAGTGAGTAGTCATGGATGAGCAACCAGCGTCGCGTAGCGCCGGCAGCTGCATCGTGCTCGATCACGGTTTCCCAGTTGAGCCCCAGAGTATCCAGGTACTGATGATCCTTCGGCAGCAGCTGGAAGGCACGAGCTGGTGCAAGCGGATCACATTCCCCATTGTTAACATCTCGCAGCATGAGCCGGATCTTCTCGATTCCAGGCTGGCGCAGGTCCACCACAAACTCGCTCGTGATTTCTTGCTTCTGCTGGCCATGTACGATGAGATAGATGTGCCACGACTTGTTCGGGTCATAGCCCGCGCGCACCATAGCTTCAGCCACCTTGACTTCCGGCTGGGTGTACTCAAGCAAGACACCTTGGATAGACAGCGTCCAGGTCTGCGGCTTGATCCGCGACACGAACGTCTCAACGCCACGAAGGGCCAGATCAACACGCTCATTGAATGCAACTACCACGGCACCGTCCGGATCGATCAACTCGATCTCGGTCTGAGGATGGTTTCCCGCGAGCGTTCGCAGCAGTTCCCCCGAGATGAAGCGGTGCGGCCATTCGTACGGTTTCCCGTCAATGGTAAAGCGGTACATCCGGTCACCCGAAGACACCACGAACTTGTTTCCCTGCGTCAAGTTGATACGCTCATCAAGCCGGATGCTCTCCATCCCTCCACTGTGCAGCAACTGCAGCACTACCTGCTCAGGTGTGGCAGGGCGCCCTGCCAAAGAGAGGATGTCTTCACCAGTCGGCTCAAGCGCGGTGGGCAGAGCACAGACACGCAAAGTGCACTGCTCATCGCTGATCAGGTGAAGTTCATGCACGAAGGAAGGCGCAGTGTGGATGCCGATCTCGTGTTGGCTATTTGCTGCGGGCTGGCTGTGTGTGTTCATTTCAAGATTCCTTAATTCTGATTAAATGAAACTGTTTAACATAGCCCGCAACAACATTGCTGAGGACTTGATATGAATCCTAACAGCAATTTCTGCTTAAAGCAACCAGTTTATCCAGATTATTTGATGGCGAGATACTTGAACTCGATTCCCCCCGTCTCAGCCACTTCTTCAACACGCAAGAAGTAGCCTTGCTGGACGAGGTTCTTCAGCCTTGTGCTGGCGTTCTGGACAGACAAACCCAGATCGGCGGCGACCTGAGAGGTCGTGACTTGGCTCTGCTGCAATACATAAGTGACGAGCGTTTTCGTCGCCTGATTCATCTCGGGACCGATTATTTCGAACTCGTGCCTGGTCCATATGACCAGCGGCTGAGCTTTTGCCAAAGCCGCATAGCTCCAGTTGTCGATCAGGTCCCTGTTGTGCAGGTCGGTGAGATAGATCCCCTTCTCCCCGCGTAACTGCTTAGCTAGGGATATCACGCTCTCACGAGGAAACGATGCGTCAGTAGCCTCGATGCCGGAGAGGGAGATTCCGAACACCCGAACCGCTGGGTGGGCTTCCACAAAGTCGGCCAGGCCACGGAAAACAGCCTTTCCTTGGCTGTTGCCGAACGGACGATCACTGTCGGTGAAGTCGCGAAGCTTCACGACCATAGAATTCTGGTTCATTTTAGCAGTTTAAAGAGCGCCATCTGGAGAGTCAAGCATGAAGTCGAAACAAATGTGTGTGCCCTCTATGCGCACCAAGTTAGTGTCGTGTGTGAAGGTTACCTCATCATTTGAATGGTGAATCCGCAGCTCGAAGTCACGTTGCCGAACAGAGATCCGAGCCCGAAACTTCTTGGCAAATTCGCGGGATCGCTTTAGCCCCAACCCTCGGCCGTCCGCATCCACTTGGCTGATTCGACCGGCCGAAAATACCTCTTTAAGCAGCGCAACTCCTGAGTGGTCTTTCGAGTCAGCAATCTTCTGCGCCACTTTGGGATATCGCTGCTGAAGGACTGGCTCCAGAGTCCCAACAATGCCTCGACCATTGTCCGAGATCACAGCTTGAATGCGGCGGCCTGCCTTATAGGACTGGAGACCAGCAAAACCAAGTGTGCTTGCAGCTGAATGTTCTAAGACGTTGCTGTACAGCTCAGACAAGATGGTCATCACGGCAACTGAATAACTCTTGCCCGCGCAGCTGACAAAGCTACGCTCAAGCAGGCGGGGAATTTCGCCTTCTTCTCGCGCTGGGTCGATCGCCCGGAACTCAACGACACTATCATTGTTCCCTCTGTACTGTTTGGAAAGACCACGTTTGGGCCGCTTAGGTAATACTTGAATCGCGACATTCAGATGGTCGAAGAAGCCCAACCGGTCAAGGTAAGTTGCCGTGCTCCGTGACTCAGTGAAGTCCAGAACCACCGTCTTGCCTGTATGAGCAAGCTGGTTACTGAGCGCCAGCAATCGCGCCAGCGACTCCAGCATCATACGAGAGTCCTCTTTCAAGCTGAACACCACTAGCTGACACGGGGAGTCCAGCGGAGAACCGGCCTTACTCAACAACTTCTCGACATCTTTGGCGGTCAACCAGGCCTTGCCCGAAAATTCAACCCGCAATTCCGCTGGTGGCACCAAAGACCAGCAGGAGGATTCGTCCTGCTGAAATATGTCTTTGTGCGCATGGAGCAAAGCGCTGACGGGGGAGCGCTCGAAGCCAAGACGAGAAGCAATCGTCCTCGCCTTCAACCCTGGGTTTTGACTGACAAAGTCTCGGATCTTTTCTAGCATTTCCTGGATGAAATTTAAATCGCCACGACAATTGTAAACATTCCCGAGCCATAATTCTGGCTGTTATCGAGACTACCCTTTAGAGTCCATTGCAGCAGCAGGGCAGGCTGAACACACGGCTCAGCTTTGCGCCGGCGCCCACGCCAAGAGCGTTGGCATTCAACTGCAGTTGAACGGCATATCGCCGGCGATCTGTCCTTACCGACGAGTGCGTCGACAGATATAAGAAAAAGCCTCAACGACGTTGTTCCACGTTGTTCCGAAAGTTCTTGACAGTAATTTAAGCACACGGTAGAGTTTGGTACATCGTGGAACAACAGGAGGGCAAATGCCATATACCGCATCAAAATCCCCCACTAAGGATCGTCCAGGCTTCAGCATCAGCTTCCGGCATCCTTGCCGGAACGACTCTAAGGGCAAACCCGGCCTGAAGGTTCGGCGCGGTCTTGGCACTGCTATCGCCGAGGAGGCGGATGCGCTCGTTGCCCAGATGAACAAGCTGCTAGCCGATGAGTCGTGGTGGAACGCCAGTCGGTACAACGACGCCCTTCTGGCCTTTAGCCCGATCGTCGTCGATGCCTTCTTCGACGGACTGCAGGCCAGCGTGCCGAACCCCGTGGCGCTACGCGACAGCGTCATCCCCTTGCCTAGTCGCGCGGATGGCTATGCCCGTGTGCTGTTCGTCGGCACGACCGGCGCAGGCAAGACCTCGCTTCTTCGACACCTGATCGGCTCCAACCCCGACAAGGATCGCTTCCCCTCGACCTCGACCGCGAAGACCACGGTATCTGACATTGAGGTGATCCCGGACGATGGCCCGTACCGTGCAGCCGTTACCTTCTTCTCGGAGCATGCCATCCGGGCAAACGTTGAAGACTGCGTGGTGGCAGCCTGCTCGGCAGTGTGGGACTCGATGGGTGACGAAAAGGTGGCAGACAGGTTGCTGCACCACGCTGACCAACGCTTCCGCCTGAGCTACCTGCTGGGCGCTTGGAAGACGGCTAGCGATGACGTCGCGGACGATGACTGGGACTTCGGTAGCGGCGATGAGCCGTCTGCGGCCCCAGTGGCCGACGACCGGGAAGCCGTGCCGCCCGCGGATGCCGCCGCTCTGCAGGTCAAGCTGGCCGGCTACGTAGATCGGGTCAAGACTATTGCCACAGTGATGGCGGCTGCAATCAAAGCAGAACTGCTGCCCGAGCCGTCTACTGCGCAGCCTGAAGACCTGCAAGCCGCGCTTGAAATCTTTCAAAGCGAGCTGCTGGATGACGAGGCCTTCCGGGACCTGGTGTTGGATATCATGGACGACATCCAGCTGCGGTTTGACCGCCTGGACGTGGGCACACTCACCAAGCGCGGCAAGGCTGCCCGCTGGCCTGAACTGTGGACCTACGAAACCGCCGACCGGGACGATTTTTTGCGTCAGGTGCGCTGGTTTTCCAGCAACTACGCGCCGGCCTTCGGACGCCTATTGACGCCCTTGGTTGACGGCATCCGCGTGCGCGGTCCTCTGCATCCTGTTTTCACGAATCGCCGCGACAAGGTGGTCTACCTCGACGGCCAAGGTCTCGGCCACACGCCTGACTCTTCCAGTAGCGTGACCACGCACGTGACCCAGCGGTTCGCGGACGTGGACACAATCCTGTTAGTGGACAACGCTGAGCAGCCTGTTCAGGCTGCTGCGCAGGCGGTGCTGCGTGCGGTGGCTGCTAGTGGTAACTACGGCAAGCTCGCCATCGCTTTCACGCACTTCGATCAAGTGAAGGGACTCAACCTGCCCGGGTTCGCCGCCAAGCGGGCCCATGTGCTGGCCTCGGTGCATAACTATCTGGCCCGCCTCAGAGATGTGCTGAACGGCCCGATCGTGACCGCCATTGAGCGGACAATCGACGCCCAATGTTTCATGCTCGGTGGTCTGGATGCTGCATCCGAGAAGCTGCCCGGTGGCGTTCGGGCGCAGCTGGAGCAGTTGCTGGAGCAGTTCGAGCGCTCCATCACGCCGCCGCCGCTGCCAGATGCTAAGCCCTCCTATGACCCGTCCGGCCTGGGCTTCGCCGTGCAACGTGCGGCAGACAGCTTCCAGCGCGCATGGAAATTCCGTCTGGGATTTGCCTCCAGCGCGGAGGTTAGCAAAGAACACTGGACGCGCGTGAAAGCGCTGAACCGTCGCATCGCCAACGAGCTGGACGTGGAGTATGACTCCCTTCGACCGGTGGCTGACTTCGTGGGCCGAATCACCGAAGAGGTCTCCAACTTTCTGGATCACCCGGTGCGCTGGTCTCGGATCCCAAAGGACGACACTGAAGCGCAGGAGGCTATCGCACCTATTCGGCAGGCTGTCTTCCGCGAGCTGCATTCGCTGGCCGTCGCTCGGCTGGTGGATCAACACCTAACCGATTGGCGGCGCGGCAACGACCACAAGGGCAAGGGGTCTGCCGATCGCCGTGCTGTGGACATCCGTGGCATCTACGAGCTGGCGGCGCCTGTGCCAGGCACTGTCAACTCTGAGCCGGCACTCGACTTCATGAAGGCTGTGCGCCACATCGTGCGCGTGGCGATCGAGGATCAGGGTGGAGAAATGAAGACGCTCTAATGGTACAGACCATACTCTGGAACTGCCGATGTTCAAGTCGGCGTAGAGCTGTACCCCTTGACGACAACAACAGACAACATAAAAACTTTGATGGATCAATCTCAACTTAAGTGGATCGCTGACTTCATTTGGAACATCGCCGACGACCGGTTGCGCGACGTTTACGTCCGCGGCAAGTACCGCGATGTCATCCTGCCCTTTATCGTGCTGCGCCGGCTGGACGCACTGCTTGAGCCGACGAAGAAGGATGTGCTGTCGATGAAGACGCAGCTCGACGCCGCCAAGGTCGCCAACCAAGATGGCGCACTTCGGAGCGCCGCAGGCCAAGCGTTCTACAACACCGCAGCCACCACGCTGGCCGACCTGAAAGCGATTGCCGGCGGCCAGCGCCTGCGCGACAGCTTCATCGCCTACTTAGATGGCTTCTCGCCGAACGTGCAGGAGATCTTGACCAAGTTCAAGTTTCGCGACCAGATTCAAACACTGGTCGAAGCGGACATCCTGGGCCACCTGATCAGCGACTTCCTGAACCCCGACGTTAACCTATCGCCCAAGAATGTGCTGGACGAAGATGGGCGCGTGCGCCTGCCCGGGCTGGACAACCACGGCATGGGTACGGTGTTCGAAGAACTGATCCGCCGCTTCAATGAAGAGAACAACGAAGAAGCCGGTGAGCACTTCACCCCGCGTGACGTGGTCAGCCTGATGGCCAAGCTGTTGTTCCTGCCAGTGGCGGACAAGATTCAGTCCAGCACCTACAAGCTGTACGACGGCTGCTGCGGCACCGGCGGCATGCTGACGGTGGCCGAAGAGGAATTGCTGGAGCTGGCACAGGACCACGGCAAGGAAGTGTCCATCCACCTCTTCGGGCAAGAGATCAACCCCGAGACCTACGCCATCTGCAAGGCCGACCTGCTGCTGAAGGGCGAAGGAGCCGAGGCCGACAACATTTTCGGCGGCGCGGACAAGTCCACCCTGTCGGCGGACCAATTCCCCTCGCAAGACTTCGACTTCATGTTGTCGAACCCACCGTATGGCAAGAGCTGGAAGACCGACCTGTCCCGCCTAGGCGGCAAGAAGGAGTTCAACGACTCGCGCTTCATCGTCAAGCATGGCGACGACCCGGAGTTCAAGCTGATCACGCGCTCCAGCGATGGTCAACTGATGTTCCTAGTCAACAAGGTGCAGAAGATGGTGCACAACACCGAGTTGGGCAGCCGCATTGCGCTGGTTCACAATGGCTCGGCACTGTTCACCGGCGATGCCGGCCAGGGTGAGAGCAACATCCGCCGCTGGGTGATCGAGAACGACTGGCTCGAAGCCATCATCGCCTTGCCGCTGAACATCTTCTATAACACCGGCATCGCCACCTACATCTGGGTGCTCACTAACCGCAAGGCTGAGCATCGCCGCGGCAAAGTGCAGCTCATCGACGCCAGCCGCTGGTTCCAGCCGCTGCGGCGCAACCTGGGTAAGAAGAACTGCGAGATGTCGAAGGACGACATCCAGCGCGTGATGGATTACTACCTGGCCCAGCCGCCGGCAGATGCGCAGGCCGCAGCGTTTATGCCGGAATGCAAGTGGTTCAATAACGCCGACTTCGGCTACTGGAAGATCACGGTCGAGCGCCCACAGCGCCTGAAGAGCCAGCTCAGCCACCGCGCCATTGAAGCCCTGCGCTTCGCGTCGGGTGACGAGGCGCTGCGCACAGAGGCCTACGGCCGTTGGGGCGAGAAGCTATACACCGAGTTCCACAAAGTCCGGCCCGAAATGGAAGCCTGGCTCAAAGGCGACGACGGCACGTCGGACGACGATGAAGATGAGGCTGACGACGACGGCGACGCCAAGCCTGCGCGCAAGGCTGTGCCCGAGAAGCGCCGCAAAAAGCTGCTGGACCCAACCACCTGGGCTCGCGACAAGCAGTTGGTCGACTTGGCACGGCTCGCGCAGAAGTCGCTTGGCGAAGGTGTGTTCGACGACCACAACGACTTCCGTGCCCGGTTTGAGGCCGCAATTAAGACGGCGGGCCAGAAGATCAGCAACCCTGACAAGAAGCTGATCTACCGTGCCGTGAGTTGGCGCGACGAGACGGCGCCGCCGGTCATCGCCAAGCGCACCAAACTGAAGGCCAGCGACTACTTTGACCCCGGCTTCGACGGCGCTTACCTGGAGCACGACGGCAAGGACCGCTACATGGTCGAGTACGAACCCGACACCGACCTGCGCGACACCGAGCAGGTACCGCTGAGCGAAGCCGGCGGCATCGAGGCCTTCTTCCAGCGAGAGGTGCTGCCTCATGCGCCCGATGCCTGGATCGACATGACAGCAACCAAGATCGGCTATGAAATTTCGTTCGCTCGCTACTTCTACAAGCCAGCTCCCTTGAGGACGCTTGCGCAGATTCGTGAGGACGTCCTGAAGTTGGAAAAACAGACTGATGGCTTACTACACAAGATCATCGGGGAGGCAAGATCTTGAAACTGCACCGTTACCCCGAATACAAAGACTCTGGGCTGCCATGGGTCGGTGAGATCCCTGCTCACTGGGAAACCATGCGGGCACGCTACCTTTTTAGAGAAGTCGATCGTCGCTCGGTAAAGGGTGAAGAAACTCACCTATCAATGAGCCAAGTTCACGGCCTGGTTCCCAGCAAAGGACTTAATCGGAAAAGCCTTCAGTCGGAGAGCTATGCCGGGGGAAAGCTTGTAGCCGAGGATGATCTTGTACTCAACAGGTTAAAAGCTCATCTTGGGGTGTTCGCCAGGGCAAGCCAGAGCGGAGTCGTCAGCCCGGATTACTCGGTGTTTCAGCCCTCTGGAGGAGCGTCCGTAGGCTATTGCGAGAGATTGTTCAAGACGCCGCTGTATGTCGCCGAATTCCGGCGAAGGACGAAGGGGATCGTCGAGGGCTTCTGGCGTCTCTACACGGATGACTTCTACAGCGTCCGGGCGCTGCTGCCCCCGAAGGTCGAGCAAGACAAGATCATCACGTACTTGCGCGCGCAGGATGCCCACATCGCACGCTTCATCAAGGTAAAGCATTCCGCACTCAGCTTGCTCGCCGAGGCACGCGCTGTTCTGGCAGACCAGGCAATTAGGTCCGACAGGACGCAACAAATTCGCCTCGATCGCGTGCTGCGTCTGGTCTCAAAGCCAATTCAAAGGATGCCCAATGAGGCCTACACCGCGATTGGGCTGAAGAACCGCGGGCGCGGCATCTTCCACAAGCCCTCAAGCCTCGGCAGGGATCTGGGTGACTCCATCTTCTTCCCGGTTGAAGAGGGTGACTTCGTGTTCAGCGGTCAATTTGCCTGGGAAGGCGCTGTCGCCGTCGCGGCGGAGGCAGACCACGGCTGCATCGCGTCCCATCGCTATCCCATCGCCAAGTGCGACCGAGACTTGGTGTTGCCGGAGTACCTGTACACGTTCTTCCTGAGCGGTAAAGGTGATCTCATCCTCAACCATCACTCGCGGGGGGCTGCAGGCAGAAATCGCCCGCTGAATCCCCGAACTCTGCTTAAGGAGGCGATTCCAGTTCCGCCGATTGATTTGCAGTACGAAGTGCTGGCTTTGTACAAGGAAGAGCTGAAAGTAAAGCGCGACGTTGAAAAAGAACTGGCCCTGATTCGGGAGTTTCGCGATCGACAAATTGTGGACGTCGTCACTGGCCAAGTCGACGTGCGAAGCTGGCAACCTGGGCACGAAGACCAGATCACCGAAGAAGACCTAACGGCGCTCGGCGATGTTGATGACGACACTACGGAGGAGGAAACCGATGGCGACGACGGACACGAGTGAAAAGGGGTTGGAAAGCCTGATCGTGCGGCACCTGACCGGGCAGCCCCCGGCGCAGGCCGTACCCGCCAATACGGTGCAGGCCGGTGCTGGTCACTATGGGGTGGGCACCTATGTGCAAGGCGCCCCCGCCGACTACAACCGCGACCTTGCGCTGGATGTGCCCAAGCTGCTGGCCTTTCTGCAGGAGACGCAGCCTAAGTCCTTCGCGGCCTTGGGTCTCGCAGACGAGGGCACCAAGCGGACCCAGTTCCTGCACCGCCTGCAGGGCGAGATCGCCAAGCGGGGCGTGGTGGACGTGCTGCGCAAGGGCGTGAGCCACGGGCCGGCCCATGTGGACCTGTACAAGGTGCTGCCCACGCCCACCGATCCGACATCGGTGGAGAACTTTGAGAAGAACGTCTTCAGCGTCACGCGCCAGCTGCGTTACAGCAACGACGAGACCCAGCGCTCGCTGGACATGGTGATCTTCCTGAACGGCCTGCCGTTGATCACCTTCGAGCTAAAGAACTCGCTGACCAAGCAGACCGTGCAGGACGCCGTGGTGCAGTACCAGACCACGCGGCCGCCACATGAGCTGCTTTTCCAGCTGGGCCGGTGCATGGTGCACTTCGCGGTGGACGACGCCGAGGTGCGCTTCTGCACTCACCTGACGGGCAAGAGCTCGTGGTTCCTGCCCTTCAACAAGGGCCACAACGACGGCGCTGGCAACCCGCCCAACCCGCAGGGCCTGAAGACCGACTACCTGTGGAAGCAGGTGCTGGCCAAGGAGTCGTTGGCCAACATCATCGAGAACTTCGCCCAGATCGTTGAGGAAGAGGACGAGAAGGGCAAGAAGAAGCGCAAGCAGGTATTCCCGCGGTACCACCAGCTGCGCTCGGTTCGGGCGCTGCTGCAGGCGGCGCGCAGCGAGGGGGTAGGCCACCGCTACCTGATCCAGCACTCGGCAGGCAGCGGCAAGAGCAACACCATTGCCTGGCTGGCGCACCAACTGGTAGAGCTGAAGGCGCCGGCTGACCCGCTGAAGCCGCTGTTCGACACGGTGGTGGTGATTACTGACCGCCGTGCGCTGGACACGGCCATCGCCCGCACCATCAAAGGCTTCGACCATGTGTCATCGATCTTTGGCCACTCCGACAGCGCCGACGAGCTGCGTGGCTACCTGAGCCAGGGCAAGAAGATCATCGTTACCACGGTACAGAAGTTCCCCTGGGTGCTGGACGAGCTGGGCGGCATGGCGGCTAAGCGCTTTGCGCTGCTGATCGATGAGGCTCACTCCAGCCAAGGCGGCAAGACGACGGCCAAGATGCACCTGGCCTTGTCTGGCAGCGATGGCGATGCGGAAGGCGACGAAGAGTCGGTGGAAGACAAGGTCAACCACCTGATCGAGTCGCGCAAGATGCTGGGAAATGCCAGCTACTTCGCCTTCACTGCCACGCCAAAGAACAAGACACTAGAGCTGTTCGGCGAGCGCTATGAGGAAGGCGACAAGGTCCACTTCCGCACGCGGCCGGAGCTGACCTACACCACCAAGCAAGCCATCGCCGAGGGCTTCATCCTCGACGTGATCAAGAACTACACGCCGGTGGTCAGTTACTACCGCGTGGCCAAGACGGTCGAAGACGATCCGGATTTCGACAAAAAGAAGGCGCTGAAGAAGATCCGCACCTATGTCGAGTCGCACGAGAAGGCGATCCGCAAGAAGGCCGAGATCATGGTGGACCACTTCACGGTGCAGGTGGCAGGCAAGCGTAAGATCGGCGGCCAGGCGCGGGCCATGATCGTGTGCAGTGGCATCGCACGCGCGGTGGACTACTACTTCGCTGTCTCCGACTACCTGAAGGAGATCAAGAGCCCGTTCAAGGCCATCGTGGCGTACTCAGGCGAGCACGAGGTCAACGGCCAGAAGCGCACCGAGGCGGACCTGAACGACTTCCCCGGCAAGGACATTCCCGCCAAGCTCAAGCAGGATCCGTATCGCTTCCTTATCGTGGCCAACAAGTACGTCACCGGCTTCGACGAGCCGTTGCTGCACACGATGTACGTGGACAAGCCGCTGGCCGGCGTGCTGGCCGTGCAGACGCTTTCCAGGCTGAACCGCGCCCATCCGCAGAAGCACGACACTTTCGTGATGGACTTCGCCGACAACGAAGAGGCGGTGAAAGCCGCGTTCCAAGACTACTACCGTGCCACGGTGCAACTGGGCGAGACCGACCCGAACAAGCTGCACGACCTGAAGGCCGATCTGGATGGCCACCAAGTCTACGCTTGGGCGCAAGTCGAGCAGTTGGTGGCGTTGTTCGTGAACGGCGCTGAGCGGGACACCCTCGACCCAATCTTGGATGCCTGCGTGGCGGTCTACACCGAGCAGCTCAACGAAGAGCAGCAGGTCGAGTTCAAGGGCAAGGCCAAGGGTTTCGTGCGCAGCTACGGCTTCCTTGGCGCCATCCTGCCCTACGGGCACCCGGCATGGGAGAAGTTGTCGATCTTCTTGAACTTCCTGATCCCGAAGTTGCCGGCGCCTAAGGAGGAAGACCTGTCCAAGGGCGTGCTGGAAGCGATCGACATGGACAGCTACCGCCCCGAGGTGAATGCTTCACTGGCGATGGCCATGGACGAGGCCGACGGCACGCTCGAGCCGGCACCGATGGGTGCCGGTGGGGGCCTACCCGAGCCCGAGGTGGACAAGCTCTCCAACATCATCAAGACCTTCAATGACCTCTTCGGCAACATCGACTGGAAGGACGCTGACAAGATCCGTAAGGTGATCGCTGAGGAGATCCCGGCGAAGGTGGCGCAGGACACGGCTTACCAAAACGCTCAGAAGAACTCCAGCAAGCAGAATGCCAAGCTGGAGCACGACAAGGCGCTGGGGCGCGTGGTCTTGGCCCTGCTGACAGACCACACCGAGCTCTTCAAGCAGTTCAGCGACAATCCGAGCTTCAAGCGGTGGCTGACGGACTCGGTGTTTGATGCAACGTATAGAAAGCCCCCGGCAAGCGGTGGGGCGCAGGTTTCAATTTGAACACTGTGGTACCGAAGCTTGGTTCGTTCGCGCAGCCAGTCGAGTCCGCGCTTCTTTTCTCAGTCCACTTGATTGCACCGTATCGCGGTATAGACTGATCGAAGAGTGCGGGCTGTGTGCCCTGCCAATGCTGTAATCGCTTTGGTAAGAACGATGAGACGTGTGCCAATTACTGATGACGACGTCGCTAGATGGAAGGCGCAAGGACTCGGCCTTGGTGAAGGCGCACACTACAAACCTTGGATCGATGTTCGATGTTTTTCGTCGAGAGGGGCTTTGTTGCACAAATCCGTCCCTGCGGCGGCCAAGCTGGGCCACGGGTAAACTGACGGGATGAGTGCACCAGCCAAACCGAAATACCGAACGACCAACTGGAAGGAATACAACGAAGCGTTGAGA
>NZ_JAAQOM010000029.1 GCF_011682055.1 Telluria antibiotica | reverse complement strand
GGATCAAGGCTCTCAAGAAATTCGGTCTGATCGACCAACCTGCCTGAGTCGCGAGCTGCACAATTTTTGATGGCCTACCCCGGCCAGGCATCCGCACGTCTTTTGGATACGTTCTTTCACGTTACGGTCTACCGCCCAGCGCGCTATGTCGTCATCGAGTTTAAACAAGAGTGCGCCACAATCTTCCCCGTATAGCTAACCTATTAAAAATTTTTGCACGGGACCACGCGATTTCTGCGAAAATCCGCTTCTTCATTTTTCCGGTGCCGTGCCCGGCCGCCCTCCACTTCCCGGAAGGCGGCGCGCACGGCGCTTCGTTTTGGAGCTGTCCATGAAATTTCGTTTCCCAATCGTCATCATTGACGAGGATTTCCGTTCCGAGAACACGTCCGGCCTCGGCATTCGCGCGCTCGCGGCCGCGATGGAAAAAGAAGGCATGGAAGTGCTGGGCCTGACGAGCTACGGCGACCTGTCGCAGTTCGCCCAGCAGCAGTCGCGCGCCTCGGCCTTCGTGCTGTCGATCGACGACGAGGAATTCGGCGGCGGCACCCTCGAGGAAACGAACTTCGCGCTGGCCGGCCTGCGCGCGTTCGTGCAGGAGATCCGCCACAAGAACTCGGACATCCCGATCTACATCTACGGCGAGACCCGGACAAGCCGCCACATCCCGAACGACATCCTGAAGGAGCTGCACGGCTTCATCCACATGTTCGAGGACACGCCGGAATTCGTCGCCCGCCACATCATCCGCGAAGCGAAAGCATACCTGGACAGCCTGGCGCCGCCGTTCTTCCGCGCCCTCGTCAACTACGCGAACGACGGCTCCTATTCCTGGCACTGCCCTGGCCACTCGGGCGGCGTGGCGTTCCTGAAGTCGCCGATCGGCCAGATGTTCCACCAGTTCTTTGGCGAGAACATGCTGCGCGCCGACGTCTGCAACGCCGTCGAGGAACTGGGCCAGCTGCTGGACCACACGGGCCCCGTCGCGAAATCGGAGCGCAACGCCGCCCGGATCTATAACGCGGACCACTGCTACTTCGTCACGAACGGCACGTCGACGTCGAACAAGATGGTGTGGCATTCGACCGTGGCGCCGGGCGACATCGTCGTCGTCGACCGCAACTGCCACAAGTCGATCTTGCACTCGATCATCATGTGCGGCGCGATCCCCGTGTTCCTGATGCCGACCCGGAACAACCTCGGCATCATCGGCCCGATCCCGCTCGAGGAGTTCTCGCCGGAGTCGATCCGCAGGAAGATCGAGGCGAACCCGTTCGCGCGCGAAGCGAAGAACAAGAAGCCCCGCATCCTGACGATCACGCAGTCGACGTACGACGGCGTCGTGTACAACGTCGAGACCCTGCGCGAGCTGCTGGACGGCGAGATCGACACCCTGCACTTCGACGAAGCGTGGCTGCCGCATGCGACGTTCCACGACTTCTACCGCAACATGCACGCGATCGGCCGCGACCGCCCGCGCGCGAAGCAGTCGATGATCTTCTCCACGCAATCGACGCACAAGCTGCTGGCGGGCCTGTCGCAGGCGTCGCAGGTGCTCGTGCGCGAATCGGAGACCGTCGCGCTGGACCAGGATGCGTTCAACGAAGCGTACCTGATGCACACGTCCACGTCGCCGCAATACTCGATCATCGCGTCGTGCGACGTCGCCGCCGCGATGATGGAAGCGCCGGGCGGCACCGCGCTCGTCGAGGAATCGATCTTCGAAGCGCTGGACTTCCGCCGCGCGATGCAGAAGGTCGACGAGGAATGGGGCCAGGACTGGTGGTTCAAGGTGTGGGGCCCGCAAGTCACGAGCGAGGAAGGCATCGGCACGCAGGCCGACTGGATGATCCACGCGGAAGACGACTGGCACGGGTTCGGCAAGCTGGCCGAAGGCTTCAACATGCTCGACCCGATCAAGGCGACCATCGTGACGCCGGGCCTGTCGCTGGACGGCTCGTTCGGCGATTCGGGCATCCCGGCGTCGATCGTGACGAAGTACCTGGCGGAGCACGGCGTCATCATCGAGAAGTGCGGCCTGTACTCGTTCTTCATCATGTTCACGATCGGCATCACGAAAGGCCGCTGGAACACGCTCGTCACCGCCCTGCAGCAGTTCAAGGACGACTACGACCGCAACCAGCCGATGTGGCGCGTCATGCCGGAATTCACGGCCGCCAACCCGCGCTACGAATCGTGGGGCCTGCGCGACCTGTGCCAGCAGATCCACGACTTCTACAAGTCGCGCGACGTGGCGCGCCTGACGACGGAGATGTATTTGTCGGACATGATCCCCGCGATGAAGCCGTCGGACGCATTCGCGAAGATGGCGCACCGCGAGATCGAGCGCGTGGCGATCGAGGACCTCGAAGGCCGCATCACGGCGATCCTGCTGACGCCATACCCGCCGGGCATCCCGCTGCTGATCCCGGGCGAGCGCTTCAACAAGACCATCGTCGACTACCTGCGCTTCGCGCGCGATTTCAACGAGCGGTTCCCGGGCTTCGAGACGGACGTGCACGGGCTCGTGAAGCGCGAGATCGACGGCAAGCTCGGTTACTTCGTCGACTGCGTCACGCAGGACTGATGCGGGCAACGTTCGGTGGGCTCGGAGAGCCCACCCTACGATTTCGGTACGCGAACGTCATGGGACCCGGCCGTAGGGTGGGCACCCCGTGCCCACCACACCGCCCGCACACCGCGAACACACAAAAAAAGGAGGCCGCAGCCTCCTTTTTTTACGTCCTGACCATCAGGTCTTGGGCAACGTCACCCCATGCTGCCCCTGGTACTTGCCGCCACGGTCCTTGTACGAGGTCTCGCAGACCTCGTCGCTCTCGAAGAACAGCACCTGCGCACAGCCCTCGCCCGCATAGATCTTCGCCGGCAGCGGGGTCGTGTTCGAGAACTCGAGCGTGACGTAGCCTTCCCATTCCGGCTCGAACGGCGTCACGTTGACGATGATGCCGCAGCGCGCATACGTCGACTTGCCCAGGCAGACCGTGAGCACGTTGCGCGGGATGCGGAAGTATTCGATCGTGCGGGCCAGCGCGAACGAGTTCGGCGGGATGATGCACACGTCGCTCTTCACGTCGACGAACGAATTCGAATCGAAGTTCTTCGGGTCGACGATCGTGCTGTTGATGTTCGTGAACACCTTGAATTCGTCGGCGCAGCGGATGTCGTAGCCGTACGACGAGGTGCCCCACGAAATGATCTTGCGGCCGTCCGTCTCGCGCACCTGTTTCGGCGAGAACGGCTCGATCATGCGCTGTTCTTCCGCCATCCGGCGTATCCATTTGTCGCTCTTGATACTCATCGCTGGGCTTCTTTTCCAAAAAAGGGGGATAACAATCCCGCAATTTTACGCGAAAAGCGCCGCGGGGCGGCCCGCCTTTTTTTCGTCGGCCTGTCCGAGCAGCCGGGCGATCATCTCGCGCGTCAGCTGGGCCGTCAGGGCCGGCTGTTCCATCGGATACAGGTGCGTGCCCTCGATCGTGACGAAATTGTCGCCGACGAGCCGGCGCGTGCCGACCAGGCCCGCCTGGCGCAGCTCGAGGGAATCGGTGCCGGCGATGAAGCCGACGGGCACCGGGTACGGCGCGCGCAGCACGCGATCCATATCGTGCGGCAGCGTGCTGTAGATCGCCGCCTCGACGTCGCGGTCGAAGCGCAGTTGCACGCCGTCCGGGTGCGGTTTCAGGCCGTGGTCGAGATAATCGTCGAGCGCGCCCGGCGCCCACGCCTGGAAGATCGGCTTCGCCATGAAGTGTTCGTGCGCGGCCGCGCGCGACGGCCACACGTTGCGGCGTCGCGCCGCCAGCGCGCCGGGCGACAGCCGCTCGCGCAGCCCGAGCAGCTTCACGAACCGCCACACCTGCGCGCGCCACCCCGCGACGACGGGCGAATCCAGCATCACGACGCAGCGTGCCAGGTCGGGACGGCGGTGCGCCGCCAGCATGCCGACCGCGCCCCCGAGCGAATGGCCGACGAGGATGACGGGCTGCCCATACGCTTCCAGCTGCGCGATCAATTCGTCGATCAGCGTGTGCCAGTTGTCGCGCACGGGATAGCGCGGGTCGTGGCCCAGCATGTCCGTCGTGCGCACGTCGAAGTCGCCGCGCAGGTCGTCGAGCAGGCGGCCGTACGATCCAGACGGGTAACTGTTCCCGTGGGTGAAATGGAGGAGTGGCTTGGACATCGGAAAGGAGTGACACGGCGTGTAGTCGGAACGAAAGCCATTGTAATGTCATTACTTCCCGTGGTTTAGAGGGAAACGCCTATACCGGCGCGGCCGCACCTGTTCAGCGGCGCTCCGGCGGACCTTCCGGACGTTCGCCGCGATCGTGGCCGCGCATGTGATGCTGGCGCAGTTGCTCGCGTTGCGCCGGCGTCAGCACGGCGAGGAGCTGCGCTTCCGTGCGCGCATGCAGCAGCGCTTCGGCGCCGACGGCCTGGCCGAGGTCACGGGCGAGCGCGGCCGCTTTCGCCTCGTCGAACCGGTCGGCGCGGGCGAGGTCGCGCATCGCTTCGTGCGCTTTGCGGATCACTTTTTCGTGCTCATGGTGCTCCGGCGCCGCGGCGTGCCTGATGGCGAACACCTTGTCCTGTTGCGCCTCGCTGAGGTTCAGGCGGTGCAGCGCCAGGTGACCGAACGGCATGTCCGGACCCGGCGCGCCGGGTCCGTGGGGGCCGAAACCGTGGTGGCCCGGGCCCTGCTCGTGGTCGCCATCGGGCGCCGGCTGGCCGGCCGCGGACGGCGTGTCGGTCGCGGCGACGGCAAAGGCGGGGACGGCGCAGGTGGCGGCCAGGCATGCCGCGAGCAGCGCGGCCGAGGCGAAGAAACGGGAAGTGTTCATGTTCGTCATCCTTGTTGTTGTTCGGAGATCGCATTGTCGGATTCCTCCGTGTTAAACGGTGTTGTCGCCATGTAAAACCGCGTAAAGGAAGCCAGCCGGCGTGGAAGGCGGGCCGACGCTGCGCTAAGATGCGAGCATGAACCAAGTCCTACTCATCGACGACGACACGGAGCTCGTCGCCATGTTTTCCGAATACCTGGAGCAGGAAGGATTCCGCGTCGCCTGCGCCCACGATGGCGAGGCGGGTGCACGCGAGGCGCTGAGCGGCCAGTACGCGATCGCCATCCTCGACGTGATGATGCCCCGCATGAACGGCATCGACACGCTGCGCCGCATTCGGGCCGCCAGCCGCATGCCGATCCTGATGCTGACGGGCCGCGGCGACGACGCCGACCGCATCCTCGGCCTGGAACTGGGTGCCGACGACTACGTGACGAAGCCTTGCACACCGCGCGAGCTGACGGCACGCGTGCGCGCCATCCTGCGCCGCACGCAAGGCTCGCCGCAGGACGGCCCGGGTATCACGCTCACGGTGGGCAAGCTGACGATGCTGCCGGAGCAGCGCCGCGCCACGTGGGACGGCCAGCCGCTGGAACTGACCAGCACCGAATTCAACCTGCTCGAAGTCCTCGCCCGCAACGCGGGCCGCCCTGTCAGCAAGAACGACCTGTCCGAGCAGGGACTGGGCCGCCCGCTGGCCCGCTTCGACCGCAACATCGACGTGCACCTGTCCAGCCTGCGCCATAAACTCGGCACCTTGTCCGACGGCCGTTCCTGCCTGCAGACCGTCTACCGTCTCGGCTACCAGCTGATCCGCGAGTAGCGATGGGCCGGCTGTTCTGGAAGTTCTTCCTGTCCATCCTGCTGGCCCAGGTGGCCGCCACGATCGGCATCGGCGGCACGCTGTGGCTGCGCGACCAGGCGCGCCACCGCCACGGCGAACCCACGCTCGACACGAGCCCGCCCGCCACGATCATGCTGGACGCGGCGGCGGCCACGCTCAAGCATGGCGGCATCGACGCGCTGCGCGACCTCGCCGCCACCAGCCGCCGCATGCAGTTGTACGTGCTGGACGAAGAAGGCCACGAACTGCTCGACCGGCCCGTTCCCGCCAGGCTGCGCGAAGAAGTCGAGCGCGACCTGAACACCGACGGCCGCGGGCACGCCGTCGCCCACCTGACGGGTGCCGACGGCCGCCATTACGTCGCATTCGCGTCGCGCGCGTGGCACATGCCGGCAATGGAGGGGCCCGGGCCGCGCGACGGTCGACCGGGCGACGGGCCCGGCGGCCCTCCCAGGGACGGCGGCCGGGGCCCCGGCGGTCCGGGCGGCGGCTGGTTCGGCCTGCCGCCTGAATTCGGCCGCCACGTGGGTCCATGGCTGCCGCTCGCCGCCGCCGTGCTGGCCAGCCTGCTGTTCGCCGCCCTCCTCGCCTGGTATTTTTCGCGCCCCATCCGGGCCCTGCAGCGCGCGTTCGACGCGGCCGCCGCCGGCGACCTCGCGCCGAAGTTCGCGCACACGGCGCCGCGGCTGATCGGCGACGAGCTGGCCGAACTCGGTCACGATTTCGACCGCATGAGCGCCCGCCTGCGCGCGCTGATGGACGGCCAGCGCCGGCTGCTGCACGACGTCTCGCACGAACTGCGCTCGCCGCTGGCCCGGCTGCAGGCCGCCATCGGACTCGCGCACCAGCAACCGGAACGCCTGCGGGCGTCGCTCGAACGCATCGAGCGCGAGAGCGTGCGCATGGATCGCCTCGTCGGCGAGTTGTTGACCCTGTCGCGCCTGGAAGCGGCGACAGCGCTGCCCGCGACGGAGCACGTGGACCTCGTCGAAATGGTCGACCAGATCGCCGACGACGCCCGCTTCGAGGCCGGCGCGGAAGTCGCCGTCGAGGCGCCGGAACCGGTGACCGTGTGCGCCGCGCCGGACCTGCTGTGGAGCGCCGTCGAGAACATCGTGCGCAACGCCGTCAAGCACGGCGCCGGAGGACGCGTGGACGTGGGCGTGCATCCGGACGGCACCCTCGTGCACATCGAGGTACTCGACCAGGGGCCCGGCATCGCGCCCGACCATCTGGGCGACGTGTTCGAACCGTTCTTCCGCTCGAACCCGGCGCACAACAACGTCGACGGCCACGGGCTGGGCCTCGCGATCGCCAAGCGCGTCGTCGAGACGCATGGCGGACGCATCTCGGCCGCGAATCGTGCGGAAGGCGGTTTGCGGGTGACGATCACGCTGCCGCGGGCGGTGTAGCGCGGCCTAGCGACCGAACCAGTAGCGCGCGTGCTCCACGCGGTACGTACGGGTATCGACAGAGGCGTCGAACGTCAGCGCGATCGCGCCCGTGTCGTCGGTCCGCAAGCGCTGCACGCCGAGCGCGCCGTAGCGAGCATAGACGGCCGGCTTCGGGTGGCGGTAGCGATTACGGAACCCCACTTGAAAGATCGCCACGTCCGGCCTCACCGCGTCGAGAAAATCCGGCGTCGACGACGTACCGCTGCCGTGGTGCGGCGCCAGCAGCACGTCCGCGCGCAGGCGGTCGCGCGCGCGGGCCAGCAGGGCCGCTTCCTGCGGCGCTTCGATGTCGCCCGCCAGCAGCAACGTGCGGTGGCCATTGCCGATACGGAGCGTACAACTGCGCGCATTCGTCTTCAGCTGCGGCTCGTCGTAGCTGGCTTGTGTCGGGTGCAGCATGTCGAACGTGATGCCGTCCCACTCCCAATGCTGGCCGGCCGCGCAACGCACGTGGTGCCGCGCCGCGCGCACGATCGCGTGGTCAAGCGGCAACGACGACGCCAGCCAGGCCGCATCGACGCCTTCCAGCACGGCCAACGCGCCGCCAGTGTGGTCCGTGTCGCCGTGGCTGACGACGATCCCGTCCAGCGCCGCGATGCCGCGCATGCGCAGGTAGGGCAGGATCACGCGGCTGCCGCCGTCCGCGCCGGGCGCATACGCCGGCCCCGTGTCGTACAGCAGGCGGTGGCTTTCGGTCTCGATGAGCAGCGCCATCCCCTGCCCTACGTCGAAGGCCGTCACGCGGAATGTGCCGGCCAGCGGACGGTCCGGGACCTGCAGCAGCATGGGCAGCAGCGCGACCGCGCCGGCCCAGCGATGGGGCCAGCCGCGCGGCATCAGCATCCACAAGGTGCCTCCGAGCCCGAGCACGAACACCCACGCTTGCGGTGCCGGCGCGCGCCACACGGCGCCTGGCCAGCCCGCCATGTGGCGCAGCAGCCAGGCGAGCATCTCGACCACCCGGTGCGCGAGCAGCAGGAGCCAGTCGCCGGGCGGGCCGGGCGTCATGCTGCCGGCCAGCGCAAGCGGGGTCACGACGAAGCTGACGAGCGGGATCGCCACCGCGTTCGCGAGCGGGCTCACGACGGATACCTGGCCAAACAGCAGCAACGTGAGCGGCACGAGACCCGCCGTGACCGCCCATTGCGTGCGTCCGGCCACCAGCAGCGCCGCGCGCGCACCGGCCGGCGGGGCGCCGATGCGCCCATGGCCCGCGAACACGATGACGGACACGGCACCGAACGACAGCCAGAACCCCGGCCACAAGCCGGCCCACGGATCGAGCAGCACGACGACACCGAGCGCCGCGCACAGCACGTGCGAGACGGCCGTCAGCCTGCCCAACCACAGCGCGAGCGTGACGACGGACAACATGTACAAGGTGCGCTGCGCGGGCACGCCGAAGCCGGCCAGCAGCACGTACAGCAGCGCGACACCAGCAGCGACGAGCGCCGCGACTTTTTGCGCGGGCAGCCGCAACGGGAGCTGGGCACCCGTGAAGAACGAGCGCCGCCACAAGGCCGACGTCGACCACGCGGCAAGGCCAGCGATCATCGTGATGTGCAGACCGGAGATCGAGATGAGGTGGCCGATGCCGGTGCGGTTGAACACCTGCCAGTCGGCCTGGTCGATGCCGCGCTGGTCGCCGATCACGAGCGCCACGATGACGCCCGCGTACGTGCGTCCGGCGAGCGCGTGCTGAATGCGCGTCCGCAGCGCCGCGCGCACGCGTTCGACGACGACACCAGGACTCGCCACGAACGCATCGAGCATCCGGTCACCGTCGCCGGCACGGACGTAGCCCGTGGCACGCACGCCCTGCTCCAGCAGCCACGCCTCGTAATCGAACCCGCCCGGATTCGCATTGCCATGCGGGCGCTGCAACCGCACCGTCAACTGCCAGCGCTGGCCCGGCTGCACGTCACCGAAGACCTGGTGTGCGCCATGCATGCCCGCATACCACGACAGCACGACGTGCGGCGGCACGCGCACGCCGGCATCGAGGCTGCGCTCGACATGGAAGTCGAAGCGGACGCCCTCGTCGAAGCGGTACGGCAGCGTCGCCACGATCCCGACGACGTGCACGTCGCGGCCCTCGTCGCGCGCATCGAGCGATGGGGCCAGCGCGGCCTGCGCAACGAAGGCGGCCCAGGCGCAGCCGGTCAAGAGGCCGGCGGTGACGAGCATGGCGATGCGCGCAGCCATCGGGCGGATCGCGTTGGCGGCCGCTATCAGCAAGAGCGCCGCCGCGATGCAGGCCGCCATCAACCGGTTCTGCGGCAGCGTCGCAGCGGTCTGCAACGCGGTGGCACCGGCGACGAAGCCCAGGATGAAGCTGCGCATGGTGGGCGGTGTCAGGTGGCACGCGACTGCATCGCCGGTCGGCGGCTGCGTCGCGCCCGTTGTCCGGTCATGGCCGAAGCGCGCGCGGGCGACGGACGATCGCCCCCACGGCATGCCTCATTCCGGGGCCCGGCGGTTGCGCCGTAGCGTCTCCAGCCGGCGCCGAATCGGACGTGTGCAGGCGGATGCTGGAGGATATACGGTCCCACAGGGCCAGCACGGCGTCCTGATGCAAGCTGGAGTCGACCGGCTTGCCGCCGGGGCGAGGATTGGCGCCCGTCTCCATCTGCAGCAACGGATGCGGACGCAGTACAGCGTCGGCGCTGCCCTCCGCGTCGCCACGCGCGACACGCTCCAGCAATCCCTCGTCCATTTGGGCGCCGGCAACGCTGCTGAGTGCCAGCCCCATGTCGGGATGGCCTGGCAGGCCGAGATGAAATACGATGTGTTCGTTTGCATGCTCAGGCAGCGGCTCCGCGAATACGCCGCGCCCGATACAGAACCCAGGAAACGGCGGGATATCGTCGTCGCCACGTCGACGCAAGTGCGTCAGTAATGCCTCGGCCACTTTCGCATTGCTGTCACTGGCAAATTCGTCCGGCAGCGTAAAGCCGGCCCCTGGCAAATGTGCATGAACCTCTACCGATACCGATTCCACATTGGTACGGCGTCCTCCAGCAAACCCATAGGTACGATCTCTGCCATGTACGAGAGTGCGCCCGATCATTCCCGCGATACGTAAATCATGGGCTTCTATTAGCCCTCCAGCATGGCCTGCGGTCGCGCCATTTCCTCGTGCAGCGATACCAGACTCCCGTGCCGCGATCCGTTCTCGGAAGGCGGCCCAGGTTCCCGCACAGGCGAGCGCAACAAGCAGTAAAACGAGACCTCGCCATCCACGCTTTCTTATCCAACTCATGGCAATCATCCATTCGAGAAACGGTCTTGGCACGCTACGTTTTCACGCGAGCGTCGACGGACCGGGTGGCGGCGTGGCTGGTGCGCCGTCGGCAGGCAGCGCCACGCTTTCGGCCTCCGCATGGCGCATCAACTGCCAGGTGCTGCGCCGCTGGATGACTTCCGGCCCGGCGGAACGGCCGAACACCCCGACCGGTACCTGGAAGGTTGCAGCCGGGAGAGCACTGCCGCGCGGGAACCAGCGCGTTCCGTCCAGGGCATTCGTCTCGCCACAGCGCCACCAGCCGCTGGCGGGACAAGGCTCGCCGGTCCGGGCGCTCGTACCGAGCACGACGGTTTGCGCAACGTCCAGTTGCGTGTCCACGGCGCCGACCGGTCCCGGCGGCGCCAGCGACACCAGCGCCGGGGTGCGCGGCCGCAGTCGCTTGTCGACGAGCCGCCACGTGGTCGGCTGCGTCGGCTCGATGCTGGGCTGGAGGCCCCGCAGCTTTTGCCACAGCGTCTGCCGGGGCAACAGGAGCGCCTGCGGCATGTGGTCGCCCTTGCGTATCCACTGGACCGTGCCGCCCTGCACGTCGACGCCGGGGCCGCCCTCGCGACATTTCCACCAGCCCGATTGCGGACACGTTTCGCCCGCAGTGGCCAGCGCGCCCAATTTCTGGCCCGGCGGCGGCGCCGGTGAATCGCCGGACGGCGGCGCATCCGATTTGCGCAGCCGGATGCTGGACGAAATACTGTCCCACAGGGCCATCACGGCATCTTCGTGGAGGCTGGAGTCGACCGGCTTGCCGCCGGGGCGCGGGTTGGTGCCCGTTTCCATGTTCAGCAGCAAGCTAGGTTGCAGCAGATCGTCGGGGACGCCAGCGGCTTCCCACATGAAGCCATAGCCGGTGGTGAAGTTCAGTTCGCGCACGCGTTCCAGCACCTCTTCGCCGTCGATGCCATGAATGCTGCGTTTCCCTGTCCTTAGTTTCGTGACGCGCAGCAGTTCGTCGGGACTGGATTCTGCGTCGGTAGCCGCGACCCGTGCCAGCAACCCTTCGTCGGAATCTCCGCCGGCAATACTACTCAAAGCCAAACCCATGTCGGGGTGCCCGGGTAAACCAAGGTGAAAAACAATGTGCTCGTTCGTGTGCTCGGGCAGCGGCTCGACGAACACGCCCCGCCAGACACAGAAGCCCGGCATCGGCGGGACTTCATCCTCGCCGCGCACACGCAACCGTGCCAATAGCACCTCCGCCTCCCGCGCGCTCGCTTCCTCGGTGCCCTTCGCGGCAAGGGTGAACGTCACCCCACCGATGTGCGCATGGGCTTCGACCGACACCGATTCCATATCGATGCGCCGGTCACCCGCCATCAGGTACCCGCGGCTGCGCCCATAGATGAACGAACGGCCCACCGCGCCAGGAACGTTCAGGTCGTGCGCCGCTACGAGACCACCGTCGCCGTCACCCTTGCCGTCCGCGCCACGTGCACCGATCTCGGCCTCGCGCGCTGCCATCCGTGCGTGGAACGCGGACTCACTCTCCTCGACGGTATCGATCGTGAAACCTGCGATCATTTCGCCAGACAGGCTCACCTCTGCATGCTCCGGCACATCGACCAGGTAGCGTCCGACACAAATCGTTCTCATCTTTTCCGTCATTTTTGCCACCTCGGTTCTGTCCCGTATGCTGCGGACCTGGCCGGCGGCCCAGGTTGCCGCACAGGCGAGCGCTGCGAGAAGTACGACGAGCCCTCGCCATCCGCGCTTCCTCGTTCGCGTCATGGCAGCTTCTGTACCAGTTTTGCGATCAGGTGATGGGTCAACAACAGGACCGCGTCTGAATTGAATGCGCCTTGATGATCGAACCCGCGTATATCGAACAACTGGCCGACTTTCCCAAGCGGCCCTGCGCCTGACTGGTATGGGACCGTGCCATCGCCGGCCACGTCCTGGCGCGCCGGGACGAATTGCAGCTCCGCGCGGCCCTCGACACGCACACGTCTGCCACCCATCGGGCCATACCCGCTTCCGGCCGCGCCGCGTATGTTGGATTCCGTGAATACGGTACCATTGCCCGGATCGCGGGCGACCCAGCGCACCGCGCCGAATGACATGTGAGCAGGATCGGCGCCGTAGAACGCGTAGGTGTTCGGATGGTAGTACGTGCCCAAAACCTCGCGATGAAAACGCTCCGCGCTGCCGACCGCCTGCCGGAACGCATCCATGAGCGCGCGTTCGCCCTTGTATTTCCCGGCCGGATCGGCGAGTCTCGGGTCGATGAGGCGGTACCAGGATTGCACGTCGCGGTACAGGTCATAGGGGTTCCCGGCGGGCAGGTGGACGACGTCCCGCGGTTCTTCCTTATTGTTGACCCGGCTGACCACGCAGACATGTAACCACGGCTGCGGGTAGAGGTGGTTCGGTAATAACTGCAGCGCACCGGGCGACGTCGCCATGACAGCCATCGTATCCCTGGGCTGCTCACCGAGGATCTCGGCCATGTGCTCGGCCTTGATGTTGTCGACCTCACCGTTACTCGGGCTCCATTTCTCGGTACCGCAGGCGATCCGGCGATAGCAAACAGGCGCCCCGAGCGCCGGCATCGCGCCGTGGATGACGCCCAGGATGCGCTCCGGAATCTCCTTGGCACAGGCGCGTGCAACGAGACCGCCCATGGAGTGGGTGACTAGGATCACTTGCCGGCATTCACGCTTGCGCTCCGTCCAGAAGGTGATGATGCGCTCGATGCGGTGACGCAGGGACTTTGCGGAGTCCTCACAAGACTCCAGCCAGTTGTAGCCGGAGGCATACACTGGGTAGTAATATCGCGCATGATTTTCCAGCTCGGCCTCGGTCAGCTTGTCGAGATTGCGAAAACCCCATCGGCCGGGATCGCACGCCATCACATCCTGCCAATGGCGGCAGATCACACGGACGTTATCCATGGCATCCATCTCGAACGTATGATTGAGTCCTATATGCAGCCCATGCAGCAGCCTGCCGTAGGAATCCCAATGGACTTCGCCCCACCAGCGCTGGCGCACCTCGGCCTCGGTCGTGCCGTAATTGCGGGCGTCCGGCGGCAGATGGATGTCCCCGCGGCTATCCACCTCCAGGGTCCGGGCGTCGAGGATCAACTGGCGTCTCTTCGGATCGAGCTTATTCCATTTCCGCGCCGTCTTCAGCCCCTCGAGCGTCCCATTCGGCGCCCGCCACGCCGGCGCCCCCGGGTCCAGCACCTCGTTCGCCTTCCTCGCCGGACTCGTCGCCGCCCGCAGATTGCTCCCCATGATCCCCGGCACGACGATCACGGGAACGACCTTCGACGACGGCAAGGTGAACAGCCCGCGTGTCGTGAACGAGGTCGGCGTCAGGACGGTCCGGCCGGTCCAGCTGCCGTCGGGCTGCGGGACGAGGTGGGGCAAGGGGCGGGTCGGGTCTGCCATGCGTGCTCCGTGGTGGGGTGGGCCCGGGTCAGCGGGCGGTGCCGTCGTCGGGGAGGAAGGCCAGGTGGACGTCGCCGATCATTTCGCCGATCAGCAGCGACGTGCGGCCCTGCTCGTCGGTGCGGCCGGTGACGGTACGGCCGTCTTCGAACGTCGCCTTGTAATGCTGGTTCGGCACCGGCTTGCCCGTCTGCTCGTGGCGCAGCACGACGTATTCGTCGGTGCGCAGGTGCGACGTCGGCATGCGGACACCGGTCGGGGCCGCGCCGGCCGGGCCCAGCTGGTCGAAGCCCGCGGCCTTGAACACCTGGCGCCCGGTCGTCTGCTGGGTCACGGTGCCGGAGGCCCAGTCGGTCTGCGCGCCCGGTGCGATGATCTTGACGTCCGGCGCTTCCAGCTCGATGCGTTCGGCCGCCACGAGGCTGATGCGGCCTGCCGACTTGATCTGGATGTTGCCGACATGGGTGTGGATGACGATGTCGCCGCGCCCGGCGACGAGCCGCACGCCCAGCTCGTGCGCGAACAGGCTCAGGCGGCGGGCCGCGCGCACGAACACGTTCCTGCCCGCCGCGACTTCGGCGTCGCCGGCGCTGACGACGTCCACCTTGCCGCTTGCGCCCAGTGCCAGGCTGTCGTTGCTGGCGACGATGATCCCGTTCGGCGCCGTCGCCGCGACGATGGCTTCGCCGCCGCCGGCCGCGCCGCCGGCCACGTTGCTGCCCGCGTGCCAGCGCTTGAGCTTGTCGACGAGCGCGGCGAGCCGCTTGCCCGTCGGTTCGTCGTCCGTGTGGACGGCCGCCAGCTTCCCGACCTCGTCGAGGATGCCCTGCATGACGTCGGCCAGGCCGGCCAGGCGGGCGCGCTCGAGCTGTGCGCCTTCCGCCTGCGGACTCGCCTCCGCGCTGATCAGCACGCCCTGCGCGCCACGCACGGCGACGGCGAGGTCGCTGCGCAGCTCGGCGCCCTCGCCGCGCGGCGTGCCGCTGCCGTCCGCGCGCGGGCGCGTCAGCCAGCCGAGGTTCAGTTCCGACGCGCCGTGGTCGCTGGCCAGCTGGGCGCTGATTTCGCCGCGCGTGTCGTCGAAGCGCAGCTGGTTGCCGCGCACGCCTTGCACCTCGTGCGTGCGCGTGCCCGACACGTAGCGGTTGCCCGGCAGCGCGCCCGTCCGGCTGAACGCGGGGGGCGCCGTGTGCTGGTTGTACAGCTGGGCGAGGATGATCGGGCGGTCCGGGTCGCCGCCGAGGAACGCCACCAGCACCTCGCTGCCCACGCGCGGCAGCGCCAGCGCACCGGCCTGCAGCTCGCTGCCATGGCCGTTGCCGGCCCAGTTCGACGCGACGCGCACCCAGGCCGAGTCGGCCGGCGAATCGGACGCGCCGGCGCCGTGCGCATGGCGATGGTCGGCGGCGCGCATGCCGGGGAAGCGGATCTTCACGCGCCCCAGCGCATCGCAATGGACGTCCTCGCCGGCCGGCCCGACGACGATCGCACTCTGCAGTTCGGGATGCGGCAGGTCCGTGCGCGGGTCGTAGGCAGGCACGATCGGCACGCCGCGCCGTACGGCGGAGAACCTGACCCGTACCCGTGCCTGGCCATCGTCCGCGCGGGGCGGCAGCCACGCGGCCTGGGCCGCATCGGTGCCAGGCCACGCCGCCTGGCGGTCGACGTCGCGCGGCAGGTTGTTGTCGGCCACGACGGACAGCGCCGTGATCACGAAGTCGCGCGCCGCCGGCGGGTGGGTGTCGATCTCGGGATGGCCGTCAAGCGTGAAGTACTGGCCGGCGCAGAAGTCGCGCACGGTGCCCTCGCCTTCGAAGCACTTCGATTCGAATTCGTGCCGGCTCATGCGCACCTGGCCCAGGCGCCAATGGTCGAGGGCGTCGTTGCCGGCATGCGGCATCTCGATCAGGTAGTCGTCCAGCGACGCCGCGAGCGCGTTGCCGCTGGGGCCCTGGTCGGCGTTGCTGCGCGCGCGCGCCGTCATCGCGTCGGGATTGCCCGCGTTCTTGTAGTCCCAGCTGTGGCGCGTGGCGACGCCGGGCTGCAGCCGGCGCGCGGCGCACCAGCTTTGCACGGTGTCGCGGCCGTCGGCCACGCTGTCGCGGTGGTAGCGCACGGTGCCCGCCGCGTTCTGCGGCAGGCCGTGCGGATCGTTGAACAGCACGAGCGTGTGCGCGGGCGTGCGGTCGTGCGCGGGATCGACGGGGCTGCCGCGCCGGCGGCCGGGACGGAACACCCACGCGATGCCGCGCCGCTTGAGCAGGCGGCGCACGAACGCGGCGTCGGATTCGTTGTACTGCATCGTCTGTTCGCGCGGCGGGAATTGGCGCAGGTCGAACAGCGGGTCGAGTTCGAGCTCGAACGCATTGGCCAGCACCGTGTTCGACTGGCGCCATTCATCGCACAGCAGCTGCACGATCTCCAGCTCGTTCTGGTAGCGGAACACGCGGCTGTTGGTACGCTTTTCCATCACGGCGAACACGTCGCACAGGACCAGCTCGTAGCCGGCCAGGCCGCCGTCGGCATCGCCCGCGCGCGCTTCGGTGACGATGCCGCAGACGCTGCGCAGCGTGCCGCGGTCGGTCACGAACTGCAGTTCGGCCGGCAGCGCGATCAACTCTTTCAGCGGAATGGTCGGGCTCGCGGCCACGCAGGCGATGCGGTAGTCGATGCCGCCACAGATGGCTTCGCTGCCCACGACCCGTTGGGGCAGCAGCACGTCATCGGCGAGCTGGCCGCCGTGGGCCAGGCGCAGCCGCAACGGCCGCTGCGCGGTGCTCATGGCCTTCTCGTGCTGCAGGACCCGCAGATAGTCGCTCGCGCTTTCCACTGTCTCTCCCGTGACCACGCCGCGGATGCGGCACCAGGGGATTCTTCCATGCTTCAAACGGCGCGAGATTGCCGTGGGTCAGAGTGCGCTGGAGCGAACTTCGGCGCGTGCGGATGGTCCCATGCGGCGCGCCGCCGGGGGCCGCATGGCGCGCCGGCGCGACACGATGGAACCGGCGGACCGCGTGCGCGGTCGCGCCGTCATGAGGGCCGGGTACGACCCATGTGCATCATGCGCGCCGCATCGGCGCATCGGTGGTTCAGGCGAGCAGCGGCGCCAGCCGCGGAATCGCAGCCAGCGCGTTCGCGTGCGTGGCGGCGCGCACGGCATCGGGCGCGAGCGTGCGCAGTCCTGCCAGCGCGGCGCCGATGGCGGGCAATTGCTCGGGGCTGTTGCGGCCCGGGTGGACCCACGCGGGCGCGATGTCCGGCGCGTCCGTCTCGAGGACGATGGCGTCGAGCGGCAGGTCCGCCGCGAGCCTGCGGATCTGCAGGGCGCGCGTAAAGGTCATGGCACCGCCGAAGCCCAGGTGGAAGCCTGCGTCGATGAATGCCCCGGCCTGCTGGTGGCTGCCGTTGAACGCATGCGCGATGCCGCCCGCGGGCGGGATCTGGCGCACGTGTTTCAGCACCTGGTCCTGCGAGCGGCGCACGTGCGCGAGGACGGGCAGGCCGAAGTCGCGCGCAATGCGCAGCTGCTCGCGCAGGAAGCGCTCCTGCTTCTCGCGCATGGCCGGCTCGCACAGCATGGGGATGAAGAAGTCGAGGCCGATCTCGCCGATCGCGACGAAGCGCGGGTCGGCCAAAGATGCCTCGACCTGGCGCCGCAGCTCGGCGAGGTCGTCGTCGGTGGCCTGCGGCACGTAGATCGGGTGGATGCCCAGCGCGTAGCTGGCGTTCGGCACGCCCGCCGCGAGCCGGCGCACGACGTCGAAATTGGCGCGCGCGACGGCCGGGATCACGATCATCCCGACCCCTGCCTCCTCCGCGCGCCGCGCGACGGCGAGGGACTCGGTGCCGAATTCGTGGGCGTCGAGGTGGCAGTGGGTGTCGATCCACATGGCGGCGCGGCTTACACCTCGGCCGGCTGCAGGCCGTGCTCCGTCATGCGCAGCACGCGGTCGCAGCGGCCCGCCAGTTCCGGGTCGTGCGTGACGATCACGAACGCGGTGCCCAGGGTCGTCGACAACTCCAGCATCAGGTCGAAGATGCCTTGCGCCGTCGTGTGATCGAGGTTCCCCGTGGGTTCGTCCGCCAGCACGCACGCGGGTTCCGTGACGAGCGCGCGCGCGAGTGCGACGCGCTGGCGCTCGCCGCCCGACAACTCGCCAGGCCGGTGGATGGCGCGCTTCGTCAGGCCCACGCGCGCGAGCATGGCGCGGGCGCGTTCGATGGCCTCGCCGCGCGGCGTGCGCCGGATCAGCAGCGGCATCGCGACGTTGTCCAGCGCCGTGAATTCCGGCAGCAGGTGATGGAACTGGTAGACGAAGCCGAGCGAGCGGTTGCGCAGCTCGCCGCGACGCGTCTCGGACAGCGTGGCGAAGTCTTCGCCGTGCAGGGTGACGATGCCTGTGCTGGGCGTATCCAGGCCGCCGAGGACGTGCAGCAGGGTCGACTTGCCGGAGCCCGACGCGCCCACGATGGCCACGCGCTCGCCGCGGCCGATGGTGAAGTCGATATTGTCCAGCACCTGCACGGCGTAATCGCCCTGGCGGAAGGTCTTGCCGACGCCGCGGCAGGCGAGGATGGCCGTATTCAGATTCATATTACTCATAACGCAGGGCCTCCGCCGGCTTCACGCGCGAGGCCGACCAGCTCGGGTAGATGGTCGCGACGAACGCCAGCAGCACGGAAACGCCGCCGATCTTGAAGACGTCCGGCCAGCGCAGGTCGGACGGGATTTCGCTGATGAGGTAGATGTCCTTCGACAGGAACTGCACGCCCAGCAGGTGTTCGATGAACGGGACGATGTGGTCGATGTTCAGCGCCACCAGCACGCCCAGCAGCACGCCCGCCACCGTGCCCATGATGCCGACGAGGGCCCCCTGGATCATGAAGATCTTCGTGATCGACCGCGGCGAGGCGCCCAAGGTGCGCAGGATGGCGATGTCGGGCTGCTTCTCCGTCACCGTCATGACGAGTGTCGAGACGAGGTTGAACGCGGCCACGGCGATGATCAGGGTGAGGATGATGAACATCATGCGCTTTTCCGTCTGCACGGCCGCGAACCAGTTGGCGTTCAGCTGCGACCAGTCGCGCATGATCAGGTCGCCGGACATGCTGCGCTTGAGTTCCTGCGCGACGAACGGTGCCTGATTCATGTCGGCGATGCGCAGGCGCAGGCCGTTCGGCGCGTCCAGCCGGACCATGCGCTGCGCATCCTCGATGTTGATGAAGGCAAGCCCCGAATCGAATTCGTAATGGCCGGCCTCGAAGATGCCGCTCACGGTGAACACGCGCGAACGCGGCACCATGCCGGCCGGCGTCGTCTGGCCTTGCGCCAGCAGCATGTTGACCTTGTCGCCGATGCCGACGCCGAGCGAGCGGGCCAGCGCATAGCCGAGCACGATGTTGTAGTCGCCCGGGCGCAGGCTGTCGAGGCTGCCCTGGCGGATCTGCTTCGCGACGTCCGACACCTTGTGCTCTTCCGACGGCAGGATGCCGCGGATGACGGCCGGCTTCATCGTGTCCTCGCGCACGAGCAGGCCCTGCGTCTCGACGAACGGCGCGGCGCCGCGCACGGCCGGGTTGCGGAACGCTTCCTTCTCGGCGGCGCGCCAGTTCGGCATCGAGCCGCTGGCGTCGAAGACTTCGATGTGCGCCAGCACGGACAGCATGCGGTCGGTGACTTCCTTCTGGAACCCGTTCATCACCGACAGCACCACGATCAGCGCGCCGACGCCGAGCGCGATGCCGGACACGGAGATCAGCGAAATGAAGGAAATGAAGCTGTTGCGGCTGCTGCGCTTGCCGGCGCGCGTGTAGCGCAGGCCGACCAGCCATTCGTACGGCAGTTTGTGGATGATGCTCATGGGCTCCGGGCTAAATGCAGTGGTCCCGCAGTTTGCCACACAACGCTCATCCTTGTGGGGCGTTGTCACAATTGGAAGTAATTTTTCCGGCATACACACATTGGGGCACGGACGGCGCCCCCGGCGCGGGTGTCTGAGCGGGCCGATTTCGCCTACAATGACGGGATGGCCCACATTACGCTCGTCCTGCCGTTCGCCCTTCCCGCTCCAGAATTCGCGCCCGACCTGACCCGCGCCCTGCAGGCGCCGGCGCTGGCCGCGCTGTTGTCGAAAACGTCAGGCCGGCAGTACCGCCCGCTGGACGCGGAAGCGCGCGTGCTGCCGCACGAGTTGTGGATCGCCCGGGCGCTGGGCCTCGCGCGCGGGCTCGTGCCGGGCGTGGCGACCAGCGCCATGCGCGGCGTCGGCCTCGATCCGGGCGACGGCATGTGGTTCGTCGTGAACCCGACGCACATCCAGATCGCGCGCACGCACCTGCAGATGGGCGACACCCGTGGGCTCGACCTGCGCGAGACGGAGGCGCGCGCCCTGTTCGACAGCGCTCGTCCCTGCTTCGAGGAAGGCGGCTACGCGCTCGCGTGGGGCACGCGCGACACGTGGTTCATGCGCGCCGACGGCTGGACGGAGATCGTGACGGCCAGCCCGGACGCGGCCGTGAACATGAACCTGACGGACTGGATGCCGTCCGGCCCGCAGGCGCGCGCGTTCCGCAAGCTGCAGAACGACGTGCAGGTGACGTGGTTCACGGACCCGGCCAACGCGGCGCGCGAGGCGCGCGGCCAGTTGCCGATCAATTCCTTCTGGCCGTGGGGGAATGCCAGCATCGCCACGGAACACGCGCAGCAACTGGTCGCGAAGGCGGCCGGCAAGGCTGTCGCGCGCCCGCGCGTGGCCGCATTCGAGGCGCCCGGCTGGCTGGCGGCGCTGGCGGAGCGGCGCCTGGACAGCCTCGCCGGTCTGGACACGCTGCTGGACGACGACGCCGACTGGCTGCTCGCCTGCGGCAACGTCGCCGCCCCCGGCATCGCGGCCGACTGGAGCGGCTGGCTGCAGCAGATGCAACGCCTGGAGGCCGAGCTGTTCGCCCCGCTGCTGGCACTGCTGGCCAAAGGCCGCATCAAGACGGTGCGCCTCGTGCTGAGCCACCGCGACGGCCTCCTCGAGACCACCACGACACCGCTGGCGCAACGTAAATTCTGGCGCCGCCCGACACTGGAACCACTGCTGTGAAGACCCGCATCACCATCCGCCCCTGCCCCGCAAGACTATCCGAAATGCTGCGCCAGGGCGGGATCCACCCCGTACTCGCCCGTGTCTACGCCGCGCGCGGCCTGACCGACCCGCGCGAGCTGGCGGTCGAGCTGCAGGCGCTCGTGCCGCCCGGCGCCCTGCGCCAGATCGACGCGGCCGCGACCTACCTCGCCGACGCCATCGCAGCCCGCAAGAAGATGACCATCGTCGCCGACTATGACTGCGACGGCGCCACCGCCTGCGCGACCGCGCTGCGCGGTCTGTGGGCGATGGGCGCGCACGTCGACTACATCGTGCCGAACCGCTTCGAGTACGGCTACGGCCTGACGCCGGAAATCGTCGAGCTGACGGCGCGCGAGAAGGCGCCCGACATCATCATCACCGTCGACAACGGCATCGCCAGCATCGACGGCGTGGCGGCGGCGAAGGCGCGCGGCATCGACGTCGTCGTCACGGACCACCACCTGCCGGGCGACGCCCTGCCGGATGCGCGCGTGATCGTGAACCCGAACCAGCCCGAATGCGGCTTCCCCAGCAAGCACCTGGCCGGCGTCGGCGTCGTGTTCTACGTGCTGCTGGCGCTGCGCGCGGAACTGCGCCGCCGTGGCGTGTTCGACGCACAGACGCAGCCCAAGCTCGACAACCTGCTCGACCTTGTCGCGCTGGGCACGGTCGCCGACGTGGTCAAGCTCGACACGAACAACCGCATCCTCGTCGCGCAAGGCCTGAAGCGGATGCGCGCGGGCCGCATGCACGCCGGCGTCGCCGCGCTGTTCCGCGTGGCGGGCCGCGAGGCGCGCTGCGCGTCGCCGTTCGACCTCGGCTTCGCCCTCGGCCCCAGGCTGAACGCGGCGGGCCGCCTGGAAGACATGTCGCTCGGGATCGAGTGCCTGATCACGGACGACGAAGGCCGCGCGTGGGCCATCGCGCAGCAGCTCAACGACATCAACCTGAAGCGGCGCGAGATCGAGGCCGACATGCAGGACACGGCCCTGCTGCACCTGGACGACTTCAAGCCGGCCGACGCGAGCACGATCGCCGTGTTCGACGACGGCTGGCACCAGGGCGTCATCGGCATCGTGGCGTCGCGCCTGAAGGAAAAATTCTACCGCCCGACGATCACGTTCGCGCCCGCGGGCGACGGCTGGATCAAGGGCTCCGGGCGCTCGATCCCGGGCTTCCACCTGCGCGATGCGCTCGACCTCGTGTCGAAGAAGGTGCCGGGCCTGATCGACAAGTTCGGTGGCCACGCGATGGCGGCCGGCCTGACGCTCCGCGGCGACCATTTCGCGACGTTCGCCGAGGCGTTCGAGGCCGTCGGCCGCAGCTGGCTGACCGAAGCGCAGCTGGAACGTGTCGTCGAGACGGACGGGCCGCTGGAAGACGATTTCTACAGCACGCAATTCATCGAGCTGCTGGACGGCCAGGTGTGGGGCCAGGGCTTCGCGCCGCCCGTGTTCTGCGACGAGTTCCGCGTCGTCAGCCAGCGCATCCTGAAGGACCGGCACCTGAAGCTCCTGTTGGAGCGCAACGGGCGCCGCTACGACGCCATCTGGTTCGGGCACACGGATGCGCTGGGCGACCGGGCGCGCGTCGCGTTCCGGCTCGATGCCAATGAATACAACGGCGTCACGAAGGTTCAGTTGCTCGTCGAGCACGCCGAGCCGGCGTAACCGGCACGTTATGGTGGGCACGGGGTGCCCACCCTACGGCTACGCAACGCCAACCCGGCAAAGGGCTACCGGCGGTAGGGTGGGCGGCCCCCGCCCACCATGCGTCACCGCGAATCAGGCTTGCAATCACACGGCGGCGCCTCGCCGCGATCGAACACGATCTTCCAGCGCCCCGGCGCCTCCAGCCGCCAGATCGAGTTGTAACGGCCGACCACCTTCCCGCTCGCGTCGTAGACGGGTCCGCCGCTATAGGCCAGCGTACCGGAATCGACCACCTCGACTTGCTCGGGCTCCCACGAGAACGGCGCATGGTCGGCCTCGTAGTACTTGCGCCACGCGTTGGCGACGCTCTCGCGCCCGCGCAGCGGTGTCGCTCCGGACAGGAAGATGGCCTCGTCGGCCAGGAAGGACGTGAACGCGGCGTGGTCGCGCGCCTTCATCGTGGCGGCGAATGCCCGTTCCGTGGCGGCGACCTGCTTCTTCAACTCGTCGTTCGACGGCCGCGCGGCGCTCGCCATCGCCAGCATCAGCATGCTGATGCACATGACCCCAATCGACAGCAGACGCATGGCGCCCCCTTTCTCGTCGTTTGCAAGGATGATGGTTTGACAAGCGTTGAATTCTGGCACGGCAATACCGTTTATACAAGACACTTGCAATACATCCGGAAGCGGAGTATATATAATCCGAAATCGGAGAACACGTCATGAACTTCGCCTATGCCTACCCCAAGAGCCGCTTCGAGCCGGCGACCCTCATCGACTTGTCCGCCCGCGCCGAGCGCGAACGGCTGTCGGAATCCGCCTTGAAGGGGTTTTTCCGCCTCGCGGGCGCTTGGCAGGTGCGCGACGAGGATGCGCGCGAGCTGCTGGGCGGCCTGTCGTCCTCCTCGTTCTACGAATGGAAGAAAAATCCGGCTCGGGTGCTGGAAGTCGACCGCATCACCCGCATCTCCTATCTGCTCGGCATCTACAAGGCGCTGCACATCCTCTACGGCGACAAGCTCGCCGACGAATGGGTCCACCTACCGAACACGAATCCGATCTTCAACGGCCGCACGCCCATCGCGTACATGCTGGGCGGCGGCCTGCTGGCGATGCAGACCGTGCGCCGCCTGCTCGATGCCCGCCGTGGAGGGCTGTGAGTGAAACTCATCCCCCGCCTGACGGCGCTGCGGCAATTCGACACGTGCCGCCTGATCCCGTCGCGCTTCGCCGACCTCGAAGATTCCGTGCTGGCGCCGCTCGCCGACGGCGACACCATGCTGCGCGACCTGTTCGACCTCGACAACGCCACCAATGACCGCCTGCGCGGGGAATCCGGCCTGCTGCCGGGCATCGGCGTGGACGAGCTCGTGTTTGGCGTGCCGAACTTCCGCATCATCAATGCGGCCTACACCTATGCGCGCCCGGAAGGCAGCCGCTTCAACGACGGCGATCGCGGCGCATGGTATTGCGCGTTCGATGCCGACACGGCGCTGGCCGAGGTGGCATTCCACAAGGCCGTCGAATATCATGAAATCGACCGCTTCGACGACAGCATCACGTACCAGGCGCTGCTGGCCGACTTCAGCGCCACCTTCCACGACCTGCGCGGCGCCGACGCCTGGCAGGCCTGCCTCGACCCGGGCAGCTACGTCGCGTCGCAGGCGCTCGCGGCGGAGTTGCTGGACGCCGGCTCGATGGGCGTCATCTACCCCAGCGTGCGCCGGCCCGACGGCACGAATCTCGCGTGCTTCCGGCCCGCACTCGTGGGCAATGTCCGCAAGGGCCATGCATATCGGTTAACATGGGCGGGTTCGCCGCTTCCCGCGGTCGAATCCCTCGATTGATGTAAAGAACATGAAAACCGATCCGCTGAAAGACAAAGAGCTGCACGACAAGATCAATAGCGAGACCGCCCGCGTGCACTGGTCCGAACTCGAGCGCCATTTCGCCCATGGCGCCGTCGTCTATGTGAGCGAAGCACTGGACCTCGTCGAAGTCGCCCTGCGCGTGGCCCACGACGACAAGGACACCATCACGCGCTGGATGAACGAAGGCAAGATTGCAAAAGTGTCGGACGCGCAGGCGCAGACGTGGCAGGCCGCCGACACATTGCTGTGGGCGTCCGTCGTCAGCCCATTCGTGCTCGTGCAGCCGGAAAAGCGCGCCGTCCACTGAGCGGCGGTCCCGCCTCGTTCATCCGGACGTACGTGAAATGTAAAATCGTGTAAGAATGTTGTTTGGGGATTACGTTCTCCGGGACAACTAGATTTTAGGAAATGTGTACCGTCCGAATCCGCTATACTGACGGTAATGAGGATGTATATGCAAAGTAACGTACAGGAAGACGATCCGATTCTGACGACGAGCGAAGTCGCGCGGCTGCTCGGCGTGGCGACGAGCACCGTCCAGATCTGGATGGAAAGCGGTGCGATCGAGTCGTGGAAGACCCCGGGCGGCCACCGCCGCACGCGCATGAGCCTCGTACAGAGCCTGATGCATGGCGACGACGGCGCGCGCTCGACCCCGAATCCCGGCACGGACAAGGAATACCAGCCGGCGCTGCAGCCGGGCTATCCGCTCGGCGCCAACGAGCGTTCGCGCCTGGCCGCACTCGCGTCGACGGGTCTCGTCGACAGCGACCCCGAACCGCGCTTCGACCGCCTCGTGCGCCTCGCCTCGATCGTGACGGGCTCGCCGATCGCCCTGATCTCCCTGCTGACGTCGACCCGCCAATGGTTCAAGGCGCGCGTCGGACTGGCCGCGCAGGAGACGACCCGCGACTGGGCGTTCTGCTCGCACGCAATCCTCAAGAACGAGCTGTTCGTCGTCGAAGATGCCCTGGCGGACGACCGCTTCCGCAACAATCCGCTCGTCCTGCAGGAGCCCCGCATCCGTTTCTATGCCGGCGTGCCCCTGCGCGACAAGTCCGGCCAGCCGCTCGGCACCTTGTGCGTGATCGACCGCGAACCGCGCCGCCTGCGCGCGGCCGAAGTGCAAAGCCTCGTCGACCTGGCGGAGATCGCAGCCGGCGAAATCCAGGCCACGGGCCGCAACCAGCGCGGCTGACCTGCCCTAGTCGCCCGACAGGTCGACGGCGTACAACGCCAATCCGTTTCCCAGGCCGTCGTCCGCGCGCACCTGCGTGACGTTGACGAGACCCGCCTCGCGCGCGAGCGCCTGCAGGCCCGGCGGCGCGTGGAACACGACCGGACCCGTCGTATGCACGGGTGCGAAACGCCAGCTGCGTGCGGCACCATTGCCTGCCCGGGTCAGCCGCGGGTGCGCGCGGATCCAGGCGACCAGCACGTCGCGGTTCGTGTCCGGCGCGGCGATCACCGTGCGGCTGCCGTCCAGGCCGGGGAAGTTACCGCCACCGCTCGCCCGATAATTGTTCGTCGCGACGAGGAATTCCTGGTCCGCGGCGACAGGCTTGCCCTGCCACGTCAGATGGCGGATGCGCTTGCCCGGCGACTGCGTCACGTCGATCTCGTAGCGCAGGTCCGGGTCCGTCACGGTGTCGAAGTTATAGCTGGGGAAGCCCGTGTTGACGAGTTCCTGCGGCGCGGCCTGCGCCGGTTCGATCGTGTTGAAGCGGCCCGCCGCCTTTTCCAGCCAGGCCGCCAACCCAGCGCCGTCGACCTTCACGGCGTACAGCGCGTTCGGGTACAGGTACAGGTCGGCCGCGTTGTTCAGCGCCAGGCTGCCCGGCGGCACGTCCGTGTAGTCGGCCGGGCCCGCGGCGCCCGCCTTGAATGCCGCCGACACGGACAGCACGGGCACGTCGGCATACCGCGGCAGGTTCGCCTTCACGTACTGACGGACGTAATCGGCCTGCGCCTCGTTGACGACCTGGATCGCCGACGGGTCGCCCACGTCGGCGAAATACGTCGCCATGCGGAAGGCCGTGCTGCCGACCGGTGTCTGCACGTAACGGATCGTCGCCTCGTGCTCATGGCGCACGAGGTCGGGCACGGCCGCATCGGGCGCGACATACGATTTGCCGGGCTGCTGCGTGGCGCGCGTCTCGACGACGGTGCGGTCGCGCTCGATGCGCCACCCCTTGCCGTCGTGGCGCAGCTCGAAGCGGATCACCCCCAAGTTCTTGCCCCACAAGTTCGCCATGACGGTCGGCACGCCGAACACGGTGCCGCGGACTTTATCGACGTGCGGGAGGTCGAATTGCGCGACCGTACTGGCGGGGTTCGGGAACAACTGGTGCGCATGGCCCAGCAGCAGCGCATCGATGCCGGGCACCTGCGCCAGCCAGTAGTTCCCGTTTTCCATCGTCGGCGCATACGGGCTCGCGTCGAGGCCCCCGTGCGACAGCGCGACGACGACGTCCGCCCCTTTCCGGCGCATCTCCGGGACGTAGCGCCGGGCCGTCTCGACGAGGCCCGCCGTGTAGACGCGGCCTTCCAGCGCCCGCTTGTCCCACGCCATGATCGTCGGCGTCGTAAAACCGATGATGCCGATTTTCACGGTCGCCACCACGGGCCGGCCGGCCGCGTCCTCCGCGCGCACGCGCTTCTCGATGATGCGGTACGGCGCGAACAGCGGGGCGTGCGTCCTGACGCTGTAGACGTTGGCCAGCACGAGCGGGAAGCCGGGGCCCGCGCACGCCTTCGCCGGGCGCAGGCTGCCGGGCACGTCGAAGCGGCTGCCCGTCACCTGCGCGAGGTAGGCGAGGCCGTAGTTGAAATCGTGGTTGCCGACGGTGCCGCCGTCGTAGCCCAGCCGTTTCATGGCCTTGTAGATGCCCGGCAGTTCGCCGCATTTCAGGGGCGCGACGACGGCCTGGTAGTCGCCCAGCGCATTGCCCTGGATCGTGTCGCCATCGTCGAGCAGCACGGTGTTCGGGAACTCGCGGCGCGCCTCTTCGATCAAGGTCGCCGTCCGGTCGAAGCCCAGCGACGGGTCGGCCGCCAGCTTGTAGTAATCGTAGCCGACAGCGTTCGCATGGAGGTCCGTCGTCTCCAGGATGGCGAGCGTCGCGTGCGTGCCCGCGGGCACGGGCGCGGCGCACGCGATGGACACGGCCGCGGCGAGCGGGGCCGCGCGGAACAGCTGGGAAAGGCGGGGCATCATGGGCTGGACGGATCGTGGACGGGCAGTCAATGGCGACGAAGCGCGGCCCATCATAAGCCACTGCGGCGGCGCACGGCAAGGCGCTCGCGAACACGCCCCGCACTAGGGTATAATCGAGGGTTCGATTCAACCACACAAAATTGCCACAGACCATGGAAGCTGAACGCATCAATGCCCTTTCCTCCCTGCTGAACGACCTGACCAGCCGTGAAGCCGAACTTCGGAGGTATCTTTGACTTCGACCGCAAAGCGGAGAAGTTAGAGCAGGTCAACCAGGAACTGGAAGACCCGGCCATCTGGAACGACCAGAAGCGCGCCCAGGACATGGGCCGCGAGAAGAAGGCGCTGGAAGGCGTCGTCCTCACGCTGGAAAAGGCGCGCGCCGATTTGACGGACGCGTCCGACCTGTTCGAGATGGCCCGCGAAGAAGGCGATGACGCCACCATCGAAGCGGTGGAAGGCGACGCCGAGGAGATCAAGAAGGTCATCGAGGCGATGGAATTCCGTCGCATGTTCAGCAACCCGATGGACCACGCCAGCTGCTTCATCGACATCCAGGCCGGCGCCGGCGGCACCGAAGCCCAGGACTGGGCGTCGATGCTGATGCGCCAGTACCTGCGCTATTGCGAGCGCAAGGGCTTCAAGGCCGAGGTGATGGAACTGTCCGAGGGCGAGGTCGCCGGCATCAAGACGGCCACGATCAAGGTCGAGGGCGAATACGCGTACGGCCACCTGCGCACGGAAACGGGCGTGCACCGCCTCGTGCGCAAGTCGCCGTTCGACTCCGCCAACGGCCGCCACACGTCGTTCTCGTCGATCTTCGTGTACCCGGAAGTGGACGAGTCGATCGAAATCGAGATCAACCCGGCCGACGTGCGCATCGACACGTACCGCGCGTCCGGCGCCGGCGGCCAGCACATCAACAAGACCGACTCCGCGGTGCGGCTGACGCACGCGCCGTCGGGCATCGTCGTGCAGTGCCAGAACGACCGCTCGCAGCACCGCAACAAGGCCGAGGCGTTCGACATGCTGCGCGCCAAGCTGTTCGAGCTCGAGCTGCGCAAGCGCATGGCCGAGCAGCAGAAGCTGGAAGACTCGAAGACCGACGTGGGCTGGGGCCACCAGATCCGCTCGTACGTGCTCGACCAGTCGCGCATCAAGGACCTGCGCACCGGCTTCGAGACCGGCAACACGAAGAACGTGCTGGACGGCGACCTCGACGACTTCATCTCCGCGTCGTTGAAACAGGGCGTGTAACGCATGACGATGCCCGCTTTCGTCTTCGACATGGACGGCACCATCGTCGACAACATGGCGTTCCACACGGAGTCCTGGCTCGCGTTCTTCGCCCGCCGCGGCAAGACGTACGATCCGGACGCGTTCTTCCGCGAGACGGCCGGCGCGCAGGTCCGCGAGATCCTGCGCGAGCGCCTCGACGCCGACATTCCGGACGACGAGATCGCCGTGCTGGCGCAGGAAAAAGAAGCGCTGTACCGCGAGATGTACGCCCCGCACCGGCGCGCGATCCAGGGCTTCGAGGACTTCGTGGCGCGCGCCCGAGAAGAAGGCGTGAAGCTCGCGGTGGCGACGTCCGCCCCGCCCGCGAACATCGTCTTCACGCTCGATGAACTGGACCTGCGCCGCCACTTCGACGCCGTCGTCGGCGCGGCCGACGTCGCGCGCGGCAAGCCGCATCCGGACGTATTCCTGAAAGCGGCCGAGAAGCTGGGCGTGGCACCGCATGACTGCATCGTGTTCGAAGACGCGCCGATGGGCGTGGAAGCGGCGCGACGCGCAGGCATGAAGACCGTCGTCATCACCACGACCCTGCCCGCCGAGGCCTTCCGCGAATTCGACAACGTCGTGCGCATCGTCGCCCATTACGATGAGCTGGACGTCCGCGACATGCGCGTAGGCGACCGGCTCGGCACCCCGTGATTCCAAACTAGACAGATACTGACATGAGCACCGAACACCAAGAACAGCAACCGGGCAACGAGCCGACCAGCCTCGCGGCCGAGGACAACAAGATCATCGCCGAACGCCGCGTGAAGCTGGCCGCGATCCGCGAAAAAGGCATCGCCTTCCCGAACGACTTCGTCCCGCAGCACAAGGCGGCCGACCTCGCCGAGCAGTTCGGCGGCTGGACGCGCGAACAACTGGAAGCGGAGCCGCAAGCCGTCGTGCTGGCGGGCCGCATGATGCTCAAGCGTGAAGCGGGCAAGAAGGCCGCTTTCGCGACGTTGCAAGACGCGTCGGGCCCGCGCGCCGATGGCCGCATCCAGATCTACGCCACCCTCGACAACACGGGCGAGGAAGCGATGGAAGCGCTGCGCCACTACGACCTGGGCGACATCCTGGGCGTCGAAGGCACGCTGTTCAAGACGAAGACGGACGAGCTGACGGTGAAGGTCACCGTGCTCCGCCTGATCACGAAGGCGCTGCGTCCGCTGCCGGACAAGTTCCACGGCCTCGCCGACCAGGAAACGAAGTACCGCCAGCGCTACGTCGACCTGATCATGAACGAAGAGACGCGCCGCACGTTCAAGGCGCGCACGGCCGCCATCTCGTCGATCCGCCGCTTCATGCAGGACCACGGCTTCATGGAAGTCGAGACGCCGATGCTGCACCCGATCCCGGGCGGCGCCGCCGCGAAACCGTTCATCACGCACCACAACGCGCTGGACATGCAGATGTTCCTGCGCATCGCGCCCGAGCTGTACCTGAAGCGCCTCGTCGTGGGCGGCTTCGACCGCGTGTTCGAGATCAACCGTAACTTCCGCAACGAGGGCGTGTCGATCCGTCACAATCCGGAATTCACGATGATGGAGTTCTACGCCGCCTGGACCGACTACAAATGGCTGATGGACTTCACGGAAGCCGTCATCCGCCAGGCCGCCATCGACGCGCACGGCACCGCCGAACTGACGTACGGCGGCCGCGCACTGGATCTGTCGAAGCCCTTCCACCGCCTGACGATCGTCCAGGCCATCAACAAGTTCGCGCCGCACTACACGGACGCGCAGTTGCACGACATGGACTTCCTGAAGGCGGAGCTGGCGAAGTTCGGCGTCAAGCCGCACGCCATCTCGGGCATGGGCGCGTTGCAACTCTCGCTGTTCGAAGAGACGGCGGAAGCGCAGCTGTGGGAGCCGACGTTCATCATCGACTATCCGGTCGAAGTGTCGCCGCTCGCGCGCGCGTCGGACACGCGCGCAGGCATCACGGAACGCTTCGAGCTGTTCATGGTGGGCCGCGAGATCGCCAACGGCTTCTCCGAGTTGAACGATCCGGAAGACCAGTCGGCGCGCTTCCTGGCGCAGGTCGAAGCGAAGCAGGCGGGCGATGAAGAGGCGATGTACTACGACGCCGACTACATCCGCGCGCTGGAATACGGCATGCCTCCGACGGGTGGCTGCGGCATCGGCATCGACCGCCTGATGATGATCATCACCGATTCGCCGAACATCCGCGACGTGCTGCTGTTCCCGCACCTCCGCAAGGAAGATTAAACGTCACGCATCACGAAAAAGGCGCGGACGATTCGTCGTCCGCGCCTTTTCTTATGGCCGGCACGGTGGGCACGGGGTGCCCACCCTACGTTTGACGATGGCATCGAACATCGACATGCCGTAGTCCGCGTGGGCACGGGGTGCCCACCCTACCGTGAATGGTTTCAGCGAATATCGATACGCCGTAGGGTGGGCTCCCCGAGCCCGCCAGGCGCCAAATTTACCGTACGACGCGGTAGCAGGGCACATACTCCTTGCCCGGCAACTTCATGCGGCTCTGTTCCACGAACGACTGCAGCAGCGCATCCATCGGCGCCATGATCTCGTTCTCGCCGTGGATCTCGAACTTGCCGAACTGCTCGATCGCGCGTATGCCCTCTTCCTTCACGTTGCCCGCGACGACGCCCGAGAACGCGCGGCGCAAGTTCGCCGCCAGCAAATGCGTCTCCTGGTTCTTGGAAAGCAGCAGGTTGCGCATGTTCTCGTGCGTGGGACGGAACGGCTTCTGGAATTCCGGATCGATGCGCAAGCCCCAGTTGAAGTAGTACGCATCGCTGCGCGACTTGCGGAATTCGCGCACCTGGCGGATCCCCGTCTGCATCTCGCGCGCGACGGCGTCCGGGTCGTCGATGATGATCTTGTAGCGGCTTTGCGCCTTCGCGCCCAGCGTGAGGCCGATGAACTGGTCGATCTGCTCGAAGTATTCGCGCGCCGTCGCCGGCCCCGTGAACACGAGCGGGAACGGCACTTCCGCGTTGTCCGGGTGGAGCAGGATGCCGAGGATGTACAGGATCTCTTCCGCCGTGCCGGCGCCGCCCGGGAACACGACGATGCCGTGGCCCGTGCGCACGAACGCTTCCAGGCGCTTCTCGATGTCCGGCATGATCACGAGGTCGTTGACGATCGGGTTCGGCGACTCGGCGGCGATGATGCCCGGCTCCGAGATGCCGAGGTACCGGCCGCCCTGCAGCCGCTGCTTCGCGTGGCCGATGGTGGCACCCTTCATCGGGCCCTTCATCGCGCCCGGGCCGCAACCCGTGCAGATATCGAGTTCGCGCAGGCCCAGTTGGTAGCCGACGTGCTTCGAATAGTTGTACTCGACGCGATTGATCGAGTGGCCGCCCCAGCACACGACGAGGTTCGGATTGCGCTGCGGCTGGAGCACGTTGGCGTTGCGCAGGATGTGGAATACGGCGTCCGTGATGCCTTCCGGGCGCGTGAGGTCGAAGCGCGGATTGTCCGTCACTTCGAAGTTCACGTAGACGATGTCGCGCAGGACCGAGAACAGGTGCTCGTGGATACCCTTGATCATCTTGCCTTCGACGAACGCGTGGGCGGGCGCGCCGCGGATATCGAGCTTGATGCCCCGTTCGCGCTGGATGATCTTGATGTCGAATTCCCTGTACCGCTCGAGCAGTTCCTTGCCGTCGTCGATCGAGCTGCCGGAGTTCAGTACCGCCAGCGCACACTTGCGGAAGATCTGGTACAGGCCACCCTGGCTCGTATCGAGGAGCTTGGCCACTTCGGCCTTCGACAGGACTTCCAGACGTCCTTCCGGTGAAATCAGCGTATCGACAACGTCGTAATTCATGGTGTATTCCTTTTCTCTGCTGTGAATCGGTGTGACTGTTGCTCCAATATACGACAACTCACCCGACTTTGTGACCTCCATTTCGTTTATGCCGATTCCGCATATGGCAGAGTTGTAAAAAGCTGGCCCCATATGCACGATTTCCACTAAAATGCGACGCTGGGCGGCCACCCTTACCCAGGCTGGCCATGCCCCGCATACGCAAACATTCTTATAAAGATCAGGGGAGGAACCGCATGAGCGGTGCAGCTACTACTACCGCGGAACCGAAAGCGGTACCGGAATTCAAGCAGATCATGGGCCACCCGGCGCCGCTATGGATGCTGTTCATGACGGAATTCTGGGAACGCTTCGCTTTCTATGGCATCCGTTGGGCCCTCGTGCTCTACATCGTCGCCCAGTTCTACGGCGGCAGCGGCGTGGGCCAGGCCGACGCCAACCTGACCTACGGCTCCTACCTCGCCCTCGTCTACGCGGGCGCCGTGTTCGGCGGCTACATCGCCGACCGCGTCATCGGCTACCAGCGTTCCATCCTCGTCGGCGCCTCGTTCATGGTGCTCGGCCTGTTCGCCATCACGATCCCGAATCCCGACATCTTCAAGATGGGCCTCGCGACGATCATCGTCGGCAACGGCATGTTCAAGCCGAACATCTCGGCGATGGTGGGCCAGCTGTACGCCATCAACGACCAGCGCCGCGACTCCGGCTTCACCATCTTCTACATGGGCATCAACGGCGGCGGCTTCCTCGCCCCGATCCTCACGGGCGCGCTCGCGCAGAGCATGTCGAGCCAGACCGGCGTCCCAGCTTACAAGGTCGTGTTCTTCGCGGCCGGCGTGGGCATGATCCTGTCGCTGATCTGGTTCCAGATCGGCCGCCGCATGCTGAAGGGCATCGGCGCCGCCACCGGGCCACTCGGCAATCCGGTGCGCGTGATCGGCGTCGTCATCGGCTCGTTCATCGTGATCCCCGTCGTGTACTTCCTGCTGAAGCTGGGCGCGGAAAAGCTGCAGGGCGTGCTGTCCGTCCTCTTCATCATCCTCGCCGTCATGCTGATGGTGGAAGGCATCCGCGGCGGCGCCGTCGTGCGCGACAAGACGATCGCGATGCTCGTCATCTTCTTCTTCAACGTGATGTTCTGGTGCTTCTTCGAACAGGCCGGCAGCTCGTTCACGTTCCTGGCCGAGTACATCGTGCGCCGCGACTTTGGCGGCTGGACCTTCCCGACCGGCTGGTTCCAGTCCGTCAATACGCTCGCGATCATCGTGATCGCGCCGATCGTCGCCGCCGTGTGGACGGCGATGGGCCGCAAGAACCCGTCGATTCCGCGCAAGTTCGGCCTGGGCCTGATCTTCAACGGCCTCGCGTTCCTGCTGCTGATGTTCGCGCTGCAGCACCTCGTCGGCCCGGACAGCAAGATCCCGTTCTGGACGCTGTTCATGGTGTACGTGATCCAGTCCGTCGGTGAACTGTGCCTGTCGCCGATCGGCCTGTCGATGGTGACCAAGCTCGCGCCCACCCGCCTCGTCGGCCTGGGCATGGGCGGCTGGTTCCTGTCGACCGGCATCGGCAACAACCTGTCCGGCATCTTCGCCTCGATCGTCTCCGGCGAAAAAGGCATGACCGTGGAATCGGCGCTGTCCGGCTACACGTTCGGCTTCTGGGCCCTGATCGGCGCCGGCGTGCTGCTGTTCCTGATCGCGCCGCTGATCCAGAAACTGATGCACGGCGTGAAGTAAAACGAGCGCCTCCGGCCATCGTTTTACGTAGGGTGGGCACCCCGTGCCCACGCGTGACGCGTGCATCACGCTTGCGTCTTACACAAACGCCAGGTCGTGCAACTGGATTGTGTCGTCGATCCAGTCGTCGCTATGTCCGAACCGGTAGCCGAGCGCCTGCGCGCGCGACGTGTCCAGCACGATCGCCCCCGGCACGTCGAACGGCGACAGCCGGCCCATTGGCTCCGGCGGCACCTTCTGGCGCATCGTCACGGGCGTATCGAGCACGGCGCCCACCCGCTCGTACAACTGCGCGGCCGACAGCGACCCGTCGCATGCCGCATTGACGGGGCCCGTGAAATCCTGCATGCCGACCCACACCAGAAAATCGGCCGCGCCCTGCAGCGGCAGGAACGACAGCGCCGCCTGCGCGTCCGAGTATTCCAGGACGCCGCCCATGCGCGCCAGCTCCACGTAGTGCGCAAGGCGTCCCGTGAAGTCTTCCGGTCCGCCCAACACGTGCGCGAGACGCGGCGTCACGAGCGGCAGCGAGCCGTCGCGCACGAGATAGGCCTCGGCCTGCACCTTGCCGGCGACGTAGCACTCGGTGGCGCGGCAGGGGTCGTGCCACGGGTACGCGGTGTCGATGCGCTGCGCCTCGACGGCGAGGTCGGCTTCGCGCAGCGGACGGTCGTGGCCATAGCCGAGGGCGCGGTAGGCATCGATGGTGGACGCCATCACGTAGCGCCCCACCCTCCCCGCGAACGTGCGCACGGAAATGGCGGCGTCGAGCGGGTTGTAGCACATCTGGTCGTACACGATGTCGAACGGGCCGAGACCGGAAAACGCGTTGCGCATCGCCGTCTCGTTGCGCCGGTCGACGCGCACACGCGCGATGCGGTCGCCGAACGGGTCGGGCGCGTAGCCGCGCGTCGCGATGGTCACGCGATGACCCGCACGCAGCAGCCGTTGCACGAGCAGCCGTCCGATGTAACGGGTACCGCCGATCACCAGAATGTTCTTGGACATGAAGTTTTCCTTACGCACGTGGAAAAACCGGATGGGTTTCGACGCGCCCCTTGGTCTGTGGGCATGGCACGGTCGTGGCCAATCCGCTATATTCTGTAACCAGATGCGCAATTGTTCAAACGAGAAAAATAAATCTTATGAATAAGAAAAACTTATGCTGGAGTGAGCGGTGAAACCGCTGCGCAGCCTCTCCGGCCTGATCGATTTCGATTGCGCCGCCCGCTGGGGCAGCTTCAAGCTGGCGGCCCGCGAGCTGCACAAGACGCCGGCCGCGGTCAGCCTGCAGGTCAAGCAACTGGAGGAAGCGATCGGATTCCCCCTGTTCGTCCGCCACCCGCGCCACATCGCGCTGACCGCGAAGGGGCAGGAACTCGCGATCGTCGTCGCGCGCATGCTGGCCGACCTGCGCGGCAAGGTGGCGGCGCTGCAGCGTGGTGACGAGGAAGCCGTGCTGCGCATCTCGACGACGCACTCGTTCGCCATCAAGTGGCTCGTGCCCCGGATGTCGCGCTTCACGAAGCTGCACCCGGAACTGGACCTGCGCATCGATTCGAACGACACTCCGGTCGACATCGAGGACGACGCCGTCGACGTGGCGATCCGCTACGGCCCCGTGAAGGATGGCGACCCGGCGCTGCTGTTCCGCGAGCGCCTCGTGCCCGTGTACAGCCCGGACCTGCTGGCCGATGGCCAGGACGCCCTTACGCTGGCCGACCTGAAACGCTTCCCGCTGCTGTGCGAACGCACGCCGGAAGGCTGGCTGCAGCTATTGAACGAGAACCGCGCGCTGAAGGGCGATTACGACTTTGCGCGGATGTACAGCCACTGGGGCGTGCTGGCGCAGGCAGCCGTCGCCGGCCAGGGGATCGGGCTGGTGCCGTACGGGATCGCGTTCGAGGACATTCGCGCCGGCACGCTGTTGCAGCTCGCGTGCAAGAGCGCGCCGTTCGGTTATGGGTATCGGCTGCTCGTCAATCCGCACAAGGAGGCGATGACGAAGGTGCAGCATTTCCGCGCGTGGATCGTGGCGGAGATGGAAGCAATGCGCGCGACGCTCTCCGCGTGACGTGCATTCGGTGCCCACCCTACGAATTGACGCTGCCGTAGGGTGGGCTCCCCGAGCCCACCATGCCGTATCATTTCGCAGGTTTCTCGCGACCGACGACGTACAGCAGCACGCAGATCGCCGCATACGGAAGGATGGACAGCAGGTCGGCGCTCGCGCCCGCGAAGAACGGATTCATCGCCTCGGCCCATTTGTTCATCGCATTATCGAAGTCCGTCATCACGCCGGCCGTGATGGCGATGATGATGCCCGCCAGCGCGCCGCCCGCGATATAGCCCGACGCGAGCAAGGTGCCGGAGCTGCGGTCGCCCGCGGCCTGCAGCTCGTCCGCGGATAGGCCGTTGTACTGCGGCAGCGTGTTGTTGCGGCGGTCGACGAGCCAGCGGATGATGCCGCCGATCGCGATGGGCAACGTGGACACGAGCGGCAGGTACACGCCCACCGTGAACGCGAGCGACGCGACGCCCGACATCTCCAGCACGACCGCGACCATCACGCCGAACAGCACCAGCGTCCACGGCAGCTGGTGGTCGAGGATGCCCTTGATGATGTACGACATCAGCACGGCCTTCGGCGCATCGTATTTCTTGACTTCGGAACCATCCGGGCGCGTGTGGAACTGGCCGTTGATGCCCGGGTCGACGAGGTAGGCGAGCGTACCGTCGGGACGCACGAGGTATTTGCCGGCCGGGCCGCCCACCGTATCGGTCTTTTGCCAGACCTTGTACGTGGCGTGGTCGGATGCCGCCTGCGGGCCTTGCAGCTGCATCGTGTCCGTCAGCTTGGTCGCATCGGTCGTCACGCGTGGCGCCACCTGCGCGGCCGGCACGTACACGGTGCCCGCCTCGTTCAGCTTCAACAGGATCGGGCCCAGGATCAGCGCGGAAGCCAACGCGCCGACCAGGATCGCGTACTGCTGCAGGCGCGGCGTGGAGCCGACGAGGAAGCCCGTCTTGAGGTCTTGCGACGTCGTGCCCGCGTTGCTCGCGGCGATGCAGACGATGGCGCCGACGGACAGCGCCGTCACGTAGTAGCGCCCGCCCGTCCAGCCCATCACGAGGAAGATCAGGCACGTGAACAGCAGCGTGGCGACGGCCATGCCGGAGATCGGGTTCGACGACGAGCCCACCTCCCCCGTCAGCCGCGACGACACGGTCGAGAACAGGAAGCCGAACACGAGGATCAGCAGCGCGCCCAGCACGTTCATGTGCAGCGGCGTGGAGAACGTGATGACGGCGATGATGCCCAGGCAGCCGATGACGACCCATTTCAGCGGGATGTCCTGCTCGGTGCGCAGCGACGAGTCGACGGCCGATGCTTTTCCCGCATTTTTCCCGATTCCTGCGAGTCCGCCCTTCAAGCCGTTCCAGATCGTGGGCAGGGAACGCACGAGCGAGATCAGGCCGCCCGCCGCGACGGCGCCCGCGCCGATGTACAGCACGTACGCGCTACGCACGTCGTCCGGGCTCATGTCGCGGATCAGCATCGTGCCCGGCGCCACCGGCACCGTCAGCGCGTCGCCGAAAAACTTGATCATCGGGATCAACAGGAGGTATGACAGCACGCCGCCGCCCGCCATGATCATCGCGATGCGCGGGCCGATGATGTAGCCCACGCCCAGCAGCTCCGGCGAGATCTCGGCCCCGGCCGAACCGGCCTTCAGCGGCGCGTCGAACACGAAGTTGACGGTGTCCTTCCACAGCTTCAGCGAGATGTTGAGAACCTTGTACAGCAAGCCGAGGCCGAAGCCGCCGAAGATGATGAAGGCACGCATGCGCGCCTCCTTCGCCTCGTCGGAATCGGCGTCGCGCACTTCGCCCGCGGCCTCGCGCGAGGTCTCGGTCGCCGCGGCCTTCAACACTTCGGCGCACGCCGTGCCTTCCGGGTATTTCAGTTCGCGGTGCTGGTCGACGATCATCGTGCGGCGCATCGGGATCATCATGAGGATGCCCAGCAGGCCGCCCAGCACGCCCACGAGCATGACGCGCGAGATCTCCAGGTCGAAGCCGAGGATCATGATGGCGGGCATCGTGACGCCGAGGCCGAACGCGATCGATTCGCCGGCCGAACCGGCCGTCTGCGTGATGCTGTTCTCGAGGATCGTCGATTCCCGCCCACCCACCTTCTTGGCGAGGCCGAACAAGGTGATCGCGATGACGGCGACGGGAATCGATGCGCTGACGGTGAGGCCCACTTTCAGCACGAGGTACAACGACGAGGCGCCGAAGACCATGCCCAGCACGGTGCCCATGATCAGGGCGCGCCAGGTCAACTCCGGCAAGTGCGCGGACGCCGGGATGTAGGGCTTGACGCTGGGCGGGCTGGGATCGTACGGCATGAGCGGGGTGTCCTTCAGGCGGGGTATTGTTGAACAGGACTGCCGGGATCGCCGCGCAGGCCCTGAAAGCGTGACTATCGCACATGCCGTAGTGGAAGAAAAGGGGATTATAATTTCGCCACACCGCCCGTACTTACGGCCTCCAACGGGTTTTCGGACCCGCATCAAGAGAGTTCAGTTTTGGCAACTACCCGCAAGCCGGCAAAGCCGCGCGCCCGCCGCCAGCGCGGCTTCCTGATCCCGGCACTGGCCGCCCTGGCCGCCGTCGTCATCCTGTTCATCGCCGGTATCGCCGGCTACATCGTGCTCCGCGTGCTGCCGAACGTGCCGGCGCTGGATGCCGTCACCGACTACCGGCCCAAGATTCCACTGCGCGTCTACACGGCAGACAACGTCCTCATCGGCGAGTTCGGCGAAGAACACCGCGATTTCGTGCCGATCAAGAAGATCCCCGACCTGATGAAGAAATCGCTGCTCGCCATCGAGGACGCGCGCTTCTACGAGCACGGCGCGATCGACTGGAAGCGCGCGATGGGCGCCGTCGGGTCGAACCTGCGTGGCGGCTTCGGCTCGGGCGGCGCGTCGACGATCACGATGCAGGTGGCGCGCAACTTCTTCCTGTCGCGCGAAAAACGCCTGACGCGCAAGATCAACGAGGTCGCGCTCGCGTACAAGATCGAGGCCGCGCTGTCGAAGGACGAGATCCTCGAGCTGTACATGAACCAGATCTACCTGGGGCAGCGCGCGTACGGCTTCTCGAGCGCCGCGCGCATCTATTTCAACAAGACGCTGGACCAGCTCTCCGTCGCCGAGATGGCGATGCTGGCGGGCCTGCCGCAGAACCCCGCGCGCCACAACCCGGTCGCGAATCCGAAGCGGGCGCGCGAGCGCCAGCACGCGGTGCTGGGCCGCATGCGCGCGCTGAACTACATCACGGAAGAGCAGTACCAGAAAGCGCTGGCAGAACCGCTGCGCGTCAACACGCGCGGCGCCCAGGAATTTGGCACGCACGCGGAATACGTGGCCGAACTGGCACGCCAGGCCGTGTACAACCAGTACAAGGAGGACGCGTACACCAAAGGCATCAAGGTCTACACGACCATCCTGAAGGCCGAGCAGGACGCCGCCTACGCGTCCGTGCGCCGCAACGTGCAGACCTACGACCAGCGCCACGGCTGGCGCGGGCCGGAAGACCGCATGGAGCTGCCGGCCGATCCGACCGAGCGCGAAGACGCGATCAACGAGGCGCTCGGCAAGCGCCCCGTCAGCGATGGCCTGATCCCCGCCGTCGTGCTGTCCGCAACGAGCAAGACGGTGCGCGTGGAAACGGTCGACGGCGACACGGTCGACCTCACGGGCGCCGGCCTGAAATTCGCGCAGGCGGGCCTGTCGTCCAGCGCCAAGGAGAAGATGCGCCTTACGCCGGGCGCCATCATCCGCGTGGCGAAGGACGCGAAAGGCGACTGGAGCGTGACGCAGGTGCCCGCGGTGGCGGCGGCGTTCGTCGCCATCGATGCCGACACGGGTGCCTATCACGCGCTGGTCGGCGGCTTCGACTACAACTTCCAGAAGTTCAACCACGTGACGCAGGCATGGCGCCAGCCCGGTTCCGGCATGAAGTCGTTCATCTATTCGGCCGCCATCGACAAGGGTTATTCGCCGGGCACGCGCATCCTCGACGCGCCGCTCGACATGCCGGGCGAAGACGCCGGCAAGACGTGGTCGCCGCAGAACGACGACGGCAAGTACGACGGTCCGATCACCTTGCGCCGCGCGCTGGCCGAATCGAAGAACGTGCCGTCTGTCCGGCTGCTGCGCGCGATCACGGTGCCGTATGCGCATGAATTCATCGGCAAGTTCGGCTTCGACCTCGCGCGCCAGCCGCAGAATTACACGCTGGCCCTCGGCACGGGCGCCGTGACGCCGCTGCAGATGGCGGGCGCCTACGCCGTGTTCGCGAACGGCGGCTATCGCGTGCAACCGTACCTGATCGCGCGCATCGAGGATGCCGACGGCAAGGTCATCGCGGAGACCAAGCCCACCGCCGAGCACACGGACGAGCAGCGCGTGCTCGATCCCCGCAACGCGTTCATCACGGACAGCATGCTGCGCGACGTCACGCGCTACGGCACGGGCGCGGCAGCGACGAAGGCCCTCGGCCGCACGGACATCGCCGGCAAGACCGGCACGACGAGCGATGCGATGGACGGCTGGTTCTCCGGCTACGGCGGCAACGTGGTCGCCGTGGCGTGGATGGGTTACGACGATCCGAAATCGCTGGGCGGCAAGGAGTTCGGCGCCACCGTCGCGCTGCCGATCTGGATCGACTACATGCGCGTGGCCCTGGCGAAGAAGCCGCCGCAGGAAGAGCGTCCGCAGCCGGAGGGTGTCGTGCGCGAGAACGACGATTGGGTCTACGCGGAATTCGCCGAGACGCCCACCTTGAACGCCATCGACCTCGACCAGGCGCCCGATCCGAATGCGCCGCCGGCCGAAGGCACGCCGCCGGGTACGCCGGGGCAGCCGCAGCCATCGCCACAACCCCAGCAACAGCAGCCGTCGAACACGCTGTTCTGACGGTTTGATTCTCTCCTTGACGGGCCGCCGCGTGCGGCCCGTTTTCATTGGCGAACCGCCAACCGCATTGCCACAAATTCAAGAGATCGTCCGTCCAGTCCTACATGTCTGTACGAATTGATCCTATTTCGGAAGGGCATCGCAGCCCCCATGATGGCGTCACTTTTTACAAAGGAGTCAACATGAAAAAGTACCAAGCCCTTATCATCGGCGGCCTGATGGCCTTCGGCCTGGCGGCATGCAGCTCGACCGGCACCAGCAGCAGCAATGCGACCGGCAGCTCGTCGTCGGAGACCACGTCCAGCAGCTCGGGTTCGAGCGCGACGGGCACGTCGGCGTCCGGCACGATGGGCACCTCGGGCAACGGCGCATCCGGTACGTCGAGCAATGCACCGACCGGGACCTCCGCCGTCGGCACCGGCAACTCGGATGCGACCGGCCAGGGCACCAACCCTGCACCGGCACAGACCACCGGCAATCACTGATCGCCGCCGTCCGGCCGACCGGGGCCGGACGGCCTGCCCGCCGCAGGGCAACCGTGACGTTGTTCGACTATAATGGACGCTCGTCCTGACGATCCCGAACCGCACAGCGTCAATGCCCTTCGATCTCTCCAAGCACTTACCCAAACCCGGAACCCGTTTCGCCCTGCCCCAGTTGCATGGCTCGTCCGATGCCTACGCGCTCGCCGTCGCCGCCCTCGCGCTGAAAGACAAGAAGCAGATGCTGACCGTGATCGTCGCGAATGCCAGCGACGGCCAGCGCCTGCTCGATGAAATTCCCTGGTTCGCGGACGGCAAGCTGTCGTGCCACCTGCTGCCCGATTGGGAAACGCTGCCGTACGACGCGTTCTCGCCGCACCAGGACCTCGTCTCGGAACGCCTCGCAACCTTGCACGAGATCCGCAACGGCCAGTGCGACGTCCTCGTCGTGCCCGCGACGACCGCGCTCGTGCGCCTCGCGCCGCCCGCCTTCCTCGCCGCGTACACGTTCTTCTTCCGCCAGGGCGAACACCTGGACGAGGCGAAGCTCAAGGCGCAGTTGACGCTCGCAGGCTATACCCACGTGACGCAGGTGATGTCGCCGGGCGAGTATTCCGTGCGCGGCGGCCTGATCGACCTGTTCCCGATGGGCTCCGCGCTGCCGTACCGCCTCGACCTGTTCGGCGACGAGATCGAGACGATCCGCACGTTCGACGCCGACACCCAGCGCTCGCTGTACCCCGTCAAGGAAGTGCGCCTGCTGCCGGGCCGCGAATTCCCGATGGACGAAGCATCGCGCACGGCATTCCGCGGCCGCTGGCGCGAGCGCTTCGAAGGCGACCCGTCGCGCCAGCCGATCTACCGCGACATCGGCAACGGCATCGCGTCGGCCGGCATCGAATACTACCTGCCGCTGTTCTTCGACGAGACGGCCACCTTGTTCGACTACCTCCCGGACGACGCATCGCTCGCCCTGGTCGGCGACATCGAAGCGTCCATCCAGCGCTTCTGGACCGACACGGAATCGCGCTACAAATTCCTCAAGACCGACCGCGACCGCCCGATCCTGGAACCGAAGGAGATCTTCCTCGGCACCGAGGATTTCTTCGTGCGGGCCAAGCCCCACGGCCGCTGGGCCATCGCGCGCGACGCGGGCGCGGGCGCGTCGGAGCTCTCCGCACCGATCCCCGACATCGCCGTCAACCGCCGCCTCGACGATCCGCTCGCGAACCTGCGCTCGTACCTGATGCAGGCGGCCGGCAAGCGCGTGATGATCTGCGCGGAGTCGGCCGGCCGGCGCGAGACGCTGCAGCAGTACTTCAACGAATACAAGCTGGATCTCGCGCCCGTCGAAGGCATCGACGGCCTGCGCGCGACGGATGCGAAGGTCGTGCTCGGCGTCGCGCCGCTGCAGGCCGGCTTCGAGCTGATCGAGACTGGCGCGGGCCACCTCGTATTCATCACCGAGACGGAGCTGTACGCCGGCTCCGGCCGCCGCGCCGGCAAGAAGAAACAGGAAGCGGGGTCGCAAGTCGAATCGATGGTGCGCGACCTGTCCGAGCTGAAGATCGGCGATCCGGTCGTGCACATCAACCACGGCATCGGCCGCTACCTGGGCCTCGTCAGCATGGACCTCGGCGAAGGCGAGACGGAATTCCTGCACCTCGAATACGCGAAAGAGTCGAAACTCTACGTGCCGGTATCGCAGCTGCACGTGATCTCGCGCTACTCGGGCGCTTCACCCGAGGACGCGCCTCTGCACACGCTCGGTTCCGGCCAGTGGGACAAGGCGAAACGCAAGGCCGCGGAGCAAGTGCGCGACACGGCGGCGGAACTCCTGAACCTGTACGCGCGCCGTGCCGCGCGCCAGGGCCACGCGTTCGAATATTCCGCCACCGACTACGAGAACTTCGCGCAGAGCTTCGGCTTCGACGAGACGCCGGACCAGCGCGCCGCCATCGCCGCCGTCATGCAGGACATGACGTCGGGCCGGCCGATGGACCGCCTCGTGTGCGGCGACGTCGGCTTCGGCAAGACGGAAGTCGCGCTGCGCGCCGCGTTCATCGCCGTCATGGGCGGCAAGCAGGTCGCGATCCTCGCGCCCACGACCCTGCTGGCGGAGCAGCACGCGCAGACGTTCTCCGACCGCTTCGCCGACTGGCCCGTGCGCATCGCGGAGCTGTCGCGCTTCCGCACCGGCAAAGAGATCAACAACGCGATCAAGGGCATGGCCGATGGCACCGTCGACATCGTGATCGGCACCCATAAGCTGCTGTCGCCGGACGTGAAGTTCACGCGGCTGGGTCTCGTCATCATCGACGAGGAACACCGCTTCGGCGTGCGCCAGAAGGAAGCCTTGAAGGCGTTGCGCGCCGAGGTCGACGTGCTGACCCTGACCGCCACGCCGATCCCCCGCACCCTGGGCATGGCGCTGGAAGGCCTGCGCGATTTTTCCGTCATCGCGACGGCGCCGCAGAAGCGCCTCGCCATCAAGACGTTCGTGCGCCGCGAGGACGGCTCCGTCATCCGCGAAGCCTGTTTGCGCGAATTGAAACGGGGCGGCCAGATCTACTTCCTGCACAACGAAGTCGAGACCATCGAGAACCGCCTCGCGATGCTGCGCGAGCTGCTGCCGGAAGCGCGCATCGCCGTCGCACACGGCCAGATGCACGAGCGCGACCTGGAAAAAGTCATGCGTGATTTCGTCGCGCAGCGCTACAACATCCTGCTGTGCACGACGATCATCGAGACGGGCATCGACGTGCCGACGGCGAACACGATCATCATGCACCGCGCCGACAAATTCGGCCTCGCCCAGCTGCACCAGCTGCGCGGCCGCGTGGGCCGTTCGCACCACCAGGCGTATGCCTACCTGCTCGTGAACGACGTGCTCGGACTCTCGAAACAGGCGCAGCGCCGGCTCGATGCGATCCAGGCGATGGAAGAACTGGGCAGCGGCTTCTACCTGGCCATGCACGACCTGGAAATCCGCGGCGCCGGCGAAGTGCTGGGCGAGAACCAGTCGGGCGAGATGCTGGAAATCGGCTTCCAACTGTATTCCGACATGCTGAACGAAGCCGTGAAGGCGCTGAAGGCGGGCCGCGAGCCGGACATGAGCGCCCCGCTGTCGTCGACGACGGAAATCAACCTGCACGTACCGGCACTGCTCCCGGCGGACTTCTGCGGCGACGTGCACGAGCGCCTGTCGATCTATAAACGCCTCGCGAACTGCGAGGACCAGGGCCGCATCGACGACATGCAGGAAGAGCTGATCGACCGCTTCGGCAAGCTGCCCGATGCCGTCAAGGCGCTGATCGAGACGCACCGCCTGCGCATCGCCGCGAAAGCCGTGGGCATCGTCAAGATCGACGCGCACGCCGATGCCGCCAGCCTGCAGTTCATGGAAAAGCCGCCCATCGACCCGATCAAGATCATCACCCTGATCCAGAAGAACCGCCAGGTGAAGCTGGCCGGCCAGGACAAGCTGCGCATCACGGCCACCATGCCCGACCTGGCCGCGCGCGTGAACCAGGTCAAGCAGACCATCAAACAACTCCTCGCTTAAGTAGAACAAATCATGTCCAAGAAGCTCGTCCTCCAGGGTCCGCTGGCCACCCAGGCCGCACTCGCACAGATCGCCGCCCTCGCCCACCCGGCACGCACCGTCGAACTGCACGCGCACGCGCTGCGCTGCGACGGGTTCGACTTCACGCCGGAACTGAAGGCCCAAGTCGAGAACGCGGCGCACGCCGCCGGCATTGACGCGACGTTCGTCGATGCGGACCTCACGCTGGCCGACTTCAAGCTCGTCGCGATGGACATGGACTCCACCCTGATCACCATCGAGTGCATCGACGAGATCGCGGACATGCAGGGCCTGAAGGCCGAGGTGTCGGCGATCACGGAAGCGGCGATGCGCGGCGAGCTCGATTTTTCGGAAAGCCTTACGCGCCGCGTCGCGCTGCTGGAAGGCTTGCCGACGTCCGCGCTGGAACGCGTGTACGAAGAACGCCTGCGCATTTCGCCGGGCGGCGAAGCGATGCTGCAGGCCGTGCAGGCCGCGGGCCTGAAGACGCTGCTCGTGTCGGGCGGCTTCACCTTCTTCACGGAGCGCCTCAAGACGCGCCTTGGGCTCGACTACACGCACGCGAACGTGCTTGAGGCCGCGGGCGGCGTGCTGACCGGCAAAGTCGTCGGCGGTATCGTCGACGCGGAAGAAAAGAAGCGCACCGTGGAACGCGTCTGCGCCGACCTGGGCATCGCCACGCAGCAGGCCATCGTCATGGGCGACGGTGCGAACGACCTCAAGATGATGGGCGTGTCGGGACTGTCCGTCGCGTTCCGCGCCAAGCCCGTCGTGCGGGCGCAGGCGGACGTGGCGCTGAATTTCTCGGGGCTGGATGGGGTGTTGGCGGTACTTGGCTGAATGGCCTGCACCCGCTTGCGTGGCGCTCAAGAAGTAGGTGTAGAATTTAACTGAAGCAACACTTCAGGTGAATATCATGGCGATTTCTTCGATCGGGTCGACACCGGTCTCTACGACAGCCAACCCGCCCGCGACCACGGCAGGCAGCGCCACGCCAACGAGCCCCCAGGACCCGACGACGAGCGTCGCGATGTCCACGCTGTCCGAAGAAGCCGGCATCGTCGCGACGCTGGGGGGCGCACCGACCGGATTCCAGACGTATGACGCCACGGGCCTGCTGAACGCCGTCGCGCAGGCCGCGACGCCTGCTCCCCCGCAGGACACCGCCAACACGGCCGCGTCGCCGGCCACGCCGGTATCGGCGGCGGTGCCCGGCGACTGGGGCACGATCCTCAAATCGGACCCGGGTCTCACGAGCACCGCCCTCGCCGACGCGGTCGCGCAAGGCATCGTGAATACGATCGACGTCTACGCCTAGGCGGCGCAGGCCGTCACATGGACAGCGAGCAATCCATGTAAAGCCAGGTAAAACCGGCGCCCGTACCCAACAGCTTCACCCCGCCATGACGTTAAATGCATAGCGCCCGACGCATCGACGCCGTCGGCGCCATTCACTTTGACAGGAGAAGACCATGGCCGTTTCCGCAGTTGCCACCAGCCAGACTTACCAGCAAGCCTCGTCGACGACGACCGACGGCATGTCGCGCGGCCGCGCGATGAAAGCGCTCGTCGACGGGATCAACAGCGGCGACCTGACGAACGCCAAGACCGCGTTCGACGCCCTCGAGAAAGGCCGCCAGGGCGGCGCCGCGGCTGCGTCGTCCACGGCCGGCGCGACGACAGGCACGAGCCAGCGCGACCAGGATATCGCGGCGCTCGGCAAGGCCCTCGACAGCGGCGATGCCGACGCGGCGAAACAGGCGCTCGCCAAGCTGCGCGACGATGGCAAGAACGCAGCCGGCGCCAGCAAGGGCGCGCAAGGGGCGCACCCTCACCACCACGGCCACAAGAGTCAGGCTGCCGGCGCCCCGTCCAGCACCTCCGGCAGCACGCAGGACGCGGCGCTGACGTACGGCGCGTCCGCGTCGGCTACCCAGACTGCGGCGCCTGGCGCCACGATCGACGTTTCCGCCTGATGAACGCGCGGCCCGTCGGGCCGTCGTGTCGTCGGCATGCGAAGGAAGCGGCGACTCAGCGATCGCGCACGAATGCCGCTTCCTCGTAGCCGCTCATGGCCTGCCGGTCCATCGGAATATGGTTGGTCCTGAGGAGCTTGCCGTCGCGCGCATACACCAGGTACATCTCCCCGGCCCCGTTGCCCTTCGGCAGCTGCCAATACTGCGGACGGCAGCCGACCGGCACCCGGACCTCGTTCGGGTTGACGGTGAATTCGAGCGTCCGCTCCTTCGGGTAATGGCCCTTGATCTCCTCGAGCGAGTCGAACAGCGCGACGTAATGCAGCACGGCTTGCTTCCCGTGCGGCGTATCGACCGTTTCCTTCTCGACGTCGAACGTCTTCAGATAACCGATGAAGATCTGGTCGGCGTCGTCCTTCAACTTGAGTGTCGCGGCCTTGGCTTCGTCGACGATCTGGCGGCTGCGCTCCGCGGCCTTGTCGTTCGGGAGGACGGCGCAGGCTAAGGCCAGGCTGGGATGCATGCAGGCCAGCACGAGGAGCAACGACAAGAGTTTATGTATCGGGTCGCGCATCGTGTCTTCGCCGTCAATACGGATGAATCGAGTCAGCGCACTTTTTGCGCAGACGTTGGTCGTTCCCGAAGCGCCGGCCCGCAGGGGAAGCGCATCCTGTGACAGCCAGCGTCCGGCCATCGCGCATTGAGTCAACCGGCCTCACTGGCCCAGGCCATCCCGGGCCAAGAAAGTGCGTCGCCTCGTTGATACTCGACAGCGAAGCCTGGCTCATTCTCGTCAAGTTTGCTTGATCGCCCCGGCTCGTACAACTGTACGACACGAATTCGGTAATTGCCATTCGGCAGAGTAACGCGAAGGTGTTCCTGATGTTTTGGTGGCAGTACCCCGTCCTCGAACTGGGCAGCCATTGTCAGTGCGTCGTATGAAAGCAGATGTAATGCGCCATTCGTTACGCTAATAGCGCCATCCAGACTCCGATGTCCGCTTTCTGAACTGATTCCGGGGCGCACCCTGATTACGTAAGCGCCTCCTCCGTCTCCGCACTCCCACACGGCCAGCGACCGTTCTTCAGCACCTACGCGGAAGTGCCGAACGATGTCCTCAAACGTCCAATCTGGACTGACAAAGGGGCGGTAGGCGCTGCAATCCACAAGTGCCAGGAGGCCTGAGTCATCTGACAGAATATAATTACTGCTCCCAGCATTCATCTCAATAGCGTGTCATTTGACTTCGCTGCGGCTGCGAACATCCGGTTTTGGCATCGTTGCAGGCACTGCAGAAAACAAGGCACGACACTCTCTTGAAAATCACCGCATGAGCAAGCGGCCGAACATCGCGTCGGTCCGCGGCTTGGGCACGACCTTCGGATCGAACGCGAAGTGGCACGACTGTACATATGCCGCCAACTGGCCGGCCGTAGCGGCGTCCAGCGAACCTCCTTCGGACTTGATGCCATACGGTTGCCCGGCGACGTCAACCAGGAAGCGTACCTTTTGGCCGTGCTCGTCGCTTGGCTGGTCGTCGAAGAGCTTCAGGCCAGCAAAGATTGGCGACGCTTGGCAGCTGTCCGCCACCAGTGCCGGATGCGGGTCATGCCGGTCCAGGCTCCAAACATATTGCAGCGGATAAGTCTTACCCTGAAACGCGGCAATTTGCTCAGGCGGAAAGGCACAGCTTGACACGAACGTCATCGTCGCCTCGTCGAGCAAGCGCCAGCCACTGGACTTGACCACCGTCACGTCGATCATCCGCCCCTCGGGCGACATCGTGTAGCGCACGGTAGCCTTACCTTCGAGCTCGTAGCGCAGCGCTTCTTTCCGGTATTCGGGTTTTGCGCAGTACTGCGGGCCGACAGGAGGATACGTTTGCGCGAGTGCCCCGGCAGTCGGTAATGCAGCGCCAGCCAGGATAAGGATTGAGGCAACGTTAGCTGGAACGTTCTTCATGGCCTACCGAAATGTGACGATGGGCAAATGATATCAACTGAGCGCGCCAAAAATTTCTCCAATTCTCACGGCGTCATCCATTGATTGACGGCAGGCCTACTCTCATGGCTTGGGGCCTTGAGCCATGACGGCCAGTTGACCTGAACTACTCAGCAACGGCGGACGCCGCCCACAGTCCGGAACTCAATCGCTTAGTTAAGGAGCTTATAACATTGCTGATCCGTTCCGCGATAATCCGCGCGGACCACAACTTGAGTGATCGCAGCAACCTCGTACCAGTACTAACCTTTTAGACAGTAAAGTCATTCTGCTGCATATTGGCACTCCGGTTGGCGGAAGAACGACTTGACCAGTTCCGGGAGCTTTTGGATGCGGCGCAGCGCGCCGAGCGCGAGCTTCTTCATATCATCACTGTTTCGCACAAGGCGGCGGCTTACCTGGCGCTTGACGTGCGCCCAGACTTGTTCGTCGGGATTCAAATGCGGCGAGTAAGGCGGCAGGTAGAACAGCTTGAGTTGGCCGTCGAGCGAGGCCACGTAGCCGCGCACGAGCTTCGACTTATGGATCGGATGGCCATCGACGATGACGAAAACAGACTTGGTCGCGCCAACCATCAAGCGCGTGAGGAATTCCTTGAACGTGGTCGCCGTCACATTGCCTTCGTGGATCATGAACCGGAAATCGCCACGCGGACTGACGGCCGAAATCATGTTGAACGAGAAGCGCCGCCCCGTAACGCCGACGACCGGCGTTTGCCCGACAGGTGCCCAGGTCGTCCCGGTATGGTAATCGGAACGGATGCCGGCTTCGTCGGCGAAATAGATCATGGCGCCCTCCGCGCGCGCTTGCGCTTTGATCGCGGGGTAGGTCTCGGCCTCCCATTGCCGGACCAACGCCGCGTCTTGTTGCCAAGCCTGATACAAGGGCTTTTGCGCGGAGAACCCGAGCAGCTTCATCACGCGGCTCACCGAGGCCAGCGACAACGATTTGTTGAACTCGCGCTTGATCAGTTCGCCAATCAGGGAAAGCGTCCACAGGCCGAATTCGAACTTGAACTGCTGCGGGGAATTGTCGCGCACCGCCTGGGCGATCCAGCGCATTTCATCGGCACTGATTTTCGGTGGACGGCCAGAGATCGGCTTGGCCAACAACGCGTTTTGACCGCCTTCGGCAAACTTGGCGAGCCAACCGAACACCGTACGCACATTCACCCCGAACGTCGCCGCGATGCTCGCCACCGGTTGGCCTTCGCGGGCCGCTTTGACGGCCTGCTGACGCATGACCTGAAGGGTATGGTGGTCCAGTTTTCGACCATCGGAGGAGCGTTTGCATTTCATGCCGACATTATCGCATGAACGTGGCATTACTTTCTAAAGAGTTAGTACCATGCAGCACCCAGTGATAACGGAATGCTTCCGCGATACTGTTGCGCAAGACGTCGTCGTCCCAAGGCTTGACATGGAAGCGGAATACCGCCCCGCTGTTGGTTACCTGGATGAGCGAATTGACCGCCGTATAGCCCGACAACATGATCCGGATCGTCTTCGGATACATGACCTTCACCCTGGACAGGAATTCGGTGCCGCTCATTTCCGGCATGCGCTCGTCGGACAATACCACCTGGACGTCGTGCGCCGCCAGCAGCGCCAGTCCCTCGGCACCCGATTTTCCGCGCAGGATGCGATAACCGTCGCGCCGCAGGAGGCGGTACAGCGCCGCCGATACCTGTTCCTCGTCATCGATGATCAACAGGGTCGGCTGCCCGGCAACCGCGGATTCCGTCACATTCTCGCCCCTGTGCTCCGACAGCATGCATTCGAACTCCACGGCGGGAAGCGGCCGGCTGACATAAAAGCCCTGGATCTGGTCGCACCGGTGGCGGCGCAGGTAGGCGAGCTGCTCCTCCGTTTCCACGCCTTCGGCGATAACTTCCAGTTGCAGGCTTTGGCCAAGCGTGATGATCGAACGCACGATTACGGCATCGTCAGGATCGGTGGTTAGATTACGGATGAATGCCTTGTCGATCTTGAGCACGTCGATGGGGAAGCGCTTCAGGTACGCCAGGCTGGAATAGCCAGTGCCGAAATCGTCCAGCGACAGTTTCACGCCGAGCGCCTTCAGGCGCTGCATGGCGTCCAGCGCTTGCTCGACATCGTCCATCACCTGGCTTTCGGTCAGTTCGATGTCCAGGCACTTCGGGTCAAGGCCGCTTTCCCGCAGGATGTCCTCGACCATCGGCACCAAGTCGGCATGGTACAACTGGCCCGCCGCGAGATTCACGGCCACCCGCAGTGTGCCGCCGCCCAGTCCCTGCCACTTCGCGGCCTGGGCGCAGGCGGTGCGCATCACCCAGGCGCCGATCGGCACGATCAGCCCGGTCTCCTCGGCGATACGGATGAAACGGTCGGGCGTGACCAAGCCCAGCTCGGGATGCTGCCAGCGCAGCAGAGCTTCCATGCCGATGATCCGGCAAGTCCGTGCGTCGACCTGTGGCTGGAAGTGCAGCACCAGCTCGTTGCGCTCCAGCGCATTGCGCAGGTCCCCTTCGAGGCGGAGCCGGTCGGTGGCACGGTCGTTCATCGCGCTGGTGAAAAATTCCAGGTGGTTGCTGCGCACTTCCTTGGCGCGGAGCATCGCGACATGCGCGTTCTTCATCAGGGTCTCGGCATCGTCCCCGTCCGCCGGATAAGTGGCGATACCCACGCTCGAGCTCATGAAGAAGTCGTGGCCGTTGACCGGCAAGGGGGCGGCGACTGCGTCCATAATGCGCCGCACCTTGGTCGCGACCGTATGCTCGTCATTACCGTCAGCAAACGACAGCATGATCTCGTTCCCGCCCACCCGTGCCACCACCGTCTTGCTGCTGCCGAGGACACCCTGCACGCGCTGCGCCAGCAGCTGCAACACCATGTCGCCGCCGCGGTGCCCGAGGGTTTCATTGACAAGCTTGAATCGATCGAAGTCGAGGCACGCGATCCAGGTCTGGGTCGCATGCGCACGGGCGCGGGCGATCGCAGCACTCACGCGCTTGACCAGCAGCTTGCGGGTGGCCAGGCCGGTCACGGCGTCGTAATCGGCCTGGTATTCCAGCTCCTGCTGGTATTGCTTGGCCGCAGTGATGTCATACATGCCGTTCAGGAAGTGGGTGACGGCGCCGCCGTCATCCCTGACCGGTGAGCAATAACTGTCCAGCCAGATCAGGCTCCCGTCACGACGGTATGCACGTAGCGCGGCGTGGCCCTCGCGTTGCTGGGCCAGCGCATCCTCGAGCTCGACGAGCGCGTCCTGGGCAAGATCCTCGCCATACAGGAACAACAGGGATTTGCCGATGACCTCGCTGGCCTCGTAGCCGGTGATCCGTTCGAACGCCGGGTTCACGTAGTCGACGGGGAAGTCGGGGCCGGCCGCGCTGCGGATGACGATCGGATTGGCGCTCGCTTCGATCGCACGCTGCAGCAGGCGCACGCGCTCCTCGCTCTGGCGCGCCTTCAGTTCGGCCCGCCCGCGACCGATCGCGATGCTGATCGCGTGCGCGCATGCGCCCAGGATCTCGAATTCGGCCCGGGCCGGCTGGCGCTTCGATGCCGTGTACACGTCGATAGTGCCGAACACCTCCCCGCTGCCGGCAAGGATGGGATACGACCAGCAAAAACGGCTTGCGAGCGCCACCGGCTTGCCCAGCCGTTCCCAGCCTGGCTCGAGATCCATGTCGCCCGCGATCACCGGCCGGCGCTCGAACGCGGCCCGGCCGCACGGCAACGCGGTCGGGCCGACGTCGATGCTGTCCAGGGCCTGTTCGAGCTCGGCGGGGAGACCGGCGGCCACGGCACGTTCGAGCCGTTGACCTTCCTCGCCCATGAGCATCACGACGCAGCCGCCCAGCGGATCGAGCGCCGCGACGATGCGGGTCGCCGCCGCCAGCACGTCGTCCAGTGGCGCGCCGGACGCGATGTTTTCCAGGAGCGCGAGTTGTTCGTGCTTAAACAGGCGCAGCCGGCGCCGCTCGGTGATGTCGGCAAAGTAGACGGTGATCCCGTCGGCCGAAGGGAAGACGCGCGACTCGAACCAGCTATTCGACAGGGCGTGGAACATTTCGCACGACGCCGGGTTGCAGGTGCTTGCCGCCAGGCGGAATTCGCTCTCGACGATGCTGCCGGCGAGTTCCGGATACTCGTCCCATAAGACCTTGCCGAGCAGGTCGGCGCGCGACCGTCCGGTCAGGCGTTCCGTCTCCTTGTTGACGTAGGTAAAGCGCCATTCGGAATCGAGGGAATAATACGCATCGGCAATGCTCTCGAGGATGTTCGACAGGCTGCAGGCGAGGCGCCTGATCTCGTCGTTGGCCAGCTTGCTGTCGTGGATGTCGGTTGACGTGCCATACCACTTGACGATCGCGCCGCCGTCATCCCGGATCGGCAATGCCCGTACCTGATGCCAACGGTAGCTGCGGTCGGCGGCCCGGAACAGTCGGTATTCCACCTCGAACACCTCGCCCGCGTCCACGGCCCGCTGCCACACGGCCAGCGTACGTTCCACGTCGTCCGGGTGCAGGATCGAGGTCCAGCCGAGACCGGACGCGAACAGGGTCGAGGACCCCGAATACGCCGTGGCAACGTGGTTGGCATAGTCGACGACACCGTCCGGGCCTGCCGTCCAGACGATCTGCGGCATCGCATCGGCAAGCTGGCGGAAACGCAGGTCGCTGAGAGCCCGGCTTTCGGCTACCTGGGCCTCGCGCACGGCCTCTTCCATCGCCTTGCGCTCGGTAATGTCGGCCATGGTACCGATCATGCGCAGCGGTCTGTCCTGTTCATCGAAGCTGACGTTCCTGCCGCGGTTGGCAATCCAGCGCCAGCCGCCATCGCTGTCGCACATCCGGTACTCGACCGCGTACACCTGGCTAGCGCCCGCGCGGCACGCGTCGAGCGCCGCCAGCACATGCTCCCTGTCATCTGGGTGAATCCGGCTTTCCCATTCGCCCAGGGTGTCGATCTCGCGCTCGCCACAGCCAAGCATGCCCTTGCAACTGGCGGACAGAAAGCCGGTGCCGGTGCGGTAGTCGAGGTCCCAGACACCCTGCCCGGCCCCCTCGACCGCCTGCTTCCAGCGGAACTCGCTTTCTTCCAGCGCCTTGCGTGCCGTGACGCGGTCGCGTATTCCCATGAGCACGACGATGCAGACCCAGGCCAGCAGCACGGAAAAAATCCCACAGAACAAAATCGCCGCGTGCTTCACGTTCTCGTACGATTCCAGCACGTCCTCGATCGAGCGGCCGATCAGGACCGTCAATCCGTATTGTTCGACGGTATGCCAGCCGTACAGGCGTTTCACCCCGTCGACCGGCGACACCGCTTGGAACACGCCGGCGCGCGGCGCAGCCGGTTGGACAAACGGGAAACTGCTCAGGGAATACGTCGCACCGTCGGGGGGACTGGGCGAACGCGTCAGCACCTGTCCTCCGGGACGCGCAAGTATGACCACCGCTTTTTGTCCGAGTAAGATCTCATGAGAAAAACGGGCAAAATACTCGGGCGACACCGATAACAGGATAACGCCGGCAAAATTACCGGCCGCGTCGATCAAGGGGCGAGCGAACTGGATGACTTCCTGGCCGGTGAGCCGCCCCTTGACCGGCCCGTTGATGAACAACGCGTCTGCCTTGCGTTTTTTCAGCGCAATAAAGTAGTCGCGGTCGCTGTAATCGATGTTCTTTACGCCTGGGGCCATGCTGGAAAAGACCAGCTTTCCATCGACACCCACGACGGTGGCCCGGAAGCCCGGGATCTGGCTCAGCTGCGCGCGGCGCAGGCGCACCTTGTCGCCGAAGTTCTGAGGCTCTTCCTGCCAGCGTTCGCGCAGGTCGACCAGCATGCGGTCGATGGCGAACACCGATGATTGCGCTTCCTCGGCCAGCACCTTCGCCAGATTGCCGGCATCCCTGCCCGCCTCTTCCATGGCATGCTCTCGCACGTGCGCCAGGAACAGCACGGTGACGAGCCAAAGCGCCGGGAGCAGGCAGGCGAGGAGCAGGGCAGGCCGGCCACGGAGTGGGTGATGGAACCGCTTGCGGCGGCCGATACGCGGGCCGCCCTGGCCAGGCCGCTGGCCCGTCGGCGTGGCCGGTTCGTTCCCGGCGGCCTGGTCGGCGCGGGCCGCCGTGGCAGCCTGCGGATGGGAGGGAATGCTTGGGATACCGGCCGTATTCGCCGTGCCTGTGATGTCGGACATTACTGTCCACCTTCCAAAGAAAATTGGGCGTCGAGCGCGAAGCCTGGACACATGGGGGCCATTCCGCGACGCGGATAAAACATCGGGTTCGCGATTGAGCGCGAAGGAACGACACCGTAAAGATGTCACCTGCATCACAAACGGCCCATGCCGTTGCAGACGAACTTCTCAAACGCGCATGTTACCATAGATCAATTATTAGTGCATATGAGAAACTAATATCTGACGAAGTATTGCGCACTCGCATCATTGCACGGTCAGGCTTCTTAAGGCTGGCATACCACCTCAACATCCTGAGGTCATAGTGCCCGGTGATCTTCGCGATCAGCACATCCGACAACCACGTGCGCTGGTACAGCCTGCACGTCGCCTCATGCCGCAGGTCGTGGAAGTGGAGACCGACCACGCCCGCGCGTTCGAAGGCATCGCTGAACATGCGTAACACCGCCGCCGAGATGCGGTCGAGCTCGCGCACCGACGTGTCCCCATCCCAGAAGGGGAACAGCCGTCCGCCGCTTGTCTCCCCGCGGTGGGCGGCAATGTAGTCGACGAGAACCGCCCGCACGACACTCGACATGGGAACCTGGCGATTGTCCCCGTTCTTGGAACGCTCAAGGTGGATCGTCCGCTCCGCGGCATTCACCTGCAAGATATCCAGCGTGTAGCACTCGCGTATGCGCATGGCCGTCTCGAGTGCGAGAATGAAGAACACTCGCTTGTCGCCCTCGAGCACGTTGAGGATGGCGGTCTCCTCCTCGGGAGCCAGGCGGCGGTCGCGCTCGATGTCATACTTGGCCTCCCTGTCGGCACGGGCGAGGACCTTCCGATCCTCTTCCGTGTACGTCGAGAAGCCGCGCTTCAACAGTCGCAATGGATTCTGGGCCAGGACGTCGGGATGCTTGCGCAGCATCAAGTCGAAGCAGCGCGCGAGCTCGCCATGGCGGTGGCATATGGTCGATGGCGCGAGATGCGCCTCGCGCTTCATGGTCCTGATCCAGGCATCCGCCCAGTCGTAGTTCAGGTTGCCCGTGCTGAACAGCTCAAGGCCAGGTCGTATCGTGTCGAGCAGCTTGACGTCGGAAACCGGGACGGGATTGTTGCAGTTGAAAGGTGCCGGACCGGGTTTTCTTAATCGAAGGCATAGAAATCTCCTCAAGAGTTTCTTGCACCTCGTCTGCCCCAACGGCCAGTTGGCCGTTGCACGGCTTTGTTGCATAAATCAGCTGGGCACGTAATGCCCCCAATCCCGGACGGAATTACGGCATGGCGACCGTCGTGGGCGTGCCCAACCGTGTGAAGCGATTGAGGATAGCGGCACGTACCTGCAAC
>NZ_JAAQOM010000028.1 GCF_011682055.1 Telluria antibiotica | reverse complement strand
GGATCAAGGCTCTCAAGAAATTCGGTCTGATCGACCAACCTGCCTGAGTCGCGAGCTGCACAATTTTTGATGGCCTACCCCGGCCAGGCATCCGCACGTCTTTTGGATACGTTCTTTCACGTTACGAGCTCGGCAGCCGTAGGGTGGGCTCCCCGAGCCCACGCGAACGTCAGCACATCGCTAACGCCTCTTTTACGCCTTCGGGTTCATGTCCAAAAACGCCGCGTGGTCCGGCATCTTGGCCGCGGCCTGTGCGATGAGATCGCGCAGGCCGGCGAAATGCCCGTGCAACTGGCGGATGTCGACTTCGTCCGCGAACGGGTCGTAGCGCTTCGGCTCCACGCCCAGGCCCATCAGCATCGAGACGAACGACGGCAAGCCGAAGCCGTCCCGGTCGCGGATCGTCACGCGGCCCGTCTCGCGGAACAGGTCGATCTGTTCCGCGAGCGTATCGGGGATCTTCATGTTCGCGCAATAGCGCCAGAATGCCGTGTCGTCGCGTTGGGTCAGCTTGTAGTGCAGGACGATGAAGTCGCGGATCGATTCGTAGCGGCCGTTGAGAATCCGGTTGAACTCGGTCGCCAGTTCGGGACGGAACTCGCGGTCCGGAAACTGTTCGATCAGCGTGCCGACGGCCGTTTCGATCAGGCTGATGCTGGTCGACTCCAGCGGCTCGACGAAACCGGCCGACAGCCCGATGGCGACGACATTCTTGACCCACGAGTTCTTGCGCTTCCCGGTGACGAAGCGCAGCTGCCGCGGCTCGTCCAGCGCCGCGCCGTCCAGCCCGTCGAGCAGGTCCTGGCGCGCCTGGTCGTCCGTCGTGAACGCATTGCTGTACACGTGGCCGTTGCCCGTGCGGTGCTGCAGCGGGATGCGCCAGAGCCAGCCCGCGCCCTTCGCCGTCGAGCGCGTGTACGGCGTGAGCGGTGCGACGCGCGCGCACGGTACCGCGAGCGCGCTGTTGCAGGGCAGGTATTCGCTCCAGTCGTCGTACCCCGTCTTGAGCGCGCCTTCGATCAGCAGGGCGCGGAAGCCCGAGCAATCGATGAACAGGTCGCCCTCGATCATGCGGCCGTCGTCGAGACGCACGGCCGTGACGAAGCCCGTCTCCGGATGCTGGTCCACGCTCGTGATCTTGCCTTCGATGCGCTGCGCGCCGCGCGCCATCGCGTAATCGCGCAGGTAGGCGGCGTACAGGCCCGCGTCGAACTGGTAGCCGAACGTGAACGCGTCCGTAACGCGCGGTTGCGTGTCCGAAGGCATCGCGAACTTGTTCGTGCGCGCCATCACGGACGCCATCGACCAGTTTTCCATGGCCGGCATCTGGTCGAACGTCCGGGCCAGGCGCAACCAGTAGTGGTGCGGCTGGATGCCGTTGAGGGGCGGGCCGAAGTCGCCGAAGCCGTGGAAGAAGCGGTTGCCGACGTGGCCCCAGTCCTTGAATTCGATGCCGAGCTTGAAGGTGGCCTGCGTCTTCTTGACGAAGTCGGCGTGGTCCAGCCCGAGCACGTTGTTGTAGAAGCGGATCGTGGGCAGCGTCGCCTCACCGACGCCGATCGTGCCGATCTCCGGCGATTCCACGAGCACGATCTCGCAGCGCCGGCCGAGCCGCTGGGCCAGCGGGGCCGCGGTCATCCAGCCGGCCGTGCCGCCTCCCACGATGACGATCTTGCGGATGGCGTTCTGTTGCATATTGTTGTCTCCTGTCGTATGGCACGCTCAGGAGAGTGTAGGGCAGGGCGAGTCACGCGGCAACAGAAATGTTTGCGTATAACATTCCTGTCGCATCACGTCACATATTGCCGGGCGCCACCGGGTTCGTGCCGCCCACGACGGCCTTCTCGACGAAATACTCCGTCTCGCCGAAGCACGAGGTCGGGATGCCGATGTGCTGTTCGTACGTCAGCTGCACCCGCTGGCCCATCGCGGCCTGCAGCTGGCGCACGACGTTTTCGTCGCGCACGGTGAAGTTGAAGCGCTCGGGAATCGCGCCCGGCATGCTCGACAGCAGGATCTCGCCTTCCCACGTCTTGCACAACCAGCCCTTGCGCGACAGTTTCTGCAGGTATCCCGCCCGTTCGCCTTCCGAATACGACCAGTGCAGCACGACCCACGTGTACAGGGCGAACAGCGCCACGGCGGCGATGACGACGGAGGCGAAAACGGTGAAGGCGCGGCGCGGCAGGGTCTTGGGCATGGTCGTGTGCAGTAGTTGAGGTAACGGACGTGACGAAGCGCGCTCATTCTGACACGAGCGCCAGCATTGTCAATCAAGCCACGCTTAAGCGTTCACGCCGAACGAACGGGCGAGGGGACCGAGCCCACCGTTATAGCCCTGGCCGACGGCGCGGAATTTCCATTCGTTGCCGTAGCGGTAGAGTTCGCCGAAGATCATCGCCGTCTCCGTCGAGCTGTCTTCCGACAGGTCGTAGCGGGCGATTTCCCGTTCGCCGTCCGCGTTCAGGCAGCGGATGAAGGCGCGCCCGACCTGGCCGAAGTTCTGGCGGCGCTGGTCGGCCTCGTGGATGGTGACGGAGAACGCGATCTTCTCGATCTCGGGCGGCACGCGCGTGAGGTCGACGAGGATGCGCTCGTCGTCGCCTTCGCCCTGGCCCGTGCGGTTGTCGCCGGTATGCTTGACGGCACCGTCCGCGGACTGCAGGTTGTTGTAGAAGATGAAGTCGGCATCGCCGCGCACCTTGCCGTCGCCGCGCAGCAGGAAGGCGCTGCCGTCGAGGTCGAAGGTGGCGCCATCGGTCGAGCGCGGATCCCAACCGAGGCCGATCATGACTCGCTTGAGGTTCGGATCTTCCTTGGACAGGTTGACGTTGCCGCCTTTTTGCAAACTGATTGCCATCTTGCTTCCTTTCTGCTTTCGGTTGAGGATTGTCGTCTCAGGCCGCCGACTCGAGCGCCGCGCGCTTCCGGTAGCGGATCGACGACCACAGCGACACCAGGATGAACGCGACGCCGGACAGGCCGGTGAACCATTCGGGAATCTCGTATTCGACGCTGGCGAACATGATCAGCGCGAGGATGCCGATCGCGTAGTGCGCGCCGTGTTCGAGGAACACGAATTCTTCCAGCGTGCCCTTGTGCACGAGGAACACGGTCAGCGAGCGGACGAACATGGCGCCGATCGCGAGGCCCAGCATGATGATCACGACGTCGTTCGTGATCGCGAACGCGCCGATCACGCCGTCGAAGCTGAACGACGCGTCCAGCACTTCCAGGTACAGGAACCCGCCGACGCTGCCCTGCGAGATCAGCTTGCCCACCGCGGGATCGGATTCTTCTTCCTCCAGCAGCCCGGACAACCAGTCCACGCCCACGTACACGAGCACGCCGACGATGCCGGCCATCAGCACCGACAGCTTGCGGTCGGGCGGCACGAGGCTCATGCAGCCGAACGCGGCAAGCAGGGTCAGCAGGATCGCGAGGCCTTCCGTGCCGTACTGGCCCACTTTTTCTTCGAGCCAGCCGAGCCAATGAAGTTCCTTTTCCTCGTCGAACAGGAAGTTGAGGAAGACCAGCAGCAGGAACGCGCCGCCGAACGCGGCCACTTCGGCGTGGCGCGACGTGAGGTTGCGTGCATACTCGGCCGGGTTGGCGATCGCCATATGCCACACGTCGACGAGGCCCAGGCCCGTCGCCACCGACACGATCAAGAGGGGGAACAGCAGGCGCATGCCGAACACGGCGACGACGATGCCGACCGTGAGGAACAGTTTTTGCCAGAACGGGTTCCAGTTGCGCAGCACGGTCGCGTTGACGACGGCGTTGTCGAACGACAGCGAAATCTCCAGCACCCCCAGCACGGCCGCGATCCACAGGCCTTGTAGCAGGCCCGCGCTGCCGCCGTGGGCGTAGCCCCACCAGCCGGCCAGCGCCAGCAGGACGGCGGCGACCACGAACGACAACCTGAAATGTTGCATGCACTTCTCCCCTGGGCGACGCTTCGCGGCGCCGAATTATTGACTGAAACACCACACCCGCGCATATTAACCGGTTCCCACGGCGGCGGGCGCAGCGGATGCCGTTTGGCGCCGGCGTGGGAGGGGCATGAAATTGCTCACGCAACATCGCATCTGCGATAATGCCCGCCGTCTTCGTCGAATGGATTTCACATGGATGTCTCTTACCTGGTCACCCCCTTGCTGACCTGGCTCGTGGTCGGCCCGATCAAATTCCTCATCAACAGCGCGCGTCAGCGACGCTGGGCGTTCAACCTGGTCGGCAACGGCGGCTTCCCCAGCAACCACAGCGCCACCGTCACGAGCATGGCCACCTTGATCGCGCTGCGCGAGGGCATCGGCCACCCGGCGTTCGGCGTGGCCGTCACCTTGGGCTTCATCGTGATGATCGACGCCAACAGCCTGCGCCAGCACGTGGGGCGCCAGGCCGCCGCGATCAACCGCCTGGCCACCGGCACGGCCGGCCACACGACGTTGCGCGAGCGGATGGGCCACACGCTCGTCGAGATCGGCGGGGGCATCGTCACCGGCATCTTGATGGGCAACCTCGTGTATCACCTGTTCTCCAAGTAATTCTCCGCAGCGGGGGCGGCGGCGGCCCGGACGTCCGCCCCCCGTCCGCCTGTCCGTTTTGTCGTGCAATTCATACTCGGCCAAACGCATTTCATCCCGCCTATCTGCAGTTCATCCCACCAAAACCGCGCTTTGCCGAACCCTCAATTGACGCTCACGACGGCGTCATCGATACTGCCCGCTGGCCTTTTCCATTCTTATTTTTACAGGTAGCGAGTCCATCCTCGGGGGAACAAAAAAATGTTGCGCAAAACTATAATTTTCCTTGCCATTGCTTCCGCGCTGACTGCGTGCGGCAAACATGACAAGGACCCTGCCAAGCCGGGCGCCGCGACGGCGCAGGCGGACGGCAAAGAGAAGGATGGCAAGGCCGTCCAGCTGCTCGTCGCACCCGAGGATGTCTTGACCGTGCAGAGCAGCGAACTGGCGAACGGCCCCGTGATCACGGGCTCGGTCCAGCCGGAACGCAAGGCCGATCTGCGCGCGGAAGTGTCTGCCGTCGTGCTGCAGGTGCTGAAGGAAAACGGCGACCCCGTCAAGAAGGGCGACGTGCTCGTCAAGCTCGACGAGACCTCGATCCGCGACAGCCTGATGTCGGCCCAGGAAGCCCAGCGCGCCGCCACGCAGGCGCTCGAGCAGTCGCAGCGCGCCCTCGAGCGCCTGAAGACCTTGCGCGCGTCCGGCATGACGTCGGCCCAGGCGCTCGATGATGCGGAAGTGCGCCGCAATTCTGCCCAGAGCGAATTGTCGGCCGCGCGCGCGCGCGTCGTGGCCGCCCAGCAGCAGGTCACCCGCACCCTCGTGCGTGCGCCGTTCGATGGCATCGTGTCCGACCGCAAGGTGTCGCCGGGCGACACGGCCGCCATCGGCAAGGAATTGCTGAAGGTGATCGATCCGTCGAGCATGCGCTTCGAAGGCCGCGTGTCGGCCGACAAGATCGCCGCCGTCAAGGTCGGCCAGCCCGTCATGTTCCGCGTGAACGGCTACGGCGAGCAGAAATTCAGCGGCATCGTCAAGCGCATCGACCCCGCGGCGAACGACGTCACGCGCCAGGTGGAGGTGCTCGTCGGCTTCGCGGGCGAAAGCCGCCCGCGCGTGGCCGGCCTGTATGCCGAAGGCCATATCGACGCCGAGCTGTCCGACGCGCTGATGTTGCCGGAATCGGCGCTCGTGCGTGACGGCGACAAGACGTATGCATGGAAGGTCAAGGGCAACGCGCTGGCCAGGGCCGACCTGGCGATGGGCCAGCGCGACCAGCGCACGGGCGGCTTCGAAGTCAAGGGCGGCGTGGCCGCCGGCGACACCGTGCTGCGTCATCCGAACTCGAGCCTGAAGGATGGGCAGAAGGTCGAGATGACGGCAGCCCGGGTGGCGAGCGCCGCCAGCAATCCGGCGCCGGCCAAATAATCTGGGGAATCCGTAATGTTCCTGTCCAATTTCAGTGTCAAGAAACCCATCGCGACGCTCGTGCTCGTCATCGGCATGATGTGCATGGGCCTGCTCGCGCTGTCCAAGCTGCGCGTGAACCAGAACCCGGACGTCGAGATCCCGATCATCGTGGTCACGATTCCGTACCCGGGCGCGTCGCCGGAGACGAGCGAGCGCGAACTGCTCGAGCGCCTTGAAAAGCCCATGCAGGCGATCACCGGCGTCACCGAGATCAACTCGTACGCGAACGAAGGCAGCGCGACGATCGTGCTGCAGTTCGACTTCAAGCGTAACCTGATCGAGGCGTCCGACGACGTGCGCAATGCGATCGCCGGCGTGCGCTACAAGCTGCCGGTCGAGATGCGCGAACCCGTGCTGCGGCGCGTCGACCCGTCCGCGCAGCCGATCATGAACCTGGCCCTGTCGTCCAGCACGCTGAGCCATGCCGAGATCTCGCGCCTCGCCGAGGACAAGCTGGCCGACCGCCTGCGCGCCGTCGACGGCGTCGCCAACGTGCAGGTCAACGGTTCCCTGAAGCGCGAACTGTCCGTGCTGCTGCACGCGCAAAAGCTGCGCGAGTACAACGTGTCGGTCAGCGACGTGACGAACGCGCTGTCGCGCCAGAACACGAATGCGCCGGTTGGCAAGGTGCGCAGCGAACTGGACGAGAAGGGCATCCGCCTCGTCGGCCGCATCGAGCATCCGGAAGACTTTTCGCAGATCGTCGTCAAGCGCAACGGCGACACGATCGTGCGCCTGAACCAGGTGGCGGACGTGAAGGACGGCTTCTCCGACATCGAAAGCTATTCGATGCGCAGCGGCCGCTCCAACGTCGGCATCTCGATCATCCGTTCGCGCGAAGCGTCCACCGTCGGCATCGCCAAGAAAGTCCGGGCGATGGTCGAGGAGATCAACAAGGAACTGCCGCAGGGCACCAAGCTGGACGTGACGCGCGACGGCGGCGACGAGGCGCAGCGCAGCCTGAACAACGTCATCGAATCGCTCGTGTTCGGCGCCGTGCTGACCATTTTCGTCGTGTACGCGTTCCTGAATTCCTGGCGCTCCACCCTGATCACGGCGCTGTCGCTGCCCACGTCGGTGCTGGCCGCGTTCATCGCCGTGTGGCTGTGCGGCTTCACGTTGAACTTCATGACGCTGCTGGGCCTGTCGCTCGCGATCGGCGTGCTGATCGACGACGCCATCGTCGTGCGGGAAAACATCGTGCGCCACATGGAAAAGGGTGCCGACCGCCGCACGGCCGCGCTGGAAGGCACGGCCGAGATCGGCATGGCCGTCGCGTCGACGACGTTCTCCATCATGGCTGTGTTCATACCCGTCGCCTTCATGCCGGGCATTTCCGGCGAATGGTTCCGGCCGTTCGCGCTGACCGTCGCGTGCTCCGTGATCGTGTCGCTGTTCATCTCGTTCACGCTCGACCCGATGCTGTCCGCGTACTGGGGCGACCCGCCGGGCCACCACCACGCGCCGAAGCGCGGCATCGAGCGATACCTGGCGAAGTTCAACGTCTGGTTCGACCACCAGGCCAACCGCTACGGCCACGTGATCGCCTGGGCGCTGCACCACCGCCGCTGGATGACCTTGATCGCGGTCGCCAGCTTCGTCGGCGCGCTCGCCCTGCACATGGGCTTTGGCGGCTCCGCGTTCCTGCCCAAGATGGACGCGGGCCAGATCGCCATCGAAGTGCGCACGCCTGCATCGTCGTCGGTCGGCTATGCCAGGATGAAGATGGAGGAGGCCGCTGCGATCGCACGGACCCTGCCGGAAACGAAAGAGACGAACAGCTCGATCACGTCGGCCGGCGGCCGCATCTACGTCGACATCGGCAAGCGCGGCCAGCGTCACCGCACGGCCGCCGAGATTGCCGTCGAGCTGCGCGGCAAGATCGCGCGCCTCGTCGGCGCCGAGTACACGGTCACCGACGACTTGAACGGCAACGGCAAGCCCGTGCAAATCGAGTTCACGGGCCCCGATTCGCGCAAGCTGATGGAGCTGACGAACGCGTACATGGACAAGTTGCGCCAGGTGCGGGGCGCCGTCGACGTCACCTTGTCGCAGCAAGACCCGAAGGACGAGCTGCAGATCGAACTCGACCGCGGCCTCGCGAACATGATGGGCATCTCCGTCGGCGACGCCGCCAGTGCGCTGCGCGTCGCATTCGCCGGCATCGAGGTGGGCGACTGGGTCGACCCGACCGGGGAAACCCGCGACGTGGCGGTGCGCCTCGCACCGGAAGACCGCGTGGGTGCCGAGAACATCGAGCGCCTGCCGATCGCCGTGAACGGCACCAACACGATGGTCCCGCTCGACCAGATCGCGAAGATCACGATGGGCAAAGGTCCGTCGGCGATCGAGCACAAGGACGGCAAGCGCGTCATCACCGTGTCGGCCAACGTCGAGGGCCGCTCGAACGGCGAAGTCACTGACGAGGCGATGAAGCTGGCCAAGTCGATGGACTTCCCGCCGGGCTACGGCCTGTCGCTGGGCGGCGCCGGCAAGGACCAGGCCGAGGTGTTCACGCAGATGACGATCGCGCTCGTCTCGGGCATCGGGCTGATGTACCTGATCCTCGTGATGCAGTTCGGTTCGTTCACGGCGCCGCTCGCCGTGATGTTGTCGTTGCCGCTGTCGCTGATCGGCGTCGTCCTCGCGCTGATCCTCACGCACGGTACGCTGAACCTGATGAGCTTCATCGGCATCATCATGCTGATGGGCCTCGTGGCGAAGAACGCGATCCTGCTGCTGGACGCCGCCCGCACCCGCGAGGCGGAAGGCATGGACCGCGAGGAAGCGCTGATGGCCGCCGGCCGCGCCCGCCTGCGTCCGATCCTGATGACGACGTTCGCGCTGATCGCCGGCATGTTCCCGGTCGCGCTCGCGCTGGGCGATTCGGGCCAGTTCTACCAGCCTCTGGCGATCGCGATCATCGGCGGCACGATCACGTCGACGATGCTGACCCTGCTGGTCGTCCCGACCTTCTACGACAGCATCGAGATCGCCCGCGACCGCATGGTGGCGAAGTTCCACCGCCGTGCCGTCCGCTACACGGCGGTGCCGGCGTTCGTGATGACCTTCATCGAGGCGATTCTCACCCTGGTGCTCGTGCGCCTCCTGTACCGCACGATCGTGAAGGTTGGCCGCCTCGCGCTGGGCCGCGGCCGTCCGGCGACGGTGTGATACGTTGCCGGCTGCGGCCGGCAAGCAACGACCAGGGCCTGCGCGCAGGCCCTTTTTTCATGGCCGTGCCGCACCGCGGGAAATCATCGTCATGGCCGGACAGGGCCACCGAGCCCGCGCCTGCTTCGAATGCCTGGACTTACAGATCACAAGGGAGATATGAAACTTCATCGTCCAATCGGCATCTTTGATGCCGGAATCGGTAGCTACGCGATTGTCGAGCGGGTACGTGCGAGATTTCCCGACCAGGATGTGCTTTACTTGGCCGACCGTGCGAGCTTCCCGTATGGCGCAAAGACGCCGACTGAACTGTTGGCGTGCGTGCAAAGTGCGACGCACTATCTGCAAAGTGAGGGATGCGTTGCGGTCGTTCTCGCATCGAATGCACCGAGTGTGGTCGTGCTCGAATCGTTGCGAGCAGCGGTGTCGATGCCTGTTATCGGGATATTTCCTCCGGTACGCGAAGCAATCCACCGTTCGCGCACGAGGACGATTGCCGTTCTCGGTGTACGCTCGATGGTCACGAGTGACGCCATGCAGAGCTATGCGGAACAACACCGTGACGCCGGCAGCCAAGTGCTCCTCGTGAACGCGTCGGCACTTGTCGACCTCGTCGAGAGTTTTACTTTCATTCGTGATCCACGGATGACGCAAGATCTGGTCACACGATTCATTGCTGACGTCCGCAGGTCGCATCCCGACGTTGATGTGATGACGATGTCGTCGACGCATTTGCCGTGGCTGAAGTCTTTCTTCATGTCGGCTGCACCGGACGTCTTGTTTGTCGATCCGGCCGATACGGTGTTAGACGAACTCGAGCCGTTCACGTCGAACGGACGTGGGCTGACTCGCTGTATAGCAACCGAAACCCGGGACCTGACGTTGGACGCTTTCAATCAGGCGCTGCAAGCGCTGGGAACACCGCACCGGGCGAGCCTTAAAAACTAAGAGCACGCGACAGTCAAATCCCTTACTTGAAATCAGACGTATGGAAAAAGCAGTTCTGGAAATACGACCGTTGACCGCACATGACGCAGCCGCATTCCGGCAAATTCGTCTCCAGGCGATCTCCGATTCCCCATCTGCCGTATGGCCTACCTACGAAGAGGAAGCCAAGCGGACAGTCGAAGAAACCGAGGCGCGCATCCGAAAGACAGACACACAAGTGGTATTCGGCGCTTTCATCGACGCCGAGCTGGTCGGTGTCGCCGGGCTCCGTCGTGAACCGCTGGAGCAAGTCAAGCACAAAGCAGTTCTGTGGGGCGTGTTCATCAGCCCGGATCGACGCCGGGAAGGACTCGCACGGAAGTTATTCTCGAGCGTCCTGTCCTTCGCGCGTGATGAAGGTGTGCTTCAAATCCAGCTGTGCGTTAATGCGGAAAACGATCGAGCACGACGGCTTTATCGCTCGCTTGGATTCAAGCCGTTCGGTCTGGAACCAAGAGCGATGCGCATCGGCGCCAGGTATTTCGACGAGGAGCACATGGTGCTTTGGCTGGCCGATTGATGCCTTGGCAGATCAGCTTCCGGTCGACAGGCACCTGTCGTAACACGCTGTCCTGATCGAGTCATCTACGGGAACCGCCGAGGCGGCATGCACTACGGCCGCGTACGCCGCGCGCAGTGCATCCCGGAACGATGACCAATCACGTTCGTGCGGCGCAGTGATGCCAGCGCGGTGGCTGGCCGCGCCGGCGCAAAGGGCCGCCTGCGACCCTTTGCCGATGCGCCACGACGATCAGTGGCCCGTTGTGCTGCCCGACGTGCCGGTACCGGTGGTGCCCGTGCCGGTCGTGCCGGTGCCCGTTGCGCCCGTGCCGGTGTCACCGGTCGTACCGGTCGCGCCCGTGCTGCCGTTCATGGTGCCCGTGGTGCCGGTGGTGCCGGTTGCGCCGGTGCCCGTGGTGTCGCCCGTCGTACCGGTGGCGCCCGTCGTGCCGGTGGCGGTGGTGCCGCTGGTGCCGCTCGTGCCCGAGCTGCTGGTCGGCGCGGTGGCCGACGTTTCACCCGTACCCGTCGTGCTGGTGGGCTCCGTTTTCTTGCAGGCGGCCAGGCTTGCCAGCAAGGCCGCAGCCAACAGGACTTTCGATGCGTTGTTCAGAGCTTTCATTTGAATCACTCCTCGTTCACGTCTATGGTGTGCCGCCGTCTCCGGATAACGCGCCGGAGGTCGGCGACGGCTTAGGGTTCCCGATGGACCTGCAGGCCCAAGCGTGAACCATCGGGGAACCGACGCAATACGCGGCCCCGGTGGAGTACGAATCCGACAGTGACGATTAGACTGGCATCGAGCCGGCCGGTTCGTCGGATTGCGCCCCTTCTCTTGATAAGGACCGGACCATCATCGTCCGGCCCTCGGCCCCCCGGCGACTTGGCCGGATGGTCGTGGCGGCGCGCCGGCGTCCGCGCCGGCGGCCTGTTCGAGCAGCGAGGGAATGTCGTCGCACAATTCCCGCGCCAGGTAACCCAGTGTGCCGAAGCGTTCGGCCAGCCGTTCGCCCGCGCGCGCGTGCAGCGCGACGCCCCAGGCGGCCGCCTGCGCGAGCTCCGCGCCGCGCGCCGCGAGCCCCGCGATGACGCCCGCCAGCACGTCGCCGGAACCGGACGTGGCGAGCCCGACGTTGCCGCCTTCGTGCTGCCACGCGTCGCCGTCCGGTGCCGCGATCACGGTGCGCGCGCCCTTCAGCGCGACGACGGCGTTCCAGCGCTGCGCCGCGTCCTGCGCATGGCGGTCGGGCGCCGCGCAGACGTCGTCTTTGTCGATGCCCGTCAGGTGCGCCATCTCGCCCGCATGGGGCGTCAGCAGCACGGGCACGGCGAAGCGGAACGGGGGAGCGCCGGCGGGCGGATGCAGCACGGCGCCCATCGCCTCCGCGTCGAGCAAGACCTTCGTCTCGGTGCCGTCCAGGCGGGGCAGCAGCGCGTGCACGAGACGGGCCGTCGCGGCCTCGTCCTGCATGCCGGGGCCGATCAGGATGGCGCTGATCTTGTCGGCCAGAGGATCGAGTGCGGCCACGGCCTCGACAGTGAAGCCGCCCGCGTCGTTTTCCGCGAGACCCAGCACGCGCGATTCGGGGATCGCCAGCGCGACCAGTTGCGCCACGCTGCGGCCCGTCGCGATCGTCAGCTTGCCCGCGCCCGCGCGCAGGGCCGCGGTGGCGGCGAGGATCACGGCGCCCGGCATTTCGCGCGAGCCGCCCAGCACGAGCACGTGGCCGCGGCCCTCCTTGTCGGCGTCGTTCGACGGCACGGGCAGCGGCCATGCGCGCAGCAGGCTCGTGTCGACGTCGCGCGGGCGGGCAGGGGAGTGCTGCGGCATGGAGGACCTCAGGCCTTGGCGGCGGTGGGCTGGTCTTTGGCGACCGTGACGGGCGTGCCGCTGTCTTCCAGCGGCGCGACGAAATTGATCAACTTTACGGCCAGCTTGCCGCGCTTGCCCAGCGTGGGGTCGAATGCATACGACGTGACGGAGCAGTTCGGCACGTCGCCGGCGCGGTCCTGCTCGAGGATCGTCGCCTCGTCCATCCGTTCCACCAGGTAGCGGAAGCAGTTGACGATGACCTGGTGCGCGACGATCAGCACGCGTTCGCGCGGGTACTCGCGCGTGAGCGTGTCGAGGACGCTGCGCAGGCGCAGGATGACGTCGCACCAGCTCTCGCCGCCGGGCGGACGGAAGTAGAACTTGCCGACGTGGTGGCGTTGTTCATGCAGCTCGGGATATTTCTCGGCGATGCCGCGCACGGTCAGGCGGTCGAGGATGCCGAACTCCTTTTCGCGCAGGCGTTCGTCGGCATGCACGGCCAGCAGCTCGTCGCGGTTCAGGCGCTGCATCAGGATGCCGGCCGTCTGCGCGGCGCGCAAATACGGCGAATGCAGCACGACGTTCGGCTGGCCGTCGGACGGCAAGGCGGCGAACCAGTCGGACAGCGCCTGCGACTGGCGCCGGCCCAGTTCGGACAAGGGGACGTCGACGTCGCGTTCGGCAATGTCGATGCTGAGGCCGGCGGCTGCCTCGGCGGCATCACGGGCGACGTTGCCCGCGCTTTGTCCATGCCTGACGAGCCAGATCTCTTGAGGCCACTTCTGATCCATCATCCGACCGTTTGTGATTTTGACATGACGAGATCATAGACGGATTCGGCGGGATTTCCGCGCACGATTCCGGACGAAAACGGATGTTAAAACACGGTGTAGGCACGGTCTTACGCGGGCGCCTGCCGCCGTCTTACGCGACAATTCGGGGCGTCACGCCACCTGTTCCTCGCCGTCGAGGTTGGCGTCCGCATCGCTGTCGAACACGCGCATGTCGGTCTGGCCCAGCACGCGGCTGGCGAACGTGCCGGCCGTGATGGAGCCGCTGACGTTCAGCGCCGTGCGGCCCATGTCGATCAGCGGTTCGATGGAAATCAAGAGGCCCGCCAGCGCGACCGGCAGGTTCAGCGCCGACAGGACGATCAGGGCGGCGAACGTGGCGCCGCCGCCGACACCCGCCACGCCGACGGAGCCGATCGTCACGATGCCCACCAGGGGCAGCAGGAAGCCGCTCGTGAACGGATCGATGCCGACGGTCGGCGCGATCATCACGGCGAGCATCGCGGGATAGATGCCGGCGCAGCCGTTCTGGCCCATCATCGAGCCGAACGAAGCGGCGAAGTTGGCGATGCCCTCCGGCGTGCCGAGGCGCGCCGTCTGCGTCTGCACGCTCATCGGGATGGAACCGGCCGACGTGCGCGACGTGAACGCGAACGCCAGCACGGGGAAGATTTTCTTGACGTAGCGGCCCGGGTTCAGGCCGACGGCCGCGATGATCAGCAGGTGCACGCCGAACATCAGGACCAGCGCGCTGTACGAGGCCAACACGAAGCCGATCAGGTTCACGATGTCCTGCAGGCTGGAACTCGCCAGCACCTGCGTGATGAGGGCGAACACGCCGAACGGCGTCAGGCGCAGCACGAGCGTCACCATGCGCATCACGATCACGTGGGCAACGTGGACGAATTCGCTGAATTTTTCGAACACGTCCGGCTTCTTCGCGGCGATGCCCGTGGCGGAGACGCCGATGAAAATCGAGAACAGCACGACGGCGATCGTCGACGTCTTGCGCGAACCTGTCATGTCGAGGAACGGATTCTCCGGGATGAACGACAGGATCAGCGTCGGCAGCGACACGTCCTGCGCCGTCGCCAGCTTCCCTTCGAGGTAGTGGCCGCGCGCGACTTCGGCCGCGCTCGACGTCAGGCCGACGGCGGACAGGCCGTACAGCTTGGCCATCAGGATGCCGATCGTGGCCGCGATCGCGGTCGTGACCATCAGGGTGCCGATCGTCAGCAGGCTGATCTTGCCCAGGGACGAGGCGTCGCGCAGCTTCAGGATCGCCTGGATGATGGAGACCATGATCAGCGGCATGATGATCATCTGCAGCAGTTTTACATAGCCCGTGCCGACGATGTCGAGGTAGGCATTCGTCTGCGCGATGACGGGCGCGCCCGTGCCGTAGAACGCCTGCAAGGCGGCGCCGAGCACGATGCCGAGGCCAAGGCCCGTGAACACGCGCTTCGTGAAGGACAGGTGCCGTTGCTGCATCGTGTACAGCAGGCCGCAGCCGGCGATGGCGATCGCCAGGTTCAGGATCAGGGGGAAACTCATGGTGTCCTCGTTACGTGACCCGCACGCCTTATATGCGCACAGGAAATATAGGAACCGCATTTTATATCCAATCATGCCGGGTTGCATGACGGTCATCCGGCGGCCACCTGTTGCAAAAGTTTAATGTTGTTGACACTGCAATCCGAGTTTGCAACACTCATCCGTCGTCCTGACGCCCCTTGCCGGAGATACCATGGCTGTCCTGCGCCGCGCGCTGTGCCTCGTGTTGTTGTGCTTCTGGTCGGGCGCGTGGGCGCAGACCACCGTCACCGGATTCACGCCCGACGGAGAGGTGCGGCGCGTGCGCCAGGCGGTGGCGCGCTTCTCGCAGCCGATGGTCGCGTTCGGCGACTTGCGCGCGCCGGCGCCTTTCGACGTCGACTGTCCCGTGCCGGGCAGCGGCCGCTGGGTCGACGCGCAGACGTGGAGCTACGACTTCGAGCGCGACCTGCCGGGCGCCACCGCGTGCCGCTTCACGTTGAAGCCGGACGTGCGCGACCTCGCCGGCCAGCCCGTCGCGGGACAGCGTGCGTTCGGTGTCACGACAGGCGGGCCCGCCATCCTGTCGTCGCTGCCGGACGAAGGCCGGATCAACATCGACGAACAGCAGGCCTTCGTGCTCGCGCTGGCGGCCGGCGCCGACGAGGACAGCGTCCGCAAACACGCGTGGTGCCGCGCCGACGGCATCGGCGAAAAGATCGGCGTGACCGTGCTGCACGGTGACGCGCGCCTGCAGGTCCTGGCGACCGACCGCTGGTTCGTCAATCGGACGGTGGCCGCAGACGAGGGCGAACGGGAGGCGTGGCCGTACACGGACGCGCGGCTGCGCGCCGACGAGAAGGCCGGCCGCCTGCGCCGCCTCGTCGTCGTGCAATGCCAGCGCACGTTGCCGGCGAACGCGGAGGTGGCGCTCGTGTGGGGCGCCGGCGTGGCCGCGCCGAACGGTGTCGCGACCGACAAGGACCAGACGCTGTCGTACAAGACCCGCCCCGATTTCACGGCGCGCTTCACCTGCGACAAGGTCAACGCGCGCTCCCAGTGCATCCCGTTCCTGCCGATGCGCGTGGCGTTCAGCGCGCCCGTGCGCGCGGCCGACGCGGCGCAAGTCCATCTGGAAGGCCCCGGCGGCAAGCGCTGGCCGGCACGCGCCGAGAAAGAGGGCGACGGTGCGCCCGACCTCGTCAACGCGGTCGGCATCCCGGGCCCGTTCCCGGAACAGGCGCGCTTCACGTTGCACGTGCCGGCCGGCCTGCACGACGACGCGGGCCGTCCGCTCGTCAACGCGGGCCGCTTCCCGCTGGCGGTGCGCACGGGCGAGCAGCCGCCGCTCGTGAAGTTCGCGGCGCCGTTCGGCATTATCGAGGCGCGCGGCGACCGCCTGCTGCCCGTCACCGTGCGCAACGTGGAGGCCCAGATGGCGGGCCGCATGCACACGAACGGCACCGCACTGCGCCTGGACGCGAGCCGCACGGCCGACCTGCTTGCGTGGCTGCGCAAGGTGGCGGGCCCGCACGGCGGCCTCAATCCCGGCCAGCCGGCGGGCGACCAGCTGAAGGTGTCGATCTTCAAGGGCACGAAGTCGGAGTCGCTGCAGCGCTTCACGTTGCCCAAGCCGCACGGCCGGCGCGCGTTCGAAGTGATCGGCATCCCGCTGCGCGAACCCGGCTTCTACGCGGTGGAACTGGAAAGCCCGCGCCTCGGCGCCGCGCTGAACGCGAAGGGCCGCACGGCGTACGTGCGCAGCGCCGCCCTCGTCACGAACCTGTCCGCGCACTTCAAGCTGGGCGCGCAATCGTCGCTCGTGTGGGTGACGTCGCTCGACAAGGGCCAGCCCGTCGCCGGCGCGCGCGTGGAAGTGCGCGATTGCGCGGCGCGCCTGCTGTGGCGCGGCACGAGCGATGCGGCCGGCATTGCGCGCATCCGCCAGGCGCTGCCGCATTCCCGCTGCGAGGAGGGCGAGGTCTATGTCGTGACGGCTGCGCGCGGCGACGACTTCACGTTCACCCTGTCCGACTGGCAGCAGGGCATCGAGGCGTGGCGCTTCAACCTGCCCACGGGGAGCCGCGACGAGGACAGCCGCATCGTCGCCACCGTGTTCGACCGCACCCTGCTGCGCGCCGGCGAGACCGTCCACATGAAGCACTACCTGCGCCGCCGCACGACGCAAGGCTTCGCGTTCGTGCGCGCGAAGGACCCGGCACCGGCGGAGGTGCGCGACTGGCGCGCCCGCGAACTCGGCACGGACAAGACGGCGCTGCCCGCGCGCGGCTTCCTCGTCCACGAAGGCAGCGGCGAGAAGGTCGAGTTTGCGCTGCACTGGGACGCGAACGGCAGCGCGCAAGGCGAGTGGGCGATCCCGGCGGAGGCGAAGCTGGGCACGTACGACGTGCTGATCGGCGGCCAGGACGCCGGCCAGTTCCGCGTCGAGCAATTCCGCGTGCCGACGATGAAGGCGCGGCTGGCCGGGCCGAAGCAGCCCGCGGTGGCGCCGCAGGCCGTCACGCTCGATGCGCAGGTGAGCTACCTGTCCGGCGGCCCGGCGGGCCTCGCGCCCGTGAAGGTGCGCAGTGTCGTGCAGGACGCGGGCGTGCAGTTCGCCGGCTATGACGAATTCGCGCTGGGGGCGGGCGACGTGCGCGTAGGCGACGTGCGCGTAGGCGACGTGCGCGTAGGCGACGTGCGCGAAGGCGTCGTCAACCGGGACGGCGGGGAGGACGCGGACGAAGGCGAGGAAGCGGAAGGCACGCCGGGCCAGGAGGTGGCGCGCACGCAATCGCTGCAGCTGGACCGCGCGGGCGGCGCGCGCATCGTCGTCGACAAGCTGCCGGCGATCGAGCGCCCGAAAAGCCTGCTGGCCGAGATGTCGTACCAGGACGCGAACGGCGAGACGCTGACTGTGTCCACGCAGGTGCCGCTGTGGCCGTCCGCGTACGTCGTCGGCATCAAGCCCGACGGCTGGCTCCTGAGCCGCGACGCACTGAAATTCCACGTCGTCGTGCTGGACGTGACGGGCAAGCCCGTCGCGAACGTGCCGGTGACGGTCGACATCCTGAAACGCATGACGTACTCGCACCGGCGCCGTCTCGTCGGCGGCTTCTACGCGTACGAGAACAGCAGCGAGATCAAGCGCGTGGGCGACGCGTGCAGCGGCACGACCGATGAACGGGGCCTGCTGCTGTGCGACACGAAGGCCCCCGTCGACGGCGACCTGATCCTGCGCGCCCGCGCGACGGATCCGCAGCAGCGCGTGGCCGCGACGAACCGCGAAGTGTATGTGGCCGGCGATGAAGAGCAGTGGTTCGCGACGGCCGACCACGACCGCATCGACCTGCTGCCCGCGCAGAAGCGCTACGAGCCGGGCGACGAGGCGCGCTTCCAGGTGCGCAGCCCGTTCCGGCGCGCGACCGTGCTCGTGACCGTCGAGCGCGAGGGCATCCTCGACACGTATGTGCGGCACTTGTCCGGGCGCGACCAGACGATCGCCATTCCGATCAAAGCCAGCTATGCGCCGAACGTGTTCGTGTCGGCCCTCGTCGTGCGCGGGCGCGTGGCGGGCGTGCAGCCGACGGCGCTCGTCGACCTCGGCAAGCCCGCCTATAAACTCGGGATCGCGCCGATCCGCGTGGGCTGGCGCGGCCATGAACTGAAGGTCGACGTCGCGGCCGACAAGCCCGTGTACAAGGTGCGCGAGCAGGCGCGCGTCGCCATCCGCGTGCGCGGCCCGGACGGCGCGCGGCCGGCGGCCGGCACGGAAGTCGCCGTCGCCGCCGTCGATGCGGGCCTCTTGGAACTCATGCCCAACACGAGCTGGAACCTGCTGGAGACGATGATGCGCGAGCGCAGCCTGCAGGTGGAGACGTCGACGGCGCAGATGCAGGTGGTGGGCAAGCGCCACTTCGGCCGCAAGGCGTTCCCGCACGGCGGTGGGGGCGGGCGCAGTGCCGGACGCGAACTGTTCGAGACGCTGCTGCTGTGGAAGGGCAAGGTCGTCCTCGACGCGAACGGCGAGGCGCACGTCGACGTGCCGCTGAACGATTCGCTGACGTCGTTCCGCATCGTCGCCGTCGCGAACGGCGGCGCCGGCCTGTTCGGCACGGGCGCGACGGACATCCGCACGACGCAGGACCTGATGGTGGTCGCGGGCCTTCCGCCGCAGGTGCGCGAGGGCGACCGCCTGCGCGCCGGCTTCACGGTGCGCAACGCGTCCGACCATCGGCTCGCCGTGCGGCTGGATGCGGCCGTCGCGGCGGACGCCGGCAAGGCGCAGGCGCTGCCCCATCAGGACGTCGCGCTGGAACCGGGCGAAGCGCGCGAGATCGGCTGGGACTACACGGTGCCCGTCGGCGTGAGCAAGCTGCAATGGGACGTCGCGGCGGCCGGCGACGGCGCGGGCGACCGCATGCGCGTGACGCAGCAGGTGAGCGCCGCCATCCCCGTGCGCACCCTGCAGGCGACGCTCGTGCAGGTCGACGGCACGCAGACGATGCCCATCGAGCGCCCGAAGGACGCGCTGCCGGGCCGCGGCGGCATCCGCACGACGTTGCAGGCGCGCCTGGGCGGCGACCTGCCCGGCGTGCACGACTACATGGCCGCGTATCCGTATTCCTGCTTCGAGCAGCGTACGTCGCGCGCCGTGGCGCTGCAGGACCGGGCGATGTGGGACACGGTCGTCGCGACGTTGCCGGCGCACCTGGACGGCGATGGCCTCGTCAAGTATTTCGCGCCGATGGACGAGGGCAGCGACGTGCTTACAGCGTACGTGCTGTCCGTGACGAACGAAGCGGGCTACGCGATCCCGGACGAGCTGCGCGGCCGCATGGAAGCGGGCCTCGCCGCGTTCGTGGAAGGGAAGATCGTGCGCGGCAATCCGCGCGCGGCGGGCGAGCTCGCGGTGCGCAAGCTGGCCGCGCTGGAAGCGCTGTCGCTCGACACGACGGTGCAGCCCGGGATGCTCGACTCGATCGACGTCCGTCCGAACCTGTGGCCCACGTCGGCAGTCATCGACTGGTATCTGATCCTCAAGCGCACGCAAGGCCTGCCGCGCCGCGCCGAACGGCTGGCCGAGGCCACGCAGGTGCTGCGCGCGCGCCTGAACCTGCAGGGCACGACGATGGGCTTTTCGACGGAGCGCGCCGACGGCTGGTGGTGGCTCATGACGTCCGCCGACGTCAACGCCAACCGCCTGCTGCTGGCGACCCTGGGCGACCCCGCGTGGAAGATCGACGCGGGCCGCCTCGCGCGCGGCGCGCTGGGCCGCCAGCACCGCGGCCATTGGGATACGACGACGGCCAACGCCTGGGGCGTCGTCGCGCTGAAGCGCTTTTCCGAGACCTACGAGCGCGAACCGGTAACGGGCAGCGCCAACCTGGCGATGACCGGCGCGGATGGGAAGCCCGTCAGCTGGACCGGGCCCGTGCCCGCGACCGTGCTGCAGGGCTGGCCACAGGGCCGCGGGACGCTCACGTTGCGCCAGCTCGGCGGCGGCAAGCCGTGGGCGACCGTGCAGAGCCTCGCCGCGATCCCGCTCGCCGCGCCGCTGTCGTCCGGCTACCGTATCGCGCGCACCGTCACGCCCGTCGAGCAGAAGACCAAGGGCGCGTGGTCGCGCGGCGACGTCTACCGCGTGCACCTCGATATCGACGCGCAGTCCGACATGACGTGGGTCGTCGTCGACGATCCGATCCCTGCCGGCGCCGGCGTGCTCGGTTCGGGGCTGGGCCGCGATGCGCGCATCGCGACGTCCGGCGAACGCCGCACCGGCTGGACGTGGCCCGCGTTCGAGGAGCGCACGCACGCGGGCTACCGCGCGTACTACGAATGGGTGCCGAAGGGCCGCTTCACCGTCGAATATACGGTACGGCTGAACAACGAGGGCCGGTTCTCGCTGCCCCCGACGCGCGTGGAAGCGATGTACGCGCCCGAGATGTTCGGCGAGGTGCCGAATGCGGGCGTCGTCGTGCAGTGAGGCCGGCATGAAGTCGAGGGCTGCGTGGTTGCTGCTGCTGGTCGCGGTCCCGCTGTGGGCCGCCGTGCCCGCGCCACAGGACGTGAAGGCGGCGTGGCGCTCGTCGGATACGACCTTGCTGGACCGCCACGGCGAGACGATCGCCTCGGTGCGCGTCGACATGGCGGGCCGGCGCACGGCGTGGGTCGCGCTGGACGACATCTCGCCCACCGTCGGCCGCGCCGTGCTGCAGGCGGAAGACCAGCGCTTCATGGAACACGGCGGCATCGACTTCCAGGCCATCGGCAAGGCCGCCTGGGACAATCTGTTCGGCGCCGTGGGCACGCGCACGCGCGGGGCGTCGACGATCACGATGCAGCTTGCCGGCCTGCTCGACCCGAAGCTCGCGCCCCGTTCGGCCGGCCGCACGTGGGCGCGCAAATGGGACCAGGCGCTCGCCGCGCGCGAGCTGGAAGCGGGATGGAGCAAGCGCCAGATCCTCGAAGCCTATCTGAACCTGGCCAGCTACCGCGGCGAGCTGCAAGGCATCGGCGCCGCCGCGCGCGGGTTGTTCGGCAAGGCGCCGTCTGGGCTCGACGCGGGCGAGGCCGCGATCCTCGCCAGCTTGCTGCGTGCGCCGACGGCGGCGCCCGCGCTCGTCGCGCGGCGCGCGTGCGCGCTCGCGCGCGAGCTCGACCCGCGCGCCGATTGTGCGGCCATCGAATGGGAAGTCGACGCCGCGTTCGCGCGCGCGGCGCCGCCGCCGTCGGCGCCCGTGGCGGCAACGACGGGCACGACGCCGCAACTGGCGCGCCGGCTGGGCGGCGGTCCGGGCAGCGTCGTGCGCAGCACGCTCGACGCCGGCCTGCAGCGCTTCGCCGCCGCCGCGCTGCGTCGCCGGCTTGCCGAGCTGGCCGAACGCAACGTGGGGGACGGCGCCGTCGTCGTCATCGACAATGCGAGCGGCGAGGTGCTGGCGTACGTCGCGAACGGCGGCGCGGGCGAGGTCGACGGCGTGACGGCGCTGCGCCAGGCCGGCTCCACGTTGAAGCCGTTCCTGTACGAGCTGGCGCTGGAACGGGGCCAGCTGACGGCCGCGTCGCTGCTGGACGACACCCCCGTCGACATCCCGACCGTCGGCGGCCTGTACGTGCCGCAGAACTACGATCATCAATACCGCGACGCGGCCAGCGTGCGCACGAGCCTCGCCGGCTCGCTCAACGTCCCCGCCGTGCGCACGTTGATGCTGGCGGGGCTGGAGCGCTTCCACGAGCGCCTGCGGCAGCTGGGCATCACGAGCCTCACGGAAGCGCCCGAGTTCTACGGGTGGTCGCTGGCGCTCGGCTCGGGCGACGTCAGCCTGCTCGAATTGGCGAACGCCTATCGCACGCTGGCGAACGGCGGGCTGCACGACGGCGTGACGTTCGTGCCGCGCGCCGCGGCCGCCAAGCGGCGCGTGCTGGATGCGCGCGCGAGCTTCATCGTGGCCGACATCCTGTCCGACCGCGCCGCGCGCAGCACGACGTTCGGCCTGTCGAACGAACTGGCGACGGGCTTCTGGAGCGCCGTCAAGACGGGCACTAGCAAGGACATGCGCGACAACTGGTGCGTGGGCTTCTCGGACCGCTACACGGTCGGCGTGTGGGTGGGGAATTTCGACGGGCGCTCGATGTGGGACGTGTCCGGCGTGTCGGGCGCGGCGCCGCTGTGGCGTGACGTGACGGACTATCTGCACCGCGACCGCCCGAGCCGCGCGCCCGCCGCGCCGCCTGGCCTCGTGCGCCAGGCGGTGCGCTTCGTCCCGGCCGTGGAGCCCGAGCGCGCCGAGTGGTTCGTACGCGGCACGGAGACCGCCGTCGTGGAGCTGCTGGCACCCGCGAAGCGCACGCCCCGCATCGCGTATCCCGCCGCGGACAGCGTCATCGCCCTCGACCCCGACATCCCCGCGCCGCTGCAGCGCATGACGTTCCGCGCGTACGGCGGTGCGGGCCTGCGTTGGGAGCTTGACGGCAATGATGCAGGCCCGGCCGATGGGACGGCCACGTGGGCGCCGCAGCCGGGCAAACACGAACTGAAGCTGGTGGGGAGCGATGGCCGGGCGGTCGCCGCCGCCCCCTTCGAGGTGCGGGGCGCGGTGGGCCTTGATCAGCCCGCTTCTACTTTTTCCACGAGCAGCGGCGGGTCGGCCGACAAGTCGAGCGGCAGCGGCGTGAACAGCGGCGAATCGGAGCGGTAGGGCACCCGCCCGGACGGGACGTGGCGCGCGGCCGGGTCGAGGTGCAGGTCCTGGTCGTCGAAGAACAGGTGCGCGCGGAACGCCTTGACGATCTTCGACTTCGCCACGCCGCCAAGGAAGAAGATCTCGTTCACGTACACGCCCCAGTGGCGCAGGGTGTTGATGACCCGCATCTCGGCCGGCGCACTGCGCGCCGTGACGATCGCGATGCGCACGGGCGACACGTCCGCGCCGAACGGCAGCCGTTCCTGCAGGCGCGCCAGCTTGCGCAGCAGGATCGCGTAGGGGCCGTCCTTCATCGGTTCGTTCTGCTTCTCGTCCTCGATCGTGTGGAAGCGGTCCAGGCCTTCCGTTTTGTACACGAGCTCGCTGGACTCGTCGAACAGCACGGCGTCGCCGTCGAACGCGATGCGCACCTGGTCGTCGGGCGGCGCCTCGGCCGCATGCGGCGGCGCCTTCAGGATCGCGGCGGCGCACGCTTGCGCGTCGATCACGCGCTGGGCGTCCTCGACGTTGGTCGTCAGGAACAGGTCGACGTCGAACGCGTCCAGGTAGTCGACGACGGATTCGCCCCCGGTAAACGCGTGGCGCGAGATCGGGAGGCCGCGCGAACGGATGTTGTTGAAGACGCGCACGCCCGTCTCCGGACTGTTGCGCGACATGACGACGACGTCGACCAGGGGCTTCGCGTCGGATTCGGCGTAGCGGTTGAGGCCGAGCAGGGCGCGCGCGAGCGCCATGCCGGTGCCGTCGCGCAGCGGCTCGCTTTCGCGTTCGAGCATGTAGGCGCGGTATTCCTCCAGCGCGCTATTGGGATTCTTGGCGTACCTGGCCTTGTAGACGGCATCGGCTTCCGCCAGGTCGAACAGGGCGGTGGCGGAGATGCCGACGACGAGTGTGTCGGAGAGATCGAGAGGCATGGCGCGGGTTCCTTGGTGGCGGGACGGGAGCATTCCAAACGGAAATTATCGAGCGCGGGGCCGGTGAGGCACTTGAGTCCAAGCAATCATAGCTCGCCCCCGGCTGAGCGTGCGCAAACCGCGCATGCGAGGTGGGTAGCACGATAGGGCCTTGACGACGAAGGAGGCGACATGGCCGACCGGACTGTTCCACAGCAACCCGTCGCGCGCCTGCGCGAGATCCAGCGGCTCGTGCACGAGAACAACCGCTCGTGCGTGCCGGACGCCGTCATCGTGTGCCAGATCTACATGGAGTCCCGCTTCGATGCGTGCGCGCAGCCCGAAGGCAGCAGCGCGCGCGGGCTGATGCAGGTGCTGAAGGTGGCGAACCGCGAGCTGTTCCGGCTCGACAACCTGTGCAAGCCGCCCGCCGGGCGCCGCACGGAGCCCGCGCTGTACGCCGCCGCCGACACCTTCCACGAGAGTCCTGCCTTCATCGACGAGGCGACGAACATCCGGACGGGCACGCGCTATCTGCAGGTCCTGATCGACCGGGCGCGGCGCGAGCATCGGCCGGACCCGGTCGCGGTGGCGTACATGGATTATCGAGGCGTGCGCAACGGCCTGTACTACCGAAAGATCCGGGCGGCGGCGGAGCGGCTGGAACGCGATCCGGACGACGTCGGGGCGCTGCACGCGATGACGGCGTGAGCGGACGATAGAAACAAAAAAGGCGTCACGATCACTCGTCACGCCTTGCTTGCTGCTGCTGAATTCTGGTAGGCCGTGCTGGGCTCGAACCAGCGACCAACGGATTAAAAGTCCGCTGCTCTACCAACTGAGCTAACGACCCGAAAGAAGCAAGATTATAGGGGGGAACCGCGACCGTGTCAAACGGTCACGGTGCAATACGGACACGCGCGGCTTACTTCAGCGCGGCCAGGCGGTCCTTCGCGGCTTGTGCGGCGGCCGAGTCCGGGTACTTCGAGACGAGGTGCTGCAAGGCCTTCTTGGCGTTCTTCTTGTCCTTCAGTTCCGTGTAGCTGGAGGCGATGTTGAGCATGGCGTCGGGCGCCTTCGCGCTCGTGCCGTAGTTGGCGACGACGGCTTCCTGCGCGGCGATCGCGTTCTTGTAGTCGCGCTGCGCGTAATAGGCGTTGCCGAGCCAGTACTGCGCGTTGGCCGCGTACGCGGAGTCGGGGAAGCGGCGGACGAAGTCCTGCAGTGCGGTGGCGGCCGTCTTGTAGTCGCCCGACTTGAACAGGTCCATCGCGGCGTCGTACGTCTTCTTTTCGCTCGGCAGCACTTCGGCCGTCTGGCCGTCGATCGTTTCCTGGCGCGGCTCGAGCTTCTTGATGCGGGCGTCGAGGTCGGCGTACAAGTCCTTCTGGTTCTTTTGCGCGTTGGCGATCTCGTTCGCGAGGACTTCGACCTGGCCGCGCAGGCGCGAGATCTCCTGCATGGTCTGCTCGTGCTGGTTCAGCATGTCGACGCCGATCGATTTGTCGGCCTTCGTGTCCATGCGGGCGTTGACGTCGCGTGCCAGTGCGTCGACCTTGGCGCGCAGGTCCAGGATCGCCTTGCGTGCCTCGTCGTCGTCGAGCAGGCCGGCGTGCGCCTGCAGGGGCAGCCAGGCGGTCAGGGCGAGGGCGATGGCGGCGCGGCGGAACGGGGGCAGTTTGATGATCATGACTTTTCTAGACCTCTGAAAACTTACAAATCCAAATGGAAACGGGGCGGGATGCAGTCTGCACCGCATCCCGCCCCGCTGTCAACGTACTGTCCTCGACAGCGGCGACAGCGCCTCGATTATTGGTAGACGATGTCGGCGCGGCGGTTTTCAGCCCAGGCAGCTTCGTCGTGGCCGGTGGCCTTCGGCTTTTCCTTGCCCAGCGAGACAGCTTCCATCTGGCTGTCCGACACGCCCAGGGCGGCCATCGACTTGCGCACGGCTTCGGCACGCTTCTGGCCCAGGGCCAGGTTGTACTCGGTGCCGCCGCGTTCGTCGGTGTTACCTTGAATCAGGACCTTGCGCTGCTTGTTCTTGGTCAGGTAGGCCGAGTGGTTCTCGACGACTGCCTTGCCATCGTCGCGCACGGCGTAGCTGTCGAAGTCGAAGTACACGCTGCGGTTCGCCAGGACGCCTTTCGGGTCGTTCAGCGGATCGACGTTGCCCGTTTCGACCGGACGGATTTCACGGGTGTCGGCCGGCGGCGTCGCGACTTGTGCGACCGGTTTTTCGACGACGGGTGCCGGTTCAGCCAGTTTGGTCGACGAGCATGCCGACAGCATGGCAGCAGCGGCAACGATGAACGCTACACTTTTTACATTACGCATGGTTTTTCTCCTGGTCAAAAAGATTTACTTCATAAACGGGCCCCAGCTGGGCTCCCGAATGTTTCCCGCTTGGGTGCTCAAGCGCTGCTTGACGCGTCCGTCGACCGACACAACGGCCAACGCGGTACGCCCGCCACCCCTCGTCGCATACATGATGTACTTGCCGTTCGGCGAAAAACTCGGTTCGGTGGCCCCATCGGCCAAGCGTTGTTCCTGACCGGAGGCCAGGTCCATCGCATACAGGGAAAAACCCCCATCGCGTTGCGAAATCCAGGCCAGCGTCTTGCCGTCCGGGGAGATACGAGGGCTGATGTTGTAGTTGCCGTGGAACGTGACGCGGGTAGCCTGGCCACCGTTCACGCCCATCTTGTAGATCTGCGGGCCGCCGCTGCGGTCGCTGGTGAAGTAAATCGACTGGCCGTCGCCGGAGAATTGCGGCTCGGTGTCGATGCCGCTGCTGTTCGACACGCGGCGCAGGCCGCTGCCGTCCGCGTTCACGATCCAGACCTGCGTATTGCCCGTCTTCGACAGGGCGAGCGCGAGCTTCGTGCCGTCCGGCGACCAGGCCGGCGCGGAGTTGTTGCCCTTTTCGTTGGCCACGATCGTGCGCTGCCCGGTCACGAGGTTCTGCACATAGATCACCGGCTTGCGCAGTTCGAACGAGACGTACGCGACCTTCGTGCCGTCCGGCGACCACGACGGCGAGATGATCGGCTCGCGGCCGTGCGCGGCGACCTGTTCGCCTTCGCCGTCCGCATCGGCCACGACGAGCTTGTAGTCGCGCGCGGCGGGGTCCTGCTTCACGTACGTGATGCGGGTCGAGAAGATGCCGCGCACGCCCGTCAGCTTTTCGTAGATGTCGTCGGCGATGCGGTGACCTTCCAGGCGCGTGTTGCGCGCGCTGACGGCGTCCGACAGTTGCGACAGCTGCGCCTGCTTGACGGTGTCCATCAGCTTGTAGCGCACCTGGAAGCGGCCGTCCGCGAGACGCTGCACGGAGCCCACGACGAGCGCATCGGCGCCGCTCGCCTTGAATGCGGCGAGGTCGACGTTGGCCGTGTCGGAAATGGTCTGGCGCGCGTCGATGACGCGAAACACGCCGCTGCGTTCGAGGTCGGCGCGGATGATCGCGGAAACCTGGTCGGGTGCGACGGATTCGTCGGCGAATGCCGCGACCGCGACCGGGATCTGGTTGCTGCCCACGCCGGCGATTTCGACTTTCAGCTGGGCATGTGCGGCCACGCCCATCAGGAGGGAGGCCGAAAACAGCAGGGTATGTAGTTTCTTCATGTTTCTCTCAGCAATGGTTAGAGTCGGGACGCGATCACTGCAGGTCCTTCATATGGAACTCGATCACAAGGGATCGCTCTACCGTACCATCTTTCTTCTTGGGCAGTGGGGACGATTTGTTGATGCCTTTTTCGACCGCGTCGTCGAATGACGGCACGCCGCTGCTCTTGATTTTCTTGACCGAAATGATCTCGCCCGTGGGCAGCTGTTCGACGCGGAACGTCGCCGTCGGATTGCCCGGCTCGTCGAGGCTGCCCGCGTACGACGTATTGCCCTTGACCTTCGCGGTGATGGCCGCGGAATAGCCCGGGTCGCTGCGCGGCGCCGTCGATTTCTCGGCCTTGCCGGTGCTGGTCGGATTGCCGGCCGCGCCCGTGATGCGGCGCATCTCGGCGTCGCGCGCGGCGTCGAGTTTCTTCTGTTCCTCGGCGGCCTTTTTCTTCTTCTCTGCGTCCTCTTTCTTTTTCTTTTCCGCTTCGTCTTTTTTCTTCTTCTCGGCTTCTTTCTTTTCAGCCTCGGCCTTTGCCTTCTTTTCTTCGAGTTCGCGTTCCTTCTTCTCGGCGAGCGCCTTCGCTTTCTTGTCGTCCGCGCGTTTCTGCTCGAGCTCGCGTTCGCGCTCTTCCTCGGCCTGCTTGCGTTTCAGTTCTTCCTTGCGCTTCTTCTCGCGCTCGAGGGCGATGTCGGGCTGCTTCGGCTGCGGCTGTTCGACGACGGGCGGCGGCGGGAGGGCGGCCTTCGGCGCGGGCTGCGGCGGCGGGGTCTCCGGCTCCGGTTCGGGCTCGGGGGCGGGTGTCGGGGCCGGGGCGGCGGTCTGCGTCGTCACGTCCCAGATTTCCGCCTCGACGGCGATGGGCGTGTTGTTCTGCCAGCTGATGCCGATCCACAGGAAGGCCAGCAACAGGGCGTGCACACCCACCGCGAGGCCGATGGCCGGCCAGCGGTTCGGTTCAGGCGGCACTTCGTAAGGCGAGCCGTTGCCGATGTTGTTGTGCTTCGTTGCTGACATCAGTTCTTCTTCACTTCGTGGCCAGGCCGACGCGGTTGATACCCATCTTCTTGGCTTCCGAAATCAGCTGGATGACGTCGTCGTATTTGCTGTCGCGGTCGCCCGCAATCAAGACCGGATAATCCGGATGCTCGGCGTGGATGTCGCGCAGGCGCGTGACGAGAGTGCTGCGGCTGTCCACGTTTTCCAGCGGTTGGGGGTTCTTGCCCGTGATGCCGATCTGCAGCTGGGCGTTGTCCTTGATCGCGATCTGGATGTAGTCGTCCGGCGGCTGCGTGGAGCGCTCGGCGCTCGGGAGCTTGATCTCGCTGGGGTTCTGCGTCGGCGGCACTGCCATGAAGATGATGAGCAGCACCAGCATCACGTCGATGTACGGCACGACGTTGATCTCGGACTTGAGCTTGCGCCGGCTGCCCCGCAGGCTGCTGTTGAAGGCCATGTCGAATCCTCTTGCGGCGATCAGCGCGACTGGCGCTGCAGGATGTTCGAGAATTCCTCGACGAAGCTTTCGAAGCGGATCGCGAGGCGGTCGATGTCGTGCGTGAAGCGGTTGTACGCCACGACGGCGGGAATGGCCGCGAACAGGCCGATGGCGGTGGCGATCAGCGCTTCCGCGATGCCCGGCGCGACCGTCGCCAGCGTCGCCTGCTGCACGTTGGCCAGGCCGCGGAACGCGTTCATGATGCCCCACACGGTGCCCAGCAGGCCGATGTACGGTGAGACGGAACCGACGGACGCGAGGAAGTTCAGGTGCGTGTCCAGCTGGTCCAGTTCGCGGTGGAAGGCGGCGCGCATGGCGCGGCGGGCGCCGTCCAGCACGGCGCCGACGTCCAGCGCGTCGCGCGATGCCTGCTTGCCCTTGATGAACTCGCCCATGCCCGCTTCGAAGATGCGGGCCAGCGGGCCGCTCTGGTCGCGCTGGCTGCTGGCGCTCTGGTGCAAGGTGTGCAGGTTGCCGCCGGCCCAGAAGCTGCGCTCGAACTGTTCCGTCTGGCGCCGCGCGGCGCGGATCGCGAACAGCTTGCGGAAGATGTACGTCCAGCTCATCAGGGAAATCGCGAACAGCAGGGCCATCAGCAACTGCACCAGCACGTGGGCATGGCGGATCAGTTCAATGAAGGAGAGGTCTTGGACTGCGTTCATTGGAAATAATATTTGGTCAAATGAATTATCACGCGGCACGCATTTTAGCAGCGGCGACGTCAGGAAGGGAACGGGGACGCATCGTGGCCGCGTCGACGCAACCGACTTTTACATCGGCGCTGGAGAGCAGGGTGTCGCCGCGCCAGGCTTGCTGGGTGAAGTGCACGGACGCGCCGCCCAGCTTTTCCACGTTCAGCGTCAGGGTCACTTCATCATCCAGGCGGGCGGACGCGCGGTAGTCGATGTTGGCGCTGCGCACGACGAAGATCGCGCCGTCCCGGTCGCGCAAGGTTTGCTGATCGATGCCGAGCGAACGCAGCCATTCGGTGCGCGCACGTTCGTAGAACTTCAGGTAATTGGCGTAGTACACGATGCCGCCGGCGTCCGTGTCTTCGTAATAGACCCGAACCGTCCAGGTGAAAACTGAAGGCATGTCAGCTGCCATAAATGGAAATGGGAAACATTTTACGCGATGTTCATCCGCTCTATGTTCGCTTGGGAACATATGCGCGGGTATCGGCGGTGGGACGTTTTGGGTGCCACCGCCCCATGCCAAGCCAGCAACTGTAGCACTTTTTCATGAAAGGGGGCGCCGCTGTTACAAAGCGAAAACAATTCGTTCGGCCGTCGACCGATCCAGCCCGGCCGGGGCGCCCGCCGTTCAGCCCTGCGTGCGTTTGATGTTCAGGGGACCGTAGCCCTGGCAGGTCGGCATCATCTCGATATGGTTGATGTTGACGTGCGGGGGCAGCGACGCGATCCAGTATGCGGTCTCGGCGATGTCCTCGGCCGTCAGCGGCTGCGTGCCCTCGTAGACCTTGGCCGCGGCCGCGTCGTCGCGCAGGCGCACGTTCGAGAATTCCGTGCCGCCGCACAGGCCGGGCGCGATATTGGTGGCGCGCACGCCGGTGCCGACGAGGTCGGCGCGCAGGTTCAGGGTGAACTGTTCGACGAACGCCTTCGTGGCGCCGTACACGTTCCCGCCCGGATACGGCGTGCGGCCGGCCACGGAGCCGATGTTGATGACGAGTCCGCTGCCCCGTTCGACCATCGACGGCAGCAGCGCGTGCGTCATCGTGACGAGGCCCCGGACGTTCGTCGCGATCATCGTCTCCCAGTCTTCCAGCGGCACTTCGTGCGCCGGCTTCGTGTTCAGGGCCAGGCCCGCATTGTTGATCAGCACGTCGATCTGGCGCCAGGACTGCGGCAGCATCGACAGCGCTTCCTCGATCGACGCTTTGTCCGTCACGTCCATCGCGATGGGCAGGGCCGATTCGCCCAGCTCGCGCGCAAGCGCGTCGAGACGGTCCTTGCGGCGCGCCGCCAGCACTACTTGATGGCCGTTCTTGACGAAGGTACGCGCCATGGCGGCGCCGAATCCGGCGGATGCGCCGGTGATGAAAACGATCATGATATTTTTTGCCTGGCAAGGTTGCAACCTTGCGATTGTAGCCGAAATGACTATATTGAGCGGCGCGCATCCTCGGGCTTGCCAGGTCGTCATCGGTTTTCTTGCCTGCCAACCGTACAATCCCGTACAATCGAAAGTTCCATTTACATCTCACGTAACTGGCGAAAACCGTGCGCTGCCGTCCGATCAGGAGCGATCGGCCTGCCGGTGCGTGGCGAAGGTGGGCTCCCACCGGGGAACGTGAGATTTCAAACTTGCCGTTCGCCTGGGCAGCCACCGACTGGTACGCGTCTGACGCGCGGCTGCCCTGTGTGTTTCCGGCTCCCGCCCGTTCAGCGCTGACCGTTGCCTGGTTCTCTTATCGATTGGAGTTTTTTCATGTTTGCAAAAGATCACACGCTCGCCAAGGTTGACCCGGATCTGTGGGATGCCATCCAGAAGGAAAACAAGCGCCAGCAGGACCACATCGAGCTGATCGCATCCGAGAACTACACGTCGCCGGCCGTGATGCAAGCCCAGGGCTCGCAGCTGACCAACAAATACGCGGAAGGCTATCCGGGCAAGCGCTACTACGGCGGCTGCGAATACGTCGACATCGCCGAGCAGCTGGCGATCGACCGCGTGAAGGAACTGTTCGGCGCGGAAGCCGCGAACGTGCAGCCGAATTCCGGTTCGCAGGCGAACCAGGGCGTGTTCTTCGCCATGCTGAAGCCGGGCGACACGATCATGGGCATGTCGCTGGCCGAAGGCGGCCACCTGACGCACGGCATGGCGCTGAACATGTCGGGCAAGTGGTTCAACGTGATCTCCTACGGCCTGACCGAGCAGGAAGACATCGACTACGAGCAGATGGAGCGCCTGGCGCGCGAGCACAAGCCGAAGCTGATCATCGCCGGCGCGTCCGCGTTTGCCCTGCGCATCGACTTCGAGCGCTTCGCCCGCGTAGCGAAGGAAGTCGGCGCCTACTTCATGGTCGACATGGCCCACTACGCCGGCCTGATCGCCGCGGGCGAATACCCGAACCCGGTGCCGCACGCCGACTTCGTCACGTCGACGACGCACAAATCGCTGCGCGGCCCGCGCGGCGGCATCATCCTGATGAAGGCCGAGCACGAGAAGGCCATCAACTCCGCGATCTTCCCGGGCATCCAGGGCGGTCCGTTGATGCACGTGATCGCCGGCAAGGCCGTCGCGTTCAAGGAAGCGCTGACGCCGGAATTCAAGGCGTACCAGCAGCAGGTCGTCAAGAACGCCAAGGCACTGGCCGACACGCTGACCGCACGCGGCCTGCGGATCGTCTCGGGCCGTACCGAGTCGCACGTGATGCTCGTCGACCTGCGTTCGAAGGGCCTGACCGGCAAGGAAGCGGAAGCGATCCTGGGCCAGGCGCACATGACCTGCAATAAGAACGGCATCCCGAACGACCCGCAGAAGCCGTTCGTGACGTCGGGCATCCGCCTGGGCAGCCCCGCGTTCACCACGCGCGGCTTCAAGGAGGAGGACGCCGTCAAGGTCGGCCACCTGATCGCCGACGTGCTGGACAACCCGCACGACGCCGCGACCATCGACCGCGTCAAGGCCGAAGTCAAGCAGCTGACCGACAAGTACCCTGTCTACGCAGCGTAATGCGATATGAGGGCGCCCGTGCGGCGCCCTCTCCAAGCCCATGAAATGTCCGTTCTGTCAGCATGAAGACACCCAGGTCCTCGATACCCGCGTATCCGAGGAAGGCGACGCCATCCGGCGCCGGCGTCGCTGCGCCCAATGCGACAAGCGGTTCACCACGTACGAACGCATCGAACTGTCGATGCCGATCATCGTCAAGAAGAACGGCAGCCGCACGGAATTCGAATCGTCCAAGCTGCGCGGCAGCCTGATGCTGGCGCTGCGTAAGCGTCCCGTCGGGGCCGAGGCGATCGACCGCGCCGTCGCGTCGATCGAGGAAAAACTGCTCACCAGCGGCAGGCGCGAGGTCGACTCCGTCTACATCGGCGAACTCGTGATGCAGGAACTTAAGCGTCTCGACAAGATCGCTTACATCCGCTTCGCGTCCGTCTACAAGAACTTCGAAGACCTGGCCGAGTTCCAGGAAGCGATCGCTGAAGTGGGCCAGCCGCGCAAGTAAGTGCGCGTCCATATTTCCCCGATTTAGTTGCATCTGCACGGTTGAGCCGCCACACGGCTTCGCTGCGCTCGACTGTTACCTTGGCAGCTCCGAACACGGCGCGCTGGAGGTCGGTCATGCGGTTGCAGTCAGGGTGTGCGATTCATGCGGGCTTCACGCTCGTCGAAGTGCTCGTCGCGTTGTTCGTCGTCGCGCTGGGCATCGCCGGCGCGGCCGGGCTGCAGATGCTGGCCGTGCGTGCCGCGCGTGATGCGGCGCGCCTGGCGGACGGTACCCGGCTCGCGTGGTCGCTCGGCGAGCGCATGCGGGCCAATGGCCTCGTTCTCTCGCGGCCCGACGACGCCGATCCCTATCTCCAGCTCGACTATGACGCCGTCAGTGGCGCGCCGGCTGTTGCTGCCTCGTGTTATGCGGACACGGCTTGCGATCCGGACGACCTCGCGCGCTTCGACGTGTTCGACGTGTCGACGGCGCTGGCGGCGTCTTTTCCCGGCGGGCGCATCCGCGTATGCCGCGACGCCGCGCTGCTCGATGCGACCGGGGTGCCCGACTGGACTTGTGACGGGCGGGTCGGCGCGCCGGTCGTCGTCAAGATCGGCTGGCGTGCGCAAGGCGATGCGGCGACGGGCGCGCCCAAGGTCATGCTGCCGCTGGCGGGAGCGACGCCATGAACGGGGGCTTGCACGCGCGGGTGCGCGCGGTGCGTCCGTCCTGGCTGCGGCGTGCGGCACCACGCATCGTACGGTGCTCGGCCCGTGGCGGCGGCATGACGCTGGCCGAGCTGATGGTGGCGTTGGCCGTCGGCCTCGGCATCGTGCTGATGGCCGGGCGCCTGCTCGTGCTTGCGAACGGCGCCTACGCGGCCCAGGTCGAGTCATCCGCCGTCGACGACGGAGGACGCGTCGCCATCGACGTGATCCGCCGCGCCGTGCACCAGGCTGGCTCCGTGGACATTGACACGTTCGCCGGCGCTGCCGCTGATGTCGCCCCGGCGCGCCTTAGCGGGCTCGACGCGCGCACGCTGGCGCGCACGACGCCCGGCATCGCCGACGCGCTGCCGGGCGCCGTCAACGGTAGCGACGTCCTGGCCGTACGCTTTCCCGGTGCCGGCGCCGGACCCGCCGGCGACGGCAGCGTCGTCGACTGCGCCGGATTCCCCGTCGCGGCGGGAGAAGAGGGCTGGAGCATCTTCTACGTGGCGCGCAACGCCGACGGCGAGGCCGAGCTGCGCTGCAAATACCGCGGCGCCGCGCACTGGAGCGCGGACGCTGTCGTGAGCGGCGTGGACGGCTTCCAGGTGCTGTACGGCGTCGATACGGACGACCCGCCCGACGGCGTGGCGAACCGCTACGTGAACGCAGCCGCCGTGGCTGCACTGGACGACGCGCTGGCGGGCTCGAGCGAGGTCGAGTTCAACCGCCGCACGCACTGGAAGCGCGTCGTCGCCGTGCGCGTGGGCCTGCTGCTGCACGGTAGCCGGGCCACGCGCAGCGATCCGGGCAATAGTCGCCACGACCTGCTCGGTGCCGGCTATGCGCAGGCCGCTGACGCGGACGACTCGGGCAGTTCGGTGGACGAAGCGCGCATGTCGCCCGATTTGCGGCGGCGCGAGCGGCGGCTGTTCACGTTCACGGTCGCACTGCCGGGGCCGCCATCATGAAGCCAGTAGATACGCAACCTGGACGCGCGCGCCGCGCCGAGCGAGGACTGGCCCTGGTCTGCGCGCTGATGCTGATGCTGGCGACGATGGCGATCGGCCTCGCCGTCGTACGCGGCGCCTTCGCGCTGCTGGCCGCGGCGCACAACGAACGCGACCGCGACGTGGCCGTCGCCTCGGCCGAGGCGGCCCTGCGCGATGCCGAGCACGACATCGCGGGAACGGGCGCGACGCCGTCGTCGGAACGCGCTGCCCACTTCGCGCCGGCGGGTGCGGCCGCGTTCGTCGCCGGATGCGGACGCGGCGCGGACGACCTCGGTCTGTGCCTGGCCACGGGGCCGCCTGCGTGGCAGACGCTGGACCTGGCCGATGCCGACAACCCGGCGCTCGTGCCTTACGGCCGCTTCACGGGCGCCGTGCTGGCTGTCGGACGCGGCATGTTGCCGGCGCGGCTGCCCGCGTATGTGATCGAGCGGATCGCACCGGCCGGCGCCACGGCGCAGCAGGGTACGTTCTACCGCATCACGGCGATCGGGTTCGGGACGCGGACGTTGACGCGGGCTGTGTTGCAGTCCGTGTATCGGTTGCCGTTGCCCGCGTCGGCGGCGGGCGGCGGGGCCGGGACCGGGACCGGAGGCGGGGATCGGACCGGTGGCGCATCCGGTCACGGTGGTCGTGACGACGGTGGGAACGGGGCTGCCAGCGGGAATGGCGACGGGAGCGAGAGCGGAGGCGCGAACGGCAGCGGCAGCAGCGCCGGCGCCGACGGGACGGGCAACGGGAACGGCAGCGGCAACGGCAACGACAACGGCAACGGCAACGGCAACGGCAACGGCAACGGCACCGGTAGCGGCAGCGGCAGCGGCAGCGGCAGCGGCGCGTCGACCGGCAATGGAACCTCAAACGATAACGGCAGCGGCAATGGCAACGCTTCTTCATCTGCGCAACAAGGACGCGGGCTCCCGGCAGGCCGCGTCGGCTGGCGGGAAATCGCGAACTGGGCCGAACTGCATGCCCGCGTGCAACCGTGACACGGCCGAGCCGGCCGGTCGGCTCGGCGGCGGCGTACCACGCGGCACCGGCTTCACGCTCATCGAAGCGCTGATCGTGCTGGCCATCGTGAGCATCGTGGGCGCGCTCGCGTATCCCACGTACGCCGGCTACATCGTGCGCACGCGCCGCACGGAAGGGATGGTGGCGCTGATCGACGCGATGCAGCGGCAGGAGCGTTACCGCCTCCGCCATAACAGTTACGTGCCGTTTTCGGCCGAGGCGTCCGGGCCGGACGGATTCGCATGGTGGTCGGGCACCAACGCGGCCGCCAGCGCGTACGAGATCGATGCGTATGCGTGTCCCGGGCGCGACATCGCAGAATGCATCGAAATCCGCGCCCGTCCGGGCACGGCCCGCGTCGATGCGCGGTTCCGCGACCCCGACTGTGGCACGCTTACACTGGACAGTACCGGACGCCAGAGCGCACAAGGCACGGGGGCACGATGCTGGCCGTGATGTCCGGGCGCAGTCGGGTACCGCGCGTCGCCGGCCTGTCGCTGCCTGAACTGTGCACCGTGCTGGCCATCGCCGCCGTGCTGCTGGCTGTCGCGGCCCCGGATCTGCGCGACCTCGTGCGAACACAGCAACTGAAAGCGGCCACCGCCGACCTGTTCTCAGCCATCGACCTGGCGCGGGCTCGCGCGCTCGCGCGAGGGCGGCAGGTCAAGCTCGTGCCGCTGGACCCGGCCGGTGCCGACTGGCGCCTGGGCTGGCGCGTGCTGGACGACGATGGCGGCAGTGGCAGTGGCAGTGGCAGTGGCAGTGGCAGTGGCAGTGGCAGCGCCGGCATGGCCGAGCCGGTCGCGGAACACGGTCCCTTGCCGCCGGGCGTCGCCGTTGACTTCACCTTCACGAATTCGGCACGGCCGTACTATATCGCCTACAATGGCGCGGGGCGCAGCTGTGCCGACGGCAACAGCGCGGCGGCACGCTGGGGCACGGTGTCGCTGTACCACGGCGGGCACATCCGTCGTATTAAAATCAATATGCTGGGCCGCGCGCGCGTCTGCGATCCCGCGCGCGACGCGGGGTGCGACGGCGCGTCGGCGCCGCCCTGAGCGCGGCAAGGCGCGCCAACACAACGTAGCGAGACCGGAACGAAGAGTGCAGATACAGAGCGATACCGACGGCATGGCGCTGGCCCTCGAATGGGCGGCGAAGGGCATGTACATCACGGCGCCGAACCCGCGCATCGGCTGCGTGATCGTGCGCGACGGCACCGTCATCGGCGCCGGCCACACGCAGCCCGCGGGCCAGGCCCATGCGGAAGTGCAGGCGCTGCGCGATGCCCAGGCGCGCGGCAACGACGTGCGCGGCGCCACCGCCTACGTGACGTTGGAGCCGTGCAGCCACTACGGCCGAACGCCGCCGTGCTCGAACGCGCTGATCCAGGCGGGAATCGGACGCGTCGTCGCGTCCATGGTCGACCCGAACCCGATCGTCGCGGGGCGCGGTCTCGCGCAGCTGGAAGCGGCCGGCGTCGACGTCAGCGCGGGGCTGCTGGCCGAGCAGGCCTATGAAGTGAACATCGGCTTCTTCACGCGCATGCGCCACGGCCGCCCGTGGGTGCGCCTGAAGACGGCTGCCAGCCTGGACGGCGCGACGGCGCTCGACAATGGCGAGAGCCAGTGGATCACGAGCCCGCAGGCGCGCGCGGACGGGCATGCGTGGCGCGCGCGCGCGAGCGCGATCCTGACGGGCATCGGCACCATCAAGGTCGACAATCCGCAGCTGACCGTGCGCGGCGTCGACACGCCGCTGCAGCCGCGCCGCGTGATCGTCGACAGCCGGCTCGACATCGACCCCGATGCGCGCGTCCTCGAAGGCGAGCCGTGCTGGATCGTGGCGGCCGTGCCGAATCCGGACAAGGAGTCGGCCCTGCGCGCGCAGGGCCACGAGATCATCATGCTGCCGAATCCGTCCGGCAAGGTCGATCTGCCGGCCCTGATGCTTGAACTGGGGCGGCGCGAGATCAACGAGCTGCACGTCGAGGCCGGCGCCAAGCTGAACGCGTCGCTCGTGCGTGAAGGTTGCGTGGATGAGCTGCTCGTGTACCTCGCGCCCAGCCTCGTCGGCCCGGGACAGGGCATGTTCGCGCTGCCACCGCTGGCGCACCTGGCGGACAAGGTGCCGTTGCATTTCCATGGCGTGGCCCAGGTCGGGCCGGACGTGCGCATCCTCGCCCGGTTCCGCCCGGACGAGGACCCGAACGGTCGGGCCGCGAACGGTTCGGCCACGAATGGCCGCGCCGGCTAGGCGCCCGGTCCGCACCACGAATTCAGACATCGATACAGCAAAGGAAAGACTCATGTTCACCGGAATCGTCGCTGCCGTCGGCAGCATCAAATCGGTCACTCCGCTGGCGGACGGCGCGGATGCCGGCGTGCGCCTGGCCATCGACGCGGGCGGCCTGCCGCTGGGCGACGTGGCGCTGGGCGACTCGATCGCCATCAACGGCGCCTGCATGACGGTCGTCGAAAAGACGGACGACGCGTTCGCCGTCGACGTGTCGCGCGAAAGCCTGAACCGCACCGTCGGCCTCGACCAGCCGGGTGAAGTGAACCTGGAAAAGGCGCTGACCTTGGCCGAGCGCCTGGGCGGTCACCTCGTGTCGGGCCACGTCGACGGGCTGGGCGAGGTGCACAGCTTCGACCAGGTGGGCGAGTCGTGGAAGCTCGTCGTCGATGCGCCGCGCGACCTGGGCAAATACCTGGCGTACAAGGGCTCCGTCGTCGTGAACGGCGTGTCGTTGACCGTCAACAGCGTCGAGGACCTCGACGCCGCCGGCCGCCAGTGCTGCCGCTTCTCGATCAACCTGATCCCGCACACGATTGCCGTCACGACGTTGAAGCACCTGCGTGCAGGTGCGAAGGTCAACCTGGAAATCGACCTGATCGCGCGCTACGTGGAGCGCATGCTCAGCGCCGCCAAGGCCTGACGCGCGCTGTCGGCGCGGCTCCCGGCGCGAAAACGGGGATGCCGACGCTTGCAGAGTTGGCGTAGACTTCGCGCTGGTATTTGCTCCAGCGTAGGCGGGTCGTTCGCGTGTTCGTCTTTACGTTGGCATCCACAACGAGAACAAGGACGAGACAATGGCGCTGGACTTCCACAAGCATGACAAGACCCTCGCACGTGGCGCGGCGCTGGTCGCGCTGCTGGCCGCGGCGGGGCTTGCGTCCGCCGACCCGGCGGGCATGCGCACCTACCACGCGCTCGCGATGACGGCGGGCGGCGACCGTATCGCGGCCGTCGAAGCGGTGGAGGGCGAGCCCAGGACGGGGCCGCGTGTCGTCGTGCGCGACACGGCCACCGGCAGGATCGCGTCGACGTGGCAGAAGACCGATTGCGCGCAGTGCAAGGTGGGGACGCTCTCGTGGTCGCCGGACCAGAAGACACTGGCGGCGATCGTGGCCGATTCGAATGCCGGTACCGCCACCGTCGTCCTGCTGCGCGACGGCCGCATGACGCCACTCGCCACCGTGAAGGGCGTCGCCGGCAGCCTGCGCTGGTCGCCGGACGGGCGCCAGGTCGCCTTCCTCGCGACGGTGGGCGCGAAGAAGCTGACGGGGGCCGTCGAAGCGGGCGCGCGCCAGGTCGGCGAGATCGGGCTTGCGCAACAAGAGGACGAGCAGCGCATCGCGATCGTGTCCGCCGCCGGTGGTGACTACCGTCTCGTGTCGCCGAGCGACACGTTCATCTACGAATACGACTGGACGCCGGACGGGAAGGGCTTCGTCGTCACGAGCGCGCAGGGCAATGGCGACAACAACTGGTGGATCGCCACCCTCGGCCACGTCGACGCGGCCAGCGGGCGCCTGCGCGTGATCGCCGCACCGAAGATGCAGATGAACATGCCGCACGTGGCGCCGGACGGCCGCACGGTGGCGTTCATCGGTGGGCTGATGAGCGACTTCGGGTCCGTGGGCGGCGACGTCTACACGGTGCCGTTCGAAGGCGGGGAGCCCGTCGACGTGACGCCCGACTACAAGGGCACGTTCAACGGCATCGCGTGGCGCGGCAAGGAACTCATCGCGTCCGTGCTGGCCGGCAGCGATGCGGGCATCGCCACGATCGACCCCGATACGCGCGCGGCGCGCATGCTGTGGCAGGCACCGGTGACCGCGGCGGCCGGCCGCGACGGGCGCTTCGTGTTCAGTGCGGACGGCAAGGTGGCGGCGTCGGTCACGGAGGATTTCGAGCACGCGCCGCGCGTCGTCGCCGGCCGCCTGCCGGAGCTGGCGCCCATCACCCGCGACAACGACGGCTTCGCGCCGCAGGTGGCCGCGCGCAGCGTCGCCTGGACCAATGAAGGTTTCCATGTGCAGGGCTGGCTCGTGGGACCGCGCAACGTCGCGGCGGGGAAAACGTATCCGATGATCGTCACGGTACATGGCGGCCCCGCGGCGGCCGCGACGCCTCACTACGTGGCGGCGGGGGAGGGCGGCAACGCGCTCGTGCGCGACCTCGTGAAGGAGGGGTATTTCGTCTTCATGCCGAATCCGCGCGGCAGCTACGGCCAGGGTGCCGCGTTCACGCGCGCGAACCGGCGCGACTTCGGCGGCGGCGACTGGCGCGACATCCTGGCAGGCGTCGACGCGGCCATCGCGCGGGCCCCCATCGACGGTAATCGTCTGGGCTTGATGGGCCATTCCTACGGCGGCTTCATGACGATGTGGGGCGTCACGCACAGCCAGCGCTTCAAGGCCGCGGTGGCCGGCGCGGGCATCGCCAACTGGATCAGCTACTACGGCCAGAACGGCATCGACCAGTGGATGGTGCCTTTCTTCGGCGCGACGATGTACGACGATCCGGCCATCTACCGCGCGCTGTCGCCCATCGAGTCGATCAAGGCGGCGCGCACGCCTACGCTGATCTACGTGGGGGAGCGCGACGTGGAATGCCCGCCGGCGCAATCGTTCGAGTTCTGGCACGCGCTGCGGGCGCTGGGCGTGCCGACCACCTTGCTCGTGTACGACGGCGAGGGGCATGCGTTCCGCAAGCCGGAGAACCAGCGCGATTTACGGGCGCGTGAAATCGCTTGGTTCAACAAATACCTGAAATGATCACGGCGCGTCAACGCTGGCGATGGCCGCACACAACGTAGGGTGGGCACCCCGTGCCCACGCGAACGTATGCGATACGCTAACGGTCGCGTGGGCGGAGGGCCGCCCACCCTACGATTTATTAGACTTCGTGTCCGTGTCGTTCTTGGCCTGCGCCGCCGCGGCCTTGGTCTCCGGATTCAACACGACCTGCACATAATTCTCCGTGTTGAGGAACCGCTGCGCCGCCCGCTTCACGTCGTCGACGGTCAGGTTCTGCACTTCCTTGTCGAACGTGAGGATGGTGCCCGGGTCCGTGCCTTCCGTCAGTGACGTCTGCAGCGCGGCCAGCCAGTACGTGTTTTCCTGCAGCGATTTGCGGTAGGTTTGCAGCCAGTTCGTCTTGACCTTGTCCAGGTCGGCCTGCGTGGGGCCTTGCGTGCGCATGCGCTCGATTTCGGCGAACGTGGCGTTCAAGACCTTGTCGACGTTGTCCGGACCGGTTGGCAACGTGACGCCGATCGTGTAGTGGCTGTACGGGATGCGCGTCATCGAGCCTTCCATGCCGCCGCCGTAGATCAGGCCCAGCTTTTCGCGCAATACGTCGATGATGCGGATGTTCATCACCTCCGTCAGCGCGGACAGGCGCAGTTCTTCCAGCTCAGTGACGTCGGTCGGGCCCGTGAACGTCAGCGACACGGTACTGCGGTCTTCCGAGCCGCTGTTCACTTCGCGCTTGACGACGCCGGCGACGGGGCGGATGCCGAGGTCGCGGTAGGTCGTCGGGATGTCCGGCGTCGGCAGGCTGCCGAGGTACGTCGTGACGAGGGGCTTGATCGCGGCCACGTCGAAGCTGCCGACGAAGATGAACGTCAGGCCCTTGGCGCTGGAAAAGCGCTGGCGGTAGATGTCGATCGCGCGGTCGAGGTCGATCTTCGGGATGTCCTCGGGGCGCAGCGCGCGCGGCGCGCGCGGGTTGTTGTTGTACAAGGTCGCCAGCACCGTGTCGCCGAACAGCGCGCCCGGCTGCGACAGGCGGTTGCGCGCCAGCTCCATCTGCTTGCCGATGAACGATTTATACAGGTCCTCGTCGCGCCGCACGCCGGCGAACTTCAGCCACACCATCTGCAGCATCGTCTCGACGTCGGTGGCGCCGGCCGTGCCCGCGACGACGTCCGTGTTGTTGCCGAGGCCCGCGCTCACCGAAGCGGCCTTGCCGGCCAGGATCTTGCGCATGTCGAGCGGCGAGAAGTCCTTCAGGCCCATCGCTGCGACGATGGTGTCGGCGTAGCGGGCGTTGAACATGTCCTTGTCGTCGAACAGGCTCTGGCCGCCGAAGCGGGCGGCGCTCATCAACACCTGGTCGTTGCGGAACGTGGTCGGTTTCAGGATCACCTTGACGCCGTTCGACAGCGTGAGCCGCGTCAGGCCCAGCGCCTCGTCGCGGTTCTCGTCGACGATCTTGCCGGGCGCCGGCGGATGGTCCATCAGGTGCGCGGCCACGGCTTTTTCGTCGTGTGCCTGCACGTCGCGTTTTTCGGCCGCCGTCACGGCCGCCAGCAGCTGGTCGCCGGTGGGGATCGTCGCGTCGCCCTCGGGCTTGGTAGAGCCCGTGTAGATCACGAGCTTGCCGGAGTCGGCGGGAATCGTCTTGGCCGCATACGCATTGATTTCGGCGAGCGTGATGCCCGGCACCATGTTCTTCACGTAGCGGTATTCCGCATCGATGCCGGGGATCGACTCGCCTTCGAGGAAGTTGCGCATCAACTCCGACGCGTGGACGGCGGAATCGGTCTTGTCGCGTTCGTTCCATGCGCGCTCGTACGTGCGCATCATCGTCTTCTTCATGCGGTCGAGCTCGGCCGCCGTGAAGCCGAAGCGGCGCGCCCGCTCGTTTTCCTGGACGAGCGCGTCGATGGCGACGGTGGCGCCGCTCATGCCGAGCGCGGCCATCGCATTGTACGAGCGGTAGCGCGGCGTCAGGCGCGACAGGGCGCTGCTGGCGCCGATGAATGGCGGCGCCGGCAGCTGCGACAATTCCTGCAAGCGCTGGTTCAGCATGCCGGCGAACAGCGCTTCCACCAGTTGCTCGCGGTAGCCGCGCAAGGTCTCGCGCTCGTGGAACGGCCGCACCGGATAGCGGATCAGGATCGACGCGGGGCCCGCTTCCTTGTCGGTGACGACGAGCGCTTCGTTGTCCGCGCGGGCGGGGATCTGCGCGTACTCGCGCGGGCGCTCGTGCGCCGGGTTCTTGAGACCGGAGAAATGGCGGCGGATCAGTTGCTCGGCCTTTGCCGGGTCGATGTCGCCCACGGCGACGACGGCCATCAGGTCCGGGCGGTACCAGTCCTTGTAGAAGCGGCGCAAGGTGTCGGGCTTGAAACTGCGGACGATGTCTTCCTTGCCGATCGGGATGCGGTTGGCGTAGCGCGACCCGTTGTACATCTTCGGCATCAGGACTTTCTGGATGCGGTCGCCGGCGCCTTTGCCGAGGCGCGCTTCCTCGAGGATGATGTCGCGTTCCTTGTCGATGTCGGCGTCGGTCAGCGTGAGGCCATGGGCCCAGTCTTCCAGCACGAGGAAGGCCTTGTCGACGTCGTCCTTGCGGTCGGACGGAACGGGCAGGATGTAGACGGTCTCGTCGAACGACGTGTACGCGTTCAGGTCGGCGCCGAACTTCACGCCGATCGACTGCAGGTACGACACCAGCTCGTGCTTCTTGAAATGGCGCGAGCCGTTGAACGCCATGTGTTCCGTGAAGTGGGCGAGGCCCTGCTGGTCGTCGTCCTCGAGGATCGAGCCGGCCTTCACGACGAGGCGCAGTTCCAGCTTGTGCTCGGGCATGCGGTTGCGCTGGATGTAGTACGTCAGGCCATTGTCGAGCTTGCCGACCTTGACCTGTGCTCCGACCGGCAGCGGATCGTCCAGCTTCGGGGATGCGCCCGGTGCCAGGCCGTGCACGACGAGGGCGGCGACGAGGAACGAGATGCGGGCAATACGGATGAGCATGCGACGAAGTCCTCTGCACAGAAAAAATCATTCTACCTTGCCCGACAGGTACGGGACCGGCAATGTGTCTCGTTGTCATTATGCAACGAAACAACGGGACAAGAGTGGTAGCGGGACTCTAGACGCGGCGGCGGCCCGGCGGCGATACGGTCGAGGACCGGCAAATCCTTTAAAATAGCGGATTTCCGCAACAGCCGGTCCGTAATCCCGAGGAATCCACATGCCCATCTCCACCACCCAGGAAATCGTTGACGAACTGCGCGCCGGGCGCATGGTCATTTTGGTCGACGAGGAAGACCGCGAGAACGAAGGCGACCTGGTCCTTGCCGCCGAGCACGTCACGCCCGAGGCCATCAATTTCATGATCCGCCATGCGCGCGGCCTCGTGTGCCTCACGTTGTCCGAGGAGATCTGCGACCGCCTCGAACTGCCGATGATGACGACCCGCAACGGCACGTCGTTCGGCACCAACTTCACCGTCTCGATCGAGGCGGCCGAAGGCGTCACGACCGGTATCTCGGCGGCCGACCGCGCCCGCACGATCCAGGTGGCCGTCGCGAAGGACGCGAAACCGGAAGACCTCGTGCAGCCGGGCCACATCTTCCCGCTGCGTGCCGTGAAGGGCGGCGTGCTGATGCGCGCGGGCCATACGGAAGCCGGCTGCGACCTGACGGAGATGGCGGGCCTGACCCCGGCATCCGTCATCTGCGAGATCATCAAGGAAGACGGCACGATGGCGCGCCTGCCGGACCTGCTGGAATTCGCGCAGGAACACAACCTCAAGATTGGCACCATCGCCGACCTGATCCATTACCGCAGCCAGCACGAGACCCTCGTCGAGCGCGTGGCGGAGCGTTCGATCGGTACCATGCACGGCGAGTTCAAGCTCGTCGCCTTCCGCGACAAGCCGAGCGGCTCCGCGCACCTGGCGCTCGTGCGCGGCACGCCGCAGGAAGACCGCGAGACGCTCGTGCGCGTGCACCAGCCCGTCTCCATCATCGACGTGCTGGACAGCGCCTCGACGTCGCACTCGTGGAACCTGGCCGCGGCGATGCAGGCCGTGCAGCAGGCCGAGGCGGGCGTCATCGTCCTGCTCGACTGTGCGGAGACGGCCGGCGAGCTGTTCGCGCAGTTCGAGGACAAGCCAACGCGCCCCGTCGGCCGCGCCGCGAACCTGGACCTGCGCACGTACGGCATCGGCGCGCAGATCCTGCGCCAGCTGGGCGTGCGCAAGATGAAGCTGCTGGCCAACCCGCGCAAGATGCCGTCGATGACGGGCTTCGACCTCGAGGTCACGGGCTACCTGGCGAAGCCCGGCTGCGACATCCCGGCGTGATACGGTACGCAGCCCAGCGCCAACGCGGTACCATTGACCCATTCATTAACGAAATCAAGAAAAGGCATAGCCATGACGGTAGGAACTTTTGAAAGCAATCTGGCGGGCGAGGGCCTGCGCATCGGTATCGTGCAGGCACGTTTCAATGCCGACGTGGGTCACGGCCTGCTGTCCGCCTGCTTGGCCGAGCTGAAGCACCTCGGCGTGGCGGACGAAGACATCCTGCACGTGACCGTTCCCGGCGCGCTGGAAATCCCGCTGGCCCTGCAGAAGATGGCCGAGACGCAGCAGTTCGACGCCCTGATCGCGCTGGGCGCCGTCATCCGCGGCGAAACCTACCACTTCGAACTCGTGTCGAACGAGTCGGGCGCCGGCATCACGCGCATCGGCCTCGACTACGGCATGCCGATCGCGAACGCCGTGCTGACGACCGAGACCGACGAGCAGGCCGAAGTCCGCATGGCCGAGAAGGGCACGGACGCGGCGCGCGTCGCGGTCGAAATGGCCAACCTGCTGCTGGGCCTGGAAGAGCTGCAGGCTGAAGAAGAGTAAAGTAACCCGAGTACAACCATGACTGACAATACCTCGCACGCCAACCCCAACAAGAACCGCACGCCGCGCCACCGCGCGCGCGAGTTCGCGCTCCAGGGGCTGTATCAATGGCTGCTGAACAATGAGCCGGCCTCCACGATCGTCGCGAACATCCGCGGCGCGCACGGCTTCGACAAGGCCGACAGCGAATACTTCGCCACGCTGCTGAACGGCACGATCGCCCAATCCGTCGACCTGCGCGAGGTGATCGCGCCGACGGTCGACCGCCCGATCGCGGAACTGTCGCCCATCGAGCATGCCGTGCTGCTGCTCGGTGCGTTCGAGCTGAAGAACCAGATCGAGATCCCGTACCGCGTCGTGATCAACGAAGCCGTGGAACTGACCAAGTCGTTCGGCGGCATCGACGGCCACAAGTACGTGAACGGCGTGCTCGACCGCCTGGCGGGCAAGATGCGCCCGGACGAGGTGGGCGCGGACGCGAAGCGCTGATCGCTTTTTTGCGCAAGCGCAAAGGCCGTCACGGGAAACCGTGGCGGCCTTTTGTTTGTGTCCGCCTGCCATTCCGCTCTGGCGAATTTTGGTTCGGCGTTACGCAAAAACGTAATGGAATTTCACATTTCGCCTGCAATGATGATCACTCATCCAATAACAATCTTGGAGGTGGTGACGTATGAAACATCATTTCGTTCTCGCTGCTGTGGCAGCCGCCGTCCTGCTTGCGGGGTGCGGCGCCAGTGATTCCGACGGGGGCGCCGGCGGGCAATCGCCCCGGCTGCTGGCTGCGACGGGCCGCGCCTCGACGGCCGCCGTCAGTGCCGTCAACTCGACCGACTCGACCTTCACGACACTGTCCACGCTGCACGTGGGCCAGGTCGCGTATTTCAAGGTGCTGGGCAGCAGATTGCCCAGCACCCTTGCCCTGGACGTGACGGATTGCACCGGCATGACGACGCTGTCGACCGGCAGCACGGAAGCGCACTACCGGTGCACGCCGGGCGGCACGGCCGGCATGAAGGCCGTCACGGTCAGGGACAAGACGGGCGGCTCGACCTTGTATGCCAGTTCCGTGAACGTGCAGGCCACGAACCCGGCGCCGATCACGACGGCGCTGCCGATGCCCACGCGCGGCTTCAACCTGGGCAATTCGCTGGAAGCCGTCTGGGGTTATTCGTACCCGAGCCAGGCCGTGCTCACGTCCGCCGCCAACGCCGGCTTCAACGCCGTGCGCATCCCGTGCGCCTGGAACACGAACACGGACCAGACCACCGGCAAGATCGACCCGACCTATCTGGCGAAGGTGAAGCAGGCCGTCGACTACAGCATCGCGGCCGGCATGTACGTCGTCATCAACGATCACTGGGACAACGGCTGGTTCGAAAACAATATCGGCGACACGGTCGATCCCGCCCTCGACGCCAAGATGCGCACTATGTGGACGCAGATCGCGACCGCGTTCGCCGGCTACGACAATCACCTGCTGTTCGCGGCCGCGAACGAGCCGAACATCAGCAGGCCGTCGCAGACGGCGGCGGTGCTGGCGTACTACCAGACCTTCGTCAACGCCGTGCGTGGCGTCGGCGGGGCGAACACCAACCGCTGGCTCGTGCTGCCGATGCAGGGCGACGCGTCGTGGGTCAAGGCGCTGCCGTCCGACCCGACGCCGGGCCGCCTGATGATGGAATTCCATAACTACACGCCGTCGCTGTTCACGATCATCCACACGGACCAGTCGTGGGGTAACGCGATGTACTACTGGGGCGCGGCCTACCATTACTCCGGCGATCCGACCCGTAACGCGACGTGGGGCGAGGAGGGGGCCATCGACGCCGCCATGCAGCAGTTGCAGGACCAGTTCGTCAGCAAGGGCGTGCCCGTGATGATCGGCGAATTCGGGGCCTACACGACGCCGGGCCTGACGGGCGCCTCGCAGACGTGGAACAACGCGTCCCGCCTGTACTGGAACAAGTTCTCCGCCGATTCCGCGCGCGCCCACGGCATGAGCCCGTTCTACTGGAGCACGCCGAACGCCCCGTTCACCTACGACACGGGCGCCATCACCGATCAGCCCCTCGTCACCCTGCTGACCGGCGGCGCCGCACCGCCGCCGCCGAACGGCGCACCGGTCGCGGTCACCGGTCTCGCCGCCACGGCCGGCACGGGCCAGGTCACCCTGACGTGGAATGCCGTCAGCGGCGCCACCAGCTACCAGCTGTACCGCACCGGCAATTCCGGCAACGAATCCGCCACGCCATCCGTCACCGGCCTCACGGGCACGACGTTCACGGACACGGGCCTGAACCCCGGCACAACGTATTACTACCGCATCGTGGCCGTGAACAGCTCGGGGGCGTCCGGCTTCTCGACCGAGGTCAGTGCGAGCACGCCCGGCACCAATCCTGATCCGACGAAGTTCAATTTCGAAGTCGACCCGCAACTGTGGACGCCCGGCGGCGCGCAGATCAGCGGCGTCGCGTCGTCGACCGCCCAGCACTACGCGGGGCTGCGGTCGCTCGCCGTGAATTTCGGCGGCGCGGCGGCGGGCACCTCGTCGGTGAGCGTGAGCGGCACGGTCGTGCCGTCCGGCGCGACGATCACGTTCCACGTGTACATCCCGGCCGGCAGCCAGATCACGAGCATCGAGCCCTATCTCCAGGACTACAACTGGAACTGGGTCTCGAACCCGACGAGCACCTTCACGCCGGGCGCCTGGAACACGTTCACGCTGACGGTGCCGTCGACGTCGGTCACGCCGCTGCAGCATCTCGGGCTGAACCTGACGACCGGTGGGGCGTGGACGGGGACCCTCTACGTTGACGCGATCAACTGGTAAGTTGCATTGAAGTGGCTGACCGGTCGGTCGGCCCGCAGGGCGGGGCCGCGTGGGAACGCGGCCTTTTTCGTTGGGTGCCCGGTTTCGACGCATTCAGCGGCGCCTGCCCAGGCGCTCCGTTACTTGAGTGCGTAGAGTCGTTGAGGCTGGGGGCGGTTGCGGCCGGTCGTGACAGTCTGTGAACTTTGTGGTTGGGCAACCTGCTACGCTGAGCCGAACGGCCGGGTTCGGCCAGACGCCGACGTATCGAGCAAACGACAATACCTTATCAGGACGCCACTACGTGACGCATTACCTGTACTGCTCTGCTGGAAATACGGAAGGGTTGAATGAGTACATCGCCTTCTTCGAGATTGCTGAAGATGGATACTGCGCTCGCTACATTGAAATTCCGTCGGTGGGACACGCGCTGAAGTACACGTAAGACGAGCCAGCGGATGAGTTTGGCGTGCTTCCGGAAGGACCATGGGATGCGCTGGAAGCAGCAAAGCCCAAGTACGGGACACTCAACGAAATTTCGCTGCAGCTTTTTGACAGTGCTTGGGATGGTATTCGGGCCGGTCGACAGTCCGCTTCGGGGCGAAACCGGAAGTCTGCCCAGCAAAAGGTGCCTTGCGAAGAGGGCGCATTTGCAGTTACGTGAGCTGGCGACCATGAAAGCGGGCAGAAAACGAGCTGTTACAGGGAATAATAGGCCGTGTACGCCCTATGGTACACAGCTCGCGCAGCGCGACCGCAAGACGTTCTGCCGGAGATCGCGTACGTTTACCGTGCACAGAACGCAGGGTATAGCGATGTGGTAGCAACGACCTCTCTGCCGTAGACGTCGGTTTCAATATCGATGAAATTCCCCGTTATCTGATCGATAATGGCTGACCGACATGTTCCATCCGAGGCCACGATATTTTCGACTTGCCCGTGGAACGGACCGTACGTGACCACGTTGCTCCCCGACACAAGGCAGAACGCTGAGTTTTCTCGCCCGGTCTGCGAGTTATAGAGGCATCCAGTGTCGGAATAAAACGCGAAGGTATGGCCGAGCCCGTCAATGACCTGAGTGCCACCTGAATTCCCTGGCCAAACGATAAATTGGGAACTAGGTGCAACCACGGTTACGTTCGTATCGCCACCACCGCCACATCCGGCAAGTAACGCAGCAAGGCTGCTAAGAATAATGAGTTGCGGTGCGGCTTTCATGGTCAAGGTCCTTGAGCAAAATCGGGGTAACACACCCTAAACGCTAAGCAGAAGATCGTAGAGGACAGCAAAGATGTAAAACATGTAAGAGAACTGCACCGCTCACGAGTATCGAAAGAGCTCGTAGCGGTGTGCTTTCGTATAAATTCTCATGATGTTGTCTCAGTCAGCGTGAAGTGGCGCGGAAAGCCTGCTTTCAACCTTCGTGTTACTGATTGCCGAACGGCAGGGGATTCCTGTTGTGTGCCACTTCGTTTCCGGCGTAACCTCCCAGTAACACCCCGGCCACGGTGGCAAGCTTTCTCCCATTGCCACCGCCAATCTGATGCCCCAGGACGCCACCGACAACGGCACCGATTCCCGTCCCTACGGGATTCATATCGTTGACATAAGTCCGGACCGGATGTTGAGCATAGTAGGGCTGGTCCTGGACATAAGCTGCCTGACGATAAGCAGGCTCACGATATGCAGTCGGTGCGTAGTGATGTACCACCTTGTGGTGCACGACCGGGGCCGGTTCTTGCAGTCGCTCAGCAGGATACGTGGCGACGCGAGGTGCGCTCGGGTATGGCACGTTAGGCGTCACTTCTTCGAACACGCGCCCGTCTGCCGTTTGAAAACGCGTCGGCGTTGCCTGAAGCGTTACCGATGCGGCGGGCTGCGCAACCGGAGCAGGCCCGGTCGCGAGATAACCGGGAGCCTGGGCGGTCGTCGCCAGAGTGGTATCGGCCGGCATGGCTTTGCCATGTGACGAAGGATACAGTCCAGTGATCGCAGCAGCGCCCAGCAAGCTCACAACGGTCACCGATGCGGCCGCGGTAACAACCAGCGGATGCAAGCGCGAGGAAGGGCGGTTAGTCGAAGTTTCCATGGCGATCTCCTGTTTGAATGTAGCTTTATGGTAGGCCCCGATCCCGACGGCAACAACGCAGAACATGTTTCAGACGTAAGTACGCGTTACATCTCCCACTTCTTGCGTAACGCGCGAACTCGGCCGTTCAGTTAGCAGCAGCCACTCGCGAACCTGCCACCGACAAGAAGCATGTTTACTTTAGAAGCTGGGGCATTTTTACTTCAACGGATGGTCAGGTGCGCTGAGTCCAAGTGAGAATCCGCGCATTTTTGGACCCGTTCGGAATGCTACATTGACGCCCCACATTGTCACCGCGAGTTTCCATGATCCGATCCGTTCCACGCGTCCGAGCTATGCCATCCCTTCTTCTCGCCCTGTGCGGCGCCTGCGCCGCGTTGTCAGGCTGTGCCGACATGGCCACACGGAGGCTCGCAGAGCTGCAAGCCACTCTGGTATCGCTGCCGCCCGAGTGCACGCTCGGCAACGCTGCGGACGCGCCAGGTGTCTGGATCTCCGCGTCGCAGGCAGCCCCGGCACCCAACATCCCCGCGTCCATGATCTTCACGTTCAATGAGGCTGTCCGCACAGACGCCTTTCGCGTCGCGCTGAATCCCAGTGCCCTAGAACACCTCGACAAGGTAGAAAGCAGCGACGCGCAAGGCAACTGGAGCATCGCCTGGACCGGCGTGCGCCCCGGCACCCCGGCCGGTTGCGCTGCCGTGAAGTTGGCGCAGACGTTTACGTCGGGCCAACACGAAATCACAGCACTGAGGATCACGCTGCGCCGCCCTCTTGTTGGAATTGGACGCATGGACGTTGCGAATGCGAGTGTGCTGAAGGCCGGCTGAGTGACTTGCTCCGCATTTCGTGCAGTGTCACACAACGAACGGCCGAGTTCGGTCAGCTGTCGCCCTCCAGGTGCGGCAGCAATCGGCCAGAAGCGGTCTTCCATACGTCGGCTTCTCGGATCGTAAACATGAACCTACGGCAAGAGCTGACTCCTCCATCTGTCGACGAGCGATTAGTTGCTCGTCTCGCTGAGCTAGCGACTGCCCTTGACGGCAACCCGAGCGAGACGTTGCGGGCTGAGTTCAACAAACTCGCGGACACGGACGTTCCGATGCTCCTTTTTCAAGGGGTGTACGAGAGCGAAGAGCACGCGAACTTCGTGCGGAGGGTGCTGCGCGAACAACGTATTAAGCCCGTGCCTGATGTCACCCGAGAAGAGCTAGTTGAAATCGTCCGGCGTGCGATGAGACCCGACAAGGCCGGGTTGCATGAGGCGTACATGGCTATCTTTGATTGCAACGTACCGCGGCCTCGTGCGTCGAATCTCATTTTCTGGCCAGCCGACTACGACCACAGTAGCGGCACCTGGGGTGGCGGCAAACCGATGAGCGACTACGATCCGAGCCCTGAGCAAATAGTCGATTGGGCATTCGATACGACCGCTCTTCATCGGTGAATTGTTCAAGATGAACGTCCTCGACGGGGCGGCTCCTGATGGTCGTGGCATTCCGTGACTCTTCCTCGGCGGCAACCTGCTATGCTGAGCTAAACGGCCGAGACCGGCCAAGCCTGTGTAAAAACGCGCGATCAGGACTTTTCCACGCGGCAATACATCAATCCCGAGGTGTCCCGCTCAGGCATCGCGCGCCTGCTCAAGCGCGAAGGCATGTCGCGCCTGGCGGACGTGATCCCGAAGGCCGAAGGCGAGACCATCACGCCGAAAAAGACATTCAAGGACTACGAGCCCGGCTTCATCCACATCGACATCAAGTACCTGCCGCAGATGCCGGACGAAACCTCGCGCCGCTACCTGTTCGTCGCCATCGACCGCGCCACGCGCTGGGTCTTCATGCACATTTATGCCGACATGACGGAGAAAAGCAGCGTCGATTTCCTGCGTCGTCTGAAACTGGCTTCACCCATCAAGATCAGCAAGATCCTGACCGACAACGGCTCGCAATTCACCGACCGTTTCAGCACCAAGGACAAGAAGCCCAGTGGCAAGCACGCCTTCGACATCGCTTGCGCAGATCTGCCTGCCGAGCATCGTCTGGCACCGCCGCGCCATCCGTAAACGAATGGCATGGGCGAGCGCTTCAACGGCCGTATCAACGACTTGCTGCAGCAAGCCCGCTTCGACAGCCGTGCCGACCTGGAAGCGACCTTGATGAACTATTTGAAGCTGTACAACCACCACATTCCGCAGCGTGCGCTCGACGCAAAAACGCCCATCCTGGCCCTCAAGGAATGGCAGAAGAAGCGCCCAGAATTATTCGTCAAACGCGTTTATGATCGAACGGGACTGGACGGATAACAACAGATGACCATACAGGTCCGAGACAAATTGCACATCAATGACTGTGAATCTCGAAACAATCCTTGAATCGGTCGCTGACGAGTAGTCGTTCCTGCAGTTTATGCGAGCTCTCGCGGAAGACTGGGAAGACGAACAGGAAAGCGAGCGGGCGAAACCTAGCTCCCCGTACGGCCCAGGCGTCAACGGATGGGAGAACGGTACGATCGGTGCCTATCTGGATGCGGCATCAAGTTGGGGTGAGGCGTCGATCAACGGGCTCGCGGTCTATGAAAAGCCAACTAATCCGTGGAAAAGGGCTGCACAGATCCTTTACATGGGAAAACTCTACGAATAGCCGACCCATTTCATAGGCTGGCTCGCGGCAGAGCCTATGGTTCGTCCACAATCAGGCAACCGGCGGACCTGCAAAAAATGAAAGCCACCGCAGCTTGCGCCAACGGTGGCTTTCGACCAGGAAGGGTACGTCAGAGGCCGGCGACCGTTTCGCCGCTCTGAGCGCTGCTGCCTTGCGCCGTGTCGACGGACGTCGTGTCCGTCTTCGGCTGCGCGCTGGCAGTTTTCAGCGTCGTGCTCGGGACCGCAGGCTGGGCCGGCGGGAAATAAATCGGGACGTTCTTGCCGCTGGCGACCTGTTTCAGTCGCTTGTACTCGGTCAGGACCTTCGAGCCGTAGCCGGAGTCGTCCTCGGCCGCGCCGGCGCCCACGTAGCTCTTCAGTGCGCCTTCGACGGATCCGGTGCGGTTCACGTAGTCCTTCAGGATCAGTGCGCCCACACGGATGTTCGCCACAGGGTTCAGTGCGGCTTGCGAGCCGCCGACTTCCTGGAACTTGTCGCTGTGGACCTTCGACATCACCTGCATCAGGCCCTGCGCGCCCACCGGGCTTTCCGCGAACGGATTCAGGCCCGATTCGATGGCCATCACGGCCAGGATCAGCAGCGGGTCGAGCTTGATCTCGTGCGCCGTGCTGTAAGCCGTCGAGACGAGCATGTTGGCGGCGTCGCCGGCCACGCGGTAGCGGCGCGACAGCCAGTCCGTCACGTACTTCTGCTGGCGCGACGGGCGCTCGGACGCCTTGTTGTCCGCGTTGGCGGTCTCGACGGCGTCCGCGGCATGCGCGGCAACGAGTTGGACCGAAGCATTGGCGACGACCGGCGCCGGCGCGCTCTGGTGCGGGCTCAGGAAATCCGACACCCGTTTCGCGAACTCGGGGCGGCTGTACAGCAGGGCAATCATTGCTACTGCGGATAGACCGAAAACGGTCAAGGTATGTTGTGCGGTGGTCAGAACGCCGCGTGCCGCTTTGATCACGGAAGACCACGTGACTGGCTGGCTGGCCATCTGTTGGACGAGCCTTGCGCTCGTACCGATGAATCGATGGATCATCGTCTCTCCTTTGTCGCGGAAAAAGTCATCCCTGCGCAGCGCGTAAGCGCAGCGTTTGAGCGTACTCATGCCGTGCATCAGAAAACCGTTCGTCGCCGCTGCCTGCGGTCGAGGAACGCCGTCATTGCTTGCTACAGCTGGGCCGCGCTGCGATGGAGGCGCCCAGTGGCTAAACAACTGTCTCGGGGTTGGTTGGGCAGACGCCCAGTGAAAACACTCCTAAAATGTCGCTGGGGCCCCGACCCCGTGAAAGAATGAGACCGGCTAAAATCACGTGCTGGACGGGCCCGTCTCAATTTGTAGGCGGATTGTAGAAGCTGGTTTATATCAAGTCAATACTAGCACTATCGTGCGTTATTACTTTTTGATCTAATATCTGCCCTCGCGCTCATCAATTCTTTGGCAAATCAACCACTTGCCGGCGATTGTTAGCATTCCTCAAAAGATGTAAAAAAGAATTAAAAAATCAATGAACTACTCTGATTTACGGGATTTTATTGCGAAGTTGCAAGAAATCGATGACTTCAAGCGCGTATCGGCGCCTATTTCACCGAATCTCGAGATGACGGAGGTGTGCGACCGCGTGCTGCGCGCCGGCGGCCCCGCGCTGCTGTTCGAGAACCCCGTCGGCCCTGGCGGCAAGGCGTATCCGATCCCCGTGCTGGCCAACCTGTTCGGCACGCCGCGCCGCGTCGCGCTGGGCATGGGCGCGGACGACGTCAGCGAATTGCGCAAGATCGGCCACGTGCTGGCGCGCCTGAAGGAGCCGGAGCCGCCGAAGGGATTCCGCGACATCATGGATCTCGGCTCGCTGGTAAAAGCCGTCTGGGACATGGCTCCGAAGGAAGTGAAGGGTGCCCCGTGCCAGGAGATCGTGTGGGAAGGCCAGGACGTCGACCTCGCCCGCCTGCCCATCCAGCACTGCTGGCCGGGCGACATTGCGCCTCTCATCACCTGGGGCCTCGTCATCACGAAGGGACCGAACAAGAAGCGCCAGAACCTCGGCATCTACCGCCAGCAGGTGCTGGGGCCGAACAAGGTCATCATGCGCTGGCTCGCGCACCGCGGCGGCGCGCTCGACTTCCGCGAGCACTGCATCGCGAATCCCGGCAAGCCGTACCCGGTCGCGGTGGCGCTCGGCGCCGATCCGGCCACGATCCTCGGCGCCGTCACGCCCGTGCCGGACACGCTGTCCGAATACCAGTTCGCGGGCCTGCTGCGGGGCCAGCGCACGGTGCTGACGAAGGCCATCGGCAGCGAACTGCGCGTACCCGCGTCCGCCGAGATCGTGCTGGAGGGGCATATCTATCCCGACGAGAGCCACCCGTCCGGCTTCGAGCATGCGCTGGAAGGCCCATACGGCGACCACACGGGCTATTACAATGAGCAGGACTGGTTCCCTGTCTTCACGATCGACCGCATCACGATGCGGCGCGACCCGATCTACCACTCGACCTACACGGGCAAGCCGCCCGACGAACCGGCCGTGCTGGGCGTCGCGCTGAACGAAGTGTTCGTTCCGTTGCTGCAGAAGCAGTTCACCGAGATCACGGATTTCTATCTGCCGCCGGAAGGCTGCAGCTACCGCATGGCCGTCGTGCAGATGAAGAAGCAGTACGCCGGCCACGCGAAGCGCGTGATGTTCGGCGTGTGGAGCTTCCTGCGCCAGTTCATGTACACCAAGTTCATCGTCGTCGTCGACGAGGACGTCGACGTGCGCGACTGGAAGGAAGTGATCTGGGCCATCACGACGCGGGTGGACCCCACGCGCGATACGGTCCTCGTCGACAACACGCCGATCGACTACCTCGACTTCGCGTCGCCGATCAGCGGCCTGGGCAGCAAGATGGGTATCGATGCCACGAACAAATGGCCGGGCGAGACGAGCCGCGAGTGGGGCACCCCCATCGTGATGGCGCCGGACGTGAAGGCGCGCGTGGACGACATCTGGCAGCAGCTCGGATTGTGACCTGCGTCAGCACGTACTCTATATAGATATGCGCGGGGCATCGGCTGCGCTGCCTGCCGCCGGGCAGCGCGGTTTGCCGCCATGCCCGTAACCGGTTATAATGCGAGCTGGCGGGCCCCTGCGCATTGTGGCATGGTTTACCTGGTCAGGTCGGGAACGAAGCAGCCAAAGCCGTTCACCGCAAGTGCCGCAGATCAGGCTCGCCTACTAACGATTTCAACAGCTGCCGCGGCAGCTGTTTTCGTTTGCGGCGACCTTATCGTCAGTCGTCGATCTCGGCCTCCAGCGGGCGCGCCGACCATTCCACCAGCGGATTCTCCTTGAGCAGGTCGTCGTCGACGTTCAGCTTGACGTGGTTCTTCGCATCGCTCGCGTAGCGCTTCTCGCCACTGGCTGCCTTGATGGTCAGCTGGGCCGGCTTGTCGAACTTGAAGATCACGGACTTCATCTTCGGCACGAACATGCTCAGCGCGCCCGCGACCTTGCCGATCGCGGCATTCGTCTGCGGGATGGCGCCCATCACGGTGGCGTAGCGCCACTGCGGCGTCTCGGGGAGCGCGGCGCCGAGGTCGAAGCCCATGCGCATCTTTTCGCCCTTCGGCAGGCTCGTCCAGATCTGCGCATCGTGCGCCATCCATTGCGAATTGAGCGTCATGCGCGCGCGTCCGTTCGCATCGAGCGGCAGCGGGGTGCGGCTGGTGCCGTCCACGACGACGAGACCGGCATCCAGCGGCGAGATCGCCTTGTTCACGGGCACGAGCTTCGCATACAGGATCACCTTGTCGCGCTCGGCCGGGGGCAGGGCGTCGAACTTGTCCAGCTTGATGATGTCGACCAGTTTGCGGTACGGCAGCCATTCGCGTTCGGCCGCGTGCAGGGGCAGCGCGAGCAGCAGGGACAGGCAGGCCAGCGGGAGGCGCAGGGATGTTTTCATTTTTTCCGAATTGAAAGAAAAGCATCAGTGTAGGTGAATTCCCGATGAGCGTCTAATGTTGCCGCTTCCATCCCGGTCTACGGTAAAATCCCGGTATGTCCTATCAAGTCCTCGCCCGCAAATACCGTCCCCGGAACTTCGAAACGCTGGTCGGCCAGGAGCACGTGGTCCGTGCCCTGACGCATGCGTTGCGCACCGGGCGGCTGCACCACGCCTATTTGTTCACCGGCACGCGCGGGGTGGGCAAGACCACGCTGTCGCGCATCCTGGCCAAGTCGCTCAACTGCGTCGGGCCGGACGGCAACGGCTCGATCACGGCGGAGCCGTGCGGCCAGTGCGAGCCGTGCCGCGCCATCGATGCTGGCCGCTTCGTCGATTACGTCGAGATGGACGCGGCGTCGAACCGCGGCGTCGACGAGATGGCCCAGTTGCTGGAACAGGCGGTCTACGCGCCGTCGAATGCGCGCTTCAAGGTCTATATGATCGACGAGGTGCACATGCTGACGAACCACGCGTTCAACGCCATGCTGAAGACGCTGGAAGAGCCGCCCGAGCACGTGAAATTCATCCTCGCGACGACGGACCCTCAAAAGATTCCCGTGACCGTGCTGTCGCGCTGCCTGCAGTTCAACCTGAAGCAGATGCCGCCCGGGCACATCGTGGGCCACCTGGAAAACATCCTCGGCCAGGAAGGCGTGACGTTCGAGCAGGGCGCGCTGCGCCTGCTCGCGCAGGGTGCGCACGGCTCGATGCGCGACGCGCTGTCGCTGACCGACCAGGCCATCGCCTACGCGGCCGGCGCCGTCACGCTCGACGCCGTGCAGGGCATGCTCGGCGCGCTCGACCAGTCGTACCTCGTGCGCCTGCTCGACGCGCTCGCGAACGAGGACGGCGCCGACCTGATGGCCGTCGCGGACGAGATGGCCAGCCGCAGCCTGTCGTACAACGGCGCGCTGCAGGACCTCGGCACCTTGCTGCACCGGATCGCGCTCGCGCAGACGGTGCCCGCCGCGCTGCCGGACGACTTGCCGGAACTGGCCGACATCCAGCGCCTGGCCACGCAATTCGATCCGCAGGAAGTGCAGCTGTTCTACCAGATCGCCGTGCACGGCCGGAACGAGATTGGCCTCGCGCCCGACGAGTACGCGGGCTTCACGATGACGTTGCTGCGCATGCTGGCGTTCCGTCCGGGGCAGGGTGGCGCCGACCAGGCTGCCGCGCCGGCACCGGCCGCGCTGGCGCGCGCGATGCCGCAGGCGGCACCGGCGCGTCCGGCCGCAGCGGCGGCTGCGCCGGCTGCGCAGGCCGCGCGTCCCGCGGCACCGGGCGCTGCGGCCGCGGCGTCCGCGAGCGCGCATGCGTCCGCGCCTGCACCTGCGCCTGCACCGTCCGCGCCGCCGCCAGCACAGGGCGGCGCCGGCCGTGCGATGACGTCGGCCCGCGCGGCCCTCGACGCCGCGCTGGAAGCGGC
>NZ_JAAQOM010000027.1 GCF_011682055.1 Telluria antibiotica | reverse complement strand
GTCGGGGATTTACCTCCACGATTAATGCTCGACCTCTATCGCCAGCCTTCCACCCTGTATTCTTTCATGCCCCGGGGCGGCCGCTCTGCAATGACCGTTAGGGTGGGCACCCCGTGCCCACCGAACGTTCGCAGACCGCACGCGCTTGGTGGGCACAGAGGTGCCCACTCTACGGCTATCAGGATCGATCACAACGCGGGATTTAATAATGTCTTGTCGACCGACATATCGACCGCCCGCGCAACGACCACCGTGACGTTGTCGCGCCCGCCATTGGCGAGCGCCAGCCCGACGAGGGTCTGCGCCGCCTGCGCGCAATCGCCGTCGGCCAGCGTCTCGCGGATTTCCTGCTCCGACACAGGATTGCTGAGACCATCGCTGCACAGCAGGAAGATGTCGCCGTCGCGCGCGTCCAGGGTCGTCACCTCGACCTCCAGCGTATCGCTCGCGCCCACCGCACGCGTGATCATGTTGGCGCCCACGGCGGCCGCCGCCGCATCGATGCCGCGCGCCTGCAGTGCCGCGGCCTGGCTGTGGTCGCGCGTGAGCTGCTGCAGGCGGCCCTGGCGGTAAAGGTAGATGCGGCTGTCGCCCGCCCACACGCAAGCCACGTCCGTCCCGCAGGACAGCAGCACGACGACCGTGCTGCCCATCACGGGCACGTGGCGGGTGCGCGCCTCCGCGCGCAAGGCATCGTTGACCTGCACGAGCGTCGTGCGCACGGCGTCGACGAAGCGGGCCAGGCTTGCCGGCGGCGGCAAGCGGTCGAGCGCTTCGACGACGGTGCGGCTCGCCACGTCGCCGAATGCATGACCGCCCATGCCGTCCGCCACGGCCCACAGGCCGCGCTGCGGCTGCGCGAGGCAGGCATCTTCGTTGCGGCTGCGCACCCGACCTACGTCCGTCTGCGCGGCGGACATCCAGTGGAAGACGGGATCGCAGCTCATGACCGGCTCGGGCTTCAGGTCGTCGGGCGTACGGCTTTGTTGAGACTGCTTTCATCCACGCCCACGTTCAGCGAGGCGTTCGCGCCGGTATTGTTGACCGATACCATCTGATACTGGTTGATCATCTGGTCGGCGTAATTATTGATCTGGTAAAAATTGATCACCGGCGTCTGGCGCGGCGCCGCGTCGACGTACGGCAGTATCCAGCCGAACACCCATGGCGCCCCGCCACCGCCATTGATGACCGACATGGCCTTGCGGTCCAGTGCCATGCTGGCAGGAAGATCTTTGACGGTAATGGTAGCCATATGCCTCTCCAGACGGGAAGAAGGGAGACCGGAGGCCGGTCTCCCCAGTGTAGTCCAAATTTTCCGCTTGTCGCGGTCCGTCGTGCGTTCTTTCAACGGCGCACGATCGTGTTCTTGCCGTTCTGCGCGACGTCGTTGTCGACGCGGACGCCCTCCACGAACGCCGAACCGTTGGCGGTGGCGGTGAGCGCGCTCTGCGCCTGGCCGAGGTTCTGCATCGCATTGATCGACGAGTCGTCGCTGCCGGCATATTTGATGTCGCCGAACATGTAGGTCGCGGCGTTGACCTTCCAGCCGCCGCGCACGGCGGACATGGTCGGGCGGTCGAGGCGTTCGCTGCGGGCGAGGTCGGTGATGATCACGGTTTTCATGGCGGTCTCCGGTCAGAACACGGCGCGGTTCTCGCCCCACAGCGAGGCGGCCAGGCGCACGTCCGGGCCAACGAAGCCCGCGCCGACGACGCCATTGTTGTTGAGGACATTGACGCTGATTTGCTGGAACTGGCCGAGTTGCTGGTTGACGTTCACGTTGACGTTGACGTCCTTGCCCACGCCCACGCCGGCGAAGCCGCCGCGAACGGTTGCCATGGCCTGGTTGTCGAGTGCGGCGCTGTGCGCCAGGTCGCGGATTTGAATGGATGACATGATGTTCTCCTGTATGTGTATGGTGGGAGTGCCGCGCGGAAGCGGGACCGGTCCCGCGCGGCAGCAACTCAGCCGATGATCTTGTTCTTGCCGTTCTGGTTCGTCGTGTTGGTCACGGTCACGCCGGCCAGGAAGGCCGAGTCGTTGGCCGTTGCCGTCAGCACGTTCTGCTGCTGGCCCAGGCTCTGCATCGCGTTGATCGACGAGTCGGACGACGGGGCGTAGGTGAAATCGCCCATCTTGAACGACGGTGCGTAGTATTCGTTGTGGCCGCCGCGCACTGCCGCCATGGCGGTGCGGTCCAGTTGTTCGGCGCGGTCCAGGTCTTTGATGGTCAGGGTTTTCATGGTGTTCTCCTCGGATTGAATGGCGATAGATGGTTGGAATACGTTGCGCCGATCAGTGACGGACGATCACGTTCTTGCCGTCCTGCGACACGTTGTTCTGGACGTTCACGCCGTCGACGAAAGCCGAACCGTTGGCCGTGGCCGTCATCACGTTCTGGATCTGGTTCAGGCTCTGGCTGGCATTGATCGACGAGTCGGACGTCGGGGCGTAGGTGTAATTGCCGAAGGTGTACGACGGTGCGTAGTAGTCGTTATGGCCGCCGCGCACGGTGGTCATGGTGGCGCGGTCCAGGGTCTCGGTACGGGCCAGGTCGGTGATGATCAGGGTTTTCATGGTCAAAGCTCCTTGAGGTTTCGGTTGGTTGGTCGAGGCATTTATCTGCGCTCGATGGTCTTATTGCGAAATGCGTGCCAGGTCTTCGCGCCAGCTTGTCATCGCACGGTAAGTCATTGAAAAACAAGGATAAATCACCAAAATCTCAGCATTGAGGAAACCTGCGTCTCACGGTCTGGCGCATGGGGCCTGACGGGTCGAATCCAACACATTCAGCAGGCTGTTCGGTGCGATCCAACATGCTCTGGCCCGTGAGCCCGGCACGTTGTCGCAGACTGCGGCACGCCGCAAGAATGCGAAATTTCATGTACGGGCTGGCAGTTTTTGTTATTGCAATCTTTCCTTCCAGCGCATCAAATGCACGACATACATATCAACGACGACCGTTCGCAGGCAAAGAACCGGCGATTGTTGAAATCGATTTCTCAACAGCCCGGACAGGAGGAGATACCAGGCCGGGCACCTTCACGAAAGGTATAACAAGCAATGAAATCACTGTTATCGAAGGCAATGTTCGGCATGGCGATATGCGCCGCGCCTTTTGCACATGCGCAAAGCTGCGGCAGCGGTGGCGGCGCAACGGTCTGCCTGACCGCGACCGGCAACGGCGGCAACGTCCAGTTGAACTGGACCGTCAGCGGCAGCGCCGTCAGCGGCATCCAGGTCTATCGCGACATGGATCCGGATCCCGCCGGACGCACTCGCATTGCCCAACTAGGGAACTCGGCCACCAGCTATACGGACACCGCGGCCACGCCGGGCGTCGCGTACTGGTACTGGGTCAAGTTCACGGCCGGCGGTAACGGCTATAACTCCGGCGTCGCCCGTGCCGTGCGCGTGGGCGTCATGCGCGACATGACCAGCATGCAGATGTCGACGACGATGATGCCCGGCTGGAACCTCGGCAATACGCTGGAAGCGTCGGGCACGTACGTATGGGGCAGCAACACGTTCGCGGAAGGGAATTGGGCGCCTGCAGCCACCCAGACGATGTTCAACAGCATCAAGGCGGCGGGTTTCAAGAGCGTGCGCATCCCCATCTCGTGGAAGCAATACGCGGACGCCAGCGACAACATCAGCCCGCAGTGGATGGACCGTGTGACGACAGTCGTGAACTATGCCCACAACGCGGGCCTGGTGGCGATGATCAACGTCCACTACGACGGCGGCTGGATGGTCCCGACCTATGCCCAGCAGAGCGCGGCCAATGCGCGCCTGACGAAGTTCTGGACGCAGATCGCCAACAACTTCAAGAACCACGACGACACGCTGCTGTTCGCGGGCACGAACGAGGTGCACGTCGAGGGTAACTACAATGCGCCGACGGCGGAAAACTGCGACGTGCAGAAGGGCTTCAACCAGGCCTTCATCAACGCCGTGCGTGCCACCGGCGGCAACAACGCGACACGCCACCTCGTCGTCCAGGCCTACAACACGAACATCGACTTTTCGACGTCGTGCAACGTGACGATGCCAGGTGACTGGGTCGCGAACCGCCTGTCGATGGAAGTGCACTTCTACGATCCGTTCGACTTCACGCAGACGTACAACTCGACGTCGTGGAAGTGGGGGCAGGCCGCCGATCCGGGCGGCTGGGCCAACGAACCCTATGTCGACGCCGAGTTCCAGAAGATGAAAACGAATTTCGTCGACAAGGGCGTGCCCGTGATCCTGGGCGAATATGCGGCGGTCTCGCGTGCGCAATACGACCCGGCCGGTACGTATCGCAAGTACTGGGACCAGTACATCACGCATTCCGCGTTCACGCATGGCATGGTGCCGATGTATTGGGATAACGCCGGCACGAACGACCAGCAGTCGGGCCTGTTCAACCGGTCGACCGCTGCGCAGGTGTATCCGGACGTGATCAGCACGATCGTGAACGCGGCCAAGTAACAGTCAATGAAGGGGCGGGCGACCGCCCCCTGTTTCCTGGCAGGTTTTCCGCATGAAACGGAAAGGTTCAGCGTGGCGACAGTTTGTCGCTGCCCGGCCTTGCGGCCGCGATCCGCACCGGATCGAACAGCCGGACCCTGGGCGAGACGGGCCGCACGAAGCGTCCGCCCGCGCGCAGGCGCGACCCGCCCGCGATCGCCAGCATCGCCTGGCGATCCAGCTCGGTGTTTTCCGATAAATCCTTGATGACGATGGTAGCCATGATGCCTCCTGGGAATGTCACGTTAACGGGCTGAGTCCCCTTGCCGGGACAGGCCGGCAAGGGGATGGTGCAAAGGGCGGCGGTCTCAGAGTACGACCTTGTTCATACCCTTCAGTGCGGCGGCCACATCGATATCGGGGCCGACGAACCCGGCGCCGATCACGCCGTTGTTGTTCAGGACGTTCACGTCGATCTGCTGGAACTGCGCCAGTTGCTGGTTGACGTTCAGCGTGACGTTGACGTCCTTGCCGAAGGCGCTGCCGCCTTGCACTGCCGACATCGCCTGGTGGTCCAATTCGTTGCGATGGGACAGGTCGTGGATTGCGATGGATGACATGGGTCTCTCCCGTTCAGCCGACGATGACGTTCTTGCCGTTCTGGTGCGTCGTGTTGTTCACGGTCACACCGGACAGGAAAGCCGAATCGTTGGCCGTCGCCGTCATCACGTTCTGCAACTGGCCCAGGCTCTGGGCCGCGTTGATCGACGAGTCCGACGACGGGGCGTAGGTGACGTCGCCCATCTTGTACGACGGCGCATACACGCTCCAGCCGCCGCGCACGGCCGCCATGGCGGTGCGATCCAGTTGTTCGGCGCGGTCCAGGTCCTTGATGATCAGGGTGTTCATATCGATGCTCCTTGAAAGTATAGTCAATGATGGTGTCGTTGCGTTCAGCGGACGATGACGTTCTTGCCGTTCTGGTTCGTCGTGTTGGTCACGGTCACGCCGGCCAGGAAGGCGGAGTCGTTGGCCGTTGCCGTCAGCACGTTCTGCTGCTGGTTCAGGCTCTGCATCGCGTTGATCGACGAGTCGGACGACGGTGCGTAGGTGATATCGCCGAAGGTGTACGACGGTACGTAATATTGGTTGTGGCCGCCGCGCACTGCCGCCATGGCGGTGCGGTCCAGTTGTTCGGCGCGGTCCAGGTCTTTGATGGTCAGGGTTTTCATGGTGTTCTCCTCGGATTGAATGGCGATAGATGGTTGGAATACGTTGCGCCGATCAGTGACGGACGATCACGTTCTTGCCGTCCTGCGACACGTTGTTTTGGACGCTCACGCCGTCGACGAAAGCCGAACCGTTGGCCGTGGCCGTCATCACGTTCTGGATCTGGTTCAGGCTCTGGCTGGCATTGATCGACGAGTCGGACGTCGGGGCGTAGGTGTAATTGCCGAAGGTGTACGACGGTGCGTAGTAGTCGTTATGGCCGCCGCGCACGGTGGTCATGGTGGCGCGGTCCAGGGTCTCGGTACGGGCCAGGTCGGTGATGATCAGGGTTTTCATGGTCAAAGCTCCTTAAAGTTTCGGTTGGTTGGTCGAGGCATTTATCTGCGCTCGATGGTCTTATTGCGAAAGGCGTGCCAGGTCGTTCCAGCAGGTGCCAATCCATACGCAAGTCATTGAAAATAAAGGAATTTTAGTAAATAAGCAGAAAAACTCGGCGGTACGACAACGACGCGCGGCGCCGGCTACTGACGGGTCCGATCCAACACTTTTCCGGCACCTGTTCGGCGCGATCCCACACCCTCGCTGGGGGGAGCGGCGTGCGCGGCTTGATCATCGGGCGTTTCATGCTAGTCTCAAGAAACGCCCGGGATACAGACAACACTATGGACAGCCTCGCCCACGCGATCCGGCAATTGCAGACCGGCGCCTTGCCGCGTACGGAGTTCTTTGCCCATGTCGACCACGTGCTCGAGACCGCTCCCGAGAGCGTGGGCCGACTGCTCGAAGTCTTGAGCGAGGAACATGCGCGCAAACCGCTGCCGGGCGAGGTCTACACGGAAATCCAGCACCGCATCGAGCGCCTGATCGTGGCGCGCCAGCGCAAGGGCGGCGACGACACGTTCGTCCAGACCCGCCCCGGCGCGAACACCTTGCGCGACCCGCCGCCCCCGCTCCCGCCACGCGACGATCCCGACCCGGAACCCGAGCGCATGAAAGGCGTCGGCGACACGCTGAACAACCGCTTCGTGCTGGAAGAATGCATCGGCTTCGGCGGCATGGGCACCGTCTACAAGGCGCTCGACCTGCGCAAGCTGGAAGCGTCCGACCGCAAGCCGTATATCGCCATCAAGGTGCTGAACGTCCAGTTCCGCGGCCATCCGAAATCGCTGATTGCCCTGCAGCGCGAGGCACGCAAGGCGCAGGCGCTGGCGCATCCGAACATCGTGTCCGTCTACGATTTCGACCGCGACGGCCCGATGGTCTACCTGACGATGGAGTACCTGAAGGGCAAGCCCTTGAGCCAGGTGTTGCGCGCGCCGGGCTTTGCCGGCATGCCGTATGCCGACGTGTTGCGCATCGTGACGGGGATGGGCAACGCGCTCGCGTACGCGCACGCGCACGGCTTCGTCCACTGCGACTTCAAGCCCGGCAACGTCGTGCTGACCGATTCCGGCAACGTCAAGGTCATCGATTTCGGCATCGCCCGCGTGTTTCAGAAAACGGAAGAGGACGTCGACGTCACCGTGTTCGACCCGGGCAGCCTGGGCGCGCTCACGCCCGCGTACGCGAGCCCGGAGATGCTGGAGCACCTCGACCCCGACCCGCGCGACGACATCTACGCGCTCGCCTGCATCGCCTACGAAATGCTGACGGGACGGCATCCGTTCACGGGCGCATCCGCGCTGCAGGCGCGCGGCGCCGGCATGAAACCGCAGCGTCCGCCCGGTCTCGCGCGCGGGCCATGGCATGCGCTCAAGTGCGGCCTCGCACTCGAGCGGAGCGCACGCACGCCCACGGTCGAGCGCTTCCTGCACGACTTCGGCTCGGGCGCATCGAAGGCGCGCTACGGCATGTTGGCGGGCGCGGCGGCAGGCGTCGTCGCGGCTGCCGCGTTGGGCGCGGCCGGCTGGCACTGGATGCACGGCAAGCCGCCGGTGCCGGCGACGGTATCCACGCCACCCGCATCGACACCTGCAGCCACGCCGCCCGCTGCCGTGCACGAGCCCATCCAGGCAGCGCCGCCGCCGGCCGCGACCGTACCGGCACCTGTACCTGCACCCGCGCCTGCGCCGACACCGGCCGCCATCGCCGCCGCGCTGTCACGCATCCCGTGCGCGGCACTCGTCGGCAACGTCGACGGCCATGCGGTGACGGTACGCGGCCTGCTGTCGACGCCGCCCGGCCCCGGCGGCTTGAAGGAACAGCTCGCCGCGCTGCCCGGCGTCGCGGCCGTGCAGCTCGACGTCGCGCAGGTGGGCCGCGACAAGTGTCCCGTGCTGTCGGCCCTGGGCCCGTACTGGGCCGCCTACCGCCAGGCCGGCGGCGGTGCCGCCATCCATCTCGCGGGCGCGCACGGACCGGACGCGCAGCTGACCGAGGGCGACTCGCTGATGGTCGACGTGACGACGCCGGCAGTGGAGTCGTATATCGCGGTCGATTATTACTCGCTCGACGGCAGCGTCACGCACCTGCTGCCGAACGAGCGCGCGCGCGACAACCGGGCACCGCCGAACTACACGGCCACCATCGGCAGCCTCGGCGAATGGGGCATCGGCAAGCCGTTCGGCGCGGAACTGGTCGTGCTGCTGACGACACCCGCGCCGCTGTTCGACGGCGTGCGCCCGATCTCCGAACCGGCCGCCGGCTACCTGGCCGACGTGGCCGGCCGCCTCGACAAGATGCGCGCGAAGGACTCGATCGCCGTCGAGTTCCTGCAGATCCACACGCGCCCGCGCTGACGGTGCATCACTTGAGGCTGCGTGCGACGCGGAACCCGTTCTGCGAATGGCGCACGCTCGCGTCGTATTTGAAACGGGTGGACGCGACCATGTACGGCGCGCCTTCGCGCCACGACCCGCCCCGGATGACGCGCACGCGGCAATCGGACTCGTCCCACGCGCGGCCGTCGGCAGGCGCGCCCTTGAAGTTGTTGTGCCAGCAGTCGGCGACCCATTCCCACACGCCGCCGCTCGTGTCGTACACACCGTACGGGTTGGCGGCGAAGCTGCCGACGTTCGCGGGCGCGTCTTCCGCCCACGGCTTGCCGCATTCCTTGCAGTTGGCCTTGCCCTGCGTCATTTGTTCTCCCCACCAGTAGCGCGTGGCCGTGCCGCCGCGTGCCGCGCGTTCCCATTCGGCCTCGGTGGGCAGGCGGTACGGCTTGCCGCTGACGGTGGCCAGCCATTTCACGTACTGCTGCGCGTCGTCCCAGCTGACGTCGCGCATGGGCGCCGTCGGGCTCGTGTTCGGCCGCTGGGCGATCTTCTGGCATGCGCCGGCAGCCGCGCACGCGTTCCACTCCTGCACGGAGACTTCGTAGCGGCCGATCGCGAATGGCCCGACCGTGACCGCATGCGCCGGCTTCTCGCTGGGGTCGCTCGTGTTATTCCCCATCGTGTAGGTGCCGCCGGGAATGGAGACGAGCGTCGGACAGGCCGGACAATCCTTGATGTCGGTGCCGGCCGCGACCGTGTGCGCGGGCGTCGCTGCGGCAGCAGGCGCAGGCGCAGGCGCGGTCGTCTTCGCGGGCGGCGGCGGTTTCGGCACCGCTTCATGCACGACGGGCGGCGGGGGCTTAGGTGTCGGCGTGGCCGCGGCCGGCTGCGCCGCGCGCAAACGGGCCAGGCGTGCCTGCGCGAGCGCGGCGAAGCGGCCTTTCGGATACTGCTTCAAATAGGCCTCGTAATCGCTGGCCTGGTTGCTGTCCTTGATCGTTTCCCAGAACGCCAGTTCGAACTGCTCCGCGCTGTTCTTGGGAACGACGCCGACGAGTTCGATGCGCGGCGCGCGGTCCTGCGCTGCCGCCACGCCCACCCACGCCGGCCCCGCCAGCACGACTATCATCAGAAGCCGTTGCCACATGACGCCCTCCCGCTCTCGATTTGGCTACATTCGACAGAAGTGCCTTGCGATCTGGCTCCGAGTGTGCCAGATTTAGAAGTATTGACGCGCACCTCAGCTTGCCCTAGCCAGGAGCTATCGATCATGCGCTTTCCTTTGTTATTCCCTGTCCTGCTGACGGCGGCCCTGTGCGCCGGTCCTGCCACTGCGCAACGGAGCACAGCGCCCGAAAACGCGCAGGTGTATTTCATCTGGCCCCACGACGGCACCGTCATCAACGGCGGCAAGTTCTGGGTACGGATGGGCCTGCGCAACATGGGGGTCGCGCCGAAAGGCACCGCGGTCCCCAACACGGGCCACCACCACCTGTTGATCGATACCGACCCGCCGCCGATGACCGAGCCGATCCCGAACGACCGCAACCACCTGCACTTCGGCGCCGGCGAAACGGAAGCGCGCGTCGAACTTCCGCCCGGCAAGCATACTTTGCAACTGCTGCTGGGCGACAAGGACCACATGCCGCACGACCCGCCCGTCATGTCGAAGAAGATCACCGTCACGGTGAAATAGCCGCCGCGCCGGCCATCCGAGGGAGACCATCATGCGCAACCTGTTGCCCGCCGCCGTCGCCCTGGCGGCCCTCGTCGCCGTCGCACCGGCCGGCTCGACCGATGCCCCGTCCAACGCGTACTGCTATATCGGCTGGCCATCGGACGGCGCCGTGCTCCCGGCGGGCAAGCCCTTCCGCGTGTGGTTCGGCCTGCGCAACATGGGGGTCGCGCCGAAAGGCGTCGTGGCCAAGAACACGGGCCATCACCACCTGCTGATCGATGCCGACGTGCCGCCGCCCGGCCAGGAAATCCCGTCCGATCGCAACCACCTGCACTTCGGCGCGGGCGAGACGGAAACGATGCTCGAGCTGCCGCCCGGGAAGCACACGCTGCAGCTCGTGATGGGCGACGACAAGCACATCGTCCACAGCCCGCCCGTCGTGTCGAGGAAAATCACGATCACCGTCAAGTGACGCCCGCCCGGGCACGGAAACGACCGCCGCCATGGAACCGAACGCATCATTCGTCCCTACCAGCGCCGGCCCCGTGCGTGCGTACCTGGAATGGATGGGGACGGCATCCAGCAAGCCGGCCGTGTTCCCCCTGCATGAAGAGGCCGTGCTCGGCCGCAACGCGCAGGATGCGCTCGCGTCCGACAAATACGTGTGCATCCCGGAGCAGACGGTCAGCCGCCGCCACGCGCGCATCCGGCGCCGCGGCGCCAGCTATTTCATCGAGGACCTCCATTCGAGCAACGGCACGTTCGTGTCCGGCGAGCGGCTGTCGCCCGGCACGTGGCACCCGCTGACGGAAGGCGACGAGCTGGGGCTCGCGTCCGCGCGCCTCGTGTTCCACTCGCTGCTCGTACCGGAGCGAGGCGCGGCCCAGGCCGTGATCACGCGCTCCGTCGACGCCACGCAGTTCGCCCCCATCGTCGACACGCGCCACGCCGACCGCGACGAGCTTGAGAACACGGTGCACCGGCTACATGCGATGGCCCAGGTCGGCATCGCGCTGGGCGCCGTCACCGACCAGGACACACTGATCGAAAAGCTGATGAATTTTATTTTCGACCTGTTCCCTGCCGCCGAGCGCGCGTTCATCATGCTGCGCCCGAGCGAGCGCGATCCGCCGCAACCCGTCGCCGCGCGCCGCCGCGGCGGGGCCGCGGAAGACCCGACGCAGATGCGCATCTCGCGCACCATCGTCGACGAAGTGCTGGGGCGCAAGCGCGCGATCCTGTCCGTCGACACGCTGGCCGACCGCCACTTCGGCGCGCACGAGTCGATCGTCGCCCAGGCGATCCTCAGCGTCATGTGCGTGCCGCTGATCCTCGGCGACGACGTGCTGGGACTGATCCAGGTCGACACATCGTCCGACCGCCACGCATTCCAGGACGCCGACCTGGAAATCCTCAGCGGCGTGTGCGCGGAGACGGCCGTCGCATTGAAAAATTTCCAGCTGTACTCCGACATCAAGGGCTTGCTGGACGGCTTCGTGTGCGCCTCCGTGCAAGCCATCGAGGAACGCGACCCCGTCACGGCCGGCCACTCGTTCCGCGTGGCGGGTTACGCCGAGAACCTGGCGCTGGCGCTCGCGCGCACGGACGACCCCGCGCTGCGCCGGCATGCGTTCACACCCGCGCAGCTGCGCGAGATCCGGTATGCCGCGCTGCTGCACGACTTCGGCAAGGTGGGCGTGCGCGAACACGTGCTGCGCAAGGAGAAGAAGCTGCACCACGCCGACATGCGGCTGCTGGAACAGCGCTTCCGCTACGCCCGCGCCTGTCTAGAGCGGCAGGCCTGGCGCAACCTGACGGAACGCCAGTTGCGTGGCGAGCTGGACGCCGACGGCCTGCGCCGCGAGCGCGACCGCATCGAGGCGCAACTGGCCGACGAGGGCGCGCGCCTGGACGATTTCCTCGACACCATCGTGCGCGCGAACGAACCCGCCATCTCGCACGGCCCGCCACCGGCCGGCCTCGACGCGATCCACGACCACGTGTGCGCAGGCATCGACGACCCGGCGTTCAAGTTGCTCGGCGACGAGGAATACGCGGCGCTGTCCATCGGCAAGGGCTGCCTGACGCCGGACGAGCGGCGCCAGATCGAAGCGCACGTGGCCGATTCGTATTCCTTCCTGATCCTGATCCCGTGGACGCGCGAACTGGCCGGGGTGCCCGCGATCGCGCACGGGCACCACGAAAAGCTGGACGGCTCCGGCTACCCGATGGGCTTGTCCGGCGCGCAGATCAGCGTGCAGACGCGCATCCTCACGATCAGCGACATCTACGACGCACTGACGGCACGCGACCGCCCGTACAAGCAGGCGATCCCGGCCGAACAGGCGCTCGACCTGATCGCCGAGGAATGCCGCGCCGGCCACGTGGACGAAAACCTGTTCAACGTCTTCGTCGAATCGAAGGCATGGCAGGCGCGGCCGAGCGCCTGACGACACCTCACGAGGCGAGCCATGGACACACGCCCCCCTTGGAACAGCACGCACCCGGCACGGGCATTGGCGGCATGCGGCGCCGCCGTGCTGCTGTGCGGTTGCGCCGACGTCAGCATGAAACCGTACAAGACCCCCGACACACCCGCCAAGACGGGCTGGGCCGGCACGCAGGCGCCGCCGACCGCCCCGAGCGTGCTGGTCGAGCAGGATTGGTGGAAGGGCTTCCGCGACCCCGAACTGGACGGCCTCGTCGCGCGCGCCGTGCACGACAACGTCGATCTCAAGATCCTCGCCGCGCGCACGAAGATGGCCGGCGCGCAGATCGAGGAAGCCCGCGCGGGCGCGTTGCCCACGCTCGACGCGGGCGCGGGCGCCAGCTTCGAAAAGAGCACCGGACAAAAATTCAGCAAGCAGTTCAACCTGGGCACGCAGGTCAACTGGGACGTCGACGTGTGGGGCAAGGTCGCGAAGGGCGCGGAAGCGCAGACGGCCGAGTTCCACGCCACCGAGGCCGACTGGCGCGCCGGCTACCTGACGCTCGCGTCCGACGTCGCGACGACGTACTTCCAGATCCTGCAGTTCGACGAGCAGATCGACCGCCAGCAGAAGACCCTGGACAAGAACAAGCAGATCCTCGCCACGTACGAAGCGATGCAGCAGCAGGGCCTGCTGCCGGAGACGCGCGTGATCCAGCAGCGCGCCGAGATCAACCGTCTCAGCAACGACCTGATCGAACTGGGCCGGCTGCGCGCGCTGTCCGGTAATGCGCTCGCCACGTTGCTCGGCGTGCCTGCCGGGAATTTCCAGCTGCCGAAAGGTGCCCTGCAAGACCGCGTGCAACTGCCCGCCGTGCCCGAGGGCCTGCCGTCCGACCTGCTCAAGCGCCGGCCCGACGTCGTGGCGGCCGAGTACCGCGTGCTCGAATCGTACGACCTGGTCGGCCAGGCCAAGCTGGCGCAACTGCCGTCGATCAGCCTGACGGGCCGCGGCGGCACGTCGAGCTTCGCGCTCGGCTCGCTGTTGAAGTCGTTCACGTTCGGGCTACTGCCCAGCATCAACTTCCCCATCTTCGACCCGGGCGTGAAAGCGCACATCAAGACGAGCCAGGCCAACAATGAGGTGGCCGAACAGCAGTACCGCAAGGTCGTGATGGACGCGTTCGCGGAAGTGGAAAACGCGCTCGTCAACCTCGACGCGCACAAGCGCCAGCGCGTGGAGCTGCAGCAGCAGGCGCAGCGGCTGGGTGTCGTCGCCGCGGCGGTGGAGGCGCAGCTGAAGGAAGGCGTCGTCTCGCAGCTGGAAGTGTTCGAGGCCGAGCGCTCGCTGCTGGGCGCGCAACTGGCGCTGCTCGCGAACCACCAGCAGATCCTGGCCGACACGGTCACCCTGTACAAGGCACTGGGCGGCGGCTGGCCCCCGGTGGACGTGCGCAATGTGGCGCGCAACTGAGCCGGAATGGCCGCCATGGCGTCCGACGTGACGATGGCCGCAGCCCGCCCCGCGACGGAGACCGGCGTGCGGATCGTGCTCGAGCCCGCGTCTCACCCCGAGCTGGCGCCGATCCAGATCCACGACAGCCTGTTCGCGATCGGCCGCGCGGAAGCGCCGTTCGATGCCTACCCGCCCGAACTGTCGGCTGAACTGTCGAGGCGCCATGCGCGCATCTTCTGCGAGCACGACGCCGTCTACCTCGCCGACCTCGGCAGCACGAACGGCACGAGCCTGAACGGCGTGGCCGTCAAGACGGCGATTGCCCCGCTGCGCGACGGCGACACGGTCGGCTTCGGCAAGGCGCTGCGCTACCGCGTGCACCTGCGGCACGGCCCCGCGCCGCCGCCGCGCGCGCGCCTCGCGAGCCTCACGTTGACGCCGAAACTGAACGGCGCAGCGCTGCAGACCATCGTCATCACGAACTTCCCCTTCCTCGTCAGCAAGAGCGAAGAGACGTTCGCGCGCTACCGCGACAGCGAACCGGCGCAGGTGAACTACCTGTCGCGCCGCCACGCGCACCTGTTCCTGAAAAGCGGCGAGCCGTACGTGGAAGACCTGGGCAGCACCAACGGCACGTTCGTCAACGGCACGCGCCTGGAGGCGCAGGCCGTGCCGCTGCACGAGGGCGACACGCTCGCGTTCGGCGGCCGCCATTTCGTCTACCGCGCCAGCATGCAATGGGAAACGCCCGTGTCCGACACGGCGCCCACGCGCATCGGCGTGACGCAAGTCCCGCCCGGCGTCGACGTCGACCGCACGACGTTCGTCGCAGCCGCCGATTCCTTCCTCGACATCTTCTGCGTCGAGCCCGCGCAGGCGGCGGGCAACGAGGCGGAGAACACGCCCCCCGACACGGCACCGGAAGCACCGCGCGATGACAGCCTCGTCGCCCGCGTCGCGCGCAGGCTGGGCCTCAAGACCGTGCCCGATGCGCGGCGCCTGGCCCGGTGGGGCGCGGCCGCGCTCGTGCTCATCGTTGGAGTCGCCTGGCTGCTACTGCGCGATGGCAGCCCCGAAAGCAGGACGGAAGACTTGCTGGCGCGTGGCGACTACGCGCGTGCCGCCGCCGTGGCCGCCAGCGGGCTCGATGCGGACCCGGGCAACGCCCACCTGCGCGCGCTCGACACGGAGGCGCAGCTGAAAGCGACCTTGCCGGCGTGGATGGCGGCCGTCGACAAGAAACAGTTCGGACGCGCGACGGCCCTGACGGACGCCATGCGCCGCCAGGGCAGCAGCAATCCCGACCTCGTGCCGCTGTTGGCCGAGCTCGACTGGGTCGTGCGCGTGCGCGCGTACGCGGCCGCGCGCGGCGGCGCGCAGGCACCCGTGCGCGACGCGGCGGACGCCGCCCGCATCCGCCAGTTCCAGAAGCAGTGGGAAGACCAGGGCGACGCCTACCAGCGCGCCTTCGTCATCATGTCCGCCCAGGTGCCGGCGTACCGCGACGCCTACGCCGCGGCACTGAGCGATATCCGCAAGCTCGCATTGCAGGAGGCCAGCCATGAAGCTGCCAGCCCTGAAACCAAAACCGATGACGCCGCTGAGCGAAGCCCTCGAGGACCATAGCGCCGAAGGCATCGGCATCCTCACCGCCGTGCCGTGGCGTTTTACGCAAGCGCTGGTGTACGCGATGGTGGCGCTCGTCTTCACGGCCCTCGTGTGGTCGTTCTTCGGCCACGCCGACGTGCTCGTGACGGCCGGCGGCGCGCTCGTGCCCGCGTCCGACGTGCGCCGGCTGTACGCCCCCATCGACGGCGAGCTGAGCAACATCTACATCGCCGAGGGCCAGCCCGTGAACAAGGGCGACGTCGTCGCGCGGCTGTACGCCCGCGGCGCGATCGAGGCGGCCAAGAACGCGCTGGAAGCGCGCCTGAAACTCGAGGATGCGGAACGCGACTGGAAGGAATTCCCGGAGAAGAAGGCGCTGATGGAACACCGCGTGGCCGTGCTGAAGGAAGCGGTCGAGGTCGAGGAGCGCCAGCACCGCCAGCGCCTCGCGGAAGGGACGAGCCGCCTGGCGCAGGGCCAGTCTGCGCAACAGCAGGAAGCGCGGACGAACCTCGACGAAGCCAAACGGGCGCGCGACGCGGCCAAGGACGAGGCCGACAAGTACGCGCGCCTGTTCGCGGCGCCCGGCGGCGGCGGCGTGTCGCAACTGCAGGTCGAGACGAAGAAGAACGCGCTGCTGGCGGCCGAGAACGCCGTGCGCGTGGCGCAGTCGCGCATCGCGGAGCTGGGCGCGCGCCAGAGCGTGGAAGCGACGCAGGCACGCTCGGAACTCGAGACGAGCGGCCAGGAATTGTCGAAGCTGCGCTTACAGCTGGAAGCGGCCGAACGCGAGATGGACAATGCGGAAGACAAGATGCGGCTGCAGGTGCAGACGGCACGTCTCGTCGCCGACGCCGCCGCGCGCATCAAGTTCGAGAACATCGACAAGGAAAACTTCCTGCTGATCGTCGCGCCCGTCGACGGCGTCATCACGGACGTCACGTCGACGCAGCCGGGCGACAAGATCCAGGCGAACACACCGCTGGGCGGCATCGCGCCGAAGAACGCGAAGCCGATCATGAAGATCGAGATCGCGGAGCACGACCGCGGCTTCCTGCGCGAAGGCTTGCCCGTGCAGCTGAAATTCAACGCCTTCCCGTACCAGCGCTACGGGCTGATCCGCGGCACCCTGCAATTCATCTCGCCCGCGACGAAGGCGTCGCCACAGACCCGGCAACCCGTATACGAAGGCCGCGTCACGCTGGACCAGGATCACTACAAGGTGGGCGAGACGGTCTATCCGCTGCGCTACGGGATGACGGCCGTCGCGGAGATCGTCGTGCGCGAACGCCGCCTCATCGATCTCGCGCTCGACCCGTTCCGCAACGTCGGCGGGTAGGCTCCCTGCGACGTCAGTCGTGCACGCTGCGGCGTCCGACGATCACGTGCACGACGAACAGCACGGCGACGACGAAGCCGAGGACCCAGTGCAGCAGCGACCACAGCGGCCGGTCGCTTTCGCCGGCCACGTAGTACAGGCCATAGCCGGTCAGCGTGAGGAACGACAAGGTCGCGATCATCGCCCAGCCCGTCAGCGTGTTCCTGCCCGCGCGCAGCGCGCGGCGCACGTGCATGTGCAGCAGGCTGCCGACGAAGAACAGGGCGGCCATCGCGGCCGCGCCGTGCAGCTTCATCGCCCACGGCTCGAGCGGATTCACGGATTCGCCGAACTCGGTGACAGGCCGCAGGAAATAGTGCAGCACGAGCCAGGCCGCGCCGGACAGCAGCAGCAGCAAGCCGGTCGCGTAGACGCTGCGGCGGTGCCAGCGTTCGAGTTTGAAGGCAATGCGGCCGGTGGTCGGGCCGGGCGGACGGGTCATAAGGTCTCAGGTCAGGAAAGCGGTGGCGCAGAACGCCGCCAGTGCCGGATGGCGACAGTCTCCCGTCGCCAGCACGACCTTGGTCAGCGCGTCCGCCACGGCGCAGCGGGCAGCGCGCACGGACGCGCTGGCGGCAGAGACGAGCGGCCGGCCGTCGCGCGCATCGAGCAGGGCACTGACGACGCCGCCTTCATGCACGCGCGCCGAAAAATAGCTGCCCGACGTCGCCAGGGCCTCGTCGCACAGCATTATATGCCGCGCGGCCTGGCCGGGCGCGCGCGGCGAGCGTACGGCCACCGGGAATGCTTTCGTACCGAACGCGCGCAAGTCGCCGCCCGCGTTCACGCAGCCCTCGATCGCGCCCGCTTGCTGCAGCACGGCGACGGCCGCATCGACGATGTAACCCTTGGCGATGCCGCCCACGTCGATCCACCCGGCGTCGCGCTTGACGACGCGGCCGCCGTCTTCCAGCGCGAACACGCCGGCCGCGGCACGCGGCGCCGGACGGGCCTCGTCGGGCGCCGGCAGGATGTGGCGGCCGACGAGCCAGGGCGCGCACGCGATGTCGAACGCGCCGCCGGATACGTCCGCGACGTGCAGCGCCAGCCGCAGCACGTCGCACGTGGCCGCGTCGACGTCGACGACGTCGCCGGGCAGCGCACGGTTGATGCGCGCGACGTCGCTCGCGCGATCGTGAAAACTCATCAGGGCGTGCAGGCGGGCGATCTCGGCGAACGCCCGGGTGACCGCATCCTGGCCGGCCCCATCGTCGACGGTGATCTCGACGAGGGTACCGAGCCAGGGCTGCGCGCGGCGGATCATCTGGCCAGTGCGACCTGCGCCACCGCGGCGATGCGGCGCACGCCGTCCGTGACGTGCGTACTGGACAGGGTGGCGCCGCTGATGTTGTCGATGCCGGCGCCGATGCGCAGGTTGCCGCTCTTCGCGCTCTTGCCGACGAATTGCCGGCGCCAGGCGGGCAGGCGGATCTCGCTGCCATGGCTTTCGCGGTAGGCGAGGATCTCGACCTGGCGCACGGTCGCGTCCGGGTTGAGGCCCACGGCGTAGGAGATGAGCTCGAACTTGCCGATCACGTCATCGAGCACCATGTAGCCGAGCAGCGTGTCGCCTTTGTACGCGCCGACGACGCGCCACTGCGCCGACCGCGTCGGCAGCCCGGACGCCTGCTCGACCAGGCGCATCTGCGCCGTGTCGAGCGCCAGCGGGTGCGGGCGGAAGGCGTCCGCCTCCGGGAACATCAGCTTCTCGGCCTGTTCCGGGCTGAGATACTGCGTCGCGAAGGCGGGTGCGGTGACGGCGCAGGCGGCGAGGACGGTCAGGGGAACGTAACGCATGGCACCTCCGGGTACTGATCAATCAATAAGCGAAGCCGACGCCCAGGTTCAAGCGGTCCAGCGTCTTGTCGTCGCGGAATTTCTGGTAATCGGCCTTCAGCACGACGCCCTGCCCGATCATCAGGTTGGCGCCGACGGTCGCGACGCGCTCGTACGGCGACGTCGGCACGCCCAGGCCCGCCGGCACCTGCGCGTACGTGCGGGCCGTGTTGAAGCTTTCGAAGCGCGCGAACGGGGTCAGCGCGTAGTCGGCGTTCTGCCACAGTTTATACGCGGCCTGCAGGTACCAGCCGGCGAAGCTGCTGGGGACGGGCGTCGGGTTGCCGACGAACGTCGCGTTCAGCGCTTCCGTGTTCGAGATGCGGCCATACGCCCACAGCGCCGACAGGTCCCACGCGCCCGGCGTGTAGCGGGTGTGCAGTTCGGTCATCGTCACGCGCGCGTCGTTGCCGGCGAAGTCGGGCGTCTTGTGGCCGGCTTCGCCCGTGAACACGGAACCGCCCACGAGCAGGCCCGGCACGCCGCGCCAGTTCAGCGCTCCGTGCACGGCCAGGTTGCGCGACTTGGCCAGCTGGCCTTCCTGGTGGATGGCGCCCAGCGGCGATTCGCGGCCTTCGCCCGATGCGGGATCCCACTTGGTCAGGTCGAAGCCCGTCGTCAGGCCCGTGTCCCAGGTGAAGCCGTCGCCGAATTCGCCGGACAGGCCGACGCCCGCTTCGCGCCACGTCGTCGGGATGATGGCCGTCTCGACGAAATTGCGCTCGACGCCGTAGTAGGCGGTCGGTTCGTGGTTCTGGTTCAGCAGGCCCACCGGCATCAGGAACAGGCCGGCCTTGCCGCGCAGGCCGTTGTTGAATTCACGCTCGACGTACATCTGCTCGATGGCCGACTCGCCGCTGTCGGAAGCCGACGCGATCGCGTGTTCCCACTCGAATTCGGCGACCACTTTCGTCTTCTCGTCGAAGCGGTGCTGGATGCCGATCACGGCACGGCGCAAGTCGGTCTGCGCGCCGCTCGCATTGCGCACGGGGTGGTTGTAGTTCACTTCGCCGTAGCCGGAGAACACGGTGTCCGACGCGAGTGCGGCGGCCGGTGCGGCGGCGGCGGCCGGTGCCGTCACCGCGGGCTGCACTGCGGACTGGACCGGCTGGGCCGCCCGCACGGGCTGGGCCGGCGCGGCGGCCGCTTGCGCGCGCTGCGCCGCGAGTTCCGCCTTCACTTTTTCCAGTTCGGCCGCGAGCTGCTCGACACGTTTCGCCAGGTCGGTGTCCTGGGCCAGGGCGGCCGCCGGGGCGGCGAGGAATGCGGCGGCCAGGGCCGCGCTGAGGATGCGTTGTTTCATGGATTGTCCTAAAGGTGGAATCAGGGGCGATAGCCGTCGTCGAGCGTGCCGAGGAACTGGACGAGGTCGGCGATCTCCGCCTCGTCCAGCGCGGGCGCCATGCCCGGCTGGCGGTTGTACGGGACTTCCGTCGTGTTCACGTTCTTGCGCATGGCCGACGGCAGGTCGTTGAACTTGTCCACGGTCCCGTCGGCGTTCAGGGGATACCAGCGCTCCGGGTTCGTGTCGCGCGTCACGTAGAAGCGGACGACGTCCGTCAGGTTCGTGAACGCGCCGTTGTGGAAAAAGACCTTGCGCGTGGCTACGTTGCGCAGGGTCGGCACCTTGAACGCGCCGCACAGGTCCGTGCGCGCCGCGAGATCGGTACGGTCCGGGCCGCACAGGCCCAGGTCGAAGTAGGCCGCATCCAGCGTGGCCGGAATGCGCGCATTGCGCGGCACGCCGAGGTTGTCGTAGCTGAAGTCGGTGAACAGCGGCGCGCTGCCGTCGGCGCCGCGCGCGCTCGTGTGGCAGGCCGCGCAATTGCCCTTGTTCGGATCGTTGAACAGCGCGAGGCCGCGCAGCTCCGCATCGGACAGCTTCGCCTTCCCGGCCAGGAACGCATCGTATTTCGAATCGAACGGGTGGAAGCGCGGGTCTTCGTTCTCGAATTGCTGCAGGGCGAACGTGGCGCGGTTGAACGCCTGGTCGACGTTGTCGAAGATGTTGTCGCCGAACGTGGCGCGGAACTGGGCTGAGTACGCCGCCTGCTTCAGGCGTGCGACGACGTCGGCCTTGGTGGCGTTGGCCATCTCGTGCGGTGCGAGGAACGGACGTTCGGCCTGCTCTTCCAAGGTGCGGGCGCGGCCGTCGCGGTCGAAACCGCCGACGGGCGTGCCGTCCGCCTCGAAGTGGAATGCGGGCGTGCGCTGCATATAGCGCAGCGACGGCGACGCGCGGAAGCCCGGCACGTCGCCGTTCGGGCCGCCCAGCTGGACGGCGAAATCGTTCGTCGGGCCGTGCGCGTTGTCGGGGCTATGGCATGTCGCGCACGACTGGCGGCCGGATGCGGACAGCGACACGTCGCTGTAGATCCTGGCGCCCAGCGCGGCGCTGGGGCTGAACGACGTCTCCAGGGCATCCGTGGACGTGGCCGGCGCGGGACCGCCGTCGCCACCGCCGCCGCATGCCGCGAAGGTGGCAGAGATCAGAATTCCCAGCAACAGGGTGGCACGACGGGACGATAGGCGGGACATACGCAAATGATAATGGAAATCTAAATGAGAACCATTCTAATTTATGCGTATACGGTTGACAACGAACGGAGGGGGTTAACGGCCCGATCCGGTGATTTCTGTATCCAGTTAGCAACGATCAGGTGCGGGGCAACGTTACCTTGAACATCGTACCGCTGCCGACGACGCTCTTCACGTCAATGGTGCCACGGTGGCTCTGCACGATGCCGTACACGATCGACAGGCCGAGGCCCGTGCCCTTGCCGACGGGCTTGGTCGTGAAGAACGGTTCGAAGATGCGATCGAGATGCTCGGGCGCGATGCCGCTGCCGTTGTCCTCGATCTCGACCCAGACCGCGTGCTCGTCGTAGCCCGTGCGAGCGACGATCCGGCCCCGGCCCTCGATGGCGTGGGCCGCATTGATGAGCAGGTTCAGGAATACCTGGTTGACCTGCGACGGCAGGCACAGCAGATCGGGCACGCCGGCGTATTCCTTGACGACGTCGGCCTTGTACTTGATTTCGTTCCACGCGACGTTCAGCGTGCTGTCCAGCCCCTGCTCGACGTTGGCAAGTTCCTTCGTCGTGCCGCCCGCCCGCGAGAAATCGCGCAGGTTCTGCACGATGTGCTTCACGCGCTGCAGGCCTTCGTGCGATTCGCTGAACAGTGCGTCGAGGTCCTGGCGGATATCGTCCAGGCCGATGTCCTGTTTCATGAACGCGACCGGGGCACGCGCGTCGCCCGGCAGCAACGTTTCGACGCCTTCGAACGCGCTGACGAGGCGCAGGATGTCCCGGGCGTCCCGTTCCAGTGCGCCGAAATTGGCGCTGATGAACGCCAGCGGATTGTTGATCTCGTGTGCCACGCCGGCCGCCAGCAGGCCGATCGACGCCATCTTTTCGGATTGCAGCAGCTGGCCCTGCATGTCGCTCAGCTTGCGGATCAGGACCTGCTGCTGCGCCTTCTCCGCTTCCAGCCTCGCGTTCGCGACTTCCAGCGCCTGGGTGCGCTCCAGCAGGCGCGCCTCCATCTGCTTGCGCTGGGTGACGTCGTAGCCGATGCCGACGATGCCGTTCACGGTGCCGTCGACGTCGCGCAACAATACCTTCGTCGTCACGGTCCAGCCCAGCTCGCCCGTATCCTGGTCTTCCACCAGTTCTTCGTAGTCGAGCAGCGACTCGCCGGAATCCATCACCTGCTTTTCGTCGGCAAAATACTTGGCCGCCAGCTCGGGCGGGAAGAACGCGTAGTCGGTCTTGCCGATCAATTGAGTCGGCGTCTCGACGCCGGCCAGGCGGGCCATCCGATTGTTACCGAACAGAAATCGGCTACCGCGGTCCTTGGCGTAGACGCGGAAAGGGATGTGGTCGACGAGAGTGCGCAGCACGTTCTGCTCGAATGCCCATTCCGCGGCCGACACGTCGTGCCTGTCGCGTGCCTGCCGGAGGTCGGCGCGCAGCCGGGCGTTCGCCAGCGCGCTTGATGCCGACGTGGCGAGGATGTCGAGCAGCGCGGAAGACACGCCGTCCGGCACCTGCTCCAGCACCACGACGGCCGCTTCGCCGACGGCGAAACAGGCCACGCCGCCGTCGCAGGCGGCCTCGCCCGTGCGCCGCACGTGCGCGACGATCTCTGCTAGCGCCGTCGAGGCAACAGGGGTGTCGGCGGCAACCCAGTCCCCGCGGCCCGCACCGCACAGCGCGACCGCGACGGCCACGGTGTCATGCTGCACCGTGTCGACGCTGGCGCTGCCGGCAAGGCGGCGCAATCCCTGGGCAAGCGCGTCGAGCGCCTGCCCGTCAGATTTACCCTCGGAGAACTTTAATTTCGTCATGGCAAGTTGATTCTTGCAGGTTTCGGTCCGCACTTGCAAATGAATTCCGAACGATGCGCAGATTTGGTACACCAGCTCGCCAACCGCCGGGCTTGGCCCTCGTTGTGGCTTCGCAACATGAGAGATTAGGAGAAACGCGTATTTACCTGGAGCACTATTGTCAACGTACGTTGAGCGGTGACAAGAAGTTGGCCCCGGCTGGTAAATTTCATTTCCGACATTAAAAATTATTGTAATTGCCCTCGCGATCGCCCAAGTGTCATCATAAAGCGTCCGAATGTCCGTTATATATAAAAAACCATAACGCGTAGAGTTTGATAAGGAACACGGCTGGGGTTTCCGTGCTGCCTGGACGCCAGGATTGCACACGGGTACCAGCCGTTCCGCAACCAGTCGATACCACCCCGTTTGAACCACCGCCGTTGGCGCATCGTCCCCGCATGGCGCGGCGGGCATCGCATCGTGTCCCGGCACGGCGCAGGCGCTACGAGCAACCAAGTTAATACAAATGAAAGGGAACACTACCATGAGGAGACAAGCGATGAAATTCCAAGTTTCTGCGATTGCGCTTGGCTGCATCGCGCTGCTGAGCGGTTGCGGTGGCGGCGGCGGCGGTTCGAGCGATGGCGGCAAGTCGCAATCGATTACGTTCAACTTTGCGGGCGGCCCGCTGGTCGGTATCCCACCGAATGTCACGACCACTAAGCTGGTTGCAACGGCAAGCGGCGGCGGCGCTGTCACATTTACATCGGAAACGCCGACGACTTGCACCGTCAGCGGCGACACGCTGTCGCTGATCAAGGCAGGCGAATGCGCGGTGACGGCCCACCAGGCCGGCGGCAACGGCTACGCCGCGGCATCGCAGCCCCAGCTGTTCGTCATTCCGAAGAACCCGCAGTCGATCGTCCAGTTCCGCAACCCGGGCTGGCAGGCGCTCGATTCGACGCCGGTTATGTTGTCCGCCAGCACCACCTCCGGCCTCCCGGTCACGTTTACGAGCAAGACACCCAGCGTGTGCTCGGTCAACGGTAACACGATGACCAAGCTCGCCAACGGGACGTGCACCGTCACCGCCGCGTCGGAGGGGGACTACTACCAGAAAGTGTCGATGGATCGGAGCATTCCGATCGGCACCGAAAAGGCCTCTGCATTGAATTTCCTGACCGGCTACAAGGACGGCGGTACCACCAAGGAAGGCGGTCTCATTGGTCACCTGGGTGGCAACCAATGGTGGTGCCCCCCAGACGCATGCACGCACGACGCTTCCAGCGATGGCAGCACCTACACATTCACCGCGACCTGGAATAGTGTTCCGCAACCAGGGTCGTGGAATTACAACTCGGCAATATTCTGGATTAACGCGGTTGGATTTACCGACGACAGTTTCGATTCGAAGGGTCCTTACCGCGGCACCTTATTAGCCAGCAACTTCGATCAGACCGGCAACGCGTCCGTAGGCCTGCATATCGACGCCCAGGCGGCGCTGAAATTCAATTTCGGGGAGAACCCCGAATGGTTCGGTTCGACGAATAATTCGTTCAACGTTGACCTGGTCCTCGGCCACTTCAACCTCAAGAACGGCACGGATGCATGCAGCGTGACCCTGAGGGCCACTGTGAAGCCGACCGCCGCCGCCGCGGACTACAGCGTCGGTCTCAAGGATCAATTCGCGATCAGCGAAACGTGCGGCCTGGCCGGTCTGGATCTCTGGAATGAACTCCAGGACCACCCCATTACCCAGATTAAGTTCTCCGCAGTACAGCCGAACGCGGACGTGGCCGACAGCGCGTCGAAGTACACCACCCAATTCAAGCTGACCGGACCGATCTACTTCCAGTAACGACGGATCGTTATACACAGCCACCGCCCGGCGCGGTGGCAACCAAGGCATAAACAAAGGATATAGATAATGACAAGAGTTGAGACGAAGATCGTGAGGAAGCCGATCAAGATGACCGCGCTGTCGATCGCGGTGGCACAGGTGGCCCTGGCCTGGGGCGGCGTGGCACACGCGCAGACGGAGCCGGCCGGTGACGCACAGAGCACGACGGTGATCGTGACCGGCCAGCGCGCGGCCATGCAGTCGGCCACGAAGCTCAAGCAGTATGCCGACGAGGTCATCGACGCGGTCGTGGCGGAAGAAGCCGGCAAGCTGCCGGACAGGTCGATCACTGAAGTGCTGCAGCGCGTCGCGGGCGTTACCATCGACCGCAACAACCGCGGCGACCCGGAACACTTCAACGTCGAAGGTTCAGGCATCTCGGTGCGCGGCCTGACCTGGGGTTCATCCACGCTGAACGGTCGCGAATCGTTCTCGGCCGGCTGGCCGGGACGTGAACTGAGCTGGGGCGACGTGCCGCCGGAACTGATGTCCGCGGTAGTCGTGCACAAGAATCCGCCCGCAGAACTGATCGAAGGCGGCGTCAGCGGCCAGGTCGATCTGCGCACGGCACTGCCGTTCGACTACAAGGACAGCAAGGTCGCCCTGTCGATCAACGGCAACTATAACGCACTGGGCAGCAAGAAATCTCCGGGCATTTCAGGCCTGGTGTCGAAGCGCTGGAAGACCCACACCGGGGAATGGGGCGCGCTGCTCGACCTGTCGGCCAACGAAACCAACAGCCACAACGATTCGCTCCAGATGGATGCGTATTATCCGCGCACCGACATCGTCAACGGCAAGACTGTCTGGGTGCCGAAGTCCGCGGAATTCCGTACCAACACGGGCAAGAACGACCGCGCCGGTATTTATGGCGCACTGCAGTGGAAGAGCAACGACAAGAGCATGGAATCCGCTCTGACTTACTTCCATTCGGGCTACAAGGGAAGCAGTAAGGAATATGCCACGTTCTCGGGTGTCGGCGGCAACCCCGAGTCGCCCTACAATATCAAAGTACTGAATCCCGTGTTCGACGAGCGCGGTGTCCTACAGAAGGGCACCCTGACCATGCCGATCGGCGGCCTGGGAGCGAACCAGTTCGCAGCGGGCGGCCTGGCCTTCAACTCGGGCACCTCGGGCGGCGAATCGCGCTCGCAGACGCGCGAAATCGCCTGGAACTTCAAGTGGAACATCAATGACCGCTGGTCGCTCCAGAACGACGTGCAGTGGGTACACGCAACGGACAGCTCTAATGGTTACTCCATGATCATGAGCACGTTCGCGCCCCGCGTCAACGTCGACATGTCGGGCGGCCTGCCGAATTACACCTACGACGACGCCACGCGCGCCTTCCTGGCAGACCGGAAAAATTACTACTTGTACAACATCATGCCGTCGCTGGGCAAGGCCGACGGCGATTTGTATGCCTGGAAAGGCGATGTACGCTACCGCTTCGACCACCCGATACTGCGCGACCTGCGCTTCGGCGCCCGTGTGACCCAGCGCACGGCTAACCACTTCAACAACTATGGCTGGAAGAGCATGGCCGAACCGTGGGCCGTCCTCCCGACGGACGTGGCGGGCCAACTGCCTTCGGCCCAGGCACAACAGGGCCAATGGCAACCGCGCGTGAACATGGGTTACTTCAGCGATCCGCGCTATGGAAATCTGGTGCCGACCACGGCCCGCACCTTCCCGAACTTCTTCAACGGCAAGGTCCCGGCAGTGCCGACCATGGTGGCGCCGACCGATGCTTACGCCGCCAATTATCCGGCGTCCTATGCCCAGGCAATGACGATCCTCAAGCTGTTGTGCGAGGATGGGCACACGGCCAAGGGTACGACCGGCGACTGCTCGAACGCCGATGGTGGCTGGAAACCGCTGGACTTTAACGACCCGTCCCATGTCAGCCGCCAGAAAGAACGTACCGAGGCCGTCTACGGACAACTGCGCTTCGGCTTCGACGAATTGCGCTTCCCCGTCGAAGGCAACCTCGGCGTGCGCGTGGCCCGTACGAATTCCAACTCGCACGGCTTCATGATCTTCAATCCGACCTACGGCGCCACGACGCCACCGTCGGTCCCGCAATTCGGCACGGTCAATGCGCCGATCCAAGTGAAGAATTCGTACACCGACGTGCTGCCGAGCCTTAACCTGAAGGCCGACCTGACGGACAAGGTGCAGACCCGCATCGCATTCGCCAAGTCGATCTACCGCCCGAGCTTTGGCGATCTGAGCGAGTACGTCAACCTGAGCCAGACGATCACGACGGCCGCCAACGCGCAAGGGGTTTCCCAGGTCCAGAGCGTAGCGTACACGGGCAGCGACAGCGGCAACGGCAAGCTCAAGCCGATCCGTGCCAACAGCTTCGACTGGACGCTCGAGTGGTATCCGGGTAATGGCTCGTCGCTGACACTGGCGCTGTTCCGCAAGAACGTGAGCGACATCATTCTGCAGACGGGCTATCTGACACCGGTGAAGGACCTTGCGGGCAACCCGCAGAACTTCCTGGTCACGGGGCCGGACAACGTCGCCAAGGGTTCGGTAACGGGTGCGGAACTGGCTGGCCAGACGTACTTCAACAATGTGCCAGGCCTGGACCGCATCCTGCCCGACTGGGCCAAGGGCTTCGGTATCTCGGCGAACTACACGTACATCGACAGCAAACAGACCCTGTACCATCCGTTCGACCAGAAGTATTGCCCGGCCAACGGCTCGTTCAACAACTCCTCGGTCAGCATCTTCGGTTGCGACACCAACGGCCTGCCGTTCACGTCGATGCCGCTGCAATACCTGTCGAAGAACGCGTTCAACGTGATGTTCCTGTATGACCGCGGTCCGGTGTCGGCACGCCTGGCCTACAGCTGGCGTAGCCGCTTCCTGCAGGGCGTGGGCACGAACGGCACCGGTGGTCCGGACGGCACCAGTGCCGATCCGGCTCGCAAGGATGCGAACGGCAACGAACCGAAAGACGTGGCTTGGGGCCTGCCGACCTGGCAAGAAGCGACCGGCATGCTGGACTTCGGCATCGACTACAAGTTCACCGACCACATGACGGGCAGCTTCTCGGCCAGCAACCTGACGGACGTCGTCGTCCGCCAGACGCAGCAACAGACGGTCGGCAACATGGGCCGCGCCTGGTTCGAGCCGGGCCGCAGCTACCGCGTGACCATGCGTTACTCGTTCTAAGCCGCACCCAGGCGGTGCCCGCCCGGGCGCCGCCTTCCGCAGTTCACGCCCGGCCGTCTACGGCTGGCCGGGCGCCTTCCACCGCCGCGCAACGATGCGGTAGCGCACTTCCAACTCATCCCCCACCGCCAGCAGCCCGGCGCCCACCGAGAACGGCGTGATGCCGAAATCCGTCTGTTTCAAACGTGCCGTACCATCCGCAACGATCGTCGCGGCGTCGACCCGCACCGTGGCCGGCAGATCCAGCCGGCGCGTCACGCCGTGCAGCGTGACGGCGACCTGTAACGCGCCGTCGCCCGGCCGTTCCACGTGCAGGCTCACCACCGGATAACGCTGCGCGTCGAGCACGGGACCGAGCATGTTGCTGCGCGTGCCCGCCACTGCCTCCGGCGACGGTTGCGTCGCGATGCCCGCGTCACGCAGCAGGTGCGGCTCGTCGACGGTCAGCGCGTCGAGACGGAATGCCAGGTCGGCGCGCCCCAGGCCCGGCGCGGCAAAGCCCGCCAGCGTGTGGCTGGCCACCACGTGCTCATGCCCGAGCCGCGCCATCAGCCCCGCGCGGCGCACCGTGACGGCAATGAGCGAGGCGCCCGAATCGACCGCGTAGACGGCCGCGCCGGACGCCGCGGCCGTGCGATAGGAAGCGGGATCGGCGTTAAGTCCGGTTGCCGGACCGCGCGCCGGCGGCGCGAGTGGCTGTCCGCAGGAGGCCAGCAACAACAACATGGGGACGAGGCGCTTCATCGCCCGAGGTTGTCCCACAGCTTGTCCAGCATGGGCTTGCGATGGTCGATGGCGCGGAACAGGCGGATCTCGAGGCGCATCGTCCACGCCTCGCCGCCCGCCCGGACGAGCCTGCCTGCCGCCAGTTCGGCCGCGATGCAGCTGTCGGGGAGCCAGGCCAGTCCCTGGCCGGCAAGCGCCATCGTTTTCAACAACTCCGCCAGATCGCTTTCCTGGCAAGTCTGCAGGCAGGCCGGCTGGTCGACCCGGGACTGGATGTGCCGCACCGCCCGGCCAAAGTACGACGTGGCGGTAAAGGCAAGGTAGGGCAGCGGTGCCGTCTTACTGCCCGGCAGGGCAAATGCGGCGGAGCCCGCCCGGTTGGCGATCGACACGGGCATGAGGGTTTCGAAGCCCACGACCCGGTACTCGAAGCGTTTCGGATCGAGTTCGACCGGCAGCTCCGCATGGTGATAACACAGCAGCAGATCGCAGTTGCCCTCCACCAGGGCAAGCACGGCATCGTGCACGTTCGCGGGCAGGATGCGGGCGCGCAGCGGCCCGTACCAGGCTTGAACGGAATTCAGCCAGGTCGGGAAAAAATTCAGGGACAGCGCGTGGCCTGCCGACACGCGCAACACGTCGTCGCCCGTCTCCTTCACGCGCAACATCGCGCGCGTGTCGTTCAGCAGCCGCATGGCTTCCGTGGCCGAGGCGCTGAAGAGTTTTCCGGCCGGTGTCAGGGAGAGTGGATACGTGCTGCGGTCGACCAGGTCGGCGCCGACCCAGGCCTCCAGCGCCTGGATGCGCCGGCTCAAGGCCGACTGGGTGACGTGACGGTCCTGCGCCGATCTGGAAAAATTGCGCGTTCGTACGAGGCTCAGAAAGTCTTCCAGCCATTTGATATCCATGCATCCCCCCGGGTTCAGGGAATTATAGGCGCGTGCAGTTGCGCAAGTATGCGTGGCAGGCATAGGGCCATCGCCGAATTGCATAATCGCCGCCGGGCAGGTCGGTATCGTCGTGCCATGACACCTCATTTTCATTCACGCCACCTGGCCGTCGTCGGTGGGCTCGGCCGCCTTGCCGGTGCCGATCTCTACAGCAAACTGGTCAAGGCCCTGGCCCTGCGCGGCGACACGGATCGCTATCGCCTGACGCTGGAACAGCACGGCTACCAACGACCTTGCGGCCACCACGCCGAGCCCGCCGCCATGGACGGGCGCGAACTCTATCTCTACGACACGCTCGACGCACTGGCCCACGCCGACGGCGTCCTGCTGCCCTGCTTCATGAGCCATACCTGCATCGATGCCCTTCAGGCCGAGGTGCGCGTGCCGATCGTGAACGTGATGGGCGCCCTGGCGCGCCATATCGACGACGTCGGGCGTCCCCGTCGTCTCGGCATCCTGTGCACCCGCTATGTCCGCGAACAGCGCCTGTTCGAGCGCTATTTTCCGGACCATGCCCTGGCTTACGTGTCGAACGACACGCACGAACACGTCGTTGCGTCCGCGGTCTACGGCGAACGAGGCCTGATGGCGGGACACACGGATGGCGCCATCGACAAGCTGCAGCGCGCATGCGCAGAACTGTTGCGGCAAGGCGCCGAGGTCATCATCCCGGGAGCGAGCGAAATCGCGGCGGTGGCCCATCTGTTGGCACAGCGCGGGTTGCCCGTCGTGGACACTCACCAGGTGTACGTCGACTTTGCACTGGCCCATCCGGAACCGCACCCTGCCCGCGCGTTCAAGCTCGGCATCGTCGGCGGCATCGGCCCGGCGGCGACGGTCGACTTCATGCAGAAGATCGTTCGACATACCGCGGCAGAACGCGACCAGGACCATATCCGCCTCATCGTCGACCACAATCCGCAGATACCGGACCGCACCGCGAACCTGGTCGCCAACGGCACGGACCCGACGCTGGCGCTGTATTCGGCGTGCAAGCGGCTGGAAGCCAACGGCGCCAGCGCCGTGGCGATGCCGTGCAATACGGCGCATGCCTATGTCGAGCGGATCCAGGCAGGCTTGGCGACACCCATCGTCAACATGCTGACGGAGACCGTGCGGCACATCGCCGCGCACTGCCGGGGCCACGACACGGTCGGCTTGCTGGCGACGTCCGGGACCATCGCCAGCCGGGTCTACCACGACGCGGCGCGCGGCAGTCCGTTCGACGTCATCGTGCCGGACGACGCGCACCAGGCAGAGGTGACGGATGCGATTTACGGCAGCCGGGGCGTCAAGGCAGGCTATACGGAAGGCCGCTGCAAAGGGTCGCTGCTGGCAGCGCTGGCGCACCTCGCGCGGCGCGGCGCCAGCGTCGTGATCCTCGGGTGCACCGAACTGCCGCTGGTGCTGCCGGAGCATCCGGCGTTCGACGTTGCGGGGAAAACGGTGGTCCTGCTGGACCCCACCGCGATCCTGGCGCGACGTTGTGTCGCGCTGGCCGGCGTCACAAACGCGCGCGCAGCGGGGCGACCTGCAAACGGGGCTGCAGCAATGCCATGACGTCGTCGACGGATTCGGCCAGGTGCTGCGTTCCCGTATCAACGATCAGTTCCGGCGCCTCCGGCACTTCGTACGGCGACGAGATGCCCGTGAATTCCGCGATGGCGCCCATGCGCGCCAGGCGGTACAGCCCCTTGACGTCGCGCTCTTCGCAGACGGCCAGCGAACAGCGGCAATGGATCTCGATGAAGTCGCCGTCCGGCACGAGGGCGCGCACGCGCGCGCGATCGCTGCGAAACGGGGAGATGAAGGCGGCCAGCACCACGACGCCGGCATCGACGAACAGCTTCGCCGTTTCCCCCACGCGCCGGATGTTTTCCATGCGCTCGTCTGGGGAAAAACCCAGGTCGGCACAGAGGCCCTGCCGCACGTTGTCGCCGTCGAGCACGTACGTGCGGTAGCCTGCCAGGTGCAGGCGTTCCTCGACGGCGTTCGCCAACGTGGACTTGCCGGCGCCGGACAACCCGGTGAACCAGACGATGACGCTGCGATGCGCGTTCAGGCGTTCGCGCCGCGCCCGCGTCACGGTGCCGTTGTGCACCCGGGTGTGGGTCGATTTGCGTTCGTCAGCCATAACCCCACCTCTTCGCATAAGGCCCCCAGCGGCGCGCGACGTCGGCCCGCCGCTCGGGCGACAGCCTGGCGTGGGCATTGGGGCGGTAATCGTTGCGTGATGCGACCAGCCGGGCGATGGCGGGCCGCGCCGCGTCGAATCCCGGCAGGTCGAGCGCCCGGTATGCCTGTTCCAGTTCGCCGAGCGGATCCGCGATGAGCTGCTCGTAGGTGATTTCCGTCAGCCGCCCGGGCGGCAGTTGCGCCGCATCCGTGACGTAGCGGTCGTAGATGTATTCGAAGCGATGCAGGATGTGCTCGGCGACGTCGTCTTCGGTCTCGCGCTGCAGCCGCATCCTTTCCCCGACCGTCGTCATCATCCGCATATTCGACGCGAACAGCGTTTCCGGGTCCCGGCTCAGGTGCAGGAAGCGCGCCTGGGGAAACATCTTGAGCAGCAGCGGCAGCCGCGCCGCGGCCGGCGGCGATTTGAAGAGCAGCGCCTGCTTGCGTCCCCGCGTCATCCGATGGCAGATCGTGACATAAGCCTGGCGCCAGCGCCGGATCTCCGCCTCGGACAAATCCTTCAGGTCGAGCATCCTGTCGAAGTGGTGGAAATCCTTCGGGAACACGGCCGCTTGATAAGGCGATGTGCCGGTGAGGGAAAACAGCATGCCTTCCTCTTCCCACGGCCCGGCGAGATCGAGGGCCATCGCGTCATAGCCCCGGTCCTTCGGCAAGAAGGGCGCCACGAACGGCGCCAGCGCGCGGCCCACCGAGAGGCAGGGTGCCACGTTGGCGTCCACGAGGCTGGGTGTCGCGAATTGCGGGTCTTGCGCGATCAGGTCGTGCAGCAGCGTCGTCCCGCTGCGCCAGTAGCCGAGGATGAAGAGGACGGGGCCGTCCCAGTCGATGCGGTCCGGCGCCTGGCCAAAGGACAAGCGGTCGATCGGAGAAAAGGCGGCGCCGATCAGGCTCATGGTCATCATGAAGGCGGCGCGGCCGGCGTAACCGGGCTCGATCCGATGACGGTTGCGCCACAGGCACGTCGCCGCGACGCCGGGCCGCAAAATCGGCACACCGGACACGACGCGGGTGCCGAGAAAATTCGCCACGCTCATTTGGCCTTCTCGAGGACGAACGAGCCCATGACGAGTGCATCCAGGCCGCTGCCGAAGAAGCAGCGGATCGCGTCGGCGGGCGTGTTGACGATCGGTTCACCGGCCACGTTGAACGACGTGTTCAGCACCGCCGAGACGCCCGTCGCCTCGGCAAAGCACGAGATCAGGCGGTGGTACAGCGGATTGGCCTTGGGGCAGACGACCTGCGGCCGCGCGGTCCCGTCGACGTGGACGACGGCCGGGATGTCGGCGCGCGCCTTGTCGGACGCCGGCACCACGAACAGCATGTACGGAGACGAGCCGAGGCCGGGAAAATAGGCCTCCGCGGCGTGCTCCAGCACCGACGGCGCGAACGGGCGATAACCTTCGCGTTCCTTGATCCTGCGGTTGACCTGGTCCTTCATCTCCGCCGCACGGGGGTCAGCAAGAATGGAGCGGTTGCCCAGCGCCCGCGGGCCGAACTCGGACGCGCCCTGGAACCAGCCGATGACCTCACCGTAGGCGAGGCGCCGCGCGGCTTCCTGCGCCGGGTCGGCGAGACGGCGGACCGGAAGACCGCAGCGCGTGATCTCGGCCTCGATCGCCTCGTCGGAAAACCGCTGGCCGAGATACGCATGGCTCAGCGGCTCGGGCCGGGCCTGGCCGTCCTCGTAATAGTGCAGATAGGCCGCCGCACCCAGCGACGTGCCCGCGTCGTGCGGCGCGGGCGGAATGAAGATGTTGTCGAACCCCGACTCCGCTTTCAGCCTGCCGTTCGCCACGCAGTTCAAGGCCACGCCACCCGCCAGGCACAGATTGCGCGAGCGGCTTGCCGTGCGCAGGTGCCGGACCACGTGCAGGATCGCTTCCTCGATGCGCCGCTGCAGTTCGCGGGCAAAGCTCTTGTGTGCCTCGGTGAAGGCTTCCGGGCCATCCATATGCCGTCCACCGAGCCTGGCCGCGACCTCGTCGGGGAACTGGCAGCCGCTGCTGGCCATCCGGCCCGCGAGCTTCGGATTGACGCGGTAACGGCCGCCGTCCTCGAGGATGATCAGTTCCTCGAAAAAGCGCCGGAAGACCGGGTCGGCTTCCCCGAACGAGGCGAGTCCCATGACCTTGTACTCGTCGCCGATCAGCCGGTAGCCCAGGTGGCGCGTCGACATCATGTAGATCGAGCCCAGCGAGTCGTTCGGCAACGTCATGGCCGCGAGCCGCCGGATCGACCGGCCCGCGCAGTGGTAGGTCGTCGTGCAATCGAGCTCGCCGGATGCGTCGATCACGGCGACGGCCGACTCGTCGTAGGGCGAGTACAGGAACGTCGAGGCCAGGTGCGCCAGATGGTGCCGGACCCGCCGGATCGGCGGAATCGCCCCGCTCAGCGAATAGCGGATCAGGGCCTTCGAGTGGCTGGCCGATATCGTGATGCAGTTGGCGATGATCCCGAGGTCGGCGTTGCGTTGCCGGATGCAGGCCCACAGATGGGGCAGGTAACCCCAGTTCGCCAGGATGCCGGCATCGTAGTTGACGGCCAGTGCATCGATGTCGCCCAGCTCGAGCCCCGTGACCGACAGCAGCCGCCCGACGGCCTGTTCGGGAAACGGACTGATTTCGTGCTTGGCCCTGCGTATCTTTTCCGATTCGCTCGCGAAGATGAGTTTGCCGTCTTCCAGCAAGGCGACCGAGCTGTCGTGGTTCAAACCTGAGTAGCCGAGGATTCGCATGATTTAAGTGGTGGTTGCACGATTGTGGAAGATGCCGTGCAGCCAATTCAGGCCGCGATAGAAAAGCCGGATCGATTCGGTATAGAGACGCGGCCGGATGCGCCCGCAGCGGTAGCCGAAGCCCTTGATCGTCCGCACCGAGTTGTAGCGGCCCGCATTGTGTACGACCGGGATCCGTCCCTGGTGATTGCACAGGAAGCCGTCGCGGTCGTAATAAAAGCGCTGGCCGTTGATGAACGTGACGTAGTTCCAGATGCGGTCGAGCTCGACGAACCCGTCGCGCCGCAGGATGTAGTTGATGATCAGCTGGTCGGTACCGTGCAGGTCGACGCCGTGGCACAGCTTCTGGTAGGTGTCCCAGATCGCCGCGATTTTTGCTGCGGGGCCGACGACGAACCCGCAATTGGCCGTCGACCGGTCGCCGATGGTCTTGCGGATCTCGTCCAGATATTCCGGCCGGACGTCGCCGAAGCCGAGCGTGATGCCGTGCAGCGCCACGTTGAACTCGGGCTCGACGACCGCCTTCATCATCGCCGTGTCGTCCTTGAGGATCGGCGCGATGTCCGCCTGAAAAATGAGGTCGCCGCAGTCCGAATAGACGACCTGGCCGACGTCGTCCCGCGTGGCGAGATACCGTGCGATTTCGCGGTACTGGATATTCGGCGTACGCCCGTCGGCTTGCGCGGGCCACAGCTCGACGCCTTCGTCGCGCAGGGTGTCCCGCTGGTCCGGGGTCAGGCCGAAATCGATCACGACGATCTCGATGTTGGTCAGGTCGATATGCAGCTTGATCGACTTGAGCCAATGGTGGATCAGGATATCGCCCGCACCGGAATTGCAATGCGTATAAATAATATTAACCATTTAGACCTTCTCGCAAAACGGGGAAATGGACGTCATCATGGCACCTGCCGGGTTGCCGCGAGCTTGTCCGACGCTTCCATCTGCACGCGCTTGAGCAACGCAGCGCCCGTCAGCAGGGCACTCGCGAGGAACTGCGTGCCCACGAGCGCCAACGGCAGCAGCGCGCCCGGTACGCCGTCGTGCAAGGCGGCGACGGCTGCCGCGGCGGAGACTCCCGCGAGGCTCGCGTCGAGGACCGGCGGCCCGATGTGCGCCCTGAGCCACGTCTTCTTGCGCCCGCCGATCACGCCGGTCTGTCCAGCCTTCGGCGTGGCGACGAATTCGAGTTTGTCCGGACGGAGGAAGTCGACGAAGCCGAGCAGGAAACTGCTCATCGCCGCGGCCAGGTAGGGGCCGGCGCGCACCAGCAGCCGGACGCGCACTCGCCAGTCGTCACGATGGAACGACCGTTGTGCCAGCACGATGGCGAGCGTCGCCGGCGAGATCGCCATCAGCGCGCTGAACGTCCAGAACACGCCCGGCGCTGGCGGCACGCCGCACAGCACCCATGCGGCCAGGCACAGCGTGACGAGCGGCGTCAGCGGAATCAGTGCGTGCGGGGCGAACGACGTCCAGTCGACCAGCGTGGCCCAGGGGCGCCGCCACGATTGCGGCAAGGTGCGCACGGCACTCACACCGGCCTGCAGCACGGCCTGCGCCCAGCGCCTTTGCTGCGTACGGAAGGCGAGAATGTCTTCGACGGCGTCGTCGTCCGCGAGGACGTCGGGTTCGTACGCGATCTTCCAGCCGGCGTTCCCGGCGCGCAGCCCCATGTCGACGTCTTCCGCCGTGAACGGCTTGAAGCGCCAGCCACCGAGGGCAAGCGGCACCGACCGGCGCCACACGGCGGCCGAGCCGAAATAATAGGCAGGCAGTCCGAGTGTCGCACGCAGCGGCAGGTCGTACGCGAACAGGCATTCGAATGCCGCTGCCTGGAGCATCGTGAGCGGCGACGTGCGGGCATTCGGGAACTGCCAGCGCGCCTGCACGGCCGCCATGTCGGGATCGGCAAAATGCGGGATCGTCCGGCGCAGGAATTGCGGATCGGGCCGGCAGTCCGCATCGAAATACGCGATGTAGTCCGCGGGCGACGCGATGTCGAGGCCATGGTTCAACGCGCCCGCCTTGAAGCCTTCGCGCGAACCACGGCGGTGACAACGCACGGGCAGGCCGCGACCCGCATGGTCCGCGGCGATGGCGTCGATGCGGGCGGCATCGGCCGGCGGACTGTCGTCCAGGATCTGCACGAGCAGCTTGTCGCGCGGCCAGTCGAGCCGCCCGATCGCGTCGAGCAGCGAGGCGATCGTCGCGGCCTCGCGGTAGGTCGCGATCTGGACCGCGACGAGCGGAGGCTCCAGCCGGCTTGCCGGCGCCCGGGGCGGGCGGCGCGACACGACCATCAGCAGCGCGAAGCGGACCTGGCACAACACGAACAGTCCGCCGACGATGCCTGTCACGATCGGGATGACGTCCGTCATAGCCTCAATTCCTCCGCAAGTGCGCGCCAGGTCGGCGTGAAACCGCAATGCCAGAACAGCGGAGGGCGCCCGCCGTGATCGATAGTCATCCGCTCCATCACGTCCCACGACTTCGCGCCGTACACGGGGTCGATGGTCAGCCCGAAGCTGTCCTCGACGCGCGCGCAGATCGCCTCGTGCGCCGCCGAGAAACGGCCATAGGTGGTGTTGCCGGGCCAGGCCACGACTTCGCACTTCGGGAACGGGATGCGGGCCGGGCGCAGGTACCGGAGCGTCCAGGTGAACAGGACCGGCAACCAAAGGCGCAACGGCTCGGGCACTACCTGCACGGCGACGATCCTGACGGGCGGATCGCCGGCGGCGCGCCCCAGCGCTTCGCCCAGCGCGAGGCCGGCGACGGACGTCCCCGACGCGGAAGCGAGATACACGGCGCTCGGCAACGTGCCGAATTGCGCCTTCGCGTGACGGACCATCTCCAGGTAGCCGCGTGCCATGCCGATGATCGCGGATGGATGCGCGGGGCTGGGCGGCACGCAGATCGACCGTGTCCGCGCCAGCCGGTCGCGCACCAGCCGGCCGCCGAGACGCAGTGCCGCCGTGACGTAGCTCGGGCCGTACAGCCGGGCGATGTCGGCATAGCCGCTGTGGACGGCTCGCCGGCTCTCCGCGCGCAATGGCGGATCGTCGACGAGATCGAGGTGCACGGCGATGCCGCGCTTGCCCGCTTCCGCGACGAGGGCAGGCCCCAGGTTCGTGATGTTCCCGAGCGGCATGCGCAAGACGTTCAGTCCCTTGGCCTGCATATGCTCCAGCAGGCCCTCGAGCTTGCGCGCCTTGACGCCGCTGCGTCCGTCGCCGCCGAAGCCGGCGAGATCGTCGCGCTTGACCAGCACGCGCCCCAGTCCCGGGTGCTCGATGCTTTCGAGCGGCGTCGGCCATTGACCGAGCGGCCGCTGCGATTGGCCGAACGCGGCCCGCAATGCGGACGAGGACAGGTAGTCGTGCATCGGCATCGTGCGTTCAGCCGAACGACGGATCGAGTTGCGGCACGACGCTGGTCGCCGCTTGCGTGACGATCGCCGGCGGCGCCTCGACGGCCGGCCGGATCCCCAGCGCCAATGCCGCATCGAGGAGCGCGAGCGCTTCCGTCTTGCCGGCCTGTCCCTGGCCCCGCGCGAGATGGCGCAGGTCGGGCCGTGCGGCCAGCACGACGCTTTCCGTCGAACAGCCGAACAGGTGATTCGGCTGCGCCAGCCGCGAATAGGCGCCGATCGGAATCGGGGCCGGGAAGGCGGCGAGGCCCGCCCGCATGATGTACGCCTTGCTGCCGGCGGCAGCGCTGGTTGCAGTCGGGGGATAGCCGAGGTCGAAGATGAGCGTGCCGGGCGCGACGTCGTCGGCGGAGATGATCGGTTCGGTGGCCGACGTGGCGACGAGAATCGACGTTGCCTGCGCCACGGCTTCGGCGATCGATACGCAGGCCGAATTCGGGTGGCCCAGCGACGTCCGCGTGCGCTCGAGACGTTCCTGGTCGCGCGCGACGAGCAGCAGCTTGCGGGGTTCGCTGTTGAGGAGCGCCGCCGCCGTTCCGCCGACGTCGCCGGACGCGCCGATGATGGCGACGGTTTCGTCCTCGAGCGGGCGCTTGCGTGCCTCGAGTTCCGTGCGCAGCCTGGACACGGCCAGCGCGGCCGTCAGCGCGTTACCCGCGGTCAGCGTGATGCCCGACGTTTCGGCGGCCTCGAAACGGCGCCGGCCGGCCAGGATCGACGTGAAACCGCCGAGGCTTGCGACCTGCGCGCCCATGCTCGCGGCGATGTCGACGCCCTGCAGGACTTTCGAGACGGCCAGCTTGAGCTTGTGCCGATGGTCGATAATCTGCGGCAGGAACCAGCACACGATCATCGCCGCGCGGATCGACACGCCGTTCAACTGGATCACCGGCCGATGGTGGGTGACGTTCGACGGCATCCAGTCGAGAAACGCGGTGAACGATTTCTCGTTGCGGGTGACGCGGCGTGCCGCTTCGGGCCCGTCCATGTCCTCGATCAGGCGGACGATGTGGCTGAAGCTCGATGGATGGCCGATGAAGGCGACGTCCAGTACGTTCCGATCGCTCATTTCAGCCCCGCCCGCGCCTGGATATTCACGAGCATCGCATCGAGGTTCTGGCGCAGGCGCTCGTCCAGGATCGGTCCGATGATTTCTTCGATTTCCGGCAGGCCGAGATCGTAGAACACCGACACGGCAAGCTCGGTCCCGTTCGCGCCGGCGCGCACGCGCCACGTGCCGTCGAAGTGCAGGAAGACGCCGTCCAGCGCCGTGAAGTCGGCCGTCAGCAGTTCACGGTCGTAGCGGATGTCTTCGGTCCAGTCCAGCGGCGCGCCGTCGATCAGCATTTCCCATTTGACGACCTTGCGCGCACCGTCACTGGAAATGACCTCCGCCGTCGTCACGCTGGGCATGAACGTCGGGAAGCTCTCGACGTCATACACGACGTCGAAGGCCCGGTGCGGGTCGACATCCAGTGTCTTGGCGATCTGGATGGATTTTCCTTTGCTTAGGCTCATTTATTTATCCTTTAGCATCTTGAAAAGCGTACGCGTCGTGGTAAAGCCGATGCCGGGTGCTGGCAGGCCCATTTCCTTCGTGACGATCAGCGCGCGGGGGCGCACGGCGGGGACTTCATTGACATCGAACCGGATGTCGAGCACGCAGGGACGGCCGCTGGCGAGGCCGTCGGCCAGTGCCGACGCCAGGTCGCCGGGCTTTTCGACCTTGAACCCGCGGGCGCCGAGACTTTCGCTGAACGCGATCAGGTCCGGACTGCGGAACTGCGTGCCGCAATAGCGGCCGCCGTAGAGCATTTCCTGCAAGTCGTGGATGATGCCGAGCCGCGCGTCGTTGAACACCATCCAGACCACGGGCAGGTTGTGGTCGACGGCGGTCGCGATTTCGAGCGCCGACATGAGGAAAGCACCGTCGCCGCTGAGACTCACGACGGGGCGGTCGGGAAAGGCACGCTTCACGCCGAGGGCCGCGGCCACCGCCCATCCCATCGGTTCGAAGTCGTGGGCGGACAGCACTTGACCCGGGCGGGCACAGAAGAACCTGCCGAGCCACCGCACCCATTTCGAACTGTCGGACAGCAGGATGGCGTCGTCCGGCACGGCTTCCGCCAGGTCGGCCATGATCCGTTGCGGCAGCATCGGCACCTGGTCGCTCTCCATTTCCGGATCGGCGAACAGCGGATTGCGTTTCAAGTGATTGGCCAGGGCGACGCGGCGCTCCTCGAGCACGGACGGCGCGATCTCCGGATGCACGCGGGCGATCTCCTCCAGCACGTCGGGCAGGCTGCCAATGGTCGCATCCGTCACCGGATAGGCCTTGCCGATTTCGTCGGCGAGGCTGTCGATCTGGATGAGGTCGCGTCCCTGGGCGATGGCCGGGTCCCACGACAGCATCGATACCTCGTCAAAACTCTCGCCGACCGCCACCACGAGGTCGGCAGTGGTCTTCACGAAGTTTTCCGCGGCGCGGTGGCCGAGCACACCGAGGCATCCGAGGTAGGATGGATGGCGCTCGTCGACGACGGATTTGGAACCGACGTCGACGGCGACGGCGATGCCGAAACGCTCCGCAAGCTGCTCGACCACGCGTCCGCAATGCCGCGCCCGCATACCGAGCAGGAATACGGGCGCTTGCGCCGCAGCCAGGCGTTCGGCGATACGGGATGCCGCCTGGCGGTCGACGACGTGCGACCTGGTCAGGCGATATTGATGGGGCGCGAGCGGTTCGTAGTCGATTTCCTCGTGCAGCAGGCCGCTGGGCAGCGACACGTGCACGGGGCCCGGCCTGCCGGCATGCGCAAGGCGGATCGCGCGGCGGAAGGCATCCGGCAAGTGGCTCGCCCGCGTCAGCATTTCGGACGACTTGCAGATCGATGCGAACAGCGCCGTCTGGTCCGGCGTGCCGTAGAGGCCGGTACTGTCCTGATGGCCGCCTCGACGCTGGCCATCCAGTTGCACCTGTCCCGTAATCGCCAGCACAGGGACGCCCTCGACGCCCGCGACAGGCAGGCCGGGGGCAAGATTGGTGGCGCCGGGGCCGAGCGTCGCGAGGCAGACGCCCAGGCGTCCCGTTGCCTGCGCCTCGCCGAATGCGGCAAATGCCGCGGCCTGCTCGTGTTTCGTGAGCACGAACTCGATTTCGCCATCCCGCTTGATCGCATCGCACAGCGCCATGACGGGGCCGCCCGGCACTCCGAAGACGGTCCGCACGCCCTCGCGCTTCAGGATGTCGACAAGGGCCATCGCGGCTTCTTGCTTCCTCATCTTGGGATTCCCTTTCGTTACTGGTGGCGCTCGATCAGGTGGACGCCGTTATAGAGCGCAGTGCGGTCGGCCGCGGTGAATGCGGGCGTCAGATCGTCGCGTGCGGTCCATTTCCGGCGCAGGTCTTCCGGCAGCCAATGGAATGGATTCGCCGGACCGGCGGTGCGGAACAGCACCCGCGCGTCCTCGGGATGGGCCGTCCGTCCAATTTCCCGCCACAGCGCGGCGACGTCCGCCGGCGACATCCAGTCCTGCGCGTCGAGCAGCACGAACCGGTGGATGGAACCAGCGGGCTGGGCCGCGAGGTAATCGGTCAGCGGGGTTGCGTGCAGATTCACCCGGCCGGCCCTGGGCTGGATGACGTCGTGGATGCGCGGTTCGAGATAGAACGGAATCGCCTTGCCGTCGGCCGGCCCGTAGCGGCGGGCGAAGACCTGCCAGGCAAACGGGTTGTCCGCGATCGGGAAATCGCAGGCCAGCCGTTCGATACGCTTGATCAGCAAGTCGGACAGGTTGCCGCCGGCACCTTCTTCGAGCCGGTCGTACTGCGCCGGGGGAATGCCGAGCGCGAATAGCGACAGGTGGCTGCGGGCGAATGCGCGCGTCAGCTTCGTGCTGAACACCGGCGCGACGTCCGATGCAAACAGGCGCGCCTGCTCCTCCATGCTGGACGCTTCCACGAGCCGCGCGGGATGACAGCCCTTGAGCTTTGCCAGCTTGTGCGTCAAGCCGATGAAACGGTGCAGCAGGCCGTGGTGATAAAAGCCGGAGCGGAACATGCCGATCCTGCGCTCGCCCGTCATGCCCCGTCCGGACCAGTAGGCCCGCACGGGATCGGGCAGATGGGCAGCGAGATGCGCGTCGTAGACCCGGACGTTTTCCGGACTCTGCCCCGTACCGAATAAACGGTAGAAGGTGGTCCAGTCGGGAACGCGCTCGAGCGCGGTGCGCTTCAAGGTAAACAGCGCCCGATGCGCCGCATTGATGTCGACCGAGTCGACGCGCTTCACGTCGGCGAACAGATACGCGAGGGCGTTGCATCCTGCCGACCCGATCGAGACGACCCTGTGATCCGGCCCCAAGGCCAGCGCCTCCAGATCGACGAGAGGGTCTTCCCAGACCTGGTTGTAGATCAGCCCGCGAAACATTCGGCTGAATGTCCAATCGAGGACGGTCGAGCGGGCAGATTTGGGAAGGGGAGCGCTCGCTTCAATATTTGCTATGGACATGGCTTCAGCCTGAAAAAGACGTGAGTGAGCATCAACCGATACGTCGTTCGAACGTTGGGCAGCAAGGTCGCAAGCGTCGATCTAGCGCGGCCGGAAAAAGATCGGTTCAGCGACCGGTTCGGCGACCATCCGGGCGGGCGCTTCCCTGGCAGGCGGACTGGCCGTGTTGAAGGCTTCGAAATGCCCGCCGACGGCCGCGTTGATCGCCTCGTCCTTGCGGTCGCAGATCCGGCATTTCAATTCGGTGTCGACGTCGAGCCCGAACATGGCCTTGCGCTTCGCCGAGACGAGAATGTCCGGAAGGGGCATTTCACGCACATTGCCCATGCAGAGATTCCGATACGGCGCCAGCGCGACCTGCGGACAGGGAAACACGTTGCCCGACTTGTCGATGGTCACCTGCGTGCGCTGCACGACGCAGCGGCTGAACGCCGTGCTGCGTGTCGGCGTATGGGAATTCGTCAAGATCCTGACCTTGGGATTACCTTCGAACTCTTCGACGAAACGCGACAGCAGTTTTTCCCGGTTTTGCGGCAGGGTTTCCAGCCGTTGCCCGTCATTGCGGTCTTGCGCAATGGCGACGCGAATGAGATCGACGTCGTCCTGCAGCAGGTCGACGGCCTCGGCCAGTTTGCCCGGTTGCGCCATTTCTTCGAAAACGAGGATCGAGGCGCGCAACTTCAAATCGGGTTTGACCTCGCGCTTGAGGGCCGACAGCGCGCGGATATTGCCGAGAATGTTTTCGAAGCTTGCCGCGTATGCCATCTCGCTGTTCCTGGTCGGCGCGATATTGTGTACGCGCTCGTAATCGACGGCGTTGCCGGCATCCAGCGAAATCGTGACAAAACATTCGCCAGGGCCTTCGACGAGCGCCTCGCGCACGCTGGCATCCAGGTTATGGCCCTTCGTGTAAAGGCCGACCGGGAAACCGCGCCGCCGGAACGACCCGAGAATGCTGGCGATGTCGGGATGCGTCAGCGGGTCCGTCGCGATGCCGGAAATAATGACGGTGGGACGAAGCTCACCGAGGCTTGCGGCAATCGCTTCGAATTCTTCCCCGGTCAAATACGGGCCCGCGTTCAACGCCTGGCCATGTCCGAAGCAATATTTGCACCGATAGAGGCCGCAATTGAGGCCGGGGTGCAGTTCCATCTGCGTCAGTATCCTGGGATCGTGCGCCAGCGCCAGGCGCCAGAAATAATCCGAGGTGTAGTCGAATGTCGTCATGTCTCAGACCCGCGCATCGGCGATGGCTTTGCGCGGCAAATACCAATCCAATGTGCGTGCGAGACCGGCGCGCAGGTCGGTGGAACGCTCCATGCCGAGGACGGTGCGCATGCGGTCGACCCGCATCACCTTGCGCATCGCGCCATTCGACGTCGCCCCGGCCCAATGGACTTTGCCTTTAAAGCCGGTCAATTCCGCAATGAGCTCGGCGAGTTCGCGAATGGACGTGCCTACGCCGGTACCCACGTTGACCAGTTCGACGCCATCGACCCTCGTCTCGCAGGCGCGCACGACGGCGAGGGCCAGGTCGTCGATGTACATGAATTCCCGGATCGGCGTGCCGTCGCCGAGAAGTTCGACGTCGCTGCCGGTCTCCACGGCGTCGGTGAATTTCTTGAGCAGCGCGGCGACCACGTGCGCCCGGCGCTCCTGGTAGACGTCACCGGGGCCGTACAGGTTAGCCGGCAGCAGGTGGATGCCGGCAAGGCCATGGCTGGCGAAATAGGCGCGGTTACCGGCGATCATCGCGAGTTTGGTGAAGCCGTGACACTCGACGGTCGGATGCAACGGGCCGGTGAACAGGTCGTCCTCGCTCAGGTATTTGTCCGTGACCCCGGGGTAGGAGCAGGCCGATCCGATCGTGACGATCTGCCTGGCCTTGAGCGCTGCCGCTATTTCGAATGCATGGACGTTCATCTTCATGTTTTGCGTGAAGATCTGCGCCTGGTTTTCCATGTCGAATGGCATTCCGCCATATATTGCGGCGGCATGCACCACCACATCCGGATTACCGAATGCCTCCAGATTGGCGGGCGGTTTGGTCAAATCCAATTCACTGCTGCGTGGCGCCATAACTTCATGCCCGGTCCGCTCGAACATGGGCAAAAGACGTGATCCCAAAAATCCGTTACAGCCCAATAACAGTAGCTTCATGCTTTGGCCCCAACTTAATTGTGTGAGAGCGCCAAATATAAAGGTATGTAAACTCATGGTCAAATAATTTTTTCATAAGTTTACAGTCTTGGAATTTGGAGAAATGCAGAAAGCATATCGTTATGCATAATGGATCGGCGTGCAATGGGCTTAATCCAGATGCATAAGTAACTGATTCTCATGAGAATTTTTTATTTAACGAAAGCACGCATGATTGCAAATAAAAAGGCAGAATGGGAGGGAATCGTATTTTTGAAACGTTAAACAATCCAGCATGCCGACTGGGTATCCAAAATGGATATGCAAGGCAAATGTTTCGGAGATTGGCACCGTCTCGATATGCATGATGATTATCCCGCTTCTCAATTCGGTGAACCGTGTTACCATTGAATATTGAAGCCGAGAGGTTCTGGAATTAATCATTCCGAATCCACCGCAACAATACCAGCGCTGATTTAAATTGCGGTCACTACCGAAAAGGAATCATGCAAACGACGCCGAAGCTTGCCATTACTGTGACAACGATTAATGACGGTCGCTTTCTGGAGCGTTTTCGTCCCTTGTTGATGGCCGGCGAAGAGCAGGTCTCGATGGTGATCGCCGGCGATCGCAAAACACCTCCGGATTGCGCAAGACGCGCCGGCCAAATGGCCGCCGAGGGTTTCGACGTGCGCTATCTGGGACTCGAGGCGCAGGCAGAGATCCTGGATGCGGCCGGGCTCGCGCAAGACTTCGTACCATTCAATTCGGATAACCGGCGCAACGTCGCCGTCCTCGAGGCCTGGCGCACAGGCGCCGACGTTCTCGTCTCGCTCGACGACGATAACTTCCCGCTCGATCCCCAGGAATTTCTGACCCGCTACAGCCAGGTCGGCAGTGTCCAGCGCTTGCCCGTGGCGCAAGGCGCAGGTCGCTGGCCGAACGTGTGCGCCATGCTCGACGTCCGCTCGGGATGGACGGGAAACCAGGTCGACGTGTTCGCCAGGGGACATCCCCATGCGCGGCGCAACGACGACGCCATCGGGCTCGCGACCGGCGTCGAACAGGAGGGCAAGGTGCTCGCCCACGTCGGCCTATGGGAGGGCCATCCGGACGTCGATGCGGCCACGCGCGCGGCGCTCGATCCGGTCAGTCACGGCATGATCCGCTCGCATGTCCTGCTCGCGCCAGACGATGCACGCGCCCCGATGTCCACACAAAACGTCGCCGTCGCCCGCGAATTGATTCCCGCCTGGTGGTATGTGCGCATGGGACCGATGGCATCCGGGCGGCCGCTCGACCGCTTTGGTGACATGTTCCAGGCCTATTTTTCTTCGATGGTCATCGAGGCGCTGGGCGGCCGGTTCGCATTCGGCGCACCGCTCGTGCGGCACGAACGCAATCCGCATGCCCTGTTGCGCGACCTCGCCGCCGAAACGAGCGGCATGGCACTCCTCGAAGACCTGTTGCATTACATCGAAACGGTACCGTCCGGGACGACCGCCGCAGAAGCCTATCGATCGATCGCCGAAGGATTGGTCGACGCCTTGCCGGCCGGTGGCGGCTTCCTCGGCGACGACGCACTGCGCTGGGCCGACCGGACTGCCGAATCGATGGTCGTGTGGACCCGTGCCTGTGCACGGCTGGGCCAGTAACGCCGATGGCAGACCTTACCCATCAACGCGGAACGAAGCCCATGCTACGGATGGCGATCGCAGCGCTCATTGCTTTCGGCCTCGACCGGCTTTCCAAGGTCGTGATCGTGCACTGGCTCGACCTCGCGTCGGTCCACAGGATTCCCGTCTGGCCGCCTTACCTCAATTTTGTGATGGCCTGGAACAAGGGGGTCAATTTCGGTTTCCTGAACGCGTTCGATGCCCGCTGGCTGCTCGTCGCGATCAGCATCGTCGTCTCGATCGCGCTGGCGATGTGGGTCCGCAACAAGTCCGGATGGGTGGTTCCGCTGGCGGCCGGCGCCATCATCGGCGGTGCACTCGGCAATGCGTATGACCGGGTCGTTTATGGTGCGGTCGCCGACTATCTCAACATGAGCTGCTGCACGATCGACAACCCGTATTCGTTCAACGTCGCCGACGTATTGATTTTCGGCGGTGCGATCGTCCTCATCTGGGGTCATGAGGCCGAAGCTCGACGCAGGACATAAGCAAGCCGCTCCATCTGCTCTGCTCATCCATGAAAAAAATCGTTCTCTATTTCTTGCTACTGCTGCTGCTGGGGACTGTCGTTTACGCCGGCGCCATTGGATTGCGCGGCGGGGACGTCGAGCTTCGTGGCACGGTGTTATCCCGTGGCCCCATCGGCTCTTATGTATCGGCCGCGGGGACCGTCATCAGCCGCGATGAGTTGACGATCAACAGCCCGGTCGGCGGCCGGTTATCGGACGTGATGGTCAACGAAGGCGACGACATCGGCGCAGGACACCTGCTGGCAAAATTCGACGCCCGCGAACAAGCGGTTGCGATCGAAAAACTCGCGTCGACCTTGCGGAGCGCAAAAGAGCGCAGTGAATTCGCCGTGCGCGACCTGGAAAGCCTGCGGCGGGTGTATCAGGTCGGCGGCGAATCGCGCAGGGCGGTGGAAGACGCCGAACTCCGTGTCGCCACCCTGCGCGAAGAGCGGACCATGGCGGAACAAAATCTGCGCCAGGCGCAATTGGAGACGGAAAAGCTGACCTTGACGGCGCCAAAGCGGAGCGTGGTGACGGCGCGCCTGGCGCGGCCGGGTGTGTGGGTGCGCGCGGGCGATCCCTTGTTCAAGCTGGCCCCGATCGACACGCGCGAGATCGAAGCGAAACTCGATGCCAGCGACAGCGCGATTGCAGTGGTGGGCAAGGTGGTGACCGTTTCTTCCGATGCTTACCCGGACAAGACATGGCAGGAAACGATCACCTGGGTGTCGCCGTCGACCAGCAAGGAGGGGGCGGCAAACAACCTGTCCGCCCGCATCAGTCTCGGTACGCACGCGCCGCATCTGGCCTTGGGCCAGCAGGTCGACGTCAAATTGACCGTAGCCTCGGAAAACAATGCGTTGCTGCTGCCGTCGAACGCCATCATTTCGAACCAGGGTCAAGCCAAGGTCGCCGTCCTGGAAGGCGGGCGTATTCATTGGAAGCCCGTGACGACCGGCGTCGAAAGCGTCAGCATGACCGAAATAAAAAGTGGACTGACGTTGGGTGAAAAGGTCGTGGTCCCGGAGGGCCGGGCATTGCGTGAGGGGGATCGCGCCAGGTTTGCGAGTGACGTGCGCTGATGATTGCCCTGCACAACATCACCAAGTCGTATCAGGTCGAAGCCATGTCGATTCCCGTGCTCAAAGGGATCTCGCTGAAGGTCGACAAAGGCGAATTCCTCGCCATCATGGGCCCTTCCGGCTCCGGCAAATCGACGCTGCTGAACATTATCGGCTGCCTGGACGCCGTCGACACGGGCAGTTACCGCCTGGATGCCGAGATGATCGCCGGCGCGTCGGAAGACCGTCTGGCGGACATTCGCAGCCGCAAGCTGGGATTCGTGTTCCAGCTGTTTAATCTCATCCCGCGCGTCGACGCGCTGCGCAATGTCGAGCTGCCGCTCATCTATGCGGGCGTCGCGCCGAAATTGCGCCGCGAGCGGGCCATGGCCATGCTGCAGGCAGTCGGCATGGCCGACCGTGCCGCGCACACGCCGGCACAACTCTCCGGCGGCCAGCAGCAACGCGTCGCCATCGCGCGCGCGTTGGTGAACCAGCCCGACGTCCTGATCGCCGATGAACCCACCGGCAGCCTGGATTCGAAGGCAGGCCATGACATCTTGCGCCTGTTCGATCAACTCAACGCACAAGGCTTGACCATCGTCATGGTGACGCACGAAGAGGACGTCGCGGCCCACGCCAGCCGCACGTTGCGCTTGCGTGACGGCGTCATCGAACGTGACGAGTGCAATCAACGCCTCGCGCGGGTCCATTGATGCGTGTCAGCCTGCGCCGCTTCATCCTCGATGGCTTGGCCCAAGCCATCCAGGCACTCCACTACAACCGCCTGCGCACCTTGCTCAGCGTGCTCGGCATCACCGTCGGCATCGCGGGCGTGATGGCGGTCGGTACGATCAGCAAGAGCGGCCGCTACCTGATCTTCAGCGAGCTGCAGACCTTCGGATTGAAGTCGGTCTGGGTCTACCGCACGAACGACGACAAGGATCCGAACCGCGCGGTGCGCGCCGGCACCGGCATCGAGGCGCGCGACGTGGACGTGCTCACGAACTGCTGCCTGACCGTACGCCACCTGAGCCCGATCGTCTTCGGCAGCGGTGCACACCTGCTGGTCCACGCAGGCAAGCGTTTCAGTAATCCACAACTGACGGGCGTGGGCGCGGACTATGCCATCGTCAACAACGAAGAGATGCGCGAAGGGCGCTTTTTCAAAGCCTATGAAGTGGTCCACCGGCGCGACGTGGCCGTGATCGGCGTGACAGCCGCGCAGGATTTGTTCGGGGCCGACGTCGACCCGGTCGGCAGGGAAATCCGTATCGGGAACCGGCCGTACCTGGTCATCGGCCTGCTGGAAAACAAGGATCGCTCCTTCATCGGCAGCCTGGGCTCACCGGGCGGCATCGACGCGAACAATCGCATCCTGCTGCCGTACACCACGCTGCAAGCGCAGATCGGCACGAAGGACGTCGGCGTGATCCAGGCGGAGGCCGTCGATGTGTCCAAGGCCGATGCGGCCGTCGATGAATTGATCCAGGTGCTCGAACGCGAGCATAACCATCGCTACGCCTATAAATCCACGACGATGGCGCAGTACATCAAAGTCTCCGATCGGATTCTGCAGGGCGTATCGCTGATCGGCATCATCGCCGCGTCCATCTCGTTATTGGTGGGCGGCCTGGGCATCATGAACATCGTCAGCACGTCGGTACAGGAGCGCACGCGCGAAATCGGATTGCGCAAGGCCGTGGGCGCCAACCAGCGCAGCATCCTGTTTCAATTCCTGATGGAGTCCGTGATCATCAGTTCCAGCGGAGGCTTGTTCGGTTTGATATTGGGCGTGGGAGGCAGCGTGATACTGGCGTTGGCGACGGGTTTTCCCCTGATGCCATCGTGGCCCGTCGTCGTACTGGCGCTCGTGACGTCGATCCTGGTGGGTCTGCTCTCCGGCTATTTGCCCGCGCGCCGTGCGGCGCATTTGCGGCCCGTTCTGGCGCTGCGCTATGAGTAATTTGCGAAGGGAACCGTCGATGCGAATGCATGTCCTGTCCGTTTTTTTGTTATCGACAGCGCTACATGCCGCCCAGGCTCAGGTACTGCCCCAGGACTACGTGGGCGCCCTTCGACAAGCGCTGGCGAACCGTCCGGAAATCGGCGTGGACTCGGCCGGCAATGCCATGGCCTCTGCCAAGGTGGGCGAGGCAAAAGCGGCCTTTATGCCCACGCTGACGGCGTATTCCTCGATTCAGCACACCAGCGTTTACAGCGGCGTGTCGCCGACCGGCGTCAGCGTCAATTACGCCAATCAGAATTTGCCCGTGACGTTCACCGACTCGCTGCCGCCCAATGGCGCCAGCACCGGCCTCGAACTGCGCTACAACCTGTATGCGGGCCGGGCAGATGAAGCCAGGCTCGACGCCGCGCATGCCGGCCAGCGCGCGGCCGCGGCGAGCGCCCAGATCACCCGCAAGCAGGTGGTCGAGGACGTGACCCGGGCGTATTGGACCGTCGTCAAAGCCAAGCTCGACGCGCGCAGGATTCGTCGCGCACTGGACCTGGCCCACGCGGAAGCCGAGGCCGCCGGCGTACAAGCGCGTGACGGCACGCTCGCCAACATCGAAGCGGACGTCAAGGCATTGTCCGCGCAGGTGTTGGAGACCGAATGGCGCAACAGCCAGCGCGCACTCGCCGATTCGATTCGCAATTACCTGCTTGCCGTGGGCATCGACACCAAGCCGCAGTACGTGGAGATGCTTCAACAAGCTTCGCCCGCCGATGAGGTGGAGCACATCGGTGCGCTGGATCCGAACACCATGCTGGCAGGCTTCGATCTGGTCGGCGCGGCGGAGGTCAAAAAAGAAATCGCGGAATTCGACGGCGCGACTGCCACGATCGTCCAGGCGCGGGCCGACAAGAGACCCAGGCTGGATTTCCTCGTCGGCTACAACAGCGGTGGACGCAGCGCGGCCGGCCTCGATAACGCCATCACCCACTACAAGCGGGACTTTTCTTATGTCGGCCTGCAATTGAGCTGGAAATTATTCGACGGCTTCTATACCGACAGCCGCATCGACTATGCCGTGGCCAAGGCAGAAAAACAGCGCTGGATCGTCAAACAGGCGCAGCGCGATGCCGAGCATGCATGGCAGAACAAGTCGTCGCGCGTCACCGAGTTGAGTGAAAAAATCGAGCTCGCGGAAAAGCAGCTTGCCCTCAGCGAGGCACAACGCCAGATCGCGGAAATGCGGCTGGCCACGAAGCGAAGCTCGGCATTGCAAACCCGCGCCGCGGTCAACGCCGTGGAAGATGCGCGGGACAAGGTGACGGGCTTGAAAGTCGATTTGTTTGTCGCCAGGGTCGAGGCCATGCTGGCGCGGGTGAATTGATCATGTAAATCATGGTACGACGGCGATCAATTCCAGCTTGAGTTCCTTGATCCCTGACGGGACATAAATCGAAATGGATTGCGCCTGCAGCATGCGTTCATACATCTGTCCTTTCCCTTCCAGCATGAAGTAGCAGGTGTCGGGCCGCACCGGCACCGCGGCCGGCAGTTGGGGCGTGTACTGCAGGCGCACGCCAGGCAGGGCGGCCAGCACGCATTTCTCCACGTCGTCCGGCGCGCCGATCTTGAAACGCAGCGGCACCGCATCGACCAGTTCGAGTGCGGGAAGATCGGCCGAGACCGAAATATAGAACGTGGTCTTGTCGTCGATTTTGCCAGAGTCGAGCATGCCGTGATAATAGGACGGCCGCGTCTCACTCAGCGCGATGGCGAAGTATTTGGAAGAGATCACGGTATCCAGCAAATCGCGAATGATGCCGTTCAACTTGGCGAAGCCGGGGCCGGGATCGGCATGCTGGTAAGGCGGCAAATCGGCCAGGGTCCAGCTCTTGGAAAACGTCATCAGGCTACCGGCCACTCCGAGCAATTGCTCGTACAAGCGCTCGGGATGTGCGCCCGGATGCTGTGTGTAATGGTTGAGCGTGGCGCAGGCGCTGCTGGCCGTGTGCAGCAGCCAGAACGAGGACATGTCGCCGGAACGGAATTCGATCACGTTGCGGCTCGGCTCGCGCTGGTGTCCGATCAGGGCGCTGACCTTGGCCTGCAAGGCGTCCAGCAGGCGGCGGAGTTGCAGGGCAAGGGCCGACGTCGTCCCCACGGACAGGCTGGGCGGCACGAAGCTGCCGTCCAGTTCGAAACCGGCGGCCCCCGTGCGGCGCAGGCGCAGCAAGGGAAAGGTCAAGTAGGCATCGCGCGGTTCGAATTCGGAGATCAGGCGTACCGACGTGGTCAAGCTGGCCATCTGCACGTTGGCGGCCTTGGTGTAGAGGTCTGGCGTATCGTGGTTGGCTTGGACGAAACGCGTCGCTGTGCCAGCCTGGACTGGCTGGCCGACATTGCCGCCGAAGGGTTTCAGCGCGGGGAGCGCGGCGTAATACGTCACCTGCTGTTGTCCCTGCGGCAGCTGGCTCAGGTCGATGCTGGCAGGGAGCTCATCGCTGGCGGGCGCGTCGACCCATTCTCCGTCCTGGAAACGTAGCGACAGCGCAAGGATGCGCAGCACATTGCTGCCCAGCGCGTCGCGGTCGACCTCCAGCTTTTCCACACCCCAGGCATACGGTTGCAGTGTGTGGATCGTCTTGTGCAAGCGGTGTTCATGATACTGGTCCTGACGCTGGAAATGTTGCGGACGCAATAGCAGGCCTTCGCCCCACAATATCTTTCCGCTCATGCCGCTCTCCTCTCCGAATGATGTCTTCAGCGCCAGCAGCGAACATTAGTCCTTCTCACGCGCGTTTGTACCTCAACAATGTGCAGGATTGCGGTCGCTCAACAGGTGCACTTACCTGCCCATACTTCGCTGTTTTTTCGGTGCGGCCTATGCAAATATTTCGCTTTGGAACGGTTGCTACCGACGCGGGGAGGGGACGATGCGGGGTTTTACACCTGGGCTGTTTGATCGCTTGCTGGGTGTGCCGGTGCGCGGCGCAACCGGCGATGCCGCGCTCTCGCGCATCTCGCTCGAGGAGCTCAAGGATATGGTCGCGCGCGACCTCGAGGCGTTGCTGAATACCCGTTCGGCACTGCCCGACGACCTGTTGAAAGCCTATCCGGAATGTAGCCGCTCGGTGGTCAGCTACGGTCTCAACGATTTTGCAGCCCGCTCGCTGTCCAGCCCCGCCGACCGCGCCTACATTTGCGCCTGCCTGGAAAAAGCAATCGAGCTCCATGAACCGCGTTTGCGCAATGCCAAAGCCTCGCTCGACGCGGACGACGAGATAGTCAACCGTCTGAACTTTTCAATCACCGCAATGCTCGTCGCCAGCACCTCACAGGAAGCCGTGAACTTCGATGCGGTATTGCAGCCGTCGTCACTGCACTACAGCATCAGCAAGGCGAGCCGGGCCGTTTCGACGTCGACACGTGCCGGAGCATGAGCTTGGAACAATTACTCCCTTACTACGAGCAGGAACTGGGCTATCTTCGCCGTCACCTGCGCGATTTCGCCGATCGCTATCCAAAAATCGCCGGCCGACTCTTGATCAGTGGCGAAGTGTGCGAGGACCCGCACATCGAGCGCATGATCGAATCCTTCGCTCTGCTCAATGCACGCATCGCCAAGCGTCTCGACGACGATTACCCGGAATTCACGGAAGCACTGTTCGAAGTGCTGTATCCGCACTACGTCCGCCCCTTTCCCTCGTGCTCGATTGCGCGCATGGACCTCGACAGCGCCGAGCTGAAGACCACATCCGGCGTGATCGCACGCGGCACCAAGCTCAACACACGGGCGATCCGCGGCGCGCCCTGCTGCTTTCGAACCGTTTACCCTGTCACGATCGCGAAGCTGGCGATTTCGTACGCCCGCTTCGAGGCCATCGTCCAGGCGCCGGCTGCCGTGCGCTTGCCTGCCGGCGCCGGTGCCGGGATCGACATCACGATCCACTCGACCGAGGGAAAGGCCGCACTCCACAGTTTTTCGCTGCCGAAGCTGCGCGTCTTCATCGATGGAGAGCCCTCGTTCTGTGCAGCATTGCGCGATACCCTGTTCATGCGGTGCGTCGACGCCTACGTCGAAGGCGAGCGCGATGGACGCTGGGTGAAGCTCGACACCATTCCGCTCAGCCCGGCCGGCTTCGACGACGATGACGCGCTGATCGATTTTCCGGCGCGCTCGCACACCGCCTATCGTTTGCTGACCGAATATTTTTGCTTTCCCGAGAAGTTCAATTTTTTCGACATCGACCTTGCCACCCTGACCGCTGTCCTGCCGCCTCACACGCGTACGCTCACCCTGCATCTCGTATTGTCCGGCATCCGCTCGGACTCGAACCTGGCGCGCATGCTGGGCACGCTCGGCACCAACAACGTCGTGCTCGGCTGTACGCCGGTCGTGAATCTGTTCCGCCAACGTGGCGAGCCCATTCGCCTGACGCACGCCAACGCCAGCTACCCTGTGCTGGCGGATGCGCGCCGCGCCTTCGCCTACAAGGTGTATGCGATCGAATCCGTCAACCTCGTGCGCCAGACGCCACAAGGGGAATCGATCGTCGAATTCCGTCCCTTTTATTCACTCAAGCATGCGCAGGAACCGGAACACAACGGTCATTACTGGGCATTGCGGCACGACGACACCCTCGCCGATAAAAGCCCCGGCTTCGAGACACAGATCACCATCGTCGACATCGATTTCGATCCGGCGGAGGTCGAGACCAGCACGCTGAACGTCGAACTGACCTGTACCAACCGGGACTTGCCGTCGCAGCTTCCGTATGGCCAGCGCGGCGGCGATTTGTTCTTCGAAGGTGGATCAAGCTTGAGTTCAATCAGCTTTTTGCGCAAGCCGACAACGGCTTACCACTTCGAGCGTGGCTATAACGTCCGCTGGCGCCTGATCTCCCTGCTGGCGCTGAATCACTTGTCGCTGAGCGCCGGCGGCGCCGACGCCTTGCGCGAAACGCTGGCGCTGTACGACCTGCCGCGTTCGCCGTCCTCGCAACGCCAGATCGGCGGTATTACCGGGCTCAGCCAGCAACCGGTCACCGCCTGGCTGCCCGGCAATCCATTTCCGTGCCTGGTACGGGGCGTCGAAGTCCGGCTGGCGGTCGACGAGGACGCCTTCGTCGGCAGCGGTATCCATGCCTTCGGCCAACTCATCGAACGCTTTCTGGCGCTGTACGTGCACGCCAACAGTTTTACCCAGTTGGTAATCGTCTCCAACAAAAGCGGGGAAGCCTTATTCACATGCCTACCGAGAAGCGGCGAATTGAACCTCCTGTAATCAAGCGCCTGTTCGAGGAGCCTTATCGCTTCGATTACTTCCAGGCGGTACGGATCCTCGAACTCTGGCTGCGGCGCCGCGGCGTCGCGCAGGCGGACGTGGTCAATCATTTCCTCCGCTTCGAGAATTCGACCTCGCTCGGCTTCCCGGCCAGCCAACTGGAGGCGATCGCCACCGAACCGCGCGAACTGGCGCACGACGCGCCTGCGCTGGCCACGGCAGTGCAAAATTCGACGCTGCACTACATCCGCGTCCGGCCCGCGTTCATGGGACTGCTGAGCGGCACAGGCGTGCTGCCGACACATTACACCGAGCGCATCGCGGAACATGAGCTGCATCACAAAGACAATGGCCCGCGTGCCTTCCTCGACGCGTTATCGAACCGCTCGCTGGCCCTGTTTTATGGCGCCTGGAAAAAATACCGGCTTGCACTGCGCTGTGAGAGCCGGAATGAGGATGACTTTCTGCCATTGCTGCTCGACTTGGCCGGCCTCGGCAATCGAGCCCCGCGCACGCGCAAGCACGCGCACGAGACCGGTGGCGTACAGGCAGCGGCGATCGGCTATTTCGCCGCCTCGATCCGCCACCGGCCCGTGTCCGCGGTGCAGATCGCGCGCGTGCTGTCCGAGTACTTCGGCCGGCCCGTGCACGCCGAGCAATTTATTGGCGCTTGGTACGCGATCCCAGCTCCGCAGCAAAGCATGCTCGGCCATCCTAATGCGACTCTCGGTGCGACGGCGATCAGCGGTGCGCGCGTCTGGCAGCGCGACCTGCGCATGCGCTTGATCGTCGGTCCGCTCGATACCATCGGCTTCTCCTCCTTCTTGCCGGATGGCACGGCGGCACGCGCCTTGCGGACGCTGCTCGCGCTGTTCACTGGCCTCACGCTCGAGTACGAGATCGAACTGGTGCTGCGGGCCGCTGACGTGTGCAGTGTCACGCTTGGTGATGATCACGCGGGGCGGCTTGGGTGGAATGCTTATCTGGTCGATGGGCCTCAGGAACGGGACCGCAGGGATGTGTGTTACGACATCGAGTTGACCTGAAGCGTTCGCCGAACGTCGAGCAGGCTGTCATCGCACCAGCTTGCGTTTTGTCACTGGCTAATCGCAATTTAATGACTACAGTCCACAAATTCGTCGCACGTTCAGACCCGCTCTAACAGCGACTTCGAGCATCTCGAGGTCAACAATACCTAGCGAGCAAAACGATGACTGACTTGCAAGCACTGCTGGAAGCCCACCAACATACCCGGCTGTTACGCTTGTCGTTCCCGAGGAACGACGGCCCGCAAGCCACGTTGATGGTGAACCGGTTCGAAGGCACGGAATACCTGTCGCGCGACTTCGAATTCAAGGTGGAGCTCCTGAGCGACGACAGCAGGATAGAACTCGAGAGGATGCACGGCAAGCTGCTGTGCATCTCGCTGGTACTGGCTGACGGCAGGCTTCGTCCCTTCACCGGTTATGTCACCTCATTCAAGCTGGTCAAAACGGATGGCGGCGTAGCGTTCTACGAGGCCACGCTGATGCCATGGTTGGCGTACGCGCGCCTGCGTCGGAACAACCGGTTATTCCATGCGCGAAGCCTGCGCGAGCAGGCGGAGACGATCTTCACCGGCTACGGCGGCCTTCCTGCGTGGGAATGGGAGGTCGGAGGCGAACAGCCGCAGCTCACGATGTGCACGCAATGGGACGAAACCGATCACAACTACCTGTGCCGGCGCTGGGAAGCGGCGGGCTACAGCTATTGGTACGAGCACGGCAGTGAAGGCCATACGCTCAGGGTCTGCGACGACACCCGTGCCGCCCCGCCGATCGACGGGCCGTCGCCCGACATCCGCTTCCACCGGGCCGGTGGCTCGGTCGAAGAGGACGCGATCGGCGACTGGAGCCCGCGGCGCCAGTGGGCCTCCGGACAAGCGGCGGTGAGCGGCTTCGACTTCAAGAGTCCGCGCCCGATCCATGCGGATACCGTCACCATCAACCAGCAAGGCGATATTCCGCAGCTGGAGGTACACAGCTATGAGGGCCATTACGGATTCAAGGACCAGTCCAGCGCCTACCGGCTTTCACAACTGCGCATGGAAGAGATCGAAGCCCGCGGCAAGCTGTACGAGGCGCAAGGCAACAACCGGCACGTGGCTGCTGGCAGGTGGTTCAGGCTGCTCGACCATTTCAGCGAAAGCGAAGACCGCGAATTCCTGATCCTGGAAGTGCACCACAAAGCCAGCAACAACTACTTGCAAGGGAAGGATGGGCTCGCCGAGTACACGAACCGCCTGCTCTGCCAGGACAAGGCGTTGCCCTGGCGGCCGGGACGCGGCTTCAACAGCATGGATACCAGACTGCTGGCCCTGCAGACCGCCATCGTGGTCGGCCCGGAAGGTCAGGGCAGCCTGAACGTGGACCGGTACGGGCGCATCCAGGTCAAGTTTCACTGGGACCGGGACGAAAGCGGTAGCTGCTGGGTACGGGTAAGCAGCAACTGGGCCGGTGGGGAGAAGGGCTTCGCCAGCCATCCGCGGGTCGGCTCGGAAGTGATTGTGCAATGGCTCGACGGCAATCCCGACCATCCCATCGTGACCGGCTCCGTGTACAACCAGAGCTATATGCCGCCGTGGAAGCTGCCCGAACAGCGGGCACTGATGGGGCTCAGAAGCCGCGAGCTCACGGCCAAGGGCGGCAATGCGCCCGGCGGACGCAGCAATCACCTGGTGCTGGACGATACGCAAGGGCAGATCCAGGCACAGCTCAAGAGCGACCATCTCGCCAGCCAGCTCAGCCTCGGCCATATCAACCGCATCGAAGACAATGCCGGACGCAAGGACGCCCGCGGCCAAGGGTTCGAGCTGCGCACCGACGGCCACGGCGCGGTGCGCGCACAGCAGGGCCTGCTGCTCAGCACGGAAGGACGGCCGAACGCCCGCGCCCATATCACCGACATGGCGGAGACGCTGGCGCGCATGGCGCAGGGCCATGCGTTGCACGACAGCCTGTCGCAGGTCGCACAACAGGCGCAGGCGCACCAGCCGGGCGACCAGGACCAGGTCGCCGCCGCGCTGCAGGTGCAGGTCGACGCCATCAAAGGCCAGGGCGGCCAACCTGCGCGAGACGAAGTCCCGGAATTCCAGGCTCCTCACCTGGTTCTAGCCAGCCCCGCCGGCATCGAAACCAGCACGCAGGGTTCCACGCATCTGATGAGTGTGGAGCACACCGCCCTGACCAGCGGCGGCCATACGAGCCTGAGCTCGGGCAAGAGCCTGCTTGTCAGCGTAAAGGAAGCGGTACGCATGTTCGCCTACAAGGCCGGCATGAAGCTGGTGGCGGCCGGCGCCGACATCGACATCACCGCCCTGAAGGACAGCGTCAACATCCTTGCCAAGCTCAACATCACCCATACCGCCAACCGCATCACGATCACGGCCAAGGAAGAGGTGGTGATCAACGGCGGCACCAGCTTCAGCCGCTGGAACGCATCGGGAATCGTCCATGGCACCAACGGCACCTGGCGCCAACACGCGGCACAACATAGCTTCGTCCCCGGCAAGAGCGAAGGTACGCCAAGCTTGCCGCAGACCGTGCAACTGCCGCCGGGGCAGCTCGACTTGTATCACCAGTACGTGAACCAGGAAGGCGCCAGGCGCCAGGGCATCCGGCATGGCGACTACACCGTCGTCGACGCCGATGGTGGCGTCCACCAGGGGACGCTCGACGGCAACGGCTTTGCCAGCGTGGCCGGACTGCCGATGGGAATGGCCACGGTCAGCTACGGCAAGGACCCGCGCGACCCATGGGATGAAGACAGCTACTTCGGCCAGGGAACCGAATGGCCGACCGTGGCGCTGTCCGACGCTGGCGCCGATGCTGCGGCTGACCGGCCGGCGCCCGTGCCGAGGGCGCAACACCCCGGAATGCTCGCCGGCGCAAACGCTGCGCCAGCCAGCCTCAACGGCGCAGCCGGCAAGTTCGGTGCGATTGCGCAAGTCGCGCAGCAAGCTGCGAGCGCGGTGCAGTCGTTAAAAAAAGGCGGCGCGCAAGCACTGCTGGCACCGATCTGCCAGATGGTCCCGAATACCTACGGCGCGTCAAGTGCCGGCAAGCCTGCCGCCGCGTCGCCCCTCGGTTTGCCCGCATCGCTGCCGCGCATCGATGCTGAAGTCCCGACCTCGCCCTGAAAAATTCATCGGATAAAAAACGTCCATGACCGAACCCACGCAAGCCCCGTCCAAGCCGGCCGAACGCGTGCCGGAAGTCGCAGTCGCTCCGCTCAATACGATAGACCAGAAAGACATCGGTGCCGCCGCCGCCGCCTTCGACAAATGGCTGCGCAAGATCAGCCATGACTATGTGACGCTGGAGCGCCTGAATACGGTTGCCGGCAGCCTGCCAGTGATCGGCAACATCATGGCGTTGATCGACGCCATCATGGACGTGGTGGGGGTCATCCAGAAGACCATCGCCAAGAAAGAAATTGATTTCCTGGAGTGGGTCAGCCTGGGCATCAACCTGATCGGTGTGGTCCCGGTGCCGCTGGGGATGAGCGCGGCCCGCATGAGCCTGCGGCCGGCGCTGCACCTGGTCCGGCAAAAGCTGGCGCTGGGCGTCAAGGATCTCGGCGCCGCGCTGATCGAAGTGCTGATCGCGCACCTCAACGCCACGCTGGCTGGCGAGATCGAGACCTTTATCGACGGTGCGATGGGCAAGCTGGCGGGCATCCTGGACGATTGCGCCCACGTTGCCGACGGCATCGCCGACGATCTGATCAAGATCCTCAACCGATGCATCGGCAAGGAACCGCTATTCGAGGTGGCCTCCCCGGCGCAAGTCGAGAGCAAGCTGCACGACCCCAAGGTGGAAAGCAGCTGGCGCCGCCTGCTCGGCGCACTCGCCCGGCAGTACAAGAACACGGCGAACTACGTTGTCGCCGCGGCAGCCCGCCACCTGCCGCAGAGTGCGGTAGCGGGCGTGACGGGCATCATCGGCCACCTGACCGACTTCAAGCCGGCGTTTCGCAGCAAGCTCGCCGCCCTGGCCGACGAACGGGCACAGATGAGCATCCGGTGGATACTGATGCGGCTGCGCGACGCGGTCGGCAAGCACAAGAAGCGGCATGCGGCGCTGGTACCGTCGACCAAGGGCGCGAACCACAAAAAGAACAACCCCGGCCACGAGCTAGGCACCATCGGTCGGCAAAGCCCGGCCACGGGCGACGCCAATGCCTGCAAGCTGTGTCCCGCAAAAGGCGGCACCGCGCATTCGATCAGCTTCGCCACGGGCGCCGAAACCTTCACCCACACCGACTTCGTACTGGATGCGCCGCTTCCCATCGCATGGAGCCGAACCTATCGCAGCCAGCTGACCGCCTATGACCGCGGGAATCTCGGCGCGCGCTGGCTCACCCCGTACAGCACCCGCATCGACGTCATCGGCCAAGGCAAGCCGGCGGCCCTGCTCTATCACGCCGCCGATGGCCGCAGCCATCGCTATCCATGGCTGGACATCGGCCAGCGGCACTACGATCCGGTCGAGCAAATCACGCTCACCCGCATGAGCGCCACCCTGCTCACGCTCGACTTCGGCAAACCGCTGCCCGAAGGCGAACCCAGTCCCTGGCGCGAAACCTACGAACTGGTCGACACCGTGCGCGCGAAGGCAGCCGAGGTGGGCAAGGAGCATTTCCGGCTGATCGCGCTGCATGCCCGCGACGGTGCCGCCCTCGGCCTGCGCTACGACCACATCGTGGCCAATGGCCCGTATGCTGGCGAGCAGGTGCTCAGCGACATCATCAGCAAGCAGGGCGAGACCATCGTCGCCCATGCCGGCACCCAGATCGACCTTGATACCGGCTGCATCCACGCGCTGTGGGAAATCAAGGAGGGCAAGCTGGTGCGTCAGCTTGCGGCCTACGATTACGACGACCACGGCGACCTGATCCGCGCCCAGGACGAAAACGCCGCCGCGTGGCACTACCAGTACGACCGCCACCTCGTCACCCGCTACACCGATCGTACCGGGCGTGGCATGAATCTAGCCTACGACACGAGCATCGACAGCGGGCTTCACGCCAGAGCGATCCGCGAGTGGGCCGACGACGGCAGCTACGACACCCGGCTCGAATGGGACAAGAACATCCGCCTGACCTATGTCACCGACGCGCTTGGCCACGAGACCCGCTACTACTACGACATCGCCGGCTACACCTACCGCATCGTGTATCCGGACGGGCTCGAGGAATGGTTGTTCCGCGACGACGCCAAGAACGTCGTCCGTCATGTCCACGCCGACGGTAGCAGCGAGCATCACCGTTACGACGCGCATGGCAACCTGCTCACGCACACCCGCGCCGACGGCAGCCAAGTCCACTTCGAGTATGACGGCCAACACCGCGTCACCGGCATCCGCGACGGGGAAGGCGGGACCTGGAAGCGTGACTACAATGCCCAAGACCACCTGGTCGAGGAAACAGACCCACGCGGCAACAAGACCGAATACGCGTACGACAAGGTTGGCCGGCCCGCTTCAGTGACCGATGCCAAGGGCGGCGTCAAGCAACTCACGTACACCCCGGACGGCCAGCTTGCCAGCTACACCGACTGTTCCGGGCACAGCACCCAGTGGGAATACGATGACCGCAAGCGCCTGATCAAGAGCATCGACGCTGCCGGCAAGGTCACGCGCTACCGCTACACGCCGCTCGGTGCGGAAACGGTGGCGCAAGCGCACAGCGAAGGCGGCAACCATCCAGGTCAGCTCGAAGCCGTCATCCATCCTGACGGTAGCGAAGAGCACCTGCGCCACGACGCCGAAGGCCGGCTACTGGCGCACACCGACGCACTGCAACGCACCACCGCCTACCGCTATACCGCCGCCGGACTGATCGCAAAGCGCATCGACGCTCTCGGGCACAGCCTGCACTACCGGTGGGACGCGCTCGGCCGTCTGTCTGCGCTGGAAAACGAAAACGGCAGCGTCTACCGTTTCCTGTACGACCCTGTCGGCCGGCTGCTGCAGGAACAAGGTTTCGACGGCAAGGCCACCGAATACCGCTACGACGAAGCCAGCGGCGTGCTGGCGGAAACCGTCGAAGCTGGCGTGACCACCCGGCTCGACTTCGACCCCATGGGCCGGCTCGTGCAACGCCGGGCCGCAGCCCCCGGCCAGGCGGAGCAAACCGAAACCTTCGCCTACAACGCCAACGGCCAGCTTGCCGAAGCGCAGAACGAACACGCCAGGCTGCAATGGTTCTACAACGCCGCCGGCAACTTGGTGCGCGAGCACCAGCACTACCAAGGTCCGTTCCATCCCGACAAGCGCACCGCGGTCTGGCACCACCGCTACGACGAACTCAACCAGCGCACCGCGACCACCCGCCCCGACGGGCATCGCGTCGAATGGCTGACCTACGGCGCTGGCCACGTGCACGGCCTGCTGCTCGACGGGCAAGACCTCGTCTCCTTCGAGCGCGACGCGCTGTACCAGGAAACCGGGCGCACCCAGGCCAACGGCCTTCTGCAAACGATGAAGTACGACCCGGCCGGCCGCCTGATCGAACAGGCTTTGTTGCATAAATCAGCTGGGCACGTAATGCCCCCAATCCCGGACGGAATTACGGCATGGCGACCGTCGTGGGCGTGCCCAACCGTGTGAAGCGATTGAGGATAGCGGCACGTACCTGCAACTCAGCGACCTGGCGGTCGAAGTCTCGCGCCATCACCCGTTCACCGAGCAGCTTAAAGCAACGCATTTTGGTTTCGACGAGG
>NZ_JAAQOM010000026.1 GCF_011682055.1 Telluria antibiotica | reverse complement strand
GCTCGACCGGGAACGGGTATGGTGCTTTCTGTTTCTTGGGCTTCTTCGTGGTCATTATTTCGGTCATGGAACAGTCCTTTCCGGATTATTTCATGACCCCGTTCCACACAGAAAATCTGACAGGCTCTCGACTCCCGTTCCGCTCTGGTCTATATCGAGCGCGCAACTAAATGAGCCGCGCGTCGACCATCTTGATTCTGTGTTCGTGAAACCGGCAGCAGGCCACTTGAACAAAAAGTCCGGTCGGACAACAACTTCTTTGCACCTAACCGGTTCGTGAGCGGCATGTTATCTATCTGAGCGGTCTCAAGACCGGCTTAGTCAATGAAAGCCAGCATCACTTTTTTGCATACTTCGTTTCGTGCATAAGATAGGCGGAGGCCAGGCACCTACATCAAAATGGCAAGAATGGCCGCGGCCTTTCCTTTCCAGGTAAACGACATTCCATGCGACTCTCACTGCTCCTTGCTTTCCTCTTGCTTTGCGCCGGCGCGCACGCCGCCCAAACCTCCACACCCGATGCTACCTGGATGCGCGGCATCGAAGGCCAGCGCAAGGCTGACCTGGGCAACGGGAGCTACCTGAACCCGATTCTGGCCGGCGACCGTCCCGACCCGACGATCCTTAAGGACGGCCGCGACTACTACATGACGCATTCCTCTTTCTTCAGCTATCCCGGCCTGCTGCTCTGGCATTCGCGGGACCTGGTGAACTGGGAACCTATCGGCGCCGCGCTGCGCAAGAACGTGGGCACCGTGTGGGCGCCGGACCTCGTCAAGTACAAGGGCCGCTACTACATCTACTTCCCTGGACTGAAGGATGGGCACACGACCAACTACGTGATCCATGCGGACGACATCCGCGGCCCGTGGAGCGATCCCATCGACCTCAAGATCGGCGATATCGACCCCGGCCACGTGGTGAGCCAGGACGGCAAGCGTTACCTGTTCATGGGCGGTGGCGGCATGGTACCGCTGTCGGACGACGGCTTGTCCGTCACCGGACCGCAGAAGAAAGTCTACGCGGGCTGGCAATACCCGGCCGACTGGGTCGTGACCGCGTACGCGCTGGAGGGCCCGAAGCTCGTCAAGCACGGCGGCTACTACCACATGCTTGTGGCGGAAGGCGGCACGGCGGGGCCGCCCACGAGCCACATGGTGGTGTCCGCGCGCGCGAAGTCGCTCGACGGTCCTTGGGAGAATTCGCCGTACAATCCCATCGTGCACACGTGGAGTCGCGACGAGAAATGGTGGTCCAAGGGTCACGGCAGCCTCGTCGAAGGCCCGAACGGCAAGTGGTACCTCGTCTACCACGCTTACGAGAACGGCTACTGGACGCTGGGCCGGCAAACGCTGCTCGAACCCGTCGAATGGACGGCCGACGGCTGGCTCAAGTCGACGGGCGTCGACGTGTCCAAGCCCATCCCGAAACCGGGCAACGAGGCCGTCCCGCATGGGATGGCCTTATCCGACGACTTCAGCACCAACAAGATGGGCGTGCAGTGGGGCTTCTACCAGGGCACGGACGCGGACGCGGCGCGCGTGCGCTATGAAGACAAGACGCTGGTCGTGCAGGGCAAGGGCACCTCGCCGCAGGATTGCGCCCCGCTGGCATTCATCGCCGGCGACCAGGCCTACCAGGTCGAGGTCGAGGCCGAGATCAGCGGGAACGCGCGCGCCGGCCTGCTCGTCTTCTACAACGAAAAGCTGTACGCGGGCATCGGCTTCGACCGCGACGGTTTTATTACACGCCGCTACGGCATGGACCGTCCCCAGAAGGCGGCGCTGCCGCGCAAGCTGCGCCTGCGGCTCGTCAACGACCACAACATCGTGACGATCTACACGAGCGCCGACGGCAAGCAATGGACGCGCTACAGCCCCGTCATCGAAGTGTCGGGCTACCACCACAACGTGGCCGATGGCTTCATCAGCCTACGGCCGGCGATCTATGCGGCCGGCCAGGGCGAAGTGCGCTTCCGGGACTTCCGCTACCAGGCTCTCTCCAATTAAAACGACAACCAAGCGACATCCGCTGACCATCGCTTCCCGCTTTCTGTGACCCACATGACTATCCGCCACCTGACCCACCGCCGCCTGGCAACCGTCCTCGCCCTGGCGGCTTGCGCGCCCGCCGTCCACGCCGACAACGCTGCCTCCAACCTGCGCCCGTCTGGCAGGTTTTCCGTGCGGCCGGTCGCGACGGCCGCGACTCCGCCGATGGGTTGGAATCCGTGGAACGCCTTCCACACGCAGGTGACGGAAGCGAAGATCATGGCGGTGGCACAGGTTTTGAAGAGCACGGGCCTGGCGGATGCCGGCTACCGCTACGTCAACATGGACGACGGCTGGTGGCTCAAGCGCCGTGCCGACGGCCGCATCGAGATCCGCACCAGCATGTTCCCCAGCGCGGCCCTGCCCGATGGCGGAACCAGCTTCCGCCCATACGTCGAGCGCCTGCACTCGATGGGCCTGAAGGCGGGCCTGTACACGGACATCGGGCGCAACGCCTGCTCCCAATCCTGGGATGAGCACGGGGCCAACCTGCCGGTCGGCACGCGGCAGGAGCGCGAGATCGGCACCTATGGCTACCAAGCCCAAGACATGCGCCTGTTCTACGGGGAGTGGGGCTTCGACTATGTGAAAGTGGACGCCTGCGGCGTGGCCGACTTCCAGGCCGAGAAGCCGTTCGTGAAGGACGGCACCTACCGCGCGCTGGGCCCCTACATGGTGCGCAACCGGCCGGACCTGTCCGAACCAAAGGTGGTCGAGCGCTTGTACGCCGACCTGCGCGCGGCGATCGACGCCGTGCGCCCGGATGGCGACTTCATCCTGTCCATCTGCAACTGGGGCGAGGTCCACGTGACCGATTGGGGCAAGGACTACGGCCAGATGTGGCGCACGAGCCAGGATATCAGCGCGAACTGGTGGTCGATGCTGCACAATTTCGACAGCAGCGCCGGACGTGCGCTGTACGCCGGCCCCGGCCACTGGAACGACCCGGACATGCTGGAAGTGGGCCTCGGCGAGTTCGACGCCGACCACCCCGTGGAGGCGCGCGCCCATATGTCGCTGTGGGCCATCATCAACGCGCCGCTCGTGCTGGGCGCGGACCTGTCCAAGCCGGCACCCGTCGTGCTCGACATCATCGGCAAGCGCGACGTCATCGCCGTTAATCAGGACCCGGCCGGCAACCAGGGCGTGATCGTCGCCCGGACCGCGGACACCGAGGCGCTCGTCAAGAGCATGGCGCAGGCCGGGACCAAGGCGCTCGCCCTGGTCAACCGGAGCGCCCATCCGCAAGCGCTGTCGGTGGCGCTGGCGCGCCTGAACCTCGACCCGGCCGCGCCCGCGACCATGCGCGACCTGTGGACGGGCCAGGAGCGCGCCGTGGAACGGGGCGTCATCAGCGCCGAACTGGCGCCGCACGAAACGCGCCTGCTGCTGGTGCGGGGCTTGCCGGAATTGAAGAATGGCGTCTACCTGGGCGAGATGCCGGCGCGAATCAACGTGGCCGCTGACGGCCGCACGCAAATCTCGGCCCTGCGCTTTGCCTCGTGGGTGCCTGCGCAGGTGAACGCATCGCCGGCGGGAACCCCGCTGATGGTCGGCGGCAAGCGCCGCGACAACGGCATCGGCGTGCTGAGCGATTCTCGGCTGGAAGTACGGCTGGACAAGGAATTCAGCCGCTTCCGCACCGTGGCGGGAGCCAATGACGACACGGCCCGGCCCTTGACCTTCCGCGTGTACGGCGACGGGAAGCTGCTGTTCGAGCAGGCCGGAACGCAGCCGGTGGAGATCGACGTGCCGGTGCGGGGCGTCGACACGCTGGAGCTGGTGGTCGAGGGCAAGGACCGGGAGGCGGGTGTCGTCCTCGCCACCTGGGCGGATGCGCGGCTGATGCGTTAAACGATCAGGCCAAGCCCTTGCCATAAGCGTTCACGCCGCGGCGTAAGCTGATGCACCAGGGACGCTGGGTGCTGACTGACACGCTGCAACGCGTCAACGAAGTAGTCGTACGGATTGATGTCGTGCACCCGACAAGTCGCCAACAGGCTTCGCACAATGCCGACATGCTTTTCTCCCAGCTCGCTCCAACTGAACAGCCAGTTCTTCTTACCCATCGCGACGCGGCAACCGCCCAGCACGCCTCCCGGCGCTGGCGGACACGACAGAGTTTGATCAACGCGCAGTTTGATGACCGGGCGAACGTACTTGAGGATGACGTAGCTGCCCGGGCGCTGGGCCAGGTGAAAGCTGACCTTTTCGCCGATCACCTCGAAGTCGGCCGGGTCCAGTCCCGCCGCCTCATCATTGGCAATGGCGATGACCTCGACCGGCACCTTTGATTCGTCAACGAACAGGGCCGCGTCACCGTTGCCGTCGATAAGGTGCTTGTTTTTGTTCTTGGATACGCGCTCGTGCGCCGCGATCTTCGTCTCTTTGGCTGGCGCCACGTCATCGGGAACGACGTCGAACGCCTCGCCGAGCGTGCCCTGAACGCCTTCCGGTTCCGGCATCCGGCGCTCGCTCTTCTGCCCGAAAATCTGCCGCTGGAACCACGCCACCTGGCGGCGCAGGCGGACGATTTCGCGCTCCTTCGCGTCGAGCAAAGCACTCATCTCCGGCGCAGTCAATCCCACGGCCGGACTAGCGATTTCGGAAGCGAAGGGATTGTGCCGGGATGAGAAATCGAAAGATACAACGCCGCTCACGAACCGGTTACCTTTGCACGGCGTTAAAAGAAAGATGCCCCACGGGCGTGCGGGGCGTTCCCAAGTCTCGCGCTTTGCTTACGGCTGCGGGTCCCAGCCCACACCGTTGCCGTAGGCCGAGAACACTTTTGCGCGGGTCGCGAACCTGTCCGCAACTTCGGCATCGCTCAGCGTGTAGCCACCCACGCGCATGCGCAGGTCGATCGGTGTGCCGGCCAATGTCGTGCTGCCATACTCGCGCCAGCCCGAGCTGGCGTTTGGCACGGTCGGGTTCGGCGCAGGTTGGCCGTTCACGCCCAGGCCGGCCCACCCGGCGGCAGCGATGTGCGTATCCATCTTGCAGTTGATGAAAGCGATGTTGTCCCAGGACGCTGTGCCCCCTGGGCTGCGCGCCAGGTACGTGGCGCCCGCCGGTATATCCCCGTGATTGGGGCCGGGCCCTGGACCATGGGTCAGCGAGCTGTTGAGGAACACGTAACCGATGTCGCTGGCGGACGGCACGCGGGCCTGCAGCACGTAGCCGCCGCCGGTCGCGCTGGTACTGATGCCGACGCTGCGGATCTCGCTGTTCTCGAACAGGGCTGCATGGCTGCCGCCCCAGATGAAGTCGACGTTACCGGCCACGAGGGTATTGTAGAACCATGCCCAGCCCTTCAGGTTCAGCGTGTCCTGCTCGCTGTAGAAGCTGGCGTTCTTCGCCACCATGCGCGTGTCGCTGTTGAAGTACAGCGTTTCCGCCTGGCCCGATATCGACGGTGAAAGAATGGTCGTGTTTTTCACGCTCAGATTGTCGAGCACCAGCATATCCGAGGACTCGATCAGCATCACCGCGCGCCCGCCGGCGGGGGAACCGGTCGTGGTCGCCGACTGGCTCGCACCGGTGCCCGGGTTCAGGCTGTCGTTGTTGGTGTAGCGGATCAGGACGCCGTCGCGGCTTTCGCCCTTGATCGAGACGTTGTCCTTGCCGTTCAAGAACAGCAGTTCGTCGTACGTGCCGTTTTTCACGTTGACCGTCACCGGCGCGGTCTTCGAGAACTTCTGCATCGCGTAGTTCAGCGCGCCCTGCACCGTGCGGAAATCCGCATCGCCGTCGTCATCGACCGTGATCGTGCTGGCGCTCGGTGCGGCTGCCTTGGTCGTGAACGACCAGCCGGCCGGCTTGCCGATGCCGACGAAAGGCGTGCCGCCCAGTGTCGTATTGGTGAATACGCCGTCCGCAATGGCGACGTAGTATTCGGTCCCGTAGTCCAGTTTGCCACTGTGCAGTGCGATGGTCGCCGTATTGCCTTCGATCCGGATCGGCGCCGTGTTCACGCGCCGCACGACAGCCTGTCCGGAATAGCCGATCGCATCTGTCTCGCCGTGAGTCCGGATCACGTCCACCAGCGTATCGTCGGCCATGCGGAAGATGCGGATGCTGCCGTTCGTGCCCAGCGTCGGCGGGCTGTCGAAGGTGAGTTTGAGCACGGTATCGATGTTGGTCGCACCGGCCCGCGCGGCCGGAGCACTTACGCCCTGGAGCAGGTAAGTCTGGGTCGGCTGGACGAATTGCGGCGCCACGCTGGCCGTGACGGTCCGGGTGAGCGTGGACTCGGAACCGCTCGTGAAGACGATGCTGGCGCTGCCGGCTGACAGCGGCGTCAGCGTGACGGTATTCCCGCTGGCGACCGCGCTGACGACGTCCGGATTGCTGGAGCTGACCGCGAAGCTGTCGGCCGTTCCGTCGGCGGCGACGGCGGTGACGGTGATGCGTGTCGGCGCGTCGCCCGCTTCCGCCGTGTAGGTCGGGGTGGATGGGTTCAGGGTCAGTTGGACGGGCTTCATCCGTGGGTCGCCCACGTGCACGTCGTCGATCTGGAACGACTTGTTGGTCGTGTACAGGCCGATCAGGCCACGTTGCGCGAACGACGCATCGGTCACCGAGCCCATGTTCTTGCCGTCCAGGTAGACGGTGAGCTTGCTGCCGATCAGCTCGAAGCGCACGGTATAGAACTGGGCGTCCATGGCAATCGGCGACCTCGCCTGGGCCACGCGGCTCAGCGAACCGTTCAGCATCTTGGCGATCTCGACCTGGGTGCTCGTGGTGCTGCTTTGCACGTTCAGGCCGGCGCCATACCAGTTGCCCGCATCGACATAGCGGGTGATCAGGTAGAGCTGCTTGGTGCTGGTGGCGCCGTTGGTCATCGGGCGGATGCGCGCCTCCAGGTAGTAGTCCGGGGACGCTACGCCGGTGAATGCGCTCGGCTTGACCAGGGCCAACACGCCGCCGGTCGTGGCGGCCGTGTACTGCAACACCTTGCTGGCGCTGCCGGCCGCTTCCGGAACGACGCTGAAGCTGCCGTTTGGTCCCGCGACCGGCTTCAGGTCCCATTTGTCGGTCGTACCGTCCTGGAAGTCGTCGCAGAAGTACAGGCCGGTCGTGGGGCAGTTCAGGACGGGGCCCGTGTCGACGGTGACTTTGCCCGTGCCGGTGATCGCGGTCGACAGCTTGCCGCCGCCGGCCTGCGCCAGCGCGTTCGCTTTCACGAGGGCGGCGGGGCGCGGCGTGTAGGCGTACGGCGGCGTCCACGTCGTCGCGTTCGACACCGCGCACGCACCCAGCGCCGCGCCGTTCAGCAGCGAGCCGGTGTCCTTGAACGTGCCGGGGACGGCGTCGCCCGGGTTCCTGACCACGCTGTCGCAGCCGCTCGCGCCCGCGATCTCGAACACGTTCGCGTTCGACAGGATCTTCGCGTTCGCGCCGGGCCCCACGCTGTAGCTGTTCTTGTACACGTCGGCCGTCTTGCTGCCCGTGTAGTAGTTGTTGAAGAGGTGGACCTGGCCGAAGCGCACGCGCGGCGCGCGCGACTGGATCGCGCGGAACACGTTGTTGCTGAAGGTGACGCGCAGCTTGCCCTCGTCCGCCGTGGCCGTGGGGCTCGAGCCGATCAAGTTGTTCTTGTCGTGTTCACCGAACACGTTGTACGACACGGTCACATAGTCGGATGCGTTGGTGATGTCGACCGCGCCGTCATGGCATTGCTTCACGTGGCCGTTCTCGATCGGCAGGAAGTTGTCCGTGACCGGCGCGTCGGTGAACGAGTTGTGGTCGATCCAGATGTGGTCCGAGCCCGAGATGCCGATGCCGTCGTAGGCCGCGTTCCAGTTGCCGGTCGAGCCGTCCGTCGGGTCCCACACGGGTTCGACGTCGCACGGGTTCTGGATCTTGAGGTTGCGGATGATGATCTGGCTGACGTTCGACAGGATGATGTGGCCGTTGACGAGGCCGGAATTGGCGCCGTCGCCGATCAGGGTCGTGTTGTTCCTGAGGCGGATGGCGCCGCGCGCCGACTGGTCGGCGGTGCTCGTGTACGGCTTCCCTTCCGTCATGTCGACGATGCCGGACAGCTTGATGATCTTCGGTGTCGTACCGCCGTTGGCGATCGCGGCGAGCAGCTGCGCGCGGTTGGTGACGGTATAGATCTGGTCGGCGGTGGCACTGGCGCCGGCCGTGGTTCCGCCGCCCTGGCTGGCCCAGCCATCGGGAGGCGCGGTCGCGCGGGCAGGGTCCGTCGTCGCGCCATGTGCAATGGTCGCCATCGTGCTTGCCGCGCACAGGGCGCCAGCAAGCAGGGCAGTCGCGCGCAGCGCCGCCCTGACATTCAGGTTTCGCATTCAAATTCTCCTTGGAAGGTACGGTCGTCGATCAGGCGCGCGATGTACGCTTGCGGCGGGCAGTTGCCAGTCCGGCCGCGCCGGCTAGCACGAGGGCCGCGGTCGCCGGTTCGGGCACATCGGCGGTGCCGAGCCGGGCGCTGAATTGGCCGAAGCCATCGGTCCAGACGAGTCCGCTCAAATCCAAGCCGATGCCGTGGTCGCCCAGGATCGTCAGGCCCGGCATGCCGCTCACCAGGCCGCTGCCGTCGACCAGGGTGAAGCTGGTGATCGGGGCAGCCAGGCCGCTGCCGAAATCGAAGGTCAGACGGTAATCGGCGTTGCTGGCGGCCGGCAGGTTGTTGTAGACGGTCAGCAGGCCGGTTGTCGAGAAATCGAACCCGAACAAGGCGTCGGCGGTCAGGAATTCGACGCCGGCGTTGGTCGGGTCAAGCGTGGTCGTATTGCTGCCTGCTTCAACCTGGAAATCGTGATCGAGTCCGACAACATCCTCGGCTTTGCCGTTGTACGTCGCGGTGATGCTGGCGGTATTGTCCAGGGAAATGGGCGCCGCGTAGGCCTGCCCGGCGGCGAGGGTTGCCAATACCAGGGTCTTCAGAATGATTGTTTTCATCGATGCTCCTGACTTACATGTCGTGACCGATTGCCGGGGCATGTCCCGATGCCTGCACGCGGCGATGCTTGCGCCGTTGAACGACGCCGAGAATGGCCAATCCGCCCAAAAACAATCCCGACGGTTCGGGAACGTCGCTCACCGTGCCCATGCCGTTGGGTGACGAGACCAGCACCTGGCCTGGCGAACCATTGGAAAGCGGCAGCAATTCAAATGCGGCGAAACTGCCGTCTGCGCCGATGTAGCCGCCGAAGTCGCCGCTATACAAAGTGGCGTTGAACTGCGACGCATCGATGTTCTTGGTGCTCGCATAGGCTCCGTCGAAATGCACGTCGAAGCCGAACAATCCTCCCAGGCTGACCCACTGGGTGAAATAGCTTCCTCCGCCTTGATTGCCGAGCGAGACCTGCCCTGGAACGAGGCCGATCACCCCGGTGGAGCGATCGAACTCCGGGCCGAACGCGCCGATGAAGTTGTTCAGCACGGCAGTTGCCGGCGTGGCCCCCGCATTTGCCAGGAAGGTGAAATCCATCAGCGCCTGGCCGGTATAAGCAGCGGTGTTCACGGTGACGTGGTAGCTGGGGACAGCCTGCGCAGCCCCATGTGCAAACAGCGTGCATGCGAGCAGGCATTGCGGAACGAAAGTTTTTACATTACGCATGATTAAGTTTCCTGGATTTAGAAAGTGCCGATGTAAATCGAATTCGTATACGCGATGGCGACCTTGTTTGGATTGCTGTAGATGATCGGCACGGTGAGCGATGCCCCGGGCGCGAGCGAAGCGGAAGCAGCGGTAATGTAAGGGGCGCCGTCGTGCATGCCGCTGGCATTGTCGATCGTGACCCCGGCGGTGAGATGATTGAACGCCAGCTGAAACGGTCCCGTGAGCGTTGTCCCGCTCGTATTGGTCAAGGTGATCGATGCGGTGTACTTATTGGTGATCCGATTCCATGTCAGGCCCGAGCGCAGCAATGAGAAACCGGATGTGCCGTCGACGAACGTCGGCTCCGGGTTCTTTGCGCTTCCCGATACTTTGACGCCGTAAACGGCCAGCATTTTTCCCAGGGTGCCGGCCGTATTCCACGGGAACACGCGGACATACAATGTGCCGCCGCTCGGTACCTGGACAACGACGGGGTAGACGAGCCTGGCCGTGAACGTGTCCTTCACGAATTTCAAGGGCGCGGCATTCAGCCTGGTCGAACCCGAGAAATCCGGATTCAGCGAGTATTCGATATCGGCGACCACCGTCGATCCACCGCTGCTGGTCAGGTAGGCGGAGATCGTGTCGACCGTAAAAGTGCCGGAGCCGGGCGAGACGGCGAACTGCAGGTACTGGTTGTCATTACGCACCGGCGAATCGGCCACGTAGCGCGCAACCGTCGTGTCCTGGCCATCGACCGCAATCACCTTTGACGTCTGCGCAATGAGCCCGTTCACGCTTGCATTGCTGCCGGTAACAAGCCCATCGGTAATCGGTGATAGCGAGGCGCCTGCGGTAAACCAGCTGGCATACGAGGCGATGCCCCCGGCGGCCGAAATACCTGTTCCTTGGACAGCCAACGTCGTAGTCAAAGGCACGTTACCGACGGTAAAGCTGACATTGCCGCCATAGCTCTTCGCTTCACCCGGCGTGAACCGGACCGCCAGCGGTTGAATGAATGCCCCGTTGGCAAAAGGAATGCTGACGCTCTGTGTCCAGTTGATGTTATCCAGCGATAGCGCAAAATTCGCCGGGGCCGTCGCGGTGACCGTTCCCGACGACGGCGCCAGGTCGAATGCGGACAGCGTCACGCTTTTTGTCGTCGGCATGCCCACGTAGCGTGTGGAAAAGTCCAATGTGCCCGGGCTGGCGATGAGCGAGGTGACCGGTACCATATGGTCATTCAGAATATTGAGATTCTTCATCCCCTCGACCGCGCGCTTGGCGATCAGATTGGCAAACAGGACTTGCGGGTGGGTGCTGTCCGCCGCGATGTAAAGGTTTGCCGTCGCCGCCGCGTCGCCGTAGCTTTCCACGATCTTCTTGGTCTCGGCAGTAATATCGACGAAAGGAACCGAATATTTGACCGCCAGCGCCTTCATTGCCGCGACATAATCTCCGCGGGCATAGGTTTCTCCACCGATGATGCCGACATTGTGCTGTCCAGTCGGTGTAATCGTCGTGCCGCTGAAGTATTTGCGCACGATGGGGGACATCAGGATCGGATTGGCGCCTCTTGCGCGAATCTGCTGGACGTATTTTTTCAGCCACTGATAGTACGAGTGCTCCGAGATGTCGACCGTCGGGTCGACCTTGTCCGGCCGGCCCACGCATGCCTCGCCATCCGTGGTGCCATCGCTGCAGAAGGCATACGTGCCATACGTGGCGTAATCGGAGCCTGACTTTTGATCGTTGTGAGCGAACTGGACGATCACGTAGTCGCCTGCATTGATTTTCGGGAGGATGGCGGGCCAGCGCGTGGCTTCGTAATAAAAACTTCTCGAACTGCGGCCACCGAGGGCCCAGTTGTTGACCTTGACCGTCGAATCGAAAAACTGGGGCATTGCTTCGCCCCAGCCCATTTGCGGACGGCGATCCTCCGTATACATCGTCATCGTCGAATCCCCCAGCATATGAATGACTGGGCTGGCCACGGTCGTCGTAACGGACGATTCCGCCATCGCGAGGAATTTGGGGGACTCCGACGTCGAACCACCCCCACCTCCGCCGCCACAGGCGATCAAGCCGGCGGACAGGGTCAACGTGCCGCCTAAACGAATAAATAAGCGCTTCATCTTCCTTTGTCTCCAATTGTTGTTATCAGACCAGTTGATAGTGCTTAAGGACGCCGACTCTTCAGCGTTGTTGGTTTTCCTCCTTCGGCCCTTGTGCGAGAACCCACATGAAATACAGGGCCTTGGCCGCCTTGGCCCTTGTCACCCCGGCCCGCGGTTCGAGCAGCCGGCCGTTGATCATGCGGCCGCGCGCGATCCCGGCTTCCGACCGGATCAGCCCCAGCTCATAGGCGTCGTGCAGCTTGTCCGCGTAGACCGGCGAGGCGTCGCCTGCATCCAGCAGCTGGGTCCAGCGCACGAGCGGGTAGTACATGGCGCCTCGTGCACCCGTGTCCTGGTTCGGGTCGTAGCCCGGGCTGCCGGGAAGGATGGTCTTGCCGTTGTAGTCGGTCATGTAGGCGGGCCTGGCCGCGAACGTCGCGTGGTAGGCGTCGTCCAGGATGACGCCCATGACTTCTCGCGACAGCGGACCGTCCGCGTAGCGGGACAGCGGCCCGGCGGGCAAGTGCACCAAGCTCGCCAGCGCTTCGCAGAACTCACGCGTTCGCATCGGCGCCTCCGGGTGGAAGCGGCCCTGCGCATCCTTGTGGAGCGCGCCCAGCTGCAGCAGTTTCTCGATCTGGTTGCGGTAGTAGGCGCCGTCGCCATCCGTGGTGTCGGCCGCGATCTCCGGATAGACCGGCGACCAGTCGTTCGCCGCGATCGCCCGGCGCACTTCGGGACGAAGCTGGGCCACCATGCGGCCGGCCACCTGATCGCCCGGCTTGCCGTCCCCGGCCAGGCGCGCCAGTTCGGTCACCACCATGCGCGCATACTGCTTGGCCAGCGCTTCCTTGAAGTGCGTGCCGTCGATCTTGTTGGCTGGATGACCGTTGGCATAGCTGCCATCGTTGGTCTTGCCCGGCGTCTCCCCGGCTTCGATCGACATCACCATCGCGGTGATGGACTGCCGGCCGGCCGCGTTGTAGTACTCGACGCTGCGCGCGTTCAGGTCGACGACCGGGACGTCCAGTTCGGTGCCGAGCTTCCTCATCAGGTCCGGAAAGCGCCGCTTGTCGAAGGAATTGACGTAGGGCTGGCCCGGCTTTTGCGCGCCGTTCACGCGCGACATCGGCGTGACGAAGACCGGCACCATGCCGCGTGCGCGGATGGCGGGCACGTAGACCTCGCGGATCATTTCCTCGTACATGGACTCGGTGGCGCCGCGGCCGAAGCGGCGCGTCTCGTCGAGGCTTTCGTCGTTGTGCCCGAACTGGATCATGACGACGTCGCCGACGTACCCGGTCAGCAACAGGTCGTTCAGCCGGCCTTCCGCATAGGCGTTGCGGAACGAACGGCCGCCCATCGAGTAATTCACGACCCGTACTTTGGTTGCATCGAACAGCTGGCCGATGACTTGGCCCCAGCCGCTCATCGGGGCCTCGTCGAAGGTGTAGGACTTGACCGTGGAATCGCCCAGCGTGTAGATGGCGGGCAGGACGCCGGCGGGACGCGTTTGCGGCGGAATCGGACGCAACACGATTTCCGAGAGGCCGACCGGCACCCCGGCCTTCTTCGGTTCGATCTCGATGTCGATGAAGCCGCGGCCGTTCACGTAGCGGTAGGTCCAGTCGCGTCCCTGCGCCACCATCATGGTCTTGTTCGGCAGCCGGCCCGCGGCGTCCCAGAAGACCGGCTGGGACAGGCGGTTGGCTTGCATGCCGGTCACGGCAACCGTCGTGTCGGCGGCGTCCGATGTGGTGTTCACGTGGATCGCGTAGGCGCCGGGCCCCGCCTTGATGCGGAAGGCCATGCCGAAGTTGTTGTAATGATCGGTGCCCGCGTTCGGATCGAGCGCGGGTTCCGTGATGACGTAGCCGGCGGCTGTGTGCCGGATGGACGCCGTGTGGACGGGACGGGCCGGGACCGCGGCGGTTTCGCCGACGAAGCCGTAGCCGGTCGCCGCGTCATACAGGGGGATGTCCTTGCCGGCCCTGGCCTGGACCGGGATCGTGCCCGCTGCGGGACGGCTCGTGAAATCGTAGCGCAGCTCAGGCCCGGGCTTGGGCGCCTGGGGTTCGGCCTGGCCGGGCAGCGCGCACCAGAACAGGCATGCCGCGACCGTGGCGGCGCGTGTGGCGGGACGCTTCCTGTCGATCGGGCATGCCGCAGTCGGATGTGGGAGGTGTGTCATGTTGGTCGGTGAAAAAATCCCAGGCAGGAACCTCCGGCCTGGGCAAAGGAGACAGCCCCCGCGGGCCGTCATTCGATTTATCGATCAGAACGTGTACTCTGCGCGGGTCAGCCAGGTACGGCCGATCGGCTTGGCGACGTTCTGGGCGAACACCACGCGCGACGAGATGCGCTGGTTCGACAGCGGCGGGTCGACGTCGAACAGGTTGTTGATGCCGAAGCTGACCGTCAGGTGCTTGTTGAACTTGTAGTGGGTGCTCAGGTTGTACAGCGTGTACGACGAGATCACGTGATAGAACGGCTGGCCCGGCCGCTGGCTGGGCAAGGCGTTGGTGTCGATGTAGTGCGACGTGTACTGCTGGGTCAGCTGTGTCCCGAATCCGCGGTAAGACCAGGACAGGCGCAGGTTCGACTTCCAGCGGAACACGTAGGTATTCGCCGAGGTGGAGCCGGTCGCGAGCGCACCCGGCTGGCCCACCGCATCGACCCACGCCCCGCCCGAATCGGTCTGGGTCTCGTACTTGCGCACGTAGGTGCCGTCCAGGGCGACGCCGAACTTGCCGCGTTGCGCGGTCGGGATGGTGTAGCTGAACGCAGTGTCGATACCTTGCGTATGCAGGCCGCCGAGGTTCATGCGCGAAACGTCGATGTACTTGAGCGTGCCGTCCGGGTTGCGCACGAACAGGTTGGCGTACTTCTGCACGTTGCTGAAGATCGTATCTTCGGTCATTTGCGCGATCGTGCCCGTCATTCGCACATCCCAGAAGTCGAACGACACCACGGCATTCTTGACCGGCTCGAACACGATGCCGGCGGTGAAGGTCTTCGACTTTTCCGGTTGCAGGTCGGGGTTGGCGCCCGTCAGGGTGGTCAGCTGGGTGTTGCAGACGGTCGCCGGATCCAGGCCCAGGCTCGCATAGGCCGGATTGGGCGTGCCGGTGGCCGCGACCGACGGCGTGGGGCCTGGGCACAGCAGCGGGTCGTCCCAGCGATGGGTCGATGGCACGAGCTGGCGCGCCGCGCCGTACAGCTCGGGCAAGGTCGGGGCACGGAAGCCCGTGCTGGCGGTTGCGCGCAACATGACTTTCTTGCTCGCCTCCCAGCGCACACTGATCTTCGGGTTGACGGTGTTGCCGAAATCGCTGAAATGGTCGGCGCGCACTGCGGCCGTCAGGTCCAGGCTTTTGGTGACCGGGGCGTCGATCTCTGCGTACAGGGCACCGACGGTGCGTCCGCCGGAGGGATGCGTGCCGGGGTTGCCGGACACCTTGTAGACCACCTCCTCGGCATTCATGCCGACATCGCTGTTCCAGGTGTCGCGGTGCAGGTCGCCGCCCACGGCCAGCATCAGAGGACCACCCGTCAGGTCGAAGAGGGATCGGGACAGGTTGAAATCGGTCCCGTAAAAGCGCACGCGTCCGCTGCGGTAGGTCTGGCCGTCCATGCTGATGCTGTCCAGATAGGCCCTGCCGGCCTCGTCCTGTTTGCCGAACGGGTTCAGGACACCGCTCGCCACGCCCTGGTAAAGACCGGGGGTGGAGAAGAATCCGTTCTTCCAGCTGACGGTGGCGCGGCTTTGCGACACATTGAGGCCGACCCGGTAGTCCCAGCCCGCGACCACGCCCTCGTCGTTGACGACGATCCGGTTGGTGCGCTGGCGGCCGTCGGTGACGGCGGCACCGGCTTCGTCCAGGCTCCAGGTCAGGGCAAGGTCCTGTGCCGTCACGCCGGCGACGGCCGGCACGCCGCCGCTGCCGCCCGGGTACCACTTGCTGGATTTGGTGATGAACAGCGGCTTGCGCAGGGTGGGGTTCAGGACGGAGTACGCCGTCTGCGCGCCGACGATCTGCGGAGGCAGCGTCGCGTCGATATACGACTCGGTGTTGAGCATCTCGACGGTCAGCAGGCCGTCCTGGCCATGGCGCAGCGACGCCTTGGTGAGGAGCGTGCTTTGCATCGCGTCCGGCAGCAGTTGCGGGTACAGGCTCGGGTCGAGGATGCAGGTGGTGTTCTTCGCCCGCGTCGACGCCAGGCCGTATTTGGCGTCGTAGTTGCTGGCGCAGCCGCTCGACCAGTACGGGTTGCCAGTGGTGCTCGTCGCCTTGCCGTTGTTGTAGACTGTAAAGTTAGCCGGCGCCGACGACGAACCCGAGGTGTTGGTCGTGAACGCAGTGCCGCCCAGCGCGACGATGGCGTCCGGATTCCAGATATTGGGGCGGTCTTTCTGCATCAGCGAATAGCGCCTTTGCGTGTCGAAGGCGGCGTACACGTTCCAGCCGTCCTTCTGCAGGTCGCCCTTGCCGGCTACGATCGACAGGCGCGGCTGCTGTCCGCCGCCGTGGCGTTCGGGGTCGACATAGCTGCCGGTCAGCTTGACGCCGTCGTAGCTGCGCCTGGTGATGAAGTTGACCACGCCGGCGATAGCGTCGGTGCCGTAGATCGAGGAAGCGCCGTCGCGCAGCACCTCGACGCGCTCGATGGCGCTCATCGGGATCACGTCCACGTTGACCGAACTGGCACCGCTCGCCTCGTTCGGCAGGCGCCGGCCGTTGAGCATGACCAGCGTGCGGTTGGTGTTCAGGCCGCGCATATTGATCATCGTACCGCTGCTGCCGCCGCCAACCGGTTCGTTGGTCGACGCCGTCACCAGCGAGGTCGCCACCTCCGACATCGTGGTCAAGCCCTGGGCCTGCAATTCCTCGGCCTTGTAGACGGTGAGCGGCAGCGCGCTCTCGGTTGCGATCCGCTTGATCGAGGAACCCGTGACGGTCACCCTTTCCATCGGCGTGTCCGCCTGCTGGGCCTGCGCCTGATGCACGAGGGTCAACACGGCCAGCGTGAAGGTACCCAGTGCAAGTCGGGGTGTTGCGGGGTGGTTGGCATGCTTCATCGTAGTCTCCATGATCTTTATTTTGGCCTGTCCAAAAACATATTTGGACGGACCAAATTTGTAATTGGTCTGTTGGCGATCATTGCAGTTTCGATAGCGATTCGCAACTGGACAGACCGGTTTTTGCCTGGAAACGACAATATGGACAGCTTTCCTCAACCATCTTCAATTTTTTTTAGGGAAAATTCCGCGCCGTTCGTCCATACTATTTGGGGCGATAAAAAGACATGAATCAAGACACTATCAACTGGCTCACCGTGCACCTGCTCCCGTTCGAAGCAGAATTGCGCCTCCGCTTGCGGCGGGTGTGTGCCAGTGCGGCGGACGTGGACGACGTGATCCAGGAGGTGTACTGCAAGGTGATGCAGATGGACGGCGTCACGCACGTGAACGACCCGCGCGGCTACATCGTCCAGATGGCGAGGAACCTCGTCACCGATCGGCTTCGGCGTGACGCCGTCGTCGACATCGAAGTCATGTCCAATTTGGGCGACCTGGAAGTGTGGGACGACAGCCCGGGCCCCGAGCAAACCGCGTTCGGCCGCGCCGAACTGCGCTGGGTGATGGGATTGATCGGCAAGCTGCCTGATCGATGCCGGGCGGTATTTCGTGCGCGGCGGATCTATGGCTTGTCCCAGAAGGAGACCGCGGATTCGCTGGGTGTTACCGAAAAAGCGGTCGAATATGAATCCACCAAGGGGATGGAGCTGATCTCCGAGATGATGAAAAAGCAGGGCGTACGAGACATACCGGCGACCATGGAGCCTCGTAAGATCAACCGGGCAGGGAAAGCCAATGTCAGCGATCGATAACCAGGCCCTCGAGTGGCTGCGGATTCAGTCGGAACGCGAGCTCGACGCGGACGAGCGGGCGGATTTCAATGCGTGGCTGGAAGCGGATGCCCGTCACAAGGGGGCGTATGTCCGTGCGCTGGTGATCGATAATGCGATTTCGAAGGCTGTGTCGGATCAACGTTTGCACCCCGGGGAAGACCGTTACGGGCTGCGATCGGACGGGTATGAGAACGCGAAGGCCAGCCGGCGCACGTGGCTCAAATATGGCGCTTTGGCGGCCGGGGGCGCCATACTTGGCGTGGGCATGTCGCTGCTGTCTCGCGATAGCGTCACGACGCTGGCAACATCCAGAGGAGAATTCAGGCGGGTCGCTTTGGCCGATACCTCGATTGCCAACATGAATTCCGATAGCAGGCTGGAAGTCAGGTTCACGACAGCGCGGCGCCAGATCGACCTGGTCAAGGGGGAAGCGTGGTTCGAGGTGGCCAAGGACAAGCGTAAGCCTTTCGTCGTGGCAGCGGCCGGCGTGGAAGTCCGCGCCGTCGGCACCGCATTCGGTGTCCGGCGCTTCCTGAATGGTGCCGAAGTGCTTGTCACGGAAGGAACCGTCGACGTGTGGACCGGCCAGGCCAGGGCACGTCTTGTTGCCGGAGAGCGTAGTTTTCTTCCTTACAATGCCGCACAGATTACCGTTGCCAGGCAACCCCAGGAAATACAAAGGAAACTGGCCTGGCGGGACGGGAATCTGGTCTTCACGAGACAGAACCTCGGCGAGGCGGTCGCCGACTTCAATCGCTACAGCGCCAGGCAAATCGTCATTGCCGATCCGGCGCTGGAAAGGGAGCGGATATTCGGACAGTACCGGATCGACGCGCCTGAACAATTTGCGAAGGATATCGGCGCCTACCTGAACGTCCCGGTCGAGGTCAGTGCCGAGCGTATTGTCATCGGTGCAAAACACCTGTGATGCGTCGATGTCATGGCGGTCTCATGGCCTCGGTTTTCCTCGTCGCGGGTACGGCTGCATTTCCCGATACAGGCCGCGCCGAGGACATCAAAAAGCACTTCGATATTCCCGCGGGACCGGCCACGAGCACCATCAACCTGTTCGCGCAACAGGGCGGTATCAACGTCCTGGCATCCGAGGACGTGCTGAACGGTATCTGCACGAATCCGGTGCGGGGCAGCTTCCTGGTATCCGAAGCCTTGCCGACGCTCCTGTCAGGGACTGGGCTCGACAGCAAGGTCACCAGCAGCGGTGCCGTATTCATCGTGGCCGTAGCGAAGGCGCGCAAGGACCGGCCCCCAACGTGCGCACCCGTCGGTCATGACCCGGCGAAAGCGGTTCAACACGCGCAGGAGGCATCCGCCAGCACTGCGGCCGGCGAACCGTACCGGGTATCGATCGTCGCCACCAGGGCCTCGCAACAATCGGGCATCGAGCGCAAGAAGGGTGCTGCCACCTTGATCGATTCGATCGTGGCTGAGGACGTGGGCTCGCTTCCCGACCGTAACGTCGGCGAGGCGATCTCGCGCATGTCGGGCATCGCCCTGGACCGCGGCGCGTTCGGAGAAGGCGTCAGCGTTTCCGTGCGCGGGAACGCCGCCAACCTCATCCGCGTGGAACTGGACGGGCAGGGCGTGCAGTCCGCAGGTGGCATCGACATGAACGGTGGTGGCGGCGGTCGCGGCGTTGAATTCCGCCAGCTGTCCGCCGACCTGATCAAGAGCGTGGACGTGGTCAAGGGCTCGACGGCCGACATGACCGAAGGTTCACTGGGTGGCAGTGTCATTATCAAGACCCGCACTGCACTGGATTTCAGGAAGCCGTTCGTGTCGATTCGCACGGCGACCTCGCAAAGCTCGCTGAACAGGACATGGGCACCGGACGCGAACGTCATCCTTGCCAACCAATACCTCGATGGCCGCCTTGGCCTGCTGCTGAACGCCACGTCGACCACGCTCGACAACGAAGCCCATGCGGCCCAGGTCTCGCAGTCTGCGCAACAGGGTTACTTTCGCCTGCTCGACTTCGATAATTCGCCCCGGAAGACCTTTACCTACCAGCCGGGCACGGTCAACACGGCGGACGCCGCGGCCACGACGCCTTTCTTGCGCTCGCCGCTCGCGGGCGGGGGCTACCTGGATTCGGCAACACCGCTCGATCTGGTGAGCCGATCGGCGGCGGCGCAGACGAAAGCCGATTGCTACGCCGCTTTTCCGGCGCTCACGAAAGCCCAGCTGACCGGCATCACGCCGTCGGCCATGCGCAGCCCGGCGGTGCTCCAGCGAGGCAACGAACTGATCAGTTGCCTGAACCAATGGAACGACTACACGCCCTCGAACGTGCGCTACTTCGTCAAGCGGGAAGTCGACAGGCGCCGGAACCTCGATCTGCGTGCCGACTTCAAGGTGAACGACAGGTTTTCGCTGTACGCCAAAGGAAGCTATAACCGTCGCAACGACGACATCAGCCAGCTCACCTACAGTCTGGGCAATCTTCTGCTCAACCAGACCAGTTCGTACAGCCCGACGTACGCCGGTCCGACCTACAGCGACAACCCGGCCACCATGATGCGCAGCGTGGTGCCCGGTTCCGGCTACTACCTGTACAAGCAGCCCAGCACATCAGGCTACAACGTACTTTCGGGCACGGTCGCCAACGTGAATCCGGCCTCCGTCACCGTCGACGGCAACCACCACGTGACGCAGTACACGATCAGCGACGGCACCGCGACGACCGACCAGTTGCACGATGAGGCGCTGATCACCACACGCTACCTGCAGCTGGGCGGCACGTACAGGAACGGGGGCATGACCGCCGAATTTTTCGTCGGCGACGCGCGTTCGGGCATGACGCGCGGGCAGAAGCGCATCAGCTTCGACAACGACTACGGCCCCGTGACCATGCACGTCCAGCCGAACGGGTTGTGGGGATACACGCTGCCGGCGGGCAGCACGTTCGACCAGGCGAACCCTGCCCAGTATGCGAAGGCGTTCCCGGGCCCGGCAACAAGCGCGGTCCCGATCGGCCCGTACAACACGAAATACGTGCCGGCCTACACGGCCGCGCAGCAGCCACTGCTGACGCGGGCGCCGGAGACGTACTGGTTGCCGACCATCCGCGACACCCGCGAACGCACCGCAAAACTTGACCTGGCCTGGGCGACGCCCGAATCGATCCCGTTGTTCAAGCGTTTCAAGACCGGCGTCAACCTGCGTGACACCGGCAACGACGCCTGGGACCCGTATGCCGGGAACAGCCGCGGCTGGGTCGTCAAGACGCCCATGGGCACGTATGGGAAACCCGGCTATGTACCGCCCGTGATCGTCCCGTCGGCCTTGCTGCGCGGCACCTTCGTCGGCTGCCAGGACACGGCCGGTTCGCTGGGGCCGGGCGGTAACGCCTGCAAGTACGGTTATGGCCAGAGTTCCGATCCGCGCAGCGCCTTGCAAGGGCAGAACGTGATGACTGTCGGGCAGTTCCAGGACATCATCGGGCAATCGCTCGTCGGCAACGCGACGCCGACCCGGCTGTTCAGCGGCGCTACCGGACGCCCGGCCGGCCTGCCGGACAACTGGACCCGGATCGACGTCGACAAGGCGTTCGCGCTCGCGGGCGTGCCGAACCTGAACTTCGACTGCCTAAAGCAATGCATGGGCAGCGACGGCAAGCTATACGACCAGCCGGTGCAAAGACTGACAGAGCGTTCGGCGGCGTTCTATGTGATGAGCGACTTTGGTGTCGACCACGTCCCGTTCACCTCGGTCGCGTTCCCGTTCGGCTGGGCGCTGGAAGGGAATATGGGGTACCGGTACATCCTGACCAGGGTGCATGGCATCGGTACGATGAATTTCACGTCGATCACCAAGACTGCCAGCTATGATCCGGCCAATCCGAATGCCGCTGGCGGCACGGTCATCAGTATGTATTCGCAAAACACGGCGGTCGACGGCAGGGCGCACGACTTCCTCCCAATCTATAACCTGGCGCTGTGGGTCATGCCGGGCAAGGCCGTCGTGCGCTACGGGCACGCCAGGGCGGTGGCACGGCCGTCCGTGGCACAACTGCTTCCGGCCGGAACCTGCACCTATGACGAACGTGTGGCCGACGCCGGGCTGCCGCAGACTTGCAGCGGCACCATCGGGAACCCGGCGCTGCAGGCACAAAGGAACGTCAACCAGGACCTGTCGCTCGAATACTATCCGAACAAGGACACGATGTTCTCCGTCGCCGCGTTCAGGCAGGAAGGCAAAACCGGTCCCCCGCTGCCCCAGGGCGTCGACAAAGGGATGCTGTTCGGCGGTTCGGAGCTGGTCGATCCGGGTACCGGCACAGCGTTATCCAGCGTTCCTTTCGGTTACTCGACCTATTCCAATGGCGCGGCTACCACGCGCAACGGACTCGAGCTCGGCGCCAGGGCGGCGTTCACTTTCCTGCCGTGGATGCTGCGCTATACCGGGTTCGACGGCAATTACACGAGGTTGCGTTCGGCCACCTCGAGCCTGGGCGTCGTGGACCTGCTGACTGGCGCCCCGCTGCCGCCGGCGCGCGAATCAAAGTACTCGTATAACGCTGCGCTGTGGTATGACGACGGCAGGCTTTCCGCACGCATCGCTGTGCAGGCCGTGGCATCGTTCTTCAACTGTGTCGCCGGTTGCGGTCAACCCGGCATGACCAACTATCCGAGCGTAGCGGGTGGCATCACCAATGTCTTGCCGTATAACCCGGGCTCGCCGAACTTCCGCGACGGCACCCGCTTTATCGACGGCAAGATCTCGTACAGGATTCGGCCTGACGTCGATGTGTTCATCGAAGGCCGTAACCTTGGCAACGCGATCACGTCGAACAATCAGGGCCCCTTCGCGCCATTTGCGGATGGCACGCCCAACCTGCTGGACTACGCTTACTCCGGCCGCCGTATCATGGTTGGCGTCAACTTCCGCACCATGTGAAGCTCAGCGGGCGGATTCGTTGCCGTGTTTTAGTTTGCAGTCGAGACCGTGACGCGGATCGGTGCCGCAAAATGACATTCCTGACGCAGCCGAAGCAAGAACGAGGTCGTTGGCCGCGTCGTCGGTATAGGTCGTGGTAGTGGTGCCGGGCAAGATGATCGCGATACAGTCGGGCAGCGAATGGTAGTCGAAGATACACTAATGCATTACAACGAGCGTATTCCTTTTTCACGCGTTGACATGCGAATTTCGGGATAGGTCAAGGTGGCGGGAACGCTTGCCGAGAAGCTTTGTAATATTTTAGTATCCAAGGTTTGCGGCTCTTCCTACTTCCCCCTCTTGCGACCATTGATGATGCTGACTCCGTTCAGGATATTTGCCCTGCTTGCCGCGTTCACGATGCCTTGTGCCGGCGCTGCGCCTTTCGCCCTGGCCGACCCGGCCGCTCCGCCCGTCATCGTGCACGACGGCGGCAAGACGCTGGAACTGGCGGCGGGGTTTCTGCGCCACGACCTGCATGCGGTGGCCGGCGTCGATGCGGCCACGACGACCGATCTGTCCGCCTGCCCCCGGGTGTGCGTCGTCATCGGCACCACCGCTTCGCCGCTCGTGAGGGGGCTGGCGCGGCAGTCCGGGATCGACCTCGGGCAGTTGGCGGGCCAGTGGGAGCGCTATGTGCGGGTAGCCGTCCAGGACGGGCGAGGGCGGCGCATCTTGCTGGTGGCCGGATCGGACCCGCGCGGCGCCGTGTATGGCGTGGTGGACCTGAGCCGCGAGCTGGGCGTCTCGGCGTGGGAATGGTGGGCCGACGTGACGCCGTCCCGCAACTTGCATCCCGAGGTCGACGGGGCCTTGCGCCTGTCGGCCGCGCCATCCGTCCAGTATCGCGGCATTTTCCTGAACGACGAGGACTGGGGCCTGCAGCCCTGGGCGGCCGCACGGGACCCGGCAGGTGACATCGGGCCGGCGACATATGCGCGCATCTTCGAACTGATGTGGCGCCTCAAGGCCAACCTGATCTGGCCGGCGATGCACGATTCGACGAAGCCGTTTTTCCAGATCGCGGGCAATGCCCGTACGGCCGCCGACTACGCCATCGTCGTGGGGACGTCGCATGCTGAACCCATGATGCGCAACAACGTGCGCGAATGGGATACCCGCAAGAACGGCCCCTTTAATTTCTTCGTCAACCGCGCCGCGATGGCGGACTACTGGCGCCGGCGCGTGGACGACGTGAAGGACGGCGAAAACGTGTATTCGGTCGGCCTGCGCGGCGTGCATGATTCGGCGATGGAGGGAGCCGCCACCTTGCAGCAGGCGCTCGATGCCACGCAGGCTGCCATCGGCCTGCAGCGCGACATCCTTGCGCAAAGCCTGGGCCGCCCGGCTGCCGGCGTGCCGCAGGCGCTGACCCTGTACAAGGAAGTGCTTGACGTCTACAACGCGGGACTGAGGGTGCCGGACGACGTCACGCTGATCTGGCCGGACGATAATTACGGCTATCTGCACCAGCTCAGCAATGCGGATGAACGCCGCCGGGTGGGCGGGGCGGGGATCTATTACCACATCTCGTACTGGGGACGGCCGCACGACTACCTGTGGCTGGGCACGACGCATCCGGCCCTGATTCGCGACCAGTTGCAACGTGCATGGGCCACGGGCGCGCGCAAGCTGTGGGTCGTCAACGTCGGCGACATCAAGCCGGCCGAGTACCTCATGCAGTATTTCCTCGACAGTGCTTTCGATGCGCGCCAGCTGGACCAGGATCCGGCGCGGCACCTGGCGGCGTGGAGCACGGTCCAGTTCGGCCCCGAACTGGGCGCGAACGTGGCGCGGGTCCTAGGCGACTACTACGACCTCGCCTGGGAACGCCGGCCGGAATTCATGGGGTTCGGCCAGGTCGAGCCGATCACCCCGAACCGCCGGACGGACTACATGGCGTCTGGCGGCGAAGAGGGCGTGCGGCGGCTGGAGCGCTACGAGGCGCTGGCGGCCGAGGCGGACGAGTTGGCTCGGCACGTTCCGGCCGAACGGCACGACGCGTACGTGGAACTGGTGCGCTATCCCGTGCACGGGGCCGCGAACCTGAACGCGCGCATTCTCAAGCTCGACCTGGCCGCCGAAGCGGCGCGCCAAGGCCGTCCGTCCGCGCAGCGTCTCGTGGACGAAGCGCGGCGGGCCCATGCCGCCATCGTGGCGGAGACGGCAGCGTTCGGCCGTCTCGCGGGGGGCAAATGGCGCGGCATCATGGACATGGCGCCGCGGCGCCTGCCCGTGTTTGCGGAGCCAGTGTGGCCGGCCTATGCGGCGGACGCGGGCGCGGGCTGCGGCATCGTCTATTCATACCCGTATTCCGCGGACGCCGACCGCCTGGCGTTCGTCAAAGGCAAGCCGGGCATACAGATCGTCACCCTGTCGGCGCATGGGGCCCGCGTGGCCGAATGGAGTGTTGGCAACGGCGCGCGCGGCGTCACGACCGCGACCCAGGCCGGCAATCTCGAGGCCGGTAACGGATTCGAGCAGCGCATCGCCATCCGTTACGACGGCTCGGACAACCCTGCGCTCACACTGCGGTGCGATGGCCGGGATGTGCATCTGAATCTGCACCTGGATCCGCCTAGGGCTGCCGGGGTGCCGGGCGAGCATGCGCACATCGTCAGCATCGCCGCCGGCAGCGCGATGGCGAACCCCGACTGGGAACTCCAGCCAGGCCTGGGAAGCAGCGGACGCAGCCTGCGCGCGCGCCTGAATCTCCATGTGCGCGAACCCGAAGACGTCGGCAAGATCGAACCGCTGACCTATGCGTTCGACACGATGAGCGACGGCGGCGCCACGCTGCGCCTCGTAGCCCTGCCCGAACATCCACTCGCGGGGAACGGCCGGGTGCGCGTGGCGTACCGTTTCGACGGCGGTCCCGTCGACGTCGCCGATTACGGAACCACTGGCCGCAGCGACGAGTGGAAACGGAACGTGCTGTCCAACACGGCGGTGCGGACGATGGCGTTGGCGAGGCTGAAACCGGGCCGGCACACGATCCAGGTCTATGCGCTCGATCCCGGAGTGGTGCTGGACCGGATCGATGTCGTGCTGGACGGCGCTCCGGCTTTGTACGGGCCTCCGCCAGGGATGAAAGTTAGATGACCAATATGGGTAGCCGGCTGGACCAATTTTGGTACTGTTTGGCGCTCACTCGGCGCGCAAAGGTGACAATGTGGTAGGATTCCAACAAGATACTAAAGTTTTACGTGTCGTTGGTCCGTCCGACGTCCATTCGTCCTTACATTGTCATGAATATGTTCGAGCTGGCCGGCGGCTTCACGCTGGACAAGTCGCAAGGCGCGGCGCAGCAAGTCTACGATTATCTGCGCTCGGCAATCGTCAAGCTGAAGCTCAAGCCTGGGATGGACCTGGACCGGGCTGAGCTCGCCCGCCACTTCGGCTTGTCCGTCACGCCCGTTCGAGATGCGTTGCTGAAACTGGAGGAAGACGAGCTGGTCGATATCTTTCCCCAGCATGGCACGCGGGTGCGTGCCGTCGATCTCGAATCGGCCCGGAACGCGCACTTCCTCCGCCTGACCCTCGAGCTCGAAATCGCACGCACGCTTGCCCAGCACAGCGACGACGGTCTCGTCGAAGAATTGCAGGGTTTCGTCGGCCGGCAGCGGGCATGCCTGGAACGAGACGACATGGATGCCTTCGCGCAGGCCGATCAGGCATTCCACGAGTGCATGTACGTCGCCGCCCGCGCGGAACAGTTGTGGCGCTTCATGCGCGGCAAGAGCGGCAACATGGATCGTCTCAGGCGGCTGCACCTGCTGCAGACCGGCAAGGCGGAATCCGTTGTGCAGGAACATGCGGACATCGCGGCTGCGATCGCGCGGAGCGATCCGGAAGGGGCGGAAGTCGGCGTGCGTCGGCACCTGAGCGGCACGCTGTCGGAACTGGTGGCCTTGCGCGAGCGCTATCCAGATTACCTGGTCGGTCATGTGGAGGCGGTCCGGACATGACACAGCTGTTCAGACCTGGCAGTTTTCGGCTGGACCGGATGCGTAACGCGTCGGCCCAAGTTTTCGAGCATTTGCGTGAACGCATCATTTCCTTTGATCTGAAGCCTGGTGTGCAACTGCAGAGGGATGAACTGGCGATCTATTTTGACCTGTCGTCGACGCCCATACGTGACGCGCTGACGCGCCTGGGCGAGGAGGGACTCGTTGACATCGTCCCGAAACAGATTACGACCGTGCGCGCGATCGACGTCGAATCTGCTCGGCAGGCGCATCTCCTGAGGCTGTCGCTGGAGCTGGAAATCGTTCACCTGCTGGCGCAAGCGCCCAGCCGGACGCTCGTTACCACGCTGGAAAATATCGTGTCCCAACAGGCGCTGGCCTTGTCCCACGGCGACTTTGCCACGTTCGCGCAGGCCGACCAGACATTCCACCGCCAAATGTTCATCGCGGCCCAGGCCGAAACCCTGTGGCACTGGATGCGTGGGCAGAGCGGTCAACTGGACCGGCTGCGCCGGCTGCACTTGCCGATCAAGAACAAGGCGGCGACCGTCCTATCGGACCATGGAAGTATCGTGGCGGCAATCGGCGCGCGCGACGCTCAGGGGGCACAGCGCAACGTCCGCAAACACCTTTCGGGTACGCTGGCCCAACTCGATACCATTCGCACCGATTATCCGGACTACTTCTTGGCGTAACGACAGGCCGACATATCGCCGCTCGCGGTCATCCGGTTGTCGTAAAATATTAGTGCGTTATAAAACTATCTCCGGTAGCACAACGGCGCCATCCGAGATAACGCATTAGTGCATTAGATATTTTTCCGTGCAACCTTCTCTCGACCAAGAAAACGGACGACCATGACATCTTTTACCGCCGCCAGTACCCCCGTCATCACTTCGATGCGGGTCATTCCCGTCGCCGGGCGCGACAGCATGCTGCTCAACCTGTGCGGGGCGCATGCACCGTTCTTCACGCGCAACCTGGTTTTGTTGACGGATAACGCCGGACACGTCGGCATCGGCGAAGTGCCGGGTGGCGAAGGTATATTGAAAGCGCTTGAGCGTGCCATTTCCCTTGTCGTCGGCACGGAACTCGGGCGCTGGCAGCGCACCTTGAACGCCGTGCGCGCGGCCTGCGGCGGCCGGTGCGGCGCACCGCAACACCAGGTCACCAACGCGGCCGAGGAATCGGTGCTGCGCCAGCCGCACGAAATCAACCTGCGTCTCGAAAACGTCATCGCGGCCGTCGAGGCGGCGCTTCTCGACCTGTTCGGCCAATACCTGGGCGTACCCGTCTGCGAACTCCTGGGCAATGGCCGCCAGCGCGACAGCGTCCCGATGCTTGCCTATCTGTTCTATGTGGGCGACGCCGCCAGGACGGATTTGCCCTACGATGCAGGGACGGGCGACGACTGGTATGGGCTGCGTGACCGCGAGGCGCTGACGCCGCAGGCGATCGCCTGCCTCGCGGATGCCGCCGTCGACCGCTACGGCTTCCGTGATTTCAAACTGAAGGGTGGGGTGATGGCGCCGGAACAGGAAGTGGAGGCCGCGGCCGCCATCAAGCGGCATCACCCGAACGGCAACGTGACGGTCGACCCGAACGGCGCCTGGTCGCTGGCGCAAGCCGTGGCCGCCTGCAAGGGCCAGGGCCATGTGCTCGCGTACGCGGAAGACCCATGCGGGCCGGAGCAAGGCTATTCCGGACGCGAGATCATTGCCGAATTCAGGCGTGCCACAGGTATCCGCACGGCCACGAACATGGTTGCCACCGACTGGCGCCAGATGGCCCACTCGTACCTGCTGGGCGCCGTCGACATCCCGCTGGCCGACCCGCACTTCTGGACCATGCAGGGCTCCGTGCGTCTCGCCCAGCTGTGTCACGACTGGGGCCTGACCTGGGGCTCGCACTCCAATAACCACTTCGATGTGTCGCTGGCCATGTTCACGCATTGCGCGGCAGCGGCGCCAGGTGACATCACGGCGATCGACACGCACTGGATCTGGCAGGAAGGCCGGGCGCGCCTGACGACGGAACCGCCGCGGATCGTCCGCGGCAAAGTGGCCGTATCGGACCGGCCGGGATTGGGTGTCGAGCCGGACATGGCCGAGATCGCGGCGGCCCATGCGCTGTACAAGAAGGTCGCGGCCGGCGCGCGCGACGATGCGATGGCGATGCGCTACCTCGTACCGGGCTGGACCTACGACCCGAAAATGCCGAGTCTGGCACGCGGCTGAAGTCAAACAAAGCGATATAGAAAACCCATGAAAATGTATAGATGAAGTCGTAATGTATTAGTGTATTCTCGTTGTGCGTAACGACACGCCCAGCCGGATGACCACTATGTTTTTCATCTCAACCTTTTCTGTTTCACGCACCGTTCGACGTGTCGGGGCGATGGTGGCCGCATTGCTGGTTTCCAGCGGCACGCCTGATGCGACCGTGCAAGTTCGCCTGCCCGACGCAGAGCGCGCCTCGACGGCACCGCGCGAGCACGTGAGGCTGGACACCGACTGGCGGTTTCACCAGGGCAACCCCGCCGACGCGGGCAATGCCCTGGCCTATGGGGCGCGCGGCGGCGTGGCTCGGACGCAAAGCCAGCCGGAGAAATGGTCGCCCCGCGGGCCGGACGTGGCCGTGGCGAAGGGCGGCCTGAAGGAGTGGATCCTGCCGGCGGCGAATCCGTTCATCAAGGATTCCGGCAGGCGCCATGCGCGACCCGGCGGTCATCGGCGAGGCGCCATCTCTCTTGTGCGTCCCGATTTCGATGATAGCGGCTGGCGCCGCGTCGATCTGCCGTACGATTGGGCCATCGAAGGACCGTTCCTGTGGGAGGGAGCCCACAGCAATATCGGCCGCCTGAAGAGCCGGGCACCCGTCTGGTATCGCAAGGCTATCGTCCTGCCGGAGACCGATGCCGGCAAGTCGCTGTTCCTCGACGTGGATGGCGCCATGTCTTACGCTACCGTCTGGCTGAACGGCAAGCGTGTCGGTGGCTGGCTGTACGGCTATACCTCGTGGCGCCTAATTCTGGCACCGTACGCCGTGCCCGGCGAGACCAACACCATCGTCATCCGGCTCGACAATCCCGCCGATTCCTCGCGTTGGTACACGAGCGGGGGCATCTACCGCCACGTCTGGCTTACGAAGACAGCGCCGGTCCACGTCGCCCAATGGGGCACCTATGTACACACACCCGTCGTGTCGGCGGAAAAGGCGTGGGTCGACATCGACGTCACGCTGGACAACGGGTCGCGCGCGGACGCGGCCGTGCGGGTTTCCACCGACATCTACGCACTCGACGACGGCGCGCGCACGGGCCTTCCGGTCGCCCTCATTGCGCAAGCCCTGGCGGCAGTTGCTGCCGGCGGTTCCATTGTCGTGCACGGCAAGGCCGTCGTCGCGAATCCTCGTCTGTGGGGACCGGCACCGGAACAGCAGCCGCACCGCTACCTGGCCATCACGACCGTGACCGGCGGCCGCGAGGTCATCGACCGCTACGAGACGCGCTTCGGGCTGCGTGCGCTCCGCTTCGATCCCGACAAGGGCTCTTCGTGAACGGCATCCCTCTACACCTGCGCGGCGTCAACTTGCACCTTGACTTGGGTGCGCTGGGCGCGGCCTTCAACTACCGCGCCGCGGAGCGTCCGCTGGAAACGATGCGGGACATGGGCGTCAATGCCGTGCGCTTTTCCCATAATCCTCCCGCACCCGAGATGCTGGAGCTGTGCGACCGCATGGGTATCCTCGCCGTCGACGAGATCTTCGATACTTGGGAAGCGAAAAAGACGAACCAGGGTTTGCAACTGCAGTTCCCCGACTGGCACGAAGCGGACCTGCGCGCCACGATCCGGCGCGACCGCAACCATCCGTCCGTGCTGATGTGGAGTGTCGGCAAGGGGGTGCAGGAGCAGCGCACGGCGCGCGGCGTCGAGCTGGCCAGGGAACTGGTCGGCATCGCGCACGACACACCCGTCCACGTGTTTTCGTCCGGCGACGAGGCCGAACTGTTCGTCAACGGTAAATCGCAGGGCAGGATCGCGAAGCTGACGGAACGGTCCCCGTACGAATACCGGTTCCGCAGGGACGAAATGAAATACGAGCCCGGCGAGGTTGCCGTCGTGGTCTACAAGGATAAGCGGGAGTGGGCGCGCGACGTCGTGCGCACCGAAGGGCCGCCCGCGCGGCTGGCGGCGAGCGTGGACCGGGCGCATATCCGGGCGGGGCGCGATGACCTGGCTTTCGTTACAGTGCGGATCGCCGACGCGAGCGGCGCGACGGCTCTCCGCGCAGGCAACCGGGGCCGCTTCCGCGTCGCCGGTCCTGGTGAGATCGTGGCGACCGACAACGGCGACCAGACGGAGATGGAACCGTTTCGGACCATGGAGAAACGTGCGTTCAATGGCCTCGTGCTGGCGATCGTGCGTGCGAAGCCCGGAAAAACAGGCCACATCGTCGTGTACGCGGAGGCGGACGGGCTGGCCCCGGATGCCGTCGATATCGCCATTGCCCAACAATAGGAAAGGAACTTTATGCGTAACACACTCGCAATCGGACTGGCGTTGATCCTGTCCATTCTCGATGCCGCCACCGTCCAGGCCGCGGAACCCAAGCCGGTCCGCTTCATCCTCGTCGGAGATTCCACCATGGCGAGAACGAGCGGCTATGGCAACGCGTTCTGCGAACGGGTGATCGTCGCCGACACCTGCCTTAACCTGGCGCGTGCCGGGCGCAGTTCCGCCAGTTTTCGCGGGGAAGGGCGTTGGGATGAAGTCCAGGGATTGCTGCGCGGCGCCGCCGCCTATCGCGCGACGTACGTGCTGATCCAGTTCGGCCATAACGACCAGCCCGGCAAGCCGGGGCACAGCACGGACCTTGCGTCGGAATTCCCCGCGAACATGATGCGCTACGCCCGCGACGTCAGGGCGCTGGGCGGTGTGCCTGTCCTCGTGACGCCATTAACGCGTCGCAATTTCGTTGATGGTGTACTCGACAACAACCTGCGCCCGTGGGCCGACGCGGCGCTGAAGGTGGGGCGGCAGGAACACGTGGCGGTGCTTGACCTGAACGCCGACAGCTACACGGCCGTCCAGGCCATGGGACAGGACGAGGCGGATACGCTGGCTGTCGAACCGCGTCCGGCAGGCTGGGTCGGGCCGGCCGTGCTTCCCGGCTCACCCGGCTACGGTCTTGCCACGCCGGAAAATGTCCGGCAGCCGTCCGCGCTCCGGACCGCGTTCGACCGCACCCATCTCGGGCGCAAGGGCTCGGCGTTTTTCTCGCGCATGGTCGAAACTGAATTAAACAAGGCATTGCCGGAATTAAGGGCAGAGTTTTCTCCGGAAATCGCTCAATAAATTGTCGCGCGCAGGATTTGCGCACTTTTTCGATCATGAATCCGGAGTCGCCGTATTCCGATGATTCAGGAATCGATCGTCGGTAACTGATGCCGCTGGCGATATTTGGCCACCGAGTAAATTTCATTGCACATTTTTCTAATATATTAGTGCGCCAGTTTGATCTTGCATCATCGAGACGATAAGACAATAAGTATCAAAAAAATTAATAAATTGTTGACCACCTCAGGAGGAGAGAAAGAGCATGAAAAACAGATATAAAAATACGGCCCGAAGCCTGAACCCGGCGCAAGGTAATGTATTGCTACTTACCGTGTTGGCGGGCCTCGTGTCGAGCGCGTATGCGCAAAACAATCCGGACCAAGACGGCAAACCAGTGACGCCGACCGTCACCGTAAGCGGTTTTCGCAGTTCGTTGGCCTTGTCCGCCAATGAAAAGCGCGACAATGTCGGCCTGTCCGACACCGTATTCTCGGAGGACATGGGAAAGTTTCCTGATCCAAACATCGCCGATGCGCTGGCGCGCGTTCCTGGCGTGAATGTCAGGCGCTCGGAGGTTGACGGCGAGGGGATGAATATTTCCATTCGCGGCATGGGCCCGGCCTTTACCCGCGTGCTGCTCAACGGGGCCCCGATCACGTCGGCATCAGGGAGTAACTCGGGCGGCGGGATCAGTGCCAACCGCGAAGTCGACATGGACTTCCTGCCTTCGGAGCTGTTCCGTAGTGCCACAGTTTACAAGAGCCAGCAGGCCAGCCTAATCGAAGGCGGTCTGGCCGGCACAGTCAACATGCGCACTGTGCGTCCTTTTGACAAAAGCGGCTTCCGCTCGGCGCTTACTCTTAGCGGCAACTTCCGCGAAAACGATGGCAAGTGGGGCTCGACCGGTTCGGGCCTGATCAGCAATACCTGGACCAGTCCGACATGGGGCAAATTCGGCATCCTGGGTGGCGTTGCGTTTGGTGACAGCAAATTCAAGACCGATACTTTCCAATCGGTCGAAATGCGCAATTTCCAGCTGAAGCCCTTCCAGACCAATGCCGCCGACAAGCCCAACAGCACCGGCGGCGGCAGCCAGTCGACGCCGGACGTCGTTCCGGCCGGACTGGCGCTGAACGACCTGCCAGCCTACGCCCGCTCGATCCTGGTGCCCGGCAAGCAAATCGACCGCGCCATGTTGCTGGCGCTGAATCCAGGTGCTACCATTCAGCAACTCGATAACGCCCTGATGGGGCGCCTTGGCCGCCACCAGGTCTACCAGGGAGAGCGCAAGCGCGTTGGTGAAGTCATCAGTATGCAGTGGCAGCCCAACGACCGGCTCGATGTCTATCTGGATCTGCTGGGAGCCAATAAGCGCAGCACGATGACCACCGAAGGGATGAACGTCGGCACACGCGCCAATACCCCCATCCCGATCGGCTTCGAGTTCGACCGCAGCGATTGCACCATTGGGTGCGTCGTGACCAAAGGTGTGCTGGCCAACACCTTCTGGTCGCTGGAATTCCGCCCGATGGACGAAAAGACCTCCTTCCGCAGCATCAACCCGGGGTTCCAGTTTCGTCCAAACGACAGCTGGACCATCGACGGCAGCGTGAACGCTACCAGCAGTCGCTTCTACCGCGACATGCCTAGCGTGCTGCTGGCAACGAAATCGCCCAGTTCGGTCATTACCTACGATAACAGCAGGCCGGGACAATCGCCCACCTTCACCGGTAACCTGGACAATAACGATCCCTCCAATTTCGGCTGGTACCAGGCGGGGCAGAACCTGTCGGGCCTGCGCATGGATAACTTCGACCGTACGACCCGGAGCAAGGGCACGCGCCTGGATGTCAACTGGGGCGACGACGCGTTCAGCATCAAGGTGGGCGGCGCCTGGGACGACATGGAGCGCCGCTACCGCAGCTACGGTGTCCCGGACGCCTGGATGAACGTCGCGTGCGGCAACAACGTCAACGTGCGCTTCCTCTACCCCAATACCCAGATCCGCTCGCCAGGCTGCGACGGCCGCTATGCGCCGGGCCCCGTTACCGACGCCGCAACCGCATATCCGGGCTACGGCACCGGCTCGACCGCCGGAGCGACTGCCCCGCTGGTCTATCAAGGCTCGGCGGTGACCAATGCCCAGGTGCCGAACTACGCCCATGCGAGCGACCACGGCTTCATCACGCTCGACTGGCCGAAGTTCGCCAATGACACGGATTACCAATACTTCCTTGATAATATCAACCGGGGCTTTGGCAACGGCAGCGGCGGCTACATCCGTGAAGCCGTCGGCGCGCTGTACACCGAGCTGAACGGCCGTAGCCAGGTCTTCGGCCGTACTCTGCGGTATAACGCCGGGGTCCGCTATGTCAAAACCGAGCAGACCATCGGTATATTGAACGCGGCAGCCGATCCGCGCAATGCCACCTTGACGAATGGCGGCCTGTACGACAGTGTGGCGCAGTGGTCCTACGAGAGTACCAAGTATCACAACGTCTTGCCATCGTTCACCGTGGCTTACAACTTGACGCCGTCGTTGATCGCGCGCGCCTCGGGCTCGAAATCGATGACGCGTGCCAATCCGGGCGACTTGCGCCAGACCTCCCTGTACATCGGCGATCAGGGGGCGCGCCAGGGTAGCGTGACCAACCCCAAGCTCAAGCCTTATGAAGCAAATAACCTTGATCTGGCTCTCGAGTACTACCTGTCACGCGAAGCCTTTGTATCCCTGAGCGGGTTCGCCAAGGACATCATCGATCGTCCCGGGCAGCGCATCCGGCTGTACACCCTGGCCGACCTGGATGCGCTCTACGGTACTTTCATCCTGAGCCCCGCCCAGCAGCAGGCGGTGGACGCCAGCGGCGGGCGCGACAAGCACCTGGTCGAGATCACCGAGCCATACAACATCGACAGCAAGCTGAAGGTGCGCGGCCTCGAAGCGACCTGGCAGCAACCACTGGACATGTTGCCGGTAAAAGGGTTCGGTTTTACGGCCAACTTTACCTATGCGAAACAGACGGATGAGGCGCCCAATGCCCCGCCGGTCGCCGGAGTGCCGCCACGCACCAACAATCTTACCGTCTACTATGAGCGCAACGGCATCAACGTGCGGGTAGCGCGTTCGTACACGGCGACGTACGTGTCCAGCACCAGTACGGGCCTGAACGCGCCGGGCGGCGCCTATGCCTACACCAAGGCACGCGCCCAGGTCGATGCCTCGGTCGGCCTCAATCTAAAGCGCATGTTCGGTTTCCGTTATGACACAGACCTGACGTTCAGCGTGTGGAACGCCACCAATGCGATTAGCCAGTCCTACACGCAGTTCAGCAACGCGATTTTCGACGAGTACAGGCCTGGCGCCAGCTACACGCTGTCGCTGCGCACTACATTCTGATCCATCGCGGCAGTTGCAGAGCCTGGCAGGCGGGTCCTGCCGGGCTCATTGCATTATTTATTCAATTGCGCAGTCGTGTATTGGCTGTTCAATTTCGTCTGTTCTGAAACTGGGCTGAGATACCCCCGCAGGATTTTGAAGCCGCCTGAATTCCGAAAGATATATATTTACGCTTGCTCGTCTGTGTATTTAATATTGGTCCAACATTTCCCTATGACGGAGTGGGAAAAGCGCGGATTCAAAATCCGAGTTCAATGAAAAAACACGTTGCAACTGGGTGACGGACTAAAACATTGGAAATAAATTTATGTAGCATTGGCACTACTGAACCGGTCGCGGTAGGAGACGGCGCCAGCAGTCTTGTGGCCGTTGGCGTGCCGAAGCAGTCGAACAAATTCACCGTGTACAACGAGCGCAACGGCATCATGGCACGCCTGTCGCATACGTTCTCGGGCGCGCTGCAATCCGGTCCGTTCAACGAAAACGGCATTACGCAGGCCGCGGTCTATCGGGAAAAGTACAAGCAGGTCGATTTCTCGTCCAGCTTCGACCTCGACAGCATCTTCGACCGCGACGGCTGGCCGACGGCGACGTTCAACGTTGCAAACGCGAACAACGCCAAGCAGACCTATTACTTCCAGTACGCGAATGCCACCGAACAGACATACAGCGGCGGCCGTACGTACTCGCTGGGCGTGCACATGAAGTTCTGAGCGGCGCTCAGCGTGTCTTGTGAAGTGCGCTGCGGCTTCACCAGGCATCTCTGCCGGCCGCGTCGGACCAGCGGTCGCGCAGACTCCTGACATGCGTTTCCGGCACGTCTGGAGCCGATATGGTCTCCTTGCGGGTCACGTAGAGACCCGTCTTCAGCCCGCCCTCGTCAGACAGGGCGGGTTTTTTTTTGTTTTTCAAAGGGATGGGGCAGGCCGCTACCGCCTCCGCCAGAATGGACTCGCGCCGATTCCGGCGGGCGAGGGGGCGCAACCTGACCGCGTGCTTTCAAGTCAGCCTGATGGCACGCGAGTGATGAGGCTGCTTGGGTTTATTCGTGGGTTTATTGAGGGGATTTAACGGGCTCATCCGGAGCGAAGGAGGGCGCCCTCCCTAGGGAGCGGTCCCCTGGGCTCCCGTGCACCCCCCAGCTTGTAAGGTTCATAGCCTATGGGGGGCGAATCGCCCTTTCCGCGAAGATTTAGTGCATGATTGAAAAAAAGCCGACTTCCTGAAGTCGGCTTTTTCTTCGACGGTGGGGGAACTCACGTGGTGCAAAGTGTGGTGCAGAGCTAACTCCTTGATTCTTAAGAGCCAAAACGGCCTGCAAAGCTGTTCAGGACACGCTCGAACGACATCGAAACCACATATTGTTGATATCATATTAATTCTCTCTGCGCCCTGTGCGCTCTGCGGCGCGTGCGGCTATCCACGCCAGAACTTCGCTGTAGAGCCAAGCTGATGCCTTTTTCGAGAGCTTGACTTGGGCGGGGAAGTTTCCGCTTTGGATGTTTGCGTAGAGAGAGCTACGGGACAAACCACAGATATGAAGAACTTCATCTATTCTGGTACGACGTTCAACGACCGCTAACTCGGTTTCCATTGGTGGCTCCGTTGACGGGAAATGGTGTAACAACAACTTTTGTTATCTACATGTTAATAGGTGAAATCTATTCTGGTTTGATAAAATGCGTGTGATAACACCTCAAATTTTGAGGCTGCTTTAACTTTGTGCGGCAAGGAGCTCTGATGAGCCGCCACTGATGGGGTACCGGACGTTTTAGGGTATGAGACAGGGTAAGGGAAGAGCTCAGCAGGACAAATACTAGTGCTCATGCGGGTTGCGAGGGCAAATAGGAATCCCACCGCCTCCGCCAGGACAATTGTTAGAGAGAAATCTTTAACATTCATGAGACCCGCTAGCTCTGAGAGCTGCGGGTTTTTTGTCTTTGTGGCGTCCTGATTTAACATCAATACGAATTCTGCAACGGGATTTGTATCGGTCGACGTGCAGTTCGGCGCGGACGCCTACCGCTTCGACGATCACCGCGACATGGCACGCATCGCCCCGAGTCTCCCCATGGCCGTTGGCTTCGCAAGCGGCGCGGCCGAGGCGCACTGCATCTGATCCGCGAAGCGCTCGACCCCACCCGCGTTCCTGGATGGGGGCGGGGTCGACGACCTGGACGCGCTGAAACGGCTCCTGGAGCAGGCGCCAAACGGAGAATGGATCAAGAAGGGCAACAACGTCGAGCACCCGACATGCTTGTCGTTCGTGCTCGGCCACGCGCCGGAGTAAGCATTCGATCGCAAGTCAGCAGTTCCGTGTCTGGCCGGCCTGAAAGTGCAGCCCGCCACCGCCGCGCATGCGCGGCCATTGCCTGATCGGGGCGATCGCTAGAGATCGAGCACCAGGCACTCACCGCGCGCGCGCGAGCAGCAGGGCGTGAAGCAGTCATTCGCGGCGCGCGCTTCCGGTGTGAGGCAGTGGTCGCGGTGATCGGGTTCTCCTTCGAGCACCCCGGTGACGCAGCTGCCGCACAAGCCTTGGCCGCAGGAGGAGGGAATGACGATGCCGGCATCGGCCAGGGCGGCGAGGGCGCTGCGATCGGCCGGGACGTCGACCAGGCGGCCGCTGCTGGCGAGGCGCAGCGTGAATGGGCGGCCGCGCGCCACGTCGTCGGCCGGGCTGAAACGCTCCGTGTGCACGCATTCGGCTGGCCAGCCGAGCCGCTCGGCTTCGGTCAGCACCGCTTGCGTCAGCCCCGCCGGTCCGCACACGTACAGATGGGCGCCTTCCTGGCGCGTGGCCAGCAAGGCGCCAAGGTCCAGCGTTCGCCCATCCTCTTTGCAGTACAAATGGACTTCGCCCAGGTGCGCCATACGCTCCTGGAAGGCTGCGTGCGCGCGGCTGCGGCAGGCGTAGTGCAGCTCGAAGCGCTCGCCGCGCGCGGCCAACGCATCGGCCATCGCCAGGATCGGGGTGATGCCGATGCCGCCCGCCACCAGGACGCTGTGGCGCGCGTGCGGCGCCAGCGCAAACTGGTTGCGCGGCATGCCGATCCTGACCAGGCTGCCGGTTCGCAGCGTCTCGTGCATTGCCTGCGAACCGCCGCGCGAAGGCTGGCAACGCAGCACGGCGATGGCGTAGCGGCGCCGGTCGCGCGCATCGCCGCACAAGGAATACTGGCGCACCAGGCCGGGCGCGATGAACACGTCCACATGCGCGCCGGCTGTCCACGGCGGCAGGCGCAATCCGAGCGGGTGGGTGAATTCGAACGCCACGATCCCGTCGGCCACCGGATACGTGCGGCGCAGCCGCAGCGTCAAGGCGCCGCGCCGCCGCGCCATGAAGCTGCCCAGGCCCGACCAGGCCAACACCGGCACCGTCAGCATGGCCAGGAACAGCACGACCTGCTGCGCGATGCCGCCGGCCAGGCCGTAGTGCAGGGATAGGGCCCAGCCATAGGCGCGATGCCCGATGCCGGTGGCGGCGTAAGGTGTGTACCCGATACGCTCGCCGCTGGCGGCGTCCAGCCGCAGCAGGCCGGAGGCGTAGGGATGGGGGGCATCGTTCGCGGTGACGTCGATGTCGATCGGTGCGCCGGCACGGCGCGGCATGCGCAATTGCAGCTGCTGCCAGGGGATGCCCGCCAGGCGCAACGAGGCCTGGTCCAGGGCCGCGCCATCGACTGCGACGGCAGGTCCGACGGCCGGCGCGGGCAGTGCCTGCGGCAGGCCGCTCAGTGCCGCGACCAGGAGCACCGGCGCGACCCAGGGGCCGAGCCGGCGATGCAGGGCGAGGCGGCGGGCGCCCGCGGCCAGGCCGGCGCGGCGCCGTGGGGAAGGCCTCCAGGCCAGCAGGCCGGCCAGCGCCAGCACCAGCGCGGCGGTGGCGACGCTGGCGGCGACGACGGCGCCGATCGGCCCGGTGCCGAAGGTGTGAATCCACTCGAGCGTGCCGAACGGCCCGCCGTAGGCGTGCTGGATCCCGAGCACGCGGCCGCTACATGCATCGACGTAGACCCAGCGCCCATCGCTGAATTTGATGCGCACGCTGGTGCCGGGCGCGCGCAGCATGCGGATCGCGCTGAGTGTCCCGGCGCCGGGGTTGGCGGCGCGGGCCGCGCCGACCAGCGTCGACAGCGGCCGGGCAGCGCTGCAGGTAGGTGCGCTCCACAGCCTGGCGCTGACGCTCGGTTCGAGTTGGGGACGGAAGACCATGGCGGCGCCGCTCAGCGCAACGACGAGCAGCAGCAATCCCGCGCCCAGGCCGAGCCAGCGGTGCACGGAGACGATCAGGGAAGGAACGCCGGCGGCGGCTGCGCGCCGGCGGATGGGCGGCGCATCGCGCCGCGTCGTCGTGTGGTTCATGGGATAGTGCGGATAGGATGGGTGATTGCATTACATCACAGTCGGCGGCCGCCTTTGTATCGTTTGGCGGCGATCGATGCGGAGAAATGGCCGTTGCCCTAGCCGCTAACCGAGCAATCGGCCCAGCCGCACCACCGTCGTCCCGGGACGCAGTTGACGCAGCGACGGCATGACCAGCACGCAGTCCGGATAAGGGGTGCGCACTGCGCGCCCTTCGCTCCATGCGATCACGGTGCCGGCGTCGGCGAACGTTTCGAGGCCGGTGTAGGGCGCGGCAAAACGGAAGTCCATGCTTTCGGCGACCACCGCGTCCGTCACACGCACCACGCGTGGCTGCGCATCGTGCGGCTTGAGCCAGCGGTCGGGCAGGTCGGCCAAGTCGACGATCCCGAACATGAGCAGCCAGCGCGCGCAGCAGTTGCGCGCCACGTCGACCGCGCCCGCCTCCCAGTGCTGGCCGCATTCGATCAGCAGCGCATTGCGTTCGCTCTCGCCGGCGCCGAAATCGCCGTAGTCGCGTAGGCGCCGTCCTTCGGCGTGGCCGGCGTCGCTGACGATGGTGGCGGGCGTGCCGAAGCGCCGCGCCAGATCGATGCCCTTGGCGAGCGCCCCGCACACGCTCAATGGCGCGCTGCGTTCGTGCATCGAGTGCAGGTCGAGCAGGAAGTCGACCGTATCGATCAGCGGACGCAGTGCTCGGGCGCGGCGCAGTTCGGAGGAATTGCGCGACAAGTCGTCCAGGATGGCGGGCGACCAGACGCGGTTGAAGTCCTGGTCGACGAAGCGCGAGGCGTCCGGCCTGGCGGGATCGAAGGTCAGATAGGCCGCCACGTTGGCAAAGGCCAGGGTCAGGCGGCCGCGGCTCGGCCTGATGCCCAGGTCGAGCAACTCCTTCACCGCGACCGCGCCGCACACCTCATTGCCATGGGTGAGGGCGTTGATCATGACGTGCGGCCCGGGCAGTCCGCTGTCGAAGGTGAACACGTAGGGAATCCCGGTATTGCCCTTGGCGTAAGGACGGATGTCCGGGAAGTCGATCTCGATCGGGTAGGTTTCCGGTGCGTTGTCGGTCATCTGCATCTCCTTGGCCGTCATGCCGCGCCGCCCTGGCACAGGTACTTGGTCTGCATGTAGTCGTCCAGGCCGTGGCGCGAGCCCTCGCGCCCATAGCCGGATTCCTTGACGCCGCCGAACGGCGCCGCTTCCGAGGCCAGCACGCCTTCGTTGATGCCGACCAGGCCGGACTGCAGCCGCTCGCCCACGCGCCATGCGCGCGCGATGTCGCGGGTATAGAAATACGTGGCCAGGCCGAACGGCGTGCCGTTGGCGAGGCGCACTACCTCGTCCTCGTCGCGGAAGCGGAACAGGGGCGCCACCGGGCCGAAGGTTTCCTCGCCCGCAAGTTTCATCTCGGGCGTGGCGTCGCCCAGCACCGTGGGCGCGTAATAATTCGGGCCGTCCGCGATCTCGTTGCGTACGCGCTCGCCGCCGACCAGTGCACACGCGCCATGTGCGATCGCATCGCGCACGTGGCTGTCGATCTTGTCCACGGCGCGCGCATTGATCATCGGGCCGATCTGCGAATCTTCACGCGTGGCGGGGCCGACCCGCAGCGCCCCCACGCGCGCGACCAGCTTTTGCGCGAATCGATCGTAGACCGCATCCTGCACGTAGATGCGGTTGGGCGAGACGCAAGTCTGCCCGCCGTTGCGGAACTTTGCCGCCATCAAGCCATTGACCGCGGCGTCCAGGTCGGCGTCGTCGAACACGATGAAAGGCGCGTTGCCGCCCAGTTCCAGCGACAGCCTTTTGAGCGTGGCGGCCGATTCGCGCGCCAGGTACTTGCCGACCGCGGTCGAACCGGTGAACGTGAGCTTGCGCACGCGCGAATCGGCCAGCCAGGCGCCGACCACTTCCTGCACCGATTCACGCGACGAGGTCACGATGTTCAGTACGCCGCGCGGCACGCCGGCTTCCTCGGCCAGCTTGACCAGCGCCAGCGCGGTCACGGGCGTATCTTCTGCCGGCTTGGCCACCACGGTGCAGCCGGCGGCCAAGGCCGGCGCGATCTTGCGGGCGATCATCGCCAGCGGGAAGTTCCACGGCGTGATCGCTGCCACCACGCCCACGCCTTCTTTCACGACCATCAGCTTGCGGCCACGCACCTGCTCGGGAATGATGTCGCCGTAGGTGCGCACGGCTTCTTCGGCGAACCATTCGACGTACGAAGCGCCGTAGGCGACTTCGGCGCGCCCTTCGGCCAGCGGCTTGCCCTGTTCGCGAGAAATGATCCTGGCCAGGTCTTCCGTATTGGCGACGATCAGCGCGTGCCAGCGTTTGAGGATGCGCGCGCGGTCGCGCGCGGGCACGGTGCGCCAGCTTTCGAACGCATTGTGCGCAGCGACCGTGGCGCGACGGGCATCCTCGGGGGTGCTGTCCGGGACGCTGGCGAAGGCGGCGCCGGTGGCCGGATCGGTGACGTCGTAGCGGCGCGCGTCGATGCTGTCGCACCATTCGCCATCGATGAAGTTCTGTTGCTTGAGCAGGTCGTTGCAGGTCAGTGTCAGGCTCATGATCGGAATTCCTGGTTAGATGAAATCGCGGGCCGGAACCGCAGCGCGCTCCACCGCCGCGGCGATGGCCTTGCCCATGTCCGTGGTCGAAGCGGCGCCGCCCAGGTCCGGCGTGCGCGGACCGTCCGCCAATACCTGTTCGATGGCGGCGAGGATCGCGTCGTGCGCCTGGCGGCCCACGGTGCCGCTCTGATCGATGAAGTCGAGCATCATGGCGCCGGACCAGATCATCCCGATGGGGTTGGCGATGTTCTTGCCGTAGATGTCTGGCGCCGAGCCGTGTACCGGTTCGAACAGCGACGGGAAGCTGCGTTCCGGGTTCAGGTTGGCCGACGGCGCCAGGCCCAGGGTGCCGGTGCAGGCGGGGCCGAGGTCGGACAGGATGTCGCCGAACAGGTTGGTTGCCGCGACCACGTCGAAGCGTTGCGGCTGCAGCACGAAGCGGGCCGAGAGGATGTCGATGTGCTGCTTGTCCCAGCGTACGTCCGGATAATCCGCCGCGATGGCCGCCGCGCGGCCGTCCCACCACGGCATGCTGACCGCGATGCCGTTGCTCTTGGTGGCTACCGTCAGGTGCTTGCGCTCGCGCTTGCGGGCGAGTTCGAACGCGAATTTCAACAAACGGTCGGCGCCATGGCGCGAGAACACCGATTGCTGCATGACGACTTCACGCTCGGTCCCTTCGTACATCACGCCGCCCACCGAGCTGTATTCGCCTTCGGTGTTTTCGCGCACGATCATGAAGTCGATGTCGCCCGGCTTGCGGTTGGCCAGCGGGCAGGCCACGCCTTCGAACAGGCGCGCCGGGCGCAGGTTGATGTACTGGTCGAATTCACGGCGGAATTTCAGGATCGAGCCCCACAGCGAGACATGGTCGGGCACCGCGTCCGGCCAGCCGACGGCGCCGAAATAGATCGCATCCACGCCGGCCAGCTGTGCTTTCCAGTCGTCCGGCATCATCTTGCCGTGGGTCGCGTAGTAGTCGCAGCTGGACCATTCGATGTGCTTGTAATGGAGTGCGATGCCGAAGCGCCTGGCGGCGGCGTCGAGCACGCGCAAGCCTTCCGGCATGACTTCCTTGCCGATGCCGTCTCCGGCGATGACAGCGATATTGAATGAGTGCTTGGCCATAAGGATCCGTTTTTGCAGGTCAAATAATGGGCTGGGCGGGGTTTGCCCGGCGGTGGATGATGATTCGATCTTAGTGCCAGTCCCGAGATCGAAGTATCCATAGAGCGGGGCACCGCCGGCACAAACAATGTTTTTTAGCGCGGCTTCGGCATGTTCTGCGGCGTGCGCAGGCGGGGAGGGAAAAGCGCAGGAAGGGCGGCCAGGCCGGCCGCCCTTCGGCGTGGCGAGCCGCTTACTCGTGGGACGAGAACAGCTTCTCGATCGGATAGTGGGTCTTGACGAACGGCGACTTGATGACGATGTAGCTGAAGTACTTTTCGATGCTGGCGCTGCGTTCCAGTACTTCTTCCATGATGGTCTGGTAATGCCCGACGCTGCGCGTGACGAATTTGAGCAGGTAGTCGAAGCCGCCGCTGACCAGGTGGCATTCGACCACCTCGTCGATCTTGCGGATGGCGGTCTCGAACTTCACGAAATCCTCGCGCCGGTGGTCCGACAGCGTCACCTGGGTGAACACGACTTGCATCGTGCCGAGTTTTTCCATCTGGATCAGGGCGCCGTAGCCGGTGATGTACCCGGCCTTTTCCAGCCGCTTGACCCGGATCAGGCAAGGGCTGGGGGACAGGCCGACCGCATCGGCGAGGTCGACGTTGGTGATGCGGCCGTTGGCCTGCAGGTGGCCGAGTATACGAACATCAATACGGTCGAGTTTTAGCGCTTCCGGCATCATCGTGCGTCGCTACTCCTGAGAGTTTCGCAATAGTTAAGCAGCATGCTAACAGGCGCGGTGCCAGCAGTAAATAAGTAGTTCCGACAAGCGCACCGCGGTGTCGCGTCGCCGCCTATTTGACGGACCGGCGCACGTCCGGCTCGTCCAGCACCTCGTCCAGGGTTTTCTTCAGGCGCGCGAACAGGAGTTCGAACTCGCTGGCGGTGTAGCACAGTGCCGGCGCGAAGCCGAGGATGTTGTCGCCGAACGCGCGGAAGATGACGCGGTTGCGGTAGGCCGCGGCGGCGATGCGCTCGCTGAGCTTGAGCGCCGGGTCGAAGCGCGTCTTCGCGCCCTTGTCCGCCACCAGTTCCAGTGCCCCCAGCAAGCCGCGGTTGCGCGCCTCGCCCACCAGAGGATGGGACAGCATCTCGCGCAAGCCCGCCTCGAAATGGGGCGTTTGCGCCACACCGTTGGCCAGCAGGCCGCCTTCCTCGTACAGGCGCAGCACTTCCAGGGCCACTGCGGCGCTGACCGGGTGCGCGGAATAGGTGTGGCCATGCCCGACCGGCATGCCCGGCGCGCCGTCGGCAATGGCGCAATACACCGCGTCCGACATCAGCACGGCGCCCATCGGCGCATAGCCCGCCGTCAGGCCCTTGGCGATCGTCATCAGGTCCGGTTGCACGTCTTCCGCTTCGCACGCGAACAGCGGACCGGTGCGGCCGAATCCGGTGATGACCTCGTCCACCACGAACAGGATGTCCAGTTCGCGGCAGGCTTCGCGCATGGCCTTGAGCCAGCCCTTGGGCGGCACGATCACGCCGCCCGAGCCTTGCACCGGCTCGCAGAAGAACGCCGCCACGTTGTCCGCCCCCAGCGCCGCGACCTTGGCGCGCAGGGCCGCCACCGACGCGCCGATGATGGCCTGCGGGTCCTGTCCAGCTTCGTTGCGGTAGGGGTAGGGCGACGGGATCTTGTGCTGGTGCGGCAGCGGCAGGTCGAAATTCTGATGGAAAGCCGCGATGGCGGTCAGGCCCGATCCCTGCGACGACGAGCCGTGGTAGCCGCGTTCCAGTGAAATGAAATGCTTCTTTTGCGGGCGGCCGGTCGAATTGAAGTAATACGTGATGAAACGGATCGCCGCGTCGACCGCGTCCGAGCCGCCCAGCGTGAAATACACGTGGCGCAGCGATGCCGGCGCCAGTTCTACCAGGCGCGCCGCCAAACGGATGGCGGGCTCCGACGCGAAGTGGAAATAGCTGGTCGCGTAGGGAAGCTGGCGCATCTGTTCGGTCGCTGCGCGCACGACGCTTTCCTGGCCGTAGCCGACGTTGACGCACCACAGGCCGGAAAACGCGTCCAGCAGCTCGTTGCCCTGGGCATCGTTCAGGTAGACGCCATGGCCGGACACGAGGATCGTGGCGCCGCGCTGCTCATGGCTGCGGTAGTTCACGACTGGATGGATGAGGTGGGCGCGGTCCAGCGAGGCCAGTTCGGTAAGTTCGGTGTTGTGCATGATGGGTCCGGTTTCGGGGCGAATGATCTTCGCTTATGGTAGCCAGACCCTGGCAGCGTTAGCTTGCGGAAAGGGTATGCCAAATCAACGGAAATTGCGTTTTGCGGAGGGATTCGGCATTTTCTGCGTCGTCGGCGTCAAGCCTGTCAGCACAAGGCCTGGTTGATGATCGCAAATTGCGTGATGTCGGCATCGCGGCGCGGCTCGCCGTTGCGGGCCATGATCACCGCGGTGTCGACCCGCGCCAGGCCGGCCTGTTCCAGCCACGGACCGAGGCCGGTGGCGTCGTCGATGTCGATGCGGACGAAGGTGCCCGCGTAGGCGTCCGACCAGTGCGCCACCAGCGCCTTGGCGCCCTCCGCGTCGGGCGCCACCAGCGGGCCGATCACGCGGCCGCGCCCGAACTGGCGCATGATGGAAAACCCGACCGGCGCGCCGTCGCGCTCGAGCACCGACACTTCGGCGATGCCGGCCAGTTCGCGCACCAGCGCATCGCGCGCCATGCCGGTGGCGCGGTTGGCCAGGGCGACGATCGCCGGCAGGTCTTGCGGCGCGGCCGGGCGCACGCGCGCGCCGCCGGCGGGCACGACCGCGGGGATGGCCGCCATGCTGCCCTGGTGCTGGCACAGCGTGCCGAGCGGCACGAAGCCCATCCGTTCGTACAGGGGCTGGCCGGCCGCGGTTGCGTTGAGCAGGATGCAGCGGTCGCCGAGATCTTCCAGCACCCGTCGCATCAGTTCGCGGCCGATGCCCTTGCCGTGCCGCTCGGGCGAGACGATGATCATGCCGAGCGAAGCATGGTGGTCGCCCTGCTTCCAGCTCAACCCGGTGCCGATCACGGCGCCGTCCTGCTCGGCGACCCATCCCGAACCCACGCGCAGCACGAACTGCCAGTCCTCGGCGCGGTGCGGCCAGCGCACCGCCTGCGACAGCGCATGGGCGGCGGCGATGTCACCGTCGTCCATGCGGCGGCAGGTGATGGCGGCAAGATTGGTTTCGGTGAGCATGTCGGTCTCCTGTCGGATGATGGGGATGATGGGGATGATGGCGGCGGCGGGCGGGCGCGGCCCGCCGTCGCTTGCGTGCCGCGTCAGCCCAGGGATTGGCTGAGCAGGGCGAAGCGCGTCATGGATGGGTCGGGACGTGGCGCCTCGCCGCGCACCAGTATCGGTACGGTCGCTTCCACCTGCACCAGGCCCATGTCCGTCAGCCAGGAACTCAAGCCGCTGGCATCAGGGACGTCGAGGCGGACGAACGAACCGGCGCGCGAACCGGCCCAGTGGGCGATCAGCGCCTTGGCGCGCTCGGCGTCGGGCGCGATCACCGGGCCGATCACATGGCCAAGCCCATACTTGCGCAGCGCCGCGTAGCCGATCAACTCGCCGTAGCGGTCGATCGCGACCAGGCTCGCGACCTCCATCAGGTGCTTGAGCGAGACGGTGCTCGACCTGCCGAGCGCGCGCCGCGACAGGTCGGCGAGCACGGCTTCGTCGCGCGGGCCGACGGGACGGATCCGCTCGCCCTCGCCCAGCAGCACGAACGGCGTGCGGAATACGCTGCCCTGGTGCTGGTGCACGCAGCCGATCTGGAAGAAACCGAAGCTTTCGCAAAATGCGAGGTGATTGCGGGTGGCGTGGAGCAGTACGTTGCGCTCGCCCGTTTCGCGCAGGATGCGCGTCACCATCCCGCGGCCGATGCCGGCCTTCTGGCGCTCGGGGGCGACGATCACCATGCCCACCGACGCATAGTCCCGGCCATACAGCCAGAACATCGCCGTGCCGATTACGCCGGTCTCGTCTTCGGCGACGATGCCTTCGCCCATGCCATGGACGAACTTCCAGTCCTCGAGCCGGTGTGGCCACAGCACCGACAGCGACAACTTGTGCGCTGCGGGCAAGTCGTCGGCCGTCATGCGGCGGTACCGGATGGCGCTATCGGTCGTGCGATCTTTCATGCGATTTGCTCCCGCTTGGCTCTTCAGTGACGAGAATATTGCCACACCCGGATGGCGCTGGCGATGGGGTCATGAAAATCCAAACATTCGACCACGGGCAGCGGCAAAACCATGGTTTGTGCCGGCCGGCGGGATCGCAACCGCACAAAATGCTTTGGGCGCAACCCTATAATCGTTCCATACAGTCGGGTCGCCCGCGGCGGTCGAGCGGCCCTGTTCGCACGAGAGAAAGGGATAGTGAATGGAAGGCTTCGATCCGAATCAGGTCGACGTGCGCACGGCGCACTTTATCCATGGGCGCTTGGTGGAGGAGGGCGTCGGCGAGGTGCCGGTCGAGCGGCCCTCCGACGGCCAGGTCTACGCCGCGCTGCCGGTGGCCGGCGCCGACCTGGTCGACCGGGCCGTGCAGGATGCGTCGCAGGCATTCAAGGCCAGCGACTGGAGCCGCTGCGCGCCGCGCGAACGGGCGCGCATCCTGCGCCGCTGGGCCGACATGATCGAGGCCGACGTGCAGACGCTGGCGCGCCTGGAGGCGGTCGGCTCGACCCGCCCGGTCAAGGATGCGGCCGCCTGGGACGTGCCTTTCACCGCCGACGGCATCCGCTTCTTCGCCGAGTGGGCCGACAAGATCGGCGGCGATGTCGCGGCAACCCGCAGCGACAACCTCGGCATGACGATCGCCGAGCCCTACGGCGTGGTCGGCGCCATCGCGCCCTGGAACCTGCCGCTGGTGATGGCTTCCTGGAAGGTGGCACCGGCGCTGGCCGCCGGCAACGCGGTGGTATTGAAACCGTCCGAGCTCACGCCGTTCAGCGTGCTGCGCCTGGCGGAACTGGCGGTCGCCGCCGGCGTGCCGAAGGGGATCTTCAATATCGTACAGGGCGACGGCCGCACCACCGGCGACGCCTTGTGCCGCCATCCGCAGGTGGCCAAGATGACGTTCACCGGTTCGACCCGTACCGGCGCCGCGATCATGGCGGCATGCGCGGAGAGCGGCACCAAGCCGGTGACGCTGGAACTGGGCGGCAAGAGCCCGCAAATCGTGTTCGCCGACGCGCCCGACCTGGAAAAGACCGTGCGCACGGTGGCGCGCGCGATCACGCTGAATGCCGGCCAGGTGTGCGTGGCCGGTTCGCGCCTGATCGTGCAGCGCTCCATCGCCGAGCGCTTCATCGAGCGCCTCGCCGCCGTGTTCGCCGAGCTCCAGGCCGGACCCACCTGGGACAGCGGCGCGTCGCTGAGCCCGATCATCAACCGGCGCGAAATGCAGCGCATCGACGGCATCGTGCAGCGCGGGGTGGCGGCCGGCGCGGAGATCGTGGCGGGCGGCCGCGCCATCCCGGTCGTCGGCGCTGGCGCCTATTACCAGCCGACCATCCTGACCCGGGTCGACAGCGCGATGGACGCGGTGAAGAACGAAATCTTCGGCCCGGTCATCACCGTGCAGGTGTTCGACGATGAGGACCAGGCCCTGGCCCTGGCCGACCACCCGGACTACGGCCTCGCGGCCGGCATCCATACGGCCGATATCGGCCGCGCCATGCGTCTGGCGCGCGGCATCGAGGCCGGGACGGTGTGGATCAACCGCTACGGGCGCAGTTCCGACTACGTCATTCCCACCGGCGGCTACAAGCGCTCCGGCATCGGCAAGGATCTGGGCCGCCAGGCCTTCGAGGCGAACCTGCATTTCAAGAGCGTCCTGGTGGATTTCGCAGCCTGAGCGAGGGGCTGATGAAAGCGCGGCAAGATATGCTGCTGCAGTGGAAAAATACCATGCATTCTGTGTTTTGACCGCGCCAATACAAGACATTCGCCGAGACCGGCAATGGTTAAATCGTAGGCAGACGGCAGCGTCCCTGGACGTGCTGTCGGACCCGGATTGAGCCATCGACTAAAGGAACCATCAACGTGATTAGGCACCTGCGGCCCAAATACATTTCCTTCGACTGCTACGGCACGCTGATCAATTTCCGCATGTCCGACGTGGCGCGCGAACTCTTCGCCGGCCGCATCGCACCCGAACAGATGCATCGGTTCACCCGCGATTTCGCCGCCTATCGCCTCGACGAAGTCATGGGCGACTGGAAGCCGTACGACGAGATCCTGTGCAACGCCGTGCGGCGCACGTGCAAGCGCTGGGGGATCGAATACCGCGACGACGAAGGCATGACGTTCTACGACGCCGTGCCGACATGGGGCCCGCACGCGGACGTGCCGGCCGCACTGGCCAGGCTGGCCAAGGAATACCAGCTGGTGATCCTGTCGAACGCCATGGACGAACAGCTACCGTACAACGTCGAAAAACTGGGCGCACCCTTCCACCGTGTCTACACGGCGCAGCAGGCCGGCGCCTACAAGCCCCGCCTGCAGGCTTTCGAATACATGCTCGACCAGCTGGGCTGCAGCCCGGACGACGTGCTGCACGTGTCGTCGAGCCCGCGCTACGACCTGATGTCCGCGCATGACATGGGGATCAAGAACAAGGTCTTCGTCAACCGCGGCCACGAACCGGGCACGCCGGGCTACGACTACCACGAAATCAAGGACCTGAGCGGCCTGCCGGCCCTGGTCGGCCTGTAAGACGATGACCAACATGGGACGCTGCGATGAAGCTTGAATCCTACTGGCTCGATACCGCCCCCGCCTTCGCCGCGGGCGAGCAGGGCCCTGTCGCCGGACGCGCCGACGTGGTGGTCGTCGGCGGCGGCTTCACCGGTTTGTCGGCCGCGCTGGCGCTGGCCCGGCGCGGCGCCTCGGTGACGGTGCTGGAGGCCGGGCGCGTGATCGGGGAAGCCTCCGGCCGCAACGGCGGCCATTGCAGCGGCGGCCTGGCGCACGACTTCGGCGCGCTGTCGGCACGCCTGGGCGTGGACAAGGCGCGCGACTTCCAGCGCGCGTATTCCGCCGCCTTCCACACGGTGGCGGGCATCGTCCGCGACGAAGCCATCGCCTGCGATTTTGCCGTGGTCGGCAAGCTGAAGCTGGCCGCCAAGCCCGAGCATTACGACAAGCTGGCGCGCGCCTGCGAGCTGCTGCGACGCGAGGGCGAGCCGGACGTGCGCATGGTGGAGCCGGCGCACATGGGCGAGGAAATCGGCTCGGACAAATTCCATGGCGGGATGCTGCAGGCGAACAGTGCGCAGATGCACATGGGTAAGTTCGGCGTCGGCCTGGCGCATGCCGCCGCGCGCGCCGGCGCGCACGTGTTCGAGCAGGCGCCCGTCACGCGGCTCGAGCGCCTTTCCAACGGCGGCTTCCGTGTGACCAGTGCGCGCGGCGTGATCGACGCCAAGCAAGTGCTGCTGGCGACGGGGAATTCGCGCACCGGTCCCTTCTCTTATTTCCGCCGCCGCATGATTTCCGTTGGCAGCTTTATCGTCGCCACCGAGCCGCTGCCGGCGGAGCTGATCCAGCGCCTGATGCCGCATCGCCGCAACTACGTCACCTCCAGGATCATCGGCAATTACTTCCGTCTTGCGCCGGACAACCGCCTGGTGTTCGGCGGCCGCGCGCGCTTCGCCATGTCCAACCCGCGCTCCGACGTGAAAAGCGGTGCGGTCCTGCGCGCCGCCATGGAAGACATGTTCCCGCAGCTGAAGGGGATCGGCATCGACTATTGCTGGGGTGGGCTCGTCGACATGACGGCGGACCGCCTGCCGCGCGCGGGCGAGCACCAGGGGATGTATTTCGCGACCGGCTACAGCGGCCACGGGGTGCAGATGTCGGTTCACATGGGGCAGGTGATGGCCGATGTCATGGCCGGCAAGCCCGAGCGCAATCCGTGGCGCACACTCGAGTGGCCGGCCATCACCGGGCACTTCGGCTCGCCGTGGTTCCTGCCATTCGTCGGCACCTATTACCGGTTCCAGGACTGGTTGCATTGAGAGGAAACCGTCATGATCCTGAAAAGTGATGCGCTGCGGCTGATCGCGAACCGAATCGGCGTCGGGCTGCTGACGCTGCTCGCGGTGTCGGTGGTGGTGTTCGCCATTACGAGCCTGCTGCCGGGCGACGCGGCCCAGGCCATGCTCGGGCAGGAGTCGACGCCGGAATTGCTGGCCGCGCTGCGCGCCAAGTTCGGCCTGGACCAACCGGGCTATGTGCGCTATGCGCGCTGGCTGGGCGGCATCGTGCTGGGCGACCCCGGCCACGCCCTGGCCAACGACCTGCCGGTGGCGCAACTGATCGGCGCCCGCTTGCCCAATTCGCTGATGCTGGCCGCGGCCACGACGGCGGTCTCGGTGCCGGTGGCGCTGGTCATCGGCGTGACCAGCGCCATGTTCCGCGGCTCCCTGTACGACCGCATCGTGAACATGGCCACCGTATGGGTGGTGTCGGTACCGGAGTTCCTGATCGCCACGGTGGCGGTGCTGATCTTCGCCGTCAAGCTGCACTGGCTGGCGGCCCTGTCGCGCCCCGACGACATCGCGACCCTGGGCCAGTTCATGCGCGTGTACGCGATGCCGGTGCTGACTCTGTGCTGCGTGATCGTCGCGCAGATGTCGCGCATGACCCGCGCCGCCGTGATCGACCAGCTCACCTCGTCCTACATCGAGATGGCGCGCCTGAAGGGAGTGCGGCCGGTGCGCATGGTATTGACCCATGCCTTGCCGAATGCCGTGGGGCCGATCGCCAACGCGGTGGCGCTGTCGCTGTCGTACCTGATCGGCGGCGTGATCATCGTCGAATCGATTTTCAATTATCCGGGCATCGCCAGCCTGATGGTCGATTCCGTGACTGTGCGCGACATGCCGGTCGTGCAAGCCTGCGCCATGCTGTTCTGCGCCGGCTACCTGGTGCTGCTGACCGTGGCCGACCTGGCCGCCATCCTGTCCAATCCGAGACTGCGCAAATGAAAACATCCATGCCGCCTTCCATCGTTCCCACCCCGGGCAGGCGCAAGCCGCGCGGCCGCCTGCCCATCGCCGGCGTGGCCGGCGCCGCCGTGGTGGGGTTCTGGATGCTGATGGCCGTGTTCGGCCCCTGGCTCGCGCCGGACGACGTGGGCAACATGAACGGCGACGCCGTGTTCGCCCCCATCAGTGCGCAATATCCGCTGGGCGCCGATTTCCTCGGGCGCGACATGCTGTCGCGCATCCTGCAAGGTGCGCCCTATACCGTCGGCGTGGCGCTGGCGGCGGTGCTGGTGGCCAGCATTGGCGGCACCGCGCTGGCCATGTTCGCCGCGGCGCGCGGCGGCTGGTTCGACACCGTCGTCAGCCGCCTCGTCGACATCCAGCTCAGCATCCCGACCAAGCTGCTGGCGCTGATCATGATCGCCGCGTTCGGCTCGTCGGTGCCGGTGCTGGTGTTGACGATCGGTATCGGCTACATGCCCGGCGCGTTTCGCATCGCGCGTTCGCTGGCCGTGAACGTGCAGGCCATGGAGTATGTGCAGGCCGCGCGTGCGCGCGGCGAGAGCCTTGTCTATATCACGCTGCAGGAGATGCTGCCGAACATGCTGCGCCCGGTGCTGGCCGACTTCGGCCTGCGGTTCCTGTTCATCGTCCTGTTGCTGAGCGGCCTGAGCTTCCTGGGCCTGGGCGTGCAGCCGCCGGATGCAGACTGGGGCTCGCTGGTGCGCGAGAACATTATCGGCTTGAGCGAAGGCTCGCCGGCCGTGATCGTGCCGGCGATTGCGATCGCCACCCTCACCATCGGCGTGAACATGGCCATCGACGGCTTCGCCGGCCGCAAGCGCCGCGGAGGGTGACATGAATGAACTAGTCAAGGTGTCCGGCCTGCGCGTCACGGCGCGCAACGACCAGGACGAGGAAGTCACGATCGTCCACGACGCCGCGTTCTCGATCGAGAAGGGCGAGGTGCTGGCGCTGATCGGCGAATCCGGTTCCGGCAAGAGCACGATCGCGCTGGCGCTGATGGGCTATGCGCGCGCCGGCTGCCGCCTGGCCGGCGGCACCGTCGACGTGGCCGGGCACCAGATGCTCGCGCTCGGCGAACGCCAGCTGGCCGGCCTGCGCGGGCGCACCGTGGCCTACATCGCGCAAAGCGCGGCGGCGTCGTTCAACCCGTCCAGGCGCATCATGGACCAGGTGATCGAGAGCGCGCTGATCCACGGCCTGATGGCGCGCGCGGCGGCCGAAGCCAAGGCGGTCGAACTGTTCCGCGAGCTGGCCCTGCCGGACCCGGATCATATCGGCCAGCGCTATCCGCACCAGGTGTCGGGCGGCCAGCTGCAGCGCCTGATGGCGGCGATGGCGCTGATCACCGATCCCGACCTGGTGATCCTGGACGAGCCGACCACGGCGCTGGACGTGACCACGCAGATCGACGTGCTGCGCGCGTTCAAGAAAGTCGTGCAGGAGCGCGGCAGCACGGCGGTGTACGTCTCGCACGACCTGGCCGTGGTGGCGCAGATGGCGGACCGGATCGTGGTGCTGCGCCACGGTGCGATCCAGGAAAACGGCACGACGTCGCAAATCCTGGCCGCGCCCGCGCACCCGTACACGCGCAGCCTGCTGGCGGCGATCGAACCGGCGGCGCGGCCGGCCGCCGTGCCAATCAAGGCGGCGGCCCGGCCGCTGCTGGAAGTGCGCGGCCTGGCGGCGCGCTACGGTTCGGGCAAGGGCGCGGCGCCGGTCAAGCGCGTGCTGGAAGACATCGACCTGGTGATCCCGCGCGGCGCGACCATCGGCGTGATCGGCGAATCCGGTTGCGGCAAGACCACGCTGGCGCGTACGCTGGCCGGCATGGTGGCGCCGTCACAGGGCGAGATCCTGCTGGACGGCGCGGCGCTGGCGCCGACGCTGGAAGGGCGCACGCGCGAGCAGTGCCGGCGCATCCAGTTCGTGTTCCAGAACGCCGACACGGCGCTCAATCCGCGCCATTCGATCGAGCGCATCCTGGGCCGTCCGCTCGAGTTCTACCACGGCATGAAGGGCGATGCGCGGCGCCGGCGCGTGCGGCAACTGCTCGACCTGGTGAAGCTGCCGGCGGCCGTGGCCGAGCGCCTGCCGGGCGAACTGTCGGGCGGCCAGAAGCAGCGCATCAACCTGGCGCGCGCGCTGGCGGCGCAGCCGGACCTGATCCTGTGCGACGAGGTCACGTCGGCGCTGGACACCGTGGTGGGCGCGGCGATTCTCGAACTGATGGCCGAACTGCGCAGGGAATTGCAGGTCTCGTACATGTTCATCAGCCACGACATCAACACGGTACGCGCCATCTGCGACGAGATCGTGGTGCTGTACGCGGGACGCAAGGTCGAGTCGCGCAGGCGCGAGGCGCTGGCGGCGCCGCCGTTCCACCCGTATGCGCACCTGTTGATGTCGTCGGTGCCGGTGCTGCGCCAGGGCTGGCTGGAAGAGGTGGAGGGGCGCACGCCGGCGGCGCTGCCGCCGCTGCCGTCGGCCAGCCAGGCGCCGGGCACCTGCGGTTTCATCGACCGCTGCGCGCTGCGCATGGATGGCGTGTGCAACCTGCTGCCGCCGCCGCGCCGGGAGCTCGACAACGGCGGCAGCATCCTGTGCCACCACGGCGCGGCCACGCTGCGCGAATTGCAAACGCCGCTGGGCGTGATCGAAGGAGAAGTAGCATGAGTCAAAGATTTGTCCGCCTGGGGGAAGCGAACCGGAAGCCGGTGCGGATCACGATCGACGGGCGCCCGGCCGACGCCCTCGAGGGCGACACGCTGATGGTCGCGGTGCTGAATAATGCGTGCCAGTTGCGCGAGTCGGAATTCGGCGACGGCAAGCGCGCCGGTTTTTGCCTGATGGGGGCCTGCCAGGATTGCTGGGTGTGGACCGCCTCTGGCGAGCGCCTGCGCGCCTGCACCACCGTGGTAGGAGAGGGAATGCATATCATAACCAAACAGCCGGAGGCGACATGGCCCAACCTCGTGTAATCGTCATCGGCGCCGGCCCGGCGGGGGTGCGCTGCGCCGAGACGCTGGTGGCCGCCGGCCTGCGCCCGACCGTGATCGACGAAAACCGCCGCGACGGCGGCCAGATCTACCGTCGCCAGCCGGACAATTTCACGCGCCCCTACGCCAAGCTGTACGGCACCGAGGCCCGGCGTGCGCAATCGCTGCACGAGAGCTTCGATGCGCTGCGCGGCCACATCGATTATCTGCCGGAGACCCTGGCCTGGAACCTGTTCGAAGGCGAGGTGCACGTGGTGCACGACCAGCGTACGCGCAGCCTTCCCTACGACGCGCTGGTGATCTGTTCCGGCGCCACCGACCGCCTCATGCCGGTCAAGGGCTGGCACTACGCCGGCACCTACAGCCTGGGGGCGGCGCAGATCGCCCTGAAGGCCCAGGCCTGCGCCATCGGCAGCAAGATCGTGTTCATGGGGACCGGTCCGCTGCTGTACCTGGTGGCGTCCCAATACGTGAAGGCCGGGGCCACGGTGGCCGCGGTGCTCGACACCTCGCCATTGATGCGGCGCGTGGCCGCGCTGCCGAAATTGCTGGCGCGCCCGCGCCTGCTGCGCAACGGCTTCGCGCTGGTGGCCGGTCTCAAGCGGGCCGGGGTGCCGGTGCTGACCGGGATCACACCGGTCGAAATCCAGGGTTCGCCCGATGCCGGCGTGCACGGCCTGGTGTTCCGGGATGGGCGGGGACACGTCCGGTCGCTGGAATGCGATGGGGTCGCCATGGGCTACCACCTGCGCCCGGAAACGCAGTTGGCCGACCTGGCGCGCTGCGCGTTCCGCTTCGACCAGGAAACGCGCCAATGGCTGCCCGAGGTGAGCGCAGATGGCCGCACCTCGGTGGCGGGCGTGTACCTGGCCGGCGACGGCATGCGCGTGCTGGGCGCCGACGCGGCCGAGATCGGCGGCAAGCTGGCTGCGCTCGCGCTGCTGAAGGATGTCGGCTTGCTGGTGCCGGATGGCGAGCTGGCGCGATTGCGCACCGACCAGGCGCGCATGGAACGCTTCCGGCAAGGACTGGCGCAGGCATTCCCGTGGCCGGTGCAGCAAGCCGCGCAGTTGCCGGACGACGCCATCGTGTGCCGCTGCGAAGCGATCACGGCCGGCGAACTGCGCCGCGTGGTGTGCGAGATGGGTGCGCGCGAAGCCAACCGCGCCAAGGCGTTCAGCCGCGTCGGCATGGGACGCTGCCAGGGACGATATTGCGGCCATGCCGGGGCGGAAGTGATTGCCGCCGCCGCCGGCGTGCCGGTGGAGGCGGTCGGGCGCCTGCGCGGCCAGGCGCCGGTCAAGCCGCTCCCGATTGCGACCCAAAAGGAGACTGTATGAACCAACACTCGGCCGACGTCGTCATCGTCGGGGGCGGGATCATGGGCGCCTCCGCGGCATTTTTCCTGCGCCAGCGCGGCCGCTCGGTCATCCTGCTCGAACGCGGCCTGATCGGCCAGCAGGCCAGCGGGGTCAATTTCGGCAACACGCGCCGGATGGGCCGCGCGCTCGGCGAACTGCCCTTGTCCAACCGCTCGCGCCAGACCTGGTTGAAATTCCGCGAACTGTTCGACGCGGACGCCGAGCTGCTGTTGAACGGCCACTTGCGTGTCGGCTTCGTGGCGGAACACGAAGAGCGCATGCAGCGCTATGCGCAGGACGCCCGGGACTACGGCCTCGGGATGCAGATGATGACGGCGAAAGCGCTGCGCGAGCGCTTTCCCTACCTGGGGCCGGACGTCATCGCCGGTTGCCTCGCCCCCAACGACGGCCATGCCAACCCGCGCCTGGCGGCGCCGGCGATCGGACGCGCGGCTGCGCGCGCGGGGGCGCAGGTGCTGGAAAATACCGAGATCGTGCACGTCGAAAAGGACGGCGGCGGGTTTCGCGTGAGCGCGGCCGACGGCCGCGAATTCCGCGCGCCGGTGGCGCTCATCACGGCGGGCGCCTGGGGCGACCGCATCAGCGCCGCCTTCGGCGAGCCGGTGCCGATGATCGTCAAGGCGCCGCAGATGGCGGTCACGGAACCGGTGCCTTACGCCATCGGGCCGACCACCGGCGCGATTTCCGACACGCCGGCGCCGGGGGTATATTTCCGCCAGGTCGCGCGCGGCAACATCGTGATCGGCGGCGGCGGCCATGAGCCGGTCGACATGGTGAACCGGCGCGCCTACGTCAATCCGATGCGCACGCTGATCAAGCTGGGCCAGGCGCCGCGCGTGGTGCCCGCCTTCAGGCACCTGAGCATCATCCGCGTGTGGGCCGGCATCGAAGGGTACATGAACGACGGCCGGGCGGTCATGGGGCCGAGCGCACGCGTGCCCGGCCTGTTCTATGCCTTCGGTTTTTCCGGCGAAGGCTTCCAGCTGGGGCCGGGCGTGGGCGACGTGATGGCGGAACTGATCGCCACCGGCGCCACCAGCACGCCGATCGACTACTTCGATATCCGCCGCTTCGACAAGGTCCTGGCATAAGCGCGCGTATTTGAAATCGTCCGAATGGCGGCGCGGTCTTCGATGGACCGCGCCGCTTTTTTTTGGCCGCTGTCCAGCCCCTCAATTCCAAAGAATCTGCTGCTGTCTCCTTGCAAAACAGCATATCGACGCCCCGGAAATCCGTACGATTACAGACTGTTGCCCCGTCATTATTCCGTCACCCGAGGAGATCAAGAACCATGTCGTTCAAACCCAGATTCATCAGCTTCGACTGCTACGGCACCCTCATCAATTTCGAAATGGGGCCGACCGCCAAGCGCCTGTTCGAAGGCCGCGTGTCGGCCGAACAGATGTCGGCCTTCCTGCACAGTTTCAGGTTTTACCGCCTCGATGAAGTGCTGGGCGACTTCAAGCCCTTCTTCGACGTCGTCGCCAATTCGATTCAACGCACCTGCCACGCGCACGGCATCGAATACCGCCCATCCGATGCCGCCGCGATCTACGACGCGGTCAAGACCTGGCAGCCGCATCCGCACGTGGTCGAGACACTGGAGGCGATCGCGCAGAAGATTCCGCTGGTGATCCTGTCGAATTCGATGGTCGACCTGATCCCGCACAGCGTGGCCCACCTCAAGGTCCCGTTCCATGCCGTCTACACGGCGGAAGAAGCGGACGCCTACAAGCCGCGCGCGCAGGCGTTCGAATACATGTTCGACCAGCTCGGATGCGGACCGGAGCAGATGGTGCACGTGTCGTCGAGCTTCCGTTACGATCACATGACCGCGTTCGACCTCGGCTTCAAGGGCCAGGCGTTCATCGACCGCGGCCATGAAACCTGGTGCGAAGGCTATGGCGTGCAGCGCCTGACCGATTTCCGCCAGCTCGCCGAGATGGTGGGCGTGGCGTTTCCGCAGGCAGCCCAGGCGCACCGGGTGGGATGATGAATGACAACCGAGCCCTGGCCGCGGCTGCGTTGAGCACCGCCGCGCCCAGCCTTGCCATGACCGAGGCGGCGGCGCTGGCCGGGCGCCTGTACGGCATCCATGGCACGGCCACGCCGCTGGGCGGGGAGCGCGACCAGAACTGCGTCATCGAGGGCGCGGACGGCGCCCGTCACGTCCTCAAGATCAGCAATGTGTCCGAGCCGGTCGCGGTGGTCGACTTCCAGATCGCCGCGCTCGAACACATCGCCCGGGCCGCGCCGGGCCTGCCGGTGCCGCGCGTGGTGCGTACGCTCGCAGGTGGCACGCGCGGCGAGGTGGCGTTGGCCGGCGGGCGGGCGTGCGTGCGCATGCTGACTTATCTCGATGGCGTGCAGATCCGCGAGACGCCGCGCAGCGCGCCCCAACGCCGTGCCATGGGCGGGACGCTGGCGTCGCTGGACCTGGCGCTGCGCGATTTTGCCCATCCCGGCGCGGCGCACGACTTGTTGTGGAACGTGTCGGCGGCGCACCGCCTGATGGCCAAGCTCGACGGCCTCGCCGATCCCGCGCGGCGCGCGCTCGCCGAGGCCTTCATGCAGCGCTTCATCGAGTACGTGCTGCCGCGCCTGGCGGAAGTCAGGACCCAGGTCATCCACAACGACTTCCACCTCTACAACGTGCTGGTCGCGCCTGGCGATCACGAACGCATCGCCGGCGTGATCGACTTCGGCGACATGCTGCACGCGCCGCTGGTCGGCGAGGTGGCGACCGCGGCGGCATTCCACATGACCGGCAACGCCGATCCGTTCGAAGGGCCGGCGCAGTTCATCGGCGCGTACCACGAGGTGCTGCCGCTGATGCCGGTCGAGCAGGAGATCGTGGCCGACCTGGTGGCGACGCGCCACCTCGTCACCGCGCTCATTTCCGAATGGCGCGTCGTGCGCTACCCGGAAAACCGCGCCTACATCATGCGCCACAACCCGGCGGCGTGGGAGGCCTTGTCGCAGTTCGCCGGCATCTCGCGCAACGAGGCGCGCGACCGGTTATTGATCGCCATTCATAGCAAAGGACGCCAATGAACAGCACCATCGACCTCAATATGGTCAACGCGTATATCCCTGGCCGCGTCGACGTCGGACCGGCCACCGCCGCCATGATCGCACGGCGCGACGCGCTGCTCGGGCCGGCATACCGCCTGATGTACGAGCATCCGCTGCACATCGTGCGCGGCGAAGGCGCATGGCTGATCGATCCGGACGGCCGCCGTTACCTCGACGTCTACAACAACGTCGCCTCGCTCGGGCATTGTCATCCGGCCGTGGTGGACGCGATCTGCCGCCAGGCCGCCACGCTGGCGACCAATACCCGCTACCTGCACGACACCATCCTGGAGCTGGCCGAACGCATGCTCGCGACGGTGCCGGACACCGGGCTGGCGCACCTGATGCTCACCTGTTCCGGCAGCGAGGCCAACGACCTGGCCTACCGCATCGCCCAGGTCCGCACCGGCGGTACCGGCGTGATCGTGACCGAGACCGCGTACCACGGCTTCACCGACGCCGTGGCGAAATTCTCGCCGTCGCTGGGCGCGTCGGTCGACCTGGGTGCGCACGTGCGACTCGTGCCGGCGCCGCGCCAGTACCATGCCGACGGCGCCGACCTGGCCGATCGTTTCAGGCGCGATGTCGAGGCGGCGATTCACGACCTCCGGCGCCACGGCATCAAGCCGGCGGCCCTGATCGTCGATTCCATGTTCACCAGCGACGGCATCCTGCCCGCGCCGGCCGGCTTGCTCAAGGGCGCGGTAGAGGCGATCAAGCGTGCGGGCGGCCTGTTCATCGCCGACGAAGTGCAGCCGGGCTTCGGCCGCACCGGCGAGCACATGTGGGGCTTCCAGCGCCACGGCGTCCAGCCCGACATCGTCACCGTGGGCAAGCCGATGGGGAACGGGCAGCCGATCGCGGGCTTGATGGCCACCACCGATGCGGTGGCCCAGTTCGGCAAGAATTCGCGCTACTTCAACACCTTCGCGGGGAACACCGTCTCATGCGCGGCCGCGCTGGCGGTGCTGGACACGATCGAGAACGAGGGCCTGGTGCGGCATGCGGCCCAGGTCGGGACCTTCCTGCGCGAGGGCGTCGCCGAACTGGCCGGCCGCCACGCGGCCATCGGCGACGTGCGCGGCGTGGGCATGTTCGTCGGCGTCGAGCTGGTCTCCGACCGCGCCGCGCGCACGCCGGACCGCGAGCTTACGACCCGCGTGGTCAACCGCATGCGCGACCGCGGCGTCCTGCTCAGTGCCTGCGGGATGGGGCACAACGTGCTGAAGATCCGCCCGCCGCTGGTCCTGACGGCCGAACAGGCAGTCATGGTGATCGCCGCGCTGGACGAAGCGCTGACGACGGCACAGTAGCCGGAATCGGCCCATGGACACGCCAGCTTCCCTCGACCAGTTCGACATCAAGATCCTCGAGCACCTGCAGCGCGAGGGACGCTGTTCGAACGTGGACCTCTCCAGGCGCGTGGGGCTGAGCGAGAGCCCGTGCCTGGCCCGCACCAGGCAGTTGCAGGAAACCGGCGTGATCCGGGGCTATGGTGCCGAGGTCGCGCTTGACAAGCTGGGCGCCCACGTCACCGTGTTCTGCGAAGTGACGCTCGGCAGCCACCGTGCGCACGACTTGCGCAAGTTCGAAGCAGGCGCCGCCAGGTATGCGGAAATCGTCGAGTGCTACAACATCTGCGGCGGCTACGATTACCTGCTGAAAATCGTCGCGCCCGGGGTGCAGCATTTCCAGGCGCTGATGGAGCGCTTGCTGGACGACGAACTCGGCATCGCGAAATTCTCCAGCCGTATCGTGCTGCGCGAGCCGCTCGCCGGGCGCGCGTTGCCGATCAGGACCATCCTCGGCGCCAAGAACAGCTGGGAGTGAGCCTGCGAAGTCGTGCTGATCGATCGGGCGGGCCGCTCAGCGGCGCCACGGCGGCTGCGGCGAGAAATGGCCGTTGACGAAATCGAGGAAGGCCCTGACTCGGGCCGACATGCCCTTGCTCTGGGGGACCAGCGCCACCACGCCGGCCGGGGCCAGATCCCAATCCGGCAGCAGGCGCACCAGTTTCCCCGATTTCAGCGCATCGGCCACGTCCCATTCCGAGCGCACGATGATGCCCTTGCCCTGCAGGGCCCACTGGCAGACGATGTCGCCATCGTTGGAAATCAGCGTCGGCTCGATGCGCACGTGCCGGCTCGACTTGCCGCGCGTGAACTTCCACAAGCTCACGTCCTCGTTGTTCTCGCGCAGCGTGATGCACTCGTGGTCCGCCAGGTCCTCCGGCATCGCAGGCACGCCACGCCTGCGCACGTACTTCGGCGCCGCGCACAGCAGCCGGTCGTTCGGCGCGATAGTGTAGCGCACCATGCTCGAGTCGTGCAGCTCGCCGATGTGGAACATGACGTCGGCCGTGCCGCCCTCGTGCAGGCTGGGGTTGTCGGTCACCGACAGCGAAATCTTGAGCGCCGGATGGCGGGTATGGAAGTCGGCGACCAGCGGCGCCAGGTGGCGGCGGCTGAAGCCGAACGGCGCGCTCACGCGCAAGTGCCCCGTCACCGCGCCGGTGCGGGCCGCGAGCATGTCCGTCAAGGCGTCGGCGTCGGCGCAGATCCGGGCGCCTTTCTCATACATGAGCTCGCCTTCATCCGTCAGCTGCATGCGCCGGGTCGAGCGGTCGATCAGTCGGATGCCGTACTTTGCCTCGATCTGCTGCAGCCTTTGCGTGATGGCCGGCGGCGACACGTTCAATTCGCGCGCGGCGGCCACCATGCTGCCGGCCTTGACCAGGATCTGGAAGAAACGGACGTCGTCGAGTACGAGCATTATTAAGTGCAGCTTAATTTAGTAGTCCGTTCAATTTAACCACAACGGGCTTCCGATGCAACATAATCGTTGCGAAGGCATTGGAAAACTTAGAGGACAACCATGCACATGTCACAGCCGGCAGACGCGAAGGACTTGCGGACACTGGAAACGCCCGCGCTGATTCTCGATCAGCAAAAAATGAACGGTAACATCGCGCGCATGCGCAACCATCTCGCGCAGTTGGGCGTGGCGTTCCGCCCGCACGTCAAGACCAGCAAGTCGATCGACGTGGTGCGCCGGACCGTCGGCGCCGAGACCGGCCCCATCACGGTGTCGACGCTGAAGGAGGCGGAATACTTTTTCGGCTACGGCTTCACCGACATCCTGTACGCCGTGGGCATCATCCCGAACAAATTCGAGCATGCGTTCGATCTGTGTGCGCGCGGCGTGGCACTGACCGTGATTCTGGACAGCGTCGACATGGCCGAAGCGCTTGCCGTCTACACCGCGGGGCGCGCGGCCAGGCCGGAAGTCATGATCGAAATCGACTGCGACGGCCACCGCTCCGGCGTGCAACCGGGTTCCCCCGACCTGCTCGCCATCGCGCAGCGGCTGGCGGCCGGCGGGTTGACGCTGAAAGGCATCATCACGCACGCGGGCAACTCGTATTCCTGCAAGTCCACCGAAGACATCGCGGCGATGGCGCGCCAGGAACGCGACGCGGCGGCAGGGTGCGCGCGCTTCCTGCGCGAACAGGGCCATGCCTGCCCCGAAGTCAGTGTCGGCTCCACGCCGACCGCCTACTTCGCCAACGACCTGACCGGCGTGACGGAAGTGCGCGCCGGGGTGTTCGTGTTCGGCGACCTGGTGATGAACGGCCTGGGCGTGGTCGCGCCGCAGGACATCGCGGTCTCGGTGCTGGCCTCGGTCATCGGCCACCAGAAGGAAAAGGGATGGATCATCGTCGACGCGGGCTGGATGGCGATGTCGCGCGACCGCGGCACCAGCCGCCAGCGCGTGGACCAGGGCTATGGCGCCGTCTGCGACGTGAACGGCGTGATCCTGGAAGACATCATCATGGTCGACGCCAACCAGGAGCATGGCGTGATCGCGCATCGCTCGCGCGATCCGCAGAAGACCCCGTATTTCCCGGTCGGCACCTTGCTGCGCATCTTGCCGAACCATGCCTGCGCGACTTGCGCCCAGCACGACCGCTACAACGTCGTCGCCGGCGACGGCAGCGCGATCGACGCTGTCTGGCCGCGCTTCCAGGGATGGTGAGCGCAACAATTTTCGCAACCTTGACATGAATCCGTGATGACTATGAGCCAAGCTACGCTGTCCGCCTACCCGATCGAAGCCGGGTTCCCCGATATCCGTCCCTATGCGGAGGGCAATACCGGCATCCCCTATATCCACACCTTCGACAGCGGCGTCGCGGGGCCGCACGTCATGATCAACGCGCTCACCCACGGCAACGAAGTGAGCGGCGCCATCGCCGTCAAAAGCCTGCTCGACCTCGGGATTCGTCCGCGCAAGGGCAAGCTGACGCTGTCGTTCGCCAATGTCGAGGCCTATCACCGCTTCGATCCGGCCAATCCCGACGCCTCGCGCTTCCTCGACCAGGATTTCAACCGCATCTGGAGCGACGCCATGCTGGACGATGCCGGCCGCGATTGCATCGAGCTGCGCCGCGCGCGGGAAATGCGCCCGCTGGTCGATACCGTCGATTTCCTGCTCGACCTGCATTCCATGCACGAGACCTGCGTGCCGCTGGCCGTCAGCGGCCCGCTCGAAAAAAGCGTCGCCCTGGCGCGCCGCATGGGCACGCCGGCGTGGATCATCAGCGACGACGGCCACCCGGAAGGCAAGCGACTGCGCGACTACGCCGGCTTCGGCGATCCCGCCAGCCCGAAGTGCGCGCTGATCGTCGAGTGCGGCCAGCACTGGGAGTCCGGCGCGGCCGACGTCGCGCGCGATGCCGTGGCGCGGTTCATGGAACTGACCGGCGTCGTCGACCGCGCCGACTTGCCGGCCGGCTGGCACCAGCCCGTCCCCGCGGCAACCAGGGTCGTGCGCGTCACCGAGCCTGTCGTCGCGCCCACCATGGATTTCAGGTTCGTGGACAACTACACCGGCATGGAGACCTTTCCCGAAGCCGGCACCGTGATCGGCTGGCGCGACGGCGAGCCGGTGACGACCCCGTATCCGGATTGCGTGCTGGTGATGCCGTCGGTGCGCCAGCTGCGCCCCGGCGTGACGGTGGTACGTTTGGGCAAGTTGATCGGTTGAGCCGAGGAGTCGAGATGGAAAACATGGATCCGGATCGCATTGTCCTGCGCAATGCACATTTTATCGGCGGCCGCCATGTCGAGGGCGGCGCAGCCACGCTCGACACCAGGCGTCCGTCCGACGGCGTGTCCTGCGGCGGCTTGCCCGTGGCGGACGACGACATCGTCGACCAGGCGGTACAGGATGCCTGGAACGCGTTCAAGACCAGCGACTGGGCCAGCCGAGCGCCGCGCGAGCGTGCGCGCGTGCTGCGGCGCTGGGCCGACCTGGTCGAGGCCGACGTGGCGACGCTCGCGCCGCTGGAAGCGGTCTGTTCGACCCGGCCGCTGCGCGATGCGGCCGCCTGGGACGTGCCGTTCACGGCGGAAGGGCTGCGTTTTTTTGCCGAATGGGCCGACAAGGCCGGCGGGGCGGTGATGCCGACCGCCACCGACCATCTCGGCATGACGATCACGGAACCGTACGGCGTGATCGGCGCGATCATCCCGTGGAATTTTCCGTTGGTGACGACATCGTGGAAGATCGCGCCGGCCCTGGCGGCCGGTAATGCGGTCGTGGTCAAGCCTTCCGAGATGACGCCCTACAGCACTTTGCGACTGGCGGAACTGGCCATCGAAGCGGGCTTGCCGAAAGGTCTGTTCAACGTGGTGCAGGGCGATGGCCGCACCACCGGCGCCGCCTTGTGCCGCCATCCGAGAATCGGCAAGGTCACGTTCACCGGTTCGACCGCGACCGGCGCGGCGATCATGACGGCGTGTGCGGAAAACGGCACCAAGCCCGTCACGCTCGAGCTGGGCGGCAAGAGTCCGCAAGTGGTGTTCGCCGACGTGCCCGACCTCGACAAGACGGCGCGCACCGTCGCGCGCGCCATCACGCTGAACGCCGGGCAGGTCTGCAACGCCGGCTCGCGCCTGATCCTGCAGCGTGCGGTCGGCGAGCGCTTCGTCGAACGGCTCGCCGCCATGTTCGAGGAACTCAAGCCGGGCGCCACCTGGGACCCGGATGCGACCATGACGCCCATCATTTCGCTGCCGCAGATGGAACGCATCCACGGCATCGTGCAGCGCACCGTCGCGCAGGGCGCCGAGATCGTGACCGGAGGCCGCGCCTTCGAAGGGGGACCCGGCGGCGCCTACTACCGGCCGACCATCCTGACTCGCGTGCAGGGCGAGATGGAGGCTGTGCGGCGCGAGATTTTCGGCCCGGTGATCACGGTGCAACTGTTCGACGACGAGGAAGAGGCGCTGGCGCTCGCCGACCATCCGGAATATGGACTGGCGGCGGGCGTTCACACCGCCGACATCGGCCGCGCCCTGAGGATGGCGCGCGGCATCGAGGCGGGCACCGTGTGGGTCAACCGGTATGGCCGCACGTCCGACTTCGTGATTCCGACCGGCGGCTACAAGCGTTCCGGCTTCGGCAAGGATCTTGGGCGCCAGGCGTACGAGGCCTGCCTGCGTGTCAAGAGCGTACTGATCGACATCACGAAAGGGGAATGAACCGTCATGCCAAGGGAATCCCGACTCCTGATGCTGAATGCCGAAGCGGTCGCCGCGGTGCTCCAGCCGAACGACGTGCTGGAAGCCGTGCGGCGCGCCTTTGTCCTCCACAGCGAGGCACAGGGCCGCGTGTTTCCGGTCATCCGCGAAAAGCTGAGCACCGGCGGCGTCTTCGGCATCAAGGCCGGCGACGTGCAAGCCGAAGGCCTGCTCGGCTTCAAGGCGGCCGGGTTCTGGCCGTCGAACCGCCAACTGGGCGGCGAGCCCCACCAGGCCACCGTGATGCTGGTCGACCCGGCTACCGGCCGTCCGGTCTGCATCATCGACGGCAATGCGATCACCACCGCGCGCACCGGCGCCGCCGGCGCCATCGGCCTGCAGCAACTGGCGCGTGCCGACAGCAGGCGGCTGTGCGTGTTCGGTACCGGCGTGCAGGCGCGTGTGCAGGTCGACTTCGCGCTGCGCGTGCTGCCGCAGCTCGATTCGCTGTCCTACGTCAGCGTCGACCGCCAACGCGACGACGGCTTCGAGCGCCATGTCGCCGGACGCCTGCCGGTCGCTTGCGCCGCCGATGCCGACAGCGCCGTGGCACGCAGCGACGTGGTCATCACGGCGACGCCCGGCGGCGGGCCGCTGTTCGCCGCCGCTGCGCTCAAGCCGGGCACGCACGTGAATTGCGTCGGCGCCGATACCAGGGGAAAACGGGAGCTGCCGGACGGCGTGCTGGAGCGCGTGCGCCTGGTGGTCGACGACCGGGTCCAGTCGCGCCAGATCGGCGAGTCGCAATGGGCGCCGGATACGCCCTGTATCGAAATCGGCGACCTGTTGACTGGCAAGGCCAGGCTGGAACGCACGCCGGACGACGTCACCGTCTTCGACTTGACCGGACTCGCGCTGCAGGACTTGACGGTGGCGCGGCTGATTCACGAGAAGGCCCGCGACGGCGGGCTCGGCATCGAGATCCCCTGGCCCTGGTGATTCTCGCTGCTACACGCGACGCCCTTCGCGTCGAAGGGCGTCGCCACATCTCCCTGGCGCGAGCGGGCGACGTGTTCGCAATTCAAATCTATCACTGATCCGCTGCCGAAGAACGCAAGCATCTGCCACCGGCCCCAAGCCGGACCGCAGAAACTACTTCGTGTTCGAACTTACAATAGAGAAAATGTGTCTCCGGCAGGCCAGGAGGCCCGGCAGGTCATCAACCTAGATTTCAAGGAAGCATCCATGCGTGACACCGATCTCATCCTTCCGCCGTCCGCCGATATCGAGGGCCGCGTCGTGGCCGACCTGCGGCGCGGCGTCTCGCGCCGCGACGTCCTGCGCAGCCTGGTGGCAGGCGGCATGATGACGGGCGCCGCCGGCGCCCTGCTGACGCACGCCGGCGCCGCGCTGGCGCAGACGCCGAAGAAGGGCGGCCGCATCCGCGTGGCCGTGTCCGCCAGTTCGACCTCCGATACGCTGGATCCCGCCAAGGGCGGCACCATCGCCGACTTCGTGCGTCATTTCATGTTCTACAACGGCCTGACCACGATCGACGCCACCCTCAATCCGCAAATGGAATTGGCCGAGTCGATCACCACCACGGATGCGCTGACATGGACGGTCAAGCTGCGCAGCGACGTGCTCTTCCATGACGGCCAGCCGTTGAGCGCGGACGACGTGGTGTACTCGCTGCTGCGGCACAAGGATCCGGCCACCGTCTCCAAGGCCAAGGCTATCGCGGACGAGTTTGCGGAGGTCAAGGCGGTGGGGCCGAATGAAGTGCAGATCACGCTGGTGGGGCCGAATATCGATTTGCCGCTGCTGTTGGGGACATCGAATTTCCTCATCGTCCGCAATGGCACGCGGGATTTCATGACCGCCAACGGCACCGGCCCATATCGCTGCAAGGAGTTTCGTCCGGGGATACGGTCGGTCAGCGCGGCCAACAAGGACTACTGGAAGCCCGGCAAGCCCTACCTCGACGAGATCGAATACTTCGCGATACCCGACGATGCGGCGCGCGTGAATGCCCTGCTGTCCGGCGATGTCGACCTGATCAACGGCATCAATCCGCGCTCGGCGCGGGCCGTGCTGGGGACGCCCGGCTATACCCTGTTCGAATCGAAGACCGGTTACTACACCGATCTCATCATGCGCGACAACCTGGGGCCGGTGAAAAACCCCGACTTCGTGCTGGCAATGAAATACATGATGGACCGCGAACTCATCCGCAAAGTGTCGATGCGGGGTTACGCGACCATCGGCAACGACCAGCCGGTCCAGGCCAACAATAAATACTATTTCGCCGGCCTGCCGCAACGCGGGATGGACCTGGACAAGGCCAGGTACCACCTGCACAAGTCCGGCATGGCCGGCCGCAGCTTGCCGATCGTGGCGTCCACGGCGTCGGCCGGTTCGGTCGACACGGCGCAGGTCCTGCAACTGACCGGGCGCAAGATCGGCATGAATCTCGAGATCAAGCGGATGCCGCCCGATGGCTATTGGTCGAATCACTGGGCCAAGCACCCGATGACTTTCGGCGGGATCAATCCGCGTCCCACGGTCGACCTGATGTTCTCGCTCTTCTTCAAGTCCACGGCGGCGCTGAACGTGTCGGGCTGGAAGAACGAGCAATTCGACCAGCTGCTGGCGCTGGCGCGTGGCGAAACCGATGAAGGCAAGCGCAAGCAGATGTATGCGGACATGCAGGTGCTGGTGCACGATCAGTGCGGCGTCGGCATCCCGATCTTCAACCACTCGCTGGATGGCTTCAGCAACAAGCTGAAAGGCTACGGCTCGCACCCGTTGGGTGGCCTGATGGGGTTCGCGTTCGCCGAACAGGTGTGGCTGGAAAGCTGAAGCCATCATGAACAGCCATGCGCGGACAAGGATGGCGGAGAGCGACATGAATGAATTGGTCAAGGTGTCCGGCCTGCGCGTCACGGCGCGCAACGACCAGGACGAGGAAGTCACGATCGTCCACGACGCCGCGTTCTCGATCGAGAAGGGCGAGGTGCTGGCGCTGATCGGCGAATCCGGTTCCGGCAAGAGCACGATCGCGCTGGCGCTGATGGGCTATGCGCGCGCCGGTTGCCGCCTGGCCGGCGGCACGGTCGACGTGGCCGGGCACCAGATGCTCGCGCTCGGCGAGCGCCAGCTGGCCGGCCTGCGCGGGCGCACCGTGGCCTACATCGCGCAAAGCGCGGCGGCGTCGTTCAACCCGTCCAGGCGCATCATGGACCAGGTGATCGAGAGCGCGCTGATCCACGGCCTGATGGCGCGCGCGGCGGCCGAAGCCAAGGCGGTCGAACTGTTCCGCGAGCTGGCCCTGCCGGACCCGGATCATATCGGCCAGCGCTATCCTCACCAGGTGTCGGGCGGCCAGCTGCAGCGCCTGATGGCGGCGATGGCGCTGATCACCGATCCCGACCTGGTGATCCTGGACGAGCCGACCACGGCGCTGGACGTGACCACGCAGATCGACGTGCTGCGCGCCTTCAAGAAAGTCGTGCAGGAGCGCGGCAGCACGGCGGTGTACGTCTCGCACGACCTGGCCGTGGTGGCGCAGATGGCGGACCGCATCGTGGTGCTGCGCCACGGTGCGATCCAGGAAAACGGCACGACGTCGCAAATCCTGGCCGCGCCCGCGCACCCGTACACGCGCAGCCTGCTGGCGGCGATCGAACCGGCCGCGCGGACGGCCGCCGTGCCAATCAAGGCGGCGGCCCGGCCGCTGCTGGAAGTGCGCGGCCTGGCGGCGCGCTACGGTTCGGGCAAGGGCGCGGCGCCGGTCAAGCGCGTGCTGGAAGACATCGACCTGGTGATCCCGCGCGGCGCGACCATCGGCGTGATCGGCGAATCCGGTTGCGGCAAGACCACGCTGGCGCGTACGCTGGCCGGCATGGTGGCGCCGTCACAGGGCGAGATCCTGCTGGACGGCGCGGCGCTGGCGCCGACGCTGGAAGGGCGCACGCGCGAGCAGTGCCGGCGCATCCAGTTCGTGTTCCAGAACGCCGACACGGCGCTCAATCCGCGCCATTCGATCGAGCGCATCCTGGGCCGCCCGCTCGAGTTCTACCACGGCATGAAGGGCGATGCGCGGCGCCGGCGCGTGCGGCAACTGCTCGACCTGGTGAAGCTGCCGGCGGCCGTGGCCGAGCGCCTGCCGGGCGAACTGTCGGGCGGCCAGAAGCAGCGCATCAACCTGGCGCGCGCGCTGGCGGCGCAGCCGGACCTGATCCTGTGCGACGAGGTCACGTCGGCGCTGGACACCGTGGTGGGCGCGGCGATTCTCGAACTGATGGCCGAACTGCGCAGGGAATTGCAGGTCTCGTACATGTTCATCAGCCACGACATCAACACGGTACGTGCCATCTGCGACGAGATCGTGGTGCTGTATGCCGGGCGCAAGGTGGAGTCGCGCAGGCGCGAGGCGCTGGCGGCACCGCCGTTCCACCCGTATTCGCACCTGCTGATGTCGTCGGTGCCGGTGCTGCGCCAGGGCTGGCTGGAAGAGGTGGAGGGGCGCACGCCGGCGGCGCTGCCGCCGCTGCCGTCGGCCGGCCAGGCGCCGGGCACCTGCGGTTTCATCGACCGCTGCGTGCTGCGCATGGATGGCGTGTGCAACCTGCTGCCGCCGCCGCGCCGGGAGCTCGACAACGGCGGCAGCATCCTGTGCCACCACGGCGCGGCCACGCTGCGCGAATTGCAAACGCCGCTGGGCGTCATCGAAGGCGGCGTCGTGTGAGGCAGCGCGGCACGCTATGCCGCGCGCGCCGCCGAATACGAATGATTCTGTGGAGTGGAGGCGCGAAAACGAGCTTGTCGTGCATGCCTTCCGTGGTCTACTGGACGGGTCACTCCACGCAGCAACACGACCATCGAAAGTCCAGACCATGCCGAATCCACTTTCCGCGGCGACCACGCCGCCATCCTTCGTCGACATGCGCCAGTTCGCGCGCGACCCGAGCCAGGGCAGTGCCGTGGCGGCGGCGCCCGGCGCAGACCGTTTTCTTGCCAGTCGCCGCTGCCTGGACTGGGCGCCCGGCCACGTGACCGCCGGGGTCATCACCCTCGAGGCGGGCGGCGCCGCGGTGCCGTCGATGCCGGCCGACGAATTCCTCATCGTCGACGCGGGCCGCCTGGTCCTGACGTACCCGGACACGGTCCTGACCCTCGACGCCGGCCAGAGCGCGGTGATCCAGCAGGGCGCCGCGTTCTCCTGGTCCGCCGAAGGTCCCGTATCGTTGATCTTCGTACGCTATAACGGCAGCCAGCCCGGCGAGCGCGCCATCGTGCCGATCAGGGAGAACCCGCAACTGGAACCATCCGGCGCGCCGCTGGCCGAACTCCTGCTGACGCCGACGCCCGCATGCCGCAACTACAGCGACTATCGTTCCGCCGATGGCGAGTTCGTCTGCGGCACCTGGGATTCGACACCGTATCACCGCCGCGCGATGCTGTACCGCCATTTCGAACTGATGTACCTGCTGGAGGGCAGCGTGACGTTCGTCGACGGGACGGGTCGCGAGGGCACCTTTTCGAAAGGCGACATCTTCCTGATCGGGCAGGGCGCGACGTGCAGCTGGGAGAGCCGCGAACAGGTGGCGAAGGTGTATGTGATCTACCGTCCGGCGTAAGCGCCATGAGTTTCGTCTACAAGGCCGACCCGGTGCGCGGCGCCGTCTGGGCCGAACTGTTTGCCCGCCAGATGCCGGAACTGCCGTTTCGCATCTGGCCCGACGTCGGCGACCCGCGCGAAGTGCGCTACCTTGCCGCGTGGCAGCCGCCGGACGAGATCGAGGTCCGGTTTCCCAAGCTGGAAGTCCTGTTTTCGACCGGGGCGGGCACCGATCAATTCGATTTTTCCGCCATCCCCACGGCGCTGCCGGTAGTGCGCATGGTGGAATCCGGCATCATCGCCGGCATGGTCGAATACGTGAGCCTGGCGGTGCTGTCCATCCATCGCGACTGGCGCATCTATCTGGAGCAGCAGCGCAGCGGGCACTGGCAGACCCATCGCGTGCATCCCGCCGGGTCGCGCCGCGTCGGTGTACTCGGCCTGGGCGTGCTCGGGCGCGCCGTGCTGGAACGCCTGTCCGGCTTCGGCTTTTCCTGCGCGGGCTGGAGCCGCACGCCGCAACGGATCGAGGGGGTGGAATGCCATGCCGGCCCGGCGCAATTGCCGGCCTTCCTGGCGCGCACGGACATCCTGATCTGTCTGTTGCCCTTGACCGACAGCACCCGCGGCATCCTGTCCAAGCCGCTGTTCGACCAGCTGCCGCGCGGCGCCGCGCTGATCAACGTCGGCCGCGGCGGCCACCTGGTCCAGGAAGACTTGCTGCTGGCGCTGGAGGAGGGGCAGCTTGGTCAAGCGATCCTCGACGTGTGCGAACCGGAACCGCTGCCGCCAGGCCATCCGTTCTGGACGCATCCCCGCGTGTCGCTGACGCCCCATATCGCCAGCATGACCCAGCCGGAAACCGCAGTCGAGGCGGTCATCGGCAACATCCGCCGCCACCGGCAAGGTTTGCCGATGATCGGCCTCGTCGACCGGATGAGCGGTTACTGATTTCGAAGGACAGACTATGCAAACCCTGTTGCTGAAAAAAGAGGAAGTCAGCAAATTGATCTGCATGGAGGACGTGATCGCCGCGGTGGAAGAAGCCTATCGCGCCTTCAACAGCGGGCAGGTCGTGCAGCCGGATTACATGAGCATCCATTTGCCCGCGCCGCGCGGCGAAATCGACTTCAAGCTCGGCTACTACCAGGTCAATGAAATGATATCCATGAAGGTGTCTTCCGGCGGCTTCGTGAACAATCCGGCCGAGCATGACGTGCCCAGCGGCATGGGGACCATTCTCCTGTTCGACGCAAGAAGCGGTGCGCTGAGCTGCGTGATGGACGGCAGCCTGATCACGGGATTGCGCACGGGCGCGTGCGGCGCCGTGTCGGTGAAGGCGCTGGCCCGGAAGGATGCGAAACGGGTCGCGTCGATCGGTACCGGCAACCAGGCGCGCATGCAGATCCGGGCCATCCGCGACGTCATGCAGATCGAGGAAATCCATGCCTGGGACAGCAGCCCGGCATCGCTGCCGCAGTACAAGGCCGATATCGAAAGCGCCTACGGCATCCCGGTCGTGATGGCCGAATCCGCGCGGGCGGCGGTCGAGCAGGCCGATATCCTGATCACCACGACGCGCGGCACCGGTTCGCTGGTGCAAGCCGCATGGGTCAAGCCGGGCACCCACATCGTCGCCATCGGCACGGACCAGCGCGGCAAGCAAGAGTTCGAACCCGAGATTTTCAGGAACGCCAAGGTCGTCAACGACTCCATCGCGCAATGCACGGACAAGGGCGAAACCTGGCACCCGTTGGACAAGAACATCATCGCCAGACAGGACATCCACGCGGAGATCGGCGAGATCTTGCTGGGCAAGAAGCCGGGCCGGGAGAGCGACGAGGAGATCACGATTTTCGATTCCACCGGCATGGCCATCCAGGACAACACGACGGCGGCCAGGATCTACCGGAACGCGCTGGAACAGCGTGTCGGCACGTTTTTCCCGTTCTTTGAAAGGTGATCGGCACCATGTGCACCTACCCGACGATCCAGGACATCCACGAAGCACACGCTCGCCTGAAACCCCACATTCGCCATACGCCCTTGCTGCGTGCGGAGAAGATCGACGCCGGCGCCGGCTGCCGTGTCTACCTGAAGCCGGAGGTCTTGCAGATTACCGGCGCCTTCAAGATTCGCGGCGCGCTCAACAAGGCGCTGTCGCTGGCGCAAGAGGATATCGCCAACGGCATCATCGCCACCTCGTCGGGCAACCACGCCCAGGGCCTGGCCTATGCCGCGCGTATGCTGGGCGTCAAGGCGATCCTGGTGCTGCCGGTGACGGCGCCCGCTATCAAGATCGCCAATACCAGGGCGCTCGGGGCGGAGGTGATCCTGTTCGATGGCGATACGGCGGCACGCTGGAAACACGTGCACGAGATCGCCGCGGCCAACAAGTATGCGGTGGTGCACGCATTCGAGGACCCGCTCGTCATGGCCGGGCAGGGGACGATCGGCATTGAAATACTGGAGGACATGGACGACGTGGACACGGTCATCGTTCCAATGGGCGGCGGCGGCCTCATTTCCGGCATCGCCACCGCCATCAAGGAGACCAGGCCGTCGGTGCGCGTGGTCGGCGCGGAACCGGCGCTGACGCCGAAGTACCACCGCAGCCGGCTCAACCGGGAACGTACTTCCTTGCCCCTGAAGAACACGATTGCGGACGGTTTGCGGATCAGTGTCCCCGGCCAGAACCCGTTCCCCATCATCGAACAATACGTGGACGAGATCGTCCTGGTGGAAGACGAACACATCATCGCCGCCATGCGCGCGCTGGCCATGGACGCGAAACTGATCGCCGAACCCGCCGCCGCGATCGGCATCGGCGCGTTGCTGGCCGGCGCCGTGAGGGTCAGACCGGACGAAAAGGTGTGCGTGGTCCTGAGCGGCGGAAACTGGGACTTGAGCGATCTTGCGCAGATCTATGGGCAGAACGACACGCAGTCTTGAGATGATCTTCGGCGTCGATGCATTGCAGCGCCACGTTCGGCCGTGGCCGGTCAAGGCGCGGTTCGCAGCCTTGTTGCTGGCCGGGATGCTGCCGAATGCGGATGCGACCGAGGACACCGATACGCCCGGCGCACGCAACTGGGAGATCAACATCGTCGTCAGTGGCGAGCGCACGGCCGGCGGCCGCGAATATGCGGTGCCGGCCGCGGACGTCAACTACGGCCTGGGCGAGCGGACCCAGCTCGTGCTGGCGGTCCCGCACTTGATGCTGCGCGAACCGGGAACGGATACGCGGTCGGGCCTGGGGTCGGCGACGGTCGGGTTCAAGTGGCGCTTCATGGACCTGGAGCAGGCCGGCGTCGCGCTTGCCATGTTTCCCGCCTATAGCTGGAGCCTGTCGGCCAGTTCCGTCGAACGCGGCTTGAGCGATCCAGGCCACAGCCTGCTGCTGCCGCTGGTGCTCGGGGTCCATCGCGGCGACAACGCCTTGTTCGTCGAGGCCGGCCGCAACCTGGTGCAGGCGGGGCCGAACGAATGGCTGGCCGGCGTCAAGCTGACGCGCCAGTGCATGGCGACGGTCGAGTGCCGCGTCGAAGTCGGGCATACGCGCGTCGCGGGCGCGGGCAGCCAGACGCTGGCGAGCGCCGGCTTCAAATGGCGGCTGGCCGAGCACCTCGTCCTGCAGGGCAGCGTCGGCCGCGACGTCGGCCCGGCGCGCGACGACAAGCGCCAGGTCGCATTCACGTTCGGCATCCAGCTGTTGCTATGACCGACACAAAGAACCATGAAACAAATGATTACACCATCGCTTCGTTACTTCACCGCCATCGTGCTGGCGTGTTCCGCCGGCGCCGTCGTGGCCGCGCCCGAGGAGATCGAGGTTTACATGAACGAGATGAACCGGCCCGGCGAGTTCGGACTGGACGTGCACGTCAACTACGTCACCATGGGTGCGCGCCTGCCCGATTATCCCGGGGCGCAAGTCGCGCGCCACGCGCTGCGCGTCACGCCCGAGTTCTCGTACGGCCTGACCAGGAGTCTCGAACTGGGGGCGTATGTCCTCGGCACGCGCGACGCCGACAACCATTATCGGATCGGCGGCGAGAAGCTGCGCATCAAGTTCATCCCGGCCGCTCCCGGCGACCCGCTGTTCTACGGCGCCAACCTGGAAATCGGCCGTGTCGAGCGCCGCTTCGACGAAAATCCCTGGAACGGCGAACTCAAGGGCATCCTCGGCTACAAGGGTGAGCGCTGGACGGCGGCCGTGAACGCCAACTTCGATTTCAAGGGGCTTTGTTGCACAAATCCGTCCCTGCGGCGGCCAAGCTGGGCCACGGGTAAACTGACGGGATGAGTGCACCAGCCAAACCGAAATACCGAACGACCAACTGGAAGGAATACAACGAAGCGTTG
>NZ_JAAQOM010000025.1 GCF_011682055.1 Telluria antibiotica | reverse complement strand
GGAAGATGCCGCAGCGTACGTGGAAGCTGGCCGCCAACCAGTTCGCCATCATGTTCGGCGAGCGCTTCACCAACGCGATTACCTAACTACGAATTCTGGCCCCGCACACAGAATTTCTGACAGGTCCAGTTGTAGAGGTCCAGGCCCATATGCTGCCCCCAATGTTGACAACTTTGGGCTCCGCCCCCTCGTATCATTACAAAATGACCGCTCACTACCGTTCTAATCCGGAATCCGTTGTCCACTGATGAAAGCCCGCTTTTCGCAAGAACAGCGGGCTTTTTCGTTGCCCACGCCGATGGGTTACAAATTCGTGCCTTATTGCACGGTCAAGACGACCCCGTTACTCTTGAACACACGATGAGCACCCGCCGCACGACCCAGGATTATTTCTGCAGCATCGAGGTTGCCGTGGACTGCATCAGCGGGAAGTGGAAGCCGACGATCATCTACTACCTGAAGAACGGGCCGCTGCGTTTTACCGAAGTGGTGCGGTTGATTCCACGGGCATCGCGCAAGGTGCTCACCGCCCAGTTGCGGGAGCTGGAAGCGGGCGGCCTCGTTCGCCGCGAAGCGCTGGATGACGAAGTGCCGAAAGGCGTCGAGTACAGTCTGACGGAAGCGTCGCGCACGTTGCTTACCGTTCTGCAGTCGCTGCACGAATGGGGCATCGACCATGCCCGGCGCAACGGAATCGATTTATGTTTGCCTGACCAGGATCGGAGCACATGATGGTGATCGAGTATGTCCGCTACAAGATTCCGGCCGAGCAGGCCGACCAGTTCGTGTCCGCTTACGCGACGGCGGCCGACGCGTTGCACACATCCAGCCACTGCCTGGGCTTCGAGCTGAGCCGCTGCACGGAAGAGCCGACGTCGTTCATCCTGCGGATCGAATGGGATTCCATCGAAGGCCATATGGAGGGGTTCCGCAAGAGCCCCGAATTCCGCACGTTCTTCGCGAGCGTCAGGCCGTATGTCGGCAACCTCGAGGAGATGCGGCATTACGAACGGACGGCGGTGCTGTCGCGGGGCTGATTGCCCCTATTTGGGCTGGGTTCACGGCTTGGGTGCACGATCCCGCAACGGGGTGACTCAAGTTAGTGCGCGCGGGGATGGCAACCATGGACTGGGCTGGCACAGAATCTGCATTGGATGCAGTGTCAGCCGCCGTCGGCGGTCACACCGATCGGAGCCCAGCATGTCGTACGCAGAAGTACTACCCGTCAAAGCAACCGCCCCGTCCGAACCCAAGCTGTCCGGCGACGTGTTCGGCGCGCTGATCAACCTGTCCGGCCGGCGGCGCTTCACGTCCCAGCGGGTCGTACTGTATTCCGTGCTGGCATCGCTCGGCCACGAAGGCGCCGACAAGACCGCGCGCGACACGCTGGCGTCGTTCAGGGATGCGCACATCACGCTCGTGCAGGGCAAGCAGGGCTTGCCGGGCATCTTCTGCCCGCAATTGCACGACGCTTACTTCGGTAACCTGCAGGGAGACAAGGTCGTGCGCGACTTCATCGCCCTGGCCGAGAACACGCTGGACGCCATCGCCGGGCTGTCGCCCCGCGCGCCCGCGTTGCTCGACGAACTCGTCCGCACCGCGACGCCGCTGCTCAGCGTGCTCAACGCCCTGACGCTCGTGTACGAAGAACAGTCCAAGCGCCATGCCCAGCTGCAGCGCAGGCAGATGCAGGATCTGATGGGCGACATCAAGACCATTGCACGGCAGGCACGCATGGTCGCCTTCAATGCGCAGGTCGTCGCCGCGCGCGCAGGGCCCGTGGGCAAGGAGTTTGCCGTCGTGGCGAGCACGATGACGAACGTCACCGGCGAGATCGACGAGCTGGTGCAGACGGCGTTGGCGGGGGCGTTGACGTACTGATGCCGGCCAGTCGAGGGTTGACAGGCGTCCGCCGAATGCTGCTACGGCAGGATGTTCACGCTTCGAGCTTTGTTCACGCTACGTGAACAAGTAAAAAACGTGAACAAGCTCCCAACCCGAGCGGTGGCAGCACCCGTCCCCGGGCAGCGTCACGCCTCCACCTGCCCACTCAGCGGCACGCGGTTCAAGCGCACGTACGCATCCAGCACGTCCGTCTTGTGCACGGCCCCGAGCAACTCGGGGTCATCGATGCTGCGCACGGCGGGCAGCCGCTCGCCGAAATGGCGCATGAACTGGCGCAGCGCCTCGTCCAGCCCCATGTCGGCCGTGACGACGGGCAGCGCGTCGGCGCGTGCGATGTCGGCGCAGGTGCGGGACGCGGCCTCGTCCTGCTGGTACAGCGCGGCGACGTCGTGCAGGGCCACCGCGCCGCGATAGCGCATGGTGGCGTCGACGAGGTACACGTATTTCACCGGATGTTCGCGGAACAGCGCGGCGGCTTGCGCGACGGGCGCGTACTGCGGCAGGAAGGTGTCGGCCGGGCGGATCAGTTCCTGCATGCGGATCGCGCGCAGGCGCTCGCGTTCCTGCTCGTCGGCCGCGCGGCGTGCGGTGATCTCGTACATCGACGGCCCGTTCACAGCGCGCGCGACGCCGAACGCGACGACGCATGCGAGCATCAGCGGCAGCATCAATGAGTAACTGAGGGTCATTTCGAAGATCATCAGGATGGCCATCAGCGGCGCGCTCGTCGCGGCGGCCAGCACGGCGCCCATGCCGACGGCGACGAAGGCCGCCGGCGCCGCGGCCGTTTCGGGCGACAAGGCCTGCGGCACGAGCGCGAACAAGTGGCCCACCGCGGCGCCGACGAACAGCGTGGGCGTGAAGATGCCGCCGATGGCGCCGGAGCCGCTCGTGAGCAGCGTGGCCGCGATCTTGCAGACGAGGACCACGAGCACGGCCTGCCACAGCCATGACTGGTGCAGCAGCGCGTTCACGACGCTGTAGCCGTTGCCCCAGACCTGCGGCACCCAGATCGAGATCGCACCCACGCCCAGGCCCCCGAGCGCGAGCCGCAGCGGCAGCGGCAGTCGGCTCCCCGCGAACAGGCGGCGCGTACGCTGCAGCGCGTACAGGAAGGCCGGCGCGATCAGGCCCGCGAGCACGCCGAGGGCGACGAACCACACGACTTCCAGGTTGGCGATCGGCGCGAAGGCCGGCATCTCGTACGTGGGGTGGTAGCCGGGCAGCCGGCGCATCGTGATGTTGGCGACGACGGCCGCCACCATGATCGGGCCCAGGCTGTTCATCGTGATGGCGCCGAGGATGATCTCGGTGACGAAGAACGCGCTCGCGATCGGCGCGTTGTAGGCGGCCGCGATGCCGGCCGCCGCGCCGCAGGCCACGAGCAGGCGCAGGCGCACCGTGTTGAAGCGGGCGATGCGGCCGACGATGGACGCGGTCATCGCCGCCAGCTGGATCATCGAGCCTTCGCGGCCGATCGAGCCGCCGGACGCGATCGACAGCAGCGACGACACGCTGTTGACGAGCGTGAGCTGCACCGGCACCTTGCCGTCGCCGACGGCCACCACTTCCATGTAGTCGGCCCGCGCGTTGGCCGCGTGGCGGCGCGCCAGCACGAGCACGCAGCCGGCGCACAGGCCGCCGGCGCACGGCGTCAGGAGGCGTGCCTGCCACGACAGCGAGGTCGCGATCTCGACGAACGAGCCGCTGCGGCCGAATATCAGCGCCTGCAGCAGCGTGAGGCCGTCGCGGAAGACGAGTGTCGCCAGCGCGCCCACGAAGCCGACCAGCGCCGCCCACAGCAGGATGGCGTTGGCGCGCAGCAGTTGCGAGAGCCGCGTGCGCAGGCGGTCGGGTGGAGACGTGTTCATGGTGTGATGTGCGGCCTGGCGCGGCGTCCAGGCCGGTCACTATAGCATGCGGCCGGCATGGCCTCCGGCTCTGCGCCGCACGTCGGCGCAATGCATCGATGCCGGTTTTTTTGCGCGCATGATGTCGAAACGCGCGGCCTCCATTCGTCGTTGGCATGTGCAGCACCACCCATCAACGACTGAAGGGAACCGACATGGCAACGCAAGAACCGGTCAAGGGCCCCGCCTCGTACTTCCCCTCCATCGAGAAAAAATACGGCAAGCCAATCGCCCGCTGGATGCAGGTGATGGAGCAGGCGGGCCCGCGCAAGCACATGGAGCTGGTCGACCACCTCAAGACCGGGCACCAGCTCGGCCACGGCCATGCCAACGCGCTGGTCGCCGCCTTCCTTGCCAGGAAATAGCGCAACCGAATGAAAGCGATTTCATGTCGCAATTCCGCCGCGCTAGTTTAGTAAACCGACTAAACAACGTGTGATTTTTGAAAGCTTGTTGAAGTAGCCTCGCTTCCTTTGTATAAATTTTCCTGGGTGGAACGCAGTGCCCGTCGGATCCAGGCGGCATCTCCTCGTTTAGTAAATCGTCACGAGGCGATGCCGATGGGCACCCGAACGTTCCACACGTGATGAGAGACCTGCCACCACCACCACAACAAGCCCTTGGCAGGACACAACCAGGAGACCTACATGACGTTAAGAACCCCTCTCGCCGCACGGCAGCGCACCTGCCGCGCGACACCCATCGCCATCGCGGTGGCCACCGCATTGCTGACGGTCGCGCACGCGCATGCGCAGGACGCCGCGCCGCAAGCCGACAAATCCGCCGGCGCGGCCGCGCCGGAGCAAGTGGTCGTCACCGGCTACCGCTACTCGATCGAAAAAAGCCTCGACCAGAAGCGCGAGGCGAACTCGATCGTCGAAGTGATCACGGCCGAGGACATCGGCAAGTTCCCCGACAAGAACGTGGCCGACGCGCTGCAGCGCGTGCCGGGCGTGATCATCGACCGCAGCGGCGGCGAGGGCAAGAACGTCAGCGTGCGCGGCCTCTCGTCCGAGCTGACCCTGACGGAACTGAACGGCAACTACATCGCGACGGCCGAATCGAATGGCGACCCGACCCGTTCGTTCAACTACACGCTGATGCCGTCGAACATGCTGTCCAGCGCGGAGCTGTTCAAGACGCCGGAAGCGCGCATCGACGAAGGCGGCATCGGCGGCACCGTCATCCTGCACACGCGCCGCCCGCTGGACGTGAAGTCGGGCTCCGGCTTCGTCAATGCCGAGGGTACCTGGGCCGACACGACCAAGAAGACGGACGGCCAGTTCTCCGGCCAGTACGCGTGGCACGATGCATCGAACCGCTTCGGCGTCCTGGTGGGCTACACCCAGCAGAAACGCACGACGCGCACCATGGGCACGAGCACGGAAAACTGGCAGTGGTACGGCGACGACTACGACGCGCACCCGGCGACGGACGTCAACGGCAAGCCGTCCAAGATGGACAGCTACTGGTGGGGCCAGTCCGGCTTCTACGACCAGGCCGGCCACTACTACACGAACTTCATGATGCCGACGTCGGTCAACTTCAACGTCAAGACCGAGGAGCGCGAGCGCAAGGGCGGCCAGCTCACGCTGCAGTTCAAGCCGGTGCGCAACCTGAACCTCGTCGCCAACTACTTCCGCTTCGACCTGTCGCAGAACTCGCAGACGAACACGCTGAAGATCCCCGAGTGGAACCTGGCGCGCTACTCCGGCGACGGCAACTGGCCGGGCGGACGCATGCTCGACGGCCTCACGTTCGACCCGAGCCACACGATCGTCACCGGCGCACAGTACAGCGCCCACCCGGGCAAGACGTATTACTGCAGCGGCGACGCCGCGAAAGCCGGCGGCGTGACGAACACCGGCGGCTTCGGTCCGGACGATTGCACGATCCCGACCCCGCAGATCACGGGCAGCTTCAATCGCGAGAAGGCGCTGTCGCAGACGTTCGACCTCGAAGCGGATTGGCACGGCCAGTCGCTGGACGCCAGCTTCAAGGCGGGCCGCACGTGGGCCGGCGGCGGTCCGTCGCTGCAGTTTTCCATGCCGATCAAGCCGCGCATGCAGAATGCGGACGGCAGCTGGACGCTCGGTAACTACGCCAGCGCGTGGAGCCTCGCCGGCACGCCGACGATGACGTTCTCGCCGCAGCTGATGGACAACCTGATGAAGGGCATCGGCGAGATCGACCTCGGTTCGACGTCGTCGTCCTGGACGCGCAACAGCAACCAGCAGAAGTACGCGCAGGGCGACTTCACGTGGCACACGGACATGAACTGGATCGACTCGCTGCAGTTCGGCGCGAAGTACCGCGACGGCGGCATCCACCGCAACACAGGCAACAACTACTGGGTATGCCAGGGCGCGGACCCCACCAACTACGACAAGCGCTACCAGGCCGGCTGCGATCCGACCGCGAACAAGTTCCAGGCGTCGTACCTGTACGGCCAGTCGCTGCCGAACATCGCCGGCGGCATCAAGGCCAGCGCTTTCCCGGCGATTAACTACCCGGCCTACATCTCGTACCTGAACCAGACGTACGGCCAGATGCAGACGCGGAACGAAGACAACTTCGTGTACAACGTCAGCGAGAAGATCTCGTCGGCCTACGTGCAGGCCAACATCAAGACGGACCGCTTGCGCGGCAACGTCGGCCTCCGCTTCGTGCGCACGAAGCAGCATGCCGATTCGACGGACCGCGTCGACAACTACAGCGACTACTTCTTCAATGGCCCGAACGGCAGCCCGGCACCGTGCCAGGCGGGCGGCGCACCGGCCACCGGCGCACCTGCGGGCTCGGGCTGCGTCAGCGGCTTCACGACGCTGCCGGACAGCACGGCGCACACGCAGTCGTTCGTCGTCAGTGCCCTCGACCGCACGTACAACGACGTGCTGCCGAGCCTGAACCTCGCGTACGACCTGACCGATACGCTGCTGCTGCGCGCCGCGGCATCGAAGGCGATCTCGCGTCCGAGCTACTCGGACATCGCATCGCCGGGCGGCCTGCAGTACTACAGCCAGGAATACGTCAACGACCGCCGCCTGATCGGTGGCGGCGACCGGGTGGGCTGGTTCGGCAGCGGCAGCAACAAGAACCTCGAGCCGTACAAGGCGACCCAGTACGACCTGGGCCTGGAGTGGTACTTCCATCGCGGTTCCGTGCTCGGCGTCGACTTCTTCCGCAAGAACGTCAGCAACTTCGCGGTGCCCGTCGTGCAGAGCGTGAACATGTCCGTCGGCGGCCAGAACGTCACGGTGCAGAACTACTCGACGAGCGCCGGTGGCCGTGACGGCGTGTCGAAAGGCGTCGAACTGTACGCGCAGCACACGTTCGCCTCGGGCTTCGGCTTCCAGGTCAACTACACGTACAACAAGACGAACGAGGCGGCCATCACGCTGGAAGACGGCACCAACATCGGCACGTCGCCGCTCGTCGGCAGCGCGAAGAACCAGGCCAACGTCACCCTGTTCTACGAAACGGACAAGCTGCTCGCGCGCGTGTCGTACAACCGCCGCGGCGAAGTGGTCGATGGCCTCGAGAACGGCTTGAACGTGTACGAGGATCCGTACAGCCAGGTCGACGTGAACGTCGCGTACAACCTCACCAAGGAGCTGAGCCTGACGGCGTCCGTGCTGAACCTGACCCGCCAGGAGTCGCGTTCGCACCTGGGCAACGACACGCACGACCGGTTCTACTCGAACGGTTACGCCGGCCGCATCGCGTACGTGGGCCTGAACTACAAGTTCTAAGCCCGCAGCAACCTGCCTCCCCGCGCCCCATCCGGGCCGGGGAGGCGTCTTCTTTTGTGGAGACCTTCATGAGTACGCCTAATCGGATCAGCAGCATCACCATCGTCGGTGGCGGCAGCGCGGGCTGGATGGCCGCGGCGGCACTCGCCACCTATCTCGGCCAGGGCGCGACGATCCGCCTCGTCGAATCCGAGGAAATCGGCATCGTCGGCGTGGGCGAGGCCAGCGTCCCGCACATGAAGCAGTTCAACGGCCAGTGGTTGGGCATCGATGAAGCGGACTTCGTCAAGCGCACGCAGGCCACGGCGAAGCTGGGCATCCAGTTCAACGACTGGGCGCGCATCGGCGACAGTTATTTCCACGGCTTCGGCGCCATCGGCCGTTCGATCGGGCCGCTGCCGTTCCACCAGTTCTGGCTGAAGCTGCACCTGGCCGGGCGCGCGGGACCGATCGGGGACTACTCTCCGCAGACCGTGATGGCGCCGCGCGGCCGGTTCGCGCCCGGCGACCGCAATGCGTCCCCGCAGTCGCCGCTGGCCGACATCGGCTATGCTTACCACTTCGACGCCGGCCTGTACGCACGCTACCTGCGCGAGCTGGCGGAGCGCCGCGGCGTGCGCCGCATCGAAGGCAAGATCGTCCAGGTGAACCAGCGCGCCGCTGACGGCTACATCGAATCGGTGACATTGGAAAGCGGTGAATCCATCGGCGGAGAACTGTTCATCGACTGCTCCGGCTTCCGCGGCCTGCTGATCGAACAGACGCTAAAGACCGGCTACGTGGACTGGTCGCATTGGCTGCCGTGCGACCGCGCGCTGGCCGTGCCCAGTGCGAGTACCGCGCCGCTCATGCCGTACACGCGCGCCACGGCGCACGCCGCGGGCTGGCAGTGGCGCATCCCGCTGCAGCAACGCGTCGGCAACGGCCACGTGTATTCGAGCCGGCACATCAGCGACGACGAAGCCGCCGCCACCTTGCTGGCAAACCTGGACGGCGAGGCGCTGGCCGAACCGCGCCAGCTGCGCTTCACGACGGGCATGCGCAGGAAATTCTGGAACAAGAACGTCGTCGCGCTGGGCCTCGCCAGCGGCTTCCTCGAACCGCTCGAATCGACGAGCATCTATCTTGCCCAGTCGGGCATCACGCGCTTGCTGAGCCTCTTCCCCACGCGCGATCCGAACCCGCTGCTGGCGGAACGCTACAACAGCGAATCCGTCTTCGAATACGAGCGTGTCCGCGATTTCCTCATCCTGCACTACCACGCCACGCAGCGCGACGACACGCCATTCTGGAACCACTGCCGCACGATGGCCGTCCCGGACACGTTGCGCGACGCGATGGACCTGTTCCGCACGGACGGGCGCTACTTCCGCAACGGCGAGGATTTCTTCGCGCTGCCCAGCTGGGTGCAGGTGATGCTGGGCCAGCGCATCATCCCGCGCGGCTATCACCCCATCGTCGACGAGATGCCCGAAGGGAAGCTGGTCGACCACGTCGAGGGCGTGCGCGCCGTGCTGGCGCAGGCCGTCGGCACGATGCCCACGCACGAGGAGTGGATCGACCGGTACTGGAAGGCGTCATGAGCGGACTGCCACGATGGCTAATCGGCGTCGTGCTTGCTACCGCGGCAGCGTCGACGTTCGCAGGCGACGTCGTCATCGACCGGGGCTGGACGTTCCGCCTGGCGCCGGGCAACGCGCAACGGGCCGCGCACCCGGAAGCGGCATCCTGGCACGCGGCGACGGTGCCCGGCACGGTGCACACGGACCTGCTCGCGAACAAGGCCGTCCCCGATCCTTACGTGGGCGCGGCGGAAGCGGGCCAGCAATGGATCGGCCTCGCCGACTGGGAATACTGCACGACGTTCGACGTTCCGCGCGCCGCACTGACGGCCGCGCGCAGCGACCTCGTATTCGACGGCCTCGACACCATCGCGGAGGTCTGGCTGAACGGTGCCAAGGTGCTCGATGCGGACAACGCCTTCCGCACGTGGCGCGTTCCGGTGCAGGGCAAGCTGCGCGCGCATGGCAACGCGCTGCGCATCGTGCTGCATTCGCCGATCGCGACACTGCTGCCGCACGTGCAGGCGATGCCGCACAAGCTGGCCGGCAATTATCCATCTCCGTATGGCGATGAACCGGCGGACGCGATGACGGCCAACTTCGTGCGCAAGCCCGGCTACCACTATGGCTGGGACTGGGGACCGCGCTACGTCACGGCGGGCATCGTGAAACCCGTCGTGCTGCAAAGCTGGGACACGGTCCGCATCGATAACCTGCAGCTGCGCCAGGACCACGTCGATGCGGCGCGCGCCGACATTGCCGCCGTCGCATCCGCCGACGCCGCGCGCGCCGGCGCCGTCGACGTGCGCCTGTGGCAGACGACGCCCGGCGGCAAGCGCACGTTGGCGGCGACGCGGCGCGTCGACCTGCGGGCCGGTGCCAACCGCATCGAACTGCCCGTGCACGTCGACCGCCCGCAGCGCTGGTTCCCGAACGGCTACGGCGCGCAGCCGCTGTACCGCTACGAGCTGGCGGTGGGTGACGCCCGCGCGAGCGCGCGCACGGGCCTGCGCAGCATCGTATTGCGCCGCGACCCGGACGACAAGGGGCGCAGCTTCTACTTCGTCGTCAACGGCATCCCCGTGTTCGCGAAGGGCGCGAACACGATCCCGTTCGACATGTTCCAGCCGCGTGTGACGAAGACGCAGTTGCGGCGCGTGCTGCAATCGGCGCGCGACGCCAACATGAATTTCCTGCGCAGCTGGGGCGGTGGTTATTACGAGAGCGGCGACTTCTTCGACCTCGCCGACGAACTGGGCCTGCTCGTCTGGCAGGACTTCATGTTCGGCGGCGGCATGCCTCCGGCCTACGACGACACGTTCCGCGCGAACGTGATCCTTGAAGCACGCGACAACGTACGGCGGCTGCGCAACCATCCGAGCCTCGCGCTCTGGTGCGGCAATAACGAGGAAGAGATCGCGTGGAAGTACTGGGGGCATGGCGAGACGCTGAAGGACGCCGATCCCGTCTTCGCCGACAAGGTATGGAAAGGCTATGTGCAGTTGTTCGGCACGGACCTGCGCAAGGTGGTCGCGGACGAGGGTGGCGGCATCGCCTACTGGGCCAGCTCGCCCGGCGACGACCTGGCCGACGTCGCCAACACCCCGGCCAGCGGCGACATGCACTACTGGGAAGTGTGGGGCAACCCGGCTTACCCGCCAGCGAAGTACCTGGAGATCACGCCGCGCTTCATGTCCGAATACGGGCTGCAGGCCTGGCCGGTGCAGCGCACGATCGACGCCTTCGCCAGGCGTGACGAGCAGGGCATCGCCACGCCCGTGATCGAGGCGCACCAGAAGTTCATGGCCGGCAAAGGCAACGAGCGCCTGATGAAGTACGTCGACTACGAATTCGGTGCGGCGGCGGACTTCGACCGGTTCGTCTACCTGAGCCAGGCCGCGCAGGCCGAAGGCATCGAGCTGGCGGCCCTGCACCACCGCGCCAGCCGGCCGTACACGATGGGCTCCCTGTACTGGCAGCTCAACGATGTGTGGCCGGGCGCGTCGTGGTCGAGCATCGACTGGTTCGGGCGCTGGAAGGCGCTGCATTTTCACGCGCGCCGTTTCTATGCGCCGGTCGCCGTGGCCGCGCTGAGGGGCGCCGATGGCAAGACCACCGTCACCCTGCTCAACGATCGCACGCACGCCGTGCACGGGGAGCTGCGCTTGCGCGTGCTGACACTCGACGGTACCGTGTTGCGCGACGAGCGCAAGCCGGTCGACCTCGCGCCGCTGGCGGCGGCGAGGGCGGCCCACTACGCCGATGCGGATTTGCTCGGCGACGCCGATCCCGCATCCACCGTCGCCGTGTGGGACTTGCGCGCCGATGACGAGCCGGCATCGCGCGGCGTCGTGTACTTCAAGCCTGCGAAGGAGATGCACTGGCCCGACCCCGGCCTGCACGTGGACGTGCGCCGTGCCCGCGCGGGCTATGCGCTCGACCTGCAAGCGACCCGGTTCGCGCGTGCCGTGTGGATCGACGCGGGCGACGCCGAGCTGTCCGACAACGCGCTCACGCTGCTGCCGGGCGAACGCGTGACGGTGAACGCGGCGTCGGCGGCCGGCCTCGCGGCGCTGCGCGCGTCGTTGCGCGTGCGTTCGCTGGCGGACGCGCTGGCGTTTACTAAATCGCGCTAAAAACCGCAGTGTTTCGTGGATGTCGATTGACGCTGCAGGCGGTTGCTATAAAAGTGATGAAGACAAGATTTCAAGGAGACATATCGTGACCCGTTTTTCCCCATTCAAGGCGGCCCAGCGCGGCCTGTGCATCACCCTGTTCGCGCTGCTGCCCGCGATGTCGCAAGCGGCGACGCCGGCGCTGCGCCCCGTCAGCACCACCGAGTCCGCCGCGCTCGCGCAGCGCGTGAAGGACGAGATGCGCCATGCCTGGCAAGGGTATAAACAGTATGCCTGGGGCCACGACGCGCTGAGCCCCTTGAGCAAGAAGCCGCGCGACTGGTATGCGCATTCCCTGTTGATGACGCCCGTCGATGCGCTGGACACGCTCGTCATCATGGGCCTGAAGACGGAAGCGGACGAGGCGCGCGAGCTGATCGCGACGCAGCTCTCGTTCGACCAGGACATGGAAGTGCAAAACTTCGAGATCACCATCCGCCTGCTGGGCGGCCTGATTTCCGCTTACCAGTTGACGGGCGACGACCGCCTGCTGGCGAAGGCGGACGACCTGGGCCGGCGCCTGCTGCCCGTGTTCGAGTCGCCGACCGGCCTGCCGTACACGCACGTCAACCTGCGGACGGGGAAGGTGAGCGGCAAGGTGAGCAACCCGGCGGAGACGGGGACGCTGGTCCTCGAATTCGGCATGTTGAGCAAGCTGACCGGCAAGCCCGTCTACTTCGACAAGGCCAAACGCGCACTCGTGGAAACGTACCAACGCGCATCGAAGGATGGCCTCGTGGGCTCGGCGATCGACGTGGAGACGGGCAAGTGGGTCAACACGGACGCCCACATCGGCGGCGGCATCGACTCCTATTACGAGTACCTGTACAAGTGCTACCGCCTGTTCGGCGACGCCGAATGCAAGGCGATGTGGGACCACAGCATCGCGGGCGTGAACAAGTCGCTGGCCGACAAGCGCGACGGCGCCCTGTGGTACGGCCACGCCGACATGAACACGGGCCGCCGCACCGCCACGCAATACGGCGCGCTGGACGCGTTCATGCCCGCGCTGCTGGCGCTCGGCGGCGACGTGCCGCGCGCAACGGCGCTGCAGGAATCCGGCCTGCGGATGTGGCGCGTCGCCGGCGTCGAGCCGGAAGCGCTCGATTATGCGCGCATGAAAATCACGTCGCCGGGCTATGCGCTGCGGCCGGAGATCATCGAATCGGCGTACTACCTGAACCACTACACGGGCGACGCGCGCTACCGCGCCATGGGTCGCGAATTCTTCGAGGCGTTCGTACGCTACTGCCGCACGGACGCCGGCTACGCGGCGCTGAAGGACGTGCGCACCAAGGTCCAGGAAGATTCGATGGAGAGTTTCGTCTTCGCCGAGACCTTCAAGTATTTCTACCTGCTGTTCGCGCCGAAGGAGGCGCTGGACTTCGATGCCGTCACGTTCAACACGGAGGCGCATCCGCTGCGCCTGCCGGCCGCGCATTGAAAGGGGAACGCGCATGACCGGTTTCCCAACCCCGTTCCTGGCCGCGCTGCTTGCGGCGCTCATGCTGCCGCTGGCGGCGCAGTCGGCGCCCAAGCTCGATGCCACGCCCGTCAACACGTTCATCGGCACGCAGGACGAAGGCAACACGTTCCCCGGCGCGTCGGCGCCGTTCGGCATGATCCAGGTCGGTCCGACGGGCGAGCATTACGCTGGCTGGCGCTACAGCGACACACGCATCCGCGGCTTCGGCCACTCGTACCTGTCCGGCGCGGGCTGCTGGGAACAGGGCGGGCAGCTGCAAGTGCTGCCGGTCACGGGGCGCATCGGCCCCGGCGGCGATTTCGACACCGCGAAGTCGGACAGCTTCGACTACAAGCGCTATGCGGCCGGCTACACGCACGACGGCGAAGTCGGGCAGGCCGGCTATTACAAGGTGCGGCTGACGAGCTACGGCGGCATCACGGCCGAGACGACGGCGCTGACCCGCGCCGCGGCCGAGCGCTACACGTTCGCAGCCGGTGCCGACACGGGCCATGTGCTGCTCAACGTGGGGCAGGCCAACGAGCGCCATTCGGTCGTCGGCAGCGAGCTGCGGATCGTGGACGATCGCAGCGTGGAAGGCCGCATCACGACGAAAAGCTTCTGCGGCGGCGCGCAGTACACGACGTGGTTCCGCATCGTGTTCGACCAGCCGTTCGTCGCCCACGGCATCTGGGACGACCGCGGCGGCTGGCCGAATGCGCAAGGCCCCAGCCAGCAGGGCGACAGCCGCCCGCATGGCGCGTGGCTGACGTTCGACTTGAAGCGCGGACGGGCCGTCACGGCGGTCAGCGCGATCTCGCACGTGGATGCCGACGGTGCGCGCGCGAACCTGCAGGCGGAAGGCATGGCGGGCAGCCGGCCGCTCGCGTTCGATGCGATGCGCGAGACGGCGCAGGCGGCGTGGCAGCGCGAACTGGCGAGTGTCCGCATCGACGGCGGCAGCCGGGACGACCGCACGGTGTTCTACACGGCGCTGTACCACGCGCTGCTGCAGCCGCTGACGGGCAACGACGCGGACGGCCGCTACCGCGGCTACGACGACGCGATCCACACGGCGAAGGACTGGACGTATTACGAATTCTTCTCGCTGTGGGACACCTACCGCGCGCAGAACCAGCTCCTTGCGCTGCTGCGCCCGCAGCGCGCGCGCGACATCGCGAACTCCGTGCTGAAGATCCGCGAACAGGGCGGCTGGCTGCCGCGCTGGGGCTACGCGAACTTCGAGACGAACGTGATGACGGGCGATCCCGTCACGCCGTTCCTCGTCGACCTGTGGCGCTATGGCGCGCTGAAAGGCCGCGAGCGCGAGGCGTATGCCGCGTTGCGCGAGAACGCGTTCGGCGTGCCGCCGCAGCGCATCCGCGCCCAGGGCCGCGCGGGCAACCCGGGCTATCTGCGCCAGGGCTTCGTGCAGTACGACCGCGCGTTCGTCGCGAAAGGCATGGACATCGATCCGCACCATGGCGCGTCGGCCACGCTGGAATACTCGTTGTCCGACAGCGCGCTGGCCGCGATGGCGAAGGCGCTGGGCCATGCCGACGATGCGCGCGTGCTGGGCCAGCGCGCCCTCAACTGGCGTAACGTGTGGGACGCGAGCGTGGTCGACACGGCGACCGGCCTGCGGGGCTTCCCGCGCCCGCGCGTGCAGGACGGCAGCTGGTTCGCCGACGTCGGCGGCGGCTACGATCCGCGCAGCGAGCGTGGCTTCCACGAAGGCACGGCGTGGCAATATCAGTGGCTCGTGCGCCAGGACATCCCGGGCCTCGCCGCCGCGATGGGCGGCCCCGCGCAGGCGCTGCACCGCCTCGACCTGTTCTTCGACTACGACGCGCTCGCAAGCGACCCGCAGGCCGTGCGCAAGTCGTGGGTCGTGGGACCGTACAGCTATTACAGCCAGTTCCGCTACAACCCGAACAACGAGCCGGACCTGCACGCACCGTGGGTCTACACGTTGCTGGGCCAGCCGTGGAAGACGACGACCGTGCTGCGCGCGGCGGAAACGCTGTTCGGCAACGGTCCCAGCGGCGTCACCGGCAACGACGACCTGGGCACGATGTCGGCCTGGTATCTGTTCAGCGCATTGGGCCTGTATCCCGACACGCCGGGCAGCGGCCGTTTCCTGCTGCACGCGCCCCGTTTCGCGCATGCGGAAATCGATCTGCCGCAGGGCCGCGTGCTGCGCATCGACGCGCCCGAGGCCAATCCCGGCGAGCGCCGCTTCGTGCACGCGGTGAACTGGGCGGGCAAGCCCCTGTCGCGCGTGTGGCTCGACTGGGAACAGCTGCAGGCGGGTGGCACGCTCGGCTACACGCTCGCGCCGCAGCCGGAGGCGGCGGGCTGGGGCACGCATGCGCGCGACCTGCCGACGCGCTGAGCCGTTTCACAGGCGTGCCGGCCGGCATGGTCGGGCACGCTGTCGACAAAATTTACGGAACAGCGAGCGACCGCGTGCCTAGCCAGCACGCATGACGGGCTACGGGTGCCGATGGCACGAACGATGCTTGAAAAAGAGGCACACTTTTTCAGTCCGAACGAAAGGAGTCGATGATGAATATCGGAACGAAAGCTCTGAAACTCATTGGTGCCGGCCTGATGTTCCATTGCGCCGTCGCGCACGCCGGCCCGTATGTCTTTTCCACCGGTGTCGTGGACGGCCGCATGGCCGCGTTGTCCCGGCCGGGGGCGTCGGAAACGGAGACGGCCGACGACTTCATCATTGCACAGCACACGAACATCACGCACGCGACGTTCACCGGCCTGCTCACCAACGACGTGCCGCTGTCGTCCGTCACCGACGTCCAGGTGGAAATCTATCGCGTGTTCCCGAAGGATTCCAGCACGCCGCCGTCGGGTCACGTCCCGACCCGTACCAACTCGCCGTCGGACGTCGCCTTCGATACGCGCGCGCTCAGTGCATCGGGTCTGACCTTTACGACCAGCGTGCTGGCAACGGGCTTCACCGCCCTGAACTCCGTCGTGAACGGCATCAATCCGCTGCCCGGCCAGACGACGGGCGGGGAGGGCCCCGTGACCGGCACCGAGGTCCAGTTCACCGTCGATTTCGCCACGCCGTTCGATCTCGCGCCCGACCATTATTTCTTCGTGCCGCAGGTCGCGGTCACGGGCGGGAATTTCCTCTGGTTGTCCACCCCGCGCCCGATCGTCCCACCGGGCACACCGTTCTCCCCCGACCTGCAATCGTGGATCAGGAACGGGAACATCGCGCCCGACTGGCTGCGGGTCGGCACCGACATCGTGGGCGGCACCCCGGCACCCACGTTCAACCAGGCGTTCACCTTGACCGGCGCGACGATACCGATCCCCGAGCCGCTGTCGGCGGGCCTCGTCGCGATCGGCCTGCTCGCGCTGGTGCACCACAGGGCGCGCAGGGCGCGGCGCTAGTCAGCGCTGCCCCTTGCCCGTCGCAGCCCACCAGATGCCGCCCATCAGGTGGGCCAGGTATTGCGGGTCGCGGTACATCTCGACGTTGTGACCGAGCAGCGTGACGAACACGCGGCCCTGTTCATGGCGGTGATACCAGGAGACGGGGTGGTCGCGGCCCATGCCCGTCGCGACCTGGCCCGGCCAGATGCGCGTGGGGTCGTAGCTCGATTCGTCCACGTTCAGCACGGGGTGGATGGCGACGTTGTACGGGTTCGTCGTCTCGTACCACTCGTCGCTCCAGATCCAGCGCGGCGGGATGCCGAACGTCGCGGGAAAGCCCCGGTCGACGACGTCGACGGCGGCCGTCTGCAGGAACGGGTGAATCTTGAAGGAGCGGCCCACGAGCTTCTCGTACCACACCCACCCGTTCGGCGGCGTGATCGCGGCGCGGTGCACGACGACGGCGTTGCCGCCACCGCGCATATACGCTTCGAAGTGCGCGCGCTGCGCCGCGTTCAGCTCTTCGCCCGGCGTGTTGAGGAAGACGACGGCCGCGTACTGCGCCAGGTCGCCGTCGAACGCCTCGGTCTTGTTCGTGTACGTGAACTCGAACGCGTGCAGCTTGGCCAGCCGTTCCAGGCTGTCGCGCGCGACGGGGATGTATTCGTAGTGGTATTTGTTGGGGATGGCCAGCACGAGCAGCTTGTACTGGCTGTCGGCGTGGGCGGATGGCGTGGCCAGCACGGCTGCCGCTACCAGGGCCGGCACGATGCGGCGTCCTGTCATGGTGCGGGCACGCCTTCCGGCTTCCTGCCATTGCGCGGCACGAGCCAGCCGCCGTCGGACAGCCAGTCGGACAGGCGATCGGGCCAGTGCTGCAACGAGACGCGCTCGCCGCGCTGCCCCATGTTGAACGCGTGGTCCGTGTCGGCGTACAGGTGCAGCTCGGCCGAGACACCGGCCTTCACGAGCTGCTGGTACAAGGTGAGGCTCGGCGCCAGGCAGCACGCATCGCGCGAGCCGGCGACGAGGAACGCGGGCGGTGCCTTGTCCGCGGCCTGCGCGGGCGTGCCCGCGTCGCCCGGATACACGAGCACCTGGAAGTCCGGGCGCGCGCTCAGGCGGTCGACCGCATCGGGCGTGCCGCGCTGCGGCGGTTCGGGATTGTCGGCGACGAGCGACACCAGTTCGCCGCCGGCCGAGAAGCCCATGACGCCCACGCGCTGCGGATCGACGGCATATTCGGCCGCATGCGCGCGCACCCAGCGCACGGCGCGGCGCAGGTCGGCCGCACCGTCGCGTGCGACGGAGTAGCCGGCGGAATCCGGGCCGTGCGCGAGCCGGTACTTCAGCACGAACGCCGTCACGCCGATGCGGTTCAACATCCTGGCCGGCAGCAGGCCCTCGTTCTCCATGACGAGCAAGTAGTGCCCGCCGCCGGGAGCGATGACGACCGCGGCGCCGTTCGCATGGCGCGGGTCGGCCCGCAAGACGGTCAGCGACGGGTCGTGCACATTGGTGGGATACGCGCCGTCGACGAGCCGTTCGGGTTCGTTGCGGCGCTGTTCCGAGCCCGGCGCGCCGTCGGGCCACAGCTTGACGACGGGCGGCGCGGGCTTCGCGGGTTCGGCGGCGCATGCAGGGACGACGCAGGCCAGCGCCAGCGCGGCGGAGAGGATCAGGCGTTCAATCGACATGGCTCGTGTACAGGCTGTGGTGGGTGAGGATGAAGAGTGTACGTCCGTCGGCGCCGCCGAAGACGAGTTGCAGCGGGCGTTCCGGCACGTCGATGCGGCCGCGCGCCTTGCCGTCCGCGCCGTACACGAACACCTGGCCGTTCGCCACGTAGACGTTGCCGTCCGGGCCGAGCGCCGCGCTCTCGCCGCCGCGGTCGGCCACGGGTTTCAAGTCCGTGATCGCGCCACCTTCACCCATCAAGCCGCTGAACGTGCGGTTCTCGGAACCGTTCGTGAAGACCACGCGCTCGCCCACGCGCGCGCTGGTGAAACCGTGCGTGTCGAGCGTGTCGGACCAGCGGTACCCCAGGTGGTCCGTCGGCCCCTGGCGCGTGACGCGGTACGCGGGCAGCACGAGACTGCCGTCCGGCGACACGTATTCCTGCGCCTTCGGCTTCGCCACGTCGCGCGCGAACATCTCGGCCAACGTGGTGAACTCGTAGGTCTTCGGATCGATCTGGTCCTGGAATTCGCCGTTCTGCCAGAAGTTGACGGGCACCGCGACGCGCGCATCCGCACGCGCTGCGACGGCCGTCGGCTTGATCATCGTGACCCCTTCCGGCGTCGGCGGCGCGTCCGGCTTGAACGCGTACACGGAGGCGCCCTGGCCGTAGTGCGACAGCACCATCACGTTGCCGCTGCGGTCGATGGCAAGGTTGATGGGGTCGAGCGGTGCGTCGCGCACGATCTCCAGGCCGCGGTCCTTGCTCCACGCGTGGATGCGCTTGAAGTGGCGGTCGATGAAGTACAGCTTGCCCTTCGCGTCGACGGCGCCGCCGGCGATCGAATAAAAACCGTCCGCGACCTTCTCGATCTTGCCCATCGGCGCGGGCGCGCTCGCCTGCGTGCCCGTGTAGTCGAGGATGGCGAACTCGCGCTCGCGCACCTGGATATCGTGCGTGACGTCGACGATGGCGTTCTCGTACGGGTATTTCGAGGCGCGCGCATACGTCGTGCAGCCGTTCTCGTCGCAGGTGGCGAAGCCGCTCTCGCCATTCACGTGCACGTTCCTGAACCGGATGTCGCTGGAGTTCGCGATGCGCACGGCCGTCAGCGCGGGCTTGATGGAGCGGGTGACGCGGTAGCCGTGGTAGTTCGCGAACAGGATGTTCTTCGAGTTGCGGATGTCGAGCGACGTCGAGTCCATGCCGTCGCGGACTTCCTCTTCGGTCTGCGGCGCGTAGAACGACCAGTTCTCGACACCGTCCAGCACGATCTCGTTGCGGATGTGGTGTTCGGCCGAGAGTTCGTACACGCGGCCCGGCGTCTTCGTGTTCGTCACGTAGAAGCCCGCCTGCGCATAGCCGCTGGGCGACCAGATGCCGGTGAACGTGCCGCCGCCGCCGTCCGTCACCCAGACGCTCGGGTACTGGCGGTCCCACCACAGGGTCGTGTCCCATCGTTCGGTCTTCTTGTACGGATCGGCGCGCGTGCCGTCGTACAGGCGCGTGCCGTGGCCGCCCTGGATACGCACGTCGTCCACGAGGGACTGTTCGCCCGCGCGCCACAGCAGCGCGACGGCGCGGTTGTTGACTTCACCCGTCGCGAGGCCGATGCCGGACACGATGCCCGCGCCGCCGCGCGCGCTTTCGAGCAGCGCCTTCGGCGTGTCGATCCCCTGGAACATGGGCGAACCGTTCGGCAGCACGAGCTGTGTGAGGCCCGGATGCAGGCCGACGATCACGGTGTCCGGCTTCATGTGGATCGTGTCGTTGACCATGTAGAAGCCCTGCGGCAGGTAGACGACGCGGCGGCTGTCGATGGCCTTCTGGATGGCGGCGGTGTCGTCCGCGCGGCCGTCGCCCAGGGCACCGAAGCTGCGCACATTGGCCCAGTCTTTCGTCGTCGGCAGCGGCTTCAGGACGCGCCGCGGCGTGGCCTTCGCGTTCAAAGGCGCCGTCTTGTACACGGTCGTGAAGCGGCCCGGCACGCCCAGCTGCTCGAGCTTCATGCCGTAGTTCAGTTCCGTGACCTCGTACGCGCGGCCCGCGCCCGCGAGGGTCTTGCCGCTGTCGCGAAAGCGCGCGAACGTCGGCACGTTCTGCGCGGACGCATGCTCGAACGCGATCTGCGTGTAGACGTTGTCCTCGTTGCTGATGACGACGGCGGCCTTGCCCACGTTCTCGAAGCGGACGTTCTTCGCGTACAGCCAGTCGCCGTAGCCGCGGTCGATGTCGATGCCGATGGGGGTGTCGCGGATGTCGACGTTGTCCAGTGTGAGCCCGGCCTCGTGCTCGCGGATGGCGGCGTCGCGCTGGCCGTCGAATGCGGCATCGACGAGCGTGAACTGCCACGCGGGCGACGTCTTCTCGGCGAGGATGCCGTAGCGGCCGCCGTGGAATTTGAGGTCGTACGCGATATTCCCCACCTGGTAGACGCCCGCGAGGCCGCTGCCGATATGGAAATCGATGTGCGACAGGTTCGAGTGCTGCGCCGTGTGCATGCGCACGCCGGTGGCGGCCGGGTTGCCGTCGCCGATCTCGAAGTCCACGTTCGACAGCACGGAATAGAAGGTGGCGGAGTTCGCGTCGCGCACGTCGTGCTGCGCACCGACGGCGCCCGCGACGGGCATCGGTACCTTGCCCACCGTGTACTGGTCGCCGCCCGTGAAGATCACCATGTTCGCGACGCCCTGCTGGAACCCTGGCGTCTTCGGCGCCAGCACGAACACGGGCCGCGTCGCGCCCACGCCGTACACGCGCACGGCGAGCGGGATCAGGATGCTCTTCGTGATGCGGTAGCGGCCGGACGGCAGGAACACGACGCCGCCTTCGCCCTTGTTGGCGGCGGCATCGATGGCTTGCTGGATGGCGGCGCTGTCGTCCGTCTTGCCGTCACCTTGCGCATGCACGACGATGGCGTGCGGATCGTCGGGCATGGTCTGGAAGGCGGACACGGACGCCGCCTCGCCGGGCGAGGCGCACGCAAGCAGGGCCGCCGCCGCGAGCGCGCGCGGCAGCGGAAAACGCGTAGTCTTCATCATTGTTATCCTTATTCTCAGGCGACGAACAGCGACAGCAACAGTACGAACAGCAGCCCGAACACGCCGACGAGGGTCTCCATCATCGTCCACGAGCGGAACGTATCCCTCAGCGAGAGACCGAAGTATTCCTTGAACATCCAGAAGCCCGAATCGTTCACGTGACTGAACATCAGGCTCCCCGCGCCGACGGCAAGCACCATCAGGTTCGGATTGACGCCGGAGCTTTGCACGAGCGGCCCGACAACGCCGGCCGCCGTGATGCCGGCCACCGTCGCGGAGCCCAGGCAGACGCGGATCAACGTAGCGACGGCCCAGCCGAGCAGCAGCGGCGGCACCGGCATGTGCGCCAGCTGCGTGCCCAGTTCCGCGCTGACGCCGGACTGCGTCAGCACTTCCTTCAGGCCGCCGGCGCCCGCGATGATCATGAGGATCGGCGAGATCTCGCGCAGCGCGCCCGCGGCGCTGTCCGTCACGCGGGCAAGCGGCAGGCCGCGGCCGATGCCCAGTGTGACTGCCGCGACGCCGTACGACAGCAGCATCACGACGAGCGGGCTCGCAAGAAAGCCGAGCGGCTTTGCGAGGTCCGGGCGGACGAGGGTGACGAGCGTGAGGGCGCCCAGCAGCACGACGGGCAGCAGCGCCGTCGCGAAGCTGTTGAAGGTGCCGGGCAGCGCGCTGTCCGGCACGTCCTGCTGCGGCTGGCGGAACATCGGCGCGGGCTCGCCACGGATGTGCTTCAGCGACATCGCAAAGATCGGCCCCGCGATGATCAGCGTGGGAATCGCGACGACGAGGCCGTACAACAAGGTCTTGCCCATGTCCGCGTGGACGGCGACGACGAGCGCCGTCGCCGACGGATGCGGCGGCAGGAAGCCGTGCGCGATCGACAGGCCAGCCAGCAGCGGCATGCCGAGTGCCACGGCCGGCCGGCCCGACTGGTACACGAGCGAGAAGATCAGCGGGATCATCAGCACGAAGCCGACGTTGTAGTACAGAGGCAGGCCGACGACGAAGCCGGTGACGGTCATCGCCACCGGGAGACGGTGCATGCCGAGTTTATCGACGAGGCTCGTGGCGATGCGCCGGGCTGCGCCGGTGTCGGCGATCAGTTTGCCGAAGATGGCGCCCAGGCAGATGACGACGACCAGTGACCCGAGCAGGTCGCCGATCCCTTTTTCGATGGCGCCCGGGATCTTCGCGGCGGGCATCCCGAGCATCAAGGCGGCGACGATGGCCGCGACGACGAACGCGATCAGGGGCTGGATCTTGCCCCACGCGATCATCACCGTCAGCAGGCCGACGGCCAGCAGTACGGACAGCAGATTCCACATGGCGGCCTCCGTCAGGCGTTGTCGCGCAGGCTGCTTTGCGGGGCGGGCGGTATGCCGCACGCGCTGGCGAGGTCGATCAGAGTCCGTTCTAGTGGTGTAGGCATGGTGTCTCCATTATTGGTGTAGGTGGCGTGCCGTCTCGAAGGCGGACGACTGGGCCGGGATGCGACGACGCTGTGCTGCGGTGATGCCGTATGTTCAGTCCTTCCTGTCAGTCGATTCGATGATGCTGGCCACCAGCGCATCCGGTGGCTGGGTCGTGTCCAGGGTGAGGCCGGCCTCGCCGGGCTGCAGCGGCTCGAGGTCGCGCAGCTGGCTGTCCAGCAGCGAGATCGGCATGTAGTGGCCGATGCGCGTCTGCATGCGCGCGGCGATCATGCCGCGCGGGCCTTGCAAGTGGGCGAAGCGCAGGTCCGGATCGGCCTGGCGCAGCAGGTCGCGGTAGCGCCGCTTGAGCGCCGAGCACGACACGACGATGCCTTCGCCCCGGGCGCGCGCCGCGGCGATCTCGCGCGCCAGCGCGTGCAGCCAGCCGGCGCGGTCGTCGTCCGTCAGCGGCTCGCCGGCCGACATCTTGATCACGTTCGGCGCCGGGTGGTAGGCGTCGCCCTCGATGAAGGCCACGTCGAACGCCCGGGCAAGGGCGGCGCCGACGGTGCTCTTGCCGCATCCGCAGACGCCCATGATGACCCAGCGGCGCCCGTGGTCCGGCTGGTCGGCTATATCGCTTGGTGATGCCATGCTGTCTCTCTTTCCGTCAATTCGAAGCAACCGTTAGCGCTATCATTTGCGCTAAGTCTTCAATATGGCGGCGGATTTGTAAAGGGGTATTCGTGTTGCATAGCGAAACGGGTGCAGGTGCCGGTCGGATGATTGGCCTGACACGCGGCGCGGATGCATGCCGTTTCAGAGGGGTGCAACTGTGTCCCGTTGGTAGCGCTATCAATGGTGCATAGCCGCACGGATGGGTAAGGTGTGGCGTTTACGACACCATTGCACGGGCGCGTCGCGATGGCTTGACGAGTCCCCGCTCTTGCAGCGAACGGCCGAGAAAGGGCTCATCAGTTGCAACTAACCGACTTCATGACGCCCAGCCTGTGAGCTGTGAAGCGCGCTTAGGCGGGAGGGGGCGCGACCGGACTTGTGATCTTGGCCCGATGCAGCTTTATCTGCATGGCGACCATCCTTACCGCAGCCAGGAAAGGTACGGACAGGAAGATGCCCGAGACGCCAGCCAACTCCTCGCCGGCAAGCAGGCCGAACACGACGAGGATAGGCGGCACGTCCACGCCTTCGCTCATCAGGTAGGGGTTCAGCATGTAATCCTGGAAGATCCGGTACGCCGTGATGAAGGCGACGACCCAGCCAACGTGCTCGTAGCCGCTGAACAGGGCCACGCCCACGATGGCCACCGCCGCGACGAGCGGACCCAGCACTGGGATCACTTCCAGCACGGCCGCGGCTCCCGCAAGCAGCAGCGCGAACGGCACGCCCATCAACGACAGTACCAGCCCGTAGGCGAGCAATGTCGCCAGCGACAGCAGGGCCAGCGCCCGCACATAGCTCGACAGCACCGTATTCAAGCCGTGCAGCACGTCGGTCCAGAAGGCGCCGTTGCGGCGCTGGTTCATCGTCACGAGCAATTCGTCGAAGACGGGGCCTTGCAGGATCATCAGGAAGCTCAGGATCGGCACGACGACGACGTAGATCAGGTTGCCGGCCAGGTGCACGAGTCCTGCCCCGATATTGCGCACGAACGGCATCGCCTGCGACGAGCCGCCCTGGAGCAGGTCGCGCAGGAACCCGGCGAGGCGCGCGCGCAAGGGTTCGAGCACGCCGGGCAGCGGCAGCCGCCGTTCCAGGGTTGCGGGGTCGAGCAGCGTCGGCAGCTGGTGTGCCAGCGTCGTCGCCTGCTCGGCCACCTGGCTGCCGAACAGCCCGCCGGCCAGCGCGACGAGCGCCACGACGACGAGGTATACGAGGCACAGCAAGGGCGTGCGCGGAATGCGGCCACCCACGACGCGCTGGGCCAGCACGAACAGCGGGTAGATGAGGTAGCTGAACAGCACCGCGATCAGCATCACCAGCAGCGTCGTCCGCACGAGGAAGACGCCATACAAGCCTGCCACCACCAGCGCGGCCGTCCACACCACGCGGGCCGTACGCGCATCGATACCGAACACGGTGCCTCCCTGGCAATGGGCCGTCGTCGCGGCCGTTGTCGGCATGATACGGCGAGGGCCGCATCGCTGGCGCGCAGCTCGGCAGCACGGTGCGTCCCGTGCCGGTCCGGGCGCGGGCATGGTGCTACAGTGGACGTGCATGGAAAACGAAAGGGGGCGACGTGAATCGCAGCTATCGTTGGGCAACGGAAAAAAGCGGCGGCCTCGAGCATGTCGAACTGGCGATCGGCGACACCGGCGTGACGGCGGAGAGTGTCCTCATCGGCCCCGCAGGCGGCAGCTTGTTCGCCTGCAGTTATGCATTGCAGTGCGACGAGCATTGGCGGGTGCGCAGCCTCGACGTGCACGTCGCCGGGCGTGGCACGGTACGCCTGCGCGCCGATGGTGCCGGCAACTGGACCGACGCCGACGGCACACCGCTGCCGGCACTGCAAGGATGCATCGACGTCGACGTGTCGTGCAGCCCTTTCACGAACACGCTGCCGATCCGCCGCCTGGGCGACAGCCTGCGCCAGCGCCAGGAAATCCGGGTCGCGTACGTCGATCTGCCCGCGCTCGACGTCCAGCCCGTGTCGCAGGCGTACACGGCGCGGCCTTACACGGGCGCGGCGCCGGACAAGGTGCTGTTCGAAAGCCTGTCCCGCCCGTTCTCCGCGGAGCTCGAGGTCGACGGCGACGGCCTCGTGCTGCGCTACGAGGACATGTTCACGCGCGTTGCGGGCTGAGCGGCTTGCCCTGTCCGGGCGGCCTTAGCCGGCCTGGTGCGCGGCCGGCAGGCGGGCCGTGCCGATCCACGTCAGGCGATGCCACAGCGCTTCCAGCGGCCCCTGCTTGTGGTGCTTGAGCCACCACGCGCTGAAGACGCCTTGTGCCACGGCCAGCGTGATGCCGATCAGCAGCGCCGCGACGGGGCCCGTCACCGCGTACAGGCCGAAGCCGAAGCCATAGTACAAGGTCGTCCCGACCACCGATTGCATCATATAGCTCGTCAGGCTCATCCGGCCGAGCCAGCGGAACGCGCCGAGCACGCGCGCACCGGCAGGGCGGCGGAACAGCAGCGCGAAGCCGGTCACGAGCAGGAGCATGATGTCGAGGTTGAGCAGCGGCGCGCAGATGGTGTCCAGCGGCCGGCGCAACGCTTCCGCCGCGATCCACGCCTCCAGGTGGAAGTGGACGAACAGCAGTGGTCCGAGCAGCAACGCCGCCACGAGGAAGATACGGCGCCAGACCCTGCGGTTCGCGTCGTTGACGGCAAACAGCCCGACGCGCCCGGCCAGCATGCCGAACATGAACAGCGCGGGAATCTGAAAGATGCGGCCCATTTCCCAGCTCCACAGCAGCACGGCGTGTTTGCCGTTCGTGAGGTTGCCGATCCAGACGTCGACGAGCGAGCCGTGCATCTGGTAGGCACTGGCGCGTCCGAAGAGGCCCCACGATTCCGGGTCGGGCAGCTTGCCGGGCGCGCTGTCCAGCGCCGCCAGCGCCTGGACCCAGGCGGCGGGTTGCAGGCTGAGGAAGCAGGCCAGCAGGAAGACGGTCCGCGTGCGCAGACGCGCGACGGGGATCAGGACCAGGCCGAGCACGGCATAGATCGCCAGGATGTCGCCTTCGTAGAACGCGCCGTTCACCAGTCCGAACCCGAGCAGCAGGAGCATGCGCCAGGCGAAGCGCGGCCGGAAATCGTCCCCGCGGCGCGCACGCGCATCGAACTGCAGGTGGAACGTCAGGCCGAACAGCAGCGCGAAGATGGCGTACGACTTGCCACCGAACAGGGCGAACATCGTGTCCCAGATGCCCTGGCCCAGCGCCTTCAGCCAGGCCGGGTCACCCGGCGGCGAGAAGTACAGGTCGAAATGCTCGAGGTTATGCAGCAGCATGATCGAGACGATCGCGAAGCCGCGCAGGGCGTCCACGAGATCGAGGCGGGATGTGGTCGTCATGGGCACAGCATTCGTGGAAGGTGGCGTCATGGGAATTCCGGTCGGTGGGAGCCCGGCCATTCTAGTTTGAAAACGGTTTCAGTTCTAATAGCTTTTTTCGTAAGTAGCGGTTTGATCGCGGACGTGTTTGGCATCACTGGGGTGTGGCAAGTCCTATTATGTCGCCCACCATAGACCTGACGCCATCGCGTGCAGACTTCACATTTAGTTACAAATAACGACCAATGGACGTCGATCGCCGGTTGCTTGACGGATATCGCGTTCAATTTGTCGACCGCATGCAACGGTTCAATATCACCTTATAAATGAGTCCGAAATTTTTTCCGAGTGGCAAAGCGAAGCCCCGTTTGCGCTGAGCCAAACTCTCATCCATTGCATAGAACCCCCGTACGCCTGCGTGCTCCAAGCAACATCTGTCGGCTGCCCAGGATTGGAGTCTCCATGCAAACCGAAATCGATGCCGTGTCCGTCGTCTGGTTCCACGACCGCCAACTGCGCGAACGCGACTGGCCGGTGATGTCCCGCGGCGGCGGTGCGTCCGGCGCGTGGGAAGCGATCGATGCCAACCACCGTTACAACGGCCTGCTGTGGCGCGAAGCCGAGCGGGCGCGCCGGCTCGACGTGCCGCCTGCCGAGATCGCGGCCGGCCAACGCCTGATCGACCGCTACGACCGCAAGCGCAACGACGCGGTCGAGTCCATCGACAAGGTGCTGTTGGCCGGCCTGCACCACGTCGTCCGCCGGCCCGGCGCGCGGCTGTCGAGCGACACGGCAGGCGCCATCATCGACCGCATGTCGGGCCTGGCGCTGCACATCCACCACATACGCGGGCAGGCGCTACCCGCGGGCGCGGACGCGGCGCACGTCGGGGCCTGCACTGCCAGGCTCGAGTGTCTGCTCGCGCAGCGCCACGACCTGGTGTCCCGCCTCGACCGCCTGCTCGCGGAGGCGCGCGCCGGACTTGCGTATTTCACGCCCAGTCGCCGGGGGAGGATGGAAAACCATCTCGTGCTCGACACTTGCCTTGACAGGCAGGTACGGGAGAGCGGGAGGGCCGTGCCGTGAGCGCGACCATCGATGCGCCGGACGCCATCCGACGCCGGCACGCTGCCCGCATGATGCGCGCCGCCGCTACCAGTAAGGCCACATGCCGACACTGCGCTGGCGGCTCGGCGCCGTACCGGACAATAAGGCACGCGCGTGTCGCAGCACGACGTGGGCACGCTCCGCGGCCGGATCCCAGATGCAGCGATGCGTGTGGCGGTCGACCGGCGCCCAGCGAGCGATGTCCGCCGTGCCGAACACGACGATGCTCTTGAGCCCCAGGCCGGCCGCGATGTGGGACACGTCGGTGTCGTTGCAGATCAGGAGCCGTGCATCGCGCAACAGCACGGCCAGCGCGCCGGTGGAGAGCGCGGCGGTCGCGTCGAGCGGCGTGTGACGCATGCGGTTCGCCACGTCGGCAGTCAGGCCCGCATCGTTGGCGGCGCCTGTCAACACGACCTGGAGCCCGAATTCTCTCGCGAGGCAATCGCCGACTTGCGCAAACAGATGCGTCGGCCAGCAGGTGCCCCGCTTGCGTGCGCCCGGATGGATGCAGAGGTATTCACCGGGCACGAGCGTTTTGCCAAGACCGCTGTCACGCCACTCGTCTTCGTCGTCGCGCGACAGCGGGAATTCCAGGTGCGCCCCTGTCGATGGCGCGCCCAGTTGTGCCAGCAGGGAGAGCAGGCGTTCCGGCTCTGCGCCGACGTCCGGGTAGGGGAAAAGGACGGTCCCGTTGCGGACGACCGGCGCGCCGCGACAGAACCCGGCCATGGCTTGCGCGCCGAAGCCGCCGACGATATCGTTGCTCACGTCGCCGCTCCCGTGCAACTGCAACGCCAACGCAAATTGGCGGAGACAGACGGTCGTGTAGAAATGCGTGAGCGCCTCCTGCGGCGCCGGCTGTTCGGACAGCAAAGGATGGCCCGGGAAGGCGATGAATTCATCCACGTACGCATCGAACCGGTCCGCGAATTGCCGCGCCCAGGGCTGGCCCACCAGTGCGATGCGCGCGCGAGGTACGGCGGCGCGCAGGGCGCGCAGCGCAGGGACGGCGCAGAGCATGTCGCCCAGTTGGCGCGCGCGGAACACGACAACCGAAGGCAGGTCGAGGCGCTGCAGCAGTGGTCGGCGGTACACGTTTCCTCCTTTGGCGCATCCCGACGGGGACGTGCCGGCATCTACACGCAACATTGCAGCGAGGACCGCCGTACGGCAGGATTCGTCGGCGCGGCCCGGGCCGGGCATGGCGGGACCAGCCGTCATCGTCCGGGCGTCGTCGGGTTGCGCCGCAACGGTCCAGCCCAACCTTGGAGCGCGATATGCCGGATTAGTTCAGCCATCCATATGCCTGTCGCCTGTCGCGGCGGGCAGTGTCCTGAACGGTATGGCGAAAGACGGTATCATCGAAGACAGTCCCATCGATGACCGGATACCCCATGCTCCAGACGCCCGCTTCGTTCACGCCCCTGATGGCTCCGCAGCAGGATGCCGCGCCGCTGTCCTTCGTCTTCCACGGTACGCGGCTGCTCGTGCGCGAAGCCGACCTCGGCCTGCCCGACGAGGCCGCGGTGCGCAACCTCGAACTCGACCCGCAGCGCCTGCAGGCCGTCGGCGTGCTGGATGGTCAGTACTGCCAGGCCGCGTGGATCGACGACGAAGGGCTTGTCCCTCCCGGCTATGCCCTGCGCGGATTGCGCTCGCTGTTCGGCGAGTTCGACGACGCCCGGCTCGGCGTGGCGGCGCGCGCCTGCCAGATCGCCGAATGGGCGCGCACGCACCGGTTCTGCGGCGCGTGCGGCAGCGGCACCGTGCTGGCGACGGGCGAACGCTGCTTCAAATGCGTGAACTGCGGCCACATGGCGTATCCGCGCATTTCTCCGGCGATGATGGTCTTGATCCGCGACGGCGACAAGGTGCTGCTGGCACTCCACACGCAGTCCGCCGTGAAGCGCTTCGTGCCGCTGGCCGGCTTCCTGGAAGCGGGAGAATCGGTCGAGGAAGCGGTGCACCGTGAAGTGTTCGAGGAAGTCGGCCTGCGTGTGCACAACCTGCGTTATTTCGGCAGCCAGTCGTGGCCGTTTCCCCATTCGCTGATGATCGCGTTTACGGCCGATTACCTCGATGGCGACATCCGTACCGACCCGAACGAGATCGCCGAGGCGCGCTGGTTCGGACCGGGCGACACATGGCCGGAACGCGTGCCGCACGTCTCGATCTCGAGCATGCTGGTCGACAGCCACCGTCCGCCCGGGCACTGAGGCGGCACGGCAGGGCCGGGCCGTTCACGGCAGCGGCGCGGCCGCGACCTTGCTTTCCACGCGCAGTGCCGGCGGCAGGTCTCCCGGCCGCACGCCCGTGCTGCGTACGCGTACGACGCGCTGCATCAGGTCGAACCAGAACGGGGCGCCGAACAGCGCGGTGGACGCCGTGACGATCCATCCTGCGACCTGCAGCGCGAAGTCGGCGCCGGCCACCGGCGGGAAGCGGGTCCAGCCGATCGGCAGCGCCATCATGGCGTCGAACAGGGCGGGGTTCAGGGCGCCCGGCATAGGGGCGCCCGCCATGTCATGCAGGTGCGCCGCCAGCGTCGGTTGCTGCCACAACGTGCGGAACAGGTGGATGCTGTCGATGTTGAACAGGATCGCCAGCAGCAGCGCCAGCAACAGTGAGACGAGCAGTTGCCGCCGCTTGTAGGCGCCCGACATGCGCGCCATCGCGTTGTCGAACCAGCCGGCCAGCATGTCCTGGAAATGCTGGAGGTCGCGCGCGCGCCCGTACAGCCCGCGCACGACCTGCTTGACTTGTGGATCGGGGATCGTCTCGATGGCACCGGCCAGCTGGACGAAGTCGCCCGGCACGCGCCACAGGCTGTCGACCAGCGCGATCGCAAAATGCGCCGGATCGATGTACGATGGCCTGGTACGCACGGCCCGTTCTGGTGGCCCGATGCCGTCCGCGTGCGGATTGACGAGCGGATGCAGGTAGACGGCACGTGCAAGACCGTCGAAGGACGGGTCGTTGAGCATGCTCTTGACGCCCGCGAGCAGCGTGTTGGCACGCAGCCGGAATGCTGCGGCCAGCGCTTCCTGCAGGGTGCTGACGATCAGGGCGACCGTACCATAACAAAATGTCAGGCCGATCGCGACTTCCAGGACAGTGCTTCCGAGCATGGTGTTCTCCCCCGCAGTGACAAGGACGTCGACTACGCTAGCGCATCCGTGAACGCGTCCAGTCCGATTTGCGCAAATGCCGTTGCCGTCTGTGGATCCGCTCCATTTTCTATATACTCTCGGCAATCGAAAATTTTAGGGTTAACCATGTCTGACAAAGAAGTCTTCACCGAGAACGACTGGCGGCGCCTGTTGTCCAGCCTTGGCGAAGATCCCAACCGCTCCGGCCTGCACGAGACGCCCGCGCGTGTCGCCAAGGCCTGGAAACACTGGACTTCCGGCTACGACCAGGATCCGGTCGAGATCCTCAAGGCGTTCGAGGACGGGGCCGAGGAATACAACGAATTGATCGTGGTGCGCGGCATCCCCGTCTACAGCCATTGCGAGCACCACCTGGCGCCGTTCTTCGGCAAGGCGACGGTGGGCTATCTGCCGAACGGGAAGATCGTCGGACTGTCGAAGCTGACCCGTCTCGTCGACGTGTTTTCCAAGCGCCTGCAGGTGCAGGAACGCCTGACGGTGCAGATCGCCAATACCTTGATGGAAGTGCTGGAACCGAAAGCGGTCGGTGTCGTCATCAAGTGCCGCCACATGTGCATGGAAAGCCGCGGCATCCGCACGCCCGGCGAGGAAACCATCACGTCGGCGTTGCTGGGCGAACTGCAGCCCAACCTGGCGCTGCGCACCGAATTCCTGTCGCTGGCGCGCGACTGATCTGCGGGCGGCGCGCCGCCCCATGTTTCTTCTCTGCCACGCTGTGCCGGTGGCGCGATGCGGCGCGCATGCCGCTTCAAAAAAAAGTGCCAGGATTCCGAACACGCTGCTAGACTGTATTTACTGGGCGCTCGTGTTCGATTCTGTCGCGACAATGCGCTACGCCCGTCGATGATCGGGAACCTGTTCCGGATCACGTGTCTCCAAGCGAATTTGAGGCGATCGACATGGCCAGGCCTACCTTTCCAAGTGATGTACCGCGTGAGCAATTCGAGACCGTGCGTGAAATGCTGGAGGCGGCGCGCCGCAAGACCCGGCCCCGCAAGCACGATCTGTACGATGTCTTCTGCGCCGTCCTGTACTTCCTCCACACAGGCAGTGCCTGGCGCAGCATGCCGCCCGAGTTCCCGCCCTGGCGTACCGTGCACGAGTACTTCACGCAATGGACGATGTTGCGCGAGGGCGACCGTACACTGCTCGAACAGGCGCTCGAGCGGCTCGGGCGCACGGCCGAAATCGCCCGCCTGCGCCAGCTGACGGGGCAGGGCTGAACCGAGGCTTGGCGGGACGGATCAGCGGGCGTTCGCGACCGACCCTTCGGCCGGGTCGAACACGAGTTTCTTTTTCGCGTCCATGTGGAACACGCCGATCGGCTGGGCCCGGACATTGTCCGACGGCTCCGGCAACTGCCTGCAATCGCGCGTCTCCACCTGCCACATCTCGTCGCCCGAGCGCAGCAGGAACGTTTCGTCACCCGTCGAGAACAGCTCCACGTTCAGATCGGCCAGCGGCGTCTTGCCGAGATCGAACTGGCGCTGGCAGTCCGGCAGACGCGACGCGATCACTCTCAGGCCGGCTTGCTTGCTCCAGAAATAGTCCTGCGTAACGACCACCGTCAGGGCGTGGTCGTTGCCGTCGATCGTATAGCTGGCTGATTCGTTGACGCAGCCGGCCAGCAGCAATAGCGGTGTCAACAGGAGCAAGGTGGAGCGCATGGTCGTTTCCGGGTTGGCGATGCTTTCATGCATCACTGCCGAGTATAGAGCCCTTCAAACACCGGCCGCAACGGCGCATGCCGGCCTCTCGTTCGAGAAAATTCTTTAAGTAATTGATTTCTTTAAAGAATTTGTTCTGACGCGCTCCCCGATTTTTTGATTTCGGAGATGATGCACCGGCATTCGCCCATGATCGCGCCGGTTGCGCTGCGCCTTGCGCACCGCTGGCCTGGATCAAGGATCGAACAGCGACCTCATTCCTTATCAGCCTGCGCAGGAACCCGTGCGAACCGGGACCGGTCTGACGGTTGCCTGCCATTTCGGAAGCGAGTACAGCAATGCCAGACGACGACCAAAGCCTATTGGAACAGCGTGCGCAGGACGCGCCGCTGTCCTATGCTCCGCCACAACCGCTTACCTTGCGGATCAATGGCGCCGAACACGAGCTCATGATCGAGCCGCGCGTGACGTTGCTGGACGCGCTGCGCGAAGTGCTGGGCCTCACGGGCACCAAGAAGGGGTGCGACCGTGGCCAGTGCGGCGCGTGTACGGTCCTCGTGGACGGCCAGCGCATCAATGCCTGCCTGACGCTGGCGGTCATGCACGACGGTCGCGACATCACGACCGTCGAAGGCCTGGGCCAGGAAGGGCAGCCGCACCCGATGCAGCAGGCGTTCATGGATTGCGACGGGTTCCAGTGCGGCTATTGCACGCCGGGCCAGATCTGTTCGGCGGTGGCCTTGCTGGACGAAGTGAAGGCAAGGCAGGCCAGCATGCTGACGGACGGCGAGCAACTGGCCCCGGGCGCGCTGTCGGAAGACGAGATCCGCGAACGCATGAGCGGCAACCTGTGCCGTTGCGGCGCCTATCCCAACATCGTCAAGGCCATCCACAGCGTGGTCTTGCGCCAGGCCTAGGAGATCATGCATGCAATCGATCTTCTACGACCGGGCGCGCGACGTGAACCATGCGCTCGAGCTGGCACGCCAGCCGGGGGCCAAGTTCATCGGCGGCGGTACGAACCTGCTCGACCTGTACAAGAGCGGCATCGAAAAGCCGGTGCGCCTCGTGGACGTGAGCCGTCTTGCGCTGGCCGGCATCGACGAGTTGCCGGGCGGCGGCCTGCGCATCGGCGCCATGGCCAGCAACACGGCGGCCGCGAACCACCCGCTCGTGCGCCAGCGCTACCGCCTGCTGTCGGAGGCATTGCTGAACGGTGCGTCGACCCAGCTGCGCAATATGGCCACCGTCGGCGGCAACCTGCTGCAGCGCACGCGCTGCTATTACTTCACCGACCCGGCCTTCCCGCACTGTAACAAGCGCGATCCGGGCTCCGGCTGCGACGCCATCGACGGCCACAACCGCATCCACGCGATCCTGGGCGCGAGTCCACATTGCATCGCCACCAATCCGTCCGACATGAGCGTCGCCCTCGTCGCGCTCGACGCGATCGTGCACCTGCACGGGCCGGACGGCGAGCGGCACGTCCCGGTCGCCGATTTCCATCGCCTCCCAGAGGACCGGCCGCAGGACGACACGGTGATCCGTCCCGGCGAACTGATCACGGCGGTGGAACTGCCGCCGTCGCCGTTCGCGCAGCACGCGCACTACCTGAAAGTACGCGACCGCGCCAGCTATGCGTTTGCGCTCGTGTCGGTGGCGGCCGCCGTCGACCTGGACGGGGATACCATCCGCGACCTGCGCATCGTGCTGGGCGGCGTCGCCCATAAACCCTGGCGCGCGCTCGGCGCGGAGCAACGGTTGCGCGGGCACGCGCTGGACGCACTGAGCGACGACGTGCTGGGCAGGGTGGGCGCGGACGCAGTCGCCGGGGCGCAGCCGCATGCGCACAATGCGTTCAAGGTCGAACTGGCGCAGCGCGCGGTCGCACGCGCACTGCGCGTCGCCATCGACGGTTACGCCACCGGCTTTGCAGGAGACATGGCATGACCATCACGGGCGCACCCATCAATCGCGTCGACGCCTGGGCGAAAGTCAGCGGCGCGGCGCGCTACTCGGCCGAGCATCCGGTCGCCAACGTCGTTCATGCGGTCCTCGTGACGAGCACGATCCCCAGCGGCCGCGTGCTCGCCATCGACGACAGCACGGCGCGCGAGATCCCTGGCGTGCTGCTCGTAATGACGCACGAGAACGCCTTCCGGCTGCCGCAAAAGACGAAGCACGGCAAGATTCAGCCACCCGTCGGCCGCCGGCTGACCCTGCTGCAGGAAGACGAGGTCCATTACAACAACCAGCCCGTCGCCGTCATCGTGGCCGACACGTACGAGCGCGCGCGCGAGGCGGGCGCGCGGCTGCGCATCGAGTACGAACGCGAGCCCGCCGTGCTCGACTTCGAGCAGGCGAAGCAGGCAGTGCACCCGCCGGACAAGGTGTTGGCGGAAGAAACCGACACGAAGCGCGGCGACCTGCACGCCGGCCTGCTGTCCGGCAGCGCGCGGATCGACGTCACGTACACGACCCCGATCGAGCACCACAACCCGCTCGAGACGCATGCGACGATCGCCGAGTGGCAGGGCGACCGCCTCATCCTGCACGACTCGACGCAATACATGAAAGGCGTGCAGCGCATCGTCGCGAGCATCTTCGACATCCCGCCGGAGAACGTCACGGCGGTCTGCCCTTATGTGGGCGGCGGCTTCGGCTGTAAAGGCTCCGCGTGGTCGCACGTCGTGCTGGCGGCGATGGCGGCGAAGCAGGTCGGGCGTCCGGTGAAACTGTCGCTGGACCGCAGCCAGATGTTCGGCCCGGTTGGCTGCCGACCCAACACGGAACAGCGCATGCGCATGGCGGCGCTGCCTGATGGACGCATGACGGCGTCCGCCCACGATACGATCGCCTACACGTCGATGTTCGAGGACTGGACCGAGCCATGCGGCCTCGTCACGCGCATGATGTACGAGAGTCCGAACCAGGAAACGTCGCACCGGCTCGCGCGCATGCACCTGGGCACGCCCACGTTCATGCGCGCGCCCGGGGAAGCGACGGGTTCGTACGCCCAGGATTGCGCGATCGACGAGCTCGCCTACGAACTGCATATGGACCCGCTCGATCTGCGCATGAAAAACTACACGGAACGGGACCCCGGCAAGGGCCTGCCGTTCTCCAGTAAATCGCTGCGCCAGTGCTACGAGATCGGTGCCGAGCGCTTCGGCTGGCGCGACCGCAAGCTGCAGCCGCGCTCGATGCGGCAGGGGAACAAGCTGGTCGGCTGGGGCATGGCGACGGCCAGCTATCCGACCAACCGCATGCCGGCGGAATGCGCCGCGACGCTGCTGCCGGACGGCACCGCGCTGTTCCGCTCCGGGACGCAAGACCTCGGCACAGGCACCTATACTGTCATGACGCAAGTCGCGGCGGATGCGCTCTGCGTGCCGGTCGACCGCGTGCGCTTCGAGTTGGGTGATTCGCAGATGCCGGAGGCGCCCGTCTCCGGCGGATCGATGACGGTGGCCAGCGTGGCACCGGCCGTGCAGGCAGCGGGGACGGCGCTGCGCCTGAAACTGCTCGGCATCGCCGCGGCGGACGAGCGCTCGCCTTTGTTCGGCGCGACGGCCGACGAGGTCGGTGTGGACGCGACGTCGGATGGCGGCGAGCTCTACCTGCTGGACGAGCCGGCCCGGCGCGAGGGCATGCAGGCCATCGCCGCGCGCCATGGCGGTCCGGTGGAAGTGACGGCCAGGGCGGAGCCGGGCGACGAGAAACAGAAGTATTCGATGCATGCGTTCGGTGCCGTATTCGTCGAAGTGACGGTCGACGAAGACCTCGGCGAGATCCGCGTGCCGCGCGTGGTCGGCGTCTACGGCGTCGGCAAGCTGATGAACGAAAAGACGGGCTACAGCCAGCTGATGGGTGGCATCGTCTGGGGCATCAGCCTGGCGCTCTTCGAAGAAACGATAATCGACAAGCGCGCAGGCCGCGCGGTGAACGGCAACCTCGCCGAATACCACGTGCCGACGAATGCCGACGTCCAGTCCATCGACGTGCAGATCGTCGACGAGGACGACCCGCACGTGAACCCGCTGGGCGCCAAGGGCATCGGCGAGATCGGCATCACGGGCGTAGGCGCCGCGATTGCAAACGCGGTATTTCATGCGACTGGAAAGCGGGTGCGCGACTTGCCCATTACGCTCGATAAATTGCTTTGACGGGTCGGGTGGACGGCGGCACCGGATCGAACAGTCCTGGCATCGAAGACGGCCGGCTGAACGCTAACGTAGGGTGGACGGCTACGCCGCGGGCGGTAGGGCAGCCGCGCGGTCTCAGCCGCCCACGCGGTGATCCGCGACGGTGGATCGCACGGTCCTGATATCGAAGGAGATTGCTTGAACGCGTGGAGTCATTGAGTCCGGGGGACTCAATGACGAGTCCAGGGGACTCAATGACGAGTCGTCCACCGTGCAACCGCAATGCAGCGGCACGGTAACCACCACTTAGAGTTACTCGCCGTGCGTCACCAGCGCAACGTGCCCATCCTTGCCTTCCTTGACCGCCGCATGCTCGCCCCCATGCGCCGCACGCGTATGCTCCCACCCGCCCCCAAGCGCCAGGAACAGCTGCACCTGATCCGCCGCCAGCTGCGCATCCGACGCGGCGAGCATGCTCTCGGCGCTCGCCAGCGTGCGCTCCGCGTCCAGCTGGGACAGGAAGTCCGTGCGGCCGAACTGGTACAGCTTGGCCGACTGGCGCGACGCCAGTGCGCTCTGGTCGCGGGCGGCGCGCAGCGCCGCGTTGCGGTCGAGCTCGCGAGCATAGACCGTCAGCGCGCTTTCCGTTTCGCGCAGCGCGTTCAGCACGACGCCGTCGAAGCGGGCCAGCGCACCGGCCGTGCCGGCCTTCGCTTGTGCGATGTGGGACCGGGCCGAACTGGTCGCCGGCAGGTTCCACGAGATCAGCGGGCCCAGGCTGAATTTCCACGTGTTCGCATCGTTGAACTGGCTCATCATGCCGACCGCGCCGACCGATGCGCCCAACGTGATGTTCGGGTACAGCTCGGCCGTCGCCACGCCGATGCGCGCGGTCGCGCCCGCGAGCAGGCGTTCGGCCTGGCGCACGTCCGGACGGCGACGCAGCAGGGCGGCGCCGTCGCCGACCGGAATCGTTGACGCGACGCGCGGCGGTGTGGCGCATTGCGCAACCTCGGCAGGGAACTTGCTCGGCACTTCACCGGTCAAAACGGCAAGACGGTACAGTGCCGTGCGACGGCGGGCTTCCAGCGGCGGCAGGTTCGCGCGCAGTTGGTCGAGCTGGGCTTGGGCACGGGAATTATCGATGGCGATGCCGCGGCCGCGCAGGACGCGTTCGGCCGTGAGCTTGGCAAATTTTGCCTGCAAGTCCACCGATTGCTGTGCCACCTTGAGCTGGTAACCCGCCGAACACGCTTCCGCATAGGCGCGGGTCGTGTCGGCGGCGACGATCACGTGGGTCAGGTCGCTGGCAGCTTGTGCGGCTTCCACGTCCGCTTCCGACGCTTCGACGGCGCGGCGGATGCGGCCCCACAGGTCGAGTGTGTAGCCGATCTTGATGTCACCGTCGTACAAGCCGTCGGTGGGCAGTTGTTCGGGAATGCCCAGTTGGGCGCCCGCGATGCGGCCGTACAGCGGGGCGACGCTGGCTTCGACTTCGGGGCGTTTCTTTTCCTCGACCTCTTCCAGCACGCCGTGCGCGCGCTGCAGGTTGGCGGCGGCCATGCGCAGGTCGGTGTTGTTGGCGAAGGCCTTGGCGATCAGCTTGTCGAGCAGCGGGTCCTGGTACAGATGCCACCAGTCGGGCGGCAGCGGTTCGGACTTGAACGGCGTCTCGGCCGCGCCCATGAACGGGGCGTTGGCCGCGTCGCGCCGGATCACGGCCTCTTTCGGCACGTGGTAGTCGGGGCCGACGGTGGTGCAGGCGGCCAGCGTGGCTGCCATCAGCGTCAGCGCGCATGCTGTCCTGGCGGTGGAACGGTACGGTGTCATGATCGTTGCGTCGATGCGTGGGGACGGATGTCGGATGCGGTCGCGGCCCGCGCCGGTGCGGCGGGTGCGCCGGCCGCAGCATGGGCCGGCAAGACCTTGACGGTCGCCGTCTGCCCGGCCACAAGCCGCACGTTGGCCGGCACCGGGTCGAGCGCGATGCGCACGGGCACGCGCTGGGCCAGGCGCACCCAGTTGAAGGTCGGGTTCACGTTCGGCAGCATGTTGGCGCCCGTGCTGCGGTCGCGGTCGGCGATGCCTTCGGCGACACTCTCGACGTGGCCGTGGATCGGCTGGCGCGTGCCCATCAGGGTAACGTCGACGGCGTCGCCGAGCTGGATGCCGGGCAGCTTCGTTTCTTCGAAATAGCCTTCGACGTAGAACGAGCCGCTGTCGACGACGGCCATCACGGGATGCGCGGCCGTGGCGTATGCGCCTTCGCGCAGGTCGAGGTTCGTCACGATGCCGTCCACGCTCGACACGACGCGTGTGCGTTCGAGGTTCAGCTTTGCCGTGTCGCGGTTCACGATCGCTTGCGCCAGCGCGGCGCGCGCCTGGTCGGTACGCGTCTGGCCCTGTTCGCGCGTTTCCTGCGAGACGAGGTCGTCGAGCTGCGTGTTGCGCTTGTTTTCACGCTGCGCCTGGGCCAGTGCTGCCTCGGCCGCCGTCACCTGGGCTTCCGCTTGGCGCAGCGCGAGTTCGAAGCGGGCGCGGTCGATCTCGAACAGCGGTTCGCCCGCCTTCACCTGCTCGTTGTCGTGCACGTGGACCTTCGTCACCTGGCCCGTCACGTCGGGCGCCACCTGCACGACGTACGCTTTCACGCGGCCGTCGCGCGTCCACGGTTCGACTTCGTAGTGGTGCCAAAGCTGCCAGCCCGCGTAGGCCGCACCCGCGGTCACCACCGCCGTGAGACTTACCCGGCCAATCGCCGACAAAATAGTTTTCATAGCCATCTCAAGACCAGTTGCGTGTGTAATACGTCAGCGCGCCGAGCACGATGACGAACAGGGAAAAATCGAACAGGGCCGGGTGCCAGACGATGCGGTAGACGCCCGTCTTCGCCAGGACCAGGTTGATGAGCCGCGATACCACCAGCGCCGCCAGGGTGAGCAGCAGGAGCGGGGGCACGTACAGGCCGTAGATGCTGACTTCGCCGATCATCGGATTGCCTTTCAGAGTGCGGGCGCGTACGGCGCCGCCTTGGGAAACAGGTCGCGGCGCATGCCGGTGAGCGCGGCCAACGCCTCGCGCTGGGCGACGTCGCGCTCGCCGGCGCAGATGGCGCGCAGGGCGTTGTCGAGCGTGTCCAGCAGGCTGCGTTCGCAGTGGGCGTCGACCGCCGGTCGCAACGCGAAATGGCGCGACAGCTGCCGCATCAGCGGGCTGACGGCCGCGTCGCCGCGGCCCAGCCGGGCGCGGACGCTTTGCAGCAAGGTCATGTTCAAGCCGATGCGCAGGTCGCGCAGCGCGTCGACGGCTTGCAGGTCCTGGTCTTTGCCGGCCAGCGCCAGGCGCGGCGTCAGCATGCCGACGCGGTCGACCATTCGCGCCGAGAATTCCGGCAGCGACGGCACGCGCTCGCCGCTGCCGAGGCGCGCCAGCTCGCGCCAGCCCGCTTTCAGCAGGCGACGCGCAGTCCAGCCGGCGCCGACCCGACGGAACACGCTCGTCGTGACGGCGGCCACGACATAGCCGACGACCTGCGCCAAGGTGCTGTTCACGAACGACACCATGTCGGCGTTGTGCGTGTCGATCATGGCCAAGGTGCCGCAGATGGCGAACAGGAAGGGCATCGCGCGTCCGAACGTCGAGGGGCGCGCCAGGAACACGCCCAGCACGAGGAAGACGGGGGCGCACGCGAGGATGAACGTTTCGAAGTTGTGCACGGCCGGCAGGATGCCCAGCAAATACAGGGCCGACAGCGGGATTGCATAGATCGAGTACCACATGAAGGTTTTGATGAACGGCACCGGATCGTCCTGCGTGGAGAAGAAGCAGCACAGCACGGCCGTCATCATCGGGGCGGCGGCGCCGGACGGCCAGCCGGTCACGATCCAGAATGCGCAGCACACGAGTACCGCGACCGCGGCCGCGAAGGCGGACAGCAGCGCCATGCCACGGTCCTGGTGGAGCGCGCTCACGGGCACGCCCGGCAGGTGGCGCACGGCATCGGGCAGGCTCCCGTGCACGCCGGCGTCGATGTGTTGGCGCAAGGTGCGCGTCTCGACGCAGATCTCGATCAGGCGGCGCAGGCGCGCGGCCAGGTTTACTTCGATCATCCCGGTCCAGTCGAGTTCCCGGTCGACCGCCGGTTCGAGCGCCTCGATGCGCTGGCGCAAAGCGGCGCCCTGGTTGTCGATCGCGACAGTCTTCGGCGTCTCGACGAGGGCGACGACGTCCTTCAGCAGCGCATCCCAGCGGGCGGACACGTCCGCGGCGCCGAGGTCGCGCAGCGCGGCCAGGCGGTCTTCGATGCCGGAGACGATCGGCACGAACGCGGCCAGGCGTTCCTGCAGCGCGTTGACGGCCTGCTCAGTCCAGCGCAGGTGCGACGTGTCGAACGGCAGGTGCGTCGTCATCAGGCGCATCTCCGTGATGTCGCCCGCGAGCTTGCGGCGGTCGGACGCGGAGCGCGCATCGCCGGCGGGGTTCAGCGCATCGCGGATCCAGTGGTAGGCGTCGCGCACGGCGTTGTCGAGGCGCGCCAGCAGCATCGGGCCGAACGGCTGCGGCAGCACGAGGCTGTGCACGAGCGTGGCGCACGTGATGCCGAGCAGGATTTCCTCGACGCGCGCGAGCGCGATGTCGAAGATGGCGCCCGGCTCGTTGACGGCGGGGAAGGCGACGAGGCCGGCCGTGTAGCCGCCCAGCATCAACATGTACGAGCGCGGCGTGCGGTCGAGCAGCGACACGTAGAGACAGCCGCCGATCCACAACGCGAGCGCCAGCGACAGCAACTCGGGGGAATTGATCAGGCGTGGGACGACGAACGTGACGGCGATCGCGCCGAGGACGGTGCCGCCCGCCCGGTACAGGCCCTTGGAGCGGGTCGGTCCGGCGAACGGCGCGGCGCAGATGTACGCGGTCATCATCGCCCAGAACGGTCGCGGCAGTCCGATGCGCATCGATACATAGACCGAGAGCATCGCTGCCGCGAATGACTTGACGGAGAACAGGATCTCCGACCGGGTAGGTGTGTTCATGCGTCCTGGACGGCCGCGATGGCCGTGGGCAGGCCGGACAGCACGCGCAAGGTCGCCTCGACGTCGGCCGGATCGAACGCGCCGAACAGCTTGCGGCGGAACGGCGTGAGCGCCTGGTCCATCAGGGCGGCCGTCTTGAGGCCTTCGTCGGTCAGGCGCAGGATCTTGGCGCGGCGGTCCTGCGGGTCTTCATGGCGCGCGACGAGACCCGATTCGATCAGGTGGTCGACGATGCGCACGAGCGACGACGCTTCCAGGCTCAACGTCTCGGCCAGGATGCCCGGGCGCACGCCGGCGTCGCCGAAGCGGCTGATGACGAGCACGGGCAGCCCCGTCGCCTGCGACAGGCCGAAGTCGGACGCGACCTTGTCGGCGGCGGCACGGTAGGCGCGCGACGCGTGGGTCAGCGCGGCGGTGAGACTGCTCAGGGTCTGGTCGGTAAGGCGCATGTTGTCTCGCGTAAATACTTTTGTTGTTCACTGTTGATAAGCGAAAGTTTAGCATGCGAAGTATTTTCCCGCAACGCGGGTGCACCACGTGGGCTCACGTTGCATCGGCGTCGGCGCGGGGCGCCCACCCTATGTGATGCTGTCAATGTAGGGTGGGCACCCCGTGCCCACGCGCGACGTACGCAGCGTGCCGGCTTTACGCAGCCGGCGCAATCCGGCGCAGGTCCACCGGCGTGACGAACTCCGTCGCGCATGCGTGTGCGCGCAAGGCCTCGATGGTCGCATAGCCCCAGTGCACGGCGCCGAACGCGACGCCGGCCTTGCGCGCCGCTTCGGCGTCCGTCGCCTGGTCGCCGACGTACAGCGCCTCCGCGGGCGCCGCGCCGCAGGCTTTCAGGACGGCGCGGATGCGGCTCGCCTTGCCGAAGACGGACATGCCGCAGTCGAAGCGCGCCACGAGGGCCGTCAGCTCCGGTCCCAGCACGGCGCGCACGTTATGTTCCGAGTTCGACGACACGACGGCGAGCTGCACGCCGCAACCGTGCAGATGCCGCAGCGCGTCGGCGATGCCGTCGAACAGGGGGATATCGTGGGCACTGTCCTGCATCATCGCCATGAACGTCTTCGACGCGAGCGGCAGCTTCCACGCGGGCAGGCCGACGTGGTCCATCATCTGGCGCACGCCGAGGTGGCGCAGCTCGCCGGCGCGCGCGACGTCGATACGGCGGAACGCGTGGCGGTCGGCGATGGTGTTGAAGACGCTGAGGAAGAACGGAAACGAGTCGGCGAGCGTGCCGTCGAAGTCGAACATCGCGAGGCGGTAGGTCATGCGCACATCTTACACGCCGCACCCTGGCCGCTATGGGCGGCCGTCGATCGCGATGCGTGCCAGCGCCGAGTCGTCCGAGAACAGCCCGTCGATGCCCGTCTCGAGATAGCGCCGGATTTCCGCGACAGAGCCCGCATCGTTGCGTGCGTTCGGTCCCGCGTCGTTGCGGAAGTCGGCCGCGAGGAAGGCGTTCTCCGGACGGAAGGTCCACACGACGACTTGCAGCCCGGCCTTGTGCGCGTCCGCGACGAGCGCCGTCGGCGCGGCCAGCCGCTCGTCCTTCCCGAGCGGGATCACGGCGCGCGTGTTCGGCGCGACGATGTCGGCGTAGGCGGCGACGTCGCGCAGGCCGCGTGCGGTGACCATCTCGCCATACGTCAGCCGGCCGCCGCTCGCGACGACGTCGGCCGGCTGCTCCATGTCGTATGCACCGCCTGCGATGACCAGCTGGGCCAGCGTGACGTTGGCCGGCCTGCCCAGGCCCGCCTTGCGCAGCGCCTTCAGGTTGGCCACTTCGAACGACTGCACGACGACGGGCGCGCGCCGCGTGTACTCGTGCGCCTTCAACGTCGCGATGAAGCGGTCTTCCAGCGGCAGGCCTTGCTGCGCGAACCAGGTCGAGTGCTTCAGTTCCGGAATGAGGCCGATCGTGCGCCCGCGCGCCGCCGCTTCCGCCGCGACGAAGTCGATGATCTCGTCGAAGCTCACGACCTGGAACTGGCCGTCGTACGCGGTGCCGCGCATCCTTGGCAGGCGTTCGACGGCACGCAGCGTCTTCAATTCCGCGAACGTGAAGTCGGAGACGAACCAGCCGTCGTGCACTTCCCCGTCGATGGTCTTGCGCGTCTTGCGCGCTGCGAATTCGCGCCGCGTGGCGACGTCGGTGGTCTCCGTGATCGCGTTCTCGTGGCGCGCGACGAGGACGCCGTCCTTCGTGGCGACGAGGTCCGGCTCGACGAAGTCGGCGCCGTCCTCGATCGCTTTCGCATACGAGCCGAGCGTGTGTTCGGGCCGCAGGGCGCTGGCACCGCGGTGCGCGTACAGGGTCGGCTTCGCGCGCGGGTCCAGGCGCGCGGCCTGCGCCGATGCGAGGCGCGGCAGCGCTGCCAGCGCGGCGCCGGCGGCGGAGGCTTGCAGGAAGCGGCGGCGCGGCGGGAAGATCGTATGCGTCATCAGATATCGGCCTTCAGGGTGAAGAAGCCCATGCGGGGCGGGATCGGGTAGGTGGCGTAACTGCCGCTCGCCTGGCCCACGACCGGCTGCAGCGGGCCAGCGCGATTCAGCAGATTCGTCACGCTGAGCGACCAGCGCAGGTGTTTCGCGAACGTGGCCGACAGCGGCACTTTACCCGAGACGGTCAGGCCCATCAGGAAGTAGCCCGGTACGTCGAGGTCGTTCGTGTAAGTGGCGTAGCGCCTGCCGACGTAGTCTCCCATCAGCTGCGCCTCGACGTCGGCCGGGCCGCCGAACTTGGCGGTGGCGACGAACTTGTTCATCCACTTCGGCGTGTTCGGCACGGTCTTGCCGGCCGTCGGCACGACCGTCGTGCCGGACAAATAGCTGTCTTCGTAGGTCGAGCGGTTGTACGAGATGCCGTCGTAGAACGAGAACGCGCGGCCGAAGTGGAACGTGCCCGCGAGGTCGGCGCCATCCGTCTTGACGGTGCCGACGTTCGACAGGATCGTCGTGCCGCCCGCGAACGACGTGATGATCGGATTCGAACTGATGGCCAGCTGGCGGTCGCGGAAGGTCACGTGGTACAGCGCGACCTGGCCGTCGAACGCGGTGAGCGGGCCCAGGTCGAGGTTGCGCGAATCGCGCAGGCCCGCTTCATAGGTGACGGACGTCTCGGGCTTCGCGGTCGCCTTGAAATAATCGAACGCGGCCTGCGACGACAGGCTCCATGGCGAATTCCCGCCGCCGCCATACGTCACGTACTGCCGCATGTTCTTCTGGATGTTGGCGAACAGCTGGTCGGACGACGACACGTCCCAGCGCGCGCCGATCTGCGGCAGGAACCATTTTTTCGTATCGATCTTCCCTTCGGGCAGACCGCCCGTCGCCGTGCTGCTGATCGCGGCCGGCAGCTCGTTCACGGGGAAGCGGCCGTCGGCGAACTGCAGGCTCGATTTGAAGCCGCCCTGCACGGCGAAGTCCGGGCTCACCTTCCACTCGTCCTGCAGGTAAAGCTGCACGACCTTGTTGTCGATGTCGCTGCCGTACTGCGTGATCAGGGGATTGCTCGGGCGTTGGTACGGCGTGCTCGGGTTGTTCACGTCGAGCGCGTACCAGCGGCGGTACGCGCCCGAGTTGTTGTGCTCGAACCACAGACCGCCCTGCACGAGGTGCGCGCCGAGATCCCAGCGCACGTTCGACAGCCAGCCCTGGCGGTTGATCTTGTACTCCGTCGTGCGCGTGGCATAGCCCGAATTGCCGAACACGGATTTCAGGTCCTGGTTCGGGAAGTAGACCGCGAACAGCCCGGGCAGGCCGGCCTGGTTGATCGGACCCGCGACGACGCCAACGCCGTCGTTGTGGTGGAAGTAGTACTGGTTCGTCCACGTCACGCTGTCGGCGAGGTAGGCCTCGTACTTCGCGTACGCCAGCTTGTCGGTGCGCTGCGCGTCGCTGTAGTAGTTGCGGAAGTTCGCGCCGACGGAGGCCGGGGGCGCGCCGTTCTTGTCCAGGTAGGCGAGGGCGGCGGCGAAGTCCGGGTACAGGAACGGTCGCGTGTATGGCGAGTCCAGGCCGGCCTTGTGCAGGGTGGAGTCCTCGTTCGGCTCCGTCTTGTCGGACCAGTCGACGAACACCGTCAGCTTGCCGGCATCGCCCTGGTGCACGAATTTCGCATTGAACTGGTCGTTGCTCTGGCGTCCATCGAAATCCCACGCTTTCGCTTCGTGGTGCAGGCCGGACAGGTAAACGCTGTTGCCGCCGCCGACGTCGCCCGAATCGAAGCGGACGAAGGTGCGCGTCGTGCCGTGGCTGCCCAGCGTCTGCTGGACGTTGATATTGCGGTTGGCGGAGGGATCGCGCGAATACGTCTCGATCGTGCCACCCAGGTTGCTCGTCGATGGCGTGCCGAGGTCGCCCGCGCCCGTCGCCAGCACGACGCTCTTCACGTTCTCGCTGGTGAGCGCACGCTGCGGCGCGAGGCCGTTGTAGTTGCCGTATTGCTGGTCGCCCAGCGGCACGCCGTCCATCGTGTAGCCCAGCTGCTGGCCGTTGAAGCCATGGATGAACAGCGACAGGTTTTGTTCGTTGTTGCCCCACGGGTCGGCCGTCTGGAAGCTGACACCGGGCAGCGTCTGCAACGCCTTCAGTGGATTCACACCGGGCAGCACCTTCTGCATTTCCGCGCCGGACAGGGCGACCGACGAGCGCGTCTTGCGCGTCGAGATCTCGACGGTGGCGATGGCGCCGGGGGGCGTGGTGTCCTGAATGCCGGGTGCTGTGGCCGCGGCATCGGCCGGTGCGGTTGCAGGGGTGTCTTCGGCCGGGGCCGCGTGGGCCAGCGACGCGCACAGCGTGGCGGCGGCAATGGCGATCAGGGAGGGGGCAAGGCGGGCGGTACGGGTCGGGGTCATCAGTCGAGCTGCCGGAAGGTTGAAGTGGTCGGCAGATTAACTTTATGACATGACTGCGCGATGACTGCTGCATGACCGATTGATGACGCACGATGGCGCGTTTTTGCACAGCTGCCTGATCGGTTGCGCACACTGTTTTGCGCTTGCACATCGGTCTACCTCAACTAATCTGATTCGGGTCAATCCCACGACGACAAACAATCGGAGACAGCATGACGATCCTGACCAGGGCAAGACATCTTGCCGGCATCCTCATTGGTTTTCTCGGCACGAGCGCCTTCGCGGCCGTCGTCGCCCTGCCGAAGTACAACGTCAGCGTGAACGACGTGTCGGTGTCCGGATTTTCGTCCGGCGCCGACATGGCGGTGCAGATGCATTTTGCGTACTCGAAAACGGTGAAAAAAGGCGCGGGCATCGTCGCCGGCGGCCCGTATTACTGCTCGCAAGGCAATGCCGCGATATCGGTCGGCCCGTGCATGGCGAATACCGGCTCGCGCAACGTGCCGTATCTGAATTCGGTGGTGAATACGTGGTTGGGCAACGGCTATATCGACCCGACCAGCAATATGGCCGCATCGAAGGTGTATCTGTTGTCGGGGACGATCGATTCCACGGTGCGCCAGCCCGTCATGGACGACCTCAAAACCATGTACGGTTCGTACCTCCCGGCCGCCAATATCTATTACAAGAACAACCTCGCCGTGGAGCACGCGGTCCCGACGGATTTCTTCGGCAATGGTTGTGCCGTCAACGGCAGCCCCTACGTCGACAACTGCAATTTCGATACGGCGGGAGAAATCCTGAAGTGGATTTACGGGCCGTTGAATCCCAAGAACACGGGAACATTGAGCGGCAGCTTCATCAACTTCGACCAGTCTGTTTTCTGGGGTAACTTCAATCCGAACTTCTACAGCATGGCCAGCAGCGGCTACGCCTACGTGCCCGCGAATTGCGCGGCGGGGGAGTCGTGCCGGTTGCACGTGGCGTTCCATGGCTGCCTGCAAAGCGCGTCCGTCGTCGGCACGGCCTTTTATCAAAACGCCGGCTATAACCGCTGGGCCGATACGAACAACATCATCGTGCTGTATCCGCAGACGATCGTCACGGCAAACAATCCGGGCGGATGCTGGGATTGGTGGGGCTACGAGGACGTGAATTTCCCGGCCAAGAGCGGCGGGCAGATGGTCGCGATCAAGACCATGATCGACAAAATCGTCAGCGGCAACGCGGCGGCGCCGTTCACGTGCAGCCACTGGTATGCCAGCAACGTGTCGCACGTGTCGGCCGGCCGCGCCTACATCGGGGCGGATGGGCAGGTATATGCGAAGAATTCGAATCAATACCTCGGGTATTACATGGTGACGGCTTATACGGACGTGCGGCAGACGTCGGCCGGGTATTACGCCTATGGTAGTTGTTCATGATAGTCGGACGGCCTGAATCGTCCGCAAAACGCACATCAGGCCATTCATTGCAAAACAATTTGCAACCTCATGTAACAAATTTTACGAGTTGTAAAGCGTGGTCCCGCACGATTCAGCTCGGCTATCATGGCCGCCCGCTCAGCTGTATCGACAACTTTTGTTGCTCGATTAACGTTGGGCAACATTGAATGGCGGGGCTCACACATGAAAGCTACGGGAGTGTCCGGACCGAACGCAGCGGTCCAACTTGGCTTGATCAATCTGTTGAAGGCTGGTGCGGCACAATTGATCGTGTTGCATCACCTGGCGTTCTACGGCCCGATGGCCGACGCCGCGCGGCCGCTGATGCCGTCGATCGTCGACTGGCTCGACCACAACGGCCGCATCGCCGTCCAGGCGTTCCTCGTCATCAGCGGCTTCCTCGTCGCGAAATCCCTGGCGCCGTCCGGCCTGCCCGGCATCCGTAATCCGTTGGGGACGATCTGGCGCCGCTACGTGAAGCTGGCCCCGCCTTTCATCGTGGCCATGTTCCTGGCGATCGGCGCGTCCGCGCTCGCAAGCACGTGGATGGTCCACGACTCGATCTCGGCGCCGCCCAATATGTCGCAGCTGGCCGCCCACGTCCTGTTGCTGCACGGCGTGCTGGGCTACGAATCGCTGTCGGCCGGCGCGTGGTACGTCGCCATCGATTTCCAGCTGTATGCGCTCATCACCGGCCTCCTGTGGCTGGGCGGGCGCATCGCCGGCCACCGTCGCAGCACCTGGGAGATGCCGCTCCTCGTCACGCTGGGGCTGAGCGTCTCGTTGTTCTACTTCAATCGCGACGCCGAGTTCGACGTCTGGGCGCCTTATTTCTTCGGCAGCTATGGGCTCGGCATCCTCGCCTGGTGGGCGAGCGATGCGCGCCGGTCGTTCGGGACGAAGCTGGCACTGTTGCTGATGATGGCCGTGCCGACCGTGCTGGCGCTGGCGCTCGATTTCCGGATCCGCATTGCGGTGGCGGCCGTCGTTGCGTGCGTCCTGTTCCTGTTCGGGCGCACGCGGTTGAGCACGTATGCGAGTTCCGGCTGGGCTGTCGTCAACTATCTCGGCAAGATTTCGTATTCGATTTTCCTCGTGCATTTCCCCGTGTGTCTCGTCGTGAACGCGGCGTTCACGCGCTTCGTGCCGGACGACGCGTACCTGCAGGGCGCCGGCGTAATCTGGGCGTGGGCGGCCAGCGTGGCGGCCGGCGCGGCGTTCTTTCACTGGGTCGAAACCCCGTTGGGAAGGTTCCTGGCGGGGCTGGCGAAGCCGGTCGCGGTGCCTTCATTCGCCGCAAAGCCGGCCGGATTGCGCGGCCAGGTGAATACGTGAAACACGGGTCAGCATTAAGTTGCTGACTTTCGTCCTTATTGACGTTACCCTGTCACCATAGAGGAAGGTGACATGATGAACACCCAGATCCTGGCACTCGACATCGCAGGCAACCCATTCGACTGGATCCCGCCGGAAGACGCGATCCTGTATTACGCGACCGGCAAAGTGGCGTGGGAATTGGGCGCCCGCGAGTTTATTTTCCGCGGCGGTTATTCGCGCTCGGGCGTGCAGTCGAAGATCGCGGTCAAGCCGATCATCGCCATCGCCGGCAGCGAGATCATGACGCGCCTGTTCAAATCCGGCTTGCCGCTGACGCACCAGAACGACCTCCTGTTCAAGCGAGACCGCTACATCTGCGCCTATTGCGGCAACCAATTCCCCCACAAGGACCTGTCGCGTGACCATATCCTGCCGAGGTCGCGCGGCGGCCAGGACACGTGGATGAATTGCGTGACGGCCTGCAAGCGCTGCAACCAGGAGAAAGGCAATCTGCTGGTCGAGCAATTCCGGCCGCTGATCTACGTACCGTATGTGCCGTGCCGCGCGGAGCATTATCTGCTGAGGGGCCGGAATATCCTGGCCGACCAGCATGAGTATCTGGCGGCGCAGCTGCCCAAGCATAGCCGGTTGTTGAATTGACGGTTTCGCGCTAATTGCCGCGCAGAGGCGCATGTGGCGTCGCGAATAAATCGACGAGCGTCGGCCAGACGAAATCCCATGCAATCCGTTCCTGCTCGAGCCGCACAGCGGGCCCCGGCACGTGATCCTTGAGTGCCCGGTACAGGGTGTGCTCGGCGGGACGGAGATGCGGTAATTCTTGTGCGGCGTGCTGGCTTGCCTCGCTGCTCCATAAGGTACGGTGTGCCAATAACGTGGGCTCGTCCATGAAAACCGAACGGACGTCGGGCAGTCGGGCCCTTAAATGGCTCAGTATGGCAAAACCGTGTGTGTCGATATCACCCCAGTAAAAGCAATCCGCTTTGCTTATCCATGGCACGCTGGCGAGCACATCGACACCATAACCGAGCGCCATGAATACCACCGTGCCGGGGAGATCGCCGAATGCGAGGCCCGTCTGCAGGTTCTCGACGATGACGACGTGGCGCGGCGCGAGACCAAGGCGCGCCAATTCTTCGATCGGTACCGTGAGGTCGCCAAGCCCACCGACTCGGTCGCGCAGTGTGGGGTCGAGCACGCGCATGCGCAGCCGCAGCGGCGCCCGGCGCAAGCCGCACAGCGCATGGAAATCGCCATCGATGCCGGCACGGCCCGTTACCCGGCATAGCAGTTCCGCGAGGACGGATTTTCGCGCTTCAATCCACTTCGTGTCGAGACCCGGGATCGGCAACTGGCGCAGATACAGGCCGGAATCCGGATGCCGTTCAAGCCAGGCAAGTGTGGCGACCAACCGTTCGAAATCGGCATCGGGATAATCGGCAAGCACGTCGAACGAGCGACTCAGGCGCCCCGTCAATACCGGCCAACGCCGGACCATCGCGGCCTCGCGTCGACAAGCGCGATCCCAGCGGTCCGCCTCATCGAGCCAGGCGGCGACTTCGCGCGGGCCCGCGAGGCGCAGCAGTTCGGGCATGCGTTGCGTACCAAGTGTGCGCCATTGGCGCTCGGTCCACTGCAACATGCCTGTCCCCTGCCACGATTGCCACGCTCGCACCCAGGCAAGGGCTGCGTCCAACCGACCGCGCGCCGCCTGCTCGGTAGGCACGCCCAATGGAATCGTCAAGGGCCATTCCTCGCCGGCATCCGGAGCGGCAAACCAGTCGCGATGGCGGTTGTCGAAGCGGCGCCGCAACAGTGCGCGAACGTCAGTCGGCAGCTTCAAGCGCGTCCTCCGCATGCAGCGGCTCGGCCAACTTGAGGCGCTGGCGTTCGTCATCGTATTCGATCAGCAACACGCTGGATGTTTTGCGTTCGCGGATATCGACGAAGCATGCACCGCCAATGAAGGGCTCCAGCGTCATCACGGACTTGAGCGGCGTGGCGACGATCATCTGGAATCCGAAGTTCGCAAATATGTTCATGGCAAGGGCAGTAAATTCATTGTCCGCCTTGTCGAACGCTTCATCCAGCACGACCGGCGCGTAACGCGGCATGCCGGTATCGTTGCCACCGAGCTGGTAGCGCAGGGCCGCGGCCAGCACCGTGGTCGCCAGTTTCTGGCGCTGGCCGCCGGACAGGCCGGCGCCGCTCTGGTGCACCTGCACTTCCTGACCATCCTGGTCGAACTCGCGGCCGATGAATTCGACGTGCTGGCGTACATCGAGGACGGCTTCGCGCCAGCGGCGATCGTCCGCCTCCTGGCTGGCCAGCCGGTTCACCAGGCGACGCAGGTCGATGAAGCGGGCCTCGGCGAATTCGCGGTCGTCTATCCACGCGTGCTTGAGCGCGGCCACGATGTCCTGCTTGAATTGCTGAACCTCGGGCAACTGGCGATCCTTCGGCTGGATGTGCAGGTAGGTGCGCTGGTGCTCGCCGCTGTTGAAGGGCACCTGCCGCAGGCTGTCGTTGACCAGCTCCATGCGGGCAAGGATCGCTTTGCGTGCGTCGTTCAGATAGCTCGACAAGGCCGCCAGGTTCTGGTGACTCTGGTTTTGAAGCAGGTCGAAGAAGCGGTGTTCGTGTGCCGGTAACCCGTCCGATTCGAGGCGGGCGAGCTTGCGGAAGAAATCCGGAGACGCCGCCATGCGCGCGTCGAGGCCGTCCGCATCCGCTCGCCAGCGGTTGATGAACATCGCGAACTGGGCTTCCACATATTTTTCACCTTGCGCCAGTTCGGCCTCGATGGCACGGATCTCGTCGTGCAAGGCCTTGCCGACGGCGCGGTCGGCATTGTCCACGTCCTTCAGCCGCACGGTACCGTTCCAGGCAGCGTAGCGCTGCGCCAGGCCCGATTGCTGGTGCGGCGTCGGCTGCACGATGGCGGGATCGTTCCGCAGTGCGGTCAACTGCGCTTCCTGTTCCGCGCACAGCATCTGGCGCGACCGTTGTTCCACGAGTTCGCCGTTCAGGGCATCGCGCGCCTCCTGTACCAAGTCTTCCTGCTGGCGCAGGTGCTCTTCGATGCGCTGCAAGTCCGCGTTTCCCTTCTGCAGCGCATCGAGCTGGCGCTGAATGGCGGCGATGCGCTCCACCAGCGGCTGCACCTCGATTTCCTGCCATTGCAGGTTGATGAGGGTCTGGCATTGCAGCAGACGGGCGCCGCGCGCCTGGCGTTGCCCGCGCATTGCGCGCAATTGCGCGTCGAGCTGCGCCTCGCGTTCCCGCAACTGCCGGGATTCTTCCTCGTACAGGGCAAGCTTGGCACGGTTGTCGAAACCGAGTACCCAATATTGGCGGGCGTCGACGCTGGTGCGGTCGTCCTTTTCGTGGCGAGAACGGTTGTGCTTGATCTGGCCCTCGCGCGTGAGCGCGCGCTCGCGTGCGGCCCGGAACGCGCGCAGCGAATCGACGCAGTCGTAGTCGAAGCGCTGGCGCAATTCGTTCTGCAGCCAGCCGGAACAGCTGTCCTCCTTGACGTTCAGTTTCAGTACCAGCGATTGCGCCTGCAACGGCCGCGCCGGCTGGTCGCCGCGCACCGTGCGGTAGTAGACCAGCTTGCGTCGAAGGTCGGTGTCGTTGACGTACGCGGACACGGCGGCGTACTGGTCTTCCTGCACGAGGATGGACATCGCGAACCCGTGCAGCACCCGTTCGATGGCGCCACGCCATGCGCTTTCTTCGGGCTTGACCTCGACCAGCTCGCCCACGAAGGGCAGCGCTGCTTCCGCCACGCCGACGGATTCGGCGATCTGGCGCCGCAATTCCAGCATCGGTGCCGGAATGTTCGACGGCTGGCGCCGCAGCGAGGCAAGTTCGTGGTCGACGCCGGCGCGCCGCACGCGTACCTCGGTCGCCTCGCGGTCCAATGCCAGCAGGGCTTCCTGCTGGAGGTCGTCGTTTTGCCAGTCATCGATTTCCCGGCGCGCCATGCCGAGCAATTCGGCAAATCCTTGTGGGTTTCCCCGAAAATCCCAGCCGAGCGCCTTGCAGGCTTCCACCGCCTGCTGGCGCTTGCGCATGCGTTCCTTGCGTTGATTTCCCAGCGTCTCGATCTGATCATTGAAAGATTCGATCTGCTCACCCCCGGCCTCGCGCCGCTGGCGCTCCAGGTCACGCAGGGCGGCGGTGCGGTTGTCGAGCACGTTCTGGTGGCGCTGGACATTGCCGGCGAGGCCCTCCAGTTCGATCCCGAGCGCGATGATGTGCTCGGCCAGCAAGGTCATGCGCAGCCGCTCGCGATAGCTGTGCATGCCCGCCACCAGTTCCTGCAGTCCGTTGCGCTCCAGTGCGAGCGCCTCCATGTGCTGGTGCCGGCTGCGCGCGGGCGCCAGTACTTGCACCTGCTCGCGCGCCGTCACCACGGCCTGGTGCGCGGCATGCAGTTCGCCGAACTCGCTGACCAGGCGGTCGGCCACTTCAAAGGTTTCCGGCTTGTCGAGCATGAAGTCGCGCAGGAAGGCGTTGAGGTCGCCGACGTTCTTGGCCGATTGGGTCTTGTGCAGCAGGCGCAGCGCCATGTCGCTTTCGATGCCGAGCAGGCGGCAGAAACGTTCGCAATACGGCCGGAACTCGTCGCGCGCGAACGCGTCCGGCAGCGCCTGTTTCAGCTTGCGCACGTCGAAATTATTGCTGCCGAAATCCTGCAGTTCGCGCAGGTCGAAGGGCCGCTCGAGGACGAGGAAATACGATTTCACGTCGCGGTTGCTGTTTGCATTGCCGCGTACCCAGAACAATTGGACCAGCGCCACCTGCTGCCCAACCTCGTTCTCGTACTGCAGTGCCAGCGCCGACCACGTGGTGCCCGCGCGCAGGTAGCGCACCGCGGATTCGCCGGATGCGGCATCCGTTTGCGCGGTCCAGGCGCCCCGCACGTAGCTGACCAGGTTGCGGTCGCGGCCGGCACGGCTGGCTTCGCGCGCGGCGGCATTGAAGTCGATCCAGCGCGGCGGCACGAGAAGGGCGGACAGCGCATCGAGCAAGGTGGATTTGCCGGCGCCGGAGCGCCCGACGATGAGGAAGCCGCGTTTGCTTACCGGGATATCGTGCAGGCCGCTGAACGTGCCCCAGTTGAACACCTGGAGGCGGGTCATGCGGAATTGTTCGCCGGTGGCGGGCAGCGGCATGTTCATGGTGCGTCGTCCTCGTCGTCGTCCACCGGCTGGCGCGCCAGTGTGGGCAATTCTCCGGCCGCCATGCGGTCGTACAGCGCGGTCAGCGCAATGATTTCCTCGGCCGAGAACAGCAGTTTGAGCGTCGGTGCGATCTCGAAACGGTCTTCGCTGGCGCGCAGTTTCTGCAGGATGTTGTGCTTCTTGAGTTTTTCGATCGACGCGTTGACGCGCTTGCTGAAACCGGCCCGGTCGGTGCTGGCGGCCCGTTCGTATGGCATGAGGTTTTCCACGATCTCGTCGCGTGCGATCACGGCACGCTCGCTATAGGAATCGGCCTGGGTCAGCCGCTGGCGCAGGAACAGCAGCAGCACGGAATCGATGAAGGTCAGTTGCGCGCGCCGCAGCAGGATGGGAATGTCCAGCTCTTCGGCGGCGACCTGTGTCGTGAAGGCGACTTGCAGATCACGGTCCAGCACGAGTTCGAGAAACAGGTCGGCCAGGCGCCGGCGGATGACCTGTTCGTCGCGCAGCAGGATGGGCCAGAGCCGGGCATGACGCCGGCCCTCCAGCGACGGGCCGGACAGCAACTGCACGAGCACGCGCCGCGTGTCGAGTGGCAGTTCGCCCGTATCGTTGACGAACAACGCGCGATCTCCTTGGGCGTCGTCGAGGTGGGCGGGCGTGGCCGCGTCGTCAGGTGCCGGCTCGGACATCGTCGAGCTTCTCCTTCAAAAAATAGATGAGCGGAATGCGGGCCTGGCGGGCGACGCCGTCGCCACCGATCCAGGCGACGGTTTCGCCGTTATCCGCCACAATGCCGTGACGCGCGCCCAATGCAAGCAGGCCGAGCACGCTGCCGAGTCCCTGGTTGGCCGGAAATGCCCGCAAGACTTCGCCGATCGAGGCTTGCGAGCGCACGCCCAGCACGCTGCTCACGTGTTCTTGCAACGAGCGGAAATCGATCTCGGAATGGGCGACGAGTTCCCCGATCATCGCGAGGTCGAGCGGAGCGGCGTCACCCTCCGCCATCCGGTCTGGCAAGGCCTGGAGCGCGGGGTCGTGCAAGACCCATTGCGACAGCGACGTCATCTTGCTGCTGGTGAGCGGCAGCGTGTAGTGCAAGGCCTCGGTGATCTTGACCTCGTCCTTCAACGCGAGGGCGGCCCGTTGCGCCTTGCGCAGCAGCTGGTTCAACCGGCGCTGTTCGATGAATTCGCGGCTCTGCACAAAATTCTTGAGGCTGCGCGCAAATGACTGTAACACGTCGTGCACCATGCCGCCCTGGTCCAGCAAGGTGCGCGTCAGGCGCAACAGGAAGCGGCGTTCGTCGGGATCGAGGCCGGCCACGTAATCGCGCGACATCAACTGGTCCAGCGCGTCGTCCAGCGATGCGGACTGCACCGGGTCGGTCAGCAGCCGCCAGAACGCGGAGAACGTACGCCCGGCTTCGCTCTCCGCGATGACGTCGATGCCGGCGAACAGCGCGTCGAGCACGTCGCTGCGGCTGCCGTCGTTGTCCATGATCCGCTCGCGCAGGTCGCGGTTCAGTTGGTCGAACTGGTCGCGTACGCGGCGGAAATCGCCGGCGAGATTATCGGCCAGCGCGATGATTTCGCGCGTGCGCTCCAGCGCCGCGCTTTCCGACAGCACCTGGAACGTGCCGTGCTCGATGTCGACGATCTCGCGCCGGATCCTTTCCTGCTCGGCGTGCAGGCGCGCCAGGCGGCGCCCCTTGTCGGTATCGGTATCGTCAGCCAGCCTCGACAACGCCCCGATGACGAGGCCAAGCCGGCTTTCGGTCGCGGCATTGTGCGGCCTGACCAGGCTGGTGACATAGCGGATCGCATCGACGGTCGAGGTCGCGAGTTCGTATTCCTCTTCCTTTGACCCTGGCGGGAAGCGTCGTTCAAGGTAGCCATCGGCCAGCCAGCGGGCCACGTACAGTTGCGCCGTCTGCGGCCAGTCTTCCCCGCGGTTACGCAATTGCTCGAGGTCGCGCTCGATACGTTCGTGCAGGATCGAAGCCGGCAGGCTGCGGTCCGTGTCGTGCAGATGGGTTTGCAGCAGCGCGAGCACGGTCGGGCCCGTATCGGCCGCCAACAGGCGCCATAAGGGCTGGTTGCGCAGCTGGCGGTAAAGGGCGAGGGGTCTGTCGGCTTTCATTGCGCGAAGAGTGGACGCATCATTGTAGCGCAGGCGATCGAAGTGCTTTCTTGTGAGGTTATTGCGGAGAAAACAACATCGATGCAATGGAGTTTATGCATCGTTTGACAAGAAAGATCGAGTTGCCGCAGAATCGCACCTCATCGATTTTCGATCAACCCATTTTCAGGAAAGGAACGGCTATGCCACGTACGGCTATCGACAACTCGCAAGACAGATAGCCCCGAGCATCCGCGCTCGGGGCCAGGCACGCATGCCTCCTCGAGCCGGCCGTTCTTCAGAACCCCGGTGAGGAAACTCGCCGGGGTTTTTGCTTTTCGGAAGTCCGTTTTCTTCCGCCGCAGGAACGCCGGCATAACGAACCTTTTATGGACAAGTTATGCCCATCGTACAAACACTGCACAAGGGACGCGTCCCGGTGCACATCTACACGGACGATATCGACCACGCGGCGTTGCAGCAACTGCTGAACATCGCCGACCTTCCGATCGTCCATCCGCACGTCGCCGCGATGCCCGACGTGCACGCCGGCATCGGCGCCACCATCGGCAGCGTGATCCCGACGCGGTCCGCGATCATCCCGGCCGCCGTCGGCGTCGACATCGGCTGCGGCATGAATGCCGTGCGCACGACCCTGACCGCGAGCCAGCTGCCCGACAGCCTGGCCCGCCTGCGCAGCGCGATCGAGGCGGCCGTGCCGGTCGGCTTCGAGCAGCACGCCTGGGACAAGGTGCGAGGCTCGGCCCACGCGCGCGTCGGGCGGCCGCTGAACGACCGGCTGGACGTCATCGTCGGCAAGCACGGCGGCATCATGAAGATGCAGCAGAAATTCACGCAGACGTGGATCTGCCAGCTGGGCACGCTCGGCGGTGGCAATCACTTCATCGAGATCTGTCTCGACGAAGAAGAACGCGTCTGGATCATGCTGCATTCCGGTTCGCGCGGCATCGGCAACGTCATCGGCCGCTATTTCATCGCGGCGGCGCGCAAGGACATGCAGCGGCACCAGATCCATTTGCCGGACAAGGACCTGTCCTATTTCAGCGAGGGATCGACGCTGTTCGACGACTACATCGACGCGGTGGAGTGGGCGCAGGATTACGCGCGCATCAACCGCCGCGAGATGATGCGCCGCGTCGTGGACGTGCTGGCGCAGTATGCGCCGCCGTTCAAGCTCGATGGCGAAGCGATCAACTGCCACCACAACTACGTGGCGCGCGAATCGCATGGCGGCGAGCGCCTGTTCGTCACGCGCAAGGGTGCGATCTCCGCGCGCGAAGGCGAGCTCGGCATTATCCCGGGCAGCATGGGCGCGAAGAGCTACATCGTGCGCGGCAAGGGGAATCCGGAATCGTTCTGTTCATGCTCGCATGGCGCGGGACGCCACATGAGCCGCAGCGAAGCGAAACGCAAATTCGACCGCTTCGACCTGGCGGCGCAGACGGCCGGCATCGAATGCCGCAAGGACGGCGGCGTGGTCGACGAGATTCCGGCCGCGTACAAGGACATCGACAAGGTGATGGCGCATCAGACGGATCTGGTCGAGGTCGTGCACACGCTGCGCCAGGTCGTTTGCATCAAGGGGTAAGACATGAAGATCAAATCGGTGAAGCCGCGCAATCCGCATGCGGTCGCGGCCAGGCAGCGCAATGCGGGCGCGCATGGGACGTATCGGGCGGAGCGCAAGGTGCGTCGCCTGGAAAAGCAGGCATTGCGCTCATGGGTCATCGGACAGGATCGGGAAGGAAAAGATCATGCGTGAAGACATGTTCAAAGTGATCGTGGAACGGCCGCGGCTCGTCAACAGCAATGGCTATAGCCGCGACGGCCGCAAGTTTCGCAACGACGAGAATGCGCCGGGCCGGCTCGGCATGAAGCGCGGCTATACCCAACGGCCGAAATGGCTGAACGAAAACCTCGCGCCATTGAAGCGCTACCTGGAGCAGCAGGTGGACCGTCCGTGGGACAAGGTCTACAGCGAGATCCGGGCAACGATCGATGCGCGCAGCACGGTCAAGCAGCACATTCTTCAGCATATCGGCGACTTCGTCGCGACTGATACGCATTGGGTGGAGACACCTAGCGGGGGCAGGGTGGTCGTCCGCAACCAGAACTGGTGGAACCGCAAGGAAGTAGCGCTCGAGGAGGCCGACGTCGAGCTGTTCGTACATCCAAAGACCGGCATCCTGCTGCGCAATCGCCGTTTCGTTTCTTGGGACAGGCGCAATCGGCAAATGCGCGAGACGAAACAGGCACAGGATCACCTCGATTGCCGCGACATCGACGTCCACCGTCAACTGCGACGCATCGACGGCATCTGGTACGAGGTGACGCTGGGCCTATTGCCAGCGCCTCGCGTGCAAGGAAAAGACATCGTCTGCGGCGCGTTCTGGGATGTCGTCCGCAAGGAATGGGTGCAACGCCAGCATGGCGTTGCGGAAACGTACGCCGTATCGAAGCGCCAGCTCGGCGCGAAAGAATTGAAGAAATACGCGCTCGGCGCATGAGCCGGTTCATCACAAGGAGAACAATCATGAAAACCAGACACATCGATCAACCGTCCTTTCGAGATCTCCAGCAAGCGCAGGAAAGGCTTCCCGTCTGAAACGGCGGTCAAACGCGGTGTCCGGTTCGTGCACGGCGATAAGGAGCTCGTCGAAAAGCTCGGGCGCAACGATCCATGCCCGTGCGGCTCCGGACGGCATTTCAACAGGTGCTGCATGAAGTCGGGAAGCTTTTGACGGCGCCAACCGAAACGACTATTTCCGTTAAGCGGATATCAGTTGCGCTGGATGGTCACGGGCGACCATCCAGCTCGATGACCTCGGCGCCCGCGCGGGCCGGCAACTCGTCCATTGGAACGACCTGGGGTTCGGTGTCCGCCCCCGTGAAGTGACGATAAACGATGAACCTGTTGTTGGTCTCTCCATAGCCGCTCGTGCGTATGACGACGTCCGTCTCGGAAGGGGACAGATACAGCCAGGAGGGCCGGTTCTTTTCAGCAAAGTCCAGCCGCTCGACCAGTCCGTTCACTGGACTACGACTGAGTACGAAACCTTGAAGGAAGTTCGCAGTGAACTCGCCGGAGACCACGAGCGCTCTGGTATGCGAACCGACACAGGCAATGTGGACGGATGCTCCTCTTGAACTGTCTTTGTCCTCAAAAAACGAACGCGTCGAGTCGTTCTGCCGCAAGTAATAAACGTAGGTGTCCCCGATTTTCGAATCACGAAATACATCGACTCGGCTTCCGGCTTTGCTGCCGACATCACACGTTTTCACCAGTTCGGCTGCCTCGGAAAATGCGTGAGCGAGCACACAGCACAGCAATAGAACCGAATTTTTCATTTCACCATATCTCGTAGTACCTGCATGGACTCAGGAGCCGCTTTCAATCTTTCTGCGGCCGCTTTGATTTTGCTGTAGTAGATGCCGTTCCTGACACCGCGGTAATCCTTGTATGCTTCGCTGACAGGATCCGTTGCATGAGCGGCCGTACGCTTCTCGATGAGTGCCCGCATATAGGCCGTGCCAACGCGTATGTTCGTCGCTTCGTCCAGAATCTGGGCGCTGTCGTGGAACTCGTCCGCTTCGCGGTAGAGGTCAGCTTCACGTCTGCGCTCGCGCGAAGGTTTCTTGAGGTTCTCGAGTCGATAAAGCTCCCGAATCGGCGCCCTCAGCAGCTGCATCAGTCCCCGAGCACTGCTTCCGTCGCTGCGTGCGTTCTTGTCAAAGCGGGACTCCATGTAAATCTGGCATATGACTAATTCGGTGGGTAAGCTGGATTGATTGTTTGCCTCGACCAGCGCACGTATCTCGCGCAGTCGGGCGAGATCCTCGATCTCTACATCCACCGCCTTCTTATCTGATATCGACGTCAGCTGCGCAGTGTGCGTCTTGATGATCTTTTTCGTCGACATATTATCGGTCCCATGCCGGGTTGAGAGGAGTTGTTTCCCTCGCGTAGACGATGAGCGTAGCGCGCTCGGCATTTGATGCCGCGACAGTGGCGGTCTTTCCGTCCCGGTCTGTCCTGCCCTCGAGGCGGCGACCACTGCTGAGTTCGATCACATACGGAAAATCTGCGAGAGGCTGACCCGCCTCGTCCTTTACGTGAAAGTGCTGGTCATACGAATCCGGCTGTTCGGCGGCGGCCGCTTTCGACGTTGTCTCGCTGTCCCGGGCAACTTTCTGGCTACCAGCATCGTCCGAGACGACTTGATATCGGACGGTTTGGCTCGAGATGAGGCGCGGATACGGATGACACTTACAGACACACAGGTCGTTTTCGAGCGCCACTTGGATGCCGTTCCAGCGTTCTTCGAGGCGAGCGCCGGCGCACACGATGTGACCTGTGCTTTTACAGGCAGGGCATGAAACCGGGTCGTTTTCAAGCGCAATCCGAGCGCCGTTGATCGCCCCGAGGCTGCTGGCGCCAACCACCTTGCCGCCCGCCGTTGTCGTAGCCCCTTCAGTGATCGTATGTCGTTTCATATTCCCCCCGAGCCAAAGGATCGCGCTACCCGACCGATAGGTAGGCGAAGAACCAATCTAGCTGGGGCGCAACCGTAGATATTGGCTTGGCACAAAGAAGCGCGCCGAACTGCTGGGCATGTGAAGCGGCTTATGACAACCCGACCAATCCTGAAGCCAAATTTGTGTGCCGCATTGGCGCGGTCGGGGACAATGCGCGAACTTAGTTTAAATCTTAAACTAACTATGTTATAGTGATCTCAGGATGCTGCGGACTACCGCGGCGGCGCCAGCTCTCTTAAGTTAATTTGAATACTAAGTACTTGTTCCCGGAGGCGTGATGCAGCAAATCCTGTGTACTGTCGACGTCGTGCTGCTGACGCTGCAGGACGATATGTTGAAAGTCGCGCTGCTCCGTCGCGATCGTGAGCCTTTCAAGGGCGTGGCCGCTTTACCGGGAGGCTTCATCCGACAGCAGGACGATGCCGACACCCGCGATGCCGCCTTGCGCGTATTGCGCGACAAGACCGCGATCGAACCGCCGTACCTGGAGCAGCTGGCGACGTTCTCCGGTCCCGCGCGCGACCCGCGCGGATGGTCGGTGTCGGTCGTGTATTACGCACTGGTGCCGTTCGACGTCATCGACAGCGCAGGGCACCCGGACGTGAAACTCGTCGGCGTCGACAAGCCGGTCGGCCTGCCATTCGACCACCGCCTCATCATCGACACCGCGGTGGCACGCCTGCGCAGCAAGAGCCAGTATTCGTCGCTGCCCTGTTACCTGGCCGGCGAAACGTTCACGTTGCCGCAACTGCAGCGTGTGTACGAAGCGTTGATGGGCGAGGCGCTCAACAAGGTGAGCTTCCGCCGCAAGATGACGGAAATGGACATGCTCGAACCCGTCGAGGGCGCATTCTCCGCGGGCGGCGCGCATCGCCCGGCACAGCTGTATCGCCTGAAGCCGGAACTGCGTGACCGGCTGACATTGATCGAAAGGGGGTTGTAATCATGCTGAGCGTCAAATTCATCAAGTTCCAGCCGACGACGTACGTCATGCAGTTCAAGCACGGTGTCGTCAAGCGCGAAGGTGTCGGCCTCGCTTTTTTCTACTACGCGCCGACGACGGCGATGGTTGCCGTGCCGACCAGCAGTGAGGACGTGCCGTTCATCTTCGAAGAGACGTCAGCCGATTTTCAGACGATCACGATCCAGGGCCAGATCACGTACCGTATCGCCGATCCGAAGCGGATCAGCGAATTGCTGGATTTCTCGATCAATCCGGTGACGCAGAAGTACATCGCGGAAGATCCGCAAAAGCTGCCACAGCGCGTCATCAACGTGGTGAAGGTCATTACGCGCAAGGGCGTCCAGAATCTGCCGCTGCGCGATGCCCTGAAGGCAACCGACAAACTGGTCACGCTCGTCACCGAGGCGGTCAGGAGCAATGCCGAGTTGCAGACGCTGGGGATCGAGATTCTCGGGCTGTCGTTCCTCGCCATCAAGCCGACGCCCGAGACCGCGCGCGCACTGGAAGCGCAGGCGCGCGAGCAGATCCTGCGCGAGGCCGACGAGGCCGTGTATGCGCGACGCAATGCGGCCGTCGAACAAGAGCGGCGGATCAAGGAAAACGAGCTGAACACGGAGATCGCGGTCGAAGCCAAGAAGCGCCAGATCCGCGAGACGCAGATGGAAGCCGAGCGCAGCATCCAGCAGAAGCAGCACGAGCTCCAGCAATCCGAGATGGAAGCGAAGATCGCGCTTGAGGCCAAGAACACCGACCTCGTCGCGCTGTCGATGGACAACGTCAAGCGCGAAGCCGACGTCAAGGCCCACGCCGTCTCGGCCTTGCTGCAGGCCTATGCCGGTGTCGATCCGAAGACCGTGCAGGCGCTGGCCGTGTCGGGCATGCAGCCGGGCCACATGATTGCGCTGGCGTTCCAGGAACTGGCGGAAAAGGCAGGCAAGATCGGCCAGCTCAACGTGACGCCGGATTTGCTGCGGGAGATCATCGCGTCGCCGGCGGGGTGAATATGGACCGGCGCATGGACAACAAGATCGTGCTCGTCACGCGCAAGACCCGGCTGGAAGACCTCGTCGCGCGTTACAACACGGTGAACCAGGCGAAGTTCTACATCGAGCACCTTGGCGCCGACTTCTCCGACTATGTGCGCGAGCACGACACCTACCATGCGTGCGTGCGCGACGCCGACAGCGCGCTGCGGCACTTCGGCCGCGTGCAAATGGTGGAGCGCGGCTTCTTGCCGAACTTCCTGTTCGGACCGGGTGACCTCGTCGTCGCGCTTGGCCAGGACGGATTGGTGGCGAACACGATGAAGTACCTCGACGGCCATCCGCTGGTCGGCGTGAATCCCGACCCGGCGCGCTGGGATGGCGTGCTGCTGCCGTTCCAGGTACGGGATCTCGCGAAGCTGATGCCGGACGTGCTGGCACGGCGGCGCACGATGCAGGAGGTGACGATGGCCAGGGCGCGCCTCAACAACGGGCAGGAATTGTACGGCGTGAACGACATCTTCATCGGCCCGAAGTCGCACACGTCGGCGCGCTACACGATCCGTCTGGGCGACAGGGAAGAACGGCAATCGTCGAGCGGCATCATCATCTCGACGGGGCTCGGGTCGACGGGCTGGCTGAAAAGCCTGCAAGTGGGTGCGGCGGCAATCGCGGCCGGCGGTGGTGCATGGCAGACGCACGAGCAGGTGACGCCCTGGGATGCCGATTACTTGCACTTCACGGTGCGCGAACCGTTCCCGAGCAAGGCGTCGGCCGCGTCGCTCGTGGCGGGCAGGATCGGGGCGCGCGTGAGCCTGACCCTGGTGTCGGCGATGGCCGAGAACGGCGTCGTCTTCAGCGATGGCATCGAGGCGGATTATCTCGAATTCAATGCAGGCATCACGGTTGAAGTGGGCATTGCGGAGAAGCGGGGGTATCTCGTCATTTGATAACAACAAAGAACAAGAACATGAAATTCGAACACTACACAGACCAGATCCGGCAATGGCCGCAAGACGGCCGCCATCTTCTCGCCCAGTATGACGATGACGGCATCGTCGTCTACCAGGCCTACCGACCCTCGATCGCGGAATACGCGGTCAAGCATCAGCGTTTTGGCGGCGATTTCAGCTTCAATCGAATGAGCTGGATAAAGCCGAACTTCCTCTGGATGATGTTTCGCGCCGGTTGGGCGACCAAGGAAAGCCAGGAACGCATTCTCGCCGTGTCGATCCGGCGGACCTTTTTCGAACGCATCCTGGAGCGCGCGGTGGCGTCGAGCTTTGCCGCATCCGGAAGCGCCGACAAAGTCGAATGGGAAAAGGCGATTGAGAACTCGGACGTGCGCCTGCAATGGGACCCGGACCACGATCCGTTCGGACAACCCATCGCGCGGCGCGCCGTGCAACTTGGGCTGCGCGGCGAGACCCTTGTCGAATACAGCTCCGCAGCAATTATCGGCATCGAGGATGTCACCGCGTTCGTGCACGAGCAACATGGCAATGTGACCGGCGATTGCACGCGACTCATCACGCCGCGCGAACGCGCCTATGTTCCCGGTGACACGGCGGCACGACATCTCGGCATCAGTTCATGGCCACTCGATTGAGCGGCCGACCTATCAAGGCCCCATAATGGAAAACGACACCGTCACACTGTACCGGCCGACCCGCCCGCAGGAGCTCGAACTGGTTAAACAGAGCGGCTTCAAACGCTGGCCGCCTCGATTGCCTGAACAACCGATCTTTTATCCGGTGACGAATGAAGCTTACGCAAAGCAGATCGCCACCGAGTGGAACGTCCCGGACAGCGGCGTTGGCTATGTCACGCTCTTCAAGGTGCGCAAGGCGTTCATGGACCGCTACGCAATCCAGAAAGTCGGCGGCGAAAGCCATACGGAGTGGTGGATTCCTGCGAAGGACCTCGAGGAACTCAACGACAACATCGTGGGGGAGATCGAGGTCATCGGCGAATACCGTGAAAAACAGTGATCTCCACGATCGCACTTACGTCATCAGAACAATGAACGATTCGCGATTTTTAGAAGAACTGAGCCGATGCCACCGGGCGGGCGAGCCATTGAAGTATGTGTTTTTCTGGGGGCACCAGCCCGGAAAGGCAGGGATTACATCGTCCTGTTTCAGCCAGTGGTATGAGGCGCCGTTCGTGATCGATGGACAGCGCTACCCTACGGCCGAGCATTTCATGATGGCAGAAAAGGCTGCGCTGTTCGGCGATCTCGCGGCAAGAGCGCGCGTATTGGAAGCACCTACGCCAGGTGCGGCGAAAGCGCTGGGCCGCAGCGTGCAGGGGTTTGACGAGGCAGTCTGGGTGGCCAATCGCTTCGCAATCGTCGTGCGGGCCAATCAGGCCAAGTTCACGCAACATCCGGAGCTTGGCGCGTTCTTGAAACAGACCGGGTCACGCATTCTCGTTGAAGCGAGTCCCGTCGATAACATCTGGGGCATCGGGCTTGCTCAAGATGATGCGAGAGCAAACGACCCGAGCCAATGGGAAGGTTTGAATCTCCTCGGTTTTGCACTGATGGAGATCCGGCGTGGGCTTTAATGCCTACGCAACGTCAGACAATCACGGCGAAGGCAAAACCGCCGTAGACCACGGCGCCAGCATGTGCCACCCAAGACGCGAATAGAGGGCGCGCCCGTTGTCCGTCGCCACCAACAGCCGTTCGCTCGCACCGGCACGGATCGCAATCGAATCGAGTGCCTGCATGACGACTGTCCCGAGGCCGCGTCGGCGATGCTGCTCCGCCGTTTCGATCTGATCGAATATGGCGCAACCGCCGTGCACCACCAGGCGCCCCGATGCTGCCTGCTCATCGCTGGCGTGGATCACACGAACGACGTGAGCGTCTTTTTGCACGTCGACAGCCAGACGATATTCCGGGGACAGCGTGACGTGGCTGGTCATGGGGGCAGGGCACCCCATCAGATGGCCTGGCGTCTCGATGCGCCAGCGCTCGGGGAGGGCGCGGCGCAATACATCGGGCGCGACGGCCGCTTTAAGGAAGATGTGGGGATCTTGAATGCGGTCCGCACAGGCTTGCAGTGCCTGTCTCGCATCGAGGAACACGTGGCGTCGCAATTGGTCCGGCTTGCCGACTTCGACAACGAGGCCACCGTCCTGGTGAAAAGGAAGTGGAAGGCCGCGCGAGAGGCTCCAACCCGTCAGCCAGCGTTCGATGAGCGAAAGGTCGACCAATTTTGAACCGGTGCCTCACACGGATAAAGTAAACGTCCGCCAGAAAATCGAACGGCTCTGGCGGACGACGGGACGGGAAGCGACTTAGACGTCGATATTCCCCGCCTGCAGCGCATTCGACTCGATGAAGTTACGACGCGGCTCCACTTCATCGCCCATCAGCGTGGTAAAGATCTGGTCCGCCGCAATGGCATCCTCGATCTGCACCTTCAACAGGCGACGCACCGTCGGATCCATGGTGGTTTCCCACAACTGCTCGGGATTCATCTCGCCCAGACCCTTGTAGCGCTGCTTGGACACGCCACGCTCGGCTTCTTCGCGCAGCCATTCCATGGCTTGCTGGAAGTCGCGCACGGCGAATTCCTTCATCTTGTCGCCTTCGCCGCGGCGGATGATGGCGCCTTCGCCCATCAGGCCCTGGAACGTCTCGGCCGAGGTTTCCAGGGTCTTGTAGTCGGCGCCGGCGACGAAGTCGGCGTCGATCGACGTCACTTGCACGTTGCCGTAGTGGATGCGTTCGATGCGCAGGCTGTGCTTGTCCGACAGCTCGTCGGAACGCACGCCCACCTTCACGCTCGTGTCGTGGATCGCGTCGGCCAGCGCCTGCGCCGATTTCTCGGCCGCTTCCTGGCTCGACAAGTCCAGCTTCACGCCCGTCATGATCGCGGACAGCGCGGCGCGGTCGATCACGCGCGACAGGCGCATCATGATCGCGTTGGCCCGGTTGTACTTGTCGACGAGGTCGCCCAGCGCGCCGTCCGTGATCGCTTCCGCGCCTTCCTTCGGCAGCAGCGCGGCGCCGTTCAGGGCGAAGCGCATCATGTAGCTCGCTTCCTCGACGTCATCCTTGAGGTAGCGCTCGTCGCGGCCGGCTTTCACCTTGTACAGCGGCGGCTGCGCGATGTAGATGTGGCCGCGCTCCACCAGCTGCGGCATCTGGCGGTAGAACAAGGTCAGCAGCAGCGTGCGGATGTGGGCGCCGTCGACGTCCGCGTCGGTCATGATGATGATGCGGTGGTAGCGCAGCTTGTCGACGTTGAACTCGTCCGGGCCGATCGAGGTGCCCAAGGTGGCGATCAAGGTCGTGATCTGTTCCGACGACAGCATCTTCTCGAAGCGCGCCTTTTCCACGTTCAGCACCTTGCCGCGCAGCGGCAGGATGGCCTGGAACTTACGGTCGCGGCCCTGCTTGGCGGAACCGCCTGCGGAGTCACCCTCGACGATGTACAGCTCGGCCAGCGCCGGGTCGCGTTCCTGGCAGTCGGCCAGCTTCGACGACAGGCCCAGACCGTCCATCACGCCCTTGCGGCGCGTGAGGTCGCGGGCCTTGCGCGCGGCTTCGCGCGCGCGCGCGGCTTCCACGATCTTGCCGCAGATGATCTTGGCGTCGTTCGGCTTTTCCATCAGGAAGTCGGTGAGCGTCTTCGCCACGATTTCCTCGACGGGGCCGCGCACTTCCGACGACACGAGCTTGTCCTTCGTTTGCGACGAGAACTTCGGCTCAGGCACTTTCACCGACAGCACGCAAGTGAGACCTTCGCGCATGTCGTCGCCCGAGATTTCGACCTTGGCCTTCTTGGCGAAGTCGTTCTCGTCGATGTATTTGTTGATCACACGCGTCATCGCCGCGCGCAGGCCCGTCAGGTGGGTGCCGCCGTCGCGCTGCGGGATGTTGTTCGTGAAGCAGAGCACTTGCTCGTTGTACGCGTCGTTCCACTGCATCGACACGTCCACCGAGATATTGCTGCCGTTTTCGGACAGGCGCTCGCCCGTCGCCTGGAACACGGTCGGGTGCAGGACGGTCTTGGCCTTGTTGATGTACTCGACGAAGCCGCGCGTACCGCCCTCGAAGGCGAAGATTTCTTCCTTGCCCGTGCGCTGGTCGGTCAGCTTGATGTTGACGCCGTTGTTCAGGAACGAGAGTTCGCGGATGCGCTTGGACAGGATCTCGTAGTGGAACTCGACGTGGGTGAAGATTTCTTCGTCGGCCCAGAAGTGCACTTCCGTACCGCGCTTGTCGGTGTCGCCGGTGATCTTCATCGGCGACACTTCGACGCCATCCACGACTTCGACGATGCGGTCGATCGGCACGCCGCGCGAGAATTCCAGCTGGTGCACCTTGCCGTTCTGGCGCACGGTCACGCGCAGCAGTTTCGACAGCGCGTTCACGCACGAGACGCCCACGCCGTGCAGGCCGCCGGACACTTTATATGCGTTCTGGTTGAATTTGCCGCCGGCGTGCAATTCCGTCAGGGCGATCTCGGTCGCCGAGCGCTTCGGCTCGTGCTTGTCGTCCATCTTGATGCCGGTCGGGATGCCGCGGCCGTTGTCGGTGATCGAGATCGAATTATCGGAATGGATCGTGACGTGGATTTCGGAGCAGAAGCCGGCCAATGCCTCGTCGATCGAGTTATCGAGCACCTCGAACACCAGGTGATGCAGGCCGGTGCCGTCCGACGTGTCGCCGATGTACATGCCCGGACGCTTGCGTACGGCTTCCAGGCCTTCCAGGATCTGGATCGACGAGGCGCCGTACTCTTCCGCCTTGGCAGGGGAGGATTCCATAACTGCTTGAGTGTTCTCGGACATGACTGCTTTCTCAAATAACGTGTGAATCAGACGGCCGGCGGGTAGGCCTGCGGTCTCGATCGTCGATCAGCCGGGCAGGGCACCGTAATGGAACCTGCTCCGGCCGTTGCCGCACGAAGGACGGCAAACAACGAATATATGGGCGCTTTGCCCGAATTAAATACGCATCGGCATGACGACGTACTTGAAGTCGCCATTTTCCGGGATCGACATCAGCGCCGACGAATTCGAGTCGCCCAGCGAAATATTCACCTGGTCGCACTTCAGGTTGTTCAGCACGTCCAGCAGGTACGTGACGTTGAAGCCGATGTCGATCGTGTCGCCGCCGTAGTCGATTTCCAGTTCTTCCACCGCTTCTTCCTGGTCGGCGTTGGTCGAGCTGATCTTCATCGAGCCGGGGGAGATCATGCAGCGCACGCCCTTGAACTTGTCGCTCGTCATGATCGCGGCGCGCTGCAGCGAACGCAGCAGTTCGTCGCGGCTGATCGTGAAGTCATTCTTGTAACCCTTCGGGATCACGCGGGTGTAATCCGGGAACTTGCCCTCGACCAGTTTCGACACGAGTTCGATGTCGGCGAACGTCAGCTTCACCTGCGAGGCGGCGATGTCCAGGCGGACTTCGTCATCGCTTTCTTCCAGCAGGCGCTGCAGTTCCAGGATGGTCTTGCGCGGGATGATCACTTCCTGACGCTCGAACGTCTGCTCGGCCGTCACTTGCGCGAACGCGAGGCGGTGGCCGTCGGTGGCGACGGCGATCACGTTGTTACCGTCCAGCACCAGCAGCAGGCCGTTCAGGTAGTAGCGGATGTCTTGCTGGGCCATCGCGAAGTGCACCATGTTGAACAGGTGCTTCAGCGTTTTCTGCGGCAGCGTGACGGTCGCGTTGTAGGTGTCCGCGACGGAGACGGTCGGGAATTCCTCGGCCGCCAGGGTCTGCAGCGCGAAGCGCGACTTGCCGCTCTGGACGGTCAGGCGCTTGTTCAGCAGGGTCATCGTGACGTCGCCGGATTCCGGCAGCGCGCGCAGGATGTCCAGCAGCTTGCGCGCGGCGACGGTCGTGCCCGCTTCTTCAGGGCCCGAACCGATGTTGGCCAGGGTCGTGATCTGCACCTCGGTGTCGGTCGACAGGAACGAGACGCTCTCGCCATTCTTGCGGATGAGGATATTGGCCAGAATCGGCATGGTGTGCCGACGCTCGACAATACCACTCACGATCTGCAGTGGCCGGAGAAGCGTGTCTCGGGTGGATTTGACCAGTTGCATAGATATCCTCGGTTATGGGTGGGGTAAAAATGTTGTTCGCGCAATATTTTGCCAGAAATCATCGGGGGCACAGCCTTTTCCCCCGGTGCTCACGCATCAGCCTTTCAGGGTCTGTTCCAGCACGTGCAATTCGTGGTTGCATTCGGCGTTCTTGGCCCGGTCCTGCGCGATCTTGCGCACCGCGTGCAGCACCGTCGTATGGTCGCGGCCGCCGAACAGTTCGCCGATTTCCGGCAGACTCTTCTGCGTCAGCTCTTTCGCCAGGTACATCGCGATCTGGCGCGGGCGCGCGATGTTGGCCGGGCGGCGTTTCGAGTACATGTCCGCGACCTTGATGTTGAAGAAGTCGGCCACGGTCTTCTGGATGTTTTCCACGGAGATCTGGCGGTTCTGCACCGACAGCAAATCCTTCAGCGCTTCCTTCACGACGTCGATCGTGATGTCCTTGCCGTGGAAGCGCGAGTACGCGAGGATTTTCCTCAGCGCGCCTTCCAGTTCGCGCACGTTCGAGCGCAGGTGCTTCGCGACGAAGAACGCGACGTCGTCGTTCAGCATGACGCCTTCCGATTCCGCCTTCTTCATGAGAATCGCCACGCGCATTTCCAGTTCCGGCGGTTCGATCGCAACCGTCAGGCCGGAGTCGAAGCGCGAGATCAGGCGGTCGTCCATGCCCGTGATCTCTTTCGGATACGTGTCCGACGTGATGATGATCTGCTTCTTGGCCGCGATCAGCGCTTCGAACGCATAGAAGAATTCTTCCTGCGTGCGGCTCTTGCCACCGAAGAATTGAATATCGTCGATGAGCAGCATGTCCAGCGAGTGGTAGTAATGCTTGAAGTCGTCGAAGCCCTTGCGCTGGTACGCCGTCACGACGTCGCGCACATACTGTTCCGCGTGGATGTAGCGGATGCGCGCGCCCGGCTGGTCGGCCATCACCTGGTTGCCGATCGCATGGATCAAGTGCGTCTTACCGAGGCCCACGCCGCCGTAGAAGAACAGCGGGTTGTACGACACGCCCGGGTTGTTCGCGACCTGGATCGCGGCGGCGCGCGCCAGCTGGTTCGCCTTACCGGTCACGAAGTTCTCGAACGTGAGGTCCGGATTGACGCGGCTCTGTTCGCGGCGCGGATTGTTCGCGATGACGTTGTCCGGCGTGACGACGGGCATCTCCGGCACCGTCTTGTCGGCCGCGGCGTTGATGCCGATCGCGCCGCCGCTGGACGCCATCGGAGATGGGGCAGGGGAGCTCGATGCCGGTTTCTTCGGCAGGCTGTTCTTCGGGTCGAGCACGAACTGCACGTCGACCGGCCGCTGATAATGCTCGGACGCCAGCGCCGTGATGCGGTTCGCGAATTGCGACTTCACCCAGTCGAGCTTGAAGCGGTTCGGCGCTGCAATGCGCAGCTTGCCGTCCTCGTAGTCGAGGGCAACAAGTGGTTTGATCCACGCGGTATATTGCTGCGGTGTCAGCTCGAGCTCCAACTGGTTGGAACAGGTCTGCCAAAAGTTATCCATACATCGACTAAGTTAAGCGTAACACTCTATTTTACCTGTGTTCTCGCAAGTTATCCACAGGCGATACGCGATTTTTCCACCGAATCAGCGCGCCGGCTGCGGCGCCTTTGTATACGGCCGCAACCGTTTGCGACACGCCCCGGCGCGGTCTTGACACAACGGTTGCCTTGACAGTTGAACTTGAAATGCTGTCTAATTCAGGGTTCCCCGCCCGTACGCTTTGTTGGGCACCTCGCAAACCTACTGCGCGTTGTATTTCCGGCCTGCGATGCTCGCTGTACTTTCGTACAGCTGCGCTTCTCTGCCAGAACTGCTGCCGCTCGCGACGGTTTTCGAGATGCCCCACTAAAATGAGCAAACAGGCGACAAGCTTTGCTGTGGCGTGACGCTGGCTTAACAACTGCGAAATGTCATTGGCGCAATGCTGACTCAGTGTGAGCTCAGCCCCGATTTTGCATCTATTTTGCTTTAAGCGAGACCACCATGAAACGTACTTACCAACCTTCCGTCGTTCGTCGCAAGCGCACGCACGGCTTCCGCGCACGTATGGCTACCCGTGGCGGCCGCGATGTCCTGAACGCTCGCCGCGCCAAGGGCCGCAAGCGCCTGGCTGTCTAAGCCCGGGAAGCTGCATCGACCGCGCCTACGTCAATGACAGGCGAAGGTTCGCACGACTTCGCGCGCGTTCGGCGTATCGTAAAAACGGATGAGTTTTCATCCGTTTTTCGTTTGCGCCCGGCACAAAAAACCGCGCATTTCGTGCTCTATACCCGACCGAATGCCCTGCCTCATGCGCGGCTGGGCGTCGTCGCGGCCAAACGTTTTGCCCCGCGCGCGGTGACGCGCAACACCATCAAGCGCGTCACGCGTGAACTGTTCCGCACCACGCCGCTGCCGGCGCTCGACTGCATCGTTCGCCTGTCCCGTCCGGTCAACGGCAAGGACGGTCCGGCCACGACGTCCGCGTTGAAGGCACTGCTGCGCACCGAGCTGGCGCGGTTGTTCGCGTCGCAAGCGCCGCGCGGCCGCAAGGCCAATGCCGCTCCACAGGCGGCAAACGTCGCGCCTTCGACGTCGGAACCGGGATTATCATGAACCGGTTGCTCGTCTGGCTGTTGCGCGGTTACCAGTTGCTGGTGTCTCCGATGCTCGGACAGAACTGCCGTTTCTATCCGAGCTGTTCCAGTTATGCGATCGAGGCTGTCCAGGTGCATGGCGCCGCACGCGGCAGCTGGCTGACGCTGCGCCGCGTCTGCCGCTGCCATCCGTGGAACGAGGGCGGCGTCGACCCCGTGCCGCCTCGCGTAGATCCGCATTCCTCACCAACCGCTTGCGGTTGCAAGCATTCCTGAATAAGACCAATGGAAATCAATAAACGTACCATCCTGTGGATCGTGTTCGCCGTCTCGCTGGTCGTCCTGTGGAACGACTGGATGGTGGCCAACGGCAAGCAGTCGATGTTCTCGGCGCAGCCGCCGGCCAAGGTCGCGCAGGCGCCGAACCCGGCCAAGCCGAATGACGTGCCGACGGCCGCGGCCCCGGCCACGGACGCAACCGTGCCCGGCACGCCGGCAGCACCGGCACCGGTCAAGACGCAGGTCGTCACGGTGACGACCGACGTCTATAAAGTCGACATCGACACGGCCGGCGGCATCATTCGCCGCCTGGAACTGCTGAAGTACCGCGACAAGGTCGACCCGACCAAGAACCAGGTTCTGTTCCAGAGCAATGGCCCGCGCGTCTACCAGGCCGAGACCGGCCTCACGGGCGCCACGTCGGCCGGCGCTCCGCCGAGCCACAACACCCCGTTCACGGTCCGTCCGGGCCCGCGTACGCTGGACGGCAACAATCAGGTGCAGGTCGTGCTGGACGCGGAGCAGGGTGGCGTGCACCTGACCAAGACCTACACGTTCAAGCGCAACGACTACGTGATCGACGTGCGCCACGACGTGACGAACCTGACCCAGGCACCGATCACGCCGGCACTGTACCTCCAGCTGGAGCACGACGGCATGAAGCCGGAAGGCGACACGTACTTCAACAGCAGCTACACGGGCCCCACGCTGTGGACGCCGGAAGAGCACTACCAGAAGCTCACGTTCGACAAGGTCGCCAAGGGCTCGGCCGAGTACGCGAAGAACGCGAAGGATGGCTGGGTCGCGATCTCGCAGCACTTCTTCGTCTCGGCGTTCATCCCGACCGCGAATATGGCACGCACGATCGAAGTGAAGCCGGTGGGTAACGACCTGTTCGCCATCCGCACGATCCAATCGCTGGGCACCATCGCACCGGGTGCGACCGTCTCGAACGCCGCGCGCCTGTATTCGGGCCCGCAGGTGCAGTCGCTGCTGGAAAAAGTGACGCCGGGCCTCGACCTCGTGCGCGACTACGCATGGGCCGCGATCATCGCCAAGCCGATCTTCGCCACGATGAACTGGCTGCACTCGATGATCGGCAACTGGGGCTGGACCATCATGGCCTTCACCATCCTGATCAAGCTGCTGTTCTTCCCGCTGTCGGCCGCCGGCTACCGCAGCATGGCCAAGATGAAGACGGTGACGCCGAAGATGCAAGCCATCCGCGAGCGCTTCAAGAACGACCCGGCCAAGATGCAGCAGGCCACGATGGAACTGTACAAGGCCGAGAAGATCAACCCGCTGGGCGGCTGCCTGCCGATCCTCGTGCAGATGCCGGTGTTCCTGGCCCTGTACTGGGTGCTGCAGGCCGCCGTCGAGATGCGCGGCGCGACCTGGCTGTGGATTCCCGACCTGACCGTGAAGGACCCGTACTTCATCCTGCCGGTGCTGTACGCGATCTCGATGTTCATCACGCAGAAGCTGAACCCGCAGCCGGCCGATCCGGTGCAGGCCAAGATGATGATGTTCATGCCGCTGGCGTTCTCCGTCATGTTCCTGTTCTTCCCGTCCGGGCTCGTGCTGTACTGGGTCGTGAACAACCTGATCTCGATGGCGCAGCAGTACGTCATCACCAAGAAGTTCGCGCCCAAGGCGTAGCTGGCCGGCCCTCCGGCCACCATGTGAAGAGCCCGTGTCCGCACGGGCTTTTTTATTCGCACTACAATCCGACCATGAAACTCGATACTTCCCCCATCGCCGCCATCGCCACCGCCCCCGGCCGCGGCGGCATCGGCGTCGTGCGCGCGTCCGGCAAGGACCTGTCACCCCTCGTGGCCGCGCTGTTCCCCGGCACGAAGCTGGCCCCGCGCCACGCCACCTACCTGCCGTTCAAGGATGAAGCGGGCACCGTCATCGACGAAGGCCTCGCGCTGTACTTCAAGGCCCCGCATTCGTACACGGGCGAGGACGTGCTGGAGCTGCAGGGCCACGGCGGCCCCGTCGTGCTGCGCATGCTGCTCGCGCGCGTGCTCGAAGCGGGCCGCGATGCGGGCCTGCGTCTCGCGGAGCCGGGCGAATTCACGCGCCGCGCCTTCCTCAACGACAAGCTCGACCTCGCGCAGGCGGAGGCCGTGGCCGACCTGATCGACGCGTCGACGGAAGCGGCCGCGAAGTCCGCATCGCAATCGCTGTCCGGCGCGTTCTCGAAGGTCGTGCACGAGCTGGTCGAGAAGACGATCAACCTGCGCATGCTCGTCGAAGCCACGTTGGACTTCCCGGAAGAGGAGATCGACTTCCTCGAGAAATCGAATGCGCGCGGCCAGTTGAAGGGCATCGTCGATGCGCTGGAAGCCGTGTTCCGCCAGGCCGCCCAGGGCGCGCTGCTGCGCGAGGGCCTGAATGTCGTGCTGGTGGGCCAGCCGAACGTGGGTAAATCGTCGCTGCTGAACGCGCTGGCCGGATCGGACGTCGCGATCGTCACGCCGATCGCGGGCACGACGCGCGACAAGGTCAGCGAGACGATCCAGGTGGAGGGCATCCCGCTGAACATCGTCGACACGGCCGGCATCCGCGCCATCGACGACGGCATCGACGTCGTCGAGCGCATCGGCATCGAACGCACGTGGGGCGAGGTGGGCAAGGCGGACGTGATCCTGCACCTGCTCGACGCGAGCATGGGCCCCGCCAAGGCCGATGAGGACATCGTCGCCGCGTTCCCGGCCGGCGTGCCCGTCGTGCGCATCTGGAACAAGATCGACCTGTCGGGCCACCAGCCGGGCGTGACGCCGTGCGCCGACGCCGTCCACATCTACCTGTCGGCGCACGAGAAGATCGGCATCGACCTGCTGCGCGCGGAGCTGCTGCGCATCGCGGGCTGGCAGCAGACGGGCGAATCGCTGTACCTCGCACGCGAACGCCACCTCGTCGCCCTGCGCCAGGCGCGCGAGCACTTGCGCTACGCCGCCGAGCACGCGGCGCAGGACGACCAGTCGCTCGACCTGTTCGCCGAGGAGCTGCGGCTCGCGCAGGACCAGCTGTCGAGCATCACCGGGCAGTTCACGCCGGACGATTTGCTCGGGGTGATCTTCAGCCGGTTTTGTATCGGCAAGTAACGGTAAGTAAGCGTCAGCCGCCGCCCGCCGCACGTATGCTAGCCTTGCCCCATCCATCGACGAACGGGGCAGGCATGAAGACGACGCAGGACGGGATCTCGAGACGGCGGCTGGGCAAGGCCGCGCTGGCGCTGGCGGCGACCGGCTTGCTGGCGTCGTGCGCGGGCATGATCGGGCCGCGCCGCGTCGAGCTGTCGCAGGCGCGCCTGCAGGCCGGCCTGGAGCGCCGTTTCCCGCTGCGTAACCGCATGCTCCAGCTGTTCGACGTGCAGCTGACCCGGCCCCGCCTCGCAATCCTGTCCGACACCGACCGCGTGGGCCTCACGCTGGACGTCCACGTGTCTCCGCCATTCCTGCGCCAGTCGTGGGACGGCACGCTGGCGCTGTCCGGCCACCTCGTGCTCGACAATGCGCGCAACGCCATCGTCCTGTCGGCGACCCACGTCGACCGCTTCGACGTCGACGGCATGGACAACGACCGCGTACGCGAACTGGGCCGTGCCGCCGACGTGCTCGTGAACCAGCTGCTGCGCGACATGCCGGTCTACAGTTTTCATCCCGAAGACCTGCGCTACGCCGGCGTGCAATTCTTGCCGACCCGCCTGGAGACGGCGCCCGGCGCGCTGTTCGTCACGTTGGAACCGGCGCGCTGACGGTCGCCACGCTGCGCGTCGCGAATCCGACACGGCGGCCACGCACGATTGAACGGCGAATCGCATGCGTTGCCGATACTGCTATTATTTCCGGCAGTTGAAGGGCGCGGCATCGGCGACGATGGCGTCGGGGCCTTTTGACTGTTGTTTCTTGAAAACTAGTTCGCCGGAGGCGTTGCAGAGGTAGCACAAACGGCGCAAACTGGTTTGAACGACCAGAACGGCACGTACCGCAGAAGCGAGCACTAGCGTACTTGCGCTTTCTCATGCACACGGTGTTCCACTAAAGTAATCTCTGCGTTACTGACGTGCTGCCGGTAAGGGGGTAACCTTGGAAACGATACAGGAAAGTGTTCCGGACCAGAGCGTGCCTGCCGAGCCGATCGTCGCCGCCTCGATGGGCGCGACGGCGGTTCCGGCCCGTCTGAGCCTGCCGCCCAAGGGCGCGTGCTGGTATTGCGAGAAACCGCTCGACAGTGTCCGCCGCTTCTGCGGCAAATCGTGCGCCGATTCGTTCGACGAAGAAGCGGAATACAACCGCTGAGCACCCGCTGATCCGTCCCGCCGGCGGCCGCGCTCCGGTCGCCAGGGGCGTCAGCCGCCCGCCACCCGTTCCCGCAGCAGTTCCAGCGCACCGTCGAAGTCGTAACCTTCGACCAGGTCCGCCACCCGGCGGTAACCGTCTTCCCCGAGTTCTGCGGCAAGCGCGTCTCCCGCCTCGCGCACGATGTCGACCGCATCCCCGTTACCCTCGTCGAGCAGCGTCATCAACGTGCGCAGTGCGTCCGGATGGGATCGGGCCGGGCGCGCCACCGCGCGTGCGGGCAGGGTGCTGGCGAGGGTATCGAGCTCGCACAGCACCCGCTCCAGTTCCGCCTGCAGGCGCGCGAGGCTGCCGTGGACGTCGCCCGTGCCCTCGTGCAGCGCCCGCTCCACGGCATCCGCCTGGCGCCGCAGGGGTACCGCTTCGATCATGGCGGCAGCGCCCTTCAGCGTGTGCACGAGGCGCAGCGCCAGCTGGGTATTGCCGTCCTGGTGCGCGGCGAGGATGCCCGCCGCCGCCTGCCGGTACTCGTTGCGAAAGCGCGCGAGGACGCGCCCGAACAGGGCGTCGTCGCCCATCAGGCGCGCGACGCCGCCCGCGTGGTTCACCGCGGGGCCGTCGGCTGCATCGAGCTGGGACCGGTGGTCGGGACTGTGCATGCGGATGGGTTGGCGCTTACTTCGTCGTGAACGACCAGGTGCGGGTGATCGGCGTCCCGTCGATGGCGCCCGAGAACGTGACGTCGTAGGTGGTGGCGGCGGCCAGCGGCGACAGCGGGACGATCGCGGCAGCCGACTGGTTGGTGGCCATCTGGGGATCCTGGCCTTGCACCAGCAGGCGCGTCGACAGGTCGGCGCTCGCGCCGTGCTGGCGGATCGTGAAGGCCTGGACGGTCAGCTTGCGCGTCAGGTTCGTGTGCACGCTGACGGGGTAGCCCACTTCGTTGATGTTTGGTACCGGATCCGGTTCCTCGTAATCGCTGAAGAAGTTGTTCGGCACCTTGGTCTGGCCGTTGATCGGCCACGTGACGATCGTGCCGGCCGCGATGCCGTTGCCGTAGCCGTTGTTGGTCACGAAATCGGCGGTGAAGTAGTTATAGCCGGCCGACGTCGTCGCCGCGCCCGTGCCGATTTCCTGGAACACGGGCTCGAAGATCACGAAGCGGTGGTAGATGGCCGTGATCAGCTCCTCGGCCATGTAGAAACCGGAACCGTTGTTGGTCGCCGAGATTACCTCGCCGATCGCATTGGGGTAGCCGAACGTGTAGCCGGCCGCGCGCAGGCGGTCCGCCAGTGTCTCGCCCGTGAAGCCCGTCTTCCCGGCCGTCTGGACGTGCGTCACGGTGTTGTTGATGCGCTGGTAATCGGAATGGCCTTGGGCCGCGATGTCGATGACGCCGCTGTGCGTCATCGCCGGCATCCCGATCTGGCTGCGCCGGTAGTTGATCCAGTTCAGGCCATCGGTCGCGATATTGTTGGTGGCGACGGGCGCAGAGGCGTCCTGCCCCGAGAACCCGGTCGATGGCGACCCGCCGGACGTTCCGTTGCCGGTATTGCTGCCGACACCCGCAGTGCTGCCGCCGCTGCCGCCGCCACCGCAGGCGACGAGCGCCCACGCCGCGGTGATGGCGAGGGCGATCTGCCGCGCGCGATGCATTCTGCTCATCATATGAAACCCCCAAGGTCCGTCATGCCGGGTAAATAGAGCCTCCATTCTAGGCGAAAACGGCAACGAGTGACGGGTTTGCGGGCATTCCCGGCCCCGGCGTAAGCCCATGTAAAATAAGCCATTCTTCAGCCTTCGACGAATTTCAGTGAACCCGACCCGCCACCGCCTCGCGCGCGCCAAGTTTGCCCTGCCCAGTTTCGTGACCCTGTTGTCGATCGCGTGCGGTTTCGGCAGCATCGTGATCTCGGTCGACAACGCCCCCGTGGGCGACCCGTCCGACTATCGCCTGGCCGCGATCCTGCTGGTGCTGGCCGGCGTGTTCGACGCCCTCGACGGCTTCGTCGCCCGTGCCACCAACACGCAGTCCGCGTTCGGCGTGCAGCTCGATTCGATCGCCGACGTGATGAATTTCGGCTGCGCCCCGGGCCTGCTGCTGTACTGCTACGGCTTCGCGCAGATGGGCGCCGCGCACCCGACTCTCGTGCGCATGGGCGGCCTCGCGTGCTTCGTGTTCGTGGCGTGCGGCGCGCTGCGCCTGGCGCGCTTCAACGTGATGGTCGGCAAGACGGACCCGCGCTACTTCGTCGGCATGCCGATCACCGCCGGCGCCGCGTGCGTGGCCTCCGTGGTCGTCGCCTGGCCCGACCCCGTGGCCGACATGGCCGGCGCCTTCCTCGTCATGCTGCTGATGGTGGCGGTGGGCTCGCTGATGGTGTCGACGATCCGCTTCCCCAGCTCCAAGCAGCCGAAATCGAAGGCGGTGTTCGTGGCGCTGGCCGTCTGCGTGGTGTTGCTGGCGGTGCTGCGCACGCGCTTCTTCGCGCTGTTCTTCGTGTTTTATATCGGCGCGACGCTGCTCTTGAACATCGCGTGGCGGGGCGGGTGGACGAAGGTCGCGCCGCCAAAGGTCTACGACGACGGCGAGTGACCGCCCGGTTAGCGGTAGGGTGGGCACCCCGTGCCCACGCGGACGTTCGCTACTCGTAACGGTTTATTAGGCGAACTTGTCGAGCAGCGCCGCCAGGTGCGCCGCCGCCGCTTTCGCTTCCTCGGGGTCGGCCGCATTGCCCGTGTGCGTGACGATGCTCGCCGTGAGCAGCTGCACGAACGAGCGGTCCAGCGCCTTGCGCGCGGCCGCCATCTGCTGGGCGACGGCGTCGCAGTCGGACGGCGCGTCGGCCAGCGCGATCAGCTTCTGCACGCCGCGCAACTGGCCCTCCACGCGCGCGAGGCGGTTCAGCAAATCCTTCTTCTGCTGCGCCGTGAGAGCGCGGCCTTCGACGATCTTCAGGGGTTCGGCCATGGCGGCGGAAAGGCCTACGCGACCTCGTGCCCGCGCGCGGCGCGCAGGATCATGAACCAGTCCGCGCGCGACAGATGGAACGTCGTGCCCGCGACGGCGACGGCGATCGCCGCCGCGCGGCCGCTGCCCGTCAGCGGAATGGGGCGCGACGGCAGCTGCATGATCCACGCGAAGACGACGCTGGCGAACGGCTGGTGCAGGCGGTCGGCGATGTCCTTGATCACGAGGCGCAGGTTCTCCGCATTCGCGTCGTTCGACGTGAACAGGCGGCCGCCGGCGAGCGGCGACCAGATCATCGGCGCGACGCCGACGTCCTGCAGGCCGTCGAAGGTCTCGTCGAACATCGGCGCCACGTGCAGCGGCGAGAATTCCACCTGGTTCGTCGACAGCGCGATGCGGCGATCGAGCGCCTCGAACTGGTGGCGGCTGAAGTTCGACACGCCGAAGTGCAGCACCTTGCCGTCCTGCTTCAGGCGCGTGAATGCCTGCGCGATCTCGTCGAAGTCCATCAGCGGGTCCGGGCGGTGGATCAGCAGCAGGTCCAGGTGGTCCGTGTGGAGCTGGCGCAGCGATTCCTCGGCCGATGCGACGATGTGCGCCGCGCTCGTGTCGTAGTGCTGGATGGTGTGCTGCGGACGCTTGTTCGACAGCAGCTTGATGCCGCATTTGCTGATCAGCTGGATGCGGTCGCGCAGCGAAGGTTGCGCGCGCAGGGCTTCGCCGAACAGGCCTTCGACGCCGTAGTTGCCGTAGATGTCGGCATGGTCGAACGACGTGACGCCCAGCGCGATGCACTGCTCGATGAAGGCGACGCGCTGCTCCACCGTCATGTCCCAATCGGCCATGCGCCACATGCCGGCAACGATGCGGGACAGTTCGAGACCGCCGCCCTTGCGGGTGGCGATGCGCGGGCAGGACAGGTCGCGGGGCAGGGCAAGGGTCATCGTTCGTCTTCCGGATAATCGTAGGGTCATTATAGACGTAGGGTGGGCACCCCCGTGCCCACGCGGACGTTCGCAAACCGCAAGCGTCACGCGTGGGCACGGGGTGCCCACCCTACGATGTTACGACAGCGCAGCTGTTACTTGATCCAGAGCCGCATCGAGTCCCACGCGCGCCCGAAGATCGACGCTTCACGCACCTCTTCCAAGGTCACGACCGGCAGCGCCAGCAGCGGCTTCCCGTCGACCGTCATCTTCAGCGTGCCCACCTGGGTGTTCAGCGCCAGCGGCGCGACCAGCGGGTCCTTGCGTTCCAGGACCGGTTTCATCTTCTGCGCCACGCCTTTCGGCACGGTCACCCACACGTCGTTCGGGAAGCCGATCTTCACGGTGGACTGCGAGCCCTTCCAGATCTGCGGCGTCAGGATCGCCTGGCCCTTCGCGTACAGCTTGACGGTGTCGAAGTTCTGGAAGCCCCAGTTCAGGAGCTTCTGGCTTTCCGCCGTGCGGTTGCCGTCCGACGTGGCGCCGGACAGCACGGAGATCAGGCGGCGTTCGCCCGCAGGACCGTTCGGACGGTGCGCCGACGCGATCATCGAATAGCCCGAGGCTTCCGTGTGGCCCGTCTTCAAGCCGTCGACGGTCGGGTCGAGCCACAGCAGGCGGTTGCGGTTCTGCTGCTTGATCTTGTTGTACGTGAATTCCTTGATCGAGTCGATCTTGTAGAACTGCGGGAAGTCCTGGATCTCGTGCGACGCGAGGATCGCCAGGTCGCGCGCGGTCGAGTAATTCTCCGGCGACGGCAGGCCGTGCGGATTGGCGAAGTGCGTGTTCTTCATGCCCATGCGCTGGGCGGCGCGGTTCATCAAGGTGACGAAGGTCGCTTCGTCGCCGCCCACGGCTTCGGCCAGAGCCACCGCGGCGTCATTGCCGGACTGGATCATCAGGCCATACAGCAGGTCCTGGATTTTCACAGGGGTGGCCGGGTCGATGAACATCTTCGAGCTGCTGTTGTCGACCTTCCACGCATGCACCGACACGTTGACCATCTGGTCCAGCGTGATCTTCTTGTCGCGCAGCGCCTCGAAGACGACGTAGGCCGTCATGACCTTGGTGAGCGACGCCGGCTCGATGCGGGCGTCGGGGTCCTGCGAGGCGATGACCTGGCCGCTGGTCGCATCCAGCAGGAGCCACGAACGGGCGGCGATTTGCGGGGCCGGCACCTGCTGCGCATGGGCGGCCGACATCAGGAGGGCACTGGCGGCGAAGGCCGCGATTAGCTTTTTCATGGAAGACAATTCAGAAGTGAACAGTGAACGATGCTGCGATGGCAATGCTCGTAAGCATTGCCTTGAAAGAAGATCGCATCATTATAGGCCAGCGTTCGGCTCAAATGTCACGCCGCCACAATTGCGCGACAAGATTTTTAATGTGGACGAGCTTGCGGTGGAAAAAGTGGTCGGCGCCGGGGATCACGGTCACGGGGATGTCGAGCGGACGCGCCCAGTCGAACACGTGCGCGAGCGGTATCGTATCGTCAAGTTCGCCGTGGATCAGGATCGTGTCGGCCGGGACCTCCGGCATCGGCCACTTGCCGGCCGCCGTGCCGACGAGGGCCAGGCGCTCGGCCGGACGGCCCTGGGCGATGAGGCGCTGCTGCAGCTGGGCCTGGACGAACGTGCCGAACGAGAAGCCGGACAGCGCGTACGGCAGGCCCGGATACTGCGCGATCATGTGGTCGAGCATGACCTGCATGTCGTCCACTTCGCCGCGGCCTTCGTCGTGCACGCCTTCCGACTCGCCCACGCCGCGGAAGTTGAAGCGCGCGGTCACGTAGCCGAGGCCGACGAAGGCGCGTGCCAGCGTCTGCGCGACCTTGTTGTCCATCGTGCCGCCGTACAGCGGGTGCGGGTGCGCGACGAGCGCGATGCCGCGCGGGGCGCCTTCCGGTTCGTCCAGCAGGCATTCCATCTTGCCGGCGGGGCCGGTCAGGTAAAGCTTGTGCGAATTCTTGTTCATTGCTGCGTCGTTCAGATCTTCAGGCGTTCGACCACTTCGCCCTTCACGATGTGATGGTCGATGATGTCGTCGATGTCGGCGTTGTCCACGTAGGTGTACCACGTGCCCTGCGGGTAGATGACCACGACGGGGCCTTCCTCGCAGCGGTCCAGGCAGCCGGCCTTGTTGATGCGCACCTGGCCCGGCCCATTCAAGCCCAGTTCCTTGATGCGCTTCTTGGCGTGCTGCTGCGCGGCCTCGGCGCCGCTCTTGCCGCAGCTGGGGCGGCAGTCCTTGCCTTCGCGTTCGTTCAGGCAGAAGAATACGTGGTGTCGATAAAAGGGTTTGTCGTCGTTCATGTCGATTCCGGATGAGTGGGCGGCCATGCCGCCGCGGTCGGTCGTAATGATACGCCCTAATCAGGGCCGGTTCAGCCGGTGCGACGGCAGCAGCAGGAACCACAGGGCGATGAAGGGCCAGGCCATGCCGAGGAACTGGGCGGCGCCGTTGAAATTCAGGAATTTACCCTGCTGCCAGGCCTGCAGGGTGGAGACGAAATACGGGTTCGCGGGGATCGTATTGACGACGATGAGCGACAGTACGAGCGTGGCGACGGCCAGCCGGCGCTGCGCCACCTGCGGCGCGAATGCGAGGCCGGCCAGCATGATCAACCCGATCAGGAAGCCGCCCTCGGCACCCGGCGTGATCCAGACGAGGGCATTCGCGGGCGCGAAGAACAGCGAGGTTGCGAGCGTCTTGACGACGAGGCCGACGGCCGCGAGGGTCAGCATCAGCGGCAGCCGGGGCGCGTCGCGGCGAGTCAGGCACAGCAGGGTGAGCGCGGCGCCCGTCATGCCGCACGCGGTGATGATCGTTTCGGACAGCCAGTACTGCTCGACGCTCATCGGCGCGTCGCCGCGCAGCATGGTCACGAGGTCGATGTCCGTATCGAGCCATTCGGACAGCCATTCCGACAGCAGCGGCAACACCTGGCCGTTGCCGAACAGGTAGTTCTGTGGATAGACCTGCGCCAGCGGCCACAGGGCGACGAGGACCAGTCCCTGGCTTGCATGCGACGCGAACCAGCGCTGGCGCAGCTCGTACAGGCGGCCGCGGTCCAGCAGCATGGGGGCGAACCAGGCACCGAGCAGCGCCCCGGCCAGGCAGCCGCCCGCGTTGGTCAGCAGGTCGAGGTTCGACGGCACGCGCGTGGGCAGGTAGTTCTGCACGGTCTCCATCGTGCCCGACACGAGCAGGCCCGCGATGGCCGCCACGACGACGGCCCACATGCCGCGCACGGCCGGATGCAGCGCCAGAACGAGCAGCACGCCGAACGGCATGTAGCCGACGATGTTGACCATGACGTCGAAGCCGGTCCACCAGCGCGGCATGTGCTGGGTGAGGAAGGCGAACGGCGACAGCCCGCTGCTGCGCCAGCCGGAAAACGGATACCAGCTGGCGTAGACGATCAGCAGCAGATAGGCCAGCAGCGCGGCGCGCGCGACGGGCGACGCGCGCGGGCCGGCCGTGTCTTCCGTATCGGTCATCGGCGCGCGGTGTCGACGGTGGCGGGCATGCCGGCCAGCCAGGCCACGATGTCGGCCGCGACGGCATCGGTGCCGGCGGCGAGGGCGCGCGCGCCGCCGGCCGCGTCGGCGCTGGCCGCGGGGATCGAGCGGCGGAAGCTGCGCTGGTCCACGAGCGCATGGCCGCGGAACACGGACGCGCGCACGGCCACGACGCCGGTACTCTGGCTCACGCCGCCGAAGTCCTGCATGAATTCGTCGACGTCGATGCGCAGCAGCGGGATGCCGGTGGAGGCGTCCGTTTCCGACAGCACGCGCGCGCCCGCCTGCGCGAGCCGCGTCTTGAAGCGCTGGGTCAGGAGCTGCAGCGGGTTCGCCGTCCAGCGGCTGTTGGCATAGGTGCGGGCCTGCAGCGGGTCGGCATAGCTCAGGCGGTAGAACATGCGCTCGTTGTCCAGGGCGCTCGAGCCGGTGACGTCGGTGACGACTACGGGGCCGAGCGCGCCGGGCGCCGGTGCCTGCGCCGTCGCGGGTGCGGCCGGGCCGAAGTCGAATTGCGTGGTCGGCTGGCCCTTTTGCGAGGCGCAGCCGGACAGGATCAGCGCGCAGGCGGCGGCGATGATGAAGCGGGTCGGATGCATGGTCGCTGGGTTCCTCATTTGGTCGGGGGGGCGAAACCGGGTTCGCCCGGTCCGGGTTCGGCGGCCGGGGCGCCGAACAGGATGCTTTGCGGGCGGTCGCCCAGGTTCGTCACGGTGCGGCGCACGGCGCGCAGCGACGTCTTCGCCTCGTCGGCCATCTCGACGACGTGCGGCAAGGTCTGCAGCTCGAGGTCGGACGTCACGCCGCCCAGCGAATCGATGGCCGTGCCTGCGCGCTCGATCGGGCCGCCGGGCGCCTGCAGCGTGGTGGCGAGGCGGTCGTAGTTGCGCACGGCGGCGGTGGCGCTGGTGGACAGGTCGTTCACGGAGCCCATCGTGCGGTCCAGTTTATCGGTCAGTGCGGGCAGGCGCGCCAGCGTGGGCTGCAGCTGGCCCGGGATCTCGGCATACGCGGCGGCGGCCTTGTTGATGCTGTCGAAGGCGCCCGTGATCTTGTCCTGGTTTTCCTTGCTGAGGACATTGTTCAGGCTATCCGTGATGCGCTCCGTCTTTTCCAGGATCGCCAGGCCGCGCTTTTCGAGCTGGTCGAGCAGGCCGGGACGCAGCGGGATGCGGGCCACGTGGCCCTTGTCGCTCTTGAGCAGCGGCGAGCCGGTGCGGTCGTCGTCCAGCTGGATGAAGGCGATGCCCGTCACGCCCTGGTAGCCGAGCGAGGCGAACGTCGTCGTCGTGACGGGCGCGCCTTCCTCGATCGAGAGCTTGATGAGGATTTGTCCCGTCACGCGCGGGTCGAACACGATGTCGTCCACGCGCCCCACTTCCAGGCCGCGGTAGCGCACGGCGGCCTGCGGGTTCAGGCCGGGGATGGTCTGCGTGGTGGCGATCTCGTACGGGTGCGTCGTCGTGCGGTCGCGGTTCAGCCACAGGCCGATCAGGACGGCGGCCACCAGCAGCGCGACCGTGAAGAAGCCCGTCATGAGGGCATACGATCTGTTTTCCATGTCAGTCTTCCGACTCCTTTCTTGCGATGCGCTCCTCCAGCACTTCCAGCGCCCGCTGGCCGCGGGGCCCCAGGAAAAAGTGTTTGATAAAGGGGTGGGGCACGCGCAGCACGTCGCACGACGGCCCCACCGCGATCACGTGCTTTTCCGCCAGCACGGCGATGCGCGATGACAGGGCGAACAGCGTGTCCAGGTCGTGCGTGACCATGACCACGGTCAGGTGCAGTTCGCTGTGCAGCGTCTGGATCAGCGCGACGAAGGAATCCGACAGGTCCGGGTCGAGGCCCGCCGTCGGCTCGTCGAGGAACAGCAGTTGCGGCTCGAGCGCGAGCGCGCGCGCGAGGGCCGCGCGCTTGATCATCCCGCCCGACAGGTCGGACGGCATCTTGTTCGCGTCGCCTGGGCCGAGGCCCACCATGTCCATCTTCAGCAGGACGGCGTCGCGGATGACGTCCTCCGGCAGGGCGCGCAGCTCGCGCAGCGGCAGCGCGATGTTGTCGAACACCGTGAGCGCGGAATACAGCGCGCCCTGCTGGAACAGCATGCCCCAGTGGTTGCGCATGCGCTGCAGCTGTTCCGGGCTGGCGCTGCTGACGTCCTCGCCGAACACGCGCACGCAGCCGCTGGACGGCCGCTCCAGCCCGAGCATCTGGCGCAGCAGCACGGTCTTGCCCGTGCCCGAGCCGCCGACGATGGACAGGATCTCGCCCGCATAGATGTCGAGGTTCAGGTCCTGGTGGACGACGGTGCGGCCGAAGCGCGTCCACAGGTTGCGGATCTGGACGACGGGCGGCCCGACGTCTTCTTCCGGCTTGCGGTTCAATTGCTGCGGCGGGCGCTGGGTCTTGGCGACCGGCAGCGGCAGCGGGGGCGGCGTGTCCTGTTTGGGGTCGTGGTCTTCCATCATCAGAATCCCACTCCGGAAAAGACGATCGCGAACACGGCGTCGGCCAGGATCACGACGGTGATCGCCGTGACGACCGACGTCGTCGTGCCGCGCCCGAGGCTTTCCGTGTTCGGCTTGATGCGCAGGCCGAAGTGGCACGACACGAGCGCGATCAGCATGCCGAATGCGACGCCCTTGCCCAGGCCGATGGTGTAGTTCACGATCGGCACGGCCGACGGCAGCTTCTGCACGAAGTAGCGCATCGTCAGGTTCAATTCGATCTTCGCGGAGACCATGCCGCCGATCAGGGCCATCGCATCCGTCCACACGACGAGCAGCGGCATCGCCAGCGCGAGCGCGATCACCTTCGGCATGATCAGGCGGTAGCCGTGCGAGATGCCCATCACGAGCATCGCATCGAGTTCCTCCGTCACACGCATCACGCCCAGCTGCGCCGTGATCGACGAACCGGAGCGGCCCGCGACGAGGATCGCCGCCAGCAGCGGGCCCAGTTCGCGGATGATGCTCATGCCGAGGATGTTGACGAGGTAGATGTCGCCGCCGAACATGCGCAGCTGCTGCGCCGACAGGTAGGACAGCACGACCCCGATCAGGAAGCCCACCAGCGCCGTGATGCCGAGCGCCTGGAAGCCGGAATGGTAGACGTTCGCGGAGATTTCGCGCCACGGCCCGGACAGCGGATGGCGGAGGAAGCGGCCGACGTCCTGCACGACCTGGCCGATCAGGATGATCACGCTTTTCAGGTGTTCGAAGAACTTCAGCACGCCGGCGCCCAAGGTGATCACCCATTGCAGGCGGCTCTGGCGGGTGCGCGGCAGCGCGATCTGGCCGGATTTCTCGATGCGCTGGAACAGCTCTTCCTGGCGCGGATCGAGCTTCAGCTGCTCGGGGCGGCGCTTGCCCCAGGAACTCCAGAACAACTGGGCGCCGATGTGATCGAGGCTGGCGATGCCGGACAAGTCCCACGTGACCCGCTTGCCGGCGAGGGACTTCATCGTCTTTTCGATGTCCTTGAAGCCTTGCCGGGAGAACGCATGCACCTGCCATACGCCGCGTGCCACCACGGACTGCTCCGCGCCGGTCGGCTCGATGGTTAATGTTGGCGCATTTTCAATCCGCATTGCGGCAGTGTAAAAGAGATTCGCGACCGCCGCCACCAACGTTACGCTAGCGTGCCGCAGAGCGTACGGTGGCGCACATTGCCGTGCGCATTGCCGTCTTTACGCGGCCAGGTGGCGCACCTGGCGCTCGGGTGCGGCGGCCTTGGCCTGCGGCGTCTTCTCGGCCGGCTTGTGCACGGCGCCCGCGTAATCGCTGGCGACGAGGGCCGCGGCGGCATCGGCCGGCATCCCTTGCCGCTGCAGCCACGCCTGCACCAGTTTGGCCAGGCGGTCGAGCGCGATGCGGTGGGTGGCATCGAGCTGCGTGTACATCCAGTCCGAGAACGCCATGAAGTTGGCGAACGGGCTGTCGCCCAGCAGCACCTTGACCGTGTGGGCGAAGCGGCCCGAGTTCGCGACCAGGTCCCAGTAGCGGGCAAAGCGCACGAGGCGCTGCATGGTGGCGAAGTCGATGCGGTCGGTGGCGAGCACGGTGTAGGGCGGGTACGGGTCGTACACCATCTTGTAGGGTTCCGTGTGGCGGATGATGGGCGTGCCGCGCAGGCGCTTGAGGATGCCGAACTGGATTTCGTGCGGGCCGAGTAGCACGAGCTGGTCGAAGCCGCGCGCGAAGGAGTCGACGTCTTCGCCCGGCAGGCCGGCGATCAGGTCCACGTGCAGGTGCGCGTGCGATTGCGTCGTCAGCCAGCGGATGTTGTCGGCGGCCTTCGCATTGTCCTGGCGCCGGCTTACCAGGGCCTGCACCTCGGGGTTGAAGCTCTGGATGCCGATCTCGAACTGCAGCGCGCCGGGCGGGAATTGCGCGATCGTCGCCTTCAACGCTTCCGGCAGGTGGTCGGGCACGAGCTCGAAGTGGGCGTAGACCGGATCGTCCGGATTGGCCGCGATCTTATCGAGGAAGAACTGCATGATGCGCTGGCTCGTCTTGACGTTCAGGTTGAACGTGCGGTCGACGAACTTGAACAGGCGCGCGCCCCGCTGATACAGCGCGTCCATATCGGTGAGGAAGGCGTCGATCCCGAATGGCCAAGCCGTCTTGTCCAGCGACGACAGGCAGAACTCGCATTTGAAGGGGCAGCCGCGCGAGGCTTCCACATAGATGGTGCGGTGCGCGATGTCCTCGTCCGTATAGAGCGCGTAGGGCAGGGCGATGTCGGCCATCGGGGGCTGCACGCCCGCGTGCACTTTCATGATCGGCTTCGGTCCGCCCAGGATCTCGCCGCACAGCTTGGGGAAGGTGACGTCGCCCCAGCCGGTGACGACGTAGTCCGCCAGGCGCACGATCTCCTGCTCGGTCGTCTCGTACGAGACTTCCGGCCCGCCCAACACGACCGTCACCTCGGGCGCCACGCGCTTGAGCATCGCGACGACCCTGGTCGTCTCCTCGACGTTCCATATATAGATGCCGAAGCCGACGATGCGCGGCTGCTTGGCCAGCAGCCGTTCGACGACTTCCGTCGTCTTCGCGCCGATCACGAATTCCATCAGGCTCGTCTGCGGCTGCAGGTCGCCCATATTGGCCAGCAGGTAGCGCAGCCCGAGCGAAGCGTGGGCGTAGCGGGCGTTGAGGGTGGCGAGCAGGACGGTCATGACGGTGCGGGGAGGACGGCAAAGCGCTCATTGTATACGCTGACGCCGTTCGTCAGGCGTGCGGCCCTTGCGGTTCGTTTTCGGCGCTGGTATCATTCGGTCCCTCGTCGAAAATGACAGGCCGTCAAACGGTTCTGAACGCTTCGATAGGGAACAAAAAGAAGTTGACGATTGCCGCGAAACACTGCATAATCTCGCTTCTCTGCTGCTGACGAACACAACGATTCGCAGGCGCAGCAAGGCAGTACCGAATACAAGAGTTCTTTAACAATAAACAGTCGATAAGTGTGGGCGTTTGATGAGGTGCCAGTATCGTTTCGGCGATACTGAATGCTTAAATTATCAAATGTTCACGCAAAAGAAATACGTTGCTCAGCAATGAGT
>NZ_JAAQOM010000024.1 GCF_011682055.1 Telluria antibiotica | reverse complement strand
CTGCGAACTGCTCCTGTTGCGGTTGAATGCCGGGACTGCTGAATCCAGCAATCAAGTCGCCCAGCATAGCCTTTGCGCGGAACAAAGGCCAGCTACGACGGGGAAGATGATCGCACGAAACTAAACATCTAAGTACCTGCAAGCGTTTATTGAAGGGAAAGTCCTCTTCAGAACATTAGCGTACTACCAAGCTTATGAAGCTGATCAAGTCCGTGGTGACAGGTTTGAAGGAGCACACGTCTATAAGCCCGGCGGCGGACTCGTGATAAACAACCATACGGCCGGAGCGTTTCAGAGACTCGACATGCACTTTCGGACGATAGTGCAGACTAAGGAGATGTTTATCTTTTGTGCAAGTCAGATAAATTCTACTAAGTTGGCCCTTGAGTTCAAGTCTGATGTCTGTATTGAGATTGTACGACCCGATATATTTGCAGCGAAACTACGCTCCGCGTTACGTAATCGAGTCTCAACCAGAAAATTCAAGATGTTGCAGGGACCAGTGGCCTATCGGGCATTTGATGAGCCATCAGGAATTGAGTGGGCTTTGCCAGACCGAATTGCTATGACGAAAGTGAGTGGGTATGCTTACCAGTCTGAGTATCGGTTTTTGTTTGGCCGAGCTCGTCTCTTTGACGTCGAGAATGTTAGGGCGGAATTGGTCTCAAATGGTCTTGAGCCGCCAGCGGCTGATAATCATTCGACAGATTATGTTTTGCAACTAGGTGATCTATCTAAGATATGCAAAATACATGCGATTTGTGATTATGAAGAAAAATTCGATCCTACCGCGAATATGTGGCAGATTTAATTAGGTGTGTCAGAAAATAAAAATAAATTTTCTTACTTTATGCAGTTTCACGAAGAGCTATCGGATTTAAGTTCTTTACTTCTTGAAGGTGCTCTGGAGCTAAATGCGCGTATCGCATAGTCATTGTCAGACTTGCGTGTCCTAATATTCTCTGCAGCGCAATTATATTTCCACCGTGCATCATAAAGTGGCTTGCGAAAGAATGTCGTAATGAGTGGGTAAGTTGCCCATCTGGCAAGGTGATTTTTGCGCGGTCGAGACCTTCTCGGAATGCTGAGAATGCGTAGCCAAATACCCTTTCTCCCGTTCCATGTGCGTCGAAATGATCAAAGATTGCTTTTTCTAATTCCTCTCGTATGGGCACAGAGCGTACTTTGCCGGATTTGGTTTTCGCGAAAAAGACAGGTCGTCCTAGACGACGACTATCTGTTGCGGAACCAAGTTCTGCTCTTAACTCGAGAGGATATAGATGGCGCGTTGTCGACCTTGGAGATCCCCCAGACCTTGACAAGCTTTATCTTGCCTCTATGGAGCGCCTGCGAACTCAGCCAGGCCCAGCGTTGGCGGACTTACCTGAAGTTATCCAAGCGTAACTCAGTATTACCTGAATTCTGATGAAACAAGTAAGTTAACTAAAATGAAAAGCAAATCCTAGAGATTACCTTTTGTGTAATACGAGATTCCCAACACGAACAGTCCTGCGCATAATTCAGTAGACAATGTATTGGCGCCTCGACACGGCTCCGCCACGGTCCTGGCGTTTGAAAGAGTTTTGGCGGTCGACTCTTTAATTGAGCAGTACCGGTCAGTACGCACTGCAAGCGTGCAAATGCTAGATTCGGTTATGTTGATTTAGATCAATATTTAGGTGTTTACATATTCGTTTCTGTTGTGCAAAATCGGCTACTCCAACTTTGGATTGGACATATGGACACGGCAATTTGCACCGACGACGGACATACATATACTGCAGTAGAATTTTCAAGTCTCACGGCTCTTCAGTTAGAGCGGAAGCGGAGGCACCTGGTCTGTGAAGCATGCGGTTTCCCGGCTTTTTTCCGAAAGGCTTCGCGAAGTGGACGCGGCGCCTGCTTTGGAGCACGTCCACATGAAGACGGCTGTGTCCTGGCGGCGGCTGATAATGAGATCAGATTGCCCGGTGTCGGGGATGATCAGGACGAAGCCTTTAATCCCGGTGACAGAATTGTTGTTGAGCTAGCGTTCGGTGGGCAAGGTGGCGAAGTGCACTTGGACCAAAATGAACGAGGTCCGAGACGCCCGCGCGGCGGCCGATATATTGGTGAAGGTGGACCCCGTGCAGCGCAGATGCATCGGCGCCTGAGTACCTTACTTCGGATGTTGGTCACCGCACCTAATTTCCGTTACTCTGATCAACTCATCGCGGTCAATGATCAGCCTGAGCTTCTGGCCCGGGATTTCTTCGTACATTTGAGCAACGTAACCCCTCAGTATACGGGGCAGTTCAGAGGTTATTGGGGACAGCTAACAGATGCGCGGGATGGCACCGACGGAGTTCTGTGGTTGAACAGCGGCGGTCGCGCTGAGATGAGTTTTTGTTTGCCGCTAGAGCATAAGCAAGAGATCATGGAGCGGTTTCGTTTGGACGAGGAAGAGGACTTTTCCGGCAGTTATATTTTAGTGCTTGGAACGTTGCAGGTTTCCCGTAACGGCAAAATGTTTTGCGTCATTGATGACCCTGCAGTAGTGTCTTTACGCTGAACGTCTGTTGGGCCAAACGGCGTTGAAATTACTCGGCTCGTTTTGCTCAAGCTGGTCAGCAACCGTACAATATCGATACGTGTTGAAGCCGGGAGACTATCGCTCTCTTAAGTCTCCCCGGCCCCGTCACCTCCACCTCCGGCGCCAGCCGCAACAACTGCCCGGCGCCATGCTCGACCGACTCGATGGGAACCCGCACCGCCACTCGCCCATCCTTGCGCCGCGAAGGCCGCGCCTCCGCCACGGCCCGCGCCACCGCCGCATTCAGGTACCGCAACTGCTTGAGCCCGCTTGGGGTGGCCAGCACATCCGCATAATCCGTATAAAGCTCCGACTCGAACCGCGCGACGGACTCCGCCCAATACCGCGCCAGATCAAACCGCGCCGGCCGCCGCGCGCGCGACTCCAGCATTGCGGCGCGTTTGATGTTCGAGACCCGATACGTGCGCGGCTTGCCATCCGATGCCGCAACGAGATACCAGGCCCCAGCCTTCAGCACGAGACCCAGCGGATGCACGACCCGCTCGACTTCATCGCGCCAGCTTTCATACGACATGCTCAGTTGCCGTTCCGACCAGACGGCGTCGGCGACGGTCGCCAGGTGCGGCACCGCATCCGCCTCGCGGTACCAGTCGACGGGGTCGAGATGGAAGCGCGACTGCATCTTCTGCGCTTCCGCACGCGATGCGGCCGGCAATGACGTGAGCAGCTTGAGCCGTGCGCCCTGCAGCGGCTTGTCGAGGCCGAGGTCGGCTGCGGGGCCGGCCAGGCCGCTGAGGAACACGACTTGCGCTTCCGCGGGTGTCAGGCCGGTCAGGCGCGTGTTCCAGCCGTCGAGCAGGCGGAATCCGCCCGTGCGGCCGCGTTCCGCGTAGATCGGCACGCCCGCCGCGGTGAGCTGGTCGATGTCGCGGTGCAGCGTGCGGACCGAAATCTCCAGCGCATCGGCCAGCTCGGTGGCGCTCATCGGGCCGCGCGTCTCGAGCATCATCTGAATGGAGAGCAGCCGGCTGGCACGCATGGTCGGGCGGAATATATGACATCAGATGGCAGATATTGTATTCGATACTGTGATGACCCCGAACTTAACGAGGAGAGCGTCATGACTTATGAATATCCGCCACCGAACGATCCGCAGGTCGTCGAGCTGCGCCAGTACACGCTGCATCCGCGGCAACGCGACGTGCTGGTCGAACTGTTCGACCGCGAGTTCATCGAATCGCAGGAAAGGGAGGGCATGCGCGTGATGGGACAGTTCCGCGATCTGGACGATCCCGATCGCTTCGTCTGGCTGCGCGGCTTTGCCGACATGGCGTCGCGCGCGCATGGCCTGCGGGGGTTTTATGGCGGCTCGATATGGGCGGCCCACCGCGATGCGGCGAACGCGACGATGGTCGACTCCGACGATGTCCTGCTGCTGCGGCCGGCGTGGCACGGCGCCGGCCTCGCGGTCGGTCCCGGGAGAAGGGCGGCGCCCAAGGGGCTCGTCGACGTCACCGTGTTCAGCCTCCGCGAGGCAGCCGGCCCGGCACTGCTCGACTTCTGTCGCGAGCATATGGCGCCTACACTCCGGCGCGCACAAGCGCTGGCACAAGGCTGGTATGTCACCGAACACAGTCCGAACAATTTCCCCAGGCTGCCCGTGCGGGAAGGCGAACACGTCCTCGTCGGGGTGGCGGTGTTCGAGGACCAGGCGAGCCACGACGCGTTCGTGGCCGGCGGCAGTTGGCAGCGCGACGCGGCGCCGGCGTTATCGCCGTGGCTGGCGAAAACGCCGCACGCCATGCGGCTTGCCCAGACCGCCCGCTCGGCCATCCACGCATGAGGATCCCGCCATGAACGCATACAACCATGACCACCATGACGGCCGATCCGATTTCGATTTCCTCGTCGGCCACTGGGTCGTCCACCATCGGCGCCTGAAGGAACGGCTTGCCGGATGCGACGAGTGGGATGTGTTTGACGGGACATGTACCATGCGACCGATCCTGGACGGCCAGGCGAACGTCGACGACAACGTGCTGGCGCTGCCGTCCGGGACGTATCGTGCGTCCTCGATCCGCGCCTACGATCCGTCCACGCGGCGCTGGTCCATCTGGTGGCTCGACAGCCGCCATCCCCACGACCTCGGCACCGCGGTCGTCGGCGCCTTCGCGGGCGGTTCCGGTACCTTTTTCGCCGACGACACCCTGGACGGCAAGCCGATCCGCGTGCGCTTCCTCTGGACGGACATCACCGCCGCGAGCGCCCGTTGGCAGCAGGCGTTTTCCGCGGACGGCGGTGCGACATGGGAAACGAACTGGATCATGGACTTCGAACGCAGCGATGATCCGTCACGCCGATCTGCGCACACATGACCAGCACAGGACACGTCGAACACCGCGGCCGGGTCCCCGTACAGATGTGCTTCCCGAACGGCACCCAGGTCAGCTGGCCGCCGGCGTACGGGCGCGCGCGAACAGCCTGCGCGACACGGGCAGCGTCACCTCGTCATACGTGCGGATCGAGATGATGCAGGCCAGCAGCTGCTCGAACGTCGACATATATCCTTCGTCCGACAATTGGAATAAGGCTGCCTTGGGCCACGAACGGACGGCTTCCTCGATGCGGTCGAGCGCGATGTCGACGTCGAATGGCTCATTTTGCATGACTCCGCTTCCCCGCGTGGTCGAAACGTACAGGTTACGCGGTTGTTAATGAATGCACCGTTCCGTAGCAGGTCTGCCCTACTAAAAGGCAACAAAACAGAAACAAACGGTCGCTGTCGTATTGCACGCACCGAAACGGTAAGGTATCTTGATATATCGCAATGAATATTTACGTTAACCAATCATGTCGGCCTCTTCTGCTGCATCCTCGCTCCAGCCTGTGGCCCGTCTTCTGGGGCACGCCCGCTATGTGTTTGGCGGCCTGCTGCTGTTGACGATCGCGTTGCTCGTCTGGCAACACGTTGGCATGGAGGAAGTGCTCGAGTTGGGCGCTGGTCATTTTCCCGTGAAAGTCACGGACGACCGGGCCGAAGGCGGCGCTTCGCAGGGATGGGTCGAGCGCAAGGGGCAGGATCTCGTCATGCATTGCCGCCTCGACAAGAAGATCGACTGGCCCCACTGCAAGCTGAGTTTCGATTTCCTGAAGGGCGCCAAGGGCATCGATATGTCGCGCTTCGATTACATGATCGTGGATGCGACGTATGCCGGGCCGCGCCCAATGAAATTCGGTGTCGTCGTGTCCGAGGTGGAGGAGGGGTACACCCGGTTCGACACGTGGCAATCGTACAAGGTCGAACAAGTCGAATCGCTCGACCTGCCGTCCAACGGCCACATGGTGATCCCGATGAACTGGTTCGTCGTGGCGCAATGGTGGAAGGAGATGGCGAAACCGCCGATCGAACATTCCATCGTCAACCTCGACAACATCGTGTACCTCGATCTGCTGTCCAATTTCGGCGGCGGCGAAGGCGAGCGTATCCTGACCGTGCACAGCCTGCGCCTGCACGGCAAGTTGATCAGCCGGGATACCCTGCTGCTGTGGCTGGTGGGCGCGTGGGTCGCGTGCGCCGTCGGCTGGCTGGCCGTACTCACGCTCTCGCTGCGCGGACAGCTCAAGGACAGCGAGGCGGCCATCGAACTGCTCAGTACCGTCAACAAGGCGCTGGAACTCGAAGCGCGCGACCTGGCGGGGCAGGCGTATATCGATCCGCTCACCGGCGTGCTGAACCGGCAAGGCTTGCGCGCGGCGCTGATGAGCACATCGAGCCTGCTGGCCGATCCGATGGCCGTGATCTTCATCGACATCGACCATTTCAAGTCCATCAACGACACGCATGGCCATGACGTGGGCGACGACGTGCTCCGCAAATTCGCCAACGTCATCGCATCCGGCATCCGCTCGTCCGACCGGCTCGTGCGCTGGGGCGGCGAGGAATTCCTGATCGTCTGCCCGATGACCAATGTGTACCAGGGGAAGATCCTGGCGGAGAACCTGCGCCACGCGCTGCACCACCACACGTGGCCCGCAGGGTTGCGCGTGACGGCCTCGTTCGGCGTCGCCCAGCATCATGAATACGACGAAGTCGGCGTCGTCATCAAGAATGCCGACGAGGAACTGTATCGCGCCAAGCGGAGCGGCCGCGACCGCGTGTGCGCCCATATCCCGGGCGAGCTGACCGTGGCTGCCACTGCGGCTTGATGGCCACGTCGCGCGCAGGATCAGAAATTTCCTATTGACAAAAGTTGTTGGCGGAGCAACCATATAGAATTATCAAACCGATAATTCTTCTGATGAACCGTCACCTGTTGTCCATGTTCACGGCCGTGGCACTGCTTGCCGTACACACGTGCGCGCATGCCGCTGACCGTCCTCCCGTCGAGAGTTTCTTCGCCCATCCCGACGTCAGTTTCGTGACGCTGTCGCCCAGCGGGCGCTATGTCGCACTGCTGAACCGTTTGAGTGACAGCAAGCAGGCACTCGTTGTTCGGGAGACGGCGAACCTGGAGAAGGTCACCGTTGTCGCCAGGTTCGACAGCCTGCGCCTGCGGCATATCGAATGGATCAACGATCAACGGCTCACGTTGACGTTGAAGAACACGCAAATCGAGTTCGAAGGCAACGACGACCAGATCGCCGTCGACCGCGACGGTGCCAACCTGACGCACCTGATCTCCGGCCACTGGGACCATAAACAGGAAACGACGGGTTCGTTCATCAAGGACCGGGTGCTGACGGCCGACTATATGTTCATGGACGTGACGCACGACGGTTCGGACGACATCATCGTCGGCAAGCTCAGCTGGAACAACATCGACCAGCAACCGCAGGCGATCCATCCGTTCCGCCTCAACACGCGCACGCGCGTGCTGACCGACATGCTCACGGGACCGCAGCCGGAGCTCGTCCGGGATTGGCTGTTCGACGCGGCCGACCAGCCGCGCGTGGCCGTCACGCGGGGCAAAGGGCGGTGCATCGTCTATTACCGGAAGGGCCAGCAGGGGCCGTGGAGCGAGATCAGTAACCGCGATTGCCTCCAGGACGAGATCTTCGATCCGCTGATGTTCGACAACCGGAACACACTGTACGTGCGCGCCGGCTACAAGGGACGGACGGCCCTGTTCACCTTCGACCTGGACAAGAAGACCCTCGACAAGGAGCCGTTCGTCGACATCGACGGCTTCGATTTCACGGGCAGTGTCGAGCAGGATTTAGCCAACAAGAAAATCCTCGGCGTGCATTTCGTGTCCGATGCCGCTTCCACGGCCTGGATCGACCCGGCCATGCAGGCGATCCAGAAGAAGGTCGACGCCCTGTTGCCGGGCGCCGGCAACCGCGTCACGTGCCCACGGGACTGCCGCGAGCCGGCCGCCGTCGTCGTCACGTCCAAGTCCGACCGCCTGCCGCCTGCCTATTACCTGTACACACCTGCGGATGGCCATATCATCGGGCTGGGCAGCACCCACCAGGCCATCGACCGCAAGCAGATGGGCAAGCGCGACTTCCTGCACTATGCGGCGCGCGACGGCCTGCAGATTCCTGTCTACGTGACCATGCCGCCGGACAAGGCCGCCGGACCGCGTCCCGCCATCGTGCTCGTGCACGGCGGCCCGTACGTGCGGGGCGGATCGTGGGAGTGGGACGCCGAGGCGCAGTTCCTGGCGTCGCGCGGCTACGTCGTGCTGCAGCCGGAATTCCGCGGCAGCACGGGGTTCGGCAGCGCGCACTTCCGCGCCGGCTGGCAGCAGTGGGGCCGGACGATGCAGGACGACCTCGCCGACGCCGCGGCCTGGGCCGTCAAGCAGGGGTGGGCCGATCCCAAGCGTATCGGCATCATGGGCGCCAGCTATGGCGGCTACGCGACGCTGATGGGCCTTGCGCGCAATCCGGACGTCTTCCGCGCCGGTGTCGAGTGGGCGGGCGTGTCGGACATCAAGCTGATGTTCACGGACGTCGAGAGCGACGCGTCCCAGGATGCGCTCCGGTACGACATGAAGACGCTGATCGGTGACCCGCTCAAGGATCCGTCCGCGTTCGACGACGTGTCGCCGCTGGCGCAGGCCACCCGCATCCGCCGGCCGCTACTGATGGCCCACGGCGCCCACGACCGCCGCGTGCCTGTCGTGCACGCGACCAAGATGCATGACGCCGTCAGGAAAACGAATGCCAACGTCGAATACGTCGTGTATCCCGAAGAGGGCCACGGCTGGCGCCGGGAGGAGGACAGCATCGACTTCTGGAAGCGCGTCGACGCCTTCCTCGACAAGAACCTGGCGCACGCGGCGGACTGAGCGCCGCCGCGGGCGGCTTCGTTACAGCGCGATCTCCGTCCCGAGCCGCTTGAGGAATTGCGCCATCCACTGCGGATGCGCGGGCCAGGCCGGGGCGGTGACGAGGTTGCCGTCCGTGACGGCCGCGTCGACCGCGATGTCTGCATAGTCGCCGCCCGCCAGCCGGACTTCCGGCGCGCACGCGGGATACGCGGACACGCGCTTGCCGCGGATGACGTCGGCCGCCGCCAGCACCTGGGCGCCGTGGCAGACGGCGGCGATGGGCTTGTCGGCGTGCGCGAAGCCGCGCACGAGCGCGATGACCTGCGGGTCGAGACGCAGGTATTCCGGGGCGCGGCCGCCCGCGATGACGAGGGCGTCGTAGTCGTCGGCGTTCGCCTCGGCGAAATCGGCGTTCAGCGCGAACTGGTGGCCGGGCTTTTCGGTGTAGGTCTGGTCGCCTTCGAAATCGTGGATCGCGGTCTTGACCTTGTCGCCCTTCTTCTTGCCGGGGCAAACGGCATGCACGGTGTGGCCCACCGCCTGCAGCGTCTGGAACGGCACCATGGTCTCGTAATCTTCCGCAAAATCGCCGGTCAACAACAGGATCTTCTTCGCTGCCATCGTATTCTCCTTCGAGGTTCCCTGGGGTGTCGGAATGACCTCGACAAAGATACCATCGTCGCGCCGGGCTCGTAAGGCTTGATTTTGGGCACGCTTCGTTGCCCGGGGCGGACCGCTCACGCAGCCGGCACCCGTTCCTCGAGCACGCGCGCGCGCAGTGCCGCCAGGGGCAGCGGGCGCGCCAGCAGGTAGCCCTGCACGTAGTCGCAGCCGGCCTGGCGCAGCCAGTCGAACTGCTCGGGCTCCTCGACGCCTTCCGCGACCACGGTCAGGTTGAAGCCGTGGGCGAGGGCGATCACTGCGCCGGCGATCGTCGTGCCGGACGTGGGCAGCAGGCGGACGAAGCTGCGGTCGATCTTGAGGTGGTTGATCGGGAAGGTCTGCAGGTAGGCGAGCGACGAGTAGCCGGTGCCGAAGTCGTCGATCGACAGGCGCACGCCCAGCGCGCGTACGTTGTGCATGAAGTCGACGGCGCCGTCCAGGTCTTCCATCAGCATGCTTTCCGTGAGCTCCAGCTCCAGCCGGTCGGCCGGCATGCCCGTGGCGAGCAGCGCGCGTTCGACGACGCCGATGAAGTCCTTGTCGCGCAGCTGGCGCGCGGAGACGTTCACCGCCATGCTGAGCCAGGTGCCGGTCTGGCGGTGCAGGGCGACGGCGTCCATGCAGGCGCGCTCCAGCACCCACTTGCCGATCTCGACGATCAGCCCCGTTTCCTCGGCGACGGGAATGAATTCGGCCGGCGAGATATAGCCCTGCTCCGGATGGGGCCAGCGCAGCAGCGCTTCCACGCCGACCATCTTGCGCGACCCGCAGGCGAATTGCGGCTGGTAGCACAGTTCCAGCAGGCCCGCGTCGAGGTGGCGGCGCAGGTCGCGTTCCAAGCGCGCGCGCCGCTGCGTGGCGACGATCATCTCGCGCTCGAACACGGCCAACGTGTCGCGGCCGTTGGCCTTGGCGCGGTACAGCGCGGCGTCGGTATTGCTGAGCAGCTCGCTCATCGTGCGCGCGTCGTCCGGCAACACGCAGGCGCCGATGCTGGCCGTGGGCCTCACTTCCATGCCCTCGACCTGCAGCGGCTCGCGCAGCGCGGCGACGATGCGCCGGCCCACGCGTTCCAGTTCGTCCGGATCGTCCAGCGGTGCGACGATCACGGCGAATTCGTCACCGCCGATGCGGCCGATGCGGTCGCTGGGGCGCGCCGTTGAGCGCAGCCGGCTCGCGACCTGGCGCAGCAGGTGGTCGCCGGCCGCGTGGCCGGCCGTGTCGTTAACGACCTTGAAGTTGTCGAGGTCGATCAGCAGCAGGCCCACGCGGCCGCCTGCCTCGGCGAGCAGCGCGATCTCGAGTTCCAGTGCCTCGTACGTGCAGCGGCGGTTCGGCAGGTCGGTCACGGTGTCGGTATAGGCGAGGTGCTTCAGCTGCGCTTCGGCCTGGCGCATGCGCGCCTTGGAGCGGCGCGTGAGCAGCGACGTCGTCACCAGCGCGCCCAGCGAGGCCAGCGCGAGCAGGGCGCCGTAGCGCAGCAGGCCGTTGCGGATGCCGACCGTGTCCGCCGTCAGCACGACGCGGCCCAGCGTCATGCCGCGGTAGCGGACCGGCCGCGCCACCGACAGCGGCGCGAACAGCGTCCAGTCGCGCAGCAGCGGCGGCGTCTCGTCAACGGCGCCGTTGCGGTACGCGGCGAATTCCACGTCCTGGCGGTCGTACACGGTGGCGGCCGCGAGGAACGACGAGTGGCGGAACGAGCGCAGCATCTCGTGCGCGGCGTCCTGGTCGCGGAACATCAGGGTGGCCGCCACGTTGTCGGCGATGATCGCCGCCTGCACCGTGAGGTCGTCCGTCAGGCTGCGGCGCAGCGCGACGAACTGGTAGGCGAGCAGGATGCAGCAGGCGACGCCGAGCGCGGCCGCCGCGGCCAGCAGCTGGCCGAGGCCGACCATGCGGCTCAGGTCCCCGGGGCGTCGTGCGGCGGTCGGGTTCATAGCACGTTCCTCGCGAGGCGCAGCAGGTGCGAGGAAAAGCGCAGGCCGTTCCTGGCCGCTTCCTGCGTGTCGATGTCGAAGCGGATGTGCTCGTCGTCCTCGACGAGCGTGATCGCGGCCTTGCTGCCGGCGCCGTCGCGCACGACCAGCGTGCCCATGGTCGGCAGCGCGGGACGTTCCACCGTGCGCGCCAGCACGGCGATGTCGCAGCGCTGCGCCTTCGGGTGCGCGAGGTCGGTCAGGGTCCAGGGCCGGCCGTTGACGGGCTTGCCGTTCAGCGCCTGCAGGCGGGGCCACAGCGCATTGTCGGGGCTCGCGCACACGACGAGCGGCGCCTTCGCATTCCCGTCCGGCCAGGTCGTGAACAGGGCGAAGTTGAAGATGTAGGCCGCCTTCAGGTCCACGCCATCGACCTGCGCCAGGCATGCGTTTGCCGCCAGCCCGAGGCCGGCGGTCAGCGCGAGGACGGTGAGCATGCGGACCACGGTCAGAATCGCCAGTCCAGTTTCGCCGCCAGCGTCCGGCCTTCGCGCGCGAGCGCCGGCTGGATGAAGGCGGGGCCGGCGATGTCGGCGTAGCGCTTGTCCGTCGCGTTGTATGCGCTCAGCGACAGCTCGGTGCGCGGCAGCAGTTCCAGCGCGGAGACCGTGACGTTGGCTACGCAATAACCGCCGGCCGTGCCCTCGTCGGCCATGCGTTTGCCGCTGCACTGCAGTTCCGCGCCAATGCGGCCGCCGCGCCAGCCCAGCGGCGCCGTGAGGTTGGCCTTGGCGAGGTGGCGCGGGGAATCGATCATGGCGGCGCCGTCCGTGCCGTGCGCCAGCTGCCACGAATAGCTCGCGCGCAGGCGCACGGGACCGAAGTCGCGGTCGAGCGCCGCCTCGAGGCCGCGGGCGTCGGCATGGTCGATGTTGCGGAAAATAAGCATGCCGCTCGCGTTCACGGGCTGCTGGCTGATCAGGTCGCTCACCTCGCTGCGGAACAGCGACAGGGTCGCATGGCCGCCGCCGGAAAGAACGTGTTCCAGCATCAGCTCGCGCGTCGCCACGCGTTCCGGCTGGAGGTTCGGGTTCGCGACCTGGCCGCTCGAGCCTTGCGTCGCGTAGTACATCTCATACGCGTTGGGCGCGCGGAACGCGCTGCCCGCGATCAGCTTCACGGTGTCGGACGTCGTCGCCTTGTACACGACCGCGACGCGCGGGCTGTAGCGGTGCACGTCGGGCGTCTCGTGGTCGTCGAAGCGCACGCCCGCGTTGACGAGGAAGCCCGCCGGCAGGCGGATCTCGTCTTCCACGAACGCGGCGCTGCGTCTGGCCTCGCGATGGTCGTCCAGGATCCGTTTGTATGGCTGGGCGTTGTAGTTGTACTGGTCGCGGCGCGCGTCGCGGCCCAGTTCGGCGCCGAGCACGATCTTCTGGTGCGGCAGGTTCGTCAGCGTGGCGGTCACGCCGGCGCCGTACCAGCGCGCGTGGGCGCCGTCGATGTTCAGGGAGGGTGCGCCGGCCTCGTCCGGATACCACCCCGCGCCCACGTAATCGGCCTGGCCCGAGTGCAGCTGGGCCGCGAGCGCCAGCGCGGGCGCGACCTGGGCGCTCCACGTGAGGCCGATGCTCGTCTGCGTGTCGCGCGTCTGGTCCGGCATGCCGAACACGGCGCCGAAAGAGCCCGTCGGCACACCCTTGGTGCGCGCCACGTGGCTGGCCGACAGCGTCACGCCGCCGAAGCTGCCCTTGACGAGGAAATTCTGGGCGCGGTCCCAGTCGAGGCCCTTGGCCACGCCGTTGTTGGTGCCGGGCGAGTCGGCCTTGTCAAATTCTGGGAAGTACAGGTCGCGGCCCGTGCGGTGATACGCGCTGGCGGACAGGAGCACGTCGGCGCCGTTCTGTCCGTGCCAGCCGTAGCTCGTGCGCGCCTTGCGCTCGCCCTGCGTACCGGCGGCAACAGTGCCTCGCACGCCGGACAGGCCGCTGCCGTCGCGGGTGACGACGTTGATCACGCCGAACAGCGCGTTCGACCCATACACGGCCGAGCCGGGACCGGGCACGAATTCGATGCGCTTGACCATGTCCATGTCGAGCAGCCCTTCGGTGCCGATGAGGGCCTGGTCGTACACGGCGTCGTTGACGCGCACGCCGTCGACGAGCAGCAGGAAGCGGCTGTTGTAGTCGCCCGGACGGAGGAAGCCGCGCGCGCCCAGGTAGGCGTAGTTGCGGTCGTTCGTCACGTACAGGCCGGGCAGCGTGGCCAGCGCGTCGGCCAGCGTGCGCCAGCCGAAGTCGCGGATGTCCGCGGCCGTCAGCACGACCACGGACGACGGCGCGTCGCTGATCGGCTGGGCGAATTTCGACGCGGCCGTCACCACTCGCATCTGCATCAGGTCTTCCAGCGGGATGGTGCTCAGCGTGCGGATGTCGCCCGCGCCGTCCGCGGGCGTATCCGTCCCGGCCGGGCCCGGCGCCGCATGGGCGCAGGTCAACTGGAGCGTGCAGGCGAGGAGGGGCAGGACGGCGGCGTGCGGCGGGATGCGTTCGGACATGGGATGACGCCGGCCGTCGGTAACGGCACGTCTCCTTCAAATTGTTTCAAATAATCACTTATTTGTACTATAGAGAAACTTCGGCGCACTGGCATCCGAAGTTGCATCAAAAAGACAGAATTCTGATGTTTATGGTACGCATCATTCCATAATGCACCAAAACAGGGAAGTTACACTCGCTTGCAATTGATACTGTTTCACTATTTCCAGATTGATTCCCGGCAGTTAATCTGTGTATATGTTTGTTACAACGATAAGGGGAAATACCATGCAACGCACCACCACCCGTCTGATCACGCGCACCGTCCTGGCCGCCGCACTCGCCGCCGCCAGCGCCACGCCGTTCGCCGTCCAGGCCGCACCCGACCACCACGCGCGCGCCGAAGCGGAATGCCGCAACTGCGGCACCGTCGTGTCGAACCATACGTACAAACGTGAACCCGAGAGCGCCAGCGGCGTGGGCGGCGTGGGCGGCGCCGTCGTGGGGGGCCTGCTGGGCAACCAGGTCGGCAGCGGCCGCGGCCGCACGCTCGCCACGGTGGCGGGCGCGGTCGGCGGCGCCTATGCCGGCAACCGCATCGAGCGCAACATGAAGGCCGAAACCTATACCGACGTGCGCGTGAAGATGGCCACCGGTAGCTACCGCACGTTCACGGAAAAGGGCGCGCCGCGCTTCCACAACGGCGAACACGTGCGCGTGCTGGACGGCCGCCTCGTCCGCTGATTCGCCTAAGTTCCTGAACCCGGCGCGCGCACGTTCGTGATGACGAACCCGCTCGCCGGCAGCGCCGGAATCCGCCGCAGGCTGACCGTCAGGTCCTGCGGCGGCACGTCGTAGGCGATCTCCTCCGAAAACAACTGCAGGGCCGACCGGACCAGGTCGCCGGTGACGGCTTCGCCGGGGCAGCGGTGGCCCGAATACGGGTCGCCGCCGCCGTGCGGCACGTAGTCGAAGCCGCTGCTCTGCCAGCGCTCGAAACGCTCCGGGCGGAACACGTCCGGATCGCCCCACAAGGCCGGGTGACGGTTCGTGCCGTACAGGTCGAACAATACCCACGTTCCCTTCTTGACGTGCAGTCCGTGCCAGTCGAAGCCGTGCAGTGCGCGGCCGCCCATCGCCGGCACGAACGGATAAAAGCGGCGCACTTCCTGCACGAACCACGTGGCATAGTCGTCGTCGCCGGCCGCGATGCGCGCGCGGCAGTGCGGATGCTCGTGCAGCGCCAGCAGCGCGAACACGACGTAGCGCGCGACGGCCACCGTCGGGCGCAGCAGGTTGATGAGTTCCACACCCGCCTGCTTGCGGTTCATGAGTTCTCCGTCGGCGTCGCGGTGGCGGGCAACGACGTTCAGCGGGCTGTCGAACGCCGGTTGCACTTGCCCGGCGCGGACGGCGTCGACGAGGGCGCGCGCCCACTGCTCCGTGCGCGTGCGCACGAGCAGGCCGCGCCAGTTGCGCGGACCGGCCGAGCCGGCGCCGTCGATCATGCGCGCGAATTCGCGGGCGCGCTGCGCCGCTTCGCCCGCGCTGACGGGGATGCCGGCCCAGCGGCAGACGGCCCGGCACAGCACTTCCTGCGCGGCCTCGTGCACGACCACGCGCGCCTCCGACGGCCAGCGCGCGAACTGCGTGCGCCATTCCGCCGCGGCCAGGCCGACGAGGCGCTGGCGCTCCAGCGGTCCGAACAACGACATCAGCATGGCCTTGCGCTTGCGGTGCGCGTCGCCGTCCAGTGCCATCACGCTGCCGAAGTCCTGCAGCAGGGCCATCGTCGTCGCCGGCAGCGCGTGGCGGCGCGTGAAGCGGCCGGGCTGGTAGAACATGCGCGCCGCGTCTTCTCCACGCACGCACAGCGCGCGGCGCAGCATCAGCCGGGTGGCGAACGTGTCGCTGCCGAGGGCTGCATGGCGCCGCGGCATGAAGTCGTAGCCTTCGGCGAGGAACGCGAACGTGTTGTCGACGCCGGGCGTGTGCGGTGCGGCATCGAGGGCGTCGGCGTGGTGGTGGGGGAAATCGGTATTGCTCAAACTGTCTCCAGCGGGTCGGTCGTGATCAATGCGGCACCGGTACGAAGGCCGGATCGGGCGTGTCCTGCAGGGCGCGCGGCAGGTAGATGGTGACGGTCGTGCCTGCGCCCGGCTTGCTCGCCAGCCGGATGTGGCCGCCGCTCTGCTTGACGAAACCGTGCGCCATCGACAGGCCCAGGCCCGTGCCCTTGCCCTCCGGCTTGGTCGTGAAGAACGGCTCGAACGCGCGCTCCATCACGTCGGGCGGCATGCCGGTACCCGCGTCGCTGACGGCGATCGTGACGAATTCTCCAGGCCGGATGCCGGGGTAGGCCAGCTGGTCGGCCGGATCGACCGTCAGGTTGGCGAGCCGGATGGTGACCTGGCCGCCGCCCTCCATCGCGTCGCGCGCATTGATGACGAGGTTCAGCAGCACGTTCTCGAGCTGGTTCGGGTCGACGAGGACGTTCCACAGGTCGGGCGGAATCGCCATGTCGATCGCGACGCTGTCGCCTGCCGCGCGGTGCAGAAGCGTGTCCATGCGTTCGATGAGCTGGGCCAGGTTGACGACGCTCGGGTGCAGCGGCTGGCGCCGCGCGAACGCGAGCAGCTGGGCGGCCAGCTTCTTGCCGCGCTCGACGGCGTCGAGGATGTTCAGCAGCCGTTTGCGGCCGTTGTCCTCGCTGCGCAGCATCAGCTGGACGTTGGCGCTGATGATGTGCAGGATGTTGTTGAAGTCGTGCGCCACGCCGCCCGTCAGCTTGCCGACGGCTTCCAGCTTCTGCGAGCGCAGAAGCGCGGCGCGCGCTTCCTCCAGGCGCTGCTGGCGCTGGTGTTCGCGCTCGGCCGTTTCCTTGCGCGGGCGGATGTCGCGCACGAACGCCGTGACGCCGTAGCCCTGCGTCGTGGCGAGCGCCGTGATCGCGATCTCCACCGGAATCGCGTGGCCGTCGCGCGTCAGCGCCGCCGCTTCCGTGGGGCCGGCCAGCCGCGCGCACGCGCCCGTGCGCGCGAACTCGTCCAGGCAGGCGCGCCATGGGTCGCGCTCGGGTTCCGGCAGCAGCAGGTCGAGCGCGTTGCGGCCGACGGCTTCGTCCTCGCGCCAGCCGAACAGCTTGCAGGCCTGCAGGTTCCAGTCCGTGATGCGGCCGTCCGGCGCGATCGCGATGAAGGCGTCGTACGCCGTCTGCAGGATCAGGCGGACGCGCTCGCGCTCCGCGTCGATACGGTCGCGCGAGGCGCGCAGTTCGACTGTCATTCCCTGCGCCAGTTGCAGCGCGCGACGGCGCTCGGACGCGAGCAGCCACACGACGAGCGCCAGCAGCACGCCGAGGCCGATGCCCGTCAGCGCGATCGCGACCGTCGTGCGGTGGTCGAGCGCCGCCTCGAAGCGGGGCGTCGAATGCACGACGACAGTCCACGCGCGGCCGGCGTTGTCGACCGCCGTCTGGTAGCTCAGCAGGGGACGCCGGCCGGCCGGCTGCGCGGCGGGCGAGCGGTAGAGCAGGGCGTCGGGCGTGGGCGCGAGGCCGTCGTAGATCTCGACCTGCAAGTCGCCCGCGTGCTCGCCGCCCAGGCCCTGCATCAGGTCGCGCATGCGGAACGGCGCGTAGACCCAGCCGACGATGGCGGCGCGCCGGGCCGCGACCGTGTCGTGCGGCAGGCCCGCGCGGTACGCGGGCACGTACATCAGGAAGCCGGCCTGCTCGCCCCGGCCGCCTTCCTGCACGAGCACGACCTTGCCGGTGGCCGCCGCCTGTCCCGTGTCGCGCGCGGCCTCCATCGCCGCGCGCCGCGCCGGTTCGCTGAACATGTCGTAGCCGAAGGCGCGCAGGTTGCGTCCGGAAAAAGGCTCGATGCGGGTGACCGCCGTGAGCACGGGCCGCGACCCGGGCGGGTTGAGCGCGTAGTCGGGAAAGCCCGCGGCGCGCATCGCGGCGACGTGGGCGGCCAGGCGTCCGGGCGGGATGAGCGCGGCGACGCCGAGGGCCTCGATGCCGGGAAAGCGGTCGTTCAGGCGCAGCTGGGCGTAGTACTCGGCGAATTCGGCGCGGCCGACGTCGACCGAGCCGCGCAGGAAGCCGCTCGTGGCGAGCAGCACTTCCTCGTAGACGTCCATGCGCCGGTCGATGCTGCCGGCCAGGTCGCGCGCGCGGAAATTGAAATTGCCGGCCAGTTCATCCGCCGCCGCCCGCTGCGCATTGCCCGCCACCGTGTAGGTCACGACCAGCGCGGCCAGGAACGCGAGCATGGCCAGGAGGATGGGGAGGTGGGCTGCGCTGCGCGGGGACGTACGGTTGGACGATGTGGGCAATGTGTTTCGATGCTGCATGGATGCGGTACGCTGTTCTCGACAAGGGAAGAACGGTCATGGGTCCGTTGCCGGCATGGCAAAGCGCGCCGTCCCGTGCAGGATACGCCCGTATGGACGGGACGGGCGCACAACAGGCCGGCGCCGCGCTCCGGCTACAATGAGCGTTTTACGCTAAGTCCATGCCTTTCCGATTCGTCCCCGTCAGCCGGCCCGCGCCAGTGGTGCCCGCATGAGCCTGCTGCACCGCGTACGCTGGGGCGCCGCGCTGCTCCTCGTCGCCGTCCTGCTGTGGGCGGCGCTCGCGCCGCTGCGCTATCCGACGCGCGAGCGCACCCTCGTGTTCCCGCCCGGCGGGGCAGGCGCCACGCCGGTGCCGGCCGAGGTGCGCCTGACCCTGGGCGTGCGCGACGTCCTTCTGCTGCACAACCGCGACACGGCGCCGCACGTCTTCGGCCAGGTGCTCGTGCTGCCGGGCCGCGTGTTCCGCCTGCCGTTCGAGCAGGCGGGCGACTATGTGTACGCGTGCGACGCGACGCTCGGCCAGGTCGTCACGGTGCGGGTGGCGAACCAGCCGGACCCCGGCTGGGCACGGCTGGGCTGGCGCCTGCGGGCCTTCGTCGAGGCCGTCCGCACCCTGCCGATCGAAGCGCCGGGCGACTGAGAGGGCAGCAATCGTGCACCGTCCCGCGCGGCGAATCTGTCATCATGCGCGCATGGCCACGATCACGTTACCCCTGTTCCCGCTCAGCACGGTGCTGTTCCCGGACGGCGTGCTGCCGCTGCAGATCTTCGAGGTGCGCTACCTCGACATGATCAGCCATTGCCTGACCGAGAACGAACCGTTCGGCGTCGTGCTGCTGACCCATGGCCAGGAAGTGCGCACCCCGGAAGGACAGGAGCGGTTCTCGCCCGCGGGCACGCTGGCGTCCGTGCAGGACACGACGGCGTCCACGCCCGGCCTGCTGCAGGTGGTGTGCCGCGGCGGTGCCCGGTTCAACGTGGTGGCCAGCGAGCGCCGCACGAACGGCCTGTGGATGGCCGAGGCCGAATTGGTGGAAAACGACCGCATCGTGCGCATCCCGTCCGACCTGAAGGGCGCGTCCGATGCGCTCGACCGCGTGCTCGCGTCGCTGCACGATGTGCCGCAGAGCCGCTGGCCCGTGCAGCCGCCGTTCCGCCTGGACGATTGCGGCTGGGTGGCCAACCGCTGGTGCGAGCTGCTGCCGCTGCCCAATGACCAGAAGCAGAGCATGCTCATGCTCGACAATCCCATGATCCGGCTGGAACTGCTGCACGACGTGCTCGACGAGCACGGCCTCATCACTTCGTAACGGTGCCGGTCCGGTCGACGTTGGTGGGCACGTTTCATTTGAGGCCCCCGGCCTCAAATGCCCACCCTACGGCGGAGATTGTCGTAGGGTGGGCGGCCCCCGCCCACCATGCGTCGAGGCAGATGACAATATTGTAATTTGCACCCCAAAACGCGGATTTCATATACAGAGGGTACGATTTGAGGTAACCTTGAGCGCGATTTAGACTCTCTACGTCCGTGCGGCGCCGTGTGGCGCTGACCAGGCAGCCACCACCGCTCCCGGCCAAGCCGCGCGAAGCGCGTCCCGTCACCCCGGTTTTCCCGCGTTGGCTCTGCCAGGGCAGTAGCCCGGCCGTAGAACGCAACGATTCATTGCCCGAAAGAAAACATGTCTGAAACACCGACCACCATTGAAACTGGCGGCGCGCCGACCGTGCGCTTCGCCGATTTCGGCCTGGCGCCTGAGATCGAGCGTGCGCTGTCGGACCAGGGCTATGTGCACCCGACCCCGATCCAGGCCCAGGCGATTCCCATCGTCCTGCAGGGCCGCGACGTCATGGGCGCGGCCCAGACCGGCACCGGCAAGACGGCCAGCTTCTCGCTGCCGATCATCCAGTTGCTGCTCCCGCACGCCAACACGAGCATGTCGCCGGCGCGCCATGCCGTGCGCGCCCTCGTGCTGACGCCGACGCGCGAACTGGCGATCCAGGTCGCGGAAAACGTCAAGGCCTATGCCCAGCACACGCCGCTGCGCTCCACCGTCGTCTTCGGCGGCATGGACATGAAGCCGCAGACCGAGATCCTGCGCCGCGGCGTCGAGATCGTCATCGCGACGCCGGGCCGCCTGCTCGACCACGTGGAGCAGAAGAACATCAGCCTGGCCCAGGTCCAGATGCTCGTGATGGACGAGGCCGACCGCATGCTCGACATGGGCTTCCTGCCTGACCTGCAGCGCATCATCAACCTGCTGCCGAAGAAGCGCCAGAACCTGATGTTCTCGGCCACGTTCTCGCCCGAGATCAAGAAGCTGGCGGGCAGCTTCCTGAACGACCCGCTGACGATCGAGGTCGCGCGCAGCAACGCCACGAACACCTCCATCACGCAGGTGCTGTACAAGGTCGATGAAGAGCAGAAGCGCAACGTCGTCGAGCACCTGATCCGCGCGCGCGACCTGAAACAGGTGCTCGTGTTCTCGAATACGAAGATCGGCGCCTCGCGCCTGGCGCGCTATCTCGAGCAGGCCGGCATCAAGGCGTCCGCCATCCACGGCGACAAGACACAGCAGGAGCGCATCGCGGCGCTCGACGCCTTCAAGAAGGGCGACATCGACGTGCTCGTCGCGACGGACGTCGCCGCGCGCGGCCTCGACATCACGGACCTGCCGTGCGTGATCAACTACGACCTGCCGTACAACGCCGAGGACTACGTGCACCGCATCGGCCGCACGGGCCGCGCCGGCGCGACGGGCGACGCGCTGTCCGTGTTTTCGGACAAGGACGAGCGCCTGCTGGCCGACATCGAGAAACTGATCAAGCAGACCATCACCCGCGGCGAGCTGACCGGCTTCACGCCGTCGCGCGGCCACGACCGCGGCGCGGACCGGGGTGTCGACCGCCGCGGCGGCCGTCGCGAGACGGACCACCCGCGTGGCGAGCGCCCCGAGCGCACGGAACGCCCGGGCCCGCGCGGCATGGGCGCGCCGCGCCGCGACAAAGTCGATCCGTGGTTCCTCAAGCCGTACGAGCCGTCCGTCGCCCCGCGCAAGGAAGCGGCGCCGGCACCGGCCGCATCGAACAAGGCGAAGCCCAAGCTGGCTGCGCTGCTGGGCGGATTGCCAAAAGCCTGAACGGGTAGGGTGGGCTCCCCGAGCCCACGCGGACGTCAACGCATCGCGAACGTCACGCGTGGGCACAGGGGTGCCCACCCTACGCTGTCAGCGCCCCCTCCACGCGTTCGACCCGGTCGCCGTGCTTGTATGGCTTCGCGAGCACGTTCAACCGCTCCCCCTGGGCCTGGCCCGGTCCCGGTAATTCGTCCATATAGCCCGTCGTGACGAGGACGGGCAGGCGCGGGCGCAGGCGGTGCACCTCGTCGACGAGCTGCAGGCCGTTCATCCCGTCCGGCATGATCACGTCCGTGAACAACAGGCCGACCCGGTCGCCCAAGGTGCGCACGAGCATCTCGGAGAATTCCACGACGAGGTTGTTGATGTCGACGGGCCGCGGTTCCAGGCGCTGCTTGCGCGCGAACGTGAGCAGCTGCTGGGTGAGCTTCCCGGCGCGCGCCATGTCCGGCCGCTCCAGGCTGATCAAGGCGACTTCGAGGTTGCCGTTGATGACCTGCAGCAGGTTGTTGAAGTCGTGCGCCATGCCGGCCGTCAGCTGGCCGATCGCTTCCATCGTCTGCGCCTGCAGGTGCGATTCCTGGCTCAGGCGGCGCTCCGTGACGTCCATCTGCGACGCGAAGAAATACCGCAGCGTGCCGTCCTGGTCGAAGATGGGACCGATGAACGGCGCGTTCCAGAACGGCGTGCCGTCGGCCTTGTAGTTCAGGACGTCGACGGCGCGCTCCTCGGCGACGGCCTTGCGCACCTCGTCGATCGTGCGGCGGTCCGTTTCCGGGCCCTGCAGGAAGCGGCAATTGCGGCCGATGACGTCGTCTTCCTTGTACAAGGTCAGGTCGAGGAACGCGCCGTTGCAGAACACGCCCCCCGGATTGCCCATCGGCTCGAAAGCATTGCCCTCGACCTCGCCGGCGGCGAGCACGCCATGGCTCTGGCCGCCGCCCTGTTCGTCCAGTTGCCGGTGCCGGCCTTCGTCCTTGTCGCGCCCTGTCGTCATTGAGATGATTCCTCGAACGGTTCGGTATGTACTGCAGGGCCGATCCTAAGGGAGTGACGATGGGCCTACCGTTAAAGCGCGCACGCCCGCAAAGGTGCGGCGGCGGGTGACCGATGTCCTTGCGCTAACACTTGGACACATCTTTTACCTGTTGACAAACATATACCGTTTTTCACAATTTTTGTACATGAGTTAAAATATTTCGGTTGTAAACTAGCAACGCGCTCTCTTTCTGGCGAACTATTTTTTGGGCGCTCCTGCCTCGTCAGAGAACAGTCCAAAAGGGATTCCAGCAATGTTTGGCATGTTGTCGGGCGCATGGCGCTACCGATTTTTCATATCGTCGTCGATACGGACGGAGCTGCGGACGAAATTCGTGCGCAGCCGGCTCGGCGGCTTGTGGATGATCCTGAATCCGCTGGCGCAGGTCGTCATCTTTGCCTTCGTCCTGTCCGCCGTGCTGTCGTCCAAGCTGCCCGGCATCACGAACCGCTATGCGTACGCCATCTACCTGATGGCCGGCACGCTCGGCTGGTCGCTGTTCGCCGAAATCGTCAACCGCTGCCTGACGCTGTTCATCGACAACGCCAACATCCTCAAGAAGCTGTCGTTCCCCCGCATCGCGCTGCCGTTCATCGTCGTGGGCAGTGCGCTCGTCAACAACGTGCTGCTGTTCTTCGCGGTGCTGCTGATCTTCGGGGCGCTCGGGCATGTGCCGGGCACGGCGCTGCTCGCGCTGCCCGCGCTGATGGCCCTGACGATCGCGCTGGGCCTGGGCATCGGCCTGGGCCTGGGCGTGCTCAACGTCTTCATGCGCGACGTGGGGCAGGTGGTGCCCGTCGCGATGCAATTCCTGTACTGGTTCACGCCCGTGGTCTACATGGCGAACATCATCCCCGAAGCCTACCGCTCGTGGCTGGCGCTCAATCCGCTGGTGCCGATCGTGGTCGCCTACCACGACATCCTCCTGTATGACCGCGTGCCGCAGGCAAGCTCGCTGGTCGGCGCCGCCGCCATCGCGGCCGTGTCGCTGTTCGTGTCGCTCGTCCTGTTTCGCAAGGCCATCCCGGAAATGGTGGACCAGCTATGAGCGGCGAACTGGAGGTGCGCGGCCTCGGCAAGGCATACCGCCGCTGGGGCAGCGAACTGCGCCGGGTCGCATCGTGGTTCTTCCCGGGCGTGCACCCTCAGCACGAGCACTGGGTGCTGAAGGACATCGGGTTCTCGATCGCGGCGGGGGAGGCGGTGGGCATCATCGGCCAGAACGGCGCCGGCAAGTCCACGCTGCTGAAGCTGATCACGGGCACGATCCAGCCGACGGTCGGCCAGGTCGTCGTGCGCGGCCGCGTGGCCGCCATCCTGGAACTGGGCATGGGCTTCAACGGCGACCTGACGGGGCGCGAGAACGTCTACCACTCGGCCGGCCTGATGGGATACGCCCGGGACGACATCCACCGGGCGATGCCCGAGATCGAGGCGTTCGCCGAGATCGGTGCCTATTTCGACCAGCCGATGCGCACGTATTCGAGCGGGATGCAGGTGCGGGTCGCGTTCAGCGTCGCCACGGCGTTCCGGCCCGACCTGCTGATCGTGGACGAGGCCCTGTCCGTCGGCGACAGCTATTTCCAGCACAAGAGCTTCGACCGCATCCGCCAGTTCCGCGAACAGGGCGTGTCGATCATCTTCGTCAGCCACAGCCTGAGCGACGTCCGCACCTTGTGCGACCGCGTCATCCTCATCGACAAGGGACGGGTCTTGAAGGACGGCGTGCCGGACGAAGTCGTCGACTACTACAACGCGATGATCACGGAAAAGGAAAACGCCAAGCTGACGGTCGAGCAGCGCCGTGCCAGGAACGGCTGGCTGACGACGCGCAGCGGCTCCGGCGAGGCGCGCGTGGCCGACCTGCGCCTGGTCGACGCGGCGACGGCGCAGGAACTGGCCGTCGTCAACGTCGGCCAGCGCGTCGAGCTGCGCCTGCAGGTGACGGTCCACGCAGACCTGCCGCGCCTCGTGCTCGGGTACATGGTCCGCGACAAGCAGGGCCACATCATCTGGGGCACCAACACGTGGCACACGCACCAGATCGTCGAGGCGCCGCGCGCCGGTGAAACGATCGTGTTCCGCCTGCCGTTCACGTGCACGCTCGGTCCCGGTTCGTATTCCGTGTCGCCCGCGCTCGTGAGTTCGGACACGCACCTGTCCGACAACTACGAGTGGGTCGACAACCTGCTGGTCTTCGACGTCATCAACGTCGATCGCGATTTCTTCATCGGCAGCACCAGTCTCGATGCACGCTTCGTCATCGAGCGCAACGACGTCAAGGTCATGTGATGGGTTTTCTTTCGTACGCGCAGAATTTCGAGGACGTCATGCTGTGGCGTGCACTCGGCCATGTGTCCGACGGGACGTACGTCGACGTGGGCGCCCAGCATCCCCGCATCGATTCCGTCAGCCGGGCGTTCTATGAGCGCGGCTGGCGCGGCGTGCACGTCGAGCCCGTGCCGGCGTTCGCGCAGTTGCTGCGCGAGGACCGGCCCGACGAGACGGTGCTGCAGGTGGCGCTGGGCGAGCGCGAGGGCGTCCTCGAGCTGAACGTGTTCGCCGATACGGGCCTGAGCACGGCCATTCCCGGCTATGCCGAACGCCACCAGGCGGAACGGGGCTATGCGGTCGAACGCCTCCAGACGCCGGTGCTGACCTTGAAGTCGGCGCTGGAACGGCTGGACGGGAAGGATGTCCACTGGCTGAAGATCGACGTCGAAGGTTTCGAGGAGCAGGTCCTGCGCGGCTGGGACAGCACGCGCCTGCGGCCGTGGGTCCTCGTCGTCGAGGCCACCGTGCCGAATTCGACGGAGACGGACCACGACAAGTGGGAGCACCTGGTCACCGCCGCCGGCTACCGCTACGTCTATTTCGATGGCCTGAACCGTTTCTATATCGCGGACGAGCATCCGGAACTGGCCGCCGCCTTCTCGGCGCCGCCGAACATCTTCGATGCCGTGGAAGTCAGCGGCCAGGCCAGCTGGGGCCTGTGCAACGTGGCCGTCGCGGAATATCGGGGCCAGGTCGCCGACCTCACGAGCCGCCTGCACGCGCGCGACGCCGAACTGGCCGCCAGCGAGGCGGCGCGCGCGGCTGCCGAACGGGAGGCCAAGCGGGCGGCCGAACTCGACGCGCGCCTGGCCGCCCTGTCCGGGCAGGCCGCCGCGGCCAGGGACAAGATCAAGGAACTCGAACAGAAGGCCTATTTCTGGTGGCAGGCGGCGGAAGACCTGCGCAAGCAGGTCGACGCGCTGGGCGGCGAGCTCGGGCACGTGTATGCGAGCAAATCGTGGCGCGTGACGGAGCCATTGCGCTTCGCGTACACGCATGCGAGTCGCGGCCGCCGCTTCGCCGGCCGCGTGGCACGCTGGGCGCTGCGCCAGACGGGCCGGGTGGCGCGCGTCGTGACGGGGCAGGGGTCGGACGCCGCGGCCGGCAAGGCGGCGGAGGCGCCCGTCGTCGTCGTGTCGCAGGGCGGCGCGCCCGCCGTCACGCGGCGCCTGTCGCCGCGCGCGGCGCGGCTGTACGCGGAACTCAAGCAGGCCGTCGACGGGGACGCCGAATAATGCGCATCCTCATCGACCTCCAGGGCGCGCAGACGGAAAGCCGCTTCCGCGGCATCGGCCGGTATTCGCTATCGATCGCGCAGGCGATCGCCCGTAATGCCGGACGACACGAGGTGTGGCTGGCGCTGAGCGGCGCCTTCCCGGACAGCCTGGACGACTTGCGCACCGCGTTCGCCGGCCTCGTGCCGCCCGAGCGCATCCGCGTGTTCGACGTGCCGCGTCCCGTCGCCGAGCACGAGACGACGAACCGCTGGCGCGCGCGCGCGGCGGAACACGTGCGCGCGCATTTCCTGGCCGAGATGCAGGCCGACGTCGTCCTCGTCACGAGCCTGTTCGAGGGCTATGTCGACGACGCCGTGACGCGCATCGACAAGGACGTGCCCGGCGTGCGCACGGCGGCCATCCTGTACGACCTCATTCCCTACCTGAAGCCCGAGGTCTACCTGCCGACCACGTTGCTGCGCCAGTACTACGACCGCAAGATCGACTCGCTGCGCAACGCCGACCTGCTGCTGTCCATCTCGGCCTACTCGCGCGCGGAGGCGGTGGCCACGCTGGGCCTCGATGCGGACCGCGTCGTCAACATCTCGACGGCGGTGGACGGACGCTTCCAGCGGATGCAGTACCCGGACGAACTGACGCGCGCCCTGCGCGAGCGCCTGCACATCCGGCGCGACATCCTCATGTACGCGCCGGGCGGCTTCGACCACCGCAAGAATTTCGACGGCCTGATCCAGGCGTACGCGCAGCTGCCGGCGCAGTACCGCGCGGCCTACCAGCTCGTCATCGTCAGCAAGATCAACCGCGGCGACCAGGCCAACCTGCAGGCGCTGGCCGCCCAGGCAGGGCTGCGCGACGACGAGCTCGTGTTGACGGGCTATGTGTCCGACGACGAGCTGGTCATGCTGTACAACATGGCCGCGCTGTTCGTCTTCCCGTCGCTGCACGAGGGCTTCGGCCTGCCCGTGCTGGAGGCGATGTCGTGCGGCGCGCCCGTCCTCGGCGCGAACGCCACCAGCGTGCCCGAGGTCATCGGGTGCGACGAGGCGCTGTTCGATCCCGCCGTGCCGGCGCAGATCGCCGCCAAGATCCAGCAGGCGATGGCCGACGACGCCCTGCGCGCGCGCCTGCGCGAGCACGGCCTGGCGCAGGCACGCACGTTTTCGTGGGACCGCAGCGCCGTGACCGCGCTCGCTGCGCTGGAAAAACTCGTCGCGGACGCCGCGCCGGCGGCCGCGATGCCGTGGGAACGCCAGCAGGCGCTGTCGGCGGCCCGCTACCGCGACCTGCTGCGCGACGTGGCGCGCGAATACCGCGCGGCGGGCGTGCAGGACGACGAGGAACTGAAGCTGCTGGCCGACGTCATGGCGCGCAACCTGCAGCAGACGGACCGCATCCGGCGCGGCCGCGTGCTGCCCGACAAGCTGACGTGGCGCGTCGAGGGGCCGTTCGACAGCAGCTACAGCCTGGCCCTGCTGAACCGCGAGACGGCGCTGGCGCTGCGCGAGCTGGGGCACGACGTGGCGCTGCACTCGACCGAGGGCCCGGGCGATTTCGCGCCCGATCCGGCCTTCCTGCAGGCGAATCCGGCGCTGGCGGCGCTGCACGCGCGCGTGGCATCGCTGCGCGAGGAAGACGCCGACGTGTGCAGCCGCAACCTGTATCCGCCGCGCGTGGACGACATGCGCGGCCGCCTCAACCTGCTGCACCATTATGCGTGGGAAGAGTCGGCGTTTCCCCATGACTGGACCACCGCATTCAACGCGCACCTGCAGGGCATGACGTGCCTGTCGACGCACGTGCAGAAGGTGATGGTCGACCAGGGCGTGTGCGTGCCGATGCGCACGTCGGGCTGCGGCGTCGACCATTGGCTGCGCGTGCGGGCCGACCGCACCCGTCCTTGCCCCGGCCGCGCGTTCCGCTTCCTGCACGTGTCGTCGTGCTTCCCGCGCAAGGGCGCCGACGTGCTGCTGCGCGCCTACGGCGACGCGTTCACGATCGCCGACGACGTCACCCTCGTCATCAAGACGTTCGCCAATCCGCACAACGACATCCACACGTGGCTGGCCGACGCGCGCCGCGACAATCCGGCGTACCCGGACGTCGTCATCCTCGAGGAGGACTTGAGCGACGCCGAGCTGAAAGGCCTGCTGGAGGAATGCCACGTCCTCGTCGCGCCGAGCCGCGCCGAGGGCTTCGCCATGCCGCTCGCGGAAGCCATGCTGTCCGGCCTGCCCGTCATCACGACGGGCTGGAGCGGCCAGCTCGACTTCTGCAATCCGGAGACGGCCTGGCTCGTCGACTTCACGTTCACGCCCGCGCAGACGCACTTCGGGCTGTTCGGCTCCGTGTGGGCGGAACCCGACCAGGACCATCTCGCGCGCACGATGCGCGACGTGCGCGCGCTGCCGGCGCCCGAGCGGCGCGCGAAGGCCGATCGCGGCCGCGACCTGCTGCTGGAGCGGTTCACGTGGCGCCACGTGGCCGAGCGCCTCGTCGACGCCGCGCGGGCATTCGCGCAGCCGGCCCATGCGGGCGAGCAGAAGATCGGCTGGGTCACGAGCTGGCACACGAAGTGCGGCATCGCGACGTATTCGGCGCACCTGATCCACAATCTGCCGGCCGACGTCACCATCCTGGCCGCGCACGCGGCGGAGCGCACGGCGGCCGACGGCCCCGAGGTCGTGCGCTGCTGGGAGCAGGGCGACCACGACACCCTGGACGAACTGGCTGCCGCCATCGACGCGGCCGGCGTGACGACGCTCGTGCTGCAGTTTAACTACGGCTTCTTCCAGCTCGAGCGCCTGGCCGCATTCCTGCTGGCGCAGCGGGCCGCGGGACGCATCGTCGTCGTCACCTTGCACGCGACGATCGACCCGGCGCACGTGCCGCACAAGCGGCTGGAAATCCTCGTGCCGGCGCTGCGCGCGTGCCAGCGCGTGCTCGTGCATGCGCCGGCCGACCTGAACCGCCTGAAGCGCCACGGCCTGCTGGACAACGTCACCCTGTTCCCGCACGGGATCCTCGACTGGCCAGAACCGGCCCCGCGCCGCGCGGCGAAGACGTTCGAGATCGCGTCGTACGGCTTCTTCCTGCCGCACAAGGGATTGCCCCAGCTGGTCGAAGCCCTGGCGCTGCTGCGGGGCGAAGGCCGCGACGTGCGGCTGAACATGGTCAACGCGGAATATCCGATCGCGGAGTCGGCGCAGCTCGTGGCCGACGTCAAGGCGCTGGCGAAGCGGCTGATGGTGGACGACCTGGTCGACTTTTGCACGGACTTCCTCGACGACCACGCGAGTCTCGGCAAGCTGGCCGCGTCCGACCTGATCGTCTTCCCGTACCAGAACACGGGCGAGTCCGCGAGCGGTGCCGTGCGCTACGGCCTCGCGAGCGGCCGCCCCGTCGCCGTCACGCCGCTGGCGATCTTCGACGACGTGCAGGCCGTCACGTTCCGCCTGCCCGGCCAGGCGCCGCAGGAGATCGCGGCGGGCATCGCCGCGCTGATGGACGACGTCGCGGCCGGCGCGCCCCGCGTGGGCGCCATCCAGGCGGAAGCGGGGCGCTGGCGGGCCGCGCACCGCTATTCGCGCCTGGGCGAGCGCCTGTACAACATGATGAACGCGCTGCATGCGGCGGCGGCCGAAGGGGCCCGCGCGCACGGCGTTACCGCTGCTTCCTTCCACGAAAGCTGACCTGAATGTCTTTCACACCCCGCACGCCGCCATCCCGCCTCGTCGCCTCGCTCGCCATCTGCCTGACCGTGGCGCTCGTACTGTTCGTCCAGTTCCGCACCCAGATCTTCAACGGGTTCACGGTGCTGTACGGCGACCGCTACGACGCGGCGATCATGACGACAATCCTGGAGCACTGGTCCAACGTCGTGCACGGCAGGGCGCCGTGGTCGCAGCTGTATTATTTTTATCCTTATACGAAGACGCTCGGCCACACGGACGGCTACTTCCTGATCGGCCTGATCTACGCGCTCGTGCGCCCGCTCGGCTTCGATCCGTTCCTGACGACGGAGCTGACCAACATGGTGTTCAGGGCGATCGGCTTCGGGACGTTCTTTCTCGCCGCCCGACAGATCTTCCGCCTGCCGTTCTGGCTTGCGCTGTTCGCGGCGGCGCTGTTCGCCGCCAGTAACAGCCTGACGATCCATGGCCAGCGCCTGCAGCTCGCAAGTATCGCTTTTGCGCCCGTGCTCGCGCTGCTGATGTGGCATGCCGTGCGCGCGCTGTACGCCGGGCAGCGGCGCCGCTTCGTCGGCTTCGGCTGCGCGGCCGGCATCGTGCTCGGCGCGTGGAGCATCACGTGCTTCTACATGACGTGGTTCTTCATCTTCTTCACGACGTTCCTGCTGGCGTTCCTCGTCTACGGCATCGGCCGCGCCGGCCGCAAGACGCTCGGCCAGCACATCGTCGCGCACAAGGCCGGCGTGGCGATCGTCGCCGTGGTGACCGTCGTCGCGCTGCTGCCGCTGCTGACCGTCTACCTGGCGAAATCGCAGGAGACGGGCATGCGGCCCATCGACACCGTGTTGAGCAATACCGTCCCGCTGGCGGGCGTGCTGCAGGTCGGTAACGAGAACCTGCTGTTCGGGAAGATCTACAACCGCTTCCTCGCGTTCGCCGCACCCGGCTATGCGCCGAACGGCGAGTACTACAACACCGGGGTCGCGCCGCTGCTGTTCCTGCTGTTCGTGTTCGGCTGCATCCACGTGCTGCGCCGGCGGACGCGCGACGCGGCGCCCGTGGACACGCTGCTGCGCGCGGCCTGCCTCGCGGCGATCTGCACGTGGCTGCTGACGCTGAACGTGGGCGGGCACAGCGCCTGGTGGCTCGTCTACAAATTCTTCCCCGGTGCGCGCGCGCTGAGCGTCGTGTCGGCGTACCAGATGTTCCTGCTGTTCCCCGTCGTGCTGATCGCGGCGTATTATCTGTCGACGTTGAAGGTGCCGGCATCGATCTGGATCGTCCTCGTGCTGTTGCTGGGCGCCGAGGAAATCAACGACGGCTACATCGCGCTCGTGCGCGCCGACGAAGTCAAGCGCGTCGACGTGCCGGCGCCGCCGCCCGGCTGCACGGCGTTCTTCGTGTCCGGCTGGGCCCACCAGGCATTGGCGACGCCGATGTCGGAATGGATCAACAATCACTATGCGCACAACGTCAGCGCCATGCTGATCGGCGAACTGCACCAGATCCCGACGATCAACGGCGTGGCGTCGTTCAATCCGCCGGACTGGAACTTCGAGAATCCGAACGCGCCGGACTACACGAGCCGCATCCGCGCGTACGCGCAGCGCCACGCGGTGAACGGATTGTGCCGGCTCGACCTGGAGGCAAAGCGATGGGACCTGACGTGGTAACGGCGGCCGGCGGCGCGGCCGGCGTGGCGAACATGCTGCCTCCCGGACGCATCGCCGTCGTGATCCCGAGCTACCGGGTGACGCGCCACATCCTCGGCGTGATCGCCGGCATCGGCCCGGAAGTGACCCGTATCTACGTCGTCGACGACAAATGCCCGGACGGCTCCGGCGCGCTCGTGCGCAACAGCTGCGCCGATCCGCGCGTGCGCGTGCTCGAGCATGACGAGAACCAGGGCGTCGGCGGCGCCGTGATGACGGGCTACCGCGCGGCGATCGAGGACGGCATGGACGTCATCGTCAAGATCGACGGCGACGGCCAGATGGATCCGCGCCTCATCGCCAGGTTCGTCGCGCCGATCCTGCGTGGCGAAGCCGATTACAGCAAAGGCAACCGGTTCTTCGACCTCGAGCAGATCCGCGCGATGCCGACTGTGCGCCTCGTCGGGAACGCATTGTTGTCCCTGATGACCAAGCTGTCGTCAGGCTATTGGGACCTGTTCGATCCGACGAACGGCTTTACCGCGATCCATGCGGGTGTCGCGCGCCATCTGCCGTTCAACCGCATCAGCCGCCGTTATTTTTTCGAGACCGATATGCTGTTCCGGCTGAATACCCTGCACGCCGTCGTCGTCGATGTCCCGATGGATGCGCGCTACGGCGACGAAGTCAGCAATCTCAAGATATCGAAGATCGTGACCGAGTTCCTGGTGAAGCACAGCCGTAATTTCGTCAAACGCATTTTCTACAACTATTATTTGCGCACGATGTCGCTCGCCTCGATCGAATTGCCGGTCGGGCTTGCGCTGGTGGTGGTCGGCGCGGTGTACGGCATCGTGCACTGGATCGAATCGGCCCGTGCGGGCGTCGGAACGCCGGCCGGCACGGTCATGCTGGCGGCGTTGCCGATCCTGATGGGCGTGCAGCTGATTCTGGCATTCCTGGCGGACGACATCGCATCGGTGCCGAAGCGGCCGCTGCATAAAACGGCCGGCTACGAGCGACTGCCATGCAACGAGTGATGAAGGTTTCGCCGCAGTTCCTGGTGTTCGTCGCCGGCGGCGTATTGAGCACCCTGGTGGATATCGGTTTCCTGCAGTTGCTGCTGGCGAACGGGGTGGGGCCATTCGCCGCCACGACAACGGGATTCCTCGCGGGATTGGGTGTGAATTATGCGTTTCATGCCAGGGTGACCTTCAAGAATGTCACCACCCTGGGGACGTTGACGCGCTTTCTTTGCGTGGTCGGAATGAATTACCTGATCACACTGGCCTTCGTGGGGGCGTCGCTGATGTTGTTTCAGTTGCCGCTACCGGGAAAACTGATATCGTTGCCCGTGGTTGCAGTGAACGGTTTCTTCCTGAGTAAACATTGGATCTTCAAATGATGCAATTTGTTCCCATCGGGTTTGACCAGCCAACGCTCGCCGAGTACAGCGCCCTGTTTTCCGCCTGCTTTCCCGGTACGGACAAGTTCACGCCGGAGTACATCGCCTGGCTGTACGTGCAGAACCCGGATGGCAACGCGTTCGGATTCGATGCGCGCGAAGACGGTGTCCTTGCCGCGCACTATGTGTGCATTCCGGCGCAGGCGCGCATCGACGGGCGCACCGTCCGCGTGCTGCTGTCGCTGAATACGGCGACCCATCCCCGGTTCCAGGGACAAGGTTTGTTTACGAAGCTGGCGGCGATGACCTTCGACGCCGCCGCCGGCGCCGGGTTCGAAGGCGTCTATGGCGTGGCGAACGCCAACAGCACGCCGGGCTTCATTCGCAAGCTCGGATTCCAGCTCGTGCGTCCTCTCGAAGCGCTGGTCGGCGTCGGGCGCACCGGTGCGGTGGATGACAGCGCGCGGCCATGCGCGTTCGAGCGCCTGTGGACGACGCAGGCATTGGAATGGCGTTGCGCCAACCCGCATAATCCGGTGGCATGCCGCCGGCGCGGCGATGCGTGGCAATTCCATGCGCGTGCATTCGGGCCGTGGATCCACGCGTACGCGGAACTTGCCCTGCCCGCGGATATGTCGCCGGCGACCCCGGCAACCGGCGGCGCGCCCCTGTCGCCGTTCAGGCTCTATCTCGGCCTGTTGCCCGATGACGTCAAGCGGAAGGGCGGCTATGCCAGCATTCCGCAGCGCCTGCGTCCATCGCCGCTGAACCTCATCTACCGTTCGCTTGCAACGCCCGGAAGCCACCTGGACCACAAGCGCATCAATTTCTCGTTCCTCGATTTCGATGCCTATTGAGCCGCATCGCGCCGGATCCGTCGCGCTGTTCCTGTTTGCCCACCAGGACGACGAGTTCGGCGTGTTCCATGTGATCGAAGACTGCCGCCGGCGCGGGCAACGGGTCGTGTGCGCCTACCTGACGCGGGGGAACGCCGCCACCGGGCCACGTCGTAACGCCGAATCGACGCGGGTGCTCGCCAGTCTCGGTGTCGGACCGGACGACATCGTGTTCGCGGGCGACCAGCTGGGCATCGATGACGGGGCGCTGTACCTGGCGCTGGAGCGGGCGGATGCGTGGATCGGGCAATGGTTCTCTTCGTTCGAGACGATCGGGGCGATCCACGTCCTTGCATGGGAAGGCGGCCATCATGACCACGACGCGCTGCACGCGTTGGCAGCACAGGTCGCCAACCGGCTGGGTCTGCTCCCGCGCCTGCGCCAGTTTGCCCTGTACAACGGCTATCGCTGCCCCGGCCCCCTGTTCCGGGTGCTGGCGCCGCTGGCGGCGAATGGTCCCGTCGAGTCTTCCGCGATACCGCTGTCGCGGCGCCTTGCCTACTTGCGCCTGTGCCTGCGCTATCCATCGCAGTGGAAGACCTGGATCGGCCTGTTCCCGTTCGTGCTGCTCCATTACCTGATCGATGGACGGCAGACGTTGCAGCCCGTCCGTCTCGACCGGATCGAGGAGCGGCCCCATGCGGGCACGCTCTATTACGAGGCGCGCAATTTCTGCCGGTGGGAGCGCATGCAGGATCGTTTGCGCGCATGGCGGCGCCGGTGCGGCGCGTGATGCCGCGGATTCACGCCATGGAGCGGGACTGAATCAGGGCTTCGATGGCCGGCCAGGCCGGGTCCCCCGCGTGGACATCGTCGGCGAGCGCGACGAGGCTGCCCATCCAGGCCGGCACGTTCGCGGACAGCGGGTCGGCGGCGGCGAGATGCAGCGTGATGCCGTTCCGGTGCAAGTGGTCGAATAGGCCGTCTGCAACAGCCGCCTCGAGCGCATGCAGGTCGGCGCATGGGCACACGAGGACGTCACCCGTGCGCAGGTCGGCTACCCGCATGTCGGCGACATAGTCGGCGTCGATGCCGGGCAATTCGCTCGCACGGCGCGGCGCGTAACGATAATGCCACACCCCGCCTTGCGCACTGAGGAACACGGGAACGGCCTGCATGCCTGCCGGAGAAGCCTGCAGCAGCTCGCGCACCGGTCGGACATCGTCCATCCCGCTGACGTCGATCAGCAATTGCCGCGGCGCATCCGGCTTCGGCAGGGAAGCGAGGCTCGATGCCAGCGCAAGGAGCGTGGCGTCGTCCGCCGCCAGGGCCGGCATGGCGGCCAGCGCCTGCAGCAGTGCCTCCCGTGCGCGCGGCCGCACCGGCGCGCCCGTGCCGGCCAGCGCTTCGAGCGCGCGCAGCGCACGTCGCGCCGTGTTATCCCATGAGAATTTAGCAGCCTGCGTGCGCCCGTGCACGCGCAGGCGCGCGCCGAAGGCCGGATCGCCCAGGACCTCGGCCATCTTCGCGGCGATCGCTTCCGGCCGGCGCGGGTCGAACATCGCTTCCTCGAGCCCGATGACTTCCGGGATGCTGGTGCTGTTCGAACCGATCACCGGCGTGCCGCAGGCCATCGCCTCGAGCGCAGGCAGGCCAAAGCCTTCATGCAGGGAAGGGAAGACGAACAGCGCGGCGGCACCGTACAGGGCGATCAGCATGTCGTCGCTGACGTAGCCGGTCAGGATCAGTTCGTTCTTGGCCAGGCCATTCGACTGCGCATGCTTTTCGAGTTGCACGCGGTCGTGGTCGGTGAGGCGGCTGGCGATGAGCAATTGATGCCCTGCACGCAGATCGGCCGGCAGCAGGCCGTAGGCGGTAATCAGTCCGGGCAGGTTCTTGCGCGAATCGTAGCCGCCGGGCGCGCACATGACGAAAGGGCGGGTGATGCCGAAGCGCTGGCGCAGCGCGTCCAGTGCGTCGGCGGTCGGCTCGGCCGGCACGAAGCTTTCGTCCACAGCGGTCGAGATCGCCACTATCCGGTCCGGCGGCAGGTCGAGTGCGGCGATGGCTTCTTCACGCGCATAATCGGAAATCGCCAGCAGGCGCCCGGCGCGCCTGAGCGATTCGATCTTGCGCATGTAGCATTGCCGCTGCGCGGGCGAGCCCAGATAAACATCCTGGTTGAGCAGCGGAATCAGGTCATACAGGATGACGGCAGTCCGCGCACCGTCGATGAACGTGCCGACCGAACCGACGGCGTCGTCGACATAGCCTTCGAACAGGCTGGTCACCAGCACCACGTCCGGTTCCAGCAGGGCGATGAACTGTTCCCGGATCATCTCGGCGGCACGGCAGCGGGGCGCCGCGCGGCTGTCCATTTCGGCGACCCGGCCAGGCGGCTCGAAGACCCGGATGCGTTCCCGCGGCACGAGACCGGCAAAGCCGGCACGGACCGCCGCCACGGATTCGTCGAGTGCGCCATTCAATACCAGCCACACCTCGTGGTCGCCGGCATGGCGCAGGATGCCGCGCGTGAGCGCCATCGTATAGCGGCCGATGCCGCGGAAACGGCTGGCGGTCTGCGCGCCCTGCAGGTCGAGCACGATGCGCATCAGCGCGTCCTCGCCGCGAAATGCCGTTTCAATTCACGATACATGGCCTCCGTATCGGGCGACAGATCCCCGACGTCCTGCGGCACATGGGCGCGGCGCGGCGGTACGTCATGACGATGGAGTACGCCGTACAGGCGCGTCTGCAGGGCCGGGAAGCGCTCGAGCGCCGCGCGGGCCAGCCATTTCACGCGCGCCTGGCGCGTCAGGATCCGTACGCACCACAGTGCGGTCGCGCGCATTGCGCCCGCCAGGCCGGAACGCACCGGCTTTGCGCTCATGCCTGCGCTTGGTCCGCGTGCGCGCAATGCGGGCACGACTTGCCCACGATGTATTCCGGCGCCAGCTGCTGGCGCGGCGTCACGACGGCGCGGCAGGCGAAGCATTGCACGGTTTCCGTCGGCTCCAGCTTCGGGTTGAGCGCGGTGCGGTAGTCGAACACGAAGCAGTCGCCCGTGTAATGGTCGCCGCCCACTTCCTCGAAATATTTCAGGATGCCGCCGTCGAGCTGGTAGACGCGGTCGTAGCCGATGTTCTGCATGTGGATCGCGGCCTTTTCGCAGCGGATGCCGCCCGTGCAGAACGTGACGACGGTCTTGCCCTGGAGCTCATCCTTGTGCTTGGCGACGACCTCGGGGAACTCGCTGAACTTGTCGATGCGGTAGTCCAGCGTGTTGTCGAACGTGCCCACGTCGACTTCAAACGCGTTGCGGGTTTCCATCATGACGACGGGGACGCCATCGTCGTCGTGACCCTGGTCGAGCCAGCGCTTGAGCGTCTTCGGCGCCACGGACGGTGCGCGGCCCAGTTCCGGCTTGATCAGCGGCATGCGCATCGTGATGATTTCCTTCTTGATGCGGACGAGCATGCGGCGGTGCGGTTGTTCGTTCGACAGGCTTTCCTTCCACTCCAGGTCGGCCAGGCGCGCGTCGCTGCGGACCCACGCCAGATACTCGTCGATCGCTTCGCGCGGCCCGGACACGAACATATTGATGCCCTCCGGTGTCAGCAGGATGGTGCCCTTCAGGCCCAGCTCGTCGCACAGCGCCTGGTATTGCGGGCGCAGTTCGTCGAGGTTGTCCAGGGAGACGAATTTATAGGCGGCGATGTTGACGTGCATGATCGTAAAATACAGTGCGAAGCGGGGAACAAGCCGACTATTATAAGCCAGCAGCCGTCGAAAGAGCACGTCCGGCGCGCTTGTCAAGCCTCGCACCGTGCCTGGATGCAACCCTCAATTCCGGCCGTCCGGGGTAAAATGACAAGATGACTTCCCCGATCTTCACCCACCTCCGCGTCCATACCGAATACTCGATCGTCGACGGCCTCGTCCGTATTGACGACCTGGTGGCTGCCGCCGCCAAGGACCAGCAGCCCGCGGTGGGCGTCACCGACCTGGCCAACGCGTTCTGCCTCGTGCGCTTCTATAAAGCGGCGCGCGGCAAGGGCATCAAGCCGATCGTCGGGGTGGATGCGTGGATCACGAACGACGACAACCGCGACAAGCCGTTCCGCCTGCTCATCCTGTGCAAGAACAAGACCGGCTACCTGCAGCTGTGCGAACTGCTGTCGAAAGCGTGGCTCACGAACCAGTACAAGGGCCGGGCCGAGATCCGCGTCGAGTGGCTGGAAGCGCTGGCGACTTCCGTTTCCACGTTGGAGCCGGACGTGCCGCAGTCGAACGGCCTCATCGTGCTGTCGGGCGCGCAGTTCGGCGACATCGGCCAGGCCATCGACAACGGCGACCTGGACAAGGCGGAAGCGTGCGCGCGCCGCTGGGCGCAGATCTTCCCCGGCCATTTCTATGTCGAGATCCAGCGTGCCGGCCAGCAGAACCAGGAACAGCAGGTGCGCCATTCGGTGGCGCTGGCGAACCGCCTGGGGCTGCCCGTCGTCGCGACGCACCCCGTGCAATTCATCAGCAAGGACGAATTCATCGCGCACGAGGCGCGCGTCTGTATCGCCGAGGGCGAGATGCTGGCGAACGCCAAGCGCGTGCGCCGCTTCAACGAAGGCATGTGCTTCAAGTCGCAGGCCGAGATGGCGGAACTGTTCAAGGACTTGCCGGGCGCGTTGGCCAACTCCGTGGAGATCGCCAAGCGCTGCAACGTCACGCTGACGCTCGGCAAGCCGCAGCTGCCGAACTTCCCGACGCCGGGCATGACGATCGACGAATTCCTCGTCGCGGAAACGAAGAAGGGGCTGGAAGAGCGCCTCATCGAGCTGTATCCGAACGAGGAACAGCGCGAGAAGGAGCGGCCGCGCTACGAGGCGCGCCTGGAGTTCGAGAACAACACCATCATCAAGATGAAGTTCCCGGGCTACTTCCTCATCGTGGCGGAGTTCATCCAGTGGGGCAAGAACAACGGCGTGCCGATCGGTCCGGGCCGCGGTTCGGGCGCGGGTTCGCTCGTCGCGTACGCGCTGAAGATCACCGACCTCGATCCGCTGAAATACAACCTGCTGTTCGAGCGCTTCCTGAACCCGGAACGCGTCTCGATGCCCGACTTCGACATCGACTTCTGCCAGGAAAAGCGAGAGTTGGTGATCCAGCACGTGAAGGACCTGTACGGCCGCGACGCCGTGTCGCAGATCGCCACGTTCGGTACGATGGCCGCGAAGGGCGCGATCCGCGACGTGGGCCGCGTGCTCGATTTCGGCTACAACTTCTGCGACGGCATCTCGAAGCTGATCCCGTTCAAGCCGGGCAAGCAGGTGTCGATCGCCGAGGCGATCGAAGAAGAGCCGATGCTGAAGGAACGCCTCGAGAACGAGGAAGAGGTGAAGCAGCTGATCGAGCTCGCGCAGCAGGTCGAAGGCATCACCCGCAACATCGGCATGCACGCGGGCGGCGTGCTGATCGCGCCGGGCAAATTGACGGACTTCTGCCCGCTGTACACGCAGGGCGGCGATGCGGGTGTCGTGTCGCAGTACGACAAGGACGACGTGGAGGCCGCCGGCCTCGTGAAGTTCGACTTCCTGGGCCTGACCACGCTGACCATCCTCGACCGCGCCGTCAACTACATCCGCGCGCTCGACCCGGCCGACAAGGATTTCGACCTGTCCAAGCTGCCGCTGACGGACCGGCCCACGTACAAATTGCTGACGGATGCGAAGACCGTCGCCGTGTTCCAGCTTGAAAGCCGCGGCATGCAGGGCATGCTGAAGGATGCGCGGCCCGACCGCTTCGAGGACATCATCGCGCTCGTGGCGCTGTACCGTCCGGGCCCGATGGACCTGATCCCGGACTTCTGCAAACGGAAACACGGCGAGAAGTTCGACTATCCCGATCCGCGCACCGAATCCATTCTCTCGGAGACCTACGGCATCATGGTCTACCAGGAGCAGGTGATGCAGATGGCGCAGATCGTCGGCGGCTACTCGCTGGGCGGCGCGGACATGCTGCGTCGCGCGATGGGCAAGAAGAAGGCCGAGGAGATGGCCGAGCACCGCGCGATCTTCCGCGCCGGCGCCGCGAAGGACGGGCTGACGACGGAAAAGGCCGACGAGATCTTCGACTTGATGGAGAAGTTCGCGGGCTACGGCTTCAACAAGTCGCACGCGGCCGCGTACGCGCTGCTGTCGTACCACACGGCGTACCTGAAGGTCCACCACACCGCCGCGTTCATGGCAGCCAACATGTCGCTCGCGATGGAAGACACGGACAAGATCAAGATCCTCGTCGAGGACTCGATCGACATGTGCGGCCTGACGATCCTGCCGCCCGACGTCAACGAATCGCAGTTCCGCTTCACGCCGGAAGGCCCACCGCCGTCCGTCACGGGCAAGCCCGTGAAAAACATCCGCTACGGCCTCGGTGGCGTGAAGGGCGCGGGGCAGGGCGCCATCGAGGCGATCATCGCGGCGCGCGAGTCCGGCGGCAAGTTCAAGGACTTGTTCGACTTCTGCAAGCGCGTCGACCGCAAGCAGATCAACCGCCGCACGGTCGAATCGCTGATCCGCGCGGGCGCGATGGATTGCTTCGGCGTCGACCGCGCCGTGCTGCTCGCGTCCGTCGCGTTCGCCGTCGAAGTGGCCGACCAGGCGGCAGCCTCCGCGAACCAGGTGAGCCTGTTCGGCGGCGACGATTCCGACCTCGTCGCGCCGCCCGACTACGTGAAGGCGACCCCGTGGACGGACCGCCAGAAGCTGTCCGAGGAAAAGACGGCGCTGGGCTACTACCTGTCGGGCCATATGTTCGACTCGTACGCGGCCGAGGTGCGCCGCTTCGCCAAGACGAAACTGAAGGACCTGGAACCGTCGCGCGACCCCCGCATGCTGTGCGGCGTGATCACGGGCGTGCGCACGCAGCTCACGCAGCGCGGCAAGATCCTGATCGTCTCGCTGGACGACAAGTCCGGCGTCGTCGAGGTCACGATCTATAACGAGTTGTTCGAGCAGCACAAGAACGTTTTCCGCGAGGACGAATTCCTGCTCGTCGTGGGCAAGGTGTCGGAAGACCGCTTCAACGGCGGCCTGCGCATCACCGCGGAGAAGGTGTTCGACATCGCGACCGCGCGCATCCAGTACGGCCACAAGCTGGAGATGGACGTCGCGTGCACGATCCCGCCGGCGAAGCTGGCCGAGATCCTGCAGCCGTACCGCCACGAACACGGCCTCCCGGTCAGCCTGCGCGTGACGCCGCAGGGCATCCCGTGCATCCTGCAACTGGGCGATGCGTGGAGAGTGGCGCCGTCGGACGAGTTGAAATATGCGCTCGAGTTGCAGCTCGGCGCGAAGGACGTCGCGGTCGAGTATTGATCAAGCCGCGTTGACGCATGGTGGGCGGAGGCCGCCCACCCTACGGCATGTATTCGCGATCGCGACCAAAACAATCGTAGGGTGGGCACCCCGTGCCCACCTTTGCTACGGCATGTATTCACGATCGCGACCAAAACAATCGTAGGGTGGGCACCCCGTGCCCACCTTTGCTACGGCATGTATTCACGATCGCGACCAAAACAATCGTAGGGTGGGCACCCCGTGCCCACCTTTGCGCGCATGACACATTATGAACAGGCAAGACGTTTTGCCAACTGTGTTGTACGGCCGCCGCTCCCACATGGCTGAATCTTAATTATTTAGGCGTAATTGCATTCCTGCCATTGGCGTTTGCCCACGCCCGGCGAAATATATTGGTTAGCGGAAATTTCTCCGCGTTGTAAAAGCCAGGACGACGGCGCTGACCACTATGAAAATTACATTTCGCCAAAAACTTTTCCTTCCCTTACTCATCAGCTGGATCTGCCTGCTCGCCGTGTTCACCGTGAACGCCGTGCAGAGCCGTGCCCTGCGCCTCGAGGAGCGCAAGATCCAGTTGTCGAATGCCGGCGAGATCGCCGCCTCCATCGCCAAGGACTACGCGGCCCTGGCCGCCGCCGGCACGCTGCCTCTCGACGAGGCGAAGAAGCAGGCGCTGGCGCGCACGCGCGCGCTGCGTTTCGGCACGAGCGGCTACCTCGTCGTCTACGACGACAAGAACGTCCTGATGCACCCGATCAAGCAGGAGCTGGTCGGCACGGCCATCGACCAGACCGTCGATCCGGAAGGCCACAAGCCTTACGTGGACGGCATCGCCGCCACCCAGGCGAGCGGCGGCGGCTTCGTCAGCTACCTGTGGGCCAAGCCGGGTTCGGACAAGCCGGAGCCCAAGCTGACCTATATCGCCGCGTACAAACCGTGGGGCTGGTACCTCATGACGGGCCTGTACATCGACGACCTGGACCACGCCTTCCGCGCCCAGCTCGCAGGTGCGGCCGCATGGCTGGCCGTGATCGGCGCGCTGCTGACGGCCATCGTGTGGTTCGTCGTGCGCAGCGTGGAGCGCTCGATCGGCGGCGACCCGGAGGCTGCCGTCGACGTGGCGCAACGCATCGCGGCAGGCGACCTCGGCATGGACGTGCCGGTGCGCGCCGGTCTTGATGCCAGCCTGATGGCCGCCATGAAGCGCATGCGCGACGCGCTGGCCGGCATCGTCGGCGACGTGCGCGCCGGCACGGACTTGATTGCCACGGCATCGCGCGAGATCGCCAGCGGCAACCTCGACTTGTCGAGCCGCACGGAAGAACAGGCCAGTTCGCTCGAAGAGACGGCCGCGTCGATGGAGGAACTCACGTCGACCGTGAAGCACACCGCCGAGAACGCGCGCGCAGCGAGCCGGCTGGCCGATTCCGCCGCCGAGGTGGCGGGGCGCGGCGGCGCCGTCGTCGCGCGCGTCGTCGATACGATGGGGGCGATCAACGATTCGTCGAAGAAGATCGTCGACATCATCACCGTCATCGACGGCATCGCGTTCCAGACGAACATCCTGGCGCTGAACGCGGCCGTCGAGGCCGCGCGCGCGGGCGAACAGGGCCGCGGCTTTGCCGTCGTCGCGGGCGAAGTGCGTACGCTGGCCCAGCGGTCCGCCGCCGCGGCCAAGGAAATCAAGGCGCTGATCGGCGATTCCGTCGCCCGCGTCGACGACGGCGCCAGGCTCGTCGGGGAGGCGGGCGCCACGATGCAGGAGATCGTGGCCAGCGTGAACAAGGTCAGCACGATGATCGGCGCCATCAGCAACGCCACGCAGGAACAGGGCGAAGGCATCGAGCACGTCAACCAGGCCATCGCCCAGATGGACCAGGTGACGCAGCAGAACGCCTCGCTCGTCGAGGAAGCGGCCGCGGCGTCGGAAGCGATGCAGGACCAGGCCGCGAAGCTGGCCCAGGTGGTGAGCGTCTTCCGGATCGAGGCGCAGGCCCCGGCCCGGGCCCGTGCGGCCGCTACGCGGCCGGTTGCGCGTGCTCGCGCAACCCGATCGTTGCCTGCGTAACCTTGCTCGCAGCGCGCTCCAGGACCACGTTGCGGTTGCTCGTTTCCTGGTCGCGCTGCGCCTCGCGGTGCCACAGGTGGAACACCTCGGTGGCGAAAGCGCCGTCCTTGCGCATCACGCCTGAGTGGAACAGGCGCACGACGAGGTCGGAATCCTCGTGGCCCCAGCCCGTGAAGCTCTCGTCGAAACCGTTGACCCGGTCCAGGTCGCTGCGCCAGACGGCCAGGTTGCAGCTCTTGATGCGCCGCCAGGAGAACTTGCGCGACGTGCGTCCCGCGTCGGGCCAGCGCAACCCCAGCGGCTGCAGGGTCTTGTTCAGGTCGCCGTGCAGGCGCCACCGCAGGCGCGTGAGCGGGGACGCGGCGCCGACGTCGATCCCATCCTGCAATACGCGGCGCGTCAGCGCTTCCGACATCAGGATGCGGCTGCCCGACACGAGGTAGCCGGGCTGCGACAGTGCGCGATGACGGGCGATGAAGTCGCGCTGCGGGACGCAGTCGCCGTCCAGGAAGATGATGTATTCGCCGCTGGCCGCCAGTGTGCCGCGGTTGCGCGCCATGGCGGCGCGAAAGCCCTCGTCGGGTTGCCAGACGTGGCGCAGGCGCACGGGCGCGTCCGCCGCGAGCCGCTCGACGCAGGCAACCGTGTTGGCAGTCGAGCCGTCATCAGCGATAATGATTTCAAAATTCTTGTCGTTCTGCACGAAGCATGCCCGCACCACCGCCTCCAGCGCATCTGGCCGGTTGTAGGTGGTGATCACGACCGAGATAGTCTGTGCGTGACGCATAAGGTCCAGTGTACACTGCCGTATTCAGGGGCGTGAGTATCCCACAAGAACATCGATGAACAGTAATCCGACGTACATGCGGGCGCCGATGCGGATCTGGGTCGGCGCCCTGGCCTTCCTGTTGCCGTTTTCGAGCCTCGTCACCTCGCCCGGCGTCAGCGCTGCGAGTTTCCTCTTCCTGGCCACCGCCTTGATCACCTTCAAACCGTGCCGTGACGCGCTCGCGCGCCATTGGGCACAGGTACGCGGGGTCGTGCTAGCCTTTCTCCTGTACTTCCTGTTTATCCTCGCGTGCATGCTGTTGCGTGGCGAAAAGATGAGCGTGCTGGAAAAACCGCTGCGCATGCTGCTGGCGGCAAGCGCGCTGGCTCTCGTCGTGGCCGTGCGCGCGCCGCGCCGGGCGCTGTGGTGGGGGGCGAGCGCGGGTGCGGTGGCGGCGCTGCCATTCATCGCCTGGCAGCGTTTCGTGCTGCATGTCGACCGGCCAGGCGGGCTCATCAATTCGATCACGTTCGGCGACCTCGCGCTCGTGCTGGCGCTGCTGGCGCTGGCCGGCGCGATCGACATGCGCGACCGGGCGCGCGACGCCTTGCTGGCCGGCATGGCCGCGCTGGCGGGCCTCGTGGCGTCCGTATTGACGGGCACCCGCGGCGGCTGGACGGCCCTCGTGTTGATGGCGCTCGTGCTGGGGCGCCACGTGGTTGCGATCGACAGCCGCCGCGTGCGTGCGCTGCTGGCCGGCGGCGTGGCCTTGCTGGCGACCGCCTGGTTCGCGCCGGCGCTGGGGGTGCAGCAGCGTTTCGCCGAAGGCGTCAGCGATGCGCGGATCTGGTACGAGGGCGGCAACGTGTGGACTAACGTCGGCACCCGGCTTGAATTGTGGAAAGGTGCTGCCATGTTGATCCGCGAGCACCCGCTGCTGGGCATGGACTTCGACGCGTGTCGCGCGCGCCTGGCCGAGTATGCGCACATGGGCCGGCTCGACCCGATGGTGCTGCAGCTGCCGCACCTGCATAATGACGGGCTGCAGGCGCTGGCGACGGGCGGCGCGGTGGGTTTTTCGTTCTGGGCCGCCACCTTGGCCGCGCCGCTGCTGTTCTTCCTGCGCGCGCTGCGCGACGGCACGCGCGCCCCGCAGTTCGCCGCCGCGCTGGGCGGCGCGATGGTCGTGCTCGGGTACGTCGGTTTCGGGCTGACGGAAGTGATCTTCTGGTCGATGAAGGGCAGTCTGTTCTATGCGCTCATGGTGTTCCTCATCATGGGCTTCTGTTTGAACGCGAAAGAAAAAATTGGATAACAGTGTCATCATCAAGCGCCTGTGGGCGATCCTGAAACCATATCGCGGACGCGCGTTCCTGTCGCTGCTCGCGATGGCGTTGACGGCCGCCACGCAGCCGCTGCTGGGCGAGGCCCTGAAGCTGTTGATGGACAAGGGCTTCAAGCACAAGGTGCCGTTCAGCCTGTGGTGGATCCCGGGCGTGCTCGTGTCGATCTTCGTCCTGCGCGGCATCGGCACGTTCGCCACGGCCTACTACAACAACTGGGTCCTCTCGCGCGTCCTGAACGACTTGCGCGCCCAGGCGTTCGAACGCCTGCTGCGCCTGCCCGTGGCGCGCTTCCACGAAGAGTCGACGGGCAAGGTGATCAACACCGTCGTCGGCGACGTGCGCCAGGTCGTGGACATGATCAACTCCGTGTTCATCTCGTTCGTGCGCGACGTGCTCGTCGTGGTCGGCCTGCTCGGCTCGCTGCTGTGGCTGAACTGGATGCTGACGCTCGTCGCCATCGTCGTCGTGCCCCTCACGGCCGTGATCGTGCGCACGACGAGCAAGCGGTTGCGCCACCTGAACCGCGAGAACACGCGCGTGACGGGCGAGATGACGCAGGTCGTGGAGGAAGCCGCGCGCGGCCACCAGGTGATCCGCGTGTTCTCGGGCGAACGGTACGAGAGCCGCCGCTTCTTCCAGCGCAGCGAGGCGCTGCGCGGCTTTTCCCAGCGCATGACGGTCGCGTTCGCGGCGACGACGCCCGTCACGCAGATCGCCACGTCGATCTCGCTGTCGGTCGTCGTCGTGCTGGCGCTGAAGGCCGACATGACGGTCGGCGAATTCACCCAGTTCGTCACGTTGATGCTGATGCTGCTGACGCCGCTGAAGGCGCTGGCCGAGGTGAACGGCCCCATGCAGCGCGGCATCGCCGCCGCGGAAATCGTGTTCGAGCTGATCGACGCGCCCGTCGAGCACGACCCGGGCACGCGCACCATCGAGCGCGCGCAGGGCCACGTGCGTTTCGAACACGTCAAGTTCCGCTATCCGAACACGCAGGCGCTGGCGCTGGACGATGTCTCGCTCGACGTCAAGCCGGGCCAGACCGTCGCGCTGGTGGGCATGTCGGGCGGCGGCAAGTCGACGTTCGTAAGCCTCGTCACGCGTTTCTACGAACCGGAGTCGGGCCGCATCCTGCTGGACGGCGTGCCGTACCAGGACATCAGGATGGCGTCGCTGCGCGCCCAGCTGGCGCTCGTGAGCCAGAACGTCGTGCTGTTCGACGACACGCTGCGGGCCAATATCGCGTACGGCGTCGAGCACGTCGACGAGGCGCGCCTGCAGGCCGCCATCCGTGCCGCGCACCTGGCCGACGTCGTCGCGCGCCTGCCGGAAGGTGTCGACACGATCATCGGCGAGAACGGCATGCGCCTGTCGGGCGGCCAGCGCCAGCGCGTGGCGATCGCGCGCGCCATCTACAAGGATGCGCCGATCCTGATCCTGGACGAGGCCACGTCGGCGCTGGACAACGAGTCGGAACGCGCCGTGCAGGCCGCCCTCGAGACCCTCATGGCCGGCCGCACCACGTTCGTGATCGCGCACCGCCTGTCGACCATCGAGGGCGCCGACCTGATCGTCGTGATGGAGCACGGCCGCATCGTCGAGCAGGGCACGCACGAGCAACTGCTGGCGAAGGGCGGCATGTACGCGAACCTGTACCGCCTGCAGTTTTCCACGGTGGTGGAAGAGACATGAACGGGAAGGCGCGCACGCTCGTCATCTCGCCGAACTGGATCGGCGATGCCGTGATGGCCCAGCCGCTGCTGCGCCTTCTCAAGCAGGCGCATCCGGATCGCGCGATCGACGTGCTGGCGCCGCCGCACGTGGTGCCCGTGTGGCGCCGCATCCGCGAGGCCGACGAGATCCTCGCGACGCCGTTCCGCCACCGCGCTCTGCAGCTCGGCGAACGGTGGCGTTGCGCGCGCATGCTCGCGGCGCGCGGCTACGCCGACGCCTACGTGCTGCCGAACACGCTGAAATATGCGCTGATCCCGTGGCTCGCGGGCATCGGCCGCCGCGTCGGCTACAAGGGCGAGATGCGCTACGGGATGATAAACGTGATGCACCACGACGACCATCCGCCCCGGTCGATGGTGCCGTTCTATGCGGCCCTCGCGCGCGCGCCCGGACCGGCGGGCAAGGCGGTGCGCCCGAGCCTTGCCGTCGGGGGCGACGAGATGGCGCAGGTGGGACAGCGCCTCGGCGTCGACCGGGCGCGTCCCCTCGTCGCATTCGCGCCGGGGGCGGAATTCGGCAGCGCCAAGCGCTGGCCGCCCGCCTACTACGGCGCGCTGGCGGCCAGCGTGGCCGCTGCCGTGCCGGGTGTGCAGCTGGTGCTGCTCGGTTCCCCGAACGACCGCGACACGTGCGAGCAGGTGCAGCGCCACGCGGGCGCGGCCGCGTCCAGCGTGCTGAACCTGGCCGGCCAGACGTCGCTGGACGAGGCCATCGTCCTGCTGGCGACGGCGCGCGCCGTCGTCTCGAACGATTCCGGGCTGATGCACATCGCTTCCGCGCTGAACCGTCCCGTCGTGGCCTTGTACGGCTCGACGGACCCGGACTATGCGCCGCCACTGTCGGACGTGGCGCGCGCCGTGTCGCTGCGCCTGGCATGCTCGCCATGCCGCAAGCGCGAGTGCCCGCTGGGGCACCACGATTGCATGAACCGGATGAGTGTCGACAGCGTGTGGAGCGAGCTGGCGCCGATGCTGGTGCCGCAGCGCGACAGCGCGGTCAGGGCGTGACGCCGACATACCGCGCACGTTCGCGTGGGCACAGGGTGCCCACCCTACGCGCTAACACACCGCGAACGTCCGCGTGGGCACAGGGTGCCCACCCTACGGCCGCAATGGCGCGTAGGGTGGGCGGCCCCCCGCCCACGCGGACGTTTGCGTCGCGCCTGCGTCTATCGTAAAGCCTGGCACACGTCCGCAGCGAGCCGGCTCACGAGCTCGTGCCGCTTGCGCGCCTCCGACCGCTTCTTCGACGGGATGCCGTCCAGGTCCGGCGCCGCCACCGGCGCGCACGCCAGTTCCCAGTCGCCGTCGGGCCGCAGCCGCGCGCCCAGTTCCGTCCACAGCTGGTCGTAGTCGGCCAGCACGCGACCGTTGCGGATCGCCTTGTAGATCACGCGGTTGCGGTTCGACACGAGCACCATCCGTTCGCAGCCGTATTCATGGCCCAGCTGGCGCACGAGCGTCGCCATCAGCTGCTTCGGCCGGATGCCGTGCAGTTCGCGCGTGGCAGTGCGGATCGCCTCGCGCGCATCCTCCGTCTTGCCGCCCTGGATGCAGCCGACGCTGACGGCCAGGCTGCCGTCCCGCGGCGCCACGGTGAACGCCACCGTGTACAAGGCCTTGTCGTCCTGCGTCAGCTGCAGCACCAGTTCGCCCTCGCGGTCGAACATGTTCACCGTGCGCAACTGGACCTGGTACGGCAGGCCGCTCTTGCCGGGTACCTCGGCCAGCACGACGGGGCCGACGCTGGCGCGCGCCAGCGTCTCGCGCAGGCCACGCCGGAACATGAAGTCGTAGTGCGCGCGGATCGCTTCCAGGCGCTCGTTGGCATCCAGCGCGTGGCTGATGTACGGGCGGTAGACCTTGTACAGGAAGCGCGGGCAGTTGCGCACGTATTCCGAAAAGGCCGGGTGCGCGTTCAGCAGGTGGAGCCAGCGCGGCGTCTGGCGCGGATGCAGGACGGCCCGCAGCCGGATCTTCGCGAGTTCGCGCACCGACTTGAAGCCCGCCAGGTGCGGCGGAACGGCCGAGCGCAAGGTGACCGACGGCGCCGCCGAGGCGATCAGGCGCTCGGTCCAGCCATGTTCTTCCCGATAGAGTTTCATGTCGACCGTCCGGCCGCGGCAGACGAGGGGAACAGGCTGTAACCTGCATACATACCGGATGCTGCGGGTAGCGGCTGGCGAGGGAAGTCGGACATGGTAGTCGCACTAGGGTGGCGTAAAGTAACGCTAAGTAACGTAGTGTAACTAAAGAAATTCCGACGGTAAATATAGTATTGACGGAATTATGAAAACACAACAACGACTGCCCGCAGATACGGGAAGCCGTTGTTTCCACAGGGAAAATTAATGCTGCCGGTCGGGCCGGATCAGCTGGCGTAGTGCGCCGATTCCAGGCCATCCGGGCGCCGTTCCGCCATCTCGCGTTCGCGCAGATAACGCGCCAGCGCATCGTCGAACGACGGCAGCAGCAAGCCCCGTTCGCTGCTCATGGCGCTGTTGCGCGGCCGCGCGGCGCGCAGCCCGAGCTCGGCGGTCGTGCGCACTTCCAGCCCACTGTCGTCGACGCCGGCCGCCGCGCACGCGCGACGCACGAGGTCCGCCCAGCTCAGCGCCGCGCCATTGGTCAGGTGCCAGATGCCGCATTCGCGGTCGATCAGCAGGTCGAGGCAGGCGTTGACGAGATCCGGCACGTACGTCGGCGATACGACCTGGTCCGACGCGGCCACGAACGGCCGCCCGGCGTCGAGCGCGTCGAGAGCTTGCGTGACGATGTTGTGCTGGTCCCACGGGCCGAAGAAGGCGCTCGTGCGGATGATGAGCGCTTGCGGGTCGGAATCGAGCACGCGCCGTTCCGCATCCGCCTTGCTGCGGCCGTACACACCCAGCGGCGCGACCGTGTCGGATTCGACGTACGGACGGTCGAGCGTGCCGTCGAACACGAGGTCGCTGGAAAAGGTCATGAAGCGCAGCGCATGGCGGATGGCGGCCAGCGCGAGCACGGTGGGGCCGTGGGCGTTGTCGCGCATGCAGCGCGCCGCGTCGTCCTCGGCGTCGTCCACGCGCACATAGCCGCCCGCATTGATGACGGCCCAGGGCTTGAAGCGCACGATCGCTGCCTCGACGGACGCCGGATCGGCGATGTCCATCTCCTGCCGCGTCAGCACGTGGCAGGCGAGGTTGCGGCGCTCGCAGATGCGGGCGAAGGCGCGGCCCAGGGTGCCCGTCGCGCCCGTGATGAGGATCGGCTGCGGGAACGTGGAGCGCAGCGCCCCGCGTACGGCGATGTCGGCGACGGCCGTGCGCGTCGCCACGGGTTTCGCGAGGAAGCGGCCGGGACGGCGCCACCAGCCCTGGCCCTGCAGCACCGGGTGCGACAGGGGGCGGCCGCTCGCCAGTTCGCGCATCAGGGTGGCGACGGCGGTCGGGCGGGGCTGCGGGCCGCGCACGTCGAACGGCCCCGGTTCGTAATAGCCGTGGCACGCGGTGACGAGGCAGTTCCAGTCGAACGAGCCGAGCAGGGCCCACACGGTGACGGCGCGGATGTCGGCGCCGCCCTGCTGGACCTTGCGCGCCGCGTTCCAGATCTCCACGAGCCAGCGCAGCTGGTCTTCGCGGTTGGCGTCGATGTGCGCCTCGGTGACGGCGATCGGCAGGCCGTAGCGGTCCCATGTTTCCTGCAGCAGCGGGCCGATGCCCGGCGTCGGCGTCGCGAGCACGCGCGAGCATTCGATGTCGGCGTGCGGGATGCCGCGGTATTGCGTGCGGTGGCTTTCCGGATAGCGCTCGGCGCGGTGGTCGAGCCAGCGCTCGCTCGTGATGTAGTAGTTGACGCCGATGACGTCCGGCGGGCAGGCATTGTCCTTGAACCACAGCAGTTCGTCGGCGCCCGCACCGTTCTCGAGCAGGTAGTCCCACAGCGCGTGGCCCGCGTCGACCTTCCCGCACAGCATGTCCCACGCCAGCCAGCGGCGTTCGTTGAAGAAGTTCGCGATGTCCGCCATCTCGGGCGTGCCGTAGGTGCGCGACAAGTCGTCGGTCTGCACGAGCTTCGCGTCCGGATTCACGGCGCGGATCGCGCGCATCGACAGGACGACGGCGCGGCACTGGTTGATCAGGGCGCGGATGAAGCCTTCCTCGCTCGTGTCGTGCGGATACCAGACGCCGTTCAGGCCGGAGAAGCGGGCGGTCGTGCACGGCTCGTTGACGGGTGTCCAGTACTCGACCCACGGGTAGCGGTGCGCCACGGCGCCCGCATACTCGGCCAGCTTCTCGGCGAAGTCGGGCGCGACGAGGCTCGTGTGGCGCGGGCCGCTGCCGTGGTGGACAAGACCGACGATGGGCGTCACACCCAGCTGCTGCAGCGCGGACAGGCGCTCATCGGACCACGACCAGTCGGCCGACTCGATGCCGTCGGGCGCCGTCCGCTCCCACAGCACGGGGTAGCGGATGGCGCGGATGCCGAGCGACGCGAAGCGCTCCAGGTCCTGGAGCCGTTCGGCGTGTCCATTGCGTTCCATTTGGGAGAAGTACTGATCGCGTACGCGGTTGACGGTGCATTCGAGGCCGCCCCAGAGCTGGAGCGGCGAACTTGCTGGCTGGATATGGTTGTTAAGATTCATATGCATGTCCTGCTGTTGATCCAAGACGTAAGCCTAGTCGGCTGGCCCGGCTTCCTGTGTGGGGTGGCGAACATATAGGCCGGATTTAGGACAAGTCCTACGTATTGTCAGTCGCGCTATAACGCGGACGCGTGTGCCTTGACAGGCCAGGCGCGCGCCGACACGATGCGGCCAGGAGGAGCCGACATGTACATGGTGTACTGGACGATCGAGGAAGGGGAAAGCCATACCCCGCATGCGCAGCCGTTCGCGACGACGGCGATGGTGGAGGCGATGCGCTTCATGGAAGACTTGCGGCGGCGCCAGCGCGAAGGCGAGGGCGTGCGCTTCGTGACGATGTGTTCCGAGCATCCGGACGTCGTCGGGCATCCGGGCGTCGACGTGACGGGGCCCGGCTACGACTGGAAGAAGCGGCGCAGGTGACTACGGCCGCGCGGCCATATCCGCAGCCATCTCCTTCAACACGTGCTTGAGCACCTTGCCGTTCGCGGCGGCGGGCAGCGCATCCAGCATCACGATGCGCGCCGGCCGCTTGTACGGCGCCAGCCGCGCGGCCGCCCACGCACGCAGTTCGGCTTCAAGCGGCGTGCGGCGCGGATCGGGCTGGACGTAGGCGATCACTTCCTCGTTGCCGTCGGCGACCAGGCGGCCCACGACGGCCGACTGCGTCACGCCTGGGTGCGCGTTCAGCACGGTCTCCACTTCCAGCGGGAACACATTGAAACCCGAGCGGATGATCAATTCCTTCGTGCGGCCGACGATGAACAGCGCGCCGTCCGCGCCCCGCGTCGCCATGTCGCCCGTGTTCAGCCAGCCGCCGGGACGCAGCGCCGCGGCCGTCGCCTGCGGGTCGCGGTAATAGCCCCGCATCAGGTTCGGCCCGCGCACCCACAGCTCGCCCGGGCTGCCTCCGGCCACGTCGCGCCCATCCTTGTCGACGACGCGCGCTTCCACGCCGGGAATCGGTTGCCCGACCGAGGTGTCGGCGCGCGGTGCGTCGAGCCGCGTCTGGCTGACGGTGGGCGCCGCCTCGGACAGGCCGTAGCCGTTGTGCAGCGGGACGCGCAGCAGGCGCTCGACGGCGGCCTTCAGCGCGGGGTCGAGCGGCGAACCGCCCGCGTACGCGAAGCGCAGGCGCGACGGCAGCGGAGATGCATCGCCCACGTGTTCCAGCAGCCGCGCATACATCGCGGGCACGCCTTGCACGATGGACAGGCCGTCGTCGCGGATGGCCGCCAGCATGGCCTCGGGCGTGAAGCGGGGCGCCAGGTGCAGGCAGGCGCCCGCGCTGAGCGTGCCCAGCATCACGGACGTGAGGCCGTACACGTGCGAGATCGGCAGCACGCCCCACGCGCGGTCGGCCGGCGTGAGGCCCCGCAGCCGGCTGGACACGGCCGCCACGAACAGCAGGCTGCGGTGGCTCAGCATCACGCCTTTCGGCTTGCCCGTCGTGCCCGTCGTGTAGACGAGGGCGGCCACGCTGTCGTCTTCTTCCGGCACGCAGGCCGCGTTCAGCGGGCCCACCATCAGGCCGTCGTCGAACACGGCGCCGGCCCTGGCCGCGTGCGCGTCCGCTTCCGCCGACACGGCCGCCGTGTACAGCGCAATGCGGGCGCCGGCGTGGTCGCGGATCGCGTCCAGCTCCGGTGCCGTCAGGCGCGGGTTCGCGTTGACGATCCACGCGCCGACGGCGGACGCGGCGAAGATGAGCGCCACCTGGTCCGCGCAGTTCTCGCTGGCCAGCAGGACGCGGTCGCCGGGCCGCACGCCGCGGGCGCGCAGCTGGTCGGCGCGGCGGTCGACGAGGGTTTCCAGGTCGCGGAAGGTCAGCGTGCGGCCACCGTCGACGAGCGCAGGCGCGTCGGGCGTGCGCGCGGCCGCGGTGCGCGCGATCGCGTCGATGCGCGCGGGGAGGGCGGCCAGCAGGGAAGGGATGTCGATCATGGCCGCGATGATAACCGGGCGGCCGCATACCCGCTGTAAATATGGCTGCGTTTGCCCACACGTGTTACGCTCGCGCTGCTGTAAATGTTTCCAGAAATATACATTCTGAAAAACCAACGACACGGAGGGAACATGGCGTTACTGGATATGCTGGACAAGGAACACACCGTGGCGCGGCCCGGTTTCAATCGCTGGCTCGTGCCGCCCGCCGCGCTCGCGATTCACCTGTGCATCGGCATGGCCTATGGTTTCTCCGTGTTCTGGCTGCCGCTGTCGAAGGCGGTCGGCATCAAGGAATCGCTGGCCTGCCCGGCCGGCATGGACTTCCTGGCCGAGATCACGGCGACCACGTGCGACTGGAAGATCTCGATGCTGGGCTGGATGTTCACCTTGTTCTTCGTGTTCCTGGGCCTGTCGACGGCGCTGTTCGGTGGCTGGCTCGAGCATGCCGGGCCGCGCAAGGCGGGTGTCGTTTCGGCGCTGTGCTGGTGCGGCGGCCTCGTGATCTCCGCGCTGGGCATCTATCTGCACCAGATCTGGCTGATGTGGCTCGGCTCGGGCGTCATCGGCGGCATCGGCCTGGGGCTCGGCTATATCTCACCCGTGTCCACCCTCATCAAATGGTTCCCCGACCGGCGCGGCATGGCGACCGGCATGGCCATCATGGGCTTCGGCGGCGGCGCCATGATCGGCGCGCCGCTGGCCGACCGCCTCATGAAGCACTTCGCCACCGCCACCTCGGTGGGCGTGTGGGAGACGTTCCTCGCGCTGGCCGCCATCTACTTCGTCTTCATGATCGGCGGCGCGCTGTCGTACCGCGTGCCCGCGTCCGGCTGGGCGCCGGAAGGCTGGACGCCGCCGGCCGCCAAGGGGGCGAACGCGATGATCACCGACCGCCACGTGCACGTGAAGCGCGTGTGGGGCATCCCGCAGTTCTGGCTCGTGTGGCTCGTGCTGTTCCTGAACGTGTCGGCCGGCATCGGCATCCTGGCGATGGCGTCGCCGCTGCTGCAGGAAGTGTTCGGCGGCCGCCTGATCGGCGTGGCGGCATCGTTCAACGAACTGACGGCGGCGCAGAAGGCGCAGATCGCGACGATCGCGGCCAGCTTCACGGGCCTGCTGTCGCTCTTCAATATCGGCGGCCGCTTCGCGTGGGCGTCGTGCTCCGACTACATCGGCCGCAAGGCCACGTATTTCGTGTTCCTCGTGCTGGGCTTCGTGCTGTACGCATCGATTCCCACGCTGGCGCACGGCGGCCATCTCGCGCTGTTCGTCGCGTTCTTCTGTATCGTGCTGTCGATGTACGGCGGCGGTTTCTCGACCGTGCCCGCCTACCTGGCCGACCTGTTCGGCACGCAGATGGTGGGCGCGATCCACGGCCGCCTGCTGACCGCGTGGTCCGCCGCGGGGGTCGTCGGCACGAGCCTCATCAATTACATCCGCGAATACCAGATCGCCCATGGCGTACCGAAGGCGCAGGCGTATGATACGGTGATGTACGTGCTGGCAGGCCTGCTGGTGCTGGGCTTCCTGTGCAATCTGATGGTGCGCCCGGTGGCCGCGCGCTACTTCATGAGCGAGGAGGAACTGGCGGAAGAAAAACGTCTGGCGCACGAGCGCGACGGCGCGTCCGGACGCGCGCCCGCGAGCGCACCGGGCGTGGCCGGGATCGCCGGCGGCGCGGCCGAGGAGGGGACGGTGGCGACCGGCAATCCGCTCGTCGCGGCGCTGGCGTGGGCCGTGGTCGGCGTGCCGCTGTTGATCGGTGTGTGGATCACGTTGCAGAAGGCCATCGTGCTGTTCCAGTGACGTGCGTAGATAACGTGCGTTGAACGCGTGGGCGGAGATAATGCCCCCGGCATTACCTCCCCGCCCACCCTACGTGTGGCGCAACGATCGCCGCAACACGACGCGATACGGGTAGGGTGGGCACCCCGTGCCCACGCGTCCAACCGGCACATGCATGACCGCTCATTTCACGTTGTGAGAATCGACCATGAACCACCCCGTCATCCCTATCGCTTCGCAAGGCCCGAGCCGCCAGCGCAAGCGTGAGGCCCCGAAAGGAAGGCGCGTCGACCCGCAGGCCCTCGCCGACGTGCAGGCTGCGTTGGGCGACGCGCCACGCCGGCGCGACCTGCTGATCGAGCACCTGCACAAGATTCAGGACCGCTACGGCGCCTTGTCGGCGCCCCACCTGGCGGCACTCGCGCAAGAATTGAAACTGGCCCAGTCCGAGGTCTACGAGGTCGCGACGTTCTACCACCACTTCGACGTGCTGCGCGACGGCGAGCCCGCGCCACCCGCGCTCACGGTGCGCGTGTGCGCGGGCCTGTCGTGCGAGCTGGCCGGCGCGCGCGACCTGCTGGACCGGCTGCCCGCGATCCTCGGCGCCGACGTGCGCGTGCTGGCCGCGCCGTGCATCGGCCGCTGCGACGGCGCGCCCGCCGCGCTCGTGGGCCAGCGGCCCGTCACCGCCGCGACCGTCGACGCGGTGCGGGCGGCGAGCGCCGGCGACACCACGGACGTGCACATGGGCCACATCGACTACGCCGCGTATCGCGAGGCCGGCGGCTACCGCCTGCTGCGCGCCTGTTGGGCAGGGCGCAACGATCCCGAGAGCGTGATCGTCACGTTGATGGCATCGGGCCTGCGCGGCCTGGGCGGCGCCGGCTTTCCGGCCGGGCGCAAGTGGCGCATCGTCAAGCACGAGCCGGGGCCGCGCCTCATGGCCGTCAACATCGACGAAGGCGAGCCCGGTACGTTCAAGGACCGCCACTACCTCGGACGCGATCCGCACCGTTTTCTCGAAGGCGCGCTCGTCGCCGCCTGGGCCGTGGGCATCGAGACGATCTACCTGTACCTGCGCGATGAATACCACGGCCTGCGCGCGATGCTGCAGACGGAACTCGACCGGCTGCGCGCCGACCCGCCGGTGCCGGACATGCCGGAGATCGTGCTGCGCCGCGGCGCCGGCGCCTACATCTGCGGCGAAGAGTCCGCGATGATCGAATCGATCGAGGGCAAGCGCGGCATGCCGCGGCTGCGCCCGCCGTACCTGGCGCAAGTGGGCCTGTTCGGCCGGCCGACCCTCGAACACAACCTGGAAACGCTGCACTGGGTGCGCGACATCCTGGAACGGGGCGCCGAATGGTTCACGAACCAGGGCCGCCACGGCCGGCGCGGGCTGCGATCGTTCTCCGTGTCGGGCCGCGTACGTGAGCCGGGCGTGAAGCTGGCGCCGGCCGGCATCACGATGCGGGAACTGCTGGACGAATACTGCGGCGGCATGCAGGACGGGCACACGTTCTACGCCTACCTGCCCGGCGGCGCATCGGGCGGCATCCTGCCCGCGTCGCTGGCCGACGTGCCGCTCGACTTCGACACCTTGCAGCGCCACGGCTGCTTCATCGGCTCGGCCGCCGTCGTCGTGCTGTCCGACCGCGACACCGCGCGCGCGGCCGCGCTGAACACCTTGCGCTTCTTCCGCGAAGAATCGTGCGGCCAGTGCACGCCGTGCCGCGCGGGCACCGCGAAGGCCGTCGCGCTGATGGAGCGGGACGTCTGGGACACGGCGCTGCTGGGCGAGCTGTCGCAGGTGATGCGCGACGCGTCGATCTGCGGGCTGGGCCAGGCCGCACCGAACCCGTTCGACTGCGTCATCCGATATTTTCCGCACGAGCTGGAGGCATCATGAATGCGAACGTGCTCAACGTGACCTTCGAGATCGACGGCCGCGCCGTCGAGGCCCAACCGTTCGACACGCTGTTCGATGCGGCCGCGCGCGCCGGCATCGACCTGCCGCACCTGTGCCACAAGGACGGCATGGAACCGGCCGGCAACTGCCGCGCGTGCGTCGTCGAAGTCGATGGCGAGCGTACGCTGGCCCCGTCGTGCTGCCGCCATCCGGCGCCCGGCATGAAGGTGCGCACGGACAGCGCGCGCGCCGTCGCCGCCCGCAAGATGGTGCTGGAGCTGCTGCTGTCCGACCTGCCGGCCACGGCCCGCACGCGCGACGACGAGGTCGCGCAGTGGGCCGAAAGACTCGGCGTGGGCGCGTCCCGCTTTCCCGCCACGCGCGCGGTGCCGGCACCGGACCCGAGCCATGCGGCCATCGAAGTGAACCTCGACGCCTGCATCCAGTGCACGCGCTGCGTGCGCGCCTGCCGCGACGAGCAGGTCAACGACGTCATCGGCCTCGCGGGACGCGGCGAGAATGCGCGCATCGTGTTCGACCAGGGCGACCCGATGGGCGCATCGACGTGCGTCGCCTGCGGCGAATGCGTGCAGGCTTGCCCGACCGGCGCGCTGGCACCCGCGCGCGGCGCGGCGCTCGCCGTGCCCGACAAGCAGGTCGATTCCGTCTGCCCCTATTGCGGCGTGGGCTGCCAGCTCACGTACCACGTGAAGGACAACCGCATCGTCCGCGTGGAAGGCCGCGACGGTCCCGCGAACCGCGGCCGCCTGTGCGTGAAGGGCCGCTACGGCTATGACTACGCGCACCATCCGCAACGCCTGACGGTGCCGCTGATCCGGCGAGAGGGCGTGCCGAAGCGGGGCGACTTCACGATGGACCCGGACCGCGTGCTGGACGTGTTCCGCGAAGCGACGTGGGAAGAAGCGCTGGCCGCGGCCGGCGGCGGCCTCGCGCGCATCCGCGATGCGCACGGCGGGCGGGCGCTCGCGGGCTTCGGCTCGGCGAAGGGCAGCAACGAAGAAGCGTATCTGTTCCAGAAGCTCGTACGCACGGGCTTCGGCAGCAACAACGTCGACCATTGCACGCGGCTGTGCCACGCATCGTCCGTCGCCGCGCTGCTGGAAGGGATCGGCTCGGGCGCCGTGTCGAACCCCGTGATGGACGTGACGCGGGCGGAAGTCGTGATCGTCATCGGCGCCAACCCGACCGTCAACCATCCTGTCGCCGCCACGTGGATGAAGAATGCGGCGAGGGCGGGGACAAAGCTCGTGGTCGCCGACCCGCGCCGCTCCGACCTCGCGCGCCACGCGCACCGCTTCCTGCAGTTCAAGCCCGACACGGACGTCGCGCTACTGAACGCGATGATGCACACGATCGTCGAGGAAGGCCTCGTCGACCCCGCGTTCATCGCCGACCGCACGAGCGGCTACGATGCGCTGGCCGCGAACGTGGCGCACTACAGCCCGGAAGCGATGGCGCCGATCTGCGGCATCGATGCGGAAACGATCCGCTACGTGGCGCGGCTGTACGCGACGGCCAAGGGCGCGATGGTCCTGTGGGGCATGGGCATCTCGCAGCACGTGCACGGCACGGACAATGCGCGCTGCCTGATCGCGCTCGCGCTGATGACGGGCCAGATCGGCCGCCCCGGCACGGGCCTGCATCCGCTGCGGGGCCAGAACAACGTGCAGGGCGCGTCGGACGCGGGCCTCATCCCGATGATGTATCCGGACTACCGGCGCGTCGACGAGCCGGCGGCGCAGGCGAAGTTCGAAGCCGCGTGGGGGCAGAAGCTGGACGGCAAGGCCGGCCTGACGGTCGTCGAGATCATGGACGACATCCTCGCCGGCGGGATCAAGGGCATGTACATCATGGGCGAAAACCCGGCCATGTCCGACCCGGACGCGAACCATGCGCGCGAGGCACTGGCCGCGTTGGACCACCTCGTCGTGCAGGATATTTTCCTGACCGAGACGGCGTACCTGGCCGACGTGATCCTGCCCGCGTCGAGCTTCGCCGAAAAGACGGGCAGCTTCACGAACACGGACCGCGTCGTGCAGCTGGGCCGCCAGGCGCTGGTGCCGCCGGGCGACGCGCGCCAGGACCTGTGGATCATCCAGCAGATCGCGCGCCGCCTCGGGCTGCCGTGGAACTACGACGGCCCGGCCGCCGTGTTCGACGAGATGCGCAAGCTGATGCCCAGCATCGCCGGCATCACGTGGGACCGCCTGGAACGCGACGGCGCCGTCACGTATCCGTGCCGCGCGGAGGGCGATCCGGGCGAGCCCGTCGTCTTCACGGAGACGTTCCCGCGCGCGAGCGGCCGCGCGCGCTTCGTCCCGGCCGACATCATCCCGGCCGACGAGCGGCCCGACACCGAGTACCCGATCGTGCTGATCACGGGCCGCCAGCTGGAACACTGGCACACGGGCAGCATGACGCGCCGCGCCGGCGTGCTCGATGCGCTGGAACCGGACCCCGTCGCGCTCGTGCACCCGCTCGACCTGGAAGCCCTGGGCGGCCGGCCGGGCGACGTGATCACGATCACGTCGCGCCGCGGCGAGGTGGCGCTGTACGCGCGCGCCGACGACGGCACGCCGCGCGGCGCCGTGTTCGTCCCGTTCTGCTACTACGAGGCGGCGATCAACCGGCTGACGAATGCGGCGCTGGACCCGTTCGGCAAGATCCCGGAATTCAAGTACTGCGCCGTGCGCGTGCAGCTGGGCGGGCAGGTCGCGCACCAGGGTTCCTACGGTGGCGGCCAGATTCTGGGGGACATGGCAGAATTGCAGGCATGATCTCTCGCATGAACTCTTGTTATCGGCCGCAGCTTTCGCAGGCCAGCGTAAGCCTCACGCATCCCGTGACGGCCGTCGACGAGCGCGGGCGCCGCGAGACCCTGTACATCCCGGCCGAGCGGCCGCTGACGGTCTACGTCGACAAGCGCGAACTCGTCACCCTGATGACCCTGGGCGCGGCGCCGGAAGCGCTGACGTTGGGCTACCTGCGCAACCAGCGCCTCGTGCGCTCGCTCGAGGACATCGTGTCCGTGCAGGTCGACTGGTCGGTCGATGCCGTGGCCGTCGTCACGCGCGGCGGCATCGCCGACGTGGAGGAGCGTACGGCGAAGAAGGTCGTCACGACGGGCTGCGGCCAGGGCTCCGTGTTCGGCGGGCTGATGGACGAAGTCGACCGCATCGTGCTGCCGCCGGACGCACGGCTGCGCCAGTCCGTCGTGCACCGCATCGTCGAGACGGTGCGCACGCAGCAATCCGTGTACAAGCAGGCCGGCTCCGTGCATGGCTGCGCGCTGTTCACGCACGACGGCGAGCTGCTGTGGTTCATCGAGGACGTGGGCCGCCACAATGCCGTCGACGCCATCGCCGGCCTGATGTGGCTCGAAGGCGTCGAGGGCGCCGACAAGGTGTTCTACACGACGGGGCGGCTGACGTCCGAAATGGTCATCAAGGGCGCGCAGATGGGCATCCCGTTCCTGCTGTCGCGCTCGGGCACGACGCAGATGGGGCATGCGGTGGCGGAGCAGGTGGGCATGTCGCTGCTGGCGCGCTGCAGCGGCCACCATTTCCTGCTGCTGTCCGGCGAGGAACGCCTCGTCTTCGAGCCCGAATGGCTCGCCGCCCTGGAGACGGCGCGCACCCTGCGCTCCGCCTGACGTCAGCCCATGAGCGATATCGCGGATGCCGTCGCGCGCGCCTTCGCCCTGCTGTTCACGGGCGACCCGGATCTGTGGCGGATCGTGTGGGTGTCGCTGAAGACGAGCATCGTCGGCCTGTTGCTGGCCACGCCCCCTGCGATCCTGATCGGCTACATCGTCGCGATGCGGCGCTTCGCCGGGCGGCGCATCGTCATCTGGCTTGCGCAGGCGGCGCTGTCGCTGCCGACCGTCCTGATCGGCCTCCTGCTGTACCTGCTGCTGTCGCGCCACGGGCCGCTGGGCGGCCTGCACTGGCTGTTCTCGCAGTCCGGCATCGTGGTCGGACAATGCATCGTCGCGCTGCCGGTGCTGCTCGCATTCACCCTCGCGGCCGTGCAGGGCCTCGACCCGCGTTATGCGGAGACCGCGATCGCGCTGGGCGCGTCGCCCATGCAGGTGATGGTGCGCGTGCTGCACGAGGCGCGCTTCGGCGTGATGGCGGCCGTATTGTCCGGCTTCGGCCGCGTGATCTCGGAAGTCGGCTGCGCGCTGATGGTGGGCGGGAACATCGAAGGCGAGACGCGCACGATCACGACGGCGATCGCGCTGGAGACGAGCAAGGGCGAGTTCGCGCAGGGCATCGCGCTCGGCATCGTGCTCGTCACGATCGCGCTGCTGATGAACGGCGCGCTGATGCTGCTGCAGGGCGACGCCCACACGGTGCGGGAGCGCGCATGAGTGTCGGCATCCATTCGCAGATCACGGCGGCCGTGGTCGAGAACGCGGACGTGCCGCAGCGCGACGAGCGCCGCAAGGCCTTGCTGGGCGTGCGCGGCCTGCGCAAGCGCCACGGTGACCGGCTGCTGTTCGACATCGACGTGCTCGAGATCGCGACGCACAGTGCCTACGTGCTGACGGGGATGAACGGCGCCGGCAAGAGCACCTTGCTGCGCGTGCTGGGCGGGCTGGAACGGGCCGAGATCGACAGCCTGCGCTTCGCCGGCGAGGACGTGCTGCGCGTGCACCCGTACCCGCGCGCGCTGCGCCGCGCCATCGTCTACGTGCACCAGCACCCGATCCTGTTCTCGACGAGCGTCGCCGACAACATCGGCTACGGCCTGGTCGTGCGCGGCGAAAAGCCGGAAGCCGTGCGGCCCGTCGTGGGGGAGGCGATGGCCTGGGCGGGCGTGGCGCACCTCGCCGGCACCGATCCGACCAAGCTGTCCGGCGGGGAAAAGCAGCGCGTGGCGCTGGCGCGCGCGAAGGTGCTGCAACCGCGCCTGCTGCTGCTGGACGAGCCGACGGCGAACCTGGACGGCGCCGCGCGCGAGCAGGTGCTCGCGCTGATCCCGACGATGGTCGATGCGGGCAGCAGCGTCGTCATCGCGTGCCACGACCGCGACCTGATCAACCTGCCCGGCGTGCAGCGGCTGAAGCTGCGCGACGGGCATCTCGAACACCGCTGATCACAACAAGGAGATACCCATGCACCGCCGTTCCATCCTCGCCCTCATCGCGACGCTCGCCATCGCGGCGCCGTGCGCGCACGCGCAATCGGACAAGGTGCTGCGCCTGTCCACCACCACGAGCACGGAGAACTCGGGCCTGCTGGGCTATCTGCTGCCCGCGTTCGAGGCGAAGACGGGCATCAAGGTCGACGTGATCTCCGTGGGCACCGGCAAGGCGCTGGAGCTGGGCAAGAACGGCGACGTCGACGTCACCCTGGTCCACGCGCGCAAGCTGGAAGACAAGTTCGTGGCGGAGGGCTGGGGCATCGACCGCCATGACGTCATGTACAACGACTTCATCGTCGCGGGGCCCGCGAGCGACCCGGCGGGCGTGAAGGGCAGCCGCGACGTCATCGCCGCGTTCAAGAAGATCGCGGCCGCGAACGTGAAATTCATTTCGCGCGGCGACAATTCCGGCACGGACGTGATGGAGAAGGGCTATTGGCAGCAGGCGGGGACGAAGCCTGTGGGCGCCAACTACGTGGCGGCCGGCCTCGGGATGGGCGAGGTGCTGAACATGGCGGCCGAGTTGAACGCCTACACGCTGACGGACCGCGCGACGTATGGCGCGTACAAGGCGAAGACGGGGCTCGCGATCCTCGTCGAGGGCGACAAGCGCATGTTCAATCCGTACGGGATCATCGCGGTGAATCCGGAGAAGCACAAGGGCATCAATTACCGCGGCGCGAAGGCGCTGATCGACTGGATCACGTCGCCGGAAGGGCAGGCGCGGATCGCATCGTTCAAGCCGGCGGGGGAGCAGTTGTTTTTCCCGGACGCGAAATAATCTACGGTTCGCATGGTGGGCTCGGGGAGCCCACCCTACGAGGACCGCCGGTTGGTGGGCACCCCGTGCCCACCAACCGTATGCGTGAACAAACGTAGGGTGGGCACCCCGTGCCCACCAACCGTATGCGTGAACAAACGTACGGTGGGCACCCCGTGCCCACCAACCGGATGCGTGAACAAACGTAGCGTGGGCACCCCGTGCCCACCAACCGTATGCGTGAACAAACGTACGGTGGGCACCCCGCGCCCACCAACCGTATGCGTGAACAAACGCAGGGTGGGCACCCGCGCCCACCAACCGTATGCGTGAACAAACGTAGGGTGGGCACCCCGTGCCCACCAACCGTATGCGTGAACAAACGTAGCGTGGGCACCCCGTTCCCACCAACCGTATGCGTGAACAAACGTAGGGTGGGCACCCCGTGCCCACCAACCGTATGCGTGAACAAACGTACGGTGGGCACCCCGTGCCCAGCAACCGTATGCAAAGGCCCGCACTCGGCGGCCCTCGCTCAACGGGGTCGTACGGGCTTACGCCAACGCGTGCATCACCGCATCGACGGGAATCGCCTTGACCCAGTCATGCCGCTGAACGGCCGTGATGACGGTGCTGTTGGCCTTGTCGACAGGCGCCCATTCCGGCGTCTTCTGGCGCATCAGCGCGACGACCGGCACGCCGACGGCATTCGCCAGGTGCATCACGGCCGTTTCCACCGACACGATCAGGTCGCACTGGGCCAGCATCGCCGGGAGCTGGAAGAAGTTTTCGTTCGCGCTGAACAGTTCCGTGCGATCGAGCTGGCGGCGGGCCAGCATCGCCTTCACGTTGTCGACTTCCTGCGGGACGGCGTTGACGACGAAGCAGGCATCGCGCCATTCCGGCTGCGCGCGCATCGTTTCGATCAGCTCGGCCACGCGCTCGACGGGCCAGCAGCGCTTGCGCGTCTTGGCGAACGGGTTGATGAACACGAGCTTGCCCCGGCGCGCGTCGAAGCCCCATTCATGCAGGCGCGCCTTGGCGCCCTCCACGAATTGCTCGGGGATGTGCACGAACGGAATGCGCGCAGCGGGCGGGATGTCGACGGCGGCCAGCTGGCGGAACCATTCCGCGTGCACGTCGCTGATGTGCGGCGCGGTGGCGCGGTCGGCGGCGTCCGGGTCGAGGCTCGCGTCCAGCTTGCGGTAGCTGAACCAGTGGTGCAGACCGAACAGGCCCATCGGTTTCTTCAGGCCGAACACGAAGCCGTCCGGGCTGATCTCGCGCGCGAGGTTGGCGTAGAAGTGCGGACGCAGGGTGCCCAGCGAGACGACGATCGGATAATGCTCGCGCTGCGCTTCGCCGATCGACTGGCGGAACAGCTCGGGCGAGTAGTTCTGCTTGTAGACCTTGTCGATGAAGTCGCAGGCGTCGAGCCAGTCGTACAGGACGTTCTTCTTCAGGTGCGGCCACTGCGAGGCGTCGCTCGTGCGGCGGACCTCGTCCACCCACAGGTGCAGCTTCAGGTGCGGGTAGGCGCGCGCGAACGCCTCGAAGCAGTTCTGCAGATACGTGTAGTCGCCCAACGCCAGGTGGGCGATGAACAGGATCTTGTCCGATTTCTTGAGGAGATCGGAAGGAATGAGGGGTAGGTTCATTGTCTCTTACGGGTCGCCTGCCAGTTGTTGTCCGACGCCGCCAGCGGTGAATCAGTCTGCGATCAGCAGCGCTAACCGGTCGGCTGGCCGCGCACCGGAGGCCTGGTGTCGGTGTGCGCTACCGCCAACTCTCGAAAATCTTCAACAAATTGTCTCGAATTGTAGTCCAAACCGGACGATAGCGTTGCCCCAAGCCATACTTTTGGATGCATTGTCCTGCGCGAGCAACAGAACTGGACAGGATGACATGCCCGGTCGTAGCGGTGACGTCGGCGCGGCGCCTTGCCGGCGCTGCGGACAGGATTTTACGCGATCGGGCAGGCGTCCGGATGACGCCGGCGTTGATGCACGCCGACCGGGACGCCCGCCGCCGGGACGCCCGCCGTCGTGATCAAGCCGACAACAGGCGTACGACGCCGCTCAGGCCGTGCGGCTGGCCGGCCGTCACGGGGCACAGCACGCTCAGGTGGAAGCGCGTGTCGCCGGCCGGGAAGGGGATGCGCAGCGGTGCCGGCGCGGCCGTGGTCTTTTCGCCGGCCTTCTTGCCGTCGATGAACACCTGGCACGGGCCCGTCACCTCGACGAATTCCAGGGTGCCGCCGTGCTTGCGCACGCGCGCGAAGGCCCAGGCGTCCGTGGCATACAGCACGTAGCCGGTCCGTTCGGCCGGCCTGGCGCGGGTGCCGGGCGTGACCCAGCCCCACGAATTCATGTCGGTGTCGGCGGGGCGCACGTTCGGATCGACCGGAGCCGCGCTGAGCGGGGAGGAGCGCCAGCCGTCGAGGCCCTGCACCGGTTCCGACGTGGCCTGGTAGGCCCACGGCTGGGCCGCGCGCACCTCGACGTCGAGCACGGCGCTCTTGAGGCCGGGCGCGCTGGCGCCCAGCCGGAGTCGGCCCGCGCTGCCTTCACGGGTCTGCACGATCACCTGGGCCAGCCCGTTGAACAGCGCGCGCGTGTTGCCCTTCTCGCTGCTGGTGTCGTTCGGATCGCCGTTGCCCAGGCCGATGATGTCGCCGCCTTCGACCGTGAACACGACCTGGTGCTGCGCCAGCGGCACGTGGCGGCCCTTCGCATCGAGCGCCTCGACCTGGATGGGTTGCGCGTCGAGGCCGTCGCCGCGCAGGAATGCGCGGTCCGGGGTGAGCTTGAGCGTGACGGGCGCGCCCGTGGTCTCGACCTCGAACCGCTTGACGACCTTGCCGCCGCGGTAGCCGACCGCGGCCAGCGTGCCCGGTGCATACGGCACCTGCCAGCGGTTCATGGCGTAGATGTCGCCCTTCTGGCGCCCTTGCGAGCGGCCGTTCAGGAACACCTCGACTTCGTCCATGTTGTGGAACGCCATCACGGTGATCGCCTGGCCTTCCTTGCCGGCCCAGTTCCAGTGCGGCGCCAGGCGCAGCACCGGTTCCTTGCGCCACTGGGCCTGGTGCAGCCAGAACGCGTCCTTCGCGAAGCCGCACAAGTCCATGATGCCGAAGAACGAGGAATTCGACGGCCATTCGTACGGGGTGGGCTCGCCGTGGTAGTCGAAGCCGGTCCATACGAAGGCGCCGGCCACGAACGGACGCTCGGCCACCGCCTGCCAGCCGACCCGGTGCGTCGAACCCCAGGACGACGCATCGTCGTCGTAGCCGGCGAAGATGTGCTTCTCCGGCACGGTCACGTATTCGCCGCGCGTCTGGAAGGCCGAGGTGTCTTCCGACGACGTCATCGGCACGGTCGGGAAGGCCTGGTGGAACCCGTCGTAGGCCTGGTATTGGTAGTTGAAGCCGACGACGTCGACTGCCTGGCCCGCGTTGGCGGGCTCGAACTGGCCCGTGTTCATCGCGGCCGTGGTGGGGCGCGACGTGTCGAGCGCGTGCACGGCGGCGACCATGCGCCGCACCATCTCGTACCCCTGTTCCGTGCCCTGGATCGGTTCTTCGTTGAACACCGACCACAGGATGATGGACGGGTGGTTGCGGTGGCAGCGCACGAGCCAGGTGAGCTCGTCGACGTGTTCCGGCGACGGGTTGAACACGCGGTTCTCGTCCATCACGAGGAAGCCCAGCTCGTCGCACAGCTCGTAGAAGCGCTTGTCCTGGGCATTGTGCGAGCAGCGGATGGCGTTGACGCCGAGTTCCTTCAGGCGCCGCATGCGGTAGTCGAGCACCCCGTACGGCACGGCGACGCCGACGCCGGCATGGTCCTGGTGGATGCACACGCCCTGCAGCTTGACGTGGCGATCGTTCAGGAAGAAGCCCTGCTCCGGATCGAAGCGCTGCGTGCGGAAACCGCAGCGGGTGGTGACTTCGTCCAGCACTTTGCCGTCCTGCAGGACGCGGGTGCGCACGCTGTACAGATTGCGTTCTTCCAGGCTCCACAGCCTGGGCGCCGCCACGCGCAGCGTGCCGGTGACGACCTGGTGCGCCAGCACGCCGACGTCGGCCGGCGCGGTGAAAGCGGCCACGGACTTGCCGTCCGCATCGACGAGGACACTCTCGACCTGCACCCGCTGCGTGCCCTTGCGGATGTTGTACAGCGTGACTTCGAGCGGGATGGTCCACTGGCCGTCGGCGAATACCGGATGGGCGAACACGCCGTCCGTGACGATGTGCACCTGCTCGCGCTTGACGAGCCACGTGTTGCGGTAGATGCCGGCGCCTTCGTACCACCAGCCCTGCATGGTGTTCGCATCGGCGCGGATCGCCAGCGAGTTCAGGGCGTCGCCGTACGTGGCGAACGGCGTCAGGTCGATGTAGACGGCGTTGTAGCCGCTCCAGACGTGCGCGACCTGCGTGCCGTTGAACCAGACGGTGGCGAGCGTCGAGATGCCGTCCAGCTGCAGTTCGAGATGCTTGCCGTGGTCGGCCTCGTCGAGCCGGATCAGGGTGCGGTACCAGCCGATGCCGCGCTTGCGGTAGCCCTGCGACACATTGGCGTCCTGCTCGGGCAGCTGGGCGCTGGCGAAATCGTGCGGGAGCACGACGTTGGTCCATTCGGAATCGTCGAAGCCGGGCGCCGCGGCGCCGCTTGCGCTGCCGGCCTTCGCATTGGCATACGTCCAGCCATGGCCGCGGATGACGGGGAAGGCGATGTCGCCTTCGTGGAAGCGCCAGCCCTTGTTGAGCGACACGACCGCGCGCCCGGGCACGGACGCGGCGCGCGCGCGTGCAGTGGACGCGTACGCCGCGGATTGGCCGAAGATGGAGGTGGTGGCGAGCGCGCCGGCGCTCTTGAGGAAGTCGCGTCTGTTGGGCATGGCCGTAACCCTATCAAGGCCGGCGGCCGCTGTCGACCATAAAACCACCGAGGCCGGTTACGATTTTCCGCAACCGGCACGCGGTGTTACATGAGGATCACGTCGTACTGTTCCTGGTGATACCCGCGCTCGACCTGCAGCGAGATCCGCTTGCCGATGAAGTCGCCCAGCATGGCCAGGTGCTGCGATTCTTCCTCGAGGAACAGGTCGATCACTTCCTGCGACGCGACGATGCGGAATTCGCGCGGGTTGAACTGCTTGGCCTCGCGCAGCAGTTCGCGCAGGATCTCGTAGCAGATCGTGCGGCTCGTCTTGACTTGGCCGCGGCCAGCGCAGGCGGGGCAGGGCTCGCACAGGATGTGGGCCAGCGATTCGCGCGTGCGCTTGCGCGTCATCTCGACGAGGCCCAGCGCCGAGAAGCCGCTGACGGACACCTTCGTGCGGTCGCGCGACAGGGTCTTCTTGAGCTCCGCCAGCACGGCGTTGCGGTGCTCGTTGTTCTCCATGTCGATGAAGTCGAGGATGATGATGCCGCCCAGGTTGCGCAGCCGCAGCTGGCGTGCGATGGCGTGCGCCGCCTCCAGGTTCGTCTTGAAGATCGTGTCGGCGAAGTTGCGCCCGCCGACGAAGCCGCCCGTGTTCACGTCGATCGTCGTCATCGCCTCGGTCTGGTCGACGATCAGGTAGCCGCCGGACTTCAGGTCGACGCGCCGGCCCAGCGCGCGCAGGATCTCTTCCTCGACGCCGTACAGGTCGAACAGCGGGCGCTCGCCCGTGTAGTGCTGCAGGCGCGACAACACGCCGGGCGTGTACACCTGCGCGAATTCGACGAGTTTGACGTAGTTCTCGCGCGAGTCGACGAGGATCGCGGCCGTCTCGTCGTGCACGAAGTCGCGTAGGACGCGCTGCGCGAGGCTCAGGTCCTGGTACAGCAGGCTCGTCGCGGGACGCGTACGCGCGCCCTTCGTGATGGCGCCCCACGTCTTGCGCAGGTAGTCGATGTCGGCGGCGAGGTCGGCGTCGGACGAGTCCTCGGCCTGGGTGCGGACGATGTAGCCGCCGCTCTCGTCCGGCGGCAACAGGCCCATGACGCGCGCGCGCAAGGCTTCGCGCTCGGCTTCCTTCTCGATCTTCTGCGAGATGCCGATGTGCTTGTCCTGCGGGAGGTAGACGAGCATGCGCCCGGCGATGGAGATCTGCGTGGACAGGCGCGCGCCTTTCGTGCCGATCGGGTCCTTGATGACCTGCACCGTCAGCACCTGGCCGTCGAACAGGATTTTTTCGATCGGGGTGGGTGGCGCGCTGCTGCTGCCGTTGGCGCCGTCGTGAGGGCGCGCTTCCCAGATGTCGGCCACGTGCAGGAACGCGGCGCGTTCGAGGCCGATGTCGATGAAGGCCGACTGCATGCCTGGGAGTACCCGCACGACCTTGCCCAGATAGACGTTGCCGGCGAGGCCACGGGTGAGCGTGCGCTCGATGTGCAGCTCCTGGACGGCACCCTGAACCACCAGCGCGACGCGCGTTTCCTGGGGGGTGATGTTGATCAGGATGTCTTCAGTCATGTGGCCGGGTTTTCATTGTTGTCCAGAACCACATCATACACGGCAGAACGCGCGCGTAGGGTGGGCACCCCGTGCCCACGCGTGACGTCAACGAACCGCGAACGTCCGCGTGGGCGGAGGCCGGCTGCGCGCCCCGGCCCACCCTACAAAATGCTGATGCCCGCCTTCTGCAGCAGCTGCGCCGTCTCGAACACGGGCAAGCCCATGATGCCGGAATGGCTGCCCTCGATATGCTCGATGAACAGCGCGGCCAGGCCCTGGATGCCGTAGGCGCCGGCCTTGTCGTAAGGCTCCGGCGTCGCGCAATACGCGCGGATGGCGGCTGGCGTCAGCTTGGCGAAGCGCACGTCCGACACCTGCGTCACCTGCTCGAACACGTCGGTGTAGTGCAGGGCGACCGACGTCAGCACCTGGTGCGTGCGGCCCGACAGGCGTTCCAGCATCGCATACGCTTCCCTGGGGTCGTTCGGCTTGCCCAGGATCTCGCCGTCGAGGGTGACGGTCGTGTCGGCCGACAGCACGGGACGCAGCGGCATGCGGCGCAGGTGCAGCACGTTCCACGCGAACGCGCCCTTTTCGCGCGCCACGCGGGCGACGTAGTCCTGCGCGGGTTCGTTCGGGTACGCGTCCTCGCTGACGTCGACGCCGCGTACCGGGTCGGTGCGGAGGCTGAGAATGTCGAAATCGATGCCGACCTGGCGCAGCAGTTCGCGCCGGCGCGGGCTCTTGGAGGCGAGGTAGATTTTCTTGTCGAGCGCTTTCATTCGGTCACACTCGATGGTAGGGATGGTTCTGGGTGATTGACCATGCACGATATAACTGTTCCGCCAGCATCACGCGCACGATACCGTGCGGCAGCGTCATGCTGGAGATGCGGATCAGACCGTCGGCACGGGCCTTGAGTTCCGGATCGAGGCCGTCGGCCCCGCCGATCAGGAAGGCGCAGTCGCGTCCGTCCTGCTGCCATGCTTCCAGTTGCTGCGACAAACCGACGCTCGTCAGGTCCTTGCCGCGCTCGTCGAGGGCGATGATGCGCACGCCCTTGGGCAGCACGGCCTCGATGCGTTCGCGCTCGAGCGCCATCGCGGTGGCGGCCGTCTTGCTGCCCGACCGTTCGACGGGCTTGATCTCCTTGAGCACGATGCGCAGCTCCGGGGGCATGCGCTTGGCGTATTCCGCGAAGCCCGTCTCGATCCAGGCCGGCATCTTGTGGCCGACCGCGGCGATGATCAACTGCATCGTCGCTTATTCTTCGGCTTTCTTGACGCGGCGGATGACTTTCTTCGCGGGTGCGGCGGCGTCGGCGGCGGCCTTCGTCGCGCGCTTCGGTGCGGCGGCGGCTTTCGCGGCCTTGGCGGCCTTCGCGTCCGCGGCGGCGGTCTTCGACACGGCGACCTTCACGGTGGCGCCCGTCGGGATCTTCTTCGCCGCTGGTTTCTTCGCGGCGGGTTTCGCATCGGCCGACTTCTTGGCCGCCGGCTTGCGCTCGCGCACCGGCTTCGCGTCTTCTTGTTCCTGGTTGGCGGCGAGGTGCTTCGACTTCGCCTTCGGCGCAGCCGCATCCTGGCCTTCCGTCGTCGACTTGCGCTTGGCGGCGCCCAGCTTCACGGGCTTGTCGCCCCAGATTTCCTCGAGGCGGTAGTACTGGCGGATGGCCGGCTGCATGATGTGCACGATCATGTCGCCCAGGTCGACGAGGACCCATTCGCCCGTGTCTTCGCCTTCCAGCCCGACCACGTCGCCGCCTGCTTCCTTGACCTTGTCGCGCACCGAGGCGGCCAACGCCTTCGTCTGGCGATTCGAAGTGCCCGACACGACCGCGATGCGGTCGAACAGGCTGGTCAGGTGCGTCGTGTCGAACAGGACGATTTCCTGGCCCTTGACGTCTTCGAGGGCGTCGACGACGAGCGTTTGCAGTTTCTTGATATCCATTAGTTTTTGTACAAGTTATGTTGTTGAATATAGTCTAGCACTTGCGGCGCAACCAGCGCGCTTATGTCAGTACGGGGCGTCGCGTGCAAGGCCGCGCGCACTTGCGTGGCCGAGGTGTCGACGGCCAGCGTATGCGCCAGGCAGACTTTGCCGGCGCTGCTCGCGCGCACGTCGTCGAACGACGCCCGCCGCTGCGCCAGTTCGGCCGCCACCGCCGGCGGCAGCGCGGCATCGTCGAGCCGGTAGCCGGGGCGGGCGGCGACGCCGAAATTCGCGAGCGCGAACAGGTCGCGCCAGTCGCGCCACGTGTCCAGCTTCTGCAACTGGTCCGCGCCCATCACGAAGACGATGGAGGCGTCGGGGCCGGCTTCCGCGCGCACGTCGCGCAAGGTCTCGACCGTGTAGGTGGCGCCGTGGCGGTCGATCTCGCGGGTATCGATCGTCACCGGCGCCGTGCTCCCCGCGAAGGCCAGCTCCAGCATGGCCACGCGGTCGGCGTCGCCTGCTTCCAGGCCATTCATTTTCTGCCACGGCTGGCCGGCGGGCAGCACGCGCAGCTCGTCCGGCCGCAGCAGGCGCGCGAACAGTTCGGCCAATGCGACGTGGCCGTGGTGCGGCGGATCGAAACTGCCACCCAGCAGGGCGATACAGAATGTCACGTAGCGAGCCAGTCCCGGTGCGGCAGGAAGTCGGTGTACAGCTTTGCTTCGGGGCTGCCCGGCTCCGGATGCCAGTCGTAGCGCCAGGTGACGATCGGCGGCATCGACATCAGGATCGCCTCCGTGCGTCCGCCCGATTGCAGGCCGAACAGCGTGCCGCGGTCCCACACGAGATTGAACTCGACGTAGCGTCCGCGCCGGTAGGCCTGGAAATCGCGTTCGCGTTCGCCGTACGGCTGGTCCTTGCGGCGTTGCAGGATCGGCAGGTAGGCGTCGAGGAAGCCGTTGCCCACGTTTTGCATCATGGCGTACGACTGCTCGAACCCCAGTTCGTTGAAGTCGTCGAAGAAGATGCCGCCCACGCCGCGCGCTTCCTTGCGGTGCTTCAGGTAGAAATAATCGTCGCACCAGCGCTTGAAGCGCGGATGCAGTTCGGCGCCGAACGGCGCCACCGCGTCGTGGCAGACCTGGTGGAAGTGGCGCGCGTCGGCTTCGTCACCATAATAGGGTGTGAGGTCCATGCCGCCGCCGAACCACCAGACCGGATCCTTGCCGTCCGCCGTCGCTTCGAAAAAGCGCACGTTCATGTGCACGGTGGGCGCATACGGATTGTGCGGGTGCAGCACGAGCGACACGCCCATCGCTTCCCACGCGCGGCCCGCGAGCTCCGGCCGCGCGGCCATCGCCGATGGCGGCAGGCTGGCGCCGCGCACGTGCGAGAAGTTCACGCCGCCCCGTTCGATCACATTTCCACCCTCGACGAGGCGCGACACGCCGCCACCGCCCTCGGCCCGTTCCCACGTATCGCGCAGGAAGGACTTGCCGTCGACCTCTTCCAGCGCCAGCACGATGCGCGCCTGCAGGTCGAGCAGCCACGTCTTGATGGCGGCGGGATTCGGGGTGCTCATGTTGAATTGTGGAAATATGAGAGAAATAAACGAACGGGAGATTGTACACTGATGCGGTAGATCGTCATAGACGACACGTCATCACATCAGTTTCCGTCCGGAAACTGCTAACATATCCCGATATGCTTGGTAGCACGACCACTACCACTCATGCATAAAACTCTTCAATTTTCTGCACATTTCAAGCTTTCGTAGTTGCAATTGCAAGCGGTACATACGCTTTGCTAATAGTCTCGATCTCAACAGCAACGGCTTTTCCGTGTCGGCCCAGTGGCCGGCATCCGGGTCCTGGAAGCACCCGGAAGGAAATGACCGAATAACGACAACGATCGGAGACCCGCTTTGAAGCCAGTACGCACTCACCCGCCACGACCATAGCGCCGACGCGCGCTGGGCGGCATCGTCCGTCTCTCTCTTCCATTCTTATCTTCCGCAGGCGCGGCCGGCTTTGTCCGCGCCCGGCGGACTGCTGCATCGCAACAAAACGGGCGGTTCGTCCGCCAACCCGGTAGTCACGATTCACTTTTTCTCGGAGTCCAAGCATGAAGAAGCAAACTCTCGCCCTTGCCTGTGTAGTGGCCGGCATCGCTGCAGGCTGCGGTGGCGGCAGCGGCACCAGCACGTCCTCGCAGTCGCCATCCTTTGCCGCGACGGTCGGCAGCGCCGACGTCACGGGTACGCGATGGCAGAGCGTGAAGTATGGCGGCGGCGGCTACGTGCCCGGGCTGATCTACCACCCGACGAGCCCGAACGTGGTCTATGCGCGAACCGACATCGGCGGTGTCTACCGCTGGAACGCCACGACGTCGAGCTGGGTGGCGATCACCGACGGCCTCGGCGTCAAGGAAGGTTTCTACATGGGCAGCGAAACCCTGGCCCTGGACCCGAACGACGACAAGCGTGTATACATGAGCACCGGCTTGTACGATTGGAGTGGTCAGAACGGCCGCCTGTACATTTCCACCGACCGTGGCGACACCTGGACGCACGTCGACCTGCCGTTCCGCACCGGCGCCAACGACCCGGGCCGCGCCATCGGCGAGCGCCTGATGGTCGATCCGAACAAGTCGTCGGTGTTGTACTACGCCACCCGGACGTCCGGCCTGTGGAAGAGCGCGGACTACGGCCAGACGTGGAACCAGGTGACGTCGCTGACGTCGTTCCAATACCCCGGCGACCAGATCGGCTCGCTGCCCGGACGCACGTCGGGCGGCATCGAGGGCGTGTTGTTCGACACGTCGACGACGGGTTCGGGCACGGCCACGCAGACCATCTACGTGTCGGTGGGGCCGGATTATGGTGCCGCGGCAGGCTTGAGCGCGAGCCTGTACAAGTCGACCGACGGCGGCGCGACCTGGACCGGCGTGACCACGCCCGAGACGGGCTTCCACATCCCGCACATGGTCCGTGCCAAGGACGGCATGATCTATGTGGCGTTCACGAAGGACATCGGCCCCGGTGCCGGTGGTCCATGCAGGCTGTACAAGTTCGACGGCACCAACTGGACGCTGCTGAAGAGCTACGAACCGGGTCAATGGACGAACTGGGGCATCGGTGGCCTGTCCGTCTCCGGTTCGGGCCCGACGACGCGTATCGCGCTGGGTATCTCGAATACGTGGGGTAACTGGGCGGGCCTGCCGATCGTCCAGTTGTCCGACGACGCGGGCCTGACGTGGCGCGAGATCGCCACGCAGATGCCGCACTCGCCGGACGTGGGCTTCTCCGGCTGGATCGACGACGTCGAGATCGATCCGAGCAACCCGGACCACATCACGCACGTCACCGGCGGCGGCCTGTGGGAAACGAAGAATGCGTCGTCGCCGACGCCGTCCTGGAACGAGGTCAACAACGGTATCGAGGAAAACGCGACGCTCACCCTGATGACGCCGCCCAAGGGCGCCAACTACACGCTGCTGAACGCCTCCGGCGACATCGGCGTGCACGTGCAGACCGACCTGCTCAAGAAAACCACGCGTGAGCCGCAGGGCAAGTTCGCCAACGGCGTCGGCATCGACACGGCCTGGTCCAATCCCGCCTACATCGCGGCGATCGGCGTCCCCGGCTATGTTCAAAACGGCGTCCACGGCATCTATTCGACCGACTCCGGCGTGACCTGGACGAATTTCGCGAGCGAACACCCGGATGCGGCGACCAACGCAGCGGGCGGCAGCGAAGCGAGCATCGCCGTGACCGCGCCGGGCAAGGCCGTCTGGGCACCGTCGAATTCGCGGCCGGCCTACACGACCGACAATGGCGCGACCTGGACCTACACGAACCTGCCGGCCCTGCCGGGCGTGGGTATCGGCCGCGGCTACCGCGTCGTCGCCGACCGCAAGAACCCGAACAAGGTCTATGCCTTCAACTCGGGCGGCGCATGGTGGAACCAGTGGGCGGACACGTCGCACTTCTGGTACTCGACGGACGGCGGCCACACGTTCACCGAGAGCACGACGTTCGTGGGCGCCGGCGCGCGCGTGGCGAGCTACGGATCGTCGTCGATCGCCGTCAATCCGAACGCCGAAGGCGATATCTGGGTGGCGGACGGGTACAACGTCCTGCACTCCACCGATTCGGGTGTGACGTGGACCAACCTGAACGTGACGACTCAGGACTGGGGCAACAACCCGACGTGGATGACGCCCGAAGTGCCTGGCGCATCCTCCATCGCGCTGGGCAAGGCACCCTTCGGTGCGACCTATTCGTCCTCGGTCTACATCGTCGGCATCGTCAACGGCGCGTGGGGCGTGCATCGCTCGGATGACGGCGGCAAGACCTGGCGCCGGATCAACGACGACAAGCACCAGTACGCCGGCATCGGCAACCTGGCGGCCGACCAGGTCGTGTTCGGACGCGTGTACGCCAGCGGCAACGGCCGTGGCGTGGTCTTCAGCTACTGATGACGGCAGGGCCGGCGCCCTCGGTGGCGCCGGCCGTATCGACTTTTTTCGGAGAATCCCATGAAATTCAAATCCATCCTCGCCGCCATCGCCTTCCTGGCCGCAGGCAGCGCCAGCGCGACCGTCCTGAACTTCGACGACCTGACCGAGATGACGTACGGCGGCGGCAGTCCGCTCCCGAGCAATATGGCGTATGACGGCACGAACCTGACGTACGTGCAGTCCGGCTTCCTGGTGACGCTGCACGCGCCCAATGCGGCGCCGGGCGCGGTCACGATCGGCACCTACTCGTACGAGCCACAGACGTTCAACTGGCTCGACGGCATCGACAACGGCACCGGCACCTTCCTGACGCTGAGCCGCGTCGGCGGCGGCAAGTTCAACCTGAACGGCTTCGATTATTCCGTCGACTATCCCGACACCACCGACGTGTCGGCCGACGGCGTCTCGGTCGGCGCCATCCAGGGCCCGGGCACGTGGACGAGCGGCCTGACGGGCATCAGCGAACTGCGCCTGACCGTCGACGCCTCCGGCTTCGCCCAGGTCGACAACATCGACGTGACGGCGGCCGGCGCCGTGCCGCTGCCGGGCACGCTGGCGCTGATGGTGGGTGGCCTGGCCGCGGGCGGCCTGGCGCGTCGTCGCCGCGCTTGATCTTTCCCGGCGGGCCGCGCCCGCCGGCATCCCTGCTTGCCCGCCACCGCGCGGGCGCCATCCTGGCTGACTCGAGAAAGGAGAGACGTGGGCCGCACGCTGCTGCCCAGATGCGTCGCCCTACCCGTGGCACGCGTCGCGCTATCCGATCGGGGAAAAATAATCAGGAGATGACAAGCATGAAATGGATGAAAACAACGCTCGTGCTGGCGGCGGCAATGGCCGCGGGCGGCGCGGCGGCGCAGAATTCGGCCGGCTATACGTGGAACAATGTACCGATGGGCGGTGGCGGCTTCGTCACCGGCATCTTCCCGGCCAAGACGCAGCAAGGCGTCGTGTACGCCCGCACCGACGTGGGTGGCGCGTACCGCTGGGATAACTCGGCATCGCGCTGGGTGCCGCTGATGGACTGGATGTCGCAGGACGACATGGGGCTGATGGGCGTCGATTCGATGGCGGTCGACCCGAAGAACGCGGCCAACATCGTGCTGTTGGCGGGCACCAGCTACTTCAGCAACGGCAAGACCGTCATCATGCGCTCCACGAACTATGGAGCGAGCTGGACGACGACCGACGTGTCGTCCCTGTTCAAGACGCACGGCAACGGCTACGGCCGCCAGAGCGGCGAGCGCCTCGCGTTCGACCCGGGTTCCAGCAACGTCCTGTACGCCGGCACCCGCTACAACGGCCTGTTCAAGAGCTGGGACTCCGGCGCAACATGGACCCGCCTCAGTGGCATCAACGTGACGACCACGCCGAACGGCAACGGCGTCAACCTCGTCCTCCCGGATCCGACCAGCGTCGTCAACGGCGCGGCGCAGCGCATCATCGTGGGCGTGTCGCGCTACAGCTATACGGGGCCGAACCTCTACCGCAGCGACAACGGCGGCCAGAGTTTCTATGCCATCAGCGGCGCACCCGGCAACCTGATGCCGCAGCGCGGCGCCTTCGACGGCCAGGGCAACCTCTACATTACCTACGCCAATGGCGCAGGCCCAGGCGGCATCGATCCGAATCAGATCGCGGACAATGCGATGACCCAGGGCGCCGTGATGAAGTACAACGTCAACAACGGCAGTTGGACCAACGTGAGCCCGAACGGCATGACCACGCCGTTCAGCGGCGTCAGCGTCGATGCCACGAATGCCAACCGCGTGCTCGTGTCGACCATCAATACCTATTGGAATCAGTGGGCCGGTTCCGACGGCAATACCATCTATGGCGATCGCATCTTCCTCAGCGCCAATGGCGGCGGCAGCTGGACGGACCTCGTGGCCACCGGCACCAAGTCCACCGGCGGGGTCGACTGGGCCGTCGACGCGGGCATCCATTGGTCCGGCTCCGTGGTGTTCGACCCGTTCAACGGCGCGACCGCTTGGGTCACGTCCGGCAACGGCATCTTCAAGTCGACCAATGTCGGTGCTGCGCAACCGAACTGGACGTTCAACGTGAACGGCCTGGAAGAAACCGTGGTGCTGGGCGGCGTCAGCGTGCCGGGCGGCCCGCTGATCACAGGGCTCGGCGACGTCGACGGCTTCCGCCACTACAACACGTGGGGCTATGGCGCCCGTCTGCAGCCGTACATGGGCAACACGTCCGGCCTGGCGATCGCGGGCAGTAATGCATCCGTGCTGGCCCGCGTCGGCAACAAGGTGCAGGTGTCGCTGAACGGCGGTGTCAACTGGTTCGTTTCCGGCAGCATCAACGGCAGCCAGGGCCAGGTGGCGCTGTCGGCCAATGGCGGCGTGCTGCTGCACAGCCCGTCGGGTTCCACCGTCACCTACCGTTCCGTCAACAACGGCAACAGCTGGACCGCGGTGAACAACCTGAACATCTCCGGTGCGACCGTCGTGGCCGACACCGTCAATTCCAACCTGTTCTATGCCTACGACAACAATAACGGCAAGGTCTGGGTCAGCTATGACGGCGGCGCCAACTTCTACAACACCGCCACGTTGTCCGCCTGGGGTAATCCCCGCATGCGCACGGCGCCCGGCATCCAGGGCGATATCTGGCTGCCGATGTACGGCAACGGCCTGATGCGTTCGACCAACTCCGGCTCGTCGTTCAGCAAGATCAACAGCGTGACGGAATGCCGCGGCATCGGCTTCGGCAAGGCGGCCGCAGGCAGCACGTACCCGACCATCTTCATGTGGGGCATCGTGAACGGCGTGCGCGGGATGTTCCGTTCGACCGACACGGGCAACAGCTGGGTGCAGATCAATGACTGGGCCCACCAGTACGGTGCCGATGGCGGCGTCGTCTTCGGCGACATGAACACGTTCGGTGTCGTGTACATGAGCACGATGGGCCGCGGCCTCGTGGCGGGCCGTCCGCAGTAAGCGTCACGTACCTCAACAAAACGGGACGAGGCCGTGGGCCCTGTCCCGTTTTTTTTGCCGTGTCAGCGAATGTTGAATGCGACGGCCGTGGCAAACGGCATCTCGGGTGGGGTCGTGATGACCAGGCCATCGGCGTCCTGGCGCCAGGCGAGCGGAGCGCCCTCGTGACCGACCAGGGATACCGACGTGACCGGCTTGCCCAGCAGGTTCGCGCGCGATCCGAGCGACGTGATCTTCAGCGTGGTGCCGGGCTTCGGCACCATCATGGTGAACGCGTACAGCGAACCGTCGCGGCCGACCGTGAAGCGGAAATCGTGGGGGCCAAACGCGAAGTCGGCCTGTTCCTTCCCGAGCTTCCCGGCGGGCAGGGTGCGCAGCTTGCCGTCCTCGCCTTCGCCCAGCCGCACCCAGGCCTTGCTGCCATAGATGCCCTGGCCGTTCACGCGCATCCAGGCGCCGACTTCCTTCAGCATGCGGATGCTGCCTTCGTCCAGCGAACCGTCCGGCAGCGGCGAAATGCAGATCGCCACGTTGCCGTCGCGCGCCACCTGTTCGAGCAGGTAGCGGATCATGGCGCCCGAATCGTACGTGAACCACGGGGCGTAGTACCAGTCGCCCACGGCCGTTTCCGCGATCCACGGTGCATCGTTCCGGATGCCCTGCGGGATCGAGCCTTCCTCCGTGCTGACGGTGCCGTTGAATTTGGGATGGAATTTGACGATGCTGAACGTGTCGACCTTGCCCCGTTTCTTCAGCGTGCGGTTGTAGAAATCCGCCATCACGAGCTGCATGGCATCCGACTTCATGCCGGTCCCGGTCCCGTTGCCGCTGAACGGCTGGTCGCTCGTGCCGTCCGTGTAGATGAAATCGGGGTCGTAATGTTCCACCACGTCCATCATGCGCAGCGCCCACCGTTTCGCGTACCACTCGGCATAGGCGCCGTGGCGGCTGAAGATGCCGGCGGGCGGCGGTTGCCAGTCCGTGTGTGCCGCCGCCGTGACGCCCTTGTATTCGCGCAGGTCCGGGCCGTACAGCAGGCGCGGATCGAGCCCTTCCCACCATTGCCCCTTGCCGTCGGCCAAGGTCAATGCGCCGTCGTACGGCTTGCCGGCGAACGGGCCCGTCGGGTCGCTGCCGAACGCGGTCTGCCACCACCACCACGTGTATTCATGGTGAAACGCGACGCCATAGCGCAGGCCGCTCGCCTTCGCCGCGGCCGCCCACTCGCCGAGCAGGTCGCGCTTGGGACCGAGGCGCTTCGCATTCCACGGCTGATAACGGGAATCCCACAAATCGAAATTGTCGTGGTGGACGCCCTGGATGAGCAGGAAGCGCGCGCCGGCCTCCTTGTACAGCGCCGTCAGCCTGGCCGGGTCGAGCTTGCGCGGATTCCAGTCCCGCAGCACCTCCTTGTAGCCGGTCTCCGAAGGATGACCGTAAGCCTTGAGGTGGCTGGCGTAGGCCGACGTGCCCGGGACGTACAGCCGGCGGGCGTACCAGTCGCCGCTCATGCCCGCCGCCTGCGGACCGAAGTGGACCCAGATGCCGAACTTGGCCTCGCGCAGCCACGCCGGCGTGCCCGGGTAGTGCTGTGCGATCGAGTCCCACGTCGGCTGGAACGGGCCGTCCGTGACCGGCAAGTCCAGGTGCACCGCGGGTGCGGTGCGCCAGTCTCCCATGGTTGCGCTGTCGGGGGCCAGCTTCGCCGGCACGGCCGGCATCGGGCCGAGCACCGGCAGCGCAGCGTGGACGGGAAGGGCGGTGGCGAGGATGCCGGCCAGTGCCAGGGTCGTGGTCTTCAAGGTCTACGCTCCGTTCGACGGTGGGATGGCGGCGATTGTATTCTATATATTTTAAACACTCAACGATAAAAAAACGGGACAAGGTTTGCACCGTGTCCCGTTTTTCACGCTGCGCGCGCTACGTCGTCAAGCCGACTTGATGCCGCGCCAGCCGATGTCGCGGCGGTACTGCGCGCCGTTGAAGTGGATTTTCTCCACCGTCTCGTACGCCTGCTTCTGCGCCATCTTGACGCTGTCGCCCAGGCCGACGACGCACAGCACGCGGCCGCCCGACGTCTGCAGGGTGCCGCCCACGATCTGCGTGCCCGCGTGGAAGGTGACGCATTCCGGCGTTTCGGCGGGAATGCCGTCGATGACGTCGCCCTTGGCCGGCGCGTCCGGATAGCCGGCCGCCGCCATCACGACGCCCACCGCCGTGCGGCGGTCCCATTCGAGCTCGACCTTGTCAAGGGTGCCGTTGCACGCGTGTTCCAGCACCGTCACGAAGTCGCTCTTCAGGCGCGTCATGATCGGCTGCGTTTCCGGGTCGCCCATGCGGCAGTTGAATTCGATGACCTTCGGTACACCGGCCGCGTCGATCATCAGGCCCGCGTACAGGAAGCCGCTGTAGGGGATGCCGTCCTTGGCCATGCCGTGGATCGTGGGATTGATGATCTCGCGCATCACGCGCGCGTGGATCGACGGCGTGACGACCGGTGCCGGCGAGTACGCGCCCATGCCGCCCGTGTTCGGGCCCTGGTCGTGGTCCTTCAGGCGCTTGTGGTCTTGCGACGTGGCCAGGGCGACGACGTTCTTGCCGTCGCACATGACGATGAAGCTCGCTTCTTCGCCGGCCAGGAATTCCTCGATCACGATGCGTGCGCCCGCGTCGCCGAAGCGGTTGCCCGACAACATGTCGTCGGCCGCCTGGTGCGCTTCTTCCAGGGTCATGGCGACGACGACACCCTTGCCGGCCGCGAGGCCGTCGGCCTTGATGACGATGGGTGCGCCCTTTTCGTCGATGTAGGCGTGGGCTTGCGCGACGTCCGTGAACGTCTTGTACTCGGCCGTCGGGATGCCGTGGCGATGCATGAAGGCCTTGGCGAAGTCCTTCGAGCTTTCCAGCTGGGCCGCTTCCTTCGTGGGGCCGAAGACCTTCAGGCCGCGCGCGCGGAACAGGTTGACGATGCCGGCCGCCAGCGGTTGCTCCGGGCCGACGAGCGTCAGGTTGACGTGCTCGGCGACGACGAAGTCGGCCAGCGCGGCCGGGTCGGTGATGTCGATGTTGACCAGGCGCGCATCGCGCGCGGTGCCGCCATTGCCCGGTGCGACATAGACCATCTGGACGCGATCGGATTGGGCCAGTTTCCAGGCCAGGGCATGTTCACGGCCGCCAGAGCCGACTACCAGGATTTTCATGGATTGCTTTCGCTGCCAGGCGATGCCTGCTTAAACTTGAACTTGAATGGAGACTGCTGCTTACTCGTCGATTACGGCGTTCGTATAGACTTCCTGGACATCGTCCAGGTTTTCGAGGGCGTCGAGCAGCTTCTGCATCTTGAGCGCGTCCTCGCCGGTGAACACCGTCTCGGTATCCGGCTTCATGATCACTTCGGCGGAGTCGGCCTTGAAGCCGGCCTTCTCCAGCGCTTCCTTGACGCCGGCGAACGCGATCGGGTCGCACAGCACTTCGAAGCCGCCTTCGTCGTCGGCGATCACGTCGTCGGCGCCGGCTTCCAGTGCCGCTTCCATCAGCTTGTCTTCGTTGACGCCCGGCGCGAACAGGAACTGGCCGACGTGCTTGAACATGAACGACACCGAACCTTCCGTGCCCATATTGCCGCCGAACTTGCTGAACGCATGGCGGACTTCCGCCACGGTGCGCACGCGGTTGTCGGTCATGCAGTCGACGATGATGGCGGCGCCGCCGATGCCGTAGCCTTCGTAGCGGATTTCCTCGTAGTTGACGCCTTCCAGGCCGCCCGAGCCGCGCTGCACGGCGCGGTTGACGTTATCCTTCGGCATGTTCGCGTCGGCCGCTTTCTCGATCGCGAGGCGCAGGCGCGGATTGGTGTTGGCGTCGCCGCCACCCATGCGGGCGGCCACGGTGATTTCCTTGATCAGTCGGGTCCAGATCTTGCCGCGCTTCGCGTCAGTTGCGGCTTTCTTGTGCTTGATGTTGGCCCATTTGCTGTGTCCAGCCATGTCGAGTCTTCCTTGAGCAGGGGACCTCGGCAAACTGCGATCATGGAGGCCCCGGGTATGATAATCCTCGACATTTTAGCATAGGCACCCCGCCTAAAAACTGTCAGGGAAACAACAACACCGTGCCCAATCCGACGAATACTAGCCCCGTCGCGCAGGCGACGACATGGCCACCGGGCAGCAGTTTTTCCGCCAGGATCAAGGCGATCAGGCCGGCGATCACGGGCACGTTCAGCACGCCCGCCGGCAGCACGAGCGCGAGCAGCAGCCAACAGCACCCGGTACAGTAGCGCGCATCCGCGACGCCCATGCGGAACGCGCCCCAGGCGCCGCCCCGCCAGTGTGTGAGGACGAACGCGAGCGGCGCGCGGCAGTTGTCGAGGCACACGTGCTTCGCGGGCGTCCACTGGTAGACACCTGCCGCGACGAGGGCGAGGGCGCCTACCGTCGGGTGCGCGATGGCCATCGTCTCGTCGAGCGCGCCCGCATCGTGCAGCTGCCAGTCGGCCAGCGTGGCGGCGAGCGCGCAGCAGAGCCAGACGAACAGATAACCCAGCATGAACAGGACGGTGGACGGGTAGACCCGGCGCTCGCGCACGAGCCGCTTGACGCGCGCATACAGCAGCACGGACGGCGCGGCGGCCGGCAGCAGCATCGCGGCGATGACGACGGTCCAGAGCGCCAGCAGCCGCGCGAGGTCGGTCGCGCGGTACGGGGCGGCATGCGCACCGCCGACAGGGCCCGCGCCCGGCGGCCACGGGCGGCCCGCGTGGAACGGCACGAACAGCAGCCAGGCCCAGCACAGTGCCGCGAGCAGCACCAGCAGGGCGAGGACGATGGTGCGGTCGGCGCCCGGGCGCTCGATGCCGCTCGCGCGGCTCATCGCGCGCCGGCGCCGCACGTGAAATGGCATGCCATGGTGGTCCTCCTGTATTGATCGAGCGGTCGAGCGGTCGAGCAGCGATGGCAGTTGGACCGCGTGTGCCCGGCCGCGTTCGGAGGCGTCCTCAGCCGGCAAAATGGATTCCTCGTACAATCGTTGGATGAGTAAAACTGCAAGCGACGTTTCCGTTGCACCGACCACACACCCGTCCATCGTGGGAGGCCTCGCGATCGCCATCGGCGGCGCCGTTCTGTTTTCCATGAAGGCCGTCGTCGCCAAACTGCTGTACCGGTACCACATCGACGCCGTCACATTGATCGGGTTCAGGATGATGTTCTCGTTTCCCGTGTTCGCGGCCGTCGCGCTGTGGAAGATGCGGACCGAGCCGCCGATCGCCGTGCGCGACCGCTGGCGCCTTGGCGGCCTGGGCCTGATCGGCTACTACCTGTCGAGCTTTCTGGATTTCAGCGGATTGCAGTACATTTCGGTGGGCCTGGAGCGCTTGATCCTGTTCCTCACGCCGACGTTCGTCCTCATGATCACGGCGCTGTTCTTCAAGCGCCGCATCGGCCGCGCGGAATGGCTGGCGCTGGCGTTGTCGTACTGCGGCATCGTGCTCGTGTTCGCGCACGATCTCGTGGGCGGCAAGGGCAGCACGGTCACAGGCTCGCTGCTCGTGCTGGGCTCGGCGGTTTGCTACGCGATCTATCTGCTGGGCACGGGCGAGATGGTGCGCCGCATCGGCGCGCTGCGCCTCGTCGCGTACGCGATGTCCGCGTCGAGCGTGGCGTGCATCGTGCAGTTCTTCGTGCTGCGGCCCGCCAGCATGCTCGTGCAGCCGCTGCCCGTTTACGAGCTCTCGCTCGTGAATGGGATATTCTGTACCATCTTCCCTGTCTTCATGACGATGGCGGCCGTCCAGCGCATCGGGGCGACGACGGCATCGCAGGCCGGCATGGTCGGTCCGGTGTCCACGTTGTTCCTGGGCTGGGCCATCCTCGGGGAGCCGATCACGACCGTGCAACTGGCCGGAACCGGCCTCGTGCTGGGCGGGATCTACCTGCTGTCGAAGAAAAAAACCACCTCATAAAACGAACGGAACGGAACATGAAACCTCGCATCGCCCTGATCGCCCACGACAAGAAAAAAGACGACATGATCGCGCTCGCCGCCGAATACGTCGACTTCCTGCGCGGTTGCACGCTGTCGGCCACCGGCACGACGGGCGGGCGCCTGATCAACGAGCTGGGCCTGGAGGTGACGCGCATGCATTCCGGCCCGGTCGGCGGCGACCTGCAGATCGGCGCGCACCTCGTCAACGGCGAGATCGACTGCGTGATCTTCCTGCGCGACCCGATGACCCCGCAGCCGCACGAACCGGACATCAATGCGCTCGTGCGCGCCTGCGACGTGCACAACATCCCGTGCGCGACGAACGTCGCCAGCGCGCACCTCGTGCTGTCGCAACTGCAGTCGACGGCGGACTGATTCGCCAGGAGGCGGCCATGACCACGGCAAAAGCGATCCGTTTCGCCCGCACGGGCGGGCCCGAGGTGCTGGAATACGTCGACGTCGAAGTCGGCGACCCCGGCCCGGGCGAGGCGCGCGTGCGCAACCACGCGATCGGCGTGAATTTCATCGACACGTATTTCCGCTCGGGCCTGTATCCGCTCGACCTGCCGAACGGCCTCGGCCAGGAAGCGGCAGGTGTCGTCGAGGCCGTGGGCGAAGGCGTCACGCACGTGCGGCCGGGCGACCGCGTCGCGTATGCGGCGCGCCCGAATGGCGCCTACAGCCAGCTGCGCGTGATGCCGGCCGACGTGCTCGTCCGGCTGCCGGACGACATCTCGTTCGAGACGGGCGCCGCGATGCTGCTGCAAGGCCTGACCGTGCACTACCTGCTGAAGCAGACGTATGCAGTGAAACCAGGCGAGACGATTTTGTTCCACGCGGCGGCCGGCGGCGTCGGCCTGATCGCGTGCCAGTGGGCGCGGGCGCTGGGCGCGAACCTGATCGGGACGGTCGGGGCCGACGAGAAAGCGGCACTCGCGAGGCAGCACGGCGCGGCCCACGTCATCAACTACAACACCGAGGACGTCGTGCAGCGCGTGCTGGAGATCACGAACGGGGAAAAGGTGCCCGTCGTCTACGATTCGGTCGGCAAGGACATGTTCACGCGCTCGCTGGACTGCCTGCGGCCGCGCGGGCTGATGGTCAGCTTCGGCAATTCGTCCGGACCCGTGCCGCCGTTCTCGCTGAACGAATTGTCGGCGCGCGGCTCGCTGTACCTCACGCGGCCGACCTTGCAATCGTATGCGGCCACGCGCGCAGAGCGCGAGGCGATGGCGGCCGATCTGTTCGCGATGGTGTCGAGCGGCCAGGTGAGCATCGAGATCCACCAGCGCTTCCCCCTGGCCGATGCGGCCCGGGCCCACGCCGCCCTCGAAGGGCGCCGGACGACCGGCAAGACGATATTGCTGCCATGAGAGAATTCAGCGACGACAATGAACCACCGGTCGATCCGCAACCGGCGACGGAACCGCGCTTCGGGCGATTGCTCGTGGTGCTGATGCTGGCCGTCCTGCTGATCGTGGGGATCACGTTCCTGTCCGAGGCGTATTTGTCCTGACGGGATGTGTCTGGTGGGCTCGGGGAGCCCACCCTACGGCAACGTGGTGTTCGTAGGGTGGGCCCCCCGTGCCCACCATGCGCCGAGTGAACGTAGGGTGGGCACCCCGTGCCCACCATGTGCCGAGTGAACGTAGGGAGGGCCCCCCCGTGCCCACCATGTGCCGAGTGAACGTAGGGAGGGCCCCCCGTGCCCACCATGCGCCGAGTGAACGTAGGGTGGGTACCCCGTGCCCACCATGCGCCGAGTGAACGTAGGGTGGGCACCCCGTGCCCACCATGTGCCGAGTGAACGTAGGGAGGGCACCCCGTGCCGACCATGCGCCGAGTGAACGTAGGGTGGGCACCCCGTGCCCACCATGCGCCGAGTGAACGTAGGGAGGGCCCCCCGTGCCCACCATGCGCCGAGTGAACGTAGGGAGGGCCCCCCGTGCCCACCATGCGCCGAGTGAACGTAGGGTGGGCACCCCGTGCCCACCATGCGCCGAGTGAACGTAGGGTGGGCACCCCGTGCCCACCATGTGCCGAGTGAACGTAGGGAGGGCCCCCCGTGCCCACCATGCGCCGAGTGAACGTAGGGTGGGCACCCCGTGCCCACCATGCGCCGAGTGAACGTAGGGAGGGCACCCCGTGCCCACCATGCGCCGAGTGAACGTAGGGTGGGCACCCCGTGCCCACCATGTGCCGAGTGAACGTAGGGTGGGCACCCCGTGCCCACCATGCGCCGCGCCGATTCAACCGTTCTGCTGCGGCTCCTGCTTCAACTCGATCACACGCGAGCCACCGTTAGGCCCCGGGAACCCTTCGAACGCGCTCTGCACGAGGGCCGGCATCACGGCCGGCGTCGACATCTGCCGGCTGATGTTGCGCACGGTGACGTCGAACAGGCGCTTGCCGTCCGCCGCCGACGCGATCGAGATCTGCACTTGGCGGTGGTAGCGGTGCTCCTCCTGCACGTCATACGCGGGCAGCGGGCCCCACAGCGGGTCGTAGAACGGGCTGTACCAGCCGCCCCAGTAGCGCCGGCGCCATCCCATGTAGGCGAAGCGGGGCGAGTACATCGGCTCGAACGTCGGGTAGATGACCTGCGTCGGCACGTCGATCGTGGAGAAGCGCATCGACACCTTCAGCGCCGGCGCCTCCCGCGACTCGTGGAAGCCGAGGCGGGCGAGCTGGGCGCGCACGAGGTTTTCGTAGCTCTGCAGCTCCAGCGTATTGTCCTGCGGCGGCGGCGCCTCGAACGCGTAGCTCTTGTCGGGCAGCTGGGCGGGCCATTGGTTGAACGTGGTGACATCGCTGCGGATCGTCGTCGCACAGCCGCCCAGCAACAGGCTCAGCGATGCGACCGCGGCGATCAAGGTGCGTTTCATGATGGACTCCATCGGTTCGGTATTCCCCTCGTGTCGGATTTCAATCCTGTAATCGGTCTTGTTCAGGAGACCATATTATTCCTGATGCGTGATGTTCGTCGATACATTTACGCGTGGTTACGGCGTGTACATGGCGATACAAAAGAAAGGTGGACGGAGCGTACGCGAAGCTGTTGGTAAAATAAGCATCCCACCAACGGCTTTGCGGACCTGACCATGCGCACCGATACGCCTCAGACCATCTACCGGAAGGATTACACCGCCCCCAGCTATCTGGTCGATACCGTGGAACTCGGCTTCGACCTCGACCCCGCCCGAACCGTCGTCGCGAACCGGATGACGGTGCGCCGCAATCCCGCCAGCGCCCAGCGCGAAATCGAGCTGTACGGCGAAGACATCGAACTGGTGAGCCTGCGCCTGAACGGCCGGACGCTGGTCGAGGGCGACTACGTCATCGAGGGCACGCTGCTGCGCATCCCCAACGCGCCGGAAGAGGCGACGCTGGAAATCGAAACCATTTGCGTTCCGGAAAGCAATACTACCCTCAGCGGCCTGTACACGTCCAACGGAAGTTTCTACACGCAGTGCGAGGCCGAAGGGTTCCGCCGCATCACCTATTTCCCGGACCGCCCGGACGTGATGGCCCGTTATACCGTGATGCTGCGCGCCGACAAGGACAAGTACCCGGTGCTGCTGTCGAACGGCAACCTGATCGACGAGGGCATCCTTCCGGACGGTCGCCGCTACGCGCTGTGGGAAGACCCGTTCAAGAAGCCGTCGTACCTGTTCGCCCTCGTCGCCGCGCGCCTCGTGTGCCAGGAAGAGGATTTCGAGCTGGCCGACGGCCGCACGGCGCTGCTGCAGGTGTGGGTGGAAGAGGGCAACCTCGACAAGACGGACTACGCGATGCAGTCGCTGAAGCACAGCATCCGCTGGGACGAGGAGCGCTGGGACCTGGAACTCGACCTCGACCGCTTCATGATCGTCGCCGTCGGCGACTTCAACATGGGGGCGATGGAAAACAAGGGCCTGAACATCTTCAACACGAAGTTCGTGCTCGCGAATCCGCGCGTCGCGACGGACGTCGACTTCCAGGGCATCGAGGCCGTCGTCGGCCACGAATACTTCCACAACTGGACGGGCAACCGCGTCACCTGCCGCGACTGGTTCCAGCTGTCGCTGAAGGAAGGCCTGACCGTGTTCCGCGACCAGGAATTCTCGGCCGACATGATTGGCACGAACACCGGCCGCGCCGTCACCCGCATCGACCAGGTACGCACCCTGCGCCAGGCCCAGTTCCCGGAAGACGCCGGCCCGATGGCGCACCCGGTCCGCCCCGACTCCTTCGTCGAGATCAATAATTTTTATACGGTCACCGTGTACGAGAAGGGCGCCGAAGTCGTGCGCATGTACCAGACCCTGCTGGGCCGCGACGGTTTCCGCAAAGGCATGGACCTGTACTTCCAGCGCCACGACGGGCAGGCCGTCACCTGCGACGATTTCCGTCTGGCGATGGCCGACGCCAACGGCCGCGACCTGGCGCAATTCGAGCGCTGGTACAGCCAGGCCGGCACGCCCGTCGTGCAGGCCGAAACGCGCTGGGACGAGCAGGCGCAGACGTACACGCTGCGCCTGATCCAGTCGTGCCCGCCGACGCCCGGCCAGCCCGAGAAGCAGCCGTTCCACGTCCCCGTGGCCGTGGGCCTGCTGGGCCGGGACGGCCGCGACCTGCCTTTGACGGTCGACGGCAAGGTTGTCGGCACGACTGCCGTGCTGGAACTGACGGAGGCCGACCAGACCTTCACGTTCACGAACGTGGCGGAGCAGCCGACGCCGTCGATCCTGCGCGATTTTTCCGCGCCCGTGATCCTGAAATACGGCTACAACGACGCCGAACTGGTGCACCTGTTCAGCCACGACAGCGACCCCGTCAACCGCTGGGAAGCGGGCCAGCGCCTCGCGATGAGCCGCCTGCTGAAGCTGTCCGGGCAGGTCGCGGCCGCCGGCAATGCCGATCCGAAGCTGGACGTGGACGACGTGTTCATCGACGCCATGCGCAAGATCCTCGCCGACGACACGCTCGACCCGGCCTTCCGCGAACAGGCGCTGCTGCTGCCGTCGGAAACGATGATCGCGGACCAGTTGGACGTCGTCGATCCGCTTGCCATCCACACGGCGCGCCAGTTCGTGCGCGCCGCCATCGGCACCCGCCTGCGCGGGGAATTGGAGGCCCAGTACGACGCCAACCAGACGCCGGGCGAATACAGCCCGGACGCCGCATCGATCGGCAAGCGCGCACTGAAGAACCTGGCGCTGGCCTACCTGTGCGCCGCGCCGGACGACGCGAGCCTCGACCTGGCGCGGCGCCAGTTCGACGGCGCCACGAACATGACGGACCGTGCGTCCGCGCTGTCCGCGCTCGTGCATGCGCGCGCGCCCGCGGCGGGCGATGCCCTGCAGCGCTTCTACGACGAATTCCAGGGCGAGCCCCTGGTCGTCGACAAGTGGTTCGCGATGCAGGCCGCCGCCCCGACGACGGACGTGAACCGCGTGCGCGACCTCATGACGCACAAGGCGTTCACGCTGCGCAATCCGAACCGGGCGCGCAGCCTCGTGTCGACGTTCTGCGCCGGTAATCCGGTGGGCTTCCACGCGCCGGACGGCAGCGGCTACGCGTTCTGGGCCGAGCAGGTGATCGCGCTGGACGCGTTGAACCCGCAGGTCGCCAGCCGCCTGGCCCGCGCGATGGACCGCTGGCGCCGCTACACGCCCGATTTGCAAGCCCGGATGAAGCGGGCGCTGCAGCAGGTGGCGGGGCAGGCGAAGCTGTCGAACGACGTGCGCGAGGTGGTCGGCAAGGCCCTCGCCAACTGAGAAGGACGTATTGGCGTAGGGTGGGCACCCCGTGCCCACGCGGAAGTCGGCATGACGCAACGTTTCGCGTGGGCGGAGGCCGCCCACCCTACGACAGCTCCAAGCGCAAACAAAGAATTTTCACAAACTGAAGGAAGTCCATGAAACGAGTCAGCCTGACGCAATACCTCGTCGAGGAACAGCGTCTCCACAGCAACATCCCCGCATCGCTGCGCCTCCTGATCGAGGTGGTGGCGCGCGCCTGCAAGACCATTTCCCACTCGGTCGGCAAGGGCGCGCTCGGCGACATCCTCGGCAGCGCGAACACGGAGAACATCCAGGGCGAAGTGCAGAAGAAACTCGACGTGATCTCCAACGAGATCCTGCTCGAAGCCAATGAATGGGGCGGCCACCTGGCGGCAATGGCGTCGGAAGAAATGGAATCGATCCACCCGATCCCGAACCGCTACCCGATGGGCGAATACATGCTGCTGTTCGACCCGCTGGACGGCTCGTCGAACATCGACGTCAACGTGTCGATCGGCACCATCTTCTCCGTGCTGAAGGCGCCGGAAGGCATGACGCAGCCGACGGAAGCCGACTTCATGCAGGCCGGCAGCCAGCAGGTCGCGGCCGGCTATGCCGTGTACGGCCCGCAGACGATGCTGGTGCTCACCACGGGCAACGGCGTCAACTGCTTCACCCTGGACCGCGAGATGGGTTCCTGGGTGCTGACGCAGAAGGACATGCAGATCCCGGAAGAGACGAAGGAATTCGCCATCAACATGTCGAACCAGCGCCACTGGCATCCGCCCGTCACGCGCTATGTCGACGAAATGTTGGCCGGCAAGACCGGTCCCCGTGGCAAGGATTTCAATATGCGCTGGATCGCCTCGATGGTGGCCGACGTGCACCGCATCCTGAACCGCGGCGGCATCTTCATGTACCCGGCCGACCAGCGCGACCCGTCGCAGCCGGGCAAGCTGCGCCTGATGTACGAGGCGAACCCGATGGCGTTCATCGTCGAGCAGGCGGGCGGCGCCGCGACGGACGGCCGGCAGCGCATCCTCGACATCGCGCCGCAAAAGCTGCACCAGCGCGTGCCCGTGTTCCTGGGCTCGAAGAGCGAAGTGGAGCGCGTGACGAGCTACCACCAGGAATGATTTTTGGCCTGTCCTGCATAAAATTGCCGAGCCGGACTAGCAAGTTTTCGAAGTTGTTGTTAGAATGCGGGCTCCTTCGCGCTGCAGCTCATCTGGATGAGCAAGCAAGCGATGGCCTTCGGGCCGCCAGCAGTCTGATGGCAGGTAATGCAGGCACAGGTTAAACGGTAGTACAGGTTTAGCCGCTGTAGCTCAGTCGGTAGAGCAGCGCATTCGTAATGCGAAGGTCACCAGTTCGATTCCGGTCAGCGGCACCAGACAGCAGTAAGAAAAAGGGTTACAGGCGAAAGCATGTAACCCTTTTTTTCTTTTTGCTGCTTTCCACCGTTCGTCTAACCGCCATGTAACTCAGCTTTGCCTACGTTTCCGCATGGCCTAGTCTCCATGCGGGTTTCGGTCGTTTTTCACCTATGGATGTTAAGTGAATGTTTGCGGGTATTGTGGATTTCATCTGCAGTCGATGCCGCTAACACTTGGCCATATATTAGCTGCGAGCGAGATCCAGTACGACGACCTTAACTGTTTAGTTTCGTGCGATCATCTTCCCCGTCGTAGCTGGCCTTTGTTCCGCGCAAAGGCTATGCTGGGCGACTTGATTGCTGGATTCAGCAGTCCCGGCATTCAACCGCAACAGGAGCAGTTCGCAG
>NZ_JAAQOM010000023.1 GCF_011682055.1 Telluria antibiotica | reverse complement strand
AGTTGCAGGTACGTGCCGCTATCCTCAATCGCTTCACACGGTTGGGCACGCCCACGACGGTCGCCATGCCGTAATTCCGTCCGGGATTGGGGGCATTACGTGCCCAGCTGATTTATGCAACAAAGCCGATGTGCACCCCTCATCCGAAACTCCGAAAACAACCTCTTTTCCTTATTTGGATTGAATCGAGGATTTTCCGATTCTCGTGAGAGACTCGGAAGAAGTAGCCAGTCTTCGGACGCGTGCCCGCGAAAGTACGGATCTGCGCAACCATCAGCTTTTAGAGCCTTCAGGTGAGCCTGCACTTCATGCATGAAATTTTGCCAAGGCGTCATTTTGGTAAGTTTAGCTGGTTCAAAAAATTACGTAATATTGCGCGCGGAATCGTTAAATTTACACTCGGTCCGTCCCCAATCTCGGCCATTGGGCTCGACATAAATCTTGTTCAAAGCAGAGTCATCCACATGTCGTGATAAGGGCGTCGAATGTCCGCTGCAATGAACTTCCACGCCCAGCCCTGTCTTCCGGGCCAGCATCCCACATGAGGTTCTCTGCATACGCCACGTCGACGATCGTCCGCAATGCCTCCGGCTCTGCCCGATACGCCGCGGCGATGAAGTTCGTGTGCGATTGCACTACCTCACTGTCCCGCCGGCGGATGGCTTCCGTCGTCCTGTCGGCGCACGCTTCGACCCAAGTAAAACTCACATCGTCTGCGGTCGGTCCCAACCTCGTTCGCGAAGCAGTGATCGGTTTGCACCGCCTCTGCCGGAAAACGCGAGCGAAGCCCTTCGACCAAGCGCGGATTCGGATGGCGAGCCATTCAGTCCTGCGCATCCTCGGCCTTGATCGGCACCGCGTTCCGCGCGAACTCGCCGAGCCTGGCATTGAACTCGGCATTTTTCGACTGGGGCAGCCTCACGATCCTGCCCATGTTGCGCCCCTCGACCAACTCGTTGAGAGCGTAACCAATGACGCTGCCACCGGCCACGCCCACTCGCTTTGCGTCGGTCGCTGTCGCGCCCTCGCCCTGATATGCCGCGACCCGGACGGCCTTGGTGTTGGGATCGCGAACATATGTCGTGTTCGTGCAATCGGCCGTCGCCGGAGGGACGAGGGTTGCGGCGGAAGTCCCGTTCTCGCTGGCGTACGAGTACAGCTGCGGGGGTGCCGACGGATCGCGGGGGACGAAAATGCCGCCGTCGCGATCGAGCTGCCACGCGCCATTGGCCGGCTTGTTTTTTGGCGGCCCCTGATAGACGCCGCCCGGCGGCGCGCGGTAGTACGTGCCTTCCGCGTCTTCGCCTTCGGAGATATACGGACCGCGCTCGAGCCGCGTTTCCGACTCGACTTTGAACAGCCCCTTCGTTTCGATGCCCGACAGGACGGCCGGCAGATGGATGCAGGTGACTTGCTCGGGCACGCGGAGGGCGCCCGGATCGGCCAGCGCCGGCGTACCGCCGACACCCAGCAGCAGGGTGAGTGCGGCGGCGGAGATCGCGGTGCTGCCCAAAGTACGGGTCGTCATGGCCTGTCGCTTCGGTGATGAAAATGCGGCTCAGCATAACATCTTGCCGAAGCAAAAAAAATCACCAAATGTCACGCCCTACCCCCGCTTGCGCGCCCGATCCGTCAGCACGAGCGCGATCCCGCCCAGGATCGCGACGACCGCCACCAGCAGCCGCGCCGTGAACGCCTCATCGAGCCACAAGGCGCCGGCACACGCGGCGATCACGGGCACGGACAGCTGCACGCTGGCCGCCTGCAGCGCCGACAGCCCGCGCAGCGCCGCATACCAGATCACGTAGCCGAGTCCCGACGTCAGCGCGCCCGAGGCGATGGCCAGCAGGATGCCGGCAACGTCAGCATGCGCGCGCCCGCCGAACGCGAGACCCAGGGCCAACGCCAGCGGCATCGCCCGCACAAAATTGGACGCGGTGGCCGCGAGCGGATCGGGCACGCCGCGCCCGCGCAGCGAGTACGCGCCCCACGCGATGCCCGCGACGGCCATCAGCGCGGCGCCGGCCGCCGGCGGTGCTGCGACGCCGGGCAGCACGAGGACGACGAAGCCGGCCACCGCCAGCGCGACGCCCGCCCAGCCGCGCGGTGCGAACCGTTCGCCACGCGCGAGGCCCACGGCGAACATCGTCAGCTGGACGGCGCCGAACAGGATCAATGCGCCCGTGCCCGCAGGCAGCGTAAGGTAGGCGAACGAGAAGGCGGCCACGTAGGCGAACAGCATGGCGGCGGCACGCCAGTCCGCGACGGCCGCCGGGCGCGCACGCACGCGCATGGCGAGCGCCAGCACGAGCGCGCCGGACGTCACGCGCACGGCGCCGAACGTCGCGGGGTCGATGTGCGCATCGCGCAACGCGGCGCGGCACAGCAGCGAATTCGCGGCGAACGCCGCCATCGCCAGCGCGGCGAGGCCGATCGTGGCGGAGGTCGCGCGCGCCACGATGGTCCGGTCAGATGTCGAGGTGGGAGATCAGGAGGCGCCGGCGTTCGCTGTCGCCGTCGGCCACCGCTTCGCCGGCCGGGCCGAGCGAGATGCCGACCGCCATGATGTCGATGAGGAGCAGTTGCAGGATGCGCGAGATCATCGACAGGAACGTCGTGCTGTCCTCGCTGTGGTCGACAGAGAGGCACACGCTGGCCTTGCGCGCCAGTGCCGACTTGCTGCTCGTGATGGCGATGACGTCGGCGCCCGCATTGCGCGCCACGTCGACGGCGTCGAGCAGTTCCGGCAGCTGGCCCGTCGTCGAGATGGCGATGACGACGTCGCCCGGCCCCAGCAGCTCGGCCGCCAGCGCGAACAGGTGCGAGTCGCCGTACGACGACGTCGGGATGCGGAAGCGGAAGAATTTATGCTGGCCGTCCAGCGCCACGACGCGCGAATTGCCCATCGCGTAGAACTCGACGCGCTTGGCCTTGCGCAGGATGTCGATGGCGCGGTCGATCGAGTTCACGTCCAGCTGGTCGCGGAAGCGCAGGATCGCGGACACCGTGTTGTCGATGACTTTCGCCGACAGGTCGTGCGTGCTGTCCGTCATGCGCACCTGGCTGTGACGCACCGGGATCGTGCCCGTCAGGCTGCCCGCAAACTTCAGCTTGAAGTCGGCCAGGCCGGAAAAGCCCAGCGAGCGGCAGAAGCGGATCACGGTCGGCTGGCTGACGTCGGCCAGCTTCGCGATCTCCGCGATCGGCTCGGACAGCACCTTGCGCGGATGCTCGATCACGAGCTGCGCCACGCGCTGCTCGGCCGGCGACAGTTCCGCCTGCAAGTGCTGGACTCTCTCCATCAGCGTGTTCGCGCCGCTGCGGTTGCGCAGGTGCTCGGACAGGATGCTCGATACGCCGTACAGTGCCGGCGTCGGCATCATGATCACGTAGGTCGGGATCTGCGCCAGGTAGCTGGAGAAGCGGCCCTTCGCTTCGAAGCGCGTGCGGAACGGCGACGTCTTGAACCACTCGGCCATCCGGGGCACGATGCCGCCGCCGATGAAGATGCCGCCGAACGCGCCCAAGGTGACAGCCAGGTTGGCCGCCGCGCCGCCCAGCATGCCGGCGAAGCATTCGAGCACTTCCAGGCACAGCGCGTCCTTCTGTTCCAGCGCGGCCGTCATGATGGCGGCGGCGTCGCGTGGAGGCGCTTCGACGCCGTTGCGCAGCGCCAGCGCGCGATAGATGATTTCCATGCCGGGGCCGGAGATCAGGCGCTCGTTCGACACGTGCTGCCATTCGCGCCAGGCGTATTGCAGGATCGCGAACTCGCGCTCGTCGGCCGGGGCGAAGTTGACGTGGCCGCCCTCGCTGCCGAGGGTGACGAAGCCGTCCACGGTCGGGATCACGCCCGACACGCCCAGGCCCGTGCCCGGCCCCAGCACGCCGGCCACCGCGTTCGACGCGGGCTTGCCGCCGCCGATCTGCAGCAGGTCTTCCGGCTTGAAGCCCGGCAGCGCCATCGCCAGCGCGGTGAAGTCGTTCACGATGAGCAGTGTCGTCAGGCCGAGCGTGCGCCGCACCTCTTCCGTCGAGAACTGCCAGTCGCGGTTGGTCATGCGGATGAAGTCGCCGCTGATCGGGTTCGCGAGCGCGAACGCCGCGTGCGTGATGCGCGCGCCGCTGCCCTGCGCCTGGGTCTGGGCCAGGTAGGCGTTCAGCAACGGGGCGATGCCCGGGTAGTCGTCGCACAGCAGCACGGCCACGTTGCGCAGCACACCGGGCGCGATCTCCAGGGCGAAGCGCGCATGGGTGGCGCCGATGTCGGCCAGCAGGCGCGGGCCGTCGGAATAGGCGGCGCGGGTCGGCTTCTGTTCGGTGTCGGGTTCAAACGTCATGGTCGCGCGTCTCGGGTCGGTGTTCATCTTTGGCGCGTAGGATACCATTGATTGAAATGCACCAAAAAGCGATTGTGGACCGATTCGGACGGTGCCAACGAAAAGAACGGCCCCGCAGGACCGCCCTTTCCATTTCGACAAGGCCAGGCCGCGCTACTGCCCGCGTGCCTCCGCATCGATCTTCGACAGCGCACCCGTGTCGCGCATGAACCAGCAGACGGCCAGCGTGCAGGCGATGACGGCCGTCGCGTACCAGTAAAAGCCGCTCTCCAGGTCGATCGACTTGAACCACAGCGCCAGGTACTCGGCCGTGCCGCCGAACACGGAAACGGCGAACGCATACGGCACGCCGACGCCCGTGGCGCGGATCGATGCCGGGAACAGCTCGGCCTTGACGAGAGCATTGATCGACGTGTAGCCGGAGACGATCATCCACGCGCAGGCGATCAGCGCGAACGCTTCCCACGGACCGCTCGCATGGCGGATGCCGGACAGCAGCGGCACGGTGAACAGGGTGCCGAGCAGCGCGAAGCCGATGAGCAGAGGCTTGCGGCCGATGCGGTCCGACAGCGCGCCGTACAGCGGCTGCAGGCACATGGCGAACAGCAGCGATGCCGCCGACACGGCCGTCGTCTGCGAGTCGGAGAGGCCGACGGACAGGCGCAGGAATTTCTGCATATACGTCGTGTAGACGTAGAACGCCAGGGTGCCGCCCATCGTCAGGCCGACCACGAGCAGCACTTCGCGCGGATGCTGGGCCAGCTGCTTCAGGCCGCCCATCGTCTTCGCCTTTTTGCGGGCTGCCTCGAACTGCGCGGTCTCCGGCAGGTCGTGGCGCATGCGCATGGCCAGCAGCGCGAGGCAGGCCCCGACGAAGAACGGGATGCGCCAGCCCCACGCACGCAATTGGTCGGCGTCGAGCAGGAATTTCTGCAGCACGAGCAGCAGCACGAGCGCCAGCAGCTGGCCGCCGATCAGCGTGACGTACTGGAAGCTGCTGTAGAAGCCGCGATGCTTCGAGTCCGCCATCTCCGACAGATACGTCGCGCTGGCGCCGTATTCGCCGCCCAGGCTCAGGCCTTGCAGCAGGCGCGCCAGCAGCAGGATGCACGGCGACAGGATGCCGGCCGCCGCGTACGTCGGCGCGCAGGCGATCAACAGGGAGCCGAAGCACATCAGCAGCACGGACGTCATCAGCGCCGTCTTGCGGCCGAGGCGGTCGCCGATGTGGCCGAACAGGACGCCGCCGATCGGGCGCACGAAGAAGCCCAGCGCGAAGATGCCTGCCGTGGACATCATCTGCGCCGTCGCGTCCTGCTTGGGGAAGAACGCGCTGGCGAAGTACAGCGCGAACGCGGAGTAGCAATAGAAATCGAACCACTCGACGAGGTTGCCGGCCGAGCCGATGAAGATGGCCTTCAGGCGCTGGCCGGAAATGCGCTCGCCGGCGTCGAGGCCCGCCTGGGCGCCGGCCTTGGATGTGATGGTGTTCATGGATGTCTCCTTTTATTCGTATGCCCACTATCCCAGCCGGCGGACCGGCGCACATCCGCAACATCGGCGCGCCCTCCTCCGTAAAATTACGGACGCGGTTCCCATCGCCCCGCGCAACTGCTATCGTTTGCTCCATGCTCCCGCTGCCCTCTCCCCGCCTCGTTCGCCGGTTCCTCGTCGCCGCCGGCGCGCTGGCCGTCATCGCGGCATCGGGCGACTGGGCCGAGCGCCACGAGCTGCAGACGAAGACGGAAGGCCTGCGCCAGGCCGCCGCCGCGCACGTGCTGGGCTTGCGCGGCCTCGTCGAGCGCCACGACTTCCTCCCGCACGCGGCCGGACGCCACCCGGACGTGCAGGCGCTGCTGCGCGCGCCGCGCGACGCGGCCCTGCGCGCGCGCGTGAACGACTACTTCGCCGACCTGCAGTCGACGACGGGCGCCGCCGCGCTGTTCCTCGTCGACCGCGCGGGCCTGACGCTCGCGGCCAGCAACTGGAACCTGCCGTCCAGCTTCGTCGGCGAGTCGTACCGCCAGCGCCCCTATTTCGAGGACGCCGTGCAGGGCCGGCGCGGCCTGTTCTACGGCCTCGGCCTGACGACGGGCCAGTCCGGCCTGTTCATCGCTGAACCCGTGCGCGCGGACGGCGCGATCCTCGGCGTCGTCGTCGTGAAAATCAGCCTGGAGCCGCTGCAGGCCGCGTGGCAGCGCGGCGCCGATCCCGTCGTGCTGCGCGACAGCCACGGCATCGTGTTCCTGTCCGCCGTGCCGGAATGGCTGTTCCACGCGATTCGGCCCGTGCCCGCGGCCGACCTGGAATGGATTGCCGAACACCGCCAGTACGGCGACCGGACGCGGTTCCCCGTCCTGCCCTGGCACGTGGAAGCGCGCGCCGGCACGCCTGGTGTCGTGCTGCGCACGAGCGTCGCCAACCGCCGCATGGACTTGCTCGCGCTCGACACGCCGCTGCCGGAACTGGGCTGGACCCTGACCGTCACCACGGACATGAAGGAAGTCGTGCAGGCGCGCCAGCTGGCGCTGATGCTGGCTGCGCTGGCCGTCGCGCTGCTGCTGCTCGGCGTGCTGTACTGGCGCCTGCGCGAAAAGCGCTTCATCGAACAGAAGACGGCGCGCATCGAACTGGAACGCCGCGTCGAGGCGCGCACGCGCGACCTGGAAGAGGCGCACGCGTTCCGCAAGGCGATGGAAGACTCGCTGCTCGTGGGCATGCGCGCGCGCGACCCGTCGGGCAAGATCATCTACGTCAATCCGGCGCTGTGCGCGATGGTGGGCTACAGCGCGGACGAGCTGCTGGGCCGCCGTCCTCCCTACCCCTACTGGCATCCGGACGACCACGAAAAGCACGAGCGGGAAAGCGCCGACGCCCTGCAGGGCCGCGCGGCGCCGCACGGCTTCGAATCGCGCATCCGCCACAAGGACGGCCACGACGTCATCACGATGGTCTACACGGCGCCGCTCGTCGACGCGCAGGGCGTGCACCGCGGCTGGATGAGTTCCGTCGTCGACATCACGGCACAGAAGGAGGCCGAAGCCCGCCAGCGCGACCAGGAAGTCCGCCTGCAGCGCAGCGCGCGCCTCGCGAGCGTGGGCGAGATGGCCTCGACGCTCGCGCACGAATTGAATCAGCCGCTGATGGCGCTGTCGAATTTCGCCGTCGCGGCGCGCGCCCTCGCCGCCCAGTCGGCCCCGCGCGACCTGCTGGCCGGCGCGCTCGACGAAATCGTCGAACAATCCAAGCGCGCAAGCGAGATCGTCAAGCGCGTGCGCGCGTTCATCAATCCGCAGCGGGGCCAGTACGAACGGCTGGCCATCGCGAGCGTCATCACGCATGCGGCGACCCTGCTCACGCCGGAGCTGCAGCGCGACGGCATCACCTTGCAGTTGTCGCTGGACGATGGCGACGCCAGCGTGCGCGGCGACCGCGTGCTGCTCGAGCAGGTGCTCGTCAACCTGATCCACAATGCGATGCATGCCATGGAAGACCTGCCGCCGCGCCGGGCCTGCATCGAGCTCGCGGCCGCCCGGGTCGAGCTTGGCGTGCGCGTCACCGTCAGCGACACCGGGCCCGGCATCCCGCCGGAACAGCTCGACCAGATCTTCGCGCCGTTCTTCACGACGCGCCCCGACGGCCTGGGGCTCGGGCTGAACATCTGCCGCACCATCGTCGAGGCGCACGGCGGTTTCATGACCGTCGAGAACCGTGCCTCCGGCGGCGCCGCCTTTTCCTTCACGCTTCCCACCGTGCCATGAAAGACATCCCGCTGACCCTGTACGTCGTCGACGACGACGAAGCCCTGCGCCGCTCCCTCCTGTTGCTGCTGTTTTCGCAGGGGCTCGCCGTGCAGGCGTTCGAGTCCGGCGAGGCGTTCCTCGACGCCGTCGACATGCGCCAGCCGGGCTGCCTGATCCTCGACCTGCGCCTCGGCGGCATGAGCGGCCTGGCCGTGTTCGACCGCCTGCGCACGGCACACAGCCCGCTCGTCACCTTGTTCCTGTCCGGCCACGGCGACATCCCGACAGCGCTGGAAGCGGTGCGGCAAGGCGCCTGGGACTGGGTGGAAAAGCCGGATACGCAGCACCTGCTCGACAAGCTGCCCGCCGCCATCGCGGAGGCGCGATCGCGCGCGCAGGCGCTGCGGCTATGGGCGGAGCTGACGCCGCGCGAACGGGAAGTGGCGCGGCTCGTGGGGCTCGGGCAGCCGAACAAGGAGATCGCACGGCTGCTCGTGCCGCCATGCGGGCCGCGCTCGGTGGAGACGCATCGCGCCAATATCTTCAGCAAGCTGCAGTGCGCGAACGATAATGAATTGGGGCGGTGGCTCGCGGCGCATCCATGGTTAGGATCATCGTGACGATGCCGTAGGGTGGGCGGCCTCCGCCCACGCGGACGTTTGCGGTGCGCCGGCGTTCGCTCAATCCTGCGAAATCAACGCGACCGGCGCACGCGTATCGAACTTCACCTTGCCATCCGCGACGATGGCCGTCCTGCCCGTGTAACCATCGCGCACCGTCTGCCCGTCACCGAACACGCCGGCCACGGAAATGGCGACCGTACGGTCCTGCGGCAGGCCCAGCGCCACGACGACGCGGTCCTTCACGCCGTTCTTTTCGTACGTGCGCTTGAACGTGTACGGGCTCGACGCGATCATCTGGTGCACGCCCGCGCCCACGGCCGGGTGCGCGTGGCGGAAGCGGATCAGGCGCGCCCAGTAGTCGCGCACCTCGGCCACGCCGTGCAGGCCCACGCGCGCATTGTTCCGCAGCTGGTCCCAGTTCATGAACGAGCGCAGGTTGGCATCGCCCTCGGCGCCGTCGATCTTCAGCACGCGCGCCGCCTCGTCGCCGTAATAGACCTGGGCCTGGCCCGGGGCCAGCAGCAGCTTGTCCGCTTCCTCGAAGGGATGAGCGCGCAGCGGATCGAACGGATGGCCGTCGTCGTGCGAATCGAGGTAGTTCAGCACCGTCACACCCTTCAGCGGGCCGTTCAGCTGCGTCGAATAATCGGAGAACAGTTTTTCGTAGCCTTGCCCCGCGTCGCGGGGCAAGGTGAAGTTGATCATGCTGTCGAAGCCGTTGTTGTAATAGTCGACCTTCGTGCCGTCGTCGTACGCGAACTGGCGGCCGTTCGCGATCGAATAGCCGAACGCTTCAGCCACCATGAAGAACGGCAGGTTGCCCATCTTCTCGACGGCTTCCTTGCCGGCCGGCGTGCGCTTCCAGTCCTCGTACGCGTGGCTCGCCACCGTCTTCAGGTCTTTCCACACACCGGGTTCCGTGTGCTTGACGGTGTCGGCGCGGAAGCCGTCGAAGCCGTACTTGCGCACCCAGTCGGCGTGCCATTTCATCAGGTAGTAGCGCGGCGCGCGCGGATAGCCCGTGCGCTTGAAGAAGTCGTCCAGCTCCTTCACTTCGCGCTCGTAGCGGCCTTCCTTCTTCCACTTCGCGACGAGGAACGGCGGCAGCGCGACGTTCGCGTTGCTGTCGGTGCGGAAGTCCGGCAGGTTCTTCACGAGCGCGCAGTCCACCGTGCCCTTGACGTCCATGAAGGTGCACGTCGGCGCCGTACGCACCCAGTCCGCGGGCCATACGGGGTCTTCCGCCGTGACGGGGCCCGTATGGTTCATCACGACGTCGAGCAGCACGCGGATGCCGCGCGCGTGCGCCGCCGCGACGAGGTCGCGCACGTCCTTCTCGGTCCCGAGGTTGGCGTCGACGGCCGTGAAGTCGCGCGCCCAGTAGCCGTGGAAGCCGTAGCTGACGCCCGTCCCTTCGTCCGTCGATCCGTGGATCTGCTCGACCGGCGGCGAGATCCAGATCGCGTCGATGCCCAGGTCCGTGAAATACCCGTCCTTGATCTTGGCCGTGACACCGGCCAGGTCCCCGCCCAGGAAGCCGCGCGCGACGGCAGCAATGTTCTTGCGGCCGTAGGCGTGGTCGTTCGACGGATCGCCGTTGTTGAAGCGGTCCGTCAGCAGGAAGTAGACGGTCGCGTTATCCCAGGTGAACGGCTTGCCCTTGACGGGCGAGAGGTCCGGCGCGGCCGAGGCGGCGCCGAATGCGAGCATCAGGGAAGCGGCGAGAACGGGAAGTTTCATGCGGGGTCCTGTGGTGGGTGGATGATCAGGTCACGACGGTCGGCTCGGCGCGGCCCGTGCGTTGCTTGAGTGCCGACACCTGTTCGGCGATGGCGATCAGTGGCGCCAGCGCGTCCTGCGTGTCGAGGTCGTGGCGCGCCGGGTCGGCTTCGTAGCGTTCGAGGTACAGGCGCACGGTCGCGCCCTCGGTGCCGGTGCCGGACAGGCGCAGCACGATGCGCGAACCGTCCGTCATCACGATGCGCACGCCCTGGCGCGCGGAGACGGAATGGTCGACGGGGTCGGTGTACGTGAAATCGTCGGCGAGCTGCACACGGTAGTCGCCGAACGTCTGGCCCGCGAGCGATGGGAGCTTGGCGCGCAGCGCGTCCATCATGGCATTCGCGGCCGCGGCGTCGACGGCTTCGTAGTCGTGGCGCGAATAATAGTTGCGGCCGAAGCGGGCCCAGTGCGCCTGCACGATTTCGTTGACGGACTTTCCGGTCGCGGCGATCAGGTTCAGCCAGAACAGCACGGCCCACACGCCATCCTTTTCGCGGATGTGCGCGGAGCCCGTGCCGTAGCTCTCTTCGCCGCAGAGCGTGGCGAGGCCCGCGTCGAGCAGGTTGCCGAAGTATTTCCAGCCGGTCGGCGTCTCGAAGCACGACACGCCCAGCGCGGCCGCGACGCGGTCGGCGGCCTGCGACGTCGGCATGGAGCGCGCGATGCCCTTGATGCCGTCGCGGTAGCCCGGCGCGACGGTCGCATTCGCCGCGATGATGGCGAGGCTGTCCGACGGCGCGACGGCGAGCTTGCGGCCGACGATCATGTTGCGGTCGCCGTCGCCGTCCGACGCGGCGCCGAAGTCCGGCGCGTCCGGGCCGTCCATCAACGCGATCAGTTCGGCCGCGTTGACGGGGTTCGGGTCGGGATGGTGGCCGCCGAAGTCTTCCAGCGGTTCGGCATTGATGACGGTGCCGGCGGGCGCGCCCAGCATGCCTTCGATGATCGCCTTTGCGTACGGGCCGGACACGGCGTACATGCCGTCGAAACGCATCGTGAAACCGCGCGCGAACAGGGCGCGGATGGCGTCGAAGTCGAACAGGCCGGCCATCAGCTCGGCGTAGTCGGCGACGGAATCGATCACCTCCACTTCCATGTCTTCGATGCGAATGCTGCCGGGTTGGTCCAGGTCGACGGGGCCGGCATCGCTGATGCGGTACGAGGTCAGGGTCGTCGTGTGTTCGTAGATCGCCTCGGTGATCTTTTCCGGCGCCGGACCGCCGTTGTCGATGTTGTACTTGATGCCGAAGTCGCCGTCCGGGCCGCCCGGGTTGTGGCTGGCGGAGAGGACGATGCCGCCGAGCGCGGCGCGTTTGCGGATCACGCAGCTGACGGCGGGCGTCGACAGGATGCCGCCGCGGCCGACGAGCACGCGGCCCACGCCGTGCGCCGCGGCCATGCGCAGGATCGTCTGGATTGCCTGGCGGTTGAAGTAGCGGCCGTCGCCGCCGAGCACCAGGGTGCGGCCCTGAAAGTCGCCTAAAGTCAGGAAGATGGCCTCGACGAAGTTTTCCAGGTAGCCGGGCTGCTGGAACTCCGTCACCTTCTTGCGCAACCCGGACGTGCCGGGCCGCTGCCCGGCGAACGGGGTCGTCGCAATGGTCTGAATCGTCATGTCGTGCTCCTGTCGGGGATGTTGTTGTCAAACCCGTAAGGATACGACACTCGCCCCGAGCGTGGCGCCGCTTATTTGCGCTTACCGGGCGGCCGCGCCGTTGCGGTCGGTGACGAACAGCGCAAGCGCGGCAGCGATGACCATCGACACGCCGCCCAGCACCAGCGTCAACACCGCGTGGTTGCCGAACATATGCTTCGTGAACCAGCCGAGCACGAGACCGCTGACGACCTGCGGAATCACGACGAAGAAGTTGAAGAGGCCCATGTAATAGCCCATGCGGTTGGACGGGAGCGCCGCGGCCAGAATCGAATACGGCATCGTGAGGATGCTCGCCCACGCCAGGCCCACGCCCACCATCGGAATCAGCAGCAGGTGTTTGTCGTGGATGAAGAACGTGCTGGCCAGCGACAGGCCGCCGATCGCGAGGCACACGGCGTGGCAGGCCTTGCGGCTCGTGCGGCGCGCCAGCACGGGCAGCACGAACGCGGCCAGCGCGGAAACCCCGTTGTAGACGGCGAACATCACGCCGACCCAGTTGCCCGCTTCCTGGTAGCCGGCCGACAGCGGATCGGTCGTGTTGTAGACGTTGTCGGCGATCGCGGGGCCCGTGTAGATCCACAGCGCGAACAGCGCGATCCACGAGAAGAACTGGACGAAAGCCAGCTGCACCATCGTCTTCGGCATGTGCGCGAAACCGCCCACGATCTCGCGCAGCGCGACGCCAACATTGCGCGAATGCTTGCGCTGGGCCGCGAAGCGGTCGAGGTCCGGCGGCGGCAGTTCGGTCGACGTGAACACGGTCCACGTCACGGCCAGCAGGAACGCAGCGGCGCCGATGTAGAACGAGTAGCGCACGGAATCAGGCACGGCGCCGTTCACGGGCACGTTGGACACGCCCAGGTAATCGGTGAAGACGATCGGCAGCAGCGACGCGATCACGGCACCGCAGCCGATGAGGAAGGTTTGCATCGCGAAGCCGGCCGTCTGCTGCGACGTATCGAGCTTGTCGCCGACGAACGCGCGGAACGGCTCCATCGACACGTTGATCGACGCATCCATCAGCCACAGCACGGCCACGGCCATCCAGATGGCGGCGGAATTCGGCATCAGGAACAGCGCGGTGGCGGCCAGCACGGCGCCGAGGAAGAAGAACGGACGGCGGCGGCCCCAGGTCGGGTGCCACGTGTTATCGCTGAGGTAACCGATCACCGGCTGCACGAGCAGGCCCGTGACGGGCGCCGCGAGCCACACGAGCGCAAGGTCGTCCATCGACGTGCCCAGCGTGGCGAAGATCCGGCTCGTGTTCACGTTCTGCAGCGCGAAGCCGAACTGGATGCCGAAGAAGCCGAAGCTCATGTTCCACAGCTGCCAGAAGGTCAGCCGCGGCTTGAGCGTGTGAGTTTGCATTTCCATCTGTGTCCCCTGACGCGCCCGGACGCGTGCCAGGCTGCTATATGTAGCAAAGTAACATGGGGTTTTTGGGGTGTCAATGAAGAAATCCCCATGAGTCGAGCGAAAATGTAGTCAAACAACAGTAGGGTGGGCACCCCGTGCCCACCAAATGCATGCGTTTCGGCGATGCATGGTGGGCACAGGGTGCCCACCCTACGGCAAACCAGTCAGGCTTTGCGTGGCTTCTTGTCGGCGAACTTGCGCTTGGCCGGCTTCTTCTCCGGCGGCTCCTGCCCGTCGCGCGTGATGCCCAGTTGCTGGCCCGCCACCCACACTTTTTTCAGGTGGTCGAGCAGGTCGGGAGGCAAGTCGGACGGCATGTCGAGCGTGCTGAAATCGTCGTAGATCTCGATACGGCCGATGTCGCGCGCGGCGATGCCGCCCTCGTTCGCGATCGCACCGACGATATTGCCCGGCTTGACGCCGTGGTGGTGCCCCACCTCGATGCGGTACGTGGCCATGCCCGGCTCCGGCGCGCGCTCCACGCGTTCCTTCTTGAAGCTGTCGCGGGTCGGACGTGCGGGGCGCTCGTCGCCGAAGCTTTCACGGCCCGCGCGCGTGGGGCGCTCGTCGCGCTCGCGTTCGCGGAATTCCGGCTTCGGCTCGCGGTCCGGCTTTTCCAGCAGCAGCGGTTCGTCGCCGCGGTACAGCTTGGCCAGCGCCGCGGCGATGTCGATCGCAGGCACGTTCTGCTCGCGCTCGAAGTCCTCGATGAGGGAGCGGAACACGTCGAGGCCGCCCGCCGCCAGCGTCTGGCCGATCTGTTCCTTGAAGCGCGTGATGCGCACTTCGTTGACGGCCTTGATGGTCGGCAGCGTGAGCTGCGCCACCGGCTGGCGCGTGGCGCGTTCGATCGCTTTCAACAGGCTCCGTTCGCGCGGGGTGATGAACAGGATCGCGTCGCCGCTGCGGCCCGCGCGGCCCGTGCGGCCGATGCGGTGCGTGTAGCTTTCCGGGTCGGACGGCACGTCGTAGTTGATCACGTGGCTGATGCGCTCCACGTCCAGGCCGCGCGCAGCGACGTCGGTGGCGACGAGGATGTCGATCTTGCCGTTCTTGAGCTGCTCGATCGTGCGCTCGCGCTGTTGCTGGGCCATGTCGCCGTTGATGGCGGCCGCGGCGAACCCGCGCGCCTGCAGCTTGGACGCCAGTTCCTCGGTGCCGAGCTTCGTGCGCGCGAAGACGATCATGCCGTCGAACGGCTCCGCTTCCAGGATGCGCGTGAGGGCGTCCAGCTTCTGCAGGCCCGCAACGAGCCAGTAGCGCTGCGTGATGTTGGTGGCCGTCGTCGTCTTGGCGGCGACCGTCACCTCGCGCGGCTGGTTCAGGTAGGTCTGGGCGATGCGCTTGATCTGCGCCGGCATCGTGGCCGAGAACAGCGCCGTCTGGCGTCCTTCCGGCGTCTCCTGCAGAATGCGCTCGACGTCGTCGATGAAGCCCATCCGCAGCATTTCGTCGGCCTCGTCCAGCACGAGGGTCTTCAGCTGCGAGATGTCGAGCGAACCCTTGTCGAGGTGGTCGATGACGCGGCCCGGCGTGCCGACGACGACCTGCACCCCGCGGCGCAGCGCCGACAGCTGCGGGCCGTAGCTCTGGCCGCCGTAGATCGGCAGCACGTGGAAATTCTTCAGGTGCGCGGCGTAGCTCTGGAAGGCTTCCGCGACCTGGATCGCGAGTTCGCGCGTGGGCGCGAGCACGAGGGCCTGCACGGCCGGGTTCTTGACGTCGATGCGCGACAGCACCGGCAGGGCAAACGCGGCCGTCTTGCCGGTACCCGTCTGCGCCTGCCCCAGCACGTCGCGGCCTTCCATCAGCAACGGGATGGTGGCGGCCTGGATCGGCGACGGCGTCTCGTAGCCGACCTCCTTCAATGCCTTCAGGATGGGAGCGGGAATGTCGAGGTCGGCGAACGTCTGGGGCTGTGTGTCATGCATGGAAAGTATCTTTAAAAATCGTAAGCAAACCTCCAGTTTACTCTTTTGCACGCCAAGGTTCAGGTTTATTTGGCGCAGTGTGCCCAAAAAGCACGTAGGGTGGGCACCCTGTGCCCACGCGGACGCATGCGTTATGCACACGTTCGCGTGGGCTCGAGGAGCCCACCCTACGGTCGCGTTCGGTGAACCGGGACGCGCTTACAGCTTGTAGTTAAAGCCGAACAGCATCTGGCGGCCGTACTTCGTGTAGCCGCGCGGACGGTCCGTCGAACCCGAGTAGGTCTGGAATGCCGTGTCGGTCAGGTTGTTCACCTGGAACAGCACGGACAGGCCCTTGATCTCCTTGAAGTCGTAGCCGAGCTGCAAGTCGACGACGCGGTCCGGTTTCGTGAACGTCAGCTCCGTCGCGCCGCCGATGCCGCCGATCTCGGCCACGTAGTCGCTGCGGTAGCGCTGGGCGATGCGGGCCGAGAAGCCGTTGTCCTCGTAGTACGCCGTCACGTTGAACACGCGCTTCGACAGGCCCGGCAGCGGGATGCTCATGTTGCCGAAGCTCTGGTTCTTGATCGAGATCTCGCTCGTCGTGAACGCCGCGTTGGCCGTCACACCGAAGCCGGACAGCACCGGCGTGAACAGGTCCAGCGGCACGGAGGCGGCCAGTTCCAGGCCTTCCAGCTTGCCGCCCTTGCCGTTCTTCGGCTGCGTCATGGTGCCGATGTTGCTCGTCGCGCCCTGCAGCTGGTACTCGGAGAAGTCGCGCGGTTCGGTGACGGTGTAGATGTAGGACTTCAGGTCCTTGTAGAAGCCCGCCACCTGCACGTAGCCCTTGTTGCCGAAGTATTTTTCCCAAGACAGGTCGACGGCGTTCGCGCGCCACGGATCGAGCTGGGCGTTGCCGCCGTTGCCGTAAGGCGTGCCGGTGCTCTGGTGCGTCAGGCCCACTTCACGCGACGCGTTCAGCTCGTCCAGGCGCGGGCGGGCCAGCGTCTTGTTGGCGCCGAAGCGCACGATCTGCTGTTCCGGCAGGCTCCAGATCAGGTTCAGGCTCGGCAGGTAGTCGTTGTACTTCTTGCCGTCCGTGAGCGGCACCAGGTCGGCGAACGGCCAGGCGCGCAGCGTCTGGGCGGTCGAGCTCTGGTCCGTGTGCACGGCCTGGATGCCGACGTTGCCGCGCAGCGGCATCGACATCAGTTCCGTGTCGATATTCAGCTTGGCGTAGCCGGTCTGCACCTTCTCCGTGATGCTCCAGTTCTTCGTCGCGCCCCACGGCACCAGCACGGCCGGCGTGTACGGCGCAAAGTTCTGCGACAGCACGGTCGGGATGTCCCAGCTCAGCGTGTCCGGCAGCGCGTACAGCGACTGCGAACCGTTGACCGCGCCGGCGGCGATGGCGCCCGTGCCCAGCTTCGTGAAGCCGGTCTCGAGGTGGCGCTTTTCCTTGTCGCGCTTCGAGGAATTGAAGCCCACTTCGACGCCGTTGAACAGCTTGCTGTCGAAGCGGTATTCGGCGCTGACGCGGAACGAGTTCAGCTTGTCCTTCAGGTGCGGCGCGTTGACGTAGCCGTCGCCGTACTGGCCGCCGATCGTCAGCAGCGACGGATCGTTGTAGACGCCCGTCAGGCCGATGTTCGGCACGGTGCCGTTCGCGTAGTCGAACGTCATCGTCTGGCGCGACGCGAGGCCCGTGTTGATCTCGTCGAGTTCTTCCTTGTGGTCGGCCTGCGAGTGGCTCAGGTCCGCGACGAAGGTCCAGTCACCCGTGATGTACTTGTTGTTCCAGCCGTAGGCCGTCAGCGTGTCGTTCTGGCGATAATGGTTGTTGCGCACCACCGGGTTGACGTTGTTGGCGGTACCGGCCGTCATGATGCCGTTGCCGTTGACGGTCGCCGGCGTGAACGAGACGTTGTTATCGTCCGTCAGCTGGACTTCCATGCCGCGGCGGTCTTCGTTCAGCTTGAAGCGCGAGTGATACGCGTCGATGGTCGACGTGAATTCGCGGATCGGGTGCCATTCCACGACGCCCATCAGACCGTCGCGCACCTGGTTGCCCGTCTGTGCCAGCGACTTGATGCCTTTCGGGACCTTGACGGTCTTGCCCGGCACGGCCGACGTGTTGTCGACCCAGTCCCACGTTTCGAACTGGCGCGACTCGTTCGGCTTGTCGGCGCGCGCATAGCCCACGGCGACACCCAGCGTGCGGCTCAGGAACTGGTCGACGTAGGACGCGCTGATGCGGCTGCCCGTGTCCTTGGCGCCGGCGCTGATCTTGCCCTGGCTGTTCTTTTCGCCGCGCACGTTCAGCGTGATGACGCGCTCGCGCAGCGACAACGGCTTGATCGTCTTCAGGTCGACGGTGCCCGACAGGCCCTGGCCGACGAGCGCCGCGTCCGATGTTTTATACACGGTGACGGCGTTGATCAGTTCCGACGGATACTGGTCGTACTCGACCGTGCGGTTCGCGCTCGTGCTGACCTGCTCGCGGCCGTTCAACAGTGCGGTCGACAGGTCGCCCGACGTGCCGCGGATGCTGATCTGCTGCGCCTGGCCGTTGACGCGCTGCGCCGACAGGCCCGGCAAACGTGCCAGCGATTCGGCGATGCTGATGTCCGGCAGCTTGCCGATGTCCTCGGCGGAGATGGTCTCGACGATGCTGGTCGCATCGCGCTTGACGGCGATGGCATCTTCGATACTGCGACGGATGCCCGTCACGGTGACGGTCGCGACCGGCGCGGCCTGGGCGGAGTCTCCAGCCTGCGTCTGCGCGGACGCCTGCGCGCCCGCGAGCGCCAGGAAAACGGCGCAACCGACGGCGACCGGGCTGAGTTGGAATGCGGGCTGATCGCCCTTCGAAATCTTCATATGTCCCCTCGACGGAATCAATGTGCTTATCAGAGGAACGTCAGCCTTGTGCCGAAGCGTGCGCCGACCCCGGGCTCGAACGTTCGGAACCGATTTTGTATTAAAACTAGATTACGTGTCAACGAAACACGAATTTTAATGACACGGTTGTGGCGTTCGCCCACAAAATACGGTCAAGCTGACTTTCCGGCAAACAGTTTCGATAAATACATACATTTCGCGTATGTAGTTCGAGTACAAAACCTTGCAGAAGGCCGAATACGAGGAACGCGGCGATACACGCCGCGAGATGTCGGCAGGAAGTGGAGCGCTGAGGAAATGACGCCGCCGGTTGGCGCAACCGGCGGCAAGGAGTTACATCGCCGGCGCCTTGCAATGCCCGGCAATGAAGGCGGCGTGGTCCGGCATGAAGTCGACGCACTGGCGTACGACGTCGGCCACGCTCTCCATGTAGTCGTGGATGCCCTCTTCCGACTGCACGTCGACGAGCGGGTGGTAAGCCTGCGGGTGGACGTTCTGGCCGACGAGGACCTGCAGCCAGCCGACTTCCGTGAACAGTTCGTTGTTGTAGCGCTGGATGCGGCCGTGGCTGCGGAACAGGTCGAGCTTCTCGCGCAGCGTGTCTGGAATCGCCATGTGCGCACACGCCTGCCAGAACGCGCTGTCGTCGCGCTGGTTCGCGTGGTAATGCAGGATGATGAAGTCGCGGATGCGCTCGTAGTGGAAGCGTGTCATGCGATTGAACGCATCGATGTCGACCTGGGCGAAGCCCTGGTCCGGGAAGAAGTCCAGCAATTGCTGCACGGCCGCCTGCACCATGTGGATGCTGGTCGACTCGAGCGGTTCCAGGAAGCCGCTGGCCAGGCCGACGGCGACGACGTTCTTGACCCAGCTCTTCTTGCGCATGCCCGTCGTGAAGCGGATCGGACGCGGATCGGCCAGCGGCTTGCCGTCCAGGTTCGACAGCAGCACGGCGGTCGCCTCGTCGTCGCTGATGTGGCGGCTGCAGTACACGTGGCCATTGCCCGTGCGGTTCTGCAGGGGGATGCGCCATTGCCAGCCGGCCCCGTGCGCGGTGGCACGCGTGTACGGCGTCAGCACGGGCGCCGACTCGCAGGGCACGGCCAGCGCGCGGTCGCACGGCAGCCAGTGGCTCCAGTCCTCGAACCCCGCGCCCAGCGTCTGTTCGATCAGCAAGCCGCGGAAGCCGGAGCAGTCGATGAACAGGTCGCCCTCGACGCGCTCACCGCTCTCGAGCACGACGGCGTCCACGAAACCGTCGTGCGCGCGCTGGCTCACGTGCACGATCTTGCCTTCGGTGCGCTCGACGCCGCGGCTTTCGGACAGCTTGCGCAGGTGGCGCGCGTACAGGCTCGCGTCGAAGTGGTAGGCATACGCGATGTCCGCGAGCGGCGAGTTGCCGAGGTCCGTGCGCGGCGGCATGAATTTGTTCGCGTGCGCGGCGGCGCGCGTGATCGAATACTCGCCCAGGTCGCGCGCGCGGCCCTGCGCACGCATCTTGTGCCAGTACTGCTCGAAGCCGACGGTCCACAGGTCCTGGCCGACGCGGCCGAAGCCGTGCATGTAGCGCTCGCCCGGCCGGCCCCAGTTGACGAACTCGATGCCCAGCTTGAAGGTGCCGTTCGTGGCCTTCATGAACTCGGCTTCGTCGATGCCGGCTACGGTGTTGAAGCGCTGGATCATGGGAATGGTCGCTTCGCCGACACCGACGATGCCGATCTCGTCGGACTCGACGAGCCGGATGCGGTAGCGGCCGCGCAACGCGGTGGCAAGGGCGGTGGCGGTCATCCAGCCGGAGGTGCCGCCGCCGACGATGACGATGGTGTTCAGGTGAGGAGCTTGCATGCGGATCTCGTACGGAATGCGATCATGAAAAAACACCCCTGCTGACCAGGGCCGGCAGGGGTGTTCCGCTTAACTGTCGACGTCGACAAGAATACAGTAGGGTGGGCACGCTGTGCCCACCAGATGCACTCAGAACTTGTAGCTCGCGCCCAGGCTGTAGGTACGGCCGAAGCGGATGTGCTCGACGACGTTGTCCGGGTTGGCCGCAAAGCGGTCGAACGCCGAGTTGGTCCAGTTGTTGATGGCACCCGTGATCGACAGGCCCTTCAGCATCGTCTTGTCGCCGAACTCATACGTGACCTGACCGTCCACCGTCGTGTTGCCCTTGATGTACGTGAGCTGCGGGTTGTCCTGGAAGTCGCTGATCTCGCCCAGGAAGTCGCTGCGGTGCTTGGCGGCGATCGAGGCGCGGAAACCGGCGTTTTCGTAGTACAGGCGCAGGTTGGTCACCTGGCGCGACAGGCCCGGCAGCGGGATCGTGGTGACGCCGCCGGTGTCGATCACGGACAGGCCCGTCGTGAGCAGGTTCACGGAGCTCAGGGTGCTCGAGTGGTTGACCTCGACGCCGAAGCCGCTCAGGTACTTGGTCAGCATCGCGAACGGCAGCGACGCAGTCAGCTCGATACCCTTGATGTTGCCACCCGTGCCGTTGGTCGGGGTGGTCAGCACACCGACCGAGGAACCGGCGTACTGGCCGCCGGCCGGCAGCGCGGTCTTGGCGCTCAGCAGGCCGAGCTGGGCAAAGTCGACGATCTTCGACGTGCTCAGGACGTAGGTGTCGAGCTTCTTGTAGAAGCCGGCCACCGCTACATAGCCCTTGGCACCGTTGACTTCGAAGTATTTTTCATACGACAGGTCGAATGCCTTGGCGCGGAATGGCTCGAGGTTCGGGTTACCCGAGCTGCCCGTCAGACGGGCGCCGCCCGGGTACGAGTTGTTCAGCGTGACGCCGCCACCCGGACGCAGGTCGCTCATCTTCGTGCGCGACAGCGTCTTGCCCAGGCCGATACGCACCATCTGGTTGTACGGCAGCTCGAAGCCCAGGTTCAGGCTCGGCAGGAAGTCGTTGTACGAGTGATGACCCTGGATCGTGTAAGCCGGGCAAGCCTGGCCGGCGACACCGGCACAGTTGGCCGTGTCGACCACGTAACCCACCGAGGTCTGGTTCGTGTGGACGTACTGCGCGCCCACGTTGCCGCGGTAGGACAGGCCGAACAACTCGCCTTCCAGGTTACCCATCAGGTAGCCGGTCGAGACCTTTTCCGACACGTCCCAGTTCTTGTCCGTCTGGATCGGCTGGTCGACCTTCGGCAGCAGCTGGTAGATCGAACCGAGCGTTCCCAGCGGGTTGAACTGCGCGACCGGCATGCCCAGCGGCGTCACGACGGTATCCGTGCCCGGCACCGGTGCCGACGCGTACGGACCGCCCGGGATGATCAGGTTGCCTTCGTTCTGGTCGCGGCCCTTCGTGCGGTTCGTACGGTTGATGCCGAATTCGATCGCGGTGACCGGACCCAGTTCGACGTCGTGCTTGGCCGACAGGCGGCCCGACTTGATCTCGTCGGTCGTGACGCCGATGGCGACGTAGCCGGCCTGCGGATTGCCGCTCAGGCCGCCACCCCAGCCGTCCACGTCGGTCAGGACGATCTTGCTGCGGTCGGAATAGTTGAGGCCGGTCGTGTACGTCGGGCTCAGGTTGCTCTTGCCGTCGAAACCGGTCCACGACACGGTGTCCGCACCGGCGTTGCCCGGCAGGCCAGCCGTCGTTTCGTAGCGGTTCGCGTCGTGCTTGACCTTCGAGCCGGACACGTCGCCCGTGAACGTCCAGTCGTTGCGGCGCAGGCGGCTGTTGATGCCCCAGGCGTTCAGCGTGTCGACCACGGCTTCGTTGTGGTTGCGCACGTCGGCCTTGAATTCCGAGCAAGTGCCCGACACCGCGACGCCGTTGACGATGTTGGCATTGGACAGCACGCCAACGTGATCGTACGACCCCGTACTGCCGCAGATCGCGCCTTCGATGCCGGTCTTGCGGGTGCTGTCGGTGTTCTTCGAGTGGAACAGGTCGACGGTGGTGACGAAATCCTTGTTCGGACGGAATTGCAGGATGGCCATTGCGCCCTTGTTCGTCTGCGGGTCGCGCTGGATGTCGGTCTTGAAGCCGCCTGGCACGACGACGTTCTGGCCGTTGTACAGCGGCGAGCCGACGTCCGCCAGTTTCGGCGTCCAGCCGCCCCAGCCGTCCGACTGCGGCTGCTCGGCGCCCGTGTCGTTGAACTTGACGAGACCCAGGGCCACGCCGATCGTGCGGTTCGCGAACTGGTCGATGTAGGTCAGCGTGCTGCGGTAGCCGGTGCCCGTGCCCAGGCCGTTGTTGTGCTCACCGAAGCGCATGGCCTTGTAGCCGACGGCGACGGTGCGCTTGCCGAAGTCCAGCGGCAGCACGGTGCGCTGGTCGATCGTCGAAGCGATGCCCTGGCCCATCAGGCTGGCGTCCGGCGATTTGTAGATGGTGATGGTGCCCAGCATCTCGGCCGGGTACAGGTCGAACTTGACGCCGCGGCTGTCGCCGGCCGACGCCTGCTCGCGGCCGTTCAGCAGCGTGCCGTTGAAGTCCGGCGACAGGCCGCGCACGGAGATCGCGGACGCGCGGCCCGACGACTTGTCGCGCTGCGCCGTCACGCCCGGCAGGCGCGAGATCGATTCGGCGACGGTCGCATCCGGCAGCTTGCCGATGTCTTCCGCCGAGATCGCCTCGACGATGGAATTGGAATTCTTCTTGATGGAGATCGCCGCCTCGATGCCGCGGCGGATACCGGTCACGGTCACCTGGCTGATCGGGTTGCCGTTGGCGTCCGTCGCCTGCACGGCTTGCGACACGGCAGCGTCCTGCGCGTACACGTTGGCGCCCAGCGCCGACAGGAACACGGTGCAGCCGGCAGCCACCGGGCTCAGCTTGAACACGAGTGCGCGGTTGCGCGCGTGCTTGCCATTAAAAATCTTCATTTGTCCCCTCAAATCATCAGATCTCATTATTTTCCCGAGGACGACAGCGTGAAGCCCGCACACGGGAGCCAGAAGCAAACGTTCTTATACGTTCTGCCAAGGATTCTGTATTAAAACTAGATTCAGTGTCAACGCGACTTCCTCTCAATTACGAGAATGTAGGGGTTTTACGCTGTTTTGCCCTAAAAACGACAATCCGCGTTGTATTCGAGCTACAAAATATACGTATCGGCGATGTAGTCGGGCTACAAATTGATTTCCATGCATCAAATAAGGGCAAAAGTGCACCGTTTGTGGGCAAAATTCCGTAGTAGCTTTACAGAGCGTTGGGATTTGCCCACATTTGGTATTGCCGAAGCCCTGGCGACCGGTGTAGCAAAACTAGGGTGGATGGCACCCTGGCGCGTTGCTGGCCTCAAGGGCGTGTAGTATTCTCCGGACAATGATGTAGTAAATTCATTGCATTAATGTAATAAACCGCGTGTTTTCCTGTAGTTGCACTACGCCGACAAGCGAATCTCATGATCAAGCCAACCCTTTTCGCCGCCGTTTTCGTCTCCTCGGTCGCCGTGGCCGCCCCACCGCTGAACTACGACATCTATGTGCGCGGCGCCTTCAACGGCTGGGGCACGGACAACGTGCTCGCCTACCAGGGCAACGGGGTCTACCAGGTCGACATCCTCGTCAGTCCCGGCAACCACGCATTCAAGGTCGGCAGCCGCGACTGGGCCGCGGAATGGGTCGCGAATCCGGCCGCCAGCGTCACCGTCAAACCCGGCGCGGCGTATCCGCTGGCGACGGAGGCGGGGCCGGAAGACTATCTGTTCACGAAGCAGACGGCCACGTTCCGCTTCCGCGTCGACGTGTCCGATCCGAAGCACCCCGTGCTGACGGTCGCGAAGCTCGATACGCCCGCGGCGGCGCCTGCGCGCGACCCGCACGCGGGCGCGGGCGCGACGGCCGCGCTGACCTTTCCCACCTGGGACGGCAAGGAGGAGACGGCGCGCTTTTCCGTACGCGATCCGCAGGCGCCGCTGCGCAGCTACGCACAATCGACGACCCAGCAGCTGCGCGATCCCGGCCCGCAATCGACGACCTACGACGAGGACGCGTCGCTGCCGCAGGTCCGCAGCGGCAACCTCGCGTTCGACGCGCTGTTCGCGCTGGCTGGCCACGAGATGAAGCTGGACTCGGTGCAAGAGATCCGCGACGGGAACTACAACGGCGGCGCCGCGATCCCGTGCGATTGCTTCGAGACGGGCGAAAAATGGCATTACGTGTGGACGCGCGACCTGTCGTACGCGGCCGACCTGGGCCTGGCCATGCTCGACCCGCAGCGCGTGCGTAACTCGCTGCTATTCAAATTGTCCGGCTGGCGCGCGGGCGTGGCGAAGGCACCGCATGTCGCGGGCACGCCGGACGGGCTGCAGGTCGTGCAGGACACCGGCAGCGGCGGCAGCTGGCCCGTCAGCACGGACCGCGTCACGTGGGCGTTCGCGGCCGAGGACATCCTCGAGACGCTGCCCGCGGACGAGCGCGCGGCCTTCGCCGCGCAGGCGTTCAAGGCGTTGTCGAACACGATCGAGAACGACCGCATCGCCGCGTTCGACGGCGCGACGGGCTTGTACACGGGCGAGGAATCGTTCCTCGACTGGCGCGACCAGACCTACGCGAAGTGGATCACCGACGACATCGCGTCGATGGCCAGTTCGAAGACGCTGTCGACGAACGTCGGCCATTACAAGGCGCTGACGGTGGCCGCCACGCTCGCGCGCGAACACGGCGACAAGGCCAGGGCCGCACGCTACGACGGCTGGGCGCGCGACCTGAAGCGCGCCATCAACGCGCGCCTGTGGCTGGACGACGCGGGCATGTACAGCAGCCTCACGGCCGCCCACTTCGACGGCGCGCCGCTGCACAAGTTCGACTGGCTCGGACAAGCACTTGCCATCGTCACGGGCGTGGCGGACGGCGCGCGTGCGAAGCGGATCCTGGCCAGCTATCCGCACGGGCCAATGGGCGCGCCCGTCATCTGGCCGCAGCAGCAGGACATGCCCGTCTATCACAACCGCGCGATGTGGCCGTTCGTCACCGCATACGGCCTGCGCGCCGCCATCGTGGGCCGCAACGTCGCCGTCGCCGACGCGGCGTACGACGCGCTGATGCGCGGGGCCGCGCTGAACCTGTCGAACATGGAAAACCTGGAATGGCTGTCCGGCCAGCCGCTGCTGCTGGACGAAGCGCACCCGAACCTGATCGGCCCCGTCATCAATTCGAAGCGCCAGCTGTGGTCCGTCGGCGCCTACCTCGGCATGGTGATCCGCGACGTGTTCGGCGTGTCCACGACCCGGGACGGCATCGACGTTCAACCCTTCGTCACGGCGAAGCTGCGCGGCGGCGTGTTCGCGGGCGGCGACGGCATCGCGCTGTACAACCTGCGCCTGCAAGGCCATGCGCTCGACGTCAAGCTCGTGCTGCCGCCCGTGCCGCCGGCCGGCACGAGCGGGTATTACGCCGTCAAGCAGATCCTCGTCGACGGCAAACCGGCGGGCAGCAATATTCCGTGGCGCGCGCTCGGTGCGCACAGCGCCATCGAAGTCCGGCTGGGCGACCTCGTCGCCGGCGACACCTCGATCCACCGCGTGAACGCCGATCCGTACGAGGAAGCGCCGTCCGTGTTCGGCCCGCGCGAACCGCGCATCGACGGCCTCGCGCGCGCGCGCGGGCGCACGACGCTGACGATTACACCTGCGGATGCGCAGGCCGGCATCACTTATAACGTCTACCGCGACGGCAAGCTGGTCGCAGCGAATGTGCCCAGCGGTGCGTGGACGGACGCCGCCGGCAGCGCGGCCGCGTGCTATGCCGTCGAAGCACAATATGCGGCATCGGGCAACCGCAGCCACCACAGCGTGCCGCGCTGCGTCGACGGGGGCGTCGCGATCGCCGCGACGGATGCACGGGTCGACGCCAACGTGGCCATCGCGCCGGCCAACGCGCGCTTCGCGGAACCGCATTTCGCGAACTGGGGCCAGCCGGCCGACCGCTTCACCGTGCGCGACGTGCGTGTGCCGGCGGGCGGGCGCTATGCCGTGCAGGTCCGCTACCACAACGGTGCCAACCAGGTGAACCTCGGAATCAGCGGTGGCGTAAAATGGCTGGCGCTCAAGGATACGTCGGGCCGCATCGTCGCCCAGGGCGTCGTGCAACTGCCGCACGCGCGCATCGACAAGGCGAACACGCCAACTGTCTATTCGACGCCGCTCGCGGCGCGCCTGAAGGCGAACATGCCGTACCGGATCGAGCTGAGCGACTTCTACAACATGAGTTATTTGGACAGCAACCGCAGCTTCAGCGCGGCCGGCGGCACCGACGGCCAGTCGAACCGCTTCGACATCTACGGCGTGCGCGTGCTGGCCATCGACGGAACGGAACCATGAAATACATCGCAATCGCCGCGGCGGCCCTGCTGCTCGCGCAGGCGCCGGCCGGCGCCACCACCGTGCGCGTGCACTACGCTGCGTCCGGCAAGGACGGCATCCAGGTACGCGCCGACAAGGGCGCCGCCGGCTGGTCGCAAGGCGTGCCCGCCACGCGCGACCCCGGCCCGCTGAACGTGTGGACGTTCACGTGGCCGGACGCGCTGGGCGACATCCAGATGAAGCCCACGCTCGGCGCGGACAAGGTGTCGATCGGCGGCGTGTACAAGCTGCCCGCCGGCTCGACGCTCGACATCTACCCGTTCTTCGGGCCGCCGTTCGGCAAGGTGACGATCGTGAAGGACGTCGCGTCGCCGCAATTGAACAACAAGCGCGCGCTGCGCATCTACCTGCCGCCCAGCTACGGCGAGAACGCCGCGAAGCGCTATCCCGTGCTGTACATGCACGACGGCCAGAACCTGTTCGACGCGAAGACGGCGTCGTTCGGCGTCGAATGGGGTATCGACGAGACGATCAACCGCCTCGTGGCGACGGGTGTGATGGACGAGGTGATCGTCGTCGGCATCGACAACACGCCGGAGCGCATCGCCGAATACACGCCCTGCTGCGACCCGAAATACGGCGGCGGCAAGCTGAATGCCTACGACGCGTTCATCGTGGAGACGGTAAAGCCGTACGTCGACCGCACGTACCGCACGCTGCCCGGCAAGGACACGACGGCGATCATGGGCTCGTCGCTGGGCGGCATCGCGTCGGTGCTGATCGCGCAGCGCCATCCGGACATCTTCTCGAAAGCGGGCGGCGTCTCCAGCTCGTTCTGGTGGAACAACGGCACGCTGCCGGCGAAGGTGCCGGACCGCGTGCCCGTGAAGTTCTACCTCGACGCCGGCACCCGCGACGACGGCCTGGACGACACGACGAAGATGCGCGACGCCATGCTCGCAAAAGGCTGGCGCGATGGCGACGACCTGCTGTTCTACAAGGCCGAGGGCGGGCGCCACAACGAGGCGTCGTGGGCCGCGCGCGTCGACAAGCCGCTTACCTGGTTCTTCCCATGGGGATCGGCGCGCCAGTAAATTAAAACGTCTCCCAGCCGTCGGCGTCCGCGAGCGCCGGCTCGCGCTTCGGTGCGGCCACTGCCTTGCGCGCGGGCGCGCGCGTCACGGCCGCGCGCACGGGGGCAGGCGCAATGATGGGCGCGACGGGCGCGGTGTCGCGGCCTTGCGCATCGCCGGCCAGGCGGAACACGCCCACTGCCTCGGCCAGCGCCAGCGCCTGCTGCTGCAGCGCGTCCGCGGCGGCCGCCGCTTCTTCCACCAGCGCGGAATTCTGCTGCACGACCGCGTCCATCTGCCCCATCGCCTCGTTGACCTGCGTGATGCCATCGCTCTGGTGCGTGGCCGCGTCCGTGATCTCGGCGATAATGCCGGCCACGCGCTGCACGCTGTTCACCACGTCCTGCATCGTACCGCCGGCCTCGCCCACGAGGCGCGTCCCCGTCTTTACCTTGTCGACGGAATCGCCGATCAGCGCCTTGATCTCTTTCGCTGCGCTGGCGGAACGCTGCGCCAGCGTGCGCACTTCGGAGGCCACGACGGCGAAGCCACGTCCCTGCTCGCCGGCGCGCGCCGCTTCGACGGCCGCGTTCAGGGCAAGGATATTGGTCTGGAACGCGATGCCGTCGATGACGCCGATGATGTCGACGATCTTGTGCGACGCGGCGTCGATCTCGCCCATCGTGCTGACCACCTGCGCCACGACGGTGCCGCCACGCGTGGCGACGCCGGAGGCCTCGTCGGCCATGCGCTTCGCGTGGTCCGCGCTGTCGCGGCTGGCGCGCACGGAGGTCGTCAGCTGGTCCATCGACGCCACCGTCTCTTCGACGGAGCTGGCCTGCTCCTCGGTGCGCGCGGCCAGGTCCTGGTTGCCCTGGGCGATCTCGCTCGTGGCCACGGAAATCGTGTCGGTGCCGCTGCGCACGCGCGCGACGATGCCGGCCAGGCTGTCCTGCATGTGCCGCAGCGCGTCGAGCAGCATCCCGACTTCGTCCTTGCGGTCGACGACGATGGGCTGCGTGAGGTCGCCCGCGGCGACGGTGCGGGCGATGCTCACGGCGTCGTGGAGCGGACGCGTGATGCTGCGCGCCAGCCACGTCGTGACGGCGGCCGCCGCGAGCAGCACGGTGACGAAGGTGACGATGGCGAGGCGGCGCTCGGCCTGCTCGGCGGCTTCCTTGTCCTTGCGCATCGCCGCGATGGTCGTCTTCGCGTATTCCTGGATGCCGTTGACGATGCCGTCGATCTGCGTCGTCGGCGCGCGGTCCTTACCCTTGACCTGCTGGTCGAGCAGCTTGTAGCTCTCCGGATTGGTGCCGTCGTACGTCTTCAGCGCGGCGTGGTAGCGGTCGTTCAGTTCACGCAGCGACGCCTGGGCAGCGGCCACCTTGTCCGTCGCGGCGCCTTGCGCAGCCAGGACCGTCTTCAGCTTGTCGAGTTCGCCCAAGGTCGCGGCGGCGCTCTTTTCGAAACCGTCCTGGTATTTCTTGAAGTCGGCCGGGTCGCTGCCGCGGATCAGGATGTTCTTCCATTCCTGCACCTGGATCTTGAATTCCACCTGGGCGCTGCGTGCCATGTCCGCCGCCTGGGCCAGTGCCTCGACCTTGGCCAGCGCGTCCGACGCCCGCTGGTTGGCGGTGCCGATGGCGCGCCAGGCATTGATGCTGACCGCTAGCATAGCGAGCAAGAAAAAGCCGCCCAGCAAGCCCAAACGTACGGAAATCTTTACATTCACGAGTTTCATGACGATCGCTATCATTCACATAAGCCAGCCTGAATGATGACCACGCGAAACTAGAAAGCCAATGTCGTCGTTACAATTCGTGAGTATTTGTATCCGTTAGGCAACGATGTGTAAGCTATCTGATATCTTTTGAAAGCTGTCTAATATCAATGCTGTACAGGTTGCTCCCCGCATCGCCTGGCACGAGGTGCATGAAGCGTTCGAACCGCATCCCCATCTTGCGCAGCAGTCCGTTCGACGCCACGTTGTTCGGCGACGTGATCGCCAGCACGCGCGTGAGCCCGAGCGTCGGCGCGAGGCCCAGCACGGCCATGCCGGCCTCGTAGGCATAGCCGCGGCCGCGATGCGCGGCGAGGTAGGCATAGCCGATGTCGATGCCGTCCAGCGTGTCGCGCTTGATCAGGCCGCACATGCCGATCGGCGCCCCGCCCTCCTTCAACTCGACGACATACAGCGAATGGCCGCGCACACGCTGCATGGCCATGGGCCCGTCGAGCAGCGCCTGCACGGCATCGTCGCGCGTGCGGATGCCGCGGTCGCCGATGTGCTCGAGGAAGCCGGGGTCGTTGACGAGCGCGAGGTAGAAGTCGGCATCGCCGAGGTGGGCGGTACGCAGGCGCAGGCGCGCTGTCGCGGCGACGTCCACGCGTCAGTCGTCTTCCGGCAGCGGCCAGCGCGCCGGGTCGTCGAGCAGCTTGTACATCACGTACGCGTCGACATAGCCCAGCCGGCGGTGCCGGTAAGCCTTGGGCAAGGTGCCGACGATGGAAAAGCCGAGCCGCTTCCACAGGTGGATCGCCGGGTTGTTCGTGCTGACGACGAAGTTGAACTGCATGGCGAGATAGCCCTGGCGCCGTGCCTCGCCGATGCTGTGCTCCCCGAGCAGGTGGCCCACGCCGACACCCTGCGCGTTCGGGCTCACCATGTACGATGCGTTCGCCACGTGCGCACCGCGCCCCACGTGGTTCGGCTGCAGCTTGTACATCCCGAGGATGCGGTCCTCGCCGCGCACGGCGACATAGGTCGAGGCCTCGGGCGCGAACCAGTAGTCGTACGTCTCTTCGCGGCTCGTCCCGGCATCCTGGGCATACGTTTCGCCCTCGGCCGCGTGCGCCTGGAAGATGGTCCACATCGCATTGAAATCGCTTTCAGTTGCTGGACGGATCTGGATATCTTTCACTGCGTGCCCTGCTCGGATGTATCGAAAGCGCAAGATTTTACCTAATGATTTGGCTGCACGGCTGCCAAACCCGCAACCGGGCGTAGAAAATTTCCGTTGAATTAAGTTAGGAAAGATTTCGTGCCGTGCGTTACTACCCCGCCTGCTTCTGACGTTCCAAACGGAAATCGACGGTCGCCGGCCGGCCAGGCAAGTGCAAGGTCGCGTGCGCGGGCGGCGCCTCGCTGACGACCCGTCCCGCGCGCAGCACGAGCCGGCGCGCCGCGAGCAGGCGGATCGCCTCGACGGGGTCCCCGGCATCGAGCCAGACGAGGTCGGCGCGGCACCCCGGCGCGATGCCGTAGCCGGCGAGGCCGAGGATGCGCGCCGGCGTCTCGGTGACGGCCTGGAAGCACTGGCGCATCGCGGCCTGCCCCGTCATCTGCGCGACGTGCAGTCCCATGTGCGCCACTTCCAGCATGTCGCCGGAGCCGAGGCCGTACCACGGGTCCATCACGCAATCGTGGCCGAACGCCACCGGCACGCCGGCCGCCAGCAGTTCCGGTACGCGGGTCATGCCGCGCCGCTTCGGATACGTGTCGTGGCGGCCCTGCAAGGTGATGTTGATCAGCGGATTCGCGATCGCGGCGACGCCGGATTCCACCATCAGCGGCAGCAGCTTGCTCACATAGTAATTGTCCATCGAATGCATGGACGTCAGGTGCGACCCGGCCACGCGGCCCTGCAAGCCCAGGCGCAAGGTTTCCGCGGCCAGGGTCTCGATGTGACGCGACAGCGGGTCGTCGCTTTCGTCGCAATGCATATCGACCATCAGGCCATGTTCCGCCGCGAATTCGCACAGCAGCCGCACGGATTCGGCGCCATCGGCCATCGTGCGCTCGAAATGCGGGATGCCGCCGACGACATCGACGCCCATGCGAATCGCGCGCTTCAGGTTCGCGAGGGCCGTCGGGCTGCGCAGCAGGCCGTCCTGCGGAAACGCGACGAGTTGCATGTCGACGTACGGCGCGACGCGGCGCTTCACGTCGAGCAGCGCTTCCACTGCGAGCAGCCGGTCGTCGCACACGTCGACGTGCGTGCGGATCGCGAGCAGCCCCCGCGCGACGGCCCAGTCGCAGTAGCGCAACGCGCGCTCGACGAGCGCCTCCTGCGCCAGTTGCGGCTTGAGCTCGCCCCACAGCGCGATGCCCTCCAGCAGCGTACCGGATTCGTTCACGCGCGGCAGGCCGTAGCTGAGCGTGGCGTCCATGTGGAAATGGGCGTCGACGAACGGCGGGGTCACGAGGTCGCCGCCGACGTCGATCTCGCGCGCACCTTGCTGCGCTAACGCGGGCTCGACGGCGGCGATACGGCCACCGTCGATGCCGATGTCGGCGCGGCGGCCGTCCGGCAGGGTGGCGTTGCGGAAGACGAGGTCCATGCTGGAAGACTCCTGATGAGTTGGCACCACATCAGATTACCACGATGATCATCTTGTCAATGATGTATATCAAACTCTAATGCTGCACCGCAAGATTTCCTTATAAAAACAACATAGAATTCGCTTTTCAACCCGCATAAAGCCATTTACACTGATATTTATTGCAGTGCATCATAAACCTAATGGTTATAACCTGAAAGACAAGGAACCCAGATGACTTCACTTTCCGAACAGTTGTCCGCCGTCCGCAAGTCCCAATGGGAAGCCCAGCTCGACGTGTTCCGGGCCTTGAGCCAGCGCGCGCTCGACAGCGCTGAACAGCTGATTGCACTCAACATGAAGACCTCGCGCGCATCGGTCGAACAAGCCGCGGGCACGTTCAAGCAATTGCTCGAGGTGAATAACCCGCGCGATTTATTCGCTATCGGCTCGACGGCCCAGGGGCAGTGGCAACAATTCTTTTCCTACGGCCGCGAGCTGCTGGGCATCGCCACTGGCACCCACGAGCGCATGTGGAGCACGCAGCCGTCGCCGCTGCAGTTGGTCCCCGCCGCGACGATGAACGTCCCGACGTCCGTGCCGCAATTGATGGAGCAGGCGGCCATCGCGACGGCCGATGCCGCGACCGTCAACAGCGAGATCGCCCAGGCCGCCATCGACACGGGTGGTGCGATGGCCGAGGCGGCGCTGGATGCAGTCGCCCACGGCGCCGACCCGCTGGTGCACGCGCACGCACACATCGACGCCGCGCCGGCAGAGGCTCCGACGACGACCGTGACGGAGGCCGTGGCCGCGGCACCGGCGGCGCCCGCGCCCGATCCGGTGGAGACGGCCATCGCCGACGACGTGCCGCCCGCCAAGGCCAAGCCGCTGGCCAAGGCCTTGAACGAGGTGGCGCCGAAACCGGCCGCCGCCGAGCATCCGATCGCCTCCACCGTGCCGCTGGAAGCGGGCCCGCAGGTCGACCTGCCGATCGTCACGCCGGCCGACACCACGCCGCCGCTGCGCGTCGTGACGCAAGGTGGCAAGTCGACGCGCTCGTCGCGCAAGAAGTAAGACGCCAACGTCCGCGTGGGCGCAGGGGCGCCCACCCTACGGGCAAATCAGCAGGGTGGGCATTCGAGGCCGGGGGCCTCGAATGAAACGTGCCCACGCGTGACGCCGGCACAATGCATACGTCCGCGTGGGCGAGGGCCGCCCACGCCGACGATCAAAAAATAGTACATTAGCGGGCCGCGTGCCCGCTTTTTCTTTTGGCACGCCCCACCAATCAACAGGATGCTTCAATGGGTCTGGCAAGGCTGATCGGCGGCTTCGTGCGCCGTCACTGGCGTTCCTATGCGTCGTCGGCGGTGATGCTGTTCGGCGTGGCGTTGTGCACCGTGCTCGTGCCGCGCAAGGTCGGTGCGATGATCGACGGCCTCGCCGCGCACCGCCTGGCCGGGCACGACCTCGTCATCCAGATATGCCAGCTGCTCGGGCTCGGCCTCGCCATCTACGGGCTGCGCGTCGCGTGGCGCCTGCGCCTGTATTCCGCGTCGTACCGGCTCGGCGTGGAACTGCGCACGAAGCTGTACGACCGCCTGGCCGCGCAAGGTCCCGCGTTCTTCCAGCGCCAGCGCACGGGCGACCTGATGGCGCTCGGCACCAACGACATCGACGCCATCGAGCAGGCCGCCGGCGAGGCGATGCTGGCCGGCTTCGACGGCACGCTCACGCTCGTCATGGTGCTGGGCATCATGTTCCTCGGCGTCGACTGGCGCCTCACGACGATCGCCCTGCTGCCGTTTCCGCTGATGGCGCTGGCGTTCTGGCGCATCTCCGGCCACATCCACAAGGCGTCCACCGATTCGCTGAAGCGCTTCTCGGCGCTCAACGACCACGTGCAGGAAACGCTGTCCGGCGTGCGTACCTTGCGCGCCCTCGGCCTCGAACAGCGCAGCGCCGACCAGTTCGCACAGCTCGCGGCGCGCGCCGCCGACGCCAGCCTCGCGGCACAGAAATGGGAAGCCGCGTACGAACCGGCCGTCGGCCTCACGCTCACCGCGGCCACGGGCCTCACGCTGGGTCTCGGCGGCTATCTCGTGTGGCAGGGCCAGATCACGATCGGCAGCCTCACGAGCTTCACGATGTACCTGGGCCAGCTGATCTGGCCCATGTTCGCGGCGGGCTGGGTGCTGTCGCTGATCGAACGGGGACGCGCCGCGCTGGCGCGCCTGCAGCCGCTGCTCGACGCCCCCTTGACCGTCGACGACCACGGCACGGTCGACGTGCTGGCGCGCGGCCCGCTCGTGCTGGACCACGTCCGTTTCAGCTACGGAGACGACGCGCGTCCGGCACTGGACGACGTGTCGCTGCGCCTGGAACCGGGCAAGACGCTTGGCCTCGTGGGCGCGACGGGCGCGGGCAAGTCCACCTTGCTGCGCGTGCTGCTGCGCCAGGCCACGCCGCAGCACGGCACCGTCACGTGGGGCGGCCACGCGCTGGACGAGTACACGCTCGCCACCTTGCGCGCGCACGTCAGCTGGGTGCCGCAGGAGTCGTTCCTGTTCTCGGCGTCGATCGCGGAAAACATCGCGCTCGCGTGCCCCGGCGCGTCGCGCGCGGACATCGAGCAGGCGGCCAAGATGGCCGCCATCCACGACGACATCCTGCGCTTCCCGGACGGCTACGACACGCCCGTCGGCGAAAAAGGCATCACCTTGTCGGGCGGCCAGCGCCAGCGCGTGGCGATCGCGCGCGCACTCCTCGGCACGAGCGCCCTGCTGCTGCTCGACGATGCGCTGTCCGCGGTCGACACGGGCACGGAAACGAACATCCTCGACCACTTGAACGACGTGCGCCGCGAACGCCCGGAACTGTCGGCCATCATCGCGAGCCACCGCCTGTCGGCCGTCGTCAACGCGGACCTGATCGTCGTGCTGCGCGACGGCCGCATCGTGGAGCGCGGCACGCACGACGAACTGCTCGCCCTGGACGGCTGGTACGCCAGCCAGTGGCGCTACCAGCAACTGGAGGCCAGCCTCGATGCCGTCTGAAGAGATCAAAAAGAGCGTCACCGCGGCGCAGGCGCGCCAGGCGGCCGGCCTGCTGCGCCGCGCCGCGCATCCCGACCGCCGCCACCTCGCGTGGGCTACCGTGTGGCTGGTCGTCGCGGCCGGACTCGAAGTGCTGGGCCCCCTGCTGGGCAAGAAGCTGATCGACGACCACCTGCTGCCGCACCGCCTCGACTGGCCGCGCATGGCGTGGCTGCTGGCCGGCGTCGTCGTCTTCGGCTGGGCCGCCTCGTGGCTGCGCTTCCTGCAACTCGTGCGCCTGTCCGGCCTCGCGATGCGCGCCGTGCAGCGGCTGCGCGAATGGGTCTACGGCCACGTGCTGCGGCTGCCGATGGCGTTCTTCGACCGCGCCATCACGGGCCAGCTCGTGAGCCGCGTCACGAACGACACGGAAGCCGTCAAGACGCTGTACATCCAGGTGCTGTTCGTGATCCTCGATTCCAGCATCGTCCTGGTGGGCACGTCGATCGCGATGGCCTGGCTGGACTGGCACCTGATGGTGATCGTGCTGGCGCTCGTGCCCGCGGTGCTGGGCATCGTGTGGCTGTACCAGCGGCTGTCCGCGCCCGCCGTCACGCGCGCGCGGGCGCTGCGCAGCGACATCAACGGCCAGATGGCGGAATCGATCGGCGGCATGAGCGTGCTGCAGGCGAACAATGCGCAGCACCGCTTCGGCCGGCGCTTCGCGCACACGAACGACCAGCACTACACGGCGCGCGTCGCCGAACTGCGCGCCAATGCCTTCCTGCTGCGGCCCGCGCTCGACTTCCTCAACGTCGTGCTGCTCGCGGTCGTCATCTACAGCTTCGGCCAGCGCAGCATGAATGCCGTCGAAGTGGGCGTGCTGTATGCGTTCATCAGCTATATCGCGCGCGTCGTCGAACCGCTCATCCAGATCACGATGCAGTTCTCCGGCCTGCAGCAGGCCGTCGTCGCGACGGCGCGCGTGGCCGCGCTGCTCGACGAGGCGGGTGCGGCAGAACATGCAGCCGGCCGCGCCGTCTCCGAACGAAAGCCCGTTGCCGCGGACGTGCCGGCCGTGCGCGTGCGCGGCCTGTCGTTCGCCTACGTCCCCGGCCAGACGGTGCTGCACGACCTGTCGCTGGACATCCCGCAAGGCGCCTTCTTCGGCATCGTGGGCCACACCGGCAGCGGCAAGTCCACGCTGCTGTCGCTGCTACTGCGCTACTACCCGTTCGAACACGGCACGATCACCCTGTTCGGCGAGCCGCTGGCCGGCATTGGCAACGAGCGCTTCCGCGCCGAGGTCGGGCTCGTCCCGCAAGACCCGTTCCTGCTCGCGGCATCGGCACGCGAGAACATCGACATGGGACGCGGCCTGCCGCAGGAAGCGATCGAGGCGGCCGCGCGCGCCGCGCACGCGCACGGCTTCATCGCGCGGCTCGAGCAAGGCTACGACACGCCGCTGGGCGAAGGCGGCTCGCGCCTGTCGTCCGGGCAGAAGCAGCTGATCGCCATCGCGCGTGCGCTCGCGGGCCGGCCCCGCATCCTGCTGCTGGACGAAGCGACGTCGCGCATCGACAGCCAGACGGAGCAGATCGTCCAGCAGGCGCTCGACGAGTTGCGCGGCCAGGTGACGATCATCGCCATCGCGCACCGCCTGTCGACGATCCGCGACGCCGACCGCATCGTCGTGCTGAACCACGGCCGCATCAGCGAAGCGGGCAGCCACGACGACCTGATGCGCATCGAAGGCGGCCTGTATCAGCGGCTGTATCTGCTGCAGCAGCTGAGCGTCTGACCTGTCGTGATTGCCGTATCGGCATCATGTAAATAATGACATGTTTGTTATCTGAACATCATTTTTATCACGGCGCAGCTTTTTAGATACGAAATTGTCTTTTTTACGCATAACCGTTCTAAATATTGATCTTTCTCAATTGCAAGAGCCTATAATCCTGTAAAGAGATGTCCCAAATCGAGGGACTACACTTCTCGGGAAACTATGTCGGCAGGCTTTTATCGTGCATCGCAGCACCGACGCAGCCGTGCGCTGCTGGCTTTGCTATTGCTGGCTACCGGCGGTGCCACGGCAGCGGACGTCAACCCGCCCACGCCGGACCGCTACACCGAGATCGGGGAAGTCATCCGCGTCACGCCCCAGCGCGCCGTGCCGCTCGTGGCCGCCCTGGAAGCGGAGGCAGGCCGCTCGCCCGCCGAACACGCCCGCGCCCTCACGCTGTCCTGTGACCTGAGCCACCGCCTCGGCAAGCACGAGGAAGCCGTCCAGCTGTGCGAACAGGCGTTCGAACTGGGCCGCCAGGCGCACGACGACAGCCTCGTGGCGCGCGCGCTGCTGTCGAAAGCCTATGCCGTGTTCGGCCTGAACGAATCGGCGCAATCGCACCAGCTGGTGTGGGAAGCGGAGCGCCTTGCCGCAAACAGCCCTGACACCGGCCTGCGCATCCTCGTGCTGATCTCGTCGGGCGAATCGTATGCCGAAGAAGGCAACTTCCCCGTCGCGCTGAACAAGCTGCAGGGCGCCGTGACGCTCGCGCGCCAGCACGACGATCCGCTGCAGATCGCCATCGCGCTCAAGTCGCTGGCCTATCTGTACGGCCAGATGCGCGAATTCGACAAGGGGTTCGAGGCCGTCGCCGAAGCGGAAAAGCTCGCGGAGCAGATCGACTCGCCGGGCCGCCGGGCCATCTTCAAGACCACCGAAGCGATCCTGGCCGTCAGCAATGGCGACGTCGCGCGCGGTACGAAAGCGCTGCTGGCGGCGCTCGCGCTGGAACGCGGCATCGGCGCCGACGCGATGGTGTCGAACACGCTCGTCAACCTGGCCGACATTTATCTGCGCCAGCAGGACTGGCGCCGCGCGCTGACGTATGCGCAGCAAGCGCTGGACCAGGCGCAGAAGCTGCACGACGACTCGCTCGCCGCGACGGCCCGCGTCAACGTCGGCCAGGCCTACCTGGGCATGGGCCGCCTGGCCGAGGGCAAGAAGCACATCGAAGAAGGCATGGATTGGTATCAGCGCTCGGGCAACAAGCCCGACCAGCAGGGTGTACTCGTCGAATACGGCGATGCCCTCGAACGCGCGGGCGACCTGGCCGGCGCGCTGGCCGCGTACCATCGCGAGCGAGCGCTGTCGAACGAATTGTTCGAGACGCGCCGCCAGAAGGCGATGATGGAGCTGCAGGAAAAATACGAGGCCGACAAGCGCCAGCGCCAGATCGAGATGCTGCGCCAGGAAAACCAGGTCAAGTCGACGGAAATCGACAACCGCCGGCTGCAGCAGCGCATCTGGTGGCTGCTGGCGCTCGTGTTCGCGCTCGCCTCGGTCATCGTCGGCATCCTGTACCGCAAGGTGCGGCACGCCAACGCCCAGCTCGAGGAAAAGAACCTGGAACTCAAGCAGCAGAGCGCGCGCGACCCGTTGACCGCGCTGTACAACCGCCGCCACTTCCAGGAATTCATGCGCTCGCACCAGGAGATCGAACGCCGAGGCACGAACCCGAGCGGCGACGAAATCGTCAGCGCGATGTTCCTGCTCGACGTCGACCACTTCAAGCACATCAACGACACGCACGGCCACGGCGCCGGCGACGCCGTTCTGCGCGAGATCGCCGACGCGCTGCGCGAGATCCTGCGCGAGACCGACATGATCGTACGCTGGGGCGGCGAGGAATTCCTCGCCTTCCTGCCTGCCGTGCCGCGGGGCAGCCTGGACGAGGTGGCGCGCCGGCTGCTCGTCGGCATTCCGGAACGGACGATCGATTACCAGGGCACGCGGCTGTCGGTGAACGTGTCGATCGGCTTCGCGCCATTCCCGCTGATCGCGGGCGCCGCGTCGATCTCGTGGGAACGCGCGATCAACATCGTCGACATGGCGCTGTACATGGCCAAGGGCCACGGCCGCAACCGCGCCTATGGAGTGCGCGGCCTGGCCGGGCTCGATCATGCGAACATGGACGGGATCGAGCAGGACATCGAGAAGGCGTGGCGCGATGGACTCATCGACTTGTCCGTCGTGACGCCGCCGATGCTGGAGTTGCGGATGGCGTCGTAACGCCGCGCGCCTACTTCGCTGCCTCCTGCATCTTTTCGCCCGCCTTCTCGACCTTCTGGCCGACCCGCTCGGTCGCGGCCTTCGCCCCTTCGCGCGCCTCGCGCACGGCCTCGTCGGCCTTCTGGACCTGGGCCTGGACCTTGGTCTCCACCTTCGCGTTGATCTCGTCGATCTTCCCGTTCACGTGGTCGAGCTTTTGCTGCACGCGGACGCCGGCCTCGTCGACCTTCGCCTGCGCGCGGGCGCCCGCGTCGTCGATGGCTTTGCCGGCCTGCTGGGCCGGGCCCACGCCGTCGTGGGGACGGTTGCAGCCGGCCAGCAGCACGGCCGCGAGCAGCGTCCCCGAGATGAAAGTGCGATTCATGCCGCGTCCTCCTTGTCGTCGCTTTTGTTGCCGAATATACACCTGGGCGCCGGGTGACGGCGCGCACGTCGGCGCCGCTTCCGGGTTATCCTTGCCTGATCAGGAATTTCGCAAAGAGCAGCACATGCAAGGCATCCGACGCAAGATCGTCTACGTCGCACTGTACGAAGCCATCGCCATCGCGTGCACGACGGCGGGCCTCGCCGGCGTCGGCGGCCACGACACGGGCGCCGCCGGCCTCGCCTCCGTCCTCGCGTCGATCACCGCCGTCATCTGGAACGTCGTCTACAACACGTTGTTCGAAGCGTGGGAAGCGCGCCAGGGCAGGCGCGGCCGCAGCGTGCTGCGCCGCGTCGTCCACGCCATCGGCTTCGAGGGCGGCCTCGTGCTCGCCATCGTGCCGATGTTCGCGTGGGCACTCGGCACGTCGCTGCTCGACGCCTTCCTGCTCGACGTCGGCCTCGTCGTGTTCTTCATGCTGTACAGCTTCGCGTTCAACTGGGCGTTCGACCTCGTGTTCGGCCTCCCGAAGGCGGCGCTGGGCAAGCCCGGCGCGGCCTAAGTCCGGTTCGCCCCACCCGCCTCCCGGTTCGCCACATTCCACTGGCACGGGGCGGCGCGGTCCGGCACAGTGCATCGACGACGGCCGCACGAACGATGCGACGACCTTTCGGAGATGCGATGAAACGACGATTCCTTTTGAAGGCGGCGACGGCGCTGCCATTCGCCCTTGCCCATCCGGCGAACCTCGCGTGGGCCGCGCCCGCACGGCGCGCACGCGTGCGCCCGGGCGACCCCGGCTGGCCGTCGGCCGCCGCGTGGGACAAGCTGAAGACCGACGTGGGCGGCCGCCTCGTCAAGCTCGACGCGCCGTTCGCCGGCTGCGCCGCCGGCGCGGATACCCCCGCCTGCGCCACCGCGCTCGCCCGCCTGAAGAACGGATTCGACGTGGGCGACCAGCCGAACTTCACGCACACGAGCGGCTGGCTCGACGCCTGGTCGTCGCAGCCCAGCGCCTACGCCGTCGCCGCGCGCACGACGGCGGACGTCGTCGCCGCCGTCGATTTCGCGCGCGCCCACGACCTGCGCCTCGTCGTCAAGGGCGGCGGCCACAGCTACCAGGGCACGTCGGATGCGCCCGATTCGCTGCTCGTCTGGACGCGGCACATGAACGACGTGCGCGTGGACCCCGCGTTCGTCGCGCACAACTGCGGCGCCGCGCCGCAGCCGGCCGTCACGCTGGGCGCGGGCGCCATGTGGATCGACGCCTACGACGCGGTGACGACGCGCGCCGGCCGCTACGTGCAGGGCGGCGGCTGCACGACCGTCGGCGTGGCGGGACTCGTGCAGAGCGGCGGCTTCGGCAGTTTTTCGAAGCGCTACGGCACCGCGGCCGCCGGCCTGCTGGAGGCGGAAGTCGTGACGGCCGACGGCCAGGTCCGCATCGCCAACGCGTGCACGAACCCGGACCTGTTCTGGGCCCTGAAAGGCGGCGGTGGCGGCAGCGTCGGCATCGTCACGCGGCTCACGCTGCGCACGCGCGACCTGCCGGCCACGTTCGGCGGCGTCTTCTGCAAGATACGGGCGGCCGGCGATAACGCGTTCCGCGCGCTGCTCGGCAAGCTCGTCGACTTCTATGCGAAGAACCTGTTCAATCCGCACTGGGGAGAACAGATTTCCCTCCACGGCGACAACACCGTCGACGTCTCGATGGTGTTCCAGGACCTCGACGAGGCCGGCGCCGCGCGCACGTGGGCACCGCTGCTGGCCTGGCTGGACGCGGCCCCCGACTACACGTTCGAGAGGCCGTTCAAGGTGCTCGCCCTGCCCGCGCGGCACCTGTGGGACGCCGCGTTCTTCCGCGAGCACGCGCCCGGCTTCATGGTCGCCGACCCGCGTCCGGGCGCGCCCGCGCACCACGTGATCTGGAAGGGCGACACGGAACAGGAAGGCTGGTTCATCCACGGCTACAAGTCCGCCTGGCTGCCGGCGACGCTGCTCGACGCATCGCGCCAGGCCAGCTTCGCCGACGCGCTGTTCCGCGCCAGCCGGCACTGGAGCGTGGGCCTGCACTTCAACAAGGGCTTGGCGGGGGCGCCGGCCGCCGAGATCGACGCCGCGCGCGATACGGCGACGAATCCCGCCGTGCTCGACGCCTTTGCGCTGGCGATCATCGCGGGCGGCGACGGGCCGCACTTCCCTGGCATGCCGGGCGGCGCCGTCGACGCGCCGCGCGGCCGCGCCCGCGCGCAGGCGATCGGCCGTGCGATGGATGCGCTGCTGGCCGTGGCGCCGGGCGCCGGTTCCTATGTATCGGAAAGCGATTACTTCCTGGACGATTGGCAGACGGCGTTCTGGGGCGCCAACTACCCGCGCCTCGCGCGCATCAAGGAGAAGTACGATCCGCAAGGGCTGTTCTTCGTACGCCACGGCGTGGGCAGCGAAGGGTGGAGCGACGACGGCTTCACGCAGCTGGCGACGTGACGGCCCTTATTGCCCGCCGGCCGCGCGCTCGGCGTCGCGCTTCAATGCGGCGCAGTCGCGGTCCGCGGGGTCGACCATCGTGAGGCACAAGTCCATCTTGTCGCGCGCGGCGCCGTAATCGCCGCGCGCCATATCCGCCCGCGCTTCCCGGACGAGGTTGCGCGCCGACGGCGCGTCGCCGCCTGGGGACGGCGCGGCCAGCGGATGGTCGCCGCGCGCGGCATCGACTCTAGCCTTCAGCGCGCGCGTGTCGTCGTCCTCGCCCCAGCGCTTCGTGAACGCCTGCAGGCGAGCGCGCGCCCGCTCCGCGTTGCCCGCGGCCAGCGCGGATTCGACGGCGCCGCGCGCCTCGCTCCACGCGCTTGCGCGCTGGCGCTTGCGCGTGCATGCGCTAGAGGCGTCGTTGAGCGCGCGCTGCAGCCGTTCCAGCTGCTCCGGCGTGGCGCGGCTCTTGCGCAGCGCGATCAGCTCGTCCTGCGCCTGTTTGCCCTGGCAGGACTGGGCCTGCCCGATGGCCGCGTCGATGCGCTGGTCGATCTTGTGCGCCGACGGTTTTGCCAACAACCACACCCCCCACAGCACGGCCAGCGCGATGATCCACCAGCGCAGCCGGATCGGCTGGCGGCCCGCCGGCCGGGCGGCCGGCGCGGGCGACGGCGGCCACGGGATGCCGCGGCCGCGTGCGGGCTCGCTGCCTGCCGGGTCGACGGGGCGGCCGCTGTGGCCGAACGTGGTCGCGGATGGCGTGGGCGTGGCGGGGCCGGCGGACTTCGCCGACGCCGCGGCGGACGCCGACGTGGCAGACGCCGACGTGCCGGACGCCGTCGCGGGGGCGCCTGCAGCGACCGCGGGCGTCTGCGCGTCGTCCTCGCCGGTGCCGGGCGCATCGGACCAGCCGGACAGCGCCGCGGCAGCCTCCGCGCCGGCGACGACGGCCGCGCGCCGCCCATCCTCCCGTGACGGCGGCGGCGCGCCGTCAGCCTGCACCGTGCCGCAGTACGGGCAGTAATTCACGCGGCGCGGCATGCCGCGCGCGCAGGCGGCGTTGATGCAGCGGTAGATCGCTTCGTCCTGCACGGCGCGTCCTTATTCCGGGTCCGGAATGTCGTCGTCCGGATCGGGGATCGCGGTCTCGATCCCCGCCATCACCTCCGGGATGTCGCCGACCGTCTTCCACTTGTCCGTGCGCGGATTCCACTGCATGTTCCAGATGCGCGTGCCCGCATCGATCTCGCCGCGCGTGAGCTGCTGCACGACTTCCTCGAGCGCGAACGGCCCGCGCTGGGCGCCGCCCACGAACAGCTTGTAGCGCGCCGGGATCGACGTCGCACCGACGACGTACGCGGCCGGCCCGAGGCTCGGCGCGGCGACGCCTTCGGGCGCGCCCGGTGTCGGCGCGACGACGGTGGGTTCCGCCGGCGCGTACTGCGCGGACGGCAGCACGGCCGCCGCGGCCCGGCGTTCCAGCGCCTGCGCGGCGCGCGCGTCGGCGGACAGGAATTCCGGCCGGATCACGCGCTTGTCGGCCGGCCGCTCCACTTCCCACGCGTAGGCATCGGAGGCGGAATCGGGCACGGTCTCCGTCCACGTGTCCATCTGCGCCAGCGCCGCCTCGACCTGCGCCGGCGACAGCTGCGGATCGATCGCCACCGCCCGCCGCATCCACTGGTCGTACAGCCGGCGCGCCGTGATGTAGGGGAGTGACGGCGATGGCAGCTGCGCGCCCGTCTCGTCCACTTCCAGCTTCGGCTCGTAGACGCGCAGCTGATAGTGGCGCATCAGCGCGGCCAGCAGCGCCAGCTGGTGCGGGCCCATCGCGGCCAGGCGCTGGCGCGTCGCGGCGATCACCTGCTCGCGGTAGTAAGGCGGCAGGCCGTTCGAGCGGATCGCGTATTCGTTGCCGATCTGGAGCCACTCGCCCGACCCCGGCTCGACCTCGAACAGGTACTGCCCGCGCGGCTGGAACGCGGCCTCGCGGTCGCCCGCGTCCTGCTTGCGGCGCAGGACGCCGAGCGCGATGGCGGCGAGGAAGAATTCGTAGTCGTCGGCGAGGCGATTGAGTTCGTCCATCGATGGCGAGATCGGATGGCGGAACCTGGTCGAATCGAAGTGCAGGTGCGTGGGGATCTTCGGGTTCTCGATCTGGTAGCTGGCGCGCCACGTGGGCAGGCCGCGCAAGATCGTCATCGGATAGCCGGACAGTTCGATGTAGCAGACGGCGCGTCCCGGCACGCCCGTGTTCACGACGGACACGAGGTCGCCGTGGAAGAACCCGGTGGGCACCGCGGCGCGGATTTCCGGCTCCAGCTTGCGCCACGCGGCCGGGTCACCGACGCCGATGAAGCACTTGAACTGGTCGGCGCTGGGCGTGAACTCGGCCGAGAAGCGCGCGTTAATCCACGGCATGGCGCTCTTGATCCATTCCGAAAAAATGCGATGCCGTTCCTGCGGCGACAACGCACCGAGGCGCTCCACGAGCGGATCGGGCAGCTCGGCCACGGCCTGTTCGCCGGACAGCTGCAGTTGCGCGCGCCGGAACAGTTTCAGCAGCAGGTCGGACCGCATGCGCTCGTCGCCCAGCTGCGGGAACAGCCGCGCGGAACCGCCGAATTCCAGCAGCACCTCTTCGCTCCATGCGCTCACGTCGCCCGTCAGCCGCACGGGTTCCGGCAAGACGTCGCTCGCGAGTTTGATGTAGGTGGCGTGTTCCTGGCGCGCGTCGGCGCGGAGCTGGCCGATGCGCTGGTCGACGGCCGCGAGCATCGCGCCCACGTTGCGCCGTCCTTCCTGGAATTCGCCGGCGACGCCGCTCCAGCGCACTTGCCCATGTTCGTCCGGCGCCTGCGGTTCGCCCAGCCACGCGGACAGGCTGTGCATCACCTCGACGGCCTGCCCCGCCGCGACGGCGAGCAGGTGGAAGCGCAGGTAGTCCGCGATGTCGCGCTTCAGGTGGTTCATGATCTCGCGCGCCTGCGCATCCTTGCCGAACAGGCGGCCCGCGGCCTGCGTGAGGTTGTTCAGCGATTCCTCGACCTGGCGCGTGCGCAGCGCGTCGCGCACGTCGCGATAGCGCTTGCCGTTGCGCTGCACGTTCGCCAGGTCGCGCTGCGCGAGGCGCGCCTTCACCTGCTCCAGCAAGGACAGCACGAATTCGAGGCCGCCCTGCTTGCGGTCGTCCAGCAGCATGTACAGCCGGCCGCGCACGTTCAGCCGCAGTTGCGCGAGCAGTTCGCCCGTATGCCGCTTGATGCGGTCCTCGCTCGTCTCCGCCGTGGCGCCGGCCTCGCGGATCGCGTCGCGCTCCAGGTGCGGCAACAGCTCGACGACCTTCTCGCGCCACAGCTTGAGATCGTACGAGGCCATGATGCGGTCCATCTCCAGCTGCACCTTGCTTTCGACCCGTTCCAGCAGCGAGCGCTGGTCCTTGTCGAGCAGGAGCATGTCCGTCAGCGCATATTCGGGGAACGGCGTGACGTCGACGGTGCCCTTCTTGAAATCGGGGAATTCCGCGAACGGGTGCTCGGCCATGCCCATCTGCTCGCGCATGAACGCATCCCGTTCCTGGTCCGCCGCGCGCCGCGCGGCCGTGCCGTCGGCCGCGACGAGGCCGAAGAACGCCTTCACCATCAGCGCCGCCAGTTCGTACGCGCGGATGTCTTCGCGCAGGCTTTGCTGCGTGTCGAGCACGGCCTGGCCGAACGCGGAATAGACCTTCGAGTACGACAGGCGCATGTCGCCGAAGCGCTGCTCCGGCACGCGCGGGTTGTACGGCCCCAGCTTGTGCTGCTGCTGGTTGACGGCGACGGAGCGCTTGCGGTTGGCGAAATCGGCCGACGCGAAATCCTCGAACAGCGTGTCCGCCACCATCTGGTACACGTCCTTCACGTCCTGCGTGGCCTTGTTCGCGAGGTTCGCCGTGTCGACGAAATACACGTCGTCGAACGGGGTGCCGCGGCCGACGATGCTGTCCGGCTCCATCCACTGCACGCGCGCGTTCATGTCGCGCATGCTCGTCTCCAGTTCCATCAACGTGGCGTACGCGTTCGCTTCCGTGCGTTCCTTGTTCGCCTTCGCGTAGCCGGACGGCAGGAACATCACGAGGTCGACCTGGCTGTCCGACACTTCCTGGCGCGCGACGGCCTTGGCGATCCATCCGAGGTCGATGGCGCTGCCCGCGCCCGTGCCGCCCGCGTTCGACGCAATGACGACGATGCGGAATTTCGACGTGTCGACCTGCAGCCCGAGGCGCTGGTAATTCTCCTTGCGCTCGATGCCGGCATTACTGCTCAAGAAGTTCAGCGCGCCCTTGATGCGGCCGCGCAGCTTCGGGTATTTGTCGAACAGGTACAAGCGCGCCAGCGCACGGATCTGGCCCGCGCCCTTCGACGGGTCGATGCCCAGCGAGCGCAGTTTCTTCGGCCGCAGCGGCATCCAGTTCTCGATCAGCGGGAAGCGTGCGAGGCTGTCGTCCGACTCGTGGTATTGCGGCAGGTCGAGCGGTTCGACGAGGCGTTCCTCGTCGGAGAGTTTGACCAGCTCGAACCACGGGTCCGTGCGCTGCGACTTGCCCTCGTCGATGACGGCGTTCGCATCGAGGTCGAAATGGAGGAAGCGCGCGACGGGGAAGTCGGCGATGGAGTCGACGCGGGTCGGATGCCGGCGGTTCCACACGGCCGCGAGGATGCGGCGGCGGATGCGCATCATGACTTCCATGCCGGTGCCGCCGGCGCCGATGAACAGCGTCGGACGCAAATCGACTTTGAGCTCCGCTTTATTGCCGAGCGATGCGGGATCGGGAAAATCTGCCATGGTGGTCTCTTTGAAATTCAGCGGCGGCCGACGAAGAACGCGGCGACGAGCGTGACGACGCCCACGACGACCAGCGGTCCGGTGATCGCGGGCGTCAGGTAGCGGCTCGCGTTGACGATGGCCAGCACGACGACGGCCGACAGGAAGCCCATGCCGACGAACAGCAGCCAGCCGGCGCTGCCCGCGGACGACGGCGCCACGCGCTTGACGACGAGGTGGTGCACGTACGCGTTCCGCACGAAAAAGTAAATCACGAGCAGCACGGCGAAGACGACGGCGCCGATCGCCATGTCGCGCCCCGCCGTGTCGCGCAGCGGCGCCGCGGTCGTGTTGGTGGCGCCGCCCGGTGCGATCTCGACGGGTTGCGTCGCCGTGTCCGGCGTCGTCTTCGGCAGGCTGTCGTGCGGCGTCGCCGCATCCTGGCCGGGCAGCTTGAAGCCAGGGTCGGTGGACGTCCCGACGGTGTCGGGCGCCGGCGGGTTCGGTTTGGTCTGGGCGTTCTGCATGGTCGCGGTTCCTGGTGGGTTCATCGGCCGAGCCGCACCTGCGCACCTTCGCGCAGGTCGAGCAACTGATGGCCGAACATGGTTGTCTTCAGGCGGGCGACCTCGTTGCCCGCCTTGTCGTAGATCGGTTGCGTGGCCCCGGCCCGCGTGTGCACGGTGCGCAGTTCGTCCTCCACGACGAGCTGCACCCGGCGCGGCCGGCCGTACGCATACGCGGCGCCGGCGCCCGCCGCCAGCAGCGCGAGGCCCCCGCCCAACAGTGCGACGAGCGGCGCCGAACCATAGTGCACGTGCACCTCGACGGGCAGCACGGCCGTCGACGCCTGCACGTCGGCCGGGGGCGTGAAGATGTCCGGCAGCGGATCGCCCGGGAACAGCGCCGCCATCCGGGCGCGGAACGCCTGCGACAGTTCCAGCTTCTGGCCTTGCAGGTGCAGCTCGATGCGGCCCGGCAGCACGTACGCGGACCCCGCCGATTTCAGCGCCGCCAGCGACCATTTGCCGGGCAGTTGCGCGACCGGGAGTTGCACGGTCGACACGAGCGGTTCCGCGCGGCCCGGCGCGAGCCCAGTGACGGTGGCCGTGCGCAGCTGGATCGGACGGTTCTCGCCACCCAGCACGGAGCGCGCGGACAGCGCGGCCTCCGCGATCGTGTACGGATACATCGTGTTCTCCAGCTGCCAGCGGATCGTGGCGCTGGGCGCGCGCGCGTCGGGCGCGACGTCGGCGCGCAGCCGGCCCGCCGCATCCATCGAGAACTCGACGCCGGGCGCATCCTCGACCTTGCGCGGCACGAGGCGCACGGTGTCGCGGTCCAGCGGTTTCAGGCGCGCGGGCGGTTCCGTGATCACGCGCTGCACGCGTCCGGCCGCGAGCAGCGCGTCGAGGGCGCGCGCGCCGTCCTGGCCGACGGCGAACACGTACACCATCAGGCCGTTCGCGCGGTAGTGCTGGCCCTGCACCGGCATGCGCAGCGGGAACGCGAGCGCCTTCGTGATGCGGGCGCCCTTGTGGATCAGCGCATAGAATTCGCGGTTGCGCTGGGCCGTCGCCTGGTCGTTGTTCGGGCTGTTGCGGTTGTTCGTCACGAGCCAGACAAGGCCGCCTTTCCCGTCCAGCACGCGGCTGATGGTCGTCTCCACGGCCTCGCCCAGGTCCGTGTCGGCCAGCGCCGCACCGCCGGGTTTCCTCGCCGTGTCGAGCCCCGCCAGCGCGGCCTGCACGTGCGCTTGCGTGGCATTGGTCACCTGCTCGGACAGCAGCGCGCGCGGCGACGGCGCACCGGGCAGCGACTGGTTGAATGCCGCCAGCACGAGCGCGTCGCCCGGCTGCGCGACGCCGCCCGCGAGCGCCGCCACCAGCGGCTTGAACGGCGAGTGCGGGTCGGTATAAAACGGCTCCATCCAGCCGGAGTTCTGCACGAGCACCACCTGCGGTACGGCCCACGCGGGAGCGATGCCGCACAGCGCGAGAAGCAGGATGAAAAAGCGGGCGGCCCTCACGTCGGCGCGTCCAGGTTCCAGCCGCGGATCCGGTTCCAGTCTGGGTGGTGCAGCCACAGGCGGTTGGCGTAGACGAAGGGGACGCAGTCGAGCGGCCGCGCGAGGCGCGCCACTTCGTCCAGGATCACGTTGCGCCGGCCGATCCACTCCACCGTCGTACGGGCGATCACGCGGTTGGCCAGCGCGTCTTCCGCGCGGCCCGTGTATTTGTGGAAGCGCAGCACGAGCCCGCTGGGCTGGCTGCGGTTGTTGTTGAAGCTGCGCAGCAGCGGCAGCACGAGGGCATCGTCCTCGTGCTGGTCCTCGACGTGCTCGCCGGACCACGGCTCGTCGACGACGGGATGGCCGCGCCGGAACAGCAGATTGGCGAAGCCGAGGCGCGCACCGTCGATCGCTTCGCGCTGCGGCCGCTCCACGCCCAGCTCGAGGAACGAGTACGACTGGCCGTCATGCCCGATCAGCCACATGCGGCCGTCGCGGCTCAGCGTGGGGCCGCCGAGGTCGAGGCTGGGCAGCCACGTGTCGGGCCAGGGAAGCCAACGCGGGGCTTCGCCCGGACGCCACACGAACTGGCCCTCGCCGTGCAGCCAGAACAGCTGGCCGTCGTAGCCGATGGGGCGCGTCCAGCCGGACAGCGGCAGCGCGCCGCAATCGAATTGCGGGCCCGGGGACAAGTCGGCGCCGAGCCCGCACAAGCCCAGCGTGCCGCCCGGATTGCGCACGAGGACGCCCAACTGGCGCCGCATCAGTCCCGGCGCGGCGACGACGGGTGCCGCGAGCACGGCCTCCGTGCGGCACGTCTCGCTGACGGGATTCACGCCGAGGCGGTACAGGCCGCGCGCCGTGGGCACGAGCGCGACGTCGCCGCGCCGTGCGGGCACCTGCAGGTGCGCCATCGGCAGCCAGCCGTAGTCCGATGCACCGAACGCGAGATCGGCCGTCCCCTCTTCCGGCACCATCACGTGCCAGACCTCGGACAGCGGGTCCCAGTATTGCAGCACGCCCCGCCCCGGCGCCAGCGCGAGCAGGCGCTGTTCGGGAAAACCGTAGGTGCCGGCCGCGAACACGCAGTGGGCGTTCGGCGGTGGCGGCATGGCCACGTCGAAGCGGCCGACCTCCGGCGCGGGCGGCCGTTCCTCGAGGCTGTCGCCCAGCGCCAGCGACGTCACGGGCAGGCCGTGCGGCACGTGCCGGGGCAGCAGCGCGTCTGCATACGGGCCCCACCAGTCCGGAAGGCGCTCCGGTGCGGCGCCGAGGCGCGCGAGCGGACGGCCGCACGTGGGGCAGAACGCGAAGCCTTCCGGATAGATGGCCGCATGGTCGCAGGACTGCGGCAGCGAGGCGCCGAGCAGGTGCGCGCAATCGGCCAGGCGGCCGCGCGCGGCGGCCTGCCAGTCGATCCGGCCCAGGCCGTCGCTGGACGCCAGCTCGAACTGCCCGCTGCGCTCGTCTTCCAGCCAGACGCTGGTCGGCGTTTCCCATCGGTATGCCATGCGCTCCACCGTCGATTCGTCAAAATGTCCAACGGCCCGCTCAACGTCGGGGCCGTTATCGTTTTGGAATCATAGCGCCGGGATCAAGGCGACGGCGCCCTGTTCACCGAGTAGCGCGTGGCTGTGCTTCCGGGATCAAATACCGGGCCGGCCGGCGGAACTTTTGGACGCATCGACTGCCGCGCGGCTCACACTGCGGATCTTCCACGTGCCGTTGTCCAGTTCCATCGTCAGCACGACGTCGTGCTGGGCGTCGCCCCCGCCGTCGAGCGTGACGAGGACGTCGGCCACGCGTGCCTGGCGGCGCAACGTGGCGGTGCGCACGGGCGCGCGCAGCCAGGCGCCGCGGAGGCGGGCCGACTGCAGGAAGTAGTCGCCCGCGCCCTGGCCCCGTTTCAGCAACTGGTCGACGAGGGGCTGCGCGACGTACGCATGCAGACGTTCGTAGCGGTCGGAGAGCGGGTCCTGGTCGGCATCGAGCGTCGCGAGGAACCAGCCGTAGAATTCCGCGGCCACGGCGTCCGGTGCGCGCACGGCGGCCGTCGCGAGCGCCGCACCGTGCGCCGGCGGCAGCGGCACGGCGAAGCCCGCCAGCGCGGCCGCCAGCAGCGCTGACGCCGACTTACGCTTGAGGAAATTTCCTTTATGAATCAACATGATGGCACTCCTGACAGCCAGACTGTGCCCCATTCCAGCCGGGCCGAGCGTGAGCTGCCGCAAGGGTGCCGAACACGTATAATGCCGGGTTGTCTCCCTTCCGCCCGATGCCATGACGCCCACCGACGCCCTGCCCGCCGCCGCCATCGCCGCCGCCACCGCGCACCTGCGCGACGTGCTCGCGATCGCGCTCGACCACACGCCCGAGCGGCGCGCGCTGGTCGTGTTCGACACGCGCACGGCGCTGGCCCGCGCCCTCGTCGACGCGTACCGCGCCAACCTGCCGGATGCGACCTTCATCGACTTCGACACGGTGGCGCCGGACCACGTGCTGGCGACGTTCCGCACGCTGGCGCCGCAGGACCTCGTCGTGCTCGTGCAGTCGACGAACTTCCGCCTGGACGGCTTCCGCCTGCGCGTGGAACTGTTCAAGCTGGGCCTGAAGGTGATCGAGCACGTGCACCTGTCGCGCATGCCGGGCGCGCAGGGCGAGCACTACATCGAGGCGCTGGCTTACGACCCCGCGTATTTCCGCGGCGTGGGCCACGCGCTGAAGGCTCGCATCGACGGTGCGCGCCGCGCCGAGGTCCATGGCGGCGGCGACGTCCTCGTGTTCGACTCGCCGCTCGAAGCCGCGAAGCTGAACGTGGGCGACTATCGCGCGATGACCAACGTAGGCGGCCAGTTCCCGATCGGCGAAGTGTTCACGGAAGCGCAGGGCCTGGAAGCCGTCAGCGGCCGCGCGCAGGTGCACGTGTTCGGCGACACGTCGTACCTCGTGAACCGGCCGGACGCGCCCATCACGCTCATCGTCGACAAGGGCCGCGTGGTCGGCACGGAGAACGCCACGCCCGCGTTCCAGGAAGTGCTGGACATCATCCGCCGCGACGAGGGCGAAGTGTGGGTGCGCGAGCTGGGCTTCGGCATGAACCGCGCCTTCACGCGCGAGCGCCGCGTGGACGACATCGGCACGTACGAGCGCATGTGCGGCATCCACCTGTCGCTTGGTGCCAAGCACGGCGTGTACGCGAAGCCCGGGTTCAAGCGCAAGGATGCCCGTTACCACATCGACGTGTTCGTCGTGACGGACGCTGTCTATCTGGACGACGAGCGCGTGTACGCCGACGGGGCCTGGACCGTGCGGGCGTGACGCCGGCCCGGTAGCGGGCCCGGATCTTGCTTAAGTTTTGAGCATGAACACCGCCACCCAGCCCCCCGCCCGCGACACCGAACCGCCGCTCAGGATCGTCAAGATCCGGCGCGACTACAACACGTGGGTCGCCGACGAAACCATCGAGGATTACGCGCTGCGCTTCACGCCGCGCGCGTTCCGCAAATGGTCCGTGTTCCGCGTCGCGAACACGGCGTTCGGCGCCATTTCCTTCCTCGTGCTGGAAGCGATCGGCGGCACCATCGCCGTCAACTACGGCTTCGAGAACGCGTTCTGGGCCATCGTCGCCATCGGCGTGATCATCTTCGCCACCGGCCTGCCGATCAGCTACTACGCCGCCCACCACGGCGTCGACATGGATTTGCTCACGCGCGGCGCCGGCTTCGGCTACATCGGCTCGACGATCTCGTCGTTCGTCTACGCGTCGTTCACGTTCATCCTGTTCGCGCTGGAAGCGGCCATCATGGCCTATGCGCTGGAGCTGTACTTCGGGTTGCCGCTGTACGTCGGCTACCTCGTCAGCGCGCTCGCCGTGATCCCGCTCGTGACGCACGGCGTGACGCTGGTGAGCCGCATCCAGATGGTCACGCAGCCCGTCTGGCTCGTGCTGCTCGCGCTCCCGTTCGTCGCCATCGCCGCCAGGCAGCCGGACCTGATCGCGCAGCTGGGGCACTTTTCCGGCCACGGGAGTGCGCACGGTTTCGACATCCTGCAGTTCGGCGCCGCGACGGCCGTCGGCGTCGCGCTGATCACGCAGATCGGCGAACAGGTCGACTTCCTGCGCTTCATGCCCGAACGGACGCCGGCGAACCGCGTGCGCTGGCACCTGGGCGTGCTGGCGGCCGGCCCGGGCTGGATCCTGCTCGGCATGGCGAAGATGCTGGGCGGCGCGCTGCTGGCGCTGCTCGCGATCGAGGGCGGCGCCACGCTCGCGCAGGCCGTCAATCCGAACCAGATGTATCTCGCGGGGTTCCGCCAGGTGCTCGGCAACGGCAGCCTGGCCGTGCTGGCGACGGCGCTGTTTGTCGTCATCTCGCAAGTCAAGATCAACATGACGAACGCGTACGCCGGCTCGCTGGCATGGTCGAACTTCTTCGCCCGCCTCACGCACAGCCATCCGGGGCGCGTCGTCTGGGCCGTGTTCAATGCACTGATCGCCGTGCTGCTGATGGAGCTGGACGTGTTCCAGGCGCTGGAGCAGGTGCTCGGCCTGTATTCGAACGTCGCGATCGCGTGGATCACGGCCGTCGTGGCAGACCTCGTGATCAACAAGCCGCTGGGCCTCAGCCCCAAGGGCATCGAGTTCCGGCGCGCCTACCTGTACGACATCAATCCGGTCGGCGTGGGCGCCATGCTGCTCGCGTCGACCTTGTCGATCGCCGCCTTCACCGGCGCGTTCGGCGCCCACGCGCGGGCGTTTTCCGCGTTCATCGCGCTGGCGACGGCGCTGGTCGCGGCACCGCTGATCGCCTGGGCCACGCGCGGCAAATATTATCTTGCCCGTCCCGTCGCGGGCTGGCCGGCATCGGCACGCACGCAGACGTGCTGCATCTGCGAAAAGGAGTACGAGACGGACGACATGGCGCACTGCCCCGCCTACCAGGGCCCGATCTGCTCCCTGTGCTGCTGCCTCGACGCCCGCTGCGGCGACGCCTGCAAGCCGCACGCGCGCTTCGCGCAGCAGTGGGAATCGGCGGCGAAGGCGCTGCTGCCCGTGTCGATGTGGCCCTACATGACGAGCCGCCTGGGCCACTACCTGCTGTTGATGGTGACGACGGCGTCGCTGCTCGGCGGCCTGCTCGCCCTGCTGTACGTGCACGAGCGGGGCGCGCTGGGCGCCGCCGCCAGCCCCATCATGGTCGACGCTCTGCGCCTGACCTTCGTGAAAGTCTTCGGCGCGCTGGTGCTGGCCGGCGGCATCGTCGCGTGGTGGCTCGTGCTGACGAGCGAAAGCCGGCGCGTGGCGCAGGAGGAATCAAACCGCCAGACGAGCCTCCTGCAGCGCGAGATCGAGCTGCACGGCCGCACGGACGCCCAGCTGCAGCAGGCCAAGCGCCAGGCCGACCACGCCAACCAGGCCAAGAGCCGCTACATCGCCGCCATCAGCCACGAGATCCGCACGCCGTTGAACAGCATCCTCGGCTACGCCCAACTGCTCGACAACGACGCGACGATTCCCGCGCCGCGCCGCCAGGCGATCCGCGTGATCCGGGGCAGCGGCGAGCATTTGCTGTCGCTGATCGAAGGCTCGCTCGACATCGCCCGCATCGAGGGCGGCAAGTTCAGCTTCGACATCCGCACCTTGGCCTTCCCCGACTTCCTCGGCCAGATCGTCCGCATGTTCGAGCAGCAGGCGCGCGACAAGGGCCTCACGTTCCGCTACGAGGTCGACGGCCCCCTGCCCGACTGCGTGCGCGCCGACCGCAAGCGGCTCGGCCAGATCCTGATGAACATCCTCGGCAACGCCGTCAAGTTCACGGCGCGGGGCGAAGTCGTGCTGCGCGTGCGCTACGCGCGCGAGATGGCGTCGTTCGACGTCCAGGACAGCGGTCCCGGCATCCTGCCCGACGAGGTCGAAAAGATCTTCGAACCGTTCGCGCGCGGCAGCGCGGGCGCCGCCGTCGGCGCGGGCGGCACGGGCCTGGGCCTGCCCATCAGCCGCATGCTCGTGCAATTGATGGGCGGGCAGCTGACGGTCGACACGACGCCTGGCCTCGGCAGCACGTTCAAGGTGCGCCTGCAGCTGCCGCGCGTGCACGCGCCGGCGCCCGCGCAAGCCGTCCCCGCGTTCGCGCCGGCCGGGTATGCGGGCCCACGGCGCCGCATCCTCGTCGTGGACAACGAACGGAACGACCGCGAACTGCTGGTGAACATCCTGGCACCGCTCGGCTTCGACACGGCGCAGGCCGAGACGGGCGCGGAATGCCTCGTCCACTGCGCGCACGCGCTGCCGGACCTGATCCTGATGGACCTCGCGATGCCCGTGATGGACGGCTGGGAGGCGAGCCGCATCCTGCGCCGCGAACGGGGCGTCACCGTGCCGATCCTGATCGTGTCAGCCAATGCGTACGACAAGGCGCTCGAGAACCCGGCCGGCATCGCACCGGAAGACTTCATCGTCAAGCCCGTCAACGTGGGCGAGCTGCTGGAGCGGATCGGCGCGCGCCTCGGCCTCGACTGGCTCATGCAAGCCGCCCCCGCAACAGCGGCCGACCGGCCCGCGCTGCGCTTTCCGCCCGCGGCGCACCTGGATGCGCTGCGCGCGCAGCTGGCACTCGGCTATGTGCGGGGCATCACGCGCCAGCTCGACACCATCGCCGCGCTCGACCCGCAATACGCTCCATTCGCCGACACCCTGCGTGCCCTTGCCGCGCGCTTCGACCTGGAAGCGATGTCCGCCTTCCTCGACCAAGGAACACCATGAACGACAAACCCTTCGACCGCCATGCAGGCCAGGTGGTCCTGATCGTGGACGACGTACCGGAAAACCTCGCCGTGCTGCACGATGCGCTGGACGAATCCGGGTACACGGTGCTCGTCGCGAACAACGGCGCGGCCGCGCTCGAACGCGTGCGCCAGGTCGTACCCGACGTGATCCTGCTCGATGCCGTCATGCCGGGCATGGACGGCTTCGACGTCTGCCGGCGCCTGCGCGCCGATATCGCCACGCGCGCCGTGCCCATCATCTTCATGACGGGCCTGACGGAGACCGAGCACGTGGTGGCCGCGTTCGACGCGGGCGGCACGGACTACGTGACGAAGCCCGTGCGCCAGAGCGAGGTGCTGGCCCGGATCGCGTCGCACCTGCACACGGCACGGCTGATGCACCAGGCGCGCAGCGCGCTGGATGCGTTCGGCAATGCCGTGCTGGCGGTGACGCCGCACGATGGCCGCATCGTCTGGCAGACGCCGCTGGCGCGCCAGTGGATGGAGCATTGGTTCGGCGCGGACCACGATGGCGCCGGCACGCCGCCGCAACTGGCGGCCTGGCTGGCGGCGGGGCCCGCGCAGCCGCTGACGGTGATCCGCGGCTCGGCGCGGCTCGTCTTCACGGCCGCCGACACCCGCTCGTCCGAACAATGGATGATCGTGCTGCGCGAGGAATCGGACACGGCACGCGTGCAGGCGCTGATGGCCCTGTTCCGGCTGACGCAGCGCGAATCGGAAGTGCTGCACTGGGTCATCCAGGGCAAGACGAACCGCGACATCGGCGACATCCTCGGCATGAGTCCGCGCACGGTCAACAAGCACCTGGAGCACGTGTTCGACAAGCTCGGCGTGGAGACGCGGACGGCAGCCGCCACGTTGGCCACGAACCGGATCCGCGCGGCGTAGGGTGGGGTGATTGATGCCGGGGGCATCAATCACGTGCCCACGCGGACGTTTGCGGCATGTTGGCGTTACGCGTGGGCGGAGGGCCGCCCACCCTACACGGACAGGTATCGCTTCACATGTTCACCATCCATCTCCCCGCTTGCGCCCGACGCCACCACCTCCCCGCGCGACAGCACGACGAACTTGTCGGCCAGCGCCCGCGCGAAATCGAAGTACTGCTCGCATAGCAGGATGCCGATGTCGCCGCGTTCGCGCAGCAGCCGGATCACGCGCTCGATGTCCTTGATGATGGACGGCTGGATGCCTTCCGTCGGCTCGTCGAGGATGATCAGCGCGGGCCGCTGCAGCAGCGCGCGGGCGATGGCCAGCTGTTGTTGCTGGCCGCCCGACAGGTCGCCGCCGCGCCGGCCCAGCATCTCCTTCAGCACGGGGAACAATTCGTAGACCTCGCCGCTGATGCGCGCCGCCTCGCGTCCGGGCAAGGTGGCCATGCCCATCAAGAGGTTCTCCTCCACGGTCAGGCGCGCGAAGATGTCGCGGCCCTGCGGCACGTAGGCGATGCCGCCCGCCGCGCGGCGGTGCGGTTTCAGGCGCGTGATGTCGCGGCCGTTCCACGTGACGGTGCCGCGCGCGACGGGCAGCACGCCCATCAGGCATTTCAACAACGTGGTCTTGCCGACGCCGTTGCGGCCCAGCAGGGCCATGCACTGGCCCTTTTCCACCGTCAGCGACACGCCGCGCAACGTGTGCGACGAGCCGTAGTACTGGTTCAGGTGTTCGACCTGCAGCATGCTTACCTCCCCAGATAGACTTCGATGACGCGGTCGTCGGCCTGCACGTCGTCCATGCGGCCTTCGGCCAGAACGGACCCTTCGTGCAGCACCGTGACCTTGCCCTGCTGCGCGATCTCGGCCACGAACCCCATGTCGTGCTCGACGACCATGATCGAATGCTTGCCGCGCAGTTCGTTCAGCAGCTCCGCCGTGCGCGCCGTTTCCGCGTCGGACATGCCGGCGACCGGTTCGTCCAGCAGGATCAGCTGCGGCTCCTGCATCAGGAGCATGCCGATCTCGAGCCACTGCTTCTGGCCGTGCGACAGCAGGCCGGCCAGCCGGTCTTCCTGGCCGTGCAGCCGGATCTGGCGCAGCGTGGCGGCGATGCGGTCTTCCTGTTCCGACGTCAGGCGCGCGAACAGCGTGGGACGCACGCGCTTCTCCATCTTCATCGCCAGCTCCAGGTTCTCGAACACCGTGTGCTGCTCGAACACGGTCGGGCGCTGGAACTTGCGGCCGATGCCCGCGTGCGCGATCTCCGTTTCCGTCATCTTCGCCAGGTCGAACGTCTGGCCGAAGAAGGCACTGCCGGACGTCGGCCGGGTCTTGCCCGTGATGACGTCCATCATCGTCGTCTTGCCGGCGCCGTTCGGGCCGATGATGCAACGCAGTTCGCCGACCGAGATGTCGAGGGTCAGCTTGTTCAGCGCGCGGAAACCGTCGAACGACACGGTGATGTCGTCCAGGTACAGCACGGCGCCGTGGCGCGTGTCCACGCCGTCGCGCTTCAGGCTCATGTCGAGGCTCATGCCGTTTCCTCCTTCGCCGCCACGGCCGCCCTGCGGCCCGGCAGGATGCGCGCCAGCGCGGGCAGCGTGCCGACGATCCCGCGGCGCATGAACAGCGTCACGAGGATGAACAGCAGGCCCAGTGCGAACAGCCACAGGTCGGGGAACGCGGCCGTGAACCAGCTTTTCAGGCCGTTCACGGCGAACGCGCCGACGATGGGACCGACGAGCGTGCCGCGGCCGCCGATCGCCACCCACACGACCATCTCGATCGAGTTCGCCGGCGACATCTCGGACGGGTTGATGATGCCGACCTGCGGCACGTACAGCGCGCCCGCGATGGCGCACAGCACGGCGGACAGGGTCCACACGAACAGCTTGAACGCGAGCGGGTCGTAGCCGATGAACATCAGGCGTGACTCCGCATCGCGCACGCCCTGCAGCACACGGCCCAGTTTCGAGCGGACGATCCAGCGGCACAGCAGCAGCGCGCCCACGAGCAGCGCCAGCGTGACCAGGTACAGCACGACGCGGGTGCCGGGCGCCGTGATCGGATGGCCGAGGATGCGCTTGAAATCCGTGAAGCCGTTGTTGCCGCCGAAGCCCGTGTCGTTGCGGAAGAACAGCAGCATGCAGGCGTACGTCATGGCCTGGGTGATGATGGAAAAGTACACGCCCTTGATGCGCGAGCGGAACGCGAACCAGCCGAACACGAACGCCAGCACGCCGGGCACCAGCACGACGAGGAGCATGCAGTACCAGAAGTGGTCCGTGAACGCCCAGTACCACGGGTACTCCTTCCAGTCGAGGAAGACCATGAAGTCGGGCAGCACGCTGCCGTAGCTGCCGTCGCGGCCGATCGCGCGCATCAGGTACATGCCGTGGGCATAGGCGCCCAGCGCGAAGAACGTGCCGTGGCCCAGCGACAGGATGCCCGTGTAGCCCCACACGAGGTCCAGCGCCAGCGCGGCCAGCGCATAGCACATGAATTTGCCGACGAGGCCCAGCACGTAGCCGGAGACGTGCAGCGGATGCCCGTCCGGGAACGCCAGGTGCAGCACGGGCAGCAGGCCTGCCGCGAGCGTGCATGCCATCAGCGCGGCCCAGGCACGGGGCGGGAATAACGATGCGGTGCGGTTCATTCGATGCTCCTGCCCTTCAGCGCGAACAGGCCCTGCGGCCGGCGCTGGATGAAGACGATGATGAAGACGAGGATGCAGATCTTGGCCATGACGGCGCCGGCCAGGGGCTCCAGGAATTTGTTGATCTCGCCGAGGCCCAGCGCACCGAGCACGGTGCCCGCCAGCTGGCCCACGCCGCCCAGCACGACGACCATGAACGAGTCGACGATGTACGACTGGCCGAGATCCGGCCCGACGTTCCCGAGCTGCGACAACGCCACGCCGCCCAGGCCCGCGATGCCGGAACCGAGGCCGAACGTCATCATGTCGATGCGGCCCGTGGGCACGCCCACGCAATCGGCCATGCGCCGGTTCTGCATGACGGCGCGCACGAACAACCCGAGGCGCGTCTTGTTCAGCACGAGCCACACCGCGGCCACGACGAGCACGGCGAACACGATGATGGCGATGCGGTTGTACGGCAGCACGAGGGAGCCCAGCACGGTCACGCCGCCCGACATCCACGCGGGATTCGCGACCTCGACGTTCTGCGCGCCGAACACGGTGCGCACGGCCTGCATGAGCATCAGGCTGATGCCCCAGGTGGCGAGCAGCGTTTCCAGCGGCCGCCCGTACAGCCAGCGGATCACGCTGCGCTCCAGCACCACGCCGACCGCGAACGCGACGAGGAACGCGGCCGGCAGCGCGGCCACGAGATACCAGTCGGCGGCGCCGGGCAGGTAGTGGCGGAACAGCGACTGGCACACGTACGTCGTGTACGCGCCGATCATCAAGAGTTCTCCGTGCGCCATGTTGATGATGCCCATCAGGCCGAACGTGATGGCCAGGCCCAGCGCAGCCAGCAGCAGCACGCTGCCCAGCGAGACGCCGTAGAACAGGTTGCCGACGATCTCGTTGCGGGTGCCGCGCTGGTCGATCGCGCGCAGGGCGGTGCCGGCCGCGGCACGCAGCGCGGCGTCGGGTTCGGCATAGCTGCCGTCCGGGTTCTGCGCCAGCATCGCCTGCAGCTGCGGGCGCAGCGCGGCGTCGCCGCTGTCGGCCAACGCCGTCACGGCCGCGAGCCTGCGGGCCGGGTCGGGCGAGCCCAGGTCGGCGCGCGCGACGAGCAGGGCCAGCTGCGCCCGGATGTCCGCATCCGTCTCGTGCGCGAGCGCCTGGCGCAGCAGCGGCGCCTGGGCCGGGTCGGCATCCTGCGCCTGCAGCGCGCGCACGGCAGCCAGGCGCTCGTCGCGCGCAGGCGCGAGCAGCGCGAGGCCCGACAGCGCGGCCTGCGCGGCGCCGCGCAGGCGGTTGTTGACGACGATGCCGTCGACGCCATCGGGCAGCGGGAGCGCCGCGCCGGTGGCGGCGTCGCTGGCGGCGCCGTCGTGGACGATCAGCACCTGGCCGGACGGCGCCGCGGCCAGTTCGTCGTCCAGCAGTGCCTGCAGCACGCGGCGTGCATCGAGGCCGCCCGTCGCGGCGATGCCGGCGACTGCGGCGACGCGGGCATCGGGATCGTCGCCCGCGAGCGGCCGCAGCGCGGCCGGATCGATGGCGGCGGATGCCAGCGCGGGCAAGGAAAGCGCGAGCGCGAGCGCGACCAGCATGTGTTTGAAGAGTGGCTTCATCGTGGTTCCAATCCGGGTTGCCGCCGTCCCGCGGGCGCGGGCGCGGCGGCGTGCGACATCACAGGTTCTGCTTGCCCTCGTTACCCTTGATGTACGGGCTCCACGGCTGCGCGCGGATCGCTTCCTTGCTCTTCCAGACGACGGAGAACTGGCCGTCCCCCTTGATCTCGCCGATCATCACCGGCTTGTGCAGGTGGTGGTTGGTCGGGTCCATCACGAGCGTGTAGCCGGACGGCGCCTTGTAGGTCTGGCCGCCCATCGCCGCGATCACCTTGTCGGTATCGGTCGATTTCGCCTTCTCGACGGCCTGCGCCCACATGTGGATGCCGACATAGGTCGCTTCCATCGGATCGTTGGTGACGGCCGTCGCGGCGTTCGGCAGGTGCTTGGCCGCGGCGTATGCTTTCCACTTCTTGACGAAGTCCGCGTTGGTCGGGTTCTTGACGGATTCGAAGTAATTCCAGGCCGCCAGGTGGCCGACGAGCGGCTTCGTGTCGACGCCGCGCAGCTCTTCCTCGCCGACGGAGAATGCCACGACCGGCACGTCCGTCGCCTTCAGGCCCGCGTTGCCCAGCTCCTTGTAGAACGGGACGTTCGAGTCGCCGTTGATCGTGGAGATGACCGCGGTCTTGCCGCCGGCCGAGAACTTCTTGATGTCGGCGACGATGGTCTGGTAGTCGGCGTGGCCGAACGGCGTGTACATCTCCTTGATGTCGTCGTCCTTCACGCCCTTGCTGTGCAGGTAGGCGCGCAGGATCTTGTTCGTCGTGCGCGGGTACACGTAGTCGGTGCCCAGCAGGACGAAGCGCTTGGCGCCGCCGCCGTCCTTGCTCATCAGGTACTCGACGGCGGGAATCGCCTGCTGGTTCGGCGCCGCGCCCGTGTAGAACACGTTCTTCTCGAGTTCCTCGCCTTCGTACTGCACCGGGTAGTACAACAGGCCGTTGAGCTCCTTCACGACGGGCAGCACGGACTTGCGCGACACCGACGTCCAGCAGCCGAAGATGGCGACGACGTGGTCCTTCGCGATCAGCTGGCGCGCCTTTTCCGCGAACAGGGGCCAGTTCGATGCCGGGTCGACGACGACGGGCTCGATCTTCTTGCCGAGGACACCGCCCTTGGCGTTGATCTCGTCGATGGCCATCAGGGCGACGTCCTTCAGCGACGTCTCGGAAATCGCCATCGTGCCGGACAGCGAATGCAGGATGCCGACCTTGATCGTGTCGGCGGCGTGGGCGGACAGCCCGCTCGCCAGCAGGGCGGCGCCGGCGGCCACGCGGGTGAGGGACGAAATGAAGTTGCGGCGGTTGGTCATGGTGAGCCTCGCGATGGAATGGGTTGATCAGTACTGCAGTTGCAGGGTGACGGCGAACTTCGACTGGTTCGGCACGTTCGTGACCGTCGTGCGCGAATACAGGGCCGCCAGCTGGGCGTTGTAGCCGTCGATGATGTAGTTGACGCCGACGTCGCCCTGGCGCGTGTCGATGCCGGTGTCGGCCGCGAACTTCTGGTAGCGCACGAACGGCTGCAGGCGGTTGACGACGTAGCCCACGGCCACCAGCCACGCCCTGCCCTGCTCGGCCTTGACGACGTTGTCCGTGTCGTAGTCGTACCACGCGGCTTCCAGCGACACGGCGCCCGCGCCAGCCAGGCGCTTCTCGAGCAGGAAGTCGACGTTCCACGAGCGGTAGTCGCCGACGGCCGTGGGCGTCAGCACGCCGCCTTTCTGCGTGCGCGCCGCGAGGCCGACGGCGAGGATGTCCTTGGTACCCAGGTAGTTGCCGGTGCCGTAGTAGCCCGGCTCCGCGTCCCAGAAGTCGTACTGCAGGCGGCCCGCGACCATCGGCTTGTCGGATGCCTTCACGCCGGCGGCCTTGGCCTCGTTCTGCGTGAGCGAGCCGATGCCGAACGTGTGGCCCTCGAACGCGCCGATGGAATAGCCCAGCTTCCCGTCCAGCAGGTTGCCCCACACGACGGCGCCGTCGTCGCGGCCGCGGAAGATGCCGCCGTTGTAGCCGTAGCGCGAGGCCACGCCGGCCCAGTAGCCGCCGCCCAGCGAGTAGTACGGCCCCGCCATGTTGGCGCGGTCGCTCGGCGACAGCAGGCGCCCGGCCCAGACGTTCAGCTCGGGCGAGAACGCGAACTGGCCGGCGGCATCCAGCACGCGGACCTTGTCGCCGTCCCATTCGGTGCTGAACATGCCCTTGATCTGCTGGTTCAGCGACGCGCCCAGGTAGATGCGGGCGCTGTCCAGGTTGAAGTCGTTCGACCGCGAGCCGTCAGGCGCGCCGTGTTCGGCGTTCGTGTAGCTGGTGCGCATGCCGAAGCCGATGTTCACCGACTGGTCCGGCCCGATGTTCACGGTCGCGCCGGCCCTCGCCTCCAGTGCGGAGAAGCTTCCCGCGATCCCGATCAGTGCCAGCAGCGCGGCCTTGTTCCCTAGTGACGCCATCCCTGTCCTCCCATGCGTGGTTATCGTGTCACCATCATCGCCAGCGGGAGGCGGCAGGACCATACGTCAGGTTACGTAGTCGCATTCGCGGTTTGGCGGTCGTTCCCGCCGCCGCCATCCTGTTTTAAGATATGTCGACCACGGAGAAAGGACACCATGCTCACCACGGAACAACGCGACCGCTACCAGCGCGACGGCTACATCGTCGTCCCGAATTTCAAATCGCCGGACGAGATCGCGCGCCTGCGCGCACGCGCGGGCGAGATCGTCGACGCGTTCGACCCCACGGAATCGCGCGCCGTGTTCACGACGCGCGACCAGGCGGCTGCCTCCGACGCCTGGTTCCTCGGCTCGGACAACACGATCCGCTGCTTCTTCGAAGAGGAAGCCTTCGGCCCGGACGGCCAGCTGAAGCAGGCCAAGGCCCTGTCGATCAACAAGATCGGCCACGCCATGCACGACCTTGATCCGGTCTTCGAAGCCTTCACGCGCGACGCGAAGCTGGCCGCCGTCGCGCGCGACCTCGGGCTGGCGCAGCCGCAGGTATGGCAGTCGATGTACATCTTCAAGCAGCCGGGCATCGGCGGCGAAGTGCGCTGGCACCAGGACGCGACGTTCTTCGACTCGACGCCGATCAGCGTGACGACGTTCTGGTTCGCGCTGGAAGACGCGACGATCGAGAACGGCTGCCTGTGGGTGGAACCGGGCGGCCACCGCGGCCCGCTGCGCGAACGTTTTCTCCGCGACGGCGACGCGATCACGATGGAAAAGCTGGACGGTACGCCGTGGCCGGACGACAGCACGGCCGTCCCGCTCGAAGCGAAGGCAGGCGACCTCGTCTGCTTCCACGGCCTGCTGCCGCACTACAGCGCGCCGAACCGCTCGCCCGTGTCGCGCCATGCGTTCACGTTGCACGTGACGGATGCGCGGACGGCGTACTCGCCGCGCAACTGGATCCAGCGGGATGCCGGTTTTCCGGTACGGGGATTCGACTGATATACCGACGCGGCCAGCCCATGAAAACTACATTCTTCAGTCTGCGACGGTCGCTCTATGCCCTCGTGTTCAGCTACGCCGGCATCGGCGCCTGGATCACGTTATCGTCCTCCATGACGGTGAAAGCCGCGCTTATCCTCTCGATCATTACAGCGATACCCGCGCTCATCCTGTCGTCATTCAGCAGGGTGGGCGGCGTTGCGGCAGCGTGGGCGTCCGTTCCAATATTCTTCTGGTCCATTCGATCGGAAGCTTTCCCCCAGGGCGGAGGCGCCCCGATGAGTGTCGTGGCCATTGTCTTTTTCGGATGGCCACTCTGCGTCGCTTTTGGTGCAATTGCCGCGGCCGCGGCGAGCGTGGTGTCCAAGCGGCGGCGTGGCGGATGATTGCCGACATGGACATCGAGGCGGCGTAATGCTGCGAATCGGGTCCGCTGAACACGCATTGAACGTTGTCCGCCCCCGGCGGGATTAACCGAAGCTACCCGCGGCATGTCGCGCGGGCCAGGTTCAAGGCTATCCTAGCGAGGACATCGTCATGACATCCATCTTCAAGGTTCCGTGGCGGCTGGCGGCCGTCGCCATCGCGCTGGCGTGCTGCGCGCCGCCGGCCAAGGCCGTCCCCAGCTTCGCGCGCCAGACCGGGCTGGACTGCTTCACCTGCCACGTCAGCTGGCCGGAACTGACGCCCACCGGCAGGCAGTTCAAGCTGAACGGCTATACCTTCGGACGACGGCTGGCCGTCCCCGTGGCCGGCATGCTGCAGGTGGCCTACTCGAGTACACGGAAATCCGACGACAGTTTCCGCCAAAACTTTCCGCTGGACCGCGGCGTCGTGCTGCAGCAGGTCAGCCTGTTCTACAACGGCAAGCTCAGCGACCACGTCGGCATCTTTTCCCAGGCGACGTTCGACGGCGTCGAGCACCGCGCGAGCATCGACAACGTCGACCTGCGCTATGCCAACCACCTCAGCCTCGCGTCGAACGATCTCCTCTACGGCTTTACGCTGCACAACAATCCGCAGGTCCAGGACGTGTACAACACGACGAGCACCTGGGGCTTTCCGTTCAGTTCGTCGCCGACGGCGAACGTGCCGGCCGCCGCCCCGCTGATCGAAAACCTGGCGCAGCAAGTCGCCGGCATGGGCGCCTACGTCATGTGGCGCAACACGGTCTACGCGGAAGTCACGGCCTACCGCACCAGCAACCACCTGTTCTCGCCGCTGCGGCTCGGCGTCGAACGGGACTCCGCCGCCGCGCTGCGTGGCTATAACCCGTACTGGCGGCTGGCTGCGCAGCACGAGTGGGACGGCGGCAAGCACTCCGCGATGATCGGCACGTATGGCCTCGTGGCGAACGTCTTTCCCGACAACCAGGTGCTGACGGGACCGACGGATCACTTCCGCGACCTCGGCGTCGACGCGCAATACCAGTACATCACCGACCGGCACCGGGTCTCGGCCCAGCTCAACTACACGCGCGAATGGCAACGCTGGAACCCGGATGCGCAGACGAGCAACCGCACCGACAGGCTCGACGCGTTCCGCGCCAAGGCCACCTATTACTATGACAAGCGCTACGGCATCAACGTGGGCCGCTTCAGCGTCCATGGCTCGGCCGACAGCGGCCTGTACAACACAGGCGAGGCGGTCACCGGCAGCGGTGCCGGCAGTCCCGACAGCGCCGGCTACATCTTGGAATTCAATTACCTGCCGCGCCGCGACATCCGGCTCATGCTCCAGTTCACGCATTACAACAAGTTCAACGGCGCCAGGCTCAATTACGACGGCTTCGGCCGCAAGGCGTCCGACAACGACACCGTGTACCTGGTCGGCTGGTTCATGTTCTGAGTCCACGGATTCTTTCAAGGAGACATCATCATGAACGACCACGAACTGTCGCGTCGCCGCGTGCTGCGCACATTGACCGCCGCACTGCCGGTGGCAGTGGCGCTACCGCTGCTCGGCGGCAGCGCACCGGCCCGCGCCGGCAGCGCGCGCAAGGAAGACTTCCACTACCAGGACCACCCGAACGAAGGCCGGCACTGCGCCAACTGCACCGCGTTCGTCCCGCCCGCGGACGGCCAGACGTCTGGCACGTGCAACATCGTCGCCGGCCCGGTCAGTCCCGACGGGTGGTGCATGGCCTTCACGCCCAGGTAGCGCACGACGCGTCACTCCTGACAAAAACTGTCGGGAGCCCCGCGTAACATCGTCGCCTCGTCATGCCGGCATGACGCGGCGGCGCACTCTTTTCGCGAGCCGTCGCCGCACGAACACGAAAGGAGATCGCCATGCACATCATCATCGGAGGAACGGGCCACGTCGGCTCGGCGACGACGCGCGCACTGCTGCGCCGCGGCGAGCCCGTCACGGTCGTCACGCGCAACGCGGGCCACGCGGCCGACCTGCGGGCAGCCGGCGCGAAGGTCGCCGTGGCCGACGTGCGCGACGTGGGCGCGCTGCGCGCGATCCTGCGCACGGGCACGACGGCGCTGCTGCTGAATCCGCCGGCCGCGCCGTTCACGGACACGGACGCCGTCGAGCGCGCGAATGCCGCGGCCATCGTCGACGCCGTCACGGGCTCGGGATTGCGCAAGGCCGTTGCCGTCTCGACGTTCGGCGCGCGGCCCGGCGACCCGTGCGGCGATCTTACCGTGCTGTTCGGGTTCGAAGAAAAGCTGCGCGCGCAGGCGGTCCCGGTCGCGGTCAACCGCGGCGCCTACTACATGAGCAACTGGGCCGAGATGCTCGACTCCGTGCGCCACCGCGGCAAGCTGACCAGCTTCTTCCCGGCCGACGCCGCCATCCCGATGGTCGCGCCGGGCGACCTGGGCGAGGCGGCCGCGCGCCGGCTGCTGGAAGGGCCCGACCGCACGGACACCTGCTACATCGAAGGACCGCGCCGCTACACGCCGGGCGACGTCGCCGCCGCGTTCGCGCACGCGCTGGGGCGGCCCGTCGAGGTCGACGTCATCCCGCGCCACGCGTGGGAACAGACGTTCCGCCAGCTCGGCTTCTCGCCGGCGGCGGCGCGCACGTATGCCTGCATGACGGGGACCGTGCTGGACGAGCAGGACCGCTGGCCGGACTCGCCCGAACGCGGCGCGACGACGCTCGAGGACTTCATCCACGACGTCGTGTCGCGCGCGCAGGCCGACCGGCTCCAGGACAAGCACGGTTGAGGCTACGCAAGCGGCTAGTATTAAAACTACACACTTTATGCGATTTAGATTGACACCAAAATACGCATAGCTAAGAATCTCCCCCGTCGGGCAAGAAAATCACGCAGAATGATCGCCCGATACGTAGTAAAAGTACCTGGCTGAGAACGGACTTTTGCACGACCTCCGTTGACCGGCCGGGACCTTACCCGTACACATCGGAGGAGAAGCATGAAGAAGAGCACCATCGTCGCCCTGCTGGCGGCGGGCATGATGACGTCCATCGCGGCCGCGACGCAGGCCGCCACCCCCACCCAGCAGGCCGGCGGCAGCACGGCCATCGTCCTGCAGGGCTTCCACTGGAACTCGGCCAGTTATTCCGGCCCGGACTGGTACAACACGCTGCTGAACAACGTCGGCGACCTGAGCAACATGGGGTTCACGCACGTGTGGTTCCCGCCGCCGTCGGATTCCGGCGCCAAGGAAGGCTATCTGCCGCGCCAGCTGAACAAGCTCGATTCCAGCTACGGCAGCTCGGCCGAACTGACAAACGTCGTGTCCGCGTTCAAGAACCGCGGCGTGAAATCGATCGTCGACGTCGTCGTCAACCACCGCGTGGGCACCACGGGCTGGTCCGACTTCACGAACCCGAACTGGACCACCTACTCGATCGTCAGCAACGACGAGTGCAACTGCGGCCTGGGCGCGGCCGACACGGGCCAGGGCTTTTCCGGCGGGCGCGATCTCGCGCACACGAACGTGGGCGAGGTCCAGAACGGCATCATCAACTGGCTCAACTACACGCTCAAACCGGTGGGCTTCTCGGGCCTGCGCTTCGACTACGTGAAGGGCTTTTCCGCCAGCTACGTGGGCCAGTACGCGAACGCGTTCGCACCCGATTTCTGCGTGGGCGAGATGTGGCCGGACTCGTTCGACCTGAACAACCTCGACGCGAACCGCCAGGCCATCATGAACTGGATTAACGGCACCAGCAACAGCTGCGGCGCGTTCGACTTCACGACGAAGGGCATCCTCAACGACGCCCTCGCCAACGGCAACTACTGGCGCCTGAAGGCGACGGACGGCAATCCGCAGGGCGCCATCGGCTGGTGGCCGGCGATGTCGGTGACGTTCGTCGACAACCACGACACGGGTCCCGCCGAAAGCTGCGGCACGGGCCAGAACCTGTGGCCGGTGCCGTGCGGCTCCGTGATGGAAGGCTATGCGTACATCCTGTCGCACCCGGGCATCCCGACCGTGTTCTACCCGCACATCTACAACTGGAACCTCAAGACGCAGATCGCCGCGCTGATGGCGGCCCGCAGGAACGCGGGCGTGACGTCGACGTCGGCCGTCGCCATCCAGCAGGCCACGCAAGGCCTCTACGCGGCCATCATCACCGGAAACACGCACCAGCTGGCGATGAAGATCGGCCCGAACAGCTGGAGCCCGGGCGCCGGCTGGACGCTGCAGACCTCCGGCAACAACTACGCCGTCTGGATGAAGTAACCGTCCCGGACCACGCGGCTCAGGTGCCTACCACCTGCAGCCGCACCGGGTGGCCGTGCTCCGCCAGGTCGCGGCCATGCACACTGACGCGGTTGCGGCCGTGCTGCTTGGCGTGGTACAGCGCTTCGTCCGCGCGGCGCAGGATGTCTTCCCATTTGTGGTCCTGCGCGTTCAGCGCGGCCACGCCCACGCTGACCGTCATCGGGACGGGCACCCCGTCGACGGTCAGCGGCGCGCACGCCACCACCTCGCGCAGGCGTTCGGCGATCACGCACACGCCGCTCAGCTTTTCGCCGACGACGAGCACCGCGAACTCCTCGCCGCCGATGCGGAACAGCGCATCGTAGCCGCGCAGCACGCGCGCCGACAATGCCGTCACGTGGCAGATCGCGGCGTCGCCCACGCCGTGGCCGTAGCGGTCGTTGATGGCCTTGAAGTGGTCGATGTCGAACGTGATGAAGAACAGCGCGGTGCCCGTGCGGCGGCCGCGGCGGAATTCGCGCGTGGCGATGTCGTGCAGGGCGCGGCGGTTCAGCCAGCCGGTCAGCACGTCCGTCAGCGAGGCGCGGCGCAGCGCCAGCGTCTGCTGGTGGGTGACGATCAGCGCGCAGCACATCGTCGCCAGCGACAGGTACACGAGCATCGCCAGCGCGCCCCACGTGCGCGACAACTGCCCGTGCATGAGGTGTGGCGAGGCGCCGTCGGCGCCCACGATCGCGAGCCGTACGACCAGCTGCAGCGCGGACAGCAGTTGCAGCGCGATCAAGGGCAGGTACGAGGCCCGCACCTCGCCTTCGCCGCGGCGCCACAGCAGCCAGGCCGACGCCACGTCGAGCGCGCAGATCACCGGCACGAACACCGCGAGCCGGACCAGGTGCGCGCTCTGCATCACGGGCAGCGCATGGACGGCCAATGCGCCGAGCGCGAGCAGCCCGCCCCATCCCCAGTGCGGCGCGAGACGCAGGTGACGCCTCACGCCCGCCAGCATCCCGAACTGACCGGCGACGTGGAACGCGTTGACGCAGGCAATGAAGCCGAGCGGGAGCGCCTGCAGTTGCAAGCCGATCGCGGCCGCCACGCTGCTCAAGGCGAAGCAGGCGGCGGCCAGCATCCAGTCGACGAGGCACGCCTGGCGCGCGCTGGCGAGGTACAGCAGGCCCATGCCGGCCGCCATCGTGAGCGCCGCGAGTGCGGTCGCCACGACGAGTGTAAACGCATCCATCTGATCCCCAAGCGAATGACGACGTTGTCATTCCGATTTCAATTCCATAAGTATAAAACTCTTGCCTATATGTAAATCTCTCCAATTGTTTCAATTACAACATTCATGTAATCCTGCGGAGCCGGCGGTGTCCGCACGCATGTCCGATGCGTGTCCGTTGCCGTGTCCGCGTGTCCGACCGTATCGTCAGCACCACGCCGCGGCATTTGTATCAACGTTTTTACAAACGAAACGGCATCCTGACCGAATGGCAAGACTAGAATATTTTCCTTCTTTCAACCATGAATGCAGGGCAAATATGATACGTTTCCCGATCGGACTGGCGGCTGTATGCCTCACCATGTCGGCAATCGCGGCGGAACCTTTCGACGACAAATTCCGCCAGCTCGACGAATTGCTGCCGACGCCGACCTCCATCCGCACCGCTTCCGGCGCGCCCGGCCATGCGTACTGGCAGCAGCGCGCCGACTATGCGATCCGCGCCACGCTGGACGAAGGCCGCCGCGCCATCACGGGCACCGAGACGATCACGTATCACAACAATTCGCCCGACACCCTGTCATACCTGTGGGTCCAGCTCGACCAGAACATCTACAAGCGCGACTCCGACGCGCGCATGACGGCCACCCTGCCCTCGCGCGACGCGTGGGCCAAGGCGCGCGGGCCGGAAGACGGCTATAAATTCGACGCGCTGCGCGCCGTGCTGGAAAAGAGCACGTTCGATGGCGGTTTCAAGATCGCGGGCGTGAAGGATGCGGGAGGACGGCCGCTGCACACCGTCATCAACCGCACGATGATGCGCATCGACTTGCCGCAGCCCTTGAAGCCGGGCGCGAAGCTCGCGTTCTCGATCGACTGGAGCTACAACATCAACGAGCAGAAGGTGCTCGGCGGCCGCTCCGGCTACGAGAAATTTGACGAGGACAAGAACGACCTGTTCGAGATCGCCCAGTGGTTCCCGCGCATGGCCGCGTACTACGACGTGATGGGCTGGCAGCACAAGCAATTCCTCGGCACCGGGGAATTCACCCTGGAATTCGGCGACTACGACGTGCAGCTGACCGTCCCCGCGGACCACATCGTGGCCGGCACGGGCGAGCTGCAGAATCCGGGCGACGTCCTCACGGCCGGCCAGCGCCAGCGCCTCGAGCAGGCGCGCACGGCGACCAAGCCTGTGATCATCGTCACGCAGGCGGAAGCGGAAGCGAAGGAAAAGACGCGCGCCGCCGGCACGAAGACGTGGCACTTCCGCGCGAAGAACGTGCGCGATTTCGCGTGGGCGTCGAGCCGCAAGTTCATCTGGGACGCGCAGGGCTTCAAGAAGGACTCGACCAACGTGCTGGCGCAGTCGTTCTACCCGAAGGAAGGCAACCCGCTGTGGGAAAAATACTCGACGGCGGCCGTGATCCACACGATCGCCGAGTACAACAAGTATTCGCTCGACTACCCGTACCCCGTCGCGATTTCCGTGAACGGCCCGGTGGGCGGCATGGAATACCCGATGATCTGCTTTAACGGCCCGCGCCCGACGAAGGACAAGAAGACGGGCGAGCTGACGTACTCCAGCCGCACCAAGTATGGCCTGATCAGCGTCGTGATCCACGAAGTGGGCCACAACTACTTCCCGATGATCGTCAACTCCGACGAGCGCCAGTGGACGTGGATGGACGAGGGCCTGAACAGCTTCCTGCAATACCTGGCCGAGCAGGCCTGGGAAGAGCACTACCCGCAGTCGCGCGGCGAACCGCGCGTCATCGTCGACTACATGAAGAGCGCCAACCAGGTGCCGATCATGACGAACTCGGAATCGATCGCCGCCCTCGGCTACAACGCGTATGCGAAGCCGACGGCCGCGCTGATCGTGCTGCGCGAGACGATCCTCGGCCGCGAACTGTTCGACTTCGCCTTCCGCGAATACGCGCAGCGCTGGAAGTTCAAGCGCCCGACGCCGGCCGATTTCTTCCGCACGATGGAAGACGCATCCGGCACGGACCTCGACTGGTTCTGGCGCGGCTGGTTCTACACGACGGACCACGTGGACGTGAGCGTGGACGGCATCACGGAATACACGGTGGGCACGAAGGATCCGGAGATCGAAAAGGCGTGGAAGAAGGCGCAGCGCGACGCGGAGCCGATCTCCATCACGGACCAGCGCAACAAGGGCACCCTGCCGCGCCGCGTGGACGCGCATCCGGAGCTGAAGGACTTCTACAACGAGCATGACGAGTTCACCGTCACGAACCACGACCGCAACAAGTACAATGAGGCGATCGAGGAACTCGAGGACTGGGAAAAGAACCTGCTCAAGGAAGGCAAGCACCTGTACCTCGTCGATTTCAGCAATCTCGGCGGCCTCGTGACGCCGCTCGTGCTGGAGATCACGCTCGCGAGCGGCAAGAAGTACATCGAGCGCATCCCGGCCGAGGTGTGGCGCTACGCGCCGAAGAAGATCACGAAGCTGATCATGACGGACGAGCCGATGGTCGCCCTCACGCAGGACCCGTACTGGGAGACGGCCGACACGGACGTCAGCAACAACAGCTGGCCGCGCAAGGCGATGCCGTCGCGCCTCGAGTTGTACAAGACCCAGCACGACAAGGACAACCTGATGAAGGAGTTCAACGAGAAGCTCAAGACCAAGGACGACGCCGAAAAAGCGGTGACGCCGAAGTCCGAGTGACGCACGCGTTTGGTGGGCACGGGGTGCCCACCCTACGATATGCCGCTTGCCGTAGGGTGGGCACCCTGTGCCCACCATCAGCGTAAATGGCCTGGAACGGAAGCAGGACACCATGACGAAGCACCACCACGACCGCCCCCGCATGACCGCCCGTCACCTCCTCGCGCTGCTGTGCGCAACGGTCTGCCTGAACGCCGCCGCCCACCGCTTCCACGCCGGCATCACCGACATCAGCTTCAACGAGCGCACGGGCAGCACGGAAATCGTGCACACGTACATGGCGCACGACGTCGAGTCGCTGCTGACCGCGTTGTACCAGCGCCAGTTCGACCTGTCCGACCCGGACGACCAGGCCGTGCTGCGTCGCTACGTCGAGAAGCAGTTCTGGCTGGCCGACAACGAGGGCCGCCACCTGCCGCTCGGCTGGGTCGGCGTGACGGTCGACACGGACAGCGTCGTCGTGTACCAGGAAGCCGTACGCACACCGGTCACGAAGGTCGAGACCATCCACGACGCCGTGCTGAGCGACTTCCTCCCCGACCAGCAGAACACCGTGAACCTGACGGCGAACGGCAGCCTGCGCACGTTCGGCTTCACGAGCAGCCGCACGGAACTCGCCGTCCACTGATGCGTGCCGGCGCCCTGCTGCTCGCCGCGGCGTTCGTCCACGCCGGCGCCCGCGCCGACGATCCCTTCATCCAGCGCGTGCTCGTCGAAGGCGCGCGCGCGCGCCAGCTGGGCGTCGCGGACACCGCCAGCGCCGGCACCGTCAGCCAGCAGGAGCTGGCGGCGATGGCCGTGTACCGCCCCGGCGAACTGCTGGAGGCGGCGCCCGGCCTGATCGTGAGCCAGCACAGCGGCGAAGGCAAGGCGAACCAGTTCTTCCTGCGCGGTTTCAACCTCGACCACGGCACCGACCTCGCGACCTGGCTCGACGACATGCCCGTCAACCAGCGCAGCCACGCGCACGGCCAGGGCTGGACGGACCTGAACTTCCTGATCCCGGAACTGACGGTCCGACTCGACTACAAGAAGGGGCCGTACTCGGCGCGCGAGGGCGATTTCGCATCGGCCGGCAGCGCCGCGATCACCTACGCGAACCGCCTCGCGCGCAACGTCGCTACCGTCGGCATCGGGCAGGACGGCTATGCGCGCACGGCGCTCGCGGCATCGCACGAGACGGGCGACGGCGTGCTGACGTATGCGCTGGAAGCCATGCACAACGACGGGCCGTTCACGCATCCGGACGATTACCAGAAGCTGAACGGCGTGCTGCGCTACAGCCGCGGCTATGCGAACAATGGCTGGAGCGTGACGGCGATGGCCTACCGCGGCCGCTGGAACGCGACGGACCAGGTGCCCGCGCGCGCCGTCGCCGCGGGCCTGCTCGGGCGCTTCGACACGGTCGACCCGACGGACGGCGGCGCGGCGAAGCGCTTCAGCCTGTCCGGCGTGTGGCGCCAGACGGGCCAGGACGCGGCGACGAAGGTCAGCGGCTACATCATCCGCAACCAGCTCGACCTGTGGTCCGACTTCACCTACTTCATGGACGACCCGGTCAATGGCGACCAGTTCGCCCAGCCGGACCGGCGCGTCACGAGCGGTTTCAACGTCACCCACAGCTGGCATGTGCACCGCGGAGAGATGTCGGCGTCGGACGTCACGGTCGGCGTGGAAGCGCAGAACGACAATATCTTCAACGGCCTGGCTCACACGGCCGCGCGCCGCCTGCTGGCCGTCACGCGCGCGGACCACGTGACCGAGACGAGCACGGGCGCCTTCGTCGAGAACGCGACGCGCTGGAACAGCTGGTTCCGCACGACGGTGGGCGCGCGCGTGGACGGCTACCGGTTCCGCGTGCGCAGCAGCGCCCTCGCCGATGCGGGCACGACGCACGATGCGCTGGCCAGCCCGTCCGCCAACCTCGTGTTCGGCCCGTGGCGCCTGACGGAGTTCTACGCGAACTACGGCACGGGCTTCCACAGCAACGACGCGCGCGGCACCGTCACGCCACTCGGCACGGGCCTCGTGCGCTCGCGCGGCATGGAGTTGGGCATGCGCACGGAGGCCGTCCCGAAGATGCAGACGGCGATCTCGCTGTACCGCCTGGACTTCGACTCCGAGCTGACGTACGCGGGCGACGCGGGCACGACGGAAGCGGGTCCGCCCAGCCGCCGGGTCGGCATCGAATTCTCGAATAGCTATAAACCGTATAAATGGTTATCGGTCGACTTCGATGCCGCGTACGCGCAAGCACGCACGCGCGAGACCGCGCCGGGACACGACCGCATCCCGGAAGCGATCGAAGGCGTGGGCCAGCTCGCGCTGACGGTAAGCCGGCTGGGGCCATGGGACGGCGCGCTGCGCCTGCGCTGGTTCGGCCCCCGCCCCCTGCTTGACGACGACAGCGTGCGCTCGCGCGCCAGCACGACGATGAACGGCCGCCTGGGCTATCGCGTGAACCGCGACCTGCGGCTGGAACTCGAGGGGTTCAATCTGGCGAACCGGCACGCATCGGCGATCGATTACTACTACGCGTCGCAGCTGCGCGGCGAGACAGCACCGCAGCAGGACGTGCACTTCCATCCGATCGAAGCGCGCACGTTCCGCCTGACGCTCGTCAAGAACTGGTAAGCCGGCGGTCATTCACGACCGCACCAAAAAAGTGCTAGGCTAAGAGGATGACAACTCCGCAACCACCCTATACCGATCCCGCCCACGTCGTCGACGCCCTGCGCGGCGACGGCTATGCGCTGCTGCGCCCGGCCGACGTGGCGCGGCTTGCCGGCTGCACGCTCGACGAATTGATGGCACTGGCGCCCAGCTGGGAACACCTGGAACTCGACAACTACCTGAAGGACGGCGGCCGCTATCGCCGGCGCCGGCATTCCTGCTTCGTCGACAGCGGCCACGCCCTCACGCAAAGCCCGCACCGCGCGCACTGGCAGCCGGTCGAATACAACGCGCTGCACGGCGGCATGCACCGCCTGTTCGTCCCCATCGAACACGCCACCATCGAGCAACCGGCGTGGAGTCGACTGCTGCGCGCACTGGGTACCGTGTGCTCGCAAGTGAAAGGCCCGCAGACGTGGTACGTCGAAGCGCACCAGTTCCGCATCGATACGGCCGACGGCATCGGCCGCCCCACGCCGGAAGGCGCGCACCGCGACGGCGTCGATTTCGTCGCCGTGATCCTGATCGGACGCGCCAACATCAAGGGCGGCGAGACGCGCGTGTTCGAAGCGAACGGCCCCAAGGGCCAGCGCTTCACGATGACGGAACCGTGGACCCTGCTGCTGCTGGACGACGCGGCCGTGATCCACGAATCGACGCCGATCCAGCCGGTCGGCGAGAACGGCCACCGCGACACCCTCGTGCTCACGTGGCGCGCCGGCGCCTTCCAGGGCGACGACGCCGAAACCACCGGCGCCTGAACCTTCCTCCGCGCGGCCGCCCGGCCGTGCCACTCCAACTGTTAGCGGCAAACAAAAAAAAAGCCCGCAACCTTGCGGTGCGGGCTGAATCCAGATTTCCGGAGAAAAACTGGAGGAGACGGTTCAACTATAGCCTTATTTTTTGTGCACCGCAATACGGTAGAACTACGGTATCTAGAGTATCTCCTCTAGAGGGAAGCATCAGGTGCCCATGAGGCGGAAGGCGGCGCGCTTTTGCGGCATTGCGGGAAAGACCCGTTCCAGACGTTTATCGCCTAACATTAAATGTTCTTCAGATATGTGCGCTAACACCGAACGAAAATCGGTCGTGACGGGTAAATCGCGGCCCTCGTTCAGTTGGGCGTCGCCGACGCCTTCCCAATCGCCATATACCTTACCCCCGCGGACTTTTCCGCCCATGACCCACATCACGTTGCCGTGACCGTGGTCCGTGCCGCCGTTGCCATTCTCGTGGGCCGTGCGGCCGAATTCCGACATCACGACGACGACCGTGTCGTCGAACAAGGGGCCGAGGCGCTCGGCCAGCACGGCCAGGCCCTGGCCCAGCGGCGCAAGGCGGTTGGCCAGCTGGCCGGAGGCGGCGCCCTGGTTCGCGTGCGTGTCCCAGCCGCCCAGCGCGACGAACGCCAGCTGGATCTTCGGGTCGTTGCGCATCAGGCCCGCGAGGCGCGCGGCATCGTCGGGAAAGCCGTTCGGCAGCGGCGCGCCGCGGTCGGCCGCCTGCATCTCGTGGCTCTCGAGGGCGTCCATCACTTCGCGGTGCGCCGCGCGCCCGTCCGCGTACGCGCGCCCGAAGCGCGGATGGCTCGCGTACAGCTCGTCGAACGCGGCCTTGACGGCCGGCCGGTCGAGCAGGTCGGCGCGCGCGGCGCCAGCGACGTTCGGCAGGTTCACGGCCGCCGCCTGGCCGGACAGGATGCGCGGCAGCACGGGGCCGATGCCCAGTAGCCGGCTGGGCGACTGCGGGCCGGGTAGCGCCGCGACGAGGCGGTTCATCCAGCCGTCCGGCGTGCTCTTGCGGCCTGGCGTGGCCGATTCCATGTAGTCCTGCGCGTCGAAGTGGGAGCGGGTCGCGTCCGGCGAGCCGCTCGCGTGGACGAACGCCAGCTTGTGCGCGCGCCACAGCGGTTGCAGGTCGGCCAGCGCGGGATGCAGGCCGAAATAGCCGTCCAGGTCCAGCGCGCCCCCGTCCATGCCGGGCGCCCCCAGGCCGATCGTGGGGCGCAGCCGCGCATAATTCGCGTCGCCGACGGGGGCGACGACGTTCAGGCCGTCGACGGCGCCGCGCAGCATCACGACAATGAGTTTCCGGCCGGTGGGATCGGCCGCGGACCCGCTCAAGGCCCATGCACTGCGGCCGACCGGAAGCAGGATGCCGGCGCCCAGCGCCAGCGCGTTGAGGAAGTGCCTGCGTTGCATGTCGTTCTCCGAAAGAATCAGCGCTGCATGAAATCGGGACTGCCGAGCAGCATCGCGGCGCGCAGGTTGTCCGGATTGCGCTGGACGATGGCCCGCGTGCGCGGCGAGATCGAGCCGGCCAGCGTCGCCTGCAGGCGCGCCGGATCGACGGGCGCCTGCGCCGCCACCGGCTTCGGCGCGGCCGGCACAGGCTCGGGCGGTGCCGGCGGCGGCATCGCATCGCTGCCGGCCATGTTCGGCGCCATCGCCGCCATCGCGGGACGGGCATCGACCGGCGGCGCCGCCAGCGGCAGCTTGCCGGCGGCGAGCGCGGTGGCGAACGCGATGCGCCGCGTGAGCGCGTCCGGGTTGAGCCACGCGTCCTGCGTGTTCTTGTACCCGTCCGGCGTCTGGCAGCCGTACAGCGGCATGCCCAGCTGGTTCATCGTGTTCACGAGCGGCATCACGTTCGCCACCGGCGCGCCGCTGGCCCGCACGGCCGACACGACGAACTGGTACGGCGTCTTGAACTTGGCGCCGGCCGCGCCGGCCGACATGAATTCGCGGCTCGCGAACAGCGTCGCGAGCACGGCGCGGATGTCGCCATGCGACGCCATCCACGTGGCGGCCATGCGGTCGACGAGGGCCGCCGGCGGCTCGTCGCTGACGAAGTACTGGGCCAGCTCGAAGCTCACGTGATGGGCCGTGGACGGATGCACGGCCAGCACGTCCAGCGCGTACTCGCCTTCCTGCTGGCCTGTGGGCGCGATCTCGCGTCCGAGCCACGTCTTGGTGTCACGGTCGTGGCGGCCGGCGTCGAAGCGGAACGTCTCGCCCGCGCGCGCGAGGCGCTTCTGGTCGAACGTCCAGCCGGTCAGCATGCGCGCCAGTTCCGTCACGTCGCGCTGCGTGTAGCCGCCGTCCGCGCCCAGCGTGTGCAATTCCATCAGCTCGCGCGCATAGTTCTCGTTCAGGCCGCGCGCCTTCCCTTTGGCATCGGGGCGCGGCGCCGACGACACGACGTTGTCGAGGTAGAACAGCATCGCCGGGTGCTTCGCCGTCGCGCCCAGCAGCGCGCGGAAGGAGCCCAGCGCGTACGGGCGGATCGCGTCGCGCTCGTAGCTCGTCACCAGGGCGCGGTCGATGCCCTTGCCTGCGAAGACGTTGAAATGGTTGTACCAGAAGTCGACCATGACTTCTTCCAGCTGGCGCGGACTCTCGACGGCGCGCAGCAGCCTGGCCTCGGCGGCCTGGCGCGCCACGCGCATCTCGGTCTGGCGGCGGCGCTGCTTCGCGCCCTCGTCGTCCATGCGCACTTCGCGGCGCAGCTCGATGAATTCGGCCAGCGAGTCGCCCGCGCTGCGATTGACGGTGGCAAGCAGCGCCAGGCGCGCCGTCAGGTCGGGCGGCAGCGGGATCGTCTCGGGATGCAGCTGCTCGTCGATCCAGCGCTGCACGCCCATGTTCGCCACGCGCTCCACGTCGCCGGGACGGGGCCCGAATGCGAGCCTGTTCAGCACGTGCAGCGCCTGCGCCTGCGCATCGAGCGGGGCCGCCTGCGCCGGCGGTGCCGCGGCCGCGGGCGGCACACCCGACGCGACGCCGGTCGCCATTAGGGCTGCGGTCAGCAGGGCTAGCGATGCGCGCTGGATCATGGTGTGCACTCCTCGTGGATCCTCATTTAACCTTGAACGGACGAGCATGGATAGCGACGGAGCGTATCAATGGTAAGGATTTGTAACGGCCGTGTTCCCGGGGTGTACGTAGCGAACAAGGGTGTGCTTTGCTACACTGGGGCACGCTCTCTCGTCCTGCGCCATGTCCTGGATCGTCACCAAATACCTCGTCACCGCGGCCGTCGTCGTTTTCGTGTCGGAAGCCGCCGCGCGCTCCGACCGTCTCGGCGGCCTGATCGCCTCGCTGCCGCTCGTCACCGTGCTTACGCTGATCTGGCTGTACGTCGAGCGCCAGCCGCAAGAAAAAATCGCCAACCACGCGTGGTACACGCTGTGGTACGTGCTCCCGACGCTGCCCATGTTCGCCGCGTTTCCCTGGCTGCTCGGCCGCTTCGGCTTCTGGCCCGCGCTCGGCGCCGGCGTCGCGCTCACCGTGGCCAGCATACTCTTGTTCGCGCTCGTGCTGAAACGCTTCGGCATCGATCTACTCTGATCGCCATGATTCTGCCTCGATCAAATCATGTTCACAAAAAACCACATCACCGATTACATTTGAATACAAGTTTGTAACAGGTAGTGACAGGAATCCACACGAATCATAGTCTTTTGCTACGTAGATACGGCTCACCAGCTTATCTGCGCGACAACGACAAACTCACAAAGTGGGAGACATGATGACTTGGTTACACAAGGCAACCTGGCTGGGCGGCTTGTTCGCCGCGGCCGGCACGATGTCGCTGGCCCAGGCCCAGACGGCAACCGACGATAGCGGTTATCGCAGCACCCAGACGTTCCGTTCGTTCCAGGCCGCGGGCGGCGGCGAAGAGGACCGGCCCACCGTGATGGGCCGCCTCGAATGGCTGAAGGCCCGCTACGGCGCCACGCTCCCCGCCGATTTCTCGCACCGCATGGTGCAGGAATGGGCGAAGCAGCGCGCCACCTATCCGCAGCTCGCGCCCGGCGCGACCCCGCCGGCCGGCGTGCCGCAATGGCAGTCGATCGGCCCGACCCGCGCCGTCAAGACGCAGAACGACATCCAGCTGAGCGTCACCGACAGCGGCCGCCTGCGCAACATCCTGCCGCACCCGACGGACCCGAACACGGTCTACCTGCTGTCGTCGTCGGGCGGCATCTGGAAGACCAGCAATTTCGAATCGCCTTACCCGACGTGGACCCCGATCACGGACAAGGTCATCACGACGAGCGGCGGCGCCGCGGCGCTCGGCCGCAGCCCGCAGACGCTGTACTACGGCACCGGCGACCCGTTCGACGGCATCCCGATCGTCGGCGGCGCGATGCTGAAGACCACCGACGGCGGCAACACCTGGTCGCCGTTCGTCTTCCTCGGAAATTCCGGCATGGTGCTGGACGTGAAGGTCGATACGCGCGGGGCCACCGACGTCGTGCTGGTCGCGACCGACGCCGGCATCTTCCGCTCGGCCGACGGCGGCAACACCTACGCGCAGGTGCTGAACGGCGGTCGCGTGTGGAGCCTCGCGCGCTCGAGCACGGGCTGGCTGGCGACGGCCGCCACCAGCGGCTACTACAGCCCCGCCACCCTGTACTGGTCGAACGACGGCATCACGTGGACTCCCCTGTCGGCGCCCAACCTGACGGGTGGCGCGGGCCGCATCACGCTCGCGGTCGGCGCGCCCGGCGACAATGTCGTGTACGCGTATGCCGCCAACTCGTGCAGCAGCGGCTGCGACCAGAAGGACCTGTTCCGTTCCGGCGACGGCGGCTACACGTGGACGGCGCTGGGCCTGAACAGCAAGGCCCCGGTCAATCCTAACGAAGAGAACCCGACCATGGAACTGATGGGCGGCCAGGGCTTCTACAACCACATGATCGTCGTCGACCCGACCGACCCCACGCGCAACACGGTGTACCTGGGCGGACAGCTGAACACGGGCAAGACAACGGACGGCGGCCAGACGTGGCGCCTGATGACGAACTGGCTCGCGCAATTCGGCCTGCCGTACGCGCACGCCGACCACCACACGGCCACCGTCTCGACCGCGGGCGGCATGAAGCGCGTGATGATCGGCACGGACGGCGGCCTGTTCCTCAGCTACGACGAGGGCAAGACATGGACGGACCAGAAGAACACGGGCCTCGTCGACTACCTGATCTATTCGATGGCGACGTCGGGCTCCGATCCGAAGAGCGTGCTGATCGGCCTGCAGGACAACGGCACGCGCATCCGCGTCGGCAACACGAGCGTGTTCAACCAGAGCTTCGGCGGCGACGGCTTCGGCGTCGGCTGGAGCCAGTCGCGCAATGTGACGGCGCTCGGCAGCTACGTGTACGGCTACATCTATTACGCGCAGAAGGATCCGAACATCCAGAAGAAATGGACCGATCCCACGTTCGACGACGCCACCTGCACGTACAACGGGATCAATGCCTGCAACGCGTACTTCGTGACGCCGATCGCCACCCCGTCCGCCCAGGCCGACCCGGGCGGCAAGACCTACTTCACGAACACGAAGAGCCTGATCTACCGCACCGACGACGCGGGCGCCTCGTGGACGCCCATCTTCAGCGGCAGCACGGCCGCCACGTACATCCGCGGCGCGTCGCACAGCGTGTCCGTCAGCCCGATCGACCTGAACCACGTGGCCGCCGTATCGCCCGGTGGCCGGGTCCTGATCACTGTTGACGCCGGCGCCACGTGGAAGCAGCGCAATACGCTCGTGCCGGGGCACCTCGGCTACAACAGCAGCGTGGCGTGGGCCAACAACTCGGTGCTGTACGTGTCGTCGGAAAACCCGTTCGGGCAGAGCGTGTATGTCGTGAAGTCGACGGATGGCGGCGCCACTTGGGCCGCCGCGAGCAACGGCTTGCCGAACGTGCCGATCCAGAAGCTGCTGGCGGCGCCGAACGACCTCTCCGGCAACACCGTGTACGCGGCCACGTGGCTCGGCGTGTACCGCACGACGAACGGCGGCATCAGTTGGAGCCAGTTTGGCGCGGGCCTGCCGACGGTCGAGGTGAGCGACCTGTACATGCCGGCCGACGGCAGCTTCCTGCGCGCCTCGACGTATGGGCGCGGCGTGTGGGATCTGTCGCTACGTTGATCGACCTTGCTTCAAAAAAGAAAACCGGCGCGAGCCGGTTTTCTTTTTGGGGCGGCGGAAACGCGATCAGTAATCGCGGCTGCGGCCACCCAGCAGCTTGGCCAGCACGAAGCCGGCGGCCGCGGCGATGGCGATCGCGGTGCCCGGTTTCTGGCGCACGTACTCGAAACTCGCTTCCTTCCATTGACCGTAGGCGTCCGTCAGTTGTTGCTGGCGCTGGCCCAGGTTGACCGTGGCGCCGCTCAGCATGCCCTGCAGCTTGTCGACGCCGGCGTGGGCCGTCGTGGCAAGGCGGTCGACGACGGGACGCGCCGCATCTGCAGCCTTGTCGACCATCGGACGGGCGGCGTCGGCGGCCTTGTCGATGGATTGGTGCAGGTCCTGCGCGCGGGCATTCACCTGGGCGCCCATGTCGCGCGAATCGCCGCCGACACCCGAGCCGGTGGCCGCGCCGGCGCTCTGTTTGTTCTGGCTGGAGGAGCCCATCGACCCCATGCCCGACGACGACGATGCGCTACCGGCATTGCTGGTGCCGCCCACGGCGCCCGTGCTGGACGCGGTGGCGCCGCCTGTGCTGCTGCCGGTCGAGCTGTGCTGGTCCTTGCCCTGGTTCAGCTGGGTGCTCTTGTTCAGGCTGTCCGAACCGGTGGTGCTGCCCAGGTTGCCGGCGCCGCTGGCATTCGGCAGGCCGCTGTCCTTGCCCTGGTTGCCCAGGTTGCTCCCTTTTGCTTCGCTCGACTTCTGATTATCCATGATGAATTCCTTTTGTAAGATTTTGACCAACGCGGAGTAGACCGATCTTCTTGACCGTGCATCCGTTCAAAAGTTCGACCGATAAGCGGTCCTTACGCGTTGCGCTGCCGCGCGACGTCCGAACGACACCGGCAGAATGCGGTGTCTCAATAAAAAAAATATAACTTTTTGTCGACCCCGACTGTGCGCTGCATAACAGAGACGGGGAGGCGAAACGAGGGAGGGCTGGCACGCCGGCCGGCCCGGTCGGTCAGGGCGTTGATGCGCGGGCCACGGCGACGAGGTCGCTGGCACCGGCAAAGACGTCGGGATAGGTACCGGCGCACTGGGCGCGCTCGGCGGCGATGCGCTGGCGGTTGGCGTCGAGGCCGTCGGCGGTGAGGCGCACGCCGAACGTCCCGTCGCCGCCCAGGATGCGCTGCAGCATCAGGTCACCCAGCGTGGACTTGAAATGGCCGGCTTCCCAGTACCAGCGCGTGACGCTGCGCGTGTCGCCGGGCGCGGGGATGCGCTCGCAGCGCATGTCGCCATAGCCGCTGAAGTCCCAGACGCTGATGCGTGCATCCGGATGGCGGGCGCGCGCGGCGTCCGCTTCGCGCACGAGCACGCGCTTCCACTCGTCCATCGTCCCCAGCAGGCCCGCGTCCTCGAACATGGCCATCAGTTGCGCGTGGTACGGGTAGATGACGAGGTGCACGTCGGTACGGTCGCGTGCCATCGTGTCGAGCAGCGCGCGCAGGCGGCCGATGCTTTCCGAACTGTCGGTGCCCGCGACGAACAGGTTGTGCGGCTTTTTGAGGACGGCCTTCGCGTTGTCGCGCGCCTTTTGCTGGAAGATCGCGTAATAGCCTTCCGTGCGCGCGTAGCGGTTGTAGTCGCGCAGCGGGGTCTGGCCGCGCTGCGTCATCGTCTCCGGATCGGCGGCCTTCTGCAGGCGCACCGTGCGCAGCGCGTCCGTCAACGACTTGATCGAGAACAGCGTATCGAAGCGCCATTGCCACGGCGACGGCGCCTGCACGGGCGCGGGCTCCAGCCTGCTGTTGGGCGAGACGAGGAAATCGAGGAACTCTACGCCGATCACGGCCGTCGACGCCGGCGCCGCGTCGGCCCGCAGCTTCGCATACATGCGCTCCGACACGGTCAGTTTCGTGCCCGACATCCCCATGTTATAGGCGCCGCGGCCGCGCGCGGCGAGCAGCGGGCTGTCCGGGTCGAGGCCGACCTCGGCGCGCGAATTCCCCAGCAGGATCACGTCCGGCCGCACGGCCTCCGCCTGCGCCAGCTTGATCTGCTCGCGGTATTGCTCCGGCAGCGGTTTCACGTGGTTCAGGCGCGGGCTGTCGACCAGGCCATACAAGTGGTACGGGTCGACGACGGCCACGATGCCCACGACGAGCAATACGCCGGCCGCGACGACGCCCGCACACCAGGCCGTGAATCGGCGATACGGGGCCTCGGGGCGCATGGCATCGGCGGCCGGGGTGCCGGCCAGGACGGTGACCTCGTCATCGTAGCGCTGGATCTGTTCCATTCGGCTGTCCCCGCTTCAGAACTGGAAATACAGGAATTCGGCGGGGCGGCTGAGCGACAGCAGGCTGCCGAGCAGGATCGCCCCGATGTAGATGCTCCAGCGCCGCGCAGGCAGCCACAGCAGCCAGCCGGTGCGGCGCGGCGAGCTCGGTGCGCCCAGTGCCGTTTCGTAGCGGCCCATGATCTGCTGCGTGTTGGGCAGGCAGAACGCGATGGCGGCGCCGACGGCGACCCATTGCCACGTCTCCAGGAAGCGCGAGCCGCCGCCCAGGTAGAACGACACGCCCAACTGCTCGAGCGCACCCCTCAACGGCCCCAGTTGCAGGCCGATCGACGCAGGGAGGCCCACGCCGTCCAGGCCCGCCATGCCGCGCAGGATCGTCATCGCCTTGTCGAAGTGCGTCGCGCGGAAGAACACCCAGGCCACGCACACGGCGACGAACGTCAGCGCCATGCTGAACGCGGCCCAGACGCGGCCACGCGGCAGGCGCAGCTTCTCCGCCAGCGCATTCCAGCCGTGGTTGATGGCGAGATAGATGCCATGCAGCGCGCCCCAGATCACGAAGTTCATGCCGGCGCCATGCCACAGGCCGCCCAGCAACATCGTCGTCATCAGGTTGACGTAGCGGCGCACGGGGCCCTTGCGGTTGCCGCCCAGCGGCACGTACAGGTAGTCGCGCAGGAAGCGCGACAACGTCATGTGCCAGCGGCGCCAGAAATCGATGATGTTCGCGGCCTTGTACGGCGAGTCGAAGTTCAGCGGCAGGCGGATGCCGAACAGCAGCGAGATGCCGATGGCCATGTCGGAATAGCCGGAGAAGTCGAAGTACAGCTGGAACGCATACGCGAGCACGCCGCCCCACGCGTTCGCGAACGAAAACATGTCCGACTGGTCGAACAGGAACGTCGCGTGCGGCGCCAGGTTGTCGGCGATGAGCACTTTCTTGGCGAGGCCGATCGCGAAGACGCTAAGCCCCACCGCGAGGTTCCGGTACGAGAAGCGGTAGCTGCCGGGCCGGTCGAACTGCGGCATCATTTCCGCGTGGTGCAGCACGGGGCCCGCAATCAAGTGCGGGAAATACGTGATGAACAGCACGTAGTGCAGGAAGCGCGCTTCCTTGACCTTGCCCTGGTACGTGTCGACGAGGTAGGCGATCTGCGTGAACGTGAAAAAGGAAATACCGATCGGCAGCACGACGTGGAGCGCGGGGATGTCCGCGGCCGCCAGCCAGTTCACGCCCGAGATGAAGAAATCCGCGTACTTGAAGTAGGCGAGCAGCAGCAGGTCGATGGCGACGGCCGCCGTCAGCCACCGCTTGCGCGCCGCACCGGCCGCGTGGCCGATGCGTTGCCCCATCCAGTAGTTGAACAGGATCGAGCCCACCAGCAGCGGGATGTACACATAGCTCCACCAGCCATAGAACGTCAGCGACGCGAGGGCGAGCCAGCCGGCGGCCCAGGTGTGGCCCCTGCGCGCGAGCAGGAAGTAGCCGACGGCCGTGATGGGCAGGAAGAGAAACAGGAACGTGAATGAATTGAAGAGCATGGCAACCGGTCGGGCTGGTTCCTGCATGGCGCGGTTTTGCCGGTCCATGCGCGAAGGAATCGTTGGTAACAAAATACGGCCGGGGCCGCGGCGGACAGGATGTCTCATCCTTAGCCATCCAGACAATATAACATCGATCCCTTGCAAAAAAAACAGCGCGCGGCGGCGTGACAACACGCGGGAGACGGCACACGCCATCGGTTCTTGTAGATGAATCTATGTTTGTGTAGACTTCATTACTTCACTCCCGATACCGACTCGCCATGCCGACCTCCTGGCTCCTTTTCATCGCCAGCCTGCCGACGACGGGCGCGACGGCCCGCATGCGGCTGTGGCGCGCCATCAAGGCACTCGGCTGCGCGTCGTTGCGCGACGGCGCGTACCTGCTGCCGGACACGCCGGCCCACGCCACGGCGCTGGACTACCTGGCCGCGCGCACGAACGACGAAGGCGGCACGGGCTGCGTCGTGAACGTGGCGCCGCGCTCGGCGGACACGGAGGCCGCGTTCCGCGCCCTGTTCGACCGCTCGGCCGACTATGCCGCCCTCGCGACGCAACTGCTGGCCGCCAAGCGGGCACTGGCCGGGCAGGACGCGGCCGACGTCGCGAAGACCGTCCGCCGCCTGCGCAAGGACCTCGAGGCCGTGCGCCGCATCGATTTCTTTCCGGGTCACGCAGCGGACGACATCCAGTCCGCGTGGTCCGACTTCGAGGACGCGGCCAACGCCGTGCTGTCGCCCGGCGAACCGCATGCCGAGCAACGCCCCATCGCGCCGCTGGACCGGCAACGCTACCAGGGCCGCACGTGGGCCACGCGGCGGCGTCTAGGAGTCGACCGCGTCGCGAGCGCGTGGCTGATCCGGCGCTTCATCGACGCGGATGCCCGCTTCCTGTGGCTCGCCAGCCCGGCCGACTGTCCGCCCGATGCGCTCGGCTTCGATTTCGACGGCGCCGCCTTCACGCACGTGGGCGACAAGGTGACGTTCGAAGTGCTGCTCGCCAGCTTCGGCCTCGAGGACGAACGGGGCCTCGCGCAGCTGGCGCGGCTGATCCACGTGCTCGACGTCGGCGGGGCCGCGGCGCCGGAAGCGGCGGGCTTCGAAGCCATCCTGTCCGGCGCGCGCGCACGGCTGCCGGACGACGACGATTTCCTGCGCGAGATCGGCACCGTCCTCGATTCACTGCATACCCACTACGGCAAGGAGAGCCCCCAATGACGGACCCGCAACGACCACCCTACACGCTGTGGCAACTCGTGCTGTACATGCTGCGGCTCGGCGCGCTCGGCTTCGGCGGCCCCGTGGCGCTGGTCGGCTACATGCAGCGCGACCTCGTCGACACGCGCGGCTGGATCACGCAGGAGGATTTCAAGGAAGGCGTGGCGCTCGCGCAGATCGCGCCCGGCCCGCTGGCGGCCCAGCTCAGTATCTACCTCGGCTTCGTGCACTACCGGCTGCGCGGCGCCACCCTCGCCGGCGTCGCGTTCGTGCTGCCGTCGTTCCTGATGGTCGTCGCGCTGGGCTGGGCGTACGTCCGCTTCGGCGGGCTGGCGTGGATGCAGGCCGTGTTCTACGGCGTCGGCGCGGCCGTCATCGGCCTGATCGCGATGAGCGCGAAGAAGCTGACGCAGAAGACGCTCGGCAAGGACAAGCTGCTGTGGGCCGTGTACCTGCTGTTGATGCTGTCGACCATCGCGACCGAGTCGGAAATCACGTGGCTGTTCATCGCCAGCGGCGTGCTCGTCTGGCTGCTGCGCGCGCCGCCGCGGTGGATCGGCAAGGGCGTGCTGGGCGTGGCGGTGGCCGACCAGGCGCTCGTCGGGGCGGGCCTGCTCGGATCGCTGGACGTGCCGCTGCTGGCACAGATCGCGGTCTTCTTCGGCAAGGCGGGCGCGTTCGTCTTCGGGTCGGGCCTCGCCATCGTGCCGTTCCTGTACGGCGGCGTCGTGACGGAACACCACTGGCTCAACGACAAGCAATTCGTCGACGCCGTGGCCGTCGCGATGATCACGCCGGGCCCGGTGGTGATCACGGTCGGCTTCATCGGCTACCTGATCGCGGGCTTCGCGGGCGCGTCGACGGCAGCGCTCGCGACGTTCCTCCCGTGCTACCTGTTCACCGTCATCCCCGCGCCCTACTTCAAGCGCTACGGCAAGCATCCCGGCCTCGCGGCGTTCGTGGACGGCATCACGGCGGCGGCCATCGGCGCGATCACGGGATCCGTCGTCGTACTGGCGCGGCGCTCCATCATCGATATTCCCACTGCCCTGCTGGCCGTGGCGACGATCGCGCTGCTGTGGCGCTTCAAGAAGCTGCAGGAGCCTGTGATCATCGCCGCGGCTGCGGTGGCGGGGCTTGTGCTGTATCCGCTGATGCACACCTAAGAGAAGAGCGGATCGTCGACGGCAATACACGTGGCACCCACTGCCTTCGGCGGCCGCGCAGTGGAACTCCAAGATTATCGCGCCATCAATTTGACGTGGCCGTAAGATGAAATTGGTCCAGCGAAGCGCGCATCATGCGGCCCCGCCCTTCAGCACGCGCACGATGGACCCGACCGGCCACGCCAAGCGCCCCTGAACGCGGACAGGGCGGATCGCGTCATTTTCAAAGCACGCTCAGGCACGCAAGGGTGCGGCGAGCGTTTTAGCCAGTAGGCGGCGTAAGGGGGCACATGGGTGCGGGTTTCGTTGGCGAGGGCCGGGAGCGTCGCGCTCAGGTAAGTATGCAGAGACATGTTGAAGCTCTATGTTGTGTTGGATGGAGGTCCATTATTTGTCTCTAAAAAAACCGACCTCATAATGTTGCGTCGCAAATTAAAGATGGGCAACAAGAAGCCCTTATGCACGAGCCTTCGACACTCGACGCCTGAAGCGGGTAAGTGATACGCTAATCTTTGCCCAACAGTATGTTTCTTTCAAAGCATGAATCAGGAACTCATCGAGCGAAAACTTTGGTACGAGACTGACCGCCGTATCACGCTGACCGAGGGTGAATTGCGCCGGCGCGCAGAGCCGCTTGTCATCTTGGGCGAGGCCGGCATGGGCAAATCATCCTTGCTCCAATGGCTTGCTAATTCAGACGAATTTGCACTCTGCACCGCCCGGCAACTAATAAACCGCCGCAATCCCGCGACTCTGCTCGGCACCGCCCGTGTGCTGGTGATCGACGCACTCGACGAGGTGAGCGCGCAAAAGGACGGTGAGGCAGTTGACCTTGTGTTGCAGCGACTCGGCGAACTCGACTATCCACAATTCGTACTATCGTGCCGCGTGGCTGATTGGCGTAGCGCGACAGGCCTCGAAGCCATCCGTGAACAATACGACCAGCAACCACTTGAACTACATCTGCTGCCCTTCACTGATGAAGACGCCATTGCGTTTCTTGGCGGCCGCTTTGGCATTGAGATGGCCAGAGACGTAGTAGCTCATTTTAATGGCCGTGGCCTCCAGGGCTTGCTCGGCAATCCTCAGACACTAGAACTCGTCGCGCGTGTAGCTGGCAAAGGCGACCTTCCAGAAACCCGTGGCGACCTATTCCACAGTGCAATTGAAGTTTTGCGGCTTGAGCATCGTGACGCCAAGATATGCAACCAGCCGGCGCGCGAGGCCGGTCTGGATGCTGCTGGCGCAGCCTTCGCCGCCCTGATTGTTACCGGCAGCGAAACTATCGTTCGCACTGCGGCTATAAATGGCACGACGGCTGAACTACAGCTCGCCGAAATTGAGCAACTCCCCGGCGGCGCCAACGTGCGATCCATGCTTGACACCAGGCTCTTCAAAGCGGATCGGGCAGATAGGTTCACCTACTGGCACCGGAGCATTGGCGAGTTCTTGGGCGCGTACTGGCTATCAAAGCTGGCCAACACAAGGAAGAAGCGCGCGCGTCTGCTCTCGTTGTTTCATAGCCAGCGCCTTGTGCCCGCGAGCTTACGCGGCATTCATGCATGGCTGGCGCTTGACCCCGCACTCGCTCCTGCCGTAATCGCAGCCGATCCGATGGGGGTGATCGAATATGGTGACGCCGACTCGCTAGGGATTCAAAACGCTCGCTTACTGCTCAACGCACTAAAAGATCTTGCAACCTCCAATCCTCGCTTCCGCGACTGGCGACCATATTCCGTCAAAAGTCTTGTTCAACCCGGCCTGATCGATGACCTCCGTGAACTCATCTTGTCGCGTGACGCACCGTTCGGCCTCCGACTCCTCGTCATCGAGTCCGCTAAAGGGTCAACGGTTGCCCTGTCGCTGGCAAATGAACTACGCACCCTGGCACTCGACCCGGACATGGAGTTCGCGATCAGAAGTGCATCCGGGGAAGCACTTGTCGAGGTAGACGGTAGCAGCAATTGGCAAGCCACGATGCGAAGTCTTTGCTCGCTCAACGATAAGCTTTCTGTCCGGCTTGCCATTGAGCTGATAGACGAGATTGGCTATGCCCCCTTTGATGACAGTCTTATCGTTAGCCTAGTAGTCGCCTACGCTCTTCAGAACAGCCGGACGGTAGGGGCACTTTATCGACTTAAAGTTAGCCTACCGATTGCTCGCTTGGACAGTCTCCTGGATTGTTATACGAACGCACTTAAAAAGGTGGGTGATCTGCATGACCATCATGCCGATGCCGAACTATTAGATTTCGCATATCATCTGATTTGCCGTCGCGTTGCCGACGGTGATGTAAATGTCTTTGAGGTCTGGAAATGGCTTGAATCCTTTGAAGGGTTCGCAGGGTACGATCTAGGTGCCCGCGCCCAGCTTACTACGCACATTCAACATGATTCTGCCGTACGTCTCGCGCTGCAGCGGTATGTCCTTTTAGAAAGCTCTGCTCAACAATCCGTGCATCTTCAACTGCATCGGCTGAGCCGGACCTTGACCAGCTTCACGCCGTCGCCTGAAGATGTCGTCGAACTGTTCAAGGCGCTTGACCCTGGAGATCATAGCGACGAGCGCTGGCGTGAAGTTGTCCAGCTTGTGCGGCATGACGGTGATATCGGAGCTGAGGTCCGTGAAGCAGCTCGACCATTCGCCCGACATCGACCGGATTTATTGCGCTGGCTCGACCGTCTTGGCACGCCCCGCCCTCCACGTTGGCAGATCAAGCACGACCGACGTCAGGAAAAGCGACGTCGACGAGAAGTCTGGCATCGCGCTCAGAGTCAACGCGATTTCATGGGCAAGATAGAAAAAATTCGAAGCGGTGACTTTGCAAGTATCGTGAACCTCGCGCTGGCCTATCTCGATTACTTCCGCGACATTGGCTCGGAGGACGTACCTGCGCACGCTCGTATCGAAACGTGGGTAGGTCCCGAAGTGAACGAGGCGGCGCGAATCGGATTTGAGTCCTTTCTTCTGCATGAGCCCGCAATATCTTTGGCGGCCGATATCGTAGAGGGCTTAATGGAAGGAAATCAGCACAACGCGGCGTACATCGTGGTGGTGGCACTCGCAGAGCGCCGACGGCTCGGACTTGAGGTCGACGACGTCACGGATGAACGACTGCTTGCATGCCTTTTCGAACTGCGCCGCAGCAAAATCGACAACCATGCCGGTATCGATGGCCTGGAGGAGTGGGTGGAAGAGAGGGTTCGTGCACGCGGGCTTTGGACCCAGGCGATGCGTCGCTACCATGAGCCTCAGTTACGGGCAGGCCGCACTCCTGTTGACGGCCTATATGCATTGATGCGGGATCCATCCGTGGCGCAAATAAGCGCCGATCTTGCGGCAGACTGGCTGATGGGTTTCGATAATTTGCCCGTTGAACCGGAAACTGAGCTGGTGGATCGCCTTCTACGCTCGGGGCGGTACGACGTCCTCCGCTCTGTGGCATGCGCCAAGGAACGCTTCGTATCAGACACGCAGCGTCATAACTGGGATGCGGTTGGATTAATCACGGACTTCGACGCGACCGCCGCAAGACTGGATGGACAAGAGATCGAGCCTGATCTGCTCTGGCATATGAGGGATCGCGCAAGCGGGGGGCACCGCGACCACGGGCCGGCTCTTACGACTGCCCAGCTCGAGTGGTTGATCTCTACCTTCCGTGGCCGTTGGCCTTTTGTAGGCCGACAATCGGGGGTTACTACCGGGGATACGAACTCTTGGGATGCGACGGAGTACATTACGTCTCTCATCAGCCGCCTCGGCAACAATCCCTCGGCCGAGTCCAGCGCCGCCTTGACCCGCTTGGCCAGCGCATCGATTGATGGTTACACCGAAACAATCAAGGCCGTGGCTGCCGAGCAGGAGCGGATACGTGTCGAGTCCGCCTATGTGGCACCAACCCTCGCCGCGCTGAATGCGTTTGCACGAGACGCCCAGCCGGCGTCAGCATCCGATCTGCAAGCCTATATGATTAACGAGCTAGAAGTCGTGCAGGCCAAGATACGTAGCGATGACGCTGAATCTTGGCGCGGCTTCTTCGACGACAAGGGCGTGCCGTACGACGAGGAACGATGCCGCGACCATTTGCTCGGACTACTCCGCCAAGGATCGGATGAGGTGACGCTTGAACCCGAAACTCACGTGGCATCGGACAAGGAAGTCGATATCACCTGCTCGGCAGGCACTCTGCGCATGCCTATCGAGATAAAAGGGCAATGGCACAAGGACCTATGGCGTGCGGCCGACAAACAGTTAACAGCCCTTTATACCCGGGACTGGCGAGCCGAAGATCGTGGCACCTATTTAGTCTTGTGGTTCGGCCCTAACGTCCCCTCGAACAAAGAACTTTATAGATCTCCTCAAGGTGTAGCCAAACCGCAAACACCGGAGCAGCTGCGTGATCTGTTAATAGCCGGCAGCAATGCGGCGCGCGACGGACTGGTTAAGTGTCCAGTCCCGTTTGATCATAAACGCGTTTGACGAATAATTCTGGACGCTTCTTCTGCCATTCCTTGAGGGCCAGGATGGGCGTTTTTGCGTCGAGCGCACGCTGCGGAATGTGATGGTTGTACAG
>NZ_JAAQOM010000022.1 GCF_011682055.1 Telluria antibiotica | reverse complement strand
CAGTTCTGCGGATCACGTTAGGGTCGGGGATTTACCTCCACGATTAATGCTCGACCTCTATCGCCAGCCTTCCACCCTGTATTCTTTCATGCCCCGGGGCGGCCGCTCTGCAATGACCGTTAGGGTGTAGGCACGCCGTGCCCACATACATTACCTGTTAAGCCGTACGGTGGGCACCTCCGCACCCACCATGTTCATCCGTCAGCCGTAGGGTGGGCACCCCGTGCCCACCATGCATTACCTGTTAAGCCGCTTCCTTCGCCGGCCGCGCCTGCCGGTGATACAGGAACTCCAGCACGTGGGTCCGATACTCGTTGTAGAGCGCATCGTGCGCCAGCGCGACGCGCTCGCGCGGGCGCGCGAGGCGCACGTCCACGATCTCGCCGATGGTCGCGGCCGGGCCGTTCGTCATCATCACGATGCGGTCCGACAGCAGCACCGCCTCGTCCACGTCGTGCGTCACCATCACCACCGTGGAGCCGGTCTGGGCGACGATGCGCAGCAGCTCGTCCTGCAGGTGGGCGCGGGTCAGCGCGTCGAGGGCGCCGAACGGTTCGTCCATCAACAGCACCTTGGGCTCCATCGACAGCGCGCGGGCGATGCCGACCCGCTGCTTCATGCCGCCCGAGATCTCGCTGGGCCGCTTCTGCGCGGCGTGCGACAGGCCCACGAGGGCCAGTGCATCGGCCGTGCGCGCCCGCAGCTTCTCCTTTCCTTCGCGGTCGCCGAACACGCGTTCGACGGCCAGGTAGACGTTTTCGAAGCACGTCAGCCAGGGCAGCAGCGAATGGTTCTGGAAGACCACCGCACGTTCCGGCGCCGGTCCGGCGATCTCGCGCCCGGCGCAGATCAGGACACCCTCCGTGGCACGCGTCAGCCCCGCCAGCAGGTTCAGCAACGTGGACTTGCCGCAGCCGGAGTGGCCGATCAAGGTGATGAACTCGCCGCGCGCCACTTTCAGGTTGACGTCGGCGAGGGCGTGGAAGCGGCCCTTGCGGGTGTCGAACAGCATCTCGACCTGTTGCACTTCGATGAATTTCGGTTCGCTCATGATCCACTCTCTTCGTAAGTGACGGCACGGGCCAGCGCGACCAATGCCTGTTCCAGCACCAGCCCCACCACGCCGATGACGACGATGGCGACGAGGATGTGCGGCACGTTCAGGTTGTTCCACTCGTCCCACACCCAGAAGCCGATGCCCACGCCGCCCGTCAGCATCTCCGCGGCGACGATCACGAGCCACGCCGTGCCGATCGCGAGGCGCACGCCGGTCAGCATGTACGGCAGCACGGCGGGCAGCAGGATCTTCGTGAAGATCTTCCACTCCGACAGGTTCAGCACGCGCGCCACGTTCATGTAATCCTGCGGCACGCGCTGCACGCCGACGGCGGTGTTGATGACCATCGGCCAGATCGAGCAGATGAAGATGGTCCAGATGGCGGCCGGATTGGCGGCCTTGAACACGAGGAGGCCGATGGGCAGCCAGGCCAGCGGCGACACGGGGCGCAGCAGGCTGATGATGGGATTGCACATCGCGCCCAGGAAGCGCGAGCGGCCGATCAGGAAGCCGAGCGGGATGCCCACCGCCGCCGCGAGGCCGAATCCCAGCGCGACGCGCTTGAGCGACGCCAGGATGTTCCAGCCGATGCCCTGGTCGTTCGGGCCGTTGCTGTAGAACGGGTCGGCGAACAGTTTCACCGCGGCGTCCCACGTCACCGCGGGCGACGGGAAGCTGCTGTTGTTCGCCGCGATGCCCTGCCAGACCAGCACCAGCAGCGCGAGGCCCACCAGCGGCGGCAGCACCGCCAGCAACACGGCGCGGCCGTTCGGCACGCGCAGCGCCAGGCCGCGCGGCAGGCGCACGTCCGGTTTGACGCGCGCGCCCGATCTCGAATTCACGACGCTATTCATGATGTCCTCCCCTTCAGACCTTGATCTTGAAAGCGGCGGCATACGCGGCCGGGTTCTTCCCGTCCCATACGGTGCCGTCGATGAGCTTCGCGGAGCGCATGGGCGACTTCGGCACGGCGACCTTCGCCATGGCGGCCGCATCGCGGTAGACGCCGACCTGGTTGACGCTCGATGCCACCGCCAGGTAGTCGGGATCGGACTTGAGCAGGCCCCAGCGGCGGTGCTGGGTCAGGAACCACATGCCGTCCGACAGGTATGGGAAGTTGACGGCGCCGTCATTATAGAACTTCATGTAGTTCGGATCGTCCCAGGTCTTGCCAAGACCGTTCTGGTAGCGGCCCAGGATGCGCTGGTTGATCACGTCGACCGACGTGTTGACGTACGATTTGTCGGCGATGGTCTCGGCCATCTTGACCTTGTTGGACATGCTCGCGTCGATCCAGCGGCTCGCTTCCAGCACGGCCGCGACGAGAGCCCGCGCCGTGTTCGGATATTTTTTCACCCACTCGAGCGACGTGCCGAGCGTTTTTTCCGGGTGGTCCTTCCAGATGTCCTGCGTGGTCGCGGCGGTGATGCCGACGCCGTCCGCGATGGCGCGGTGGTTCCACGGCTCGCCCACGCAGAAGCCGTCCAGGCTGCCGACCCGCATGGTCGCCACCATCTGCGGCGGCGGCACCGTGATCGTCTTCGCGTCCTTCAGCGGGTGGATCCCGTAGTTGGCCAGCCAGTAGTACAGCCACATCGCGTGGGTGCCGGTCGGGAAGGTCTGGGCGAAGCTGTATTCGCGCTTGTCCGTGCTCATCACTTTTGCCAGCGACGCGCCGTCCACCGCGCGCGCGTCGGCCAGCTTCTTCGACAGCGTGATCGCCTGGCCGTTCTGGTTCAGGCCCATCAGCACCGCCATGTCCTTCTTCGGGCCGCCGATCCCCATCTGCACGCCATAGATCAGGCCGTACAGCACGTGCGCGGCATCCAGTTCGCCGTTGACGAGCTTGTCGCGCACGCTCGCCCACGACGATTCCTTGCTGGGCACGATCTTGATGCCGTACTTCTTGTCGAAGCCCAGCACCGACGCCATCACCACGGAAGCGCAGTCGGTCAGCGGGATGAAGCCCACCTTCACTTCCGTTTTCTCGGGGGCGTCGGAGCCGGCGGCGAACACCCCGCCGGAGACGAGTCCCGTGAGCGAAGCCGTGGCGCCGGCGGCCAGCAGGCGGCGGCGGGTCAGATTGGTTGTATCGGTCATGTTGGTCCTTGTTGACTGCAAACGAAAGAAGAGACAACGTCGGCGGCGAGCGGAGTGGCCAGCTCCTGCGCCGTTGCAGTCAATACAGCAAGTGCCATGCCAACAAGCAAAACGGTGCGCCGGCACCGTGGTTGTGCCGACGCACCAAGAAAAACGGGGGCTCACACCGATTGCGTGCGCCCGTGCGCGCAGGCGTGCGAGGCGACGGCGCATGGACGCCCGGAACCGTGCAGCGTGCGTCGGCGTGGCGCACGCGGGGCACATGCGCGGCTGTCACAGCGTTGTCATCGAATCAAGATAAAGTGCGCCCGGTTTACTTCACAACCTCACAACGGACCCACGATCTTGAAACGTCACCACGTATTGCTCGCGGCCCTCGCCAGCGCCGGCCTGACCGGCTGCGGCGAGCCGTCCACGCCCGCCAACGTCATCCCCGAAGGCACGACCGTCAGCCTCGCCCTGCTCGAAACCACCGACATCCATTCGAACGTCCTGGGCTACAACTATTACTCGCTCGCTCCTGACGCCACCCTGGGCCTGGACCGCACGTCCACGCTCATCCAGCAGGCGCGCGCGGAGAATCCGAACAACCTGCTGTTCGACGACGGCGACGTCATCCAGGGCACCCTGCTGGGCGACCTGCAGGCCGTCACCTCGCCCGTAAAGTGCAGCGACACGCTCGCCGTGCACAAGGCGATGAACGCGCTGAAGTACGACGCCGGCGGCCTGGGCAACCACGAATTCAACTACGGCCTGCCGTTCCTCAGCCAGGTCACGAACACCGACTTCGGCATCCCCGGCGTGAGCAAGCCGGCCGGCACCTGCGGCGGCCCGAACTTTCCGCTCGTGCTGTCGAACGTGACGGCCGTCGCCACCGGCAAGACGATTTACGATCCGTACCGCATCCTCGCACGCACCTTCACGGCGACGAAGCCGAACGGCGAGACGATGCCGGTCACCGTCAACGTGGGTGTGATGAGCTTCGTGCCGCCGCAGATCCTCGACTGGGACCAGAAGAACCTGGCCGGCAAGGTCGCCGTCGGCGGTACCGTCGAAGCGGCGAAGCAGTACGTGCCCGAGATGCGCGGCAAGGGGGCGGACCTCGTCGTCGCGCTGTCGCACGGGGGCCTCGACCCGAGCGCGTACAGCCCGAAAATGGAAAACCAGAGCTACCACCTGAGCACGACGGGCATCGACGCCCTGCTGATCGGCCACTCGCACCTCATCTTCCCGAAAGGGAAAGAGACGGGCGCCCCCGCGCTGGACCCGTCGTTCGCCGCGATCCCCGCCGCGGCCAAGGTCGATGCCGTGAACGGCTTCGTCAATGGCGTGCCGACCGTGATGGCGCAGAGCTGGGGCCGGCGCCTCGGCATCGTCAGGATGACGCTCGCGTACCAGGGCGGTAAATGGGTGGTGCAACCGGCGCAGACGACCGTCGAATCGCGCGGCTACAAATACAAGGACGGCACCACCAGCGTGGCCGCCGACCCGGCCATCGCGGCCGCCGTGCAGACGGAACACGACGCCACGATCGCGTATGCGAAGCAGCCGCTGGGCGTGTCGACGGACTTCGAGATGTCCTCGTACTTCGCGCTCGTCGGCGACGTGTCGGCGATCCAGCTCGTGAACCAGGCGCAGATCGACTACGTGAAGAATGCCATCGCCACGAGCACGGACGCGACCCTGTCCAGCTACAAGAACATTCCCGTGATCTCGTGCAGCGCGCCGTTCAAGGCGGGCCGCAACGGCGCGTCGGACTTCACGGACGTGGCGCCGGGCGCGACGCCAGCCGCCCCCGTCGGGCTGCAGGTGCGCAACCCGGGCGACCTCTACCTGTACAGCAACAACAACCTGCAGGCGGTGAAGATCAAGGGCTCGGACCTGAAGAACTGGCTGGAGACGGCCGCGAAACAGTTCGCGCAGATCAATCCGGCGGCGACAAGCGAGCAGGACCTCGTCCCGTCGTACGGCACGATCTACAACTACGACGTGTTCTATGGCGAGAACAACGCGCTGCAGTACCAGATCGACGTGACGAAGCCGGTCGGCAGCCGCATCGTCAACCTCACGTACCAGGGCAAGCCGGTGGCGGACACGGACGACTTCATCGTCGCCACGAACGACTACCGCGCGGGCGGCGGCGGCAACTTCCCCGGCATCGACGGCAGCAAGACGATCATCAAGTCGCCGGATGCGAACCAAGCGGTCGTCAGCAACTACCTGCAGAAGATCGGGGCGGCGACCGGCAAGGTCACGTTGGCCGCCAACGGCAGCGCGCGCAGCTGGAGCTTCGTGAAGACGGCGACCAGCGGCCCCGTGATCCTGCGCTCGGCGCCGGGCCACCTGGCGCTCGCGCAGGCCGCCGGCATTGCCGCCGTCACGGCCGAGGGTGGCCTGGACGCGAGCGGCTTCGCCAAGTACGCGATCGACCTGTCGAAATAAGCGACCATGCGAGTCCTTTCTTACCGCACGCTGGTGCCGGCCGCGCTGCTGTCCTGCCTGCTGGCCGGCTGCGAGCGCGCCCCGCTGCCCGCCGAGATCGAAGCCGTGTCGATGGACGCAGTCCAGCGCGGCGACGAGGCCGCCGAGCGGCGCCTGCGCGCCTGGGCCGACGACGGCATGCCCGTGGCCGAGCGCGAACTGGCCCTGCTGTACCGCGTGCGGCACCAGGAGGACCAGGCCCGCGGCCTGTTCCTCCGTGCCGCGCGCAAGGGCGACGCGGAAGCGGCGTACCGGCTTGGCGACCTGGAACGCGAACGCGCGCAGGACGGCAGCACGAACGGCCGCGCCGCGCAGTGGTATCGCCAGGCCGCGCAGCAGGGTCACGCGAAGGCCGCGCTGGCACTCGCGCTGCTGCTCAAGAACGGCACCGGCGTCCCCGTCGACAAGGCCGCGGCCGCGCACTGGCTGGGCGTGGCCGCGCAGGCGGGCGACGCGCACGCGATGTTCCTGCTGTCGAACGCGTATGCGGACGGCGACGGCGTGGCGGCCGACCCGCGCCGCGCGCGCGACCTGCTGGAGCGCGCGGCCGACCACGACTACCCGGCCGCGATCCAGCAGCTGGCCCTCGTCAAGCAGACAGGGGACGAGCTGACGCCGAAAGACCCGGCGGAGGCCGACCAGTTGCTGAAAGAAGCGGCGGAACACCGGCGAAGCAACGCACGCCGTTTCTGAAACGCGCCGTCCTGGACACGGCTCCAATGAACTTGTAAGCTTGACATCGATCCTACCGTGTGACCGCGATTCCGCAAAGAATGGCAAACTCTGGCAGTTGAGTTTTACGGAGGCATCGAATGCGCGTGGTAAGCTGGAATATTCACTGGGGCTGTGGCAGGGACGGACGCATCCGCATCCACGCCATCATCGACGTGCTGCGCAAGCTGAATCCCGACGTGATCTGCCTGCAGGAAGTGGCTGCCAACCATCCCGAGCTGGAAGGCAGCGCCAGCGCCAGCCAGTTCAAGCAGCTCGCCGGCGCGTTCGGCGGCTACCACATGATCGAGCAGGCGCCGAGCGAAATCTACCGCAACAACCTGCCCCGCCAGTTCGGCAACATGCTGCTGTCCAAATTCCGCATCACCCAGGCACAGCGGCATATGTTGCCGTGGCCCGTCGATCCGGAACACCCGGCCGGCATGCCGCGCGGGATCATCGAGACCGTACTCGAAGCGCCCGGCGGCAAGCTGCGCGTGCTGACGACGCATCTCGAGTACTACTCGCCCGTGCAGCGCCGCGCCCAGGTGCGCCGCATCCGCGAGCTGCACGACGAAGCGTGCGCCCGCGCGGCCGTGTACCAGCCCGATCCCGAGCTCGAGCCGCCGTGCCAGCTGGGCTTCCGCCCGGGCACGGCGATCTACTGCGGCGATTTCAATTTCGGCCCGGACTCGGAAGACTGCCGGGCGCTGGTGGCGCCCGCGCCGGCCGGCTCGCTCGCCCTGCTCGACGCCTGGCGCGTGCGCCACGGCGACATGGCGCGCGCACCGACTGCGGGCCTGCACGGTTTCAAATGGCCGGACAAGCCCGGCTGCTACGATTATTTCTTCGTCACGGAAGACCTGGCCGGGCGCATCAACGACGTGAGCGTGCAGTCCGAGACGTCTGCCTCGGACCACCAGCCCATCGTGCTGGACATCACTTGAACTGATCTGGAATCGGCCCGGCTTACGCGGCCGGTTCCTCGTCCTGCTCGAGTTCCTCGTCCTGCTGTGCGATCTGGCGCAGCGCCTGTTCGAACACCTCGGGCGGCTGACCGCCGTTGATCAGGTGGCGCTGGTTGATGATGATCGCGGGCACCGAGTGGATGCCGGCGCGCTGCCAGTAGTACTCGAGCTGGCGCACCTCGTCGGCGTACGCGTTCGATGCCAGCACCTGGCGTGCGGCCTCGACGTCGAGACCGACCTCGCCCGCCGCGCGCAGCAGCACGTCGTGCGCGCCCGGGTTCTCCCCTTGCGTGAAATACGCCTCGAACAGCTTTTCCTTCAACGCCTGCTGGCGCCCCTGGTCTTCCGCCCAGTGCAGCAGGCGGTGCGCGTCGAACGTGTTGTAGATGCGACCGCGGAGGCCCATGTCGAACGTGAAGCCGACGGCCGCGCCGCGCTGGCGGATCATCTCGCGCGACTGTTCCTGCTGGGCGGGCGTGGCGCCGTATTTCTCGGTGAGGTGCTCGACGATGTCCTGGCCGGCCGGCCCCATGCCGGGATTCAGCTCGAAAGGCTGGAAGTGCATGTCGACCGTAATCTCGTCGGCCACGCGGTCCAGTGCCTGCTCGAGCGATTTCAGACCGATCACGCACCACGGACACGACACGTCCGACACAAAATCGATTCTCATCTGCTTGCTCACGTTTCACCGCCTTCCTTTATGTATTCAATGACGCCACATCGTTTTTGCAGCGGGTTTGGCATATGGTGACACATCGAACGAAATGCGGCAGCGCGCCAAACAAATTCGGCGAATAAAATTCGGGGTCAGAGCATTTTTTCCCGAAATCCGGGGTCAGAGCTCTTTACGGAGAAATGTCACTCAGGTAGCGGCCCGGCTGCGACGGCCGGGGACAGAGGCGAAAATGGCTGCGCAGGCACGACGCTGTGCTAATCGGGTTGCGGGAGGTGCTCCGAAGCCATTGCCAGAAAAAGTGCTCTGACCCCGAATCTATGCTCTGACCCCGAATTTAAAAAGGGGCCTGCGCGGCCCCTGTGCTTACTTCTTCCTCGCCGCCGGCTTGGCAGGCGCGGCGCCTTTCGATTTGCTGCCGATCTTCGATTCCTTGCCGGCCAGGAGGTTGCCGATGTTGCTGCTGTGGCGGTACAGCAGCAGCAGGCTCATCGCGATGACGGCGAACAGTTTTTCGTCGGCGCCGAACAGCAGGCCGTAATAGAACGGTGCGAACACGGCGGCCACCAGCGCGGCCAGCGACGAGTAACGGAACGCATATGCGACGACGAGCCACGTCACCAGCGTCGCCAGGCCCAGCCAGATGTTCAGGCCCAGCAGCACGCCCAGCGCCGTCGCCACGCCCTTGCCGCCGACGAAGCGGAAGAACACGGGCCACAGGTGTCCCAGGAACACGGCGATCGCCACGAGGGCCACGCCGCCGTCCTCGACGCCGAAGCGCTCGCCGAACTGGATCGCGAGCCACACGGCCAGCCAGCCCTTCGCGCAGTCGCCGACGAGCGTGGCGATGGCGGCCTTCTTGCTGCCCGAGCGCAGCACGTTGGTGGCGCCCGGGTTCTTGGAGCCGTACGTACGCGGGTCCGCGAGGCCGAACAGGCGGCTTGCCACGACGGCGAAGGAAATCGAGCCGATCAGGTAGGCTGCGATGGTGAACAGAATTGTGTACATGAGTCTCTTTTCTTCATCCTGGCCGGGAATCCGGCGCGCGTGAAATATACACCACGGCCGAGCCCGGCGATAGTCAGTCGGCCAGCGCGCAGTGCACGGGGCGGGCCTTCAGCACGTCGACGAGCACGGCAGGGGCGATCCCGACGAGAAAGCCACGCCGTCCGCCGTTGATGTAGATCTTGTCGAGCTGCAGGACGCTTTCCTCGACGTACACCGGCATCGCCTTGCGCACGCCGAACGGCGACGTGCCGCCCACCATATAGCCGGAATGGCGCTGGGCGACGTCGGGCTTGCACGGCTCGACGGACTTGCACGGGATGGCGCGCGCCAGGTTCTTCGTCGACACCTTACAGTCGCCATGCATCAGCACGATCAGCGGCTTGGCCGCCTCGTCCTGCATGACGAGGGTCTTGACGACGGCGTGCTCGTCCACGCCCAGTTCGCGCGCCGACACGGTCGTGCCGCCATGTTCCTCGTATTCGTACGGATGCTCCGAAAACGCGACCCCATGCTTGCGCAGGAACTGTGTTGCCGGGGTTTCGGAGATGTGCTCTTTCTTGGCCATGCGTGTTACGCTAAATGCAAACGGAGGAGTTGCTTATTATGCAGCAAGAGATTCGCTTTGCCACCTTCAACGTGTGTAACCTCGCCCCGCCGGGCGCCAGGCTGTACGACAACCTGGAACCCAGCACGCCCGAGGAATACGAAGCGAAGATCGCCTGGACCGCACACCAGGTCGACATGCTCGGCGCCGACGTCATCGGCTTCCAGGAAGTGTTTTCCCAGGCCGCGCTGGCCGAGGCGCTGTCGCGCACGCGGCGCTTCCGCGACGCCGTCCACGTCGGCTTCGATCCCGATCCCGACGCCGACAAGCTGACCCCGAGCGTCGCCCTCGCCTCGCGCCTGCCGCTGGCGGATGCGCCGCGCCAGCTCCCCTATTTCCCGCCCGGCATATCGATGCCTCCCGGCAATCGCGATCCCGAGCGCTTCACCCGCGCGCCGCTGCATGCGGCCATCCAGCTGACACCGGACCTCGTCGCCGACGTCGTCGTCGTGCACCTGAAGTCGCGCCGCCCCGACTATCGCGCGGGCGACCCGGCCGACGATCCGCAGTTGTATGCATTGGCGTCGCTGCGCTCGCTGATCCGGCGCGGTACGGAGGCCGCGGCGCTGCGCGTGCTGCTGACCGAGCTCGGCCGCGGACAGCGCCGGCCGCGCATCGTGCTGGGCGACTTCAACGACGTGGCCGACGCCGTCACCACCGGCATCGTGCTGGGCCTCGGCGCGCCCAGCGGCGACCGTTTATATGATGCCTGCCAGTTGCGAGGCCGCCAGGACCTGCTGCGCCACGTCGGATTTTCCAACGTGCACGACGGCTATCACACGACCATCGACCACATCCTCGTGTCGGCGGAGTTCAATCGCGACCTGCCGGGTGCGCTGGGCGAGGTCGTCGACGTCGTCTACCTGAACGACCACCTCGACCTCGGGTTGCCGGAGGCGTCCGATCACGGACAGGTGCTGGCCAGGGTGCGATTGTTCGATCAGCCCGGCACGCCGACCGGCGACGGGTAATGTAGGGTGGATGGGTTGTCATAGAGTCCCCCGGACTCTATGACTCCACGCGTCCAACATCCGCCGGCACGGACACGATATATCCAATGTCGCGTATCACCGCGTGGGCAGCGCCCGCGTTGCGGCAGCGCCGCCATTGTTGGTGGAGCTGCCCACCCTACGGCAACCACGCCATCGTCATCGCCCCCGTAGGATGGGCACCCCGTGCCCACGCGGAAGCATGCAGTATGCGACCGTTACGCCCATGCATACCCCATCAAACCGGACGCGCGTCCGCCCCGGCTTTTACGCAGTTCAGCGTCCCTTTTGCACCGCTCGTCGCATTCCGATAGCGGTTCGTCATCGCCGCACCTAGGATGCTCTCATGCGCCGGGAGCTCCATCCTGCCTTGCAGGACGGAGCACTTGCGCTCCCCGCTCCGCTCGTGCTCACCCTCACTACAGAACAATCATGAAGATCGAGTCCCTGCCGCCGGCCGCCGAACATTCCACCACGCCTACCCCGCCGCGCCGCCGCACCAAGGTCGTCGCGCTGACCCTGCTCGCCGTCGCGCTGGGCGGTGCCGGTGCGTACGCGCTGAGCCACCGCGCCGCACCCGCGCCTGCGGCCGCGCAGGCGCCCGCCGCGAAGGACCCCGTGCATGAGCTGTCGCCGCGCGACATCGCCCGCGTCGAGGCGCGGCCGCTGGCCGTCACCCTGCCCGTCACGGGCTCGCTGACACCGCTGTCGCAAGCCACCGTCAAATCGAAGGTATCGGGCATCGTGCTGTCGACCGCCGTGCAGGAAGGCATGGACGTGAAAGCCGGCCAGGTGATCGCCCAGCTCGACCCCGCCGAGGCGCGCGCCCGCGTGGCCCAGCAGCAGGCGATGCTCGCGGACGCGCAGGCCCGCCTCGCGCTGGCGAAGAAGAATCTCGCCAACAGCGCGTCGCTGCTCAAGCAGAACTTCATCGCACAGAACGCGTACGACACCTCCGCGAACGCCGTCGACCTCGCGCAGGCCGCCGTCGACTCGACGCGCGCCCAGCTCGACCTCGCCCGCATCGCGCTGGCCGACACGACGATCCATGCGCCTCTCTCGGGCGTCGTCAGCAAGCGCCATGCGCAGGCCGGGGAGAAGCTGGCGCCGGACAGCCCCGTGTTCTCGATCGTCGACCTGAAGCACCTGACGCTCGACGCCCAGGTGCCGGCATCCGACATCCCGCGCGTGCGCGTCGGCCAGGACGTGCAGTTCAAGGTCGACGGTTTCGACGGCCGCGCCTTCGCCGGCAAGGTCGCGCGCATCAACCCGGCCACGGAGACGGGCTCGCGTGCCATGATCGTGTACGTGGAGGTGGCGAACCCGGACGGCGTCCTGCGCGCCGGCATGTTCGCAAAGGGTACCATCGTCACCGAGAAGTCGGCCCCGCATCCGCTGCTGCCGATCGGCGCCGTCCGCCAGGACAACGGCCGCGACGTCGTCTACCGCGTCGAGGCGGGCAAGGTCGTCGTGCAGCCCGTGACCCTGGGCCTGCGCAACCAGGACGAAGGTGTCGTCGAAGCGCTCGACGGCGCGCAGGCCGGCATGACGGTGCTGGCCGTGCCGCTGGACGGCGTCAAGCCGGGCAGCAAGGTGAAACTGCCCGATGCCGCCACCGCCGACACGGCCGCCCTGGCGAAGAAAGGCTGAGCCATGTGGATCACCCGCACCAGCATCAAGTATCCCGTCTTCGCCACGATGGTGATGGTCGGCCTGATGGTACTCGGCCTGTTCGCGTACCGCGGACTGGGCGTCGAGAGCATGCCGAACATCGAGATCCCGGCCGTCTTCATCGAGACGCAGTATCCGGGCGCGTCGCCCGAACAGGTCGAGAATGACGTCACGCGTCCCATCGAGGAAGCGGCCAACACGGTGGGCGGCATCAAGACCATCCGCGCCACGTCGTGGGAGGGCCGCTCCGGCGTCGGCATCGAGTTCCAGCTGACCGTCGACATGAACCGCGCCGTGCAGGACCTGCGCGACCGCATCGGTACCGTGCGCGGCGGCTTCCCGCGCGAAGTGAAGGAACCGGTCGTGTACCGCCAGGAAGGCGAGAACTCGCAGCCCGTGATCCTGCTGGCGCTGACGTCGAAAGAGCGCGGCCTGCGCGACTTGTCGATGCTGACGGACCAGGTAATCGTCAAGCGTATCCAGGCCGTGGCGGGCGTGGGCCAGGTCCGCGTGAACGGCCGCCAGGATCGCCAGGTGCTCGTGGACATCCGTCCCGACCAGTTGAAGAGCCTCGACGTCGGCATCGACGAGGTGATGAACGCCATCACGGCGACGAACGCCAACCTGCCCGCGGGGCGCATCAGCCACGGCGCGCGCGAAAACCTCGTGCGCATCGAAGGCAAGATGAAGGAAGCGGCCGACTTCAAGCGCATCGTCGTCGCCAACCGCACGGGCGGCCCGATCTACCTGAGCCAGGTGGCCGACATCTCGGACGGCGCCGCGGAAGAACAATCGATCTCGCGCGTGAACGGCGTACGCGCCATTACGCTGGAGATCGCGAAAATCCAGGACGCCAACACGGTCGACGTGGGCAACGGCGTGCGGGCCGCCATCGCGGCGATGAAGGACACGCTGCCGAAGGACATCGACTTCCGCATCCTGGACGACAAGGCGAAGAACGTGCAGAGCCAGGTCGACAACGTCAAGGAGACGATCGTCGAGGGCGCCCTCTTGACCATGGTGATCGTGTTCTTCTTCCTGCATTCGTGGCGCAGCACGATCATCACGGGCCTCACCCTGCCGATCTCCGTGCTGGCCAGCTTCATCGCGATGAAATGGTTCGGCTTCACCTTGAACTTCCTGACGCTGATGGCGCTGTCGCTGTGCATCGGCCTCCTCATCGACGACGCCATCGTCGTGCGCGAGAACATCGTGCGCCACCTCGGCATGGGCAAGAACCACGTGCGCGCCGCGGAAGACGGCACCAACGAGATCGGCCTCGCCGTGATGGCGACGACGTTCGCCATCGTCGCCGTGTTCGTCCCGATCGCGTTCATGAAAGGCATCATCGGCCGCTTCTTCCTGCAGTTCGGGATCACGGTCGCGGTGGCCGTGCTGGTGTCGCTGTTCGTCAGCTTCACGCTCGACCCGATGCTGTCGTCCGTGTGGCCCGACCCCGCCAAGGACCGCTTCAAGTACGTGCCCTGGCTGGGCCGCCTGATGGCGCGCATCGAGCACGGCATCGAATGGCTGCACCGGGTGTACGCGAAGGTGCTGGCATTGGCACTCGGCTGGCGCAAATCGACGCTGCTGTTGGCCGTCGTGCTGTTCGCGGGCAGCCTGCTGCTGGTGCCGAAGATCGGCGGCGAGTTCGTGCCGCAGGTCGACGACGGCTTCATCCAGCTGCGCCTGAAGACGCCGATCGGCTCCAGCCTGGAGTATTCGGACGCGAAGCTGCGCCAGGCCGAAGCGGCGCTGGCCGGGTTCAAGGAAATCGAGAGCGTCTCGACGATCGTCGGTTCGTGGGAAGGCCGCAACTACTCGCAGGTGAACCTGAAGCTGACGAACGTGCACAAGACGCACCGCCGCTCGCAGCAGGAGATGGAAAAGGTCATCCGCGAACGCCTCGAGAAAATCGCCGGCATCTCGCTGACCGTGGGCCAGCGCCCGATCTACATCGCCATCCTCGGCAACGACGAGACGAAGCTGGACTTGGTGGCGCACACGCTGATGGACAAGATGCGCAAGATCCGCGGCGTGGCCGACATCGAGTACAGCCAGGAAGGCGCGAACCCGGCCACCATCGTGAAGATCAACCACGAGCTGGCGTCCGACCTCGGGCTCACCGTGCAGCAGATCGGCACGGCGCTGCGTCCGTTCGTCGCCGGCGACCAGACCAACCGCTGGCTCGCGCCGGACGGCCAGAACTATGAAGTCAACGTGCAGCTGCCGAAGTCGGGCCGCGAGAAGGTGGCCGACCTGGCCGACCTGTCGGTGGCGTCGAGCAAGCGCGACGCGATGGGCAACCCGGTCATGGTGCCGCTGCGCCAGGTCGTGCAATTCGTCCCCTCGACGAGCCCGCAGATGCTCAAGCGCCAGGCGCTGCAGCGCCGCGTCGCCGTGTTCGCGGGCCTCGACGGCCGTCCGCTGGGCGACGTGATGGGCGAAGTGAACAAGGCGATGAAGGCAATGCAGCTGCCCGACGGCGTGCGCTTCGACATCGGCGGCGACGCCCAGCAGATGGACGAGACGATGGCCGGCTTCGGCGTCGCACTCGGCATCGCCGTCATCTTCATCTACCTGGTGCTGGCATCGCAGTTCGGCAGCTTCCTGCAGCCGATCGCGATCATGGTGTCGCTGCCGCTGTCGTTGATCGGGGTGCTCGTCGCGCTGCTCATCACGAAGACGACGCTGAACATCTTTTCCGTCATCGGCGTCGTGATGCTGATGGGTCTGGTGACGAAGAACGCGATCCTGCTCGTGGACTTCGCGAACCACGGCCAGCGCGAAGGCCGCGGGCAATTCGACGCGCTGATGGAAGCGGGCCAGGTGCGCCTGCGCCCGATCCTGATGACGACGCTGGCGATGATCTTCGGCATGCTGCCGATGGCGATCGGCATGGGCGAAGGCGGCGAAACGCAGGCGCCGATGGGGCGCGCGGTGATTGGCGGCGTGATCACGTCGACCTTGCTGACGCTGGTGGTCGTGCCGGTCGCTTACACCTATCTCGACAGCTTTGGCAAGCGCGTGGCGGCGTGGTTCAAGCGGGGCCACGAGGAAGAGGTCACGGCGTAACGTTTGCGATATGTTGGCGTTACGCTGCGTAACGTAGGGTGGGCACCCCGTGCCCACGCGAACGTTCGCGAACCGCATCGTTACGCGTGGGTTCAGGGAGCCCACCCTACGATTGCCCGCCAATGGTCGGGCCATGGCGATGGTTACGCCGGATCGTGCTCCTGCTGCGCCTCTTCCCCGGAATCCTCGTCCAGCGCCGGCGCATCGCCCTCGCCTTCACCCTTGTGCTGTTTGGCTTCCTGCTTCTTGCGCGCCTTTTCTTCGGCCTTGCGCTTCTTCTCCAACTCCCGTTGCCGTTTTTCGTACTGGAAATTTGTCTTGGCCATGCTCACCTCGAGGCTGTCGTTGGAAAGGTCGTACCGGGCCATTATGGACCAGTCACCCCGCGTCGTCTTGAGAATTAACCACGCGGGTGGTGCTGTGCGTGCAGCTGCTTCAGGCGTTCGCGCGCGACGTGGGTGTAGATCTGTGTCGTTGAAATGTCGGAATGGCCCAGCAGAAGTTGTACCACGCGCAGGTCGGCGCCGTGGTTCAACAGGTGCGTGGCGAACGCGTGGCGCAAGGTGTGCGGCGACAGCGGCGCCGTGATGCCCGCCTTCGCCGCATGCTTCTTGATGATCACCCAGAACATCTGGCGCGTCATCGCGCCGCCGCGGTTCGTGACGAACAGGGCGTCGTCGACCTGGCCGTCGAGGATGATTGCGCGCGCCTCCTTCATGTAGCGCTCCAGCCAGTCGCGCGCCTGCTCGCCGAACGGCACGAGGCGTGTCTTGCTGCCTTTGCCCGTGATGCGCAGCACGCCGTCGTTCAGGCTCAGCTCGACCACCTTCAACGCGACGAGCTCCGACACGCGCAGGCCGCTCGCATACATCAGTTCCAGCATCGTGCGCTCGCGCAGGCCCAGCGGCGTCGCCACGTCGGGCGCAGCCAGCAGCGCGTCGACCTGCGCTTCCGTCAGCGTGTGCACGAAGCGCTGCGGCTGCTTGGCCGACGCCATCTTCAGGCACGGGTCGGCGTCGATGCGGCGCTCGCGCAGCGCGAGTTGATAGAAACGTTTCAGCACCGACAGGCGGCGGTTGGCCGAGCTGGGCTTCGTGTCTTCATGGCGCTCGGCGAAATAGGCGGCGATGTCGTGCGGTTCGACGGCATACAGGTCGCGCCGCTCGGGGCGCTTGACCTCGAGCCAGCGCGCGAACAGGCGCAGGTCGCGCCGGTAGGCGTCGAGGGAATTCTTCGCGAGGCCGTGCTCGAGCCAGAGCGCGTCGCAGAACGCGTCGATCAGGGGAAGATTGACTGCTGCTGCCATGGCATCTCGAGCGCCAGCGCGCCTTCGTGGCGCAGCAGCCAGCGCTTGATCCCGAGCTGGAATCCGTGTTCGTCGTCGCTGCTGGAAAAGCCGCCCAGGCCGCCGGATGCCGTCACGCGGTGGCACGGGATCACGAGCGGGAACCAGTTGGCGCCGCAGGCCTGGCCGACGGCGCGCGGCGCCGACTCCAGTTGCTTGGCGATCTGACCGTACGTGCGCACGCTGCCGCGCGGGATCGCTAGAATGGTGTCCCACACGCGCCGCTGGAACGCGCTGCCCGCTTCCTTCAGCGGCAGGTCGAAGCGGAAATCGGGATCGTCGAAATAGCGCGCCACCTGGACGGCGGCCTGCTCGGCGACGGCATCCTGCGCCGATTTTTCCTCGTAATGCGCCGGCAGGTAGACCAGCTCGCGCAGCCGGCCATCCTCGGTGCGGATGCCCATCGCTCCAAACGGCGCCGCGATGATGGCGCTGAAGATGTCGCTGCCTTGTTGTATGTTCATCGATGCAGTGTAAGACCCGGCACGCGCGATCGCAAGTCCCGGCCTGGGCAAAAAAAAAACGCACCCTCGGGTGCGCTTTTAATTTGGTCACGTTTTCGGCTGCCTGGTCAATGCCGGCGGCATCATATAAAACGTGTGTCTCCTCCTAACTGTTTTCCAGTAAATTTTGTATTTACCGGTTTCTTTTCCCTCTCCCCAAATCGTATTCGGTTCGCTTTCGTCGCACCAGGTTGGTGCCAAAAGGTGCCCCATCATAACGCAACCACATAAGAAAAGCGTAGTTTTTTATATACATTCACGAAATATATTTCGGTCATAAGCCCCTGTGACGTGGCATAAAAAAGTCTACCCCTGTGTTTCATTAATCATAGGCAACTAATATTCGGTGGGGCCGCTTTTGGTGCACTGGATACGGACGTCGTCACCAGGCCTTCGCCGTCATGGGTGCCGTGGTACGCGACGTCGTCTGGTTGATCGCATCGATGAGGTCCTTGCCGATCCGCGCTTCCATCTGTTTTTGCACCGGGAGCAGCGCGCGGCGCCAGTCGGCCTGTTCCTGCGGCGTCAGTGTGTAGACCTTCGTCTTGCCCGTCTTGCGGATCGCTTCCAGCGCCGCGTCGTTGTCGCGCTGGGCGATCGTCTTTTCGTAGGCGGTGGCTTCGCGCATGGCCTGTTCCAGTTCGTCGCGGATGTCGCGCGGCAGGCCGTCCCAGAACTTCTTGTTGACGATGACGGCGTAGCCGAGATAGCCGTGGTTCGACACGGTCACGTACTTCTGCACCTCGTTCATCCGCTGCGTCAGCATGTTCGACGGCGGATTCTCCGTGCCGTCCACGACGTGCGCCTGCAGCGCGGGATAGACTTCGGAAAACGCCAGCACCTGCGGCACGGCGCCGAGCGCACGCATCTGCGCGTCGAGCACCTTGGAGCCCTGGATACGCATGCGCAGGCCGTGGAAGTCGTCCGGGCGGTGCAGCGGGCGGTTGGCCGACATCACCTTGAAGCCGTTGTCCCAGTACGCCAGGCCCGTGATGCCCTTGGATTCCAGCTTTTGCAGCAGCCTCTTGCCGATAGGGCCTTCCGTCACGGCGTACAGCGCCGACTTCGTGGGGAAGATGTAAGGCAGGTCGAACGCTTCGAATTCCTTCAGGCCCAGCGGCGCGAACTTCGCGAGCGACGGCGCCAGCATCTGCACGGCGCCCAGCTGCAGCGCTTCCAGCTCTTCCTTGTCCTTGTACAGCTGGCTGTTCGGATAGACTTCGACTTTGACCCGCCCGTGCGTCAACTGTTCCGCCAGCACGCGGAAGCGTTCGGCGGCCAGGCCCTTCGGCGCGTCCGGCGCGACGACGTGGCTGAACTTGATGACGATTGGAGCCTGGGCCTGCACGCCGCCGGCGGCGCCGAGTCCCGCCAGTACGGCGAGCGCGGCCAGCATGGCTTTGATGCGCATAAATTTCCTCTTACCGCGGTGTATATTCGGATACCGAGTACCAGTGTGCCGGTTCGGCCGCCAGGCCGCTATCGTGGAAAACCACGACAGGCGGTTTTTGGCAAAAGATGAAACGTTATCACATGAAAACATCCTTTACCTCGCCCCGCCCCGTTCCGGAAGGCCCATGGCGCTGGCTGGTGCCCGTGCTGCTCGTGCTGCTGTTCCTGCTCGTCCTGCTATGGCTGCCGTGGCAGGCGCGCCAGATGGAGAGCAACGAGCGCCAGGAACAGCTGATCGCCGATACGTTGTGGGTCGAGCAGACGCTGCGCTTCGAACTCGCGCGCAGCGAGGAAGCGCTGGCCGCGCTGGGCGCCGACCTCGCCATCGAAACGCCGCCGCCCGCCGCCCTGCAGGCGCGCCTGACACAGATGTTCAAGAACGGTCACGAACTGCAGCGCATCATCTGGTACGACGCGAACGGCCAGGTCAAGGCGAGCCGCGGGCTGGAACTGCCGCCGGACGGCCTCACGCAGTCGTCGCGCGACGCCGCGGTGATGTCGCGCAGCACCCGGCTGGGCCGCTACAGCGAACCGTATGGCGCCAAGGGCCTCGTCCACGGCCTGATCGACTTCCACCTGCCGCTGTACCACGCCGGCAAGTACATGGGCAGCCTGGTCGCCACCTACAACCTGCAGACGCTGCTGGACGAGAACGTGCCGTGGTGGTTCGCGCAGGACAACGCCCTCGCCCTGCTCGACCGCGACGACCACGTCGTGGCGCAGCGTGCCGCGGGCGGTCCGGGCCGCGGCGTCTACACGCACAAGCGCGCGCTCGACCTGCCCGGGTCGCAGATCGTGCTGTCCACCGACAGCGTCAAGGGCGCGCCGAAGCTGCTGCCGAATCTGCTCGTGGGTTCCGTGGTCGTGCTGGCGCTGGGCCTCGTGATCTCGCTCGTCGCGTTGTGGCGCCACATCGCGCGCACGATCGCGGCCGAGAACGCGCTGCGCCAGCAGATGGCATTCCGCACGGCGATGGAAGATTCGCTGCTCACGGGCCTGCGCGCGCGCGACCTCGAAGGCCGCGTCACCTACGTCAACCCGGCATTCTGCCGCATCGTCGGGCTGCCGCCCGAAGAATTGCTGGGCAAGACGCCGCCGATGCCCTACTGGGCGCCGGAAGCGATGGCCGAATACGAGAGCCGCTTCCGCCAGGTGCTGTCCGGCCACGCCACGCCGCAGTTCGAGACGGTGTTCCAGCGCTCGGACGGCGTGCGTGTGCCCGTGCTCGTGTTCGAGGCGCCCCTCGTCGACGCCAACGGCCAGCACACGGGCTGGATGAGTTCCATCCTCGACATCACGGACCGCAAGCGCGCCGAAGAACTCAACCGCCAGCAGCAGGAAAAGCTGGAGACGAGCGCGCGTCTCGCCACCATGGGCGAGATCTCGTCGATGCTCGCCCATGAGCTGAACCAGCCGCTGGCCGCCATCTCCAGCTACACGGCGGGCGCGCTGAACGTCCTCGCGCGCGCGGACGGTGCCGGCGCGGACGGGGCGAAAACGGCGCTCGACGCGGGCATGCTCAAGCGCGCGCTGGAACAGGCGAACACGCAGGCGCGCCGGGCCGGCCAGATCATCCGCAGCGTGCACGAATTCGTCAAGAAGCGCGAGCCGCGCCGCGAGACCGTCGCCATTCCGCACGTTGTCGACGGCATCCGCGCCCTTGTCGAACTGCAGGCGCGCCAGAGCTACGTCAGCCTGGTGGTCGACGTCCCGCCCGACCTGCCGCCCGTGCTGGCCGACCGCGTGCTGATCGAGCAGGTGCTGTTGAACCTCACGCGCAATGCGATCGAGGCGATGCAGGCCATCGATCCGGAGCGGCGCGTGCTGCGCATCGCTGCCGAGATGAGCGAACAGGGCCAGGTTGCCGTGTCGGTGATCGACAACGGCCACGGCATCGCGCCGGAAGTGGCCGAGCGCCTGTTCTCGCCGTTCTTCTCGACGAAGGCGGAAGGCATGGGCATGGGCCTGTCGATCTGCCGCACCGCGATCGAATTCCACGGCGGCACCCTCACGCACGCGGCGAATCCGGGCGGCGGCACCGTCTTTACGTTCACCTTGCAGCAAGCGCAGGAAGCGCCCGTTACCTAAGCCTTCCCGTTACAATACGGCGAAAAAAAGGAGACACGCATGCTGCACATCGTCGACGACGAAGACGTCATCCGCGACGCCCTCGAATGGCTGGCGCACTCGCGCGGACTGCCCGCGCGCGGCCACGCGGGCGGCCAGGCCTTTCTCGACGCCCTGGGCGACCGCTTCAGCGCCGACGCCGAGCATGGCGACTGCGTGCTGCTGGACGTGCGCATGCCGGGCATGAACGGCATCGCCGTGTTCGACCAGCTGGTCGCGCGCGGCCTGCTGGCGCGCCTGCCCGTGATCTTCCTGACCGGCCACGGCGACGTGCCGATGGCCGTCGACTCCCTCAAGCGCGGCGCCTTCGACTTCTTCGAGAAACCGTTCAACGACAACCAGCTGATGGACCGCGTCGACGAAGCCCTCGCCGCCTCGCGCAAGGCTGCGTCCGGCGACGCCATCCGCGCGCGCCTCGCCACCTTGTCGGCACGCGAGCGCGAAGTCCTCGATCTCATCCTGGCCGGAAATATGAACAAGGTCGTGGCGGACAAGCTCGGCATCAGCATGCGCACGGTCGAAGTGCACCGGGCGCACATCTTCGACAAGATGCAGGTCAAGACGGCCGTCGAGCTGGCCGGATTGTTAAAGTAACACCCGCGCACGGGTGGCCGCGTGGCCTGTGCCGCGCGGGGTTCGCTTGTAAAATCAACCTGAACATGGAGTGGTCGAACTCACCACGTCGAAACATTCTTTAGGGAACGCAGATGAGCGAGAAGACGATAGCCGACAAAATGTTCTTGAAGACCGCGAAATCGATGCTGATCCTGAACGGGAACGTGCATCCGGGCATGGTGTCGCAGATGCCGGCGAGTCTCATCAAGCCGGAACAGGACAAGGTCGACGTGGTGCTGCTGTTCGCCATGAACCGCAAGGAACTCGAACAATACTTCCCCATCGCCAAGGAACGCCTGGGCGACAAGGGCTCGCTGTGGGTCGCTTACCTGAAGCAGACGGCCTCCAAGGCCACCGACATCAACCGCGATTCGATCAATGCCTATGCCAAGGAAAACGGCATCACGGGTGTCGCCATGATTTCCATCGACGGCGACTGGTCCGGGCTGCGCATGAAGCGCATCGAACCGTAACGCCCTACCCCGCCACGCCGTGGCGCGCGAGCGCCCACGCGACATGCTCGCGCACGAGCGCCGATGGGTGGTCCGCGCGGGCGCGCAGCGCGGCGACGATCTCGTCCGACGTGGTTGCCTCAGTTGCAGCATTGCCCAATCCGACCGCCAGGTTGCGCAGCCAGCGTTCATGGCCGATGCGGCGGATCGGGCTGCCTTCCAGGCGGCGGTTGAATTCGTCCTCGCTCCACGCGAACAGCTCGACGAGCCCCGCCGCGCCGAGGCCGTTGCGCTCGTCGAAATCGGGCAGGCTCGAGCGTTGCGCGAACTTGTTCCACGGGCAGACCAGCTGGCAATCGTCGCAGCCGTAGATGCGGTTGCCGATCAGCGGGCGCAGGTCTTCCGGGATCGCGCCCTTCAACTCGATCGTGAGGTACGAGATGCAGCGGCGGGCATCGAGCCGGCCCGGCCCCAGGATCGCGCCCGTCGGGCACGCGTCGATGCACGCGCTGCACTGGCCGCAGTGGGCGCCCGTCGGCTCGTCGATCGGAAGCGGCAGGTCGACGAGGATCTCGCCGATGAAGAACGTGGAGCCGGCGTCGCGGCTCAATAACAGCGTGTGCTTGCCGCGCCAGCCGAGGCCCGCCTTCTGCGCCAGCGGCAGCTCCATCACGGGCGCGGAATCCGTGAACACGCGGTAGCCGTAGTCGCCGATGGCGGCGCGGATGCGGTCCGCCAGCTGCTGCAGCCGGTTGCGCAACACCTTGTGATAGTCGCGGCCGCGCGCATAGATCGACACGACGGCCGCCTGCGGATCGAGCTGGCGCAGGCGTTCGCGCGCGCGCCAGTCGGCGTCCGTATCCATCGGCAGGTAGTCCATGCGGGCGGTGATGACGCGCACGGTGCCCGGCACCAGCTCGGCCGGCCGGGCGCGCTTCATGCCGTGGCTTGCCATATAATCCATCTCGCCGTGATGGCCGGCGTCCAGCCATGCCTGCAGGCCCGGCTCCTGGTCGGCCAGGTCGACGTCCGTGATGCGCACGTCGGCAAAGCCCAATTCCACGCCCCAGGTCTTGATGGCCTGGACGAGTGTGGAAAGATCGGGCTGGACGGGAAGCTGGGCGGGCATGGGCGGACCTACAAACCTCATATTTTATTCGATGCAGCAGCAACCGAAACGACAACTGAACGCTTATCTTCCCGACGAATCGGCCACGCAGGCCCTTGGGGCCGCCCTCGCGCGCGCGCTGCGCCCGGGGCTCGTCATGTATCTGCACGGCGATCTCGGCGCGGGCAAGACGTCGCTCACGCGCGCGCTGCTGCACGCGGCCGGCCACAAGGGCGCCGTCAAGAGCCCCACTTATACGTTGTCGGAACCGTACCGCGTCGAACTGGATGGCAGGATGGTCAACGTGATCCACTACGACCTGTACCGCATGGCCAGCCCCGAGGAATTCCTGGACGCGGGCTTCCGCGAGGATTTCAACGGCGACAACGTCTGCATCGTCGAGTGGCCGGAAAAAGGCGCGCCGGTGTTGCCGCCACCCGACGTTAAAGTGTTGCTTAAGGTCAGCGGTTACGGGCGTGAGGTAGAATTGCAAGCGTTGTCCGACCTGGGCCTGCTATGCCTCGAATGCCTGCATTACCCCCCGACTCCCTGATTCCCGGCTCCCTGACGCGACGCACGATCCTGAAGGCCGGCGGCACGCTGCTGCTGTCCGTGATCGCCCCGCTGCCCGCGTCCGCCGCCCAGATCATGGCCGTGCGCGTCTGGCCCGCCGACGAGTACACGCGCGTCACCCTGGAAAACGACGGCGAGCTGAAGGCGACGCACTTCATGGTGCCGGACCCGCCGCGCCTCGTCGTCGACATCGAGGGCCTCGCGCTGAACGAGACGCTGAAAAGCCTCGTCGCCAAGATCGAATCGAACGACCCGTACATCAAGCAGGTGCGCGTGGGCCAGAATCGGCCGAACGTCGTGCGCCTCGTGTTCGACCTGAAGGAAGAAGTCAAGCCGCAGGTATTTACGCTCGCGCCCATCGCCGGCTACCACCACCGCCTGATCTTCGACCTGTATCCCGTCAAGGCCGTCGATCCCCTCGCGAGCATGATCGCCAAGGAAAACTGGACCACGGACGCCGCTCCCGCCACGCCGACCCCGGCCGTGCAGCCGGGCGACACGACCGTCGGCCAGGCCGGCCCGGACGCCATCGCGAAGCTGGAAGCGGACGCGGCCCGCGCCGGGTCCACGCCCGCGCAGCCGCAGCCGACGACACCGCAGCCGGCCAAGGCAGCGCCGGGTCAAAAGGTGGTGCGCATGGTGACCATCGCGCTCGACCCCGGCCACGGCGGCGAGGACCCCGGCGCGACGGGTGCCACGGGCGTGCACGAGAAGGACATCGTGCTGGAAGTGGCGAAGCGCCTGAAGGCCAAGCTGGAAGACATGCCGAACACGCGCGTGATGCTGACGCGCGACGCCGATTTCTTCGTCCCCCTGGGCCAGCGCGTGGAAAAGGCGAGGAAGGTGCAGGCCGACCTGTTCGTCTCGATCCACGCGGACGCCTTCGTGGAGCGCACGGCGCGCGGCTCCTCCGTGTTCGTGCTGTCGGAAAAAGGCGCCAGCTCGAGCGCCGCGCGCTGGCTCGCGAACGACCAGAACAAGGCCGACCTGATCGGCGGCGTGAATCTCGGCACGCACGACCGGGAACTTGCAAGCGTGCTGATCGACTTGTCGCAGACGGCCCAGATCAACGACAGCATGAAGCTCGGCAAGGCCGTGCTGACGGAAATCGGCGGCATCAACCGCCTGCACCGCGGCGTCGTCGAGCAGGCCGGCTTCGCCGTGCTGAAGGCGCCGGACATTCCCTCGATCCTCGTCGAGACCGCGTTCATCTCCAACCCGGAGGAAGAGGCGCGGCTGAAGGACGACGCGTACCAGAACCAGTTGGCCGACGCGATCACAAAAGGCATCAAGCGCTACTTCGCGTACAATCCGCCGCTGGCGAAGAGCCGCATGACCTGAGGAGGATTCTCGTGAACGCAACGACCACTCAATTCGGGCAATTGCCCGCCTTGCAACTTCGCGCGCCGGACGGCGCCGAGGCCACCATCACGTTGTACGGCGCCCACCTCGTGTCGTGGAAGCCCGTGCCGACGACCGGCGGGCCTGCGCAGGAACGCCTGTTCCTCAGCAGCCTGTCGGCACTGGACGGACAGAAGGCGATCCGCGGCGGCGTCCCCGTGATCTTTCCCCAGTTCGCCGAACGCGGCAACGGCATGCGCCACGGCTTCGCGCGCGTGGCCACGTGGCGCGTCGTCGACCAGGGCGAGGCCGACGGCGCCGCGTTCGCCGTCCTCGCGCTGAACCAGGCCGACCTGCCGCAGCAAGTGGCGGCCGCATGGCCGTATGCGTTCGAATTGCAGCTGCGCGTGACCGTCCGTGCCGCCGAGCTGGACATGCTACTTGCCGTGCGCAACACGGGCACGCAAGCCTTCCGGTTCGCCGCCGCGCTGCACACGTACCACCTCGTCGACGACGTGGACGCCGTGCGCATCGACGGCGTGCAGTCGGAGACGCTCGCGCTCACCGACAAGCTCGACCAGGTGTTCGAACGCATCCCCGGCCCGATCACGTTCGACTCGGGCGCCGACAAGGTGATGCTGGAGCAGACGGGCTTCACGGATGCCGTCGTGTGGAACCCGGGCGCGGCCGACGCGGCGGCGCTGTCCGACATGGACGACGAAGAATACCGCCGCTTCGTCTGCATCGAACCCGCGCTGCTGGGACCGCAGCCACTGGAGCCGGGAGGGACGTGGCGCGGGACCTACCGGGCCGTGGTGCAGGCCGGATAAGGATAACGACACCGCCGGCGTCTGCCGGCTTTTCGAACACCGCCGGCGCTTGCCGGCGTTTCATTTTGTAGCAAAAAAGAACGGCAAACCCCATGGGCCGGCCTAGACTACAGACAGGCAACCGAAGGGGTGATGCGATGGATACCCGAACGACTGGCTGGGTGAAACGCCTGGCGCTGGTAGTGGCGGCCGGCGGGGCCTTGTCGGGCTGTGCCGTCTACGCACCGCCCTACGCGGCCTACGACGCTCCTTACTCTCCGTACGGCTACGGCTACGGCCCGGCCTATGTGGGGCCGCCCATCTCGCTCGACTTCAGCTACCACGAATACGATCGGGGCGGCCGCGGCTGGTACGGACGGGGTGGCCGCCGCTGGCACTGACGACGTCGCCGCTCAGTTCGATTCCTTGATCATCCGACCGGACGTCGCCTGAAGGGGGCGCGCATTGAGCGGATACATGCGCGAATACAAGGCCATCTGCGCGGGCGACGCCTGCATCGGCTGCTTGAACACCATCCACAGCACGCCTTCCGTGCACGGCGGTTCCGTCAGCGACCCCATGTAGGTGAAATACTCGCGCCGTTCCGGCAACGCGTCCGTCGGGTCGATGACGATGGACGGCGACACCGTGTCGTATTTTTCCAGCGGCAGATTGTCCCAGATCGTCTGCATCAGGCGGTGCGGCTGGCCGCGCTCGAGCAGCACGGCGATGATCGCGACCTTGCCCTCGGCACTGCGGTGCACGAGGTGCATGACCATTTCCGTGCCCTTGCCGTTGATCTTTTCTTCCGACGGGCGGTGGAAATGGAATTCCTGCAACTCATACGCCGTGTTGCCCACGGTGATGAAGTTGCCGCCCCCGACCGTCACCTGGATCGTGTGGCCATTGTTGACCTCGCTGAACGACGACGGGTGGTAGTCGAAGCTGATCTGCTCGAGGTTGACCTTGATGCCGTCGCGCAGGTCGATCGGCGACTGGCGATTGCCCGTGCCGCACCTGGCCCAGTCGACATTGATCTTCGACCAGTTGGCCGGCCCCGTCTCGCCTTCATACGACCACACGGTGCCGTGCTTCGGTGCGGCGGCAGCGGCGGCAGCGGCGGCGGCGGCGAGCGCGACCTGCTCGTCCTGCCGGCGCTTGGCGTCCGCGAGTTTCTTCGCGCGTGCGGCGGCCGTCGCGCGCGCCTGCTGGCGCTCGCGCAAGGCGGCCAGGCGCTGGGCGATTTTCGCCGACAGTTCGACCTCGGCCTCGTCCTCGTTCGTCGAGGCGCTGCTCGCGGCCGGCTCGCCCTTCTTCTCGACGGGCTCAGCCTTCTTCTCGACGGGCTCGGCCTTCGTCACGACAGGTTCAGCCTTCTTCGCGACGGGCACCATGGCCGACGCGGGACGGGACACGGAAGCCGCCAGTTTGGCCGCCGCGGCGGCCGCGGGATCGTTCGCGGCGCTTGCGCAGAAGGTGACGCAGCTGCAAGCGAACAAGGCGATCAAGTTACGCATGGGAATCCAGTAGTGTTGCTCTCCTCTGCGTTATCGGCGTGACCGACAGTAAACTTGAGCCCAGGGAATAATTCCATGCATCAAGGACCGTAAACGCAAAACGCGCCGACGTGCGGCGCGCTGCAAGACCGGACGAAGATTGTCGTCAGCGGCTCATCATCCGGCGCCCCACCTTGTACAGGCCGCCCAGCGCGAGCGGCACGACGGCCGCGCCGACGCCGACCAGCACGATGACGGTCAGGTGGTCGCGCACGACGGGGATATTGCCGAAGAAGTAACCACCAGTCACCAGGCTGATGACCCACGCGGCGGCGCCCGTCACGTTGTACATCTGGAAGCGGGTATGGGTCATGTCCGAAATGCCCGCGACGAACGGCGCGAACGTGCGCACGACGGGCACGAAGCGGGCGAGGATGATGGTCTTGCCGCCGTGGCGCTCGAAGAACTCGTGGGTACGCCGCAGGGCGTCCTTGTTGAGCCAGCGGTAATCGTGCGTGAACACGCGGTGGCCGATCGCCCCACCGATGTAATAGTTCAGCGTGTTGCCTGTCACCGCGGCGACGATCAAGAGGGTCGTCAGCAAGGCGTAACTCATCTGGCCGGTGGCGCAGAAGGCGCCCGCGATGAACAGCAGCGTGTCGCCGGGGAAGAAGAACAGGACCACGAGGCCGGTTTCGCAAAACACGATGGCGAACAGCACGGCATAGACATACACCCCGTATTGAGCCAGCAGCGTGCCCAGGGTTTTATCGACATGGAGGATCATGTCGATGAATTGCATCAGATCCATAATTTTCCTAAATGGTAGCGCCGAATCATACCATCAGTCCGGCACCGCAAATGGCCACGGGCCCGTCCGGGCCGCGATTTTTCTCGATTGTCAAACGGTTCCGTTTTGGCTATTTCCCATATTACAATCGGCGACACACCCACCCGACAGGGCCCGCCACAAGCGGCCAAGGAGACGAGACTGATGGCTTACCCGACCTTCCGGCGCACGCTCCTCGTCGCCGCCTGCGCCCTCTTCGCCGCGACCGCCGGCACCGCCCGGGAACTTCCGCCGAAACCCAGCGTCGCCGACATCGTCAAGGCATCGAAGCCGTCCGACTGGCGTCCCCTCGATCCCGACAACACGTTGTACATGGACATGCCGTTCGGCCGCGTCGTCATCGAACTGGCGCCGGCATTCGCGCCGAACCACGTGAAGAACATCAAGGCCCTCGTGCGCGAGCATTATTTCGACGGCCTGGCCATCGTGCGCGTGCAGGACAACTGGGTCGTGCAATGGGCCGACCCGAACGAGGACAGCGACAAGGCCAGGCCCGTGAAGACCGCGCAGAAGACGCTGAAGGCCGAATTCACCGTCCCCATCAAGAACGACACGCATTTCACGCGCCTGCCCGACGCCGACGGCTATGCGCCCCAGGTCGGCCATTCGAACGGCTTTCCGGTCGGACGCGATCCGAAGACGGGCGAGACGTGGCTTGCGCATTGCTACGGCATGGTCGGCGTGGGCCGCGACAACGATGCGGACAGCGGCGGCGGCACGGCGCTGTACGCCGTGATCGGCCCCGCGCGCCACCTCGACCGCAACATCACGGTGGTGGGCCGCGTAATCTCCGGCATGCCGCAACTGGCCGCGCTGCCGCGCGGACCGGCGCCGATGGGCTTCTACGACAAGCCGGAGATGAACGTGCCGATCACGAGCATCAAGGTCGCGGCCGACGTCCCGCCGGCCCAGCGCAGTCATGTCGAAGTGATGCGCACCGACAGCGCGACGTACCAGGCCGTGCTGGACGCCCAACGCAACCGCGGCGGGCCGTGGACCAAGGTCCCGGCCGGCCATCTCGACCTGTGCGCCGCGCCGATCCCGGTGCGCGAACAGCCTTGACCTTCAGGAGGAGAGCATGGACAAGCCGATCATCAACATCGCCGACGTCACGCTGAACCCGCGCCCGCCGGCGATGTCACCGAAGCGCGAAGCCGCCGAGAAATACGATGCGAAGATGGGTTTCATCGGCACGCGCATCGGCGCCCGCAAGCTGGGCTACAACCTGACGGCGGTGCCGCCGGGCAAATGCGCCTTTCCGTTGCACAACCATCAAGTGAACGAAGAGATGTTCTTCATCCTGCAAGGCAGCGGCGAACTGCGCATGGGCGACGCCGTGCACGCTATCCGCACAGGTGACGTCATCGCCTGCCCGCCCGGCGGCAAGGACGTGGCGCACCAGATCGTGAACACGGGCACCGAGGAATTGCGCTACCTGGCCGTCAGCACGAAGGAATCGCCTGAGCTCGTCGACTACCCGGATTCCGGCAAGTTCGGCATCCTGGCGGAGCGTCCCGGCTCGAACGACCGCTTCGCCTTCATTGGCCGCGCGGACCAGTCGCTCGATTATTGGGAAGGCAATTAACCCAATTCGGGGTCAGAGCACGTTTTGCGGAAAATTCGGGGTCAGAGCACGCCTTTTCATGGCGTGTGACCCGAGCCGCGTGGCGCCGCGCCGCTCATTCTGGCCTCGGCATCAACTCAATTCATGCCTTAGAACTATTGCCACAAACGGTGCTCTGACCCCGACTTCCGGCCGACAAGTGCTCTGACCCCGAATTTCGCTTCGCTCGATTATTGAGAAGGCAATTGACGGGGTCAAACTTCGGTTTGGCAAAAATCAAACAGCGGCGTTTCCGGGGCCGGCCGCGAGCTATAATTTGGGGATGAACGCCCCGGCCCCTACCCACCGCCCCATCCAGCAGCTTCCCGACCAGCTCATCTCGCAGATCGCCGCCGGCGAGGTCGTCGAGCGGCCGTCGGCCGTGGTCAAGGAGTTGCTGGAAAACGCGCTCGACGCCGGCGCCACGCAGGTCACGGTCCGGCTCGAGGAAGGCGGCGTCAAGCGCATCGCCATCACCGACAACGGCCGCGGCATCCCGCCCGAGGAATTGCCGCTCGCGCTGGCGCGCCATGCGACGTCGAAGATCGCGTCGCTGACCGATCTCGAGAACGTCAACACGCTGGGCTTCCGCGGCGAGGCGCTGGCGTCGATCGCGTCCGTCGCCGCCGTCAAGATCACGTCGCGCACGCAAGGCGCGGCGCACGCGTGGGAAATCGTCGGTTCGCACCAGGGCACCGTGTCGCCCTCGTCCGGGCCGTTCGGCACGACGATCGACGTGCAGGACCTGTATTTCAACACGCCGGCGCGGCGCAAGTTTTTGAAATCGGAGCAGACCGAATACGGCCACTGCGCGGACATCGTGCGCCGCATCGCGCTCGCGCGGCCGGACGTGTCGTTCAGCCTGTCGCACAACAGCCGCACGATCGACCACTGGAACACGAGCGAATCCGCCAAGCGCAGCGCGCAGATCCTCGGCGGCGACTTCGCCGAAGCGCGTCTGCAGCTGGACGAAAGTGCCGGCCCGCTGCGCCTGCACGGCTACGTGGGCCTGCCGACGGCATCGAAGGCACGCGCCGACAGCCAGTATTTCTACGTCAACGGCCGCTTCGTGCGCGACAAGCTGCTCGTCCACGCCGTGAAAGCCGCGTACGAGGACGTGCTGCACGGCGACCGCTTCCCGTCGTACGTGCTGGCGCTCGAACTCGACCCGGCGATGGTCGACGTGAACGTGCACCCGTCCAAGATCGAAGTGCGCTTCCGCGACAGCCGCGCCGTCCACCAGTTCGTGTTCCACGCCGTGCAGCGCGCGCTCGCGCAGACGTCGGCGACGGCGCACGGCAACGCGCCCGCGCCCGTGAGTGCGGCCGAGATCAAGCCGTCATCCACGTCGCTGGGCGATGCGGCATGGCGCCGCCCGCACGAACAGACGACGTTCGGCTCGCAGCTGGCATCGCCAGCGTGGACCTCGGGCGGCGGTACGGGCGGCGGTGGCGGTGGCGGTGGCGCACGTGCATCGTCGACGTTCTCGCCGTCGCCATTCCCCGCCGGCAGCCGCTGGGATGCGCCGACGTCCGCCGGCGTCCCGCAACGCACGGACAGTTATGGCGCGCTGTTCACCGGCGCACCGAAGACCATGCAGCCGCTCGGCGTGCAGGAAGCGCCGGTGCCGGAGACAACGAAGCCTGCATCCGACGACGACTTCCCGCTCGGCTTCGCGCTGGCCCAGCTGCACGGCATCTACGTGCTGGCGCAGAACCGCAAGGGCCTCGTCCTCGTCGACATGCACGCGGCGCACGAACGCATCCTGTACGAGCAGTTGAAGAATGCACTCGACGCCCAGGCCGGCGGCGAGCAGATGCAGGTGCAGCAGATGCTGATCCCCGTGACCTTCTTCGCCGACGCCATCGAAGTGGGCACGGCGCAGGAAGAACAGGAAACGCTGAAGGCACTCGGCTTCGACATCGCCGCCGTATCGCCGACGACGCTCGCCGTGCGCGCGGTGCCGACACTCCTGAAGAACGCCGACGCGCAGACGCTCGCGCGCGACGTGCTGCGCGACGTGCGCGAGTTCGGCGGCTCGCGCGTGCTGATCGAGCGCCGCAACGAACTGCTCGGTACCCTCGCCTGCCACACCGCGGTGCGCGCGAACCGCATCCTCACGCAGCCCGAGATGAACGCCCTGCTGCGCCAGATGGAAGCGACGGAACGCGCCGACCAGTGCAACCACGGCCGCCCCACCTGGGTCCAACTCGAAATCGCGGCGCTCGACAAGTTGTTCCTGCGCGGCCAGTAAAGCATCCCATGACATCGCAACACAAACCGCTGGCCGTGGCCATCATGGGCCCGACCGCGTCCGGCAAGACGGCGGCGGCGCTCGCCATCGCCAAAGAACTGCCCGTCGAGATCATCTCCGTCGACTCCGCCCTCGTCTACCGGGGCATGGACATCGGCACGGCGAAACCGTCGGCGGAAGAACTGGCGAGCGCGCCCCATCACCTCATCGACATCATCGACCCGCTCGACGCGTACTCCGTCGCGCAGTTCCGCACGGATGCAATCCGGCTCGTGGGCGAGATCCAGGCGCGCGGCCGGCTGCCCCTGCTCGTCGGCGGCACGATGATGTACTTTAAGGGTCTGAACGACGGCCTCGACGACCTGCCCACCGCGGACGCGGACGTGCGTGCGCGCCTCGACGCGGAAGCCGCGCGCATCGGCTGGCCCGGCATGCATGCGAAGCTGCGCGATGTCGATCCGGTGACGGCCGACCGCCTCGCGCCGAACGACGCCCAGCGCATCAACCGCGCGCTGGAAATCTACGAACTGTCGGGCAAGCCGATGTCCGCGCTGCTCGCACGCCGCGAGAAGCCCGAGCTGCCGTTCGACCTCGTGCCGTTCGCGTTGGAGCCGTCGGACCGCGCCGTGCTGCACGAGCGCATCGCGCTGCGGTTCGACCAGATGCTGGGCAAGCGCGACGACGCGGGCATCGTGGCCGAGGTCGCGGGCCTGCGCGCCCGCGGCGACCTGCACCCGAACCTGCCGTCGATGCGCTGCGTCGGCTACCGCCAGGCGTGGGAATACCTCGACGGCACGATCGACCGGGCCCAGTTACGCGAGACGGGCATCGTCGCCACGCGCCAGCTGGCCAAGCGCCAGTTGACGTGGCTGCGTTCGATGCCGGAGCGGATCGTGATCGATTGCCTCGGCCCGGACCCGGCGCCGCGGATGCTTGATCATCTGTCCACGTTGCGGGGGTGAGACGATTCGAACGGGTCTGGACAGGGTGATCCGGAGCGGGTAGCCTTGACACTTCCGGGGCCGAACGGCATAATGCACCCCGTTCCGGTGATATAGCTCAGTTGGTTAGAGCATAGCATTCATAATGCTAGGGTCGGTGGTTCAAGTCCACCTATCACCACCACAGATTCAAGCGAGATGGCTTGGCGCGCAATGCTGAGCCATTTTGTTTTTAGCAGCACCTCAGGTTTTGGTGATATAGCTCAGTTGGTTAGAGCATAGCATTCATAATGCTAGGGTCGGTGGTTCAAGTCCACCTATCACCACCAGATTCGGAAAGCCGCCGGTTCGCAAGGACCGGCGGCTTTTTCATTTGCCGCGGATCGCCGGTGCGCAACCTATCCGATCAGGCAGTGCTGACAGGCAATATTGTCGAGATATCATTTCGTTTTCATCCCTGGAGACGTCGTGAAGCTTCCCCTGTCCGCCCTGCTGCTGGCCTGCGCGCCCGCTTTCGCCCACGCCGCCGCGCCGGTACAGGCGACCATCACGATGCGCGATCCGGGCGCGCTCGAGGTCAGCTATCGCATTCCACCCGCGTGCACGGCGCTGGAATTCCGCACCGCCGACATGCAGCCGAACGCCACCGTCCCCCTGCGCGATGACTGGCGCGCGGCCGACGACTGCACGGCGCTGGAAAACGGACGCATCGTCCGCAAGCAGGCCGCGTGCACGACCTTGCGCCTGCGCGTGCCCGCCAGCGCGCGCGACGTGGATCGCATCTACCCGTGGGCCTATCCCGTCGAAAAGGGTTTGTACGTGCACACGGACGTGTATGCCGTCACGGACGCGTGCGGCCCCGTCGACTGGACCTTCGAAGCGCCCGGCGGCACCGTCGTCGTGGATGGCGCCATGACGGCCGAACGGGGCACGCGGGCCGCGGGCACCGGTGCCGACCACATGCCGACGGTGCTGATCCAGGAGCCGTTTCGCGCCATGGAAGGGCGGCGCGTGCATGCCGATGCGCGCTTCGCGCCGGAGACCCTGCAGCGCCTGAACGCCACCGTCGCCGGCGCCGCGCGCCAGCTCGCGCAGGACATGCCGGGCATTCCGTTCACGGTGCCGTTCACCCTGGCGGCGCCGTCGACACCGCCCGCCTGGCGCGGGGACATCGCCAACCACACCGTGCTGCGGCTGTCCTTCCCGTCCGCGCCGGGGCCCACACAGGACGGCGTCCTGCTCCGCTTCCTGCCCCACGAAATCGCCCACCTACTGCAACCGACGGCATGGCACGACGCATGGCAGGACGACGAGGCGACGATCCACGAAGGCGGTGCGGAATTCCTGCGCGTCGCGGCGACCGCGCAGTTGGGCTGGCTCGACCGCGCCGCGCTGAAGGATGCGCTGGAAACCGCGGTGAACGGCTGCGCCGTGTCGGCCGACGGCAAGCCTTGGAAGGCCATGGGCGACCGCGGCTGGGGCGAGTCGCCGTACCAGTGCGGGCTGGCGTTCTACGCCATCGGCTTGTCCGCAGGGGGCACGGACCATCCGCTGCTGCGCCTGCGCGACTACATCCGCAAGGCCCGCGACGGCGAACGCACGGACTTCGTGCAGGACATCGAATGCGGCGGCACCAAGGACTGCACGCCGCGCTGGTTGCCGCGCCTGGCGGGCAGCGAGCCGCTCGACGCGGTGCTGCTCGACTACACCCGCCAGCCGGGCGCCCTGCTGCGCACGACCGACGCATGGAGCCCGGCCATGGCCACCATGTTCGCGTTCCGCCATCTCAGGCGGTTGATGGCGGCCGATTGCGGCGGCGCCGCGCGCACCTACGAGGAAGAAGCGTCCGTACGCATCGGCGCGGGGCCCAGGTGCGGTACGCTGCGCGCCGGCATGGAAATCGTGAAGGCCGAGGGCCTGCCGCTGTTCGGCAATGCGGCCGGCGTGAAGGCGTCGGTGGCCGCGTGCCAGGCACACGGCAAGACGACGCTCGGCCTGCGCGACGGCACCAGCGTCACGGTGCCGTGCGGTGGCGGCGTCGGCCTGCCCGCTCACCTGTATGCCGTGGACGACGCACGCGCTGCCGCGCTGCTGAAGTAGGGTGGGCGGCCCTCCGCCCACGCGCACGTTTGCGTCACGCATGCGTCCGCGTGGGCACGGGGTGCCCACCCTACTCCCCAACGTCGGCATCGTCTCCGAGGGCGAACTCCCCGCGCGCGAACGCTTCCAGCACGGCCTGCGCCTGCTGCAGATGATCGTGCGGCACGAGGATGCGCACCCCGCCCAGCGCGGGCGCCAGCAGCATGTCGGTTTGCACCAGGTGGGCGTCGGCCAGCACGGCCGGCACGCCCGAGGCGGCGAGGCAGCCCTGCACGAGGTTCGCTTCCAGCGGGATCAGGTAGCGCGCCACTTCGACGAGGTCGCGGCCCGGCAGGCGCGCCAGGTCGGGGGCGCCGGTCAGCGCCGCGTTCACCATGTCGCTCGTTGCTTGCATGATGATCCTCCGTGTTAGCCCAGCCAGCCCGGCAGCGCGGACAGCAGGTACAGCGCGACGCCGATCAGGCCCCCGACGATGGTACCGTTGATGCGGATGTATTGAAGGTCCTTGCCGATGTTGATCTCGACCTGGTGCGACATCTCGCCGCTGTCCCAGTGCTTGACCGTGTCGGCGATGTGGCGCGTCAGGAAGCCCGCGAACTCGGGCGCCGCGCCGCGCACGGCCAGTTCCAGGTTCTCGTTCAGCGCCGCGCGCAGGACGGCGTCCTCGGCGAGCGTCTTGCCGATCCACGCGCCGGTGGCGACGATCCGCCGGCGCAGCACGGAATCCTCCTGGTGCAGGTCAGCCTTGATCCAGCCTTTCAGGTCGCTCCACAGCGAACCGATGTAGGCGTTCACGGCGGCATCGCCGATCAGGTGGCGCTTGATGTCCTCGCCTTTCTCGATGAACGACGGATCGGTCTTCAGCCGTTCGATGAAATCGTGCGTGAACACGTCGAAGCGCCGGCGCAGCGGGTGGTCCGGGTCGGCGCTCACGCGCGTCAGGATGCCGGCCGCGAGCCGCACGGCGATGTCCGCCCCCTTGCGGCCGATGAGCTCCGTCGGCAGCATCTTTTCCATGAACGCGTACTCGTCGCGCAGCCAGTCGACGATGCCCTGGGCGACGAACGCCTGCGTGTCGGGGTTCGCCAGCAGGTGCGCCAGCTGATCGAGGCCCTCGTCGAGGATCTGCTGGTGGCGGCCGTCGCGCGTCAGGCTTTCCAGGATCGTGCCCGCCGTCCGCGACAGGTCGATACCGCCGATCGCCCCGTGCACGGCGCGCCGCACGAAGTTCTGCACGGCCGCGTCCTCGATGACGTCGAGCGCGAAGCCGGCCACGCGCACGAGCGTGTCGCCCAGGCGCTCCGTGTTCTCCGGCTTCGTGAGCCAGTCCGCGACTTTCTGCGCGGGGTCGTGGCGCTGGATCAGCCGGACGATGGAATCCGTGTCGAGGAATTTATCGCGCACGAACGCAGCCAGGTTGTCTGCGATGCGCTCCTTGTTGGCGGGGATGATCTCCGTGTGGCGCGAGACGAGCGGAATCGGCACGCGCCGGAACAGCGCGACGACGGCAAACCAGTCGGCCAGCGCGCCGACCATCGCGGCCTCCGCGAACGCCTTCAGCAGGCCGATCCACCAATTGCCCGGCCAGCGGACGGACAGCGGCAACGACAGGGCGAACAGCGCGGCCGCACCGACGAAGAAGCCCAGCGCCAGGCGCTTGGACTGGCGCAGCTCGCGTTCCTTGTGAGGCATGGTCTCCATGCCGTCATGGTAGCCCAGCCTAGACGATATTGTCGCGCCGCAGCCTCGCGATGGCGTCCTCGGACCAGCCCCAGTCGGCCAGCACGGCGGCACCGTCCTCCCCCGGCGCGGCGGCCACGGGCCGCGCCTGGCCCGGCGTGCGCGAGAAGCGCGGCGCGGGCGCCGGCTGCGTGACGCCGTCGACGTCGACGAACGTCTTGCGCGCGGCATTGTGCGGGTGATGCGGCGCTTCGTCCATGTCGAGCACGGGCGCGAAGCAGGCGTCCGTCCCCTCCAGCAGCGCGCGCCACGCGTCACGCGTGCGCGTCGCGAACAGCGCCGCGAATTTTTCTTTCAGCGCCGGCCAGTCGTCCCGGTCCCACTGCCGCGCGAACGCCGGGTCCGACGACCCCGCCAGCGCCAGCAGGCGCGCATAGAACTGCGGCTCGATGGCGCCCACGGCGATGAAGCGCCCGTCGGCGCAGGCATAGGTCGCGTAGAACGGCGCGCCGCCGTCCAGCAGGTTGGCGCCGCGCGCGGCCGACCACGTGCCGTGCGCGCGCAGGCCGCACGTCATGGCGCCCAGCAGCGCGGCGCCGTCCGTCATCGCGGCGTCGACCACCTGCCCGCGGCCCGACGCGCGCGCCTCCAGCATGGCGCAGACGACGCCGAACGCCAGCATCATGCCGCCGCCGCCGAAGTCGCCGACGAGGTTCAGCGGCGGAGCAGGCGGCCGGTCCGCGTCGCCCATCGCGTGCAGCATGCCGGACAGCGCCACGTAGTTCAGGTCGTGTCCCGCGGCCTGCGCGAGCGGGCCCGCCTGGCCCCACCCCGTGACGCGGCCGTACACGAGCTTCGGGTTGCGGTCGTGGCAGACTTCCGGGCCGAGGCCCAGCCGCTCCATCACGCCGGGCCGGAAGCCTTCGACGAGCGCATCGGCCTTGCCCACGAGGTCGAGCAGCAGCTGGCGCGCGCGCGGCGACTTCAAGTCCAGCGCCAGCGAACGGCGGCCGCGCGCCATCACGTCGTACTTCGTGCCCAATGTCGGGTATGGATTCGGTGCCGAGGGGTCCTGTTTGCGGTCGATGCGCATCACGTCCGCCCCCATGTCGGCCAGCATCATCGCGGCGAACGGGCACGGGCCGATGCCGACCATCTCGATGACGCGCAAGCCCTGCAAAGGTCCGCTCGTCATCACAGCGACCGCGCGATGATTTCTTTCATGATCTCGTTCGCCCCGCCGTAGATGCGCTGCACGCGCGCGTCCAGGTACATCTGCGTGATGGGGTATTCGAGCATGTAGCCGTAGCCGCCGAACAGCTGCAGGCACTGGTCGACGATCTTGCATTGCAAGTCCGTGATCCAGTACTTGGCCATCGACGCGCGCACCGTGTCCATGCGACCCGCGATCAGGTCCTCGATGCAGCGGTCGATGAAGACGCGTGCCACCGTCGCCTCGGTCTTGCACTCGGCCAGCACGAAGCGCGTGTTCTGCATGTCGATGAGGGCCTGGCCGAATGCCTTGCGCTCGCGCGCATGCGTGACGGTCAGCTCCAGCGCCCGCTCGATGCAGGCGACGCCGGCCACGCCGACGATCGTGCGCTCGTACGGCAGCTCCGCCATCAGCTGGGCGAAGCCCTGCCCTTCCACGCCGCCCAGCACGTTCGCGAGGGGGACGGTCGCGTCATCGAAGAACAGCTCGCACGTGTCCTGCCCTTTCTGCCCCATCTTGTCGAGGATGCGCCCGACGCGGAAGCCCGGATTGTCGCGCGTTTCCAGCAGCATCAGCGAGATGCCCTTGGCGCCGGCTGCCGGGTCGGTCTTGGCGACGACGAGCACGAGGTCGGCGAGGTAGCCGTTCGAGATGAAGGTCTTGGAACCGTTCAGGCGATAGCCCCGGTCCTCGCGCACGGCCGTCGTGCGGATGCCCTTCAGGTCGGACCCGGCGCCCGGCTCCGACATCGCAATCGCGGCGATCATCTCGCCGCTCGCGAGCCGCGGCAGGTATTTGTATTTCTGGTCTTCCGTGCCGTGGTGCAGCAGGTAGTGCGCGACGATCGCGTGCACGTGCAGGCCGAACGCCGTGTCGCCGGCCAGTGCCAGTTCCTCGAACACGACGGCCTGGTGGGCGAACGTGCCGCCCGAGCCGCCGAAGTCGTCGGGCACGTCCGCGAGCAGCAGACCGAGTTCGCCGGCCTTGTTCCACAGCGCGCGGTCGACGTGCTGCTGCTCGCGCCAGCGCTGCTGGTGCGGCACGACTTCATGCGCGACGAAGCGGTGCACGGCATCGCGGAACGTGTCCAGTTCCGGTGTCATCCAGGGAGAAGTCATGGTCGCCTCCTCAAACCTGGTACAAGGTGACGACGCAGGCGCCGCCCAGCCCGAGGTTGTGCTGCAGCGCCGTGCGCGCGCCCTCGACCTGGCGCGCGCCCGCGCTGCCGCGCAGCTGGTGCGTCAGTTCGAAGCACTGGGCGAGGCCCGTCGCGCCGAGCGGATGCCCCTTCGACAGCAGGCCGCCTGACGGATTCGTGACGACCTGGCCGCCGTACGTATTGCCGCCTTCGCGGATGAACTTGTCGGCGCCGCCCTCCGGGCACAGGCCCAGCGCCTCGTAGGTGATCAATTCGTTGTGGGCGAAGCAGTCGTGCAGCTCGACGACGTCCAGGTCGTCCGGACCGACGCCGGCCTGCTCGTAGACCTTGTGCGCGGCCTCGCGGCTCATGTCGTAGCCGACGAGGCGCATCATGTCGTTCGTGTCGAACGTGCTCGCGCGGTCCGTCGTCATCGCCTGCGCAGCGATGTGGACGTCGGCGCGCAGGCCGCGCTTCTTCGCGAAGTCCTCGGACACGAGAACAGCCGCGGCGGCGCCGCACGTGGGCGGGCAGGCCATCAGGCGCGTCATCACGCCGGGCCAGATCGCGGGGGCGTCCAGCACGTCCTGCACGCTGACCTCCTTGCGGAACAGCGCCAGCGGATTGTTCACCGCATGCCGGCTGGCCTTGGCGCGGATGCGCGCGAACGCGTCCAGCGGCGTGCCGTATTTTTCCATGTGCGCGAGCCCGGCGCCGCCGAAATAACGCAGCGCCAGCGGGATCTCCGGCTTGCCGACGAGGCGGTCGGTGACGGCGTCGAAGTCGTCGAACGGCGCGGGCCGGTCGGTGAACACGGACGCCAGCGCGCCGGGGCTCATCTGCTCGAAGCCCAGCACGAGCACGCAGTCTGCCGCCCCGCCCTGCACGGCCTGGCGCGCGAGGTACAGCGCGGTGGACCCCGTCGAGCAGTTGTTGTTGACGTTGACGATCGGGATGCCCGTCATGCCGACGCCATACAAGGCCTTCTGGCCGCACGTGGAATCGCCGTAGACATAGCCCGCGTAGGCCTGCTCGACGTCCTCCCAGGCGATGCCGGCGTCCTCCAGCGCGGCGCGAGCGGCCAGCGCCCCCATCTCGTGGTACGGGGCGCTCGCCCCCGGTTTGGCGAACGGGATCATCCCGACACCCGTCACATGGACTTTGCGGCTCATCGTCGTCTCCTATTTTTTATCAGGTCAGCCGACCTATCGAAACGATTATAGGTCAGTCGTACTGGTTTTGAAAGCATGCCGTGCGATAATGGTCCCATGCATCCGACGCTCGACCAGACCCTGCGCTACAAATCCTCCCTGACGACGGAAAAGGGCTGGGAGCGCGTGCACGCCATCCTGCACGCCGCGCGCCGGCTGCTCGCCGCGGACGGCTATGCCGGCCTGTCGATGCGGCGGGTGGCGGCCGAGGCGGGGATGACCCTCTCGAACGTCCAGCATTACTACGGCAGCAAGGAGGTGCTGCTGGAAGCCGTGCTGCTGTCCACGATGGACGAGTTCCAGGCCAAGATGGACCGCATCTCCGCGGAGATGAGCGACCGGCCCCGTCTCGAGCAATTCGTGTCGACGACCGACATGTTCCTGGAAGAGATCACGAACCCCGTCACGCACGCGCTGTTCTTCGAGATCTGGGCGCTGGCGTCGCGCAACGCGTTCGCCTCCAGCCTGATGGACCGCATGCTGGGCCGCGAGCGCAAGACCGTCTACAACCTGATCCGCGGACTGAACCCGGCGATTCCCGACGAGGAATACATGCAGCGCGCGATCCTGATGGTGGCGCAGATCGAGGGGCTGATGCTGTTCCGCCTCGACCGCGAATCGCGCCGCGACCAGTTCCTGGCCGTGCGGGCGGCGCTGCGCAAGGCACTGTTGAACCTGGCGACCGTGCCGTAATCGTCTCGTCGCTTATACTGGACCGGTTTACGTAGGGTGGGCGGCCCTCCGCCCACGCGAACGCATGCGTAATGCCGACGTCCGCGTGGGCACGTGCTTGATGCCCCCGGCATCAAACACCCCACCCTACTGCCATCGTCTAGGAGCCGGGATGCAGCACGACATCAGCCTGATCACCACCATCGCCGCCGCCCTCGGTCTCGGCCTGCTGTTCGGCATGCTCGCCGTGCGCCTCCGCCTGCCCGCGCTGGTCGGCTATCTCGCCGCCGGTGTCATCATCGGCCCCGCCACGCCGGGCTTCGTCGCCGACGTGCATCTCGCGTCGCAGCTGGCCGAGATCGGCGTGATGCTGCTGATGTTCGGCGTCGGGCTGCATTTTTCGCTGGACGACCTGCTGGAAGTGAAAGGCATCGCCCTGCCCGGCGCCGTGCTGCAGATCGCGGTGGCGACCCTGCTCGGCATCGGCCTCACGCAACTGTGGGGCTGGGACCTCGGGGCAGGCCTCGTGTTCGGCCTCGCGCTGTCGGTCGCGAGCACCGTGGTGCTGCTGCGCGCGCTCGAAGATCGCGGCCAGCTCGATTCCTTCAACGGCCGCATCGCGGTCGGCTGGCTCGTCGTGGAAGACCTCGTGACGGTACTCGTGCTCGTGCTGCTGCCCGCGCTGGCCGGCCCGCTGGGCGGCAAGGGCGACGGGGGTTCGCTGTGGCTCTCGCTGGGGAAAACCCTGCTGCAGGTGGGCGCCTTCATCGCCTTCATGCTGCTCGTCGGACGCAAGCTGTTCCCGTGGTTCCTGTGGCGCGTCGCGAAGACCGGTTCGCGCGAGCTGTTCACGCTGGCCGTGATCGCAGCCGCCGTCGGCATCGCCTACGGCTCGTCGCACCTGTTCGGCGTGTCGTTCGCGCTGGGCGCCTTCTTCGCCGGCATGGTCCTGCGCGAATCGGAGCTAAGCCACCGCGCGGCCGAAGAGACGCTGCCGCTGCGCGACGCGTTCTCCGTGCTGTTCTTCGTCTCCGTCGGCATGCTGTTCGATCCGCGCGTGCTCGTCGAGCGCCCGCTGGAAGTGCTGGGCGTCGTCGCCATCATCCTCGTCGGCAAATCGCTGGCCGCGTTCGTTCTCGTGCTGGCGCTGCGCTATCCGCTCAATACGGCCATCACGGTGTCCGCGAGCCTCGCGCAGATCGGCGAGTTCTCGTTCATCCTGGCCGCCCTCGGCATCTCGCTGGGCCTCTTGCCGGAGCTGGGCCAGAACCTGATCCTCGCGGGCGCCATCATCTCGATCGCCGTGAATCCGCTGATGTTCAAGCTGGTCGGCCCGCTGCAGGACCGGATGCTGTCGGCATCCGAGCGCGCGCGCAAGCTCGCGCGCTCGCCCGACCCGCTGGCCGAGCTGCCGGTGACGGTCGACCACGGGCGCCTGACGAACCAGGTCGTGCTGGTCGGCTACGGCCGCGTGGGCAAACGCATCGCGCAGGAGCTGGACGGCGCGGGCATCCATTACGTGGTGGCGGAACAGAACCGCGACATCGTCGACCAGCTGCGCCGGCGCGACCAGCCGGCCGTGGCGGGCAATGCGGCCGAACCGGCGGTGCTGATCCAGGCCCACATCGCGCGCGCCGCCATGCTCGTGATCGCGACGCCGGACACCTTTCACGTGCGCGCGATGGTCGAAACGGCCAAGGCGCTGAATCCCGCCATCCGCTGCGTCGTGCGCACGCACAACGAGGAAGAGGCACGCCTGCTGCGCGCGGAGACGGGCGGCACGGTCCTCGTCGGCGAGCACGAGTTAGCCCGCAGCATGACGCGCCACGTGCTGGACGGCCTGGCGCTCGCGCAGGCGCACTGATTCCACGGCGACGACGGCGATGGCGATAGCCATCGTGCCCGTCTCCATGAAGCCCGCGGCGACCATCGCGACGGTCATGCCCGCGCAGCGCCGCACGCAGTGACTGCCCAGCCGCGCGCCCTGCCGCAGCGCCGCGACGACGACGGGCCGCCCGCACACGGCGTCAAGCACGTGCGCCGGACGGCGGCACCACGACGCCGCATGCCAGCCGGCGCCCGCCACGCCGGCGACGGCCGCCAGCATTGGCATCGTGCGCGCCAGCGCTGGCAGGTCCAGCAGCGCCTGTGCCACGATCGTGCCGGCCACGTACAGCGGCAACGCGGGCACCGTCCAGGCCAGGGCCCACGCGCACCCGGCCACCGCCGTGAGCAGGCGCGCCCGCCACCGTTCCGTCCCGGCCAGCGCCGCGCGATAACGGCGCAATGGCGCCACGGCGAGCGGCAGCATCATCGGCACCATCATCGCGGCCCACGTCCCGATGAAACCGGCCATGGCGCCGAGCCGGGACTGGCCGCACATCGGTAGCCACATCGCCGCCATGGCCCACCCGCCCGGCATCGGGATCTGGCCCATCACCGCACGGGATACTCGTCGTGGCGCCGCCACCAGACGCCGTCCTCGTTGCGGCCCTTCGGTGCGCGGTCCAGCCACTGGAACATGCCCCACAGGCCGTCGAGGCCGCGCGCATAGGCCGAATACGTGTGGTAGACGACGCCGTCCTCCAGCACGAAGGCGCTCACGCCGGGCCGGTCGCGCGTGTACGTGGCGAGGTCGGTGCCCGTCGCCGCGGCCTGCAGCGCCGCGGGGCTGCCGCTGTCCAGCATCGTCCAGTCGGTGCGGGTCGCTTGCCGCATCGGCGGTTCGCGGCGGTAGTTGTACTCGATGCCGCCTTCGCGCTGCTGTTCTTCCGAGAACCAGACGTTGAAGTCGGCGTTGAAGTCCGCGCCCGGCAACGCCTGCGCGGTCGCCCACGGAAAGCGCCAGCCCATGCGTTCCCTGTACGCCTGCAGCCTGGCCTGCGGCGCGCGCGACACGGCCATCAACGTCACGTCATGGTTGGCCAGGTGCGTGACGATGCCGTCGAACCCGTCCGCGATCGCCGAGCACGACGGGCAGCCCGCCTTGTAGTCGACGCCGAACATGAAGTGGTAGATGAGCAGTTGCGAGCGGCCCCGGAACAGGTCGACCAAGGTGGCCGTGCCGGACCCGGTGTCGAAGCGATAGTCCTTGTCGATGCGGACCCAGGGCAAGGCCTGGCGCTGGCGCGCGAGCTCGTCGCCGCGGTGCGTGAGCTCGCGCTCCGCCTCCCACAGCCGCAGGCGCGCGGCCATCCATTCGTCCCGGGTTGCTGTCTGATGCGTCGTCATGGTCGTTCCTTTAGGTGGTTGAATGCGGTGCTATAGTAGGGAGGGCACGGCACATGACGGGAGTGACAAGTTTGGCGCGATTCCGATGGACTCGATGATCACGGCGGCGGCCCTGTCGCTGGCGCACGGCGACCCGCTCGGCGCCCTCTCCCGCGTCGCCCTGCGTGACGACGCGCCCGCGCTGGCTTTGCGCGGCATCGCGATGGCGCAGCTGGGCGATCTCGCGCGCGCCCGCCAGCTCGTGCGCCGCGCCGCCCGCGCATTCGGCGCGAGAGAAGCCGTCGCGCGCGCGCGCTGCCAGCTCGCCGAGGCCGAGATCGCGCTCGCGGCGCGCGACTTCGACACCTGCGCGACCTTGCTCGCCGACGCCTGCCGCACGCTGGACGCGCACGGCGACCACGCCAACGCGGCGCATGCCCGCTACCTGGAAATCCGCCGCCTGCTGCTGACGGGCCGCCTCGACGATGCCGAGCAGCGCCTGGCCGCGCTGGATGCGTCCGGCCTGCCGCGCGCGTTGCGTGCCGCGCACGAGCTGACGGCCGCCGGCATCGCGGTGCGGCGCATGCGCGCGCAGGCGGCGCGCGCGGCGCTCGTCCGCGCGGACGCCCACGCGCGCGCCGCCGGCATCGCCGCCCTCGGCGCCGAAGTGGAGTGGGCCGCGCGCCTGCTTGATGCGCCGGCCGCGCGACTCATCACGCCGGACGGCCAGCGCGACGTGCTGCTCGACGAGGTGGAGCGGCTGATGGCCTCGACCGCGCTGGTGGTCGACGGCTGCCTGCACGCCGTGCACCACCGCGCCCAGGAGATTCCGCTGGCGCGGCGGCCCGTCCTGTTCGCCCTCGTCCGCGCACTGGCCGAGGCCTGGCCGCACGATGCGCCGCGTGAGATGCTGATCCTGGCCGCGTTCCGCACCCGCCATCCGGACGAGACGCACCGCGCCCGGCTGCGCGTCGAGATGGGCCGGCTGCGGTCCGTGCTGCGCGGCGCGGCCGGCGTGCGCGCGACGCCGCGCGGCTTCCAATTGGTGGCGCATGACGGGCACGACGTCGCCGTGCTCGTCCGTCCCGTCGACGACGACCACGCGCCGCTGCTGGCATTGCTGTCGGATGGGGAGGCGTGGTCCAGCTCCGCGCTCGCGCAGGCGCTGGGCACGAGCCAGCGCACCGTCCAGCGCGCGCTGGAAACGCTGGCGGCCGGCGGCAAGATCCAGGCGTTCGGCCAGGCCCGGGCGCGCCGCTGGGCGATGCTCCCGCTGCCCGGTTTCGCGACAAGCTTGTTACTCCCCTCGGCGCCGGGCGTTCAATAGAATGACCATATGAAAACGACACCTGCCCATATCGTCCGCGAGTACGGACCCTTCGACGACCAGCCCGGCGTGCATGGCGTCTCCTTCGACGGCTCCCGGCTGTGGTTCGCGTCCGGCGACCACTTGAACGCGGTCGATCCCGACAGCGGCCGGCTGCAGCGCTCCCTCCCGGTCCCGGCGCACGCGGGCACCGCGTTCGACGGCCGCTACCTGTACCAGATCGCGGACAGCCGCATCCAGAAGATCGATCCCGACACGGGCGCCGTCCTGTCGAGCATCCCGACGCCGGACGGCGGCGGCGCCGGCCTCACGTGGGCCGAAGGCTCGCTGTGGATCGGCCAGCACCGCGCGCGCAAGATCCACCGCCTCGATCCGGAGACGGGTGCGATCCTGCAGACGATCGAATCGAAGCGCTTCGTCACGGGCGTGACGTGGCTGAACGGCGAGCTGTGGCACGCCACGTGGGAAAACGACAGCAGCGACTTGCGCCGCGTGGACCCGCGCACGGGCGACGTGCTGCAATGCGTCGAGATGCCGGCCGATGCGATGGTGTCGGGCCTGGAGTCCGACGGCGTCGACCGCTTCTTCTGCGGCGGGGGCGGCAGCGGCAAGATCCGGGTCGTGCAGCGGCCCGAATAAAAAAAAGCGGCGGACATCGCTGCCCGCCGCATCATCACCACCACCAAACTTTTACTTAGGCCACCGCCGCCTCTTCGGCGCACAGCTTCAGGCTCGCGTGGCGCGGCGCGTTCAAGCCGGCCATCAGCGCATCCTGGTGTGCTTCCAGCAGCTCGAACACGGCATCCTTCGACAGCACGTACTGGTCGAGCAGCGTTTCCTTGATCGACAGGATCACGTCCTTGTAGTCGCGGATCGAATTCAGCGTGTAGTTGTACAGCTCATCCGATTTCTCCTCCACCTGGCGCAAGGTGTGCTCGCCGGACGCGTCGTTCTGCAACTGGCTGTAGTCGATCTTGGCGCGCGAATACATCGACAGGCGGCCGACCATCAGGTTCAGCATCTTCGTGATCTTTTCGATGTCGTTCTGGCTGCCGACGGAAATGCCGCGTGCGCCGTAGAACAGTTCTTCCGCCGCCACGCCGCCGTACAGGCCGATCACGTCGCGCTCCATTTCTTCCAGCGTGCGCAGCGACATGTCGTCACCGGATTGCAGCACATAGCCCAGCGCACCGATCTTGGACACCGCTTCCGTGCTGATCTTCAGCAGATGCGACTTTTCCTTGACCTCGGCCAGGCTCATGCCGGCACGCAGGTGCGGGTCGATCTGCATGAAGAAGTGACCCAGTTCGTGCACGGCGATGCGCTCGCGCTGCTTGTGCTTCTCGGCCGTCGTGGCGCGGTCGGTCAAGCCGATCGTGGCGCGCTCGTAGGCGCGGAACAGCAGGTCCGTGTTGATGATCGCCTTTTCCTGGATCGAGATCATCGACGCGCGCTCGACCACGGTTTCCAGCAGCGCCGGGCTCAGGTTCTGCGTCATTTCCGCGACCTGGTCCAGGTCGAGGTCGTTCCAATCCACGAGGCCTTCCTTCTTGCGTGCCAGGAAACTGCGCAGCAGTTCCTTGCGCTCGCCCTTGTTCGGCAGGCGGAAATTGATCTTCACGGAGAAACGGCGCAGCATCGCTTCGTCCATCTCCGTCGACGCATCGTCGAAGTTCGAGGCGACGACCCAGATCACGCCCTGGCCCTTGTCGCTCTTGACGCCGTCCAGCAGGCCCAGCAGGGTGTTCGCCGTGTCGTCTTCCCATTTCTTTTCGCTGCGGCCGCGCGGCATGAACAGGCTTTGCGCCTCATCCAGGAAGATGATGCAGCGGCCCTTGCTCGACGCCTTGCGGTACAGGGCGTTCAGCGCCTTCGAACCGCCGCCGACATAGCCCGATTCCAGCGCCGAGCCGGACGCCTGGATCAGCGGAATGTCGAGGCGCTTGGCCAGGTAGCCCACCAGCTTCGTCTTGCCCGTACCGGCCGGACCCGTCAGCATGACGTTGAACGGCTTGTCGATGTTGTGCTCTTTGTACAACTCGCGGTTGCGGATCATGTCTTCCAGGTGCAGCACTTCCTGCTTGATGTCTTCCATGCCGATCAGGTCGTCCAGGCTGCCCTTCAGCTTGTCCGGCGTGATCAGCTGGCTGCTCATGCCCATGCCCGGGATGCCGAATTTCATGGCGTACAGGATCACCACCAGCACGGTCAGGTCGAGCGCGTGGCGCTTCATGAAGTCGAGGATGTCGGCACCGACGCCTTCGCCTTCGTCCTGCATGACGGCCTTGTGCGACGCCAGGTAATCGTCCTTGGCGATGGAATACGGGATCGCATTCTTCAGCAGCACTTCGCGCTCCAGCGACAAGTGCGATGTGCTTGGCACTTTCACGACGTGCAATTCCGGCGTGCCTTTGAACTTATAGATATAGCGCGGCGAATCCGACAGCGGCTTTGCCACGATCAGATAATCCAGGCGGTCTTTCTGAGATGCCAGTTGGGTGATCTCGGAAATGTTCTGGGAATAGACGACCGGCGACGGATCTTGCGGGATATCGGCCTTGTAGATTGCCCAGCCCGTGACAACGCCGAGCAATACGGCAGCTAGAATCCGGACATAAACATTCTTAAAGGCAATTTGAAGTCGGGCAAAATTGGGCATATCGGTACTCTACAAAGTCGAAGGTGCGTGATACGGCTGGGTGTTGCATGCCTTCCGAAGTGCCGAGTGGACGCGAAGGCGGCGGTGCGGGACCGCAGGGTATTCAAACGTGTGCGTTTGATATTGTTTTGATGCCCGAAGGCAATGGGGATATGGAGACTATACTCGTAAAGAAAAGCGTCGTGTATACCGTGCGCGGAAAAAATTTTGAATCGCAACACGGATGATCAACTTGATATCGCTTTTTATTGCCAATCCCATCTATTCGATAAATAAATCGCAATCAACCACTGCGGCTTTTAATAACTTATCAATAGCCGTTCGAATAATGAATGCATTTGTCGCATGGTGAATCGATTAACTTTGCCATCTGTTCATCGGCGCGAAATCTCCTAATGCAGCGGGGCGTTGCCGCGCCCGGATGGCTCAGGCCGGCAATTCCTGGCACAGCGCGCGCAGCTTGCTCAGCGTCGCCCAGTTGCGCGCGGTCGTCCCATCGCCCAACTGCTTGCCCAGCGCCGCGGCCGCCCTACTGTCGAGGACACCGTCGGGGCACCAGACGTAGGCGGCGCGCTCGCCCAGCGCCACCGCGCCCGGACGCCAGTCCTGGCCGCACAAGGGTTCGATGGCTGCGCGCGAATGGGCACCGCCGAGGATGAAAGTCAGCAGGCGCGCATGGTCGGTCGCGACGTCGAGCAATGGATTGGAAGAAATGATCGCGTCCAGGTCAGCGCACCCGAGCACGATGGTGCGGGACGCGACGCCGAGCTTGAGCACCAGCGCGTCCTCGATCTCGGTCGCCACCGTGTCGTGCGGCTTGGCAGGACCGGTGAAGACGACGTTGCCGCTGTTGAGCAGGCTGCGCACATTGTCGTAGCCGAGATCGGCGATCAGTTTGCGCAAGTCGGCCATGGCAACACGTTTTGCCCGCCCGACATTCACGCCTCTTAATAAAGCAATATAGCGTTGACTGGTCATCCGGCCATCGTACCTTGCCCGGATTAAGACTGCATTAAGCGGCTCACAGCCCCTGACCCGATGGTAATATCAATACATTGCCAAGAATAAATGAGGGAAGCATGAGCGGTCCTTTCCAGCTGACGCCGCTGGCCGAGACCCGTCCGGGAATGGTGTTGTCCGATGTCGTGCTCGACGGCAGGGGCAACGTCTTGCTGGCGCAGGGCGTGGTCTTGACGGAATCGATGCTCGCGTCGCTGGGACGGCACGGCATCGACATGCTGCCCATCCTGCAAGCGGCCCCGGCGGCTGTGCCTATCGATCCGGTGGCGATCCAGGCGCGGCTCGATCACCTGTTCCGCATCCATGATCGCGACGACCTCGGCGACTGGGGTACGGGCATCCTGCGCCGCTACGTGGAAGATTATCGTTTGCAACGCGGGGAGGACGCATGAACCGCCTGTTACCCGAACAGCTCGCAGCCGGCGTGCAAGACTTGCCGTCGCTGCCCGCCGTCGTGATGGAATTGCTCAGCAGCATAGAACAAGACGACATCGACATTTCCGTGCTGGCGAAAAAGGTGTCGTACGACCAGGCGTTGACGGCCAAGACGCTGCGCCTCGCCAATTCGTCGTCGTTCGGCCTGCAGGTGAAGGTCACGACGATCCAGCAAGCCATCACGTTCCTCGGCTTCCAGGCCACGCGCAACCTGATCACGGCGGCTGCCATCACCGGTTGCTTCCCCAGCGGACGCTGCGCCGGGTTTCACGACAAGTCGTTCTGGCGCCATTCGATCGCCACGGCCGTGTGCGCTCGCGCGCTCGCGCGCCGGATGCGCTTCAACCAGGACATCGCCTTCACGGCCGGCTTGCTGCACGACATCGGCAAACTCGTGCTCGTGACGGGCCATCCCGACGCCTATGCCCAGGTCGTTGCATGGCGCGCGCAGCATGGCGGCGACTGGCTGGAGGCCGAACGCGCCGTGCTGGGCATCGATCACGTCGACGCCGGGGTCGCCCTGGCCGACCACTGGAACTTTTCGGACACGATGCGCCACGCGATCGCCTGCCACCATGCGCCCGACATGCACGGCGCTGGTTTCCTTGCGGCCATCGTGCACGTGGCCAATGCCATCGTCCACGCGCTCGACCTGGCCGGCGAAGACGAGGAACTGGTGCCGCGCGTATCCAGCTTGGCATGGGATGCGATGGGATTGAACGAGGAAGCCTATCTGCACCTGTTCCGCGAAACGGAAGTGCAGTTCGGCGAGATGTCGACCATCCTGATGGCTTGAACGAGGCCGTCCAGGCCCAGGATGGTCATGATGACGGCAGCGAGGACGTCTCGCTGCCGGGTCGAACCGAGGGCATGACAGGACCGTCTGTCATGCCCACGGCTTCAGTGCGCATAGTTGCCCGACGGCTTGGATGGCGAAGCGTCGTTCGGTTGCGACTGTTGGCCCTGCTGAACTTGCGGCTGACCTTGTTGTTGCGCGGCCTGCTGGGCAGCTTGCTGTGCAGCTTTTTCTTCAGGCTTCGGACGGCCTTGCGCATCCGACAGGCGATATTTGGTCCGGCGGTCGCCCATCAGGTCACGCAGATCGCGGATGCTCATGCCGGTCACTTCGTGCATGCGGATCAGCAGCGAAGCGCCGACGGGCAGGCGGTGGTGACGGATCTTGCTGATCACCGGCGGAGCGACTTCCAGCATGCGCGACAGCGCCGCATCGTTCTTCAGCTGCATCTTGCCGAGCAGAATGTCCAGCAAGTGGTTCGGGTTGTAGCTTTCCTGTGATGACAAAGCATGATGTGCCATGATGACCTCGTGAATGGTTAAAATAGTTCTTTTACGAACCGTGTAAATGACTAAGTTTCGTCAACCTAAGTTCCGGAATCGCGTTACCGACTGACCAGGCATTCACCTGACCTGCCGGCGACGTTACCGGACCGCGTGCGCCCCCTCGGCGGGAAGCACGAAAAACCGATGCAGCGTCGGAACCTGTCCGTACCCCGCGCACCGCCAGGCGGTTGCGTTGCCGGACGGGGCGCCGCGACAGAACTGCCGTCGCCGCTGCGGTTTTTGCACTTCCCGCTTCCCACATGCACTTGTTTTTCGGACAAATTATCAAACTCATATGCCGGGTTCACACTCGACCTGAGCACAAAAATCGTTGGCCGAAATCAAGCTAACCGGTGGAAAGCTTGTCACATAGTCATTTCAGCACATGGTGACAAATTGTGGCGCACGCAAGTGTTTTTTTAGGCTAATTTTGCAATTGCCGAGCTACACGAACTGGTTGATTCACAACGGAAAACCTGTTCGAGTCGGATCGGCAACTTTAAAGATAACAGCTGGCAAGGAAAATTCAAGATTTAACAATGTAACCGACTGTTTGAAAATTTATTACTGGAAATTCCCAATGCCGCGAAGCCACACGCCGACGGTGCGCACGGCCGCACGCACCGGCTTTGCCGGCCCCTTATCCGATTTACGGTAAACTGGACTTCCACTTGTCAAAGCATCAGCACTTGTAAGCATTCCATGCAGAAAAAAGTATTCATCAAGACCTTCGGTTGCCAAATGAACGAGTACGACTCGGACAAGATGGCGGACGTGCTGGGCGCGTCCGACGGGCTCGTACGCACCGACACCCCGGATGACGCCGACGTGATCCTGTTCAACACCTGCTCCGTGCGCGAAAAGGCGCAGGAAAAAGTGTTTTCCGACCTCGGCCGCCTGAAGGAACTCAAGCGCGCCAAGCCCGACCTGATCATCGGCGTGGGCGGCTGTGTGGCGTCGCAGGAAGGCGACGCCATCGTCAAGCGCGCGCCGCACGTGGACATGGTGTTCGGGCCGCAGACGCTGCACCGCCTGCCGCAGATGATCCAGCTGCGCCGCCACACGGGCGCCGCGCAGGTCGACATCAGCTTCCCGGAAATCGAAAAGTTCGACCACCTGCCGCCCGCCAAGGTCGACGGCCCGGTCGCGTACGTGTCGATCATGGAAGGCTGCAGCAAATATTGCAGCTACTGCGTCGTGCCGTACACGCGCGGCGAGGAAGTGTCGCGCCGCTTCGAGGACGTGCTGACGGAAGTCGCCGGCCTGGCTGCGCAAGGCGTCAAGGAAATCATGCTGCTGGGGCAGAACGTGAACGCCTACCGCGGCGCGATGGAGCCGGGCGGAACGGCCGGCGCCGAGATTGCGGACTTTGCCCTGCTGCTGGAATACGTGGCGGAGATCCCCGGCATCGAGCGCCTGCGCTTCGTCACGAGCCACCCGAAGGAATTCACCCAGCGCCTGATCGACGCGTACGCGAAGATCCCGCAGCTGGTCAATCACCTGTACCTGCCCGTGCAGCACGGTTCCGACCGCATCCTGCAGGCGATGAAGCGCGGCTACACGGGCCTCGAATACAAATCGATCATCCGCCGCATCAAGGCCGTCCGCCCCGACATCTCGATCTCGTCCGACTTCATCGTCGGCTTCCCGGGCGAGACGGACGCCGATTTCGAGGCGATGATGAAGCTCGTCGAGGACGTCGGTTTCGACAACAGCTTCTCCTTCATCTTCAGCAAGCGCCCCGGCACACCGGCCGCGAACCTGGCGGACGATACGCCGCACGAGGTCAAGCTCGCACGCCTGCAGCGCCTGCAGGCGCAGATCGATGCCAATACCCGCAAGACGAGTGCCGCGATGGTCGGCACCGTGCAGCGCATCCTGGTCGAAGGCCCGTCCAAGAAGGGCGGGGGCGAACTCCAGGGGCGCACCGAGAACAACCGCGTCGTCAACTTCTTCCCGGGCGCGTCCTGCGATGTGCTCGTCGGCCGGCTGGTCGACGTGCGCATCACGGAAAGCCTGGATTACACCCTGCGCGGCGACCTGGTCGCCAGCCTCGATACGATTGCCAAAGCCAGTTGAAAACGCCTACTCCGCCTTCGTACTTCATGCCCGAGCCGCTCGATAACACGCGGCTCGCCCACCTCTGCGGACCGCTCGACGAGAACCTGCGCCAGATCTCGGCCGCGCTCGACGTGACCGTCTTCCGGCGCGGCGAGAAGTTCATCGTCAGCGGCACCAATGCGGAGCGCGCCGTCGAACTGCTGGAGCGCTTCTACGCCGTGGCCGACAAGGTCGTGCCGATCGAGGAAGTGCAGCTGGCGCTCGTCGAACAGCGCGCGGGCCTGAAGCCCAAGTCACCGGACGCCGACGCGCCGCCGCCGAAAGAACCCGGCGCCGCCGTCACCGAGGAAGCCGACAAGGGCACTGATGCGGCAGATGACGACGAAGACCTCGTCAGCCCGATGCTCAAGACGCGCCGCCACGACCTGCGCGGCCGCACGCCGCACCAGATCCAGTACCTGAAGGCCGTGCTCGAACACGACATCAGCTTCGGCATCGGACCGGCCGGCACGGGCAAGACCTATCTCGCTGTCGCCTGCGCCGTCGACGCGCTGGAGCGCGATGCCGTCAAACGCATCATCCTGACGCGTCCCGCCGTGGAAGCGGGCGAGCGCCTGGGCTTCCTGCCCGGTGACTTCGCGCAGAAGGTCGACCCGTATCTGCGCCCGCTGTACGACGCGCTGTACGACCTGCTGGGTTTCGACCGCACGCAGAAGCTGTTCGAGAAGCAGGTGATCGAGATCGCGCCGCTCGCGTTCATGCGCGGCCGCACCTTGAATCACGCGTTCGTGATCCTGGACGAGGCCCAGAACACGACCGTCGAGCAGATGAAGATGTTCCTCACGCGGATCGGCTTCGGCAGCAAGGCCGTCGTCACGGGCGACGTCACGCAGGTCGACCTGCACAAGACGCAGAGGAGCGGCCTCGTCGACGCCATGCACGTGCTGAAGGACGTGCGCGGCATCGCCTTCACCCAGTTCTCCAGCGCCGACGTGGTGCGCCATCCGATGGTGGCGCGCATCGTCGACGCTTATGAAAAGGCCGCGTCGATGCAGGAACTCGGCGCGCTCCCGGGCACTTTGAACAAACCAGCCACCCGCCATGTCCGAAAAAAAGCATAACCTCGAACTGGACGTCCAGTACCCCGACACCCGCCTGGAAGCGGACCTCACGCCCGACATGGTCGAGCGCTGGGTGCGCGCATCCCTCCTCGGCCCGGCCGAACTGGCGATCCGCTTCGTCGACGCCGAGGAAGGCCAGACCCTGAACCGTGAGTACCGCGGCAAGGACTACGCCACCAACGTGCTCACGTTCGCCTACAACGAGGGCGCGGAAATCGCCGACGACGAGCCGACGCAGGCCGACATCGTGCTGTGCACGGACGTGCTGCAGCGCGAAGCGGACGACCAGAAGAAGACGGTCGAGGAACATGCCGCGCACCTCGTCGTGCACGGCGTGCTGCACGCGCAGGGCTTCGACCATGAGACGGACGAGGAAGCGGAAGAGATGGAACAGCTCGAGCGCGACATCATGGAAGTGCTCGGGTATCCGGATCCGTACGCCGACAACGAATAAAAGGGGTCATGTCATCGACGTAGGGTGGACGGCCTCCGCCCACCTTTGCACGCGTATCGGGTGCGCATAGTGGGCACGGGGTGCCCACCCTACGCTTTCTTCAACTGCTCCCCGATCGGCAATTTGCGGATTCGCTTTCCGGTCGCCGCAAACACGGCATTCGCCAGCGCCGGCCCGATCCCTGCCGTTCCCGGCTCGCCGATGCCGCCCGGATCGTCGTGGCTGTTCACGATGTAGACCTCGACGGCGGGCGACTCCGGCATGCGCATCACGCGGTAGTCGGAGAAGTTCATCTGCTGCACCCGCCCCTTCTCCACCGTCACCTCGTCCCACAGCGCCGCGCTGGCGCCGAAGATGATGCCGCCTTCCATCTGCGCGACGATGGTGTCCGGATTGACGTTCTGGCCGCAGTCCACCGCGCACACGACGCGGTGCAGGCGCACGTCGCCGTCGGGGCCCACGGACACCTCCGCCACCTGCGCCATGTAGCTGCCGAACGCGAACTGCGTGGACACGCCGCGGCCCAGCTTGCGCCCCGCGACAGGCTTCAGCGGTTTGCCCCACCCGGCCTTCTCAGCCGCCAGGTTCAGCACGGCCAGGGTGCGCGGCGATTTCTGCAGCAGCGAGCGGCGGAACGCGACGGGATCGGCCTTGCTCGCATACGCCAGCTCGTCGATGAAACTCTCGACGACGAACACGTTGTGCGTGGGACCGACGCCGCGCCAGAACGCCGTCGCGAGGCCCGGCGGTTCGTGGCGCACGTACTCCACGCGGACGGCGGGAATCGAATACTGCAGGTCGGCCGCCGCTTCCACCGCGTCCGGATCGACGCCGTTCTTGACCATCGGCGGCGCGAAGCGCGCCATGATCGACGATCCCGTCACGCGGTGGAACCACGCCACCGGCATGCCCTTGTCGTCGATGCGGGCCGACATGCGGTCGACGTAGTAGGGGCGATACATGTCGTGCTGGATGTCTTCCTCGCGCGTCCAGATGATCTTGATCGGGCCCTTGGCCAGCTTGGCGAATTCCACGGCCTGGATCACGTTGTCCACTTCGAGCCGGCGACCGAAGCCGCCGCCGATGTAGTGGTTGTGCACGCGGACCTTCTCCAGCGGCAGCCCCGTGATCTTCGCGGCCGCGCCCTGCGCGAGCGCGGGCACCTGCGTGCCGACCCAGATGTCGCAGCCGTCCGGCTTCAAGTCGACCGTGCAATTCATCGGTTCCATCGTCGCGTGCGCGAGGAACGGCACCTCGTAGATAACGTCGATGCGCCGGCCCGGCCCCGCGTCCAGCGCCTTCAGCGCGTCGCCTTTATTGGTCGCGACGGCGCCCGCGTTCTGCGACACCTTCATCATGTCCGCGACGATGCCAGCGAGGCTGACGTTCGCATTGGGACCGTCGTCGAAGCGCGGCGCGGCGGCCGCCAGGCCCTGCTTCGCGGCCCAGAAGTGGTCGGCCACGACCGCGACGGCGCCCTCGATGCGCAGCACCTGGCGCACACCTTTGACGGCCATCGCCTTCTGCTCGTCGACCGCTGCGACCTTGCCGCCGAGGACCGGCGATGCCGCGACGGCCGCGATCCCCATGTTCGGCAGGCGGGCGTCGATGCCGAACTGCGCGGAGCCGTTGACCTTCGCCGGCGAATCCAGGCGCTTGACCGGCTTGCCGACGAGCGCGAACTGCGACGCGTCCTTCAGTTTGACCTCGGCCGGAAACTTCAGCTGCGACGCCGCGTCCGCGACCTGGCCGAAATGGACGGACCGGTTCGACGCCTCGTGGCGGAGCGTCCCCGCGACGACTTTGACTTCGCCCGGATCGACGTTCCAACTCTTGGCCGCGGCCTGCACGAGCACCGTGCGCACCTTGGCGCCTGCCTCGCGCAGCGGCTTGAACGTGGACCGGATCGACGTCGAGCCGCCCGTCACCTGGCCGCCCAGCAGCGCGTCGGCATACAGCGCATTATTCGCGGGCGCCTGCTCCAGCTTCACTTTCGACAGGTCCGCACCGAGTTCCTCCGCGAGCAGCATCGGCAGCGACGTGAACGTGCCCTGTCCCATCTCGACCTTGTGGATGACGAGCGTGACGATGCCGTCGCGGTCGACGCGGATGAAGGCGTCGTGCGCGAGGCCCGGCGCCTCGTTCGTCATCGCCGTCGACGCCTGGCCGACCGCTTTTTCGGACGGCGGTTCCTTGCGGTCGCCGGCCGGCGCCTGTCCCTGTTTCGTGCAGCCGAACAGCGAGAAGCCGAACAGCAGGCCGCCCCCGCCGACGGCGCCCGCTTTCAGCAACTGACGGCGCGTGTTGGATACAGGTTCGTTCGTGATCTGGTCCATGCGTTCGTTCCCTTTCATGCCTGGCCTGCGGCGATCTTGATCGCCTTGCGGATGCGGTTATAAGTGCCGCAGCGGCAGATATTGCCGGCCATGGCGTTGTCGATGTCGGCATCGCCGGGCTTCGGCGTCGCGTGCAGCAGCGCGGTGGCGGACATGATCTGGCCCGACTGGCAGTAGCCGCACTGGACGACGTCGATCTTGCGCCACGCGTCCTGCACTTTCGCGCCGACCGGGTCGTTGGCGATCGCCTCGATCGTGGTGATCTTCTTGCCGGCGGCGGCCGACACGGGCGTCACGCACGAGCGGATCGCCTGGCCGTCCAGGTGCACGGTGCACGCGCCGCACAGCGCGGCGCCGCAACCGAATTTGGTGCCGGTGAGGCCCAGCACGTCGCGGATGGCCCACAGCAGGGGCATGTCGTCAGGGATGTCGAGGTCGGTGGACGTGCCGTTCACGTTCAAGGCGGGCATGGGGATTCCTTTCCGTAGCGTATTGCTAACTATAGGACGAATAGTCGGGTCAATGGCGCACGCGTGCATGGGGCCGCATGCTGCATAAAAAACGGGCATTCCGGCTTTTGGTGTATCCTATGGCCCATCGCAACAACGGCTTCACGCCAACTATGCCCGAGCACCCTGCTGACGTCCGTTCGGACGGCAAAACCCACCGGTCGCTGTTCGAACGGTTGACCGCACTGATTTCCCCTGAGCCCGAAAACCGCGCCGAACTGCTGGAAGTTCTGCACGACGCCCACGAACGCAACCTCATCGACGCCGACGCCCTGTCCATGATCGAGGGCGTATTCCAGGTGTCCGACCTGTCGGTGCGCGACATCATGATCCCGCGCTCCCAGATGGACGTGATCGACATCACGAAGCCCATCGAGGAATGGCTGCCGATCGTGCTGGAGACGGCTCACTCGCGCTTTCCCGCCATCGAGGGCGAGCGCGACAAGGTGGTCGGCATCCTGCTCGCCAAGGATTTGCTGCGCTACTACGCGGAAGAATCGTTCGACGTGCGCGACATGCTGCGCCCGGCGATCTTCATCCCCGAATCGAAGCGCCTGAACGTCCTCCTGCGCGACTTCCGCGCGAACCACAACCACATGGCCATCGTCGTCGACGAGTACAGCGGCGTGGCCGGCCTGATCACCATCGAGGACGTGCTGGAACAGATCGTCGGCGACATCGAGGACGAATACGACTTCGACGAGGAAGAGGACAACATCCTCTCGATCAAGGAAGGCCAGATCGGCCCCCGCTGGCGCGTGAAGGCGCTGACGGAGATCGAGCAGTTCAACGAAGAGATCGGCGTCGACCTGCCAGAGGACGACGTCGACACCATCGGCGGCCTCGTCGCCAGCCACCTGGGCCGCATGCCGCACAAGGGCGAGGTGTTCGACCTCGAGAACCTGCGCTTCGAGGTGCTGCGCGCCGACGCGCGCCAGATCCACGTGCTGCTGGTCGAAAAACTCCCCGCCAACGACGACGATCACGACTGACGCAGGTCCCGCATTGCTCGACTCCAGCCTGAACCTGCGGCGCCGCCGCAAGCCCGCCGTGGCGCCCGATCCCGCGCTGCGCGGCACGCGGCCGAGTATCGCCGGCCTCCTCGTCGCCGCCCTCGCGGGCGCTTGCAGCCTGTTCTCGTTCGAACCGTTCGGCTGGTGGCCGATCCAGTTCGTGGCGCTCGCCTACCTGTTCTACCAGGTCGGCATGGGCAGCTCGACCCGCCGCGCCGTGTTCCTCGGCTGGGCATTCGGCTTCGGCTGGTCCGTGGCCGGCATGCACTGGCTGTACATCGCGTTGAACCGCTTCGGCGGCCTGCCGGCCGTGCTGTCCGCCATCGCCATCGCGCTGCTGGGCCTGTACATGGGCCTGTTCGGCGCGTTCGCCGCGGGCGTGTCGTCCTGGCTGCGCAAGCGCTGGTCGCTGCCGGTCGCCGCCTTCCTGCTGCTCGTGTTCCCTGTCTGCTGGGGCGTATCGGAATGGATGCGCGGCTGGGTCTTTACCGGGTTTCCCTGGGCCGCATCCGGCTATGCGCACGTGACGGCGCCCCTCTCCGGCTTCGCGCCCATCGTCGGCGTGTACGGCATCGGCGTGCTGGTGGGCGTGTGCTCGGCGTGCATCGTGATGCTGACCCAGCGCCGCAAGCTACCCGCTATGGGCCTGTTCGCGGCGCTGCTGCTGGCCGGCTGGGGCCTGACTCACGTCGCGTGGACGGCACCTGCCGGCAAACCGCTCACCGTGCGCCTCGTGCAGGGGAACATCCGCCAGGACGAGAAATTCAGCGCCGAACACCTGGGCGACATCCTCGCGCGCTACCGCGCCATGATGACGGCCGCGCCGGCCGACCTGATCGCCGCGCCGGAGACGGCCGTCCCCGTGTTCCCGAACCAGCTGCCGCCGGACTACCTGCAGGCGTTCCGCGACTACGCGGCGCGCACGGGCAGCGCCTACCTGTTCGGCATCCCGCTGGCCGACAGCATGACGGTGTACGCGAACAGCGTGGCCGGCATCGGCCCGCAGGGACAAACCTACCGCTACGACAAGCAGCACCTGGTGCCGTTCGGGGAATTCATCCCGACGGGCTTCCGCTGGTTCACGGACCTGATGAACATCCCGCTGGGCGATTTCACGCGCGGGCCCGCCGTACAGGCGCCGTTCGCCGTGCGCGACCAGCTGGTGCTGCCGAACGTCTGCTACGAAGACGTGTTCGGCGAAGAGATCGCGCGCAACCTGCGCGAGGAGGCGCGTCCCGCCACCGTGCTGCTGAACGTGTCGAACCTCGCGTGGTACGGCGAATCGGTCGCGATCCCGCAGCACCTGCAGATCTCGCGCATGCGCACGCTGGAGACGGGCCGGCCGATGCTGCGCGCGACGAACAACGGCGCCACCGCCGTCATCGACGGCCGCGGCAACGTCACGGCGCTGCTGCCGTTCTACAGCCAGGGCACCCTGGCGGCGACGGTGCAGGGCATGGCCGGCAGCACGCCGTACGTCCGCTTCGGCAACCTGCTGTTCCTGGGACTGGGTGCCCTGTTGCTGGCGGGGGCCTGGTTCGCGGGACGGCGGCGGCAGACGACCGGATAATAAATAACGATTCACTTCAAGCCAACCAGCAAAAAACGCTAGAATTGGTGTTTTAGCAAACTCACCGTGTTCGCGCCCCGTGCGCGCGAAGCCTCGGCGCCAAGCCGCCAGCACACAGCCGATACTATGCTCACATTCCAACAAATCATCCTGACTCTGCAAACCTACTGGGACAAGCAGGGTTGCGCCCTGCTCCAGCCGTACGACATGGAAGTCGGCGCGGGCACGTTCCACACCGGTACCTTCCTGCGCGCGATCGGACCGGAACCCTGGCGCGCCGCCTACGTGCAGCCGTCGCGCCGCCCGAAGGATGGCCGCTACGGCGAGAACCCGAACCGCCTGCAGCACTACTACCAGTACCAGGTCGTGCTGAAGCCGGCGCCGGAAAACATCCTCGACCTGTACCTCGGTTCGCTGGAAGCGCTGGGCCTGGACCTGAAGAAGAACGATGTCCGCTTCGTCGAGGACGACTGGGAAAGCCCGACCTTGGGCGCCTGGGGCCTCGGCTGGGAAGTCTGGCTGAACGGCATGGAAGTCACCCAGTTCACGTATTTCCAGCAGGTCGGCGGCCTCGATTGCAAGCCCGTGCTGGGCGAGATCACGTACGGCATCGAGCGCCTGGCGATGTACCTGCAGGGCGTCGAGAACGTCTATGACCTCGTGTGGACGGAGTGGGAAGAGAACGGTGAAAAGAAAACGCTGAGCTACGGCGACGTCTTCCACCAGAACGAAGTCGAGCAGTCCACGTACAACTTCGAGCACTCGAACACGGACCTGCTGTTCCAGGCCTTCGCGAACCACGAGAGCGAGGCCAAGCGGCTAATCGAGCTGGCGCTCACCCTGCCCGCTTACGAGCAGATCATGAAGGCCTCGCACAGCTTCAACCTGCTGGACGCGCGCGGCGCCATCTCCGTCACCGAGCGCGCCGCCTACATCGGCCGAGTGCGCACCCTGTCGCGCCTCGTCGCCCAGGCCTATTACGATTCGCGCGAGAAGCTGGGCTTCCCGATGCTGCCGAAGGCCGCTGACGACGCAAGAGCCGCTGCCTGAGTCCAGAATAGAAGACATACATGATGAATCAAACACTACTCGTCGAACTGCAGACCGAAGAACTGCCGCCGAAAGCACTCGTGAAACTGGGCGCCGCTTTCGCCAGCGGCATCGCGAACGGCCTGAAGGCCCGTGACTTCCTCGGCGCCGACAGCGTCGTCACGTCGTACGCCACGCCGCGCCGCCTGGCCGTGTCGATCACGAACGTGCGCGGCACGTCGCCGGACAAGACCATCCGCGAAAAAATCCTGCCGGTGACGGTCGCCCTCGACAAGGACGGCAACCCGACCGCGCCGCTGGCCAAGAAGCTCGCGGCCCTCGGCTTCCCCGACCTGCAGATCGCCGACCTGGAACGCGCGCAGGACGGCAAGGCCGACAGCTTCTTCTACACGTACACGGCACCGGGCAGCGAGCTCGCCGCCGGCCTGCAACCCGTGCTGGAAGAGACGGTCGCCAAGCTGCCGATCCCGAAAGTGATGAGCTACCAGCGCCCGGACGGCGCCACCGTGCAGTTCGTGCGCCCCGTGCACTCGCTGCTGGCGCTCTTCGGCGACACCATCGTGCCGCTGTCGCTGCTGGGCCTCCACGCGGGCCGCACCACGCTGGGCCACCGCTTCCTGTCGAACGGCCATCCGTTCGACATTCCGCATGCCGACGTCTACAACGAATTGCTGAAGGTATTCGGCAAGGTCGTCGCCAATGCCGAGGAACGCAAGGAATCGATCCGCACCCAGTTGCTGGCCAAGGCCGGCGCCGACCAGGTCTTGATGCCGGAATCGCTGCTGGACGAAGTCGCCGCGCTCGTCGAATGGCCCGTCGTCTACGAATGCCGGTTCGAGGACGTGTTCCTGTCCGTGCCGCAGGAATGCCTGATCCTGACGATGCAGACGAACCAGAAGTACTTCGCGCTGACGGACTCGAACGGCAAGCTGCGCTCGCGCTTCCTGATCGTCTCGAACCTCGCGACCGACGACCCGTCCGCCATCATCGGCGGCAACGAGCGCGTCGTGCGCCCGCGCCTGTCGGACGCCAAGTTCTTCTTCGAGCAGGACAAGAAGAAGTCGCTGGAATCGCGCCTGCCGCTGCTGGCGAACGTCGTCTACCACAACAAGCTGGGCACGCAGGCCGAGCGCACGCAGCGCGTCACGCGCCTCGCGGGCGCCATCGCGCGCCGCCTCGGCTACGACGTGCTGCTGGCCGAACGCGGCGCACAGCTGGCGAAGGCCGACCTGCTGACCGACATGGTCGGCGAGTTCCCCGAACTGCAAGGCATCATGGGCACGTACTACGCCCGCAACGACGGCGAGCACGAGGAAGTCGCGCTGGCCGCGTCCGAGCACTACCAGCCCCGCTTTTCGGGCGACGCGCTGCCGTCGACGAACACCGGTCTCGCCGTCGCGCTGGCCGACAAGCTGGAAACGCTCGTGGGCATCTGGTCGATCGGCCTGCAGCCGACCGGCGAGAAGGACCCGTTCGCGCTGCGCCGCCACGCGCTGGGCGTGATGCGCATGCTGGTCGAGAAACGCCTGCCGCTCGCGCTGTCGGACCTGTTGAAGGATGCCGCCGGCGTGTTCGACTACATGCCGACGTTCAAGGATCCGACGGCGGACGTCACCGCGTTCATGCTGGACCGCCTGCGCGGCCTGCTGCGCGACCGCGGCTTCGCGCCGAACGAAGTGGAAGCCGTGCTGGCGCAGAACCCGGACCGCGTGGACGACGTCGTGCAGCGCCTGGAAGCCGTGCAGGCGTTCGCCGCGCTGCCGGAGTCCGCATCGCTGGCCGCCGCCAACAAACGCATCTCCAACATCCTCAAGAAGAATGAGGAAGCCCTGGCCCAGGCGGGCAAGGTCGATGCGGCGCTGCTGCAGGACGCCGCCGAGAAGGCGCTGTACGCGAGCGTGCAACGCGTGCAGCCCGAGGTCGACGCGGCGTTCGAGCGCGGCGACTTCACGGGCACCTTGAAGACGCTGGCGCAGCTGCGCGACAACGTGGACGCGTTCTTCAACGACGTGATGGTGATGGCCGACGACGTCGCGCTGCGTAACAACCGCCTGGCCCTGCTGGCCATCCTGCACCGCATGATGAACCGCGTGGCCGACATCTCCAAGCTGGCAGCGTAATCGCAATGAAGCTGATCATCCTCGACAGGGACGGCGTCATCAACCATGACTCCCCCGAATTCATCAAGTCGCCGGCGGAGTGGATTCCGATCCCGGGCTCGCTGGAGGCCATCGCGCGCCTGAACCAGGCCGGCTACCGCGTCGTCATTGCGTCGAACCAGTCGGGCATCGCGCGCGAGCTGTTCGACATCGCCACGCTGAACGCGATCCACCAGAAACTGCACGCGAGCGCGCAGCTGGTCGGCGCGGACATCGATGCGATCTTCTTCTGCCCGCACGCGGCAATCGACAACTGCGACTGCCGCAAGCCGAAGGCCGGGATGTTCGAGGAAATCAGCAAGCGCTTCAAGCTCAGTCTGAAGGGCGTGCCGACGGTGGGTGACTCGCTGCGCGACCTGCAGGCCGGCTTCATCTGCGGCTGCGTGCCCTACCTGGTCCTCACGGGCAAGGGCGAGAAGACGCACGCGACGGGCGGCCTGCCGCCCGGCACGCAAGTCTTCCCCGATCTCGCCGCGATGGTCGATGCCTTCCTGAAGACGACGGCCGCGCCCAGCGCTGCGTCCGCGACGAGCGCCTGAGCGCGCTGCCCCTGCCCTGGAGACCACGTCTTTGCGTACTGCTGCCCTGTTTCTGCGTTCCCTGTTCTTTGCGATCGTCATGACGGTCGCCACGGTCGTCTGGGCCTGCGTCTGCTTCCTCGCGGCGCCGTTCCCGTACCGGACCCGTTTCTTCGTCACGTCGCGCTGGAACGTCTTCATCATCTGGTGCGCCCGCGTCATCTGCGGCATCCGCTACCAGGTGAAAGGCTACGAGAACCTGCCGGCCCAGCCGGCGATCCTGCTGTCGAAGCACCAGTCGGCGTGGGAGACGATCTTCATGCTGCCGAATATGAAGCGGCCGCTCGTGTACGTCTTCAAGAAGGAGATCCTGTACATCCCGTTCTTCGGCTGGGGCATGGCGCTGCTGCGCATGATCCCGATCGACCGCAGCAAGGGCAAGCGCGCGTTCGCGCACGTCGTCAAGAACGGCAAGGCGCGCCTTGCGGACGGCATGTCGATCATCATGTTCCCCGAAGGGACGCGCATCCCTGTTGGTCAGAAAGGACAGTACAAGAGCGGCGGCACGCGCCTGGCGATCGAGACAGGTGCGAGTGTCGTGCCGATCGCGCATAATTCAGGTGAGTGCTGGCCGAAGAACTCGTTCATCAAGCGGCCGGGTCTCATCACGGTCTCGATCGGCAAGCCGATTTCGCCGGAAAACCACACTCCCGACAGTCTGATGCAAGAGGTCGAAAATTGGATAGAATCGGAAATGCGCGTCATTTCGCCCCACGCCTATTCAGGTACTTGAACGAATTGGGCGCGCAGACCCAAGCATCATCGAAGCCGCCCACCATGACCTTCCCCAAGACCGACGCGAACCAGCTGGAGCTCTTTGCGCCCAGGCCGGCGCCCGCGCCGGCACCGGCCGCCAAGCCCGTGCCGCCGGCCCCGCTGTTCAAGGCACCGCCGGTGCCGACCCGCACCCTGCCCATTCCCCCCGTCGGCCCGAACGACCCGCCGCTGCGGCGCATCCAGCTCGGATCGCACACCGTGCACTACGCGCTGCGCCGCTCCGCGCGCCGCTCGCACGGCTTCATGGTCTGCGACGACGGGCTGTTCGTCACGTCGCCGAACCGCGCGCCGCTGGACGACATCGAACGCGCGATCCGCGCCAAGCAGCGCTGGATCCTCACCAAGCTGTTCGAGCGGGGCGAACGCAGCGCCCAGCGTGCGCAGCGCGCGCCCGTGGAATGGGTCGACGGCGCGCAGCTGCCCTACCTGGGTGCCGACATCACCTTGCGCCTGGAACCGGCCGCGCGCAGCCACTGCGTCTACGATGCCGACACGCGCACGCTGCATCTGGGCGTGACGCCGGGCCTCGAGACGTGGCAGGTCCGCGCGCGCGTGAAGCTGTGGTTCCAGGACGAGGCCAGGCGCCTGTTCGGCGAACGCCTCGACCTGTACGCGCCGCGCGTGGGCGTCGCGTACAACGCGTTCGCGATCTCGTCGGCCGGCACGCGCTGGGGCTCGTGCACGGTGGCGGGGAACATCCGGCTGAACTGGAAACTGGTGCACTACCCGCTCGCGCTGCTGGACTACGTGGTCGTGCACGAACTGGCGCACCTGCGCGAGATGAACCACAGCCCCGCGTTCTGGGCCGTCGTGGGCAGCGTCTTTCCGGATTACGATGGCGCCAAGGCGGCGCTCAAGAAGCGGTCGGTGGAGATGCCGGTGCTGTTCCCGGACGAATGACGTGATGTTCGGTTGACGTGTCCACGGAAACGTTCGCGATCCGCACACCTACGCGTGGGCTCGGGGAGCCCACCCTACCGCATCGACAAATCGTAGGGTGGGCACCCCGTGCCCACGCGGACGCTCGCAATCCGTTGGCGCGACAAATTACGAAGCGCGGAACTGGAGCTCGCCCGCCGCGCGCGCCTCGACGATCCCGCGCATCGCGTTGACCTCGTCCTTGTTCAGGCACCGGAACGGAATGGGCAGCGTCCCCCGCTTCAAAATCATCATGAAGCCGCTCGAATACGTGCGGATGCGCTGCACGTCGCTCCAGTCGATCAGGCTCACGCCCGTATCGCTCGTGCGCACGATGCCGTGCCGGTCAATCTGGAATTCGTACGTGCGCTTCCCCCGCTGCAGCAGCACGAAATGCGTGGCGGCCGACAGCGTACTTTTCAGGCGCAGGTAGATCCCCATCGGCCAGCGGATGTGCCGGCGGCGGATCAGGTAGCCGCCGTGTTCCCACATGAAGCCGACGTATTCCGCGAACGAGTAGCGCACCCAGAAGTGCAGGCTGCAGCGCTCCGCGGGCGGATGCACGACCGGGATGGTGGCCGCCGGCATCGCGTCGGCGCCAAGATCCCCGGTGTCCGGCTGGTCCAGCAATGCGGCCCCGCCATCCACGTTGCCGGCCGCTCGCGAGCGATTTGACCACAACATGTGCATCCCCTTTCGTTTTCTAATCTAAAGAGAATGGTAACAAAAGCTAGGCAATAATTCGTTGCAAGAGTTCAACAGTGCGCACTGTTGCGCCGCGGTGGCGGGCGGCGAAGGCCAGCGCGTGCGCGCCCATCGCGGCGCGGCGCGCGTCGTCGTCGAGCAGGCCGGCGGCCGCGCGCACGAGCGCCGCGGCGTCGGCCACGCGCAGCGCGCCGCCCGCGGCGACGGCTTCCTCGGTCGCCTGCAGGAAGTTGAAGGTGTGCTCGCCCACGAGCACGGGCTTGCCGAGCGCGCAGGCCTCGATCAGGTTCTGGCCGCCCAGCGGCAGCAGGCTGCCGCCGATGAACGCGCAGTCGCAGGCCGCGTAGTAGGCGAACATCTCTCCCATCGAATCGCCCAGCAGCACGTCGGTGTCCACACTGTCCGGCAAAGCCGACCTGCGCGCCAGCGTGAAGCCGCGGTCCTCGACCATGCGCGCGACCTCGTCGAAACGCTGCGGGTGGCGCGGCACCAGCACGAGCAGCATGCCGGCCGGGCGCCCGTCCATGTCCCGGTAGGCGTCGAGGATGAGCGCCTCCTCGCCCTCGCGCGTGGACGCGCACAGCAGCACGGGACGGCCGCCGAACCGCGCGCGCAACATGGCGCCCGAGTCCAGCGCGGCCTGCGGCGGCACGACGTCGAACTTGATGCTGCCCGTGACGGCGACGTTGGGCGCGCCCAGCGACGCGATGCGCGCGGCGTCGGCTTCCGTCTGCGCCGCCACGAGCCTGATGGCACGGGCCGCATCCGTCATCAAGGTGCCGATCTTGCGGCCGCGGCGCAGCGACCGCTCCGACAGGCGCGCGTTGACGAGCGCCACCGGCACCTTGGTCGCGGCGCAGCCGTGGATCAGGTTCGGCCACACTTCCGTCTCCATCAGGACGCAGGCGGCGGGCTGGAAATGACGGAGGAAACGGCCGACCATGAAGCCCGTGTCGTACGGCAGGAACGACTGGATCACGCGGTCGCCATGGTGCGCGAAGAGCGAGCGGCCGGTGGCGCGGCCCGTCGGCGTCATGTGCGTGAGCAGGATGCGGCAATCGGGCCGCGCGGCCAGCAGCGCTTCGACGAGGGGTTCCGCCGCGCGCGTCTCGCCGACGGACACGGCGTGCACCATGATCGTGGGACGCTTGTCGGCCGTGCGCCCGTAGAAGCCCAGGCGCTCGCCGAGGTGCGTGCGGTAGCCGGGTTCGCGCCGGCCGCGCCACCACAGGCGGCCCAGCACGAGCGGAAGCGCCAGCCACCACATCAGCGAATACAGCACGCGCATCAACGCTGCTCCAGCAGGCGGCGCGCGGCGGCCGTGACGTCGGCCACGGTCGGCGGCGCGCCCGTGTCTCCCAGGTTGACGATGCGCGGCGACCAGTTGCCCTCCGTCTTCCAGCGCGGCGAATCGGCGTAAATCTCGACCGTCGGCCGCACGAAGGCAGCGGCGATGTGCGTGAGGCCCGTGTCGACGCCGACGGCGAGCGCCGCGTGGCGCGCCAGTTCCACCGCGTCCATCATCGACAACTTCGGCAGCACGCGCGCATGCGGCAGCGCGCCGGCAAGGTGCTCGGCCTCCTCCTTCTCGCGCGGCGAACCCCATGGCAGCAGGATCGTCAGCGGCGCCAGCGCCTTGCCGAGCGCGATCCAGTGCGCCGCCGGCCATTTCTTGGCATCGCGCGCCGTCCCGTGGAAGAACACGGCGTAGTCGCCAGCCGGCATCCATGCGGGACGCGCCCCGGTGTCCGGCGCCGGCAGGCCGAAATCGGGCGGCGTGTCGACGGCATAGCCCAGCGCCGCCGCCACGACCTCGCGCCCGCGCGCCACCGCGTGCGTGCGCGGCGCAACAGGGATGCTGCGGCTGTGGAAGATGCGCGAGACGCCTTCGTAGCCCGAATCCTCGGTGCCGTTGGCCATGCCCACCTTCTGACCGGCACGGGCGCAGGCCATCACGATGCCCGTCTTGATCAGGCCCTGCGTGTCGAATACATAGTCGTACCGCTCGGCGCGCAAGTCGCGGAAGAAGCCGGAGAGTTCCGCGCGCACGGCCGCGTTACCGAGGCCCTTGCGCCAGCGCCGCAGCGCGATCGGAATCACCTTGCGCACGTGCGGGTTGAGCTTCACGAGGCTCACGTAGCCCTCTTCCACCACCCAGTCCACCTGGGCATCCGGAAAGTGGCGCCGGATGTCGGCCACGATCGGGAGATTGTGCAGGACGTCGCCCAGCGACGACACCCGCACCAGCAGTATCTTCATCAGAACGGCAGCTTCGCGTCGGGCTTGGCGGCCAGGATCACGCGGGCGAACCCTTTCTGGATGCGGTCGAGGGCCTGCGGGTTCTCGCCCTCGAAGCGCAGCACGACGACGGGCGTCGTGTTGGAGCCGCGCGCCAGGCCGAAGCCGTCCGGGTATTCCACGCGCAGGCCGTCGATGTCGACGATGCGGTCGGCACCGGGGAATTCCGCTTCGGCGCGCAACTTGTCGATCAGCGCGAAGTTCTCGCCTTCCTTCAGGTGCAGGTGCAGCTCGGGCGTGCTCGATGCGATCGGCAGGGCATTCAGCAGCGCCGACGGGTCGGCTTCGCGCGTGAGGATCTCGAGCAGGCGCGCGCCCGTGTACAGGCCGTCGTCGAAGCCGTACCAGCGGTCCTTCCAGAAGATGTGGCCGCTCATCTCGCCGCCCAGCGGAGCGCCCGTCTCCTTCAGCTTGGCCTTGACGAGCGAGTGGCCCGTCTTCCACATCAGCGGCCGGCCGCCGTGCTGCTCGATCCAGGGGCCCAGATGGCGCGTGCATTTCACGTCGTACAGGATCTCGGCGCCCGGGTTGCGCGCCAGGACGTCTTGCGAGAACAGCATCATCTGGCGGTCCGGGAAGATGATCTGGCCATCCTTCGTGACGACGCCCAGGCGGTCACCGTCGCCGTCGAACGCGAGGCCGATCTCGGCGTCCGTCGTTTTCAGGCATGCGATCAGGTCCTGCAGGTTTTCCGGGTGCGCCGGGTCCGGGTGGTGGTTCGGGAAGTGGCCGTCGACGTCGCAGAACAGTTCGATGACGTCGCAACCCATGGCGCGGAACAGATCGCCCGCAACCATGCCCGCCACGCCATTGCCGCAGTCGACGGCAATCTTGATGGGGCGCGCGATCTTGACGTCGCCGACGATGCGCTCGACGTAGGCGGACTTGATGTCGTGGGTCGAATAACTGCCCGGCCTGGCGGCGGCCTGGAAGTCGTCGCGTTCGATGGCCTGGTACAGCGCCTGGATGGCGTCGCCGTAGATCGCCTCGCCGGCGAGGACCATCTTGAAGCCGTTGTAGTCGGGCGGGTTGTGGCTGCCGGTGACCATGATGCCCGAGCGCGCGTTCAGCACGTTGGTCGCGAAATAGACCATCGGCGTGGCGACGATGCCGAGATCGACGACGTCGACGCCGGCGGCCTGCAGGCCTTGTGCGAGCGCCTGCGCGAGGTCCGGGCCGGACAGGCGGCCGTCGCGGCCGATGATCACGGTACGCTCTCCCTTGGCCAGTGCGGCGGCGCCGAAGGCCTGGCCGATGCGCCGTGCGATGCCCGCGTCGAGCGTGCTGCCGATCACGCCGCGGATGTCATAAGCCTTGAAGATCGTTTTCGAGAGAGGAACCATGAAGTATCTACCTTGCAGGACGGGGCGTTCGCATGCATGTGCGCGCATTGCGACCGCCGCTGGGATCGGATGAATGTCGAAAAAGGGATATTGTAACGGCAACGAGAGGCCGCGGGGCCCGATTGCCGGCGTTTGCGTGCCGCGGACGCGGTGCGCAAAGTGCACAAGAAGGCGAGCCGCGAATGCGGGCGCCCGGAAACCGCATTACGCCGGATGGGAGTCCGGTGCAATGGCTATTCGGGAGCCCCACCCTGGCGCGAGCGCTCCCCGGTAAAACAAACTGCGCGACTACGCGGAATCAGACGCGCAGTTTGTCCAGCGATTTACCGCCTTCGACCCATTCCTTGACCCATTTCGGCTGGCGGCCGCGGCCGGTCCACTGCTGCGACGCATTGTCCGGATTGCGATAACGGACAGCGACGGTGCCCGTATTTCCGCCCGATTTGCCGCTACGGCCGCTGGCGCTCATCAGGTCTTTCAAAGGCACGCCCACGCTCTGCGCGATGGCCAGGATCTGCTCGCGTGCTTTTTGCACCTCCTGCACCTCACGTTTCTTCATCTCCTGCTTGATCTGCTCCTGCAGATTGCGCAAATCGCCCAAGGACATATTAGACAGATCCATCTTGGTTCCTTTATAAGTAGAGTCGGTGTGATGGGATTTTATCGAATAATCGCCATTTATCGCAATATACTACAACTGAAATTTCTTCAGTGTTTTTTGTGCCAAATCAGCCAGCGCGGCGACTTGAATCTGACGATACGTGCGTACAACCACACGTAGCTGATAATGAACAGCAAGCAGAAGAATATCAAGATTCCGGTATTCCGCCAGAACACGGTTGCCGGGATAACGGCGGTGAGCGAAAACAACCACAAGTAAGGCGACGTCCGTGCATTTCTTTTCATCAGCGCCCGGGCTTCCTTGCGACCGACGGTCCATTGGACGATGCGCCGGAAAATGAGGCTGTGAAGGTGGATTCCGTCCGGCATTGTAGGAGATTTCCCACGTACAAACATGCGACGATAAGCGGAGAAAATGGTTTCGAATGCCGGATAAATCAGCAGCAATATGGCATACCAGGTCGAGACCTGCGGATTGCGCATCACGAGTAGCAGCGCCAGTTCCCCCAGCATGAATCCGATGAAATAGGCACCGCCGTCGCCGAGGAAGATGAGGCCGGCGGGATAATTCCAGATCAGGAAACCGGCCGTCGCGCCAGCCACCGTCAGCGCGGACACGAGCACGAACATGTCCCCGACCTGCCAGCCCACGTACGCGAGCGAAAACAACATGAAGATCGTGACGACGCTGGCCAGGCCGTTGAAACCGTCGATGATGTTGACCGCATTCGCAATACCGGCAACGGCCAGCACGGTTAGCGGCAATACGAGCCACGGCGAATCCAGGTGCCACGTGCCGAAGGGCATATCGAGGCGAACGATTTGCGCGCGCACTACCAGATAGCCGAGCAGCGCCGCCACCATGGTCAATATCAGGCGACGCGACGGACGGACGTTGCCCGTATAGTCTTCGACGATACCGCCGGCGAATGCGATCGCCGAACAGCCCAGCAGCGTCATCAGCCAAAAGCCGAGATCCGGTACCCGCCATACGGAAATGCAGGCGGTCAGCACGACGGCAAAAAAGATCGGCAATCCACCAATGCGAGGCACCGCATGCAGATGCACCTTCTGCACGCCGTCGAAATTATCGTCCAGTGCGGGACTGTGCAATTTCGAATGCTTGACGACGAGGAGCGTCAGCAATGCGGAAGCGAAAAAACTTACGATGAAGGAAAACATCTTATTATTTTTAAAATGCAAGATCCCGCTGGCGAAATGCCTTGGTCCGGAAAAACCAGTACCGCGTGTCCGATTCCTGGCGATGAAGAAGGCAAACTGTGCCATTGTACCGGAATGGCATCCGGCAATCGGCCCCTCAGTTTACGTGTGCGGGCCCGGGTCCGATTGAGGGAAATGAAACATGCGATGCCGCGCAATCGACAAGAAAATTTACAATCAGTAATAGATATCGCCGCAACGGCCTCGTGCACGAAACCCGCGCAAATCAATTAGTATCGATCCTGCAAAAACAGAATCCGGGAGATTCGCCGTTCCGTCCACGCCGCGTCCGACGGCCTTTCGACGCATCACCATAAAACGAGTGAAATGAAAACATATGTCATTGGCGACCTCCAGGGGTGCGCCCACGAAGCCGGCCTGCTGCTGGATCGGATCCGGAGCGACGCCGGACCGGAGTCCCGCATCCTGTTCGTCGGCGACCTGATCAACCGCGGTCCCGATTCGCTGGGCGCACTGCGCAACATGAAGGCGTTGTCGGAGGCGAGCGGCGGTCGCGTCGATGCGCTGCTCGGCAACCACGACCTGCACCTGCTGGCCGTCGCCGTCGGGGCCCAGAAAACGAGCCGCTCGGACACGCTGGACGCGATCCTCGCCGCACCCGACCGCGATGCGCTGATCGGCTGGCTACGCCGACGCCCGCTCGCGATGTTCGTCGACGCGCATTTGCTCGTGCATGCGGGCGTGCCGCCGCAGTGGACGGCGGCGCAGACGATGGCGCTGGCGGCCGAAGTCGAGGCGGTGCTGCGAAGCGATGGCTGGACCGACTTCCTCGGCCAGATGTACGGCAACGAACCGGACCGCTGGGACGAAGCCCTGACGGGCATTCCCCGCCTGCGCTGCATCGTCAACGCCCTCACGCGCATGCGCCTGTGCTGGCCGGACGGCCGCATGGACTTCGCGCACAAGGAAAGCGACACGGGCCCGGAAGGTTCCGACCTGCAGCCATGGTTCGACCTGCCCGACCGCCGCACGGCCGACGTCACGGTCGTATTCGGGCACTGGTCGGCATTGGGCCTCGTGTTGCGGCCGAATCTCGTGGGCCTGGACAGCGGCTGCGTATGGGGCGGCAAGCTGACGGCGGTCTGCCTGGACGACCGCACGCTCTTGCAGGTCGACTGCCCCGAGTACCGGGAGCACAGCGGCAAAAAATAGAGTCAAGAAACAGGTTCAGCCGGCCGTGTGACGCGTGCGGTCGGAGGCCGCGTGCTGCCCAAGCGCGGCGGCGATCGCGTCGTGCGCCGCCTGTGCCAGTTCGCGCCGGTGCGCGCCCGCCGCCGCCAGCGGTGCGAGGCAGGCCAGCCGCGCGACGACCGGTTCGCCCTGCACGATGCGCAGGACGCTGTCGACGAACGTCGTCTCGCCCGTATAGTCGACGGCAGAGTGCCAGGCGCCGCCGGCGTCGACATACGACAACGCGACGGGCTGCACGGGCACGGCCGCGTCGATGGCGGCCTCGAACAGGTTGGCGTGGAACGGCAGCAGCGTGCCCTGGCTCGCCGTCGTCCCCTCCGGGAAGAACGCCACGCGCCGGCGCTCGGCCAGCGCATCGACGATGCCCTTGAAGATGTGGCGCAGGTCGCGCCGGTTGCCGCGCGCGATGAACACGGTGCCGGCCTGCGCGACGAGCCAGCCGACGACGGGCCAGGCGCGGATCTCGGCCTTGGCCACGAAGCGGCATGGATGCACGGCATTGATGACGAAGATGTCGAGCCACGAGATGTGGTTCGCCACGATCAGCGCATGCGCGAGGGAGTCTTCGCCCGGCACGCGCTCGAGGCGCACGCGGCAGATGCGCAGCAGGCGCGCCGACCAGCGCCGGATCAGGCGCTCGCGCCAGGCGTCGCCCGCCCACGGGAACACGAGGGCGCACGTGGCCAGGCCCTGGACGAGGTGGAGGACGAGGCGAGCGAGGCGCCACGCAAGCTTGATCTTCAATGGGAACTCGACACGAAACGCCGCGCGCGCCGCGGCCGCAGCGATTGTACCGCCACGGCCGGGTGCAAGGACGATCAGCGTTCGAACGCGACGTGGCCGGCGACGATCGTCGTCTTCACCTGGCCCGCCAATTCGTAGCCGAGGAAAGGCGTGTGCTTGCCCTGGCTTGCCAACGCAGCGGCGTTGACGGTCCAGCGCACGTCCGGATCGAACAGCACGACGTCCGCGCTGGCCCCCTGCGCCAGCGTGCCGGCCGCGAGGCCCGCCGTGCGCGCCGCGTCGCTCGTGATCTTCGCCAGCGCAGTCGCCAGCGCCTTCGCATCGTTGGTTTGCTCGGCCGCCCACTTCAGCATCAACGCGAGCAGCAGTTCGAGGCCGGTGGCGCCGGGCGACGCCTCGCCGAACGGCAGCAGCTTCTCGTCGTCGTCGACCGGCGTGTGGTCCGAGCAGACGGCATCCACGGTGCCGTCCAGGACGGCCGCGCGGATCGCGTCGCGGTCGCGCTGGCTGCGCAGCGGCGGCGTCAGGCGCGCGTTCGGATCGAAGAAGCCGATGTCGGCATCCGTCATGTGCAGGTGGTGCACGCCGACGTCGCACGTGACGGGCAAGCCTTCCTTCTTGGCGGCGCGGATCAGGTCCAGCGCGGCGGCGGACGAGATGCGGCACAGGTGCACGCGCGCACCGCTCGCGCGCATCAGTTCGAAGATCGTGTGCAGCGCGATCGTCTCGGACATCACGGGCACGCCGGACAGGCCCAGGCGCGACGCCAGCGGGCCGCTGTGGGCGACGCCGCCGCGGCCGATGTGCGGATCCTGCGGGCGCAGCCAGACGGTGTAGCCGAACGTCTTCGCGTACTGCATGGCGCGCAGCAGCACGGTCGTGTCCTCGATCGGTTCCTCGGCCTGCGCGAAGCCGATGCAGCCGGCTTCAGTGAGTTCGGCCATCTCGGTCAGGGCCTTGCCCTTCAGGCCGACGGTCAGCGCACCCAGCGGATGCACGTGGGCCTGGTTCAACAGGCGCGCGCGGTGCTTCAGCATTTCGACGAGGCCCGGCTCGTCCAGCACGGGGTCGGTGTCGGGCGGGCACACGAGCGTCGTCACACCACCCTGCACGGCCGCCTGCATTTCCGACTCCAGGGTGGCCTTGTATTCATAGCCCGGCTCGCGCAGGCGGGCCGACAGGTCCACGAAGCCCGGCGCGACGACGAGGCCCGCGGCGTCGATCGTACGCGCGGCCGTGAAGCCTTGCGGCGCGGCGCCGATGCCGGCAATTTTACCGTCGGCGATGTAGAGGTCCTGGACGGCGTCGATGCCGCCCGCCGGGTCGACCAGGCGCCCGTTCTTGATGTGCAGTTTCATTATGCGTGCGAATTTAAGTGTGGCTACCGGCCAAGATACTCATCACCGCCATGCGGACGGCGATACCGAAAGTGACCTGGGGCAGGATCACGGCCTGCGCGCCGTCGGCCACGGCCGAATCGATCTCCACGCCGCGGTTCATCGGGCCCGGGTGCATCACGATGGCGTCCGGTTTCGCGAGCGCCAGGCGCTCCGGCGTCAGGCCGTAGCTCTTGAAGTACTCGCCGGCCGACGGCAGCAGCGCGCCCGACATGCGTTCGTTCTGCAAGCGCAGCATGATGATGACGTCGACGTCCTTCAGGCCCTCTTCCATGTTCGTGAACACGCGCACGCCCATCTGCTCCAGGCCGCCCGGCAGCAAGGTGTGCGGGCCGATGGCGCGCACTTCCGGCACGCCCAGGGTGGTCAGCGCGTGGATGTCGGAACGGGCCACGCGGCTGTGCAGGATGTCGCCGACGATGGCCACGCGCAGGTTCGTGAAATCCTTCTTGTAGTGGCGGATCGTGTACATGTCGAGCAGGCCCTGCGTCGGGTGCGCGTGGCGGCCGTCGCCCGCATTCACGACGTGGACGTGGTTCTGCTTCGTGTCGGTCAAGTGCTTGGCGATCAGGTACGGCGCGCCCGACTGCGCGTGGCGCACGACGAACATGTCGGCGTGCATCGCGGACAGGTTGTCGATGGTGTCCAGCAGCGATTCGCCCTTGCTCGTCGACGACGCGGCGATGTTCAGGTTGATGACGTCGGCCGACAGGCGCTTCGACGCGATCTCGAACGTCGTGCGCGTGCGCGTCGAGTTTTCGAAGAACAGGTTGAAGACGCTTTTCCCGCGCATCAGCGGCACCTTCTTGACCTCGCGGTCGGAGATGCTCACGAAGCTCGAGGCGGTGTCGAGGATGTGGTTGATGATGGCCTTGGGCAGTCCCTCGATGGTAAGGAGGTGCTGCAGTTCGCCGTTCTTGTTCAGTTGCGGGTTATGCATTGTCGTCTTCGATCGTGAGCGAAAGTTGGCCGTTCGTGTCGCGCGCGAGCGCGAGCGAGCGGCCCGGTGCCAGCCGGGCGTGGGCGCCGACGAAATCGGCGGCGACCGGCAGTTCGCGGCCGCCGCGGTCCGCCAGTGCGGCCAGCATGATGCGCTGCGGACGGCCGTAGTCGAACAGCACGTTGATCGCGGCGCGCACCGTGCGGCCGGTGTACAGCACGTCGTCGACGAGCACGATGGTCGCGCCGTCGACGTTGAATTCGATCCGGGTCGGCTTCACGTCCGGATGCAGGCCCTTGCGGGCAAAGTCGTCGCGGTAGAACGAGACGTCGATGAAGCCCAGGCGCGCCTGCAGCCCGAGGTCGTGCGCGAGGCGCTCCGCGAGCCAGGCGCCGCCCGAGTGGATGCCGACGATGGCGGCATCCTGCACGCCGTCGATGCCCGTGCGTACCTGTGCGAGCAGCTTGCCGTACAAGGCTTCGGCGTCGAAGCTTGCCGGTTCCGCGTCGTTAATAAGAGTTGGCATGATCGTCAAAGTATTGTTGCAAAATGATGGCGGCGGCCTTGGCGTCGATGATCTCGCCCCGCTTGGACGGAATGACGGCGGACGAATAGCGTTCGTCGACGAGTTCGACGGGCAGGTCGAAGCGGCCGTGGAGCTGGTTGGCGAAGCGGCGCGCGCGCAGCGTCATGTCGTGCTCCGCGCCGTCCGGATGGCGCGGCTCGCCCACGACGAGGCGCGCGGGACGCCATTGTTCGATCAGGTCGCCGATGACCTTGAAGCGGGTCGCGTTGTCGACCGCGTTGATGACGGACAGCGGCTGCGCCTGTCCCGTCAGGGTATTCCCCATGGCGATGCCGATGCGCTTGATGCCGAAGTCGAAGCCGAGGACGATGTCGACCATTACGTGCGTCGACTCCCGATAGATACGCGCCCACGAGCATGCCCCAGTAGGGTGGGCACCCCGCGCCCACGCGGGACGCCTGCGTCACACCGGCGTTCGCGTGGGCACAGGGGTGCCCACCCTACCGGTTTGCCGCACCCCGGAGACACTTTCAGCGCGCAACCGTCAGGCATGGCCTGCCTCGGTGGCGAGCATCAGGGGATCGATCCCCAGCAGCTTGATGGCGGCGTTGTAGCGCTCCTCGATCGGCAGGTCGAACAGCACGCGCGCGTCGGCGCCGACCGTGAGCCAGCCGTTGCGGGCGATTTCCTCTTCCAGCTGGCCGGGACTCCAGCCGGCATAGCCGATGGAGACGAGCATGCGGCGCGGGCCGGAACCGTTGGCGACGGCTTCCAGCACGTCGATCGACGTGGTGAACGCGACGTCGTCCGTGACAGAGAGCGACGACGAATAGCGGCCGCCCGGCGAATGCAGCACGAAGCCGCGGTCGTCCTGGACGGGGCCGCCGAACATGATCGGTTCGTTGACGACGCTCGCACGCAGCCCCTCGGCCACCTGCAGGTCGATGCGGTCGAACAGGACGTCCATCGTCATGTCCGTCGGCTTGTTGATGACGACGCCGAGCACGCCCTTGTCGTTGTGCTCGCAGATATACACGACCGTGCCGCCGAAGATCGGGTCATTCATCGACGGCATTGCAATGAGGAAATGGTTAGCCAGGTTCAGTTGCGAGACGGGCGCGCTCGCCGTCCCCAGGTTGAGAACCTCTTCCTGGGGCATCCCGGGCATGGTTAGAGGCTTGCCGACCTTACTTTTTTTCATGCTCATACTCTCTGTTGGCTCACTCTCTCGGTTACCGCGGCATTGCTAGACTGAAAAAGACTTTTCGCTAGTTTACACCGAATCGCCCGACGAGCCACGGAAGGCGTTAGTCGGGGCAAACCTGAGAGATGGTAGGCAGTAAAATTCTGGACCGCATTGACTCCGCACACAGAAGATGACTTTGAGAAACTCGTTGGTCTGGTTCCGGCGCGATTTGCGCGTGGATGACCATGCCGCATTGCATCACGCCCTGCTCTCGTCACGCCATGTGTTCGGCGTGTTCGTGTTCGACACCGACATCCTGGCCGGCCTGCCGCCGGACGACCGCCGCGTCCAGTTTCTGCTGGACAGCGTGCGCGAGCTCGATGCGCGCTTGCGTTCCCTGGGAGGTTACCTCATCGTGCGCCACGGGCGCGCCGCGCAGGTAATTCCCGCGCTGGCTGCCGAGCTCGATGCGGAATCCGTCTTCGCGAACCGCGACTACGAGCCGCAGGCGCTCGCGCGCGACCGCGCCGTGCTGGAAACGCTGCGCGCGGCCGGCCGCAGCCTGCAGACGTTCAAGGACCAGGTGATCTTCGAGCGCGACGAGGTCCTCACCTTGGCCGGCGGCCCCTATTCCGTCTTTACACCGTATAAGAACGCGTGGCTGAAACGCCTCGCGCGCGAGCCCGAGGCCTTGCGTCCGTTCGAAACGGCGCCGCACGCGGCCGCGCTCGCGCCGGCGCCCGCGGACCACGCGCTGCCGTCGCTGGCGGCCCTCGGCTTCGTGCCGAACGCCGCCCCCATCGCGCGTCCCGGCATGAGCGGCGCCGAGCACCTGCTCGCGCAATTCGAGGAACGCCTTGCGCGCTACGACCATGACCGCGATTATCCGGCGCTGGACGCCACGTCGCGCCTGTCGGTCCACCTGCGCTTCGGGACGCTCAGCGTGCGCCGGCTCGTCGCCATGCTGCAAGCGCGTATCGCGGACGGCAGCGGCGGCGCGGGCGCGCCCGTGTGGCTGGCGGAACTGGTCTGGCGCGAGTTCTACATGATGATCCTCGCGCGCCATCCGCGCGTCGTCACGCAATCGTTCAAGCAGGCGTTCGACGCCGTCGCGTGGGACGACGGGCCGGATGCGGATGCGTTGCTCGCCGCCTGGTGCGCGGGCCGCACGGGCTATCCGCTCGTCGACGCCGCCATGCTGCAACTCGAGCGGACGGGCTTCATGCACAACCGCTTGCGCATGGTGACGGCAAGCTTTCTCACGAAAGACCTGGGCATCGACTGGCGGCGCGGCGAGCGCTGGTTCGCGCTGAAGCTGAACGATTACGAACTGGCGTCGAACAACGGCGGCTGGCAGTGGGCCGCATCGACCGGATGCGACGCGCAGCCCTGGTTTCGCATCTTCAATCCGGTCACGCAATCGAAGCGCTTCGATCCGGACGGGGACTTCATCCGGCAGTACCTGCCGCAGCTGGCGCGCTTGAGCGGGGCGGCCATCCACGCACCGTGGCTGGCGCGGCCGGGCGCGCTGGCGCAGGCCGGCGTCGTGCTCGGGATGGATTACCCGCGGCCCATCGTGGACCACGACGCGGCGCGGGAGAAAACGCTGGCGCGGTTCAAGGCGATCCGCGCCGCGTGATCAGCGTGACCGGGCTTCCAGCAAGCCGGTAATCGCCGCCAGCAGCGCGTCTTCCTGGAACGGCTTGCCGAAATAGGCATCGACGCCGAGGCCCAGCGCGACGTTGCGGTGCTTGTCCGCCGTGCGCGACGTGATCATGATGATCGGCAGCGCTGCCGTCGCCTCGTTGCCGCGCACGTTGCGCGTGAGGTCGAAGCCGTCCATGCGGGGCATCTCGATATCGACCAGCATCAGGTCGGGCCGCGTCTCCTGCATCTGCTCGAGCGCGTCGACGCCGTCCTTGGCCAGCAGCACCCGATAGCCTTCGCGCTCCAGCAGGCGCTGGGTGACCTTGCGCACGGTGAGCGAATCGTCCACGACCATGATCGTCGCGATGCGCGCGGGCGCCTGCACGGGTTCCGCCGGCGCGGCCGGCGCACGGCCGGGACGCGCGCCCTGCCCCGCCATCTGCACGGGGTCGAGGATCAGCACGATCTCGCCCGAACCGAGCACGGTGGCGCCGGCGATGCCCGGCATGCGCGCCAGCTGCGGCCCGATGTTCTTGATGACGACCTCGCGGTTGCCCAGCACCTCGTCCACGCGCACGGCGATGCGCGTATTGCCGCTCCTGAGCACGAGCACCGGCGACGAGCGCTGGCCGCCCCGCTTTTCCCATGCCTCGCCCGGCTCGTGCAGCATTGCGGGCAGGTAGTGCAGCGGGAGGGTCTCGCCGTGAACGGTGATCGCGCCGGCGCTTTCCGCCGCCTGCAGGTCGGCCTCGCGCACCTGCAGCACCTGCTCGACCAGCACGGCCGGCAGCGCATGCGTGCGCGGGCCACTGGCGACGAGCACGACCTGCGTGACGGCCAGGGTGAGCGGCAGGTGGATGGCGAAGGCGGCGCCGCGGCCCGGCGTCGTGTCGACGTCGACGCGGCCGCCCAGCGCGCGCGCTTCCGAGCGCACGACGTCCATGCCGACGCCGCGGCCGGCCAGTTCCGTCAGCGCGTCCGCCGTCGAGAAGCCCGGCTCGAACACCAGCTCGGCGGCATCCGCATCGGAGACCTCCTCGCCGTCGGCCAGCAGGCCGAGCGACGCGGCCTTGGCGCGGATGCGCGCGAGATCGAGGCCCGCGCCATCGTCGGCGAAGCGGATCTCGACTTCGTTGCCCTGCTGGCTCACCTGCACGAGCAGCTCGCCCGTCTCCGGCTTGCCGGCCGCGACGCGCTGCTCGCGCGCCTCGATGCCGTGCACGATGGCGTTGCGCAGCAGGTGTTCGAACGGCGCGGCCATCCGTTCCAGCACGCTGCGGTCGATCTCGACACCGCCGCCGCGGATGTCCAGGTTCACGCGTTTATCCGTTTCCTTCGCGGTCTGGCGCGCCACGCGGAACAGGCGTTCGGACAGGCTCGCGAACGGCACCATGCGCACGCGCATCAGGTCGCGCTGCAGTTCGCGCGTGAGGCGCGACTGCGCGGCGAGATCGTCGCCCGCTGCCTCCACCGTGCGGGCGAGGCCGTCGTGGAACGACCCGACGTCGTTCACGCTTTCGGCCATCATGCGCGTGAGTTCCTGCAGGCGCGTGAAGCGGTCGAACTCGAGCGGGTCGAATTCGCGCTCGCCGGCAATCGACAGACGCGACGCGATCTGCGATTCGGCCTGTACCTCGACCTCGCGCAACTGGCGGCGCAGATTGGCGAGGTTGTCGGCGAAGTCGGACAGCATGCCCTTCAGCGCGCCGACCTGCGTTTCCAGTTTCGAGCGCGTGATCGACACTTCGCCGGCCTGGTTGACGAGGCGGTCGAGGATGTCCGCACGCACGCGCACGAGCGGCGCGCGCGCGGCCTGCTCGTCGGCGGGCGCCGCGGGCAGCGGTTCCGGCGCGGCGGTGTCCGCGGCCGGCGCAGGCGCCGGTGCCGCGGGCTGCTGCAACTGTTCGAACAGCAGCTGCGCCTGGTCGTAGTTGGCGAGCAGTTCGTCGAACGCGGCCGGATTCGTCGTCCCGGCGTGCAGCATGTTCTCGATCTGCGTTTCCAGCGCGTGCGTGTGCTGGCCGAGGCGCATCGCGCCGGCCATGCGCGCGCTGCCCTTGACCGTGTGCAGGGCGCGCAGCAGGCCTTGCGCCACCGCCGCGTCGGCCGGATTCTGCTGCCACTGGCGCAGGCCGTTGCCGATCTGCGGCAGCAGGTCGGACGCTTCTTCCATGAACACGGGCAGCAGGTCCGGGTCGAGGTCGTCGACGAACACGGGCTCGGCGGCGAGGACGCCTTCCGGTTCCGGTTGCGGTTCGGACGTCGGTTGCGGCTCGGGTTCCGGCTCGATCACGGCGACGGGCTGCGGCGCCGGTTCGGGCTGGGCTTCGGCGACAGGCTGCGGCTCGGCTTCCGGTTGCGGCTCGGCTTCGGCCACGGGCTGCGGCTCCATCGCCGGCTCCGGCTCGGGCTGCGATTCCGGCGCAGCCTCCTCGGCCGGCATGTCGAACAGCGCATCGAAGTCGATGGCGGCCCCGGCCTCCGCATCCGGCTGCGCCGCTGGCGGCGCCGCGGGCTCGGCCTGCTCCAGCGAGGGCGCGGCGAACGGCTCGCCGAAATACGAATCGAACAGGTCGTCGACGGCGCTCACGGCGGGATCGTCCTGGCGCGGCGCGGGCGCGCGCGGCGCCAGCTCCGTGCTGGCCGGCAGCGAAGGCGCGCTGCCGGCCAGCGGCGGATCGGCCAGGATGCTGGCATAGGTGGCGGCGAACAGCGCATCCAGGCGCTGCGCCAGCTCGGCATCGGCGTCGTCGAACACGGCATCCGCGCGCTGGCGTCCCAGGTCGGCGCGCAGCGCGCCCAGGCGCGCCAGCAGTTCCGGCTGCGCGGGGGGCAGCTCGCCCAGCGCGAACACCTGCAGCATCACGCGGATGCGCTCGACCGTCTCGTCCAGCAGGTCGAACTGGTCGCCCTGCAGCGGCGGCACGGCCACTTGCAGCGCTTCTTCCAGCGCCACGGACAGGTCGCGCAGCGCCTCGAAGCCGACGGTGGCCGACGTGCCGCCCAGCGTGTGCGCGGCCTTCAGCGCCTGCGGCGTCACGGCGTGCAGCGGTTCCGCGCGCCAGGCGGCGAAGTCCGCGGCGAGCGTGCGCACCAGTTCCTCGGTCTCGCCGAGGTAGATGTTATACAACGGCAGCGGGATCTCGAGGCCGCCCACGCGCTTGACGTTCGCTTCCGAGACGGGGAACGCCAGCACGTTGTCGGCCGGCGCAAACGCCGTCGCCTCGTCCGCGGGCGCGGCGACGGCGGCATCGGGCGCGTCCACGGCCGCAGGCGTTTCGTGCGCCACGAACGGCCCGCCATCCTGCACGCGCTGCGCCGCCGCGACCAGCGCCGTGCCGTCGCGCCGCGATCCGCCCGCCGCCAGCTCGTCGACCCACGCCGCCAGCGCCGCGTGCGCGTGCGCGAGCAGCGCCAGCACGTCGGGCGTCGCGGCGCGCGCTTCGGCCAGCCACAGGTTCAGCACCTTTTCGATGGCGGCGGCGACGGAGGCGAACTGCTCCAGGCCCACCATGCGGCTGCTGCCCTTCAGCGTGTGGAAGCCGCGGCGCAGGCGCGTCAGCGTGTCCTGGTCGGCCGGATTCGCCTGCGCGGCCGGCAGCGCGGCGGCGACGACGCCCAGCACGTCGCGCGCCTCGCCGATGAAGATCTCCAGCAGCTCGGCCTCGACGGCATCCGCTTCCGGCACGGGTGCGGGCGCAGGTGCAGGTGCGAGAGCCGGCTCAGGTGCGGGCGCCGGCTCGGCCGGCTCCGCGGCCTGGCCGTCGAACGGCAGTTCGCGGAACAGGCCCTCGCCCGCGTCGAAACGGAAGCGCCGGCGCGCGCCGTCGACGTTCTGCGCCAGCGCGTCCGTGAAGAAGCCGAGCGCGCCGATGTTGCGGGCGATGTTGTCCAGCACGGCGCCGCGCGTGGCGGCATCCGGCTGGTCGGCGACGAGCGCGCGCACCTTCGCGCGCACGTGCGCGACGGCCTGCGTGGCCTGGTCCTGGTCGAGGATGTCCAGTGCGCCCTGCAGCTGGTGCAGCAGCGGGTCGACCTGTTCCAGCGAGGCGACGCGCGCCGGGTCTTCGTAGTATTCGTCGACGAGCTTCTCGACCTGGCGCAGGCCCGTGCGGATCTCGCCCGCCAGTACGGCCACCGTCTGGCCCTGCTGCAGCTCGCGCGCCATCTCGCCGTGCCATGCCGGGGCGTCCGGCGGCGTCGCGCCGTGCGCCAGCGCGAGCAGGCGCTGGCCGACGGCTTCCGCATGCTGGCCGAAGTCGTCGGGGAGCTGGCGCACCTGGTCCAGGCCATGCTCGACGAACAGCATGGCCTCGGCCATCTCGAGGCTGAACTGGTCGCTGCGGTCGCCCGCCATCGATTCGCTGGCCGCCTGGCCCAGCTCGCGCAGCAGGTTCGCCAGCGCGGGCGCGCCCAGCTTCTCGCTGGCGCCGGCCAGCTTCGACAGGGCGTCGTTGAAGCCGCCGTCCAGCACGTCGTGGCCTTCCGCGGCGACGCGGTCCCAGCCCTGCTTCGTCTCGACCAGCGCTTCCTTGGCGTCCTTCAGCACGTCCGGGTCGACGCGGCCGTAGCGGCGCTCAAGGTAGTCCGACGGCACCTGGCCGCCGACGTGGTAGGCGTCGCGCAGCCGGCGTGCGTCGGGCGTGGGTTCCAGCGCGGCGGCGATGAAGAACAGCGCGTCGCGCAGCAGCGCTTCCGGCAGTTCCGTATGGCCTTGCGCCTGGCGGCGCAGCTGCAGGTTGATCTGGCCGAACAGCTGTTTCACGTACAGGTCCGGCGCGACCTGGCCCGTCGCGACGAGGTCGGCGGCGGCTTGCAGCGCCAGCCAGAACGCGTGCGCCTCGGCCCGCGGCTGGCCGTGCACGACGGCGGCCAGCGCGTCGCGCATGGCGCCCGCCTGGGCACGCTGGGCGTCGACGTCCTGGCTGCGCAGGAACGTGAGCAGCGCTTTTTCGAACGCGGCGCGGGTCGTGGCGTAGTCCGGCATCGGACCGGCGCCGCCCCCCGGCAGCAGCGCGGGCGCGAGGTCCAGCACGAGCATCTGGCCGGGGTGCACCCGTTCCACGCCCAGCAATTCCTGTAGCGCGCGATAGTACGGGAACAGCCGCACGGGCTGCGGGGCGGCGCCGTCCAGCAATTCTTCGAGGTATTCGACGAGTGCGCGGTAGGCCTCGTCCACCGCGCCGGCGCGGTCGGCGTCGAGGCCCAGCGTGCCGTCCTTGAACCGGTCGATGACCTGTTCGGCCGCCTCGCTCAGCCGTTCCACGCCGGCGACGTCGACCAGCTGCAGCGCGCCGTGCGCCTGGTGCAGGTGCGACTTGGCGTGCAGGAACAGCGTGGGCTGGGCTTCCGCCGCGCGGCCGACCGCATCGCGCAGCGCCTTGGCCGAGCGCCCGAGCGCATCGCGGATTTCAGCGATGACCCAGGACAGGGGGCCGGTATCGAAAGGCGGTGCGGCGGACGCGTGCGAATGCTGGGTCATGTGGGCAAATAGGCGTTACTCAAAGCGGTGCTCAGGCGGCGACGCGGAAGCGCGACACCGAATTCTTCAGTTCCTGCGCGAGCTCCGCCAGCTGCCGGATCGACTGCGCCGTCTGCTGCGTGCCGCCCTGCGCCTGCTCGGTGATCGCGAGGATGTGCCGCATATTATGCGCCACACCGTTCGCGGACGTCGCCTGCAGGCCCGCGGCGACGGCCATCCCCTGGATCAGTTCAGCGAGCCGGTTCGACACGCGCGAGATGTCCGCGAGTGCCGCGCCGGCCGCGTCGGTCACGCGCGCGCCCTCGACGACGCCCTGCGTCGACTTTTCCATTGCCGCGACGGCATCGTGCGTGTCGGTCTGGATGGTGCGCACCAGCGCGCCGATCTGCTTGGCCGCGTCGCCCGAGCGTTCCGCCAGCCGCTGCACCTCTTCCGCCACGACGGAGAAGCCGCGTCCCGCCTCGCCGGCCGACGCGGCCTGGATCGCCGCGTTCAGCGCCAGCACGTTGGTCTGTTCCGTGATGTCGGAAATGAGCTCCGTGATCTCGCCGATCTCCTGCGACGATTCGCCCAGGCGCTTGATGCGCTTCGACGTTTCCTGGATCTGCTCGCGGATCTCGCCCATGCCGCGGATCGCGTTCTGCACCGCCGTCGCGCCCTGCTCGGCCGCCGCCACCGACTGGCGCGCCACCTCGGCCGATTCCTTCGCGGAGCTGGACACGTCCGTGATCTCGCCGGCCATCCGCAGCATCGTGGCCGACGTGTCCTGGATTTCGCGCGCCTGCTGGCCCGCCGCGACGAGCAGCCGGCTCGCCACCTGCTGGGCGTCGTTCGACGCGTACGTCACCTTTTCCGCCGTGTCGATCACGCGCACGACGAGGCCGCGCAGCTCTTCCACCGTGTAGTTCACGGAGTCGGCGATGGCGCCCGTGATGTCTTCCGACACGGTCGCGTACACCGTCAGGTCGCCGTCCGCCACTTCCTGCAGCTCGTTCATCAGGCGCAGGATCGCGGCCTGGTTCTGGTCGTTGGTCGCCTTCGCTTCCTCTTCCTTGGCCTGGGCCAGCAGGCGCATCGCTTCCGCTTCCTGGCGCCGGGCGTCGGCGCCGCGGGTACGGTTGCGCGAATCCTGCAGCATCACGCGCGAGATACTGCCCGCCGTCGCGAGGCTGAAGACCGACGCGGCCACCAGCAGCCAGAACCAGCCGCTCGCGCTACCTTCGCCGGCGCGGTACGACGCCTGCAGGGCGGTCAGCTGGGAACGCAGCGCTTCGTTATCGCCGAAGATCTTCTGCTCGGCAGCCTTCGCGGCCGTCATGTCGGACAGCTTGTCGAGGAAGGTCGAGATCAGGCGCTGGCAGATGTCGAACTTCGACTGCACTTCCGAGAGCTTGGCGCGCAGGTCCGGGTCGCGCAGCGGCACGAGGCCCAGCGCCGCGCTGCCGTTCAGCAGGCCGTCGACGGTGGCGCGGAACGTGGTCGTGTCGCGGCCCATCTGGAATGCCGTCTCGGGCCGGATGCCGCCCGAGGTCAGGAATTCGCTGGCGCTGCGCGACAGGCGCTGCGTCAGCATCATCATGCGGCCCAGCGCCGCCAGTTCGCGCGGGCTGCCGCCGCGGGCCGTGCGCTCGGTGAGAATCTCTTCCGTCGCCGCCAGCATTTCCGGCGTCAGCACGTCGAGCTGCTGGAGGTTCTTGTCGAAAGCGACGAGTTCCGGCTTCATCTTGAGGATGCTGGCGGCGGCCGCGTCGGACACGTTCCACTTCTTGCGCACCCTGGCCAGCTGCGCGGCCAGGTCGCCGCTCGACGCGGGAATGGTATTGCCGTTGAACTCTCCGCCCTTGGCGAGCAGGTCGAGGTCGCGCGACAGGGCGATGCGGCTGTCCTGCAGCTGGGTGAAGGCGTCCGGCACGCCCTGCATCGCGTTCGGCGCCGCCTTGCCGACGCGCTGCGAGTGCATCAGCGCCTCGCTGGCGATCTGGGTCTGGCTGCTGGCGATGGCGCCGCTGCCCGCATTGCGCCACAGCGACAGCAGCGTGAGCAGGATGCCGACGACGAACGCGGCGAGCAGGATGCGCAGCTGGCGCGGCAGCGACAGGTGGCCGATCAGCGGCAGGCGCAGGTCGTCCTCGGCGTCGGCGGCCGCGGCGTTGTCCGCGGTGCGCTGCTTGCGCCGGCCGGGCAGGCCCAGGCGCAGCGCCGCATCGTCCGCGGAACCGGTCGGCGCCGTGCCGCTGACGGGGCCGGACGGCGCGGGTGACGGGGCCGCTGCCGGCGCCCGTGCCGTGCCGGTGCCGAACTGCGTGTCCGGCGACGCCAGCACGGTGCCCGTCTCCCCTTCGCGGGCCGGCGCGGCGCCGCCCTCGTTTTTAGGGAAGAAATTCATCGACAGTTTGGATGCGAATCCCATTCCAGCTCCAGTGGAGAACCCGTTGTGATTGATTTAGCGTGCGACTTGCAGAAACCGTTCCTCGCGCGCGAGGCCCGCCAGCGACAGCGGCGTCCATTCGCGCCCGTCCGCGTCGAGCAGGCGTCCGCCTTCCGACGTCATGTCGGCCGCGTGGCGCAGGCCGACGACTCGTCCGACCAGCAAGGCGCACGGAAACGCCAGGCCGGGGGCGAACGTCACGAGACGCGCGCCCGCGGCCGGTGCGGCAGCAGGCAGCGCATCCGGATCGAGGTAGCGCGCCAGGTCGACGACACCCAGCAGGCTGCCGCGCACGTTCGCCAGGCCGAGATACCACGGCTGCGTCAGGGGAACGGCGGCCAGCGGCGGCAGGGGCACGATCTCGCCGGCTTCGACGAGGTCGAGCAGATAGCGCACGCCGCCGATCTCGACGCCCAGCTGGTGCGCGCGCGCGCCGCTGCTCGTGCGCGCGGCCTGCATGCGCTCGAGCAGCTGTTCCTGGTACTGGCGCAGGCGCGCGCGCCTGGCCGCGCCCTTCTGTCCGCCGGCGTCGCTGGCGTCCATCTCAGGCGCCGAGCGTGGCGATGGTGGCCAGCAGCTTGACCGGGTCCACCGGCTTGACGAAATAGTCCTTCGCGCCCTGGCGCATGCCCCAGATGCGGTCCGTTTCCTGGTTCTTGCTGCTGCAGATGATGACGGGGACGGATGCCAGTTCCGGGTCGCGCGCGATCGAGCGCGTCACCTGGAAACCGTTCGCGCCTGGCATCACGACGTCCATCAGGATCAGTTCCGGACGCTCGGCACGGATCTTGGCCAGCGCTTCCTCGCCGTTGTCGGCCGTGGTCACGGTGAAGCCGTTGCGCACGAGGATGTCGGTCAGGTAGTAGCGTTCGGTCGGGGAATCGTCGACGATCAGGATCTTTTGTATGGCCACGGTGGGCTCCGCATCGTTGGTCAGGCAGCAGCGGCTTGGCCTCGCGCATGATCGCGCACGGCCGCCAGCAGGCTGTCCTTGGAAAAAGGTTTGGTCAGGTAGGCGCTGGAGCCCACCATCGCGCCGCGTGCACGGTCGAACAGGCCGTCCTTGGACGACAGCATGATCACGGGCGTGGCATGGAATTTCGCGCTCTTCTTGATCAGGGCGCAGGTCTGGTAGCCGTCGAGCCGCGGCATCAGGATGTCGCAGAACACCAGCGCGGGCTGGTGGTCGTTGATCTTGGCCAGCGCGTCGAAGCCGTCTTCGGCCAGTACCACCCGGTAGCCGGCCTGTGTCAGGAAAATCTCGGCAGACCGACGGATCGTGCTGCTGTCGTCGATCACCATGATCGTCAAGCCTGTCGGTTGCGTCGTCATATTCGTTTCACTTCAGCATGAACCCGCAAGATAGCATAGCGTCTGGGGCTTGTGCATGAAGTGTTGCGATACGTCAACTCACGGATACAGATGGCGTTGAGAGGATGACATCAAGCGTTGGCGGGACGTCATCGTTCGTTGACCGGGTGACAAAGAAACCGCTCAGATCGCGGTCATTTCGAAGTCGTCCTTGCGCGCGCCGCATTCCGGACACGTCCAGTTCATCGGGACGTCGGCCCAGCGGGTGCCGGGCGCGATGCCGTCGTCCGGCGCGCCGGCGGCTTCATCGTAGACCCAGCCGCAGATCAGGCACATCCAGGTCTGATACACCTGTGTTTCAGTACTCACGTTCAATTCCTCTTTTCAGTTCAGTGTTAGCCTAACGGTCCCCATCAGATAAAATGAGGGAAAGGTATATTATTCTACCCGCTGTGCAAAACCAATCGTCTCCACTCATCCTCACGTTCGGCCCCGCCGACCCTGTCGGGGCACTGGGCATCCAGTCCGACGTGACCGTCTTCGCCATGCATGGCTGCCACGCCCTGTCGGTCGTGACGGGCCTGCTCGTGGCCGACTCCGCGCGCGTCGACGACATCCAGCCGACCGACCACTCGTTCGTCGTCGAACAGGCGCGCATGCTCCTCGAGGACATGCCGGTGTCCGCCATCAAGGTGGGGACGATGGCCAGCCTGGAACAGATCGCCGCGATCGCGGAAATCGTGTCCGACTATGCCGACGTGCCCCTCATCCTCGATCCGTTCACGTCGTCCCTGCCCGATTGCGGCACGCGCGACGATGACATGATGACGCTCGTTCACCAGTTGCTCGTGCCGCAGGCCAGCGTGTTCCTGTTGTCGCAGCCCGAGCTGGCGCGCTTCGCCGACTGCTGGCGCGACCCGGCCAGCCTGGCCACCGTCGCCGAGGACGCGGCCGATCTGACCGGCATCGGCTGCGGCCACGTGCTCGTGACGGGCATCGGCGGCGGCGACGGCACCCGCTGCAACGAGTTGTACGACGCGGACGGCCTGGCCACCGCCCTGCCCTGGTCGCAGCTCCTGCCCGGCCCGTTCGTCGGCGCCGGCAACACGCTGTCGGCCGCGCTGGCGGCCGTCATGGCGCGCGGTACCGGCGCCCAGGATGCGCTGCCGCCGGCCCAGGAGTACGTGACCGGCACCCTCGCCAACGCGTGCCGTTTCGGCATGGGCCGGCTCATCCCGAACAAGATCTTCCGCGCACCGAGCGCGGCCTGCTAACCCAGACGGCGCAGCCCCGTCGCGGGCACGGCGCCGGATTCACCGAGACACCATGACCGCTACCGCAACCACGTCCCAGAACGACATCCTGTTCGCCCGCGCCCAGCAGACCACGCCGGGCGGCGTCAACTCGCCCGTGCGCGCCTTCCGCTCCGTCGGCGGCACGCCGCGCTTCATCACCCGCGCCGAAGGGCCGTATTTCTGGGACGCGGACGGCAAGCGCTACATCGACTACATCGGTTCCTGGGGACCGGCCATCGTCGGCCACGCGCACCCGCAGGTGGTGAAGGCCGTGCAGGATGCGGCCGCACGCGGCCTGTCGTTCGGCGCGCCGACCGAGGGCGAGATCGAGATCGCCGAGGAAATCTGCCGCCTCGTGCCGTCGATCGAGCAGGTGCGCCTCGTCTCGTCCGGCACGGAAGCGACGATGAGCGCGCTGCGCCTCGCACGTGGCGCGACGGGCCGCGACAAGATCGTCAAGTTCGAAGGCTGCTACCACGGTCACGCCGATTCCCTGCTCGTGAAGGCCGGTTCGGGCCTGCTCACGTTCGGCAACCCGACGTCGGCCGGCGTGCCGGAAGACTTCGTCAAGCACACCATCGTCCTCGACTACAACAACATCCCGCAACTGGAAGACGCGTTCGCGTCGATGGGCGACACCATCGCCTGCGTGATCGTGGAAGCCGTGGCCGGCAACATGAACCTGATCCGCGCGACGCCGGAATTCCTGCACCGCATGCGCGAACTGTGCACGGAATACGGCACCGTGCTGATCTTCGACGAGGTGATGTCGGGCTTCCGCGTCGGCATCGGTGGCGCCCAAGCCTTGTATGGCATCGTGCCGGACCTGACGGCGCTGGGTAAAGTCATCGGCGGCGGGATGCCGGTCGCCGCGTTCGGCGGCCGCGCCGACCTGATGCAGAAGATGGCCCCCATCGGCCCCGTCTACCAGGCGGGCACGCTGTCCGGCAACCCGGTCGCCGTCGCCGCCGGCATGACCACCTTGAAGCTGATCCAGCAACCGGGCTTCTACGAGCACCTGACGGCGCAGACGCAGAAACTGGTCGACGGCCTGGCGGGCGCCGCGAAGGACGCGGGCATCGCGTTCTGCGCGGACAGCGTCGGCGGCATGTTCGGCCTGTATTTCGCCGACACGGTGCCCACCGGCTACGCGCAGATGATGGCCGGCGACAAGGAACGCTTCAACCGCTTCTTCCACGGCATGCTGGACGAGGGCGTCTATTTCGCGCCCGCGATGTTCGAAGCGGGCTTCGTGTCGGCCGCGCACGACGATGCCGTGATCGGGGAGACGGTCGAGGCGGCCCGCCGAGTTTTTGCCCGTATCGTGTAGGGTGGGCACCCCGAGCCCACGCGGACGCCCGCGTTATACTAGCGTCACGCGTGGGCTCGGGGAGCCCACCCTACGCCCGACCATGGACCTTCCCTCTACCAACCCGATCGCCCCGGCGCGCTGATCCTTACGGCCGCGCGCCTGTGTTCATTCGCGCGAGCCCGACATGCCGTTCAAGCTTTTCCGCCGTCTCACCGACAACGCCACCCTGAAATCGCTGGGCCCGGGCCTGATCACCGGTGCCGCGGACGACGACCCTTCCGGCATCGCCACCTATTCGCAGGCGGGCGCGCAATTCGGCTTCAACACGCTGTGGACGCTCGTGCTCACGTATCCGTTCATGGTCGGCATCCAGCTCGTGTCGGCCCGCATCGGCCGCGTGACGGGACGCGGGCTCGCCGCCAACATCCGCCGCGCCTATTCGCCGTGGCTGCTGTACGTCATCGTCGCCCTGCTGCTGGTCGCCAACGTGATCAACATCGCGGCCGACATCGCCGCCATGGGCGAAGCGCTGTATCTCGTGACGGGCACCGGCTCCAGCCACCTGTACGCGCTCGGCTTCGGCGTGCTGTGTCTCGCGCTGCAGGTGTTCCTGCCGTACGCGACCTATGTGCGCTACCTGAAATGGCTCACGCTGGGCCTGCTGGCCTACGTCGCGACGGCGTTCGCCGTGCACATGCCGTGGACGGAAGTGTTCGCGCGCACGGTCTGGCCCCACTTCACGTTCACGAAGGAGTCCGTCGCGCTGATCGTCGCCGTGTTCGGCACGACGATCAGTCCTTACCTGTTCTTCTGGCAGGCATCGCAGGAAGTCGAGGAGATCCGCAACGACCACCACACGCGCGCCCTGCGCACGCGCCCGCGCGACGCGGTCGCGCAGCTCCGCCGCATCAAGTCCGACACGCTGATCGGCATGGGCTTTTCCAACATCGTCGCGTTCTTCATCATGCTGACGACGGCCGTCACGCTGGGCGCGCACGGGATCACGGACATCCAGTCGTCCGCCCAGGCGGCCGAGGCGCTGCGCCCGGTGGCGGGCGAGTTCGCGTTCCTCGCGTTCGCGCTGGGCATCATCGGGACGGGCATGCTCGCTGTGCCCGTGCTGGCCGGCTCGGCCGCGTACGCCGTCGCGGAGAGCTTCCGCTGGCGCAACGGCATGGACCTGAAAATGGTCGAAGCGCGCGAGTTCTACGGCATCATCGCCCTCGCCACGCTGGGCGGCGTGCTGCTCGACTTCGCCCCGGTCGACCCGATCGCGGCCCTCGTGCTGTCCGCGCAGATCAACGGCGTGATCGCCGTGCCCATCATGGCCGTCATGATGATGCTCGCGCACAACCGCAAGATCATGGGCGCGTACACGCTGACCACGCGCCATACGCTCATCGGCTGGGCCGGCGTGGCCGTGATGATGGTGGCCGTGGTGGCGATGTTCGCGACATTGTGACCGCGTCAATCACCCCCACGCGTGGGGCTGCACCCGCGCGGGCGGGCAGCTTACGATGCGCTCCTCTCATGCACACACCCACTGGAGCCGCATCATGCAAACCACCACCGTTTCCTCGATCCCGCAACCGCAGTTCTCGCGAGCCGGGATCATCTGGCTGAAGCTGGCTGTCCTCTACCTGATCCTGGGCATTTCGCTGGGCATCGCGATGGGCGCCAGCCAGAACTTCACGCTGCGCCCCGTGCACGCCCACATCAACCTGCTGGGCTGGACGACGATGGCGCTCGCGGGCCTGATCTACAGCGTGTTCCCGAAGGCGGGCGAAAGCGGCCTGGCGCGCCTGCATTTCTGGCTGCTGAACCTGGCCCTGCCCGTCATGATGGGCGCGCTCACCTTGCTGCTGCTGGGCCATATGGGCATCGCGCCCGTGCTTGCGATCGCGGAAATCGTCGCCGCGCTGGCCATCCTCGCGTTCGCGGCCAACCTGTTCCTGAACCTGAAGCAGTAACGCCGCGGTGTCCGGTTATACTCGCGGATCACTCCGCAGGAACCGGCATGGACAAGCACACCGTAACACTCGACACCATCAAGCGCCAGGAAGAGGCGTTGCAGTTCACCTCGTTCGACAACGACGCCGCGCTCGCGATCGGCAACAAGATCGTCGAGATGGCCAAGGCCGACAAGGTCGGCGTCACGGTCGACGTCGCCGTCAACCGCAACCCGCTGTTCTTCCACGCGATGGCGGGCACGAGCCCGAACAACGCCGACTGGATCCGGCGCAAGAGCAACCTCGTGAACCGCACGGGCCGCGCGTCGTTCTTCACGCACCTGCAAGCCATCGAGCGCGGCCAGGACTACGACAACCTGCCGACGTTCGACCGCAAGGACTTCGCCGCGCACGGCGGCTCGTTCCCCATCGTCGTCAAGGGCACGGGACAGGTCGGCACGATCACCGTGTCGGGCCTCGCGGGCGTGGACGACCATGCGCTGGTCGTGCGGGCGCTGACGTGGTATCTGAAGGTGGACGACGTCCCGCTCTGATTATTTCAGCCACCCGCGGTGGCGGAAGTACAGGAATGGCGCGATGGCGCTGACCACCATCAGCCCCAGCGACCAGCCATAGCCGAGGTGCCAGTGCAGCTCGGGCATGAATTCGAAGTTCATGCCGTAGATGCTGGCGATCAGCGTCGGCGGCAGGAACGCGACGGACGCCACCGAGAAGATCTTGATGATCTTGTTCTGGTTGATGTTGATGAAGCCGACCGTGGCGTCCATCAGGAAGTTGATCTTGTCGAACAGGAACGAGGTGTGGCCGTCCAGCGATTCGATGTCGCGCAGGATCTGCCGCGCTTCCTCGAACTGGTCCGTGTTGAGCAGGCGGCCGCGCATCAGGAAGCTGACGGCGCGGCGCGTGTCCATCATGTTGCGGCGGATGCGGCCGTTCAAGTCTTCCTCGTGCGCGATCGCATTCAGCGCGGCGGCCGCGTCCTGGTCGGTGAATTCCTTCTGCAGCACGCGCTGGCTGACGTCTTCCAGGCTTTCATAAATGCCTTCCAGCGCGTCGGCCGAGTATTCGGCGTCCGTCGCGTACAGGTCGAGCAGCACGTCCATGTAGTCCTCGATCGAGCCGGGGCGCGAGCGCGCGCGCAGGCGCACGAGGCGGAACACGGGCAGCTCGTCCGTGTGGACCGAGAACAGGATTTTCTTCGCGAGGATGAATGCGACCGTCACGATGCGCGACGGGCCGTCCTCTTCCTCGCGCAGGAAGTCGGTGCGCAGGTGCAGGTCGCCGTTTTCCGCCTCGTAGTAGCGGGCCGATGCCTCGATGTCCTGGACTTCGTCCTCGCCCGGCAGGATCACGTCATAGGTCGCCTTGACCCAGGCACGCTCCTCGTCCGTCGGATCGGTGAGGTCGACCCAGACGGCAGGCACGTTCTCCAGATCGGTACGCGAGGCGATCGGTACCTGGTTCAGTCGGCCATTTTGTAGGACAAATACGTTGATCATGCGCTGCTTTCTCGGCCGGATTCGGAAACAGCGCAAGTGTACCTTTAAGCCCTGAGCCCGGCCAGCCCGAACGCGCGTTTTGCGGTAAATACCCGCCCCCTGGGCCGGCGGCGGCATTCGTCCCATCGTCCCGTGCGTTCATCCCACTGCTGTTCCGCGGCCGGAGCGGCCGCCGAATAATCGCCGCATGCACACTTTCCGATCCCGCGGCGCCGGTGCGCTGCTGCTGGCCGTCGAGGCCTGCGCCCATGCCCAGACAGCGCCCGAGCCCATGCAGCAAGTCGTCGTCAGCGCCGACGCGCGGCGCGCCCAATCGACCACCACGTCCATCGTCGTCGGCCGCGACGACATCCTGCGCCTCGGCGACGCCACGCTGTCCGACGTCTTGAAACGGCAGCCCGGCATCACGGTTGATACGAGCCCGGGCAAGGCCGCCACGATCCGCATGCGCGGCATGGGCGGCGGCTATGTCGCGCTGCTGCTCAATGGCGTGCCGGCGCCGGCGGGCTTCGCGCTCGAGTCGCTCGGCCCGGACGTCATCGAGCGCATCGAGATCCAGCGCACCGCCACCGCCGAGACCTCGAGCCAGGCCGTGGCCGGCACCATCAACGTGATCCTGCGCCGCGCGGGCCCCACCCGGGGCGCGGCCGCGACGGAGGTCAAGGCGGGCAGCGCCATCGTGGACGGCTACCTCGCGCCGCAGCTCGTCGCCCAGCACAGCGGCCGCGCTGGCACCCTGGCCTATACGGTCGTCGCCACCCTGAAGCACGACGAGAAGCCGGTCACGGCCGCCACGACGGAGACGGGCACGCAGCCCGACCTGAGGCGCAGGATCGCGTGGACCGACCACCAGACCGAAGCGGTGGCGGAACTGGCGCCGCGCCTGTCGTGGCAGCCGGACGCGCGCGACACCGTCACGGCGCAAGCCTATGTGCGCCAGCGCCGCCTGGACAATACGAAGCGCGAGACGGAGACGACGGCAATCGGCAGCCCGACCGCGTTTCCCCATGCCGTCCAGCGCTTCGCGGCGGACCCGCTGCACGCCTATGCGGACGCCGCCTGGACCCGCAGGCTCGCGGGCGGCGCGCGTCTGACGGCCAAGCTGTCCGCTTACACCACGACGCGCGATGCCGATTTCGTCTACCGCGGCATGGACGTGCGCGACGCCCTGCTCGAAACCCATCGCGTGGCGTCCGGCCCGACCGAGCGTGAATGGACGTTCAACGGCAGCTGGCGCCGCCCCATCTGGAGCGGCCACCTGCTCGCGGCCGGGTGGGAACTGGGCCGCAAGCGGCGTACCGAGTACCGGCGCGAACGCCAGACCGACGCGGACGATGCGCTGGTGCTGGCCAGCGACGAGGACTACCGCGCCAGCGTCGCCCGCGCGGCCTTGTTCGTGCAGGACGAGTGGGACATCGACGACGCCTGGTCGGCCTACGTCGGCCTGCGCCGCGAAGACCTGCGCACGACGGGAGCGGGCAATGCGCACGCCGCGGTCGACGTCCATGCCGGCGCCTGGAGCCCGATCCTGCAGGCGCTGTTCAAGCCGGCGCGCCCGGACGGCGACACGGGACCGCGCGACCAGTTCCGCCTCGCCGTCAGCCGCACGTACAAGGCGCCGAACATCATCCAGCTGATGCCGCGCCGCTACACGGTCGACAACAACAACAGCGCCACGTATCCCGACGAACAGGGCAACCCGAACCTGCGCCCGGAACTGGCGTTCGCCATCGACCTGGCCTGGGAACGCACGCTCGGCAAGGACGGCATGGTGGGCGTGAGCGTCTTCCACAAGCGCATCCGCGACGTCACGCTGTACCGGACATTCCTCACGGACGGCGTGTGGATCTCGATGCCGGACAACGTGGGCGGCGCGACCGTGCGCGGCATCGAATTCGAGGGCAAGGCGACGCGGGGTCCGCTGACGGCGCGCATGAACGCGGCGCGCAACTGGTCGAACGTGGACAGCGTGCCGGGACCGGGTAACCGGATCGAGGGGCAGCCGGCCTACAGCGGCAACGTCGGCCTCGACTACGCCGCCGCCCGCGTCGACGTGGGCGGCAGCTACGGCTACCGCGGCCGCGTGGCCGGCCGCACGAGCGCCCTGCTATCCAGCGACGACGGCATCAAGCGCCAGCTCGACCTGTATGCGGTGTGGAAGCGCGACGCGACGACGCGGCTGCGGTTGTCCGTCGCCGACCTGCTGCACCAGGACTATCGCGAACAGATCGCATGGGACGGCGCCAGCCCGCGCGCGCGCACGACGGTCTACCGCGTGCGCACGACCTGGCGCCTCGTGTGGGAGCAGGCGTTGTGAATCAGGGCAGCTCGGCCGCGTTCATGCGGCGCTGGATGACGGCCGTGCGGCGCGCCAGGTAGTTCGTGTCGCGGTGGCGGTCGTAGTAGCGCGGGTTCGGCAACATCACGGCCAGGCGCGCGGCCTGCGTGGGGCTCAGGTTCGCGGCCGCCGTGTGGAAATAGTGGCGCGCCGCCGCTTCGGCGCCGAACACGCCGCGGCCGAATTCGACGACGTTCAGGTAGATCTCCAGGATCCGCTCCTTGTCCATCACCGCTTCCAGCATGTAGGCGATGACGAGCTCCTGGCCCTTGCGCAGGTAGTTGCGCGAGCCGGACAGGAACAGGTTCTTCGCGAGCTGCTGCGTGATCGTCGACCCGCCGCCCACGACCCTGTGCTTCTTGTTGTTGCGCTCGTAGGCCTTTTCCAGCGCATCCCAGTCGACGCCGTCGTGGTCGACGAAATTGGCATCCTCGGATGCGATCACGGCGCGCTTGAGGTTGTCCGAGATGCGCGCGTACGGCACCCACATGTGCTCCAGCTTCGCGTTCGGATTCTGTTCGCGCAGCGCCGCCAGCTGCTGGCGCATCATGCTCGAGGACGACGGATTGAACTGCGTCCACCAGCACACCATCGCGAAGAAGTACAGCTGCAGCAGCACGGCGAGCAGCAGCGGTCCGAGGATGATCCATTTCAGCCAGCGCCGCCCGCCGGACTTCGCGCGCACGACGGCGCCCGCCTTGAGCGTACCGACGCCGCTCATGACGCTGCGCGCATGTAGGCCAGCACGTCCGCCGTGTCCGGCCGGACGCCGCGCCAGACGGCGAACGCTTCGGCGGCCTGCTCGACGAGCATGCCGAGGCCGTCGCGCACGGTCGCGCCGTGCCGTGCCGCGAAGACCATGAACGGCGTGGGCTCCTTCCCGTACATCATGTCCAGCGCCAGCGTCCCGGCGCGGAACGCGCTTGCCGGCACGGGCGGCAGGTCGGCAGACAGGCTCGCCGACGTGGCGTTGACGACGACGTCGAACGGGCCCGCGATGTCGGCAAAACCGCAGGCCGCGATCTGGCCGGGATACGCGACGTGGTCGGCGAAATGGGCCACCAGCGCATCGGCCGTCGCGCGCGTGCGGTTGGCGATGACGATCGCCTCCGGCTTCTCGCGCAGGAACGGCAGGATCACGCCGCGCGCCGCGCCGCCAGCGCCCAGCAGCAGGATGCGCTTGCCGGCCAGCGGCACGCCCGCATTCCTGACGATGTCGGCAACGAGGCCCGGGCCGTCCGTGTTGTCGCCGACGATCTCGCTGCCGTCGAAGCGCAAGGTGTTGACGGCACCGGCCAGGCGCGCGCGCTCTTCCAGCCGCGTCGCGAGGGCGGCCGCTTCCAGCTTGAACGGCACCGTCACGTTGGCGCCGCGATAGCCTTGCGCGACGAGGTCGCGGACGGTGTCCGCGAAACCGTCCAGCGGCGCCAGCCGCCGTTCGTACGCGATGTCCTGGCCGGTCGCGGCCGCGAAGGCGGCGTGGATATCCGGCGATTTGCTGTGGGCGATCGGGTTGCCGATCACGCAATACTTGTCCGTCATTCGATCTCCTGTTAGCCGTCCCCGCGCAATTCCGCCTGCAGTTTTTCCTCGCGCGTGAACTTGAAGCGGGTGACGACGATCCACAAATCGTCCTTGTCGCTCGACCGCATATTTGCCGGGAACTTGCCGAACGGCGCCGCGCGCCGGACGATAGCCAGCGCGGCCTTGTCCAGCGCCGCGTTGCCGGAACTGCGCTCGATGCGCGGTCCGCCCTCTTTTTCGTACAGGGTGCCGTCCTGGAAGATCGGGATGTAGACGACCAGTTCGCCGTACAGCTTGTGCCCGTTCTGCTGCGGGAAATTCAGCGTGCCGACTTCCTCCACGCGCTTCTGCATCGCCTTGTAATACATGGCGTAGCCGACTTCGCGCGTGCTGGGGCTGATGAACGTCTTCTTCGGGCGCTTGTTCTCGTCGGCGATGCGCTGGGTGATCTCGGCCGTCATGCGCGCGATGGCCTTCGTGGAATCCAGGTTGTCGACGCCCGTGCGGCTGGGATCCGGCTTGGCCTGGTCGGCGACGGGCGCGCTGTTGAACTGCGACTGGCGGACTTTCGTCAGTACGCTTTTCTGCTGCTGTTCCAATTCGGCGATGCGGCGCTGCAGGGCCTGGATGCTGTCGCCGTTCTCGACCTTGCGCAGGTCCGGCAGCGGCGACTGGGCTCGCCCGGCGTCGGCATTGCCGCCACCGTCCAGGTTGGCCTGGGCCAGCGCGTCGGCCTTCACGGGCGCGCGCGCGTGCTTGGCGTTGACGAGGATGACCTCCAGGCCCGGGTCGGCCGGCTGCAACCGGAACGCGTCCGGCGCGGCGAAGCGGACCGCCAGCAGGGAGGCGTGCGCCAGCACCGAGCAGGTGATGGCGACCATCAGGGGGCGGTTGTGTCGGAGGGTGTTCACGCGCTGCGGGGTGGGACGGTTGGGGTCATCGAACTCCCCATTCTACCGTGCGGGCCAGCCGATTTGCGAACCTTGTGGAAACTCCGGATCGTGCCAGCAACAACAAGTTGTTATCGTTTCAACGTAGGGTGGGCTCCCCGAGCCCACGCGTAAGTTTGCGTGATGCCGGCATCCGCGTGGGCACAGGGTGCCCACCCTACGGATCAATTCGCCGATTATGCCGCCTGCGGTGTCTCCGGATCGTCCTGCTCGCCCGCCACGTCGGTCTGCGTCTCCGGATCGGTGACGGCCACCGCGCCTTCGGCCTCGGCCGCTTCGGCTGCCGCCGCCTCGCCCGTGTCGCCGGCTTCCTCTTCCTCGTCCAGGCCCAGCTCCGCGGCCGCCTCGGGCGCCACGGCGGCCACCTCGAGCAGGCGCGCCTCCAGCGCCAGGTCGACCTCGTCCCAGCGCACGATGTCCAGGCGGACCTGCGCGCCACGCGCCACCTGGGGCATGCCCGGCAGGCGGATCACGAGCGGAATCTCGACGAGGCGCAGCACCTCGTCCTTCAGCACGACGGCATCGACCTGCTTCGCGTGCTCCTGCGCCAGCCAGCGCAGGCACCAGTAGCGCTCCATGTTCTGCTGGAAGTCGTTATACGCGGAGTACGCGGCATCGAACGCGGACACGATCGAGAACAGCGTGGCGTCGCGGTGCTTGAACGGCGCGACGAGGGGCGCCGTCACGCCGTTGCTCGCGCACGCGAGGATCTGCCACTGGTTCACGAGGTCCGTGTAGCGCCGCAGCGGCGACGTCGACCACGCATATTGATCGACGCCCAGGCCCTGGTGCGGCGCCGCGTGCGTGACCATGCGCACCTGCATCTTGGCGGCCCAGCCGCCGGCGCCCGGACCCTGCGAGCGGTAGATGCCCGGCACACCGCAATCGTGCAGCAGCTTGCCCCACGTGCTGTTCGCGAAGATCATCAGCTCCGCGACGATCTTGTCGAGCGGCGCGCCGCGCTTGCGGCGCACGATCGTGACGACGTCGTCCTCGACGTAGAAATTGAAGTCGACGCGGTTGGCCTGCTCGGGTTTCAGGCCGAACTCCTCCCGCTTCTTCATGCGGCCCGCTTCCAGCTGCAGCGCCCATTGCCACAGCAGGCCGAGCTCCGTCTTGTGCGGATAGTCGCCCTCGCCGCTGTTCAGCGTGTCCTCGTTGACGAGCTCGTCGAGGTCGTTGTGGCGCAGGTTGTTCTTGACGGGCACGCGTTCGGCGCGCGTGGTCGTCGACAGCACGGTCCACGTGGCCGGGTCGAGCACGGCGTACAGCGACAGCGCCGGGCAGTCGCTGCCTTCGGCCAGGGTGTAGGCATTGACGACCTCGTCCGGCAGCATCGTGATCTTATCGCCCGGCATGTACACGGTCGACATGCGCGCGCGGGCGATCTTGTCGATGGCGTCGTCCGGACGGATGCCCAGGCCCGGCGCCGCGATGTGGATGCCGACGCGGATCGTGCCGTCGTCCAGCTTCTCGACGGAGAACGCGTCGTCGATCTCGGTCGTCGTCACGTCGTCGATCGAGAACGCGGCCACGTTCGCCAGCGGCAGGTCGGCCGGCGGCGCCGGCACCGCGACGGGCGGGAAACCGGCGCCGCGCGGGAAGTGCTCGAACAGGAAGCGGCCCATGTGCAGGTCCTTCGCGGATCCGATGCCGCCCGTGGACAGCATCAGGCGCGGCGCCGTCGTCTGCAATTCGTCGGCGGCCGTCTCGAGGGCCTTGTATTCGATGCTGTTCTTGTCCGGCTTGAACAGCAGTTGCTGGACGAGCGGGTGCATCGCCTGAGGCAGCTTGCCGGCCTTCAGTTCCTCGACGTACGCGGCCTGCACGACGGCCTGCTGTTTCTTCTTTTCGATGCCGGCCAGCGCCGCGCGCAGCGACTGTTCCGGCGCCGCCTTGTAGCGGCCGCGGCCCTTCTTGTAGAAATAAATCGGGGCGCCGTGCAGCGCGAGCACGAGGCCGGCCGCTTCGAACGGCAGCGGCGCATGGCCGAAGTATTCGGCGCCCAGTTCCGCGAAGCCGAATTCCTCCTGGCCCGCGACTTCCCACAGGAATTCCAGGTCGACGTCGGCCGCGACGGCCTTCGCCTGTTCCAGCAAGGCGGCCGGGTCCGGCTTGTCGAACTGCAGCAGCACGTCCCGCGCCTTGACCTTGGTGCGCTTCCCGCTCGGCATCTCGACCTGGTAGGCCTCGCCCGCCTGCGACAACACGGTGCCGACCTTGAAATCCCCGGACTCTTCGAAAAATAAGTTCATTTTGTATTCGTATTCATATGGGTTGCGGGCGCTGCGAGGTCGAGTACCGCCGACAGGAAGACCTCGGTGACGAGCAGTACGCCCTGGCGGCGGCGATACAGGCAGCGCCGCGCAAAATAAGTTTCCTTCGCCGGACTGTCCGCGTCGAACGGGCCGAGCACGTCGTGCACGCGGGCCAGCAGCGGATGGCCGGGGCGCAGCCGCGCGAATTCGAGCTCGCCGCGCGTGACCTTCGGATCGTGGAACAGCGTGGTGCCGAGCGAACGCTCGCCCAGCGCCGAAAACAGCGGCCAGTCGCTCGCGCTCGCGCTCATCGGCACGACCGTGTGGCCGTACACGACGGGCCGGTCATCGCAACGCAACAGCACTTCGCGTTCCCACACGCGCTGGGGCCGCGCGAGGCCGATCGCGCCCGCTTCGTCCGCCAGGCAGACATTGCTCGCCTGGCGCAGTTTCTGTACCCGGAAATGCCCACTGTGCGCGATGAGGCGCGCCGTCAGCGAGCCCGGGGTCGTCAGCCAGTCGCGCATGGCGGCCGGGGCGCCGACCCCGTCCGGATGCGCCAGCCAGCGGGCCCGGCGCAGCGACGCCGGCCTCACCTTGCCGTGTCCGATCCGGCCGAGCCTTTCGATTCAGCCGTCAGGCAGAATGCCAGCACCTCGTCGACATACTGCTCGAATTCCGGGATGGCATGGTCGCTGCCCTGGATGACGTGCTGGTGCGCCCCTGCGTAATGCGCAACCATGTCGCGGTAGTCCAACACCTCGTCGCCGGTGGCGGCCAGCAGGAAATAGCGCTCCGGCCGCGTGATCGGTCCGACCTTCAGCGCCGCCAGCTCGTCGATGTACTCGCGCTTGAATTCGAACGGCTCGCCCGTGTGCCATTCCGTCGTGATGCCGACGTGCTGGTCGAGGTCGTGCAGCGGGTCGACGGCAGGGTTGATCACGGCCGCGCGGCAGCCGAAGCGTTCCGCCAGCCACGTCGCGTAGAAACCACCCAGCGACGAGCCGACGATGGCGAGTTCGTCCGGCCCCTTCGCCGCATAGCGCTCGACGAGGGTGAGCACGAGCGCCATCGCGGCCTGCGGCGACGGCGGCAGTTGCGGGCAGATCAGGAGGTCGGCACGGCCGGCCGCGGCCATGCGCTGCTGCACGACGCGCGCCTTGAACGAGCGCGGCGACGAGCGGAAGCCGTGCAGGTACAACAGATGCGGGATCCCGCTCATGTCGCCAATGCCTCCAGCAGCTTCTGGTGCACGCCGCCGAAGCCGCCGTTGCTCATCACGAGGATGTGGTCGCCCGGCTGCGCGGCCTGGACGACGGCCTGCACGAGGTAGTCGAGCTGGTCGAAGCTGTGCGCGTTGGCGCCCAGCGGCTTCAGCGCGTCCGCCAGCGACCACCCGAGCGCCTGCTGGCTGCCGAAGCCGAACACGAGGTCGGCATCCTTCAGGCTGCCCGGCAACGCATCCTTCATCGCACCCAGCTTCATCGTGTTCGAACGGGGCTCCAGCACGGCGAGGATGCGGCCGGCCGTACCGAGTTTCTGGCGCAGGCCGCCAACCGTCGTCGCGATGGCCGTCGGGTGGTGCGCAAAGTCGTCGTAGACGGTCACGCCGTTGACGGTGCCGCGCACTTCCATGCGGCGCTTGACGCTCTGGAAGCGGGCCAGCGCCTCGACCGCCTGCGCGGGCGGCACGCCCACGTGGCGCGCGGCCGCGATGGCGGCCAGCGCATTGCTGCGGTTATGGTGGCCGGTCAGGTCCCAGTGGACAGTGCCCTGCTGCACGCCGTCGAACAGCACGTCGAAGCTGGAACCGCCCGGATGCTCGACGAGGCTCCAGTTGACGCCTTCGGAACTACCGAAACTTTCCTTTTCGCTCCAGCAGCCGCGCTTCAGCACGCGCGCCAGCGACGCCTCGTCGCCGTTGACGACGATGCGGCCGACGCCGGGCACCGTGCGCACGAGGTGGTGGAATTGGGTTTCGATGGCGCCGATGTCGGGGAAGATGTCGGCGTGGTCGTATTCGAGGTTGTTCAGCACGGCCGTCCGCGCATGGTAGTGCACGAACTTCGAACGCTTGTCGAAGAATGCCGTGTCGTACTCGTCCGCCTCGATGACGAAGAAGTCCGAGTCAGTCGCGCCGGACAGGCGCGCGGACACGCCGAAGTTCAGCGGCACGCCGCCGATCAGGAAGCCGGGCGAATAGCCGGCGTCTTCCAGGATCCACGCGAGCATCGACGACGTCGTCGTCTTGCCGTGCGTGCCCGCGACGGCGAGCACCCATTTATGACGCAGGATATGGTCGCCAATCCATTGCGGTCCAGACACATACGGCAAGCCGCGGTTCAGGATTTCCTCGATGAGCGGATTGCCGCGCGTCATCACGTTGCCGACGACATACAGGTCCGGGTTCAAGTTCACCTGATCCGGCCCGTAACCCTGGATCAGTTCGATGCCCTGGGCTTCGAGCTGGATGCTCATCGGAGGGTAGACGTTGGCGTCGCACCCGGTGACGCGGTGGCCGGCCTCTTTGGCCAGCACTGCGAGGCCACCCATGAAGGTGCCGCAGATGCCGAGGATATGGATGTGCATGACGTGCCGAAGGGATCGTTGAAATAGCGAATACGCGATTCTACCAAACACCTCATCCCCCGCAGCGGCCGTTTCGACACGGCGGCAACGGGCCCACCCGTCGGCACGCATGACCTATATAATCGTTTCGTGCGCTTCGGATGCTGAGATGACTACCTTTCACGGGAAACGCGTCGAGGTCCTCGGGCAGGATGGCGAACTGGCCTGCTACCGGGGTTTTGCCGGCGACGCGACGTCCTTCCTCATGCTGACCGCCCTGGACGAGCACCCGGCACCCGCGACGCTGGCGCGTCTGGAACACGAATACGCGCTCAGGGCCGAGCTGGATCCGGCCTGGGCGGTGCGACCCCGTGCCTTGATGCACGAGGCGGGCCGGCTCGTGCTGCTGCTGGACGATCCCGGTGGCGACCTGCTCGACAGCCGCCTCGCCGCTCCGCTCGACGTGGACAGCGCCCTCGCGCTCGCCATCTCCCTCGCCGACTCGCTGGGCCACGTCCATGCCAGCGGCCTCATCCATCAAGATCTCGCGCCGGCCCACGTCCTCGTGCAGGGCGAACAGGTGCGCCTGCTCGGCTTCGGCCGCGCGTCCCGGCTGCCCAGCGAGCGTCACGACCTGGAACCGTCCGAGATCATCGCCGGCTCCCTGCCCTACCTGGCGCCGGAGCAGACGGGCCGCATGAACCGTTCCGTCGACGCGCGCTGCGATTTCTACGCCCTGGGCGTCATCCTGTACCGCATGCTCACCGGCGAACTGCCGTTCGCCACGGCCGACCCGCTGGAACTCATCCACTGCCACATCGCCCGCGAGCCCGTGCCGCCGGCCGGACGCCGTCCTGGCCTGCCGGAACCGGTCTCTGCCATCGTCATGAAGTTGCTCGCGAAAATGCCCGAGGCGCGCTACCAGTCCGCGGCGGGCGTCGTGGCGGACCTGCGCCGCTGCCGCAAGCAATGGGCCGCTCACGGCGCCATCCGGCCGTTCCGCCTCGGCCGGCGAGATATCCCGGACCGGCTGCGCGTGCCGGAACACCTGTACGGCCGCGAAGCCCAGGTGCGCACGCTCATCGACGCGTTCGAGCACGTGGTCGCGACGGGCGACAGCCGGATGGTCCTCGTCTCCGGCTATGCCGGCATCGGCAAATCGGCCGTCGTCAATGAATTGCAGCGGGAAATCGTGGGGCCGCGCGGGTTTTTCGCGTCCGGCAAGTTCGACCAGTTCAAACGGGACATTCCCTACGCGCCGCTCGCGCAAGCGTTCCAGATGCTCGTGCACCGCCTGCTGGGGACCAGCGAAGCCGAGCTGGGCCGGTGGCGCGCGGCGCTGCTGGAAGCGGTGCACCCGTGCGGCCAGCTGATGATCGACCTGGTGCCGGAGCTGGAAATCGTCATCGGCACGCAGCCGCCGGTGCCGGAACTGCCGCCGCTGGAAGCCCAGAACCGTTTCCAGCGGGTGTTCCGGAGATTCCTGTGCGTGTTCGCCCAGCCGGACCATCCGCTCGTGCTGTTCCTCGACGACCTGCAATGGCTGGATGCGGCGACGCAGCGCATCCTGAAAGGCCTGGTCGCCGAAGGCGAGCTGCGCCATTTGCTGCTGGTCGGCGCCTATCGGGACAACGAAGTCGGGCCCGACCACCCGCTCATGCTGCGGCTGGACGCGCTGCGGCGGGCCGGCATCGACGTCACGGAAATCGTCCTCGCCCCGCTGTCGGTCGACGACGTGGCCCACCTGCTGGCCGATTCCCTGCACCGCACGCGCCGCGCCGTCGCGCCGCTGGCGGCGCTGGTGCACGCGAAAACGGCCGGCAATCCGTTCTTCGCGATCCAGTTCGTCATGGCGCTGCACGACGAAGGGCTGCTCGCCTTCGACGCGCGCACGGCGGCCTGGACGTGGGACGTCGAGCGCATCCACGCCAAGGGCTATACGGACAACGTCGTCGACCTGCTGATCGCGAAACTGGCCCGCCTGCCCGACATCACCCGCGACGCCCTGCGCCAGCTCGCGTGCCTCGGCAACGCGGGCGACGCCGCCACGCTGGCGCTCGTGCGCGGGGAACCTGAAGACGCCAGCCACCGCGCGCTGTGGGAAGCGCACCGTGCCGGACTCGTGTGGCGCAAGCGCGGTACGTATGTGTTCCTGCACGATCGCGTCCAGGAAGCCGCCTATTCCCTGATCCCCGCCGCCGACCGCCCGGCCGCGCACCTGCGCATCGGCCGGCTGCTGCTGGCCCGGACGCCGCCGGACGCGCTGGCGGACGCGGTGTTCGACGTCGTGAACCAGCTCAACCGGGGCGCCACGCTGATGTCGGCGGACGATGAACGCACGCGCCTGGCCGAACTGAACCTGATGGCGGGCCGGCGCGCCGCGGCTGCCACGGCGTACGCATCGGCGCTGGGTTTCTTCACGACCGGATGCGGACTGCTCGCGCCGGACTGCTGGGACAGCCGGTACGCGCTGGCCTTCGCCCTCGAACTCGGCCGGGCCGAATGCGAATCGCTGACCGGCGCGACGTCTGACGCACAAGAGCGGCTGGCCCGGCTGGCGCAGCGCGCGTCCGGCCTCGTGGACGCGGCCGCCGTCGCCTGCGCCCAGACCGCGCTGTACGCGATGCTCGACCGGCCGGACCTGAGCGTGCTGGCTGTGATCGAGTACCTGCACCGCCTCGGCATCGCGTGGTCCCCGCATCCGACCGACGCCGACGTGAAGCGCGAGTTCGACGCGATGTGGCAACGCATGGGCAGCCGCGCCATCGAGGACCTCATCGACCTGCCCCCGATGACCGACGCATCGTGGCGCGGGACGCTGGAAGTCCTCATGTGGGGCCAGGCGCCGGCGCTGCACACGGATGCGAACCTCCTTGCGCTGATCGCCGCGCACATGGCGAACATCAGCATGGACCACGGCAACAGCGACGCCTCGTGCCTCGCCTATGTGGCGCTGGGCACGGTCCTCGGCCCGCATTTCAGCGACTACCGGGCCGGCTACCGCTTCGGCAAGCTCGGCTTCGACCTGCTCGAGCAGCGCGGCCTGCAGCGCTTCAAGGCCCAGACCTATCTCGGGTTCGGCTTCCTGATCAGCCCATGGTCACGCCATGTCAGCGCGGGCATCGACGCGGTGCGGCGCGCGTTCGACGCGGCCCGCGAAAGCGGCAACCTCGTCTACGCTTCCTATTGCTGCAACTGCCTGATCACGCTGCGGCTGGCGGAGGGCGAATCCCTCGGCGACGTACAAAGCGAGGCCGAGCAATTGTTCGCCTTCGCGCACAAGGCCCGGTTCGGCCTCGTCATCGCCACGATGAACGGGCAGTTGATGCTGATGCGCGCGTTGCGCGGGCTGCCGCAGCGGTTCGAGCTGTCCCCTGGCACGGCATGCAGCGAAGATGCGTTCCGGCAGCACCTGGAACAGGATCCGCACCTGGCGGTGTCCACCTGCACGTACTGGATCCGCAAGCTGCAGATCCGCTTCTTCGACGGCGATGCCCGCGGCGCCATCGACGCCGCCGCGCAGGCACGCACCTTGCTGTGGACGCTCCCATCGTTTTTCGAACTGGCCGAGTACCACTTCTACCACGCGCTGGCGACTGCGGCCTGCTACGACACGGCACCCGCCGACGCGAGGCCCGTGCTCAGGCAGACGCTCGCCACCCACCACCAGCAGATCGCGACCTGGGCGGAGAACTGCCCGGACAATTTCCGCACCCGCGCCGCCCTCGTCGCCGCCGAGATCGGCCGCATCGAGCAGCGCGACATGGAGGCGATGCGGCACTACGAAGAGGCGATCGCGGCCGCGCGCGAGCAAGGTATGGTGCAGAACGAAGCGCTGGCCTATGAACTGGCGGCGAATTTCTACCGGGCGCGCGGCTTCGCGGAGATCGCGGCGACCTATCTGCGCCAGGCCAGGGCCGGCTACGCGCGCTACGGGGCGGACGGCAAGGTGGCGCAGCTCGACCGGCACTACGCCCGGCCCGCCGCCAACCTGGCACCGGCGCAAAGCCTGGCCGGCGACACGTCGAACCGCCAGCTGGACATCGCCACGGTCGTGAAGGCGTCGCAGGCCGTGTCGCGCGAGATCGTGCTGCCCGCGCTGGTCGAGACCCTGATGCGGATCGCCGTCGAACATGCCGGCGCCGACCGGGGCCTCCTGATCCTGCCGGCACCGGACGGGTTCCAGGTCGAAGCCGAGGCACTGAGCAAGCATGCCGGGATCGACGTCATCCTCCGGGGTCCCGCCGTCGGCCCCGCGGCGCTGCCCGAGTCATTGCTGCGCTACGTGGCGCGGGTGCGCGAGAACGTGCTGCTGGACGACGTCGCCGCGCCGCACCCGTTCGCCGACGACCCGTATTTCCGGGTCCAGAAGCCGCCACCGCCGCGCTCGGTGCTGTGCATCCCCCTCGCGAAACAGGCGACCCTCGTCGGCATCCTGTACCTGGAAAACCGCCTCGCGCCGCGCGCGTTCACGCACAACCACCTGGCCGTGCTGGAATTGCTCGCGTCGCAGGCGGCCATTTCGCTGGAAAACGCCACCTTGTACGCCAGCCTGCAGGCGCGCGAAGCCCGCATCCGCCGCCTGGTGGAGTCCAGCATCATCGGCATCGTGTTCTGGGGCATGGACGGCAGCATCAGCGACGCCAACGAGGCGTTCCTGCACATGGTCGGCTATACGCGTGCCGACCTGCTCGCGGGGAACGTGCGCTGGGAAAGCATGACGCTGCCGGAATTCAAGGCCATCGACGCGCAAAAACTGGAAGAGGTGCGTGCCACCCGGACGAGTACGCCCTACGAGAAAGCGTTCCGGCGCAAGGACGGCAGCCGCGTGCCGGTGCTGCTCGGCGCCGTCCTGTTCGACGATTCGCCCGACCAGGGTGTCGCCTTCGTGCTCGACCTGTCCGCGCACAAGCAGGCCGAGGCGGAGCGGCAGGGGCGCGAGGCGGCCGAAGCGGCCAACCGCGCCAAGAGTGCGTTCGTCGCCAACATGAGCCACGAATTGCGCACGCCCCTGAACAGCATCCTCGGCTACGCCCAGATCCTGGAACGCGACCCGACCTTGACCGAGCGCCAGCTGGCCGGCATCAACGTCGTCCGCAAGAGCGGCGAGCACCTGCTTACCCTCATCAACGACATCCTCGACATGGCCAAGATCGAGGCGGGCAAGATGGAACTCTACGCCACCGACATTCCGCTCGCCCGCTTCGTGCAGACCATCGCGGACATCGTGGGCGTGAAAGCGGCGCAAAAACAGCTGCACCTCGTGTGCGACCTCGCGCCCGACCTGCCGGCCTGGGTCCGGGTCGACGAGAAGCGGCTGCGCCAGGTCTTGCTGAACCTGCTGTCCAACGCCGTCAAGTTCACCGACGCCGGCCAGGTCACGCTGCAGGTGCGCTTCATGCAGCCGGACCGGCTCGCGTTCGAGGTGCGCGACACCGGCATCGGCATCGCGGCCGGCCAGCTGGACGCCATCTTCGAGCCGTTCGAGCAGGCCGGCGACGTGCGGCGGCACCTGGGCGGCACGGGCCTCGGCCTGACGATCAGCCGCCAGTACGTGCGCCTGATGGATGGCGACATCCGGGTCGACAGCGAAGTCGGCCGGGGCAGCACGTTCCGGTTCGACGTCCGGGCGCCGCCCGTGCAGGCGCTGACGGCGCCGGCCGTCTCCCGCACCGTGGCCGGCTATACGGGGCCGCGCCGGACCGTGCTGGTGGTCGACGACGTCGCCGAGAACCGGGCGGTGGCTGCCGACCTGCTGACGTCGCTCGGCTTCGACGTGGCCCAGGCCGCCGACGGCGAGGCCGCGCTGGCCGAGGTGCAACGCCTGCGGCCCGACCTCGTGCTGCTGGACGTCGCCATGCCGCGGCTGAACGGCCTGGAAGTCGTGCGCCGGTTGCGCCGGCAGGAGGCGTTTCGCAGCTTGCCGGTCATCGCGCTGTCGGCCAGCGTGTCGACGAGCGACAGCGAGGAATGCCTGGCGGCCGGGATGGACGCCTTCCTGCCGAAGCCGCTCGACACGGAGCGGTTGCTGGAGCATATCGCCCGGCTGCTGCAGCTGGAATGGATATATGGCGCGGAAAAAACGGCGACGCCGCCGCCGGCCGACGGGCCCATCGTGCCCCCGCCCGCCGCCGAGATGGAAGTGCTGCATCGGCTCGCACGCTCGGGCCACATGCAGGACATCGTCGCGCAAGCCGAGCGGCTGGCCGCGCTGGACGAACGCTACCGGCCGTTCGCCAACCGGTTGAGCGCGCTGGCCAGGGGCTACCAGTCCAAGGCCGTGCTGCGCCTGGTGGAAGCGTATTGGCAAGGCGGGGCACGCCAGTGACGCGATGCCATTTCGCGTTCAAGGGTATGATTTGAACATGATGCCCAATTCAAACGACGACCTGCTGCAGGTGCGCGCGCGCATCGCCGCGACGGCCGCCCGCATGATCGCCCAGGACGGCGCGGACTATTCCACGGCAAAGACGAAGGCGGCGCGCCAGGTGCTCGGCGTGGATCGCCCGTCCCCGAATTACCTGCCGGACAATATACAAGTCGAAGACGAGGTACGCCGCTACCAGAGCCTGTTCCAGGGCCCGTCCCAGGCCGCACGCGTGAGGCACATGCGCAGCGCGGCCCTCGAAGTGATGGAGCAGCTGTCCGAGTTCCGTCCCTACGTCACGGGCCCCGTGCTGAACGGCACGGCGGGCGAGCACGACGACATCCACCTGCAATTGTTTGCCGATAGTGCCAAGGACGTCGAAATCTTTCTTCTCAACCGCAACGTCAATATCGAGATCTCGGAAACGCCGCACTTCAAGGGCGGCCGCCACGATCCCGTCGAGACGGTCAGCTTCATGTGGCAAAAAGAAATGGTGCATGCCGAGCTATATGAAATGAACGACCTGCGGGGCGCCCTGAAAACCCGTGCGGACGGCCGCCTGCACCGCGCCGATGCCGCCGCCCTCCGCACCCTGATGAACAATGACTCTTCCGAACAAGATGAATAAAAAACACCTGGCCGGCTACGTGGCGCTGGCCGCCGCCTTCACCGTGCTCGGCGCCATCGCCGGCGTCAAGCAGGACGCCAAGGGCCCGCTGACGACGACCTATGACAAGACGGATGGCCGGCCGCAAACGCCCGTCACGAACCTGTATGCATCCTCGCTGAACGACCTCGCCGGCAAGCCGCAGGCGCTCGGCCAGTGGAAAGGCAAGCCGCTGCTCGTGAATTTCTGGGCGTCGTGGTGCGCACCGTGCGTGTCCGAAATGCCGGAACTGTCGGAACTGGCGGCCAAGGACGGCGGCAAGCATTTCAACGTGATCGGCATCGGCATCGATTCACCGTCGAACCTCGCCGAGTTTGCCCGCAAAATCAAGATTTCCTACCCATTGTACGTAGGCGGCATGGGTGGCACCGACCTGGCGCGCGGCCTCGGCAACGCGAACGGCGGCCTGCCATTTACGGTGCTGATCGGCGCAGATGGGCACGTTCGCAAGACGTACCTGGGCCGCCTGAAGTTCGATCAGGTGCGCGCCGACCTGGCCAAGCTGTAGGGCCCGGCCGACGACGGGCGAACGGTCGTTCACTTATTTTCCGGCTAATTTATATCGCTTGCCAACACGTAACGTTGGCGGCAAAATGCCTGTCTTTCGGGCAAACTGACGGTTCAACATGGCGAAAAAGCTACTGCTGCTCAATGGCCCCAATTTGAATTTACTGGGGACGCGTGAGCCTGCGGTGTACGGCGCGACGACGCTTGCCGACATCGAGCGGGCCGCCACCGCCCAGGCACAGGAGGCCGGGGCGGAGATTGCCTGTTTTCAGAGTAACCATGAAGGAGCGCTGATCGACCGTATCCACGCTGCCCGCCAGGAGGGTGTGGACGCGATCGTGATCAACCCGGGCGGACTGACCCATACCAGCGTGGCGCTGCGCGACGCGCTTGCCGGCGTGGACATTCCGTTCGTTGAAGTACACATCTCTAATATTTACAAGCGCGAAGAATTCCGGCACCACTCTTTTTTGTCGGCGATCGCGCAAGGCACGATCTGCGGGCTGGGTGCTGATGGATATCGGTTTGCCATCGACTTCGCGCTGAAACAGCGTTAATCTACGTCAACTTCACGCATTCCGCGCGAAAGTGCGCACCACCCGACGCGCCGTATGCTCTTAAACAAATAATTCCAAGGGGTTTCACATGGATCTAAGAAAACTCAAGACACTCATCGACCTCGTCGCCGAGTCGGATATCGCCGAACTCGAAGTGACGGAAGGCGAAAGCAAGGTCCGCATCGTCAAGTCCTCCGCAATCCCGCAGAATCAGATGGTCATGGTGCCGCAGCAAGGCGTGCAGCAATTCTCCGCGCCGGCCATGCACGCCCCGGCCGCCGCGCCGGTCGCCAGCGCCCCGGCCGCACCGGCCGAGCCGACCGGCCACGTCGTCAAGTCGCCGATGGTCGGCACGTTCTACCGCTCGTCGGCGCCGGGCGCCGCGGCGTTCGTCGACGTCGGTTCGACCGTGAAGGAAGGCGATACCCTGTGCATCATCGAAGCGATGAAGCTCCTGAATGAAATCGATGCCGATATCTCCGGCACCGTCACCAAGATCCTGGTGGAAAACGGCCAGCCTGTCGAATTCGGCCAGCCGCTGTTCGTAATCGGTTAAAGTCTCCCGGCGCGGTCGCTCGACCGCGCCCTCCCGGCAAACCGCCGGCACTCAAAGAAACACCGAACTTACCATGTTTGAAAAAATTCTTATCGCCAACCGTGGTGAAATCGCGTTGCGCATCCAGCGTGCCTGCCGCGAGATGGGCATCAAGACGGTCGTCGTGCACTCCGAGGCCGACAAGGACGCCAAGTATGTGAAGCTCGCCGACGAGTCCGTTTGCATCGGCCCGGCACCGTCCGCGCAAAGCTATCTGAGCATGCCGGCGATCATCAGCGCGGCCGAAGTCACGGACGCGGAAGCGATCCACCCGGGCTACGGCTTCCTGTCGGAAAACGCCGACTTCGCGGAACGCGTCGAAAAATCGGGCTTCGTGTTCATCGGGCCCCGTCCGGAATCGATCCGCCTGATGGGCGACAAGGTCTCGGCCAAGCAGGCGATGATCCGCGCCGGCGTGCCGTGCGTGCCGGGCTCGGACGGCGCCCTGCCCGATGATCCGAAAGAGATCATCCAGACCGCGCGCCGCGTGGGCTATCCGGTCATCATCAAGGCCGCCGGCGGCGGTGGCGGCCGCGGCATGCGTGTCGTGCACACGGAAGCCGCGCTGCTGAACGCCGTCGCGATGACCAAGACGGAAGCCGGCACCGCGTTCGGCAATCCGGAAGTCTATATGGAGAAATACCTGGAGAATCCGCGCCACGTGGAAATCCAGGTTCTCGCCGACGAGCACAAGCAGGCCGTCTGGCTGGGCGAGCGCGACTGCTCGATGCAGCGCCGCCACCAGAAAGTGATCGAGGAAGCGCCGGCACCGGGCATCCCGCGCAAGCTGATCGAGAAGATCGGCGACCGCTGCGCCGAAGCCTGCCGCAAGATCGGCTACCGCGGCGCGGGCACGTTCGAATTCCTGTACGAGAACGGCGAGTTCTACTTCATCGAGATGAACACCCGCGTGCAGGTCGAACACCCGGTCACCGAAATGATCACCGGCATCGACATCGTGCAGGAACAGATCCGCATCGCCTGCGGCGAACGCCTGCGCTTCCGCCAGCGCGACATCATGCTGTCGGGCCACGCGATCGAGTGCCGCATCAACGCGGAAGACCCGTTCAAGTTCACGCCGTCGCCGGGCCGCATCACCGGCTGGCATCCGCCGGGCGGCCCCGGCATCCGCGTCGATTCGCATTCGTACGCCGGCTACTACGTGCCGCCGCACTACGACTCGATGATCGGCAAGGTCATCGCCTACGGCGCCACGCGCGACCAGGCGATCCGCCGCATGCAGATCGCGTTGTCGGAAATGGTGGTCGAGGGTATCCTGACCAACATCCCGCTGCACCGCGAACTGATGGTCGACGCCCGCTTCATCGAAGGCGGCACCAACATCCACTACCTGGAGCAGAAGCTGGCCCACAAGCCGGACCTGCCGAAGGATGGCGCGATCGGCGCCAAATCCGAGGCTGAATGATGGGCTGGACTGAAGTCGTCATCGAGATCGCACGCGAGCACGCCGAGGGCCTCTCCGATGCCCTGATGGAAGCGGGCGCACTGTCGGTCTCGGTGGAAGACGCGGACGAAGGCACGGAGGACGAGAAGCCCCTGTTCGGCGAGCCGGGCATGGTGCCGAAAGAAGCCGCCTGGGACCACAGCCGCGTCGTCGCGCTGACGGACGAGGATGCCGACCAGGCCGCCATCGTCGCGGAAGCAGCAAGCGCCATCGGCCTCGCGCAGGCACCGGGCTTCACGACGCGCGCCGTCGCCGACGCCGACTGGGTGCGCCTCACGCAATCGCAGTTCGAACCGATCCACATCGGCAAGAACATCTGGGTCGTGCCGAGCTGGCACGAAGCGCCCGATCCGGACGCGCTGATCCTGGAAGTCGACCCGGGCCTCGCGTTCGGCACGGGCAGCCATCCGACGACGCGCCTGTGCATGGAATGGCTGGAAGCCCATCCGGCACCGGGCAAGTCGGTGCTGGACTACGGCTGCGGCTCGGGCATCCTCGCGATGGTCGCCAGGAAGCTGGGCGCGGCCGACGTCACCGGCGTCGACATCGACGAGCAGGCGATCGAATCCGCGAAGCTCAACGCGGAACGCAACCGCTGCGAGATCGACTTCTATGTGCCGGACGACTTCGTCGCGTCGAAGCACGGCGAAGAGCGCTTCGACATCGTCGTCGCGAACATCCTGTCGAGCCCATTGAAGCTGATGGCGCCGATGCTGTCCGGCCGCGTGGCCGACGGCGGTTCGCTGATCCTGTCGGGCGTCCTGGCGCGCCAGGCCGACGAAGTGGCTGCCGCGTACGCACCGTTCATCAAGCTGGGCGTCTGGGCCGAGCTGGACGGCTGGGTCGCTTTGCACGGGCAGCTCGGCGCAGCAAATGCACCGGAGCCGCGCCGGGTGACCGAACTGCGTGCCGACGGCAGCAAATAAGGCATGGCGCTCGCCACCCAGTGCCCGCATTGCCACACCACGTTCCGCGTCGCCGCGGACCAGCTCAAGCTCCGCGGCGGCATCGTCCGCTGCGGAGCCTGCCAAAGCATCTTTGACGGCAACGCCCACCTGATCGACCTGGCCAAGCCGGCCGCTCCTGCGCCCACCGAGACGCCGCCGGCAGCGCCCGCGCAGGACGACGCCCTGCCCGTCTACACCCTCGACTTCGACCGCACGTTCGATCCGCTCGGCATCCTGCCGAACGTGGATGAACGGGACGAGGCGCACGCGCCCGCGGCGCCGCGCGCGCAGGTGTGGCGCACGGGTGGCGCGCGCGCGCCCGAGGACGCGGAGACGACGCCGGCACGTGCAGACGATGCGGACGCCGCCGAAGATTCCGTCGCCGCTGCCGTGCCGTCCGAGGCGCCAGTGTTCGATGCCGCGTCGGTCGATGCCGGGCGCGCCGACGCCGCGCCAGCCGAGGAGTCGGAGACCGGCGCTGCACCGGCCGATACCGACAGCGCAGATGCTGCACAGCCCGAGGCGCCGCTCGCCGACGCCGCGCAGCAACCGGCCTCCGTGCCGCCGTCTGCCTACGCACCCGCCGGACGCGTCGAGCCGCGCCTGGAACCCGTGTTCGAGACGGCGCCCGACGCGGCTGCCGCCCCGTCGCCGGAACCGCTTGGCGACGCCGCCGCGGCCCCGCACGCGGACACGGCGCCGACCAGCGCCTACGCGCCCGCCGGCCGCGTCGAGCCGGACTTCGGCCTGCCGGTGGACGAGGAGATCGTCGCCCAGCCGCTGCCCGATTACGAACCAGAACCAGCACCGGAACCGGCGCCGGCACCGCAGCACGAACCCGAGCCGATGTCCGCACCAGTTCCCGAACCGACGCCGGCACCGGCCGCGCCGGCGGGCGCCGCGTCTGCCGCCGACATCCCGCCCGCCGCCCTGCCATTGCGCGCATCGGCCGCGAGCGAACCGCCGGCGCCCGCACCGGCGATGATCCCGCCCGTGGTGGCGCCCACGCGCTGCAAGGCCGCGCGCGCGTCCGAGGCACGGGCACGCCGCTCCAAGCTGACGCCGACGAAGATCGAGCCGCCGAAGCTGCGCATCGCGGCCGACAGCGACGCGGACGAGCCGGAATTCGTCAAGCGCAGCCGCCGCCAGGAACGCATGGGCCGCACGCAGCGCCTGTGGATGGCGGCGGGCAGCCTCGTGCTGCTGCTCGCGCTGCTGACCCAGGCGGTGCTGGGCTACCGCAACGTGCTGGCCGCGCAGCATCCGGCCCTGAAACCGGTCTTGCAGGCCGCCTGCGCCGTGCTGGGCTGCCGCGTCGAGCTGCCGGCCCAGGCCGAGAACCTCGTCATCGAGACGGGCGAGCTGACGACGCTGGGCCCCGGCACGTACGCGCTCAATACGGTGCTGCGCAACCAGGGTAGCCTCGTGCTGGCCTGGCCCAGCATCGAACTGGAACTGACCGACGCCAACGACAAGCCGGTGCTGCGCCGCGTGCTGGCGCCTGCCGACTACCTGCCGCCCGGCACGCCGGCGGCCAACGGTTTCGCGCCGCGCTCGGAGCAGCCGGTCGCACTGCATTTCACGCTGGCCGGCCTGCAGCCGTCCGGCTATCACACTTTCGTTTTCTATCCTTGAGGCTCCAATGACCAAGACCTCGCTGATCTGCGGCTCGATCGCCTTCGACAAGATCATGCAATACCACGGCCGTTTCGGCGAAACGCTGCTGGCCGACCAGCTGCACCGCGTGAACGTCTCGTTCCTCGTGCCCACCTTGCGCACGGAATACGGCGGCTGCGCCGTCAACATCGCCTACAACCTGAAACTGCTGGGCGGCGATCCGCTGATCATGGGCACCATCGGCCAGGACGGCGGCGAGTACCTCGACCGCATGGAGCAGCAAGGCCTGGCCACCAATGCGATCCGCACGATCGCCCACGCGTACACGGCCCAGTGCTTCGTCACCGCGGACCTGGACAACAACCAGATCAACGCATTCCACCCGGGCGCGATGCAGTTCTCGCACGAGAACAGCCTGGCCGACTACCTGCCGCTGCGCGTCGCGATCATCGCGCCGGACGGCCGCGACGGCATGATCAAGCATGCGCGCGACTGCAAGGAACGTGGCGTGCCCTTCATGTTCGATCCGGGCCAGCAGCTGCCGATGTTCAGCGGCGACGAACTGCTGACCTTCATCGACCAGGCCAGCTACCTGGCCTGCAACGACTACGAATTCGAGATGGTGATGGACCGCACGGGCCTGCCTCTGCAGGACATCGCGGCGCGCCTGGATGCGCTCATCGTCACGCGCGGCGAAGCCGGTTCCGACATCTACGCGGGCGGCGAACACCACAAGATCCCGGCCGTGCCGGCGGCTGCCATCGTCGATCCGACGGGCTGCGGCGACGCTTATCGCGCCGGGCTGCTGTACGGCATCGCCAACGACCTCGACTGGCCCACGACGGGCCGCCTGGCCAGCCTGCTGGGCTCCATCAAGATCGCGCACCAGGGCGGCCAGAACCACAGCTTCACGCAACAGGAAATCGCGGACCGCTTCGAGGCGGCTTTCGGCTACCGCTTCTGACGCGCACGGGAATTAAAAAGCGCGCCGTCCCTCGCGGGACCGGCGCGCTTTGCTTTTTTGGACCGCACGCATTCGGTGGGCACGGGGTGCCCACCCTACGGCGGCGGTGATTCGTAGGGTGGGCTCCCCGAGCCCACCATGCGTTCGCGCGACGATAGCGTCAGATGTAGAAGACCTGGCGCAGCAGGAATTGTGCGATCTGGATCAGGATGAACGCCACGAGCACCGACATGTCGAGACCGCCGACGGGCGGGATCACGCGCCGCAACGGGCGCAGCAGCGGGTCGTTGAGCGCACGGACGAACGGCGCCAGCGGCGCATGCGGATTGACCCAGCTGAAGATCACCTCGATGATCAGGAGGCCCATGAAGCCGTACAGGATCCAGTCGAGCAGGCGCACGAGCGCAATCAGCACGACGGCCTGGCCGCTCGTCCCGACCAGCAACAGGATCGACGTCGCGGCCAGCACGACGAGGAAGGCGCCCAGCAGGCTGGCCCAATCGTAGCCGCCCATGCCCGGCACGATGCGGCGCAGCGGACGCACGAGCCAGTCGGACAGCGTGAACGTGAATTGCGCAACGGACGACGGCGGACGCACGCGGATCAGCTGCATCCAGAAACGCAGCAACAACACCCCACCGAGCACACCGGCCGCGGTATCGACGATCAACTTCAGAATGGACAGCACGAGGACTCCTTAAAAAAAAACCGCTGTGTGAAAGCTCACACAGCGGTATTTTGCCTGAACCAGGCAGGAATGGCTTACGGACGGCTGCTCGTCGGGAACGGCCATGCTGCCGGTGCGATCACCGACTTGGCTGCCGGCGCCGGGCTTGCGGCCTGGGTGGCGGTGTCCTTGCTGTCGGTCTTGGCTTCGGTCTTCGTTTCGGCCTTGGCTTCAGGCTTGGCTTCCGGCTTCGCTTCGGGCTTGGCGTCGGTCTTGGCCGGAGCGGCCTTCTTGGCCGCCGGCTTGGCGGCGGCTTTCTTCACGGCCGGCTTGGACTCGGCGCTTTTGGCGGCGGGAGCAGTTGCCTTGGTGGCGGTCGACTTGGTCGCAGCCGGCTTGGCGGCGGTCTTGGTCGCAGCAGCCTTCGTTGCCGTCGACTTGGTCGCGGCCGGCTTGGCAGCGGTCTTGGTTGCATCCTTGGTCGCAGTCGACTTGGCGGCGGTCTTGCTTGCCGACTTGGCGGCGGTCGACTTGGCAGCCGTCTTCTTCGCAGCAGGCTTGGCGGCAGTCTTCTTGGCAGCAGGCTTGGCGGCGGTCGACTTGGCGGCAGTCTTCTTCGCAGCCGGTTTGGCGGCGGTCGACTTGGCGGTGGTCTTGCTTGCAGCCTTGGTGGCGGTCGACTTGGCAGCAGTCTTCTTCGCAGCCGGTTTAGCGGACGACTTGGCAGCAGCCTTCTTCGCGGCCGGTTTGGCGGCGGTCTT
>NZ_JAAQOM010000021.1 GCF_011682055.1 Telluria antibiotica | reverse complement strand
GTCGACGACTTCCTGCCCTGGAACTGTGCCGCCAACCTGGCCGGCTGAACTCCGCTTCCCAGCGGTGTGACGAGTATCATCTCGCATCGACCTCGATAGCTCAACACGGTGCTGGGAACACGCTTACCGTGATGGTGCTGATCACCGCGAAGAGCTGGTTCGCCGGAACGTTCGAGTGGATCTTCTGGCTGAAATCCGTGCTGCTCCTGCCGCAGAGCCAGTTGCCGATGCTCATCCAGTCCTGGACGCTCGTCCATGAAGTGCTGTTCTACGCGCTGTTCGGCCTGGCCATCTGGCGCGTGCGCGGGAGCCGCTGGGTGCTGCTCGCGTGGGCGATCCTGTTCTGCACGGCGCGCGTGGTCGACCTGGGCCTGCCGGCGGGCCTGGCCAGCGACACGATCAGGACACTCGCCTCGCCGTACAACCTGCTGTTCCTCCTCGGCATGGGCGTGGTCTGGATCGTGCGCCACCGCTCGGTCCCCTTCCCGCGGCTGCCCGCGCTCGCGGGCGGCCTCGCCTTCCTGGCCACGGGCCTCGTGGAAGATACCGGTCTCTACAAGAGCATGTCCGAGCACGGCCTGTTGCCGGTGCTGCTGTACGGCGTGAGTTCCACCTGCATCTTCCTGGGTCTCGTCGCGGCCAAAACGGCCGGCAGCCTGCGCGTGGGCCGCGGCGCCGCCCTGCTGGGCGCGCTGTCCTATCCGCTGTATCTCACGCACGGCATCGCGATCAGCATCGCCGTCGACGTGGCGCACAAGTTCCACTATGCCGGCCCGGGCGCCCTGCTGCTCACCGGCGCCGTGGCCGTGGCCTGCGTGGCGGCGCTGGTCGTGCACCGCTGCGTGGAACAGCCCGTCGCGAAGTGGCTGCGCAACGTGTGGGCCCGCCGCGGCAGCGCGCCGGCCTTTACCTGACCTGTGCTCCCAAAGCGCGCAGATAGCGCAGCCCGGCCAGCGCCCGGCTGCCGTACCACGACATCATCTCGCCGTCGACGAGATAGACAGGGACGCCGAGCTGCTTTTCCAGTGCATCCGCGTGGTCTTCCGTGAAGCGGTAAGGCTCCGTCGACAGCAGCACGGCGTCGAGCCCGTCGACGAGGGCCTGCGACCAGGAAAAGCGCGGATACCGGTCCGTCCCCAGGTCCGGCACGCGCCAGCCCAGTTCGGCCAGCATGCTGGCGATATACGTGTCCTTCGACACCGTCATCCACGGGTCCTGCCAGATGCAGTACAGCACGGTACGCGCCGGGCCCTTGGCTGACGCGTGCAGTGCCGCGTACTCGGCCTCGAACGCTGCGCACCAGCGCGCGGCGGCATCCTCCGCCCCGAAGATCCGGCCCATCAGCCGCGCCAGGTGCAGGTTGTCGCGCGGCGTGTTCGGATGCGTGACGACGCGGTGCGGCACAAATTCGGCGAGTTTCTCAACGGTGGGCTTTTCGTTCTCGTCGATGTTGACGACGACGTGCGTGGGCGCGAGCTTGCGAATCTTCCCGATGTTCACGTCCTTCGTGCCGCCCACCTTGGGGATGGACGCGACGACGTCGCGCGGATGGATGCAGAAGCCGGTGCGGCCGACGAGCTTGCCGGCCAGGCCCAGGTCGCACAGCAATTCGGTGATCGAGGGCACAAGGCAGACGATGCGCGCATCGGGCGCCTGCACGTGGCGGTGGCCGAGCGCGTCGGCCAGGAAATCGGGTGTGGATGTCATGCCAATATTAAAACACTATCGTTTGTCGGGGCCAAGCATTGGCGTTGATATTTCATTAAGGTATCATATGATGATGTCAATACATTGCAAACCATCGCTGATCGCGGCGTCCGTGTCACTGGCCATGACGCTGTTGGGTCCTGCCCGGGCGCAGGAGGCCTCCGGAGTGCAGTCCCCCCTCGTCGTCGTCGAAGGCAAACGCGCGAGCCTGGCATCTGCGCAGGACATCAAGCGCGAGCGGCTCGGCATCGTCGACGCCGTCGTCACCCAGGACATGACGCGGCTGCCCGACATCAACGTCACGGAGTCCTTGCAACGCATCACGGGCGTGCAGATCCTGCGCGACCGCGGCGAAGGCGCGGGCGTGGCGATTCGCGGGCTCACGCAGATGGAGACGATGCTGAACGGACGCGAAGTCTTCACGGCGGGCACGGGCCGCAATTTCGATTTCGCGGACATCCCCGCCGAGCTGCTGGCCGGCATCGACGTCTACAAAACGTCTTCCGCCGACCAGCTCGAGGGCGGCGTCGGCGGCTCGATCGACCTGCGTACGCGCCGTCCCTTCGACTTCAGCGGCAGAAGGATCGCCGGTTCGGTGCGCATGATCCGGGGCGATCTCGCCAGACGGTCGCAGTCCCAGTTGTCCTTCCTCGCGAGCGACCGCCGCGAGACAGCCGGCGGCGACGTCGGCCTGCTCGTGAGCCTGGCGCACCAGAAGCGCGCATGGCGCGAAGACCAGAAGTCGGCCGGCAATCCGGTCACGCGCGACGACGTCGTCCCCGGGCAGCGCGTCGTCGTTCCCAACGGCACGACGGAAACCACGAGCATCGGCGACCGCGAACGCAATGCCGGCGCCTTTGTCATGCAATGGCGCCCGGACGAGGCACTCGAGGTTTACGCCGAAGGTCATTACGCGGAATTCAAGACGACCCAGAATTCGTACCAGATCAATATCCTGCCGTCGCACACTTTCGCTGCGGGCAGCGCACGCCTGTTTCCCGGGACAAGCGACCTGGAGCGCATCACGTGGACCAATGCGCCCATTTCCGTGCTGAGCTTCGCGCGCGATACGACGGACCGCACGCGCCAGTTCGCCGTCGGCGGCCGTTGGAGCGCCGACGCGCTGACGCTCACGGCCGATCTCAGCCGCACGTCCAGCAGCGACTACCTGTTCTACGCCGGTCCGGATCTTGCCGGCACGGTCGCCAGCTTCACGCAGGATATGTCGACGAAGGTTCCCGCCACCAGCGTCGCCGGCACGAACCTGCTCGACCCGGCCGGATTCCGCTATACCGACGTCACCTACCGCACGCGCCCGTACGACGGCAGCCTGACGGCAGCTCGGCTGGACGGTACCTGGCGGCTGGCGCATCCGTTCTTCACGGCCGTGTCCGCGGGGGTGCGCCTGGCCCGGCGCGGCGCCGGCAACGCGCCGGGGCAAATCGTCGCGGATGCCGGCGCCGGCGGGCTCAAGGCATCCGACAAGCCCGCTTACGTGATGCCGAACCCGTACAGCGATTTCTTCCGCGGCCAGGGCGTGCCCAGCATCGGCAGCTACCTCGTGGGGAATCCGGCCACCGCCCGCAATGCGACCGGCCTGCGCAACGCGTTCGGCATCAACGCGCCGATACCACCGTCCGCCAATCCGCTCTCGCTGTGGGACATCCGCGAGGACACGCGAGTCGCGTATGTAATGACGACGTTCAAGGGAGCTAACGCACCGGTCGACGGGAACGCCGGCCTGCGCGTGGTTCACACCCGCGAGCAGGTGTCGGGGTCACGGACGGTGCCGGCCGCAAGGACGGTCGTCCCCATCGACGTCGACAGTGGCACGACCGACATCCTGCCCAGTGCGAACTTGCGCTACCGCCTCCGCGACGACCTCTACCTGCGCGCGGCAGCATCGAATACGATCACGCATCCCGATTTCAACCAGTTGTCGCCCTCGCTGACCTTGACCCCGAACACCGTGAATCCGTCGCTCAACCAGGGCAACGCCGGCAATCCGGACCTGAAGGCCATCCGGTCGACGAATTGGGATCTGGCCGCGGAACGCTATGTCGATCCGGTGACGTCGCTGTATTCGACGGTGTTCCTGAAACACATCGACGGTTTCATCAGCAACGTCAGCAGCCCGGAAATGCATGACGGCGTCGTGTATCAGGTCAGCCGCCCACGCAACGGCAACAAGGCCCGCGTCGCGGGCGCGGAGGCCGGCTATCAGCAGTTCTTCGACACCGTGCCGGACTGGATGCGCGGACTGGGTATGCAGGCCAGCTACACCTATATCCGCAGCGACATGCCGAACAGCGCCACCGGCGGCAACCAGCCGTTGCCGAACCTGTCCCGGCACGGCGCCAATCTGGTCGGCATATACGAAAGGGCCGCGGTCTCGGCACGCGTCGCCTACAATTGGCGCAGCAAATTCCTGAGCAGCTACACCAATGTCGTGGGCGTCGGTTCGTTGCCGATCTATATGCGCGGCTACGGTTGGCTCGACGCGTCGTTGAGCGTCCGGAGCGGCGCCGGCATCACTCTGTCGCTGGAGGGCTCGAACCTGTTGCGCACCGTCCGCTCGTCCTATTACGGCGTCGCGACCCGGCCCCAGAGCGCGTGGCTCAACGACAGGCAGATCGGCATCGTTGCCATCCTGCGCCTGTGACGGCTCGACATTGTGATCAGACCTCTTCCCGGTCGGCGCTGGCAAGCGCCTTCGTGCGCACCGCCGGGGCCGGCTTCGGCCGTGCCGGCGCAGGACGGGTGCCTTCAATCTTGAACATGCCCACGGCGTGCGCGAGGTTGTCCGCCAGTTCGCGCAACGATTCGGAGCCGGCCGCAGTCTCCTCGACCAGGGCGGCGTTCTGTTGCGTTGCATGATCCATCTGGGCGATGGCCTTGCCGACCTGCTCGATGCCAGCCTTCTGCTCCTGGCTCGCCGTGCTGATTTCCCCCATGATGTCGGTCACCCGCCTGATCGCGCCGACCACTTCCCCCATCGTCGCACCGGCCCGGTACACGAGCTTGCTGCCGGTGTCGACTTTTTTCACCGAGTCATCGATCAGTATCTTGATTTCCTTGGCCGCATTGGCACTGCGTTGCGCGAGATTACGCACTTCGGCCGCGACGACCGCAAAGCCCCGTCCCTGTTCGCCGGCGCGCGCCGCCTCGACGGCTGCATTGAGTGCCAGGATATTCGTCTGGAACGCGATACCGTCGATAACTGAAATGATATCGACAATTTTCCTGGCCGACTCATTGATCGCTCCCATGGTGTCGACCACTTCCGCCACCACTGCCCCGCCCTGGGCGGCGACCTCCGATGCCGTGACGGCGAGCTGATTGGCCTGCCGCGCATTGTCGGCGTTCTGCGCGACCGTCGAGGTCAGCTCGTCGAGCGACGATGCAGTTTCCTCGAGCGCCGACGCCTGCTGTTCCGTGCGCGCGGATAGATCGGCGTTGCCGCTGGCAATCTGTCGCGCAGCCGAGGAGATGGTGGAAGTGCCGCCATGGACTTCCCCGATGACGCGGGCGAGACTGTCGCGCATCGATGCCATGGCGAACAACAGGCTCGATCGGTCGCCGTCGCGAACCTCGATATCGGCGCACAGGTTGCCTGCGGCGATTTTACCGACGACGGCAGCAGCGTAATCCGGTTCGCCGCCCAACTGGGCAAGGAGATTCCGCACGACCCAATAGCCGATGATGGCGGCAACGGCGGCGATCAACACAACCATGCCGATCGCCACCACGCGCGTCGTCCGCGCCGCCGCCTGTTGCTCCACGAATCGGGTGGCCGCCGTCGTTTCGAGATCCTGCTTCATGCCAGCCAGCAGCGTGAACACGCGGGTCGCGTTGTCCTTGACTTCCAGGCGGTTGACTTCCGCACCGCCTGCGACATCGCCTTTCTCAATCAGTGCGACCTGGCGGCTCATGCCCGCCCGCACCTTCCGATACGCATCCTGCAAATCGCGCAACGCCGCCGGCGCACCACGTTCGCCGCCGCCGTCCAGCTTTTCCATAATGGCGTCGACCTTGCCGAAGCGCTCGGCGTTCTCCTTTTTCCAGACCGCGATCGTGTCGGGCGTGCCGATCGCGATCATGCGCAGGATATTGATGTCGACGCGTGTGAGCAGGCCATCGACTTGCGAAACGAGCGCGGCGTCGTGGAAGTCGATTCGGTACATGCGCTCGAGCTCGGCATTTACGTGGGCCAGCTTGACCAGGAAGTACACGCTCGAGCCAAGGAGACAAGCGAGAATAAGCCCTATCGCTCCCAAGAATCTCGTACGGATGGACAGTTTCATGATTGAATGTTTTCGTATTTACAAATAGAAATATGATGATGCCGGAAAACAGTGGCGTGGAAAATCGGCCCATCCCGATTCGATATCAGGATTTCCTTATATCCCCCATCATCAAGGACTACCCAAAAATAAAGACTGCCTGATTTTCAAACGCCCTTGTCTTCGGCATGCTCGACCGGTATCGAAACTTGCAATCAAACAACCGATGGCAACCGGAGGGACGATGGAGAGTACGGCAGGCCGGCGGCGGCCAATATCACGGCGGTGCGCCCTGGAGGCCCGCGCCCTGACGCTGCCGCCGCTTCGGCGACGGCGTCAGGACGCGCGCACCATCAGGATCATCAGCCTGGCCGGCGGCAGCGTGCTGGCCCTCGCCTGCGCGCTCCTCGTGTTCTTGCTCCAGGCCAGGCGCGACGGCAGCATGGGTGGGAACGCGGCACTGGAGATGGCTTTGCTGTCGGCCGGACTAACGGGCTCGGTTGCCCTCGGCGTCTACGCAATCGGACTGCGCAAGCCCTTCATCCGGCAAAAGCGAGTGGAAAACGATTTGCGCCGGCGCGAGGAGGCATTCCGCACACTGTCGCTGTTCGACGAATTGACCGGGTTGCCGAACCGGACGCTGCTGGCCGATCGCGTGCGCCGGGCAATTGCCGACGGGGCCCGCACCGGTACCGGGTGCGCGCTGATGATCGTTGGACTGGACGATCTGGCGGAAGTCAACGATTCATTCGGCCACGGCGCCCGCGACGCGCTGCTGTGCGAGGCGGGCATGCGGCTTCAATGCCAGTTGCGCGCCGGCGAAACGGTGGCGCGGCTGGGCGGGGACGAATTCGCCGTGCTGCTGCCCGGCGTGCGCGGGCCGGACGATGCCGAACTCGTCGCGCGCAAGCTCATCGACACGCTGACCGCCCGTTACCTGCTCGACACCCATGAGGTCATCGTGTCGGCCGACGTCGGCATCGCACTGTGCCCGGACGACAGCGTCGCCGACGACGAATTGTTCCGTTTCGCCGGTTCGGCGCTGAATCATGCACGGCGCGCGGGACGAACCAGCGTCCAGTTCTACGTGGCGCAGCTGACGGCCCGCTCGGCGGCACGGCTCGAGCTGGCGGCCGCCTTGCACAAGGCCGTGCGCGGCGGCGAACTCGAGCTGTATTTCCAGCCGCAAATCGACCTGCGCGACGGATCGGTCGCCAGCGTCGAGGCCCTGCTGCGCTGGCAGCGCCCTGGCCAGGGTTTCTTCCCGCCGGACCAATTTATTCCGATCGCCGAGGAATCCAACCTCATCGTCGACATTGGAGAATGGGTCCTCGCTACCGCCTGCCGCGACATCGTCGCCAGAAACGCCATGCTGGACCGGCCGATCGCCGTCTCGGTCAACGTCTCCGCGCGCCAATTCATCCGCCATGACTTCGTGGCCACGGTCGAGCGCGTGTTGGTCGCCAACGGCTGCCGTCCGGAGTGGGTGAAGCTGGAAATCACCGAACGCGTGCTGCTGCAAGATAATGAGGACATCGCGGGCACGCTCGACCGGCTGCACGCGCTGGGCCTCGTGATTTCGATCGACGACTTTGGCACCGGCTATTCGGCGCTCGGCTATCTCAACCGGTTTCCTGTCGACGAAATCAAGATCGACCGCTCGTTCGTCAGCGACATCCCGCAGGATGCCACCAAGAGCGAACTGGTCAAGGCGATCCTGTCGATGGCCTCGGCACTGAGGCTGCAGGTCGTCGCCGAAGGGGTCGAGACGGCGGCCCAGGTCGATTGCCTGAAAGCGCATGGATGCCGCTTCGTGCAGGGATACCTGTTCGGTGCGCCGATGCCGGGCGCGGCGCTGGATGAGGTCCTGCATCCAGGCCGCCGGGAACTGGCGGCAACCTCGTCCGAGCCTGCTATCATGGAACGTTTATTGTCCGACACCACGAGTCCAGTACGATGAAGCGCCACTTGTTCGTGCTCCTTGCATGCCTCGCATTCAGCGGCGGGGTCCGCGCGCTGTCCCTGCAAGAATGGCGCGGCCAGGTCGAGACGATGCGCCTGCTTGCCGAACGCGACGTGCAGGAAGCCTATCAGCGCGCCACGCAGCTGCTCGAAGATGTGCCGCTGGGCGCCACGCCGATCGACCGCGCGCGCGCGCTCAACGCACTGGCGCGCGCCGAGGTCTACCAGGCCCGGACCGACGACGCCCAGGTGCATGCGGAGCAGGCCTTGCAACTGGCCCTGCAGGTCCAGGACCGCGCCGGCCAGGCCGAGGCCTACCTCAACCTGTCCGTGAACGCGATCTTCCGCGGCCGCGTCGACGATATCGTCACCTACTCACTGCGCAGCATGACCGTGCTGGAAGGCGTGAACCGGCGCGACCTGCAGGGCGAAGCCATGCTCCGCACGGCCATGATGTACCGCCGCATCGGCCAGTTCGACGAATCCGTCACCCTGTGCATGCGCGAGATGGAAACGGCGAGGCGCTTCGCCGATCCGCTCGAGCTGGCTTACGCCCGCCAGTGCATGGCGATCTCCTACGATCTGAGCGGACGCCACAAGGAGGCGCTCGATCACTATACGAAGATGTACGAGGCGGCGCATGGCGCAGGCTTGAACCTGCTGGAAGGCTATGCGCTGACCGGCATGGGCAACGCCAAAAGCGACCTCGGCGACGCGCCCGGGGGCGAAGCCGATATCCGCAAGGCCATCGACACGTTCCGCGCCGTACACACGTCGACGGGCCTCGGCTTCGGCATGCTGAACCTGGCCGAGCGGCTACGCAACCGCAAACTGGTGTCCGCGGCCATGCCCCTGTACGGCGAGGTCGAGTCGATCTACCTCGGGCAGCACAACCGCATCGGCCTGTGGTTCCTGTACAACGCGCGCAGCAAGGCCAACGAACAGGCCGGCCAGTTGGCGGCGGCGTGGGCCGACGCCGAAAGCGCCTACCGGATCGCCAAGGAAATCAATTTCCCCCTCTACATGAGCGACAGCGCGCGCCGCATGGCCGGCGTGTACGCGGCGCGCGGCGAGCACCGCCGCGCCTACGAGCTGTCGATCGAGGCGGCCGAGATGGGCGCCAAGGGAGCGGTCGAGAAGTCGGGCGCCCGCATGCTCGAACTGGCGCAACGCTTCGAGACCGAAACCAAGCAGCGCGCGATCGACGACCTTGCGCGCCGCAACGAGCAGCAGGCTTTCGAACTGGAGCAGCGCGCACTGAGACAGCGCTGGACGTGGACCGTGCTCGGCGCCTGCGTGGCCTTCCTGGCGGGCACGAGTTACTTCCTTGTGCGGCTGCGGAAATCGCACCGGATGTTGTCGGCGACAATCCAGAAATTGCGCCAGTCGCAGGCCGAACTACGGGAGCTGAACGGCAGCCTCGAGCAGCGCGTACAGGCGCGCACGGAGGAATTGCAGCGCCTGGCGCGGCAACGCAGCGAATTCCTGACGCAGATGAGCCACGAATTGCGCACCCCGCTGAACGCCATCCTCGGCTATGCACAATTACTGCAGCGCGACGCCGTGCTGCCGCCGGAGCACGCGGCGAGCCTGCGCGTCATCCAGAAGAGCGGCGGACAGTTGACGACGCTGATCGACGATTTCCTCGATTCCGCCAAGATCGAGGCAGGCAAGCTGGCGCTCGCGCCGTCCGACGTGCAACTGGCGGAATTCCTGCATACCATCGCCGAGATGATTCGCGTGCGCGCCGAACGCAAGCAGGTCGCGTTCCTGTTCACGCCGCCGGCGGACCTGCCGGCCATCGTCCGCGCCGACGAACAGCGCCTGCGCCAGGCCTTGCTCAACCTGCTGTCGAACGCGGTCAAGTTCACCGACCGCGGCAGCGTCGCCCTGCGCGTGCGCTTCACGCCCCCGGGGCGGCTGCTGTTCGAGGTCGAGGATACAGGCATCGGCATCGAGCACGAACAGATCGATACGATCTTCGAGCCCTTCGAGCAGGCGGGCGACCACCAGCGCAAGCTCGGCGGCACCGGCCTGGGCCTGTTCATCAGCAGCCAGTTCGTGCGCCTGATGGGTGGCGACATCCAGGTCGAGAGCCGGGTCGACAAGGGCAGCCGGTTCTGGTTCGAGCTGGACCTGCCGGTGATCGACCGCGCGCCGGCCGGCGTGCCGCCGGCCGGCGGCCCGCGTGCCGACGACCTCGTGCCGCCACCGCCCGGAGAAATGGACTTGCTGTACCGCTTGGCGATGGTCGGGAACATGGCCGACATCGTCGATCACGCACGGCACTTGGCCAGCCTCGACGACCGTTACCATCCGTTCGCGGACCGGCTCGTCGAGCTCGCCGAAAGCTATCAATCCAAGGCGATCCTGGCTTTGGTGGAACGTTTTCATGAGGCAGCAGATGCAAATTGAACCGCTGGATTCGGGCCGGCCGACGATCCTGATCGTCGACGACACCCCGGCCAATCTCGACGTGATCGTCAAGGCCCTGGAGCACGACGGCGTGCGCGTCGTCGTGGCACAGGACGGCGAGGAAGGCTTGCGCCGCGCGACGTTCGTTCATCCGGACCTGATCCTGCTCGATATCATGCTCCCCGGCATAGACGGCTTCGAAGTGTGCCGGCGCCTGCAGGAGGACGAGTGCACGCGCGCCATTCCCGTGATTTTCATGACGGCCCTGCTCGATATCGAGAACAAGGTGGCGGCCTTCAGGGCGGGTGCCGTCGATTACGTGACCAAGCCGTTCCAGATCGACGAAGTGACGGCGCGCGTCCGGACCCACCTGAACCTTCGCAACATGCAGACGATGCTGGCCGAGCGCAACGCGTGCCTGCAGCGCGAAATCGAGGAACGCAAGGTCGCCGAGCGCCGGCTGCAGGACTACCGCGAAGGGCTCGAACTGCTGGTCGCCGAACGCACCGCCGCGTTGCGCGAAAGCGAGCAGCGGCTGGAAGAATCCCTCGTTCGCCTGCGTGAACTGTCCGCGCACCGGGAGCAGGCGCGGGACGAGGAACGCATGCACATCGCGCGCGAACTGCACGACGAGCTGGGGCAGGCGCTCACGGCGCTGCGCATGAAGATCGCGCTGTTGCGTGTCGAATTCGGCCAGGACAACCCCGCCTTGACGCACCACGTCGGCAAGGTGAACGAACTGATCGACCGTACCATTGGCGTCGTGCGCGGCGTGTCCTCGGCCTTGCGGCCGGCCACGCTCGACATGGGCGTCGTGCCGGCGCTCGAGTGGCTGGTCAAGGAATTCCGCGCGCGCTCGGACATCGATTGCGAACTGGTCGTGCCGGAACCATCGCTCGGGCTGGACGACGGGATCGAACTGGCCATCTTCCGCGTCGCGCAGGAGTCGCTGACGAACGTCACGCGCCATGCGCGGGCCAGCTCGGTCCGCATGACGTTGCAGGCCAGCGACAACCAGTGCCTGCTCGAGGTGCGCGACGACGGCTGCGGTTTCGTGCCGGACGGCGTCGAGCGGGGCAAGTTCGGCCTGGTGGGCATGCGCGAACGCGTCGAAATGCTGGGCGGGGAATTTTCCATCTCCAGCGCGCCCGGCGAGGGCACGTCGCTGTCCGTCCGCCTGCCGGTGGCCAGCCCGCTGGAGATACGATGATCCGCATACTGATCGCCGACGATCACGCCATCGTACGGGGCGGGCTCAAGCACCTGTTCGCGATGGTGCAGGATATCGACGTGGCCGGCGAGGCCGTCAACGGCGCGCAAGCACTCGAGTTCCTGCGCCATACGCCAGTCGACCTGGTCCTGCTCGACCTGACCATGCCGGGCATGAGCGGCACAGACCTCATCGCGCGCATACGCAGCGTCTTCCCGGATCTGGCTATCCTCGTGCTGAGCATGCGCAACGAGCCGCAGATCGTGCGCCAGGTGTTCAAGGTCGGCGCGTCCGGCTACCTGACCAAGGACAGCGAACCGGAAATGCTCGTCGCGGCAATCCGCAAGACGGTCGCGAGCGGGCGCTTCATCGACCCCGCACTGGCCGAGCAACTCGTATTCGACGTCGCACAGCCAGGGGCCACCCCGCCGCACGAACAACTGTCCGACCGCGAGGCGCAAATCTTCGCGCTGCTCGCGCGGGGCCGTAGCGTGAACGACATTGCGGCCGAGCTCATGATCAGCAACAAGACGGTCAGCACGCACAAGGCGCACCTGATGCAGAAGATGAACTTCATGAACCATACGGACCTGGTCCGGTACGCCATCCTGCACGGACTGGTCGAATGAAGCGGTTCGATGTCATCGACGCGCTGCGCGGTCTTGCCATCGCTGGCGTCGTCCTCGTCCATACGGGTCGCCAGGCCATGCCTCCAAGTGCCATGCTGCGCGCAGTGATGAACCTGGGCGCGTCCGGCGTCCACCTGTTCTTTGTCGTCAGCGCACTGACGTTGTGCCTGTCGTGGGTACGCCGGCGCCGGTGTGAATCGCGTCCGCTACGCAACTTCCTGATCAGGCGCGTCGCCCGGGTTGCGCCGATGTTCTACCTGGCGATCGCGCTGTATCTTGGACTCCACGGCATGGCGCCCGGCTACTGGACGCCGAACGGCATCCAAATCCCCGGCATCGTCGCCACGATCTTCTTCGTGCATGGGTTCCATCCGGAAACGATCAACGCCGTCGTACCAGGCGGTTGGTCGATCGCCGCCGAGATGGAGTTCTACGCGAGCCTGGCACTATGCCTGCCCGCCCTCGGCACGGCCCGATCGACCCTGCTGTTCCTTGGGACCAGCCTCGTCCTGTTCATCCTCAACGCCATCGTCGTACCCCATTTGTTCACCTACCCGGCGGAGCAACACTATCTTGTGCCAAATTTCATCCGGTTCAATTTTTTCGGGCAATTGCCCGTATTCGCCGCCGGCGTCGTCGCCTCGACGGCGTTCCGGTACGGCACAACGGACTGGCGGGTCGCCGCCGGTGCGGCGCTGTGCATGCTCGTCGCGGCCGTGTGCTGGTGGCGGGCCCCGCAGCCCTTGTGCACCCCAGCTGTCGGCGCCTTCTTTGCCGGCGCCGCGCTGCTGCTCGCGCAGCGGCCCGCGCGGCTGTTCGTGAACCGCGTGACGATCGCGCTAGGCAAGCGCAGTTTCAGCATTTTCCTGCTGCATTTCGCAGTGCTCGATGCATTCTCCCATTCCGGTGCCGCCGCCTGGTTCGCCGGATCGAATGCGGGGAGCGTGCTGGAATTCCTGTGCGTCCTGAGCGCCACGGCGGCGTTGTCCACCCTTACCTGGCGCTGGGTCGAACAGCCGGGCATCGCTTGCGGCGCGCGCCTGGTCGCCACGCTGGAGCGGACATCCGTATGGCATACAGCGGCGCATTGAACTGTTGTTTATCGGCGCCAGGCATCGGCGTTGGTGTTTCTTTCAGGTATCATGAGAGGTTGTCAATATAAGTTGTCGCCTGGCAGTCAAATCCGATGATCGTGACCGGCACCTTCGGTGCATCCCCCTACCGTATCCGCGACCTGCAGCTCTTTCGCGACATCGACGATCCCGCCGTCGCGCGCGCGCTCGCCGATTGCCGGATCGTGCGGTTGCCGCGGGGCGAGGCGCTCGAGGACGGCCTGCGCGCCCGGCTGTACATCCTGCTCGCGGGCAGCCTCGCCGTGGAAGCCGCGCTGGGAGAGGGCAACGTCGACCGCATCCTGCCCGGCGAAAGCGTGGGCGAGCAATCCGTGCTGGACGACGCCGCCAACCTGGACGCCATCGTCGCGCTGGAAGACAGCGAACTCCTGGTGATCGAGCCCGACCTCGTGTGGCAGCTGATCGAGAGCCACAACGGCGTGGCGCGCAACCTGCTGCGGCTGATGTCGTTCCGCATCCGCGCGACGAACGCCCGCCTGCGCCGCCGCCAGAAACTGGGCGAGTTCTACCGCCAGCTGTCGCTCAACGACGCCCTCACGGGCCTGTACAACCGCGCCTGGCTGAACGACGCGCTGCCGAAGCTCGTCGCCCGCGCGCGCCAGGACAGCGGCCCGCTGTCGCTCGTGATGATCGACCTCGACCACTTCAAGCGCTTCAACGACACGCACGGCCACATGGCGGGCGACGCCGCCCTGGTGGCTGCCGCCGGCGTGATCCGTGCGGCCTTGCGCCCGACCGATTTCGCCGTGCGCTACGGCGGCGAGGAGATGATGGCGATCCTGCCGGCCACGCCGCAGGCCCAGGCCGTGATGGTCGCGGAGCGCCTGTGTGCGCGCATGCGCGAAACCATCGTGTTCGACGACATGCGCCTGCCGCTGCCGCACATCACCGGTTCGCTCGGCGTCGCCACGCTGGTCGCCGGCCAGGACGAGCGGGGCCTCGTCGAGGCGGCCGACGCGGCGCTGTACCGCGCCAAGGAAGCGGGCCGCGACCGAATCGGCACCTGAACGCCTGTTTGGTTCCGCACACCGGATTGAGCCGGTGCTAGGCCATGCGAATCATGCAAGTTAGAATGGCGCGTCGTCACTGATCAGCGCCGTCCGGCATCACAATGAGCAACCACACCTTCCTCTGGCACGATTACGAAACGTTCGGCGCGGAACCGCGGCGCGATCGTCCCGCGCAGTTCGCCGCGATCCGCACCGACGCCGACCTCAACGAGATCGGCGAACCGATCATGCTGTACTGCCAGCCGGCGCCCGACTACCTGCCCGATCCGCAAGCGTGCCTGATCACCGGCATCACACCGCAGCACTGCCTGGAGCACGGCGTTCCCGAGCACGAGTTCGCGGCCCGCATCTGCGCCGCGTTTTCCGAGCCGGGCACCATCGGTGTCGGCTACAACACGATCCGCTTCGACGACGAAGTCACGCGCTTCCTGCTGTGGCGTAACCTGATGGATCCATATGCCCGCGAGTGGCAGAACGGCTGTGGCCGCTGGGACATGCTCGACGTCGTACGCATGGCGTATGCCCTCCGTCCCGACGGCATCACGTGGCCCCGCCACGACGACGGCCGCCCCAGCTTCAAGCTCGAGCACCTCACGCGCGACAACGGCCTCGTGCACGAGGCCGCGCACGACGCGCTGTCCGACGTGCGTGCCACCATCGCGCTGGCGCGCCTGCTGCGCAGCAAGCAACCGAAACTGTTCGACTTCTGCCTCGAACTGCGCCGCAAGGACAAGGTCGCGGAACAGATGGGCCTCCACCTCGACCGCGCGCTGCGCCAGCCATTCCTGCACGTATCGGGCATGTTCCCGGCCGAGCGCGGCTGCCTCGCCATGGTCTGGCCGCTCGCCACGCACCCGACGAACAAGAACGAAGTCCTCGTGTGGGATTGTCGCCACGACCCGTCCGAACTGTTCAACCTGAACGTCGAGACGATCCGCCAGCGCCTGTTCACCCGCGCCGCCGAGATGCCGGACGGGATGACGCGCCTGCCGATCAAGAGCGTGCACCTGAACAAGTCGCCGATGCTGGTCGGTAACCTGAAAACGCTGAGCACGCAGATGGCGGCGCGGTGGGAGCTCGACGTCGACCAGTGCCTCGCGCACGCGCGCGTCGCGGCAAGCGGGCCCGACATGGCGGCCGTGTGGCAGAAAGTGTTCCAGCGCGAGGCGAGTCCCGCCACGGTCGACGTCGACGAAGACCTGTACGGCGGCTTCGTGTCGAACGGCGACCGGCGCCGGCTGGAGTCCTTGCGGACGGAGGCCCCGCCGCAGCTGGCGGCGCTGCGCCCGTCCTTCGAGGACGAGCGCCTGGGGCACTTGCTGTTCCGCTACCGCGCCCGCAACTTCCCGCACACGCTGGCCGACGAGGAACAGCAGGCGTGGGAAGACCACCGCGCCGCGCGCCTGTTCGACGGTGCCGGGGGCGCGCGCACGATCGACCAGCTGTTCGCGGAGATCGACGCGCTGTCCGAAACGGCGGACGAGCGTGCCGAGGAAATCCTGGGTGCGCTGTATGATTACGCGGAGATGATTGCGCCAAGCCGGTATTGATGCGTGCCCGTCGCGGTCCCGTAGGGTGGGCGGCCCTCCGCCCACCATGGCGCAGCCGTAACGCATGCATTTGGTGGGCACAGGGTGCCCACCAAATGCCGGCTTTATCGAGAACACGTGGGGTGCGCATTTGGGGCCGGGGGGATCAATCCAATGAAACGTGCCCACGCGTTCAACCGGCGTGCGCACGGACGAACCGCGTTATCGACGGATCGACCGTCACGTAGCCCCGCGTGGGCGGCGAGCCGCCCACCCTACAAAAACACTGATGGCCAGCGCATTCCGTTCCCTTAAAAGCTACAACTACCGGCTCTGGGCCGCCGGCTGCCTGGTCTCCAACGTCGGCACGTGGATGCAGCGCACCGCGCAGGACTGGCTCGTGCTCACCGAGCTGACGCACCATAACGCGTCGGCCGTCGGCACCGTGATGGCCCTGCAATTCGGTCCGCAATTACTGCTGCTGCCCTGGACCGGCTGGGTCGCCGACCACGTCGACCAGCGCAAGCTCATGATGGTCACGCAGGCCGCGATGGGCGTGCTCGCGCTGGCGCTGGGCGTCATGACGGTCGCCGGCGTCGTCGCGCTGTGGCACGTGTACGTGTTCGCCTTCCTGTTCGGCTGCGCGGCCGCGTTCGATGCGCCCGTGCGCCAGACGTTCGTCGCGCAGCTCGTCGGCGATGCCGATCTGCCCAACGCGGTCGCGCTCAATTCCACGTCGTTCAACGCCGCCAGGATGGTCGGTCCCGCCGCGGCCGGCCTGTTGATCGCCGATGTCGGCACCGGGTGGGCGTTCGTCGTCAACGGCATGTCGTACGTGGCGGTGCTGGCGTCGCTGACGTGGCTGCGCAAGGACGACCTGCACGCGCATCCGCGCGGGCACGGGAGCGCGGGCGGGCGCGGGATGCTGGACGGGATGCGCTACGTGTGGAAAAGGCCGGACCTGATGGCGCTCCTCGGCATGCTGTTCCTCATCGCAACGTTCGGCCTGAATTTCCCGATCTTCATCGGCACGATGGCCGTCGCGGTCTTTCACACGGATGCGCGCGGCTACAGCCTGCTGTCGTCCACGATGGCCGTGGGCAGCGTCGTCGGCGCCCTGCTCGCCGCGAGCCGCGAACGCACGCAGTTCAGGGCGCTCGTCGTCGGGGCCGGCGTGTTCGGCGTCGGCTGCGCGCTGGCAGCCGTGTCACCAGGCTATGTCTGGTTTGCTGCGGCATTGGCGCTCACCGGCGTCGCGGGCCTCACGTTCACGAACACGTCGAACAGCCTGATCCAACTGTCCACCGAACCCGCGATGCGGGGGCGCGTGATGGCCTTGCGGCTCGGCATCGCACTGGGCACGACGCCGATCGGGGCGCCGATCGTCGGCTGGGTCGCGGACCACGCAGGTCCGCGCTGGGCGCTGGGCGTGGCCGCCGCGTCCGGCTTCGCGGCGCTGGCGGTCGGGCTGCGCTACCTGGCGACACGTAGCCCGGCTCAGCCCCGGTAGCGGTTGATCGCGTCGCGCGTCTCGCGTGCCGCGCGTCGTGCGGCCGCGGCGAAGTCCTCGCCGCCTTGCGGCTGCGCGTACAGGATGGCACGCGAGGAATTGATCATCATGCCCATGCCGGACGCCGTGCGGCCCGACTTGACGGTCGCTTCGATGTCGCCCCCCTGCGCGCCGATGCCCGGCACGAGCAGCGGCATGTCGCCCACGATGGCGCGCACCTGCGCGAGTTCTTCCGGGAACGTGGCCCCCACGACGAGGGCGCACTGGCCGTTCCTGTTCCACTTGTCCGCGACGAGGCGCGCCACGTGCTGGTACAACGGCCGGCCGCCCACGTCGAGGAACTGCAGGTCGGAGCCGCCCGCGTTCGACGTGCGGCACAGCACGATCACGCCACGGTCCGTCCACGCCATGTACGGCTCGACGGAATCGAACCCCATGTACGGGTTGACGGTGACGGCGTCGGCGCCGTAGCGGTCGAACGCTTCGCGGGCGTACTGGTGGGCGGTGGCGCCGATGTCGCCGCGCTTGGCGTCCAGGACCAGCGGGATGTGAGGATATTGTTCACGCAGGTAGCGGCAGATCGCTTCGAGCTGGTCTTCCGCGCCGAGGGCGGCGAAATACGCGATCTGCGGCTTGAAGGCGCACGCGAGGTCGGCCGTCGCGTCGATGATGGCCTTGCAGAACTCCACGATGCCGTCCGGGCGTCCCTGCAGGTGCGCGGGGAAGCGGGCCGTGTCCGGGTCGAGCCCTACGCACAGCAGGGAATCGTTGCGGGTCCAGGCGGCGTTGAGTTTGTCGATGAAGTTCATGGCGGCCTCTCTGATCTGATTGCAAACCCGCTATTGTAGCGCCCTGCCCGGGCCGTATCGCCAATCCCTGGTCATTTCAGGTATATTTTGGCTATTCGACAACTTGTTACGGATCGCCAGATGAAACCATCCTTGTTCACGCGTTATGCCGGCTTGCTGCTGGCCGCCGTACTGGCCGCGACACTGCTGTCGGGCTGCGGCTACAACCAGTTCCAGGCCAAGGACGAGGCCGTCAAGGCCGCCTGGGCCGAGGTCGTCAACCAGTACCAGCGCCGGGCCGACCTGATTCCGAACCTCGTGAACACGGTCAAGGGCTATGCGACGCACGAAAAGGATACGCTGGAAGCCGTCACGCGGGCGCGCGCGGCCGCGACCAGCTTCCAGATCACCCCGGAAGTGCTGAACAATCCGGAAGCCTTCCAGAAATTCCAGCAGGTGCAGGGTGAGCTGTCGAACGCGCTGTCGCGCCTGATGGCCGTGTCGGAAAACTATCCGCAACTGAAGGCCGACGCCAGCTTCCGCGACCTGCAATCGCAGCTGGAGGGCACGGAGAACCGCATCACGGTGGCGCGCCAGCGCTATATCGCGGCCGTCCAGGACTACAACATCACGGTGCGCAGCTTTCCGACCAACTTGACGGCGATGATGTTCGGCTACCAGGCGAAGCCGTCGTTCACCGTCGAGAACGAGAAAGCCATCTCGACGGCGCCGACCGTCAACTTCGGCAAATAGGGCCGAGCCATGAACGCCCTGCCCCGTCTGCTGTGGGCCTGGATGCTGACCTTGCTGCTGGCCTGCTCGGCGCATGCGCAGGGACAATTCAAGCCGGTGCCGGCGCTGCGCGCGCGCGTCACCGACGAGATAGGCATGCTGACGCCGGACCAGCGCCAGAAACTGGAAGGCGTGCTGGCCGACTACGAGGCGAAGACGGGCAGCCAGATCGCCGTGCTGCTCGTGTCCTCGACGGAGCCGGAAGCCATTGAGCAGTACGGCATCCGCGTGGCGGACGCGTGGAAGCTGGGCCGCAAGGGCGTCGACGACGGCGTGCTCCTGATCGTCGCGAAGGACAATCCGAAGGCGCTGCGGCGCCTGCGCATCGAGGCGGGACGCGGCGTGCAGGGCGTCCTCACGGATGCGCAGTCGAAACGCATCCTGGAAGACACGATCGCCCCGCACTTCCGCCAGCAGGACTGGTACGGCGGTCTCGTCGCCGGTGTCGGCGCCATCGCGACCTTGCTCAACCAGGAAAAATTTCCCGCGCCGCCCGCGCAGACGACCACGCCGGCGCAGCAGGATGACGACGGCGGCCCCGGCGTCGTCGTCACGATCTTCATGCTGATCGTCGGCATCGCCCTCGTCCGCTCGATCTTCCGTCCGCGCCGCACGCGCCTCCTGCAGCCGGGCTATCCGGGCACTGGCGGCTGGGGCAGCGGCGCCACCGGCTTCATCCTCGGCAACATTCTTGCGAACGCTGCCCATCAGCACGACAACGACCGTTGGCGCGGCGGTGGCGGCGGCTTTTCCGGCGGTTTCTCGGACGGCGGCGGTGGCGGCTTTTCCGGCGGCGGGGGCGGCAGCTTCGATGGCGGCGGCGCCTCGGGAGACTGGTGATGGAAGAACCGAGCCGCTTGCGGCGCGCGCTGCGCCACCTGTTCAGCACCCGCAACGAAGCGGAGCGCGCGTTTCCGCCCGATGCCCTTACGGCGATCACGGAAGCCATCACGGCCGGCGAGCAGACGCATCGCGGCGAGGTGCGCCTGATCGTCGAGAAGGGCCTGCCCCTGTCGCTGGCCTGGGCCGGCGTGACGAACCGCCAGCGCGCCATCGCGCTGTTCGCCGACTACGGCATCTGGGACACCGAGGACAATTGCGGCGTCCTGATCTACGTGAACCTCGCCGACCGCAAGGTCGATATCATTGCCGACCGCGGCATCGACCGCAGAATCGACGCCGCCACGTGGCAGGCCGTGTGCGACACGATGACGCGCGGCTTCGCCCGCGGCGAATTCCGCGCGGCCACGCTGGGCGCGATCGCCCAGGTGAACCAGTTGCTGCGCAGCCATTTCCCGTCCGGTGGCGCGCGGCCGAACGAATTGCCGGACCAGCCGGTGATGCTGTGAACGACGGGCCGCTACAATGGCGGCCTGTTCTTTTCATTGCAGCAGCGAGGACACCATGAAACTCACCGACAGAGTCGCCATCGTCACCGGAGCCGCCCAGGGCATCGGCCTCGCCTGCGCGGAGCGCCTCGTGCGCGAGGGCGCGCGCGTGATGCTCACCGACGTGCGGCCGGACGGCGCCGCGGCCGCGGCCGCGCTCGGCGATGCCGCCCGCTTCTTCCAGGCCGACGTGAGCGCGAAGGCCGACGTCGACGCGCTGGTGGCGGCCACGCTGGCCGCGTTCGGCCGCATCGACATCCTCGTCAACAACGCCGGCGTGACGCATGCCGCCGATTTCCTCGATCTCGAGGAGGACGATTTCGACCGCGTCCTGCGCGTCAACCTGAAGTCGATGTTCCTGTGCAGCCAGGCCGTCGCCCGCGAGATGGTGAAGCGCGAGGACACGCAACGGGGCGGCTGCATCATCAATATGTCGAGCGTCAACGCGGAGCTCGCGATTCCGAACCAGGTGCCGTACGTCGTGTCGAAGGGCGGCGTGAACCAGCTGACGCGCGTGGCGTCCGTCAGCCTGGCCCAGTACGGCATCCGCGTGAACGCGATCGGCCCGGGCACGATCCTGACGGAGCTCGCGAAGCAGGCCGTGCTGGCCGGCCCGGACGCGCGCCACAAGATCCTGTCGCGCACGCCGCTGGGCCGCTGCGGCGAGCCGGAAGAGATCGCCGGTATCGCCGCCTTCCTCGCCAGCGACGATGCGTCGTACATCACGGGCCAGACCTTGTACGCGGACGGCGGCCGCATGGCACTGAATTACACGGTCCCCGTCAAGGATTGAAGGCGAGCTCGACCATTATCAGCGCGGGTGATGACAGGTATCGAAATTCATCATTGGACGGATATATCGCGCCGCAACATAATGGCACCTGTCTCCACTATTCTCCTCCAAGAAAATAGTTTGAAGCCCGCTCAACCAGCGGGCTTTTTTTTTGCCTTGGTCGACCAATCCCATCCGCGAATGTTCCCATAACAGTAACGCGGGCTTGATTTGTGTCATGGTGAAGTCACATTGTGTCCCTATACTGGGTCCATCTGCATACACGCAACCGATATGCGTGATCGTAGAAGGTGTGTCGCGAGCGGCACACCGCACCGGATCCTGCGTCTCTTGGCCCGATCTTGGGTTGTGCCCGTCCTCACCGGCGGGCATTTTTTTTGTTCCGTATTCTTATTGTCGCGTCTGCCACGCACCGCACAATTCTTTGTTGTTGTGCTTGAACCATCTTCAGATTCCGCTATGATGAAACTTGCACCTCGCGACGTCATCGTCGCGTGGTGACGAGACTATCCACCATGGAATGGAGCCAGTCCAATGACCTTACCTGTACCTGAGACGATGTCGCCCCCCGAGCAACAAGAGCATCCAGGCCGGCGGCGCCACGCGGAGCCGGACGATTGCCTGGTTCTCAGCGAACTCAACCCGCGCATGGTGATCGACCATCTCGACGATGAGGGCCAGCCCCTTCAAGTCATGACCTTCGGCACCGTCCGCGAAATCTGCCCGAAATGCCAGAGCGGCCACCTGAAACTGGTCCTGCGCCAATCGGCCGTCCGCATGGCCCACCTGTTCTGCGCCGACTGCGCCAGCTGCTTCGACGCCCACTACCCGGACGGCGCGCCGGCCCTCACGATCTGACGCCGGCCGTCCATGACGCTCCGGCCGGCGGTGCGCTGCCGTTGCGCGAGGCCTGAGCAAGTACACGACACGCATGGTAAGGTGAGCCTTTTTTCCGCTTCGCCTGCCATGACGACGTACCTGTTTTCTCTGCTGCGCAACCCGCGCGCACGCGCGCTGTGCCTTACGGTCGCGATCCTGATGTACCTGACCATCATCACGACCGGGAACATCCCCGGCGCACGCGCGGACATCGGCGCCTATGCCCCCGGAGCGGTGCTGCACTCGATCGCCTATGCGGTGCTCGCCGCGCTGTGGTTCGCCGGCAGCGCCGGGAGCCCCCTGGCGCGCGCGGGCAAGGCCGTGCTGGCGGTCGCCGTGATGGGCGCCTGCGACGAGTTCATCCAGAGCTTCTTCCCCTACCGCGGCGCCGACGTGCGCGACTGGGCCGTCGACGTCGCCGCAGCCGTCGTCGCCAGCACCGTACTGGCCCGGCTGGCGGCGCGCACGACCGTCGACACGACGTACTGAACGCCGCGGTGCTGCGCCGCACGAATCGTCAGAAGTTTGACGTGGCTCATGCTCAACGGGACGCAGTTGAACGCCGGTACCGAACAGGCCTCTTACCGAAGTGGCACGCGGCATCGTCACTCACCTACCATCCCATCAGAAGGAGTTGATCATGAAGCAAAAACACCAGAGCATTTGCCTGGCGGGCTTGCTGGCGCTCGCGGTCGGGCTGTCCGCGTGCAGTTCCTGGCGCGGCGGCAGCATGGGCAGCAGCGGCGGCATGTCGGGCACCGGCGGCGGCACCGGACCGGCCGGGTCGTCCGGCAGTTCGGGCACTGCGGGCAGCTCGAGCGGCTACGACAGCGCGAGCACCGGCATGATGCAGAACCAGGGCGCCAGCGCGATGCCCATGAGCCCCAACGCCACCGTCGCCTCCATCGAAGCCCTGCCCCGCTCCAGCAGTTCCGCCACCGAGGGCAATGCGGGCGCCAGCGCAGCGATGGGGAGCAGCAGCGGCGGCGCCACGGGCAGTTCCTCCGCCGACCGCATCTATCGCGTCACGCTGCGCATGGACGACGGCAGCACGCAGGTTGTGACGCAGCAGACGACGCCGGACTTCCGCACCGGCGACCGCGTCAGCCTGGCCGGGGGCATGATCCAGCACTGAGCACGGCCTACTCCGCTCCGACCTGTTGCGCGCGCGTGCGCTTCGCGCGCACGATGTCCGCACCGCGCTTGCCGGCCAGCAGCGCGTGGTCGGAGTTGTAGTACTCCCACTCGCTGTAGCGGCCGACGAGCGTGATGTCGAACTGCTTCAGCCAGGCCTTGCACGTCTCGACGTTGCGGGCGCGCGCGTGGTCGTACAGCACGTAGGCATACGGCATGTCGACCTGGTGCGCGGCGAGGATCGTGTCGCCGTCCTGGATCATGCCCACCTTGCGGCAATCGTCGATCGCGCGCGCGATCAGCGCGTCGCCGTCGATGGGCAACGGCTTGTACGGCGAGTACGAGATCTCGCACGTGAAGCCGAAGCCGCCGGGCGGATTGCAGCCGGGGCTCGCATTGCCCTGCACGAAGATGCGGTGGAAGATTGTGTCTTCCGGATAGTAGATCCAGTGCTTGTCCGTGGCGACGCGGTCGATGCCGATGTTCACGCAGCGGATCGACACGTGGCGCAAGCCTCTCGCCGCGGCCTTCACGGCTGCCGGCGCCTCATCGCCGATGGCCTTTACCAGCTCGGGGAGCGGCATCGTGGAGATGAGGTCGTCGTAGCGGAAGCGGCGGCCGTCGCGCAGTGCGACGATATGCTCGCGCGGCAGCACTTGCACGACGTCCGCATTCAGTTCGATCTTGCCCTTGATGTGAGGCAGGAAGCCATTCATCAGTGCCTGGAAGCCGCCCTTCAACGGATAGCCGAAGCGGGCGTTCGGGCCCAGCGGTTTCGGCGACGGCTCCAGCGCGCCCTGGATGATTTCCTCCAGGTTCGGCAGCGGTACGCGGCCGCCGAGCCATGACGTTTCCATCTCGGCCAGCGGCACCGTCCAGATCTTGCGGTTGTAAGGAATCGCGAAGTGTTTCGCGATGCCCTTGCCCCATACCTTGTAGATGAATTGCTCGAAATTCTTCACCTCGCCCCGCATTGTTCTTACCTCGGCGCGATCCGTGTTGCACATGTCAAGCGTGCCGTCGGCGCAGCAATCGTCGACGGCGTGCGCGGCCGCGGTCTTCGCCTCCGCGCTTTCGTAGCGGGCTTCGATGGCGCCCATGATGCACTCCGTGACGACCTTCGGCGGCAGGCCGTACAGCGCGCCCTGGAAAGGATAGCGCGTGTACACGCCCTTGCTGTAGACCCACGCTTCGCGGTTCTGCCAGTGCACGTTATCGCCCAGCAGGACCTCGTACATCTTCAGGACGTACGGGTCGTTCGAGAACATGATGTGGCCCGCGTGATCGAACGTGAAGCCGTTGTCCTCGATCGAGCGGCACCAGCCGCCGACGGTCTCGTTGCGGTCCAGCAGCAAGGTGTCCGCGTCGAGATGGTACGCGGCCGACAGCCCCGTCGGCCCGCCGCCGATGACGATGGTGCCCACATGCGGCTCGTGCGCGCGCAGCGGATTCACTTTCGAGCCGCGCGGCGCGTCGCTACGCAGCGACGCAGCGGCCGCATCGTCCGCGCCATCGAGGCCGCGCGGTGTGGCGCGCCGGTCCGTGTGCGGGGGCGCCGTGTCGATCAGCTCGCGCATGCGCGCGGCCGTGTTGTCCCACGACGTGGCGGCGACGACGGCCCGCATCGCGTCGACCATGTGCCGGCGCTGTTCCGGCGTTTGCGCCAGCGCGGCTTCGCACGCGGCGATGAACTCGTCGGCGGTAGACGCGATGGCGACCACGTGGCCATACGGATTCGCGACGTCGGCGATCGGCGTGCTGACGATGGGCAGCTGCGCCGCCATGTATTCGAGCACCTTCGTCGGGCTGATGTATTTCGTCGCCTCGTTGATGGCGAACGGCATCAGGCACACGTCCCAGCCGGCCAGCAGGTCGGGCAGCGCGCCGTACGGCTGCTGGCCCAGGTAGTGGATGTTGGGACGGCGCGGCAGGCGCTCCGGATCGATTTTCACCACGGGGCCGGCCAGCACGACCTGCCATTCCGGATGGCTTGCCGCGACGGCGTCCACGAGATCCGGGTCGAAGCGCTCGTCCAGCACGCCGTAGAAGCCGAGGCGCGGATGCGAGATCGCGTCCTGATGCGGATGCGCGCGCGAGCGGTCCAGCGCCTGCTGGAAGTGCACGACGTCGACGCTGGACGAGAAGCAGTGGACGTTCGGGTGGCGGTGGCGCTTCGCCTCGTACAGGCTGGGGCCGCCCGCGAACACGAGGTCGGCGACGGACAGCAGCGCGCTTTCACGCTGCAGCAATTGCTTGGGCGGATTCCGGAATGCGGCCAGTTCATCCATGCAGTCGTACACGACGAGCGCGGGTCGCAGCGATTGCAGCAAAGGCAGCGCCATCGGCGTGTAGAACCACGCGACGACTTCCTCTCCCGGTGGTGCCAGGTGCGCCACCATCGGCTGCAGCAGGCGCAGTTGCTCGTCGTGGAAGCCGTTCGCCTGGATGGGAGTGTGTGCGCGGCACACGGTCACGTTCGGTGCCGGGCTGGACCGCTCCATGAACGGGGCGCCGTCGTCGTACACCGGTTCCTCGACGAACAGGACCGGGTAATGCTGGGCCAGGCGCGACAGCAGATGCTGCGGCCGCTGGAACACGAAGTCCCAGCGCAGGTGGCTGAAAACGACGATCGTAGGCATGATGGGCTCCTTGTCGCCCATGGCGGGCGGTCGATTGATCGGTGGCGTGGACCGGATCGACCGCCCCAGCAGGCGAGCGAACCCGTCCACAGCGCTGCCGTGCGCGGCAGCGCTGCGATGGGGCGGGCGCCCTGAGGGTGCCGTGCTCGCGTCGGGGTTCGGAGCGCCGGGCGGCGCTTACGCCTGGCCCGGTTTGTCTCCCTCCTCTTCCACGTCCTTGGGTTCGAGCTTGACGTTGCGCGTGGCCGCGCTGATCACTTCGAACGGCAGCTTGGGCGTACGGTCCGCGTTGAGCAGGCCGTTCGCTTCCTGGAACGTGTCGGCGAACTGGGTATAGCAGAAGCCGCTGAACATGAAGGTCTCGTTGACCACCTTCAGCAGCCGTTGGTACAGCGCGTGATAACTCTCGGCCGTATGGGCACGGGTATAGCCCCACGTGCCATCTTCCGGCGTCGCGTTCGGATCGAATGCGATGCCGCCGAATTCGGTGAGCACGATGGGCTGGCCGCGGTGCGGGAAGCCGTCCAGGGTGAGGATGCGTCCGCCGGGACGGCGTTGATCGAACAGCGTGCGCACTGGGTCGCTGACCTCGTAGCGCGCCTTCAGCTTGTCCGGATTGCAGTCGTAGTCGTGGATGCCCAGGATGTCGGTGGCAGACGCTTCCCAGCCGTCGTTGCCGATCACGGGGCGCGTCGAATCGAGCGTGCGCGTGAGGTGGTACAGCGCCTCGACGGCGTTGCGATGTGCCTGCGTCAAGGTCAGGTTCGGCACACCCCACGACTCGTTGAACGGCACCCACACGATGATGCACGGGTGGCTGTAGTCACGCTCGATCGCCTCGGTCCACTCCTTGACCATGCGCGTGATCGCGCGCGGGGCGAAGCGGTAGGCCGATGGCATCTCTTCCCACACGAGCAGGCCCAGCTTGTCGGCCCAGTACAGGTAGCGCGGGTCTTCGATCTTCTGGTGCTTGCGCACGCCGTTGAAGCCCATCAGCTTGGCCAGTTCGACGTCGCGCCTCAGGTGCTCGTCGGACGGGGCCGTCATGAACGACTCGGTCCAGTAGCCCTGGTCCAGCACGAGGCGCAGCGGATACGGCCTTCCATTCAGCAGCAGACGGTCGCGGTTGATGTGGAACGAGCGCAGCGCCGTGTACGACTTCACGTGGTCGACGATCCTGTCGCCGCAGCGCAGGATGACCTCCGCGTCCAGCAACGTGGGGCGCTCCGGGCTCCACAGCAGCTCGTTGCGGGAATCGTCGATGCCGGGGTCGGACAGCGCGATCTTGCGGTTCGCCTCGCCGGCCAACAGCTTGTAGTTATCGTCCGCCAGCAATTGCTTGCCATGCCAGATCTTGACCTCGACGAACATGTCTTCCTGGATGTCGCCGCCGGCAAAGACTTCGCAGCCGATCTCGAAGGTTTCGAACAGCGGCGTCCAGCGCAGGGTCTGGATGAACGTGCGCGATACCCGCTCGATCCATACGGTCTGCCAGATGCCGGTCGTGCGCGGGTACCAGATCGAGTGCGGTTCCAGCAGCCAGTCCTGCTTGCCGCGGGGCTTCGCGAGGTCGGCCGGGTCGTCCTCGACGAACACGGTCACGGTCTGCTTGCCGTCCGCCTTCAGCGCGGGCGTGATGTCGGCACGGAACGGCGTGTGGCCGCCCTCGTGCTCGGCCACGAGCTGGCCATTGACCCAGACGCGCGCGAAATAATCGACGGCGCCGAAGTGCAGGATGACGCGGTCCTCCGACGGCTTCAGCTCGAAGTCGCGCTCGTACCAGCAGAAGCGGTGGAAGCCGGTGTCCTGGATGCCGGACATTTCCGTCTCGGGCGCGAACGGCACGTTGATCTCGTGGGTCCAGCCGGTCACGCCTTCCGGCATCTTGTTGACAAGCTCGTCGTCGAAACGGAAGCGCCATTTACCGTTCAGGTTGATCCAATTGTCGCGGACCAGCTGCGGGCGGGGATACTCAAACTGGCTCATTATTTTCCTTTCCTTGGGTCGGGACCGGGATCAGGATGCGTCCCTGGCGTCCAGCTTTGTTGTAGGTGGAGAGTGCAGTTTCCGCTGCCTGTCGTGCCTGACCTGTGCGGCACAGAGCCACGGTGGCGCCGCCGAAGCCGGCACCGGTCAGGCGTGCACCGAGCACGCCCGGGGCGGCGCGCAACGCGGCCACCAGCTGGTCGAGCTCGGGAATCGAAACTTCGTAGTCGTCGCGCAGGCTCTCGTGCGACGCGTTCATCAGTTCGCCGAAGCGTTCGGCCGATACGCCTTTTGCCGCTTCCAGCACGCGCAAGTCTTCCAGCACGACGTGGCGCGCGCGCCGGCGCAGCGGCTCGGGCAGGCCTTCCACGGCCGCGGGGTCGGTCACGTCGCGCAGCGCCTTCACGCCCAGCTTGCGCGACGCCTCCTCGCATTCGGCGCGGCGTTCGTTGTACTTGCTGGCCGCCAGCGTGCGCGGCACGCCGGAGTCGACGACGATCAGCTCCGTCCCCGCAGGCATGGGCACGAGGCGGTGCTCCAGCGTGCGCGCATCGATGAACAGCATGTTCCTCTCGTCGCACAGGCTCGACGCCATCTGGTCCATGATGCCGCAGTTGACGCGTGCGTATTCGATCTCGGCGCGCTGTGCGATCTGCGCGAGCTTCACGTCGTCCAGCGCAAAACCGAGCAGGTTGCGCATCGCGCGCAGCATCGACACTTCGAGCGCAGCCGACGACGACAGGCCGGAGCCGACGGGCAGATTCGTCGTCACGAACACGCGCAGCGGCGGCACCGCGACGCCCGTCGCTTCGACGAGACGGATGCAGCCTTCGATATAGCTGCCGAAGCCCTGCGGCGCGCTGCCGCCCTTCGCCGCGAACGTCACGTTGCCGTCGAGGGTGCCGGAGTACAGGTGGTGCTGGTCGTCGTGGCTGCGCGCGAGCGCGACGGAGGTCGCCTGCGGCGTCGCGACGGGCAGCATGTAGCCGTCGTTGTAGTCCGTGTGCTCGCCCAGCAGGTTGACGCGGCCGGGCGCCGATGCGTGCGCCTCCGGGGCGCCGCCGAAGAAGGTCTCGGGATCGTTCATGTCACCTCCAGCCATGTGGGCCGCGCGCGGCCCTGGATTGTCGTCGTCGGCCAGTCGGCGCCCAGGGTCAGGTTCTCCAGCCCGTTCGCGCCGAGCAGGAACGTGTCTTCGACCTTCATGCCCGCGAAGCTCGGGTTCAGCGCGAACGCCATCCCCGTCTCGACGCCCGTCGCGGTGCTGGGGCTTGCGACGATCTCGCGCGCCTGGTAGCCCGCGATGCCGCCCTGGTGGTGTTCGCGGATGGCGTCCGGCCGGTCGACGTGGCGGTACGCCGCTTCCAGCGCGTGGTAGACGGCGGCCAGCGACTGGCCCGGGCGCACGGCGTCGAGCCCCGTCGCTTCGACCTGCAGCAGGTCGGCCTCGGCGTTGCGCTCGTCGTCGGTCAGCGGGCCGAACGCGACGGCACGCGACAGGCTCGCGACGAGGCCGTGGCGGCGCGCGCAGAACACCAGCATCGCGCGCGCGCCGAGCGGTTCTTGTGTCGGCACGGGATGGCGGAACGCCGCCAAGCGCCGCGCGCCCGCGGCCAGCACGAGCGCGGGCTGGATGCCGCGCCGCCACAATGCCTGCGCACCGGCGCCGGCGAGATCGAATTCCGTCCACTCGGGGCGTGCGGCGCGCAGCGTCTCCGCCAGCGCGGCGCCGGCATCGCGGCCCAGCGCGCGGTAGCGGTCGTGCTCGGACGGCAGCAAGACCATGCGGCGCAGGCGCAGGCTCGCGGGCAATGGCGACTCGCTGTAGCCGTTGTTGCTGCGCGGCCGGTCGGACAGGACGGCGCCTCCGCGTGCCGCGCCCAGCACATAGGTCTCGTGCAAGTCCGTCTCCGCCCACGGCGCGATGTGGAACGAAAAGCCGGCCGGGACTTCCTCGATGCGCAGGCGCTCGGCCTCGATGGCGTCCGTCAGGATCACGGCCTCGTCGCGCGTGACGAGCATCTCGGCCACGCCGCAATCGGCCGCGAGCAGCACGGACGCGTCGCCGCCCGCCGTCGCCCACGCGAACCAGTCGGTGCCGCGCAGGCGGATGGCGCCGGCGCCCGTCTCGGCCAGCGCCGCGCGCAGCAGCCCGAGCTTGTCGGCCACCTCGGCGGCGCGCACGTCAAAAAGCGCGCTCATGCCGCGGCCTCCAGCCGCACGGCGACCTGCTGCAGCTCGTACGCCGTCGTCTCGGGCAGCACGTCCATCGCGAACATGCCGGCGCCGATCTCCGTGCCGGCCAGGTATTTCAGCCGGTCGCGCGTGCGGTACGGCGGATGGAACTGGCAGTGCAGCTGCGTCTCCGGATGGTCGGCGCCGTCCGTCGGCGCCTGGTACCACGTCATCAGGTACGGGAACGGGCGCTCCCACAGGCAGTCGAACTTCAGCAGCACCGTCTTCAGCGCGCAGGCGAGGCTCTCGCGCTGCGCGGGCGCGAGCGACGCGAAGTCCTGGCAAGGCGCCGTCGGCATCACCCACACTTCGTACGGGTAGCGGGCGCACGCGGGCACGAACGCGATCGCGTGCGCGTCCTCGTACACGACGCGCTTGCCGTCCTGGCCTTCCGCGCGTGCCATGTCGGTCAACAGGTTCGTGCCGTGCTGCAGGAAATACTCGCGCTCCTGCGCCAACTGGCGCGCGGGCACGGGCGGCACGAACGGGTACGCATAGATCTGGCCGTGCGGATGGTGCAAGGTGACGCCCACCTCCGCGCCGCGGTTCTCGAACGGCAGCACGTACTGGATATGGTGTTGCCCGCCAATGCGGCGCGTGCGGTCGCCCCACACTTCCAGCAGCAATTCGATGCGCGCCAGCGGCAGGCGGCCCAGCGCCGTCTGCGGGTCCTGCGTGAACACGACCACCTCGCATTTGCCGTTCGCGGGCGCGGTCGGCACGGTCAACGTCGGGGGCTCGTGCGCGTCGAGCGCGAGCGACGGGAAGCGGTTGTCGAACACGGCGATCTCGTAGTCTCCGGCCGGCATCTCGGTGGGATGGTCGGGGTCGCGCGTCGGTGCCAGCGGGTTGTACTGCGGCGGCGGCTGATACGTGCGGTTCTGGCGGAACGCGGCATACGTGACCCACTCGCCGCGCAGCGGATGCCAGCGCAGGTGCGGGTTGGCGTGCTGCGGCTCGGCGAACGGACTCGTCGCGACGATGCCGTCCGGGATCGGCCGGCCGCTGTACAACGTCATGTGTCTTCCGTCAGGCTTTATCAGGTCTTGGCTGTGCATGGCATCGTCTGTTTTGCGGGACTTCGCATGGACGACTTCCGGTAACCGGTCGCCGTCAGGCCTGATCCTATCATGGCGTTTTCGCCACATTTTCCGGTGGTCAGGTCTAGCTTTTCCGACAATCAACGGGGCGCGCGGGAGCGTCCGGCGCGGCCGTGGCCCGGCCTGCTGTCTCTCCCAGGGAAACGCTGTGGAACAGGCATTTTTCCCCTATGAAGACCAACTCCATGTAGGCTCAAACCTACAAAACTTATGGAAGAATTTACACGCTTCGGCGAGAAGACGACCTACATCACAGCCGAGCGGCCAACGGCGTGATGCGCCCCCGCGAGCGGGCGCGGCCGGACCTGAAATGTGTCTTGGGGAACGAAGGATGCGGGCACCGCAGGCGTGCCCGCGGAAGAGCTTATTTGGCGAGCTCGGCCAGCACGGCCGTGTACATCTCGAGGTTCAGCAGCAACTGTTTCGTCGTGATGAACTCGTGTTCGGAGTGGCCCGTGTAGACCGTGTGCGGCATGGCCGGACCGAAGCTGACGGCATGCGGGAACAGGCGCGAATTCGTGCCGCCGCCGATGGCGACCGGCTTCGCATCCTTGATGCCGGTGAAGTACGCGAACGTCTTCATCAGCACGGGCAGTTGCGGCGCATCCTGCTGCACCCACGGGTCGCCGATCTGCGCCTTCACGTCCGCCAGCTGCACGTGCGCGCCCTGCCATTGCGCGAGCGCGGCGTTGATCTCGTTTTGCAGCTGCTCCGCCGTCTTGCCCTGCGGCCGGCGGATGTTGATCGCCACCTCGATGCCGCCGTCGTCGTGCTGGCGGATCACCGTCGGCGCGAACGTCATCGGGCCCATGAACGCGTCGCGGTAGGCGATGCTGCCGAACTTCTCGCCGAAGTAACCGGTGCCCACCATCTCGTTGAGGAAATTGACGAGCGCGCCCGCCGTCGTGTCCGGCCACGGCTGCATGGCCAGCGCGTCGGCGACCATGCTGATGGCGTTGACGCCGTCTTCCGGCTTCGACGAGTGCGCCGACAAACCCTTGCCCGTCACGACGAAGTCATGGTCTTTCCATTCGAACTGGTAGTGCATGCCCGCCTGCTTGCCGGCGCGCGCGCGGATCTGCGCTTCCAGTGCCGGCGTCGCGTTGGCGACCGTCGCCTGCGCATCTTCCGGAATCTGGCTGCCGAAGAAGCCGCCCTTGAACGCCTTCACGTACGGCGCCGTCGCGGGGGGCGCCACGGCCGCCTTCGGCATCGTGACGGCGAGGGTGCCGTAGCCCTTCTCCGCCGTGACGGCCGGGTACTCGGCGTCGAGCGTGATGTTCATCTGCGGCAGCGTGTGCGTCTTCATGAACGCTTCCAGCGGACCCCAGTCCGATTCCTCGGCCATGTAGACGTACAACTCGATCCGCCTGGACAGCGGCACATGTAGATCCTTCAGCGACTTCATCGCATACAGCGCCGTGGCGATGGGGCCCTTGTCGTCCTCGGCGCCGCGCGCCAGCAGGCGGCCCGGCTCGCTCGTGCGGTCCAGTTCGAACGGCGACTTCTTCCACTTGGTCGGGTCGACGGGCTGGACGTCGCCGTGCGCGACGAGGCCCACGCGATCATCGCCCTTGCCCAGGCCGACGATGGCCACGCAGCCATCGTCCGTGAAGTCCAGGCCCAGGCGGTCCGCTTCCTGGTGCAGGTAGGCCTTGAACGCCTGGTGGCGCGGGTTGCGTTCGCACGGGATGTCCTTGTCGGCCACCGTGTTGTAGCTGACGAGCTTGGCGAGCGTCTCGACGACGTCGTCGCGGTAGGCCGTGACGGCGTGCTTCGCCGCCTTGATCGCGGTGTCGCTGGGTACGGCCGGGGCCGCGGTAGGCGCGCCCGTCGCGCCGGCTGCCCAGGCGAGGCTGATGGCCGCGACCAGGTTGCGTGCGCAAGTCTTCTTGGTCATTGTCTTGTCTCCATGATTGCAAATGCGCAACGAGTCTAGCAGGGTTGCGCAAACGGCGCTGGCGCCCTCCCCGCCCGCAATCCGTTATCGTGTCGGCTGCTTATTGGCTGCCCATTCAAAGGAAACGAGCATGACGTACAAGATCATCCGCAGGGTCCACCCCGCGCTGCGCGACGACATCGGCGACCTCATCACGCAGCGTCCCGTGCCGGGCCCGCATCTCGACCAGGTCGATCCCTTCCTGTTCCTCAATCATCACGGCCCGCAGGTCTATCCGCCGCATAACCGCGGCCTGCCGTTCGGGCCGCATCCGCACCGCGGCTTCGAGACCGTCACGTTCATCCTCGACGGCCTGCTCGCGCATCGCGACAGCGCCGGCCACGAAAGCGTGATCGGTCCCGGCGGCGTGCAGTGGATGACGGCCGGCCGCGGCATCGTGCACGCGGAAGTGTCGCCGCGCGAATTCGTGGAACGCGGCGGCCCGCTGGAGATCCTGCAGCTGTGGGTCAACCTGCCCGCCGCGCTGAAGATGACGGCGCCGCGCTACATCGGCCTGCAGCGCGACGAGCTCCCCGTCGTCGACGATGGCGCCGGCGTGCGCGTGCATCTCGTGTCGGGCACGCATGGCGGCGTGACGGGCCCCATCGAATCGCTGACGGGCGTGTCGTTGTGCACGGTCGAGATGAAAGCGGGAGCACGCCTGCACGTGGATGGCCTGCTGGACCGCAACGTGTTCCTGTACGTCGTGCGCGGCGTGATCGAGTGCACGCCGGAGACCGTCAGCGCGTTCCACCTGGCCGAGTTCGAACCGGCGGGCGACGAGCTGGAGATCCGCGCCGACCACGACAGCATCCTGCTGCTGGGCCATGCCTTCCCGCTGCGCGAACCGGTCGTGGCGCACGGACCGTTCGTAATGAACACGCGCGCCGAAATCCAGCAGGCGATCGTCGATTACCAGGCGGGACGCTTCGGCGCGCCGATCTGACGTGCGGCGCATGCGCGCCGCCGTGTAAGGCGCCGGCCCGGACCGCATCGGCCAGGCCGGCCGTGTGCTGCGCCCCGCATCAGCGCGCGGCCTGGTTGACGACCACCTCGGCCGCGTACGGCACCTGGTCGAACGCGATGCGGGCGCCCGTGTCGCGCGTGACGAATTGCGTCACGCCGACGGGGACCAGTTCCTCGCGCTTGCCGTCCAGGTCGACGAACAACCTGTTCTGCTTGTTCGTCACCGTGATCGTGCGGCCGTCGGTCAGCGCGAACGTCCCGCGCATGTGCTCGGCGTCATCCTTGCTCAGGTAGGTGTGCGCGGCCCTGACCTGCACCGAGGCAAGGCTGCCGGCGGCCACTGCCGGCGGGATGGACGAGTCGGCAAACGCGGACAACGACACGGTGGCGGCGCCGATGAAGGCCAGGAGGGGTGCGATACGCATGATTGCTCCGAAATCAAGATACGAAATATAAAGTGGACACGGAGCGCGCCATCAAAATAATTGTCGGATGCGCAGCGATCCTGCCGTTTTTCATATCGCCGCATCGATCGTGCGGCGAGTGAAGACAGTGTAGGAAGGGCCGGCCGCAGCGTCATCGGCGAACCGCCGAACCGTCGAAAACGCGGGATGAACTGTCGAAAATCCGCCCCGAATTGCTGCGGGTGCATATAGTTTTTGGCAACGTTCAAGCTGTCTTCGGGGCGCGCCGCGTGGCCGATATCCGTTACAGTGTCGGCTTCGGAACGCCCATCCAAGCGAAGGAGAAGACCGATGCATCCAGTCCCCCTGGTCGCCACGACGCGTGGCTATCCGCCCGACGCCGACGCCGATGCCGCGGGCGGCTACGCGGTCGAGAACATCCACTACGGTTCGATCGCCGTCGTCGACCTGGCCGGCCGCCTGCTGTGGTCGGCCGGCGATCCCGACTTCATGACCTTCACCCGTTCCGCGCTGAAGCCGTTCCAGGCGCTGCCGTTCGTGCTCGACGACGGGCCCGCGCGCTTCGGGCTCTCGCGCGCCGAACTGGCGCTGCTGTGCGCCAGCCACTCGGGCGAGGAAAAACACCTCGTGGGCGTCACGTCCATCCTCGACAAGATCGGCCTCGACGAGACCCACCTCGCCTGCGGCTGCGCTGCGCCGCTGTACTACGACGCCGCCGGTCTGCCCGTGCCTGCCGAGCGGCGCTGGCGCACGGTCCACCACAATTGCTCGGGCAAGCACAGCGGATTCCTCGCGTGGTGCCGGCTGCACGACGCGCCCACGGACGGCTACGTCGACCCGCGACACCCGCTGCAGCGCGCGATCCGCGCCACGTTGGCCGAATGCGTGCAGATGGCCGAGGACACGCTGCCGATGGGCATCGACGGCTGCTCGGCGCCGAACTACGCGATGCCGCTCGCGCGCCTCGCGCACCTGTACGCGCGCCTCGCGCAGCCGGGCCCGGACGCGCGCCTGGGCGGCGCGCTGGGCGACCTGTTCGACGCGATGACGGCGCACCCGGACATGGTGTCGGGCGACGCGCGGACGGACCTCGCCTGGATGCAGGCCGGCGGCGGCGACTGGGTGGCGAAGATCGGCGCGGACGCCGTGCAGGCCATCGGCATCCGCTCGGCCGGGCTCGGCATCGCGATCAAGGTGGCGGACGGCGCCGCGCGCGCGCTGCATCCGGCCACGTTCGCCGTGCTCGACCAGCTGGGCCTGCTGGACGACAAGCGCCGCGCCCATCTCGAGCCGTACCGCGCGCCCCCGGTCAAGAACGCGCGCGGCATCGTCGCGGGCGACGTGCACGCCGTGTTCACGCTGGAAGCCGCCTGATCCGCAGCCAACTGTACCTGCCCGGCGCGCATCCGACTGTATGCACCGGGCACGCCCCGGCCCTGCTATCGTCGGGGCATGATCCTGCACGCACCAACGTTCCTTTCCACTGTCGCGGACGCCTGCGTCGATACGTTCCAGCGCCCGCTCAAGGACTTGCGCCTGTCCGTCATCGACCAGTGCAACTTCCGCTGCACCTATTGCATGCCGAAGGACGTCTTCACGCGCGACTACCCCTTCCTCCGTGCGGCCGAGCGCCTGTCTTTCGAGGAGATGGTCGCGCTGTCGAAAACGTTCGTGGCGCTGGGGGTCGAGAAGATCCGGATCACCGGCGGCGAACCGCTGCTGCGCCGCGACCTGCCGCGTCTCGTCGAAGCGCTGGCCCGGCTGGAAACCCCGGCCGGCAGGCCGGTCGAGATCGCGCTGACGACCAACGGCACCCTGCTCGCGGCCCAGGCCCGCGCGCTCAAGGACGCGGGCCTCGCGCGCGCGACCGTCAGCCTCGACGCCCTCGACGATGCCGTGTTCCGCGCCATGAACGACGTCGGCTTCCCGGTCTCGGCGGTACTCGACGGCATCGAGGCGGCGACGGCAGCCGGCCTGGCCCCGCTGAAGGTGAACGCGGTGATCAAGAAATCGGCCAACGCCGACCAGGTGCTGCCGCTGGCGCGTCATTTCCGTCACACCGGCGTGCATCTGCGGTTCATCGAGTACATGGACGTCGGCGGCGCCGATGGCTGGATGCGCGACGAGGTGGTGTCGGCGGCCGAGATGCGCGCGCAGATAGCCCACGAGTTCGCGCTGCTGCCGCGGGACGGCGACCGCGCCAGCGACACCGCCGACACGTTCCGCTACGCCGACGGCGGCGGCGACGTCGGCTTCATCGCGAGCGTCTCGGCGCCCTTCTGCGGCGATTGCACACGCGCCCGGGTCAGCGCCGACGGCAAGCTGTTCCTGTGCCTGTTCGGGACGCGCTCGCTGGACCTGCGCGCCGTGCTGCGCAGCGGCGACGCGGGCGCGCTGGAGCGGACGATCCGTACCGCGTGGCGGGCGCGCGCCGACCGCTATTCGGCCGACCGCGGCGCCCTGCTCGCCCGCGGCGCCAGGCGCTACCCGGTGGTACGCATGTCGCTGGTCGGCGGTTGAGCGCCGAACCAGTTCGTGCACAGGTCGCGGCCGGCGGCCGTCAGCACGACATGCCCGCCGCCCTCTTCGCGCGTTGCGACTTCGACCAGGCCTGAGCCGGACAGCAGGCTCAGCGCCCGCATCAGCGTACTCATCGGAAGTTGCGCGCGCTTGCCGACGCGTGCCAGCGAACACGGCCTGGGCGGCACCTCCCGCGCCATTCGCCATAACTGTTCCATGAGGCCGGCCAGCGCCGCCTCGCCCTCGTTCATCGTGCCGTCGACGGTATCCATGCCCAAGCATAGCCCGCGGGACGGCATCGTGCCGCGGGCGGCGACCGTCGCCCGACTGTACCCTGAGCGCGCGCCCGATTCTGTACCGGTTAGCGAAATGCAACTTCTCTACACTGTAGCCCTTTGCCGCTCCAGAAAGCTCTGCATGTTCGACGCCACGATTGACCAACTCGCCGATGCCGGCATCCAAAAAGCGCAGCTGGCGCGCACCCGCCCCTTGTCGTTCCTGATCGGCAGTGCCATGGCCGGCGCCTACGTCGGCTTCGGCGCCATCCTGATGTTCACCGTCGGCGCCCACGCCGATCCGGCCTGGGCGCGCATCCTGATGGGCTCCGTGTTCGCGCTGGGACTGATTCTCATCACCTTCGCCGGTGGCCACCTGTTCACCGGCTACACCATGCAGATGGCGCTGGCCTGGCTCTGCCGCAAGACCAGCGGCGCCGAGGTACTGGCCGCGCTTGCGCGCTGCTGGTGCGGCAACCTTGTGGGCGCCGCACTGCTGGCCGTCATCCTCAAGCTGGCCGGCGGCGGCGTCCTGCTCACCGACGGCGCGGACCTGTTTTACAAGACCGCCGCGGCCAAGGCCAACGCGCCGGCACTCTCGCTGATGTTCAAGGCGATCCTGTGCAACTGGCTGGTGTGCCTGACGGTGTGGATGGGCGCGCGCACGACCAGCGACACGGCCCGGCTCGGCCTGGTGTTCTGGCCCGTGATGATGTTCGCCGCCTGCGGGTTCGAGCATTCGATCGCGAATATGTTCACCTTCGCGCTCGCCCTGCTCAGCCATGCCGACGGCGTGACGCTCGGCAGCGTGCTGACCAACCTGGCCTGGGTCACGCTGGGCAACGCGATCGGCGGCATGCTGATGGTCGGCGCCGGCTATTGGGTCCAGTCGCAGCACGCGCCCGCGCCGGGCGCTGCCGGCGCGGCGCGGCTGCGCGAGCGTTAATTCTCCGCGGCGGCCAATTCGGCCACCAGGCGCCCGAGCCGCTTCACGGCGCCTTCGATCTGCGCATTCCACGCATGGCTGTAGTTCAGCCGGATGAAGTGGTCGAAGCTGCCGCGCGCCGAAAACATGTTGCCCGGACCGACCGTGATGCCTTCCTCCAGCGCGCGTGCGTACAAGGCCATCGCGTTGACCCGGCCCGGCAATTCCACCCACAGCACGTAGCCGCCCTTCGGCTCGCTCACCCGCGTGCCATCCGGGAAGAAGCGCAGCACGGCCGCCGCCATGATACGCGCCTGCTGCGCGAACGCCTTGCGCATCTTGCGCAGGTGGGCGTCGTAGCCGTCGTTCTGCAGGTACTCGGCGATCGCCATCTGCGGCAGCGCCGACGTCGCCAGCGTATTCAGGAACTTCAGCTTTTCGACGTCCGCGGTATAGCGTCCGGGCAGGCACCAGCCGATCCGGTAGGCCGCCGTCAGGCTCTTCGAAAACGACGCACAATGCAGCACCAGGCCCCGGGTATCGTAGGTCTTGAGCGAGGTCGGGTGGCTGTCGCCGTAGTACAACTCGTGGTAGACGTCGTTCTCGATCACCGGAATGTCGTGCCCGGCCAGCAGTTCGACGAGCGCGCGCTTGCGCTCGTCGCTCATCTGGAAACCGAGCGGGTTCTGGAAGTTCGGCATCACCATGCAGGCGGCGATCTTCTGGTCGGCGATGACGGCCGCCAGCGCGTTGACGTCGATGCCCTCGGTCGGATCGGTACGTACCTCGACCGCGCGCATGCCGAGCCGCTCGATCGCGTGCAGCATCGCATAATACGTCGGCGACTCGACCGCGATCGTGTCACCCGGCCGCGCCACCGCCTGCAGGCACAGGTTGATGGCCTCGGTCGCGCCGACAGTGACGATGATCTCGCCCGGGTCGACCGCCAGTCCATTCTCCAGGTGGCGGCGCGCGATCTGGCGGATCAGCTGCGGGTCGCCCGGCGGCAGGTCGTTCATCACGCTCCACTCCTGATGCCGGCGGGCGATCGTGCTGGCGTACTGGCTCAGGCGCTTCCATGGATAGCGCGACGGGTCGGCATACGGCGAGCCGAGCGGCACGGCGCCGTCCTTGCTGATCGAGCGCAGGGTCTTGAGCACCAGCCGGCTGACGTCGACTTCGGACGACAGCACCAGCGGCGCCGCGGCGCGCGCCGGCGCCGGCGGACTGCTGCGCTGGGCGCGCGGCCGCACGAAGTAGCCGGACTGGGGCCGGCTCTCGATGACGCCGCGGCTCTCGAGCAGCACGTAGGCGCGCAGCACGGTCGTGATGCTCAGGTTGTGATGCTGGCTGGTCTGGCGTACGGACGGGATTTTTTCGCCGTCGAGCAGCACCCCGTTCGCGATCTGGCTTTCGATCTCGGCGGCGAGTGTTTCGTAGAGTTTCAAGACACGGATTCCCGAGGAGCGGCAAAAGACGGCGCGCCAGTATAGCCCAGGGGCGCACTGTGCTCTTAACTGTACTCCTTTTCCGCGCTGCATTTTGTGCATGTCACCTGGCCGCGGCCGGGCGTACGCTACGGCATCGATACAGGAGTCACTCGTGGAAACACAAAAAAAGGAAGGTTTCATCGCCCCATACACCCACGCCGCTGCAGGCTGGGGCGCGGTCAAGCAGGTGGCGATCAACCTGTTCAGGGAAAAAGTCAGCGGCAGCAACTACAAGACCTTGTTCGCCCAGAACCAGCCCGACGGTTTCGACTGCCCCGGCTGCGCCTGGCCCGACCGCGCGCACGCGTCCACGTTCGAATTCTGCGAGAACGGCGTCAAGGCCGTCGCCGCGGAAGCGACCGGCAAGCGCGTCGGTCCGGAATTCTTCGCGCGCCACACGGTCGCCGAGCTGATGGCGCAGTCTGACTATGAACTGGAGCGGCACGGCCGCCTGACCGACCCGATGGTGTACGACAGCGCCACCGACCGCTACCGCAAGATCGAGTGGGCCGACGCATTCGCGCTGATCGGGCGCCACTTGCAGGCGCTGGACGACCCGAACGAGGCCGCGTTCTACACGTCCGGCCGCGCCAGCAACGAAGCCGCCTTCCTGTACCAGCTGTTCGTGCGCATGGTCGGCACCAACAACTTCCCGGACTGTTCGAACATGTGCCACGAGCCCACCAGCCGCGGCCTCCCCGGCACGGTCGGCATCGGCAAGGGCACCGTTACCCTCGACGACTTCGAGCATGCCGACACCCTGCTGATCTTCGGCCAGAACCCGGCCACCAACCACCCGCGCATGCTGGGCGAGCTGCGCGCCTGCGCCAAGCGCGGCGCCACCATCGTCTCGATCAACCCCTTGCGCGAGCGTGGCCTGGAACGCTTCACCGACCCGCAGGCGCCGCTCGAGATGCTGACCAATTCCAGCACGTCGATCAGCTCGATGTTCGTGCAACCGAAGCTGGGCGGCGACTTCGCCCTGATCAAGGGCCTGGCCAAGCGCCTGGTCGAACTGGACGACGCCGCGCGCGCCGCCGGACAAGGCCGGCTCGTAGACGTCGCCTTCATCGCGGAGCACACGACCGGTTACGACACCTTCGCCGACGACCTGCGGCGCGAGAGCTGGGACGACATCCTCGCCGAGTCCGGCGTCGCCCGCGACCGGCTCGAGCAACTGGCCCAGGTCTACGTCAAGGGCAAGGCCGTGATCGCGACGTGGGGCATGGGCCTGACCCAGCACAAGAACTCGCTGGCCGCGGTCCAGATGCTGTCGAACCTGATGATGATGCGCGGGAATATCGGCCGCCTCGGCGCCGGCCTGTGCCCCGTGCGCGGCCACTCGAACGTGCAGGGCGACCGCACCGTCGGCATCGAGGAGAAACCCTCCAAGGCCTTCCTCGACAGGCTCGGCAAGGCCTTCGACTTCGAACCGCCGCGCCGCCACGGCTACGACGTCGTCGAGACCATCCGGGCCATGCTCGAGGGTAAGGTGAAGGTCTTCATCGGCCTGGGCGGCAATTTTGCCATCGCCACGCCCGACACCCCGCTCACCTTCGACGCCCTGCGCTCGTGCGCGCTGACCGTGCAGGTGACGACCAAGCTGAACCGCAGCCACCTCGTGCACGGCAAGGACGCCCTGATCCTGCCGACCCTGGGCCGCACCGAGATCGACCTGCAGCAGGGCGTTGCCCAGGGCGTGACGGTGGAGGATTCGATGAGCATGGTGCACATCTCGTATGGGCTGAACAAGCCGGCCTCGCCCAACCTGCTGTCGGAAATCGCCATCGTGGCCGGCATGGCCGACGCCACGCTGGGCAGCGGAAAGGTCGACTGGAAGGGGTATGTGGACGACTACGCGCGCATCCGCGACGCGATCGAACGTTCGATCGACGGCTTCCACGACTACAATGCGCGAGTCGCGGTCCCGGGCGGCTTCCACCTGAAAGTCGCCTCGCGCGAACGCGAATGGGTGACCGCGAGCGGGAAAGCCCAGTTCGTGGTGCACGGGATCGACAAGGACACGCCCATCCACCGCGCCCGTGCGCGCCACGGCGCGCGCCTGATGGTACTGATGACGACACGTTCGCACGACCAGTACAACACGACGATCTATGGCATGGACGACCGTTACCGCGGCGTGTTCGGCATGCGCCGCGTGCTGTTCGCGAACCGCCAGGACATCGAGATGCTCGGCCTGGCACCCGGCCAGTGGGTCGACATCACGAGCGTCTGGAGCGACGACGTGCAGCGCCGCGCGGAGCGCTTCCTGCTGGTCGAATACGACATCCCGCGCGGCTGCCTCGGGGCCTACTATCCGGAGACGAACGCGCTGGTACCGCTGGGGAGCGTGGCGGACGGCGCGGGTACGCCGACCTCGAAGTCGATCCCGGTGCTGATCAGCGCCAGCGCGTGAACGCCGTTCCCGCGCGTGCGGGAACGGCGTCAGGTGTATTCGACGAACCCGTCGCGCCTGCAAAAGCTCACCAGCTTCAACCCGGCCTGGTCCGCAATATCGATGGCCAGTGAACTGGGCGCCGAGATCGTGGCCAGCATGGGGATGCCCACCCGCGCGGCCTTGCGCGCCAGTTCATAGCTGGCGCGGCTCGACATGAAGACGAAACCCGTGTCCGGGCCAACCCCATGCGTCGCCAGATGGCCGACCAGCTTGTCCAGGGCATTGTGGCGGCCCACGTCCTCGAACACGGCCGCGATCGCGCCGTCGAACCCGCACCATGCCGCCGCGTGCACGCCGCCGGTCGAGCGCATCAACGCCTGGTGGTCCGGCAACTCGCGGGATGCGCGCGCGATGGCAGCGCCCAGGTCGGGCGGCAGCGGCGCGGGCGCGATCCGTTCCGGCGCCAGGTCGAGCAAGGCGAGACTTTCGATGCCGCATACGCCGCAGCCGGTGCGTCCGGCCAGCGCGCGGCGCCGCCCCTTCATGCGCAGGAAGGCTTCCTGCGCGATCGTCAGCTCCACCTCGGCCGCGCGCGCATGCATGCGCACCTCGGCGTCGTAGATCTGCTTGCGGCTGTCGACCAGGCCCTCGGTCAGCGCGAAGCCGACCGCGAACGCCTCGAGGTCGCGCGGCGTGACCATCATGACCACGTGCGCGATGCCATTCACCACGAGCGCCAGCGGCATTTCCTCCGCCACGCAGTCGCGCGCCGCGCCTTGGCCGGCGCCACGGTGGCGCACGACAGCGCGGTCTTGGAAACCGGTCCGTTGTGCCGCCTCGGCGCCGCCGTCCACTTGTCGTTCAATCGTCGTCTTCATGCGTCCGATGGTAGACGACCGCCCCGGAAGCGGGCGCGCACAGAAACCGCGGGGACACGGGAACACAGTTGCTTGCGCCGTCCAGTTGCATGAATTAGAATCGATAGACATCTATCTATTACGAATCTAATGATGAGCAACCTATCAGAATCCCCCGGCGAACGCTTCTCGGCCGCGCTGCACACGAGCGCGCGGCTGTGGCGGCTGGCGCTGGACAAGCGCCTCAAGCACCTCGGCATCGGCCAGTCCGGCTGGATGACGATCGCGATGATCGCCAAGTCCGGCGAGCCGATGTCGCAACGCGCGCTGGCCGACCTGGTCGGCGTCGAAGGACCGTCGATGGTGTCGATGCTGGACCGCCTGGAACGCGACGGCTTCGTCGTGCGCGCCCCGTCCGCGCAGGACCGCCGCGTCAAGCTCGTGCAGCTGACGGACGCCGGCAGCACCGTGTACGCCGAGGTGATAAATGAAGCGACCACGTTCCGCGCCGACCTGCTGGCCGGCGTCGACCCGGCCGCGCTGGCCGCCGCCACCACCTTGCTGGAAACGCTGCGCAAGCGCATCGAGGACGCGCTGTGAACACGGCCGCAGCGGCGCCGCCGGGCCGCCCGATCAACCGCACCATGATCACGATCTCGATCATGCTGGCGACGATCATCCAGGCCCTCGACGGCACCATCGCCAACGTGGCGCTGCCGCACATGCAGGGGTCGCTGTCGGCGTCGCAGGACCAGATCACGTGGGTGCTGACGTCGTTCATCGTGGCGGCCGCCATCGCGACGCCGCTGAACGGCTGGCTCGTTGACCGCTTCGGCCTGAAGCGCGTGTTCCTCGTCTCCGTCGCCGGGTTCACCGCCGCCTCCGTGCTGTGCGGGATCTCGGCCACGCTGACGGAAATCGTCGTCGCGCGCATGCTGCAAGGCGTGTTCGGCGCGGCGCTCGTGCCGCTGTCGCAGTCCGTCCTCCTCGACATCAACCCGCGCGAAAAACACGGCTCCGCGATGGCCGTATGGGGCATGGGCGTCATGATCGGCCCGATCCTCGGCCCCACCCTGGGCGGCTGGCTGACGGACAGCTACAGCTGGCGCTGGGTCTTCTTCATCAACGTGCCGATCGGCGCCCTCGCCTTCTGGGGCATTCTCCGCTACATCCACGGCACCGACCCGGCGCGCCGCATCCGCTTCGACACGTTCGGCTTCGTCACCCTGTCGATCGCCATCGGCGCGCTGCAGATGCTGCTCGACCGCGGCGAACAGAACGACTGGTTCGGCTCGACGGAGACGTGGGTCGAACTGATCCTGACCACGCTGGCCTTCGCCTACTTCATCGGCCACACCTTGACGCGGCCCGCCGGCCAGTCGTTCGTCGATTTCCGCCTGCTGAAGAACGCCAACTACGTGACGGGCCTCCTGCTGATCTTCATCGTGGGCATGGTGCTGTTCGCGACGCGCGCGCTGATGCCCACGATGCTGCAAGGCCTGATGGGCTACCCCGCCAAGCTCGCGGGCCTCGTGACGGCGCCGTCGGGCCTCGGCACGATGGCCGCGATGATGGTCGTCGGGCGCCTCACCGGCAAGGTCGATTTCCGGCTGCTGCTGGGCATTGGCTTCGCCATCACGGCGTTCTCGCTGTGGCAGATGATGCACTACACGCTCGTGCTGTCGCAGTCCGACATCGTGTGGCCCGGCGTGATCCAGGGCGTGGGCCTGGGCCTCGTGTTCGTGCCGCTGTCGGCCGCCACGTTTGCCACGTTGTCGCCGCAGATGCGCGCGGAAGGCACGGCGCTGTACAGCCTCGTGCGCAACATCGGCTCGTCGATCGGCATCGCGCTCGTGCAGGCCCTCCTCGTGCGCAACACGCAGATCGCGCACGCGTCGCTCGCCACGCAGGTCAATCCCGCCAACCCGGCCGTGCGCGACCCGGCCAGCCTGTACGACATGGCGACGCAAGCCGGTCCCGCCCTCATCAACGGCGAGATCACGCGCCAGGCATCGATGATCGCGTACGTGGACGACTACCGCCTGATGATGCTCCTCACGCTGGCCGTGATCCCGATGCTCCTGCTGATCCGCCCGCCCAAGGCCGCCGCCGCGCCCGCGCAGGTGGATCACGCGGCCCTCGAATAACAGAAAGACCCCAACGTGCGACACCTACGACTCCTTCCCATCGCGGCCGCGGCACTGGCGCTGCTGTCCGGCTGCATCAGCGTCCCGCCCGACACCAACAAGACGCACGGCCCCGACGTCGCGCATGCGCAGCACGCCGCCAGCATCCGCCTGCCGGCCGACGCCTGGCCCGCGGAGCAGTGGTGGCTCGACTACCACGACCCGCAACTGAACGCGCTCGTCGCGCGCGCGCTGCGCGACAGCCCCACGCTGGCGGTGGCCGCCGCGCGCGTCGCGAGCGCGCGGGCCGCGTTCGGCGTCGCGGCGGCCAACGAAGGCGCCCGCGTCGACCTGGCGTCGGGCCTGAACCGCCAGCGCTATTCGTCGAACGGCTTCTTCCCGCCGCCGATCGGGGGCGCTTGGTTCAACGACGCGAACGTGGCGCTGCGCGCGTCGTACGACGTCGACTGGTGGGGCAAGCACCGCGCGCTGGTCGCGGCCGCGCTGGGCGAGACGAATGCGGCCGCCGCGGAAGCCGCGCAAGCCCGCCAGGTGCTCGCGGCATCCGTCGTGCAAAGCTATCTGCGGCTGCAGATGCTGTGGTCGCGCCAGGACAACACGAACGCCCTCATCGCCGTGCAGCGCGACCTCGTCGCCGATCGCAACGCGCGCATGGCACATGGCCTCGTCAGCGTGGACGCACTGCAGACGGCGGAACAGGAACTCGCGAGCCTGCGCGAACAGGCGGCGCGCCACGACACGGACGCCGCGCGCGAACGCGAAGGCCTGCGCGCGCTGATCGGCGGCGACGCCGCCGCATTGACCGACCTCGCCCGCTTCCAGCCCGCACCGGCCATCGATGCCGTGCCGCGCGAACTCGGGATGGAGCTGCTCGCGCGCCGGCCCGACCTGCAGGCCGCGCGCTGGCGCGTGGAAGCGCAGCTGGGACGCGTGGCTGCCAGCGAAGCGGCCTTCCGGCCCGACATCAACCTCGCGGCCGCCATCGGCCTCGACGCGACGTCGCTCGGCAAGCTGCTGCGCTACCCGAGCCGCACGCCGCTGATCGGCGCCACGCTCGACCTCCCGCTGTTCGACAGCGGCCGCCTGCACGCCCAGCTGGGCCTGGCACGCAGCAGCCGCGACGAACTGCTGGCCGAGTACAACGAGGCCGTGCTGGACGCCGTACGCGACGTCGCGCGCGAAGCGGCCACGTTGCAAGGCATCGCCAGGGAAACGGAGGCGCACGCCGCCACGGCGGCCGCGAGCCGCAAGCTGGCGGCGAACGCCGAGGCGCGCATGGCGCGCGGCCTCGCCGACCGCGCCGCCGTGCTGCAGGCACGCGAAGCCGTGCTGCGCCAGCGCGACGTCGACCTGCAATTGACGGACGCCCGGCTGCAGACGCAGGTCGCCCTCGTGAAAGCGCTCGGCGGCGGTTACCACACCAACGTACCCGCCCTCACCCAATCGGACACCAAGTAAAACACCATGAGCACCGACACCCAACCGAACAACAAGAAACGCCGCGTCGTCCTGGCCGGCATCACGGCCGCCTTCCTCGCCGCCGGCGTGGCCTACGCAGCATATTACGCACTGGTCCTGTCCAAGCGCGTCGAGACGGACAACGCCTATGTCGGCGGCAACCTCGTGAACGTGTCGTCGCAGGTGACGGGCAGCGTCGTCGAGATCCGCGCCGACGAGACCCAGCTCGTGCACGCGGGCATGGAGATCGTCCGGCTCGACCCGTCCGATGCGGAAGTCGCGCTCGCGCAGGCCGAGGCCCGGCTGGGCACCGCGGTGCGCCAGCAGCGCGAGCGCTACACGAGCGTCGCGCAGTACGAGGCCGTCGTCGAGCAGCGCCGCGTGGAGCTGAAGGCGAAGCAGGAAGACCTGGCGCGCCGGGCGCCGCTCGCGGCCGACAACGTCGTCTCCGGCGAGGACGTCGCGCATGCCCGCCGCGCCGTCGACGATGCGAAGGCCGCACTTGACGTCGCGCAGAAGCAGCTTGCCGCGGCGCGCGTGACGGTGGCGGGTGTCTCGCCTGCCGAGCACCCGAACGTGCTGGCCGCGAAGGCGGACTATCTCGCGGCATGGCTCGCCGCGCGCCGCAACGCCATCGTGGCGCCCGTGACGGGCTATGTCGCGAAGCGCAGCGTGCAGGTGGGCAGCCGCATCGCACCGGGCGCGCCGCTGCTGTCGATCGTGCCGCTGGACCAGCTGTGGGTCGATGCCAACTTCAAGGAATCGGAGCTGCGCGACATCCGCGTGGGCCAGGCCGCGACGATCGAGGCGGACATCTACGGCAGCAAGGTCGTCTACCACGGCAAGGTCGTGGGCCTCGGCGCGGGCACGGGCAGCGCGTTCTCGCTGCTGCCGGCGCAGAACGCGACGGGCAACTGGATCAAGGTCGTGCAGCGGGTGCCCGTGCGCATCTCGCTCGATCCGAAGGAACTGGCCGCGCACCCGCTGCGCGTGGGCTTGTCGGCCACCGTCGACGTGGACATCAGCCACCCGGGCGGCGGCGCGCTCGGCGCCGTGGCGCCGCCGGCCCCGGCGTATGCGACGACGGTGCTCAACCAGCCGTTGCAGCAGGCGCAGGTGGCCACCGACGCGATCGTCGCGAAAAACATGGCCAATTAAGCCGCTGCGGCTAATGTACCGTTGTTCGCAGGGTGGGCTCCCCGAGCCCACGCGTGACGTATGCGATTTGCGAACATCCGCGCGGGCACAGGGTGCCCACCCTACGTGTTCTCGATGAATTCGACGAGGTCGCGTAGCGGCGGCGGTGCGGCATCGAGGTGAAAGCGCACTTGCCGCTCGGCGCCATTATCGATGGTGAGCGTGTACGTGAAATCCCACGACTGCGGCCGCGCCTTCAGCAACGTGGCCGGCAGATGCGCCGGATCGAGCGCCTGCACGAGCGCGCGCACGCGCGCCGCGTCGGCCGCGGGCAGGCGCTCGACGTCGACGCTGTGCGTCTGCGCCCCCGCCGGCCCCGTGAAGCCGCCCACGCTGTGCAGCGACAAGTGCATCAGACGACCCCCACCTCGTGCCACGCGCCCTGCACGGCCGCGGCCTCGGCCGACCCCGTACCGTAGCGCAGCTCGGCCGCCTTCATCGTGGCCTGCGCGGCGTCGGCGAACGTCGCGTCGGGATGCAGCAGTGGCAACGCCTGGTACCAGATCGGCGCCGCCTTGTCCCAGCTGTGCCCACCCAGCTTCATCGCGGCGAGGTAGAACGCGTGGTTGGGGATGCCGGAGTTCGTGTGCACGTCCCCGCCGTCCACATACCCCTTCATCGTGCCCGGCTGGTCGTCGCCCGACCACGTGAGACTCGTGTTCCCCGGATCGGCCATCGAGCGCAACGCCTTGCCGACAGCCGGCGTCATGATGCCCGCGCCGATCAGCCAGTCGGCCTTTTTCACCGTCTGCTTCAGGTGCCATTGCTTGACGACGGAGCCGAACACGTCGGACATGGATTCGTTCAGCGCCCCGCTCTGGCCGTCGTAGACGAGGCCACCACCCGGCACCGTGTACTGCGTGACGCCGTGCGTCAACTCGTGCGCGATCACGTCGAGCGCGTGCGTGAAGCCCGTGAACAGCTTGCCGTCGCCATCGCCGTAGACCATCTGGCGGCCGTTCCAGAACGCGTTGTTGAAGCGCTTGCTGTAGTGGACGCTCGAGTCGATGCCCATGCCGCGCCCGTCGATCGAATTGCGGTGCAGGACCTGCAGGTAAAAATCGTAGGTGGCGCCGGCGCCGTCGAACGCTTCATTGACGGCCGTGTCGGCCACGGGCCCCGCCGTCTCCGTCCGTACGAGCTTGCCGGGCAGGCGCGTGGCGTGGTGCGCGTCGTAGACGGAGCGGTGCTTCTGGCCGGGCGCGACGAGCAGCCCCGGCGCCGCGAGGCCGCTGGCGGCGCGCTGGCCACGCAGGAAGGCCGAGCGTTCCAGCTGCTCCAGCAGGCGTCGTCGTTCCGCCTCGTCGGCCTCGAGGGCCAGCTTGCGCAGCATGGAGGAAGGAATGATGAAGCAGGTGCAGGCGGGCGTGTGGACGTGCATAAGACCTCCGGCTAAGGAACCCTGATGGTGCGTGCTCGTGCCGCCGAGCGTAATCCACACGGCCGCGTTGCGGCGCACAATAGCGAAGGTAGCGAAGGCGGTGCGAGGTCAGTCCGGGTCGACGGGCGTCAGCGCGCGGCCGCTGCGGAACCACGACCGCACGTTGTCCAGCATGAGCTGCGCCATCGCCGCGCGCGTCTCGTGCGTGGCGCTGCCGAGATGCGGCGTGAGCAGCACGTTGTCCAACGCGAGGAAGCGCGCATCGATGTCCGGCTCGTTGTCGAACACGTCCAGCGCCGCGCCCGCGATGGCGCCCGTTTCGAGCGCAGCGAGCAGCGCCTGCTCGTCCACGAGCGAGCCGCGCGCCACGTTCACGAGGTAGCCGTACGGTCCCAGCGCCTCGAGCACGCGTGCATCGACGAGGTGGTGCGTGTCCGCGCCGCCGGGTGCGCACAGGATCAGGATGTCACAGTCGCGCGCGAGCGCCGCGAGGTCGGCCTCGTAGCGCCACGCCAGCCGCTGGTCCGTGCGGCCGTGGTACGCGAGCGCCACGCCGAACATCTCGAGCTTGCGCGCGATCTCCTTGCCGATGCGGCCCATGCCGACGATGCCCACGTGCTTGCCCGCGACGCTCGTCGCGAGGGGGAATGCGGCGGTCTTCCAGCGGCCGTCGCGCACGAAGCGGTCGGCCTGCGGCAGGCGGCGCAGCAGCGCCAGCAGGGAGCCGATGCACAGCTCGGCCACGGCGGCGTTCAGCACGCCGGGCGTGTTGGCGACGACGATGCCGCGCTCCGCCGCCAGCGCACGCGGGATCAGGTCGTGGCCGACGCCGCACGTGGCGATGATCTCGAGCGCGGGCAGCCGGCGCACGACGTCGGCCGGCACGTCCTGGTTGCTGCGTGTGACGATGGCGGAGACGGTGTCCGCCAGGCCCGCCTCGCGTTCGAGGTCCGCGAGGTCCAGGCAACGGAATTCGGCGTCGAGCTGGGCCTGGATCTCGGGCGCGAAGCCGCCGATCTGCAGCACAGTCTTCATGCCGAGGCGCCGATGGCCAGCTCGAACGTGGTCACGCCGTCGACGCCGCCGCGCACCTCGTCACCGGGGTTCAGCGCGTCGACGCCGGCCGGCGTGCCCGTGTAGATCAGGTCTCCGGGCGCCAGCGCGACGAGGCGCGACAGCGCGGCGATCACGTCGGCCACGGGCCAGATCATCTCGTTCAGGTTGCCCTGCTGCTTCAGCTGGCCGTTCACTTCGAGCCAGATGCGCGCGTCCTGTGGATGGCCCGTGCGTTCGGCGGGAACGAGCGGGCTGCACGGCGCGGAAGCGTCGAAGCCTTTCGACATGTCCCACGGGCGGCCGTCCTTCTTGGCGATGGCCTGCATGTCGCGCCGCGTGAGGTCCAGGCCGACGCCATAGCCCCATACGAGGTCCAGCGCGTGTTCGGGCGCGATGTCGCTGCCGCCGCCCTTCAGCGCGACGACCAGCTCGACCTCGTGGTGCAGCTCGCGCGTGGCGGGCGGATACGGCACGGTGCCGCTGGCCGGCACGACGGCGTCGGCGGGCTTGGTGAAGAAGAATGGCGGTTCGCGGTTCGGGTCCGCCCCCATCTCGCGCGCGTGGGCGGCGTAGTTGCGGCCGACGCAGAACACGCGGCGCAGCGGGAAGACCTGGTCGGAGCCGGCCACGGCGAGGGCCGGGGCGGCGGGTGGCGTGATGACGAAGCCAGTCATGTGGTTCCTTGTATTGACGATGTCCAATGCGTCCGGACGACGGCCGGGAGCATCGGAAAGCCTAACACAATCGGGTTGGGGGCGAAGCGTTACGCCAACACACGCATACGTCCGCGTGGGCTCGGGGAGCCCACCCTACGGTTGACGCGTCGGGTGGGGCATTTCAAATAATGCCGGCACGCCGCATACGTCACAGAACGTAGGGTGGGCACCCGGTGCCCACGCGTGACGCATGCCGCGTGCTGGCGTTACTGGAGCCGGCTCGTTCAGTACATCTCTTTCGCCGCGGCCCGCACCGCACGCAGCAGCAGATCCGCACCCGGCGACAGCAAATGGTCCTGGTGCCGGATGATGCCGAACGCGTCCATCTTGCACGGCAGCTCGATCGGCAGGATGCGCATCACGTTGAGCGACGCGTAGTACTGCGCCACCTCGATCGGCATCACGTGCAGCGAATCCGTCTGCTGCAGCAACGCCGTGATCATCAGCAACGCCGTCGTATCGACGACGTTCGCAGGCGGCTCCAGGCCCGCGCGGCGGAACATCATGTCGAAGCGGTAGCGCAGGACACTGCCGTGCGGCGGCACGATCCACGGCAGCGGCGCGATGTCCGCCAGCTCCAGGTCCTTGCGCTCGAGCAGCGGATGGCCGGGACGCACGACGGCGCACGCCGGCTCCTCCGTCAGCTCTTCGTAGATCAGGCCGGACGTGTCTCCGGTGTCGAAGATGCGGCCGATCATGAAGTCGAGCATGCCGTGCTGCAGCTTGTCGAGCAGCAGGTTACTCGTCTCCAGCTGCACGCCGATGCGCAGCAGCGGCGCCGACTCCTTCACGCGGGCGATCGCGCGCGGCAGCAGCGCCATCGCAGGGGTCATGATCACGCCGACCTCGACCTGGCCCGTCAAGCCCGCCTTCAACGTGACGATGTCGTCGTGCGCCAGCGCGAGGCTCGTCAGGGCCATGCGCGCGTGGCGGATCATCGTCTCGCCGTAGATCGTCGGCTCCATGCCGCGCGGCAGGCGCTCGAACAGCTTGACGTCCAGCATCTCCTCGAGATCCTTGATCTGCTTGGAGGCGGCCGGCTGCGTCATGTGCAGTTCGTCGGCCGCGCGGTGGATGTTGCGGTAGTCGTCGAGCGCGATCAGCAGCAGCAGCTGCCGCGTCTTCAGGCGGGCCTTGAGAAACCAGTTCGGATTGGTCGTGTCCATACATGCATCATATCATTATCGATATTGCTTTAGCGGAATTCTCTGCGAAACCGTCATCACTTGCAGGCGGCCGACGGGTTCGCGGCCGGCCCTTGCGCCGTCTGCGGCACGGGCAGGATCTTGCCGTCCGGGCCGTAGTGCAATTCCTCGACGGCGACCGAACGCCGGTACTCGCCACCGGTCGGCAGCTTGCCGTTGTGATAGATGATGTAGGACTTGCCGTTGAAGTCGACGATCGCGTGGTGGATCGTGCCGACATTCGTGTTCTTTTCCATGATCACGCCGCCGTAGGACCAGGGACCGGTCGCGGTCGGCCCCGTCATGTACACGGTCTCTTCCGGCCACTTGCGCGAGTACGACAGGTAGTATTTGCCGGCGTGCTTGTGCAGGTACGACGCTTCCGTGAACGCTTCCAGGCCCACCGTGTGGATCGGGCCGTCGAGCTCCGTCATATTCGGTTTCAGCTTCGCGTACTTCATGACGGTGTTGCCCCAGTACAGATACGCCTGGCCGTCGTCGTCGACGAAGATGGCGGGGTCGATGTCGTCCCAACCGATCTCCGTCTCGTGCGTCATGTCGTTGGTGACGAGGGCCGAACCGCGCGCGTCGACGAACGGGCCCGTCGGGCTGTCGGACACCGCGACGCCGATCGCCTTGCCGGGAATGGTCTTGTGCTCGACCGTCACGTACAGGTAGTACTTGCCGTTCCGCTTCGTGACGTCGCTGGCCCACGCGTCCCTCGCCGCCCATTTGAACGTGGAAAACGGCACGCCGGCCGGGTGCTCCGTCCAGTGCTGCATGTCGCAGCTGGAGAAGACCTTCCACTCGTTCATCAGGTAATCCTTGCCGCCGACCGGGGCCTCGTCGTGGCCGACGTACAGGTACACGCGGCCGTTGTCGACGAGGGCCGCGGGGTCCGCGGTGAAGATCCTGCTGGTGATGGGATTGGCCGCGGCGGCGAGCGCCGTCGTCGCGGCCAGGGCCGCGGCAAGGATGGGTTTCAGCATGCAGTCTCCGTTATTGTTATGAATCGCCGGCGCTGGCGGCACCGGCGTACCACGGCGCGGCGCCGCCCCCGTTATGGCCGGGGGTCGACGCGCGCGAACCGCCTTTTATTCCTTGGAACGTCCGCCCATCACCCGCTGCACGACGCAGAAGATGAACAGCAGCGCCCCGATGACGATCTTGGTCCACCACGAGCTGAGCGTGCCGTCGAAGGCGATCAGCGTCTGGATGGCACCCAGCACGAGCACGCCGGACAGCGCACCCGCGATATAGCCGTAGCCGCCCGTCAGCAAGGTGCCGCCGATGACGACGGCCGCGATGGCGTCGAGCTCCGTGCCCTGCCCGTGCAGGCCGTAGCCGGACAGCATGTAGAAGGCGAACAGCACGCCGCCCAGCGACGCGCAGAAGCCCGACAGCGCATACACGAGCACCTTCGTGCGGCCCACGTTCAGGCCCATCATCGCGGCCGACTGCTCGTTGCCGCCGACGGCGTACACCGCGCGGCCGAACGCCGTGAAATGCGCGAGCCAGATGGCGACAAGCAGCACGACGAGCGCGATGATGGCGCCCGGCGACAGGAAGCCGCCCAGGATCGGCACCTGCGTCTGCGACATCGCCGTGAACACCGGGTCGTCGATCGTGATCGATTCCACGCTGATCAGGTAGCACAGCCCACGCGCGAGGAACATGCCGGCCAGCGTGACGATGAACGGCTGCAGCTTGAACAGGTGGATGATCGCGCCCATCGCGCCGCCGAAGCAGGCGCCCAGCAGCAGCACGAGCGCGATGACGGCGACGGGCGGCCAGTGCGCGTGCTGCAGCAGCCAGGCCGAGATCATCGTCGACAGCGCCAGCACGGAGCCGACGGAGAGGTCGATGCCGCCGGCCAGGATCACGAAGCCCATGCCCACCGCGATCACGAGCAGGAACGCGTTGTCGATGAGGAGGTTGAAGATCACCTGCAGCGACAGGAAGCCCGGATACACGGCCCCGCCGATGCCCAGCATCGCGACCAGCAGGATCACGGTGACGAGGGACGTGAACCACGGCGCGCCCGTGAAGGCGGCGCGGCCGCGCGTTTGGGTTGCGACCGCGCTCATGCGGACCTCCGCAGGATGGTCTTGAATTCGCTCGACTGCGAGATGCAGACGACGAAGACGACGATGGATTTGACGACCATGTTCACTTCGGGCGGCACGCCCAGCGAGTAGATGGTGGACGTGAGCGTCTGGATGATCAGCGCGCCGATCATGCTGCCCACGAGGCTGAACTTGCCGCCGGCGAGCGACGTGCCGCCCAGGGTGACGGCCAGGATCGCGTCCAGTTCCAGCAGCAGGCCCGCGTTGTTCGCGTCCGCGCTCTTGATGTTCGACGTGATCAGCATGCCGGCCAGGCCCGCGCAGGCGCTGCAGAACACGTACACGAACGTGATCAGGGTCGCCGTGCGCAGGCCCGCGAGGCGCGCCGCGACCGGGTTGATGCCGACGGCCTGGATGAACAGGCCCAGCGCCGTCTTCTTCACGAGGAGCAGCGTGACCGCGAACACGGCCGCCACGACGAACAGCGAGAACGGCAGGCCGGCCAGGTAGCCGCCGCCGAGGAAGAAGAACGGTTCGTAGTACACGGTGACGATCTGGCCGTCCGTCAGCAGCTGCGCGAGGCCGCGCCCCGCCACCATCAGGATCAGGGTGGCGACGATGGGCTGCAGCTTGATGCCGGCGACGAGCACGCCGTTCCACAGCCCGCACAGCAGCGCGACGCCGAGCGACGCGGCCAGCGCGAGCGCCATCGGCATGTTCGGGGTGCTGCCGCCGATGAGCATCGCGGACACGGTGCCGGACAGCGCGACGACGGCGCCGACGGAGATGTCGATGCCGCGCGTGGCGATGACGAGGGTCATGCCCAGCGCCGCCAGCATCAGCGGCGCGGCGCGGTTCAGGATGTCGACGATGGCGCCGTACAAATGCCCTTCCTTGACCTCGAGGTGGAAGAAGCCGGGCACGAGGAACGCGTCGACGAGCAGCAGCGCGACGAGCGCGCCGAGCGGGCGCACGAGCGGATGCTGCAGCCACGTGGTGCGCTTGCCTGCCTGCGCCGTCGGCTTGACGGCGGCTTCGGTGGCGCGCGCGTTCATGCCGTCTCTCCCGCGATCACGTGCAGCACGGACGTCTCGTCCAGCTCACCGCGCCGGTACTCGCCGCAGGCCTTGCGGTCGCGCATGACGACCATGCGGTCCGACACGCGCAGCACTTCCGGCAGTTCGGACGAGATGAAGAGGATGGACATGCCCTTGCGGCAAAGGTTACTGACGTAATCCATGATTTCCTGCTTGGCGCGCACGTCGATGCCGCGCGTCGGTTCGTCGAGGATCATCAGGCGCGGATCGGTCGCGAGCCAGCGCGCCAGCAAGACCTTCTGCTGGTTGCCGCCGGACAGGGTGCCGATGGGCGTCTCGATGCTGGCCGTCTTGATGCCCAGCCATTTGACGTAGTCGGTCGCCAGCTGCTGCTGGCGCTTGAATGGAATGGCGCGGAAGATGCCCTGCCGCGCCTGCAGCGCGAGGATCAGGTTTTCGCGCACGGACAGCGCGAGGATCGCGCCTTCGTGCTTGCGGTCTTCCGAGCAGAAGCCGATGCCCTCGCGGATCGCGTCGCGCGGGTTCGAGAAGCTCACCTGCTTGCCGTCGATGTCGAAGGTGCCGCTGTCCGCCTTGTCGGCGCCGAACAGCAGGCGCGCCGTTTCCGTGCGGCCGGAGCCGAGCAGGCCCGCAAGGCCCAGCAGCTCGCCGCGGCGGATTTCCAGGTCGACCGGGGACAGCACACCCTTGCGCGCGATGCCGCGGGCGCGCAGGAAGACGTCGCCGTGTTCGTTCGTTTCGGCGGCCGCCGGCGCCAATGCGTGTTCCGCGTCGGCCGGCGCGCCGATCATCTTGTTGACGAGCGCGAGGCGCGACAGTTCCGAGCACGCGTACTCGCCTTCGCGCTCGCCGTTGCGCATCACCGTGATGCGGTCGGAGATCGCATACGTCTGGTCGAGGAAGTGCGTGACGAACAGGATCGCCATGCCCTCTTCGCGCAGGCGGCGCAGCACGGAGAACAGCATCTGCACTTCGGCTTCGTCCAGGCTGGACGTGGGCTCGTCGAGGATCAGCACGCGCGATTCCGTGTTCAGCGCGCGCGCGATCGCGACCATCTGCTGGATCGCCAGCGGATAGTCGGCGAGCGGCCGGCTGACGTCGACGTGGATCTCGAGGCGCGCGAGCAGCGCCGTGGCCTGCGACCGCATCGAGCGCCAGTCGACCATGCCGAAGCGGCGGGGATAGCGGCCGATGAAGATGTTTTCCGCGACCGACAGGTTCGGGCACAGATTGACTTCCTGGTAGACGGTGCTGATGCCGAGGTTTTGCGCGTCCTGCGTGGAGCGCGGGCGGATGGCCCGGCCCTCGAGGACGATGCTGCCGGCATCCGGCTGGTAGACGCCCGTGAGGACCTTGATCAGCGTGGACTTGCCCGCGCCGTTCTGGCCCATCAGCGTGTGCACTTCGCCGGGGAACAGGCGCAGTCCCGCGTCGGACAACGCCTTCACGCCCGGGAACGCTTTGTGGATGCCGGTGACTTCAAGCACCGGCTGCTTCGAATCGATCATGCCCCGCCCGATCAGTATTTGCGGTTCGGGAGTTCCTTCGCCGCCACCTCAGCCGGGAACACGCCTTCGTTCACGACGATGCGCTTCGGCACAGGCTTGCCCGCGACGACGTCCTGCGCCGTCTGGATCAACGTGGGGCCCAGCAGCGGATTGCATTCGACGGTGACGTTCAGTTTACCGGCCTTCATGGCCTCGAACGCGCCCTTCACGCCGTCGATCGAGATGATGATGATGTCCTTGCCCGGCTTCAGGCCCGCTTCCTCAATGGCCTGGATCGCGCCGATGGCCATGTCGTCATTGTGCGCGTACAGCACGTTGATGTTCTTGCCTTCCGATTTCAGGAAGGCTTCCATCACTTCCTTGCCCTTGGCGCGGGTGAAGTCGCCCGTCTGCGAGCGGATGACCTTCAGCTTCGGATTCGCGGCGATGACTTCGGCGAAGCCGGTCTTGCGGTCGATCGCCGGCGCGGCGCCCGTCGTGCCCTGCAGCTCGACGATGTTCAGCGGCTTGCCGCCATTCTTCTTGGCGTAGTCGAGCAGCCAGCGTCCGGCGCGGCGGCCCTCTTCCACGAAGTCGGAACCGATGAAGCTCACGTACAGCGACGGATCGGTGACCTTGACGGCGCGGTCGGTCAGGATCACGGGGATCTTGGCGTTCTTCGCTTCGCGCAGCACGGTCTCCCAGCCGGTTTCCACGACCGGCGAGAACGCGATCACGTCCACGTGCTGGGCGATGAAGGAACGGATGGCCTTGACCTGGTTCTGCTGCTGTTGCTGGGCGTCGGCGAACTTCAGGTTGACGCCGGCCTTCTTGGCGGCCTCTTTGATAGAGGCGGTGTTCGCGGTGCGCCATTCGCTTTCGGCGCCGACCTGCGAGAAGCCGATCGTGAGGGGTTTGGCGGCAAAGGCCGGGATGGCGGTTGCGCACGCGATGGCGGCGGCAACGCCCAGGAGGGTTCTGCGGGTGATGATCATCACTTGGTCTCCGGAATTGTTGTGCACGGATACTATGACAGAACTGGGATATCTATCCAATCATTTTTTTGACGGAAGCAATACCCATTTTGACATCAATACAAACACGCTCCCCGGACGGCAACGGTCGCGCTATACTTGGCGTCTTCTTCCACCTGACAGGAGCGTGCCATGACCCACCCGGACCTTGCCTTCCTGTCGGCTGCCTGACCTCCGCCTACCGTCGATCACCGACGTCGTGACCGGGCGCGCCAGGCGCGCCGACTTCCCTGACCGAATCTCCGCAGCCGCATCGTGTGCGGCTGCGTACCCGCGCGTTCGCGCTTCGCAACAGGAACACAACGATCATGATCGACTTCGATATCGCGGCCCTGCGCCGCATTGGACTCACCCACGCCATCGCCGCCCGGCTGGCAATCCACGACCGCGGTACGCCCGCGCGCGTGGCGGCCGTGCACCGCAACGCACTCGTGCTGCACGACGGTACCCATGAATTTCCGGCCCGGCCGCATCCGGGCCTCGACGGCTCACCCGCCGTCGGCGACTGGGTGCTGTCCGACCACAACGACCTCGGCGAGGCCTGGGTGCACACCTTCGTCGACCCGCTGAACGAACTGGCTCGGCGCGACGCCGACGGCACCCGCCAGCGGCTCGCCGCCAACGTCGACACGGCGCTCTTCGTGATGGGCCTCGACGGCGACTTCAATCCGCGCCGATTGGAACGCTATCTCATGCTGGCGCGGTCTGCCGACGTGTCGCCCGTCGTCGTGCTCACGAAGGGCGACCTCGTCGCCGACGCGGACGCCAAGGCCGCGCAGCTCGGCGCGCGCCTGCCGCCCACGATCCCCATCGTGCGCGTGCACGCGCAGGAGGCCGGCGCCGCCGACGTGCTGGCGCCGTGGACGGGCGCGGGGCAGACGCTCGTCCTGCTGGGCACGTCGGGCGTGGGCAAGTCGACGCTCACGAACACGTTGACCGGCGCGCACCAGCCGACGGGCGGCGTGCGCAAGGGCGACGACCGTGGCCGCCACACGACGACGTCACGCTCGCTGCACCTGTGCGCTGGAGGCGGCTGCGTGATCGACACGCCGGGGCTGCGCAGCTGGCAGCCGGATGGCGGCGAGGACGACGTCAACGCGGCGTTCGACGACATCGAGACGCTGGCCGCGGACTGCCGCTTCCACGACTGCAAGCATGCCGAGGAGCCGGGATGCGCCGTGCGCGGCACCGTCGACGCGGACCGCCTGCGCAACTATCACAAGCTGTTGCGCGAAGTGCGGCATGCGGCGGCAACGCCGCTGGACCGCATCGCGGAGCGGTCGAAGTGGAAGGTGCTGAACCGCATGGCGCGGGCGCGGGCGCAGGCGAAACGGTAGTAGTAGGGTGGGCACCCCGTGCCCACCAAACGTCCGCATACCGCGTGCGTTTGGTGGGCGGGGGCCGCCCACCCGACGAATTCGCGCCTGCGAGTCAGGTGCGAAGTCGTTCAGCGCAGTAGTTCGCGCCTGCCCGGACAGGTTCCAAGTGGTTCAGCGCAGTAGGGTGGGCACCCCGTGCCCACCAAACGTCCGCATACCGCGTGCGGTTGGTGGGCGGAGGCCGCCGGACGAGTTCAATCTTATTCAGCGCAGCAGGCGCAGTCCGTACAACCCGCCCGCCATCGAACCTTCCTTCGCGACGAACTTGACTTCGAGCCTGCCGTCCGCCGCGCCCTGCACGAGCGCTGGCGGCAGCGCGACGTCGCGCGTATAAAAGTCCTGCGGCGCGTCGCCTGCCAGCTCGACCTCCGCGACGCGCTGGCCATTGACGACGATGTCGAACTTGCGGCCCGCGTCCCCGCGCGCGAACGTCAGGCGCAGCAGCTTCGCTTCGTGCTTCGGATCGCTCAACTGGTAGCTGAACCACTTGCTCGCGTGGCGCCAATGGCGGCCGTTGTTGACGCCCGCGTCCGCGCCCTCGCCCTTGAAGCCGTGGTCCACTTCCGGCTGCTGTTCGCCGGGCGCCACCTGGTCGACGGTCTGCGCATCCAGCGCGAGGCGCTCCGCTTCCTTCGCGGCGTCTTCTTCCTTCAGGCGCGCGTACTCGGCCGGGGTGCTCTGCTGCCAGTACATCATGTAGCGCGAGTCGTGCAGGCGGAAGAACGGAATGAATTCGGTCGCGGCACCCGCCCCACCCTGCACGACGCCGGGTGCCGTGAACGTCAGCGGCTTGCCTTTCACGGGCTTGAAGCGACGCGTGAAATCCTTGCTATCCGAGACGAACGTCGGCGCCGCTTCGAGCGGACACACCTGGCCGGACGGGCTGTGCCCCATGCGCGAATCGTCCGCGAAGAAGTTCAGGTGTTCGGTCGGGAACGGGTTCGTCTTCGCGGCCAGCACGATGGGGCCGTACAGCACTGCGTAGTAATTCGACTTGTCCGGCATCTGCTCCAGCTTCATCGCCATCGGCAGGCTCACGTCGACGCGGTCGCCCTTCTTCCACGCACGTTCGATGCTCACGTAGCTGCCCGGCTGCGCCGTCACCTTCACCGGTTTGCCGTTCACTTTCACACCCAGCTTGCCCGCCGCGACCCAGGCCGGATAGCGGATCTTCATGGCGAAGCGCGCATCGCCGTCCACCGTGATGCGCGTGCTGGCCTGGTCCGGGAAGTTGTTCGCCTGCGTGATCTTGACGTTCTTCTCGCGCCAGTCCAGCGTGGACGGGATGAACAGGTTGACGAACAAGGCATCACCCTCGTGCGCGTAGATGAATTCGCCGTACTTCGCATGGCTCTCGATGCCGGAGCCCACGCAGCACCACATCGCCTTGTCCACCTGCGAATACACGCGATAGTGGTTCGGACGCATGGGCGTGAAGTAGACGAAGCCGCCCGTGCCCGGATGCTCGGACGCGAGGATGTGGTTGTACAGCGCGCGCTCGTAATAGTCGGCGTAGCTGGCCTTGTCCGACGTCTCGAACAGCATCTCCGTCAGCTTCAGCATGTTGTACGTGTTGCAGGTCTCCGGCCCCTCGACCTCGTTGATCATGGGGCTGAAGTCCTTGTCGTCATGGAAGTGCTCCCTGACGCTGTTGCCGCCGATGGCCACCGTGCGGTGGTCGACGACGGTCTGCCAGAAGAACGCGGCGGCATCCGCCATGTCCTTGCGGCCCGTGAGTTCGCCGATGCGCTTGAAGCCGATGACTTTCGGGATCTGCGTGTTGGCGTGCAGGCCCGTGAGCTTGTCCTCGTGGTGCTCGAGCGGCTGCAGGATGGCCTGGTGCGAGAACCGCAGTGCGAGGTCCATGTAACGCTGGTCGCCCGTCATCTGGGCGACGTCGGCCAGCACCTCGTTCATGCCGCCGTGTTCCGCGCTGAGCATCTGCTGCATCTGCGCGTCCGTCAGGTGACTGGTCAGGCGTACCGCCCAGTCGGACATCGCGATCAGCATCGCCTTCGCATCCTCGCTGCCGGCATAGCGGTACGCGTCGCGCAGGCCCGCGAAGATCTTGTGCAGGTTGTACCACGGGACCCATTTGCCGTTGACGGAGAAGTTGTCGGCATGGAGGTTACCCGCGGCGACGTCGCGCCACGCGGCGTGGCCGCCCGGCACGCCGCCCACGTAGCCGCGCATTTCATCTTCCTTGTTGGCCTCCTGCGCGCGCTTCAGTTCCGCGACGAAGTAGTCGAGACGCCGCTTGACTTCCGCATCGCCCGTCGACGCATACATCAACGCCAGCGCCGACAGGTAGTGGCCGCCCATATGGCCGTCCAGCCCGGACGACTCCCAGTTGCCGTAGCTGGGCTGCTTCGGTGTGAGCCCCGCTTCGCGCAGGAACGGCGCCAATAGGCGGTCCGACTCGAGTGCCATCAGGTAGTTCAGGTCCGTCGTCTGAGCGTCGAGGAACGGGCTGGGGCCCAGGCGGACGTCCTGCAGCGGGAACAGGTCGGCGGCGTGGGCGCACGTCGCACCCAGTGTGAACAACAGTGCGGCGATGCGGGTCGGTTTCATTTCACTTGTTCGCTCACGTATTTGTTGAGGTCCTTCGGATCGACCGTGGGCCAGCCGTCCTTGTCCCAGTGGATGTCCATGACCTTCAGCTTCTGCAGGTAATGATCGGCCGTCTCGTACGCGTGCAGCACGAGATAGTCCTTGCCGTCGAACGTGTAGGCGCTGTTATGGCCCAGTCCCTTCCAGTCCTTGTCGCCCTTCACGACGAGCGAGCCGCCGCCCTGCGCCATGTCCTTGCCGGTGCGGTCGAGATACGGTCCCTCGACGTTGCGCGCGCGGCCGACGACGACGTGGTATGTGCTCTCTGGCCCGCGGCAGCACAGGCCCCACGAGACGAACAGGTAGTAATAGCCGTTCTTCCGGAAGATGAACGGCCCTTCGACCTCGGCCGGCCCCGCCTGGTCGTCCGGCGTGAACGCGGGACGCTCACGCCGCGCGATCGTGTGCCATTCCTGCGGCTCGGCGACCTTCGTCCAGCCGTCGTCCAGCTTCACGAGCTTGATGCCGCCCCAGAACGAGCCGAACGTCATCCAGCCCTGGCCCTTGTCATCCTCGACGACGTTCGGGTCGATGGCATTCCACAAGTCGCGGCCCGGCACCGACTGCACGACGATCCCCTGGTCTTCCCAGCGGTAGTTCGGCGCGCGCGGGTCGAGCGTCGCGTTCGTCGTCACGCCGATGCCCGACGTATTTTTGCCGAAGCCGGACACCGAGTAGTACAGCAGCCAGCGGCCGTTGTGCTTGTGGACGTCCGGCGCCCAGATATGGTCGTTGAACGTGGGCGCCGCCTGCTTCGCCCACGCCGGCTCGCCCGCGAACACGCGGCCTTCCGGCTTCCAGTGCCGCATGTCCGCCGAGGAATAGAACGTGATGCCGGGACCGGTGCTGTACAGGTAGTACGTGTTGCCGTCCTTGGCCATCACGGGGTCGTGCACGCTCACTTGCGATCCCTGGGCCGCCTGCGCCGTCAGCGCCAGCATGGCGGCGCCGAGAAGTCCCGCTTTACGCATGGTCCATCCTTTCGATTACGTGCCCGTGCGGATGCCCCACAGCGACACGCCGGTCTGCGACTGCGCCGTGAAGGTCACCGCGAAGGCGTTCGCGTTCGGGTTCCACTGGCGCGACAGCACGCCGCTGTAGGTGACGCCGTCGATCACGATGGACACATTGTTGTTGCCCTTGTGCGTCCAGGTGCCGCTCGCGCCACCGCTCACCGTGCCGCTGCCATCCAGGCGGATCGCGACGGACGGCTTGATGGTGGCCGAGATGTCCTTGCCGTGGTTGACCATCTTGTACGCGCCCGCCACGTCGGCGCTCGTGACGGTCGGCGAGATCGTCGTCGCGCTCTTCGACAGCGGTACGTAGCGCAGCGGCGCCGCCACCGGCCAGCCGTCGTCGTTGATGAACATCTCGTGCACGCGCACTTCGTGGTATTCGCCCTGGCCGGGGAAGCGGGTGTGGAAGATCAGGAAGTACTGGTTCGTCGCCGCTTCGTAGCGCGCCGAGTTATGGCCCGGCGACACGTAGCCCAGTTGCGCCCCCGTCTCGCCAGCCGCCAGCGCGAACTGGTGGCTGCCCACGAGCTTCTGGCCGTACGGCGCGATGCTCGCGTCGTCGAACAGCGGCTTGGTCGGATCGGCCTTCACGTCCGCCATGTCCTTGCCGGACGCGTCGAGATACGGCCCATCCGGATTCGTCGAACGCGCCACGCGCAGGTTGTAGCCGCCCGCGGCATCGAGGCCGCCGAACGACGTGAACAGGTAGTAGTACTTCGTCGCCGGGCTGTACATCACGTACGCGCCCTCGATGCGCGCATGGTTGCCGCCCATGAGGTGCTTGCCGTAGCCCTGGCCCGCGACGGGCATGCCCGTGGCCGGGTCCATCGCCATGATGAAGATGCCGCCGGAGTACGAACCGTAGATCATCCACAGCTTGCCGGCCGCGTCGCGGAACGTATTCGGGTCGACCGTGTTCGGATGCTTCAGCGCGTCGTAGATCGTGCCGTCTGGACTGACCTCGTTCCACATGCCGGATTTCAGGAACACGCCCTTGCTGACGTACGGTCCCTCGACCTTGTCGGCGACGGCCACGCCCAGCGCGGAGCGCGGCGAATCGCCCTTGCAAGCGTCGTAGTACATGTAGAACTTGCCGTCGTCAAGCTGGATCACGTCCGGCGCCCACAGGTCCGTGACCTGCGCCCACGCGAACGTGTCGGCCAGCGCCGTCGTCACTTTCGAAAACAGTGGATTGGCGTCGGTGACGCCGTCCGCGATCTTCGTCCAGTTCATCAGGTCCGTCGACTTCGCGGCGGCCAGGTGGGAACCGAACGCGTACCACGTGTCGCCGACCTTGAGCACGGCCGGGTCATGCACGGAGACGTTGGCGAACGTGACCGCCGCGGTCTGCACCGGCGTGCTGGCCGCGGGCGCGGATGCGGCAGGTGCCGCCCCCCCACCCCCGCCCCCGCCGCAACCGGCAAGGACGCAGGCCGCGGCGACGGCGGCCGCCAGCGCACGCGCTGCGTCTGCTGCTGCTGCGCGCGCCACGATCAGCCTTCGACCGCGACGACGAGCACCGACTTGGCCGGCACCTTGATCGTCAGCTTGCCGCCGTTCGCGTTGGCGCTGAACGGCACGGGCTTGACGGCGTCCTTGTGCTCGAACGTGTTGTGGGCGTCCATCGCATCGGCCGTCAGCAGCTGGCCGCGCACGGCGCCGACGTTCTGGCCCGCGACGTTCAGCACGACGTCCGTCGCGTCGTGCGGGTTCGTGTTGACGAGGGCGACGTACGTCTTGCCGTCCTTGCCCTTCGCGGCCGACGCGCTGATGCCCGGCACGCCCTGGCCGTTCTCGCCATAGGTCGTGTTGTTCGACAGCGCGACCGGCAGCGACGCCGCACCCTGGAACGGCACGTACATCTTGAAGGCGTAGTACGTCGGCGTCAGCAGCATCTTGTCGTTGTCGGTGATGATCATCGCCTGCAGCACGTTGACCATCTGCGCGATGTTCGTCATGCGCACGCGGTCGGCGTGGGCGTGGAACATGTTGAAGTTGAGCGCAGCGACGACGGCGTCGCGGATCGTATTACGCTGGAACAGGAAGCCCGGGTTCGTGCCCTTCTCCACGTCGTACCAGGTGCCCCACTCGTCCACGTCGAAGCCGATCTTCTTCTCCGGGTCGTTCTTGTCGAGGATGGCGACGTTCTTGCGGATGAAGTCTTCCATGCGCAGGGTCTGCGACATCGTCGAGAACCATTCCGATTCCGGGAAGCCCGTGGCGGCGCCTTTCTTTTCCCAGCTGCCCGTCGGCAGCGTGTAGTAGTGGAAGCTGATGCCGTCCGTGCGGCCCTTCAGGTCGCGCGACAGCACGTCGGTCCAGCTGGTGTCGTCAGCCGTGCCGCCGCTCGCGATCATCTTCGGACGCAGGTGCTGTGGCGCCTTCAGGAACGTGTTCCACTGGCGGTACAAATCGGCGTAGTACTCGGGCCGCATATTGCCGCCGCAGCCCCACGACTCGTTACCGATCGCGAAATACGCGACCTTGAACGGCGCCGGATGGCCGTTCTTCGCGCGCATTTCGGCCAGCGTGGACTTGCCTTCCGACGTCATGTACTCGATCCACTCCGCGGCTTCCTGCGGGGTGCCGGTGCCCAGGTTGCCGTTGACGTAGGCGTCGGCGCCCAGCTGTTCGACGAGGTCGAAGAACTCGTGCGTGCCCACGGCGTTCGATTCCGGCACGCCGCCCCAGTTCGTGTTGACCTTCACCGGACGCTTGCTGCGCGGGCCGATGCCTTCGCGCCAGTGATATTCGTCCGCGAAGCAGCCGCCCGGCCAGCGCACGAGCGGCACGTGCATGTCCTTCAGCGCGCCGACGACGTCGTTGCGCCAGCCGCGCGTATTCGGGATCTTCGAATCCGGACCGACCCACAGGCCGCCGTAGATGCCGGTGCCGAGGTGTTCGGCGAACTGGCCGTAGACGTCCTTGTCGATCGTCGCGCCCGGTTTCGTCGTGTCGACGGTGACGTTCACCTGCGCGAACGTGGCGCCGGCGCAGAACGCGGCGGCGAGGCCGAGGGCGAGGACGGTGGGTTGGAATGGCTTCATGATGTCTCCCTTGTTATATGGTCGGTGAGTGTTTGCGATCCAGGGCGCGACGACGCCGCCACGCCCGTTCGTAGTCTGGTCATGCAGGTAAAACGACGATGGCGCCGGCGGCGCGGCGCCATCAGCGGCGTGACGGATGTCCCGTCACACCCAGCCGGCGTCGACGATGAATTCCTGGCCCGTGCACATCTTGCTGTCGTCGGCGGACAGGAACAGCACCATCGCGGCGATATCGTCGGGCATGAGCTTGCCCGGCAGGCATTGCGAGCGCGCGATCTCGGCCTCGCCCGCCTCGTCCAGCCACAGGTCGATCTGGCGCTGGGTCATCACCCAGCCCGGCGTCACGGTGTTGACGCGGATGTTGAACTTGCCCAGGTCGCGCGCGAGACAGCGCGTGAGGCCGATGACGGACGCCTTCGTGGTCGCGTAGATCGGGTAGTTCGGGTTCTTGGCGTGCCACGACATCGAGCTGAAATTGATGACGGAGCCGCCGCCGCGCCGCTTCATGCCGGCCAAGGCGGCCTGCACGGTGAAGAACATGGGGCGCTGGTTGATGGCGATGCGCTCGTCCCAGTACTCGACCGAGACGTCGCCGATCTGGTGGCGCTGGTCGTTGGCGGCGTTGTTGACGACGACGTCGAAGTCGCCCAGCTTGGCGGCCATCTCGGCCATCACGGCCTGCAGGCTTGGGATGTCGGTGATGTCGCAGTAGCGGTAGATCGGTGCGGTGTGACCGGCCGCGGCCAGCCGTGCAACGAGCGCCTCGCTGGCGTCGCGCATGATGTCGACAAAGCCCACCAGCGCGCCCTGCTCCACCAGTGCAGCGACGATCGCTTCGCCGATCCCGCTGCCGCCACCCGTCACGAACACCCGTTTGCCTTCAAGGCTACCGTACCTGGCTAAAGTACCCATCGTCGTCTCCATCCGATAATCTTATTCTAAGCGGCGCCACGAAAGCCGCGCGCCGGATCCTGCTTCGCATTGCGCGTGGGCTCGGGGAGCCCACGCTACATTTTCGTACCGCCCACGCTGCCGGTTCACGTCCGCCGCGGACGTAGGGTGGGCACCCAGTGCCCACGCGTTACGTATGCGTGTGCGAACGTATCAGTCCTTGCCCAGCGCGCCATCACGGCGGCGCCAGATGCCGCGCGGGTTCTCGTCGCGCAGCACGGCCGGCAGCAGCGCCTGCGGCAGGTTCTGGTACGCCACGGGGCGCAGGAAGCGGAAGATCGCGCCCGTGCCCACCGACGTGCTGCGGCCATCGGCCGTGGCCGGGAACGGACCGCCGTGCACCATCGCGTGCGCGACTTCCACGCCGGTGCCGAAGCCGTTCGCCAGGATGCGGCCGACCTTGCGCTCGAGCGTCGGCATCAGCACTTGCGCCGCCGCGACGTCGCCTTCTTCCAGGTGGATGGCGGCCGTCAGCTGGCCCTCCAGGTGCTCGACGATGGCGCGCATCTGCTCGACGTCCTTGCACACGACCAGCAGCGACGCGGGGCCGAACACTTCTTCGTGCAGCTCCTTGCGCGCCAGGAAGTCGGCGGCTTCCACGCGGAACAGCGCGGCGTGGCCCTGGTTGTCTTCATGGTCGAGACGCAGCAGGGTGCTCACCGCTTCGTTGCTTGCCAGCGCGGCGACGCCGCGGCGGAAGCTCGACGCGATACCGGCCGACAGCATCGTCGCCGGTTGCGTGTCGTTCAGCGCGGCCGTGGCGGCAGCACAGAACGTGGACAGGCCCGGACCGTCGATGGCCAGCACGAGGCCGGGGTTGGTGCAGAACTGGCCCACGCCCAGCGTGAGCGACGCGGCGAATTCGCGGCCGATACGCTCGGCGTGCTGCTCCAGCGCCTGCGGCAGCAGGAACACGGGGTTAATGCTGCTCATCTCGGCGTAGACCGGGATCGGCTGCTGGCGGCCCGCGGCGACGGCCATCAGCGCGGTGCCGCCCGAACGCGAACCGGTGAAGCCGACGGCCTGGATGGCCGGATGCGCGACGAGCGCCTGGCCGATGCCGTTGCCCGTGCCGGTCAGCAGTGCGAACGTGCCGGCCGGCAGGCCGCACAGTTCGACGGCTTTCACGATGGCGCGCGCCACCAGTTCCGACGTACCCGGGTGGGCCGAGTGGGCCTTCAGCACGACCGGGCAGCCGGCCGCGAACGCGGACGCGGTGTCGCCGCCGGCGACGGAGAACGCGAGCGGGAAGTTCGATGCGGCGAACACGGCGACGGGGCCGACGCCGATCAGGCGGCTGCGCAGGTCCGGACGCGGCGGCGTGCGCTGCGGCAGGGCCGGATCGATGCGCGGATCCTGCCACGACCCCTCGCGCAGCAGGCTGCCGAACAGTTTCAGCTGGTTGCACGTGCGGCCACGCTCGCCCTCGATGCGGCCGCGCGGCAGGCCGGTTTCCGCCATCGCGCGCTCGACGAGCGCATCGCCCAGGGCCATGATCTGCTCGGCGACGGCGTCGAGGAACGCGGCGCGCTCTTCATCGGTCGTGTTGCGGAAGACGTCGAACGCCTTGCCCGCCAGGCTGCACGCCTCGTCGATCTGGTTCACGTCGACCATGTGGAACGCGGGTTCCATGTGCTCGCGCTTGGCGGGATTCCACGCCTTGAACGAGTTGCCGGCGCCGCGCTGGGCGACGCCGCCGATGAGGGCTTCGCCGGTGATTTGTGCAATGGTCATAAGGTCTTCACTTTCGCGAATTGGGTGGATTGAACGGCAAGCTTGTTACGCAGGGCGGGGCCGAATTGCGGCGACTCGACTTCGAACGTCTCGCCGGCCTGCACGCTGATGTTGTCGGCGAAGCTCAGGGTGGCGGTGCCGAAGAAGTGGATGTGCACGTCGCCCGGGCGGTTGAACAAGCCGTATTTGAAGTGGTGGTATTCCAGGTTGCCGATCGTGTGCGACATATTCTGTTCGCCGGACACGAACGCCTTCTCCCAACGCACCGAACCATCCGCGGCGCGGATGCGCGACACGCCCTGCACGTGGGCCGGCAGTTCGCCGACGAGCAGCGCCGGGCCGACGCCGCAGTTGCGCAGCTTCGAGTGTGCGAGGTACAGGTAGTTCTGGCGTTCCGTCACGTGGTCGGAGAACTCGTTGCCGAGCGCGAAACCGACGCGGTACGGCTGGCCGTCGGCACCGATCACGTACAGGCCGGCGATCTCCGGTTCCTCGCCGCCGTCCAGCGAGAAGTCGGGCATCTCCATGTCCTGGCCGCCGGCGCGCACGATCGAGCCGTCGCCTTTATAAAACCATTCGGGCTGCACGCCGGCCTTGCCCGCTTCCGGCTTGCCGCCTTCGACGCCCATGCGGAACATCTTCATGGAGTCGGACAGGGTCTCGACGTCGCCGCCGATCTTCTTGTGCATGGCGTCGCGCGTGTCGGCGCTGCCCAGGTGCGTGAGGCCGGTGCCGGTGACGTAGCAGTGGGCGGCGTCCGGGTGGTCGAGCGGAGGCAGCACGCGGCCCGATTGCGCGATCGCTTCGTAGGATTCCTTGTCGCCCGTCGCGGCGGCGTCGGCCAGCGCGGCAAGGCTCTTGCCCTGCGCGACGGCGGCGTTGGCCAGTTCCAGCGTGGTGGCGTAGCCGGTGATGGCGGTGACGGTGTCACCGTTCAGGATGCCGACGCGGCGGTCGCCGGTGGCGGTTTTGTATTGGATGAGCAGCATGGTCAGATGTCTCCGAGGCGCGATGCGCGGATGTTCAAATGGTCGAACGCGTGGGCTCGGGGAACCCACCCTACGGCGACGGGAAGTCCGTAGGGTGGGCACCCCGTGCCCACGCGAATCTCAACATTAATGGGAATGCTTGGGCACGGCCGAACCGCGGCAACCGACGAGGAAGTCGAAGTCGCAACCCTCGTCCGCCTGCAGCACGTGATCCAGGTACAGGCCCGCGTAACCGGTGCGCGGCGCTTCCTTCTGGTTCTCGGCGCGGTCCGCGAGGCGGGTCTTGATCTCGTCGTCCGGCACGTCCAGGTGCAGGCGGCCGTTCTTGCAATCGAGTTCGATGAAGTCGCCGTCCTTGACGATGCCCAGCGGGCCGCCGGCCATCGCTTCCGGCGCCACGTGCAGCACGACGGTGCCGTAGGCGGTGCCGCTCATGCGCGCGTCCGAGATGCGGACCATGTCGGTGATGCCCTTCGCCAGCAGCTTCGGCGGCAGGCCCATATTGCCCACTTCGGCCATGCCCGGGTAGCCTTTCGGGCCGCAGTTCTTCATCACGAGGACCGAGTTCTCATCGACGTCCAGGTCCGGATCGACGATGCGCTCCTTGTAATGGTCGAAGTCCTCGAACACGACGGCGCGGCCGCGGTGCTTCATCAGGTGCGGCGATGCGGCCGACGGTTTCAGCACGGCGCCGCGCGGCGCCAGGTTGCCGCGCAGGATGCAGATGCCGCCGTCGTCGATCAGCGGGTTGTCGATCTTGCGGATCACTTCATCGTTGTAAATCGGGGCGTCCTGCACGTTTTCCCAGATCGTCTTGCCGTTGACGGTCAGCGCGTCCTTGTGCGGCAGCAGATTCGCTTCGCCCAGGCGGCGCAGCACGCCCGGCAGGCCGCCGGCGTAATAAAACTCTTCCATCAGGTAGCGGCCCGACGGCAGCAGGTCGACGATGGTCGGGGTGCCCTTGCCGATCGCGGTCCAGTCTTCCAGCTCCAGCGGCACGCCGATGCGGCCGGCGATGGCTTTCAGGTGGATCACGGCATTCGTCGAACCGCCGATCGCGGCGTTCGTGCGGATCGCGTTCTCGAAGTTCTCGCGCTTCAGGATCTTCGACAGCTTCAGGTCTTCGTTGACCATCTCGACGATGCGGATGCCGGACATATGGGCCAGCACGTAGCGGCGCGCGTCGACGGCGGGGATCGCGGCGTTGTGCGGCAGCGAGACGCCCAGCGATTCGGCCATGCAGGCCATCGTCGATGCCGTACCCATCGTGTTGCAGGTACCGGCCGAGCGCGAGTGGCCGGCTTCGGCGGCGAGGAAGTCGTGCATCGAGATCTGGCCGCCCTTGGCCTGTTCGTGCAGCTGCCACACGGCAGTGCCGGAACCGATGTCCTTGCCGTTCAGTTTACCGTTCAGCATCGGGCCGCCGGTCACGACGATGGCCGGGATGTCGACGCTGGCCGCGCCCATCAGCAGCGCGGGCGTCGTCTTGTCGCAGCCGACGAGCAGCACGACGCCGTCCATCGGATTGCCGCGAATGGATTCCTCGACGTCCATGCTGGCCAGGTTACGGGTCAGCATGGCGGTCGGACGCAGGTTCGATTCGCCGTTCGAGAACACGGGGAATTCGACGGGGAAGCCGCCCGCCTCCAGGATGCCGCGCTTGACGTGCTCGGCCAGCTTGCGGAAATGGGCGTTACAGGGCGTGAGTTCGGACCAGGTGTTGCAGATACCGATGATCGGCTTGCCCTGGAATTCGTGATCGGGGATACCCTGGTTCTTCATCCAGCTCCGATACATGAAGCCGTTCTTGTCCTGGGTACCGAACCACGCTGCGGAACGCAGGGTGGGCTTCTTCTTTGTCTCGGACATGGGTTCCTTCCTCCGTCGTTTTTGTAGTTCTGAGCGATATGCGCGTCGTCCAGCTCAGCGATGGAGAAAGTCTAAAGGCCGATCAGATAACTTTCCAATCAATTTTTAACAGCAATCGATATCGATATCGGCATCGATGTTATCGCAACCATCCCTAACCGCCGAAGCGGACCTCCGGTAAACCCTGGATTTTCAGGGGTTGTGCAAACACGCCACCCGACTTCGGGGCGTCCGCCAGCTGGCCGGCGCGCAACCCGACTGTTGCCGAAGTGACATACAAAACGTCCAGGCCGGGGCCGCCGAACGCGGGACACGTCGGCTGCGGCGCGGGCAAGGTGAGCACCCGGTCGACGGTGCCGTCCGGCGCGAAGCGCACGACCTGGCCGGCGCCCCAGCGCGTGCTCCACAAGTAGCCGCCGGCGTCGATCGTCGAGCCGTCCGGGTCGCCGGGGGCGGCATCGGCCGGCGCGAACTGGCGCATGTTTGCCACGGCGCCGGTGGCGGGGTCGTAGTCGCAGCAGCGGATCTCGCGCGTGCCCGAGTCGGCGTAATACATCGTGCGGCCGTCCGGGCTGAAGCAGATGCTGTTGGCGATGGCGACGCCGCCCAGCGGCAGGCGCTCCAGGGAGAGATCGTGGTTCAGGCGGTAGAAGCCGCCGATCGGATCCTTCGGGTCCTCGGCCTGGTTGAACATGCCGAACACGAAGCGGCCCTGGCGGTCGGTGCGGCCGTCGTTCAGGCGGGTGGTGGGCACGTCGGCTTCGACGTCGCAGATGCGCCGGATTTCGCCACTGGCCAGGTCGAAGAACGCGAGGCCGGACGCAAGGCCCAGCAGCAGGCGGCCGCCGCCCGTCGTCAGGGCCATCGAGCACAGGCGCTCGGGCAGCGGCCAGCGCTGCAACGCGTTCGTCGCGGGCGCGTGCGACCACAGCTCGCTGCGTTCGATGTCGGTCCAGTACAGGCACCCTGCGCGATCGTCCCAGACGATGCCCTCGCCCAGCACGTGCCGGCCGTCCACCACCAGTTCCATCATCTTTACCGTCTCCTGTCGATCATTGCGTCTCGTTTGGTGGGCACCCCTGTGCCCACCAAGCGTTCGCGAACCGCATGCATTTGGTGCCCCCCCCCTGTGCCCACGCGTGACGTTCGCGGCCCGTTGGCGTCACGCGTGGGCGGAGGGCCGCCCACCCTACGCCACCGAGAAGCGGAAGCGCGATTCCGTTTCGTAGACGTCACCCGGACGCAGGATCGTGTTCGGGTACGCCGGCTGGTTGGGCGAATCGGGGAAGTGCTCGGGCTCGATGCAGAAGCCGCTGCGGAACGTCCACGGATGGCCCTTGCCTTCCAGCGAGCCGTCGAGGAAGTTACCGCTGTAGAACTGGACGCCCGGTTCCTGCGTGAACAGTTCCAGCACGCGGCCCGTGACCGGGTCGGCCACGTGCACGGCACGCTGCAGGCCCTTTTCGCCCAGCTTCTTGTTCAGCACCCAGCAATGGTCGTAGCCTTTGCCGTGGCGCAGCTGCTTGTCCGGCTGGCCGATGCGCTCGCCGATCGTGCGTGGCTTGCGGAAGTCGAACGGCGTGCCCGTCACGGGGGCCAGCTCGCCGAACGGGATCGATTCCGCGTCGATCGGAACGAACTTGTCGGCGTCGATCGTCATCTCGTGGCCGAGGATGTCGCCCTGCCCCGCGCCGCACAGGTTGAAATAGCTGTGCTGCGTGAGGTTCACGGGCGTCGGCCGGTCGGTGACGGCGTGGAAGCGCACGACGATCTCGTTTGCGTCCGTCAGCAGGTAAGTGGCCGTCGCCACCAGGTTGCCGGGATAGCCTTGCTCGCCGTCCGGGCTGTCGTAGCGCAACACGAGGCTGTCGCCCTCGACGGCCGCCGTCCACAGCACCTTGTCGTAGCCGGGGTTGCCGCCGTGCAGGTGGTTGTTGCCGTCGTTGGTCGTCAGCTGGACGTCCTTGCCGTCCAGGGTGAAGCGGCCCTTGGCGATGCGGTTGCCGTAGCGTCCGATCAGCGCGCCGAAATACGGACTGTCCTTGACGTACGGACCCAGCGTGTCGAAGCCGAGCGCCACGTCGGCGAAGACACCGTCGCGGTCCGGGACGTGGATTTCGGTGATGATCCCGCCGAAATCGAGGATCTTCACGACCATGCCGTTGTTGTTCTTCAGCGTGTACTGGGTGACTTCCCTGCCGTCGGGCAAGGTCCCGAACGGCGCGTAGGTGATTCCGTTTTGCACGTTGTTATGTCCTCAGAGGGTGGAAGGCCGCCCGAATACCGGCATGCCGTTCTCGTCCCAGCGCAGCGGTTTGACGAAGGTATGGCGGTCCGGGTTCCACAGCGGATCGCCGACGATTTCGGTATAGGTGCGCGCGTGGTACACGAGCATGACGGTGTCGCCATCTTCAGCATAGGTGAAGCTGTTGTGGCCGGGTCCGTAGATGCCGTGATCGTAGCATGTACGGAATACGGGCTCGCGCGCCTTTGTCCACGACGCCGGATCGAGCAGGTCCGCGTCCTCGTCCGCCCACAGCAGGCCCATCGCGTAGTTCTCGTCGGTGGCGCTTGCGGAATACGAGATGAATATCTTGCCGTTGCGACGCAGGACGGACGGGCCTTCGTTGACCCAGAAGCCGCGGATTTCCCAATCGAATTCCGGCTTCGACAGCAGCACGGGCGTGCCCTCGATCTGCCACGGCGTCTTCATCTTCGCGATGTACAGGTTCGAGTTGCCTTCGATCGCGTTGTCCTTCTGCGCCCACAGGTAGTACAGCTGGCCGTTGTGGTTGAACGTCGTCGCATCGAGGCAGAACGTGTCGATGCCCGTGTCGACCTGGCCCATGAATTCCCACGTGCCTTCGAGCGGATTTGCATTCGTGTTGCGGATCGCGTACATGCGGTGCTGGAACAGCTTGTACTTGATCTCGCGGCTGGGCGCGGCGGCGAAGTACACGTACCACGCGCCCATGTTGAAATGCAGTTCCGGCGCCCAGACCAGTTCGCTGTACGGGCCCGTGTCGGGCTTGATCCACGCGTCGACGGTGGGTGCCGTCGCCAGTTCGGCGATCGTCTTTGCGCGGCGCAGCTCGATGCGGTCGTATTGCGGGACGGAGGCCGTGAAATAGTAATAGCCGTCCGTGTGCTTGTAGATGTACGGGTCGGCGCGTTGCTCGATCAGGGGTGTCAGTACGGTGTCTTGCATGGTCATATCCAAAAGTCGTTTTTTACGCGCTTACTCTTAATTCTTCTTTCACGGTGGAGTAGTACTCGTCGCTGATGCGGTACTTGAACATCAGGGCGCCCATCAGGAAATGGAAGAAGCCGGGAATCACGGACAGCATCAGCGCGATACCCTGCAGCGCCAGCGCGCCCTGCTCCTGGTTCGGCTGGTACTGGAAATAATTCAGCAGCAGGCCCACCATGCCGCCCGCGAGCCCCATGCCGGCCTTTTGCGCGACGGAGATGCCGCCGAACGCGAAGCCCGACACGCGCTTGCCCGTCTTCACCTGGCCATAGTCGATGGTCTCGGCGATGGCGGACCAGAACACGGGCGCATGCAGGTCCACGACGAGCGACAGCAGGAAGTACAGGACGAACGCCAGCACCGTGTCGCCCGGCTTCACCAGGAAATAAATCATCACGGACAGCACGGCCACGACCAGCTGCGTGTAGCGGAACAGCTTGACCTTGCAATAGAACTTCGTGACCCACGTGGAGACGACCATCGCGATGATGGCGGCCGCGACGCCCGTCGACAGGAAGGCGGACACCGTTTCCGTGTCGCCGTGCAGATAATACTTCGCGTAATAGATCGCGACGGAGCCGCGGATCACGTAGCCGATGGTGCCCGTCACGCAGACGGCGCACAGGACCAGCCACTGGTCATTCTGCGCCAGCACCTCGATCTGTTCCAGCAGCGGCTGGCGTTTGGTCTTGTACACGACGCGCTCCGTCGTCGTGAAGAACGTGAACAGGAACAGCACGACACCCAGCAAGGCCATCAATGCCATCGCCGCCTGGTAGCCGGCGGCCTGGCTGCCGTTGCCCCAGCGCTGCGCGAGGATCGGCACGACGATCGTCACCATGAACGCGCCGACCTTCGCGAGGAACAGCCGATAACCGTTCGCGGACAGACGCTCCTGAGGGTCGCTCGTCAGGCCGCTGATCAGCGAGATGTACGGCACGCCCACGCCCGACGTCATCACGGTCATCACGATGTACGTGGAATAGGCCCACACCAGCTTGGCGTCATAGCCCCAGGGGGGCGTACTGAACACGGCGAACACGGACAAGCCGTACGGAATGGCGAGGAACAGGAAATAGGGCCGGTAGCGTCCCCAGCGTGACAGGAAACTGTCCGTCATCTGGCCGACGACGAGGTCCGAGCATGCGCCGATGACCTTCACGAGCACGAACAGCAGCGCGAGGTCTGTCGTCTTGAGCCCGTAGACGTCCGTGTAGAAGAACGTGATGATCAGCATCATCGACGAGATCACCACGTTGAGCGCCATGTCGCCGGCGCCGAAGCCCACTTTTTCGAGGGTCGATAATTTCTGGGTTTGCATGCGGACCTCCTCCAAACGACGAGGGTGCTACCCGGATCAGCCCGCGCAGCACCCTGTTTAATTTCTTGTATGTATTGTTATGTTTCTGAAAGCCCTGAGAGGCGTTCAGGTGGCATGCTCATCGGTAATGTTAGGCGCAACATCGAGAACGATCCAATCAATTTTTCCGCACTTCCGATATCGTTTTAGATATGTATTCATTACAACATCCGCATGTAACAACGATTACGCAATGCATAATGGGCAAAACCGACTTATCCAATGACATGACGCCCCCATCACTCGCCTCGTTTTCGTCGTTTCGCGACCTCATCCTGGACACCGACCCGGACGCCATCGCGACACCGGCGCAGATACCCGACGGCTTCCTGCTGGCGCATGCGGGCACGCTCTGCGCGCACTACATCCCGTTCGACTACGTGAACCGGACGGCGCGGCTGGTGCTCGTCGGCATCTCGCCCGGCTTCGTGCAATGGAAGAACGCCGTGCGCGAGGCGCGCCGCCGGGTCGCGCTGGGCGCCCCGGAGGACGACGTGCTGCGCGCGGCCAAGTACACGGGTGCGTTCAGCGGCGCGATCCGTCCGAACCTCGTCGCCCTGCTCGACCACGTGGACCTGCAGCGCTGGCTCGGCATCGCGAGCTGCGCGTCGCTGTTCGGCGAACACGCACACCTCATGCACGTGACGGCCGTGCTGCGCCACCCGGTCTTTGTCGCCGGCAAGAACTACAACGGCGCGTCGCCGAACATGCTGACGACGCCGTTGCTACAGGCCCAGCTGCTCGACTATTTCGCAGCCGAAGCCGGTGCGCTGCCCGACGCCGTGTACGTGCCGCTGGGGCCCAAGGTCGGCCTCGCGCTCGACTGGCTCGCGCGGCGCGGCGTGCTCGCGCCCGAGCGCATCCTGCACGGCATCCCGCATCCGTCAGGCCTCAACGCGGAACGTATCGCCTACTTCCTCGGCCGCAAGGACAAGGCGACGTTGTCGAGCCGCACGAACGGCGCGCAGATCGATGCGGACCGCAGCGCGTTGCGGTCACGCATGGCCGCGCTCGGCGTGGCTTGATGCGGCATGCATGGAACGGCAGCCGATGGCGGGCATGGCCACCTTTCGTGCTGCATCCGGAACGCGCGCGGCGTTACACTGATCACATCCAGCGCCAAGGTAGACGATCATGCAGAATTGTTCTCCGGAAGAAGTACGGTCCCTCCTCGAGAAAATCGAACAGCTGCCGGTGCCGTTCTTCAAGCGCCTGATCGAGGCAAGCAATACGGGCATCATCATTGCCGATGCGAGCCTGCCGGACAATCCGATCGCCTACGTCAACTCCGCCTTCGAACGATTGACGGGCTATGCCCGCCACGAAGCCGTGGGCCGCAACGCTCGCTTCCTGCAGGGCGACGACCACGACCAACCCGAAGTCGGGCTCCTCCATCACGCCGTGGACAACGCCGCGATCTGCACGGCCCTCCAGCGCAAGGACGGCAGCCTGTTCTGGAGCCGCATGCACCTGTTTCCCGTGCACGAAGGCAATGACTCGCCCACGTACTTCGTCGCGTTCCTGCAGGACGTGACGGAAGTGGTCGAGGCGCAGCGCGCGGCCGTGCAGGCACGCGAACGCCTGAGCACCGTACTGGAAAGCGTCGCCGACGGCTGCTTCTCGGTGGACCGCGAGTGGCGGTTCACCTACATCAACGCGCGCGGCGCAGCCGCCATCAACCGCCGTCCGGAAGACCTCATCGGCAAAGGCATGTGGGACGAGTTCCCGGAAGCGGTCGGCGGCCCGTTCCACGACACGTACAAGCGTGCGATGGACGACCAGGAATTCACGACCTGCGAGAGCTATTACGCGCCGCTGGGCATCTGGATCGAAGTGCGCGCCTATCCGTCGCGCGAGGGGCTGACCGTGTTCTTTGCCGACGTCACGGCACGCAAGGAAGCGGAAAGCCGGCTCATGCACCAGGCCACGCACGACAGCCTGACCGGCTTGCACAACCGCCTGTCGTGCCTGCGCGCGCTCGACGAGGCACTCGCGCGCTCGGTCCAGGATAATTGCCCGGTGGGCGTGCTGTTCGTCGACCTCGACCACTTCAAGGAAGTCAACGACGCGCACGGCCACCGCGCCGGCGACACCGCGCTGGTGGAGATCGGCCGCCGCCTGGACGCGCTCGGCGGCGGCGGCGTCACGGTCGCGCGCATCAGCGGCGACGAATTCGTGTTCATCCTCGAGGACAAGGACGTCGAGGCGGCCAAAGCGCTCGCCGCGGACGTGCTGAAGCAGCTGGCGCTGCCCATCGCCATCGACGGCCATCACGTGACCGTGGGCGGCAGCATCGGCATCGCCATCGGCACCGGCCGCGAGTACTCGGCCGACGAACTGCTCAACAACGCGGACGCCGCCATGTACGAGGCCAAGGACAATGGCCGCCACACGTTCGCCGTGTTCTCGCCGACCGCGCGCCATCTGCTCAAGCAGCGCCTCGAGCTCCGCCAGGATGTGTTCTCCGCCCTCGATCGGCGCCAGTTCGTGCTGTTCTACCAGCCGCAGGTCAGCGCCGCCAACGGCGCCGTGGTCGGTGCGGAAGCGCTGCTGCGCTGGGAACATCCACGCCTAGGGCTGCTCGCGCCCGACCTGTTCCTGCCGATGCTGGAAGGCTCGCCCGCGATCACGGAAGTCGGCGCCTGGGTGTGCGAGGAAGCGTGCCGCCAGGCACGCGAATGGGAGCTGCTGGGCTACCGGCTGCGCATGGCCGTCAACGTCTCGCCGCGCCAGTTGATGGACGAGAACCTGCCGCCGCTGCTCCAGAACATCGTCGCCCATTACGGCCTGGACGCCGAGTGCATCAAGCTCGAAGTCACCGAGAGCATGCTGATGCAGGACATCGACAAGGCGGCCTTCATCCTGCGTTCACTGCGCAACGCGGGCTTCCGCATCGCGCTCGACGACTTCGGCACGGGGTATTCGAACCTGTCGTACCTGCGCCAGTTGCCGATCACGGCGATCAAGATCGACCGCTCGTTCGTGCGCGAAATCGAGCGCGACCGGCGCTGCCTCGACATCGTCAACGGCGTGATCGCGTTTGCCAAGTCGCTCAAGCTGGACGTGATCTGCGAAGGCATCGAGACGGAACTGCAGAAGGAAGCGATCCGCTCGACGGGATGCGACGTGTTGCAGGGCTACCTGATCGGCAAGCCGATGCGGGCCACCGATTTCCGCGCGATGCTGCTGGCACAGGGCACGGCGCCCATGTAGGGTGGGCACCCCGTGCCCACGCGTGACGTTCGCACAACGCCAGCGTTCGCGTGGGCACAGGGGTGCCCACCCTACGCGACGACCGGCACCTCAGAGGTCGTGCGGTCCACCTGCCGCTTGAACGCGTACAGGCTGCCCAGCATCAGCACGATCGGCACGAGCGTCAGGTAGAACGCGAAGTGGCCGTTGACGTGCCCGAACACATAGCCCGTGATCAGCGACCCCGTCGTGCCGCCGAGCGCCGAAAAGATCACGAGCAGTCCCGTCATCGGCGCGTGCTGGTGGCGCGGCAGGGAACTGAGCATCACGGAATTGATGCCCGGGTAGATCGGCGCCATGAACAGGCCGATGAGCGGAAACAGGAACGCGGCCACGGGCGCCGTCGCCCACGTCACGTGCGGATCGAGCGCGATGCCGTGCGTGAGGGGCAGCGCCAGCAGCACGGTGGCGCCCATCCCCAGCATGCACACGCTCAGCACGGGATACCAGTTCAGGCGGCGCATGATGACGCCCGCCGACAACCGCCCGATCGCGAGGCAGCCCGCATAGATGCTCGTGACCTGCACGCTCATCGCGGCGGGCAGCTTCAGGATCTCGTTGTTGAATGTGGGGAGCCACGTGCCGACGGCCTGCTCGACCAGCACGTACAGGAACGCCGTCAGCACGAACACGCACACGAGCGGCCGCGCGAACAGGCGCAGCATCTCGACGAAGTCGGCGGCCGGGCCGCGGCTGTGCGGTGCCGCGGCGCCGCTTTCATCGAACGACGTCGACAGCACGAGTAAAAACGTCGCCGCGCACAGGCCGGACAGCAGCCAGTACACGTTCAGCCAGCTCGTCGACTGCGGATGGTCGGAATCGATGAAGAAGCCGAAGATCCAGTACGCCGACAACACGCCGACCATGAAGAAGCCTTCCAGCAGATTCGTGATGCCGGCATGCTGCTTGCGGTCGCGCGCGACGAGGCCGATGGTCGAGTACACGGACACCTTCGCCAGCGCGAACGCGACGCCCACGCACAGGAACAGCAGCTTCGCGGTGGCGAATGCGGGGATGAGCGGCATCGCCAAGGTCGCGGCGGCGACGATCGCGAGCGCCAGCAGCATCGCCTTCTTGTAGCCGAAGCGCGGCAGGGTGGACGCGACGAGGAACGACACGATCGCGATCGGCAGGTCCTTGAACCCTTCCAGCACGCTGGCCGAGCCCTTGTCGACGCCGTAGTTGTGGATGACCTGCAGGATCACCGTGCCCACGCTGTTGAGCAGGATGGCGAATACGAAGTAGATGAGGAAGAGCGCGAGCAGGATGCGTCGTTGGTTCACGTTTGTCTCCGCTTGGTTTTTAATTATCGTTATCGTGATACTGGCATCAGTAATCGGAAAGCCGGAACGCCGCCATCGACGGTATCACACGGTCGGCCCGGTGCAGCACGTCCGGGCTGCCCACGCCGACGGCGAACATGCCAGCGTCCTTGATCGACGCGACGCCGGCCGCCGCATCCTCGACACCCAGGCAGTCGCGTGGGTCCACGCCCAGGTGCGCGGCGGCCGTCAGGAAAATCTCCGGGTCCGGCTTGCCGTTGACGACGGTGGCGGCATCGACGACGTCGTCGAAACGGTCGCGGATGCCGAGGCGGTCGAGTACCGTGAACGCGTTGCGGCTCACGGACGCGAGTCCGATCTTCAGGCCCGCCGCACGCACCTCTTCCAGCGCGCGCAAGGCGCCGGGCAGCAGGTCGCCCGGCGTCATCGTCGCGATCGATTCCTGGTAGTGGCCGTTCTTCGCGTCGGCCAGCGCGCGCTTTTCCTCGGGCTTGTACGTGCGCGGCGCGCGCGCGAGGATCAGCTCGAGGGACCCCATGCGGTCGACGCCTTTCAGTTGCTCGTTGAACGCTTCGTCGAACGGCGCGTCGACGCTGTCCGCGAGGCGCTTCCACGCCAGGTAGTGGTAATGCGCCGTGTCGGTGATGACGCCATCGAGGTCGAAGATGACTGCTTTGAATCGTGTACTCATTGTTGGTTCTCCATGCGGATGTGCGCGCGCTGCGCGTCCAGCGCGACGGGCGTGCCCGCGTGCGCGAAGTTGAGTTGGTCGCCGCGCAGCAGGCGGTAGTCGGTGCCGGTGGCGTCGATCGCGACGTCCAGCAGCGCGCCGCGCACCTGGACCTTGAAGCGGTAGCCCGTCCACTGCGCGGGCAAGGTCGGTGCGAAGCGCAGGCCTGCCTCGTCGAGGCGCATGCCGGCGAAGCCGTAGGCGACGCCCAGCCACGTGCCGGCCATCGCGGCCGTGTGCACGCCGTATTGCGTGTTCGCGTGCGTGTTGTCGAGGTCCAGTCGCGCCGTCTCCATGAAGTAGGCGTACGCCTTTTGCTTGTCCCCGATCTCGCTCGCGACGATGCTGAAGATGCACGAGGACAGCGAGGAATCGTGCGTCGTCACCCGTTCGTAGAATTCGAAGTCGCGGCGCTTGTCGTCCAGCGAGAACTCCTTCGACAACAGCAGCAGCGCCAGCACGACGTCCGCCTGCTTGCACACCTGGTGGCGATAGATGACGAGCGGGTGGTAGTGCAGCAGCAGCGGGTAGTTCTCCTTCGGCGTGTTCGCGAAGTCCCATACTTTCTTCGACAGGAAGCTGTCGTCCTGTTCGTGGATGCCGAGGTCGTCGTCGTACGGCAGGAACATCGCGGCACTGGCGGCGCGCCATGCGCGGATCTCCGCGTCGTCCAGGCCAATGGCGTGCGCCACGCGCGCATAGTCGGCGGGCCGCTCGCTGCGCAGGCGCTCGGCGACGTCGGCCGCGAACGTCATGTGCATGCGCGCCATCGCGTTCGTGTAGTAGTTGTTGTTGACGAGGGCCGTGTATTCGTCCGGCCCCGTCACCTCGTTGATGCAGAAGCGCCCCTTGCGGTCGTAGCTGCCGATGCCGGTCCAGATGCGCGCCGTCTCCAGCACGATCTCGGCGCCCTGCTCCGCCATGAAGTCGAAGTCGCTTGTGGCCAGCAGGTACAGGCGGATCGAGTACGCGACGTCGGCATTGATGTGGTACTGCGCCGTGCCGGCCGGGAAGTAGGCGGAACACTCCTCGCCCGCGATCGTGCGCCATGGGTACAATGCGCCCTTGTCGTGCGCCATCTGGCGTGCCCGCTCGCGCGCCTTCGGCAGGCCGTTGTAGCGGTACTGCAGCAGCGCGCGCGCGATCTCGGGACGGGAATACAGGAAGAACGGGAACACATAGATTTCCGTGTCCCAGAAATAGTGTCCCTCGTACCCCTCGCCCGTCACGCCCTTCGCGGCGATATTCGTCCTGCCGTCGCGGCCGACCGATTGCAGCAGGTGGAACTGGTTGAAGCGCACGCCCTGCTGCAAGGCGTCGTCGCCGGCGATGGCGACGTCGGCATCAATCCAGAAGCGCGCGAGATACGCGGCCTGCTCGGCCGCGAGCGCGACGAAGCCGGCGTCGCGGGCGGCAGCCACTTCGGCGCGCGCGTGCGGGCCGGCGGCGGCGTCACGCATATCGCGCGAACTCGCGTACGCCACGTATTTGTGCACGGTGAACGTGGCGCCCTGCGCGACGTCGGCCTCGAACGCCTGGCCCAATGCGACCGGCTCCACGCGCACGGCGCTTGCCGCGGACGGCACGGATGCCGTCGCCGTCGCCAGCGTGAAGCCGCTGTGACGCGTCTTCTGCAACAGGAGCACGTCCTGCGCGCCCACCTCACGCGCGACCTCGACGAGCGATGGCCCCGTCAACGCGGAGCCCACGCGCGGATCGTCGCCGGCCTGCAGGTTCGTCACGTCGGCATCGACGTCCGCGACGATGCGCACGGTGCCGGAAAAATTCAGCGGCGTGACGGCGTATTCGATGGCGGCCACGTGCTTGCGCGAGAGCGCGACGAGGCGGCGGCTCGCGATGCGCAGGCGCTTGCCGGTGCTCGTTTCCCACTCCACCGTGCGCACGAGGAGGCCCGTGCGGAAGTCCAGCGTGCGCTCCCACGCGAGCACGCGGCCGGTGTCCAGCGCAAAGCGTTCGCCGTCGACGACGGCCGCGACGCGCTTCGCGTTCGGCACGTTCAGCATGAACTCGTTCACGCGTGCGAGGCCGTAGGCATTCTCCGGATAGCGGATCGATTCCGTGTCGTGGAAGCCGTTCAGGTACGTGCCTTCCAGCGTCTGGCCGGCGCCGCCCGTGGTCCCCTCGTCCGGCGTGCCGCGCATGCCGATCCAGCCGTTCCCCAACGTGAACAGGGTCTCGTGCAGGAACGCGCGCGCCGGCTCCAGCGCGTCCTCGCGGATGCGCCACGGCTCGGCCGCGATCGCGCTATTGTTATCGATGTCATTTTTCACTTCGGTTTCCTCGTTCGTGCGCGGGGCGCGGATTCAAGCGTTATCGGTGGTAATGGGCGATCAGGTGTGGCGGACGATCAGCGTGGTGGGCAGCATTTCGGACTGCGCCGGCTGGCCTTCGATCATGGCCAGCATTTTTTTCGCGAGCAGCACGCCGCCGTCGCGCAGGTATTGGTGGACACTCGTCAGCGGCGGCACGAAGCTGGCGGCGCCCGGCGTGTCGTCATAGCCGATCACGGAAATGTCGGCGGGCACGCGCAGCCCCGCTTCCGTCAGCGCGCGGATGGCGCCCATCGCGAGCAGGTCGCTGGCGGCGAACAGGCCGTCGATACTGTGGCCGCTCTTCTTTTTCAACAGCGACGTCACGCAGTCGAAACCCGCTTCGAACGTGAACGCCTTCGGGCGCAGGATGTGCACGGTGGCGCGGCCGGACAGCGCGTCGATGAAGCCGGCGCAGCGTTCCTGCACTTCGGCATGGTCGACGTCGCCCACGAAGATCAGCTTGCGCCGCCCCTGTTCCAGGAAGCGTTCGGCGACGCTGGCGCCACCCTTGCGGTTGTCGGAGCCAACCACCGTGTACGTCGCGCCCTCTTCCGGCGCGCCCCACACGACGAGCGGCAACGTGGTCTGCTGCAAGGCCTTCACCGCTTCGCCATGCGAACCCTGGCCCAGCAGGATCAGGCCGTCGGCGCCCTGCACGGGGGCGGTGTCGAGCAACTGCTTCGACGTGAGCACGACGCTGTAGCCGGCCGTCGTGAGTTCCTGCGTGATGCCGCCCAGGAGTTCGAGCGGATACGGGTCGGACATCGGGCGGCCCTTCACGGGCGTCATCTCTACGACGACGGCGACGGAATACGACCGGCGCATGCGCAAGTTGCGCGCGCTGATGTTGAAGCGGTAGCCCTGCTCCTGCGCGATCTTGCGGATTTTTTCGCGCGTGCTGTCCGTCACGAGCGGACTGTCGCGCAGCGCGCGCGACACCGTGATCGTGGAGACGCCGGCGATCTTCGCCAGGTCTTCCATCGTCACGGCCGATTCGCCGGCCAGGGGTTTCTTCGCGTGCGCCATGTTGTTCAGGTTCGGTAAAGCAGAGGTAGCGATATCAGATTACTTGAGCGGACCGCATTATGACAGATTTTTTTGCCGTGTCGACAAAAAATGACATCGATAGCATTTCGATTGACATCGATGTCAATGCGATGTTTCAATGGCCGCACTTTCCTTATCGATCCAACAATCGATGGGGAAACCGGGGAGGAGACGCCCCACACGGTTCCCAAACACCAGAGAGCATAAAATGAAAAACACCATGCAGTTCCCGCAACTGTCGGCAGTTGCCCTCGCCGTTCTCGCGCTCGTGGCCCAGTCCGAGGCCAGCGCCCAGCAAGCTTCCCCGCAGTCCGCGCAGAACGGGGTCCAGCAGGAAATCCAGCAAGTCGTCGTGACCGGTACGGCATCGGCCTCCGGCACGCGCAAGATCGACACGAGCTTCTCGATCACGACGGCGACGGAAGAGCAGCTGAAGCAGGCCGCCCCGTCCAGCACCGCGGACGTGCTGAAGATCGTGCCGGGCGTGTACGCCGAAGCGACGGGCGGCCAGTCCGGCGCCAACATCGAGGTGCGCGGCTTCCCGTCGGGCAGCGATTCGCCGTTCGTCTCCGTGCAGATGAACGGCAATCCGATCTATCCGGTGCCGGTGCTGTCGTTCTTCGAAGGCTCGTCCGCATTCCGCCTCGACGACACGATCGAGCGCGTGGAAGTGCTGCGCGGCGGTCCGAGCACGATCTACTCGAGCGGCCAGCCGGGCGCGACGATGAACTTCATCATGAAGAAAGGCGGCGACGATCCGGAAGGCAGCCTGCGCTTCACGACGGGCACCGGCAGCCTGCGCCGCTTCGACGGCGTCTACAGCGGCAAGATCGCCGACGGCTGGTATGGCATGATCGGCGGCTTCTACCGCACGACGAACGGCGTGCGCGACGCGGGCTTCCCCGCGGACGACGGCGGCCAGTTGTCCGCGTCGCTCACCCGCAAGCTGGACCAGGGCGAGCTGACCGTGTACGCCCGCTCGACGTCGGACAAGAACGCGTTCTACACGGGCGTGCCGCTGATTTCGTCGAACAACGGCCACACGATCTCGTCGTTCCCCGGTTTCGACCCGCTGCGCGGCACCCTGATGAGCAACGAGATGCGCAACTTCACGGTGGAAGCCGGTCCGGGCAAGACGCTGACGTACGACCTGGGCGACGGCCGCGGCCTGTCGTCGAACCTGGTCGGCGCGGACTTCCAGCAAAAGCTGAACGGCTGGGACGTGTCGAACAAGTTCAACTACTTCAAGGGCGACCTGAACACGATCGCCATGTTCACGGGTAACAACCCGCTGAGCGCCGCCGACTACGTGAGCCAGGCCATCGCATCAAGCAACGGCAACGCGGCCGTGCTGGCGGCAGCGGGCGCGCCCGCGACGAGCGGCGCCATCACCTACGTCAACGGCGGCGGTACCGTGGCAGGCGACCAGCAAGTCGTGCAGGCGGGCCTGTGGGCCGTCGAGAAAAAGCTGCGCTCGTTCACGGACGAATTCCGCGTCAGCCGCGACATCGGCTACAACAACACGATCACGGCCGGCGCCTACATCGCCAACTACTCGTCGCACGACGTCTGGTACCTCGGCAACAGCCACCTCATGACGGCGACGCCGAACGCGCGCCTCATCAACGTCCAGCTGAACAACGGTGCCGTCGTCTCGAAGAACGGTACGGACGGCAACGTGTTCTACGCGCCGGTGGCATCGTACGACGGCCACAACACCGCGGTGTTCCTGGCCGACGAATGGCGCATCAACGACCGCATCAAGGTCGACGCCGGCATGCGCCACGAGAAGCAGCACATTTCGGGCACGATCTCGAACCTGACGTCGGGCGACACGGACAACAATCCGCTGACCGTGTACAACAACGGCACCTCGATGCCGAGCGGCAGCTTCACGGGACTGTCGCGCGACGACACCGCGAACTCGTTCACGGCGGGCGGCCTGTACAAGCTCACGAAGGATTCCAGCGTGTTCGTGCGTGCCAACCAGGGCCACACGTTCATCTACTTCGACGACTTGCGCAATGCCGGCAGCCAGGACGTCGTGAACGACCGCAACCGCGTCCCGACGCCGAAGGTCACGCAGTACGAGATCGGCTACAAGACGGCCACGCCGCTGTACAGCGCCTACGTGAACGCGTTCTTCACGGATTTCACGGGCATCTCGTTCCAGCAGATCACGACGAACGGCGTGCTGTATTCGGTGAGCGGCTCGCAGGGCAAGGGCCTGGAATTCGAACTCGCCGTGCGTCCCATCACGGACCTGCAACTGCAGTTGACGGGCGACTGGCAGGACTCCACGTACAAGGACAACCCGGCCATCTCGGGCAACCAGGTGCAGCGCCAGCCGAAGTTCCAGTACCGCTTCTCGCCGAGCTACCGTCTGCCGGTCGGCGATTACGCGCTGCGTTTCTACGGCACGTACGCGCACGTGGGCGCGCGCTGGGCGGACCAGCAGAACACCCAGTACCTGCCGTCGTATAACACGCTGGACCTGGGCATCCTGGCCGAACTGTCGGACAAGCTGGAATTCCGCGTCACGGGCACGAACGTCAACAACGCGCTGGGCCTCACCGAAGGCAACTCGCGCCTCGTCGGCGCCAGTGTCGGCCCGATCAACGCTCGTCCGATCTTCGGCCGCGCCTGGGAAGCTTCGCTGACCTACCGCTTCTGATGGCCTGATTCGCCTCTTCTTCTGCTGTACCCTCTTGGCGGGACTCCGGTCCCGCTTTTTTTCGTTGGTTCCGGTGTGTCCTGTGCTTTTGATGCTAGCCTATGCCAGGACCCGCACCGGAGGTATCGATGACCGTCAGAGTCTACCGTTTCGCGCAGCAGCCGATCGACAGCGACGCGACGTTAGCGCATGCTTACGCGACGATGGAATTCATCATCCGCAACAAGCTGACTGCCGTACCCGACAGCGAGATGGATGTCGACCCGACGCACGTCGACCAGGAAGGACGCTACCTGGGACTGAACAGCGGCAAACCCGCCTGACACCACACTTGCCCGCAGCCTCACGTCTCGCTTTTCAACCCACGCCGCGCATCTGTCAAGACATGTTTGTTGCCGATCCGCTACGTTCCAACGCGCATCGACGACTTGCTTGCATCGCTTTTTGATCGCTTTACCCATTGCGGTTGATCATCTCCGTTTTCCTCATCCTCCCGACACTGTTTTCCTCTGTGAAACCTGCATTTTGACCACGTCATCGCGTGCGACTTTGCTCCCGCTTTTGTTGTCATTGTGATCATGTTGATATCGAAATCGGTATTAGAAACCCAGAAAAAATCATTGGATCGATAACCGTTGGGTCTCTAACATGAATTAACAGCTGGGTTGAGAAGCACTTTTTGATAACTACAAATACAGGAGACGTATGAAATCGCAAGTATCTGCACGTCCGTTGGCCTTGAAGCTGAGCGTGACTGCCCTGATGGGTGCCGGCCTGCTCACCAGCGCCTCGGTTTGGGCGCAAGCAGCCACCGACAACACTGCGCCGGTCGAGACCGTGGTCGTCACCGGCCTCAGGGCATCGCTGAGCAAGAGCCTGGCGATCAAGCGCACCAACGACCAGGTCGTGGAATCCGTCGTTGCCGAAGACATCGGCAAGTTGCCTGATAACAACGTCGTCGAAGCGCTGCAGCGCGTGACGGGTATCCAGGTCACCAATCGCGCCGGCGGCGAAGTCGGCACCTTGTCCATCCGTGGCCTGCCCGACGTCGAAACCACCTGGAACGGCCGCAATATCTTCACCGCGTCCGGCACGCAAGTCGCGCTTCAGGATATTCCTTCGACCCTGGTGCGACAAATCGACGTCTACAAGACGCGCGATGCCAGCCAGCTGGAAACCGGCATCGCAGGCCAGGTCGACGTCAAGTCGCTACGGCCGTTCGATTTCAAGGGTTCGAAAGTGTCGCTGTCGGCACGTGAAACCTATCTCGAGCCCGCAAAAAAGGCGAACCCGCAGCTGAGCGCCATGGCAAGCAACCGCTGGCAAACGGGCATCGGCGAAATCGGTGCCCTCGTCAATCTGTCGGCGACCAAGACGACGTACCGCAACGAGAGCGTGACGCCGGGTGCCATGGTGCCGTTCGTCAGCCCCAATGCCGCTGAAGATCCCTCGGGTTACACGCCGTTGCAGCGCGTCTTCGACAATAAGATCTGGACGCCTGGTACGCATACCGGCCTGCCGATGGCTGCGGGTTCGACGCTGAATTTCGGTGGCCAAGCGTATCCGTATTACCTGGCACGCGACGCCGTCTTCCAGAGCGACGTCGAGGGCGAGCGCAAGCGTCCTGCCGCCAATATCGCCTTGCAGTGGAAACCGAACAGCGATTCGGTCTATACCTTCGAATCGATGTACAGCGGTTATCGTGACAAGTCCTTCAACCGGTTGCTGTTCAGCTTTGTCGACTGGTGGGGGGACCTCGGCAGCAATCCTGCAGGGACGATCACGACGTATCCGGGAACGAACGTCATCCAGAGCCGTTCGGTCAATAACGTCTATGGCTTCAACAGCGGCGACTACACGACGTCGGCAACCGATTCCTACGTGTATGCCCTGAACGGTAAATGGAACGTCGGCGACCGCCTGACGCTGGACGGTGATCTGTCGTACCAGACCAGCACCTATCACTCGGAATTCACGGCCACCCGGATCGATCGCGTCGCACCGTCCATCAACGTCAAGTTCAATGACGGCAACAACAACACGTCGTTCCATTTCAATAACGACGCCGACCTGGCCGACCCGACCAAGTGGAACGTCGCGCAGTTCTACGATAACGCCAACCGCAACAAGGGCAGCGCCGCGACGGCCAGTCTGACGGGCGTCTTCGATGCCGACTGGGGCGCGCTGAAGACGATCCATTTTGGCGCGCGCCTCGACGACCGCAAGGCGTCAGAGGCCAACCGGACGCAATCGGCCTTCCTGGGCCGCAACCTCGCCTCGCTGGGTGCCGCGTATTCCTCCGTCAACGCGAACTTCGGCACGGACATCTCGGACGTTCCGCGCTCGTGGGTGGAGCCCAATGCCTACTACATCCGCGACCATATCGACGACTGGCGTAACCTCTACCACTCGGCCGATGCGAACTTCATGACGACGGACCAACTGCGCCTGCAGAAGACATTCGATGTCGATGAAAAGACGACCAACCTCTTCGTGATGGGGAATACCGAGAACGAGCTGTTCGGCCATTCCCTGCGCAGCAATTTCGGCGTGCGCTACGTCAAGGTCAAGACCGACATGAGCTTCTACAAGGTCGATGCCACCACCAAGGCGGTCACGCCGACGGGTGCCAGTAAGTCGACCAGCAAGCTGCTGCCCAGCATGACCCTGATCTACGACCCGTCCAAGGACGTCGTGGTGCGCTTCAACTACGGCGAAACCCTGCGCCGCCCGAACTTCGGCGATCTGAATCCGGTCCTGCAACTCGGCGACGACGTGTCGAAGGTGGGTTATGGCTCGGGCAGCGGCGGCAATCCGGACCTGAAACCGACGCGCTCCAAGAACCTCGACCTGACGGCCGAGTGGTATTTCCAGAAGGACAGCGCACTCTACGGTACGCTGTTCAAGCGCAAGATCGACGGCCTGGTCGTGGGCTTGCGTCACCGGGTTCACGTCGATCCGGCGAACGATCCGTTCCGCAACTCGACCTCGGGCGGCGACCATACGAACGGCTATGACTACGTCATCAACTCGCCGGTCAACGCCTCGAACGGCACGATCAAAGGCGCCGAACTCGGCTTGATCTACTTCCCGAAGTGGCTGCCGAGCGCGCTGGACGGCCTGGGATTCCAGGGCAGCTATACGCACCTGACCTCGTCGCAGAACGTGCCCGACGCGAACGATGCCGGCGTCATCGTCTCCCAGCTCGAGACGCCGTTCTTCGGGGTGTCCAACAGTTCGTACAACGCCACTCTGGCTTACGAAAAGGGCCCGATCAGCGCGCGCCTGTCGCAAGTCTGGCGCTCCGGCTTCCTGGCCAGCAACGAAGCCGCGTTGTTCGCCAATCCGATCGGTATCTGGCGTCATCCGGAGAAGAGCGTGGACATGCAAATCTCCTACAAGATCAACGACAATATGTCGATCGATCTTAGCGGGGTGAACTTGACCAACGAGATGCAACAGCAGTACTACCACTTCGGCACTGCTGGTAACGCGCAGTTGACCAATTTCGGTACCGTGCAGATCGGACGTTCGGTCTCGGCTGCGCTTCACTGGAAGCTGTAAGCCGCGGCGGTCGACAAGACTCGCTAGTTAGACAGGGCGTTGCTCGGTTCGCACCGGCAACGCCCTTTTTCATTTCACATCACACTCATTTCACCGCGCCCGCCACATTGATGAACGGAATCGCGCCGCCGGCAACGTTAGGCAGCTTGCCATCCCACTTCTCGATGGCCATGCGCTGGTTTTCCATTTCGCGCAGGCGGATCAGTTCCGGCGTCACCTGCTGGCGCTGCACGGCCAGCGACTCCGCCTCGGCCTTGGCCTGCGCCACGCGCTGCTTCGCTTCGACCTCGATGCGCTGCAGGTCGCGTTCGGCCTTCAGCTTCAGCTGCTCGGCCGTCGTCTTCGCTTCGATCGCATCGTTGAACGAGCGCGAGAAATTGAAGTTCACGATGGAGAACTCGTCGACCACGATGCCATGCCGTGCCAGCCGTTCGCGCAGCTGCGCGATGATCTGGTCGCGTACGTCCGTGCGCTTGGCGATCAGCTCTTCCGCCGTGAAGCGCGCCGTGACGGCCTTCACGGCTTCCTGCACGGAGGGAATGATGATGCGCTGGCCCGGCTCGTTGCCCAGGTCGCGGAACACCGTCACCGCGGCATCCGGCCGCACGTGGTAGTTCAGCGCCACGCGCGTGTGCACGGTCTGCAGGTCGCGCGACGCGGCGTCGCCCTCGCCTTCGCCCTTCTGGATCGAGACGTTGACGAGGTTCAGCCTTTGCGCCAGCGGCACGCGGAAGTGGATGCCTTCGCTCAGCACCTGGTCGCTCGGGCTGCCGAACGTCGTCATCACGCCCCGGTAGCCGGCCGGCACCGTGCCGAACGGCGCCAGCGCGAACAACAGGATCACCACGACCACCGCGGCGATGAGCTTCACCCCCGCATTCAAAGACGTTCCATTCATGTTGCATCCCTTTCAGCTTGGTTCCGCCGATCGCTGCCGGATCGGCGGGTCGTCATATGTCTTGACGATGGACAAAGTGTATAGCTGTCAAGCGAGCAATAGAATCAGAAATATCAGAGGTTCGACTGCGGGAAAGCCGAAGGATGCCCGGCGGAGCCGGCCCGTTCAGGCCGCGATGCCGTCGGCAAAATCGCGGTACGTCCGCAGCGGGCGGCCCAGCAGCGCGGTCAGGCGGTCGACGTCGCCCGCTGCCGGCACCATGCCGTCGGCGAGGAAGCGCTCACTCATCAGGCGCATGTCGTAGGCCATCCACGCCGGCATGAACCCACGCAGGTTCTGTTCGAAGCCGGCCGTGTCATCGCCGCCGTAGGCCACGGTGCGGCCCAGCACGTCCGACCAGATGGCGGCGACGTCCGCGCCCGTCAGCGTGTCCGGGCCGACGAGGTTGATGCGTTCGAGCGGCAGCGGCCGCGTGGCGTCGGCGCGGCGGATCAGCTCGATCGCCGCGATCTCGCCGATGTCGCGCGCATCGATCATCGCGACGCCCTTCGCGCCGATCGGCATCGGGTACGTCCCGTAGCCGAGCACGACGTCCTTGATGGTCACATCGTTGTCCATGAAGTAGGCCGGGCGCAGGATCGTGGCCGAAAACCCCATGCGCTCGATCATCCGCTCGACGCCATACTTGCCCGCGAAGTGAGGCACGTCGACGTACAGGTCGCTGTGGATGACGGACAGGTACACGACCCGGTCCACGCCCGCTTCCCGCGCCACGTTCAGGGTGACGAGCGCCTGCGTGAATTCGTCGGGCACGACGGCGTTGAGCAGGAACAGCGCCGATACGCCATCGAAGGCACGGCGCAGCGCGTCCACGTCCAGCAGGTCACCCTGCACGACGTCGACGCCCGCCGGAAAATCGGCCTTGGCGGGGTCGCGGACAAGGGCCCGCACCTTGGCGCCGCGTTGCACGAGTTGGTGGACGACGTGGCGGCCCACATTGCCCGTTGCGCCGGTGACGAGGATGGTCATGATGTTCTCCTGTTTGAGGTTGAGAGGTGTCGGTTGACGCTTCACAGCTTAGGCGTCCCAACAGCGATCCGATAGACGATAGAATTGGACATCCCGTCTCACAGGTGGAACACATGGACTTGCTGGCGCTCGCCGATTTCAATCTTGTCGCCCGCCACGGCGGCTTCGGCCGCGCCGCGCGGGCGAGCGGCCGTCCGAAGGCCACGCTGTCGCGCCGCGTCGCGGAACTGGAGGCGAGCCTTGGCCTGCGCCTGTTCGAACGGGGCGGGCATACGCTGAAGCTGACGCAGGAGGGACGCACCCTGCACGAGCGCACGGCGGCATTGCTGACGGAGATCGACGAGACGGCGGCCGCGCTCGCATCCGGCGGCGAACGCCCGCGCGGCCGGATGCGGGTCAGCGCGCCGCTGCTGTTCTCGCAGACGGCGATGGGCAAGCTGGCCGCCGGGTTCGCGTTGCGCTACCCGGACGTGCGGCTGGAAGTGACGACGGACGACCGGCCCGTGGACATGGTCGAGGAAGGCTACGACCTCGTGATCCGCGTGAATCCCGATCCCGACGACAACCTCATCGGCCGCATCTTCCTGCGCGACCGCATGGTCGTCGTCGCGGCCCCGTCACTCGCGCAGCCGCCGGAAGGCGTCCCCGCCCCTGCCGTCGTGCGCGACGAGGGCAGCCGCGCGTGGAACGTGACGGGGCGGCCCGCCATCGCGATCGCGCCCGTGCTGCGGCTGTCGTCACTGATGATGGTGCGCGATGCCGTGCGGACGGGCATCGGTGCCGCGTGCCTGCCCGTCTCGCTCGTCGGCCGCGACCTCGCGGCCGGCACGCTGGTCTGCTGGGGCGACGTGGACGGGCCGGAGATCGCCCTGTGGGCGCTGTACCCGTCGCGGCGGCTGCTGAGCGCGCGCGTGGCCGCCTTCCTCGACTGGATCAAGGAAGCGTTTCCGCGCGGGACGCCGGACGAGCTGGCGAACTATCTCTGCGCTTGATCGACGAGGAAGCGAAACGTGGGTTCGATATTGCGCGCGTGCAGGTGGCGGACGATGTCGTCCAAGGTCGCATCCTTCAGCAGCAGGCCGGCGGGCGTACCGCCGTCACGCGGCGCTGCCACGATCAGCGGCTGCACCGAAGCGGGTCCGGGCGCCAGCCGCGCCAGCGCGGCCTGGAACCGGTCGGCGCTGATACTCTCGAGCCCGTCGAGGAACGCGACCTGCCCCGGCGCGGGCGGCGCCATCTCGAGCCCGGATTCGTCCGCGAACGAGGCGCCCATGCCCGGATGGATGAACGCGGCCCAGCGGCCCGTCGCCGCGTCCAGGCACGGCGGCAGTTCGACGGGCGCGCCGACGACGTCACCGGCCGCCGGCAGCGTGTCCGGCCACAGGCGGGCAAGGCCGTCGACGAAGCGGCGCGCATCGGCCAGCGGGACGGGCACCGCCAGCGACAGCCACAGCACGTAGCCGCCCGCGCTCGCGACGCTCACGGCCGGCGCGGGAAGGGCGAAGTCCGCCTGCAGGGCGTTCGCGACGGTGCATAACCGGTCCCAGTGATGGGCGTCCTCGCCGGCCGCCCTGCGGAACGGGAGCACGATGGCGCGCGTGACCCCGTCCGCTGCGAGGTCGACGGGCGCGCATGCCCGGCCTTCTCCGCGTTGCGCCAACGCCTGCGCGGCCGGGCTGCCCGGCAGCAGGTACAGGCGGATCAATTCCGAAATCAGCTTTTCCATGGTGTCCTCGACGTCGAACGGGCCGCCATTCTGACACAACCCCGGGCCGCGCCGGCGTCAGGCCGCCGCCGCGTGGCCCTCGCGCGCGACGACGCGGTTGCGTCCGGCGCCCTTCGCTTCGTACAGCAGGCGGTCGGCCACGTCGACCCAGGCCAGCGGATCGTTGCGGTCCGCCAGCGCCGGGTGGCCGACGTACAGGCCCATGCTGAGCGTGACGCGGCCGGCCGGATTGTCCTGGTGGCGCAGGTCGAGGCCAGCCACCGCGGCGCGGATGCGGTCGGCCACGGCTTGCGCGCCGGCGAGGTCGGTGTCGGCCAGGATGACGGCGAATTCCTCGCCACCGTAACGCGCCGCGAGGTCGGCGGGCCGGCGCGCGCCGACCTCGATGGCACCGGCCACCCGGCGCAGGCAATCGTCGCCGGCCACGTGGCCGTAGCGGTCGTTGTACTGCTTGAAGTGGTCGATGTCGATCATGACGAGGGCGAACGGGGCGCCGCTGCGGCGCGCGCGCTCGTACTCGCGGACGAGGCGGTCCTCGAACAGGCGGCGGTTGGCGAGGCCCGTCAGGCTGTCGCTGTCGGCCAGGTTCTGCAGCGACGCGTTGTGGCGCTGCAGCGCCGCACTCGCGCGGCGCAGGTCGCCTTCGAGCCGCTCGCGGATACGGATCTGGGCCACGAGGAGGCCGCCGGCCCAGGCCAGCAGCAGCAACGCCGCAACTCCCAGCACCGCCGTCTGCAGCGTGCTGCGGCGCCAGCCGGCGAGCATCTCGTCCACGGCCACCCCGCACGCGACGAACAGCGGAAAGCCCTGCAGGTGGCGGTAGCTGTACAGGCGCTCGACGTTGTCGATGCGGGGCGTCAGCATGACCGATCCCGGCCTGGTACTGTTCTGGGCCAGTTGCCAGATGGTGCCGTTGCGGATGTCCATGCCGACCTGGTCCTCGTTGAACGGCCGGCGGAAGATCAGCGTGCCGTTGTCGAGCGCAAGGACGATGGTGCCGTTCTTGCCGACGTCGAAACTCTCGTAGAAGCGGCCGAACCAGGCCAGGTTGAGCGTGGCCAGCGCCACCCCCGCGAAACTGCCGTCGGGCGCTTCGATGCGGCGCGACAGCGGCAGGATCCATGCCCCCGTCGAGCGGCTGCGCACGGGCACGCTCACGTGCGTGCCCCGGTCGTTGTGCAGCAGGTGGTACTGGAAATACTCGCGGTCGAAATTATTGCCCTGCATGGGCCGCGGCAGCGACGACGTCAGCCACTTGCCGTCCGGGCCGTACACGAACAGGCCGTGCAGCTCGCCCACGTCGTGCGTGATCGTGCGCAGCCGCTGCGTGAGGCGCGCGGCCGCCGCGTCGTCCATGCCGTCGTGTTCGATGCGCTCGACCATCTCGGCCAGCACGGCGTCGCCCAGCTTGATCGACGTTTCCGCGTGCGACGCGAGGGCACGCGCCATATTGGCCGTGGTGACGCGGCTGTCGTCCAGCTCCGTCCGATATGCGCGCCAGGCGCTCCACGCCTGCAGGGCGGCCAGCAGCACGCAAAAGCAGGACAGCAAAACGATGGCGAGCGTCGCCAGCGGACGGCGCGACCCGTCGGGCACGGGCAATGCGGAGTCGGCGGGTTCGCCGCCGATCCCGGCGCGGTCATCGGAATTGTCCATGCGTTGCTCCGGATCCTCTCGGCCCCCAGCTTAGCCGCGTCGCGTCGCCGCGTCCACCGGCGCACGGTACCGGGGGTATCCGGCCCGCTAGATTTCCACTTGCGTGCCCAGCTCGATGACCCGGTTGGTCGGAATGCGATAGTAGTCGGCGGCATCGCGCGCGTTGCGCTGCATCGCGACGTACAGGTGCTCGCGCCACGGCGCCATGCCGCCGCCCGGTGTCGAGATCACGGTCTGTCGCGCGACGAAGAACGACGTCTCCATCGTGTCGAACGGCAGCCCGAGTGTTGCGCATTGCGCGAGCATGCCGGGGATGTCCGGCTCGTCCTTGAAACCGAACCTGACGTCGACCTGGTGGCAGCCATGCCCCAATGCCGTGATGCGGATCCGCGCCGACGCATCGACCCGGGGCTCGTCCGTGATGTGCACGGTAAGAAACACGACGCGTTCGTGGAGGACCTTGTTGTGCAAAAGATTGTGCAACATTGCATGGGGTACGCCATCGCTCTCGCCGCGCAGGAAGATGGCGGTGCCGGGAACCCGCGTCGGCGGGCCAATGAACAGTGACTCCAGGAAAGCGTCGAGCGGAATGGCATGCTTTTGCAGATTGTCGAACACCTGCTGGCGGCCGCGGCGCCAGGTCAGCATCACGGTGAACAGCAAGACGCCCAGCGTCAGCGGGAACCAGCCGCCGTGCAGCAGTTTCAGCACGTTGGCCGAAAAGAACGCCGCGTCGATCAGGAAAAAGAAGCCGGTCGCGCCCAGGCACAGCAGCAGGTTCATGCGCCAGCGGTAGCGGATCACGAAATAGGTCAGGATCGTGGTCGCCAGCATCGTCGCGGTGACCGCGATGCCGTATGCCGACGCCAGGTTGTCGGACGAGCCGAATCCGATCACGGCCAGCAGCACCGCGATCAGTTGCAGCCAGTTGATGAGCGGAAGATAGACCTGGCCGATCTCGCGCTCCGACGTGTGCACCGTGCGCATGCGCGGCAGGAAGCCCAGCGCGATCGCTTCCTTCGTCATCGAGAACGTGCCGGAGATCGTCGCCTGCGACGCGATGACGGTCGCGACGGTCGACAGCACGACGAGCGGATACACGCTCCAGGCGCCCAGTTGCTGGTAGAACGGATTCGCGATCGCCTCCGGCCGGGCCAGCAGCAGGCCGCCCTGTCCAAGATAATTCAGTGCAAGCGCCGGAAAGGCGACGGCGAACCACGCGAGCCGGATCGGCGCGCGGCCGAAGTGCCCCATGTCGGCGTACAGCGCCTCGGCGCCCGTGAAGGCCAGCACGATCGCGCCGAGCGCGAGAAACCCCGTGCCCCGGTTGTCGATGAAGAAGCGCAGTGCGTGCCACGGGTTCAAGGCGACGAGGATGCCCGGGCTCGCGACGATGTTCAGCACGCCCATCGCCGCCAGCGCCGCGAACCACAGCAGCATGACGGGGCCGAACCAGCGGCCGATGCCCGCGGTGCCGTGGCGCTGTGCCGCGTACAGGCAGACGAGGACGACGATCGTCAGCGGCACGACGTAGGCCTTCAGCGCCGGCGTGGCGACTTCCAGCCCTTCGACCGCCGACAGCACGGAAATGGCCGGCGTGATCACGCTGTCGCCGTAGAACAGCGATGCGCCGAACACGCCGATCAGCAGGAGCGCGACGTGCAGGCGCTGGCGGTTGCCGACGGCGCCCAGCGCGAGCGCCAGCAACGCCATGATGCCGCCCTCGCCGCGGTTGTCCGCGCGCAGGACCAGCGTCACGTACTTGAAGGAGACGATGACGGTCAGGCCCCAGAAGATCAGCGACACGACGCCGATCAGGTTGGCCGGCGTGAGCGCCAGCCCGTGCTCCGGATCGAACACGGTCTTCAATGAATACAGCGGGCTGGTGCCGATGTCGCCGTACACGATGCCGACGGCAGCCAGCGCGAGGCCGGCGACGTTCTTCTTGTTGTGCTGCGTATCCAACCACGTTCTCCAGGCAATGTTCGTGACCGGTATCGTACCGGCCGGCCCGTAAAGATTTTGTAAAAAGAGCGGCCGTGCCCGCGCCGTATAAACAATCCCGTATAAACAATCCCTTTATCCGGGCCGGACGTCTTTTTAGAAAATTTTTACGGGTCCCTGCCTACACTCCAGGCATCGCGATCAACGAAGCAAGGAGCGCATATGCAGGCCGAGAATGCCAACCCGGGCGGACGCCCCACCGGAGCGCCGCAGCCATGATCATCACGATTGTTCATGCTTCCCTGCCGGCCGTCGGTGCCGTGCTCGCCGAGAACCTGGCGCGCCAAGCCGGGCGTCACGGACGGCACGCCGTGTTGCTGGACGCCAGCGCGCAGCGACTGTGCGAGCGCTGGAGCATCGACCGAGTCCGTTCACACGTACGCCCGGCGGTGGCCATCCGCACCGTCCCCGGCGGCGGCCTGTCGGCCGAACTGGAGCGGCTGCTGCCGCACTTCGACGACATCGTCATCGACACCGAAGATTGCAGTGCTTCCTGCCGCGGCGCGCTGATCGCGGCACAGGTCGCGCTGGTGCCGCTGACGTGCGAGCAGGCCGACATCGACGCCCGTTACCCGCTGATCGCCCGGCTCAACAGTGCCCGCATGTTCAATCCCGGCCTGCGGGTGCTGTTCGTGCCCGTGGGCGGCGAGCGCGACCCGGCGCCGCAGGCGTTGGCCGCCATCCGCGCCTACGCGGCCCAGGTGATGTCGGCCGGCGTCGCGCGCACCGTCGCGCACCTGCCGGCGCTGCTGTGGGGTAGCGACGTTCCCGGCCAATGCGCCAGCGATGTCGAAAACAGTTCCGGCGCCGCCGAGATGGCGGCCCTGTACGGGGAGGTCCACCGGACCTTCGACGCGACGCCGCCCGCGCGGCGGAGCGCATGGCCCGTCCCGCCCCTCCCGGCGGGCGGGCAGCTTCCACAAAAAACAAGGAAACAGAGTCGATCATGAAACACACCGTCCTCACCCTGGCCACGCCCGCCATCGTCCTGGCGCTGGCCGCGCCGCTGCACGCCCAGGAAACCCAGCCGGACAACAGCGTGACCTTCAACGCGGCCGTCACGTCCGACTACCGCTACCGCGGCATTTCGCAAACACGCCTGCAGCCCGCGCTGCAGGGCGGCGCCGACTACACGCACAATCCGACCGGCCTGTACGCCGGCACCTGGCTGTCCACCATCAAGTGGACCAAGGATGCGGGCGGCGGCGGCGACGTCGAATGGGACCTGTACGCGGGCAAGCGCGGCCAGCTCGGCGCCGACGTGAGCTACGACGCCGGCGTGCTGGCCTACGTGTATCCGTCCAACGGCCTGAAGGACGTGCCGGGCGCCGCCGACGCGGACACGACGGAAGTCTACGGCCAACTGGGCTACGGTCCGGCCTACGCCAAGTATTCGCTGGCGCTGACGAACCTGTTCGGCTACGTCGACAGCCGCCACAGCGGCTACCTGGACGTCGGCGCCAACGTCGATCTCGGCGGCGGCTTCACGCTGAACCTGCATGCCGGACGCCAGGACGTGCGCCACCACGACGCCGCCAGCTATACCGACTACAAGGCCGGCGTCACGAAGGACGTCGGCATCGCCAGCCTGTCCGTCGCCTTCGTCGGCACGAACGCCGACGAGACCGCGTACGCATCGCCCGCGAACGGCAAGTTCCTCGGCAAGAAGGCGCTGGTCGTCGGCGCCAGCAAGACTTTCTGAACAACGATCCTGAAGAGGTCACCATGGATATCGTCTATATCGGCGCGCTCGTCCTGTTCTTCATCGCGATGTGGGGAATGACAAGCGGCTGCGCCAAACTGGGAGAGCGCAAATGACCCTGTTCTACCTGATCGGCGCCGTCGCATCCGGCGCCCTGCTCGCGTACCTGCTGTACGCCATGTTCTGCGCGGAGGACTTGTGATGGACATGCACATGCTGGCGCTGCCGGCGCTGTTCTTCGTTCTCCTGCTGGCCGCGTCGTGGCCGCTCGGGATCCTGCTCGCGCGCGTGGCCGAGGGCGGCCGCGTGCGCGGATTCGGCTGGCTGCACCGGCTCGAAGCCCTGCTCTACCGGGCGGCCGGCGTCGCTGCGAACGCGGGCATGGACTGGAAAGCCTACACGCTCGCCCTGCTGGCATTCAACGCCCTCGGCACGCTGGTCGTCTACCTGTTGCAGCGCGTGCAGGCCTGGCTGCCGCTGAATCCCCAGGGCCTCGCCAACATCAGCCCGGATTCGGCGTTCAACACCGCCGTCAGCTTCGTCACGAACACCAACTGGCAAGGCTACAGCGGCGAACAGACGATGAGCTATCTCACGCAGATGCTGGCCCTGACCTGCCAGAACTTCTTCTCGGCCGCCACCGGCATCGCCGTCGTGTTCGCGCTGATCCGCGGCTTCTCGTCGAAGTCGGCGCGCGCCATCGGGAATTTCTGGGTCGACCTCGTGCGCAGTACCCTGTACGTGTTGCTGCCGCTGTCGCTCGTGTTCGCCGTGTTCCTGATGGGCGAGGGCGTGATCCAGAATTTCTCCAGCTACCAGCAGGTCCAGCTGCTCGAGCCCCTCACCTACACGCAGCCGAAGACGGGCGCCGACGGCCAGCCGGTGCTGGACACGCAAGGCCAGCCCGTCACCGAGACGCTGACCACGACGACGCAGACGATCGCGCTGGGTCCCGTGGCGTCGCAGGAAGCCATCAAGATGCTGGGCACGAACGGCGGCGGCTTCTTCAACGCCAACTCCGCGCACCCGTACGAAAATCCGACCGCGCTGTCGAACCTGTTCCAGATGGTGTCGATCTTCCTGATCCCGGCCGGCCTGTGCTTCGCGTTCGGCCGCCTCGTCGGCGACCGCCGGCAGGGCTGGGCGGTCCTGGCCGCGATGACCGTGTTGTTCGTCGTGATGGCGGGCAGCGTGATCGTGGCCGAGCACCAGGCGCATCCAGCGCTCGTCGCGCTCGGCATCGACCAGCACGCCAGCAGCCTGCAGGCGGGCGGCAACATGGAGGGCAAGGAGACCCGCTTCGGCATCGACGCCTCCGCGCTGTTCGCCGCCGTCACGACGGCCGCCTCGTGCGGCGCCGTCAACGCGATGCACGACTCGTTCACGCCGCTGGGCGGCGCCGTGCCGCTGCTGCTGATCCAGTTTGGCGAGGTGATCTTCGGTGGCGTCGGCTCCGGCCTGTACGGCATGCTGATCTTCGCGATCATGGCGGTGTTCATCGCCGGCCTGATGATCGGCCGCACGCCGGAATACCTGGGCAAGAAGATCCAGGCCTACGAAATGAAGATGACGTCGGTCGCCATCCTCGTCACGCCCGTGCTGGTACTGGCCGGCACCGCGATCGCCGTACTGGCGGCCGACGGCAAGGCCGGCGTCGCCAATCCCGGCGCGCACGGCTTCTCGGAGATCCTGTATGCGTTCAGCTCCGCCGCCAACAACAACGGCAGCGCGTTCGCAGGCCTGTCCGCCAACACGCCGTTCTACAACTGGATGCTGGCAATCGCGATCTGGTTCGGCCGCTTCGGCGTGATCGTGCCCGTGCTGGCGATCGCCGGCTCCCTCGCGGCCAAGCAGCGCCTGCAGGTGACGGCCGGCACCATGCCCACGCACGGTCCGATGTTCGTGGGCCTGCTGGTGGGCGTCGTCGTGCTGGTCGGCGTGCTGAACTACGTCCCGGCGCTCGCGCTCGGCCCCGTCGTCGAGCACTTGCAGTTGTTCGCCAAATAATCTGGAGTCGCCATGTCCCACACAAATTCCCCGCTGACGGCGCCGGCGGCCGCGCCGTCCACCGCGCCGGCCGGCAAGCGCCTGTCCATGTTCGACACGGGCCTCGTCGGTCCGGCGCTCGTCGACGCCTTCCGGAAGCTCGACGTGCGCACGCAGCTGCGCAGTCCCGTCATGTTCGTCGTGTACGTCGGCAGCATCATCACTACGCTGCTGTACGTGCAGGCGCTGTTCGGCACGGGCGAAGCCCCGACCGGCTTCATCCTCGCCTGCGCCGTCTGGCTGTGGTTCACGGTGCTGTTCGCGAACTTCGCGGAAGCGCTGGCCGAAGGCCGCAGCAAGGCGCAGGCGGCCTCGCTGCGCGGCCTGAAGGAAGCCGTGACCGCGAAGAAGCTGGCCACGCCGAAGCACGGCACCACGTGGCTGCCCTGCCCCGCCTCCGACCTGCGCAAGGGCAACCACGTCCTGATCGAGGCCGGTGACGTGGTGCCCATCGACGGCGACGTCGTCGAAGGCGTCGCGTCGGTGGACGAGAGCGCGATCACGGGCGAGTCGGCGCCGGTGATCCGCGAATCCGGCGGCGATTTTTCAAGCGTCACGGGCGGCACGCGCGTGCTGTCCGACTGGCTGGTCGTGAAGGTGACGGCGAACCCCGGCGAGACCTTCCTCGACCGCATGATCGCAATGGTGGAAGGCGCCAAGCGCAAGAAGACGCCGAACGAGATCGCGCTGACGATCCTGCTGGTGGCCTTGACCATCGTGTTCCTCGTCGTGACGGTGACCCTGCTGCCGTTCTCGCTGTACGCGGTGGAGGTGGCCAAGGCTGGCACGCCGGTCACGATCACCGTGTTGATCGCGCTGCTCGTGTGCCTGATCCCGACCACCATCGGCGGCCTGCTGTCGGCCATCGGCGTGGCGGGCATGAGCCGCATGATGCGCGCCAACGTCATCGCGACGTCCGGCCGCGCGGTGGAAGCGGCCGGCGACGTCGACGTCCTGCTGCTCGACAAGACGGGCACCATCACGCTCGGCAACCGCCAGGCCGCCGCGTTCCTGCCCGCGCCGGGCGTGACGGAGCGTGAACTGGCCGACGTGGCACAACTGGCGTCGCTGGCCGACGAGACGCCGGAAGGCCGCAGCATCGTCGTGCTGGCCAAGCAGCGCTTCAACATCCGCGAGCGTGCGCTGGAGAACCTGCACGCCGAATTCCTGCCGTTTTCGGCGCAAACCCGGATGAGCGGCGTCGATTGCGGCGCCCGCCGGATCCGCAAGGGCGCGGCCGACGCCGTGCGCCGCCACGTCGAGGCGCTCGGCATGCCGTTCCCGCCCGAGGTCGTGCGCACCGTCGAAGACGTCGCGCGCCGCGGCAGCACGCCGCTCGTCGTGGCCGAAGGTGGCCGCGTGATGGGCGTGGTCGAGCTGAAGGACATCGTCAAGGGCGGCATCAAGGAACGCTTCGCCGAACTGCGCCGCATGGGCATCAAGACCGTGATGATCACCGGCGACAACAAGCTGACCGCCGCCGCGATCGCCGCCGAGGCGGGCGTCGACGACTTCCTCGCGGAGGCCACGCCGGAGGACAAGCTGAAGCTGATCCGGCAATACCAGTCGGACGGCCGCATGGTGGCCATGACGGGCGACGGCACCAACGACGCGCCCGCGCTCGCGCAGGCCGACGTCGCGGTGGCGATGAATTCCGGCACCCAGGCCGCCAAGGAAGCGGGCAACATGGTGGACCTCGACTCGAACCCGACCAAGCTGCTCGAGATCGTCGAGATCGGCAAGCAGATGCTGATGACGCGCGGCGCTTTGACCACGTTCTCGATCGCCAACGACGTGGCCAAGTACTTCGCCATCATCCCGGCGGCCTTCGTCGGCACCTATCCGCAACTGAAGGCGCTCGACGTCATGCGTCTCGCCAGCCCGTCGTCGGCGATCATGTCGGCGCTGATCTTCAACGCGCTGATCATCGTGTTCCTGATCCCGCTCGCGCTGCGCGGGGTGCGCTACCGCGCGATCGGCGCTACCGCCCTGCTACGCCGCAACCTGCTCGTCTACGGCATCGGCGGTATCATCCTGCCATTCATCGGCATCAAGCTGATCGACGTCCTGCTGGCGGCGCTCAACCTCGTCTGAACAAGGAGCATCCATGATATCCACTCTTCGTCCCGCATTGGTCATGTTCGGCGCCCTCACGCTGCTGTGCGGCGCGCTGTATCCGGCCGCCGTCACCGGCATCGGCCGCTTGGCCTTTGCGCATCAGGCGAACGGCAGCCTCGTCGACGCCGGCGGCAAGACCGTCGGCTCCAGCCTGATCGGCCAGCCGTTCTCCGCGCCCGGCCATTTCTGGGGCCGGCCGTCGGCCACCGCGCCGATGCCCTACAACGCGGCCGGCTCCAGCGGCTCGAACCTGGGCCCGACCAATCCCGCGCTGCTGGACGCCGTCAAGGCGCGCGTCGCCGCGCTGAAGGCGGCCGACCCGGGCAACCGGGCGCCGATCCCCGTGGACCTCGTCACGGCGTCCGCCAGCGGCCTCGATCCCGAGATCAGCGTGGCGGCCGCCGAGTACCAGGCCGCGCGCGTGGCAGCGGCGCGCAAGCTGCCCGTGGAGCAGGTCCGCGCGCTCATCGCGCGTTACCGGCATGATCCCGTCCTGGGCTTCCTGGGCGAGGCGCGCGTGAACGTGCTCGCGCTGAACCTGGCGCTGGACGGCAAGGCGCAATGAGGATCCTGGCATGAGCGTTCCCGGCGACGAGATGCGGCCCGACCCGGACGCGCTGCTGGCGCAGGTCCGGGACGAAGAACGGCGCGCGGCGCGCGGCCGGCTGCGCATCTATTTCGGCGCCTCGGCCGGCGTTGGCAAGACGTGGGCGATGCTGTCCGCGGCGCGCCAGCTCGCGGCCACGCGCACCCTGCTCGTCGGCATCGCCGAGACCCACGGGCGCGCCGAGACCGCGGCGCTGCTGGACGGGCTCGAGATCCTGCCGCGCCGCGCCATCGACTACCGCGGCAAGACGCTGGCCGAGTTCGACATCGATGCCGCGCTGGCAAGGCGCCCGCAACTCGTCCTCGTCGACGAGCTGGCCCACTCGAACGTGCCCGGCTCGCGCCACCCCAAGCGCTGGCAGGACGTCGACGAGCTGCTGGCCGCCGGCATCGACGTGTTCACGACGGTGAACGTGCAGCATCTGGAAAGCCTGAACGACGTGGTGGGTGGCATCACCGGCGTGCGGGTCGCCGAGACCGTGCCGGACTGCGTGTTCGACGGGGCCGACGAGGTGGTGCTGGTGGACGTGCCAGCCGACGAGCTGCTCGCACGCCTGAAACTCGGCAAGGTGTACCAGCCGGCCCAGGCCGAGCGGGCCGGCCGGAATTTCTTCCGCAAGGGGAACCTCATCGCGCTGCGCGAACTCGCGCTGCGCCGCACCGCGGAGCGCATCGGCGACGACGTCCGGGCCTACCGCGTCGAACAGTCCATCGACGCCGTGTGGCGCACGGGCACGGCGCTGCTGGCCTGCGTCGGGCCGGGCCCGGGCGCGGAAGGCGTCGTGCGCAGCGCGGCGCGGCTGGCCGCGCAGCTCGGCGCCGACTGGCATGCCGTGTACGTCGAGACGCCGGCGCTGCAGCGTCTCCAAGCCGGCCGGCGCGAGCGGATCCTCGGGGCGCTCAAGCTGGCGCGCGATCTCGGCGCGGCCACCGCCGTCCTGTCGGGCGACAGCGTGGAGGCGGCCGTCGTCGAATACGCCCGCAGCCACAACCTGGCGCGCATCGCGCTTGGCCGCGGCAAGGCGGGATGGTCGTGGCGCATGCCTTGCGGTCGCCGCATCGCGCGCCTGGCCCCCGACGTCGAACTGCTCGAAGTCGCCGCCCCGCAACGGCCGCCGGCCGCCCCTCCCCACGCGGCGCCCGCCGGACCGCCCGCGCCGGCCCGCGCGGCGCTCGTCGGGCACGGCGCGGCCGTGCTCTCGAGCCTGTGCATGGCGCTCGCGGCCGCGCCGACCATCGCCTGGCTGGACCTGGCCAACATCGCCATGCTGTTCCTGCTCGTGGTGCTGCTGGTCGCCGTGCGTTTCGGCCGCGGGCCGTCCGTCACCGCGACCTGCGTCAGCGTCGCCTGCTTCGACTTTTTCTTCGTGCCGCCGCGCTTCACGTTCGCGATCTCCGATTTCCAGTACCTGGTGGCCTTCGGCGTGATGCTGGCGGTCGGCCTGATCACGGGCCATCTCACCGCGGGGCTGCGGTTCCAGGCGCACGTCGCCGCGCGGCGCGAGAGCCGGACGCGTGCGCTGTACGAATTCGCGCGGGCCTTGTCCGGCGTCCTGCAGACGGAGCAGATCCAGGAAGCGACGCGCGACGCCATCGGCCGCACGTTCGGCGCCCGCACGGTCCTCCTGCTGCCCGATGCCGAGGGGCGCGTGCGGCCGTCGCCCGAAGCCGGCGCCGAGCCGATCGCCGCCCTCGACACCGGCATCGCGCAGTGGGCGTTCGATCATGGCACCAGCGCCGGCCGGGGCACGGACACCCTGCCCGGCAGTCCCGTGTTCTACATGCCGCTGGTGGCGCCGATGCGCACGCGGGGCGTGCTGGCAATCGAGGCCGCCACGCCGCACTGGCTGCTGGCGCCGGAACAGCGCCAGCAATTGGATACCTTCGCGGCGCTGGCCGCCATCGCACTGGAACGGGTGCACTACATCGAGGTCGCGCAGGATGCGCTGGTGAAGATCGAATCGGAGCGTTTGCGCAACTCGCTGCTGGCGGCGCTGTCGCACGACCTGCGCACGCCGCTCACGTCGTTGATGGCGCAGGCCGAGTCGCTGGCGCGGTCGGCGCCGCCGCTGGCGCCGGCCCAGCGCGCCATGACGGATGCGCTGCGCGACGAGATGGTCCGCCTGGGCATGCTGGTGACGAACCTGCTCGACATGGCCCGCATCGAAAGCGGCGACGTGAAGCTCAAGCTCCAGTGGCAGCCGGTCGAGGAAGTCATCGGCAGCGCGCTCGCGGCCAGCCGCGCGGCGCTCGCCGGCCACGCGGTGGAAACGCAGGTGCCGGCCGACCTTCCGCTCGTGCAGTACGACGCCGTGCTGCTCGAGCGGGTGCTCGCCAACCTGTTCGAGAACGCGGGCAAGTACACGCCGCCGGGCAGCACGGTCGCCGTCGCGGCCGAGCGCCACGGACAGTGGCTGAGCGTCACCGTCGCGGACGACGGTCCCGGACTGCCGCCCGGCCAGGAAGAAGCGGTGTTCGATAAATTCACGCGCGGCGAGCGCGAATCGGCCAAGCCCGGCGTCGGCCTCGGCCTGGCCATCTGCCGGGCGATCGTCGGCGCGCACGGCGGTTCGATCCATGCGGCGAACCGTCCGGAAGGCGGTGCCGCGTTCGTGTTCACGCTGCCGCTGGGGACGCCGCCTGCGCTGCCCCTGCTGGACGAGGATCTGGAAGTCGAGGAACAGGATGAGTGATTTCACCGGTATCGCCCTGCTCGTGGAGGACGAGCCCCACATCCGCCGCTTCGTGCGCGGCGCGCTGGAACAGGAAGGATGGCAGGTGCACGAAGCGGAAACCGTCCGGCGCGGCCTGACGGAAGCGGGAACGCGCAAGCCCGACGTCGTCATCCTCGACCTCGGCCTGCCCGACGGCGACGGCGTCGACTTCATCGCCGACCTGCGCAAGTGGTCCGCGGTGCCCGTCATCGTGCTGTCGGCCCGCGTGAACGAAGAAGAGAAGATCCGCGCGCTCGACCATGGCGCCGACGACTACCTGACCAAGCCGTTCGGCGTCGGCGAGCTGCTGGCGCGCGTGCGCGCGTCGCAGCGGCGCCAGCGCGGTGCGGCGACGGGCGGCGATGGCAAGGTGCGGTTCGGCGACGTCGTGGTCGACGTGCAAAACCGGCGCGTCACCAAGGGTGGCGTCGTCGTGCGGCTCACGCCGACGGAACACCGCCTGCTGGCCGTGCTCGTCGCGAACGTGGGCAAGGTCATGACGACGCCCCAGCTGCTGCGCAGCGTGTGGGGCCCGAACCAGGCCGACCATGCGCACTACCTGCGGATCTACATGGGACACCTGCGGCACAAGCTGGAGGACAACCCGGCCCAGCCCCGCTACATGATCACCGAGACGGGCGTGGGCTACCGCTTCCAGCTGCCCTGATTCAGGCGCCGGCGACCAGCACCGACGCCGCGTCGCGTCCCGCGTCCTTCGACCGGTACAGCGCCTCGTCGGCTGCCTGGGCGAGCGCCGCCTGGTCCGGGTGCGCGCTCCACGCGATGCCGATGCTGCTCGTGACCCGCACGACGCGGCCGTCGAGCTCGAACGGCGGACGGAGCGCATCCTGCAGCTTGGCCGCGATCCGCTCGCACTCCAGCGGGGAGCCCACCTGCTCCAGCACGACGACGAATTCGTCGCCGGCCAGGCGCGCGACGATGTCCGAGCCGCGCACGGCGCCGGTCAGGCGGCGGCCGAACTCGCGCAGCACGGCGTCGCCGACGGCGTGGCCGAGACTGTCGTTGATCTGCTTGAAGTGGTCGACGTCGAGGTAGGCCAGCGCCAGCGGCGCGGCCGTGCGGCGCGCGCGCGCGATCGCCTGCGCGAGGCGTTCCTCGTAACTGCGCCGGTTGGGCAACCCGGTCAGGTGGTCGGAATGCGCGAGCGCGTGCAGCTGGCGCTCGTACTCGCGCGCCGACGTGGCATCCGTCGACAGCACGTAGATGCCCTGCACCACGCCGTCGCGCACGTGCGGCAGATAGGTCGAACTGACCACGCGGGTGCGGCCGCGCCGCACTTCCTCGATCTCCAGGTGCGACGCGTGGCCGTCCAGGCAGCGCGCCAGCGCGGCGCGGCGCGGCGCATAGAACGCCTCGCCCATCGCCTCCAGCACCGTCTTGCCGATCATGTCCTGGCTCTTCACGCCGAACCACTCGCGGTAGCGTTCGTTGGCGAAGCGGTAGCGCAGGTCGGTGTCGACGTAGGCGATCAGCGCGGGCACGTTGTCGGCGATCGTGCGCAGCCATTCGCCGCTCTCGGCCAGCCGGGCGCGCGACGCGTCCAGTTCCGTCACGTCCTTCAGCGCGACGACGGCGCCAAGCGGCGCGCCGCCGCGGCCCGTCAGCGCGCGTCCGCTCGCCAGCACCCTGCGCGGCGCGGCGTCCCGCGCGCAAATCGTGATGCCGGCGTCGACCACGCGTTCGCCGCGCAGCGCGCGCACGAGCGGGACCTGGTCCGGCGCCAGCAGCGTGACGCCGTCCTCGCCGTACAAGTCGTAACGGGCCGGCCAGTCGGCCGGCGGCACGCCGCCATCCGCATCGACACCGTGGAAGGCGCGCGCGGCGCGGTTGAACAACGTCAGGTGGCCATCGGCGTCGCACGCGACGACGCCCACGTCCACCGTTTCCAGCACGGCGTCGAGCAATTCCTGCTTCTGCCGCACGACCTGTTCCGCCGTCGCCCGCAGGCGCATCGACAGTTCGAGCACGGCGTTCCGGTCGTGCAGCGCGCGCTGGTCCGCGTCGTGCGCGCACGCGGCGTCGCGGTTCAAGTCTTCCTGGGCCATGCGCGCGAGGTCGAGCAGCAGGCGCCGGTCGGCGTCGCCGAAGGCGCGCGGGGTCATGTCGGCGATGCACAGGGTACCGAGGGGCTGGCCATCGGGGCCGCGCAGCGGCTGGCTCGCATAAAAACGGATGCGCGTGTCGCCGGCGAAGCGCTCGTCGAGTGCGATGTCGGGTACGACCAGCGTGTCCCCGTGGTCGAGGGCATGGGGATACAAGGCGAGCGGATGCGGCAGCGCGCAGGCGTCGAGGCCGACCTGCGACCTGCACGAGGGGCGCTCGCGGTCGCCGAGCACGAGGAGCGCGATGGGCACGCGGAACGCGGCCGCGGCGAGGCGCGTGTAGCGGTCGAACCGGTCTTCCGGCGGCGTGTCGGCCATCTCCGGCGCGACGGGCGCCTTTACGCGTGCTTCTTCTGCAAGTTCCTGGTGACTGAGCATGAGCATCCTTGCCTGGACGGCGAAGAAAGAACCGGCGACATCAAGGCCGGAAAACGAGGCAATTCAGCGGAATACGCAGCCTTTACAGCAAATTCTATTCGATAATCACCGAACTGTGCACTGGAGCCACATCCGTTGCAACGCGGGCACATCCTATGCCGTCATAAAACTTCGCAAACATTCTACAGTGAAATAATTGGCGATAAGTCATTTTTTATGCGAAAAACATCAGGATCGCTGCACAAACGTCACACTGCCCCGCCGGCCCGCCCCGACAGTGTGTGTCAGCGAACCGAACGGCCGCGACCGGAATCGTATGGTGGAGCCTTCGCCCCGCACGAGGACGCCATGGACGCTTGCCCGCACTACCCCATCCGCCTGCACATCAACGGCGAGGAACGCGCGTTTGCCGTCGAGTCATGGGTTACCCTGCTCGACCTGCTGCGCGAACGGGCCGGCCTGACGGGCACGAAGAAAGGCTGCGACCACGGCCAGTGCGGCGCCTGCACGGTGTTGCTGGACGGGCGTCGCATCAACGCCTGCCTCACGTTGGCCGTCATGCAAAACGGCCATGCCGTCACGACGATCGAGGGCCTGGCCGGCGGCGACCGCCTGCATCCGCTGCAGCAGGCCTTCATCGACCACGACGCTTTCCAGTGCGGCTACTGCACGCCGGGCCAGATCTGTTCGGCGGCCGGCCTCGCCGCCGAAGGGCAGGCCAACACCTTCGACGACGTGCGTGAGCTGATGAGCGGGAACCTGTGCCGCTGCGGCGCGTATCCGCAGATCGCGCGCGCCGTCTGCGCCGTGCAGGGCATCGCCCTCCCCGGCCCGGAGTCCGCATGAACCCGTTCGCCTACACGCAGCCGCAGGACGTCGGCACGGCGCTCGTCGCGCTCGCGGCGCCGGGCGCCCGTCCCGTCGCCGGCGGCACCAATCTGCTCGACCTGATGAAGGCCGGCGTGATGGCGCCGTCCGGCCTCGTCGACATCAACGCGCTCGCCGGCGCCGGCCTCGATGCGATCGCGGAAGACGGCGCCGGCCTGCGCCTGGGCGCCCTCGCGCGCAATGCCGACACCGCGTATCACCCGCTCGTGCGCGAGCGCTTCCCGCTGCTGTCCGCCGCGATCCTGGCCGGCGCGTCGCCCCAGTTGCGCAATATGGCGACGAACGGCGGCAACCTGTTGCAGCGCACGCGCTGCGTGTACTTCTACGACACGGGCGCGCCGTGCAACAAGCGCGATCCCGGCACGGGCTGCCCCGCGAAGGCCGGCATCAACCGCCAGCTGGCGATCCTCGGCACGAGCGAGCGCTGCATCGCCACGCATCCGTCCGACATGTGCGTGGCGCTGCGCGCGCTCGACGCGACCGTGCACGTGCGCGCGGCGAACGGCGAGCGGGCCATCGCCTTCGCCGACTTCCACCGCCTGCCCGGCGACACGCCGGACGTGGACAACACTTTGGAACCGGGAGAACTCGTCACGCACATCACGTTACCGGACGGCCGCCGCTTCGCGCGGCACAGCGCGTACGTGAAGGTGCGCGACCGCCTGTCGTACGCGTTCGCCCTCGTGTCGGTGGCCGCCGCGCTGGACCTCGCCGAGGATGGCACGATCCGCGCGGCCCGCATCGCGCTGGGCGGCGTCGCGCACAAGCCGTGGCGTGTCGAGGACGCGGAAGAACGGCTCGTGGGCCACCGGGCGGGCGAGCTCGCGTTCGCCGCGGCGGCGGACCGCATCCTGCATGGCGCGCGCGGCCGGGGCCAGAACGATTTCAAGATACCGCTGGCGCACAACGCCATCGTGCAGGCGCTGACGAACGCCATGCGGGGAGGCGCGCGATGACGGACCTGATCCCGGAACTGCGCACGCCGGTCGCGCCGGAGGGCACGGGCCCCGTGAAAAGCGGCATGGCCGTGTCGCGCGTCGACGGCCGCGCGAAGGTCACGGGCGCGGCGCAGTACGCGGCCGAGGTCGCGGCGCCGGACCTCGCGTACGGCGTCGTCGTTTCCAGTACGGTCGCGCGCGGCCGCATCAAGGCCATCGACGCGACGGCCGCCCTCGCCCTGCCCGGCGTGATCGACGTGCTCACGCACGAGAACCGCCCGAAGATGCGCGCGCACGACCTCGCGTACAAGGACATGACGGCACCCGGAGGCTCGCCGTTCCGCCCCCTGTTTTCCAGCCGCGTGTTCTGGAGCGGCCAGCCCGTGGCGCTCGTCGTGGCGGAGACGTTCGAAGCCGCGCGCCACGCCGCGCGCCTCGTGCGCGTCACGTACGACGTCGAGGAACACGACACCGACCTGCTGGCGGCGCTGCACAAGGCGTACGCGCCGCGCCCGACGAAGCCGGGCTTCGCGCCGCCGAAGTCGAAAGGCGATGCGGCGCAGGCGTGGGACGCGGCCCCCGTGAAGATCGAGGCGGAGTACTACAACGCCGTCGAGCACCACAACCCGATGGAGATGTTCGCCTCCACCGTCGTGCTCGGCGCGGACGGCCACCTGACCATCTACGACAAGACCCAGAGCTCGCAGAACAGCCGCTGGTACGTGTCGCACGTGTTCGGCCTCGGCAAGGACAAGGTCACGGTGCGCAACCCGTACGTGGGCGGCGCGTTCGGCGCCGGCCTGCGGCCGCAATACCAGTTGCCGCTCGCGGTGATGGCCGCGCTGCAGCTGAAGCGCTCCGTGCGCGTCGTGCTCACGCGCCAGCAGATGTTCAGCTTCGGCCACCGGCCCGAGACGTGGCACAGGGTGCGACTCGCGGCCGACGCGGTCGGGAAGCTGCAGGCCGTATGGCACGAAGCCGTGCAGGAGACGTCGCGCCTGGAGGATAACGTGGAGGTCGTCGTCAACTGGTCCGGCCATCTGTACGCCTGCGACAACATCCACCTGGACTACCGGCTCGTCGAACAGGACCGCGCCACGCCCATCGACATGCGCGCGCCGGGCGCCGCGCACGGCGTGCACGCGATGGAAGTGGCGATGGACGAGCTGGCGTACGCGCTCGGGATGGACCCGCTCGAACTCCGGCTGAAGAACTACGCGGAGCACGACCACCTTGACGACAAGCCGTTCTCCAGCAAGGAACTGCGCCAGTGCTACCGGCTCGGTGCCGACCGCTTCGGCTGGCACGACCGCCCCATCGAGCCCCGTTCGATGCGGGATGGCGACGAACTCGTCGGCTGGGGCATGGCGACGGGCGTGTGGGATTCGCTCGTGATGATCGCGCGCGCAGCGGCCGTGCTGCATGCGGACGGGCGCCTCGTCGTGTCGAGCGCCGCGTCCGACATCGGCACCGGCACGTACACGGTGATGGCGATGATCGCGGCGGAGCGCCTCGGCCTGCCGCTCGAACGGGTGACGTTCCAGCTCGGCGATTCGACGTTGCCGCTGGCGCCCGTCGAAGGCGGCTCGTCGCACGTGACGACGGTGGGCGGGGCCGTGGCCGGCGCCTGCGACAAACTCAAGAACACCTTGTTCAAGCTGGCGCGCTGCCGCGACGACGGGCCGTTCAAGGATTGCAAGCCGAAGGACGTCGAATTCTCCGGCGGCCGCCTCCACCTGCGCGGGCAGCCGGAGCGCGGCGTGGCGCTGGCGGACGTGCTGGCGCAGGCGGGCCGCGCCCGGGTCGAGGAAACATTCTTCATGACGCCGCAACTCCTCAAGCAGCGCAAGTTCGCGCGCGCCATGCACTCCGCCGTGTTCATCGAGGTGCGCGTGAACGAACGGCTCGGCATGGTGCGCGTCACGCGCGCCGTCAGCGCCGTCGCGGCGGGCCGCATCGTCAACGCGAAGACGGCCGCGAGCCAGGTCAGCGGCGCCGTCGTGTGGGGCATCAGCCAGGCGCTGCACGAGGAGACGTTCACGGACCACCGCCTGGGCCGCTTCATGAACCACGACTTCGCGGCATACCACGTGGCCGTCAACGCCGACATCCCCGACGTGCAGGTGGTCTTCGCCGACGAGGAAGACCGCATCGTCAGCCGCCAGCTGGGCGCGAAGGGCGTGGGCGAGATCGGCATCGTGGGCGTGGCGGCGGCCGTCGCCAACGCCGTCTTCCACGCGACGGGCAAGCGCCTGCGCACGACGCCCATCACGCCGGACAAGCTGCTGCTGGGCGACCGCGAGGTGCCCGCTAGGACCCGCCCAGCGCCGTGACGAGTTGCGCGTGCAGGCGCGCGTCGCCGCACGCGAGCACGGTGCCGCCGTGCTGGACATCGCTGCCGTCCCACGTCGTGACGATGCCGCCCGCGCCCTCGACGATCGGGACGAGCGCCTGCACGTCCCACGGTTTCAGCCCGGCTTCGATGACGGCGTCCACGTGGCCGGACGCCAGCATGCAGTACGCGTAGCAATCGCCGCCGTAGCGCAGCAGCCGCGCGCGGGCCGCCACGGCGTCGAAGATGCTGCGCTGCGGGGCATCGAAGATGTCGGGCGACGTGCACATCACGTGCGCATCGGCCAGTTGCGCGCACGGTCGCGTGCGCAGCACGTGGCCGCCGTTCCACGCGCAGTGCGCCGTGCCGACGAAGCGCTCGCGCGTGAACGGTTGATTCATCAGGCCCAGCACGGGGCGCGTGCCGTCGTTCAGCGCGATCAGGGTGCCCCACAACGGCAGGCCGAGCAGGAAGGCCTTCGTGCCGTCAATGGGATCGAGCACCCACGTGAGGCCCGTGCCGGCCTGGCCGCCCTCTTCTTCGCCGAGGACCGCGTGGTGCGGATAGCGCGCCTTGAGCAGCGCGCGCATCGCCCGCTCGGCGCCGCGGTCGGCCGCCGTGACGGGATCGAAGCCGTGCTTGCTCTTGTTCTCGGCGCCGCCGCCGGCGCGGAAGTGAGGCAGGATGGCGGCGGCCGCCGCATCGGCCAGTTCGTTGGCGAACTGCAGGTACTCGTCGAAGTCGGTGGCATCGATGGACATGGCTCATCTCGTCGGTGCGCGGCGCCACGCCGCATTTCCCGCATACTACCTTGAACCCGCGCCGGCCGGCGCAAATACGCACGCCTCGCCGTCGTCGGGCACGAGCACGCGCTCGCCCAGGCCTTGCGCGTGCGCCCAGTCGCGCAGGGTGGCGCGCGCCAGCATGCAGTGGTTCACGGCTTCCAGGTGGCTCGCGACGATGGTCGCACGCGGCGCCGCCTGCGCCACCCGGCCCACGTCGTCGAGGTCCATGATGATGGCGCCCAGCCCCGGCACCTGCGCATCGCCGCAGTTCAGTACGACGACGTCGGGATCGTAGGCGTCGAGCGCGGCCGCCACGTGGCCGTTCCACACGGTGTCGCCCGCGATGTACACGGTCGGCTCGTCCGGATGACGCAGCACGATGCCGCTCACTTCGCCCATGCGCGCGCCAATCACGGCCATCACGGCGTCGCTGCCGTGCTGCCCGTCCGTGCGGGCGATGCGGATGGCGCCGAACGCCGTGTCGCCCTGCGCGGCGAGCGTCCGCACGTCCGTGAACCCGTCGGCGCGGATGGCCTGTGCATCGGCCTCGTTCTGCGCGAACAGCGGCAGGCTGCGCGGCAGCACGCGCCGCGCAGCGTCGTCCCAGTGGTCGGCGTGCAGGTGCGTGACGATCACCGCGTCCACGTCCGTCAGGCGGGCCAGCGGCACGGGCAGGTCGACGAGCGGATTGGCGAGATGGCTGTTCGCGGTGCCTGCGAAGCCGGGGTAGGCGCCGCGGTCGGCCAGCAGCGGATCGACGAGGAAGCGCTTGCCGGCGTAGTCGACGAGCAAGGTGGCATTGCGGATCTGGGTGAGTTGCATGATGGCTCCTTTAGGTCAGTGTGCAGCCATTGTCGCGGCGCGGGGGCGTCTCGGACAGTGGCCCGCAGGACACCTTTCGATATAATCGGGCCATGACCCGATCCCAGCCAGCCAAGTACCGCGTGGCCGTCGTCGCCTTCGATGGCATGACGCCCTTTCACCTGTCCGTGCCCTGCCTCGTGTTCAGCGGCCGCCCCGACACGGACGCGCGCGCCCGCTTCGAACTGACCGTGTGCGGCGCCGGCCCGGAAGCGCCGCTCGCGACGAGCGCCGGCTTCGGCATCGTGCCGCGCCACGGCCTGGAAGCGCTGGCACGGGCCGACGTCGTCGTGATGCCCGCGTGGCACGACGACTGCCGCCCCGCGCCACCCGCGCTGCTGCACGCATTGCGCGCGGCCCATGCGCGCGGCGCGTGCATCGTCGCGTTGTGCCTGGGTGCATTCCCGGTCGCCGAGGCGGGCCTGCTGGACGGCCGCACGGCCGCCACGCACTGGGCCGCGGCGGAAGAACTGGCGCGCCGCCACCCGCGCGTGAAAGTCGATCCGGACGTGCTGTACGTGGATGACGGCGACGTGCTGACGTCGGCCGGCGTGGCCGCGGGCATCGACTGCTGCCTGCACCTGCTGCGCCGGCTGTGCGGCGCGGACGCGGCGAACCACGTGGCACGCATGCTCGTGGTGGCGCCGCACCGGCAAGGCGGCCAGGCCCAATTCATCGAGCGGGCGCTTCCGGTGTCCGGCAGCGACGGCCGGCTGTCCGCCGTGCTGGACTGGGTGACGCGGCACCTCGGCAGCGAACACACGCTCGACGACCTGGCGCGCCGCGCCGCCATGAGCCGGCGTAACTTCACGCGCCACTTCCGGCAAGCGACGGGCACGTCGTTCAAGCAGTGGCTGTTGGCCCAGCGGCTGGCGCATGCGCGGGACATGCTGGAGACGGGCGATGCCGCGGTCGAGGTGGTGGCACAGGAAGCGGGCTTCGGGTCGGCGCTGTCGCTGCGCCAGCACTTCCGCGCCGCGCTGCAGATGTCGCCGGCTGCTTATCGCAAGGCGTTCCGCGCGCGCGCCGCGTGAACGCGTGACGTTCACGGACCGCGGACATTCGCGTGGGCACGGGGTGCCCACCCTACATCAGCCGCATGCCCACGTACGTAGGGTGGGCGGCCCCCGCCCACGCGTAACGTCGCGTCAAGGCAAGGTCACGTGTGGGCCCCGCCCTCCGTACGGCGCACACCGAGCCACGCATGCAGCATGCCCAGGTCGACGGGCTTGGTGAGGTGGAAATCGAACCCCGCCCCGCGCGTGCGTTCGCGGTCGCTTTCCTGCCCCCATCCGGTCAGCGCGACGATGCGCACGCCGGCCCAGGCGGCATCGGCGCGGATGCGGCGCGCCACCTCGAAGCCGTCCATCTCGGGCATGCCCAGGTCGAGCAGTACCGTGTGCGGACGCAGGTCCGCGAGCGCGTCCAGCGCCGCCTGGCCGTCGTACACGGCGCGCGCCTGGGCGCCGTCCGCCTCGAGCAGCATCGCGAGCGTGTCGGCCGCGTCCCGGTTGTCGTCCACGACGAGGATGCGCTGGCCCGCGAGCGGCGCCGCGCCCGCCGCGGCACCCGCGTCGTCGTCGGCGTCGCGCGTCTCGGCCAGCGGCAGGCGCACGAGGAATTCGCTGCCCCGCCCTGCTCCCGCGCTGCGCGCCTCCACCGTCCCGCCATGCATCTGCACGAGGCTGCGCACCATCGCGAGCCCGATCCCGAGGCCGCCCTGCCCGCGCCCGGCCGCACGGTGCGCCTGCGTGAACATGTCGAACACTTCGGGCAGGTGGCCGGCCGGAATGCCGATACCGTTGTCGCGCACCGCGATCTCGACGTCGGGGCCGGCGCGCCGCACGTCCAGCTCGATGCGGCCGCCGTGGTCCGTGTACTTGGCCGCGTTGTTGAGCAGGTTGGCGAGCACCTGCGTCAGGCGCACGCTGTCCGCGTGGACGGTGAGCGGCTCGTCGGGCAGGCGCACGTCCAGGTGGTGGTGGTGCTGGTCGATCAGGGGACGGCTCGTCTCGACGGCCGCATGCACGACGTCGGCCAGCAGCAGCGGCTGGGGATCGAGTTCGATCTTGTCGCGCGTGATGCGCGAGATTTCCAGCAGGTCGTCGACGAGCTTGATCATCTGGCGCACCTGGCGGCCGAGCATCTCGACGAGGCGGTCGGCGCGCCGGCGCCCGTCCGGATGGCGCAGCAGGTGCACGGCGTTGCTGATCGGCGCGAGGGGGTTGCGCAGCTCGTGCGCGAGCACGGCGAGGAATTCGTCCTTGCGCCGGTCCGTCTCCTTCAGCGCCTGCTCGGCCAGCACGGCGTCCGTGATGTCGAGCGAGGCGCCGACGTGGCCCTCGTACGTGCCGTCCGGTCCGAACAGGGGCTGCGCGTAATTGTCGAACCAGCGCCACTGGCCGTCGCGCCGGCGCACGCGATCGAGGTTGCGCCACGGCCGGCGCGTGCGCACGGCATCCATGTAGTCGGCGATGTAGCCGGGCGCATCGTCCGGATGCACGAGGTCGTGCCAGCGCACGCCCATCACGTCATCGAGGCCCAGGCCCGTGAAATCGAGGTAGTACTGGTTGACGTAGACGTTGCGGCCTTGCTCGTCGTTCTGCCAGATCAGCACGGGCACCGTGTCGGCCAAGGTGCGGAAGCGCAGTTCGGACGCGCGCAGCGCCGTCTCCACGCGCTTGCGCGCCGTGATGTCCTGCACGATGTTGACGGCCCCCGTGACGACGCCCGCATGGTCGCGCAACGGCGTGATGTTGAGCAGCACGTCGATGCGGCTGCCGCCCGGCCGCTCGACGGCCAGTTCGCGGTCGACGACGGGTTCCCCGCCGGCCAGTACCTCGTGCAGCGGGTCCGTGAAATTGGCGAGGCGGTGGCCCTGCGGGGCACACGCGTCCGGGCCCCAGCAGGACGGTGCTTCGCCGGGCGGACCGCCGCACAGCTGCGCCGCGTACGCGTTGTAGAACACGACGGTGCCCGCCGCGTCGCATGCGACGACGCCGGCCGGGATCGCGCCCAGCAAGTCGCGGTAGCGCTGCTCGCTGGCGCGCAGCGCGTCGTCGGCCTGGCGGCGCTGCGCGATCTCGTGTTCGAGCATGCGGTTGTGGCCGGCCAGCACGCGCGTGCGCTCCTCGGCCGCCTGCACCAGTTCGCGCCGGCTCTCGGCCGTTTCCTCGAGCGCGACGATGGCCTGGTAGGCGGCGGCCGCGAAATCGGCCAGGTTGCGCAGCACGCGCGCATCCTCGGCGTCGAACTGACGGTCGGGCCGGTTGCTGATCAGCCAGACGGTGCCGACGACACGGCCTTCCGCGGTCCACGGCACCAGCAGGTTCTCGACCATCGGCGGGTCGAACCCGACCATCGCCGCGAAGTGGCGCTCGCCGTACCGCATCAGCATCGTTTGATTGCGCTCGACTACGATGCCGCACGGGCTCCGGTCGTAGTCGATCGTGCCGCCCAGGTGGTCGGCGAACAGCCCCGCCGCCGCGTGCCAGCGGAAGATGCGCTCACCGTCCTGTTCCTCGAGCAGGCTGATGCCGGCCGAGTCGGCGTCGCACAAGTCCAGCACGAGTTCCGCCAGTTTCTGCGGTGCGCCGTGCGGATCGGTCGCGAGCTGCCGGGCGAGCGCGGCCATGGCGCGATTCTCGGCCGCGTGGTCGGGCGCACGACGCGGACGCCGCTCCAGTTCCTCTGTGATGAGGACGTCGTCGATACGGGACGGAGCGGCTGAGGATTGGGTCTCCATCGAAACAAAACCAGATGTGCGGACGACCCATGCTACCGAAAAGCACCACCTTGCGGCGCGCCGTTTGCATTGCATCTGCAATCAAGCGGCGTCGGCAGCGAGTCCCGTCTTGGCCAGCGTGAGGGTCTCGTCGGCCCGGCCCCAGCCGCCGTCGGCCACCTCTTCGACGAGCACCATCGAATACGGCTTGGCCTGCGCGCCGAAATACTCGACGAACATCGCGGTCGTGCGGTGGATGACCTCTTCCTTGCGCGCGGCGTCGACGACGCCTTGGGGAAACTTGAAATTTGCGAACGGCATGAATGCTGCTGGCAATGCATGGATGGCGATGGGTGTCGCCGTCCATGCATTGTGGGCAAGCGCGGGCGTGGGATAAATGCCGTGGGATGGAACAAACTGTTTGGCGCCGGGCAACAGTGCCCGGCGCCACGGTCAGCAGCCGCTCGTGTTGGCTTTGACGACGGGAACGCCGGTGCCGTTGTACGTGTACTGGACGGAGCAGTTCATGGGCGTCGGCGCGCTCTCGATGCGCCACCCGGCGTCGCCGTTGGGCAGCTTGTTGTTGCCGAAGCCATAGAAGGTGTAGTCGTCGCCCGTGACCGCCGCGGACGACAGGTAGCAGCCGGTGGTCGGGACCTTCGCACCTTGCAGCACCGCGCCGATGCCGTCGCACCAGCGGTCGGGATAGCCGCTCCAGACGCGCACCTGGGTCGAGTCGTCCAGCGTGACGAACGTCAGGTTGACGGGGCCGGCCGCCGTGCCCGCCCCGTGCAGCGCCGTGAGCGACTTGACCACGCTGACGCCTGTTTTCACGGACCCGGCCAGCGCCTGGATCGATGCCGTGCGGGCCGACGACCCGAGGTCGACGAATTTCGGCAACGCGACGGCCGACAGCACGCCAAGGATAACGATCACGACGATCAGTTCGATCAGCGTGAACCCGCCGGCCCGCCCGGTGCCGGCTTTGATGCCATGCAGATTTCGGTACATCGCAAAACCCCAGATTGGATGAAAAACAAGTGTAAAGCGGTAAATATATTGCCTGCTGGAATTATTTAGTATAGCCGCGTCGTGCCCGATTGACTACGACATCGTGCGCAAACCGTTGTAAGGACGCGCACCGCGTCGCCCGGACCGGCAGCGGGCAAGGCGCGGGGCCCTGCCCGACCGGGTGCTGCGGGTGCCCACGTGAACGCCGCCGCGGCATGCTAGAGTGACATTTTTGCGCACGCCCCGGATCATGCTCCGCCCGCTCGACAACATCTTCTGGAATTGCCTCTCCGGCCCCCACCGCCACCTGTCCTCCGGCACCGACCGCGCGCGCCGCTACGCACCCGGCTTTTCGCCGATCGTCGGCTTTCCCGATCCGCATGCGCCCGACTTCGCCGCGCTGCGTCCGTTCTGCGCGCCCGGCGAGTCGTTCTATTGCGATGCCTGGTCCGGTCCCGCGCCGGACGGCTGGCGCATCGACGTCGAGGCCACGATGTTCCGCCTCGTGTGGGACGGCCGCCCGGGGCCGGCCTTTGACCCTGCCCCGGACGCCGTGCCGCTGGGCCCCGCGCACGTGGACGACGCGATGGCACTGGCCCAGCTGACGCGCCCCGGCCCGTTCGGCCCGCGCACCATCGAGCTGGGCGAGTACTTCGGCGTCGTCGAGAATGGCCGCCTCGTCGCGATGGCCGGCGAGCGCATGGCGGCAAGCGGCCTGCGCGAGATCAGCGGCGTATGCACGCATCCCGACCACCAGGGCCGCGGCCACGCGAAGCGCCTGATGGAAAAGCTCATCCTGCGCCAGCTGGCGCGCGGCGAGACGCCGTTCCTGCACGTGATGAGCGCCAACGCGCGCGCGCACGACCTCTATTTGCGCATGGGCTTTCGCGACTATTGCGAGACGGTCGTGCGGGTGGTCACGCCCTGCTGACGCATGGCCTGCTGCACCGTCACACGAGGTCCGTGACGTAATAAAAGCCGATCACGAAGAACACGGCCAGCGTCTTAATGACGGTGACGGCGAAGATCTCGCGGTACGATTCCTTGTGCGTGAGGCCCGTCACCGCGAGCAGGGTGATGACGGCGCCGTTGTGCGGCAAGGTGTCCATGCCGCCGCTGGCCATCGACACCACGCGGTGCAGCACTTCCAGCGGAATCTGCGCGGCCTGGGCGCCCTTGATGAACAGGTCGGACATCGCGGCCAGCGCGATGCTCATGCCGCCCGACGCGGAGCCCGTGATGCCGGCCAGCGAACTCACCGACACGGCCGCGTTGACGAGCGGGTTCGGGATGCTTTTGAGCGCATCGCTCACGACGATGAAGCCCGGCAGCGCCGCGATCACGCCGCCGAAGCCATACTCCGACGCCGTGTTCATCGCGGCCAGCAGCGCGCCGCCGACGGCCGCCTTCGAGCCGTCCGCGAAGCGGCTGCTGACGCGCCGGAACGCCGTCACGATGACGACGACGATCCCCAGCAGCAGCGCCGCCTCCACCGACCAGATCGCGACGACGGTCTTGATGGTCGCCGTCACCGGCGTGTGCACGCCCGGCAGGATCTCGGCCGGCACCGTGAACGAATCGCCGTACCACTGCGGGATCATGCGCGTGAGGATGAAGTTCGCCACGCCCACGACGACGAGCGGCAGCAGCGCCAGCGCCGGATGCGGCAGCGACGTGGCGGCAACGCGTTCCGGCTCGTTGACGAGCGACGTGCCGTAGCCTTCGCCCCGCGCCAGCGCCGCGCGGCGGCGCCATTCGAGGTAGGACAGGCCGACGACGACGATGAACAGCGAGCCGACGGTGCCCAGCACGGGCGCCGCCCACGACGTCGTCTTGAAGAACGTGGTCGGGATGATGTTCTGGATCTGCGGGGTACCCGGCAGGGAATCCATCGTGAACGAGAACGCGCCCAGCGCGATCGCGCCCGGCATCAGGCGTTTCGGGATATTGCTCTGGCGGTAGAGCTCGGCCGCGAACGGGTACACGGCGAACACGACGACGAACAGCGACACGCCGCCATACGTCAGCAGCGCGCACACGGCAACGATCACGGCGTTCGCGCGCGAGCGGCCGATGTAGCGGATGGCGGCGTTGACGATCGACTCCGAAAAGCCGGACAGCTCGATCACCTTGCCGAACACGGCGCCCAGCATGAACACGGGGAAGTACAGCTTGACGAAGCCGACCATCTTTTCCATGAAGATGCCGGAAAAGACAGGGGCGACGGCGTCCGGCGCCGTGAGTAGCACGGCGCCGAGCGCGGCGATCGGCGCGAACAGGATCACGCTGTAGCCGCGGTAAGCGGCGAACATCAGGAACGCCAGCGCGGCGAGAACGATTACGAATGACATGGGTCTCCTCTTTTTTTGACCTGCCTGGCAGGCGATTATTATTGATTCGACAAACCTTTGATATACGTAAAATTACTGTCGCATACACGTCGTCGGTCGCGCCCCGGTCGTGCCCGCAATAACGCTGCAAGTTCGTAAGTGAGTGCGCAAACATCCCCACTTCCCTCGGTCGCGGCCGCAGTTTGGCATGCAGATATTGAGCAGTTCGCCGATGTAATGATATGTTGACGAATCGCTGACCCAGCATTGTTAATTTCAACCAGCAAAAGGTCGTCTTCGGAGGAGATTCGTGCCCGTCGCAAGTGCAGAGCTTTTGTTGCTGTTGATGCCCCTCGCGGCCGTCGTCGCCATCCTCCTGGGCCGGCAGCAGCAGCGCCTGGCGGACGCCGAGCGCGCCGGCCGCGACGTGCGCCGCGCCGCGCTGACCCTCGAGGCCGCGTTCGACCACGTCCCGGTCGGCCTGGCCCTGCTGGACCTCGACCTGCGCTATGTGCGCCTGAACCGCCTGCTGGCCGACATCAACGGCCTGCCCGTCGAGGACCACATCGGCAAGTCGATCCACGACGTCATCCCCGAAATCGCGCCGTCCGCCGAGGTGCGCCTGCGCCAGGTGATCGCGACGGGACGTCCCATCGTCGGCTCCGTGTTCGAAGGCGCGACGCCGGCCCGGCCGCACGCGCGCCGCGTCTGGCGCGAGAGCCTGCATCCCGTGTACGACCGCGACGACACCTTGCTGGGTGTGTCGGTCGTCGTCGAGGAGATCACGGAGCAGCGGCGCCTGGCGGGCGCGCTGCAGGACAGCCAGCGGCGCGAGCAGCGCCGCACGAGCGAGCTGGAAGGCGTCATGCAGGCCGCACAGTCAGCCCTGTTCGTCGCCGGCGACCGCGAATGCCGGCGCATCAAGGCCAACCCGGCGGCCGAACGCCTGCTGCGGCTGCACAGCGGCGACTGCCCGCGGCCCGACATCCGCGGCGGGCGCGCGTTCGCCGTGTATGCCGGCAGCACCTTGCTGGGCCTTGACGAACTGCCGCTGCAGCGCGCCGCCGCCACCGGCGAGGAAGTGCGCGGCGAAGCACTGACGGTGCGCTTCTCGGACGACGAGCGGATGCACGTCGTGATCAACGCGGTGCCCGTGCGCGACGCGTCGGGCGAAGTCGTGGGCGCCGTCGCCGCCTTCGCCGAGGCGCCTGCGCCGAACGCGGAGATTGACGGGTAATCGGCACGGTATTCAATGCATGAAATGACAAGCTTGCGCGGATAATCACCCCATGGCATCCACGATCCCTTCCACGGCGACCGCGGCGGCAGGCAACCGGAGCGTGTCCGATCTGTACGGCAGCGCCGTCGCGTCGCTGACGGCCCGCAACCCCGGCCTGCAAGGCGTCGACGCGCAGATCCGGCGCGACGACGCGCGCCTGTCCGTGCTGGGCCGGCTCGCCAATGTGCTGGACGACGTCAGGTCCGTCGCCGGTACGCTCGCGGCCAGCGGCCTGAAACTCGTCCCGCAGGTCGACGGCAAGGCGGTCGATGCGCGCATCACGGCGACCGGCGCCGCCGCCGGCACGCACAAGATCGAGGTGAAGCAACTGGCCCAGGCCCAGCAACTGTCGACCGTGCGGATGCCGAGCGCCACGACGCCGATCGGCAGCGGCGCGCCCACCGTCGTCAAGATCGACACGGGCGCCGGCACCAAGACGATCCGCATCGGCGCGCCCGACAACACGCCGCAAGGCATCGCCGCCGCGTTCAAGGCGGCCGGCGTGGATGCGGCACTGGCGTCCACCGACAAGGGCGTCGTCCTGAGCCTGGCGGGCCAGCCGGGCGCCGCGAACGCCATGCGCATCGGCGTCACCGGCGACCCCGCGCTGCAGGCGCTGCTGACCTGGCAGCCGCCCGCGCACGGCACGGTGACGCAGACGCGGGCCGCGCAGGACGCGCTCGTGAACGTCGACGGCAAGGCCGTCACGAGCGCCGGCAACAAGCTCGCTGGCGCCATCGCCGGCGTCACGCTGGACCTCAAGGCCGTCGGCACGGGCACGGTGACGCTGGCCGGCGACTCCGCCGACAAGGGCAGCGCCATCGCGCGCAACGTGAAGGCGTTCGCCGCTGCCGTCAACGCCCTGCCCGCGCGCCTGGCCGCGCTGAAGACGGGCGACGCGGCCGGCGACCGCATGCTGGCGCAGGCCCAGGACCAGGTCGGGCGCCTGATGGCCGGCATCGATCCCGCCGCGCTGGCCGCGATCGGCGTCAGCGCGAAGAACGGCAGGCTGGCCGTCGACGACGCGACGTTGAACGCGGCGATCGCGGCCGACCCGGACCGCGTGGCGAAGCTGTTCGCGAACGGCGGCGCGGGGCTCGCGGACAAGGTCGGCACCGGCATCGCGCAGCAGTTGGCGACGGGTGGCACGATCGCCAACGAGGCCACCGCGGTGACGAAGGACCGCGACGCACTCGCCGACAAGAAAACGCGGCTGACCCAGGCGGTCAACGCGCAGGCGAATGCCCTCGTGCAGCAGTACACGAATGCGGGGGCCAATTCGCTGTTCGGGATGATGAACGGCGGACGGCCGCCGTCGGCGTTCGACTTCCTGGCCTGAGCCGCCGTCAGACGGTCATGTCGGGCACGAACGCGGCCAGCCAGTCCTGCAGTTGCGCCGCCGTCATCGGCCGCCCGATGCCATAACCCTGCGCGATGTCGCAGCCGTGCGCGCGCAGCCAGCGCAGTTCGGCCTGCGTCTCCACACCTTCCGCGACGACGGTGAGTCCCAGCGCGTGACTGAGCATGATCGTCGACTCGACGATCGCGGCGTTGCGCGGCGATTCCGTGACGGCCGTGATGAAGCTGCGGTCGAGCTTCAATTCATCGACGGGCAGGCTTTTCAGGTAGGCCAGCGACGCCTGGCCGACGCCGTAGTCGTCGATCGACAGCTTGATGCCCAGGCCGGCCAGTTCGTCCAGGTGCGCCTGCGCCAGGGTGGGATCGTCCATCAGCGCGCTCTCCGTGATTTCCAGGCACAGGCGGCGCGCCGGCACGGCGTGGCGTTCCAGCAGGCCGCGTACGCGCCGGCCCAGGTATGGGTCGAGCAGGTCCAATGTCGACAGGTTCGCCGACACGGCGATGTCCAGGCCAGCCGCATGCCACACGGCGGCCTGGCGCACGGCCATGTCGAGCACCCATGGCGTGATCTCGCGGATGAAGCCCGTCTGCTCGGCGAACGGGATGAAACGCGCCGGCGCGATGCTGCCGCGCTCCGGATGCTGCCAGCGCAGCAGCGCTTCCACCGCCACGATGCGGCCGCTGGCGAGCGCCAGCTTGGGCTGGTACGCGAGCGTGAATTCGCCGGCCGCCAGCGCGCGCCGCATGTCGCCGATGAGGGACAGCTGTTCGTGCGCGGGCTCGGCGCCCGTCTCGGACGCGAACGCGACGCCGGAATGGCGCCGCTTGGCCGCGGCCAGCGCGAGTTCCGCGCGGCGCAGCAGCGTGCTCGCATCGGGGCCGTCGTCCGGATACAGCGCGATGCCGACACCCGCTTCGATGTCGAGGCGTTGGCCATCCAGCGTGACGGGATCGCGCAATGCCGCAAGCACGGCGTCGGCGAAGGTGCGCGCCGCGTCGGCGTCCGCGCGCTCCAGCAGGAACGCGAACTGGTCGCCCCACAGGCGCGCCAGCATGCCGCCGGGCGGCACCAGGGGCGCGAGCTGTCCCGCGACGGCGCGCAGCAGGCGATCGCCGACGAGGTGGCCCAGCGCGTTGTTGATGAGGGCGAAGCGGTCGACGTTCACGACCAGCACGGCGCCCCCACCGCCCGGCGTGAGGCGGCCGAACGCTTCGAGGAAGCGGGTGCGGTTCGGCAGGTCCGTCAGTTCGTCGACATAGGCCAGCCGGCCGATGCGCTCCTCGCGGCTCGCGATCCCGTTGCGCATCTGCTCGAAACTCGCGGCCAGCTGGCCGATCTCGTCGCCCTTTGCGGGCGGCAGCGGCTGCGCGTAGTCGCCCAACGCGATGCGGCGCGCGGCCGCGGACAATTCGTTCAGGGGCCGCACGATGCGCCCGGCCAGCATCACGCTGCCCAGCGCGAACACGAGCACCGCCGCGCCGATCACGCCCAGCAGGCGTCCCTGCAGTTGCTCGAACGGCGCCTGGACCTGCGCGACCGGAAGCTGCAGCACGGCCTGCAGGCCGCCGTCCAGCGGCACGTCCACGTGGGCGTAGCGCGCGCCGCCCTCGAGCGCGGCCCGTTGCGCGGGCGGCGCGGACGACGCGAGCAGCCCTGGCGTCCCCGCGCGCACGATGTGCACGCCGAGGCCCGTCACGTCCGCCATGTCACTCGCCCACCGGTCGTCCACGTGGAAGCCCATCGCGACCCAGGCGATGCGCGTGGGCGCCATGATCGGCACGAGCACGACCTGGTACAGCTGGCCGTTCTTCATCTGGCGGAACCCCGCGCTGCGCCCCGCGGCCTCGGCCTGCGCGAGCAGGTCGGGGAACGGGAACGGATCGCCGGCCGCCGCCGCGCGCTGCGTCGTCGCGATCATCCTGCCGTCGATGCCCGTGACCATCATGACCTGCGCGTGGATGCGCTGGCCGTGGTTGCGGATCACGGAGCGCACGGTCGGCTGGTCCTGCGTGGCGATCGCTTCGCGGAACGCGAAGTCGGCCGACAGCACGGTGGCCGCCGTCTCCAGCTGGCGCTGGTTCTGTTCGAGCAGCCGCTGGAATACCTTGGCGCCGACGGCCAGCTCGCGCTGCGTCTCGCGTTCGACGATGCGCGCGCTGCTGCTGTGGACGAGCGCGAGCACGAAGCCCATGACCAGCACGAGCAGGCCGACGAAGACGATGGCGATCCTGTGCCGCAGCGATCTCGATGACATGTCAGTAGCGGTCCGGGTCGTCCTCGGTGTGCGGCCTGGGCTCGCGCGGTTTCGCGTCGAGCGCGAGCGTCAGGCGCACGGGTGCGTCGTCCACGTCGATCTCGTCCGGCGCGACCTGCGCCTTCTGGCGCGGATGCCACAGGCGCAGGCGATAGCGGCCCGCCGGCACGCCCGCGACGGTGGCGCGGCCGTCCGCGCCCGTGCGGGCGAAGTACGGCGTGTCGACGACCAGCACGTGCGCCTCCATCCAGTCGTGGATGTTGCAGCCGATGTCGACCTGGCCCGGCTTGTCGAACACGATGGGCTTGCCCGGCTTGCCGGCGTACAGCTTGATCTCGAAGCGCTTCGGCTCCGAGAACGAATACACGTGGTGGCGGATCGTGTCGTTGTTGGGGAAGTCGACGCTCGTCCCGGTCTGCACGACGGTCATCCACGGCAGGAATTCGCGGCCCCGCTGCTCGATGGCGGCATGCGCGCCCGCGCGCGCATGCGGGACCGGGCCCGCGAGCGGCTCGACGATCACGGCGGCATCGGCCACCGGGCCGCCCGCCGGCGTCTGCACGAGCACCTCGACGGACGCCGCGGAGGCAGAGGCGGCGCCGGCCAGCAGCAGCGCCAGCAGCGCCGGGGACGACGACGGCATCACGGATCGATCTGCAGCGTGGGCGCGATCTGCCAGACCTCGGTGGTGAGGTCGCCGTCGCGGTAGGTCAGCACGTGCCACACTTTCACCGGCACCGCGCCGCCGTAGTCGGCCTTGGCCTGCAGCGACGTGCCGCGCGGGTTGCCGAGCGCCGTCAGCTTGCCGAAGCTGGCCGGACGGGACTTGCCGGCGTTCGCCGCGATGAATTTCTGCCAGACGGCGCGGATCGCGGCCTTGCCGTGGTAGCGGCCGTCGAGCGGGCCCCCGACCCACTCCAGGTAGGCGTCGTCCGCATAGTCGCGCATCAGCGCGTCCAGGTCGCCGGCGGCGACGGCGTCCAGGTGGACCTTCGCCTTCGCCTCGTCCAGCGGACCGGCGACGGCGTGCCCGCCGCACCAGGGCAGCACGGCCATCGCCAGTATCAGGGATGCAACTTTCGTCTTGCGGATCATCGTGTCTCCTCCACGTCCGGTAAAAAAGTTTCCTGCCCGAAAATCATGATTACACGGAAACACGGTCGTGGCAACACGCGTGTGGCGCAATGGTGCGCGCACGCGGCGCCATTGCGCGAGGTCAGCTTTCGACGTTGCTCAGCTTGCCGAGGCAGCGGCGCTGGAAGTTGTCGAGGCCTTCGGAGACGAAGCCGTCGTCCTCGCCGATGACGTGGGCGTCGATCAGGAGGCGCAGCTTGGCGATGCGGTCGCCCAGCGCGAGCGCTTGCGCCAGGTTTTCCTCGCCCGGCTCGCCCGCGTGCGCAATGGCATCGGCGACGGACGTGGGGAAGTCCCAGTGGCGGGCGATGGCGGCCGACAGCATGCGGCCCTCGTCCAGCAATTGCAGGCCGAAGTCGCTGGAACCGGGCACCTTGCCGTCGTCGCAGACGCGGTCGGCCAGGCGGAAGCCGACGATGACGCCCAGGTTCTGCATCAGGCCAGCGAGATAGGCCTCGAACGCGCCCGCCGTGAGGCCGGGCGCCATCAGGCTCGCGGCCAGCGCGCATTTCTCGGACTGGTTCCAGACGAGCGGCGCGGCCACGCGCGCGAACCCCGTCGACTGCAGCTTGATGATGGGCCGGAAGGCGATGCGCGCGAGCAGCATGCGCAAGCCGTTCTGGCCCAGCATCATGAGGGCCGCCTCGACCGTCTTCACGGGCGACATGGGCCGGTAGTACGCGCTGTTCGCCTCGCGGATGACTTCCGCCACGAGCACGACGTCCTGCGCGACCTGGCGCGCCAGTTCCGCGTTCGACGCCTCGTCGTGCAGGCTGCGCAGCAGTTGCGGGATCACTTCCGGCACGCGCGGCACCAGCTCGGCCGCGGTGCCGGGGTCGCGCGCGAGACCGCGCACCTCGTCGAGGATCGCGTTCTCGATCGCGGCCGGCGCGGCGTAGCCGGCGGACGCCGTCAGCCAGCGGTAATACGTGGCCTCGATCTCGGCGGCCATGCCCACCTGTCCGTCCAGCTCGCCGGGTGCGGGAACGGCCGGCTTCGCGCCGTCCGTGTTGTCGGCACCGCCCCGCAGGCGGTTGATCCAGTTTTTCATGGGCCTATTGTAGCCGGATGCGGGCCGCGCGCGGATTACCGCTGATGCCGCGCTGCGGCATTCTGCACAGTCCAACAGGCGCCGAGCCAGCGCGCCGCCGCGCGTTCCAGCTCGGCGGGATCGGGATGACCGGCGCGCGCCCACGCGACGATACCGTACGGCCGCACCAGCAGCGCATCCGCGCCGAGCCGCTCCCGCACGCTGCCCGCAACATGGCGCCGCCTGCCGCCGCAGCGTCCGGCGAAGGCGGCCAGCGCCGCGTCGGCCGTGAAGTCGAGCAGGAGCGCCCCGCCGCCGCGCATCGCGTGGGCCACCGTCGTGCCGTCGTCGAAGAGGTAATCGGGCACGCTGCGGCCCGCCAGCGGATGCTCGCCGCCGACATCAACATGCGTGTGCATGCCCCACACCCTGCCGGCGACGTACGTGGCGCCGTCGCGCGTGGCGATCAGGTCGCGCATGACGGCGTTCAGCGCGCGGGCCGCGGGCTCCGGCCGCATGAGCGCGACCTGGGCGCGCGACCAGTCCAGCACCCGCGCGCCGACCGGATGCCGCTCCGCGTGGTAGCTGTCGAGCAGCGTGTCCGGCGCCGTGCCGCGAACGGTAGCGGCGAGCTTCCAGCCCAGGTTCAGCGCGTCGCCGATGCCGCGATTCAGGCCCTGCCCGCCCAGCGGCGAATGGATATGCGCCGCGTCGCCGGCCAGCAGGACCCGACGGGCGCGGTAGGCCGTCGCCTGGCGCGCGCGGTCCGTCCAGGTGGTGCCGTGATGGAGCGTGGCGACCGTCGCGTCGGTGCCGGACACGCGGCGCAGCACCGCCTGCACGCGCTCGCGCGTGAGCGGCGTGCCCGCATCGTGGCCGACGCCGCCGTCGAAATCGCCGAGCGCCAGGTGGCCCGGCTGGAACTGGATCGTCATGCCGGCTGCCGTCATCGTGCGGCCGACCGCGATGCGGTGCGGCTCGGCGAGATCGAGGCTGAGCGTATAGCCCGTGAACTCGGGCTCCGTGCCTTCGAACGCGAAGCCGGCGGCCTTGCGCACGGCGCTGCGGGCACCGTCGCAGCCCACGAGCCAGCGCGCCGTAAAGAAGCTTCCGCCCGCGTGCACGGCGACGTCGTCCGCCGTCTGGTGCACGTCCGAGACGGCGAGACCGCGCCGGATCTCGACACCCAGCGCCTGCGCACGGCGCGCCAGCACGGCTTCCAGCTCCGCCATCTCGGCCAGCAGGTGCGTGGGCCCGGTGCCGGGCAGATGCCAGGGCCACTGCGCGGGGTCGACGTCGTCCCGATAAAACGGGATGCTGGCGAAATGCCCGGCCTGGTGCCGGACGTGCGCATCCGCCGCGCCCGCGAACTTTTGGGGAAGCGCCGAACGTCGATCTGAAGGTCGCGCAGTAAGACGGAAGTAGATCGGGATTGGGGCGGGCAGCGAGTCTGACCGGTCCCCTCCCACACCACCCGGCATGCGGGTCCGCACCGGGCGGTTCGAGAGGTCGAGGTGATGAGAGCCGTGGCATGCCAAGGCGGTCAAAGCAGGCAGCGGCTGTCGCGTTGCCATCTGCGGGAGTGGTCCGGGACGTACCGAGCGGATCAGGCGGCGCAGACGCCGTCGGCACTGCCGATCTTCACGCCGCCAGCATGCCGGTCCGCAACGCGCGCGGCACCGACCGCCGCGATGCGCACCTCGCGCGCGACCGTACCGCTCCCGTCCCACTCGCCGAACCAGGCGCAGCGGCGCCCGTCCCGCTTGCCCCGATATAACGCCTCGTCGACCAGCACGAGCGCGTGCTGCCAGTCGAGCGGCGCGCCGGCGGGCACCGACAGCGCACCGGCCGTGATGGTCACGTCCAGCGCCTGCCCATCCGCCAGCGCGACCGGCGCGCCCGCCACGGCGTCGAGCAGCGCACGCACGAGGGCCGCGTGCGCCGCAGGTTCGCCGCCGTCGACATGAACGAGGAATTCCTCACCGCCCCAGCGCAAGGCCTGTCCGTGCCCGTCGGCACAGGCACGCAGGCGGCGCGCAACTTCCACGAGCACGTCGTCGCCGGCCGCGTGGCCGAGACGGTCGTTGATCGACTTGAAGTGGTCGATGTCGAGCAGGATGAAGCAACAACCGGCGCCGCCCCCGCGCGCCGCCTGCGCGTCGCGGAACGAGCGACGGTTCAACAGGCCCGTGAGCGCATCGTGCGTGGAGTGGTAGGCGAGTTCCTCGTTCATGTCGCTGAGGCGGGCGCTCGTGGACTCGGAACGGCGATACAACCGCCAGACGAAGCCGCACAGCAGCAGCGCCATGCCGGCGCTGGCGGACGCGAACAACTGCCATCTGCGGCGCTTGCGGATCTCCTCGTCCTTCAAGGCGTTCTCGCGCCGCAGGTACTCGATCTGGATGGCGCGGCGCTGGGCGTCGAACTGATCCTGCAGCACCTTCAGCATGTCTTCGCGCTCGGCCGCCTCGATAGTCGCGACCACCTTGCGCTCTTCCTGCAAGGCCTGCAGCGCGGGGCGGATCAGGCCGACCTTCTCCAGCATCTCGCTCTTGTCGGCGAGTACGCGGCCCAGGTCAGGCAAGAGATTCAGCGCGCGTTGTTCCGCCAGCACGGCGTCGACGTGTTTCCGCCCGGCGGCCACCTGGCCCTGGCCGATCAGGGCGAAACCCAGGTTCACGCGGGCGAAGAGCGGCACACCAGGATTGCCCGACCGCTCGGCCACCGGCAGTGCCGCGCGCGCGGCGCGCTCGGCCTCGACGTAGTTGCCGGTCGCGAGCCAGGTGTCGGCAATGTTGCTGAGCGCCTTCGCCTCCTGCTCGAGCAGGCCGTGCGCATGCGCGACGACCTGGGCCTTCTGCTGGGCCGCCCGCGCCCGGACCATATCGCCCCGAATACGGTAGGCAATGCCCTCGTTGACGAACTTGCGCACTACGAGCCACGGGCCCAGCTTGCCACCGGTTTCGTCGATCAGCGCCAGCATCGCCAACGACTTCTCCGGCGCGTTCTTGTGCACATAAACCCTGGCGATCGACACGCGCAATCCGTTCACGGTCGGCGCCAGCAGTTCCGGGTGCTGGCGCGCGAGGTCGAGCGCTTTCAGGTAGTGGCTGAGCGCGAAGTCGAGCTGCCCCAGGTTCAGGTAGACGTCACCATACGCCTGCTGCAGCGCTGCCATGAATTCCGATTCGTGCAGATTGGCGTACTGGACGTCGAGGGCATTCAGCGCGGCCAGCGCAGCCGTCCGTTCAGGACCGAGCTTCCTGTCGTAGGTTCCCAGCCGTCCCAGTGCGATATTCAGTGCATCGCCCTGCTCGCGCGCGAGGTCAACGATGTGGTCGCACACCCGCGCCGCGTCCGCCGCGTTGCCGCGGTCCTGGTACGCCCGCCGCAACAGTTTCAGGTACGCCATGCGGTCGGCGTAGGGGCCATCCTGGAACGTGCGCTGCGCCGCGAGGAGCGCCGGCAGCGCGCCATCGTCGGCAGCGCGCACCAGGCGCTCCAGCGCGGGCAGCTTCGACGGCGCGGCCGCGACCATGTCCGGCGCGGCAACCGCGAATGCCACCAGGGCGGCACAGGCGGCGCTGCGGATTCGAAGAAATGGAATCATGTCATGCGGCTCCCGGCGGCGCGCAGGCACGCCCGCTAATATATGTCCTATCAATACGCCATTATAAGTCGGGACGTTCCCTTTGGTTTACTCGCGGAAACTTTATGCACATGGCGACAGTAATTCTTGCCATGCAGCCAAACTGCCACGAACGCCAGGAGGTGTGCGTACGACGCCGCACCTGTGCGTGAACGTCGGTGGTGACGGTCCGCGATGAAGCAGAAGGGCTATAAGTGATGAGCAACATGTTCTTGGACTCGGACGAGATCCGCGAGCTGACGTGCCGCGTGCAGCACGCCGCACAGGTACGGGTGCTGCGCGGGTGGGCATCGAGCACCGGGTGCGGCCTGACGGCACCGTCGCCGTCATGCGTGCGCACGCCGAGAAAGTGTTCGGCGCCGTCGCCGCCGGCGGCCGCCGCGCGGCGCCGAAAGAACCGGACTGGGGAGCGCTCGATGCCGCGCGCGCGTAAACCGGAGAATAAGGGACTTCCCCTTCGCTGGCGGCACACCCACGGCGCCTATTACTACCAGGTGCCGCCCGGCCAGGAAGCCGCGTGGGACGGCAAAAAGCTGTTCCGCCTCGGCGCCACGCTGTCGGACGCGTACACCGTGTGGGCCGAACGCCTCAAGTACGTGCAGGACGCCAAGACGGTCGCCCAGCTGCTCGACCGCTACGCCCTTGAGGTGATCCCACGAAGGCCGTGACCACCCAGGCGCAGAACCGCAGCGCAATCCAGCCTGTCCGGACCGCGTTTGGCTCGATGGGGCTGATGGACATCAAGCCGCGCCACGTCTACCAGTACGTCGACAAAGCGAAGGGGAAGACCGGCGCGCGCCGCGAGATGGAGGTGTTGAGCCATGCGCTCACGAAAGCCGTCGAGTGGGGCTCCATCGACCGGCACCCCTTCAAAGGTGAGGTGCGCCTGCAGGGAGAGAAGGCGCGCACGCGCTACGTCGAGGACTGGGAAGTGGTCGAGTGCCTGTCGCTCACGTCGCGGCGCAAGGCCGGCAGCGTACTGGCCGCCCAAGCCTACATCCGGCTGAAGCTACTCACGGGCATGCGCCGCGGCGACATGTTGCGGCTGACGATGTCGGACCTCAAGGAGGACGGGATCTACGTCGAGCCGAACAAGACGCGCGACTCGACCGGCAAACGGCTGATCATCGAATGGTCGGAGGAATTACGTGCGGCGGTCGAGATGGCCAAGGCGGCGCGGCCAGTGAAGCTATCGCCCTTCCTGTTCTGCAACCGCAACGGCGAGGGCTACATCGACGAGAAGACGGGCCGCGCCGGCGGATGGGAATCGCTCTGGCGGAACTTCATCACCAGGGTGATGGAAGAGACGAAGGTGTCCGAACACTTCACCGAGCACGACCTGCGCGCCAAGTGCGCCAGCGACGCCGAGACGCTTGAGCACGCACGCCAGCTGCTGGCCCACGCCGACGGCAAGATCACCGAACGTGTGTATAGGCGCCGGCCGGAAGTTGTCAAGCCGCTGCGGTAGCCGATGCAGACCTTATACTATGACTCAGCCTATGTACATCTGACTCATCAATTTAAGGATCCCCAATGGACTTCGAAGGTTTCAGCGGACTGAGCGGAACTAAGCTTAGGGAGCAACAAAAAGAAAACTACATGGAGCTGTTCGGCTTCGCGGGGGAATGCTCCAGTCTAGCGATGCAGGCCGTATCGATGCTCCCTAAAATTGAGGACAAAAGCACCCTGCCCGCGTGTTTGCTTTTCGCCCGGGCTGCAGCCCATTTCCAGGCGGCCATTTCTTTGGCGGAAGGCGGAATGACTATTGAAGCCCTCATCATTGCTCGCAGTCTTGTCGAAACTTCATTTGTGCTTGGCGCTCTCGCTGCAGGGGAAATCAAAGCGAACGACCTTGTAGAACACGATATTGCTTCCCGGACGAAGGCAGCAAAAGCGCTTTTAAAACCTAACGACTATGAAAACGTTGAAGTGTTTAAGGAGCGACTATCCGCGTTCGTCTCCGAAAACGCCGGGTCGGCAGAAATCAAAATCTTCGAGTTTGCTAAGAAAGCTGATGCATTGATGATGTATGATGGGCTCTATCGCCACCTGTCGCACTTCGCGGCGCACCCCTCCCTCTCGGCGACAGACCCCTACCTTGTCGAAGAGGATGGCAAAGCCTTCGGTCGATTTCAGCCCATCCTGCATTACACCCCCCGCGCTGTACTCAGCGCATGCGCAGGCTTCCTCATCTGCTTTTACTGTCTGGAAAAAATCGGCGTCAGAGCCCCAGAAACGAATGCTCGAGGAACGGTGCTTTGGGATATTTACGAGTCGCTCTACGCTCGAAACCAGCCATGGAAATAAGCGGTAGCAGCAGGAGGAATGAAGATGAGCACGGACGAGAATAACTTCAGGCGCGTCGAATGGACCGGCGACCAGTGGCACGAGAGCGACGACGACGGCCCGGACGGCATGCCGCAGCGGCCGCGCGGATCGGTGCCCAGGTCGAGATCGTCGCGGGCGAGAACTGGCTGAGCCTGCATTTCGCCGACGGCACGGTCACCCACGCCTGGAATCCGCTTGTGCACAGCGACGACATGTTGGACCTGTCAGCTCGGTTACGGATCGATATCGAGTGGGGAGGCGAGTCGGTGGTATTCGCGGATGGGAATTGGTCCGAACCAGTAGGCGCCGACCCTTCAGCAGCGGCACGTCGCGCCGTCACGCGCGCTGCAGCTGAGATCGAGAACGCGAAATCACTGGGGTAACCGGAAATTGAATAGTACAACTGCGATCTATAGTACAGATAAAGAAAAAGCCGACTGCCGAGTCGGCTTTTTTTCTCTTTAAAATCAACTAGTTATACTTGGCGGAGAGAGGGGGATTCGAACCCCCGATAGGCTATGAACCTATACACGCTTTCCAGGCGTGCGACTTAAACCACTCATCCATCTCTCCTGATGGGTTTTCGCAAGCACATGGCTGACCATGTGCGCGAAGCCGCCTATTATAACAAGGATTCTCGGCAGTACAAGAGTGTCATGCTGCCGGCATCGTTCGGCTCAGCGCACCCCGTCAGACGGCAACCTCGCTTGCGCCACCACAAGAGTCGCGTTTTCCTTGCCGCTCCGCAGCCAAGTGGTGGTATTGTTGCCGCGATAAAACTTTTTCAATATCGCCGTGAAACGCAAAGCCCTCTATCTCGTCATCTTCGCCGTCGCCGCGGCCGGTGCCGCCAGTGGCACCTATCTCGTCAACCGCAAGCCGATGCCCCAGGCGCAACAGCCGCTCGGACAGTCCCCGGAAGCCGCCGCCATCGCCGCCGACATGCAGCAGATACTGGCCGCCTACCGCAAGATGATCGTGCTCACGCAGGACGAGGCCGGCCTGCCGGCGCAGGGGCAGGCGGAGGTCAACCGCGTCGGCCAGCAGCTGTTCCACGAGAACCAGGAACGCATCGCGAAGGTCGACGGCGCGCTCGCGGCCCTCGCCCGCTCGCAGAATCCGCGCCGCTTCGAGGCCATCGGCGGCCTGCTCGATTACGTCGAGACGAACGAAGGTCTGTACGACGCCGACCGTCTCGCCTTCCGCGAACTGATGCGGTCGCTGCTGGAGCACGTGGCGAAGGACTCGTCGCTGCCGGCGATCAAGCTGCACAAGCGGATCTCGGAAGACCTCGACGCGCTGGCCGAGATCGAGCGCACTTACGAGAAAGAGATCCAGGCCGTGTTCGGCCGCTTCGAGTCGCGCGCGATCGTGCTCAAGCGCGAGAAGTGGGAGAGCTACGTCACCTACCTGAAGACGCTGTACCAGCGCGACCGCATCCTCAAGGACTACGGCGTCGTGCTGCCCTACCCCGCCAAGCCCGAGCCGGCGGAACCGGCGTCGCAAGGCGCGGACAAGGGCCAGGTCGCGCAAAAGGACGAAGACGAAATCTTCGGCAAGGGCCTGCCGAAGAAGACGATCGTGCTCACGTTCGACGACGGTCCGCACCGCCGCTACAGCGAGGAGATCGCCGCGATCCTCAAGCAGTACGATGCGCCGGCCGTGTTCTTCAGCATCGGCCGCAACCTCGGCACGCTCGATGCGCACGGCGCCGCGCAGCTGAACGCTGGTGCGGAAGTCAGCCGCAAGCTGAAGGCGGCCGGCTACGTGCTGGCCAACCACAGCTTCACGCATGCGCAGCTGTCGAAGGAAAGCGGCGACAGCCTGAAGGCCGAGATCTTCGATACCGACAAGCTGCTGAAGGCCGTCGATCCGCAGCGATCGAGCCTGTTCCGCTTTCCCTACGGCGCGCGCAACAAGGAAGGCATGCACCTGCTGGCCGATGCGCACCTGAAGTCCGTCATGTGGAACATCGACTCGCTCGACTGGGCCGACCCGGTACCGACGTCGATCGCCGACCGCGTCCTGCGCGCCGTCGACAAGGAAGGCCGCGGCATCATCCTCTTCCACGACATCCACGAACGCACCGTGAAGGCGCTGCCCGCGATCCTCGACCGCCTCGTCGCCGAGGGCTACCAGTTCGCCGGCTGGGACGGCACCACGTTCCGTGTACCCGGCGGCGCGGCCGCGGTGCCCGCACCCGTCGCGCGCGCGGCCGCGACCGGGTATGCGAGTTCGTGGGCGATCGTCGTCGGCGTCGACGGCTATCCGAAATGGCCGCACCTGCAGTACGCCGTGCGCGACGCGGAAGGCGTGGGCCAGACGCTCGTGCAGAAGTTCGGCTTCGCGCCCGACCACGTGATCACGTTGAAGAACGAGCAAGCCACGCGCCGCAACATCCTCGCCGCCTTTCACGACCTCGCGGGCCATGGAGGCACGGGTGGCCTGCAGTCGAACGACCGCGTGTTCGTGTTCTTCGCCGGCCACGGCGCGACGCGCAAGCTGAGTTCCGGCCGCGACCTCGGCTACATCGTGCCGTACGACGCCGATCCGGAGAACCTCGCCAGCGACGCGATCCCGATGACGGAAATCCAGAACATCGCCGAGAGCCTGCCCGCCAAGCACGTGCTGTTCGTGATGGATGCCTGCTACAGCGGGCTCGGACTCACGCGCGGCGGCGCCAACGCCGCCTTCCTGCGCGATAACGCGAAGCGGCTCGGCCGCCAGATGCTGACGGCCGGCGGCACGGACCAGATGGTGTCCGACGGCGGCCCGAACGGCCACTCCGTGTTCACGTGGACGCTGCTGCAAGGCCTCGGCGGCAAGGCCGACTTGAACGGCGACGGCTTGATCACGGCGACGGAACTCGCGGCGTACGTGGCGCCCGCGGTGTCCAGCGTGTCGCAGCAGACGCCCGCCTTCGGCAGCCTGCCCGGCTCGGAAGGCGGCGACTTCGTGTTCGAGCTGCCGGAAGAAAGCGAATTCCTGAATACGAACACGGCGCAGCTGTCGAACGACGCCATCGCCCTCAACACGAAGCTCGAGGCGAAGGCGTCGGCGCCGTCCGCGCCCGTCGTCGTGAAGGACTTGCAGGGCGGCGAGCAGACGATCAAGGCGCCGGCCGCCGTGCCGGTGTCAAGCCGCCAGCAGGCGCAGCGTGCCAACGATCACGGCCTGCAGCTGTACAAGGAAAAGCAGTACGCGCAGGCCGAAGCCCAGTTCACGGAAGCGCTGAAGCTGCGGCCGGACTTCGCGCTGGCGGCCAACAATCTCGGCTTCGTGTTCTACAAGCAGGACAAGTTCGCCGAGGCCGTGCGCTGGTTCGAGAACGCGATCAAGATGGACCCGTCGCGCGCGATCGCATACATGAACCTGGGCGACGCGTACGCACGCGCGGGTGCAGGCGACAAGGCGAAGGCCGCGTACAAGACCTATCTCGAGCTGGCGCCGAACGGTGCGGGTGCCGGGTATGCGCGGGGGCAGATCGAGAAACTGTGAACGGCCGGTATCGCCAGCTTAACGTAGGGTGGGCACCCCGTGCCCACGCGTGACGTTCGCATAACGCAAACGTTCGCGTGGGCTCGGGGGAGCCCACCCTAACGGTCATTGCAGAGCGGCCGCCCCGGGGCATGAAAGAATACAGGGTGGAAGGCTGGCGATAGAGGTCGAGCATTAATCGTGGAGGTAAATCCCCGACCCTAACGTGATCCGCAGAA
>NZ_JAAQOM010000020.1 GCF_011682055.1 Telluria antibiotica | reverse complement strand
TTAGGGTCGGGGATTTACCTCCACGATTAATGCTCGACCTCTATCGCCAGCCTTCCACCCTGTATTCTTTCATGCCCCGGGGCGGCCGCTCTGCAATGACCGTTAGGGTGGGCACCCCGTGCCCACCACATCACCGGCGACATTGATACGTCGAGCAGTCGCGTAGGGTGGGCACCCCGTGCCCACCACATCACCGGCGACATTGATACGTCGAGCAGTCGCGTAGGGTGGGCACCCCGTGCCCACACATCACCGCGAGTTATACGTCCAGCAGCTCGACGTCGAAGATCAAGGTCGCGTTCGGCGGAATCACGCCGCCGGCGCCGCGTGCGCCATAACCGAGGCTCGCCGGGATGACCAGGCGGCGCGCACCGCCCACCTTCATGCCCTGCACGCCTTCGTCCCAGCCACGGATCACGTGGCCAGCGCCCAGCGGGAACTGGAACGGATCGTTGCGGTCCTTGCTGGAATCGAACTTGACGCCCTGGCTGCCGTCGTCGTTCTGCAGCCAGCCGGTATAGTGCACGGTCACGTAGTTGCCGGCCTTCGCTTCGGCGCCGCTGCCGACGACGGTGTCTTCATATTGCAGGCCGGAATTCGTGGTGGTGATGGACATGGGTGTTCCCTTGTTGTTCAGAGTGAAAGGCGATTGTAGTGCATGGCCTGACAATCTGCCATTGACGTCCTGTCCACTGTGTTGCGGCGGCGCGCCGCTTACGTACGATTGTGACGTCCGGCGCTACGGGCTGTTCAAGTTTCCTCGTAGAATAAAACTTTCCTTTCTCGGACCTCCGCCTGTTCCATGCTGCGCCGCTTCCGCAAGTCCCTTATCTCCGGCTTCGTATTGCTTTCGGCCATCCAGGCCGCCCAGGCAAACGTTGTCGTCGTGCTCAATTCGAAAGACGCCACTGTCCAGCTGCTCGACCAGGCGACGGGTGCCGACAACGGCACGTTCGCGGTCGGCAAGGAGCCGCACCACCTGATGGCCACGCCGGACAACAAGTCCGTGATCGTCGCGAGCTCCGCCGGCAACGAGCTGATCTTCCTCGATCCGGTCTCGGGCAAGGTGCAGCGCCGCCTGGCGGACGTGCTCGACCCGTACCAGATCGGCTTCTCGCCGGACCAGAAGTGGTTCGTGTCGGCGGCGCTGCGCCTGGACCGCGTCGACGTCTACAAATATGACGGAGGCAACCTCACGCTCAGCAAGCGCCTGCCGCTCGCGCGCATGCCCAGCCACATCGCGTTCGACGCGGCCAGCACGACGGCGTTCGTCACGCAGCAGGGCAGCGACCAGATCAGCGCCATCGACCTCAAGACGCAGACCATCAAGTGGACGCTGCCGGTGGGCAAGCTCCCGGCCGGCATCACGATGACGCCGGACGACAAATACCTGCTGGTCGGGATCATGGGCAGCGACTACGTCGAGGTGATCGACTGGCGCGCCCGGAAGACCGTCAAGCGCATCAAGACGGGCGATGGGGCCCACAACTTCCGCGCCGCCGGCGACCGCCGCCACGTGTTCGTGTCGAACCGCACGCAGAACTCGATCACCGTCATCGACCAGGTCACGCTGGAGAACGTCGGCATGATCCCCGTGCCGGGCGGTCCGGACTGCATGGAATTGACGAACGACGGCAAGACGTTGTGGGTGACGCTCCGCTGGATCAAGAAGGTGGCCGTCATCGACGTCGCCAGCCGCAAGGTGCTCAAGCTGATTCCCGTGGGGCGCTCGCCGCACGGCGTCTTCTTCGCCAATTCGGCGCCGCGGCTTTGATGGCGCATGCGTCGCACCCCGCCGTGCGGTTGCTGCCAGTGCTGCTGGCGGCCACGTCGATCGTGCAGGCCGCCGATGCGCCTGCCTGCAAGGGCACGATCTACCTGACGTTCGACACGGGCAGCCAGTCGCAGGCCGAGCTGATCGCCGACACGCTGCGCCGCCACCACATCCAGGCCACGTTCTTCCTCGCCAACGAGAAGACGGTGCGCGGCGACTGGTCGCTCGATCCGTCCTGGGCCGATTTCTGGAAGGCGCGCGTCGCGGAAGGCCATGCGTTCGGCAGCCACACGTTCGACCACGTGTATTTCCAGCGCGACGAGGCGGGTGGCCGTATCGTCGTCAAGCCGCAGTTCGGCGCGCACGCCGGCCAGCGCCTGACGTGGACGCAGCAGCAGTATTGCGACGAGCTGCGCCGCGTCGACACGCGTTTCCAGCAACTGACCGGGCGCCACCTCGACCCGATCTTCCGCACGCCCGGCGGCCACAGCTCGCCCAACATCCTGGCCGCCGCGCAGGCGTGCGGCTACCGGCACGTGGGCTGGGCGCCGGCCGGCTTCTCGGGCGACGAGACGTCCAGCGCCACGTTCCCGAACGCGCTGCTGCTGAAGCGCGCGCTGGACAACCTGAAGGACGGCGACATCTTCATGGCCCACATGGGGATCTGGTCGCGCAAGGACCCGTGGATGCCGGCGAACCTGGAGCCGCTGCTCACTGGACTCGAGCATAAAGGCTTCTGTTTCGCTACACTGAAGGCGCACCCGGATTACCGCGCGCATTGACTCCGTCACCCACAAACACATGATCCAGCACTTCCTCGATTGGTTCGCCGTCCTGCAGGGATGGCTGTTCGAGCACGCGGTGGAGCCCGCGATGTTCGCCATGGGCCTCGGCGAATACGTCGAAGACGCCTTCGACGGCGTCGAATGGTTCCTGGCCGGACTCTGCGAAGTGGCCGCGCTGTACCTCGTGCTGCGGCCGCTGGAAGCCGTCATCCCCGCACAGGCGCTGACGGACCGCCATGCGCGCCTGAACGATTTCGTCTACACGCTGATCCACCGCCTCGGCTTCTTCAGCATGGCCGTGTTCTTCACGCTCGACCCCGTCATGGACGGCATCGCCGCGGCGCTGCGCATGGAAGGCGTCCACCCGTTCAACCTCGAGAACCTGATGGCGGGTTTCCATCCGCTCGCGACCTTCCTGCTGTACCTCGTCGTGCTGGACTTCTTCGATTACTGGTTCCACCGCGGGCAGCACAAATTCCGCTGGTGGTGGGCGCTGCACAGCCTGCACCACAGCCAGCCGAACATGAATCTGTGGAGCGACGACCGTAACCACCTGCTCGACGACCTGCTGCGCGACGTCTACATGGCCGTGCTGGCACTCGCGATCGGCGTGGCGCCGAGCCAGTACGTGCTGCTCGTCTCCGTGTCGCGCGCGCTGCAGAGCCTGCAGCACGCGAACGTGCGCATCCACTTCGGCCGCCTGGGCGAACGCCTGCTCGTGTCGCCGCGCTTCCACCGCACGCACCACGCCGTCGGCATCGGCCACGAATCGCGCGGCGGCGAACTGGGCGGCTGCAATTTCGGCGTCCTGCTGCCCGTGTGGGACCAGCTCTTCGGTACCGCCAACTTCGCCGCCGGCTGGCCCGGCACGGGCGTGCGCGACCAGTTCCCGCGCACCAATCCGGACGGCACGATCCGCCCGGGACGCGACTACGGTCGCGGTTTCTGGCGCCAGCAATGGCTCGGCCTCGTGCGCCTCGTGGAAGCCGGTCGCCGGCGCGGCGCGGCATGATCCGCCCCGTCGCCATCGCCTACGGCCGCGCGCTGCGGTCGCAGTTCTCGGCGCGGATGCTGCTGCTGTCCGTCGTGCCGCTGCTGCTGTCGCTGGCCTTGTGGGGCGGCCTGTTGTACGCGGGCATGCAACCGCTGCTCGACTGGCTGCAGGCGCTGTTCGCCGACTACGGCCTGTTCGAGACGAGCGGAAGCATCCTCGCCACCTTGGGCCTGGGCTTCCTGAAGACGCTCGTGATCCCGCTCGTCGCGATGCTCGTGCTGCTGCCGCTGATGATCATTACGTCGCTGCTGTTCATCGGCGTGGGCGCGATGCCCGCGATCGCGCGCCACGTCAGCCGCGTGCAATTCCCGACGCTCGAGCGCAAGGAGGGCGGCAGCTTCCTGGGCAGCCTCGGCGTCAACCTGTCCGCCATCGTCGTGTTCGCGCTGCTGTGGCTCGTCACGTTGCCGCTGTACGCGCTGGCGCCGCTGGCGCTCGTCGTGCAGGCCGTGCTGTGGGGCTGGCTGACGGCGCGCGTGATGACGTACGACGCCCTCGCCATCCACGCGAGCCTCGACGAGCGCCGCACGATCGTGCACACGCATCGGCGCTCGCTGTTCCTGATCGGCACCGTGTCCGGCCTGCTCGGCGCCTTGCCGGGCGTGGCGTGGATCGGCGGCGCGCTGTTCTCGGTGGTGCTGTTTCCCTTCCTGGCCGTGCTGTCGATCTGGCTGTACCTCGTGATCTTCATATTCACGGGCCTGTGGTTCCAGTACTTCTGCCTGCAGGCGCTGGCCGACCTGCGCGCCGCGTCCTGAACGCAACCGTACGGCGCGGCAGCCTGCGGCGCAGTGTGGCACACTGGAGTCGAAGGAGGTGTGCATGTCCATCGGCCTCATCATCATCGGCGACGAGATCCTGTCCGGAAAGCGGCGCGACCAGCACCTGTCCAAGGTGATCGACCTGCTGCGGGAGCGCGGGCTGCGTCTGTCCTGGGCCGAGATCGTCGGCGACGAACCCGGGCGCATCACCGCGCTGCTGGTGCGCACGTTCGCCGGCCCCGACATCGTGTTTTCCTGCGGCGGCATCGGCGCGACGCCCGACGACCACACGCGACAGTGCGCGGCGGCGGCGCTGGGCGTGCCGCTCGAACTGCATCCGGAAGGGCGCACGCTGGTCGAGGCGCGCATCCGCGAGACGGCCGGGCCGGACGCCGACCTGAATGCGCCCGACAACCTGCAGCGCCTCAGGATGGCGGAATTTCCCGCAGGCGCGCAGCTGATTCCGAATCCGTACAACCGCATCCCCGGCTTCACGGTCGCCCGCCACCATTTCGTGCCCGGCTTTCCCGTGATGGCGTGGCCGATGATCGCGTGGGTGCTCGACACGCTGTATGCCGACCGCTTCCACCGCGAACCGCAGGCGGAACAGGCGCTGCTCGTGTACGGGCAGGCCGAGGCCGCGCTCACGCCGCTGATGGAAGCGCTGGAAACGCGCTATCCCGCCGTGCGCGTGTTCAGCCTGCCCAGCGTGGGCGATGCGCACACGCGGCGTCACATCGAACTGGGGGTGAAAGGCGAGCCGGAACAGGTCGCCGCGGCGTGGGCCGACATGTGCGCGGAACTGGAACGTATGGAAGTGGAAACACAGCCGTTGCGGCCCGTCGACAGTAGGGCAAACTGAGCCGTTGTTTTTTTGCGAAAATACAGGGGTGGCGCCAAAAATCTGCGTGAGCGGTTCCTGCATGTCACATTGATGTGGTGGAATGGTGTCTGTGAGCAGGGGCGATCCGGAGTGAGGTCGCCGTAGCTTTGTGAACTTTTACGACCTGGATCACTCGAACCGACCGGCAGCAAGATGGCGAGCAGGTTGACGGGATTCGCAGGCGTGTTTCAAACCGGTTGAGCCATCATGGATAGTATTCGCCGTCAACGACGGCCCCGCATCATCGCCCGCGCATTGCACCGTTTCTTTGGTAGTGCAGCGCCCGTGCAACCCTCCCTCGCCGCCGTGCCCGTCATGGCCGCCATGCAGGATGTTTCCGTCCGTACCGCGCCGACGCGCAGCGAGCCCAATCTCGAGCCCAGTCGCGACCCCGGTGCGCCCGAAGACGCCGCCGCGCCCGATCCGCAGCCCGCGAAGCCCAAGAAGCGTTGGCGCAAGACCAAGCGCACCTTCCTCGTGCTGCTCTTGCTCCTCGTGGCCGGCGCGTCCGCCGTCGGCGTGTACGAGAGCCGCACGTCGGCGCTGGAGGCACGCTTCTTCGCCGGCCTGACGAAGAAGCTCACCTACCGCGTCGAGAAGGGTCCCAGCGATGCGATCCGCTTCCCGCAGGCGAGCCCGTACGACGAGCGTCTCGGCTACTCGAACCTGCCGAACTACCTGGCCAAGCTGAAGACGCGCGACTACGTCGTCGTCGAACAGGCGCGCATGTCGCCCAAGATGCTGAAGCTGGCCGACATGGGCATCTTCGCCACGTACCACGAAAAGACGCGCGCCGGCCTCGACATCCTCGACTACAGCGGCGAGCCGCTGTTCTCCGCGCGCTTCCCCGAGCGCCTGTACGACCAGTTCGACGCGGCGCCGTCGCTGCTCGTGAAGAGCCTGCTGTTCATCGAGAACCGCGAGCTGCTCGACACGACCTATCCGAGGCGCAACCCGGCCGTCGAATGGGACCGCTTCTCGAAAGCCGTGTTCGACAAGACCGTGCATGCCGTGGGCCTGGGCGGCGCCGGCCGCGTGGCCGGCGGCAGCACGCTCGCCACGCAGATCGAGAAGTACCGCCACTCGCCGGAAGGCCGCACGGCGTCGCTGTCCGACAAGCTGCGCCAGATGGCGTCGGCCACTCTGCGTTCCTACCTGGACGGCGAGGACACGAGCAAGGCGCGCCGCCGCATCGTGCTCGAATACCTGAACACCGTGCCGCTGTCGGCCAAGCTCGGCTATGGCGAAGTGAACGGCATCGGCGACGGCATGTGGGTCTGGTACGGCCGCGACTTCGCCGACGTCAACCGCATCCTCAAGGGCAACCAGGTCACGCCGGAATACGCCCTCGTGTACAAGGAGGCCCTGTCGCTGATGATCGCGCAGCGTCGCCCCGCGTACTACCTGGGCGCCGGCGAGAAGGACCTGGAAATCCTCACGAATTCGCACCTGCGCGTGCTGGCGCAGGCCGGCGTCATCTCGCCGCAGTTGCGCGACGCGGCAGTGGCCACCGTGCTGCACCCGGCGCTCGGGTCGGGCGTGGCGCCGCCGCCGGCGAACACGTTCGTCACGCGCAAGGCCGCCAACGCCGTGCGCAATCACCTCGCGAACCTGCTGGGCGACTCGCGCCTGTACAACCTCGACCGCCTCGACCTGTCTGTCGTGACCACGCTCAACGCCGACGCACAGAAGGCCGTAACGGCCACGCTGCGCAAGCTGACGGACAACGCTGCCGCGGCCGAAGCCGGCCTGACGGGCAAGGGCATGCTGGGCAACGGCGATCCGTCGAAGGTCGTGTACAGCTTCACGCTGATGGAGCGGGGCGACAAGGTGAACTACCTGCGCGTCCAGACCGACAACTACGACCAGCCGCTCGACATCAACGAGGGCGCCAAGCTCGACCTCGGCTCGACGGCGAAGCTGCGTACGCTGACGACCTATCTCGACATCGTCGACCAGCTGCACCAGCGCTACGAGCCGATGAGCAAGGCGGAGTTGGCGAAGGTCCGCATCGATCCGAAAGACCGCCTGTCGCAGTGGGCCGTCGAGTACTTCCAGGCCCTGCCGGAAGGCGCCGACCGTGGCCTCGTGCCGATGCTGGGCGCGGCGATGGAGCGCAAGTACTCGGGTAATCCGGGCGAGGCGTTCTTCACGGGCGGCGGCGTGCACATCTTCGGCAACTTCAGCAAGCTGGACGACAGCCGCATCCTCACCGTGCAGGAAGCGTTGCAGCACTCGACGAACCTCGTGTTCGTGCGCCTGATGCGCGACGTCGTGCGCTACTACATGTTCCAGTCGCCCGGCTCGTCCGCGCAGCTGCTGGCCGACGCCGACGATCCGCGCCGCGCCGAATACCTGTCGCGCTTCGCCGACCGCGAAGGCAAGGACTTCCTGGCCCGCTTCTGGAACAAGTACCGCGGCAAGAACTGGGACGAGGTCCAGACGGCGCTGATGCAGGGCGTGCGCATCAAGGCGTCGAAGATCGCCGCCGTGCACCGCACGATCTACCCGGATGCGTCGCCGGCCGAGTTCGCCAAGTTCGTCCACACTTACCTGCCGGCCGAGGCCGAAGTCGACGACGAGCACATCGCCAAGATGTACGACCAGTACTCGGTCGCCAACATGTCGCTGGCCGACCGGGGCTATGTCGCGTCCGTGCACCCGCTCGAGCTGTGGCTCGTCGGCTATCTGCGCACCCATCCGAAAGCGGGCTGGGACGAGGTCGCCGGCGCGTCGACGAAGGAACGCCAGGAAGTGTATTCATGGCTGTTCAAGACGCACCGCAAGCACGCGCAGGACAAGCGGATCGCCGGCCTGATCGAGGTCGAGGCCTTCCTCAAGATCCACGCGCAGTGGAAGAAGATGGGCTATCCGTTCGACTCGCTCGTGCCGTCGTACGCGACCACGCTGGGCGCGTCGGCCGACCGTCCGATCGCGTTGGCCGAGCTGATGGGCATCCTCGTGAACGGCGGCGTCCGCAAGCCCACGCAGCGCATCGATTCGCTGCACTTCGCCAAGGACACGCCGTACGAGACGCTCGTCAAGCGCGGCGACGCGGAGAAGAGCGAGCGGGTGCTGAACGCCGACGTGGCGCGCGCCGTCGTCAACGCCATCCGCGGCGTCGTGCAGGACGGCACCGCGAAGCGCGCCAAGACGGCGTTCGTCAAGGACGACGGCAGCGTGATCGCGCTGGGCGGCAAGACGGGTACCGGCGACCAGCGCTTCGACGTGTTCGGCGCCGGCCACCGCCTGATCGAATCGCGCTACGTGAACCGTTCGGCCACGTTCGTCTTCAACATCGGCGAGCGCTTCTTCGGCAGCATGACGGCGTACGTCCACGGTCCGGACTCGGCCCACTACGACTTCACGAGCGCGCTGCCCGTGCAGTTGCTCGTGAAGCTGGCGCCGAGCCTGATGCCGATGATCGCGCACCAGGACACCGTGACGATCCCCGGCCTGCACGTCGAACGTGCGGCGCCCGCGCCGGCCGGGCCGACGGATGCCGTCGCCCGGGATACCGAGCAGGCCGCGCCGGCCGATGCCGCGCCGGCGGATGCCAAGGCGCCGGCCGTCAGGGCCGCTGCCGAACCGGCCGTGAAACCGGCGGCGAAGGCCGCCACGGAATCCGCCGCTAAGCCGGCCGCAAAATCTGCCGAGAAACCCGCCGCGAAAGGGGCCGCCGAGACCGCGCACGCCGCGCCGCGCAAGCCTGCGGCCGACGAGCATCCCGCCGCCAAGCCTCCGGTCGCTCGCAAGGCCGACGGTGAAGGGCAGCCGAAGCCGGTCGCCCGCAAGCTGGACGCCGACGCCCAGCCGAAGGCAAAGCCGGCGCCACACAAGCCGGCCGTGAAAGCCGACGCCGACGCGGAGTCGCCGCCGCCGAAGGCCCAGCACGCGAAGCCGCCCGCCGTCGAAGAAGTGCTGCAGTGAGCGCGGGCCGGCCTGATCGAAGCGGAGCCGCATGAGGCGGCTCCCACTGCGTAAATTCAGCCTCGTCTCCTTGCGCGACCTTCTCGTGGCGGTCGCGCCCACGGCCGTGCTCGTGCTGGCCGCGTGCATCGTCGCGTACATCGTCGTCGACCCCGCACCGCCGCGCCACGTCGTCCTCGCGACGGGGCAGGAGAACAGCGCCTACGAGGAATTCGGCCGCAAGTACGCCGCGAGCCTCGCGCGCGACGGCATCAAGGTCGAGCTGCAGCGGTCGCCCGGTTCGGCGGACAACCTGCAGCGCCTGATCGACGGCAAGGCCGACATCGCGTTCGTGCAAAGCGGCTCGACGAGCGAGGCGCAGGCGGAGCGCCGCGGCCTCATGTCGCTCGGCAGCCTGTTCACGGAACCCGTCTGGCTGTTCCTGCGCGAGCGCGACGCGCGCGGCCACAAGCTCGACGTGCGCAGCCTCACGCAGTTGCGCGGTCTGCGCATCAACCTCGGTCCGGAAGGGACGGGCGTGCCGAAGCTGTTCCGCCAGGTCCTCGCCGTGAACGGCCTGGAGCCGGGCCAGCTGACGATCTCCGCGCTGGAAAACACGCCCGCCACGATGGAATTGCTGGCGGGACGCATCGACGGTCTCGTGTTCAGTTCCGCGCCGGAAGCCCCGCTGATCCAGATGCTGCTGCAGACGCCGGGTATCCGGCTGTTCAACTTCCACCAGGCGGAGGCGTACACGCGCCGGTTGCCGTTCCTCACGCACGTCGTGCTGCCGCGTGGGATCGTCGACCTCGGGCGCGACATCCCGTCGCAGGACTTTCACCTCATCGCGCCGACGGCCACGCTGGTGGCGCGCGACGACCTGCACCCGGCGCTCGTCGACCTGTTCGTGAAGGCGGCGACCGAGATCCACGGCGGCACCGGATGGTTCCAGCAACAGGGGCAGTTCCCGTCGCCGCGCTACACGGAGATCCCGGTGGCGCGCGAGGCGGCGAAATACTATCGGGACGGCCCGCCGTTCCTGCAGCGCTACCTGTCGTTCTGGCTGGCGAACCTGTTCGACCGGCTGTGGGTCGTCGTCGTGGCGCTGGCCGCGCTGATCATCCCGCTGTCGAAGATCGTGCCGCCGCTGTACGTGTGGCGCATCCGCTCGCGCGTGTACCGCTGGTACGGCCAGTTGCGCGCCGTCGAGCAGGCGCTGGAAAACGCCGCGGACGAGCATCGCGACGAGGCGCGGGCCGAGCTGCTGCGCCGCCTCGACGACATCGAGCTGCGCGTCAACCACATCTCGATCCCGCTCGCCTACGCGGACGCGCTGTACGGCTTGCGCAGCCACATCAACTTCGTGCGCCAGCGCGTGCGCGCGACCCTGGGGCCGGCCGGCGACAAGGCCTGACGGCCGGGCGGATCAGGGCAGGACGATCTTCACGACGGCATTTCCCGACGCCGCATACAGCGTGCCGTCGGCCCCGACGGCGATGCCGCGCAACGTGGCGAAGCTGCCGGGCAGCCGGCCCGCACGCAACGCGGTCGCGCCGATCGTGCCGGCCGGCGTCGTCACCGTCGCATTCGTCGTGATCTTGCGGACCACGTTGGTGACGGCGTCGGCCGCGTACAGATTGCCGTCCTTGTCGGCGGCGAGCGCCGCCAGTTGCTGGAAGCGCGCCGTGCTGGCGTTGCCGTCGTCGTTGCCCGCCTGGCCCGGCGTGCCGGCGAAGCGCGACAGGCCCGTCGCGCCGGACGTGGTACGGCTGATCGTGCGCTGCAGATCGGCCACGTACGCGGTGTTGTCGTCGCGGACGGCAATGCCGCGCGCGATCATGTCGGTTGCACCCGGCAGGATGTCGACGGCGCCCTGTTCCAGGCGCGTCCAGCGGCCCGGGTTCGACAGCGGGATGCGGCGCGTGTCGACGCCGGACGTGACGACCAGGTTGCCGGCGCCGTCCGCCGCGATCCCGCCGGGGTAGAGGCGGGTATCGCCGCCGAAGTCGCCCACGGGGAACGTGACGACGGTGCTGACGGTGGCGTCCGGCGTGATCTTGCGGATCGCCGTGGCGTCCGTGACGTACAGGTTGCCGCTGCCGTCGATCGTGATCGCGGTGGGCATGCTGAAGCGCGCGCTATTGCCGTTGGCGTCGCGCGTGCCGCTCGTGCCGCGCTGGCCCGCGAAGGTGGACACCGTGCCGTCCGGCGTGATCTTGCGGATCGCGAAATTCGCCTGGTCGGCCACGTACACATTGCCGTTCGTGTCGACGGCCACGCCGCGCGGCATGTTGAAGCGGGCGAATGCGCCCTTGTTGTCGACGCTGCCGGCGGTGGCCGCGTCGCCGGCCAGCAGGGTGATGCCGGGGCTGGGGCCGCCACCACCGCCGCCGCCCGTGTCCCGCTTGGGTCCGCCAGGGCCGCACGCGCACAGCAGGGCGGCGACGGCCGCGCATGCGATGCGCACGCGCAGGCGGGATGGGACGGGTTCGATGATCATGCGGCTCTCCGGGTGAGTGCTACGGTAACGGCGGAAGGCCGCATGCTAGCACGCGCGCACCGCCCACAATCTCAGCGATTGTCACGCCGGGGGAGAACGGGGACGGCTCAGGCACCGACCCAGGGCAGACCGGCCTTGCACCAGCCGGCCACCGTCTTGCGGTGACCTTCCGCGTCGCGGTCGCCTTCGAAACCTTCCAGGATGTCGAAGGCATTCTTGTAGCCCAGCTCCGTCGCGGTGCGCGCGGCGTGGCGCGAGCGCACGCCGGAGCGGCACAGGAACAGGACGACGTCGTCCGGGCCGGCGACGTTCTGCAACTGTGTCGCGAAATCGGGATTCGGCGCACCACCGGGGTACAGCGACCATTGCACGGCGCCGTGCTGCGCGTCCGCGACGGCGGGGCGGCCCACCCAGTCGCGCTCCGCATTCGTGCGCACGTCGACCAGCTTCACGCGCGGGTCCGATTGCAGCAGCGCGAACGCTTCCTGGGGCGTGACGGCACCCGCGTACGGCTGGCCGGGCGTGCGGGCCCGGGCGTTGGCGAGAATCTCTTCGGTCGTGCTCATGTCATCTTCTCCATCTAAGCTGGGTGGACGGCGCACCGCAGCGGACCGCGGCAGGCGCCGACTCTCGCTTTTGGTGCAAACTGCATCAAGTTGGTGCATACTCAATAAATTGCACTTGTTTGGTGCGTATGCTTGAGATTGCATCAAATCCGTGCACACATACCGTGTCATTGATTTTAAGGGGCAAATTGAGTGACCTCAAAGTATCCATTATTTATTTGCTCATGGAAAAAAGCTGGCATAATTTCTGCTTAGAAGGAAACGCGCCTGTCGCACGCCCGGTTGGCGTCGACACCCCTTTTTGACTTAGGAGATACGAATGGCAAGGACCGCCGCAGATGTAATGCAGATGCTGAAGGACAACGAAGTCAAGTTCGTTGATTTGCGCTTCGCCGATACCCGCGGCAAGGAACAGCACGTGACCGTTCCCATCTCGCACTTTGACGAAGACAAGTTCGAATCCGGCCACGCATTCGACGGCTCGTCGATCGCCGGCTGGAAGGGCATCGAAGCATCGGACATGCTGCTGATCCCTGACCCGAACACCGCGAACATCGACCCGTTCTTTGAAGAGACCACCGTGTTCATGCAGTGCGACGTGATCGAACCGTCGGACGGCAAGGGCTACGACCGCGACCCGCGTTCCATCGCCAAGCGCGCCGAAGCGTACCTGAAATCGTCGGGCATCGGCGACACCGCCTACTTCGGCCCGGAACCGGAATTCTTCATTTTCGACTCCGTCCGTTGGAAAGTCGACATGTCGGGCTGCTTCGTCAAGATCGATTCGGAAGAAGCTTCCTGGTCGACCGAAAAAGAATTCGAAGGCGGCAACAGCGGCCACCGTCCGACCGTCAAGGGCGGCTACTTCCCGGTCCCGCCGGTCGACAGCTTCCAGGACATGCGTTCGGAAATCTCGCTGATCCTCGAATCGATGGGCATCCCCGTCGAAGTGCACCACCACGAAGTGGCCGGCGCCGGCCAGAACGAACTGGGCACCAAGTTCTCGACGCTGGTCGAGCGCGCCGACTGGACCCAGAACCTGAAGTACGTGATCTGGAACGTGGCCCACAGCTACGGCAAGACCGCGACCTTCATGCCGAAGCCGATGAACGGCGACAACGGCTCGGGCATGCACGTGCACCAGTCGATCTGGAAAGACGGCAAGAACCTGTTCGCAGGCGACGGCTATGCCGGCCTGTCGGAAACGGCGCTGTACTACATCGGCGGCATCATCAAGCACGCCCGCGCCCTGAACGCCATCACCAACCCGGGCACGAACTCGTACAAGCGCCTGGTGCCGGGCTATGAAGCCCCGGTCAAGCTGGCTTACTCGGCCAAGAACCGTTCGGCATCGATCCGTATCCCGCACGTGGCGAACCCGAAAGGCCGCCGCATCGAGACGCGCTTCCCGGACCCGCTGGCCAACGTCTACCTGTGCTTCGCAGCGCTGCTGATGGCCGGTCTGGACGGTATCCAGAACAAGATCCACCCGGGCGAAGCCGCAACGAAGGACCTGTACCACCTGCCGCCGGAAGAAGACAAGCTGATCCCGACGGTCTGCTCGTCGCTGGAAGAAGCACTGGATGCCCTGAACAAGGACCGCGAATTCCTGACCCGCGGCGGCGTGTTCAGCGACAGCATGATCGACGCCTACATCGACCTGAAGATGCAGGAAGTCCAGCGTCTGCGCATGGTCCCGCACCCGGCCGAATTCGACATGTACTACTCGTCGTAATCGACTGAACAATGCGTTGCGCCAAAGCATCATTGGTCGTGACGCAGTTATAACAAACGCGGGGAAAGGCAAAGCCTGACCCCGCGTTTTTTTATCGGTTGCGGTATAGTCGGCCAGGTATACATGCATGCGCGGAACGCCGCGCGGTCGAACTGATGCGAATGACAACGAGTGTGATGAAGCTGGGTGCGTTGGCGTTGCTGGCGCTCGCCGGGCTGCAGGCGCAGGCGCAGACCACGGTCTTCAAATGCGTCGAGAATGGCCGGGTCCTGTACACCGACACGGCCAGCCAGCCCAACTGCAAGGCGATCGATACGCAGGGCGCGATTTCCGCGCCGCCCCGCGCACCGGCCCCGGTCGTGACGGTGCGCCAGGGCGCAGCGCGCGTACCGGCGGCAGCCGCCGCGCCGGGCAATTTCCCGCGCGTGGACAACGCCACGCAGCGCGCGCGCGACGACGACCGGCGCGCGATCCTCCAGGACGAGTTGCGGTCCGAGGAGAAGAAACTGGCCGACCTGAAGCGCGACTTCAACAACGGCGAGCCGGAACGCCAGGGCAACGAAAAGAATTATGCGAAGTACCAGGAGCGCGTGGCCCAGATGCGCGACGACATCGGCCGCAGCGAAAAGAACATCGAGGCGCTCAAGCGCGAGCTCGCCAACATACGATAAGGACATCTCTCTGCGATGAACGGTACCCCGGATCTTCCTTCCCAGCACGACCGTTTCGCAGGCCTCGACATGCTCGCTTCCGCCGTGCTGGTGGCGGATGCGGACGGGCTGGTGCGCTACGCCAATCCCGCCGCCGAGCACCTGCTCGACATCTCCGCGAAGGCGCTGTCGCGCCAGAAGCTGGTTGCGCTGTTCACCAACGGGGAAGAACTGGGCGCCCTGTGCGAGCAGGCGATCGCCCACAAATACGCCGACCTGCGCCAGGACCTCACGTTGTTCCGTCCGGCGCGCGAGCCGCTGCACGTGCACAGCATCGTCAGCGCGGCCGGCGAGGCCGAGGTCGTGGTCGAGCTGCGCGAGAACGTGCAGCAATTGAAGCTGGACCGCGAGGAGCGCCTGCTCGACCAGAGCCTCGCCAACAAGGAACTCATCCGCAACCTCGCGCACGAGATCAAGAACCCGCTGGGCGGCATCCGCGGCGCGGCGCAGTTGCTGGAACTCGAATTGCCGGACGTGCACCTGAGTTCGCTGCGCGAATACACGCAGGTGATCATCAAGGAAGCCGACCGCCTGCAGACCCTCGTCGACCGCCTGCTGGCACCGCACCGCCGGCCGCACATCGTGGGTGACGTCAACATCCACGAGGTGTGCGAGCGCGTGCGCAGCCTCGTGCTGGCCGAGTTCCCGTCCGGGCTCGCGATCCGGCGCGACTACGATGCGTCGATCCCGGAATTCCGCGGCGACAAGGAACAGCTGATCCAGACCGTCCTCAACATCGTCCACAACGCCGCGCAGGCCCTGCGCTCGCGGATCGCGGCGGGCGACGCCGAGATCGTCCTGCGCACCCGGGTGGCGCGCCAGGTGACGTTGGCGAAGGTCCGTTACGGCCTGGCATTAGACTTGCATATCATCGACAACGGACCGGGCATCGCCCCCGATATCCGCGACCGCATCTTCTATCCGCTCGTCTCCGGGCGCGAAGGCGGCAGCGGCCTCGGACTCACGCTGGCGCAGACTTTCGTGCAGCAGCATATGGGATTGATCGAGTGCGAAAGCCGGCCTGGACTGACGGATTTCCGCATCCTGATTCCCCTGCCATAAGCAGGCGACATCGAGGGCGGCTTCGCGGTCCCCCTTGAACCTTCGCGGGAACTAGAACTACATGAAACCAATCTGGATTGTCGACGACGACGCATCGATCCGCTGGGTGCTGGAAAAGGCCCTGGCGCGCGAGAACCTCGCCACCCGGAGTTTTGCCAGCGGACGCGAAGCGCTGGTCGCTTTCGAGACGGATACGCCGCAAGTGCTGGTGTCGGACATCCGCATGCCGGGTGAATCGGGCCTGGACCTGCTGGCCGCCGTCAAGGAGCGCCATCCCGGCCTGCCGGTCATCGTCATCACCGCGTTTTCCGACCTCGACTCCGCCGTCGCCTCGTTCCAGGGCGGCGCCTTCGAATACCTGGCCAAGCCGTTCGACATCGACAAGGCCGTCGCCCTGATCCGCCGCGCCCTCGAGGAAAGCCTGCGCGACGCGAGCGTCGACATCGCGCCGTCGGAAACGCCCGAGATCCTCGGCCAGGCGCCCGCCATGCAGGAAGTCTTCCGCGCCATCGGCCGCCTGTCGCAATCGAACGTGACCGTCCTGATCACGGGCGAATCGGGCACCGGCAAGGAACTCGTCGCGCGCGCGCTGCACAAGCACAGCCCGCGCGCGCAGCAGCCGTTCATCGCGCTGAACACGGCCGCGATCCCGAAGGACTTGCTGGAATCCGAACTGTTCGGCCACGAACGCGGCGCCTTCACGGGCGCGCAGGCGATGCGGCGCGGGCGCTTCGAGCAGGCCGAGAACGGCACCCTGTTCCTGGACGAGATCGGCGACATGCCGTTCGACCTGCAGACGCGCCTGCTGCGCGTGCTGTCCGACGGCCATTTCTACCGCGTGGGCGGCCACCAGCCCGTGAAGGCCAATGTGCGCGTGATCGCGGCCACCCACCAGAACCTGGAGCAGCGCGTGCGCGACGGCCTGTTCCGCGAAGACTTGTACCACCGCCTGAACGTGATCCGCCTGCGCCTGCCCTCGTTGCGCGAGCGGCGCGAAGACATCCCCATTCTGGTGCGCCACTTCTTGGTGCAGAGTGCACGCCAATTGGGCGTCGAGACCAAGCGCATGAGCGAGGACGCGCTGCGCTTCCTCACCGGCCTGGAACTGCCGGGCAACGTCCGCCAGCTGGAAAACCTGTGCAACTGGATCACCGTGATGGCGCCGGGCCAGACGGTCGAGGTGAAGGACCTGCCGCGCGACCTGACCCAGGCCCAGCCGGCGCCGACGGGCGCGAACAGCCTGGCCGTGGGCATCAGCACGGGCGTCGGCGGTTCGTATGCGTCGACGGCGCCCGGCATCGGTGCGCTGCATGGCCTGGACGGCGCCGGCAATGGCGCGGGCAACGGTGCGCTGGCGAACGGGACCGACGGCTGGATCGGCCTGCTGGAACTGCAGGCCGCGCGCATGCTGTCGGAAGGGCAGGTCGAGGTGATGGACGTGCTGGGCCGCCAGTTCGAATCGGCGCTGATCCGCACGGCGCTGAAGCACACGCACGGGCGCAAGAACGATGCGGCGATCCGGCTCGGGATCGGGCGCAATACGATCACGCGCAAGATTGCCGAGCTCGGTATCGACGGGGCGAAAGACGAATAACGCACGCGCCGGTTGAACGCGTGGGCACAGGGTGCCCACCCTACATGATGCGGTGCGTGGAATATACGCATACCGTCTGCATCACGCTGTAGGGTGGGCTCCCCGAGCCCACGCGGATGTACGCATACCCGTGGGTATCACGCCGATGGTGTAAGCTCTGTCATCTTTGCAACAACATCCGATGACATGCTGATCAACTGTGTCGCCTACCAGGAAGGCAAGAAGCTGTCCGACATCTCCGTCGAGGCCATCAGCGACTACCTGGACAAACCCGGCTGCTTCGTCTGGGTTGCGCTGCGCGACGCCACCGACGCCGAGATGGCGCAGATGAAGGAAGAGTTCAACCTCCACGAACTCGCCGTCGAGGACGCCGCGCGCGGCCACCAGCGTCCCAAGATCGAGGAATACGGCGACTGCCTGTTCACGGTCGTGCACACGGTCGACATCGTCGATGGCGACCACCTCGTCACCGGCGAGCTGGCGATCTTCGCCGGCAAAAACTACGTGCTGTCCGTGCGGCGCGATTCCGCCAAGGGGTTCCTCGGCGTGCGCGCGCGTGCCGAGCGCGAGCCGCACCTGCTCAAGATGGGCTCCGCGTTCGTCATGTATGCGCTGATGGACGCCGTCGTCGACCGCTACTTCCCCATCGTCGACATGCTCGAATCTGAACTCGAGACCGTCGAGGACCGCATCTTCACGCACGGCGCCCAGCGCGAGAACGTCGAGCGGCTGTACCAGTTGAAGCGCCGGGGCCTCGTGCTGCGCCACGCCGTGTTCCCGCTGCTGGAAGCCATCGGCCGGCTGCACGGCGGGCGCGTGCCGCGGCTGGTGGAGGGCACCGAGGATTATTTCCGCGACGTTCACGACCACCTGATCCGCATCGGCGGCCGCATGGACGCGATCCGCGACACGATCAGCACGGCGATCCAGGTGAACCTGTCGATGGTCTCGATCGACGAGAGCGAAGTGAACAAGCGCCTGGCCGCCTGGGCCGCGATCTTCGCCGTGTTCACGGCGTTCGCCGGCGTGTGGGGCATGAATTTCAAGTACATGCCGGAACTGGAGTGGAAGTGGAGCTACCCGACGGCGCTCGCCATCATGGTCGCGGTGGGCTACTACATGTACCGCAAGTTCAAGAGGGCCGGCTGGCTCTAGTTTCCCCAAAAATGTGACAATTGGTCGTGAATCCGGCTTTTGATCGGGCCGAATACTCTATGCCAAGTGAACATTTGTTTCTAAATGTAATGTTGTATATCGACGTAATTACCTGCGTAAATATTGACCGAGGTATAATACGACGATCATTATTCGTGGTCTGTTCTGGGCCGGCGTCGAATCGCCGGCCGCTCGATAGACCTCATTAATTTACATTTGGAAGTTCAATGCTCAAGGAAACAGTTATTTCGCGTTCCGTCCGCGTGATGTTCGCGGGCGGCCTCGTGGCGGGCTCGACCCTCTTGGCGCAGGCCGCGCTGGCGCAGGACGCGCAACAGCCGATCGCCCGCGTGGAAGTGACGGGTTCGTCGATCAAGCGTGCCGACGTCGAGGGCTCGCTGCCGGTCCAGATGGTGACCCGCGACGACATCAAGCGCAGCGGCGCGACCAATACCGCCGAACTGCTCACGACGCTGACCGCGAACTCGATGGTTGGCGCGACGAACCAGGCCGAAGGCGCGGGCCTGTCGACCTACGGTGAATCGACGGCCAGCCTACGCGGCCTCGGCGCCAGCAAGACGCTGGTGCTGGTCAACGGCCGCCGTCTCGGGAACTACGCGACGGACGGCACCGCGGTCGACGTCAACTCGATCCCGCTCGCCTCGATCGACCACGTCGAAGTGCTGAAGGACGGCGCATCGGGCGTGTACGGTTCCGACGCCATCGGCGGCGTCATCAACTTCATCACCCGCAACAACTACCAGGGCGTGGAGCTGAACGGCTACGCCAGCGTCAGCCGCTACGGCGGCGGCCAGACCAAGAAGGCCAGCATCCTCGCGGGCTGGGGCGATTTCGACGCCGACCGCTACAACTTCACGGTGTCGGCCGACGTCAGCAAGGACGACGCCATCTTCGGCCGCCAGCGCAGCTATGCGCAGAACGCCTGGCGCGACGACGGCTTCCGCGATTCCAGCGCGACGCCGAGCGGCAACCTGACCACGTTCCTGCCGACCACCACCCCGAACGCGAGCGGCGTCGTCCCGAACACGCTGACCTCGACCGGTTCGGGCCTGGGCAATCCTCTGTCGCCGAACAACTGCGCCAACAACGGCAGCGGCTACGACGCGAATTTCGGCACCTGCCGGTTCAACAGCTCGCCGTACGTGAACCTCGTGCCGCAAGTGAAGCGCGCCAACGTGGGCGGCAGCTTCCGCTTCAAGCTGAACGACAACGCCGAATTCTTCACCGAAGGCTTCGTGTCGCGTAACGTGACGTTGCAGCAGGCGCAGCCTTCGCCGTACAGCAACGCCTTCCTGTCGACCGACCCGGCGTTCGCGCAGCAGAACGTGTACCCGTCGATCGTCATCGCGCCGAACAGCCCGTACTATCCGTCCGCATGGCTCGCCGCGAACGCACCGGACGTCGCCGGCCAGCCGGTCAGCGTCAGCTACCGCGCCTTCGACGGCGGCGAACGCAAGGCGGAAGACACCGCGACCAGCTCGCACCTGGTGCTCGGTTTCCGCGGCAACGTCAAGGGCTACGACTACGACGTCGCCTACACGCACAACTCGAGCGACGTGACGGAACGCACGCTGAGCGGCTACCAGAACCAGGTCGCGTTGATCAACCTGCTGAGCAACAACAACACCTTCAACCCGTTCACGCAATACCAGGACCCGGCGCTGGCAGCGAAGATCCGCGCCACGAACTACGTTGGCCCGATCATCAACGCCGTGCTGCGCAACGACGCGCTGAACGCGCGCGTGTCGGGTGAGCTGTTCCAGCTGCCGGCCGGCGCCGTGAGCTTCGCCGTGGGCGCGTCGCTGGCCGACGAGAACCTGTCCGTCAACCCGAGCACCGCGTACCAGAGCGGCGACGTGTCCGGCTACGGCTCCGCCGTGCTGCCGCTGTCGGCATCGCGCAATTCGTCGGCCGTGTTCGCCGAAACGATCATCCCGATCATCAAGCACCTGGAAGCCGACGTGGCTGTCCGCACGGACCGTTATCCGAACGCGACCGCGACGAATCCGAAGGTCAGCTTCCGCTACCAGCCGTTCTCGCAACTGCTGCTGCGCGCGTCGTACGGCAAGGGCTTCCGCGAGCCGTCGCTGCCCGAGCTGTACACGCAGCAGACGCTGGGCACCAGCGGCACGTTCACCGACCCGGTCACCAAGCAGGCCGGCCAGTTCAACGTGATGTACGGCGGTAACCCGAACCTGAAGCCGGAGAAGTCGGAGCAGGCGGCGTTTGGCGTCGTCGTCGATCCGGTCAAGGGCCTGTCGATCGCCGTCGACTACTGGAAGATCAACGTCAACAACCTCGTGACGTCGCTGGCACCGGCGTTCGTCGTCGGCCAGGCCGCGGCCGGCAATCCGCAGTACACGGGCCTCGTCGCGCGTGATTCGCTGAACAACATCACCTCGATCGTCGGCACCAACATCAACGCCGGTGGCGTGAAGACGGCCGGCATCGACGTCGATGCGCGCTGGGCCATCCTGAAGAGCCCGACCTACGGCAACTTCAACCTGCGCCTGAACGGCACCTACACGACGAAGTACGACCTCACGCTGCCGGACGGCACCGTGCAGCAGAGCGTGGCACGCACCGTCGACGCGGGCGGCAACCTGCTGAACGCCGTGTCGAACTCGGGCGCGGGTGTCGTCATGCGCTGGCGCGACCAGCTCACGCTGGACTGGAAATTCCAGAAGTGGGGCGCGTCGCTGACGAACAACTTCCAGTCGGGCTATTACGACAACGTGCGCTTCGACACGCCGTCGGAAGGACCGTTCACCGCCCAGCGCGTGGGCGCGTTCTCGACGTGGGATGCACAGGCCAGCTACGCCGGCTTCCGCAACCTGACCTTGACGGCCGGTGTGAAGAACTTGTTCAACCGCAAGCCGACGGACGTCATCACGGGCGGTTCGTACTTCCAGACGGGCTACGATCCGAGCTGGTACGACCCGCACGGCCAGACCGCTTACGTGAGCGCGAACTACAAGTTCTAAGCTCCGAGCCAGGCATTACGCGAGCGCGGACCATGAGTCGTCAGCCGCTCGCGCCAATGCGAAGGGCCGGGTTCCGTATCCACGGGGCCCGGCCCTTTTTTCGTTGGCTGTGTTCGCGGTAGTTATGTGAACTGAACCCGGTTGCAGCGGTCATACACATCGTCGAGTCAACTCATGAGGAGTGACGATGCGCGCTGTGCCATTCGACGATGTGTTCGCCCTGCTGACGGCGGCGCAGTTTTCCCCCGGCGACTTGGCCCGGCTGCGGGAATGGATAGCGGGCATCGCGCATCCGGCCGAGTGCATCGCCCTGATCGAGCAGGCCGCGCGAGGACGACCGTGCCCGCGCTGCGGTTGTCCTCGCGCCCACCGCTGCGGCCTGGCGAGCGGCCTGCAACGCTTCCGCTGCCTCGGCTGCGGGCGTAGCTATAACGCGCTGACGGGTACGCCACTCGCGAGATTAAGGAAGAAAGAACATTGGCTGGCGTACTTGCAATGCGTGCTCGAATCGCGCACCGTGCGCGAGGCGGCGCGCGTCGTCGGTGTGCACCGGACGACGAGTTTTCGCTGGCGCCATCGCTTCGTGACCGGTGCCATGCGCGATCGGCCGGTGATCCTCTCGGCGATTGTCGAGGCGGACGAGACGTATCGCCTGGAATCGCAGAAGGGATCGCGCAACATGACGCGCAAGCCGAGGAAGCGCGGCGGCGTGGCGACAAAGCGCGGCATCAGCGGTGAACTCGACTGCCTTCTCGTCGCACGCGACCGCACCGGGCAGACACTCGACTTTCACACTGGCCGTGGACAGGTGACGGTGGCGCAATTGGAAAAGTGCCTCAAACCCGTGCTGCCGGCCGACGTCCTCTTGATCAGCGATTCGGCGCTCTCGTACCGTCACTTCGCGAAGCAAGCCGGCATCACCCACGAGGCCGTGAACGCAGAGTCGGGCGTTCACGCGCGCGGCGCGATCCATATCCAGAACGTCAACGCCTGGCACAGCCGCTTCAAAGGCTGGCTGGTACGGTTTCGCGGCGTCGCGAGCCGCTACCTGATCAATTACTCGGGCTGGCAACGCGTGCTCGATGCGCGACGCCTGACGATGCCTGCGCATCTGCTGTGCGCCGCCGTTCAGCCCGGCTAAACGGGCGAGTCACCGACTAACGCGAACACAGCCTTTTCGTTGGCTGTGTGCCAGGCGTCAGCCGACCATCGCGAGGGCGACGGCCTCCGCGACGCGGATGCCGTCGATGGCGGCCGACATGATGCCGCCCGCGTAGCCGGCGCCTTCGCCCGCGGGGTACAGGCCCCGGGTGTTCAGGCTTTGCAGGCTGTCGTCGTGGCGCTTGATGCGGATCGGCGACGACGTGCGCGTCTCGACGCCCGTCAGCACGGCGTCTTCCTTGTAATAACCCTTGATCTGCTTGTCGAACGCGACGAACGCTTCGCGCATGGCGACGATCGCGTAGTCGGGCAGGGAAGGGGCGAGGTCGGTCAGGTGCACGGCCGGCTTGAACGACGGGACCACGGACCCGAATTCCTTCGACGGCACGCCACGCACGAAATCGCCCATCAGCTGGCCCGGCGCATCGTAGGTGCTCCCGCCGAGGACGAACGCGCGCGACTCCAGTTCGCGCTGGAACGCGATACCCGCGAGCGGATGGCCCGGGTAGTCGGCCGGCGTGATGCCGACGACGATCGCGCTGTTGGCATTGCGTTCCGCGCGCGAGTACTGGCTCATGCCGTTCGTGACCACGCGGCCCTCCTCGGACGACGCCGCGACGACAGTGCCGCCCGGGCACATGCAGAAGCTGTAGACACTGCGGCCGTTCGAGGCGTGGTGTACGATCTTGTAGTCGGCCGCGCCGAGGATCTCGTTGCCGGCATTCGGGCCGAAGCGGCACACGTCGATCAGCGACTGCGGGTGCTCCACGCGGAAGCCGATCGAGAACGGTTTCGCCTCGACGTACACACCGCGGTCGTACAGCATCTGGAACGTGTCGCGCGCGCTGTGGCCGACCGCCATCACGAGGTGGCGCGTGGGCAACGTTTCGCCCGTGTGCAGTTTGACGCCGACGACTTGACGCGCATTGCCTTCGCCTTCGATCAGCACGTCTTCCACGCGCGTCTGGAAGCGGATCTCGCCGCCCAGCGCGAGGATTTCGGCGCGCATCTGCTCGACCATCTTGACGAGGCGGAACGTGCCGATGTGCGGCTTGCTGACGTACAGGATTTCTTCGGGGGCGCCCGATTTCACGAACTCGTTCAGGACCTTGCGGCCATAGTGTTTCGGGTCCTTCACCTGGCTGTACAGCTTGCCGTCGGAAAAGGTGCCGGCGCCGCCTTCGCCGAATTGCACGTTCGATTCCGTGTTCAGCTTGCGCTTGCGCCAGAAGCCGAACGTGTCGACCGTGCGTTCGCGCACGATCTTGCCGCGCTCCAGCACGAGCGGCTTGAAGCCCATCTGCGCGAGGATCAGGGCGACGAACAGCCCGCACGGCCCCATGCCCACGACGACGGGACGCGGCGCATCCGGCGCCGGCAGGGCGGTCGTGACGAACTTGTACCCCGTGTCGGGCGCGGGGACCACGTGCGGATCGCGCCCCAGCCGGACCAGCACCGCCGCTTCGTCGCGCACGGTGACGTCGAGCGCGTAGATCAGGACGATGGCGCTCTTCTTGCGCGCGTCGTAGCTGCGCTTGTAGATCGTGAAGTCGATCAGGTCGTCGCCGGCGATACCAAGCCGGCCGACGATGGCGTCGCGCAGGGCGTGGTCTGGATGGTTCAGGGGCAGTTTGAGTTCGTTAATTCGCAGCATGATGAGTGGTAGGCCGCGTGCGGCGGCACCAGGCGGCGCCGTGCCGGCGGCGGCAGGTCGAGACAGGCGCCAGTATAAGGCATCGGCCACCCCGGCCGGCAGGAAAGGCGGCGGCCGCCGACCGGGCACGGGCGAACCGTTGTGTTGTAGCCGAGCAACCGATGTTGGTTGTCTCGACAACTGCCGCAGTGCCGGCTTCGCGCCGTCGGATCGGGGGATTCGATCCAATATGTATTTGTTCAAAAAAAATCGTGTTGCGGTGCGTCGAAACACGATTTCCGGTCATCCATCCGCCTTCCCTGTGCAACTCCCTTGGGATGGCGGTAATGGTGCATATCCCACGGAAATCAGTAGCGTTTTGGTGCTGCATTGCACCAGCGGCAGGCATTGTCAGAATCGTTCTCAGAATGTGTTGTTTCTACACATTTCGCTAATTGTGTTTTATTGACACTTTTGCTTTTGCTATGGTTTTATCGTCTAGTCAGTAACGTTTGATATCTATGAAACGTTAATTGAGAGGGTTCGTCCTACAGGACGAATAACGAAAATACACGGCAATTTAGTGTGACAGTCCGCAGTAGTTTAAACGCACCAGGCCAAAAGCCTTTGCAGGCGACGGCAGTGCACGCGGGGGCGGCGCAGCTTGGCCGCCCCCGCGCGTAAGCGCCGTTCTGCATGTGGTGATCGTAAAAAACCACTTTGAGAGATTCGAGAAGGAGAAGTATTCATGACGTTTAAATTGAAGTCGATGCCCTTTGCGGTTTCGTGTGCAATTGCCAGCGGTGCCCTGTTCGCCGCACCGGCAATGGCGCAGACGCAAGATGCGGTCAGTGCCCAAGCCCCCCAGCGCGTGGTGGTGACCGGCTCGCTGATCAGCCGCACCGACACCGAGACCCCGACCCCCGTCCAAGTGCTGACGGCCCAGGATATCCAGAAAAGCGGTAAGACTTCGGTCGCCGAACTGCTGAACGACCTCGCCGCCAACGGCCAGGGTACCCTCGGCACCGGCTTCTCGGGCGCGTTCGCGAACGGCGCCTCGGGTATTTCTCTGCGTGGCCTGACGGTCGGCGCAACGCTGGTGCTGGTCGATGGCCACCGCCTCGCTCCGTATCCGCTTTCCGACGACGCCCAGCGCTCCTTCGTCGACGTTTCCTCGATTCCTTTCGATGCCATCGAGCGCATCGAAGTGTTGAAAAGCGGCGCCTCGTCGCTGTACGGCTCCGACGCGATCGCCGGCGTCGTGAACATCATTCTGAAGAAGAACCTGACCGGTACCCGCCTGGCTGCCGAATCGGGCAACACGCAACACGGCGGCGGCCGCACCCATCGCGCTTCGGTCAGCACCGGCATCGGCGACCTGGACAACGACGGCTATAACGCCTTCGTCACGGCCGAGTGGCGCCGCCAGGGTGCGATCAAGGTCTCCGACCGCGACCAGTTCAGCTGGGCCAATGCCGACTGGCGTTCGCGCGGCGGTAACAATATCCGCCTGGGCGTTCCTAACTCGCTGAACTCGCGCCTGGTCGCGACCAACAGCCCGTTCCTGTACAACCCGGCCGGTGCGCCGCTGCCGGGAGTCAATCCTGCCACTGGCAAGCCCTGGGGTGTGGCCGACAATCCGGCCAACTTCCAGTTCCTCGATCCGTCCAAGTGCAACTACAACCTGTACATGAGCGGCGGCTGCGCGATCCGTGACACCGTCACGAACATCCAGCCGCAGACCGAGAACATCAACCTGATGGTCGGCCTGACCAAGAAGCTGTCCGAGGACTGGGAACTGGCGTTCAAGGGTTCGATGTTCCAGCGTAACAGCATCAACAACCGCGGCAGCTACCTGTCGGCCTATTCGCCGACCACGTTCGGCGGCAACAACTCGCTGAACAACGGCGTCGTAACCTCGGGCAACAGCCGTGTGCCGAGCACCCTGATCCCGGCCACCGCCACGTTCAACCAACTGGGCGCTCCGGCCCGCCTGTACGGTTACATTCCTGGCACGGATCCGTTCGCAACCCAGGACAACACCGCGACCACGACCCGCTTCGCGCTCGACCTGCATGGCACCGCGTACGGCTGGGACACGAGGATCGCTGGCGGCGTCACCAAGGTCAAGACCGATATCGACTACAGCGGCTACATCAACCGTGCAGCCCTGTACAACGCGATCTTCAACGGCACGTGGAATCCGGTCGGCGGCAACTCGCCGGACCTGCTGGCCCAGGTGTCGCCGCACTTCTCGAACACCCTCGAGTCGAAGCTGAACTACCTGGACGCATTTGGTTCGCGCGAACTGATGCCGCTGGGCGCCGGTCCGCTGGTGCTGGCAGTCGGCGCGCATTACCACAAGCGCACCCAGAATTCGCCGGCCGCCAGCCTGACCGCCAACGGCCAGGTGGCGCAGACCACGGCGTTCGTGATCGGCGACGAGACGAACTCGGCGGTGTTCGCCGAATTGCAGGCGACCCCGATCAAGAGCCTGGAACTGCACGCTTCCGGCCGTTACGACCACTACAAGAACTTCAACAAGTTCACGCCGGCGGCGAGCTTCAAGTGGACGCAGTCGAGCATGTTCGGCCTGCGCGGTACCTACGCCAAGGGCTTCCGTGCGCCGAACCCGGCCGAGGTGGGCAATGCCGGTTCGTTCTTCACCTTCAACGGTATCGACGACCCGAAACTGTGCAAGGGCGGCGACCCGAATGCCAAGGACAACGTTCCGACCGCCTGCGGCCTGAACCCGCCGTACGTCCAGCTGACCACCCCGTCGCTGCAGCCTGAGAAATCGACGTCGTACACGCTGGGCATGATCCTGGAGCCGGTGCGTGGCCTGAACGCCACCCTCGACTACTACAACATCAAGGTCACCAACCAGATCGTGTCGGCGGCCGGTAACGATCCGACCTACGTGCCGGCATTCGTACGTGGTCCGATCACCCCGGTCGACATCTCCAACGGCGACGGCACCACCCACGTCGGCCTCCCGTCGGATGGCCCGATCATTTACGCGACGTCGCCGTACGTGAACCTGGGCGGCACCAAGACCAGCGGCATCGAAGCGGACGTCGGCTACCGCTGGCGCCTGCCGGGCGACTTCGGCGCCCTGCGTGTGAACGTCAGCGCAGCGCACACCTTCAGCTACATCACCGATGCAGCTGGCGGCGTGAGCTACCAGCTGGCCGGTACGCAGGGCCCGTCCGCCGTTTCCGGCGCGACCGGTAGCCCGAAGGACCGTGCGCAGTTCTCGCTGGCATGGAGCCGCGGCCCGCTGGACGTGAACACGACGGTGAACTACACGAGCAGCTTCTCGACCATCGACCCGTCGCTGGAAGTGAACGACTGCTCGGGCAAGGGTGGCACCAGCTTCAACGTGGGCGGCCGCAACTACTTCCGCAACCTGCCGCAGCCTGACTACTACTGCCATGTCGCGTCGTTCACCGCGGTTAACCTGAACCTGCAGTACAAGCTGAGCCCGAACCTCACGCTGAAGGGTTCGATCCTGAACCTGTTCGACCGCCAGCCGCCGGCTGACGTCGCAACCTACGGCAACTCGGGTGCACAGACGTCGTACAACGCCTCGCTGCACCAGGCAGGCGCAGTGGGCCGTTTCTTCAGTGCCGGTCTGTCCTATACGTTCTAATCGGACGTGAGCGCGGCAGCAGCGATGCCGCCGTTTCGCACAACCCCGCCCGCAGCGTGCTGCCGGCGGGGTTTTTATCGTCTATCGACCGTAGGGTGGGCGGCCTCCGCCCACCGCGCCTTCGCGGACCGCACGCGATTGGTGGGGAGGGGGCCCACCCTACGAATGCCGGCTCACGCCGGCAGTAAGACACTGGATTAGATCCCGCCCCAGCCCGCCGCCAGGATCGTCAGCGCCGCGAGGCCCGCCGTCTCCGTGCGCAGCACGCGCGGTCCCATCGACAGCGCCAGCGCGCCCGCCGCGCGCGCCGCGTCTTCTTCCTGGTCCGTGAAGCCGCCTTCCGGGCCGACGAGCAAGGTCACGTCCCGCGCGGGCGTCGCGCGCGCCCACTGCGCGAGCGACGCGTCCGCGCGCGGGGACAGCAGGATGCGCACGCCGCCGTCCGCGTCCTGGCCGATCCAGCGGTGGAAATCCTGCACGGGCGCGACGTCGGCCAGCCGGTTGCGCCCGCACTGCTCGGACGCGCTGACGACGACGCCCTGCCAGTGCGCGAGCCGCTTGTCGGCGCGCTCGCCGGACAGGCGCACGACGGACCGCTGCGCGGCGAGCGGCACGATCGCGGCCGCGCCCAGCTCGACGGCCTTTTCGACGATCCAGTCCATCTTGCTGCCCTCGGGCAGGCCCTGGGCCAGGGTCATGCGGAAGGGGAGTTCCACGTCGACGGCGTCGAGCGCGAGGACCTCGGCACTGGCCCGGCGCTTGCCGATCTCGACGAGGCGCGCGCGCGCCTGGCCGCCGTCGCCGTTGAACAGCACGAGTTCGTCGCCGGCCTGCTGGCGCACGACGTGCAGGTGGTGGGCGACGGCATCCGGCAGGTCGACGACGCTGCCGGGGACGAGCGGCTGGGGGCAGTAAAAACGTGGCATGGAAGGCAATCGGAACCGTTAACGAGCCGGCATTTTAAAGCGAGGCGGTCATGCTCTGGTAAAATACCCGGTTAAGGCCCGCTTGACCGCCACCGCTTTCCAATCCTCAGACCTTCACATCCATGAAATCTCTGCAAACCACCACCCTGATGGCCAACGCGATCCGCGCGCTGGCGATGGACGCCGTCCAGAAGGCGAATTCCGGCCACCCCGGCATGCCGATGGGCATGGCCGAGATCGCCGTCGCCCTGTGGGATGGCCACTATCGCCACAACCCGGCCAATCCGGGCTGGATGAACCGCGACCGTTTCCTGCTGTCGAACGGCCACGGCTCGATGCTGCACTACGCGCTGCTGCACCTGTCGGGCTACGACCTGTCGATGGACGACATCCGCAACTTCCGCCAGATGCACAGCAAGACCCCGGGCCACCCGGAAGTCGGCATCACGCCGGGCGTGGAAACGACGACGGGCCCGCTGGGCCAGGGCATCGCCAACGCCGTCGGCATGGCCCTCGCGGAGTGGCTGCTGGCCAAGGAATTCAACCGTCCGGGCTTCGACATCGTCGACCACTACACGTACGCCTTCGTTGGTGACGGCTGCCTGATGGAAGGCATCTCGCACGAAGTGGCGTCGCTGGCCGGCACGCTGCGCCTGAACAAGATGATCTGGTTGTACGACGACAACGGCATCTCGATCGACGGCAAGGTCGAAGGCTGGTTCACCGACGACACGCCGAAGCGCTTCGAAGCGTACGGCTGGAACGTGATCCCGCACGTGGACGGCCACGACGTCGCCGCGGTCGATGCCGCCATCGCCCAGGCCAAGCAGTCGGATCGCCCCACGCTGATCTGCTGCAAGACCATCATCGGCAAGGGCTCGCCGAACCTGCAGGGCGGCGACAAGGTGCACGGCGCCGCGCTGGGCGAGAAGGAAGTCGCGGCCGTGCGCGAGCACCTGATCTGGGACGCCATCCCGTTCGACATCCCGGCCCCGATCTACGAAGCGTGGGACCAGAAGCAGAAGGGCGCCTCGCTTGAGGCCGCATGGAACGAGGTGTTCGCCGGCTACCGCGCGCAATACCCGGAACTGGCCGCCGAATTCGAGCGCCGCATGAAGGGCGACCTGCCGGGCAAATTCGAAGAGACGCTGGCCGCCGCCATCGCGTCCACGATCGACAAGAAGGAAACGATCGCCACCCGCAAGGCGAGCCAGAACGCGATCCAGGCGCTGGCCCCCGTCCTGCCGGAATTCCTGGGCGGCTCGGCCGACCTGACCGGTTCGAACCTGACCAACTGGAAGGAATCGATCCCGCTGCGTTCGGGCACGCCGGGCAACCACGTCAACTATGGCGTGCGCGAGTTCGGCATGTCGGCCATCATGAACGGCATCGCCCTGCACGGCGGCTTCATCCCGTTCGGCGCCACGTTCCTGACGTTCTCGGACTACAGCCGCAACGCGCTGCGCATGGCCGCGCTGATGAAGATCCGTTCGCTGTTCGTGTTCACGCACGACTCGATCGGCCTCGGTGAAGACGGTCCGACGCACCAGTCGGTCGAGCACGTCTCGTCGCTGCGCCTGATCCCGAACCTGGACAACTGGCGTCCGTGCGACACGACGGAATCGACCGTCGCCTGGGGCGAGGCCGTCAAGCGCAAGGATGGTCCGTCGACGTTGATCTTCTCGCGCCAGAACCTGCCGTTCATGGAACGCGACGCGGCCACGGTCGCCAACGTCGCGAAGGGCGGCTACGTGCTGCGCGAGGTGCAGAACCCGGCCGCCGTGCTGATCGCGACGGGTTCGGAAGTGGAACTGGCGGTGAAAGCCGCCGACACCCTGGCGGGCCAGGGTGTCCAGGTGCGTGTGGTGTCGATGCCGTCGACCGATGTGTTCGAGCGCCAGGACGCGGCCTACAAGGCTGCCGTGCTGGGCCGCGGCATCCCGCGCGTGGCCGTCGAGGCCGGAGTGACGGACTTCTGGTACAAGTACGTCGGCCTGGAAGGTGCCGTGGTGGGCATCGATACTTTCGGCGAATCGGCCCCGGCCGGCGTGCTGTTCAAGCACTTCGGCTTCACGGTCGAGAATGTCGTCGCCAAGGTGAAATCGGTCCTCCCGGCCTGAGGGATTGCACCTGCCGTACGGACTGGAGACTGTCCGTACGGCGGGTTTCACGCTATGCTTCGGTGTTAGGATTTTTTTAATCAGGAGTGAATAAATGACGATCAAAGTAGCAATCAACGGTTATGGCCGTATCGGCCGCAACGTGCTGCGCGCTTTCTACGAAGGCGGCAAGAAGCAGGACATCCAGATCGTGGCGATCAACGACCTCGGCAACGCCGAGCACAACGCCCATCTGACCCGTTACGACACCACGCACGGCAAGTTCCCGGGCACCGTCGTGGTCGAAGGCGACACCATGATCGTCAATGGCGACAAGATCCGCGTGTTCGCGCAGCGTAACCCGGCAGAAATCCCGTGGGGCGAGCTGGGCGTTGACGTCGTGCTGGAATGCACGGGCTTCTTCACCACCAAGGAAAAAGCCTCGGCCCACCTGAAGGGCGGCGCCAAGAAGGTCATCATCTCGGCACCGGGCGGCAAGGACGTCGATGCGACCATCGTGTTCGGCGTGAACCAGGACGTGCTGAAGTCGACCGACACCGTGATCTCGAATGCCTCGTGCACGACGAACTGCCTGGCCCCGCTGGTCAAGCCGCTGAACGACGCCATCGGCCTGGAAAACGGCCTGATGACCACCGTGCACGCCTACACCAACGACCAGGTGCTGACGGACGTGATGCACGAAGACCTGCGCCGCGCCCGTTCGGCCACGCAGTCGATGATCCCGACCAAGACCGGCGCCGCCGCCGCCGTCGGCCTCGTGCTGCCGGAACTGAACGGCAAGCTGGACGGCTACGCGATCCGCGTGCCGACCATCAACGTGTCGATCGTCGACCTGTCGTTCATCGCCAAGCGCGACACGACCGTCGAAGAGATCAACAAGCTGATGAAGGACGCATCGGAAGGCGCGCTGAAAGGCATCCTGACGTACAACACCGAGCCGCTGGTCTCGGTCGACTTCAACCACAACCCGGCGTCGTCGAACTTCGACGCCACGCTGACCAAGGTCTCGGGCCGCCTGGTGAAGGTGTCGTCCTGGTACGACAACGAGTGGGGCTTCAGCAACCGCATGCTGGACACCACCGTCGCACTGATGAACGCGAAGTAATCCCCAAAGCGATGGCGGGCGGAGGACGCCTGCCGTCGCTTTTTTGTGACTTGTTATGTATGTAATATATATAAAACTGTCCATTTGGAAATAGACTGCTTAAAAGCAGCGGCCCGGGCGGAATCGGGAGATGGAGGAGAGACATGGGAACGGCTTACAAACGCATCGTGATCGTCGGCGGCGGGACTGCCGGCTGGATGACCGCGACGGCGGTGAAAGCCGCGCTGCCGGCGAGCGCCGTGGAGCTGGTGGAATCGGACGACATCGGCATCGTCGGGGTCGGCGAGGCCACGTTGCCCTCGATCCGCGACTTTCATGCGCAGGTCGGCATCAACGAGGTCGAGTTCCTGCGCGCCACCAACGCCACATTCAAACTGGGCGCCGAGTTCCGTGACTGGAGCGGCCTGGGCCGACGCTATTTCCACACCTTCGGCAATTACGCCGATGTCGCCGGTCCCGCCTGCCTGTGGGGCCAGTACCGCCGGGTCGGCGATCCGGCGCTGGGCGAGCTCGGCGACCAGTGCGTGCCGACGGTGATGTCGATGCAGGGCCGTTTCGCCAGGCCGCCGAAGGAACAGGCCGACATGTTCAGCTACGCCTATCATTTCGACGCCAGCCTGTACGCGGGGTTCCTGCGCACGACGGCGCTCAAGCGGGGCGTGCGGCGCACGGAAGGGCGTATCGTCGAGGTCACGCGCCGCGCCGACGGCGGCGTCGACCAGTTGAAGCTGGCCGATGGCCGCACGGTGTCCGGCGACCTGTTCGTCGACTGTTCCGGCTTCGCCTCACTGCTGCTGGGGCGCACGCTCGAAGAACCGTGGGTCGATTTCAGCCACTGGCTGCCGGTCGACCGCGCCTGGGCCGTGCCCAGCGCGCCGAGCGGGGCCGCCATCACGCCTTATACGCGATCAACCGCGCTCGAAGCGGGATGGGCGTGGCGCATCCCGCTCACCGACCGCGTCGGCAACGGTCACGTATTTTCCACCCGCTACATCGACGAGGACCGCGCACGCAAACAACTGCTCGAGCAGCTGGACGGCCCCGCGCTGGCCGAGCCGCGGCTGCTGCGCTTCACCACGGGCCACCGCGAGCGCTTCTGGGTGCACAACGTGGTGGCGCTCGGGCTGGCATCGGGCTTCCTGGAACCGCTCGAATCGACGAGCATCATGCTGATCCAGCGTGGCCTGCTCAAGATGGTCGACCTGCTGAAGCCTGGCGTGCCCCCCGCGGCGCCCGCCGTGGCCGCGTACAACAGGGGCATGACCAATGTGTTCGCGCGCATCCGCGACTTCGTCGTCCTGCATTACTGCCTCACCGCGCGCCGCGACAGCCAGCTGTGGCGCGACATGACCGCCATGGACTTGCCGGATACGCTGGCCTTCAGGCTGCACGTCTGGCGCCAGACGGGCGTCCTGAGGCAGTATGGGGAAGAAGGGTTCGAACCCGCCAGCTGGCTGGCGATCCACGCCGGCAACGGCAACTGGCCGGAACACCTCGACCCGGTGTTCAACGAGGTGCCGCTGGACGAAGCGCGGCAGGCATTGCGCCAGCGGCGCGACCAGATCGCCGCGATGGTGGCGGCGATGCCGCTGCATGAAGACTACCTGCGCGGCATCCTGGGCAAATAAGTCCGCCGGCCGCTCAGCCCTTGCGCGGCCAGGGCGTGAGGATCTCGAAGCCGTTCTTCGTCACGGCGATCATGTGTTCCCACTGGGCGGACAGCGACCGGTCGCGCGTCACGACGGTCCAGCCGTCGTCGAGCTGTTCGACGTCGGCATCGCCCAGGTTGATCATGGGTTCCACCGTGAAGGTCATGCCTTCCTTGAGGAGGAGGCCCGTGTTCGGGCGGCCGTAGTGCAGGACCTGCGGGTCTTCGTGGTAGACCTTGCCGATGCCGTGGCCGCAGTACTCGCGCACGACGGAGTAGCCCTGGGCTTCCGCCAGCTTCTGGATCGCGTGGCCGACGTCGCCCAGGCGCGCGCCCGGGCGCACGGCGCGGATGCCGGCCATCATGGCGTCGTACGTGGTGTCGACGAGCTTCTTCGCTTCAAGACTCGGCGTGCCGACGAAGTACATGCGGCTCGTGTCGCCGTGCCAGCCGTCCTTGATCACGGTGACGTCGATGTTGACGATGTCGCCGTCCTGCAGCACCTCGGCGGGATTGGGAATGCCGTGGCAGACGACGCTGTTGACGGACGTGCACAGGGTCTTCGGGAAGCCGTGGTAGCCGACGTTGGCCGGCGTGGCCTTCTGCACCTTGCGGATGTATTCGTTGCAGCGCCGGTCGAGTTCCTCGGTGGAGACGCCGGGGACGACGTATTCCCCGATCATCTCGAGCACCTCGGCCGCCAGCCGGCCCGCTACGCGCATTTTCGCGATGTCTTTGTCTGTCTTGAGTTTGATAGCCATGTTCACTTTCGTTGGGCCGCGCCACCGTATTGCCGGGCCGGCCGATGCCGCATGATACCGCCAAGCGGCCGGCGGTGTGTGCGGCAAAAAAAACGCCCGCGCAGGGCGGGCGTTTCGGCGCTTCCGGCACGCGGACGTGCCAGAGAGGCGTCGATCAGAGCTTGACGCGGATACCTGCGTACCAGCGGCGGCCGATCGGGTCGTAGGTGCCGCCATCGGTCTCGGTGCCGGTCACGTCGCCCGGCAGGCCGGAGATGATCGGCGGCGCCTTGACGTCGAACGCGTTGTCGAGGCCGAAGTACAGCTCGGTCTTCTTCATCAGCTGGTACGACACCTGCATGTTCGTGTAGGTGCGCGAACCCACCTGCAACGAATTCGGCGGGAGTTCGAAATCTGCCAGGAACTGGTCGTCCAGCGACGAACGGCCGATGTAGTCGAACGTCGTGGTGATGTTCAGGTCCTTCCAGCGGTAGCCGACGTTCAGGTTCGCCTTGTTCTTGGCGGCGCCGATTTCACCCGCGAACGGATCGCGGGCCGCGCCCGGCAGCGGGACGTCGTAGCCGGTCTTCACGTACGTGTACGCAAGGCGGGTCGACAGGGTGCCGGGGCCGACGCGGTCGTTCCAGGCCGCCGTCAGGTCGAGGCCCGCCGTGGCCCTGCCGCCGCTGTTCGACACGGCCGTGTCGATGTAGCGCAGCGCGCCGGCGCTGCTGCCGCCGTTGGCGGTCGGCCAGCGCGTGATGAACTGGCACATGGCCGGGTTCGTGCCGTCGTAGCAGGTTTTCAGTGCGTATTGGCGCGGGGTCGACACGATCGCGTCGGCGATCTTGATGTTGAAGTAGTCAGCCGTGAAGGTGAAGCGCTTCAGCATCTCGATCGAACGCGGGGTCCAGACCACGCCGACGGTGGTCGAACGGCCTTTTTCCGCATGCAGGTTCGGGTTGCCGCGGTTGTAGCCGCTGATGCTTTGTTTATCAGCCAAGGTCGTCTTGAAGCTGCCGTTGGCGGCAATGTTCGCGGCCACGCCCGGATCGGCACGGCAGCGGTCGGCGATCGTGCCCGGCGACGTGGCGGTCACGCCAAGGCACGGATCGGTGATGCCGGTCGGGAAGTCCTGGCTCGGTGCCTGGTACAGCTCGTTGATGTCCGGTGCGCGGGTCGACAGCGAGCGGGTGCCGCGCAGTTTGACGTCGTTGATGACCGTCCATTCGAAGCCGGCGTTCCAGCTGTTCGTGCTGCCCACCGACGAGTAATCGCCGTGGCGGAAAGCGATCGGCAGGCTCAGTTCCTTGATGAACGGCAGATCCTTCAGGACCGGAATGTGAGCTTCGACGAAGGCTTCGCGCACGCTGAAGTCGCCCTGCGTCGGCGGGGTCGCGTTGCCGGCATTCAGGCCGGACTGGGTCAGCGCGTCAGGCGTCGATTCCGAGTATTCCTTGCGGAACTCGACACCGGCCGCGATGCCCAGCGGGCCTGCCGGCAGGTCGAAGATTTCGCCGTCGATATGGCCGCCGGCCAGCTTCTGCGTGGTGCGGGTCGTCAGCGAGCCCGGCGCGTTCACGTACGCCAGCGCTTCCTTGCTGATCGAGTTGAAGCCGAAGATGTTGATCGGCACGCAACCCTGCGCGACGGCGTTGGCGTCCACGCAGACCGGCTTGCCGTTCGCGTCGGGCACGGCGGTCAGGGCGTTGCGGAAATTCAGGACGTTCACCTGGCCGGTCGACTGCTGGGCTTCCTTGGTCTGGCCGTACGCGACGTAGGCTTCGTAGTTCCAGTTCTTCCACAGCTGGAAGTCGCCTTTCACGCCCGTGGCCAGGCGGAAGGTGTCGCGGTCGACGCTATTGCTGCGCGTGCCGACTTCCTTCAGGCGGCGGCGGAACGAGAAGTCGGGAATGCCGTCGCCGTCGGTGTCGGTCATGCGGTCCCACAGGTATTGCGGTACCAGCGGGTTCTTCACCAGCTGGCCGTTGACCATCGTACCGCCCGGCACCTGGCCGTTCGTCTTGAAGATGTCGGACGAACTCAGCGCGAACGGCTCGATCGTGCTGCCAGAACGGGTAGATACATAGGTGCCTTCCACGAAGGCGCTGTTGTGTTCGTCGATCTTGCGCTCGCCGCTCAGGGCCAGCACGAAGCGGTCGACCGGTACGGCGATCGAGCGGTAGTACGAACGGTTGAAGCCGGACACCGAGGAGACGAACGGGATCGGATTGCCGTTCGCATCGTAGGTGTAGACATGCGACTTGCCGTCGGCACCGACGTAGCTGAAGCGGCCCTGCGGCACATAGCTGGAGTAGGTCGGGCGCTCGGCAACGAACGCGTTGGCCGGATTCGGTTCGTCTTCGAGCGTCATCAGCGACGATTGGTCGACTGCCGATGCGGCGCGGTTGCGCGACCACACCTGGCCATCGCGCGTGAAGCCGATGTGGCCCATCAGGAAGCCGTTGTCGTTGCTGCTGCCGTAGGTGATCGACAGCTTGCGCTTCTCGCTGTCGCCCTTCGAGCTCTCGCCGCCCTGGGCGTCGATCAGCAGGCCGTCGAAGTTGCGCTTGGTGATGATGTTGACCACACCCGCCACGGCGTCCGAGCCGTAGGCTGCCGAAGCGCCGCCCGTCAGCAGTTCGACGCGTTCGACGAAGTCGGTCGGGATCGCGTTCAGGTCGACCGCGGCGCTGCCCGGCACGCCGGACACGAAGCGGCGGCCGTTGACCAGCACGAGGGTACGCGAGGTGCCCAGGTTACGCAGGTCGACGGTGGCCACGCCCGCGCCGGACGTCAGGAATGCCGTGTTCGTGCGGCTGTAGGTCGGCGTACCGAGGGTCGGGTTTTGCAGCAGCAGGTCTTGCAGGTTGTTGGCACCCGAGGCGGCGATGTCCTTTGCGGTCAGCACTTGCAGCGGCGACGGCGATTCCGCGTTCGGCGAGGCGATGCGCGAACCGGTGATCTCGACGCGCTGCATCGGTGCAGGCTGCGTGTCCTGTGCGTACGCGCCTTGTACCGCAAGGGCGACACCGCCAAGGCAGATCATCCGGATCGAACGGGCCAGGTTTTTCTCTCTCATTTTTTTAAAACTCCCAGGGTTTAAAAACGGCAGGCTGGATCACAGCACCGTCGTTGGCGTCGCCGAGCGACGGGGTTTTGGTCGACGCGGGTTGCACTTGCACGATGCATACGTTTTTCCAAGATGCCAATAAAATCATTCGACATGGCTTGGTGTCAACACGTGTAACGATGTGTATCCCGGCTTGTCACCCTGGGAATTCTCCTCCTTGCGCGGAGAGCAGCCAATGATTGACAGTTGTGCTTATCGTATTGTCGAATTTTCGTCGGTAATGTAGAAGAATTTCCATCGAATATGCGTGATATTGCACAGAATTTGACTTCGATCAACTTGTAATTGGCCCTCGAGCAACACCAAGCGTGTATTTCCGGGGTCTTTAAAGGTAAAATATATGTAACAATCAGCCGATGTCATGATATTGGCAGTCTGTTGTAAATTCGCAAAAGCGAATGCCGTTCGCAGCGCGGCCGACGGATGATCCTGCGCAACCGGCAACCGGCAACCGGCAACCGGCAACCGGCAACCGGCAACCGGCAACCGGCAACCGGCAACCGGCAACCGGCAACCGGCAACCGGCAACGGGCGATGCCGCCGGCAACGGGGAAAAGAAGGAATGCGGTCGTCAGCCGGCCGCGGGGCCGAAGCAGAGCCGCCACAGCGCGACCACCCTGTCCGGATGGCCGTCGACCAGGTGCCGGTCGACACGCGTGTTCTCATGGCCCTGCAGCCGGACCTGGTGCTGCAGGCGGCGCAACGCGCGGTACGCGGCGGCGACGTCGTCGGCCAGGCCGGCGTCGATGAGGTCCAGCGTGCCGCACAGCTTCAGCAGGGCGATGTTGCCGACGTTGGCCGTCAGCTGCGGATACGCGCACGCATGGCGCAGTACCAGGTATTGCACGATGAATTCGATGTCGATCATGCCGCCTTCGTCGTGCTTCAGGTCGAAGCGCTCGTCGCGCGGCGGGTGCGCATCGCGCATGCGCTGGCGCATCTTGACGACTTCAATGCGCAGCTCGGCCTCGCGGCCGGACCGGTCCTGGCGCAGCACCTGTTCGCGGATCGCCTCGAAGCGCGCGCCGATGCCGGCGTCGCCCGCGCAGAAGCGCGCACGGGTGAGGGCCTGGTGTTCCCACAGCCAGGCGGACGATTGCTGGTAGCGTTCGAACGCGGCCACGGACGACACGAGCATGCCCGAGGCGCCGTCCGGCCGCAGCGCCGTGTCGATGTCGAACAGGATGCCGGCCGGCGTATGCGTCGTCATCCACGTGATGAAGCGCTGCGCCAGCTTGGCGTAGTTCGAGGCCGCCATGTCGTCCTCGTCGTCGAACAGGAAGATCACGTCCAGGTCGGACACATAGCCCAGTTCCTTGCCGCCCAGCTTGCCGTACGCGATGACGGCGAACTGCGGCACCTCGCGGTGGCGCGACGCGATGGTGCGCCAGGCGCGGCGCACGACTTCGCACACGACCAGGTCGGCCAGCGCGGACAGGTGGTCGGCCAGGCGCTCGACGGACAACTCGCCTGCGAGGTCCAGCGCGAGCAGGCGGAACATCTGCGCGTGGTGGGCTTCGCGCAGGATGTCGAGCTGGCGTTCCGTGTCGCCCGCGGCCGCGTCGAGTTGGGCCGCCAGGCTGGCGGCCAGCGCGGGCAGGTCCTCGGCCGCGTTGCCGCGATCGTCCAGCAATTCGTCCAGCAGGATCGGGTGCTGGGTGAGGAACGTCGCGGCCCAGCCGGACGCGTTGATCATCCGGAGCACCCGCTCCAGCGTGTGCGGGTATTCGGTCAGCAGCGACAGGTAGGCGGAGCGCCGCGCGATCGCTTCAAAGAAATCGAGCAGGCGGCCCAAGGTGGCCGCGTGGCTGCCGAGGCCGGCTTGCGTGACAACGTCCGGGATCTGCGTCAGCGCCGTGTTGACGAGGGCGACGAGGCGGTGCCGGCTCGCTTCCGGCAAGGTCTGCAGCCGGGGCGCCTGCCACGTCGCGACAAGGCGGGTCGCGGCCGCCTGCGGGTCGTCGAAGCCGAGGCTTGCCAGGCGGTCGGCGATGGCGTCGCGGTTGTCCGGGTCGGTGAGCAGCGCGTCCGGATCGACGGGCTCGGCGCCGGCCGCCTTGTCGGCGAAGATCGCGTCGAATTGGGCGGCGACGAACGCGCGCCACGCGTCCAGGCGGGCCAGCAGGGCGGCCTCGTCGGCCATGCCCATCATCCGGGCGACGGTCAGCCTGTCTTCCGGCGCGACGGGCATCGTGTGGGTCTGGGCGTCTTCCAGGTATTGCAGCCGGTGCTCCAGGTTGCGCAGGAATTCATACGCTTCGAGCAATTGCTCGACGGTGTCGTCGGCCAGCAGCTCGCGCTCGGCCAGCAGGCGCAAGGTCTTGCGCGTGGAACGCTCGCGCAGCGCCGGGTCGCGCCCGCCGCGGATCAGCTGGAACACTTGCGCCAGGAACTCGATCTCGCGGATGCCGCCACGGCCCAGCTTGACGTTCTGGTTGCGCTCCGGATGCAGGCGCTCCTGGCGGTTGACTTCGGCACGGATCTGCGCGTGCATGGTGCGGATGGCGTCGATCACGCCGAAGTCGAGGTAGCGCCGGAACACGAACGGGCGCACGATGGCGTCGAGGGCGGCGATGTCGGCCGGATTGCCCGTGACGGCACGCGCCTTGACCCATGCATACCGCTCCCACTCGCGGCCTTGCACGATCAGGTAGTCCTCGACCATGTTCAGGCTCGCCACGAGCGGGCCCGACTTGCCGTTCGGCCGCAGCGCCATGTCGACGCGGAACGTGAAACCGTCTTCCGTCACTTCGGACAGCGCGGCGATCAGCTTGCGGCCCAGGCGCACGAAGAATTCGTGGTTCGACAGCGATTTCTGGCCGGCACCCGCGCGCGTGTCGCCATCTTCCGGGTAGACGAAGATGAGATCGATGTCGGACGAGACGTTCAGCTCGCCGCCGCCGTGCTTGCCCATCGCCAGCACCATCATCTGCTGGGGCCGGCCCGAGTCGGCACCGATGGGCTCGCCGTGCAGTGCCGTCATCTCGGTCATCAGCTCGGTCAGGTGGGTCTGGACGGCGAAATCGGCGAAGCGGCTCATCGCCGTCACGACTTCGTCGAGGTCGGCCTGGCCGTCGAGGTCGCGGCGGATGATGGTGCAGATCAGGAGGTTGCGCAGCCGGCGCATGGCTCTTGCCGTCGGCAGCAACGCGCCGGCCGGCCCTAGCGCGGCCTCGGACTTCAGCGCTGCGCCGAAATCGAGGGAGGCCAGCGATAATGCGGCCAGGGTAGCGACGCGCCCGGCGCGGGCAGGGTCGGCACCGAGCCACCGCTGGTAAAAGCGCGACAGGTGCGCCAGGGAGGGGGAAGCTTGGAGCATGGGGCGGATTCCAGACGAGTTTGTGCGTTCCGGGACGCTTGCTATGCGGTAAAATTGCCCGCCATGCTGCCCTGGGTCAGCGTGATGGTAAGGTAGACGCCGCGGATGTTGCAAGCGCTCTCTTATTGACGATTACATACAAGGCTTCGGTACACCGGCGCGGTCAGCGCGGGGCGGCCGGGGCAGATTTGACGGCGAGCTTTTGAGCATTTTGATGCACAACCCGGAACCGCAGGCGCAGCGCGAACACGACGCGCACGAACAGGCGCACCCGCAGGCGCTGCCGCTGGCGGTGCGCTGGGCCCGTGCGCGCGCCTGCTACCGCTATGCCAACCTGGCGTCGCACCACGTGCTCGGCTTCACGATCAAGGCCGTGCTGCTCGTGTACTTCGCGTTCATGGCGCTGTTCCTCGTGCTGCGCTACGCCGTCCTGCCGAACATCGACATCTACAAGCCGGACATCGAACGGGCCGCCAGCCGCGCGCTGGGCAACCAGGTGACCATCGCCCGCGTGTACGCGTCGTGGCGCGGCCTGCATCCGAACCTGTACCTCGGCGACCTGCGCCTGCACGACCGCGCCGGGCGCCAGTTGCTGGCGCTGCCGTCCGTGTCGGCCACCTTGTCGTGGTGGTCGGTGGTGGCGGCCGAGCCCCGCTTCGAGGCGCTGGAAATCAACCGGCCCGAACTGGACGTGCGCCGCGGCGCCGACGGCGTCATCTTCGTCGCCGGCGTGCGCATCGATCCGAACAAGAAGGAAGAGGGCGGCGGCGCCGACTGGTTGCTGCGCCAGCACGAGATCGTCATCCGCGAAGGCCGCCTGACCTGGACCGACGAGCGGCGCGGCGCACCCACGCTGGCGCTGTCGGACGTGACGCTCGTGCTGCAGAACCGCTGGACGACGCACCGCTTCGCGCTGAAGGCCGCGCCGCCGCAGGGTACCGGCGACCCGCTCGACCTGCGTGCCCGCTTCACCCATCCCCCGTTCGGCGCCAAGCCGTCCGACGCGCGGCGCTGGAAGGGCCAGGTCTATGCCGACCTGCGCAACACCGACCTCGCGGCCTGGAAACCGTATGTCGATTATCCGTTCGCGCTGCAGCAGGGCCGCGGCTCCGTGCGTGCCTGGCTCGACGTCGACCACGCGCGCCTGGCCGGCTTCACGGCCGACCTGGCGCTGGCCGGCGTCAGCGCCCGCCTCGGACCGGACGTGCCGCCGCTCGCGCTGGCGCGCGTGTCGGGCCGGCTGTCGGCGTCGGAAACCATCGCGCCGAACGTGGACGACGGCAAGCCGACGTTCGGCGCGCTCGGTCACGCGATCGGCCTGGAAAATTTCGCCGTCGTCATGGAAGGCGGCACGGTGCTGCCGCCGGCCACGCTGACGGAATCGTGGCATCCGGCCAGCCGCACGCAGCCCGAGCGCTTCGAAGTGCGCGCCCGCCAGCTGGACGTCGGCGCGCTGGCCGCGCTCGCCGTGCAACTGCCCATCGCACCCCTGCAGCGCCAGCTGCTGACGGAACTGGCGCCGCACGGCCGCATCGACGACGCCGTCATCGAATGGCAGGGCCGCTTCCCGAATGTCTCCGCCTACCGCGTGCGCGGGGAAGTCGCGAACCTCGGCATGAATCCGCTGGCGGCGCGCGCGGCGCAGGCCGCGGCGGACGGCCAGCCGGCCCAGCCGGCGCGTCCCGCGCTGCCGGGCTTTACGAACCTGTCCGGCCGCATCGACGCGAGCGACCACGGCGGCAGCGTCGACATCGATTCCGACAAGCTCGTGCTGGCGCTGCCCGCGTGGTTCGCCGAACCGGAGATGCCGTTCGACCAGCTGGCGCTGCATGCGCGCTGGACGCGCCTCGCCGGCGACCAGCTGGCCGTCGACGTCGACAACCTGAACCTCGCGCAGGGCGCGCTGAAGGCCACGCTGACGGGCCGCCACGTGCTGCCTTTGACGCCGGGGCATGGGCCGGGCACGGCCGATTTCACGGGCACGCTGGACAACGTCGAGATCGGCAGCGTGGGCCGCTGGCTGCCGCTGGCGACGCCGGAAGGCTTGCGCGAATGGCTGACGGGCGCACTGCAGGGCGGCATCCTGCACGACGCGCGCCTGCGCCTGCGCGGCGACCTCGCCCATTTCCCGTTCCGCGCCGAGAATGCCGCCCAGCGCGCCCGCGGCGAGTTCCGCGTCAGCGGCCGCATCGAGGATGGCAAGCTCGAGTACGCGCCCGGCCACAAGGCGGCCGACGGCAAGGCGCCGCTGTGGCCGCTGCTGGAAGAGATCAATGGTGCCATCGTGTTCGACCGCGCGCGCATGGACATCCACGCCGACACGGCGCGCACGCAGGGCATCGCGCTGGCCAACGTGCACGCCGTGATCCCCGAGCTGGGCGTGCACGAGATGATGCTCGACATCGACGGCACGGCCGCCGCGCCGCTGCCCGACTTCCTGCACTACGTGGCGGCGAGCCCCGTGCTCGACTGGATCGGCCGCTTCACCGAGGACACCCGCGCGACCGGCCCCGCCAGGCTGGGCCTGAAGCTGCACCTGCCGCTCGCGAGCCTGCACGACGCCAAGGTCCAGGGCGCGCTGCAATTGCAGAACAACGACGTCGTGCTGTTCCCGGAACTGCCGCCGATCGAAGCCGCGCTGGGCCGCATCGAATTTTCCGAACACGGCGTGAACCTGAACGGCGTGGGCGCGAGCTTCCTGGGCGGTCCGCTGCAATTGTCCGGCGGCACCCAGCGCGACGGTTCCATCCAGATCCGCATGGCCGGCAGCGCGACGGCCGAAGGCATGCGTCACACGGGTTCGCTGCCGGCGCTGCAGCGGCTGGGCACGAAGCTGTCCGGCGGCGCGCGCTTCGCCGGCACCGTCACCGTCAAGGACCGCCAGAGCCAGGTCGTCCTCGATTCGAACCTTGCCGGCCTCGGCATCGAGCTGCCGGCGCCGCTGAACAAGCCCGCTGCCGAGGCGCTGTCGCTGCACTTCGTGCTGGCGGGCCAGCCGACCGGAGCGGATGGCATCGGCCGCGACGACATCCGCATCACCCTCGGCAATATCGCCGCCGCGAAATACGTGCGCGAGCGCCAGCCGCACGGCCCGTGGGTCGTCAAGCGGGGCGGCATCGGCGTCAACGTGCCGGCACCGGAACCCGACAGCGGCATGATGATCAACGTGAACATGAAGGCGCTGAACGTCGACCGCTGGCTCGCGGTGGCGGGCGATATCGCGGGGCCTGCCGAGGCCGCGCCGGCCGCGTCGGCGGAGAACGGCGGCGGCATGGCCCAGTACGTCATGCCGGACACGATCGGCGCGCGCGCCGGCGAGCTCGTCATCGGCGAACGGGCGCTGCGCGACGTCGTCGTCGGCGCCACGCACCAGAACAATACGTGGCAGGCCAGCATCGATTCGCGCCAGGTCATCGGCTACGTCACGTGGAACGAGTCGCCGACGGGCCAGGGCCTGGGCAAGGTGACGGCGCGCCTCGCGTCGCTCGTGATTCCCGAGTCGTCCGCGAACGAAGTGAAGGACTTGCTGGAATCGAACAAGAGCGCCACCGCCAGCATCCCCGGCCTCGACATCGTGGCCGACCGCTTCGAGCTGTCGGGCAAGCAGTTCGGCCGCCTGGAACTGGTGGCCAGCAACGCGCAGGCGCTGGCCGGGCGCGAGTGGCGCATCGAGCGCCTGGCGCTGACGAATCCGGACGGCCAGCTGAAGGCGAACGGCCGCTGGCTGACGCGCGACGGCAAGAGCAACACGGCGCTGAATTTCACGCTCGACATCAGCGACGCCGGCCGCCTGCTCGACCGCCTCGGTTTCCCGGAGACGCTGCGCCACGGCAAAGGTTTGCTGTCCGGCGACATTTCGTGGGCCGGCCTGCCGTACTCGCTCGACATCCCGAGCCTGTCGGGCCAGATCCAGATGAACGTCGAGGATGGCCAATTCCTCAAGCAGGACCCGGGCGCCGCGAAACTGCTGGGCGTGCTGAGCCTGCAGATGCTGCCGCGCATGCTCAAGCTCGACTTCCACGACGTGTTCTCGGAAGGCCTCGCGTTCGACGGCATCACGGCGAACGCGATGATCACGCGCGGCGTCGTGCGCACCGACAATCTCAAGATGCACGGTGTCGCGGCGACGGTGCTGATGGACGGCACGGCCGACATCGCCAATGAATCGACGAATCTGCACGTCGTCGTGATCCCGGAATTCAACCTCGGCACCAGCTCGCTCGTGTACGGCCTCGCCGTGAATCCCGTGATCGGCCTGGGCAGTTTCCTCGCCCAGCTGTTCCTGCGCGCGCCCGTGATGAAGGCGCTCACTTACCACATGCAGGTGACGGGACCGTGGAAGGCACCGCACATCGTGAAGCTGGACAATTCGGCCGCCGTGACGGCCGCCGCGGCCGCGGCGGCGGCCCAGGACCGCAACAAGAAGGGAGCCAAATGAAGACGACGAAGTGCACGGTGGCCGCCGTACAGATGGTGTCCACGCCGGAAGTCGACGAGAACATCGCCACCGCACGCCGCCTGGTCGGCGAGGCCGCCGCGCGCGGCGCCACGCTGGTCACCTTGCCCGAATACTGGCCCATCATGGGCATGACGGACCGGGACAAGGTCGCGCACGCGGAACAGCCGGGCGGCGGGCCCATCCAGGATGCGCTGTCAGGGCTGGCGCGCGAACACGGCATCTGGCTCATCGGCGGCACCTTGCCGCTCGTGTCCGGCATTGCTGCCCGCGTGCTGAACACGACGCTCGTCTACGATCCGCAAGGGCGGCACGTCGGCCGCTACGACAAGATCCACCTGTTTGGATTCAGCAAGGGTGACGAGTCGTACGACGAAGCGCGCACCATCGTGCCGGGCGAAACGATCGGCAGCTTCGACGCGCCGTTCGGCAAGGTCGGCCTGGCGATCTGCTATGACCTGCGTTTCCCGGAACTGTTCCGCGCGATGGGCGAGTGCGCGCTGATCGTCGTGCCGGCCGCGTTCACGCACACGACGGGCCTCGCGCACTGGGAAGTCCTGCTGCGCGCCCGCGCGATCGAGAACCAGTGCTATGTGCTCGCGTCGGCCCAGGGCGGCACGCACCGCAATGGCCGCCGCACGTTCGGCCACAGCATGCTCATCGATCCGTGGGGCGAGGTGAAGGACGTGTTGCCGGAAGGCGAGGGCGTCGTCAGCGGCGACATCGACCCGGCGTATATCGCCTCGGTGCGCGAGAGCTTGCCGGCGCTGAAACATAGAAAAATGTAGAACGGCCGACGCATGTTGGTGGTGGGCACGGGGTGCCGACCCTACGGCCAGATACGTAGGGTGGGCTCCCCGAGCCCACCACGCGCACGCAGCGCCGTGAGCGGATATGGCACAATGGCCGAAACTTATTTGAAAGACCCGACGCAATGACTCCATTCGAACCGAATCTCTCTTCCCTCGCCGTCGCGCGCGACGTCCTGTTGACGCCCTTCGGACTCGACGAAGGCAAGCTGATCACGACGCTGGGGACCATGTTCACGCACAAGGTCGACTACGCCGACCTGTATTTTCAGTTTACCAAGAGCGAAGGCTGGAGCCTGGAAGAAGGCATCGTCAAGAGCGGCAGCTTCTCGATCGACCAGGGTGTCGGCGTGCGCGCCGTGTCGGGCGACAAGACCGCGTTCTCGTATTCCGACGAGATTTCGCAGGCCGCGCTGCTCGACGCCGCCGCGGCCACGCGCACGATCGCGCGCGCGGGCGCGGGACGCGTGAAGGTCGCCTCGAGCATCCAGCCGAGCGGCGGCCGGGCGCTGTACCTGCCGAACGATCCGCTGGCTTCGCTCGACGCGACGGCGAAAGTCGCGTTGCTGGAGCGCGTGGAAAAGATCGCGCGCGCCAAGGACCCGCGCGTCGTGCAGGTGATGGCCGGCCTGGCCGGCGAGTATGACGTCGTGCTCGTCGTGCGCAGCGACGGCGTGCTGGCGGCCGACATCCGTCCGCTCGTGCGCGTGTCCGTCACCGTCATCGCCGAGCAGAACGGCCGGCGCGAGATCGGCTCGTCGGGTGGCGGCGGCCGCTACGACTACGGCTACTTCAGCGACGCGCTGCTGGAACAATACGCGAACGAAGCCGTGCAGGCGGCCCTCGTGAACCTGGAAGCGCGTCCGGCCCCCGCGGGCCCGATGACCATCGTGCTCGGCCCGGGCTGGCCCGGCGTGCTGCTGCACGAAGCAGTCGGCCACGGCCTCGAAGGCGACTTCAACCGCAAGGGTTCGTCCGCCTACGCAGGCATGATCGGCCAGCGCGTCGCGGCCAAGGGGGTGACGGTCGTCGACGACGGCACGCTGAAGGACCGCCGCGGCTCCCTCAACATGGACGACGAGGGCAACGCCACCCAGTGCACGACGCTGATCGAGGACGGCATCCTGAAGGGCTATATCCAGGACACGATGAACGCGCGCCTGATGAAGATGCCGGTGACGGGCAATGCCCGCCGCGAATCGTTCGCCCACCTGCCGATGCCGCGCATGACGAACACGTACATGCTCGCGGGCGACAAGGACCCGGCCGAGATCCTCGCCTCCGTCAAGAACGGCCTGTACGCGGTGAACTTCGGCGGCGGCCAGGTCGACATCACGAACGGCAAGTTCGTGTTCTCGGCCAGCGAAGCCTATATGATCGAGAACGGCAAGGTCACGTATCCGGTGAAGGGCGCCACCTTGATCGGCAACGGTCCGGACACGATGAACCGCATCTCGATGATCGGCAACGACATGCGCCTGGACTCGGGTGTGGGCGTGTGCGGCAAGGAAGGGCAGAGCGTGCCGGTGGGCGTGGGCCAGCCCACCTTGCGAATCGACGGCGTCACCGTCGGCGGCACGGCCTGACCACGGCCGCCCGTGCGATGGCATCCGCCTTCGCCAGCTCGACGCCCGCCGCGTGCGGGCGTTTGTTCATCCGCTGCGCGACCTCGCTCCTTGTCGCGCTGCTCATGGTGCCGACCGCAGCCTGGTGCCAGGCCGAACGCACGAGCGTTGCGACGCGCTTCGGCCCCGTCGACGTGCAGGCGCTTCCGCCCGCCGGCGCCGGCCCTGTCCGTTCCGACATCCGCTTGCGTGGTGCCTCGCTCGGCCAGGTCGATGGTGACGCCGGCCTCGTCAAGCTGTCCGTGCACGACGATGCCGACTACGTGCTCGTCGACGCCGTACAGCCCGATCCGCAGTGCCGCCACCGCTTTACCGTGCTCCAGATCGGGCCCGGCGACGAAGCGACGATGTCGCAACCGTTCGGCGATTGCCTCGTCGGGTTCGGCGCACGGCGCGCGGCTGGCAATCTCGTCATTCAACTCGTGCAGGAAGGCGCCGCGCAGCCGCAGACCGACCCCGTCGTACACGAGTTCGTCTGGATGCACGACCGCGTGAAGGAACTCACGAACGTCCTCACCCGCTGCGGCGCAGCCCAGGCGACCGCCGCGTCGCGTTGGACCCCCGTCGCCAGCGAGCAGTCTGCGCGTGTCGTCACCGGCACGGGCCGTGCCTGGTTCCACACGGCGCCGCTGGCCGAGTGCAAGCTCCCGGCGCTGTTCGTGATTCCCGGCGACGTGCTGACCGTCCTCCATGTCTACGGCGACTATGCCGACGTTGCGTACCGCAATCCGCGCACGGGCCGCGCTGCCACGGGTTGGCTCTGGCTCGACCGCCTATCTGCCGGTGCGCCCGCGCCTGACGCGCAGCTGGCCGATCCTGAGCGGCACTGATCCGCGCCGGGGCCGGCCCACCCTCGCCGGCATTGCGATACGGACGCCATCGGATATCGCGCTGTGCCACACTGACCTTATCGGATCCATTTGCCGCAAGGAGCAGAACATGGCCAACGATCAAGTGAAACAGACGGCCACGCAGCCGCCGCAGACGAACGCGCAGCCCACGGACGCCGCCACGCCAACGCCAACGGCGCAGGGGCAGACACAGCACGGCACGCCGCAGCCGGACGACTTCGACGGACTCGAGGGCAAGAAACCGGACGAGCTGACGCCGGAAGAGCTGCGGCTGATGGCCGACACGATGCCTGGCGAAGGCCCCGGCGATTAGCGGGTACGCCCGCGCCGGTACGCCCGCGCCGGTATGCCCGCGCCGGTATGCCGTCGCCGGTCTACGCCCGATCGCTCAGAACGAATAGCGCGCGCCCAGCGAGTAGTAGCGGCCGCGCGCGCCCTCGTAGTCTAGCGGGTTGTACGACTGGGCGCCGTAGGTCAGCGGATCGAGCGGCGCGATCTTGTCGAGCAGGTTCTGCACGGAGCCGAACAGCTCCCAGCGCTCTTGCGGCTTCCAGCGGACCACCAGGTCGACCGTCGTGAACGATGCCAGTTCGCAGCCGCTCGGTGCGTCTGCACCGTTGGCGAACGTCACGGCGCAGCCGTTCGGATCGCCCTTGAAGAAGCGGTCCTCGAGTTTGCCCCGGTAGTTCACGTTGGCCGACACGCGCCAGTTCTCGCGGTCCCAGCCGAGCCGCAAGTTGACACGGTTGGACGGCGTGCCCGTGCAGTTGGTGACGTCGCAGTTGCCGTGCGTGCCGGCGAAGTCGCGCGACGTGCCGTCCTGTTCCGTACGTAGCCATTCGTAGATGTGTGTGTACTTGACGTCGAACGTGGCGTTGCCCCACGCGTCCGGCAAGCGGTGGTTGTAGCGCGCGTCGACGTCGACACCGCGCACGGTGCTTTGCGCCGAGTTGACGTAGCGCGTGAGCACGGCCGTGATGGCGCCCGGATCGCCCGGGATCGCGCTCACGCTCGTCGGGTCGCGCACGACGTGGCCGGCGGCGATGGCGGCATCGACCTGTTCCTGGTTGATCTCGTTCTTGCGCTTGATCTTCCAGTAGTCGACGGAGATGCTCGTGCGCGGCAGCGGGTCCCAGATGGCGCCCAGCGTGTAGCTCTTCGACCGTTCCGGCGACAGCGCCGGATTCGGCGACGTGATCAGCGCGATGGAAGCCGGATTGCAGCTGCTGACGACGCCCAGTGCGCAACGCACGGGGTCGGACGCGGTCGAGAAGGCGGCGAGCCCGCCCACGCCGTTCTCGGCCGGACTCGGTGCGCGGAACCCGCGCGCGAACGTGCCGCGCAGGGCGAAGGCGCGGGTCGGCGTCCACTTCAGGCCGAACTTCGGTGTCCAGGAATTGCCCACGTCCGTGAAGTGGTCGTAGCGCAGGGCGGCCGACGCTTCGATGTTGTAGGCGAACGGCGCCAGCGCCTCGCCGTACAGCGCGAACACGTTGCGCGCGCCGCTGTACGCGGAATAACCCAGGCCAATGATGTTGCCGCGGTCGGTGCCCGTCGTGGGTTGCAGTTGCGTCATCTCGTGGCGGAATTCGGTGCCCACGGCCAGGCCCAGGTTGCCGGACAGGTAGGGCATGCCGCCGAATTCGCGCGTGGCCTTGAAGTCGATCTGGGCGACCTTCGTCCTGGCTGCGTTGGTGAGGGGTGGCGACAGGGCGGCGTACAAGGCCGGCGAATTCAGGCCGGCGTTCTCGGCGATGCGCCAGACGGTGCCTGGCGGCAGCGCGGCATAGGCCGGGTTGAGCATTGCCGCCGCCACGTTCTCCGCCGACGGGTTGAGCAGGGCGAACGCGACGTCGCGCTGCAGATAGCCGGTCGCGTGGTTGCTCACGTGGTTTTGCGAGAACAGCAGGGCAGAGTCCCAGTCCCAGTCGTACTGCGTGCCCTTGGCGCCGCCGAGCCAGCGGATGAAGTTCGAATCGATGTTCGAGACGCGCGGGCCCACGTCGGCCGCCAGGTAGCGCACGCGCGCGGCCGTGCCGAAATACGGGTTGTCGGGGTGCGTCGGGCCCAGCTGGACGACGGCGTTGTTGACGGGCCCGCCGGGGTAGCCGACCGAGGCGCTGACGGTCGATGGCGTCGTCGAGGAATCCGTCTGGCTCGTGTACCAGTTGAGCTCGCTGTACAGCTGGATCGCCGGGTTCAGCTGCCAGGTGCCGCGCAGGAAGAAGCTCAGGTTTTCCTGCTTGGGCTCGATCTGGTTGTAGAGCTGGGCCGCGTCTACCAGGCAGCCGCCGCCGGGGTCGCCCTGCGGGTGGTTCGTGAAGTTCGAGCACGCCGCGCCGGGGAACAGGCGGGTGAAGCCGGGGGCGGCGAGGTTGCCGCGGTTGTAGTAATTGGTGGGGTCGGCGGGATTGCGCACGTTGCCGTTGATGGCGCTGCCGGCCGTGCCGGTGCCGGGCAGGATCGCGCCGGTACCGCCCAGCGCCTGGTCGGCCGAATAGCCCCACGGGCGCAGGTCGTTGCGGCCGATCCAGTCGCGGTCGGTGCGGTCGCGGTACCAGATCTCGTCGAATTTCTTGTACTCGAGGCTGAACAGGATGTTGTAGCGGTCGGCGTCGAGGCTGCCGATACCCTTCGTGAACGCGACGTTGGTGCGGTTGCCGATCCAGTCGCGGCCGGCGCTGCGCTGCACGCGCACCGTGTTGCCCTGGAAGTCGCGGCGCAGGATGATGTTCACGACGCCCGCGATCGCATCCGAGCCGTAGATGGCGGAGGCGCCGTCCTTCAGGATCTCGACGCGCTCGACGGCATCCGTCGGGATCACGTTCAGGTCGGTGAACTGCTTCTGGCCGTCGTCGGCGAGGCCGTATGGTGCCATGCGGCGGCCGTTCATCAGCACCAGGGTGGACGCCGCGCCCAGCCCGCGCAGCGAGATGCCGGACGCGCCGGCGGCGAAGCCGTTGCCGAACGTCGTCGGCACCGAGCCCTGGTTGTCGACGGCCAGCGTCTGCAGCAGCTCGGCGACGGTGGCCTTGCCGGCGCGTTCGATGTCGGCCCGGTTGACGGTGATGACCGAGGAGGCCGTCTCGGCTTCGGAGCGGCGGATGTTCGAGCCGGTGATCTCGACGCGCGGCACTTGCTTCGGCGCCGCTTGCTGGGCCGCTTCCTGGGCCGATACGGGCAATGCCAGGATCGCCATGCCGATGGCGCCCCCGCCCGCGAACAGGCGTCGGATCGATCGGGATATCGAGGTTTCAGTCATGTCCAGACTCCATTGCGTTGAGGGATGATCGACCCGGTGTGCATGGCCGGGACTCGCTGCGACTTTTGCATCCCGTTCGCATAGGCGACTGATATCTCTCAAGTGTGTTTGGAACGCGGGCAAAAGCTGTCAGATTGACGCAACCGATCGCCTGTATAGGCAACCGTAACCAGCAGATCACAGCACAAATAAAGTCTTGCCAACGTCGCTGCAATGTTGTTATAGTCAATCGACTATTTCGGAACCTCACATGCGCAACGCCGTTTTCTTTACCTTTCATTTTTGGTTTAGCCATTCCAGCCCAACGGCGGTGGAGTAGCGGCAGGTTCACGCAGTAACAGAACAGAGTCCGACACAAGAATCCAAAAGACCGCTGAGCAGGCGGTCTTTTTTTTTACGCCATAGAATCAATCAGATCAGAACGGAGAACAGCAATGCCTCGCACCGACGACTTACGCATCCGCGAAATGAAGGAATTGACGCCGCCCTCGCACCTGATCCGCGAATTCCCGGTGACGCCGGAGGCGGAACAGACCGCGTCGCAGGCGCGCGTGGCGCTGCATCGCATCCTGCACGGCCAGGACGACCGCGTGATGGTCGTGATCGGCCCGTGCTCGATCCACGATCCGAAAGCCGCGATGGAGTACGCGCGCCGCCTCGTCGAGCAGCGCCACCGCTTCGCGGGCGAGCTGGAAATCGTCATGCGCGTCTACTTCGAGAAGCCGCGCACGACGGTCGGCTGGAAGGGCCTGATCAACGACCCGTACATGGACAACAGCTTCCGCATCAACGATGGCCTGCGCATGGCGCGCGAGCTGCTGCGCGACATCAATGAACTGGGCCTGCCGGCCGGCACCGAATTCCTCGACGTGATCAGCCCGCAATACATCGCCGACCTGATCAGCTGGGGCGCGATCGGCGCGCGCACGACGGAATCGCAAGTGCACCGCGAGCTGGCGTCGGGCCTGTCGTGCCCGGTCGGCTTCAAGAACGGCACGGACGGCAACCTCAAGATCGCGGCCGATGCGATCAAGGCGGCGTCGCAGCCGCACCACTTCCTGTCCGTGACGAAGGGAGGCCACTCGGCGATCGTGTCGACCGCGGGCAACGAGGACTGCCACATCATCCTGCGCGGCGGCAAGACGCCCAACTACGACGCCGCCAGCGTCGAGGACGCATGCAAGCAACTGGCCGCCAACGGCCTCGCGAGCCGTCTGATGATCGACGCATCGCACGCGAACAGCAGCAAGAATCCGCAGAACCAGGTGCCCGTGTGCGCGGACATCGGCGACCAGATCGCGGCGGGAGATACGCGCATCGTCGGCGTGATGGTCGAGTCGCATCTCGTCGGCGGTCGCCAGGACTTGGTACCGGGCAAGGAGCTGACGTACGGCCAGTCCGTCACCGACGGCTGCATCGACTGGGAGACGAGCGTCGCCGTGCTGGAAAACCTCGCGGACAGCGTGCGCCGTCGGCGCCTGCGCGACGACGCCTGAGCCTCGCGCGTGGGCACGGGGTGCCCACCCCACAAAACCGCCGCGGGCCTCGCAGCGTCACGCGTGGGCACGGGGTGCCCACCCTACAAAAGCGCCGCGGGCCTCGCAGCGTCACGCGTGGGCACGGGGTGCCCATCCCACAAAACCGCCGCGGGCCTCGCAGCGTTACGCGTGGGCACGGGGTGCCCACCCTACAAAACCGCCGAGGGCCTCGCAGCGTCACGCGTGGGCACGGGGTGCCCACCCTACAAAAGCGCCGCGGGCCTCGCAGCGTCACGCGTGGGCACGGGGTGCCCACCCTACAAAACCGCCGCGGGCCTCGCAGCGTTACGCGTGGGCACGGGGTGCCCACCCTACAAAACCGCCGCGGGCCTCGCAGCGTCACGCGTGGGCACGGGGTGCCCACCCTACAAAACCGCCGCGGGCCTCGCAGCGTCACGTGTGGGCACGGGGTGCCCACCCTACAAAACCGCCGCGGGCCTCGCAGCGTCACGCGTGGGCACGGGGTGCCCACCCTACAAAACCGCCGCGGGCCTCGCAGCGTCACGCGTGGGCACGGGGCGCCCACCCCACAAAACCGCCGCGGGCCTCGCAGTAGGGTGGGCGGCCTCCGCCCACGCGGACGTTCGCGTCGTGTTGGCGTTACGAAAAAAAACCGCCGCCGGCCTCGCAGCCGGCGGCGGTTTTTTCATGGTACGCGTTCAGCCGATCAGAACTGGTAACGCACGCCCGCCTTGAAGAAGCGGCCGATGGCGCCGCTGGCGTCCATCGGGTTGTAGCTCATGCCGCCGTAGGTCAGCGGATCCAGCGGTGCGATCTTGTCGAACAGGTTCGAGATCGAGCCGTAGACCTGCAGCTGCGGAGTCACCTGGTAGCGTGCCGACAGGTCGATCGTCGTGAACGACGCCAGGCGGCAGTTGCCCGGTGCCGGCGAGCCGTTCGCGAACGTCGAGGCACACTTGTCGCCTGCGAAGTACACGTTCTGCATGTCGGCGCGGTAGTTTGCGGTGGCCGTCACGTTCAGGTTCTGGCGGTCCCACGACACGGTCGTGCTGATCTTGTCCTTCGGCGTGCCGGCGCAATCCGACGTGTCGCAGTTGCCGTGCGTGCCGGCGTACTGGTAGCGCGTGCCGTTCTTCTCGACGCGCACCCACGATGCCACGTGGGTCCAGGTCAGGCCCACGGTGGCGCGGCCGTAGTCACCCAGGCGGAAGCGTTGCTTGACGTCCAGGTCGATACCCTTGACTTCGGTGAAGCTCGAGTTCTGGTACGGTGCCTTCGACAGCAGCAGCGTGCCCGTGTTCGGGATCGCGACGCCGTTCACGACGAGGTTGTTGTCGTTGCGAATCGCGGTCGGCAGGGCGGCGGCTTCCACGTACGACAGCGGGTTGATCTCGTTGGAACGCTTGATCTTGAAGGCGTCCAGCGACAGCGCGGTGCCGTCGAACGGATCCCACACCATGCCGAGCGTGTAGCCCTTCGACTTCTCCGGCTGCAGGTTCGGGTTGCCGACCTTGACCGCACCGATGCTGGTGGCGCAATCGACCTGGGTGGCGCCGCCGGCGGCCGGCACGCCGCCCGGGCAGCGGATCGGATCACGCACGGACGAGCTGCCGGTGCTCTGGCTGGACGGACTGAACTCGGCCGGACCCGGCGCGCGGAAGCCTTCCGTGTAGGTCGTGCGCAGCGCGAACGTCTTCAGCGGCGTCCACTTGGCGCCGAACTTCGGCGTCGTCGACGAGAAGTCCTTGTACTTGTCGTAGCGCACGGCGGCGTTCAGCTCGACCGACTTGATGATCGGCGCAGCCACTTCGAAGAACACGGCCGACACGTTCTGCGAGCCTTCGGCCGCCACGTACGACGAATTGATCGAACCGTCCGACGTGCCCGACAGCGACGGGTTGTGCAGCGATTGGTGGCGGTACTCGGCGCCTGCGGCGAGGCCCAGCGCGCCGCCCGGCAGTTGCATCAGTTCGCGCGATGCCTTGAAGTCGGCGACGTCGAGCTGCGTGGTCGAGTGCGACGTGGCGTTCGTCACCATCGCGGCGTACAGCGAGGCCGGGTTCTTCGATGCCTGCGTGCCGATGTAGTACGGGAAGTACTGGCTCTTCGGATCGCCCAGCGCTGCCTGCAGCACCTTCATGTTGATCATGTTGCTGTAGTTCAGGTCCAGCGCCGATTGCGAGTGGACGAGGCCGGTGTCGAAGTCCCAGCCCGCCATCGTGCCTTTCACGCCAACCACGAAGCGCTTGAATTCGTTATCGGCCGAACGGGTGCTGGGGCCGACGTCGAACATCGAGTAGCGCAGCCGCACGGCGCTGCCGTACGGGTTCTGCGGGTGCAGCGGCGACATCGTGATCGCCGTGCCGTACGTGATCACGCCGGTCGGCGACGCGGCGTTCGGCGGGAAGGCCACGGTCGAGCTGGTCGATGCCGGGATCAGCGTGAATTCGGTGTCGCGCTTCGAGTAGCCGGCTTCGGCGTAGAACTGCAGGTCGCCGCTGAGGTTCTTCGTGAAGCGAGTGTAGAAGTTCATGCCGCCGATCTTCGGCTGCATCGAACGGAACTGGTCCTGGTACCACAGGCAGCCGCCGGCCGGGTCTTGCGCCGTCGTGACGGAGAACTGCGAGCAGCCCGGCAGCGAGACGTAGTTGCCCGTCTTCGGATCGCGCAGGGCGCCGGTCGGGGTCGGGCTCGATGCGCCCGGGGTGATGTAGCCTGCGGCAAACTGCGTGTTGGCGGCATAGCCCCACGGACGGATGTCGCCGTGGCCGATCCAGGCGCGGTCGGCGCGATCCTTGTTCAGCAGCGACTGGTTGCCGTAGAACTCGGCGTTGACCATGACGTTGTAGCCGTCTTCGTCCAGGCGGCCCTTGCCCCAGGTGAGGGCGGCCTTGCCGTTGCCGGCGTCGTGGTAGCGCGATTCGCCCGCCTCGGCCTTGAACACGGTGCCGACGAAGTCCTTGCGCAGGATGATGTTGACGACGCCCGCGATCGCGTCGGCGCCATAGGTCGACGAGGCGCCGTCCTTCAGGATCTCGATGCGCTCGACGGCTTCCATCGGCACGGTCGACAGGTCGGTGAAGCTCTTCTGGCCATCGTCGGCGCGCGCGAACGGTGCCATGCGGCGGCCGTTCAGCAGCACGAGGGTCGACGTGGCGCCCAGGCCGCGCAGCGAAATGGCGGTCGAGCCGGCGGCGAAGCCGTTGCCGAAACCGGTCGGCAGCGAACCGGCGCCGTCCGACGTCAGCGTCTGCAGGTATTCGGCGACGGTACCTTTGCCGGACTTGGCGAGGTCGTCACGGCTGACGACCTGCACGGGCGATGCGGTCTCGGTGGTCGCGCGCTTGATGCTGGAACCCGTGATTTCCACACGCTGGATCGGACCTTGGGCGTCTTGCGCCATGGCCGGTGCAGCGCCCAGCGCCGCATAGGCGAGGGCGAGCGTGACTGCTTGTGCGATAGCTTTCTTTTGATGCATTACAACTCCAGATAGGGCTTCGATGGCAAGGCTAATCATCGACGGTGTTCCAGATTCCGAACATTCATGGTATGTATATGCCGGCCCCGGAAAACTCTTGATTTAGTCTCTCTCGGTTTGTCCAAAAACTTAAAATTTTATTTTGGCAGCGCATCAAACCATTGGAAGATGCAATATGTCAATACGATGACAATATGTATTGCGTAAATGCCACACCGACCCATCCATTTGGTTATGGCGCCATGACATCTTTTCCCGGCCGGGGCGGGGCAATCTGGTCTATAGTGCGAACTCGCCGCGCGGCGGCGCGTTCGACGAACCACCCGAAAAAATCCGATGCTTGCTTATATCTTGCGGCGCCTGTGGCAGATGGTCCCCACGATGGCCGGCGTCGTCGTGCTCGTGTTCATCCTGTTCAACTGGGTCGGCGGCGATCCGTCCTATCTGTTGGCGGGCAAGATGGCCGACGCCCGCGCCATCGCAAACATCCGCGCCCAGCTGGGGCTGGACGAGCCGTGGTACGTCCAGCTGGCCATCTTCGCGCGCCAGATCGTGACGTTCGACTTCGGCAATGCGTGGGCGACGGGTGAGCCCGTGTCGCACATCATCCGGACCCGCCTGGGCCCGTCGCTGACGGTGCTCGTGCCGCTGACGGTGCTCGAGACAACCATCGGCATCGCGCTCGCGCTCGCCGTCGCGTTCGTGCGCGGCTCGCTGACGGACCGCCTCGTGATGGTCGCGTGCACGGTCGGCATGTCGATCTCGATCCTCGTCTACATCATCGTGTTCCAGTACGGCCTCGCATATAAGCTCGGGCTGTTCCCCGTGCAGGGCTGGGGCGAGCACTTCACGGAAAACCTGCTGCGCTACGCGACGTTGCCCATCCTGATCGGCCTCGCCGTGTCGCTGGCGCCCACGTTGCGCCTGTTCCGCAGCTTCGTGCTGGACGAGGTCGGCCAGGACTACGTGCGGACGGCGCGCGCGAAGGGCCTGGCCGAGCGCCGCATCGTCTGGGTGCACGTGTTGCGCAACGCCGCGATCCCCATCATCACGTACGTGATGGCGAACCTGCCGGCCCTGCTGATCGGCGCGTTCCTGCTCGAGCGCTTCTTCGGCATCCCGGGCATCGGGCGCGAAGTGATCCTCGCCGTCGAGCGCAGCGATTTCCCCGTCATCAAGGCGATCACGGTGTACGTCGCTGCCGCCACGATGGTGTTCAACCTGCTGGCCGACCTGATGTACCAGGCCGTCGACCCGCGCGTGCAGCTCACATGACGGCGCCGTTCGTGCACCATCCCGCTGTCTCGCCCGGCCTGTGGACGCTGGCCTGGCGCCGCTTGCGCGCCGACCGCGTGGCGATGGCGTCCCTCGCCGTCGTGTGCGTGTTCCTGCTGTCCGTCGTGCTGTCGGCCGCCGGCGTCGTCGCGGCGGACTGGGAAGACGAGGTCGCCGTGAACTACGCGCCGCCGACGTTCGTCGGTCCCGATCCGAGCCTCGCCGCGCTGGCGCAGCCGCCGCGCTCCGTGCCGCCGAACGCATTCGATCCGCTCGCGGCCGACATCGCGGCGCTGCAGGCGCAGCTGGCGCACCGGGGGCACGCGGTGCATGCGGCCAAGCGGACGACCTTGCCGTTCGGCGCCGACAAATGGGGCCACGACGTCGTCAGGAAGACGATCAAGGGCGGGCAGACGTCGATCGTCGTCGGCCTCGTCGCCGCGTTCCTCGCCGTGCTGCTGGGCACCCTGTTCGGTGCCTTGTCCGGCTTCCACGGCGGGCGCGTGGACGATTTCTTCAACTGGTTCTACAGCGTGTTCACGGCGATTCCTTCGATCCTCATGATCCTCACGGTGGCCGCCGTGCTGCAGACGAAGGGCGTGCTGACGATCGTGCTGATCCTCGGCCTCACCGGGTGGACGGGGCCGTACCGCCTGATGCGCGCCGAGTACATCAAGCACAAGGCGAGGGAGTACGTGCTGGCGGCCGACGCCATCGGCGCGTCGAGCGCGCGCAAGATGTTCGTGCACATCTTCCCGAACGTGTCGCACGTGGCGCTCGTGCAGATGTCGATCCTCGTCGTCGGCTTCATCAAGGCCGAAGTGATCCTGTCGTTTCTCGGCTTCGGCGTGCCGGTGGGCGTCGTCTCGTGGGGCAGCATGCTGAACGAGGCGCAGAACGAACTCATCCTCGGCAAGTGGTGGCAGTTGACCGCGGCCGCCACCGCCATGGCCGTCCTCGTGACGGCGTTCTCGCTGTTCGCCGACGCGCTGCGCGACGCGCTGGATCCGAAACTGAAATGACATGATGAGCGACGCGAACCTCCTCGACATCCGCGACCTGCGCGTGTCCTTCAAGACCGGCAAGACGACCACGTTCGACGCGGTGAAAGGCATCTCGTTCAGCGTGCCGCTGGATGCCACCGTGGCCCTCGTCGGCGAGTCGGGCAGCGGCAAGTCCGTCAGCTCGCTCGCCGTGATGGGCCTGCTGCCGCCGGAGACGACCATCATCCACCCGGGCGCGTCGATCCGCTTCGAGGGCCGCGAATTGCTCGGCCTGCCCGTCGCCGAGCGGCGCCGCCTGTGCGGCAAGGACATCGCGATGATTTTCCAGGAGCCGATGTCGTCGCTGAACCCCGTGTTCACGGTCGGCTTCCAGATCGGCGAAGTGCTGCGCCTGCACCTCGGCATGGACAAGCGCCAGGCGCGCGCGCGCACGCTCGAACTGCTGGACGAGGTGGGCATTCCCGATCCGGCGCACAAGATCGACGCGTATCCGAGCCAGATGTCGGGCGGCCAGCAGCAGCGCGTGATGATCGCGATGGCCATCGCGTGCGAACCGAAGCTTCTCATCGCGGACGAGCCGACGACGGCGCTGGACGTGACGATCCAGAAGCAGATCATCGAGTTGATTGCCGCGCTGCAGAAGCGGCGCCGCATGGCCGTGCTGTTCATCACGCACGACCTGGGCCTGGTCGGCGAGATCGCGGACCGCGTGATCGTCATGCGTCACGGCGAGGTGCGCGAGGAGGGCGATGCCGCGCAGGTGCTGAGCAACCCGTGCGACGCCTACACGCGCGCGCTGCTGCACTGCCGCCCGCCGCTGGACGCGCGGCCCGTGCGCCTGCCCGTCATCGACGACTACATGAGCGGCCGCGCGCAACCCGACGACGTGCTGCCCCAGCGCACGCGCGGCTACGCGCCGGGCGACGACGACATCCTCGTCGTGAACGGCCTCGCCAAGAGCTTCTATGTGCGCGAAGGCCTGTTCGGCAAGCGCGAATTCAAGGCGGTGAAGGACGTGTCGTTCACGCTCCCGCGCGGCAAGACGCTGGGCGTCGTCGGCGAGTCCGGGTCGGGCAAGACGACGGTCGGCCTCACGTTGCTGCGGCTGCACCGCGCGACGGGCGGCAGCGCGCTGTTCGACGGGCGCGACATCGTCACGATGAGCGATGCCGAGTTCCAGGCGTATAAGCGGCGTATCCAGATCGTGTTCCAGAATCCGTACGCGTCGCTGAACCCGCGCTTCACGGTCGGCCAGATTCTGCTGGAACCGATGCGCATCCACCGCATCGGTGCGAACGATGCCGAGCGCACGGAACACGCGCGCTACCTGCTTACGCGGGTTGGCTTGCCGCAGGAGGCCTTCGAGCGTTGGCCGCACGAGTTCTCCGGCGGCCAGCGCCAGCGGATCGCCATCGCGCGCTGCCTGACGATGAAGCCGGAGATCCTCGTGTGCGACGAATCGGTGTCGGCGCTGGACGTGTCCGTGCAGGCGCAGGTGCTGAACCTGCTGCAGGACCTGCAGGACGAGTACGGGATGAGTTACATCTTCATCTCGCACGATCTGTCGGTCGTGAAATACATCTCCGACCGCGTGATGGTGATGCACGACGGCAGCGTCGTCGAGATCGCGGACTCGGACGAGCTGTACCGCAATCCGCAGCATCCATACACGCGCCAGCTGCTGGCGGCGATACCGCGCGGCGCCTGAATTCGGGGTCAGAGCGCATTTCCGGGCCAATTCGGGGTCAGAGCACTTTCCGGCGCATTTGCTCGCAGAACAGTTCGGCCGCGATGCCCGAGCTTCTGCGTGGACGCCATCGCCACCTGACGCGTTTTTTTTAGTTGCGAACCATTGTTCAAAGGAGTGCTCTGACCCCGAATTTCAAACCAAAAGTGCTCTGACCCCGAATTTGCGATTCGGCGCGGCACCTGACGCGCAGTGTTGCGCACGGGCTGTGCGCATTGTCCCTTTCGCCACGCCGATACGGCTTTTCCGCTACCATACGGGGATGTCCCAGCTCTCGCACCTGATCCACGTGTATGGCGTCCTGATCGTGTTCGGCACCGTGTTGCTCGAGCAGATCGGGCTGCCCATTCCCGCGTTTCCGGTGCTGATCATTGCCGGGGCGCTCGCCGTCGACGGCGGCGCCAACTGGCCGCTGTACCTGGCCGTGTCGGTGCTGGCCTGCCTGATCAGCGATTATTTCTGGTTCCGCGCCGGCCGCTTCTACGGCAAGCGCATCCTGCGCCTGTTGTGCAAGATTTCGCTGTCGCCCGATTCGTGCGTCAGCCAGACCGAGGACAATTTCAGCCGCTGGGGCGCGAAATCCCTCGTCGTCGCCAAGTTCATCCCCGGCTTTAACACGATCGCGCCGCCGCTCGCGGGCGCCATGGGCACGACGACCTCGCGCTTCGTCTGGCTGTCGATCGCCGGCGGCCTGCTGTGGAGCGCCGTGGGCATGGGGCTCGGTGCCTGGTTCCACGGCAGCGTGGACGATGTCATCGCCTGGTTCGAGACGCTGGGCAGCACGGCGCTGATGGTCGTCGGTGTCCTGCTCGCGCTGTTCGTGGCGTTCAAGTACATCGAGCGCAAGCGCAACCTGGGCGCCGCCGACCTGCCGCGCATCACGATGGACGAGCTCAAGGCCTTGCTGGACGCCGGGTACGACCCGTTGATCGTCGATGCCCGCGGCGTCACGGCGCGCCAGCTGGAAGAGGGCATTCCCGGCGCGCTCGTCTATGGCGACACGGCGCCGGAGCGCCTGATGGCCGCGCTCGACAAGGACCGCCACATCGTCATCTACTGCTCGTGTCCGAACGACGTGACGGCCGCCCAGGTGGCCAAGGAATTCCTCAAGAACGGCTTCCACCGCGCGCGTCCCCTGCGCGGCGGCCTGGACGCCTGGAACGACCACTGCACCGCCGGCCGCGCCGACGCCACGCTCACGCCCAAGGCCGGCTGAGTCACCGTTTTTCCGCTCGTTGACGTTCCGCTCCCGCGCGGCCGGCCCTGGCGCCGCGCTGCCCCTCATTCATCCTCGTCATGATTGGTAGCTCGACTACTTGGTCGGCTATAGGGACTTTGCGCAAATTACCCCTTGTTTGCTACACGATGTACCTAAACTACAATAAAAGCTTGCGCTGAAGCCAAGAAATCCTTAAGCTTCGAGGAATCTGTTTCCTACGGCCTGCCATGATCGTTTCGCCCGTCGCCATCGTCGATCCGTCCACCGAACCGCGCCTGGACAGCGCGCGCCACGCGAGCCCGCGCCTGCTTGCCGACGTCGGCGGCACCAATGCGCGCTTCGCGCTGGAAACCGGCCCCGGCACGATCGCGGCGATCGAGGTGCTGCCCTGTGCCGCCTACGCCACACTCGCCGACGCATTGCGTGCGTACCTCGCGCTGCCGGCCGTCGCGGCCATCGTGGCCGGCGGCGCCGTGCGTCACGGTGCGATCGCGATCGCGAACCCGGTCGTCGGCGATTTCGTGCGCATGACCAACCACCACTGGGAATTCTCGATCGACGCGCTGCGCCGCGAATGCGGGTTCGACGGGCTCGCGGTCGTCAACGATTTCTACGCGCTGGCCATGGCCCTGCCGCACCTGGCGGACGGCGACAAGCGCCAGATCGGCAGCGGCGCGCCCGTCGCCGGGACGCCCATCGCCTTGCTCGGCGCCGGGACGGGCCTGGGCGTGTCGGGCCTTGTGCCGGCGGAAAATACGCCGGCCGGCGCCAAGCCGTCCTGGACGGCACTGCGCAGCGAAGGCGGCCACGTGACGTTCTCGCCAGCCAACGAAACGGAAGTCGCGATCCTGCAATTCGCCTGGCGCGAATTCGAACACGTGTCGGCCGAGCGTTTCCTGTCCGGTTCAGGCATCGAACTCATCTATCGCGCGCTGGCGAACCTGCGCGGCGGCGCCGTCGAAGCGCTGGACGCCCCCGAGATCACGCGCCGCGGCCTGGCGGGCACGTGCGCGCTGTGCGACGAAGCCATCGAGGTGTTCTGCGGCATGCTCGGCACCATCGCCGGCAACCTGGCCATCACCCTGGGTGCCCAGGGCGGCGTGTACATCGGCGGCGGCATCGTCCCGCGCCTGGGCGAGCGCTTCGCCGCGTCGTGCTTCCGCGCCCGCTTCGAGCGGAAAGGCCGCTTCGTGGGCTATCTGGCACAGGTGCCGACTTATGTGATCACCGCCGACTATCCCGCGTTCGTGGGCGTGTCGGCCATCCTGGCGGACCGTACCGGACTGTGATTTTTGCCGGCCGCGGCGGGGCTAGAGCCCGTCGCCGCCGCGTTCCTTCGCATGGCAATGTTCTTTTCCCGGTTTTATCGGGTACAATGGCAGCCAGTTGGAAGAAACGATGTCGTTCGCTTAGCCCAGCGCGCCAGGAGCCTCGCCTCCAGAGCCCAGTCTCCCGATGGTGCCGGCAGCCCCGTTTCTTTGAAATTCGACCGTTCGCGGTCCACTTGCCGGTGGGCCGCCCCGTGCCGGGATGCAAATCCCCGCGGTATCCCGCCCGGTGTGCCAAGCCGGGCGATGGAACCCCGTTTCAAAGCGTGAGTCTCAGCCAGGCGGCCAGTGGCCAGCCGCGTTGAACGGGTTATGTTTGATGGTTCTTAGCATCCAGAGTTGCTCACTCCGCTGACGACATCGTTATGAACAATGATGAGGCCAAGAAGGTCCTCGAGACCGCCTTGCTGTGCGCGCGCGAGCCGATGACGATCCACGCCATGAAGAAGCTGTTCGTCGACGTGGACAGGAACGGCCAGCCGATCGGCGCCGGCGTCGGGTCGGATACGATCAAGATCCTGCTCGAGGAATTGCGCCAGGATTGGCAGGATCGCGGCATCGAGATCGTCAGCCTGGCATCGGGTTGGCGCTTCCAGAGCCGCCCTGAAATGAAGCCTTACCTGGACCGCATCGCGCCGGAAAAGCCGCCGAAATACTCGCGGGCCACGCTGGAAACGCTGGCGATCATCGCCTACCGCCAGCCGGTGACGCGCGGCGACATCGAGGAAATCCGCGGCGTGGCCGTGAATTCGCAGACGATCAAGATGCTGGAAGACCGCGGCTGGATCGATGTGGTGGGCCACCGCGAAGTGCCCGGGCGGCCGGCGCTGCTGGGCACGACCAAGCAGTTCCTCGACGACCTGGGGCTCGCCGCGTTGTCCCAGCTACCGCCGCTGCAGCAGGTGGCCGACATCGGCGCCGGGCGCAGCCTGGAGGCGCTGGAAGCGGCGCTGCAACAATTTGACGACACTTCACCCGTTGAAGTCCCGATACACGACCAAGCGCTCGCGTCCAACGACTGATCGTCGCGCCAGGTCAGCAAAACCAAGAAACGAATGATGAATCCAACTGACATGAACGAGACGATCCCTGCCGAGGCAGGACAGGAGGCGGCCGCCAAGCCGAAGCGCCGCACGAAGCCCAAGGCGGAGGTGGCGCCCGCCGCCCCCGAGGGCGCGCAGCCGGACGCCGCAGCGAAACCCAAGCGCACGCGCAAGACGGCCGCCCAGAAAGCGGCCGAGGCCGCCGACGGCGCGGAGAGCGGCACCGCAGCCGCAGCCGCAGCCGAGCCGGCTGCCGCACCGGCGGCGCGCAAGCCGCGCGCGCGCAAGGTCGTGGACGCGGCACCCGCAGCCGCCGAGTCCGCGCCGGCACCGGCACCGGCACCGGCACCGGCGCCGTCCGCGGCAGCACCTGCGCCCGTCGCATCCGCGCCCGCTGCACCTGCGGCCGCCGCATCCGCTTCCGCGGGCGACGACGCCGGCAACCAGCGCAAGCCGCGCGGCCCGCGCCAGATGCGTGAACAGCGCCAGCAGCGCGACGCCCGCCAGCCGGCGCGCGCCGACGCCGATGTCGGCGCCGCTGACGCACCCGCCGTGGCCGGCGCCGCGGCGCCTGAAGCGGGCCGCAACGAGCAGCGCCGCGACCAGCGCGGCGGCAAGCAGCAGAAGAAGAAAGGCCCGCAGCGCGGCCAGCAGGCGCAAGGCGGCCAGCAAGGCGGGCAGCAGCAGGGCGGCGCACAGGCGGCCGGCCAGCAACAGGGCAAGAACAGGAACGCGAAGAACAATGCCAAGCCGGCCAAGGGCGGCAAGGGCAACGACGCGGATGACGTGTTCTCGTTCGTCACGTCGGACGCGTTCGACGCGAACGAGGGCGGCCGCGGGCAGGCCCAGCCGGCCAAGGCACGCCGCGACCTGACGGCCGACGACGACGCGCCGAAGCTGCACAAGGTGCTGGCGGAGGCGGGTCTCGGTTCGCGCCGCGACATGGAAGAACTGATCATCGCGGGCCGCGTGTCGGTCAACGGCGAACCGGCGCACATCGGCCAGCGCATCCTGCCGACCGACGCCGTGCGCATCAACGGCAAGCTGCTGCAGCGCCGCGTGTCCAACAAGCCGCCGCGCGTGCTCGTGTACCACAAGCCGGCCGGCGAGATCGTCAGCGCGGACGATCCGGAAGGCCGTCCGTCCGTGTTCGACCGCCTGCCGACGATGAAGACCGGCAAATGGCTGGCCGTCGGCCGCCTCGACTTCAATACCGAGGGCCTGCTGCTGTTCACGAATTCCGGCGACCTGGCGAACCGCCTGATGCACCCGCGCTACAACATCGACCGCGAATACGCCGTGCGCACGCTGGGTGAGCTGGAAGAGGGCATGCGCCAGAAGCTGCTGGCCGGCGTGGAACTCGATGACGGCACCGCGTCGTTCACGAAGATCGTGGATGGCGGCGGCGAGGGCGTGAACCGCTGGTACCGCGTCGTCATCGGCGAAGGCCGCAACCGCGAGGTGCGCCGGATGTTCGAGGCCGTCGGCCTGACCGTGTCGCGCCTCATCCGTACCCGCTACGGCGCCATGACCCTGCCGTCGGGCCTGAAGCGCGGCCGCTGGGAAGAGCTGGAAGAAAACGACGTGCGCCGCTTCCTCGACGCGTTCGGCGTCGAGAAGAAGGGTGGCGGCCAGGGCAAGGGCGCTCCGGCCGGCGGCAAAGGGCCGGGCAAGGGCCAGGGTGGCGGCAAGGAGCGCGGCAACGATGCGAACCGTTCGAACGGCAACCGCATCGACCGCACCGACGCCAACCGCAACGTGGATCCGTTCGGCCCGCCCGTCGTGCGCGTCGGCGCAGGCCGCGAAGAGGCGGGCATCCTCGGCGGACGTGGCGGCCAGGGTGGTCGCGGCGGATCGTCCGGCCAGGCGCGCGGCGCCGGCCAGGGGCGCAGCGGCGGCGGTCAAGGCCAAGGTCAAGGCCAAGGTCAAGGCCAGGGCAGGAGCAACAAGGGCCCGCGCCAGCCGGACCCGCTGCAGACGACGTTCGGCTTCGGCGGCGGCCAGACCCGCCGTGGCCAGGGGCCGCGCGTGAGCGACCACGGCATGCCGCGCCGCGGCCGCCGCGGTTAAGCGACACGTATCACGTCGGCATGGCGGGCACGGGGTGCCTGCCCTACGCTTACGCCATCGTAGGGTGGGCTCCCCGAGCCCACCAAACGTGTGCGCAGTCGCTTCATGCCGCGCGAAAATGGGGCGTCAGCAGCGCTGCCTTGACCAAAAGAGTAGACTGTTGCATGGCTGTTCATTTTGCAGTGCGGCGATTGCGGCCGACCCTGTATCGGGTTATAATGCGTGTCCTAACCCGAGTGCTTCCCAATGTTGTTTTGGCGAACAAGCTCCTGTTGGGAATACAAAAGATGGGCAGTTGCCCATTTTTTTTTTGTTGAAACGTTTTAAGGGTCCGGCACCGGACCGTGGAGAAACCTGTGCAGTTGTTTGATTTGATTGCCAAGACAGTCAGTGGACTGGGCTACGAACTCGTTGATATCGAGCGAGCGGAGCGAGGCATCCTGCGCGTGTTTATCGACTTCCCGGCGGCAGTGGCGGACGAAAAGGGACCGATCTCGGTCGAGGATTGCGCCACGGTGAGCCACCAGCTGTCGCACGTGTTGACGGTCGAAAACGTCGACTACGAGCGCCTGGAAGTGTCGTCGCCCGGACTGGACCGTCCGGTGCGCACCCTGGCCGACTTCGAACGCTTTGCCGGCAGCGAATGCACGGTCAAGCTGCGCGTCGCGATGCCCGGCACCGCGAACCGCAAGACCTATACGGGCATCCTGCATGCACCGCAAGGCGAGACGATCGGGTTGGAATTTGAAAGCAAGGACGGACCGGCGTTGCTGGAATTTACGCTGGCCGAACTGGACAAGGCACGCCTCGTGCCAAAGGTGGATTTTAGGAGTCGCAAAGCATGAGTCGCGAAATTTTGTTACTGGTTGATGCGCTCGCGCGCGAAAAGAACGTCGATAAGGAAGTGGTCTTCGGGGCGCTCGAGTTCGCCCTGGCGCAAGCAACGAAAAAGCGCTACGAAGGCGAGGTCGACATTCGCGTGTCCATCGACCGCGACACTGGCGAATTCGAAACGTTCCGCCGCTGGCACGTCGTGCCGGACGAAGCGGGCCTGCAGCTTCCCGACCAGGAAATCCTGCACTTCGAAGCGAAAGAGCAGATCCCGGACATCGAAGTCGACGAATACATCGAAGAGCCGATCGAGTCGGTCGAGTTCGGCCGCCGCTTCGCGCAGGACACCAAGCAGGTCGTGCTGCAGCGCGTGCGCGATGCCGAGCGCGAGCAGATCCTGCAGGACTTCCTGGAGCGCGGCGACGCCCTCGTCACCGGCACCATCAAGCGCATGGAGCGCGGCGATGCGATCGTCGAATCGGGCAAGATCGAGGCGCGCCTGCCGCGCGACCAGATGATCCCGAAGGAAAACCTGCGCATCGGCGACCGCGTCCGCGCCTACATCCTGCGCGTCGACCGCAATATGCGCGGCCCGCAGGTGATCCTGTCGCGCACGGCACCGGAATTCATCATGAAGCTGTTCGAACTCGAAGTACCCGAGATCGAGCAGGGCCTCCTGCAGATCAAGTCGGCCGCCCGCGACCCGGGCGTGCGCGCGAAGATCGCTGTCTTTACCTCGGACAAGCGCATCGACCCGATCGGCACCTGCGTCGGCATGCGCGGTTCGCGCGTGCAGGCCGTGACTGGCGAGCTGGGCGGCGAGCGCGTGGACATCGTGCTGTGGTCGGAAGATCCGGCGCAGTTCGTGATCGGCGCGCTGGCCCCGGCCAACGTGTCGTCGATCATGGTGGATGAAGAGAAGCACGCGATGGACGTCGTCGTCGACGAGGAAAACCTCGCGATCGCGATCGGCCGTTCCGGCCAGAACGTACGCCTGGCGTCCGAGCTGACCGGCTGGAAGATCAACATCATGACCGCCGAAGAGTCCGCCAACAAGGCCGAGCAGGAAACGGCTGCCGTGCGCGCGCTGTTCATGGCAAAGCTGGACGTGGACGAGGAAGTGGCGAACATCCTGGTCGAGGAAGGTTTCTCGAGCCTTGAAGAAGTCGCGTACGTGCCCATCTCGGAAATGCTGGAGATCGAATCGTTCGACGAAGACACCGTCAACGAACTGCGTACCCGCGCACGCGACGCGCTGGTGACCGAGGCGATCGCTTCCGAGGAAGGCCTCGAGGGCATGGAAGAGGCGCTGGCCAACCTGGACGGCATGGACCGTACCACGGCGGGCAAGCTGGGCCTCGCCGGCATCAAGACCCTGGAGCAATTCGCGGGTCTGGCGTACGACGAGTTTGCCGCCATCCTGGCGCTGCCGACCGACCGTGCCCGTGAACTGATCAAGAATGAATTTAATGATGTGACCGACGATGAGATGAAACTGGTCGACGCCAAGTACGACGACCGGGCCAAGGCCCTGCAGGCGAAAGCCTGGGGCCAGGTAGAAACGGCCAAGGCATAAGACGGAGCGAAGACCGGAGCGACATGGCATCCGGTCTTCGCGCTTTCTTAAGCAAGCAAAATTCTTTATCATCTCGCGACACATAGAAAAGAGGACTGAATGGCGAGTAACAACGTAGCCCAATTTGCCACCGAACTGAAGATGCCTGCAGATTTGCTGCTGACGCAGCTGCGTTCTGCCGGCGTCGAGAAAAGTTCGACGTCAGATCCCTTGTCCAAGGATGATAAGGATAAGCTGCTGAACCATCTGCGCCGTACCCACGGTGCCGCCGAATCGGGCGAAAAGAAGAAGATCACGGTGACCCGCAAGGAAACCTCCGAGATCAAGCAGGCTGACGCAAGCGGCAAATCGCGCACGATCCAGGTCGAAGTGCGCAAGAAGCGCACCTTCGTGCAGCGTGACGACCTCGTCACGCCGAAAGCGGCTGCCCAGCAGTCGCCCGTCGTCGACGCCGCCGAGCAGGCGCGCCGCGACGAAGACGCGCGCCGCCAGGCCGAGCTGATCGCGCGCCAGGAAGCGGAACTGCGCGAGAAGCAGGAACGCCTGGCCAAGCTCGAATCCGAGAAGGCCGAGCTGGCCAAGGTGGCCGAGGAACAAGCCAAGCGCGACGCTGAAGAACGTGCCAAGCGTGAAGCGGCCGAAGCTGCGGAAGCGGCAGCGGAAAAGGCGGCTGCGTCCGTCCAGGCATCGGCGGGTGCCGCCAGCGCCGCCGAGGAAGCCAAGCGCGCCGCGGCCGACGAAGCCAAGAAGGCAGCTGCCGAGGAGTCCAAGCGCAAGGCCGACGAAGCCGCCAAGGAAGCCGCCGAGCGTTCCGCCGCCACCGAGCGCGCGCGCAAGGCAGTCGCCGACGAAGTCGCGCAGATCAAGGCCATGATGGCCCAGCCGCGCCGCGTGATCAAGGCGCCGGAAGTGGTGCCGGCTGCGAAGCCGAAGGCCGCCGAGCCGAGCACGCTGCACAAGCCCGCGACGACGGCCAAGCCGGGCGACGCGAAGCCGGCCGATGCGACCGGTGCGCGTGCCAAGCCGGGCGACAAGAAGTCGATCAAGTCGGCCAACGTGGCCTCGACCTGGTCCGACGACAAGAAGCGCGGCGCCCCGGGCGGCGGCATGAAGGGTCGCGGCAACGCGGCACCGACGGGCCGTGACGGCTGGCGTGCGGGCGGCGGCCGTGGCGGCCGTCGTGGCGGCCACGACGATCGCGAATCGAATTTCCAGGCCCCGACCGAAGCCATCGTCAAGGATGTCTACGTGCCGGAGACCATCACCGTGGCCGAACTGGCGCACAAGATGGCCGTCAAGGCATCGGAAGTCATCAAGCAGCTGATGAAACTGGGCCAGATGTGCACCATCAACCAGGTGCTGGACCAGGAAACCGCGATGATCGTGGTGGAAGAGATGGGCCACAAGGCCTTCGCCGCCGCCGAGGACGATCCGGAAGCGCTGCTGGCCGACCACGGCGAGCACCACGAATTCGAAGCGAAGCCGCGTGCACCGGTCGTCACCGTCATGGGTCACGTCGACCACGGTAAAACGTCGCTGCTGGACTACATCCGCCGTGCGAAAGTGGCGGCGGGCGAGGCCGGTGGCATCACGCAGCACATCGGCGCATACCACGTGGACACCCCGCGCGGCATGGTCACCTTCCTGGATACCCCGGGCCACGAGGCGTTCACCGCCATGCGTGCCCGCGGCGCCAAGGCGACCGACATCGTCATCCTCGTGGTGGCGGCGGACGACGGGGTGATGCCGCAGACGAAGGAAGCGATCGCCCACGCGAAAGCGGCCGGCGTGCCCCTCGTCGTGGCGATCAACAAGATCGACAAGCAGGGTGCGAACACTGACCGCGTCACGCAGGAACTGGTCGCGGAAGGCGTCGTGCCGGAAGAATACGGCGGCGATTCGCCGTTCGTCCCGGTGTCGGCCAAGACCGGCCAGGGCATCGACGACTTGCTGGAGCAAGTGCTGCTGCAAGCCGAAGTGCTGGAACTGAAGGCGCCGGTGGAGTCGCTGGCCCGTGGTCTGGTGGTCGAAGCCCGTCTGGACAAGGGCCGCGGCCCGGTCGCGACGATCCTCGTGCAGTCCGGTACCCTGAAGCGCGGCGACGTCGTGCTGGCGGGTTCCTCGTTCGGCCGCGTCCGTGCGATGCTCGACGAGAACGGCAAGTCGGTGACCGAAGCGGGTCCGTCGTTCCCGGTCGAGATCCAGGGCCTGACCGAAGTGCCGAGCGCCGGCGAGGAAGTCATGGTCATGGCGGACGAGCGCAAGGCGCGCGAGATCGCCCTGTTCCGTCAAGGTAAGTTCCGCGACGTGAAGCTGGCGAAGCAGCAGGCGGCGAAGCTGGAAAACATGTTCGACCAGATGGCGGAAGGCGAAGTCAAGAACCTGCCGCTCATCATCAAGACGGACGTGCAGGGTTCGCAGGAAGCGCTGGTCGGTTCGCTGCAGAAGCTGTCGACGTCGGAAGTGCGTGTGCAGATCGTGCACGCGGCCGTCGGCGGCATCACGGAATCGGACGTCAACCTGGCGACCGCATCGAAGGCAGTCATCATCGGCTTCAACGCCCGTGCCGACGCCCAGGCGCGCAAGCTGGCGGAGACGAACGGCGTCGACATCCGTTACTACAGCATCATTTACGATGCGATCGACGAGATCAAGACGGCACTGTCGGGCATGCTGGCGCCGGAGAAGCGCGAGCACGTCACGGGCCAGGTGGAAATCCGCCAGGTCATCCTCGTGTCGAAAGTCGGCGCGATCGCGGGCTGCCTCGTTACCGATGGCGTCGTCAAGCGTACCTCGTCGGTCCGCCTGCTGCGCAACAACATCGTCGTGTGGACGGGCGAGATCGACTCGCTCAAGCGCTTCAAGGACGATGCGAAGGAAGTGCGCGCCGGTCTCGAGTGCGGTCTGTCGCTGAAGAACTACAACGACATCCAGGTCGGCGACGTCCTGGAAGTGTTCGAAGTTCAGGAAGTGGCACGCACGCTGTAATCGGACTCTCCTTCGATAGGAGTAGCATTGGGGCTGGCAGGCCTGCGCCTTGGCGCGGGCCGCTGGCCCCAAGTTTTTCATAAGTCGTAAACAACATGGCAAAACACAGCAAAAGCATTCCCCAGCGCGGCTTGCGCGTCGCCGACCAGATCCAGAAGGACTTGTCGGAACTGATCGCCTTCGAACTGAAGGACCCGCGCGTCGGCATGGTCACCATCAGCGAAGTCAAGCTGACCCCGGACTACGCGCACGCGAAGATCTATTTCACCCTGCTCAAGGACAGTCCGGAAGAGATCAAGCAGACGCTGGAAGGCCTGACCAAGGCGTCCGGCTACCTGCGCAACCTGCTCGGCAAGCGCCTGCACATCCACACCTTGCCGCAACTTCACTTCGTGCACGACACGTCGACGAGCCGCGGTCTCGCGATGTCCGCGCTGATCGACCAGGCGAACGCGACCAGAGCAAAAGACGACGTAGAAGATTCGGACTCCGAGTGAACGCACGTCCCCCGAAAAAGCCTCGCGACCTCGTCGACGGGGTGCTCCTCATCGACAAGCCCGTCGGTTTGTCGTCCAACGATGCGCTGATCAAGGCAAAACGCGTCGTCAACGCGAAAAAGGCGGGCCACACGGGCACGCTCGACCCGTTCGCCACGGGCCTGTTGCCGCTGTGCTTCGGCGAGGCGACCAAGTTCTCGCAAGACCTGCTGGAAGCGGACAAGACGTACGACGCCGTCGTGCACCTGGGCGTGAGGACGACGACGGGCGACACGGAAGGGGAGGTCGTCGAGACGCGTCCCGTCGACGTGACGGTCGAACAGATCGAAGCGGCGCTGGCCAGGTTCCGCGGCCCCATCCTGCAGGTGCCCCCGATGTACTCGGCGCTGAAGCGCGACGGCAAGGCGCTGTACGAGTACGCGCGCGAGGGGATCACTTTGGAACGTGAAGCCCGTCCCGTGACGATCCACAAGCTCGAGATGCTGGCGTACGAGGCGCCGATGCTCACGATCCGCGTCACGTGCAGCAAGGGCACGTACGTGCGCGTGCTGGGCGAGGACATCGGCGCCGCGCTCGGCTGTGGCGCGCACCTGAACGCGCTGCGCAGGATCCAAGTCGGCGCGCTGACGGTAGATGGCATGGTCACCTTGGAACAGTTGCAGGTACACGACAATCCGCTGTCGCTGCTGGCCCCCGTCGATGCCCTGTTGTCGAGCTTCCCGCGCGTCGACCTGACGCCAGAACTGGCCGCACGCTTCCTCAACGGCCAGCGCCTCGCGCTGAACCGCGAGCCCGTCGCGCTGCCGGAGACAACCGGCAGGGTGCGCGTGTACCACGACGGTAAATTGCTGGGCACGGCCATCCTGCAGGACTATGGCGTGCTGGCACCGGAACGGTTGATCGCGCGGTTGCAAGACTGAAAAGCTTGCTCTGGCGCTAACGGTGTGCCAGAACGGGCGCGGCCTCTTGAAAACGCAACGTCGCGCGCCACATCGAGCTCGTCCTCACGTCATCACCGTTCAACATTTCGCCGTTATTCTGGCCAAAAGGCCTGTTGAACCGGCAAATCGTTGAAATCCAAGGCTTTTCCCCCCGCTGCGCCGCAGCAGTGGGGCGTAAGCGTGCTATACTAGTGGGTTCCGGAAGTCGGAAGTTTCGAGTTCTTCCGCCCATCACGCAACATTTACTGTTGAAAACGCATATGTCAGACACCAAACGCGCGATTCGTAATATCGCAATCATCGCCCACGTTGACCACGGCAAGACCACTCTCGTGGACCAGCTGCTGCGCCAATCCGGCACTTTCCGTGAAAACCAGGCGGTCGACACCCGCGTGATGGACTCGAACGATCTCGAAAAAGAACGCGGCATCACGATTCTGTCGAAGAACTGCGCCGTCGAGTACGAAGGCACGCACATCAACATCGTCGACACCCCGGGCCACGCCGACTTCGGCGGCGAGGTCGAGCGCGTGCTGTCGATGGTCGACTCCGTGCTGCTGCTGGTCGATGCGCAGGAAGGCCCGATGCCGCAGACCCGTTTCGTCACGCGCAAGGCGCTGGCGCTGGGCCTGAAGCCGATCGTCGTCGTCAACAAGATCGACCGTCCGGGCGCGCGCGCCGACTGGGCGATCAACCAGACGTTCGAACTGTTCGACAAGCTGGGCGCGACCGACGAGCAGCTGGACTTCCCGATCGTCTACGCCTCGGGCCTGAACGGCTATGCCGGCATGGACGAAAGCGTGCGCGGCGGCGACATGAAACCGCTGTTCGACGCCATCCTGAAATACGTCCCGGTGCGTGACGACAACCCGGACGGTCCGCTGCAGATGCAGATCACGTCGCTCGACTACTCGTCGTACGTCGGCAAGATCGGTATCGGCCGCATCAACCGCGGCCGCATCAAGCCGGGCATGGACGTGCTGGTCGTGAACGGCCAGGACGACAAGTCGCCGATCAAGGGCCGCATCAACCAGGTGCTGAACTTCAAGGGCCTGGAGCGCGTGCAGGTGGAAGAAGCCGTCGCTGGCGACATCGTGCTGATCAACGGTATCGAAGACATCGGCATCGGCGTGACCGTGACCGCCGTGGATACCCCGGAAGCGCTGCCGATGCTGACCGTCGACGAGCCGACGCTGACGATGAACTTCATGGTCAACACGTCGCCGCTGGCCGGCCGCGAAGGCAAGTTCGTCACCAGCCGCCAGCTGCGCGACCGCCTCGACCGTGAACTGAAATCGAACGTGGCACTGCGCGTGCTGCCGACGGACGACGACACGATCTTCGAAGTGTCGGGCCGTGGCGAGCTGCACCTGACCATCCTGCTGGAAAACATGCGCCGTGAAGGCTTCGAGCTCGCGGTGTCGCGTCCGCGCGTCGTGTTCAAGGAAATCGACGGCGTCAAGTGCGAGCCGTACGAGAACCTGACCGTCGACGTCGAGGAAGTGAACCAGGGCGGCGTGATGGAAGAACTGGGCCGCCGCCGTGGCGACCTGCAGAACATGGAATCGGACGGCAAAGGCCGTGTCCGTCTGGAATACCGCATCCCGGCCCGCGGCCTGATCGGCTTCCAGGGCGACTTCATGACCCTGACGCGCGGCACGGGCCTGATGAGCCACGTGTTCGACGCCTACTCGCCGGTCGACACGGGCAAGGGCGAACTGGCCGGCCGCCGCAACGGCGTGCTGATCTCGCAGGATGACGGCCAGGCCGTCGCCTACGCACTGTGGAAGCTGCAGGACCGCGGCCGCATGTTCGTCGAGCACAACACGCCGGTGTACGAAGGCATGATCATCGGCATCCACTCGCGCGACAACGACCTCGTCGTGAACCCGATCAAGGGCAAGCAGCTGACCAACGTCCGCGCGTCGGGCACCGACGAAGCCGTGCGCCTCGTGCCGCCGATCCAGATGTCGCTGGAATACGCCGTCGAGTTCATCGAGGACGACGAACTGGTCGAGATCACGCCGAAGAGCATCCGCCTGCGCAAGCGCTTCCTGAAGGAACACGAGCGCAAGAAGGCGAGCCGCGAAGCCGCGTAATCGCGTTTCTCGCCGTACTGGAAAACCCGCTGCCTGCAGCGGGTTTTTTTATGGCTCAAAAAGCCATCGCTTTGGCTCGTTCGGCAAGTCAATACATCACTGTTTTCAAATGGAAAGTATTAGCATGGTGTCCACTTAATTGACATTCAATTAAGCCGCGTGTTCGAACGAAAATAATGGAGACTCCATGAAATTGCTGAAACAAATCGCCGTCGTCGCTGCCCTGTCCTCGATCGCTTCGTACGCATCGGCCCTGACGCCGATCGCCGACCAGGACCTGTCCACCGTGTCGGGCCGTGACGGCGTGTCGATCGCCGCCGACCTGCATGTCAACATCGGTTCGTTCGTGTACACGGATACCGACGCAGCCGGCGGTTCGGTGAGCTTCAACAACATCAAGATGTCGGGTGCGATCGCTGCCACGATCGACATCATCAACAACGCCACGTTCCAGGCCGACGCCAGCGCAGCATCGGGCGCATCGAGTGTCCTGGGCGTGACGGGCGGTGCAGGCCTGGCTGCCTTCATGCCGGCTGGCGACGTCGTCAAGATCGCGATCCCGCAAGTCGACACGAACAAGAACCTGAACATGTCGGTCGATTCCATCAAGATGGGCCATTCGACCGCTTCGTTCGGTTCGATGGCCGCCAACGACATCAAGCTGCAGGGTACCACTGTCTACATCTGGGCACACTGATTTGTATTCGGGCGCGCCCAAAAGCGCGCCCGAATGTGTCATCGGACTGGCTCAGGAATCCATCGATTTGGCTCCATGAGCAAGGACAAAAGGATGTGGTTATTGAAGCGGAAGTAATAACATTGTTTCCACTTAATTGACTTCCGATAAACGGATTCAGTTAAGCCAAGCGGTCCCGACGCTGCCGTCCCGACAGGCCACAAGCCGGAGAGGAACCGAAGCGGACGCGCGGGGAAGCCCCGAAGAGATTCCCGTCGATCACAATAACACTGGAGATACCATGAAACTGCTGAAACAACTGACCGTCGTCGCCGCCCTGTCCTCGATCGCTTCGTATGCATCGGCCCTGACCCCGATCGCCGATTCCGATCTGTCCAAAGTATCGGGCCGTGACGGTGTGTCGATTGCCGCCGACCTGCATGTCAACATCGGTTCGTTCGTGTACACGGACACCGACGCAGCCGGCGGTTCGGTGAGCTTCAACAACATCAAGATGACGGGTGCAATCGCTGCCACGATCGACATCATCAACAATGCCACGTTCCAGGCTGACGCCAGCGCAGCATCGGGCGCATCCAGCGTGCTGGGCGTGACCGGTGGTGCAGGTCTGGCTGCCTTCATGCCGGCTGGCGACGTGGTCAAGATCGCCATCCCGCAAGTCGACACGAACAAGAACCTGAACATGTCGGTCGACTCGATCAAGATGGGTAACTCGAGCGCTTCGTACGGTTCGTTCGCTGCCAACGACATCAAGCTGCAAGGCACCACGGTCTACATCTGGGCGCACTAAGCGTCGCGGGTTTGGGTGATGGACGGCCCGTGGGTTTACCCCGGGCCGTTTTTTTGACCTTCGTTTTCCCGGGTTCTTTCTCTATGCGCACCACCATGTTCCGCTGCAGCGCGCGCCGCGTCCGGACCGCGCTCATGAAGGGCTTATTGGCTTCCTTATTGGCGCCCTTGCTGGCACTCATGCTGCTGCCCGGCGCGGCAAACGCCCAGATGCGCGCGCTGTCCGACACCGAACTGTCCACCGTCAGCGGCCAGGGCCTGTTCACGGTCGGGAACTCCAGCTACAACGGTTTCGATTTCACCCGCATCAGCCTCGATGCGGACGTCACACTGAACGCCAACCTGGCCAATATGCGCCTGGGCGAATACAACTACGCGCCCCGCAACGGCACGGGCGCGGACCTCGACATCGGCGCGCTGCAATTCGGCCGCACCGACGGCACCGCCGCCCAGCGGCTCGTGCAGATCACCAATCCGTATTTCGAATTCGTTTATAAAAACACCGGCGTCAACAACCAGCGCGAGATGGTCGGCATGCGCCTTGGCTTCGACGGCATCTCCGGCGACGTCGGCATGAAGATCGCCACCTTGTCCGGCTCCATGCGCATCGATGCGGGCGCCGGCGGCATCATCGACAGCATGAACGATGCCGGCGGCGGCAAGCGCTGGGACGGCACGTGCGCCGGCTGCACGCCGCTGTCCAGCGTGGGCGGCGTGACGGCGGGCGACGCCAACGGGCCGAGCCGCGATTTCTGGATCTCGATCCTCAAGACGCCCGTCCAATTCCAGGCAGGTTCCGGCATGCCCGCACTGACCGAGGCGCAGGCCGGCATCTGGCTGAACTGGCGCGACAAGCTGACGGCGCTGAACCTCACCGGTACCGTGCCGGTCAATAACGCGACGGGGCATTGATGCGTACCCGGGCCGCCATCGTCCTGCTCTGCGTGCCGGCCCTCGCGGCCGCGCTCGAGCCGCTGCCGGACACCGCCCTCGCGAAAGTGGCGGGGCGCGACGGCATGAGCTTCAACCTGTCGAACTTCTCCATGTCGGGCAATGCGGAAATGCGCTACTACACGCCCGGCGGCGACAGCTTCAGCATCGGCAACCTCAGTGCGTCGCGTTCCGACAACACCGACGCGCCGTTCTCCGATCCGTACCGCCTCGACGTGATCAGCGGCGGGCCCGGCCGCGCCGACATCATCAACATCGCGTTTCCGGAGAACGTGGCGGGTCGCGAAGTGTGGCAGATCACCTACGACTTCGGCGTGAACGCGAACGGTTTCGACGTGAAGGGTGGCAGCGTGATCCTGAAGGACCTCGTGTACTACGGCGGCGGCCTGCAGTGGTCGACGCCGACCGTCGGCGACGGGCTGGCGTTCGGCCTGGCCAGGCGGCTCGAGCTGGGCAGCCTCACGCTGGCGCCGAACGGGCGCGACGCGACCGGCGAGGCGATGGTGCTGTCGAACGTGAAGATCGGCGCCGCCACGGCGGACGGTTCCGCACCCACGACGCCGTGGCATATCGCCGACGTCACGACCCAGCCCGGCATCTTCAACGCGCGCACGGACGAGGCGGGCAAATCGACCCTGCACCTCGGGGTCAACTGGCCCGAGGCCGGCCAGACGGCGCCCAGCGGCACGCTGCAGATCGGGAACATCAGCTTCCGCAGCGACGCGGGCGTCAACATGGACCTCGGCAGCTCGCGCATCGGGTCGATCCAGTTGCAGTACCTCGACGTCAAGTTCCACTGATGAGCCCGCGCCTGCGCCTCCTCGCCTTCCTCCTGCCGGCCATGCTGTGCGGGGCAGCCTGGGCGGGACCGCAGCGGCTCGACGACGACGAACTGGCGCAGGTGCGCGGCGCCGACGGCGTCAGCTTCGCCGTGCGCCTGCAACTGAACCGCCCCGACGATGGCAGCATCGGCGACAGCCGCCTGACGATCGGCCAGACGGTCGATGGCCGCACGACGTACACGGTGCTCAAGAACGTCGGCGGCCTGATCCAGATGGTGGGCTTGAACATCAGCGCGCAGACGGCCGGCGACGGCACGAACTACCTGGCGCTGACCCTGCCGGCGTGGACGAAGTTCACGGACACCGGCTTCGAATCGCTCAGCGTGCAGGCCGATCCGCGCGGGCCCGTCACGGACAGCCTGGGCCGGATCACCCTGAACGGCGAGCTCCAGATGCAGGGCCAGTTGCGCCTGTGGTCCCATTGACGGCCGACTGTCCGTGCGCGTTCAGCCGGTCCTGCTGGAATTCGCCGGGCGCCTTGCCGAACCAGCGCAGGCAGGCACGGTGGAAGGCGCTCGGGTCGGCGAAGCCCAGCTTGTAGCTGAGGTTCTTGACGCTGATGCGGTCGCTGCCGAGGTATTGCTGGGCGATCGTGCGCCGCACCTCGTCGACGAGCGTGGAGAAGTCGGTGCCCTCGTCGGCCAGGCGGCGCTGCAGGGTGCGCTCGCTGATCGCGAGGCGCCGCGCCACCGCGTCGCGCAGGGCACCGCCCTGGTCGATCATCGCCGGCAGCAGCTCGCGCACGCGCGCGGCCACGCTCGTGCGCTCGGCCTGCGCGAGGCGTTCGTCGAGCAGGCGGAACAGGCCTTCGGCCGCGAGCGGATTCGCGGTCGGGATGGGCGCCGTGATGTCGGCATTGGCGAATTCGAGCGCGTTCGCGGGCGCGCCGAAGCGCACGGGGCAGCCGTATTTTTGCGCGTACGACGTGACGTCGGCCGGCGCCGGGTAGGCGTATTCGACGAGGACGGGTTTCAGGTCGGGACGGGCGCCGACGAAGCGCATCGTCTCGAGCAGCAGGTTCCAGGTGAAATCGTAGCGCGCCTGCGGCACGGCGCGCGTGCCGCCGACGAGGTTCAGGCCCACGCGCACACGGTCCGCCTTCGGCTCGATCGTGGGGCGCACGACGGGCAACACGAGCGGCATGTAGCGCGTGAGGTTGTCTGCGGCCTGGCGCAGCGTGGGCGACGCGAGCATCAGGTGGCCCAGCACGCCGAGCCAGCTGAGGGGATCGGGCGCGAACACGCGAAAGCCGATCAGCGGGTCGCCGCTGGCCGTCACGAGGGCTTCCCACAAGCGGCTGAACTGGTCGGACAACGCGAGCAGGTCGGCCGCGCGCTGGCCCTGCGGGCCGTGCTCGAACCAATCGAGTCCGGCCTGGGCGAACAGGGCGTCGACGTCGATGCCCTCGGCGCCGAGGCAAGCCTTGATGCGTTGCACCACGTCCGTGGCGGACAGGTACTTCACGCTGGCGACCGCGTACGTGCGGACGCGTCCTGCGCTGGTCTCATGCTTGGTCTCCTTACTCGTCGGATGGCCCCGGATTCTTCGTTTTTGCCCAGGTGCCTTTTTTATTATGTGTGCATGCGAAATCTCAACGCTTCGGAAAATGACCTCGTGTTTATCAAAAATCGCTCATTTTCGATAGGCAAGATTTTTTATTTGATGCAACGCAACGGGGGATTTTCATGAAACCCAGGCGGGTTTTCAGGCGCGCGCCTGTTGCCGCGCACGAGCGGGCGTTATGCCGTACGCGGCCGCAAAACAGGCCGTCATATGACTCTGGCTGTTGAACCCGCATTGCGCCGCAACACGGGCGATGGAGAAGCTCGTCCGGGTGAGTAATTCATGCACGCGTTCGAGGCGTAAACGCAACACATAGCGATGCGGCGTCATGCCCATCGCTTCCTGGAAGATGCGGCGGAAGTGCGATTCCGACACGCCGGCCCGCTCGGCCAGCTCGGCGTTGGACAGCTCGCTCGACAGGTTGTGGCCGATCCATTCCAGCACCCCCTGCAAGCGCCCGAGCTGCAGCGCGTCCGGCGGCAGGTGCCGGCCCGTCTTGCCTTCCAGGACGCGGCACGCCTGCTCGATCATCAACGAGGAAGCCCGCTCGACGAAACCCGCGTTCGGCGTGCTGCTGCGGGCGATCTCCGCCAGCACCTGCTGGGCGGTCGCGTGCACGAGCTGGTCGGAGAAGGTGGGCGACTTGGCGCGCGCGGCAAGCAGCCGCTGCAGCTGGCGCACCATCTCGTGGTCCGGGTCGAGGAAGTGGAACATTGCCATGTCGATCGCGCCGAAGAACGTCCAGCGGCTGGCGAAGCCGGGCTGGAAGATGGTCGCGGCGCCGGCCAGGAAGTCGAACGAACGGCCGGCGCTGCGTCCGGCTGTTGCGCGCGCGCCACCCAGGTGACAGGCGAGCACCATCGAATCGAGCGGCGGCACTTCGCATCCGCCCAGTTGGAAGATGTAACGCTCGGCCCGCAGCGGCACGCCGCCGATCTCCATGCTGATCACGGGCTCGCCCAACGCATTGCTGATCCTGTCCCAAGTATGCACGGTGCCTCGCCTCAATGAGCGGTTTTTTACAAAAACGATAGCGTTTTATAACATCGGCGAGCTCTGCCTGCATCCAGAATATGGAAAAAGTGCAATAAACGTGGCCGAAACACCACGTCGGGCACGCCTAAAAAAACCGCCGTCCGCCCGTCAAGAGGTGAACGGAGCCGGGATACCAGGGGCCGCATGAAGCGCCCCAAGGAGACACCATGTTCACATTCCTGCTGGGGATCGTCGCGGTCCTCGTGGGCGGGGCCGGCGTGCTTGCCAGGCACGAGGCACAGGACCGCCCGCTCGATCATTTCGACCTGCCGCCCGCCATGTCCGTGGCCGCCGTCGGTGTGCCGAACGTCGCGATGGAGCCGTTCTCCGAGCTCAAGTACAAAAACATCGTCCACCAGGCCTACGACTACAGTTGCGGCTCGGCGGCGCTCGTCACGATCCTCAAGTACCACCTGGGCCTCGACGTCACCGAGCAGCAGTCGATGGAAGGCATGATGGCCTTCGGCGAGAAGGAGAAGATCATCGAGCGGCGCGGCTTTTCGCTGCTCGACATGAAGCGCTACCTCGCCTCGATCAACGTCGACAGCGCGGGCTTCCGCGCCGAGATGTCGGACCTGGTCACGCTCGATTCGCCGGGCATCGTGCCGATCGACTACGCGGGCTTCAAGCACTTCGTCGTGCTGCGCGGCGTGCGCGGCGGCCTCGTGTTCCTGGCCGATCCGTCGGCCGGCAACATCACGTTCTCGGTCGAGGAATTCGCCACCCTGTGGGACCGCAACACACTGTTCATCGCCTATCCGCAGAAGGGCCATCCGCCCGCCCTCAAGCTGGCCCTGGCCGACAACGAGCTGGGTGTGGTCGACATGGACCGCATCCGCGACCGCGGCCTGCAGCGCCCGATCGACACGCAGCTCGGGAACGAGCGCCTGCTGAACGGCTTCGGCGGCATCTCGATCCGCAAACAATAGACCCATCACGAAGGACCACCATGAAGATTTCCACAATGTTGGCGTCCGCGCCGGCGCTGGCTTGCACCTTGCTGTTCGCCGCGCTGCCCGCGCGCGCGCAGGACGAGGCGAGTTCTTCCACCTTGAACACCGCCACGACGGGCACGCCGCCCGCCCCGGCAACGACCGACGCCGTGCGCGACGCGCTGGCGAAGAAGGACACCGATGCCGACAACACGACCCTGCTGAAGGAAACGCTGACCGCCGTCGACAAGCAGTACTCGCTGATCCGCAAGGGCAAGGTGCAGCTGAACTACGAGATGAACTACGCGTACATCGGCCAGGAAAAGATCAACACCGACCTGTCGTCCGGCACGGCCACGCTGTTCTCGATCGAGAACACGAACTCGCACACGATCACCAACACGATCATGGCCGACTACGGCGTGCGCAACAACCTGACGGCCAACTTGACGGTCCCGCTGATCAGCCGTTATTCCGATGGCGCCGGCTTCTCGGGCGTGTCGCACACGATCGGCGACCTTGGCCTCGGCGTGCGCTGGCAGCCGCAGGAGGTCAAGCGCGACGAGATCGCGTACACGATCACGGGCGGCATGCGCCTCGCGACGGGCACGAGCCCGTACAAGGTTGACGTGAACAAGGGACTGGCCACGGGTTCCGGCGTCAACACGTTCAACGTCGGCGCCAACCTGACGCGCATCGTCGACCCGGTCGCGCTGTTCGGCTCCGTCAATGTGGGCTACAGCATGACGGCCAAGCACCTGAGCCAGCAACTGTACGGGACCACGTTGCGCCAGGTGAAGCCCGGCGCCAGCTTCGGCTTCGGCCTCGGCTTCGCGTATGCGCTGTCGTACAAGATCACGACATCGTTCTCGTTCCAGGAATCGATCCAGGCCCGCTCCACGCTCACATTCGACAACGGCGCGCAAGGGCAGACGCAGACGCAGAGCGCCGGCATCCTGTCGATCGGCGCGGGCTACCGTATGTCGCCCAAGACCACCGTCAACGTGACGGTCGGCGCCGGCCTCACCGCGGCCGCGCCGAACCTGTCGCTGACCGTGAGCCTGCCGTTGTCGCTGTGAGGCCGCTGCCATGACCGTCGCGCCGTCATCGAACGCATTATCTGCGCGCCGCCTCGTGCGCGCGCTCGCCGCGGCCGGCCTGGCCACGGTGCTGGCGCCCCAGGCGCATGCCGGCGTCACCGACAACCTGGTCACGAGCCCGACCGCGATGGCGATGGGGAATGCGGTGACGGCCGACCCGCCCGGCATCGAATCGATCCACTTCAACCCGGCCGGCCTCGCGCGCCTGACGGGCACGCAGAAGATCGACGCCGTGTTCGTCGCGGCGATCCGCAACACGAACCACTTCGTCTCCGCGCCCGACATTGACATCGGCGGCTTCAAGGACGACCCGATCAACGGCAAGTCCAGCGGGCCGGTGCGCCAGGCGCTGGAGATTCCGTTCTACGGCATCCCGAAGTTTCGCCTCCCCGCGGTGCTGGTGCCGAGCCTCGGCGTGTCGTACAACGCGCCCGGCTCGCCCTGGACGTTCGGCACGTTGGTCTATTTGTCGGCGGCGATGAGTATCGACCGCACCAAGGACCCGGACGATCCCGCGCGCTTCGACGGCCGCCTCGTGCAGCTGCAGCGCCTCGTGTACCTGTCGCCGGCGGCCGCGTACAAGGTGTCGGACACGCTGAAGATCGGCGTCTCCGTGCCGATCGCATATTCCGCCTTCGCCATCAACACGGACTTCCGCGCGCCCAACAAGCTGCTCGGCACCGTCGGCCAGTTGCAAAAGGCCGTCTGCCCGGACGGCAACGGCACCGTGATCGACACGCTGACGTTCGGCCTGTGCGGCGGCGGTCCGGAAGGCATGGTCAATCCGTTCAAGCGCGCCGCCAACATCGATTTCGACCTGCGCGCCTCGTTCGACCCGACGATCAACCTGGGCGTGCTGTGGGAACCGAAAAAATGGTTCGCGTTCGGCGTCGTGTATCAGGGCGGCACGCGCACGACGTACACGGGCTCGTACATGTTCCACAGCGACCCGATGCTGCGCAGCTTCGTGCGCGGCCTGAATTCCAGCCTGCTCGGGCCCGTCGTCGGCGCCATCACGGGCATGCCGCAGGAGATTCCGGAATACCAGTCGGGGAACATGACGGCGAAGATCCCGTTCCCGTGGCGCGTGCAGGCCGGCGTGAAGCTGATGCTGACGGACTACGTGCAGGTGAACGCGGACGTCAGCTATGCCGACTGGGCGCAGTGGAACCAGCTGACGTTCCGGTTCGACCGCAGCGTCAAGCTGCTCGAGATGGCGCGCCTGTTCGGCTATGCGAATTCGAGCGAGGCCACGTTCAAGATGGGCTTCCGGAGCGTCGTCAACTACAGCCTCGGCACGCAGCTGAACCTGACGAAGAAGCTCGCGCTGCGCTTCGGCTACGAGCCTCGCAAGAGCTCGATCCCCGGCGACAAGATGAGCCTCCTCGCGCCGCTGCCCGACACGAAGCTCAAGAGCGTGGGCCTGCGCTACCGCTTCGACAACGGCGGCGAAGTGAACGTGACGGCCAGCTACATGAAGGGCACGTACAACATCCCCGCGCGCAGCGACTGCAACCTCAACTGCGACAACTTCTTCAACCTGATCTACAACCCCTATGCGGCCACCGACGTGTCCGGCAGCCTGGTCGTGAAATACGCCGGCGCCTCGTACACGCGGCCGTTCTGACTTTGACGTGGAGATATGACGATGTCCCGAACGATGTATGCGACGATGGTCCTCGGTATGGGCCTCCTGGCCGGCGGCGCACACGCCGAAGGCATGAATGGCGTGCCGCCGGCCAAGCAGGCGCTCGTGCAGCGCGTGCTGGACAAGATGGGACTGGAGTCGGTCGGCCTCCAGATGTTGCAGGCGCCCGTGGCCGACCTGTTGCGCCAGTCGCGCGTGGTGGTGCAGAGCCGCGTGCCGGCCGACAAGCAGGACGCGACGCTGAAGGACATCACGGCGGAGGCGACCAAGTTCGTCGAGCAGGAATCGCCCGCGCTGCGCACGAGCACGCACGCGATCGTGCAGGCCAGCGTGGCGCCGCTGCTGGCGCAGAAATTCAGCGAGGACGAGTTGAAGCAGCTGGCGGGCATCCTCGAGTCGCCCGTGCTGGCGAAGTTCGAGAGCGTCGTGCCGGAGATGAAGAAGACGGTCGGCGAGAACGTCGCCAAGGCGAATGCGGCGCAGATCCAGCCGAAGATGACGGACCTGCAGAACCGCGTCGGCCTGAAGCTGCGCGCGGCCGCCGGCCAGTGATGACGATGCGGCGCGGGGGCGCCGCCTTACAGGGGAGGGAAGACCATGAGCGACTGGATGACGAGGCGTGCGGACAGGTCCCGGTTGGGCCAGATCCTGATCGAGAAGAAGCTGATCTCGCAGGAACAGCTCGACGCGGCGATCCGCGCGCAGCAGGAGAGCGGGCGCAGGCTGGGCGAGATCCTCGCCGACATGAAGCTGATCACCCAGGCCCAGGTGCGCGGCGCCGTGCGGCGCCAGCGCAGCCTGCGCATGGCGGCCGCGCTGGCGACGGCGCTGCTCGGGCCCTTGCACGCCTACGCCGCGGTGGCGGCGGCGCCGGCGGCCGCGGTGTCCACGCGGTTGCCGGGCGAACGGGAAGGGGGGCGCGAATTTGGCCGCGGCATGCGCGCGCTGAGCGATGCGGAACTGGGCGACGTGTCGGCCCAGGGGCGCAACGACGACGCCCTGCGCGACCAGGCGCGCCAGGCGGAGCTGCGCCTGATCGCGCTGGCCGCGCAGAACGGCCAGCAGGGCCTGCAGACGGCCGTGCAGCATGCGCTGCCGAACGACGGCGTGCGCGTGCTGGGCGAACTGGCGACGGTGCTCAATCCGCTCACCATGCTGCTATCGGCCGATACGACGGTGCGCGACGTCAGCTACGATCCGGACAACTCGCGCGCGTCGGTGAACAAGGACGGCTCCATCACCTTGCGCCTGCCCAGCACGATCGGCGAGATCAGCTTCAACAACATCCGCGTGGGCAGCCAGCCCGGGCCGACGTTCGGCAGTGTCGAGATCCACGACATCGACCTGCGCGGTACCACGATCACGGTCAAGCCGATCACGCGCTGAGCGACGGGGCAATGAAAAACGCCCCGCGGCAGGCGGGGCGTGTGTCGTTCCGTGGGGGGCGTGTCAGCGCAGGCCGAGCAGCGCCAGCACCCGGTCGCGGCTGACGCCGACCAGCGCCGACGTCAGCGCCAGCAGCGACTCGTAGTCCGTGCTGGCCGCGGCCTTGGTGAAGTCCTCGGCGGCGAGCGTCACGTTCGGCGCGGGCGCCTCGGCGGCCGCCACCTGGGCACTGGCGGCGGCCAGGGCGTCGCTGGCGGCGACCTGCGAACGGTGCACGCGTTCGAGCGCCTGCACCACTTCGCGCAAGCTCTGGCGCAGGGCGTCGGCGTTGCCGGTGTCGGCGTTCACGGTCCATTTGTCGGGCGCCAGGCTGGCCGGCACTTCTTCCGTCGTCACGCGCCCGCGGCCGCTCACGCCGATGCTGTCCTTGATGGCCGGCCAGTCCGATTCCGATGCGAGGAAGACGAGTTCGCCCTTGTCGTCCAGGCGCGCCCGTACGCCCATCGGGGCGAGGGTGCGGTCGAGGGCGCGCGCGATGTCCTGGTTCGACTGGTCCGGATCGATGTTGACGGACATCTGCGGGCCGCCGACGCTGCCCACCGAGAACGAGAGCGTCTGCGGCGCGCTCTTGCGCAGAGAGGCGATGTCGAGGCCGCGGATGCGGAAGCGCTGCACGGCCGGCGCCGCCGAGTAGTTCAGGTTGCTGTCGATGCTGGCGCCACCGTCCTGTCGGCGCGAGGTCAGCGTCTTGGCCAGCTGCCGCACCTGGGCTTCGAGCTGCAGGCGGGCGCCGTTGCGGGTGCCGGCCAGCTTGGCGGTCAGCTCGCCCTTCAGGGTCTCGAGCTGCGTGGAGACGCGGTCGAGGTAGTCGAGCGCCTGCTGGGCGCGCGCCACCTGGTCCTGCAGGCCGCTGTCGAGCTGCGCGGCGCTGCCGCCGGAGCGCAGCGGGGTTGCCGTCGCCGGGGGCGCGGCGGGAGCGGACGCCGAGGCGCCATCGACGGGCGTCGTGGGCCGTGCGGGAAGCAGCGGGGACGGTGCGTTCGTGCGCGTACCGAGGGTGCCGCCGGTTCCGCCGGCGGTCGTGGGTCTGAGCGTGGTATCCATGGCCATCAAAGTGCCGCGAACAGGGACAGGTTGCCGATCTTGCTATAGGCCTTGTAGCTGGCCTGGAGCGCCGTCTGGTAGCCGCTCAGTTCGATGGCGGCGGCGCCGTAGTCGAGCTGGCCGATGTCCGAGATCGCCTTCTGGTTCGACAGGCTGACGTTCTCGTGGTTGGCATCCAGCGTCTTCAGGATGTTCTGCTGGCCGCCGAGGACGGCGATCTTGCCCGACACGAGGTCCATGGCCTGGTCGAACCCATCCAGGCTGGCCTTCAGGACGCTGCGCACGGCCGGATTGTTGGCGTTGACGCCGCTGGCCGACAAGGTGCTGATCGTTTGGTCGAGCTGGTTCAGCAGCTGTTCCATGCCCTTGACGTTCTGGTTGGCGACCTGCGTGATGCCGTTGCCGACCACGACGAGCTGGTCGTTCGTGTTGCCGGCATAGGTGTAGCGGGAACCGAGCGGGGCGGTGGCGTCGTAGGCGATCGGGGCGGTGTCCGTCGCGGTGCCGGAAAAGATGTGGCGGCCTTCCTGGTCGATCGCGTTCGCCGAATACAGCAGGCTGTCGCGCAGCGAGGTCAGCGAGACGACCATCGCGTTCAGGTCGCTCGGCGTGTTCGAGCCGTCCGACGCCCACACGAGCAGGTCGCGCCCGGAGTGCATGTCGTTGACCATGTTCTGCAGCGAACCTTCGTTTTTCGACAGGCGGATCTGGACGGCGGCGATGTTGTTGCGATACTGCTTGACGGCCGCTTCCTCGCGATTCAGGCGCGACAGGCGCACGTTGTCGACAGGATCATCGGACGGCGTCTGGATGCGGTTGCCGTTGGCCATCTGCTGCGAGATGTAGCCGACACGCTCCTGGTTGACCTCGAGCGATTGAGTCATCATCGCCTGGTATTGGCTGGTGGCGATACGCATGCTGTTCTCCCTTAACCCATCATCTGCAAGGTGGCGTCGAACAGCGCATTCGCGACGGACATCACCTTCATGTTGGCCTGGTACATGTTCTGGTATTCGACGAGGTGCACGGCTTCCTCGTCCTGGTTGACGCCACTCGTCGATTGCCAGTCCGCTTGCGCCTGGTTGCGCATCGTTTGCGTGGTGGCGAGGGCGTTCTTGTTCTGCTGGCTGTCGACGGCGAGGCGGCCGACGAGCTGCGTGTCGGCGTCGCTGATCAGCATGGTGCCGATCTTGGTCACCGTGATCGACTGGCTCTTGATATCGACGAGTTTCTGCAGGTTGCCGGTGTCGCCGGGCGTGCCGTCGCCGGAAAATGCGAGATCGGACGTCTGGAAGCCGCTCGCCACCTGCAGCATGTTCGACGTGCTCCCCGGGTTGTAGACGAAAAGCGGCTTCCCGGGCGTGCTGCCGTCCATCGCATAGCCGGCCGCGAGCTGGGTGTTGACCTTGGCGGCGATTTGCTGGGCCATGTCGGCCACGCCTTGCTGCAGCGGCAGCAGGGTGTCCTGTTCATACGCCGACAACCCGCCCAGCTGGCCGCCCGCCTTGGTGGTATCGAGGTCGAAGCTGGTGCCGGCGAACGTCAAGCTGAAGGTCTGCGCGGCGCCGCCGCTGACGGACAGCTTGCCGGCCACGCCGCCCAGCACGAGCGACTGGCCGGTCTTGAGCGAGACGTTGCGCGTGCCGTCGGGCTGGTCGCTGACCTCCAGCCCCATCTGGCTGGCCAGGCTGTCGATGGCCTGGTCGCGCGCGTCCACGAGGGACGAGGAGTTGGTGCCGGACGCGTTGGCGTTGGCGATCTGCGCGTTCAGCGAGGCGATGGCCCCGATCGTGCTGTTGGCCGAATCGATGAGCGCGCTGCGCTGCTGGCGCACGGATTGCAGCTGGGCGTTGAACACGTTATTCAAGCTGTTGAAGCGCTGGCCCAGCAGGTTTGCCGCCGTCACCACCTGCTGGCGCAGCGGGGTCGACGTCGGGTCGACGCCGGCCACGGCGTTCAGCGCCGAGAAAAACCCGTCAATGCCGCTCGACAGGCTGGCGCTGTCGTCGCCCATCACCTGTTCGAGCTGCGTGAGGTAAGGCTGGGTCTGCGAATGTGCACCCAGGTCGGACGCGCTGCGCCACAGCTGCTGGGTCTTGTAGCTGTCGGAAAACCGCATCAGATCGGTCACGCGCACGCCGTTGCCGGCCTGGAACGACCCGGCTGCCGGTGCGACCGCGGACAGCAGGGCAGACTGGCGGGTGTACCCCTTGGTTTGCAGGTTGGCGATGTTCTGGCTGCTGGCCGACAGGGCCAGTTGGGAAGCAAGCGCGCCGGACAGGGCGTTGTTCAAGATGCTCATCGTGCGACTCTCTCTTGTGCGTGATCAGTAATGACAGGCGACCGTTCAGCTCGTTTTATTAAGCGGTGCCGGCAATATCTGCCGCAAAATCGCGTCGGCGACGCCGAACGCGCGCTGGTGTGCCATATTCCCTGCCAGCATGTTGTCCACCATGTCCGTCATGTCCTGGTTGACCTTGTCCTTGGTCGGGCTGTCGTCCGGGGCGATGGTGCGCGTGCTCTCGCGCATCTGGTGCAGCATGTGCGAGATGAAAAAGCTCTCGAACTCGATGGCTGCCTTGGTCGCCTTGGCGACGAGCGCCTTGTCGGGTGCGGCGGGCGAAGATGCGGCGGGCGCGACCTTGTCGTCGCCCGGGGCCTGGTCCGGCTTGCCCGGATCGATGGATTGGATGTTGTTCAGCATCAGATTACCACCAGTTCGCCTTCGATTGCGCCGGCCTGATCGAGCGCCTGCAGGATGGCCATGATGTCGTCCGGCGACGCGCCGAGACTGTTGACCGTGTCGATGATGGTCTGCAGGCGTGCGCCCGCCGGCCAGTGGAACATCTGGCCCGAGCCCTGGTCGACCGAGACTTTCGACTGCGGCGTGACTTGCGTCTGGCCCTTGGAGAACGGCCCGGGCTGGCTTACGGCCGAGCTTTCCGAGATCACGACCTTGAGCGAGCCGTGGGTGACCGCGGCCGATTTCACGCGCAGCCCGTCGGAGATGACGACGGTGCCCGTGCGCGAATTGAAGACGACGCGCGGCACTTCCTCGCCCGCTTCCACGATCATGTTTTCCAGCTTGGCGACGAACGCGACGCGCTCGGTCGGATTCGCCGGCGCGACGACTTCCACGCTCGTGCCGTCGGCCGTCGTGGCGACCTGGCCGAAACGGCGGTTGATCGCGTTCACGACGTTCGTGGCCGTGTCGAAGTTCGGGTGGCGCAGGCGCAGCAGCACTTGCGGGCGGGTGGCGAAATCGGTCGGGATCTCGCGCTCGATCTGGGCGCCGTTCGGGATGCGGCCGCCGGTCGGCGTGTTCACCGTCACCGACGAGCCGCTCTTGCCGGACGCGGAGAGGCCGCCGACGACGAGGTTGCCCTGGGCCAGCGCATACACTTCGTTGTCGGCCGCGCGCAGCTGGGTCAGCAGCAGCGTGCCGCCGCGCAGGCTCTTCGCATCGCCCAGCGACGAGACGGTCACGTCGATCTGCTGGCCGCGGCGGTAGCCCGGCGGGAACACGGCGGACACCATGACGGCGGCCACGTTCTTGTTCTTCGCTTCCTCGCCATCCGGCAGCTTGACGCCGAACTGCTTGAGCATGTTGACGACCGACTGGCTCGAGTATTTCACCTGCGTCGAGTCGCCGCTGCCGTTCAGGCCCACGACGAGGCCGTAGCCGACGAGCGGGTTCTCGCGCACGCCTTCGACGCTGACGAGGTTGCGTAGCGGCTGGGTGCGCGCCAGGATGGCCGCGTCGGGGCTTGCCGCCGCGGTCTTCGGCAGCGCGGGGGCCGCAAATGCCGGCAGGGCCAGCAGGGCGGCCATGGCCGCGGAAACGATGCGTTGGAATCGGGTCATGGGGGCGTCAGAACGGCATCAGGGGGCCGGTGAAGAAGCGGGTCAGCCAGCCGGGGCTGTTGGCATCGGCCAGCGAACCCTGGCCGGAATAGGCGATACGGGCATTGGCCACGCGCAGCGACGACACCTGGTTCTCGTTGTCGATGTCGGCGGCGCGCAGGTAGCCCTTGATGCGCACGAACTCTTCGCCCTGGTTCAGCTGCAGGCGCTTTTCGCCGGCCACGCGAAGCAGGCCGTTCGGCAGCACTTCCTGCACGAGCACGGTAATGGCGCCGGACAGCGCGTTCTGCTGGGTGCTGGTGGCGTCGCCGTTGAAGCTGCGGTCGCCGGAGACGCTCAGGCCCGTGCGGCCGAACGTCTTGCCGAGGGCGCCGATCGGATTGACGGACGCGGACGAGCCCTTGGAAAAGCTGGTCCCCGCCTTCTTGCTGGCCTGGGTCGTTTCCTGCAGCAGGACGGTGACGACGTCGCCCACGCGGAACGCGCGCGCGTCGGACGTCAGCGAGACGGTGTCGGTGGTGAACACGCCGCCCCCGACGCCGCCGCGCACCGGCTGCGTTTTCGGCAGGGCGAGGGCGTCGTCTTCCGGGACGTTGGTGGGCAGAGGGGTGCGCGAGGCGCATCCGGTCAGCACGAGGCTGGCCGCCATCCCGGCGGCGAGGGCGATACGTTTCATGGTCAGCGGGAAGCCTGGGACAGGTATTGCAGCATGTTGTCGGCGGCCGACAACACCTTCGTGTTCATCTCATAGGTACGCTGGGCGGCGATCATGTCGACCATCTCTTCGACGACCTGCACGTTCGAGCCCTCCAGCGCGCCCTGCTTGATCTTGCCGAAGGCGCCGTCGCCGGCCTTGCCTTCGTTCGGATTGCCGCTGGCGGCCGTTTCCTGGAACAGGTTCTCGCCCAGTGCCTGCAGGCCGGCCGGGTTGACGAACGTGGTCAAGGTCAGCTGGCCCAGTTCCGTCGGCGCGGTGTTGCCGGGGACGGTCGCGCTGACCATGCCGTTTTCGCCGATCGTGAGCGAGGTGGCGTTGTTCGGGATGGTGATCTGCGGCACCAGGGGCAGGCCCTGGGCGTTGACCAGCACGCCGTTCGAATCGACTTGCAGCTGGCCGGCGCGGGTGTAGGCCGGCTGGCCGTCCGGGCGGCGCACCTGCAGGAAGCCGTTGCCGGTGATGGCGACGTCGAGCGGCTGGCTCGTCGTCTGGATGCTGCCGTTGGTGAACACCTTCTGCGTGCCGACGATGTTCACGCCGTTGCCGAGCTGGACGCCGTTGCTGACGGTGTTGTCGGCCGTCTGCGCGCCCGGCTGCTTGTCGACCTGGTAGAACAGGTCTTCGAACACGACGCGGTCGCGCTTGAAGCCGACCGTGTTCACGTTGGCCAGGTTGTTGGCGATGGCCTGAAGTTTCGCATCCTGGGCCTGCACACCGGTCTTGCTGATCCACATTGCTGGATTCATGGTTTCACTCCTGTATTCGTAGGTTGGACGTGCGTCAGCCGCTGATCAGCTTGTTGCCCGCTTCATTCATGCTGTCGCTCGCCTTGAACAGGCGCATCTGCACCTCGAAGCTGCGGTTCAGGCTCATGGTGGCGACCATTTCCTCGACGGCCGAGACGTTGCTGCCTTCGAGCGCGCGCGGGCGCACCTTGACGCCCGGGTCGGTCGGCAGGTTGGCGCCGTCGCGGGCGACGACGAGGCCGGCCTCGTTCTTGGTCAGTTCGGCGCCCGTGGCGTTCACGAGGCGCAGCTTGTCGACGACCTGCATCTGCTTGGCGCCTTCGGTCAGCACGGAAATCGTGCCGTCCGTGCCGATCTCGACCGCGGTGTTCTGCGGCAGCACGATCGGACCGCCTTCGCCCAGCAGCGGATGGCCGTGCACCGACAGTGCGCCGTCGGGGCCGATCTCGATTTCGCCCGAACGCGTATAGGCTTCGCCGTCGCCGTACTGCACGGCCAGGAAGCCTTGGCCGCCCAGTGCCACGTCGAGGGGGCGGCCCGTCTCGCGGATGGTGCCGGCGCGGGTCGAGATCATGTCCGACTGCATGACGGACAGATGGCGGTCGTCGAAGCCGTAGCCGCCCAGCTGCTGCTGGGTCGCGACTTCCATGCTGGCGCGGAAGCCGGCCGTGTCGAGGTTGGCCAGGTTGTTCGCGTGCACCTGCTGCGAACGCATCAGGCGTTCGGCGCCGGAGACGGCGGTGAAGATCAGTTTATCCATGGCGTCTCAGGCTTACAGGGCCTGCATCAGGGCCTGCATCATCTGGCTTTCGGTGGTCAGGACCTTCGAGTTTGCCTGGTAGTTGCGCTGCGACGTCATCAGGCCCACGAGCTGCGACGTGATGTCGACGTTCGAACCTTCCAGTGCGCCGGTCGTCAGCTTGCCGGACAGGCCCACGCCCGGCGGATCGATCAGGGCGGCGCCGGACTCGGCGTTGGCGACCCAGCTGGTATTGCTGATCGACGACAGGGCGCCTTCGTTGGCGAAGGTCGCGAGGGCGACGGTGCCGACCACCTGCGACTGGTCGTTGCTGTACTTGGCCACGAGCGAACCGTCGCTGGACAGTTCCACGCCGACGAACGAGCCGGACGCATAACCGTCGCTGCGGTTCGTGGTGGTGCTGGCTTCGCCGGCGAAGCGGGTGGTGCCGGTGTAGTCGATGGCGACGCTGCCGGCCGACGCACCGTTGGCCGCCGGGATGGCGACCGTGCCGCCGGTCGCGCCGGTCAGCTGGCCGGTGGCGTCGAACGTCAGCACGGCCGGACCCGTGACCGGCTTGCCGTCCAGCGAGTAGTACACGTTGACGGTGTTCGCGTCCTGCTTGGCGAAGTACTGCGACAGCGTGTGCTGGGTGCCCAGCGAGTCGTACGCGATCGACTGCTTCACCATGTTGTAGGTGTCGCTCTTGGTCATGTCGAAGCTGGCGGCCGGCGTGACGGTCCAGTCGGCCGACAGGTTGCCGACGTACTTGATGCCGGTCGTCGCGACGGCCGGGATCTGGCCGGTCGGGATCTGGATGTCGCCCACCGGGCCGAGTGCGCCGCCCTTGGTCGGACCGTAGCCCTGCACCTTGTTGCCGTTGCTGTCGATCAGGAAGCCCTTTTTGTCGGGCGAGAAGATGCCGACGCGCGAGTACTGCGAGGTGCCCTGGCTGTTGACGCTGACGAAGAAGCCGCGGCCGTCGATGGCGGCGTCGAGGCCGCGGCCGGTGGTCTGCGTGCTGCCGTTCTGGCTGATGTTCTGCGTGACCGAACCGATTTCCACGCCGTTGACCTGGCTGCCGGCCATGACGGACGAGAAGTTGGCACGGCCTGCCTTGAAGCCATAGGTGGCGGCGTTGGCGATGTTGTTCGAGACGGTATCCAGTTGTTCGTTGATAGCCTGGATGCCGGACAGTGCGATGTCGAAACTCATGTCGATTCCTTAAATGCGTTGCGGTCGAGGGAGGGCGTCCTGCTTCAGGAGCCGGTCTTGCCGTTGAAACCCGTGACGGACGAGGGGTCGACCTCGCCGACGTTGGCCACCTGGAGCACGACCTTGGTACCGTTCACGTGCACGCTGTTCAGGCGTGCCGCGACTTCGACCGTGGGCGTGCTGCCGTCCGATGGCTTGGCCTGGATCGTGTACGAACCGGGCGCGAGGCCAAGGGCGTCCGGATCGATGGTGAACGGCTGCGCGCCCGTACCGGGGCCCAGGTCGATCGTATGCTGCTTGCCGTCGGTGCCGGTCAGGACCAGGCTCGTGCCGGCCGACAGGCCGTTCAATTGCACGGTGCCGGAGACCTTGCTGCCGTCGAGCTTGAGGGTGTTCGTCGCCACCGTGACGTCGGAGCCGACCTGGCCGCCCATCGCGAGCGTCTGCAGGCTTTGCAGCACGGTTGCGCTGGCCGTGCTGGTCGACGACAGGTTCTGCAGCGCTTCCGTCTGCGACAGCTGCGACAGCTGGTTGACGTACGCGGTCGGATCCTGCGGCGACAGCGGATCCTGGTTCTGGATCTGCGCGACGAGGAGCTTGGTGAACATGTCCTTGTTGGCGCTGGTGGCCGCCTGCGTCGACACCTTGTCGGCGTTCGCCGCCGCGGTGCCGCCGAACTGGCTGTTGGTGGTGGAGTTCGTCGTCACCATGATCAGGATTCTCCCAGCTTGAGCAGCGACTGCTGCATGGATTTGATGCGTCCGAGGACTTCGACGTTGGTTTCGAAGGCACGGCTGGCGGACATCATGTCGGCCATTTCGGAGACTTCGTTGACGTTCGTGTAATAGACCATGCCGTCGGCGTCGGCCTTCGGATTGTCCGGCTCGTGCACGCGGCGCAGCGGCTCCGCGCTCTCGACCACGTCGAGCACGCGCACGCCCGCGCTGCCCTCGTTGCCCATGACGGCCGCGAAGACCGGCTTGCGCGCGCGGTAGGCTTCCGTCTCGGAGCCGGCCGCGACGTCGGCGTTGGCCAGGTTGCTGGCGATCGTGTTCAGGCGCACCGTTTGCGCCGCCATCGCCGAACCGGCGATCTGAGAAATGTCCTTGAAGCCCATTGTTGACCTGTTATTGACCGTTGATGGCTTTTGCCAGACCGCGCAACTGCATGTTGATGAAGGTCAGGCTCGTATTGAAATCGGAAGAGTTCTGGCCGAACGCTGCCTGTTCGACGCCGATCTCGACGGTGTTGCCGTCGGCGCTCGGGTGGAACGGTACGCGGTACAGGGGCTGGTCGTCGGAGAGGCTGAGCTCGCCGTTCTCCGTGTCGATGCGGTCCTGGAGCATGGCGCCAAAATCGACGTCGCGGGCGGTGTAGCCGGGCGTGCTCTCGTTCGCGATATTCGCCGCCAACACCTTGGTGCGCTCGGCGCGCAATTCCAGCGCGTCGGCATGCACACCCAGTGCGTCTTTGAAATTAATCGTCATGTCAGGAACTCCTGTCGGTTGAACTTCGGTGTGATTGGTTAGAATCAGTTTTTTTCGCAGACACTATTCTCTAATGATTGCTTTCTGTAAGGCAACCCTTGCCGCTTCGTCACTGATATTTATTTCTGCGTTCGCGCAAGCCGCAGCGCCGTCCGTTCCGGTGCAAATTGAACAAGCGGCCCGTGCCGAACTGGAAAGGCAGATGGCGGCGTCGGGCTTGACCGAACCGCAATTCGAGATCGCCGTCGTGACACCGCGTCCGGCGCCGCCGTGCAGACAGCAAGTGGCCATCGAAGCGCTCGATACCCGTTCTCCCCAGCGGATGCGCTTCGTAGCGCGCTGTCCGGACACGCCCGGGTGGCGGTACGAGTACGTCGTCCGCGCCCGCGTGAGTGCCATGGTGGCAATTGCAGCAGCCCCTGTCGCGGCCAACGAGGCATTGTCCGACGCGCAAGTCACGATCGAGCGCCGTGATATTTCGAACATTGCCGACCCGATCAGTAATCCGGCCGACGCGGTCGGACAAATGTCTCGTCGAATGTTGCGCCCAGGAGACATTTTGCGTAGCGGCCAGCTCAGCAGCCCCGTTTTGGTGAAGCGGGGGGATGCCGTCATGATGGTCGCGCGACGCGAAGGCATCGAAGTCAGCATGGCCGGAGAGGCATTGGATGCGGGCGGGAAAGGCGCGGTCGTGCGCGTGCGCAATGCCGGCAGCGGGCAGGTGGTGCGCATGCGCGTCGCCGGGCCGGGCACGGTCGAGCCGATCGATATGGAGCTCAACCGCTGACGTTCTGCAGTTTGCCGGCCAGGCGTGCGAGCTTGGCCGCGTACGCCGGGTCGGTGGCATAGCCGCCCTTGGCCAGGCCGGCGGCGAACGCCTGGGCGTTGTTGCCTGCGCCGAGTGCCGCGTGGAAGCGCGGATTGTCGATCAGCATCTGCGCATAGTCGCGGAAGGCGCTCGCCTGGTCCGGGTAGGCGCGGAATTTCGCGCTCGTCTTGATCGCTGCGCCGCCCACGTATTCGGTCGTGGCCGATTGTGCGACGTCGCCATGCCAGCTGGCGCCGGCCTTGATGCCGAACAGGTTATGGGATGAACTGCCGTCGGTATTGCGCAGCGGACGCTGGCCCCAGCCGGATTCCAGTGCCGCGTGCGCGGACACGAGCTCGGGCGCCACGCCAAGCTTGTCGGCCGCTTCCTTGGCCCACGGGGCGATGCTCTGCAGGAAAGCCTGCTGGTCGGGCGACGTGTCGCTGCCGTCACCCATGACGGCGGCCGTCGCTTCCTGGCTGCGTGCGGCCCACATGCGGCCTTCGGCGCTGAGCTGCGCGCTCGTGGCGAAGTCGCCGCCGCCGTTCTGGATGAAGTCGGCCACTTCGCCCTGCACCTCGTTGAAGATGCCGCCGAACTTCCCGCCGCCGTTGCCGAGGGGCGCGGTGGGCGCGGTGGCTGCGGTGGGGGGGAGGGCGGGGATCGATGTCGTGAATTCAGCGTGGCGCATAGGTACCGTCTTCGCCGTGGAGCAGGCGTTGCATGATCGTAAATTGTTCGGCCATCAGGCTGCCGTTGCGGACGGTTGCCTGCTTGCAGTCGCGCACGAGTTCTTCCAGGCGGCTCCAGTCGGCCCGGCCGCGCGTGCGCTGCGGCGCGGGCAGGCTGCCCAACAGGTCGTCCATGGTGGCGTTCTGGCCCAGCAGCGCGCGGACGAGCTGGACGCGTTGGCGGCGGCGCTGTTCCATCGCGTCCAGCTCGGGCGTGAGCTGTTCGGCCAGCACGGTCAGCTCGCTGCCGTGGTGACGCATGGCGGCCTGGAACTGGCGCTCCAGCAGGTCGCGGATCGTGCCGCAGGCGCCGAGGTCGGCCTCGACGCCGTCCAGCAGCCGGGCAACAGCCTGGTCGCGGGTGATGCGTCCCATGGATCAGCCCTTGCCGCCGCCGTGGAAGCGCTGGATCAGGCCGGCCAGACGGCCCGCATCGAACGGCAGCTCGCCCTTGGCCAGCGCATCGCGCAGCTCGGCCACGCGGGCGGCGTCGAAGTCGGGCAGGGCACCCAGGGCTTTCTGCGCCGGTTGCAGCACGGCGGATTCGAGCGCGTCCGTGCCCGCTGGGGCGCCGGCCGGTGCCGCGGCCGGTGCGGCGGCACCGCCGGCGAGCGGCGTGATCGAGACGGAGGGCGTGGAGCCGCTGGAGATCTTCATGCGTGTTCCTCGGGTTTTCGATTGAATCGTCATGGTTTCTTTACCATCTGGCTGCGCAGCGCCTTCAGCGCCGCATCGTCCGTCCGGGACGTGGACACGTCCTGTGTCAGGGAGTCGGTGGCCGCCGGCGTCCCGAACATGGTCTTGATGGCAGCGGCTTGCTTGCCGGTCAGGATCAACAATTCGATACGACGGTTGGCCGAAGCGTCCGGATGGGCCGCGTCGATCGGGGCGCGGTCGGCCATGCCGACCAGTTGCAGGATGCTTTCGCTGCGCATGCCGCCGATGAGCAGTTCGGACCGCGCAGCCAGCGCGCGGTTGACCGACAGGCTCCAGTTGGAATAGCCGGTCGGTCCGGCCTTAGTGTACTGCAAGGAATCCGTGTGGCCTACGATCAACATCTGATTTTCCATTTTTTCGAACAAAGGTGCCATCGCGCGCAACAGTTTTGCGAAGCGTTCCGTGGGCAGCGGGCTGCCGCGCACGAACATGCCTTGGCGATCCGTGTCGTGCAACATCACGCGCAGGCCGTCCGGTGTGATCACTGCGGCAAGATTCGATGCGAGGCCGGCATCGGCGCTCATCTGCTCCAGCTGGTGCGCCAGCGCCGCGAGTTCGGACGGCGATTCGTAGCGCGTGCGCATCTCGGGCGTATTCGATTTGTTACCCGTGGCCGGGCCCTGGCTGCCACCGTTGCTATGCGGAAGCTGGAAGCGTTCGATCAGGCTACCGGCCGGACTGTTCTTGACTTCCGGCATGCCGCCCGAGCCTTCCATCAGGCCGGCGGCCGTGTTGTCGCGCACGACGGCCTTGGCCTGCTGGGCGTCGCGCGCCGCGATCAGCCACAGCACGAGGAACAGCGCCATCAGCGCCATGCAGAAGTCGGCGAACGCCACTTTCCACGCGCCGCCGTGCTCGTCGTCGTGATGCTTGCCGCCGCCCCGCTTGACGATGGTCGCTTCGTGGTGCTTCTCGGCGCCTTTTTTGGTTGCTTGCACTTATTGCTCCAGGTCCGGTCAAGCCTTGCGCCTGGCGCTCGGTTCCTCGCCATCGGCCATCGCGTTGATCCACGTTTCGAGCTGGGCGAAACTGGGCTTGGTGTTCAGCTGGATCAGGCGGCGGCCCGCGTCGATCGCCAGCAGCGGCGGTTTGCCGGCCACGTGGGTGCACAGCACGACCTTCACCGTTTCCATCGTCGATGCCTCGGAATTGACGAGCTGTTTCATCATGCCGGAGATCGGATCGAGCACGCCGTAGCACATGAAGATACCGATGAACGTACCGACCATCGCGGCACCCACGCGTTCCGCGATTTCGGCCGTGTCGGCGCCTTCGCCGACGGAGTTCATCGTCATCACGATGCCCAGCACGGCGGCCAGGATGCCGAAGCCCGGCATCGCTTCCGCGATCTTGTGCAGCGATTTCGAAGGCTGGGTCAGCTCTTCGTGGATGGCGTCGAGTTCCTGCTCGAGCACGCCTTCCAGCTCGTGCGCGTTGATCTTGCCCATTGCCATCAGGCGGAAGTTATCGACGATGAACGCCAGCAGTTTCGGCTCTTCCAGGATCAGCGGATAGCGCTGGAACATCGGGCTGTCCTTCGGCGCCTCGACGTGGGCGTCGAGCGCCTTCAGGCCGCCGGCCGCCGTCTGCAGCAGTTCGTACATCAGGAGGAGCAGCTGGCGCTGGAATTCGGAGTCGTGCTTGTGCTTGCTCGCGACGCGCTTGAACTGGGAAAAGAGCTCGGCCAGCACGTGCTTGGGGTTGCCCAGCACGAGCGCGCCGGTGGCGGCGCCGCAGATGACGATCAGCTCGGTCGGCTGCCAGATGGCGCCGGCCGTGCCACCCATCATCGTGAAGCCGCCGAACACGGCGCCGAGCACGATCAGAATGCCAAGGATTTGCATGATTATTGTTACCTTTCTTGTAATCGGTCAGGCCTGGGCCAGTGCCGCTTTCATCTTGGCCAGCGCACTCTTGTTGAGCTGGCACACGCGGGCATCGGACAGGTCGAGCACGGCAGCGATTTCCTTGTAGCTGAGCTCGAATTCGTAAATCATCTGGATCACGCGCTGCTCCCGTTCGTTCAGCGCGGACAGCGCTTGTTCGAGGCTGCGGCGCACGAGGAACTGGTCTTCCGGTCCCGGCGAGCTGTGCGCGCGCTCCGTCGCTTCCTGCAGGATGTCGTCGAAGCTGAGCAGCTCTTCCGCGCAGTCGTCCAGCAGGAACTGGCGCCACTCTTCCTGGCTGATGCCCAGCGCGTCGGCCGCTTCCTTGTCGTTCGGCTCGTGGCCGAGCTTGCGGGTGAGGGCGCGCACGGCGTCGCGCATCCTGTGGCTGTCCTGGCGCACGGCGCGCGGACGCCAGTCCTGGCGACGCAGCTCGTCGAGGATCGCGCCCCGCACGCGCAGCGACGCGTAGCTGCCGAAGCCGGTGTCCGGCGTGCCGTAGCGGCGCAGCGCTTCGAGCAGGCCCATCAGCCCGATCTGCTCCATGTCCTCGCGGCCCAGCGCACCCGATACCTGCGAGTTGAGCTGGCGCGCGATGCGCTTGACCAGCGGCGCATAGGCGACGAGGTGTTTCTGCTCTTCGGCGGCGCTCATGGCCGCGTGGATCGCGGCATCGGCATATTCGCTGCTGGCGTAGCTGTCGGCGTAGTCGGTCATGTAACCCACGTTGTCCCCGGTGGTTATTCGATGATCAGCTTGCCGATCATGACTTGCACGAACGGTTTTTCCGTGTGCTCGTGCTCATAATTGGCGTCGAAGGATTTGTTCAGCTGCTCCGCGTACTGCTCGACCGTCATGCCGGACGCTTCCTTCATCGTGTAGGCCGAGAGGGTGCGCACCGCCAGGCTGCGCAGCAGCGGCAGGTTTTCCTTCGTTTCCTTTTCCTTCGACGCTTCCGTCGACAGCACGAGGTCCGTGGACAGGTAGTGCGCGTCGCTGTCGTCCGGACCGCGACGGAGCATCACGATGACCTTGTCCAAGGTCACGTACTTGAGCGGCTTGCCGTCCTTCGGCTTGTCCGGTTCGACCTTCTTGGCCGCACCGGCTGCCGCCGCGGGCTTGGGCATGAACCACCAGACCGCACCACCCGCGCCGGCCGCACTCACGATCACGGCGCCGGCGATGGCGATAATCATTTTCATTTTGCTCATGTTGGTACTCGCACCTTATAGGCGCTATCGATGCATCCGTTGCTTACGAGTCGCGGCCGAGGTTGAACACGGACGCGGGGTTGCCGGCCTCGGCCAAACCGCGGCCAGGCTCGTTGTCCTGATCGCGGCCTTGCTGGCGGCCGCGGCCCTGCTGCTGCGGGTCGCCGAACGGCGCCGCGTTGTTCTTCGGTGTCGGGGTGACCGTCACGGCCACTTCCGTGTACTGCCGCTGCGACAGATCGTTGCGCAGGTTGTCGCTGACGGTCTGCAACTGGCGCAGCACGTCGCCATTCGAGGCGGAGATGTTCACTTCCAGCGTACCGGCGCTGTGGCGGATCGCAATGTCGATGCGGCCCAGTTGCGGCGGCTCGATGCTGATCGTGGCCTGCTGCACGTTGTTTGCGACGTGCACGTTCAGGCGGTCGCCCAGCGTTTCCTGCAGGCTCTGGCGCCATGCGGTCGGCGGACCGGCCAACTTGACGGTATCGGCGGCGGGCTGGGCCGGCTGCACCGCCACGGCGCCAGGCACGGCCGCGGCGACGTTCGTGCCGGCCGGGACGCCTGGCGCGCCCTGGGCGGCCGCGCCATCCGCATTCGCATCCTGGCCGCCGGTGGCGTTGCCGGTGGTGACATTGGCCTGCGCGACCGCGGCCACGGCAGCACGGGTGTCCGCCACCGGTGCGACCGTCGCGCCGGCGGGCGCCGTCGGCAGCGCCTGCGCGAGGAAGGCCTGCGGCAGGGCAGTGGGCGCGCGGCGGCCGTCCTGGCCGGAGACAGCCGGCGCCGGGGCCGGCGCGTCGGCCTTGACGGCGTCGCCGGTCGTGGCGCGGGTGCCGCCCTGTGCAGCCTGTACGGCCTGCGTGATCTGTTGCGGCGACAGCGGCATCAGCGGCATTGCCATCGCGGCCAGCAGAGCGCTGTCGGGCACGGCGGCGGCGGGCTTGCCGGCATCGGTGCTCTTGTCGTCGGTGGCCACCGGCGCGGCGCTCGGCGCCGGCGTGCTGCCGTCATCCGCTTCGGGCGCGGCCGGCACGGCGGCCTGCGCGACCGGCACGGTGACGTCGAACTGCTGGCCGAGCCAGCGCGCGAACGGCTGTGCCGGCACCTGGGCGGCACCTGCGTTGTCGGACGGTGCCGATGCCGCGGCCGGTGCCGGCGCCGCGTCGTTGGCGGCGGCCGGGGCGCTGGCCTGCTGGGCAGGCTGGGCCGGGGTCGAAGGGGATACGGTGTTGAGCATCATCGTCATTCCTGGATTGGGTCGAGTTCGGTTTCGCTGTACATCGCATAGGCGACCCAGCCCTCTTTGTTGGCGCGCATGTGTTCCAGACGCGATTCGAGCGCGCATGTCGCCACAGCCGCTGCCGTTGCAGCTGCCACGTGCTGGGTACGAACCCGCTCCAGCGCCGTGCGTTCCGCGGCAGTCCAGGGTCCCTGCTGGGCCAGCGCGTGCAGCGCCGGGATCAGGGCGCGGACTTGGGTCTCCACCCGGTTCCAGTCGGCGCGCGCGGCGGCGGCCTGCATGGCGTCGCCGAGCTGCGCGAGCTTGGCCCGGCGGTCGAGTGGATCAGCCATTACGCGACCGTACGCCGTCCCAGCCCTGGCGAATCGTGGTCATGATCTTCATGACTTCGTCGACCATCGCCGGATCCTGCTTGATGCCGGCGCCGTGCAGGTGCGTGACGCAGAAGTCGTACAGATTGGCGAGGTTCGCCACGACCTGGCCGCCGCTCTCGAAGTCGAGGGAGCTCGACAGGCCGTTGATGATGTCGACGCACTTGTTGATGCTGTTGGCGCGCTGCTCGTAGCGCTTGGCGACGATGTGTGCGCGCGCGCGCGCCAGCTCGTCGATCAGGCCGTCGGTCAGGACCAGCACCAGTTCGACCGGCGAGGCGCGCGACGTCTGCGCGTCGAGACTCGTGGCGTGGTAGCTGCTGTAGGCTTCGTAAGACATGGCTGTTCTCTCAGGACTTATTGTTGCCGAACATTGCGTCGAACATGGACAGGTTGCTGTTCATTGCCGATTGCAGGGCTTGCAGGTCAGTAAATTGCTTCAGGTAACGCTTATAAGCGGAATCGTATTGCGCGCTCAGGTCGGTCTGGCGCTTGCCCAGGTCCGACTGCAGCTTCGTGTTGGCATCGGTACGCTGCTGGATCTGGCCCGTGGTGCTGTTGCTCCATAGGTTCAGGTAGGTGTTCAGGTTGCCGGCGATGCCGGTCGGGCTGCTGATGCTGCTCGAGCCGATCAACTGGTCAAGGCCGTTCGGATTGCTGGCCAGCTGCTTGGTCAGGCGGGTCGAGTCGAGCGCCAGCGTGCCGTCGCGGTTGGCCGTGATGCCGTAGGCGGCCAGCGACAGGGTGCCGTTCGGGCGCACCAGGTCGACCAGGCGGGCTTGCAGAGCCTTGATGCCGGAATCGTCGGCAAAGATGCCCGCGGCCTTGTTGCTGCTCGGGCTGCCAGGATCGACGAGCGAATCGATCGTCGTCTTGAGCTTGTTGTACGCGTCGACGAACGCCTGCACGTTCTTGGTCGTGCCGGCGCTGTCGCTGTTGACCGTCAGCGTGATCGGGTTTTCCGTCGCGCTTTGTGCGCGGGTGAACGTCGCCGATACGCCGCTGATGTTCGTGAAGGTGTTCGACGACTGCTGCATCGGCGTGCCGGCCTTGCCGCCAAACAGGACGATGGCGTCCTGGGCCGCATTGACGATGGAGCGCGAGCCGAGGCCGGTCTTCAGCGTGGCGTCGGTCACGAGCGACGGATCGAGCGACACGGTGTTGGCTGCGCCCGTATTCTTCGAGGTCAGCACGAGGCGGGTGTCGGTGCCGATCGTGACGACACCGGCCGAGACGAGCCCCGTGTTGCCGGAAGAGCGGTTGATCGCGGCGGCCACTTCGTTGATGCTCAGTACCCCGTCGCCATCGGTATCCGCGGAGGCGGCCGACAGGTCGACGTTGAACGAGGCGGTCGTGGTCGCCGTCGTTTCGTTCGACAGCACCACTTTCAGGGTGCCGCCCGCCGTCCTGCCGTTGGACAGGTTGTTGTACGACACCTGGCTCGCCGTCGCCAGCTGTTGCACGAACAGGCTGTAGGTGCCGGCGGCGGCCAGTGGCTTTGCGGTGGCGCTGCCGACCGACGTGTCGGAGAAGGTGGCGCTCTGCGCCAGCATGGAGCTGCCGAGGCCGGTCAACGAACTCAGGCTCGTCTGGAAGGCGGAGATCGCCGAGCTCAGCGTCGACAGCCCGCCCGCGGTGGCGTTTGCCAGGGCGGTCTGGTTGTTGATCATCTGCTGGGGTTCTGCGACGGACTTTTGTGCCATCGCGGCCGCCGTGGTGGTCGGATCGTAGGCCGGTGCGGTAATGGTCGACATGTTGGCTTCTTCAGAGTGGTGAGTGGCCTGATCAAGCCTGGCGGGCCAGCCAGGATTGCGTGGCGGTTTCGTCTTCGCGTTTGCGCTGCGTGCGTTCCTGCGTGCGCGCGTATGCGGTCTCGTGCTGCTCCAGCACCTTGCCCAGCAGCTCGCGCCGCGTCCAGGCCTGGGCCAGGTTCTGCTGCGCGATGGCCATGTCGGCTTCATGCAGTTGCAGATCGGTGCGGTGGGTGTCCGCCAGCGCGAACACGGCCTGCTTGTAATTCCCGCAGTTCAGCGCGAGCGCCGGCGACAGCGGCCGCGTGCCGGCCGGCTGGCCCGACGGGCCGCTGCCTTCGGCCAGCGCGGTCAGGCGCTCCACGCTCGTCTGGTAGCGTGCGCGCGTCGCTTCCTTGCGGGCCAGCGCCGTCTGCAGGCGCTCGACCTCGGTGCTGCGCACGCGCACGAGGGTGTCCAGGCTGGTGATCGTCTCGCGCTTGCTCATGCCATCATCGCTTTCAGTTGGTCGATACAACCCTCGAACGGTGCGTCTTCGCGCGTGCCCTGGCACAGGAATGCTTCGATATGCGGGTGCAGCTTGACGGCGCGGTCGGTCTCCGGATCGGCGCCCGGCTGGTACGCGCCGAGCGGGATCAGGTCGCGCACGCGCGCATGCTTGGCCAGCGCCGCCTTCAATTTGCGCGCGGCCAGCGCGTGTTCCGGCGACACCACCTGCGCCATGCATCGGCTGATGGATTGCGCCACGTCGATCGCCGGGTAGTGGCCGCGTTCCGCCAGCTCGCGCGACAGCACGATGTGGCCGTCCAGGATCGCGCGGGCGCTGTCGACGACGGGATCCTGCTGGTCGTCGCCTTCCGCCAGCACCGTGTAGATCGCGCTCATGCTGCCGTTCTCGTTTTCGCCATTGCCGGCCGATTCCACCAGCTGCGGCAGGTTCGAGAACACGGACGGCGGATAGCCGCGCGTGGCCGGCGGTTCGCCCAGCGACAGCGCCACTTCGCGCAGCGCCATCGCGTAGCGCGTCAGCGAATCGCACAGCAGCAGCACGTTCTGGCCGCGGTCGCGGAAGTGGGCCGCGATCGAGTGGCACAATTCCGTCGCCATCACGCGCATCAGCGGGCTCTCGTCGGCCGGCGCCACGACGACGACGGCGCGTTTCAGGCCTTCCGGCCCCAGCGATTTCTCGATGAATTCGCGCACCTCGCGGTTACGTTCGCCGATCAGGCCCACGACGATCACGTCGGCCACGGTCTGGCGCGTGATCAGGCCGAGCAGCACTGATTTGCCGACGCCGGAGCCGGCCATCAGACCCACGCGCTGGCCCTTGCCCAAGGTGAGCATCGAGTTGATCGCGCGCACGCCGACGTCCAGCGGCTCTTCCACCGGCGCCTTCTTGAGCGGGTTGACCTTCGGCGGCGTGGTCGACAGCGTTTCTTCGCCACCGAGCTTGCCGCGGCCGTCGATCGGCTCGCCGAGGCCATTCACCATGCGGCCCATCCACGACGGGCCGATCTGGATGCTGGACGGACCGGTGGCCGGCAGCACGCGCGCGCCCGTCACGAGGCCGTCGGCCTGCTTGAACGGCATCAGGTACGTCACCTTGTCGCGGAAGCCCACGACCTGCGCATCGAGCCAGTTGCCGTCGACGGTCTCGACGCGGCAGCGCTGGCCCGTGTGCAGGCGGCAGCCCACGCTTTCGAGCAGCAGGCCTTGCACGGCCACGAGGCGGCCGGTCGGCGTCGCGACGGGCGGCGCCTTGATCTCGAGGCTGCGCAGGGTGGCGGCCAGGGCGCTCATTCGGCGTCCTCCTTGGCGGATGCGTCCAGGCTGTCGCGCACCTGCGCCATGCAGGCGGTCAGGCGGCCCTGGCAGCCGGCGTCCACTTCATGGTCGCCCGCGCGCACGCGGCACTCGCCGAGTTCCAGGGCGGGATCGGACATCAGGTTCCATTTCTTGGCGCGCTTCGGATCCAGTTCCTGGATGCGCTTGAGTTCTTCCGGATTCATGAACACTTCCACGTCGTCGCGCGTGGGCGGCATGGCGGCCAGCGCCTCGTCGACGAGGTTCAGCATCTGCACGGGCTGCAGCGCCAGCTCGGCGCGGATCACCTGGCGGGCAATCTTGCCGACCAGGTCCACGACTTCCTTGCGCTGGGCGTTGCGGAATTCGGTCTTCATCTTCTTCAGGCTGCGCAGCATCGCGTCGACCGGCTTGGCCATCTGTTCCAGCTCGGCCAGCGCCTGCTGGCGGCCTTCGGCGATACTGCGCTCCACGCCTTCCGCGTGGCCCGCGTCGTAGCCGTCGGCGCGTCCTTCGTCCAGGCCGACTTCATAGCCTTCGCGCTGGCCCTGGCGATAGCCGTCGGCCACCGCGCTCTGCCAGTCTTCGGTCGGCGTGGCGGAGGACGACGATTGTGCGCCCTTGGCCGCGCCGGCGGCGATGAACTGCGCCAGCGGCGGGAAGTGATAAGGCCGGAACTGCTTCATTCCGCGGTCGCCTCGGCAAACAGCTGGACTTCGATCTCACCGTTGTCGACGAGCTCCTTGACCTGCGCCATGATCTCCTGGCGGGTCTGCACGATGCGCGACATCGGCACGGGGCCGGAACGCTTCATGAGGTCGTCGAAGCTCTGTGCCTGGCGCTTCGGCATTGCGCCCAGCACCGCGTCGCGCAGCGCGGGTTCCGCACCCTTGAGCGCGATCGCCCACTGCTCCAGCGGGATCTCGTCGAGCAGGCGCGTGATCGTCTGTTCGGTCTGCGTCGACAGGATGAAGAAGTCGTACATCGACATCTCGATCTTGGACACGACGTCCGGATCGTGCGCGCGCAGCAGCTCGACCATCGTGGCGCGGTTGTTCGGCAGGCGGTTCAGGATGTCGGCCGCCTGGCGCACGCCTTCCACGGTGGCGCTCTGGGTGTCGAGCGCGGACAGGCAGCGCTGCACCAGCTCTTCCAGCTCGGACAGCAGGTCGCGGTCGATCTCTTCCAGGCGCGCCAGGTTCAGCAGCACCAGTTCGCGGCCGTCTTCCGGCAGCGCGTCGATGATCTGGCCGGCCAGCGCGGGCGGCAGGAAGGCGAGGAACACGGCCTGCATCTGCACGTGCTCGGCAGCGATGTAGTCCGCGAGCCACTTCGGCGACGCGTACTGCAGGCGCGCCATCATCGGGCGGATGGCGTCGCCGTAGATCGTGTTGAGCACGGAGTTCGCGATTTCGCTGCCCAGCGCCAGGTCCAGCGAGCGCTTCAGGTAGCTGCGCGAGGCGCCGTGCAGGCCGCTCTGCTGGCGATAGTCGTCGAAGAACTTCTGGATCGAGTTCTTGACGGCATCGACCTTGATGCCGCTCATCCGGCTCATCACCTGGGTCAGCTCGATCAATTCCTCGCGCTCGAGGCAGCGCAGCACGGCCGCGGCCGGCTCTTCACCGATGGACAGCAACACGATCGCGGCCTGTTCGACCGGGCTCAGCACTGCTTCCTGCACGTCGTTATTGTTCAGATCCGCCATTTTTCTTTTGCACCCATTGTTTGACCACTTCCGCGACCCGCTCCGGCTCTTTACCTGCCAGGACCTTCAAATGGTCGACCATCACATCCACGGCCGAACCGGCCGGGGGCAAATCGTATTCCTCGAGCAGCGCCTGGACCGGCAGCGTGCCGCTGGCCGTCGCCGGCTGTGCTGCCGCCGCACCCAGCGCGGCGTTCGCGGCCGGGGCCGGCAGGGCGCCTGCGTTGTGGCCAGCCGCGAGGGCGTTGGCTGCGCCGGCCTGGACGGTCGCCAGGTTCGGGGCCGCCGCTGCCTTCGGTGCCACGCGCTGGTTCAGCATGCGCATCAGCGGACGCAGCACGAGCAGCCAGCCGAGCAGGGCGCCGATCGCGTACATCGCGTAGCCGGCCATGTCGACGATGTTGTCGCGCTCCTGGTACCACGGCTCGCTTGGTGCCGGTGCCGGGAAGCTCAGCGACGACACCGTCAGCACGTCGCCGCGGTTCGTGTCGATGCCCAGGCCGCCGCGCAGGATCTTGTCGATGTTCGCGATCTCGGCCGGGCTCCAGCCCGTCTTCGGCGTCGCGGCCTTGGCGTTGTTCAGCACCACCGCCACCGACAGCTTCTTCAGGCGGCCGCGCGAGCGCTTGATCTGCGTGATCGCGCGGTCGTAAGCGTACTGGCGGGTCGTCGCGTTCTTGCGCGCGCTGCCGTCGTCGGCCTTGGCGTTCGCGTCGCCCGCGGCGTTGGCGGCATTCGGATCGGCCGGTGGATTGCTCGCGACCGGCGGACGGTTCGACAGCGTGCCCGGCACGCCCAGCGCCATGCGGCTCTTTTCCATTTCCTCGCGCATCGCTTCGCTGGTGACCTTCGGATCCGCGCCGTACTTCTCCTGCGTTTCCTCGATCTTGTCGTTGTCGACGTCGGCCGTCACGCTGACCTTGAAGTTGTCGGCGCCCAGCACCGGACCGAGCAGGCCGGCCACGTTGGCGCGCACTTCATCCTGGTAGCGCTTGGCGGCGGCATCGCCCTGGGCGGCGCCGTCGAAGCCTTCGGTCAGGTCGACGCGCGACGACAGGTAGTTGCCGCTCTGGTCGACGAGCGACACGCGCGCCGGCGCCAGGCCCGCGACGCTGCCGGCGACCATGTTCACGATCGCGGCGATCTGTTCGTTCGACAGGTTGTGGCCCGGCTTCACGGCGACCACGACGGATGCCGACGATTTGTCGCCGTCGCTCGCGACGAACGACGACGACTTGGCGATGGCCAGGTGCACGCGTGCCGACGCGATGGCGTCCAGCGTGAGGATCGACTGCGCCAGCTCGCCTTCCAGGCCGCGGCGGAAACGCACGTCCTGCACGAACTGCGACACGCCCAGCGGGTCGTTCTTGTCCATCAGCTCCAGGCCGGCCGGCAGCTGCGCGGTCACGCCCTTGGCGGCCAGCAGCATGCGCACCTTGCCCAGCTGGCCCGTCGGGACCATCACCTGGCCGGAATCCGGATGGATGCGGTAGGGCACGTGCTCGGCGTCGAGCACGCTCATCATGTCGCTGGCGGCGACCTTCTCGTGGGCACCGAACACGGGCTTGTAGCCGGCCTGGTCGTTCCACGTGTACAGCATGACGGCCGCGGTGATGCCGATGGCCAGCACCAGCATCGGGGTCAGGTTCTTGGACAGCGCGGGCGGCAGGGCCAGGCGCTTGCCGCCGAAGGCGGACTTGAGAGTAGCGATCACGGTCGGTTGTCTTCCTGTCAGACGGGCAGCTTGAGCAGCTCGTCGACGGCGCCCATGACTTTGTTACGAACTTGCATGAGCATCGAAAAGGACAGGTTGGCCTGCTGCGACGACAGCATGGCGCCGACCAGGTCGTCGCTCTTGCCGCTGTCCACGGCTTCCATTTTCTGGTTGGCCACCTGCTGGTCCTGGTCCACGCTGGCCAGGGCATTCTTCATGCTCTGCGCGAAGGAGAAGTTGCCGCTGCCATCGCCCAGAGTCGGATGGCCGGCGTCCACTGACGGCGCCACGACGGCAAGTCGGCTGGCGTCGTTGTTAAGGGCTGCCAGGTCGGCCCTGATCAGGCCGGCAAGTTCAGTTCCCATCGTGTTCATCACTCCCATGCTGTAAGGTTGTGGGTTGTAGCTTTTCGTAAATGTTGCTATCCGCTTCGGCTGTTACATTTAATGAAACAGATGTTGTCATTTAGAAAATTGTTAAATGTTCAGCGGCATACTGTGGCTTGGTTTCTGGCGCGGAACCGAGGACAATAGCATCGGTCTCATCGAATACCCAGAGTGAGTTTTTGTTTTCCCCAGCGCAGTAACCGCATCTTACCGTAGGGCAATGGCGAATTCAAAGGGGAAAATCAAATAGCGCGACACAATTTCCCAGGTATAATAGTTGCCCATAGGAATGAAAAGAAAGCATCTCTGCTTATCATCTTTTTAATTTGACCATGCCGATTGCAACCCCCGACACCACCGTGCAGCACCAAGTGCTCGACCCCTCTCTCCTTGGGCGTCCGGTACACCTGCTGCCCCAGTTCGCGACGCGCCTGCAGGATGACCTGGAGGCGGCGATGCAGGGCTATGCCCGTCGCTATTGGGCCGGATGGCGCCTCGATCACGTTGAATTCGGCCGTGCGCCGCAAGACCACAGCCTGCGCTGGATGGCCGTATTGGGTGCGCTGGGCACCGTCGCGGTGACGTTCGAGCGTGGTTTATTACTGACACTGTTGGAGCGGCGCTACGGCGGACGTGGCGCTGGCGCAACTCAGCGGGACCCGCAAACCGAGCGCGTCACGGCCACCGAAGAAAGATTGGGCGTCGTATTGACGCAACAGATGGTGGACCTGTTGTATGCACGCGTCGCTGCCAGTGTGGCAATGGACGTCGCGCCGCGGCCCGTCCAGGCCAGTGCCGTGGTTGCAGCGGCAATGCCCGGCGAAAGCAACTGGGCCATGCGCGTCCACGTACGTGATAACAACGACAACACCGGCCAGTTCTGGATCGCGCCCGACCAGCAACTGATGGCCACGATCCTGGGCACGCTGCGCCCGGAGACTGGCCGCCAGGCCGCCGCGCGCGGTCCGGCCGAGCCCCTTGCGACCAAGCTCCAGGTGAAACTGGATGGCCGCCTGGTCAGCAAGGAGATCACCTTGGGCGCACTGTTCGACCTGCGGGTGGGCGACGTGATTCCGGTGAACGTGGGCCGGGCCGACGTCCTGCTCGACGAGGCGCGGTTGTTTACCGCCGCCGTCGCCGAGCACAAAGGCAAGCTGTGTTTAACCTCTTTTGAAGACGCCGAGTAATCAACATGAACCTCAACGATCAATTCGCCGGTGGCGACATCCTCATCGACGACGAGCAGATGGACGAAACCGCACCCGCGGCTGTCGCACCGAAAGCTGCGCCGCGCCTGCCCCAGATGATGCGCCGCATCCCGGTGACGCTGACCCTGGAAGTGGGCTCGGCCCGCATCTCGCTGCAGGAACTGATGGCGATCGGGCCGGACAGTGTGCTGCCGCTCGACGTCATGGCCGGCGAGCCGCTCGTCATCAAGGTCAACGGCGCCGCGATCGGCCGCGCCGAAGTGGTCGTCGCGGGCGAGCAGTACGGCCTGAAGGTGATCGACCTGGACGGCCTCAACCTGGACCTGATCACGTCATGACGTTGCAACGCCGCGGCGTTGAGGTGTCGACCAACCTCCGCCGCTTCGCGCCGCTCGCGGGCGGCGCCTTGCTGTTGCTGGCGAGTGCAAGCGTGTGGGCCGCCCCGGCGGGACCGGATGTCCTGCCCGGCGTGATTCCCGGATCGACCAGCGGACTGACGGTGAAGTCGCAGATCCTGGTCCTGATGACCATCCTCGGGCTGCTGCCCGTGATGGTCATGATGATGACCAGCTTCACGCGCTTCGTGATCGTGCTGTCGCTGCTGCGCCAGGCCCTCGGCCTGCAGCAGGGCCTGCCCAACCGGATCGTCACCGGCGTCGCGCTGATCCTCACCTTGCTCGTCATGCGTCCGGTCGGCGTGCAGGTCTGGAACGAGGCGTTCGTCCCTTACGACAAGGACAAGATCTCGCTGGAGCAGGCGCTCAAGATCGCCGAGGTGCCGCTGTCGCGCTTCATGCTCGCGCAGACGAGCAAGACGGCGCTCGCGCAGATCGCGCACCTGTCCGGCGAGCCGGCCGAGATGAAGCCGATGGAGCGCGGGTTCACCGTGAAGCTCGCCGCGTTCGTGCTGTCGGAGTTGAAGAGCGCGTTCCAGATCGGCTGCATGTTGTTCATTCCGTTCCTGATCATCGACCTGGTGGTGTCGTCGGTGCTGATGGCCATGGGCATGATGATGCTGTCGCCCCTCGTCATCTCGCTGCCGTTCAAGCTGCTGTTGTTCGTGCTCGTCGATGGCTGGACCTTGACCGTGAATACCCTCGTCGGCAGCATCCACGGCATCTAGCCGGCTGCCACTATCATTCGTATGACTCCTGATATCGCCGTCGACTTCGTCGTCGAAGCCCTGCAGCTGGTGATGCTGCTCGTGATGGTGCTGGTGGTGCCGGGCCTCGTGGCCGGCATCGTCGTCGCCCTCGTGCAGGCCGCCACCCAGATCAACGAGCAGACGCTCTCCTTCCTGCCGCGCCTCCTCGTGACCCTGCTGGCCCTGATCCTGTCTGCCCACTGGATGACGGGCAAACTGATGGACTATTGCGTGAGCGTGTTCCAGCGCGCCGCGACCCTCGTCGGCTGATGCTGGAAGTCTCGCACCTGCTGCTGCCGTTCATCAGCGCGCTGTGGTGGCCGTTCTGCCGCATCATGGCGCTGCTGTCGACGGCCCCCGTCGTCGGCGATGCGCTCGTCCCCGTGCCCGTGCGCGCGCTGCTGTCGCTGGCGCTCGCGTTCCTGATGCTGCCGCTCACGAAGGGCGCCGTGACGCCCGATGCGTTCTCGCTCGCGGGCGTCGTCGTGATGATCGAGCAGGCCGTGATCGGCGCCGTGATCGGCTTCGCGCTGCAGCTGACGATGGCCGTCGTGAACATGCTCGGCTTCCTCGTCTCGAGCCAGGTGGGCTTTTCGATGGCGCAGATGAACGATCCGCTCAACGGCCAGCAGTCGGACGTGATCTCGGGCCTGCTCGGCATCGTCGCGATCCTCGTGTTCTTCGGCGTCGACGGCCACCTCGTGCTCGCGGGCGTGCTGGGCCAGAGCTTTCTCGCCTGGCCCGTCGGCGGCGGCTACCAGGGCCTGCTGCTGCAGACGGTCGCGCTGAACGTGGGCTGGGTGTTCTCGGCCGCGATCCTGCTGGCGCTGCCGATCGTGTTCTCGACGATGGTCGTGCAGATCGGCTTCGGCTTCCTGAACCGCGTGGCGCCGGCGCTGAATCTGTTCTCGCTGGGCTTTTCGCTGGTGACGCTGTTCGGCCTGATGATGCTCGTGCAGGTCGTGCGCTTCATCCCGGAACACTACGTGCAGATGACCAACCAGGTGCTGGAGATGCTCCAGCAGCAGATGAGGGCGGCGCATGGCTGATACCGGCACCGGCGGCGACAAGACAGAAAAGGCGTCAGCCCAGAAGCTGAAGAAGGCGCGCGAGCAGGGCCACGTCGTCCGCTCGAAGGACCTGGCCACGGCCGTCGGCATCCTCGCAAGCCTGAAGCTGTTCGCGTACCTGCTGCCGGGCTATCTGGAATCGTTCCGGTCGCTGTTCCGGCTCGTGTACGCGCCGCTCGGTGCGGCCGGCTCGATGGAGAACGCGATGTCCGTCGTGTGGAGCGGCGCCGCCGTGCTGCTCGTGAAGATGGTGTTGCCGCTGCTCGGCGTGCCGTTCGCGGTCGTCGTGGCGGGCGTCGTGCCGGGTGGTTTCGTCTTCTCGACGAACAACCTGATGCCGAAGTTCGACCGTTTCTCGCCAATCAAGAACCTGGGCCAGCTGGCGTCGGGCAAGCACTGGACGACGTTCGCCACGTCGCTGGCAAAGGCCGCGATGCTGGCGATGGTGCTCGTGCACGTCGTGCGTTCCGCGCTGTCGGCCTGGGTCAATTTGCAGCGCATGCCGCTGTCGGACGCGCTGCTGCACGGTGCCGGCATGATGTTCGACGGCGTGATGGCGCTCGTCGCCGTGTTCGTGCTGTTCGCGCTGATCGACGTGCCGCTGCAGGCGTTCCTGTTCGCCCGCGGCCAGCGCATGAGCAAGCAGGAAGTGAAGGAAGAATACAAGAGCACCGAGGGCAAGCCCGAGATCCGTTCGCGCATCCGCCAGCTGCAGCATCAGATGGCACGCCGCAACGTGAACAAGACGGTGCCGACCGCCGACGTGGTGATCGTGAATCCCGAGCACTACGCGGTCGCGCTGAAGTACGACACCAAGCGTGCGGAAGCGCCCTACGTGGTGGCGAAGGGCATCGACGAGATGGCCTTGTACATCCGCCAGGTCGCGGCGAAGCACCAGATCGAGACGATCGCGCTGCCGCCGCTGGCACGTGCCATTTACAACACGAGCCAGGTGCAGCAGCAGATTCCCGCCGCGCTGTACCAGGCCGTGTCGCAGGTGCTGAACTACGTGCTGCAATTGAACGCTTTCCGTGCGGGCCGGCGCCAGGCCGCCCCCCGGTTCCCGAGTGACGTGGCCGTGCCGGCCGCTTTGAGTGAGGTATCTCCGACATGAATTTCCTGAACAGCTTGATGCTCGAGGTGCGCCGCCAGAAGGTCGCCACGCCGGCGTTCCTGCTGACGCTCCTGGCGATGATCATGCTGCCGCTGGCGCCCGTGGTGCTGGACGTGCTGTTCACGTTCAACATCGTGCTGGCGCTGATCGTGATCCTGACGTCCGTCTCGGCCAAGCGACCGCTGGACTTCTCGGTCTTCCCGACCGTCATCCTCGGCACCACGTTGCTGCGCCTCGCGCTGAACGTCGCGTCGACGCGCGTCGTGCTGCTGCACGGCCACGAAGGCACGGCGGCCGCCGGTCACGTGATCGAGGCGTTCGGCAATGTCGTCATCGGCGGCAATTTCGTCGTCGGTATCGTCGTCTTCGTGATCCTCATGATCATCAACTTCGTCGTCGTGACGAAGGGTTCCGAGCGTATTTCGGAAGTGTCCGCGCGCTTCACCCTGGATGCGCTGCCCGGCAAGCAGATGGCGATCGACGCCGACCTGAACGCGGGCCTGATCAACCAGGAAAAAGCGCAGCTGCGCCGCAAGGAAGTGGCGGCCGAGGCGGACTTCTACGGCGCGATGGACGGTGCGTCGAAGTTCGTGCGCGGCGATGCGATCGCGTCGATCCTCATCCTCCTGATCAACATGATCGGCGGCGTCGCCATCGGCGCGGTGATGCACGACCTGTCGTTCGCCGACGCGTTCCGCCAGTACGCACTGCTGACCATCGGCGACGGCCTCGTGGCCCAGGTGCCGGCGCTGCTGCTGTCGGCGGCGGCGGCAATCCTCGTCACCCGCATCAGCGATTCGGGCGACTTCGAACAGCAGGTCGGCGGCCAACTGCTCGCCAACCCCACCGTGCTGTACTCGGCCGCGGGCGTGATGGTGATCCTGGCCCTCGTGCCGGGCATGCCGTGGTTCTTCTTCATGGTGTTCGCCGCGGCGATCGGCTACGTGGGCTTCCGCCTCTCGAAGGAAGAAGTGAAGGCGCCGGACGATTCGGGTATCGCCGCCATCGAAGCCGCGCTGCGCGACGACCGCGCGCCGGAACTCGACTGGCAGCAGCTGCCCGTCGTGCAGCCGATCTCGATCACCGTCGGCTACAAGCTCGTGCACCTCGTCGACAAGGCGCAGGGCGAGGTCCTGCCGAAGCGCATCAAGGGCGTGCGCCAGAGCCTCTCCGAGCAAATGGGCCTGCTGCTGCCGCCGATCGGCGTGCGCGACGACCTCACGTTGCGCCCCAACCAGTACGCGATCGCGATCAACGGCACCGTCGTGGCCGAAGGCGAGGTCGTGGCCGAATGCCTGATGGCGATCCCGTCGCCGAACGTGTACGGCGACATCGACGGCATCCCCGGCATCGAGCCTGCGTTCGGCATGGCCGTCACGTGGATCGAGCCGGACCAGAAGGCGCACGCGCTGGGGCAGGGCTACCAGGTCGTCGAGGTGCCGAGCGTGATCGCCACGCACGCGTCCAAGGTCGCGCGCGACTACCTGGCGGAGCTGTTCCGCCACGAGGACGTGCCGGCGCTGATGGAACGCCTGACGGCGCTGTCGCCGAAGCTGGCCGGCGCGCTGGACAAGGCCCTCACGCACACGCAGCTCCTGCGCGTGTTCCGCGTGCTGCTGGCCGAGAACGTGTCGCTGAAGGACATCGTCGTCATCGCGACGACCTTGCTGGACAGCTCGGAAACGACGAAGGATCCGATCCTGCTCGCGGCCGAGGTGCGCTGCGCGCTGCGCCGCCAGATCGTCTCCGGCCTGTACGGCAAGAAGAAGGACATGCCCGCGTTTAACCTGTCGGGCGAACTGGAAAACATGCTGCTCGGTTCCCTGAACCAGGCGCGCCAGAACAACGGCGGCAAGGTGGTGCTGGACAACTACCCGATCGACCCGCAGCTGCTGTCGCAACTGCAGCTGAACATGCCGGTGGCGCGCGAGCAGATGAAGCAGCAGCACACGCCGCCGTTGCTGCTGGTGCTGCCGCAGATCCGTCCGCTGCTGGCCCGCTACGCGCGCCTGTTCGCGCCGGGGCTGAATGTGCTGTCGTATAACGAGATTCCGGAAAACCGCGAAGTGTCGATCATCGGCACCGTGGGGTGATCGGCGGGGAGAACCGTATGGAACAGCGTATCGCGATCTTTGGCGCAGGCGGGTTCGGGCGCGAAGTGCTCCAGGTCCTCCGCGATATCAATGCCGTGCAGCCGACCTGGGCGTGCGCCGGATTCCTTGTCGACCCGGGTTTCGACAGCCCCACGCATGTGGCGGGTCTGCCTGTGCTGGGCGGCATTGACTGGCTGGCCGCGAACCCGGACGTGTGGGTCGTCGTCGCCATCGGTTCCTCGGCGGCACGCCGCCACGTGGTCGAGCGCATCCGGCAGCGGTGCCCGAACCGCTTCGCGACACTGGTCCATCCGCGCGCCTGGATGGGCGAGGGCGTCCACCTCGGAGAGGGGACGATCTTCTGTGCCGGCGCCCTCGCGACGACCGACATCCGCGTCGGCGCGCACGTCCAGGTGCACGTCGGCTGCACCATCGGCCATGACGCCGACTTGCGCGATTTCGTCACGCTGACGCCTCGCGGTTGCGTGTCGGGCAATGTGTTGATCCATGAGGGGACGGACGTGGGGGCGGGCGCCGTCATCCTGCCCAAGTGCGTTATCGGACACTGGTCCGTCATTGGCGCGGGGGCCGTGGTCACACGCTCGCTGCCGGACAACGTCGTCGCCGTGGGTGTGCCGGCGCGCGTCGCCAAGGAACGCCAGCCGGGCTGGCATCTGCCGGTCTAGGCGGGCAGCAGCAGGGCCAGTTCGGCCATCGCCCGGAACACGGGCAGGCTGAGCGCCGTCGCGGCCTCGGTCGACGGCAGGCGCGCATGGACGGGGCCGGCCGGCAAGTCGTCACGCCAGGCCCAGCTCGACACGCGCAGCCGCGCGCGACGCACGGCCGCTTCCAGTTGCGGCTGCAGCTCGCGCAGTCGCTCCAGCGTGGGCAGGTCGGCCGCGCACACTTCCATCTTGATGCCGTCGGCAACGGGCGTCGCCTGTATCGTGACCACGGAGTCGTCGGCCAGCACGAGTTCCAGCCTCAGCGCGGCGCGCGTGCGGCGCCGCCGGTTCTGCTGTTGTTCGGGTTCGCCCTGCACCACGCGCAGGTGCTGGGGCCGGGACGTTCCTGCATGGACCGTGAAGCGCCACGCATCCGGCGGCGGATTCTGCAGCTGGGCCAGGCGTGCCGCGCGCGCGTCCTGGCCGGCCAGCAGGAGTGCCGTCGGCAACTGCCCCTCGCGCATCTGCTGTTCGCGGATGGCCTGCTGGGTGCCGTAGTTGCGCACCATGCCTTGCCAGGAGCCGGCCAGCGTGCTGCCGTTGGCGTTCGGCCAGGTCATCTGACGCGCCATCGCCACCTGGTCCGGGCGCATCGCCGCCCCGTCCTGGCCTGCCTCGGCGGCGGACGGCAGTGCCGGGACCGGTTGCGCGGCCGGCAGCGGCACGGACTCGATCTCCGCCTGCAGCAGGGCGGCTGAACCGGCGGCCGCCAACGCCGGACCGATCTGCGACGGCGCCGCGGCCGGGATCACGGGCGCAGGCGGAAGGAGCGGCGGAAAAAGGATGCTGGCCATGGTATCGGGCGGTTAAAAAGTAAAAAGGCCAACCGCGTGGTTGGCCTTCGAGGATTCCCGGCTGGGTTACACCGGGAGAAAGCCCATTACTGGAGCAGCGACATGACCATCGAGGACATGCTGTTGCTCTGCTTGAGCATCGCGGTACCGGCTTGCAGCAGCATCTGGCTGGAGGTCATGTTCGACGATTCGGTCGCGAAGTCGACGTCCATGATGCGGCCTTCAGCGGCCTTGCTGTTGGTGCTGATGTTCGACAGGTTGTTGTAGACGTGGCTCAGACGGTTCGCCGCAGCGCCCAGGCCCGAACGCAGCGTGCTGACGTCTGCCAGGGCGGTGGTCAGGGTGCCGATCGTGGCGTTGGCCGACGCGGTCAGTTCGGTGCCGGTCGTGGCGGCGCTGTAGTTGGCCGTTGCGCTCGAGACGTCGGTCTGCACCTGGTTCAGGGCGGTGCTCAGGTCGACGCTCATGGTTTCGCTCGACGATGCGCCGATCTGGAAGGTCATCGCTGCGTTCACGGTGCCGCCGATCAGCAGCTTGTTGCCGGCGAACGAGGTGTTCTTCATGACGTTTGCCAGTTCCTTGCCCAGTGCGTCGAATTCCGACTGCATTGCGGTCTTGTCGGCAGCGGTCGACGAGGCGTCGGCAGCCTGGGTTGCCAGGTCTTTCATGCGGGTCAGCATGTTGTTGACTTCATCCAGCGCGCCTTCAGCGGTCTGCAGCATGGAGGTCGAGTTCTGGGTGTTGCGCATTGCGACAGCCATGCCCGAGGTTTGCGCTTGCAGACGCGAAGCGATCTGCAGGCCGGCGGCGTCGTCCATTGCCGAGTTGATGCGGTAACCGGTCGACAGGCGGGTCATCGAGGTCGACAGCGAAGCCTGGGTGCGGTTGATGGAGTTCTGGGCCGACAGTGCGGCGTTGTTGGTGTGAAGGCTCAGCATGGTTGGCTCCTAAGTATTCAGTAAGTGATCGGTTGGCTGCTAGGCTTGTGATTTCGAGTGTTTCGCTCGCTCTCACAAGTACAAGACGACCGGTTTCGCTTTGGCATTAAGTGCCATGCGGAAATTTTTTGAATTTTTTTCGGGCTTAGCATTTTGCGAAAGAAAAGGCCGGCGCGAGGCCGGCCTGATACTTTGGAACGGCGCCGTCAAGCGCCCTGGACCAGCGTACGGATCACCTGGGCCACCACGCCGATCTTGTGCGGGTCCATCGTCTGGCCAGTCGGCAGCACGATGACGCTGGCGGCCGCGGCCTCGGTGGCGGGCAACAGCAGTCCGGCGTGGGGGAACAGCGAGCGATATGGCTCCATCTTGTGGCAGCCTGGCCAGAAATAGCGGCGCGCCAGGATGTTCTCGGCGCGCAGCGCGTCGATCAGGGCGTCGCGCGACACGGGGCAGTCTGGCGTCACTTCCATGATGATGTATTGGAAATTGTTGCGTTCGCGCTCGTTGTACTCCAGCACGCGCACGCCAGGGATGCCGGCGAGCGCTTCGCGGTAGGCCCGGTAGTTGACGCGGTTGGCGGCGATCACGTCGTCGATGGCGTCCAGGTTGACGAGGCCCATGGCGGCGGCGATCTCGATCATCTTGCCGTTGGTGCCCGGGTAGCTCACCTGGTCGAGGCCGGAGAAGCCGAAGTTACGCATCAGCCGCATCGTGCGCGCCAGTTCGTCGTCGTTGGTGACGACGGCGCCGCCTTCGAAGCTGTTGAAGAACTTGGTCGCGTGGAAGCTCATCACTTCGCAGCGGCCGAAGTTGCCGATCTTGCGTCCGCCATGGGTGCAGGTGAACGCGTGCGCGGCGTCGAACATCAGTTCGAGGCCGTGTTCGGCGGCCACCGCCTCCAGCGCTTCCACCGGGGCGGCCCGGCCCCACAGGTGCACGCCGATGATGCCGGTCGTGCGCGGCGTGATCATCTTGCGCACCGCCTCGGGCGACAGCGTGTGCGTGGTCGGGTCGATGTCTGCGAACACGGGCGTGATGCCCTGCCATTGCAGCGCATGCGCCGTGGCGACGAACGTGTAGGCCGGCACGATCACCTCGCCTTCGAGGCCGAGGGCGCGGATCGCGATCTCCAGTGCGATGGTGCCGTTGCACATGGCGACGCAATGCTTGACGTCCAGGTGGGCGGCGACGCGGCGTTCGAATTCCTGCACGAGCGGACCATCGTTACTGAGCCAGCGGCGGTCGAAGATGTCGCCGACGTGGCGCATGAAGGCGTCGCGGTCCCCCATGTTCGGACGGCCCACGTGCAGGGCATCGTCGAAGGCGGGGGCGGCGCCGTTGATGGCGAGGTCGGCCTGGTGGCGAATGGGTTTCATGTCGTTGCCTTATTCAGAAGCGGGGACGAGTTCGGACAGGCGCACCTGGAGCGGTGCCGGCTCCTGTCCGTTGCACCAGCGTTGCCACATCTTGCGGAGGCCCAGTTCGAGCCCGGCCGCGGCGACGTCCGGATACCCCAGAATCGAATCCTGCAGGCGCTGGCGCATCGACGCGCGCATCAGCGCCAGCGTCTGCGTGTTCTGCGCGAGGAAGATGCCGAGCTTGACGTAGGTGTCGTCGTCCTCGGTGATGAACGAGCCCAGGCCGAGGTGCACCATGAAGACAGCCGCCGCGTGGCTCGGGTTGGTGGGGCCGATGGCGGCCAGGGTCGGTACGCCCATCCACAAGGCGTGTCCGATGGTGGTGGAGCCGGTGTAGGGGAACGGACTGAGGCACACGTCGACGTCGTAATGCTGCTTGAGGTATTCGTGGACGGGCGCGCGCGGGCGCAGCAACAGGCGCTCGCGCGGGATGCCTTCCAGTTCGAACCAGTCGATCAGCCGGTCGTCGATCCCTGACTGCAAACCACCCAGCAGCATGCGCGAGTCGGGCACGGCGTGCAGGAGCTTGGCCCAGTGCGCGATCACGCCGCGGCTCAGCTTGCTCGCGCGATGGAAGCTGCCGAAGGTGAGGTAGCCGTTCTTCAGTGCCGGCAGATCGTTGACCGGCGGCGCACCCAGGTCGGGCAGGAACAGGGCGCCCGAGGGCAGGCGCACGATCTGTTCGCTGAACTGGTCGTCATAGCGGCCTTCCGGCACGAGGAACTGGTCGCACAGGATGTAGTCCATCGAGCGCATGCCCGTGGTGCCGCCATAGCCGATGTAGGTGGCCTGGACGGGCGCCGGCTTGCGTGCGAACAGCGGCAGGCGGTTCCTGGCCGAATGGCCGGACAGGTCGATCAGGATGTCGATGGCGTCCGCGCGGATCAGGCGCTCGGCAGCGTCGTCGTCGAGGTCGGCGATCGGGCGCCAGACCGCGACGTTGGCGCGCATCCCGCGCGACGTCTCGTCGTCGATCGTGTTGTTGTAGTAGATGTAAAGGGCGACCGCGGGATTGTCCTTGAGCGACTGGAACAGCGGCGCGATGAAGTGGGATACCGCGTGGTTGTACAAGTCGGCCGACACGAAGCCGACGCGCAACTGGCGCATCGGATCGCGATCGTTCGGATGCGGCTGCCACTGCGTGCGCCATTCGGCTTCCCACCGTTCGCCAAAGCCGAAGTGTTCCCGCGTGAGCTCGTCCGCGTCCAGGCAGCAGTGGCTCAGGATGAACAGCAGCATGCTGTGCGTCTCCGGCGCGGGGCACATGTCGAGCAGGCGCCGGCTCAGGGCCACCGCTTCCTCCCATTCGCCCATCGAGAAGGCGGTGTGGGCGAGGGCACGAAGGGCGTGCTCGCTGGTGGGGTCGAGCGCGAGCGCCTTGCGCAGGATCGGCGCCGCCTTGTCCAGGTTGCCGTTCATCTGCAAGGTGGCGCCGAGGTCGCACAGGACGCCCACGTTGTCCGGCACCAGCTCGGCGGCGCGTTCGAGGCAGGCGATCGCCGCATCGTTCTGGCGCAGGTGGCGATGGCTGAGCCCCATGTGGCGGTGCGCGTTGACATGGCCGGGCCGCAGCGCGACGACGGCACGGTAGCAGTCGACCGCTTCGTCATGACGGTTCAGGCGATGCAGCATCTCGCCGAGGTCGAATTGTGCGTCGACCTGTTCCGGATCGAGCGCGAGCACTTGGCGGAACACGGCGGCGGTGTCCTCGAAATTCCCTTGGCCGTGCAGGGTCGAAGCAAGGCACAGCAAGGCGGGAATGCTGCGCGGCGCCAGTTCGACCGCGCGCCGTGCGCTGGGCTCCGCTTCCTGGGCCCGTTTCAGACGCACAAGGCTGTTGGCGAGGCCCCGGTGCAGTTCGGCCTCGTCCTCGAAACGCAGCGCTTGCCGATATGCGTCGGCGGCTTCCTCGTTTCGTCCGCATTCAAACAGGGCGGCGGCGAGCAGGCCACGGAGGTCGCGCAGTTTCGGGTTGAGTTCCAGCGCGCGCCGCAGGCATGCGATCCCTTCGTCGAGTTGGCCGTCCTTCAGCAAGGCCAGTCCCAGCAGCGCATGGGCCTTTGCATCGCGCGGGTTCAGCGATACCGAACGGCGGTGCTGCTTGATGTCGTTCGTCGTCGGGGAAGTCAGGACGCCGTTCATGGCCGTGCCTCCGGCCCGGAACAAAGAAGGAACGGCGCTGGGCCGAGGGTAGGGGAAAAGGTCATGGATATAAGGTCGGCTGCACAGGGCCTGGAGCGTTGCTATTTCTTTAAGGAAACAAATATCTTTGAATTGTAAACCGTCTGTGCACGCTGTGACGATACTTGTTGTATATCTGTGTCGTGATCACCGCAGATTTTTTGACATTGGCCGGTTCAAGGCACGCAGCAAGTCGCGCGGGCTTCATCGGGGCGGGTTCCGGACCAACAAGCCCTTTTAGGGTAAGATTCGCTGGCCCGCAATGTCATTCAAGCGCCGGGCATCCATCTCAACCCCGAACTCCCGCGATCACGCGGCGGCATGTTGCCGTCGCTGAAACGTTTCCGATATGGACTTGCGACCTTGCGGCATGCGCGCGGTGTCGCCACTTTTCGGAAAGAACAAGTAGAAATTTGATGAAGCAAAGCAAGCGAACTTTAAGTGTTGCCCCCATGATGGACTGGACCGACCGCCACTGCCGCGTCTTCCACCGCCAGATCACGAAGCACACGTGGCTCTACACGGAAATGGTGACGACTGGCGCCCTGGTCTATGGCGACGTCGAGCGCCACCTCCGGTATGACGACGTCGAGCACCCGATCGCGCTGCAGCTGGGCGGCAGCGACCCGGCCGACCTCGCGAAGAGCGCGAAGCTGGGCGAGCAGTGGGGCTATGATGAGGTCAACCTGAATTGCGGCTGCCCGTCCGAGCGCGTGCAGAAGGGCGCGTTCGGCGCCTGCCTGATGCAGGAGCCGCAACTCGTTGCCGATTGCGTCAAGGCGATGCGCGACGCCGTCAGCATCGACGTGACCGTCAAGCATCGCATCGGCATCGACCACAACGAGGAGTACGGGTTCGTCCGCGATTTCATCGGCACCATCGCCGACGCGGGTTGCCAGACTTTTATCGTGCATGCCCGCAATGCGGTGTTGAAAGGGCTGTCGCCCAAGGAAAACCGCGAGATCCCGCCGCTGCGCTACGAGGTGGCATATCAGTTGAAGCGCGAATTCCCCGAACTCGAGATCATCATCAATGGCGGCATCAAGACGGACGACGAGATCGCCACGCACCTGCAGCATGTCGACGGCGTCATGATCGGGCGCGAGGCCTACCACAACCCATATTCGATGGCTGCCTGGGACGCCCGTTTCTACGGCGACGCGACGCCGCAGAAGTCGCGCGAGCAGGTGCTGGAGGCGATGATTCCCTATATCCGCGCCGAACTCGACCGCTACGGCCCGCTGGGCCTGCGCCTGAACAGCATCACGCGCCATATGCTGGGCCTGATGGCCGGCCTGCCCGGTGCGCGCGGGTATCGCCAGATGCTGTCCGACGCGCGCCGCCTGGCCGAAGGCAATCCCGAACTCCTCCTCGAAGCCGCGGGCCGTCTCCGCTTGGCGGCCTGAATTGTTCCTTTCCTACCCCGGTCGCATGACGCGGCCGGGCTGTTCAAAATCCGCTACAAAAAATGATGCAATTGTGAAATCATTTGCATTGTCTTCCTTGCTGAAAAGCAAGAATGGGCCGATAATGCGGGTTCTTCTCCTTGCACGACATCTAGTCCTGTTGTTGTGGTGAAACATAATTACAGTGGTGCATGTTTTCTGTCTGAAAATTCGTCGTTTTGATTTATCCTGACGGAAATACGCAAGTCCACCGGGAAGATGGACTTTCTGTAACAAAAAAGAAAGCCCGGAACGGGCCGTTCACTTGAAACAGGGAAGATAAGGAATGAATCTAGCAAACATGAAGGTCGGCATGCGTCTGGGCCTGGGCTTTGCGCTTGTGCTCGTGCTGCTGGTCATGGTCACCGTCGTCGGCATCCTGCGCATGGCGCAGATCCAGAACCGGCTCGACCACGTCGTCACCGTCAATAACGTCGTGACGCGTCTGGTCGTCGACATGCGCAACAACGTCAGCGAACGCGTGACGTCGCTGCGCACGCTGACCCTGATGACGGACCCGGCGGACATGGAACCGGAACTGAACCGCTTCAAGGAACAGACCGCCAAGTACGACGCCCTGCAGGGCAAGCTGGTCGCCAAGTTCTCGGAAGAAGCGTCGGCCGAAGAAAAATCCCTGCTGAACCAGGTGAAGGATGCCGAAGGCGCCGCCATGCCGGCCATCGCCAAGGCATCGGCACTGTACCTGGCCAACAACGCGATGGACGCCACCCGCGTGATGGTCAAGGAAATCCGCCCGGCCCAGAAGAAATGGCTGGAGGCGCTCGACCAACTGGGTACGCTGGAAGACAAGTTGAACGCACAGGCCCAGGTCGATGCGGAAGCCGCCTTCGCCAGCGCCCGTAACTTCATGCTGGTGCTGCTGGGCGTGGCCGTCGCGATGGGCATCCTGGCCGCCACCGTCATCACCCGCGGCCTGCTGAAGCAGCTTGGCGGCGAACCGGGCTATACCGCGAAGATCGCCGGCAGCATCGCCGAGGGTGATCTGTCGATCGGCATCGAGACCAAATCGTCGGATCGCGGCAGCCTGCTCGTGGAAATGAAACAGATGCGCAACAGCCTGGTCGACATCGTCAGCCAGGTGCGTCGCGGTACGCACACGATCACGACCGCATCGCGTGAAATCGCGGCCGGTAACACCGACCTGTCGTCGCGTACGGAACTGCAAGCCAGCTCGCTGGAAAAGACGGCGTCGGCAATGGAAGAACTGACGTCGACCGTGAAGCAGAACGCGGACAATGCCCTCGAAGCCAACCACCTGGCCGCCACCGCATCGGACGTGGCACGCAAGGGCGGCGAAGTGGTGTCGCAAGTCGTCGGCACGATGGGCGAGATCAACAGCTCGGCCAGCAAGATCGCCGACATCATCGGCGTCATCGACGGCATCGCATTCCAGACGAACATCCTGGCGCTGAACGCGGCCGTCGAGGCGGCCCGTGCCGGCGAGCAGGGCCGCGGCTTCGCCGTCGTCGCCTCGGAAGTGCGCAACCTGGCCCAGCGTTCCGCTGCGGCAGCGAAAGAAATCAAGCAGCTGATCGGCGATTCCGTCGAGAAGATCGGCCGCGGCAGCAAGCTCGTCGGCCAGGCCGGCGAGACGATGGATGAGGTGGTCGCCAGCGTCAAGCGCGTGACCGACATCATGAGCGACATCGCCAGCGCCAGCGCCGAACAGAGCGCCGGCATCGAGCAGGTCAACCTGTCGATCATCGAGATGGACGGTATGACGCAGCAGAACGCCGCGCTCGTCGAGCAAGCGGCCGCCGCCTTCCAGAGCCTGCAGGACCAGGCCGCGGAACTGCAGCGCGTCGTCAGCATCTTCAAGCTGGCCGAAGGCGAAGAGCCGGCGGTCGTGGCTGCGCCGGCACCGGCCGCCGCAGCCACCCGCGCCGTCGTCGTCCGTCCGGCCAAGCCGCACTTGAAGAAGCCGGCGGCGCCAAAGGCACGCGCCGCGGCGCCGGTCCAGGAAGAACGTTCGGCCGATGCGCCAGCGTCGACCGCGAAGAAAGTCGCAGCGGCTGCCGCCAGCGACGATTGGGAAGAATTCTGAGCCAGGACGGCTCGTCCAGCGCCGGCGGGAGCGCCGGCATCAAAAAAAACTTTGTTTTTCGGGGGTAATAAAAATGTCCAACAAGAAATTTGCCGTGAGCTTGGTTGCTCTGCTGGTCTCGGGTATCGCTGGTTCCGCTTTCGCAGGCGAGACGCCGGCAACGTTTGATCCGTCCAAGTGCAAGGTCGAGTACCCGAAGGCCTCGCTGATGAACGAAGAGCAGGGCATCACGTCCATGTCCTTCCTCGTCGCAGCCGACGGCTCCGTGGCCGACTCGAAGCTGGAAAAATCGAGCGGCTTCAAGGGCCTGGACAAGGCCGCGCTGAAGGGCCTGTCGTCCTGCAAGTTCAAGCCGGGCACGAAGGATGGCGCGCCGGCCCAGACCTGGACCAAGGTCGACTACGCCTGGAAGCTGGACTGATCGCTTTGCGGGTGCCGGCCGGCCAGGCTCGGCGCCCCAGGTGAGGCTCTGCGTCCCCGGCATCTTGGCCGGGTGCGCGCGAGACCTGCGGCCTGGCGGCACCCGACAGTCCGAAAGGGCGTCCCTGCGGGGACGCCCTTTTTGTATGTTGCTCCGTGAAAATCTGTTGCGGGCTGTGGCGTCAAGTTCGGACGTAAGCGCCTGCTTCAGGGCCGTCGGCACGCACCATGAATCGCTGTAGTGGTGGTCGTGCCGGCTCCCCGCCACGCCCATGAATGGGCGCCGGGCTACTGGAACGGGAACGGCCACCGCCACGTGTGGATGCGCGGCCACTGGGAGCGCGTGCGCCCGGGCTACGTCTGGCATCGTCCGGAATGGCGCCAGGGCGACCGCGATGGCGACGGCGTGCCGAACGGCGTCGACCGCCGCCCGGACAATCCGAAGCGCTCGTGACGGTCAGGTCGACGCGGCGCCGTCCTCGAACATCTCGCTGGCCATGCGCGCCAGGTCGTTCATGCCGCCGCCCGCGTCCAGGTGGGCGCGCAGCCAGTGTGCCTGGCCGCCGTCCCGCATGAGGTGTTCGATCACGTCGCACGCCTTGGCGAAGCCGGGGTCCTGCGAGCGGCGCCGCAGCCGTTCCAGGTCGGCGCGGATCGCCTCAGCGGCCGGCATCGAGACGCCTGTCTCCGGATCGATCCAGGTCGCGTCGACGCCGTCGCGTGCGGCGTTGAAACGGTTCCAGATGTACAGCTCGCGGCTGGTGCTGCCTGGCCAGCGGCCTGGCTGGTCGGCCCATTCGAGGCACAGCTCGCGCGCGTAGCACGCCAGCGCGGCCGCGTACACGGGCTTCAATGGCGTGTCGAGCACGCGCAGCTCGATCGTCCCGTATTCCGGTTTCGGGCGCACGTCCCAATAAAAATCCTTGATGCTGTTGACGATGCCGTGCGCGGCCAGCCCGTCGAAGTGGGCGCGGAAATCGTCCCACGTGCGGATCTCGTACGGCAGGATGCCGCTCATCGGGAACGCGCCGACGACGTTGCTGCGCGAGCTGCAGAAGCCCGACACTTCGCCCTGCCAGCACGGCGAATTGGCGGAGAGGGCGATGAACAACGGGGCGCGCTGCGTGAGCCAGGCGCACAGCCGCATCGCTTCGTCCGGCGTGCCGGCACCGATGTGCACGTGCATGCCAAACACGGTAAACAGTTTAGCCAGATAGCCGAACTTGCGTTCGGACGCAAAATAACGTTCCTTCGGATAGATGCGCTGCTCGTTCCACTTCTGGAAAGGGTGCGCGCCGCCGCCGGAGATCGACGCGCCGACCTCGAACGCGGCGCGCTGCACCGTCGTGCGGATGTGTTCCAGCTGCTCCGCGGCCTCGTCGAACGACGTCAGGATCGCGGTCGCCACTTCGAGCATCGACGTCGTGATCTCGGGCGTGTGCACCCACGGCTTGTCGTGCTTGTCGAGCAGGCGCAGGATGTCGGGCGCGGCGGGGAACAGGTCGTAGGTCAGGCGGTCGAGCACCATCAGTTCCAGCTCGATGCCCATCGTGCCGATCGTGGACGGCTTGAAGTCGGGGAGGTATGCAGGCCCTTGTCCCGACACGGCCTGCGCCTGCGCATCCTGTTTCAATTTGCCCAGCGCTTCATCGTTCATCAATTCGCTCATTGTGTGCTTCCTCGGTAGGTTTCGCCCGCCAGGTGCAGGCCGACCCAGGTCAGGCCGGGCGCCAGCAGGACGTTCAGGGCCAGCAGCGCGCCCATCACGGCGGTGGACGTCGCATCGAGCCCGGTGTAGGCGTTGAGGGTGTTGTCGACGACGAGGCCGCCGTAGCTCACGAGGGAGCACATCGACAAGGCCATCGCATGCTGCTTGTGCGTGTCCCACGCAGTGCCCGGCCACAGCGCCAGGCGCGTTGCCGCGATGCGCACGGCGAACACCGTCACGGCGGCCAGGATCGCCCAGCCGTGCAGCAGCTGCTGCAAGTCGACGAGGGCGGCCGACATCAGGAACAGCAGCACGTAGCCGATGTCCTGCGCCGTCTTCAACTGGGCCTGGAACACGTTGTCGCGCTTCTCGGCATTGCGCAGCAGGACGCCCATCAGCAGCAGCGAGAGCAGGGCGCTCGCGGACATCACGGAGCACAGGCCGAGGTCGATCAGCAGCGCGGCCAGCAGCATGCCGGGGCGCAGCGTGGCGGGCACCTTGCATGCCCGCGTGGCGATGGCATACACGCCGTACGACAGCACGGCGATCAGCGCACCCACCACGAGCTTGCCGCCCTGGCGCATCAGCTCCGTCGCGAAGTCGCCGCCGGCGTCGGGGCCGTGGCTGCGGGTCCACGCGAGCGTGACGGCGAGCGCCAGCAGCGCGACGAGGTTCGAGAGGCCGACCATGTTCGACGTGGCGAAAGTGCTCGTGCCGCTCGCGTTTTCGTCCGCCACCATCGAACTGTGGATGACAGGATTGACGGCGATGAGGATCGATCCGATGAAGATCGCGGCGCCCCACGGCAGGGCGAGAAGCCCCAGCGCGACGGCCGCCGCGGCGCCGCGCAGCAGCGTGGCCAGCAACAGGCTCGCGCCCTGGCGTCCGCTGCGCAGCAGCCACGCGAGGTCCATCTTGCGGCCGACCTCGAACAGCACGAGCGCGGCGGCGCCGTTCAGGAGTTCCTGGAACTGGGTCAGCAGCGCGCGGTCGATGAAGCCGCCGCCGGTCGCGCCGAGCAGCAGGCCCGCGATCACGGCGCCGTACAGCTTGGGAATGCGGAAGCGCTGCAGCGTGAGGCCGATCACGAGCGCCAGCATCAGGCCGGCGCCCAGCACGGCCAGCGGCGACAGCAGCCACAGGGGCGTGGACAGTTCGTCATTCATGGCGCACCTCCCATGCGTGGGCGAGCGCCGTCAGTTCGCGTTCGACGACGGCCGCGCGCTGCTTCGGGTCGGGGGATGCCGCCGTCAGGTCGCTGACGATGCGCGCGCGCACGATTCCCGCGTCGTCGCGCAGCGGGATCCACAACTGTCCCTTGACGCTGCGGCCTTCCTTCCAGACGGCGATGAATTTGGCGCCCGTGCGCTCGCCGGGCCGGGCCGGGTCCAGCAGCGTGAACGGCTGCAGCCATTCGGCGTCGGGCAACCGGCGCGCCAGTTGCACCTGCATGCCGCTGCGCTGCTCGAGCCGTGCATCGTCGCGCGAATAGGGCAGGTGGATGCGCGTTTGGCTGATGCCCGAGGTCTCCAGTCGCAGGCACGTCTTGTCGGACACCCAGCGCCACGTATCGCCGTCCAGCATGCGCGGCTTGCCCTGCGACGCGTCGCGCCAGGCGACGAACAGTGGCGAGGGGGCGGGCAGCGGATTGCCCGCGTCGATGGCGTGCGCGGCCTGCGTCACGCCATTCCAGTGCGCGGCTTGCCAGGTACGCGTGGCGGGCTTGTCGGATGGCCGCCAGCGCCACAGCGTGGCCGACCACTGGCCATCGCCGCCGCGCCAGACCGCGGCCAACTGCTGCGCGTCCGACGTGCCTGCCGCGATGGTTCTGCCGGACCAGGCGGCGCTCCACGGCGGTGCGTCCGCATGGATGGCTTGCGTGAGGCGGTACCACGCGATCGCGGCCGGCGGCAGGCAGGCGCCCGCCGGGGCGGGGATGCTGCGCCAGTACAGCATTTCCACGCGCTGGCTCCAGGCGCAGCGGTGCATGGTCGGCACGCCCATCGTGGACAGGGCCGGATCGGACGGCGCGGCGCAGTCGCCGGGCCGCGCGCCGCTCAACTCGGTGAAGTCGGCGATGGCGGGTGTCGGCGGGGCGATCGGCGCCGGCTTGCGGCCGGCGGCCTGCGCCAGCAAGGCGGCGCACAGCGCGCACGTGCCCGCGACCAGGTGGATCGCGATGGAAGGGTGGCGCTGCGATGGACGTGTTGGGGTCATGCGTGTTTGGCCCTCGATGAAAGACCTCGGCGCGCGCCGGTGCGGGATGGAGGATCCGGTCCGGGGCGCGGAGGCGGGCGGTCACAGCGCGGCCGTGGCGGCCGTCGTCCGGACCCGTTGAAAGAGTGGATGCGGAGCGCATCCGGCGATGCGGCGAGGCCGCAGGGCGGTCAGGTCAACGCAAGGCCTGCCGCCCGGTTTTTAGGATGTTTGCCGAGGTCAAGTATAGAGCAAACAATTCATTTGCTCAAATATGATTGACGTAATTACATTTCTGGCATGCATTTTAATTCATGCGGATGGGATGTGGCGTACGGTTGGGATTGCTGCAGCCGGATGACCTGGGCGATTCACCCGCACCCGCCGTCAGTTGCACCGAGTAGATGGCTTCCCATTTGGCGATACTGTAGAGGCGCCAGAGCGTCCCTCTGTCGATCTTGTCGAAGTCCGGCTTGTCCTTGCACATGTGCTTCACGATGGCGGACCGGCCGATCGCCGCTTGCATGTCGGCGCCGGCGGCCTCGAGCCAGGCAGCGTCAGGCGCTTCGAAGCCGAGTTTGACCTTGCGCCACAAAATATTGTCCGGCACGAGACCGGCCAGCGCGACCCTCAGGATGTGCTTCGTCCAGCCGTTCCTGATCTTGAAGCGGGTGCTGACGGCAAAAGCCGCTTCAACGAGCTGGTGGTCCAGGAAAGGGAGGCGAGCTTCGACCGAATGGCGCATCGAGTTGCGGTCCGCGTACCTGAGCAGATGGGGCAGCTGAAACCGTTCGATTTCCATCCTTTGCAGGGCGCGGACGTTGCGACATGCCGCATTCAAATTCGCGATATTGGGAAACCGGAGCAGATACTCCGGCCTGACGTAGGCGAACTTCCGTTTCAGCCGCGCGATGCGGATTCTCGACACCGAAAAATACAGCAAATAGCCGAGTACTTCCCTGGGCGAGAGCCTGGAATGGCCGGTGATGGAAAAGAATTCGCGAATCGCGGCGTGCCACGGCAGCGAGCGGAGGTAGGCGGAATAATAGCGCTCGTAGCCGAGCAGGACCTCATCGCCGCCCTGGCCGTCGAGGACGACTTTGCATCCGATCTGTTTCGCTTTCTGGAACACGAAATACTGCATGAAGATGGACGGGGTGGCGAACGGCTCTTCCTGGCAATAGACGACCTCGTCGATGGCCTCGATGAAGTCATCGACGCTCGGTTCGATGACGAACAAGTCGATGTCGCATTTTGCGGCGAGGTCGCGAGCAAAGCCACTTTCGTCGAGCCTGCCGGAGCCACCCTTGGCGTGAATGGCCTGGAACCGTGCCGACGATGTCGCGCGGGTGACGGCTGACGAGAGGGCCGCGATGGCGGAACTGTCGAGCCCGCCGCTCAGGCAGGTGCCGACCTTGACGTCCGATCGCATCCGGTACGCGACCGACCGGTGCAGTTCTGCCAGGAAACGCTCGGAGGCGGCCCATTCGTCCAGGGCCGGCAGGTCATCCCGCGCCGTCAACGTGTAATAGCGGCGTTCGTCGACACGGTGGGATCGCAGCGAATACACGAGGTTATGGCCGGCTGCCAGCGCGGACACGCCATCGAAAAACGTTTCGCGCGTGTGGTCGGAATAGCCTTCGATCAGAAAATCCCGTACCGCGCGCACGTTCGCGACGGCGCTGCCTCCCTTGCCGCACAGGACCTGCTTAATTTCCGAGCCGAAGACGAACCGTCGGGGCGTATCCGAGTAATAAAATGGCTTGATGCCGAATCGATCGCGGCTGCAGAACAGGATGTCTTTTTCCCTGTCATACAGGCAGAAGGCCCACATGCCGTTGAAGCGCTCGACGCAGGCCGTGCCCCACTTGTCGTAGGCGCACAGAATGACCTCGGTGTCCGTTTCGGACGAAAAGCGATAGCCGTCGAGAAGCAGCTGCTCGCGGATTTCCAGGTAATTGAAAATCTCGCCGCTGAACGTGATGACGTATCTTTTTCCATATGCCATGGGCTGATGGCCGTCCCGCGACAAATCGAGGATGGCCAGGCGGCGGTGCCCGAGTGCAAACTGCTTGCCGAAGAAGAAGCCTTCGCCGTCCGGCCCCCGATGAGCGGCCAGGTCGTTGATGGCCTTGATCGCCTTGCGGCCGACGGCCGAAGCGTTCTTGTTCACAACTCCGCTGATTCCGCACATCGCGATCGCCTTTCCTATGCACGCAGGGACACTCACGCTCGAGCGACTGCCAAACCGATGTTGAGGCGCGCGATTCGGGCGGGTCTTGCGCCAGGACGAAAAAATCGGGAAAAGATCGGCGCGGGGGCCGGTGGGACCGACTGGCCGGCTGGGAGGGGAAAGAGACTTACGACGGTGAAACGCAAAAAGCCCGGACTGGCCGGGCTTTCGAATTCTTGGGGTGGCTGATGGGACTCGAACCCACGACAACAGGAATCACAATCCTGGACTCTACCAACTGAGCTACAGCCACCACTGTCTTACTTCGCGTCCCGTTGTTGCCGAGACAGAACGAGATTATATAGGGTCATTCGCATTCTGGCAAATCGAGTTTTCCCAGCAGTGCGACGCGCGCTCAGGCCACGCCGAACGTCGTCTCGTGCACGGGCGGATCGATGCCGATCAGGCCGTTGAACGCGGCCGACAGCGCCGTGGCACTCGCGCTCGTGTAGGCCTCCAGGGACGCAGGCGCGTCCGGCCGTGCGGTGCGCAGCAGGTGGCCGGCATCGAGCAGGCGGACGAGCTGGCGCGTCACCGCGTCGCCCGTGTCGACGAGCGCGACGTCGTGCGCGCCCGCGGAGGCGATCACGTCTTCGATGGAAGCCCGCACGAGCGGGTAGTGCGTGCAGCCCAGCACGAGGGTGTCGGCGCCTTGCTCGAGCAGCGGCGTCACGTAGCGCACCAGCAGCTCGCGCGTGCCGGCCGTGTCGCCCAGTTCGATGCGGTCGACGAGGCCGCGGCACGGCTGCAGCAGGAATGCCGCGCCCGTCGCTTCCGTGATCTGGTCGCGCAGTTGCAGGAACTTGCTGCCTTCCAGCGTGCGCGCCGTCGCCAGCACGCCGACCTTGCCGCTGCGCGTGATGGCGGCCGCCGGCTTCAGGCCCGGTTCCACGCCCACGATGGGCAAGTTCGGAAAATGCTCGCGCAGCACCTTCACGGCGGAGACGGTGGCCGTGTTGCAGGCCACGACGATGGCTTTCGCGCCCCGTTCGACGAGGAAGCGGGCTACCGCGAGCGAGCGTTCGGCGACGACGTGTTCGGCCTTGTCGCCGTACGGTGCGAACCCCGTGTCGGCCACGTAGATCAGGTGTTCGTCAGGGAGTGCCGCGCGGATGTGGCGCAGGATCGACAGGCCGCCGAGGCCCGAATCGAAGACGCCGACCGGCGCGTCGTTGGAAGACGATGGTGTGGACATGGGGGTATAGTAAAACGGGCGGCCGAGCCGCCCGTTGCACGCATTACGCCGGGATCAGCTTCAGCGATTCGATTTTCGCGGCCCATTCCTTCGGACCGGTCTGGTGCACCGACGTGCCGGTCGCGTCGACGGCGACGGTCACCGGCATGTCCTTGACTTCGAACTCGTAGATCGCTTCCATGCCCAGGTCTTCGAAGCCGACGACCTTCGCCGACTTGATCGCCTTCGACACGAGGTAAGCGGAACCGCCGACGGCCATCAGGTATGCCGACTTGTGGTTCTTGATGGCCTCGATGGCGGCCGGACCGCGTTCGGCCTTGCCGATCATCGCGATCAGGCCCGTCTTCTCGAGCATCATGTCGGTGAACTTGTCCATGCGCGTCGCCGTCGTCGGGCCGGCCGGGCCCACGACTTCGTCACGCACCGGGTCGACCGGGCCGACGTAGTAGATCACGCGGTTCGTGAAGTCGACCGGCAGTTGTTCGCCTTTCGCCAGCATGTCCTGGATGCGCTTGTGCGCGGCGTCGCGGCCCGTCAGCATCTTGCCGTTCAGGAGCAGCGTCTGGCCCGGCTGCCACGATGCCACTTCTTCCTTCGTCAGCGTGTCGAGGTTCACGCTCTTCGATTTCTGCGTGTCCGGCGTCCAGTTCACGTCCGGCCAGGTCGACAGCGCCGGTGGTTCGATGTACGACGGGCCCGAGCCGTCCAGCACGAAGTGCGCGTGGCGCGTGGCGGCGCAGTTCGGGATCATCGCGACCGGCTTCGACGCCGCGTGCGTCGGGTACATATTGATCTTCACGTCCAGCACGGTCGTCAGGCCGCCCAGGCCTTGCGCGCCGATGCCCAGCGCGTTGATCTTGTCGCACAGTTCGATGCGCAGCTCTTCCAGCTTGTTCTGCGGGCCGCGTGCCTTCAGTTCGTACATGTCGATGTCTTCCATCAGCGACTCCTTGGCCATCAGCATGGCCTTCTCGGCGGAGCCGCCGATACCGATGCCCAGCATGCCAGGCGGGCACCAGCCGGCGCCCATCAGCGGGACGGTCTTGAGCACCCAGTCGACCAGCGAGTCGGACGGGTTCAGCATGACGAACTTGGTCTTGTTTTCCGAGCCGCCACCTTTTGCGGCGACCATCACGTCGACCGTGTCGCCCGGGACCAGTTCCATGTGGACGACGGCCGGCGTGTTGTCCTTCGTGTTCTTGCGCTCGAAGTGCGGGTCGGCGACGATCGAGGCGCGCAGCTTGTTGTCGGCGAAGTTGTACGCGCGGCGCACGCCTTCGTTGACGGCGTCCGTGATCGAGCCGCTGCCGAAGCCTTCGAAGCGCACGTTCATGCCGATTTTGAGGAACACGTTGACGATGCCGGTGTCCTGGCAGATCGGGCGCTTGCCTTCCGCGCACATGCGCGAGTTGGTCAGGATCTGCGCGATGGCGTCCTTGGCGGCCGGGCTCTGCTCGGCCTCGTACGCGCGCGCGAGGTGCTGGATGTAGTCGGCGGGGTGGTAGTAGCTGATGTACTGGAGCGCGGCGGCGACCGATTCGATCAGGTCGTCCTGTTTAATGACAGTCATGGGGTTCTCGCTGTGGGGGTCTTGGATTACGGTGGTATCAGTGGTGCTTGTTGTCACTCTGGGTGGTCATCATGATCCGGTCTGTGTAGGCGATCGCCATCGCCGACAGCAGGAACACGACGTGGATGCAGGTCTGCGCGATGATCGTCTGCGCATCGTACGACTTGGCGTTGATGAACGTCTTGAGCAGGTGGATCGACGAGATGCCGATGATCGCCATCGCCAGCTTGGTCTTCAGCACGGACGCATTCACGTGCGACAGCCATTCCGGCTGGTCCGGATGGTCTTCCAGGTACATGCGCGAGACGAACGTCTCGTAGCCGCCCACGATCACCATGATCAGGAGGTTCGAGATCATGACGACGTCGATGAGGCCCAGCACGACGAGCATGATCGTCGTTTCGTTCAATTTGTCCGGCAGCGGCGCGCCCGGCACGGCGACGGCCTGGAACACGTGGTGCAGCGCGTCCTCGTTGCCCATCGCGGCCAGCACGAGGTCTTTCAATTCGACCCAGAAATGGAACACGTACACGCACTGGGCGAGGATCAGACCCAGGTAAAGGGGCAGTTGCAGCCAGCGGCTGGCGAACATGAAACTGGCGAGGGCGCTGCGTTTTCTTGCGCTGGACGAGGGTTGCGAATCAAGCATCTGGCGGGCTTTCCAATGCGGCTGCGGTCGAGACAGCTCAACATTCTACACCCGTCGAGCGTTGCCGGCTTGCCTTCGTCGTCCGCCGATGTTGGTAGAATGACCCGATCCGAGGCCAGCGCGCGCCTGTAAGGGCTCAGTAAGCGAGGGCGCCTAAGGTATGAGGCAAAATTACTACTACTTAATTGGAGACTAGTATGGCCGAGAACGAAACCCAACAGCAGGGATTGCAAGAGAACCGCGTGTTCCAGCCGTCCCCGCAATTCGCAGCGCATGCCGCCATCTCCGGCATGGACGCCTACCAAAAGCTGTGCGACGAAGCCGCCAGCGACTACGAAGGTTTCTGGGCCCGCCTGGCGCGCGAGAACATTGCGTGGCACAAGCCGTTCACGCAGACTCTCGACGAATCGAACGCCCCGTTCTACAAGTGGTTCGCGGACGGGCAGCTGAACGCATCGTACAACTGCCTCGACCGCCAGATCGAGAACGGCAACGGCGACAAGACGGCAATCATCTTCGAAGCGGACGATGGCCAGGTCACCCGCGCCACGTACCGCGACCTGCACGAGCGTGTCTGCAAATTCGCCAACGGCCTCAAGGCCCGCGGCATCAAGAAGGGCGACCGTGTCATCATCTACATGTCGATGTCGATCGAAGGCGTGGCCGCCATGCAGGCGTGCGCGCGCATCGGCGCGACGCACTCCGTCGTGTTCGGCGGCTTCTCCGCGAAGTCGCTGCAGGAGCGCATCATCGACGCGGGCGCCGTCGCCGTCATCACGGCCGACGAGCAGTTGCGTGGCGGTAAGTCGCTGCCGCTGAAAGCCATCGTCGACGAGGCGCTGGCGCTGGGCGGCTGTGACACGATCCGCGACGTCATCGTGTACAAGCGCACGGGTGGCAACATCAACTTCCAGCAGGGCCGCGACCTGTGGCTGCACGACCTCGTCGACGGCCAGAGCGCGCAATGCGAGCCGGAGTGGGTCGATGCCGAGCACCCGCTGTTCATCCTCTACACGTCCGGCTCGACGGGCACGCCGAAGGGCGTCCAGCACTCGACCGGCGGCTACCTGCTGTGGGCCGCGCTGACGATGAAGTGGACGTTCGACGTCAAGCCTGACGACGTCTACTGGTGCACCGCCGACATCGGCTGGGTCACGGGCCACACGTACATCTGCTACGGCCCGACGGCGGTCGGCGCCACGCAGATCGTGTTCGAAGGCGTGCCGACGTACCCGAACGCCGGCCGTTTCTGGGACACGATCGCGAAGCACAAGGCCACCATCTTCTACACGGCGCCGACGGCGATCCGGTCGCTGATCAAGGCCTCGAACACGGACGAGAAAGTCCATCCGAAGAACTACGACCTGTCCAGCCTGCGCCTGCTGGGCACTGTCGGCGAGCCGATCAACCCGGAAGCGTGGATGTGGTACTACACGCAGGTGGGCGGCGAGCGTTGCCCGATCGTGGACACGTTCTGGCAGACGGAAACGGGCGGTCACATGATCACGCCGCTGCCGGGCGCGACGCCGATGGTGCCGGGTTCCTGCACGCTGCCGCTGCCGGGCATCATGGCCGCCATCGTCGACGAGGCGGGCCACGACGTGCCGAACGGGCAGGGCGGCATCCTCGTGGTGAAGCGTCCGTGGCCGTCGATGATCCGCACCATCTGGAACAACCCGGACCGCTTCCGCAGCGCCTACTACCCGGAAGAGCTGGGCGGCAAATACTACCTGGCCGGCGACGGCGCGATCCGCAACAAGGACACGGGCAATTTCACGATCACGGGCCGCATCGACGACGTGCTGAACGTGTCGGGCCACCGCATGGGCACGATGGAGATCGAGTCCGCGCTCGTGGCGCATCCGATCGTGGCGGAAGCCGCGGTCGTCGGCAAGCCGGACGACACGACGGGCGAGGCGATCTGCGCGTTCGTCGTGCTGAAACAGGCGCGTCCGACCGGCGAAGATGCGAAGAAGCTGGCGGCCGAGCTGCGCAACTGGGTCGGCAAGGAGATCGGTCCGATCGCCAAACCGAAGGAGATCCGCTTCGGCGACAACCTGCCGAAGACGCGCTCCGGCAAGATCATGCGCCGCCTGCTGCGCGTGCTGGCCAAGGGCGAGACGATCACCCAGGACATCTCCACGCTGGAAAATCCTGCGATCCTCGAACAATTGAAAGAATCTGCCTGACCATTCGGGCCGCTGATCGGTTACACTGATCACAGCAGAGTTGACGCCGCGCCGGGAGACCGGGGCGGCGTTTTTTTATCCCGTGCACGCTCTACGTTTGGTGGGCACGGGGTGCCCACCCTACGCCCTGGGCGGAGTCTTATCATTTCCGCACATTTGCCGTAGGGTGGGCGGCCCCCGCCCACCAAGCCGTGGCGTCGCGTCAATGCGCGCGTTTGGTGGGCACGTTCGCAAACGAGGCCCCGGCCTCGCTTGCCCCTACGAATCGTCGCCCGGGTTCTTGAACAGCGCGTCCAGCGCCGCACGTTGGTTCGCCACGGCCGCGCGCCCGCGCTTGCCCGCGAACTCTTCCTCGATATTGTCGCGATAAAAACTCCAGGCGGCGCCCGACGTCGAGAACCGGCGCCAGACCTCGCTGCCGACGCCCGCATAATCGATCGCGCTGCCGTCGTCGAACTCCACGCGCAGGATGCGCTCGCGTGCGTCGTAGCCGATGGCGCGCAGCTTGCCCGCGTTAATGCGTTTCATGTCCATGGTGTCGTTTTCTCCTCTGCGATGCATGGATTATTGGGACATTCGCCTGATTCGGCAAGCCAAGACGCCTTGCGCTCGCGTGCGCGGCTTGTTGCGGCCGATGCTTGTCCGTACCCTGGCTCGGCTGTATCGACCAAGACGATAAAGGAGACCGCTTGATGAAAACCTTCGCAAGATGGCTGAGTGCCCTTGTGCTCGCCCTTTCGTTCCTGCCCCTGACCGCATCCGCCACTGGCTACACACAGACCCGCTACCCGATCGTGCTCGTGCACGGCTTCCTCGGCTGGGACAGCATCGGCCCGTACGATTACTGGTTCGGCATCGCCGACGCCCTGCGCCGCGACGGCGCGCAAGTCTACGTCGCCCAGGTGACCGCATCCAACAGCACGGAAGTGCGCGGAGAGCAGCTGCTCACCTACGTCAAGCGGGTGCTTGCGGCGACGGGCGCGCCCAAGGTCAACCTGATCGGCCACAGCCACGGCGGCCCGACCGTGCGCTACGTCGCGTCGGTGGCGCCGGACCTCGTGGCGTCCGTGACGAGCGTCGGCGGCGTCAACAAGGGATCGAAGGTGGCCGACGTCATCCGCGGCACCGTCGCGCCGGGCACGTTCTCGGAGGCGGTGCTCGGGTCGATCGTCGACGGCGTCGCAGGCACCATCGCGTTCCTGTCCGGCGACAGCAGCACGCAGATGTCGACGGCGGCCCTCGATTCGATGACCACGGCGGGTGCTGCGAAATTCAATGCCGCGCATCCGGAAGGCGTGCCCGCCACGGCGTGCGGCGAAGGCGCGTACCAGGCCCGCGGCGTCTATTATTTTTCGTGGAGCGGCGCGCAGCCGTTCACGAACCTGTTCGACCCGCTCGACGGATCGCTCGGCCTGTTGTCGCTGGCCTTCCTCGGCGAGAAGAACGATGGCCTCGTCGGCAGCTGCTCCAGCCACCTGGGGCGCGTGATCCGTGACGACTACGCGATGAATCACCTGGACGAGGTGAACCAGGTCGCGGGCCTCGTCAACCTGTTCGAGACGAGTCCCGTCACCCTGTACCGCCAGCACGCCAACCGCCTGCGCGGGATGGGACTGTGAAGGGACGCGCGACGCCACTCGTCGCCGCGACCGCGGCCGCGGCGCTGTTCCTCGCCGCGCTGGCGGGCCGCCATGCACCGCCGGTGGCGGCGCCGCAGGTCGTGACGGTGGCGCCGCCCGCCACGCCGTTCGCTCGTTCGCTGCAGGGCACGCGGCCGGACGGCGCCGTGCGCGTGGCGCCGGACGACAGCGTCGTCGCGGACGCCCAGCTGATCGAACTGTTCGACTATTACCTGAGCACCGTGGGCGAGAAATCGCCCGACGCCGTGCGCGCGGAGATCGGGCGGGAACTGGGCCGGACGTTGCAGCCGCAAGCATCCGCCGCGGCCAAGCGCGTGCTGGCGCGCTACATCGCGTACCGGCAGGCGATGGCGGGACTCGAAGCGGACCGCCGCCTGGCCGGTCCGGACGCAGCGGCGCTGAAGAGGCGCCTCGCCGCGCTGCACGGGCTGCGCGCGCAGTACTTCAGCCAACGCGAAATGGCCGCGATCTTCGGCCGCGAAGAGGCCGCGAATGCCGACGCGCTGGCGCGCCTGGACATCCGCGACGACCGCACGCTGACGGCGCAGCAGAAGCGGGACCGGCTGGCTGCGCTGGACGCCGGCTTGCCGGCCGACGTGCGCGCCGCGCGCGAGGCGCCGTTGAAGATCGTGCGGGTGCAGGAGGAAGCGGAGCGGCTGCGGGCAAGCGGCGCCGGCGATGACGACGTGTTCCGCCTGCGCGCCGCGGCGTTTGGTGCCGACGCGGCCGTGCGCCTTGCCGACGTGGACCGCGAGGAGGCCGCGTGGAAGCGGCGTATCGATGCCTACCTGGCGGAGCGCCGCGGCCTGCACGACGAGGCCGCGGTGGCGGCGCTGCGCAGCCGCATGTTCAGCGCGGACGAGCAGCGGCGCTTGGCGGCATACGACCCGGCGCGGTCGGAAACGGGCGCCAATCCGCGGGAATGACGGTCCATGGTCGTAACGTGAAAGAACGTATCCAAAAGACGTGCGGATGCCTGGCCGGGGTAGGCCATCAAAAATTGTGCAGCTCGCGACTCAGGCAGGTTGGTCGATCAGACCGAATTTCTTGAGAGCCTTGATCC
>NZ_JAAQOM010000002.1 GCF_011682055.1 Telluria antibiotica | reverse complement strand
AACGGGTGATGGCGCGAGACTTCGACCGCCAGGTCGCTGAGTTGCAGGTACGTGCCGCTATCCTCAATCGCTTCACACGGTTGGGCACGCCCACGACGGTCGCCATGCCGTAATTCCGTCCGGGATTTGGGGCATTACGTGCCCAGCTGATTTATGCAACAAAGCCATTTCAAGGTGTCCGGTCCGGCGCCGTCCCCGACCACCGTGGAGCTGGCGACCAAAATGGGGTACAGGGTGTCGGACCGGCTGCAAGTCGGCATCGAGCGCTACGACGAATTCGGCGACGTGCGCCACCCCGACAACCCGTTCCGCGGGGCGCATACCGCCTATGCCGTGGTCGACACGACGCTGGGCGGCTGGGACTTGAACCTGGGTGTGGGCCGCGGCAGCGTCGCGGCATCCGACCGCTGGGTGCTGAAGGCCATCGTCGGCGTTCCATTCTGAATCGGGCGGTCAAACGACAGCCCCTGGCCTCGTCCTATCATTTTTGAGGAAAGAGCATGATCAAAGTTGGTATCGTTGGCGGCACCGGTTATACGGGTGTGGAGTTGCTGCGCCTGCTGTCCGCCCATCCGGAAGTGAAGCTGACCGCCATCACCTCGCGCAAGGAGGATGGCTTGCCGGTCGCCGACATGTTCCCGTCGCTGCGCGGCCACGTCGACATCGCGTTCTCGAGCCCGGACAAGGCCGACCTGAAACACTGCGACGTCGTGTTCTTCGCGACCCCGCACGGCGTGGCGATGGCTCAGGCGCCCGAGCTGTTGAAGGCGGGCGTGAAAGTGATCGACCTGGCCGCCGACTTCCGCCTGAAGGACCAGGCCACGTTCGAGAAGTGGTACAAGATCCCGCACAGCGCGCCCGAGCTGCTGCAAGAGGCCGTGTACGGCCTGCCGGAACTGAACCGCGACGCCATCAAGGGCGCGCGCCTGATCGCCAACCCGGGCTGCTACCCGACCACGATGCAACTGGGCTTCTATCCGCTGCTCAAGGCCGGCATCATCGACGCCGGCAATCTGATCGCCGACGCCAAAACGGGCGTCTCCGGCGCCGGGCGCAAGGCCGAGATCGGCACGCTGTTCTCGGAAGCCAGCGACAACTTCAAGGCCTACGGCGTGCACGGCCACCGCCACACGCCGGAGACCTGTGCGCAGCTGCAGCGCTACACGGCGCAGAAGGTCGGCCTGATCTTCACGCCGCACCTGGTGCCGATGATCCGCGGCATGCACTCGACCTTGTACGCGCGCCTCACGCAGGACATCACGAACGAAGCGCTGCAAGCCCTGTTCGATGTGCAGTACAAGGACGCGGAATTCGTCGACGTGATGCCCTTCGGCTCGCATCCGGAAACCCGCTCGACGCGCGGCTCGAACTTGCTGCGCATCGCGCTGCACCGTCCGGACAACGGCAACACGGTCGTCATCCTGGTCGTGCAGGACAACCTGATGAAAGGCGCCGCGGGACAGGCAGTGCAGTGCATGAACCTCATGTCCGGCCTGCCGGAGGCGAATGGCCTGCAACAGATCGCACTGTTGCCGTGACAATCCAGGCTGGACCGCCGACCGATGCGGCCGGCGGTCCAGCTCATTCAGGACTCACATCTGTTCGCCCGGGGGCGACGTCGATGCAAGCCACGCGGCCAGTACGACAACCGCCAGCAGGATGACGGCTTCGACCCAGACGACACGCCTGAAGCGCAGCGGGAACACCTCCGCTGCCGCGTCACCTGCGGACTCGCGGGCGAGCCATGGCGGCATGACGAAAAAGCGGTTGAATCCGCCCAGTGCCGCGGCGGCGCCCACCAGCAGCACTTTGGCGACCAGCGTGTTGCCGTAGGGGTTTCCGATCAGGTTCGCCCACCCGTCGATGCTTCGCCAGACCGCATACAAGCCGGTGACGAAGATCCCGATCAATGCAAACGTCGCCGAACTGGATAGCGACGCCACGTAAGCTGCCCTGGCGCGCCGGTCGCTCGCGTCCATGTTCGCGGACGCTCGCAGGGTGATAGCGCCGGCAACCATGACTTCGCCGACCCAAAGGCTGATGAGGCCCAGGTGCGCCCAATCCGCCAGCAGGCGCACGCTGAAATCGCCATCGCTCGACGCATGGCTGACCATGCTGCGCGCGTACCAGAACACGGCGAGGCCGGCCAGGGCCAGCAGCGCTGGTCCCGAACGGCCGGCGCCGAGCATGAAGGCGCTGCCGGTTGCGACGACCAGGCCGGCGATCCCGATGCAGCACGCGAGTCCGAGGTGCGAGGAAGTCACCATCGCCCAGGCGGCACCGGCCGCCTCGGTGACCGGGACCTCGGCCATCGCCGCCGACTCGAGCCACAGCCATGCCATGTCTGCGGCGAGCGCGACCAGGGCAGCGATAACGGCGGCCTTGCGCACGGGCTGACGGCGCGCATTGGCCCAGTCGGACGCATCGCGGCCGAGCCACAGGCTCGAGACGCTTGCACCCGTGAGCACGGCCACCGCCAGGATCAGCAGCGCCGTCACCAGCCGCTGGGCGGTCTGCAGGTCGAGCGCCATCACTTGACCGTGAACGGGATTTCCCCCTTCATCTTGTGGCTGTCGTGCGTCATTGCCGACCACTGGATACGATACTCACCGGCGGGCAGCGCCGGCAGCTGGGCCATCATGACCGAAGGATCGTCCTTGTCGACGGCGACCGCGGTGACCGGGATGTCCTTGTTATCCGCCCCTGCCAGCGTGATCTTGCTGAACGACGCCTCCAGCGCTTCGTTGAACTTGAGGCGAACCTGCTTCGGTGCGCTGGCGAGCGTACTGCCGGTCCGCGGGTCGGACGATTGCAGTTTCGCGTGCGCGAAAGCGGACGAGGTCATGCCACTCGCGAGGGCGAAGGTGGCGACGGCGAGAATACGTTTGATGGACATGTTGATTCCTTGATGGCTAGATTGAATTATTTGGACGCTTCCAGCTTGGTGATGGTGAGGCTGCCATTGACACGCTCCACCCGGAACCGGACCTGCTCGCCGACTTTCGCCTGGTCGAGCACGGCGGGATCCTGCACCTTGAACGCCATCGTCATGGCAGGCATGTCGAGGTTATTCAGCGGGCCATGCTTGATCGTCAGCTTGCCGGTGTCCTTGTCGACCTTCTGGATGGCGCCCTCGGTCAGTGCGTCCGGATCGGCCTGGGAAGGGGAGGCCATGGCGCCATGCTGGTCGTGGTCGTGCATTTGAACTTGCATCCGTGCGGATGCATCGGTCGCCGCCAGCGTAAGACCGGCGGTGACGAAGATGGCGCTAATCAGAGAAAAGAAACGAGTCATTGGAAGCTCCAAAACAAATCGATGATGATGGTGCGGACGTACGACGGCCATGCCGGCCGCCGGTGGTCTGTTTCGCTACAGCCGAGAGAAGACGAGCCGCGCCGAAGATCTGGATTCGGCGGCGCGGATGGTCAGGCGCGTGGAGGACGCTCGGGATGCGCGAGGTCGACCGACGTCAGCGTGTGCTGGTCGACAGGCGCGGCGATGGATTGCGAAGCCGACACCGCTGGTGCGCCGACGAACGACGGCGCCATGGGAATGCAGATACCGCAGGTGCCGCAGGTCGCGCACTTGGCGGCGTGATGATGCGGCACCGGGTGAGGATCGGCCTGCGCGTGAGCGGTCGCGCCGTGCCCATCGTCGACCATGGCATCGTGGTCGTGACAATCCTGTGCCGCGGCCGATGGCGACGGACAGCAGGACATCGTTGCGGCGGCGAAGCCTTGAAGCGGCAACGTCAGCAACATCGTCCAGACGATCAGGATTTTAAAGATGGCTTTCACGCGACGATTCTAGCAACAGGGGAAAGTATCGGCAATCGCATTTGACGCATTCGTGCTGCCGCGCCGTCAGTGTTCGCCGTGCCCGGCCGGCTTGCGCACCTGCAGCTCGACGTCGGGCTTGCTGGTCGCCGGCATCAGGCTGCGGCCCGCGTCGTGGCTGCGTTCGGCCTCGGGCAGTTGGCCGGTCCACTCGTAGGCGAGCGTACCTGCCGGGTGCTTGTACCAGCCGGGATCGGTGTAGTCGCCACGCTTCTGGTCGCGGCGCACCTTCAGCACGGTGAACATGCCGCCCATCTCGACGCCGCCGAACGGGCCGTCTCCGGTCATCATCGGCAGGGTGTTTTCCGGGATCGGCATTTCCATCCCGTCCATCGAGCCGCCCTTGTCGCCCATGACCATATAGTCCGGCACGATCTTGCCGATCTTCTCGGCGATGTCGCGATGGTCGACGCCGATCATGGTCGGGACGTTGTGGCCCATCGCGTTCATCGTGTGGTGGGCCTTGTGGCAGTGAAGGGCCCAGTCGCCGGGTTCGTTGGCGATGAATTCGATCGCCCGCATCTGCCCGACCGCGACGTCGGTCGTCACCTCGGGCCAGCGGCCGGCCGGATGCGTCCAGCCGCCGTCGGTGCCGGTAACTTCGAACTCGTGGCCGTGCAGGTGGATCGGATGGTTCGTCATGGTCAGGTTGCCGACGCGGATGCGTACGCGGTCTCCCTGGCGCACCGGCAGCGAGTCGATGCCCGGGAACACCCGGCTGTTGAAGGTCCAGAGGTTCTGGTCCAGCATGGTGTTGACCTTCGGCGTGTAGCTGCCCGGCTCGATGTCGTAGCTGCTGAGCAGGAAGACGAAGTCGCGGTCGACGGCAAACTTCGTCCGGTCCTTCGGGTGGGTCACCCAGAAGCCCATCATGCCCATCGCCATCTGCGTCATTTCGTCGGCGTGCGGGTGGTACATGAAGGTGCCGGGGCGGCGCGCCACGAATTCGTAGACGAAGGTTTTACCTGGCGCGATACCGGGCTGGGTCAGGCCCGTCACGCCATCCATGCCGTTGGGCAGGCGTTGGCCATGCCAGTGCACGCTGGTGTGCTCGGGCAGCTTGTTCGTCACGAAAATGCGCACCCGGTCGCCCTCGACCACCTCGATCGTCGGGCCGGGCGACTGGCCGTTGTAACCCCACAGGTTGACCTTCATGCCCGGCGCGAACTCGCGCACGACCGGCTCGGCCACCAGGTGGAACTCCTTGACGCCATTGTTCATGCGCCAGGGCAGGGACCAGCCGTTCAGCGTCACGACGGGGTTGAAGGGGAGTCCGGTGGCGGGCATTGGCGGCACATGGGTCTTCGCGTTGTCCATGATCACCGCTTCGGGCAGCGAAGCGGCGCCCACGCGGCTGACGGCCGCCGTGCTGACGGCGACGGCGCCGGCGCCTTTGAAAAAATCTCGACGTGAAATCATTGTGCAGTCCTTGAATCGGTGGTGCCGCCGGCATTCATGGCGAACTGGAGGTTGGTGTCGGCGATCCAGAAATCGCGTTGCGCGGCAATCGCGGCATTGACGGCCGTGAGTTGTTCGCGCGATTCGGCGAGCAGCTCGAAGGTGCTGGCAAGCATGCCGTTGTAGCGCAGCAGGACCTCGTCGGCGATCTGCTTGCGCAGGGGGACGATGTCGTCGCGGTAATGGCGCGCGATGTCGTAGGCGGAGCGGTAGCCGGCGTAGGCCTGGCGCACCTCGGATCGCGCCCTCACGGCGACATCCGCGGTACGGTGGACCGCCGCCATGTACGAGGCCTGCGCCCGCGCCACGCGCGCGCCGCCCCAGTCGAACAGGGGCAGCTCGAGCGAGACTTCATAGCCGTTCTCGCGCGGCGCGCCGGTCGTGCTCTTGTTGGCATAGCCGGCATCGAAGACGTTGATGAAGCGGGTCGTCTTCGTCAGGCCGAGCGCCTGCGCCGTGGCCTGCGCATCCTGGCGCGCGATGAGGACGTCGAGCCGCTGCGACAGCGCGTCCGCCTCGGCATTCGCCGGCGAGCGTGCCTGGGCCGGAAGGTCGGGCAGCCGGTCCGGCAGCGTGAATTCGAGGGACGGGCCCGAGAGGCCCAACAGCCGGACCAGTTCCTCGCGCGCCATGGTGGCCTGCAGCCGGGCCTGCGCCTGCTGGGTCACCGCGTCCTGGTAGAAGGCACGCTCGCGCGCGGCGTCCAGTGCGCTCCAGTTGCCGGCGGAGCGCATGCGGGCGGCAAGTTCTGCGGCCGCCTCGGCGGATTCGCGCACCTGGTCCGCGAAGTTCGAGGCCTGCGCGGCGGCGACGGCGGCGTACCAGGCCTTGCGCGTGCCCGCGGCCAGCTTCACCGTCTGCATGGCCGCCTGGAGCTTGGCCAGCTCGAAGCGCCGGCCTTCGATCCCGCTGCGGACCGGCAGGGTCAGGAGCGCGGCCAGGTCGAACGTCAGACTGCGGTCGATTTCGGCTTCGCCGCCACCCCGCACGCGTCCGAAACCGAAGCGCGGGTTGGGCAGGCGGCCAGCCTGGACGAAGTCCGCCTCCGAGATCGACAGGTCGGCCAGTTCCGCTTGCAAACCCTGGTTGTTGAGCAGGGCGATGCGCACCGCGGCATCGGCGCCGAGAGGTTTGGACAGCAGGTCCTTGATTTCGGATCGAGCGGCTTGCGCGTCCTGGCCCCGCTTCAACGGCGCCGGCTGGGCGATGCGCTCCTGTGTCATGCGGGCTACATCGTCGATGCCGCCATCCCGGGAAAAGCTCGCGCAGCCCGCAAGGAGCGCGGCGCTGGCCGCCACGGCCAGGCGGCGCAGGCCCGGTCTTGTCAGTGAATTCATGGGTGCGCTCCTTCGATCCGCTTGCGCGGAAGCGGGCAACGGCATGCCGGCCGCGCACAGCAGCAGGTGTGAAAATTTCATGTTTTTAGTTCGTGTTGATTGGAGGCCGACGTGTGGCCCCGATGCGCACCGTCAGCGCGCCCGGAAAATCAAACGAACAAGTCCCGCGGCGGCCGCTCGAGGGTGGCGGAAACGAAGGACGTCATGGCGGCTTCCACTCCGGCGTGCGGCGAGGAAGCGGTCGACGGCACAGGGAAGGCCGGCAACTGGGCAGGAGGCGCCGCGCTGCCGGCGCAGCAGCTTGCGCAAGCCGGGCACTTTGCGTGGGACGCGGCCGGCGCCTTGGAGCCGGACTCGCTGCAGTGGTCTCCGTCGCTTTGCGAAGCGAAATGATGATGTGCATGGCCTGCCATGGCCATTGTTGCGCGCGCGGGCGCTTCAGCATCTTCAATTGCAATTGCAGCGCCGCCCTGGAGGGACAGCACCGTTATCGAGAACCACAGGAACAATCGGAAGAGCAAACGCGCCATGCTTCGATGGTACCGCAAATCATGAGTGTGTATCAAGGCAACGCGTTCCGTCAGTGCTCGTGCCGATGGTGGATGTCCGGGTAATGTGCGTGCGTGTGCCGGATCGGCGCGTGGTGGTGGGGATGGGTGTGCGGCTCGGCCCCGTCCCACTCGAATTCGTGCTCGTGCCGATGGTGCTCGTCGTGGACGTGTGCGTGCGCGTGGAAAAGCGGCTCGTGGGCATGTTCGTGCTCGTGCCGTTCGGTCAGGTGCAGCCAGATGCCGGCGCCCATCAAGCTGGCGGCCAGCCAGAAGCCCGGTGTCGGCATCTCGGCGAGCATCGGCAACGAGATCGCGGCGCCGACGAAGGGCGCAGCGGAAAAATAGGCACCCGTGCGCGCACTCCCCAGGTGCCGCAGGGCCACCACGAACATGACGAGGCTGAGACCATAGCCGCAAAATCCCACCGCGGCAGCGCCCAGCATCTCCTTTGCGTCGGGCACCCCGAAGCCGAGCACGCCGGCAATCCCCAGGTTGACGCTGCCAGCCACGAGGCCCTTGGCGCACGCGATCTGGACCGCGTCGCTGGCCGAGACCTTGCGCGTCAGATTGTTGTCGATCGCCCAGCACAGGCAGGCGCCGAGGACCGCAAGCGCACCGACAGGAACGCCAAGCGCGGGCACCTGCTCCCATGAGAGCACGATGCCTGCGACGACGATGCACAACATGCCGATGAAGATACGGCGTTCAAAATTCTCCTTGAACACGAACCAGGCGAGCAGCGAGGTCAGCACCCCTTCCATGTTCAACAACAAGGAGGCGGACGATGCGGGCGTCAGCGCCAGGCCGGCCATCAGGAGCACCGGGCCGGCGATGCCGCCGGCCAGGATGGCGCCGGCCAGCCAGGGCAAGTCGGATGTCGCCAGCCCGGCTGGGCGGTCCTGATCGTTCCCCTTCCGCACTGCGCGCAGCCCGAGCCAGGCCAGCAGCCCGAGGCCGCTGCCCAGGTAAAGCATGCCCGCCAGGGCAAACGGCGGCACGGCGCCGACCAGCAGTTTCGCGAATGGCGTGCTGGCGCCGAACAGGGCTGCTGCGAGCAGCGCGCAAATGACTCCCTTGTGCATGGTCCGTCCAAATCACTGAGTTGGTCAAGGCTGGGCTAGCCGGTATGCCATCAACGCCGGAAAATATTGTGGCGCGTCTGCCCGAACAATTACACCATGCCGGCCGCCCCGCATTATCCCGTTTTCTTGGATGGCTGAAACAGCAACTACGGTTTTCGCGGTGTCCGGCAGCATGGATTGCTTCGGCAGGGGACAGCTCGTGGCGCATGCGCATGCGCCATTACGGGGCGCCAATGCGTGCGCTGCACTGCAGGCGTGCGGCGAAGGGGCAGGCAGCAAGCTGTGCTGATTGGCGAGTCGAAAACAACCGTTTCTGTTTTGTGACGGCCCGATTACACGATAAACCGGCGGTGTCGGCGTGTTGTAATCATCTCCATTGACGCGGTCGAGGAACCTGGGCACAAAGCAGGTGAAGGCTGTGGCACTGAACGGTCGACAAGATCGGCTGGGAATCAGAAGAGACTTCGCAAAGTTCAACAGCACACCACAAAACCAGGAGTTCGCATGTACCCGTCCCGGCATCACACACTGGCCTTGTTCCTGGCCGCCACCTATCCGATCGCGGCGTTGGCCGCCGCGCCCGAAGCACCTGCCGCCCCCTCCGAGGCGGCTCCCGTCGACGCGGCGGCGCCGGCGCCAGAAGGCGAACCGACCAAAAAGGTGGTCGTCACCGCCAAGCGCCAGAACTATCGCAGCTTGTCGGCCACCGGCGCCACCAAGACCGACACGCCGCTGCAGGACCTGCCGCAGAGCGTGCGCGTGATTACCGCCGACCTGCTGAAGGACGTCGGCGTGACCGACCTGGCTGGCGCGCTCGACCTGTCCAGCGGCATCTCGCGCGCCAGCAACTTCGGCGGCCTGTGGGACAGCTACGCCATGCGCGGCTTCACCGGCGACCCCAATTTCGGTTCCGACTACATGGTCAACGGCTTCAGCTCGAGCCGCGGCTACAACGGCCTGCGCGACGGCGTGAACACGCAGTCGGTGGAAATCCTCAAGGGCCCGGCGGCCGCGCTCTATGGCCGCGGCGAACCGGGCGGCACGGTCAACATCACCACCAAGAAGCCGCGCTTCCAGCCCGAGTACACGATCGAAGGCACGCTGTCCAGCCACCGCACGCGGCGTGGCGCGGTAGATTTTACCGGCCCGATCAGCGAGACCCTGGCCTACCGCCTGAACGCCGCCTGGGAGAAGGGCGACAGCTTCCGCGACCGGCTCACGCACGACCGCAAGTTCCTGTCGCCGTCCTTCGTCTGGCTGGTCGGCGAAGCCACCACGGTGTCGTACGAGGTCGAGGCGGTCGAGCAGCGCGCGCCGTTCGACCGCGGCGTCCTGGCCGTCAATGGGGTGCTCGGCCTGATCCCGGTGTCGCGCTTCCTGGGCGAACCGGCCGACGGCCCGGTGACCATCCGCTCGGTCGGCCAGCAGGTCTTCGTCCAGCATCCCTTCAACGACGACTGGTCGCTGCAGACCGGCGTGGCCTACCGCGGCAGCTCGCTGTACGGTGTGTCGAGCCAGGCCAACAACCTGCTGGCCGACGGCCGCACCCTGCGCCGCCAGCATCGGCTCAATGACAACAAGGCGATCGACCGCTCCGGCCGCCTGGAAATCCTGGGCAAGGTGGCGACCGGCCCGATCGTGCACAACCTGCTGTTCGGCGTGGACGCATTCAAGTTCGACGACCGCCGCATCCAGTACCGCCGCAATCCGAACGCCACCAATCCGTACGCGATCGACATCTACAACCCGGTCTACGGCGGCGTCGCCGACCCGATGACGCTGTCGATCAACACCAAGTCCGAGCAGCGCGCGCACGGCGTGTATGCCCAGGACCAGGTGGACCTGAGCGAACGGTGGAAGATGCTGCTGGGCGTGCGCCGCGACAGCGCCGACCAGGCCGTCACCAACTACCGCGTGAACGTGACCAGCAAGCAAAGCCCGGAGGCGACCAGCCCGCGTGCGGGACTGGTGTACCAGCCGGATAAACACCTGTCGCTGTATGCCACCGCGGGGCGCGCCTTCCGCCCGAACGACGGCGTCAGCATCGAGAACCAGTCCTTCGCCCCCGAGAAGAGCAGGTCGTACGAGGTCGGCGCCAAGTACGACAACGACCGCCTGAGCGGCACGCTGGCGGTGTACCGCATCACCAAGCAGAACGTGCTGACCACCAATCCGATCAACACCGACTTCTCGCTGCCGGCGGGCGAGGTCGCCAGCAAGGGCGTGGAACTCGACATGGCGGGCGAGCTGGCGCGCAACCTCAAGCTGTCGGCCTCGTATGCCTACACCGACGCCCGCGTCACCAAGGGCGATGCGACCATCGTCGCCGGTAGCCGCTTCCCCAACGTCCCGCAGAACAGCGCATCGGTCGTGCTGACGCAGACTTTCGCGCTCGGCTCGGGTGTGGCCTCGCTCGGCGGCGCCGTGAACTACGTCGGCGCGCGCCTGGGCGACGTCGCTGCCTCCACCAACTTCGAACTGCCGGCTTACACGGTATTCCGGCTGATTTCGTCGTACGCGCCGACCAAGAAGACGCGCGTGTCGCTGAACATCGACAACCTCTTCAACAAGAGTTACTACGCCAGTTCGTACAGCCAGGTTTGGGTGATGCCGGGCACCTCGCGCACGGTGTCGCTGAACGTACGCCATTCCTTCTGAACCGTCTTTAACACGTCAACAAGAGGCAACAACATGAAACGTCTGAACAAAGCAGTCGCACTCATGGCGCTGGTCGCAGGCCTGTCCGCGACCGGCGCGGCGCAGTCGCATGGCATCTGGTTCGCCCAGCGCGCCACCCAGCTGGCGCTGTTGTACGGTATCGGCGCGGACGACCTCGACATCGTCAAGCGCTTTTCGATGGTGACCAGCATGAAGGGCTACGACGCCGACGGCAAGCCGGTTCCCACCTCGCTGCATATCGATGGCCGCCTGGCACTGGTCGACCTGGAGAACCAGCCGGCCATCGTCGCCGCGGTGCTGGACAACGGCACTTGGAGCCACACCCCGGACGGCAAGTGGCACAAGCAGGGACGCGACGAGCAACCCACCGCCACCGTCAGCGAAAGGAACACCAAGTACGCGGTGCACATCATCGGCCCGCTCACCAAGCCGCTGCCGCTGCTGCCGGAGCAGACATTGCAGATCGTGCCGGTGGAGGGCAAGCTGCCCGCGCTGCTCGGCCAGCCGATCAAGCTGCGCGTGTATTACAAGGGCAAGCCGGCGGCCGGCGCCAGGGTCATGCACGACTGGCTCAACGACCCGGACGGGAAGCCCGTGCTGACCGGCGCCGACGGGACGGTCACGATCCCGGTGCGCAACCAGGGCCTGAACGTGATCGTCGCGATCCTGAACTCGCCTTCCGAAGAGCCGAAGAAGTACGATCACATGGAACACCTGGCCTCGCTTTCCTTCGTGCTGCCGCACGCACCGGAATAAACGTCGTATTACCTCTGGAGACTCGATGATGAAGAAATCCCTGTCCATGTTACTGGCGGCGTCCGCCGCGCTGGCGTTGTCGTCCGCCTACGGCCATGGCACGCCGACCCCGAACCACGGGGGCATCGTGCAGGCGGTGGGCGACACCTGGCTCGAACTGGTGCCCGCCAGCGGCAAGATCGAACTGTATGTCGAGGACGATGGCGACCCGATGCCGAGCGCCGGTCTGAACGGCCATGTGAGCGTCGAGAACGGCGGCACCACGGCCGACTATGTCCTCAAGCCGGCCGGCGGCAACAAGCTCGAAGCGGTCGGCGCGCACGCGCCCAAAGGCGCCAAGGTGATCGCGGTGCTGGTCCTGGCCGACAAGACCAAGGTGCCGGTGACCTTCGTCGTCAAGTAAACGCCCGTTCACGCGACGCAAAAAAGGAAGGCCACGGCCTTCCTTTTTTGCGTCGACAGCCATCAAGCCCCGGCAGCGGGGCGGAACAGCTTGTCGTGGAAGCCGCTGACCTGGAGATGAATCGTCACCGGCGTCGTGCCCTTGTTGCGCCAATACCAGCCATGGATGCCGTCGAACGGCGCCGTGAAGGAGCCGCGTCCGGATTCCTGCTGGGCCACCTTCCAGTAGGTGCTGAATTCGCGCGGACCGGCGTTGAACGGTTCGCCGTGCATGTCCGACTTGACCGGCCCGCCTTCCGAAGACCAGCTGAACACGAACTGCTCGCCCTTGCTGATCGCGGCCTTGATCTCGGCGCCTTCGCCCGGCTGCAGGGTGATGCTCATCTCGTCGTTGCGGAATGCGTGTGCGGTCCTGGCGACCGTCGCGACGACGGCGGCACCGGCCGCCGGCGTCACGTCCGCGGCCGGGCGGGCGCCGCCGTTCAGCTGCGTCAGCCCGAGGGCCTTGCCGATGCCGCTCGGGTCGATGCCATATTCGGCCGGCAGCACGGCGCCGACCAGAATCGCGCCGGCCACCGCAAGGGCGACCGCGGTGGCCTTGCCCAGCTGGGGCAGGGTGGGGAGCAGATTGGTGTCGTAGGTAGTCATGTTTTCCTCGTCAAGCGACGGCATAGCCGGTAAGTTGGTAACCCATGAGGACGAAGCCGGCGATCATCAGCACGACGTTCGCATTGAAGGCCTGGCGGCCGAAGGTGGCGCTGCGGCGCCAGTAGCCCATCGCGATCAGGATCGCGGACAACGCCAGCATCTGGCCGATCTCGACGCCGACGTTGAACGACAGGATATTCGGCACCAGCCCATCCTTCGACAGCGCCAGCTCCTGCAGCTTGGTGGCGAGACCGAAGCCGTGAAACAGGCCGAATATCAGCACCGCAGCCTTGGTGTCGGGCTGGAACCCGAGGACGCGCCGCAGCGCCCCCATGTTGTCGAGCGCCTTGTACACCACCGAGAATCCGATGATGGTGTCGATGATGTAGGGATTGACGCGGGTTTCGCTCAACACGCCGCTCAGCAGGGTGATGCTGTGCCCGAGCGCGAACAAGGTCACGTAGGCGCCGACGTCCTTCAGGCGGTACAGGAAGAAGATCACGCCGAACAGGAACAGCAGGTGGTCGTAGCCGGTCACCATGTGTTTGGCGCCCAGGTAGATGAAGGGCAGGATGTGGGTGCCGCTGGTCCGCTCGAAATACGCCTTGTCGTCCTCGGCCACGCCATGGGCGCAGGCCGCGCCGGCGGCGAGGACGAGCAGGAGCGGCAGCAGCAGGCGGCCGATGCGAAGCGGTGATGAGGTCCTTGGCATGATGTTCTCCGATGGGCTGATCACTCATTACAGCATAGGCTTCAGGTGGAATCGGGCTGTTCGAGGACGCCCTGGAAACAGAAAAAGCGGTTTTGGGGCCCTCATACGACATGGCGTGCCGACAGTCACCGGGGCACTGCGAATGCCATACGAAATGCTGTCTCGCGCCCATTTTCGACGCCTTGGCACTGCCGCGCAGCGGGAACAAAGCATAAAATCCGGAGCCGTCTCCTTACAATGATCTGGTCCGCCATCCAAGGTGCGGCAGCAGTCCATGATCAACTCGAATCGAAGGCACACAGATGGACCAGACTAATTTGTATAACGCCGCCGCCTGGAATGGCCCGATGGCGCCGGCCACGGCCCACGCCGCGGTGCCGCCGGCGCGCTCGCGCATCGCCGTGATCGACGTTCTGCGCGGACTCATCATGCTAATCATGTTGTTCGACCATGTGCGCGAAGCCATTTATGTGCACGTTCCCTTGAGCGATCCGTTGGACGCGGTCCATACGGACCCGGCGCTGTTCTTCACGCGTATCGCCACGCATTTTTGCGCGCCGCTGTTCGTGTTCCTCACGGGGCTGTCGGCCTGGCTGTACGCGCATCCCGCCTCGGGCCCGCGCTCGGCGACCGGCTTCCTGGTCAAGCGCGGCCTGCTGCTGGTGGTCCTGGAACTGGTGGTCGTCAACTTCGCCTGGTACGGCGTGTTTCCGCCCCAGACCGTTTTCCTGCAGGTGATCTGGGTGATCGGCCTGGCCATGATCTTCCTGGGCCTGGTGCACAAGCTGCCGACCGCTCTGCTGGGCGCGGTCGGCCTTGCCATCATCGTCGGCCACAATGCGCTCACGTGGATGTCGTTCGCGCCGGGCACCATGGCCTACGACGCGTGGACGCTCCTGCTGCACCGAGGCTACCTCGTCGCCGACGGCGCGATCAAGGTGAAGGTCGCGTATCCGCTGCTGCCCTGGATCGGCGTGATCCTGGCCGGTTACGCGGCGGGACCCGTGTACGCCGCCACCATGGCCCCGGAACGCCGTCGCCGCATCCTGGTCGCCGTGGGCGTCTGCGCCTTGCTGCTGCTGGCGGTGCTGCGCGGCTTTAACATCTACGGCGAAGAATTGCCGTGGACCGTGCAGGACAGCGCCATCCGCACCGTGATGTCGTTCCTGGCCCTCACCAAATACCCGCCCTCGCTCGACTACCTGCTGCTGACGCTGGGCGGCGGGGCGCTGGCGCTGGCCGCGCTGGAGCCGCGCGACAACTGGTTCACACGCGCCTGCGCCACCTTTGGCGGCGCGCCGATGTTCTACTACCTGCTGCATCTTTACGTGCTGCTGGCCATGCAGCGGCTGCTGGTGGCAACGTTCGGCGCGAACCACGGCGCGCGCTACGGCGTCGACCACGTATGGCCGGTCTGGCTCGTGGCGCTGGCGCTGATGCCCTTGCTGTATTTCCCGTGCCGCGCCTTCGCGCGCTATAAACGAACCTCGAAGCAGGGATGGGTCCGATATTTCTGAGCCGCTGCCGCGCGGTGCCGGATAGCGGCATCAACTGCGGCTGGGACGACGACCGCGGCAGTCAGGCCTGCGACGCTAACCTTTTGGTTTGTCGGAGCTAAAACGGCCTGCAGAGTCGTCGTAACTTGTCGCTGGAAGCGCTCATCAAACATGGATAGCCAGGCAGCTTTCAATTCCTGATCCGCGTTACAATTGGCTTGTTGGCACGCCAGCTCGCAGTGAGTACAGGATCGTCCAGAACGGTCCCACCTTGACCGACATGTTTGAGGGTGCGAGTGAGGGTAGACGGTGATGTATTCGAAGCCGAGCCGGTATTCATGCGGGGTTTAACGGACAATAGGGCTTCCATCGCCTCCGCCAGGACAATTGTTAGAGAGAAATATTTAACATTCATGAGACCCGCTAGCTCTGAGAGCTACGGGTCTTTTGTCTTTGTGGCGTCCAGATTTAACATCAATACGAATTTTGCACTGGGGCGATACCTTTCCTCATTACTGGAGCACGATCACTGCAGTCGCGTTCAATCACTTCGCCAAAGTAGGGGGGCGACATATATGCTAAACGAGCCGATCAGATCATCCGCAACAATCTGTCGTTGTTCACCCCGGATGGTCGTGGATCAGCGGTTTACATCTATCCACTGTCGGTGAATGGCCAGAAGGCGCGCACCTACGATCCGTACGCCAACGACCAAGATTGGGCGCTTGTACATGCCCTCCAATTGAGGGAGGCCTGAGCTGCGGCAAGAAGCGAGCGTAGTTGCTCTTCGAGGGGCGCAGAGAGCGGGCTGTAGTTTCGCAGCCCGATTACCGAACGGATATCAATCGGCAGGAAAAAGTTATTTGCTGACAGTTCTTGTTATCGATATCATAATGGCCGCAACCATAATCATTGTCACAGTGCTGGGCGCAATCATTTCAGTTCACCTACCTGGGCATCGCCGAAGCCAATCACGATTGTCTTATGGGACCCAAATAAGATAAGAGGAGACAAGATGAGAAAAGCAGGAGGATTATTGCGGAGGGCCTTGGCCGCAGCGGGGCTGGTACTGATGCATGGAAACGCAGTGGGCACACCGAAGCTGCCCGACACGGTCTTGTACGGCGTTTCGTATTACAGTGAATACGCACCAGTGGACCGCGTCGAACAGGATGCCCGCATGATGAAGGAGGCGGGCATCAACGTCGTCCGCATCGCCGAATCGACCTGGGGAACGCTGGAACGCAGCGAAGGCGTGTTCGACTTCACCCACGTGGACCGCATGCTGGCCGCTTTCCAGAAGGAGGGCATCAAGGTCATTGTCGGCACGCCTACTTATGCAATCCCCACTTGGCTGGCGCGCGAGCATCCCAACGTCCTGGTAGTCCGGCCAAATGGGCGTGCGCAGTATGGGCACCGGCAGAACATGGACATCACCGATCCCGACTTCCGCCGCGCTGCCGAACGCGTGATCATCAAGCTGATCGAACACGTAAAAGACAACCCGGCCGTGATCGGCTACCAGGTCGATAACGAAACCAAGGCCTACTTCACCAGTGGGCCTAACGTGCAGGCCGCGTTCGTCGCGCACATGCGCAAGAAGTTTCCGGATCTGGAAAAGCTCAACATGGCTTTCGGCCTGGACTACTGGAGCAACCGCATCAACGATTGGGCCGACTTCCCCTCGGTGAACGGCTCCATCAATGCCAGCATGTCCAACGCGTTTGCCGATTTTCAGCGCGGGCTGGTCACGGAGTATTTGACCTGGCAAGCGGATCTGGTGCGCTCGCGTGCTCGTCCCGACCAGTTCATCACTCAGAACTTCGACCTGGGCTGGAAAGACTACTCCTATGGCGTACAACCTGAGGTGAATCACTGGGAAGCCGCCAAACCGCTCGACATTGCCGGCGTCGACATCTATCACCCCAGCCAGGATAAGCTGACGGGCGCGGATATCGCGTTTGGGGGTGACCTTACCCGTTCGTTGCGCAACGGTCAGAACTACCTGGTGATGGAGACCGAGGCACAGGGCTTTCCGGAATGGACTCCTTATCCGGGTCAGTTGCGCCTGCAAGCGTTCAGCCACCTGGCTTCGGGGGCAAACATGGTCGGGTACTGGCACTGGGCCACAACGGCCAACGGTATAGAAACCTACTGGCGCGGATTGCTGTCCCAGGACTACCTGCCGAACGAGGTGTACGCCGAGGTCAAGACCGTCGGTGCCGACCTGCAGCGCCTTGGGCCCAAGCTGGTCAATCTGCGCAAGAAGAATCAGGTGGCGGTCTATGTCAGCAACACGGCCCAGGCAGGCTTTGATGCCTTCAAGGTGCACTCCGAAGGCAAGACCTTGAGCTACAACGAGGCCATGCGTCCTTACTACGACGCGCTGTACCGGATGAACGTGGAAGCCGACATTCTGTCGCCATCGTCAACGGTGCCGCTATCGAACTACAAGCTGATCGTGGTGCCTTCGCTGTACGCGGCCAGCGACGCGGAAATCGCTAAGTTGAACGCGTATGCCAAGGCGGGTGGCCACGTGGTCTACACCTTCCGCAGTGGCTTCGCGGATGAGCACACCAAGGTGCGCTACGCCGTGCAGCCGGGCGCCATCAGCGAGGCGGCCGGGATCAGCTATCACCAGTTCACCAATCCCGTGAATGTGACGCTGGACGGCAATCCGTTCGGCGTGGGCAAGGAAGACAACAAGGCGCGCTGGTGGATGGAGTTTGTGACGCCCACCACGGCTAAGGTGGAGGCGCGTTACAAGCATCCCTCGTGGCCGGCCTATGCTGCCGTTACGCGCAATACGTATGGCAGCGGCGAGGTGGCCTACGTGGGCTTCATGCCGTCCGACGCGGTGATCGAGAAGATCGTGGCGGAGCACGTGAAGCGGGCCGGGATCGAGTTGCCCAAAGTGCGTTTCCCGTTGATCATTCGCGGCGGCACCTCGCAGGAAGGTCGTCAGGTCCGCTACCTGTTGAACTACTCGGCCAAGCCGCAACGGATGACCTATGGCTATGGCAACGGCACGGATCTGCTGTCAGGACAGGCAGTGAAGCGCGGCCAGTCCTTTGAGCTGAAGCCTTGGGGCGTGTCGATCATCGAAGAGAATTGAGATGATGTCGGGGCGCCATCGTGTCTTTGCTGGGGCAGATGAAGGCTTCAAGTGCCGCAACCCATTGCTGGACAATATGGCCGTATTGAACAGAGACCGGCGGGCTTTAGCAATCGTGGTCAGGTGATCATGTGACCTGAACATTGGCGAACATGCCAAGCAGGAGGCTCAGGCCTCCTGCGATCACAGCCAGTATTCTCGCGTTCCAGGAAGAGGCCGATGCTCGCGTCGATGCAAACATACCGAACGCGAGCGGCAACTGGCCGAGGCGCTGGCCATCGCCCGGGCTTCAGTTGAACATAAGGTTGAAGCTACTGGACCGAATGCTGTCCGCATCCCCAGCGGGTCAATTTTCGGTCGGCCTCAACAAAATTCCTCCGTGTACCGCTTTCCACTCATATGTTCTCCTTGACCCAGATTATGGCTCAGGATGTCTAGAAAACTCGTGGCGATTCAATTGATGGTGTAGCTGTGCCGGTTCAGTAGGTGTAAGCGATAGCGGCCGTCGCACTTGTCGACGTGCGCTGGGCCAAGATGGGGCTGTCGCTCACTGTGGCGACATATCGAGTACCGGTCAGCTGGAGCGTGCTCGACCAATGGCGGTCGAGGTGGTGCTCCCAGCTGACGCCCGGCACTAACTGATACACGCCGGCGCCGGGGCTGAAGGCGGCGAAACCTGTGCGCGCTGCCTGCTGTGGCGTTACGCCGAACCACGCTTGATTGTAGCGTCCGTCGCCCCACCAGCCGTCCAGGTCGATGGTGACGGTATCCGAGGCATTCTTGAGCGGCGTGAATTCGATGCCAAGGCGGTAGCGGTTGCGGCGCGCCGTGTCGCGCAGCGCCATTTCTATTTCCGCACTGACCAGCAACAATGCCGTGAACGTTTGCGCGATCAAGGTGTGGGCAGTCACGGATCCGGGCACATCGCCCATGCCGACAAGCCGGTTGGAGCCGGGGCGCCAGCTGTTATTCTTGTCGAGGCGGCCAAGGTCGTAGAAGAACGACTGCGCTACGTAGAATTCCGATGCCGATTGATACTGCACGCCGATGCCGCGCAAGGTGTCGGCGAACAGGATGCCGCGCTGGAGGGAAAGCACCGGATTGGGAACAAGCTGCCGGCTGGTCGCGCCTGGATAGCGCGCCGCGTACGTTGCACCGGCGCCGATCGTCACGTCGGTTTTTTCCCCGAATATATTTTGCTCCGTCGGCAGGGACTCCACGGGCTGCTCGGTCGGCGCGGGCACCTGCGCGCGTCCAATGTTTGACAGGACTGCAAGCGCTACCGCAAGCACCTTAATGGGCGATGCGTTTTTTTTCATCCGAGTTCCTTGTGTCAATCGACGAGAGCAGTACGCCGGCAAGCCGAACAGCTTTGGGTTGGCATTGTCGATCGTCAAGGAAATTTGCGATTCGATTCAGGGCAAGATTTGGATGGGCGCCGTCGAACAGTTCATCGCTATCAGCAAAAGAGGAGCGGACAGTCATCTGGCAAGGTATAAATAAACGACTTTGTCCGCGCAAAAGTATACGGCGCCGTGAGGATTAGTTAACGCATACTTGCCATCACCAAATGCTTTAATTGTTCCTCTAATCTTGTCGTCGTTCACAAATGCTACATTCCAGATGGCCTGGCCATTTTCTGCCGACCGCTTGTGCTGTGCAAGCGCTTCCTCGATGATATCTACCATGTGAAGCCTTAATAACTTGTTTATGTAAACCTGGCAGAATCAATGGCGGAGCCGAATCGGTGGGTCGCTAATATTCCGCATAGCATCACCAATTCAATGAGGAACCCTAATCACCGTTTATGCTCCGCATCTCACAATCGCCCACGTAACGTTTCCACACGGAATTAACCGCTGAAATCTCCGGTGATTATCGGTGCGGCTTTGCACGCAATTCAGGTGTGCGAGGCGACATACCCATGATTTCGGTCGAAACAAGCGCGTAAGTATAGCCGGGCAAATTCACGTTCACCATTACAGTTCGGCAAAGTGTATCAATCCCATCCGTTAGAATTACGAGTTCGCAATGATTACGCAATTGCAATGTTGACGTGTGCGTCCCTGCCTATGATTGCCACCCGTATGCGCACGACGTGGTGCGCTGCTTTTTTATGGGGCAAATCATGTGCATTCGTCGGCTGGTGGCTGTGCCGATCGTCGGTCCGGTCGTGTGTATTCTTCTGTCGTCCTGCGCCCAGCCATTGGGTAAGGGGTCCGTCGACTGGGACCACGGATTTCGTCGAGGTCGTGTGCTCGAGGTTCTGACCGCCGATGCCGCATGGTCGATCGTGCAAGACTGCACTGCGCAAGCCGACGGCGTCGATGTGCGTCAGCACTTCGTGAAGGTGAGGTACCGTGGCACGCGCTTGCATCATACCGTGGTGGCGGCACTGCCCAGCAATCTCGAAGCCAATGTCGGGGACGAGGTCGAGCTGCTGCCAGCGAACTGCTCCGAAAAGCGCATGGCGCGCGTCGAACGCCTGCTTGTGGAGCCTCTCGCACGATAGGGTATGACGATGTCGTTTCTTTTTCCTCTGAGGCTCGCGCCAGCCCTGCTCATTTTCCTGCTGGGTGTATCCGCTAGCGCGCAAGAACTGCGACTGGAGCAGGCGATCTCGCTGGCCGAGCAGCACAACCGTGACTTGAAGCTGGTCGCCATTGGGGTAGACAGCGCTGGTGCGACAGTGACCAGCGCCGCTGCCGCGCCCAACCCGACCTTGACGCTGCAGACCATGAATATCAATCCCGCGGCGGGGATCGGCGCTGGCGGCCTGCGTAGCAAGACTGTCGACAGTACCGTGCGAATCGACCAGGTGATCGAACGCGGCGGCAAACGCGGCCTTCGAACGACCGCCGCAGTTCGCCTCCAAGAAGCAGCGCGCGCCGACCTGGAGGACGCACGTCGTCAGCTGCGCCGCGACGTCGCTGCCGCCTACTATGACTTGCTGGCGGCCCAGGAGCGTCAATCGATCAGTGCCGATGCCGCTGCGCTGGCGGAAAATGCGCTGGCTGCCGCTGAACAACGTCACAAGGCAGGAGACCTGGCGGGTAGTGACAGCGGACGTTTGCGTATCGATGCGCTGCGTGCGCGCAACGACGCCGACGACGCGGCAGTCGGCCTCGACGAGGCCAGACGCGCACTTGCGCTCCTTCTCGGCCAGGAAGCTTCGGGCGGCCTGCGCGCAACTGGACCTTGGACCGTCGCTCTGCCGGCACTAGTCACCGACGCCGCCGCCCTCGTCGACGCGCGCCCGGACGTGCAGGCTGCGCTCGCACGTGTCCGCGCCGCCGAAGCGTCGCGCGATCTGGCGCGGGCCGGTCGTACGCGCGACGTCACGGTTGGTGTGCAGTTCGAACACTATCCAGCGAGCACGGCGAATCCGCAGGGTAGCGGCAACAGCGTTGGCGTCGCCGTGCAGGTACCGCTTTTCGTGCGTTATACGATGCAGGGCGAGATCCGCAGTGCCGAGTCGGCGTTGGACGCGGCGTACGAAAACCTCGACAAGGTCCGGCAGACCGCCCGCGCCGACGTGGCGCGTGCCCGGGCGCAGGCCGAGGCCGCGGCGCGGCGGGCCGCGCGCTACGACCGCGACATCCTGCCGGCCACGCGCAAGGCGGCTGACGATGCCGAATTTGCGTTCGCCCACGGTGCGCTCGGCGTCATGGACGTGCTCGACGTGCGCCGCGCGTGGCGTGCCGCCCAGTTGGATGCGCTTTCCGCCCGTGCCGACCTGGCCAAGGCCGTGGCGGCGCTGGAAGCGGCGGCGTCCCCGAAATCCCAATTGATGAGTCCGCAACCATGAAGACCCTGACATTTGCCGCCGCGGGCGGTCTGCTGCTTACCGCAATCGCGGGCGCCTGTTGGACCTGGAGCGCCCATTCCGCACAGCCTGCAGCGCCGGCGCCGCGTGCACGCGCTGTCGACGGCCATATCACGATCGCCGCCAACGATCCCCGACTGTCCTATCTGAAGATCGCGGCCGTCGATGCCGGCGTTCTGCCCGTGGCCGAGCCGGTGGCCGGCCGCATCGCCTACGACGAGACGCGTACGAGCCGCATTGCCTCGCCCGTGCTGGGCCGAGTCACGGGCCAGCGCGTGGAGATCGGCGACAGTGTGCGCGCCGGCGACCTGCTCGCCGAACTCGATTCGCCCGACCTCGCCGGCGCCCAGGCCGACGCGCGCAAGGCCGATGCGGACGAGGAACGCAAGCGCCTCGCGCTGGCCCGCGCGCGCATGCTGCTCGACGCGGACGTCCTCGCGCGCAAGGACTACGAGAACGCCGACGCCGACTACCGCCAGGCCGACGCCGAGGCGCGGCGCGCGCGCCAACGGATCGCCAACCTGCACGCGCGCGCCGCGGTCGACGGCCGCTTCGGGCTGCGCGCACCGATCGCAGGCATCGTCGCCGACAAGCAGATCAACGTGGGGCAGGAAGTGCGGCCGGATCAGCCGAATCCGCTGCTTGTCATCAGCGACCTGCGCCACGTGTGGGCCATCGCCGACGTACCCGAGCGAGTGGCAGCAAGCCTGAAGCGTGGCCAGACAGTGTCCGTCGAGACGGACGCGTGGCCAGGGCAGGCCATGCGCGGTACGATCGACCGCATCGGCGTCGCCGTCGATCCCGTCACGCGCCGCGTGCAGGTACGCTGCGCCCTCGACAACGCGGACGGCCGCCTGAAACCGGACATGTTCGCGCGCATCGCCTTCCTCCAGGACGGCGGAGCGGCGCGCGCGCTGGCGCTGCCGAACACGGCGCTGTTCACGGACGGCGACGACACGTACGTCTACGTGCAGCGGGCCGCCGGCACGTTCGAGAAGCGGCGCGTGCACGTGGCGCTGGGCGGCGCGCAGCGTTCGTTCGTCGACGCGGGACTGCACCCGCGCGAACAAGTCGTGACGGAAGGCGCGCTGCTGCTGAACGCGGAAGGCGAGAACCATGCTGGCTAAGCTGATCGACGCGGTCCTCGCGCAGCGCGTGCTCGTGCTGTTCCTGACCGGTTGCCTCGCCGCGGTCGGCTGGCATGCGCTGAGCGACCTGCCCATCGAAGCGTTCCCCGACGTGCAGGACGTGCAGGTGCAGGTGGTCACGCAGCTGCCCGGTCAGGCGGCCGAGGAAGTGGAGCGCGTCGTCACCTTGCCGATCGAGCGCGAACTGTCCGGTGTGCCGCGCCAGACGCAGCTGCGTTCCGTGAGCATCGGGGCGCTGTCCGTCGTGACGCTGACGTTCGCCGACGGCACCGACGATTATTTCGCCCGCCAGCAGGTGACGGAGCGGCTGCAGAACGTCGTGCTGCCGCCGGGCGTGCAACCGTCGCTGGCGCCGCTGTCCACTGCCGTCGGCGAAATCTATCGCTACGTGCTGGAAGCGCCCGGCATGGACGAAAGCGAAGTGCGCGCGCTGCAGGACTGGGTGCTGCGCCCGGCGCTGCGCGCGGTACCGGGCGTGGCCGACGTCGTCAGCTTCGGTGGCACCGTCAAGGAATACCAGGTGCAGGTCGATCCGCTGCTGCTTAACCGCTACGGCGTCACCTTGGACCAGGTGCGCCAGGCACTCGCCAACGCCAGCGCGAACACGGGCGGCGGCCTGGTCAAGCGTGGCGACGAGGCGCTCGTCGTGCGCGGCATCGGCATCTTCGACCGCATCGACGACATCGGCCGCACCGTCGTCGCCGCGAGCAATGGCCGCACGGTGCTCGTGGGCGACGTCGGCGAAGTCACGATCGGCAACCGGCCACGCTCCGGCGTCGTCGCCTTCAACCACCAGAGCAGCGTCGTCGAAGGCATCGTCCAGATGACGAAAGGCGCGAACGCGTCGAAAGTCGTGGCCGCCGTGCGTGCCGCCATCGAAGCGCAAGGGCGCAAGCTACCGCCGGGCGTGCGCATCCGCACGATCTACGACCGCAGCGACTTGATCGGCCACACCGTGCGCACCGTCGCGGAGAACTTGGCGCTGGGCGCCGCCCTCGTGATCGCAATCCTCGTCGTCTTCCTCGGCAACTGGCGCGCGGCGCTGATCGTTGCCGCCGTGATACCGCTGTCGCTGCTGTGCGCGTTTATCGTGCTGGACGCGCGCGGCATTCCCGCCAACCTGATCTCGCTGGGTGCCGTCGATTTCGGCATCATCATCGACAGCGCCGTCGTGCTGGTCGAGGCCCTGCTCGTGCGCCTGCACCTGCAGTCGCACGCGGCCCGCCCGCGCGCGCCCGAAACCACGATCAAGGAGACCTTGCTGGCGCTCGGCCGCCCGATCCTGTTCGCGAAGGCGATCATCATCGTCGCCTTCATCCCGATCTACACGTTCCAGCGCGTGGAGGGCAAGATCTTCGCACCCGTCGCGTTCACGCTGAGCTTCGCGATGCTGGGCGCGCTGCTGCTCACGATGACCCTGATGCCCGCGCTGCTGGCCTGGGCCCAGCGCGGGCAGCCGCTGCGCGAGCGCCCGAACACATGGCTGCCGCGCCTGCAGGCCGCGTACGAACGCCTGCTCCAGCGCGCCCGCACGCACCGCCGCGCCGTGTTCGGCGCCTCGGCCGCGCTCCTGGCGCTGACGGTGCTGCTCACGCCCTTGCTGGGCAGCGAATTCCTGCCCAAGCTGGACGAAGGCAACCTGTGGCTGACGATCGAGTTGCCGACGTCGAGCGCGCTGGAGAACACGCGCGCCGTCGAGCATCGCGTGCGCGCGATCCTGCAGCGCTACCGCGAAGTGGGCAACGTCGTGTCGCACGTGGGCCGACCCGACGACGGTACCGACCCGAAAGGCCCGAACAACATCGAGATCCTGGCCGACCTCAGCCCGCGTGCGGAATGGACGTTCCCCGACAAGGACGCGCTGGTGGCCGATATCGCACGCCGCATCCATGCGCTGCCGGGCGTGCCCACGAATTTTTCCCAGGTCATCGAGGACAACGTGGAGGAAGCGCTGTCCGGCGTGAAGGGCGAGATCGCCATCAAGATATACGGACCGGACCTGGCGGTACTGGGCCGCACGGCAGACCGCATTGCCGCCATCCTGCGCACGATCCCGGGCGCGGCCGACGTGGAAGCCGTGCGCATCGGCGGTCAGAGCGAACTCGATATCGCCGTCGACCGCGACCGCGCCGCGCGCCTGGGTCTGAACGTCGGCGACGTCAACGCGGCGATCCAGGCCGCGCTGGGCGGCATCGCCGTCAGCCAGTATTACGAGGGCGACCGCCGCTTCGACCTCACGCTGCGCCTGGCCGAAAAGGACCGCGCGTCATTGGACGGCATCGCCGCACTGCAGATCGGCTTGCCCGGCGGGACGGGCAGCGTGCGCCTCGCGGACGTCGCGCGCATCGCCACGCGCCAGGGCGCCGCCCGCATCGCGCGCGAGGACGGCCAGCGCAACGCGTCGGTGAAAGCGAATCTGCTCGGTCGCGATCAAGGCAGCTTCGTCGCCGAGGCGCAGGCCAAGGTGGCGGAACAGGTACACCTGCCACCGGGCTACCAGATCGCGTGGGGCGGGCAGTTCGAGAACCAGCAGCGCGCTGCGCGCCGCCTGCGCGTGATCGTCCCGCTCACCGCATTCCTCATCTTTGCCCTGCTGTTCGGCGCGTTCCGCTCGATGGCGCGCGCGCTGCTCGTGCTGGCGATCGTGCCGTTCACGCTCGTCGGCGCCGTGGCCGGCCTCGCGCTGGCCGGGCTGCACTTCTCGATCTCGGCGGCCGTCGGCCTGATCGCTGTGGCAGGCATCTCCGTGCAGAACGGCGTCATCATGGTCGAACAGATCGTCGAGGCGGGACACACGGGCCTCGCGCCGTGGCACAGCGCCGTCGAAGGCGCCGTGGCGCGGCTGCGGCCGATCCTCATGACGGCGCTGATGGCGGGCCTGGGCCTGCTTCCGGCCGCCATGTCGCATGGCATCGGCTCCGAGACGCAGCGGCCGTTCGCCGTCGTGATCGTGGGCGGCATCGTGTCGGCCACCGTGTTCACGTTGCTGCTGCTGCCGCTGGCCTATCCATGGTTTGCGGCGCGCGGCGCTACGCCCGCGCGTCCCCTCCCGAAAAATGAAGACGCTGGTATGGACGCGGGCGATGAACACGAACGCGTTCACTGAAGTCCGCCGCGCGCGGCGACGCGTGCGGCGGGTCGTTCGGCGTGGAGGAGGGAACCGGTAACACCGGCATGCGTCGAGGTTCCTAGTGACTGCGGAACGATTCGTCGACCGCCGCAGCACCGCCCATGCCGGTACCGACATACACGCCGATTGACGCGTCTAGGATACCGATTCGAGCATCGTCATGAGCCATTTGCGCAGCCGCGATGGCATCTGGCTGATCCTGTCCAAGCCAACCAGTTGCAGCCGTGTGACCCAGCGTGATGCGTCGATTGGTGCACGTGAGCCCCTTGGTGTTGCCGACGCTTGCGTTACGTTATGGGCAGCTCGCCCATGGGCTTGTGCGACCGTTATAAGCTCGCCGTCATGTTGGCGACGAAAGGCGACGAACGCCGCTGTGGCGCCGTCGCCGCAAAGGCCGGCCTTGTTCGTGCCGCGCCTCGTTAGTCCGACCGCGAGTAGCCCGCTACATGCCCATTTCAACGAACTGAGGCGGCTTCCACTTCAGCAGCTTGTTCTCGACAGCGGTCAGCAGATATTCCGCCCCGAGAGCCACGACCGCGAGGACGATCATCGCCGCGAACACGCCGGCGGCGTTGAACGTTCCCTGCGCCGTCGAAATCAACAGGCCGATGCCGTGGCGGGCGCCGAGAAATTCGCCGACCACGGCGCCGACCAGTGCGAATCCGAAGCTGACGTGAAGGCTGGCGAGAATCCAACTGAGCGCCGAGGGGAGGACGACCGAGGCAGTGACCTGACGCGCGTTGGCCCCCAGGATGTAGGCGTTGGCGATCATGTTGCGGTCCGCTTCGCGTACACCCTGGAAGGCGTTCCCAAACACGACGAAGAACACCATCACGACGGCCAGTGCCACCTTCGAACCCATGCCGAGGCCGAACATGATGATGAAAATGGAGCCGAGCACGACGCGCGGTATCGCGTTGGCCACTTTGATGTAGATGCTGAAGACGTCTGCCGCCAGCTTGTTGCGCCCGAGGGCAATGCCGCAGAGGATGCCGAGCACGCTGCCTATCACGAAGCCGAGTGCCGTTTCTTCCATCGTGACGAGCAGTTCACTCCACAGCGGCCCTTGTCCTGTCCCTTCGGTCAGCCAAGTGGCCAGTTGCTGGTAGATCGCGCTCGGCTGCGAGAAAAAGAAAGGGTCGAGCCATCCGATGCGGACGGCGATTTCCCAAGCCGCGATCGCGGCCAGCGCGAGGCCAGTCCGCAGCCCGATCACCAGCCTCCGGTAGTTTTGTGCGCGCCGTAACGCGAGACGTTCTTCCGTGCTGGCGATAGCGGGCGTCATTGTCGATGTTGTCGTGTTCATGATGTGCGCCTGTTAAATGCTGACTTCTGCCTTGAGATCGGCCCAGATCTGCCGGGACAGGTCGATGAACTCGGGGGTGTAACGCGCTTCCGTCGCACGTGGACGGGGCAGCGGAATGTCATAGACACTTTTGACGGAACCCGGCCCTTTCGTGAGCACGACCACCCGGTCGGCCAATGTGATCGCCTCGTCGATGTCATGCGTCACGAAGACGACCGAGGCTTTGCGCTCGGACCACAGGCCAAGAAGCTCTTCCTGCATCATCGCGCGCGTTTGCACGTCCAGGGCGGAAAACGGCTCGTCCATCAGGAGAATGGCGGGTTCGTTGATAAAGGTCTGTGCCAGCGCGACCCGCTTGCGCATGCCGCCCGACAGTTGATGTGGATAATGGTGTTCGAAGCCGGCAAGGCCGACTCGCCGCACCCAGTCGGCGGCCTTGTCGCGTGCCGCGCTCGGATCGAGGCCGCGGAAGATCGGCCCGCAGGCCACGTTATCGAGCACGCTTTTCCACGGGAAGACGGCGTCGGCTTGAAAGACGAATCCGATCTTCGGGTCGACGCCGCTGACCGGCTTGCCGAACACCTTCACCGAACCGGACGAGGGCGGGTTCAATCCGGTAATCATGCCGAGTGTCGTCGACTTGCCGCAGCCGGTCGGACCGACGATGGCGCAGAACTCGCCCTCTCTCACTTGCAGGCTGAAGTCACGCAGGGCAAGCGTGACCTTGCCCTTCGGACTGATGAATTTACGGCTGACGTTACTCAGTTCGATTGCAGGGCTCATCATTACCTGGCTGCCTTCACGAATTCCGTCGTATAGGTGCCGGACAGGTTGATCGTCTTGCCCTCGACGGCCTTGTCGAACGTGGCCAGAACCTTCAGCACGGTGGCCGGGCCTTCCGGCGGCATGACGCCGTCGGGAGTGAACATCTGTTTGCCCGAGTCGAGCGCATCGATGTAGAGCTGCTTGTTACCGGCGTAATACTCGGGCGGCAGCTTCTCCGCGATCTCCTTGGCGCTATGGGTATTGATGTAGCGAAGGGTCTTGACGAAGGCGGTTGCGATCTTCTGCACCTCCGCCTTGTGGCTGTTGACCCACGACGTCTGCATGTACAACGACGCGGCAGGATATGGACCGCCCAGCGCCGCCACGGTGCTCTTGATGCTGCGCAGGTCGACCAGCACCCTCGCCGCATTCGTCGAAGTGAGGCGCGCGATCGTCGGTTCGGTGGTCATGCCCGCATCGATCTTCCCTTGTCCCATGGCGGCGATGAACGTCGAGCCTGCGCCCACCGGCAACGTCGTGAATTCGCTGTACTTGACGCCGGCACGCGCGGCCAGGTACTGCGTCAGGAAGTTGGTCGACGACCCGAGGCCCGTCACACCCAGCGTCTTGCCCTTGAAGTCGGCCGGCGACTTGATGGCTGCGGACGCCGCTTTCGACACGAGGATCACTTCGCCGGGGGCCTGGCTGAACTGCACCACCGATTCCACCATCTTGCCGCGCGCCTGGAGGTCGATCGTGTGGTCGTAGAATCCGACGACGCACTGGGCCGCGCCGGACAGCATTTCGGTCTCGGCATTGACGCCGGCCGGCTCGCTCAGCAGTTCGATGTCCAGCCCCGTCTCCTTCAGGTAGCCGAGCTGCTCCGCCAGCTTGGCGGGCAGGTAGATCTGCTTTTCCATGCCGCCCACCATGATGGTGATTTTCTCGGCGGCGGAAGCCTGCCCGGCGAGCGATGCGAACGCGACGGCAGCCAGGGTTTTGTATGGAACGGTCATGTTGTCTCCTTGGTGGTTATTGTCGTGGCCGGGGTGGCGCCCGATGCGACGTCCCCGGCTCATCTACATTACTGCCGTCCGCTCAGAAACGGAAGCGCAGGCCCGTGGCAAGTTCGAACTGGGAGTCGGCGCCGTGCGCCTGCGCGGCCTTGTAGCTGCCATCCGTGCTGAGGTAGTCGGACGCCAGGTACAGTTCGGTACGCTTGTCGAAGTGATAGAAGACCGAGCCGTACACCGTTTGGCGCTTGCCGGTTGCGGTGGCTTTGGCAGCCGACGCGTCGGCATAGGCGTTCAGCACGAAGCCGCCGCCGTTCACTGCCGCGTTGGTGGCATTCATCGTCTGCCAGCCCAGTTCGTAATCGAAGTGGCCGCCCGGCGTGAACTTCGTGGAGATCGTGTACGCGTTGTCGTGGCGATCGCCGAGGGACGCCGGTTGTTCCGCCGTGTAGTGGACATAGCCGGCATTCACGCGCACCATGCCGATCTTGTAGTTACCGCCGACCGAGTACGACGTGTGCGTAAAGTCGTTGACCACGGCGGTGTTGTAGAAGCCGGACACGTTCACGTCGCCGCCGTTGTAGGCGAGGGCGACCGACTTGGTCGTGCCCTCGCGGTTGTTGCCCGGTTCGCCCCCGACCTGGTAACCCAGGCCCGCCATTAGCTTGCCGTAGCTCTTCTTCCACACGATGCCCTTGTCGTAGCGCGTACCAGTGGCGCTGCCGGAGTAGAAGATGAACTGCTTGAAGTTATTGTTGTTGGTGTAGCCGCCTTCGTCGTAGGTCACGCCGGCGCTGCCGTAGGCGTCGCCGTAGATCTTCGAGAATTCACGTGCGAGCGTGTTCTGGCGGCCAAAGGTCAGCTTGCCCAGCGTGGGGCTTTCCAGGCCCAGCCACGCATCGCGGTTGAACAGGACGCCTGGGGTATCCATATTGCCGGTGGGGAGTTCGTATTCGCTCTCGAGCTTGAAGATCGCCTTCAGGCCATCCGTATTCGGCAGCAAGTGCTCGCCTTCGAGGCCCCAGCGGTTGCCGCTGAACCAGGCCACCGACATGTCGTTCTGGGTATGGCCGGCGGCGTCGGCATTGGTCTTGCGGCTCATGCTCAGATCGATGAGCCCGTACAGGCGCACGACGTCACCACCGTGGCGGTAGACGAGGCCGCCCGAACCCACCGAGCTCGCGCCCAGAGGGTCGACCTGGTGGCCGGTATCGGCGCCTGCGGTCGCGGGATCCGTCGCAGCGGTCGTGCGGCCCGCAGCGCCGTTGTCGGCGGCGGCCTGGGATGGGCGCGCGGCCATGGCCTGCTGCACTTGGGCCAATGCCTGTTGCGCTTGCTTTGCTGCGAGTTGCGCATCGGCGGCCGCCTGTTGCGCTTTCAGCAGCGCGTCCTGCAACTCTTGCACGGACTGGGTCTGCGCCTGCGCCGCTGCGCCCAGCGTGCCGAGAACGGCGATTGCCATCAGCTTTTTCATACGGGTCTCCATCGTTTTTATAGGTGAGGGGGCTGTAGCCTGCTGCTTCAGGCGTACCGAGCTCACTATAGGAATGGCAACCCTACTAAATGCCTACAATAAATTTTCTATCCAAAAATTAATTCGCAGGGCTTGCTGAACGCGGGCGCACAGGACATGATTAACGCGATGAAACTTTTACTCACGGAAGACAATCGCGACCTGTCGGCCTGGCTGACCCGGCTCCTGAACCAGTCGGGCTATGCCGTCGAACAGGCATTCAGCGGTGAAGAGGCGGATCATTTACTGCGCACGCAGACGTACGATGCGATCCTGCTCGACCTGACCCTGCCGCTGCTGAGCGGGCAGATGTTACTGCGGCGGCTGCGTAGCCAGAACAACGGCGTGCCGGTCCTGATCATCAGTGCCCAGGATTCGCTGCAGGACATCGTCGAGCATCTGAACCTGGGGGCCGATGACTATCTCGCGAAGCCGTTCGACATCCAGGAACTGGAAGCGCGGCTGCGCTCGTTGTTGCGGCGCGCCAGCGGCAACGCGAACCCGACGGTCAGTTGCGGTAACCTGCATTACGACAGCAACTCCAAGATCTTCCGCGTCCGGGACCGGATACTGCAGTTGACCCCGCGTGAGCACGCGGTGCTCGAGGCCCTGCTGCGCAAGGTCGGCAAGACGGTCTCCAAGCACGACCTGGCCGACAGCCTGGTCATCCTGAACGACATGGTCACGCCCAAGGCGCTCGAGGTCTACATCGTCCGCCTGCGCAAGAAACTGGAAGACAGCGGCGTCGCCATCATCACGTTGCGCGGACTCGGCTACATGTTGAGCGCGGTCGAGCCTTGAGATGCACAGTCTGAAATCACGCCTGGCGACATGGGTGTTCCTGCCGATGCTCGTATGTTCGGCAATCGACCTTGTCGTCACCTATCGCAGCGCCGACCGTGTGGCGACCGAAGTGCAGCGCCAACTGTTGCGGGGATCGGCACGGATCATCGCCGAGCAGATGGCGGCGGATGGCGGCGCCAGCAACGGCGCGCCGCCGGCCGCATTCGAACTGTTCGCCGATGAAAATCAGGACCGTGTGTTCTATGCCGTGCGCAGGTCCGATGGCCGGCTGATCGACGGCGACGCTGCGCTGACGCCGCCGCCGTCGCTTGGCCTGGGCGAGCAGGAGAGCTATTTCAAGAGCCGTGTGCGTGGCGATCCGGTGCGCGTCGTCGCTTACGGCCAGGATCTGCGGGACGGCGGGCATATCACGGTCGAGGTGGCGCAGACCATGCGCGGCCACGCCGCGCTGCGCAAGCGGCTTTTCCTGATGACCGCTCGCGAGCATTTGGTCCTGCTCGCGCTGGTACTGGTTGCACTTGTCGTCGCGTTGCGCTGGACGTTGCGCCCATTGATGCAGTTCAGTGAACGCGTCGGCCGTCGCCAGCCGGGCTCGCTCGAACAACTGGACGCGGCCGCCGTGCCGCGCGAGTTGCTGCCGGTGATCGGCGCGCTGAACGGCTACGTCGTGCGATTGGACCAGACGTTGTCCGCCTACGAGCGTTTCGTGGCGAGCACGGCGCATCACCTGCGCACGTCGTTCGCCATCCTCACTTCTCAGCTGAACTACGGCATGCGCGACGAGCGCGTGGGGCCGGAGCAGAAGGCGCTGTTGGCCGCGATGCAGAACACGACGGTGCAAGGGACGAAAGTCATCAATCAACTGTTGATCCTGGCCAGCATCGAACAAGGCCGCCAACATGCCCATCCCGAGCAGCCTCCGCCGTCCACCGTGCTGAGCGAAACTGTCACCTCGGTGATCGAGGAGCTTGCGCCGCTGGCGCAGCGCTACGATGTCGAACTGGGCCTGGACGCGTCCGACGACGGCCTGGTCCTGGCGGCGGCGCCTCATCTACTGCGCGAGATCACGTTCAACCTGATCGACAATGCGATCAAGCACATGGAGGGGCCAGGCTCGGTCAGCGTGCGCATTCAACGCGCCGGCAATTGCGCACTGCTGCGCATCGTCGATACCGGCCCCGGTATCGCGGCTGCGCATCGGGATCGCGTATTCGAGCGCTTCTACCGTGCCGATCCGGGCAAGCCGAACAGCTTCGGGTTGGGGCTGTCGATCGTCAAGGAGATCTGCGATTCGCTGAAGGGAGAGATCAGGATGGGGGCGGGAGAGCAGGGTAGAGGATTGCAGGTCGACGTCAGGCTGCCATTGGCGGTCGCTGGAATGACAAGTGAAGTACGAACGCCGGGTCGGCAGGATTTGCGCGAACCTTCCTGAGCCTGTCGCCGCACAGCATTCACTTGCCAGCGATCGGCATCTCGGTGATGCGTGGTGCTGTGGGGAGCGGTGCCTGGGAGAGAAGAGCACACATTCATATCGTGGAGTTGATACCTTTTATGTCTAACGATGAACTTGTCGTGAGACGCCATATGCGCGAGATATGGATCGCACGCGCTGCGATCGTTGTCACGGCGGCGCTCAATGCGTTCCTCATCAATGATCTGACGGCCTTCCCATGGTGGTTCGCGTCAGTGGTCGAATTGGCTTTGCTGGTGCCGCTGTCGGTCGCTACCGCTTGGACGCATACCCAGATGTTGCGCGCGACAACCTCGCACCACTGGACCTTGATTCATCATCGGCGCCGCAAGATTCGTCAGGCTGCAATCGTACTGACGATGGTGATCACGCTCATCAATTTTCAGGCCCTGTTCGGCGTACTGAAGGCACTTCTTTACGGTGCCAAAGGAACCACCGGGCAAAGCCTTCTCATCGACGCATTGAATATATGGCTGACGAACATTGTCGTATTTGCGTTGTGGTTCTGGAACATGGACCGTGGCGGTCCGGCGGCGCGCGACTTCATCAAACAACCGATCGCCGATTTGATGTTCCCTCAAATGAACGCGGATTGCCCCGGGCACGAGGCGTGGACGCCCGGCTTTTTCGATTATGTATTCGTGTCGTTCACGAATGCGACGGCGTTTTCGCCGACCGATACCCTGCCGCTGAGTGTGCGCGCCAAGCTGTTGTTCATGGTGGAGTCGTTTGCGTCCTTGCTCACTGTCGGCCTCGTGGCCGCGCGGGCAGTCAACATCCTGTCATAGCGCCCGACCCGCTGCGATCCCCGCAGTGCGGCAGGTCTTCTGGAACCGGAGCACCAGCGAATGGGAGCAGAGGCCGCGTTACGGGAGGATCGCCGAAATCGCCGCGCCGATGCCGACCAGCGCGGCGCCGGCGGCGCCCCACAATAGCCACCGGCGCCGCGTCAGAACGGTGATCGCGGCCAGTGCGATGCCGATCTGGAGAAAGCCCAGTGCCAGAGCGAGACGCTCGTGCGGGTGCAGTTTCGCGTCCGACTCGCGCGCCAGGCGCTGCGATTCCCCCTCGAGCCGTCTTGCCTCGCCCTGCACCTCGAGACGCTGCTTGTTCTCGAGATCGCGCTCATCGATGAAGCGCTGGCGCACCGTCGGATCCGTCGCGAGCGCCGCCAGGCCGTTGGCAATGTGGGACTTGGTCGATTTCGATTGGTAGTACGCCCATTGATCGCTGGCTCGGGTCTGCAGGAGGATGCTCTGGTTTTTCAGGACCAGGGCTTCTGTCTGCGCGTTTCCGCTTGCATAGTTGACGATTGCGCCGACGGTCGAGAGTACCGCTGTCATCAGGGCAATACGCTGGGCCAGCGGGTCGCGCTGTTCGACCGCATGTTCAACGGCGTGGTTGTGTGGGCCTTCGATTTCGAAATCGTCATCCATTCGGGTTCCTTCGGGCGGGGCGGCCAACCCAGCCACGGAGCGTTGCTCGCATGTCCGGTGCCCGGTACCAGCGCATGATATGCGCGAACGGCCGCACCTGAATGACGTTCATGTAATCATTGCCAAGTCGTAATGTCGGCGACACGCGTGACTCAATAGCTGCCGCGCCAGGCCATCTCGATCGACCTTGGCCCAGGACTCACGGCGAAGCTGGAGCGCCTGTCCTGGCTCTGCGCCCGCCACAACCAGCTGCCCACTGCATAGCCGAGGACTCCTCCGGCGACGACGTCCGACACCCAGTGCTGGCGGTCTGCAGTCCGGCCCAGCGTACCGATCGCGGCCACGCCGTAGAGCCATGGGGCATTGTATTCCTGCGCCAACGGCGTGATCGCTGCGAAGGCCAGCGTGCTGTGGTTCGAGGGGAAGGACGCATCGGCGCGGTTACGTGTCTTGCTCAGCGGCCCGAGCTCCTCGTCGGGGCGCGCGCGACCGACCACGCGCTTCGTTGCAATCGAGATCGCACCCGCCGCAGCCATGGACTCCAGTGCGACGATGCCAGCGTTTTCCGCTCGGGCGTCGCCGAACAGCAGCGCGGCGCCGGCGGCGCCCGCGAATGCGACGGGGGAGGCTTTGCCCAACTTGCTCCAGTCGCGCATGAATGAGGAATTCGCGTGCCGCTTCATGAAATGGTCGACTGGCTTGTCCAGCAACGCGCTTGCGAGAATGGCGCCCGCGCCCAGCATCGTACCCTTGACCGACTGGGGCAACGTTGGCGTCGTGGACACCGACTGCTCCAGGCGCCAGCGGAATTCGGGCCACGGATTGGTCATCGGACGTACGGGCGGATTCACGGCAGGGAGGTTCTGCTCGTCGCGACGTTCGGCAAAGTTCCCGAGGCCGTCGTACGCCGTCATGTCACGGCGCGGCTGCTCCATCATGTCGTACAGGTCGCCAGGACTCGCCACCATCTGCCCGACGTCGCGCGTCCACGGCGACAATGCGACACTTGCCGCGTTCTGACTGTCGGCCGGCAGCATGATGTTCAGCGGTACCGACAGGAACACGCCCTTGTCGTTGTACGGTTTGTCCGGCGTACCGGGATTCGTGATGTCCTTGCCGTTGGTCCGCGAATACCACGCGCCTATCTCGACACCGGACGGGAAACGACGTTTGAACTCGAGCCTGACGCCATCGTCCTTGGCGAGGAAGCGTCCGACGCGCGCCGTCGCCGTCACATCGTAGGGCAGCTTGTAATGGATGGCGGCGAGGGCGCTGACGGTCTGGTAGTCGCGCTTGTCGAACCAGCCTTTGAAGCCCCGCTGCTGGAGGGCGTCGGCGGTCAGATCGGTGGCCCAACGGCTGTCCTTCGGCAGGTACAACACCTGGCCGCCGGCACCGCGGAACATCTCTTCGTACAGACCAGCGGAGATGCGCGCGTACACCCGCTCGTCCAGCATCGCGTACTTGTTGAGCAGCAGGCGGTTCAGTTTGACGCGGCCGGCGCGCTTATAGTCGGCGATGTCCGTGCGCACATGGGGCAGGAGACTGTTCGATGGCTGCGTGACGGCGGTGACGTCCTGGAGGACCGTCAATTTCATATCGCTGTTCAGGTACAGACCTTCGGCCAGCCGCCGGTCGTAGACGGCATCGCCCCAGAATTCGTAGCGTAAAAATCCGCTGGGGTCGTTGAAGAAGAACGACATCTTGGGAACCAGCTTGAAGCGGTTCGCTTCCTTGTCTTCGGACGCGACCTGCACGAGGCTGCCTTCGCGTCCCAGCTGCATGGACAGTCCCTCTTCCTGGTCACGTACGGCAGCGAGCAGCCCCAGGTCGTCGCCAATCCTGTCCGACGGCTGGGCATAGCGCACGTCGACCGTTTGCAGGAACGCGTTGCGGTCGGCCAGCCCTGTCAGGTAATCGCTCAAGCGTTGAAGATCACGGAATTCATAGGTCGCGATCGGTTGCTCGAGCTTGGTATAAGTGACCTCGATTTTCTCCGTGCCTTGCGGGGCGAATGCGAGCGCTGTGCGCACGGCGCGCCCCACCGCACGGCCCATGTTCGAGATGCGGTTATTGGTGAGGACCAGTCTGAGCGTCGTGGCGTCCAGCCCGACGCGGACGTTTCTGAAGTCCTGTTTGACGAGCGCTTGCACCAGCGCCGTGCCATGCGTGCCATCGTTCTTCCACTCATCGACCGACACCCGGGCCGGCGCATCTTTCGGATTGAACGGCGCCGGCTCGTACAGTTTCGGGACGAATTCGCGCTCGGCGAAGGGAATGCTCAGATAGGTATTGAAACTGAAGTGGTCACGCTGGCGCGCGACCTGGGCCCCAAGCCATCCCCAACGATATTCGAGGCCGACTGCCGGACCCTTCCGGCGCTTGTCGGCGCCGGTCTCGGTGGCACGAAAATCACGCTGATAGTCGGTCGCATCGTATTCGGCGACGACGGCCCATCCAGGCGTCGCGATGGGGGCCCAGCGCATCCCGGCAAACAATCCGCTGGGGCGTGTGCGCCCATACCCGACGCTGGCCTCCACGTTGTGAGCGGTACCGAAGCTCTTCGATGCGACCAGGTATTCTCCCTTGAACAGTCGGGTTCCTTGAATGTCGTTCGAGCCGAACGAGAGTGCAGGCAGACTGTCTGTCTCGTCGAACACGCGCAGTTTCAGTCCGACCTGCTTGTCCTTGTAGCGTCCATACTTACTTCCGTAAGCACCGCTGACGTTCGTGAAACCTGGAATACCGCTGATGCTTTCGTATCGCGCTACCATTTGCAGGAAGGGCAGGAGGGTCGCGGATAGCCAGACCGGGGTGTAGGGTTGGTCGTGGCCGATGCCGAGGCTCGTCGTGCCGTCGGCCTCGACCCAGGCGCTGGGCATGTTGATGTAGCCCGATTGCCCTTGAATCGTCGGCGTTGCCGCATAGGCGTTGACAACGTCAAGGATGAGTAAACCGTACAAGGACAACTTGACAGGCAATCGGGAGGAACGCTCGGGCATCTGTACTCAAAAATATCAAGGCTGTTGAAAGGTGTTTCAGGCCGTTCAGGTGGGTCTGAAGTCAGCGGGACGGGCGCGCACTGCCAGGGCACGAAAACCGGTCGACACATCGCAGTGCAGCATCCTAAAGTGGAATTACCTAAGAGGAAGTTACGATTTGGTCATGTGCCGTGTTTTGATGCACCCTAGTCCGATCGAAAACGTCGGCTTGTTCGATGAACGCGCGAGAAAATGGCCGCGCACCGCGGCCATCACGGTGACGTCAACCGGCGGTCAGGCGGTTCGCCGCGCCTTGAGAGCCTGCGGCGACGCCTGCTTGCGTTTCGCGTACCATTTTTTTGCGGCCTTGGTATGGCGAATCATGGCTTCGTTCAGCGCGTCGCACTTGCCGTGTACCTTCAGCAGCAGCGTCGACAAGCTGCGCGTGCGGTGCAGGAGAACATGGCCGCGTGACCTCAAGACGTGAGTCGAGCGGAATTCGGCATTCGGCGTACCGTAGCCGTAGTCGATCAGCTGGAGGGGGGCATTGGCGAGCACGTCCATCACCGCGAGGTGGACCGCGCTCATGCCCACCGATAAGGGCAGGTACTTATGTTTGCAGGCAATTTTGTGGACGTGCCAGACGCTTGATGAGCGTGACCCGAGCACGACGGCAACGTCTTCGTCGCCGCAGCGGATCACATACGACAGCAGGAGACCGTGACGAGCAAGGTTCTTCAGACGCACCTGTTCGGCATCACGTGCACCGCTCAGGGAACCGGTGATGGCGATCGTGGCGTCGAGGAGGGACGCGACCTGGCCGGGCTGCTCGATACGTCGTACTTGCAGCGGACCGGCTGCTTCCGTCAACAGGCGGATCTGGCGCGACAGGTTGTAGCGCTTCTTGGCGTTGAATTTTTGCAGATAGGCCTCGACGCTATCGGGCAGGGGCTGCGTATGGCATGGACGCCATCCATTCAGGACATGGGTGGAGACGCCAGCGCAGCGTGGCAGCCCGACACCTATTTCTTCCGGCACGGCTTGCATGTACAGCGCGTCGCAGTTCGCATAACGTGCGAGAAGTTGCGCCACGACGAATTCGACAAGCCCTTGCTCCGTCGGGTCCAGCAGTGGCACGCTGCCCAGGATCTGACAAGTACGCATCGTCCGTTTGAACAGCGATACCGAACCGAATCGGAAGTCGAGATCGCAGCCGAGCGTGCGGACCGGAACGAATCCGACGATAGCGTAATCGGTGCGGCGGCGGATGACGAACAGTTCATAGCTCGCTTCCTGCCCGCTATCCATGTCGACCAGGTAGTTGAAGAATTGAGGAGATTGGTACAAGGTTTCAGGGCCCGTCGCCTCGCCAAGCATCCGATACCACGCATCCAGGATATCCGGACGGTCGTAATAAGCAGTCGCGACGTTCAGTTCGTACCGATCCGTGTTCCGCGTCGTGCCAACGTGAACGGTTGCATGCCCGGTCTTTGACCAGGCGGTTTCGGCGGCCCCCTTGGGGAATGCAAGGGGCATCGCACGCGTAGGCCGCGGTGTCAAACGCCCGCGATCACGGGTGGAATTCCCCGTCGGGGCGGGCTTCATGATGTTCATCGATACCTTCGCAATTGCGCTGTCAACTGGAAGGCCGATAGTATATTGACGAGTCTAGGGGATATTTGAAGCTTGCAAAAATGTAATCTCGAGACGCGAAGATCGACGAGTGCGAGCGTAAAACAGGAAGACGCTCACCAATGGCCGCGATTGGCGCCGCAGCAAATCGTGACGCGGTGCTGCGCTACGTTGCACGCTTGAAAACGAGGGTCGTGTTGGTTCCACCGAACGCGAACGAATTGCTGATCGCGGCCCGGAGTGCCGGCGCCCCATGGCCCGGGTCGCGCACGAGCGCGACATTGCATTCGATGTCCTGCTCATCGCAATGCATGTTGGGCGGTATGGCGCCGCGGTATAGCGCCAATATGGTGACGATCGATTCGAGCGCACCCGCCGCACCCAGCAGGTGGCCATGCATGGACTTCGTCGAGCTCACCGCCAGGTTGCCGATCGCGTCTCCCCATACGCTTTCGAGTGCCTTGCATTCGACCACGTCGCCGATGCGTGTCGCGGTGCCGTGCGCATTGCAGTAGCCGATGTCGCTCGGATTCAACGCGCTGTTGCGCAAAGCGGCCGTGATGGCGCGCACCTGGCCGGTGACGTCGGGTTTGGTGAGATGGGTCGCATCGCACGACACGCCGCTGCCCGCAAATTCCGCATAGATCCGCGCGCCTCTGGAAAGTGCGGCGTCATAGGGCTCGAGCACCACGAAGGCGGCTCCTTCGCCCAGGACGAGGCCAGTCCGGTCAGTGCTGAAGGGACGGCACGCCCTCCACGGTTCGTCGTCGACCCGCGCCAAGGTTTGCAGCGCGTGCCAGGCTCGTATCGCTCCCGGTACCAGCAATGCTTCGGTCCCGCCGGCGAGGGCGCAATCAACCTCGCCATAAGCGACCGCCTTGGCCGCTTCGGCGAGCGCCACGGCCGACGACGCGCAGGCGATGGAGTAGGTGTACACCGGACCGTGCAGCTTTTCGCGCATCGCCACGTGTGCTGCCGGTGCGTTCGGCATGAAGGCGGGCACCGACAACGGGGGCACGCGTCCCGATGCGTAGTGGCTGCGGAATGACTCTTCGACTGCCATGGCGCCGCCCATACCGGTGCCGACGTACACGCCAGTCCCGGCATCCAGCGTGGCGATGCCCGCGTCGTCGCGGGCCATCTGCGCGGCAGCGACGGCGATCTGGCTGACCCGGTCCACGCCGGCGAGCTGCAGCCGCGTAAACCAGCGAGTCGCGTCGAACGGTGCACGTGCCACGGCGGCCGCTGGCGCGTCCCCGTCATCGCCAAGCGTGACCGCCGAGCGACCTGCAAGCAAATCGTCGAACACGCCGAGCGGAGCATCGCCATGTGGCGAGACCAGTCCGATACCGGTGACCGCGACCCTGCGCTTCATGCCTGTTGGGACAACCGCAGGTCGTCGATGGCCGTCGACAGTTCCCTCAGTGTGTTGATGTTCTCCGGCCGGTCGGGAAACTTGATATCGAACTCTTCTTCGATCGTGAACAGGAGTTCCGCCAATGCCAGGGAGTCCAGTCCGTATTCAGGCAGCGGAAGGTCGGGCTGAAGCGATGACTTGTCGATATCGAATTTGTCGTGAAGCAGCTGTGTGAGTTGTTCTATCGTGCTCATAATGAATTAGTAACGGTTAAGTGGACATGTCAGACATGGGCGAACGCGGGCGCATCCTGCATGGCAGCGCCGGCGTTGGCCGAGACACGTCGGCAAAAGCGGTCGAGCAGGACAGGGATCTGCTGACGCTCATTATCAATCGTGATCATGTGATAACTGTTTTCCAGGACGACCAGTTCTTTGTCGACCTGTGGTAACGCGTCAAAGAGCCGCCTGACGCTGCCGAGGCTGGTGATTTCATCTTCACGCGCATGGATCATCAAGATGGGACAGCTCAGCTCGTGCAAGCGCGCCCTGACGTCTTTCATCATGCGTTCGGCCTCGCGCAATGCGCGTAGCGGTACGCGCGCGGGACCCGCCGCCGAGTGTTTTCTTTCATGGAGTTCGCGAGCAATCCACTCGCGGATCCGGGCGTTCTTCACGCCGTACGGTTCACGCTCGGCGACCGAGAAATAACGGTCCAGGCCACTCCAATACCCGATGTGGCGAAGGTGACGAATGGGCGACATGCCCCACCCATCGAAGTCGAAGCTGGGGGACATCAGCACCAGTCCCGCGATCCGCTCGGGCGCCTGGAGCGCCAGCGCGGCGGCCAGTACGCCACCCATACACAGTCCGCCGAGTATCACCCGTGCGTTGGCGGGGCCTTTGCTATTGATTACGTCAATGCCTGCAGCACGCCAGCGCCGCCAATCCGGCGCAAATACGCTGCCGAGCGTGTATCCAGGGACCGTCGCCGCTTCGTACGACAGACCTTTGCTGCGCAGGGAATGCGCGATCAGCCCGAACTCTTGCGGTGACGACAGCAAACCGTGAAACAGCAAAATGTTCGCAAGCGAAGGATTGGGCGGAGCTCTCATCTACATGGCTAGGCGATACAGGGTTGGCGACGTGCCAACAGTTGTCAGTACAGTATCGCAGATCACATCGTTCATGAAATGAGTACGCCCATTCTTTATCATTACATCTCGGTAATGTGACGGCGCGACGGGGCAGATAACACTACGGTCCAGCTTCTTTGCGGCGGCTGCGCGCCGTTGAAAATACTTGGTGGTTACAGGATTACGCAATTCCGATTTCAATACTGCACGGGGCCTCGCGAGCGCGGCAGGCTACGATTTTACGAGCACGCCGACCCGGAGCAAGGTGTTCGATCATTACCACACGCAGATCATCCTGAACCAGATCGATGGGCTCGACTCGACCGGCGTGGTCAGTGCCGCGGCAGGTGGTTCGCTCAGGAGCAACAAGATTCCGGTCCCGACATTGTTCGGTACGAATTACCAGACCCTGAGCGTTGCTCAAAAAAGCGCTCGATGCGAACGGTGGTGGTTACAAGGATTCACGGAAGACGATGTCGGTTTCATCTGGCTGAACGACCGCAGTGACGCGGCACGCGCTGCTGCCATTGCCGCGCTCGAGGCAAACGTTGGTTGTCCTGCCGTTGATCCGACGTCGAAGATCATCGTTGCCGGTCAGTCGAATCCGGGCATTTGCTCTGGCACGGATGCGGGCAGTGGGGTGATCGACCTGGCAGCAGACGGGCGCTTCGGCGACCCTGCCAAGGGCAGGACGCCGGACATCATGGTCCAGCCGAATGCCGGCGTGATCTACTCGAAGTCCGCGAAAAAGGATGCGGAGCACGGCGGCGCGGCGGCCAACGATTCGAACGTCGCCCTCCTCGTGTCGTTCCCGACGTTGTCCAATTCGACTGTTATGAAAATCCGGCACGAATGTCATGCCGGGCGCCGACACTCAGGCGTTCGAACGCGCCTTAGCATGCGGCTGGCATCTATCGACTCGACTGGTGGAATTCATGCGTCGAACGGAAGCGTCCGTCGAATCAAGGGAATGCCACCTCCTGTCAAGGTAACCAGGAACCGGCGCGTGAAGAAGCCTGCGACGAGGAATCGCAGGCATCAATATCTCTAGAAATTATTTCTTAGCTTTCAGGTCCGCCATTGCGGTCGCTTCCTTTGCTTTGGCTTCTTTCTTGCAGGCCTTCTTATCTGCGCCCTTCAACTTTTTGCATTCTGCGAGCGCGGCTTTCTTCTCGGCGCGAATTTGCTTTTTCTCGGCCTTCAGGTCCGCCTTGGTATCAGCCATCGGCGCGGTCGAAGTGGCGGCCGGTACCGATGTCGACGTTGCTGGCGCGGTAGTTTGACCAGCGGCAAATGTAGCGCTCGACACCATCAGCATCGCGGCAACAGCAATTTGGATCGTTGATTTCATGAAAGTCTCCAGTTAGTGGCAGCATACGAGCGGGTCGCTCTCTGCCACAACGGGCGCCGCCCACGCATCGTTGACCGTCAAAGTACCGAAGGCTCGTTCAGCCCTACGACTAATTACGCCTATCGAAACGCCCACTTGCCAGCGGAGCAATACGAGCCAAACATTGGGCCTTGCGAGCGGTGAGGAATCCGACGCGCGTGTCGATTGCCTTATTGGGCGAATTGGTCAAGGCGCAGACAGACGACTGCATGCTCCTTCAGATAGCAGGCCGCAACGGCGTTGTCGGGATCGAGTTCGAGCGCGCGGCGATAAGTTTTCACCGCATTTTCCGTCTGTCCGGTTTTCGCCTCCAGTTCGCCGAGGGTCACCGCCTCCGGCAGGACAATTGTTAGAGAGAAACCTTCGACATTCATGAGACCCGCTGGCTCCGAAAGCGGCGGGCTTTTGTCTCTCTGGCGTCAGAATTTCACTTCAACAAGAGTCCTGGAACGGTATGTGGATCGGGCGAGACTGTTTGGGCGGACCATCTCCAAAGGGAGCCGCGACCCGGGCGTACGCAGGCACCAGCGTGGGATTGCCGCCGGACGCCGACGCGGCCGCGCGGGCACGTTGAAGGCGCATAATGTCGCATCCCGGAACCGTCAGACTCGTTGCGCATGCGGATTCTGAGCATCGAGGACGGGAACGCCATCGCCGCCAATCTCTACGACCAACCCGTGGCGACAGGCTATGATCCGGAACATGCGGCGGATGGCGTGACCGGGTCGCACCGTGCCCTCGCCGGGGACTGGAGTGCCGTTCTGCTCGATGTGCCGTTACCCGGAATGGACGACTTCACCGTGTACCGCAAACCGCGCAGGACGCGCGCCGCAGCACATATCCGGCGGTCGGGAGCGCTTTGCCTGCCAAGTGCGTGCGTCGACATGCCACCTGTCCTGCAGGCGGACCGTTCGCGATAGTGATCATTTCGTTTTCAGAAAGGGATATACATGCATGCCAAGCCGACGTCGCATTCCTATTCACCCGTGGCGAAAGGCCTGCACTGGCTGATCGTCCTGCTTTTGGTAGTGCAGTTCGTGACGGCATTCTTGCTGCCGCATATCGGGCGCAACACGCCCATGAGTACGGTGATCAGCCTGCACTTTTCGTTCGGCGTCCTGGTGCTCATCGTGATGGCGATACGTTTCGTGCACCGCCTGATGCATCCGGTTGCTCTGGAGGCGCACGATGCACCGGCTTGGGAAAGGTTTCTGGCCAGGACGACGCATCGGGTGTTCTACCTGATTCTCCTGGTCGGGCCGCCGCTTGGATGGGCGTCTGCTTCCGCGCACAGCTTGCCTGTCACCCCGTTTGGCATCGTCACACTGCCGGCAATCGCCGCCCCTGGGGCGCACTGGGCCAACACGGCGGGGGACATCCACGCCACGGCGATGTGGATATTGTTGTGGCTGGTTGGCCTGCACGTCGTGGCGGCACTGTTTCACCATGTCGTGCGTCGTGACGGTACCTTGCGCCGCATGCTGCCGGCGATGGGACGCTAGGATGGAGCGCCATGGCCGCGCGCCCTTCGACAAGGGCAGCCTGTCGGCGCCACATGGCCACGCATGAGCGGAAGCTCAGGCGCCCACATTGAAAGCGCTGCCGATCGCAACGGTCGCGCCCATCGCCAGCGCGCTCCAACACGTAACGCGTAGCGCGGCCGGAAGCGCCGGTGCGCCGCCGGTTTTCGCAGCCAGCGCTCCCAGCGCGGCGAGACCGGCCAGCGTGGCCGCCACCAGGACGCCGATGAGCATGTCCGCCCGCGTGACGGCGGTGATCGTCAACGGCATCGCGGCACCGGCCGCGAAACTCAACGCCGAGGCAAGCGCCGCCTGAAGGGGACGCGCTTGGGTGGCTTCGGAAATGCCGAGTTCATCGCGGGCATGCGTGCCGAGGGCGTCGTGCGCCATCAACTGCGTGGCAACCTCTTGCGCCAGGGAACGATCCAGCCCACGCCTTACGTAGATGCCGGCCAGTTCGCGGTGCTCCGCATCACGGTCATGGGCGAGCTCGGCCTGTTCCTGCTTCAGTGCCGCGTTTTCCGTGTCGGCCTGCGAGGATACGGACACATACTCGCCGGTCGCCATGGACATGCTGCCGGCGACCAGGCCGGCAAATCCGGTCAGCAGCATATTGCTATGGGAGGCATGGGCCGCAGCGATTCCAACCAGTAAGCTGGAGGTGGAAATGATGCCGTCGTTCGCGCCGAGGACGGCGGCACGCAGCCATCCAAGATGCTCGACCTTATGAATTTCCCTGTGTTTCAATTCGGGTGCTCACTCATCAGGAAATCCGTGGTGACTGAAACTCGCTCTACAGCTCGACACGGCGGATCAGGTCGGCGAACCGTTCGAGATCGCCCAGCCGCGCCACCATCCCGATCAGCGCCGGGAATACCGGCAGGCCAAGCAGGTACGATTGCCACGATGGCGCGCGGCCCCGGGTCGCGCGACGCCGCGGAGGCATGCGACGGCGCCAGGTTCGGGCCGGACCCGTCCATCAGCGGCCCGCGCCTGCCGGGGCGCGGTCGCCGAGGCAGATGCCGAGTTCGCGTGCGGTGCGCACGGTATCGCAGTCGAGCGGCACGTGCCGGGTGCGGCCGGCGACTTCCGCCAGCGGCACGGTGGCGATGGCCTGGCCGGCGAGGGTCACCATGACCCCCGATTCGCCCGCGGCCAGCGTCCGCACGGCAGCCGCGCCGAAGCGCGCGGCGACGATCCGGTCGAATGCGGAAGGCGGGCCGCCACGCAGCAGGTGGCCCAGCACGACGCTGCGGCAGTCCTTGCCCGTCGCCGCCGCCAGCCGGGCCTCGACCCAGGCGCCGATGCCGCCTAGGCGCTCGGCGCGGCCGGTGCCGGCGGCTTCCAGCACGACGCGGCCACTGTCCAGCGGGTGCGCGCCCTCGGCCGCGACGACGATCGAATGACGCCAGCCGAGCGCGTCGCGCCGGCGTACCGCGTCGGCGACGACGTCGATATCGAAGGGAATCTCCGGCAGGAGGATCGCATGCGCGCCGCCGGCCATGCCCGCGTGCAGCGCGATCCAGCCGGCGTAGCGGCCCATCGTCTCGACGACCAGGATCCGGTGCTGGCTGTCGGCCGTGGTGTGCAGGCGGTCGACGCATTCGGTGGCGAACGCGACCGCCGAGTCGAAACCGAATGTCTGCTGCGTGCGGTCGAGGTCGTTGTCGATGGTCTTGGGCACGCCGACCACGCGCAGGCCCCGCCGGTGCAGCCCGTCCGCGATCGCCATCGAGCCGTCGCCGCCGATCATCACGAGGGCGTCGAGGCCACGCTGGCGGAACAGGTCGACCAGTTCGCCGCCGCGGTCCCGTTCGGACACGGTGCCGTCGTCCTGGCGCACCGGATAGCGCATGGGGTTGCCGCGGTTGGTGCTGCCGAGGATCGTGCCGCCGAGATGGCCGATGCCGTGCACGGACTGGACCGTGAGCGCCATGACAGGCTCGTCCAGGCATTGCGCCGGTGCGAGCAGGCCGTTGAAGCCGTCGCGGATACCGTGGCATTCCCAGCCGAGGCGGCTTGCCGCCAGCACGACCGCGCGGATCGCCGCATTCAGTCCCGGCGCGTCGCCGCCGCCGGTGACGAGTGCGATGCGCCGGATGTGCGCTTCCATGGCGTGCGCGCCTATTGCCCGCGCGGCGCGATGCCGAGCTCGCGCTCGACCTCGACGAGCCTGCGGACGGTCGCCACCACCGAATCCGGGTTCAGGCTGATCGAATCGATGCCCTGTTCGACGAGGTAGCGCGCCACGTCCGGATAGTCCGACGGCGCCTGGCCGCAGATGCCGACGTGGCGCCCGTTGCGCCGGGCGCCGGCGATGGCCTGGCGCAGCATTTCCAGCACGCCGGGGTCGCGTTCGTCGAAGTCGAAGGCGACGATGTCGGAATCGCGGTCGACGCCTAGCACCAGCTGGGTCAGGTCGTTCGAGCCGATCGAGAAGCCGTCGAACAGGCGCGCGAAGTCGTCGATGCGGATGACGTTGTTGGGTATCTCGCACATGACGTAGATCTCGAGCCCGTCTTTTCCCCGCTCCAGCTCGTGCTCGGCCATCGACCGCAGCACGGCTTCCGCTTCCTCGACGCGGCGGCAGAACGGGATCATCAGGCGCAGGTTCGCGAGGCCCATCTCGTCGCGCACGCGCTTCATGGCGCGGCATTCGAGCGCGAAGCCCTCCGCATACGCGGGATGCGTGTAGCGGGCGGCGCCGCGGAAGCCCAGCATCGGGTTGGCCTCGAGCGGTTCGAAGACGGCGCCGCCCAGCAGGCTCGCGTACTCGTTGGTCTTGAAGTCCGACATGCGCACGATGACCGGCTTCGGCCAGAACGCCGCCGCGATCGTGCCAACGCCCTCGGACAGCTCGCGCACGAAATAGTCCGCCGGCGACGGCGCGTTGCGGGTGAGCCGTTCGATGCCTGCGCGCGCCGCCGGATCGGCGATCCGCTCGGGATGGACGAGCGCCATCGGGTGGATGCGGATGTGCTCGGCGACGATGAATTCCATGCGCGCGAGGCCGACGCCGTCGTTCGGCAGGAAACGTGTGCGGAAGGCCGTGTCCGGATTGCCGATGTTGACCATGATCCGCGTGCGCGGCATGGGCAGCGCGGCGAGGTCGGTGGCGGTGTGGCGGAACGGCAGGCGGCCGGCGTACACGTGACCCGTTTCGCCTTCCGCGCAGGAGACCGTCACGTCGTCGCCGGTGCGGATGGCCGTCGTCGCGTCGCCGCAGCCGACGAGGGCCGGCACGCCGATCTCGCGCGCCACGATGGCGGCATGGCAGGTGCGTCCGCCCCGGTCCGTCACGACGGCGGCGGCCGTCTTCATGACGGTGCCCCAGTCGGGCATGGTGGTGGCCGCGACGAGGATCTCGCCCGGCTGGAACTGGCCGAGCGCGCCCACGTCGGCGATCACGCGGGCCTTGCCGGACGCGACCCTGGTGCCCACCGCGCGGCCGGCAGCCAGCAGCGGCCCCTTTGCCTCCAGGCGATACTCGTCGACTTCGGTGCCGGTCTTGCGCGAGGCGACCGTCTCGGGCCGGGCCTGGACGATATAGAGCTTGCCATCGATGCCGTCGCGCGCCCATTCGATGTCCATCGGCACCGGGCGCCCGGCGCGCGCGGAATAATGATCCTCGATGCGCAGCGCGGCGTCGGCGAGCTCGAGCACGGCGTCGTCGTCGAGGCAGAAGCGGGCCTGTTCCGCCGCGCCGGTCGGCTCGTTGCGCGTGACCGGGGAGACGCCGGCCGGCGCGTACACCATCCGGACTTCCTTGCCGCCGAGGGTGCGCCGCAATACGGTGCGCCGGCCCGCGCGCAGCAGCGGCTTGAACACGTAGAACTCGTCCGGGTCGACCGCGCCCTGCACGATGTTCTCGCCCAGGCCGTAGGCGCCGGTCAGGAACACGACGTCGCGAAAGCCGGTGTCGGTGTCGAGCGTGAACATGACGCCGGCGCTCGCGAGGTCCGAACGGACCATCTTCATGACGCCCACCGACAGGTAGACCTTGAAGTGGTCAAAGCCGTTCGCGCTGCGGTAGACGAGCGCGCGGTCGGTGAACAGGCTGGCGAAGCAGCGGCGCACGCTGTCCACGAGTCCTGCCTCGTCGATGTGCAGGAAGGATTCGTGCTGGCCGGCGAAACTGGCGTCAGGCAGGTCCTCGGCCGTCGCGGAGCTGCGTACCGCGACCGTCAGGCCGTCCCCGTACTCGTCGCGCAGCCGGTGCCAGGCCTGCAGGATGCCGTCCTCGAGTTCGGGCGGCAGCGTGCAGCCGTAGACGATCCCGCGGGCCTGCGCGGCACGGTGGGCAAGGTCCGCGACGTCGCCCGGGTCGAGGCCGTCGAGCACCGCGTGCAGGCGTGGCCAGGCGTCCGCGCGGTCGAGCGTGGCGCGGTAGGCGGCCGCGGTGACGGCGAACCCATTCGGCACGCGCACGCCGCGGCCGCCGAGTTCCCGCACCATCTCGCCGAGCGACGCGTTCTTGCCACCGACCGACGGTACGTCGCCGATGCCGAGCTCGGAGAACCAACGGATGAATGCTTCCGGCGTGCCCATGGGGTCCACCTCCGTGACGAATGCATGCGTATTCATGTTAGCAAACGCAGCGTCTGGCCGATACCTCGATGTGGAGGGCATTGCCTGGCCGTCGTCGACAACCAGCTCGGCTGGACGTGACGGGCGCCGGCCGGCGAAGTCAGTGTGCGAACAGCACGGGCATGCGGGCGTCCGCCAGGACGGTCCGGCTCGCGCCGCCCAGGCACAGCTCGCGGAAGCGGCCATGTCCGAAGCAGCCCATCACGAGCAGCCGGCAGTCGGCCTCGTCGGCGAGCGTCAGCAGGTCATGGCCGGGGTCGCGCCGCGTCGTGCGGACCAGTATGCGCGGCGCGACGCGATGGCGGATGAGGAACCGCTTCAGATCGGCCTGCGAGGCGCGGAATGCGTCCTCGGCGGGCGCGCCGTCGACGAGGGCGGCCAGGATGACTTCCGACGCGCGCCGCAGCAGGGGCAGGGACGCGCTGAGTGCGAACGACGCTTCCTTGCTGCCGTCCCACGCCACCAGCACTTTCCCGCCGTGCCAGGGCGCCGGATCGGTGCGGGGCACGACGATCACGGGCCGAGCGCAGTTCAGGATCACGGATTCCGGCAGGCGGACGGAGAGGTCAGGCAGCGATTCCGTCGGGTCGTCCTGGCTGATGACGACCAGGTCGGCGAAGCGCGCCATCCGGCCCAGGCCATCGTCGGCCTGGTCGCATATGAAGCGTTCCTCGTGCACCACCTGCATCTCGGCGGCGATCTCCTCGAAGCGTGCGAGCGCGTGCCGCGCCTGGTCTGCGCGGTGCTGGAAACAGCTCGCGCTCAGGCTGCCGGGTTCCTGGCGGTAGCCGTTCGGAAAGACGGCACGCGATACGCCGAACATCGCGGCGCCGACGAGGTCGGCGCCGGTTGCGCGGGCCAGGGCCGCCGCGTAGCGCATGCGTGCCGGCGCGTGTACGGACAGGTCGACGTGTACGAGGATCGTCTTGAACATGGCAGCGCGCTCCGTGGACATCGGTTGGGGCGCTCAGTGCGCCAGGAGGACCGGCATCGACAGGCGCCGCAGCACGGTGCGGCTGACGCCGCCGAGCAGGATCTCGCGATAGCGCGAGTGTCCGTAGCAACCCATGACGAGCAGGTCGATCTTGAGGTCCTCGGCCCGGACCAGCAGGGCGTTCCCGACCGCGCCGCGCGGATGATGGCGGCATATCTCGACGGCGACGCCGTGCCGGGCCAGGAATTGCGCCATGTCCGCCGCGTCTTCGGGCGTGCGTACGCTCGAGCTCTCCTCGTCGAACACGGCGAGCTCGACCTGTTTGGCGCGCACGAGCAACGGCAGCGCGAGGCGGGCGGCGCGTGCCGCCTCCGGGCTGGCGTTCCAGGCCACCATGACGCGCTGGGGTGCTTGCGGGCATGCCCGTTGCCGGGGCAGCACGAGCACGGGGCTGGGCGAGTTCAGCGCGACATATTCGGGAATGCCGGCAATGCCGGATACGCCGGGCGCGTCGTGCGCGGTCCCGCCGACGACCACGAGGTCGGCGTACAGGGCCCGCAAGGCAAGCGCGAGGCCGGGCCCCTCGTCGTCGACGCGGTGCGAGAACGAGGCGACGCCGGCCTGCTGCGCGAGGGTGTCGAAATGGGCGGCGCGCTGGCCGGCCGCGTCGCGCAGGTTCGCGAACAGCGGCGCGAGGTCGCCCAGTTCCACCCCGGGCAGGGTCGTCTCGCGGATGAAGCGGGAGATGCCCGTCTGCGTCATGCCGACCAGGTGCGCGCCCTTGTCGTTCGCGAGCCGGGCGGCGAAGGCGACGCGGTCCGGCATCTCCGGCGTGTCGTCGACGTGGACCAGAATGGTCTTGTAATCCATGCTGAGCTCCTCGATGTGCTGCCGGTGCGTCATGGCTGCGTCGCGCTCGCCAGTGTCTGCACGAGCAGGCCGGCCTGCGAATTGCCCGTCTTGCCGGCGATGATGTCGCTCGCCGACAGGGTGCGGTGGTAGTAGGCGTCGTTCAGGTTCTGGCTGTAGCGTACGCCGCTCAGTTCGATCGTGGCGGCGTCGCCGAACACCCCCCGGCTGTTGGACCAGGCGACGACGTCGCCCGCGCCGGCCGCTCCCTGGACCATCCTGTTCCAGTTCACGATCGTCAACCCGGCTTTCGCGTTCAGCGAGACGCTGGTCTTCTTCAGGAACGCGTCGACGGCCTTCTGGTTGTTGAGGACGAAGGCGAGCATGCCGCCTTGCGCGCCCACTTGCAGCCCGAGGCTCACGCCGCCCGTGTTGTAGAACACCGGACCGGACCAGCGGCCTTCCGCGTCGTGCAGCAGCAGGAGTCCCGCACCGCCTTCCGCGCCGATGCCGATGGCCGCCCGCGTGTAGGCCGGCACGATGAACACCCCCTTCGAGCGCGCGAGCAGGGGGCGGATGCCGGCGTCCAGTTCCATCCGGTGCACGACGTCGACGGCCTGCATGACGTGCCGTTCGGCCGTCGCGTTGTGGCGCTCGGCCGATGACGTGGTATCCGCCGGCGCGGCGGGCTTGTCCTGTGCCGGCGCGAGGAGGGGACCGGCCAGCAGCGCCGCGCAGAGCCCTTGCAGGACACGGATATGTCGTTTGTTCATGGCTTGCTCCCTCGGTCATCGATTTGTGTTGGATCAATCGTAGTCTTGCGCATTGGGTCTTAGGTATGATTTAGGTCAAAAACCGATATGAAGGCAATGAAGACGAGGCCAGGCGGCTGAATTTGATTTGGGTCATACCGTGCGCGGTCGCCGGGCCCCTATAGTGAGCCGGGTTGACACGATCGAACACCTGCCATGGACACGCTGGAAACGCGCCGCGAGCCGCTCGCCGCCAAGGCGGCGAACAACAGAGCCATGAAGCGCCTGGCCGTGGGCGTGGTCCTGCTGGCGCTGGCCGTCGGTGCCGTCCATGCCTGGCGGGTGACGCGGCAGCAGGGCCCCGGACCCGGGTTCGTCAGCGGAAACGGCAGGATCGAAGCCGTCGAGATCGACGTCGCCAGCAAGCTGCCGGGAAGGCTGGCCGACGTGCTGGTCGCGGAGGGCGATCCGGTGCGGGCCGGCCAGGTGCTGGCGCGCATGGATGCCGGCACGCTGCGTGCGCAGAGGAGCGAGGCGCTGGCGCGCGAGCAGCAGGCGCGCGATGCCGTGGCGGGCGCGCAGGCGCAGCTCGCGATGCGGCGCAGCGACCTGGCGGCGGCCGAGGCGATCCGGGTGCAACGGGACAGCGACCTGGACGCGGCGCGGCGGCGGCTGGCCCGGTCGACGGTGCTGGCGCAGGCGGGTGCGGCCGCGTTGCAGGAACTCGACGACGATCGCGCCCGCGTGGACGGCGCGCGCGCGACGCTGGTGGCGGCCGCTGCCCAGGTCGAGGCCGCCCGCGCGGCCGTCGCGGCCGCGCAAGCCGTCGTCGTGCAGAGCCGTTCCGCCGTCCAGGCCGCTACGGCCGCCACCGCGACGATCGACGCCGATTTACGCGACGAGGTGCTCGTGGCGCCGCGCGCCGGCCGGGTGCAGTACCGCGTCGCGGAGCCGGGCGAAGTGCTGCCGGCGGGCGGCAAGGTGCTGAACATGATCGACCTGAAGGACGTGTACATGACCTTCTTCATGCCCGAGGCCGCCGCGGGGCGTATTGCGCTCGGCACCGAAGTGCGGCTCGTGCTCGACACGGCGCCGGGCTTCGTGGTGCCTGCCGCGGTCAGCTATGTGGCCAGCAGCGCCCAGTTCACGCCGAAATCGGTCGAGACCGCCAGTGAACGGCAGAAGCTGATGTTCAGGGTGAAGGCGCAAGTCGACCGGCGGCTGCTCGAACGCTATCCGGAGCAGGTCAAGGCCGGGGTGCCGGGCGTGGCCTGGATCCGCATCGACCCGGCCCGTCCGTGGCCCGCCGAACTGGCGCTGCGGGGCACGCCGTGACGGACCCGGGTGCCGCGCCCGTCGCGCGCCTGGAGGGCGTGTCCGTGCGCTACGGCGCCGTACGCGCCCTCGAGCGCGTCGCGCTCAGCCTGCCCGCCGGACAGATGACGGCGCTGATCGGACCGGATGGCGTCGGCAAGTCGAGCCTGCTCGCCGTCGTCGCCGGCGCCCGCAAGGCCGCCGAGGGAAGGGTGGAGGTGCTGGGCGGCGACATGTCCGCCGCCCGGTTCCGCGCCGCCGTCTGTCCGCGCATCGCCTACATGCCGCAGGGGCTGGGACGCAACCTGTACCCGAGCCTGACCGTCGGGGAAAACCTGCAGTTCTTCGCGCGCCTGTTCGGGCTCGGTCCGGGCGAGCGGCGCGCACGCATCGACATGCTGGCGGCCAGCACGGGCTTGCTGCCGTTCATCGACCGGCCCGCCGGCCAGTTGTCGGGCGGCATGAAGCAAAAGCTCGGGCTGTGCTGCGCACTGGTGCACGATCCCGACCTGCTGATCCTGGACGAGCCCACGACCGGCGTCGATCCGCTGGCGCGCAACCAGTTCTGGACGCTGATCGCCGCCATACGGCAGGCCCGGCCCGGCATGAGCGTCGTCGTCGCGACGGCTTACATGGACGAGGCGCGCCGGTTCGACTGGCTGGTTGCGCTGGACGCCGGCCGCGTCCTGGCAAGCGGCACGCCGGCCGCTCTGCTGGCAGAGAGCGGGAGCGCCAGCTACGAGCAGGCGTTCGTCGCCTTGTTGCCGCCGGCACGGCGCGCAGGTTACCGCCCGCTGCGGACGCGGCCGCGCGAACCGGTCGCGGAGAACGAGACCGTGATCGAGGCCGACGGCCTGTCGCGCCGTTTCGGCGACTTCGCCGCAGTGCAGGACGTCAGCTTTCGCATCGCGCGCGGCGAGATCTTCGGCTTCATCGGCTCCAACGGCTGCGGCAAGACGACCACGATGAAGATGCTGACCGGACTGCTGCCGCCCAGCGGCGGCACGGCGACGCTGTTCGGCCGGCCGGCGGGCGAAGGCGGCGCGCAGGCGCGGCGCCGGGTCGGGTACATGTCGCAGGGATTCTCGCTCTACCAGGAACTGACCGTGCGCCAGAACCTGCTGCTGCACGGGCGTCTGTTCGACCTGCCCGAATCCTCGCTCGAGGCGCGCTGCACCGCCCTGGCGGCGCGCTTCGGCCTGGAGACGATGCTCGACGCCTTGCCGGGCCACCTCCCGCCGGGAGCCCGCCAGCGCCTGTCGCTTGCCGTGGCCCTGGTCCACCAGCCGGAACTCCTCATCCTGGACGAACCCACGTCGGGTGTCGATCCGATCGCGCGCGACCAGTTCTGGGAAGCGCTGCTGGCACTGGCGCGTGGCGACGGCGTGACGATCTTCATCTCGACGCATTTCATGAACGAGGCCGAGCGCTGCGACCGCGTGGCGCTGATGCACGCCGGCCGCGTGCTGGCCAGCGGCACCCCGGCCGGGCTGCGCGGCGCACGGGGCGCCGCCACCCTGGAGGACGCGTTCATCGGCTGGCTGCGCGCGGCCGCGCCGGACGCCGATCGCCCGCTGCCGCCGCTGCCCGCGGCGGGCGCGGCCGCGCATGGCGGCTGGCTGCGGCGCGCGGCCGGCTATGCCTGGCGCGAAGCGCTGGAACTGCGCCGCGACCCGGCGCGTTCCGTCCTCGCGCTGTGCGGTTCCCTGTTGCTGATGGTCGTGATCGGTTATGGCCTCAACATGGACGTCGACAACCTGCGCTTCGCGGTGCTCGACCGCGACCAGACGGCCCTCAGCCGCGACTACGCGCTCAACCTGGCTGGCTCGCGCTATTTCGTCGAACGTCCCGCGCTGGCGGACTACGCGGACATGGATGCCAGGATGCGCGCCGGCGAACTGGCGCTGGCCGTCGAGATCCCGCCCGGCTTCGCGCGCGCCGCCGCGCACGGGAGGCCGGTGCAGGTCGGCGCGTGGATCGACGGCGCGATGCCCGTGCGGGCGGAAACCGTGCAGGCGTACCTGCAAGGCATGCACGGGGAGTGGCTGCGCAGCCGCGCCGTGGCTGCGGGCGCGGCCGCGGCGCCGGCCGCGACCGTCGAGACGCGGTTCCGCTACAACCCCGACGTGCGCAGCCTGCCGGCGATGGTGCCGGGCATCATGGCGCTGCTCATGCTGATGCTGCCGGCGATGCAGGCGGCACTGGCCGTCGTGCGCGAAAAAGAGATGGGGTCGATCGTCAACCTGTACGTGACGCCGGTCGGGCGCAGCGAATTCCTGCTCGGGAAGCAGGCGCCGTACGTCGTGCTGGCGATGGCGAACTTCGTGCTGATGTGCCTGATGGCGGTGACCGTGTTCCAGGTGCCGCTCAAGGGCAGCGCGCCGGCGCTGGCGGTGGCAGCCCTGCTGTACGCCATCTGCTCGACCGGCATCGGCCTGCTGGCGTCCAGCTTCACCCGCAGCCAGATCGCGGCGCTGCTCTTCACGATGATCGGCACCATCGTGCCGGCCATCCAGTTCGCCGGTCTCATCGATCCCGTGGTGGCGCTGGAAGGCGTCGGGCGCGCGATCGGGGAAGCGTATCCGGCCTCGCACATGCTGACGATCAGCCGCGGCGTGTTTGCCAAGGCGCTCGGCTTTGCCGAACTCGCGCCCGACTTCCTGGCGCTCGTGGTGGCGGTCCCGGCCATCCTGGGCCTCGCGATCGCCGCGCTGCCGAAGCAGGAGCGCTAACATGGCCGCCGTCTCGCTACGCAAGATTTGGCACCTGGGCATCAAGGAATGGTGGAGCCTCCGGCGCGACCCGGTCATGCTGCTGCTGATCCTGTACACCTTCACGGCGGCCGTGTACATCGCCGCGACGGCCCAGCCGGAAACGCTGACGCGCGCCGCGCTGGCGGTCGTCGACGAGGACGAATCCCAGTTGTCCCAGCGCATTCGCGCCGCCTTCGCGCCGCCGCAATTCCTGCCGCCCGAGCCGATCTCGCTGGAACAGGCGGACGCCCGGCTGGACCGCGGCCGCGCCACGTTCGTCCTCGTGATTCCCGCCGGCTTCCAGCGCCGCGTCCTGGCGCAACGCTCCGCCGTGCTGCAGCTGAACGTGGACGCGACCCGCATGAGCCAGGCCTTTTCCGGCAGCACCTACGTCCAGCAGATCGCGCTCGGGGAAATCGACAGGTTCCTCCACCGCGGCGGCGGCGCTGCGGCCGCGCTGGTCGACCTGTCGGTGCGGGCGCGGTTCAATCCGGCGCTGGCGCCGTCGTGGTTCGGCGGCGTCGCGGAACTCGTCAACAACGTCACGATGCTGTCGGTGATCCTCACAGGCGCGGCGCTGATCCGCGAGCGCGAGCACGGCACCGTCGAGCACCTGCTCGTGATGCCGGTCACCCCGCTCGAGATCATGCTCGCCAAGCTCTGGTCGATGGGCAGCGTCGTGCTGGCGGCGACGCTGGTCGCCCTGCTGGGGGTCGTGCGTGGCCTGCTGGGCGTGCAGCTCGGCGGATCCGTCGCGCTGTTCCTGGCCGGTACGGTGGCGCATCTGTTCGCCGTGACGTCGCTGGGGATCCTGCTGGCGACGCTGGCGCGCGGCATGCCGCAGTTCGGGATCCTCGTCGTTCTGGTCCTGTTGCCGCTGCAGATGCTGTCGGGCGCCGACACGCCGCGCGAAAGCATTCCGTGGCTGCTGCGCGACGCGATGCTCGCGGCGCCGACCACGCACTACGTCGAATTGAGCCAGGCCATCCTGTTCCGGGGCGCGGGCCTCGACGTGGTATGGCCGCGGATGCTGGCGCTGCTGCTGATCGGCGCCGTCCTGTTCGGCGTCTCGCTCGCCCGGTTCGGCGCGGCGATGCGTCGCTGATGCGACGCCGTACGGTCGACCCGGCGCCGGCGCACCGTGCGCACGTCCGTTCAGTGTGCGAGGAGCAACGGCACGGGCGCGCGCGCGAGGACTTCGCGCGTCACCCCGCCCAGGGCCCACTCGCGGTAGCGGCTGTGGCCGTAGGCACCCACGACCAGCAATCCGGCGCCGCAGGTGCGGGCCAGCGCCATCAGGGCGTCGCCCGTGGTGGACCGCGTGCGCTCGACGATGACGTCCACCTGCACGCCCTGGCGCGCCAGGTAGAGCGCCATGTCGGCGCCGGGCTCCTCGCCATGCAGTTCCGACAGTTCGTCGGGGTTGATCAGCGCGAGCTCGACGCTTTCGGCGCGCTGCAGCAGCGGCAGCGCGCCCTCGATGGCGCGGATGGCCTGCATGCTGCCGTCCCAGCCGACCACGGCCGTGTTTGCGATGGGCTCGCCGCGGTAGGTGTCCGGGACGACCAGCACGGGCCGCGCGCCACGCAGCGCGACGTGTTCGGGCAGGGCACGGGCGCGCACCGGCAGCGCCGGGTCGGGTTCGTTATCCCGGCTGAGTACGGTAAGGTCGGCATAGCGCGACTGCATCAGCAGTGCGTAGCCGGGCTCGTCTTCCACGAGGCGCGACTCGAGCGAGGCGACCCCGAAGCGGTGGGCATCGTCCGCGAACTTTTCGAGACGGACACTGACCGCGTCGCGCATGCCCTGGAAATCCGCGCCGGGCATCACTGGCGCGCCCATCGATCCGGTCAGCAGCGCGAAGTCGCGCCAGGACATGCCCGTCATGCCGGCGCCGACGAGATGGGCGTCGTGGTCCATGGCGAGCCGGGCGGCAGCTCGCAGCCTGCTGTCCTGCTGGTGGCTGCCGTCGATGTGAACTACGATGGTCTTGTACATGGCGCGTTCCTTTCCGGGACGAGGACATTGGCGGGTGAAGCTGTCGGTTTCACTGTATCGCCCCACGATGTCGCCGTCAGGCATGCATTTGATGGAGATCAAAAAGTAATGATTTTTTCTGCGTAGCACCTGAATATCCGCAACTGCTTTGATATCGGCCGAAAGTCGGCTTATCATGGTCGAGTTCATGTATTGACGGCGTAATCATGGATTCAGAATTCGTCCCCACCGGTCTGGACTGGCTGTTGTCCGCCGCGCGCGATCCGATGCTCGTATGCGACGGCGCCGGCATCATCGTCCAGGCCAACCGTCCGCTGGCGGCGCTGTTCGGTTGGGCCCCCGACGACTTGATCGGCGAACCGGTCGAGATCCTGGTCCCACCGGAAGCGCGCGGCCGGCATGCGCTGCTGCGCCGTCACGGCGACAGTGCACGCGCGATGGGCAGCGGGCGCTTCACCGCGGTCGATTGCGCCGGCAGGACGTTCCCGGTGGAGGTAAGCCTGACGCCGCTCGAGGCCGACGGCACGGTGCTGACACTGGCCACCGTGCACGACGTGTGCGCCCGGGCCAGTGCCGAACAGGCGTTGCGCGACAGCGAAGCGCGCATGCGGGCGGTGTTCGAGACAGCGGCCGACGGCATCATCACGATCGACGAGCGAGGGCTCATCGAACGGGTCAACCCCGCGGCCGAACGCATGTTCGGCTTTGCGGAAGCGGAACTGTCCGGGCGCAACGTATCGGTCCTGATGCCGTCGCCGGACCGCGACCGCCACGACGGTTACCTGCGCCATTACCTGAGGACGGGAGAACGGCGGATCATCGGCAGCGGCCGCGAAGTGCACGGCTTGCGCAAGGACGGCACCGTGTTCCCGATGGAGCTGGCCGTGACCGAGATGCGCATCGGCGACGCGCGCATGTTCACCGGGCTCGTGCGCGATATCACGGCGCGCAAGGAAAGCGAGCGGCAAGCCGCGGCGCTGCTGCAGGGCCTGCGCGCCGCGAACGAGGAATTGAGCAATTTTGCCTACGTGGTGTCGCACGACCTGAAGGCGCCGCTGCGCGCGATCGGCGCGCTGGCGGACTGGGTCGCGACGGACTACGCCGGTTGTTTCGACGACGAAGGCCGCGAGCACATGCGCCTGTTGATCAGTCGCGTGCACCGGATGGGGAACCTGATCGACGGCATCCTCCAGTATTCGCGCCTGGGACGCGAGGGCGGCACGTTGCGCATGGTCGACCTGAACGCGGCGGTGGCGGAGGTCGTCGACCTGCTGGCGCCGCCGCCGTCGATCGTGGTGACGGTCGCGCCCGGTCTGCCGGTGCTGTGGACCGAGCCGACGCGGATCCGCCAGGTGTTCCACAATCTCATCTCGAACGCGATCAAGTACATGGACAAGCCCGCCGGGCGGATCGACGTGAGCTGCGCCGACGAAGGCGAGAGCTGGTGCTTCGCCGTGGCCGACAACGGCCCCGGCATCGAGCGGCGCCACTACGACCGCATCTTCCAGCTGTTCCAGACGCTGGCGCCGCGTGACCGCGTCGAGAGCACCGGCGTCGGCCTTGCGCTCGTGCGCAAGATCGTCGACCTGCTGGGCGGGCAGGTGTGGGTCGACTCGGTGCCGGGCGAGGGCAGCACCTTTTACTTCAGCATCCCGAAGGCGCATCTTGGCGCGCGGATGGTGCGGCCATGACATCGTCCGTCCGACCGATCTTGTTGATCGAGGACGACCAGGTCGACGTGCTGGCCACCCGGCGCGCCCTGAAGGAAATCCATGTCGACAATCCCCTCGTTGTGTGCGAGAACGGCGAGCAGGGCCTCGCCTGGCTGCGCGACGCGGCCGAGCCGCCCTGTCTCGTGCTGCTCGACCTGAACATGCCGGTCATGAACGGCATCGAGTTCCTGGAGCACGTGAAGTGCGACGAGCGCCTGCGCCGGATCCCGATGGTGGTGCTGACCACGTCCGAGGAGATGGCGGACAAGGTGCGCAGCTTCGACCTCGGCATTGCCGGCTACATGGCGAAGTCGCTGGATTACCGCCGGTTCGTCGAGGTGATGCGCTCCATCGACGCGTACCGGACCATCGGCGGGCAGGCATGACATGAACACCATTCTTGTCCTGATCGTCGAGGACGATGTCGTCGATCGCATGGCATGCCGGCGGCGGCTGGGCGACACGTCGGCCGGGCCGTTCCGGCTGATCGAGGCGGAGGACGGGGAGCACGGACTCCATCTCGCGCGCGAATGCCGGCCGGACTGCATCCTGCTCGACTACCGGTTGCCGGACCTGACGGGACTCGACTTCCTCGCACGCCTCGGCGCGGATCCGGAGGCCGCGGTGCGCGCGATCCCGGTGCTGATGCTCACCGGCGCCGACAGCGCGGCCGTCGCCATGGAGGCGATGCGGCGCGGCGCCCGCGACTATCTCGTCAAGGATGCGGAAGGGCGTTACCTCGAGCTGGTGCCGGCGGCGATCGAACGCCTGCAGCGCGAGCAGCGCCTGTTGAAAGAGAAACGCCGGGCCGAAGCGAGGTTTCGCACCCTCGTCGAACAGACCCAGGCGATCAGCTATATCGTGGCCCCGGGAGGAACCGACCGGCTGCACTACGTCAGTCCGCAGATCGGCATGCTGGGGTACACGCCGGAGGAGTGGCTGGGCGACCCCGGACTGTATGCCGACCGGATGCTCCCGCAAGAGAAGGAGGGTGTGCTCGCCGATGTGCGGCGCTGCCGCGAGGGCGGACTGCCGCTGCGCCTCGAATACCGGCTGCGGACGCGCACGGGTGACGTGCTCTGGTTCCGCGACCAGGCCGACGTCGTGCACGACGAGTCGGGGCGGCCGCTGTTCATGCAGGGCACGCTGATCGACATCACCGCCAGCAAGCTCACCGAACTGGAGCTGACCCAGGCCCGTGACGAGCTGCGGCGCCTGGCGGCGTACCAGGAAAAGATCAGGGAGGACGAGCGCCAGCGGATCGCGCGCGAAGTGCATGACGAGCTGGGCGGCCTGCTCACCGGGATCAAGGCGTACGTCTCGGTGATCGGGGAGCGCGCCGCGCAGGCGGGCCGCGACCCGGATCCGTTGCTGGCGGAGACGGCCGGCCTGGCCCAGGAAGCCATCGACACGGTCCGGCGGGTGATCGCCGACCTGCGCCCGAGCGTGCTCGACCAGCTCGGCATCTGGACCGCGCTCGAGTGGTACACGGCACAGGTCGCCAGGCGTGCCGGCCTCGCCTGCCATTGCGACATCGATCCCGGCGCCGCGGCCCTTGCCCTCGATCCGGACCGCAGCATCATGCTGTTCCGGATCGTCCAGGAAGCGCTGACGAACATCCAGCGACACGCCCGGGCCCGCGAGGCCTGGCTGCGCGTGGGCCTCGTCGACGGGTGGCTGTCGGTCGCGATCGAGGACGACGGCCATGGCATGCCGGAGACGGCGGGGCCGGCGCCGGACGCCTGCTGGGGCATCGTGGGCATGCGGGAACGTTCGCGCAGCCTCGGCGGCGAACTGACGATCACGCGGCGCGCGGGCGGCGGCACCGTCGCCGCGCTCCGCGTGCCGATCGAGGCGCGCCATGCCGCCTGAACCAGTCCGCGTCCTTCTCGTCGACGACCATGCCATCGCCCGCAACGGGGTGCGCCTCATGCTCGGCACGGCAGGCGACATCGCGGTGGCGGGCGAGGCCGCCGATGCGCACCAGGCGCTCGACCTGGTGCGCCACGCGACGTTCGACGTGGCCCTGCTCGACATCTCGATGCCGGACACGAGCGGACTGGACCTGCTGCGCCAGCTTCGCAGCCTGCGTCCGGACATGGCAGTGCTGATCCTGAGTACGTACGCGGAAGACATCTATGCGGTGCGCGCGCTGAAGCAGGGCGCCGCGGGATATCTCACCAAGGACGTGCCGACGCCGGTGCTGGTCGACGCCGTCCGCCGCGCCGCGGCGGGCCGCAAGTACGTCAGCCCGTCCCTGGTCGAGAAACTGGCCGCGCTCGTCAGCGGCGACGGTACCGCCGCCGGGCACGATGCGCTGTCCAACCGCGAGCTGGAAGTCTTCAAGGCGATCGCGCGCGGGGAACCGCTGGTCCAGATCGGCGAACGCCTGCATCTGAGTCCGAACACCGTCACCACGTACCGGTCGCGCATCCTGGACAAGATGGGCATGTCGAGCAATGCCGAGCTGACCCGGTATGCGCTCGAACACGGCCTGATCTGAAGGACGGCGGGGCGGCGTAGTGGATCCCCTACGTCCGGCGTCAAGGCGAATTGACCCGAACTTGACGGCATGCGCGCTGCCGGATATTGCGGCGCCGTCCGATACTGCTTGCATGGGTGGCAACGACATGCAAGGAGCAGACGATGACTGTGCAGACCTACCGGATCGTCCCGGCGGCTGAGCCGGACGGGCGCGGCGCCGCGGCGAACGGTGCCAAATGCGGGCGGTGCGCCTACCGTACGTTGTGCCTGCCCCTGGGGCTGGGCGACCGCGACCTGGCAAGGCTGGAAAGCGTGATCGGATGTCGGCGCAGGCTCGCGCGCGGCGACGTCCTGTTCCGTGCCGGCCAGCCGTTCGCCAACCTGTACGCGTTGCGCTTCGGCCATTTCATGACGTGCCGCGACGATCATCGAGGCGAGCGCTACATCACCGGATTCCAGATGGCCGGCGATCTGATGGGCATGGATGCGATCGGCAACGGCGAGCATGCGAGCACCGCCATCGCGCTGGAAGACAGCGAAGTGTGCGAAGTGCCCTACGCACGCCTGCAGGCCCTGATGGCCGAGCTTCCGCAGGTGATGGCGCATTTCCACCGCATGATGAGCCAGGAGATCCTGCGCGACCAGTCCGCGATCCGCTTCCTGGGCATCCTGCGCGCGGACGAGCGCATGGCCAGCCTGCTGCTGAACTTGTCGGCCCGCTACGCCATGCGCGGCTTTTCGCCGCGCCGTTTTCAGCTGCGCATGTCGCGCGACGACATGGCGCGCTACCTGGGCCTGCAGCTGGAAACCGTCAGCCGCCTCCTGGCCCGCTTCCGCGATCAGGGGCTGATCCATCTGGAGCGCCGCGAACTCGAGATTCTGGACATGCGCCGCCTGGAAGCCATTGCGGGCGGCATGCATGAAGCCGTCGAGGCCTAGCGGCCGCGGCCTGCGCCTCCCGCCGGCGCCGCGCAGGCCGTCCATGTCATCGCCCGGCAATCCATATAGGGAGAGTCATCATGTCTCACCATCTGAAACCGTTCGAACCGTTCACCGACCTGATGTCGTTCGATCCCGTCCGCAATGTCGAGGACATGCTGCGTGCGTTCCGCCAGCCGGGCCAGTGGCGCTCGGACGTCCCCGCCATCCGGCTCGACATCGACGAAACCGAGCAGGAATACGATATCCGTGCCGATATCCCCGGCGTCGAGAAGGACGACATCAAGGTCGAGATCGACGGCAACCGCGTCGTGATTTCCGCCGAGCGCAAGCAGGATACGGAGAAAAAGCGCGGCAACACCGTGCACAGCGAACGTCATTGGGGCCAGCAGTACCGGGCGTTCACGCTGCCGAACCCGGTGGACGACGCGAAGGCGGAAGCGCGCTACGAGCACGGCGTCCTCAAGCTGACCCTGCCGAAAAAAGCGGGCGCCGGCATGCACCGGCTCGACATCCATTGAGGAGACCCATCATGCGAGCCCTCGTCTACCACGGACCAGGCGCGCGGCGGCTGGAAGAGCGCCCGATGCCCGCCATCCGGCAACCGGATGACGCCATCGTGCGCCTGCGGCGGACCACGATCTGCGGCACCGACCTGCACATCCTGAAGGGCGACGTGCCGACGTGTCTGCCGGGCACGATTCTCGGCCACGAGGGTGTCGGCACGATCGAGGAGGTCGGCAGCGCGGTGCGTGGTTTCAGCCCGGGCGACCCGGTGCTGATCTCGTGCATCACGTCCTGCGGCCGGTGCGAATATTGCCGCAAGGGGATGTACTCGCACTGCCTCGACGGTGGCTGGGTCCTCGGCAACCGCATCGACGGCACCCAGGCCGAGTACGTGCGGATTCCGCACGCGGATTTCAGCCTGCACCACATTCCGGACGGCGCCGACGAGGATGCCCTGACCATGCTCAGCGACATCCTGCCGACCGGGTTCGAGTGCGGCGTGCTCAACGGCAAGGTCCAGCCGGGTTGCAGCGTCGCCATCGTCGGGTCCGGGCCGATCGGGCTGGCTGCGCTGCTGACGGCGCAGTTCTTCACGCCCGCGCTCGTGGTCGTCATCGATCCGGATCGCCATCGCCTCGAGATCGCACAGTGCTTCGGTGCCACCCATGTGATGACCCCGGACGCCGACACGGCCGGCCTGGTGAAGGGCCTCACCGGCGGGCGCGGCGCGGACGTCGTCATCGAGGCGGTCGGCGTCCCGGCCAGCTTCGAACTGTGCGAGGACCTGGTGGCGCCGGGGGGCACGATCGCGAACATCGGCGTGCACGGCACGAAGGTCGACCTCCACCTGGAGCGGCTCTGGTCGCACAACATCACGATCACCACGCGCCTGGTCGACACCGTGACGACGCCACAACTGCTCCGGGCCGTGCTGTCGCGCAAGCTCGAGGCGGCGACGCTCATCACCCACCGGTTCCGCTTCGAGGACATGGACCGCGCCTACGACACGTTCGGGCGCGCGGCCGATACCCATGCGATGAAAGTCGTCATCGAGGTGGCGTGACGGCGACGCGCCGTGGCGCGGGAGAGGCAACATGAGCATGCGGTACCTGAACCATGTCTTCGCGCCGGATTCGGTCGCCGTCGTCGGCGCGTCGGCGCGTCCCGGCAGCGTCGGCGCCACGGTACTGGCCAACGTCGCCGGCGGGGGATTCTCCGGTCCGGTCTGGCCCGTCAACCCGAAGTACGGGGCACTCGGCGGCCTGCCCGTCTTTCGCGACGTGGCCGACCTCCCGCGGGCGCCGGGACTGGCCGTGATCTGCACGCCGGCCGCCACCGTGCCGGACATCATCGCCACGCTGGGCGAGCGCGGCTGCAAGGCGGCCGTCGTCCTGAGCGCCGGGCTCGACGCGCAGGCGCCCGGCGGCGGCACGCTGCGCCAGGCGATGCTGGACGCGGCCAGGCCGCACCTGCTGCGCATCCTCGGCCCGAACTGCGTGGGCCTGCTGGTGCCGGGGCGCGGACTGAACGCCAGCTTCGCGCCGGTGGCCGCGCTGCCCGGGCGCCTGGCGTTCGTCGCCCAGTCGGGCGCGCTCGTCACGGCCGTGCTGGACTGGGCGCGCACGCGCAGGATCGGCTTTTCCTGCTTCGTCTCGCTGGGCGACGGCAGCGACGTCGACTTCGGCGACTTGCTCGACTATCTCGCCGGCGACCCCGGCACGGACGCCATCCTGCTGTACGCCGAGAGCGTGCGCCAGGCGCGCAAGTTCATGTCGGCGGCGCGCGGGGCGGCGCGCGCGAAGCCCACGGTGATCGTCAAGGCGGGCAGGGTGGCCGAGGCGGCGCACGCGGCGTTCAGCCATACGGGCGCGCTCGCCGGTTCGGACATCGTCTACGACGCCGCGCTGCGCCGCGCCGGCATGCTGCGCGTGTATTCGACGGGCGAACTGTTCGACGCCGTCGCGATCCTCGCGCAGGCGCGCCGGCCGGCCGGGCCGCGTCTCGCGATCCTGACCAATGGCGGCGGCCCGGGCGTGATGGCGACGGATGCGCTGGTCGCGGGCGGCGGCACGCTCGCGCAACTGGCGCCGGCCACGCTGGCCCACCTGTCCGATCATCTTCCCGCCACCTGGTCGCACGGCAATCCGGTCGACGTCATCGGCGACGCGCCCGTCGAACGCTATGTCATGGCGTTGCGGGCACTGCTCGACGAGCCGGGTGCCGACGCCGCCCTGCTGATCCATGCGCCGACGGCCATCGTGCCCAGCGCGGATATCGCCCGCGCCTTGCTGCCGCTGCTGCGCGCGGCGGAGCGGCCGGTCCTGTGCTGCTGGCTGGGCGGGGCGAGCGTCGCCCAGGCGCGCGGCCTGTGCCTCGATGCGGGCGTGCCCGTGTTCGACACGCCGGAGGAGGCCGTACGCGGCTTCCTGCAACTGGTCGACTACGCGCGCAACCAGAAGACGTTGATGCAGGTACCGCAGGCCGGCGCGCTGGCCGCACCGGACCGGGCCGCGGCGCGGGCGCGCGTCGCCGGGTTGCTGGAAGCGGGTACGACGGCGGTCGGCGAGGCCGACGCCAAGGCGATCCTCGCCGCCTACGGCATCCCCGTCGTACGGACGGAGACGGCGCGCGACCTCGATGGTGCCCTGGCCGCCGCGTGCCGGATCGGTTACCCGGTCGCGCTCAAGATCCTGTCGCCGGACATCGTGCACAAGACGGACGTCGGCGGCGTCGTGCTCGACCTCGCGGACGCCGCCGCGCTGGCGCAGGCGCAGGACGCGATGCGCGCGCGCGTGCGCGCCGCGCTCCCGCACGCCCGCGTGGCCGGCTTCACGGTGCAGGCCATGGCGCGTCGTCCGCGCGCGCACGAACTGATCGTCGGCATCGCCACCGACCCCGTGTTCGGACCGGTCGTGCTGTTCGGCCAGGGCGGCGTGGCGGTCGAGGTGACGGCCGACCAGGCCGTCGCCCTGCCGCCGCTGAACCGCGTGCTCGCGGCCGACCTCGTGGGCCGGACGCGGGCCGCACGGCTGCTGGCGGGCTTCCGCGACCATCCACGCGCCGACGTCGACGCGCTCTGCGACGTGCTGGTGCGCGTGGGGCAGCTCGCGGCCGACGTGCCCGAGCTAGCGGAACTGGACATCAACCCGCTGCTGGCGGACGCGTCCGGCGTCGTCGCGCTGGATGCGCGGATGCGCCTCGCGCCGGCGCCCGCCGGCCAGGACCCGCTCGCGCGGCTGGCCATCCTGCCGTATCCCGACGACCTGGAACGCCGCGTGGACAGCGTGCTCGGCCCGCTGCTGGTGCGGCCGATCCGCCCGGAAGACGCACCGGCCCACGAGGCGTTCTTCGCCGCCTTGAGTCCGCAGGACATCCATTTCCGCATGTTCGGCACCGTGCGCGCGCTGTCGCCGGCCCAGCTGGCGCGCTTCACGCAGATCGACTATGCGCGCGAAATGGCGTTCATCGCCACCCGGCCCGGCCCCGACGGCACGGCCGAGACGCTGGGCGTGGTGCGCGTCGCCATCGATCCGGACGGGATCGTGGGCGAGTTCGCCATTATCGTGCGGTCCGACCTGCATGGCCGCGGGCTGGGCCGCCTGCTGATGGGCCGCTTGCTCGACTATTGCCGTGCGCGCCACCTCGAGCGCGTCGTCGGCGTGGCCCTGGCCGACAATGTCGGGATGCACCAGCTGGCGCGCGCCTGCGGATTCCAGTTGCTGCCGGCCGTCGACGGCAACGTCGAGATGGTGCTGGCGTTGGACGGCTAGCGTCCCGGGCCGGCGGCACGCGTGGCCTGCAGGCCCAGGAGCATCGCGACGGCGGTCAGCAAGGCCAGCGCGAGCCACCGGCCTGGCGGTGGCGCGAAGCGGAACAGCTCGGCAAGGGGCGGCCACCACAATGCCGCCGCCAGCAGGCCCAGCGCGCCGGCCGCGATGGCGACGAACACGGCGTTCACGGTCCGCAGCGCGGCCAGGAGACCGCGCTGGCGATGGCTCAGCAGCAGTCCGAGATTGCACAGGATCAGCGCGGCGAATGCCGTCGCCGCGGCCTGGCGGACGGGCAGCCGGGCGAGCGCCCAGCCATAGCACGCGGCCAGCAGCGCCGCCGCCCATAGCCCGCGCAGCAGCGCCGCCAGCAATGCGCGCCGGTCCAGCACGGATTCGTCGGGCGGACGTGGCGGGCGGCGCATCAGGTCCGGCTCTTCCGGCTCGTTCTCGAACGCCAGCGAACAGGCCGGGTCGATCACCAGTTCGAGGAATACGATGTGCGGCGGATACAGCAGCACCGGCCAGCCGAGCAGCGGCGGCAGCAGGGCCAGCACGGTGATCGGGACGTGGGCCGCGGCGACGTAGCGCATCGACTTGCGCATGTTGCTGAAGATGCGGCGGCCCGCGCGCAGCGCCAGCACCAGCGACGGAAAGCGGTCGTCGAGCAGCGTCAACTCGGCCGCCTCGCGCGCCACGTCGGTGCCGCGCCGTCCCATCGCCACGCCGACGTCGGCGGCGCGCAGCGCCGGCGCGTCGTTGACACCATCCCCGGTCATCGCCACGACGGCGCCGCGGTGCTGCAGGGCCTGCACGATGGCCAGCTTCTGGCCCGGCAGGATGCGCGCGCATACGCTGACGCCTTCGAGCCGGGTGGCGAGCCGCTCCGTGTCGAGGCGCGCGATGTCCGGGCCCGTCACGATGGCGCTGTCGGCCAGGCCGGCCTGGCGCGCGATGGCGGCCGCCGTCTCGGGATGGTCGCCCGTTACCATCAGCACCCTGACGCCGGCGCGCCGGCATTCGGCCACCGCGTCGGGGATGTCGGCGCGCAGCGGGTCGGCCAGCGCCACCAGGCCCAGCAGGTTGTAGTGCAGCGTCGCAGGGTCGTCCGGCCAGGGCGGTGCGATGCCGCGGGCCTCGGCCACGGCGAGGACCCGCAACCCGGCGCGGGCCATGTCCGCCGCGGCCGCGTGCGCCAGCGTACGCTGATTCTCGGGGCACAGGGCGGCGATGGTCTCCGGCGCGCCCTTGGCGGCGGCAAAGGACACATCGCCGTCGCTCCAGATCCGGATCATCGCCGGCCGGTTCGCCGTCAGGCCATATTCGCGCACCATGTGCCCCGGCTCGTGTGCCGGCACCGCCGCCTGTGCCGCCTGCGCCTGCCGCAGCGCTTCCTCTATCGGGTCGTGCGATTGCGGACGGCTCGCGCGCACGGCGACGTCCAGCAGTTCGCGCAGCGCCGGCGCCAGCGGCGCGCCCGCTACCATGTCGTGTCCGGCGCCCGCATGCCACAGCCGGCGCAGTGCCATGCGGTTTTCCGTCAGGGTGCCGGTCTTGTCGACGCACAGCACCGACGTCGAGCCGAGCACTTCGATGGCGGCCAGGCGCCGCGTCAGTACGCGGTCGCGCGCCAGGCGCCACGCGCCGATCGCGGGGAACACGGTGAGGATGACCGGAAACTCGGCCGGCAGCACGGACATCGACAGGGCCACGCCGGCCAGCAATGCCTGCAGCCAGTCGCCGGAGCGCCAGCCGAGCAGCAGCACGAGCAGGACGCTCACCGCCAGGCCCAGCACGGCCATGCGGCGCGCGAGCGTGTGGGTGTCGTGCTGCAGGCGGCCGGACGGCGGACGGATCGCGCCGAGCGCCGCGCCGATGCGTCCGAGCTCGCTGCGCGCGCCCGTGGCGGCCACCTGGGCCAGGGCGTCTCCCTGCACGACCAGGGTGCCTGCGAATACCCATGGCAGATCGGCGCCGCCCGGCTGGACGGGCGGTGCGGTGGGAAGGCCCGCCCGCTTGGCGACGGGGACGGACTCGCCCGTCAGCAACGACTCGTCCGCCAGCAGGCCGCTCGTCTCGACGACGACGGCGTCGGCCGGCACGCGGTCGCCTTCCGTCAGCACGACAACGTCGCCGCGCACGACATCGGCGGCGGGCACCTGCCATCTGCGGCCGTCGCGCACGACCGTGGCGGTGGGGGCGCTCAGGTCGCGCAGTGCCTGCAATGCGCGTTCCGTCCGTCCTTCCTGATACAGCGTCATGCCCAGCATGAGCACGACCATCAGCAACAGGAAGGCGCTCTCGCGCGGTTCCCCCAGCGGCAGGTAGAGCAGCGCGGCGCCGACCAGCAGCAGGAACATTGGCTCGCGCGCCGCGTCGCCGAGGATCACGTGCCAGCCACGCCGCGTGCGGTCGGGCAGGGCGTTGGGACCGTCGGCGGCGAGCCTGTGTGCGGCCTCGGCGGCGGAAAGGCCGTCGTGGCGGTGTCGTGTCGCGGCATCGCGGCGGTCCAGTGTGGCATCGTTCTCGTTCATTTCCTTCTTCCGATAACGGTCGGCATGCAACGCATCCAGAATGCCGCGGTGAGCCGCCGTGCGGGGCGGGTGTCGAGGATTGAGCGGAAGACGGCGGAGCCGTCCTGTCGTCAGCCGTCTGGAAACAGGTGCCTGCGACCCGACGGCAGCATCCGCGACAGCACCGGATCGCGCAATACGTAGTGATGGTAGAGCGCGGCGGCGGCGTGGCCCGCGGCGAGAATGACGATGGCCCAGCCGTTCAGCTCGTGCAGCTCCTCCACCAAGTGTAGCGCCGGTTTGGAGAAGGGGGCGAACGGCGGCGGGATCAACAGTCCGAAAAAGCTCATCGATTCGTTGCCCGCCCAGCGCAATACGAAACCGAGCACCGCCTCCGCAGCGAGCATGCAGTAGAGCAGGACATGGACCGTCCTCGCTGCCATGCCGGCCCAGCCGGAAACGGCAGCGGGCGTCCGGCGGCCCGGCACCAGGCGCCAGGCGACGCGGACCACGATCACGGCGGCCAGAACGATGCCGAACGACATGTGGGCGACGACCATCAGCCGTTCCGTCGGACGCCCGAACCATTCCCACGTTGCCGCGAGCACAAACTGCAGCAATACGAGCACCGCGGTCAGCCAGTGCAGGGCGATCGAGAACGTGTCGTAGGTCGCGCGGTCGCCGCCTGCGGTGACGTGGGCTCGCCGCTTCAAGGTCCAGGTCGAGTCGGTGGTCATTGGTATCTCCACAACAGGAAAATGGTACGAAGTCGCAAATGATGCTGCACAAAGATACGCGCCAAGTGGCTCATTACTGAATGACTTGGATCAAAAACGGATGATTTACGCTGGTCCAGCCGGCAAGCTCACCCTGTGTCAAAAGAGAACCGCCGTATCTATCCGGATCAAGCCTGGTTGTTGACCTCCGCACAAAAAGCCGATAGCATCTCGATCAATGACAACGTTGGACAACTCGCGACGGCACCTCGCGCCGGACCGGATTGAACCCGACTGGAAGGCCCCAGGCCAAGGAGACGAGGTGTCGACCATTCACGATGTCGCCGAAAAAGCCGGCGTATCGATCAAGACCGTGTCGCGCGTGCTGAACGATGCGAGCAGCGTGTCGGAAAAGACCCGCAAACGGATCGAGCAGGCCATGCAGGCGCTCGACTTTGCCCCGTCCGCGGCGGCCCGCATGCTGCGCGGGCGGCCGACCGACCTCGTGGCGGTCATCGCGGACAGGCTGACCACGACGCCGGATTCGTCCGAGATCATCAAGGGCATCCAGTCGGTCTGCGAGGACCTGGGCAAGATGCTCATCATCGGCGAGACGGGGGGGCAGCCGCAGGTCGCGAGCCGTCTCGTGGCGGACATGCGTACGCGCCGCGTCGAAGCCATCATCTTCGCCACCACGTTCCACCGCGTCGTGACCGTGAACGAGACGCTGGGCCAGACGCCGGCCGTGCTGGCCAACTGCTTCGAGGAGACGCCCCGGTTCGCGCAAGTCGTGCCGGACGACGAAGGCGGCGGTTACGCGGCGGTGGAGGCCGTGCTGCGGGCCGGCCACCGCAAGATCGCGTTCCTGCAACTCACCGACGGCATGGTGGCGACCACGCTGCGCATGCAGGGCTTCCGTCATGCGATGCGGGATTACGGCGTGCAGCCGAACGAAGCGTGGCTGCTGCACGGCACGACGCCCGACGAGGACGAGTTCACGCACCTCAAGGACCGCCTGGACCGCCTGTTCGCGACGGACGAGCGTCCCACCGCCATCCTGTGCGGTAACGACAAGATGGCGATCCGCGTCATCTTCACCCTGCAGCGGCGCGGCATTCGCGTGCCCGAAGATATTTCCGTCGTCGGCTTCGACGATTTCCGCCTGCTGTCGGAAGCATCGGATCCCGGCCTGACGACCGTCACCCTGCCGTACCGCGAGATCGGCGCGATCGCCGCGCGGCGCGCGCTCGGTGCCGACCGGGACGCGACCGTCCTGCGCGTGCCGTGCTGCGCTGTCCTGCGCGGCACCGTGACGCCGCCGCGCAAGGTGGGCAAGTGATGAAACGGGCGCTGCTTCCGATCGTCGCCATGCTGGCGTCGCGCGCGCTGGCAGCGCCCGTCGAGATCACGATGTGGCGCCACGACACGGGCGACGCCGAAATGGTCGCGAGCCGGAACATGGTCGACCGGTTCAACCGCGCCCAGGATCGATGGAAGGTCGTCGTGGAGACGATCCCGCAAGGCACGTACACGGAATCGATCACGGCGGCCTCCCTCGTCGGTCATCTGCCGTGCGTGATGACGATCGACCAGCCGGCCGTGCCAAACTTCGCCTGGGCCGGCAATATCCGGCCGCTCGATCGCCTGTTGCCGGCGTCGGTGGTCGAACCGTTGCTGCCGGGCGGGCGCGGCACGTACCAGGGACGCCTGTACAGCGTGGGCCAGTTCGACGTCGTGCTGGCGCTGTTCGCGCGCCGCTCGGCACTGAAGGCCGAAGGCGTGCGCGTCGCGACCATCGAACAGCCATACTCGGCGCGCGAACTCTACGACATCCTGGCCAGGGTCAAGCGTTCCGGCCGTTACCGTTATCCGCTCGACCTGAACGGCAAGGCGACCGGCGAGTGGTTCAGCTATGCGTTTTCGCCCTGGCTCGAGAGTGCCGGGACGGACCTCATCGACCGCGGCAACTACCTGCGCGTCGACGGTGTGCTCAACAGCGATGCGGCCGTCGGTGTCGCCCGCTACTACGGTCGCCTGTTCAAGGACCGCCTCGCCGAACGGAACCCCGCCGACGAGAAGAGCTTCGAGCAGGGGCGTTCGCTGATCCAGTACACGGGGTCGTGGAAGGCGCGCGAGTACAGCGACCGTTTCGGCGACGATCTCGTCGTGATGCCGCCGCCCGATTTCGGCCATGGGCCGCGGGTCGGCGCGGCATCCTGGCAATGGGCGATATCGAGCAGCTGCCCTTATCCCGCGGGCGCCGCGGCGTTTCTCACGCACGTGTTGTCCGCCAAGGAGATGGCCGAATTCTCGCGCCTGACCGGCCTGGTCCCGGTCACCGCGAACGCCGCGGCGCTCACGGCGCACTACCGGTCGGGCGGCGACTGGCGCGTCTACTTCGACTTCGCGGCCCGCTATGCGACGCCGCGGCCCGCGACGCCGGCCTATCCGGCCATCTCGGCCGCGTTCGAAAAAGCCATGGCCGATCTGCGGGCCGGCAAGGATGCGGCCGAGGCGATGGACGAGGCGGTCGAGACGATCGAACACGATATCGCCCGCAACGACGGCTACGGATACACCCGGCCGAAAGCGGTGGCAAGCCAATGAAGACGATACTCGGCCGCGACCATCCGTTGGCGATCGCCGGCTTCGCCGGTCCGGCGTTGCTGCTGTTCGGCGTCTTCATCCTGCTGCCGCTGCTGCTCGCGGCCGCCGTCACGTTCACCAACCACCGGCTCGTGTCGCCGGAGCCGACACGGTACGTCGGCCTGGAAAATTACGCGCGCCTGCTGGCGCTGAAAGTCGTCGCCGTCGAGCCGCTGCGCGATGCGGCCGGCGCGACGCTGCGCGACGAGGACGGCGTGCGCTTTCCCACATGGCGCCAGACGCGCCGCGCGCGCCCGGGCCTTGCCGATTACCGGCCGGCGTGGCAGTTCCAGCTCGGCGAACGCCGGGTCGTTCTGGCGGCGACGGATCCGTTGTTCTACCGTTCCCTCATCAACACCTTCCTGTTCGCGCTGCTGGTATTGCCGCTGCAATGCGGCGGCGCGCTCGGCCTCGCGCTGCTGGTCAACCAGCGCAGCGCGGGACGCATCTTCTTCCGCACCGTCTATTTCGCGCCCGTCGTCACGTCGATGGTCGTGGCATCCATCGTCTGGTCGTTCATGCTGAACACGGACCGGGGCATGATCAACGAGCTGCTGCGCGCCGTCACGGGCGATCCGAACGTCGGACCGGACTGGCTGGGCGAAAGCCGTTACGCGCTGCCCGCGATCGCCGTCATGTCGGCCTGGCAGGGCGCGGGATTCCAGATGCTCGTGTTCCTGGCCGGCCTGCAGTCGATCTCGCCGGAATTGTACGAGGCGGCGACCCTGATGGGCGCGAACGCGTGGCAACGGTTCGTGCACGTGACCTTGCCGGGGCTGCGCAACACGATCGTGTTCGTGATCGTGTCCACCTTGCTGCTGGCGTTCGGCCTGTTCACCCAGGTCGACGTGATGACACAGGGCGGGCCGCTCGACTCGACGACGACCGTCGTCTATCACGCGGTGCGCACGGGCTTCCGCCAGCAGGACATCGGCTACGGGTCGACGATCGCCATGGTCTTCTTCGGCATCGTGCTGCTCGTCTCCGTGCTGCAGCACGTCCTCGTCGCGAAAGGCGGACACGAATGAAACCATCGATCCGCACGCTGCTGCTGTTCGCCGCCATGTGCCTGCTCGGCATCGTGTTCGCGGCGCCGCTGCTGTTCATGTTCGCCTCGTCGTTCAAGCGCGACGATGCCATCTTCGCCAACCTCACGAGCTGGTCCGCGTTCATTCCCGATGCGGGATGGTCGATGGCCAATTACACGGCCATCTTCGAGCGCAGCAATTTGCCGCTGTTCCTGCTCAATTCGACCATCATCGCGGCGTTCGTCGTCGCGGGCGGTGTGCTGGTCAACAGCATGCTCGCGTTTTCCCTGAGCCGCATGCGCTGGCGCGGCCGCAGGGCGGTGCTGGCCGTCGTGGTCGCACTGATGATCATCCCGTTCGAAGTCATCGCGATTCCACTGCTGTCGCTGGTGGCGCGGCTGCCGTGGCCGGGCCTGGAGCAGGGCGCGCTGACGTGGCATATCGGCTGGTTCAACAGCCTGCACGTGCAGATCATCCCGTTCCTTGCCAACGCTTTCTGCGTCTTCCTGTTCTACCAGTTTTTCCGCGACATCCCGCGCGAACTGGACGAAGCGGCGAAGATGGATGGCGCCGGACCGTGGACCCTGTTTTTCCGGATCATCCTGCCCAACAGCCGGCCGGTGATCGCGACTGCCGCGATCGTGCTGTTCATCGCCGCATGGAACCAGTACCTGTGGCCGATCATGGTCGTGCAGGGCGCAGCGGCGCGCCCCGTGCAGCCGGGCATCCAGCAGTTCTTCGGGCGCTCCAATTCCTGGGGCCAGATCATGGCCTACGCGTCCGTGGTCACGCTGCCCGTGCTGGTCGTCTTCCTCGCATTCCAACGCCAGTTCGTCGCCTCGGTGGCGGGTGCCGGCATCAAGGGCTGAATCGAATCATCATCATGACACTCAAACTCGACGACAAATACATCTGGGACTTCTGGCACTTCGCGGAAGGCGGCGAGCAGCACCTGTTCATGCTGCAGGCCGACCGCGCCATCGGCGATCCGGACCTGCGCCACTGGAACGTCTCCATCGGCCATGCCGTCTCGCGCGACCTGAGACAGTGGGATTACCGGGGCACCGTGTTCGGCCCGGCCGCGCCGGGCGCGTGGGACGATTTCACGACATGGACCGGTTCCGTGATCCATGCCGAAGGCGCCTATCACCTGTTCTACACCGGCACGTGCCGCGCCGAGAACGGCCTGCGCCAGCGCATCGGCCACGCGACGTCGGACAGCATCGACGGTCCGTGGACCCGCGTCGGCGACGGCCTCGCGCTCGACCTCGACGAACGGTTCTACGAGGAGCATGCGGCAGGGCGCTGGCACGACCGCGCCCTGCGCGATCCGTGGGTTCTGCCCGACCCGATCGACGGCGTGTACCACATGTTTTTCACCGCGCGCCGCAACGACGGCCCCAGGTACGAGCGGGGCGTGATCGGCCACGCCGTCTCGTCCGACCTCGTCCACTGGGAGGCGACCGCGCCCGTGTACGGCGGCGGCCATTACGGCCAGCTCGAAGTGCCGCAGGTGTTCGAGCGCGATGGCCAGTGGTTCTGCACGTTCTGCAATGTGCGTGACCACTGGTCCGACGCCCAGCGCGCCAGCCAGGACGGCGGCGTCTCCGGCACGCACTACCTCGTGGCCGACCACCCGCTGGGGCCATGGCAGCCGGCCGAAGGCTTCCTCGACGGCGCGGTGCCCTGCAAGCGCTACGCGGGCAAGATCCTGCACGACCCGCTGACGGGACAGGACTGCCTGATGGCCTTCCTCGACACGGGACCGGACGGCCGCTTCGTCGGCCAGATCAGCGACCCGATCCCGCTGCGGTTCGAACATGGCCGATACCGTCTCGACGAATTTTCGACCCCTGGATGACAACGATGGACATCGACAAGCCGGCGCGAAGACCGGACCGACGACAACGACAAGGAGACACCGTGATTCGCTTCAACCAGACAAGCCGGCGCTGCCGGCGCAGTGCGCCCCCCGCCTTGATGCTGGCGCTGCTCGTGGCGGGCCACGCCGCGGCGGGCACCGACATCGCCGCCTGGACGCTCGACGAGCAGCGCGGCAGCCAGGCCACGGAGGCGGTCTCGGGCCGCCATGACCCCGTCCACTTCGTCTTCGACCATGCGCGTTTCAAACCGGATTCCGACCCGCTGTGGCGTCCGCCCACCGCCTGCATCCGCGGCGGCTGCCTGCTGTTCGACGGGTATTCGACGGACATCACGGCCCCTGGGCTGACGGATGCGCAGGCCGGCGCCGGCTGGACCCTGAGTGCATGGGTGGCGCCGCACGCGTTCGAATGGGGCGACGGCGGCCAGTACTCCGCCTTCCTGAGCCAGTTCGACGAGGCGACGAAGTCCGGCTTCGCGTTCGGCATGTACCGCTTCGGCACCTGGGGCATCAAGCTGGGGTTCGGCGACGCCGTGTTCGACCTGCGCGTCAGCGACCGCAAGCTGCCGAAGGACGCGTGGTCGCACGTGGCGGCCACGTACGATCCGCGCGGACGCGTGGTCCGGCTGTACCTGAACGGCGAGCAGGTGGCGAACGGCACCGGTCCGGCGTCGGGCGTGTTCTCGTTGCCCCCGCAGGCGTTGACGATCGGCCGCTATTCGCAGCCGCGCCTCGTGGCCGGCGTGTTCCAGCTGAATACCTTCCTCGGCCTGATGGACGAGGTCCGCGTCGACGCCGGTGCCGCGACGGGCGAGGGCATCGCCCGCCGCGTGCGCGCCGACCTGGCGGCGCACGGCGGCAAGGCGCCGGCGCTGACGCAGGCCGACGTCACGATCGCCCGCGCCACGTTTGCCGGCGATCGCCATCGCCCGCAGTACCACGCGCTGCCGGATTCCGGCTGGATGAACGAACCGCATGCGCCGTTCTACCAGGACGGCCGCTACCACCTGTTCTTCCAGAAGAATCCGTTCGGCCCCTTCTGGCACCAGATCCATTGGGGACATTGGGTCAGCCCGGACATGGTGCATTGGCGCGAGCTGCCCATCGCGCTGGCGCCGGAAGACGGCACGCTGGCGCCGGACGGCATCTGGTCCGGCAGTGCCACGCATGCGAAGGACGGCACGCCGCTGCTGTTCTTCACAGCCGGGAACGACAAGGCGCCCAGCCCCGAACGCGTGGGCCTCGCACGGCCGTTCGATCCCGCCGATCCGGACCTGCGGCGCTGGACGCCGTACCCGCTGCCGGTGACCGAGCCGCCGCCCGGCCCCGGCCACACGCGCGACTTCCGCGATCCGTTCGTATTCCGCGACGATGCCGGCGACCGCTGGTTCGAGCTCGTCGGGTCGCGGGTGCCGGGCGGCAGTGGCGTCGCGTTCGTCCACGAATCGTCCGATCTCGTCCACTGGCGTTACCGCGGCCCGTTGTTCACGCTCGACGCGCAGCGCCATCCCGGCTTCGAGAGCACCTTCGAACTGCCCGTGCTGCTGCCGATCGGGAAGGGTAGCGACGGCCGTCCGCGCCACGTGTTCCTGACGGACGTGAAGGCGCAGGTGTATTACTGGATCGGCGTGTTCGACAGCGCCACGGCACGCTTCACGCCGGACAGCGACGCTCCGCGCGTGTTCGACCTGGGCGATCACCATTTTTCCGGGCCCAGCGGCTTCGTCGATCCGCGCACCGGGCGCACCATCGTCTTCTCGATCGCGCAGGGCGAACGCAGCGCGCAGGATGACTGGGCCAGCGGCTGGGCCCACAATGCCGGCCTGCCGGTGACGCTCGCGATCGGTCCGGACGACGACTTGCGCCTGGCCCCCATCGACGAGGTCGAGCGCCTGCGCCAGCAGCTGTTGCTGGACGTGGCCGACGCGACGCCCGCCGCCGCCGCGGCCCGGCTGGCCGGGATCGAAGGCGACCTGCTGGAAGTGGAGCTGGAACTCGCGCCGGCTTCCGGCAGCGGGGCGCGCCGGGGGCTGGTCGTACGCAGGACGCCGGACGACGCCGAGCACACGGACCTCGTCGTCGACGCCGCGCGCCGGCGCTTCGAGGTCGACCGTACGCACACGACCCTCGACGCCGGTGCGCGTTCGCACGGCGTGCAGGGCGGCCCGTTCGACCTGCGCGGCGAGCACCTGCGCCTGCGCGTCTTCCTGGACCGCTCGATGGTCGAGGCCTATCTCAACGACCGCAAAAGCATCACGAGCCGCATGTATCCCTCGCGGCCGGACGCGACGGGCCTTGGCCTGATCGCGGCGCCAGCGGACCGTGTCGTGCGGCTGCGCGTATGGCGCATGGGCGCGCTGGACGGCAAGCCGGTCGTGCCGGCGCAACGGTGACGGGGAGGGCGCGCGATGGCATCGATCACGTTGGCCGGTGTGGGCAAGACTTATGCGGGCAAGAGCGACAACCGGATACTGGAGAACATCTCGTTCTCGATCGCGGACGGCGAGTTCGTCGTGCTGGTCGGGCCGTCGGGCTGCGGCAAATCGACGGTGTTGCGCATGATCGCGGGACTGGAAGAGATCAGCGCCGGCGAGATCCGCATCGACGGCGCGCGAGTCAACGAGACGCCGCCGGCGCGGCGCGGGCTGGCGATGGTGTTCCAGAGCTACGCGCTGTACGCGCACATGAGCGTCTTCGAAAACATCGCCTTCGGGTTGCGCCTGGCGCGCGTGCCGAAAAAGGACATCGACGCGTCCGTGCGCACGGTTGCGCGGATGCTCCAGCTCGAGCACCTGCTCGAGCGCAAGCCGCCGCAGTTGTCGGGCGGGCAGCGCCAGCGCGTGGCGATCGGCCGCGCCATCGTGCGCAAGCCGCGCGCCTTCCTGTTCGACGAACCCCTGTCGAACCTGGATGCGGCGCTGCGGGCCGACATGCGTGTCGAGATCGCGCGCCTGCACAAGCAACTGGCCGCGACGATGGTGTACGTGACCCACGACCAGGTCGAGGCGATGACCCTGGCCGACCGCATCGTCGTGCTGGGACCGACCGGCGTGCAGCAGATCGGCACGCCGATGGCGTTGTACGAGCGGCCCGCCAACGTGTTCGTCGCCGGTTTCATCGGCATGCCGAAGATGAATCTCGTCGAGGGCACCGTCGACGCGCAAGGCAGGCTGGCGCTGGGCGACGTGGCGCTGGCCTGGAACGGCGCCGCCGCCGTCGGCAAGGTGATCGTCGGCCTGCGTCCCGAGCACCTCGTGCCGGATGGCGGTGGCCCGATCCGCGGCACCGTCGCCCTCGTCGAGCGGCTCGGCGCGGAATCGCATGTCCATCTCGACGTGCCCGGATTGGCGCGGGCGCTCGTCGTCTCGACCAAGGACGCGCCGCCGGCGCCGGGCAGCGCCTGGGCCGTCGCCCCGGTGGCCGACGCGATCCACGTCTTCGGCACCGATGGTGCGCGGCTGGAAAACAAATCAATCAACAGTGTGATGGAGGAAGCATGATCGTCGTGTGTGGTGAAGCGTTGTTCGATGTGTTCGCGGCGGGCGAGCGGGCGGCGTCCGTCGACCTGTCCGCGTGCCAGGGCGGTTCGCCGTTCAACCTGGCGACCGGGCTGGCACGGCTGGGCGGGAAGGCGTCGTTCTTCGGCGGCCTGTCGCGCGACATGTTCGGGCGCAGGCTGCACGCAGCCCTGGCGGCCGAGGGCGTGGACCTGGCCGCGGCGCCGCGTCCCGACGCGCCGACGGCGCTCGTGATGGTCGGCGTCGACGACCGCGGCGTACCGGTCTACACGTTCTATGGCAGCGGCACGGCGGAGCGCGCGGTCAGCATCGCGGACCTCGCGCGCGTGCCCGCCGACGCGCAGGCCATCCACGTGGGCTCGTACTGCATGGTCGTCGAGCCCGTCGCGTCCAGCCTGCGTGCGCTCGTCGAGCGGCAGCGCGGCCGCAGCCTGATCGTCTACGACCCGAACGTGCGCCTGACGATCGCGCCCGACATTGAGGCGTGGCGCGATTCCGTGCGCTGGATGCAGCGCCGCGCCGACGTGCTGAAGGTCAGCGAGGAAGACATCCACGCGCTGTATCCGGACATGCGCGTCGACACGTTCATCGCCGAGTCGCTGGAAGCGGGCGTGGCGCTCGTCGTCGTGACCTGGGGCGAGCGGGGCGTCGTCGCGGTCACGCGGTCGCAGCTGGCGGTGGAAGTGCCGGCCGTCCCCGTCACGGTCGTCGACACGGTGGGTGCGGGCGACACGTTCCAGGCCGGCCTGCTGGCGTGGCTGCAGCGCGCCGGCAAGCTCACGCGGCGCGCCGTGGAAGGCCTCGTGCAGGACGAACTGGTGGAGGCGTTGCGGTTCGCCGCGCGCGCCGCCGCCATCACGTGTTCGCGCCGCGGCGCGGACCTGCCTTACACGAGCGAGCTGGCCGACGCCGAGGCGCTGGACATGCCGCAACCTTGATCCGTCTAATTTTTTACAAGGAATGACAACGATGGACATCCCGTTCACGAGACGGGCAGCTGGAAAAACGAAGTCAAAGAAGTCAATATCAAACAGGAGATTACCTATGCGCTACTCGCTCACCCCCTATATCGGCCGCTCGGCCGCCCTCGTCATCGCGCTGGCACCCGCCCTCGCGTTCGCCCAGCAGCAGGCCGGCGCCGCGCCGGACCAGCCGCCGGCCGGCACGCAAGCCACGCAGGCCACGCAATCCGCATCCAAGGCCGACGAGCCGAACAACGTCGTCATCGTGACGGGCGTGACCCGGACGACCACGAAGAAAAACGCGACGTTCTCGATCAACACGCTGAGCGCCGACGACATCCAGCGCCTGGCGCCGATGAGTACCGCCGACCTGCTGGGCAACCTGCCGGGCATCTATGCGGAGGGCAGCACGGCCGGCGAGGCCAGCAACAACATCACGGTGCGCGGGCTGCCCGTGGTCGGCGGCTTCCGCTTCGCGCCGCAGCTGATCGACGGCCTGCCGGCGTACGAGGAACCGGAAGCGCCGTTCCTGAACAACGACGTGTTCGTGCGCGACGACCTGATGACGGAAAGCGTGGAGGCCGTGAAGGGTGGCCCGGGCGGCATCCTGTATTCGAACGGCCTCGGTGCGACCATCAACCACATCACCCGCACCGGCGGCGACCATCTCGAAGGCGGTTACAAGGTCGAGTACGCGGATTACGGCTTCCTGCGCCAGGACGCCTTCGTGTCGGGCCCCTTGAGCCGCAACCTGACCGGCGCCGTCGGCGGCTATTACCGCAGGAGCAAGGGGATCCGCGATACGGGCTACACGGCGGACCGCGGCGGCCAGATCCGCGGCAACCTCGTCTACACGAGCGACGACCGCAGGACGACGGCGCGCGTCGACGCCCTCGCCATCAACGACCGGACCGCGTTCTACCAGAACCTCCCGATCTCCGTGCCGCGTCTCGCCCGGACCGGCACGCCGGACCACCCGACCGTGCTCAATCAGGACTCCATCGAACCGCTGGGCATCGACTTCGCGCACGGGACGACGGCGTCGCCCTACAACCGCCGCTTCAACATGATCGGCGAATACGGCACCCGCACCATCGACCAGGCGGACGGCATCCATCCGGACTTCAAGATGTTCACGCTGAAGCTGGGTCACGAGTTCGATTCGGGCCTGAAGCTGACGGCCGGCCTGCGCCACACGGGCGGCAGCAGCGGCTTCAACGCCGTGTTTACGGGGAACGACACGGCGCTGGCTTCGACGTTCCTGAACGCGCGCTTCCAGAACGACGTGATTTCGCCGGCACACGCCGCGGCGCTCAGCTGCAACCTCGGCAACGCCAAGCTGATCGGCTACTTCAAGAGCGGCACCTGCGCCGATTTCGCCAACATCAGCCGCGCCGACTTCGTGGCCAAGTATGCGAAGGGCGTCGGCGTCGCGGGCACCTACCTGAACGACGGTACGCGCGTGGCGCCGACGTCCTACCTGAACTTCCTCATCCCGTTCATCGCCAATACGGACGCGGCCAGCACGATCCTCGACCTGAAGGGCCAGCAGACGTTCAAGGCGGCGGGCACGCACGATCTCACGTTCGGCGTGTACCGCAGCCGTTATACGTACGATCCGAATTTCCAGGCCAGCCTGCTCGTGTCGGAGACGGCAGCGCGCTCGCGCCTGGCCGACCTGACGGTGGTCGATGCGGCCGGCAACCAGGTGGGCCCGTCGCTGACGACGGGCGCCGCGATCCTGCCCGGCTGGTTCGGCTTCGTCAGCGACATCAAGGCCGACGGCCACGCGGCCTACCTGCTCGACCACTGGGAAACGCTGCAGGGCAAGCTGAAGATCGATGGCGGCGTGCGCTGGCAGGACGTGCGCGCGAACGTCAACCGCCGCGACCGCAACGTTTCGACCGACGTCACGCCGGCCGGCGTGGCGGTGGGCTCGACCCAGGATACCGCCGCGGACAACGAGATCCTGTTCCCCGGCCAGCCGAACCTGCTGAACAAGACGTACCACGGCATCGGCTGGTCGCTGGGCGGCAACTACAGCTTCAGCCGGCCGCTCGCCGTGTACGCGCTGGCCTCGTACTCGTTCCGCCTGCCGAGCCTCGAGGACCTCAACAACCTGAGCACGGCGGCTGCCGTGGTGGTCAACGGCAAGCCCGTCGAGCTCAGCGCCGTCGAGCACATCCGGCAGTACGAAACGGGCGTGCGCTATCTGACCCGCGAGTTCGGCGCGTCCGTCGCCCTGTTCTTCAACAAGTTCTCGCCGCGCGGCGCCGTGAACGTGTACAAGGACATCCAGTCGTCCGCGTGTTCCACGGTGGGCGGGGTCACGCAGATCAACTCGTGCCCCGACGTGGCCCAGTTGTACAAGCGCGGCGTGCGCAACGTCGGCACCGAGATCGAGCTGACCTTCCGTCCGCATATGATCGACGGCCTGGAGCTGAAGGGCAGCATCGTGGCGCAGAACCCGAAGATCGAAGGCGCGCGCTACCAGTTCACGCAGGAAGACAAGGACGCGCAGGGCGTGATCACGGGCTACCACTACGTGCAGGTCAGCGAAGACGGCCGCCGTCCACGCCGCCTCGCGAAGATCATGGCCAACGTCCAGCCTTCGTACGACCTGCTGGCGGCGACGGGCATTCCGCTGACCGTGTACGGGCAATACCAGTACGTGGGCGACCGCTTCTCGGAGGCCACCGATACCAACGTGACCTTGCTGCCCGCGTACCACATCATCAACGCGGGCGCGCAGTACCAGATCTCGTCCCGCTGGATGGCCCAGCTCCACGTGGCCAACCTGACGAACCAGCTGTCGTTCACGGAAGGCGATCCTCTGTTCCTCGATCTGCTGTCGCCGGATGGTAGCCGCAACCGGGGTGTCGCGCGACCGCTGTTCGGCCGCACGATCCGCGCCAGCCTCACGTACCGCTTCTGACGCGCCGATCAACCGACGACGAACCTGGGCAGGCCGCCGGCCCGGCCGGCGTGCGCCTGCCCATCTCCGACAACAACAAGGAAACTTCCGTGGCTTTGATATCCCGACTACCTCTCCTGACCATCGGCGCGGCGCTGCTGTCCGCCGGTTGTGCCAGCGGGCCGCACGACCCCGCGCCGGTCCATGACGAACCCTTTCGTCCACAGCTGTCGTTTTCTCCGCAGCGCAACTGGATGAACGACCCGAACGGCCTCGTGTACCACGACGGCGAATACCACCTGTTCTACCAATACAATCCGAACAAGGACACCTGGGGCGACATGTCCTGGGGCCACGCGGTCAGTGCCGACCTGCTGCACTGGACCGAGCTGCCCCTCGCGCTGCCGGTCGAAAAGGACGCCAGGGGCGAGATCACCCAGATGTTCTTTTCCGGCAGCGCGGTCGTCGACCATGCGAATACCAGCGGCTTCGGCCAGCCGGGCAATCCGGCCATGGTCGCCATGTACACGGCCGTGTTCCCGCAGGCGCGCACGCTGAACGGCCAGCAGATTCGCGCGGGGACGCAGGCGCAGTCGCTCGCGGTCAGCCTCGATCGCGGCCGCACATGGACGCAGTACGCCGGCAACCCCGTGATTCCGGCACCGCCGGGGCCCTACGCGGCCGAGTACCGCGAGTTCCGCGATCCGAAGGTGTTCTGGTACGAGCCGGAACACAAGTGGGTATTGGCGACCGTGGTGGCGCAGCAGCACAAGGCCCTGTTCTACAGCTCGCGCGACCTGATCCACTGGGAGTGGACGGGCGAATTCGGCCCGGCCGGCGCGGCCGGCGGCGTGTGGGAATGTCCCGACCTCGTCGAGCTCCCCGTCGACGGCGACCCCGCGCGCCGCCGGTGGGTCCTCATCGTCAGCATCAATCCCGGCGGGCCGGCCGGCGGATCGGGCATGCAGTACTTCGTCGGCGACTTCGACGGCAAGACCTTCACCCGCGACCGCAACGTCGCGTCCGACGACGTCCGATGGCTCGACTACGGCGCCGACTTCTACGCCGGCGTGACGTACAACGATGCGCCGGGCAACCGCCGCCTGCTGGTGGGCTGGATGAACAACTGGCAGTACGCGGGCACCGTACCGACGGCCCCGTGGCGCAGCGCCCAGTCGCTGCCGCGCGAACTGGGCCTGCGCACCCTGGACGGCCAGGTCAAGCTCGTGCAGCAGCCGCTCGCGCAAGTACAGGCACTGCGCAGCGGCCTGCTGTACAGTGTACCGGCGCGCGCCATCGCGCCGGGCGTGCAGGCCGTGTCGCTGAACGGCGCCGCGAACGCGCCGCTGGAAGTGCGGATGCGCCTGCAGCCGGGCACCGCGGCCCGCTCCGGCATCCGCCTGGGGACGGCCGGCACGTCGGCGTACACCGAGATCGGCTACGACGCCGCGCAGCGCGCCGTGTACGTGGACCGCACGCATGCGGGCGATGCGCGTTTTCATCCACAGTTCGCGGCCCGGCATGCGGCGCCCGTCGTCCTGCGTGACGCGGAGCTGCCGCTGCGTATCCTCGTCGACCGCGGCTCGGTGACGGTGTTCGCCGGCGCGGGCGACACGGTGCTGACCGATCAGGTGTTTCCGCCACCGGGGCCGGCCGCGGTCAGCCTGTTCGGCGTGGACGGCGACGCCGCCGTGCGTGACCTCGACGTCTGGTCCTTGAATTCGATCTGGAAGGATGTGCAATGAATACGCTTGTCAAAGGAACGCTGGTCGGTGGCCTGGCGGGATTGTTGTTCGGGTTCGACACGGCGGTCATCGCCGGTACGACGCAAGGACTCACGCAGGCATTCCAGCTCGATCCCGGAGGCCTCGGCATGACGGTGTCGAGCGCGCTGTGGGGCACCTTGCTGGGTGCCCTGTTCGCGGGGCGGCCGGGAGACCGCTTCGGCGCGCGTAACTGCCTGCGCGCCATCGCCGCGCTGTACGTGGTGTCGGCGCTGGGCTGCCTGTTCGCGCCCACCCTTGCGGTGTTGATCGCCGCCAGGGTGCTGGGCGGGATCGCCATCGGCGCGTCGTCGGTGCTGGCGCCGATCTACTTGGCGGAGATCGCACCCGCCCGCCGGCGCGGCATGCTGGTCGGTGCGTTCCAGTTCAACATCGTGCTCGGCATCCTCGTCGCGTACCTGAGCAATTACCTCGTGGGCCTGGCGGCACTGGGCCCCGACGAATGGCGCTGGAAGTTCGGCGTGGCGGGGCTGCCGTCGCTGCTGTTGTTCGGCCTGTTGTTCGTCATTCCCAACAGCCCCCGCTGGCTGGCGGCCAAGGGCAGGGCGGGCGAGGCGGAGCAGGTACTGCGCGACATCGGCGCCGCCGACGTCGCCGGCGAACTGGCCAGCTACGCGCGCGGCCACATGGCCGCCGGTTCGACGCTGTCGTGGCGCCGCTACCGCAAGCCGATGCTGCTGGCGTTCGCGATCGCGGCGTTCAACCAGCTGTCGGGCATCAACGCGATTCTCTACTACGCGAACGACATCTTCGCCGCCGCCGGTTTCGGCAAGATGTCGGCCGACCTGCAATCGGTGATGATCGGCGCGACGAACCTGGCGTTCACGCTGCTGGCGCTGACCGTCATCGACCGCGTGGGACGCAAGACGCTGCTGATGGTGGGGTCGGTCGGGATGGTCGTCGCGCTGGCGGCGACGGCCTGGATCCAGTGGAGCGGCACGCACCGGGACATGCTCCTGTGGGCCCTGATCCTGTTCATCGCGGCGTTCGCGTTCTCGCAGGGCGCCGTGATCTGGGTGTACATCGCCGAGATATTCCCGACCGAGGTGAGGGCGCGCGGCCAGAGCCTGGGTGCGTCGACGCATTGGCTGATGGACGCCATCGTCGCCGGCGTGTTCCCGACGATGGCCGCGCATTCGACCGGACTGCCGTTCGTCCTGTTCGCGCTGGCGATGCTCGCGCAGCTGTTCGTCGTGTCGCGCTACTTCGTCGAGACGAAAGGCACGCGGCTGGAGGATATCGACATCGGCGCGGAGGCGGCGGGGACGGCGGGGTAGCCCGCCTTGCCGCGCACGGGATGCCGGGCGAATCAGGAGAACGACAAGTCCATGCCGAGCGTTCTGCCCAGCGCGAAGGTGACGAACACCAGGCCGACGAGCGCAAGCATGAACACTGCCGTCACCATACCGGCCGCGCGCAGCACCGCGCGCATCTCCCGTACCTTGCCCTTCTTTCCTTGGTCGTAATGCCATTTGACGGCGAAGAACATACCCGTGACCAGCACGAGACCCTTGAACGTACCGAAGACGATGGGAAACCAGTCCATGTTTGTGCGTATTTCCAGGTGATGACTCGACATTGACGATCGTGCGGCCCACCGGCTGGCTGCCATGCGAGGATGGTGTTGCTGCACGTTCTGAGGCATTCTACCCAGAAGCAATTTCCATACATCGAGACAAAATGTCCCAGTTCAAAACCATACAAGATGAACATCTGCCGCTGTGGTTGCCCCGACTGGCCGCGCACCGCGGGCCACGCTTCCTGCAGATTGCGGATGCGTTGCAGGCGGCGGTGGTGGAAGGATTGCTGAAACCGGGGGACCGTCTGCCGCCGCAGCGCCAGTTGGCGGCGCAGCTGGACGTCGACCTGACGACGGTCACGCGCGCCTACGACGAGGCCAGGCGCCGCAACCTGCTGGAAGGCCGCGGCGCCCGGGGGACGTATGTCGCGGCGCCGAAAGTCGAGTTCACGTCGGTCCTGGACCTGAGCATGAACACGCCGCCACCGCCGGACGGCGTGGACTTCGACGACATGTTGCAACAAGGTTTGTCGCAAGTCCTGATGGGGGCGGACAATGACTTGCTGATGACTTACCACCTGGGCGGAGGCAGCGACGCCGACCGCAAGGCCGGCGCCCGATGGCTCGCACCGATGTATGGGCAACTGGACGCTCGGCAGGTCGTTGTCTGTCCGGGGGCGCAGGCGGCGATCGCCGCATCGATTCTCGCGCTGACGCAGCCGGGCGACGTCATCCTGGCGGAGCCGGTGACGTATCCCGGCCTGCGTGCCGCGGCCACGCAGTTCGGCCGGCACGTCATTGCGGTGGCAGCGGACAAGCACGGGATGGTGCCGGACATGCTCGAGGAAGCGTGCCGGCGGCACAAGCCCGGGCTGGTCTATCTCAATCCGACGTTGCAGAATCCGACCACCGTCACCATGCCGGAACGCCGGCGCAAGGAGCTCGCCGGCATCGCGCGGCGCTGCAACGTGCGCATCGTCGAGGACGATCCCTACTGGCTCCTCGCCGAAGCGCCACCACCACCGATTGCCACGTTTGCCCCGGAACGGGTGGTCTACGTCTCGACCTTGTCGAAATGCCTGACGCCCGGCCTGCGCGTCGCGTTCGTGCTCGTGCGCGACTTGCACGAACGCGAGCGTTTCCTGGCCGCGCTCAGGTCATTCGCGCTGATGGTCGCACCTTTGACGGCGGCACTTGCCACGCAGTGGATCCTCGACGGTTCCGCCGACGGATTGCTGGAGGGCGTACGCAAGGAGGCGCGCCTGCGTCACCGGATGGCGCGCGACATCCTGGCGGGGCGGTACGGCGGCGCCGGCGACGGCCTGCATGTATGGATCGAGCTGCCGGCGTATTGGACGTCTGCGCAACTGGCGCGTGCGGCCGAGGGCGAAGGCATCGCGGTCACGCCGGCGGAGGCCTTCGCGACCGGCGCCGGATCCGTGAATGCGATCCGGATTTCCTTGGGCAGCATCAAGGACCGTGGCGGCTTGCGGGCAGGGCTGCAACGGCTGTCTCAGCTGCTTGCGGGACGGCCCGAGTCGTTCAGTGCCGCTGTCGTCTGACCGCCTTGCGGCGCCGATCGGACATTCAGCTGACGACCAGCACACCGCTCATCGTTTCGTGCCCCGAGCCGCAGAAGATGTCGCAACTGAACGCGAACTGGCCGCTCTTGTCGGGCGTGAGCGGAAGCCGCGACGTCGCGCCGGGCATGATGTCGCTGCGTACGCCGAAGTCCGGCAGGTTGAAGCCCATGGGGACGTCCAGCGACGTGAACTCGAAGACGACGGCTTCGCCGCGCGCGACGTGGATGGTGGCGGGTTCGAACACGAAGCGCCGGGCGCGCACCTGGATGACGCGGGGCGGCGTCGCCAGCGCCGGCGCCAGCATGCCGCAGGCGCCGGCCGCCGCGGCGACGAGGAGCAGGCGCCTGCGTACGTCGGGGGTCATGATGCACCTCGCGTGACGGGCAGTTCCTGCAGCGCATAGTCCTCGCCGCGATGCCGCGCCTCGACCTCGCGGTAGCCGAGGCCCCGGTACGGATGCGCGTCGTCCCACGGGACGGGCGTGCGCTTCGGTTGCGATCCCGGCGCGGGCAGCGGAAAGATCAACGAGCGCGCCGCGTGGTGCGCGATATGGCCCGTCATATGGTGGTTTTCCTGGTGGATGTGGCCGTAGAAGACCGTGACGTGCGGATGCGGCATCAAGAGGTCGACTGCCGCCGCGCCATCGCGCGTCGCCCAATCCCATTGCGGATACAGGTCGAACAGCGGACGGTGGGTGAACACGACGATCGGGCGCGCGGGGGCGGTCTTGGCGAGGTCCGCGGCGAGCCACGCGAGCTGCGCGTCGCCGATCTTCCCCGCGGGGTCCGATACGTTGTCCAGCACGATGAAATGCACGCCCTTGTGGTCGAAGGTGTAGTGCGTGCTGCCGAAGAATTCCTGGAACGCCGCGCCGTGGTCGAGCGACGCGTCGTGTTCGCCCGGCATGAAACGGACGTCCCGCACGCGCAGGCCGGCCACGATGGTCTTGAATTCGCCCATCCGCCGGCGCCGCTCGGCCGGGTCGTCCGTCGTGTGCGTGAGGTCGCCCGTGAAGACGATGAAATCGGGCGGCGGCTCGAGCGCGTTCACGGCCGCCACCGCCTTCGGCAGGGTGCCCCGTGCGTCCGGGTTCGGCGGCCCCTCGAAGCCCCAGTGGGCGTCGGAGAGCTGGACGAAATAAAAGTCCGGGTTCGTGCCCGGTACGCTCGCGCAGCCCGCGAGGCCCGATGCGCATGCCACGCCGGCCAGTCCGGCAAGGCCGAGGAAAGTGCGCCTGTCGATAGTCTGCTTCATGATCCCGCCTCCATGTGTCACGATCACGCGATCGTTGGCGTGTATACCGCGGCGGCCCGTCGTTTATTCCCTCGTCGGGATAAACTTCCGCGGATCGGGAATAAAATCGGGGCTGCCGCAGTCTCTACGGAATGGAAACCGGAAGGATGGGTATGGCCGTGCCGACGCCGGAAGAGCGATTTCGAGAAGTGATCCTGCCCCACCTGAACTCGGCGTTCAACCTCGCCTGCTGGTTGACGCGCAACCGTCCGGACGCGCAGGACCTCGTGCAGGAGGCCATGCTGCGGGCATTCCGTTTTTTTGCCGGGTTTCGCGGCGGGGACGGGCGCGTATGGCTGCTGTGCATCGTGCGCAACACGTTTTACACGGGGTGCCGCGCGGACGGAGCGCGGCCGAAGACCGAGTTCGACGAGGCGCTGCACAGCGTCGACGGCGGCGATGCCCAGCCGGACCGCGTGCACGAGAGTCCGGAAGCGCTGCTGATGCACAAGGATTGCGACCGGATCGTGCACGCGGCCCTCGCGGCGCTGCCGCTGGAATTCCGCGAAGTGGTCGTGCTGCGCGACCTGGAGGAATTGTCGTACAAGGAGATCGCGGCCATCGTCGATATTCCGATCGGCACGGTGATGTCGCGGCTGGGACGCGGCCGCAAGCTGCTGGCGCAGCGCCTGGGCGCGGAGGGGGCATGATGGATCACGACGAGATTCGGCAACTGTTGCCCGCCTATGTCGACCGGGAACTCGGCATCGTCGACGCGCTCGCGGTGGAGCGCCACCTGCGCGCGTGCGACGCGTGCCGCCGCGAGATCGCTGCGCAGCACGCCGTCAGCGACCGTGTTCGCGCGGGATCCGCGTACGTCGATGCGCCCGCCGCGCTGCGCACGCGCATCCTCGCCTCCTTGCCGGATGGGCAGCCGCCCCGTGCCCGCCGGGCCGTGTGGCAGGTCTGGTGGCCGCGCGCGATGACGGCGCTCGCGGCGTCGCTGGCGCTGGGGTGGGGCGTCAGCGCGATGCGCGCGCCGTCGGCCGGCCAGGCCCTGACGGGGGAACTGGTGGCGAACCACGTGCGTTCGCTGCAGGTCGACCATCTGGCGGACGTCGCATCGACCGACCAGCATACCGTGAAGCCGTGGTTCCTGGGTAAGCTGGACTTCGCGCCGCCCGTGATCGACACGGCGCGGCAGGGGTTTCCGCTGGTGGGTGGGCGCCTCGATTACCTGGACGGGCGCAATGTCGCGGTCCTCGTCTATCGCCGCAATCGGCATCCGATCAACTTGTACGTCTGGCCCGGCGCCGGCAGGCCGGCGGCACCCGCGGCGGCGCAGGCGCAGGGCTATCGCCTCGTGCGGTGGAGCGATGGGACGATGAATTACGCGGCAGTCTCGGACGTGGCCGGGAGCGATCTGGCGCAGTTCGTCGAGGCCGTGCGCGCCCAAACCGTGCAACGGTAAGCCGGCGTAATGCGCTCACAACTGGTGTCGCGCGCCGCCGGCGGCGCGTTGCCGCCGGCCGGACCGCACCGGCCGCCAGCGCAGCCGCACGACGGCCAGCGCATTCCCCAGGCGCTGCATCAGCAGGATGCCGTCCAGGGCCGCCACCGCTTGCCGGCCCGCCTCGATGCAGCCTTGTTCGACGAGCGGCGCGACCTGCCGCAGCGCCCACAGGATGACGGCGTTCTCGGCGCACCTTTCCGGCAGGCGGGGATAGCGGAAGCGCTCCAGGATGAATTCCTCGCGCTGGAAAACGACGTCGACGGCCATCACCAGGGCGGGAAATGCGCGTGTGAATTCGCGGTCGCCGCTGCCGGCAAGATGCCTGAGGCGGCTGGCGAGTGTCCGGCGAATGCGCCCCGGCACCGCCGAGGCAGGCTGGGCGTGGCGTTGGTGCGCGGATGACGTCATGGTGCCCTCGGGACGTTGTCGTTGCAGGCCAGTGTCCGCGTATGCCGCGCGGAAATCCTTGATGGCGATCAAAAACACCCAAGTCACGCCGGACATGACGCCGGTTCGCGTGGCGACGCCGCCGACCGCCAGCACGACGCTCCTGGGCGGCCCGGCCGTCAGTGCGCGAGCAGCAGGGGAATCGGCGTGCGCTCCAGCAGTTCGCGGGTCACGCCGCCCAGGACCCACTCGCGGTAGCGGCTGTGCCCGTAGGCGCCCGTCACCAGCAGGCCGGCGCCCGTCGTGCGCGCCAGCGACAGCAGGGCGTCGCCATGGGTCGCGCGGGTACGCTCGACGACGACGTCGACCTGCACGCCGTGGCGCGCCAGGTACAGTGCCATGTCCGCTCCGGGTTCCTCGCCGTGCAGTTCGGACAGCGTGTCGGGATTGACCAGCACGAGCTTGACGCTCGCCGCGCGCTGCAGCAGGGGCATGGCGCCGCCGATCGCGCGGATGGCCTGCATGCTGCCGTCCCAGCCGATCACGGCGGTGCCGGGAATGGGCGCACCGGCGTAGGCTTCGGGCACGACGAGCACGGGCCGCGCGCCGTGCAGCGCGACCTGTTCCGGCAGGCCGCGCACGGGCGCGTCTATGCCGGCGCCCGGGTCCTGGCTGAGCACCGTCAGGTCGGCGTAGCGCGACTGCAGCAGCAGCGCGTAGCGGGGTTCGTCTTCGACGAGGCGCAGTTCGACGGAAGGCAGGCCCAGGCGGCCCGCGTCGACGGCGAACGCGTCGAGACAGGCGCTGGCAGCATCGCGCAGGGCCTGGAAATCGGCGGCCGGCATGGCCGGTGCCCCCATATTGCCCGCCAGCACGGCGAATGCGCGCCACGACGTGCCGGTCGTGGCGCTGCCGATGACGTGCGCGCCGTGATCCTCGGCGAGCCGGGCCGCGGCGCGCAGGCGGGCATGCTGGAGGGGGCTGCCGTCGACGTGGACGACGATGGTCTTGTACATGGTCTGGTCCTTTCAGGCATGTTGATCGATGGCGGATAACGCCTTCGATGTCACTGTATGCCTGTCCTGCGCCGATGTCCGCAGCCCGGTTGATGCAGATCAAAAATACCTGAGTTATTGGCGTCTCTCGCGAATGTTCGACGGACCGATGGTGCTGAGTTTCGCGGGCACCTGTCTCACCGCCGAGGACGACCATTGGCGGCGCGTGCACGTCACGTTCGGCTACGTGATGGCGGGGCTCGTCGCGTGTGGCGGCGCCCGGCGGCAATCTGCCCGGCGCACACGGTGTCGATGTCGCACACGGATCCGGCGCGCCGGCCCTGACGGGCTTACTGCACGAGGGGCGACGCAGCTCCGTCGAGCACGACGCCTTCGATGCGGGCGCGTCCCACGAGGATCTGCAGGTATTGATGGATGCCCCGCTGCAGCGCGGCCGAGGCGAGCCACGCCGCGATCTGCGGTTTCACCAGCTCGAACGGCAGCAGCGAACCATCCAGGCGGCGCAGCACTTGCACGATGTGCAGGCCGAAGCGCGTCTCGATGGGGCGCGGCGCGAACTCGTTCTCGCCGAGGCGGAACAGCACGTCGTCGAATTCCGGCACGCAGTCGCCCCGGTTCAGCTGCCCGAGGCTTCCGCCCACCGCGCTGGACGGGCAGTTCGAATACTGCGCCGCCAGCTCGCCGAAGCGCTCCGGCGCGGCCTGCAGCGCCGCGAGGATGCCGTCCGCCGTCTCGCGCACGAGGTCCAGCGGCACGGTCGGCGTCACCTGGAACAGGATGTGGCGCGCCTCGACCATCGCGCCGCGCGTGAACTTGTCCGGATGGTTGCGGTAGTACGCGAGGCAGGCCGCCTCGTCGGCTTCCGGGACGCTGACCTCCTGCGTCAGCAGTGCCTCGATGCGCGCATCGTCGTCGCTACCCTCGATGCCGAGGCGGTCCGCCTCCTGCCGCAGCACCGTGCGCAGCACGACTTCGTGCACGGCCTGCTTCATGGGGTTGGCGGCGCTTTGGTGGTGAGCCAGTTCCTGTTCGATCTGGCGGTCGTCGATGTCGACGCCGTTGACGGCGAGTCCCATGATGGCTCCTTAGCGCGGGCGGACCAGCTGGAAAGCGCGTCCCAGGTAGGTGACGGCTCCGAAACCGCTCCAGATGTGGACGAGGCGGGTGAACGGGAAGATGACGAACAGCGACATCCCCATGAACAGGTGCAGCTTGAACACGAGCGGCGCGTCGAGGATGAAGCCGGCGGCGTCGCCGCGGAAGGTCACGATGTGCTGGGCCCACGTCATCAACAGGACCATCACGTGGCCGTCGAGGTGACCCGCCGACACGAAGATCGAGGACAGGCCCACCAGCAGGGTGCCCAGGATCCACAGCAGCACGATCTTGTCCTTGAACGTCGTTGCCGTGCGCAGGCGGGTGTTGCCGAGGCGGCGCGCGAGCAGCAGCAGGATGCCGGCGAGGCACAAGGTGCCCATCACCCCGCCGGCGGCCATCGCGAACAGCTGCTTGGCGCCGTGCGTGACACCGAGCGCGTCCCACACCCACACGGGCGTCAGCAGGCCGACGGCGTGGCCGCCGAGCAGACCGATGATCCCGATGTGGAACAGGATGCTGCCCAGGCGCAGCTGGCCCGTGTGCAGCACTTGCGTGGACTCGGAGCGCCAGGTGTATTGCTCGCGGTCGAAGCGGATCAGGCTCCCGAGCAGGAAGATCGCGAGCGCGATGTACGGGTAGATCCCGAACAGGAATTGGTTCACGTAGTTCATGCTGTCTCCTTCAGTGCGTTGCGACGGTGGCGGGCCGCGTGCCGCGCGGGTAAAAATTGATCGGCTGCAGGCCGGGCGCCTGCGCCTTGAGCAGCGGCTCGACGCCGTCGGCGCCGGGCCCGAACGTTTCCAGCGCCTCGTCCATGTCCTTGATCGGCGGCTCGGACAATTCCTCGGCCGCCACCGGCGACAACGCTTCCAGCACCGTGAACACGCAGGCATACGGACTGCCGTTCGCGGCCAGTTTGCGGCCGATGTGGGCCAGCACGTGGACGGCGTCGCCCAGCAGGCGTCCGGCTTCCACCTCATCGTCCAGCTGCGACAGGAACTCGAGGAACAGCGGCACGAAGTCCGGCAGCTCGTCCCCCTGCATCTGCAGGCCGTGTTTCTTGTACTCTTCCATCAGGTCGACCATGGCCTGGCCGCGGCCGCGCGATTCGCCGTGGATGTGCTCGAACAAATGCAGCGAGTGCGACGGCGTGCGGTCGAACGTCTGCACGTATTCCTGCTGCAAGGTGATCAGGTCGTTCTCGGCCAGGTGGATCAGCAGCGGCGCCACGCGGACGCGCATCTGGGGAATCAGGCCCGCTTCCAGCTCGGGGAGAGCGGCGACGAGGTCGCCCTCCGGATACAGCAGCAGGGTGGACAGGATGCGGTAGTGGATCATCTCAAGCTCCTTCCGTTTCTTGCTTCTTGCGCGACTTCGGCATCGAGACGAAGATCGTCGACCCTTGCTTCTTCTTGCCGAACAGGGAGGCATCGCTCGTGCCGTCCGAGCAGCCGTTCCCGAACGAGAAGCCGCACGAACCCTTCTCGTTGAAGCTGTCCTCGGCCATCTCCTTGTGGCTGTTGGGGATGACGAAGCGGTCTTCGTAGTTCGCGATGGCCATGATGTGGTACATGTCTTCCACGACGGCCTTCGTGAGGCCGACCTGCTTCAGCACCGTCAGGTTCTCAGTCCTGTCGACCGACTTGCCACGCATGTACGCGCGCATTGCGAGCATGCGGTCCAGCGCGTGCACGACCGGCGCTTCCTTGCCCGCCGTGAGCAGGTTCGCCAGGTAGCGCACGGGGATGCGCAGGCTCTGCGTGTCCGGCAGGATGCCGTTCATGCCCATCTTGCCGCTCTCCGCCGCGGCCTGGATCGGCGACAGCGGCGGGATGTACCAGACCATCGGGAGTGTCCGGTATTCCGGGTGCAGCGGGAAGGCGATCTTCCATTCGACGGCCATCTTGTACACGGGCGAGCGCTTCGCGGATTCGAGCCACGCGTCCGGGATGCCCTGGCGCCGTGCTTCCGCGATCACTTCCGGGTCGTGCGGATCGAGGAACAGGCCGAGCTGCGCCTCGTACAGGTCCTGTTCGTCGGCGACCGAGGCGGCGGCTTCGATCTTGTCGGCGTCGTACAGCAGCACGCCCAGGTAGCGGATGCGGCCCACGCAGGTTTCCGAGCACACGGTCGGCTGGCCGGCCTCGATGCGCGGGTAGCAGAACGTGCACTTCTCTGCTTTTCCGGAAGACCAGTTGTAGTAGATCTTCTTGTACGGGCAGCCGGAGATGCACATGCGCCAGCCGCGGCACTTGTCCTGGTCGATCAGCACGATGCCGTCGTCCTCGCGCTTGTACACGGAACCGGACGGGCACGACGCGACGCAGGTCGGGTTCAGGCAGTGCTCGCACAGGCGCGGCAGGTACATCATGAAGGTTTTCTCGAACGTCGAGTACATCTCCTTCTGCACGTTGTCGAACAGTTTGTCCTTGCTGCGCTTGGCGAATTCGCCGCCCAGGTCGTCCTCCCAGTTCGGGCCCCATTCGATCTTGTCCATCTTCTTGCCCGTGAGGACGGAGACGGGGCGGGCCGTCGGCGGTGTCTCGGACAGCGGCGCGTTCTGCAGGCGCTCGTAGTCGTACGTGAACGGCTCGTAGTACTCGTCGATCTGCGGCAGGTTCGGGTTGGCGAAGATGTTTGCCAGGATCTTCAAACGGCTGCCCTGGCGCGGTTCGATCTTGCCGTCCGCCTTGCGTTTCCAGCCGCCGTTCCACTTGTCCTGGTTTTCCCATTCCTTCGGGTAGCCGATGCCGGGCTTCGTCTCGACGTTGTTGAACCACGCGTATTCCACGCCGTCGCGGCTCGTCCACACGTTCTTGCACGTCACCGAACAGGTATGGCAGCCGATGCATTTGTCCAGGTTCAGCACCATGCCGATCTGTGCTCTGATTTTCATGTTTGACCTCGTTGTTCTCTCAAGCACCCTTCGGGGTGGCGACTCTTGCCAGCGCAGGTTCGCGTTCTTCCGTCTCGCGTGTCGGCGCTCCGGCGGCCTTCGTCGGGGCAGGGCGCGCCGGCTGCCGGTCGCCGTTCGGACGCGATTCGTCGCGGGCGCCTTCCATCCAGTTCACGTCGCGCATCTTGCGCACGACGACGAATTCGTCGCGGTTCGAACCGACCGTGCCGTAGTAATTGAAGCCGTACGACAGCTGGGCGTACCCGCCGATCATGTGCGTGGGCTTCGTCACGGCGCGGGTCACCGAGTTGTGGATGCCGCCGCGCTTCTTCGACATTTCCGCGCCCGGCACGTTCACGATCTTCTCCTGGGCGTGGTACATCAGGGTCATGCCTTCCGGCACGCGCTGGCTCACCACCGCGCGTGCCGTCAGCGTGCCGTTCACGTTGAATACCTCGATCCAGTCGTTGTCCTCGATGCCGGCGGCCTTCGCGTCGATCTCGGAGAGCCACACGTGCGGGCCGCCGCGCGACAGGGTGAGCATGCGCAGGTTGTCGGAGTACGTGGAGTGGATGCCCCATTTCTGGTGCGGCGTGATCCAGTTCAGCGCCAGTTCCTTGTTGCCGTTCGGACGGCGGTTCATGATCGCTTCCGTCGTCTTCGTGTTGATCGCGGCCTTGTACACACAGAGGCCTTCGCCGAAGTCGCGCATCCATACGTGGTCCTGGTAGAACTGCTGGCGGCCCGTCAGGGTGCGCCACGGGATCATTTCATGCACGTTCGTGTAGCCGGCGTTGTAGCTGACTTCCTCGCTCTCGAGGCCCGACCACGTGGGCGACGAAATGATCTTCCTCGGCTGCGCTTGCACGTCGCGGAAGCGGATGCTGTCGTGCTCGCGCGGGATCGCCAGGTGCGTATGGTCGCGTCCCGTGATCTTCGACAGCGCATCCCACGCTTTCACCGCCACGTGACCGTTCGTTTCCGGCGCCAGCGTGAGAATCATCTCCGCGGCGTCGATCGCCGTGTCGAGGCGCGGCTGGCCCTGCGACACGCCTTCTTCCAGCACGGTGCGATTCAGGCCGCGCAGCACGTCGACTTCATGCTTCGTTTCCCAGCCGATGCCCTTGCCGCCATTGCCCGCTTTTTCCAGCAGGGGGCCGATCGACGTGTACTTCTTGTGGATCTGGCGGAAGTCGCGCTCCACGACCGTCATCGACGGCATCGTCTTGCCGGGAATCGGCTCGCATTCGCCCGCGCGCCAGTCCTTCGGGTCGAACGGCTGACCGAGTTCGCCCGGGGTATCGTGCAGCAGCGGCGTGAGGATCAGGTCCTTGCGGGTGCCCAGGTGGGCGCCGCCGATCTCGGAGAACTTGGCAGCGAGGCCCTTGTAGATTTCCCAGTCCGACTTGGCTTCCCACAGCGGCTGCACGGCTTCCGACAGCGGGTGGATGAACGGGTGCATGTCGGACGTGTTCAAGTCATCCTTCTCGTACCACGTGGCCGTCGGCAGCACGATGTCGCCGTACAGGCACGTGGTCGACATGCGGAAGTCCAGCACGACGAGCAGATCGAGCTTGCCCTCGGCGGCCGGGCGCACCTTGATGTCGCGCGGCTTGATGCAGTCGTCTTCATCGCTCATCAGCGCGTTCTGCGTGCCCAGCAGGTATTTCAGGAAGTATTCGTGGCCCTTGCCCGAACTGCCCAGGATGTTGGAGCGCCACACGAACATATTGCGCGGGAAGTTCGCGGGATTGTCCGGGTCGTCGCACGAGAAATTCAGCTTGCCGGCCTTGATCTGCTCGACCGCGTACTTGGCCGGGTCCAGGCCGGCCGCTTCGGCGGCACGGACGACCTCCAGCGGATTCGTCTCGAGCTGCGGCGCGGACGGCAGCCAACCCATGCGCTCGGCCTTCGCGTTGAAGTCGATCAGCGCCATCTCTTCCAGCTTGCCATCCGCCGTCGGGCACAGGATCTCGGACGTGTGCAGCTTCTCGTGGCGCCACTGGCTCGTGTGGGCGTAGAAGAACGACGTCGAGTTCATCTGGCGCATCGGGCGGTTCCAGTCCAGCGCGAACGCGAGCGGGGTCCAGCCGGTCTGCGGGCGCAGCTTTTCCTGCCCGACGTAGTGGGCCCAGCCGCCGCCGCTCTGGCCGATGCAGCCGCACATCATGAGGATGTTGATGATGCCCCGGTACGTCATGTCCATGTGGTACCAGTGGTTCAGTGCCGCGCCGACGATCACCATCGACTTGCCGCGCGTGCGGTCCGCGTTGTCGGCGAATTCGCGCGCGACGGTCACGACGTCGGCCGCCTTCACACCGGTGTGTTTCACTTGCCATGCCGGGGTGTACGGCACGTCGTCGTCATAGCTCTTCGCCGCGTTCGGGCACAGGCCGCGGTCGACGCCGTAGTTCGCCATCGACAGGTCGTACACGGTGGTGACGAGCGCGGCGGTGCCATCGGCCAGCGTGATGGATCTGACGGGCACGTTACGCAGCAGGAGGTCGTCCGCGTCCTTGCCGCCGAAGTAGGGGAAGCCGACGGGGACGATGCGGTCGTGGTCGTCCAGCAGCGACAGTTGCGGGTCGATCGGGTTGCCCGTCGCGCCTTCCTTCTGCTCGAGGTTCCACTTGCCGCTTTCTCCCCACCGGAAGCCGATGGAGCCGCTCGGCGCGACGATCTTGCCGGTCGCCTGGTCGATGACGAGGGTCTTCCATTCCGGGTTGTTCGTTTCGTCGAGGTGGTTCGCGAGGTGCGACGCACGCAGGAAGTAGTCGGGGACGAGGGTGCCGTCGCGTTCCTTCAGCAGCACGAGCATCGGGAAGTCCGTGTACTGCTTGGCGTAGTCGCGGAAGTACGCGGATTTGCCGGTCGCGTGGAATTCCTTCAGGATCACGTGGCCCATCGCCATCGCGAGGGCGGCGTCCGTGCCTTGCTTGGGCGCGAGCCAGATGTCGCCGAACTTCGCCATCTCGCCGAAGTCGGACGACACGGCCACGGTCTTCGTGCCCTTGTAGCGCACTTCCGTGTAGAAGTGGGCGTCCGGGGTGCGCGTCATCGGGACGTTCGAGCCCCAGACCATCAGGTAAGTCGAGTTGTACCAGTCGGCCGATTCCGGCACGTCCGTCTGCTCGCCCCACACTTGCGGGCTCGATGGCGGCAGGTCGCAGTACCAGTCGTAGAAGCTCATGGCGACGCCGCCGATGAGGCTCAGGTAGCGCGTACCGGCCGCATAGCTGACCATCGACATGGCGGGGATCGGCGAGAAGCCGATGATGCGGTCCGGGCCGTATTTGCCGATCGTGTAGGCGTTGGCGGCGGCGATGATCTCGTTGACCTCGTCCCACCTGGCGCGCACGAAGCCGCCCTGGCCGCGCACCGACTTGTAGCTGGCTGCCTTCTGCGGATCGTTCGTGATGTATTCCCAGGCGGCGACGGGGTCGCGCGTGGCGCGGGCTTCACGCCACAGCTGCATCAGGCGGCCGCGCACCATCGGGTGCTTGACCCGCTGCGCCGAGTAGACGTACCACGAGTAGCTTGCGCCGCGCGGGCAGCCGCGGGGTTCATGGTTCGGCAAGTCCGGACGGGTGCGCGGGTAGTCGGTCTGCTGGGTTTCCCAGGTGATCAGGCCGTTCTTGACGTAGACCTTCCAGCTGCACGAGCCCGTGCAGTTCACGCCGTGCGTCGAGCGCACGATCTTGTCGTGCTGCCAGCGCTGGCGGTAGGCCTTTTCCCAGGTGCGGTCTTCGTTGACGACGGCACCGTGGCCGTTCGAAAACGTCTCGCCCGTTTTGCCGAAAAATTTCAGGCGGTCCAAAAAGTGACTCATGGTTTCTCCAACGGCGCGCCGCGGCGCGCTCTTGATGTTCGGTGTGCAGCTGTGTTCAGTCTAGGGGCCGGCCCCGCTATTGAACATTCGCTGGAAGGCGGTGCCGGCCCCGATTACGGAGTAGCCGGGCTACTCCTTTCGGACTAGTCAGCAGGTGATCTCGGCACGCTTGCGGGCGTAGAACCACCACGTGACGGCGATGCAGGTGACGTAGAAGCCGATGAAGCACCACAGGGCGGCGTCGGCGCTGCCCGTCAGGGCGATCGAGGTGCCGTAGCTCTTCGGGATGAAGAAGGCGCCGTACGCGGCGATCGCGGACGTGAAGCCGAGGACTGCTGCCGCTTCCTTGTTGGCGCTGGCGACGGCCTGCGCTTGTGCGCCTTCCGACTGGCCTTGCGCGGCGCGCTGGTGCAGGGTCAGGAAGATCACGGGGATCATGCGGAACGTCGAGGCGTTACCCACGCCGGTGCAGGCGAACAGGATCAGGAACATGCCGAAGAAGCCCGCGAAGCTGCCGGCATGGAGGAAGTGCAGCACACCGAGAACGGCGCCAATCATCGCGACGAACGTCCATAGGGTGACGCGGGCGCCGCCCAGCTTGTCGGACACATAACCGCCGCCCACGCGGGCGAGGGCGCTGACGAGGGGACCGACGAACGCGTACTGCAGCGGGTTCACTTGCGGGAACAGGGTGCTGGTCAGCAGGGGGAAGGCGGCCGAGTAGCCGATGAACGAGCCGAACGTGCCGACGTACAACCAGCACATGAGCCAATTGTGCTTGCGCTTGAAGATCACGGCCTGCTCGGCGAACGACGCCTTCGCCGATGCGAGGTCGTTCATGCCGAACCAGGCGGCCAAGGTGCTGACGACGATGAACGGGACCCACACGAAGCCCGCGTTCTGCAGCCACATCTGCTTCGTGTGGCCGGCCTTGGTCCAGGCCTGCGGCTCGCCGCCGAACAGGGCGAACGTGATCACGAGCGGGACGACGAACTGCACGGCGGAGACGCCGAGATTGCCCAGGCCCGCGTTCATGCCGAGGGCGTAGCCTTTCATCGCCTTCGGGTAGAAGAAGCTGATGTTCGCCATCGACGACGCGAAGTTGCCGCCGCCGAAGCCGCACAGCAGCGACAGCACGAGCATCGTGGGATAGCTGGTGTTCGGATCCTGTACGGCGAAGCCGATGCCCAGCGCGGGAATCAGCAGCGACGCGGTGGAGATCGCCGTCCATTTGCGGCCGCCGAAGATCGGCACCATGAACGAATAGAAGATGCGTAGGGTCGCACCGGACAGGCCCGGCACGGCGGCGAGCCAGAACAGCTGGTTCGTGCTGTACTTGAAGCCGATCGACGGCAGGTTGACGACGACGACGCTCCACACCATCCAGATCGCGAACGCCAGCATCAGCGCGGGGATCGAGATCCAGAGGTTACGGGTGGCGGTGGGTTTGCCGCGACTGTGCCAGAAGGCGGGAACCTCGGGTTCCCAGGTCGAGATGAGATAACGGCTCACGATGTTCTCCTTTGATTATCGATTTGGATCAGGCGGCCTTGAGCAATGGTTTCGCAGACGGCTGCGGTGCGGCGACAGGCGATGTGGTTTGCGGCTTGAACGAGAAATGCATCCAGACGAGCGAGACGCACACGGTCCCGTACAGCAGCATGAAGGAGCTGGAACGGATGCCGGTCAGGTCGACGATCGCGCCGAACATGATCGGCAGGATGAAGCCTCCGAGGCCCCCGGCCAGGCCGACGACACCCGAGACGGCGCCGATGTTGTCGCTGTAATCGTCGGCGATGAAGCGGAACACTGAGGCCTTGCCGATCGCCATGGCGACGCCGACGACGAACAGCAGCAGCGTGAAGACGACGGGGCCGAGGCCGATGTGCAGGTCCATGGGGCCCTTGACGGTCGCGACGCTCATCGTCGTCTGCGGGTACGACAGGATGAAGAAGCACACCCAGCAAACCCACATCACGGACCACGTGACCTTGTAGGCCCCGAATTTGTCGGAGATCCATCCGCCCAGCGCGCGCAGCACGCCGCCCGGCAGCGAGAAGCACGCGGCCATCAGCGCCGCTTCCTTCAGGCCGAAGCCGTATTCGCCCACGTAGTATTTCGTCATCCACAGCGCCAGCGCCACGTAGCCGCCGAACACGACGGAGTAGTACTGGCAGTAGCGCCACACGCGCGGATCCTTCAACACGCGCATCTGCGCCGCGAAGCTCTCTCCGGACGCGGACTTGTGCGACGGGTCGGAATAGGTGCCGAACCAGAACAGCAGGGCGGTGACGACCATCGCGACGGCATAGACTTTCGGCAGGCCTTGCCAGCCGAGGGCCGCGATGATGGCGGGGGCCGCGAACTTGGTCAGCGCGGAGCCGGAATTGCCGGCGCCGAAGATGCCCATCGCGAGGCCGCGGCGGTCCTTGCCGAACCAGCGCGCGACGTACGGCGTGCCGACGGAAAAGGAGCCGCCGGCCAGGCCGACGAACAGCCCGAGCACGAGGAAGTGCCAGTACTGCGTGGCGTAGCTGATCAGCCAGATCGGCAGCGCACAGGCCAGCATCAGCGTGAAGAATACGATGCGGCCGCCGTAGCGGTCCGTCCAGATGCCGAGCGGGACGCGCACGAGGGCGCCGCTCAGCACGGGCGTGGCGACGAGCAGGCCGAACTCCGTTTCGTTCAGGCCCAGCTTCGACTTGATGGGAATGCCCAGCACGGCGAACATCATCCAGATCGCGAAGCAGATCGTGAATGCGAACGTGCTGCTGGCGAGGACCGCGATGGGACGTCTATCGGTGCTCATATTGTTCTCCTTGAAATCGCACTATCGATGCCTGAAGCGTACGGGGCGCGGCCGCGCCCGACCATTGGCCGGAGGTGGATGGACGGATGGGCAAGCGGCCTAGTCCCGCTAGTCACAAAGGCGTAGGAACGCTCCACCGCGCGGGCGCAACCGTGTACGATGTCGCCTATCGATCAGCAGTACGGAACCGACCATGACGTACGCCCTCAGCGCGGAACAACTCAGCAACATCATCGACATCGCGGAGAACGCCGTCATCTGCACGGACGAGGCGCAGCGCATCATCCTGTTCAACAAGGGCGCGGAGCGCGTGTTCGGCTGGACGGCGTACGAAGTGATCGGGCAGGACCTCGCGATGCTGATGCCGGAACGCTTCCGCCCGGGCCACGCTGAACGCGTCGCCGGGTTCCAGCACGGGGCGCGTACGGCGCGGCGGATGGGCGAGCGGGGCACGATCCACGCCGTGCGCAAGGACGGCAGCGAATTCCCGGCCGAAGCGACGATCTCGAAATCGGCGGCCGGCGGCCGCGTGATCCTCACGGCGATCCTGCAGGACATCTCCGAGCGCAAAGCCTACGAGCGCGAGCTGGAACTGGCGCGCGACCGCGCGGAAGCGGCAATGCAGGCGAAGAGCATGTTCCTGGCGAACATGAGCCACGAGATCCGCACGCCGCTGAACGCGGTCATCGGCATGACGAGCCTCCTGCTCCACACGGACATCGACGACGAGCAGCGCGACCACACGGAGACGATCCGCTCCAGCAGCGAGGCGCTGCTGTCCATCATCAACGACCTGCTCGATTATTCGAAGCTGGAAGTGGGGCGGCTCGACCTGGAACGCCACGCGTTCGAGGTGCGCCGTTGCGTCGAGGAGGCGCTGGACCTGCTGGCGCCGAGCGCGAGCGAGAAGAAGCTCGACCTCGCGTACATGATCGAGCCCGGCGTGCCCGCGACGATCCTGGCCGATGCGACGCGGCTGCGCCAGATCCTCGTGAACCTGCTGTCGAACGCCATCAAGTTCACGCACCATGGCGAGGTCGTCGTCACGGTGTCGGGCATTCCCCGCGCGGAAGGCGGCCACCGGCTCGTGTTCGCCGTGCGCGACACGGGCATCGGCATCCCGCCGCACCGCCTCGCCGACATCTTCCAGTCGTTCACGCAGGTCGACCCGTCGACCACGCGTAAATACGGCGGCACGGGCCTGGGCCTGACGATCAGCCGGCGGCTGGCGGAGATGATGGGCGGCGGGCTCACGGTCGACAGCGAGCCTGGACGGGGCTCCACGTTCAGTGCGGCCATCGTCGCCGACGCGTTCGACGACCAGCTGGCCGAGCACGTGCTGCGCGACCGCGCGGCCACCGTGCGCGGGCGGCGCATCCTGATCGTCGACGACAATGCGACGAACCGCCGCATCCTGATGAAGCAGGCGCTGTCATGGGGCATGCAGCCGCTGGCCGCGGCATCCGCCATCGAGGCGCTGGACCTCGTGCGCGACGGGCACCCGTTCGACGTCGCCGTGCTCGACATGCAGATGCCCGACATGGACGGTGCGCGTCTCGCTTCCGAACTGCGCAAGCACCGCGACCGGGCCACGTTGCCGCTCGTGCTGCTGACGTCCGTCGGCCAGCGCCCTCACGGAGCCGATGGCGAGGCGGTGCGCGAATTCTCCGCGTGGCTGAGCAAGCCGATCAAGCCGGCGGCCCTGCTGGAAGCGTTGCAGCAGGTGCTGGGCGAGCGCCAGGCGGCGGCCCGGCCCGCGCGTCCCGCACCCCGCGCCGCGCCGGCCGATGCCGACGCCGCGATCCTCGTCGCCGAGGACAACACGATCAACCAGAAGGTCATCCGCCAGCTGCTGCGCCACCTGGGGTACCGCGCGGACGTCGTCGGCAACGGCGTGGAAGCCGTCGCGGCGCTCGAGCGCCAGGACTACCCGGTGATCCTGATGGACATGCAGATGCCGGACATGGACGGCCTGGAAGCGACGCGCCGCCTGCGTGCGCGCTTCGGCGGCGCGAACGCCCCGTACATCATCGCGATGACGGCGAACGCCATGCCGGGCGACCGCGAACGCTGCCTGGACGCGGGCATGAACGACTACGTGCCGAAGCCGATCGAGATGGACGTGCTGGAGCGTGCGCTGGCGACCGCGCACGCGCACGTGGCCGCGCGCCGGCGCGGGGATGGGGTGCTGGACGCGGGCCGCATCGGCCAGTTGCGGGCGATCGACGACGACGGCGCCTCACTGCTGGAGGAGGTGGCCAACGCGTTCGTGGGCGAGGTGCCGCAGCTGCTGCACAAGCTGGCGCACGCAGTGCGCGAGCGCGACGGCCAGCTGCTGGCGGCGACGGCGCACTACTTGTTGTCCAGCATCGACTTCATCGGGGCGAACCGGATGCGGGTGCCGTGCACGAATCTGGAGTTGATGGGGAAGTCGGAGAATTTCGAGGATGCGCAGGAGCAGCTGGCGCTGCTCACCGCCGCGTACGAAGAGGCAAAGGACGCGTTATTGGCGCTGCGGTAGGGTGGGCATCCCGGGCCCACGCGTGACGCCTGCGGTCCGCGAACGTCCGCGCGGGCCCGGGGAGTCCACCCTACGCGGTAACGGTCAACTCATGCCTGCCGATCCGGATTGCTGCCGAGCCCCTGCTCGACCGCGAACACGGCCGCCTGCACCCGGCTGGACAGACCCAGCTTCTTGAGGATGTTCTGCACGTGGATCTTGACCGTGCTCTCGGCCAGGTCGAGCACGCGGGCGATCAGCTTGTTGCTTTCGCCGCGCGCGAGGCAGGCAAGGATCTCGCGCTCGCGCGGCGTCAGCTTGTCGAGGTCGGACGGCGGCGCCGGCGCCTTCGGCTCGCGCTGCTTCTGCAACTGGGCCACGAGCTTGGCGGCCATCGATTCGGCCAGCACGGATTCACCGGCGGCCGCGCGCTCGATGGCGCGCTGCAGGTAGTCGGCGTCGATGTTCTTGATCAGGTAGCCGCGCGCGCCGGCATGCAGCGCGTTGGCCAGGTCGTCGCCTTCCTCCGACACGGTCAGCATGATGACGGCCGCCTCGGGCCAGCCCTGCAGGATCAGTTCGAGCGTTTCGACGCCCGTCATACCGGGCATGTGCAGGTCGAGCAGGATCACGTCCGGCTTCAGTTGCATTGCCCGTTTCACGCCGTCGATGCCGTCCGACGCTTCGCCGACGACGGCGAAACGAGGATTGCGCTGCAGCAGCGAGCGTACGCCGCTGCGGAACAACGTGTGGTCGTCGACCAGCAGCACGCTGATCGGCTCGCGGGGGTCGTCCATCCAATACTCCAATCGATGTCAGGCTGCCCGCCGCTGCGCGCTCGGCACGTGCAGGCGGACGGTGGTGCCGGTGCCGCGCCCGGAATCGATGGCCAGGTCGGCGTTGATGTGCCGGGCCCGTTCGCGCATGATGTGCAGCCCCACGTGGCTGTCGCCCGCGGCCGGCACGGCGGCGCAATCGAACCCGACGCCATTATCGCTGATCGATAGGGAAAAGTCTTGGCCGTCCCGAACGCGGACGAGCACCTTGCCGGCCTGCGCGTGCTTGCGGATGTTCGACAGCGCTTCCTGCACGATGAACAGGATCTGCAGCTGGTCCTCGCGCGGAAACGGAGGACCGCCGCTGCCGTCGGCGGCGAAGCTCGCGTCGACGCCCGTCTGCGCGCGGAACTTGCGCACGGCCTTGCGCAGCGCGCTGTTGAGATCATCCTCTTCCAGCCGGCTGCGGAAATTCTGCAACAGCTCGCGGACGTCCTCGTAGCTTTCCTGCACGCCCGCGCGCAGCATCGGCACGATCCCGGCCGCTTCCTGCCTGTCGCCGTCCTGCAGCGATTTTTCCAGCATCTGCACCTGCAGGTTCAGGAAGTTCAGGCCTTGCGCGATGCTGTCGTGCAGCCCGCGCGCCACCATATTGCGCTCTTCCGAAATCGCCATCTCGCGCTCGCGCGCCGCCAGCCGCATGTTCTCGATGCCCGTGCCCAGCAGCCGGCCCAGCGTTTCCAGCAGCGCGGCTTCCCGATCGTTAAAACTCTTCTCGGCACGGAAATGCAGGCTGAACACGCCGAGGTGCTGTTCTTGCGCGAAGATCTGGAATACCGACACGGTGGCGAACCCCGCCTGCGCGCAGCGCGACGGCGCCGCGTGCGGCATGGCGCGCAGCAGGCGGACGACGGGGTGGCGGCCTTGCGCGGCCTCGCCGCACACGCAATCGCCGACGGGCATGCAGCGCTCCGCCCGGACCATCTCCTCGGACAGGCCCACGTGGACGACGAGGTGCACCTTGTCGTTGCTGGGCTCGATCAGCCGCACCGAGGCGCCGTCGGCGCCGAAGTAGCGCATGATGCGTTCGATGAAGCCCTCGCACATCGGTTCCAGCGTCTGGCGCACCTGCAGGAAGGCGGCACCGTCGTACAGCAGTGCCAGTTCGCGGTTCTGGTCTTCCAGCGCGGCCGTCTTCTCGCGCACCTTGTCTTCCAGGCTGCCGTAGACCTGTTCCAGGCGGTCGGCCATGTGATTGAAGCCCGTCGCGAGCTGGCCGAACTCGTCGCGGCTCGCGACGTCCAGCCGGACGCCGAAATCCGTGTCGGCCATGCTGCGCATGCCCGCGTGCAGCCGCTCGACGGGGTCGACGATGAGGCTGAACATCAGGTACACGAGGACCACCGTGCCTCCCATCGCGAGGGCCATCAGCGCCAGCTGCGACGCGCGCAGCCAGAACGTGCGCACTTCGTTGTCGCGTTCGATGAGCCCGACGATCGTGTCGATCTGGCCCACGTAGTCGTCGACGCCGGCCAGGAATTGGCGCAGTGGCGGCAGGCGCTCGTCGCCGCGAGCCTGCAAGACCTGCAGCGCGAGCGGCCGCAGTTCGCGCTGCCAGCGCAAGGTGGCCAGGTCGAAGCTCGTGCGGATGGTCGACGTCGGCGGCAGTCCGAGGGGACGCTGCGGGTCGCCGCGCGCGATCAGGGCCAGCGTCGTATCGATCGCCGCGATCTGGGCGCGTGCATCGCGGGCATACCTGCCGCCGGGCGCGCCGGGGTCGCGGCCGAGCAGCATCGCGAGCCGGTATTCCTGCTTGCGCACGCTGCCGGTCTCGTTGATGGCCGCGGCCGACCCTTCCAACTGCCACGACAGCCACAGCGTCGTGCCGATCGCGGTCAGCGCCAGCAGCAGGAAGCCGACGAGCGCGCCCGCGATCCGGGTCGACAGGCGCAGGTGGCCGGGGATCGGCGGGTAGTCCGGGGTGGCGGCGTTACCCACCTCAGCCTCCCGTCTGCGACATGAATCGGACGATCTTTTCCGGCTGCGCCGTGAAGTCGTGCTTGTGCGGCTTGAGTTCGATGGCGTGGCGGATCGCCGCTTCCAGTTCGGCGTCGCTCGCGCCGCCGCGCAGCAGCGGCCGGAATTCGAATTTCTCTTCCTGCCCGAGGCACAGGTACAGCGTGCCGTCGACGGACAGGCGCACGCGGTTGCACGTGGCGCAGAAATGCTGGGACAGCGGCGTGATGAAGCCGATGCTGCTCTTGCCGTCGCGCGTGGCGAGGTAGCGCGCGGGACCGCCGCCCAGTTCCAGCGCTTGCGGCACGAGGTCGAACCGCTCGCGCAGGCGTGCCTGCACGGGCCCCAGGTCCAGGTAGGCCGAGTTGCGGCCCGTGGCGCCCATGGGCATCACTTCGATCAGGCGCAGCACGAAGCCGTGCTCGATGCAGAAGTCGGCCATGCGGTCGATCTCGCCGTCGTTCACGCCGCGCATCGCCACCATATTGAGCTTGATGGGATCGAGCCCCGCGTCCCTGGCGGCCATGATGCCGTCCATGACGGCCGCGTGGCTGTCGCGGCCCGTGATGGCGTGCATGCAGGCGCGGTCCAGCGTGTCGAGGCTGACGTTGATGCGGGCGACGCCGGCGGCGCGCAGCGCGGCCGCATGGCGGCGCAGTTGCGTGGCATTCGTGGACAGCGACAGGTCGGCGACGCCGTCGATGGCGGCGATGCGGCCCGCGAGGTCGGTCACGTGGCGCCGCAGCAGCGGTTCGCCCCCGGTGAGGCGGATGCGGCGCGTGCCCAGGCGGGCGAACGCGCGCAGCAGGCGCTCGATCTCGTCAAAGGTGAGCCAGTCGGCCGGCTCTTCGAAGCCCTTGAAGCCCGTCGGCATGCAATACGTGCAACGCAGGTCGCAGCGATCGGTCACGGACAGGCGGAGGTATTCGATCGTTCGGCCGTAGCGGTCGCGCAACATCACGGTTCTCCGTTAAGTGATTGGTTCCGATTGTAGGGGGCGGAGGGCACCCTGACAGTCGGCATGACGGAGGACGCCGGGTAGTTCTTTCGGACTAGGCGCCGTGCCGGCGCATCAGCGCATCGATGCCGGCGACGGCACCGGCCATGGCCAGCGCGGCGACGCCCGCGCCGGCCCACGTGGCGAGCCGGTCGCCTGCCGCCCATTCCTGCCAGGCCAGCACGGCGGGCATCAGGGCCATCGGCGCGGTCATGACGGCGGCGAGCCGGGCATGACGCCGCACCTCGCGGCCGGCGTCGAGGGTGTCAGCCACCGCAGCACCCGCCGCAGCAGCCGCCCGAACGCTCCGCGCGCTCCGCACGGGCCTCAGCGTAGCCGGCGGCCGCCATGGCGGCCGCGATGGCATGCGTCGACGTGGCGGCTTCGTCGAATTCCACGTGCATCTGGTGCCCGCCGGGCGTGAGGTCGACGCCGCGCACGCCGGGCACGCTGCACAGGGCGCTCGTGAGGCGTTCGACGTCGGCGAAGGCGAGGGGTGCCGAAAACTCGAATTCGTGTTGCATGATGCTCCTTTGCGATGTGTCGTTGGTCGGTACGCCGCCAGATTAGGCCGCGCGCGGCGGCCTGTCCTTGAACCGGTTTCAGGTTTTACGACGTCATGCGCAGCCGCCCAGGTAGTGGCATGCCGTGCAGCGCGTGCAGCCGTCGACCTTGTGCAGTTCGCGCGCCCCGCACTCCGGGCACTTGGCGGCCGTTCCGGCGGGCGCGGGCGCCGGGACGTCCGGCAGTGCGTGCGCAGTCCCGCGCAGCGCGAGCAGGCGGTCGAGGCGCTCGACGGGCACTTGGTTGCCATAGGCTTCCAGGAACCCTCGCTTGATCAGTATCTGCTGCAGCATGTACGCGATCGCGGCCACTTCGGAGTCGTGGTAGACGGGGACCTGCACGCCGTCCGCGCGCGTCAGGTGGCCGCAGCGCACGGGGCCTTTCTCCCACACGACGGCGCGCATGTCCGCCAGCGCCTTCGCGACGGAGCCGCCGGCCCGCGCCGCCAGCGACAGAAGGCGCATCGTCGACGTGATCCATTGCTGGCCCTCGCTGCGTTGGTTGGCGGGCATGAAGAACTCGAACGGCCGCTCGATCGCGACGGCGCGGCCGCGCAGCCGGCCCTCCACGCGCATGAAGCTGATCGTCAGGTACACGGTTTTCTTGCCTTCCTGCGTCATGTACTCGACTTTCGACGTGACCGATTCCAGTTCTCCCGGCGGGCGGCTTTCGAAGCGCTTGCGCAGCGGGTCGTCATCGTCGTCGTCCGCTTCCTCGGCCGCCGGCGCTCTTGCCACGCTCAGGACGCTGCCCGTGACGTCGTTCGGGCGGTACGTCGCCAGGCCCTTGAGGCCGGCGAACCACGCGTCCGTGTACAGATCCTTGAAATCCGCGTACGGATAGTCGGCGGGGACGTTCACCGTCTTCGAAATGGCGCCATCCACATAGGGCTGGACGGCCGCCATCATGCGCAGGTGGTCGTGCGCGGCCATTTCCAGCGCCGTGACGAAGTGGGGCGGCAGGGCCTCCGCGTCGGCGTCGTGGCCCAGGTGCCGGTACAGGCGCCACGCATGGTCCGCGACCTCGTACGTGTGCGTGCTGTCGTCGGGCATGCGCTTCTTGCGCTGGTATGTCCACGAAAACGCGGGCTCGATGCCGTTCGACGCGTTGTCCGCGAACGCCAGCGCGATCGTGCCCGTCGGTGCGATCGACAGCAGGTGCGAGTTGCGGATGCCGTACAGGGCGATGCGTTCGCGCAGCCCGTCGGGCAGGCGGCGCGCGAACGCGCCGTCCAGGTAGCGCTGCGCGTCGAACAGCGGGAACGCGCCTTTTTCGCGCGCCAGCTCGACCGACGCGCCGTACGCGGCGTCGCGCAGCTCGCGCGCCACGTCGGCCGCAAACGCGCGCCCTTCGTCGGCGTCGTAGCGCAGGCCCAGCATCACAAGGGCGCTGCCCAGGCCCAGGAACCCCAGGCCGATGCGGCGCTTGTTGCGGCCTTCCTCGGCCTGCTGCGGCAGCGGCCATTCGGTCGCGTCCAGCGCCAGGTCGAGCATGCGCACGCCGATGGCGGCCACTTCGCGCATCGTGTCGAAGTCGAAGCTGGCCTCCGGCGTGAACGGCCGGCGCACGAAGCGCGTCAGGTCCAGCGAACCGAGGTCGCAGCAGCCGTACGGCGGCAGTGGCTGTTCGCCGCAGGGGTTGGTGGCCGCGAGCGTCTCGGCGTAATGCAGGTTGTTCTCGCCGTTGATGCGGTCGAGGAACAGCACGCCCGGCTCCGCGTGGTCGTACGTGGAACGGATCACCTCGTCCCACAGGTCGCGTGCGCGCACCGTGCGGTAGACCCAGGTGCCGTCCGGGCGGGGCCAGGCGCTGTCCGCGTGCGCGCCCGGCCCCGGCTCGGCCCCGTGCACGAGGTCGAACGGCCCGTCGTCCAGCACGGCGCGCATGAACGCGTCCGTGACGCCGACGGACAGGTTGAAATTGCTGAAGGCGCCGTTGTCCTTGGCCGCGACGAACGCCTCGATGTCCGGATGGTCGATCCGGAGCACGCCCATCTGCGCGCCGCGGCGGGCGCCGGCCGATTCGACGGTGCGGCACGACGCGTCGAACACGGCCATGTACGACACGGGGCCGGACGCGCGCGACTGCGTACCCTTCACGAGGCTGCCGGCGGGGCGGATGGCGCTGAAGTCGTAGCCGACGCCGCCGCCGCGGCGCATGGTCTCGGCGCTTTCGGCCACGGCGCCGTAGATGCCGGGGACGGCGCCATCGCGCCCGCTGATCGCGTCGCCGACCGGTTGCACGAAGCAGTTCATCAGCGTGGCTTTCATGCCGAGGCCCGCTGCGGAGTTGATGCGGCCGGCCGGCACGAAGCCGTGATCCTGCGCCCACAGGAAGCGCTGTTCCATCTCGAGGCGCAGCGCGTCGGTTTCGTGGGCGGCCAGCGCGCGGGCCACGCGTGCGCGAACGTGCGCGACCGTCGTCTCGTCGCCCTTGGCGTATTTTTCGGACAGTACGTCGACCGATACCTCCTGCGGTTGCATCGGCGTGGAAAACAGGGTGTCGTTTGCGTTCATCGTTGTCTCGTTGGTTGTCGGGTTTTACTAAACTGGTCGAAGGCCGGTGCGCTCCGGCGCGAGCGTGGCCACTGCCTCGGCCACTTGCTGCGTGAGGGCCTCGGCCTGGTCCGGATCGAACTGCATGTGGTAGCGCTTGCGCACGCCGTGCTCGGCGAGCTGCCAGTGCTGGTCGGGCACGACGCCGTGCCGCGCGAGGCAGTTGCGCGCGCATGCGAGCGGACAGCCGTCCACGGCGACGACGGGCCGGCCCGATGTCGCCAGCTTGACGAGTGACGGCACGTCGCCCCCGACGCCGGCGATGCACGACATCTCGGCGGCCCCGCGCCGGTCCAGTTCGAGCGCGATGTGATTGGCCATCTGCGCCGCGCTGGAACAGCCGGAGCACGAATACACGAGGGGGAAGACGGATCGGTCCTTGCCCATGGCGGGCCTCCTTTCAGCAGGTGCGGCTGCGCGGGCGCGGCCGGTCGAACAGGGCGCCGTCGATGGCGTCCAGCGTATTCTTGATGAGCAGGCCCAGCTCCGTCTCGCCTTCCATGACGAGGCGGCGGCTGAAAAACAGCGTGTCCGGATCTTCCTTGCGCGCGGCGAGGCGGCCCAGGTCGTACAACGTGGCCGCGATCACGAGGTCCGGTGCGCCGGGCGCGTGGGCGGCGATGAACGCGCGGCCGCGCCAGGCGGCGTCGAACGCGATGCCGGCGTCGGTGACCGCCAGGCGCAGGCGCCGGCCCTCCAGCGCATGGCGCGCGTCCGCGTCGAGGTGCGGCGCGAGTACGGTGTTCAGGCCGGCGGCGAACAGCCAGGCGCCGGGCCGGCCGGGCAGCAGCGACAGGACGTGGCGCACCGGTGCCGGCACGCGGAAGGGAGGGATGTCTTTCACGGCGGTGCTCCCTTCACGCAGCGGCATCGTCGAGCCCGGGGCGGCCATGCCAGAAGCCGTTGCAGGCCTCGGCCGGCTGCAGCGCTTCCATGCGCCGGCGCGCGGCGGGTCCCGGCAGCGTCCCTGCCAGCACGTCGTGCACGATGCCGACGATGTCCGCCATGTTCGACGCCTGGGGGCTGAGGCGCGCGACGGCCACGCCCATGTCGCGCATGGCGGGTAGCTCGTCCACGAGGTTGCAGACTTTCGCCGACTGCGTCTGGATGCCGTTCAGCACGAGGAACGGGCGCTTGTCCTGCGTCTCGAGCAGCAGGCCGTCCGGATGATCGAGGCAGCTGAAGCGGCAGTCGTCCTTTGGCAGGTTGCGCTGGCGGGCCGTGAAGCAGCGCGCGGAAAACGCCAGCGGCAGGCGGCCGTACGCGAACACCTCGGTCTCCACGAGGCCGGGCGGCAGCGCCGCGTGCATCGCGGCGAGGGCGGCGGCCGACATCTCCAGCGGCATGACCCAGCGCATGGCGCCTGCGCGCGCGAGGATGGCGAGCGTGGCGGGGTTGTACACGTTCAGGTGCGGGCCGGCGACGAACGGACGGCCGTCGACGCAGTGCACCGCGCCCATGTCGTTCGCCTCCACGAGGTAGCGCCCGTTGCCCGCGATGCGGCGCAGCACGGACAAGTCCGGACCGGACTCGATCAGCACCCGGGTCGACAGCACGACCTCCTTGCCGGCGGCGGCCAGGCGCTCGGCGAGCGCGAGCCAGTCGGACTGGCGCAGCTCGTGGCGGCGCGAGCACACGGTCTCGCCGAGGTAGACGATGTCGACGGGGGTAGCGGCCATCGCGTCGTAGAACGCGAACACCGTGTCGCGCGGCCAGTAGTATTGCAGGGGCCCGAGGGCAATCTTCATGGTGGTCTTTCGGTACGATGTCATTTCCAGGGGCGGTGGTAGGCGCCGAGCGTGTGCTGGCTGCCCTCGGCCACGCTGTCGAGCAGGGCCATCCAGTCGCGCCTGACGGTGTAGCGCTGGCGCTCCGCAAGGCAGCTGTCGATGGCGGCGCGCCACACGCGCGTGACCTGGGCCACGTACGCCGGGCTGCGCTGGCGGTCCTCGACCTTGACGGCGCGGGCGCCCGCCGCGAGGAGCTTCGGCAGGATCTCGAGCGTGTTCAGGCTCGCCGGTTCCTCGATGGCGTAATACGTTTCGCCGTCGACGACGAAGCGGCCCTTGCACAACGTGGGATAGCCGGCCTGCTCGCCGTCTTCGTAGCGGTCGATCAGCACGTCGTACAGCCGCGCCTCCAGTGCGCGCGGCGTGCGCTGCCAGCGCACGGCCTTCGCCGGCGAACACACGCCGTGCGTGTTCGGCGACTCGCCCGTCGCGTACGACGACAGCTGGCAGCGTCCTTCCGCCATCACGCACAGGCTGCCGAAGCCGAACACTTCGATCTCGACGGGAGTGTTCTCGATGACCTGCTCGACCTGCGCCAGCGACAGCACGCGCGGCAGCACGGCGCGCGCGATGCCGAAGTGGCGGTGGTAGAACGCGATGGCGTCGACGTTGGTGGCCGAGCCCTGCACGGACAGGTGCAGGCGCAGCGCCGGGTGCACGCGCGCCGCGTACTCCATCAGGCCGGGGTCGGCGAGGATGACGGCATCGATGCCGTGCGTGGCGGCACGGTCGAGGGCGCGCCGCCATGGGTCGTCCGCACCGGGCCGCGGATAGGTGTTCAGCGCAAGGAAGACCTTGCGCCGGCGCGCATGGGCATAGCGGATGCCTTCGAGGATGGCGTCTTCGCCGAAATTCAGGCCCGCGAAGTTGCGGGCATTGGTCGCGTCGCGAAAGCCGAGGTAGACGCAGTCGGCGCCATTGTCGACGGCGGCCTTGAGGGCCGGCAGGCTGCCGGCGGGACAGACGAGTTCGAGGGGAGGTGAGGCGGGAGCGGAAGTGGAGGTCATGGCTGGGATGCGAACGGTAACCCGGCCAGCTTAGAGAGCGGGCGACCGCGCCGCCTTAAACCCGTTCAAGCAAATCGCACGGAGTCGCCCTGCGTGTCGAACGCGAGGAAGCGCTCGATGGCGCCGCGGTGCACGGCGTCGATCATCATCTTGAGGCCGCGTTCGATGCCGGCCGGCTGCGGCGCCGCGCCGTGCGCTCCCGCCAGCGCGGCGACGAAGACCATGTCCCACGGCCGGCCCGTCGCGCGCGATTCTTCGGCCAGCGCGGCAAAATCGGCCAGTTCGTCGAGCCCCTTGTCGACGCACATGACGGGCGCCAGTGCGCCGCCGCTCCCTTCCTCGAAGCGCCGGGCCTGGCCCGGTGTGTGCGCCTGCGGCAGTTCCGCGACGGCGAACACGAAAAGCAGGCGCTGCGCCTCGGGCTGGGCGCGCGCGGCGGCGAGGAAGTCGGTAAAGTCGGCGAGTCGCATGGTCGGTCCGTGACAATGGGGGATGTGCCGATTGTAGGCAAGGGATGCACGCGCGGCAGTCGGCACGACGGCGTACGCGGCCTAGTCATTCCGGCGTATCGCCTGCGCGGACGGCCCTTGCGACAATAAGGGTATTCCCCCATCCGCCACCGGAGCGCCCTGTGCCCGCCATCGACCCCTGCACCTTCCTGCGCCGCCTGCCGCTGTTTTCCGATCTCGGCGACGACGAATTGCGCGCCGTCGGCGCGGCCGCGGTGGAACGCCACGTGGAGCGCGGCCGTCACATCGTCCGGCGCGGCGACGCTTGCCTCGGCTTCCACACCATCCTGTACGGCCAGGTGAAGCTGGCGTTCGTATCGGCGCAGGGCCAGGAGAAAGTCATCGAGATCCTGGGGCCGGGAAAGACGTTCGGCGAGGCTGTCATGTTCATGGGAAAACCGTACTTCGTGACGGCGACGGCGCTGGAAGACTGCCTGCTGCTCCACGTCGGCAAGGATGCGATCCTCGCCGAACTGGAACGCAGTCCCGCTTTTGCCCGCCGCATGCTCGCGGGGATGAGCCGGCGCCTGCACGGCCTCGTGGCGGACGTGGAGTCGTACACCTTGCACACGGGTGGCCAGCGGGTCGTCGACTACCTGCTGAAGGATGCGCCCGTATCCGGCGCGACGGTGCGGCTGCCCGTCAGCAAGCGACTCGTCGCGTCGCGCCTGAACATCACGCCGGAATATTTTTCGCGCGTGCTGCATGATCTGGCCCGGCGCGAACTCGTGCGCGTGGCCGGGCGCGAGATCGAGATCGTCGACGCGGCCGCGCTGCGCGCCTACGAAGGATAGCGGTCGACGACGGCCAGCGTCTCGCGCGCGATCACGCATTCCTCGTCGGCCGGCAGCGCCCACACGGCGACGGTGCTGTCGGCCGTGTGCAGGCGCGGGCCGCCCGCCGCATTCTCGTCTGCGTCGATGCGCACGCCCAGCCACGCGGCCTGTGCGCAGACGCGCGCGCGGATCTCGGCCGCGTGTTCGCCGATCCCGCCCGTGAACACGAGCACGTCCAGCCCGCCGGCGGCAGCAGCCAGCGAACCCAGTTCGCGCGCGATGCGGTACACGAACACGTCGACGGCCTCGCGCGCGGACGACGCGTCGCTGGCCAGCAGCGCGCGCATGTCGCCGCTGATCCCCGAGAGGCCCAGCAGGCCGCTGTCGCGGTACAGCATGTGTTCCAGCGCGTCCGCATCCAGCTGCTTCGTGCGCAGCAGACGCAGCACGAGGCCGGGGTCGATGCTGCCGCAGCGCGTGGCCATCGGCAGGCCGTCGAGGGCGGAGAACCCCATCGACGTGGCGACGCTGCGGCCGTCGACCATCGCGCACATGCTTGCGCCGCTGCCCAGGTGGGCGACGACGACGCGCCCGCGGGCGCGCGGCTCCAGCGCGGGCAGCACGTCGGCGATGTGCCGGTACGACAGCCCGTGAAAGCCGTAGCGCAGCAAGCCTTCGTCGGCAAGGGCACGGGGCAGCGCATACAGCCGGGCGACGCGCGGATTGGCGAGGTGGAACGCCGTGTCGAAGCACGCGACTTGCGGCAGGTTCGGATGCAGGTGCGCCATCGCGGCGATCGCGTCCAGGTTGTGCGGCTGGTGCAGCGGCGCCAGCGGGGCCAGCGCCGTGAGTTCGTCCAGCAGCGCGGGCGTCACGAGCGCGGGGCCCGCGTGCGCGTTGCCACCGTGGACGACGCGGTGGCCGATCGCCGCCAGGCGCGCGGGCGCGAGGTGGCTCTCGATCCATTCGACGGCCGCGCCCAGCTGGACACCGTGGTCCGCGTGCGCGGGCAGCGCCGTGTCCTGGACCAGCGTGCCGTCCGGCGCCCACGCGCGCAGCCGCGGACTGGCGCCGCCGCAATCGATCTCGCCGCGGCCCGTCGCCACGAGGTCGGTGCCCCGGTCTTCGTAGACGGCGAACTTGATGCTGGACGAACCGGCATTGAAACAGGCGAAACCGCGGCTCATGGCGATCCGATCACGGCCGGCGCGCCGCTCTTGCGCACGAGGAGGGCCGCCAGCGCGCACGAGGCGAGGCGGGCCAGCGGGCCGTCGGCGCGGCTCGTGAGGATGATGGGCACGCGCGCGCCGAGCACGATGCCCGCGACCTGCGCTTCCGCGAGATATTCCAGCTGCTTCGCGAGCATATTGCCTGCTTCGAGGTCCGGCACGACGAGGATGTCGGCCTGCCCGGCGACGGGCGACGCGAAACCTTTCGTCTGCGCCGCTTCCGCCGACACGGCGAGGTCGAAGGCCATCGGTCCGTCGACGATGGCGCCCTCGATCTGGCCCCGCTCCGCCATCTTGCACAGCGCGGCCGCTTCGATCGTGGACGCGATCTTCGGGGACACGGTTTCGAGCGCGGACAGGATCGCGACGCGCGGCGCCGCCAGCCCGAGCGCATGCGCGAGGTCGACCGCGTTCTGCACGATGTCGCGCTTGTCCTCGAGCGTCGGGTACACGTTGATTGCGGCGTCCGTGATGAACAAGGGACGTGGATACGTGGGCACGTCCATCGCGAACACGTGGCTGATGCGGCGGCCCGTGCGCAGGCCCGTGTCCTGCGCGACGACGGCGTGCATCAATTCGTCCGTGTGCAGCGCGCCTTTCATGATGGCGCGCACGCCGCCCGTGCGCGCCAGCGCCACCGCGGCGTCGGCCGCCGCGTGGCTGTGTTCCGTCGGCACGATGCGGTACGGGGTCAGGTCGATGTTCGCCTGCGCGGCGGCTTGCCGGATCTTCGCTTCCGGCCCGACGAGCACGGGCTCGATCAGGCCTTCCCGTGCCGCTTCGACGGCGCCCAGCAGCGACACCGTGTCGACCGGATGCACGACGGCCGTGCGCACGCGCGGGGCGTCCGTCGCGGCCTGCAGCAGCGCGCGGTAGCGGCCACCCTTTTCGCGCAGGCGCACCCCGGGCAGCGCGACGCGGGGCCGCGCGACCTTTTCGGCGGGAGCGATGACGTCCGCCGTGCCAGTCGCGACCTGTTGGCCGTCCTGGTTCGTCACCGTGCAGTCGAGCGTGACGCGGTGCATTTCCGGGTCGAGCCGGGCGACCGTCAAGGTGACGGTGACGGTGTCGCCCAGGCCCACCGGCTTCAGGAAGCGAAGCGACTGGCCGAGGTAGATCGTGCCGGGGCCGGGCAGCTGGGTGCCGAGCACCGTGGAGATCAGCGCGCCGCTCCACATGCCGTGCGCGATCACCTTGTGGAACATGTCGCTGCGCGCGTATTCGTCGTCCAGATGGGCCGGGTTCACGTCACCGGACATGACGGCGAACAGCTCGATGTCGACGCGCGTGAGCGTGCGCGCGAGGCTGGCGCTGTCGCCGACCTTGAGTTCGTCGAACGTGCGGTTTGCTATCGTATCCATCGGTCAGCCCATCACGTGGTAGCCGGCGTCGACGAATTCGACGTTGCCCGTCACGAGTCGCGCGCCATCGCTGACGAGGAAGGCTGCCACGCTGCCCACGTCGTCGATACGGGCCAGCATGTGTTCCGGCGCACGCGACCACGCGTCGCCCAGCAGATCGTCGAAGTGGGCGAGGCCGGACGCGGCGCGCGTGGCCAGCGGCCCCGGCGACACGGCGTTCACGCGGATGCGGCGGCTGCCCAGTTCCGCCGCCAGCACGCGCACGGACGCTTCCAGCGCGGCCTTCACGGGGCCCATCAGGTTGTAGTGCGGGACGACCTTCTCGGCGCCGTAGAACGTGAACGTCAGCAGGCAGCCGCCGTGCGGCATCAAGGGCTCGGCGAGCTTCGCGCAGCGGATGAACGAGTGGCACGACACGTCCATCGCGAGGCCGAAACCGGCCGCGGAGCAGTCGGTGACGCGGCCGTGCAGGTCGTTCTTCGGCGCGTACGCGATCGCGTGAAGGACGAAGTCGATGCCGCCCCACGTCCTGCCCACCGTGTCGAACACGGCCTCGAGCTGGCCCGGCTCCCGCACGTCGCACGGCAGGACGAGCGCGCAGCGCAGCGCTTCCGCGAGCGGGCGCACATGAGGTTCGGCGTCGGCGTCCAGGTAGGTGACGGCCAGTTCGGCGCCGCAGGCGGCCATGACGCGCGCGCAACCGTAGGCGATGCTCCGTTCATTGGCGACGCCGAGGATGAGACCGCGCTTGCCGCGCAGGTCGATGAGTGCGTTCTGCATGAGAATCTCCGGTGAATGCAATGCGGATCAGCGTTCCAGCACGTAGCGGCCGGGCGCCGCGTCCAGCGGTGCGTAACCTTGGCCCGGTGCGCCGAGCGATGGCGGCGCCGTGCGGCCGCTGCTTGCGACGGCGAGCCAGTCGGCCCACGCTTGCCACCACGATCCGTCGCATGCCGGTGTCGCGGCGACCCAGTCGTCCGGCGCCAGGTAGGGGTCGCCGTTGGTGCGGCGCGCGATGCGGAAGCGGCGGCCGCGGTGGCCCGGTTCGCTGACGATGCCCGCGTTGTGGCCGCCGCTCGTCAGGACGAACGTGACGTCGGCACCGGCGACGAGGTTGATCTTGTAGACGGACTTCCACGGCGCCACGTGGTCCGCCTCGGTGGCCACGACGAACATCGGGACGCGGATGTCCGCCAGCACGACGGGGCGGTCGTCGACGCGGTAGCGGCCTTCGAACAGGTCGTTCTTCAGGAACAGCCGGCGCAGGTATTCGCTGTGCATCCGGTACGGCATTCGGGTCGCGTCCGCGTTCCACGCCATCAGGTCGGTCAACGGCTGGCGCTGGCCGAGCAGGTAGTCGTTGACGATGCGCGACCATACGAGGTCGTTGGAGCGCAGCAGCTGGAACGCGCCCGCCATCTGGCGCGTCTGCAGGTAGCCCTGGTGCCACATGATGTCTTCCAGGTAGTCCAGTTCACTGTCGTCGATGAACAGCGACAGTTCGCCCGCTTCCGTGAAGTCCGTCTGCGCGGCGAGGAGCGTCAGCGAGCGGAGTCGCTCGTCGCGCCGGCGCGCGAGGTAGGCGGCCGCGATCGCGAGCAGGGTCCCGCCCAGGCAGTAGCCCGCGGCATGGATCCGCTGGTCGGGCACGATGGCACCTAAGGCGTCCAGCGCCGCCAGCACGCCCAGGCGCAGGTAGTCGTCCATGCCGAGGTCGCGGTCGTCCTCGCCGGGGTTGTGCCACGAGATCATGAAGACGGTGTGGCCCCGGCCGACGAGGTGGTTCACGAGCGAGTTCTGCGGCGACAGGTCGAGGATGTAGTACTTCATGATCCACGCGGGCACGATCAGCACGGGCTCCGCGTGCACGTCCGGCGTCGCGGGCGCGTACTGGATCAGTTCCATCAGCCGGTTGCGCAGCACGACGCGGCCCGGCGTGACGGCGACCTGGCGCCCGGGAATGAAATTATCGGCGCCGGCCGGCGGGCGCTCCGTCAGCATGCGCCACCCGTCGTCCGCGAGGTGGGCCGCACCGCGTACGAAGTTCATGCCGCCCTGTTCGACGGTGGCTTGCAGCACGTCCGGGTTCGTCGCGACGAAGTTCACGGGCGAGACCACGTCCAGCAACTGGCGCGCGACGAACGACACGACCTGTTCGTGGTGCGGCGAGACGCCGCCGATGCCGGTCGTCACGTTGTGCCACCACTGCTGGTTCAGCAGGAAGCCCTGGTGGATGACGTTGAACGGCCAGCGCTGCCACGCGTCACCGCTGAAGCGTCGGTCCTGCGGCAGCGGCGCGATGCACGGCTGCGTGTCGCCGCCGGCTGCGCGCGCCGCGTACTCGCCGAAGCGTCCGGCCTTGCGCAGCGCTTTTTCGCTGAGCCTGGCCCATTTGCCGGGCGACTGCGCGAGGTGCAGCGTCCAGTCGGTCCACGCGAGCGCCAGCGCGGCGGGCGAGATGCCGTACGTCATGCGCCCGAGCGCCGCATGCAGCATGCGGTCGGTCACGGTCGGTGGTTCGATGTCGGGGCAGGTTGGAGGGCACGGCGCGGCGGGCACGGGGGGCCGGCCGGCGGCGAGGGTGTCGGTGAGATTCTGCTTGAGCTTGTCCATATGCCTACCTTACCGGCTCGGCCGATGCAAGATCGTTGATGTAAGTCAAAATCCTCGAATATGGCATGGACAAGCATGCGGCCGCCGCGGGCCGCTTGTCAATCGGCGCGCAACGCCTGAGTCAGCTGTTCGTCGAGTCCGTAGATGTCTTCGGCGAACAGGGCGCGCCCTTCGCGATCCGTGAGCGCCGTCGCGTAGAACAGCACGACGGGCACCGGCTCGCGCAGCGGCACGACGAGCGTGCGACCCGGCCGCATGGCGGCGGCGATGGCGTCGGCGTCCCAGCGGGCGGGGTCGGCCAGCACGAATTGCGCCAGCGCGGCAGGGTGTTCGACGCGGATGCAGCCGTGGCTCAGGTCGCGCCGCGACCGGCCGAACAACTGTTGTGCCGATGTCGAGTGCAGGTAGATGTTCATCGGGTTCGGCATCGAAAACTTGACGGCGCCGAGCGCATTAAGCGCCCCCGGCCGTTGCCGCACGCGCGCCGTGCCCGCGCGCAAGGCCGCGAGCGCGGCGCCGGGCGCATCGGCCATCGCTTGTCCGGACGGCCCCACGAGTTCCATGTCGTTCTTTGCCAGGTAGCCGGGATCGCGCGCCAGCTTCGGGATGATCTCGCCCCGCTCGATGCTGCGCGGGACGTTCCAGAAGGGGTTGAACTCGACGCGGCGCATCTGGCCGATGAACAGCGGCGTCGGCGTGCGCGCGGCCGCGCCGACGATGACGCGCATCTCGAGCAGCGGCCCGCCCGCCTCGTCCACGTCGAACGCCCACAGCCGGTACGCGGGCACGTCCACGACGACGACGCGGCCGCGCGGCGGCCGTGGCAGCCAGCGCAGGCGTTCCAAGGTCAGCTCCAGCTGCGTCACGCGGTGCGCCGGGGGCACGGCGAGGGCTGCCAGCGTCGCGGCGCCCGGCACGCCGTCTTCCTCGAGCCCATGGCGTGCCTGGAAGCGCCGTACAGCCGCCGCGAGTTCGGGCGTGTAGACGTCGCCGGCACCGGCGGGCGCGGCGGCATCGAGGTCGCCCAACAGCCGCAGGCGTTCGCGCAGCAGCGCCGCGCCCGCATAGCGCGCGCCTGCGCTCGTGCGCGGCGCCGGCGGCGGCAGCGGCTGCCACGTGGGATATGCGTCCGCGAGTGCGCGATACCGCGCCAGCGTGGCTTCGACACGTTTGACCATCGCGATCGGCGGCGCCGCCGCGTCGACGGCTTGCGCGAGGCGCCCGCTTACGAGCGCCGCGCGCAACTGTTCCACGGGATCGAATTCTGCGACGTCGGCCGTCGGCCGGTAGCCGGACGCCACACGGCCGAAGCGCAGGTCGGACAGATATTGCAGCATGGCCGTGCTGAGGTCGCGTTCGAGCGCCAGCGCGTCGACGGCATCCGTGACATCGTCGAGCCGGCGCGCGAGGCCTTCCGTGTCGTAGCGGGCCGGGTCGAGGCCGTGCAGCGGCGCGTCGCGCAGCAGGCGCACGGCCGTGCGCGCCCGTGCGGCGCCATCGTCCAGCCAGGCCGGCGGTGGCGCGCCGGCGTACAGCCGCGGCGTCAGCAGGCGCGCGTCGAGGCTGCTGCGCGGTACGGTCTGGCCGACCGCGACAGCGTGGAGGAAGGCGAGCAGGACGCAGCAGATCCAGCGGGACGGCGAGGCGAGGATGTTCATGAACGCAAGATAGGCGGCCGGTCCCCGTGGCGTCATTGATGCAAGTCAAATCCTCAATGCATGGGGGTGGCGCAGCACGGGCAGCGCCACCCAGTCGGCGAATCCGAGCGCCGCATGGCTGTCGACGCGCGGCGCAACGGGAACGGCCGGGCCGCCGGCGAGCCAGCCCGCCAGCGCGAGCCCGGCCGCGATGCCGACCGCCAGCACGGCGACGGCGCCCCGCATGCCCCCGACGATGTGCGCGACGGCGGGGATGGCCGCCGCGCGCCGGCCCAGTGTGGGGATGAGGCAGGCGAGCAGCAGCGCGAACGAGCCCGTGAGCACGACCCAAGCGAGTGCGAAGAGCAGCGGCCGGCCGGACAGGAAGCCCACGGCCAGCAGCGCGCCGCCGGCGCCCAGCAGCGGACAGGTCCAAACGGCCTGGCGCGGCGGGCAGCGCAGCGGCAGGCCCGCGACGGCGGGCAGGATCTGCAGCAGCGACCCGCCATCGTCATCGTGAGAAAGCCGATCGTGACGAGGTGGACGACGGCCAGCGTGGCCGGGTTCCAGCGCGAACCGAAAACGGCGCCGCCGTGCCACGCGGCCAGCAGGCCGGCCGCGACGCCGAACCACGGCGCGACGACGAGGAAGCCCAGCGGCAGGCGGGGCGGGGGCATGTGCGCGTAGTCGAGCGCGCGCCGCATCAGGTGTCCCGTGCGATGGCGACGAGGCAGCCGTCGTCCTGCCACGCCGAGCGCCAGCGATAGCCCATGCGTGCCAGGATGCCGTACAGCGGATGCGGTTCGCGCGCCAGCAGTACCGACAGTTCGGCGCCGTCGGGCAGGTGGTCGAGCGCCTCCAGCACGCGTTCCATCGGTTCCGGTGCGGGGAGTGCGCGCACGTCGAGCAGGGGAGGGTCGTTCATGATGGTGTGATGAGTGACGACAGCGCGATGCCGTCGAGCGATTCGAGGAAGCAGGCGATGGCGCGGCACAGCGCGCCAGGCGGATGCCGCCGCTGCGGCCCCGCACGGTCTCGACGAAGCCGGCATGTCCCAGCTCGTTGACGACCTTCGTCAGGTGGTGGTGCGACATGCCGTGCACGGAGGCGACTTCGCCCGTCGTGGCGAGGCGCCCGCCGTTACTCCCCAGGTACATGAGGAGGCGCAGCGCGTAATCGGTGTGTTCGGTGAGACGCATGATCGCTCCGATCCAAATGCGTCGGGCGCCGCGCCGTGTGGCGGCGGCGCCCGCGGGTTCAGGCCTTCGTGGTGGGACGGGCGGCCTTGGCGGCGAGGCGGCCGCCGATCTCGATCGGCACCTCGACGGGACGGGCTGGCCGGCGCAGCACGCGCAGCACGAACAGGGCGAGGCACAGGGTGCCCAGCGCGAACACGATGTCGCCCGGCACGCGCAGCCACACCATGTTCTCCATGAACGCGGAGTGGATCACTTCCGGCGAGCGGGCGAACCACATGCCGCGCGAGACACTGGCCCAGGCCTGGTAGATGCCGGCCGGGACGAGGGCCATGAACACCATCATCGCGAGGCCGATGTTCAGCAGCCAGAACATCGGCTTCAGCAGGGCGTCGGACCAGGCGAGGCAGTCCGTCAGGCCGCGCAGGCAGAACAGCATCAGGCCGATGCCCAGCATGCCGTACACGCCGAACAGGGCGGCGTGGCCGTGGGCCGCCGTCATGTTCAGGCCCTGCATGTAATACAGCGCGATCGGGGTGTTGATCGAGAAGCCCAGCAGGCCGGCGCCCACCGTGTTCCAGAAGCCGACGGCGATGAAGCACAGGATCGCCCAGCGGTAGCTCGCGACCCACGGCGCGGCCTTCGTGCGCCGGTAGTTGCGGTAGGCCTCGATGCCGATCATCGACAGCGGCACGACTTCCAATGCGGAGAACATGGCGCCGATCGCGATCACGGCCGTCGGGGTGCCCGTGAAGTACAGGTGGTGCAAGGTGCCCAGGATGCCGCCGAACAGGAACACGATGGTCTCGAGGACGATGGCCGTGTTGGCGGTGGCGGCGCGGATCAGGCCCAGGCGGGTGAACAGCAGCGCGATGACGGCGGTGGCGAACACTTCGAAGAAGCCTTCGACCCACAGGTGCACGAGCCACCATCTCCAGTACTCGACCATCGAGTAGTGCGTGTGCTGGCCCCAGGTCAGCGACGTGGCGTAGAACCCGCCGATGCAGACGGCAGCCAGGAACACCATCGCGACCAGGCCACGGCTTTCCGACGGCTTCCTCAAGGCGGGCCACAGGCCGCGGCCCAGCAGGAAGGCCCAGAACAGCAGGCCGACGAACAGCAGGTATTGCCAGATGCGGCCCATGCTCGTGAATTCGAGGCCCTGGTTGCCGAGCCAGAAGGCGAAGTCGACGCCGCGGTGCTGCAAGGTGCCGAGCCAGCCGCACACGGTAGAACCGGCGACGATGAACAGCAGCGCGTAGAACAGCACGTTCACACCGAGCGCCTGGAAGCGCGGCTCGTGGCCCGAGATGGCGGGGGCGATGTACAGGCCCGTGGCGAGCCACGCGGTGGCGATCCACAGCACGGCGAACTGCGTATGGATGGTGCGGCTGATCGTGAACGGCAGGATGTCACCGAGCGGGATGCCGAAGAAGCTGTGGCCTTCGACCGAGTAGTGCGCCGTGATGACGCCCATGCCCACTTGCGCGAGGATCAGCGCGACGACGACGGCGAAATACTTGCGCGTGGCCTTCATCGACGGCGTAGCCTTCAGCTTGAACAGCGGGTCGTCCTTCGGCGGCTGCGGGTCGCCTTCTTCGGGCTGGGCCGAGTGGAACAGCACCATGCCGGCGATGGCGCCGATCATGAGGATGATGCTGGCGATCGACCAGATGCCGGCGCCCGCGGTGGGCGTATTGCCGACCAGCGGCTCGTGCGGCCAGTTGCTCGTGTATGACAGGCCCGGTTCGCCCGGACGGTCGGTGGCGGCGGCCCAGGCGGACCAGAAGAAGAAGCCGGTCAGCGCGGCACGCTGGTCGGCGTCCGGCAGCGAGCCGTTCGCCATCGCGTATTGTTCGCGCAGCTTGTCCAGCTTCGGATCGTTGCCGAACAGGCCCGCGTAGTGTGCGGCGACGGCGCGGATCGCGGCGGCGCGGTCGCCCGACACGACGAGCGTATTGGTGGCGGCGTCATAGGTGTTGCGGCGCAGTTCTTCCTTGACGAGGGCGTCGATGCGGCCTCGCTGGCCGGCGTCGAGTTGCGCATACGGCTGGCCGTAGTCGCGCAGGGAAAACCGGTCCTGCAGGGCGAGCGCCTCGCGGTGCAGCCAGTCGGCCGACCAGTCCGGGGCGACGTAGCTGCCGTGGCCCCAGACGGTGCCCAGCTGCTGGCCGCCGGCGGACAGCCAGGCCTGCTGGCCGAGCGTGACCTGGTCTTTGGTATAGAGGACGGTGCCGCTCGTGTTCTTGACGGTGGGGATCGGCGGCGCCTTCAGGTAGATTTCCCGGCCCACGAACAAGAGCGTGGCAAAGGAGAGTACACAGATGATCGCCAGCCAGGTCCAGAGTCTGCGTGTCGCGTGCATGGCTTGTGTTCCTTCAGTGGTGGTTGAACGGTGACGCCGTGAAGCGCCTGGACCGCATTGTGGAGGCTTTCCGGTATTAGTTGCATATGGTATGCAGCTTAAATTCGAAAAGCCTGACCCAGTTTAGGAAAGCCCGCAGGTACGGTCGATCTGCCGCGTTGCCTAGTCACTTTGGCCGATTGTCGCGTGCGTGGGCGACGCCTAACATGCAACGGAGATACCACTTCATTCAAGGAGCCGGCATGGCCCTCATGACCATCGAAGAAGCCCGTCCGACCCCGGGCCCGGGCGGCGGCCGCGCCCTGTTCGCGCTCGGATTCCGGCCGTTCTACCTGCTGGCCGCCGCGTTCGCCGCGGTGTCCGTGCCCGCGTGGGTCGCCGCGCAGGCCGGGTGGCCGCTGCCCGCGCGCATCGACGTGTTCTGGCACATGCACGAGATGGTGTTCGGTTTCGCGCTGGCCGTCGTCGTCGGCTTCCTGTACACGGCCGGCTACAACTGGACGAAGCTGTGGACCCCGCGCGGCCGCGCGCTGGCCGCCATTGCCGCCGTCTGGGTCGCGGGCCGGATCGCGATGGTCGCGGCGCCGCCGGCCATCGGGGCGGCCGTCGACGTGGTCTTCCTGCCGATCGCCGCCTATCCGCTGTACCGCGTGTTCAAGCTGTCGGGCAACATGCGCAACATGTTCCTCGTGGGTCTGCTTGGTCTGCTGACGCTCGCGAACGTGTGCTACCACGCGGCCACGCTGCACTGGGCCTCGCTCGACCCGTTGACGCCCGTGCACGCGGCCATCATGTTGATCGTCGTGATCGAGATCGTCATCGGCGGCCGCGTGATCCCCATGTTCACCCGCAACGCGGTGCCGGGCGCGCAGCCCGTGCAGGATGCGCGCCGCGACAAGTGGGCGCTGATCCTGACCGTGCTCGCGGGCCTTGCCTGGACGGCCGGCCTGCCGGCGCCGCTCACCGCGAGCCTCGCGCTGTTCGCCGGCGTCGGCCAGGCCGCGCGCCTGATCGGCTGGCAGCCGTGGCGCACGTGGCGCAATCCGCTGCTGTGGATCCTGCACCTGTCGTATTGCTGGATCCCGCTCGGCTTCGTGCTGCTGGCGCTGGCGCAGTACGGCGTCGTCTCCGGCAGCGCGGCGCTGCACGTGCTGACCGTCGGCGCGCTGGCCGGCCTGATCATCGGCATGATCACCCGCACGGCGCTGGGCCACACGGGCCGTCCGCTGAAGGCCGGCCGCGGCGAGTGCCTGATGTTCGTGCTCGTGCAACTGGCCGTCGTGTTCCGTTTCGCGGCCGCCGTGCTGCCGTCGTGGCGCGCGGTGTCCCTCGTCCTCGCCACCACGTGCTGGAGCGCCGCCTTCCTGGCCTACCTCGCCGTGTACGTGCCTTATCTGTCTGCCGCCCGTCCGGACGGGCGCGAAGGCTGAACCGCAAAGAAACCACCATGCATCCCACCGTCGAATTCGATCCCGAACTGATCGCCCGCATGAGCCAGCGCGGGCCCCGCTACACGTCGTACCCGACGGCCGACCGCTTCACGCCAGCCTTCGGCGCCGCCGACCTCGCGGCGGCCGCGCGGCCGGGCAAGCCGCTGTCGCTGTACGTGCACATCCCGTTCTGCGGGTCGCTGTGCTACTACTGCGCCTGCAACAAGATCATCACGCACGACCGCGCGAAGGCCGTGAAATACCTCGGCTACCTGATGCGCGAGATCGACATGCAGGCCGGGCTGTTCGCGGACGACGCGCTCGTCGAGCAGCTGCACTTCGGCGGCGGCACGCCCACCTACCTCGACGATGCGCAGATGGGCGACCTGCTGGGCCATCTGCGCAGCCGCTTCGCATTCGCGCCCGAGGACACGGGCGAATTCTCCATCGAGATCGATCCGCGCACGGTCGATGGCCAGCGCATCCGCACCTTGCGGCGCCAGGGCTTCAACCGGCTGTCGCTCGGCGTGCAGGACTTCGACGAGGACGTGCAGCGCGCCGTCAACCGCATCCAGCCGGAAGCGCTGACGCGCGATGCGATCGCCGCCGCGCGCGACGCGGGCTTCCGCTCCATCAGCATCGACCTGATCTACGGCCTGCCGCTGCAGAACGTTCACACGATGTCGGCCACGCTCGACAAGGTGATCGCCGCGTCGCCGGACCGCATCTCCGTCTACAACTATGCGCACATGCCGCAGCTGTTCAAGTCGCAGAAGCTGATCCGCGACGAGGACCTGCCGGACGGCGCGACGAAGCTCGCCATGCTCGGCCTGTGCATCGAGCGCCTGTGCGCCGCGGGCTATGTGTACATCGGCATGGACCATTTCTCCAAGCCGGACGACGAACTCGCGCGCGCGCAGCGCGACGGCACGTTGCACCGCAATTTTCAGGGCTATTCGACGCATGCGGAAGTGGACATGGTTGCGTGCGGCGTCTCCGCGATCAGCGCCGTGAACGGCACTTACGCGCAGAACGAGAAGTCGCTCGAGCCGTACTATGCGCGCATCGACCGTGGCGAGCTGCCCGTCGCGCGCGGGCTCGTGCTGTCCGCCGACGACCTGCTGCGCCGCGACGTGATCCAGCGCCTGATGTGCGACTTTGCGCTCGACCTGCGCGCGCTGTCGGCACGCTGGCACGTGGACGCGGCAGCCGTTCTTGCGCCGGAGCTGGCGAAGCTGGCCGAAGTCGAACGGGACGGCCTGCTCGCGCTGACGCCCGAGCGCATCGAGGTCAGCCCGAAAGGGCGCCTCCTGATCCGCAATGTGTGCATGGTGTTCGACGATTACTTCGGCAAGCCGCCGGCCGTGCCGCTGCAGCGGATGCAGTACTCGCGCACGGTGTGAGGCGACGTGCCGCGCGGCGCTACCGGGCCCGCGCGGCACGTCGCCGGCATCATTCGGTCGACGTGCCGACCACCAGCCCGCGCGCGCCGATGTAGACCGTGCCGAAGACCTTCGGATCGCCCGTGATCACGGACGAGGCGCCGTACTGGTGCTGGGCGTCGTCGATGCGGACCCAGTTCGCGCCCATGTCGGTGGAGCGGAAGATGCCTTGCACGCCGCCGACGGTGCCGGACAGGTACATGGCCGGATACGTGGCGCCGGCCGCCGCCTTGCCGAAGCCCAGTCCTTTCGCTGCGCTCACGTTGGCAAGCTTGGTCCAGGCACCGCGGCCCCAGTCGCGGTTGTGGTACAGGCCTTGCCAGTTCACGAGCCACACGTCGCCCGCGACGCCGACGGGCGTGACCAGCTTGTCGGACCACGTCGGGATGCCGTTCGTGCTGGTGCTGGAGTTCGCGGCCCACCAGGTGGCACCCCGCGTGTTGCTGAGGTAGAGGATGCCCGGCTGGCGGTCGTACGCGTAGAACACCGTCGGGTCGGCGCCGTCGGCCGTGATCAGCGCGGATTTCGGGATCCCGATCTGCTGCCACGAGTTGCCCATGTCCGTCGAGCGCACCGTCGGCGCGTCCCATGTCGACCAGATGATCGAGGTCGTGGCGGGGTTCGTGCTCGTGTCCGTCGACATCGCGACATAGCCGCCACCCTGCGTGGACGGGCCGTTGCTGCCGAACGCGTTCCAGCTGTAGCCGCCGTTGGTCGACACGGCGCCGAGCGACGAGCTGCCGCCGTTGCCGACGCGGACCACGAGCCGCGAGTCCGTGCGCGCATAGTCGAGCGAGTCGGTGTCCTTGCAGGCCGGCCCCGTGAACGTGTTGGGCGGCGCCGTCTTGACGTCGTAATGCACGAAGCCGCAGATGTCGCCGGCGCCGCTCAGCACCGGGTAGGCGTTCCACACGTTGGGCACGGGCGATTTCAGGTCGAGGATGGCCGTTTCCTCGACGCCGTTCTCGCCATACGCCCAGGTGGTGCTGGCCGCCGTGAGGTTCTTCGTCTCCCAGATGCCGCCGCCGAAGCTGACGAAGGCGTGGTTGACGTCGTACGGATCGAGCAGCGAGCCGCCCCAGTTGCCGAAGTCGGTGACCGGGCCGTTCGTGGCGTTCCACGGCGCCGCGCTCGTGTCGAAGCTGGCGTGCGGCAGGATGTCGGTCCAGGTGGCGCCGCCGTCCGTCGACCGGTACATCGTCTCGATCTGTTGCCCGTTCCACGCGTACCAGTCGATGGTATTCACCGTCAGCCAGCCCGGACGCCACGGATCGACGGACAGGCCCGCGAAGCCGTACGGCTTGGGACTGGCCGCGCCGGGCGGCGTGACGTTGGTCCACTGGTCCTGGCCGCTCGTCACGTTGATCTTCCAGACCTCGCCGTCGACGAGGCCGCCGGGCCCGTAGTTATTGCCTTCCCACGTGGCCGCGCGCGAGAACGTCACGTAGAGGTAGCCGTCCGGGCCGATCTGGCCGCGCTGGGGGAATTGGCCGGCCCCCGCGGAGGTCCACAGCGGCGTCCACGAGTTGCCGCCGTCGCTGCTCTTGTAGATGATGTTGCGCGCATTCGCGGCCGTCTGCGTGTTCACGCCGGCGTACAGGATCGGCGTCGCGTTGCCGCTCGTGCCCGAGCCCTTGTGGAAGGCGATGAAGGCGACGCCGGCGCCCGTGCCGTCGCTCGTGAGGACGTTGAAATTGGGCAGGCGGTTCCAGTGCTGGCCGCCGTCCGTGCTTTTCCAGATGCCGTTGGTCGACGCATTCGCGGTCGAGTTGCCGGTGCCGTAGAACAGGATGTTGCCGTTGTTCGGATCGACCTGCAGGCGCTCGCCGACCTGGCGCCCGTATTCGTTGCCGCCCGTCGAAAATGGCAGCGCCAGCGTGGAGAACGTGCGGCCCTGGTTGCTCGAGGCCATGAAGATGCCCTTCTGGCTGCCGTCGCCGTACCCGCCGCCGCCGATCATGTAGAACTTGCTCGCGTCGTTCGGATCGATGGCGATCGTGTCCACGCCCATCGCGTAGCCGAGGGAAGGCGGCAGCCAGTCGTTCAAGGCGATCCACGTGCTCGTCGTGGCGTCGTAGCGGTAGGCGCCGCCGACGTCCGTCTTGGCGTAGAACAGGCCCTTCTGGCCGGGATGGGCGAGCATGCCGTCGACATAGCCCGAGCCGCCGATCTTCACGTTATTCCAGGTATAGCTCGGGGCGGCCGAAGCGGCGGGCACGTATGCCGTGCCGAACGCCGCCAGCAGGGCCATCGTCATGCCCGTGGATGCAAGCGGTTTCATATTGTTCTCGCTTTCGTCAGATGAGGGAGTGTCCCGGCGTCTCTGTGCCGGTAATGACTTCGGTTGCGAATCTATCGAAAAGTCACCGCGGACGATTGTGCGCCCGCCTCCTATCGCTCTTCCATCACGAAATCCATCAGGCGGGGCGGGAAATCCCGTGACGACGTCGTCGCGTCGATATGAAGAAACCGGATAAGCAAGACCGAAAGTATTCGTTCGCATTCCGCGCCGCCGTGCTTACGCTGTGGCTTCCGAACCCTGAAGAGAGAAACACATGCTGGTAAAAAAACTGATCCAGGCCGCCCTCGCCATCGCCCTCGTTGCCCCGACCGTGCATGCGGCCGACGTCACCCTGTTGAACGTGTCGTACGACCCCACGCGCGAGCTGTACCAGGACGTGGGCAAGGCGTTCGCGGCGAAGTGGAAGGCGCAGACGGGCGACAACGTCACGTTCAAGGCGTCGCACGGCGGCTCGGGCAAGCAGGCGCGCTCCGTGATCGACGGCCTGCAGGCCGACGTCGTGACCTTGGCCCTCGCGTGGGACATCGACGAGATCGCCGAGCGCGGCCTGATCGCCAAGGATTGGCAGAAGCGCCTGCAGCACAACAGCTCGCCGTACAACTCCACGATCGTGTTCCTCGTCCGCAAGGGCAACCCGAAAGGCATCCATGACTGGAACGACCTGATCAAGCCGGGCGTGCAAGTCATCACGCCGAACCCGAAGACGTCGGGCGGCGCGCGCTGGAACTATCTGGCCGCCTGGGGCAATGCGTTGAAACAGCCGGGTGGCAGCGAAGCGAAGGCGCGCGACTACGTGGCGAAGTTATTCAAGAACGTGCCCGTCCTCGATTCCGGCGCCCGCGGCGCAACGACGACCTTCGTCGAGCGCGGCATCGGCGACGTGCTGATCGCATGGGAAAACGAAGCGATCCTCGCCATCAAGGAACTGGGGCCTAATAAATTCGAGATCGTCGCGCCGAGGCAGAGCATCCTGGCCGAGCCGCCCGTGGCCATTGTCGACAAGGTGGTCGACAAGCGCGGCACGCGCAAGGTGGCGGAAGCCTACCTGCAGCTCCTGTACACGGACGAAGGCCAGGACATCATCGCCAAGAACTTCTACCGCCCGATCAATGCGCAGGTCGCACAAAAATACGCGGCGCAGTTCCCGAAAGTGAGCCTGTTCACGATCAACGACGTGTTCGGCGGCTGGACGAAGGCGCAGAAGACGCACTTCGCCGATGGCGGCACGTTCGACCAGCTGTACCAGCCGGGCAAATAAGCCGTCAGCGGGCGTGGCACGGAGGACAGGTCCCGCGCACGCTCGTGCGTAATGCTTCAACTCGCCGATGCGGTCCTCCGTCATCTCCTGCTTGCAGATCGATACCATCATCGGTGCATGCTGCCGCCCTCGACGTCGGACGCCGCGAAGTCGCAGTCGCGATCGCGAAAAGCGATCCAGGCTCGCTGCGCGGCGACGAGCTTGTCCAGGTCCCGTTCGATGAAATGGTATTCGGCACACCGGGTCATCGATCGCTGCGCGCCTTATGTCAGCGGCGTGTCGACCTTCTTCAGCGTGCGCAGCACGAAGCTGGATTTGCTGTGGCGGATGCCCGGGATCGTGTACAGCCGTTCCCTGAGCAGCCGCTCGTAGTCGCGCGTGTCCTTCACGGCGAGCCGCAGGAAGTAATCGTAGTCGCCCGAAATGAGGAGGGCTTCCAGCACTTCGGGGATGGATTCGAGCGCGCGGCCGAATTCGTACAACGTCTGCTCGCTGTGGCTGTCGAGCGTGACCTGGACGATCACCGTGTCGTTGTAGCCCAGCTGCGCGAGGTCGAGCTTCACGGTGTAGCTCTCCAGCACGCCGCAGTCGGTCATCCGCTTGATCCGGTTCCAGCACGACGTCGTCGACAGATTGATCGCGCGGCTGATGTCGTGCAGCGGCGTGCGCGAGTCCTTCAGCAGGATGGACAGGATGCGCAAATCGACTGCATCGAAAGATTTTCTTGATTCTTCCATCGTGAGCTAAAAATTTTCAGGTGATCGGGCCATTCTAGCGGAAAACAGGAAGCACTTTCACGTCCTTACCCGATAACATTTCGGGCATGAAAACATACCCGAACGACCAGCGGATGACCGGCGCCCGCCTGCTGCTCGATACCCTCGTGCGCTGCGGCGTGGACACCGTCTTCGGCTATCCGGGCGGCGCCGTCCTGCCGCTGTACGACGCGCTGGCGCTGGACGGCCGCATCCGCCACATCCTCGTCCGGCACGAGCAGGCCGCCGTCCACGCCGCCCAGGGCTATGCCCGTTCGACGGGGCGGCTGGGCGTCGTGTTCGTCACGTCCGGGCCCGGCATCGCCAACACGACGTCCGGCCTGCTCGATGCGCTGAGCGACTCGATTCCCGTGCTGTGCGTCAGTGGGCAGGTCGCGACGAGCGCCATCGGCACGAACGCATTTCAGGAATGCGACGCGCTCGGGATCTCGCGCACCGTGACGAAGTGGAACGCGCAGGTCCGCAGCGCGGACGCCATCGCCGACACGATCCGGCACGCCGTGCACACGGCGCTGGACGGCCGCCCGGGGCCCGTGCTCGTCGACGTGCCGAAGGACGTCCAGGCGCAGGAGGTCGACCTGGTGCCGCACGCGCCGCTCCCGCCCACGCCCGCGCGCCCGCGCGTGCGGGCCGACGCCCTCGACGCGGCGGCGCACCTGATCCGCCAGGCGCGCCGGCCCGTGTTCTACGGCGGCGGAGGTCTCGTCAACGCGGGCGAGGGCGCCTGTGCCGCGTTCACGGCGCTCGTCCGCTGGAAGGACGCACCGTGCACGCTCACGTTGATGGGCCTGGGCGCATTCCCCGCGTCCGACCCGCGCTGGCTCGGCATGCTGGGCATGCACGGCACGCTGGAAGCGAATCTCGCGATGCACGAGGCGGACCTCGTCGTCTGCGCGGGCGCCCGGTTCGACGACCGCGTGACGGGCAAGCTCGCGCATTTCTGTCCGCAAGCACGCATCGTGCACGTCGACGTCGATCCCGCCTCGATCGGCAAGGTGGTGCGGACGGACGTTGCGCTCGTCGGCGATGCCGGCACCGTCCTCGCGGAGCTGCTGCGCGCGGTCGCCGCCACGCCGGCCGACCCGGCGCTGACGGATGACTGGTGGCGCAGGATCGCCGCATGGCGCGCCGTGCGCTGCCTCGACGTCCCGGACGCGGCGCCCGCGATCCTGCCGCAACACCTGATGCGCGCGCTCGCCGTGCGCGTGCGCGGGCGCGATGCCATCGTCGCGACGGACGTCGGCCAGCACCAGATGTGGGCGGCGCAGTACCTGCCGTTCGAGCGTCCGCGCAGGTGGCTGACGTCGGGCGGCGCGGGGACGATGGGCTATGGCCTGCCGGCCGCGATCGGCGCGCAGGTCGCGCATCCGGAGGCGCTGGTCGTGTGCGTGTCGGGGGACGCGTCCGTCATGATGAACATCCAGGAGATGTCGACGGCGGTGCAGCACCGCTGTCCCGTCAAGCTCGTCCTGTCGAACAACGGCTGCATGGGCATGGTGCGCCAGTGGCAGGAGCTGCACCACGGCGGCCGCTACAGCCACAGTTATCCGGAAGCGCTGCCGGACTTCGTCGCGCTGGCGCGCGCGTTCGGCTGGCAGGGGCGGCGCGTGTCACACGCCGCGGAACTGGACGCGGCGCTGGACGAGTGCCTCGCGGCGCCGGGGCCGTACCTGCTCGACGTCGTCGTGGCGCAGGCCGAGAACTGTTTTCCGATGATTCCTGCGGGCCGCGGCCACCACGAGATCATGCTGGCGAAGGACCGCTGGTTCGCGCGTCAGGCGGGCGACCACGCCTGAGGGACGGGCGCCAACGTGCGCAGGCGCAGCGAGATCAGCATCGCGGCGCCGAGCAGGACACCCAGCAGCGCCACGACGCCGCCCCAGCCGCCGTGCGCCCACAGGATGCCGCTGGCCCAGCCGACGACGCTGGAGCCGAGGTAGTAGCAGCACAGGTACAGCGCGGACGCGAGCGCCTGCTGCGTGCGGGCGCGCCGGCCCACCCAGCTGCTGGCGATCGAGTGCGAGGCGAAAAAGCCGAACGTGTAGACGGCCATGCCCGCGACGATGAGGACGACGTTGTGGGACAGCGTCAGCAACAGGCCCGCGACCATGGTCATCATCACGGTCCACAACACGTGGCGCCGGCCCAGGCGGTCGGCGCGGCGGCCGGCCCATGCGGCGCTGAAGATGCCCAGCAGGTACAACACGGAGATACCGCCGACGACGCTCTGGCGCAGCCCGAACGGCGCGCCGAGCAGGCGGAAGCCGATGAAGTTGTAGGCGCTGACGAAACATCCCATCAACAGGAACGACAGCGCGAACAGCCACGGCAGGCCGTCGTCGCCGAGGTGGCGGCGCAGGCCGTGCAGCATCGCCGCGACACCGCCGGACGACGGACGGAAGCGCCGCGACGCAGGCAGGCTGCGCCAGAATTCCGCGGCGCCCAGCAGGCCCATGACGCCGAGCACGCCCACGGCGACGCGCCACGAGAAGAAATCGGACAGGACGGCCGCCAGCATCCGGCCGGCCATCCCGCCGAACGCGTTGCCGCTGATGTACAGCCCCATCGACGCCCCGAGCGCGGCCGGCTCGATCTCCTCGCTCAAATAGGCCATCGCGACGGCGGGCATGCCGCCCATGGCAAGGCCCAGCAAGGTGCGTGCGACGAGCAGCTGCGTGTAGTCCTGCGCGAACGCCGACAGCACGCTCATCAGGCCGGACACGACGAGCGCGGCGACCATCATGTTCTTGCGCCCGAGGCGGTCGGACAGCACCGACGAGAACAGCAGCGAGACGGCCAGTGCCGCGGTCGACAGCGACAGCGACAGGCTGCTTTGCGCGGGTGTCAGCGCGAATTCCTGCGCCAGCAACGGCAGCAGCGGCTGCACGCTGTACAGCAGGGCGAAGCAGGAAAAACCGCCGAAGAACAGGGCGCGGTTGGTACAGCGATACGAGGGCGGGGCAGCGGGAAGGCGGGACATGGCGGCGGGACCGTGGAAGCATGCGAGATCCCATCGTAGGATTGCACGAACTATGTGTCCAATATATATTTGTGGCGTTACTTATCGCTTAAACAGATAACATGGAACTCAGACACTTGCGTTACTTCGTGGCCGTCGCGGAAGAACTGAGTTTTACGCGCGCGGCGGAACGGCTGCACATCGGCCAGCCGCCGCTGAGCCAGCAGATCCGGGCGCTGGAACACGAGATCGGCGCCCGGCTGTTCGAGCGCAACAAGCGGCGGGTGCTGCTGACGGAAGCGGGCCGGCTGTTCCTCGCGGACGCGCGGCGCGTGCTGGCGCTGTCCGACCAGGCGAAGGAAACGGCCCGGCGCGCGCACCTGGGCGAGGCGGGCGAGCTGCGCGTGGGGTTCACGTTCTCGACGCCGTTCACGCCGCTGTTCGCGAAAGTCGTGCGGCGCTACCGCCAGCGCTACCCCGACGTGCTGCTGACCTTCCACGAGATCGCCACGCAGCCGCAGCTGACGCGCATCGAGGCGCGCGAGCTGGACGTCGGCTTCGTGCGCCCCGCCTCCATGCCGCTGCCGCGCTCGGTGGCGTTGACGATGCTGCGCCGCGACCCGCTGCGGCTCGTGCTGCCGGCGGGGTCGCCGCTGGCGCGCAAGAAGTCGATCGCCGTGAAAGACCTGGCCGGCCACGCGTTCGTCGTGTTCCCGAAGGATGCGGGCACGGGCATCTACCACCAGATCTTCGACCTGTGCCGCGCCGCCGGCTTCACGCCCGATATCGCGATGGAGGCGGGCGAGCCGTCCACGATCATCGGCCTCGTCGCCGCCGGCTGCGGCATCTCGCTGCTGCCGAGCTCGTTCGAAGGCATCCACATGGACGGCGTCGTCTACCGTCCGCTGGCCGACCCGGAGGCGACGACGGCGATGCTGCTCGCGCGCCACGCGGAAGGGGGCGGCCCGCTCGTGGATGCGTTCGTCGCGCTGGCGGAAGCTGCGGCGGCGGAACGGTAGTCATTGTCGAAATGCGTGAGTATTTGCGGCCGGCCGGAATGCCATGGTGGCGCCTCGTTTTCCTGAAATGCTGACTATGGATTTTTTGAACGAAACGCACGGTTCATCATGCCGCTGCCGTGGGCACTGCTGTCGGCACGAATGGTGTGCGAAGCCGTGCGTGGCGGCGATCCCGCCACTTACTACCTGGCGATCGGAATCGGCGGCCTCACTTACCTGTTTTACGCTCGACAACGGTACATGCGCACGGATCGCCGGGTGGCGTGATGCATAGACCGTGTCGGCCCGTTCCATGGCGTGTTACGACACTGGCGTTGCCGTGCCTGTTGAAGATGGGGCCGCCTCGGCCGACGGCGCTGGCGACGACGCCGTGTGCGTGCAGGAGGCGCTCGTCCGCTATCAGATCACACAAAGCCATGTTCCGTACCTCGCCGACGTGACGGCATATTGCATCGGGGTCGCGACCCGATCAACGCCAACTTGGCGGCGGCCGGCAACGTGTCTTACCTGGATGAGGTTGGCGGAGAGTGCCGTGTTACCAAAGTCGGCGCGAAGTGAGTGTCATGATCTTCACCGGGATCCGAAACAATCGCCGATAGAGATGCAGTGCTCAGACAAAGCTGAGTGGAGATTGTGGATCGGGATAATGGAATAATGGTTGGGCGTTAGTTTCGGCGAGATTTCGAGTTAATGAAATCGTCATCGGTGATTATGCGGGCACGCATGGTCAACAATAACTATCGTCATGCGGATCGGCCTGCGAGTGATATTGCACAAGTTACGTTATGGTAATGATTTAAGCGAGCAATGTGTGGAAAAATGTGCTTCCGCGAATAGAAAAATTATGAACTTCAGAACCGGAAGCGCCGCGTTCAAGTGCGGTGCATTGGCAGCGCTTATACTCTCGCTTGCAATTTCGACCGTTTTCGATGAATCGTCGATAGCCGACAGTCGCGAGCTTGGCCTGATCGCGCGCCTGATGGGCGCGTTGGTGCCCGCAGTAAGATTCTTCAATCAGATTTCCACACGGCCGCATACTTTTGCAGTCTTGTACGCCATCAATTGGTTGTTTGTTCCTGTTTATTTGGCAGGTATTTGCGTGGCGCGGCCGGTTTGGCAATTAAACAGCATTAAAGTTCTGGTCCGCAGCCTACGGCGTCAAAAACCTCAGGCAGCAGTTGGAAGGACAATGTTTTTCGTGGCGATGTTTTGTCTTTACGTCGTGCTGTCCGACATCGGTGCCGTTCGTGGCCCGGGCCCCTATTCGATGAACATGAGCGGAGGTCTCGTTTATCATAGTCACCTGTTTAGACCGATCGATGGCTCAGGTTTTTCAATTGCACTGTTTTCGTGGATTTATTGCATGCTGGACGCCGTTTGCTACTATTTCGTTGGCGCTTATGCCGCCTATCTATATTTCGCGACTGTCCAAAAGGCTGAGTTGACATAGAAGGCGCATCGGCTCGGCGCTGCTCACCTCGGATGGTGCACAGCCGGCTGTATTTCCGAACGGTTTGCGGCGATCCCGTAATGTGGTATTTCGATATGTTTTTGAACCCTGATTTGCGGTAGGCTTGCGCGATCATCCCGAACGCCTGCTTCAGCCGACCACGACAACTGAGGACACCCATTTGCGCTACCATCTGCTCGCCATCTGCCTGCTGCTCTGCCAGGCAATACCGTCCGTTGCTGACACGGGCACCCAACCTGTGACGACCACTCGCGCCGACGAAGCGGAACAACAGCAACACGTGGACGCCGCGGCCAAGCTGCTGCAGCAGGGCAAACCGGCCGAAGCGCTCGACGGTATCGACAAGGTCATCGCGCACTTCGAGGCGGTGCGCAAGGACAAGACCGACGTCGCCTACTGCGCCCGCAGCCCGGCCGAATCCCTCGTCTATCTTGCCGAGGCGGCCAAGAACAATACCGCGACAAGCGTGTATGGTTCAGCATGGTGCGATGCGTACTTCCTGCGCGGCTACGCCCTCATCGAGCTGGGCCGCGCCGGCGAGGCACGCGCGGCACTGGAACGCGCTGTCCACCTGGCGCCGCGGGAAGCGCATTACCGTTCCGAACTTGCCGAGCTGTATGCGCGCCAAAAGAATTGGAACGAAGCCCTCGCAGCGTTCGACGCGTCCGCTACAGTGGCAGAGGAGTCCGTGGACAAGGAACGCAAGAATGCGGAGCTGGGCAGGGCGCTGCGCGGCAAGGGATTCGTGCTCGTCGAACTGGGCAAGCTGGACGAGGCCGAGGCCATGTACCGTCGGTGCCTGGCGCTCGACCCGGCCGACAAGAAGGCGATGAACGAGTTGCGTTACGTGCAGTCGCGCCAGCAAAAGCAGCCTTGATTCCGCCACGCGGCGGGCACGACACACAGGAGACATCATGGCAGTGACACGGTTGGACAACGTCGGCATCGTCGTCCAGGATCTCGACGCCGCCATCGCGTTTTTCAAGGAACTCGGCCTCGCGCTGGAAGGCCGCGCGCCGATCGAGGGCGAGTGGGCGGGCCGCATCACCGGTTTGCCGGGCCAGCGCGTCGAGATCGCCGTGATGCGCACGCCGGACGGCCACGGCCGGCTCGAGTTGTCCCGCTTCCTCGCGCCGGCCGTGGCTGCGGACCACCGCCGCGCGCCCGTGAACGCGCTCGGCTACCTGCGCGTGATGTTCGCCGTGGACGACCTCGACGCCACGCTCGGGCGCCTCCGCCCGCACGGCATGGAACTCGTCGGCAGCGTGGTCGACTATGCGAACGTGTATCGGCTCTGCTATATCCGCGGCCCGGAAGGCATCCTGCTCGGGCTCGCCCAGGAGCTCGGGGACGGCGCCTGAGCTGTTGCAGGCAGCGGCGATTTGCTGCACCGCAGCGAAGCAAATGGTCGTATGTTTTGAATTTATAGAATACAATTCATGGCGAACTGAAGTCATCAACAAAGGATCGTCATGTCCAGCACCACCCCAGAGCAGGCCCACGTGGGCCACCTGCTGCTCATGTCGCGCGAGGATAACTGCCTCATCGCGCGTGTCGACCTCAAGGCCGGCGACGTCGTCACGATCGACGACCGCCCCGTGAGCCTGCCGGGCGACGTCCGGATGGGCCACAAGGTCGCGCGCCGCGACCTGGCGCCCGGCGAGAAAATCCTGCGCTACGGCGCCATCATCGGCACCGCGACGGCGCCCATCGCCATCGGCGCGCACATCCACACGCACAACCTGGAAAGCGACTACATCCCGACCTATACGCTCGACCAGGACGGCCACCACTTCATCGGAAGCAAAGCACCATGACCACCTCCACCGATCTCGCCAACATCGCCCTGACCGGCTTTCCGCGCGCGGACGGACGCAAGGGCATCCGCAACGTCGTCGTCGTCGCCTACCTCGTCGAGTGCGCACACCACGTCGCGCGCCTGATCGTCAATGCGTTTCCCGGCCAGGAAGTGCACCTGATCGGCTTCCCCGGCTGCTATCCGAACGAATACGCCGACAAGATCATGCGCAGCGTGCTGACCCATCCGAACGTGGGCGCGGCACTGCTCGTGTCGCTCGGCTGCGAGAGCTTCGACAAGGGCGGCCTCGCGCAAGCCGTCGCGGACAGCGGCCGGCCCGTCCACACGGTCACGATCCAGGACGTCGGCGGCACGCGCTCCGGCGTCAACAGCGGCGTCGAGTGGGTGCGGTGGGCCGTGGAAGACCTGGCGCGCCAGGAGCGCGTGCCGATGCGCGTCGACGAACTGGTCGTCGCCACGATCTGCGGCGGCTCGGACAGCACGAGCGGCATCACGGCGAATCCGGCCGTCGGCGCGGCGTTCGACCAGCTGATCGCGGCCGGCACCGCCTGCGTGTTCGAGGAAACGGGTGAGCTGGTCGGCTGCGAATTCCACATGAAGCGCCGCGCGGTGACGCCGGAACTGGGCGACGAGATCGTGCGCACGGTCGAAAAGGCGTCGCGCTACTACACGATCATGGGTCACGGCAGCTTCGCCCCCGGCAATGCGGACGGCGGCCTGACGACCCTGGAAGAAAAATCGCTGGGCGCGTACGCGAAGAGCGGCGCGTCGCCGATCAGCGGCATCCTGAAGCCGGGCGACCTGCCGCCCACCGGCGGCCTGTACCTGCTGGACGTCGTGCCGGACGGCGAGCCGCGCTTCGGTTTCCCGAACATCTCGGACAACGCGGAAATCGTGGAGCTGATCGCTTGCGGCGCGCACGTCACCCTGTTCACGACGGGGCGCGGTTCCGTCGTCGGCTCGGCCATCTCGCCCGTCATCAAGGTGTGCGCGAACCCCGCCACGTACGAACGGCTCGAGGAAGACATGGACGTCAACGCCGGCCGCATCCTGGCGGGGCTGGCAAGCATCGACGACGTCGGCAGCGAGATCGTCGAGCTCATCGCCCGCGTGGCGAACGGCGCCTGCACGAAATCGGAAGACCTGGGTCACCAGGAATTCATCCTGACCTACAAACAGTTCGAGCCGATCGGGCCGGGCTGCCTGCCGTTGAAGGTGGCCTGACATGGACGTCACGCAAGCGCGACGCCTGCCGCACGGCGGCCTGCCCGTTTCGGCGCTGGGCCTCGGCTGCGCCCAGCTGGGCGGCCTGTACGACCCGATGACGGAGCTTGATGCGCTGGCGCTCGTCGACGCCGCATGGGACCTCGGCATCCGTTATTTCGACACCGCGCCGTACTACGGCTTCACCTTGTCCGAGCGCCGGCTCGGCGCCGCGCTGCGTGCCCGCGCGCGCGACGCGTACGTGATCAGCACGAAGGTGGGCCGCCTGATGCGCCCCGATCCGGGCGTGCGGCCGGGCGAGTGCGGCTGGGCCGCGCCGCTGCCGTTCCGTCCCCACTACGACTACACCTACGACGCCGTCCTGCGCTCGCACGAGGACAGCCTGCAGCGCCTGGGCATGGACCGCGTCGACATCCTGTACGTGCACGACATCGGCCGCCTCACCCACGGCGACATGCACGCCCATTACTGGAACCAGCTGACCGAGGGCGGCGGCTTCCGTGCGCTCGAGCGCCTGCGCGCCGAGGGCGCGATCAAGGCGTTCGGCCTGGGCGTCAACGAGTGGGAAGCGATCGCGGACGCGCTGGACGTGTGCGCACTCGACTGCGTGCTGCTGGCGGGACGCTACACCCTGCTGGAACAGGCGTCGCTCGCGCCGCTGATGGACCGCTGCGCGCGCGCGGGCACGAGTGTCGTGATCGGCGGCCCGTTCAATTCCGGCATCCTCGCGGGCACGAACAAATTCAATTACGAAGACGCGCCGCGCGCCGTCGTCGAGCGCGTGCAGGCCCTTGCGGCCGTGTGCCGCGAGTTCGACGTGCCGCTGCAGGCCGCCGCGCTGCAATTCCCGATGGCCCATCCGGCCGTCGTGTCGTGCATCCCCGGCGCCCAGCATCCCGCCCAGCTGCGCCAGAACGCGGCGTGGTTTGGCCAGCCGCTGCCCGCCGGACTGTGGGACGCGCTGCGGCGCGCCGGCCTGCTGGACGCGGCCGCGCCCGTCCCGGCCCCGTAACGCTCGACCATTTAATACTGCAACCCGTACCGAAGGAATGACATGAAATTGCTGCGATTCGGCCCGAAGGGCGCCGAGAAACCTGGCCTGATGGACGCCGCCGGCGTGATCCGCGACCTGTCCGGCGTGCTGCCCGACCTGACCTCGGCCCAGCTGGCCGCCGGCGCGCTGGCGCGCCTGGCCGACGTCGATCCGAGCCGCCTGCCGGCCGTCGAGCAACCGGTCCGCTATGCACCGGTCGTCGCCGACATCGGCAAATTGATCTGCGTGGGCCTGAACTACTCGGACCACGCGGCCGAATCGGGCATGGCCGTGCCGGCCGAACCGGTGCTGTTCACGAAGGCCACGAGTTCCATCATCGGCTGCAACGACGCCGTCGTGCTGCCGCGCGGCTCCGTCAAGAGCGACTGGGAAGTGGAGCTGGGCGTCGTCATCGGCAAGCGCGCGCGCTACGTCGACGAAGCCAGCGCCCTCGACTATGTCGCCGGCTATTGCGTCGTGAACGACCTGTCCGAGCGCGAGTACCAGCTGGAGCGGGGCGGCCAGTGGGACAAGGGCAAGGGCTGCGACACGTTCGGTCCCGTGGGTCCGTGGCTCGTGACGAAGGACGAAGTGCCCGACCCGCAAAACCTGGACATGTGGCTGGAAGTGAACGGCAAGCGCTACCAGACGGGCAACACGCGCACGATGGTGTTCACGGTCGCGCACCTGGTCAGTTACATCAGCCGTTTCATGACGCTGCAGCCGGGCGACGTGATCAGCACGGGCACGCCGCCGGGCGTGGGCCTCGGCCAGAAGCCGGATCCGGTCTACCTGGAACCGGGCGACCGCATGAAGCTGGGCATCGCCGGGCTGGGCGAGCAAAGCCAGACGGTTCATGCCTGGAACGAGGCACTGATCGACGGCTGACGGCCGCCGGCACACCAAACAAACAGGCGCCGCGAGCGCCGACACGGAGACTTTGCAGACATGAACGATTCATCCTCGCGGCAGTACCGGTTTTCCCTCGTGATGGTCACCTCGCTGTTTTTCATGTGGGGATTCGTCCATAACCTCGACCCGATCCTGATCCCGCACCTGCGGCGGTCGTTCAGCCTGTCGGTGCTGCAGTCGTCGCTGGTGGATTCGGCCGTGTTCATCGCCTACTTCGTGATGGCGTTGCCGGCGGGGATGCTGATCCGGCGGGCGGGCTACCGGGCCGGCATCATCACGGGCCTGCTGCTGTTCGCGATCGGCTCGTTCATGTTCGTGCCCGCCGCGAACACGCAGCTGTACGTCGTGTTCCTGGGCGCGCTGTTCACCATCGCCTGCGGCCTGACGATCCTGGAGACGGCGGCGAATCCGTACATGACGTTGCTGGGCAGCCCGGACAAGGCCGCGCAGCGCCTCAACCTGGCCCAGTCGTTCAACGGCCTGGCCACGACGGTGGCGCCGCTCATCGGCGCGCGCCTGATCCTCGTGCACGGCGCGGACGACAAGCAGCTGGCCGCGATGCCCGAGGCGGCGCGCCACGCGGCGCTGGCGATGGAAGCGGCCAGCGTGAAAGGCCCGTACACGGTGCTGGGTCTCGTCATCCTCGCGATGGCCATCGTGTTCTACTTCCTGAAGCTGCCGGAAGTCGGCACGCACGCGCAGGGCCACGCCGCGCCGGCCAAGAGCACGATCGGCCAGGCGCTGGGCGTGCCGTCGATCCGCCGCGGCGCCATCGCGCAATTCTTCTACGTCGGCGCGCAGGTGTGCGTGTCCAGCTTCTTCATCCTGTACGCGACGAAGGCGGCCGGCGTGTCGTCCGTGACGGCAGCCGACTACCTGGGCCTGGGCTATGGCGTCGCGTTCATGGTCGGCCGCTTCGTCGGCACCGCGCTGATGCGCATCGTGGCGCCGGCGCGCCTGTTGTGGATGTACGCGCTCGCGTGCATCGTTCTGGCGGCCGTGGCGATGTTCGCGCAAGGCTTCGCCTGCATCGCCGCCGTGATCGGCATCGCGTTCTTCATGTCGATCATGTTCCCCACCATTTTCTCGCTGGGCCTGAACGGGGCCGGCCAGCATGCCGACATGGGCAGTGGCCTCATCATCATGTCCATCGTCGGCGGCGCGCTGCTGCCGCCGCTGTTCGGCTTCATCAGCGACCGTACGGACAACGTGCAGTTCGGCTACGCCGTGCCGCTGGTGTGCTACGTCGTCGTCGCGTGGTTCGCGCGCGCGTCGCTGCGCCAGGACAGCCGCGCCGCCAGCGCCGCCGCGCAAACTTCCATGGGAGTCACCAAGCGTGTTTGAATTGAATGACAAGAAGGCTGTCGTCACGGGCGGCGGCAGCGGCATCGGCAAGGCCATCGCCACCTTGTTCGCCGAGCGTGGCGCAATCGTCCACGTCGTCGACCTGAACGAGGCGGCGAGCGCCGGCGTCGTCGAAGAGATCCGGGCTCAGGGCGGCCAGGCCGTCGGCCACGCGTGCGACGTGTCGCGCCAGGCCGACGTAAAAGCGCTGATGGAGCGGATCGGTCCCATCGACATCCTCGTCAACAACGCCGGCATCGCCCACATCGGCAAGGCCGACGACACGAGCGAGGAAGACTTCGACCGCGTCATGAGCGTCAACGTCAAGGGCGTCTACAACTGCCTGCACGCCGCGATCCCGCAGCTGCGCGCGAACGGCGGCGGCGTCATCGTCAACATGGCGTCGGTCGCCGCGTGGGTCGGCATCAAGGAGCGCTTCGCCTATTCGACGGGGAAGGGCGCCGTGATGGCGATGACGTTGTCGGTCGCGAAGGACTACCTGCAGGACGGCATCCGCTGCAATTCGATCTCGCCGGGCCGCGTGCACACGCCGTTCGTCGACGGCTTCCTCGCGCGGAATTATCCGGGCCGCGAGGCGGAGATGTTCGCCCAACTGTCGAAGACGCAGCCGATCGGCCGCATGGCGACACCGGCAGAGGTGGCGGCGCTCGCGCTATACTTGTGCAGCAACGAGGCGGCCTTCATCACGGGTACGGATTATCCGATCGACGGGGGCTTCATTACCCTGAACACGTAAAGCGACCATGATCATTTCTTCCGCAACCGACTACCGCGAAGCCGCGCGGCGCCGGTTGCCGCCGTTCCTGTTCCACTACCTCGATGGCGGTTCCGGCACCGAGACCACGCTGCGCGCCAACGTCGACGACCTGCAGGCCGTCAGCCTGCGCCAGCGCGTGCTGAAGGGTTCCGAGACGCTCGACCTGTCCACCGAGTGGTTCGGCGTCAAGCGCGGGCTGCCGCTGGCGCTGGCCCCGATCGGCCTGGCCGGCATGTATGCACGCCGCGGCGAAGTGCAGGCGGCCCGCGTGGCGGCGGAGCGCAACATCCCGTTCATCCAGTCGACCGTGTCCGTGTGCCCGCTGGCGGAGGTCGCAACGCAGTCGTCGCAACCGCTGTGGTGCCAGCTGTACGTATTGAAGGACCGCGGCTTCATGCGCGACTACCTGCGCCGCGCGCGCGAGCTCTCCATCGACACGCTCGTGTTCACCGTCGACATGCCGGTGCCGGGTGCGCGCTACCGCGACGCCCATTCCGGCATGAGCGGCCGCAACGGCCCGCTGCGCCGCGTGCTGCAGGCCATGCTGCATCCGCGCTGGGCGCTGGACGTGGGCCTGCTCGGCAAGCCGCACGACCTGGGCAACATCTCGGCCTATCGCGGCAATCCGACCGGCCTCGCGGACTACATCGGCTGGCTCGCCGCCAATTTCGACCCAGGCATCAGCTGGAGTGACCTGCAGTGGATCCGCGACGAGTGGCAGGGCCCGATGGTCATCAAGGGCATCCTCGACGCGGACGATGCGCGCGACGCGAAGTCGTTCGGTGCCGACGGCATCGTCGTGTCGAACCACGGCGGACGCCAGCTCGACGGCGCGCTGTCGACGGCCAAGGCGCTCCCCGCCATCGCCGAGGCCGTGAAGGGCGACCTGACCATCTTCGCCGATTCCGGCGTGCGCACGGGACTGGACGTCGTGCGCCTGCTGGCGCTCGGCGCGGATGGCGTGCTGATCGGCCGCGCCTTCATCTACGCGCTCGCCACGCACGGCGCCGCCGGCGTGCGCAACCTGCTCGCCATCCTGGAGAAGGACATCCGCACGAGCATGGTGCTGACGGGCGTGCAGTCCGTGCGCGACATCGGGCCCGCCTGCCTCGCCTGAGCGGCGCCCCCCGCGGTAAATTTCATTCACGGCGCTGGCGGTTTGCATAACGCCTGCGACGGTCCCCAGGCCCTCGTCGAGCGTATTCATGTTTGCATCGCGGCCAAAAGTGTTTTAAATTTATAGAATACAATGCGCCGCGCGCGGGCTGTCCCATGCCCGCGGCGGCCGATGACCAACCGAGAAGGCAATCAACAATGAGTCAGATGAAAAGTGTCGTATGCGCAGCCCCCGGCGAACTCCGTCTTGGGCAGGTACCGATCCCCACGGCCGGTGAGGGCGACGTGCTGCTGCGCGTGCGGCGCATCGGCGTATGCGGTACGGACATGCACATCTTCCGCGGTACCCAGCCGTTCCTGCAATACCCGCGCGTGATGGGGCACGAGCTGTCCGGCGAGATCGTCACGGCGCCGGGGGGCTCCGGCCTCGCGGCCGGCGACCAGGTGTTCGTGATGCCGTACCTGTCGTGCGGCGAGTGCGTCGCATGCCGCAAGGGCAAGACGAACTGCTGCACGCGGATCCAGGTGCTGGGCGTGCACCGCGACGGCGGCATGGCCGAGTACCTCGCGATTCCCGCGCAGTTCGTCCTGAAGACGGAAGGCATCTCGCTCGACGACGCCGCGATGCTGGAATTCCTCGCGATCGGCATGCACGCGGTGCGCCGCGCGGCCGTCGCGGCGGGGCAGCGCGTGCTCGTCGTCGGCGCGGGCCCGATCGGCGTGGCGGTCGCGCTGTTCGCCAAGCTGCGCGGCGCCGAGGTGACCGTGCTGGATGCGCGCGCGGACCGCCTGGGCTTCTGCAAGGACGCGCTGGGCGTGGCGCACGTGGTGACGGTGGGCGACAGCGACCGCGAGGTGCTGCAGGGCGTTACGGACGGCGAATTTTTCGACGCCGTGTTCGACGCCACCGGCAACATCAAGGCCATGGAGCGGGGCCTGGACTTCGTCGCGCACGGCGGCACCTACGTGCTCGTGTCGATCGTGCCGGAGCGGATCTCGTTTTCCGACCCCGAGTTCCACAAGCGCGAGACGACGCTGCTGGGCAGCCGCAATGCGACCGTGGAAGACTTCCGCGAGGTGCTGGCGGCGATGAAGGCGGGCCTCGTGCCGACGCGTGCGATGAACACGCACCGCGCGACCCTCGACGAATTCGTCGACGTGCTGCCGCAGTGGATGGACCCCGCCAGCGGCGTCATCAAGGCCATCGTCGAGGTTTGAATGGCGCCGGCTCCCGCAGAGGCACGTACATCCGTTAGAATGACGGATTGTCGACACGGACTGACCGCGAACGCGGCTGCATCCAGACTACATGGCCAGACCACCCACCATCTTCAAGCGCAGCGCGAACCTGCTGCTGCAGCATATTGCCGGCCACGTGGCGGTCGGCGACCCGTTGCCGACCGAGCAGCACATGGCCGAACTGGGCGAGGGCAGCCGCACGGCGGTCCGCAGCGCGCTGGCGCACTTCCACGACCGGGGCCTGATCAGCGACCTGAAGGAGCGCCGGCTGCTGCGCAAGCCGGAGCGCGGGGACTACTTCGACCTGGACGAATTGCGGACGGGCGCCGATCGCATCCGCGAAGTGCTGATGGACAGGATTTATCACAGCGACCTGCCGCCGGGCGCGGAGTTCTCGGAAACGGAGCTGGCGCGCGCGGCCGGCACGAGCACCATCAGCGTGCGCGAGTTCCTGATCGGCTTTTCGCATTCGGGACTGATCGAGAAGAAGCCGCGCGGCGGCTGGCGCCTGTGCGCGTTCGACCGCTCGTTTGCCATGGAACTGGCCGACGTGCGGCAGATGTTCGAGTTCGCGGCGATCGACAACTTCGCCGCGCTGCCGCCGGACGATCCGGCGTTCGCGGAGCTGCAGCAGCTCATCGCACGGCACGAACGGCTGGGTTCCGTGATGCCCACGCACCACAAGGATTTTCCGGCGCTCGACCGCGACTTCCACGCGTTCCTGATGGGGCGCCTGAACAACCGCTTCGCGCAGGGCTTCTTCGATCTGGTGTCGCTGGTGTTCCACTACCACTACCAATGGGACAAGTCGCAGGAAATGGTGCGCAACGAGTACGCGGTGCACGAGCACCTGGACATCCTGCGCGCGCTGGCGCGGCGCGACGTGACGGGAGCGCGCGAGGCGATGCGCATCCACTTGAATTCCGCGCGCAGCTCGTTGCTGCAGGCGATCCGCGTGCGCGAAATGAAGGCGCATCCGGCCTGACGGCGCAGCCGGCGAAGGAGGGCGCGTGATGCTCGTCGACGCCCACCAGCATTTCTGGCGCCTGGCCGACCGCAACGGCGCCTGGCCGCCACCGGAACTGGCCCCGATCTATCGCGATTTCCTGCCCGGCGACCTGGCGCCGCTGCTCGCGCAGCACGGCGTGGCGAAGACCGTGCTCGTGCAGTCGATGCCCAACGAGGACGACACGCACTTCATGCTCGACCTGGCGCGCCGCCATCGGTTCATCGGCGGCGTCGTCGGCTGGGTCGACATGAAGGCGCCAGACGCGCCCGCGCGCATCGCGAACCTTGCCGCGGACCCGCTGCTCAAGGGCTTGCGCCCGATGCTGCAGGACTTGCCGGACGACGGCTGGATCGACGACCCCGCGCTGGCACCGGCCGTGAAGGCGATGGTGCGGCACGGCCTGTCGTTCGACGCCCTCGTCCTGCCGCGCCACCTGGGCGCTCTGCATGCATTCGCCCAGCGCCACCGCGACCTGCCCATCGTGATCGACCATGGCGCGAAGCCGTTGATCGCGGCGGGCGTGACGGACCCGTGGCGCGACGACATGGCGCGCCTCGCCGCGCTGCCGCACGTGCATTGCAAGCTGTCGGGCCTCGTCACGGAGGCGGGCGCCGGCTGGGACATCGAGCGCCTGCGCCCGTACGTCGACCACCTGCTGGCGTGTTTCGGCCCGCAACGCCTCATCTGGGGCAGCGACTGGCCCGTGCTGGACCTGGCGTCCGACTACGCGGGCTGGATCGCCGCCACCAACGCGCTGCTGGCCGGCCTTGCCGAGGCGGACCGGCAGGCCATCTTCGGGCGCAATGCCCGGCGTTTTTATCGTATCGACTGAGGAGCGAACCTGTGCAAAGAATGGGAATGATGATCGGCATCGTGCCGGAAAAGATCGCCGAGTACAAAGCGCTGCACGCGGCCGTCTGGCCCGCGGTGCTCGCGCGGCTCGCGGAGGCGAACGTGCGCAACTACACGATCTTCCTGCGCGAGCCGGAAAACGTGATGTTCGGCTACTGGGAATACCACGGCACGGACTTCGAGGCCGACATGCGCCACATCGCGGCCGATCCGGAAACGCAGCGCTGGTGGACGTTCTGCAGCCCGTGCCAGGCGCCGCTGGCAAGCCGCGCGGAAGGCGAGCATTGGGCCATGATGGAACAAGTGTTCCACATGGATTGACGTCCCGGCCCGGCCGCCCGGCCGGGCTAACCGTCGCTGCGCAGCGCGGCGATCGGATCGAGCGCCGCCGCCTGGCGCGCGGGATACACGCCGAAACCGAGTCCCACCGCCACGCACAGCAGCACGGCCGACAGCAGGGCAAGGGGCGACCACGCCACCGACCACCCGGCCAGTGCGGCGATGCTGTACGCCGCGACGGCGCCCAGCACGAGGCCCAGCGCGGCGCCGCTGACGGCGATCACGAGCGCCTCGGCGAGGAATTGTTCGACGACGTCGCGGCGGCGCGCACCGAGCGCCCGCTTCAGGCCGATCTCGCGGCGCCGTTCCAGCACGTTCGCGAGCATGATGTTCATGATGCCGATGCCGCCCACCAGCAGCGACACGGCGGCGATCGAACTCATGACGATGGTGAAGATGCGCTGCGTCTGCTGGTTCTGGCGATACAGGCCCATCGGCACGATGAGGTTCGTGTCGTCGACGCCGCCGTGGCGCTGGTTGATCAGCGCCTGCAGCACGCGGGCCGCGGCGTCCGGCGCGACGTGACCGTCCAGGCGCACGCTGATGCCGTCCACTTCGTCCTCGATGCGGCGGAAGTTGAAGCGCGCCCGCGCCGTTTCCCACGGCACGAACAGGCGCTCGTCGTCGAGCCCCAGCTTGACGCCCTCGAATTCGGCCTTACTCGGCGTGCGGTCGGCGAGGACGCCCACGACCTGCAGCCACACGTGGTTCACCTTGACGTGCTGGCCGACTGCCGGCACGGCGCCGAACAGCGTATGCGCGAGGCGCGCGCCCAGCACGCAGACTGGGGCCAGCGTGGCGGCGTCGGCGGGATTCAGCCAGCGGCCGGCGTTCAGCGCCAGGCCGCCGTGGTCCGCATAGGCGGGCGACACGGCGAACGCGCGGCCGCTCACGACCCGGTCGCCGACGACGAGCTGGTCGACCTTGATCTCCTTTTTCAGCGCCACGGAGCGCGCGCCCGGCACGACGGCCAGCGCGGCCGCGCCGTCGGCCGCCGACAGGCCCAGCGAGCGGGTGCGCACGTCCTTCAACTGTTCGGCATCGATGCCCTTGCTCTCGACGAGTACGTTGTCGAGGCCGAGTTCCGCGACGAGACGCAGCGCTTCGCGCTTGCTGCCTTCGCCGACGGCCAGCATCGCGACGATGGCGCCCACGCCGAAGATCATGCCCAGCAAGGTGAGGCCCGTGCGCAGCTTGCGCCGCCGGAGTTCGGCGACGGCTTCCAGGATGAGTGCCCGGTTCATGACTTGCTCTCTTTCGGCGGCAGCAGCACGACGCGTGCGCCGGGCGCGAGGCCGCTCCTGATTTCACTGCGCACGGGGCCGCGCTGGCCCAGTTCGACCTTGCGCTTCACGCTGCGGCCCCCGTCGTCCGTGTACACGGCATACGCGCCGCCGTCCTGCACGAGCGCGATGTTCGGCACCGTCAGCGCGGACGCGCGGGACACGAGGCGCACCGTGCCGTGCAGCGCCTGGCCCGGCGTGAGGCCCAGCTTGCGCGCCTGGTCCGTCGCGATGGCGGCGTCGAAGTCGCTGTACTTCACGGGCGACTCCTGCGACACGATGCTGGCGCTGCTGCCGACGCGCGTCACGACGAGGTCGAGCTCCGTCCCCGTGCCCGCGAGCCGCACGCGCACGGGCAGGCCCGGCTTGAGTCCATCGGCCTGGCGCTCGGCGACGCTGAAGTGCGCCACGAGCTGGTCCAGGTCGGGCAGGGTGCCGAACGGCTCGCCCGCCATCTGCGGCGCGCCCACTTGCGCCTTGGCGCCGTCCCAGCGCGCCGCCTGCAGGAACACGCCGTCGTGCGGCGCCACCAGTGCCAGCGCCGCGAGGCTGCTGCGCTGCTGCGCGGCGTTCTGCAGCACGCTGTCGCGCTGCGAGCGCAGCACGGCGTCCTGCGCGGCGGTGCGCGCCTTGACCTGGCCGCCTTTCCAGTCCAGGTACGTGCGTTTCTGCGTGAGGAAACCGACGTCGGCCAGCGCGTCGAGGATCGTGTTGCGGGCGAACACGGACAGGTCGACGTTGGCATAGCGGCGCGACAGGGCCAGGTCGTTCTCGACCTTCGCGCGGTCGCCGGCGAGGACGCCCTGTTCGACGGCCGCGCTTGCGCGGTTGGCTTCCTCGGCCAGCGTCTTGCGCAGCAGTTCGAGGTCGGCCTGCGACAGGTCGGACCTAGCCTGCGGCGCGTCGAAGCGGGCGACGACCTCGCCCTTCCTGACGCTGCTGCCGTCGGGAACCATGTCGACGAGCACCCGGCTCGTCCAGCCGCTGCCGGGCACCGTGAGCGGCGTGCTGGCGGCGGCCTTGATCTCGCCGTCGGCTTCCAGCGTTTCCTGCCACGCGCGCGGGGCGAGGGTTTCGGCGGGACCGGCGGACGACGCCGACCTGTCGCAACCGGAGAGCAGGCCAAGGATGGCCAGGTACGCGGAAAGGTACGCGGCCAGGGCGGCGGCGGTGCGCGGGCGGAGGCGTGGCATCGGATCGGTCATGGCTGGGTACTCGCGAGTCGGCGTACGGCGCCGGGCAGCAATTCCACCTGGACGGCGGCGCCCGGCTTCAGGTCGCGCGGCGGCGTGTCGAATTCGAGCTGGACGTCGCGCACGACGGCCGCCTGCGTCGCCGACTTGCCGTGAAAGGCACGTCCCAGCGTCGTGACGTGCGCCGCCAGGGCCTGGCGCGTGCCCGTCACGGTGACCCGGGCGGCCTGGCCCACCTGCACGGCGGCCGCCTGCGCTTCCGGGACCTTGGCGTCGATGCCGAGCTGCGTCGGGTCGGCCAAGGTGGCGACGGACAGGCCCATCCACACCTGGCTGCCGACGCTGAACTTGGCGCCGTCGAAGCCGATCCGGTGCAGCACGAGTCCCGGCCGCGGCGCCGTGACGGTCAGCGCGGCCTGGCCTTTCGCGAGCGCGGCGATCTGGCTGCGCATCTGCGCCGCTTCCGACAGCAGGCCCGCCCGCTCGGCCTTGCGCGCGCGCTGCTGCGCTTCGTACTGGGTCTGCGCCAGCTGCGCTAGCCGGGCCTTTTCCGCGCGCTCGATGACGAACTTGTCGTAGTCGACACGGCGGACCAATTCCTTCGGCAGGCTGGCCTTGCGCGCCGCCTTGTCCGCATTGCTCGCGGCCTCGGCCAGTGCCAGCGCGCCGGCGCGGTCGGCCTCGGCCTGGTCGAGCTGCAGCTTGTCCAGCGCCCGCTCGCGTTCCTTCAGCGTGCCCTGCAGCGTCATCAGGCGGTTCATCACCTCGATGGACTCGAACACGGCGATGGGCTGCCCCGCCTGCACCATCATCCCTTCGGGCGCGAGCAGCGCCAGCTTGTATTGCCACACGTGCGGGATCGAGGGCGGCGATATCGGCATCGTGCGGCGCGACGCGATCTCGCCTTCGATCGTCAGCGCGGCCGTACTCGTCTTCGCAGGCGCCGCCGCGGCGACGCGCGCGCCCGTCGCCAGCGGTTCGACCAGCACGCTCATGCCCGCGACGAGCGGCAGGCCATGGCCGTCGGGCAGGGCGACCGTGGCACGGAAATAGCGGCCCTGGCCCCAGCGCGGACGGGCTTCCGGCGCGCTCGTGATCGTGGCGACCTTGCCGGCCAGCGCGACGCCGGGCAGCGCGTCGAAGCGCAGGCCGACTGCCTGGCCTTCGCGCAGGTACGGTCGGTCCGCTTCGAGCACCCACGCCGTGACGACCATGCGGCCGTCGCCCGCCACCGTGCCGGCCGCGTTGCCCGGCCAGGCCGTCGAGCCTTCGTCCAGGCGCTCGCCGTTGAACATGCCGTAGCCGTGGACGACGACGCCGTCGCGCGTGGCGCGCACTTCGGCCTGGGCCAGTTGCGCGAGCTGGAACGCCTCGTTGATCTGGAGCTTCTTGACTTCGAGCGCGCCGTCCTCCTTGCGGCGCGCGACGGCGTCGCGGGCATTGCGCAGCCCGTCCCGCTTGATCGTGAGGTCGCGCGTGGCGTGGTCCAGTTCGGCCTGGTGGCGGTCGTAGTCGAGCGCCCCGATCTGCTGGCGGGGCAGGGCCGCGTCGACCTTCGCCTTGTCCAGCGCGGCCTGCGCGCTGACGAGCGCCTTCTCCGCTTCGACGGCGGCGACTTCCAGGGTCGCGACCTCGCTGTCGGCGCGGGCGCGGGCACGCTCCAGGTCCGTGCGCAACTGGTCGACGTTGGTGGCGCCGCCCGACTCGATACGCAGCACGACGTCGCCCTTCCTGACCTGTGTGCCTTCGGGCGGGAAGTTACGGAGGATCAGCGGCGAGCTGTTCGACGGCGGCACGAAGATGGTCTGCGAATCGACGGCTTCCACTTCGCCCGTCACCAGCACGGGACGGGCGGCGGCGGGCGGCGCGGCCGTGCCGGCACGTGTCGCGACGGCGCCGAGGGCGAGCGCCAGCACCGGGGCCGCGCCGAGCAGGATGAGCGTGCGGCGCGTCACGGCTGGTCCGCGGCCACGCGGCCGTCCCGCAGGTGGATCGTGCGCTGTGCGCTGGCCGCGATCGCCGGATCGTGGGTGACGAGGACGAGGGTCTGGCCGCCCGCGTGCAGTTCGCGCAGCAGGGTCATCACGTCGGCGGCGCTGGCCGAATCCAGGTTGCCCGTCGGTTCGTCCGCCAGCAGCACGTCCGGTTCGTTCAGCAGGGCGCGGGCGATGGCGGCGCGCTGCAACTGGCCGCCGGACAACTGGCCCGGCAGGTGATCGAGGCGCCGGCCCAGGCCGATGCGTTCCAGCAGCGCCCGTGCGCGCGCGGGTGCCGCGGGGTCGGGCTGGCGCGCGTAGCGCTGGGGCAGCAGCACGTTTTCCAGCACGGTGAGGCGGGGCAGCAAATGAAAGGACTGGAACACGAAGCCGATGCGGCGGTTGCGCACGGCGGACGCGGCATCGTCGTCGAGGGCGCTGAGTTCGTCGTCCGCGAGGCGGTAGCGGCCGCTGTCGGGGCGGTCGAGGCCGCCGAGGACGTTCAGCAGCGTCGACTTGCCGGAACCGGACGGCCCCATCACGGCGACGAATTCGCCCTGCGCCACGTGCAGGTCGATGCCGTCGAGGGCGTGGATGTCGGTGCCGCCCAGGCGGTAGGTCTTGCGGATGGCGCTGAGTTCGATCATGTGGAAAGTATTTCCTGCATAACAACAACTTGTCAATTATTAAAAGTGTGGGGGCGTATATATTTTTTAACGCCTGTGTTCGCGATAATTCGGTGACGCCGCCATTTAGCCGAGCTGAACGGCAGCGCAGAGCAGGTGCGCCGGCGTCGTCAGTCGTCTCACGTCGAGCACTCGTTGCCAGCCCGAGTAATTGATCAGGTAGCGGCTCGCGACGCCGCGGAACCGAGCGCCAGGCACCACTGCCAACGACGCCCCAGCGGCCGTTGGCCTTGCCTGTTCGACATCGATGAGGTAACGTTGAACCCGTGCGCCCGCAGGGCGGGGGAACGGGATCGGGATGGGCAAAACCAGTACGTTGACGGAAGTGGCCGAAGAGGCGGGTGTGTCGTTGATCACGGCGTCGCGCGCGCTGCGCGGCGTGGGGCGCGTCGCGAAGGAGACGCGCGAGCGCGTGCTCGCGGCGGCCGCGAAACTGGACTATACGCCGGACATGATCGCCCAGAAGATGCGAGGCGGGAATTCGAGCCTGATCGGCGTCTTCGTCAACGGCTTCCGCTCACTCGTCATGCACGAGCTCCTGTCCGCCATCAACGACGAAGCGCGGCGCCTCGGCTTCGACCTCATCGTCTTCAATGCCGACCATTTCGACGACGCGCGCCGCGCCGGCACGGCCGAGATGCTGCGCAAGCTGTGCGACGGCCTGCTGCTGATCCTGCCCGATGCGAACGACGGCCTGCTCGTCAAGCTGGAGAGGGCCCATGCGCCGTGCGTGCTGGTGAGTTTTGCCGCCCGTCCCATCGACCTGCCCGTCGTCCTCGGCTCCAACCGGCTCGCGGCGAAAAGCGCCGTCGACCACCTGCTCGGGTTCGGCCACCGTCGCATCGCGTTCATCGCCGGCACGTCGTTCACCGGCCAGAGCGAGGAGCGCCAGCGCGGCTACGAGGATGCCTTGCGTGGCGCGGGCATCGCCGTCGACCCCGCGTACGTGCGCCAGGGCGACTTCAACGACGCCAGCGGCTTCGAGCAGACGCAGGCGTTGTTGAAACTGCCCGCGCCGCCCACCGCCATCTTCGCCGCCAACGACGCGATGGCGTTCGGCGCGATGGACGCCATATCCAGCGCCGGCCTGAAGGTCCCGGACGACGTGTCCGTGGTCGGCTTCGACGACGTGATCCGCGCCGCCGTCGTCCATCCGAAGCTGACGACCGTACGCCAGCCGTTGAACGAGATCGCCGTGCGGGCCGTCGCGGAGCTGGTCGACGCGATGCGCAGCGGCCGTGCCGAAGGCTTCCGCATCGAATTGCCCGCACGCCTCGTCGTGCGAGACTCCACGGGACCCGCGCCGGCAGCGTAACGGCCGCCGCGGTGCCGCCATGGCATCGTTACCACGCCGGGTGCCCGCTCTCATTCGACCATCGTCTTGATCGAAAAGCTATTGTCATTTGCTAAGTCGAGTGGTAACGTTGTCTCACCCGGCAAGAACGCGAAGCCGGACATGACCACACCAGGGAGACGACATGAACCGAAGGGAGGCGCTGGCCCGCGGCTTCGGCGCGCTGGCCGCGTTGGGCGCGGCGCGTCCGGGGGCGGCCGTCCCGCTCGCGGCCACGCCGGATACGCCGGATACGCCGGCCGGCGCGGCACAGCCGGCGCGCGTGCCCAAGCGCTACCTGCGCACCGTCGTCGACGAGGGCCTGCTCAGGCGCCGCCTGCTGCCGGCGTCCGCATGGCGTCCCTACCCGCAGGCGGGCGACCGCGCCGCGTGGGCGCAAGTGCCGGCCGACGTGGCCGCGGCGCTGGTCGCCCGGGCCGACGCATGGCTGGGCGCGGACTGGCCCCAGTTGCCCGCGAGCCTGTTCCTGGAGTTCGCGGACACCGGCAACCGCACGCATTACGAACAGCGCTATTTCGAGCGGCGCAGCCGCCTGGCGGGCCTCGTGCTGGCCGAGTGCGTGCAGGGGCAGGGCCGCTACCTGCACGCGATCGCGGACGGCGTCTGGCACGTGTGCGAGGAAACCTTCTGGGGCCTGCCGGCCCACACCGGCATGCAGAAGCGCGGCGTCGGGCTGCCCGATGCGGCGGAGCCCGTCATCGACCTGTTCGCGGCCGAGACGGGCGTGACGCTGGCCTACGTCCACTACCTCGTCGGGACGCAACTGCGCGCCGTGTCGCCGCAGGTCCAGGAGCGCATCGCGGCGGAAGTGAAGCGCCGCCTCCTCGATCCCGGCTGGCAGCGCGACGACTTCAAGTGGATGGGGCTGAAGGACCGCAAGGAACCGCTGAACAACTGGACGTCGTGGATCGCATCGAGCTGGCTGGAGGCGAACCTGCTGCTGGAGCCGGACCCGGAACGTCGCATCGCCGCGACGTTGAAGATCTGCGGCTGCCTCGATCGCTTCCTGGAAGATTATTCGGACGACGGCGCGTGCGAGGAGGGCCCCAGCTACTGGACGATGTCCGCCGGGCCTTATCTCGATTGTCTGATGGCGCTCGACTCGGCGCTGGCGGGCGCCGTGCGTCTCACCTCGGCGCTGGCGGGCGCCGTGCGTCTCACGTCCGATCCGTTCGTGCGGCGCATGGGTCATTACGTGCTGGACGTGCACGTGGCCGGCGACTGGTTTGTGAACTATGGCGACGCGCATGCGCAGGTCCATCATTCGCCGGCGCTGCTGCACCGCTTCGGCCGCGCGACCGGCGATGCCGACCTGGCCGCGTTCGGCGCGTTCCGCGCGGGGGCGCGCGGCATCACGCTGTCGGACCAGGGCCGGCTCGCGCGCGACGTCGCCGACGTGCTGGAAGTCGCGCGCATGCGTGCGACGGTCGGCAGCGACGCGCTGCCGCGCGCGGCGTGGTATCCGGACCTCGGCCTGATGACGGCGCGGGCGCAGGGCGGATCGGCGCAGGGCTTCTTTGTCGCCGTGCAGGCCGCGTCGAACGCGCGCAGCCACGGGCACCACGATTCCGGCAGCTTCATCGTCTTCCACGACGGGCTGCCCGTGTTCGTCGACCCGGGTGTCGAAGCCTATACGGCGAAGACGTTCGGCAAGGACCGCTACACCATCTGGACCATGCAGTCGGCCTTCCACAACGTGCCGCTCGTGGATGGGCGGATGGAGCGGGGGCGCGACGCGCGTGACCGGGCGAGCCGCGTGCGCGTCGACGACGACACCGCGCGCACGGGCATGACGATGGAACTGGCGACGGCGTTCGGTCCCGAGGCGGGCATCCGGACGTGGGTGCGCAGTGTCGCGCTCGATCGAGGGGCGGGCGCCGGCGTCGTGAACTTGCGCGAGACGTTCGCGCTGTCCCGTCCCGCGCCCGTGTCACTCGTCTTCATGACGCCGCGCCGGCCCGACCCCGCGCAGGGCGGCGTGCTCGCGCTGCCGGTGGCCGGCGGCCGCACGGTAAGCCTGCGCTTCGACGCGCGCGTGCTGCGCGCGGAGGTCGAGCGCATTGCGCTCACCGATCCGGGCCTGCGCCACGAATGGGGAGACGCGCTGTACCGCATCCGGCTCGCGTCGATGCAGCCACTGGCCGCCGGCGACCTGGCCGTCGCGCTGGCGGCATGAACCGAAACCTGAAGGAGTCGAATTGAACAAGCGAGTGATGGCGAGCGTACTGGCGGGGGGATTGCTTTTGCTGGGTGGCTGCGCGGATATGGGAAGTCGCGCGGTTGCACCGGCGCAGGCGCAGGCCGCGGCCATCCCGTCGCGGGCCGAGGCGCTGGCCGTCATCGACAAGGTGAACGGCCATTGGCAGCGCACGACGCCGGCGACGGAGTGGGCGTTCTGGAACGTGGCCGTCTACCACACGGGGAATATCGCCGCGTACGAGGTCACCGGGAACGAGGCTTACCGCCAGTATTCCGAACGGTGGGCCGACTACAACGGGTGGCGCGGCGCGAAGTCCGACAACAAGGCCGAGTGGAAGCTCACGTACGGCGAGACGGACGACCATGTGCTGTTCGGCGACTGGCAGGCCTGCTTCCAGACTTACCTCGACCTGTACCGCCTGGGCCCGCAGGACCCGCGCCGCGTGGCGCGCGCGCGCGAGGTGATGGGCTACGAGATCGGCACGGCGCGCGACGACTACTGGTGGTGGGCGGACGGCCTGTACATGGTCATGCCCGTGATGACGAAGATGTACCGGCTGACGGGCGACCGCCGTTACCTGGACAAGATGGTCGACTATTTCCAGTATGCGAACGGCTTGATGTACGACGCCGAGGCGCACCTGTACTACCGCGATGCGCGCTACGTCTACCCGCAGCACAAGAGCGTCAACGGCAAGAAGGATTTCTGGGCGCGGGGCGACGGCTGGGTATTCGCCGCGCTCGCGAAGGTGCTGGCGGACCTGCCGGCGGCCGACCCGTACCGCCCGCTGTTCGAGGATCGCTTCCGCGCGATGGCGCAGACGCTGCGCACGATCCAGGACCCGGAAGGCTATTGGACGCGCAGCCTGATCGACCCGGCCCACTCGCCCGGCCCCGAGACGAGCGGCACGGCGTTCTTCACGTACGGCATGCTGTGGGGTATCAACAACGGTGTGCTGGACCGCGCGGACTACTTGCCGACGGCGCTGAAAGGCTGGGATTACTTGACGCACGTGGCCATCCAGGCGGACGGCAAGGTGGGCTATGTGCAGCCCATCGGCGACCGCGCGATCCCCGGCCAGGTAGTCGACCGCGATTCGACGGCGCACTTCGGCGTGGGCGCCGTGCTGCTGGCGGCGGCGGAAATGGCGCGCCTGGGCGCCGCCGGCCACTGATTCTCTCCTTCGGGGGCCCCTGGGCCCACGTTCGGCCTGCCTCGGAACGGCAGGTCTTTTTTTTCCTGCGCAATTCGGGGTCAGAGCACAGTTATTTCTAGATTCGGGGTCAGAGCACGTTTCCGAACAATGTCCTGTTAGCACAGGAAGTGAGACCGCAGGCTACGGATCGCTGTCTGCAGATCGCTGTTTGAACGTGCGGCCAGGTGCCAACCACGTACGCAGGGATGCTGTAAAGAACATGCACCGAAACGTGCTCTGACCCCGAATTCCGATCGAAAAATGCTCTGACCCCGAATTAAAAGCTTGCGGTTTCTTTAAGCAGGGGCGATGCTTTAGGTCTTGTTAGTCGGAAACGCGTCCATGTTGGAAGACAAAAGCGCCTACGCCGCCGGCACGCTGCGCTACACGGCGGCGGGCCTCGGCATTGTCCTGTTCTGGCTGTTGTTCGGCGAGTTCGCCATCGCCCTGCGCGACCGTTCGGCCATCCCGGGCGTCATGGAATTGCTGCGCCAGCACCACGCCAGCGATACGATGATCGCCGTGCTCGTCTCGGCGCTGCCCGCGCTGCTGGGCAGCGTGCTCGTGCCCATCGTCGGCTTCCGCTCCGACCGCTTCCGCAGCCGCTGGGGGCGCCGGCTGCCGTTCCTCGTCGGCGTCACACCGGTCGCGGCGCTCGTCTTCGTCGCACTCGGCAACTGCACGGCCATCGGCCGCGGTACCGATGCGTTGCTGGGCGCGGCGTCGCCCGGCGTCGATGCGTGCGTGCTCGCGTGGTTCTGCGTGCTGTGGACCGTGTTCGAGGGCCTCGCGCTCGTCACGCTGGCGCTGTACGCGGGCCTCGTGAACGACATCGTGCCCCGTCCCATCCTCGGCCGCTTCTATGCTGGATTCCGCATCGTCAGCCTCGGTGCCGGCATCCTGTTCAACCTGTGGATATTCCACCTCACCGAACACCACCTGCGCGACGTCTTCCTCGGCATCGGCCTGTTCTTCGGCGTCGCCTGCGTGCTGATGTGCGTGCGATTGAAGGAAGGCGAATACGGCCCGCCGGCGCCGATGGACGCCCAGGCGGGGCAGGGCACCGTGACGTGGCGCGCGATGGGCCGCGCGTACTGGCGCGAATGCTTCGCCGACCGCTACTTCCTGCTCGTCTTCCTCGCCCTGACGGCGTCCGAGCTGACGTTCATGCCGTTCAACACGTTCTCGCAGTTGTACGCGGACTCGATCGGCATGGACAAGGGCCAGCTGGGGCGCCTGCTCGCCACGTCGTACGCGCTGTCGATCGGGCTGTCGTCCGTCGTCGGGTGGATGGTCGACCGCTACGGCGCCGCGACCGTCACGGTGTGCACAATGGGGCTGTACCTGTGCGTGGCATGCGGCGGCTTCCTCGCCGTGCACGACCTGCAGAGCTTTGCCATCGTCTACGTGCTGCACGCCGTCGTGTCGGGCACGTATTACACGGCGGCCGCGTCACTGCCGATGGTGCTGTTCCCGCGTGCACGCTTTCTGCAGTTCGACGCGGCCAAGCGCGTCATCTTCTCCACGTCGAATATCGCGCTGAGCTTCCTGCTCGGCCCCTTGCTCGATGCGTCGGGCCATGTCTACGGCTTGACCTTGCTGTTCGGCGCACTGCTGGCGGGGGCCAGCGTCGTCACGTTCCGGGCGCTGGCGCGCGTCGCGCGCGGGCGGGTCGGCGCGGTGTCGGCGTGACGGCCGCAGTATCGGTCTCCACTTGCCGCGCGGGCGCCGTCGACCCGCGCACGACGAGCTTCGCGGGGAAGGCGATGCGCGCAGCCGCCGTGGATTGGCCGTCGATCATGCCGACCACCTCGCGCACGGCGTAGGCGGCGATGGCATCGAACGGCTGATGCATCGTCGTCAGCTTGGGAAAGACGCAGCTCGCGGTCGGGATGTCGTCGAAGCCGATCACGGAGATGTCGTCCGGGACCGTCAAGCCGCGGCTGTTGATGGCGTCGATGGCGCCGAACGCCATCTCGTCGTTCGCGGCGAAGATCGCCGTCGGCGGGACGCTCGCGCCAAGCAGCCGTTCCGTGGCCGCGTAGCCGCCCGGCTGGACGAAGGCGCCATTGACGACGAGCGCGGGATCGGGCGCGATGCCGGCCGCCAGCAGCGCGTCGACGTAGCCGCGTTCGCGCTCCGCACTCTGGCCCGTGCCCGGATTGCCGGCGATGTAGGCGATGCGGCGGTGGCCCAGCGCCAGCAGGTGTTCGACGGCCGCGCGCGCCCCGAGGCGGTTTTCCGCCGCCACGACAGGCACGGCGACGGGCCTCGCATCGAAGCAGATCACGACGCTGGCCAGTTGCTGGCGTTCGATGGCGTCGAGAAAGCCGTCGTCGGCGCTGGGCATCACGAGCAGCAGCCCGTCGCACAGCTTGCCCAGCAGGTCGCACGTGGCCATGCGGTCGGGGCTGTCGAAGCGCTCGGCGTTGAACAGCAGCAGGTCGTAGCCCTTGGCGCGCGCATGCGTGCTGAGGGCGCGGATGATCTCGTGCAGCACGACGGGACCGTAGTTGTTGACGAACACGCCGAGCAGCCGGCTCCGGTCGCCCCGCATGCGCCGCGCCAGCGGGTCGGGCGTGTACTGCAGCTGTGCGGCGGCGGCCATGATGCGTTCGCGGGCCTCCGCCGACACATAGCCTGTGCCGCGGATGGCGCGCGAGGCCGTGATCGGCGCGACGCCCGCGAGCCGGGCGACCTCACTGAGTTTGCTGACTTTGCGCATAGGCATCCGAAAAACACGAAGTGTGACGGATTAATGAGACAACGTACATCACAAATTTCGTCAAAGGTATGACTGTTTGGCATGGATGTCGTAGCGGAACGACACAAAATTTGCCGAAACCGGCGGAAACTTCCTTTAAAAACAACATGTTAGGACAAATTTTTAGCCGGTCGTGCACTATTGCTATCTAATAATCGGCTGTGGTAACGTGACCACCAGCCGGCGTAAAGACTACCGCGACACAGCGCCAGACCGGCATCAGGGTTCCGATAACGACACAACAATGGAGACAAGATGAACAAGAAGTTGCTCGCCGCGCTGCTGCCGGTGGCGCTCGCCGCCGCCTATGGGCATCCGGCGCTGGCCCAGGACACGACCACGCCAACCGTCCCGTCCGACGCGGCGGCCGCCGAGCCGCCCCCGCCGTTCCAGGATGCGCCGGTCACCACGACGGTCGTCGTGACGGGCTTCCGTTCCAGCCTGCAGAAGGCGCTGAACCTGAAGCAGCAGGCCATCGGCGTGCGCGACTCCATCGTGGCCGAGGACATCGGCAAATTCCCCGAGGCGAACGTCGCGGAATCGCTGCAGCGCGTGCCGGGCGTAATCCTGAACCGCGACGAGAGCTCGGCGGAAGGGCAGCGCATCTCGATCCGCGGCCTGCCGACCGAATACACGGTGACGACGTTGAACGGCGCGCCCGTCAACACGACGTCGACCAGCACCATCGGCAGCGCGGCGCGCGGTTTCAACTACGACGTGTTCGCGTCCGAGCTGTTCGGCCGCGTCGACTTCTACAAGACACCGCTGGCCGAACTGACGGAAGGCGGCATGGGCGGCGTCGTCGACCTGCAGACGCCGCGCCCGTTCGACAGCCCGAAGCGCACGGTGCGCTACGGCGTGTCGGCCGCGTACAACACGATGTCGGAGAAGACCGACCCGAACCTGTTCGCGCTGTATTCGAACACGTGGGGCAATTGGGGCTTCCTGGCCGGCGCGTCGCATTCGAAGGCCGTCAACAACCGCTCCGGCTTCGAGGCGACGGGCGGCTACAACAGCTCGCGCCGCGGCAGCGCGAACCCGGTGCTGGGCAACTTCGCGCTGCAACTCGATTACGACGACCCGCGCGCGAACCTGTCCGGCTATACGCGCGACCAGGTCGACAATGCGCTGCTGCCCCGCATCTACCGCTTCTACGGCTCGCAGAACCGGCGCACGCGCGACGGCCTCGTGACGTCGCTGCAGTACAAGGAAGGCGGCTTGAACATCAGCCTGGACGGCCTCGCGTCGCAGCTGCAGAACAGCCGCGACGAGCTGTACTACGGCATCCTGATCCGCAACAGCAAGACGACGAACCGCAGCGCGCCTCCCGGCCAGGCGGGTCACAACGGCCTCGTGCCGCTCGACGTGCACATCGATCCGGCGTCGAACCTCCTCACGGGCACCTTCGGCAATACGTCGTACAGCAGCGGCGTCACGTACGGCGAGGACAAGACGAAGTTCGGCTACCTCGCGCTGAACGGCCGTTGGGAAGTCAAGAAAGGCACCGTGCTCACGGGCCAGCTGTCGGCGAACAACAGCGACGCGAAGAGCTACCAGGACACGCTGTCGGGCCAGGTCTTCGGCGTCGATTCCACGATCGACTACGGCGCGGACCACGTGTACCCGTCGCTGTCGTCGCCCGTCGACTTCACGAATCCCGCCAACTTCACGGGCTTCGACATCAACACCGGCTGGACGCGCGAGACGGACAAGGGCCGCCAGGCGCGCCTCGTGCTGGACCAGGACTACGACCTGTGGGACGACTGGACCGGTCACTTCAAGGGTGGCCTCGTCTACGTCGACACGACGAAGACCGTCGAGAAGCGCAACGGCACGGCCGCCATGGTTGCGAAGCTGAAGGGGTTCGGCGATGCGGGCCTGCGCAGCAACATGGTGTCCAAGCTGCCCGTCTCGAACCTGGACATGGGCGACGGCTGGCCGCACCAGTTCGGCACCTTCACGCGCAGCTACACGTATTCGACGTACGATCCGCTGGCCTTCAACACGCCGGCTGCATTCACGCCGGCACAGAGCTTCGGCGCGGAAGAGAAGGTGACGACGGGCTTCGTGCAGTCCGACTTCAAGGGCGAGGTGCTGGCGCGCGAACTGCGCATCAACGCCGGCGTGCGCTGGGCGCAGACGAAGCTCGGCATCGACAACTACAAGAAGTCGGGCGCGGGCAATACCTATCTGCCGAACCAGGAACACGGCAAGTACACGAACGTGCTGCCGGCCGTCAGCGCCGCCTACGACGTGCTTGACGACCTGATCTGGCGGGCGTCGTACGGCAAGACGATCAGCCGCGCATCGCTGTCGATCATCGCCGCGCAGACCGTCATCCCGAACCCGTTCGACAACACGGCCACCGCGGGCAACCCGAACCTGAAGCCGCAGCAGTCGAAGAACCTCGACACGAGCCTGGAGTGGTATTTCAAGCCGGGCAGCCTGCTGTCGGCCGCGTACTTCAAGAAGGAGCTCACGGACGCCACCGTCTCGAGCACGACGCAGACGACGTTCGGCGCGCTGGGCCTGCCCGACACGGCGCTCGGTGCGATCTTCCACGACGCGAACGGCAAGGTCGACCCGAACCTGCCCATGACCCTGCGCACCTACGGCAACGCGGGCCAGCAGACTCTCAAGGGTTATGAACTCGCCTACCAGCAGGACTTCACCTTCCTGCCCGATCCGTTCAAGGGCCTGGGCGCGTTGGCGAGCTACACGCACATCGACCCGTTCAACAGCCAGAAGTGGATCACGACGGCCGGCAAGGAAATCGCCGTGAACTCGGTGCCGAAGTACGCGTACAGCTTCACCACGTATTACGAGCGGGGGCCGCTCGCGATGCGCCTCTCGTACAACTACAAGGGCCGCTTCCTGCATCCGGACAACCCGAAGAACAACGGCGACGACCTGATTCGCTGGCGCGCCGCCCGCGGTTACCTGGACGGCACCATCAGCTACAAGCTGACGGAAAACCTGGAACTGCGCCTCGATGCGCTGAACCTGACCAACACGCTTTCGTACGATTACTTCGAGGACGCCACGGGCCAGTACGGCGATGGCCACCGCACCCGCATGGACTACGCGAAGTATGATGGGCGTACCATCAAGTTCGGCCTGCGCGGCAAGCTCTGATCTTTCAACCTGAAGAAGACGACCACATGACCATCAGTTTCCCACGCCGCCGCCTGCTGCAAGGCAGCGCCGCCGCAGCCCTCCTGCCCTTGAGCGCCACGGTGCACGCGGCGGCTTCGCACCGCTTCGCGATCGACGAACACGACTTCCTGCTGGACGGGAAACCCCTGCAGATCCGCTGCGGCGAGATGCACTTCGCCCGCGTGCCGCGCGAGTACTGGACGCATCGGCTGAAGACCATCAAGGCGATGGGCCTGAACGCCGTCTGCGCCTACCTGTTCTGGAACTACCACGAATGGCGCGAAGGCCGCTACGACTGGGCCGCGCAGCGCGACGCGGCGGAATTCTGCCGGCTCGCGCAGCAGGAAGGCTTGTGGGTGATCCTGCGTCCGGGTCCGTACGCGTGCGCGGAATGGGAGATGGGCGGCCTGCCGTGGTGGTTGCTGAAGCATGACGGCGACGCGTTCCTGCGCACGCGCGACGAGGCCTACCTCGCGCCGGCGCGCCGCTGGCTGAAGGAAGTGGGGCGCGTGCTCGGTCCGCAGCAGGTCACGCGCGGCGGCAACATCCTGATGGTGCAGGTCGAGAACGAGTACGGCTTCTACGGCGACGACGTGGGCTATCTGCGCGTGCTGCGCCAGGCCTTGCTGGACGCGGGCTTCGACGTCCCGCTGTTCCAGTGCAATCCGACGAACGCCGTCGCCCGCACGGCGATCCCCGAGCTGTTCAACGTGGCGAACTTCGGCAGCGATCCGGCCGCCGGCTTCAAGGCGCTGGACGCCGTGCAGAAGGGCCCGCGCATGTGCGGCGAATACTATTCCGGCTGGTTCGACACGTGGGGTTCGCCGCACCGCCGCGGCGGCGTCGAGGGCGCGACGGCCGACATCGCCGCGATGCTGAAGGTGAACGGCTCGTTCAGCCTGTACATGGCGCACGGCGGCACGACCTTCGGCCTGTGGGGCGGCTGCGACCGTCCGTTCCGGCCCGACACGACGAGCTACGACTACGACGCGCCGATCGGCGAGGCGGGCTGGATCGGCGACAAGTTCGACGCCTACCGCGCCGCCATCACGCCGTTCCTGGCACCCGGCGAAAAGCTGCCGGCACCGCCGCCGCGCATGCCCGTGATGACGATCGCGCCGTTCGCGCTGGGCGAATCCGTGCCCGTGACGACCGCGCTGCCGGCACGCGTCATCAAGGACAAGTCGCCCCGGCCCATCGAGCAGTACGACATCAGCCGCGGCCTCGTGTCGTACCGCGTCACGCTGCCGGCCGGCCCGGCCGGTGTCGTGGAAGTGGCGCGCGCGCGCGACCTCGCGTGGGTGCGCCTGGACGGCAAGCCGATCGGCACCCTGGACACGCGCTACCGCCGCTACAAGGTCGACGTGCCGGCGCGCGCCAAGCCGGCCGTGCTCGAGATCCTGCTATACACGATCGCGCGCGTGAACTTCGGACCCGAGGTCCACGACCGCAAGGGCATCCACGGCCCCGTCACGTTCACGCCGAAGGGCGGTGCCGCGCAGGCGCTGGAACAGTGGGAAATCCGCGCCATCGATTTCGATGCGGACGGCGTACTGCCGCCGCTCGCGTTCAAGCGGGGCCGCGGCAAGGGCGCGGCGTTCTATCGCGGCGGCTTCGACGCGGCGCGCACGGACGACACGTTCCTCGACATGTCCGCGTGGGGGCAGGGCGTCGTCTGGATCAACGGCCGCTGCCTCGGGCGCTTCTGGAGCATCGGTCCCACGCAGACGATGTATCTGCCGGGCCCGTGGATCAGGAAGGGCCGCAACGAGGTCGTCGTGCTGGACCTGACGGGGCCGCGCGGCCAGGACGTGCCGAAGATCGCGGGCCTCGCCACGCCAATCCTCGACCAGTTGCACCGTGAACGCGACTTCCCGCGGCCGCCCAGCACGGTGCGCCCCAAACTGGACGGCGCGGAGCCTGCGCACGAAGGCGAGTTCGCGCCGGGCTCGCAGACGCAGGACGTGCGCTTCGCGGCCCCGCACACGGGCCGCCAGTTCTGCCTGGAGGCGCTGGACGCGTTCGACGGCAAGCCGCATGCGGCCATCGCGGAACTGTCGCTGCTCGACAAGGACGGCAAGACGCTGGACCAGTCCAACTGGACCATCGCCTATGTCGACAGCGAGGAAGCGACGAAGGAAGACGGCGGCGCGCTGAACGCGATCAACGGCCAGAACAGCGATTACTGGATCACGGCGGAGAAGAGCGCCTATCCGCACCGCCTCGTGATCGACCTGGGCCGCACGATGGACGTCGCGGGCCTGCGCTACGTGCCGCGCCAGGGCCCGGACGGCGTCGCGGGACGCATCCGCCATTTCCGCGCCTACGTGGGCGACGCGCTGGTGGTCGAGTGACGAGGGACGCATGAAACGACGACACTTCATGGGCGCCGTCGCGGCGGCCGGCACCATCGCGGCCCGCGGCGCGGCCGCCGCGCCCGCGCCTGCGCTCGCCCCCGCGCGTGCGGGCGGCGAGCGCGCGTGGATGCTGGGCCTCCTGCAAAGGATGGCGGAACCCGTGCTGACGGCGATGGCGCGCGGCGAGCTGAAAAAACGCTTCGCGCTGGAGCTCAGTCCCACGTGGGACGGCCGCAGCCGGGACGTCGCGTACCTGGAATGCTTCGGCCGCCTGATGTCCGGCATCGCGCCGTGGCTCGCGCTGCCGGACGATGCGACGCCGGAAGGGCGCTTGCGCGCGCGCCTGCGCCAGCTGGCGCTGCAAAGCTATGCGCACGCCGTCGATCCGGCGAGCCCGGACTATCTTGGCTGGCGCGCGGGCGGGCAGGCGCTCGTCGATTCGTCGTATTTCACGAACGCCCTGATCCGCGCGCCGCACGCCCTGTGGGACCCGCTCGACGCGGTCACGAAACGGCGCATCGTCGCCGAGATCCGGGGGCTGCGTCGCATCGAGCCGCCGTACATCAACTGGATGCTGTTCGCCGCGATGAACGAGGCGTTCCTGCTGTCGGTCGGGGAAGACGCGGACCCGATGCGGACCAATGTCGCCATCCGCAAGGTGAACGAGTGGTACGTGGGCGACGGCTGGATCAAGGACGGCGAGACGTTCCACTTCGATTACTACAACTCGTACGTGATGTATCCGATGCTGCTCGAGATCCTCGAGGTGCTGGAAAAGCATGATGCGCCGTTCTGGAACGGCAAGCCGGCCGACTTGCGCGCGCAGGCGTTGAAACGCATGCAGCGCTATTGCGAGCACCTGGAGCGCTTCGTGTCGCCCACGGGCACGTACCCGCCGATCGGGCGTTCGCTCACGTACCGCACGGCGGTGTTCCAGCCGCTGGCCCTGCTCGCGTGGCGCAAGCAGCTGCCCGCCAGCCTGCCGGAGGGCCAGGTGCGCGCCGCGCTGCAGGCCGTGCACGAAGCCGTGTGGACGGACCCGACGAACTTCACGCCGGACGGCTGGCTGACGCTCGGTTTCGTCGGCCACCATCCGGAACTGGCCGACATCTACTCGAACAACGGGAGCATGTACATCGCGTCGGAAAGCCTGTTGGCGCTGGGCCTGCCGCCCGGCGATGCCTACTGGACCAGCCCCGCGCTGGACTGGACCCAGAAGAAGGCCTTCGCGGGACGTCCGTTCCCGAAGGATTACGCCGTCGGCTACTGAGCCAAGTCATGCGGTGCGGATCGTCCTATATGTTTATGGCATGCCAGACAGTAAAGAAGCCATAGTGGTAACGTTCGCACCTCTACGTAAAATGGTTTGGTACGGATGTCTAGACATGGACGGCATCGTACTTCCGCGACGACCTTCGCACCGCACCGTGTCCTGACCAGGAACGGCGACGGCGCAAAACGCCCCCGTTTTACGTTGTTTTGCGACAACGTTACCGCCGCAGCGCGCGGGGCGCAGGTCGATCGGCAAGCAAGCAGTCAAAAACGGAGATTGGGAGACAAGATGGACAACAAACGAATTTACAAGACCCTGCTGGCGACGCTGATCGCCGAACTGTGCGTGACGGCATATGCCGGCGCGCAGACCACGAACGAACAACCGCCGAGTGGCGAGGTGCAGCAGGTCGTCGTCAGCGGCATTCGCGCGTCGCTGCAGTCGTCGCTGACGACGAAGCGGCTGCAGGACGGTATCGTCGATGCCGTGTCGGCCGAGGATGCCGGCAAGTTCCCGGACACGAACATCGCGGAGTCCCTGCAGCGCGTGACGGGCGTGCAAATCCAGCGCAACAACGGCGAGGGCCGCTTCATCTCGGTGCGCGGCCTGGGCCCGGAATTCAACAACGTGCTGCTCAACGGCCGCACGATCACGAGCGATACGGGCGGACGCGAATTCTCGTTCGACGTGCTGTCGTCCGACCTGATCTCGAAAGCCATCGTGTACAAGACGTCGCAGGCGTTCCTGCCGGAGGGCGGCATCGGTTCGACGGTCGACATCCAGACGACGCGCCCGCTGTCCGGCAAGGCCGGCCAGTCGACCGTCGTCAACGTGTCGGATTCGTGGGACTCGAATTCGCGCAAGAACACGCCGAACCTGTCCGCCCTGTACTCCTACGCGAACGCGGAAAAGAATTTCGGCGTGGCCGGCTCGCTGTCGTACACGGACCGCAAATCGCGCCAGTACAAGGCGCTGAACGATGCGTGGAACCTGCTGGACGTGAAGACGATCAACGGCAACCTGGCGTCCACGGGACTGACGGCCGCCGACGTCACGACGCGCAAGCTCCTGATGCCGCAGAGCTACGGCTTCCAGAACGAGGACGAGAGCCGCAAGCGCCTCGTCGCCAGCACGACGGTGCAATACAACCCGTCGTCCACGTGGAAGCTCTCGGCCGACGCCCTGTATTCGCGCCTGAACCAGCGCAACAAGGTCATCGCCATCAGCGACTGGATGAATCCCACGCAGTTGAACGTGAAGTATGACGCGAACGGCCAGGTGACGGGCTTCGACCGTCCCGGTTCGACCTTCGTCGCCAACAATCCGGGCCTGGCCGCGGCCGGCATCCTGACCGACGCCAATTCGAACGACATGATCGTCAAGGGCGGCGACCGCCTGTCGACGACGCTGGCCTATGGCATCAATTCGAAATGGGCCCTCACGCCGGACTGGAAGCTGGAAGCGGACCTGGCGACGTCGCGCACGGCGATCGGCTACCCCGACCTGTGGATCGTGGCCGGCATGGTACCGAAGAACGGCGACGTGCTGACCTTCGGCTCGACGCCGACCGTGACCTTCGGCGACGGCATCGCGGACCCGACGGCCGTGCGCGCCCACGCTGTCGGCAACAACATCGCCACCAACCACGACAACCTGCACGAAGGCCGCCTGAACGCGGCCTGGAGCACGGACATGGGCTGGTTCAAGGGCCTGCAGATGGGCACCGCGTACTCGCAGCGCAAGGTCGAGCACATTTCGTGGAGCGCCGATTCGTGGAACGCCTACTCCGGCTACCACCTGTCGCTGCCGTCGTCGCTGTTCACCGTGACGCCGCTGGGCAATCCGTTCGGCGGCGGCGGTGGCGTGCCGGCGAACTTCCTCAGCTTCGATCCGTATGCCTACATGGCGTACCTGAACCAGCCGTCCGTGATCCCGCAGTCGAACGACCCGGCCCATTACGCCGACAAGTCGATCTTCCCGAACGGTCCGATGGCGATCGACTACACGAAGCCGTCGCTGTGGGCCGTGCGCGAAAAGGTGGCCAACGCCTTCGTCCAGTCGAAATGGGAAGGCGACAGCTGGTCCGGCGACCTGGGCCTGCGCTACATGCACGTGAAGTCGGAGTCGTCCGGCACGAGCCGCATCCTGCTGTCGGCCACGCAGAGCCCGAACGACACGACGTACATCCAGAACTGGGGCCCGATGCAGACGAACACGGTCGGCAACAGCTACGGCGCGTGGCTGCCGTCCGCCAACCTGAAGATCGACCTCACGTCCGACATGTTGCTGCGCTTCGGCGCGTCGAAGACGCTGACCCGTCCGACGCTGAACCAGATGGGCGTCAGCAACTGGTACGGCGGCCGTACCGGCTATGTGACGAGCGGCGGCGGCAACCCGTACCTGAAGCCGATGCGCTCGAACAACTTCGACGTGTCGTACGAATGGTATCTGTCGAAGACGAACTACGTCAGCGGCGCCCTGTTCATGAAGAAGGTGTCGGACTTCCTGGAGACGTCGCTGCAGGACACGAAAGTGCCGCAGTACCCGAACGAGATCGTGCACGACAGCCGCATCCGCAACGGCCAGACGGGAACGATCAAGGGTGCGGAACTGGCGGGCCAGTATGCGTTCGACAATATCAGCCCGCTGCTGCAGGGCTTCGGCGTGACGGCGAACTACACGTACGTGGATGCGGAAGCGAACCGCGATTCGTCCGAGGGGCCGGTGTCGTGCGGTTATCCGGGCCTGTCGCGCCAGTCGTACAACGCGTCGCTGTTCTTCGAGAACAGCAAGTTCCAGGCACGGGCCAGCTACAACTGGCGCAATCACTTCTCCATCGATTGCGGCGGCGGCAGCACCTTGCCGCGCAACCGTGCGGCCTACGGACAGACGGATGCGAGCCTGCGCTACAACCTGACGGAGACGGTGTCGCTGTACCTGGACGCCATCAACCTGACGAACGCGAAGGTGCACGAGTACGCCAACAACGACAGCCAGTTCCTGACGCTGGAAAACGACGGCCGCCGCATCAACCTCGGCCTGCGGATGTCGTTCTGACGCGATCGGAGCCGCAGGGGTCGGAGCCGCAGGGGTCGAGCCGCAGGGGTCAGTGCGCCGCCGCAGCGCGGCGGTGCTCTGACCCCGAATTACCGACCCCGAATCACCGAATTACTGCGCGATCAGCTTCCGGTCGCGCAGCCATTCCTCGGCGCGGCGCGGCCACAGCGATGCGTCGCCGTGGCCCGGCGTCATGCCCATGCCGTGGCCGCCGTGTTCGTAGATGTGCAGCTCGGCCGGCACGTGCGCGCGCGCGAGGGCCTGGAAGAACATGATGCTGTTGTCGACGGGGACGACGTTGTCGTCTTCCGAGTGGACGAGGAACGTCGGCGGCGTTTGCGCGGTGACGCGGGTCTCGACCGACATCTGCTTCACCAGTTCCGGCGCCGGGTGCACGCCCAGCAGCGAATAGCGCGAGCCTTCGTGCGCGTACGGGGGCATCAACGTGATCACGGGGTACATCAGCAGCAGGAAGTCGGGCCGCGCACTGACCGTGTCGAGCGGCGCGCCCGTGCGTCCGGCCGGATCGTCGTACATCGTGGCCGCGCTGGCGGCCAGGTGGCCGCCGGCCGAACTGCCCATCACGCCCACGCGGTCCGGCGCCACGCCGTAATCCGACGCGTGCGCGCGCACCGTGCGGATCGCGCGCAGGACGTCGCGCAGCGGCGCCGGATGGCCGGCGTCCACCATACGGTACTTCAGCACGAAGGAAGCGATGCCCAGGCTGGACAGCCACTCCGCGTAGCGCCGTCCTTCGTGCGCGAACGCGAGGAACTGGTAGCCCCCGCCCGGGCAGATGATGACGGCCGTGTGCGCCGGTCGGTCGGAGGCGGCCGGGTAATACGTCAGCGTCGGCTCGGACACGTGGCTGATCATGTCGTTCTCGATTCGCTCGGGTACGGGATTTGGTTTCGCGTCCGGCACGCCTTCCGGCCAGAGCGGAATCACGGTCGTCTGCGCTTGCGCGCCGGCGGCGATGAAAAAGAACAGGGTGAGCAGCAGCTTGCGCATGGAGGATCCTGGAAAAATCGACGGTTGAAAGTGTGAACAGCGGGCCCGACCGGCGCAATTATGAAATTAGGTGATGCCGCCAATGATTTGTGCCGGCAGGGCTGGGGGCTTGGCGCCCCCGTTGCGCACTTGCAACGCAGCGGCGCGAACGGGCCGAAACCAAGACCCCGCATGGGTGGGCTGTTATGATTCCGGTGACGTCCCCGCCAGAGGTGACGACTGGAGACATTCACCACCGTGCCATATGCAAGAGTTTTATAAGAAGGCGCTGCTCGCGTTCATCGTCATCGTGCTCGCGGATGCGCTGTTCGCGGTCGTATTCATTGAACGGAGCTATCTCTCGCTGCCGATCCTGCCGGGCCAGAAGGGCGTCGACGGACGCGCCGTGGAATGGCATCGCGGCTATACCGTCTCGCCGTGGCCGGCCGGCGCACCCGTGATCCGCGTCGACGACACGATGCGCGACGGTCTGCGCTTCGACATGAACCTCCCTCCGGGCACGCCGGACATCAACGTCTCCGCCGACTTGATCGCCGCCGATGCGAAGGGCGCGCCCGCCCTGGTCGACCTGTCCCGGTACGGCACCGTGTCCTTCCTCGCCAAATGCGCGCCGGCGAACTCGATGGTATTCATCATCTCGATCCACGACGAACGGGTCTCGAAGCCGGGTAATTTCTTCACCTATCCGCCGGCGCTGACCTATTTCTCCTGCAACGAGGACGGCGTGCCCGTGTCCATCGACACGACGCGGCTGTCGGTGCCCCAATGGTGGTTCGACGCGTTCCACCGCGACGTGTCGCGCCAGGACTTCAAGCTGGACCGGGTAGCGCGCTTCGTGTTCGGCGCCACGTCGCAGAGCCCGCGCGGCGTCCCGTCCCACGTCGAGATCAGCAATTTCACGATGCGGGGCCGCGATTATCGCTGGCTCGCCTGGCTGGCCGCGCTCGTGGCGGCAGGGTGGGCCGGTTTCGGCATCTGGTTCTTCCGGGCCCAGGCGCGCGCGATGATCGCGAGCGTAGGCTCCACGCTGAAGACCGACCTGCCGCTCGTCGCCTATCGCCAGCTCACGCTGGAGCCGTACCGGGACAAGGAAAAGGTGTCGGTGCTGCGCTTCATCGCGTCTAACTACACGAACCCGGAGCTCGACCTGGAAGGCGTCGTCGCCGGGACGGGGACGAACCGCACGAAGGTCAACGACGTGCTGAAATCGGAACTCGGCATGACGTTCACCAGCTACCTGAACAAGCTGCGCCTGACGGAAGCGGCCCGGCTGCTGGCGGAGAACAGCGGCACGGGCATCGCGGAGATCGCGTTCTCGGTCGGCTATGCCAACGTCTCGTACTTCAACAAGCTGTTCAAGGAAGAATACGGCTGCACCCCGAAGGCGTTCCGTGCGCTGGCGGTGCAGCAGGAACAGCCGGACAGCCCCGTCCAGGAAGCCGCGGCGCCGTAACCGTCGTCCGCGCGGACGAAACTCCTCATCAATTTCATGGGCGCGGTTGATCAATTTTGTAATTGTCCCGCCGGATACCGCTCACCAGAATTGGCTGGACTGCGCGTTTCTATGATTGGAGTTTCATGTCCGACAAGGCCATCCGTAAAATCGTCATCGTGGGCGGCGGCACCGCCGGCTGGATGACCGCCGCGCCGCTGGCGCTCAAGCTGGGCCCGACGTGCGAGATCGTGCTCGTCGAATCGCCCGAGATCGGCACCGTCGGCGTCGGCGAATCGACGCTGCCCACCATCACGTACTACAACCACGCGCTCGGCATCGACGCCGGGGAGTTCGTTCGCCGGACGAAGGCCACGTTCAAGCTCGGTATCGACTTCGTGGACTGGGGCCACCTCGGCAACCGGTTCTTCCACGGCTTCGGCGACTACGGTCCCCCCATCGAGAACCGTCCCGCGTTCATGGCCTGGCAGCGTCTCGCGCGCGAGGTCAAGGACTTGCCGCCGTACGAGGACTGGTCCCTCACGGCGACGATGGCGCACGCGAACCGCTTCGTGCCGCCGCACGGCGACGCGCAAAGCCCCACCAATGCGTATTCGTATGCGTTCCAGTTCGACGCGGGCCTGTACGCACTGTACCTGCGTGAATACGCGACGGCGCGCGGCGTCAAGCGCATCGAAGGCACGGTGGGCGAGGTCGAGCGGCATCCGGAAACGGGCTTCATCACGGCCGTCAAGCTGGCCGACGGCCGCCGCGTCGAGGGCGACCTGTTCGTCGATTGCACGGGCTTCCGCGGCCTGCTGATCGAGGGCGTGTACAAGGCCGGCTACGAGGACTGGAGCGCGATGCTGCCTTGTAACAGCGCGCAGGCCGTGCCGAGCGCGCTGGCGGACGTGAAAACGCCGTACACGCGCTCGACGGCGAAGAGCGCGGGCTGGCAATGGCGCATCCCGCTGCAGCACCGCAACGGCAACGGCCACGTGTACTGCGACGGCTTCATGTCGGACGAGGAGGCGGGGCGCGTGCTGCTGGATGGCCTCGATACGGCGCCGCTCGACACGCCGCGCCAGCTCCGTTTCACGACGGGACAGCGGCGCAAGTCGTGGGTCAAGAACTGCGTGGCGATCGGCCTGTCGAGCGGCTTCCTGGAACCGCTGGAATCGACGAGCATCAACATCATCGAGCTGGCCGTCGGCTGGCTCGTCCAGTTCTTCCCGGACCGCGACTGCAGTCCGGAACTGGCCGACGAATTCAACCGGCTGGTCGGCCAGCGCTATGAGTACGTACGCGACTTCATCGTCCTGCACTACAAGCTGACCAAGCGCACCGACTCGGAATTCTGGCGCTATTGCGCGAACATGCCCGTCTCCGACGCGCTGCAGCACCAGATCGACATGTTCCGCGCCACGGGCCACGTCGCCATCTATGACCTGCAGGGGTTCCAGGTCGATTCGCATGCGGCGATCATGCTGGGCAACGGCCTGCGACCCGAGCGCTGCGACCAGATCATCGAGCGCATGGATCCGCGCAGTCTGCTCGAGCACTTTCAGAACGTCCACGCGGCGATCCGGCAGGTCGTCGGCGCGATGCCCGACCACGGGGCGTTCCTCGCGCAGGTGACGGGAACGGCGCACACGTGAACCGGTTCGTTCATTTTTCGTTCAGATAATAATCAAACGTTTATATTCGGAACTGTTGCGTTCATACTACTTTAATCAAATTAATGTTCGGTTTGGCAAATTTATGAATTGTCCCTCGCCCGGTACCTGCTCAAAATGAGGTTTCCACCGTGACCGTCCGGCGTCGCGGCCAGGGATCCACAAGAACAGACAGGCTGAATGAGGAGAACGCCAGTGAGGTTTCAGAGAACAGCAATCGCCGTGGGCGCCGCCCAGTTCGTATTGATGGCGAGCGGCGCCATGATGGCGCACAGTGCCTTCGCCCAAGACACCGGCAAGAAGGACGACGGTAGCACGGCCACCGTCGTGGTCGTGGGCCAGCGCGCCGCGCTGGAATCGGCGTCGGCCCGCAAACGCAACGCGGACGAGATCGTCGATTCCATCGTCGCCGACGACATTGGCAAGCTGCCGGACAAGTCGGTGACGGAAGTCCTGCAGCGCGTGGTCGGCGTCACCATCGACCGTACGCTGAACCGCGTCGATCCGCAGCAGGGCGTGGGCGACGGCGTCAACCACTACGCCGCGGAAGGCACCGGCGTGTCGGTGCGCGGCCTGACCTATGTGCGTTCGGAACTCAACGGCCGCGACGCGTTTTCCGCCAACGGTGGCCGCTCGCTGAGCTTCGAGGACGTGCCGCCGGAACTGATGAGCGGCCTGGACGTGTACAAGAACCCGTCGGCCGAGCAGATCGAGGGCGGCATCAGCGGCCTGGTGAATCTGCGCACGGCGCTGCCGTTCGACTTCAAGGGCGCCAAGGGTGCGCTGTCGGTGGAGGAACGCCGTTCGCAACTGCGCGGCAAGACGTCGCCCGGCGTGTCCGGCCTGCTGTCGAACCGCTGGAACACACCCTTCGGCCAGTTCGGCGCCTTGATCGACGTGGCCCGTTCGCGCATCAATACGCGCAGTGACGGCATGCAGATTTCCCCGTACATCCCGCGCACCAACGCGGTCACGGGCGACACGAGCGGCACGCAACGCTGGATCCCGAACGGCAGCTACTGGACGTCGAACAATTTCGAGCGCGAACGCGACGGCCTGTATGGCGCACTGCAGTGGAAGAAGGACAACCTGTCGTCCTACCTGACGTTCTTCCGTTCGAAGTACGACATGAACACGACGGAATATGGCATGAACACGGGCACGGCAAACCCGTCGACCAGCATGCTCGACCCCGGCGCCACTTTTGCCGACAACGGCGCGCTGCTGACCGGCACGCTGCGTTCGCCGAACGAAACGGGGATCAGCCTGAGCAGCTCGTCGCGCGCGGCGGGCCGCAAGTCCGACACCCGCGACGTCGCGTGGCACGCGGACTGGCGCGCGAGCGACCAGTGGACGGTCAGTTCCGACCTGCAGCACACCCGCGCGACCACCACCGGCTATGACAATCTGGTCGGCATGCAGGGCACGCTGCCGAAAATGACGTGGGATCTGACCAAGTCGCCGGCGGAGCTGCATTTCGACGCTGCGGACCGCGCCTTGCTGACGGATCCGAAGACGTATTACTGGGGCACCAGCCAGGAGCACCGCGACAAGGCCACCGGCACGTTGAACGCGGCACGCCTGGACGCCAAGTTTACGTTCGACAGCCCGGTGCTGAACGACTTGCGGTTCGGCGTGCGCTTCACCGACCGCAAGGCCGACACGCGCTCGACGCACGGCAGCGAATGGACCGCGATCGCGCAGCCGTGGATGCAAGGCTGGGCGATCAACGGCTACCCCTACCTGAACGATCCGCGTTTCTCGAAGCCGGTCATGACGATGGGCTTCCCGAACTTCTTCGGTGGCCAGATGACGGCGCCGCCGCCGGTCATCATCGCCGATCCGGCACTGAACACGCCGAACCCTGACGGTGCGCCATCCGGCTTCGCCCTGATCCATGGCTATGCGAACCTGCTGTGCACGAGCACGCCGTGCGCGATGAACTGGAAGCCCGCGCCGTTCGGCGACGCCGAGGGCCTGAACCAGCAGCGCGAGCGCACCAAGGCCGCGTACAGCCAGCTGCGCTTCAACGTCGACACGTTGCGTTACCCGATCGACGGCAACGTGGGCGTGCGCGTCGTCCGCACCAATATGGCAGCGACGGGCTATCTGCTGTACACGCAGCAGGACATCTCCAAGATCTCGGGAGGCGGCGTGCCGGCGTTCGCAGACCTGTCCGCCAAGCGCGACTTCGACAACTCGTACACGAACGTGCTGCCGAGCCTGAACGTGCGCATGAAGGTCAACGACGGCCTGCAATTCCGCGGCGCGTACTCGAAAGGCATGACGCGTCCGGACTTCTACCAGCTGCAGGCCTACACGACGCTGAGCGAGAACATCAAGACGACCACCGACACGGCGACGAAGGTCACGACCCTCGATTCGATCACCTTCACCGGCTCCGCCCGCGGCAATCCGGCCCTGAAGCCGACGACGTCGGACAACCTCGACTTCACGGCCGAATACTATTTCGGCCATGGCGGCTCGCTGACGCTGGCGGTGTTCAACAAGCGCATCAAGGACATCGTCATCGGCCAGACGTCGACTTACACGATGAACGACCTGACGGGCAAGCCTTACGACTTCAACGTTACCGGGCCGACGAACGGCGCCAAGGGCCGTGCCAACGGTGCGGAAATCGCGTACCAGCAGTACTTCGACAAGCTGCCCGGTTTCTGGTCCGGCTTCGGTATCTCGGCGAACTACACCTACCTCGACAGCCGCCTGAACCTGAACGCGCCGCCGGGCGTGGTATGGTGCACGCCGAAGGACACGCCTGCCGCGAACACGGCGCGCGACCTGGCGGGTTGCGACACCGACGGCCGCATCCTGGGCGGGCTGCCGATGACCAACCTGTCGAAGAACGCCTACAACCTTGCCCTGTTGTACGACAAGGGGCCGGTGTCCGCGCGCCTGGCGTACAGCTGGCGTTCGAAGTACCTGCAGGCGGTCAATGCGTACGGCACGAACGGCGGCGAAGGCATCGACGCGAACCCGGACAGCCCGAACTTCGGCAAGGGCTACTCGGTCAACTACGCGCTGCCGACGTATGGCGGTGCGTATGGCGAGCTTGACGGCAGCTTCCAGTACGAAATCACCCCCAACCTGAAGCTGTCTGTGGAAGCGTCGAACCTGACCAATGCCATCTACCGCCAGTACATGCAGCAGCATATCGGCCTGATGGAGCGCGGCGCGTTCTATACTGGCCGCAGCTACTCGGTCCGCATGGGTTACTCGTTCTGATCGTCGTGTAGCATGTAGTACGCCTCCCGCAAGCCCGGCCGGTTGCGGGAGGTTCGCGTTTTTGTGATTGGAGAGATCATGTCCGACAAGGCCATCCGACAAATCGTCATCGTGGGCGGCGGCACCGCCGGCTGGATGACCGCCGCGCCGCTGGCGCAGAAGCTGGGCAAGGCGTGCGAGATCGTCCTCATCGAATCGCCCGAGATCGGCACAGTGGGCGTGGGCGAAGCGACGTTGCCCACCATCCGCTACTACAACCAGGCGCTGGGCCTGGATGCCGCCGACTTCATCAAGAAGACCCAGGCCACGTTCAAGCTCGGCACCGAGTTCCGCGACTGGGGCCATGTGGGCAGCCGGTTCTTCCACGCCTTCGGCAATTTCGGGCCGATGATCGAGAGCCGTCCCGCGTACATGTACTGGCTGCGCCTGAAGCGCGACGTCAAGGACATGCCGTCGTACGAGGAATGGTCGACGGCCGACGCCATGTCGCGCGCGCACCGCTTCGTGCCGCCGTACGGCGACCAGCCGTCCGTCACCAATTCGTATTCCTACGGTTTCCAGTTCGACGCCAGCCTGTACGCGGCCTACCTGCGCGACTACGCGGTCGCGCGCGGCGTCACGCGCATCGAAGGCATGGTCGTCGACGTCGAGCAACACCCCGAGACGGGCTTCGTCACGGCCGTCAAGCTGCGTGACGGCCGCCGCTTCGAAGGCGACCTGTTCGTCGATTGCACGGGGTTCCGGGCGCTGCTGCTGGAAGGCGTCTACAAGGCCGGCTACGAGGACTGGAGCGCCATGCTGCCCTGTAACAGCGCGCAGGCCATGCCGTGCACGAACCCGGACGGCCCGCTGGTGCCTTACACGCGGTCGACGGCGCAAAGCGCGGGCTGGACGTGGCGCATTCCGCTGCAGCACCGCATGGGCAACGGCCACGTGTATTGCGACGGCTTCACGACGGACGCGGAAGCGACGCGCGTGCTGGAAGGCGTGCTCGAAGGCGCGGCCATCGACGCGCCGCGCCAGCTGCGCTTCACGCCGGGCCGCCGGCGCAAGTCGTGGATCAAGAACTGCGTGGGCGTCGGCCTGTCGACGGGGTTCATCGAGCCGCTCGAATCGACGAGCATCAACATGATCGAGATGACGGTGGGGTGGATCGTCCAATTCTTCCCGGACCGCGACTGCAGCCCCGCGCTGGCCGACGAGTTCAACCGCCTGCTGTCGCAGCGCTACGAATACATCCGCGATTTCATCATCCTGCACTACAAGCTCACGAACCGCGACGATTCCGAATTCTGGCGCTACTGCCGCAACATGGCCGTTCCGGACATCCTGCAGCACCAGATCGACCTGTTCCGCGACTCGAGCCGCGTCGCGATCCTCGACCAGCAGGGCTTCCTGGAAGACTCGTGGGTGTCGATCCTGATGGGGCACGGGATCTTCCCGGAGAAGAACGACCCCTTCATCGACCTCATGGATCCCGGCTACCTGCTCGACCACTTCCACAAGGTGCGCGATTCGATCCGGCGGGCCGTCGACGCGATGCCGGACCATGCGGCATTCGTCAAGCACGTGGTTGGCGACGACCCGGCGGGCAGGCGCGCCGCCTGACGGCGCCGCGGCCTCACGAAAATATGAGGCCGCCTGGCGGATTTCATAATTGCCGGGGTAGGAGTCGACGGGCACTATTTCGTCGATCGACAAGAGCCCTTCGCACAATGGCCGCCCCGATACCTACCTTGGAAAGATGCCGATGAAACGACGTGAACTCCTGCAGCACCTGGCCTCCGCGCTGCCCGCGCTGGCCCTGTCCCCCTATGCCGCCGCGAAGGCGGCCGCCACCCGCGTGCCCATGGCCACCGGCCCGTTCGAGCCGAATTGGCAATCGCTGTCGAAGTACGAGACGCCCGATTGGTTCCGCAACGCGAAGTTCGGCATCTGGGCGCACTGGGGCCCGCAGTGCGAACCCGAACACGGCGACTGGTACGCCCGCGGCATGTACGAGGAGGGCAGTGACCACTACAAGTACCACGTGGCGAAATACGGGCACCCGTCGAAGTTCGGCTTCAAGGACATCATCCGCCGCTGGAAGGCGGAGCGCTGGAATCCGGACGAACTCGTGGGCCTGTACAAGAGCGCGGGCGCGAAATACTTCGTCGCGCTGGCCAACCACCACGACAACTTCGACCTGTACAACAGCCGCTACCAGCCTGAGTGGAACTCGACGAAGCTCGGACCCGGCAAGGACCTGATCAAAGGCTGGCACGACGCGGCCCGCAAGCACGGCCTGCGCTTCGGCGTGTCCGTGCACGCGGCGCACGCGTGGAACTGGTACGAGACGGCGCAGGGCGCGGACAAGACGGGCCCGCTGGCCGGCGTCCCGTACGACGGCCGCCTGACCAAGGCCGATGGCCGCGGCCAGTGGTGGAACGGCCACGATCCGCAGGCCCTGTATGCACAGGCCCACCCGCTCAGCAAGGACGGCGGCAGCACCGACCAGCGCTGGGCGTGGGGCGGCGGCGTGGTCGCCCCGAGCAAGGCGTATGCGGACAAGCTGTACAACCGTACCGTCGACCTGATCGACAGCTACGACCCCGACCTCGTCTACTACGATGACACCGTGCTGCCGCTGTGGCCCGTCAGCGACGTCGGCTCGCAACTGCTCGCGCATATGTACAACCGCAGCGTCGCCAAGCGGGGCAAGGTCGACGTCGTCGTCAACGGCAAGATCCTCGACGAGGTCCAGCGCCATTCGATGGTGTGGGACATCGAGCGGGGCCAGAGCCCGCGCATCGAGCCGCTGCCGTGGCAGACGTGCACCTGCATCGGCAGCTGGCACTACGACCGCCGCATCTACGACAACAAGGCGTACAAGAGCGCGCAGACGGTCGTGCACACGCTGATCGACGTCGTCAGCAAGAACGGCAACCTGCTGCTGTCCGTGCCCGTGCGCGGCAACGGCACCATCGACGAGCAGGAACGCGCCATCGTCGAGGAGATCGGCCGCTGGACGGCCGCCAACGGCGAAGGCATCTTCGACAGCCGCCCCTGGGTGCTGTACGGCGAAGGGCCCGTGGCCGACGATGCGGCCGCGCCGTTGTCCGGCCCCGGCTTCAACGAGGGCAAGGGCCGGCCGTTCTCCGGCGCCGACATCCGCTTCACGTCCGGCAAGGATGCCGTGTACGCGTTCGTGATGGGGTGGCCGGAAGACGGGAAGGTCAACATCAAGGCGATGCGTGCCGGCGGCGACCACCTGCCCAAGCCGGTGGCGCGCGTGGAGCTCGTGGGCGGCGGCGCGCTCGCGTTCCAGCAGACGGCCGATGGCCTCTCGGTGACCCTGCCGCAACAGCGTCCCGCACTGCCGTATGCATTCGCGCTGAGGGTGGCGTGATCGTGCCACGCCGACTGCGGGCCGTGCTGGCGGCGTTCGCGCTGCTGTCGTGCGTGGACGCGGCGCACGCCGCGGTCCAGGACGTGCGCGAGTCCGCCAGCGGGATCGAATACCGTGTGGGCGACACGCGGGTCAAGGTCGATTTCGTCACCGACCGCATCGTGCACGTCACCGCGACGCGCAACGCCGCGTGGTCCGCGTCCGCGCACCTCATGCGTGTACCGGTCGCCGAGCGGCCGGGGCCCGTCACGGCGGGCGACCAGGGCAAGGACCGCGTGCTGCGCTCGGCGCGGGCGAGTGTCGCCGTGAACCGGACGACGGGCGCGCTCGTGTTCCGCGATGCCGCAGGCACCGTCCTGTTGCGCGAGGACGCCGCGGCGCCCCGTGCGTTCGAGCGGGTGGCCGTGTTCAAGTCTGCGCCCGATCCTGCCTCCGTGGCCACCGTCAAGACGGTCGACGGCGACCGCCAGGTGGCCGACCGCTACGTGCGGACGAAGGACCGCGACGCGTGGCAGGCGACGGCGCGCTTCCGCCTCGCCGGCGACGAAGCGCTGTATGGCCTGGGCTTCGACGAGACGTCCGACCTCGACCTGCGCGGCAAGACGAAGCGCCTGTACCAGCACAACCTGCGCATCGTGCTGCCGTTCGTCGTGTCGACGCGCGGCTACGGCGTGCTGTTCGATACGTACAGCGCCATGACGTTCGCGGACGGGAAGACGGGGATGTCCGTCACGAGCGACGTCGTGGACGATCTCGATTACTACGTCATCGTCGGGCCGTCGATGGACGGCGCGATCGAGGGCTACCGCCAGCTGACGGGCGCCGCGACCATGCTGCCGCGCTGGGCGTACGGCTATGTGCAGTCGAAGGAACGCTACAAGACGCAGGACGAAGTCGTCGCCACGGTGAAGGCATTCCGTGAGCGCCGCATCCCGCTCGATCTCATCGTCCAGGACTGGAACTACTGGACGCCGGACCACTGGGGCAGCCCCGTGCCGGACCCTTCTCGCTATCCCGACCTCGGCGCGATGACCCGGGCCGTGCACGACGAGAACGCGCACGTCATGATCTCCATCTGGCCGAACCCGACGCCGCTCGACGCGCCCGGCCGCGAACTGAAGGAGGCGGGCTACCTGAGCGGCGGGACGCCGTACGTCGATTTCTTCCGGCTTGACGCGGCCGACGCCTATTTCCGCAACGTGTGGACTTATCTGGGGCGGCACGGCATCGATGCGTGGTGGTGCGACTCGACCGAGCCGGAAGTCGCCGACTGGACGTGGGATCCACGCCGGACGGCGCACGCCGACGACGTCAACGTCGACGGCCTGGCGCGCGTCATGGATCCGCAATACCTGAATGCGTACGCGCTCGTCGATGCGCAGCATTTCATGCGCAACTGGCGCCGGCAGGTGCCGGACAAGCGCCTCGTGAACCTGACGCGGTCCGCCTATCCCGGCAGCCAGGCGGCGGGTGCCGTCGCATGGACGGGCGACATCTCGGCCACGTGGCCCGTGTTCGCGCAACAGGTCGCGGCCGTGCAGCGCTACAGCGCGTCGGGCAATCCGTACGTCACGTTCGACGTGGGTGCGTTCTTCACGGGGCGCGGCCAGCCCTGGTTCATGGCCGGCGACTTCGACAAGGGCGTGGCGGACCTGGGCTATCGCGAGCTGTACGCCCGCTGGCTGCAGTTCGGCGTGTTCCTGCCCATGTTCCGCAGCCACGGCACTGACACGCCGCGCGAGCCCTGGCACTTCGGCGCGCCGGGCACGCCGTTCTACGACGCGATCGTGGACGCGATCCAGTTGCGCTACCGCCTGCTGCCGGCGATCTATTCGCAGGCCGGCCTCGTGCACCTGCGCGGCGCGTCGTTCATCCGGCCGGTGGCGTTCGCGTTCCCGGACGATCCGCATACGCACGACCTCAAGTCGCAGATGCTGTTCGGCGAGGGGCTCATGGTCAGTCCCGTCACGACGCCGATGTATTACGGGCCCGGCTCCACGCCGATCGAGGCCGCGGCGCGCACGCGCGACGTCTACCTGCCGGCGGGCACGTGGTTCGACTTCTGGACGGGAGAGCGCCTGGCCGGCGGCCGCACCATCGCCACGGCCGCGCCGCTCGCCCGCATCCCGCTGCACGTGCGGGCCGGCAGCATCGTCCCGCTGGGCCCCGTCGTGCAGTACGCATCGGAACCGACGGACGTGCCGCTCGAACTGCGCATCTATCCCGGCGCCGACGGCACCTATACGTTGTACGAGGACGCGGGCGAGGGCTGGGGCTACGAACGGGGCGAATACGCGCTCACCGACATGCGCTGGGACGACGCGGCGCACAAGCTCACGATCGCCGGACGGCGCGGCACGTTCCCCGGCATGCGGGCGCAGCGCCGATTCCGGGTCGTCGTCGTCGGACGGGAAGACAAGGCCGTCGATGTCGTCTACGATGGCCGGGCCATGACCATCCAACCTTGAACCACTCAGGAACCGAACCATGAAGATTCGCTTCGCTTCGACCTTGGCCGCCGCCGTCCTGTGCGCGCTGGGCGCGGGCGCGCACGCGCAGGACGCCGAGGTCAATGCGGACAAGGCGCGCGCCAACTTCGCCCGTCCCATCGTGCTCGCCGCCGACGACGTGCGCGCGTATCCGAAGCCGCCGGCCGGCTTCGCCGACGCGCAGCCGGGCAGCGCGCACGGCACGGTGGAACCGTTCACGTACGCATCCATCGTCACGGGCACGCGGCGCGCTGCCAACGTGTGGCTGCCGCCCGGCTACGACAAGGCGCGCCGCTATCCGGTGCTGTACCTGTTGCACGGCATCGGCGGCAACCAGGACGAGTGGCGCGGGTACGTGCGCTCGAGCGAGGTCCTCGACAACCTCATGGCCGCGGGCAAGGTCGTGCCGATGATCGTCGTGATGCCGAACGGCCGCGCGCTGGCGGACGACCGTGCGCCGCCGCAGGACAAGGTCTTCACGCAGGAGAACGCGGCCGGCTTCGCGCGCTTCGAGCGCGACCTGCTGGAATCGCTGATTCCCGCCGTCGACGCCGCGTATCCGACGCAGGCGGACGGCGCGCACCGCGCGATCGGCGGCCTGTCGATGGGCGGCGGGCAGTCATTGAACTTCGGCCTGGCGCATCCCGAGGCGTTCGCCTGGGTCGCGGGGTTCTCGCCGGCGCCGAACACGGACGATCCGGCCAGGCTGGCCGGTGCGGCGGTGAAGTCGGGCAGCCGGCTGAAGCTCGTGTATCTGTCGTGCGGCAACCGCGACGGGTTGATCAACGTCGCGCAGGGCGTCCACCGCAAGCTGCGGGAGCAGGGGGTGGCCCACAAGTGGAACGTGGACGAGTATGGCCACGACCGCGACAGCTGGGCGGAGAACCTGTACCACTACGCCCAGCAGCTGTTCCGTTGAGGACTCAGGCGCCGCGCAGGTAGTTCGCGGCGCTCCACAGGCAACCCAGCCCGATGGCGCCGAATACGGCGATGCCGAAGCAGGCCACGTAGAACAGGCCGTCGTGCGGCATCTCCGCCACGTGGAGGCCCGCGCCCCAGACGGCCCAGGCGCACACGCCGCCGATGGCGGCATTTTTCACGCACGCGCCGAACGTGCCTTGCGCGCGCGCGGGCTTGCGCGGCGCCGCGCGCGTGCGCGTGGCTGCACCCGGTGCAGCGGCCGATGCTGCCGCGCGGGGCTTGCGCGCCGGCGCCATGCTCGTCACCGGCCGCCCATCGCGCGGGGTGTCGTTGTTGGCCAGCGCGCGCAGGCCCAGGTCCCACGCGCGGTTCCACTCCGCCTCCGCGATCGTCGCCTTGCGCGCGGCGAGGCCCGCGGCATCGTCCGTCAGCAGGTCGGCAATCAGCGGCCAGAGGTTGCCCCAGCGGCCTTCGTCGCCGGGGCCCGGCCGCAGGTCGGGTGCGACGCCGTTATCGCGGTCGAGGTACGAGTTTGCCGACAGCAGACGGGTGCCGTCGCGCCAGCCGTGCGCCAGCGCGAGCGCTGGATCGAATTTGAGGAGCACGACGCAATCCAGTTCGTCCGTGTACGACGCGACGATCGCGTTGGCCGCATCGACGACCACGGCGGCCCGGCTGTCGCCGCGCGCCAGCGTGTCGCCGATGTTGCTCAGCCAGCGCACGCGGACGTCTTCCCGGGACCATTGTGCAGTGTCGAACAACTGGGGCTGGACCTTGCGCAACCGGTCGTCCGACAAGGCCAGCAATGCCGCATTGCCGGCGTGGGCGTGCAGCTTCGGGACGACCAGTTGCGCGGAAGCCGTCACGGGCACGGTGGGCGGCGGTGGCGCCGTGCGCAGCAGATGCGCGCCCGGCACGACGTCGACCCGGCCAGCGCCATCGACAGAATACGTCAGGCCGGAGAGGGCAGCGTCACCCGCTTCTGCCCACGTCTCGGCCGCGAGGTCGCACATCATCGCGGCGACGAAGTCGTCATGGGCGCTGCAGAACATGCAGAAGTTCGCATGCGGCACGGCGACCCGCACCGGCCCCTTGAGGTGCGCCGCGAGCGCTTCCCAGATGGGTTGCAGCAGCAGGCAGGACGCCGCCAGGCCATCGCCCAGCTCGACGTACGAGAAGAAACGTGCGCCGACCGTACCGCCTTCGGGGGCCTGGATCGCCATCTGCTTGAAGGTGATGCGCGAGTGCACCCAGTTATACAGGTTCCACACCGCGAGTGCGTACAGCCTGTCCATGTCCATCATCGTCGCGCGCAGCACGGACTGGCGCAGGAGCACGCCGTCCGTCACCGTCCGGAAGACGATCTCGAGGTCGCCGGCGAATGCCTGCACGACGGCGGGATCCGCGTCCGGCGCCTGCACCGCCGCGCGCCGCAGGATCGGGAAGACGGCGCCCAGCTGGTCCGCGCTCAGCGGCGCAGCCGGTGGCGGGGAGGGCGCAGCGGCGGCCGGGGTGGACTCCGCTTCGATCGCGCACACGCAGCCGCAACCTTCCAGCGCGCGTGCGTAGCGCTCGGCCGCTTCCCGCGTCAGCCCCCGTTTGACGACGACCGGCTTGCTGCCGAGCAGGGGCGCGATCTCCTCCTTGCTGCGCTTGAACAGCGCGGCCAGCTGGTCGGCTGCCAGCCCGGCCGCGTAGCCGGGCCGCAGTCCCTGTGTCGTGACGCGAAACGTGGGAGAGGTCATCGCGAACCTGTCGTCTTATGAAAGAGGCTCTATTCTTGCACAGAAAACGTTGCAGCCGTGCAATAAAAAACGACGTCCCACGCCCGTGTCAGCGCCCGTCCTCCTCGACGATGACGAGATCCCATGGCGCCAGGCTGACCGTCTCGCCCCCCTTCACGCCACGGCCCGTCAGCAGGTCCGTCCCCGCGTTGTGGCCGTACGCGAACGTGACCGGGGCGCCCGAGTAGTTGAAGTAGTAGCGGATCGTCTTGCCGAAGCGATTCACGCCCGTGCGCGCCTGGATGTGCGCCGGCAGTTGCTGGTCGGTGCCGATCAGGCCCCGTTCCTGCAACACGGTGCGCAATACGGCCTTCTGCAGCTTGTCCGACAAATACGTGCCTTCATAGACGGCCTTGCCCGCGCCGTACTGGTTCGCCGTGATGGCGGGCCAGCGGCCGAAGAACGGGTGGTCGTACCATGCGAGCGCCTGCGCCGTGTCCAGCTGCAGGAACTCGGCCCAGTGCTTCACCTTGTTGTCGTCGCCCACCTGGTACGGATCGCCCTTAAGCGCGAGGGGCTGCGCCAGGTTCGAGAATTCCTGGTAGTGGAAGCCGAGGGCGGCGCGCAGCGGGCCCGGCGCCATCGTCCAGCGCACGGCCGCGTTCTCGTTCGCGAAGCCGCTCTTGAACGTCACCACGACGTGGCCGCCCTTGCGCACGTAGTCGGCGATGCGCGCGAGGAGGGCGTCGTCGGCGATGTACAGCGTGGGCACGATCAGCACCTTGTACGCGGACAGGTCCTGCGTGTCCGGGAACACGAAGTCCGTGCCGACGTTCAGGTCGTACAGCGCGCGGTGGATCTGGCGCACTTCCGAGGCGTAGTCGGCGTTGGTCCCGGCCGAGCCCCATTGCGTCTGCTTCGCGAACGGCATGTCGCCCACGGCGTTCAGCGAGTCGCGGCTCCACAGGATTGCCACGTCGTTATGGATGCGCAGGTCGACGAGATGCTGGCCGATCTTCTGGAGCTCCTTGCCCGTGCGGCTCATTTCGGCATAGGCGCGGTTCGGCTCCAGGTCGTGCGACAGCACGCCTTTCCAATACGTCTCCTGGTTGCCGTGGATCGACGCCCAGTGCCAATATTCCACCATGTTGGCGCCGTTCGACAAATGCGTGTAGACGTCCTCGCGGAACTGGCCGTCGTACGGCGGATACTGGAACGAGGAGCTCCAGTCCGTCGTCTGCGCATTCGTTTCCGTGACGAGGAAGTTGCCGCGCTTGAGCGACCGCGTGAAATCGCCGTCCAGCTTCTGCGCGGCGCCGTCGTACTGGTCCTGCGTGCCCCAGTGGTAGATGTTCACGCCGGCGACGTCGAGCCCGCGCGCGACGGCGCCCTCGTCGACGTCCCCGTGCAGCGAGCCAGCGAAATCGTGCGTGACGAACTGGCGCGGTCCCGCGTTTTCACGGATGAGCTGCGCCTGCCAGTGCAGGAAGTCCGTCACGCGCATCTGGCCCCAGCGCGACCACTCCAGCTTGTAGCCCGTGCTCTGGGCGCCGTCCGGACGGGGCAGGTCTTCCCAGGTGTGGAGGTTCTGGCCCCAGTAGTTCAGGAACCAGGCCTGGCTGAGCTTCTCCGGCGTGCCGAATTTCTTTTCCAGGTAGTGCTGGAAGCGCACGAAGACGTCGTCGTTGGCGGCGCCATAGGTGGCCGTCTCGTTGTCGACCTGCCAGCCGATGACGTTCGGGTTGTCCTTGTAGTGCGCGGCGATGCGGCGGATCAGGCGTTCCGCGTAGAAGCGGTAGGCCGGCGCGTCCGTGTTCATGTTCTGGCGCATGCCGTACGTGTTCTTCGCGCCGTTGAATTTCGTGGCGAGGATCTCGGGGTGCTGGTGCGCCATCCACGCGGGAATCGAATAGGTGGGCGTGCCCATGATGACCTTGATGCCCGCCTTGCCCATGGCGTCGACGACGCGGTCCATCCACGCATACTCGAAGCGGCCGTCTTCCGGCTCCCACAGGCTCCACGTCGATTCGCCCAGGCGCACGACGTTGAAGCCGGCCGCCTTGATCATCTGGACGTCCTTGTCCAGCCGCTCGTACGGCATGTACTCGTGGTAGTAGGCCGCACCGTAGAGGACGGTCGGGAATTCGGCCTGCGCCGGCGCGGCGGCCGCCCACGCCGGCGCGCACGCCGCGGCGATGCACGCGGCCGCGTAGGGGAGGAGTCTCCGTGTGAACATTCGGTGCCTTTCTTCTGGGTATGGTTCGGGACAGTAAGCCATTGTGAACAAGAATGGCAAGCGGGAGCAATTACGAAAAACACCGTCGGCGCCAACGATTTGTCCCAAGTGCGCCGCTGCGTAATTTCATGTTCCATCCTGGCGATTTTCACAATTGCCGCGTCGCAGCGTGGATAACACAATGGCGTCCATCTGCTGACGTCGACGACGTGCGGCGCGAGGGGCGGGCGATCCGCTCCATGCAACACCCAATCCCACGACGGGATGCCGGACCGGCGGGTCCGGCATCCCGGGTTACCGAGTAGTCTCCTACCGCCTGGCATGGTAGGTTTTTCGGGGCGGCTGCGGCCGCCCCTTTTTTTCGACATCGCGGACGGGCGCGGTTATGATCCTCGTAGCATCCCGCGCGGGGTGCATGGAGACATCAACCGGTTGTATGACAATGCAAGAGTTTTATAAGAAGTCCCTGCTCATCCTGATTGCGGTCCTGCTCGTGGACGGACTGCTGGCCGCGCTGTTCGTGTTGCTGAGCCAGCCGACGTACACGCTGTCGTCGAACGCGCACAGCGGCGTGCGGTGGGAGCGCTCCACGATGACCGACGCCGTCATGAAGGGGACGTCGACCATCCGCCTGCTCGACGCGCCGCCGGATGCGGTGGCGTTCGACTACAAGTTGACGCGGGTGGGGCCCTATCCGTTCGCCGGCGCTCACCTCGTGGCCAAGGACGCGCAGGGCAAGCCGGCCCACGGCGACCTGCGCCGCTACGATACGATCACCTTCGTCGCGCGCTGCAAGCCCGCCTATCCGATGTTGCTGGGCGTGTCGACGTTCGACGAGAAGATTTCGACGCGGGGCAACTTCATCACCTACCGCTCGCCCGAGACGTTCTTTTCTTGCAACCAGCACGGCGTTCCCGTCTCCCTCGACTTGCGACGGATGACGATCCCGGCGTGGTGGTTGTACATGATGCATCTGAACCTGTCGTCGCAGGATTATTATCTTGACAAGGTAACGCAGTTTTCGTTCGGATCCACGTCGCAGGCCGCATTCGACGTCGATGCGCACGTGGAAATCAGCAATATCGTTTTACGCGGCCACGATTACCGTTATCTCGTCGCGTTGGCGATCGTCGTCACGGGCAGCCTGATCGTATTTACCATGTGGTTTTTCCGGACGCATGCGCGCACATTGCGCGCCAGCCTGAATTCCAAGCTTAAAAAGGATTTGCCGCTCGTCGCCTATCGCCAATTGACGCTGGCGCCGTATCCGGACGAAGAAAAGGCGTCCGTGCTGAAATTCATTGCGACGAATTACACGAATACGGAACTGGACCTGGACGGGGTCGTGGCCGGGACCGGCGCGAACCGGAATAAAGTGAACGAGGTCCTGAAGACGGAGCTCGGCATGACGTTCACCGGTTATGTGAATAAATTGCGCCTGACGGAGGCCGCGCGGCTGCTGACCGAGAAAAGCGCGGCGACCGTGGCCGAGATTGCCTATTCGGTCGGTTATGCCAACGTGTCGTATTTCAACAAGCTGTTCAAGGAGGAATACGGCTGCACGCCGAAGGCATTCCGCACCTTGGCGGCCCAGCAGTCCGTCCCGGCCGAACCCGACGCGGATACAACGTCCCCGCCGGGAATGGTGGGAAGCGGCTGATCCTGCCTTGCACTCCCTGCAAAACTGATCGCAATTTCTGCACGGTGATAGAAATCCCGGTACGTACGTTAGAGCGTTCCGGGGTGGCGGCCTATTCTTGAGCTGAAGGGGGCCGCCGCCGGTGCCCCCGTCACGCTACGAGGAACCGATTTCATGACCGTGCCTGTCCCGTGCTTTTCCACTTCCAGTCGCGCGCTCGCAATGAGCGCAATGGCCTTGCCGCTGGAATATCCCGCACCCTCCAACGTTGAATCCCGCTACCGCTCCGCCGCGCATGCCGCGCGCGCTGCGCAAGCGGATTAATTAATGGCTTATGTAAACCGGCGCGCCGCTTTCGCCAATATTGCGGCGCCGTTGACCGGTTTTGTTGACTAAATACCCGCGGCGGGCCGGTTTGCCCGTTAATGCCCGTTAATAAAACTAAAAAAGTATCACAAGGAGACGACAAATGAATTTGGAACAAAAACGCCAGCAGTTGTGCAGCACGCCCATTCCGATGACGGTGGACCGGTAGGCGGAGGCGCGGCATGAAGACGACGAAAGCTTATCGGATCGCATTGCTTTTCAACGGCAACAAGACGTTCGATCGCGAAGTCATTTCCGGAATTGCGGCCCACTTGGGCGGAACGCGAGTGGCGTGGGACTTATTTCTCGAAGAAGATTTCCGCTTGCGGTTATCCGGCATGGACCGCTGGCAGGGCGATGGCGTGATCGCCGATTTCGACGACCCGGCCGTCGCCAAGGCGTTGACGGGCTGCACCGTGCCCGTCGTGGCGGTGGGTGGTTCGTATGCGAGCGAGTCCGCGTATCCTGCCGGTGTGCCCTACGTCGCGACCGACAATCACAAGCTCGTCAAGCTGGCGCGCGACCACCTGATCGACGTGGGCCTGCAGCGCTTTGCCATGTTCAGCCTGCCCGAGGCGCAGGAATGCCGCTGGGCGCAGGAGCGCGAACGGGCGTTCCGTGCGCTGATGGAAGACGACCGCATGGAGCCGGAGATCTTCCGCGGCTGCGAGACGAACGCGGCGTCGTGGGACGCGGCCGTCCAGGGCCAGATCGAGTGGCTGCGCAGCCTCCCGAAGCCCGTCGGCGTCATCGCCGTCACGGATGCGCGCGCGCGCCAGCTGCTGCAGGCCTGCGCCATCGCCGGCATCTCGGTGCCCGAGCAGGTCGCGCTGATCGGCATCGACAACGACCCCCTTGTGCGCATGCTGACCCGCATCCCCCTGAGTTCCGTGATCCAGGGCGCGCACGAGATGGGCCGCACGGCGGCGCACCTGCTGGAGCAGATGCTGCACGGCGTGCGCCTGGCGAATACCCGCATCCTCGTGCCGCCGGCCGGCATCAACGTGCTCGCGTCGAGCCGTTACCAGGCCGTCAAGCATCCGCACGTGATGCGTGCATGTCATTACATCCGCCAATATGCGTGCCAGGGCATCAAGACGCACCAGGTGGCCGAGTACGTGGGCGTGTCGCGCTCGTCGCTGGAAGTGTATTTCCGCCAGGAGCTGGGCTGCAGCGTGCACGACATGATCCTGCGCGCGAAGCTGGATGCGGCCAAGGCCGGGCTCGAAAGCGGCGAACGCAGCATCGCGGACGTGGCGCTGGGCTGTGGCTTCACGTCCACGCAGTACATGCATCTCGTGTTCAAGCGCGAGCTGGGCTGCACGCCCCGCGCGTGGCGCGACCGGGCGCTGGGCGAACGGCCGACATTGTCGGCCGCGTAGACGGGCAGCGAAGGGGCATCGGCGAGAATCGTTCGCCCCATTGGTGATTTTCGTAATTGAAACGCCGTGCCCGCGCCCGGAGAATGGCTTCATATCGGAAATCAGGAAGCCAGATGTAATGACGATCCATCTCATTCCGGGCGCCCCGGCCGGGTTGGCCGGCGAGCGCTCGTTCACGCTCGAGAATGCGGTCGGCATGACCGTGACCATCGGCGAGCGGGGCGCGCAAGTGCGTGCCTGGCACGCGCCCGACCGCTACGGCCGCATGGCCGACGTGCTGCGCCCCGGCGTGCCCACCGTGCAGGGCGGCCGCGCGGCGCGCTGGGAAGGCCGCCAGGCCGATGGCGTCGTCTCGCTGGCGCTGACGTCCGGCGGCGACGGGGCCGGCATGCTCGTGCACTACCGCCTCGACGACGAGGGCGGGCTCACGATCGAATACCAGGCCGTCGCCGGCGTGCCGATCCCGCTCGCGGCGCTGACGGCGCCGTGCTTCAACCTGAACGGTGGCCAGGCCGACGTGGGCGACCACATGGTGCAGATCGACGCCGACTATTTCGAGGAAACGGGCATCGGCGGCGAGCCGGCCGGTGTCGCAGCCGTCGGTGGCACGCCGTTCGATTTCCGCCAGCCTGCCGCCATCGGCCCGCGCCTGCGCTGGACCGACACGCAACTGCACCGCAGCGGCGGATTCGACCACTGCTTCTGCGTCCGCAACCATTTCGCGGGCGGGCAGGGCGCCGTGCGCGAAGTGGCGCGCGTCGTCGACCCGGCGTCGGGCCGGCGCCTGCAGATCTACACGACGGAGTCCGCGGTGCGCTTTTCCAGCGGCCCGAATGCGGCAGGCGTCCCGCGCAGCCCGCCGGCCGCCGCGCTCGCGCGCATGGAAGGCTTCCGCGTCGAATCGCTCGCGCGTCCCGGCCTGATGAGCGCCGCCTGGCCCCGCGTCATGCTCCACCCCGGCCAGGTGTACCGCCAGACGACCGTCTACCGGCTCTCGCTGGAGGGCTAGCCCAGCTGGAGCCGTCGGCCGGCGGTGGCGGTCCGGCGGCCGGTCGGGACCCGCGGCCCGAAAAATGGTAAAGTGCGGCCCCGGCATGTGCCGGCACACCGTCATCCAATGAATCGCATGAGAGACTTCGCGACCGCACCGCCGTCGTTCGACGCCGCCTTCCTGAACGATCCTTACCCCGTCTACCGCCAGTTGCGCGCGGCGGGACCCGTGCTGTGGCGCGACGACGTGTTCCAGGGTGCGTGGGTGCTGACGCGCCACGCCGACGTGGAGCTGGCGCTGCGCGATCCGCGCCTGTCGTCGGCGCGCACGGGCGGCTGGGTCAAGCGCATCCCCGGCGTCGACGCCAGCCTGCGGGGGCGGCGCGCGCAGGCCGGGCTGGACGCGTTCCAGCGCCTGTTCGGCAGCGCCATGGTGTTCCTCGACGGTGACGACCACCTGCGCGTGCGCAAGGCGATGGCGGCCGGGTTCCATCCGACGCTCGTGCGCACGTTGCGCGCCGACGTCGAGCGCCTGACGGACGAGCTGCTGGACGGACTCGATGCGCATGCCGGCTTCGACTTCATCGCGCACGTCGCGCGCCCGCTGCCGTCGCGCGTCATCGGCCTGATGCTGGGCGTCGACCGCAAGGACGAGGCGCAGTTCATGGCATGGTCGGACGACCTGGCCGCGTTCATCGGCGCGCTGCAGCCGACGGCCGACCAGCTGCGCGCCGCGCAGCGCAGCCTGTTGCAGATGGTGCGCTATTTCGATGCGTTGCTGCCGGCGCGGCGGCGCGAGCCCGGCTCGGACCTCGTCAGCCGGCTCGCGCAGGCCGAGGCGGCGGGCGAGCTGCGCGCGGACGGCGAACTGCTGGCCCAATGCGCGATGCTGCTGTTCGCGGGCCACGAGACGACGCGCAACCTGCTCGGCAACGGCCTGACCACGCTGCTCGCGCACCCGCACGCGTGGGCGCGCCTGTGCGCGGACGCGGACGGCGTGCCGCTGGCCGTGCGCGAACTGCTGCGCTACGACAGCCCCGTGCAGTACACGGGCCGGCGCGTGGCGGCGGAGTTCACGTTGCACGGCACCCGGCTGCGCCGGGGCGATCTCGTCGTCGCGATGATCGGCGCCGCCAACCGCGACCCGGACCGCTTCGACGATCCGGACACGTTCGACATCGCGCGCCGCGCGGGCAGCCACCTGTCGTTCGGCAGCGGTCCGCACGTGTGCATCGGTGCCGGGCTGGCGCTGCTCGAGGCAGACGTCGTGCTGCGCGCCGTGCTGCGGCGCTGGCCCGGCCTGCGCCTGGCCGAGTCAAGCCTGCGCTGGAACGGCATCGCGGGCCTGCGCGGCCTGGCGGCGCTGCCAGTCACTGCTTCGTGAGGCGCTCGACGGCGTCGTAGTTGGTGCCGTTGGCCTTCACTTCGTACAAGTCGGTGCCCTGGACGACGAGGCCGTCGAACGGTGCCGCCTCGGCCACGTACAAGCGGTCGGGCACGCACACGGAACCGCCCGCGTAGTCGATGCACCAGTTGGCCTGGCCGTCGATGGTCTTGTGCGTGACGAAGGTGCCGACGAGCGTGACGGTGCGGTCGGGCAGCTGGGCCACCATCTTGTCGATCGTCGCCGGCAGCAGCGCGAGGCCGGGCCCCGGATTGATGGACGAGGTGACGGTGCCGACATAGGTCGCCGTCGCGTCGGCGCTCCACGTCTGCGTGGCGATCGCGTCGCCCGTGCACGTCGTGGTGGCATAGTAGGTGCGCGTGACGCCGATCGTCAGCGCATTGTTCGTCCCGGCCGCGCGCTTGATCGAGACGGCGTCGATCGCGTGCGACGCGCAGGCGGACGTCCACGTGCCCGCGTACACGTCGAGGTTGCCGGCCGTCGTCGTCGGCGAGGGTGGGCTCGATGACGACCCGGCATTGCCGCCGCCGCCCCCGCAGGCGGCCAGCAGCAGCGCCAGCGCGGCGGTGCATATCATGTTGCGCATACTCATCTCCCGTTTCGGCTCGTCGATTCGCCGTTCAGGGATGCATGATACCGCGCCTCAGCGCACGGCCAGTTGCTGCAGGATTTCGCGGTCGATGAGCTTCAGCGGCACGGACTTCTCCACGCCGCCTCGCTTGACGGCTTCTTTCGGCATGCCGTAGACGACGCAGCTGTCCTCGTCCTGCGCGACGGTGCGCGCGCCCGCCTTGCGCATCTCGAGCAGGCCGGCGGCGCCGTCGTCGCCCATGCCCGTCATGATGACGCCCAGCGCGTTCGCGCCCGCGTGCTTGGCGACGGAGCGGAACAGCACGTCGACGGACGGGCGGTGGCGGTTCACGAGCGGGCCGTCGATGACGTCCACGCAGTATTGCGCGCCGTCGCGGCGCAGCAGCATGTGCTTGCCGCCGGGGGCGATCAGCGCGCGGCCCGGCAGGACGCGGTCGCCGTGGCGCGCCTCGCGCACGTCGATCTGGCACAGGCCGTTCAGGCGCTCGGCGAATGCGGCCGTGAATTTTTCCGGCATGTGCTGGACGATGACGATGCCGGGCGTGACGCGCGGCAGCTGCGTGAGGACTTCTTCCAGCGCCAGCGTGCCCCCGGTCGACGTGCCGATCGCGACGACGCGCTCCGTCGTGCGCAGCAGCCCCCGTCCTTCCGCCGCCGCCGGGAGCACGGCGTCGGCCGTCAGCTTCGCGGGCACGGGCGCGCTCGGGCGCGCGACGCGCGCGGCGAGGCGGCGCACGTCGACCTGCGCGGCGGCGCGCACGGCCGCGACCAGTTCGGCCGCGCTGTCGGCGAGAAAGTCCTTCAGGCCCAGCTTCGGCTTCGTGATGATCGAGACCGCGCCCGCGGCCAGCGCCGCCATCGTCGTCTCGGCGCCTTTTTCCGTCAGGGTGGAGCAGATCACGACGGGTGTCGGCCGCTCCGCCATGATCTTCCTGAGGAACGTGATGCCGTCCATGCGCGGCATTTCCACGTCCAGTACGATCACGTCGGGCCACGCCAGCTTCATGCGCTCGATCGCGAGCAGCGGATCGGACACGGCATGCAGCAGCCGCACGCCAGGCGCGGCCTGCAGCATCTCGCCCACGACCTTGCGCACGACGGCCGAGTCGTCGACCACCATCACGTCGATCGTCTTCATGCGGGTTTGCGGTACACGGAAGGGATCACGGGGCGCAGCACGTCACCGAGTTCCTGCAGGCTCTCGGAGTGGCCGATGAACAGGTGCGTCCCCGGCTTCATGCGGCCCGCCACGCGCGTGACGACCTGGCGCTTGGTGTCGCCGTTAAAGTAGATCATCACGTTGCGCAGGAAGACGACGTCGAACGTGCCGAGGTCGCCGGGCAGCGGCGTGTTCAGGTTCACCTGGCGGAACTGCACGCGCGCACGCAGGGCGCGGTCGACGAGCAGCGTGCCCTGCTGGTCGCGCACGCCCTTGAGGCAGTAGCGGCGCAGGTAATCCTGCGGAACGTGGGTCGCCCGTTCCATCGGGTAGTGGGCCGCGCGGGCGCGCTGCAGCACGCGCGTGCTGATGTCGGACGCCACGATCTCCCACGGCGCCGTCCCCAGCACGTCGTCCAGCACCATCGCGATGCTGTACGGTTCCTCGCCGGACGAGCAGGCCGCGCTCCATACGCGGAACGGCGTGCCCGCCTTCGCGCTGCGCCGCGCCGCGTCCGCCGCCTCGCGCAACAGTTCGAAGTGGCGCGCCTCGCGGAAGAAATAGGTCTCGTTCGTCGTCAGCAGGTCGACGGCGACCTGCACCTCGTCCTTGTGCGCGCCGTCCGTCAGCAGGCGGAAGTAGGCGTCGTACGAGGGCAGGCCGAAGTGCTGGACGCGCTTCGCGAGGCGGCCGCTGACGAGCGCCTTCTTCGAATCGGACATCGAGATGCCGGCGATGTCGAAGATGAAGCGCGCGAAGCGTGCGAACTCGCCCTGGCTGATCGCAACGGGCTGCATGGGCGCTTCAGGCCAGCGCGGCGTCGGCGGGCGCCAGGTCGGGCAGGCCGTCGAGCGCCAGTACCGTGTCGGCGTCGAGCAGGATGACGAACTTGCCGTTCACCTTGCCCATGCCGGCGATGAAGTCGCCGCGGATGCGCGTGCCGAACGACGGCGCAGGTTCGATGTCGGACGCGGGGATGTCCAGCACGGCGCTGACGGCGTCGACGACGACACCCGTCAGCTGGCGCTGGCCGTCCGCTTCCAGCTCGACGATGACGATGCAGGTGCGCTTGCCGGGCACCGTCTGCGCGCGGCCGAAGCGCGCGGCGAGGTCCATCACGGGCACGACGGCGCCGCGCAGGTTGATCACGCCGCGGATCGATTCCGGCATCATCGGCACCTCCGTGATGCCGGCAAATTCGATGATCTCCTTCACGGCCATGATGCCGATGCCGAAGGCTTCTCCGCCGAGCATGAAGGTCAGGTATTGCGCGGCCTGGCTGGCGGCCGCCGCGCTCGTGTCTTGGTTCGTGTGCTTCATTCGTTCACCATGCGATCAAAAGTGCGTAAAGTTCGCTTCGTCCGGCTCGGCCTGCGCGGCGGCGGCACCGGCCAGGCGCAGCGTGCTGCGCTTGGGCGTGCGCGGCGCGCGAGGGCGCGCGGCCGCGCCGCGCGCGTCGCCCGCGAGCGTGAAGAACGACATCGCCTGCTGCAGCTGCTCGGCCTGGGAACTCATCTCCTCGGCGGTGGACGCCAGCTCTTCGGAACTGGATGCGTTCTGCTGCGTGGTCTGCGACAGCTGGCCCACGGCGGCATTGATCTGGGCGACGCCGGACGACTGTTCCTCCGACGCGGCCGTGATTTCCTGCACGAGGTCGGACGTCTTGCGGATGCTCGGCACCATCTCGTCGAGCAGCCTGCCGGCCTGCTCGGCGAGCGCCACGCTGTTCGTCGCCACTTCGCCGATCTCCTGCGCCGCGACCTGGCTCCGTTCGGCCAGCTTCCTCACTTCGGCCGCGACGACGGCGAAGCCCTTGCCGTGTTCGCCGGCACGTGCCGCCTCGATGGCGGCGTTCAGTGCCAGCAGATTGGTCTGGTACGCGATGTCGTCGATGATGCCGATCTTCTTGGCGATCTGGTTCATCGCGGCCACGGTCTCCTTGACGGCGGCACCGCCTTCGGCCGCTTCCGTCGCGGCCTTGGTCGCCATGCCGTCCGTGACCTTCGCGTTCTCCGTGTTCTGCGCGATCGACGCCGTCATCTGCTCGATCGACGCGCTCGTCTCCTCGACGCCGGCCGCCTGTTCGCTGGACGCCTGCGACAGCGACTGCGCGGTGGCGCTCACTTCTTCCGACGCGCTGGCGAGGGCGTCGGCCGCGCAGTTCACTTCGGACACGACCTGCGCCAGCTTGGCGACGGTATCGTTCGCGTATTCCTTCAGCTTCGCGAATTCGCCTTCATAGTGCTTGTCGATGCGGCGCGTGAGGTCGCCCTCGGACAGGGCGCCCATCACGCGCACGACGTCCTCGATGGCGGCGTCGATGGTCGCGACGAGCTGGTTCAGGCCATCGCCCATCTCTTTCTGGAAGCCCTGCAGGCCGGCCAGCTCGACGCGCTCGCCGAAGTCGCCCCGGTTCGCCGCCTGCACCACGCGGCGCTGGCCGTCGATGACCTGGCCGAGCTTGGCCACCGTGTTGTTCGTGTATTCCTTCAGCTCGCCGAACGCACCCTGGTACGCCTTGTCGATCTGCTTCGACAGATCGCCTTGCGACACGGCGCCCATCACGCGCACGACGTCGCCGATGGTCGCGCCGGTGGTCGTCACCAGCCGGTTCAGGCCTTCGCCCATCTCTTTCTGGAAGCCCTGCAAGCCGGCCAGGTCGACGCGTACTTCGAAATCGCCGCGGTTCGCCGCTTCCACGACGGCGCGCTGCCCCTCGATCACTTGCTGCAGCTTGGCCACCATGCTCTTGACGGCGAAGAGCATGCTGCCGGTGTCGCCTGCCTTCGTGTCGATGGCGACGTCCAGGTCGCCGCCCGCAATGCGTGCCATGACGGTGCCGGCGTAGGCGGGCTCGCCGCCGAGCTGCGCGAGCAGGTTGCGGGTGATGAAGAAGCCGAGCAGGCCCACCGCTGCCAGCGTGACCACGGCAAACGCGAGCGACGTCAGTTCCGCCGCACTCTGGATGGCAACGGCGGTCGCGCCGCCCTGCTTGGCCAGTTGCTCGTTGTAGCCGCGATGCTCGCGGAACGCGTCCCAGTTCTTGTCGGCGACCGGGCCGTTCGCGAAGAGCATGTCGCGGGCTTCCACGTTCTTGTTGGCGCGCGAAAGCTTCAACGCGTCGTCCACCATCCTCGAATACGCCGTAAAGGCTTCGCGGTCGGCCGCGAGCAGGCTCTTGTCCTTGTCGTCGGACAGCAGGGATTCGTACTTCTTGAGCGCCTCGTCGACCTTGCTGCGATGGAGGGCGATCTGCTCGTCGATCGCCGCCATCCTGGTGGCGTCGGTCTGCGTGACGTGCTGCCAGACGCGGGTCCGCATCAGGGCCAGGTGCTCGAACGCCTCGTCGAGCGCGATGAAGCTGGGCACGGAATTGACGGTGCCGTAGCTCGCGGCGTCGTAGACGCGGGCGATCTGGTAGCGCCCGATGGCCGCCAGCGCGACGATGCCGACGAGCGCCGCCAGCACGAGCAGCGTCATCCTTTTTACGACTGTCATGGTGTTCCTCTATCTCTCTTGGTGTATCGATGGTCCGATCAGAACCGCGTGAAGCTGGCCTCATCGGGTGCTGCTGCGGCGGCGAGGACCTGTCCCGCGAGCGATTTCGCGCTGCGCCGCTTCGCCGGGCTGCCCTTGAACGGCTGGGCGACCCCGCCGTCCTGCATGCGCTGTCCGGCGTCGAGCTTGAAGAACGCCATCGACTGCTGCAGCTGCTCGGCCTGGGAACTCATCTCTTCGGCGGTGGACGCCAGCTCTTCGGAACTGGATGCGTTCTGCTGCGTGGTCTGCGACAGCTGGCCCACGGCGGCATTGATCTGGGCGACGCCGGACGACTGTTCCTCCGACGCGGCCGTGATTTCCTGCACGAGGTCGGACGTCTTGCGGATGCTCGGCACCATCTCGTCGAGCAGCTTGCCGGCCTGCCCGGCGAGCGCCACGCTGTTCGTCGCCACTTCGCCGATTTCCTGCGCCGCGACCTGGCTCCGTTCGGCCAGCTTCCTCACCTCGGCCGCCACGACGGCGAAGCCCTTGCCGTGTTCGCCGGCGCGCGCCGCCTCGATGGCGGCGTTCAGTGCCAGCAGATTGGTCTGGTACGCGATGTCGTCGATGATGCCGATCTTCTTGGCGATCTGGTTCATCGCGGCCACGGTCTCCTTGACGGCCGCGCCGCCTTCGGCCGCTTCCGTCGCGGCCTTGGTCGCCATGCCGTCGGTGACCTTCGCGTTCTCCGTGTTCTGCGCGATCGACGCCGTCATCTGCTCGATCGACGCGCTCGTCTCCTCGACGCCGGCCGCCTGTTCGCTGGACGCCTGCGACAGCGACTGCGCGGTGGCGCTCACTTCTTCCGACGCGCTGGCGAGGGCGTCGGCCGCGCAGTTCACTTCGGACACGACCTGCGCCAGCTTGTCGACGGTATCGTTCGCGTATTCCTTCAGCTTGCCGAATTCGCCTTCATAGTGCTTGTCGATGCGGCGCGTGAGGTCGCCCTCGGACAGGGCGCCCATCACGCGCACGACGTCGTCGATGGAATCGCGCGTCGTCGCCACGAGCTGGTTCAGGCCTTCGCCCATCTCCTTCTGGAAGCCTTGCAGGCCCGCGAGGTCGGTACGCACGTCGAAGTTGCCGCGGTTGGCCGCTTCCACGACGCGCTTCTGGCCGTCGATCACTTGCGACAGCTTGGCGATCATGTCCTTCATCGAGCGCAGCAACTGGCCCGTCTCGTCCGTCGACGTCGCGTCGATCTTGATCGCCAAGTCGCCTTCGGCCAGGCTGTTGGCAGCCCGCACGGCCGTGTCGAGCGGGCGGGTGACGCTGCGGCTGATGGCATAGCCGAGCGCGACGCCGAGCGCGAGGCCCGCCGCGATGGCGGCGAGCATGAACGTGCGGCTCGTCTTGTACAGCACGGACGTCTCTTCCGCCGTGGTCTTCGCGTTGTCTTCCTTGAGGTTGGTGAGCTCCGTCATCGCGTCGTCGAGCTTGTCGACGATCACGCGCACGTCCTTCATCGCATATTCGGCGGACTGGCGGTCCTGCTGGTGCAGCTGGCCGGACGCCTCCTCCTTCTTGGCCATGGCGATGATCTTGTCCTGCGCCTCGAGGTAGACCTTGTAGTCGGCTTCCAGCGTCGCGAATTTCTGCTTGCCGGCTTCCGTGTAGAACAGCGGCCGCGCCTTGTCCAGGTTCGTGCGCATCAGTTCGCGCGCCTTCATCAGCGCGTCCAGGTAGGGCGCCGCTTCGACCGACGGCATCGTCTGCGCGAGCAGGTAGTTGCGGATGGCGCGCGCCTGGTAGATCAGGTCGATGTTGGCTTCCTTCGTGTACGACACGCCCTGCAGCTCGCGCACGTACATCTGGTCCGCCATGTCGTTGATCTTGCTGGCGTTGGTGATGCCGATGACGCCGACGACGGCGCTGATGGCCGCGACGACCACGAAGCCGCCGATCAGGCGGACGCCGATCTTCACATTATTGAACATGGTGGTTTCCTTTAAAACCGGGTGAAATTCGTGTCATCCACCGTCTCGGTGGCGAAGGCGAGGGCGCCGTGGCCGGCCGCGCGCGTAGCGAGCGTCGTCGCCGACGCCTGCCGTTTCGGGGCGCGGTGCCCGGCCATCGTACCGGCGCGGGGCTGGCCGGCCAGCTTGAAGAAGGCCATGGCCTGCTGCAGTTGCTCGGCCTGGGAACTCATCTCCTCGGCCGTCGCCGCCAGCTCTTCGGAACTGGACGCGTTCTGCTGCGTCGTCTGGCTCATCTGGCCGACGGCTGCGTTGATCTGGCCGACGCCGGCCGACTGTTCTTCCGACGCCGCGGTGATTTCCTGCACGAGGTCGGACGTCTTGCGGATGTTCGGCACCATGCGGTCGAGCAGGGTGCCCGCGCGCTCCGCCAGTTCCACGCTGTTCGTCGCCACTTCGCCGATTTCCTGCGCCGCCACCTGGCTGCGTTCCGCAAGCTTCCTCACCTCGGCCGCGACGACGGCGAAGCCCTTGCCGTGTTCCCCGGCGCGGGCCGCTTCGATGGCGGCGTTCAGCGCCAGCAAATTCGTCTGGTACGCGATGTCGTCGATGATGCCGATCTGCTTGGCGATGCGCCGCATCGCGGCCACCGTCGCCTTGACGGCGTCGCCGCCTTCGGCCGCTTCGCGCGCGGCCTGCGCGGCCATGCCGTCCGTGACGCGGGCGTTTTCCGTGTTCTGCGCGATCGATGCCGTCATCTGTTCCAGCGAGGCGCTCGTTTCCTCGACGCCGGACGCCTGTTCCGAGGCGGCCTGCGACAGCGCCTGCGCCGTCGCGCTGACCTGCTCGGAGGCGGATGCGAGCGACTGCGCGCCGCCGTTCACGTCGCCGACGACCTGCGTCAGCTTCGCTACCATGTTCTTCATGGCAGCCAGCAACTGGCCCGCCTCGTCGCGCGCGGTGGCGGGGATGTCCACCGTGAGGTCGCCGGCCGCGAGGCGGTCGGCCGCGGCGACGGCCACGCGCAGCGGGCGGGTCACGGACAAGGTGATCAAGGTGGCGACGCACACGGCGAGCAGCGCGGCGCCGGCCGTGATGGCCAGCAGGAGGCGGTGTGTTTCTTCGTAGTTCCGGGCCGCTTCGTCGGCCACCGTCTGCATCTTCTCCGACTGGTGCCTGGCCAGTTCGTCCACGGCCTCGATCAGCGCGCGGTTCTGCGGGATGTAGTCCTTGCCGACATAGTCGATGGCGCGCTGGCGGTCGGTGCGCACGAAGCCGTAGAACGTCGCATACGTCGATTCCAGCGCAGCGTGCTTCTCGGTGATCTGCTTCAGGAGCTTCTTGCCGGTCTCGCTGGCGACGAGCTTCGTCAGGTCGGCGATGCGCGCATTGGTGTCGCCGCGCAGCTGCTCGACCACCTTGCGGTAGCGTTCGACTTCCGCCTCGTCGTTCGTCAGCAGCATGCCGCGCATCTGGCGCGGCACGTCGACGACGTCGCGGATCAGGTCCTTGGCGATGGCGACCTTCGGATAGGCGTCCGCCGTGATGTAGGCGGTGGCCTGGTGCATCGCGGCCATGCGGTTCGTGGCCAGCAGCGCAAGCGCGAGCAGCAGCATGAGTACCGCACCGAAGCCGAGGCCCAGCCGGATACCGATTTTCAGATTCTTAAGCACGATGGCTCTCCACTTCGGATGAGTAAAACAGCGGTGCGTCAGGCCGCCGCGGCCTGGCTTTCGGATTCGACGCCGGCCAGCAGCGCCGCCATGTCGAGGATCAGCGCGACGTCGCCGTTGCCGAGGATCGAGGACCCGGACAGGAAGCGCGCGCCGGCGAACACCTTGCCGAGCGGCTTGATGACGGTCTGGAATTCGCCCAGCAGCGTGTCGACGACGAGGCCCGCCTTGCGGCCGCCGTAGCGCACGACGACGACGCTGCGGCGCCGGGCCGGTGCGCCGGCAATGCCGAAGCGCTCGCGCAGGCGCACGAAGGGCAGGGGTTGGCCGCGCAGGTCGACCCAGTCGCGGCCGGGCTGCTCGTGGAACTCGACGCATTCCTCGACCATCTCCATCGGGATCACGAACACGGATTTGCCGACGCCGACCTGGAAACCGTTGATGATCGCGAGCGTGAGAGGCAGGCGCACCGTCACGGTGGTGCCGACGCCTTCCGTGCTGGCGACGTCCACGCTGCCGCGCAGCGCGACGATGTTGCGCTTGACCACGTCCATGCCGACCCCGCGGCCGGACAGGTTCGTGACCTGCTCCGCCGTCGAGAAGCCGGGTTCGAAGATCAGGTTGAAGATTTCCTTGTCGGACAGCTGGCGGCCCGGCTCGACGAGGCCGCGCTCGACCGCCTTGGCGAGGATGCGGTCCCGTTTCAGGCCGCCGCCGTCGTCCGACACTTCGATCACGATGCTGCCGGAGTCGTGGTAGGCGTTCAAGGTCACGGAGCCTTGCGCCGGCTTGCCGCGCGCGGCGCGCACGTCGGCCGGCTCGATGCCGTGGTCCATGGCGTTGCGCACGAGGTGCGTGAGCGGGTCGCCGATCTTCTCGACGACGGTCTTGTCCAGCTCCGCGTCCTCGCCGCTGACGTCGAGGCGGATGTCCTTGCCCAGCTCGCGCGCCACGTCGTGCACGACGCGCTGGAAGCGGTTGAACGTGGCGCCGATCTTTACCATGCGCAGCTGCAGCGCGCTGTCGCGCACTTCCTCGACGAGGCCCGACAAGGTCGATGTGCACTCGAGCAGTTCGGGAATCTGCGTGCGGCGCGCCACGAGGTTGGCGCCGGCGCCCGCGATGATCAGCTCTCCCACGAGGTTGATCAGGCGGTCCAGCTTGTCCGCGTCCACGCGCACGGAGCGGTTTTCCTGCTGCGGGCGCGCTTCCGGCGCCTGGCGCTGCTTGGCGAGGGCCGCTTCGACGACGGGCGCGTGCACCGTGCGCTGGTCGACGAGGATTGCGCCGATCGGCGCCGCTTGCGCACCGGCTGCTTGCTGCGCGGCCAGCGCCTGCTCCAGCTCGTGCGCCGTGATGCTGCCGCAGCGTACGAGCATCTGCCCCAGGCGCTCGCGCTGCGCGGGCGCTTCGTCGAGCCACGCGAGGTATTCCGCGACGCGGCTTTCGGGCGGCAGGATGCGGATGGCGCAGTCGTCGCGCACGAAGTCGAACACGGCGTCGATGGTGGCCTTGTCGGCGGAGCTGACGAAGCCGATCTCGAAGCCGAGGTAGCACGACTCGGGGTCGAACGAGTCCGCGTCGGGCAGGTCGTCGGCGAGCGTTGCGACGCCCGTGATGGTCCCCAGCTGGCCCAGGTAGCGGATGAACGACAGCGGGTCCATGCCGTTGCGCAGCACGTCGCGGCCGAAGCGCAGCGAGATGTGCCAGTGGCCGGCGCCGCCGGCCGACTGCGCATCGGCTGCCGCAGCATCGGCTGGCGCAGCATCGGCTGCCGCAGCATCGGCTGGCGGTGCTGCCGTGCTGCCCAGGTAGCCCTGCAGCGCGGCGACCAGCGGCGCGCCCGCGTCGGCGAGGGCGGCGTTGCCGTCCAGGGTGCCGCCCTCCACGGCATCGACGAGCGCGCCGATGTGGTCGCGGCAGGCGAGCAGCAGCGCGACGAGGTCGTCGCCGATGGGAATCGCGCCGTCGCGCACCTTGTCGAGGACGCTCTCGGCCACGTGCGTGAATGCGACGACGGGATCGAGGCCGAACATGCCGGCCGAGCCCTTGATCGTGTGCGCCGCGCGGAAGATCGCGTTGACGGCTTCCGGACCGTCCTGCGCGACGGCGAGCAGCGCGCCTTCCATCTGCTCCAGCAACTCGCGGCTCTCGGCGATGAAGGTGTGCGTCACCTGGTCGATGTCGAAGCTCATGCGGTGTCTCCGTCGGGCGAGAGGCCGAGCAGCGCGAACGTGTCGCGCACGGCGGGGGCGGCGTGCGGCAGGGTCAGCGTCTTGCCCAGTCGCGCGGCGTCGCGCCGGGCCACGAGCAGCAACTGCACGCCGGCGCAGTCGAATTCCGTCACGCCGGACAGGTCGAACGCGGGCGCGTCCATCGTGCGCACGGCGTCCAGCAGCACGGGTTTCAGTTCCGCGGCGCGGTAGATCGTCAGCTCGCCCTCGACCGCCAGGCATGCGACGGCCCCTTGGCACGTTTCGCCAATATTCATCGGATACTCCAGTAATGCCGGCAGGGCCGGCGGCGGGATCAGGACAGGGTCAGCTTCTGCACGGCCGCCAGCAGGGCCTCGGGCTTGAACGGCTTGACCATCCACGCTTTCGCGCCGGCGGCCTTGCCCTGTTCCTTCTTGTCTTCCTGCGATTCCGTCGTCAGCATCAGCACGGGCGTGAACTTGTACGCGGGACGCGTCTTCAGTTCGCGCACGAACGAGATGCCGTCCATGTTCGGCATGTTCACGTCGCTGATGATGAGGTTGACCTTCTGCCCGGTCAGCTTGGCCAGGGCATCCTTGCCGTCGACGCCTTCGATGACGTCATAGCCGGCCTGCTTGAGCGCGATGCCGACGACCTGGCGGATCGACAGGGAGTCGTCCACTACCATGATGGTTTTTGCCATGGGTGTTCCTAGAAAAATGTGATCTCTTCGGCCGGCTGTGCGGCGGGCCGCGCGCCATCCTTGTGGAGCGTGCGCTCTTCCGCCATCGCGTACGTGCTTTCCAGTTCCGCGAGCAGCGTGCGCGCGTCGAGCGGCCGCGGCGCCGGGCCGTCCTGCGCCTGCTCGTCGAGCCACGAAGGCAGGCGGGCGATGTTCTCGCGCACGTGCGACAGGATCTGGCTCACGCGGTCCTGGAACTGCAGTTGGACGAGTGCGTCCGCGACTTCCGCCTGGATGCCGGCGCTCTCGCGCTGCAGCAGGTCGGACGACGTCACGAGGGCATCCGTCACGCCGCGCAGCGACCCAAGCACGTTGCCGATCATCTGGCCGGACGCTTCGACGGCGCGCGTTTCCTCGCGCATCGATTCGCCGGCCGCGCGGCACGTCGTGTCGATGGCGGCGCTGATCCGGCCCACTTGTTCCGCGATGTGCTTGCCCGCGTCGGCCGAACGGTTCGACAGCATGCGCACCTCGTTCGCGACGACGGCGAATCCGCGCCCGGCCTCGCCCGCGCGGGCCGCCTCGATCGCGGCGTTCAGCGCCAGCAGGTTCGTCTGCCAGGCGATGCTCGCGACGTCCGCGGCCATCGCCTGCAAGTGCGCCGTGACTGCCTGCAGGCCTTCGATCTTGGACAGCATCTGCTGCTTGCTGACGGCGGCGCCGGCCAGCATGTCCAGCAGCGACCGCAATTCCTTCTCGCTCGCGGCGAACACGTCGACGATGTCGGCGCCGTTGCCACCGTGGCGCGCGGCGCCCGAGGCGGCGAGGGCTTGTTCCAGCCGCGTGACGATGCCGGAGAAACGCCCGACGAGCGTGACGACGGCCGTTTCCATCTGGTCGCGCGACGCGTCGATGTGCGACGTCCACACGTCGGCGACGTCGGCGCTGAACGCGCGGCGGCTGGCCAGGTAGTCGTCGTGGGTCGATGCGGCGGTGGTCTGCGGCGCGGCCGTGCGCCACACGGCGATCGCGCCGCCTGCCAGCAGCGCGGCGGACGGCAGCCAGCCGTGCCACTGCCAGCCCGCGAGCGGGACGATGATGCACGCCGCGGCGCAGGCCACGATCAGCGGGGAATATGTGTGCAGGGTGCGTAAGTGCGGCACGCGGCGCTCCGTTCGGTCGGTCGATGTTCGGTATGAGGCGGCGGTGCGTAGTGACACCGCTGGAACAGATCATTGCAGAAAGAGTTGCCGTGCCGCAAGCTTTCGTCGACACAATTTTGAGCGTTGGTGGCGGAAACGATACAAGTCGCGGTGATTCGCTAAGCCATTGTTATTCATGGCCTTTTTGTCTATCCGGCCAAGTCGTTGCGAGTGTGTCAATGGCCCGATCAGCAATGTTGTCGGGTCATTATTTAACAAATCGCGGGGCGGACGGCGGAGAACGAGGGAAGACGGATGCCGGCGCCACGAACGGGCGCCGGCGGGGGGACGAAGGCTGATCAGCGCTTCAGCTGCGACAGGTCGCGCACGGCGCCGCGGTCGGCGGACGTCGTCAGCGCGGCGTACGCGCGCAGCGCTTGCGACACGGCGCGCTCGCGGTTCACGGGCTGCCAGGCGGCGTCGCCGCGGGCGTCCATCGCGGCGCGGCGGTGCGCCAGCTCCTCGGCCGTCACGCGCAGGTTGATCGTGCGGTTCGGGATGTCGATGTCGATCGTGTCGCCTTCCTCGACGAGGCCGATGGCGCCGCCTTCGGCCGCTTCCGGCGACGCGTGGCCGATCACGAGGCCGGACGAGCCGCCCGAGAAGCGCCCGTCCGTGAACAGCGCGCACGCCTTGCCGAGGCCCTTCGACTTGATGTACGACGTCGGGTACAGCATCTCCTGCATGCCCGGACCGCCTTTCGGGCCTTCGTAGCGGATGATGACGACGTCGCCCGCGTGCACGGTGTCGCCCAGGATGCCTTCGACGGCGGCGTCCTGGCTTTCGAATACGCGTGCTTTACCCGAGAACTTCAGGATGCTTTCGTCGACGCCCGCCGTTTTGACGATGCAGCCTTTCTCGGCGATGTTCCCGTACAGGACCGCGAGGCCGCCGTCCTGCGAATACGCGTGCGCGCGGTCGCGGATGCAGCCCTGCGCGCGATCGAGGTCGGCGCTGTCGAAGCGCTCGGCCTGCGAGAACGCGACCTGCGTCGGCACGCCGCCCGGCGCCGCGCGGAACAGCGTGTGCACGGCCTGGTCGTCGCTGCGCTTGATGTCGTACTTCTCGATCGCGGCGCCCAGCGTGGGCGAGTGCACCGTCGGCAGCGACGTGTCCAGCAGGCCGGCGCGCGCCAGTTCGCCGAGGATCGCGACGATGCCGCCCGCGCGGTGCACGTCCTCGATGTGGTATTTGTTCGTCATCGGCGCGACCTTGCACAGGCACGGCACGTTGCGCGAGATGCGGTCGATGTCGGCCATCGTGAACTCGACGCCCGCCTCGTGCGCGGCGGCCAGCAGGTGCAGCACCGTGTTGGTGGAACCGCCCATCGACACGTCCAGCGCCATCGCGTTCTCGAACGCGGCCTTCGTGGCGATGTTGCGCGGGAGGATGCTGTAGTCGTCGCCTTCGTAGTGGCGCTTCGCGAGGTCGACGATCAGGCGGCCCGCGCGCAGGAACAGTTCCTTGCGGTCGGCGTGCGTGGCGACGATCGTGCCGTTACCCGGCAGCGACAGGCCCAGCGCCTCGGTCAGGCAGTTCATCGAGTTCGCCGTGAACATGCCGGAGCACGAGCCGCACGTGGGACAGGCCGAGCGCTCGACTTCGGCCACGTCGGCGTCGGAGATGTTGGCGTCGCCGGCCTGGATCATCGCGTCCACGAGGTCCAGCTTGATGATCTTCTTGTCGTTGTTGACGACCTTGACCACTTTGCCCGCTTCCATCGGACCGCCGGACACGAACACGGTCGGGATGTTGATGCGCATGGCGGCCATCAGCATGCCCGGCGTGATCTTGTCGCAGTTCGAGATGCAGACCATCGCGTCGGCGCAATGGGCGTTGACCATGTACTCGACGGAGTCGGCGATCAGGTCGCGCGACGGCAGCGAGTACAGCATGCCGCCGTGGCCCATGGCGATGCCGTCGTCGACGGCGATCGTGTTGAATTCCTTGGCGACGCCGCCCGCCGCTTCGATCTCGCGCGCGACGAGCTGGCCCAGGTCCTTCAGGTGCACGTGGCCCGGCACGAACTGCGTGAACGAGTTGACGACGGCGATGATCGGCTTGTCGAAGTCGCCATCCTTCATGCCGGTCGCGCGCCACAGGGCGCGCGCACCCGCCATGTTGCGGCCTTGGGTCGTGGTATGGGAACGGTAAGTCGGCATGGTGTCTCCTTGGTAATCCTAAAAACCTTAGAGTGCCGTCTCGGCGGCAAGTTGTCCAATATATGATTCGGTGGGCTGTGATATGTGTTTCATATCACAGTCTGGCAATGAAAAAGCAGCCCGGAGGCTGCCTTGATGTTTCGGATAACCTGGACGTTTGGTGGGCTCGTCTCATTTGAGGCCCCGGCCTCGAATGCCCACCCTACGGCGTTGTCTTGATGCGTATGATGCTGGCGTAGGGTGGGCACCCCGCGCCCACCATGGCGTATCACCACCACATGCCGTAGATCGTGGCCAGCGCGACGCAGATGACAGCCGAGCCGAGCGCAAACGCACCGTCGACCTTGAACAGCTTCGTATCGACGATCAGCGCTTTCACTTTACCGCGAGCGAACACGGTGGACAGCAGCACCATGCCGGCAACGACGAGCCAGAACACGATGAACATGCGGTCCAGGAACGGGATCTCGTAGACACCGCTGCCGTTGTCGTGGGCGAAGCCGATGGGCGCCAGGAACGACAGGTCCATCATCGTCGGCAGGAACTTCAGGATGATCGAGAACACGAGGCCGCCGATGGTGGCGAACATCGCCGCGCTGGACGTCGTCTTTTTCCAGAAGAAGCCCAGCAGGAACATGGCGAGGATGCCCGGCGAGACGAAGCCCGTGTATTCCTGGATGTACTGGAAGCCGCCTTTCTTGTCGATGCCCATCAGCGGGGCGATCACGACGGCCAGCAGCATCGACACGACGACGGTGACGCGGCCGATCCACACCATTTTCTTCTCCGTGACGTCCGGATGCAGGCGCTTCTGGTAGATGTCGAGGGTGAAGATGGTGGCGATGGAATTCGCCTTGCCGGCCAGCGACGCGACGACGGCGGCCGTCAGCGCGGCGAACGCGATGCCTTTCAGGCCCGACGGCAGCATGGCCAGCAGGGTCGGATAGGCGCGGTCCGGATTCAGTTCGCCGCCGACGCGCATGGCGTCGCCCAGCACGCCGGCACGGTCCAGCGCGAACGCGGCGATGCCCGGCATGACGACGATCATCGGCATCAGGAGCTTCAGGAATGCGGCGAACAGCAGGCCTTTGCGGGCGGTCGGCAGGTCGGCGCCGAGGGCGCGCTGCGTGATGTACTGGTTGCAGCCCCAGTAGTTCAGGTTGACGATCCACATGCCGCCGATCAGCGTCGACAGGCCCGGCAGGTCCATGTAGTTCTTGTTGTCGCGGCCCAGCACCATCTGGAAGTGGTCGCGCGTCGTGTCGTACAACGTGGTGAAGCCCTGCATGGCGCCGTGGCCGTGGCCCAGTTTCGCGACGAGGTCCAAGGCGAGCCACGTGGTCACGAGGCCGCCGATGACGAGGCAGGTCACCTGGATGACGTCCGTGTAGCCGATGACCTTCATGCCGCCCAGGGTGATGATGGCGGCGAAGACGGCGAGGAACAGCATGCACGGGAATACGCCGATGCCGGTGACGCTGCCGATGGCGAGTGCGCCCAGGTACAGGATCGAGGTCAGGTTGACGACGACGTACAGGCCGAGCCAGAACAGCGCCATCGTCGTGGCGACGGCCTTGCCGTAGCGCTGCTCGAGGAACTGGGGCATCGTGTAGATGTGGTTCTTCAAATAGACCGGCATGAAGAACACGGCGACGATGACGAGGGTGGCGGCGGCCATCAGTTCGTACACGGCAATCGCCATGCCGATGCGGAAGCCCGAACCGCTCATGCCGATGAACTGCTCGGCGGAGATGTTGGAGGCGATCAGCGATGCGCCGATGGCCCACCACGTGAGCGAGCCTTCGGCCAGGAAGTAGTCGTGCGAGGCCGAGGTGTTCGCGCCGCTTTTGTGGAAATTTTTGCGGCGGTAGACCCACAGGCCATAGCCGGCGACGACGACGAAATACACAAGGAAGACAATGGAGTCTAGGCTGGAGATCAGGTTCATGAGAGTGTCTCGTATGGCAAAAGGCGCTTGAACGAAGCCGCTTTCCGCTGGTTTGTTATATCGTCCGCCGACGCCGATCCGGGCCTGTTCCTGGCGGTCCGGCACGGCCGTCGGGCTGCCGATTTGCAAGAGAGTAGCGGAAATGCAGAAGAAATGCTATTCCGAAAAATGCTTTTTCACTAGTTTTATAACAGTTTTTGTTTGCGCAAACATAGCAGCGCGACGGCGCGGGAAGCGGGCCGCAGGCGGGCACTGCGACGTTCAAAGGCTCGGGGGGAAGGACCGGCGCGGAGAGCGCGGAAGGGGCGTGGCGCCAGGGCGGCGCCACGCGGAGGAAGTCGGTCAGCGGACGACGAGGGCCCGGCTGCCCGCGGCGCGGCGCGGCTCGCCGTCCAGCTTGAACACGCTGACGAGCCGGTCGAGGGCCTCGGCCTGCTCGTGCAGGCTCTGGGCGGCCGTCGCCGCCTCTTCGACGAGGGCGGCGTTCTGGTGCGTCACGCCGTCCATCTGCGTGATCGCGTCGTGCACCTGCTGGATGCCGGCGCTCTGCTCGCGGCCCGCGTGGCTGATCTCCACCATCAGCTCGTGCATCTGCTGCACCGTCTGCAGCACCTCGCGCATCGTGGCGCCCGCTTCGGACACGAGGCCCGCGCCGCTTTCCACCTGCTCGACGGACGCGCCGATCAAGGCCTTGATCTCCTTGGCGGCGGCGGCCGAGCGCTGGGCGAGGGTACGGACTTCGCCCGCCACGACGGCGAAGCCCCGGCCTTGTTCGCCCGCGCGCGCCGCTTCCACCGCGGCATTCAGCGCGAGGATATTGGTCTGGAACGCGATGCCATCGATGACGGCGATGATGTCGACGATTTTCTGCGACGATGCGTGGATCGAGCCCATCGTCTCCACGACGCGGGCGACGGCGGTGCTGCCCTGCTGGGCGACGCCGGCCGCCGTGTCGGCGAGGGCGTTGGCCTGCTGCGCGTGCTCGGCGTTGTTGCGCACGGTGGTCGTCAGCTCTTCCATCGAGGCGGCCGTCTGCTGCAGCGCGCCGGCCTGCTGTTCGGTGCGCGAGGACAGATCCATATTGCCGGCCGCGATCTGCGTGGACGCGCTGGAGATCGTGCCGGTGGCGGCGCGCACGTTGCCGACGATGTGCGACAGGCTGGCCTGCATCGCCTTCATCGCCGCGAGCAGGCTCGTGTCGTCGCCGGGACGCGTCTGGACGTGGAGCGACAGGTCGCCGGCCGCGATGTGCTTGACGATGTCGGTGGCGTAGTCCGGTTCGCCGCCCAGGCGGCGCATCAGCCAGCGCGTGAGCAGCGCGGCGCCGGCGGCGCCCAGCAGCACGCAGCCGACGACGAGGGCGACGATCAGCACGCGCGACCGCGCATAGCGCTCGGCACCCTCGCGCGCGGCCGCGCGTCCGCCTTCCGTGTACATGTCGACCGTCTTGTCCACGCGCGCGCGCAGTGCGACGATCAGCTTGTTCGATTCGCCGCGGATCAGCGTCTTGGCCAGCGCGTCGTCGTTCTGGCGCGCGGCGGCGCGGACCTTGACGCTTTCCGCCATATACCGCTGCCACAGGTCGAGGAATTCGGCGTAGCCCTGTTTTTCCTCGGGCGACTCAAGCAGCTTGACGTAGTCGTCCTGCATGCGGTGCAGGTCCTCGAGGTCTTTCTCGATGACCTTGTCGTACTTGTCCATCTCGGACGCATCGCTGGAAATGATGTACTGCAGCTCGCGCGTGCGGATGCGGGCGATCTGCGACTTGATGTCCTCGATCACACGGATGCCCGGCATCCAGTGGGAGGAGAGGCGCAGCGACGTCTCGTTGACCTTGGCGAGCTGGTGGACGGAGATGATGCCGACCAGGACGGTCAGGGCGAGGACGGCGGCGAAGGTGAGGCCCAGCTTGGTGGCCAGGCGGAGGCGGTTGAACCAGTTCATCGGTGGTGTCCGTGTCGTCATGAGTAGGGAAATTTGTTCCCAAAAACCAATTATGATAACCGACATTCTACGTTTCCGTAATTCAATGACGCAATATGCATATTCTGTCTGGAAACTATATTGCTACGAATGGATGCTGCCCAGCGGTAACGTGCGCGGAGTTGTAGAAATGACAGCCTATACTGCCTCTGTGTTCCGGAACCGGTGCGCCACCCGTCGCGTCCGGTGCAGACCCGTTCAACCCGCATCCACGAATCGATGGCGCCACCGTTTTCACGTCCCGCGGTCCTGTTCGTCAAGCTGATCCTGCTGGGTCTGGTGGTCGCGGTCGGAACATGGATCGCACTGGCCCGCTGGACAATGACGCCCCGCAACGTGACCTACGCACCCGTGCCCCAGCCCATCCCGTTCAGCCACAAGCACCACGTGGCCGACGACGGTATCGATTGCCGCTACTGCCACACGGCGGTGGAAAACTCGGCCACCGCGGGCATGCCGTCGACGTCCGTCTGCCTCAGCTGCCATTCGCAGCTGTTCCTCGATTCGCCGCTGCTGGCAAAGCTGCACGAGAGCGCACGCACGGGCAAGCCGATCCACTGGGTGCGTGTGCACGATCTGCCGGACTTCGTCTATTTCGAGCACGACATCCACGTGAACAAGGGCGTCGCCTGCATCGAGTGCCACGGCCGCGTGGACCAGATGCCCATCACGTGGCGCACGGCCTCGCTGGAGATGCAATGGTGCCTGCGCTGCCACCGCGACGCGCCGAGCCACGTGCGGCCGCTGAACGAAGTGTTGTCGATGGCGCCGCAAAAGCCCTTGAGCGCGGAAGAGATCCGCCAGCTGAATCGCCTGTACAAGCTGCGCGATGCCCAGGCGCTGACCAATTGCTCGACCTGCCACCGATGACGTGCTACCGATGATGCGCCACGACCATCCGATCATTCCCATCGCCCAGGACGAGTCGGCCCGGCGCCGCTTCCTGAAGCTGATGGCCGCGTCGGCGGCGCTGGCGGGTGCCGGCTGCAGCGGGCCGCCCGCCGAACCCATCGTGCCGTACGTGACGATGCCGGAGCAGGGCGTGCCGGGCCTCCCGATGTTCTACGCGACCGCGTTCGTGCGCCATGGACTCGCGCACGGCGTGCTGGTGGAATCGAACATGGGACGGCCGACGAAGGTCGAGGGCAATCCCGACCACCCCGTGTCGGCCGGCGCCACCGACGTGTTCGCGCAGGCGTCGATCCTGCAACTGTGGGACCCGGACCGTTCGCAAGCCGTGTTCCGCGGCGACGAGATGGCCACGTGGGGCGCGTTCGAGGCCGAGCTGCATGCGCGCCGGCCCCGCTTCGAACGGGACGGCGGCGCCGGCCTCGCCATCCTCACGGGCACCGTCACGTCGCCCACGTTGGCGAACCAGCTGGCCGCGCTGCGCGCGCGCCTGCCGAACGTGCGCTGGCACGCGTGGGACCCGCTGCACGACGACGGCGCCGCGCAGGCCGCGCAACTGGCATTCGGCCGCCCGCTCGACGCGCTGTACCGGCTGGACAAGGCGCGCGTCGTCGTCGCGCTGGACGCCGATCTGTTCGGCGCGCTGCCCGGCAGCCTCGCGCACGCACGGACGTTCACGGCACCGCGCCGGTTGGGCGCCAGCGCCGACGCCAACCGGTTGTACGTGCTGGAAGCGACGCCCACCTTGACGGGCGCCTATGCCGACGCGCGCCTCGCGCGCGCGCCGCACGAGATCGAGGCCGCGCTGTGGCGTATTGCCGCGCGCCTGGGGGCCGCGCCGGATGTGGGCCGCGCGGCCGACCGCGTGCTGGACCGCTGGGAAGCGGCCGTCGCGCAAGCGCTGGACGGCGCGCGCGGCCAGGCGCTCGTCGTCGCCGGAGCCACGTTAAGCCCCGCCGGCCGTGCGCTCGCGTACGCGTTGAACGCGCGCCTGAACGGCGCCGGCGGCCCGCTCGCCTTCATCGAACCCGTCGAGCGCAGCCCGCTGGACCACGGCGCGTCGCTCGCCGCGCTGGCCGACGCCATGCGCGCCGGCCAGGTCGACACGTTGCTGATGCTGGACGTGAACCCGGCGTACGATGCGCCGGCCGACGTCGACTTCGCCGCGCTGCTGCAGCGCGTGCCGCTGAGCGCTCACCTGGGCCTGTACCGCGACGAGACGGCGCGCGCGGCACGCTGGCATCTGCCGATGGCGCACGGCTACGAGGCGTGGAGCGACGCGCGGGCGCACGACGGCACGGCGACAATCGTGCAGCCGCTGATCGCGCCGCTGTACGGCGGCCGCTCCGCGCACGAGATCCTCGCGCAGCTGGCCGGTGCCGACAGCCGCGACGGCCACGCGCTCGTGCGCGCCACGTGGCAGGGAAGCGACGGCACGGACCGCGCGTGGCGCGCGAGCCTGCGCCGCGGCATCGTCGACGGCAGCACGGCGGTCTTCGTCGCGCCGCCTGCGGCGAAGCCCGTCGGGCGGCCGGCTGTCGTGGCGGCGCCCCCGCTCGTCGTCGTGTTCGCGCCCGATCCGGCCGTCGACGGCGGCGCGTTCGCGAACAACGCGTGGCTGCAGGAACTGCCGCGGCCCCTCACGTCGCTCACGTGGGACAACGCGGCCCTCGTCGGTCCCGCGACGGCGGCGCGCGCGGATCTCGCCGACGGCGTCGTCGCCCGGCTGCGCGTGGACGGCCGCACGGTGGAGGCGCCCGTGCTCGTCGTGGCGGGCCAGGCCGAGGGCGTCGTCACGCTGCCGCTCGGGTATGGCCGACGCGCGGCGGGCGGGGTGGGCGAGGGCGTCGGCTTCGACGCGTATCGCCTGCGCACGCGCGCCGCGCTGGCCGCACCGCCCGCGCTGGCGCTGGAGCGCACTTCCCGCACGCACGACCTCGTGCTGCGCCAGAAGGAAGTCGACATGCACGGGCGCGAACCCGTCCACGTGGCCGCACTGGCCGACCGCACGCAGGCCGCCGCCCCGCCCGGCGCAATGCGCGTGCGCGAGCTCGCGCGCGGCGCCGACGGCCGGCCCGCGCCCCGCGAGCACGAGGGGGACAAGCACGCGTCGATGTACCCGGAGCGCGACCACGGCGGCTATAAATGGGGCATGGCGATCGACCTGAACGCGTGCATCGGCTGCGCGGCGTGCACGGTCGCGTGCCAGGCGGAGAACAACATCCCCGTCGTCGGCAAGGAGGAAGTGGCGCGCGGACGCAGCATGCACTGGATCCGCGTCGACCGCTACCAGGCCGGCGCGCGCACCCTGTTCCAGCCCGTGCCGTGCATGCATTGCGAGCACGCGCCGTGCGAGGAGGTGTGCCCCGTCGGTGCCACGATGCACGACAGCGAGGGGCTGAACGTACAGGTCTACAACCGCTGCATCGGCACGCGCTTCTGCTCGAACAACTGCCCGTACAAAGTCCGGCGCTTCAACTTCCTGCAGTATTCGAACCAGAACGTGGAGAGCCTGAAGGCGCAGCAGAATCCGGAAGTGACGGTGCGCCGGCGCGGCGTCATGGAAAAATGCAGTTACTGCCTGCAGCGGATCACCCGCGCCCGCGTCGAGGCCGAGAAGGCCGGGCGGCGCATCCAGGACGGCGAGATGGTCACCGCATGCCAGGCCGTGTGCCCCACGCGCGCGATCCGTTTCGGCGACTTGAACGACCCGGCAAGCGACGTCGTCGCCGCGAAGGCGACGCCGCTCGGCTACGACCTGCTGGCGGAGCTCAACACCCGCCCGCGCACGAGCTACGTCACGCGCGTGCTGAACCCCGATCCGGAGCTCGAATGAGCACGCCCGACACGCGCGCGAACTCGGACACCCTGCATTCTCGGGACAGCGCCGTGCTGCGCCCCGGCTGGGGCTATGCGAGCGTGACGGACAAGATCGCGAACATCGTCCTCACCGACCAGTTCGGCTGGCGCTGGTGGACGGCGTTCCTCGTCGCGTCGGCCGGCGTGTGCGCGCTGCTCGTCGCCGTCACATGGCTGTTCGTGAAGGGCATCGGCATCTGGGGCGTGGACATCCCCGTCGCGTGGGGCTTCGCCATCGGGAATTTCGTGTGGTGGATCGGGATCGGCCACGCGGGCACGTTCATCTCCGCCGTCCTCCTGCTGCTGCGCCAGAAATGGCGCACTTCGATCAACCGTTTCGCCGAGGCGATGACCCTGTTCGCGGCATCGATCGCGGGCCTGTTCCCCATCCTGCACCTGGGCCGGCCGTGGTTCTTCTACTGGCTCGTGCCGTATCCGAACGTGATGAACGTGTGGCCGCAGTGGCGCAGCCCCCTCGTGTGGGACTTCTTCGCCATCGCCACGTACCTCACGGTGTCGCTGCTGTTCTGGTACGTGGGGCTGATCCCCGACCTCGCCACGTTGCGCGACCGCGCGGGCCAGCGGGGCGAGCGCACCAGCCAGGTCGTGTACGGCCTGCTGGCGCTGGGCTGGCGCGGCGAGGCGCGCCACTGGGCCCGCTTCGAGTGGGCGTACCTGCTGCTGGCGGGGCTGGCGACGCCGCTCGTCGTTTCCGTGCACACGATCGTGTCGCTCGACTTCGCCGTCGGGAACACGCCCGGCTACCACTCGACGATCTTCCCCCCATACTTCGTCGCCGGCGCCCTGTTCTCCGGCTTCGCGATGGTCCTGACGCTCGCGATCCCGCTGCGCCACGCGTTCGGGCTGCACGACTTCATCACGGGCCGCCACCTCGCGAACGCGGCCAAGGTGCTGCTGGCCACGTGCTGGCTCGTGGCGTACGGCTACCTGGCCGAGATCTTCACGGCGTTCTACAGCGGCGACGTGTACGAGCGCTACATGACGGTGAACCGCTTCGCGGGACCGTATGCGTCCGTGTACTGGGCCATGCTGGCCTGTAACGTGCTCGTGCCGCAGCTGTTCTGGTTCAGGCGCGTCCGCCACAGCGTGGCGCTGCTGTTCCTGCTCAGCCTCGTCATCAACTGCGGCATGTGGATGGAGCGCTTCCTCATCGTCGTGACGTCGCTGCACCGCGACTACCTGCCCTCAAGCTGGGGCATGTTCTACCCGACGCGCTGGGACTGGATCACGCTGTTCGGTTCCATTGCGCTGTTCGTGTGGCTGTTCCTGCTGTTCGTGCGCTTCCTTCCGGCGATCTCGATCGCCGAGATGCGCGAGCTCGTACGCGAATCCGCGCAGGGGGAGGCATGAACGAGCTGCCCCTGTACGGCCTGCTGGCCGAATTCCCCAGCGCGGAGGCCTTGTGCGCCGCGGTGCGCCACGTGCGTGCGCGGGGCTGGACGCGCGTGGAGGCGTACACGCCGTTCGCCATCGAGGGCCTGGACGAGATCATCGGCGCGGACAAAGGGTGGATCGCGCCGCTGACCTTGCTGGGCGGGATCGTGGGCGGTGCCGCCACGTATTTCCTGCAATGGTATGCCGCCGTCGTCGACTATCCGATCAACATCGGCGGACGGCCGCTGAACAGCTGGCCCGCGTTCATCCCCGCCACGTTCGAGATCACGATCCTCGGCGCGGCCATCGCGGCCGTCGTCACGATGCTCGTGCTGAACGGCTTGCCGCGCCTGTACCACCCCCTGTTCGAGGTCGAGGAATTCGAACTGGCGAGCCGCAACCGCTTCTTCCTGTGCCTGCCCGCGCGCGACCCCGTGTTCGCGCCCGGCTTCGCGCGCGACCTGCTCGGCGAACTGCATCCGTTGCTGCTGCGCGAGGTGCCGGCATGAGGCGCGTCGTGGTCGCCATGATCGCGCTGTGCGTGCTGGCCGGCTGCGAGCGCGCCAAGCAGGACATGTACGACCAGCCGCGCTACAAGACGTATGCGCCGAGCCCATTGTTTGAGGACGGCGCCTCCGCGCGCGCGCCCGTCGCGGGCACGGAACCGCGCGCGCGCGGCGCGTTCGCCGACAGTTCCGGCGGCCGCCAGGGCGTCGATCTCGTGCAGCGCGACCTGGGCGCCGACGAGGCGCAGACGAATCCGTACCCGGTCGACATGACGTTGCTGAAGCGGGGCCAGGACCGCTACATGATCTATTGCATGCCGTGCCACAGCCCGGCCGGCGACGGCGACGGCCTCGTCGTGCGGCGCGGCTTCCCGGCGCCGCCGTCGTACCACCAGGACCGGCTGCGCAACGCGCCCGACCGCCACATCTACGACGTGATCAAGAACGGCTACGGCGTGATGGTGCCGTACGGCGACCGGGTGGAACCGGCCGACCGCTGGGCCATCGTCGCCTTCATCCGCGCGCTGCAACTGAGCCAGCACGCGGACGCCGCCGCGCTGCCGCCGCACGTGCGCGCGCGCCTGGGAGGGCAGCCATGAAGCGGCGGACGTTCGCGCTGCCCGCGCTGGTGCTGCTTGCCGCCGCGTTGGCGGGCTGGCGGCTCGACCTGCGCGCGCTGCTCGCGTGCTACCTGGCCGCGTGGTGGTTCGTCGCGGGCGCGCTGCTTGGCGGCCTCGCGAACGTGTGGCTGCACCAGCTGACGGGCGGCGCGTGGGGCGAGACGATCCGCGGCCCGCTGCTGCGTGCGGCGCGCTGGCTGCCGCTCGCCTGCCTGCTGTTCCTTCCCGTGCTGGTGGGCGCACCGCTGTTGTACCCGTGGCAGCACGGCGTGCCGGGCGAGCCGGACGCCGCGTTCCGCCACCTGTGGCTCACGCCCGTATTCTTCACCGTGCGCAGCATCGGCTACCTGCTGCTGTGGAGCGTGCTCGCCATCGTCGAGACGCGCGCCCGCACCCGGTCCGCCATCCGTGCCGCCGTCTGCCTGATCGCGTACGGGTTGTCCGTGGGCCTCGCTTCCGTCGACTGGATCATGTCGCTGCAGCCGGAATGGTATTCCAGCGTGTTCGGCTGGCTGGCCGGCACGGGGCAGATGTTAACGGGCCTCGCGCTCGCCGTGCTCTTGATCGACCGCGGCGCCGCGCGCCGGCGCCTCCCGGACCTCGGCAACCTCCTCATGATGTACGTGCTGACGTGGGCTTATCTCGCGTACGTGCAGTTCCTCATCATCTGGGCGGCCGACCTGCCGCACGAGATCGCGTGGTACCTGCGGCGGGGCGCGCCCGGCTGGCAGGCCGTCGCGTGGGTGCTCGTGGCCGGGCACTTTGCCGGCCCCCTGTGCATCCTGCTGTCGCGCCATGCGAAGGCCGCGCCTGCGCTGATGGGCGTGCTGGCGGGCGCGCTGCTCGCCGCGCACCTGCTCGATTGCTGGTGGCTCGTGCTGCCGTCCGTCCCGTTCGTCACGCATCACTGGCTGTGGCTCGCGCCCCTCGTCGCGGCCGGATTCGGCTTGCTGGCGTGGATGGCGCTGGCGCATGGCGGAAAGGAGGGCGCCCATGCCTGACTACAACGGGGACGACCTGGACCTGCGCGGCCTGCGCCGCGGCGCGTACGTCATCCTGGGCGGCATCGTGTGCGCGCTCGGCGCCGCGGCGCTGATGCTGCGCGAAAACGGGCCTGCAGCGAACACGCCGCCGCATGCGTTCGCCGGCAACGCGCCGCAGCTGCAGCCCGCGCCGCAGCCGGACCGCGTCGCGTACCTCGCGGAAAAGCGTCGCCTGCTCGCGAGTTATGGCTGGGTCGACCGCCAGGCAGGCATCGCCCGCATCCCGCTGGACGACGCGATGGCGTTGCTGGCCGCACGCGGCGGCGCGGCGCAGCCCGCGCGTGGCCAGGTCGCGCCCGCGGCGCCGGGCCGGACGCCGCCAGTGCTCACGCCGGCGAGGGAGGCGCGATGAACGCCGTCGTCATCCTGCTGCTGGCGGTGGTGCTGGGCTGCAGTCCGGCCGCCGCACAGGCGCTGCGCCTGCCGTCACCGCCGCCCGCGCGTTTCGAGCCCGTTCCCGGCACGCGGCTGCCCCTCGATGCCATACTGCGCGACGACGAGGGACGGGAAGTGAAGCTGGCGTCACTGTTCGACCGTCCCATCGTGCTGGTGCCCGGCTATTACACCTGTCCGAACCTGTGCAGCACCCTGTTCGAGGGCGTGCTTCAGGCGCTGGCGCTGTCCGGCCTCGCGGCGGGCGACTACCGCCTGGTCGGGCTGTCCGTCGATCCACGCGACGGCGCCGCGGCCGCGGCCACGCGCAAGCGGGCGTACGCGGCGCTGCTGCCCGGCGGCGCGGCCGACCTCACCCTGCTGACCGGGGACGCGGCCACGCTGGCGCAACTCGAAGCGGCGCTCGGCTACCGCGCCGTGCCCGACGCCGCGAGCGGCCAGCTCGCGCACGCGGCCGGCTTCGTCGTGCTGGCGCCGGACGGCCGCATCGCCCACGCGTTTTCCGGCGTGCGCTTCGACCCTGCCGGCCTGCGCGCCGCCGTGAAGGCGGCCGGGCACGATGCGCCGGCGCCGTCGTTCGGCCAACTGGTGCTGCTGCTGTGCGCGCACTACGCGCCCACGTCCGGCCGCCACACGGGCGCCGCGCTGGCCGGCGTGCGCGCGGGCGTGCTGCTGTTGCCGCTGCTGTTCCTGTGCTGGCTGTGGCGCCGGCGGGGAGGGCGGACGTGAACACGGATTTCCGCCTGCTCCCGCTGGACGCCGCCGCGTCGGCCGCGCGCCTCGACAGCCTCGCCCTGTGCCTGCTGCTGCTGACGGGCACCGTCGCCGTTGTGTTGCTCGCATTGATGATCGGCTTTTCCGTGCGTTACCGGGCCGGCTCGAAGGCGGACCGCACGCACGTGCCGAAGCAGGGCCTGCCCGTCGAAATCGCGTGGACCGTGATCCCGCTGCTGCTCTTCCTCGGCATCTATGCGTGGGGCGCCGTCGACTACGTCAAGCTGTACCAGGCGCCGGCGAATGCGATGCCGGTGTTCGTCGTGGCGAAGCAGTGGATGTGGGAAACGCAGCACAAGAACGGCCGCCGCGAGATCGGACAACTGCACGTGCCGCTGGGCCGTCCGGTGCGCCTCGTGATGACGTCGCAGGACGTGATCCACAGCTTCTTCGTGCCGGACTTCCGCATCAAGCAGGACGTCGTCCCGGGCCGCTACACATCGATCGTCTTCACGCCGAGCCGCACCGGGGAATACCGCTTGTACTGCGCGGAGTTCTGCGGCACGGAGCACGCGATGATGCTGGGCCGCGTCGTCGTCATGCCGCCCGCGGCGTTCGCGCAGTGGCTGGAAGCGGGGCCGCGCCAGCCGGGCATGGCGGCGCACGGCTACGAACTGTATCGCCGCTACGGCTGCAGCGGCTGCCACGATCCCGGCTCGAGCGTCCATGCGCCCGACTTGACGGGGTTGCTGGGCCGGCGCGTGCACCTCGCGGACGGCCGCGAACTGACGGCGGACGAACCGTACATACGCGACTCGATCCTGCTGCCGGAGAAGGACGTCGTCGCCGGTTACTCGCCCATCATGCCGTCGTTCGCGGGGCAGGTCGGCGAGGAAGACATCCTCGCCATCATCGAATACATCAGGGAGAGCGGGCATGACGAGCGCGCAAAATGACGCGACCATCGAGGGCGTGGGCACGCCGCCCTCGGAGCGGCGCGAGCCGAGCTACCTGCACGGCGGCTACCGGCTCGTCGACTGGCTGACGACGCGCGACCACAAGCGCATCGCCGTGCTGTACGCGATCTCGATCACGTTCTTCTTCTTCCTCGGCGGCGTGGCTGCGGCGCTGATCCGGCTCGAACTGGCGACGCCGCAGGGTGACCTCGTCAGCGACGACACGTACAACAAGCTGTTCACGGCGCACGGCATCATCATGGTGTGGCTGTTCCTCATCCCGTCGATCCCCGCCGTGCTGGGGAATTTCCTGATGCCGCTGATGATCGGCGCGCGCGACCTCGCGTTCCCGCGGCTGAACCTCGCCAGCTGGTACCTGTACATGGCGGGCGGCGCCATCGTGCTGTGGGCGCTGCTGGCGGGCGGGGTCGACACGGGATGGACGTTCTACACGCCGTTCTCGTCGATGTTCTCGAATTCGCACGTCGTGGCCGCGCTGTCCGGCGTGCTCGTGCTCGGGTTCTCGTCGATCCTGACGGGCCTGAACTTCATCGTCAGCGTGCACACCTTGCGCGCGCCGGGGCTCGGCTGGTTCCGGTTGCCTCTGTTCGTGTGGGCGAACTACGCCACGGCGCTGATCCTCGTGCTGGCGACCCCCGTGCTGGCGATGACCCTGGTGCTCGTCGCGATCGAACGCCTGTTCCAGGTGGGGATCTTCGACCCGGCGCTCGGCGGCGACCCGCTGCTGTTCCAGCACCTGTTCTGGTTTTATTCGCACCCGGCCGTGTACGTCATGGTGCTGCCGGCGATGGGCGTCGCCAGCGAGATCATCCCGTGCTTCGCGCGCCGCCCCGTGTTCGGCTACCGCTTCATGGCGTACGCGATCCTCGCCATCGCCGTCATCGGCTTCCTCGTGTGGGGCCACCACATGTTCGTCAGCGGCCAGTCGATGTACGCGGGCCTCGTGTTCTCGCTGCTGTCGTTCCTGGTCGCGATCCCGTCCGCCATCAAGGTGTTCAACTGGACCGCGACGCTGTACAAGGGCAGCATCCGCTTTTCCGCGCCGATGCTGTACGCGCTGGGCTTCGTCGGCCTGTTCACGATCGGCGGGCTGACGGGGCTGTTCCTCGCGGCGCTCGCGCTCGACGTGCACCTTTCAGACACCTATTTCGTCGTCGCCCACTTCCACTACATCATGGTGGGCGGTTCCGTGATGGCCTACCTGGGCGGCATCCATTTCTGGTGGCCGAAAGTCACGGGTCGCATGTACTCCGAAACGTGGGGGAAGATCGCGGCCCTCGTCATCTTCGCGGGCTTCAACCTGACGTTCTTCCCGCAATACCTGCTGGGCTATGCGGGCATGCCGCGCCGCTACCACAGCTATCCGCCGGAATTCCAGTTGCTGCACGTGTTGTCGTCCGCCGGCGCCGTCACGCTCGCGGTCGGCTACCTGCTGCCGCTGGGCTACCTCGCGTGGTCGCTGCGCTACGGCGCGCGCGCACCGGCGAACCCGTGGCGCGCCACGGGCCTCGAATGGCAGACCGACTCGCCGCCGCCCGAACACAACTTCACGACGCCCCCCGTCGTCGTGCGCGAGCCGTACGCCTACACGCCGGAGGGACCATGAACGCACCGGTCCTCGAACCGCAGTTCCGCGACCACGCGCAGCAGGACTTCGCCCGTTCGCTCGGCATGTGGGTGTTTCTGTCCAGCGAGCTGCTGTTCTTCGGGCCGCTGCTGTTGGGGTATCTGTACCTGCGCATGCATCATCCGGGCGCGACGGGGATGGCGAGCCGCCACACGGACATGCTGCTGGGGACCGTCAACACGGCCGTCCTGCTGACGAGCAGCTTTTGCATGGCCCTCGCGGGCCACGCGGCGCAGGGCGGCGGCACCGAGGGACGCCGGCGCGCGGCGCGGCTGCTCGCGCTGACGGCGCTGCTGGGCGTCGTCTTCCTCGCGATCAAAGGCTATGAATGGCACCAGGAATTCGACGAGCACCTGTTCCCCGGCACGGGCTTCCATCCCTCCGACGCCCGCACGCCGACTGCCCTCTACGGCATGGAACTGTTCTTCCTGCTGTACTTCGCGGCGACGGGCCTGCATGCGCTGCACCTGTTCATCGGCGTATCCGCCTGCGTGTGGTTGATGGTCGTGCTGCGGAAGGCGCCGCCGCGCGGGCCGGGCGACGAGGCGGTGGAACTGGTCGGCCTGTACTGGCACTTCGTCGACGTCGTGTGGATCGTGCTGTATCCGCTGCTGTACCTGACGGCGCGCTCGGGAGGGTGACGTGGACAAGCCGATCCGACCGCTCGTGCTCACGTGGCTCGCGCTGCTCGCGCTGCTGGCGCTGACGGCCGGCAGCGCGCTGCTGCGTCTCGGGTGGCTGAACACGGCGATCAGCCTCGCGATCGCGCTGGCGAAGGCGCTGCTCGTCGTGATCGTGTTCATGCGCCTGAAGCGCGCGCCGGCGCTGCTGCGGCTCGCGGCCGTCGCCGGCGCCGTGACGCTCGTGCTGTTGTTCGGGCTGTCGCTGTCCGACTACACGACGCGCACGGAATTGAAGGCGCCGTGGCAGCAACCGACCACGGTGACGCCCCGGTTCGGCAGCAAATAGGTCAGCGCCCGCCCGCGGCGCGCAGCCGGTACCACACGATGCCGATCAGCTCATACGACGCGTACCACGAGCGCCGCATGCCTTCCGCGCTCGGGATCCAGCCGAAGATCGACACAGGCTGCTGGCCGAAGAACATCGTGGGGGCGCTGACGACGTCGAAGCCGGCGCGGGTGAACACGGCGCTGGCGCGCGGCATGTGCATGGCGTCCGTCACGAGCAGGATGCGCTTGACACCTTCCGCGCGCAGGATGGCGGCGCTGAACGCGGCGTTTTCCGCCGTATCGCGCGAGCTGCCTTCCAGCCACTTCACCGGCACGCCGAAGTCGTCGCGCAGCGCGGCCGCCATGCTGTCCGCTTCGGACGTGCGGCGTGCATCCGGATCGGTGTCGCTCGTGCCGCTGCCGCCGCTGACGAGGATGGGGAGCCCGGTCTGGCGCTGCAGGTGCGCCGCGTAGCGCAGCCGCGCGAGGCCGACATAGTCCGGGATGTCGCGGCCGTCGTACTCCGGCGCGCGCCGCAGCCGGCCCGCGGCCAGTACGACGATCGCCTGCGCGCCCGCGCGTTCGGGCGCCTGCACGGGGGCCGTCATCCGTTCCAGCGGCGCGACGAGCAGGCGCGCGCCGCCCGGCGTCGACAGGAACGCCAGCAACGCGAGCCCCGTGCCGGCGACGATGCGCCCGGTCCTGGGCCGGCGCCGCAGCAGCGCGAGGCCGATGGCGATGACGACGAACAGGCTGGCGGGCGGGAGGATCAGGCCGCGCGGGATCAGGTTGAGCAGGGCGAGCAGGTCAATTACGGGTGAGAGGGTCATGGGCTGTGTTCGGAATGCGGGCGGCCAAAGTAGACCCCAGGCGGCACCGCGCGTCAAGGGCGGCACGCCGCCGTCAGGCGCCCGGCCGCGCCGCCGGGTCGACGGCCGCGATCCGCCCGTCCCACGCGGCGATCAGGTCGCGGTACGCGACGCCGACCGGCCGGATGTGGCGCTGCAGGTCGACCAGGCCGCGCGGATTGACGCTGCCGCACGCCTCGCGCAGCTCGATGTGCCAGTCGACCTGGTCGGCCAGTGAATACCACGTGAAGCCGACGACGGGCACGCCGCAGCGCATCAGCGCGCGCACGACGGCGAACTGGCGGCGCAGCCAGTGCACGGCCTCGTCGCCGTGCGGGCCCTGGTCGCGGTTCGTCTCCGTGTGCATCATCGGGAGGCCGTAGCGCTGCGCGTACTCGCGCGCGATCATCGCGTAGCCGATCGTCTCGCCGGCGCCGTGCGAGCCGCCTTCCGGCTCGACGTGGTGCTCGTTCGTCACGTAGTAGTCGCTGCCGAGGACGCAATGGCCGCACAGCGCATGCTCCTCGAAGAAGCGGCATTCGTCCGGCGTCATGCCGCCGTCCAGCACGAACTCGCGCTGGACGGGATCGAGGGGGCGGCCGTAGTTGAAGTCGAGCGACAGGAAGCGCAGCTGGTTGCGCCGCTCCGCCTCGTCGACGGCGTCGGGACTGCTGGCGTGGAAGTATTCGCTCGACTCGCTCTGCACGAACACGGCGTGCGGCCGCAGCGCGACGATCGCGCGCATCGCGAGCACGTTCGCCTTGGCGAGGTGCTTCAGCGCCGTCACGTACGAGCGGTGGTCGCGTGCCTGCTCGTTCCACCAGCCGAACAGCGCGGAAAACTTCGCGCACACATACATCTCGTTGACGGGCGTGTACAGGCGGATCCACGGGTAGCGCGTGGCGAAGTCGCGGGCGTAGGCGATGAACAGCGTGGCGAAGTCGGGGTTCTGGAAATTGCCGATCCAGTCCGGAACGCCGAAGTGGCACAGATCGGCGATGGGTTCGATGCCGAGGCGCCGGAGTTCGCCGAACGCCTGGTCGGCGAATTCCCAGTCGTAGCGGCCGGGCCCCAGCCACGTGCGGTGCAGCGGGACGCCGTAGCGCAGGGTGCGGATGCCCAGCTGCGCCACGAGTGCGAAGTCCGCCTGCCACTGGCGGTAATGCCCGCATTCCTCCATCTGGTCGCGCCGGATGCGGCCGTTGCCTATCGTCGGCGAACTGCTCTCGATACCCGTCGCGAACATGAAAGGCAGCATCAACGCCTCCCCAGCGGCGGCTGCGCCGTGACGACGCCGGCGTCGATCCTGTGCAGGTTGTCGAGCCCCGTGAGCAGCATGCAGTCCTGCAGTTCCTGTTCCAGCAAGGTGAGGGCGCACGTGACGCCGTCGCGCCCGCGCGCGGCGAGGCCGTACAGCCATGCGCGGCCCGACAGGCAGGCGTGCGCACCGAGGCCGATGGCCTTCACGATGTCGCCGCCGGTGCGGATGCCGCCGTCGAACAGCACTTCGATGCGGTCGCCGACGGCGTCGACGATTTCCGGCAGCACGGAGATCGACGACGGCGCGCCGTCCAGCTGGCGCCCGCCGTGGTTCGACACGATGATGGCGTCCGCGCCGATGTCGATGGCCGTGCGTGCATCGTCCGCGTTCATGACGCCTTTCAGGATCAGCTTTCTCTGCCACTGGTCGCGCACCCAGCGGGCCGTGCCGACGTCGAACGACGGATCGAACTGGTCCTCGATCCACTTCGACAGCGAACCGATTGAGCCACCTTCCTTGATCTCGTGCTCGAAATTGCCGAACGTGTGGCGCTTGCTGCCCACCATGTTCGCGAGCCAGCGCGGGTGGCTCACCATCTGCATGATGTTCGATGGCGTCAGCCGGGGCGGCACGGCGAGGCCGTGCTTTTCGTCGGCCCAGCGCTTGCCCTGCGTGTGCAGGTCGATCGTCAGCACGAGGGCCGAGCAGTTCGCGTCGTGCGCGCGCCGCATCAGGCTTTCGTTGACCTTGTGGTCCTTCATCAGGTACAGCTGGAACCAGAACGGCGCCCGGATCGCCTCCGCCACGTCTTCGATGGAATTGATGGAGCACGTCGAGAGGCAGAACGGCACGCCGAAGTCGACCGCAGCACGCGCCGCCGCGCATTCGCCGTTCGCCCACGTGAGGCCCGCGAGCCCCGTCGGTCCGAGGGCGAGGGGGATGCGCGCCCGGTCGCCCACCATCGTGACGCTCATGTCGCGGTGCGACACGTCGCGCAGGCTGTGCTGGCGCAGCGCCAGCGCCCGCATGTCGTCGAGGTTGCGCTGGACGGTCAGCTGCTGTTCGCTGCCGCCGTGGATGTAGTCGAACACGACGGCGGGCAGGCGCTCCCGAGCGAGGCATTCGAGGTCGAAGATGCTGGCTACCTTGCTCATGGCGCTTCCTTTTACAGTTCTCCACGCGCCGCCAGCGCGCGGATGCGCGCGCCCATGCGGCAGGCGAGGGCCTGGATCGTCAGCGACGGATTCACGCCGCCCGCCGTCGGGAACAGCGAGCCGTCGCAGATCCACAGGTTCTCAACATCCCAGCTGCGCCCGTCCGCGTCCACGACGCTCGTCTCGCGGTCGGTGCCCATGCGGCACGTGCCGAGGATGTGGCTCGTGTCGTCGCTCGTCCAGGGCGTGGCGCCGCCGGCCGCTTCCAGCATCTCGCCCATGAAGCGGCGCGCGTGGTCCTGCAGGCGGCGGTCGTTGTCGGAGTATGCGAACGTGACGTGGGCGACGGGCAGGCCGTGGCGGTCGCGCACGTCGGACAATTCGACCCGGTTGCTGGGCCGCGGTTCGGTCTCGGCGACGGCGACGAAGCCCGCCATGTGGTTGTAGTCGGTCATCTCGCGGCGCAGCGCCATGCCCCAGCGGTGGCGCTCCGTGACCAGGAGCTGGGCCCATGCGCGCGGCAGCGGCCCCTGGCTCATGAACGCGTAGCCGCCATGAAAATCCTTGCCGTCGTCCGTGTAGTTCCAGTGCTCGCACACGGCCATGTTCGGCGGCCCTTTGTACCAGCGGATGTCCTCGTCGAAGCCGGCCCACATGCCGGGGCCGGCGTGCGTCGTCAAATGGGTGCCGACGAGGCCCGAGCTGTTCGCGAGGCCGTGCGGGAAGCGGTCGCACGCGGAATTCAGCAGCAGGCGCGGCGTCTCGATCGCATAGCCCGACACGACGACGTTGCGCGCGCGCTGGAAACGCCACTGGTCGTTGCGGCGATAGTGCACGCCTGTCGCACGGCCGTCCGCGCCCAGTTCGATGCGGCCGGCCATCGCGAGGTCGCGGACTTCCGCGCCCGCCGCCAGCGCGCGCGGGATCCAGACGATCAGCGCGCTCTGCTTGGCGTTCGTCGCGCAGCCGAAGTTGCAGAAGCCGCGGTAGACGCACGGTGGCGACTTGCCGCGCGGCGCGGACACGGTCGCCAGCGGCACGGCGGCCCACGGGATGCCCATCTTCTCCGCGCCGCGCGCCAGCACGAGGCCGGCCGCGTTCATCTCGTGTTCCCGGTACGGATAGCGCCCGCGCGGCGGGCCCCACGGATAGCGCACGGGCCCGGACACGGCCAGCGCCCGTTCCGCCTCCTCGTAATAGGGCGCCAGCTCGGCGTACGTGATGGGCCAGTCGACGCCGTAGCCCAGCCGGCTGCGCGCCTGGAACCATTCGGGCCGGAAGCGCAGCGAGATCATGCTGAAGTGGACGGTCGAGCCCCCGACGCCCCAGCCCGAGTTGTTGCCGCCGAGGGCCAGTGCATCGGCGCCGCCGGAAATGCGTTCATCGAGCCAGTACAGCTGCTGCTGCGCTTCCTCGTCGGAGGCGAAATCTTCCAGCGGCCGCCAGAACGGCCCCGCCTCCAGCACGACGACGGAAAAGCCGGCCTCCGCCAGCTTGCACGCGAGCGTGGCGCCGCCCGCGCCCGCGCCGACGATGGCGAAATCGACAGCCTCGTCGTCATCGTATTCGCACATCGTGACCCAGCCGCCGCGCTCGAACACGTCGGGCGCGCGGCCGGCGCCCGTGCGGGGTGCGTGCCGCCCGCTCATGGCGCCTCCGTCGCTTCCCACGGGTCGCGGCTGTCGAACCCGAGCCGCACGTAGCCGCGCGGGCTCGCGGGGCCGCCGAAGCCGATCTCGTTCCACGCGAGCGGATGGGCGTAATAGATGCCCGCGGCCGTCTTCAGCAGGTGGTGGATGAAGAAGCGTTTTACTTCCAGGCCTTGCCAGCGGGGCGATACGGCACGGCCGTCGGCGATGGCCTGCAGCACGGCGTCCTGGGCGTCGGCACCGAGCCGCACGAACGGCAGGTCGTGCAGGCGGTGCGCTTCGTCGTCGACGGCGGCGAGACCCTGGCGCCAGGCGGCGCGCAGCGGCGGCATGTCCGGATGGCGGAAGCCTTCGCCGCGATCGTCGTGCAGCATCGCGTCGATCCAGGGCGTGATGGGGATCGGATGCGCGCGCTCCGGCTGCGGCAGCAGGCGTGCGTTGATGGCGTCCAGCAGGGCCCACTCGGCTTCCGTCAGCCAGCGGCGCGGGGGCACGGCATCGAGGCGCGCCGCGAGGACGCCGCGCGTCGTGTCGTCGAACGACGGGCTGTCCCATTTCGCCAGCACGTCGTAGCCGGGGAAGCGGGGCGGCGGGGCATCCGTGTCGCGCGTCATGCGGCCTCCCGCTGCGGACCCGCTTGTGCCGCGCGCAATGCGAGCGCGGCGCGGCCGGCCAGCGCGAGCGCGCTGAAGCTGGGCGGCGCCGGCAGCGGCGGGCCGGCGAGCACGTTCTGGCTCCAGTTGCGCCAGCCGCCCATCTGGCGCGCGATGCCGCGGGCGTGGAAACCCATCCCCAGCATGCCCAGCCACGTGCACGCCTTGAGCAGCGCATGCGTCAGGCGCCGCGGCCCGGGCGCGCCGGGCAGCGCCGCACCGGCCAGCATCACGGCCGTCACGGGCGGCACGGTGACCGGGACCCACATCGCGGGATGCTGGAACGCGCCGCGGAAGTGCAGCAGTGCCGCCTCCGCGCTCGTGCCGGCGAGGCCGAACGCCGCGAGGCCGCACAGCGCGCGGCCGCTGGGCAGGCCGGCCAGCGTCGGCGCACCCGCGGCGACGGGACGCGCGGCGAGCCCGATCACGCCGGCCAGCAGCAGCGCGGCCGGCGCGCCGAGGGGCGCCGCGTAGAACAGGTTGGCCCACGACAGGCCGCCGGGCCGGCGCAACACGTTGTACGCGTGGAAGCCGAGGCCCGCGGCGCCGACGGCGCACGCGGTGGCGTAGGGCACCGTGGCGTCCGGGCCGGCCGGGCGCGTCGTGGCATACCGTGGCGTGGTGGCCAGCCGGGCGTCGTCCGTCCAATCGGTGCGTTGCGCATGGACGCGGGCGTGTGCGGACGCGCGGGCGCGTGCACGTGCACTGCCGTGTGCGCGGATTGCCGTGCCGGCGTCCCGTCCCGCGCCACGCAACGCGCAGGCCAGCACGACGGCCGCGCTGGCGAGCGGCGTGAACATGCCGGGGTTCTCGAAGTTGCCGCGATAGTGTTCGAGCGCGCTGTCGCTCAGCACGGACGCCGCGAGCAGCGCGGCTGCCTGGTACAACCGGCGGGCTTGCAGCGCGGACGTCGCGCGGTCGTTACCGGCGGTGTCGGTGCCGAGGTCGGAACGCCCGATCGTGCCGGTGGGCAGTGCGCGGTCGCGGCCCGTGTGCCCCTGGCCGGTGTTGTCCGGCGCCGACGGCAACCGTCGCCGCATCGCCGGAGGGGGCACGGCAGCGGAGGGCCCGCGCCGCGCCAGCAGCAATGCCCCCAGCGCCAGGCCGAAGGTGGCGGCGCCGAGTGCGCGCGCCAGCGGGCGCGCGTCCGCGGGCGCCGCCGCGCTCACGGCTTGTCTCCGGGGAGGATCGCGCTGAGCACCTGGCGCGCCACGCCGGCCAGCATGGAGCCTTCGCTCGGGTCGCCTTTGACGATGGTGGTCATGAAGTGCCTGGCCTGGTCGAGCGTGATGTGCGACGGCAGCGGCGGCACTTCGGGGTCGGTCTTGAATTCGAGCACGACGGGACGGTCGGCCGCGAGCGCCGTGCGCCACGCCTCGCCCACCTGATCCGGGTCGTCGCAGTAGATGCCTTTCAGGCCGATCAATTCGCCGAAGCGGTGGTACGGCACGTCGGGAATCTGCTGCGTCGCCTCGAATCGCGGATTGCCTTCCATGACGCGCTGTTCCCACGTGACCTGGTTCAGATCCTGGTTGTTGAAGACGCAGACGATCCAGCGCGGGTCCTTCCACCGCTTCCAGTATTTCGATACGGTGATGAGCTCCGCCATATTGTTCATCTGCATGGCGCCATCGCCGACGAGCGCGATCACGGGCCGGTCCGGGTGGGCGAACTTCGCGGCGATGGCGTAAGGCACGGCCGCGCCCATCGACGCGAGGCCGCCCGACAGCGAATACATCTGGCCGCGCTGCACCTTGAGGTCGCGCGCGTACCAGTTGGCGCAGGAGCCCGAATCGCTCGTGACGATCGCATCGCGCGCGAGCAGCGGCGACAGGTCGTGGCACACGCGCTGCGGGTTGATCGGGTTCGCGGACGCGAGCGCCCGTTCCTCCAGCAGCTTGTACGAGTCGCGCACTTCCTGCTCGATCTTTTCGCGCCAGTCCGTGTCGGTCTTTTCCTTCAGCAGCGGCAGCAGCAGGCGCAGGGTCTCGGCGCTGTCGCCGTGCAGGTTGACTTCGGCCGGGTAGCGCACGCTCAGCATCGACGGGTCGATGTCGATCTGGACGGCCCGTGCCTTGCCTTCCTTCGGCAGGAACTCCGAGTACGGAAACCCGGTGCCGACCATCAGCAGCGTGTCGCAGTCGCTCATCATTTCCCAGCTGGCCTTCGTGCCCAGGAGGCCGATGGAGCCCGTCACCCACGGCAGGTGGTCGGGCAGGGCGGCCTTGCCCAGCAGCGCCTTCGCGGCGCCGGCCTTCAGGCGCTCGGCCACGGCGATGACGTCGTCGGTCGCCTGCAAGGCGCCGGCCCCGACGAGGATCGCCACCTTGCTGCCCGCGTTGAGGACGTCGGCGGCGCGCTGCAGGTCGGCCTCGTACGGCACGATGCGGGGCTTCGTGTAGCCGATGCCGGAAAACACGTTGCCGTGCTTGCGCGGCGGGTCTTCGTACGCCTTTTCCTGCAGGTCGTTCGGGAGGACGAGGACGCTCACGCCGTTGCGGCCGCGCGCCGTGCGCATCGCACGGTCGAGCAGGTGGCGCACCTGCGACGGCTGGCTCGCCTCGTACACGTAGTCGGCCACGTCCTGGAACAGGCGGTCGAGGTTCAGCTCCTGCTGGTAGTGGGCGCCGCGCGCCGTCGTCGGCGCCTGGCCGCAGATCGCGAGCACGGGCACGTGGTCCATCTTCGCGTCGTACAGGCCCGTCACCATGTGCGCCGCGCCGGGGCCGCCCGTCGACAGGCAGACGCCCGGTTCGCCCGTGAACTTCGCGTGCGCGGCGGCCATGAAGGCGGCCATCTCCTCGTGGCGCACCTGGATGAACTCGATCTTGCCGCCGAAGCGCTGCAGGGCGCCCAGCACGCCGTTGATGCCGTCGCCCGGGTAGCCGAAGATGGTCCGGACGCCCCATTCGTACAGGCGTTCGACGAAGAAGTCGCCTACGGTCTTGCTCATGTCGTGTCCTCGCTTCGATGGTTGGTCAGTGGCGGCGCAGCTGGCGCGGGCCCAGCGCGATGCCGGCGGCGCCCATGCCGGCCAGCAGCCAGCCGCGGTGTGTCGTGGCCCACAGCTGCAGGCTTCTCGTACTGGCGCCCGCGTCGAACGTGCCGTGCGCCGCATACGGCCCGGGCACGGGGCGCCACAGGTTGTCGGGCCGGTCGGCCGGGATCGTGTCGGCGCGCTGCTGGCCCGCCACGCCCTTGCGCGCCAGGTAGCGGTCGAGCACGCGCGGGACGAATTTCTCGGCCAGCATCGTGGCCAACGTGGGGTAGCCGACACAGATTTCGGCCCGGCGCGCATGCGCGGCCCAGTAGATGGCGCGGGCCGCCAGCTCCGGCTGGTAGTACGTGCCGATGGGTTTCGGGTGATGCGTGAGCGTCGTCTTGCACCACTCGAATTGCGGCGTGTTCACGCCCGGCATGTCGACGACGGCCACGTGCACGTTGCTGTGGTCGTGTTCCAGCTCCGTGCGGACGGATTGCGTGAAGCCCTTGATCGCATGCTTCGCGCCGCAGTACGGCGATTGCAGGGGGATCGAGCGGTACGCGAGCGCGGAGCTCACCTGCACGATCGTGCCGCGGTCGCGGGGCCGCATGCGCTTCAGCGCGACCATCGTGCCCCACACGAAGCCGTGGTACGTGACGTCGGTGACGCGGCGGAAGTCTTCCGGGGCGATGTCGGCGAACGGCGCGAACACGGTGGCCATCGCGTTGTTGACCCAGATGTCGATGGGCCCCAGCTCCGTTTCCACGCGCTCGGCGGCCGCCTCGACCTGGGCGTGGTCCGCCATGTCGGCCGAGATGGCGATGGCGTGCGGCGAGCCGAGGCGCTCGGCCTCCGCGCGCGCCGCCTCCAGCCGCTCGGGATCGCGCGCGATCAGGGCGATGCGCGCGCCGCGGCGGGCGAATTGCTGGACGGCCGCGCGGCCGATGCCCGCGCTGGCACCCGTGATCACGACGACTTCGTGGCGTGCTTTCGACATGGTGGCCCTCAGACGATGCGTTGCAGGGCAAGCTTAGCACCAGGCGTCGATGAGCCTCGTCACGTTATGTTTGTGCAAAAGTTTTTGAACAAATGCATGGGCCTGTGGATCAGTCGGGTCGCGGCGCGCTGCGCAAGGTCACGACCGTAGACTCCAGCCCGGCGCCGGCCGCGCGCACCGTGATCGTTCCGCCCGCGCCGGCCCGTGGGCGCACGATGGCCAGCACGAGGCCGTTGAACGCGGCCCGCTCGGGCGACTGAAAGGACGTGAGGTCCGTCGGATCGCCGTTGTCGGTGGCGATGAGCTCCGCCGGTCCGTCGACGGTGAAGCGCACGCGGTCGTGTGCGCGCGGCGCCGGGACGCCATCCTTGTCGACGATGCGCACCGTGACGAACGCCAGGTCGCGCCCGTCGCTGGCCAGCGCCGTGCGGTCCGCCTCGGCCCGCAGCGCGGCCGGGGCGCCGGCCGTCCTGACCGTCTCGCGCGCCCATGCGCGGCCGTCCTTGTACGCGACCACGGTGATCTCGCCCGGTTCGTACGTCACGTAGTCCCAGCGCAGGCGATAGGCATATGGGGCCTTCTTCTGGCGGCCCCGCGACTTGCCGTTGACGAACAGCTCGGCTTCGTCGCCCGACGTGAACACGTGCACGGGCGTCACTTGCCCAACGCGCTCCGGCCACGTCCAGTGCGGCAGCACGTGGACCATCGGCACCTCCGGGCGCCAGCGCGACTGGTACAGGAAGTAGCGGTCCTTCGGGAAGCCGGCCAGGTCGACGATGCCGGAGTACGAGCTGCGCGCGTCGTAGTAGGGCGTCGGTTCGCCCAGGTAGTCGAAGCCCGTCCAGACGAATTCGCCGGCAACGGTCGGGTTCTCGTCCAGCGACGCGAACGCGCGGTCGGCCGACGCGCCGAAATCCGCCGCGAACAATTCGTAGGCGCTGACCTGGCGCGTGGCCGGATCGCCGCCGACGCCGGGACGCACGGCGGCACTGAGCACACCCGGGACGGGGAACTGGTATTCGCCGCGCGAGGACAGCGCCGACGCGCTCTCGCTATGCAGGATCACCTTGTCCGGAAACGCGGCGCGGAACCGGGGGAACTGGCCGGGCAGGGTGCGGATACCGGTGCCCTGGTAGTTCAGCGAGACGACGTCCATCACGCGCGGCAGCGGCATGTCGGCCTTCGCGTAATTCATCGCGGTCGTGGCGGGGCGCGTGGGATCCTCGTCGTGTGCGATCGCGACGAGCTCGCGGCCGACGGCGGCGCCATCCTCGCCCGTGTACTGCTCGCCCACCTCGTTCCCCACGCTCCACAGGATGATCGACGGGTGGTTGCGGTCGCGCCGGATCATGGCGCGCAGGTCCTGCTCGTGCCAGTCGGGGAAGATCAGGTGGAAGTCGAGCGGCGTCTTCTTGCGCTGCCAGGAGTCGAACACCTCGTCCATCACGAGGAAGCCCATGCGGTCGGCGAGGTCCAGCAGCTGCGGGGCGGGCGGGTTGTGGCTCATGCGCAGGGCGTTGGCGCCCATCGCCCGCATGATCCGCAACTGGCGCTCGGCCGCATGGACGTTGAACGCGGCGCCCAGCGCGCCGAGGTCGTGGTGGTTGTTCACGCCCTTGATCGGAATGTGCTCGCCGTTGACGACGATGCCGCGGTCCGGATCGAAGCGCACGGTGCGGATGCCGAACGGCGTCTCCTCGCGGTCGACGACGCGGCCGTCCTGGCGCACGGTCGCGACCAGGAGGTAGCGGTGCGGCCGCTGCGTGGGCGGTGGGCCCCACAGGCGCGGGCGCGCGACGATCGCCGATCCGCTCACGGTGGCGCCCCTGCCGGGGTGCACGGCGACGGGTGCCGACACGGCCGTCGCGACGGGCTTGCCGACCGCGTGGCCGTCGTCGTCGAGCGCATACAGGTCCGTCGTCACGGTGGCCGCCGCCGCCGCCGCGCCGTCGTTGTCGAGCGCGATGCGCCAGGCGACGCGTGCGGACGCTGTCGTCGCCTCCGGTGTCGTCACCGTGATGCCCCACTGGCCCACGTGCACGGGCGCCGTCTTCGTCAGCCACACGTCGCGGTACAGGCCCGCGCCCGGGTACCAGCGCGCCGATTCCGGCGGGTTGTCGAGGCGGATCGCCAGCTGGTTCGGCGCGCCCGGGCGCAGCCACGGCGTCAGGTCGATGCGGAACGCGTTGTACCCGTACGGCCAGCCGCCGGCGAGGTGGCCGTTGACCCACACGCTCGCATACGACATGGCGCCGCCCACGTCGAGGAAAATCTTTTTGCCGCGGTCCGTCGCGGGGATGTCGAGCTTGTGCCGGTACCAGACGGGACCCCACGTCTTCAGGCGGCCCATGCCGCCGTACGGCCCCGTCGCCAGGAATGGCCCCGCGATGGCCCAGTCGTGCGGCAGCGTGACGGCGCGCCACGTCGTGTCGTCGAACGCGGCGCGGGCGAACGGTGCGTCGACGGCCGGTTCCGCGGCGGGACGCGCGTGGCGCCGCGCCGGGTCGGCGATGAACGCGTTGCCGGTCGGGAGAATCCAGGGTTTCAGCACGGGAACGCCTGCGCCGGCCACGCGCGCGGCCTCCTCGGGCACGGCATCGGCCACCTTGCCGTCGGCCGACGCGGTCACGGCGGGCCGGACGTCGTACAGGTAAGGCGCGGAATCGCCGTCCGGGTCGCCGGCATGGAAACGCCAGCCGTCGTCCAGCAGGATGCGTTCGCGCGGCGCGAGGCGGGTGGTTGCGGCCCGGGCGTCTCCTGTGACGAACGCAGCGGCGGACAGCAGCATGGCCGCGAGCGCGCAGACGAGCGCTGTGTGACGAGTGATTTGCACGATCTCCTCCTGGCGGGAAGGTCGCGCTTGTTATAACATATTTGAATGGTAGCGCAACCATCGACGAGTGTAGGCGCAAACCCGGCCGGGGTCAATGGATGAGCGGGACGGCGCCGCCGCGCCCGCGATCAAGTTCGTGATCGTTGCGTGCGCCGTGCCGGCGATGGGATGACGCTTGGAATTTTAGGCAAGAGTTTCGGAAAATCGCCTATGGAACCGTATCCAGCCTGCATCTAGAATCGTTTATTGCGGTAGCGCCAAAGCGGCACCGCGCACGACGCGAGGAGGAATGATGTCCGATACGAAGCAACCCATCTGGTTCATCGCCGATGCGACGGCCGGCCTGGCCGCCGCGCTGGCCGAAGCCGTGCTGGCGTCCGGCCAGCACGCCGTGGTCGCGGCGCGCACGCCGGCGCGGCTGCAGGCGCTCGTCGAGCGCCATCCGGGGCGCGCGCTGGCGCTCGCGCTGGACGTGACGGATACGGCCAGCATCGACATGGCCGTCGCCGCCGCCGAGCGCCACTTCGGCCGCATCGACGTGCTGGCGACGAGCGCCGCGCAGTGCTATCCCGGCGCGATCGAGGAGGGGGAGGACGGCGCCATGCGCGCGCTGTTCGACGAAAACGTGTTCGGCCCCGTCAACCTCGCCCGCCGCGTCCTGCCCGGCATGCGCGCCCGCCGCGCCGGCCACGTCGTGATGCTGGCGCGCGCCTCCGTGCCGGCGCCCGCGTTCGAAGGCTTCGGCCAGGCCGCGCGCTCCGCGCTGGAAGCGCTCGCGGAAGCCTTGTTCTATGAGGTCGAACCGCTGGGCATCGGCGTCACGCTCGTCGACCCGGGCAGCGGCGACGATGCCGACACGCTCGCGCCGCGCGCCGCCGGCATCGCCGACTACGACGGCCTCGCGGGCCGCACCGCGCGCGGGAGCGCCGCCGCGCGCGTGGATGCCGAGCGCGCCGCGCTCGCGGTCATGCAGGCCGTCGCCGCCGGCCGCGGTCCGCTGCGCCTCGTGCTGGGACGGGCGGCGCTGCAGCGTGCCTACGACCGGCTGCGCGTGCTGAAGGTGGGCTTCGATGCGTGGGCCGACCTCGCGGCATCGGCCGACGTGCCGGCCCCCGTGCGTCCGGCCCATCCGCAGCCGCCGCCGGGCGGGCGGACGCGGCGCGCCGTGCGCTCACGGGCCTGACGCCAGCAGCAGCGGCGGCACGGCGGCGGCGCCCATCGGCCGCGCGAACAGGTAGCCCTGGTATTCGTCGCAGCCGAGCGCGCGCAGCAGCGCCAGTTGCGCCTCGGTCTCCACGCCTTCGGCAACGATGCGCATCTGCAGGCCATGGCCCAGCGCGACGACCGAGGCCACGATCGCCGCGCTGTCGGCGTCGCGCCCCAGGTCGCGCACGAACGCGCGGTCGATCTTCAGGCGCTGCACGGGAAAACGCTTCAGGTAGGCGAGGCTCGAATAGCCTGTGCCGAAATCGTCGATCGACAGTTCCACGCCCAGGTCGCGGATGCCGCCCAGCACGCGCTCGACGACGTCCACCCGGCTCATCGCGATGCTCTCCGTGATCTCCAGCTCGAGCGCCTGGGGCGCGAGGTCGGCGTCGGCCAGCGCGGCGGCGATCACCTGCAGCAGGTCTTTCTGGTAGAACTGGCGGATCGACAGGTTGACGGCGATGCGCGTCGCGATGCCGTGCTCGCGCGCCCAGCGGCCCGCCTGCGCGCACGCGGTGCGCAGCACCCACGTCCCGATCGGCACGATGAGGCCCGTCTGCTCCGCGATCGGGATGAAGCGGTCGGGCGGGACGGCGCCCAGCACGGGGTTGTGCCAGCGCAGCAGCACCTCGAAGCCCGTCACCTTGCCCGTCGCGATGTCGACCTTCGGCTGGTAGTGCGGCGTCAGCTCGTCCCGTGCGAGCGCGTGCCGCAGCTGCTCCTCGATGGTCAGCCGTTCGTCCAGCTGGATGTGCGTGGATTCGGAATGGAAGTGCACGGGTTCGCCCGCGTCGCTGCGGGCGCGGTGCTTGGCGATGTCGGCCAGGCGCATCAATTCGTTGGCGGACGCCGAGTCCTGCGGGTACACGGCGATGCCGATCACAGGCGCCAGGTGGAACTCGCGCCCGCCCACGCGCACGGGTTCCGACATCGTCGCGTACAGTTCCAGCGCGACGCCGTCGGCCGGCGGGTGCGCGGGGCCGGCGGGCAGGACGAGGGCGAATTCGTTCGCCTTCACGCGCGCGACGCACAGCGGCGCGGGCGCCAGCGCCGCCAGGCGCGCGGCCACCTGCTGCACGGCGTCGTCGCCCGCCTCGATGCCGAGCAGGTCGGCCACTTCCTGCTGGCGCTCCAGCGCGATCAGCAGCAGCACCACTTGCTCGCCCCGCATGGCCGCGTCGCGCAGCGCGTCCGCCAGCACGCGGCGCAGGCAGTTCAGGTTGGGCAGGCCCGTGAGCGGATCGTGGTCGGCCAGGTAGGCCAGGCGCAGCTCGATCTGCTTGCGTTCCGTGATGTCGGTGAGGCTGTTGACGATCTGGACGGCGTCGCCCTCGCTATCCAGGCGCGCCGCGAGCTGGATGGCGGTGCGCGGCGCGCCGCTGCCGTCGCGCACTTCCGTTTCGAGCGCGTGCACGCCGTCCGCGGCGCTGGTGGCGTACAACGCATCGCGCGCGGGCGCGCCGGCCGGGTCGAGCACCTCCGCTTCGAGGTGGCCCGTCACCGTGCCGTCGCCGCGTCCCGTGAACTGGGCGAAGGCGCGGTTGAACAGGACGATGCGGCGCGCCCCGTCGAGCACCCACAGCGGCGTGGGCACCGCATCGAGGATGGCATTCAGGTAGGCGAAGCTGTGCGCGAGCCGGCCTTCGCTGGCCTGCAGGCGGGCGATCAGCGCCGCCTCGCGCGCCGCCGCGCGGCTCGTGCGCCAGGCCAGCAGCGCGAGCGTCGCCGACAGCAGGGCCCACGCGAGCACGCCCACCCACAACCAGCCGCGCCACACGGCCAGCGTGTCGGACAGGTCGCGCCCCGTGACGATCACGAGCGGATAGTCGGCGACGGCGCTGTAGCCGTACAGGCGGCGCACGCCGTCGATCGGACTCGTCGCCTCGAACGCGCCGACCGCGGCGCGCGGCAAATGCACCCGGAACAGCGGGGTGCGGTCGAACGAGCGGCCGATCATCGCGGGCAGGGTCGGGCTGCGCACGAGCATGGTGCCGTCGCGCTGGTGCAGGGTGACGGAGCCGCCGTGTCCCAGGTCGGCCGAATCGAAGATGCGCTGGTAGTACGCGGCGTCCGTCTCGATGACGGCGCGGCCGGCCGGCAGCGCGCGCGCCAGCGTGATGGTCGCGTGCCCGCCGCGCGGCGCCAGGGCGATGCCGATGCGCGGCCCGGCGTACGGTGCGCCCGCCGCATCCGTGTCGAAGCGGTGCACGCGCGCTGGGATGTCCTCGAGCGCGCCGCCGGGCATGGCCGCCACCGTGCCGTCCAACGGGGCGCGCTCGGCGGCGCGGGCCAGCGCGAGGTCGAGCGCGAGCGTCGCGTAGTGCGTCTGGGCGGCGAAGGCTTCGGCCAGGTTGCGCAGGTTCGTCTGTTCGCGCGCGATGGTGTCGTGGTAGCTCGACACGAGGAGGCCGGCCAGGGTCAGCGTGATCGCGACGATCAGCGCGGCGGCCGCCGCGAGCGGGCGCGTGTTGCGGAGGCCGACAGGTGGCGGGGAAGGCGTGGGTTCGGACACGGTCGTCAATACGATGAGGGTAGGCGCGAGTATAAACCGGGCGGCGCGCCCGCGGGGCTCGGCCCGTGCCGCGACGTCACAGTCGCGGCAGGCGGATGACGACCTTCAGGCCGTGCGGCTCGGCATCCTGCAGGTCGACGGTGCCGCCGTGCTGGGCGACGATGTCGCGCACGATGGCGAGCCCGAGCCCGCAGCCTTCGCCCTGGTCCGTCGCGCGCACGAAGCGCTCGAACACGCGCGCGCGGTCGGCAGGCGGGATGCCCGGGCCGTTGTCGGCGACGACGATCAGCACGTCGGCATCATCCGTCGCGACGCCGACCGTGACCTCGCCGCCATGTCTTGTACCGTGTGCGGCGTCTTGCCCCGAGTATTTGATCGCGTTGTCGATCAGGTTCGTCAGCGCCTCGCGCAGCAGCAGGGCGTTCGCCTTGATGTGCGGCGGCGCGTCGGCGCCGGGCAGGGCGGTGTCGTCCATGCCCAGGTCGACGTGCGCGCGCATCGCCCGCGGCACCCATTCGGCGACGATGTCCTGCACGAACGCCTGCACGTTCAGCGGCGCCCGGTCGGCGGGCGCCACGACGTCGGGGTCGGCGCGCGCGAGCATCAACAGCTGGTTGATCAAGTGGGCGCCGCGCGAGGCGCTCTGGTCGACCAGCTTCAGGCGGGCGACCAGCGCCGGGTCGTCGGTCGCGGCGATCGCAAGCGCCGTCTGGCTCTTCAATCCCGCCAGCGGCGTGCGCAGCTGGTGGGCCGCGTCGGCGATGAAGCGCTTTTGCGTGTCGACGTTCTGGCGCACGGACGCGAGGAGTTCGTTCAGCGCCCGCACCAGCGACCTCACTTCCTGCGGCGCCGATTCGATGTGCAGCGGCGCCAGGTCGATCGGCGAGCGGCCCTCGACCTCCTTGCGCAGCCGCACCAGCGGTGCCAAGCCGGCGCCGGTGCCGATCCAGACGATGAGGGTCATCAGCGGGATCAGCGCGGACAGCGGCAGCAGGGTGTCGATGAGGATCATCTTGAAGATGTCCTCGCGGTGCGCCATGTTGCGCGCGACCTGCACGAGCATCCACTGCCGCTTGCCGCCCGGTTCGTCGTAGGGCAGGTACAGCGCCGCGATCCTGACCTTGATCGCGGGCCCGGCCTGGCGCTGCGCGGCCGCGCCGGAAGGCAGGAGCTCGCCGTCGTAGAAATACGGATCGTTCAGGCGGGGCCGCATGGCGGGCGGGGGCATCGGGATGCTGTTGTTCCCCAGGATGAATTCACCCGGCGGCGTGCTCACCATGTAGAACAGGCGGTCGTTCGGATCCGTCTCGAGCACTTCCTGTGCCGCGCGGGGAAAGTCGATCAGGAGGCCGTTCTCGATGGGCTTGACGCGCCGCGCGAGCGCCCGCGTGGCCTGGGACAGCGTGGCGTCGGCCGCCTGGTTGACGTAGCGGACCGCGAGCCGGTACGTGGCCCAGCCGCCCGCGCCCCACAGCACGAGCTGGGGCAGCAGCACCCAAGCGACGAGCTGGCGGCGCAGCGACAGGGTGCGGGGACGGAGCCGGAACGGGCGCGGCGAGCCCCGTTCAGGCCGGTCGTCCATCGGGGCGCTCGACGGCCAGCAGGTAGCCGAGTCCGCGGACGGTCCGGATTTCCATGCCCGACCCTTCCAGCTTGCGGCGCAGGCGGTGGATGTGGACTTCGGCCGTGTTGCCGGCGCCGACCTCGGTGCCGTCGCCGGCCCAGGCGGCTGCGATCTGCTCCTTCGTGACGACCTTGTCGGCATGGATCAGCAGCAGTTCGAGCAACGTCGCCTCGCGCGGGCTGAGTTCGACCGACTCGCCGTGGATGACGGCCCGCCGCGCGGCCCGGTCGACGTGCACGCCGGCCTCCGCGACGACGCCGCTGGCCGGGTCCTTGCGTGCGCGGCGCAGTACGGCGCGCAGGCGCGCTTCCAGTTCCGGGAAGTCGAACGGCTTCGTCATGTAGTCGTCCGCGCCGGCGTTCAGGCCCGCGACGCGGCTGTCGAGCCGGTCGAGCGCCGTGAGCACGACGACGGGAAGATCGGGCTTCGTCGCCCTGAGCTTCTTCAGCACCGTGAGCCCGTCGATCATGGGCAGGCCCAGGTCGAGGATGGCGATGTCGAACTCCTGCCTGGCGAGGAGGAATTCCGCTACCGGGCCGTTCGGGGCATGCTCGACGGTAAAACCCGCCGCGTTCAACTGGGCAGTCAAACCGTTCGCAAGAATGGGATCGTCTTCGGCGAGTAATAGTTGCATTTCTCGATATTAACGGATAACGGACGGGGGAACAATCGGCTCGCCGCCTTCACACGGCCGCCCCGTCGCGTTAAGATGGCGCTCTTCAGGCTTCGCCGGCACGGCGGGGTGCGCGCGTTGCAGGAGCGAGTCATGGCATTCATTTCCATTCGACGTCCGGCCGGATGGGACGCCGCGATCGCGGTGGCGGCCGCCTGCCTGGCCGCCACCGCGGTCGCGCGCGCGGGCGAGCTCGAGGTGCTCCATTACTGGGACGTGGGCGACGACGCCAAGGCGGCGCAGGTCTTGAAGGCCACCTTGCGGCGCCAGGGCCATACGTGGAAGGACTTCGCCGTGTCCGCCGACGGCAACGGCTTCCCGCTGTCGCTGCTGCGGTCCCGCGTGTTGTCGGGCAATCCCCCGTCCGCCGCCCAGATCAAGACACCCGTGATCCAGCAATGGGCCCGCGAAGGCGTCCTCGCCGACGTGGACGACGTGGCGCGCGCCGAACACTGGGATACGATCCTGCCGAAGGCCGTCGGCGACGCGATGAAGTACAAGGGCAGCTACGTCGCCGTGCCCGTCAACGTCCACCGGATCAACTGGCTGTGGATCAACCTGCGCGTCCTCAAGCGGGTGGGCGCACGCGTGCCGGCCACGTGGGACGAATTCTTCGCGGCCGCCGACGCGATGAAGCGGGCGGGCTTCGTGGCCGTCGCGCATGGCGGGCAGCCATGGCAGGATTTCCTCCTGTTCGAAAGCGTCGCGCTCGGCGTGGGCGGGCCGGACTTCTATCGCCGGGCGTTCGTGGCGCTCGAGCCGGGCGCACTGGCGGGGCCGGACATGGAACGCGCCCTGCAGACGTTCCGCCGCATCAAGGCCTACACCGACCCGGCGGCGATGGGCCGCGACTGGCTCGTCGCGTCGGCGACGGTCGTCACAGGGGAGGCCGGCATGCAATTGATGGGCGACTGGGCCAAACCCATGTTCCAGGCCGCGCAGAAAAACGCCGGGATGGAGTTCGCCTGCGTGCCCGCACCCGGCACGGCGAAGGCGTATTCGTTCGCCGTCGATTCGTTCGCGCTGTTCAAGGTGAACAGTCCCGCCAAGATCAAGGCGCAGAAGGACTTCGCGTCGGACCTGCTTTCCCCTGCCGTGCAGCAGGCGTTCAACCTCGCCAAGGGGTCGATTCCCGTCCGCCTGGGCCTCGACCTGGCGGGTTTCGACCAGTGCGCCAAGCTGTCGGGCGCCGCGTTCGATGCCGCCGCGCGCGCGAACACCCTCGTGCCCAGCGTCTCCATGTCGCTGCCGCCCCCGATCGAGGACGCCATGCGCGACGCCGTCAGCGCCTATTGGCATGACGACCGCATCACCGCGCAGGCGACGATGCAGCGCCTCGTCGCGGCCGCCCGGCTGCGCCAGGACGGCAAGTCCGTTGCGGGCGGTCGCTGAGTTTCCTACTCAATATTTCTTGCCTGTTGTAAAAAATCATGAACGTGATGTCGTTGACATTGCGTAAGCATCAAGCGTAGACTTCATTAACGATAAATTAATCAACGTGAATTCGCGTTAATGACGTGGCGTCATCGACGCAATGCCCGAAGGGATCCGGAACGGCGCGCCTACAGTTTATCTCCTCTGCTAACGCAGATTTTGGGGCAGCCTCGGCTTGCCCCTTTTTTCATCCTGCGCGCCCGGCGCCACGGCGGACGCATCCATCATCACCGGGAGGATCACCGCCATGCGAAAACTGCTTCTTTCACTGCTGTTCCTCGTCGCCGCGGGCGCGCATGCGCAAACGGACGTCATCGACCTCTGGCCGGAAGGCGTGCCGAACGTGCGGGCGAATCCGGGGCCCGAGCGTGTCGACGGCGATCGCATCAGCAACGTCTCGCGGCCCACGTTGACCGTGTATCCGGCCGCGATCGACCGGCCCGCGCGCACCGCCGTCATCGTCTGTCCGGGCGGCGGCTATGAATTCCTCTCGTTCACGCGCGAAGGGCGGCAGTACGCACAGTGGCTGTCGAGCCTTGGCATCACCGCGTTCGTCCTCAAGTCCCGGCTGGGCGACTACGGCCATCCGGCGCCGCTGCAGGACGTGCTGCGCGCGATCCGCACGGTGCGCGCGCAGGCGGCGAAATACGGCGTTGCGCCGGACCGCATCGGCGTGATGGGCAGCTCGGCCGGCGGCCACCTGGCGGCCAGCGCGGCCACCTTGTACGACCAGCCGGCCGGGCGCACGGGCGCGCAGCTCGATGCAGTCAGCGCGCGGCCCGACTTCGCGATCCTGATGTATCCGGTGATTACGATGGACCCGTCTGCCGCGCACATGGGGTCGCGCCAGGCGCTGCTGGGCGCGCATCCGTCGGCGGAACTGGTCCGGCTGATGTCGGTGGAGAAGCAGGTGACCGCGCAGACGCCGCCCACGCTGTTGATGCATTCCCAGGACGACGGCGCCGTGCCGATCGAGAACAGCATCCTCTTCTTCCAGGCGCTGACCCGCGCCCACGTGCCGGCGGAGATGTATTTCTTCGAGCGGGGCGGTCACGGCATGGGAATGAACCCCGGCCTCGGCAATGCGTCGAACTGGCCGAAGCGCGCCGAGGACTGGCTGCGCGACCGCCATCTGATCGTGCAATAACCACTTCCCCCAACCTCCGTGAAGCCGGCCCCCGCAGGCTTCACCGCCATCTAGCCTTCCCCCGCTGGCACGACCGTGTCCGCGTCCCCTCCGCCAGCAGTCCCCGCGTCCGCCGCGTTGGGCGACCCTTTCCAGCACATTTTTCGGCCCGCTACCTTGACCTCGTTCACTCTTCCACACTATTGACAGTGGGAAACATTGAGGTTTAGACTGCGTTCATATTCATTAATTCTCACGGAATATTTCGTTAATGTCGTTGCCGACTCGGCTGCCAACCGAGCGCGGACAACGCAACCGTCACCAGTGCAGGCCTGCGCCGGCACCGTGGACGGGCGACGAAGCCTTGCCGAATCCGCACGACGGCCGACACAGATCGGCGCGTGCATCCGGGCCCGATCGGCAAGGCAGGGCAGGCTGGGACACCGGAACCAACCCGAGTAACAGAAAGCGTGTTTTCCACCGTTTTGCCGGTCGAGTCCGGCGCGGCTGAACACGCCCGATACCGAGCACAACCATTTTCCTTTCAGAGCGGAGAAATCGTGAACAGGACTCACAACTTCATCATCCCGGCACTCGTCGCCGGCCTTCTCGCAGGCTGCAGTGGCGGCAGCACGACGCCGGGCGCGGCGGGCACGGCACCGGCCATGACCGCGGCAACCGTCGGCTCGGCCACTACCTGGACGAGCGCGAAATGGGGCGGTGGCGGCTACGTTACCGGCGTGATCTACCATCCGGTCAATTCGAGCCTGCTGTACGCACGCACCGACGTCGGCGGCGCCTACCGCTGGAACGCGACCGATTCGACGTGGACGCCGATCACCGACGGCATCGGTTGGGGCCCCAACGAAGGTCAATTCCACGAAGTGGAGAGCCTGGCCCTCGACCCGAACAACGACCAGTTCGTCTACATGGTCACCGGCGATGGCGCGACGTCGTACCCGGCTCCGAAAGGCCGGATCTATATCTCCAGCGACCGCGGCACTACCTGGACGCACTACGACCTGCCGTTCGCGGTGGGGGGCAACGATGACGGCAGGGCCTACGGCGAACGCCTGTCGATCGACCCCGAACTGCCGTCGATCATGTACTATGCCACGCGCCAGGACGGCCTGTGGAAGAGCACGGATTCGGGCCACACCTGGAACCAGGTCACGAGCCTCTCGAGCATCAGGCTGACCAACGGCGGCCAGGTGTACGGCACCCAGCAGGTGGTGTTCGATACCTCGAACCGCGGGACGGGGACGCAGACCTGGGTCATGTGGGCCACTGTCAACCCCGACTACGCCAAGGCGGCGGGCCTGACCTCGTCGCTGTACGAGTCCACCAACGGCGGTGCGACGTGGGCGCCGGTGGAGGTACCGTCCGCGGTGTCCGGTTACTACATCCCGCACGTCGTGCGCGCCGCCGACGGCTATTTCTACTTCGCGTTCAACCAGACCGGCGGCCAGGGCAGGCCCGGTCCCGGCTTTGTCTACAAGTTCGGCGGCGGGGCTCATGGCGGAACCTGGACCCAGTTGCTGAGCACGACCGGCATGGGCGTCGGCGGCCTGGCGGTCAACGGCACCGGCTCGACCACCCGCATCGCGGTGGGCATGACGAGCTGGTCCGACAGCAGCAAGCAAATCCAGGTGTCCGACGACGCCGGCCTCAACTGGCATGAAGTCGAGGCGAACATGCCGCATACCTCTGACGACTGCAAGGGCTGGATCGAGGGCGTGACGATCGACCCGGCGAACCGCGACCACATCATGCACATCCACGGTGGCGGCATCTGCGAGACCACGAACGCCTCCTCGGCGACGCCGACCTGGAGTCCCAAGGTCAACAACCTGGAAGAGACGGCCACGTTGGCCGCCGTCGCGGCCCCGGCCGGCGCACCGTACAAGCTGATCAACAGCGCGGGCGACATCGGCACCTGGCTCGTCTCGGATCTCACGACGCGGCCGACGAAGGGGCCCATGAACTGGTGGAGCAGCGGTAACGCGGCCGACCTGGCGTGGGCCGATACGAGCTATATCGCCGCGACCGGCGTCGACAATGCCAACGGCCATGTCGTCAAGGCCTTCTGGTCCGGGGACGCCGGCAATACCTGGTCGCAGTTCGCGTCGCTGCCCACCGGCGGTTCGGCGAGCTCGAGCCAGGTGCAGAGCGTGGCGGTCACGTCTCGCAACAACCTGGTCTGGGCACCGCAAGACTCGGTGCCATCGTACAGCACGAACAGCGGCGCGACCTGGACGCAGACCAACCTGCCGGCGTTCACCGCCACCTGGAACGGCTACTTCCGCGCCTACCGCCTGGCCGCGGACCGCGTGAACCCGAGCAAGGTCTATGCCTTCGATTCGGGTGGCGCAAACTGGAGCGGGCAGCCGGGCAAGGTCTACATCTCCTACGATGGCGGCCATAGCTTCGGGCTGAGCGGGATGTGGGGAGCCCAGAACATGACGCCGAACGGCTGGGGGGACACGTCGATGGTCGTCAACCCGAACGCCGAGGGCGACATCTGGGTGACTGACGGCAATTCCCTGTACCACTCGGTCAACTCGGGCTGGAATTGGGTGCAGGTCGGCTCCTTCGCGTCCGCCAATGGCACGATGGGCGCCACCAAGGTCGCGCTGGGCAAGGCGCAGGCGGGATCCTCGTACTCGGCCGCGATCTACGTGGAAGGCACGCTGAACGGACAGTGGGGCATCTTCCACTCCGACGATGGCGGCGTCACCTGGTCGCGCTGGAATGATGACATGCACCAATTCGGCGGCAACGCCGTGATGGTGGGCGACTGGAACACCTATGGTCGCATCTATGTGAACGGCGCCGCGCGCGGTCTGATCTACAGTAACTGAACAGGACGGTGTTGACGTACCCAACGAGCGGGGCAGTACCTAGCTGACGTAGTTGACGAATGCTGCGGCACCGGAAGGCGCCGCAGCGTTTTTGTTATATCTGATATTCAAAAAGCATATTGACGGTGAGAAAGTGTGGGAATTAGACTGAATTGATTCTCACTAATATTGATTCAGAATTCATTAATCTGGAATCGGGAACCGTAGGGCTGATTGCACACATAACAACAACGGTGCGTTTCACGCCGGTCTCGACGGGTGGAGAACCATCGCCACGTGACGCCGGCGGCGACACCGATCGCGGGACCTTGCCGCCAAGGTCAGCGCGGCGGAGCTACATTCCAATCGGAAAACGTCAAGCCCTTACAGAGGAGATATTATGGTTCGCAAGCACAACATCATCATCCCGGCCCTGGTCGCGGGCCTCCTGGCCGGTTGCAGCGGCGGCAGCACGACCCCGGGCGCGTCGGGCACCGCGCCCGTCCTCGCCGCCACCGTCGGCTCGGCCACCAGCTATACGAGCGCAAAGTGGGGCGGCGGCGGCTACGTCACCGGCATCATCTACCATCCGACCAGCTATAACGTCATGTACGCCCGTACCGACGTCGGCGGCGCCTACCGCTGGGAAGGAAACGGCGCGTGGACGCCCATCACGGACGGTATCGGTTTCAACGGCGGCGAGAGCATGTACCACGGCATCGAAAGCCTTGCGGTGGTCCCGAGCAACGACCAGCTCGTGTACCTGGTCGCCGGGTTGACCACGCTCGACGGCAACGGCCACAGGCAAAATGGCCGTCTGTATGCCTCCAGCGACCGCGGCACCACCTGGACGCACTACGACCTGCCATTCCCGGTGGGCGGCAATGAAGACGCCCGGGCCATCGGCGAACGCCTGCAGGTCGACCCGAATAATCCATCGACGATGTTCTACGCCTCGCGCACGGCCGGCTTGTGGAAGAGCACGAACGCGGGCCAGACGTGGACCCAGACGGGGCTGTCCAGCACCGTGCTCACCGACGCCCAGATCCAGTCCATCGGCAACGTAAGGGGCGTCGAGCAGGTCATCTTCGACAATTCGACCATCTATGCCGCCATCGCACCGGACTACCAGCAGGCAGCGGGCTTGACGTCGATCCTGTACAAGTCCACCGACGGCGGCACGTCGTGGACGCCGGTCACCGTCCCGTCCAACGTGATCGGCTACCATGTCCCGCACGTTGCGCGCAGCGGCGATGGCTATATCTACATCGCGTTCACCGAAGGCTCCGGACAGGGCGCCAGCGGTCCCGGCGTCCTCTACAAGTTCGGCGGCAGCGGCCACGGCGAGAGCTGGAGCCAGCTCGCCAGCAGCAACTACGGCTACGGCGGCGTGTCCGTGTACGGCACCGGCTCGACCACCCGCGTCGTGCTGGCCATTACCGGTGTCTGGAATACCACCGACCCCGTCATCCAGCTGTCCGACAACGCCGGCGCTCCCGGCACCTGGCGCGAAATCGCGGCCGGCATGACGCATTGGGGCACCGGAACGTCCGGGGGCTGGGTGGACGACGTCAAGATCGATCCGACCAACAAGGATCACGTCCTGCACGTGCACGGCGGCGGCATCTGGGAAACCTGGGGGGCATCGTCGACCACGCCGGCTTGGGACGTTCCGCTCAACAACTTCGAGGAGCTCACCACCTCGGCACTCACCACGCCGCCTGCAGGCGCGTCGTACAAGTTCGCCGCCAGCTTCGGCGATACCGCCACGTGGCTCCAGACGGACCTCGCGGCGCACCCGACCAAGGGGCCCAGCACCGACTGGGGCAACGGCTATTCCACCGACGTGCTGTGGTCCGATCCGACGTACATCGTCGGTAGCGGCTCCAACAGCTCGACCAACACCGCCTACGGCTTCTGGTCCGGCGACGGCGGCACCACGTGGTCGTTCTTCCCGACCCTCCCCAACGGCGCCGCCACCAACCTGCACAGCCAGGGGAACATCGTGACCACGGCCCGCAACAACATCGTATGGGCAGTCCCCAACTCGGTGCCGTCGTACACCACGGACAATGGCGCAAGCTGGACCTCGACCAACCTGCCGTCGCTTCCGGCCGTCGGCTGGGATCGCGGCTACCGCCTGGTCGTCGACCGCAAGAATCCGAACAAGGTCTATGCCTACGATTCGGCGGGCGTACCGTGGAATAACACGACGGGCAAGGTCTATGTCTCGACCGATGGTGGCCACAACTACACGCTGAGCCAGGGCTCGGTGTCGGCGAACCTGGCGCCGAACGCGTATTGGACCACGTCCATGGTGGTCAATCCGAACGTCGAGGGCGACCTGTGGCTGGCCGACGGCAATGCCGTGTACCACTCGACCGATTCGGGGGCCAGCTGGACGAAGCTCTCCGGCTTCGCGACGGTTCCGGCCAACGGTTCCACCGCCCAGTTGCAGGGCGCCAGCATGATCGCGCTCGGCATGGCACAGACCGGCAGCACGTACTCGGCCGCGATCTACGTCGTGGGCACGATGAATGGCGTGTGGGGCATCTACCACTCGGACGATGGCGGCGCGACGTGGGCCCGCTTCAACGACGATACGCACCAGTTCGGCGGTGTCGACGCGATGGCGGCCGACTGGAACACCTACGGCCGCATCTACTTCGCCGGCGCTGGCCGCGGAGTGCTTTACACCAACTGAGCAGTTTGTCCCTGACGTGGATCAAGACCGCTGCGGTACCGGAACCGGGCCGCAGCGGTTTTTTTCAAGATTGTGAATTCTGTTGACAGTGAAAAAATGCGAGTATTAAACTATATTAAATACTCATTCATTCTGCTCGCATATCCATTAATGCGAGCGGGTGCCCAATACCGGACCGTGTGTGCTGCTTGCCCAGGACGGTAAAGCCAACGAGCGCTGCCCAGTCGACGGAAGGTCGGCCGGGCGGGCGTGGTTCAATGTTCCATGTTCGACGCCGTACGCTGCCGTGACGCCATCGCGGTTTCCGGGTACGGCGAGTATGGTTTCTAATATATAAAAAACGTTAATGCGAGGCACGCTGCCGGATTGCGATCGAATACGTCGCCCCGGTACGCCTGCCACGACGTCGACGACAGGAAGCGCGCTGCGCGCCGGTCAGGCGCGGTCTTCCTTGTCGCCTTGCCGGACGGACTTCGGCATGCGGCAGGGCCGGCGCGGTGGGACTACGTGGATTCAGACCGGAAAACGGCAAGCCAATCATCCTTTCCTTTTAGAGGAGACACAATGAATCGGAAGCACAGTTTGGTCATCCCGGCGCTGTTCGCGGCGCTTCTTGCAGGCTGCAGCGGCGGCAGCTCCACCCCGGGCGCATCGAGCCCCGTCGCCACGGCCGGTCCCGTCATGGCCGCCACCGTCGGCTCGGCGACCGCCTACACGAGCGTCAAGTGGGGCGGCGGCGGCTACGTCACGGGCCTCGTCTACCACCCGACCAGTGCGAACGTCATGTACGCGCGCACCGACATCGGCGGCGCCTACCGCTGGAACAACTCGAACGGATCGTGGACGCCCGTCACCGACGGCATCGGTTTCAACGCGGGCGAAAGTACCTACCACGGCGTGGAAAGCGTCGCCCTCGATCCGACCAACGACAACAAGGTGTACCTGGTCACGGGCATGTATTCGCACGACTGGCAAGGCAACCCGATCAACGGTCGCATCTACGTCTCCGGCGACCGCGGCGACACGTGGTCGCACTACGACCTGCCGTTTCCGGTGGGCGGCAACGAGAACGCCCGTGCCGTCGGCGAACGCCTGAAGCTCGATCCCACCAATCCGTCGACGATGTTCTACGCGTCGCGCACGGCCGGCCTGTGGAAGAGCACGAACTCGGGCCAGACGTGGACCCAGACCGGATTGTCGAGCAAGGTGCTGTCCGCCAGCGAGATCCAGGCGCTGGGTAACGCGCCGGTGGGCGTGGAGCAGATCATCTTCGACAACTCGAACGTGGGCGGCGGCGCGACGACGTGGATCATGTACGCCGCCATCGCGCCGGACTACGTGCAGAAGGCGGGCCTGACCTCGACCCTGTACAAGTCCGTCAACGGCGGCTCCTCGTGGACCCCGGTGTCCGTGCCGTCCAACGTGGCCGGCTACTACGTCCCGCATGCGGTGCGCACCAGCGACGGCAATTACTACATCGCGTTCAACAAGACCGCCGGGCAGGGCGCAGGCGGTCCGGGCTACCTCTACCGGTTCGGCGGCGTGACCTTCGGCGAGACGTGGACCCAGCTCGCCACCACCACGCAGGGCGGCTATGGCGGCGTGTCCGTCTACGGTAACGGGTCGACGGCCCGCATCGCGCTCGCGGTGACCGGTACATGGAGCGCCGGCCAGCCGGTCGTCCAGCTGTCCGACAACGGTGGCGTCACCTGGCGCGAAATCGCGGACGGCATGCAGCATTGGGGCGGCGGGTATCGCGGGTGGGTGGACGACATCGAGATCGATCCGGCCAACAAGGATCACATCATGCACATCCACGGCGGCGGTGTCTGGGAAACCTGGAACGCGTCCGCCGCCAACCCGAGCTGGGACGCTCCAGTCAACAACCTCGAGGAAACCGCAACGCTGGCGCTCGTCACGCCGCCGGCCGGCGCGTCGTACAAGTTCGTCAACAGCGCGGGCGATATCGGTACCTGGGTCCAGACGGACCTCGCGGCGACGCCGACCAGGGCGCCGACGAGCGCCTGGAGCAACGGTAACGCCGCCGACGTGCTGTGGTCCGATCCGACCTACATCGTCAGTGCCGGCGTCATCAACAGCAACGCGGCCGCCTTTGGTGCCTGGTCCGGCGACGGCGGCAACACGTGGTCGAACTTCGCCACATTGCCTGCCGGCGCTTCGGCCAACACCGCCGAATCGGCGAGCATCGTGACCCCGTTCCGCAACAACGCGATCTGGGCGCCCGCCAACTCGGTGCCGTCGTACACGACGAACAATGGCGCGAGCTGGACCTCGACCAACCTGCCGGCGCTGGCCGGCGTCGGTCTCAATCGTGGCTACCGCCTCGCGGTCGATCGCAGGAATCCGAACAAGGTCTATGCCTACGATTCCGGCGGCGCCTCCTGGGCCACGGCCGGCAAGGTCTACGTCTCGACCGACGGCGGCCACAACTTCACGCTGAGCCAGGGTTCGGTGTCGGCGAATCTGGCGCCGAACGCCTGGTATGCCACCTCGCTGGCGGTCAATCCGAACGTCGAGGGAGACGTCTGGCTGGCCGACGGCAATGCCGTCTATCACTCGACGAATTCGGGTGCGAGCTGGACGAAGTTGTCCGGGTTCGGGACGATCGCGGGCAGCGGCTCGACGGGCCAGTTGCAGGGCGCCAGCGTCGTCGCCCTGGGCAAGGCGCAGACGGGCAGCTCGTACTCGGCCGCGGTCTACGTCGTGGGCGCGATGAACGGTGTCTGGGGCGTCTACCACTCGGACGACGGTGGCGCCACCTGGGCCCGCTTCAACGACGACACGCACCAGTATGGCGGCATCGGCGTGATGGCGGGTGACTGGAACACCTACGGCCGCATCTACTTCAGTGGCACGGGCCGCGGCCTGATCTACACCAACTGATTCGGGCCTCGCTGACGTCAGCGAACCGCCGTGGCGCCGGCAACGGACCGCGGCGGTCTTTCGTGCCGGCGCTCGGCCGGACGAATCCCGACTACCCATCACGACAAGCGGCAAGACCTTCGTTTTCGAGGAGACAGCATGAATCGGAACCACAACTTCGTCATCCCGGCGCTGCTCGCGGCGCTGCTTGCAGGCTGCAGCGGCGGCAGCTCGACGCCCGGCACCCCCGGCACCGCGCCCGTCCTTGCAGCCACCACCGGCTCGGCTACCAGTTTCACCAGCGTGAAATGGGGCGGAGGCGGTTACGTCACCGGCCTCGTTTATCACCCGACCACGGCGAACGTCCTGTATGCGCGCACCGACATCGGCGGCGCGTATCGCTGGAATGCCACCACGTCGTCGTGGACGCCCATCACCGACGGCCTCGGCTTCAATGGCGGCGAGAGCCGCTTCCACGGCGCCGAAAGCATCGCGCTCGATCCGAACAACGACCAGCTCGTGTACATGGTCACGGGCATGTACACGTTCGAAGGCAACGGCCGCATCTACGTGTCCAACGACCGCGGCACCACGTGGACCCATTACGACGTGCCGTTCCCCGTCGGCGGCAACAATCCCGCCCGCGCGATCGGCGAACGCCTGTCGGTCGACCCGAACAGTCCGTCCACGCTGTTCTACGGCTCGCGCACGGCCGGCCTGTGGAAGAGCACGGACGCCGGCCGCACGTGGGCACAGGTCACGTCGCTGTCCACGTTGCAGTTGACGAACGACCAGGTCAACACGATGGGCGGCTGGGTGGCAGGTGTCGAATCCGTCATGTTCGATACGTCGACGAAGGGCACGGGCACGCCGACCTCCGCGCTGTACGTGGCCATCGCCCAGGACTATGCGAACGCGGCGGGCCTGGCGTCGACCATGTACAAGTCCGTCGATGCCGGCGCGACATGGACGCCGGTGACGGTCCCGTCGCCCGTGGCCGGCTATTACGTCACGCATACGGCGCACGCGGCGGACGGTACGTTCTACGTCGCGTTCAGCGCGGGCGGCGGCCCGGGTGTCGCCGGTCCCGGCTACCTGTACAAATTCAACGGCGGCACGTGGAGCCTGCTCGCCAGCAATTCGTCCGCGGGCTACGGCGGCGTGTCCGTGTACGGCTCCGGTTCGACGGCCCGCATCGCACTGGGCGTCTCGAACACGTGGGGCTCCGGGCAGGTCGTCCAATTGTCGGTCGACGGCGGCAACACCTGGCGCGAAATCGAGCAGGGCATGCCGCACACGCCGGCCGGCGGCGCCGGCGGCTGGGTCGACGACATCGAGATCGATCCCAGCAACCCCGACCACATCTCGCACGTCACCGGCGGCGGCGTCATCGAAACGCGCAACGCGTCGGCCGGTACCCCGGCCTGGAGCGACAACGTCGCCAACCTCGAAGAGACGGCCACCAATGCGATCGTCACGCCACCGGCGGGCGCGTCGTACAAGTTCGTCGACAGCGCGGGCGACATCGGCACGTGGCTACAGACGGATCTCGCCGTGCGTCCGACCAAGGGCCCCAGCACCGCCTGGAGCAACGGCATCGCCGCCGACGTGCTGTGGTCCGATCCCACGTTCATCGTCGGCAGCGGTGTGCTGAATTCGTCCGGCACTGCGTTCGGCTTCTGGTCCGGCGACGGCGGCAACACGTGGTCGAACTTCGCGAAGCTGCCATCCGGTGCATCGACCAACAAGGGCGGTACGGCGAGCATGGTGGCCACGTCGCGCAGCAACATCGTGTGGGCACCGGCGAACTCCGTGCCGTCCTACTCGACGAACAACGGCTCCCGCTGGACGTCGACGAACCTGCCGGCGCTCGCAAGCCTCGGCTGGGACCGTGGCTACCGGCTGGTCGCGGACCGCAAGAACGCGAACAAGGTGTACGCCTACGATTCGGGGGGCGCGTTCTGGGGTACGCCGGGCAAGGTCTACGTGTCGACGAACGGCGGCCACACGTTCACGCTGAGCCAGGGTTCCGTGTCGGCGAACCTCGCGCCCAACGCGTACTGGATCACGTCGATGGCGGTCAACCCGAACGTCGAGGGCGACCTCTGGCTCGCGGACGGCAACGCCGTGTACCACTCGACGGATTCCGGTGCCACGTGGACGCGGCTGAACGGATTCGCATCGGTGGCGGCCACCGGCTCGACCGCACAGCTGCAGGGCGCCAGCGCAATCGCGCTGGGCAAGGCGCAGGCCGGCTCGCCGTATTCGGCCGCGATCTACGTCGTCGGCACGATGAACGGCGTGTGGGGCGTCTACCACTCGGATGACAGCGGCGCCACCTGGGCCCGCTTCAACGACGACACGCACCAGTACGGCGGCATCGGTGCGCTGGCGGCGGACTGGAACACGTACGGCCGCATCTACTTCAGCGGCACGGGACGGGGGATCGTCTACACGAACTGACGACGACGTAGCCGACGACCGCCGCGGCGCCGCAAACGGGGCCGCGGCGGTTTTTTTACATCTGCCGGAACAGGTGCGCGAACAAGGGACTCACGCGCACCTTGTCGGTCCGGTTGCGCAGGTGCAGCGTCAGCTTGCCCGCGTCGTCGCGGCTGGCGCTCGCCACGTGGCGCAGGTTGACGATGGCGCCGCGGCTGACCTGGCGGAACTGGTCCGGGTCGAGCTGCGGCAGCAAGTCCTTCAGGCTCAGGCGGATCAGCGCGTCGCCGTCGCCACTGGCCACGTTGACGTATTTGTCGAGCGCCTGGAAGTACGCCACGTCCTGCACGGGAATCATGCGCACGACGTTGCCGACGGCCGCGCGGATCATCGTCAGGCGCTCGGCCGCCGCGCTGGCCGGCAGCAGGGCGCGCATCTGCTCGACGAGGCCCGCGAGCCCGTCGCCGGCAGCGCCGTCCGCGGCGGGGGCCAGGCGCGCCTTCAGGCGTTCGACGGTGCGCGCGAGGCGCGCGTCAGTCACCGGCTTCATCACGTAATCGACGGCGGCCTGCTCGAACGCCCGCACGGCGTAGTCGTCGTACGCGGTGACGAACACGATGTGCGGGAACGGCCCCGCGTCGTCCCAGCGCTCGGCCAGCTCCTGGGCGGCGTCCAGGCCCGTCTGGCCCGGCATCTTGATGTCGAGGAACAGGATGTCGGGGTGCAGCTCGAGCGCCTGCTGGACGGCGGCGACGCCGTTCGGCGCGGTGCCGACGATGTCCAGTTCGGGCCACAGGCGGCGCAACGTGGCGGCGAGCGTGGCGGCCAGGATCGGTTCGTCCTCGGCGATGAGGGCGCGCGGCGTGGATGGGTTCATGCGGTCTCCAAAGGAAGCGTCAGGCGGGCCAGCACGCCGTGCGGCTGGGCGGGAATCAGGGTCAGCGCGGCGCGCGCGCCGTACAGCGCCCGCAGGCGTTCGCGCGTCGTCGTCACGCCGACGCCCGTGCCTTTCGCGGCCGGCTCGGTGTCGTTCAGGCCGAGGCCCGTGTCGGTCACGCAGATCTCGAGCACGCCGTCGTACGCGCCGGCTTCGACGGTGACGGTGCCGCCCTCGATCTTCGGCTCCAGGCCGTGGATGATGGCGTTTTCGACGAGCGGCTGCAGCAGCATCGCGGGCAGGCGCGCGGCGCGCAGGGCGGCGGGCAGGATGCAGCGGTACGACAGCCGCGCGCCCATCCGCACGGCCATCAGGCCGAGATAGGCCTCGGCCGCGTCGAACTCCTGCGCCAGGGTCGTCGTCTCGGCCCGCGTGGCGGACAAGGTGGCGCGCAGGTACTGGATCAGATGGTCCAGCATCCGGTTCGCCGCCTGCGGGTCGATGGCGATCAGGCCCTGCAGGTTCGCGAGCGTGTTGAACAGCATGTGCGGCTCGATCTGCGCCTGCAGCAAGCGCAGTTGGGCCTGCAGCGCCTGGCGTTCGATGGTCTCGGCGCGCACGCGGGCTTCCGTGCGTTCCAGCTTCATGCGCTCGATGCGTTCGCGGTTCAGGATCATCAGCACCATCGCGCTGATGCCCATCAACGTGAACAGGATCATGCTGCGCTGGCCGCGCTCGTTCGGGTAGTCGTGTAGGTCGGGCCAGCCCGTCCCGAGGATCGCGCCGCCGATCACGATGCCGCAGTAGTGCGCGACGGGTGCCGTCACGACGAGCAGCAGGAGGTAGGGCACCAGCCAGCGCCGCCGCCGCGCCGGGTCGTCCAGCCAGGCGAGGCGCACGCCGTCGAGGATCGTCATCGCGACGACGCCAATGGCGATCGAGTACACCATCTGGTCGTACATCTCGTACGTCTTGCCGTTGACGAGCGTGATGAGGACGGCGGCGAGGGCGCTGACGGCGATCGTGAGGCCGAAGTCGTCGGCCAGCCGGCGCCATTTGGGGCGGACGCCGGCGGACGGCGGGTGGAGCGGGGCGAGGGCGGTCATGGCGGTCTGCGGTGCTGTGCGATTGCGGGCATTGTGCCGCCGCGCCCCGGCGGCGGCAAGGCGCGTGCGACGAAACGGCGTGCCGGCGGCGCGAAACGGGGCTGGCGGCGACCGGAGCCTGCACGCCGCCCGCGGTCCGCGTCGGCGATAATGGCACCACCATCCACTCTCTTCCCACGACATGGACTTCCAGTTCCTCGGCACCTCGTCCGGCACCCCGACGAAGACGCGCAACGTGACGGGCCTCGCCCTGCGCGGCCCCGCCGGCGGCTGGTCGCTCGTCGACTGCGGCGAGGGCACGCAGCACCGCATCCTGCAGACCAGGTTGTCGCTGCACGACCTGCGCGCCGTCTTCGTCACGCACCTGCACGGCGACCATTGCTACGGCCTGCCGGGCCTGCTGGCCAGCGCGGGCATGCAGAACCGCACGGCGCCGCTGGCGATCGTCGGCCCGCCGCCGTTGTGGCGCTTTCTCGAAGGCGTGATGGCGACGACGGAACTGGGGCTGCCGTATGCGCTCGAGTTCATCCCCATCGACGACCTGGCCGGCAACGCGGTGCTGCCCGACCTGGCCGTCGACGCGATCGCGCTGTCGCACCGGATGCCGTCGTATGCGTTCCGCTTCACGGAGCGTGCGGTGGAGCGCAGGCTCGATGCGGCGCGCCTGCGCGCGGCGGGTATCGCGCCCGGGCCAGCGTGGGGAGACCTGCAGCGCGGCGTCGACGTCATGCTGGCCGACGGCCGCGTGCTGCGTGCGGACGACTGGCTGCTGGCGCCGCGCAAGGCGCGCACGATCATCGTGGGCGGCGACAACGACGACCCCGGCCTGCTGCTGGACGCGGCGCGCACGGCCGACGTGCTCGTCCACGAGGCGACGTACACGGAAGAGATCCTGCAAAAAGTGGGACCGGGCCCGATGCACAGTTCCGCGCTGCGCACGGCGCGCGCGGCCGCGGCGGCCGGGGTGCCGAATCTCGTGCTCACGCACTTCAGCCCGCGCTACCAGGACGGCGACGGGCCGCTGTCGCTGGCGGCGCTCGAGGCGGAGGCGCGCGGCGCGTACGGCGGCAACCTGTTCCTCGCGCGCGATTTCGACCGCTATGTGCTGGAGCGCGACGGGGCGTGCCGGCTGCACGTCCCGGCCTGAATCCAGCGGCCGCTGCCGCAAATATTTTTTGTAACACGCGAAAAAACCTGCGATATCGGTTTTTATTTTCGAATCGATTTCTTTTCCAAAAAAGTTATCGCGCGGAGGCTCATCGATATCGATATTTTTCGTTTCTCGGATGAATTCCCGTTTTTTGGAATCGCAAGCATTTCCTGGTTGAAATCTGTAAATTTTCCGGTCGAATCAGGCACTTAGGCGCGCCGTCACCCCGGTTGCAAAGCATTCGAAAATACCTCATTCTCCGCCCGTGATATGGATGACCGTATCGCCGCACGCATAATTATTACGACGGAGATTACCTTGAACAATCTGCTATCCCGCGCGGGATGGGGAGCGTTGCTCGCTTCCTGTTTCATCGCCGCCGATGCCGGCGCCCAGGCCGGCGCCACCTTGCCCACCTTCCAGAACGCCTCCGTGCATGACCCGTCCGTGATCAAGGTCGGCGACACGTTCTACGTGTTCGGCTCACACCTGGCGTCGGCCAAGTCGAAGGACCTCATGAAATGGACGCAGATGACCGACAGCGTCAGCGCCACCAACCCGCTGTTCCTGAACGGTTCGAAGAACGTCTACACGGAACTGGCCGAGACGTTCGCGTGGGCGAATTCGTCTACGCTGTGGGCCCCGGACGTGCGCCAGCTCGCGGACGGCAAGTACTACATGTACTACGACGCGTGCGAGGGCGACGCACCCCGGTCCGCGCTGGGCGTGGCGGTCGCGAACAACGTCGAGGGCCCGTACGTCAACAAGGGCGTCATCCTGAAGTCCGGCATGTGGGGCCAGGCGAGCTACGACGGCACGATCTACGACGCGCAGAAGCATCCGAATACGGTGGACCCGAACGTCTTCTTCGACAACGCGGGCAAGCTGTGGATGATCTACGGCTCGTATTCGGGCGGCATCTTCATCATGCAGATGAACCCGGCCACGGGCATGCCGTACCCGAACCAGGGCTACGGCAAGCGCCTCATGGGCGGCAATCACGCGCGCATCGAAGGCGCGTACGTGATGTACAGCCCGGCCACGGCGTACTACTACCTGTTCACGTCGTTCGGCGGCCTCGATGCGAACGGCGGCTACAACATGCGCGTGGCGCGTTCGACGAATCCGGACGGTCCGTACTACGACGCGCAAGGCAACGCGATGGCGAACGTGAAGGCCGATCCGTCGAAGCCGTTGTTCGACGACGCGTCGATCACGCCGTACGGCGTCAAGCTGATGGGGAACTTCCTGTTCGAGCGCAAGCTGGGCGAGGCGGGCACCGGCATCGGCACGGGCTATGTCTCGCCTGGCCACAACTCCGCGTGGTACGACCCGGCGACGGGCAAGCACTTCCTGATCTTCCACACGCGCTTCCCGGAACGGGGCGAGCAGCACGAGGTGCGCGTGCACCAGATGTTCATGAACGCGGACGGCTGGCCCGTCGTCGCGCCGTACCGCTACGCCAACGAGACGCAACCCGCGTTCCTGCGGCCCGAGTTCGTGTTCGGCGACTACCTGTACGTCAACCACGGCAAGGATATCACCGCGACGATCAAGAAGTCGCAGCTGATCACGTTGAACGCCAACGGCAGCATCACGGGCGCGGTGACGGGCACGTGGCGCCGGCTGGGCGGCAACCAGGTCGAGATCAACCTGCCGGGCGCCTCCACGTACAAGGGCGTGCTGCTCACGGAATGGGACGAGACGTCGAAGTCGTACGTGACGACGTTCACCGCGTCGTCGCGCGAAGGCGTCGCGATCTTCGGCAGCCGCCTCATCCCGCGCACCGACATGCAGGTGGCGACCGCCATCTACAATGAGCTGAGCCTGGGCGCCACGACGGCCGTGACGGGCAACCTCACGCTGCCGACGACGGCCGCGCGCAACGCCGTCATCACGTGGACCTCCTCGAACCCCTCGGTCGTCAGCAACACGGGCGTCGTCACGACGCCGGCGAGCGGCGCCATCAACGTCACGTTGACGGCACGGATCACGAAAGGCGCGATCACGTTGACGAAGACGTTCACCGTCACCGTGCGCAAGCTGGGCGGCCTCGTCGCCTACTACGCCTTCGACGGCAACCTGTCCGACTCGAACGGCGCGTTCGCGCCCGGCGCCGTCATCGGCAACAAGATCGACGTGGCGGGCGGCAGCCTGGCGTACGGCGCCGGCGTGCGCGGCAACGCGGCCGTGTTCGACGGCGCGACGGGCGTGCGCCTGCCGAACGGCCTGATCTCGTCGAACACGTACACCGTGGCGATGTGGCTGAAGCCCGCGCAGCTGACGGCGTTCACGCCCACGTTCTTCGGCGCGCGCACGACGGATTCCTGGATCAGCTTCCTGCCGATGGGCCATGGCTTCGTGAACGGCGCGACGATGCTGTGGTCGGGCACCGCATGGTACGACGCGGGCCTCGGGATGAACATCCCCGTCAACCAGTGGTCGCACGTGGCGTTCAGCGTCAACAACGGCGCCGTCAACGTGTACGTCAACGGCGTCAAGCGCTTTGCCGGCACGGGCTTCCCGAACGTGTTCACGACGACGACCGGCACGTTCGCGCTCGGCGTGAACTACTGGGACACGCCGTACAAGGGCGCGATCGACGAACTGCGCATCTATAACGCCGCGCTCTCCGACGCCGAAGTCGCCGGCCTCGCGCACTGAAAGGGACGAGCATGAAAAAGACCATCATCGGCCTCGCGCTGCTGGCCGCCTGCACGCTGGCCAACGCGGCCGTCATCCACTTCGACGACCTGTCCGGCGACGAGACGCAGCCTATCGCCGCCGGCTACGCGGGCTTCAACTGGGACAATATGGGGACCGTGCGCGCCGACACGTATCCGGGCAGCGGCTTCGACACGGGCACCGTTTCGTCGCTGAACACGGCGTTCAACGCGTACGGCGCGCCGGCGGCGATCTCGTCGGCGGACGGCAACGCATGGCAGTTCACGGGCGCGTTTTTCACGTCGGCGTGGGTCGACCAGGAGATCTCGTTCGAGGGCTGGCGCAGCGGCACGCAGCTGTTTGCGTCCGGCGCGTACACGATCGATACGACGGGGCCGCGCTGGATCGAGCTCGATTGGGCCGGCATCGACACGCTCGTCGTCTACAACAGCAGCCCGACACAGTGGGCGATGGACGAGTTCACGGTGCCGGAGCCGGGGTCGCTCGCGCTGATGAGCACCTCGCTGGCCGGGTTGATGTTCGCGCGGCGGCGCAAGCGCAGCCGGGTGTCGTGACATCGGTGGGCACGGGGTGCCCACCCTACCGCCACGCTTGCGTTGCGTAGGGTGGGCGGCCTCCGCCCACCAAACACATGATTCACCGCGTCATTCGAGATGTTCGTGGTGCTCCGCCACACCGCGTTTCCAATACGCCGACACGCGTGTCGCCTCGCGCGGCACGCCCTTGTCGTTCAACACGGCGCGCACCTGCGCCATCAGCGCCGCTTCGCCACCGCCCCACGCGAACCCGCGCCCGTCCGGCAGGGCGAGCGCCCGCACATCCGCCACGAGATCCTCCGCCGTGTCGAACCAGCGCACGTCGACGTCGGCCGCGCCCGCGAAGGCGCGGCGGTCTTCCCGCGCCGCGTGTGCGCGCACGAGCACGCGGCCGGCGCGCGGCAGCTCTTCCAGCCGGCGCGCGATCGCGGGCAGGGCGGTGGCGTCGCCGACCAGCAGCTGCCAGTCGAGATCGGGCGGCAAAATCATCGACCCGCGCGGCCCGCCGACGACGACGCGCTGGCCGGGCGCCGCCTCGCGCGCCCACGTCGACGCCTTGCCGTCGCCGTGCAGCGCGAACTCGATGACGAGCGCGCGGGCTTCGCGGTCGAAGCGGCGTGGGGTATAGTCGCGCCTCACCTGCGCGCCGTCCGCGGCCGTGAACATGAATTTGACGTGATCGTCAAACGACAGCGACACGAAGTCGGCCAGCGCCTCGCCCGTGAACGTGATGGCGGCGAAGCCGTCGCCGAGGCGGTCGACGCGCGCGACGGTGAGCTCGCGCAGCTTGAGTTCATGGCGCACGCGGCGTACAAACGTGTCTTGTCGATCTGCTGGCGGCATCGTCGCTCCGAAAACTAGTTGATAATGTCCCCTATTATGCGAAACAAAGTTGATAAAGTCAACCAAAAGCCTCCGTCGCCCGCGCTGGAGGTGCTCGAGCGCGTGCATGACATCATGCACCTGTACCGTTCCGCGCAGCAGCGCAGCCTGCGCGCGGGCCCGCACGACCTGGCGCACATGGAGATCAAGGTGCTGGGGTTCTTCGCGCGCCGGCCCGGGGCGACGCAGAGCGACCTGGCCGCGCATTCGGGACGCGACAAGGCCCAATTGGCGCGCCTCGTGCGCGGCCTGCGCGACCGGGGCCTGCTGAAGGCCGTGACCGACGAGGCGGACAAGCGCAGCACGCGCTTGTCGTTGTCGGATGAGGGGAAGGCGATGTTCGCCGCGCTGCACGTCCACGACGGCGCATTGGCCGAGGCGGCGCTGGACGGCATCCCGGACGCGGATCGCGCGACCTTGCTGGACCTGCTCGCGCGCGTGCACGCGAACCTGGAGGCGGGCCAGGGCTGACCCGAGAAGTGGTCAGGCGGGCAGTTCGGCCAGCGGCACTTCGCGCCGTTCGGCCGCGCTGATGCGGCCCGCGTCCAGCAGGCGCATCACCGTGAGCGCCTCGCGCGCCGGCACGGGGTTCGGTCCCGTGCCGAGCAGGGCGTCGCGGATGCCCGCGTAATAGGCCGGGTAGGCGCCGTTTTCCGTCGGCAGGCTGGATGTCGCAACCGTCCCGTCGCGCAGCACGGCCAGGGTGCCCGCTTCCGTGTCGACGCCCCACGTGGCCGGGGCGCCGGTCGGACGGTGGCCCGCGATCAGTGCGGCCTCCTGCGGGTCGAGGCTCTGCTTGACCCAGCTGCCCTGCAAGCCGTGCAGCGCGATGCGCGGGCGCGCGATGGCGGCGACCATGCTGGCGCCGAGGTCCACGCGCAGGCCGTCCGCGTAGCGCAGGCGCGCCTGGAACTGGTCTTCGCAGCGGCTGCCGGGGCGCAGCAGCGGCAGGTCGGCCTCGATGGCCAGCGGTTCGCCGAAGTACAGCAGCGTTTCGTCCAGCAGGTGCGGGCCCAGGTCCATCCAGATGCCGCCGCCGGCGTCAGCGTCTTCCTTCCAGCGCGCCTGCGGTTGCGGGCGGAAGCGGTCGAAATGCATGGACGCGTGGCGCACCTGGCCCAGCGTGCCGGCGGCCAGCAGGCGCAGCGCGGTGCGCGTCGTGCTGTCCCAGCGGCGGTTGTGGTAGACGCTCAGCAGCAGGCCCTTGTCGTCGGCCAGGCGCACGAGCGCGGCGGCCTGCGCCGCGGTGTCCGTGAACGGCTTGTCGACGACGACGTGCTTGCCCGCTTCCAGCGCGGCTTGCGCGAGCGGGAAGTGCGTCGCATTCGGGCTCGCGAGCACGACGAGTTGCACGGCCGGATCGGCGAGGAGGGCGGCCGGGTCGGCGTGGACGGTCACGGGGCCGAGGTCGGCGCGCACCTTGTCGCCGTTGCGGCTCGCGACGGCGGCGATGGACAGGCCAGGCGTCGTGCGCAGCAGCGGCGCGTGGAAGACCTGGCCGGCGAAGCCGTAGCCGATGAGTCCAACGTTGATCGTGTCAGCGGTCATGTGTTCCTTGTAGTAGAGCAGGTTAGTGCGGCAGCGCGAGCCCGGCAGGACGGGGGCTTGTTCCGCGCGCGCTGCTGCGGGCGATCGTTTGCACGTCCAGGGGCCGCGTGACGCGGTAGCGCGCCAGCGCGGCGGCGCCCACGGCCACGGCCTGCACGCCGAAGTGCGACGTGCGTATGGCCGGCGGCTGCAGCATCGCCGCGTGCGCGTACGCGGCCAGCACGTGGCGCGCGGGCGCGATGAACGCGTCGCCCAGCTGCAGCGCCGGACCGCCGATGACGATCGCCATCGGATCGAAGCCGGCCCACAGATTGTTGAGCAGGATGCCGAGCTGGCGCCCGGCCGCATCGACGGCGGCGCACCTGGCCGCATCGCCCTCGGCCACGCGCCGGAACAGGTGCTCCAGCGCGGGATGGCTCGGGCGCTCGCGGCCCAGCAGCGAATCGAGGCCGATCAGCGCGTCGGCGCAGCCGCGCCGTCCGCACGAGCATAGCGGGCCGCCGGCTTGCAGGATCGTGTGGCCCACTTCGCCGGCGAAGCCCGACAGGCCCGTCAGCAGGTGGTCGTGGACGATCACGCCGGCGCCCACGCCATACCCGATCGACAAGTAGATCAGCGGGTCGGTGCCCGACTGGTCGGCGAATTCGAACTCGCCCAGTGCCGCCACGTTCGCCTCGTTCTGCATGTACAGCGGCAGCCCGTCCAGCGGCGAACCGGCGACGTGGGTGTGCACGACGCCGGCCACGTCCACGTCGCGCCAGCCGAGGTGTGGCGCGTGGTGCAGGATGCCGCGCGCTTCGTCGACGGCGCCGTGCAGGCCGAAGCCCACGCCGAGCACGCGCCGTCCCGGCGCGTTTGCGCCCGGACGCCCCAGCCGCTTCGCGAGCTTCACGAGCGCGAGCGTCGCCTGGCGGATGCAGGCTTCCGCGTCGCCGGCGTCCTCGTACGTGAGGATCCGGGTGTCGAGCACCTCGCCCAGCAGGTTGGTGGCGACGACGCGCGCCTCGTCCACGCCCAGGTCGGCACCGAGCAGGGCCAGGTGCGACGGGTCGAGGTGCAGCGGCGTGGCGCGCCGGCCCACTTCCCCCGTCACGAGCAATTCGCTTTCCGTGAGCCAGCCTTCGTCGACGAGTTCGCGCACGAGGAGGCTGATGGTCGACTTGGTCAGGCCCAGCACGTCGGCGAGCGCCGCGCGCGACAGTCCGGGCTGGAGGCTGACCTGGCGTACCAGTGCCATGCGGTTCAGTTGCTTGAGGAGTTGCTGGTCACCGGTTACGGGCATGGGCGGAGAAAATCAAGTGGAGTGTGATGATTATGCAACAGATTGGAAAATTTTGTACATCATGCATTAAGCATAAATATGATGACGCAGGCGTTGGCTGGTGAAAAGTATAACGGCGCCGCTTGCGCAGCGGGTTGGAACGAAGTGATTGATTTATTTATGAAATCGATTTCTTTAACATTCCCGAATACTTTTATACGTGCGTTACGTAACGGCCGTTTTCGCGCTCGCAGTCCCGTCCGGAATGGTGCGAGAGCGCACGTTCGACGTGCATACGGTTGGTTCGACCGATTGACCAATCCATGGAATCTTCTTTAATCTTGAGCAAATGATGTCCGCTATCAATGACCAGAGAGTCATTCACGCAACGGTCCGAGGGCCTGCGTCGGCGGATGACCACCGCGCCGGCAGAGACCGGCGGGGAGCGCAAGGAGTCGTACCACCACCACGACGCCGCCGCCGTCGGGCGCGGCGACGATTTTTCGAGAGACGAGAGGAGACACAGTGCAGCACACCAAGAGGGTTTTTTCCCATCACCTGAACACGAGGCATCGCCTGATCAGCCTTGCCGTCGCAAGCGCCTGCGCCGCCCTGGTCGGACCGGCCTACGCGCAGGACGCCGGCACCGGCACGAGCAACGGCGCCGCCAACGGCATCGCTACACCGGCGGACGCCGCCGGCACCACGCCGGTGCAAGGCGTTGCGACGAACACCGTCGTGGTGACCGGTATCCGCGCCAGCATGCAGTCCACGCTGAACCTGAAGCGTAACTCTGACGGCATCGTGGACGGCATCGTGGCGGACGACATCGGCAAGTTCCCCGACACGAACCTGGCCGAAGCGGTCCAGCGTATCTCGGGCGTGTCGATCGACCGCAACCGCGGCGAAGGCGCCAACGTCACCGTGCGCGGCGTCGGACCGGACCTGAACATGGTCCTGCTGAACGGCCGCCAGATGCCGACGGCGAACCTGGGCGACCAGGCCGGCCGCGCGTTCGACTTCTCGAACCTGGCGTCGGAAGCCGTGTCGCAGATCCAGGTGTACAAGAGCGCACGCGCCGACACGCCGCCGGGCGGCATCGGCGCCACCTTGAACATCATGACGGGCCGTCCGCTCGACATGGGCAATCGCGCCACGTTCGGCGTGAAGGGCGTGTACGACAAGTCCAACAACAACCTGCCGAAGATCGACGCGGCGAGCAAGAAGGTCACGCCGGAAGTCTCGGGCCTGTACAGCACGACGTGGAACGACGGCATGTTCGGCTTCGCCGTCACGGGCAGCTACCAGGAGCGCAACCTCGGCGTGAACCAGGCGGCCGTCACCAACGGCTGGCTCGGCCCGTTCCACGGCAACACCGTCAGCCAGGACCCGGGGCCGATCCCCGTGTCGGGGGTGGGCGTGACGAATCCGCCGAAGGCCAGCGACATCTACCTGACGCCGCAGAACCTGTCGTACTTCGTGCGCGGCTCGCAGCGCCAGCGTACGAACGGCCAGCTGACGTTCCAGTTCCGTCCCGTGAAGGACATCACGACCACGCTGGACTACACGTACGCGCAGAACAAGATCCAGACCAAGTACCACGAGCTGTCGGTCTGGTTCAACCACCCGCTGAACGCGCAGACGAGCAGCTGGACCAACGGCCCGATCGCCTCGCCGCTGTACTACGAAGAGCAGGTGACGAACCAGGACATGGCGATGAACGGCGGCGACTTCGCCACCAAGTCGAGCTTGGACTCGATCGGCTTCAACACCCAGTGGCGCGTGTCACCCGCGTTGCGCCTGTCGCTCGACATGCACCACTCGGTGGCCGAGTCGAAGAAGGACAGCCCGTTCGGCTCGAACAACGACCTGGCGACCGTCAGCTTCTCGCGCAACACCACCGGCGTCGACTTCACGCACGAGATGCCGGTCCTCGTCATCCCGGCCGGCGCCGACTACACGGCCGCGCCGAACCAGGTGTCCGGCTCGTGGTTCCAGGATGGCCTGAACAAGATGAAGATCGACCAGATCCAGGCCGGCGGCAGCCTGAAGCTGTTCGAATCGTCGAACCTGAATTTCGGCCTGTCGCACTCGAAGGTCAACAACCACTCCGTGTTCCAGCAGGTGCAGCGCGACTCGTGGGGCGGCACGTCGAAGACCCCGGGCACCGACTACAACCAGAACCTGTGGTTCGCGGACACCATCAGCCAGTACTTCAGCAAGCTGGGCGGCTCGAACGATCCGCGCATGTACAACCGCTACAACCTGTTCGACTTCGCCGCCGTGCGCGACAACGCGATCAAGGTCACGGGCGACCAGGCCGGCTACACCCCGAGCCTGTCCAACCCGAGCTTCAACCGCACGACGATCGAGAAGACGAAGGCGCTGTACATGCAGTTCAACACGGACTGGGATACGGCGATGCCGATGCACACGGGCGTGGGCTTCCGCTACGAGAAGACGGACGTCTCGTCGACCGGCCTGTTGAAGCAGCCGACGCAGGTCAACTGGATCTCGCAGAACGAGCTGCCGATCGTGTTCGGTACGCAGACCTTCCAGACCCAGTCGGGCAGCTACAGCAACTTCCTGCCCACGCTGGACTGGGACATGGACGTGCGTGACGACCTGAAGGTCCGCGCCAGCTACGGCGTGTCGATCGGCCGCCCGCGCTACGACCAGATCGAGGGCGGCACGACGTACAGCGCGACGGCGGGCGTGACCGGCACGACGGCGAACCGCGGCAACCCGGGCCTGTCGCCGGTGAAGTCGAAGAACCTGGACCTGTCGGCCGAGTGGTATTACACGAAGCAGAGCATGGTCTCGCTGGGCCTGTTCTACAAGGACTTGTCCGACTACGCGGGCCAGACCGTCGTGAACGAACCGTCGACGACGGCGACGACGCCGGTGGGCGGCGCGTACTGGAACGCGGCGCTCGCGTCGGGCTGCGTGGCGACCGACACGAACTGCATGCGTAACTACATCCTGTCGCACTTCGCCGGCCAGCCCGGCGTGACGGCGACCGGGACCAACGCGGCGGGCAACCTGACGGGCACGATCAGCGGCATCGCGGGCGACCCGGCGCTGCCGTACCAGGTGACGACGTTCATCAACCAGGACAAGGCATCGCTGAAAGGCGCGGAAGTCAACTGGCAGCACATGTTCAGCAACGGCCTCGGCTTCCAGGCCAACTACACGTACGTGAAGTCGAGCCTCAAGTACGACAACATGGGCATGGGTAACCAGTTCGCGCTCGTCGGCCTGTCGAACTCCGCCAACCTGGTTGGTATCTACGAAGACCAGAAGTGGTCGATCCGCCTGGCGTACAACTGGCGCGGCGAGTTCCTCGCGAGCGTGGCCGACAACGGCAAGCCGAACCCGCGCTACGTCGAGCCGTACGGCCAGACCGACCTGTCGATCGGCTACAACGTGAACAAGAACCTGTCCGTGTCGCTGGAGGCGATCAACCTGACCGACTCCACGCAGCGCACGCATGGCCGTACCGACATGCAGGTGTTGACCGTCACGACCGGCGGCCCGCGCTACATGCTGGGCGCGCGCTACAAGTTCTGACGATGTACTGACGCAGCGGCGCGCCATGCGCCGCCGGATCGAAGGGGCGTCCTGCGGGGCGCCCCTTTTTTCGTTGACGCCGTTGTTGTCGAATCAGATACTCTGTCGACGGTATGTTCACTCATCGATAGGGACGATATGAAACGCGCGCACTGGTTACTGGTTTTCTCATCCCTCGGCAGCGCCAGTCCCCTGGCGCAGGGTGCCGACCTGACGCCGCCGCAGAAGCAGCTGCGCGGCATCTATCAGGAACTGGTCGAGACCAACACGACGAATTCCACGGGGTCGTGCACCGTGGCCGCGACGAAGATGGCGAAACGCCTGAAGGCCGCCGGCTATCGCGACGAGGACGTGCGGATCATCGTGCCGCCGGGCGGCCCTGCCAAGGGCAACCTGGTGGCGCGCCTGAAGGGTGACGGCAGCAGGAAGCCGCTGCTGATGCTGGCCCATATCGACGTGGTGGAAGCCAACCGCGCGGACTGGTCGCGCGATCCATTCAAGCTCGTCGAGGAAAACGGCGTGTTCTACGCGCGCGGCGCGTCCGACGACAAGGCGATGGCGTCCGTGTTCGTCGCCAACATGATCCGCTACAAGAACGAAAAGCTGGCGCTGAAGCGCGACGTCATCCTGGCGCTCACCTGCGACGAAGAGATGGTGCCGTCGCAGTTCGACGGCGCGGAGTACCTCGTCAAGCACCATCGCGACCTGATCGATGCCGAGATCGCGCTCAACGAAGGGGGCGGCGGTTACCTCGACAAGGACGGCAAGCCGCTCCGTCACGGCATCCAGGCCGGCGAAAAGATCTACCAGAGCTTCCAGCTGGAGGTGACGAACGGGGGCGGCCACAGCTCGCTGCCGATGCGCGACAACGCCATCTATCGACTCGCGGAAGGCTTGTCCCGGCTGGGGAAATTCGAGTTCCCGTTCAGGCTGTCGGACGTCACGCGCAAGTTCTACGAGAAGTCGGCGCAGGTCGAGCAGGGGCAGGTCGCCGCCGATATGAAAGCGATCCTCGCCGACCCGCCCGACCGGGCGGCGCTCGATCGGCTGTATGCGGTGCATCCGATGCACAACGCGACCGTGCGCACGACCTGCGTGGCGACGAAGGTCGAGGCGGGACATGCGGACAATGCGTTGCCGCAGCGCGCCCGCGCGACCGTCAACTGCCGCATCCTGCCCGACGAATCCATCGGCGACGTGCAGCGGACGCTGGAACGCGTCGTGGCCGACGACGCGATCAAGATCACCCGCATCGGCGAGGGCGTGGCCAGCCCGATGCCGCCATTGACGCCGACGCTCATGAACGCGGTGGAAGACATCAGCAACGACCTGTGGCCCGGCGTGCCGGTCATCCCTACGCTGCTGCCCGGCGGGACGGACGGCCGCTTCCTGAACAATGCCGGGATTCCGACGTATGGCATCAGCGGCATGTTCGGCGGTCCGGAACCCTCCGGCGCGCACGGCCTGAACGAGCATCTGCGCGTCAAGTCGCTGTATGACGGCCAGGAGTTCCTGTACCGGCTCGGCAAACGGCTGGCGACGGAATAGGCGGCCGATGGTAGCGTGTAGCAACGCGAATTCACCATTATTTTCCTTGCTTTGGCGGTTTTAGCGATTGCGCATGTGAACGCTAACAGCGACAATAACGCTTCAACAATAATGCGCACGCCGCGGCCGTCGGCCGGCACCGTGCCGAGGAGACGCCTCCATCCGTCCGCCGCGCGCGGCCGCGGGCCATAAAGCCCGTAAAGACAGTCTCTCCGGCCCGTCGCCGCTCCGCGCTCAAGCGTCGCCCGATTCACCCCCTGCGATAGAGGACTGGATGAGACTTACCCCGCACCGCATGCTGATTGCGCTAACATCGGCGCTCGCTTTCGTACCCGCTGCCTTCGCCGCCCCGTTGACGACCCTGGACCGTAATGGCGCCTGGGTGTCGGTGGAAGCGTACGGCCCGAACGTCGTCCACGTGACGATCGCCGTCGACAAGGACGAGGTCTTGAAGGGTCCGGGCTACGGCATCCTGAAGAAGAATGCCGACAACGGCGCGTTCCGCCACAGCGCGGGCAACGACGGCGACACGTTCACGTCGAACGGCATGACCGTGCACGTGAACGCGGCACCGCCGGCACGCACGCCGAGCCAGCCGGAGAAGTATTTCGCGCCGTCGCTGGCGTCGGTGGGCCTGCAGGTCAAGAACGCCCGCGGCGAGAAGGTCCTCGACATGCAGGGCTGGGAGATGTCGCCGCAGACCGTCTCCGGCGAGAAGACGTACCAGGTCGGCGCCACGTTCGCCGCCGCCCCCGACGAGCACTACTACGGCATGGGCCAGAACCAGGAGTCGACGGGCCCGCTGGACCTGCGCGGCCGTACGCTCGACTGCAAACACTGGTACGACGCGCCCGCGGGCGAGACCGTGTGCGTGCCGTTCATGGTGTCGTCGAAGGGCTACGGCATCGTGTGGGACAACCCGTCGGCCACGCGCTTCAATGCAGGCATCCACGGCCGCACGAGCTTCCAGTCGCAAGTGGGCGAGCGCGTGTCGTTCTTCATCATCACGGGCAACACGGCCGACGAGATCTACTCGGGCTACGCGCGCGTGACGGGCAAGACGCCGATCCCGCCGAAGGCCGCGTTCGGCCTGATCCAGTCGAAGGCGCGCTATTCCAGCCAGGACGAAGTGCTGAACGTCGCGAACACCTATCGCCAGAAAAAATACCCGCTCGACGTGATGGTCGTCGACTGGTTCTACTGGACCCGCATGGGCCAGATGGACATCAACCCGGCCGAGTTCCCGGACCCGGACGGCATGAACAAGAAGCTGCACGACATGGGGATGCAGTCGATCGTCTCGATCTGGCCGCGCTTCGAAACGGCGGGCCGCTACTTCAATGAACTGGATGCGAAGGGCTATCTGCTGAAGGACAAGGACGGCAAGACCGTCGACGGCCTGCCGTTCCGTTCCGATCGCACCGGTGGCCTGATCGACGCGACGAATCCGAAGGCGCGCCAGTGGTTCTGGGAGAAGTCGCGCGACAACATCCTGTCGCACGGCTTCGACTATCCGTGGCTGGACGAGACGGAACCGGACCTCGTGCCGGACGGCTTCTTCTACTCGATCGGTTCGGGCGACCGCTTCCACAACCTGTTCCCGCTGCTGCACGTGGAAGGCGTGGCCGACAATATGCGTGCCTGGAAGCCGAACAAGCGCGTGCTGATCCTGTCGCGCGCCGCCTACCTCGGCTCGCAGCGCACGGGTGCGCTGTTCTGGTCGTCGGACGTCAACCCGACGTGGGAAGCGCTGCAGCGCCAGATCCCGACAGGCCTGAACATGACGGCGTCCGGCATCGCCCTGTGGGGCAACGACATCGGCGGCTGGCAAGGCCTGCCGGGGTCGACGACCGCCACGAAGCCCCCGCTGCTCGACCCGTCCGACGCGCGTGACGTCGTCGGCCAGTACAACGACTATCCGGAACTGCTGACCCGCTGGTTCGAGTACGGCACCTTCCTGCCCACGTTGCGCCTGCACGGCGACCGCAAGCGCACCGAGATCTGGGCGTTCGGCAAGGAGGCGGAAGCCGTCATGGCCCGCTACGACACGCTGCGTTACCAGTTGATCCCGTACATCTACAGCCAGGCCAAGTTCACGCACGACACGGGCGCCCCGTTCATGCGCGCCCTGTGGATGGACTTCCCGCACGATCCGAACGTCGCGAACATCGGCACCGAATACATGTTCGGCCCCGCGTTCCTCGTGGCGCCGGTGACGGAGCAGGGCCAGACGGAGAAGAACGTCTACCTGCCGGCGGGCACCGACTGGTACAACTTCTGGACCGATGAAAAGGTCGCCGGCGGCCAGTGGGTCAAGGTCGCATCGCCGATCGACCGCATCCCCGTGTTCGTGAAGGCCGGCTCGATCGTCCCGTTCGGCACCGACGTCCAGTCGACGGCGACGAAGCAGGGCATCGCCCACATCAAGGTCTACCCGGGCCGCGACGGCGCGTTCGACCTGTACGACGACGACGGCGTTTCGTACGACTACGAGAAGGGCAAGGGCACGACGACGCGCCTGCAGTGGAACGACGGCGCCGGCAAGTTGACGGCCAGCGGTGGCGATGCCAACGTGGCCAAGAACGTGTCCAGCCTCGTGAAGGTCGCGGGCAAGTAAGCGCAGCGCTTCACGTAAAACGCCGTCCCGGTGATGCCGGGACGGCTTTTTTTATTTGCGTGGCACGGGATACTGCGGCACGAACGTCAATTGGCGCCGGCGAGCGTCCACGTGAACCGCACCCCATCGCTCCCATCCGGCACTGGCCCAGGACTGTCCGCGCGCATCGCATGCGAGACCGGATCGACGCGCAGGAAGCGGTTCGTGACGAGCGACATCAGCACGAGTTCCCCCGTCGGCGTCTCGACCCACTGGAAGCTCTCCGCGTTGCCGGGCTGCCCGTTGCGCGCGCCCACGCGGCCGCCCGCATCGACGCTGGCCCAGGCCGCGCCCGATTGCAGCGCCACGCGGCCGAGCCCCATGTCCTTCACGCGATACGACGCCACCTTGCGGCCGGACGGGAATGCCGCAAGCTGGATACGCCGGCCCGCCGGGATCGCGCGCATCAGCCCGTGCGGATTGGGCTGGTACACGTCGATGCTGTCGAAGTCCGCGTACCCGCCGGCCTTGCCGGCCTGGTTGTAATTGAAGAGGGCATAGCGCACGCCCTGGAACGTCTTCAGCTGGAACACCATCGTGAACGGTTCGCCGATCGGCGTAAACGCCCTGCCGTCCACCGACCACGAGAAGCGCGCCTGCTCCGTGAGGAAATCGCAGTCTGCGCGCAGCATCACGCGCGTGGCGAGCGCGGGCAGCGGCACGCGCACGGTGCGGTCGCGCGCCTGGTCGTACAGCGCCAGCTGCAGGCCGGTGGCCGTCTTTTCCACGCCCAGCGTCGCATACGGCAGGTTCAGGAGGGCGAGACCGGCGACGTCGCCGTCGGCGAGGCCGGATGCATCCAGAGTCACCGTCGGTGACGAACGCGGGCCGATGGCGCGTTGCGTCAGCGTGTCGCGGGCCTGCCAGAACGACGTCGCGGGCAGGGCGTGCAGGCGCAGGAAGCCGGGCCGCTCCGTCAGCGACCACTGCCCGTCGACGGGCACGTGGTTCCACTGCCAGACTGGTTGCAGGATCGACGCCGAAAAATCGTCGCTGCGCGCATACGGCACCGTGACCGGCGAGGGCGCCGCCGTCTTCGGCTTGACCCACGTGCGCGGATTGCGTCCCAGGTTGCCGGGCAGGCCGAAGTAGGGCCAGCCGTCCTTCCACGTGATCGGCGCGAGGCTGAGCAGGCGGCCGACGGAATTAAAATCCTGCATCGAGAAGCCCCACCATTCGCCGGCCGGCGTCAGCACGATGCCGCCCTGGTGCAGCGAGTTGGCGTTGCGGGCGGACGGGTCGGGCGGCACGATCGCCGTCGGCGTCTTGTTGTCCGCGAGGCGGTAGCCCTTGGCCATGCCGAAGTCCTCGTCGCGGCTGATGGCCTGGTTTACTTCGTACGGTCCGTCCACCTTGTCCGCGCGCGCGGCCGGCATGCGGAAGCCTCCCGCGTAGTTGGCCGACAGGATGTAGTACTTGCCCTGGATTTTGTAAATGTGCGCGCCTTCGCCCATGCCCGCGTCCTGCGCGAACAAGATCTTTTCCGTGCCGGGCACGATGTCCGTGAGGTCGTCCGTCAGCCGGGCGACGTGCATGCGCTGGTGGTCCCACACGACCCACGCCGTGCCGTCGTCGTCGAACAGCACGGACAGGTCGTGCAGGCTGCGCTTCATCTCGCGCCGCGTCCACGGCCCGCGCGGGTCGGTGGCCGAGAAGACCTGCGTGGCGCGGCCGTTCACGTTGCTGAAGATGTAGAACGTGCCGTTCCGGTAGCGCAGGCTCGGCGCCCAGATGCCCTGGCCGTAGATGCTCTTGCCGTCCTCAAGCCGGTAGGCGGGGCCGAAGTCCAGCTTGTCGACGGCATAGCTCAGGAATTCCCAGTTCACGAGGTCGCGCGAGCGCAGGACCGGCAGGCCCGGCATCGCGTGCATCGTGGTGCCGGTCAGGTAGAACCAGTCGCCCACGCGGATCAGGTCCGGGTCGGAGAACTCGTCGTAGAACAGCGGGTTCGTGAAGGTGCCGTTGCCGTTGTCGGGTGTCCATGTCTTGGTCGACAGGCCGGTGGCAGGGCGGGGTTCTTCCTGTGCGCGCGTGGGTGCGCACAGGCAGGCGAGGGCGGTGCACACGGCGAGGGCCGCTGCGGCAAGACGGGGGCGAGGTGGGGTCATGTGGGTCCGGTGGCGTTCAGGTCATCCGGCAATGTAGGGCATGCGTGATAGCGCTGTCAAAACGGCCGGGTGCCGCCGGGCGCCGCCGGGTGTGCTTTCAGGGTTGGGAGTGCAAGTGCCTGTTATTGCAGGGATTTTTCGCACCGCAGAGCAAAAACGGCTGGCCTGCACACGGTCGGTACTTGGAAATCTGCAACTAACCGACGCGCGCGATGCCGAACCCGATATCGGTCGCGATGAAAAATTCATCGCTCCCGCGCGATCAGGTGGGCGCGGGGCGGCGGCGGATCACCGCTGGACGGGCGGGACGGGCTGCTCGGCGAGTGATTGCAGCGGCGCCGCCGTCGCGGCCGCGGCCACACCGGGTGGCGGCGCCACGCGCACGGGGCGGCTGTGCAGGTTGGCGGACGAGGGCGCGTCGCTTGCCGGTCCGGGCACCGCGTCCCACACGGGTGGCGCGATGCCCTCGAACACCGACTTCAACTGCTGGCCCCAGGTGTTGCGCAGCAGCTGGAAGTACTGGTTGTTCTCGTCGATGGTGACGAAGCGCGTGACGGCCAGGCTGCCGTCTTCGTACACGAGCATGTCGAGCGGCAGCCCGACGGACACGTTCGAGCGCAACGTGGAATCCATCGAGATCAGTGCGCATTTTGCCGCGTCGTCCAGCGAGGTGCGCGGGGTGACGACGCGATCGATGATCGGCTTGCCGTACTTCGCCTCGCCGATCTGGAAATAGGGGTTTTCGTCGTGCGATTCGATGAAGTTCCCCGCCGAATACACGTAGAACAGGCGGCAGCGTTCGCCCCGGATCTGGCCGCCGAACACGATGCTGATGTTGAAGTCGACGCCGTGCTCCGCCAGCTTGCCGGCTTCCTGCCGGTGCACCGTGCGCACGGCTTCGCCGACGATGCGCGCGGCCTCGAACATGTCCGGCGCGTTCCAGATCGTCATGCCGTCGGCACCGACGTGGCTGGACACGATCTGGCGCACGGCCTGCGAGATCGACAGGTTCCCGGCGGTCATCATGACCATCAGCCTGTCGCCCGCATGTTCAAAGACGCTCAGCTTGCGGAACGTGCCCACCTGATCGACACCGGCGTTGGTGCGCGAATCGGCCAGGAACACGAGGCCGGCGTTGAGGCGCATGCCCACACAATAAGTCATCGACGATATCCGTTGCGGTTCGGGAAAGGCGCCATTCTACATGCTCGCGACGCGCTCACTGGACGGGGACGATCTGCGCTTCGACGCGCATGATCTCGGCGCCGCCGCCGCGCCGCATGCCGCGCACGGGCGCCGCCGATTCGTAGTCGCGTCCGATCGCGAGGCGGCAGTACCCCTCCGTCATCAGGTGCGCATGCGTGACGTCGATGCTGACCCAGCCCGTGAAGTCGGGATCCTCGACCCACGCGTCGACCCAGGCGTGGCTGGCCGCATGGCCCGTCGAGCCGGGGTCGATGTAGCCGGACACGTAGCGCGCGGGTATCCCGTGCGCGTGGCAGCAGGCGAGGAAGATGTGGGCGTGGTCCTGGCAGACGCCGGCGCCGAGCGCCATCGCCTCGGCGGCCGTGCTGGCGACGTGGGTGGCACCCGTTTGGTACGCGACCGCACCGTGGATGTGCGCGGCGAGCCGCAGCAGGTCGTCCGTGCCGACACGATTGCCGAGGGCCGGCAGGCAGGTCGCCGCGAATTCGGCGAGCAGGGGCGTCGGCCGCGTCAGGGGCGTCGGCACCGTGAAGATCAGCGGGGGCAGGCTGTCGTGCGCGCGCAGGCGGCCACCGGGCAGCGGCACCGTCGCGACGATGCCCTCGACCACGATGCGGACGGCGTCGTGCGGCGCGTTCAACGTGAGCATGTGCGACGCGTTGCCGTAGGCGTCCACGTAAGCGGCGCAATGGCCCGGCGTCGCGATGTGCCAGGACAGCACCTGCTGCTGCGGTTCGGCGCGCGGCGTCAGGTGCAGCTGCTCGATGCTGTAGGCCTGCGGCTCGGTGTAGCGGTACAGGGTCTCGTGGCGGATCGACAGGTGCATGTCAGGCTCCCAGTGGGACGAGGAAATCGCGGCTGATGCCATTGCCCAGCGCGTAGATGTTTTCCATGAACTTGCCGAGCGTCTCGTCCATGCCGGCGGCCAGCACGTCCTCGATGCGCGCGAACTGCAGCTCGGCGTGCATGCGGCCCGCCAGCCGTTCCGTGCCGGCGGAGACGTCGTTGCGTACGGCTTTCAGGTTCGCGACCACCTGCTCCATGCAGGCGAGCAGGGAGCGCGGCATGTCGGCGCGCAGCATCAAGAGTTCGGCCACGCGCGCCGGCGTGATGGAGTCGCGGTAGACCTTGCGATAGATTTCGAAGCCGGCCACGGAGCGCAGCAGCGCCGCCCAGTAGTAGAACTCGCGCTGCGTGAGGATGTCGTGCGTGGCGCCGTCGCCGGCGCCGTGGTACTTCACGTCCAGCAGCCGTGCCGTGTTGTCCGCGCGCTCCAGGAAGGCGCCGAGGCGGATGAACACGAGGGCCTCGTCGTCCAGCATGGTGCCGAGCGTGACGCCGCGCGCCAGGTGGCAGCGGTGCTTGACCCAGTCGAAGAATTCGCCCGGGTCGTTGTCGAGGCCCCCGTGCACGCGGTCGCGCAACTCGATCCAGGTGGCGTTCTGCGTTTCCCACACCTCCGTCGTGAGCACGCCGCGCACCGCCCTGGCATTCTCGCGCGCCGCGGTGAGGCACGACACGATCGACGACGGATTCGCGGGGTCGCTCGCCATGAACGCGAGGACGTTCTTCGCGTCGAGCGTGCCGTACGCGGCGTCGAACGCAGCCTGCAGCTCGGAGATGCCGAGCATGGCGCGCCAGGCCTGCTCCATGTCGCCGGCCGACTGCGGCAGCATGGCCGTCTGCACGGCCACGTCGAGCATGCGGGCCGTGTTCTCGGCGCGCTCGGTGTAGCGCGCCATCCAGTACAAGTGGTCTGCGGTGCGGCTCAGCATCATTCCTCCAGTATCCAGGTGTCCTTGGTGCCGCCGCCCTGCGACGAATTCACCACCAGCGATCCCTCGCGCAGCGCGACGCGGGTCAGGCCCCCGGGCACCATCGCGATCGTCTTGCCCGACAGGACGAACGGGCGCAGGTCGATGTGCCGCGGCGCGATGCCGCTCTCGACATAGGTCGGGCAGGCCGACAGGGCCAGCGTGGGCTGGGCGATGTATCCGTCCGGGCGCGCGACGAGGCGGCGCCGGAAGTCCTCGATCTCCTGCTTGGTCGCCGCGGGCCCGATCAGCATGCCGTAGCCGCCGGCGCCGTGCACCTCCTTCACGACGAGCTGCTCGAGGTGGGCGAGCGTGTACGACAGGTCTTCCGGCCGCCGGCACTGCCAGGTCGGGACGTTGTTCAGGCGCGGCTCTTCCGCCAGGTAGAAGCGGATCATGTCCGGCACGTACGGGTAGATCGACTTGTCGTCGGCCACGCCCGTGCCGATCGCGTTCGCCAGCGTGACGCGCCCCGCGCGGTAGACGGACAACAGGCCCGGCACGCCCAACGTGGAATCGGCGCGGAAAGCGAGCGGATCGAGATAGTCGTCGTCCAGCCGGCGGTAGATGACGTCCACGCGGCGCGGTCCGCGGATCGTGCGCATGTACACCGCGTTCGCGTCGACGAACAAGTCCTTGCCCTCGACCAGCTCCACGCCCATTTGCTGGGCGAGGAAGGCGTGCTCGAAGTACGCGGAGTTGTGCATCCCCGGCGTCATGACGACGATGGTCGGGTCGAGCACGCCGGCCGGCGCGACGGAGCGCAGGTTCTCCAGCAGCATGTCGGGATAGTGCTCGACCGGCGCGATGCGGTGGTGCGCGAACAGCTCGGGGAACAGCCGCATCATCATCTTGCGGTCCTCGAGCATGTACGACACGCCCGACGGCACGCGCAGGTTGTCTTCGAGGACGTAGAACTCGCCCGCGCCAGCGCGCACGATGTCCACGCCCGCGATGTGCGCGTAGATGTCGGAGGCGACGCTGATGCCCTGCATCTCGGGGCGGTACTGGGCGTTCTGGTAGATCTGCTGCGCCGGGATGATGCCCGCGCGGACGATGTTCTGGTCGTGGTAGATGTCGTGCACGAACATGTTCAGCGCCTGCACGCGCTGCGCGAGCCCTGCCTGCAACGCGGCCCACTCGCGCGCGGGAATGATGCGCGGGATCGTGTCGAACGGGATCAGCCGCTCCGTGCCGGCGCCGTCCCCGTACACGGCGAACGTGATGCCGACGCGGCGGAACGTGAGGTCGGCCTCCGCGCGCTTGCGGGCGATCCGTTCCGCCGGCTGGTGCTGCAGCCACGCCTCGAACGCGCGGTAGTGCTCGCGCACCGCGCCGGAGTCGCCGGCCGTCATCTCATTGAAATATTTTTCCATTGCCGCCTTCCGTGAGTGTCGACACGGTAGACGTATCAAGAAGCGTGCCAGGAAAATAAGGGGTGCCGTGCCCGATCGTGGTGCGGGCGGCGTTCTCCGCCCGAGCTTGTGTTTACCAAGGGACCGGGGCATACTCGGAGGTTATCCGGTGCCCCGCAGCGCTGCCCCTCTCGTCCAGAAGCACAGCATGAAATCGAACGGTCTCTCCCTGCATCATCCCTTCGCATTCTGGGCCGGTACGGCCGCCATCGTGGCCGGCGTGCTGGCGCACGTTCCGATGTTCGTGTGCGCCTCGCACATGGGGTACCGGATGGTCGGCATGGAGATGGACGCCATGATGCTGGCGGGGATGGCATTGATCCCCATCGGGCTGCTGCTGGCAGCCTACGGCCTGATGCCCCGCATGGCGCGCCTGCGCGCGGGCACGGGCGCGCGCGGCGGCCTGCATTTCCACGTCGCCGACGGCGTCCCGCTGAACCGCCAGCACTGGTATCTCGTCGCCGTGCTCGTGATAGCACTGACGATCGACGTGATGAAGCCGGCCACGCTGGGCTTCGTCATGCCCGGCATGACGCGCGAATACGAACTGGCCAAGCAGTCGGCCGGCATGCTCGCCTTCGTCGCGCTGACGGGGACGACGGTCGGCTCCGTCGTCTGGGGCGTTGTCGCCGACCGCTTCGGGCGGCGTGCGACGATCCTGCTGTCCGCGCTGATGTTCATCGGCACCGCCATCTGCGGCGCCATGCCGTCGTTTAACTGGAACCTCGCCATGTGCTTCCTGATGGGCGCATCGGCCGGCGGCCTGCTGCCGATCACGTTCACCCTGATGGCCGAAATGATCCCCGCCGCGCACCGCGGCTGGCTGCTCGTCGCGCTGGGCGGGCTCGGGAACTCGGCCGGCTACCTTGTCGCCGCCTGGGCCGCGAGCCTGCTGGAACCCGTCTACGGCTGGCGCGTGCTGTGGCTGCTGGGCCTGCCCACGGGCGCCATCATCATCCTGTTGAGCCGCCTGCTGCCGGAATCGCCGCGCTTCCTCGCGACGAACGGCCTGCATGCGGAGGCCCGCGCCGTGCTGGCGAAATTCGCGGGTGTCGTCGATGCGGACGATGGTGCCGCGGCGGATCACGGCCCGGCCGGCGATCACGGCCCCGTCGGCATGCGCGCATTGCTGCAAGGCGGCTACGGCCCGCTGACGATCGGCATGGGTGTCGCCGGCGTCGCCTGGGGCCTCGTCAACTTCGGCTTCCTCCTGTGGCTGCCGACGAACCTGCGCGCGATGGGCATGGACGCGGCCACCGCCACGAGCCTGCTCGCGAAATCCGCCTTGTTCGCGCTGCCCGGCACGCTCGTCGTGATCTGGTTGTACCACAGCTGGAGCACCGTCAAGACGCTCGTCACGTTCATCGGCCTGTCGTGTGCGAGCCTGCTGGGTTTCTTCCTGCTCGGCCATACGGGCGTCGCGTCGACCGCGGCGATGGTCGTCGCGACCGTCGCGCTGCTCGTCTCGGCCAGCGGCGTCATCGCCACCTTGATCCCGTACGCGTCCGAAATCTATCCTGTCCACCTGCGCGCGACGGGCTCCGGCGTCATCGCCGCGGGGTCCAAGCTGGGCGGCATCCTGGGCGCCGGGTTCGGCGTCGTCGGACTGTTCGGCAACGTGGCGCTGGCGGCGCTCGTGATCGCGCTGCCGATGGCCGTCGCGGCGCTGCTGCTGGCGCGGAACGGCATCGACACGCGCGGGCGCCGGCTGGAAGAGATCCAGGGCCTGGTGGGCGAGGCGGCCGCACCGGCCCGCTGAGACCCGTCGGCGCAGCGCATGCGCTGATGCTCGGCATAGTCCTGCACACGCACGGCTGTTCGGTAGATCGCGGGCGCCCGCACTACGATCGTGCGGACGACAGAGGTAAACCGGGGTTTCGACCCATGGACAACACGAGGGGAAACTCGATGCCGATCCGGCGGGCACGCGCGGAGGACGGCGTCGCGATGTGGGCACTGTACGGCAAGTCGGAGTGCGCCGTCGCGCCGACGACGACAGTGGGCCAGCTGGCCGACACCGTGGCCGGCATCAGCGACGCGCGCCTCGCCGCGGGAACGATCACCGTTCCCGAGAATTACGCCATGCGCACGGCCCTCGTGCCCAAGCTGCTCGAGGTCGACGATCAGATGGCCGACCACCATGGGCTGAACCTGGACCCCGACGCCGATTCCTACCAGCTGATCCAGTCCATCTGTTACCGGCTGCCTTATTTGTCGAAAGAACCGGGCAAGATGCGGGCGAAGGGCGCAGGCCTGCTGGCCACGCACCGCGCCGCCGCGGAGGACCGGCTCGCCCTGTCCGCGATCGTCGCGCGCGTCGCCGACCGCCTGCACCTGACGACGAGGCAGTTCGCCAAGCCCGCGCGCGCCAATCCCGCGTTGGCGGCGGCGCTGGACGCTCCGATGCGCGATGTGCGCGAGCAGGCGCAGCGGACGACACCGTCGTGCACGTGGAGGACACCACCCAGCAGAACTCGACCCTGGTGGAACAGACCGCAGCTGCGGCGGCGGGCCTCGATGAACAGACGCGCAACCTGGCGCGCACCGCGAGTGTCTTCCGCACGGACGACGACCGCGTGCGGCGGCTGGCCGCCTGAAAATTCGGGGTCAGAGCATGTTTTGATGAATATTCGGGGTCAGAGCACTTTCTGAGGCACGATCTTCAAAGGAATTTTTACGGACGGCGGCCCGGCCTGATTCCCCAGAGGCGCGCGTAGACGCCGCGATCCTTGGGGCGGCTTGTTGTGTTCCTGCACATTGATCCGAAATTTGCTCTGACCCCGAACTTCAGGCGAAACGTGCTCTGACCTCGAATTTGGGGCTGAAAAAAGGCCGGGCAATGCCCGGCCGGTGATGATGCCGCGGTGGTCAGGCCGCGTGGTGATTCACGTTCGGATCGTTCGCCGCCGCAGCCGCCTTGACGCCGCTGTCTGCTCCCATGCCGTCGTCGTGGTGGAACGGCGCAAACCACGTCGCGAGGAACGACGGGATCGTCGCGATCATGACGGCCACGAAGTAGCTGACGTAACCCAGGTACTCCTGCAGCACGCCGCTGACCATGCCCGTGACGAGCATGCACAGCCCCATCAGGCCCGTGCCGAACGCGTAGTGCGTCGTCGTGTACTTGCCCGGTGCGAGCTGCTGCATCAGGTAGATCATGTAGCCGACGGATCCGAAGCCGAAGAAGAATTTTTCGATGATGACGCCGGCCGCGATCGTCCACGCGTCCGACGGCAGGGCGATGGCCATCGCGAGGAACGTCAGGTTCGGGATGTTGACGGCGCAGCACAGGATGAACAGCGTGCGCTTCAAGCCGCGCTTCGCGACGAACATGCCGCCCAGCAGGGAACCCACCAGCACGGCGATCAGGCCCCACGTGCCGTAGATGATCCCGAGCTGCTCGTTGGAGAGCCCGAGGCCGCCCTTCGCCGCCGAGTCGACCATGAAGAACGGCCCGATCTTTTCCAGCATGCCGATGCTGACGCGGAACAGGAACGCGAACGCGATCATCTTCCACACGTCGCGCTTCTGGAAGAACGTGACGAACGAGTCCCACAGGATGTAGCCCGCGCCGCGCAAATTCGTCGGCGTGTTTTCCGCGCGCGCGCCGTCGGGCATCACGCGCGCGTGCCACGCGGCCATCACGATGACGATGGCGGCCACGATGAAGAAGATCACGCGCCACGCGTCCATCCAGTCCGGCCCGAACACCTTCGGGTCGTGGTGGAACACTTCCGTGTGCAGGCGGCCGCTCAGGTAGACGAGGAAGCCGGAGGCGACGATGGGCCCCACGTTCCACGACAGGCTCTGCACGCCGCAGTACAGCGCCTGCGTGCGAGTGTCGAGCGACGTGACGTAGACGCCGTCGCTGGCGATGTCCTGCGTCGCGCCGATGAACGACATCAGCACGAACAGCGCCAGCATCAGCACCATCCAGTGCGGCATGCTCATCGCGAGGCCCGCGCCGGCGAAGCCCACCGCGATCAGCACCTGCATGCACAACACGAAGAATTTCTTGGTGCGGTACATCTCGACGATCGGCGCGAACAGGGGCTTGGCCGTGTACGCGAAGATCAGCATGCTCGAATACGCGGCTGCGCGGGCGTTGTCCATGCCGATGTTCTTGAACATGATGGCGGTGACGCTCGTCAACATGACGTAGCCGAGCGCCATCGTGAAGTAGCCCGTGGGCACCCACAGCAGCGGGTGGCGGGTGCGGTCAGGCGTGCGCATGGCCGGCTGCCGTGACGGAATCGATCGGCGCGCGCTGCGCGGCGGCGCGGGCGTCGGTCAGTTGCTGGTCGAGCATCGCGGCGGCGCCGGCCAGGGCCGGGTAGGGCGCGTGGATCACGTACACCGGGATCTGCCTGCAGAAGTCGGTGAAGCGGCCCTTGTTCTCGAAGCGGGCGCGGAACGACGACTGCGCGAAGAAGGCGCCCAGGCGCGGCACGACGCCGCCGCCGATGTAGATGCCGCCGCGCGCACACAGCGTGACGGCCACGTTCGCGGCCATCGTGCCCAGCGCGCCGCAGAAGACGTCCAGCACTTCCGCGCACACCTTGTCGCCCGCGAGGCCGCGTTCGACGACTTGCGCAGGTTCCAGTGCCTCCGTCGCGATGCCGTCGATGGCGCACAGCGCCTCGTGGATCGTCGCCAGGCCTGGCCCCGAGATCAGGCGTTCGGCCGACACGTGCTGCCACTTCGTCCAGCAGTAGGCGAGGATCGCCTGTTCGCGCGCGTTCGACGGCGAGAAGGCCACGTGGCCCCCTTCGCTGGGCAGCACGGTCCAGCGGCCGCCGTCCGGAATAACGCCGCCAACGCCGAGCCCAGTACCGGCGCCCACGACGCCGATCACGGCGTCGGGATTCACGCGCGTGCCGCCGACCTGCTGCAGGTCCGCGTCCGGCAGGCCGGGCACGGACATCGAGAGTGCGGCGAAGTCGTTCACGACGAGCAGCGTGTCGAGACCGAGGTCGCGGCGCGCCGCGTCGATCGAGAACTGCCAGTGGTGGTTCGTCATCTTGACGAAATCGCCTTCGACCGGGTTCGCGATCGCGATCACGGCGTGGCGGACCTCGCGCGCCGCGCCGGGATGGCCGGCCAGGTAGGCGCGCACGGCGTCGGTGAACGTCGCGTGCGCGGCGCACGCGAGCGTCGCGATTTCCTCGATGCGGCCGGGGCCGCGCTGCAAGGCAAAGCGGGCGTTCGTCCCGCCGATATCGGCCAGCAGGCGGGCGCCGCCGAAAAGCACATCATCCATGTTGTCCCTCATGTCTTCCTCGGTCTCCTGTTCTTGTGCCCGCGGCGGTCAGGCTGCGCGCAGGGTATCGCGCTGGCCTGCGATGAAATCGCGGTACCATAGGGCGCTCGCCTTCGGGATCCGCTGCTGCGTGGCGTAGTCGACGTACACGATGCCGAAACGCTTCGCATAGCCGGAATTCCATTCAAAATTGTCCATCAGGCTCCACAGGAAGTAGCCGCGCACGTCCACGCCCGCATCCATCGCGGCCTTCAGCGCGATCAGGTGGGTGCGCACGTATTCCAGGCGCTGCGCGTCGTCGACCTGGCCGCCTTCGACCGTGTCGACGGAGGCCATGCCGTTTTCCGTAATGTACACCGGCGGCAGGTCCGGGTATTCCTGTTTCAGCTGCACGAGCAGGTCCGTGAGGCCCTGCGGGTAGATCTCCCAGCCCATGTCGGTGAAACCCAGGCCGCCTTCCGGCTTGCGCGGCGGGACTTCCGCGCTCATCACTTCGCGGCGGTAGTAGTTCACGCCGAGGAAGTCGAGCGGCTGGGCGATGATGTCGAAGTCGCCCGCGTGCACGACGGGCGCATTGTCCCCGTGCGCTTCCAGCGACAGCGCGGGATAGCGGCGCTTGAAGATCGGGTCCATGAACCACTCGATCGAGTTGGCCCATTCCAGTTCGGCGAGGCGCTTGTCGGCGGCGCTGTCCGTGGCCGGTTCCGCCGTCCACTGGTTCAGCACGATGCCGAGCTGGCAGGTCGGGTTCACGGCGCGCATCGCCTGCATGGCCAAACCGTGCGACAGCAACAGGTGGTGCGATACCTGGATGGCCTGTTTTTTATCGGCGACACCCGGCGCGAACTGGCCGTTGCCGTAGCCGAGGTTCGCCGTGCACCACGGCTCGTTGTGCGTGGCGATGCTGGCCACGCGGTTGCCGTAGCGGCGCGCGACTTCGGCCGCGTAGTCGGCGAAGCGGTGTGCCGTGTCGCGCGACATCCAGCCGCCATCGTCCTGCAGGCCTTGCGGCAGGTCCCAGTGGTACAAGGTGATGTGCGCGGCGATGCCTTTTTCGTCCAGCGCGTCCAAGAGGCGCGTGTAGAAGTCGAAGCCCGCCTCGTTCCATGCACCCTTGCCCGTCGGCTGCACGCGCGCCCACGCCATCGAGAAGCGGTAGGCGTCCACGCCCAGCGACGCCATCATCGCCACGTCGTCGCGGTAGCGGTGGTAGTGGTCGCAGGCGACGTCGCCATTGGTGCCGTCGATGATGTTGGCCGGGTTGTGCGAGAACGTATCCCAGATCGAAGGGCCCTTGCCGTCGGCGTCAAAGGCGCCTTCGATCTGGAAGGCGCTGGTCGCGACGCCCCACGTGAAGTTGGAAGGAAAACGGATGGAATCGGTCATGGTGCGGGTTGTAGTCGTTGTGGGTGAAAGCGATGCGCAGCCGGCGCCCGCGAGCGCGCGACGCATCCAGTTTCAAATTGTTTGAAATCGATTTCATCGTACATGTGCGATCGCCCGGGTGTCAAATAGATTTTTTCCCCTCAAGTCGTTCCGTAACATGTCAAACCGGCATGTCCTGGTGTATATTCACGAGCTTCGCGGCACCGCCGCCTCGATAACGCAGGCCGACGCATGAAAAAGGATTCCAGCAGCACACCGATGGTCACCGTCCACGAAGTCGCCCGGGTGGCGGGCGTGTCGGCGGCGACGGTTTCGCGCTTCCTGAACGGCACCGCCAAGGTGTCGGAGGAAAAGCGCCAGGCCATCGAGAGCGTCATCGAAAAGCTCAACTACAAGCCGAACGTCCTCGCGCAGAACCTCAAGATGGGAAGCTCGCGCACGATCGGTGTGCTGACGCAGTCGCTCGTCTCCGGCTATTTCGCCGATGCGATGGCCGGCATCGACGAGGCCTTGCAGGGCACGGGCTACGCGCCGCTGATCGTCTCCGGCCACTGGCACGCGGACGAAGAGGCCGAGCGCATCGAACTGCTGATCGCGCGCCGCGTCGACGGCCTCGTGATCCTGAGCGGGAAACTGAAGGATGCGCAGATCCTCAAGTTGTCGCAGCGCGTGCCCATCGTCGCCTTCGGCCGCGACCTGAGCTCGCCGCGCGCGTACGGCTTCTGCCTCGACAACTACTGGGGCGCGTGCGAGGCGGTCGGGTACCTGATCGACCAGGGCCACCGCAACATCGCGTTCATCACGGGCCCGTCAGACCACCAGGATGCGCTCGCGCGTCTGGCCGGCTACCGCGATACCCTGGCCAAGCACGGCATCAAGGAACAGCAGCAGCTGATCGTCGGCGGCGACTTCCAGGAATCGAGCGGCCTGCTGGCCGTCGAGCGGCTGCTGGAATCGGGCCAGCGCTTTTCCGCGATCTTCTGCGCGAACGACCTGACGGCATACGGCGCGCGCCTCGCGCTGTACCGCCGCGGGATCCGCGTGCCGGAAGACATCTCCGTCATCGGCTTCGACGACCTGCACAGCTCCATGTACACGACGCCGCCGCTGACGACCGTGCGCCAGCCGCTGTTCGACGTCGGCAAATGCCTGGGCCGCGCGATCGTCAAGATGATCGGGCACGAGACGCTCGACATCGAGGTGCCGCAACTGAACCTCGTCGTGCGCGAGTCGGTCAAGCGCATCGATTGATGCCGGCGCGGGACCGTGTCGAGCATTAATAAAGTTCGCCGCAAACTGATGAAGTCCGGCACGAAACAAAAACGACTGCAACACGGACCAAGTACTAAGCACAACGCGACTTGCCATTATTGGCGGCAATTTCGTGCGCTGAGCCATATCGACCGTCCGCTTTCGGCCAAAAGCGGACACTGCAAATCGTTAAGCTACGACTTTTCAACTACATTGGAATATTTCTACGATGAATCCGTTTAGTATGGCGATCCCTTTTGGACTCATTGGTCCAGCGCTTGCGGTAGGGGTTTTCGCATATTTGTGGCGCGGCGCCCTCCAGCATTTTTGGTGGTTCATTGGGATTGGAGGAGTAGCGTCATACGTGTTGATGGCGACGTGCCTTACGTGGGCACTTTCCGACGTTGGCATCACCGGTAATCTATCTGTAACGCCGAAGCCGGCACTTGATCCACTCGCCATTCGCTATCTCTCGTTCATGCTGGCATGGCTGGTAGGTAGTGCCATCATCCTATTCATCACGCGGCATCTTTTAGCAAAGATATAGGCTGGGAATGTATGACTGCTATGGGTCGGATGCTGCCGGTCGTGACTCTTCGTGACTTTTCCAACTCCGCAACTTGGTATGCTGTCTCGAACGGCCAGGATCGGCCACAAGCGGTCATTGACATGACTATTGATCGAAAACTTCAGGAGAGTATTGTGAACGTTCCGCCAATTGGGCCTATAGCGGCTCATCCTGATGTCAACGAATGGTTCATATCTGAACCTCATCAAATAAAATGTCTGCTTGGGCACGTGGTTCAGTTTGTCTTTGATGGTTACATCGATGATGATCGAAAGGCAGACTATCACCGAGCACTTCAAAACCTGATAGACCTGGATAGTTCCGTTCTAGCGGCTGTGGAGCCCTATGTAACTCAGTACTGCAATGAGACACTTGATCTTTACGACGACCAGGATCGTCCACACGTCAGCATTCAACAGCCTTCTGATGTGTGGAAATACGTTCAGTTTGGCACAGAGGTGCATATTTCACGTCGGGCGCACGGTGATGACGAAGATGGAATATATTTTTCGCTTGAATGCAACTGTGATTGGGAGCCGGAACACGGTCTGGTGTTGGTCTTGCGCGACGGTTTAGAAGTCACGAAGGTAGGGCCATATGACGGACATCTGACTAATTCTGATGCATATGCAGATCCAAATTTGAAGAACGTAATATTCAAGAGCTTCTGTGCGTGAATGAACGTCGGCTTCGGGGCGAACACGGACGTTACCGCCCGTGCCTAGTTGACTACACACGATACGATCATAGCCCTACTCCGAATGTTCCGATGTTAGTTCCTTTCCCGGTCATAAAGAAGAAGGCGCATCCTTTAGGTGCAGGATATTGAGGTGAATGAATGAATGGTTGGATTGAAAGGTTGCGCGAGAGTCTGCCAACTGTCCGGCGAGATTTCTACGAACGAGGTTTTGGTTTGCCCTGCCAATATTTAGAGGCTGTTGAGTCAGTCAGAAAGCGGGGGGAAGGGGAAAATGACTATCAATATTACATGGATGAGGTCCTATACGAGTCATTTTTCCTCAAATATCCCTGGCAAGCATCCGTTCGCACACAGTTAAATGCAAACCAGCGATCTCCCTACTTGGAGTTTTTGGAGAGTAAAGCCAACGACTGGGGGGCAACGTTATCGCTTGATCCTAATTTCGATAGGTTTTGTAAATTCGAGAAGCCTGACGCTTGGCTGCGTCTGCTGAGTCAATTCAGGAGCGAAAAGCAATCCGAACAGCATATGTTTGCTCCAGAACTGAAGCAGTTTGTTTCTGGTGCGCGTGGCTCGATAATTGCTGGGATTCAATGCATTGCCGAAACATTCGGTTATCATGTGAAGCGGCCGGTTAAATCGTCCGACAAGTTAATGGTCTTGTGTGATGAAATTGACGGGGAATGCTACTCATCATTGCGCGTGATCGATCTTCGTGCCTTGAAAAAGAACGGAGACGTTTTGGTTCAGTTTGTTTTTTCGGAAGTTCCTGATAAGGTTTTTGGTCTCAATAAGTTTATTCCAGGGGCGTATCTTTATCAGCTGTCGAATGATGGCTTTGATATGACAATATTTTCGTTCTTTCTTCAGTGTGTATTTATGTCGAGATTGCGTGCGGAACTCAGAAATCGGTAGTAACTTCGGCAACGGGGCGACAGCAGCCTGTCGTGACAGTCCGTGAACTTTGCGCTTCGACAACCTGCTATGCTGGCTCGACCGGCCGAGGTCAGCCAGAAGCGGACGGTCAAAAATGAAAGGCCCCGATGACACCTGGGCGTGAAAGCGAGTATAACGAGCTACTTGGTTATGTAGAACTTTTTGCAACCACTGTATGGCAAATTGACCCTGCTTCTGCTGTTCACCCTGCGAACGTGATTAAGGGAATTGTCCAGCAATTCGGCAAGTCAAAAGCGCTTGCTGGACTACGCCAAGCCGCTAACGATACTGTCGAAGAAACAAGAAATTGGAATTCTGAAGCGAGGACTGTTGTCGACGAAGCGTTTAGAGCGGCCGGTGTAGTCACTTTGTCAGAGATAACCCGCAGATACTCCGCGAGTTACAAACGCATTGTGAAGCGCGGTTTCATAAAAAATGAAACGGAATACCACGTCGTCAATACCATCTTGGTGGACCATGCAAGTGCGATCTCGGATGATGAACGGGCGTGTCTGCAAACGCTAACTGAAGCATTCGAGCAAAAAGCGTAGTTCACGTCCCAGTTCTGATGCGCCGCCATTCGACGGTCACAACGTCCGCTCTGGGTCGAAAGCGGACCGTCGCGCCACCCGCGTGGCCTCCAGGCTATGACGCATTTTATTGTTTGTCCACAGCCTGAAGTAGCGCAATCCGCGACCACCGGTAGCACCTACGCAGACCGCGCGACCCGGCGCTGGCGGCTGGCCACCAGCGCCGCCAAGATGGGATTCCGACAACCCACGAGGATCCCATGCTGCCCACCATCTTCATCGTATTTTTCGCCTGCTTCCTGCTCGAACGCGTGATCCCCGGCTGGCGCCTGCCCCATGTGCGCACATGGCCGTTGCGCGTCCTCGCCATCAACGCCGTGCAGCTGTGCGTCGTGCTGCTGGCCGGCTTCACGTGGGAGCGCTGGCTGTCCGGCGGTTCGCTGTTCCACCTGTCGCAGCACGTCGGCCCCGCGGCCGGCGGCATGGTCGCGTACTTCATCGCCACGTTCGTGTTCTACTGGTGGCACCGGGCGCGCCACGAATCCGACCTGCTGTGGCGCCTGTTCCACCAGATCCACCACAGCCCGCAGCGCATCGAGGTGATCACGTCGTTCTACAAGCACCCCGTCGAGATGGTCGTGAATTCCATCATCGGCAGCCTGCTCGTGTATGCGGTGCTGGGACTGTCGCCCGCGGCCGGCGCCGTCTACACCTTGTGCACGGCGCTCGGCGAATTCTTCTATCACACGAGCGTGCGCACCCCGCGCTGGATCGGCTGGTTCTTCCAGCGCCCGGAAATGCACCGCGTGCACCACCAGTACGGCCGTCATCGCAACAACTACGGCGACATCGTGTGGTGGGACTGGCTGTTCGGCACGTACGAGAACCCGGCCCGTTTCGACGCCACGTGCGGCTTCGACGCGGACAAGGAAGAACGCCTCGGCGCGATGCTCGCGTGGCGCGACGTGCACCGCGCCGAGGAACCGTGAGGCAGGATTAAGCCGCGAAACCGCCGTCCACCGCCAGGTCGGCGCCCGTCACGAAGCTTGCTTCGGGGCTCGCGAGCCACGTCACCATGGTCGCGACCTCGTCCGGGCGGCCGTGGCGCGGCAGCGCCATGTAGGCGTGCAGCGACTTGCCGAAGTCCGTGTCGGCCGGGTTCATGTCCGTGTCGACGGGGCCCGGCAGCACGTTGTTGACGGTGATGCCGCGCGGGCCCAGGTCGTGCGCGAGACCTTTTACCAGTCCCGTCAGCGCCGACTTGCTCATCGCATACACGGCGGCGCCCGCGAACGGCACGCGCAGCGCATTCGTGCTGCCGATGTTGATCACGCGCCCACCGTCCGGCAGGTAGCGCACCGCAGCCTGCGTGGCGGCGAACACGGCGCGCAGGTTGACGGCGACGGTCCTGTCGAAATCGGCCAGCGGGAATTCCGCCACGTGGCCGCCGAGGAAGACGCCCGCGTTGTTGACGAGGATGTCCAGGCGGCCGAACTTCGCGGCGGCAGCGTCGATCGCGGCCGTCAGCGCGTCCGTGTCCGCCACGTCGGCGCGCAGCGCCAGTACCCGGCCGCCGGCCGCTTCGATGCGTCCGGCCAGCGCTTGCGCGGCGGCGTCCGACGACTGGTACGTGAATGCGACGGCCGCGCCTGCGCGGGCGAGCCGTTCCACGATCGCCGCGCCGATACCGCGCGAACCGCCGGTGACGAACGCGACTTTTTGTTCGAGGTTGCTGTTTGCCATGATGTGCTCCTTTAGTGGTGGGGCGATGTGTGCAGTATCATCCGGACTGTCCGTTGAAACTAGCGGGTGTAAAAGCACAAGACTTTCAACCAGGAGTTAAAGGTCTCATCATGAGCGACCCCTTCGTGCACCTCGATGCCTTCATTCACAGCGCCGAGGACGGCGGCTTTTCCGCCGCGGCGCGCCGCCTCGGCCTCACGCCGGCCGGCGTCAGCAAGAACGTCGCGCGGCTCGAGGCGAACCTCGGCGTGCGGCTGTTCCGGCGCAGCACACGCAAGCTCAGCCTGACGGAAGAGGGCGAGCAACTGCTGCGCGAAGTGGCAGAGCCCTGGCACCGCATCCAGGACGCGATGGCCGTCGTGCGCCAGGGCGCGAACCACGCCGCCGGGCCGCTGAAGGTGGCGCTGGCGCCGGCGGTCGGGCGCATGCATTTCGTGCCGATGCTGGCGGCGTTCCGCGAACGGTATCCGGAAGTCCTGCCTGACCTGCACTTCGACAACCGCCAGGTCGACCTCATCGCCGAAGGCTTCGACGTCGCGATCGGCGGTGGCGTCGAGCTGCCGCAAGGCGTCGTGGCGCGCGAGCTGACGCGGGTGCGCATCGTGCTCGCCGCGTCGCCCGCTTACCTTGCCCGGCGCGGCACGCCGGCCCACCCGGACGACCTGGCCGCGCACGACGGCATCGCGCGCCGCTCGATCCGTACGGGCCGGCTGCAGACGCTGACGTTGCGCGACGACGCCGGCCGCGTCGCCCCGTACGATTGCCGTCCGGTGGCCGTGCTGGACGATCCGGAAGCGATGGCGCATGCGGCTGCGGCCGGGCTTGGCATCGCGCTGCTGCCGGCGCCGCACGCGGGGCCGCTGCTCGCGGACGGGCGGCTCGTGCGCATCCTCCCCGACTGGTATGCGGAGACGGGCCCGCTGTTCCTCTACTACTCGAACCGCCGACTGCTGCCCGCGAAGACGCGCGTGTTCGTCGACTTCGTCGTCGAGCGCTTCCGCGAGCAGGGACTCGCCGCCCACTTCGCCGGTTGACTTCAGCGTCCGCCACCGTGTCACGGAACTGACATGTGTCCTTCATACAATGTACGATTGCCAATAACCAGCAATCCGACAGAAGGACGCACCGCATGACACCGACCTGGCGCACGACGTCGCTCACCTTGATCACCTGCGCAGCGCTGTGGCTGCCTGGCCCCGCATGCACGGCCGCGGCCGCCAAGCCGGCCGCCGTCGCCGCGCAAGTGAAACCGCCGAAGCTGGTCGTCGTGATGGTCATCGACGGCCTGCCGTCCGAGCAGGTGCAGCGCTACCGCGACCAGTTCGGCCCCGGCGGCCTGCGCCGCCTGCTCGAGCAGGGCGCGTCGTTCACGGATGCGCACCAGGCGCACGGCATCACGGTCACCGCCGTCGGTCACTCCGCGGTGCTGACGGGCGCGTATCCTTACCGCCACGGCATCATCGGCAACAACTGGATCGCCGCGGACGGCCGCAACGTCTATTGCACAGAGGACACCCGTTACCACTACGTCGGCGAGGCGACCGACGAGCACGACGGCACGTCGCCCGCGAACCTGCGCGTGGATACGCTGGGCGACCAGCTGCGCTACGCGACCGGCAACCGCAGCAAGGTCGTGACGGTGTCCGGCAAGGACCGCGGCGCCATCCTGCTGGCCGGGAAGACGGGCACCGCGTACATGTACATGGACAAGACGGGCGACTTTGCCACCAGCACCTACTACATGGACAGCTACCCCGCGTGGGCCGAGCGCTTCCGCGCCGCGAAGCCGCAGGATCGCTATTACGCGAAGTCGTGGACGCCGCTGCTGGCCGACAGCGCGTACGCCGACGATGCGCCTTACCCCGAGGCGACGACGGCGAACCCGAACCGCTTTCCGTTCACGTTCTACAGCGAGAGCGGCGCGCCGGCCGCCGACTATTACGCCCGCCTGAAGACGAGTCCCGCCATCGACGAGCTCACGCTGGAATTCGCCGAGGCCGCCGTCGATGGCGAGCATCTCGGCAGCAACCCGACCGGTGCCACGGACCTGCTGGGCGTGAGCCTGTCCGGCCACGATTACGTGAACCATGCGTACGGCCCGGAAAGCCGCATGTCGCACGACCACCTGCAGCAGATCGACCGCCGGATCGCGAGATTCTTCGCGTTCCTCGACAAGCGCGTCGGCATGGACAATGTGCTCGTCGTGCTGACGGCCGACCACGGCTTCGCCAACACGGCCGAGTTCGCGAGCACGCAGCATGCGGACGCGCTGCGCGTGAATCCGAAGACCTTGCTCGAACAACTCGATGGCGCGCTGGCCAAGCGTTTCGGCGGCGCCAAGCTCGTCAAGACCTCGCTGTTGCCCGATGTCCATCTCGACGATGCGGAGATCGAACGCCGCGGCCTCGCGCGGGCCGACGTGGAGAATGCCGCCGCGCACTTCCTGCTGGCACAGCCCGGCATCTCGGAGGTGTTCACGCGCACGCAGCTGGAGCAGGGTGTGGCAGCCAAGTCGCGCCTGGGCACCTTGATGCAGCGGGCCTGGAACCGCACCTTGTCCGGCGACTTGCTCGTGGTGACGACGCCGTACACGATCTTCGGCAGCGGCACCTCGGGCGCGAGCCATGGCACGCCGTGGCAGTACGACACGTCCGTGCCGCTGGTCGTGATGGGTCCGCGCTGGATCCGCCCGGGGGAGCAGGCCGGTTACGCGGAAGTCGTCGACATCGCGCCGACGCTCGCCCAGGTCCTGCACGTGCGCCGTCCGGCGGGCTCCGAAGGGCGCGTGCTGACGGAGGCATTGCGTTGACGGCGCAGCAGGGAGACGCGATGCGTCCCGTGCCCGCTATACTGCGGTCAACGCCACTTGAACCCAGCCCAGCCATGTACGCAGCAGTCGACCTCGGCTCCAATTCCTTCCGCCTCCACATCGGCGAACCGATCGCGGGCCAGATCCACATCGTGCGCACGGCGCGCGACCCGATCCGCCTCGCGGCCGGCCTCGGCCCGGACAACGCGCTGCGCGACGACGCCGTGGAGACGGCGCTGCAGACCCTGCGCGACTTCAGCGCCATCCTGCGCCAGTACCGGCTCGCCGCGGTGCGCGTCGTCGCGACGAACACGATGCGCGTCGCCAGCAACGCGGACGACGTGTTGCCGCGGATGGAAGAAGCGATCGGCTATCCCATCGAGATCATCTCCGGCGAGGAAGAAGGCCGGCTGATCTACATGGGAGTCGCGCGCGCGCTGGGGCGGCGCAGCGAGCGCCGGCTCGTGATCGATATCGGCGGCGGCTCGACGGAAGTGATCGCGGCGCACGGCGACGACATCCACCTCGTCGAATCGTTCAGCATCGGCACGCACCCGCAGAGCGCCACGTATTTCCAGGGCGGCCACGTCAGCGCGGACGCGTTCGAAACGGCCGTCAACGCGGCGCGCGCCCGTGTCGAGGATCTCGCCGACCAGTATCGCGGGCACGGCTGGGACGCCGTCTATGGCTCGTCCGGCACGATGCGCGCGATCAACGAGGTCATCTCGCGCAACCGCCTCGGCGACGGCACGATGTCGCTGGCGAGCCTGCTGGCGCTGCGCGACAAGCTCATCGAGCTGGGCCACGTCGATGCGTTCGACCTGCCCGGTGTGAAACGCGAGCGCGTGATCGTGATGACGGGCGGCCTCTCGATCCTCATCGGCGTGATGCAGGAGCTGGGCGTGCCCGCCATGACGGCGATTAATGCCGGGTTGCGGCTCGGCGTGCTGTCCGACCTGGAGCTGCGCGCGAACCGCCACGACCGCCGCGATCTCGCCATCCAGGATTGCATGCGCCGCTTCGGCGTCGACACCCAGCGCGCGACGCGTACGGCCGCGATCGCGAAAAAGCTGTTCGACAAGCTGGCGCCGCAGGACGACGCCATCGTCCACCACTTGCTGCGCAGCGCCATGCTGCATGAGGTGGGGCAGGCCATTTCGCACACGGGCGCGCACAAGCACGCGTCGTACATCGTCGAGCACGCCGACCTGCCGGGCTTCACGGCGCGCGAGCAACGCCTGATGAGCCTGATCGTGCTGGGCCAGAAGGGCAATCTGCGCAAGGTGCGCGAGGTGCTGGGCGTGCCCGACCTCGCCAAGGCCGTGCTGGCGCTGCGGCTGGCCGCCGTGTTCATGCACGCGCGCGTGGACGCGGACGCCGTGCGCGTGCGCATGAAGGGCCGCATCGACATCGAGACGCCGCGCGGCTGGCTGCGCCAGCATCCGACCGTGGCCGCGTGGTTCGAGAAGGAAGCGGCGGCCTGGAACGACGTGGGCGTGCCGTTCAGCGTGACGACGTAGTTCGCGCGCTTGCCTGGCCACCATTGCATTCCTCGGGGCGGGCGCGATACTGGAAGTCCGATCATCGGACTTTCAGGGAGAGATCATGAACGAGCAAGCCAACATCAGCCTGCTCAAACAGGCGTACGACGCGTACGACAAGGGCGACATCCAGCGCTTGCTGGGCCTGTTTGCCCAGGACATTACGTGGGAGTTGCCGGAAATCGAAGGCATCCCGTTCACCGGCAAGCGCCATGGCGTGGACCAGGTCGCCGACTTCTTCCGCGTGCTGGCCGACAGCCAGGAACCGCGCGAATTCAAGCCCGACCAGTTCATCGGCCAGGGTGACCAGGTGGTCGTGCTCGGGCACGGCACGTTCACCGTCAAGGCGACGGGCGCCGAGTACAGCAACGACTGGTGCCACGTGTTCCGCGTCGCCGGCGGCAAGATCGCCAGCTTCAAGGAATACGACGACACCCATCGGGCCGCGCAGGCCTACCAACCGCAGGGCGCAGGCGCCGCAGCCGGCAAGGCCGCGACGCGTCCTGCCGTCCACTAACCCGTCATTCTTCCGGCGTTGCGCCGCGATGGGAAACGGGGCATTGTCCCGTTTTCCACGCGCGCGGCTTCAAGGTCAGTACGTGGCAGCGACCTCGAACGTCAACGCCTGCCGCGTGTGTTCCGGTTGCGTGATCGTGCCCCGGAACTGCCCGTCCGCCGTCAACGGGGCGCTGCCGCTGCGCGGCACCCGGGCGTGGTCGAAGCGCGTGCGCAGTTCCAGCCACGGCGCCCGTACGGGCCGCAGCGCGAGGCCCAGGCGCACGCCGCGCGCGGGGCCGCCGTCGACGCTCGCCGGGGCGAACACGCCGGAAAAACCGACCCGCATGTGCTCCGGCGTCGACCGGAACAGGCTCGCCTCGAGCGCCAGCGGACCGATGGCGGGACGCCACGTCCTGGCCGCGCCCGCGTACAGCCGGGTGGAACGGTAGGTTTCCTGCAGGCCCGCGGCAGACGCGGTGCCGGCGATGTCGCGCCGCCAGCGGTCGACCTCGACCGAGGCGAGCAGCGCCACGCCGCCGGCCAGCGCATAGGCCGCGCCGGCGTGGACGGACGCCAACGTCGTCGACGTCGTGGACGAGGCGGGCACGCCGGCCTGCGTGCGTCCCGCGTAGTCGATGTCGCCCCGGTACCAGTCGGCGCCGCCGCGCCAGGTCAGCGGGCCCGCCGTGTACGCGGCCTGGACTGCCACCCCCGGCAGCCAGCCGGACTCGCGCACGAGCCGCCGGCCCGCCGCGTCGTATTCGGCGTGGACGGCGTGACGCAGGCCGGGACCGGCGCCGATCAGCCATTGCGCGTGCGCGTGCGGCCGTGCACGCGCGCGCTCAGTATGTGGTTGCTTCCCTTAACTTCGCAAAACCTTTATCATTTTGCCATGAACGAATCGATCCCCGTCGGCCCGAGGAGTCCCGTGCCACCCGCGTCGCTGGACCTGGCGCGCCGCGTGCTGGCCGGACGCCACGTGCGCCTCGAGCCGTACGCGGAAGGGTTGCGCGAAGACGTGCGTGCCGCCCTCGACTGCGACCCCGACGCATGGCGGCTGTTTGCCGTCAACGGGCAGGGCCAGGATTTCGACACGTGGTGGCGCACCGTGAACGCCCTGGTGGCGCAGGACGAGTGGGTCGCGTACGCCGTCCGCAGCCGCGCGACGGACACGATCGTCGGCACGACGAGCTTCCTGAGCCTCAAGCGCACGCGCCAATGCGTCGAGATCGGCGGCACCTTCCTGCATCCGGACGTGCGCGGCACGCTCGCCAACGCCGAGGCGAAATACCTGATGCTGGCCCATGCATTCGCCTGCGGCGCCCGGCGCGTCGAATTGCTGACGGACTCGCGCAACGTCCGCAGCCAGGCCGCCATCGCCAAGTTGGGCGCCGTCCGGGAAGGCGTGCTGCGGCGCGAGCGCGTCACCTGGACCGGCCATGTGCGCGACAGTGTCTTGTTCGCCGTGACCGACCTCGACTGGCCCGACGTGCGGGCGCGGCTCGAACGGCGGCTCGGCATCCACCCCGCGGAGGACGCAGGACATGCACCGTAAATCCATCATGCTGGTCACGTTGCCGGCCGCGTTCGCGTTCGCGCCGGCACACGGCCAGGCCATCCGCAAGGCGAACCCGCCCACGGTGGCGAAACCCGTCGCCGCGTACAGCCACGTGGCAGAGGTCCCGCCGGGCACGCGCCTGCTGTTCCTGGCGGGCCAGGTCGGCAACCGGCCGGACGGCTCGCTGCCGGAATCTGTCGACGACCAGGCCGTGCAGGCGCTGGAGAACATCCGCCTGATCCTCGCCGCGGAGGGCGCGCGGCCGCAGGACATCGTCAAGCTGACGTTCTACGTGGCGGCGAAGCCGGCGTCGCTCGCGAAGCTGAATGCCAAGCGCACGGAAATGTTCGCGGGGACGGCGCCGCCACCCAGCACGTGGGTGCAGGTGGCCGGACTGGCGCGGCCCGAGTACCTGGTCGAGATCGACGCGGTGGCGGCCGTGCCGGCGCCGGCGCCGGCGCAATAGATCGAGTCAGCGCCGGGCGAAGAACGCCGACGGCGAACAGCCGAACGTCTTCCTGAACATGTGGGAAAACGCGGACTGGCTCGTGTAGCCCAGTTCTTCCGCCACGCGCGCGAGCGGCATGCCGCGCGCGATGAGCGGCGCCGCGTGCGCCAGGCGCGCCTGCTGGCGCCATTGGCCGAAACTCATGCCGAGTTCCCGTTCGAACAGGCGGGCCAGCGTGCGCTCGGAGGCGCCCACCCGGCGCGCCCAGCCCGCCAGCGTCTCCGTGGCGCCCGGCGCATCGAGCAGGCGCTCGCACAGGCTTTGCAGGCGCTTGTCGCGCGGCAGCGGGATGCGGATCGGCAGCGCCGGCGCGCGGGCCAGTTCGTCCAGCATGAGTTCCGACAGCAAGGTCGCGCGTGGCGACACTTCCAGCGCCGGCAATTGTTCGAGCGCGAGGATCAGCTCGCGCAGCAACGTGGACACGTCGAGCACGCGGCAATCCTCGCCGGGGAACGGCGTGCGCGCGGCGTGGACGCGCACGGGCCGCAGCCGTACGGGTTCCAGCACCGTCACGGCGTGCACGACGCCGGGCGCCGTCCAGATGGCGCGCGACGGCGGCACGATCCAGCTGCTGCCCGAGGCCGTCAGGCGGATCACGCCCTCGCGCGCGTACGTGAGCTGGCCGAAGGGGTGCGTGTGCGGTGCCACACTGTCGGCCGCTTCCAGGTCGCGCGCCGTCAGCGTGACGGGGCGTGCCGGTGTCGGGTCGAAGCAGTCCGGGAAGGGCTGGGTGTGGTGCACGACGGGGATGCTCATGAGGGCTGTCCGATTCTCGACAAAGTTTGTCCTGCTATCGTAATTCAGTCGTGATCGATTTGCCTACACTGGGCTTTTTCCAGGAGCCACCATGTCCCGAGACCCCACCCTGCGCGCCGACGCGCGCGTGATCGCCCTCGTCGGCGTCGCCCACGGCACGTCGCACTTCTACCACCTGATCCTGGCCGCGCTGTTCCCGTGGCTGAAGCCCGCGTTCGGCCTCAGCTATGCAGAGCTTGGCCTGCTGCTGACGGCGTTCTTCGTCGTCTCCGGCATCGGCCAGACGCTGGCCGGCTTCGTCGTCGACAAGGTCGGCGCGCGGCGCGTGCTGTTCTTCGGCGTGGCGATGCTGGGCGTGTCGGCGCTCGTGCTGGCGGCGGCAAGCAGCTATCCGGCGCTGATGGCGGGCGCGCTGCTGGCCGGCGTCGGCAACAGCATTTTTCATCCTGCCGACTACACGCTGCTGAACGAGCGCGTGTCGCGCGCGCGGCTGGCGCACGGCTTTTCCGTGCACGGCATCAGCGGCAATATCGGATGGGCCGCGGCGCCGCTGTTCATGACGACGGTGGCCGCGACGTCCAGCTGGCGCACGGCGCTCGCGTGCGCCGCGATCCTGCCGTTCGCCGTGCTGGGCATCCTCTGGCTGAACCGGTCGCACCTGCGCGCCGAGCCGAAGCCGCCCGCAGCGGCCGCGCACGCCGCGGGCGAGGGCGCCGGCACGCTCGCGTTCCTGCGCCTGCCGGCCGTGTGGATGTGCTTCGCATTCTTCCTGCTGACGGCCGTGGCGCTGGGCGGCATCCAGGCGTTTGCGTCGATCGGGCTGATGCAGCTGTACGGCATCTCGCGCGAGCTGGCGACGGGGTCGTACACGGCGTACATGCTGACGTCGGCGGTCGGCATGCTGCTGGGCGGCTTCGTGGGGGCCGGACGCCAGGACCATGATCGCACGGTCGCCATCGCCTTCGCGCTGGCCGCCGCGCTGGCCGTGCTGCTGGGCGCGGCCGTCGTGCCGGGGTGGCTCGCGCTGCCGCTGATGGCCCTGATCGGCTTTTTCTCGGGCGTGGCGGGACCGTCGCGCGACCTGATGATCCGCGCCGCGGCGCCGAAGAATGCGACGGGGCGCGTGTACGGCGTCGTCTATTCGGGCCTGGATGCCGGGCTGTCCGTGGGCCCGGTCCTGTTCGGGCTCGTGATGGATGCAGGGCATCCGGGCTGGTTGTTCGCGGGGATCGCGTTGTTCCAGGCGCTGGCGATCGGCACGGCGGTGGGTGTCGGCGGCGGGACGCGCAGCGCGCGCTTGCAGAACGCGTGAGGCCGCTTCATGGTAGGGTGGGCACCTCGTGCCCACGCGTAGCGTTCATAACGCAAACGTTCGCGTGGGCTCGGGGAGCCCACCCTACGAAAAGCAGCGTGCCAATGCGCCGGGCAGGCAAGGCACTATCAGCGCAACTTTCCGACGATGTCGGGCCCCACCGCGAGCCTGACGAACGGCGCCGGATCGTCCTCGCCCTTGCTCGCGATCCAGAACACGCTGGCCTTGCGGATCTTCCAGTCCTGCGCCGTGCCCGCGAAGATCAGCGACGCCACCTGGCCCAGCAGCGGTTGATGGCCGACGACGACGACCGTGTGCTTGTTGTCCGGCCAGCCGGCCGCTTCCAGGATGCGCTGCGGTGTCGAATCGGTGTTCAGGGCCTCGACCGTCGTGAACTTGCGCCCGAGGGCTTCGGCCGTCTGCACGCAGCGGGCCGCCGGGCTGGACAGGATCCGGCAGTGCGCCGGCAGCTGGCGGTCGAGCCACGCGCCCACGCGCGACGCGTGCCGGGCACCTTTCGCCGTCAGTTCGCGCAACTGATCGCCCTGGCGGTCGGGGACGTGCGGCTCAGCCTCGGCGTGGCGCCACAGGATCAGTTCCATGGTCGTTCTCCTTGTTATGCACGTGGGCGGTGCTCTGCGCGCCCAGCGTCTCCATCAGGAACTGCTGGGCGCCGAAGGACGGCTGGCTGCCGCGCGTCCTGCGGCGCCGGTAGCGGCCGTCGCTGCCCAGTTCCCAGGCGTTGACGTTGTCCTTCAAGTAGATTTGCAGGCCCTCGCGCAGCACGCGCTTCTTCAGCGCGGCGGAACGGACGGGGAATGCGACTTCGACCCGGCGGAACAGGTTGCGGTTCATCCAGTCGGCGCTGCCGAGGTAGATGTCGTTCTTGAGATTGTTGCGGAAGTAGTAGACGCGCGTGTGCTCGAGGAACCGGCCCACGATCGAGCGCACGCGGATGTTCTCGGACAGCCCCGGCACGCCGGGCCGCAACGAACATGCGCCGCGCACGATCAGGTCGATGCGCACGCCGTCGCCGGACGCTTCGTACAGCGCGCGGATCACGGATTCGTCCGTCAGCGAATTCATCTTGGCGATGATGCGCGCGGGCTTGCCTTCGCGCGCGATGGACGCTTCCTGGCGGATCGCCTTCACGATTTCCTTCTGCAAGGTGAACGGCGCCAGCCACATTGCCGACAGCTGCGTGGGGCGCGTGAGGCTCGTGAGGTGAATGAAGACTTCGTTGACGTCGGCGGTGATTTCCTCGTCCGACGTGAGCAGGCCGAAGTCGGTGTAGAAGCGCGCCGTCGTCGGGTTGTAATTGCCGGTGCCGAGGTGGGCGTAGCGGCGCAGGCCGTCCGGCTCGCGGCGCAGCACGAGGGCCATCTTGGCGTGCGTCTTGAGGCCCACGACGCCGTACACGACCTGGGCGCCCGCTTCCTCCAGGCGCTCGGCCCAGTTGATGTTGGCCTCTTCGTCGAAGCGCGCCATCAATTCCACGATGACGGTCACTTCCTTGCCGCGCTGGGCGGCGTTGATCAGGGAATCCATCAGCTCCGAATTCGAGCCGGCTCGGTAGATCGTCTGCTTGATCGCGACGACGTTCGGATCGGCGGCGGCGCAGCGCACGAAGTCGATCACGGGCTGGAACGACTGGTACGGGTGATGCAGCAGCACGTCCTGCTTGCGCAGCAGGGCGAACATGTCGTGGCCGTTCACGAGCTTGGCCGGGAAGCCCGGCACGAACGGCGTGAACTTGAGTTCCGGGCGCGCGTTGCTGTTGACGATCTCCAGCAGGCGTCCCATGTTCACGGGGCCGTCGACGGTGAACAGGCGCGAGCGGTCGATCGAGAACTGGTCGAGCAGGAAGTCCGCGAGGTGCTTCGGGCAGTTGCGTCCCACTTCGAGGCGCACGGCGAAACCGTAGTTGCGGCTGTGCAGTTCGCTTTGCAGCGCCTGGCGCAGGTTCTTGACTTCTTCCTCGTCCACCCACAGGTCGCTGTTGCGCGTGACGCGGAACTGCGAGTACGACACGACTTCGCGCCCCGTGAACAGGTCGGCCATATGGGCTTCGATCACGGACGTCAGCAGGCAATACGACGCCCCCGGCTTGTCCGACAGTTCGTCCGGCAGGCGGATGATGCGCGGCAGGACGCGCGGCGCCTTCATGATCGCGATGCCCGTGCCGCGCCCGAACGCATCCTTGCCGGAAAGCTCGACGATGAAGTTCAGGCTCTTGTTGATCACCCGGGGGAACGGGTGCGCCGGGTCGAGGCCGACCGGCGTGAGCAGCGGCCGCACCTCCTTGTCGAAGTACTGCTTGACCCACGCCTTCTGCGCCGCGTTGCGGTCTGAGCGGCGCAGCAGGTGGATGCCGTTGGCGGATAGCTGCGGCAGGATCTGGTCGTTCAGCAGCGCGTACTGGCGCCCGATGATCTGGCGGCACTCGTCGGCGGCGCCGTCCAGGTCGGCCTGGCCGGGATCGGGCCCGCCGTGCGCCTGGTGCTGCGCCAGCAGGCTGGCGACGCGCACCTCGAAGAATTCGTCGAGGTTGCTCGAGACGATGGTCAGGAAGCGCAGCCGTTCGAGCAGCGGCACGGATTCGTCTTCCGCTTGTTCGAGCACGCGGCGGTTGAATTCGAGCAGCGAAAGCTCGCGGTTGAGGAACAGGTGAGGGCTATCGGCCGGAAGCGTGGCGAGGGCCTCGTCCGTTTTCAACTTCATATCCATTTTTGGGAAATATTTCACTCGTGGCAACGGAGTGTAGAAGCCGATTATGACAACATTGTGACATGGAATGCTCCGGCAAGCCCATTCGCCTGTACATTGTGTAATGAACAATGGAGCGCCACGGCGGTATTCTTTGCCGATGGGCGCCCGATCCCCGGGGCGCATCGCCGCGTGAAAGGTCCAGGCATGCTCAACGCATTGTGGGATTGGTACGTGTCCATTCCGGCGCTCCGGCGCAGGCTGGTCGTCGCCATCCTGGTGCCCGTGCAGGATTATCTCTTCCTCGAACCGTCGAGGAACGCGTTCAATGCGCTGGCCCGGTTCAGTCCTGGTCTTGCGATCGCATCGTTGCCGCTGCTGTTGGCCGTCGGGATCCTCACGGCCGGGATCACGTGTGCGTTCGTGATCGAGTACCTGGTCGGCGTCGGCAAGCACGTCAGGAACAAGGCTGCCGGTTTTCTCTTGCTCTGCCTGGTGATGGGTTGGGCCTCCCTGCCTTTTCCGCTGCTGGCCCATCGATGACGGGATCGTCACTGCGCCGCGAACGTGAAACCTGACGGGTAGCGGTGATAGCCGTCGAATTCCGATTTCCCGACCGGCACGGCGGCCTGGCGCGCGATCGCGTACACCATCGAATAGTGGAAAAAGAAGTTGGGCACGGCTGCTGCGGCAGCGGGAACATGTCGGGATGGAGGCGCCGCGCCGCGCCGCCCGCGTCGAACGCCTCGGCCGCTTCCAGCAAGGCGTCGAGCCTGTTCAGGTAATGCAGGAAGAGCCGGGCCGGCGTGACGGGCAGGGCGCCCGTCATACGGCCGGCTCGCGCACGCGCCGAAGATCATCGCGCGGCGGCCGCCCGAACATGCGGCTGTACTCGCGCGTGAACTGCGACGGGCTTTCATAGCCCACCTGGTACGCGACGGCTGCCACGTCGCAGCTGGCGGCGGCGAGTCGGGCACGCGCCTCGTGCAGGCGGATCTGCTTCTGGTATTGCAGGGGGCTCAGCGACGTGAAGTCCTTGAAGTGGCGGAACAGCGACGACGCGCTCATGCCGCTCACGGCTTCCAGCTGCTGGGTCGACACGGGTTCCGCGTAGTGCTGCTGCAGCCAGCGGATCGCGCGGCCGATGCGCGACGCGCGGCTGTCGGCCAGGCCCACTTCGCGCAGCATCGGACCGTGCGGGCCCGACAGCAGCCGCCACAGGATCTCCTTTTCCAGCAGCGGACGCAGGATGCGCACGTCGTCCGGATGGTCGAGCAGCGCGACGAGGCGCCCGACCGCGTCCAGCAGCGGCGCGGACGCCGCATGCACTGCCATCGGCACGGCGTCCGGCGGCGCCTCGGCCTGCGCCTCGACGATCAGGCCCGCGATCTCGGCGGGGCGCAAGGTGAGGGCGACGCCGACATACGGCTCGTCCTCGCTGGCGACGACGACCTGGCCCGTCGACGGCATCGTCAGCGACACGATCACGCAATCGCCCGGGCCGTATTCGTACGTGCGGCCGCCGATCGTCGAGCGCTTGCGGCCCTGCAGGATCAGCGCGAACATCGGTTCCTCGATGCCGCTCATCGGCATCGTCGGCGCCGTGACGGCACGGATGCGCAGGCCGGGCACGACGCAGTCCGGGCCGGTGCCGGCGTGGCGCATGGCGAGGTGTCTGAGGTCGTGGAGAGTCATCATGGCAACGATCGTAACATGTTCGTGGCCACGAAGACACATATGCATGCCCTATGGCAGGGCCCCGCGCCTATACGTTCGGATACTGGCGACGGGGAGAGGGCGGGACTACCATGGCTTGCCGGTGCACCACCGCCCATCCACCCATGCCCATCACCATCAGAGGATCGTCCCATGAACAATCCAAAACTCGAAGTGCTGACGCCGCAGAACAGCCAGATCATCTTCATCGACCACCAGCCGCAGATGGCGTTCGGCGTCCAGTCGATCGACCGCCAGGCGCTGAAGAACAACACCGTGGGGCTGGCCAAGGCCGCCGCCGCGTTCAACATCCCGGCAACCATCACCACCGTCGAGACGCAGGGCTTCTCCGGCTACACCTACCCGGAACTGCTGGACGTCTTCCCCGGCCTGCCCATCCTCGAGCGCACGTCGATGAACTCGTGGGACGACCAGAAAGTGCGCGACGCGCTGGCCGCAAACGGCCGCAGGAAGGTCGTCGTCGCCGGCCTGTGGACGGAAGTCTGCAACACCACGTTCGCCCTGTGCGCGATGCTGGAAGGCGGCTACGAGATCTACATGGTCGCCGACGCGTCGGGCGGCACGTCGAAGGAAGCCCATGACTACGCCATGCAGCGCATGATCCAGGCCGGCGTCGTGCCGGTCACCTGGCAGCAGGTGCTGCTGGAGTGGCAGCGCGACTGGGCACACAAGGACACGTACGACGCCGTCGTCGGCATTGCCAAGGAACACTCGGGCGCGTACGGCATGGGCATCGACTACGCGTACACGATGGTGCACAACGCGCCCCAGCGCGGCACCGCCAGCCACGAGACGCTCGCGCCGGTCCCGGCGCGCTGATTTCAGCGCGCGCGGCAAGCCCGCGCGCGTCTCCGCGGCCCGCGCCCACCCGCGCGAGGCCGCTCCCGTCATTCAACCACCAGGGGGAAGCATGAAGTTCTACCTCGTGTCCTTGGCGGCCGGCCTGCTGGTCGGCTGCATCTATGCCTTGCTACAGGTGCGGTCGCCCGCGCCGCCGGCGATCGCCCTCATCGGCCTGTTCGGCATGCTCGTCGGCGAGCAGGCCGTGCCCATCGCCAAGCGCCTGATGTCCGGCGAGCCCGTCACCGTGTCGTGGTTCCGCGCCGAATGCGTGAGCCGGATCAGCGGCATCGCACCGCCGCCGGAGGCACCCCGGGCGCGGGCGCACGATGACCGCGCCGCCTGAGGCCGGCCAGATCGTGCTCGTGGCGGACGACGACGACACCGTCCGCGGCGGCCTGCTCGGGCTGCTGCGCGCGGCCGGCTACGCGGCGCTGGGGTATGCCGGCGCCGCCGCCGTGCTGCGCGGCGCCGACCCCACGCACGTCCATTGCGCCGTCCTCGACATCCACATCGGCGAGCCGGACGGCTTCGCACTGTGCGAACGCCTGCACGCGCTGGCGCCGTGCCTCCCCGTCATCTTCGTCACGGGCGACGACGATCCTGCGCTGGCCCGGCGCGCCGCCGCCGCGGGCGCGCTGTCGCTGCTGCACAAGCCCGTCGATCCGGACCGCCTGCTGGCGCTGATCGATGCGATCCCGGCGCGGCCCGACCTGCAGCATTGATGCCGGGCCGTCCGCAGGACCGCACGTTTTCCGCTATGCTTGCGCCTCAAGGAGAGGCAGGCATGAGCGAGCGGATGGTGATCGTGGTGGATGACGACGCGCACGTGCGCCAGGGCGTCGCGGACCTGCTCGAAGCGGCCGGCCACGCCGTGCACGCGTTCGCCGACGCGGCCGAGTTCCTCGCGCAACCCGCGCCGTCCGTGCCGGCCTGCCTGATCCTCGACATGCAGATGCCGCGCCTGGACGGCATGAGCGTGCTGCAGCACATGGCCGCGCGCCACCTCGCGCTGCCCGTGATCTTCCTGACCGGCCACGGCACGATCCCGCTGTCCGTCGCGGCGATGAAGGCGGGTGCCAATGAATTCCTCACGAAGCCCGTCGATCCGGATGCGCTGCTCGCGGCCGTCGACGAGGCGCTGGCCGGCGACGCGAGCCGCATCGACGCGCGACGCGAGGCCGACGAGCTGGCGCGCCGCCACGCCCAGCTCACGCCGCGCGAACGCGAAGTCTTCGGCCTCGCGATCGGCGGGCTCCTGAACAAGCAGATCGCCGACGCGATGGGCATCAGCGAGATCATGGCCAAGGTGCACAAGCGCAACCTGATGCAGAAGATGCAGACGCGTACACTGGCCGAACTGGTGCGCATGGCCGAGCGGCTCGGCATCGAGAGCGCGCGCCGGCGTTAGAACGCAGGCGGCCGTCGCGAATGCGTTGGGGTGGGCGGCCCTCCGCCCACGCGTAACGTCGCGTCGATGCACGCGTCCCGCGTGGGCACGGGGTGCCCACCCTACTGGCCCGTGGCCCGCGGCGCAGGCCCGACGTTATTGCGAAGGGTGGGCGGCCCTCCGCCCACGCGTAACGTCGCGTCGATGCACGCGTCCCGCGTGGGCACGGGGTGCCCACCCTACTGGCCCGTGGCCCGCGGCGCAGGCCCGGCGTTATTGCGTAGGGTGGGCGGCCCTCCGCCCACGCGTAACGTCGCGTCGATGCACGCGGCCCGCGTGGGCACGGGGTGCCCACCCTACTGGCCCGTGGCCCGCGGCGCAGGCCCGGCGTTATTGCGTAGGGTGGGCGGCCCTCCGCCCACGCGTAACGTCGCGTAGATGCAAGCGTCGCGCGTGGCGCAGGCATCAAGCCGCCGCGGGCGCCGCCTCGACTGCCGGCCAGTCGAGCAGCACGAGCCACGCGAGCAGCACGAGCGCCGGCAGCAGGCACCAGAACCCGAACGTCATCCACGCGGTGCCGCCCGCGACGCAGCCGGCGGCGAACGCCAGCACGGGCCAGAAGAATTTCGCGAAGCGCGCCTTGACGGCCGGCGTGGCGCGGCCGCAGGCGAGGTCCGTCATGTCGATCAGCAGTTCCGTCACGTTGCCCGTCATGACCGTCGTCGGCGCGACGCGGCCCAGCTGCAGCTTGCCGACGGCGTTCTGCACGCCCATCGCCGCTGTGCCGAACATGCCCGTCGCGAGGACCAGCGGCGCCTCCGGTCCGGCCAGCGGCGACGCGGCGATGCCAGCCGCCATGAACAACGTCAGCAGCGCGAGCTGCATGCCCAGCAGCGGCCGCGCCGGATTGTGGCCGAGACGCGCGCAACGCACGTCCATCAGGCGCGCCGTGACGACGCCGGCCGCGAACGCGGGGATCGCGAGGAATTTCAGCGGCAGCACGCCGGCATGCGACGGCCGCGCGAGCTCGCTGCCGATGAGGACAAAGTTACCCGTCACGTGCGCCGTGAACAGGCCGTACAGGCCGACGAACGCGGACGTGTCGATGTAGCCGGCCAGGAGGCCCAGGCCGACGCCGAGCATCAGGTCGGAAGGTTTCATGGACATGTTCGCCTCCGTTTAAAACGCGAAGCAGCTGCAGCCGAACGCGCCCCAGAAGCCGCTGAAGTCCGACACGGGCACGTCCGACTTGCGCGCGCGGTCGTGCGCGTGCGCGTGCACGGCGCACGCGCCGCGGCACTGGTGCGGCAGCTTTGCGACGGCCGCTTGCGGCACGGGGCGGTAATGGCCCGGCACCTTCGCGACGGGCGACCATTCGGGCAGCACGGGCAGCGCGGGCGGCGCCAGTTTATCGAATGCTCCCTGGCCGAACACGATGCGTCCGCCGACGACGGTCAGCACGGATTCGATCGCCTTGATCGCCTCCTCGTCCACGCGGAAGTAGTCGGCCGACAGCACCGCGAGGTCGGCCAGCATGCCAGGCTGGATGCGGCCCTTGTGACCTTGCTCGCTGGAGAACCATGCGCTGCCCGCCGTCCACAGTTCGAGCGCCGTGTGGCGATCGAGGCGGCTGCCCGCATCGTACAGGCGCAATCCGCCGACGGTGCGGCCGGACACGAGCCAGTACAACGCCGTCCACGGGTTGTAGCTGGCCACGCGCGTCGCATCCGTGCCGGCGCCGACGGGCACGCCCGCGTCCAGCATGCGCTTGATCGGCGGCGTGGTCTCCGCCGCCCGGGCGCCGTAGCGCTCGACGAAGTACTCGCCCTGGAACGCCATGCGGTGCTGGATCGCGATGCCGCCACCCAGCGCTTTCACACGCTCGATGTTGCGCGGCGTGATGGTCTCGGCGTGATCGAACATCCAGCGCAGGCCGGCGAACGGGATGTCGCGGTCGACCTTCTCGAACACGTCCAGCATGCGCGAGATCGACTCGTCGTACGTCGCATGCAGGCGGAACGGCCAGCGGTTGGCGACGAGGTGGCGCACGACCTGCTCCAGCTCCGCTTCCATCCCGGCCGGCAGGTCGGGGCGCGGTTCCAGGAAGTCCTCGAAGTCGGCGGCGGAAAACACGAGCATCTCGCCGGCGCCGTTGTGGCGATACCAGTCGTCGCCCTGGCCCGGCGTCACCATCTCCGTCCACGTCTTGAAATCGTCGAGCTCACGGCCCTTGTTCTGCGTGAACAGGTTGTAGGCGATGCGGATCGTCAGCTGGTCCTGCGCGGCCAGCTGCTCGACGACCTGGTAATCCTCGGGATAATTCTGGAAGCCGCCGCCGGCGTCGATGGCGCTCGTCAGGCCCAGGCGGTTCAGTTCGCGCATGAAGTGCCGCGTCGAATTGATCTGCTGGTCGAGGGGCAGTTTCGGGCCTTTCGCTAACGTGGCGTACAGGATCATGGCGTTCGGGCGCGCGATGAGCATGCCCGTCGGGTTGCCCGCGGCGTCGCGCACGATCTCGCCGCCGGGCGGGTTGGGCGTGGATTTGTCGTAGCCGACGGCCCGCAGTGCGGCGCGGTTCAGCAGCGCGCGGTCGTACAGGTGCAGCACGAACGCGGGCGTGTCCGGCGCGGCCGCGTTCAGCTCCTCGATCGTGGGCATGCGCCGCTCGGCGAACTGGAACTCGTTCCAGCCGCCCACCACGCGCACCCATTGCGGGCTCGGCGTGCGCTGCGCCTGCGCGCGCAGCAGGCGCAGCGCGTCGGCCAGCGACGGCACGCCTTCCCAGCGCAGTTCGAGGTTGTAATTGAGGCCGCCGCGGATCAGGTGCAGGTGCGAATCGTTCAGGCCGGGGATCACGGTATGGCCGTCAAGGTCGACGACGCGCGTGCTGTCGGCGCGGTGGCGCATCACGTCGGCCGCCGAGCCGACGGCGACGAAGCGGCCGTCGGCGATGGCGACCGCGTCGGCCTGCGGGTTGGACCGGTCCAGCGTGTGGAAGCGGCCGTTGGTGAGGATCAGGTCGGCGACGGCAGGTGTGTTCATGGGGTCTCTCCAGGTAGGTATGTTGACATATCCGTGGCGTTGGTGCGCGCCCCGCTGCGACTCATGCATGGTCCCGGGTCGCGGACGGCGCTGCCGCGCGTTCGGCGCCGCGCACGGGCAGCACGACGCGGAACAGGGCGCCGTGCGGCTCGGCGGGCAGGCATTCGATACGGCCGCCGTGCGCTGCGACGATGGCCCGGCTGATCGACAGGCCGACGCCCGTGCCTTGCGGCTTGGTGGAATACAGGGCGTCGAAGATGCGCTCGCGATCGGCGGGCGCGATGCCGGGGCCGTTGTCGCGCACGCGCAGTTCGACGAGGGCGGGGCCGGCGGGCGCCGATTCGAGCACGATGCGGCGGGGCCGGTCGCTGACGCCGGCCAGCGCCTCGATCCCGTTCAGCAGCAGGTTGATGAGCACTTGCTGGATCTGCGCACGGCTCGCGTGGAGTTGCCGGTCCGGCAGCTGCAGGCGGGTGTCCAGTTGCACGTTCTGGCGCACCATCAGCGCGCGCAGCAACTGGGCCACCTCGGCGACGGCCGCGTCGAGCGCGAACGCGCTGGCGGCCTCGCCCTCGCGCCGCGCGAGTCCGCGCACGCTGCGCACGATGTCGCCGGCCTGGCGCCCGCACGTGCTGATCTGTTCCAGCGCTTCGAGCGCGCGTGCCGTGTCGGGCTGGGCGCGGCGCAGCCAGCGCCGCGCGGCCGCCGCGTGCAGCACGATCGCCGCCAGCGGTTGATTCACTTCGTGCGCGATGGCGATGCCGAGCTCGCCGACCGTGTCCGCGCGCGCGGCGCGCGCCTGCTGGGCGTGGTCGAGCGTGGCCGGGACGGCGCCCCAGGCGGCCGCCAGGTCGCGCACGCGGCCGTGCGCGCCCCAGTCGCGCCACGTGTCCAGCGCGAGGCGGCGGTAGCCCGGCAGCGCGCCGGCGAGCGCCTCGCGGGCGCACAGGCCGACCGCACCCTCCCACGCGAGCGCGGCAAGCCACGCCTGGCCGTTGGCCTGCGCCAGCGCGGCTGCGCGCTCGTAGGCGGCGAGGGCGCGCACGCCGCCGCCGGCATCGTGCCCGGCCGCGTCCGCGAGGAGCGCCATCGCGCCGGCGAGGTCGGGAGCACGGCGGGCCCAGTCGCGCAGTGCCCGGCGGTGCACGCGCAACTGCGCCGTCGCGCCGGGCACGCCCGGCACGCGGGCCAGTGTCAGCGCGCCGAACAGGTGATACGGCAGCAGTTCGCACGGCGGCGTGAGCGGCGTGACGAGCTGGCGGGCCGCGGCCAGCGCCGCGCGCGCGGCGCCCATCCGGCCACGCAGCCACGCCGCCTGCAGGCAGCCGAGCCAGCAGCCGAACTGCATCGCGTCCGGCGCCACGGCCGGGACGAACGGCGCGTGCGTGCCGTCGGCGAGGGCACGGAACAGGGCGATGCGGCTGTCCAGCTGGCGCGTGGCGGCGGACGCGGTACCGGCGGGGATGGCAAGCCGCACGGCCTCGCCGTAATGCTGCAATTCGGCGAGCGGCGCGCCGCACAGCAGGCGCACGCCCGTCCACAGCACGGCGCTGCGCGCCAGCGTATCCGGACGTCCCGCTTCGATGCGGCAGGCTTCGGCCTGCACGAGCGCGGCGTCCTGCAGCGGGGCGCGCCGTGCCAGCACGAGGGTCGCGTGGGCGCGCAGCACGGCGCCGCCCACGCGCCCCGCGTCGGGCCGGCGCGCGCGCCGGGCGCAGGCATCGGCCAGCAGCAGGGCGCGGCGGCCGCCGCGGAAGCGGTCGAGGGCGACGGCCGCGAGCAGCACGGCGGCCAGCAGGGTGGCGTCCGTGGGGCCGTCCAGCAGCGCGCGGCGGATTTCCGTTTCGATCAGGCTGCCCGGCAGGCGGCCGGCATTGAAGGCGTCCTGCAGCGCGTCGGCAAGCAGAGGATCGGCGCGCAGCAGCGGCGCATCGGCCAGCGTGGCCGGGCCCGTGTCGCACACGAGGCGCCACGCGGCCCGGCACGCGGGCAAGTCTGGCTCGGACGCCGGGGCGCCGTCGGGCTGCGCGTATGGCGCGGGAGCGGATGGTATCGGTAGGTACGGTCGGTTCATCTGCACGCTCGGTATCGCCACCGGCGCGAGTCGGGCCGGGGCGAAACCAGTATCGCGGCATTGCCGGGCGATGCCCTCATACGAAAGGAGGATCGCTGTGCGCAGGAACGGGGGGAGGGCGGCGTGGACGTCCATCGCGTTGCTCGGGGAGCGGGCAGGGCCGGCGCCGCCGCGGGATCAGGAACGCAGGAAGGCCAGCAGGTCGGCGTTCAGGCGGTCCTTGTGCGTGTAGGCGAGACCGTGCGAACCGCCTTCGTAGACGAGCAGGCGGCCTTGCGGCAGCAGTTCGACGGCGCGGCGTGCCGTCGTGTCGATGGGGACGATCTGGTCGTCGTCGCCGTGGATGACGAGCGTGGGGACCGTCATCTTCTTGAGGTCTTCCGTGAAGTCCGTTTCCGAGAACTGCTTGATGCACTCATAGGCGGCGCGCAGGCTGCACTGCATGCCCTGCAGCCAGAACGTGTCGCGCATGCCTTGCGACGCCTTGGCGCCGTCGCGGTTGAAGCCGTAGAACGGACCGGAGAGGTCCTTGAAGAATTGCGCGCGGTCGGCCTTGACCCCCTGGCGGATGCCATCGAACACGGCCATCGGCACGCCGTTCGGGTTGGCGTCCGACTGGCCCATCTGCGGCGTGACGGCGCCGACCAGCACGGCGCCCTTGACGCGACCGGTGCCGTGGCGGCCGACGTAGCGCGCGACCTCGCCGCCGCCCGTCGAGTGGCCGACGAGGGTGACGTCGGTCAGGTCCAGCGCCTCGATCACCTGGGCCAGGTCGTCGGCGTAGTCGTTCATGTGGTTGCCGTGCCAGGTCTTGCTCGACCGGCCGTGGCCGCGGCGGTCGTGCGCGATGACGCGGTAGCCGTGCTCGGCCAGGAACATCATCTGGTCTTCCCACGCGTCGCCCTGCAGCGGCCAGCCATGGCTGAACACGACGGCGGGACCGTGGCCCCAGTCGGTGAAATAGATGGTGGTGCCGTCGCGGGTGGTGACGGTGTTGCTCGTACGGGTGATGGTCATGGCATGTCCCTTCGGTGGAGTGGCTGGAGACCGGAAGGGACGGCTCGGCCGCCGCATCCGGACCCGGTCATTGTCGGGAGGGGCGCGGCCGAGGTCTAGTCATACGAACGTATAGGTACTTACCCTGTGCTATCGGCCGTTGCCCGCTCGATCGGACAGTTGAGTGCAAGCATGCGGGCCAGCGGCGTGCTCGCGCGCAGGCGCTCGCGCCACCATTTCAGCGCGGCGCCTTCCTCGCCCGTGCGCCATGCCATGTACAGCGTCTCGTCCGGCTTCGGCTCCTCGACGGCCTTCTCGACGAGGCGTCCGGCCGCGATGTCGGCCCGCGCCCACGCCTCCGGCAGGAAGCCGAAGCCGAGGCCAGCCAGCTGGAATTCGTACTTCGTCTGCATGTCGGGCACGGTGAGCGTGTCCTGGCCGAACAGCAGGCCCACCGTGCGGGCCTGCAGCACGCGGACGGAGTCGGCGACGGAGATGGCGCGATGCGCCGTCAGCTCCGCCTTGCCGAGCCGGTGCCCCACCGCGGCGAGCGGATGCGACGGGGCGACGACGAACACGAACGACATCGTGCCGAGCGGCTCCGCCGTGTAGCCGCCGCCGGACGGGCCTTCGCCGGCCGCACCGACGAGCAGGTCGACGCGCCGGTCCAGCAGGCTTTCCCAGGTGCCGGACAACGCTTCGCGCACGATGCGCAGGCGGGTCTGGTCGGCCACGTCGTAGAACGCGCGGATGTCGTCCTGCAGGCCCAGCGGGGCGAGCGCGGAATCCATGCCGATGGCGAATTCCGTCTCCCATCCGGACGCGACGCGCCGCACGCGGCTCTCCAGGTCGCCCGCCGCCTTGAGCAGGTAGCGGCCTTCCTTCAACAGTTCCTCCCCCGCCGGCGTCAGGACGACGCGCGGCCCGAAGCGTTCGAACAATTGCACGCCCAGGTCGTCCTCCAGCTTGGAGACGGTGTACGAGATCGTCGACGGCACGCGGTACAGCTCCTTCGCGGCGGCGGAAAAGCTGCCGCGGCGGGCGATCGTGTCGACGGTGAGGAGGGCGTCCAGGCTGAGTCTGAGCATGTGCGGGGTGAGTGAAGACGGGGAGCGCATCGTATCAAAAAAGCGGGGGCGCGTCGTCGGTGCATGGCGGGGAGCCGATTGCCTTCGGCGCAATCGGGACCGTACACTGCTGCGACCGCCGGTTTTGAAAAGGAACGACGCAAATGCAAATAAGACGATTCATGATTGCGCTCGGCGTCGCGCTCGTCTTGTCGATGTTCCTGACCGGGCTGTATGCATGGCATGCGTCCGGCGACGACGGACCGATCGTCGGCAAGCACGTCGACTACCTGTCGCCGGGCGGCGAATGGGTCGCGACACTGGAGGTGGTCGACAATGGCCTCGGTTTCGGACAGGGTTGGCTGTACGATGAGGTTCATCTTCGTCGCCCGAGCGAAGCGATTTCCAGTCACGGCGAGCGCGCCGCGTCGGCCGTTTTCTACATGGGTTCGGCCGGAAATCCGCCCGACGAGGTTTCACTCGATTGGCGGGACGGGAGACACCTCGTCATCGCTTATGACGATGACTCGCGTGCTCGTCCGGGAAAAAACGTCACTCGGTTCCACGGCATTTCGATCGAATATCGGGTGCGGGCAAGACAGTAAATATTGCCTCTGGAGGAATAGGGTGCCGGCCATGAATCTTTAACAGGATCTGCCGTTTTCGACTGACTCGACAATTATCGTGAAGGCGGCCAACAAATGACCTGCATGTGTGCTGCGGTTATTCCGCAAACCTGTCGCGTTACCCCTGCAAGTTTCACGCACTTTCAATATCTCCTGATTTTTCGAAATAAATACGCGAGAGTTTCTCGCTCGGAACTGATATAGCGCAAAATAAAATAAAATTCGATATCGCGGGTTCCTTCAATCGATTTATTTTCTATTTCCCCATGCGCTTTGAGGCCCGCAGATAGCCGGCGCCGAGGGGCCGTCAAGGCAACCGCGTCCCGGAGCAGGCCCGCGCAGTGGCCCACCGCTGGAAGACCAGGCATGGCCGTTGTCGCGATAGCGAAGCTGCCCGTACGTCTGCTCGGTTTTCTGGGAACGTTTTCGCCTTCCACTGCGACCAGCCAAATGATCGGTAGGTTGATTAGTGGAAATTGAACGCCTTGCAAAGCAATAAAGTGCCTTCAGGAATGATCACATGGTATCCGGCTCGTATTTATTGTCGTGATCCATTTTGAGATAACAATCAGAAATTTTTCTAAAAATCAATTTCCTGCAGTAATTTATCGTGGAGGATTACTGTCGGCAGAACTTACAATTTCGTTTAACCTCGATTAAAGCATTTTCATAAGTTATTGATTCTAAAGTAAGCAAGAACTCTGGCCTGAATCATGCTTTATGGGGAATGAGCTGTCGTAGCACCAAACGTATTGTCCAACACGTATTCCTTGAGGAGAACCTTATGAAGCTGAACAAGTCCCTGATCGCCAAGTCCGTTGCCGCCCTGACCCTGGTCACCGGCGCAGCGATGCCGATGTTCGCTCAAGCCGCCGCGCCGATCTTCACAGTCGATCCGTCGGCCCTGGGCAGCGGCAAGCCTACGTTCACGGCCAACCAGATCTCGGGCACCTCGTCCGAATTGCTGACGACCTCGGGTAACACCCATAGCGGTTCGGGCTGGCTGCAGTTGAGCGCTTTCGCGCTGAACGGCAGCCCCAAGTTCAACACCGGCCTGGGTAGTGACTACCTGCTCTACATCACGTTCGACCTGACCGACAAGTATCGTGCTGGCACGGGCTCGGGCATCAACACCCCGAACAGCATCAACGATCTGACGTCGCTGAACTTCAAGTTCTACGTCGACAAGAACATGGACAACACCTATACCAATGCGAATGCGGCAACCGCAACGGGGGCGACTGTTGGCAACACCGGCGACGACCTGCTGCTGGCCAGCGGCAGCCTGATCACCGGTGTCGCAGGTTTCAATGATCTGCTGGGTGCCCACCTGAACTCGAAACAGACGTTCAACGTGACCGCTCTGGGCCAGTCCTACTTCGTCGATCCTAATCCGTTCTACAACATTGCGTTCGATGAGTTCAACAACACGACGCAAGGCGCCGAAATCTCCGGCAACCTGGTGGCCATCAACCAGGCGAGCGGCTCGATCGACTTCAACTCCCAGGTGCCGGAACCCGCATCGCTGTCCCTGCTGGGCTTGGGGATGCTGGGCCTGGCCGCTAGCAAGCGCCGTCGCGCCAAGTAATCGTGTCTAATTGGCTTTCCCGATCGGCCTTGCTGGTCGGGAAGTAGTGTCTTAATGGCAAGAAGCCCGTCCTGCGACGGGCTTTTTTACGTACACAAAGTGAGTGCTATCTTGTGCAGCCATACAATTTCTATGACCAAGCCCTTCATCGAGCACCTTGCCGCGTGCGCCGCACTGGCGCCGTCGGCCGATAACACTCAGCCATGGCAGATGCGCTGGACCGGCGATGCGCTCGAGCTGCATTATGTGTCGCGCCATCCGAGCACGAATGTGTTCGATGCCGACAGTCATGGCACGCTGCTTGCCATCGGCGCCCTGGCCGAAAACATCGATATGACACTGGCGGCGAATGGTGTGCAAGGGAAATGGGAATGGAGCCGGCCAGGCAAACAGCCGTACGGGTGCCTGGATTTGCCACACGACTTGCCGGAAAATTTTACAATTCCTCCGGGGCTCGAAGCGCGCCACACGAACCGTCTCCCGTATCGGACCGATGCACTCGAGCCGGGTTTGCGGGACAAGGTCGCAGCGGCCCGGCAGGGCCAGCAACGCATGGTCGTGCTGCAGGGCAATGCAGCGCGCAAGGCGCTGGTCAGGCTCGTCGAATTGAGTTCCCAGGCGCGCTTCTGCAATCGCGACCTGCACCGCTGGCTGTTCGGCAGCCTGCGTGAAACACCGCAGGAGGTCGCCAGCGGCGACGGACTCGACGTCGCGACGTTGGGCTTGCCACCGGGCGGCAAGACCATGCTCAACTTTATGTCGAACTGGAAGCGGATGGCCAAACTGAACCGGTTTGGCGCCTACAAGTTTCTGGCCAAGACCGAAACCGGGCTGATCTCGGCGGCGCCGGCGCTGTTGTGCGTCGTTGGCAGCGGAAAGGAGCGCAACGCGATCGACGCCGGACGCCTGCTGACACGCGTCTGGACGCAGCTCAACGAGCACGGCGCGGCAGTGCAACCGTATTACGTCGTGACCGACCAGGTCAATCGCCTGCACACAGGCAAACTGGCGCCGGGGTTCGAGGACAAGATCGGGGCGGTGGAACAGGAGCTGCACAGGCTGTTAGGGCTGGCCCAGGGCGAAATGCTGCACATGATCCTGCGAGTGGGCTATCCGACGAAGGCCCCGGCGCGCTCGCACCGGCTTCCCTTGTCGCAGGTATTCGTTAGCGAGCTGTAACTGCACAGTTCGTCGAACTCGTCATCGACGAGCCAATCTGGCGCGTTTCTCGGGAACGGGGCCGAGTGTGACAGTTCGTGTTTTTTCATACTTCGTCGCCAAATGGCTGATCGTGTCGGTCGGCGTCGCTGTCGCGGTATGGGCTGCAGCGATCCTCGCGTGCGGCTGCCTTGCGTTGCAATACGGCGACGATTACAAATTCGACGGGAAGATGTACAAGGCATCGGCGTCCCGATCGGTCGACCTCTCCGATCCAGCCGCCTGCAAGCGCAACCGGGACGTTTGCAGCGACAATTAACGAGAATGCGCGTCACGCAAGGCCTTCGGCGCCTTGTTCTGCCACCCCGCGAGGATCAACGCTTTCACGACGGCCGCCTCGGCGCGGGCAAGCGTGACGCGCACGCCCGTCGCCGACTTGCCCCAAACGAGTTTTTCGATGAATTGCGGATGCAGCGCCAGCGCCTGCTCGCGTTGCGCTTCGGGCAAGACGATGTGGATGGTCTCTTCTCCCGGCGGCACCGTGACGAAGATCTTGTCCCGCACGCGAAACGACTGGTACGTGAAGTGCGGCGCCTCCGTCGCCTCGTGCAGCGACAGCGCATAAGTGCGAACCGTCGAGACCTTCATGACATGCCCTTCAACGCCCGCCCGATGCGCGCGCGAAAAGCGCTCACCTTGTCGGGCGACAGCGACTCGGCCCGGTACAGCGACAGCATCTCGAAGCGGCACGTCGGCGCGCACGTACCCAGCAGCGCCAGTTTCAGCACGCGTTTCACGGGTTGCCGCAGCACGAACCGGTCGACCCACCACGGCGAACCCAGCGTGGTGATCGCCACGGCCCGCCGCAGTTTGCCCAGACGCGATCGAACCAGCCCTTGAGCAGCGCGGGGAAGCCGAACCACCACGTCGGGAACACGAGCACGAGGGCTTCGGCGTCCAGCAGGCGCCCGGCGTACGGCCCGGTGGCGGCGCCTTCGAACGCGGGGCCGTAGTAGCTCTCGCGTTCCGCCGCGGTCAATGCCGGCGCGAAGCCGGCGGCATGCAAGTCGTCGACGACGACGTCGTGCCCGTGCGCGATCAGGGTGGAGACGGCATGCTGCGCCAGCGCGTGGCACAAGCTGTCGGGGAGGGGATGGGCGATCACGACGAGACACTTCATGCACGGTCCCCGAGACCGAGTTCATCGGCCATCCGGTCGCGCAACACGAATTTCTGGATCTTGCCCGTCACCGTCATCGGAAACCCCTCGACGAAGCGCACGTAGCGCGGGATCTTGTAATGCGCGATCTGCCCGCGGCAGAATGCGCGGATCTCGTCCGCATCCGCCTGCGCTCCGGGCCGCAGCACGATGCATGCGCACAGCTCTTCGCCGTACTTCGCATCCGGGACGCCCACGCACTGCACGTCCAGCACCTTCGGATGGCGATATAAAAATTCCTCGATCTCGCGCGGGTAGATGTTTTCGCCGCCGCGGATCACCATGTCCTTCGCGCGGCCCACGATGCGGCAGTAGCCGTCCGCGTCCAGCGTGGCCAGGTCGCCCGTATGCATCCAGCCGGCGTCGTCGATCGCCTCGCGCGTGCGGGCGTCGTCGCCCCAGTAGCCGAGCATCACGGAATAGCCGCGCGTCAGCAGCTCGCCCGTGTCGCCGCGCGGGACGATGCGGCCGTCCGCGTCGACGATCTTGACCTCCAGGTGCGGATGGATGCGCCCGACCGTGCCCACGCGGCACGCGAGCGGGTCGTCGACCGAGGTCTGGAAGCTGACGGGCGACGTTTCCGTCATGCCGTAGGCGATCGTGATCTCGTCCATGTGCATCTGGCGCATCACGCGCTGCATGACTTCCGTCGGACACGGGGAGCCGGCCATGATGCCCGTGCGCAGGCTCGCCAGGTCGAACGAGGCGAAATCCGGATGGTCCAGCATCGCGATGAACATCGTCGGCACGCCATGCAACGCCGTGCAGCGCTCGGCCTGCACGGTGGCCAGCACGGCGCCCGCGTCGAACCCTTCGCCGGGATACACCATCGCGGCGCCATGCGTCATGCAGGCGAGGTTGCCCAGCACCATGCCGAAGCAGTGGTACAGCGGGACGGGGATGCACAGGCGGTCGTGTTCCGACAGGCGCATCGCCTCGCCGATGAAGAAGCCGTTGTTGAGGATGTTGTGGTGCGTGAGCGTAGCGCCCTTCGGCGCGCCCGTCGTGCCGGACGTGAACTGGATGTTGACGGGGTCGTCGAACTGCAACGTACGCGCCACCTCGTGCAGATGGGCCACGTCGGCCGGGCCGGCGCACTGCGCGACCGCGTCGAAGTTCAGCATGCCGGGCGTCGTCTCGTCACCGAGGCGGATCACGTGGCGCAGCTCGGGCAGGCGCGCGGCATGCAGGTCGCCTGCGGTGGCGGCGTCGAGTTCCGGCGCGAGGTCGCGCAGCATGCCGAGGTAGTCGCTGGACTTGAAGCCGGGTGCGAGGATCAGCGCGCGGCAGCCGACCTTGGCCAGCGCGTATTCCAGTTCCGCGCGCTGGTACGCGGGGTTGATGTTGACCATGACGAGGCCGGCCTGCGCCGTCGCGAACTGCGTGAGCACCCATTCGGCGCGGTTCTGCGACCAGATGCCGATGCGGTCGCCCGGCTGCAGCCCGAGGCACAGCAGCCCGGCCGCCAGGCGCTCGACGCGCTCGCGCAACTCACGCCACGTCCAGCGCACGCCCTGGTGCGGCACGACCAGTGCGTCGCGGTCGGGAAAGCGCGCCGCGATGCGGTCCAGGTGGGCACCGATCGTGTCGCCGATGAGGGGGAGCGGATGCGCCCCGTGGACGTAGCTCGCCTGCTGCATGGTGGTCTCCCGTTGCGGATGCGTTGACGTTCTCGCCACAGTGTAGCGTCGCCAGGCGCTGCGCGATTATCGAAAAAATCGATCGCAGGCCATAAAACAACTCGTTTTTCTTCTCGCTGAGCAGCACCCATAATGCCTTCCATGGAAACGCCCTTGCACCGGCAGGGACGGCGGTGCCGCAAGGCCGGTGGAGCGCAACGTGTTCGAACGGTTCGAACACCATCACAAGGAGAGCAACATGCTGAAAGTACGTAAAAGCGCGGATCGCGGTGTCGCCAGTTTCGGCTGGCTGCGCTCGCAGCACACCTTCTCGTTCGGCCACTACCACGATCCGGCGCACATGCACGTCGGCCCGCTGCGGGTGATCAACGAGGACCGCGTGGCCCCGGGTCGCGGCTTCGACCCGCACGGCCACAAGGACATGGAGATCATCTCCTACGTGCTGGACGGCGCGCTGGCGCACAAGGACAGCATGGGCAACGGCTCCGTGCTGCGCTATGGCGACGTGCAGCGCATGAGCGCCGGGACGGGCGTCACGCACAGCGAGTACAACCACTCGGCGACGGAACCTGTGCACTTCCTGCAGATCTGGGTGATCCCGAACGAGACGGGCGGCGCGCCGGGCTACGAAGAGAAGCACTTCGACACGGCGAGCAAGCGCGGCGCGCTGCGCCTGATCGCGTCGCACGACGGTCGCGACGGTTCCGTGTCGCTGCGCCAGGACGCCGCCATCTACGCGACGATCCTCGACGGCAGCGAGCGCGTCGACCATGCGCTGCTGCCCGGCCGCCAGGCGTACGTCCAGGTGGCGCGCGGCACCGTGACCGTGAACGGCTGCGTCCTCGACGCGGGCGACGCCGTCGAAATCGGCGAGGAAGCCGTCGTCACTATGTCGGACGCACAGGACGCCGAAGTGCTGCTGTTCGATCTGCCGGCCTGAACAGGCAAACGATGAGCGAGTCAACGCGACGATTTTTGCGGGGCGCCTGCGCGAACGCGGCGCCGCACGGGTCGACGTGCTGCGCGGCCGTACGGCCTGAGACGGGTACAATCAGTCCGCGACCTGGCGCACGGGTGGCGGACATCCACGCAAACGAAAGAGACGAGGAGAACGAGCCATGGAAGTGACGACGCATCGCGGCGAAGGGCCGCTGCAGCAGGTGATCGAGATCGGCAAGCACCGCATCCTGACGGACGTGAAGCCGGAATTCGGCGGCGAGGACAGCGGCCCCGAGCCGCACGACATCCTCGCGGCCGCGCTGGCCGCGTGCACGACGCTCACCGTCAGCCTGTACGCGAAGCGCAAGGGTTATGCGCTGGACGAAGTGAAGGTGTCCATCAAACACGGCCAGGAAGGCGCGGCGTACGGCCTGCACCGCGTGATCGAATACGTGGGCGCGCTGGATAGTGATGCGAAGGCGCGCCTGACCGACATCGCCAACAAATGCCCGGTGCACAAGACCTTGTCGGGCACGATCCAGATCACCACGGAGGCACGCTGACATGAGCACGTTCGACCAAGAGTACGGCAGTGGCCTGGACACCGTCGTTATCCCGCGCACGCACGACCTGGGCGGTGGCTTCGAGGTGCGGCGCGCGCTGCCGCACAAGGACCGGCGCATGGTGGGCCCGTTCGTCTTCCTCGACCAGATGGGGCCGCATGTGTTCCATGCGGGCGAGGGCATCGACGTGCGTCCGCATCCGCACATCGGGCTGGCCACCGTCACGTATCTGCTGGATGGCCAGATCCGCCACCGCGACAGCCTGGGCACCGTGCAGGACATCAAGCCGGGCGAGGTGAACTGGATGACGGCCGGGAAGGGCATCGTTCACTCGGAACGCACGGGGCCGGACGTCCGGGCCGCCGGTTCCAACCTGTTCGGCCTGCAGTGCTGGGTGGCGCTGCCGCAGGCGAAGGAAGAATGCGACCCGGCGTTTTCGCACACGGGCGCGCAGCAACTGCCGATCCTCGACGGCGACGGCGCCACCGCGCGCATCATCGCCGGCAGCTATTTCGGCAAGACGTCGCCCGTGCCCGTGCAGTCGCCGCTGTTCTACGTCGACCTGGCGCTGCAGCCGGGCGCGCGCCTCACATTGCCGGCCGAGTATCCGGAGCAGGCGCTGTACGTCGTCGCCGGCACGCTCGACCTGGGCCGCGATGGCCGCTTCGAACAGGGCCAGCTACTCGTGCTGAAACCGGGCGCTGTCGTGACCCTGGCCGCGACGGCGGAGGCCGGCGCGCGCGTGATGCTGCTGGGCGGCGAACCGATGGACGGCCCGCGCTACCTGACGTGGAATTTCGTGTCGAGTTCCGCCGACCGCATCGAGCAGGCCAAGGAAGACTGGCAAGCCCAACGATTCCCGCATGTGCCGGGCGAGACGGAATTCATCCCGCTGCCCGACCTGCCGGGCCGGCCCGTGCGCTATCCGTGACTATCCTTGCGCGCCCGCGCTGCGCGGCGGCGGGACGACGTGGCGCCGCTCGTCCGGGCGTGTGAGCACGCGCATCGCGACGTCGAACGGCACGCCCAGGGCCGCCAGCGCGCGCGCGGGCGAGCGGCGTTCTTCCTGGGCCTCGTGGATTGCCGCCTCGATCAGCAAGGCGGTCTTGTAGTCGCTTCGTTTTTCCATCGCCAGATGCTAACACGAAGGCGCGACGGGCCGGCCGGACAGCGCGCTGCCCGCCACCGCCTCCGCAAGGAAATCGGCGACGGCCCGCACGCGCGCGGACGCCGCCAGGTCGGCGTGGATGACGAGCCAGACGCCGTCGCTGAACACCTGGTCCGGCGCGAGCACGCGCACGAGGTCCGACCCGGCGACGAGGAAATCCGGCAGGACGGCGAGCCCGAGTCCCGCGCGCACGGCGGCGATCTGCGCGCGCAACGTCGATGCGGCCAGCACCACGCGAGCGTCCGGCGCGCGCCGCGCCAGCCATTGCGCCGCGGGCAGGTGCGCGTGCGCCTCGTCCCACGTGACGACGGCGCGGCCGGCCAGCGGATCGTCGCCGCGCGCCGGATGCCGCGCGAGATAGTCGCGGTTGCCGTACACGCCGTGCGTCATCTCGCCGAGGCGGCGTGTCTTGAGGTTGCCGTGGCTGGGACGGACCACGCGCAGCGCGAGGTCGGCGTCGCGCCGGCCCAGTTCCACGGTGGCCGTCGTCGTGACGATTTCCAGGCGCAGCTGCGGGTGGCGCGCGACGAAGGCGGGCAGTGCGGGAATCACGAGGTCCGTCGCCAGGTTTTCCGACGTGGCGAGGCGCACGAGACCCGACACGGCGGGCGCCAGGCCCGACGCGCCCCGCTCGAACGCGAGCATGTTGTCCTCGACGGCTTCCGCGCGGCCGAGCAGTTCGCGGCCCTCGTCCGTGAGGCAGTAGCCCGTCTGGTGGCGGGCGAACAGACGGGTGCCGAGGCGCGTCTCCAGCTCGGCGATGCGCCGGCTCACGGTCGACTGGCTCACGCGCAGCACGTCCGACGCCCGCGTCAGGCTGCCGCCACGCGCCACTTCGAGGAAGTATTTCAGGTCGTTCCAATCCACGAGTCTTCCATTTTTGGAAAATGATCCGCCGATTATTGGTGTTTTCTTTGCAAGACGCAACGCGTACATTGTCATCAAGCCGCCGCGGGCGGTATCACGAGCAAAGGACAACGACATGCTGACGACACGACGCCTTGGAATGCAGGGCCTGGAAGTTTCCGCCATCGGCCTGGGCTGCATGGGCATGAGCCATGCGTACGGCACGCCGGACGACGCGGAATCGATCGCGACCATCCACCGCGCCATCGGCCTGGGGTGCACCTTCCTCGACACGGCGGAAGTGTATGGCCCGTTCACGAACGAGGAATTGCTGGGCCGCGCACTGGCCGGCCGGCGCGACCAGGTGCAGATCGCGACGAAGTTCGGCTTCGTCATCGGCAAGGGCCACTTCGCCGGCGCCGACAGCCGCCCGGAACACATCCGCGAGGTGGTCGAGGCGTCGCTGAAACGCCTGCGCACGGACCGCATCGACTTGCTGTACCAGCACCGCGTCGACCCGGCCGTGCCGATCGAGGACGTGGCGGGTACGGTGAAAGACCTGATCCGCGAAGGCAAGGTGCTGTATTTCGGCCTGTCGGAAGCGGGTGCGTCGACGATCCGCCGGGCGCACGCCGTGCAGCCCGTGACGGCGCTGCAGAGCGAGTACTCGATCTGGGAGCGCAATATCGAGGCGGACGTGCTCCCGGTACTGCGCGAGCTGGGCATCGGCTTCGTGCCGTTCAGCCCTCTCGGCCGGGGTTTCCTTACCGGCACCGCGAAGCGCGCCGAGGACTATCCGGCGGACGATTTCCGCGCCCAGAACGACCCGCGCCTGCAGGGGGAAAACTTCGACCGCAACCAGGCCATTGCGGGCCTCGTGAAGGAGATCGCGGCCGCGCACCACGCGCTGCCCGGCCAGGTGGCGCTGGCGTGGCTGCTGGCCAAGGGCGACGACATCGTGCCGATCCCCGGCACCAAGCGCCGCACGTACCTGGAGCAGAACGTGGCCGCGGCCGACCTGCGGCTCGACGCCAACGATATGCGCCGCCTCGACGGGGCGCTCGAGGAGATCGGCGTCGCGGGTGCGCGCTACACGGAGAAGGCGCTGGCGATGGTCGACCGCTGACGCAGCCTGCCGCCGCTCACGCCTCCCGCGGCCCCGGCTGCAGCGCGGCGCGCACGGTGGCCAGGATGCCGTCCGACGCGGCCCGGTCCGACACGGCGCGCGCCAGGGTGAGGGCGCCGACCATGGCGGCGAGCGCCACGATGCCGCCGTCGCCGGGGCCGGCCGCGAGGCGGCAATCGGCCAGCAGCGCCGTCATGTGCTCGATCATCGCGTCCGCCGTCGCGCTGGGCTGGCCGCGCAAGCCGAGTTCCGCCGCCAGCGTGGGCAGCGGGCAGCCTTCGCCCGGCTCGTCGCGGTGGCGCGTGGACAGGTAGTCGTCGATGACGGCGCGCACGGGTTCGTCGCCGGCCGGGGTGGCCGGTTCGGGCATGGGCACGGCGGTAGGCGCGGCGGCAGGCGGCGCCTGCCACCGTTCCAGCGTCTGCTCGGCGGCGGCTTCCAGCGAAGCCTGCACGAGCGCATCCTTCGATTCGAAATGGGCGTAGAAACCGCCATGGGTAAGGCCGAGCGCTTTCATCAGCGGCACCAGACCGGTGCCTTCGATGCCGTGCTTGCGGAAGCGGCGCGCGGCTTCGCCGATGATGCGTTGCCGCGTTTCGGCCTTATGGTTACTAGAGTAACGCATGCTCTTGGTTGGTTTGGAATTGTTGTATGCGGTCCGTGCGGCCGGGTGCGACGGACCTGCCTGGCATCGGTGCGTTTAATGAAATTGGGCAACGCCCCGTGTCATCATTTTAATCCTTCATATGGGATTCCACAATTCCGGCCATCGATTTGCCGGAATTGGTGTTGCATCTTCCCGTACATACAGCGGCTACGCGGCCCCGCCGGCGGCGGCGCCCCGGGGTACTTCCGCCGGGGCCGCATGCTCGCGCAGGTAGGCGGCGCAGGCGTCGGCATCGAGCGGCTTGCTGAAGTAATCGCCCTGGATCTGGTCGCAGCCGGCGCTGCGCAGGACGGCCACCTGCTCGTCCGTCTCGACGCCCTCGGCGATCACGGCCAGCCGCAGCGTGTGCGCCATGCCGATGATCGCCTTGACCATCGCCAGCGAATCGGCGCTTTGATGGACGTCGAGGACGAACGAGCGGTCGACCTTCAGCTTGTCGACCGGGAGGCGCTTGAGGTAGCTGAGGCTCGAGTACCCGGTGCCGAAGTCGTCGATGCTGAGCGTGGTGCCGAGCTCGCGTAGCCGGCGCATCAGGTCGGCCGTGCGGGCCGGGTCGTCCATCGAGATGCTTTCCGTGAGCTCCAGTTCCAGCAGGCGCGGGGACAGGCCGGACTCGCGCAGCACACCGTCGACGAGCGCGACGACGTCCGTCCCCAGGAACTGCTTGCCGGACAGGTTGACGGCAACCGGGACGTCGGGCACACCGGCGTCGCTCCAGGCGCGGCGCTGCGCCACGGCCGTGCGCAGTATCCATTCGCCGATCGGCACGACGAGGCCGGACTCCTCCGCGATGGGGATGAATTCGGCGGGCGAGATCGCGCCGTGTTCCGGATGCTGCCAGCGGACGAGCACTTCGAGGCCCGCCACGCCGCCGCCGTGCAGGTCGGTCTTGGGCTGGTAGTTCAGCGACAGCTCGCCCCGTTCGAGCGCGTGCCGGAGCTGATTTTCCAGTGTCACCTTGCGCTGCATGGCCTGGCTCAGCTCTTCCGAATAGCGCTGGATCTGGCCTCCGCCCAGCGCCTTGGCGCGCCGCACGGCCATCGTCGCGTCGTTCAGGAGCACGTCGCCGTCGGCGCCGTCTTCCGGGAAGATGGCGTAGCCGATGCTGCACGTGAGCGGGACGGCCCCACCGGCACCGGCGCCGCCTGCTGTGAATTCGCGCGTGACGGCCTGCAGCAGCTGGCGCAGGCGGTCGCGCGCGACGGTGTCGTCGCCGAGGCCGGGCAGCAGCAGGACGAATTCGTCGCTGCCCGCGCGCGCCAGCAGGTCGCCCGGGCGCAGCAGGGCCTGCAGGCTTCCCGTGATGTCCACGAGGGCCTTGTCGCCCGCGTGGTGGCCCAGCAGTTCGTTGAGGCGCTTGAACTTGTCGACGTTGACCGTCGCGACGAGCACGTGCTGGCCGTCGCGCTTCCACGTCTCCAGGTTGTCGCCGATCGTGCGCACGAGGACCTGGCGGTTCGCGAGCCCCGTCAGCGCGTCGTGCGTGAGCAGGAACTCGACCTGGCCCGCGGCCGCCGCGAGGTCGGGATTGTCGCTGTCCACGTACACGTGCGCCTGCAGCGACTGCGCGGCCGTCGCGAGCTGGCGGAAGTGGATCAGCTGTTCCGTCATGCGCGCAAGGTCGCGCAGGATGTCGAGGTCGTCGTCGTCGAGCGTGCGCGGCACGCGGTCGAGCACGCACAGGGTGCCCAGCGGCATGCGGTCGATCGAGTACAGCTGCACGCCCGCGTAGAACCGCACGTGCGGCGGGTTCACGACCATCGGGTTGTCGGCGAAGCGCGGATCCTCTTTGGCGTCGGGGACGATCAGCGGTTCGCGGTCGAGGATCGCATGGCCGCAGAACGACACCGCGCGCCGCGTCCCCGTGAAGTCGATGCCGCAGCGCGACTTGAACCACTGGTCTTCCTTGTCGACGAGCGACACGAGCGCGATCGGCATCTTGAGCAGGCGGCTGGCCATGCGGGTGATGCGGTCGAATGCGTCTTCCGGGGCGGTGTGGAGGAGGCGCGTGGCGTGCAGCGCCGTCAGCCGGCGCGCTTCGTCGAGCGGAATCGATGGGGTCTGCATGGCGTGTCTTGTGGAGATCGGCTGAGACACATTCTGCCACGGGCGGCAAAGCCGAGGCACGAGCTTGCTGCTAGGCACTCCCAGCGTCGCGGAACCGCTGCACGAGGAAGTCCGCGAACACGCGCACCCGCGCGGACAGCTGACGCGCGCGCGGGTACAGCACGGAGACGGGAATCGGCGGCGGCGGCACGTCGGCCAGCACTTCGACGAGCTGCCCGTCCTGCAGCCGGTCGGCGATGCGGTAGCGCGGGACTTGCACGAGACCCAGGCCGGCGAGGGCGGCCGCCGTATAGGCTTCCGTGCCCGTCACGAACACGACGCCCGGCGGCGTCGCCAGCTTGAGGCCGGCGTCCGTCATGAATTCCAGCGGATACGGGCGCCCCGTCGCCGTCGACACGTAATGCACGGCCTGGTGATGCACGAGATCGGCCAGCGTCCCGGGCATGCCGAAGCGTTCGACATACGCGGGGCTCGCGGCCGTCACCTGTTCGAGGTCGGCCGCGCGCCGCGCGACCATCGACGAATCGTGCAGCTGGCCCGCGCGCAGCACGCAGTCGACGCCTTCGCGCACGAGGTCGACGAGGCGGTCGTCCTCCCCCACGTGCAACTGGATGCGCGGATAGCGGGCGAGGAAGGCGGGCAGCGCGGGGAACACGAAGTAGCGCGCGAGCGTGGGCTGCAGGTTCACGCGCAACAGGCCGGCGGGCTCGCTGCCGCGGAACGCGTCCTCCGCTTCGTCGAGGTCGGCCAGCAGGCGCACGCACCGTTCGTAGTACGCGGCGCCGTCCTGCGTGGGCGCGACGGCGCGTGTCGTCCGGTCCAGCAGGCGCGTGCCGAGGCGGTTCTCCAGGCGCTTGATGGCATTGGTGGCGGTGGCGCGCGGGATCAACAGGTCCTCGGCGGCCTGCGTGAAGCTCCTGCGCTCCACGATGCGCACGAAGATCTGCATCTCCTGGAACCGATCCATCTGCGTCGCCAGGTGATGGCGCGGCCGCGCAGCTCCTTCGCGAACACGCGCGTCAGCGCTTCGACGGCGCCTTTCGTGGCCACGTACACGCCGTAGGTGGGCGGCGCCATGTGCAGCACGCTCGTCGAGAAGTTGACGATGCGTCCGCCGTCGTTCATCCGGGTGGCCGCCTCGCGCATCGTGTTGAACGTGCCCGTGACGTTGATGGCCATCGCGCGGGCGAACACGTCGTCGCTCGTCTCGGCGATGGTCACGTACGGGAGGACGCCCGCATTGTTGACGAGGACGTCGACGCGGCCGAGCGTCTCTTCGATCGTCGTGAACATGCGCTTCACGTCGGCGGCGTCCGCCACGTCGGCGCGCACGGCGATGGCGCGGCCGCCGGCCCCTGCGATGACGGCGACGGTGGCGTGCGCCGCGGCTTCATTGCCGGCGTAGTTGACGGCGACGGCGGCGCCGATGCCGCGCGATGCGCCGGTGACGAGGGCGACGCGGGTGCTGGGGTTCGCTTGGGTAGTCATCGTGATCTCCTGGATGGGTTGACGGTGAGGTCATGATGATTGATTTCTTTCTACGGATAATCCAGGCTAAAAATGCTTATGAATTCCATTTGAAATAACAATTGGCCCAAAGCGCGGTGGCGGACGGGCGCACCGTCCCCGGCGCACGATTGGCTGGCGCCCCGGCCTTGCGCTAACATGGGTGAGCGGCCCGCGGCGGGCACCTGGAGACCACCATGAAAGCGATAGTGACCGGCCACACCAAGGGCCTCGGCGCCGCGCTTGCCGGCAACCTGCTGGCACGCGGCGTCCCCGTGCTCGGCCTGGCGCGCAGCCGTTCGGCCGACCTGACGGACGCGTATCCCGATCTGTTCGAGGAAGTCGAGCTGGACCTGGCCGACAGCGTCGCGCTGTCCGGCTGGCTGGCCGGCGGCGCGCTCGGCGACTACCTGGACGGCACGGGCGCCGTCCTTTTGTTGAACAACGCGGGCATGGTGAGCCCCGTCGGCCCGCTCGACGCGCAGGACCCGCAAGCCGTGCTGCGTGCCGTGCAGCTGAACGTGGCGGCGCCGATGGCGCTGGCGGCGGCCGTCGTGCGCGCCAGCGATGGGGCGCAACGGCGGATCCTGCACATCTCCAGCGGCGCGGGCCGCAACGCGTATCCCGGCTGGAGCGTCTACTGCGCCACCAAGGCCGCCCTCGACCAGCACGCGCGCGCCGTCGCGCTCGACCGCGAGCGGGGCGTGCGCATCTGCAGCCTCGCGCCCGGTGTCATCGACACGGGGATGCAATCCGAGATCCGCGCCGTGCCCGAGTCACGCTTCCCCATGCGCCAGCGCTTCATCGACTTGAAGGAGTCGGGGGCGCTGCTCGATCCGGACAGGTGCGCCGAACAGCTCGTCGACTACCTGCTCGGCGCGGGCTTCGGTGCGGAGGTCATCGCCGACCTGCGCACCCTGTCGTAAGCACCGTCACGCGGCAGGCGCGCGCGGGATCTGCAGGCCTTCCTTGACGGCGGGGCGGGCGCGGAACGCCTCGAGCACGCGGCCCACTTCGGGGAAGCGGTCGAAGCCGACGATCTCGGCCGCGTCGTAGAAGCCGACCAGGTTGTTCACCCAGGGGAATGTGGCCACGTCGGCGATCGTGTATTCGTCGCCCACGAGCCAGGTGCGGCCCTTCAGGTGCGCGTCCAGCACGCCCAACAGGCGCTTCGCCTCGTGCACGTAGCGGTCGCGCGGGCGCTTGTCCTCGTATTCGCGGCCGGCGAATTTGTGGAAGAACCCCAGTTGGCCGAACATGGGGCCGATGCCGCCCATCTGGAACATCAGCCACTGGATCGTCTCGTAGCGCAGCGCCGGGTCCGCGGGCAGCAGCTTGCCGGTCTTCTCCGCCAGGTAGAGCAGGATGGCGCCCGATTCGAACAGCGGGAGCGGCTTGCCGCCCGGGCCGTTGGGGTCGATGATCGCGGGGATCTTGTTGTTCGGGTTCAGCGACATGAATTCCGGCGTCGTCTGCTCGTTCTTGTCGAACGCGATGCGGTGCACTTCGTACGGCAGCCCGATCTCTTCGAGCATGATCGACACCTTGACGCCGTTCGGCGTGGGCAGCGAATACAGCTGCAGGCGGTCGGGGTGCTGCGCGGGCCATCGCTGCGTGATGAGGAATGGGGTCAGGTCGGGCACGGACGTCTCCTGTCGGTTGGATTGCGTTGATTGTACTCAAGATACGCGACGGCGCAGGGTGGGAGCATACATCTTGGTCTCGGGCAACGATCGGTGGGGAGCGATGGACGAGCTGCTGCGCTACTACGAGGAAGAGCTGGGGTTGTTCGGCCACTTCGCGCGCGAATTCCGCGCCCGCTATCCGAAGCCAGCCGGCGCGCTGCACGTGACGGGCGAGGGGTGGGACGATCCCGGCGTCGCCCGGCTCGTGCAGTCGGTGGCGCTGCTGTCCGCGCGCATCAACAAGCGCCTCGACGACGACTATCCCCGCTTCACGGAAGCGCTGCTCGACAGCCTGTATCCCCATTACCTGCGGCCGCTGCCCTCGTATTCCATCGTGCAGATCGGCGGCCGCGCGCCCGCCGAAGTGCCCGCGCATCCGTCCGTGCTGGCACGAGGCACGATGCTGCGGACGAGCGCCGGCAGCGACAGCCCGTGCCGCTTCCGCACGGTCTACGACGTGCTGCTGGCACCGCTCTCCGTGACGCGGCTGGCGTTCGGGCCGCTGCACGGCGTCGCGCGCATGCAGAGGATGCCGCGCGGCGCCGCATGCACCATCAGCCTCACCGTCGAGGCCACCCGCTCGGGCTTCACGTTCGACCGCCTGCCGCCGCACTGCCCGCCCGTGCTGCGCCTGTTCGCCGACGGCGAGGCGTCGCTGCGCGCCATGCTCGTCGACGCGCTGTTCCTGCGCTGCGCCGCCGCGTGGCTGCAGCCGGACGGCGACACGGGTTGGCTGCCGCTGCCCCGCGTGCCGCTGCGTCTCGCGGGGTTTGCAGACGAGGACGCGGTGCTGCCGTATCCCGCGCGCTCGCATCCCGCGCCGCGCCTGCTGACCGAGTATTTCTGTTATCCGGAAAAATTCAACTTCATCGACGTCGACCTGGCGGCGCTCGCGGGCCTGCTGCCGCCGCGCTGCCGCGGCTTCACGTTGCACGTCGCGCTGTCCGGTATCGCGCCCGACTCGGACGCGGCGCGCCTGCTGGCCGGGCTGGATGCAAGCAACCTGCTGCCCGGCTGTACCCCGGTCGTCAACCTGTTCCCCAAGGCGGGCGCGCCGTTGCAGCTCGCGTACACGAGCGCCGACTACCCGCTGCTGGCGGACGGCGCGCACGCGGCCGCATACGAGATCCACAGCGTGGACGCCGTGCGCCTCGTGCGTGCGGACACGGGCACCGTCACGTCGTTCGAGCCGCTGTACACGTCGGGCGTCGCCACGCCGGGCGTCCCGTCGTCCGGCGCCGCGCACTACTGGGTCGCGCGGCGCGACGAGGCGACGGCTGCCGTCAGCCCAGGCCACGAGATGCGCATCGCCCTCGTCGACGGCGATTTCCGCCCGCTCGACGCGGCCGGCGCCACCTTGTCCACGGACCTCACGTGCAGCAACCGCGACCTGCCGTCGCACCTCGCCTGGGGCCAGCCGCAGGGCGACCTGCGCAGCGACGAGCTGTCGGGCCTGGCGCCCGTCCGCATGCTGCGCAAGCCGTCGCCCGGCTGGCGTTTCCCCGGCACGCGCGGCACGCACTGGCGCGTGATCGCCCACCTGGCGCTGGACCACACGGCGTGGTCGATGGCGGGCCTGGACGAATTCCGCAGGATGCTCGCGCTGTACGACCTGCCGCGCGCGCCCGTCGCGCAGCGCCAGATCGCCGGCATCGTGGGGCTGGAGCACGGCAGCGTGCGCGAGTGGCTGGCCGCGGCGCCCGTCGCCACGCTGGTCCCCGGCATCGGCATCCGGATCACCGTCGACGAGGACGCGTTCGCGGGCACGGGCCTGTATCCGTTCGTGCAGGTGCTCGACCATTACGTCGCGCTGAATGGGCAACTGAACGGCTTCACGCGGCTGCAGGTCGTGTCGCACCAGACGGGCCGGGAAATCGTCGCCTGCGCCCCGCGCGGGTCCGGCGCGCAGTCCGGCCGCCCATGGACCTGATCGCCCGCCTGCTGGCCGAGCCCCAGCGCTTCGACGTCGTCCAGGCCGTGCGCCTGCTGCTGCTGGCGCTGGGCGAGCGGGGCATCCCCGAACGGGTCGCGCTCGACCGCCACCTGCGCTTTCCCAACAGCGTGGCGCTCGCGTTCCCGCCCAGCCAGCTGGAGGCGGCGGTGCGCGACGGCGACACGTATCGGCTCACGCCCGCGTTCATGGGCTTGCTGGGCGCGCACGGCGCGCTGCCGCTGCACGTGACGGAGCGCCTGCTCGCGCTTCCCGCCGACGCGCCCGAGGGCCAGGCGGCCCGCGCCTTCCTCGACATGTTCAGCACGCGCATGGTCACGCTGTGGTACCGCGCGTGGCGCATCTACCGGGTCGAGCATCTCGTGGCCGGACCGCGCGACGCCTACCTGCCCATGCTGCTGGCGCTGGCCGGCCTGCCCGCGCGCGACGCGTTCGCGCAGGACGGCGTCCCGGACACCGCGCTGGGCGCCTTCGCCGGCCTGCTGCGCCGGCGGCCCGTGTCGGCGGCCGTGCTGGCGCGCGTGCTGTCCAGTCACTTCGGCGTCGCGGTGCGCGTGGAAGAGGGCATCGGCCACTGGGACCGCCTCGCGCCCCGCGAACAGAGCGTGCTGGGCGTGGACTCCCAGCTCGGCCGGCGCGCCTTGCTGGGCGCGCGCAGCTGGCGGCCGGACTTGCGCGTGCGCGTGCGCATCGGCCCCCTCGACCGTGCCCGCTACGACCGCTTCCTGCCCGGCGCGCCCGGCGCGCGCGCGCTGCGCACCCTGCTTGGCCTGTTTGCCGTACCGACGCTCGCCTACCACGTCGTGCTCGTGCTGCGCCAGGCGGACCTCGGCGCCGTGCATTTGGGCCCGTCCGGCCGCCGCCTTGGCCTCGACAGTTATCTTTATTCCGCCCCGGCGCCGGCCGACCGCGCCGACCTCTGTTACGAACTGCGCCCGCTGGATCCGCTGCCCGCGCTACAATCCCCTTGACCTTCCCATTGTGGGAAGCCATATCCTGTGGTCGTCATCACAGGAGGAACCATGGACACGACAATGGCGGACGATGCCGCCCTCGACATCGACATCGGGGGCATGACCTGCGCTTCCTGCGTCGCACGCGTCGAAAAGGCGATCAAGGCCGTGCCGGGCGTGGTCGATGCGAGCGTCAACCTGGCCACGGAACGGGCGGCCGTGCGTGGGCCAGCGCTCGACCTGCAGGCCATCGTCGCTGCCGTCGAGCAGGCCGGCTACGAGGCGCGGCCGTCGGGCGCGGGCAAGCGCGAGGCGGTCCAGGTGGGTGCGCTTCCGGATTGGTGGCCGGTCGCGGCGGCCGCAGTGCTGAGCGCACCGCTCGTCGCGCCGATGGTGCTGCGCGTGTTTGGCATCGACTGGATGCTGCCCGGCTGGCTGCAGCTCGCGCTGGCCACGCCCGTCCAGTTCTGGCTCGGCGCCCGGTTCTATCGCGCCGGCTGGAAGGCGGCGCGCGCCGGCGCCGGCAACATGGACTTGCTCGTGGCGATCGGCACGTCGGCCGCGTACTTCCTGTCGCTGTACCAGCTCCTGCGCGCGGGCGGCGGGCACCCGATGCCGCACCTGTATTTCGAATCGGCGGCCGTCGTCATCACGCTCGTCCTGCTCGGCAAATGGCTGGAAGGACGCGCGCGCCACCAGACCGTCGCCGCGATCCGCGCGCTGGAAGCGCTGCGTCCGTCGACCGCCATCGTCCGCCGCAACGGCCGCGACGAGACGATCGCCCTCGACGCGCTGCGCGCCGGCGACCTGATGGTCGTGCGGCCCGGCGAGCGCGTGCCGGCCGACGGCCGCGTCGTGGAAGGCGCAAGCCATCTCGACGAGGCGCTGCTGACGGGTGAAAGCCTGCCCGTCGCGAAAGGCGTCGACGACCGGGTGACGGGCGGCGCCGTCAACGGCGAGGGCCTGCTGCTGGCCGAGGCCACGGCCGTCGGCGCGGACAGCATGCTCGCGCGGATCATCCGCATGGTCGAGGACGCGCAGGCCGCGAAGGCCCCGATCCAGCGCCTCGTCGACAAGGTCAGCGCCGTGTTCGTGCCCGTCGTGCTGGCGATCTCGCTCGTCACCCTGCTCGCGTGGGGCGTCATGACCGGCGACTGGCAGGCGGCATTGTTGAACGCCGTCGCCGTGCAGGTGATCGCCTGCCCATGCGCGCTGGGCCTCGCGACGCCCACGAGCATCATGGTCGGCACGGGCGCGGCCGCGCGCCACGGCATCCTCATCAAGGACGCGGAAGCGCTGGAGACGGCGCACGCGCTCGACATGGTCGTCTTCGACAAGACGGGCACGCTGACGGAAGGCCGGCCGCGTGTCGTCGCGCTGGAAGGCAATGACCCAGCCAACGTGCTGGCACTGGCAGCGGCCGTGCAGCGGGGCAGCGCGCACCCGCTGGCGCGTGCGGTGGCGGAGTTGGCGGCGGCGCGCGAGGTCGTGGCGCCGAAGGCCGCCGACGCCGCCGCGCTGCCCGGCCGCGGCGTGCGCGCCCGCGTGGGCGACAACGTCGTCTATCTCGGCAACCGCCGCCTGCTGGACGACATCGGCGGTGGTGTCGAGTTGCCGGCCGCGCTGCTTGCGGCGTCCGAGCGCCACGAGGCGGATGGCCGCACCGTGTCTTGGCTCGTGCGCGTGCGCGGTGCGGAGGTCGTCGTGGATGGCGTGCTCGCGTTCGGCGACCGCGTGAAGGCGACGAGTGCCGCCGCCATCGCCCGCCTGCGCGCGCTCGGGGTGGACAGCATGATGCTCAGCGGCGACAACGACGGCAGTGCCCGTGCCGTCGCCGGGGCGCTGGGCCTGGACCGCTGGGTCGCGCACGTGCAGCCGCAGGACAAGGCGGACGTCGTGCGCGGGCTGATGAAAGAGGGCCGCCAGGTGGGCATGGTCGGCGACGGCATCAACGACGCGCCCGCGCTGGCCGCGGCCCACGTCGGGATCGCGATGGCGGGCGGCACGGACGTCGCGCTGCACACGGCCGGCATCACCTTGATGCGCGGCGATCCGCTGCTCGTCGCGGACGCCATCGACATCTCGGACCGCACGTGGCGCAAGATCCGCCAGAACCTCGCATGGGCGTTCGTCTACAACGTCGTCGGCATTCCCGTCGCGGCGCTGGGCCTGCTGAACCCCGTGCTGGCCGGGGCGGCGATGGCGCTCAGTTCCGTCAGCGTCGTCACCAACGCGCTGCTGCTGCGGCGCTGGCGGCCCGCACCGCGTCCCGCCGTCGATGTCGCGGCCGACCCAATGCCGGACGTGCCGCTGTTCGCCACTCACTCAACCAACGGGGCCGCACCGGCCCCGGCACAAGGAGCACACACGATGTATGAATTGACCGTCGAAGACATGAGCTGCGGCCACTGCGTGGGCCGCGTCACGAAGTCCGTGCAGGCCGTCGACAAGAATGCGAAGGTCGACGTCGACCTGGCGACGAAGAAGGTCAAAGTGGACAGCACGGCGGACCTGGACGCCATCGCACGCGCGATCGACGCGGCGGGCTATCCGGTGACGGCCAAAAGCGCCTGATCACTCGATCGTCTTGACGAAGCCGACGTAGACCCGCCGGGCGACGAAGTGGTCGAACCCGGCCTGGCGGAACGTGCCGGTGTCCGTCCCGTAGGTGCGCAGGCTGCCGTCGAAGACGTCGTTGGCGTTGACGGTCAGGCTGAGTGTTTTGCCCAGCGCATGCTTCCACGTCACGTTCACGCTGCTCGTCGGGCCGTAGCGGCCGAGCGGCGTGATGCCGGCCGATTGCGCGTGCGCGTCGAGCGACAGGTCGTCGCGGCCGGCGCTGTAACCGGCCCTGACGTTCAGGTAGCCCGCCGCGCCGCGCTGGCGCACGGGGCCGGCCACGTCCGGCGTGTCGAGTGCCACGCGGACCATGCCGCCGTCGATACCGAGGTGCAGCGCTACCGCCGGCGTCCAGTCGAGCGAGCCCGTGACGCCGACCGAGCGGCCATGTCCGCCGTTTTGCTGCGACGTGACGAGCACGTTGTCCGACACGGTGTGCGCTGCGACCACCGTGTCGCGGCTCGTCCGGTAGAACACGCCGACAGTCCCATCCACGCGGCCCCCCTGGGCGTGGGCACCGAGTTCCCAGGCGCCGAGCCGCTGCGGCCGCAGGCCAGGGTTGCCGCGGCTGCGGTTCTGCGCGTCGACGTAGGTGGTGAACGGATTCAGGTCGCGCGGGTCGGGCATCTGCAGGCTGCCGCGATAGGACAGGGTCACGTCGGCGTCGTCCCCGAACGCGCGCCGCACGTGCACGCTCGGGTTCACGGCTTGCCAGTGGTCCGTGTGCGCGGCACCCTGGACCGCGTCGACGCGCACCGCCATGCGTTCGGCCCGCGCGCCGAGCAGGGCTTCCCAGTCGCCATGCCGGACCTTGTCGGTCACGTACGCGGCGCGCACGGTCGTCGTCACCGCGTAGACATTGGTGGTCGAGGGATCTGGCCTCTCCGCGCCGGTCGCGGGATCGAGCTCCGCCTGGACATTGCCGATGTCGTCCGTCCGGTCGTGCAGGTCGAGGCCCGCGCCCCACTGGCCGTGCGGCGCGGCGCCGCTCCAGTCGACGGTGGCCTGGTCGAGACGGCGCGCCGACCGCGTCGCGCCGTGGCTGTAGGTGCTCGCGCGCAGGGGTTCGACGAACACGTCGCGATACGATTTGTCCACCAGCGCGCGCGTGGCGCTGTGCTCGAAGGCGGCCTTGAGCGCCGTGCCGTTGCCCTGGCGGCTGTAGGCCAGGCTCGCGCTGTCGTCGGACTGTTCGTTGGGACCGTTGGAGATGCGGTGGTAGATCGTGTCGGCGGCGCCCGTGCGCTCCGCGGACAGCACGTCGAACAGGGGGCGCGAGTGGCGGCCGCTGTGGCGGGCCGAGACGCTCACGCTGTCCGCCGCACCGAGCGCGTAGTCGGCACCGAGCGCCGCGCTGTCGACGACGCGGCGGACGAAGACGCGCGACGTCTGCACCGTGCGGGCGGGCAGCCCGGACAGCGGGTCGGTCCAGTCGACCTCCGAGCCGCGGATTTTCAGCGTGCCGTCGTGGCGGTACGCGATGCTGCCGTGCACGCTCAGCGGCCCGCGGGTCATGTCGCCCGATGCGCCAGTATTCCACAAGCCCTGGTCCGTCGCGCTGCACCGCAGCTGCGCATGGGCACCGGGCTTGCGGTTGCGCTTCAATACGATGTTCACGATCGCGCCGCCGTTGGCGTCCTGCGCCACCGACGGATTCGTGATCACTTCGACGCTGGCGATGCCGGCACCGCTCATCGTCTGCAGCGCGACGGCACGGTCTTCCGCGGACCCCGCCAGCAGCGCCGTCGGCTTGCCGTCGACCAGCACCGTGACCTGCGTGCTGCCCTTGACGGCGATCCGGCCATCGGCCGTGACGGAAAGCTCGGGTGTCGCCTGCAGCACGTCCTGCGCGGACCCGTTGGCCGCGCGCGGCAGCGTGGACACGTCGTAGACCGTGCGGTCGAGCTTGCGCGCGACGGCTTCTTTTTTCGCCGTGACCGTCACCGTCGGCGCGGCCGGTTCGTCGCCGTCGCCCGCGAGCGCCGCCCGTGCCGCGAGCCCGAGCACGGCCGCGCACACCATCTTCCTCTGCATGTGACGTCCTTTTCAATCCGATGCAGGGGATTGTCGGCGAGGTGCGGCCGCCCGCGTCACGGTGTGTGACCGGCGGCCGGTTGCGCGTGACGGCTCTGCGCGCTCAGTGCCCTTCGTGGCCTTCGTGCCCGCCGCGCTTGGCGGTGCCGATCACCTCGCCCTGCGCGGGCGCGGGCGGCGCGCTCGGGGCGTCGGGCAGCGCGCCCGTCCACTCGCGCGCCACCGTGCCGGCGGGGTGCTCGTACCAGCCCGGGTCGCGGTAATCGCCCCGCGCCAGGCCCTCGCGCACCTTGATGACGGTGAACATGCCGCCCATCTCGATGTCGCCGAACGGCCCGCTGCCCGCCATCATCGGCAGCGTGTTCTCCGGCAGCGGCATCTGCATGCCGCCCATCGAACCGCCCTTGTCGCCCATGACCATATAGCCGGGCACGAGGTCGTTGATGGTCTTCGCCACGCCGGCCTGGTCGACGCCGACGAGGTTCGGCATGGCGTGGCTCATCGCGTTCATCGTGTGGTGCGATTTATGGCAGTGGAACGCCCAGTCGCCGGGATTGTCCGCGACGAATTCGATCGCGCGCATCTGGCCCACGCCGATGTCGACCGTCACCTCGGGCCAGCGCGCGGCCGGCGGCAACCAGCCGCCATCGGTCCCCGTCACTTCGAAGCGGTGGCCGTGGATGTGGAACGGGTGGTTCGTCATCGTCAGGTTGCCCATGCGGATGCGCACCCGGTCGTCCTTGCGCACGACCATCGGGTCGGTGCCGGGGAAGGCGCGGCTGTTGATGGTCCACAGGTTAAAGTCCAGCATCGTGTTCACGTTGGGCGTGTAGTTGCCGGGGGCGATGTCGTAGGCGTTCAGCAGGAACACGAAGTCGCGGTCGACGGCGTGCTGGCGCGGGTCCTTCGGGTGCGTGACCCAGAAGCCCATCATGCCCATCGCCATCTGCGTCATCTCGTCGCTGTGCGGGTGGTACATGAAGGTGCCCGCGTGGCGCGCGACGAATTCGTAGACGAACGTCTTGCCCGGTGCGATGGCGGGCTGCGACAGACCCGCCACCCCGTCCATCCCGCTGGGAAGGATCTGGCCGTGCCAGTGGATCGTCGTCGCCTCCGGCAGTTTATTGGTCACGAAGATGCGCACCCGGTCGCCCTCGACGACCTCGATCGTGGGGCCGGGACTCTGCCCGTTGTAGCCCCACAGGTTCGCCTTCATGCCGGGCGCGATCTCGCGCACGACGGGTTCGGCCACCAGGTGGAATTCCTTGACGCCGTCCTTCATGCGCCACGGCAGGCTCCAGCCGTTCAGCGTGACGACGGGGTTGTACGGCCGGCCGCTCGCGGGATGCAGCGGCGGCTGCGTGGCGGGCGACGACTGCACGGGCGCTTCCGGGATGGCGGCCGCGGCGGCCTTCGACACGAGCGAGGCGCCGACCATGGCGCCGGCCGCGCCGGTAATGAAATGTCTGCGGTTCGTCATTCTGCGTGTTCCTTGTGCGTTGCGGGCGCGGCCTGCGGGGCGATCCGCATGCCCAGGGCGGCTTCCAGTTCGGCTTGCGCTTCCCAGAACGCCTGCTGCGCCTCGATGTAGGCGGTGACCGCCTCGGCCTGTGCGCGCGCGTCGGCCAGCAGGTCTTGCGGGCTCGCGAGCATGCCGTTGTAGCGCAGCAGGACTTCGTCCCCGATCTTCCTGCGTAGCGGGATGATCGTGTCGCGGTAGTGGCGCGCGACATCGTACGCGTTGCGGTAGGCGAGGTAGCGCTCGCGCGCTTCGCTGCGCGCCGTGACGGCCGCGAGCGCGACGCGGTCCACGGCCCGCATGTACGTGGCCTCGGCGCGGGCGACGCGCGCGCCGCCCCAGTCGAACAGCGGCAGTTCCAGCGACAGCGTGTAGCCGCGTTCCGTCGGCGCGTCCGTCTGCGACTTGTTTGCGTAACCCGCGTCGAGCACGTTGATGAAGCGCGTCGTGCGCGTGAGGCCCAGGTCGGCCGCCGTGGCGGCCGCGTCCGCCCGTGCCGCCTGCACGTCCAGGCGTTGCGCCAGCGCGAGGCGTTCGACGTCCGGCAGGTCGGCCGGCGCGGCCGGCAGGTCGGGCAGGTGGTCGGGCAACGCATAATCTGCATCCTTGCCCCACAGGCCCAGCGCGCGCGTGAGGCGTTCGCGCGCGGCCGTCGCGCGCCGCGCCGCGCGCGCGACGTCGCCCGCGGCCTGGGCGTGGAAGACCTGTTCGCGCGCCAGCTCCAGCTGGTTCGTGTTACCGACGCTGGCCATGCGACCCGTGAGTTCGGCACCCGCGGCGCTCGCGGCCAGCACGCGGCGCGCGTAGTCGAGCGCCTGCCGGCTCGCCACGGCCTCGATCCACGCCGTGCGCGTTTCCAGCGCATGCCGCTCGATGGCGGCACCCACGTCGCGTTTGACCTGTTCGAAGCGGCGCGTTTCCATGCGCGCGGCCAGCGGTGCCGTCAGCAGGCCGACGAGGTCGAACGTGATGCCGCGTTCGATCTCGAGGGCGCCACCGCCCGCCAGCCGCTTGAAGTCGAGCTTCGGATTCGGCGGCCGCGACGCGGTGACGAGATCGGCCTGCGCGACGCCGACGTTCCGGTACGTGGCCTGCAGGCCAGCGTGGTTGACGACGGCGATGCGCACCGCGGCGTCCATGTCGAGCGGCGCGCCTTGCGCGAACACCGGGAGGTCGCGCAGCGAGGCGGCGAGGGCGCCGGCACCGTCACGCGCGAGTTCCGGCGTCGCGCCGATGCGCGCCTGCGTCGTGGCCGCGACGTCGCCGAAGCCGCCATCCGGCGCGACGGTCGCGCAGCCGGACAACAGCGCGAGCGCGGCCAGCGCGGCGGGCGGGCCGGTGCGGAGACCAGGGCGCCGCATCACTTGCCCTCCTTGTGGTCGCAGCAGCCGGCGCCGTCCTTCATCGCCATGCCGCTGCAGCATCCGCAACCGCCATCGGCCGGTTTGCACTGCATGGCGCCGTGATCGCCATGGTCGCCATGGGCCGGCATCTTGTCCTTGCCGTCGCAACACGCGCAGCCGCCGCCCCCCATGCACTGCATCGCGTCCATGTCCATGCCGGCATGGTGGTCGTGACTGCCTTGCATGCCGGGCATGGTCAGTCGCATCGGATTGCGTCCGCCGACGGTCGTATTGGCGGTGCGCCAGGCTTCGTCGGGACGTGCGGCCGGCGCGGGTTCGGTGTGGTAGTCGATGGCCGGCTGCGCGCGCGTGGCGGGCGCCGGTGCCTGCGGATCGGCGACGCCGCCGGGTGCGGTCTGCGCGGCGGCGTGCGTGGCTGCGCCGGCCAGCAGGCAGGCCAGCGCACAGGTCAGGTGGTGTCGTTTCATATCGTCTCGTTCGAATGCGTGAAGGACGCCGCAGCGCTCAGTGCGCGGGCGACGGACTGCGGACGCGGCTCGGTGGCCGCGCCGTTCAGGCGACGAAAAGGCGGGGAGGGCGTTCGGGCAGCGCCGGGTCGACGCTGGGCACGTGGCCGGCGCGGAAGGGGATGGCGACCGACGGGGGCGCGCACGCCGGCGCGACGACCGTCGCCGGCACGGGCGCTGCGGCGATGCAGCAGTCGGCGCACGCTCCGTGATGCTTGTCCGGGTGATGCGCGTCGGCGGCCTTGGCGGCATCCGCGGCAGGTGCCGTGTCGTGGCAATGGTGCGCGGCCGCCATGGCGGCCGGTGCAGCCACGGACGGCAGCATGCGCGCCGCCGCCGCCACGCCCTGGACGGGCAGGGCCAGCAACAACAACCAGACGAACAGCGAGCGCAGGACGGTATTCACGGCGCGATTCTAGCACGGTGCCGCTGCTTGGCAGTGCGCCGGGCGCGACGCGCGTGGTAGCATGTCGACAATGACTAAAGGGACGACGCCGTATGGGCATCTTGGGGCACTTGTTTGCGACGCGGGCCATGCGCAGCCGCCGCCAGGTGGGCGAACGTGCCGCGCAGGTCATCGAGCGGGTGATCTTCGACATGGGGGTCGACCGCCTCGTGCAGGGCACGTTCGTGCTCGACCGGCGCTGCCGCCCGTATTACTCCAGCGCGCAGGGCGTCCGGGGCCGCGCCGACGTCGTCGTGGCGCTGGCACAACTGGCGGAATGCGCCGCGCTGCGGGCCGCCGCTCATGCCGATCCCGATCCGCAGGCGCTGCGGGCGCATACGGCGGCCGTCGTTGCGGGCCTGCTGCGCGAGTTCGAGGCCCGTTCGGCGCGCTTTCGCGCACTGCCCGCCGCGTCCGCGGATTAGGACCCGGCCGATGTCAGCGCATCGCCGAGCGCAGCGCGCCCGATTCGAAATAGATGTGGCGGATCGGCGGATACGCGGCCGCCACCGCGGTTTCCAGCCGTTCGATCGCGGCCTCCACCTCGTCGATGCGCATGCCGCGGTTGAAGCGCACGGCCGCCGTCAGCAGCACGTCGTCCGGCCCCAGTTGCATGCTGAGCACCTTGCCCACGTCCTCGATCGACGGGTCGTCGCGCAGGATCTGGCACACGCGCCGCGTGGCGTCCGTGCCGATGCCTTCGCCCACGAGCAGCGCGCCCGTCTCGCGCGCGAGGGCGAACGCGGCGCCCACGAGCAACAGGCCGATCATGACCGACGCGCCCGCGTCGAAGTAGGGACTGTCGAACAGCCAGCCCAGCGTGATGCCCACGGCCGCGATGGCGAGGCCCAGCAGCGCGGCCGTGTCTTCGATGAAGACCGTGAACACGGACGCGTCCTTGCTCGCATGGACGGTCTGCCACAGCGACGCGCCAGGCTTGCGCCGCTTGTTCAGTTCACGCCGCGACACGTTCCAGCTGTAGCCCTCGAAGCAGGCGGAGACGGCCAGCACGACGTAGTTCCACAGCGGGTCCTCGACCGGATCCGGGTGGCGCAGCGCGCTGATGCCGTGGTAGATCGAGAGTCCGCCGCCCAGCGAGAACACGGACAGCGCGACGAGCAGCGCCCAGAAGTACAATGCCTTGCCGTACCCGAACGGATGGCTCTTGTCGGCGGGCTTGGCGCTGTTACGTTCACCGATCAGCAGCAGGAACTCGTTGCCCGTGTCGACGGCGGAGTGGATGCCTTCCGCGAGCATGGCGGCGCTGCCCGTGATGGCGGCCACGATGAACTTGGCCACGGCGATGCCCAGGTTGGCGAGGACGGCCGCGTAGATCACCTTGCGCGATCCGCTTTCCTTGTTGCCGCTGTCGTCGGCGTCGGCGCCTCGTTCGTTGTCGGTGTCCGTCATGGGCTGTCGTCGTTGTTGGATGTCGAACCGGATGTCGAACCAAGTGTAGCCAATCCGCCGCGGGTGGCTTGCACGGCTGGGAGCGTCGATGAGCGTACGTAATCTCAAGCAACTGTTTGCACCGGCGTCGGTGGCCCTGGTCGGCGCATCGGAGCGCCCGGGCAGCGTGGGCGCGACCATGCTGCGCAACCTGCGCGAAGGCGGCTTCAAGGGCGCGCTGTACCCGGTGAATCCGAAGTACGACACCTTGGACGGCCTGCAGGTCTGGGCCGACGTGGGCGACCTGCCGCAGGCGCCGGACCTCGCGATCATCTGCACGCCACCGGCGACGATCCCCGCCATCGTGCGCCGCCTGGGCGAATTGGGGACGCGCGCCGCGATCGTGATGAGTGCGGGCGTGTCGACGGCGCGCGACGCGCGGGGGCGCAGCATCAAGCAGGCGATGCTGGATGCCGCCAACCCGTACCTGCTGCGCATCCTGGGCGCGAACAGCTCCGGCCTGCTGGCGCCCGGCATCGGCCTGAACGCCAGCATCGCCGTGGGCGGCGCGGCGGCGGGGCGGATCGCGTTCGTGTCGGAATCGGGCGCGCTGATGGCGGGCGTGCTCGATTGGGCGCGCACGCGCAACGTGGGCTTTTCCACGTTCATCGCGTTGGGCGAGTCGGCCGACGTCGACTTCGGCGACGTGCTGGACTACCTGGCCAGCGACCCCGGCACGTCCGCGATACTCGTCCATGCGGAGAGCGTGCGCCATGCCCGCAAGTTCATGTCCGCCGCGCGCGCCGCGGCCCGCAGCAAGCCCACGTTGATGCTGAAGGCGGGCCGCTCGCTGGAGGCGGCGACGGCGGGCGCCTGCCTGTCCGGCGTGCTGGCGCGGCCGGACGACGTGTACGACGCCGCGATCCGCCGCGCCGGCATGCTGCGCGTGTACACGACCGACCAGCTGTTCGCCGCCGTCGAGACGCTGGCGCGCGCCAAGCCACTGTTCGGCGAACGCCTGGCGCTGATCGGCAACGGCGCGGGGCCCGTCGTGCTCGCGGCGGACGCGCTGCAATACGGCGGCGGTCACCAGGCCGTGTTGGCGGCGGAGACGGTGGCAAGGTTGCGCGACCTCGTGCCCGAGTGGAGCGGCAGCGGCGAATTGAACCTGCGCGGCGACGCGCCGCCGGAGCGCTACCGCGACGTGATCGACGTGCTGCTGCACGACCCCGAGGCGCATGCCGTCGTGATGATCCACGCGCCGAACGCCGTCGTCGATCCGGCCGACGTGGCGCGCGCCGTGGCGCCGCTGGCGAAGGCGTCGTCGCGCAATGTGCTCGCGTGCTGGCTCGGCCTGCAGTCCGTCGGCGAGGCGCGCACGATCGCGTACGAGGCCGGCATGCCGGCGTACCGTACGCCGGAAGCGGCCGTGAACGGCTTCCTGCAGATCGTCCACTTCCGCCGCAACCAGCAGCTGCTGATGGAAGTGCCGGCATCGATCGGCGACGGCGAGCCGGACCGCGACCGGGCGCGCGCCCTCGTGCGCGCCGCGCTGGAACGGGGCCGCCGGACCGGCCGCTACCTGCTGGACGACCCGGACACGAAGGCCATCCTGGACGCCTACGGCATCCCGACGGTGCCCACGCGCGCGGCCGCGACGCCCGACGAGGCGGTGGCGATGGCCGCGGAGATCGGCTATCCGGTGGCGGTGAAGATCCTGTCGCCGGACGTCGTGCAGAAGTCCGACGTGGGCGGTGTCTCGCTCGACCTGGACACGCCGGAGGCCGTGCGCGCCGCGACGGAGCGGATGGCGAAGCGGCTCGCGGAACTGAAGCCGGACGCGCGCCTGGACGGCTTCATCGTGCAGGCGATGGCCCGGAATCCGGAAGCGCACGAGCTGATCGCGGGAGCCGCATTGGACTCCGTGTTCGGCCCCGTGATCCTGTTCGGACAGGGCGGCCTCGCCGTGGAAGCCGTGAACGACCACGCGGTCGCGCTGCCGCCGCTGAACACGGTGCTGGCGCGTGACCTGATCTCGCGCACGCGCGTGGCGCGCCAGCTGGCCGGCTATCGCAACCATCCGCCCGCCGACCTGGACGCCATCGCCGCCGTGCTCGTGCAGGTGGCGCGCCTCGTGGCCGAGGTGCCGGAGATCGTCGAACTGGACATCAATCCGCTGCTGGCCGACGGCAACGGCGCCGTCGTGCTGGATGCGCGCCTGCGCGTCGCGCCGCCCGACCGCGCAGGCAATGCGCTCGACCGGCTCGCGATCCGTCCGTACCCGGTCGAGCTGGAGGAAGTGGTGCCGTGGCAGGGCGGGACGATCCTGCTGCGCCCCATCCGCCCCGAGGACGGCGCCGCGCACGTGGCGTTCTTCAATGCCCTGACGCCGGACGACGTGCGCTACCGCATGTTCGTGCGCGTGCGCGAGCTGCAGCCGGCGCAGCTGGCGCGCTTCACGCAGATCGACTACGACCGCGAGATGGCCTTCATCGCCACGCGCTCGGGGCCGGACGGCGCCCCGGAAACGCTCGCGGTGAGCCGCGTCGTGGCCGACCCGGACAACATGAGCGCGGAATTCGCCGTCACCGTGCGCTCCGACCTGAAGGGCAAGGGCCTCGGCGTCATGCTGATGAATAAGTTGATCGCCTATTGCCGCGCCCGCGGCACCCGCGAGATCGTCGGCGAGGCGCTGCCGCAGAACGCGCCCGTCATCGGCCTCGTCAAGAAGCTCGGGTTCACGGTGGGGCCCGTCGACGAGGACGAGGGCGTGCGCAAGTTCTGGCTGGACCTGCGGTGACAAACCGTAGAATCGGTGCGAACCGACGAATGATGCAACTTACATGGGCTACCACGTCACGATCCTGCGCACGCGGGGAAAGGCGTCGCTTCCGATCATTGAAGACGAGATCGAAAGGGCCGCGGCCACGCTGCCCGGCGGGCGCCACGACCGCGCAGCGCGTACGCTCCACGCGGATGGCGGGCTGCAGCTGTGGTACCAGGATGGCCAGCTGTGGACGAAGAACCCGGACGACGATGGGCTCGACCGCATGATCGCGCTGGCCGATGCGCTGGGTGCGCGCGTGCGGGGCGACGAAGGCGAGACGTACCGGGCGCTGGACGATGCTTACACCCACCCCGACGACGAGGACGACCACCGCGCGACGGCCGCCTCGGCGGACCGATGGCGCCGCCGGGAGCGACGCACGTGGATCGTGCGCGGCATCGTCGTCGCGCTGCTCGTGATTCTCGCCGGCCGGCGCCTCGTCCAGGCGTACTGGTAGGGTCAGCGCCGGAAGCGCACGTCTTCCTGCACGACGGGCGCATCGGCCCGGGCGTCCCTGGCGCCTTTCGGTTTCTTGGGCTTCTTGGGCTTCTTGACGACGGCGCCGGACGCCGTCGTCTGCGGCACGCGGTGCTCGGGTGCGAAGCCCGCTTCTTCGTTGCGCGCCAGGCTCTGTTTCGTCAGCGCTTCGATGGCGGCGAGCTGCTGCACCTCGTCCGCGCACACGAGCGACACCGCCTCGCCCGACGCCCCCGCGCGGCCCGTGCGCCCCGTGCGGTGCACATAGTCTTCCGCGACGATCGGGAGGTCGACGTTGACGACGACGGGCAGGTCGTCGATGTCCAGGCCGCGCGCGGCGACGTCCGTCGCGACGAGCACGCGCACCTCGCCCGCCTTGAAGCGGTCGAGCGCGCGCAGGCGCGAGGGCTGCGGCTTGTCGCCGTGGATCGAGTCGGCCGCGATGCCGCGCGCCGCCAGCAGCTCGACGAGCTGGTCGACGCCCTTGCGCGTCTTCACGAACGCGAGCACCTGCGGCCAGTCGTGGCGCGCCAGCAGGTGCAGGAACAGGTCGGGCTTGCGTTTCTTGTCGACGGGGACGATCCACTGGCGGATCGCCTTCACCGTCGTGTTGCGCGGCGCCGCCTCGATGCCGACGGGGTCGTGCAGCAGCTTGGCGGCGAGCGCGCGGATCGGGTCGGAGAACGTCGCGGAGAAGAGCAGGGTCTGGCGCTGCTTCGGCAGCAGCGCGAGCAGGTTGTCGATGTCGCGCGAAAAGCCGAGGTCCAGCATGCGGTCCGCCTCGTCGAGGACGAGCGTCTGCACCTGGTTGAAGCGCACCGCGTTCTGGCGCTGCAGGTCCAACAGGCGGCCCGGCGTCGCGACGAGGACGTCGACGCCCTTACGCAGCCGCATCATCTGCGGATTGATGCTGACGCCGCCGTACGCGACCATCGTGCGCAGCGGCAGGCCGGCACTGTAGGCGCGCACGCTTTCGTGCACCTGTTCCGCCAGTTCGCGCGTGGGCACGAGGATCAGCGCGCGCGCCGCATTGCTCGCGACCTGGCCGCCATCCATCACGAGGCGCTGCAGCAGCGGCAACGCGAAGCCGGCCGTCTTGCCGGTGCCCGTCTGGGCGGCGGCCATGACGTCGCGCCCTGCCAGCACGGCGGGTATCGCCTGCGCCTGGACGGCGGTGGGCGTGTGGTACGAGAGCGAGGCGAGGGTGCGCGTGATCTGGTCGATCAGGCCGAGCGAAGCGAACGACATGGCGTGGTGGCGGTGTGTAAAAGGCGACAGTGTAACCTGCCGCGCCGCCTGGCCGCGAGATGCGCTTCAGCGAAGGAAAACAGGCGCCGTCCGGTGTTGGCCGGAACGGCGCCTGGTGGTGGCCGCTGCCGCGGTTACTTCTTTGGCTGGCGGCGCATGCCGCGCAGGGCGAGCAAGCCGGCGCCGAACAGGGCGATCGAGGCCGGTTCGGGCGCTTCGCCGCCACCGCTGTCACCACCGCCTTCGCCCTTGAACGCACCGATGTACATCGTCTCCGGTGTCGCCTGGGTGGTGCCGAACGCGAACTGGATGCCGCCCGCCACCACGCAATTGCTCAGCACGGGGCAGAACGCCTTGGCCGCCAGGGCCTGCGTCGAGTCCAGGATGAACGTGTGCTTGCCGGAGACGCCCACGCCGTCGGTGTCCTTGAGGACCAGGTCCGGCCCCGTGTAGGCGAAGTACTTCGTCGTGCCCAACGTCATGTTGTACAAGCTGAGGTAAAGGTCGGTCAGGGTGGCGTCATTGGTCGGGGCGCCTTCGCTGACGTTGACGACGAGGCCGAGCTGCGCCGCGCTGGTCAGGCCGGCGATACTGCTGAGCAGGTACGTGTTGTTGCCCGCGCTGCCGGCCGTGTTGTCGCCGCCCTGCAAGCTCATCTGGCAGGCATACGTCGGGTTGGCCAAAATGCCCGAGTAGGTTACGCAGCCCGATTCGGTGCCGTTGTCCGTACCGCCCTTGCGGTTGTTGTCCTGGACGGTAACGACCGTCTGGACGGCGCCGAGGCCGGTCCCCTTCACTGTCGTGCCATCGGCGTAGATGAGGTCTGCGAAGGCCGGTGACGCTCCCGTCAGGATTGCCGTGGTTAATGCCACTTTCAGTATTGTTGATTTCATCGCGCTAGCTCCTAGAGACACCGGGATTCGGTGCGATTCCTATGTGAAGCAAGTCGCGTTCCAACGCATACGATTTGATATAAATCAAAGGCTTGGATCATCACACTTTGTAACGACGGGAAGAGGTGTAAAAAATACCGAAAGTTATATCCAGTAATCATTAGTTCACAAAAACGCGAAATCCGCCTCCGGCTGGCGTCCGGACAGGATGTCGGCGATCGCTCGTCCCGAGCCGCACCCCATCGTCCATCCCAGCGTGCCGTGCCCCGTGTTCAGGTACAGGTTCGCGAGGCGCGTGCGGCCCACGTACGGGACGTTCGACGGCGTCAGCGGCCGCAGGCCCGCCCAGTACGTCGCATTGTCGTAGTCGCAGGCGCCCGGGAAAAGCGCGCGCACGCGCCGCGTGATGGCAGCGCAGCGCACGGGGTTCAGGTCGCGCGTGTAACCGTTCAGCTCGCAGGTGCCGGCCACGCGCAGGCGGTCGCCCAGCCGGGAAAACACGAGCTTGTGGCCGTCGTCCGTCAGCGACACGGTCGGGGCGGCGGCCGGGGCAACGATGGGGTAGGTCGCGGAATAGCCCTTGCCCGGATAGATCATCAGCCGGATGCCCAGCGGTGCGAGCAATTGCACGGAAAAACTGCCCAGCGCGACGACGATCGCGTCGGCCTCCAGCAGCTTGTGGCGGCCCGCCCCATCGATGACTTCCACGGCGTCGACAAAGCCCCCGGCCTCGCGCAGGCGCGTCGCCGTCGTGTTGTACAGGAAGCGGATGCCGGCCGCCGCGCCACGGGCCGCCAGTTGCGACGTGAAGCGGTACACGTCGCCGGACTCGTCGCTGGCCGTGAAGTCGGCGCCGACGAGGTGGCGGCGCACGGACGCCAGCGCCGGCTCGATGCGCACGGCCTCGTCGGCATCGACCGTCATGCGTGGGCAACCCAGTTCGCGCATCGCGGCCGCGGCGCGGCTGGCGTGCTCGAATTCCCGTTCGTCCGTGTAGAAATGCAGGATGCCGCGCGTGAGATCGTCGTAGGCGATGCCCGTCTGCACGCGCAGCGCCTGCAGGCTGCGGCGGCTGTAGTCGGCCAGGGCGACGATCTGCCGCAGGTTCGCGGCCACGCGCCCGGGCGCGCATTCGCGCACGAATTGCAGGCACCAGCGCCATTGCAGCGGATCGGCGCGCAGGCGGAACAGCAGCGGAGCGTCCTCGCGCCCCAGCGACCGCAGCACCTTGACGAGGCCGGCCGGCGTGGCCCAAGGCTCGGCATGCGAGACGGAAATCTGGCAACCGTTTGCGAAACTCGTTTCCTGGGCGGGGCCGGGCTGGCGCTCGATGACGGTGACGCCGTGGCCGGCCTCGCTCAGGTACCAGGCGGTGGCGGTGCCGACAACGCCGGCACCGAGGACGATGACGTTCATGGTCGCGCCACCGTGGCTGGGCGTGTGCGTACGCGTGTAGAAACAGTGGAAACCGGGTGGTGCTGCATGCCGCTCCTCGTTGGCGTCTAGGTGACGGGTGGAGCCGGCAAGGGAGGGCCGGACCCGGTACGTGACCGGTGTCCGCATGCTTCCCTTCGCTGGCATTACCCAGATCAGGTTCGAAGGGTGTGTCTCACCCGCGGGCCGCGTGTGCGGCTGCAGGACCCCTAGCGTTGCCTTATGGCAGGGACGATTCTAACCGCTGCGCTGCGTTGCGGTAAAGCGCGGTCGAACGGCTGTGCGACGACGCCGGCACGCGGACGGGCCGGAACAGGGCGGCTGGTCGCGCGCGGTGCGCGTCAGCCGGGGATGGCTGCAGTGGCTGCGGCCAGGGTGACGGTGGGTTTCACCGGTTCGCGCCGGTCCTGGCAGGCCACTAGCATGAGGCAGGCCAGCAGGAGCAGGCTCCAGCGTGCACGATGTTTCATGACGCTCTCCTTTGGCGCCAGCTTAGCCCAACATGGCCGCCGGCGGCGCCACGCTGGACGACACCCGCGCACGCCGCGTTTGTCGCATTCCCGCGTCGGCGACAATGTAAGGAACTGTTGCAGGCAATCGGGCGCAACGTTTCGTTTGATAAACTACTGTGCATATAGAACTATAACGAGGTCATCCTATGAAATCCCTGATTTTCGGCGCAGTCCTGTGCGCCGCCGCGTTCCCCGCGCTGGCCCAGACAAACGTCTCCGTCAGCGTCGGCCAGCCCGGCTTCTACGGCCGGATCGACATCGGCGACTACGTTCCCCGTCCGGTCGTGTACGCGCCGCAGCCGGTGATCATCACGCCAGCGCCGCAATACGTCGCGGAACCCGTGTACCTGCGCGTGCCGCCGGGCCACCGCAAGCACTGGGCCAAGTTCTGCGGTCGCTACGGCGCCTGCGGCCGTCCGGTGCTGTTCGTGCGCGACGAGTGGTATACGAACACGTACGTGCCGCGCTACCGCGAGCACGTCGGCTACCGCGAGGAATACCGCGGACCGCGCGACGTGCGTGTCGTCGAGCGTGTGGAATATCGTGACGGTCCGGGCCGCGGCGGTCGCGACGGCTGGGAGCACGGCCGCGGCGAAGGCCCCGGCCATGGCGAGGGCCACGGTCACGGCCATGGCCACGGCCACGACCGCGACTGATCCGGGCGCCCCGTAGTAGACTGTTTCCGTTTGCCCGACAGCGGGCGCGACCGACGGAGGCAGGATTGCAGAGCGATATCGTGATCGTGGGCGGTGGTGCGGGCGGGCTCGAGCTCGCCTGCAAGCTGGGCCGCAAATTGGGGCCGGACAAAGTGACCCTCGTCGACAGCCGGCTGTACCACGTATGGAAGCCGTCGCTGCACGAGGTGGCGGCGGGCACGCTGGACATTCACCAGGAAGGCCTGTCGTACCAGATGCTCGCGCACGATCGCGGCTTTTCCTTCGTGTACGGCGCCATGACGGCGCTCGACGCGGCGGCGCGGCACATCACGATCGCGCCCGTGACGGCACCGGGCGACGGCGAGGAAGTGCTGCCCGAACGCACGCTCGGCTATCGTTCCCTCGTGATCGCCGTCGGCAGCACGTCGAACTACTTCGGCGTGCCTGGCGCGCAAGAGCACACGATTTCCCTGAATGCCACCGAGGATGCGGAGCGGTTCCGCCTGCGCCTGTTGCGCCTGCTCGCCCAGGCCGAGCAGCAGAAGGAGGACGGCGCGACCGAGTCCGGCCTCGACATCGTCATCATCGGCGGCGGCGCGACGGGCGTCGAGCTGGCGGCGGAATTGCGCGAGGCGTCCGGCGCCTACGCCGCCTATGGCTTTCGCCGGCTGCACGTACAGCGCGACGTGCGCATCACCTTGCTCGAAGGCGCATCGCGCATCCTGGCGCCGTTGCCGGAACGTGTGTCGACGGCGGCCGCGCGCCTGCTCGACCAGCGCGCCATCCGCGTCGTGCCGGATTGCCGCGTGAGCCGCATCGACAAGAAACAGGTCAGCGACAACCAGGGCAATGTCTATCCGGCGGACCTGTGCGTGTGGGCGGCCGGCATCCGCGCGCCCGAATTCCTCGGCTCGCTCGGCCTGCCGCTGGCCAAGGGCGGCCAGATCGAAGTCGACGCACACCTGCGCGTGCCGGGCGTGGAGGGTGTGTACGCGCTGGGCGATTGCGCCGCGTGCACGGACGGCAACGGCACTCACGTCCCGCCCCGCGCCCAGGCGGCGCACCAGCAGGCCGACTACCTCGTCAAGGAATTCGTGGGCGAGGCCGCCGGCCGGCCGCCGCAGAAGGACCCGTACGTCTACCGCGACTATGGTTCGCTCGTGTCGATCGGCCGCGAGACGACGGTCGGCAACCTGATGGGTTCGCTGCGCGGCGCGAGCCTGTTCGTCGAAGGGTTCATGGCACGCATCATGTACATGAGCCTGCACCTGATGCATCACCAGGCCGTGCTCGGCGCGCTGCGCACGGGGCTGATGGTGATGGGGCGTTTCCTGATCCGCAGGACGACACCTCTCGTGAAGCTCCATTGAGCCGGCGCGCCGGCGCAGAGGTCGTTCAGGCGGCCTGCGCTCAGGCGGCTTGTTTCGGCAGGATCAATGTCAGCGCCGTCCCCGCGCCGTCCGGGCCGGGGCCGAGCGTGAGCGTGCCGTTCAGCACGCGCGCCCGTTCGCGCAGCATGCGCAAGCCGTGGCAGCTCGCGGGCATGGAGGGGGCCGCGCCGGGGCCGACGCCGTCGTCGCGGACGGTCAGCATGGCCTGGTCGCCGTCGTCGTCGAGGATGACGTCGACGGTCTTCGCCTGCGCGTGCTTGGCGACGTTGCGCAAGCCTTCCTCGGCGCAGCGCAGCAGCGCGACGCCCTGGGCGCGCGTGTAGTCGGGATCGTCGTCAGGCATGCTGGCGCGGGCCTTGATGCCGTGTTCGCGGCCCCAGTCCTGCACGAGTTCCGCAATGGCGGCCTTGGGGCCGAGGAATTCCAGTTTGTCGTTCCAGAGCGCCAACTGCATTTTGCGGTTGGTCTCGATGATGTTGTTGAGCAGTTGCTTCATCTGCGCGGCGCGGTCTCGCTGCGGCTGTTCGTGCAAGTGTTGCGACAACAGGCCGAGGTGCATCGTCAGCGCCGTCATCGACGAACCCAGACTGTCGTGCAGTCGGCGGGCCAGCTGGCGCCGCTCTTCGTCCCAACAGGTCGTCAGGTGGGCCAGGAGTTCGGCCAGCTCGGCGGCGCGCGCCGCATGCTGGCTGTCTTCTCCGGAATCCGGCGGATGAGGTTCCGAAACTTTCATGGAGGCAACCAATTTATGTTTCTCTGGATGATACAACAGCTTGCGCCAAGACGGCGCAGGAATCGTCTTTGTGAGTTCCCGTACAGTCCGATGTTGCATTTCGCGCGAAGCTGGAGGCTGACAACCCCCACGCAAGGAGATTCACATGAGCACGAGATCGCAATCCGGCACCCAGGCCGGCACCCAGTCGAACGCCATGGCCGCGCGCCAGGATGCCGTCGCCCTGCTGACGGCGGACCACCGCGAAGTCCACGAGATGTTCGAACAGTTCGAGCAGCTGGGCGACCGCGCCCGCGCGACCAAGGAAAAGCTGAAGGAAAAGATCTGTAAGGCACTGATCGCCCACACGACGATCGAGGAAGAAATCTTTTATCCGGCCGTGCGCGAACAGATCGAGGACGGCGAGGACATGGTCGACGAGGCCACCGTCGAGCACGCCGCGGCGAAGGACCTCATCCAGCAGCTGCAGGAGATGGATCCGGACGACGAGCTGTTCGATGCGAAGGTGAAGGTGCTCGGCGAGCAGATCGACCACCACGTCGAGGAAGAAGAAAAGGAAATGTTCCCGAAAGTGAAGAAGAGCGGCCTCGACCTGCTCGCGCTGGGCCAGGAGATGGCCATGCGCAAGCAGGAATTGATGGACACGCTGTAAGCCCGGGACGGCTCAGCCGGCCGCTGCCGGCTGGGCTTGCGGCAAGCCCTGGCCCGTCGGGCGGGCCGTCACGCCGGCCAGCTGGTCGAGGAGGGTGTTCAATTCGACGGGCTTGACGAGGTGCATGTCGAAGCCCGCTTCCAGCACGCGCCGCTGGTCTTCGGCCAGGCCGTATCCCGTCAGCGCGATCAGGCGCACGCCGCTCGTCGCCGCTTCCTGGCGCAGGCGGCGCGCGACCTCGTAGCCGTCGATGCCGGGCAGGCCGATGTCGACGAGCGCGACGTCCGGCATGTGCGCGCACGCCATGCGCACGCCTTCGAGTCCGTCGCCGGCCTGCAGCACGGGGTAGCCGAACGTGCCCAGCATCGCCGCCATCATTTCGCGGCCGTCGTCGTTGTCCTCGATCAGCAGCACGGTCGGCTTGCCCGCGTCGACCTGCGCGGCCTGCGCAGGCGCGTCCGCGGCCACGGCGGCTTCCGTGCGCGGCAGGCGGATCTCGAACGTGCTGCCGCTGCTGTTGCCGGGGCTGCTCGCGCTCACCGTACCGCCATGCAGTTCGACGAGGCGGCGCACGAGCGACAGGCCGATGCCCAGGCCGCCCTGCGAGCGGTCGATCGAGATCGCGCCCTGCACGAACACGTCGAACACGTGCGGCAGCAGGTCGGGGGCGATGCCCACGCCGGAATCGCTGACGCGCAGCACGACCTCGGTGCCGATCGCCGCCACCGTGATCTCGATGCGACCGCCGGCCGGTGTGTACTTGAGCGCGTTGTCGATGAGGTTCGTCGCGATCTGTTCCAGCCGCGTCGCATCGCCGTCGACCCAGCCCGGCGTCAGTTGCGCATCGATGATGTACTCTTTCGTGCGGCCCGTGGCGCGGAACGTGTCGAGGCAGCTCGATACGAGCGTCGCGATGTCCAGGCGCTTGCGCGACAGCAGGATCTTGCCCGACATCGCGCGCGACAGGTCGAGCAGGTCGTCGACGATGCGCGACAGGTGCTGGCTCTGGCGCTGGATGATGACGCGGGCACGTCCGACGGAATCGGGCCCGACGCCGGGCATGCCCAGCAGCGACGACGCGCTGCTGATGGCGGACAGTGGGTTGCGCAATTCATGGCCCAGCATCGCGAGGAATTCGTCCTTCGCGCTGCTCGTGCGTTCGGCCGCGCGGCGCTCTTCCATCTCGCGCACGAGGCGTTTATTGGTGGCGACCAGTTCGGTCGTGCGCTGCGACAGTTTCTCGGCCTGGCGCTTGAGCTGGTCGTTCTTCATTGCCAGCGCCACGAATACCTGCACTTTCGCGCGCAGCACCTGCGGGATGACGGGCGTGAACAGGAAGTCGGCGGCGCCGCGCTGGTAGGCCTTCAGGCGGTCGATCTCGTCGGCGAGGAACGCCGTCACGAAAATGATCGGGATGTCGGCCGAGCGGGGACGCTGGTGGATCGCCTCGGCCGTCTCGAAGCCGTCCATGCCGGGCATGTTCACGTCCAGCAGGATCACGGCGAAATCGTGGCGCAGCACTTCGCGCAGCGCGTCCTGCCCGGAGCGCGCGGACAAGACTTCGTAGTTGCTGTCGTCGGCCCATTGCTCCAGCAGGCTCGTCAATGCAAGCAGGCTGGCGGCATCATCGTTGACGACGAGAATCTTCGGTTTGTCGGTGTTGGACACGGCGTTCGTACGGGGTCGGGACACGATTCACAAGCTCTTCAGAATAACAGAGCATGCCGATTTGCAAAATAAGTTAATAAAAACTGTTGCAATTCGTCATGATAGCATGGCCCGGGTGGCGTCAAAAATCAATCGTGCGGGGCAACCGTCAGGGCATCGTTCGGTGCCGCACATACCGTGGCCAGGCCCTATGCGATAGTGGGTTCGTGTCCGGCACGACCGTGTCGAGGGAAGACGGGCGCCAACTTGAAAGGACAGACATGAACATCCAGATCATTGTCAACGACACCCATCACGATAAATGTTTCCGCGAACTGGTCAACGAGCCGGTGACGGCGCTGCGCCATGTCACCCAGCAGCAGGCCGATGCGCTGCGCGATGCGTTCGGGATCAATACCATCGCCGAGCTGGCCGACCTGAAGCTGGTCAAGTGGGCGCGCGCGATCCGGACGATGGCCAGCGCCGAGACCGAGCCGCGCGAAGCCGTCGCCAAGGAGACGCTGCTGGACGACGCCGTGGAAATGACGTTCCCGGCCAGCGACCCCGTCTCCGTCACCTCCAGCATCACCCGTATCGAGGTGCCGCCGGAAAAAGTGGACGCGAGTTCCGATCACCAGAACGCCGCCGCCATCGAGGCGCACAACGAGCAGGCGATCGGCTGCCGGGCGCTGGGCCCTGGCGGCGAGAAGACGGCCGGCGCGGCCTGATCCCGCGCGGGAAGCATTGCCGGGCCGGGTGCCCGCAACGACACGTTAACGGCCGCGGGCCCGTCCGGATACATTCCGGCGCGGGCCCGCGGTGCTTCGCGCGTGCCGAGCGGTTTAGAAGTTCACGCGGAACTGCGCGCCGATGTTGCGCGGTTCATTGACGATGCCGGTCAGGTTGTCGAAGTCGATCGCGGCCACCACCTGGATGCGGTTAGTGATGTTGCGGGCGAACGCGGCGACTTCATACTTGCCGTTGTCCCACTTGTAGCCGACCCGCAGCCCGCCTTCCAGCAGGGCCTTCGCACGGTACTCCTTCGCTTCGTACAGGAACATGTTGTACTCGGTACGGTACGACCAGTCGGTGAACGCGTACAGCTCGCCGTCGGCCAGCGGGTGCGAATAGCGCAGCGTGAAGTTGGTCTGCCATTTCGGCGAACGCGGCAGCGGCAGGCCATTCAGCTTCTGCGTGTACGGGAACGGGCCCGGCGTGCCGGTCGGGGTGCAGCCGTTCACGCCGTTCGTGTTGGGCTGGTTGCCGCAGGTCTGCACGAACAGGTTCGCGTCCTTGATCTCGGTGTCGTTGTAGCTGGCACCGAGGCTCGCACGCCAGTCGTCCGACAGGATCGCCTGCAAGTCGAGCTCCACGCCCTGGCCCGTGACCTTGTCGGCGTTGATCAGCTGGTTCATGTTGATCGTGCCGCTGCCGGCCGTCAGCTGCTTGTCCTTCACGCGGTACTGGAACGCGGTCGCGGACACGCGCGCGCGGCGGTCGAGCAGGTCGGCCTTGATGCCCGCTTCATACGACAGCGCTTTCTCGGCGCCGGCCATCGACGGCTTGTCGGCCAGGCCGTTCAGGCGGCCCTGCATCGAGGGTGCACGGTAGCCGGTGGCGACGCGCGCGAACAAATTCGTGTCGGCGTCCAGTGCATAGGTGGCGGAGCCGTCCCAGCTGATGTTGTGCGAATCGCTGTGCAGCGGCAGCGGGCCGCTCGTCTGCGGCGGTTCGAAGCGCTGGGCCACGAAGTCCTTCTTGTCGCTCGTGTAGCGCAGGCCGCCGCGGACCTTCAGCTGCTCGGACAGCTTGTACGTCAATGTGCCGAACACGGCCGACGACTTGGCGTCCTGCGTCTGCGTCGCGTAGGCGGCGTTCTGCGGATTGCCCGGGGCCAGCGTGTTGAAGCTGATGGAATCGATGCGGATGTGCTCGTCGAAATAGAACACGCCGGCCATCCACTGCAGCGGGTCCTTCGTGTTCGATTCGAGGCGCACTTCCTGCGTGTACTGGTGATGTTCCGGCAGCAGGTCCGCCGTCTCGACGGTGAACGGGATGAATGCCGGCTGGCCCGGATAGTTCGGACCCATCGGCGGTGCGTACACGGCGCCCACGCCGCCGTCGACGTCGCCGCGGCTGTAGAAGTACGCGTGCTCGTAGCCCGTGATCGAGTGCAGCGTCATGCCGTCCAGGTCCCAGCGCAGGCGCAGGTTGGCGCCGCTCGTGCGCAAGGTCTGGTTGTTGCCGCCGTCGGTCGGGTAGCTGCCGTAGTCGAAGCCGTCGACGAGGTCGCTGGTACCCTTCTTGATGATGTTGGCGCGGAACAGGGTCGCGTTGCCCTTCATGTCGCGCGCATGCACGTTGAAGAGGGCCGAGAAGTCGCGCGTCGGCTTGACCAGCAGCTGCACGCGGGCGGCGTTGTCGTCGTAGCCTTCGAAGTCCTTCGTGTACGCGTTCGGCTGCGGGTTGTGCACGCGGTCGTTGCGGTGCTGCGATTGCAGCGAGACGCGCAGCGCCATCGTGTCCGACAGCGGCATGTTGTACGCGCCTTCCGCGTTCACGGTGCCGTAGTTGCCGGCGCCGACGACGGCATAGCCTTCCGTCTTGAACACGGGCTTGGCGGAATCGAACTTGATCACGCCGGCCGGCGAGTTACGGCCGAACAGCGTGCCCTGCGGGCCGCGCAGCACTTCGACCTGGTCCACGTCGAACACGGGGAAACCCTTCAGCATCGGGCTTTCCTGCACGATGTCGTCGACGACGAGGCCCACCGGCTGCGACGCGTTCAGGTCGAAGTCGGTATTGCCCTGGCCGCGGATGTAGAAGCGCGGGAACGAGCGGCCGTAGTCGGATTCGACGTTCAGCGACGGCGAGCGGCCGGCCAGGAAGCGGATGTCGGCGCCGCCGGACGTCAGCACGTCGAGCTTGTCGCCCTTGATCGCGGTGACCGACATCGGCACGTCCTTGAGGTTCTCGGCGCGGCGCTGGGCGGTCACGATCACCGTTTCCAGTCGCTGGACGGGCTTGGCTGTGGAATCCTGTTCCGTCGCCTGGTCCGGCGCGTCGGCCAGGGCGTACAGGGGGAAAGCGCTCGTCACCGCGGCAGCGAGCAGGGTGCGGGCAAACAGTCTGTTGGGACGTACGTGCATGTTACGCATCTCTTCCTTTGTTGGAGCTATTGATGTAAGTCGACCTTGTGATAATCGAAACTCTCTCGTTTTTGTTTCTTTGTGTTTTAGCAAAGAATAGTCATCCTAACAGCAAAAGGTTTTGGAAAAGATTACCGCGGATTTATTTGGAAAACAGATAAATTACTTACGTAAATGATATTTGCCATTTCATGGCGCGCTCGGGCATAGTGGCCGGTTCGGTCAGTCCGTGTCACAGTCGGGCGTCAGGGGGCAAGACGGTCGTGAAATGTCTGCGAAGAAGTCGGGGCGCATCCGGTCTGTACATATCGTATGTTTTCAGCAACAAACGGTGCGTTGCTAATACCCAACAAGCGGCAGGCGAAGGACATGAAAAAGGGCTGCCTCGGCAGCCCTGTTCGCTGGGTGGGAGCGACGCTGTCAGCGGTGCTGCGCCAGTTCCGGCGACGGCACGATGGCCGGCGTGGGCGCCGACGGTGCGATGGCCGGTTTGACGGCCAGCGCGGCCTGGCGCGCGGCGCTGCCGTTCGCGCAATAGCGGTTCTTGCCGGCGCGCTTGGCTTCGTACAGCGCGTAGTCGGCGATGCTGATCAGGTCGACGACGTTCTCCGCATCGTCCGGATACAGGCTGATGCCGATGCTCGTCGACAGCTGCAGGGTGAGGTCGTTGATGAAGAACGGCTCGGACAACGCTTCGACCAGCTTGGCGGCCGGTCCTTGCGCGTCGGCAAGGCTGTGCACGTCGGCCAGCAGCACGATGAACTCGTCGCCGCCGAGGCGCGCCACCGTGTCTTCCTTGCGCGAATTCGACAGGAGGCGCTGCGACACCATCTTGAGGATCTCGTCGCCGTAGGCGTGGCCGTACGTGTCGTTGATGGCCTTGAAACCGTCCAGGTCGAGGTACATCACCGCGGCCTTGTGGTGGTTGCGGTTGGCGTGCTGCAGTGCCGTCTCGATGCGGTCTTCCAGCAGGCGGCGGTTCGGCAGGCCGGTGAGGGCGTCGTGCAGCGCCAGCTCCTGCTGGGCGCGGCTGTACTGGGCCAGCTCCTTGTACAGCAGGCGCACTTCCAGCATGTTGTGGATGCGCTTGTGCACCTCGAGCAGGTCGAACGGCTTGCTGATGAAGTCGCGGGCGCCCGCTTCGAGCGCGGCGATCTTGAAGCTGGGTTGCGCCGTCAGCGCGAGCACGGGCAGGTAGCCGCCCTGTTCGATTTCCTTCAGGCCTTTCATGACCTGGAAGCCGTTCAGGCCGGGCATTTGGAGGTCGAGCAGGATCAGGTCGTAGTTGTGTTCGCGATGCAGCGGGCATACCTGTTCCGGGAGCATCGTCGAACTGACGTCGGTGTAGCCTTCCTCGCGCAATATCTCTTCCATCAACTCGATATTGTCGGGGGAATCGTCTACGACCAGGATCTTCGCGTTCAGGATGTCTTGTCGGCTGGGCATGCGTAATCTCATCAAATCAAGGCCGGCATTGTGCTGATTTCTCAACGATAAACCGACTCTAGCGCAACATTCCTTAGTCTAGCAAAACCCCCAAGAATTTCTTGTAGGACAGCGCCGCGTGCGTGGGTAGGAACATTATTCACTATTTTTCATGACGCTAGCGTACGCCATTTCTGCCTGCAGCGGAGGCCGCAGCACGATTAACGAGGGGGCTGGATGGGCCGACGACCGATGCAACTGTTGCAATTAGTTCACTCGGCTCGACCGGCTTGGAAATATGTGCCGAGAAACCGGCTTCCAGCGCACTCAACCGGTCTTCCGAGCGGGCAAACGCCGTGAGGGCGATGGCCGGCACATGGCTGCCTTCTTCGCGCCCCAGGTGGCGCACCCAGTCGAGCAGCTCGAACCCGTCCACTTCCGGCATGCCCAGGTCGCTGATCAGGAGGTCCGGCGCGCGCTCCTTGAACAGCGCGAACGCGTCGCGCGCGCTCGCGGCGATGCGCACGGACGCGCCGCAGTCGCTCAGGATGCGCTTCATCAGTTCGCGCGCATCGCGATCGTCGTCGACCACGAGCACGTTGACCCCGGCCAGGTCGAGCACCGTCATTTCCGGCGTGGCCGGCGTGGGCAGGATCATGGCGCTGCGCGCGCTGCGTCCCGACGGGGCCGGCTGCTGCTTGGCGAGCGGCAATTCGATCGTGAACGTGGCGCCTTTGCCTTCGCCGGCGCTTTCCGCGCGCACCGTGCCGCCGTGCTGTTCGATCAGGTGCTTCACGATCGCGAGACCCAGGCCGAGGCCGCCGTGGCGCCGCGTCATCGACGCGTCGGCCTGGCGGAAGCGTTCGAACACGTGCGTGATGAATTCGGGCCGGATGCCCACGCCGTTGTCGCGCACGGTGACGACGACGCTCGTGTCGTTGCGGTCCAGGCCGATGCTGACGAGGCCGTCGCGCGGCGTGAACTTGATCGCGTTCGACAGCAGGTTCCACACCACTTGCTGCAGCCGGGCCGGATCGCCGGCGACGAGCCCCGGATCGGCCGCGTAATGCTTCTCGATGCGGATGTTCTTCGCGTCGGCGGCGGGGCGGACGGTCTCGATGGCCGCGTCGATGAAGCCGGCCGGCGCCACCGACTGCATGTCGAGCAGCACCTTGCCGGACGTGATGCGGCTCATGTCGAGCAGGTCTTCGATCAGCTGGGCCTGGGCGCGCGCATTGCGTTCGATCGTCTGCAGGCCCTTCTGCAGGTCGTTCTGGTCGCGGCTTCCGCGGCGCAGCACTTGCGCCCAGCCTAGGATCGCCGACAGCGGCGTGCGCAGCTCGTGCGACAGCGTCGCGAGGAATTCATCTTTCATCTGGCTCGTGCGCTCGGCCTCGGCACGCGCCTGGCGTTCGCTCTCAAGCAGGACCTTGCGTTCCTCGGCCGACCGCTGCGCCGCTTCGTACAGCCGCACGTTGTCGATGGCGACGGCGGCCTGCGCCGCGATGCCGCTCACGATGCGTTCCGTGCGTTCGCCGAACACGCCCGGTTCCGGATGGCCGAAGAACATCATGCCGAGCAATTCGCCGGAGTGGGCGACGACGGGCACGGCCAGGTAGCTGCGCGCGGCCGGGTGGCCGGCGGGCAGGCCGAACGGCTTCACCTCGCGGAAGCGCGGATCGTGTGTGACGTCGTCCGAACGCACGAGGCCGGCGGGGCGGTCGGCCAGGCCCGGCCCGAACAGGCCGGTGGGGCCCGCCGCGCCGAACGCCTCGATGCCGGCCGGGCTGCCGCCCGACACGGTGTACAGGGTGAACAGGCTGCCGCCCTTGCCGTCGCCGTCGATGCCGTCGTCGCGGCCCAGGTACAGGAACGCGCCCTGGCGTGCGCCCGCGATGCCGGAGGCGGCGTCCGTGGCGACTTGCAGCAAGGAACGCAGGTCGCGCGTGGACGTGAGCGCGCTGCCCGTGCTGTTGAGCAGCTCGAGCACGTGGGACTCGTCGCGCAGCGCCTGCTCGGCGCGCTTGACCTCGTCCACGTCCGTATTCGTGCCGAACCAGCGCAACACCTTGCCGTGGCGGTCGCGCACCGGATTCACGCGGGTCAGGAACCAGCGGTACGTACCGTCGCCGCCGCGGATCGGGTATTCCATCTCGCACGGATTCCCGGTCTTGATGCTGGCGTTCCAGCGTTCCAGCACGGCCGGCAGGACGCTGGGTTCGACGGTCGTTTGCCAGCCCCAGCCGACGACCTGGTCCGGGGTCGTGCCGGTGTATTCGAACCAGCGCTCGTTGAACCAGACGATGGCGCCGTCGGACTGCGCCATCCAGGCCAGCTGCGGGATCGTGTTGGCCAGGGCACGCAGCACTTCCTCGCTCTGGCGCAGGGCGTCGGCGGCGCTGCGGCGCGCGGTGATGTCCTGCACGACGCCCGTCATGCCCAGGACGCCTTCGCGCCGCACGGGGTCGGCGTAGTCGGCGCGGCCGACGAGCGCCACCCAGCGCGCCTCGCCATGCGTACCCGGCAGGCGGCATTCGAGTTCGAGGTCGCTGTGGCCGGCGAACGCCTGCAGCACGGCGCGGCGCACGCTTTCGCGGTCGCCCGGGTCGAGGCGGGCGCGCAGTTCGCTCCACGCGAGCGGCTGCTCGGCGGGCAGGCCGAAGATGGCGGCGGCTCGTTCGCCCAGCATCACGCGGTCGCTGGCGGCGTCCCAGCGCCAGTCGCCCAGGCGGCCCGCGGCCAGCGCCACCTGCAGGCGGCTGTTGCCTTGCTGCAGGGCTTGCTGGTCGGCCTTGCGCCGGTTGATGTCCTGGAAGTACAGCGTGAGGCCGTCCGGCGACGGATGGGCGCGCACCTCGAACCAGCGCTTCAGCGCGGGCCAGAAGAATTCCTGGATCGCGGTCTCGCGGCTGACCATCGCCCGCCGGTACACGGTTTCCAGCAGGCTGCCGCGCAGTTCGGGGAACGTGGCCCACAGGTCGTGGCCGATGAGGCTGGGGCGGGTCTTTTGCAGCGGCGCGAGCATTTCCAGCGCGCGCCCGTTGATGTACATGATGCGCCACTGGTGATCGACGGCGCAGAAGCCGTCGGTCAGGCTCTCGAGCATGTTTTCCATGCGCGCATTGGCCAGGCCCAGCGCGGCGCGCGCTTCCTGCAGTTCGCGCGCGGCCGTGGTCGGATCGGAGGCGGCAGCGGACACGGCGGCAGTGGGCTGCGCCTGCGGCTGCCGCAACTCGTCGCGCTCGTCGTTCACCGTACGCCTCCCAGCGAGATCACCGAGGACGGCTCCAGGCCGAGCGCGCCTGGCTCGGAGGGGCGGGATGCGTTGCCGGTGGGCTCGAATTCGATCATTGGTCCGGCCTCTGCGCGCAGCACCGACGCGCCGCGCGGAACGTGCGGGTATGTCGGGCCACGGCGCGTCACGAGCCGTACATCGATTCTAGCCCAGCCCGGGCTCCGCGTTGCACACCTTTGCCGCATCGTTCAGGTGCGCGCCGGCAGCGGGTGCGCCACCTTGTCGAGGGCCTGCTGGAGCTGGTCGAGCTCGTAGGGCTTCTGCAGCGACAGGTAGGGGAATTCGACGTGGCGCAGCAGCGTGTCGCCGTAGCCCGACGCGAAGATGACCCGCATGTCGGGTGCGTGCGCGACGGCCTGGCGCGCCAGTTCGACGCCGGACATGCCGGGCAGGCTGACGTCCGTGAACAACACGTCGTAGCGGCCGGCCGCCAGCCGCGCCAGCGCGTCGTGCGGATGGCCCACGCCGTCCGCCTCGTGGCCGAAGGCGCGCAGCATCTCGCACACGAGGTATTGCGAATCGACGTTGTCCTCGACGACGAGGATGCGCATGGGGCCGCCCGCTTCGTCCAGGCCCGTTTCCGCCGGGGCCGGGGCGGGCGCCAGTGCGCACAGCACGCCGGCGACCTTGCCGTCGTCCGCGCGCACGGGCGTGAAATGCAGGTCGTAGCGGCCGCCGCCCACGCTGCCCGCGAACGCGAGGTCGCGATCGGCCGCGCAGGTGGCTTCGCCGTCCCACGCCCGCTCCAGTTCGGCGCCTCCGACCGCCAGCGGCGGCGGCATCACGGGCGGCACGTTCCCGCCCGGCACCCGTCCGTACGCGGGGCCGGCCAGCGCGCCGTAGGCATCGTTGAACAGGATTGTCATGTCGCGTCCCCACACGAGCAGCAGCGGGAGCGGGGTATTGAACACCAAGTCGGCTGCCAGCCGGAGCGCCTGTGGCCACTGCTGCGGATCGCCGAGCCGGGAAGTGGACCAGTCGAACGAACTGGAGGATTGGGCGGACCTGCCGTGAAAAAGCATAGCGCAGTCGATAATGTTATCTAAACGAAAAGAGGATGCATCGTACACCAAATCGGAAGGCGGGGGCGGCACGACTGGATACGTTCCGCAGAAGAAAAACAAGCAAACGGGGCAAGAGGAGCGGTCGCAAAACAGCAACATGCGGACATGCCCATGGTGCAGTGCAGTATAAATGCGCTGCTGAAATGTCTCGCTGGCGCCGGCGCGGCGCGCGGGCAAAAAAAAGCCCGCTTTGGCAGCGGGCTGAATCTATCCTTGGAGGAGAATAGAGGAGACAGCTTCATAATGCTGCATCGCAAAAAAGAAATCCAATTTAGATTTCCAATATCCGCCATTGATTTTATAAATGACTCGGCAGTGCCGATCCCGATCGGGACGCTCTTGGTGCAAAAAAGAAAATGTTCTACGATAGCAAAATGTTTAAAGACGCCTTGCTGTCGTTTACGTTCTTTCCGAATTTTCCATCCACGCCGGCCTGCCGCGCGTTGCCATTGTCGACCTTCCCCAGCTATCATCCCGCTGGCGGACGCCGGCCATGTGCGGCGCCGCCGTCACGTCCGGCGTGCGTGCTGCAGGCGCGGCGTGTCCGATCCGGCCGTTTCGCAGGGGGCGCCCTGCCAACGTTCACTTCCGTGGGTTTGCCAACCGGCCGATGCATCTTCCATTGAACCGATCCACGAACCCCGGCCTGCGCCGCACGGTCGCCGCCTGGGCGCTGGCCTGCGTGGCCGCGCTGTGCGTGGGCAGGGGGCTCGTGCCGCCCGCGCGCGCGCAAAGCGCCGTGCCCGCCGTACCGCTGGAGCGGCGCGTGAAGGCGGCCTTCCTGTATAAATTCCTCGGCTACACGGATTTTCCCGCCAGCGCCTTTGCCGACGCGGCCGTGCCGCTGACGATCGGCTTGATCGGCGCGGACGACCTGGCCGTCGAGCTGGCGCGCGTCGTCGCGGGACGCACCGTCAACAACCGGCCCATCGAGGTGCGCGAGCTGCGCGAAGCCGACGCCGGCGCGCGCGTGCACCTGCTGTTCGTGGGCGGTGGCGATCCGCAACGCGTGGGGCGCATCGTGCGCCAGGCGAGCGGCGCGATGCTCGTGGTGACCGAGTGCGAGAACGGCCTGCAGCTCGGCAGTGTGATCAATTTCCGCATCGTCGACGAGCGCGTCCGCTTCGACGTCTCCCTCGATGCGGCGGAACGTAATGGCATCAAGCTCAGTTCGCGCCTGCTGACAGTGGCGAACCGGGTGCAGAAAGGAGCGCAGTGATGGTGGTGCGCGACGGCGGCACGGTCCGCGGCAAACTCATATTGATGGCGGTCGCGACGACGTTCGTCGCATTGCTGGCGGCGTCCGTCGCGATGCTGCTGTTCGACCTGCGGGCGTTCCAGCGCTACTGGACGGACGACCTGATGACGCAGGCCGACATCATGGCGCGCGTGACGGCGCCCGCGCTCGCATTCAACGACGAGGAGACGGCGCGCCAGAACCTCGCCGTGCTGCGGGTGCGCCCGCAGATCCTCGCGGCCGCGGTCTACACGAGCGACGGCACGCGCTTCGCCACGTATGCGTCTGCGCCGAACCAGGCGATCCCCGCGCGGCCGGCGCCGTCCGGCTACCGCATCGAGGCCGGCGAAGTGGCCGTGTTCCGCAACATCGTGGAAAACGGCGAGATGGTGGGTACCGTGTACCTGCGCTCGCGCTACGGCCTGTTCGACCGCCTCGTGAGCTATGGCGCGATCCTCGGCGCCGTGATGCTGGGCGCACTGCTGATCGCGGGCCTCGTCGCGTCGCGGCTGCAGGCCGCCATCACGCGGCCGCTTGCGGCCGTGACGAACGTCGCGCGCCAGGTGATGCAGCGGCGCGATTTCACGTTGCGCGTACCCGGCAACGACAGCGGCGAGATCGGCGTGCTCGTCGCCGCGTTCAACGACATGCTGGCCGAGATCGGCCGTCGTTCGCACGCGCTGCAGGAAGCCAACGCGACGCTGGAGCACGAGATGCAGGTGCGCCAGCGCGCGGAAGAGGCGCTGCGCCTGGGCGACCGCCGCAAGGACGAATTCCTCGCCACCCTGGCGCATGAATTGCGCAACCCGCTCGCGCCCATCCGCACGGGCCTGGACATCCTCCGGCTGCGCAGCGGCGACGCCCAGGCCACCCAGCGCGCGACCGACATCATGGAGCGCCAGTTGCGCCAGATGGTGCGTCTCGTCGACGATCTGCTGGACGTCTCGCGCATCAACACGGGCAAGTTCACGATCAAGAGCGGCCGCGTGGAGCTGAAGGCCGTCGTCAACGACGCGCTCGAAGTCGTCCGCCCGTACATCGAGCTGCACGGCCACGAGTTGACGATCGACCTGCCGGACCGTCCCGTGTTCCTGAACGGCGACGCGACCCGGCTCGCGCAGATCCTGTCGAACCTGCTGAACAACGCCGCCAAGTACACGAACCGCGGCGGCCGCGTGGGGCTGAAGGCGACGGTGGACGACCGCACCCTGACCCTGGTCGTGTCCGATACGGGCATCGGCATCGCGCCCGACATGCTGGACACCGTGTTCGAGATGTTCGTGCAGGTCGATTCCACGCTGGAGCGTTCGAACGCGGGCCTTGGTGTCGGGTTGTCGCTGGCGCGCAAGCTCGTCGAACTGCACGGCGGCACCATCGAGGCACACAGCGCCGGCGTCGGCCACGGCAGCCAGTTCGTCGTGCGCCTGCCGATCGTCGTCGAGCCGGAACTGCCCGCGAAGCCCACGCCGATGTCGTTCATCAGCGCCGAGACGTACCGCATCCTGCTGGCCGACGACAACGTCGACTTCGTGAACAGCATCGGCGCGCTGCTGACGGCGATGGGGCACAGCGTCGTCATCACCCACAACGGCCCCGACGCGCTGGCCGCCGCCAAGCGCTTCTGTCCCGATTACGCCTTCCTCGACATCGGCCTGCCGCAGATGTCGGGCTACGACCTGGCGCGGGGCATCCGCGACCTGTCGTGCTGCACGATGACGGTGATGGTCGCCGTCACCGGCTGGGGCCAGGAAAAGGATCGTCAACTGGCGTTCGAGGCCGGCTTCGACCATCACATGGTCAAGCCCGTGCGTTTCGAGCAGATCGAGGAGATCCTGGGGAATCGCAGCATCATCAAGAAGCTGCGGACTTGAATGGCGGGTCACCGGAAATGAAAAAGGCCAGATCTCGCGATCTGGCCCTTCGAAGAAGCTGGTGCGGCTGGCAGGAATCGAACCCACGACCCCTTGGTTCGTAGCCAAGTACTCTATCCAGCTGAGCTACAGCCGCCCGAGGCACGCATTATAGCGGGGCTTTGCCGTTTGGAAAAGAGCAATTTGGCGGGTTGGCCAATGCGATGCGTGTCCGGACAAAAAGAAAAAAGGCTCATGAACCGCTTTCGCGTGTCATGAGCCTTTTATCGGAATAATTGGTGCGGCTGGCAGGAATCGAACCCACGACCCCTTGGTTCGTAGCCAAGTACTCTATCCAGCTGAGCTACAGCCGCCCGAGGCACGCATTATAGCGGCATTCCGCTATTTGGCAAGCCTCGTTCGTTTCTTCGCTTACTTCGACGTGACGATGACCGACGTCGTGCTCGTGTTGCCGGCGGCATCGCGGGACGTCGCCGTCAGCGTGTGCTGGCCGGCGCGAACCTTGCGCGTGTTCCAGTTGTAGCCGAGTACGCCGCCCGTGCCCTGGGCCTTGGTCTGGCCGTCGATCGACAGCACCGTCGTGATGCCGGCGGCGCCCGAGTCGTCCGACGCGTTGATCGACACGGCGACGTTGCCGGTCACGGTGCCCGCGACCGGGTTGCTGATCACGACGGAAGGCGGCGTCGTGTCCTTGGCCAGCGTCGTGACCTGGTTGGCGACGTTCACGGCGACCGTGGCCGACGTGCCCGCATTGCCGGCGGCGTCATAGGCGACGGCGACGATGTTGGCCATGCCGTTGGCGGTCCCGGTCGAGTCCCAGCTGAACGTGTACGGTGCGCTCGTATCGGTCGCGATGACGGTGCCGTTCACCTTCAGGTCGACGCGGGCCACGCCCACGTTGTCGCTGGCATTGACGGTCACGCCGACGAGGCCGGAGACCGAGCTGTTCGCCAGCGGCGCGGCAATCGCTGCCACGGGTGCCGTCGTGTCGACCGGCGACTGGTATGCCATCGTGGCGCGCAGTGCGGCGGCGGCATCCACGCGGCCGTAGCCGAACACGGGGTCGCGGCCGGCTGCGCCGAGGTCGACGGACGTCGAGTACAGCAGCGACTGGATCTGGTCGCCGCTGAGGTCCGGACGTGCGGCCATCATCAGCGCGGCGACGCCGGCCGTCACCGGGGCGGAGAACGACGTGCCGTTCCACTGCGAATAGCCCAGCGAATTGTTGGTCGTCCAGATATACGTGCCCGGCGCGGAGATCGTGACGAAGCTGCCCCAGCTCGAGAAGCTGGCCTTGGCGTCGTTGGCGTCGGTGGCCGACACGACCACCAGCGACGGGTCGGGCGTCACGTTTTCGTCGATGTTGTTGTTGCCGGCGGAAACGAACACGAGGCCGCCCTTGCTGTTCATGTAGCGGGCGGCGCTCAGCACGGACGAGCTGCCGGCGATGCCGACGTAGCTGATGTTGGCGATGCGCGCGCCGTGGTCGGCCGCGTACGTGATGCCGCTGGCGATCGTGCTGAAGTAGGCGTGGCAGCCCGTGCTGTCGCTGTAGGCGATGCGCAGCGGCATGACGCTGGCCGCGCCCGCGACGCCGGCCACGCCGGTCGCGTTGTTGCTCGTCGCGGCGGCGGTGCCGGCGACGGCCGTGCCGTGGCCGCAGACGTCCGTCAGGTCCGTGTTGCCGTCGTAGACGTTGTAGCCGGCGACGAGGTGGTCCTTGAGGTCCGGATGGTTGACGTTCACGCCGGAGTCGAGCACGGCGATCGTCACGCCGCGGCCCATCGAGCTGTCCCACGCCGTCTGTGCACCGATCTTGGTGAGGTGCCACTCGCTGCCGGCGTACGGATCGTTGACGGCCATCGCGGCCGGCACGACGCGGTCGAGTTCCGCGAATTTCAGTTCCGGACGGCGCTGCAGCTTGGCGACGACGGCGACTTCCGATGCATTGGCCGGCAGGTCGACGACGTGCAGGCGGCTTTGCCCGATCTTGCGCTTCTTGCCGCCGTGTTCCTTCAGGATGCGGTCGAGAGCAGCGTCCGACAGGCCCGGACGTGCCTCGACGAGGATGCGGTGGCGTGCATAACCGCCGTCCTGTGCGGGCGCGGCGATTGCGGCGGTGGCGGCGAGGGCGCCGGCGACGAGCATCGGCAGGATGCGGAGGGAAGAGTGGATGGACTTCATCGCGTACGATTCCTTGGTAACAAAAGGCAGGATCGTGCACATGACATCCACGTCGCGACCGGCGCAAGCCGGTCGGAAGCTGGCATCTGGCAGTCCTGCCGTCGTGGAGCCGGAGCTCGTTAGACCGTTGACTTTGCGTCACCCGCTTTCGCGGGCTTTGCCCTTTTCATTAAGCAGCCTCAGCTGTTTCCCTGAATCATATCTTTTCTCCGGAAAAATATACTAACGGTCGCAAAAAAATATGCTGATTCACGGAACTTATTGCGATGTCGCAACAGTTCAATATAACGAGTGAAATAGGTGTAAACAGCCTGATAACGGAATTTCCGCATAAAACGCATCCGGCAAAAACGAAACTCTTAATAAATCGAAATAGCTGTTGTAGTGGAGTTAAAGCCTGATGGCACGGGATAAACGAACAGGCGGGCCGAGCGAGCCAGTGCGGCCCGACGCGCGGCGGCCGTGTCAGGTCCGCTGTTTTTGCATCAGATCAAGGAAGCCGGCAATAACACGTTATCGGCGCCCGGCTGTACCGGGGCAGGGTATTCGCCGCGGTGTCGGCGAATAACTTTTGGTAAAAACGGGTGGGGGGTTATCGGATGAGGAATGGCTTTTCCGAAAGAAAAAGGCCCATGAACCGCTTGCGCGTGTCATGAGCCTTTTATCCGAATAACTGGTGCGGCTGGCAGGAATCGAACCCACGACCCCTTGGTTCGTAGCCAAGTACTCTATCCAGCTGAGCTACAGCCGCCCGAGCCACGCATTATAGCAGCGCGTTACCCGAATGGCAAAAGACCGGGGATCGCGCGCACATGCATTGCGCATTGACATCGCCCCCAAGGTGATCCTAAAGTGATATCACTTTCATATAACCACAGGAACCAGCATGTCCACACATACTCGTCAGGAAGCACAATTCACGTCGATGAACGGTTATGGTGTCTTCGCCTGCGGCCTGCTCGCAGTGCTGGCCGGCGCCTGGATCCTCCACGCCGCCAACATGGGGTCGGCGTCGGCCGGGGCTGCGGTCGGCGGCATTGTGCTCGCCATTGCCGGGCTGTTCGTGTGTGCGGGCGTGTACATGCTCCAGCCTAACGAGACGGCCGTGCTGACCTTGTTTGGGCGCTATGTCGGCACGGACCGCGGCGAGGGCTTGCGCTGGGCGTTCCCGCTGTACCGCAAGCGCAAGCTGGCGGTGCGGGCGCGTAACCTCAACATGTCCACGTTGAAGGTCAACGACAAGCGCGGCAATCCGGTGGAGCTGGCGGCGGCCGTCGTGTGGCGCGTGCGCGATACGGCGCAGGCCCTGTTCGAAGTCGACGATTTCGAGCGCTACGTCAGCGTGCAGGCGGAGGCCGCGCTGCGCCACCTGGCCGCGCAATACGCGTACGACGAAGGCGAGGACCTGGCACCCGGCGAAATGACCTTGCGCGGCGGCGCGAGCGAAGTGGCGCTGGCGCTCAGCGACGAGCTGACGGCGCGCTTCGAGGCGGCCGGCGTGGAGACGCTGGACGCGAAGCTGACGCACCTCGCGTACGCCCCCGAGATCGCCCAGGTGATGCTGCGCCGCCAGCAGGCGCAGGCCATCATCAGCGCCCGCGCGCGCATCGTGCACGGTGCCGTCACGATGGTCGAGGATGCGTTGAAAGGGCTTGCCGAGCGCGAAATCGTCGAGCTGGATGCGGAGCGGAAGGCGTCGATGGTCAGCAACCTGCTGGTGGTGCTGTGCTCCGACCGCGACGCGCAGCCCATCATCAACGCGGGCACGCTGTACAACTGAAGCGCGTCGATGGCGAGCCCGGGAAAAAAGTCGTATCCGCTGCGCATCGATCCCGCGCTGTGGGAGCAGTTGCAGCGGCTGGCCGCGAACGACTTGCGCAGCGTGAACGCCGAGATCGAATTCCTGCTGCGCGAGGCGCTGGCGCGGCGCGGCATCCGTGTGGCGTCGGCGCGGGAAGAGGGAGGGCAGGGCGATCCGCCCTGAGGCAAAGAAAAAGGCCAGATCTCGCGATCTGGCCTTTCGAAAAATTGGTGCGGCTGGCAGGAATCGAACCCACGACCCCTTGGTTCGTAGCCAAGTACTCTATCCAGCTGAGCTACAGCCGCCCGAGCCACGCATTATAGCAGCGGTTTCATGAATGGCAAAGGGGCCGCGGCATCGGCCGCCGCACCGTTCACAGCTCGTGCGTGTAGACGATGAAGCCCAGGTGCCGGGCAACCTTGTCGTACAGCGCCCGCCCGGCCGCGTTGGTGGTGTGCGTCTGCCAGTACACGCGCGAACTGCCGGCGGCGCGCGCCGCCGCGTACACGCCTTCGATCAGTTGCCGCCCGACGCCGCGCCCGCGCAGCGCCGGTACGGTGAACAGGTCTTGCAGGTAGCAGACGTCGTGCAGCCGAGTCGTGCTGCGATGGAACAGATAGTGCGCGAGGCCGACGATGCGGCCGTCTTCCTCGGCCACGAGCGCGTGGACGGGCTCGGCCGGATCGAAGAATCGCTGCCACGTCGCTTGTGTGATGGCTTCCGGGAGGGCCGTCGGGCCGCTGCGCTCGTAAAAGGCGTTATAACCGTCCCACAGCGGGCGCCACTGGTCGTGGTCGGCGGGGGTGAGGGAGCGGATGATGAGTTGGCTCGGCATGGCGGCGGGTGTGGCGGATGAGTAACCGGAGCGGCAATGAAAAAGGCCAGATCTCGCGATCTGGCCTTTCGAAAAACTTGGTGCGGCTGGCAGGAATCGAACCCACGACCCCTTGGTTCGTAGCCAAGTACTCTATCCAGCTGAGCTACAGCCGCCCGATGCACGCATTATAGCAGCGGCATGCCGAATGAGGAAGTCTTAATTTTTCTCAACATTTTCGGACATTCTGGTAGATTAAGACCTGTGTCCTGGAAACCCGAAATGATGGCGTCCCGTGAGCGAGCGCCCCGCCTGCCGGCCCTATTGCGCGTGGCCTGTTGCCTGTTGCTGGCGTGCCTGTGCTCGGCGGCGCTGGCGGCCGCGCCGCGCAGCCTCCGCTTCGAACGCATCGGGCTCGAGGAAGGGTTGTCGCAGGAGTCCGTCCTCGCCATACTGCAGGACCGCGACGGCTTCATGTGGTTCGGCACGCAGGCCGGCCTGAACCGCTTTGACGGCTATCGCATCCAGGTGTTCCGCAGCGATCCCAACGACCCGGCCAGCCTGGCCGACAACTACGTCCGCGCCGCATACGAGGATGGCCAGGGTCGCTTGTGGTTCGGCACGCGCGGCGGCCTCGCGCACTTCGACGCCACCACCCGCACCTTCATCCGCCAGCCGCTGCAGGCCGGTGGCGCGCGCGATACGCGCACGAGCGCCGTCACGGCGATCGTCGGCGACGGCGGCCGCGGCCTCTGGGTCGGCACGAGCGACGGCATCGTGCACGTCGATCCGGCGACGGGCGAATTGCGCAAGCTGCGCCATGACAGCCGGGACCCCGGCAGCCTGCGCGACGACCGCGTCACGGCGCTCGCCCTCGATCCGCGCGGCGGGCTGTGGGTCGGCAGCGGCGTGGGCCTCGACCACTTGCCGGCGGGCGGCATGCGCTTCGAGCATGTCGACATCGAGGCCGGCAACGGCAAGCGCAATGCGGTGGGTGCGCTGTCGATGGGACCGCGCGACACCTTGTGGATCGGCACCGATGCCGGCCTGGAAGCGTGGCGCATCGGCGACGGTCCGCCGCAGCGCCACCACGTCGGCGTCGACGAAGGCATGGGCGACGGCCGGGTGCGCACCTTGTATCACGACCAGGGCAGCAACCTGTGGGTGGGCACGGAACTCGACGGCCTCAAATGGCGCGACCCGGCCAGCGGCCGCTTCGTCGGCTATGCCAGCCAGCCGCTCGACCGCCACTCGCTGTCCGACAGCCAGGTCACGTCGGTGTGGGTCGACCGCACGGGAACGCTGTGGGCCGGCACGATGTTCGGCGGCGTCAACCGCGCCGACCTGGCGAGCGGCGGCTTTGCCCGCTTCTCCATGCTGCCGGGCGAAGCGGCCGACCCGCGCAGCGCGCGCAAGATCCGCACGATCGCCATCGGCGCCGACGGGCGGCTGTGGCTCGGCACGACCGGTGGCGGCATCGTGCATCTCGACCCCAACAGCGGCCACGTCGACGTCCTGCGCCACGATCCTGCGAATCCCGCGAGCTTGCCGGACGACATGGTGAACCGCGTGCTGCCGGGGCGTGGCCGCTTGTGGGTAGGTTCCCCGAGCGGCCTGTCGTGGCGCGACCCGGCGACGGGCCGCTTCACGCAGGTGCCGCTGGGGCGCGAGGCCGGCGCCAACTGGGTCCAGGACCTGATGCTCGACCACGCCGGGGCGCTGTGGATCGTCACCCGCGGCGGCTTGTTCATGCTGGCGCCGGACGGCCAGACGCTGCGCAGCTGGCGCCACGACTCGGCCGTGCCGGGCAGCCTCGGCGAGAATTACGGCTTCGCCGTCCTCGAGGACCGCGCGGGTGCCATCTGGATCGGCACGGAGAATGGCCTCGACCGCTACGACCGCGCGACCGGCATCTTCACGCATTACCGCCACGACCCGGCCGACCCGTCGAGCCTGGGCCACAACCGCGTGTACTACCTGTACGAATCGGCGCGCGGTGACCTGTGGGTCGGTACGGCCGGTGGCCTGCACCGCGTGGAGCGGGGCGCCGGCGGCCACATCACCTTCCGCCCGTTTCCCGTGACGGCCGCGCGCGACCAGGTGCCGATCGGCGGCATCCTCGAAGACGGCAACGGGCAGATCTGGGTCAGCACGACGGTCGGCCTGACCCGCGTCGACCCGGACACGGGCCGCTACAAGAACTACACCGCGAAGGACGGCCTCACGGACGGTTCGTACTTCGTCGGCTCGGCCGCGCGCGGCGCCGACGGCGAACTGCATTTCGGCGGCGTCAGCGGCATGACGTCGTTCCAGCCCGAGGACATCCACGACAACCCGTTCCCGCCTGCCGTCGCCATCACCGACTTCCTCGTGTTCAACCGGCCGCGCGCGCTGCCCGCCGCCATCGAGCGTCTGCACGACCTGCGCCTCTCCCACCGCGACTCCGTATTCACTTTGGAATTCGCCGCGCTGCATTACGCCGACCCGCAGGCGAACCGCTACGCCTACCGCCTGCGCGGCTTCGACCAGGACTGGACCGAGACGGATGCCGGCAAGCGCTTCGCCACGTACACGAACCTCGACCCGGGCGACTATGTGTTCGAGGTGCGGGCCGCCAACAAGGACGGCGTGTGGAGCGAGAAGCCGGTGACGCTCGGCATCTCGATCACGCCGCCGTTCTGGATGACGTGGTGGTTCCGCCTGGCGGTGGCGAGCGTGCTGGCGGCGACCGCGGTCGCGCTGTACCGGCTGCGCGTGCGCGTGCTCGTGCAGCAGACGGCGCGCCTCGAATACCAGGTGGGCGCACGCACGGCGGAACTCGTGCTGCAGAAGGAGCAGGCGGAGCGCCGCAAGCAGGAGGCCGAGGCGCAGAAGGAAGCCGTGGAGCAGGCGCGCCGCAACATCGCGCTGTTGTCCGACATCGGCCGCGAGCTGACGGCGAACCTGGACGGCGAGGCGATCATGGCGAACGTGTTCGGCCAGGTGCGCCAGCTGATGGACGCGCCGCTGTTCGCGATCGGGCTCGCGCACGCGGACGGTACGCTCGCGTATCCGTACGTCGTCGCGGACGGCAGCCGCGTACCCGAGGCGGGGCTGTTCCCCGCGCGCGTGCGCGGCCTGGGCGCGTACTGCCTGGCGACGGGCGAGGAAATCCTGATCGGCGACCTGGCGCGCGACTACGCCCGGTTCGCGGGCCTCGTGCGCGACGTGCTCGGCACGGACCTCGCCGACCCCGACGCGGGCGCGCTGCCGCCACCGCGTTCGCTGCTGTTCGTGCCGATCCTCGTCGGCAGCCGCGTGCTGGGCGTGATCACGGTGCAGAGCGGGCGGCCGGGCGCGTACCACAACGTGCAGCTCGACATGCTCAGCACCCTCGCATCGTACGTGGGCGTGGCACTGGACAATGCGGACGCCTACCGCCAGCTGAAGGAAACGCAGGCGCAGCTGGCGGCGCGCGAAAAGCTGGCGTCGCTCGGGGCCCTCGTCGCCGGCGTTGCACATGAACTGAACACCCCGATCGGCAACAGCCTCCTGATGGCCAGCACGCTGCAGGAAAAGACGGACGCGCTGGCCGACCGTTTCGCGCACAACGCGCTGAAGAAATCGGACCTGGAGACGTGGATCGCGGCCGCGCGCGAGGCGGGGAGCCTCATCGTGCGCAGCCTGAACGCGGCGGCGGACCTCGTGAACAGTTTCAAGCAGGTGTCCGTCGACCAGGCCAGCACGCAGCGGCGCCGCTTCGACCTGGGCCAGGCCTGCCACGAGATCGCCGCCACGATGATGAACCAGGTGCGCCGCGCCGGCCACACGCTCGAACTGCGCGTGCTGCCGGGGATCGCGATGGACAGCTATCCGGGGCCGTTCGGCCAGGTCGTCATCAACTTCATCAACAACGCGCTGCTGCACGCGTTCGACGCACCGGGCGGCCACATGGTGCTGGCCGCGACGCCGCTGGACGGCGGCCGCGTGCGCATCGAGTTTTCCGACGACGGCCGCGGCATCGCGCCGGAACATCTGTCGCGCGTGTTCGACCCGTTCTTCACGACCCGCATGGGGCAGGGCGGCACGGGACTCGGGATGAACATCGCGTACAACCTCGTGACGACCGTGCTGCAGGGGACCATCCGCGTCGAGAGCAGGCCGGACGCGGGTACGGTGTTCGTCCTCGAGCTGCCGCTGCGGGCCGCAAGCGAGGCGGTGCCGTCGCCCGTACAAGGCGACGCGTGATGGTCGGTGTCTGGTGGGCTCGGGGAGCCCGCCCTACAACGGCGGCCGCGTGTCGGATGCCGTAGGGTGGGCACCCCGTGCCCACCAATGTACGCCGATCACACGACGTTGACCGGCTTCCCGGCCACCCACGCCTCGAGATTGTCGACCAGCATATCGGCCAGCGTCTGCATCGCGCCGCCGCTGGCCCACGCCACGTGCGGCGTCAGCACGAAGTTCGGCAGCCGCAGTTGCAGCAGCGGATTGTCGGCGACGGGCGGCTCCTTGCTCAGCACGTCGAACCCGGCGCCCGCGATGGTGCCGTCCGTGAGCGCTTGCGCGAGCGCCGCTTCGTCGACGAGGCCGCCGCGCGCCGTGTTGATCAGGATGGCGCTCCGCTTCATCGTCGCCAGCTCGCGCGCGCTGATCATGTGGCGCGTCGCGTCCGTGAGCGGCAGGTGCAGGCTCACGACGTCCGACGTGGCCAGCAGTTCGGCCAGCGGCAGCGCGGTGACGTCCGTGTCCGCGACGGGCGAGCGCGACGTGACGGCGACGTCCATCCCGAACGCGCGCCCGATCTGCGCGACGCGGCGGCCCAGCGCGCCGTAGCCGACGATGCCGAGGCGGCCGCCGGCCAGGTCGCCGATCGGATGGTCGAGCAGGCAGAACCGCGTCGACCGCTCCCAGCGGCCCGCTTCGACGTCGGCGACGTAGGCGCGCAGGTTGCGGCGCACGGCGAGCATCAGCGCGAAGCAGTGCTCGGGCACGGAGACGAGCGAGTAATCACGGATGTTGGCGACGACGATGCCGCGCGCGCGGCACGCGGCGAGGTCGACGTTGTCCGTCCCGGTGGCGGCGACGGCGACCATCTTCAGGTCGGGCAACTGCGCGATGGCGTCCGCGCGCAGCGGTACCTTGTTCGTGATGGCGATGGTCGCGCCGCGCAGGCGTTCGACGACCTCGTCCGGCTGCGTGGCCCCGTGGTCGGTCCACGTGTGCGCGAACGCGGGCGTGCGGACGTTAGCGATCAGGCTGTCGCGGTCAAGGAAGACAATGTTGTGCATGGCTGTCCCAGGCAAAGAAGGACTGCCATTGTAGAGCGCGGACGAAAAAAAGACAGGGCGGACCCTGTCTTTCGAGGATGGAGGGGCTTGAGCCGGTGCCCGTCGCCTTATTTGGCGGCGTCGGCCTTCTGGTCTGCGTGTGCCTCGGCCTTCTCGGCCGCGGCTTCCGCCTTGGCTTTGGCGGCTTTCTTGTGTGCTTTGGCTTTCTTCTTCGTGGCGTCGGCCTTGGCGACGGCGACGTCGGCATTCGCTTCCGCGGCTTTCTTCTCCAGCTTCGCGTCGGCCTTCACGTCGGCCTTTTCTTCCTTGGCTTCGGCCTTCGCGGCTTTCTTGTCCGCCTTCATCTCGGCTTTGGCGGCCGGCGTCGCCGCCGGGGTGGTTGCCGTCTGCGCGAACGCCGCGGTGGCGAACAGGCCTGCGATCAGGGTAGCGACGATTTTGCTCATGGCGGTGTTTCCTTCAGGTGTCGTTGAGAGACGGGACGATTCCCGTGCTACTGGGCCAGAAACGCCGCCGCCGCGCGTCCGGTTGACGACTCTTTACATCCCGTTACAAAGTGCATACGCGACCGTGCGGTGTTTGACACTGGAAATTATTCGAACGATACTCTTGCGGCACTCCCGGCCTACCCGGCCGGAGACTCCCACATCGACACTACCGAGATCGCCCGTGAGAACATCAACCTCCACCCTCCGTACCACCCTGACCGCCATCGCACTCGCCACCGCGGCGCTGGCCGCGCAGGCCGCAGACTCCGTCCACATCGATACGCAGCGCCTGTCGCAGGACGTCAAGGTCCTGTCGTCCGACGAGTTCGAAGGCCGCGGCCCGAACACGCCCGGCGAAACGAAGACCGTGAACTACCTGATCGAGCAGTTCAAGCTCGCGGGCCTGCAGCCGGGCGGCGACCTCGTCGACGGCAAGCGCGGCTGGACGCAGGACGTGCCGCTGGGCCGCTTCGAGATCCAGGGCCCGGTCGACGTGACGGTGTCCGAGGGCGGCACGACGAAGAAGTTCACGCAAGGCAACGAGATCGCGATCCGCGCCGCCATGACGGGCGCGAAGGCGGTCGACTTCAAGAATGCGCCGCTCGTGTTCGTCGGCTACGGCGTCACGGCGCCGGAACGCAAGTGGGACGATTTCAAGGGCCAGGACCTGAAGGGCAAGCTGGCCGTCGTGCTGATCAACGACCCGGACTTCGAGACGGGCAAGGGCGACTTCGGCGGCAAGGCCATGACCTACTATGGCCGCTGGACCTATAAATACGAGGAAATGGCACGCCGCGGCGCGGTGGGCACCCTGATCGTCCACGAGACGGCACCGGCCTCGTACGGCTGGGCCACGGTGAAGAACTCGAACACGAACGTGCAATACGACATCGTGCGCAAGAATCCGCTGGAATCGCATGCGCCGGTCGAAGCGTGGATCCAGCACGACGTCGCCGTCGACCTGTTCAAGCACGCGGGCCTCGACTTCGACAAGCTCAAGAAGCAGGCGCAGACGCGCGCGTTCAAGCCCGTCGAGCTGAAGGGCGTGACGATGTCGGCGCACTACGGCGTCGACGCCAAGGTCATCACGTCGAAGAACGTGCTCGCGATCCGCCCGGGCAGCGCGCATCCGGACCAGGTGGTGATCTACAGCGGCCACTGGGACCATCTCGGCGTCGGCGAGCCGGACGCGAAGGGCGACAAGATCTACAACGGCGCCATCGACAACGGCACGGGCATCGCCGCGCTGCTGGAACTGGGCCGCGCCTTCGCGAAGGCGCCGGCGCCCAAGCGCAGCGTCGTCTTCCTCGCCGTGACGGCGGAAGAGAAGGGCCTGCTGGGTTCCGAATACTACGCGAACAATCCGGTGTACCCGCTGGCGAAGACGGTCGGCGTCATCAATATGGACGCACTGAGTCCGTACGGCCCGGCGCGCGATTTCTCGATCTCCGGCAGCGCCAAGCTCGACCTGCTGGACGAGCTGGTCGCGAAGGCGAAGCAGGGCGGCCTGCGCTTCTCGCCCGATCCGAAACCGGAAGCGGGCCACTTCTTCCGTTCCGACCACTTCTCGTTCGCCAAGCACGGGGTGCCGGCGGTGTCGTTCGAGTCGGGCCAGGACTGGGTGCAGGGCGGCGTCGCGGCCGGCAAGGCCAACGAGGAACAATACGTGAACAACGCCTACCACCAGCCGGCCGACGAGTGGAGCGCGTCGTGGCCGTTCACGGGCATGGCGCATGACCTCGGCATCCTGTACGCGTTGGGCCGCGACCTCGCCGATTCGTCGGTGTGGCCGAACTGGGCGAAGGATTCCGAGTTCCGCGCCGCGCGTGACGCGACCGCGGCCGAGCGCAAGTAACCGGTACTCGGCGCATGGTGGGCTCGGGGAGCCCACCCTACGCGAATCGACCCGTTGGGTGGGGTGTCGGATGCCGGGGGCATCCAACCCGTGCCCACCAAACGCATCGCCGGCCGCAGCCGTAGGGTGGGCACCCCGTGCCCACGCGAACCGTTCGCACCGCCCGCGCTACCACGGTTAGCTGGCGAACAGTCGCGCCCGCACCGCTTGCCTACACTGAGGCAAATCGATGCGGAGGTGATGCCATGCCGGACCCGTTGAAGCTGTACAAGGCCAAGCGCGACTTCCAGATCACGGCCGAGCCCGAAGAGGGCGGCGAAGCGAGCCAGGATGCGCTGACGTTCGTGATCCAGAAGCACTGGGCCACCCGCCTGCACTACGATTTCCGTCTGGAACTGGACGGTGTCATGAAGAGCTGGGCCGTGCCGAAAGGCCCCAGCTACGACACCCACGACCGCCGCATGGCCGTGCACGTGGAAGACCACCCCATCTCGTACTCCGATTTCGAAGGCACGATCCCGCCGCACCAGTATGGCGCCGGCAAGGTCATCATCTGGGACAAGGGCACGTGGGAACCCGTCGGCGATCCTCGCCAGGGCTATAAAAAGGGCGAGATCAAGTTCGAGATGCACGGCCACAAGATGCATGGACGCTGGGTCCTCGTGCGCCTGCGCGGCCACGACGAGGACAAGCAGGAACCCTGGCTCCTCATCAAGGAAAACGACGAGTACGCGAAGCCCGCAACCGAATTCTCCGTCGTCGACGAATTTCCCGGCAGCGTGAAGGACTTGCCGATGCCCGAGCGGGGCGCCGCCGCGAAAGTGGCGGCATTGAAGGCCGAACGCGACGGCGCGGCGGCCAAGCCCGCGCGCAAAGCCGCGGCAAAAACGGCGACAAAGACGGCGGCCGCGAAGCCGAAGCGCGGCGCCATGCCGGAGGGTGCCGTCAAGGCCGACCTGCCGGCTACGTTGACGCCGGAACTGGCGACCCTCGTCGACGGGCCGCCGGCCGACCCGGAAAACTACATCTACGAGATCAAGTTCGACGGCTACCGCATGCTTGCGCGCGTCGCGGGCAAGGACATCCGCCTCATCACCCGCAACGGCAACGACTGGACGGACAAGCTGGGCCCGCTGCAGCAGGAAATCCGCCGCATGAAGCTGCCGGACGGCTGGTACGACGGCGAGATCGTCGTGCACGACGAGAACGGCAAGCCGAATTTCAATCTGCTGCAGCTCGCGTTCGACGGCTCCAACACGGCGAAGATCGTCTACTTCGTGTTCGACGCGCCGTACTACAAGGGCTACGACCTGCGCGACGTGCGCCTCGACCTACGCCGCGCGCTGCTGCAGGACGTGCTGGATGCGCGACCGTCCGAGATCGTGCGCTTCTCCGCGGAGTTCGGGACGGACCCGGCACAACTGGTCGCCGCCGCCTGCCAGATCGGGCTCGAAGGCGTGATCGGCAAGCGCCGCGATTCGCGCTACGTGACGCGCCGCTCGCCCGAATGGATCAAGCTGAAATGCGGCCTGCGCCAGGAATTCGTCATCGGCGGCTACACCGATCCGCAGGGCTCGCGCACGGGTATCGGCTCGCTGCTGCTGGGCTACCACGACAAGGACGGCGTGCTACGCTACGCGGGCAACTGCGGCAGCGGCTTCAACGGCGCGTCGCTGCGCCACGTGCGCGAGGTGCTCGAGGAGATCGAAACGGACAAGAACCCGTTCCCGCCGCGCGCCGTGCCGGGCCGCACGAACCATTGGGTAAAGCCCGTCCTCGTGGCGGAAGTCAGCTTCTCGGAATGGACGGCGACGGATTCGATCCGCCATCCCGTATTCCAGGGCCTGCGCAAGGACAAGCCGGCGAAGAGCGTCGTACGCGAACTGCCGAAACACATGCAGCCCGCGGCGGCCGATGACGATGCGCAGCCCGCCGCGAAGCCTGCGAAGAGGCCGGCCGCGAGGCGTGCGGCGGCCAGGACCGCGCCACCGGCGGAGTCCACGCTGCCCGGCAAGCTGCCCGCCACGTTCAAGGTCACGCACGGCGAGCGCGTGGTGGACGCGGAAAGCGGCGTCACGAAAGTCGAGATGGTGCGCTACTACGCGCTCGTCGGCGAACTGATGATGGAACACCTGAAGGGCCGCCCCGTCTCGCTCGTGCGCGCGCCCGAGGGCGTGGGCGGCGAACTGTTCTTCCAGAAGCACGTCGTCGACACGGCGAAAATGCCCGGCGTCGCGCAGATGGACCAGGCGCTCGATCCGGAGCATCCGCGCATGACGCAGATCGCGACGGTCGAGGGGCTGCTGTCGAGCGCGCAGTGGAACGTCGTCGAGATCCACAGCCAGAACGCGACCGCGAAGCACTACGATACGCCGGACCGCATGGTGTTCGACCTCGACCCGGGCGAGGGCATCGAATGGCCGCAGGTGCAGGAGGCCGCCGAGATCATGCGCGTCTTCCTGCAGGAACTGGGCCTGAATCCGTTCCTCAAGACGAGCGGCGGCAAGGGGCTGCACGTCATCGTGCCGCTGAAGCCGAAGCTCGACTGGGACACGGTGAAGGATTTTTCGCGCGCCATCGTGAGCCACCTGTCGAAGACGTTCCCGGAGCGCTTTTCCGCCAAGAGCGGCGCGAAGAACCGCGTGGGCCGCATCTTCATCGACTACCTGCGCAACGGCCGCGGCGCGACGACCGTCGCCGCATGGTCGGCCCGCGTGCGCCCCGGCCTCGGCATCTCCGTGCCCGTGCGCTGGGCAGAGCTGCCGAAGCTGAAGTCGGGCAGCCACTGGACCGTCAAGACCGTGCACACGCGCCTCGACGAAGGCAACGCGCCGTGGGCCGATTACGACAAGAGCGCCACCACGCTCACGAAGGCGATGAAGGCGCTGGGGTACAAGCCCGAGGACAGGTGAGCAACCCAGCCGCTCACGTCGACTCCTGTCCGTGGCCGACGGTGTCGTCCGGCGCCGGGTCACCCCGCTCGTTGCGGAAGATGGCGCGCACGTTCATCGCCGCGAGGCCCGCCTGCAGCGCGATCAGCGCCCACGCGCCGTCGTGCACGCCCCACACGATCCACAGCCCGTTGCTGGCGATGAAGGTCCAGAAGCCGACCACGCGCTTCTTCGCGTGGCGGGCGCCGACGAGGAACGCGGCCACGAGGGTCACGGCCATCGCCGGCCATTGCAGCAGGTCGAGCAGCGTGTCGAGATCCACTCAGGCGGCCTTCCTGCGCCGCGCCGGTGCCGCTTTCGCGGCCGGCTTGGCGGCCGCCTTCGTCGCCGTCGCGCGCTTGGCCGCCGTCTTCGTCGCCGTCTTTGCGCTCGTCGACTTCGCGGCCGTCGTGCGCTTCGCGCTCGCGTGCGTGGCCGCGTGCGCGGGCGCCTTGCGTGCGCGCGGCGGCGGGGTGTCGTCGCTGTCGTCGTCCGCATGGCGCGCGGGCTTCTTCGATGCGCCCGGTGGCGGTTCGTCGTCGTCGTCCGCGTCGGCCTTCGCGGCGGGCTTCTTGCCCAGGCTTGCCTGCAGCAGAGACACGAGATCGATGACGTTCGTCTTGGCCGGCTTCTCTTCCTCCGGCTCCGGTTCCGTGAGGGTCTTGGTCTGGTTCGCGGCGACCTTCTTCTTGATCAGCGCGAGCACGTCCTCGCGATACGTGTCGTGGTACTGCTCCGGCTTCCATTTCTCGCTCATGCCTTCCACGAGCGCTTTCGCCATCTGCAATTCCTTGTCCGTGACCTGCGCGGCCTTCGAGTCCGCCGCCGGGATCTTGAGTTCGTCGACGGGGCGGATCTCGTCCGGATAGCGCAAGGTGTTCAGCACGATCGTGTCGCCCACGCAGACGAGGGCGGCCAGGTGCTGCTTGACGCGGATGACGACGTTCGCGATGCCGATCTTGCCGACCTCGCGCAAGGTCTCGCGCAGCAGCGCGTACACCTTGTCGCCGCCCTTGCCGGGCGCAAGATAGTAGGGCTGTTCGTAGTAGACCAGCGGGACCTGCTCGGCGTTCACGAACGCGATGATGTCGATGGTCTGCGTCGCTTCCGGGTTCGCGCGGCGCAGATCCTCGTCGGTCAGCACGACGTATTCGCCGTCGCGGTATTCGTAGCCCTTGACGATGTCGTCCCAGGACACTTCCTTGCCCGTCGCCTTGTTGTAGCGCTTGAAGCCGATCGGCGCGAAGTCGCGCCGGTCGAGCATCGTCAGGTCGAGCCCCTGGTCGCTCGCCGCCGGATACATCTCGACCGGGATGTGCACCAGCCCGAAGCTGATCGCACCCTTCCACATGCTGCGTGCCATTGGAGCTCTCCCTTGGTTTATTCGCCCACCGATCCCGTGATCGGCAGCACGACGCCCGTCACGTAGCCGGAACAGACGTTCGATGCGAGGTACACATACGCCGGCGACATCTCTTCCGGCTGCGCGGGCCGGCCGAACGTCGTGCTCTGGCCGAATTTCGTGATCTCTTCCGGCGACTGGTCGGCCGGGTTCAGCGGCGTCCACACGGGGCCCGGCGCGACGGCGTTGACGCGGATGCCCTGGTCCAGCAGGTTCGCCGCCAGCGACATCGTGAAGGCGTGGATGGCGCCCTTCGTCGTCGAATAGTCGAGCAGTTTCTTCGAGCCCTTCAGGCCCGTCACGGAACCGGTGTTGATGATGGCCGCCCCGCGCTTCATGTAGGGCAGGCAGGCCTTCGCCATGTGGAAGTAGCCGTAGATATTCGTGCGCATCGTCTCGTCGAAGCGGTCTTCCGTGAGGTCGAGCAGAGACTCCGCGTGTTCCTGGAACGCGGCGTTATTCACCAGCACATCGAGCCGGCCCCATTTCGCGACGACCTGGTCGACGGCCTGCTGGCAGAATTCCATGTCCTTCACGTCGCCGGCGATGGTGATGCATTTCTGGCCCTCGGCCTCGATGTAGCGCTGGGTCTCGGCCGCGTCCTCGTGCTCGTTCAGGTACAGGATCGCGACGTCGGCGCCTTCGCGCGCGAACAGGATCGCGACGGCGCGCCCGATGCCGGAATCGCCACCCGTCACGATGGCGACCTGGCCCGCCAGCTTGCCGCTGCCCTTGTACTGCTCGGCCATGAACCTGGGCTTGAGCTCCATCTGGGCTTCCAGGCCCGGTTTCGCCAGGTGCTGCGCGGGAAAGTCGCCGCTCGGCTGCTGGACGCCCGTCTGTGCCGCGCCGCTGCCGCCGCTGCCCTGGCCACCCTTCTGCATGCTCGCGTCGTGCTGGTCCTGGCGGTTCTGGATCGCCTTCTGCTTGTTCGCCGCATCGTCCTGTGTTGCCATGGTGCCCTCCTTGTGCATGATCCCGCCAGTATTCCCGCGTGAAGACGCCGCTGACGGTGCGGTCCCACACATTGCGCGCATTTGCTGGCTTATGCTGGTGGCTTTGTGGCAAACTTGTTGGCGTAACAAAGTATTCTCGAGGTGACGATGGCGCAGCAGACGGAACAGGCAGCGGAGCAGGAAGCAGGGCGCACGGGCATCTATCTGAGTCCGATGGCGCAGCGGCGCGCGGATTTTTCGGACGCGTGCGGGCCCCTGTTCGCGCGCCTGCACCTGGCCGACAGCGCGGACGTGGCCGCCAGCCTGATGGCGCGCGCACAGCCCGACCTGCTCATCATCGACCTCGACCGTTTCGAGCCGAGCATCGACCTCGATGCGCTGGGCGACCTCGTCGCCCGCCGCGCCGGGGCACCTGTGCTGCTGCTGTGTCCCTTCGCGGGCGCCGCGTGGCTGCCCGCCCTGATGGCGTTCGGGCCGCTGCGCTATGCCATCACGCCGCTGAACGGGACGGCGCTGCGCGCGACGGTCGAGACATCTCTTGCGCAGCCGGCCGCCCCGGCGAGCGATGCGGCCGGGTTGCGTGCGCTGCTCGGCCTGCGCGCCCGCGTGCAGGCCGCGCTGGACGACGCGGAGGATGCGCACACGTTGGCGGAAAGCCTGTGCGCCGCGCTGTGTGCGTGGCCCGGCGTGCTGCATGCGGGCGTGTTCCTGCTGAGGGAAGGCAGCGACCTGCTACTGGTCGCGCAACAGGGCCCGGACGGCCTGCTGCTGGGCGCGCTACTGCAACGCACGGACCGGTTGCTGCAGGCGCCGCTGCGTCACGCGTTCCCCGGCTTGCTGGCCGCCGCTAGCGGAACCGCCGCCCTGATCGAGGCACCGGAGCAGCCGGGTGAGCCGGCGCTGGCCGACGGCTTGCGCGCGCACGGCGCCGCGATGGCACTCGGCCTGCCGATTCCGGCCGACGGCCCCGGCGCGCCGCGCGGCGCATTGTCGCTGCTGTTCGAGGCGCCGCACGCGTTCTCGCTCGACGAGTGGAACACCCTGGCCGACGTGGCCCGGCTGGCTGCCTTCGGCCTGCGGCTCGCCGCGATCGGCCAGGAAAACGAACACCTGCTCGTGCGCCTGACGTACATCTCGACGATGGACGCGTTGACGGGCGTGGCGAACCGCCGCCACGGCGAGGAATTGCTGGACAAGGAAATCAAGCGCGCCCGCCGCTACCGCGTGCCGCTCGCGCTGCTCGCGTTCGATATCGACCGTTTCAAAGCGGTCAACGACACGTACGGGTATCCGGTCGGCGACGTGGCGCTGCGCACCGTGGCCGACACGGCGCGCGCCGTGCTGCGCGCCAGCGACGTGCTCGTGCGCTCGGGCGGCGAGGAATTCCACATCATTGCACCGCACACGAGTGCCATCGATGGCTTGCGGATGGCGGAAAAGGTGCGCGTGGCGATCGAACAGGCGGAGATCCCGGGTTGCGACCACGTGACGGTGAGCCTTGGCGTCGCCCAGCTGGGCGAGCAGGAGAGCGGCGATTCGCTGACGCAACGCGCGGAGGCCGCGCTCGCGCGCGCCAAGCGGGCCGGTCGCAATTGCGTCGAGCTGGCGATGCAGTGAGCACGGCCGTCTCTTTTTCAGCACAGCAACCACCCGGATTGTTGACGCACGGCACGGCGTTCGATTGCAAGCGCATCCCAGCTGTGGCAGGATGGAACCACGGTTTTAGAGAAAAGGTGGATATCATGCCTCGCCCGAGCACTATCGTTATTCTGTTGTCAACCGTCGCCCTCGTCGTCCTCGGTTTCGCTGCCGCCGCCCCGACCGGCATCGCCCTGGCCCTGACGTTCGAACTGGTCGCTTCGAAGCAGGCCGCCGACCGCGAGCGCGCCCTGCGCACCGCCCGCGTGGCCCGGCCGCTGCGCCGCCGCTGACCGGTCCCGGTCGCCTTCCGCCTGCTTGACCGGCTGCGTGGCCGGCCGAGCGTGCATCTTCACCGAGCCGCTTTCGAGCGGCTGTCCGTTTCACCCCTCCGATTCGCTTTGCGGCGCCACCGCGCTCTCCCGTGATTCCGGCGCGCACCGCGCTCGTCCGTGATCCCGTTGCGACCGCACCGTTGCGGTGCCGTCGGCGCCGTCCTGGTGCGCGCCATGCCGGGCGGGTAGTGAATGCCCCGGCGTGGTGCCCGCCGCGCACCCGTTTGCGACTGGCACGCATCGTGCTAACTCATCCGGCATGCGCGACTGTACTGCCGACGATCCTGTTTCCTCCGCCTCCTGGCACGCGAGCCTGCACCTGGGCTTCGCGCGCGACGGCGCCTGCACGCGCCTCGTGCGGCGCGAGCACCGCGGGCCGCTGCGCGTGCAAAAGGCGCTGTATCCGGAAGGGCCGGGCACCTGCCACGTGATCGTCGTGCATCCGCCCGGCGGCATCGTCGGCGGCGACCGCCTCGACATCGCGCTCGACGCGCAGGAAGGCTGCCACGTGCTCGCCACGTCGCCCGGCGCCACGAAATGGTATCGCGCGAACGGCCGCATCGCGCGCCAGGACGTGCGCCTGGTTGCGGCGGCCGGCGCCGCCATCGAGTGGCTGCCGCAGGAAACGATTTTCTACGACGGCGCCGACGTGACGCTGACGCACGACGTGGACCTCGCGCCGGGCGCCGTCTACGTCGGCAGCGAAGTCCTGTGTTTCGGCCGGCGCGCGTCCGGCGAGCGCTTCACGCATGGACGCGTGGCGCAGCGCACGCGCATCCGCATTGGCGGCCGACCCGTGTGGTGGGAGCAGGGCGCCGTCACGGCCGACACGCTGGCCAGCCCGCTGGGCCTGCGGGGCCGCAGTGTGTGCGCCACCTTGGTCGCCGTCGGCAAGCCCGTGCCCGCCGCGCTGCAGGACGTCGTGCGCGCCGTCGACCCGGACCTGGCCGTCAGCCAGGTGAAGCAGGTGTTCGTGGCCCGCTTCCTCGGCGACGACGGCGAACGCGCGCGCGCCGCGCTCGCCGGCGCGTGGCAGGCGCTGCGTCCGCACCTGCTCGACCGCCCGGCGACGTTGCCGCGCATCTGGAACACATAACGGGAACACCATGGACCTGACGCCACGAGAAAAAGACAAACTGCTGATCTTCACGGCCGCGCTGCTGGCCGAACGCCGCCGCGCGCGCGGCCTCAAGCTGAACTATCCGGAAGCCGTCGCGCTGATCACGGCCGCGATCATGGAAGGCGCGCGCGACGGCCGCAGCGTCGCGGAGCTGATGAGCGAAGGCACGGCCATCCTCGCGCGCGCCGACGTGATGGACGGCGTGCCGGAGATGATCCCGGAAATCCAGGTCGAAGCCACTTTCCCCGACGGCACCAAGCTCGTCACCGTTCACAACCCGATCCCGTGACCCCGCCATGAAAATCCTCCTTCTCGATGCCGAAGCCTGCGGCGTCATGCGCGTCAAGCTGGCCGACCTGCTGCTCGACGCCGTGGCGCACGGCGCATCGCCCGACCCCGCCGCCATTCCCCACGGCCGCCACGTGCAGCGCTACTGGGAAGACGTGGGCGCGGCCATCGCCGCCGGCACGCGCGTGCTGCTGGCCGCCGCGCACGACGGCGCACTGCTTGGCACCGTGCAGCTGGACCTGTGCCAGCGCCCGGATGGCCAGCATCTCGCATTCGTCCGGGCGCTGATGGTGCACAGCCGCGCGCGCCGGCGCGGCATCGGCGGCGTGCTGCTGCGCGCGGTGGAAGCGGAGGCGCGCGCGCTGGGGCGCGGCGAACTGCGCCTCGTGGCGCTGGCCGGCAGCGGCGCGGAAGGCTTGATCCGCGACCTCGGCTACGCGCGCGCGGGCGATGCAGCCAGCGCGATGGCCGAGTACACGAAAACCCTGACGATGCCGGAGGCCGCATGATCCCGGGCGAATACTTCCTCGACGACGGCGACGTCGTCCTCAACGCGGGCCGGCGCACGGTCACGCTCGTCGTCGCGAACGCGGGCGACCGCCCGGTGCAGGTCGGCTCGCACTACCATTTCCACGAGGCGAACGACGCGTTGCAGTTCGACCGTGCGCTCGCGCGCGGCATGCGCCTGAACATCGCGGCCGGCACCGCCGTGCGCTTCGAGCCGGGCCAGCGACGCACCGTCGAACTGGTCGACCTCGCGGGCGACCGCGTGGTGCACGGCTTCCAGGGCCGCATCGGCGGTCCGCTCGACGGAGGTGCGTAAATGGTGACGATCAGCCGCCAGGCCTATGCCGACATGTACGGCCCCACGACGGGCGACCGCATCCGCCTCGCCGACACGGACCTCGTCATCGAGATCGAGAAGGACTACGCCATCTACGGCGAGGAAGTGAAGTTCGGCGGCGGGAAGGTGATCCGCGACGGCATGGGCCAGTCGCAGCGCGTGCGCGCGGACGTGATGGACACGGTGATCACGAACGCCGTCATCGTCGACCACTGGGGCATCGTCAAGGCCGACATCGGCATCAAGGAAGGCCGGATCGCCGCCATCGGCAAGGCGGGCAACCCGGACATCCAGCCGGGCGTGACGATCGCCATCGGCGGCGCGACGGAGATCATCGCGGGCGAGGGCATGATCGTCACGGCGGGCGGGGTCGACACGCACATCCACTTCATCTGCCCGCAGCAGATCGAGGAAGCCCTGATGTCCGGCATCACGACGATGCTGGGCGGCGGCACGGGCCCGGCGGTCGGCACGGCGGCGACGACGTGCACGCCGGGCGCCTGGCACATCGAGTCGATGCTGCGGGCGGCAGACGCGTTCCCGATGAACCTCGGCTTCTTCGGCAAGGGCAACGTGAGCGCCGCGCGTCCGCTGGAAGAACAGATCGAGGCCGGCGCCGTGGGCCTGAAGCTGCACGAGGACTGGGGCAGCACGCCGGCCGCCATCGACAGCTGCCTGTCCGTGGCGGAGCGCATGGACATCCAGGTTGCCCTCCATTCGGACACGCTGAACGAGGCTGGCTTCCTCGAGTCGACGCTGGCCGCGTTCAAGGACCGCACGATCCACACGTTCCACACGGAGGGCGCGGGCGGTGGGCACGCGCCGGACATCATCGCCGCCGTCGGCCGCGACAACGTGTTGCCGTCGTCGACGAATCCCACGCGACCGTACACGGTGAACACGCTGGACGAGCACCTGGACATGCTGATGGTGTGCCACCACCTCGACCCCGCGATCGCGGAAGACGTGGCGTTCGCGGAATCGCGCATCCGCCGCGAGACCATCGCCGCCGAGGACATCCTGCACGATATCGGCGCCATCTCGATGATGTCGTCCGACTCGCAGGCGATGGGCCGCGTGGGCGAGACGATCACGCGCACGTGGCAGACGGCGCACAAGATGAAGGTCCAGCGCGGCCCGCTCGACGGCGACACGTCCCGCAGCGACAACGCGCGCGTTAAGCGCTACGTGGCGAAGTACACGATCAATCCCGCCATCACGCACGGCATCGCGCACGCGGTCGGCTCGCTGGAGCCGGGCAAGATCGCCGACATCGTGCTGTGGCGGCCCGCGTTCTTCGGCGTGAAGCCGTCGATGATCCTGAAGGGCGGGATGATCGCGGCGAGCCTGATGGGTGACCCGAACGCGTCGATTCCGACGCCGCAGCCCGTGCACTACCGGCCCATGTTCGGCGCCTTCGGCGGCGGTCTGCGCACGTCGTTCACGTTCGTGTCGCAGGCCGCGTTCGACCTTGGTGTCGCGCAGCGGCTGGGGCTTTCCAAGACCGTGATCCCCGTGCGCGCGACGCGCGGGCTGCGCAAGCGCGACATGATCCACAACGGGGCGGCGCCGCACATGGAAGTCGACCCGGAGACGTACGAAGTGCGTGCGGACGGGCGGCTGCTCGTGTGCGAACCGGCTGCCGTGCTGCCGCTGGCGCAACGTTATTTTTTGTTTTGAACCGGGTAGGGTGGACAGGAGAACCTGTCCACCCTGGCGAATTCGATGATCGGAGCTAAGATGCTGTCATTGCATACGAAGATCGCTCACGCGGACGAGGTCCACGACGAGCTCGTGCTGCCGTACGACCAGCGCGAGCGCTGCCGCCAGCGTGCGCGCCTCGCGTCCGGCGAGGAGGTCGCGCTGTTCCTCGTGCGCGGCACCGTGCTGCGCGACGGCGAGCTGCTGACGGGCGAGGGCGGGCGCGTCGTGCGCGTCGTCGCGGCGCTCGAACCCACGTACGTCGTGCGCTGCGAGACGCCCACCATGCTCGCGCGCTGCGCCTTCCACCTCGGGAACCGCCACACGCAGGTGCAGGTGGGGCCACACTGGCTGCGCATCCGCGTCGATCCCGTGCTGAAGGAGATGGTGCTGGGCCTCGGCGCGCAGGTCGACGAGGAACAGGCGAAGTTCGAGCCGGAACCGGGCGCCTATGCCGGCCACGGACACGGCCACGATGGCCACCACGGCCACGGCGGCGGGCTGCTTGCGCCCGTGCCGGTGCGCCAGAAGATCCACCGGCCGGCCGACCTGGCAACGGACGCATGAACGCGGCGAGCCTGCTGCACCTGCTGCAGTTCGCGAGCCCCGCGCTGCCGATCGGTGGTTACAGTTACTCGCAAGGACTGGAGGCCGCGATCGAGGCCGGGAGCGTGCACGATGCGGCGAGCGCCCATGCCTGGATCGAGCGCTGCCTGGACGAAGTACAGGCCCGCTGGGACGGCCCGCTGCTGTGGCGCCTGATGCAGGCGTACGCCGCGCGCGACATGGCCGCCGTCGCCGACTGGAGCGCGTGCTACCTCGCGTCGCGCGACACGGCCGAGCTGCGCGCGGAGACCGTGCAGATGGGGTATTCGCTCACGCGGCTGCTCGCGGACCTGGGCGTCGCGGACGCCGGCCCGCTGGGCGACGACGTGCCGCTGCCGGCCGCCTACGCGTGCGCCGTGTGCGCGCTGGGTATCCCGCACGAGGAGGCGCTGCTCGCGCAGCTGTTCGCCTGGGCCGAGAACCAGGTGCTCGTGTGCGTGAAGTCCGTGCCGCTGGGGCAGGTGGCGGGGCAGCGCCTGCTGCTGGCGCTTCGCCCCGAACTCGAGCGCGCGGCCGCCACGGCGCGCGGCTTGCCCGACGAGGCGCTGTCGAACTGGGCCCCCGGCCTGTCCATGCTGTCGATGCGGCACGAGGTGCAGCATGGGCGGTTGTATCGTTCCTGAAGGAGGCAAACACCATGACATCGAATCCCCTACGCGTAGGCATCGGCGGCCCCGTCGGCTCCGGCAAGACTGCGCTGTGCGAACTGCTGTGCCGGCGCATGCGCGCGCACTACGACATGGCCGTCATCACCAACGACATCTACACGCGCGAAGACATGGAGATCCTGCTGCGCGCCGAGGCGCTGCCGCCGGAGCGGCTGATGGGCGTGGAGACGGGCGGCTGTCCGCACACGGCCATCCGCGAGGACGCGTCCATCAACCTGGAAGCCATCGCCCGCCTGCAGGCCGAATTCCCGGCGCTGGAACTGGTGCTGGTGGAGTCCGGCGGCGACAACCTGGCCGCCACGTTCAGCCCGGAGCTGTCGGACCTCACCCTGTACGTGATCGACGTGGCGGGCGGCGAAAAGATCCCGCGCAAGGGTGGCCCCGGCATCACGCGCTCCGACCTCCTCATCATCAACAAGACGGACCTGGCGCCGCACGTGGGCGCGAACCTGGACGTGATGGCGGCCGACGCGCGCCGCCAGCGCGGCAGCCGGCCGTTCGTGTTCACGAACCTGCGCACGGGCGACGGCGTGGACGACGTCGTCGACTTCATCCGCGAGCAGGGATTGCTCGACCAATGACATTGCCACCCATCGAAAGGAACATCATGAACGGGAATGACGATATGGGCGGCCGCGCGCCGGCCGGGTCGCGGCTGGGCGCCGCGGCGATCATGCTGGCGGGCCTGGCCGTCGCGCTGCCCGCCGCGGCGCATCCGGGCCATGCGGAAACGGGCTTCGCGGCCGGCCTGCTGCATCCGTTGACCGGGCTGGATCACCTGCTCGCCCTGCTGGCCGTCGGCCTGTGGAGCCGCACGCAGCGCCACGGCGCCGTGCTGCCGGCCGTGTTCCTCGCGCTGATGGCGGCGGGCGCCGCGTGCGCAGATGCGGGCCTCGTGTTGCCGGCGCTGGAGACGTCGATCGCCGCCACCGTGCTGCTGCTGGGCGGGCTCGTCGCGTGCGCGCCGAGCTGGCAGCGGCGCGTGCCGCCGCAGCTGGCGGTCGTCGTCGTGGGAAGCTGTGCCGTGCTGCACGGTCTGGCGCATGGCCGCGAGCTGGCGGGGACGGCGAGCGGCGCCGGCTTCCTGCTCGCGAGCGGCGCGCTGATGCTGGCGGGCGCGCTGCCGGGCGCGCGCGTGCGGCGCTGGGCCGGCGCCGCGATCGGTGCAGCGGGCTTATGTCTGCTTGCGGGGTTCGTCTGACGGCGGCGCCGGGTCGGCCAGGCGGATCGGCGCGGCTTCCTGGGGATACAGCGCGCGCACCCCGTCGTACGCCTGCGCGACGGCAGCCATGTCGGCCGCTTCGTCGCCCGTCAGCGTCAGGGTGCGCGTGACGTCGACGACTTTCTTGCCGTAGTCCAGCGCGACGAGCAGCACGGGCACGTCGGCGGCCAGCGCGATGCGGTAGAAGCCGCTCTTCCAGTACGGCCGGTAGCTGCGCGTGCCCTCCGGCGTGATGGCGAGCCAGAACCACGGCGCCGCGCGCATCGTCTGCGCGAGGCGCACGATCGCGCCCTGCGGCGCGCTGCGGTCGACGGCGACGCCGCCCCAGTAGCGCATCAGGACGCCCATCGGGCCGCGGAACAGAGAATCCTTCGCGAGCCAGCGGAAATGCAGCCCGACGGCCCATTTGGCGAGCAGGCCGATGGGGAAATCCCAGTTCGACGTGTGCGGATACACGACGACGATGCCGTGCGGGCCGGGCAGCGGTTTGAAACGCAGGGTCCAGCCGAGCGCGTTCAGCAGGCGCAGCGCCATGCGCTGGCGCCAGGTCGGCAGCGCCGCGGGGCGCGTCAGGTATTCGTCCATGTTCTATGTCTCGACAGCGTTATGACCAGGCCTTGTCCCGGTAATTTCCATTGTGCCCTGGCAAGCAAACCGGGCATTTTATAGCGCCCCCGGGAGGGGGACAAGCGAAAAAACTGGAAGCGTTGCGGCCCCGTCGGTATCATCCTTGCCTCTCGAACAAGGATTTTCAAGATGGCCATCACGATTTTTCACAACACGCGCTGCGGCACGTCGCGCACCACGCTGGAGACCATCCGCGCTGCCGGCGTCGAACCGCGTGTCGTCGACTATCTCGCGCAGCCGCCGTCGCGCGACGAATTGCGGGACCTCATTGCGCGCGCGGGCCTGTCCGTGCGCGACGCCGTGCGCAGCAAGGAAGCGCTGTTCGCGGCGCTGGGACTGGACGACCCGGCGACGACGGACGACGCGCTGCTGGACGCGATGGTCGCGCATCCGATCCTGATCAACCGGCCGTTCGTCGTGACGCCGAAAGGCGTGCGCCTGTGCCGGCCCGCCGAGCTGGTGCGCGAGATCCTGTAAGACACACCGGGAGGGCGGCGCGGGGCCCTCCGTGCCGGCAGGCGTCGATCTCGACGGCCTCTTGTGCTATAGTCGTCCGCGATGAATTGGGAACGTTTCCAATTCCGCGCACACAACGACGGGAGACACGATGACGACGAGACGGGACGCGATGCGGCTGCTGGGTGCCGCCACGTTGGCGGGCGGGCAGGTGGCAGCGGCGGGCCGGTCCTCGGCCGCGCCGGCGGGACGGCAGGGCGCGGCAACGAAGGAGACGGCGTGGCAAGTCGTCACGTCCGCGCCGGGCACCGAGCGCTTCATGGCGCGTCCGCTCGGCGCGTTCCAGCCGGCGGGCCAGCCGCCCGAGACGGACATCGACGTGTTCGTGGACACGACCCGGCGCTTCCAGGAAGTGTTCGGCTTCGGTGGCGCCATGACGGATGCCGTCGCCGAAGTCCACGCGGCGCTGGCGCCAAGCGCGCAGCAGGCGTTCCTGGCCGCGTATTTCGATCCGCGCGCGGGCCTGGGCTACAGCGTGCTGCGCACGACGATCCACAGTTCCGATTTCGGCAGCCGCAGCTACACGTACGTGCGCGACGGCGACACGGCGCTCGCATCGTTCAGCATCGCTCCCGACCTCAAGCTGCGCGTGCCGCTGCTGCGGGCGGCGCTGGCGGCGGGGCGGGCACACGGCACGGACGTGCGCGTGTTCGCGAGCCCGTGGAGCGCGCCCGCGTGGATGAAGTCCAACGGCAGCATGCTGGGCGGCGGTACCTTGCTGCCCGCGTACCGCGACACGTGGGCGCGCTACGTCGTGAAATTCGTGCAGGCATACGAAGGCGCGGGCGTGCCGCTGTGGGGCCTGTCCGTGCAGAACGAGCCGATGGCGAAGCAGACGTGGGAATCGATGGTCTTCACCGCGGAGGACGAGACGCGCTATCTCGCCGACCACCTGGGGCCCGCGCTGCGGGCGGCAGGCCTGGGCAGCCGCAAGATCATCGTGTGGGACCACAACCGCGACCTGCTGCCGCAGCGCGCGGCGCACATCCTGTCCGACCCGAAGGCGCGGCCTTATGTGTGGGGCGTGGGCTACCACTGGTACGAGACGTGGGCGGGCGGGGAGCCGATGCACGCCAACGTGGCCGCCGTGCACGAGGCGTGGCCGGACGTGAACCTGTTGATGACGGAAGGCTGCATCGAGAAATTCGACGCGGCGCGCCTGCAGGACTGGGCCAACGGCGAGCGCTACGCGAGCCAGATGATCGCCGACCTGAACGCGGGCGCCTGCGGCTGGGTCGACTGGAACATGCTGCTCGACAGCCGCGGCGGCCCGAACCACAAGAACAATTTCTGCTTCGCGCCGCTGCATGCGAGTGCCGACGGCCAGCTCGTGTTCACGCCCATCTACACGGCGATCGGCCACTTCAGCCGCTACATCCGGCCGCGCGCGCACCGCGTGAGCGCCGCCACGAGCCGCAGCACCCTGGCCGCGACGGCGTTCCGCAACGCCGACGGCACGCTCGCCGTCGTCGTCATGAACCGCAGCGACGCGCCGCAGCGCTACCGCCTGTTCGTCGACCGGAAGGAAGCGGCGGTCGAGATCCCGGCCAGGGGGCTCCAGACCATCGTCGGCTGAGCGGCGCGCACCCGCATCGCATATCCTGTCCGCTGCCTGCACGAAAGCCGCACTTCAGTTACATTGTGCGGCAAGACCCATGTCGGAAGACCAGGCGGACTCGTCCGGTCTTGAAAATACGGGTATATACACTTACATTGGCGTTCCGTAGCCACAGGAGATTGTGATGAGCCGTAAGACCCCCATCGAGCGTTACCGCAACATCGGCATCAGTGCCCACATCGATGCCGGCAAGACCACGACCACGGAGCGCATCCTGTTCTACACCGGCGTCAACCACAAGATCGGCGAGGTGCACAACGGCGCGGCGACGATGGACTGGATGGAACAGGAACAGGAACGCGGCATCACGATCACGTCGGCCGCGACGACGGCGTTCTGGAAGGGCATGGGCGGCAATTTCGCCGAGCATCGCATCAACATCATCGACACGCCGGGCCACGTCGACTTCACGATCGAGGTCGAGCGCTCGATGCGCGTGCTCGACGGCGCCGTCATGGTCTACGATGCCGTCGGCGGCGTGCAGCCGCAGTCGGAAACCGTGTGGCGCCAGGCGAACAAGTACAAGGTGCCGCGCATCGCGTTCGTCAACAAGATGGACCGCGTGGGCGCCGACTTCTTCCGCGTCCAGCAGCAGATCAAGGACCGGCTGAAGGGCAACGCCGTGCCGATCCAGATCCCGCTTGGCGCGGAAGAGCACTTCGAGGGCGTGATCGACCTCGTCAAGATGCGCGCCATCCGCTGGGACGACGCGAGCCAGGGCGTGCGCTTCACCTACGAAGACATCCCGGACGACCTGCAGGCGCTGGCGCAGACGTGGCGCGAGCACATGATCGAGGTGGCGGCCGACGCGACACCGGAACTGACGGAGAAATACCTGAACGGCGAGGAACTCACGGAAGACGAGATCAAGGCCGCGCTGCGCGCACGCACGATCGCGGGCGAGATCGTCCCGATGCTGGCCGGCTCCGCCTTCAAGAACAAGGGCGTGCAGGCGATGCTGGACGCCGTCGTCGAATACCTGCCGTCGCCGGTGGACGTGCCGGCGATCGCCGGCCACGATGAGGACGACCGTCCGCTGGAGCGGCATCCGCTTGATTCCGAGCCGTTCTCCGCGCTCGCCTTCAAGATCATGACCGACCCGTTCGTCGGCCAGCTGACGTTCTTCCGCGTGTACTCGGGCGTCGTGAATTCCGGCGACACCGTCTACAACCCGACCAAGGGCCAGAAGGAGCGCCTGGGCCGCATCCTGCAGATGCACGCGAACGAGCGCAAGGAGATCAAGGAGGTGTTCGCGGGCGACATCGCGGCTGCCGTCGGCTTGAAGGGCGTGACGACCGGCGACACGCTGTCCGATCCGGACCAGGTCATCGTGCTGGAAAAGATGTCGTTCCCGGAACCGGTGATCTCGCAGGCCGTCGAGCCGAAGACGAAGGCCGACCAGGAGAAGATGGGCATCGCCCTGTCGCGCCTCGCGCAGGAAGACCCGTCGTTCCGCGTGCGCACGGACGAGGAATCGGGCCAGACGATCATGTCCGGCATGGGCGAGCTGCACCTCGAGATCCTCGTCGACCGGATGAAGCGCGAGTTCGGCGTCGAGGCGACGGTCGGCAAGCCGCAGGTGGCGTACCGCGAGACGATCCAGAAGACCGTGGAAAACATCGAGGGCAAGTTCGTCAAGCAGTCGGGCGGCAAGGGCCAGTACGGCCACGTCGTGCTGAAGCTCGAGCCGATGGAGCCGGGCAAGGGTTACGAGTTCGTCGACGCGATCAAGGGCGGCGTCGTGCCGCGCGAGTACATCCCCGCGGTCGACAAGGGCATCCAGGAGACCTTGCAGGCCGGCGTGCTCGCGGGCTACCCCGTCGTCGACGTGCGCGCCACGTTGACCTTCGGCTCGTACCACGACGTCGACTCGAACGAGAACGCGTTCCGCGTGGCGGCGTCGATGGCGTTCAAGGACGGGATGCGCAAGGCGGCGCCGGAACTGCTCGAGCCGATGATGCAGGTCGAGGTCGAGACGCCGGAGGAATTCACGGGGAACGTGATGGGCGACTTGTCGACCCGGCGCGGGGTCGTGCAGGGCATGGACGAGATCCCGGGCGGCGGCGGGAAGCTGATCGACGCCGTCGTGCCGCTGGCGGAGATGTTCGGCTACTCGACCACGCTGCGCTCGCTGACGCAGGGCCGCGCCACGTACACGATGGAGTTCAAGCACTACGCGGCGGTGCCCAAGCACATCCTCGACCAGATCGCGACGGCCAGGGCCGCGAAATAATCCGCCCACGCGTAACGCCGCGTCGACGCAAACGTCCGCGTGGGCACGGGGTGCCCACCCTACGATATCGACGCATTGCCGTAGCGCACGCACGACCATGGAGACTACGATGAAGACACTGCCCCTGCCTTCCGGCCGCACGATCCCCATCCTCGGCCAGGGCACGTGGAACATGGGCGAAGACCCGTCCGCGCGCCCGGCCGAGGTGGCCGCGCTGCGGCTCGGCCTGGACCTCGGCATGACGCTCGTGGACACGGCCGAGATGTACGGCGAGGGCGGCGCAGAGGAGGTCGTCGGCGAGGCGATCGCCGGCCGGCGCGACGACGTGTTCCTGGTCAGTAAGGTGTATCCGCACAACGCCTCGCGCGCGGGCGTGCGCGCCGCGTGCGAGCGCAGCCTGCGACGGCTGCGCACGGACTGTCTCGACCTGTACCTGCTGCACTGGCGCGGCGGCGTGCCGCTGGCGGAGACGCTGGAGGCGTTCGTGCGCCTGCAGGAAGAAGGCAAGATCCGCGATTACGGTGTCTCGAACTTCGACACGGACGACATGCTGGAAGCGGCGGCGCTGCCGGAAGGCGGGGCGATCGCCGCGAACCAGGTGCTGTACAACCTGGTCAAGCGCGGCATCGAATGGGATCTGCTGCCGTGGTGCCGCGACCGGGGCATCCCGGTGATGGCCTACTCGCCGCTCGAATCGACGCCGGCCGAGCAGCGCGCGCTGCTGGGGCGTCCGCAGCTGGCGGAGGTGGCGCGCCGCCACGATGCGACGCCGGCCCAGGTGGCGCTCGCGTGGCTGCTGCGCCAGGACGGCGTCGTCACGATTCCCAAAGCCGTGCAGCCGGCCCACGTGCGCGCCAACCGCGCCGCGCTGGACCTCGCGCCGCGCCTCGGCCCGGACGACCGCGCGCTGCTGGACGCGGCCTTTCCGCCACCGGCACGCCGCCGTCCGCTGGCGATGCGCTGAACGCGGCGCTCGGTGCGTCCCTCCCTCAGTGCCGCGCGCAACCCGGCGCCCGCGTGCCCGCGGCTGGGTCGTCGCGGTGGCCGCCCAGCCACGCGAGGAGGTCGTTCGATGCGAGCGGGCGGCTGAACAGATAGCCTTGCCCCTTCGCGCACGCCTGCGCGCGCACGGCGGCGGCCTGCGCCTCCGTCTCGATGCCTTCGGCCACCGTGTTCATGCCGAGGCTTTGCGCCACCTTCACCGTCGCCTCGATCAGCACGCGGTGGTGGTGGCTCGTGTCGGCCTGCGCCACGAACGAGCGGTCGATCTTGACCGTATCGACGGGGAGCAGGTGCAGGCTCGAGAGCGACGAATAACCGGTGCCGAAATCGTCCAGCGCCAACGTGACGCCGATGGCCTTCAGTTCGTGCAGCCGCTGCTGCACGTGCTGGTCCTGCGCCGCGAGGCTTTCGGTCACTTCCAGCTGCAGCTGCTCCGGGCGCATGCCGTTCTGCGCGAGCACGTCGCGCACGATGTGCGGGAAGCCTGGTTCCGCGAGCTGTGCGCGCGACAGGTTCACCGCGAGCAGCCGCGGCGCCTCTTCGCCCAGAGCGCGCTGCCACGCGGCGAAGTCGCTGCAGGCGCGGCGCAGCACGAAGTCGCCCAGCGGGGCGATGAGCCCCGATTCTTCCGCGACGGGGATGAATTCGAACGGGGGCACGACGCCCCGGATGGGATGCTGCCAGCGCACGAGCGCCTCGACGCCGGCGGCAACGTCGGTGGCGCCATCCGCGCGCAGGCCGACGACGGGCTGGTAGACGACGAACAGCTGGTCTTCCAGCAGCGCGAGGCGCAGTTCCGACTCGATGTCGGCGCGACGCGCGGCCTTCTCGCGCATCGCCGTCTCGAACGCGACCCAGCGGGCGCCGCCGACGCGCTTCGCTTCCACCATCGCGATGCTGGCGTCGCGCAGCATCTCGCCGGCGCCGGCGGCGGCGTCGCCGCTCCACACGACGCCCATGCTCAGCTTGCACGTGACGTCCTGGCCCGCCAGCGCGTGCGGCCGCGCGAGCGCGTCGAGCAGGCGCGTGGCCACGCGTTCGGCGTCCGCGCGGGCGCGCAGGCCGTCCAGCACGACGGCGAATTCGTCGGCGCCGACGCGGGCCGCCATCTGGCCGCTGCCCGCGTGCGGATCGATGCGGTCGCTCGGCGGGCGCAAGGTGGCGCGGATGCGTTCGCCGATCTGCACGAGCAGGGCATCGCCGGTGTCCTGGCCGAGCGCGTCGTTGATCTGGCGGAAGCGGTCGCAATTCAGGAACAACAGGGCGAACCCCGCGCCCGCCGCCGCGGGCCGGTCCAGCATCTGCTGCAGCTGTTCCAGCATCGCTTCGCGGTTCGGCATGCGCGTCAGCGCGTCCGTGCGGGCCTGGCGTTCCAGGCGGCGCGCCAGCCGGTCCTGCTCGCGCCGCATGTCGGCGGTGGCGTCGGTGACGGTCGCCATCAGCCGGGTGCCGTCGAGCTTCAGGACGCTCAGCGCCAGCACTTGTGGCCCGCCTTCCGCGGCGGCGCTGCCCAGCGCCACGCGCAGGCCCTCGCACACGACGCCCGATGGCTGCTCGAATGCGCCCGTCAGCGCGCGCAGCTGCGGCGCCACGTCCTCCAGGACGGTGAACAGGTTGTCCAGGCTGCCGTCGCGCGCGAGCGGCATCAGGAGGTTCGACGACATCGGGTTCAGCATGTCGACCGTGCCGTCCAGGCCCGTCTGAACGAGGCCGATGGGCGCGCGGTACAGGAACTGGACGAGGGCCTCGTAGGCGTCGGATTTGTTCGTATCCATCATGGCCTCGCTGCGCGAGTATCGTGGGTAGAAGGCGCGCCGTCCGCGTGGGCCGTCACGTCGGCCAGCACGGCCATCAGGCGCGCTTCGTCGAGTTTCAGCAGGGTGAGGCGTGTCGCCCGCGCGTCGGGGCCGCCCAAGGGGATGCGCAGGCCGTCGCACACCATGCCGTGCGTTCGCGTGAATGCCGCGCACAGGTCGCGCAGCCCGGGCGCGACGCCGGCCAGCGCATCGAACAGGTTCGCGAGGTTGCCGTCGCGCTGCAGCGGCATCAGGAGTTGGGCCGCGGCGGGGTTGATCATGACGATCCTGCCGTCGGACGCCGTCTGCACGAGGCCCACCGGCGCCAGGTACAGGAACTGCATCAGGGCCTCGTGCTCGGCGGCGAGGCGCAGGTAGGCGTGGGAGTCTACGCCGGCCGTCATTGCTTGCGCTGCACGAGGACGTAGCGGACGGGGACGCCAGGTGCGGCCAGCAGCCGCAGGGCCACCTTCACTGGGCGCATGCGCAAGGTGAGCACGTAGGCGATCGTGTCGTCGAGTGCCGTCCCGTCGTCCTCGGCATCCTCGAACCGCTGCGCCACCATGGAATTGTTGAGGCACGGCGCGACGTTCGTGAACAGCGGCTGGCCCAGCACGCCCGCGGGCGTGAGGCCGGCGGCACTGGCCTCGAAGCGGTTGTAGCGGCAGACGCAGGTCGCGTCGTCGAACCCGATCACCCCGAAGTCGAGGCGATCGAGCTCGTCCGCGGACAGCAGCGCGAGATGGGCCAGCAGGTTCGGCGTGTCGAAGGTCAATTCAGTGGCGGTCATCGGGTCTCCGCAGACTGTGTCGGTCATGTTGCAAACAGGAAATCCATAGTGACATGGCATCATGTCTCTGTCAAATCAATCGTATGCATACGTGACATTTGCGCACGCGTTTGACAGGTGCGGCGGCGCCCGTCAAAGTCTGCGCTCCCGCCATATCGCGAGACACCATGTCCGAACGAGATCATTCTGCAACAAATCATGCCGGCAGCGGCGCGTGGTGGACGCGCGGGAATTTCCTCGAGCGCGTCGTGACGGACCTGCTCGCGGCCGAACTGGGCCGGATGCGGCCCGGCCGTCCGCCACCGGCGGCGCCGTGGGCGCCGGGCGTCGAGTTCGTGCGCGACCTCGGTGCCGACTCGCTCGACCTGATGGGCCTCGGCGCGGCGCTGGTCGACACCCTGCACCTCGACGCCGGCATCGACGAGCTGCTGCTGGCGCGGCCCCGCCTCGCCGGCTGGATCGAGAGCGCGCGCGCCGGGTTGGACGCATCCGGCCTTGCGCTGACCTTCCGCACGTCCGGCAGCAGCGGCGACCCGAAGCGCTGCACGCATGCGCTCGCGACGCTGGCGCAGGAAGCGGCCGCACTGGCCGCGCTGGCACCGGGCCGGCGCCGCATCCTGACCGCCGTGCCCAGCCACCACATCTACGGTTTCCTGTTCACGGTGCTGCTGCCGCAGCGGCTCGGCGACCTGGCCGTGATCGATATCCGCCACGCCGCACCCTCCGCGCTGGCCGGCCTGGTGCGCGCGGGTGACCTGGTCGTGGCGCATCCGGCCTGGTGGGAAGCGGCCGCGCAGTGCGCGCCCGCGTTCGCGGAGGACGTCGTCGGCGTGACGTCGACGGCACCCTGTCCGGAAGCGCTTGCCGATGCGCTGGCGGCTGCGGGCCTGCGCCTGCTGCAGGTGTACGGCAGCTCGGAAACGGCGGGCGTGGGCTGGCGCGACGGGGCCGACACGCCGTTCGCACTGCTGCCGCACTGGACCCGCGCGGACGATTCCGATGCCCTGCTGCGCATGCTGCCCGACGGGTCGACGCGCTCCTATCCTCTGCAGGACCGCCTGGATTGGACGGACGCGACTCACTTCCTGCCGGCCGGCCGCATCGACGCCGCCGTGCAGGTGGGCGGTACGAACGTGTTCCCGGCCTATGTCGCCGACGTGCTCGCGCAACATCCGCACGTGCGCGAGGCCGCCGTGCGCCTGATGCGCCCGGACGAGGGACGGCGGTTGAAAGCGTATGTGGTGGCACGACCCGGTGCGGACGTGGCCGCGTTGCGCGCCGGGTTGCCGGCGTGGGCCCGGCAGCGCCTGGCGCCGCCCGAGTGCCCGGTTGCCTGGACGTTCGGCCCGGGCCTGCCGCGCCAGGCCAGCGGCAAGCCGGCCGACTGGATCATCGACGCGGTGCCGTGACGGGCACCACCGCCCCCATGTACGCGTCGAGGAAGGCCTGCGGCATGCGGCGCGGGCGGCCGCTCGAGAGTTCGATGCACACGAGATCCCAGCGGCCGCGCAGCACCGTCGCGCCATCGGACTCGCGCACGAGCTGGAAGCGGCGTTCCATGGCGAGCTTGCCGTCGCCCGCGACGAGCCACGTGCCCAGCACGAGTAGGTCGCCGGCGAACGTCGGCAGCAGGTAATCGTATTCGCCGCGCCGGATCGCCATCGCGCGGTCCAGCCGCCGGTAGTCGCCCAGCGTGAGGCCCAGGGCCTCCGAATGCGCCCACCCCGCCTGTTCGCACCAGCGCACATAGACGGCGTTGTTCGTGTGATTCAGCCCGTCGATGTCGGCCGCCTGCGGCACGCGTGGCAGCGTGAACGGGTGGGGGTAATCCCAGTCCAAGATGCCCGTCCCGTACTCAGTGCGCCGTCATGGCCTGCCGGATCGCCACGCAGCGCTGGTCTTCCTGCAGCGTGTCGAGCAGGGCGCGCCGGGTGCCGGCCGACAGGGCCTGGTCGGCATCGGCCGCCGCCTGCAGGCGCTTGACGCTGTCGGTCGTGCAGCCCGCCGGGATCAACGTGGGCCCGTAGGCGCGCATGTACACGGGGCCCGCGGCCTTGTCGAGCTGCGGCAGACCTGCAAAGCGCGCGGCGGCCGTCTGTTCGCCGAGCAGGTGCTGCTCGGCCGGGTACAGATGCTCCATCGCCGTGCGCACCTTCGAGAACGGCAGCTTCGTCTGCAGGTCGTGCACGGTGTTCAACCATTCCATCTTGACGGCCGCGTCGGGGCGGCTGACGACGGCGGACAGCGCGGCGGCCTGGCCGGAGTCGGACTTGTCGCGCGCCTGCTCGGTCTCGACGAGGGCGGCCGCGCCCGGATAGCCATAGCGGTTCAGGCGGCCGATGATGGACCAGCGCAGGTCCTGGTTGATCGCGAGGCCGTCGACTTTCTCCTTGCCGTCGAGGAGGGCAGCCAGGCGGTCCAGCGCGTGGCGCGAACTCGCCAGCGCGACGTAGGCGCCGAACCAGCGGCGCTGGAAGTTGTCGTCGTCCTTGTTCGCCTCCGTGGCGGTCCACGCCATGTCTTCCAGCTGGCGCGTGACGGCCTGCGCGTACGGCGCCTGCGGGTCCATCAGGTCGAGGTAGCGCTTCGAGGCCGCGACCTTGCCCAGCACGTCGCCGAGCAGCGTGTAGTCCTTTTCTTGCGGCGCATTGTTCAGCGCCGTGGCCAGGAAATCGTTCAGCGGCAGCTTGGCGTCGCGCACGCCGTCCCACAGGCTTTGCCACAGCATCGCGCGCAGCAGCGGGTCGTCGACGGCGGCGAGATGCGTGCGCGCGCTGTCGAACGAGCGCGGGTCGAGCTGCACCTTCACGAAGCCCCAGTCGCCGTAGTTCGGGTAGACGAGGTCCGGGCATGCGGCGCCGTTCAGCGCCGGCACGGCCGTTTGCGCGCCCTTGTACGTGACGGCGACGTTGCGTTCGAGCTTGTACTCCTTCCCGGCCAGGCGGAACGCGGCCACCTGCACGCGCTGTTCGCGCAACGTGGGCAGGGCCTTGCTCTGCGCCGTCTGCGTCAGCGTGAAACCGGCGATCTTGCCGCCCTTGCACGTGTAGTTCGCGGCGATCGTGTTCACGCCGGGCTCGTACAACCATTCGCGCGTCCATCCCGTGAGGTCGCGTCCAGCCGCCTGGCCCAGGCTCTTGATGAAGTCGTCCAGCTTCGCGTTGCGGTACTGGTACTTCACGAGATAGTTGTGCACGCCCTTGCGGAACACGTCGGCGCCCAGCAGGTGGCGCAGCTGCATCAGGGTGGAGGCGCCCTTCGAGTAGGTGATGGCGTCGATGTTGTCGAACGCGTTGCGCGTGGACGGCACCGGCACTTCGATCGGGTGCGTCGTCGTGCGCTGGTCCTGGTTGTATGCGTTCTGCTTGCCTTCGGAGTAGAAGGCGCGCCACGCGTCCTTGAATTCCGTCGACTCGGCCGTCGCGAGGGTGCCCATGAACGACGCGAAGCTTTCGTTCAGCCACAGGCCGTTCCACCACTGCATCGTGACGAGGTCGCCGAACCACTGGTGCGCCATCTCGTGCATGATGACGGAGGCGAGGCGCGCGCGCTGCTCCGCCGTCATGTCGGCCTTGTACATGAAGCCGCGCTCCGCGAACGTGATCGCGGCCGCGTTTTCCATCGCCCCGTACAGGAAGTCGGGCACGAGGACCTGGTCGTATTTCTCGAACTGGTAAGGGATGCCGAAGTAATCGTCGAAGAATGCGAGACCCGCCTTCGTGTACTTGAACCATTCCGCGGGCTTGATCTGCGCCGCGACCGACTGGCGCGCAAACAGGCGCATCGGATACTTGCCGCTCTTGTCTTCCCACATCGTGTACGGACCGGCGTGCATCGAAAAATTATAGGGGCTCAGCTTCTTCGTGCGGGCGAACGTCCAGCGGCGCAAGTCGCCGGCCGGGGCCACGTTCGTCTCGCGCGTCGTCGAGATCACTTGCCAGTCGGCGGGGACGCTCACCGTGACCTGGTACGTCGCCTTCAGGTCGGGCTGGTCGAACACGGCGAACATCTGGTGCGCGGCGGCCGGTTCGAAATGCGAATACGTGTAGACGCGGCCATCGACCGGGTCGACCATGCGGTGCAGGCCTTCGCCGTTCGTGCTATGCGGGCGCTCGTACGCGACGACGACCGTGTTGCGGCCTTGCGCGAGTGCCTGTGCGGGCAGCGTCATGAACCAGCCGTTGTACTGCGGCGCGACCGCCTTGCCGTTGACGGTCAGCGACTTGATCGTGGCCTTGTCCAGGTCGACGGTCAGCGGGCTGTCCGTGTCCTTCAGGTCGAAGGTCAGCGTCGTCGTGCCGTTGAACGTCTCCTTGCCGGTCAGCGTGAAGTCGAGCTGGTAGTCGACGTTCGACACGCGCGCGGCGCGGGCGGCCGCATCGGCCTGCGACAGGAAGGCGTTTTCGGCGCGCGCTGCGGGCGCGGCGGCGGCATTGGCGGTGGTGGAGGCAAACGCCAGCGCGGTGGCGACGGCGAGCGGCAGCAGGCGGGGTAGGCAGGTCTTCACGGGACTCCTTGCGACGATGAACGAAGGCGGAAGCTCGTGACCTCCGCCCGGTAGGAATCTCGCAAGAATATCATGTCGGCAATAGCATTCGTACCCGATCGGGACGAAACAGAGGGATTTTTTACCGGGATATATGTGCAAGAAAGAAGGGCGATGCTGCGCGCCGCCCCTCGTGTGCAGACGTCCGGGCGCCGGACGTCTGCACGGGACGATGGCGTCAGCCGTTGGCTTGCAGCGCCGGGTAGTCCGTATAGCCTTCGGCGGTGGCGGAGTAGAACTTGTCGGGCCGCGCTTCGTTCAGCGGCGCGTTGCGCTTCAGGCGCTCCGGCAGGTCCGGGTTGGCGATGAACCACTGGCCGAATGCGACGGCATCCGCGTCACCGCTCGTCAGCAGCTGCTCCGCGCTTTCCTTCGTCATCTTTTCGTTGGCGATGTAGACGCCGCCGAAGATGCGCTTGAGCTGCGGGCCCAGCCGGTCGTCGCCGATCGCTTCGCGGGCGCAGATGAAGGCGATGCCCCGCTTGCCCAGTTCGCGCGCGACGTAGCCGAACGTCTCCAGCGGCGTGGAATCGCCCATGTCGTGCGCATCGCGGCGCGGCGCCAGGTGCATGCCCACGCGGTCGGCGCCCCAGACGTCGATGCAGGCGTCCGTCACTTCCAGCATCAGGCGGGCGCGGTTCTCGATCGAGCCGCCGTACGCGTCGGTGCGCCGGTTCGTGCCGTCCTGCAGGAACTGGTCGAGCAGATAGCCGTTGGCGCCGTGGATTTCCACGCCGTCGAAGCCGGCCTTCTTCGCGTTTTCCGCGCCCTTGCGGAAGGCGGCGACGATGCCGGGGATTTCCTCGAGCGCCAGCGCGCGCGGCGTGACGTACGGCTTCGCGGGACGCACGAGGCTCACATGGCCCTTCGGCTGCAAGGCCGACGGCGCGACGGGCAGGTCGCCATCGAGGAACAACGGGTCGGAAATGCGCCCCACGTGCCACAGCTGCAGGAAGATGCGGCCGCCGGCGGCGTGCACGGCGTCGGTGACGTGCTTCCAGCCTGCGACCTGTTCGTCGGACCAGATGCCCGGGGTGTCGGCATAGCCCACGCCCATCGGTGTCACCGAGGTCGCTTCCGACAGGATCAGACCGGCCGAGGCACGCTGTACGTAGTATTCGGCCATCAGGGCATTCGGCACGCGGCCAGCGCCCACGGCGCGCGAGCGGGTCAGCGGCGCCATGATGATACGGTTCGGCAGCTCGAGGCCGCCGACCTTGATCGGGTCAAACAAAGTCGTCATTGGTACTCCTGTTTTCAATGATCCGCCGCGATCGTGCGGCGGAGAGGGGCCATCTTAAAACAGGGTGCGAATTCCTGCAGGGGAGGTCCGGATTTCGCCGAGCCGCGACGACCTTGCCGCGCCGCTGCTATGCTGGCCGGTTGTTCAGGGCGCGTCCGACCAGCGCGCGTAAATGCGATCCAGTTCGCCGCTGGCCTTCAGCTTGTCGAGTGCGGCGCCCAGCAGCGGCGCGAGCGCGGGATCGGCCTTGTGCCCGACCCAGAAATACGTCGGTTCGTCGCCCAGCACGACGGGCAGCACGCGCACCCGGTCCTGCCAGCCTTCCGTGCGGATCAGGTAGCGCAAGGTCAGGTCGTTGACGTACGCGAAGCGGCCGTGGCCGGCGAGGATCTTGCGCACGTTGACGCGGTTGTCGTCCGTGGCGTCGTCGATGCGCACGCCGGCCTCGCGCAGCCGTTCCGTGAACACGGGCGACCGCTGCGTCGTCACGAGGTCGCCCAGCCGCGCGAGGTCGGCCTCCGATTCGATCGTCACGGGGTCGTTGCGGCGCACGGCGAGGTGGTGGCGGACGGGATAGAGCGGCTTGCCGACGGGCTGGCCGATGGCGAGCCGGCGCGGCGACGACACGAGCCCGCAGGCGGCGTCCAGCGCGCCCGTGTCGAGGCCGGTCTCGATGGCCGACAGCGAGCGGCTGGCGCGGTGAAAGCCCGTGAAGTGCAGGCGCGGCTCGATCCGTTCGATGGCGGCCATGACGTCGGGACAGATGCCGCTGAGGCGCTCGCCGTCGTGGATCCATTTCGGCTCCAGCGTTTCCTGCGCGGCGACGCGCACGTCGAGCGCCTGCGCGTGCGCGCCCGCGAGCGTGCACGCGAGCAGGGCGCACTGCAACGCGGTTGTCTGATTCCTCATTGGTTTTAGCGCACGGCGAGCACGGACACCTTGGCCGCCAGCACGAGCAGCACGGCGCCCACCGTCCGGTCGAGCCAGACGAGGCGCGCGCGCAGCCACGCCAGCACGGGCCGCGACGAGAACAGCAGCGCCACGAGCGCGAACCACAGCAGCGATTCCGCGACGAGCAAGGTCCACAGCAGGGCGACGTCCGTCGCGGCCAGGCCCGGCTTCAACGCCTGCGACAGCACGGAGCCGAAGTACAGCATCGCCTTCGGGTTCAGCAGATTGGTGAGGAAGCCGCTGACGAACGTCCTGCCGTTGGCGCCGGCCGGCTGCGCGTCCGGCAACTGCCCCTTGGAGCGCAGGCACTGGATGCCGAGCCAGGCGAGGTACAGCGCGCCGACGATGGCGAGGATGCGCGACAGGCCAGGTAGCGCTGCCAGCACGAGCGACATGCCGAGCACGGAGACGAGGACGTACACGCCGATCGCCGTCGCCACGCCGGCGGCGGCCCACAGCCCGGCGCGCCGGCCGGACACGATGGCGGTGCGGGTCACGACGGCGAAGTCGGGACCGGGCGAGATCAGGGCGAGGGCGTGGATGCCGAGGATGAGCAGCAGCGTGTTCGAGGTCATGGCAGGGCAGGTGCGGCGGTGGACGATACTGCCCATGGTAGCACTGGCCGCGCCGCCGCGCCGCCGTGCGTTATTCTCGGCCGAACACGGGGTTCGGACGCGTGAGGTAGTACCACTCGTGGTTCGGCGCCGCGTTCGCGTCCGGGAACAGGATGCGGCCCGCGAATTCCGCGACGACGGGGGTACCGCCCGCACGCACGCCGATCTGCTCGCCCTCCGCGACGGGGTCGAAGCTGGCCCACTGGCGCGTGAAGCGGTCGCCATCTGCCAGCTTGTCGTGGACGACGACCATCTGCAGCGCCTCCATCTCGTCGAACGGCACGGGCTCCGGCTCCGGCGCGTCGATGATCTTCAGGAAGGCGAGGGTATTCATGATCGCCGTGTAGGCGACTTCCGGCGCGCGCGGATCGAGGTGCTGGCCGCATTCGAGGGTCAGCGCGTAACCGCCCGTGCTGCGCATGTATTCGGTCGTGCCGACACCGTAGCGCAGCACGGTTTCCAGTTCCTGCGCGTTACCGCGCGAGCGGCGCTGCACGCCGCCGCCGTACGCGGCCATCCAGCCCGTGACGAAGCGGCGCACGCCCAGGCGGCGCGCCAGCGCGCGCTCTTTGCGCATGTGCGCGAACGGTTCCAGCGGGCCGTCGTTGTCGACCGGGCCCACCATCACGAACGGCTCGCCGTGCGCCGCGTTGAACGAGTGCAGGTCGAGCAGCACGTCGTGCCTGGCGAGCAGGGGGCACAGCCAGTTGGCGACGCGGTCTTCGAAGTCGTGCGGCTCCGCCTTCGGGAACAGGTCGCGGTTCAGGTTGCGGTCGCCCGAGCGCGTGTTCTTGGCGTACGCGTGCGGATTGACGATGGGGACGAACGTGACGCTGCCGTTCACGATGGCGAGCTTGCCCGCGTCGATGTCCGCCATCACGCGCTGGATCGCCTGGGTGCCGCAGATCTCGTTGCCGTGCGTGGCGCCCATGACGATGACGTTCGGGCCCGGGCCCTGGCCGGTGTAGTTGACGGACTTGAAGTGCAGCTGGCTGGCGGGAATCATGCGGCTATCCAAAGAAAAAGAATGCCGGCATTGTAGCGGAAACGACGGGTACGGCCGGCGGGCCGCTCAGCCCCGCACCCGCACGGGCGTCTCGATGAGGTCGAACGCGGCCGGCATGTCCGCCAGCCAGGCCTGCAGGTGGGCCACGCGCATCGACGGGTCGTACCCGGCCGTCGACGCCAGCGCGGCGCGCAGGCCGGGCAGCGCTTCGGGCGTGCGGGGATCGTCGCAGGCGTCGATGAGCATCGCGACGAGGTCCGTCGGCGCCGTGCTGCCGCGGCGCAGGCGCGCGTGGATCACGCCCAGCAGGGTGCGCTGCATGCGCGGTGTCGGATGGGTGATGTGGGCGAACACGGCGGGCGTGTTGGCGATGGCGTCGCAGATCGCCGTCTCCATCTGCTCGGGCTTCAGGTCCGACGCGATGTCGAAATAGGCGCGGTCCCAGCGGGTGCGCGGGTACTGGTGGCCGGGCGGGAACGCGTCGACGCTTTCCAGGCCAAGTGCGCGGCTGGCGCGCGAGAGCAGGGACGACAGGACGGGGAGCAGCGGCATCGTGGCAAACATCGTAGTGCGATGGCCGCTAGTGTAGACCAAGACGGCGAAACGCGCGGGGGGCTCGCCTGGAAAGGCCGCCCGCCCGCGCGGAAAACGATGCGGTTACACGGTCGCCGCGGCCGTGCTGTCCGTGAACTTCCCGTTGCGGAAGTCCTCGACGGCCTGGAAGATCTCGGCCTGCGTGTTCATCACGAACGGGCCGTACTGCGCGATCGGCTCGTTCAGCGGCCGGCCCGCGATCAGCAGGAGGCGCGCGGGAGCGGCCGCCTTGATGCGCACGCCGTCGGCCTGCGGTGCGTTGTCGAGGATGGCCATGCGCCCTTGCGGCACGGCCTTGCCCTCGACGACGACTTCGCCGCGGAACACGTACAGGAACGCGTTGTGCCCGGCCGGCAGCGGCTGGTCGAACGTGGCGCCGGCGGGCAGTTCGATGTCCAGGTACAGCGGTGCCGTCACGGCGCGCTGCACGGCGCCGTCGATGCCGTGCGTGCTGCCCGCGATCACCTGCACGGTCGCGCCGGAGTCCAGCGTGAAGCGCGGCACGGCGTCGGCCGGGATGTCGCGGTACCAGGGCGCCGTCATCTTGTCCTGCGCGGGCAGGTTGAGCCACAGCTGGAAGCCTTCCATCAGGCCCTCGTTCTGTTCCGGCATTTCCGAGTGCACGACGCCGCGGCCCGCGGTCATCCACTGCACGCCGCCATTCGTGATGTAGCCTTCGTGGCCGGCGCTGTCGCGGTGGCGCATCTTCCCGGTCAACATATACGTGACGGTCTCGAAGCCGCGGTGCGGGTGTTCGGGGAAGCCGGCGATGTAGTCGCCCGCCTTGTCGCTGCCGAACGCGTCGAGCATGAGGAACGGGTCGAGGCGGCGCTGCAGCGGCTGCGTCAGCACGCGGTTGATCTTGACGCCCGCGCCGTCCATCACGAACTGGCCGCCGACGAGACGCTCGACGCCGCGGCTCGTGGCCACGGCCCGCGTTTGCACTTGCTGGGTCATGATCTTCTCCTTACGGTGCCGCCCCGGGACCGTTCCCGGGACGTTTGTTGCGACGATCAGGCCAGCGCCGCGACGGCGGCGTCGGCTTCGGCCTGGCCCTGCGCGGCCGCATCCGGACCCATCGCCTGGGCAGCCGAATAGATGAACGTGTGGTCCGTCATGCCGAGGAAGTTCAGCAGCGCGCGGATGTGCGGCACTTGCGGGTCGGCGTCGGCCGGATAGATGCCGCCGCGCGCCGTGGCCACGATCACCTTCTTGTTCTTCAGCAGGCCTTCCGGACCGTTGGCCGTGTAGCGGAACGTCACGCCCGCACGGGCGACGGCGTCGAACCAGGCTTTCAGCTGGATCGGCATGCCGAAGTTGTACATCGGGGCGCCCAGCACGATCACGTCGGCGGCTTGTGCTTCGGCGATCAGCGCGTCGTCCAGCGCCACGCGGGCGGCCTGCTCGGCCGTGCGCTGGTCGGCCGGGGTGAACAGAGCGCCCAGCGCCGCTTCGTCCAGCACCGGATGCGGATTCGCGCCCAGGTCGCGCACGGTCACGGTCGCGCCCGGATTGGCGGCGGTCAGCTTGGCGACGATGGCATTGGCCACGCGGGTCGATTCCGATTGGGTGCCGCGTACGCTCGAGTTGATTTGCAGGATGTTCATGGTGTTTTCCTTCCTTGTCCGTTTGCGTTTCGATGTAGACACTTTAGCGGTTCCAAATATCGTTCGGAAGACGGTAGAATGGATAACATTATCCAACAGGTGGAACAATCTATGGACGTCGAACCGAACGACCTATTGCTGTTCGCGCGCATCGTCGAGGCCGGCAGCTTCAGCAGCGCCGCGCAACGCCTGGACTTGCCGAAGTCGACCGTGTCGCGCCGGATCGCGCTGCTGGAAGCGAGCGTGGGGGAGCGCCTGCTGCAGCGCACGACGCGCCGCCTGATGCTGACGGAGTTCGGCGCAAGCCTGCTGGAGCACGCGCGCAAGGTGGCGGAAGAGGTGGAGGCCGCCGGCGCGCTGGCCCTGCACCGCCAGGCCGAACCGAGCGGCAAGCTGCGCATCTCGATGCCGCAGGATTTCGCCAACGTCGTCATGGCCGACATGATTCCGCGCTTCATCGAGCGCTATCCCGCGGTGTCGCTGGAACTGGATTTGTCGCCGCGGCGCGTGGACCTCGTCGCGGAAAATTTCGACATCGCGATCCGCATGGGCGACCTGCCGGAAGACTCCACCCTGGCCGCGCGCCGCGTGGCCACCCAGCAATTCGGCCTGTATGCGGCGCCGTCCTACCTCGCGCAGCGCGGCTTGCCGGAGCAACCGGACGACCTGCTGCGGCACGACCTGTTGTGCGTCCTCAGCCGGGCCGGCGGCGCCGTGCCGTGGGTCCTGCAGCGCGGCAAGGTACGCTGGGAAAAGGCGCTGACGGCGCGCCTGACGGCGAATTCGCCCCAGTTGCTGGCGCGAATCGCGTGCAGCGGCGCGGGCATTGCGGCGAGCACCGATTTCATCGTGGCGAAGCACGTCGCGCGGGGCCAGCTCGTGCGCGTGTTGCCCGAGTGGGAGATGCCCGTCGCGACCGGCTGGGCCGTCTTCCCGGGCCGGCGCCTGATGCCCGCCAAGACGCGGGCGTTCCTCGACATGCTGGACGAGATGTTTTGCAAGGACCGCGACAAGGCCGCGTGAGCGGTCAGGCGGAGGCAGGCGCCGCGTCCTTGACGCCGCGCTGGCCGGCCGCCAGGATGCAGCCGAACGCGATTTCGATGGCGCCTCCGGTGAACGCGCCGACGACCGGTGCCGCATGGCGCGTCGCGAGCACATACCCGGCCAGCCCGAGCGCGGCGCAGCATACCCAGAACAGCTTTTTGCCGAACAGCGTTGCGAACGTCAGGTAGCGCCCGCCGATCACGAACAGCATGGCGGGGAAGAACAGCTCGATGCGCCACTGGGAAATCCCGTAGGCGAGGGCCAGCATCATGATCATCCAGATGGTCGTCGCGAACGCCAGCATGCCGAGCGGGTTGCCGGTCGCGTGACGGCCCGGGCTCCCCAGCAGCCGGGTCAGCAGGCCGGCGACCGGATGGATCAGCGCGCCGCCGATGTACAGCGCCCAGACGGCCGCTTGCGGCGAGCGCATCAGGCAGACGACGCCCGCGATGACCCAGACGGAGCCCGACACGAACAGGCCGGGCGCGCCGCCCAGGTAGGCAGTGCGCATGTCCTGCTGCGCGGCGGCGATTGTCGGCGATGTGGAGGATGCGGTGTCTGGCATGGTTGCCTCCGTGAAAGGAAACGCCATGCTGCCACGAAATACTTGTCAGTACAATATCTTCTTGATGCGTCAGGCCGGCCGGTTGCCCATCATCTCGCCCAGGCGTACCGAGCGCTCCGGCGCCCAGTCCGGGTTGAAGCGGATCGTGCCGGGGCGGAACAGCATGACGATCGTCGAGCCGAGCAGGAAGCGCCCCATTTCCTCGCCTTTCTTGAGGACGATGTCGCGGTCGGCGTACGTCCATTCCGTCACTTTTTCCAGGCGGGGCGGATTGACGACGCCATGCCAGACGGTCGCCATGCTGCCGACGATCGTCGCGCCGACGAGCACCATCACGAACGTCCCGTGCTCCGCGGAGTCGAACACGCAGACGACGCGCTCGTTGCGCGCGAACAGGTTCGGCACGCCGCGCGCCGTCGTCGGGTTGACGGAGAACAGGGCGCCCGGCACGTAGATCATCCGCGTGAGCTTGCCGTCGCACGGCATATGCAGCCGGTGGTAGTCCTTCGGCGACAGGTACAGGTTCGCGAAGCAGCCGTGCCGGAATTGCGCGGCCAGCGCGGCGTCGCCGCCGATCAGCTCCGTCGTCGTGAAGCGGTGGCCCTTCGCCTGCAGGATGTGGTGGTCGTCGATGGCGCCGAACTGGCTGATGGCGCCGTCGACGGGGCAGACGAAGTCGGCGTCGGCCAGCGGGCGTGCGCCGGCTTTCAGGGGGCGCGTGAAGAAGTCGTTGAAGCTCTTGTAGCTCGCGATGTCGGCGTTTTCGGCCTCCGCCATGTTGACGCCGTATTTCGCGACGAACCAGCGGATCAGGCGCGTCGTGATCGTGCCGCCCTTGGCACCGGCCACGCGGCCGGCGAAGGTCGTCAGGCGCCGCTTCGGCAGCAGGTACTGGGGCAGGACTTTAAGGCGATCGGACACGGTGAACCTCGATAGAAAGACGCGCAATTATAGCGGCACGAGCAAACGTGGAAATGGTTTTGCCAAAAAGCATTTTTTCTTTGGAAAAACTGCCAAAATTTCCACGCTTCGTGTGTTTCCTCTGCGGCAACGAACCGTCCGCGATCATCGGAACAATGGCGCCTGTGCCATTTTTGCCATTCTGACATGGGAGGGATGAGCACGCCAGTTCCCGCGCGGCACGCGCAGTACGGCGCGCCACGGCGCCAGCGATGGCTGCCAGGACGATATGAGTCGCAATCTCGACTGATGAGTGGCTCTGTTCGAATCTTGCCGTCCGTGACGGTTCGTGACAATTCCAAAGCGACAAGATGCTATGCTGGCTCAGTTGGTCGGCTTGAGCGCATCGCCAGTCGCAAACCGGGGTGTAACGGGGACAGTTGCGCCACCTAGCTGGACTGCCTATCTGTCGGTCGCCGTGCACGTATGCGCGAGCAGCCTCCATGGATGGAGCCATCTTCATGCCGAGGTTCCCACCACCTTCGTGCAGAACGTTTTCATATCCGTGGTAGTGATCGCGATACCGCCTCTTGCTGCTGCGTTGATCGCGCTGCGCAGATGGCATCTCGGCTATGCATTGTTATTTTCGAGCATGGCCGGTTCGTTCCTATTTGAAATCGCCTTTCATTTTGTCGTCGATACACCTGATTCCGTCGTCAATGTGTGCGGTACCGGTGTGCGGATGTTCCTCGTGTCGGCGGTCGTGCTGGCGCTGGTAGAGCTGGTGGGATCACTGGATATCGACACATGAAAGCCGCATACCGTTACGCCGACCTGCAACTTGTAATGGCTGGGAAAAAAATTCATCTTCAACCTGAAGACTATGTCGGAGAACAGCCATTAGGCGAAGGGCGGTTCACGTACAGGATCATCAAAAGAGATCAGTATGCCGAAGTGTCCGTCGATATCCAAGCCGTTAAGGACGGCGATCAGCGTACGGGATGTCCGCAATGGGAGCCGGCCAGAAGCCGTTCTTGATGCGCCGAATTCATTCGTGCCACTTCCCGAACAGAAGATGATGGAGAATTTCTCTGGCACCAGCACACGGAATCCAACGCATGAATAGCGAATTCACCACGTCTGTTCCCTACCTCCACACGGAACGCCTTCTGCTTCGCGAATATCGGCGGGAGGACTTTGCCCAGTTCGCGGCACATTTAGCCGACCCCGTCAGCTCGGCCCACCTGGCATCGGCTGATCATCATGCGGCGTGGCGAATTTTCTGTTCACAAGCGGGACAATGGCTCATCTACGGTGCGGGCTGGTGGGCTGTCGAGGAAAAGGAAACTGGGCAACTCGTCGGGAACGTGGGCGCGTTCTTTCGCGAGGAATCCCCTGTGATGGAGCTTGGCTGGAATACCTATCGTGCGTTTTGGGGCCAGGGATTCGCCAACGAAGCGGCCGCTGCCGTCCTGCATCATGCGCTCGAGATCCGGTGCGAACCGAAAGTCCGTGCGCTGATCGCTGCAGCCAACGAATCGTCGCTGCGCGTGGCCAAGCGCCTCGGCCTCGCTTATGAAGCGGACACCGAGATATATGGCAAAGCCGCCGGCGTGTATACGCGTGAGCGGGGAGGAGAGAAAACGAGATGAGGCGCACCTGCGGTTGGGGAGTATGGCTGCTGGCTGCATTGGGATGCCTGGCCGGTACGACGCGGGCCATGGACGTGCCTGCCGGCTGGGACCTGACGTTTGCAGCGCAGCGGGCAGACGCGCCGCCGATCCGGCCGGGCTGGAACGATACCTTCAATCTCTATGAAACAATCGACCAACGCGGCTGGCAAATGCGGTACTTCCTGCAGCAGGTGCCGCTCGCACGGGTGGATGAGGCGGTGTTCGTGCAACACGACCTGGGCACGCGCTTCGGCCTGTTCATCGATGGCGAGCACGCCTGGCTGCTGCGCGACCGCGACTACTCATCCGTCGACATGCGCGCAGTGGACGCGGACGCGGCGCGCAAGATCGTCGCGCAATACGCGCGCCGTGATGGTCCGACGCGCCATGCCTCGTTCCAGATCACGGATAGTTCCGCCTGTTCAGCGGAAGTCGCGCATGCCGTGGTTAGTGTCTACGTGAACGGCAAGGCGAAACAGTATTGGCTGTCGGGTGCTGATTTCTGCGAGATACATACCGAACTACTGGCCCCGCTCAAACAAGTACTCTGCGGTGGACATTGTCACACGACCAAGATGGTCCCACTGTGGGCGGCCAAGCTGGAAGAGGATCTGAAGGCGCTGCCCGCCGTTGGAGAGCCGGTACCTGTTCCTGCACGGGCGCGGAGCGCGACGCTGCAGCAGGCTAACGAATTGCTCGCACACGGTGGCACCAGTGAAGCCATGTGTCAGGCGGCAAACGAGCTGCTGGATCTGCCGTCGCCCGATCGCACAGGACGTGTACGCGATTTCGAGAATCCGGACGCGGCCATCGACGCAGCAATGACCGCATTGATGGGACGGGTGGATACGCGCTGCACTTACAAGACGGGCGCGCCGTTGCTGGAAATCCTTGTCCGGCGGAGTTCTGCTGGCGTGATCGAGGCCGCGTTGAAGGCCGGATTTCCCGTCAACGAGAAGGAACACCACACCCCGCTCGACGTCGCCATTTTCGAAAATCGTCAGGATGTCCAGGAGATACTCAAGCGGGCCGGTGGTGTACGCCATACGACGCTTGGTAAACAATGAAGATCCTGTGCCCCTTCGACATTCCGCTGTGCGGACAGCTATAGAAGTTCCGGTAGGTCTGCAACCTCCATAAAAAAGCCGAAGCGATCATGTCGATTCCGCTGCGCCTCGCCCGTCGTAAAGAGCCAGCACCATTTTTCATGACCGGAGGAGAGTCAAATGGCCGCATCGGTACTGTTCATGTCAATGTCGCTCGACGGCTATATTGCTGGCCCGAACGACGAAGTCGGCAATCCCGGCGGCGATGCCTTCGACCGGCTGCACGAGTGGTATGGGGATTTCTCGCGGCCGTCCGGGGCCGTCGGCGAACTATGGGACGAATGGAACACGCCTGGTTCGATATTGGCGGGGCGGCGGACCGTGGAGCAAATCGATCACTGGGGCGGCGACAATCACGGTGTCCCGATCTTCATGCCCAGCCACCGGCCGCCCGGCCCATCCGTCGCGAACTATCCGTTGGTCACGTATGTGCGCGACGGCATCGAGAACGCGATGGCGCGTGCGAAGGCCGCCGCCGGCGACCTGAACGTGCTGGTGCTCGGCGCGTACACGGCGCAACGGGCACTCGAGACCGGCGCGCTGGACGAGTTGCAGATCCATCGGATCCCGGTGCTGTTCGGTGGCGGGCGGCGGTTATTCGAGGTGTTGCCTGCGCGGATCGAACTGGAGATCGTTCGCGTGATCGACACGCCTGATGCCACGCACATCCGCTATCGCGTTCGTCGCTGAGCGGGGCGGGCCTTCACCCGTGCGCCGCTCACGTCCTGGTGACGGACAGATCGCGTGCTTCCGGCGACGCCGCTGCCGGGTCCGACTCGCCGCCCCGCCGCTCGATCAGGGTAAGCAGCAACTGATCGTAGCTGCGCGGCGACTCCTTCTTCAGCCGTGCGAGCGCATCCGTCGCGTCGGCGAAGGCGCTCGATGCGTGGATGGCCTTCAACGCCTCGACCTGTTCCGCTGCCTGCCGCATGCGCTCGACCGTGGCAGTTGACGGCGTCTTGCCGCCGGCCAGTGCCAGCACGACCTCGTTGAGCCAGCCGATCTGCCGGCCGTAGCTGGCCACACTTTCGACGACCTGTTTCTCGATCGTGGCATCGCCGGCGAAATTGTAGGTGACGGCCGGCGAGAACCAGTGGTCCAGCAAGTCCTGGGTGACGGGGCCGGACCACGGCAACGGAAAGAACGAGAACGGTTTGTTCGCCATGATCGGCCTCGGCAGTGAGCGAAATGTAGGAACTTCCTAATCTAGCTTTGATAAAAATCAAACGACACTAGCAGTTCAGGGAGTCGCATCATGCGAGCCGCATCGCGGCGGCGCCGCAGGCGATCAGCACGACGGCCGCGATGCGCGCGGGCCCGATCCGTTCGCGCAGCACGAAAGCGGCAATGGCCGTCGCGAACAGGATCGACGTCTCGCGCAGCGCGGCGACCGCGGCGACCGGTGCCCGCGTCATCGCCCACAGCGCGATGCCATACGAGCCGACCGAGGCGAGCCCGCCGAGGGGCGCCACGAGCGGGCGCGCGCGCGCGAACCCGGCCAGCGTCCGCACGCGGCCGGGCACGGTGCAGGCGCAGACGGCGGCCCCGGTCAGCAGGAAGATCCACAACGTGTAGGCGGCCGGCGCGCCGGAACGGCGCACGCCCTGGCCGTCGATCAGCGTATAAGCCGCGATGACGCCTGCGGTCAGCAGCGCGAAGCCGGTCGTGCGGCGTGCGCCGGCGGATGGCGTGGCGAGCCACTGCCCCAGCACGCCGCCGCAGATCAGCAGCATGCCGCTCCACTGGCCGGGGGAGAGCCGGTCGCCCGTCAATGGGCCGCTCGCCAGTGCCACGACGAGGGGCGCGCAGCCGCGCATCAGCGGGTAGGCGTGGCTGACGTCACCGTCGCGGTAGGTCGCGATGAGCAGCAGGTAATAGATCGTCTGGACGGCGCTGGATGCGGCGATATAGCCCCAGCTGGCCCGCGCGGGCGCGGGCAGGAAGGGCAACAGCACGATGGCCACGCAGGCCGAGCCGGCCATGACGAGGACGGCCGCGAGCAGCGGTTCGCCGCGCCGTTTCAGCATGGCGTTCCAGCTCGCGTGCAGTAGCGCGCCGCCCAGCACCGCGAGCAGTACGGGCGGCGCGATGGCGGTGCCGGGTGTCACGCCTGTTCGGCGGCGGGTGCCGTCTCCGGGATGCCGTGGTTGCGGAAGTAGCGGTGGGCGACGACCAGGGCGGTGGCCTGCATCGCGGCGCACACGAAGAACGGCCCGCCCACGCGCCAGTCCAGCGGGGGCACGTGGCTCGTGGCGCGCAACAGCTCCCCGCCGATCATGGGCATGATGACGAAGCCGATGCTGCTGGCCGATTGCAGCGAGCCCATCAGCTCGCCCTGTTCGCGGCTGGACGACGCTTTGGACAGGATGCCCTGCAGCGCCGGACCGGCCGCGAACGACAGCAGGTTGCACAGGATGAAAACGTACATCATCCAGCCGTGCGTCGCGAGCGCGTACAGGAGATAGGTCACGGCGCCGGACGCGACGCCGATCAGCGACAGCCGCACTTCGCCGAAGCGCTTGATCAGCCGCGGGAGCAGCCCGGCCTGCACGACGATCGAGCACACGCCCACGCAGAACAGGGCGATGCCGTTGTCGCGCGGCGTCCAGCCGAAGCGGAACGTCGTGAACAGCACCCACGTCGTCTGCAGCATCATCTGGGCGAACGACACGAGCATGTAGACGACGATGAGGCCGCGGATGTCGCGCCGCCCGGCCAGGCGCAGCAGCGCGCCGAACGGGTTCACGCGGTCCCACTTGAACGGCGTGCGGCGCTCGCGCGGCAGCGATTCCGGCACGGCGACGTAGCCGTACACGAAGTTCGCGGCGGACAGCGCGCCCGCCACGTAGAACGGCAGGTGCAGGCCCACATTGCCCAGCAGGCCGCCGAGGACGGGGCCGCACACGAAGCCGAAGCCGAACGCCGCGCCTATCTTGCCGAAGCTTTTCGCGCGGTTCTCCGGCGTCGACACGTCGGATGCATACGCCGCCGCCACCGACATGCTGGCCGACGACGCTCCGCCCACCACGCGGCCGATGAACAGGCAGGCAAGGTTCGGGGCCCAGGCCGTCGCGAGGAAGTTGATGCACATGCCGGCCATCGAATACAGCAGCACGGGGCGGCGGCCGATGCGGTCGGAGATCGCCCCGACCATCGGCATGAACAGGAATTGCATCAGGCCGAACGTGGCGCTCAACAGGCTGTACCAGTGGGCCTGCTGTCCGGGGTCGGTGACGAATTCTCCCACGAGGCCCGGCAGCACGGGCACGATCAGGCCGATGCCGAGCATGTCGACGAAGACGCTGATCAGGACGAAATTCAGGTTGCCGGACCGGGGTTTTGCAAGCGTGGCACTCGTGGTCATGGGTTTCCCGTGAAGAGGCGGAAAACTTCTATGGTAGCACTAGTGCCGTGATGACAACAGTGACGCCTTTAGTCCTTCCCGGTCCACTCGGCGGCGAACGCGGCGCGGAACTCCGTCAGCATGGCGAGCCGCCGCTCCGCCAGCGCGCGTCCGGCGTCCGTCTGCATCATGCCGGGAAGGCGCGCGAGCTTGGTGTCGATGTGGTCGAGCGCATACGCCTTGTCGTCCAGCGGGCGCCCGCGCGCGAGCGGGTCGGCGCCGTGCGCGAGGGCGCTGCCCATGCGGCCCGCGATGTAGAACATGCGGGCAAGGCCCACGGCACCGAGGCCGTCGAGACGGTCGGCGTCCTGGACGATGCGCGCTTCCAGCGTGGTCGCGGGCACGGCGGCGGAAAAGCTGTGCGCCTCGATGGCGTGCGCGACGCCGGCCAGCTTGTCCGCGCGGAACCCGAGCGCGGCCAGCCGTTCGCGTGCCAGCCCGGCCGACAGGCGCGACGCGCTGCTGCGGCGCGGATCGTCCTTGGGCACATTGACGAGGTCGTGCAGATAGCATGCCGCCAGCACGACGAGCGCGTCCGCCTGCGGATAGTGTGCGAGCAGCGCCTGGGCATTGCGCCACACGCGTTCGAAGTGGGTCAGGTCGTGGGCGCCGTCGGGGCCTTGTTCGGCCAGCGCGGCGGCGGCAAGTGCGGCCAGGCGGTGACGCCAGGCGTCCAGTTCAGGAGGCAGTGGTCGTGTCGTTGCTTGCATCGTTGTGGTCGAGAGGGAGGGCGCCGAGCGCGCGCTGCGACAGCGCATCGGCTTCGGTATTTTTGTGACGCGGCACCCAGCGTAAGCGCACGTCCGGCAGGGCGGCGAGCAGCGCCAGCACGCGGGCGCGGTAGGGCGCGAGCGCCGGTGCGGCGTACAGGTCGGGGCCGTTGACGTCGTCGATGACGACGCGGCTGTCGCCGTACAGCGTGAGGTCGTGCGCGCCGTGCGTGACGGCCGCTTCGAGCACGGCGATCAGCGCGCGGTATTCCGCCTCGCTGCTGTTGCCATGGCCGGCCGGCTGGGCGACTTCGACCCGCACGCCGTCCGGCCCGCTGAGCAGCGCGCCGATGCCGCAACGGCCCGGATTCGGCCGCGCGGAGCCGTCGAACCAGCCGCGCCAGGCGCTGGGCTGGCCGTCGTGGCGGGCGGCGCGGCGCGCGTTGGCCGCCGCTTTCTCGGCGGCCCTGGCCAGGTCGCGTGCCGCTTGCGCGGCCAGTTGGCCGGAACGAGCGGCGACGAGCGCGTCGAGTCCCTGCGCGCCGGCCGCCAGCGCCAGGGTGCGGCGCAGCGCGTCGGCAGCGGACAGCCCTTCGCTGCGCACGAGGCGGCGGCTGGCGGCGCGCTCGGCCTTGTAGGCGATCCGGTCCAGGTCGGGGAAGTCGTTCATGCCGTCAGGATACCCGCTTTTGGCTGGCGTTGTGGCCACAAGGAAAAACAGCGCCGGGGCGCGGCGCTGTCGTCATGGATTAGCGGCGGTACGGATTGTCCGGCCTGTGATCCCACCGGTTCGGTACGCCGTCGCCGTCGCGATCGCGGTCGTAGCGGTTCGGGATGCCGTCGCGGTCTTCGTCCCAGCGCCGGTGGCCGTGCTCGTAGCGGTCGGGGATGCCGTCTCGGTCGCGGTCGCGGTAATACGGACGGTCGCCATATCCGCGCTCGTACTGGCGCTCGCGATACCCGTCCCGCTCGTACTGGCGTTCATAGCGTGCCGGGCCGTACGGCGTCCAGGCGGCGGGCTGCAGATACCAGCCGCCGTTGCCCTGGTACCAGGCAGGGGCGCGGTAGACGAAGCCCGGGCGCTCGGCCATCCAGAAGCCGGGTGCCCACACGTGGCGATAACCATTCCATTCCCAGTGGCCAGGCGCCCACACGTAGCCGTAGCGGGGCGGTGGAACGCGTTCGTACAGCGGGGCCGGCGGCGCGGTCCTGATGACCACGCTGACGTTGCTGTAAGCCATGGAAGGCAGGGGGGCGGCAGCGCCGAGGGCGATCAAAGCGGCAAGGGCGAGGTGTTTCATGTCGGTCTCCAAAATCCGGGCTGCGGATGGGACCAATATAGCGCGGGCACGGCGCGGATTCAGCAGTTGAAGCAGATCCTTACATCTGAAACAGATTACGTCGAGAAATGACGCGGATGTCGACGCTTGGACGGCTGCACGCGTGCAGCCGTCCGCGCCGCATCATGCGCGGCTCCGCACGCGCTCCAGCGCCAGCATCTGCTGTTTCTCGGCCGGCGTCAGGCGCTTGGCGGTGACGTGCACGACGGGGATGCCGGCCGTGATGGCGACGGCTTGGGTCGCGGCCTGGGCGGGCTGCATGCGGTCGACGGCGACGCTCGAGACGGCGGCCAGGCTCAGTGCGACCAGGAAGGCGGCTTCCATGTGCTTGATGACGTTCATGATGTTCTCCTCGGGTGGGTGTCCTGACTGCTTCACCGTGAAGCGTTCGTCGATGTGTGTACTGTAGTCGCGGCCCGCGCACGTCTCCACCGGCGTGCGACGGACCGCGCAAAACGCGGGACGAAGCGCGTAAAACCGCGACCGGCGCACGCACGCTTTCCGCCGCCCCCCGCTAGGCGGGCAAGGAAACCCCAAGGACTCCCACGCACAGAGGACAGGATGATCGGAGTGCTCGTCGAGGCCGTTGCGGCCAACCGGACGCGCCTGCGGCGCGCGCGCAACCTGCGGGCCGGCACGCGCACGCGGCCGTCCGCGCCCGCGCGCGCGCGCGCGCGCGCGCCGCTGCGCTGGCTGACGGCCGGCTGCGCGCTGCTGGCCGGCGCAGGCGCCGCGCTCATCGTCGTGCACGCGCGCTGGCTTGTTGCTGATGTCGACGTGCCGGCAGGCGACGGCGCCGCGCGCCTGCAGGCGGTCGTGCCGGGCCTCGCGTTCTCGGTGCCGGAGACGCCCGGCGCGACCGTGGTCACGCAGGGCGACGCGGCCGTGCTCGTGCTGTCGGGCTTGCGCGCCGGCCCCGTGCACCACATCGACTTGTGCGACCAGCTCGCGGACCGCGCGCGGCCCGACCGGCTGCTGCCGCTGCGCATCGGCTGGACGTTCGCCGACGTGGCGCGCCTGGACGCGCCGCGCAACGTATTGCTGGCCGAGCAGGCGATGCCGCGCGTCCGCATCGACGGCCGGGTCGCGTCGGACCTCGGCGTGCGCTGGGAGGGCGAGGCGCGCTGGACGTCCGCGGCCGCGCCGCAAGCTGCGCGTAATGAAGGCGCGGCCGCGCTGCGCGGTGAGGGCTGGCTGACGTGGCACGGCGGTGCGCTGCGCCTCGTGCGCAGGCCGGCTGCCGCGTGTCCGGCCGCGGGTGCGCTCGCGGTGCAGCTGTACCGGCCCGCGCCCGCGGCGCGCGCGCTCGTGGTCGCGCTGCCGGCGCAGGGCCCGAGCGTCGAGGCGTCGTTGGCGCCCGGCGACTACCGCGTGCCGGCCGCCGCGGCGCCCGCGCTGGAAGACGAGCAGCTGTTCGGCCAGTTGCAGGCCCGGGGCCTCGTGCGCCTGGGCGCGAATGGCCTGGCCGAGCTGGCCCCGCCGGACCTCGCCGCGTGGCGCGCGGCCGGCAAGACGCCGTGGGATGGCGTCGTGCTCGACGGCGATGCGCTGCGCCTGCTCGAACGCCTGTATCGTCGCGCCGACGGCGATTTCGTGCGCGAGCAGGTGCGCGTCTTCAATGCCGAGCGCCGGCTGCTCGCGTGGCGCGTCGGCGCAGGCATCGCGGGCATCGCGGGCACATGGCGCGCCGAGGCGCTGCTCGACGGCGCCACCGCGCCCCTGCCGCTCGTGGACGACATGCCGCCCGCCGGCGCCCGGCTGTTCGCCGGCCTGCCGCAGGGCTGGGCGCCGTGGCAGCGCATCGGCGCGTGGCCGGATGCCGGCGCCGCCGCGCGACTGCACTTGCGGCTCGCCGCGCCGCTGCGGGACGGGAGCACTATCAAACTCATGGTCGCGGGACGTGTGAAGCACGTGAGCGGCGCGCAGCTCGTCCGCGCACCGCAGCCCGCCTGCGATGGCCGCGCATGCCGCGCCGCGGACGAGGTGCAGCTACTCGAGCTGCTGCCCGACCGCGCCGCGCCGGAGATCGTGCTGGACGCGGCGCCGCTGAGCACCGACGCACTGGCGACGCCGGGCGACGCGCGCTACCGCCACCTCGTCGTGCGCGACGGCCGGCTCGCGTGGCAGGCATTGGGCCCGTCCACGACGCGGCCGGCGGCGCCGCTGGCCGACGTCGTGCTGGCCGACCGCACCGGCATACCGCTGTGGCGCGACGGCGCGCCGACGGACGCGGCGCGTGCGGCCGGTCTCGCCACGTTGCTGGGCGTGCGCGCGAACCAGGCCGGCAGCGTGGCCGCGATGCTGGGCCGGCTGCCGGGCACCGGCCACGCGGCGCGGCTGACGTTGGACCTCGGCCTGCAAGCGACGGCGCAGGCCGCACTCGACTGCATCGCCATGCGCCGCGGCCACTGGGACGGCAGCGCGTGCAGCGGCGGCGCGGCGCCGCCGGGCGGGCGCCAGGCCGGCGTCGTGCTGCTCGACACGGAGACCGGTGCCATCCTCGCGGCGGCCGGCGCGGGCATGCCCGCCGTCGATACGGACAACTGGCGCGAGGCGCGCGACGCCGACCGCATCGACCCGGCCGCGAGCCCGTTGCGCCTCCCGGCCTTGCAGCACGACGGCGGCGCGGAACGGGCACCGGGATCGACGTTCAAGATCGTCAGCGCCCTCGGCCTGGAACGGGCGGCGCAGGCCAACCGCGAGCTCGATGCCTTGCTGGACGGCTTGCCGCTCGCGGCCATCAATGCGCAGGCCGCGGCGCGCGGCTTCGCATTCCGCACCGACGCGGCAACGTATCCTGTCGACGGGCGCGCCCGCATCACGAATTTCCGCGACCAGGGCCTGGACCGGCGCGCGCAGGACGGCCGCCTGGGCCTCGCGCAAGCGCTGACGTACAGCTTGAACACGTGGTTCGCGTGGACCGGGGAGCTGTCCGACAAGAGCCTTCTCGGCCGGCCGGACGGCGGCGTGCCGGACCTGCAGCCACTGGAGCCGGGCGCGCTCGATGCCGTGCGCCCCATCGTCGCGATGGCGCGCCGGCTCGGCTTCGGCACGGCGCTGCGGCTCGACGGGGGGCTGCTGCCGGCGGATTATCCGTGGTCCACGTGGGACGCGCTGCAAGCCACGCCCGCCGGCATCGACCCTGTCCACACGCGCCACGAACTGCGCCAGATGGCGATCGGCCTGCGCATGCAGGCGACGCCGCTGCAGATGGCGCTCGTGGCGGGCGCCGTCGGCCAGGGCCGCGTGATCGCCCCGCACCTGCTGGCGCAGCTGGACGGCAGGGCGGCCGCGCCGTCAGCGGGGCCGGCGCTGGACGTGCGCCTGGACCGCATCCGCGCCGGCATGAAGGGCGTCGTCGACGTCGGCACGGCGTCGGCCGCGTTCCGCGCACCGGCGCTGGCAGGCGTCCGGCGCGGCCTGTCCGGCAAGACGGGGACGGCGCCGACCGGCGACGGCACGCAGGCCACCGTCTGGTTCACGGGCTGGCTGGAGCCGCACAGCGTGCCGGGGCAGGACCACCGGCTGGCGGTCGCCGTCTTCGTCAGCCGTTCGGAAGCGACGGGCGGCGAGCATGCAGCCCCGGTTGCCGCCGCCGTGCTGGAGGCGGTCGCCCGGCGCGGCCTGGGCTACGCATCGAATTGAGGGGTGATTGCCACTCAGCTGCGCGCCTTCTCGATGTGTTTCTATGGCATGATCTGTTACGGTCCTGCCATTGTGGACCGACCATCGAAGAGGATTTATGCGTTTGCCGGGAACCCGGTACCAGGAACCGGGGTGGGAGGAAGTGCGCAAGCTGCTGGGACAGTGCTCGCTCGCCGCGCTGCGCGGCGCCGATGCCTTGCGCCCCGGTCCCGACGCCCTGGAAGACTACGTCGACCGCATGGCCGCCTTGTTGCTCGCGCAGAGGCACGGCGCGCGCGCCCGCGCGGCCGGCAATGGCTACGGCGACACCGTGTACGATCTGGCCGTGGCCCTTGTCGTGGAATTGCGCGCGCGGCCGGTCGACTGGGACGCCATGTGCGCCGCCGTCGCCACGGAGTCCGCGGGCGACGCGCTGTTGCGCAAGAAGGTGAACGATATGTACGCCGTGCTGCGCGACCGCGTCGACGCCGACAATTACCAGGCCGCCTGCGGCCGCCCGTGCAGCCCGAACCGCATCTACGCCTACCGCATGCTGGACACCGCGTACCACGACGTGGCCCGCCTGTTCGGCAACTGGCGCGCGCACCGGGAGCAGGTCGGGGCGATCCTCGGACGCGCCATCGACGACGGCGCTGCACCCATCGAAGTGCGCCAGTTGCGCACGATCGCCGATTGCCGCCCCGAGTGGATCCTGCGCTGGAGCGCTTCGCTCGAGTCGTTCGGCGGTGGCCCGGGCCCGCTGCACACGCGGTCGAAACGTTTCGCGGGCCTGAAGGACAGTCCGGACAAGATCGGTGCGATGCTGCGCGAGATCGGCGACTACGAACAACTGTCCGGCAACCGCGACGAAGACTGGCTGCAGGACCGGGATGACGCGTCGGCCTGGGTCGAGGATTACTGGCGCGTGCTGCAGGACTCGGAAGGGGCCGCGACGCCGGGCCCGGACCGCATCCTGGAAGCGCGCGAGGACGCCCTCGACGCCGAGGCACCGGAAATGGATGCCTCGCCCCCCGACGCGTGGGACGACCCGCGGCTGGAAGCACTGGCGCTGGCTGTTTCACTGCCCCCCGGCTATGCAAGGGAAGCGGCGGTGGCCGAGCCGGCGGACGGTCAAGTTGCGCGCCTGCTGGCGGCGGACGGGTTGCCCGTGCGGCTGGCCGTGTATGCGCGGCTGCTCGGGCAGGACGACGACACGTATCCGGACGCCTGGCGCGACCCGGCCACCTGCGCGCTGCCGACGATGCAGCAACTGGCGGCGCTGGCCGAAGTCTCTTTACCGACGTTCCGCCGCCGGCGCGACGCGGCCATTGCGCGGCTTGGCGCCGCCTTTGATGACAAGCGAGGAAGCGATGCATAGCGACGACACGACGTTCCGACGGCTGCAGGAAGCCCGATTGCTGCAGGACCGCAAGCCGGGCGACCGGCTGATGCTGGACGACGCCACGCTGGCCGCCGCCCTGGAAGGCAGCCGGCCGCTGACGGCGGGCGAACGGGCCGCACTGCAGGCGTCGCCACTGACCGTGCGCCGACTGCGTCACCTGGCGCTGGAGCGGCGCGCCGCATCGGCCGCCTGGCGCGGCAGCCGTGGCGTGCTGCGCGCCGCCAGCAGCGGAGCGCTCGACGCCGTCGTCACGGAAGACGGCTGGTGGACGCTGCACTTCGTCGCAGCGGGTACCGGCTGGCGCACCGTGCTGCAACTGGCGCCGCAAGCGCCGTTCGCGCCCGCACTGCTGGCCGCGCGCGCGCCGCTGCGCGTGCTGGACGGCGCCGGCACCGACATCCTGGCCGGCCGTCTCGACGCGGACGGCGAATGCGAAGCGGCCTGGCCGTTCGCGGCCGCACCGGGCGAACACCTGCAGGCGCACGGCGCCCGCTTCAGCGTCGAACCCGGGGAGACCGGCACGCCATGATGGGATTTTTTAAACGCCCCGCGCCCGCCACCGACGCCTGCGCCCTGGGCAGCACGGCCGTCGCCGTGCCGCTGCAGCCGGGCTGCGGGGCGCCGCCGGGCTGCCCCGTCGTCATCGTCGATGGCGATGGCCGTCCCCGCCGCGCCACGACGCCGGCCGGCCGCAAGGTCGAGCTGCGTCCGGGTGAGCTGGCCTGGGCCTTTCACCCTGGGCCGTACACGATCACGATCGTCCCGTATGCGCAGGCGCCGGAGATCGGCCTCTCCACGACGTTCGCCATCGACCCGCTCGACCCGGCGCCGGCAGGCAAGCGCTTCGACCTGTATTTGGCCGCCGAAGGCGACGGCCGCATCGACGTGGGCCTGCTCGCGGCCGCCGTGCAGGACGCCGTGCGCGCGGCGCTCGCGCACGGAGCGCTGGATCTGCCGCCGTGCTGCGGCATCGACGAGTGGAACGCGTTCCGCCTGGGCCTGAACCAGTTGCTGTACCTGCGCTTCGGCCTCACGGTGGACGATTGCGTGCCGGTCGAACTGGACGACGTCGACTATGCGGCGCAATTGGCGGCCCGTGCGGCCGGGACGTTGGGCGCGGCGTCGCAGCCGGCCGCCGTGGAAACCGTGGAGCCGGCGCTCGCGGACGCGAAGGCACTGCGCCGCCTGTTCCTGGAACTGCCGTGCGTCATGTGCGGCCTGCGGCTCGGCGCGCTGCCGTCCGGCCAGGACCAGTTCCGCCGCCAGCAGGCCTTGTTGCAGCGCCTGGACCGCGTGTCCGTCGAGATTACGACGATGCCCGCGCTCGTGCTGGCCGCGCCGGGCCAGCCTCTGGCGCCCGGCGAACAACTGCGCCGGATGCGCCACAGCCGGCGCGCCGCGGCCGCGCTGGACGAAGCGTGGGCCCTGCTGGCCCGCCTCGAGGGCGCCGACGACGACAAACTGTCCGCGCTGTACGACGAGGCCGAGCGCATCGTTGCGAACCTCGAAGCGGATTGCGCCGGCCGGCGTGCCGCCGGCGTTGCGCAGGAGGCGGCATGACGGCCCCGCAGCAGGCAATCTGCCGCAGCCGCCTGCCGGACGGCACGCTGCTCACCGTGACGGCGACGCGGCGCGAACGCGCGGGCCGCGCGGACGTCAAGTGCACCGTGCCGGGCAACCCCTCCTTGGCCGAGCGCATGCAGCAGGTGGTGCGCCTCGCAAGACACACGGAAGCGACGCTGGACAGCCGCGACCAGGTCGTGCTGAGCGTCGACCGGACGCCGGCCGGCCGCGACTGGGAACTGGCCGCCGTGCTGGCCGACCGCATCGTGCGCGGCGTATGGCACGGGCGCGGCGACGTCGTCGCCAACGGCTGGTCGGACGCCTGGCAGTTGGGACGCGTGGACGGGCACGACGTGGCGGATGCGTCGCCGGACGCCTTGCTGGGCGGGCCGGACGGCTTGGCGCACCTCGGGCAGCTGGACGGCCATCCGGACCCCGGCGCGCGCGTGTCCAGCGCGCGCGCCTGGTTCCCGCTGCACGCCGGCGCGGACGACGATCTCGGCTGGGTCGAGGTGAGCGTGCATCCGCTCATGCCGGATGGGGCGCCTGGCGACGAGGAACAGACGATCGCCGTGCCGGGCGCGGACGCGGCGCGCCAGCTGGCCGTGCGCCAGGCGCTGGCCGGCGCACGTCATTTCGACGGCCGGGCCTTGGGCCGCTGGCGCACGACGGTGAAGTTCAGCGAGGCCCCGTTCGCGGGCCGTTCGTACGAACTGGCGCTCGTGCTGGCCGACCGCATTGCACGCGGCCGAGAATTCCTGCCGCGTGCGCGCCTGTTCGCGACGGGGTGTTCGGACGGGTGGCACACGGGGCACGTCGACACCGTCGAGGGCATCGTCCCGAAATGTGCGCAGCTGCTGCGCGCGATCGGGCCGGGCGACCGCATCGTGTTGCCACACGCTTGGCAGGCCGCGTTGCCGGACGGGTTCGTGGACGAGGTGCGTGCGCGTGGGGCGAGTGTCGCCTGCGTCGAGCGGATCGGGATCATTTGAGGTAGGCTGTCGGAACTGGGAAGGAGTCGATGATGTTGCGGATGTTCGGCACGAAAGAGGCACGCTGCCCGCGCTGCGCGCACGCGCATGCGGCCGCCGACGGCTATTGCGCCGCCTGCGGATTGATGCTCGGGACGCCGCGTCACGCCCCGGTACTGGTCGAGAACCGCTGGGTACCCGGCCCCGACGAATTGGCCGTGTTCTTTGGCGTGCGTGCGCTGTCCGGCGTGTTCGTCAAGACCCTGCGCGTGCCCGCCACGGCGCGCGCCTACATCCTGCAGGGCGACCAGGCCACCGAAGTGCCGCAGGGCGAATACGAGATCGAAGGTTTCTTCACGCGGCTGAACCACCTGCTGCGCGACCAGCACGCGGAAATCCTCGTCACGCGCAGCAGCGCGTTGCCGGTGGAATTCGCGCTGGACGGTCTCGCCAGCGCCGAGCACCTTGCCGTGTCGGCGCAGGTCGTGCTGTCCGTGCGCATCGAGAGCGTGCCCGCGTTCGCGCGCCATTTCATGACGATGCCCGGCACCGTCAAGGCGGAGCACCTGCGCGAGCTGCTGCAGGAGCCCGTGCGCCAGCTTGCCGCCGAATTCGTCGCCGCGCGTTCGCTGCGCGAGATGGCGGGCCGGCGCGAACTGCGGCCGGAGCTGGACCAGCACCTGCAGGGCGGACTCGCCGCGCTGCTGGCCGAGTATGGCCTCGCCATCGTGCGCGTGGACACGCTCGCGCTCCGGCACGACCGTTTCGACGCGAACCGTGCGCGCCTGGGCACCCTGTGGCTCGCCGCGGACGAGCAGCGCGTGAAGGTCGAGCATGCGCGCCAGCTGGACGAGCTGTACACGGCGGACGAATGGCGCCGCATTGCCCGCGAGGAAAGCGACGCCCGTGTGGCGAACCGGCGCGCGGCGCTGCGCCAGGAAACGGGGCTGGAACGTGCCGAGACGACGTTGCAGAACGCCGAGCGCGCGCACGCGCTGCGCGCGCGCGAGATCGAGCTGTATGGCCGCATCGTGGAGTCGCGCACGCGCAAGCAGGCGATCGAACGCGGCGCGCAGGACCTCGTCGCGGAACTGGAGCACGAACTGGCGGCCAAGCGGGGCGTCCGGGCGGACAAGGACGCGGAATGGGCGCACCTGCGCGAGCTGGCGGCCGTGCGCATGCAGGAGGAAGTGGCCGTCGCGCGCGAGGACGCGGCGCAGGCGAGGACAGTCGCGGCGCAGCGCTTCGCGCACCAGCTGCTGCAGCAGCAGATCCGCAACAAGATCGAGCAGGCGCGCGGCATCGAGGACGCGGCGCGCCAGCGCGCGGAACTGGCACGGCTGCACGCGGCCGAGGAAGGCGCGGCCCGGCGTGCACGCGAGATCGACGCGGAGGAACACGCGGGCCGCCTGCGACTCCTCGAGCTGGCCAATGCGGCCCGGCGCCGCAGCGCGGAACGGTCGCTCGAATGGGACGATGCGCAGGGCGCGTCGCGCCTGGACGCTTTACGCCGCGAAGGGGCGGCGGCCGACGCGGTGTCCCAGCACGAGAAGCTGCTGCGCACGATCGAAGCCGATGCCGCGCTGGCGCGCTCGACCCAGCAGGTTGCGCTCGAAGGCGAGGAAGCGCGGGCCGAACTGCAGGCAGCGCGTTTGTCCGCCGAGCGCGCGCACGAGCTGCGCCGCATGGAGACCCTGGGCGCCGTCGACGACGCGACGAAGCTCGTGCTGGCGCCCGCGCCGAACGCGGCGCTGCTGGCGGACGTGTTGAAGGTGCGCACGCAGGCAGACATGAGCGCGGACCAGCTGGCCGCGCAGGGGGCGATGTCGCCGCAGGAGGCGCTGCGGCTGGCGGAGGACCACGTGGCGCGTGAACGCGAGCGCCGCGACGCCGAGCTGGAACGGGAACGCCGCCACCAGCTCGACCTGCTGACCTTGCAGAACGACGTGAACAAGACGGCGCTGGCCACGCAGGCACAGTTGGCGACGGGCCTCGTCGCGGGCGCGGCCGCGCTGGCGGCGGGACAATCATGCCGGCACGTGGACGCCCAGCCCGGCGACCGCTTTTGCGGCACCTGCGGCGCGCCGCTGCCGGCGCGGGGATGATGCACACGGCGATCGACAAGCTGCGCGAACTGCGCGCGCTGCACGAAGACGGCCTGCTGAGCCGTCAGGAATTCGACAGCCGCAAGAACGCGATCCTCGACGCCGCGTATCCGGCCGACGTGCCCCCCGACATCGCCACGCCCACGCGGACCGGCACGGAAATCGGCCTGATGGCCACGCAGGAAGTGGGGCCGGCGCACCGGCGCTATCGGCTGGAACGCCTGATCGCGCAAGGCGGCATGGGCGAAGTGTGGCAGGCCACGGACCTCGCCACGCACGCGGAACTGGGCCACAGCGCGCAGGTGGCGCTGAAAATCCTGCCGCCCCGGCTCACGGAAAACGCGCTGCACGCGAAGCTCCTGATCGAGGAAGCGGCGCGCGCGCGCCAGCTCGCGCACCAGCACATCGTGCGCGTCTACGACTGGGCGCAGGACCCCGCGACGGGCAGCTATTTCATCATCATGGAATGCCTGGACGGCGAGGACCTCGATACCTCGCTCGCGCGCGAGGGACCGCTGGATCTCGGCCGGGCGCTCGACGTGCTGACACCGGTGGCCGCGGCGCTCGACTATGCGTGGGAACGCCACGGCCTCGTGCACCGGGACATCAAGCCGGCCAACGTCTTCGTCGCGCGCGGCGGCGAGGTGAAACTGCTGGACTTCGGCATCGCGGCGCGTGCGCGTGCGGACGGCGCCGCGCTGGAGGCGCCCGCCACGTCCGGCACGGCGGGCTATCGCGCGCCGGAGGCCAGCGGCGGCGGGGGCCCACCGACGCGGGGGCTCGACGTGTACGCCGTTGCCGTGATGCTGTACCGGATGCTGACGGGCGCACTGCCGGCGGGCAGCTCGCCCGCACGGCCTGACGCATTGAACCTGGCCCAGTGGGACGTGCTCCGGGCCGGATTCGCGCCGCGGCCGGACCATCGTCCCGCCAGCGTGACCGAGCTGTTGTCCCGGCTGCGCGCCGCGCAGGGACCGAGCGCGGACGAGTTGCGCGCGCAGGCCGAAGCGGCGCGGCGGGCGGAAGCGGATGCGGCCCGTGCACGTGCCGAGCAGGCCGCGCGCGACGCGCAGGCGCGCAAGGTTGCGCAGGCGCAGGCGGAGCAGCGTGCGCGGCTCGATGCGGCCGCCAAGGCGGAGCTGGAACGCCAGCGGCGCGAACAGGAGCGCGCGGCGAAGGCGGCGGCCGAGGCGGCGCGGGCGGCCCGCAAGGAAGCGCTGCGCCGGCAATTGCTGGAACGGCGCGCGGCCGAAGTGGAAAAGGCGCGGCTGGAACGGGAAGAGGAACAGCGCAAGCTCGCGCAGGCCAAGGCGGCAGCCGCGTACATCGCGGAACAAAAACGCGCGCGCCAGGAACAGGCGGCCCGCGCCCAGGCCGAGCTCACGCAACTGATCCCCACGCCCGCGAGTCCCGTGGCCGACTCGGAAGGCGTGCTGCGCGACCGCTTCGGCGACGCCGAGCAGAAGGGGCCGGAACTGGTGCTGCTGCCGACGGGACGCTTCCAGATGGGCTCTCCCGAACACGAGCGCAAGATCGCGATGGCGGCGGGCTCGCAGCCGGGGTGGCTCGCGCGCGAGCTGCCGCAGCACTGGGTCGGTATCGAAAAGCCCATCGCGATGGGCCGCTATCCCGTCACCGTGGGCGAATGGCGCATGTTCGTCGCGGCGACGGGCTGGCGGTCGAGCGGGGAAGTCGACTGGGACGCGCCCGGCTTCGCGCAGACCGACCGGCATCCCGTCGTCGGCATCAACTGGTTCGACGCGATCCGCTACGTGCGCTGGCTGTCCGAGGTGACGGGCAAGTCGTACCGGCTGCCCAGCGAGGCCGAGTGGGAATACGCGTGCCGCGCAGGGACGAAGACGGCGTTCTCGTTCGGCGACACGATCTCGCCGGAGCAGGCCAACTACGACGGCAACTTCACGTACAACGGCGGCCCGCGCGGCGAATACCGGCGCGGCACGACGCCGGTCGGCACGTTCGCCGCGAATCCGTGGGGCCTGTTCGACATGCACGGCAATGTGTGGGAATGGGTGCAGGACGTCGTGCACGACAATTACGACGGCGCGCCGCTGGACGGCAGCGCGTGGGAAGAGGGCGGCGACCAGGCGCGCCGGGTGCTGCGCGGCGGCTCGTGGTTGTACACGCCGCGCTACCTCCGCTCGGCATTGCGCAACGGCTTCTCGGCCGCATTGTCGAACGACATCGTGGGCTTCCGCGTCGTGCGCGACCTGATGTAGGGGCGCCGCACGATATGCGTACATAAGGCCGGGCGCAGGCGCATAATGCCCATGTGGCGCCGCGGCGTCGCGGCGCTGCGCCATTCAGGAGGCTGCCATGCGTATCCCGAAGGACATCCAGATCCCATTCATCGTGCTGTCGCTGGAAGCGGTGTTGCTGACCGGCGCGGCCCTGATCTTCCTCATCCTGCGCCCGGGTTGATCCGGACCGCAGCGCCCGGATCGTTCAGGACGCGGCCAGGCGGGCCGCTGCGCGCCGGCGCTCGCCCGCGCGGCGGCGTCCCGTCGCATCCTCGGGGCGCGGCTCGGCGGTGAAACGCACGCGCCCCGTGAAGCGGGCGAGGCGCTCCAGCGCCGTCGCCGGGCCGAGTGCGGTCTGCTGGCCGGTGGCCGGGTCGACGTGCCAGAAGCCGCCGTCGCGGTGGAACAGCACCGGCATGCCGGCCGCACGCGGCAAGGCGCCGCCCGCGCCGTCCGCCGCCGGCTCCGCGCCTGGCGCCAGCAGCACGAAGCACTCGGCGGTGCCGCCCGCGTCCACGCGGTGCAAGGTCACGGCATGCGGATACAGCGCCGTGACGACGAACGTCACCACGCCGCGTATGCTGGCCGTCAACTCGATGCGCATGCCGAGCCTGAGCGGCACGGGCACGTGCTTGCCGGGCCAGATGCCGTCCAGCAGCAGGCCGTAGCGCGACACATCCTCGATCTCGAAGCCGCCGCGCGCGGGGCGGACGACGGCGTGGCGCGCGGACAGCCGGCGTGTGAGGCCGTCCCGCTCGGGACGGTGCTCGCCGTAGTGTTCCAGCAGTAAGTCAGCCTCGGCGCCCGACGGTTCCCAGCGGCCCAGCACGCACTCGTCCAGCGCGAACAGGCGCACGTGGCGTTGCGCACCCGCGTCCGGTTCCACGTGCACGAGGCAGGCGCCGCTCGCCGGGCACGGGTGCGCCGCGCGCTCGGCGGGGATGTCGATTTCGATCAGGTCCTCGTCCCACGCAATCGTCGGCAGCGCAACGGCGACCTTGCCGCCGGCCGCCGCGTCCAGGTGCAGCTGCGCGATCGAGGCGTTGCGCGCGTGGATGTCGATGTCCATCGCGCCGCCGCCGGCCAGGCCGTGCACACGGGCGATGGCGGCGTCGTCGGCGCTGATGCGCACGTTCTTGTGCGTGGCGAGATAGGTCTGGTGGATTTCACCCAGCGACGCGTCCGGGCGCGGGACCAGCAGCACGAGCGTTGCGACCCACGTCCGCGCGAGCGCCGGCTGTTCCGGCTGGTGCGCGTGCAGCTCGACGTCGACGCGGTACTGGCCGTGCTCGCGTCCGCGCGACGAGAATTCCACGAACACGGGACGCCAGTCGCCGCGCAGGGTGCGGTGGAACTGCAGGCGGCCGCCGTCGTCCGGCAACAGCTTGGAGTCGAGCAATACCGTCAGTTGCGGCGGCACGTCGTCCGGCATGCCGCGCAATTCCAGCTTGATGGCCTGGCGGCCGCCGGCCGCGCGCGGATCGAACCCGCTCACGTGCAGGTGCGGGCGCGGTGCCGTCCGTGGCGTTTCTGGCGCGGCCATGGGCGGATGGGCGGTGCGCGCCCGTTGCAGCAGGTCGAAACTGGAGCCGAGCAGGTCGATCGCGCCCGCTGGCTGCCGGTGACCGTGCGCGCACGTGGCATCGCCCGGGGCGACCCAGACGGTGCAATGCGGATGGTCGGGACTGCTGCAACGCTTCATGGGCTTATCGGCTCAACAGTAAAGGGATGCCGTGGACGGTGGTGGCGGCACCAGCTTACGCGATTGTAGCCGAGCGCGGCGCGCGGAATTCAGTTTCTGACAAGACTTTTTTCCTATATGCATCAATTACAACGATCAGGTCCCCGGCAATGCCGTCTCGTCGTGCGGGTGGGCAGCACCGGGGACCCGCAGCAGGATCGCCGTCACGTTGTCCGGATGAAAGAACGCGGCCGGATGCGCGTCGTAGGCCACGAGCAGTGCCCGCAGCATCGTCGCGGCATCCGTGTCGCCTCCCAGCAGCTGCGGCCATTGCCCGACCCAGCCCCACGGGTCGGAACACGACCACAGTCCATCCGTCGCCAGCAGGTACGAGCAGCCGGGGCGCAGGTCGATGGGGCGGCGATCGCCCAGGCGGCACAGCCAGGACGGAAGGTTCAGGGACGACAATTCGAACAGCGGGTCGTTCAGCCGCGACGGATCGGCGAACGCGTTACCGAGCAGGAACGCTTGCGCGACCTGCGGGCGGTGTTCGCCGTGGACTTGCTGCCACCAGTCCGCTTCGCTCACGAGGTCCGCCATCGCGTAGGCGGTCGCGGGGACGTGGTCGACCGTCAGCGGCGAGGCCCGCGCCGCCGTGATCTCGTACAGGCGCGAATCGCCCACGTGATACAGCAGCGGCGGCGCGTCCGGTCGGAACTCCAGAAGCGTGAGCGTGGTGCCGGGACGTGGACCGGACACGTCGGCGAAATGGCGCTGCAGGTCGGTGTGCAGGGCATCCAGGCGATGGGCCAGTTCGGCGCCGTCCGCACAGGGCGGCATGGCCAGCAGGCCGGCGACGACGGCTTCCGCGGCCTCGCGCCCGTGGCCGTGGCCGCCCATCCCGTCCAGCACGGCGAGCCGCGCGTGGCCGGCGCGCCAGCCGGGCAGGCGGCGGCGCTGCGGGACCTGGTCGTGCAGCCACGCGGCCTGGCCGTCCACGTCGATCAGCAGCAGGTTGTCCTGGTTTTCCGCGCGCAGGCGGGGGCCCGCGCCCAGGCGCGAGCAGGCGGCCACGTCGAGGCGGGTGAAGCGCAGCCCGGTGATCCAGGCGGGGGCGGAAACGGAAGGGGGAGAGGTCGGCATGTCGCTAGTCTACCCGGACATGCCATTTCGCCAAGCGTCGATTAGATGGGGTTTTTGCGTCCACCCGTGAGTAATACGGCCGCGTTCACGAGCACGCACGCGCCCGCCGCCGCCAGCGCGAAGCGCACGCCCGTCGCGTCCGCGATGCGGCCCCAGAACAGGCTGCCGGCCGTGTAGCCGCCCGCCATCACGACGAGGTAGATGGCCAGGGTGCGGGCCCGCACGGCGACCGGGAACGACAGCTGCGCGGCCGCGTTCAACGTGGACACGACGGCCGACCAGGCCATGCCCCCGGCCACGATCAGCGGCACGAGCAGCGCGAGCGTGTGCAGGAACGGCATCGCGGCCAGCATCGTGCCGTACACGACGAGGGCACCGGCGAGGATGCTCGTCTTGTCGACGCGGGCGCGGATGGCGGGCAGGCAGAACGCGGCGATGACGGCGCCGCCGCCCAGGCTGCCCATCAACGTGCCGAACACGCTGGCGTCCATGTGCAGCACGTCGCGCACGAACACGGGCAGCAGCCCGGCGAAGGCGATCGTCGCGAAGAACACGGTCGCCACGTTGCGCAGGATGCGGCGGTAGCGCGGGCAGCCGAACGCGATGGACAGGCCTTCGCGCAGGCGCGCCGCATAGCCCGCGCATGGCCGCGCGTGGTCGCCGCCTTCGCGCCACCACGCGCGGTAGATCGCGAGCAGGCCGACGAACGACAGGGCGTTCACGAGGAACAGCGGGCCGGGGCCGACCCATTTGAACAGCACGCCGCCCAGCGCCGGCCCGATGATCGCGGCCGTGTTGTACGACAGGTTGTTCAGGGTTGCCGCCGCTTCCACTTCGTCCGGCTCGACGAGCCCGGACAATGCGGCCTGCCACGCGGGCCACATGAATGCCGAGCCGCAGCCGAGGCAGAACACGAGCGCCAGCACTGCGGTATGCGGCGCATGGCCGCTCGCGACGAGGCCCGCCATCGTGCACGCGCAGCAGGCCATGAACAGGTTGCAGAAGAACAGGAACTTCGGCCGGTGCACGGCGTCAGCGACGACGCCCGCGAACAGCGCGAACATGAAGATCGGGATGTACGTCGACGTCTGCACGAGCGTCGTCATCGAGGCGGAGTGCGAGCTGGACGCGATGAGCCACGCCGACGCGAACGTCTGGATCCACGTGCCGAGGTTCGAGACCAGGTTGGCGCACCACAGCCGGCGATAGCGCGGGTGGCGCAGCGGCTGCGTCAGCGGGACCTTGCGCCGGGCCGGGGCCGCGGTGCCCGCGTGGGGCGGGGCGGGAGAGGCGAGGCGGGGTTTCGTCATCACGACAGTCTACGGGTGGCATCCGGCCGGGTCAACGCGGCGGCACGCGGCGCGTCGTTTTCCCAACGTGACGGTTCGACAAGGCCATGTTATCTTGCCGGTTCGACCACACATACCGCGCCCATGCAGATACGACCGCTCGACCCCGACGACATCCCCGCCGCCGCGGCCGTGCTGCACCGCGCGGCCACCGTGTTCATCCTCCACGAATGCGACCCGGACGCCGCGGCGGCTTTCCTCGCCCAGCACGACGCGGCCGGGTTGCGCCGCAACCTGGACGCCGGCTTCGTGTACCACGTGGCGATCGTCGACGGCGTGCTGGCAGGTTTCGTCGGTGTGCGCGGCGGCACGCACCTGTTCCACCTGTTCGTCGATGAAGCGTTCCAGCGGCGCGGCATCGCGGGGGCGCTGTGGCAGGCCGCGCGCGCGGCGGCCCTGGGGCCCGGCCATCCGGGGATCTTCACCGTGAACGCGTCGAACGTCGCCGTGCCCTTTTACGCGGCGCAGGGCTTCGAGCGCACGGCGCCGGTGCAGGCCGATACGGTGCCGTACAACCCGATGCGGCTCGTCGTGTCCGCGTCAGTGCCCCTCGTCGATCCGGCGTAGCCACAGGCTGCTGGCCCAGCCTTCCACGTCGTGCCCGCCGACCCTGGCGCGCACGCGCCACCAGTCGCCGTCCGTCGCGCCCGTCGTGCTGACGACCGTACCGGCCGGCAGCACGCGCATGCGCGCGGCGCGCACGCCGCGGTGTTCGCGCAGGTTCAGGTCGTCGGCGACGCGATAGTGCGCACCCGGCGCAGGACCCATGACCGGCGCTGCAGCCGCCAGCGGCATGGGGATGCGCGCGGGCGCGGCGGGCAGCAGCGCCGAAAACCACAGCCCGCAGGCGGCCGTGCCGCCGGCCAGCACGGCCAGCGCGCGCAGATTCGGCCGGCGCCACCACGCGCGCGGCGTGCACCACGCGGCCAGCACGAGCGTCGCCGCCAGCGCGGCGCACCACACGAGCGTCGTGAGCATCCACGGTGGCATGGTCGCCTCAGGCATCGAAGCGCAGCACGTAATGGCCCGCGACGACGTGGTGCCCGGCCGGCAGGCGGTACGGCTGCTCCGGCGAGGCGTCGTCGATGGTGGCCACGAACGCCAGCTGCTCGTCCAGGTGGTACAAGGCCTGCGTGGGCGACTGGCGGGCGATCAGCCAGCCGTCCGGCCCGGCCTCGAAGGTGAACGCGGCGCGCGACAGGCCGAGGCGGTCGGCGCTCGACGGCGGCGTGCCCGCGGCGTGCTTCAGGAAGCGCGGCGAATCCAGCACGCGCAACGCCGCCAGCATCGGTGCGGCGCGGCCGAACGTGAAGCGGGCGCCGGCGGCGACGGGAAGTGCCGGGGGCTGCGGCAGCCGCAGCAGCGCGCAATAGCGGTCGGCGAGCGCGGGCGCGCAGACGACCAGCTCCAGGCGCGTGCCGTCGACGGGGCTGAACGTCGCGGGGACGGCGATCTGTTCGCGGCCGGCCGGTGTGATGGCCTGCAGCGTATCCTGGTCGTCGATGGCGAACGCGATGACGGCGTCGCGCGCGAGCGGCGCGGGCACGAAGGCGCGGTTCAAGCCGATCTCCAGGGCCTGCGCGCCCGTCTCGCGGTAGCGCGACAGGCGCGGCAGGGCCAGCGCGGCGAGGGCCACGCGCTGGCGCGCGACGGGGGCGTACGTTGCGTCGAGCTCCGCGCCGGCCGGTTGCGCCGCGGGCGCGCGCGCGATCGGCACGGCCGTCAGTTCGGGATCGGGCATGGCGCGCGGCTTCCAGACGGCGGGGCGTGCACCGCCTGCAGTGGAGGGAGAAGGCGCGGCGGCCGTTGCTGGCACGCTCGCCACCGGCGTGCTGGCCGGGCGTGCAGCCGCCGGTGCGATCCGTGCGCGTGCGGCGGTCGGAACAGGTGCTTCCGGCTGGGCCGGCGCCGCAGGAATGCTTAGCGCGGCACACGCCCGCGCCGGCGTCACACGCAGCAGCAGGCGCAGCGCGGCGCCGTTCGCGTCGACCGCGCCGCGGCGCGACTTGATCGTCCAGTAGCCGGCGTTCGCATCCCAGCTGCAGTCGAACGCCTCCTTCGGGCGCACTTGCACTTCGAGTGGCGCGTCCGGCCCGTCGTTGATGAGGAGGACGGCGCCCTCCGCGCCGAACGGCCAGCCCGGCGCGGCGTACGTCGCCTCGTGCTCGTCGTGGCCGATCAACGTGAGCCGCTGGTTCGGGTAGATGGGGCAGACGGTCTTCCACACGGCGCTGTCGCGCGACACGCTGACGGTGTACTGCACGGCCTCGCCGGGCGCCGGCAGGTAGACGGCATGGCCGAACTTGACTTCGACTTCGCCCGGTTCCAGGCGGTCGGCGCCGACGACCTGGTAACGCACGTCCTCGCCGTGCAGCAGGTCCCCGAAGTCCTTCTGGTGCAGCGTCGCCAGGCCCTGGGCGAGGTCGCGCACGCGCGCGCCGCGCGTGAGGTGGCGGTCGTCGTCGACTTCTTCCTGCGGCAGCACGAGCGTGATGTGGGAAAAGCAGCGGGTGGCGGCGCGGCCGCGGTGTTCGCGCGGCGAGCGTTCCAGCAGGTCGCGCAGCAGCGGGCGGCGCGCGAACAGCGCGAGGCCGGGCGACTGCCAGATGGCGTGGGCATCGAAGACGTCGCCCACCTTGCCTAGGGCTTCATGTTGGACGTAGACCGGCATGATTCGTTCTCCTCTAAAGATTGGCTGCTGGCGGCAGCGGCACCTAGCAGGGGGCAGATGAAAAACAGCAGGTGCGAGCCGCCCGCGGACAGGAAGCTCATGGGCTGGCCCATCACGGGGAAGATCGCGAGGTTCGTCCCCCACGACAGCAGGAAGTGGCCGAACGCGAACGCGGCGCCGCCGGCCAGGAAGAAGCAGCGCAGGCGCGCCAGCCATGCGATGCGGAAGTCGCGCGCGCGGCCCGCCATCAGCCAGCAGCGCACGGCCAGGTGAAGCAGCGCCGCGAGGAACAGCGCCTGCAGCAGCCACAGGCCGACGGCCGCGACGAGGCCGTGGCGCTGCAGGAAGAACGACGCGGCGAAATCGTCCTGCACGGCCGGGATGCGCAATGCGAAGCCGGGGCCCTGGCCCAGCGCCGCGAGGCCGAACGCGCCGTCCGCGCCGCGCCAGCCGCCCTGCGCGATGGCGCGTGCGCCCTGCAGCAATTGCTGGCCCGTGTGCGGATGCGTGCCGGGGTCGAGCCAGACGAGGAAGCGGTCGGCATAGAAGTCCCAGCGCGCGATGCCGTCGGCGCCCGCCCCGCGCAGCAGCGCCACGGCCAGCACGGCGCAGACGGCGCTTGCGGCCAGCGCCAGCGCCGTGCCGCGGCGGCGCGTCGCGAGCGCCTGCGCCAGCATCATCGTGCCGGCCCACAGCGCCAGCAGCACGAGGGGCGAATAGTCGTCGACCTGGACGAGCGCGACGCCCAGCAGCAGCATGAACAGCACGACGGGTGCCGCGAGCCGCAGGCCGCGCCGCCACGCGCCGCCGGGCGCGGGCCCGTCCGCGCACGCCAGCGCGAGGCAGTGCGCGGACAGCGCGGCCAGCGCCAGCTTGGCGAATTCCACGGGCTGCAAATCGAACACGCCCGTCTCGTCGCCATACGCGACCTGCAGCAGCAGCGCGCCGAGCGCCGCGCACGTCAAGACGAGAAGTGCGGCTTCGATGCGCGCCTGCGCGGGCGGCCGGGCGGGGCGCGCGAGGCGCGCCAACGTGGCGGCGCCCGTGCCCAACGCCAGCAGCGCGGACGTCTTGTGGAAGTGGCGCAGCCACGCGGTGTCCGGCGCGCCGAGGCCCAGGTCCAGCTGGGCCAGCAGGCCGACGGCCAGCAGCGGCAGCGCCGCGGCCAGCGCGGGGTCGAGACGGCGCGGCGCCAGCAGCGTGAACGCGAGCGCGGCCCACGCGACGACGAGCCCGATGCCCGCACCCGCGGGCGCGCCGCCGCGCTGCAGCCAGAACAGCACGGCGCCGGCGCCGGCAAGCAGCAGCGCGGCGCCGGCCGCCACGCCCGCGCGCACCCGTGCCCGCGCATCGGCGAGAAGCGCGGCGGCCAGGGCGGCCGCACAGCTGAAGCCCGCGACGGCAAGCAGGGGCGTCCACGCCTGCGCGGGCAGCGTCCACGGCGCGCGTGCGACCCACGTCCACGTCACGCCGGGCGGCAGGCGGCGCTGCGCGTCCGGGTAGATGCCGACGTGGCCGCCCGGGCGCAGGCGCAGTACGTCGCCCGCGTCCAAGATCGTGAGGCGTGTGCGGCCGGCGACGAGCGTCTGCCCGGCGGCGAGGCGCAGCGGGCGGCCGGCCAGCAGGTCGGCGCGGCCGTTCTCGATCAGCAGCAACGGGACGGCAGCGGCCGGCGCAAGCAGGTAGCCGCCGTCGTCCCGGTGGTGCGCGATGGTGGCGGCGTGCAGCGCCAGGCCGGCGACGGCGATGCGGTTGCCGCAATCGAGGTTGCCGCCGAAGAGCAGGGGACGATCCGATGCGAGGGCGCGGGGCGCGATGCGGTTCCACAGGCCGGCGAGGCGCGTGCCAAGGTGGATGTCGGGGCATGCCGGCTGCGGCACGCCGTCGCGACGAACCACGGCGCCGTCGTAATGCCACACGGTGCGGCCGGCCGTGAAGGACACACCATTCACATCGGCTGCGCGCACGTCGGCCTGCAGGACACCCAGCTGGAAGCGCTGTCCCGGCGCGAGTGCGACGCTGCCGCTGCGCCGCTGGCGCACGCCGTCCTGCACGAGCAGCGGACGGCCCGTGCCGTCGTCGGCCGCCCACCAGGTGCCGTCCGCCGCGCGGCTGACATGCAGCCGGCCGCCGTCGCCTGCGGGCGCGCCCAGTGCGGCATGGTCGAGATCGACGGCTGCGGTACGGGCCAGCGTCACGTCGACCTGCGCGGGTAGCCACGCGGCGGGCGCGCGCAGCAGGGCCAGCGCCTGCAGCGCGCACAGGGCGGCGAGCGCCGCGCCGGCGAGCACGCGGGTCATGCCGCGCTCCGCATGGGCGCTGCCCCGTCGATGCCGGCCGCGGCACGCGCGAGCAGGCGGCTGATCTCGAGCGCGTGGCGCGGGCGTCCTTCCGGCCGCGGCGCCAGGAGAGTGCGCAGCAGGGCCAGCGCCGCGCCGTGACCGCCCGCCGCCGCATGGGCGGCGAACCGCGCGGCCTCGTCGGGCGCGAGGGTGGGGGGCAGGGCGCCGCCGTGCCGGGCGCGTAACGCGGCGGCGCCCGCCGGGCCGTGCGTGCGATAGGCGTCGGCGCAGGCCGCGCAGAACCGTAGCGGGACGCCGGCGACCATGGAGTAGAGCAGGGCACCGAGCGCGAAATAATCGCTGCGCGCGTCCGTCCGGTAGTGGCCTGCGGCGTCGGGGAAGAACTGTTCCGGCGCTTGCCACGCGGCCGTGCCGGCATACGCGTGGGCGGCCGCGTCCTGCAGCGCGCGATTGGTGCCGAAGTCGGCCAGTTTCAGCGTGGCGCCGTCGGCGTCGACGAGGAGGTTGGTCGGTTTCAGGTCCAGGTAGCGCCAGCCGTATTGATGGACTTTCGCCAGCGCGGCGTTGACCTGCGCCGTCCACGCCAGCGCCTGCGCGCAGCCGGGGCCGGCGTCGCGGGCGCGGCGGCGCGCCAGGTGGCTGGCGAGATCCTCGTCGAGCAATTCCAGCGCCAGTGCGGGCTGGCCGTCGTGCGTGCCGCTGTCGAGCAGGCGCACGATGTGGCGCTGGTCCCATGGCTGCAGCGCGCGCAGGAAGGCGAGTTCCGCGTCGAAGGCCGCGCGCCATGCGGCACGCTGCTGTGGCGGCGCGAGGTCCATCTGCGCCCGGTTGACGAGTTTCACTGCGGCCGGCGTGCCATCAAGAACGGACGCGGCGCGCCACACCTCTCCGTAGCTCGAGCCGCCCAGCGGCGCCTGCAGGCGCCAGCTGCCCGCCGTCAACGTGATGATGTCTCCCGCTTCGACCATGTGTCCTCCGAGGGCGGCGGCGCCGCGTGCAGCTGCGTAGCGGGGGGGCAAGGAAAAAGGCGGCGCGACGCCCGGCGATGGTATGCTGGCGCCATGACTACCGATTCCGACATTGAGCTGTCCGGCCCGTTCCAGGCCAGGGACAGCAACGGCCGTACCCTCGACGTCAAGGCGATCCGCATCTTCGACGAGGGCTACGGCATTATCGACGTGTACGTGGAGTTCGCCGCCAGGCTCGATCCCGGCGCGTACAAGGACACCGTGCTCGTGCGCCAGATCATCGACCGGCTGCGCAGCGTCGGCTACAAGGGGCCGGACTTCGGCCACAGCGATCCCGGGCTGCAGGAAAGCCGCCTGATCGTGCTCGAGGCGCCGGAGGAATTTGCTGCGTTTGCCAAGAGCCGGGGGTGGAAGAACCTTGCCGAGGACTTCGACGATTGAGGATGCTTAACCGCACCGTTCGCGATGCTGTCGACAGATGAGCTGGCAGGCAAGCGTGCGGGTGGCCCGATAGGTGCCTGCTCGTGACTGAAGCCGAGTGCGCAATCGTCCGAAGCGGTGAAGGGAGCCGAGACGACGTATTCGGTCGGACGTTGCAGTTCGACGCAACCTGCGAGGAAGCCGCTTGTCTTAGAAAAACCAGCCGTGAGGGAAGCCGTAACGCCAGACATTGAACAAGGGCTCCGTCAGCAACCACTTGCAACGTGCTGCCAGCCCACCCGTAGACCGCCGTCCGTTCAGGTGTAGCGTCAAGCTCCAGTATGCCTGGGAGGGATGAGAGCGCGCGAAGTTCGACGGCTATGCCGGCCGGGAAACCCAGGCCCTCGGCCCGGGCGGCAAGGGGATGGTCGAAGCGCGCCAGTGTAGGCGGTCGTTGCTCACAGGGCAACGTTGGAAATTTGTAAGGCGGCCGAAGCGCATCGAAATTCTCCAGTGCCGGCAGAGCCAAAAGCGACCTACACCGAGCTCGGCAGTTTTTCGAGGGCGCCAGCCTCACTCGTCAACAATTTACAAATGGAATCCGCATATGGACGAACGCCCGATACCGCCAGCAGCTTTGCAGGATCCGAACGCCATGGAAATGCTGCGCGTGTGGGTCGCCGGGGGACAACTCCATTGTTCGCTGAAAGTGAGCATGTAGCGTGACGGAAATTTGAGCGGGAGCGAAAGCCTCGTCAAGCTCGTGTCGTACTTCAACGGTGAAGTGGCCGCGCCGTCGTCTGAACTCAGGTGCGGGTTCGTTTGAGTCACTTCGACCCGCCACGACGGACGCGTTGGAACGCAAGTAGGAAGACGGTCAGGCCGACTGCCAGTGCTGGCACCGAAGTCACGACGAAGTTGCCATCTGGTGTCGACCAGGACACCACACATGCTGTGATGAAGGCAGCGACAGGCCCGAGGAGGATGGCGACGACTGGCAACTTGTACGACAAGCGTTCGCCCTGACGGTCAAGATTCACAGCCTTGTCCTGCTATCGATTACGTGTGCAAATGCGCACTGCGTTCTCTTCCTGTCCCGAGCCGTCCTGCTGACCGTGCTCGTGCCTGACAGGCGTCACTTCCGCGCCTCGCGCCGGCCCGGGCCGGCGGGCAGCGCCACGCGTTAAGGCATGGCTCGCCTCGGGTAGCGCCGTGCGCGCCGCCAGGGCGCCGGTGGCGAGCCGTTGCAGGTTGATGGCCGCGTTCACGTCGCGGTCGTGCTGCGCGCCGCAGCCGGCGCAGGTCCAGGTGCGCTCGCCCAGCGCTGCAGCGTCTTGACCGTGATGCCCAGGGCGGCTGCGGCCGACCCGTTGCAGACCGTCGAATTTTCCCGATTTTACTTTTTTCCTAGACTTGGGCAAGTCCTATGTCCATGCCGTGCGACGCGCATGAAAAAACCGCGCACGAGGCGCGGTTCGTTCGGTTCCCGGATCAGCGGCGCCAGCCGCCGTGACCCCAGCCGTGGTGCCAGCCGCGGTCGTGCTCGACATAGCCGCGCCGTTCCACGACGACGACGTCCGGACGGTTGTCGTAGTAATAGCGGGGCGGTTCGACGTACACGGGGCGCGACTCGACGTAGACCGGACGCGATTCCACGTAGACCGGCTGCGACTCGACGTAGACCGGTCGCGATTCAACGTAGACCGGCTGCGACTCGACATAAGTCGGCGCCTGCTGGTAATACCCGTTGGAATATCCGCTACCGGAATAGGCGTAGCCGCGGTTGTTGTAGTAATAATCGTCGCGCGTGCGTGCGGAGTTGCCGACCGCGGCACCGATGACGCCGCCGACGATGGCACCGTTGCGGCCGCCCACGCCGCCACCGATGGCGGCGCCCGCGAGAGCGCCCACGACCGTGTTCACGCCCCGATCGTCAGCCATTGCCGTGGTGGACACGGCAGCCGCGGCCAGGAGCATGGCACCAATGCATTTGTTCTTCAACATGCTTGTTCCTTGCGCCTCAACGGGGGATCGGGATGATCACGACTACGCCAGGCATGCAAGTATCATAGATCGGGTGCAGAAAAGTGCCACGGGATAATACAGATTATTACATCTGCTTCCGCGACGGTAACATCCGCGAGCGATCGATGCTGGCCCGCCGTGACCGCTCGATGCGGCGCAGGCCGGGCCAGGAACAGCCGCGCCGGGTTATGCGCGGGTCGAACGCTTGCGCAGCGCCGGGATGAGCGCCAGGCCCAGGCCGAACAGTGCGAACGAGCCGGGTTCCGGCACGAAGCTGGCGTCGCCGTTGATCGTGAAGTCGGCCGCCAGACCCGTGGCGCCGCCGCCGGTGTTGCCCACGATGAATTGCAGCGTGTTGATGCCGGCGGCGACGTTGCCCGTCACACTGGTGGCGTTCGAAATTTTCCACACTTGGCTTGCGCCGACGTTGTTGATGCCCAGCGACACACCGTTCAACGTAACGTCCGTCAGGTAGTCGTCCGACACCCAGCGGAAATCCATCCCGGTCGTCAGGGCGGCGCCGGACCAATTGAACTGGAACGTGTACTTGTACACCTGATCCTTCAGCGTGCTCGCGCTGCGACCCGACTGGACCGGGTTCCACGAGATGTACTTGCCGGTCGTAATCGACGAGTCCGGCAGCACGGGCCAGCCGGCGGCGGTCGCGGTGACGAGGTACGCGCTGGCGCCATTGAGGGTGAACTGGTCGTCCTTGCCGTCATGGTTGGCATCGATACCCGTGCTGTAGCTGACAGTCGCCATTGCGGAGGTGGCGAAGCAGCCGGTCACGAGGGCGGCGAGTAATTTGTTGCGAATGGACATCGGAATCCTTCTAATCAGCGTTGATAAAAGTGTTGATTTGAAAATTATAATGATCATATTTCAACATTTCAACAAAATGTTCAAAATTAGTTAAATACCCTGGTGTCGGTCGCCAGTGGACACGTCGTGGCGACCACGATCGCGCGGCGGAGGGGCTGCCACCGATTTATTTCCTTGCAGTCGGCGCAGCCCACCCCATCTTGGTAGGATCCCGACTGTCCCGACCTGCCATGGCCCGCCAACGTTCTTTCGTTCCCATCCTAGTCATCCTCATCCTGTTGCACGCGTACATTGGGCTGCGGCTGTTGCCCGCGCTCGACGCGGGACCGGTCGGAATGCTGGCGGGGACGGTGCTGCTGGCCGCGTCGGCCGTGCTCGTGCGCATCGGTCTCGTCGCACCCAGCTTGCGGCGGACGCGCTGGTCGGAATCGCTGACGTGGGCCGGTTTGCTGGCGATGGGCCTGTTTTCGTCGCTGTTCGTGCTGACGCTCGTGCGCGACGTCGTGCTGCTCATGGGGATGGTCGCGGGCGAGCGCGGGCCGGCGCTCACGCGCGGCAGTGCCGTCGTCGTGCCCCTCCTGGCGCTGGCCGTCACGTTCATCGGCTTCATCAACGCCCGCCGCGTGGCGCGCGTCGTCAAGGTCGAGGTGCCGATCGACGGCCTGCCCGAGGACTTGCACGGCTATTCGATCGCGCAGATTTCCGATATCCACGTCGGCCCGACGATCCGCCGGCCCTATCTGAACGCCATCGTCACGAAGGTCAATGCGCTGAAGCCCGATGCGATCGCCATCACGGGCGACCTCGTCGACGGCAGCGTGCAGCGCCTCGCGCCGCACACGGAACCGCTCGCGCGCCTGTCCGCGCCGGACGGCGCGTTCTTCGTGACCGGCAACCACGAGTATTATTCCGGCGCCGATCAATGGGTGGCCGAGGTGCGCCGGCTCGGCTTGCGCGTGTTGATGAACGAGCACGTGATCCGGCGCCGCGGCCGCGCCACCGTCATGATCGCGGGCGTGACGGACTACACGGCGCAGCATTTCGAGCCTACGCACAAGAGCGATCCGCACCAGGCCGCGGCCGGTGCGCCGGACGACGTGGCCGTGCGCATCCTGCTGGCCCACCAGCCGCGCAGCGCACCGGCCGCCGCCGCCGCGGGCTTTCACCTGCAATTGTCCGGGCACACGCACGGCGGCCAGTTCTTCCCGTGGAATCTGTTCGTCCCGCTGCAGCAGCCGTTCGTGGCCGGCCTGAACCGCGTGCGCTCGCTGTGGGTGTACACGAGCCGCGGCACAGGATATTGGGGACCGCCGAAGCGCTTCGGCGCGCCGTCCGAGATCACGCTCGTGCGCCTCGTGCCCGGCCGGGCGTAGCGGGGTCGCTTCGCCGCCGGCGCGGCGTATATGTACGACAATATAATCCCCCAAAAGCATGCGGATGCGTTATCGTTTTGGTTTTTCCACCGACCAAAGGATCGCAAGCATGAACCGCCTCCGTTTCCCCGCCTTGAGCATAATCGCCGCCTGCCTGCTGGGCGGCGCCGCGAACGCCGCCACTCCCGGTAACGACCCGGCCGCGCTCGCCAAGGTGCGCGACACGGCGCTGCACAGCGATTACGCCTACCGGCAACTGGAGGACTTGACGGACCTCGTGGGTCCGCGTCTGTCCGGTTCGCCCGGCGCCGCCGCTGCCGTGACGCAGGTCGCGGATGCGCTGCGCAAGCTGGGTGCGAAGGTCACGCTGCAGCCGATCAAGGTGCCGCATTGGGTCCGCGGCGAGGAGACGGCGTCGCTCGTCGATTACCAGGGGCGGCCCGCCGGCGTGACGCAAAAGATCGTGCTGACGGCGCTGGGCGGCTCGGGCGCGACCCCGGCCGGCGGCATCACGGCACCCGTGATCGTCGTGCACAGCTTCGAGGAGCTGAAGGCGCACGCGGCCGAGGTGAAGGGCCGCATCGTGCTGATCGACGTGCCGTTCGACCAGAACATGGCGGACCGCGGCCTGGCGGGCACTGCGTACGGCCAGGCTGTCGCGTTCCGCGGGGCCGGCCCGCGCATGGCCGCCGAGATGGGGGCCGCGGCGGCCCTCGTGCGCGCCGTCGGCGGCGCCGCGTACCGCATCCCGCACACGGGTTTGACCTTGCTGAAGGACGATGCGCGCATCCCGGCGGCGGCCGTCACCATCGAGGACGCGCTGCTGATCGGCCGGCTGGCCAAGCGCGGCCCTGTGACGATGCACCTGACGTTGACGCCGCAGATCCTGCCGGATGCCGACAGCTACAACGTGATCGCGGACTGGCCGGGCACGGACAAAGCCGACGAGATCGTGCTCGTGTCGGGCCACCTCGATTCCTGGGACCTGGCGACGGGCGCCAACGACGACGGTTCGGGCGTCGTCACGGCGATGGCGGTGATCGACACCTTGCGCAAGCTCGACTATCACGCGCACCGCACGATCCGCGTCGTGGCCTGGATGAGCGAGGAAAACGGCGGACGCGGCGGTCAAACGTACGACACCGTGTACAAGAAGGGCGTCGAGAAGCATTTCGCCGCGTACGAGGATGATGCCGGCTCCGGTCGCCCGTTCGGTCTGCGCGCGGGCATCGGCCAGGCCGGCGCCAAGCTGCTGGCACCGCTGCAGGCCGCGCTGTATCCGATGGGTGCGGGTGCGTTCCAGCGCGAAGACGTGATCGGCGCCGGCGACCTGCACTTCCTGGAAGATTCCGGCGTGCCCAGCTTCGAGCCGTGGATCGACTCGTCCGACTACTTCAATTATCACCATACCCCCGCCGATACGTTCGATAAGGTCAATCCGGAGAACCTGCGCCGCCACGCCGCCGTGATGGCGACGACGGCCTGGTTCCTCGCGAATATGGAGCAGCCGATCGGCCGCGCCAACGTCGCTACCGAGGCAACGGGCACCAAGTAAGCGGAGCGCGGGCGGCCCGCGCCGCCGGAGTGGACCGGCGCCGCCCTGGACGCCGGCGACTGCCCGTGTCACCCGACGTCGATGCGCCGGACCGCTCGGGCATGGCCCCGGAACGGCCGGCCGTACACGGTCTGGATACCGCTGGCGAAGTTCTGGCCCCAGACGAGGGGAGGGCGTGTCTCGTGCGGCTCGCTCGACCAGTACCAGACACGGTCGAAACGTTCGCGCTGGTTGGCGAACAGCAGCGCGAGTTCGCGCCGCGTCGGCAGTTCGCCAGCGCGCGCGGATGCCCATTCGCGCGCGGCGGGCCAGCTGACGTCGGATGCTTCGTCCGCCAGCAGCACCAGGTGGTAGTCGGGCTCGCCGTTCTTGCCGAGTATCACGCCGGCATAGGCTTCGCCCTCCTTCAGCATTTCTTGGATCCTCAGGTAATCACCCATCGCGCAACCCTTTCGTCATGTCTTCCGGTCTCGTAAGACCATCGATCGCCGCGCTTGGTTGCGTCGTGCGATAGACCTGGCTCATGACGGGATGCGTAGCAGTCGATCTCGGTTTTCCGGCTGTCGCGCCGTCGCGGGTCAGTCGTCCAGCGGCTTGACGATCTGGGGGCCGTCGGCACCGGCACGGTTCACTGCCGTGCTCACCTTGTACCACTCGAATTCGTCGGCAGGCACGGCGGCGTGGCGCGCCAGCTCGATCGCCTGCTGGGGTGACAGGTCGGGGTCGAGCCACAGCTTCGCGTCCTCCGCGTCGAGTACGACGGGGCGGCGGTCGTGGATGTCGAGCATGCCGCCGGACGCGTCGTCCGTCACGATGACGAAGCCCGCTTCCGCGCGGTTTTCCTCGAAGGAGCCGAAGTTGGCGACGGCCAGCATGAACAGCGGGCGGTGGTCCCTGCGGTGGATGTGCCACGGCTGCTTGTGGCCTTTCTCGCCCGTCCATTCGTACCAGCCCTCGGCCGGCACGACGCCGCGTCCGTTCTTGACGAGGCGCGACCAGTAGCGGTTGGCCAGCTTTTCCAGGCGCGCATTGATGACGATGGGCACCTTGCCCTCGGCCCATTTGGCGCGGTAGCTCCAGAACACGTCGTCCACGCGGTGCTCGCCGTCCTGCACGTGCATGACGGGGCGATAGGTGCCGGGCGCCGCGTTCGTCGTCGGCGCCGATGCGCTGTCGAATACGGCGTCGGTCCACCCGATCAGGTTGGCGTAATGACGCGCCGTCTGGCTTTGGTCGAATCGTCCGCACATGGCGCGATGGTAGCGCAAATGGGCGAGGGCGGGCGTTCGTTAGGGCGGAATCGTCCGGTGCGCCGCCTGACGGCACACGGCGATAGTATCGTTCCGATAACGAACTCACTGTCTGGAATTCAATGCGTCGAGAACATCGCTTGTTCGTGCCGATCCTACGTGCACCCATCGCAAGCTTGTCCACAGTTGCCCCGCCTTCCGCGCAGAACGTCCAAGGCGCCACCAGCCGTGAGTTCCGGCACGACATCAACGGGCTGCGTGCCTGGGCGATCGTACCCGTCGTCCTTTTCCATTTCGGCGTGCCCGGCTTCAGCGGCGGTTTCGCGGGCGTCGACGTATTCTTCGTCATCTCCGGCTTCCTGATGACGCAAATGATTTGCCGCGCGCTGTGGAACGGTGATTTCTCGCTGATGGGGTTTTATCTGGCGCGCGCCGTGCGGATCGTGCCGGCGCTCGTCGTCGTGTGTGCCGTGCTGGTGGCAGCGGGCTGGTTCGCGCTGCTGCCGCCCGACTACAAGATGCTCGGTGCCCACACGGCCTACAGCCTGACCTTCCTGTCGGATATCGCGTTTTGGCGCGAGGCCGGTTACTTCGACACCAGTTCGCACGAGAAATGGTTGCTGCACACGTGGTCGCTGGCGGTCGAGTGGCAGTTCTACCTGCTGCTGCCCCTCGTTCTCATGGGCCTCGCGCGCGTGACGCGCAGCGCGCACGCGTGGGGTCGGGCGCTGGCCGCGCTGGCCGCGGTGTCGTTGGCCGCCTGTGTCTGGACGACGGCCAGCAACCCGTCCGCCGCATTCTTCCTGATCCATACGCGGGCCTGGGAAATGCTGGCCGGCGGCCTTGTGTTCCTGGCCGCGCGCACCGCAACGTATTCGCCCGGCCGGCGCCGCCTGATCGAAGGCACGGGCCTCGTCCTCATCGCCGCCGCCATTCTCGCATTCGATGCGGAGTCCGCGTGGCCCGGCTGGCGCGCCGTCGTGCCGGTGGCCGGCGCGGCGCTCGTGCTGCTGGCCAGCCGGGAGTCCGTGTGGACGGGCAACCGCTTCGCGCAATGGATCGGCCTGCGCTCGTATTCGCTGTACCTGTGGCACTGGCCCGTCTACGTGTTCCTTGCGTACATCGGCTTGCGGTTCAACGGGCTGGCGCTCGCGGCCGGCGTCGTAGCCTCGGTCGTACTCGGCGCGTTGTCGTACACGTTCGTGGAAAACCCGTCGCGCCGGGCGTTGCGCAAGCCCCGTCTCGACGCGCGCATCGCCACGCTGGTTGGGGCGGCCGCATGCGTGGCGCTGTGCGCGGCAGGCGTGTGGCGGTCGAACGGCGTGGCCGGACGGTTCGCGCCGGGCGTCGAGCTGGCGGCCGCCGCCGCGACCGACGTCAATCCCGAACGCGCCCGCTGCCACCAGAGCGCCGGGTCGACGTCCCCGGCCTGCCTGTTCGGCGGCACGGAGCGCAAGCTGTTCGTCGTCGGCGACAGCCACGTGGCCGCGATCATCTCCAGCGTCGTGGACGCGGGCCCGCGCGGCGCAGCCGGTGTTGTGCAATTGTCGTACGACGGCTGCGTGTTCATCCCGGGCATGCTGCAGATACGTCCACACCGTTTCGGCGCGAACGCCGATTGCAAGGGCTTCACCGATTGGGCCGCCAAGCAACTGGACGCGGCGCCGACGCTGCCCGTGCTGCTCGCCGGACGGTACGCCCGCTATGCGTTCGGCCCGTTCGAGCTCGATCGGGACGTCGCCAAGCCGGAAGTGTATTTCGCCGGCCAGCCCGAAACGACGACGACGCCGGCCTTCCTGCGCGAGTTCGGCCGGCATTTGACGGAGACGGCGTGCAAGCTGGCGCGGACCCGCACCGTCTACATGATGCGGCCGATCCCCGAGATGCCGGCCAGCGTCCCGCAATACGTCGCGCGCCGGATGGCGTGGGGACTGGACCCGAGCCTGTCGGTCACGACGGCGCAGTACATGCAGCGCAACGGCTGGGTCTGGCAGGCGCAGAACGAGGCGCGTGACAGGTGCGGCATCGTCATCCTCGACCCGACCGCGACCTTATGCCATGACGGCGTGTGCTCGGCCACGCGCAGCGGGCGTCCGCTGTATTCCGATTACGGCCACCTGGACGAGTTTGGCGCGCACCTGCTCGTCCCCGTCTTCGCGCGCATGTACCAGCCGGCGGCGCCGGGTCACAGCGGTGGCACCACGTTCTCCGCCCGGTAGCGCGTCACGAAGGCCGCGAGCTGCTTCGAATGGTAGCCCTGCGCGAGGACGTCCAGGCGGTTCGCGAACGCCGCGTAGGCCGGATCGCGTTCGCGCAGGTGCGCGGCGTGCTCGCGCACCTCGCGCATATTGCCGACGCGTGCCAGCTGCCACAGTGCCTCGATCTCATCGGCCGGCGGAACGGCCATGCCGGCATCCTCGTCGGCCTGCGCTGGCGCCGCCTCCGCCGTGATCCACTTGAGTGACAGCAGTTCGCCGACCGTGCGCAGCAGGGCGTCGTGGTCGATGGGCTTCGCGAGGAAGGCGTCGGCGCCGGCATCGCGGCTCCGGTGTTCGTCTTCCGGACCGGCGCTGGCGGTCACGGCCACGATCGGGATTCCGCCCCAGCCCGGCAAGTGGCGGATCCGTCGCGTCGTCTCGTTGCCGTCCATTACCGGCATCATGACGTCCATCAGGATCAGGTCCGGCTTGAAGCTGTCGAGGAGGATGAGGCATTCCAGGCCGTTCGTCGCGGCCGCGACGATGAAACCGGCATCCTGCAAGAGGTCGAGCAGCATCGCACGGTTCTGCGGCACGTCGTCGACGACGAGCAGCCGCTTGCGCTCGCCCTCGTAGCCGACGACCGTTTCCTGCGGCTGGGCCGCGACGGGCCCGCCGGTGGCCACCGGCACGTCGATCTCGAACGAGAACGTGCTGCCCTTGCTCGGCTCGCTGACGACGGCGATCTCGCCGCCCATCAGGCGCACCAGCTGCTGGCTGATGGCCAGGCCCAGGCCCGTGCCGCCTTCGCGCCGCTGGATCGAGGCGACCTGTTCGAACGGCTGGAAGATGCGCCCGAGCTGCGACGCGCTCATGCCGATGCCGCTGTCGGCCACTTCGAAGCGCAAGCGCGCGACGGCTTCGCCGGTCTCGCCTGGCGGCGCCTCTGCCGGTGACGCCGGCAGGACGCGCAGGCACACCTTCCCGCTGTCGGTGAATTTCACCGCATTGCCCAGCAGGTTCAGCAGCACCTGGCGCAGCCGCGTTTCGTCGACCGTCACGGCCGGCGGCACGCCGGACGCGAGTTCGCAGCTGAACGCGAGGCCTTTCTCTTCGGCCTTGACGCGCATGATGTTCGCGAGGACCTGCACGAACGTGCCGAGGTGGACGGTGGCCGGATACAAGACCATCTTGCCGGCCTCGACGCGCGCCAGGTCGAGGATGTCGTTGATCAGGGTGAGCAGGTGCTGGCCGCTGTCCTGGATGCTCGCCAGCCCGGCCGCCTGCCGTTCGGTGAGCTGTTCGCGATCGCGTCCCAGCAGCCGGGCGTACCCGATGATGGCGTTCAGGGGCGTGCGCAATTCGTGGCTCATCTGCGCCAGGAAATTGCTCCTTTGCCGCGCCAGGGCGACCGCCTCGGCCAGCGCCTTCTCGCGCGCCGCCGCGGCTTCCTTGCGCTCCCTGTCGACGGCCGCCAGTTTTTCCAGGCGGGTCTTGCTCGCTTGCAGGTCGGAGCGGAAGTGCAGCAGGCCCAGCGACAGGCTGATCATGCCCGCGACGATCCAGCCGGATACCAGCCAACTCAGCAGGGTCGTCTTCGATATCCATTTTTTGCGGAACTCGATCTTCCGCACTTCGACGGTGACGACGTGGCCGATGGCGCTGCGGTCGTCCAGTTGCAGTTGCAGGGCCGTGACGTGATCGAGGCGGGCATAGCTCCTGGCCAACGGAACCTCGCGCGAGAACAGCCACCAGTCCGCGGTGCGGAAGGCATTCATCGGGATCGCGAACGGGGGACCCGGCGGAATATCGACGAGCACTTCGTTGAACCGCTGCGCGTCCCAGCCGCCGCGCGCGGAATACTCCGGTTCGAAGTTCATCAGGTGCAGCTTGAGGACATGCCGTCCGCCGCCCGAATAGCGCACGTCGAGGGCGATCGTGTCGTATCCGGTCAGGTCGAGACCCTTGACCGGGTCGCCCAACTCGAACAGCAAATTACAGTATGGATATTGCGCCACGTCCGCCAACACGCAACGCATGACGTAGGCATCCTTGGTCACCGTGAACGACGCAACCGACTTGCCGGGCGTACGATTGCCGCGCTTCTCGCCGCGGTCGTCGCTCACGACGGCGCGCGCCGGGTGCCGCGGCGAGATCTCGAGCGTGCTCGTCATCCCGAAATGCTGCCAGACCAACGAGATGGACGTCGTCAGTACGAGAAGGATGATCAGGATGTGACTGATCCTCGTCGAGCGGGAAAGCCACTGGTTCATGTGCGTTCCGATCGGAAATCGGACAAGTGCATCCAGTATATACCCAAGCAATACATGAGTTGCATGGTGCGTCACGCCGGCGGGACGGCGTCCGCGGCGCGGAAGCGCGCCACGAAGGCGGCCAGGTGCTTCGAATGGTAGCCCTGCGCCAGCGCGTCCAGGCGGTTCGCGAACGGCGCGTACGCCGGGTCGAGCTCACGCAGGTACGCGGCGCGCGCGCGGATCTGCCGCATATTGCCGATCTGCGCCATCTGCCACAATTCCTCGATCTCGTCGGCCGGTGGTGCGACCAGGGCGGCGTCGTCCACGTCTGCCGGCGCGGTTGCTGTCGCGACGGGTTGCTCCGTGACCCACTTCAGCCCCAGCAGTGCGCCGATGGTGCGCAGCAGGCGGTTGTGATCGAGCGGCTTGGCGAGGAACGCGCTGGCGCCGGCGTCGCGGCTTTTTCGTTCGTCTTCCGGCCCGGCACTGGCCGTCACGGCGACGATCGGGATCCCGCCCCAGCCCGGCATCCGGCGGATCTGCCGCATCGTCTCGTTGCCGTCCATCACAGGCATCATGACGTCCATGAGGATCAGGTCGGGCTTGAAGGTGTCGAGCAGGACGAGGCATTCCAGGCCGTTCGTGGCGGTGGCGACGACGAAGCCGGCGTCCTGCAGCAGGTCCTGCAGCATCGCGCGGTTCTGCGGCACGTCGTCGACGACCAGCAGGCGCTTGCGTTCGCCTTCATAGCTCACCGGGGTGTCCTGCGGTGCCACCGCTGCCGGGCCGGTGGCGGCGACCGGCACGTCGATGTCGAACCAGAACGTACTGCCTTTGCCGGGCGCGCTGACGACGTCGATCCTGCCGCCCATGAGACGCACCAGTTGCTGGCTGATGGCGAGGCCGAGGCCCGTGCCGCCCTCGCGCCGCTGCGCCGTGGCCACCTGCTCGAAGGGCTGGAAGATGCGCGCGAGCTGTTCGGGACTCATGCCGATGCCGCTGTCCGTCACTTCGAAGCGCAACCGCGCGGTGGCCGCGCCGGCCTCGCCGGTCGCCGGTGCCGGCTGCACGCGCAACGAGACCTTGCCGCTGTCGGTGAATTTCACCGCATTGCCCAGCAGGTTCAACAGCACTTGGCGCAGGCGGGTTTCGTCGATCGTCACCGCGGTCGGCAGGCCGGGTGCGAGTTCGTAGCCGAACGCCAGCCCCTTTTCTTCGGCCTTGACGCGCATGATGTCGGCCACGACATGCAGGAAGGTACCGAGATCGACCGCGGCCGTATGCAGCACCATCTTGCCCGCTTCGACCCGTGCCAGGTCGAGGATGTCGTCGATCAGGGTGAGCAGGTGCTGGCCGCTCTCGTGGATCGTCGCCAGGCCGGACGCTTGCCGGTCGCTGAGGTGGCCGCGATCACGCCCGAGCAAGTGGGCGTAGCCCATGATGGCATTGAGCGGCGTGCGCAGCTCGTGACTCATCTGCGCCAGGAAACTGCTTCTCTGCTGCGCCAGGGCGACGGCCTCGGCCAATGCCGTTTCGCGGGCCGCCTCCGCTTCCTTGCGTTCGCGGTCGATCGCGGCCAGCTGCTCCAGCCGCGTATTGTTGGCTTGCAGGTCGGAGCGGAAGTGCAGCAGGCTGAGCGCAAGTCCCAGAATGCCGCAGGCGATCCATCCGCCCACCAGCCAGCTGAGCAGGGTCGTCTTCGACATCCATTTGCCGCGGAACTCGATCTTGCGCAGCACGACCGTGAGCACATGTCCGGCGGCGCCGTAGTCGTCCGTCGACAGTTCCACGGCCGTGACGTGATCGAGGCGGGCGTAGCTCTTGGCCAGCGGAATCTGGCGCGAGAACTGCCACCAGTCCGCGGTGCGCACGGCATTCATCGGGATCGTGAACCGGGGCTGATCGGGGAGGTCAATGAGCAGCTCATTGAATCGCTGGGAATTCCAGTCGCTCAGCGTGGAAAACTCCGGTTCGAAATTCGTCAGGTGCAGCTTGACGACACGCCGGTTCCGGCCCGAATACGACATGTCCAGGGTGACCGTGTCGTACCCGCTCAGGTCCATGCCGTTGACCGGGTCGCCCATCGTGAATCGCAATTTGCAGTATGGATACGTCGCGGCCGCGCCCAGCTGGCAACGCATCGTGAACGCATCCTTGGTGATGGTCAGCGTACCGACCGAACTGCCGTTCGCGTGATTGCCGAGCGTGGTGTCGCGGTCGTCGGTCACCTGCACGTTATACGGATGCTGCGGGGAGATCTCGAGGGTGCGCGTCATCCCATAGTGCTGCCAGACGAGCAGGATGGGGGTCGCCAGCACCAGCAGGATAACCAGGGCGTAGCGGATCCTGGTCGAGTGGGAGAGCCACTGATTCATGTGGGTACCGATCGGAACTCGGACAGATGGACGCAGTATATACCCAGGCAATGCCTTTCCGTAATGCTTCGGCGGCCACGTCCCTCGAGCTGTTGCCGCCCGAGGGAATTTTGCACTCTTTTTGTGCGTTCGAAGGACAGGCGCAGTATCGTTGGACGTGGCGCCATCGCATCGGCGCCGGATCGCCTGCGACCGCCTTCGGGCAGCTCGACCAGACAACAAAGGAGGCACAGGGAAACCGAAGGAGACAACCATGAAACAGTTCGAGAGAACGGCCATTGCCGTCGGCGTGGCCCAGCTCGCGGTCGCCGCCGGCGGCGCGATGTGCGCGCAGGGCGCGCGCGCGCAGGACGCGGGGTCGAACGTCGCCACCGTCGTCGTCGTGGGCCAGCGCGCCGCGCTGGCATCGGCCGCGGCGCGCAAGAAGAATGCGGACGAGATCGTCGATTCGGTCGTCGAGGTCGACATCGGCAAGCTGCCGGACAAGTCGGTGACGGAAGTGCTGCAGCGCGTGGTCGGTGTCACCATCGACCGCACGATGAACGTCGCCGACCCGCTGCAGAGCGTGCACGACGGCATCAACCACTTCGCGGCCGAAGGGACGGGCGTCTCGGTGCGCGGCCTGTCGTACGTGCGTTCGGAATTGAACGGTCGCGACGCATTCTCCGCCAACGGCGGCCGTTCGCTGAGCTTCGAGGACGTGCCGCCCGAGCTGATGGCCGGCGTCGACGTGTACAAGGACCCGTCGGCCGAGCAGATCGAAGGCGGCATCGGCGGCCTGGTGAACCTGCGCACGCACCTGCCGTTCGACTTCAAGGGCCGCAACGGTGCGGTCTCCATCGAAGCGTCGCGCTCGCAGCTGCGCGGCAAGTATGCGCCGTCGTTTTCCGGCCTGCTGTCGGACCGCTGGAAGACCGGGTTCGGCGAGTTCGGCGCATTGATCGACGTCGCGCGCTCGCGCATCGACACGCGCAGCGACGGCCTGCAGATTTCGCCGTACATTCCGCGTACCGATGCCGTGACGGGCGACACGAGCGGCGCCCGGCACTGGATCTCGAACGGGGGCGGCTGGACGACGAACAATTTCGAGCGCGAGCGCGACGGCCTGTACGGCGCCCTGCAGTGGAAGAAGGACACGCTGTCGTCGTCCTTGACGTATTTCCGGTCGAAGTACGACGTGCGCACGTCGGAATACTCGCTCGCGGCGGGCGCGAACCCGGCCACGATCATGCTCGATCCGGGCGCCGAGGGATCCGGGCGTCGGGTTCGGCGTCCAGAGCCGCACCGCCGGCCGTACGTCGGACACGCGCGACGCCGCGTGGAACCTGCAGTGGCGGCCGACCGACCGGTGGACGCTCGCCGGCGACCTGCAGCACGCGCGCGCGACGACGTTCGGGTACGACAACCTCGTCAGCCTGGGCGGCTACATGCCGAAAGAGGGCGTCGATTTCCGCACGTCGCCGCCCACGCTGACGTTCGACGCGGCCGACCGCGCCTATCTCGCCGATCCGAACAATTATTATTGGAACTCGGCGCAGGAGCACCGCGACGACGCCGTCTCGACGCAGAACGCGGCCCGCCTGGACGCGAAGTACGCGTTCGACGGCCCGGTGCTGAACGACCTCCGTTTCGGCGTGCGCTTCACGACGCGCGATGCCGACACGCGCGCGACGCACGGCAACAGCCAGTGGCACGAGATCACGGCGCCCTGGGCCGTGGGCCACGACGGCTGGCAGCCGTTCAGCCAGCTCGCGTACCTGAGCGACCCGCGCTTTGCCGGCGACAAGGTCGCGCCACTGCAGTTCAACGACTTCTTCGGCCGGAAGACGGCGATGCCGCCGGCCATCGTCGCAGCGAACATCGCGTTGTCGGCCGGCGCGCCGCCCCCGGCATTCGCCCAGTTGCACGAGATGGTGAAAGTGCTCTGCAACATGCCGTGCTCGGGCGACGCGCTGTGGGACTACGCAAAGTTCGGCGACCCCGAGAGCCTGAACCAGCAGCACGAGAAGACGAAGGCCGCCCACGCGCAGCTGCGCTTCGGCTTCGACGACCTGCGCTACCCGGTCGATGGCAATGTTGGCGTGCGGGTCGTGCGCACGGACATGTCGGCGGCCGGCTACCTGTTGTTCTCGCCGTCGGCGTCGTCGAACGTGCCTGGCGTGCCGGTGATCGCGCCTTTGTCCGATCGTACGCATTTCGAGAACAAGTACACGAACGTGCTGCCCAGCCTGAACCTGCGCATGAAGGCCAGCGACGGACTGCAATTCCGCGCTGCGTTCTCGAAAGGGATGACGCGTCCGGACTTCTGGCAGATGCAGACCTACACGACATTGAGCCAGAACGTGCACACGCACACGGACAATGCGACGAAAGCGACGATCCTCGACAGTATCGACTACACGGGCACGGGCGTGGGCAACCCCATGCTCAAGCCGACGCGCTCGACCAACGTCGACCTGACGGCCGAGTACTATTTCGGCCATGGCGGCCAGGTGACGCTTGCGCTGTTCAACAAGCGCCTGTCGGACGTTATCATCGGCAAGACGTCGGTCGTCACGCTCAACGATACGACAGGGCAGCCGCACGACTTCGCCGTCACGTCACCGGTCAACGGCGCCACCGGCCGCGCCAGCGGGGCCGAGATCGGTTACCTGCAGTACTTCGACAAGCTGCCGGGCCTGTGGTCGGGCTTCGGCGTGTCCGCGAACTACACGTACATCGACAGCCGCCAGGACCTGGGCAAGCCGCTGGCGCAAGCGTGGTGCACGCCGCAGGACACGAACGCGTTCATTGCCCGCGACCTGTCCGGGTGCGATACGGACGGCCGCCTGCTGAACGTCGGTAACGTGCCGCTGACGGGCCTGTCGAAGAACGCGTTCAACGTGGCGCTGCTGTACGACAAGGGGGCCGTGTCCGCGCGCCTGGCGTATAGCTGGCGGTCGAAGTATCTGCAGGCCATCAATGCCTATGGCACGAATGGTGGCGACGGCATCGACGCCAATCCTTCCAGTCCGCGCTTCGGTCAGCCGTATTCGGTGCAGTACGCGTTGCCGACGTGGGGTGGGGCGTATGGGCAGCTCGATGCGAGCTTGCAGTACAAGTTTACGGACAATGTGAATTTGTCTGTGCAGGCGACGAATTTGACCAATGCGTTGTACAAGCAATATATGCAGCAGGGAATCGGGTTGATGGAGCGGGGGGCGTTTTACACGGGGCGCCGTTTTTCGATCCGGTTGGGGTACGCGTTCTGATGATCACGACCGCTGGCGATTTCATGCCCTTGCCGACGGCTCTCCGGTACGCTTTGTGCGCCCCGCGGCCGGCGCAGGGCTTCCGCTTCCACACTTCGACCTTCATTCGCTTCGGGTTGCGCCGAGTACCGCCTATGCGATTGAGGGAGGCGTACCGATACAGATATTCTCCAAGTGCATCGCTGGCCACACAACGGTCCTGATGACGCTCTATTACACGAAGCCGGGGCCTGCTTACGTGTCGGAAGAGATGGCGAAGGCACAACAGCGCATCGAACGGGCCGAGCAGGGTAATTTCCTGCGCTTCCTGAAGAATGCGGAGATTGCGGCCTTGGAGGAATGCTGGAACTTCGAGCTTTACAACGCCGTGTGCCAAGTGGCAGCCGTTTATCCCAACGACAGCCCTGTGGTGTCGACGCTGCGACGTGGGCGACTGCTCGACGTAATGCTGTCGCACAACGGTCGCGGGCGGGTGTTTGCCACCCTCTCCGAGGACGAAGCGATTGCGGTCGGGAACGAGTTCGTAAATCTGCTAATGGCGCGCATGGGGCGCGCCGAGATGGTTGACCTGATTGGGGCGCCGGATGCTGGAATCGACCGGCATTGAGAAGGACGTAGACCGCCTCCTGGCTGGGCAGGGCGGTTCCCCCAATAAAGCTCTCCACGATCGGAGCACTGGCACCGCTGGTCGGCGTGACACCAAAAGTTGAGACGGAAAAATAGGACATGGCAAAGATGGCCCCCAATGACTTGCTCGAAGCGCTTTGCGCTGGCTCTCATCCACGAAAGCAGCAGTCGGTTCGGTTGATCTACCGGCTCTGCGAGGAGCAGCATGATCGCGGCAGTAGTGACTTCTCGATTGCAACGATTGGCTGCCTCTCCGCAGCGGCAGATGGGCCATCAGCAGCTGCAATCAGAAACAAGACGGGCGACGACTACAAGGCGCTCATCACGTCCTACGCCGAGGCAGTGGGCGGCAAGGCCAAAAAGGTGACGGCGCGAAAGGGTTCGATCCTGGATGAGATCCTGGAAGATGTTTCGGCCCCAGTGCTGCGAACCCGGGTCGGAATCCTCCTTGCCGAACTTGAATCAGCGCGTGGCCAGCTAACGGCGCTACGGCATCTGGCCGGCCAGACAGCTGTGTTGCGCCTGGTTTTTATGATACATGGCACTTACAAGATCCGAGCTGAACCACGTTCGCCCGTATCTTCAAGGGTCGCAAAAAAGGCTCGAAGCGATGTTCGAATCGGTGCTTTGAAGCGTATCTACATTGTAGAATTCCCTTGTCAGGCCGGATTTTAGGTAATACAATGTATCTACATTGGAGGTGTAACGATGGAACTCTCGATTCAAAAATGGGGCAACAGTGCGGCAGTTCGACTGCCGTCTACTCTGTTGAGTCAACTAGGGGTTGCGCTTGGCGACAAACTGAGCGCTGACATGCAACCGGAAGGGCTGGTATTGCGCCCTGCTCGCAAAGCCTATTCCCTCGCTGATCTGATGGCGCAATGTGATCTGAAGGCGGCGCCTCCTGTAGACGTGGAGGCTTGGGAAGGCACCAAACCGGTAGGCCAGGAAGTATGGTGAGGCGTACCACGTTTAACCGTGGAGATATCGTTCGCGTGAACCTTAACCCAACAGTAGGGCGAGAACAGCAACGCGATTTTCGTCCAGCCCTCGTACTCTCCCCGGCCGCATTCAATCTCATGGGGGTGGCGTTAGTGGCGCCAATTACCCAAGGCGGCGATTTCGCTCGCTATGCGGGCTTCGCGGTGCCGTTGAGTGGTTCGGGGACTGAGACTCAAGGTGTCGCGCTGGTCAATATGATTCGCACGATGGATTTGGCCGCTCGCGGGGCGAAGAAAATCGAAACGGCACCTGAATTTGTGGTCGAGGACGCGCTTGCTCGGTTACGGGCTATTCTCGAGTAAGGAAAGAGCACGATCAAGTTGACCCGCCGTCAACTTGGTCTAAGTGGTTGAAAGCGTGAGAGATTTTGCGTACCCCTCCACCACGCATGAGATAGGAATACGAAATGGCACAGCCTGAAACGGTGACAAATATCGACGACGACATTCCGCTCATTTACTCTCCGCTGAATGGGACAGTGAGCCGCAATGGCAGGAGTGTCGAGGTGGAAATCTACCGCGCGGAAAACGAGGAGTGGATACTCGAGGTGGTCGATGAGCACGGCAACTCGACGGTTTGGGAGGGTCTGTTCTCGACTGACCAAGCAGCTCTGGACGAAGCTTTGCGCACCATTGATGAGCAGGGCATCGACGCGGTGATCGGCCCGCCGCCCGGCCACGACAAGCGCAATGCGATCTTGCTCGGCTTGTCCGATACCGAGCTTTACGAGCTTGGTGATTTTCTAGCAGACCCATCGATTGAGTCGACGTCAATGGATCTTGCGATGCTCGACGGCTACTTTGCAGCGATCGCCATCGGTCCTGAGCTGGTTCCCGTGTCCGAATGGCTCCCGTGGGTATGGGACCATGTCGACGGCGTGGCCGAGCCCGTGTTTGACGAGCTCTCGGATGCGAACCATGTCCTCTCGCTGCTGATGCGGCATTACAACGCAGTTGTCGAGGCTTTCAATACCGACCCAGCCGGTTTCGAGCCCCTGTTCATGCGCGGCGCTGAGTACGGTGCTGCCGAATGGTCCGATGGTTTCCTTTGCGGCTTCCGGTTCGACGAGCGCGCGTGGAGCCTGCTCGCCGTGGGACAGCCGACCTGGTTCGCTCCATTCATGCGTTTGGGAACCGAAGACGGCATTGCGATCACGCACAAGCAAGGCGATGCTGCTCAATGGGTCGATGCCATCATGCCATCGTTGTTGGAGATCGCAGCCTACTGGAAGTCACGGTTATTCATGCCTGGCGACATGCGTACGCCGACGCCCCCCATCGTCCGGGCGACACCGAAGGTTGGGCGCAACGACCCGTGCCCTTGTGGCAGCGGTAGGAAAATGAAAAAGTGTTGTGGCGGTACTCCGATGGCACCACTGACACTGCACTGATCCAAACAGAACTGATCGTCAAGGAAAAGGGAGGGATCATGTGCATGAATACAACCGGCTTTGTTGCGTAAATCAGGCTTGGCCAGCGTAGAACGCGTAGGTCTGGTAGCCTGAACGGGATGAAACCAGCTCCACAGAAGTACCGCACGACCAACTGGAAGACGTACAACGAAGCGCTGAAGTCAAGCAGTACGCTGCTCATCTGGCTTGACCCGACGATGAACTGGCATGGGCAACCGAGCGGCAAGCGCGGACGCGGCCAGACGTTCAGCGACGAGGCGATCCAGTTCTGCCTCAGCATCAAGTGCCTCTTCAATTTACCACTACGCCAGGCCATGGGGATGACGCAAAGCTTGCTGCACCTGGCTGGGCTCGACTGGCCGGTGCCGGACTACAGCACGGTCAGCCGGCCGCAAAAGACGCTGTAGGTGGCCATCGGCGCTGTCTCGAGCACGACGGGCTTGCATCTGCTGGTAGACAGCACGGGCATCAAGATGCTGGGCGAAGGCGAATGGAAGACGAAGAAACACGGCGCGGAGTATCGCCGCCAATGGCGCAAGGTGCATCTCGGGATCGACGCGTCCACGCTCGAGATCCGGGCCATGGAAGTGACCGACAACAGTATCGGTGACGCACCTGTCTTGCCAGCGCTGCTGGGCCAGATTCCTGCTGACGACCGCATTGCCAGCGTCAGTGGCGACGGCGCTTATGATACGAAGGACTGTCACGAAGCCATCGCGTTGCGCGCGGCGCATGCCATCATCGCGACGCGCAAGAATGCCAAGCCCTGGAAGGCAAACCGCTGCGGTGTCGATGCACGTAACGACATCCTACGGGCGACCAAGAGGCTGGGAGGGGCGATATGGAAGAGATGGAGCGGCTACCACCGGCGCAGCCTTGTCGAAACCAAGATGCGCTGCTTCAAGTCGCTGGGCGAACGCGTCATGGCACGCGACTTCGACCGTCAAGTCGCCGAGCTACAAGTGAGGGCCGCCGTGCTGAACCGCTTCACTCGACTGGACACTGCGATTACGGTCCCAGTGTTATAAAACGAACTACAAATAGCGTCAGCTCGGCCTTCGCTCTATTCGCTCAACAAAGCCGGAAGACGGCAGGTTTGGGGACGGTAGGGAAGGGCGAGAGACAATCTGATGGTGCCCGGAGCCGGGATCGAACCGGCACGCCATTGCTGGCACGGGATTTTAAGTCCCGGGTGTCTACCAGTTTCACCATCCGGGCAGCGCGCAGGATTCTAGCACAGCCAGGCCTGTTCAGGGTCGAAAATGCAATGTTGACGATCCGGAGTCAGAACGGGCGCAGCGTCCGGTTCGCCGGCGCCGGCCAGCGGTCCGCCGAGCCGAACGGCGCGAACAGGGCGCTCGCGACCGCCACCAGCGGGTGGACGCGCGGCGGGCCGTGGCGGCGCTGCATGGGGCGCGTCAGGACGCGCAGCGCGACGTCGATCGGTATGCCGTCCTCGTGCAGGAGGCGGGCCGCGCGGGCGATCCCGTGTTGCGGGCTGGCATCGAGCACGGCGTCGATCAATAGGGCGGATATGCGGTCACGGCGGCGGTTCATCGGGCTCCCCAACAGCTCAGTCCGGATAATTGTGCACCGGTTCGGCCGGCCTTGTCATCCGCGCGCCGCTTCAGTCGCGGACACGCTTGGTGTAGCATGCGGGGCGATACGCCCGCGGCCGACGCCGCGCGCCAGGACTCAAGCAAGGAAAACCATTGGACATCACCATCAACGACGAACTCCGCTCTTTCATCGATCCCCTCACGCCCGTCGAGTACGCGGCGCTCGAACGCAGCCTCCTGGCCGACGGCTGCCGCGATGCGCTCGTGCTCTGGCGCGACGTGCTGATCGACGGCCATAACCGCTACGACATCTGCAAGAAGCACGGCATCCCGTTCCGCACCGTCGCCAACGACAAATTCGACTCGCTCGAAGACGTCATGCTGTGGGTGATCGACAATAACCTAGCGCGCCGCAGCGTGTCCGACTTCCAGCGCGGCATGCTGGCGCTGCGTAAGAAGGAGATTGTCGCCGCGCGGGCCGCCCAGCGCGCCGCGCAGCAACCGGCCGACGCCGCGCCGGAACAGGCGGCGCCCGATGCCGCCGACGATGCCTCCGATCCGCCGTGGAGCACGCGAGAGGACGTCGCCAAGGCCGCGCGCGTGTCGGCGAACACGCTGAGCCAGATCGAGCGCATCCGCAAGACGGCCGCGCCGGAACTCGTCGACGCCGTGCGCAGCGGGACGATTTCCGTCAGCGCCGCGGCCAGTGTCGCGTCGCTGCCGCCGGAAGCGCAGGTCGCCGCCGTCGCCGGTGGGCGCAAGGAATTGCAGCAGGCCGCGCGCCAGGTGCGCGAGCAGAAGACCGGCGCGAAGCCGAAAAAGGAAACCGTGCCCGACTCGCCGGAAGACCAGGTCAAGGCGTTGCGCAGCCAGGTCGGCGAATTGAAGGACCGCGTCGCCACCCTGATGACGGAAAACGAGGTGCTGCGCCAGAAGCTCGCCGCGCTCGGCGGCGCCTGATCCCGGAGACCCCATGACGATGCCCCGCTTGACGCCGTTCGTTGCCGCCTGCGCGGCGTTGTGCGTGCTGGCCCAGCCCGTCCACGCACAGGCGGCGGCGCAACCCGCCGTGGCGGCGACGGCCCGAGCCGCCTTCGCGTCGGCGGACCTCGCGCGCATGCGGGCGACGGCGCGGCGCGTCACGATCCTGCGCGACACCTGGGGCATCCCGCACGTGTTCGGCAAGACGGATGCGGACGCCGTGTTCGGCATGCTGTTCGCGCAGGCGGAGGACGATTTCAACCGCGTCGAACTCAATTACATCAACGCGCTCGGGCGCCTGGCGGAAGTAGAGGGCGAGACGGCAATCTGGCGCGACCTGCGCATGAAGCTGTACATCGACCCGGTCGAGCTGAAGGCAAAATATGCTACGAGTCCTGCGTGGCTGAAGGCGCTGATGGATGCATACGCCGACGGCTTGAACTGGTATCTCGTCACGCATCCGCGGGTCAAGCCGAAGCTGATCACGCGGTTCGAGCCATGGATGGCGCTCGCGTTCAGCGAGGGCAGCATCGGCGGCGACATCGAGACGATCAACCTGAACGGCCTCGAAGACTTCTACGGCAAGCCGGCGGCGCCGTCCGTCGCGCTGGCCGATGCGAATGAGTCCGGGCAGGGCTTCGACCCGGAACCGCGCGGCTCCAACGGTTTCGCCATCGCGCCGCGCCGCACGGCGGACGGGCACGCGCTGTTGATGATCAATCCGCACACGTCGTTCTACTTCCGCCCCGAGATCCATATGGTGAGCGACGAAGGTTTGAACGCGTACGGCGCCGTCACGTGGGGCCAGTTCTTCGTCTACCAGGGTTTCAACGACCGCATCGGCTGGATGCACACGTCGGGCGGCGGCGACGTCATCGACGAATACCTCGAGACGGTGAGCTCGCTCGACGGCCGCTGGGTCTACCGCTACGGCGACGGCGAGCGCGCCGTGCGCGCAAAGACCATCACGCTGCCGTACCGCACGGATCAAGGCATGGCCAGCCGGACCGTCACCGCGTACTTCACGCACCACGGCCCCGTGATCCGCGCGCAGGACGGCAAGTGGGTGGCCGTCCGGATGATGGACGACCCGATGCACGCGCTGATGCAGTCGTACGGCCGCACGAAGGCGCGCGACTACGCGGCGTTCTACAAGGTCATGCAGTTGCGGACGAATTCGTCGAACAACACGGTGTACGCGGATGCGGACGGGAATATCGCCTACTTCCACGGGAATTTCATCCCGCGCCGCGACCCGCGCTTCGACTGGACGAAGCCCGTCGACGGCAGCGACCCCGCGACGGAGTGGCAGGGCTTGCATGACGTCGCCGAGACGATCACGGTGTTCAATCCGAAGAGCGGCTATATCTCGAACACGAACAACTGGCCGTGCACCGGATTCGGCGCAAGCAGTCCGGATTGCGTCAAGTATCCCGCGTACATGTGGTCGCTGCCGCAGAACCCGCGCGGCATCCACGCGGAGCGCGTCCTGCACGACGCGCACGATCTCACGCTCGATGGCCTCATCGCAAAAGCCTACGACAGCTATTTGACGGCGTTCGAGCCCCTCATGCCGGCCGTCGCAAACGATTGGGACGCGCTGCCGGACGCCGATCCGCTGAAGGCCCGCCTGGCCGCCCAGGTGGCATTGCTGCGCGGCTGGGACTTGCGCTTCTCGACGACCTCCGTGCCGACGTCGCTCGCCGTGTACTGGGCGCAGGACATGGTCAAGCAGTCGTCGGCCCGCGCGAAAGCGGACCACATTCCCGTGATCGACTTCGTGCAGACGCGCCTGACGCCGCGCGAGCGCCTGGATGCGCTGGCGCGCGCGAGCGACAAGCTGCAGGCGGACTTCGGCGACTGGAAGACGCCGTGGGGCGAGATCAACCGCTTCCAGCGCCTGTCCGGCGCCGTCGACCAGCGCTACGACGACGGCAAGCCGAGCCTGCCCGTCGGCTTCACGTCGGCGAACTGGGGATCATTGGCGTCGTTCGGCATGACGGCGCCGCAGACGACGAAGCGCATCTACGGCGACCGCGGCAACAGCTTCGTGGCCGCGGTCGAATTCGGGCCGCGCGTGCGCGCGAAGAGCATTCTCGCGGGCGGCGAGAGCGGCGATCCGGCGTCGCCGCACTTCACAGACCAGGCGGCGATGTACAGCCGCGGGGAGTTCAAGGACGTGCTGTACTACCGCGCGGACATCGACAAACACCTCGAGCGCAAATACCACCCGGGCGACTGAGCCGGCTGGCGCGGCGCCGGGACCGATTGCTATAATCGACGGATCGTACAACGGTCATCCGGTCAGGCAAGCAGTGGCAAAACTCTATTTTAGGTATTCGGCGATGAACGCCGGCAAATCGACGTCGCTGCTGCAGGTGGCACACAACTACGAGGAGCAGGGCCAGAAGGTCCAGTTGTACACGGCCGCCATCGACGACCGCTACGGCGTCGGCCAGATCACGTCGCGCCTCGGACCGCACCGCCAGACCGACGTGTTCGACAAGACCACGAACTTCCTGGAACAGGCGCCCGCCGTGGCCTGCGTGCTCGTCGACGAAGCCCAGTTCCTGACGAAGGAGCAGGTCGTGCAGCTGCACCAGGTGGCCCAGGTACGGGGCGTCCCGGTGATCTGCTACGGCTTGCGCAGCGATTTCCGCGGCGAGCCGTTCCCCGGCTCCGCGTACCTGCTGGCGCTGGCCGACGACATCGAGGAAATCAAGAACATTTGCACGTGCGGCAAGAAGGCGACGATGAACATCCGCGTCGACGCCGAAGGACGCCGCCTCCGCGAAGGGGAGCAAGTCAGCATCGGCGGCAACGAGAGTTATCGCCAGGCCTGCGGGCGCTGCTTCTACCTGGGCTGACGCGGCGCGACCATGTCCTGGCCGGCAATGTGCGCCGCCCATCTGCCCAGCTGGGCCTGCGGCCTGGGCGAGATCGCGCTGTACCTCGTGCCGTCGATGGCGCTCGCGTTCCTCATCTGGCTCGTGACGCGGCTGCATCCCGCGTTCTTCCTGCTCAGTGCCGTCGGCACGTTCTGCCACGAACTCGCGCATTTCGGCGTCGGGCTGCTGCTCCATGCGGAGCCCGTCGGCTTCACGATCATCCCGCGCGGCAAGGGCCGCACGTGGGAGCTCGGGTCCGTGACGTTCGCCAACCTGCGCTGGTATAACGCGGCGCCGGCGGCGCTGGCTCCGTTTCTCATCCTGTTGCTGCCGCTGGCAGTGGCGTGGTGGCGCACGCGCACGGCATGGCATTTCGGTCCCGTCGACCTGGCGCTGACGTTGCTGCTGGCGCCGCAATTCCTGTCGTTCTGGCCATCGCCCGTGGACTGGAGGCTCGCCGTGCGCAGCTGGCCTTATCTGTTGATCATCGCGGCGGCGGGGCTGGCGTACTGTTGGTTTCACACCAGTTTGTTTCGATTTGTAAAAGCGTAGGCGCGGCGGCCCCGACCAGACTTAAGCTCGGCTGAAATGGCGTACAAGCCGGCTCTGCGCCGCTGCGCTATCCTGTAGAATGGGTCGCATCCGCCGTTGCGTCGGCGCGATTGCCGGCCCCCCGCCTGGCGATCGCCAATCATTTCCCCGTCCGGAGAACCGAAGTATGAAGAAGCAGATGTTGATGGTCGCGCTGGCGTTTGCCATGTCGGCCCACGTGGTCACGGCGCAGCCCGAAAAGGTTGCTGCTGTCCAGACCGACAAGGCCGCCATCGTCCAGCTCAAGCCATCCGCCGCCCAGACCCAGGCCGCCCTGTGGGCTTCGCGCGTGCTGTCGCGCTACCACTACAAGGCCCTGCCGCTCGACGACGCGTTGTCCGCGAAGATCTTCGATGCCTATTTCAAGGCGCTCGACAGCGAGAAGCTGTACTTCACGCAGGCCGACGTCGACAGCTTCGCGCCTGTCCGGACCAAGCTGGACGATGCGATCAACAACGAAGACCTGACGGTCCCGTTCCAGATCTACAACCTGTACCAGCAGCGCTTCTTCGACCGCATGGCCTATGCCCGCGAGCTGTTGAAGGGCAAGTTCGACTTCACGACGGACGAAACCCTCCAGATCGACCGCGAGAAGGCCGCATGGGCCAGGAACGACGACGAAGCGAAAGACCTGTGGCGCCGCCGCGTGAAGAACGACTGGCTGCGCCTGAAGCTGGCCGGCAAGGACGAGAAATCGATCCGTGAGACGCTCGACAAGCGCTACGAGGGCTACCAGAACCGCCTCAAGAAGCTGAACAACGAAGACGTGTTCCAGATGTTCATGAACGCGTACGCGATGGCCATCGAGCCGCACACGAACTACCTGGGCCCCCGTTCGGCCGAGAACTTCGACATCGCCATGCGCCTGTCGCTGGACGGCATCGGCGCCGTGCTGCAGTCGCGCGACGACTATACCGTGATCCGCGAGGTCGTCCCCGGCGGCCCGGCCGACAAATCCGGCAAGCTGAAGGTCGGCGACCGCATCGTCGGCGTCGCGCAGGGCAACGGTCCGTTCACGGACGTGATGGGCTGGCGCATCGACGACGTCGTGCAGCTCGTGCGCGGTGAGCGCAATTCGACCGTGCGCCTCGACGTGCTCCCGGCCGACGCCGGCCAGGACGGCAAGCACACGACCGTTTCCATCGTGCGCCAGAAGATCAGCATGGAAGAGCAGTCGGCCAAGAAGAAGATCATCGAAGTCACCGACAACGGCGTCAAGCGCCGCATCGGCGTGATCCAGCTGCCGACGTTCTACCAGGACTTCGAAGCGCGCCGCAAGGGCGACAAGGACTTCAAGAGCGCCACGCGCGACGTCAAGCGCATCCTGGGCGAGCTCAAGAAGGAGAAGGTCGACAACGTCCTGATCGACTTGCGCAACAACGGTGGCGGCTCCCTGATCGAGGCCGTCGAACTGACGGGCCTGTTCATCGACAAGGGCCCTGTCGTGCAGCAGCGCAGCGCCGAAGGCCGCGTCGAAGTCGAAAGCGATTCGGATGCCGGCCTCGCGTGGGACGGCCCGATGGGTGTGCTGATCAACCGCGGTTCCGCATCGGCGTCGGAGATCTTCGCTGCCGCCATCCAGGATTATGGCCGCGGCCTGATCATCGGCGAGCCCAGCTTCGGCAAGGGCACCGTGCAGACGCTGATCAACCTCGACCGCTTCTCGCAGAACGACAAGGTGAAGTACGGCGAACTGAAGATGACGATCGCCCAGTTCTTCCGCATCAACGGCGGCACCACGCAGCTGCGCGGCGTCACGCCCGACATCAAGTTCCCCGTGACGTCGGACGACGACAACTTCGGCGAATCGTCGTACGAGAACGCGCTGCCGTGGACGCAGATCAAGCCGGCCATGTACATGCAGGCGGGCGACCTGAAGGAACTGGTCAACCCGCTGCAGAAGAAGCATGACGCCCGCGTCGCCAAGGACCGTGACTTCCTCGACATCGAGCAGGACATCGCCGAGGGAATGAAGCTGCGCAAGGACAACGTCATTTCGCTGAACGAGGCCGTGCGCCGCAAGGAGCGCGAGAACCAGGAAGCGAAGGCCCGCCTGCGCGAAGCGCGCCTGACCGGCAAGGACAATCCGGACGAGCCGGTCGCCGGCCCGGGCAGCAAGGAACAGCGCGGCAAGGTGCCGATGCCGACCACGCCGCGCAAGACCAATGTGGCGCTGAAGGGCGCCGCCGACGACGGCCTGCAGGGCGACGAGCGCAGCCTGACGGCGGAGCTCGCAGCCGAGAAGGCCGCGAAAAACGCGAAGGACGTCTACCTGCAGGAAGCGGCCCACATCCTGGCCGACGAGTCGGGTATGTTGAAAGCTGATACCCGGCTGGCGTCGCGCGCGATGCCGTATTTGTCAAGTTTGAAATGATTTTGTCGCATACTGATTGTTAAATATGCAATAGGAATTTCCGGCATTTCATCCGAAAAGGATGGCTGAAGACGAGGCTCCCCCAGGGGCCTCGTCTTTTTTTTATGCCGTTCAATTGAAAATTGTGATTTTTACAGCTGTGATACATTGGCTCAGCAGTTAAATTAAGAATAACTTTTTAGACTGAGCAAGGAGTTCATTATGGCAATTCGTTATCTCGTCGCGGCGTTCCTCGTCGGGGGCGCCTTCAGTGCAAACGCTGGTGTCCTGCCTGTGGCCGTGGGCAATCCGTCGTATGCGACCACTGCCGGCGGCAACGCCCTGGTGGGCGTGTACAACGGTCGGCGCGTGGCAGTGGCTGGCGGTACGCCGTCGCAAGTGGCCAGCGCACCCGCGCCTGCGGCCAGTGCGCCTGCGCCCGCGGTCTTGCCGCCCGCGCCAGTGGTCTACGCACCGGCGCCTGCGGCCGCGGCACCCGCACCGGCAGTGACGGCACCTCCGCAGCAGACGTCGGGCGGCAGCCAGGGCAACGGCGCCATCGTGACGCTGCCGACCGGGGCCGGCAACCAGGGCCCGGCCGTCGTGCAGCTGCCGGCCCCGGCGCAAGCCGCACACGGCGGCGACGTGGGCCAGGCCCCGCCGCCGGTGACGCTGCCGTTGCCGCCGACCTCGACTCCGACCCCGACCGCCGCCACGCCGGCTGCCGCCGTGCCGGAGCCGTCGTCCATCGCGCTGATGATGGCCGGTATGCTGGGTGGGCTGGGCGTCGCCCGCCGTCGCAAGCGCTGATTCGTCGAGATCATGCCTGGGCCGCCTTGTATCGGGGCGGCTTTTTTTCGTCCGCTTTTTGCGCGGCTGTGTTCGCGCTAATTCGGTGACGCGGCAATTTAGGCGAGCTGAACAGCGACGCGCAGCAGATGTGCTGGCGTCGCCAGCCGTCGCGCATCGAGCACCCGTTGCCAGCCCGAGTAATTGATCAAGTAGCGGCTCGCGACACCGCGGAACCGCACCAGCCAGCTCTTGAAGCGGCTGTGCCAGGCATCGACGTTTTGTAGATGGATTGCGCCGCGTGACCGGCCGCCTGGCTTCGTGTTCACTGCCTCGTGCATGATGCCGGCTTGCTCCGCAAAGTGATGGTATGAAAGCGCCGAATCGCTGATCAGAAGGACGTCCGCCGGCAGCACGGGCTTGAGGCAAACATTCAATTGCACCACCGTCACCTGGCCGCGGCCAGTGTGGAAATCGAGCGTCTGCCCGGTGCGGTCGCGTGCCACGAGGAGGCAGTCGAATTCACCGATGATGCCGCGCTTTCCCGCCACGCCGCCGCGCTTCCGCGGCTTACGTGTCATGTTGCGCGAACCCTTCTGTGATTCCAACCGATATGTTTCGTCCGCTTCGACAATGACAGTCAAGGTCGCCGGCCGATCGCGCATCGCGCCTGGAACGAAGCGATGACGCCAGCGAAAACTGGTCGTGCGATGGACGCCGACAATGCGCGCCGCGTCGCGTACCGTACGCGACTCGAGCACGCACTGCAGATACGCCAGCCAACGTTCTTTCTTCCTTAACCTTGCGAGAGGTGTCCCCGTCAGCGCGTTGTAGCTGCGCCCGCAGCCGAGGCAACGAAAACGTTGCAGGCCGCTCGCTTGGCCGCACCGGTGGACGCGAGGACAAGCGCAGCGCGGACACGGGCGACCCCGAGCAGCGTGCTCGATCAGCGCGACGCACTCGTCCGGATGGGCGATTCCCGCAATCCATTCCCGCAGCCGAGCCAGGTCGGGGGCGGACAGATGGGCCGCCGACAACAGGGCAAAGAGCTCGTCGAACGGCACGGCACGCATCGTCACTCCTCATGAGTTAACTCGACGATGCGTATGACTGCTGCGACCCGGTTTCAGTTCACATAACTAACGCGAACACAGCCTTTTGCACCGGTGATTTCCGGTACAATCTTTTGAACGGTCGTGCTTTTCTGGCCGGCATAATAAAAGGAGACAAGATGGACCTGACCTATACCGGCGACGACCTCGCTTTCCGCAACCAGGTACGTGCCTTCCTCGAGGCCGAGCTGCCGGCCGACCTGCGCCACAAGGTGCGCAACCACCTGCGCCTGCACAAGGACGACTATGTGCGCTGGCACCGGATCCTCGCGCGCGAGGGCTGGGCGGCACCCGGCTGGCCGCGCGAATACGGCGGCCCCGGCTGGACACCCGTGCAGCGCCACATCTTCGAGGAAGAATGCGCCCGCGCCGGCACGCCGCCCGTGCTGCCATTCGGCGTGAACATGGTCGCGCCCGTCATCATGGCGTTCGGCAGCCAGGCCCAGAAAGATTACTATTTGCCGCGCATCCTGTCGTGCGAGGACTGGTGGTGCCAGGGCTATTCGGAGCCCGGTGCCGGGTCCGACCTCGCGTCGCTGAAGACGACCGCCGTGCGCGACGGCGATCACTACATCGTCAACGGCCAGAAGACGTGGACGACGCTCGCCCAGCACGCCGACATGATCTTCTGCCTCGTCCGCACGGATCCCGGCGTGCGCAAGCAGGAGGGCATCTCGTTCCTGCTGATCGACATGCACGCGCCCGGCGTCACCGTGCGCCCGATCATCATGCTGGACGAGGACCACGAGGTGAACGAGGTCTTCTTCGACAACGTGCGCGTGCCCGTGGCGAACCTCGTCGGCCAGGAAAACCGCGGCTGGACCTACGCCAAATATCTGCTGGGCCACGAACGCACGGGGATCGCCGCCGTCGGGCGCTCGAAACGCGAACTGGCACGATTGAAGGCGCTCGCGCTGCGCGAGCAAAAGAATGGCGCGCCGCTGCTGGACGACCCGCTGTTCGCGGCGAAGGTCGCGGACCTGGAGATCGAGCTGATGGCGCTGGAGATGACGGTGCTGCGGGTGCTGGCGCAAACGGACAAGGCGCCCGGGCCGGAAGCGTCGGTGCTGAAGGTGCGCGGTACGGAGATTCAGCAACGCCTGTCGGAGCTGATGGTCGAAGCGGCGGGCCCGCTGGCGCTGCCGTTCGACCCGGCCTATCTGGATGGCGAGCGCGAACACAGCATCATCGACGACGACTTCGCCGCGCCGCTGTTGCCGCACTACTTCAATTTCCGCAAGACGTCGATCTACGGCGGGTCGAACGAGATCCAACGCAACATCATCTCCCAGATGATCCTGGGCCTGTGAGGAAAGACATGGACTTCAACTTCAAGGAAGAGCAGCTGCAACTGGCGGACGCGCTCAAGCGCTGGATCGCGCGCGACTACACGTTCGAGGCGCGGCGGGCCATCGTGGGTTCGCCGCCCGGCGTGTCGGATGCCGCCTGGGCCACGCTCGCCGAGCTCGGCCTGACGGCGCTGCCGCTGCCGGAAGCACAGGGCGGCTTCGATGGCGACGCCGTCGACATGTTCGTCGTGATGCAGGAACTCGGCCGCGGCCTCGTGGTCGAACCGTATTTCGCGACCATGTTCGGCGCCGAGTTCCTGCGTCGCGGGCAAGCGCACGACGCGCTGCTCGAACGTGTGGCGGCGGGCGAGCTGAGACTCGCGTGCGCGCTGGGCGAACGCCAGTCCCGCTACGACTTGCGCGACGTCGCCACGCGTGCCGTGCGCGACGGCGACGGGTGGCGCCTGGAGGGCGAAAAGAAGGTCGTGCTGCACGGCGCGCAGGCAGGCGTGCTGATCGTTTCGGCCAGGACGGCCGGCGCCCAGCGCGACGACGACGGTATCTCGCTGTTCGCCGTCCCGGCCGATGCGCCGGGTGTCACGATGCGCGACGTGCGCATGCTCGACGGCCAACGCGCCGCCGACGTGCTGCTGCGCGACGTGCGAGTACGTGCGGACGACGTGATCGGTACGGAGGGGCAGGGCTGGACCATCCTGGAGGCGGCGGCCGACTACGGCGCCGGGCTGCTGTGCGCGGAGGCGGTGGGCGCGATGGATGCGCTGTTCGGCGCCACGCTCGAGTATTTGAAGACGCGCCAGCAGTTCGGTGTCCCGATCGGCAAATTCCAGGCGCTGCAGCACCGCATGGCCGACATGTATGTGCACCTGGAGCAGGCGCGTTCGATGGCGCTGCTGGCCGCCGTGCGCCTCGCGGACGATGCGCGCGGCGGCAGCGCGGCCGAGCGGCGCCGCGCCGTCGCGGCGGCGAAGTACCGCGTGGGGCAGGCCGCGCGCTTCGTCGGGCAGCAGGCGATCCAGCTGCACGGCGGCATGGGCGTGACGGACGAGTTGCCGGCATCGCATTACTTCAAGCGGCTGTCGACGATCGAGCTCACGCTGGGCGATTGCGACCACCACCTGGCCCGCTTCATCGCGCAGCCGGGCTTCGCGACCGAGGAGGCGGCATGAAGGAATACTGGTATTTCGAGGACTTCGAGCCCGGCCAGGACATCGACCTGGGCACGTGCACCGTCACGGAAGACGAGATCCTCGCGTTCGCGCGCCGGTACGACCCCCAGCCGTTCCACGTCGACCCGGACGCGGCCGCCGACTCGATCTTCGGCACCGTCATCGCCAGCGGCTGGCATACGTGCGCCATGATGATGCGCCTCGTCGTCGACGGGCTGCTGGGCAAGTCGTCGAGCATGGGTTCGCCCGGCCTGGACGGCGTCCGCTGGCTCGCGCCCGTGCGCGCGGGCGACACGTTGAACGTGCACTACCGGACGGTGCAGGTGAAGGCGTCCGCGTCGAAGCCGGACCGAGGCGTCGTATGGTCGCAGTGGGTCGCCATCAACCAGCATGGCGCGACGGTGTGCACGGTCGACGGCATGGGCATGTTCGGGCGCCGGCCCGGTCCGGAGGGACGCGATGTCTGACGCATTGCACGAAGTGTGCGGGGTGGCGGCGCTGCAAGCCCTCGTCGGCACGCAGCTCGGTCACTCGCGCTGGTTCGAGGTCGGCCAGGACCGTATCGCCACGTTTGCCGACGCCACCGACGACCACCAGTGGATCCACGTCGACCCCGAACGTGCTGCGCGCGAATCGCCGTTCGGCACAACGGTGGCGCACGGCTTCCTCACGCTGTCGCTGCTGCCGTCGATGCTGGCCGACGTGCTCGTCATGGTCGACGCGAAGCTCGTCGTGAACTATGGCTTGAACAAGGTGCGCTTTCCCGCGCCGGTGCCGGCGGGCAGCCGCGTGCGCGCGGGCATCGTGCTGGTGGCGCTGGAACAGGAAGGCGATGCGAGCCAGCTCACGCTCGAAGTGACGGTGGAACGGGAAGGCGGCTCGAAACCTGTGTGCGTGGCCGAATTCCTCGTGCGCCGCTATGCGTGAATGGCGTAACTGACGGGTGTGCCGTCAGGCGACGCAGTCCATGCCGCCCAAGCGGAAGCGATCGCGGCCCCCGGCCTTGGCCTGGTACAGCAGGGCGTCGGCCACCTGGATCAGGTCGGCCGGCATGCTGTGCTCGCCCGGCACCATGCAGGCGATGCCCATGCTGGCCGTCAGGCGCGGCGACGTCGGCGACGCGGCGTGCGGAATGGCCATGTGTTCGAGCTCGGCCATGAGGCGGTTCGCCACACCGGTCGCCCCGCGGCCGTCCAGCTGCGGCAGCAGGATCGCGAACTCCTCGCCGCCGTAGCGGGCCACGAGGTCTTGCGTGCGCGCGGCGGCCCGGCGCATCGCCGCCGCGAATTGAACGAGCGTCGCGTCGCCGGCCTGGTGGCCGTAGTGGTCGTTGTACAGCTTGAAATGGTCGATGTCGACGAGGATCAGTGCCACGGGCAGGCCGGCGCGGCCGCAGCGGCGCCATTCCGCGTCGACGCGTTCGTCGAACGCGCGGCGGTTCGCGACGCCCGTCAGCGCGTCCGTCAGGATCAGGGCGCGCAGCGCGTCGCGCTGGCGCTTGACGGTGAGCTGGGTACGCACGCGCGCACGCACGACGGCCGCGTTCACGGGCTTGCTGATGAAGTCGGCGGCACCCGCGCCCAGCGCGCGCGTCTCGTCCTCGGGCGATTTCAGCGCCGTCACGAAGATCACCGGGATGTCGCTCGTTTCCGGCGCGGCGAGCAATTCCTTGCAGACGGCGTAACCGTCCATGCCAGGCATGACGGCATCCAGCAGGATCAGGTCGGGCCGCTGCGTGCGGGCGATCTCGAGCGCGCGCGGGCCGTCCATCGCGAACAGCACCTCGTGCTCGTCCTGCAGGGCGCCGTGCAGGATCTGGATGTTTTCCATCGCATCGTCGACCACCAGGATGCGGCCGTTCACGGCCATGTCGGTCAAGCTCATGCATCCTCCTTCGTGCCCAGCAGCGCGCGCACGAGGTGCGCCGCCTGCTCGAAGCGCAGGGTCGCCACCGCCTCGGCGAGCGCCGCCGCCTGGGCGGGTGCGCGGTTGCCGAGGGCGGCGCGCAGCGTCTCGAACTGGGCCATGGCTTTCATGTTGTTATTGTGGAGCAAATCGAGCAGCTGTGCCAACTCGCGCCGGAAGGTTGCGCTATCTTCCGCCGGGACGGCGGGCGGGGCCGTGTCCGGGCCCGGCGTTGCCGCCGCGGCGTCCGGGGCGGGGAGGTCGCGCGCGGCGTCCAGCACGACGGCCAGCGCGGCCTCCAGGCGCGCGAGGCGCAGCGCGAGCGCGGCCGCGTCCTCGCTGCGCAGCGCCTGTTCCAGTTCCAGCGCCTGGCCGGCAACGTCCGTCGCCCCCAGGTTGGCCGCGACGCCGCGCAGGCGGTGCACGGCCTGGCCGGCGCCGGTGCGGTCGCCCGCGTCGAGCAGGCCCCGGATCTCGGCCACGGCGCCGCCCTGCGACTGTTCGAACCGTTTGAACAGGGCGGCAAAGCTGGCGAAATTGCCGCCGAAGCGGGGCAGCGTCGTCTTCAGGTCGATCCCCGGGATGCGCGCGGGGATGGCGACGGCTGCGGTGGGTCGAGGGTGCTCCGCTTCGCCCGGCGTCGAGGCCGCGCGGCCCGTCACGCGGCGCAGCATGTCCACCAGTTCGTCCACGTCGATCGGTTTCGCCAGGTAGTCGTTCATGCCGGCGGCCAGCGCGCGGCGGCGGTCCTCGTCGAGTGCGTTGGCCGTCATCGCGATGACGGGCAGCCGGTCCTGGCCCAGCGCGCGGATGGCGCGCGTCGCCTCGAAGCCGTCCATCACGGGCATCTGCAAGTCCATCAGCACGGCGTCGTACTGGGCGGCGCCTTCGGCCAGCATGCTGACGGCGATACGGCCGTTCGCGGCGAAGTCCACGCTGGCGCCCGCGTGCACGAGCACGTAGTTCGCCACTTCCTGGTTGAGAAGATTGTCCTCGACGACGAGCACGCGCATGCCCGCGAGGCGCCCGCTCAGCGGGGCCGGCCGCGCCGGCGCCGGGGCCGGCGCGCCGCTCTGCAATTCGGCCAGTGCGTCGGCCAGTGCGCCCGGTGTGAACGGCTTCGCGAGGACGGCGTCGATGCGCAGGTCCGTCGCGAGGGCGTCGAGGCGTTCGCGTTCCGGGTCGGCCGCGAGCAAGGCCAAGCGGGGCAGGGCGATCGCGTGGTCGGCCCCGGCCAGCGCGATCACGGACGCGCCGTCGAGATCCCCGAGGACGCTGTCGATGAAGGCGAGGTCGAACGGCCCGGCGTCGCGCAGCAGCGCGAGCGTGTCGGCCCCGCTTGCGGCAGTCTCGACGTGCCAGCCGCGCCCGCGCAGCGCCTGCGCGAGGGCTGCGCGGCTGCTCGCGTTGTCGTCGGCAACGAGGATGCGCAGCGGGACGTGCTGCGGCAGCGACTCCGCGGCCGGCGCGGGCGCGGCACCCGGCGCGATGCCGAACGGCGCAGCGAAGCGGAACGTGGCGCCGCGGTCCGGCACGCTGTCGACGCACAGGTCGCCGCCCATCAGCCGGGCGAGGCGCCGGCTGATCGCGAGACCCAGCCCCGTGCCGCCGTACTTGCGGCTCGTCGAACTGTCGGCCTGCGAGAACGCCTCGAACATGCGCTGTTGCTGTTCCGGCGGGATGCCGATGCCGGTATCGCGCACGGTGAAGGCAAGCGAGACGCTGTCGCCGCCGCGCTCCGCCACGTCGATCGCCAGCACGACCTCGCCCCGCTCCGTGAACTTGATCGCATTGCTGACGAGGTTCAGCAGCACCTGGCCGAGGCGCATCGGATCGCCGACGAGGCGCGCCGGCACGTCCGGGTGCACGGCGAACACGGGCTCGATGCCCTTGTTCCAGGCGCTCGTGGCCGACATCGCGGCGATGCTGGCCAGGACGTCGTCCAGCGCGAACGGCGTCTGCTCGAGCACGAGCTGCCCGGCCTCGACCTTCGAATAATCGAGCAGGTCGTTCAGCATCGACAGCAGCGAGCGCGCGGCCATCTGCATGCGCGACACGTAGCCCCGCTCGCGCCGCCCCAGGTCGGCCTCCTCGAGCAGGCGGGCAAGGCCGATGATCGCGTTCATCGGCGTGCGGATTTCGTGGCTCATATTGGCGAGGAATTCGCCCTTCGCGCTGCTGGCCGCTTCCGCCGCGCGCAGCGCATCCTCCAGGCGCGACTGCGTGCGCTTGAGTTCCGTGATGTCGGCGTGCAGCATGTAGAAGCCCTGCACGCGGCCTTCGGCATCGACGTCGGGGATGTAGCTGCCCCACGCCTGGATCAGCTTGCCGGACCGCTTGCGGTACAGGCGCCGCTCGAAGAACTGGCGCTCGCCGCGCAGCACGGCGTCGAGGTGCGGACGGACCTCGTCGATCTGCTCCTCGTCCACGATTTCCTCCATCGGGTGGCCGATCACGTCGGCGGCATCGCGTCCGAGCCAGTCGAGATAGGGCTTGTTGGCGAAGCGGCAGTGCAGGTCTGCGTCCCAGTAGCCGACGAGCGCGGGCAGGTGGTCGGTCACCGTGCGGATCATGCGTTCGCTTTCTTCCAGCCGGCGGCTGGCGGCGCGCAGGGCGGCGGCCGTTTCCTCGCGCGCCGTGATGTCGCGGATGGTGCCCTGCACGATACCGCGTCCGCCGATGTCGACGCTGTTGAGCAGCACGTCGGCGTGAAACTCGCTGCCGTCGCGGCGGCGGTAGATCCACTCGAAGCGGCAACCGCCCGTGTCCAGCGCCCGCCGCATCGCTTCAATCCACAGTTCGTCGGAACGGCGTCCGTTCGGCTGGAATTCGGGCGAGCTGCTTGCGGGCGCCATCGTGAGAAAGTCCTCGACGCTGGCGCAGCCGAACAGGTCGACGGCGGCCTGGTTGGCGCTGAGGAAGCCCGCGCCATAAGCGATCAGCACGTGGGCGTCGCCCGATCCTTCGAACAAGGTGCGGAACAGCTCCTCGTTGTCGCGGTTGCGCTGTTCCTGGCGCTTGCGCTCCGTGATGTCGAGGATGACGGCGTTGATGCCGACGAGTTCCCGGTCCGGCCCGTACACGGGGTAGTAGCTGCATATCCAGTGGCGCATCACGCCCGGCGCGGCCGGGATGTCGCCGCTGTCCTCCACGTCGATCAGCGGCCGCCCCGTCACCAGCACCTGGCGGTACGGCCTCTCGATGCGGGTGCCCAGGTCGCCCAGCAGTTCGGGCAACGTGTGGCCGATGTGCGCGCTGGCCGGCAGGGCATTCACGGCCGCGAGGTAGTCGTTGATCATCACGATCCTGAGGCTGCGGTCGAGGAACGCGAGGCCGACGGGGGCCGTCGCGTACACGGTGGCCAGCATCGCGGAGGAGCGCTGCAGCTCGTTGGTGCGTTCCGCAACGAGCGACTCGAGGCCGGCGCGATACTGCTGCAGCTCGCCCTCGACCTTGCCGAGCGCGCGCGCGACGGTCGCCGCCTCGCGGATTTCCAGCGGCGGGATGACGAGCGCCTCGCCGCGTCCGAGGGCGGCCGCAGGCTCGGTCAGCGCGCGGACCGAACGCGCGATCGCGTCGCCGATACGCCACGCGAGGCCCAGGCTGATGGCCAGCATGAGGGCGATCCATGCGAGTGTCGTGGCGGGATCGGGGCCGAGGATCTCGCGCGCCGCGTGGCGCGGGAAGCCGATCGTGACGGCCCAGTCGTGCCCTTGCATGCGCGCGTAGGCGGCGTACATCGCCTCGGGGCCGTGCGCAGCCAGTTCGACGATGCCGACGGGTGTACGGGCCAGCGCCTGCGCCAGTTCCGGTCGCATCGGGTCGCCGATGCCGTGGTGCGTGCGGCCGCGGTAGGCGACCAGGCGCCGGTGGTTGTCGTAGACGAGGGCGTTCCAGTGCGGCGGCAGGTTCTGGTCGGCCAGGAGGTCCGTCAGGCGGCGCGGCCGCAATTCGACGGTCAGCGCATACGCCACCTTCCCCTCCCGCCAGACCGGGACGGAGATCGAGATCACCCACGGTTGCGTGCCATCGCCGCGGTGCAGGCCCGACGTGACGGCGTCGCCCGTCGCGAACACGGTGCGCACGTCGGCCTCGTTGCCGTGCGCGGGGAGTTCGCTGCCGAACGCGTGGCGCGTATCGAGCAGCGTGGCGCCGTCGGCCCCGCTGACGGCGACGGCGTAGGCGGGGAACTCCGGGCGCAGCAGCCTGCGCGCGGCCGCGTGGAACGATGCCAGGTCGCCGTGCACGAGATTCGCCTGGTTCGCCATCGTGCGCGCGGCCGTTTCGCCATTCGCGAGGTCGCGGTCGACGGCGGCGGCGAGCGCGCGCGCGATCATCTCGGCATCCTCGGCGATGTGGGCGCGCTCGCGCTTGTCAGCGTCGGTCGCGAAGACGAGGTAGCCGATGAGGATCGGCAGCGCGCACGCCAGCACGAGCGTCACGAGCTTGGCCCGTATGGAAGGTAGCGAACGACGTTGTAACAACTGCACTGCAAGCTCCGCGATCGGTGCGCAGCCCAAGCGGCGCCAGGAAACATGGTAGCCCAGCAACCGCGCACGGCAAAGCACCACCATTCGGGGTCAGAGCACAGTATTGCTGCTTCGACATTCATAAGTCTCTGTTTTATTGAAGATTTAACGCGGCCGTCGACCAAAACGCGTGCTCTGACCCCGAATTGGCAACATTGCTTATGGTTTAGCCATGCCGAATCGTCGTGCAGTCGCGCCGCGGACACGTTTTTCCATACGTAAAGTCATTCTCTAGGTTAATTTTTCGTTCCACTGGCATACAATGCAGGACTAGTCCTACGTTGATCGAAGAGGTGGTATGGCGCGGCCCGAAAAAGTCCGACTTGGCGAAATCCTGGTGCAACAGAAGCTGCTGTCCGAGGACCAGCTGAACCAGGCACTGGCCGACCAGAAACGCACCGGCCGCAAGCTGGGCCGCGTGTTCGTCGAAAGCGGTTTCGTCACCGAGGAGCAGATCTCCGGCGCGCTCGCGCGCCAGCTCGGCATCCCGTACCTCAACCTCAAGTTCTACAACATCAACCAGGACGTCGTGCGCCTGCTGCCGGAAACGCAGGCCCGCCGTTTCCGCGCGCTCGTGCTGGAAGACCGCGGCGAGACGGTGCTCGTCGGCGTGTCCGACCCGACCGACCTGTTTGCCTACGACGAGATCGCGCGCCTGCTGAAGAAGAGCATCGAACTCGCGGTCGTCAACGAGACGGAAGTGCTGCAGGCCATCGACCGCATCTACCGCCGCACGGGCGAGATCACGGGCCTCGCGCGCGAGCTCGAACAGGACCTGGGCGACACGACGTCGGTCGACTTCAACGCGCTGTCCGCGAATTCCGGCCTCGAAGAAGCGCCGGTCGTGAAGCTCTTGCAATCGGTGTTCGACGACGCGGCGCAAGTGCGCGCGTCCGACATCCACATCGAACCGCAGGACGGCCGCCTGCAGATCCGCTTCCGCATCGACGGCGTGCTGCACCTGCAGACGGAAGCCGACATCAAGATCGCCACGCCGCTGGCGCTGCGCCTGAAGCTGATGGCGGACCTCGACATCTCGGAAAAGCGCCTGCCGCAGGACGGCCGCTTCGCCGTCAAGGTGCGCAACCAGCGCATCGACGTCCGTATCTCGACGATGCCCACGCAGTATGGCGAGTCAGTCGTCATGCGTCTGCTGAGCCAGGTCGGCACGACGCTGCGGCTCGACGCGATCGGCATGCCGGCCGCGCTGGTGGAACGCTTCCGCGCGATCGTCCAGCGCCCGAACGGCCTGGTGCTCGTGACGGGCCCCACGGGTTCCGGCAAGACGACGACGTTGTACAGCGCGCTCGCGGAGCTGAACTCCGTCGAGAAGAAGCTCATCACGGTCGAGGACCCGATCGAATACCGCCTTCCCGGCATCAACCAGGTGCAGGTCAACGACAAGATCGAGCTGAATTTCGCGCGCGTGCTGCGCTCGGCGCTGCGCCAGGACCCGGACATCGTGCTCGTCGGCGAGATGCGCGACCAGGAGACGGCGCAGATCGGCCTGCGCGCCGCCATGACGGGTCACTTGGTGTTGTCGACCTTGCACACGAACGACGCGGCATCGACCCCGCTGCGCCTGATGGACATGGGCGTGCCGCGCTACATGGTGAGCGGTTCGCTGCAGGCCGTGCTGGCGCAGCGTCTCGTGCGCATGATCTGCGAAAGCTGCTCGGAACCGTACCCGCTCCCGGCGCCGGAACGTGCCTGGCTGCGCGCGGAACTGGGCGACCGCGCCGAGACGGTGCCGTTCTTCCACGGGCGCGGCTGCTCGCACTGCAACGGCACCGGCTATCGCGGCCGTACCGGCGTGTACGAACTGCTGGAGATGACGCGTGCCGTCCACGAGGCGGTGAACCACCCGGACCCTTCGCACTTCCTGAAAGTGGCGCATGCCGAGATGCGCGGCGAGACGCTGCGCCGCGGCGGCGTGCGCCTCGCGATCCAGGGCCGCACGACGGTGTCGGAAGCCATGCGCATCAGTAACCAGATGGAAGACTGATAAGCCGCCATGCCGTTCTTTGCTTACAAAGGCCGCAACGCGCGCGGCGAATTGATGCAAGGCGTGCTCGAAGCCGCCGACAGCGGCGCGTGCGCCGACCAGTTGTTCGGCACGGGCGTCACGCCGCTCGACATCACGCCGACGACGCGCAAGGCGACGACGGGCGGCAGCGCCGCGGGCGCCGGCGACAGCCTGTGGGAGCGCATCACGCGCAAGAAGGTCACGTCGATCGACGTGCAACTGTTCAGCCGCCAGATCCACACCTTGCTGAAATCCGGCGTGCCCATCATGCGCGGCCTGGCCGGGCTGCAGGAGTCCGCGACGAACAAGAGCTTCGCGCTCGTGATCCAGGACTTGCGCGAATCGCTGGACTCGGGCCGCGAACTGTCCACGGCGATGCGCCGCCACACGGAATGCTTCACGCCGTTCTACCTGTCGATGGTGCGCGTGGGCGAAATGACGGGCCGCCTGGAAGACGTGTTCCTGCGCCTGTTCGACCACCTCGAATTCGACCGCGACATGCGCGAGCGCGTGAAGACCGCGATGCGCTACCCGACGTTCGTGATCATCGCGATGGTGGCGGCGATGGTCGTCGTGAACATGTTCGTGATCCCGCAGTTCGAGAAGGTTTTCAAGAGCTTCCACGCCGAGCTGCCGCTGATGACGCGCATCCTGATCGCGACGTCGCGCTTCACGGTCGACTACTGGCCGCTGATGGCCGGCGTCGCCGGGGCCGCGTTCTTCGGCGTGCGCGCGTGGGCGCGCACGGACGCGGGGCGCCTGACGTGGGACCGCTGGAAGCTGCGCTTTCCCATCGCCGGCAAGATCATCCACAAGGCCACGATGGCCCGCTTCGCGCGCAGCTTTGCGCTGTCGATCCGCAGCGGCGTGCCGATCGTGCAAGCGCTGACGGTCGTCGCGCAGACGGCGGACAATGCCTACCTGACCACGCGCCTCGAGCAGATGCGCGACGGTGTCGAGCGCGGCGAAAGCATCCTGCGCACGGCGACGAACGCCGACGTGTTCACGCCCATCGTGCTGCAGATGATCGCGGTGGGCGAGGAATCGGGCTCGCTCGACGACCTGATGGACGAGATCGCGCAGATGTACGAGCGCGAAGTCGACTACGAACTCAAGACGCTCTCCAGCCAGATCGAACCGATCCTCATCACCTTCCTGGGTGCGATGGTGCTCGTGCTGGCGCTGGGCATCTTCCTGCCGATCTGGGACCTGGGCAAGGCGGCCCTGCACCACTGATGGAGACGACCATGGCACGCTTCGGAACCGGTCGCGCGCGCGGCTTCACGCTGTACGAGTTCGCGATCGTCGTCATCATCACGGCGGTCCTGTCCACCGTACTGCTGCACCGCCTGGACGGCTACCGCCGCGCGGCCGAAGAGGTGGCGGCGCGGCAGACCGTGGCCGCGCTGCGCGTGGCGTTGCAGGTCGAGGCGCAGCGCCATCCCGACACGCTGGCCACGCTCGCGCAGCAGAATCCGATGCACCTGCTGGCCCGGCCGCCGGCCGATTATCTTGGCGAATTCGCACTGTCCGAGGCGCGGCGCGTGGCACAAAACGGCTGGGTGTTTGACCCACGCGACAAAACCCTTGTCTATCTCACCTCAGAACGAGAAAGATTTGCTTCAGGTAAATCGGAATTGCCCAGGTTCAAGGTAGAATTGACTCGAAATCCTGCTGACGCAGGGAAACACCTGATGAGCCTTGCCTTGAACGAAGTCGGTGCACAAGGCGGTCGTAAATAACATAACCCACGCGGCAGGGACGCCGCACCTTACTCGGAGAGAGCATGAAAGTGAGCATCAAGAACAATGCGCAAGGCGGCTTCACCTTGATCGAATTGATCGTCGTGATCGTGATCCTGGGCATCCTGGCGGCGACGGCATTGCCGAAGTTTGCCAGCATGGCCGGTGACGCCCGCTGGGCCAGCGTGAATGCGGCCCGCGGCGCGTTGAGCTCGACGGCCGCGATGGCCCACGCGAAGTTCTTAGTGGACCCGGCCGTCGCCAGCGCCGGCAAGCTCACCGTCGAGAACGTCACGATGACCTTGACGAACGGCTATCCGGCTGCCGATGGCTACGTCGCGGCCGCTGCCGGTCTGACGGATGGGGTCGACTACAAGGTCTACACGAAGCACGTTAATCCCAACGATCCGCCGGTCGGCACGAACGCGATCTCGCTGGTCCCGATCAGCATCGACGGTACGGCCACCGCAACGACCTGCTATGTGAGCTACGACGCGTCCACGTCGCCGCCGACGGTGACGGCAAACGGCAACGCGACCAAGTGCAACTGATTTCGTCGTAGACGTTGTTCGATCGGGACCGCGAGCGGTCCCGATTGTCGTTTACGCCGCAAGATTTGGTAAATGCGGCGTATTGACCACACCCCCTTAGTAGTGCCGCACGGAAAACCGGAAATATTCTCTCCAAGTAAAATTTTGGTATCGGATTTTCCGAGCACTTGAATATAATCAAGCCTCTAGCTCACTTATCTCGACACCGTCACGGATCGCCACCGCCACGCATGGGTTTTTTCAGTAAAGCACAGAACAACGCAGCCTGGCTGGCCCTGGTGCCGCAGCGCGACGGGATCGCTGCGGCCAGCGTGCGCCGTGGCGCCGACGCGGGCGCCAAGCCGGCCGTGACGCACGCCGTCTTCTTTCCCGGCACCGCGTCCGCCGACGTTGTCGAGAAGGCCGGCAAGGAACTGCACAGCGCGAACTACCGCTGCACGACGGTGCTGGCTGGCGGCGACTACCAATTCATGTCCGTCGAAGCGCCGAACGTGCCGCGCGACGAGCTCAAGGCCGCCATGCGCTGGCGCCTGAAGGACGTCCTCGACTTCCCGATCGACGAGGCCACCTTCGACGTCCTCGACATCCCCCTCGACCCGAACGCCGTCGCGCGTCCGCAGCAGAGCGTGTTCGCGATCGCCGCGCGCAACGCCGTCGTGGCGGCGCGCCAGAAGCTGTTCAACGACGCGAAGGTCAAGCTGCGCGTGATCGACATCCCCGAGATGGCCCAGCGTAACGTGTCGGCACTGCTGGAGCAGGATGGCCGCGGCGTCGCCGTGCTGGCGTTCGGCGAGGACGGCGGCCTGTTGACGGTGTCGTGGCGCGGCGAGCTGTACCTGTCGCGCCGCATCGACGTCACCCTGGCGCAGATCCTCGACGCGGACCACGACCGCAAGCACCAGAGCTTCGACAAGATCACGCTGGAACTGCAGCGCTCCCTCGACAACTTCGAGCGCCAGTTCTCGTTCATCAGCGTCGCCAAGCTCGTGCTGGCGCCGACCGGCGCGACGGGCCTGGAAGAATACTTGTCGAGCAACCTGTACACGCGCGTCGAGACGCTCGACCTGGCCGCGTTGTTCGACCTCGAACGCGTACCCGACCTCGCGGACCCGGCACGCCAGCAGCGCTTCTTCGTGCCGATCGGCGCGGCGCTGCGCATGGAGGAGGGCGCGGCATGAGCCAGCAGATCAACCTGTTCAACCCGCAGTTCCAGCCGCAGAAGAAGCTCTTCACGGTCAGGGGCATGGCTTGCGTGCTCGGCGTGCTCGTCGTGGGTATCGCCGTGGCCGGCGTGTTCGCCAAGGTGCGCGTCGCGCGCCTCGAGACGGAAGTCGCGCAGGGCGAAGCGAGCGTGCAGAAGGCACAAAAACGGCTGGAAGTCGCGACCGCCGAATTCGCGCCGCGCACGAAGGACGCCCGCCTGGAAGCGGAGCTGGCCGAAGCGCAGAGCGAGCGCGACGCACTGCGCCGCGTGGCCGACGTGATCCAGCGCGGTGACCTCGGTAACACGCAGGGCTATGCCGAATACTTCCGTGCGCTGGCGCGCCAGGGCGTCGACGGCCTGTGGCTGACGGGCGTCTCCATCACCGGCGCCGGCATGGACATCGGCGTGCGCGGCCGCGCGCTCGACGCCGCGCTCGTGCCGGGCTATCTCGCGCGCCTGCGCAATGAACGCATCCTGCAGGGCAAGCCCGTCGGCAGCATGCAGATCGGCCAGGCCGCCGCCGTCAAGGTGCGCGGCGCCGACGGCAAGGACGCGGACGCGCCCGCGCCGTACGTCGAATTCAGCCTGCAGTCGGCCGCCGCGGCGGCGGCCGCGCCGGGCGCGGGAGGCCAGCAATGAAGCGGCAATGGCTCCGGTTCGTGGCGCGCGTGGAAGCGCTGCAGCCGCGCGAACGCTTCATGGCCTTCGGCGCAGTCGTCGTCGTGCTCGTGTACCTCGCGGGCGCCGTCGTGTTCGGCCCGTTGGCGCGCAAGGAGGCGGCGCTGCGCTCGACCCTGCAGCAGCAGGTGGTCACGCTCGACGGCATCGAGGCCGACATCGCGGCCAAGGCCCGCGCCTATGCCAACGATCCGAACGACGCGCTGCGCAAGCGCCTGGGTGAGCTGCGCGCCGAGACCGCGCGCACGAGCGAGGAATTGCGCACGATGCAGAAAGGGCTCGTGCCGGCCGACCGTATCGCGCCGCTGCTGGAAACGATCCTGCGCGCGAACGGCCGTTTGAAACTCGTCTCGCTGAAGACGCTGCCCGCGACGACGCTGACGGATGCCGGCGCACCGGCGACACCCGCGACCGCACCGGCGACGCCCGCACCGGCGGCCGCGACGCCGCCGCTCGTCGTGAAAGCGCCGGATCTGCTGTACCGCCACGGCGTCGAGCTGACCCTGCGCGGCAGCTACCTTGACATGGTCGACTACATGCATGCGCTGGAAACGCTGCCTACCCAGCTGTTCTGGGGCAAGGCGCAGCTGGATGCGGAAGACTACCCGAACGTGCGCCTCACCTTGACCCTGTACACCCTGAGCCTGGACCCGAAATGGATGAAGCTGTGATCACGACGACCACCCGCCGCGCCGTCGGCGCCGCGTTGTTTGCCTTCCTGCTGTGCGGCGCCGCCGGCGCGCAGGGCCTGCAGGATCCGACGAAGCCGCCCGCGGCAGCGGCGCCCGTGGCGGCAGGCCCCATCGCCGCGAGCGCCGGGCCGCAGCTGCAGTCGATCCTGATCGCGCGCGAGGCCGGCGGGCGCCACGTGGCCGTCATCGACGGCGAGACCGTGCGCCTGGGCGAGCGCTTCCACGGCGCGAAAGTCGCGCGCATCGGCGAGAACGAGGTCGAACTGGTGCGCGGCACCGAGCGCCAGGTGCTGCGCCTGTACGCGGACGCCGACGGCGTCCTTGGCGGCCGTACCGCGCGGCGCTGACAAAGGATGAGGATGAACGACAAGCGTATCCCGATGCGGGCGGTGGCGACCATCGCTGCCATGCTGGCGCTGGCCGGCTGCCTGACGACGCCGAGCACGACGACCTACGACAAGATCAAGGGCGAACTGGCGAGCGGCGCGGCCAAGCGTCCCGCGGCGGCGCCCGCCGTCGACGCGGCCGTCGCCGACGCGCTGCTGCCGCCGGCCGCCGCGCTGGCCACGCAACTGCCGAAGGCGCGGCCCGCGCTGGAAGAACGGTTCAACGTCTCCTTCAACAACGTGCCGGCGCAGCAGTTCTTCCGCTCGATCGTCGCGGGCACTCGCTACAACATCCTCGTGCATCCGGACGTCGCGGGCACCATCACGGCGAACCTGAAGGACGTCACCTTGCAGGAGACGCTGGACGCCGTGCGCGAGATGTACGGCTACGACTACAAGATCGACGGCAAGCGGATCTCCATCAAGCCCCTGACCATGCAGACCAAGATGTTCCACGTGAACTACCTGGTCGGCAAGCGCGCAGGCATGTCGATGACGCGCGTGACGTCGACGTCCGTGTCGAACGCCGTGGGCAACAACGGCAACAACCAGAACAACAATAACCAGGGCGGGCAGAACCCGTTCGGCAACCAGAACAACCAGAACAACCAGAACAACAACGGCAACAACCCGAACGGCCAGGGCGGCGGGCAAGGCGACAGCACGGACGTGTCCACGCAGTCCGCGAACGATTTCTGGGGCGACCTGAAACTCGCAATCGAGGCGATCGTGGGCTCGAAGGAGGGCGGCCGCAGCGTCGTCGTCAGCCCGCAGTCGGGCGTGCTCGTGATCCGCGCGATGCCCGACGAGCTGCGCAACGTGGACGCCTACCTGAAGGCCACGCAGCTCGCCGTCGACCGCCAGGTGATCCTGGAGGCGAAGATCCTCGAAGTGGAGCTGAACGACAGCTACCAGAGTGGCGTCAACTGGGCGTCGTTCGCATCGATCAGGAGCGGCCATGACAACCGCGTGTCGACCGGCATCGTGAGCCCGGGCGCCACACTGACGCCGCTGCCGTTCGGCGGCGGCCAGCCGGGCACGATCTCGGACCCGAGCACGGGTCTTTCGGCCAGCAGCGGGTTCTCGCTGTCGAACGCGGCGGCGACGGCCGGCTCGATGTTCGGCCTCGCCGTGCAGACGGCGAACTTCGCCGCGCTGATCTCGTTCCTCGAGACGCAGGGCACCGTGCACGTGCTGTCGAGCCCCCGCGTGGCCGCCGTCAACAACCAGAAGGCCGTGCTGAAGATCGGCACGGACGAATTCTTCGTCACCGGTGTGCAGACGACGACGAATTCCACGACGACGGGCAATACCGTGTCGCCGAGCGTGACCTTGCAGCCGTTCTTCTCCGGCGTCGTCCTCGACGTCACGCCGCAGATCGACGAGAAGGGCAACATCCTGCTGCACGTGCACCCGTCCGTGAGCCAGGTCTCGACGATCAACAAGTCCGTCAACCTCGGCAGCGCGGGCAGCCTGAGCCTGCCGCTCGCGGCGTCCGCGACGTCGGAACTGGACAGCATCGTGCGCGGCCAGGATGGCCAGGTCGTCGCCATCGGCGGCTTGATGCGGCAATCGTCGACGGCCGACGATTCGCAGCTGCCGGGCACCGGCAGCGTGCCCGTGCTGTCGACGTTGTTCGGCGCGAAGAAGCGCGTGAACCAGAAGCGCGAACTCGTCGTGCTGATCAAGCCGACCATCGTGGAAGGCGTCAACAACTGGAACGACGACCTGCTCGACACGAACCGCCGCATGGACCAGCTCGACCCGCGCACCCGGGGGAACCGCTAAATGTACACGGCGCACTTCGGCCTGCGCGAGCTGCCGTTCGGGATCACGCCCGACACCAGCTTCTTCTTCGGCAGCCCGCATTCGCAGGAAGCCTTGAACACGCTGCTGGTCGCGGCGCGCACGGGCGAAGGCTTCATCAAGATCACGGGCGAAGTCGGCACGGGCAAGACGCTGTTGTGCCGCAAGTTCATGGCGACCTTGGGCCCGGAATTCGTCACCGCCTACGTCCCGAACCCGTACCTGGAGCCGCGCACGCTGATGCTCGCGCTCGCGGACGAGCTGGAAGTCGCGTACGACAAGGACGCCGACCAGCACCAGGTGCTGAAGGCCATCACGCACCGGCTGCTGCAACTGGCGGGTGACGACAAGCGCGTGCTGCTGTGCCTCGACGAGGCGCAGGCGATGCCCGTCGAGACGCTGGAAGCGCTGCGCCTGTTGACGAACCTGGAGACGGAAAAGAGCAAGCTCCTGCAGATCGTGCTGTTCGGCCAGCCGGAACTGAACCGCAAGCTGGAACTGCAATCGATCCGCCAGCTGGCGCAGCGCATCACCTTCCACTACCACCTGGGACCCCTGTCGCGCGACGACCTCGATTACTACGTTGCGCATCGCTTGCGCGTGGCGGGGTATGACGGCGCGCGCCTGTTTTCGCACGGCGCCGTGGCGCGGCTGTATTCGGCCAGCGGCGGCGTGCCCCGCCTGGTCAACATCCTCGCGCACAAGAGCATGATGCTGAGCTACGGGCAGGGACGCCAGCAGGTCGCGCGCGCGCACGTGAGCGCGGCCGCGCGCGACACGCTCGCGACGAGCCGGCGCCGCGTGTGGCCCTGGGCTGCGTTGTCGGCCGGCCTCGTGGCCGCGGCAGCCGGTGCGGCGTGGACGTTGAGCCATTGACGGGGACCGCGAATGAGCCTGATTAACAAGATGCTGCAGGACCTGGACGCGCGCGGCACGCCGAAGGATGGCGCGCTGCCGGGCCAGGTGAAACCCGTCGAGCGTGCACCGGCGCGGCCGCAGGGGAAGGTCATCGCGCTCGCCGTCGGCGGCGCCGTGGCTGCGCTGGCGCTGGGCTGGCTGGGCTGGAATCAGCTGCACGGCAGTGCGAAGCCGGCGCCGCTTGCCGTGGCGGCGGCCCGGAAGGCGGCGCCCGTCGTCGTCAATGTGCCCCGATCCGTGACGGGCCCCGTGCAAGCGGCGAGCGTGCCGGCGGCGGCGAGTGCGCCCGCACCCGCGCCGGTCGTCGCACCTGCGGCCACCGTGGCCGCGCCGGTCGAGGCGGCGCCTGTCGCCGCGGCCGATGCGGATGCCTCTCCCGCAAGACACATGAGCCGGGCCGAACGCCGTGCCGAGCGCAAACGCCTCGCGCGCGAGGGCAAGGAAGAGGAAGCGGCCGCGCGCAAGCACGCGAAGGCGGAGAAGGTGACCGTCGTGCGCGCGCAGGACGTCCTGCCGATGGAGCCGGACAGCGAGCAGGCGCGCGAGGCACGCCGCGCGATGGCGCAGGCGCTGGCGGCGCGCGGGAAGTCCGCGAAGACGACGTCGGCCGCCATGCTGGCCGCCGCGCGCGCGGCTGCGCATGAAGAGGGCACCAAGGCGAGGCACGGCACCGAGGGCCGGCAGGAGACGGCCAAGCAACGCGCGGAAGGCGAATACCGGCGCGCGCTCGCGAGCCTGCAGGAAGGACGCACGCTCGACACCGTCGCGTCGCTCGAGCAGACATTGAAGTACGATCCCGCGCACGAGGCGGCACGCCAGACGCTCGTCGGCCTGCTGATCGAGGCGAACCGCCCGGACGAGGCGATGCGCCAGCTGCAGCTGGGCCTGACGCTCGATCCGCGTCAGCCCGCGATGGCGAAGCTGCTCGCGCGCCTGCAGATCGAACGGGGCGGCAACGGCATCGACACCTTGACGCGCACCTTGCCGTACGCCGGCAACGATCCCGACTACCATGCCTTCCTGGCCGCCGCGCTGGCACGCCAGCAGCGCCACCGCGAAGCGGCCGAGCAGTACCAGCTGGCCGTGCGCGCCGCGCCGTCGAACGGTGTGTGGTGGATGGGGCTCGGTATCTCGCTGCAGGCCGAGAAACGCAATGGCGAGGCGCTCGACGCGTTCCAGCGGGCGCGTGCGAGCGGCGGGCTGACGCAGGAATTGCAGGGCTTCGTCGAGCGACGCATTCAGCAGCTGTCGCACTGACACGTTCGAGGCCCGCGGGCGCGGGACACATGACGCGCACGTCCGCGCGGGCTCGGGGAGCCCACCCTACAGTCGCGGCATGATGCGCCATGGTGGCACAGCCGTAGGGTGGGCACCCCGTGCCCACGCGCAACGCGGATACGCCGCGAACGCCCGCGCCGGCCCGAGACCTCACACCTTGGCGAGACGCTCCAACGCGAGCGCCAACGTCTCGTCCTTCTTCGCAAAGCAGAAGCGCACGATCCCGGACTCCGTCGGCCGGCTGTAGAACGCCGACACGGGAATCGCCGCCACCTTCACCTCGCGCGTCAGCCACTGCGCGAACTCCGACTCGGACAGGTCCGAGATCCCGTCGTAGCGCACGCACTGGAAATACGTGCCATCCGCCGGCAGCAGGGTGAAGCGCGTGCCGGCCAGCCCGGCGCGGAACAGGTCGCGCTTGCGCTGGTAGAACGCCGGGAGGTCGCGCCACGGCGCCGGGTCGCGCATGAAGTCGGCCAGGCCAGCCTGCATCGGCGTGTTCACACTGAACACGTTGTACTGGTGGACCTTGCGGAATTCCGCCATCAATGAAGCGGGTGCCGCGACATAGCCGACCTTCCATCCCGTCACGTGATACGTCTTGCCGAAACTCGACACGACGAACGCGCGCTCCGCCAGCACGGGATGCCGGCTCACGGACGCATGCGGCTGGCCGTCGTACACCATGTGTTCGTAGACTTCGTCCGACAGGATCAGGATGTCCGTCCCGGCGACGATGTCGGCCAGCGCGTCGAGGTCGGCCTGGCGCAGGATGGTCCCCGTCGGGTTGTGCGGCGTGTTCACGACGATCATCCGCGTGTTCGGCGTGACGGCCCGCGCGACGGCGTCCCACGGCACGCTGTAGCCTGCTGCGTCCACCCGCATGGCGACGGGCACGGGCACGCCGCCGGCCAGCACGATCGCCGGCTGGTAGCTGTCGTAGCAGGGTTCGATGACGATCACGTCGTCGCCCGGATGCACGGCGCACAGGATCGCCGTGATGATCCCCTGCGTGGCGCCGGCCGTCACGGTGATCTCCGAGTTCGCGTCGTAGGCGTGGCCGTACAGCGCGGCGGCCTTGGCGGCGATGGCCTCGCGCAGCGGTGCGAGGCCCGTCATCGGCGCGTACTGGTTGTGGCCGGCGCGCATCGCGGCATCGACGGCGTCCAGCAGGCGTGGGTCGCAAGCGAAATCGGGGAAGCCCTGGCCCAGGTTGACGGCGCCGGACTCGGTCGCGAGGGCCGACATCAGGGTGAACACGGTGGTGCCGACGGCCGGCAGGCGCGATTGCAGGACGGGTGTGGTCATGGTGCGGACGGTGTGAAAAGTGATCGGGTCATTCTACCGTGGCCGGGGCCTCGGTCTTGACCCAGGCGTCGGGCGTCATGATGCGGAACAGGTTCTCGCGCGCGGCGCGGCGCGCCAGCTTCAGCAAGGCCTTGTCCTTCGTGACGAGGACGGCCGCGTCGGCATCGCGCGCGATCTCGAGGAATTTCTGGTCGTCGCGGTCCGTGCAGACGGGCAGGCGCACGGCACGCGACGTCGGCGCCACGACTTCGATCAGCGCGTCGAACGCGGCCGCCGCCTGCGGGCGCGTCGCGTCGTCGAGCGGCAGGTGCGAATAGTGGAGGACGATCCGGTATTCGTCGCGGCAGTCGGCGCGGGTCACGGCGCGCACCGTGCCGGCTTCCAGCGCGGCGAGCAGCGGCGCCCAGCGCGGGTCGCGGAAAACGAACAGGTCGAGGCAGACGTTGGTGTCGATGACGATGGGTTTCGTTGAAGCAGGTATCATGTCAGCAATTTTACCCGTTGTACGTGTTTCCATAACTAATGCTGATCGTTCTTTCGCCCGCCAAGTCCCTCGACCTCGATTCACCGCCCACCACCCAGGCGCGCACGACGCCCCGCTTCATCGATGAGGCCGCCGCATTGATCCGCGTGCTGAAACCCAAGTCGCCGACGGAGATCGGCGCGTTGATGGACATCTCCGATCAATTATCGGTGCTGAACGTGACGCGCTATGCCGACTGGCACCCGGACCATGCGACGGCGCGCCAGGCCATCATGTCGTTCGACGGCGACGTCTACACCGGCCTCGCCGCGCGCACGCTCGACGCGGGGGCGCTGGCCTATGTGCAGGCGCGCGTGCGCATCCTGTCCGGCCTGTATGGCGTGCTGCGTCCGCTGGACGGCATGCACCCGTATCGCCTGGAGATGGGCACGCGCCTCGCGAACCCGCGCGGCAAGGATTTGTATGCGTTCTGGGGCGAGCGCGTGACGGCGGCGCTGAACGCGGACGTGAAGGACGCGGGTGCGCCGGTCCTCGTGAACCTCGCGTCGGAAGAATACTTCAAGTCCGTGAAGCCGAAGCTGCTGGACGTGCCCGTGATCACGCCCGTGTTCGAGGACTGGAAGAACGGCAAGTACAAGATCATCTCGTTCTTTGCCAAGCGGGCGCGCGGGATGATGGCGCGCTATGCGGCCGAGCGAGGCATCGTCGACGTCGAGCGCTTGAAGGACTTCGACGTCGACGGCTATGCGTTCGACGCGGCCGTGTCGACGGACAAGGCGTGGGTCTTCCGGCGCCGCGTCGAAGGCTGACGGCTTCCGTACCCATGCAAACGGGATGAGCGCATATCGCAGGTTCAAAGGCCTGTTGCGGGTCACGTTCCTCGGCACGAGCGATAGTCCCGGTCGTGCGCTGGACGTCGTGACCGGCACGCTGGCGCGTCCGGAAGGCCCGCGTCGCTACCTCATCGCCGTCCCCGACGACGCGCCGCCCGTCGGTGCGCCGCTCGTCATCGTGCTGCACGGCGGCGGCGCGTCGGCGGCGCAGGTGATGGGGCGGGCGTTCCCGCCGTCGCCGTTGTCGCTGCTGCTGGAAATCGCCGCGCGCGAGCGGTTCGTCGTCGTGGCGCCCGACGCGGGCGAGGGCGGATGGGCCGACGGCTGCGCGCGGTCGGCCCGCGCGGCCGGCCGGGACGACGTCGCGTTCGTCGATGACCTGATCGTCCGCGCCATCGCGGAGCACGGCGTCGATCCGGCGCGCGTCTATGTGGCCGGCGTGTCGCGCGGCGGCTGGATGGCGTACCGGATCGCGAGCGCGATCCCGCACCGGCTGGCCGCGTTCGCGGCGATCCTCTCGCCGATGCCCGAATCGGGCCCGGGCAGCGCGCCGGAAGCGGCGCTGCCGGCCCTCATCGTCGGCGGCACGGCCGATCCGTTGCTGCCTTACCGCGGCGGCAAGTATCGCTATGCTTTCAATCTTATGGGGCGTCTAAGGAGCATCGACGACAGCGTCGCCGTCTGGCGCGGCCTCGGCGGGCTGCACGATGCGCCGGCGACGTCGGCGATCGCGCCCCGCAGCGGGCAGTGCAGGACCCGCGTGACGCATACCGTCTGGGGCGCCGACCCCGCCGGCATGCAGGTGGCACTGTACCGGATCGACGGTGGCGGCCATGCGGAGCCGAGCCGGCTGAAACGGTATCCGTCCTTCATCAACCGGCTCACGGGCCGGCAGAACGGCGACGTCGAAATCGCGGAAGCCGTCTGGGCGTTCTTCAAGGAAAAAAGAAACGCCCGCATGAGCGCGGGCGTTTGAAGATCACTGCACGGCGTCTTTCGGCGCCGGTTTCGGGCCGGCCTTGGCCCAGAACTTCCACCACGGCGCGTCGCCGTTGCCCTTGCCGCCCGTGAAGCGGCTGTCCGGATAGTTCGCCGTGAAGATGCGTTGCGTGTCGTCGCGCAGGTCGAACATGCCCAGCTTGTCGTAGCAGCGGATCATGATGAACAGCGCTTCCTCGCGCGCGGGCGCCTGGCTGAATTGCGTGACGGCGCTCTGGGCGCGGTTCAGCGCGGCCAGGTAGGCGCCGCGGCGGTAGTAGTAGTTCGCCACGTGCACTTCGTACTGCGACATCGCATTGGTCAGGTAGTTCATGCGAGCGATCGAGTCCGGTGCGTATTTACTGTTCGGGAACTTGTCGACCAGTTCCTTGAACGCGGCAAACGCTTCGCGCGTCGCCTTCGGGTCGCGCTCGGTCGGGTCCTGGGCGTAGATGAAGCTGAGGAAGCCGATCTGGTCATTGAAGTTGATGAGGCCGCGCAGGTAGTACATGTAGTCGACCTGCGGATGGTTCGGGTGCAGCTTGATGAAGCGTTCGACGGCTGCCAGCGCCTCCGCCTGGTCCTGCGCCTTATAGTGCGCATACGCGATTTCCATCTGCGCCTGGGCGGCGTAGGTGCCGAACGGGTAGTTGGATTCGAGGCGCTCGAACAGCTTGATTGCGGCTTCGTAGTGGCCGCCCGACATTTCCTCTTGCGCGTCAGCGTATAATTTCGATGCTGACACGTTCTTGTTTTCGTCGGATTTATCCGGTAACAATCCGCAAGCTGACAAACTGAGCAGGACGCTGGTCACAACCACCAAAGACAATTTTTTTTGCATAAGCTCTATTGCAAGAAAGTTTTACCGAGATTCAACGAACGGCTGATTATAGCCGATGGGACTGACGTGATATTAACTGCTGCGCCGAATTCGGCGGAAAACCTTTTCGACCCCGACCTGGACGAGGACCTCGACGCCGAGCTCGACGCCGGATTCGGCTCCGCGCCGGGTGCCCCGGACGACACGCCGATCACCCTGGAACTGGGCCCCGAACACTGCGGCCAGCGCCTCGACAAGGTCGTGGCGGGCCTGGTGCCGCAATTCTCGCGCAGCCGCCTGCAGCAATGGTTCGACGAGGGCCACGTCATGGTGGACGGCAAGCCGGCCAAGGGCAAGAGCACGGCGTACGGCGACGAGACGATCGTCGTCGTGCCGCAGCCCGCGCCGGAGGATACCGCATACACGCCGGAAGCGATCGCACTGGACATCGTCCATGAAGACGACGCCATCATCGTCATCAACAAGCCGGCCGGCCTCGTCGTGCATCCGGGTTCCGGCAACTGGTCCGGCACGTTGCTGAACGGCTTGCTGCACCATTGCCCGCAACTCGTGTCCGTGCCGCGCGCCGGCATCGTGCACCGCCTCGACAAGGACACGAGCGGCCTGATGGTCGTCGGCAAGACCCTGGAAGCGCAGACGGACCTCGTGCGCCAGCTGCAGGCACGCACCGTGAAACGCGAATACCTGGCCCTCGTGTGGGGCACGCCGCGTCCGTACGGCACGATCGATACCGCCATCGGCCGCGACCCGAAGGACCGCGTCAAGATGGCCGTGTCGAACAGCCCGTCGGCCAAGCCCGCCATCACGCATTACGAGCTGCTGGAGACGGGGGAGCTGGACCGTCGTCCCGTCAGCCTCGTGCAATGCCGCCTGGAGACGGGCCGCACGCACCAGATCCGCGTGCACATGCAGTCGCTGGGCTACAGCCTCGTCGGCGACACCGTGTACGGCAAGCAGCACCTGCGGTCGTTCTTCCACCGCCAGGCACTGCAGGCGCGCCGCCTGGGCCTGACGCATCCGGCCACGGGCGAGCACATGGAGTGGGTCGTGCCGCTCGCCGACGACTTCGCGGAACTTCTGGAGCAGGCCGGGATCGAAGAACCGGAAGCGAATTGATGGCTTGGCCCTTGCCTGATGCCGACCTGATTCTTCCGGCCGCGCCGGACCAGTGGCCCGATCTGCCTGACGCGTTCGGAGCACTGGCCACGACGCGCCGCGGCGGCGTCAGCGTGGGCCCATATGGCGACAACCGCGGCGGCGGCGGCCTGAACCTGGGCCTGCAGACGGGCGACGATCTGGAGCACGTGCACGCGAACCGCGCGCGGCTGGCAGCGCGCCTGCCGGGCCGGCCCGCGTGGATCGCACAAGTGCACGGCGCCGACGTCGTCGATGCGGCAGCCGTCCAGCCGGGCGGGCCCGTGCTCACCGGCGACGCGAGCATCGCGACGGTGCCGGGTGTCGTATGCGCCGTGCTGACGGCCGATTGCCTGCCCGTGCTGTTCGCGGACTTGGGCGGCAAGGTCGCGGGCGCCGCGCACGCGGGCTGGCGCGGGCTGGCCGCCGGTGTGCTGGGGCAGGCGGTCGCGGCCATGCGTGGGGCCGGGGCGGGCGAGATCACCGCGTGGCTCGGGCCCGCGATCGGACCCCAGGCTTTCGAGGTCGGCGGCGACGTATTGGCCGCGTTCGAAGCGGCGCTGCCGGGGCAGGCGGCCGACGCGTTCAAGCCTTACCCGGGCCGGCCGGGCAAGTTTCTGGCCGACATGAATGCGTTGGCGCGGCGCATGCTGGCGCGCGACGGCGTCACGCGCGTGCACGGCGGCGGGCGCTGCACGGCCACCGAAGCCGACTGGTTTTATTCCTACCGCCGCGACGGCGTCACGGGCCGTCAGGCCAGCCTCATCTGGCTGAAATAGGCGCGGCTCAGTGCGTGCCGTAACTGCCGCCGCCATCGGCGCAACCATGCGCGGCGGCGCTCCCATCCGCAGCCGGGGCATGGCCGCCCACCGGCGTCATCACGGTCCCGTCAGGCGCGCGCAAGGCCGCCTCTGCCTCCCGCGTGCGCCGGCGACGCGATCCCCCAAGGTAAAAAACGATTGAGAATGGCAACACGCCGTAGCCGAAAAAAGTCATAATGCCGCCAACCACAGTCGGCTCCGTCGCCGCCATCAGGGTCACGACGTACATCCATCCTATGGCCACGATCCACATGCGATGCTCCGGTTGCTGTCGATAAAACGATTCTACACAATGGACGCCTTATGAATACGCCTGATGCTACCCCGCAGATGCTCGCCGCGCCCTGGATGGCGCCGTTTGCGCAATTCAATGACCCTTCCGCCTGGCAGTCGTGGATGAAACTCCCCGACGGTACCGACGGTACGGCGGCATTCGCGCCGGTGGCAAAGATGCTCGGGGACATCGGTGCGGGCCTGTCGCAGGCGAAGCTGGAAGCGCTGCGCGACGACTACATGCAAAAGGCGCTGAAGCTGTGGCAGGACTTTGTCACGGGCAAGCTGCCGTCGTTCACCGACCGGCGCTTCGCCGCGCCCGAGTGGACGGCGAATGCAATGTCTGCGTACAGCGTGGCCTCGTACCTGCTGAACTCCGAATTCCTGCTGGCGCTGGCCGACGCCGTGGAAGCGCCGGCGCGCGACAAGCACAAGATCCGCTTCGCCGTGCAGCAGATCGTCGACGCGATGTCGCCCGCGAACTTCCTCGCGACGAATCCGGAAGCCCAGCAAAAAATCATCGAGACCAAGGGCGAGAGCCTGACGAAAGGCTTGCAGAACATGCTGGCCGACTTGCAGAAAGGGCGCATCTCGCAATCGGACGAATCCGCGTTCGAGGTCGGACGCAACGTCGGGGTCACGCCGGGCACGGTCGTGTTCGAGAACGCGTTGTTCCAGCTGATCCAGTACACGCCGACGACGCCGACCGTGCACGAGGTGCCGCTGCTGATGGTGCCGCCGTGCATCAACAAATACTACATCCTCGACCTGCAGCCGGAGAATTCCCTCGTCCGCTACCTCGTGGAGCAGGGCAATACGGTGTTCATGGTGTCGTGGCGCAACCCCGACCAGGGCCTCGCGGGCACGACATGGGACGACTATATCGAGCAGGGCGCCATCCGCGCGCTGGACGTCACGCGCGCGATCACGGGCATGGACAAAGTGAACGTGTTCGGCTTCTGCGTGGGCGGCACGATTGCCGCGACAGCGCTGGCCGTGCTGGCGGGGCGCGGCCAGAAGCCGGCCGCCAGCCTGAGCCTGTTCACGACGTTGCTCGATTTTTCCGATACCGGCGTGCTGGACGTTTTCGTCGACGAGACGCAGGTGAAGCTGCGCGAACAGCAGCTAGCGCGTGGCGGGCTGATGCCGGGACGCGACCTGGCGACCACGTTCTCCGCCCTCCGTCCGAACGACCTCGTGTGGAACTACGTCCAGCAGAACTACCTGAAGGGCAAGACGCCGCCCGCGTTCGACATGCTTTACTGGAACGCCGACAGCACCAACCTGCCGGGCCCGATGTATTGCTGGTACCTGCGCAACACGTATCTCGAGGACAAGCTGAAGGTGCCGGGTGCGCTGACGGTGGCCGGCGTGAAGGTCGACCTGGGCAGCATCGATTGCCCGACGTTCCTGTACGGCTCGAAGGAAGACCACATCGTCCCGTGGGAAGCGGCGTTCGCGTCGATGACCCTGCTGAATCCGAAGAAGCCAAAGAACAACCGCTTCGTGCTGGGGGCGTCGGGCCATATCGCGGGCGTCATCAACCCGGCGTCGAAGAACAAGCGCAGCTACTGGGTCAATGAGGGCGGGCGCACCCGTCCGAAGACGGCGGGCGAGTGGATGACGGGCGCCGTCGAGAAGAAGGGCAGCTGGTGGCCCGAATGGGCGACATTCCTGGCCGAATTCGGCGGCGACGACGTCGCGCCGCCGGCGCAGCCGGGCAGTGTGCAATTCCCGCCGGTCGAGCCCGCGCCGGGACGTTACGTCAAGGCGCGCGCGGATTGAACAGGGCGACGCGAAGCCTTGTGAAAAAAATCATTCAGTTGCTCAGCGAATAATTGCTGCACCTGCGTTCGCAACGTGGTATTTTTAGCGGATATCCTCTTGGAATCGGAGACGCCGCGGGACGATCCCCGCGGTCGCCGCATAATAAATGCGCTACGGCGCTGTACATGGAAATGAGATGAGTAGTGTTAAAAAAAGCACTGAACGCCTGATCAAGAAATACCCGAACCGCCGGCTGTACGACACCCAGACCAGTTCTTACATCACCTTGTCCGACGTGAAGCAACTCGTGCTCGATTCCGACGAGTTCACGGTCGTGGATGCGAAGACGAACGAAGACCTGACCCGGAGCATCCTCCTGCAGATCATTCTGGAAGAGGAAGCGCACGGCGTGCCGATGTTCTCGAGTGGTGTGCTGTCCCAGATCATCCGCTACTACGGCCACGCGATGCAGGGCATGATGGGCTCGTACCTGGAAAAGAACGTGCAAGCGTTCACGGACATCCAGAACAAGTTCGTCGGCTCGGCCGCGGGCGCGCTGGAAGGCAAGCCGTTCAGCACGGAGATGTGGACCCAGTTCATGAACATCCAGGGCCCGATGATGCAGGGCATGATGAACAATTACATCGACCAGAGCAAGAACCTGTTCCTGCAGATGCAGGAGCAGATGCAGAGCCAGAGCAAGGCGATGTTCGGTGCGTTCCCGTTCGGCGTGCCGCCGGAAAAGAAGTAATCGCAGCGGGCGGCGTGCCGGGACAAGGTCCCGGCGCGTCCGGCTTGCGCAAACAACGACGCCACCCTCGGGTGGCGTTTTTTTGTATTGCCAGGTCGTCGTCACGACGCGTTGCGCGCATGTCATGTCCTGCCTGCCGCATTTCGGTCGGCATGGTGCTCTTCGCGTCCACTTGCTGTAAAATCGCGGATTGCCCAAAATTTTTGCCGCACTTTGACAATGCAAGAACTCCGCCGCAATCCTCTTCCCGCCACCATCGATGCCGCCGGCAACGCGAATCCTCCCAAGGTCGGTTTCGTCTCGCTCGGCTGCCCGAAAGCGCTCGTCGACTCCGAACAGATCCTCACGCAGTTGCGCGCGGAAGGCTATGAAACGGCCAAGTCGTATGCCGGCGCCGACCTCGTGATCGTCAACACGTGCGGCTTCATCGACGCCGCCGTGCAGGAATCGCTGGATGCCATCGGCGAGGCGCTGGCCGAGAACGGTAAAGTCATCGTCACCGGCTGCCTCGGCGCGAAGAAGGATGCGAGCGGCAGCGACATCATCACGAAGGTGCACCCGAAGGTGCTGGCCGTGACGGGCCCGCACGCCGTCGCCGAAGTGATGGAGTCCGTGCACACGCACCTGCCGAAGCCGCACGACCCGTTCATCGACCTCGTGCCGGACCATGGCGTCAAGCTCACGCCGAAGCACTACGCGTACCTCAAGATCTCGGAAGGCTGCAACCACCGCTGCAGCTTCTGCATCATCCCGTCGATGCGCGGCGACCTCGTGTCGCGTCCCATCCATGACGTGCTGCAGGAAGCGGAGAACCTGTTCAAGGCCGGCGTCAAGGAGCTCCTCGTGATCTCGCAGGACACGAGCGCGTACGGCGTCGACGTCAAGTTCCGCACCGGATTCTGGAACGGCCGTCCCGTCAAGACGCACATGACGCAGCTGACGGAAGCGCTGGGCCAGATGGCCAGGCAGTACGGCGCGTGGGTGCGCCTGCACTATGTGTACCCGTACCCGCACGTGGACCAGGTGATCCCGTTCATGGGGGAGAATGTCCTGCCTTACCTCGACATCCCGCTGCAGCACGCGCACCCGGACGTCCTGAAGCGCATGAAGCGCCCCGCGAGCGGCGAGAAGAACCTCGACCGCATCCAGGCGTGGCGCAGGATGAACCCGGACCTCACGATCCGCTCCACGTTCATCGCCGGCTTCCCGGGCGAGACGGACGCGGAATTCGAATACCTGCTGGACTTCCTGAAGGAAGCGCAGATCGACCGCCTCGGCTGTTTCTCGTACTCGCCCGTCGAGGGTGCGACGGCGAACGAGATTGCGAATCCCGTTCCGGACGAAGTGAAGGAAGAGCGGCGCGCGCGCGTGATGCTGCTGCAGGAAGAGATCTCCGCCAAGCGCCTGCAGGCGAAGGTCGGCAAGACGATCCGCGTCCTCGTCGACGAAGTGGGTCCGCGCGAAGCCGTGGGCCGCTCCGCCGCCGACGCGCCGGAGATCGACGGCGTCGTCCACATCAAGCGCGCCCTGACGCCGGGCAAGGCCAAGCCGGCCGTGGGCGAATTCATCGACGTCGTCGTGACGAAGGCGGACGCGCACGACCTGTGGGCGACCGTCGCCTGACCTGCTTGCGAACGGAGGTGGTGGCGTGACGAAGAGGTCCATCGAGACGACGCTGACGCACAGCGACTACGAGCCTCCCGCGGGCTTCGCCGCGTACCCGACGGCGATCCACCACGCGTCGACGGTGCTGTTCAAGGACGTGGCCAGCATGCGCGCGGGCGACTGGCGTAACAAGACGGCCTATACGTACGGCCTGCACGGCACGCCCACGACGTTCACCCTGGAGGCGCGCCTGGCCGCCATCGAAGGCGGCGAGTACTGCCTGCTGGCGCCGTCGGGCCTGGCGGCGATCTCGATGATCCTGCTGGCGCTGTTGAAGGCGGGCGACGACGTGCTGCTGCCCGATAATGTCTACAACCCCACGCGCGAGCTGGGGCGCTGGCTGGCGAACGATTTCGGCGTCTCGGCGCGCTTCTACGACCCGCTCGTCGGCGCGCGCATCGCGGACCTGATCCAGCCGAACACGAAGCTGATCTGGACGGAAGCCCCCGGTTCCGTGTCGATGGAAGTGCCGGACCTGCCCGCGATCTGTGCGGCCGCGCACGCGCGTGGCATCCCCGTCGCGCTGGACAACACGTGGGCCGCGGGCCTCGCGCTGCGCGGCTTCGACGTCGGCGCCGACGTCGTCATGCAGGCGCTGACGAAATACCAGTCGGGCGGATCGGACGTGCTGATGGGCGCCGTCATCACGCGCGACCGCGCGCTGAACGACCGCATCGCCGCATCGCACATGCGGCTCGGCATGGGCGTGGGCGCCGACGATGTCTACCTCGTGCTGCGCGGCCTGGAAACGATGAAGCTGCGCTTCGACGCGCACGATGCGGCCGCGCGCAAAGTGGCGGCATGGCTGAAGGGACGTCCGGAAATCGCGAAAGTGCTGCACCCGGCGTTCCCGGACTGCCCCGGCCACGACGTGTGGCAACGCGACTTCACGGGTGCGGGCGGGCTGTTCTCCGTCATGTTCGATGCGCGCTATGCGAGCGAGCAGGTCGACCGCTTCGTCGATGCGCTGGCGTTGTTCGGCATCGGCTACAGCTGGGGCGGGACGCACAGTCTCGCCGTGCCTTACCGCATGCAGGGCATGCGGCGCAACTGGACGGATGCCGGCGCGCTCGTGCGCTTCAACATCGGGCTCGAAGGCGTCGACGATCTCATCGCCGATATCGAGCAGGCGCTCGCGAAGCTGTAAGGCGTCGTTCCGTTAAACGCGTGGGGACGTAGGGTGGGCTCCCTGAGCCCACGCGGACGTTTGCGTGGTGTTGGCGTTACGCGTGGGCACGGGGTGCCCACCCTACGATGAGGCATCGCGCGTCGATTACACCGGCATCGCACGATTGTTGTTCAGGTCGAGGAAGCCGCGAATGATGCGGTACGCCATCCACACCCACGCGCCCGCGCCGACGAGCCACGCCAGCGGTATCCCGATGAACGTAAACACGAGAAACAGCGCGACGGCCATCCACAGCACGTAGAACCAGAACGACCGGATCATCCACGTATGGTGCGTGTACACCATCGTCCCGGCCGTGTCCGGGCGGCGGATGTAGTTGACGATCAGCACGAGGATCGACAGCGTGCCGAGCGAGAAGAAAAAAGTGAGTGCGTGCGCGACGTACAGGACGCGGGCGAATTGCTTCGCATCCTCGATGCCGCGCTCGTAGACGAGTTCCTGGGCCATGGTTTCTCCGGAAAGTGGGGGCCGCGGCACGGCCTCGGATCAGAAGTAATAGCCGATATTAGCATTGAACCGATGACCGGACGATTTGGCACCTCCGCCCGCGCCCAGCGCGTTGCCGAAGCCCGGTGAGAGGTAGGGCTGGTTCGTCGCGTTCGAGACGTCGATCATGGCGACCCAGCCGCCCGCCGAGAACGTCACGCCCGTCACGTTCTGGTAGCTGTCCGCGTAGCCCGCCGCCGATTTGCGGATCCGGCTCCAGTCGTTGTAGACCATGAACTGGCTGAGCGGCCCGATCGAACCGGGAATCTTGTACGTGACGTTCGCGATGTCGATGTGGCCGCGCGCCGCGAGACGGTTCGTGAAGCCGAACGCACCGATCAGCACGCAGTCGTTGTCGCACGCGCCGTACCAGCTGCCGGCAACGGAACCGTTGCCCGTGAAGTCGTTCGCGTACTTGACCGTCTCCAGCTGGACGCCGAGATTGCCGAACGTGCCTGCGACGTGCACGGCGCCGGCCCGGCGGTTGCCGTCGGACAGCGCGGGGCTCGTCGCGGCGAGCCGTCCCGCCAGCGCCGAGGCGCCGATTTCCACCTTGCCGCCGGCGAGCGCCAGCGGGTGGGCGAGTCGCGCGACGAACGTATTTTTCTCTTCGCGGCCATAGCTTTTCATCAGGTGGTTGCTGTAGCGGACGGAATCCAGCCCGTCGAGTTCGCCGACGCTGCGGGTCCACGACAGCAGGTGGCGGCCATCCGACGGGAAGAAGGCGGCGTCGATGTTCAAGTCACCGATCTTGCGCAGGTAGTGCAAGCCCATCGCGTACGTGTCTTCGTAGCCGGCGTACCACGCGATCGATTCGAAGAAGTTGTTCGAGGCATAGGGCAGGATGCCGAAGGGCATGCGGTCCTGGCCGACGTGGAGTTCGCCCTTGTCGGCGAAGCGATAGCCGGCCCACAGGTATTCGTTGAACAGCATGTCGGCGCCTTTGCTGGCACCGGTCTGGCGGCTCGTGTAGTGATAATACCGTTCGCGGCCCGCCGCGAGGAACCGGCCGTCGTCGTACTTGAAGCCGAGGCGCGCCGTGTCGAATTCGAGCGTGCCCTTGCGCTGGTCGTTCCAGCTGAGGGCTTCCACCCACATGCGGATGGCGCCGTCGAATTTCAGCGCACCCGCGCCGGCTTGCCCCGCGTCTGCCGCGGATGCGCCCCCGGTCGACAAGGCGAGGCACGCGCCCGCGATGGCGCAGGCGAGGGGGCGGGCGTGTTTGAGCTTATTCACTGATTTGTTTCCTGGTGGTGCGGAGAAGAACGGGATTGCCATGGGCTGCCGGGGTGGTCTCGGCGTCGATATGGAATTCGCCGACGAGCGACACGAGCAGCGCGGCCTGGTCGTGCAGGCTTTCGGACGCCGCCGCGGCCTGCTCGACGAGCGCGGCGTTCTGCTGGGTCGTGCCGTCCATCTGCGCGATGGCCTGGTTGACCTGGGCGATGCCGCTGCTTTGTTCGGCACTGGCGGCGCTGATCTCGACGACGATGTCGGTGACGCGCCGCACGCTCGCGAGGATCTCTTCCATCGTGCGTCCGGCCTCGCCGACGAGGGTGCTGCCGGCGCCGACCTTGTCGACGGAGTCGCCGATCAGGCCCTTGATCTCCTTCGCGGCCGATGCCGAGCGCTGCGCGAGGTTGCGCACTTCGCTCGCGACCACCGCAAAGCCGCGGCCCTGCTCGCCCGCGCGCGCCGCCTCGACGGCCGCGTTCAGCGCGAGGATATTGGTCTGGAAGGCGATGCCGTCGATGACGCCGATGATGTCGACGATCTTCTGCGACGATTCCTTGATGGAGCCCATCGTGTCGACCACCTGGGCCACCACGGCGCTGCCGCGGGCCGCGATCTCCGATGCGCCTTGCGCCAGCTGGTTGGCCTGGCGCGCGTTGTCGGCGTTCTGGCGGACCGTCGACGTCAGTTCTTCCATCGACGCGGCCGTCTCTTCCAGTGCGCCGGCCTGCTGCTCGGTGCGGGCCGACAGGTCGGCGTTCCCCTGGCTGATCTCGGTGCTGGCCACCGCCACGCTGTCCGAGCTATGGCGCACGCGCGCCAGCACGTGCTGGAGCTTGGCGACGAAGTCGTTGAAGCCGCCGGCGATCTTGGCCAGCTCGTCGTTGCCTTTGACTTCCATGCGCGCATTGAGGTCGGCGTTGCCGCCCGCGAAGCCGGCCATGGCCGTGGCGAGCACGCGCAGGGGCTTGGTCAGGCGGTTCAGCACGGCCACCAGCACGGCTGCCGCCGCGACGGCGCACAGGACCGATACGAGGAGCGTGTAGGTGAGCAGGTCGCGCGACGCCGCGGTGACCACGCGTTGCGGGAAGCTGAGCTTGATCGCCCACGGCGGGATGTCGCGCGCCAGCTGGATCGGTTGCAGCAGGTGGACCTGGCCGTGTGTGTCCACATACTCGTAGGTCTGGCCCTGGCGGACGGCCTCGAGGCCGGCGGCGGGGATGTCGTCGGCCTTCTTGCCGGTGAGGGCCGGGTCGGGATTGCTGGCGTACAGGCCGCCGTTCGAGACGAGCGCCAGATGGCCGCCGTCGATGACCTTCATCGACGCGAGGATTTCGCCCAGGCGGGCCAGGCCGAAGTCCACGCTGACGACGCCGCGCACTTCGCCCTTCGTGATGATCGGGACGTTAAACGACGTCATCGCCACCGGCTTGCCGTCGATGGGATACGTATGCGGCTCCGTCATATAGGTCTTGCGCGTGGTCTTCGGGATGTCGTACCAGTCGTCGCCGTGCGGCTTGTTCGTGAAGACGATGGGTTCCACGTGCAGGCCGCCCCCCGCCTGGCGCGAGTAGTAGGGCATTGGGCGGCCGGTGTCGTCGTATTCCGGTTTCTTGCCGGCGTACTCGGCATCCTTGCCGTCGAGCGCGTTCGGTTCCCACGTGACGGTGGAGCCGTTCAAGTCTTCCGAATCGAGGATCGTCGCCTTGACCAGCTCGTTCACCTGGTCGCGGGTCAGCGGCGCGTCGGCCCCGCGCGTCGTGCGCATTGCGCGCGTGACGCCCAGCACGGTCGTCAGGTGCGCGCCGAGGCGCGCCTGGACCGCGGCGGCGGCCTCGCGGGCGGTCGTGCGCGCCAGCTGCATGCTCGATTCCTCGGCGCTGCGGCTGCTGCGGATGCCGGTGACGGTCGAGGTGGCGGCGAGGCTGAAGATCACGAGCACGGTCGCGGTGAGGCAGATCTTTGCGTTCAGGCTCAAGGAACGCAAGGCGGAACGGATTGCGCCCGGGGCGGGGCAGTGCGGCGAAGCGGGCTGCGGTTGCAGCATTCGGCTGGAGGTCATGGCGGATATCGGGAGAGTGGCGCGGTCAAAAAATAGTTCCGTGTGGAAAATTCTAGAGCGGCCGGGCACGATCCGATCAACAGCGTGATCGAAAGTCACGCGTAAAGACGCTAGTGTATCCTAGAAGCAACACTTTTGCTGATGTTCAATTACATATCGGGCAATAACCGCACGACCGTGCATGCCCTTGGCGGAGCGCGGGCGGGCAACCGGCACCGATGGCCACTCGGCGCGGCGCGCGGTACGAGGGAGTCAGGAGTCGCGCGTGGCCTGCTGCACCCAGGCGACGAGGCGGTTCGCGTCCATGGCGCCGGCCTGGCGGGCGATCTCTCGGCCCCCGTGGAACAGGGCGATGGTCGGGATGCTGCGAATGCCGTAGCGCGCGGCGAGGTCTTGCGACGCCTCCGTGTCGACCTTCAGCAGCCGGACGCGCGGCTCGAGGCGGCCGGCGGCCTGGGCGTAGGCGGGCGCCATCATGCGGCAGGGACCGCACCACGCGGCCCAGAAGTCGACGACGACAGGGATGTCGTTGCGCGCGACGTGCTTGTCGAACCGGGCGGACGACACGTCGGTGGGAAGGGCCGTGAACAGGGCTTGCGCGCATTTGCCGCAGACGGGCTGGTCAGGCAGGCGCGCGGCGGCGACGCGGTTGACGGCGTCGCAGTGCGGGCAGACGATGTGCAGGGAATCGGCCATGGTACCTATATGGACGCCTCCCTTTTGCAAGGTATTTTTCAGCTTTGTTCAGACGAGGAAAGTCGCAGTTCTATATCCGGCCTTGTATGCGGTAGCGCCGCTGGCCCCGATGAAATCCGCTGACCCACACCTCATTCTCCGGGCGGGCTAAAAGCCCCAGGTACCATTCAGGTTTAGTGGATCCCGGTCTGACCTGTCTGTCATCGCTATCAATACCTAACGCAACTGGTGACGTGCCATCCTTTCGTAAGTTGATTAGGTTTTACGCCGCTGCCGCCGCGTGCGGCCGCACACTGACGTGGTCCTTGTCATACGCACGCTCATGGGCAAGTACCGCCCAGATCATGCGCGCCATCTTGTTGGCCAGCGCAACGATCACCACGTTCGGTGGCCGTCGCTGGCTCAGTTGCTTCAGCCACGGACCGGGTTCCTTGGCATGCCGAAGCACCGCTCGGGCACCATGGATCAACAAGGTGCGCAGATAGACATCGCCGCGCTTGCTCATGCCCAGCAGTCGTATTTTGCCTCCACTGCCGGTCTGGCCCGGTATGAGCCCGATCCAGGCCGCAAACTCACGGCCGGACCGGAACGCCTTGGCGTCTCCCATGGCGGCCACCGCAGCCGTGGCGGTCAGCAGGCCGACACCGGGAATCGCGAAGATCGCGTTGGCAACTCGGTCTTGCCGCATCCATGCCAGCAGTGATGCCTCGATGCGGACGATGCGCTCATCCAGTCGAGCCAATTCGTTCCACTGGTCGCGCAGTGTGTCGATCAACGGCGCCGGCAACCGTTCGGCCAGCCGATCGAGCGCCGCTTTCATGCCGCTGTCGAAGGCTTTCCTGCCCGTGCCGAATACTTCGCCGTACTCGCCCAGCAGGCCGCGCAACTCGTTGATTTGCGCCGTACGTACCTTCACTAACTGTTGGCGGATCCGGTGCATCGCCAGCACGGCCTGTTGGCCCTCGCTCTTGACCGCCACGGCCTTCACTTCCAGCTGCTGCGCCGCCATGTAGATCGCGCGTGCGTCGGCCGAGTCGTTCTTGTTTCCGCAAACGAAAGCCTTGACCATCTTCCCGCTCATCAGCTTCACTTCGTGCCCCAGCGCCTGCAGCTTGCGCGCCCAGTGCTGCGAACCGCCGCATGCTTCCATGCCGACCAGGCAAGGTGCGCGGTTGGCGAACCACTGCAAGAACTGCGCGCGCTTGATTTGCTGGTTGATCACTTCGCCTGTTTCCTTATCCACCGTGTACAGCTGGAACACGCTCTTGGCCGTGTCGACACCGACCACCGATTTGGGAGTAGCATTCATGATGTGGATCCTCCGGTTAGCCTTGAAAGCCTTCAGACTTTCACTTTAGGCGCTTCCGACGCCGTTGGCCCGCGGGGTCCACCTTCCGCTCCCCTCAAATATTTTTCCTTCTATCCATCGCTCTTATGGCGCACTTCGCTTGAATGGCCGAGGTGGGAGGCGTCCATTTCATTCTCCTGTGCGTATCGCGTACCGCGTATTGTAGCGGCGGGGCGGCGCGTGCGCCGTCCGCCATGCCTTCCAGCATAGAATCGGATGCCGGGCGCATGCCTTCCAACATGGGTTCAGATGAGCGAATTGCAATCCACTGCGAGCGGGCGGCCGTTGATCGGCTGTGCCGGCTGGGGCATCCCGAAGGAAGCGGCTGCCGCGTTTCCGGCCGACGGCAGCCACCTCGAGCGCTATGCGGCCGTGTTCCCCGCCGTCGAGATCAACTCGTCGTTCTACCGGCCGCACCAGCCCCAGACCTATGCCCGCTGGGCTGCCAGCGTGCCGGCGGCATTCCGCTTTTCCGTCAAGCTGCCGAAAGCGATCACGCACGAGGCGCGGCTGCGCGATGCCAACGACCTGCTCGACCGCTTCCTGCGCGAGGCCGGGGAACTGGGACCGAAGCTGGGGTGCGTGCTCGTCCAGCTGCCGCCCAGCGGTGTGTTCGAGTCCGACGTCGTCGCGGACTTCCTGCCGCGGCTGCGCGCACGGTTTTCCTGCATGCTGGCGCTGGAAGGACGGCATCCGACGTGGTTCGGCGAGGCCGCGACGGCGCTGCTGCGCGAACACGGCGTCGCGCGCGTGATCGCCGATCCGCCGGCCGGCCAGCCCGGACCGCACGTGCCGACGACGGCCGCGTCGTACATCCGGCTGCATGGCACGCCGCGCGTCTATTATTCGGCTTACCCGCCCGAATTCCTGCGCGACGTCGAGCAGCGGATCGCGGCGCTGGCGCGGCCCGATGCGGACCTCTGGTGCATCTTCGATAACACGGCCGAGGGCCACGCGGTGCCGAACGCACTGGACGTGCTGCGTGGCGTCGACGAATCATGGTTAGCGCGACATTCCGCTTCTACGGTGAATTGAACGACTTCGTCGCACGCGAGCGGCGGGGGCACGCGTTCACGACGCCGTGCGCGCGCGCGGCCACGACGAAGCACATGGTGGAAGCGCTGGGCGTGCCGCATACGGAGGTCGAGCTCGTGCTCGTGAACGGCGCGCCCACGGGACTGGACGACATCCTGGAAGAGGGCGATCGCGTGGCCGTCTATCCGCGCTTCACGAGGTTGCCCGTGGCCGACGTCGCGCGGATCGACCAGCGGCCGCCCGGGCGCGTGCGCTTCGTCGCCGACGCCCACCTCGGCCGCCTCGCGCGGCTGTTGCGCATGGCGGGCTTCGACACCGTGTACCGCAACACGCTGCACGACGCCGACGTCGAGGCGATCGCGCTGGAGGATGGACGCGCCGTGCTGACGCGCGACCGGGCGCTCCTGAAGCGGCGCGGCATCGACTACGGCTGCTATGTGCGGGCGCTGAAGGCGGAAGACCAGTTGCGCGACGTGTTCGACCGCTTCGGCCTGGCCGAGCGCGTCCGGCCGTTCACGCTGTGCCTCTCGTGCAACGCGCCGCTGCGGCCCGTGGCGAAGGCCGACGTGATCGACCGCCTGCCGCCCCGCGTGGCTGCGGCGCACGACGAATTCAGCACGTGCGATTGCTGCCACGGCGTGTTCTGGAAAGGTTCGCACTGGCAGCGGATGGCGGGCGTGCTCGCTGCGGTCGCCGGCGATGCCGCGCATTGCGATACACTGGTGCCCGGACGAGCAATCCGTTGACGGCGTGACCCCATGTTGCAGCAAGTATCGATACCCATCCGCACCGAATGTCCCCCTGGCGCCTGCGTCTGCGAGCGAGAGGTGCTGCTGGCCGACCCCGAGGCCGACCTGCGTCCGCTGCGCCTCACGCGCGCGGAGGAGCAGCGCCTGCTCGAGCGCATCGATGCCGTCACCAGCTACGACGAACTCAGGCGCCTGCAGGACCGCATCCGCGCCAATCTCGGCGTCGAACTGCGGATCGTGCCGGGCCCGAACGAGGTGCGCACGTTGCGCGGTATCCTGATCGTGCTGGAAGACAGGCCCGGCCTGTGCAAGAAGGTGCGGCAGTCCGTGCCGGCCGCCGTGCGCAGGGTGCTGGACCGGCATCCCGAGATCACGTATGCGATCCTCGATGCGCATGGCCTTTTTGGCGACCCCTGAAGAAAGGCTGTGTTCGCGTTAATTCGGTGACGCGGCCGTTTAGCCGAGCTGAACGGCAGCACACCGCAGATGCACAGGCGTCGTCAGCCGTCGCGCATCGAGCACCCGTTGCCAGCCCGAGTAATTGATCAAGTAGCGGCTCGCGACACCGCGGAACCGCACCAGCCAGCTCTTGAAGCGGCTGTGCCAGGCATTGACGTTTTGTAGATGGATTGCGCCGCGTGACCGGCCGCCTGGCTTCGTGTTCACTGCCTCGTGCATGATGCCGGCTTGCTCCGCAAAGTGATGGTATGAAAGCGCCGAATCGCTGATCAGAAGGACGTCCGCCGGCAGCACCGGTTTGAGGCACGCGTGCAGTTGTGCAGCCGTCACCTGGCCGCGACCAGTGTGGAAATCAAGGGTCTGCCCGGTGCGGTCGCGTGCGACGAGAAGGCAGTCGAGTTCACCGCTGATTCCGCGCTTTGTCGCAATGCCGCCGCGCTTCCTCGGCTTGCGGGTCATGTTGCGCGAACCCTTCTGCGATTCCAGGTGATACGTCTCGTCCGCTTCGACGATGGCAGTCAGGATTGATGGCCGATCGCGCATGGCACCGGGCACGAAGCGATGGCGCCAGCGAAAGCTGGTCGTTCGATGGACGCCGACGACGCGCGCCGCCTCGCGCACGGTGCGCGATTCGAGCACGCACTGCAGGTACGCCAGCCAATGCTCTTTCTTTCGTAACCTTGCCAGCGGCGTACCCGTCAACGCGTTGAAACTGCGCCCGCAGCCGAGGCAACGAAAGCGCTGCAGGCCGCTCGCCTGGCCGCACCGGTGGACGCGGGCACAACCGCAGCGCGGACACGGCCGCCCTCGCGCGGCCTGCTCGATCAGGGCGATGCACTCAGCCGGATGCGCGACGCCCGCGATCCATTCCCGCAGCCGGACCAGGTCGGCGGCGGAAAGCTGTACCTCCGCCAACTGGGCGAACACATCGTCGAACGGCACGCCGCGCATCGTCACTCCTCATGAGTTAACTCGACGATGCGTATGACCGCTGCAACGCGGTTCAGTTCACATAACTACCGCGAACACAGCCTGAAGAAAAACAGCCGGCGGGGCCGGCTGCGAAAAGACTTATGCAAGTACTACGGGTCTTCCGTGAATCATGGAAGGTACGCGACGTACCGATGAGCAAAGAGCATGCCACTCCAGGTATATGCTGACAAATCAGTTACTTGCGAAAAATAACTGAAGAGGGTGCGAGCTCCTGTAAAAGAAACCGACAGTTACAGTCCGCCGGTTATTCAAAATCAATAAGTGACAGCAGCGACCGGCTACCGCTGTGCGAGCGCCTCGAATTCGACGACCGCCGCACCGACTGCATCCGCGAACGCCCTGTCATGCGTGGACATGAAGACGACGGACGTCTCGCGCCGCGCGGCCAGCAGGGCGACGAGCACGGCGCGCGCGTCCGCATCGAGCCCGTTCGAGGGTTCGTCGAGCAGCAGCACGGCGGGGTCGCCGATCCAGGCCGCCGCCAGCATCAGCTTCTTCTGCGTCCCCAGCGACATGGCGCCGCAGCGCGTGTCGAGATGGCGCGCAAGGCCGAAGCGCCCGACGATGTCCATGACGTCGTCCGGGACGGCGCAGCGCTTGGCCCAGGCCACGAACGCGAGCAGCTCGCGGCCCGTCACGAACGGGTACACGGGACACTCGTCCGGCGCGTACGAGAGCCGCGCCTTCGCGGCGGCGGGCTGCGCGAGCAGCGACTGCCCGTCGATGACGATGTCGCCGCCATCCGCCTCGTCGACGCCGGCCAGCACCCGCAGCAAGGTCGACTTGCCGATGCCGTTCGGCCCGCGCAGCGCATACGCGCCGGGCGCGAAGCGGCCCGTCCGTTCGTGCAGCACGGTCCGGGATCCATACGATTTGCACACGTTTTCGAAGCGCAGCAAGGTGGTCTCCTAAAGCAGGCAGGCGATGGTCGCCGCCGTCCAGCAGCCCGCCACGACGGTGGCGAGGACGACGGCGTGCCGCTCGCTGATCAATTGTGGCGCGCGCAGTGCGCACAGCAGGACCGCGTTCGAGGCCAGCGCGACGAGCACTTGCGCGGGCGCCGCGGCGCCGATGGCCCATGCGAACGCCGTCAGCGCGCCGAGGAACGGCAGGGCCGCCGCGAGCACGGCCGCGAGGTCGAACGGGCGCCACCAGTTTTTCGCTACCGGTAACGCACCCGCAAAGCCCATGCTGCCGCAGTGCGCCTGATGGAGCCCGCGAAACAGGCCGCTGAATGCGAGGGCGCAGCACGCCTCGGCCAGCAACAAGGTCGGAAAGCTGCGCGCATCGTGGTCGAACAACGTCACGAGGCCGATGGCCGCCGCCACGATGGCCGCGGCGGTCAAGCCCTTGGCGACCAGGTCGCCGCGCCGCTCGCGCAGCAGCACGGCGAGCGATATCTGCAGCGCCGCGCCATGCCGTCCGCCCAGCGCCGGCGGGCGTGCGCGGCGCGTGTGCGGCGATCGTGCGCGCCGCTGCGCGCGTGGACGTGGTGGGAGGACCAGCGCGCCGGCCGCCGCCGTGCCGACGACGACGCTGGCCGCCAGGGCGAGCGCGGTGCCGAACGCGGCGCCGGCCAGCAGCGCGCCCATCGCCACGCCTGCCCATGCGCCGAAACGCCGTTCCAGCACGGCCCGTTGGGTGACGAGGGCCAGCAGCACGACGTCGCACAGCAGCATGGCATGCGCGGCGGGCGCGCCGCGGCCTGCCGCGAGTCCGAACGCGCTGGCCGCAACCACCAACAACGGCGAGTCGGCCAGCAGCAGCACGGCCAGGTCGACGCGGCGCCGCTCGCGCGGTGTAAACGGCAGCGACGCTGCGAACGCCATGAACGGCCCCCCCGCGATCTGGTCGCGCTGCATGGCAGCCCATGCGGCCGCCAGCGCCTGCAGGCCAAGCAGGTAGCCGATGCGCCACGGCGCGCCATGGCCGGGCGTGAGCAACGTGAGCAGCGGACGGGCGAGCGTGTCGAGGTTGCCGAATGCGGACGCGTTGGCCGACGCCAGCACGCCGGCGGCGAGCGTGACGGCCTGCCAGCGGCGCAGCAGCAGGCGCGCAGTGCTGACGGCATACCAGCGCAGGCGCAGGCGAAGCAGGGGTGAGCGGATGGCGGTCTCCTGGGATCGGGTGGCCGGATTATCGGCGACTTTTGTCACTTCAGCAAGACATTGCCCGGTGCGTCCGCGGTCGTATATCCTTGCGGGCATCGACATCAAGGACCGCCCATGAAGATCATCATCGCCCCCGATTCGTTCAAGGAAAGCCTCACGGCGCTGCAGGTCGCCGACGCCATCGCGGCCGGCATGCGCGAGGTCTGGCCGGACGCCACGTACGTCAAGGTGCCCGTGGCCGACGGCGGGGAAGGCACGGTGCAGGCGATGATCGATGCGCTAGGCGGCCGGCGCGTGGACGTACGCGCGACGGGGCCGCTGGGCCAGGTCGTGGACGCATTCTACGGCGACGCGGGCGGTGTGGCCGTGATCGAGATGGCGGCCGCCAGCGGCCTCGAAGGCGTGCCGCCCGACCTGCGCGATCCGCGCACGGCCACGAGCCGCGGCACGGGAGAACTCATCCGCGCGGCGCTGGACGCCGGCGCCAGGCGGGTCGTGCTGGGCGTGGGCGGCAGCGCGACGAACGACGGCGGCGCCGGCATGCTGCAGGCGCTGGGTGTGCGCCTGCTCGACGCGGACGGCCGCGATCTCGGCCCCGGCGGCGCGGAACTGGCGCGCCTGGACCGCATCGATGCATCGGGGCTCGACGTGCGCGTGCGCGAGACCGAATTCCACATCGCCTGCGACGTCGACAATCCTCTCGTCGGCCCGCGCGGCGCGTCCGCCGTGTTCGGCCCGCAGAAGGGCGCGACGCCGGACATGGTGCAAGAGCTGGATGCCGCGCTCGCGCACTTCGCCGACGTCATCCGGCGCGATCTCGGCCAGGACGTCGCGCACCTGCCGGGCGCGGGCGCGGGCGGGGGCATCGCGGCGGCGATGGTCGTGTTCTTGCAAGGGCGGCTGCGGCCCGGCATCGAGATCGTGACGGAGGCCGTCGGCCTCGATGCCCAGGTGCGCGACGCCGACCTCGTGGTGACGGGCGAAGGCCGCATCGACGGCCAGACCGTGAACGGCAAGACGCCGATGGGCGTGGCAAAGGTCGCGCGCCGCCACGGCAAGCCCGTCGTCGCGATCGGCGGCAGTCTCGCGCGCGACGCCGACGCCGTGTACACGGAGGGCATCGAGGTGGTCGTCGCGGCCGTCGCGCGTCCGTGTTCCGTGGCGGAGGCACTCGGCGCGGCCGACGAGAACCTGCGCCGCGCGGCGCGCAATCTCGCGGCGGCGCTGGCATTGGGGGCTCGCCTGCGGCAATGAGTGGAGCGGGCTATGATGGCGGTTGCACAACGCCCGACAGGAGCCCCGTTTTGGCCGACATCCTTCCCGACGACGAGTCGTACTGGTCCACCATCCGCGCGCAGTACTCGCCGTCGCGCGAGTTCATCAACCTGGAGAACGGCTACTTCGGCATGCCGGCCGACCCCGTGCGGGCCGCGCTGCGGCGCTACCAGGACGAGGTCGACCGCGACAACGCGTTCTTCCTGCGCACGCGCTGGAGCGCGCGGCTCGCGCGCGTGAAGGCGTTGCTGGCCGGGTTCACGGGCGTGGCGCCCGATGAATTGCTGATTACGCGCAGCGCGGTCGAATCGTTGAACGTCCTCTTGCAGGGCTATCCGTTCGAAGCGGGCGACGCCATCCTGATGGCGCAGCACGACTATGACGTCAGCCACGACGTCGTCCGGATGACGGCCGCGCGCAAGGGCCTGGAGGTGGTGGAGCTCGACGTGCCGTACGACCTGGAAGACGACGACGCCGTCGTGGCGTTGTACGCCGACGCGATCACGCCGCGCACGCGCGTGCTGCTGATCACGCACGTCGTGCACCGCACGGGCCGCATCATGCCCGTCGCGCGGCTGGCCGCGCTGGCGCGCGAACGCGGCATCGATGCGATCGTGGACGGTGCCCACGCGCTCGCCCAGCTGGAGTACACCCTGCCGCAGCTGGGTGCACCGTTCGCCGCGTTCAACCTGCACAAATGGGTCGGCGCGCCGCTCGGCACGGGTTTGCTGTACATCGCGCGCGAGCGCATCGGCGACATCGCGCCGCTGTACGGCGACGTGTCGTTCGCGAGCACGAACATCGACAAGCTGGGGCAGGTGGGCACCGTGCCGCCGGCGCCCATCATGGCCATCGAGGATGCGCTCGCGTTCCACGCCGCGATCGGCGGCAAGGCCAAGGAAGCGCGCCTGCGCTGGCTCGCGCGGCGCTGGATGGACCAGGTGCGCGACGTGCCGGGCGTCCGTGTCTACACGCCGCGCGCCCCGCGCCAGCACTGCGGACTGGGCGCGTTCGGCATTGCCGGCATGCCGGCCGCGGACGTCGTGCACCGTCTGATGGACGAGCACCGAATCTTCACTGTCACGCGGCGGCTCGGCGACCTCGAGATCGTGCGCGTCACGCCGCACCTGTACAACGGGCCCGAAGACCTCGACGCGCTCGCGGCCGCGATCCGTCAGTGGGCGCCGCCCAGGTAGGCCGCGACGACTTTCGGATCGTGCTTGAGGCTCGCGGCCGGTCCGTGCACGGCGATGCTGCCGTTTTCCAGCACGTAGCCGTAGTCCGCCACGTTCAGCGCGGCCTGCGCGAACTGCTCGACGAGCAGCATCGTGACGCCTTCCGCCTTCAGCCGCGCGATGATGCGGAAGACCTCGTCGACGAGGATCGGGGCTAAGCCCATCGACGGCTCGTCCAGCAGCACCACGTCGGGATTGAGCATGACGGCGCGTGCCATCGCCAGCATCTGCTGCTCGCCGCCGGACAGGGTGCCGGCCAGCTGCAGCCGGCGTTCCTTCAGCCGGGGGAACAGTTCCAGTGCGCGCTCGAGGTCGTGCGCCACGTCGCCCTTCGGCCGCGCGCGGGTGAAACGGGGAAAGGCGCCCAGCAGCAGGTTGTCCGTGACGGACATCGTCGCGAACACGCGCCGGCCTTCCGGCGAATGGGCGAGGCCGGCGCGCGCGATGCGGTGCGAATCGAGGCCCGTGATGTCGCGGCCCGCGAGCGTGACGGTGCCGCCCCGCGGCTTGATCATGCCGGAGATGGCGCGCATCGTGGTCGTCTTGCCCGCGCCGTTCGAGCCGATCAGGGTGACGAGCTTGCCCTTCGGGACTTCCAGCGAAATCCCGTGAAGGACTTCGACCTTGCCGTAGGCCGCGTGCAGGTTGGCTATCGTGAGCATGGGGTCTCCTCAGACGGCGGCGGGCTCGCCGGCGCCGCCCAGGTAAGCTTCGATCACGCGCGGGTCGGACTGCACCTGCGCCGGTGTGCCTTCGGCGATCTTCTGGCCGAAGTCGAGCACCGTGACGGTATCCGAGATCGTCATCACGACGTCCATGTGGTGCTCGATGAGGACGATCGTGATGCCGTGGTCGCGGATCTTGCGGATGATGGCCATCAGCTCGCGGATGTCGGGCGCCGTGAGGCCCGCCGCCGGTTCGTCCAGCAGCAACAGGCGCGGATCGAGCGCCAGCGCGCGGCCGATTTCCAGCAGGCGCTGTTTGCCGTACGGGAGGTTGCGCGCTTCCTCGTCCGCCAGGTCGGCCAGGCCCACGAAGCGCAGGATCGCGCCCGCGCGCGCCCGCGCGGCCAGTTCCTCGCGGTGGCGGCGCGGCGTGTGCAGCACCGCGTCGACCACGTTCGACCGGAAGCTGTGGTGCAGGCCGACGAGGATGTTTTCCGTCGCCGTCATCTCGCCGAACAGCTGCACGTTCTGGAACGTGCGCGCGATGCCGCCCAGCGCGATCTGGGCCGGCGTGCGGCCCGTGATGCCGGTGCCGGCGAACACCACGCTGCCCGCCGTCGGCGTGTAAATTCCGGTGAGGACGTTCATCATCGTGCTCTTGCCGGACCCGTTCGGGCCGATCAGGCCGTGCACGGTGCCGCGTGCCACGGCCAGGTCGACCTGGTTCAGCGCTTTCAGGCCGCCGAACTGCATCAGCACCTGTTCGACGCGCAGCAGCTCCCCGCCCGGATCCTTCGGCGTGCCGACGCCCGCGAACGGGTCGGCGCCGCTGTCCGCGACCGCGTGCGCGTGCACGCGGCCCCGTCCCAGCAGGCCGCGCAGGAAGCCGACGATGCCTTCCTGCAGGTAGTAGACGACGAACAGTGTCATGAGGCCGAAGATCGTCAGGCGCCAGTCGACCATGCTTTGCAGCTTGTAGGAGACGGCGGCCAGCGCCAGCGTTGCAAGCACGGGAATGGCCGTACGGCGCAACGTCGTGCGCCCGCGCGCGAGCAGCAAGCCTGCACCGGCCACGGCGAGGATCGCGGCGCCGACGGCGATGCGTCGGAACAGGTCGATGTCGGACAGGAGGCTCGGCAGCATCACGACGATGACGGCGCCGAGCAGGGCGCCAGTGCGCGTCTTGCGTCCGCCCATGATCACGGCGAGCAGGAATAAAATCGTCAGCTCGAAGTTGTACGTGTTCGGCGAGATGTACTGCTCCGAATAGGCATACAGGCTGCCTGCCAGGCCCGCGAAGCCGGCGCTGATGACGAACGCGTAGACCTTGTAGCGGTACACGGAGACACCCATGCAGTCCGATGCGATGGGGCTGTCGCGCAACGCCTCGAACGCACGCCCGATATGCGATTTCAGCAGGCGGTGCACGAGCAGCAGCGATACCACCATCAGCGCGGCGACGGCGTAGTAGTACTCGACTTCCGTCAGCTCATGCCCGGCCACGGTGGGCTTCGTCAGCATGATGCCCATCGGGCCCTCGGTGAGGAAGGTCATCTCGTTGATCAGGATTTGCACGATGGTGCCGAAGGCCAGCGTCACCATCGCGAGATAAGGGCCCGTCACGCGCAGCGCGGGCAGCGCGAGGATGGCGCCGAACAGCGCGGCGCCCGCGACGCTGGCGGGCAAGGTGAGCCACCATGCCGCGCCGAGCTTCATCACGAGCACGCCCGTCACGTAGGAGCCCACGCCGAACAGACCGGCATGGCCCAGCGACACCTGGCCCGTGTAGCCGACGACGATGTCGAGGCCGAACAGCAGGATCGCGTAGATCAGGATCGTCTCGACGAGGTGGATGTAGTACGGGTTGGCGACGAGCACGGGGAATGCCGCCAGCAGCGCGATCCCGGCGATGGCGCCGGACCAGGTCAGCTTGTTCATCGTCACACCTTCTTGATGGCGGCTTTGCCGAACAGGCCCGATGGCTTCACGGCCAGCACGAGCAGCAGCAGAACGAGCCCCGGCACTTCCTTGTAGCCGGTCGACAGATAAAAGCCCGTCGCCGTCTCCGCGATGCCTAGGATGATGCCACCCACGATGGCGCCCATGCCCGACGTGAGGCCGCCGATGATGGCGACGGCGAACGCCTTCAGGCCCAGCGACGCGCCCATCGTGGCGCTCGTGAGCGTCAGCGGCGCGATCAACGCGCCCGCGAAGGCGGCTGTCGCGGACGACAGCGCGTACGAGAATGTGATGACCATCCCGGTATTGATGCCCATGAGGCCCGCCGCGTCGCGGTCGTTCGCCGTGGCGACGACGGCTTTGCCGTAGATCGATTTGCGGTTGAAGATCTCGACGGCGAACATGATGGCGAGCGCCCCGATGATCACGGCGACCTGCATCGGCTGCACGTTCGCGCCCAGGACGGTGAACGGTTCGGACGACAGCGGCGAGGGGAAGGGCAGCACGTCCTTGCCCCAGATGTTCTCGGCCACGTTCTTGAAGATGATGGCGAGGGCGATCGTCGACATGATCCACCCGAATTCCGACTTGATGCGGATCGCGGGCCGCACGGCAATCCACTCGACGAAGATGCCTTGCAGCGCGCCGAACACGACGACCACGGGAATCATCAGCCAGTAGCCGAGGTAAGGGCCGCCGTGGATGGTGCCGACGAGCGACAACCCGACGAGCGCGCCCAGCATCAGCGCCTCGCCCTGGCCGAAGTTCAGGGTGCCGGACGTGGCGAACGTGAGCTGGTAGCCGAATGCGATCACGGCGTAGATCATGCCGAGCGCGATGCCGGACACGACGAGCTGCAGGAGGATTTCCATGATGTCACCCCAAGGCGGCCGCGCGCACCGCCCGGGCAGGCGCGCGGCTTCGTGCAATGCTGCACAACACCGGCGGCATCCGGCCGCCGGCCGGTCGGCTTACTTGGCCAGCACGACGTGGCCGTCGCGCACTTCGCCGAACTTCGTGTTCTCGAAGTTGATGGCTTCGTGGTCCGTATGCGTGTACGGCTTGTTGTACGTGGCGACGACGCCTTCGACCGGCGCCTTGAGGTTCTCCAGCGCGGCGGCGATCTTCGGACCTTCCGTGCTGCCGGCTTGCTGGATGGCGGCGGCCAGCAGGTACACGGAATCGTAACCCTGCGCGGCCGACACGGCAGACGGCATGCGGCCGCCCGGCGGGTTGTACGCCTTCACGTAGGCGTCGATGAACGCTTTGCGCTTCGGCGTGTCGGGGTTCTGGATGAACGTCTGCGGCATGCGCGTGCCGTCGCCGTTCTTGCCCGCGTTGTCGATGAAGTTCGCCATCGCCAAGGTCCAGCTGCCGACGATGGGCACTTTCCAGCCCAGCTTCTGCATGCCGTTGGCGATCTGCGCGAGTTCGGGACCGATGCCGTAGGTGAGCACGACGTCGGCGCCGGCCTGCTTGGCGCGCAGCAGTTGCGCCGTCATGTCGACGTCGCCGATGTTGTACTTCTCGACGGCGACGGGTTTCACGCCCTTCTTGTCGAGCACCTTCTCGAGGTCTTCGCGGCCCAGCTGGCCGTAGTTCGTGGAGTCGGCGAGAATCGCCGGCTTCTTGAAGCCGCGGCGGCCAATGGCTTCCTCGACGATCATCGCGGACTGGATCGTGTCGTTCGCGGAGTTGCGGAAGATGTAGTTCTCCGGCTGGTTGGCGAACTGCTTCGTGACGATGGAACCCGTTGCCACGTTGTTCATGACGGGGATCTTCGCCTGCTGGTAGAAGCGTTGCGAGGCGAGGGCGACACCGGTGTTGATGTAGCCGACGGTGGCGACGACGTGTTCCTTGTTGATGAGCTCCTGCGCGACCTGGACGCCGCGCTCGTTCTTGGCTTCGTCGTCGCGTTCGACGAGTTCGATCTTGCGGCCCAGCACGCCGCCCTTGGCATTGATTTCATTGACGGCCAGCCGCACGCCGTCGCGCATCGACACGCCCATCGGCGCCGAGCCGCCCGTGAACGGGCCCGACACACCGATCTTGATCGGCTCCGCCGCCATGCCGGACATCGACCATCCCAGAACTACCCCTGCAACCAATGCCTTTACCTTGAAATTCATTGCCGTCTCCGTAGTCATCATGTTGTCGTTTTACGCTGGGTCGCCGAGACCGGCGCCGGGCCCATCGAGGCCGATTGTAGAATGGCAATCAGACAACAGCAAACGATTGATGTGACGCGATGCAACATGCGTCATTCATGCAAATACGTAAGGAAAGCGTCAGCGACAGCGGGTAGGGATGAAAAAAAGGCCGCGCCGAAGCGCAGCCCTGGTCGACGAAGCTGAAGCAGCGTCAGCGGTGGCCGCGCCAGCCGCCCCGGTGGCCCCAGCCGCGGTGGCCGCCGCTCCAGTGGTTCCAGCTGAATCCGAGGCCGATGGTCACGGGCGGATACCAGAACGGATCGGCATACACGGGCGCATACGGCGCGTACACGGGCGCATACGGCGCGTATACGGGGACCGGCGCGTAGACGGGCGCGGGCGCCGGCACGTACACCGGCTGCGTCACGACCGTCGTCGGGGCTGGGGAATAGGTCACGCGGCCGGCGTCGCCCGAGGCGCGGGCGGCGGCACTCGTGCCTGGCGCGACCGGGGTCACGGATACGACTTGCCAGCCGTTCGGATCGGGCTGCAAATAGGCGCGCGTGCCGTAGTTGGCCGGCGCCGGGTAATACGTGGCGCAGCCGCTGAGGGCTGCTGCGAGCGTAGCGACAATGGCGAGCGATTTCATGGCGGTTCTCCTCACCTGCCAACTATACGGATTCCGGCGTCGCGCGTATCGGAATTTACAGGCTGTTACACCCGCTTGCTTCGCGGCACACTCCGCTGCGGGCCGGCAGGCCGGGGCCGTTGGTGATATCGTTGCATGTTTGCCCCTGCAGCCGCTCTCCGATGTCCTCTTCCACGCAATCCCGCGCCCGCCCGGTCGGCCTGTCGGCGTATGTCCCGTACGCCGCCCTCCTGATGTCGCTCGTCTCGCTGACGACGGGCGCATCGCTCGCCAAGCACCTGTTCCCCGCCGTCGGCGCGGCCGGTGCCACCGCGATGCGGCTGACGTTCGCCGCCGTGATCCTCGCCGTCGTGTTCCGCCCGTGGCGCACCGGACTGCGCGGCGATGGACGCGCGCTGCTGCAGTACGGCCTGTCGCTGGGCGCCATGAACCTCAGCTTTTATACGGCGCTTGCCTACGTGCCGCTGGGCGTCGCCATTGCCGTCGAGTTCACGGGGCCGCTCGTCGTCGCGGTGGCGACGTCGCGCCGGCGCCTCGATTTCGTGTGGATCGGCGTCGCATGCGCGGGCCTCGCGCTGCTGCTGCCGCTGCGGGGCGGCGCGGCGGACGTCGACTGGCGCGGCATCGCGTTCGCCCTCGTGGCGGGCGCCTGCTGGGCCGTGTACATCCTCGCGGGCAAGCGCGCGAGCGCCGCGTACGGTCCGGCCGCGTCGAGCTGGGGCACGGTGATCGGCGCGCTGATCGCGGCGCCGGTCGGCATCGCGAACGCGGGCGCCGCGCTGCTGGCGCCGTCCGTCCTGCTGTTCGGCGTGGCCGTCGCCGTGCTGTCCAGCGCGATCCCGTATTCGCTCGAGATGGTGGCGCTGCGCCGCCTGCCCGCGAACACGTTCAGCACCTTGCTCAGCGCGGAGCCCGCGATCGGCGCCGTGATGGGCCTCGTGCTGCTGGGCGAACGTCTCGACGTCACGCAATGGCTCGCGATCGCCCTGATCGTCGCGTCGTCGATCGGCGCGGCGACGAGCGCCACCCTGGCGGCGCGGCGGCGTCCGGCGGATGCAGCGCCGCCCGCGCCGCTGTAGCAAGCGGCCCGGCAGCGATCGCGCGGCCGGGGTACAGTAACGCTTTTATTGCAACGAAAACGAAGGGAAGATCATGCAACGACGACAATTGGGCCCGGACGGCTTGAGCGTGCCGGAAATCGGCCTGGGATGCTGGCAGCTGGGCGGTGGCTGGGGCAACGACTGGAACGACGACGTCGCGCAGCAGACCTTGCAGACGGCGGTCGACGCGGGCGTGCGCTTCATCGACACGGCCGACGTGTACGGCGACGGCGCCAGCGAGCGCTCGATCGGCCGCTTCCTCGCCGGTGGCCGGCATGCCGACGTCGTCGTCGCGACGAAGCTGGGCCGCGCGGGCATCTACCCGGACGGCTACACGCGCGCGTCGCTGCGCGAAGCGACGCAGCGTTCGCTGGAGCGCCTGCAGGCCGATGCGCTCGACCTCACGCAACTGCATTGCGTGCCGACCGATGTGCTGCGCCAGGGCCACGTGTTCGACTGGTTGCGCGAGCTGCAGCAGGAAGGCCTCGTCAAGCGCTGGGGCGCGAGCGTGGAGTCCGTCGAGGAAGGCTTGATCTGCCTGCAGCAGGACGGCCTGGCCTCGCTGCAAGTGATCTTCAACGTGTTCCGCCAGAAGCCGGCCGAGGAATTGTTCCCGCGCGCGGCGGATCAGAAGGTCGGCATCATCGTGCGGCTGCCGCTCGCGAGCGGCCTGCTGGGCGGCAAGATCACGCGGGCGACGACGTTCCGCGACGACGACCATCGCCATTTCAACCGCGACGGCGCCATGTTCAACGTGGGAGAAACGTTTGCGGGACTGGAGCTGGAGCGCGGCGTCGACGCGGCCGAGCAGGTGGCGCGCCTCGCGCCGGCGGGGATGACGATGGCGCAGATGGCGCTGCGCTGGATCCTCGACCACCCGCAGGTGTCGGTCGTGATCCCGGGCGCGAGCCGCCCGGATCAGGTGACGGCGAACGTGAGCGCGGCGGACGTCGCGCCGCTGCCGGCCGCGCTGCACGAGCAGCTGGCCGGCGTCTACCGCGCCCACGTGCGCGACTTCATCCGCGGGCCGTACTGACCCGCACCGGTCCCGCGCGCGCGCGACCGGCTGACTCACGCGCCGTTACAGAGCGACGTCCACGCGGGCATACCACGAGCGGCCGTTGATGCCGAACGGGCAGGTCTCCCAGCAGTACGTGAAGCCCAGCTGCGGGAACGGCGCGGCCTTGACCGGGTCCCACTTCGTCGGGAACGTGTTGAAGATGTTGTTGGAACCGACGGTGATGCTGGTCGACTTGTTGAAGTTGTAGCGCGCGGTGGCGTCCACGATCCACTTCGCGTCCCAGGTCTGGACGAACGGGGCGGTGAAGCCCTGGCCCTGCACGGCGCCGTAGTAGTTGGCGCGCACGTTGCCGTTCCACTGGCCGTGCGTGTAGTCGGCGGCGAGCACGTGGTGCTGGCGCGGCTGGCCGCGTTCGATCAGCGTGACCTGCGAATCGTCGAACAGCTGGGCGCCCGTCAGCACGGGCGAATCGGAGTGGCGGCCCGAGACCGTCGTGCGGTTGAAGTCGAGTTGCCCGGACAGCACGAGCGTGTTACCCGGCCAGCGCGTCGTGTGCTCGGCGACGATGTCGAGACCCTTCGTCTGCGTGTCGATCGCGTTCGTGAAGAACTGCGCCTGGCCCACTTTCAGCGGATCGAGGATCGCCTTGATCGGGCACGCGGCCGCCGTCGCGCATGCGCCCGATTCCGGCGCGATGTTCGACGAGAACACGATGCGGTTGTCGATGTCGATGCGCCACAGGTCGGCCGTCAGCGAGAAGTTCGAGGCAGGGCGCAGCACGACGCCGACGCTGGCGTTCTTCGACGTTTCCTGCTTCAGGTTCGGGATGCCGAATGCCTTCGTGACGGCGCTGCCTTCGCGTGCCGTCAGGGTCTCCGTCAGCACGCCGGCCGCGTTCAGGTTCGTCGACACGGAGCTGTAGAACTTCTGCTGCACGCTCGGTGCGCGGAAGCCCGTCGACAACGTGCCGCGGAAGCCCACCTGGCGGCTCGGGTCGTAACGCAGCGACAGCTTGCCCGTCGTCGTGCTGCCGAAGTCCGAGTATTTTTCCCAGCGCGCTGCGGCGCCGATCAGCAGTTGCGGCGTGATGTTGTGCTCGACGTCGGCGTACAGCGCGATGTTGTGGCGCGCGTCGTCGACGGCCGTGCCGGGCGTATAGCCGGGGAAACCTTGCGTGCCCGATGCGGCCGCGCCGCCTGTCTGGTTCGTGATCACGACGGCCGGGTTGTTCGTGCGGCCGTACTGGTACGACACGGGGTCGCCCGCGTCGATCGCATAGCCGTCGCGGCGCCATTCGAAGCCGGTGGCGAAGTTGACCTTGTTGCCGGCGATGTCGATCGGGCCGCGCAGGTCCGCGTTGAACGTCGTCTGCTTGAATTTCAGCTTGCCGGTATCGGCTTCCAGGGGCGATTCGGCGTAGATGCCGCCGCCCGGCTTCGGCTCGTACCAGTAGCTGACGTTGATCGTGTTCTTCTCGTGGAAATCGAGCTCGCTGCGGCCGTGGTTGACGGAGAAGTCGACCTTCCAGTCGTTCGCGAGGTCGCGGCGGTAGCCGACGGCCAGCGACGCATCCTTGACGGTGGTGCGGATGTTCGGCAGGAAGCCGTTCGGGTACACGGCCGGCACGTTGCGGCCGTCGCCGGTGGAGCGGAAGAAGCCGGCCGAATCGCCCGTGCGGTGCGACACGCCGCCGAATACGTAGACTTCGCCGTCGCTGGCGACGGGGATCGCCGAGTTCCACCAGAAATACTGGTCCTTCGCGAGGCTGTCGCCGATGCGCTGGGTGACGCGCGGCGGATTCACGCGCAGCGTGTCCTCGCCCGCGCGGTTCGTCTCGCCGCGGTAGCGCGCTTCGGCCGTCAGGTTGATGTAGCCGCCGTCCCCGATCGTCCAGCCCTTGTTGACGCTGCCCTGGCGCAGCTCGCCGCCGCCTTCCGTCGTACCGCCGACGGTGCCGGACAGCTGCGTCTCGTTGGTCTGGGTCTTCAGCACGATGTTGATCACGCCCGCGATCGCGTCGGAGCCGTATTGCGCGGCCGCGCCATCGCGCAGCACTTCGATGCGCTGGATCGCCGACATCGGGATCGCGTTGATGTCCGTGCCGGCCGAGCCGCGGCCGATGGTCTGCTGCACGTTGACGAGCGCCTGCTGGTGGCGGCGCTTGCCGTTCACGAGCACGAGCAGTTGGTCCGGGCCGAGCGAGCGCAGGGTGGCGGGGCGGATGATGTCCGTGCCGTCGCTGATGAACGTCGTCGAGAAGTTGAAGGACGGGTCGAGCGTCTGCAGCAGCTTGCCCAGTTCCACCGGACCGGCCATTGCCATGTCCTTGGCGCCGATCAGGCCGACGGGCGCTGCCGAATCCAGTGCCGTGCGCGCGGTCGAGCGCGAGCCGAGCACGACGACGGACGCCATCCCGCCATCCTTGTCGGACTGCGCGGGCGCGGCGGCGGGTGCAGTGATGGTCGGAGCGGCGGAAGCGGGATCGGTCGTTGTGTCCTGGGACCAGGCGGGGGCGAAAGCAAGGAACAGCGAGGAAGCGAGCAGGGTACGGGTGAAGACGGGTACGGCGCGGTGTTGAGTCATCCTGAATCTCTCGTCGATGGTTGTTGTTGTGCGAACCAGGCTGCACCGATTTGGTGCCGGCAAGGCGTGGGCCAGTGTAACGAGCGCCCAACGGTATTCACAATCGTCACCTGTCTATACTGTTGTTAAATGGATGCATACAAAGCAATCTTGCTTGCTGGTCTAGACGAAATGCGGCTATTCTGGGGAAGATGCGAGCATTATCGGCCTCTGAAATGCGATGAGGGAGCATGAGGATTCCCGATATGCATATACGCGGAATGTCACATTCTTGCCTTTGTCTCAGGGTGGGAGTAGCGGATGAAGCAGGACGACATCAACGAGCTGGAATGGCGCAACCCGGCGAACTAAACGTGGCGCGGGCCGCTGGGCCTGTATGCCAGCAAGCGGGACACGCGCTTGGTCGTGCCGAAAGCGACGCCCATGATGGGCTGGACGCTCAATCTCGCGCATCCGGGTTAGGGCTATGTGATGGTGGCGATTGCCGTGTCGCCGCTTGCCCTCGTGCTGATCCGGCGCCTTGTTTCGTGAGGACAGGCGCGGTGCGCTAATGAAGTTCGCCACACCAATAAAGTCTGCCATAAGAAGCAGGAGCTGTTCCCCGCACCTTGTCCGGTCAGCAACAAACTCGTACACTGAGCCATACCAGCCCTTCGCTGTCGGCAAGAGTGGACGGTCTCATGAAACGACGCAGAGATCCCGGTAGATGAACGACGAATTCTTGGCGAAGACTGCCTCGTTTGAAGAGGATCATGCGGCGGTGATTTTCGCATTCTCTTCGAGTGAGGACGGGGCAGCGAACTACGTAATGCTTCAGTACCCGTTACAAACGGACGAGCAAGATAGGCGCCTGCGCTTGGACGGTCTCTACATCGAGCTGGATGACCAAGCGTTTGGCTGCTATCACGGTGTGGCTTCCATCAGACGAATCGGTGATCGCATCGAAATCGACCTGACGCCGGAAGGCAAACGATCGTTGCATGTGGAGCGGCTGGTCATCGTGCCAGTTCATTGGAGCTCGACAATCGACCAAGGACTAGCACGCCTTGCCGAATTGTCTCGAGGCGAATATGGCGTTCAACTGCGGTAACGATATCGAAGTGTGCTTCGGCAGTTACTCTTCCCCAAGTTGAAACTGGCATCCTGAGTCGAACGGTTGAATCCGCCGGCAAAAGCGGCCATATGAATGCTTGCGTGAAGGAGCGACGATGGAGTTGCTTGACGACGCTCGAAGTGCTTGTGGATGGATAGGACTTGAGCCAGTCGCGCTTATTGATGACAACGACTTCGGCAACCTGATTCTGAAAGACGTACACGGGCAATACTGGCGTCTCTGTCCAGAAGACCTTTACTGCGAAGTCGTGGCAAGCAGCCGAGAAGAACTGGATCGATTGTCAAAAGACCAGGAGTTCCTGAGGGATTGGCACATGCGGGGTTTAGTAGATCAGGCTTTCAAGCGGCTTTGTTGCACAAATCCGTCCCTGCGGCGGCCAAGCTGGGCCACGGGTAAACTGACGGGATGAGTGCACCAGCCAAACCGAAATACCGAACGACCAACTGGAAGGAATACAACGAAGCGTTGAGAGCGCGCGGCTCGCTGCTGGTTTGGCTGGACAAGGACATGTGCTGGCACGGCGGCGCCAGCGGCAAACGGGGCCGCAGCCCGAAGTACAGCGAAGCGGCGATTCAGTTCTGCCTGACGATGAAAAGCCTGTTCAATCTGCCGCTGCGGCAAGCGATGGGCATGACGCAAAGCCTGCTCAGATTGGCAGGTCTGGACTGGCAGGTTCCCGACTTCAGCACCGTCAGCCGGCGCCAGAAGCATC
>NZ_JAAQOM010000019.1 GCF_011682055.1 Telluria antibiotica | reverse complement strand
ATGCCTGCTTCCGCGTGGGCACGGGGTGCCCACCCTACCGAGCTCAATCGGTAGGGTGGGCGGCCCTCCGCCCACGCGTGACGCGTGCGTGATGCCTGCTTCCGCGTGGGCACGGGGTGCGCACCCTACCGAGCTCAATCAGTAGGGTGGGCGGCCCTCCGCCCACGCGTGACGCGTGCGCGATGCCTGCTTCCGCGTGGGCACGGGGTGCCCACCCTACCGAGCTCAATCAGTAGGGTGGGCGGCCCTCCGCCCACGCGTGACGCGTGCGCGATGCCTGCTTCCGCGTGGGCACGGGGTGCCCACCCTACCGAGCTCAATCAGTAGGGTGGGCGGCCCTCCGCCCACGCGTGACGCGTGCGCGATGCCTGCTTCCGCGTGGGCACGGGGTGCCCACCCTGCCGAGCTCAATCAGTAGGGTGGGCGGCCCTCCGCCCACGCGTGACGCGTGCGTGATGCCTGCTTCCGCGTGGGCACGGGGTGCCCACCCTACCGAGCTCAATCAGTAGGGTGGGCGGCCCTCCGCCCACGCGTGACGCGTGCGTGATGCCTGCTTCCGCGTGGGCACGGGGTGCCCACCCTACCGAGCTCAATCAGTAGGGTGGGCGGCCCTCCGCCCACGCGTGACGCGTGCGCCCGCATAGCTGACGTCGCGGCAACCCGCATGGTAGTCTAGCGCGTCGACACAACCTGCCGCCGCATGCACCTCATCACCGTCATCGAAATCATCGCGATCCTCGTCGGCGCGTTCTCGGGCTTCATCGAGGCGCGGCGCAAGCGCATGGACGTGGTGGGCGTGTTCACGGTGGCCTTCATCGCGGCGTTCGGCGGCGGCACCCTGCGCGACATCCTGCTGGACAAGCGCCCGCTGTTCTGGGTGATCCACGAAGAGTACGCGATCCTGATCTTCGTGCTGGCCCTCGTCGCGACGCCCGTCATTCGCACCCTGCGCCAGATCGTGTCGGAGCGGCTGATCGTCATCGCCGACGCCGTCGGCCTCGGGCTGTTTTCCGTCGCCGGCGTGTCGTCCGCGCTGGACGCGCACATGCCGCTGTTCACCGCGTCGATGATGGGCGTGATCACGGGGATCTTCGGCGGCGTGATGCGCGACATCGTGTGCAACGAAGTCCCGATGGTGTTCAGGGACGGCAAGCCCTACGCCATCTGCGCGTTCCTCGGCAACTGGATGTTCCTGCTGCTCGGGATGAACGGCTTCCCGCACGATTTCGCGCTGTGGTCCAGCGCGACGTTCATCGTCGTGTTCCGCCTGGTGACGTGGAAGTTCGATTTCCGGGTGGGGCGATAAGGCATCGCCCCAGCACGATCAGACGGCGTCCGGCCCCGTCTCGCCCGTACGGATACGAATCACCTGCTCGACCTCCTGCACGAAGATCTTGCCGTCGCCGATCTTGCCCGTGCGCGCGGCCTTGATGATGGCGTCCACGACCTGCTCGGTCAGCGCATCGTCGACCACGACTTCGATCTTCACCTTGGGCAGGAAGTCGACCACGTATTCGGCGCCGCGGTACAGCTCCGTGTGGCCCTTCTGGCGCCCGAAGCCCTTCACTTCCGTGACGGTCAGGCCGGTGACGTTCACTTCGGCCAGCGCCTCGCGCACTTCGTCCAGCTTGAACGGCTTGATCACGCAGGTAATCTGTTTCATCGTTTATCTCCTAGTTCCGGTTTGCTTGGATTATCGCATGGCACCCGGTCAGTCCGGAATCCTCGCCAGCTCGTCCATCCACACGGTCGCTTCCGAATCGCTGGGCGCGCGCCAGTCGCCGCGCGGCGACAGCGAGCCGCCGTTGCCGACCTTCGGCCCGTTCGGCACGCACGAGCGCTTGAACTGGCTCGTCTTGAAGAAGCGCCACAGGAAGATGCCCAGGTTTTTCTTGATCGCCGCGAGGTCGTACTGGTTGCGCGCCGGGTTGCCGCCTTCCGGCCACGGCCCCGTCGCGCGATCATGCCACGCGCTCCACGCTAGGTACGCCACCTTGGCCGGGCCGAAGCCGTAGCGGATCGTGTAGTACAGGTTGAAGTCCTGCAGTTCGTACGGGCCGATGAAGTCTTCCGTCACCTGCGCGGGCTTGCCGGCCTCGCCTTGTTTGCCGGGCACGAGTTCCGGCGAGATCTCCGTCTCCAGCACGTGTATCAGCACATCGGAGCCGGTTTCTCCGATCTGCTTCGTGTCCGCGACCCACCGGACGAGGTGGGAGATCAGCGTCTTCGGCACGCTCGCGTTGACGTTGTAGTGCGACATGTGGTCGCCGACTCCGTACGTGCACCAGCCCAGCGCCAGCTCGGACAGGTCGCCGGTGCCGATCACGATCGCGTGATGATGGTTCGCGAGGCGGAACAAGTGACTGGTGCGCTCGCCCGCCTGCACGTTCTCGAACGTGACGTCGTACTGCTCGGCGCCTTCCGCGTATGGGTGGCCGAGGTCCTTCAGCATCTGGATGCAGCTGGGGCGGATGTCGATCTCGTGCGCCGTGCAGCCGACGACGCGCATCAGTTCGCGCGCCTGGCGCAGCGTGCGCTCGCTCGTCGCGAAGCCCGGCATCGTGTACGCGAGGATGTTCGTGCGCGGCAGGCCAAGCTTGTCCATCGCCTTCGCGCAGACGAGCAGCGCGTGCGTGGAATCGAGGCCGCCCGAGATGCCGATCACGACCTTCTGGTGCCCCGACGACTGCAGCCGCTGCACGAGCGCCTGCACCTGGATGTTGTAGACCTCCGTGCAGCGCGCGTCGCGGCGGCGGCCGTCCGCGGGCACGTACGGGAAGCGCTCGACCAGGCGCGCGAGCGGCAGGTCGCGGTCGAGCGGCAGCGTCACGCTGAACGGCTGCACGCGGAATTTCCCGACCTCGTGCGCGTGGCGGCGCGCGGATTGCGCGAACGTCGTCGTGTGCATGCGGTCGACCGACAGGCGTTCCAGGTCGACGTCGGCGAAGATGAGGTGCGACTCGTCCAGGAATCGTTCGGACTCCGCGAGCAGGTCGCCCTTTTCGTAGATCAGCGACTGGCCGTCCCACGCCATGTCCGTCGTGGATTCGCCGCGGCCCGCGGACGTGTACAGATACGCCGCGAGGCAGCGCGCCGACTGCTGCGCGACGAGCTGGTGGCGGTAGCCGCTCTTGCCGACGACGACGTTCGACGCCGACAGGTTCACGAGGACCGTCGCGCCGGCCAGCGCGGCGTAGGACGACGGCGGAATGGGCACCCACACGTCTTCGCAGATCTCGACGTGGAAGCGGAACAGCGGCTGGTTCTCCAGTTCGAAGATCTGCTCGGGGCCGAACGCCACGTCCTGGCCGAGCAGGGAAATCCGGTCGACGGCCGCGTTGTCCGCCGCGCTGAACTGCCGACTTTCATAAAATTCGCCATAATTGGGCAGGTAGCTTTTCGGGACCACGCCCAGGATGCGCCCGCCCGCGACGACGACGGCACAGTTGAACAGCACGTGATTCACGCGCAGCGGCGCGCCGACGACGAGCGCCAGCGGCAAGGAACTCGATGCGGCGACGACGTCGGCCAGCGCGGCCAGCACGGCGTCGAGCAGCGCGCGCTGGTGGAACAGGTCGTCGCAGGTGTAGGCCGAGAGGCCCAGTTCGGGGAAGGCGACGAGCACGGCGCCCGCGTCGGCAGCCTCGCGCGCGAGCCGGATCGTTTCCTGCGCGTTGAACTTGGGGTCGGCCACCTTGCAACGCGGGCTGGCGACGGCCACGCGCGCGAAATCGTGGAAATACAGGTTGAGGAATCGCTTGTCCATGGGTCTTTACGGCTCGGTGATCGCAGGCATTGATCGCAAATACGGAAGTCAACTCGCGGAAGTCATCTTGAATTATCGCACGCATATCGTTTCTTCTCTGTCCGAGATCGGCCAGCCGGCCTGGGACGCCCTCGTCGCGCTGCAGCCCGAGCCGAACCCGTTTCTCTCGTTCGCGTTCCTGCACGCGCTGCACGAATCCGGCAGCGCGGCGCCGGAGACGGGCTGGCAGCCGCAATACATCGCCCTGTACGACGCCGACGATGCGCTGGCCGCCGCCCTGCCCCTGTACGTGAAAGGCCATTCGTACGGCGAGTACGTGTTCGACTGGGCGTGGGCCAACGCCTACCAGGAGCATGGGCTCGACTATTATCCGAAGCTCCTGTCCGCGATCCCGTTCACGCCCGTGACGGGCCCGCGCCTGCTCGCGCGCGACGCGCGCGCGCGCGCCGCGCTCGTCGACGTGCTGGTCGCCACGCAGAAAGCGACGGACGTGTCGTCCACGCACGTGCTGTTCCCGCCGGACGACCAGGCGCAGCAGCTCGCGGCCGCCGGTTTCCTGCTGCGCAGCGGCGTGCAATTCCACTGGATAAACGGGGGCTATGCCACGTTCGACGACTTCCTCGCCACCCTGGAACACAAGAAGCGCAAGAACATCCGCGCCGAGCGGCGCAAGGTGCGCGATGCGGGGATCACGTTGCGGCGCGTGCGCGGGCCGGACATCCTCGACGAGGACTGGCGCTTCTTCACGCGCTGCTACCGCAACACGTACGCGGAACATTTCTCGAAGCCTTACCTGAACCTGGACTTCTTCCGCCGCATCGGCAAGACGATGCCGGACAACCTGCTGCTCGTGATCGCGGAACGGGACGGCCGCCCGATCGCCGCGTCGCTCGTCGTGCACGACGCGACGACCTTGTACGGCCGCTACTGGGGCGCGCTGGAACACGTGCCGTGCCTGCACTTCGAGGCGGCGTACTACCAGCCGCTGGAATTCTGCATCGAGCAAGGCATCCAGGTGTTCGAGGGCGGCGCGCAGGGCGAGCACAAGATGGCGCGCGGCTTCCTGCCCACGCGCACGTGGTCCGCGCACTGGCTCGCGCATCCGTCGTTCGCGAACGCCGTCGAGCGGTTCCTGGAACGCGAGGCCGGGGGCATCGACGATTACATCGATGAACTCAACGACCGGAATCCGTTTCGCACATGACCGCCACGCCACCGCCGCCGCTGGATGACCTGACCGTCGATGCCTACGACCGGCACGCGGCCGCCTTTGCCGCCGACTGGCACGCGCAGCCGCCGGCGACGGACATGCACGCGCTCATCCGGCAGTACTTCCGTCCGGGGCGCACGGCGGACGTCGGCTGCGGCAGCGGGCGCGATACGGCCTGGCTCGCCGCCCACGGTTACCCGGCCGTGGGGCTCGAGCCGTCGAACGGCTTGCTGGCGGAAGCCCGGCGGCGCTATCCCGAGATCGAATTCCGCGCCGCCGCGCTGCCCGATCTCGCGGGCGTCCCGCGCGCCGGCTTCGCCAACGTGCTGTGCGAAACCGTCATCATGCACCTGGAGGCGGAACGCATCGCGCCATCGGTCCGGGCCCTGCTGGACCTCCTCGAACCCGGCGGCGTGCTGTATCTGAGCTGGCGCGTGACCGAGGGGGCCGACCGCCGCGACGAACATGGACGCCTGTATGCTGCGTTCGACCCGCAGCGGGTGCTCGGCGCCTTGTGCGGCGCCACGGTGCTGCTGGACGAGCAAGTGGCGAGCCCGTCGTCGGGCAAGGTGATCCGCCGTATCGTCGCGCGGAAGACGTGACGGCCTCGGCTGTTGTAAATCCGGCACGCCTGTGCAGGCATCCGTGCCGGAGCGTCCGGATGGGCAATTCCTCGCATACAATCATGACGAGATAGCCGCTTCGCAGCCCGCCCCGTGCGGCCTTGTCGCCTCAGCCAGAGGAGAGCCATGCCGATCCCTGCAGTCGCCACGTGGTGGCGCTTTTCGCCCGCCCAGCTCCTGGAAAAATACGCCGACCGCACCTTCGACAGCGTCCATGGCACGGAAACGCGCACGTTCGCCGACCTGAAGACACTGGACATCGCCGGCACGAACAAGCGGCACGGCGAACGCTACCAGCCATCGCCCGTGTACTCGCTGCGGCGCCTGCTCAAGCGGCTGGACATCCGCCACGCCGACTTTTCCTTCGTCGATTTTGGCTCGGGCAAGGGAAGGACGCTGCTGGTCGCTGGCGAGCTGCCGTTCAAGCAGGTCGTCGGCGTCGAGTTCAGCGCCGAACTGCATCGGCAAGCGCAGGAGAATATCGAACGCTATGGCAAGCGCCGGGCGGGCGCCGTCGTCTCGGTCCATGCGGACGCGACCGAGTTCACCCTGCCGCAGGACGATCTCGTCCTGTACTTTTTCAACCCGTTCAGCGCCCCCGTGCTGAGCAGCGTGCTCGACAACCTGCTCGCCTCCCTGCAAGCCCATCCGCGCAGGGTGATCCTGATCTACCTGTGCCTGCCGGATGCGCACTGGCTGGACAAGCTCACCATGTTCCGGCGCCGCGCCACGTGGCACAACTACGTCGTGCTCGACACGGCGCCGCCGCGTCACTGAATCACGCGGCGTGGCTATGGGCCAGGCGCGCCAGCGCCGTGCCGATGCCGGCGGCGGGCAGCACGTAACGCGCATACGGCACGCCACGGATCGGAGGCAGGTCGTGCTCGCGCCGGAAGCCGATGCCTTCGTACAGCCGCAACGCGGTCGCCATGATGGGGCTCGTGTGCAGGCCCACCGCGGGCGCCTCCGCGCGCGCGGCCCGCTCGAGCGTGGCGGCGACCAGCGCGCGGCCGATGCCCGCGCCCCGTGCCGCCGGGTCCACGACCAGCATGCGGATCACGGACCAGTCGTCCGGATAGATCGCGCTGCGCGGCCGCCCCGGCCCCACGTGCACGACGGCGCCGACGACGGCACCTTCGCGTTCGGCCACCAGCAGGTCGCCGTCGGCCGCGAGGTCGGCCATGCGGCCGATGCCCGCGCTGAACGTGGGCCAGTCGTCGTAGTCGCCCGCGTACTGGGCGAACGCCGCCAGCGCGACGGCGTTGACGGCCCCGCGATCGGCGTCGGCGTAAGCGCGGATGACGACGCCGCTCATGCCGCCCGTCCCAGGTCGCCCCTGTCCAGCCACAAGGTCGGATTGTTGTCGGCCACGTCGCGCAGCAAATCCCACACGACTTTGACGCGACGCAGCCGGTACAAGTCGGTCGGCGCGGCGAGCCAGAACGAGCGCTCGGCATAGAAGCCCGGCAGCACCTGCACGAGGCGGCCGTCGTCCGGCACGGCATACGGCGGCGCCATCATGAGGCCCATCCCCAGCGACGCGGCCTCGACCTGCGCGCCCATCCCCAGCGCGCACAGCCGGCGCCGCGGCGTGAAGCCGAGTTCGTTCAGGTACGACAGTTCGCGGCTGGCCAGGCGGTCCTGCACGTAGTCGACGAAGTCGTGGCGTTCCAGGTCGGCATGCGTCTGGATCGGCGGATGCTTCGCAAGGTACGCGGGCGCCCCGTACAGGTAGAAGCGGAACGTGGCGAGCCGGGTCACGACGTAGCGGCCCGTCGACGGCGGATCGAGCATGACGCCAAGGTCGGCCTCGCGGTTGGCGAGGTTGGCGAAGCGGGCCAGCGACAGCATCTCGATCGACAGGTCGGGATGCGCTTCCAGCAGTTTCACGAGCAGCGGCGCCACGACGCGCACGCCGAACACTTCCGGCAGGCCGAGGCGCACGACGCCCTGCGCCGCGATCTCCGCGCCGCTCAGCTGCTCGGTGGCCGCGAGCGCCGCGCCTTCCATCGCCTCCGCATGCGGCAGCAGCGCGAGCCCCATCTCCGTCAGCTCATAGCCTTCGCGCGAGCGGTCGAACAATGTCGTGCCGAGCTGCTGCTCGAGGCGGTCGATGCGGCGCGCCACCGTCGTGTGCTCGACGTCGAGGCGGCGCGACGCCCCCGACAAGGTGCCGGCACGCGCCAGCTCCAGGAAAAACCGCAGGTCCGTCCACTCCGGCAGGCTGTGCATGTCGTCTCCTTTGCCGTTCGATGCGGCTTTTTCGAGAACCCGTTGTTTGATATCAAGATGACATATTGTGCACCAGTGCACATTGCCGCTGCAACGTTTTCGAAACAGCCCTTGCGTATGCACAGCAAACGGGATTTTCGGACGTCGCATCGTTGCCACGCCCCTGGCGCCGCCTCCACAGGGCGGTTCCGTCTGCTGTGCATAAATGCACAACCAGTGGGCGCGGCGTTGTCTTTTCAGCCAAATTCATCCGAGGCACACTTCCATCATGCGAAACGTACCTGAACGCATAACACCAAACAAAATCAGGAGACATTCAATGCGTGTTAGCAAGCAGAACCCGAACCGGCCGATCCGCTCCGCCATCTCCATCGCCGTGCTGATGGCCACGTACGGCAGCGCGATCGGCATCGCCCATGCCCAGGAAGACGCGAATGGCGCCCCTGCCGTGGCGGCGCAGGACGACATTGGCAAGGTCGTCGTGACGGCCCGCCGCCGCGCCGAATTGATCCAGGACGTGCCGGGCGCCGTGACGGCGTTGTCCGGCGCCGAGCTCGAAAAACAGGCGATCCCCGACCTCACCGCGCTCACCGACAAGGTGCCGAACACCACGTTGAAAACGTCGCGCGGCACGAACACGACGCTGACCGCGTTCATCCGCGGCATCGGCCAGCAGGACCCCGTCGCGGGCTACGAGCAAGGCGTCGGCATCTACCTCGACGACGTCTACCTCGCGCGTCCGCAAGGCGCCCTCACCGACATCTACGACCTCGAGCGCATCGAAGTGCTGCGCGGCCCGCAAGGCACGCTGTACGGCCGCAACACGATCGGCGGCGCCGTCAAGTACGTCACCCGCAAGCTGGCACCGAAGCCCATGCTCGACGCCAAGGCCACCCTCGGCAACTACGACGAGCGCGACCTCGTCGTCAAGGCCAGCACGCCGGTCTCCGACATGCTGCGCGTGGGCGGCACGCTGGCCACGTTCAACCGCCACGGCTACGGCCACAACGTCCTCACGGGCCAGCAGAACTACAACAAGGACCTGTGGGCCGGCCGCGTCAGCGCGGAACTGCTGCCGAGCAGCGACCTGTTCATCCGCTTCGCCTACGACCGCACCGTCGACGACTCGCAGCCGCGCCAGGGCTACCGCCTGACACCGGGTCCGGCTCCGGCCAGCGTCCAGCCGCTGCCCGGCCTGTACGACACGCGCGCCGACCTGTACTCCGTCGTCGGCCACAAGCAGCAGGTGATCAACCAGGGCACGTCGCTGCTGCTCGAATACACGATCGATCCCACGTTGTCGTTCAAGTCGATCACGGCGAACCGCAAGTCGGAATCGTATGCCCCGATCGACTTCGATTCGCTCGAGACCCCGCTGTTCGAGGCCCCCGCCATCTACAGCGACCACCAGACGAGCCAGGAATTCCAGCTCACGTACACGGGTTCCCGCCTGCAGGGCGTGGCCGGCGTGTTCTACATGAAGGCCAATGCGTTCAACAAGTTCGACGTGCTGTACAACGCGGCCGGCGGCCTGTCGCTGCTGACCTACGACGACATCGACACGAGGACGTGGGCCGCCTTCGCCGACGCCAGCTACAGCGTTACCGACACGTTCAACGTCACGCTGGGCGGCCGCTACACGGACGACCAGCGGCGCGCGCGCATCTTCAAGCAGACCTATCTCGGCCTGGGCGGCTCCGCGCTGCTGGGCAATCCGAGCGCCGTCGCGTTCGGCAAGCCGAACACGGACCTCGGCAAGGACGACCTCGACCGCACCGACAAGAAATTCACGCCGAAGGTCGGCATCGGCTGGAAGCTCGCGCCGGAACACAACCTGTACAGCACGTTCTCGAAGGGCTTCAAGGGCGGCATGTTCGACCCGCGCATGGACTTGACGGCATCGGGCGGCCCGAACTCCGCCGCGTCGCTGGCGAAGCGCCGCGGCGTCGCGCCGGAAGAAGTCAGCACCATCGAGGTGGGCCTGAAGTCGTCGATGAACGGCGGGCGCCTGCAGACGAATGCCGCCGTTTTCTACACCGACTACAAGAACGTGCAGATCCCCGGCTCGATCCCGACCTATGACGCGAGCGGCAACGTGAACGGCTTCGCCGGCACGCTGACGAACGCCGGCAAGGCGAAGATCGACGGCCTCGAACTGGAAATGATCGCCTACCTGACGAACTCCCTCAGCGTGAGCGCCATGTACAGCCACATCGACGCCAAGTACAAGGAATGGTTCGTCGCGAACGGCGCCAGCCTCGTGAACATCGCGAGCAGCACGGAATTCCAGAACACGCCGAAGAACGCCGCCAACCTGTCGGTGAACTACGACTGGCCCCTCGCCCTGGCGGGCCGCGCCGGCACGCTGAGCCTGATGAACAGCCTCGCGTACAAGAGCAAAGTGTACCAGACCGAGATCGCGCGCCCGACCGGTGTCGCGGGCCTCGACGCCACCATCCCCGGCAACCTGGCGCTGTCGCAGGGCGGCTTCAGCCTGTGGGATGCGGGCCTCGTGTGGACGAGCGCCGACCGCAAGTACCAGGTCGGGCTGCACGGCCGCAACCTGACGGACAAGCGCTACAAGGTGGCCGGCTACAACTTCTCCGGCTTCTTCAATTCCGTCACCGCGTTCTACGGCGACCCGCGCACCTACCGCGCGACGCTGGACGTGAAGTTCTGATCGTCCGCCCGGCCGCGAGGAGAGTCCCGGACGGGGCTCTCCACCGGGTGCCGCTCAACCCATTAACGGTCACATGTCCACCTACACCGACATCACCTTCAGCAGTGACGATGGCTTGTCGCTGCACGCGCGCGACTACGCGGGCGCGGGCGGTCCGGCGCGCCTGCCCGTGATCTGCATCCACGGGCTCACGCGCAACGCGGCCGACTTCGACGAGCTCGCGCCGCGCATCGCCGCCCTCGGCCGCCGCGTGCTCGCCGTCGACGTACGCGGCCGGGGCGAGTCGCAGCGCGATCCGAATCCCGACAACTACGCACCCGGCGTCTATGCGGCCGACATCGCCCGCCTCGCCTGGGACCTCGGCATCGGACGCGCCGTCTTCATCGGCACGTCGATGGGCGGGCTGATCACGATGACCCTGGCGGCGCGCCGCATCGACCTCATCGCCGCCGCCGTGCTGAACGACATCGGCCCCGTGCTGTCGGAAAAAGGCCTCGCGCGGATCGCCGGCTACGCGGGCCGCGCGGCCGCCGTACACTCCTGGGAAGCGGCCGCGGCGTGCATCCGCGACATCAATGCCTGCGCCTTCCCCGACAACGACGCCACGGAATGGGACAAGTGGGCGCGCCGCGCCTTCGCCCCCGATGCGGCGGGCGGGCTCGTGCCCCGTTACGATCCGAACATCGCGATCGCCTTGCAAACCGGTAAACTCAGGCCGACGTCGCTGCCGCTGCGGATGGCGTTCCGCAAGCTCGCGCGCGAGCGCCCGCTGCTGCTCGTGCGCGGCGCGCTGTCCGACCTGATGGAAGAACGGCAGACGGCGTGGATGCGGCGCGCGGCACCGGCGATGGCCTATGTCGAGGTGCCGAACCGTGGCCACGCGCCGATGCTGACGGAACCCGCAGCGCTCGACGCCATCGTCCAGTTCCTGGCCGACGTACCATAACGTAGGGTGGGCACCCCGTGCCCACCACCCCACGAGGAGACGAAATGAAACACATGAAATCCCTGCTCGCCGCCTTCGCCCTGACGGCAACGGGCACCTCCGTCGCCGCCCCCGACCTGAAGGTGGCCCTCATCGCCGGCAAGACGGGCCAGCTGGAATCGTATGCGAAGGAAACGGAGACCGGCTTCATGCTGGGCCTCGAATACCTCACGGGCGGCAAGATGGAAATCAACGGCCGCAAGCTGAAAGTGATCGTCAAGGACGACCAGGGCAAGCCCGACCTCGCACGCACGCTGCTGGCCGAGGCCTACGGCGACGACAAGGCCGACATCGCCGTCGGCACCACGTCGTCCGGCGCCGCGCTCGCGATGCTGCCCGTCGCGAAGGAATACAAGAAGGTGCTGGTCGTCGAACCGGCCGTCGCCGACGAGATCACGGGCGCCAAGTGGAACAAGTACATCTTCCGCACGGCGCGCAACTCGATGCAGGACGCGCTGGCGGCGGCGTCCACGCTGAAGAGCGGCAGCATCGGCTTCCTCGCGCAGGACTACGCGTTCGGCCGCGACGCCATCAAGGCCGGCAAGGAAGCACTGGGCGCCACGGGCAGCAAGGCGACCGTCGTCCACGAGGAATACGCGCCGGCCGCCGCGACGGACTTCACGGCGCCCACCCAGCGCCTGTTCGACGCCCTGAAGGACAAGCCGCAGCCGCGCGTGCTCGCCATCGTGTGGGCCGGCCCGAACCCGATGAACAAGATCGCCGACATGAAACCGGAACGCTACGGCATCTCGCTCGCACCGGGCGGCAACATCCTCCCCGTGATGAAGACGTGGAAGGCGTACGCGGGCACGGAAGGCACCATCAACTATTACTACGGCTTCCCGAAGAACAAGATGAACGACTGGCTCGTGGCCGAGCACACGAAGCGTTATAAAGTCCCGCCCGACATGTTCACGGCGGGCGGCATGGCGGCGGCGGCGGCCGTCGTCGCGGCGCTGCAGAAGGTCCCGTCGGGAAATGGCGACCAGCTCGTGACGGCGATGGAAGGCATGTCGTTCGAGACACCGAAAGGCACGATGACGTTCCGCAAGGAAGACCACCAGGCGCTGCAGCCGATGTACCACTTCCGCATCAAGAAGGACCAGAAGAACGAATGGGACTTGCTGGAACTGGTGCGCGAGATCCCGGCCAGCGAGCTGCCTCTGCCGGTCCGCAACAAGCGCTGACATGACCACGCTGCAACCATCGCTGTCCACGCGCGACCTGACGATCCGCTTCGGCGGCCACGTGGCCGTCAATGCGGTGACGGCCGAGTTTTATCCGGGCACGCTGACCGTGATCGTGGGTCCGAACGGGGCCGGCAAGACGACCTACTTCAACCTCGTGTCGGGCCAGTTGCCCGCGACGTCCGGCACCGTGACCGTGCGCGGGCAGGACGTCACCCGGCTTGGCCCCGCGCGCCGCACGCGGCTCGGGGTCGGGCGCGCGTTCCAGCTGACGAACCTGTTCCCCCATCTGACCGTGCTGGAAAACGTGAGGCTCGCGGTGCAGAGCCGGGCCGGCATCGGCATGAGCATGGTGTCGCTGTGGTTCGGCCACCGCGACGTCATCGAAAGGGCCGAGCACTATCTGGAGCGCGTCGCGTTGACGCCGAAGCGCGGCGCCCTCGTCGGCACCCTGTCGCACGGCGACCAGCGCAAGCTCGAAGTGGCGATCCTGCTCGCACTGGAACCCGAGATCCTGATGTTCGACGAACCGACGGCGGGCATGAGCGTGGACGAGGTCCCCGTCGTGCTCGACCTGATCCAGCAGGTGAAGGCGGAGCGCAACAAGACCGTGCTGCTCGTCGAGCACAAGATGGACGTCGTGCGCGCGCTGGCCGACCGCATCATCGTGCTGCACAACGGCACCCTGGTGGCGGACGGCCAGCCGGCCGAGGTGATGCAATCGAAAATCGTGCAGGAGGCCTATCTTGGCACCCCCGAACCCGCGTGACGACCTGGCGACGACGCTGCCCATGAGCGAACCCATCCTGACCCTGGCCGGCGTCCACACCCATATCGGCCAGTACCACATCCTGCAAGGCGTCGACCTCGTCGTGCCGCGCGGCGGCCTGGCGGTGCTGCTGGGCCGCAACGGCGCCGGCAAGACGACGACCTTGCGCACGATCATGGGGCTGTGGAAGGCCAGCCGCGGGACGATCACGTTCGACGGCCGCGACATCACGAAGCTGGCCACACCCGACATCGCCCGCGCCGGCATCGCCTACGTCCCGGAAAGCATGGCCGTGTTTTCCGAGCTCACCGTGCGCGAGAACCTGGTGCTCGCCGCGCAGAGCGGCCCGCTGGATGCGGCCCGCGTCGACTGGATCTGCGGCTTCTTCCCCGCGCTGAAGAAATTCTGGAACTACCCGGCCGGCAATTTGTCCGGCGGCCAGAAGCAGATGGTCGCCATCGCGCGCGCGATCGTCGAGCCGAAGAAGCTGCTGCTCGTCGACGAGCCGACGAAGGGGCTGGCGCCGGCCATCGTGCAAAGCCTGATGGCCGCGTTCCGTGACTTGAAGGACACGAGCACGACGATCCTGCTCGTCGAACAGAATTTCAACTTCGTGCGCTCCCTGGGCGACACGGTGAGCGTGATGGACGACGGCCGTGTCGTGCACGCGGGCCTGATGCACGACCTGGCGCACGACGAGCCCTTGCAGCAGCGCCTGCTGGGCCTGTCGCTCGACTCGCACCAATGAATGGAACGGACATGAGTGCAACCCTCCCGATCACCCAGGCGGACGCGCCACTGCCGGCAGCCCGGCGCGACGTCGCCCCGCTGCTGCTCGTGCCGGCCGTCGTCCTGGCCGCGCTTCCGTTCATGAGCTTGCCCACATGGGTCACGTTGACCGTGGCCGGGCTCGCGATGGGCATGATGCTGTTCATCATGGCCAGCGGCCTCACGCTCGTGTTCGGCCTGATGAGCGTACTGAACTTCGGCCACGGCGCGTTCGTGTCCGTCGGCGCGTTCACCGCGACGTTCGTGCTGCTGCCGATGCGCGGCTGGCTCGAGATGGATTCGCTGCTTGCCAACCTCGGCGTGCTGGGGCTGGCCGTGCTGCTGGCGATGGTCGTGACGGCGCTGCTCGGCTGGGCGTTCGAACGGATCATCATCCAGCCCGTCTATGGCCAGCACCTGAAGCAGATCCTCATCACCGTGGCGGGCATGATCGTGTCGGAACAACTGATCAACGTGATCTGGGGCCCCGAGCAGATCGCCGTGCCGCTGCCGGCCGCGCTGCGCGGCGCCGTGTTCGTGGGCGACGCCGCGATCGAGAAATACCGGCTGCTGGCCGTCGTCGTCGGCCTCGTCGTGTTCGCCACCATGCTGCTCACGCTGAACCGCACGAAGATCGGCCTGTTGATCCGCGCCGGCGTGGAAAACGCCGAGATGGTCGAGGCGATGGGCTACCGCATCCGCCGCGTGTTCGTGGGCGTGTTCGCCGCGGGGTCCGCGCTGGCGGGCCTCGGTGGCGTGATGTGGGGCCTGTACAAGGAAACGCTGGTGGCGCACATGGGGAGCGAAATCATCGTGCTGGTCTTCATCGTCATCATCATCGGCGGCCTGGGCTCCGTCGGCGGCTGCTTCATCGGCTCGCTGCTGATCGCCCTCGTCGCCAATTACGCCGGCTTCCTCGCGCCGAAGGTGGCGCTCGTGTCGAACATCGGCCTGATGGTCGCCGTGCTGCTGTGGCGCCCGGCCGGCCTGTATGCGAAAGGACGCCTCTGACATGCTGATCAAGCTGCTTTCCGGCGACCTCCCGCGCAGCCGGCTGCTCTCCGCCCTCCTCGTCGCCATTGTGCTGGGCCTGCTGTGCGCACCGTTCCTCTTTTCCGGTGCGCGGCCGCTGAACACGGCCGCGACGATCTGCGTCTACATCGTGCTGGTCGCGTCGTACGACCTGCTGCTGGGCTATACGGGCATCGTGTCGTTCGCGCACACCATGTTCTACGGGATCGGCGCGTACGGCGTCGGCATCGCGCTGGCCAGCGTGGACGAGCCAACATGGGGCGCGATCGCATGGGGCGTCGTCGCCGCGCTGGTGCTGACGGTCGCCCTCGCCTTCGTCATCGGCCTGTTCGCGCTGCGCGTGCGCGCGATCTTCTACGCGATGATCACCCTGGCCGTCGCGTCGTCGTTCGCCGTGCTCGCGTCGCAGCTGTCGGACTTCACCGGTGGCGAGGACGGGCGCACGTTCAGCGTTCCGGAGCTGCTGTCGCCCGGGTTCACGCTCGTCGACCACGACGTGTTCGGGCGCGCCGTCGACGGCAAGCTCGTCACGTACTACATCGTGTTCGCGGGCTGCCTGCTGCTGTTCCTGTTCCTGCTGCGCCTCGTGAACTCGCCGTTCGGCCGCGTGCTGCAGGCGATCCGCGAAAACGAGTTCCGCGCCGAGGCGCTGGGCTACCGCACCGTCGTCTACCGCATCTGGGCGAACGTGCTGGCCGCCGTCGTGGCGGCGCTGGCGGGCGCGCTGATGGCCTTGTGGCTGCGCTACGTCGGGCCCAAGACGAGCCTCGACTTCGAAGTCATGACGGACATCCTGCTCATCGTCGTCATCGGCGGCATGGGGACGATGTACGGCGCCGTCGTGGGCGCCACCCTGTTCATCCTCGCGCAGAACTACCTCAAGACGCTGATGGGCCAGGCGGCCGAGATGGCGTCCGGCGTGCCGCTGCTGGCCGCCGCGCTGCACCCGGACCGGTGGATGCTGTGGCTGGGCGTGCTGTTCATCCTGTCGATCTACTTCTTCCCGATCGGGATCGTCGGCAAGCTGCGGCTGCGCCGCGCGCGCGGCTGATCCAAAAACAAAGGGCCGTCCACCCGGAGGTGACGGCCCTGTCGGTCCGCGCGGCCCGCCGGCCGCGCCGGCGTCTTACGCTTTCGACGCGTTGTAGTTCTTCACGCCGGAGAGGATCTCGGCCTTGGCCGCGTCCGGGCCTTCCCAGCCTTCGACCTTGACCCACTTGCCCTTTTCCAGGTCCTTGTAGTGCTCGAAGAAGTGCTGGATCTGGCGCAAGGTCAGTTCCGGCACGTCTTCCACTTTCTGCAGGTTCGCATAGACCGGCAGGATTTTCTCGACCGGCACGGCCAGGATCTTCGAATCGCCACCGGCTTCGTCCGTCATCTTCAGCACGCCCAGCGCGCGGCAACGCACGACGACGCCCGGGATCAGCGCGTACGGCGTGATCACCAGCACGTCGCACGGGTCGCCGTCGTCGGCGATCGTGTCCGGGACGTAGCCGTAGTTGCACGGGTAATGCATGGCGGTGCCCATGAAGCGGTCGACGAAGATCGCGCCGGATTCCTTGTCCACTTCGTACTTGATCGGGTCGGCGTTCATCGGGATTTCGATCACGACGTTGAAGTCGTTCGGCACATCGCGGCCGGCGTTGACGTTGTTCAGGCTCATGGGTTGTCCTTGGTTGCTGGGGAAACAATAAAACAGAGATTATAACGAATCACCCCGGCCTTGTGCGTCGCACAAGGTCTCGCCAAGGCATGGAAGAGACGCCGCAACGGCGCTCATGTTGGTTCCGGCCCGACAGCGCCGGCGTCCGCTGTTGCTCCACGCCCCACTCGGCAGCCCGAAATCGGCTTCAAAACCAGCCAAACAGACCCTGATCGCAGGTGGCACGGCTTCTGCTGTATTGACGCCGTGGGCAGCCGCTCCGCGAATTCTCAACCACCATCGAGGGGAACAACATGAACATCCTGAAGCACATGGAAGCCATCTTCGTCACCACACTCGCCGCCGTCGGCGCCGGGTCGTTCGTCATCGACCGCCTGCCGGACGCCCAGGCCCGGCCGGCCGCCGCACCGCTGCCCGTCGAGAACAACATCGGCACGCCGGGTCACATGGCCGTCATCATCGTGCACGGCCACCGTCCGTCGCGTGGCGCGTGATGCCCCTCACAGCACCGTGGCCAGCGCGCACTGCCGGTAGTGCTTGTCGGCGTCCTCGCGCTGGCCCAGGGCCTCGTGCAGCTGGGCCAGCTTCAGGTGGGCGTCGCGCACCATGGCGGGCTCGGTGGCGTCCGACAGCGCCTGTTCCAGGTAGCGCTGCGCCTTGCCCCACAATTTCTGGCGCAGGCACAGCGAGCCAAGCGTCAGCTCCAGCTCCGGATCGTTCGGATGGGCGCGCAGCCAGCCTTCGCAATTCTCGATCTGCGCGAGCAAGGCAGGCGAGCCTTCCGGGCCGGCCGCTTCGCGGTACGCGCGCACGACGCGCTCGTTCCATTCCGCCTTCAGCGCATCCTCGACGATGCCCCGGGCTTCGTCGTGCAGGCCGCGCGCATTGAACGCGGCCGCCGCGCGCGCCGCGATGTACGGTTTCACGCGATCGGCGCCCGGCACGGTGTTCCACACCCGGCGGATCGATTCGGCATCGTGGCCGCCTTCCGACAGCAGCGCGTCGTACGCCATCTCGCGCAGCCGGCCGGACAGCGCCGGATGCAGCGCGTTGCGCTTGTCGAGGATGCGCACGAGGCGCAGCACCTCGGGCCAGTTGCGCGCCTGCTGGTTGGCCTTCATGGCCCATTGCAGCGCGTGGATGTGGCGCTGGCCGCTCGCGTTGAGTTCCGCGACGGCTTCCAGCGCGCCTTCCGGCTTGTGGTCGTCGACGAGCAGTTCCGTGACCGTCATCAGCCGGGCCGTCTTCAGCGACTGGTCTTGCACGATGCCGGCGAGCCAGGCGTCGCGGCGCGTGGGCTCGCGCATGCGGTGGGCGGCACGGGCGCCGATCAGCGCGGCGAGGCCCGCGTTGTCCGGCAGGTCGGCAGCGCGCATGGCGGCCTTCTCGGCATGGCCGAAGCGGCCCTCGAACAGGGCCTTCAAGGCCTCGCGCAGGCCGCGGTTGGCTTCGCGCTCGCGCTTGCGGTAGCGGTACTCGGCCACGCGCTCGGGCATGCCGAGCGTCGCGCGCACGGCGCGCACGAGGCCGTACAGCACGAGGAACAGCAGGCCCGCCAGGACGACGAACAGGTTCAGCGACAGGTCGATCCGGTGCGGCGGGTAGAAAAAGACGACGTTGCCGGGATTGAAGCGCGCGGTCACGGCGATGCCGATGGCGGCGGCCATCAGGGCGACTAACCAGAGGAGTAAACGCATCGTGCAGGTCCCGCCGGTTAAGACTTCGATTTGTAATTGCGCACGGCGTTCAGGCTCTCCGACAGGTCGGGCACGTCGATCGTGACGTTATTGGCCTGCACCTGGCGCAGCAATGCCTGCGCCGCCTGCGTCGAGCGTGCCTTCGTGTCGAAGTACTTCACGAGCATCTGCTGCGCGGTGTTCAAGTCGTCGCGGAACGTGCCTTCGTTGCGCGACAGCAGCGCGAGGCGCGCGTTCAGCAGGCGCAGCTTGAGATTCTCGCGCACGAAATACGATTCCGTCGGCGACAGCATCAGCGCGTCCGGATTATCGACCGTGCGCACGCGGATCAGCTGGCGGATGTCGTCCCACATCTCGTGGCTCCAGTCGCGCCACGTGTCCGTCACGCGCTGGCCCAAGGTGCGCTCGGCCGTGGGCGCGGGCGCGGCTACGCCCTTCGCGCGGGCCGGATTCACGCGCGTCGGCGCGATCGGCTCGGCCGGCTTTTCGTCGGACAGCAGCGGCAGGTCGTCGATCTGCGAGATGACGTTGTCGATGCGCAGCGCCATGCCGGGCTGGTCGACGGACGGCAATGCCTTCAGCTTCTCGATGTCGCGCGCGATGGCGCGGCGGATCGTGATGAATTGCGGCTTGTCGGAACGCGACAGCGAACGGTCCGCGTTCTGCAGCGCGATCAGGGCGCCCTGCACGTTGCCGGCCAGTTGCAGCTGCTGGCTCGCCGTCGACAGCACCTGCTCGATCTCGGACAGCGCCCACTCGTCGCGGTTCTTCGAGATGTCCTGGTACATCTGCTCCAGCGCGGCCTGCTGGCTCTGCGCCTCGGTCTGGCGGTTTTCCAGCACGCCGACCTTCACTTGCAGCTCCTTCGCGGCTTCCTGCACTTCGCGCACGGTCTGCGCCGTCTCGGCGTTCGACGCGTTGTCTTTCTGCAGCGTGCGCGCGACGTCCTCGCGCAACCGGTTGAAGCGCGTGTGCGTGGACCAGGTCTGGAGGGCCAGCAGCACGGCCAGCGCGAGGATGGCCACGTTCTGCGGTTTCTGCAGCAGACCACCGAGGCCGGTGCCGCTGGGCGGTGCACCGGGCGGAAGCGGCGTCACATAGCTTTCCGGCGGCACGACCTGACCGCCCACGTTTGGTTTTTCTGGATTGTTGGGCAATTCATTCATGCTCGTGATTGTAACGCGGCAAGCAGCCGCTCGTCGCCGGACCCGGTGAGGGTCACGGCCGTGAAACCAAGTGCGCCCGCCGTTTCCGCGATGCGCGCGTGCGGCACGATCAGGCGCTGCTGTTGCAATTTTGCCACACTCGTTGCGCCATCAAGCTGTTCAACGAGGCCCGCGAGGCCGCGCAACGCCTCGGAGCTCGTGATGATCCAGTCGTTCGGACGGGCCAGCAGAGCACGCAAGGAAGCCGCCAGGTCCGGCGTCAGGGCCGGGACGGCGCGGCGGTAGGCCGCCACCGTCTCGACGTCGATACCGGCCCCGCGCAACGCGTCCGGCAGGAGTTCGCGGCCCGTCTCGCCGCGCACGACGAGCACCTTGCGCCCCCGCAGCGCCGCCGTGTCGAGCGCCTGCAGCAGGTGTTCGGAATCGCTGCGCGACGCATCCAGCGGCGCGTAAATGCGATAGCCGGGACCGTCCACGCCGTGGCGGACGAGCGCCGCGCGACTGCCCTCGCCCACGACGGCCACCGCCACCTCGGGCGGCCACGCATCGATGTGGGCAAAGGCCGCGTCGACGGCGTTCGGCGACACGAACGCGACGAGCGCATAGTCGGCGACGTGTGCGAGCACGGCGCGCAGCCGGGTCTCGTCGGGCAAGGGGGAGATGTCGAGCAACGGCAGGATCAGCGGTGTGCGGCCGAGCGCCGCCACTGCGCGCGCCAGCGGCTCGGCCTGCTGGCGCGGTCGGGTGATGACGACCGTGTCAGACATCGTCGGCGGCTGCCGCCCTGCACTCGGCCAGGATGCCTTCCGCATCTTGCTCGGCCAGCTTTTGCGCGGCCTGCTCGCCGACGGCTTCCGGCAGTGCGGCCGGGCCGCTCGCCTCGGCATAGGCGCTGCGGCGGCCGTCCGGCGTGGCCACCATCGCGCGCAGGTGCAGGGTGTCGCCGTCGACGGTGGCGTGTGCCGCGAGCGGAATCTGGCAGCTGGCGCCGAACACTTTCGACACCTTGCGCTCCGCCTGTACGGCCTGCGCCGTGTGCGTGTGGTTCAGCGGCGCCAGCATGGCGCGGACGTCGAAACCGGCCGCGTTGCCCGACAGGATCTCGATCGCCATTGCGCCCTGGCCGGCGGCCGGCAGGCTGTCTTCCGGCTCCAGGTACGCGCGGATGCGGCGCGTGAGGCCCAGGCGCTTGAGGCCGGCGGCGGCGAGGATGATGGCGGCGTAGTCACCGCGGTCGAGCTTGGACAGGCGCGTGTCGAGGTTGCCCCGCAGCGGCTTGATCACGAGCTGCGGATAGTGCGCGGCGATGAGGGCCTGGCGGCGCAGGCTGCTCGTGCCGACGATGCTGCCGGCGGGCAGCGCGGCCAAGGTATCGAAATCGTTCGAGACGAAGGCGTCGCGCGGGTCTTCGCGTTCGAGGATGGCGGCGAGTTCAAAGCCTTCCGGCAACTCCATCGGCACGTCCTTGAGGGAGTGGACAGCGAGGTGCGCGCGGCCGTCGGCCATCGCCACCTCGAGCTCCTTCACGAACAAGCCCTTGCCGCCGACCTTGGACAAGGTCTTGTCGAGGATCTGGTCGCCGCGCGTCGTCATGCCGAGAATCTCGATCTGGCACTGCGGATATAATGCCGCGAGCCGGTCGCGCACGTGCGTGGCCTGCCACATGGCCAGGCGGCTTTCGCGCGATGCGATAATCAGTTGCGCGGGAACGTGCTGCGTCGTGTCGTTGGAATTCAAAACGGTTTCTTTCACTGTCGTTGCGCCCGGATCGGGCAGCGGCGGTCAAGCCCATACTGAGTCCATAAATTCTAGCATGGGCCTACCCGCAGGCCATGGCCAACCGCCACCGTGCCGCGCAGGAACATTTCGCAATACCGATTCGTTGTATCTGTAGTTTCAACAATTCAACCATGGTCGATATGGACAATCCTGCTGCACTCTCCCCCCAACCGCCCGGCACTGTCGACAAGGACGCGCCGCTGAAAGAAGACATCCGCCTGCTCGGCCGCCTCCTCGGCGACGTGCTGCGCGACCAGGAAGGCGAAGCCGTGTTCGACCTCGTCGAGACGATCCGCCAGACCGCCGTGCGCTTCCGGCGCGAAGACGACCAGGAAGCGGACGCCGAACTGAAGGCCCTGCTCGCGAAACTGTCGCGCGAAGAGACGAACTCCGTCGTGCGCGCGTTTTCGTATTTTTCGCACCTGGCGAACATCGCCGAAGACCAGCACCACATCCGCCGCCGCCGCGCGCACCTGCTCGCGGGCTCGAAGCCGCAGCCGTCCAGCGTCGCCTATGCGCTCACCCGGCTGAAGGACGCCGGCGTCGCGCAGAACACGGTCGAAGGCTTTCTGCGCGAGGCGCTGATCGCCCCCGTGCTGACGGCGCACCCGACGGAAGTCCAGCGCAAGTCCACGCTCGACGCCGAGCACGACATCGCGCGCCTGCTGGCCGAGCGCGACCTGCCGCTGACGCCGAAGGAGCGGGCGCGCAACCTGCAACTGCTGCAGGCACGCATCGCGACGCTGTGGCAGACGCGCATGCTGCGCTACGAAAAACTGACGGTGGCGGACGAAATCGAGAACGCCCTGTCGTACTACCGCACGACGTTCCTGCGCGAGCTGCCGGCCGTGTACGACGACGTCGAGGAAGAGATCGAGGCGCAGTACGGCGCGGCGGCCGCCGGCCTCGACGACGCCGCGTACATGCAGATGGGCAGCTGGATCGGCGGCGACCGCGACGGCAACCCGAACGTCAACGCCGCGACGATGCAGCGCGCGCTCGTCCGCCATTCCACGACGATCTTCGATTTCTACCTCGACGAAGTGCACGCGCTGGGCGCCGAGCTGTCGCCCTCGACGTTGCTGGTGCCCGCGAGCGCCGCGTTGCTGGCACTGGCCGACGCCTCGCCCGACCACTCGCCGCACCGCAGCGACGAACCCTACCGCCGCGCGCTGATCGGCATCTATGCGCGCCTCGCGTCGACGGCGCGCGAGCTGGGCGCGACGAACATCCTGCGCAAGGAAGTGGGCCATGCGGACTCTTACCGCGACGCGGCGGAATTCCGCGCCGAGCTGCAGGTGCTCGTCGATTCGCTGATCGAAAACCACGGCGCCATCCTCGCCGTGCCGCGTTTGAATGGCCTCGTGCGCGCCGCCCGCATCTTCGGCTTCCACCTCGCCTCGCTCGACATGCGACAGAGCTCGGACGTGCACGAGAAAGTGCTGGCCGAGCTGTTCGCGCGCGCGGGCGTCGAAGGCGATTACGCCGCGCTGTCGGAAGACGCGAAAGTGAAACTGCTGCTGGACGAACTCGCGCAGCCGCGCCTGCTGTACACGCCGTACGAAAGCTATTCGGACACGACGAATGCCGAGCTGCAGATCCTGCGCACGGCGCGCGAGATCCGCAAGCGCTACGGCCGCCGCGCGATCCGCAACTACATCATTTCGCACACGGAGACGGTGTCGGACCTGCTCGAAGTCCTGCTGCTGCAAAAGGAAACGGGCCTGTACCGTCCCAGCGAGAAGAAGAGCGACGTGATGGTGATTCCGCTGTTCGAGACGATCCCCGACTTGCAGCGCGCGAGCGAAATCATGGGCGAATGGATGGCGCTGCCCGTCGTCGCCGACGTGATCGGGCACCAGGGCCGCCTGCAGGAAGTCATGCTCGGGTATTCGGACTCGAACAAGGATGGCGGCTTCCTCACGTCGAACTGGGAGCTGTACCAGGCCGAGCTGAAGCTGGTGAAGGTGTTCGCGGACGCGAACGTCAAGCTGCGCCTGTTCCACGGCCGCGGCGGCACCGTCGGCCGCGGCGGCGGCCCGAGCTACGACGCGATCCTCGCGCAGCCGCCGGGCACCGTCAACGGCCAGATCCGCCTGACGGAACAGGGCGAGATCATCTCGTCGAAGTTCAGCAATCCGGAGATCGGCCGACGCAACCTCGAACTGCTCGTCGCCGCCACGCTGGAAGCGGGCCTGATGCCGCACGGCGCCGACCGCGAGCAGATCGAGCGCCTGGCGCGCTTCGAACCCGTGATGGCGGAACTGTCGCAACGGGCGTACAAGGCGTACCGCAACCTCGTGTACGAAACGCCGGGCTTCACGGACTACTTCTTCGCCGCCACGCCGATCGCCGAGATCGCGGAACTGAACCTCGGTTCGCGTCCCGCGTCGCGCAAGTCGACGCGCCGCATCGAAGACCTGCGTGCGATTCCCTGGGGCTTCTCGTGGGGCCAGTGCCGGCTGCTGCTGCCGGGCTGGTTCGGCTTCGGTGCAGCCGTCTCCGGCTGGCTGGCGGAAGGCGACCGGGAACAGCGCCTGGGCCTGCTGCGGGAGATGGCCCAGCACTGGCCATTCTTCGCGACCCTGCTGTCGAACATGGACATGGTGCTGGCGAAGTCCGACCTCGCCATCGCGTCGCGCTACGCGGAGCTCGTGCCGGATGCAGAGCTGCGCGAGCGCATCTTCAAGCGCATCGCGGCCGAGTATGGGGAGACGCTGCAGTGCCTTGCGCTCGTCACGGGCACCGATGAACGCCTCGTGAACAATCCGCTGCTCGCGCGCTCGATCCTGAACCGCTTCGCCTATCTCGACCCGCTGAACCACCTGCAGGTCGAGCTGATCCAGCGCCACCGCGCGCTGTCGGCCGAGCAGAAGGTCGACGAGCGGGTGCACCGCGGGATTCACCTGTCCATCAACGGGGTGGCGGCAGGACTGCGAAATACTGGTTGACATTCAGGTGAGTGCAGGTGGAACCTCGGCTATCAGGGTTCCACTTTCCGATCCTCGCTTCCGGCGACCTCCTAGAAACTGTTGGCGGCGTCGGCAAAAGTCCTTCGACAACCGCATCTGAGCGTCCCCTCGACGCCTCCCCTTCTACCCAGGGCAACGGTCACGTTGCCTGCTCACATTGCTCCACCGTACAGCGCACGCCATCGTCCGATTGTGTTTGCTCAACTTAAACCTGAGCATGCCCTTGAATAATGGCAAGGTTCGACGGCGTTACGGGTATCCGTGCAACGTGTCCGGGGGTAACAAAGGATGGCAAATACGCACGCGGGAAAGACGTTCAGCCTCACGCAGTACAAGCTTGTAACACGCCACCGCCCACTACGATTAATACTTGATGGCGTGGACGACAACGAAGACGAGCTACTGCTACCGCAACGGGTCATCGGCAGCGAGGCGGTGTGCGACGGTCTCGAGTTCCGGGCCCTATGCGTGTCCGAGAGCGCGACGCTGCCGCTCAAGAAATTCATCGGCGTTCCTGCCGAATTGCAAATCGTCACCGACCGCGGGGAACTACGCCGGGTCTGCGGTATCGTCACGGAGGCAGCGTCCGGCCAAAGCGACGGCGGCCTCGCGACCTACCAGCTGGTCATGCGCGACGCACTGTCAGTCATGGAACACAGGATCAGTACACGAGTGTTCCGGGACAAAAATGAACTGGACATCGTCAAGATACTGGTCGACGAATGGCGAAAGAGTATTCCGGCCCTGGCGGCCACCTTTGACCTCGTCATCGATAGCGGCCTCGCCAACCGCGACATGCCCCGCCGTCAGTTCATCATGCAGCACAACGAATCGGATGCCGCCTTCGTTCGCCGCTTGTTGCAGCGACGCGGCATCGCCTGGTTTTTTCGTTCCGGGCTGGCGCCCGGCGCTAGCGCGAACGTCTACCGACAACAACGAAAACGAATCGGTCACACATTGGTGCTGTTCTACGATTCCCACGGCCTCGATCAGAACGCGGCCGGCACCGTGCGCTTTCACCGTGACGACGCCACAGAGCAGCGCGACACTATCACTGGCTGGAGTGCGGTACGGACGCTTCGCTCAGGCAGCGCGTCACTGTTCAGCTGGGATTACCTGCAGCCGGGCAGTAATCCATTCATGGAAGTCCAAGTGCCATCGCAAGCCGATCAGGGCGAGCGAGGCAACCGGCTAGCCTCCAGGCTGGACGATTATCATGTCGCCGCCTCGCACCTCGGCGACAGTCGACGCGACCTCATGGAACTGAACGATACACGAATGGCATACCACGAATATGGCGCCAAGTGGTTCAAAGGCGAAGGCAGCGTGCGCGATTTGGCCGTTGGCGAGTGGTTCGCGCTGGAAGCCCATCCGGAAATCGATACCCATCCCGCGAACGAACGCCAGTTCGTCGTCACGTCGCAGAATATCGTTGCCGACAACAACCTGCCGGTGGAAGTCGGTGCGCGCGTCGAACGGTTATTCGAGCGCAGCGGTTGGCCCGGCGCGGCAAGCGCGCCGCAAGCAAAGGGTGACGAACGGCCTCCGCGCTACAAGACCAGCTTTACCTGCGTTCGTCGAAGCGTCCGCATCGTACCGCCTCGTCCCGTTTTGCCGCGTCCACAACTACAAACTGCAATCGTGGTCGGCCCCGAGAACGAACAGGTTTGGTGCGACCATCTCGGACGCGTCAAAATCCGCTTCCATGCCACCCGCCCGGAGGATCACGCACACGCCGCGGGCGCAGGCAGTTCCGATTCCGACCGCGACTCTGCCTGGGTGCGGGTCGCATCCAACTGGGCCGGCAACGGCCCCGGCAACAATACGCAATGCGGTGCGCGCCTGTTGCCGCCGGTAGGCGCGGAAGTGCTCGTCGACTTTGCCGGCGGAGATCCCGACAAACCCATCATCGTCGGCCAGCTATTCAATGGCGACGCATGTCCGCCAGCATTCGTTGGAGAGGACGGACTGCCAGGCACCCGTTACCAGTCCGGCCTCCGTAGCCGGGAAGTGCGCGGTCGGCGCGGCAATCAACTTCGGCTGGACGATACGCCTGGCCAGATCAGTGCACAGTTAGCGAGCGACCATGGCGAAACAGAACTGAATCTTGGGTACCTCACTGAACCACGCCAAAAGAATGGAGCGCGCGCGAGAGGCGACGGCGCAGAACTGCGCACCGATGAGGCGATCGCGCTACGCGCTGCGCGCGGCATCCTGCTGAGCGCCTGGAAGTCGCTCGGCGGCGCGGGCGCCAAAGGAGCGCAGCTTGCGCGCAACGAGTACCTGGACCTGCTGCGCGAATGCGGAGAACTGTGCCGTTCAATCGGCAACTATGCTGCGGAAAACAACGGCCTTGCGAGCGACACCAAGGAGCAGGAAGCCCTGCGTGCACGGTTCGAGAGTTGGGAGGACGGCAGCAATACCGAGCCGGACGCCACCGGGCCAAGAGAGCCCGTCATCGCAATCACGTCTCCAGCCGGGATCGGTTTCGCCAGTTCCAAAGCCATCGTCAGCTACTCTGCCAGCAGCGTCGACACGGCCGCCCAGCAACATCTGCAGTTGACGGCGGGTCAACGCTTCGCGGTCAATGCCGGCAATGGCATCTCATTGTTTGCCCGCGGCGGCGGGCTCAGTGCAATTGCACATGACGGCAAACTGCTGCTGCAGAGCCAGAACGACGACATCGCCATCAACTCGGAGAAGAACGTTCAGGTTACCGCCAACGAAGGATCGATCACGATATCCGCCAAAACCATCCTGTTGGTTGCACAAGACGGCTCCTTCTTCAAGCTGGGAGAAGGTGCACCGGTCTTGGGGAGCCAACAACCCCTCAAGTTCCACGCTCCCGATTTCATTTGGGAGGGGCCCGAAACGATGAGTGCCCAACTTCCGTCATTCAAAAAGGACGGGACGGATCTCAAGTTCGAGCCACGCCTCTACCCCCATCTCGACGGTGGCGTACCCGCTTCCGATCTGACTTACAAGATCGAGTCGGCAGCCGGCGGCGGCGAAGGCAGAACGGATGCGCAAGGGACGACCGCGATCTTGAAGCACGACCAGATGCACGTTGCGAACATTGATCTCAGGGAGGAAGGCCAGCCATGACCGACGCGAAGAGCGCATCGATTTACAAGAAACTGCCGTTCAGCCGCGGTAACGGGAAAGGCGTAACCTTGCCCGGGAAAGGCAACAAGAAAATTGTCGGGGTAAAACACAACCTGCCAGGCTCGATCATTCTGGTGCATGGCGTGAACGACATCGGTGTAAGTTACGACGCGGTGGAATCGGGCTTGTGTGAAGGGCTAGCGGAACGTCTTTGCGGGGACTTGACGCCTGGGACATATCGCATGCCGCAAACGTCAGATCGCGACAAGTTAGAGGAAGATCCCGACGCAGTTTTCTACAAGCGCCAGATCACCGAGGATACGCACAGCCCGGTCATTCCGTTTTATTGGGGATTCCGCGAAGAGAGCGCGCGGGCGACCGACTGGAGAAAGACTCCGCACGGCCAGGCAGTCGACCGGTATGGAAATCGGCTGGACAGGGATTATTCGAAGGAAGGCGGCCCATTCGCCAACGCCACGACCTCGCTTCCAGAAATGTGGAACCGCGGTAAGACCGACGCCCATGGGGTCCTGGATTGGGCATCGCACGATGCGACGCATCCTATCTTGAATAATCCGGGGCGGCTTTATATGATCCTGGCCGCGCAGCGACTCGCTGCCCTCATTTCAATGATCCGCGACTACGACGAAAACGAAACGGTCTCGATCGTCGCACACAGCCAGGGTTGTTTGCTCAGCCTGCTCGCGCAGGCTTTTCTGCTCGACCCAAACATGCAGAAGAATCAACCCGGCGCACGCCCGGTCGACACACTCATCCTGTGCAACCCGCCCTATAGCCTCGTCGATGAACTGCCGATGGCCGCGGCACTCGCAAACGGGTGTTCCGGCACCGACCCGCAAATGACGACGCCCCGGGACCGTTATCGATATATCAGCGGCGGCCAGACGTTGCACGCACGCCTGACCACGCTGGCGAATATTGTCAATGGCGTGCACGCCAAAAAGTACCAGACGCCCGCGTTTGCGGATTTATCCGATACGAAAAAACACGTTGGTGCCGTCGGCCCCAAATGGAACGCGGCCGCGGACCGCGATAACCGGGGCAAAGTCTATCTCTATTTTTCTCCAGAAGACATGACGGTGGCATTCGCCGGAGTTGAAGGAATCGGCTGGCAAGGCGTGCCCGACTTCCAACGGGGCCATCGCCAAGAATCTCCCAAAGTTGACACGATCGCGTCAGTCGATGATTTTCGACCTCTGCAATCCGTGCCCGCAGTGGCCATACGCAAACCGCTTTCAGAGCTGGGCCCCGGTTTCTTTCAACGCGTCTTCACACTGAAGCGCAGGCCGGATTTTCGGAATGGCAAACCGGTTCTGGTTGGTCAAGCACCCCATGACTTTGCGCTGCGGGTTCCAGGAGAAAACGATCACGCCCATACTGCCGCCAGCGACTCGTGGACCAGCAACCATGTCCTGCGCGAGCACTTGCCCAGCGCCGGCGACGCGCCCGGAAACATGCCTTCCGAAGAGCGGGAGCGGTTCGGGCTGCGGCGCATCACCGGCGAGGCCTTGCCGAGACCGGTCATGGCCAGCATGGGCGAAGGCGCATTCCCCGATGCACAGCACCGTTACGGCGCCAGCGAAAATGTCGACCAGATCGATGCGGCGATCTCCATTACCAGCGACTACGGCATCGACCGGCACCACTGGGAATGCATTGCCGATCCTGGCGGCGTCGCCGCGACACTGCGCGGCTATCAGCCGGTTGCAAGCCCCCGGCCGGACCTGCATGCCGGCAGAGTCGCAAAGCTGAACGAGCAGTGTGCGATGCTGACGCAGAAACTCAACGGCGACAAAAAGGTCGAGGAGCGATGCGAGATCAAGACTGTTTATGTATGCCTGGAGGTTGGCTTTGAACGCCCGCTTAATCCACCCAAGCTGTTGATCGAACGGACCGAGACGCCGAACGAGGCACGGCTGCGCTGGCAAAAGACAACTACGCCACGCTCGTTCCACAGCGCGATCTACGGTGGACGCAAGAACCACAGCCAGGTGACCGCCTATGACGTGGCAATCGGTGGAGGCAAGGCGCCGACGCATCCGTTGTTCTACAAGTATTTGTGCGCGGTGGCGGACTGGCGGCTTAAAGAACCCAGAAATAAGGAACAACCTCGACATGGCATCCTCAAATGGAGCGAGTTCCTGAAGCAGTTTGCAACTTACTGGGCAGACGAGCGTCCTTGGCGCAAGGCGCTAATTGAAGGCAACAAAGTTTATTACTCAACCGGGAACTTGCCCGCCGAACTACCGTTGCCACCGGAAGGACTGCCACAGTGTCTTGTCGTGGAATCAATGGTCATAACGGCCGGGAAGACTGAGCGGGCGTCGTCATGAGTACGTCTTATATAAAACGGTATCTGGAAGCGTGGCAAATACTTGCCAATGCGGCATTGCGCCTGACGCTTCCATCGCTCCTTACGATTTCAATAAACGCGATCGCAGCATCCGAACAAACGGAGAAGACAATGGGAAAACCATGGTGGCTTCTAGCAACCGCACTGGGATTTGGACTGGTACTTGGCGGGCGCTGGGTGCTGGCAGCACGCGAAGCCGACGCGCGGCAAGCACAAGCATCAGCCGCGGCGGCGAAGGCACGCGAACAAATAGCGGCCGCGCACTCCGAGCAGGGCAGGCGCGAATACGTACTGGAAGTGATCAATCTGGGCGTCACCCTAGACAAATATCGGCAAGGCAAATTATGGGATGCACTACAGTCCGGCACCCCGTACACATCGCTTCGCGAACATGATCCCAGAAAATATCCGTGGACAATGTTTGACAAACTTGGCCAGAGCGGTGGCCGAAGTGGCGACACGTTGGAAAACGGCGCCGGATACACCGTGACGGAATGGGGGACGCCAGTCTTTAACGCCAGGCCTCCCGATAGAAGTAAGTACGCCGGCAATCCGCTCATGCCCGACATGGGGATCGCGGCGGGGACGGAGTCTTCCGGCATGGCGACCAGTCTGTTCGTGGCTGGTCCAGCACGCTTCGCGGAACGGCCAGACCGCATCCTCGAAGACGTTTTCGCATTCTTTGACGCCAACCCGGACGTCCCGTATATCGTGTTGAACTCGGACGACGGGCTGGATGTCCGAGACATGTCCCAGCCGCCCGGTTCGCCACCACTGGTCAAGGAAGGCTACTACGTTCCCGCAATGCCCGATGCGTCGGCCCTTTTCGTGCTTGCCCGCCGCGAGAGGGTCGATCCGATCCGTCCTTTCGCCTACGAAGATATCGACGACTATCGCGCTCCAATGGAAGTGCTCAATCGCGAAGGCGTCGCGAGACGTCTCTTTCTGGGTTACCTCGACTTGCAGAAATCGGTTCCCCGCCCGAGCGACCCGAACTTGTCAGAAAGCCGCACAGTCACCGCTGCCGAATGGCTGGACTACGCCGCCAAATTCAGCAAGCGCCCCGACATCCGCGGCACCGGCCAAATCAGCTTCCTCGACCGGGAATTCAACGCGAAGCATCGTCCGCCGCGGGATTGGAAGCCGACCCCATGGTTCCCCATCCCCTGGAGCAAACTCCAACTCAAACAGTTCGACGACATGTCGACACTCGGCTTCATCCACCGCCCTGTTTTCGTGAAAACCACCGACGAGCATGGCAAGCCGCTACCCCGCCGCGATGCGCGCAAAAAAGCATTGATGGAAGGCCTGCAGGAGGCGTTGCGCACCCTGCCGGAAGCCGAACGCACCAAAGGGCCGGCGCGCGTGATCGCCGCGATGGGCGACCAAACCGAACAACTGGTCGCCCTCGAAAGCATGCTGCACCAGTACGCCGCACAAGGCGGCCCCGAAATCGACAGCGGCAAGCTCGACCAGTTCATCAACATCGACCGGCGCCTCGGCAATACTGGCGCTGCAACCCTGTTCATCGAGATGGCCATTGGTGTAATGGGCAGTTATCGGGGCGGCGGTCCAAGCCTGGCCGTCAACCTGCGCGATCCGCACGAGGCCACTTTTATTTTCGTCACCCCGCCCCCCGAGGAAAAACGGAAGGCCCAACAACAATCGCGTGGCGACGTGTTTCGCAGTATTAAATCAATGGCGGTTGATCCCGCCAATTACTCTGTCCCGGCAACGAATTGATCACCGTTGGAGATTGCCATGTCGTTGACTCATACGTCAAAAATCCTGGTGTTCATCTCGGCATGCGTCTGAGCTGTCGCGTGGGTAGTACCGACAGTGAACGGGGCCCCGGGACTGGAATTAGTTGAGATGGCATTTGTATGGGGATGGAGGATTCCACAATTCGGGCCCTGGGCTGTACTGGCGAACGTGACCATTCCACTGACATGCTATCGAGTATTTGAGAAAAAACGACCTTTGTGGCCACTTTGTCTTTCGTTCGCTTTCCCCGCCACGTCCCCAGCATATTGGCATTACCTCGAGCGCGCCGATGGATCTAACTGGGGCATTTGGGCGTGGACGGCGTCGATCCTCATCCTGGCTGTCGCGGCATCTGTTTCAAAAGTGGACCAGTCACGTGTCGCTACGCGCACAGACCCCATGCCCGGAGACCCGAAGGATTTATTTGACATCAATCCAGCGGCGCCGTGCGTCGCGTTGAAATCCGACGAAAACGTACCTGAATAGCGAACGTCGCTTCGTCATGTTCCATCGAAGTTTTCGAATCAGGATTGTCGTCATGAAAAACGTCATCCGACTCGGCGACGCCACGACCCACGGCGGCAAGGTGATCAGCGCCAGCGCATCCCACTTCACAGTACAGGGAATTCCAGTGGCATGCGTGGGCGACACCTGCAGTTGCCCGATTCCAGGTCATTCTGGTTGCACGATCACGAGCGGGTCTCCGCATCACACGGTCAACGGGAAGCGCATCGCCTTCGATGGCGACAGTCTCAGTTGCGGCGCAAAGCTTATCTCAAGCTTCAAGCATTTCAGTACGAAGATCTAGCATCTGACGCAGCCGGAATCATCGCCGCACCGACACCCCGAACGCCAGGCTGAGGTCCGGCGTCTTCCGGTTCAAGCCATGCACGACCATCGCGTCGAGCTGGCAATCGCGGCTCACGAGCCACGAGACGCCCGCGTCGAACAAGGTCTGCGTGCCCCCGTGCGCCGCGCGCGCGATCTGCGGCGCGGCCAGTTCCGCGAAGCCGTGCAGGCGCTCGCTGAACGCCTTGCCCAGCGACGCGGCGAACACGCCGTACGTGTAGCGCGCGCCGTTGTCGTCGCCATCGCGGCCCACGCCCGGCATCACACCGAGCGACCAGTCGTGGCCGAGATCCCATTCGAGCGGCAGGTTCAGCGACGGCCGGAACCCGGTGCCGCGCAGCGCGGCGCTGCCGGTCGGCAGCGCCGCTTCCGCGATCACGCCCCACGACGGCCGCATGCCGTCCTGGTCGCCCAGATGCCATTTGACGCCGGCCGCGCTGTCGGCCCAGCCGGCGCTTACCGTGTGCTCGCCAGACGCAGGGTCGCTCGCATGGGCGATCGTGCGGCCAGACGTTTCCACGCGCAGCTCCAGCGTATCGGACAACCCGACGCGCAGCAGCGCGGGCGTGGTGAGCGTGCGCACGTGCGCGTCGGCGTCGCGCTGGCGGTCCCACTGGACGCCGAGTTCGAGCTGCACGCGGTGCGGGCCCACCACCTGGCTCGAATTGGCGACGTTGGGACGGTCGGGATTGATGGTGTCGTCGTCGTCCGCGTGGGCGGTCGACAACGCAAGAAGGCCCGCCAGCAGGCAGGCCCAGGAAGCTGGGCGTAAGGGCATCGGCATGGATCGTGAGTTGCACATCCCGCCATTATGCCAAGAACGCGGGCGCGCTCAGCGGGCGCCGTCCTCCAGGCGGAATGCGGCCACGACCTGCGCAAGCCGCGCCGACTGGTCCTGCAAGGCCATCGCGGCGGCGGCGGCCTGTTCGACGAGGGCCGCGTTCTGGCGCGTGCTGTCGTCCATCTCCTCGATGGCGCCGTTGACGCGCGCGATGCCCTCGCTCTGCTCGGCGCTGGCGGCCGCGATCTCTCCCATCAGGTCCGCCACGCGGCGCACCGACGCAACGATCTCGCCCATCGTGCTGCCGGCAGTGTCGACGAGGCGCGAGCCCGTCGCGACCTTGTCGACCGAATCCGAAATGAGTTCCTTGATTTCCTTCGCCGCTGCGGCCGAGCGCTGCGCGAGGTTCCGCACCTCCGACGCGACGACGGCGAAGCCCCGTCCCTGCTCGCCCGCGCGCGCCGCTTCCACCGCCGCGTTCAGCGCGAGGATGTTGGTCTGGAACGCGATGCCGTCGATGACGCCGATGATGTCGGCGATGCGGCGCGAGCTGTCCGTGATGGAGCCCATCGTCGCGACGACTTCGCCCACGACCTCGCCGCCCTTCTCCGCCTGCTCGCGCGCGGCGAGGGCCAACTGGTTGGCGCTCTTCGCGTGGTCGGCGTTCTGCTGGACCGTGCCGGTGAGTTGCGCGATCGTCGTGACGGTGCGCTCCAGGTTCGCCGACTGCTGCTCCGTGCGGCTGGACAGGTCGCCGTTGCCCGCGGCGATCTCGCTCGAAGCGCCCGCGATGGCGACCGTGCTGCCGCGCACCTCGCTCATCGTGCGGTTCAGCGCGGAGACGAAGCGGTTGAACGCTTCCGCCAACATGCCGACTTCGTCGCGGCCCTCGACGGGCATGCGGCGCGTGAGATCGCCCTTGCCGTCGGCGATCTCGCCCAGCAGCGCCGCGGCGCGCGCGACGGGCGCCGCGATGGCGCGGCTCACGAACCAGATCAGCGCGAGGCCGATGGCACCGCCGGCGAGCGCGGCGACGAGCGCGGAGATCGTCGCGTCGCGCGCGATGCCGCCCAGCGCTTCGGTCTCCGGCACCTCGGCGATCACGTACAGGTCCAGCTCCGGCACGAACGACGACGCGACGAGGCGCTTGCCGTCCGGCGCCGCATAGGTCGCGTGCACGAATTTTTCGCCCGCGAGCAGGCGCTTCGCGAGCGCATCGCTGAAGCCCGGCAGGTCGCGGATGTTGTGGCTGCCGTCCGCCAGCTTGGCGTCGCGGTGCACGACGATGCCGCCGTCGCCGCGCACGAGGTAGACGAAGCCCGACTGGCCGATTTTATAAGCGCGCACACTGTCCGCCATCGCATCGACGCCGAGGCCGATGCCGGCCACGCCCGCCTTGCCGGGTGCCGCGTCGACGCGCGCGTTAATGTAGAGCATCATGCCGTTGTGCGCGATGTTCGTGCCCACACGCATGCTGTACGGCTTGCCGCCCGCGAGGAAGCCGTAGAACCAGGCGGTGTCCGGCACGCCGCGCTTCATCTCCATGTTGAAGCCCTTGTCCGTGTAGTACTTGCCGGTGGCGTCCGATATCCAGAACACGACGTCGGCCTGATTCTTCTGCTTCACCATGCCCGCATACTTCAGCCAGGAGGACACGCCCGCTTCCGGCAAGCCGTCGCTTTCCCACGCGTGGAGGAAAGTGTCGTTGGCGACCGCCAGCGACGCCGTCAGCGGCACGGCGATTCGGTGGCGAATCTCGTTGCGGATCTCGCCGACGACAGCCGGCAGCTCGCGCTCGACCACGCGCGTGCGCGCGGCGCTGCCGGACAGGGTCACGCTGAGCGCGACGGATACGACGAGGAACACGAACAGGCAGACGGCCATGCTGAGCATGAGTTTCGTCCGGATCGAAGCGTTGCGGGAGATGATGGCAATCATGTGATGCGGTGCTTGGCGGCAGGCGGCAAAACCGTTCATCTTGCGGCGAGTGTTGCCATACGTCAAGCCCCACATCGACGATGTTGCGGCCACAAAACACCGGTGCTTGCAGATACAACAACGCCGCGCGGCCTTGCGGCGGCGCGGCGTGTCAGTGCCGGCGGACGGAGCTTACTGGTTCTGCAGGAACGTCTTCAGCTTGTCCGAACGCGACGGCTGGCGCAGCTTGCTCATCGCCTTCGCCTCGATCTGGCGGATGCGCTCGCGGGTGACGTCGAACTGCTTGCCCACTTCTTCCAGGGTGTGGTCGTTCGACATCTCGACGCCGTAGCGCATGCGCAGCACCTTCGCCTCGCGCGGCGTCAGCGAATCCAGCACTTCCTTGATCACGTTGCGCATCGACGCATGCATCGCGGCGTCCAGCGGGGCCAGCGTCGCGTTGTCCTCGATGAAGTCGCCCAGCTGCGAATCGCCGTCCTCGCCCATCGGCGTTTCCATCGAAATCGGCTCCTTCGCGATCTTCATGATCTCGCGGACCTTCGATTCCGGCATTTCCATCTTCGTGGCCAGCGTCGCCATATCGGGCTCGGTGCCCGTTTCCTGCATGATCTGGCGCGAGATGCGGTTCATCTTGTTGATCGTCTCGATCATGTGCACCGGCACGCGGATCGTACGCGCCATGTCGGCGATCGAACGCGTGATCGCCTGGCGGATCCACCATGTCGCGTACGTCGAGAATTTATAGCCGCGGCGGTACTCGAACTTGTCGACCGCTTTCAACAGGCCGATATTGCCTTCCTGGATCAGGTCCAGGAATTGCAGGCCGCGGTTGATGTACTTCTTCGCGATCGAGATCACGAGACGCAGGTTGGCCACCGTCATTTCGCGCTTCGCCGTGCGGGCGCGCTTTTCGCCGGCCGCCATCTGGCGGTTGATCGTGCGCAGGTCGGCCAGCGGCAGCGCCACGCGCGCCTGCAGGTCGATCATGCGCTGCTGCAGTTCCAGGATCGCCGGCGCGTTGCGCTTCAGGACGGCGCTGTACGGGTACGCGCAGTCGACTTCGCGCTGCACCCATTCGAGGTCCGTCTCGTTGCCCGGGAAGACCTTGATGAAGTGGGCGCGCGGCATGCCGCAACGGTTCACGCAGATGTCCAGCACGGAACGTTCGATGGCACGCACCTCGTCCATCTGGTGGCGCAACGTGTCGCACAGCTTTTCCACGACCTTGGCCGTGAATCGGATGCCCAGCAGTTCGCTCGAAATCACTTCCTGCGCCGCCATGTACGCGTCCGAGCCGTAGCCCTGCGTCTTGAACGCGTGGCCCATCTTGTCGAACTGCTTTTCGATCAGCGCGAACTTGTCCAGCGCGCCCTTCTTCAGCGCGGCCAGCTGCTCGGCGGAATAGCCGGCCGCGGCGCTGCCGCCGGCACCGCCCTCGTCCTCTTCTTCCTCGACGTCGTCTTCTTCGTCTTCGTCGTCCTCGTCGGACGCGCTCACGGGCGCGCTCGCGCCGGCGCCGTCGTTCGGGTCGATCAGGCCGTCGACGACGTCATCGATCTTCAGCTCGTCCTTGGCGATCTTGTGCGACAGCGCGATGATCTCGGAAATCGTCACCGGGCACGCGGAGATCGCCTGCACCATGTCCTTCAGGCCATCCTCGATGCGCTTGGCGATGGCGATCTCGCCTTCGCGCGTCAGCAGCGACACGGCGCCCATCTCACGCATGTACATGCGCACGGGGTCGGTCGTGCGGCCGAAGTCGGAGTCGACGGTCGACAGCGCCGTCGCGGCGGCCGCTTCCACTTCGTCCTCGGAGGTCGGCGTGACGACGGCGTCCGACAGCAGCATCATTTCCGCTTCCGGCGCGCGCTCGTAGACGGCGATGCCCATGTCGTTGAACGTGGCGATGATGCCTTCGATCGCTTCCGGATCGATGATGTTTTCCGGCAGGTGGTCGTTGATCTCCGCATGGGTCAGGTAGCCGCGCTCCTTGCCCATGTTGATCAGGTTCTTCAGTTGCTGGCGGCGCTTTTCCAGTTCCTCGGCCGAGAAGCCCTCTGCCGCACCGAACAGGGTGGCGCCACCCTTGGCCTTGCGCTCGCGCAGCTTCGACGCGGCCTTCAGTTCGGCGCGCTCGACGGCGTTCAGCGCCGCGATCTCGTCATTCTCCGGCACGAATTCACTCGGCTTGCGGCCGCGGCGGCCCGGCACCTTCACTTGCGGCAGCAGATAGCCCGACGTGTCGATCGCGGCCAGCGCGGCGGCGTCCGTCGTCGTGCTGACGGTGCCGGCCGGCGTCGCCGTCGTCGTCGCGGCGGACGGCTCGATGCGGCGTGCCGTGCGGGCACGCACGACGCGCACGGCCGGCGCCGGCTCGACCGGCGCTTCCGCTGCGATCGCTTCCTGTTCGACGGCCGGCGCGGCGGCCGGTTCGGCGTCGGCCTTCAGCGCGGCGAGGCGCGACACGCGCTTCTTGACGATCACGGGCGGTGCGGCCGGTGCTGCCTGCGCCGCAACGGTTTCCAGCTCGGCGACGGCCGCGGCCGGCTCGGCCTGCGTCACCTCGGCGGCGACGGCCTCGGCTTCGGCGGCGCCCACGGCGACGGCCTCATCGAATTGCTCCGGCTGCTCGGGCTCGGCCTGCACGGCCTTCAGCGACGCCAGGCGCGAACGCGTCTTCACCACCGTCACCTTGGCGGCCGCTTCCGTTTCGAGGAAATACGAGGTCGCGGTCTTTGGCACCGACAGCTGTGCCGTGGTCTTGGCTGGCGCTTTCTTCGCTGTCAGTGTCAGGGTCTTGGCGGTGTTTTTCATAAACTTTCTCCAATCGAGGCGTGGCGCGTGCCTGCGAAGTCAATAACCCACCTGGTCCGCAACGCGGACCCCGGAGGGCGGGGATGATGGGAAGGCCCTAGCTAGGGGCGGATAGCCGGGATATCAAGCACTCCTGCCGCGGGCGCCGGTCGGCGGGCGGCGTCCTGGACAGCCGGGACGGGCTGCGGCACGCACGCGCAAGGGGATCGGGCGGAACGGTATGTGGTTGAAATCGGGGCTTAGCATGTCGGAACGAAAAAAAGCCCGTCAGACAACGGGCTTGAATCTATTTTCCAGGGGAGAAATAGAGGAGACAGAAGCATTATGCCTTAAGGAAATTTTTAGCGATAATTGAAATATCCGATAAGGGATATAACGGCAGCGCATATTTCCTTTTCCTCTTCACTATCCTGGCTGCGTCGGCGCAAACCGTGCGCAAGGAAAGGGGCGGATGATACACGATTTCTCGGCCGCGCGCCGCCGCACATGCACGAAAATAACGGTTGTTGAGTCAACACGACGATCCGTTACATGGCCGAGCGGCACACGCACGGCGCGACCATGCTATCCTTCCGCTTCCCGTTCTTACCATGAAGTCAATGAATACGATGAGTCCTGTCGCCGAGCTCCCCGAGGCCACCGAAACCGCCACCCACGCCACGCCCGATGCGCAGCCTGCCACCAGCGCGGCCCCGGCCCCGGAAGCCGACGCACACGCTGCCGTCCCGGCGGAAGCCGCCCAGTCGCCGCGGGCGCTGCTCAAGCACCTGCAGCAACAATTCGTGGCGTTCCGCAACTGCCTGCCGCTGGCGATCGGCATCGACAAGCAAGTGCTGGCCCGCCTCCCCGGCCTGAACCGCAAGACGATGCGTGCCGCCCTCGGCATCCACACGGGCTCGATGCGCTACCTGCGCGCCATGGAAAAAGCCACCGTCCGCTACGACCTGGACGGCAACCCCGGCGCCGAAGTGACGGACACCCACCGCCTGCACGCGAAGGAATTGCTGCAGGAACGCTTCAAGAAGGAAGCCGACCGCAAGAAAGCGGAACGCGAAGCGGCCGCGCAAGTGGAAGCCGACCGCAAGCGCCAGGAAAAGCTGCAGCAGCTGGCGTCCAAGTTCGCGAAACGCTGAGCCACACGCGCCGGATGAGCGAGGCCGAGGACGACCTCCCCCCGTACCAGGGCATCGCGCTCGCGGACGTGCGCCTCGTACGCAACCGCGCCGATGCCGATGGTGCGCTGGCCGCGCTGCTCGCATCCGACGCGATCGGCTTCGACACGGAATCCAAGCCCACGTTCCAGAAGGGCGAGCAGTCGACGGGGCCCCACCTCGTGCAGCTCGCGACGGACGAGCACGCCTATCTGTTCCAGATCGGCGCCCGGCCCGCCCGCGCGCCCGACCCGGCGGAAGGCGGCACGCCCGCGCCGGTACCGGGCATCGACGTGCTGCGTGCCGTGCTGGAATCGGCCACGATCCTGAAGGTCGGCTTCGGCCTCGGCGACGACCTGCGCCGCCTGCGCGCCAAGCTGGGCATCGAAACGTGCAACGTGCTCGACCTGTCGACCGCGCTACGCCGGGGCGAACGCAATGCGCTGGGCGCAAAGACAGCGGTCGCGCGCTTCTTCGGCCAGCGCCTGCAGAAATCGCGCAAGATCACGACGACCAACTGGGCCCTGCCGCGCCTGACCGACAAGCAGATCCTGTACGCGGCCGACGATGCCCACGTCGCCCTGCGCATCTACCGTCACTGGCGCGCGAACCCGCCGCCGCCGCTGCCGCCGAAGCCCGTCGCCGGCGGACCGATGCGCGCCGCGCAGCCCAAACCACGCACCTAGCATGCGCCGCGGCTTTCCCTGCGCGGCCGCCCTGCTGCTGGCGCTGGCCGCGTCCGGCTGTTCGCGCCGCGACGGTCCCGTCGACGGCGCTACCGTCTTCAAGCCGTGCGCGTCGTGCCACCAGATCGGTCCGAACGCGCGCGGCGGCTTCGGCCCGCAGTTGAACGCCCTGTTCGGCCGGCGCGCCGGGAGCACGGCCGATTTCGCCTACTCAAACGCCATGAAAACGTCCGGCATCGTGTGGGACGAGCCCACGTTGGCCGCGTTCCTGCGCGATCCGGACAAGGTCGTGCCGGGCACGAAGATGCGCTTCTGGGGCATCCACGACGAGCGCGACCTGGCCGCATTGATCGCCTACCTGCGCACGTACCAGGACGCGCGCTGACGGCCGCCCCCGTTCTCGTTTTTAAAAGTATGATGAGAAGGCCATGCCCGTCTTCGCCCTCCACTTCGCCCTGCTTGCCGCCGCGGCCCTGACCGCGGCGCCGGGGCACGCGCAGCCGGAGCGCGCCGTGCCGGACACGCTGGCGCAACGCGTGGCCGCGTGCGCGTCGTGCCACGGCAGCCCGTCCGCGCCGGCACCGACGACGGGCCCGAACTACTATCCGCGCATCGCCGGCAAGCCGGCCGGGTACCTGTACAACCAGCTGCAGAACTTCCGCGCGGGCCGCCGCCAGTACCCGCTGATGACCTATATGGTCGAGCACCTGTCCGACGACTACCTGCGCGAGATCGCGACGTATTTCTCGGCCCAGCACGTGCCCGCGCCCGTGCTGGCGCGCGCGAGCCTCCCGGCGGACCAGCTGGAACGGGGCCGCGCGCTCGTCACCCGGGGCGACCCGGCGTTGAAGGTGCCGGCCTGCATCGCCTGCCACGGCCAGCGCCTGACGGGCGCACTCCCCGCCATCCCCGGCCTGCTCGGCCTGCCGCGCGACTACATCAACGCCCAGTTCGGCGCGTGGCGCAACGGCACGCGCCGCGCCGCCGCGCCCGACTGCATGGCCACGATCGCGGGACGGCTGTCGCTGGCGGACGTGGCGGCCGTCTCCGCCTGGCTCGCGAGCGAACCGATCCCGGACGATGCCGCCCCGGCCGCCGACGTCGCGCACCCGATGCCGCTCGCCTGCGGCAGCGAGCCGGAGCGGCGATGAGGCGCGTCGTCCTGGGCGCCATCGTCGTTGCCGTGCTGGCCGCGCTGGCCGTCGTGGTCGCCGCCTGGCCCCGCGCGGAGTTCATCCCGGCCCGGTCGCCAGAAGCGTGGGCGCCGAGCCAGGCGAATATCGCGCGCGGCGCCTACCTCGCACGGGCCGGCGACTGCATGGCCTGCCACACGGCGCGCGGCGGCCTGCCCTACGCGGGCGGACGCGCGCTCGCGACGCCGTTCGGCACGGTCCACGCCCCCAACATCACGCCGGATGCCGCGACGGGCATCGGCACGTGGACGGCGGACGACTTCTGGCACGCGCTGCACAACGGCATCGCGCCGGGCGGCCGCCTGCTGTACCCCGCATTCCCGTACCCGAACACGACGAAGGTCACGCGCGACGACGCCGACGCGCTGTACGCCTACCTGCGCAGCCTGCCGCCGGTGCGCCAGCCCAACCGCGCGCACGCGCTGCGCTTCCCGTACGACAGCCAGGCCGTGCTGGCCGGCTGGCGCCTGCTGTACTTCAAGCCGGGTGTGTACGCGCCACAGCCGGCGCGGGGCGCCGACTGGAACCGCGGCGCCTATCTCGTCGACGGCCTGGGCCATTGCGGCGCCTGCCACAGTCCGCGCAACGGCCTGGGCGCGACGGGGTCGCGGCTGTCCGGCGGTGCGATCCCGATGGCGGGCTGGTACGCGCCGGCGCTGGACGCGGACGACGAGGCGGGCCTCGGCCAGTGGGACCGGGCCCACATCGTGCAATTGCTGCGCACGGGCGTCGCGCCGCGCGGCGCCGTGTTCGGGCCGATGGCGGAAGTCGTGGGACGGAGCCTGCAATACCTGACGGAGGCGGATGCTGGCGCGATGGCGACGTATCTGAAATCGCTGCCGCCGGAGCCAACGCCGCGCCGCGCCGGCACACCGCCGCCGGACGACGTCATGAAGGCGGGCCGCACGCTGTACGCGCACCACTGCGCCGATTGCCACGGCACGGATGGCCGCGGTACCGGCGTCGCCGGCCATCCCGCGTATCCGCCGCTGGCCGGCAACGGTGCGCTGACGATGGCGGATCCCGTCAACGCCATCCGCATCGTGTTGAATGGCGGCTTTCCACCGTCGACGTCCGGCAATCCGCGCCCGTTCGGCATGCCGCCGCACAGCCCCGTACTGGACGATGCGGAAGTGGCGGCCGTCGTGACCTATGTGCGCAACAGCTGGGGCAATGCGGCGCCGGCCGTCGCCGCGCCCGAGGTCAACCGGTGGCGCGCCGTGCCGCTCGACTGATCACAAGGAGAGTCTCATGCCGATATACCGCGTCTGGTACCGCAATAACGAAGAGCCGCTGGAGTTCGCCACGCCAGGGCGCATCAGCGAAGCGGACATCGTCGACCGCGTCCTCGCGCACGAGCGCATCGAACGGGGCGTGCCGGCGACCGTGCGGGAACTCGTCGCCGGCCACAACCTGGCTCCGGTACGCTACACGGAAGACGAAAGCGAGATGAACGCGATCTGGTAGCGGATCACGCCATGGACACGTGCCCGACCCCGTAGACGGCAACGCCCGCGTCGGCCGCCGGTTCGCGCGCCCACAACCGGAAGCGCACGAGCGTCCAGTCGCCCGGGTCGTAACCTGCCACCGCCGCGAGCGCCCGGCCGCCTTCGACCGCCTCCGCGGCAAGCGCCGTCTCGTGCCGGCGCAGCGCCGCGAGGTCGGCGCCAGGCGCGATGGGCCGCCGCTCGACCGTCGCGAAACGAGCCTGCGCGATACCGTCCGCAAGCCGTGCGTCCCACACGAGCCACGTCGCGACGGACGGCCGCCCGAACGCGTCCGACACGTCGGCGAACCCGGTGCCGTTCAGGAACGCGTGCATGCCCTCGACCGTGTTCCACACGTAGAACGGCGCATACGCATTGTCCCGGCCCGGCCCCGCCTTGCGCGCGGCGAGATAGGCCTTGAACAGCAAGCCCGGAAAGCCGTCCGTCAGGTGACTCCTGTCCGCGATGCGGCGGTCGATGATCGCCATGTCGTAATCCGCCGGCAGCGGAAAGCGATACTGCATCGCGATCATGACGACGCTCCCGGTTCCGCCTGCGGCGCCGCGATGCCGTTGCTGAACGACCAGTCGGCGTACTCCGTCGTCTGCACGATGACCATCAGGTCTTCCTGGCGCAGTCCGGGCGATTCGGCCAGCAGCTCGGCGAGCCGTCGATAGAACGCCTGCTTGGTGGCGGCGTCGCGCGGTTTGCCGCCCGTGACGCACACGAGCAGGAAGTCGTCGCTGCGCGTACCGCCCAGGTAATCGCGGTCGAAGATCAATTCCTCGGGCTCGTGTTGATGGATGGCCTGGAAACGGTCGGCCGGAGGGATGCGGAAGGCGTCGACGAGCGCCTGGTGCACGGCGTCCGACACGGCGCGCAGGTAGTCGCGCGGTTTGCCGCGCCGGAGGGAAATGCGGGCGAATGGCATGGCGGCCTCCTCAACGTGGCGTGGTCGGGACGTCGCCGAGCAGGCGGGCGGCCGTTGCGGCGGCGGGCCAGCCGGCGTAGAACGCCAGGTGCGTCACCACCTCGCCGAGTTCTGCGCGGGTGACGCCGTTGTCGAGCGCGGTCTGCAGGTGGAACGGCAGCTGGCCGTCGCGGCACAGCGCGATCAGGCAGGCGACCGTCACGAGGCTGCGGTCGCGCTTGCAGAGCGCGTCCCGCTCCCACACTTCACCGAACAGAACCCGGTCCGTGATCTCGGCCAGCGCCGGCACGGCGCCGAGGGCGCGTTGGCCCATGCCGTTCAGGGTCGTCATCGTCGTTTCTCCTGTCGTGGTTGACGTGGCCATCATAGCCACGTGAAACCATTTTGAAAATCGAATATATTTGAACCCACTGTTCAACAAAACGGGATTGTCATGCGTCGCACGAATTTCGACATGGATGCGCTGCGCAGCTTTTGCGAAGGCGTCGCGCTCGGCAGCTTCGCGAAGGCGGCCGACCGGCTCGGACGGTCGACGTCGGCCATCAGCATGCAGATGAAGAAACTGGAGGGCCAGGCCGGCACGGATCTGCTGCGCAAATCGGGACGCGGGCTGGAACTGACAGCGGCGGGCGAACTGCTGCTCGGTTACGCGCGCCGCATCCTCGACCTGAACGACGAAGCGTGCGCGGCCGTGACCGGCATGCACCTCGACGGCGCCGTCAGGCTGGGGCTGCAGGAAGACTTCGGCGAGGGCCTGCTGTCCAACGTACTGGCCCGGTTCACGCGCAGCCATCCGGACCTGCAGATCGAGGCGGTCATTGCCCGCAACGCGGACCTGATCGCGCAGCTGCAAGTGGGCAAGCTCGATCTCGCACTCGCATGGCACACGGGCGCGGGACTGCCGCACGTGGACGTGCTGGGCGACTATCCGATGCGGTGGGTGGGCGCCGCGGCGCACGCGCCCGCGCGCGAGCCCGTGCGGCTCGTCGTGTTGCAGGCGCCCTGCTTCATGCGCAAGGTGGCGACCGATGCGCTCGACCGGGCCGGCATTCCCTGGCGGATCGTGTACACGAGTCCAAGTCTGGCGGGCGTCTGGGCCGCCGTCGCGGCCGGGCTCGGCGTCACGGTGCGCACGCCCCTCGGCCTGCCCGGCGACGTGCGCCTCCTGGACGGCGCGGACGGCCTGCCGGCGCTGCCTGGCATCCGGCTCGCGCTGTTCAACGGGGCGGCGACCCCGTCGCCGGCCTGCGCGCGCATGGGCGCGCTCATCCGGGAACACGTCGTGGCCACGCCGGACGAGAGACGTGCAGGCACCATGTAAAACGGCCCGGCCAAGCGGCAAAAAAAAGCCCGCACTCGGCGGGCTGAATCTATTTTCTTGGAGGAAGATAGAGGAGACGGATTGGATTATCCGGCTGAGCTAGACATCAGTCCAATTGTCATTTCACATATCGATTATGCATCAATCGAATAACACTGATGAGTTACTGCGTCGATTGCAATAATTGGTGACAATTCAACGTATTGACCGGACCTACAATGACGGCTGCCGTGCGGCAACGCACGCGTTCGCACAATACATCGACCGGTCCATGAACAAACCTTTCGCCGCGCTTCCCTGGCGCCGTCTTGCCCGTCCCCTGTCCATCCTGTGCACGCTGGTCCCGCTGGCGCAAGCGCATGCGCGCAACGTCGCCGACCTCGTCGACAAGACCTGGATCGAAATCGACAGCCCGAATTTCAGGGTCGTCACGGAACAGCCGGAAGACGTGGCCCGCAGGATGATCGTCGACCTGGAAAACCTGCGCTACATCTCGAACCGCGTGCGCGGCGCGCAATCGCTGGACGGTCCGCCGCTGACGATCGTGGCCATGGGCGAGAGCAGCTTCTCGACGCTGGGCCTGCCCGAGGACTGGGCCGGCGTCTTCACCATATCGGCGCGCAACGGCTACGCAGCGCTGGCGCGGATCGACAATTACGCCAAGTCGGCGGACAAAAGCGACGATTCGCGCGCGACCATCCTGCACGAGTACCACCACTTCCTGCTGCATTACTCGCCCGAGACGACGTCGTATCCGACGTGGTATGACGAAGGCATGTCAGAATATTGGTCCTCGCTCGTCGTCCAGGACGGCATGGCTTGGTTCGGCCGTCCGGGGGAAGGCGGCGGGCGCGAGGCCTGGCTGTTCGACGAGACGGACCGCGCCAACTTCGACACCAAATGGCTGTTCAACTCGCCCAGGCTGACATTCGACGACACCTGGGGCAGCAGCATGGAGGTCGCGCGCTTCTACGCGCGGGCGAAATACGCCATCCATTACTTCAATTCGAGTCCGGAGCTGCGCCGTCAGCTGGCCGATTATCTGCGCCTGCACAATATGGGCTTGTCGCAGCAGCAGGCCGTCCGCATCGCGTTCAAGAAGTCATACACCGAGCTCGACAACGACCTGCGCGCCTACGTCAAGCGCCGCGTGACGGTACGCGGATTTTCCACCGGCAAGGATGGCCTGGCCCTGCCGCAAGTCTCCGTCACAGTCAGCAAGCTCGATCGTTCAGCCACCTACGCCGTCCTGGCCGACGTGCTTCCCCGTTTCGTTAGACGCGACAGCAACGTTGCGAACGAATTGATCGAAACGAATCTCAAGCTCCACCCGGACGACGTCAAGGCCAACACGATCGCCGCATGGCATCACTTGCTCGACGATCCTGACGCCCGGCTGTCCGCGCTGCAGAAAAAGTATCCGGACAATGCAGACCTGCTCGCCGTGCGCGCCGAGGGCTTGCGCGATGCGGCGTCCGTCAAATATCACACCGGCACGCCCGGCTGGGAGCCGCTGGTGCAGGAAGCGCGCGCGATGTTCCGGCGCGCGATCCGGTTGGATCCCGGCCAGCCCCTCGCCTACTACGGCCTGGGCAACCTCTACACGATGCTGCCGGAAACCGAGCCGCCCGAGGAAGGCATCGCCGGCCTGGACACGGCGGTCATCTACGAGCCGAGGCCCGCCGCGTTCCGCGCGCTGGCCCGCCTCTACCTGCGCGACAAGCGATTGCACAAGGCACTCGAGAGCATGCGCAGCGCCGTCGCCTTCGACACGCGGGGAGAGAATCCGGTCGACGCCCTGGTGATGGAAAACCTGGAAATCGTCGTCGACATGAACAGCGTGCCGACGCCGGACGCCAAGGGCTTGCGCTACGAGAGCGGTGCCGTCTACGAAGGCACGCTGGAAGACGGCAAACCGCACGGCAAGGGCAAATGGTCGCGTCCCGACGGCAGCTATTACGAGGGCGAGTTCGTCCACGGCCTGCCCGCGGGCCACGGCAAACTGGTGTGCGAACGGGGTGTCGCGTACGAGGGTGATTTCGTCGCCGGCATGGCGCACGGCCGCGGGCACATCACGTTCCCCGAGGCGAGCAAGATGGTCTCGTACGACGGCGGCGTCAAGGATGCCGTGGCCGACGGCACCGGCGTCCTCGTGACGAAGGAGGGACGCCTCGAGGCCACGTTCACGCGAGGCTATGCCAACGGCACCGGCACCTTCGTGCCCGCGCACGGCGCCGGCTCCTTCAGCGGGAAGTGGATCTACGGCGCATTCCAATGGCCGGCTGCGGACGCCGTCGTCTTCACGGGCGACATCGACGACAAAGGCCGGCGCCGCGGGCTGGGCTGGTGCCTGTCGACCGCATCGACACAGATCGAACCCTGCCGCTACAAGGGCGATCGCCAGGTCGCGATCTACCTGAACGACGACGATTGAACCGCTTACATTCGAAAGGAAACCCCATGAAGTTTGCCGTCCACGCCGTGCTGGGCCTGTGGCTTCTCGGTGCCGCCCCCGCATTCGCGACCACGCAGGTGCCGGCCACGATGACCACGGCCCCCACGCCCGCGCACGTCAAGGCCGTGCAGGACCTGCTGGGTGCGATGGAAGTCGACAAGGTGTTGCGGGGCGTTGCGTCGCGCAGCCGCTACCCGACCGAGGCGCAGCGCAAGTCCGTGTTTGCCAAGCTCGACAAGACACCACCCGCCGAGGTCTGCCAGCGCCTGGCCCCGCAACTGGCGCATTTCATCTCGGCCGACACGGCCGTCGAGATGACCCGTTTCTATCGCACGCCGTACGGCCGGCAAGTCATCCACGACAAGTACAACAGCCGCGCGCAAATCATGATGCCGGGGATGACGGCGGCCGTGCCTGCCGAAGAGATGAAGGAGCGCAAGCGGCCGGCGTACGTCCGCGCGAGCAAGGAGCTGGCGGATGCGCAGCCGATGGTCGAGCACGAGGCGTTCAAGCTGCTGCAGGTGATTGATCGGGAAAAGCGGTAACGTGAGCGCCCGGCGACCATAGGGAGACATGACAATGTTCGAAGTCTTTGCTCGCGACATCTTGGTCGGCCATTCTGCGCTGGAGCTCGGCGACCCGCCCATGGGCGTGGCGTTCGGCAAGTTCATTGCCACCGAAAGCTATCGGCTGATTCAACTCGAATGTCGGACCAACCATGCGGACCAATCAGGGCTGGCGCTGAGTGTCACGACGCCTGATGGAATCCAAATTCCCTGCGTCGGGGTCGGTGTCATAGATTTCTCCGATCAGTTCGAAGATGAAATTGAAATTACAGTATTCGGCATACCGTACCCGCTGTACGGAGAACTGTTCCCAGAACACGTCAGCGCGTACGAGAGGACGTTTCGCGGGTGCTGAAAGATAAGGATCGGGTCCACCCTTGGCATGGCACATGTGCCGATCTGCGCGGGTCAACACCAACTTAAAAAAACAAAATGATTTCAAAATATTTTTTCGCGCTGGCCGTCGGTCTGACTCTCGGCACCTCAGCCCTCGCACAACAAGCCGCCTGGATCGATGCGCATGGCCGACCGGTACCGGAAACGGAAGCGCGCCGTTCGATCAATGGGCTCGCTGGTTCCTTGCTCGTTACGCCAGATGCAAACTGGCGTGAAAAGTGGGACACGCCTGCAAATACGGTACCGCACTTCAACGAAGCAAAGACCGTTGAACGCGGCCAGCAGGTGTTTGTGCTGATCTTCTTTTCCAATCCGAAGAAAGGTGTGGATGGCCGCGCCGACCTGACGTGCGATCTGGACGCCGTACGACCGGATGGCAGCGTATCGTCGCATCAAGAAAATGCGGTTTGTTATCAGGGCGAGTTGAAGGGCGATGCATACGCCACGTATCTCGCTGCTCCCGTAATCGGGTTCACAGGTGACGCGGACGACCCCGCGGGTACATGGACCGTACGCGTCTCGCTCAAGGACAACTTAAGCAAAACCGTGCTACCGCTCAAAACATCTTTCACGCTGAAGTAAGCGATGTTACAAGCAGCAATTCGACAGCGCGCGGCTTTGGAAAGGAGATCACGATGAGTTGGGACGTGTCAGTCCAACGGTTTGGGAAGGAATACGAGTCCATTGCCGACATTCCCGACACCGAACGATGCATGGAGCTTGGAAGTCAAACCGAGATCCGTCGCGTCATAAGTCCTTTTTTTCCGGGTGTCGATTGGAGCGACTCCACTTGGGGGATATTTGACTCCGACGACGGCTCAGTCGAATTCAACATGGGTGGCGATGAACCAAGCACCGGATTCATGATGCACATTCGGGCATCCACGAAAATCGTGCCGACAATCGTCGCCATGTGCCGTTCCGAACGTTGGCAAGCACTCGATTGTAGCGGGGGTGTGTTTTTGGAACGGGCCATGGAGCCCAACAGCGGCCTCGAAGATTGGGCCACGTATCGTGATCATGTGACCGGCCGCACGTAATCCCTGCCTGCAGAGGTAAGCCGGCCGACTCGCGCATGAAAATACGCGCAGTCGCCTCCCTTCAGTACATCCGCTCGACCTTCAGTCCCTTCGCGCGCAAGCAATTCGGCACGCTGTCCTTCCCGATCAGATGCATGAGTCCGACTGCTGCCATCGTCGTCTTTTCACGCGTCAGCAGACCGTCGAGTTTGTCCGCCATCGGCCCGTTGCGCTCGGTCAGCAGGCGCCGCTGCATGATCTGCGACGACAGCCGCTGGTCGTTTTCAAATTTGAGCGCCAGCGCGTCGAGCGCGGCCTGATCGGCCCTGGCCCAGCCGTCGGTCAGGGCGCGCACGTCGTCTTTCGATTCACCCGAATCCATCGATTCGAGGGTTTCGTCCAGTATCGTCCACTGGTCGGCCGCGGACAGGTGGTCGAACACGTCGAGCTGGCTTTCGACCGTCTCCAGGCCGATGACCTTGATATTCTGCCCGTGCGCCAGCTTGGCCAAGTGCGCATCGACGCCGAGGTCCGGTCGATAACCGAGCTTGGCATATTCGACCACCGCCAGCGTCATCACCAGCATCCAGGGCTTGACCTTGGTCGGCAACGTGGCCGGCGCGCCCACCGCCTCCAGATGGCGCGTCAGGCGCGGCCCGAGCGCAGGCGGCATCGCCGCGACGATGGCGGGCGTGGTCGCCGCGACGCGCTGGACCGCCGCAGTCAGCTCCGTACTCTGCTCGGTCGGGTCGATTTCCAGCGCCAGCGTGCTGGACGCCGCCAGGGCCCGGGTGACGCTCTCGTCGAGCGGGAAAAATTCGGGCAGTCCCACGTGGATGGTGCCGAACAGGTACATCGTATGGTCGTGGCCCGTGACCTTGAACAGTGCGCCGCGCTCAACCGCCCAGGCCGGAGCGGTCAGCAGACTGAACGCAGCAAGGAGAATCACAATCATCCGACGGGCCATCAGTATTTCCTTGCATAAGAGTGAGCTATTTAAATTTTATCTGCCCGTTTGCCGCTCGGCTATTTACTTCTGACAATATTTTCTGGGATGCCCCGGTCGTGACAGAGCGTGACTTTTTACGTAGGGCAATTTGCTATGCTGAGAAGCCGCCGCGTTCAGCGTGCGATATAGCGATTGCCAGCGTACTGATCCGCCCAACTCTTCAGCTAAAGGGAACAAGGCTTGAAAAGAAACGTTTTCGTCCTGCTGGTCGTGCTGTCGTTGGCGCTGATCGGCACCGTCGTCGCGCTGCGGACGTTGTACCGGCCTGACAGCGTCGTCGACGGCCCCACGCGCGCGCAAGCGATCGACACATTGATTGCCCGGCTCGACCAACACTACGTTTTTCCTGAAACGGCAAGGCAGATAGAAACGTTGCTACGTCAGCGGCAGCACGGCGGGAAGTACGATGCGATCACGAATGGCGAGCAATTTGCCGCTCGGCTCACGGCCGACATGGCTTCCGTCGCCCACGATCTGCACATGAAGGTGAAGTTCAGCCCAACGCGCCTGCGCCCCGGACGCGAAGTGGACGCAATGCCGAATGCGACGTCGAAAGCCGTCCGGGACCGCAACCACGGCGTCGACGGCGTCGACCATCTGAGCCCCGCCATCGGCTATCTGCGGATCACGGCATTTCCACCGCGCTCCCTCGTAGCGGACCGATATGCGTCCGCGCTGGACAAGCTGTCCGATACGAGCGCCCTCGTCATCGACGTGCGCAACAACGGCGGCGGCGACCCGGAATCGGTGGCCCTGCTGATCAGCTATTTCGTCGACCGCCCCACCCGCCTGAACGACATCTGGTCACGCGATTCCGGCCAGACGACGCAGACCTGGACCGAAGGCAAACTCGATGGCAAACGCTATGGTGGCAGCAAACCTGTCGTGATCCTGGCCGGCCCGGGTACCGCGTCCGCCGGCGAAGACTTCACTTATACGATGCAGGCACTGAAACGCGCGACGGTGATCGGAGAACGGACGTGGGGTGGCGCCCATCCGATCGCGTTGTATCGCCTCGGCGACCATTTTTATGCCGCCATTCCACATAGCCGCACCATCAGCCCGATCACGCATACGAACTGGGAAGGTACCGGGGTCGCACCCGATATCGGGACGCCGCCCGCCGATGCGCTGGCGGTGGCGAAAGACAGGCTGCAGAGGCAGCTCAATGCTGGCCTGACGCTTCCTGTTGAGAAGTGAAACTCGGAACTACTCATCATGAAAACGCAAAGCTCCAACATCCCACGTGAAGCGATTCTCAGCAAAGCCTTTCAAGAAAGACGCCGTAGCGACGTTTTTAAGTGGGATGTTTATCCAATAGATGAGCAATGCGTGCTGCGTCTAGTCTTCGAAAGTTGGAAGGAAACGTGCCGGCATGGTTTACGGCTTGCAGTAGAAGGGAGCTTGATGGTGAACGGGCACGTGTCATCCAGTATCGAAATCTGGGCGGACACAGCACCGAGGGAAGTCAGGATCGCGGTCCTTGATTCGACAGGTCGTCTTAGCGTGTACAACCTTTGGGATGCCGGACAAGGAAAGCAGTCGCAATCCCACACTTCAGGCATGTTGATCGAGCCACTGCCCAAGGGACGACGATACAGGTGTAACGATATTGGATTAGTTACAAGTTTCGATGACCTGGTGTTCAGGATTGAGGTTGCTTGATCAACACGCTGCGGTTGCGTCCGCTTTGGGTCGGTTGCCGCTGTTCAGATTACTCAGCATTCGGTCAATTGCGCTCCGAAGTGATTAGATGCCCACGCAAAACGTACCGCCTAACAAATGACCGAAAGTTTCGAGATGACGAGAAGACCTGCATTTTTTCTCGCGTGCACTGCGCTATTCGCTTGGGATAGCTTCGCGGCCGATCAAGTAAAGCCCAACAAGCCGGAGCCTCCTTAAAACGACCGATGCAGGGAAACCATGTTCTGATGACAGTGAATGTCAAGGGGACTGTATTCCAGCAGAACGTGCATCTAGACTACCGGGAGTGTGTGAGGCGGTAGCAGGTGTACCCGGCGGCTGTCCAAAGCATCTCGTGCGAGGAACGATCATTTCAGAACCGTGCATTTGAGCGGCCCAGAGCTTCCCCGCTGTTCCTAAGAACTACTTCGCCCGGAAGACCGGACGCTTCCACCACGCGGAAAAAGTGTGCTGGAAGGACCCGACGCTCTGGAATGGGACACTGCAGTAACGGCCCGCCTGCGCGGCGCAACCTTTGCTTACAATCATTACATCAGCCGTCGTCCTCCCGGCGCGCCGCCCAGCCGTTATCTCCCCATGCGATGCACTGAAGCATCGCCACCAACCGAGGAGAACGACACCATGAAAACCACGATTGCATTGGCCGCAGGGCTGTTGTCCGTCATCAGCGCAAGCGCCTTCGCGCAAACCGGCGCCGTCGACCAGGTCCGGGCCGACAACGCGGCCATCCGCCACGATACGCACGAGATCCGGGCCGAGCGCAGGGACATCCACCACGACAGCGCCAGCATCGCCGTGGAAAAGCGCGACATCGCCCACGACAGGAATGTGATCGACATCGAAAAACGGGATGCACGCCACGACCAGCGCCGCGAAGACGCCCTCGTGGCCAAGGGCGACCTGAAGGATGCGCGCAAGCTGGACCGGGCACGCCGGCACGAGCTCAATGAAGCGAAGATCGCCGCGCGCGACGCGCACCACGACCGCAACGAGATCGCCATCGAACGCACCGACCGCGCCCACGACAAGGCTGCGCTGGCCGACGAGCGCGCCGAGCGCCGGGCCGACGTCGCCAAGCGCAACCACGACGCCGGGCGTATCCACTGATCCGGCGTGGCGCGGCCGCCGAGCGCGGCCGCGCCGTTACACCATCTCGGCGAAGCCGATGCGGTCGGTCGTCGCGGCGCGCGCATCGTCGACGCCGACCACGTGCGTGGCCAGCAGCGCTTCCAGCACGCTGTTCATCGTGTGGCAGCCGGGGCCGCGTCCCGCGTTCATGTGCGCGCGGATGGCGCCCAGGTCGCCCTCCTCGATCATCGCGGCGACGGCCGGGTTGATGGTCAAACATTCCGTCGCGAGATGGTAGCGGTTGCCCTGCTTCGACGGCAGCAGCGCCTGGCACAGCACGCCGCGCAGCGCGTGCGCGAGGGCCTGGCCCTGCGCTTCCGAATTGCCCAGCAGGCGCAGCATCTTCTGCAGGCCCAGCTCCGTCGAGCGCGCGTGCAAGGTGGCCAGCACGAGCGGGCCCGATTCCGCGAGCGCCAGCGCTTCCTGCGCGGTCTGCGCGTCGCGGATCTCGCCGATGACGATGACGTCCGGCCGCTCGCGCAGCGCGTCCAGCGCGCCAAGATAATAACTTTCGACGTCGCCATCCACGCCCACCTCGCGCTGCGTGATGATGCATTTGCGCTGCGGGATCAGGGTCTCGACGGGGTCTTCGATCGTGATGATGTGGCCGGAGCGCTGCTTGTTGATTTCGTCGAGCATCGACGCGATCGTCGTCGACTTGCCCTGGCAGGTGTCGCCGATGATCAGGACGAGGCCGCTCGTCAGGCGCGCGAACTCGCGTTCGTCTTCGTGCAGGCCCAGCGTGTCCAGCGCCAGCGGTTCTTTCGGGAAGCGGCGGATCACGCAGCCTAGGCGCTTCTTGCCCTGGAAGCTGAAGCAGTTCGCGCGGATGCGGGCCGTGTGCAGGTCGATCGAGCGGTCGAACGCGCGGTCGGCGATGCGCTCGGACCAGTTCGGCTCGATGACGTCGAAGAACTCTTCCAGCTCTTCCTTCGTGATCGGCGAATCCGTCACCGCGACGAGGCCTTTCGGCTGGCGCAGCATCAGCGGGCTGTTCTGGTGAATGATGATATCCGAAAACACCAGCTTCGAATTCAGCAGGTGCAGGATCTGCTCGACCAGGGTCCCGAATACCGGGTGATCTTCGTTTTCGATATACGACAGGGTGGGAATCTGCGAGGACTGGTGGTGTTCCATCATGCTTCGGCTGGCAAACGAGAGCTCGGTTGAGCGATCCTTCATTATAAAACCGGCATCCTGTCAAAATTCCAACTGGAAAGTTATTTTTTTCTAGAGCCAAGCACCCAAACGTGCCTTGGCCGCCACATCGGCCCGTCTCCCCGCAAAATGTTAGCGCAATACATTTTTGTGTTAGCATTTTTCAAAACACCGGCACCATGCCGCGATAACAGGAGACTACGATGATCGACCATCCGACCGCCGGCCGGCCGCCACGCCGCGCCCTTGCGCAACCCATCCCTTCCCGACTCGCGCCGCTGGCGCTGGCCGCAGTGCTCGCAGCGACGGCGGCGCCCGCGCTCGCGCAGCAGGCGCCGACGCCGGAAGCGCGCGCCGCCGAACTCGTCGCGCGCATGACGCTGGAAGAAAAGGCGGCCCAGCTGGGGAACGACGCGCCCGCGATCCCCCGCCTGAAGATCCCGCGCTACAACTGGTGGAACGAAGGCCTGCACGGCGTCGCGCGCGCGGGCTACGCGACCGTGTTCCCGCAGGCCGTCGGCATGGCAGCCACGTGGGACGAGGCGCTGATGCACGACGTGGGCGACGTCATCGCGACGGAATTCCGCGCCAAGTACCTGGCGACCCGGTCGCCGGACGGCGGCACGGACTGGTATCGCGGCCTCACCGTGTGGTCGCCGAACATCAACATCTTCCGCGATCCGCGCTGGGGCCGCGGCCAGGAAACCTACGGCGAAGACCCCTACCTGACGTCGCGCATCGCCGTCAACTTCATCCACGGCCTGCAGGGCGACGACGCACGATCGTTCAAGACCATCGCGACGGCCAAGCATTTCGCCGTGCACAGCGGTCCGGAATCGAACCGCCACCGCGAAGACGTGCACCCGTCCCCGCACGACCTCGAGGACACGTACCTGCCCGCGTTCCGCGCGACGGTCACGGAGGGCAAGGTGGCGTCCGTCATGTGCGCGTACAACGCCGTCGACGGCGTCCCCGCGTGCGCCAGCGACGACCTGCTGGAACGACACCTGCGCCGCGCCTGGGGTTTCAATGGCTTCGTCGTGTCCGACTGCGGCGCGGCCGCCAACATCTACCGCGACGACAGCCTGCACTACAAAAAGACACCGGAGCAGGCGGTGGCCGCCGCGTTCACGGCCGGCATGGACCTGATCTGCGGCGACTACCGCAACAACATGACGACGGAGGCGGGTCCCATCGTGAACGCGGTACGCCAGGGACAGCTGCAGGAAGCCGTCGTCGATCGCGCCCTCGTGCGCCTGTTCGCGGGCCGCATCCGGCTGGGCCTGCTGGACGACGCTCCCCCGCCCGCGTACGCCGCCATCAAGCCCGACGACAACGACACGCCCGCGCACCGCGCCGTCGCGCTGAAGGCCGCGCAAGAGGCGATGGTGCTGCTGAAGAACGACGGCCTGCTGCCATTGAAAAAAGCGCCGAAGACCATCGCCGTCATCGGCCCGAACGCGGACAGCGAGGATGCGCTGGTCGGCAACTACAACGGCCAGCCGTCGCATCCGGTGACCGTACTGACCGGCATCCGCGCCCGCTTCCCGGACGCCCAGGTGCTGTACGCGCAGGGTACGGGCCTCGTTGGACCGGCCGAGCCGCCCGTGCCGGATGCGAACCTGTGCGTGGACGCCGCCTGCCGCACGACCGGCCTCAAGGCCGAGCATTTCAATGGGCCCGACCTGGCCGGCGCCGCGCAGGAGGCCGTCGAACAGAATGCCCGCGCCGCGTGGCAGGACGGCGGCCACAACGCGTCCGCGCGCTGGACCGGCTACCTGAATGCGCCGCGTTCGGGCGACTACGGCCTGCGCTACCTGAGCAACGCGGGCTACCGCATCTGGGTCGGCGGCAAGCTCGTCGTGGACGCGTGGGACGTCACGGACTCGCCGTCGATCGCGGCGGGCAAGGCGACGTTGCAGGCGGGACGCACCTATCCGATCCGGATCGAGGCCGTGCAGCGCGGCGCGCGCGGCGACCAGAAGCTCGTGTGGAGCACGCCCGTCGATGGAGGACGCGAAGCCGTCGACCTCGCGCGCCGGGCGGACCTGGTCGTGTTCGTCGCGGGCCTGTCCGCCAACCTGGAAGGCGAGGAGTTGAAGCTGCAGGTGCCGGGCTTCCTGGGCGGCGACCGCACGAGCCTGGACCTGCCGGCGCCGCAGGAACGCCTGCTGGAGCGCGTCGTCGGGGCCGGCAAGCCGACCGTGCTCGTGCTGATGAGCGGTAGCGCGCTCGCCGTCAACTGGGCCGACAAGCACGTGCCGGCGATCGTCCAGGCGTGGTATCCGGGCGGCGAAGGCGGCCATGCCGTCGCGGGCCTGATCGCCGGCGACTACAGCCCTGCCGGCCGCCTGCCCGTCACGTTCTACCGCGGCCTGGACGGCCTGCCCCCGTTCGGCGACTACCGGATGGACGGCCGCACCTACCGCTACTTCAAGGGCCCCGTGCTGTACCCGTTCGGCCACGGCCTGTCGTACACGACGTTCCACTACGGCACGCCCGCGCTGGCCGCATCCTCGATCGCGGCAGGCCGCCCGGTCGACGTGGCCGTCGACGTGGCGAACACGGGCAAGCGCGACGGCGACGAGGTCGTCCAGCTGTACCTCGCCAAGCCGGGCGACACGGCGAACCCGACACTCGCCGCCTTCCGCCGCGTGCACCTGAAAGCCGGCGAGCGCACGCGGGTCACGCTGGCGCTGGACGCACGGTCACTCTCGCAGGTCGACGTGGCCGGGGCGCGCACGGTCGTGCCTGGTGCATACACGGTCTATGTGGGTGGTGGACAGCCCGGCCACGCGCAGGCGGTGAAAACGACGTTCGCAGTCACGGGCGCACCGTTCGCGTTGCCGAAATGAAGCCTTGACGAGGTCGGGATGCGCGCGGCTCACACCGCCTGCGTGCATTCCGCTCCGGCTTTCGTGCGGTCCGTCGCAAACGCGTACCGCGGCGGCCGTCTCCCGCTTAGGATGACCACATCGACACCATCCAGCACATCAGGGGAGACCACCATGACCGCCACCACCACCCGCCGTTTCCTGATCGCCGCCTGCGCCATCGCCTGCGTCGCTATCGCCCCGCAAGCGGAGGCCCGCGACTGGAACTGGGGCAAGAGCGAACAGGTGCAGGGCAACGGCCACGTGCAGCGCCAGGCGCGCGACGTCGCGCATTTCAGCGGCCTGGCGATGTCCCTGCCGGGCAACGTCGAGATCAGGAGCGGCAGCGCCCGCGAAGGCGTGACGGTCGAGGCGGACGACAACCTGCTGCCGCTGATCGAGACGGTCGTCGAGGACGGCACGTTGAAGATCCGCGCCAAGCGCGACGCCCACCTGCGCACCCGCAACATCAAGGTCGTCGTGCAGGCGCGCGACATCGACCGCCTGGCGCTGGGCGGCTCGGGCAATATCGAGGCCGACGTCGTGCGCGGCGGGCGCGTCAAGTTCGACGTGGGTGGCGCCGGCTCCATCAAGGTGCACCGCATCGAAGGCGAATCCGTCAACGTCGCCCTGGGCGGCAGCGGCGATCTGAAGGCGGACGACGGTTCCGCCCACAACCTGTCGGTGTCCATCGGCGGCTCGGGCACCGTCGACCTGGGGCATGTGCGCACGGGGAAGGCCACCGTCACGGTGGCCGGTTCCGGCGACGCCACGTTGTGGGTACAGGACAGCCTGGGCCTGACCGTGGCAGGTTCCGGCGACGTCAGCTACTACGGCGATCCGCAGGTGACCCGGTCGATCGTCGGGTCGGGCAGCGTGCGGCGGCTGGGCGCGTCGCCGCGTTGATTCATGCGTGGACGGTGGGCACGGGGTGCCCACCCTACGCCGATGCAATGGCGATTGATCATACGTGTCCACCCAACGCCGATGTGCGGGCGGTTGATCGTACGTGACGGGACGCGTGGACGGTGGGCACGGGGTGCCCACCCTACGTCGATGCAATGGCGATTGATCATACGTGTCCACCCAACGCCGATGTGCGGGCGGTTGATCGTACGTGACGGGACGCGTGGACGGTGGGCACGGGGTGCCCACCCTACGCCGATGCAATGGCGATTGATCATACGTGTCCACCCAATGCCGATGTGCGGGCGGTTGATCGTACGTGACGGGACGCGTGGACGGTGGGCACGGGGTGCCCACCCTACGCCGATGCAATGGCGATTGATCATACGTGTCCACCCAACGCCGATGTGCGGGCGGTTGATCGTACGTGACGGGGGTACGGGCCGTAGGGTGGGCAACCCTTGCCCACCAAACGCGTGCGTCACCGGAACGTCACCGGCCCCCGTTACAGGTCCCACCTCACCTCGGCCACCACGGTCCGCTGCGTGTACGGGTGAAACGCCCAATAGGTGCGGTCGTTGACGTTGTCGACGCCCACCGCCGCGCTCCACTGCCGGTCGAACCGATACCGCAGCCTTGCATCGAACACGAGATAGTCCGACACCCCCATGTACGCGTTGCCGTTCGGGTCGCTGTTGTCCAGCGTCGAGTACTGGCGCCCGCTGTAGCGCCCACCCAGCGCCGCGGTCCAATGGTCGGTCGCCTTCCACGTCGCCAGCATGGTCGCGCGCCAGCGCGGCACGCGCGGCTGCCATTTGCCTACGCTGGCGGGAAACCCGGCGTTCTCCGTGATGATGGAGTCGGCATACGTGAGGCTGCCTGCGAACCCGAGTCCCTTGATGCCCACGTCGTCGGCCTGCGCGGACATCTCCAGGCCGTTCGTGCGGATGCGCCCCACGTTCTGCACGGCGTTCACCGTCGTGCCGCCGGCAACGGCCAGCGGCTGCGAGTACAGCGCGTCGCGCGTCGTCTCGCGGAATGCCGTCACGCGCAGCGAACCCGCATCGCCCAGCGTCTCGGCCGACAGCTCGCTCGTCCATGACTTCTCCGCCTTCAGGTTCGGATCGCTGTTGACGATGGCGTTGTCGACGACGGTCCCCTGGAACAGCTCGGCCGCCGTCGGATTGCGCACGGCGCGGCCCGTCGACGCCTTCAACGTCCACCTGGCGTCCACGCGCCACGCCAGCGCGGCCTTCGGCGACCACCCGATCTCGCTGCGGCCCGGGAACGGCAGCGGCGCCGCGAGCACGGCATTCGACAGTTCGCCGCCGTACGCCCGCCACCGCTCGGCGCGGACGCCCAACGTGGCGCGCCACGCGTCGCCGATGCGCCAGCTGTCCTGCCCGTACAGGCTTTCCAGCCACGTGTTGCCGTTGAAGACCGAGACCTGCCGGCCGTCGCCCGCATGCAGCCAGTCCGCGGCGCTGGCGAGCACGCGGGAGCGCAGCTTCGCGTGATCCGACTGCAGCCCGATTTCGACCGTGTGCCCGGACAGCGGGCCCGCATCGGGCCGCCAGATGCCCTTCAGCGCCAGCGTGTTCCAGGCGCTGCCGTGCATGTCCGTGACCTGGCCGGCGCCGTTCGTATCCGCATCCCGCACGAGCACCGTCGGCGTGCGCACGAGGTCGCGCGCATAGTCGTACACGCTGGCGGCGATCTCCCAGTCGAACGTGTCGCGACCATGGTGCTTCAGCGACAGCCCGTGCATCGCGTGTTCCAACGTGGCGCGGCTCGGCGCGAAGTCGGAGGCCTTCACGTCGTACGCGCGGCCGTCGATGTTCACGCGGCTGGCCGTGTAGACGGGGGTGCCGGCCCCATCGCGCATATACGATTCGGATACGCGTGTCGCTTCGTTGCGCCACCACCCGAACGTGTAGCTGGCGCGCAGCTTCGGCGTGACGTCCCACGCGAGCTTGAACTTCGCGTGGTCCTGCACCGTGTGCGTCCGGTTCGTCGCGCCGATCAGCCACCAGTCCTTGTTCGACGGAGTGCGGCCGGCCACCGCGCCTGTCACCGGCACGCCCGCATCGCCCGGCACGCCGGCCGACAGCAGCTTGTTCGCGAACGCGATGGGCTGCGCTTCGCTGTCCAGCCGCGACACGTCGATCCAGTACGACCACGCGCCGCTGCGGTCGCCCAGCGATGCGCTGCCCTGCCAGCCGTCGTAGCGGCCATCGGTGCGGTACAGCTTGAAGTCCTGCGCGTAGCCGGACAGCTTGACGTGGGCCTCGCGCTTCGTCGGCATGCGCGTCTGGAAGTCGACGACGGCGCCCACCGAGTTGCCCGGGTACGCGGCCGCGAACGGGCCGTACAGCACGTCGACGCGCTCGATTTCCTCCGGCGTGACGAGGCCCCAGCGCGGCGTGTACGACGCGCCGTTGCCGAGCAGGTTCGAGAGCAGGATGCCGTCGGCGTACACGAGCGAGCGCGCGCTATTGCCCGTGCCGGACGCGCGGCTCGCGAGGACGGCGTGGTCGTAGTCGCCCGTGTAGCGCTTGCGCACGTTCAGGCTGGGCAGGTATTTCAGCGCGTCCTCGCTGTCGAACGCGTTGATCCTCTCCTCGACCTGGGCACCCGTGATGCCTTCGATCGTCGTCGGGATCTGCGCGGGCAGCGACGTGGGGCGCCCGCCCGTCACGATCACGGTGTCAAGCTGCGCGGGCCCGTCGCCGGCGCGCGCGTGCGCGGGCGCGGCCAGGCACGCCAGCGCGGCGAGCGCGAGGCGATGATGTCGATGTCGCATGCGCACCTCAATGGTGGTGCGGTGGCATCGCGGCGGGCGTCACGTCCAGCACCGGTGCGGGCGTCTTCGATTCGGGCGCGACGTCGACCCAGTCCGTACGGCCTGTTTCGCACTGCTGGCCCACCTTGAACACGTAGCGGCCCGGCGCATCCGGCAGCTTGGCCTGCACCGTGAATTCGTCGTAGTAGGCGTCCGGCAGCGGGCCGCCGCGCCACGTGATGGCGCGCACGGCGCTCGTGATCGTCTTGCCGTGCATTTGCAGCGGCGCCGCGAGCTTGCCTTCGGCGAGGTCGACGGTCCAACCCGGCTTGGGCATGGGCTTCGCCGTCACGCCGTCCGGCAGTTGCACGGTGATGCCGGTCGTCGCGCTGGCGTCGCAGCCGTGGCCGACCTTGAACACGAGGGTTTGATAGGCGCCGGCCGGCGCGCTGGCCGGGGCGACGGTGATATGGGCGTGCGCCAGCGGCGCCGCGCACAGGGCGGCGATCCAGAAAAATGCTTTCATCACGGCCTCCGTCAGTGCGCGGCGGTGTACGTCAGCGGCTTGACCGGCACCTGCACGGTGACGGCCTCGCGCTTCTTGTCGGCCCCGACGAAGGTCAGGGTCAGCGGCACCTGTTCGCCGTCCTTCAGCTGCCGCTTCAGGTCGAACAGCATGACGTGGTAGCCGCCCGCGCCGAGCTTGACGGTCTGGCCCGCGGGCAGGTCGATCCCGTCGGCCGTCTGCATGCGCATGGTCTGGCCTTCCATGGCCATCTGGTGGACTTCGGCTCGGCCCGCGACGGGGCTTTGCACGTCGACGAGGCGCGTGGCCTTCGCCGAACGCAGTTCCATGAAGGCGCCGGCCGTCTTCTGCGCGGGCACGGTGGCGCGGATCCACGGGTCGGCGACGGTTACCTGGGCGAACGCGGCGGACGTCGTAACGAGGCTGGCAACGGCCAGCATGAGCATTTTTTTATACATGACTTCACCTGAGAGAATGGACGAACGGTGCGGCGCACCGGAACAAAAAATCAGGCGAAGACAGGCGGCCCACGGGGCACGGCCGCGAGCCAGATGGCGAGCGGACGGGGCGCGTGGTGGAACAGGAACGGCCGGGGCTCGGCACCGAGTGCCGGCACGAGCAAGGAATGGACGGGCGGCGGCAGGCCGTGCGCGCCTGCGTGGGCGAGGCAGTAGCCGCAATCGCCCAGGAGGCCCATCGCGCCGTGGTCCTCCTGCATGAGCAGCGCGGCCGCGGCGGCGAACGGGGCGCCGCCGTCGACACTGCAGACGTCGACGGGAATCGCCGGCCGGCTCGCGGCCAGCGCATGCGACACCGTAGGCGCGAGCGCGTTCAGCAGCACGGCGAACAGCGCCAGCCACACGACACGCAAGCGTCTTGTCGGACGAATCAGCATCCGTCGATTATAGCCGCGTATGCACGGCGTGGCGCGCGCTGCCCCAGGACAAATTGCCCAGCCGGGTCAGCGCTCGGCCATCAGGATCTCGCGCTCGACCTGCACCGTGCGCTCGCCGTCCGTCAGCCACACCTGGCCGTCCTGGATCGTGCATTGCAGCTGCATGGAGCGCTGGGCCATCTGTTCGAGCTGGGCGCTCGTCTCGGCCGGGATGTTGATGATGGAGATCTTCCTCGTGCGTTCGAGCTTGCTGGCCAGGCCCTTGAACCAGATGTTGCTGGTGGCGCTGTAGCTGTACACGACCACGTGTTCGGCGCGGCCGGCCGCCTTCATGAGACGGCGTTCGTCGGGCTGGCCGACCTCGATCCAGAGGTCGATGGCGCCGGTCAGGTCCTTGAGCCACAGGGCGGGCTCCTCGACGTCGAACAAGTCCTTGCCGTAGGTAAGCAGGGGGTCGGCGTGCAGGGCGAAGGCGAGCAGGCGGATCATCACGCGCTCGTCCGTTTCGGAAGGATGCCGCGCGATCGTGAGCGCGTGCTCCTGGTAGTAGTTGCGGTCCATGTCCGCAATGCTCAGGTCCGCCTTGTAAATCGTAGCTTTCAGGGCCATCTATTCAATCTTTTCTGTCGGTCGGGTTCAGCTGAACACGACGGTCTTGTCGCCGTTCAGCAGGATACGGTGTTCCACGAACCACTTGACCGCGCGGGCCAGCACGACGCTCTCGACGTCGCGGCCGATGGCCGTCAGCTGGTCCACGCTCATCGCGTGGCCGACGCGCTCGACGTCCTGCTCGATGATCGGGCCTTCGTCCAGGTCGCCCGTGACGAAGTGGGCCGTCGCGCCGATCAGCTTGACACCGCGCTTGTGCGCCTGCGCATACGGACGCGCACCCTTGAAGCTGGGCAGGAACGAATGGTGGATGTTGATCGCCCTGCCCCTCAAGGCTTCGCACAGGCCCGGCGACAGGATCTGCATGTAGCGCGCCAGCACGACCAGGTCGATGTGGTGGGTGTCGAGCAGTTCGATGATGCGCGCCTCCTGGGCGAGCTTGGCCGATTCGCTGGCACCGGCCTCGAGCGGCAAGTGGTGGAATGGGATATTGTAACTGGCCGCGAGCTGGTAGAAGTCCATGTGGTTCGACACGATGGCGGGAATCTCCACCGGCAGCAGGCCGCTGCGGTAGCGGAACAGCAGGTCGTTCAGGCAATGGCCGATCTTCGACACCATGATCAGCACGCGCGGTTTCCGCTTCGCGTCGTGCAGCGCCCCCTGCGCGCCCAGGTCCTGGCACAGCGAGCCGAAGCCGGCGCGCAGCAATTCGTCGGACATGGCATCGTCTTCCAGCGCGAAGTGCACGCGCATGAAGAACAGCTTCGATTCCGGATCGCCGAACTGGGCCGAGTCGATGATGTTGCAGCCGTGTTCGGCAAGAAAGCCCGACACGCGCAGCACGATGCCGCGGTGATCCAGGCAGGACAAGGTCAGGATATATTCTGGATACATTGCTAAAGACTTCAGAATGGTTGAGGTTGACTGATCCCGGCCATTGTCGCATGGATTGCCATTCCGGCATTTTTGAACATCACAGGAGGAGACACGCATGACCATGAACCGGCAATTCCGCCTCGCCGCCCGTCCCGTCGGCCTCCCGAAGGCCACCGACTGGCAACTGACCGAGGAAACTGCCGCCCCGCCGAAGGATGGCGAGGCGCGCGTGCGCGTGCTGTACCTGTCGCTCGATCCCGCCATGCGCGGCTGGATGAACGAAGGCAAATCGTACATCCGGCCCGTCGCCATCGGCGAAGTGATGCGGGCCGGGGGCGTGGGCGTCGTCGAGGCGTCGAACTCGCCGCACGTGGCCGTCGGCGATTATCTTGCCGGCATGTTCGGCGTGCAGCAGTACTGGACGGCGCCCGTCGACGCGAAGGCGGCCGCCGCGATGAAGATCGATCCCGCGCTCGCGCCGCTGCCCGCCTGGCTGAACGTGCTGGGCATGCCGGGCATGACGGCGTACTTCGGCCTCACCGACATCGGCCAGCCGAAGGCCGGCGAGACGGTCGTCGTGTCTGCGGCCGCGGGCGCCGTCGGCATGACGGTGGGCCAGGTGGCGAAGCAGCTGGGATGCCGCGTCGTGGGCATCGCGGGCGGGCCGGACAAATGCCGCTACGTCGTCGAGGAACTCGGGTTCGACGGGTGCATCGACTACAAGGCGGGTTCCGTCGCCGCGGGTCTCAAGGAACATTGCCCCCAAGGCGTGGACGTCTATTTCGACAACGTGGGCGGCGACATCCTGGACGCCGTGCTGGCGCGCATCAACCTGAAGGCGCGCATCATCATCTGCGGCGCCATCTCGCAGTACAACAACACGGCACCCGTGCGCGGGCCCGCGAACTACCTGGCGTTGCTCGTGAACCGGGCGCGCATGGAAGGCATGGTGGTGTTCGACTACGCGGCGCGCTATCCGGAAGCCGTGCAGCGCCTGGGCGCCTGGCTGCAGGCGGGGTCGGTCAAGAGCCGCGAACACGTCGTCGACGGCTTCGAGCACTTCCCCGACGCCCTCACGATGCTGTTCGAAGGGAAGAACTTCGGGAAGCTCGTGCTGAAAGTCGCGGACGCGCCCTGAGGCCAGTTCCACGCCGCCGGAACTGCTGGAACCATTTTCCGCCCTGCGCCTCTAACCGCACGAGCGCATCCATGACGCTCGCTTCGATTGTTCAGGCACAAGGAGACCGATATGGCGACAAGCAAGGAGGGCGGCAACAAGGGCGCTGCGGACGCCGGCGGCAGCGTGCAGAAAAGCCAGCCGGCCAAGCGCGGTTTCGCTGCGATGGACCAGAACCAGCAGCGTCAAATCGCCAGCAAGGGCGGCCAGGCCGCGCACCAGAAGGGAACGGCGCACGAGTTCGATTCGGAAGAAGCGCGCCGCGCGGGCCAGAAAGGCGGGGAAGTGGTCAGCCGTAACCGGGCCCACATGGCCGACATCGGCCGCAAGGGCGGGGAAAGCCGGCAATCGGCCAACCGCGCCGCAGCGGCAGCCGCCGGAAAAACCGGCCCCCAGGCGGGCAACCGCCAGGGGGGCAAGGAGCAGTGACTTACCGGGGTCTCCCCGTCAACCGTGCGCGCAAGCGCCAGACCGCGCCGCCGCGCCGGGCGCGGTCCACCGCCCCGCATTCCTTGCTGCAACCGACATCCGGACGTGCTACAGTGCCGCCCTCATGTCTTCTTCCCACCTGAAATACCTGAGCGCCTACCCCGCGCACGTGCTGTCGCAGGTCGAGCGCCTGATCGCCGACGGCCACCTGGCCGACCACCTGCTGCGGCGCTATCCCGGCGCGCACGACGTCCGCACCGACAAGGCCTTGTACGGCTACGTGCAGGACCTGAAAGATGACTATTTGCGCAACGCCGAGCCCGTGGCCAAGGTCGCGTACGACAGCAAGATCGGCATCGTCCAGCACGCGCTGGGCCTGCACACCGCCATCTCGCGCGTGCAGGGCGGCCGCCTGAAGGCCAAGCACGAGATCCGCATCGGCACCGTGTTCCGCGACGCGCCGCCCGCGTTCCTGCGCATGATCGCCGTGCACGAGCTGGCGCACCTGAAGGAAAAGGACCACGACAAGGCGTTCTACAAGCTGTGCTGCTGGATGGAGCCGGACTATCACCAGATCGAATTCGACGTCCGCCTGTACCTCACCCAGTTGGACCTGGACGGACGGCGCTTATGGGGGTGATCCCTACGTCGTTGCCACGTCACAACAAAAATTAGAACAATGATATGAGACGGCCAAAAGCTGTCGACTTTCCATCTGGCAAGGATTAGAGTCGAGTCCTGTCCTGCCGCCCCGTCGCAGGCCGATGTGTATCCACAGCCGCCCGGCCCCGCCATCCGCGGTGCGGGCGACCCATCCGTCGACGCCAATGCAGCAACAACGCCTACCCCTCGTCCCGTTCCTGTCACTGTTCCTGTCCGTGTGCGGACTTGCCTGCGCTAGCACCGCCCGCGCGGACGCCGGCGCCGCGCGCCTGCCCGACTGGCACGTCTCCGGCTTCGGCACCATCGGTGTCGCACACGCCAGCGAACGCGAGGCGGACTACACGTCGTCCGTGATGAAGGCCAGCGGTACCGGCGCCACGCGCAGCTGGAGCACCGACGTCGATTCGCGCCTCGGCGTGCAGCTCGACACGACGTTCGCGCGACGCTGGTCGGCCGTGCTGCAGGTGGTGAGCGAGCAAGGCCTCGACAACAGCTACCGCCCGCGCGTCGAGTGGGCCAACGTCAAGTACCAGGCGACGCCCGAGCTGGCGCTGCGCGCGGGCCGCATCGCGCTGCCCGTCTTCCTGATGGCCGACTACCGCAAGGTCGGCTACGCCTACCCGTGGCTGCGGCCGCCCGTCGAAGGCTATAACGTGATGCCCGTCACGAGCAGCGACGGCATCGACGCCACCTGGCGCTGGGGCATCGGCCCCGTCCGCAACGCGTCGCAGGTGTTCTACGGCCACAGCTCGGTGCCGCTGGTCGACACATTACACCTGTACGCGCGCCACGGCGTCGGCGCGTCGAACACGACCGACTGGGGCGCACTGAGCGCGCGCGTCAACGTGCTGCGCGCCGAGATCACGAGCGACATCGGCCAGGACCTGTTCAACGCCTTCGCCGCGTTCGGCCCGGCCGGCCAGGCGCTGCGCGTGCGCTACGCGATGGACCACAAGCGCATGACGCTCGTGAACGTGGGCGCGAGCTACGACCCCGGCACATGGTTCGTGATGGCGGAAGCGAACCGCACGATCAGCCATTCGTTCCTCGGCGCCACGCGCTCCGGCTACGTCAGCGCCGGCTGGCGCTGGAACACGCTCACGCCGTACGTGACGTGGGCGCGCGTGCAGGCCGTGGGCACGACGATGGACCCGGGCCTGCCGACGGCCACCCTGCCCTCCGCGCTGGCGCCGATGGCCACCGCGCTGAACGCCGGCCTGAATGCGCTGCTCATGCGCATTCCGCAACAGACGTCGTTCTCGGCCGGCCTGCGCTGGGACCTGCGCACGAACATGGCGCTGAAGGTGCAGGTCGACCGCGTGACGCCGCACGACGGCTCCACCGGCACGTTCATCAACCCGACGCCGCGCTTCGTTTCCGAGCGCACGAGCCACGTGGCCAGCGTCGCCCTCGACTTCGTGTACTAGCATGGCGGCGCGTCGTTATCCCCGTCTGTTGGCACCGGCCCTGCTGCTCGGCGCGTTCGCCGGCGCGCCCGCGTGCGCGGCCGATCTCGTCGTGATCGTCTCGGCGCGCAACCCCGTCGCCACGTTGCGCGCCGACCAGGTGGCCGCCATCTTCCTCGGCCAGGCCGTTCGCTTCCCCGACGGCGCCGAGGCCGTGCCGTACGACCTGCGACTGGGCGCGTCGACGCGCGACGAATTCTATGCGCGCGTGACGAACAAGACGCCGGCCCTCGTGAAGGCGCACTGGTCGAAGATCGTGTTCACGGGGCGCGGCCAGCCGCCCGCCGAGCTGCCGGACAGCGTGGCCGTGCGACGCAGGGTGGCCGACGATCCGGAAGCGATCGGCTATATCGAACGGAGCGCGCTCGATGCGAGCGTGCGCCCCGTCTTCGTGGTGCAGTGATGACGTCCGCCCGCCGCCGCCGTCCCCGCTGGCTCGCGCGCGCGCTCGAGACCCATATCGCGCTGCCGCTGTTCGCGCTGCTGCCGTTCGTCGCGATCTGGGTTGCCACGTTCCACTTCGTCGAGACCGAGCGGCGCGCGGCCGTCGCGGCGGCGCACGATTCGGTGCGCGAGCAGCTCGACACGTACGAGGCCCAGGTCGCACGCAACCTGAACGCCATCGACCAGACGCTGAAGGTGATCAAGTACGCGGTGGAGCTGAACGGCGCGCACGCCGCCTTGCCTGCGCTGCGCACCCAGGGCCTGCTGCCGCCGGGCCTTGTATTCGGCATCAGCGTCGCCGACCGCGACGGCCGCATCGTCGACAGTAATCCGCAGGCGCCGGCGCAGGACGTGTCGCGCATGCCGTATTTCGCCGTGCCGGCGAACGGCAGCGGCAGCGGCAGCGGCAACACGGTATTCGTCAGCCAGACGGCCGGCGACCCGGTCCGGCCGGAGCCGCATCTGCATTTCACCCGACGCATCGACGACGCCGCGGGCGGCTTCGCCGGCGTGGCCATCGTCGAAGTGGACCCCGCCTATTTCACCAGCTCGTACGAGCGCTCGCGCGCCGGCGAACTGGGGCTGCTGGCGCTCGTCGGCAACGACGGCGTCGCGCGCGCCGTGCGCATCGGCGACAAGGTGTCGTGGGGCCAGCCGATCACGCTCGACGGCATCAAGGAAGAAGCCGTGACGCCGCAGCCGACGGCTCCCGACGGCGAGGAGCGCTATGCCGGCGCGCGCCGCCTCGCGGGCTTCCCGCTGACGGTCGTCGTCGGCCTGGCGGACAAGGAACAGATGGCGCGGTACGAGCAGCACTACGGCACGTACCTCGCCGGTGCCGGGGCCGCGAGCGCGCTGCTCATCGCCGTCGTGGCGCTGATCAGCGTGTGGTCGTGGCAAATCACCAAGGCGCGCCGGCGCGAGCGCCGCGCCCAGGAAACGTATGCCGCCGCATCGGAAGCCAGCCTGGACGCCTTCTTCGTGCTGCGCAGCGTGACGGGCGCGGACGATGCGATCACCGACTTCCTCATCGAGGAGACGAACAGCCGCGCCGAGGTGTTCACCGGATTCGCGAAGGATGCGTTGCGCGGCCGGCTGATGGGCGACGTGCTGCCGTACTACCGCATGAACGGCATGTACGAACAGCTCGTGCAGGTCGTCACGGGCCGCGCGGCCGTGGAGACGGAATGGCAGGCCGTCACCGGCCCCGCGGCCGGCCGCTGGCTGCAGCGCCAGATCGTGCCCGTCGAAGGCGGCGCCGTGGCGATGGTGCGCGACATCACGGAACGCAAGCTGGCCGAGGAACGCATCCGCCACATGGCCCACCACGACGAGCTGACCGGGCTGCCGAACCGCAGCCTGATCCGCGACCGCCTCGAGCAGGCCGTGCGCAATGCCCAGCGCAGCAGCGGCCACCTCGCCCTCGCCTACGTCGACCTGGACGGCTTCAAGCTCGTCAACGATGGCCTCGGCCACAACGCGGGCGACGAATTGCTGAAGGTCGTCGGCAGCCGCATGCAGGCGTGCCTGCGCCGCGCGGACACGCTCGGACGCGTGGGCGGCGACGAATTCGTGATCCTCCTGCCCGATGCGGGCGAGTGTCCGCTGGGCCTGACGACCCTGCTGGAAAAAATCCGCCAGGCCGTGACGGAGCCCGTGCAGATCGGCGACCAGGCCGTGCGCGTCAGCTGCAGCATGGGCGTCGTCGTGTACCCGCGCGACGGCGACGCCCCGAAGACCCTCATGATGAACGCGGACGCCGCCATGTACCGCGCCAAGGAACTGGGCAGCAACAACTTCCAGTTCTACACGCGCGAGATGAACGCCAGCGTCGAGGAAAAGCTCGCGCTGCTGGAAGGGCTGCGCCGTGCCCTCGACGCCACGCTGGCCGACGACGCTGTCGACGACCCCGACGCGGTGCCGGCCGCGTACTCGCCCGCCGGCCGTTTCCACCTGGTGTACCAGCCGAAGGTGGACCTGCGCACGGGCCGCATCTTCGGCGTGGAAGCGCTGATCCGCTGGCGCCATCCGGAACATGGCACCGTGCCGCCGATGCGCTTCATCGGGCTCGCCGAGGAATCGGGCCTCATCGTGGGCCTGGGCGAATGGGTCGTGCGCACGGCGTGCCGCCAGGCCAGCGTGTGGCGCGCGGCGGGGCTGGATGCGCTGACCGTGTCCGTGAACGTGTCGGCCCGCCAGTTCGAGGAAAAACGCCTCGTCGAGCGCATCGCCGGCGCGCTGCGCGACACGGGCCTGCCTCCGTCCTCGCTGGAACTGGAAGTGACGGAGAGCCTCCTGATGCGCGACCTGAACCAGGCCGTCGAGCGCATGCGCGAACTGAAGGAGATGGGCGTGAGCTTGTCGATCGACGATTTCGGCACCGGCTATTCGAGCCTGTCCGCGCTGAAGTCCTTCCCCATCTCCACGCTGAAGATCGACAAGTCGTTCGTGCGCGACATCGCCGTCAGCGCGGACGACCAGGCGATCGCGCTGGCCGTGATCTCGCTGGGCCACCGCCTGCAGCTGCGCGTGATCGCCGAGGGCGTGGAGACGGTCGAACAGCGCGATTTCCTGCGCGCGAACGACTGCGACGAGATGCAGGGCTATCTGTTCAGCCCACCCCTGCCGGCCGAGCGCATCACCGAGATGCTGCGCGCGCAGGCCCAGCAACGACGGCTCGGCAATGCCGAAGCCGTGCCGGGATAAGGGGATCCATGGGCTTGCGCGCGCGCGTCGTTTCCCTTGCCGTCGGCACCGATCCGAAACTGCGCCGCATGCTGAGCTACTGGGCCGCCAGCACCGCGCTGTATGCGGTGTTCGCAATACTGATCAGCGTCGAATCGGGCGTGCGCGAGCTGGGGCTCGGCCTGTATGCAGCGCTGGGTTCGTCGACGTTCTATCTCCTCGTGCGCGCGAGCGCGCGCCTGCACCTGCGGCCGCAGACACTGGCCGCGCTGCAGGGCCTGTTCGGCATCACCTGCAATATGTGGGCCTATTCGATCACGGGACCGCTGCGCGGCGCCACGCTGATGGGGCTGATGGTCGTCGTCGTGTTCTGCACGTTCGCGCTGCGCCCGCGCCAGACGCTGCTGCTCGCGCTGTGCGGCCTGCTCGGCATGGGCGTCACGATGTGGTGGCACCAGCTGCGCGATCCGCTGCACTACCCGCCCCGCGTGGAAGCCATCACGTTCGCCATGATGGCGGGCTGCTCGCTGACAGTGACGCTCCTGACGGGCGAAATGAACAAGCTGCGCGCGCGCCTGAAGGCGAAGCGGGAAACGCTGGAAGCGGCGCTGGACACGATCCGCCTGCTCGCCACGACGGACGAATTGACGGGCCTGTCGAACCGGCGCCACATGAACGAGGTGCTGGACGGCGAGGAACGGCGTGCGTCCACCAGGCCCGCGTGCGTCGCGCTGCTCGACATCGACTTCTTCAAGCAGATCAACGACCATCACGGCCACGCGGCCGGCGACGCCGTGCTGCGCGCCGTCGCCGTGCGCCTGCGTGCGAGTCTCGCGCGCGACGCGACGCTGGCGCGCTGGGGCGGCGAGGAATTCCTCGTGCTGCTGCCGGCCGTCGCGCTGGACGAGGCCCAGGCGTTGATCGAGTCGCTGCGCGCGACCATGGCCGGCCTCGTCGTGCCCGGCATCGACCCGGACTTGCGCGTGAGCTTCTCGGCCGGCGTCGCCGCGCGCCTCGGCACGGAACCGTTCAGCGCCACGATCAACCGCGCCGACAAGGCCTTGTACGGCGCGAAGGCGACCGGCCGCAACCGCGTCGAACGCGCGGCCTGACGGCTCAGGCGCCGCGCAGGCGGCGGATCAGCAGGTCCGGGTCGGCGTCGCGTACCATCAGTGCCGCGTGCGCGGGACGCACGAAGCCCGTGCCGACAAGATGGTCGACGAACGCGGCGAGGCCATCGTAGAAGCCCGCGACGTTCAGCAAGCCGATCGGCTTTGCGTGGATACCCAGCTGGGCCCACGTGACCATCTCGAATAACTCTTCCAGCGTGCCCATCCCGCCCGGCATCGCGATGAAGCCGTCGGCCAGGTCGGACATCATCGCCTTCCGTTCGTGCATGTCCTTCACGACGAACAGCCGCGTCAGGCCCGCGTGACCGACCTCGCGCTCGACGAGCTGCTTCGGGATCACGCCCGTCGCGTCGCCGCCGAGGCGCAATACCTCGTCGGCGATCACGCCCATCAGGCCCACCTTGCCGCCGCCGTAGACGAGGCCGATGTTGTGGTCGACGAGGGCGCGGGCGAGGCCGCGCGCGGCGTCCGCATAAACGGGATCGGCGCCCAGCGAGGCGCCGCAATAGACGGCGATGGATTTCATGGATTCCTTACGTTGGTTCCGGCGATCTCAGGTGGCTGCTTCAAGCGGCAGCTTGGCGAGGAAGTCGTCGGACAGGCGCTGGAACAGCGCGAGGGTGTCGCCGCGCAGGTACGGGCCGAGCATCGACAGCACCTGGTAGCAGCCGCGCGCCAGCGCGTCGGCGATGGCCTGCTGCTCGCTGTACTTGCGCGGGTTGCGCACGTATTCGTACGACAGCCAGTACGTGGCGACGACGACCATGTTGGTGGCCATCGCGCCGATCTGGGCATCGCCCGCTTCCAGCGACCCTTCGCTGCGCAAGTCTTCGCACAGCTGCCGCGCGACCTTGATCTTGTGCGCGAGGATCGCCTTGAAGTGCAGTTCCAGCTTGCGGTTGCGCGACAGCAGGTCGTTCAGGTCGCGGTAGAAGAACCGGTACTTCCAGATCAGTTCGAACATGAGGTGCAGGTACAGCCACACGTCTTCCATGTTCGAGCGACGGCCGGCCGGCACGGTCAGCATGCGCTCGATCTCCGCTTCGAACTGGACGAAGATCGAATTCACGATGTCGTCCTTGTTGCGGAAGTGATAATACAGGTTCCCCGGCGAGATGTTCATCTCGTCGGCGATCACGGTCGTCGTGATGTTCGGTTCGCCGAATTCGTTGAACAGCCGCAGCGACAACTCGAGGATGCGTTCGCGGGTTCGGCGCGGAGCTTTTTGTTGCATGGGAACAAATGTGGGTGGACTCACCTCCAAGGATATCATCGACGGGACGGCGCGGCCACCGCCACCGCCACCTCAGGCCCGCTCGGCGTGCAGTTCGCGCAAAGCGCGCAACACCTCGGCCAGCACGCGGGGGTTGCTGCCCAGCGCCACGTGGCCGACGCCGCCGAACGCGACGTTGCGCGCGCCCGGCAGTACGCACGAATCTTGCGGGGCCACGATGTTGTCGTGGTGCGTGTACAGCGAGACGATGCGCGCACGCACGTCCGGCCCTTCGGCCGCCGCGAGCTCGCGCAGCCAGGCGCTGTCGCGGCGCATTTGCACGGCGTTCGCGCCGAGGCCGAAGCGCGCCAGCGCCGTGCCGTGGTGCGGCGTGCCGAGCGTGATGAGTCGCTCCATGCGCGCGCTGCCGTAGGCCGGCTTCCCGTATGAGCGCATCCACGCGCGCGCCGCGAGGCCGCCCATGCTGTGCGCGACGATGGCGATGCGCGCGGCCCCGGTGGCCGCGCACAGCTCGCGCACACGGGCCTCGATCAGCGGCGCGTAGCCGTCGATGCTGCCGGCGACGGGTTCCAGGTCGATGCTCGCGTGGCTGATGCGTTCGCGGTCCAGCAGCGGCACCAGATGCGCCCAGTAGCCGCTGTTGCAGCCGTAGCCGTGCACGAGCAGCACGGGCACGCGGTCGCTGTCGCGGTACACCGTCATGTGCGGCCGGCCGCGCGGCACGTGCCACGACGTCACGAGCATGCTGGCGCAGAACTCCTCGGCCAGCATGCGGAGCCGTGCGCCCGGTCCGATGCGGTACGCGGGCGGCGTCGCGCTCGCCGCCCATCCGGCCATGATGAAATTGTTCATGTTGATGACGAGGCGGACGAGCGCCACGACGCCGGCACCGGCCAGCAGCGCGGCCCACGCCGAAACGCCGCGCCGCCACAGTGCCCACGCGACGAGCAGCGCGCCCACGGCCTGCACGACCAGCACGATGCGCAGCAGGGTGCGGGCGCTGGCCGGCTTCATGGCCTCAAGCCTGCGCCTGCGGCCGTGCGGCCGGCCGCCCAGTCAGCGCCTGCGCGAGGTCGCTCGCGAGGCGCGCCGTGATGCCGTAGATCGACAGCTGCGGATTGGCGCCGATCGACGTGGGGAACAGCGAGCCGTCGTGCACGGAGACGTTGTCGAGTCCGCGGTAGCGGCCGTCCGGCCCCGTCACGCCGTCGTGGCCAGCGCCTGCCATCGCGCAGCCGCCCATCACGTGCGCCGACACGACGCGCGTCAGCTGGGGCCCGAACGGCAGCGCGGCGATGCCGGCCTTCGCTTCGTCCCGGCTGGCGTAGCGCGGCGCCCGTTCATGCGCGACCTGCACGCCGCTCGCGCCGGCCGCGAACTGGATCTCGGCCATCGTCAGCAAGGCACGGCGTGCGCCGTCCCAGACCGGGTCGTTCAGCGGATAGTCGAGCACGGGCGCGCCGTCGCCCGTCAAGCCGACGGTGCCGCCCTGCGACTCGGCGTGGAAGCCGTCGCGCAGCAGCGCCAGCATGCCCTGGATGTGCGGGAACTCGCGCATCATCGCCGCGTGTTCCTGGCCGAAGCCCTGCATCGTCGTGGCCAGCAGCACGGGATGCAGCGGCGGCGCTTCCAGCTTGAAGCCGAGCGGGCCGTCGATGGGCTGCGTGTGCAGGAAGTGGTCGGAATAGACAGTCTGCGGCGCGCCCGCGTAGCCATCGACGCGTTGCGGGAACAGCGCCGCCGATACGAGGGTCGGGTGCAGGAACGTGCGCTTGCCCAGCTGGCCGCTGGAGTCCGGCGCCTTCGAGCGCAGCAGCAGGGCCGGCGTGTTGATGGCGCCGCCGGCCAGCACGACATGGCGCGCGCGGATCCGCAGCCGGCGTCCCGTCGGACGCAAGCCGGCCGCGTCCAGCAGCGTGCAGTCGATGCCGTCGGCCTTGTTCCCGTTCAGCACCAGGCGTTCCGCGCGGGCGCGCGTGACGAGCGTGGCGCCGTGGTCCAGCGCGGACGGGATCGTCGTCACGAGCATCGACTGCTTCGCGTTCGTCGGGCAGCCCATGCCGCAATAGCCGAGGTTCCAGCACCCGTTGACGTTGCGGCGGATGAGGCCTGTCGGGATGCCGAGTTTCGCGGCGCCACGGCGCAGCAGGTCGTTGTTCTCGTTCGGCGCGCCGGCCCAGTCGGCCACGTGCAGCCGCGCCTCCATCAGTTCGAACCAGGGCGCCAGATCCGCTTCGCCGTACGTCGACAGGCCGAAACGCTGTTGCCAGAACGCGAGCGTCGTGGGCGGCGTGCGGAAGCTCGACGTCCAGTTCACCGTCGTCGAGCCACCCACCGTCCGGCCCTGCAGGATGTTGATCGCCTTGTCGCGCGTCTTGCGCGCGGCCGATTCCTGGTACAACGTGGGGTAGGCCTCCGCTTCGCGCATCTTGAAATCGCGCGACGATTTCAGCGCGCCCTCTTCCACGACGATGACGGACAGGCCCGACAGCGCAAGGATCTCGGCCGTCACGCCGCCGCCCGCGCCGCTGCCGACGACGACGACGTCGGCCGACAGGTCGCGGTCGGCATCGACCTGCGCGCCGTCGATCACCTTCCAGCCCCGCGCGAGGCCGGCGCGGATCGGGTCCGGAATCACGGCTTCGTCGCTCATGCCAGCTCCTTGATCGGGCCCGGGTAGCCGATGGCGTCCCAGTGCGCAGGGTCGCTGTACCAGCCGCCGAGCACGAGGTCGTGCAGCGCGGCGTACGCGGTGCGCAGCAGCGCGAGACGATGCACGCGCCACGCTTGCAGGAACGCGGCGACGTCCGCTTCGCGCGCGCCGGCCCAGCCGTCCGGAAGGCCCGTCAGCAGGCGCCGCGCGGGGCCGATCGCGAGCAGGCCGAACAGGTCCTGCACTTCCTGCTGGGCGGACAATGGCAGCCCGAGGATCGCCTGGTGCACGCGGTCCGTCGTCGCCGCGATGGCGCGCGTGCGGTCGGCCGGTGCGTCCGGCAAGGTGCCGGCGAGAATCGCGGGGACGATGGCGTCGAGCGCGGCGCGCGCTTCGCCGTCGAGGGCGAAGCCGTGCGGCGGCGCCGGATGCGTGTGCCGATACCACCCGCCACCCGCGGCCAGCAGCGCCGCGGCCAGCAGGCCGGTCTTCAGGAATCTCCTACGGGTCGTCTCCATGCTCACCCTTTTATGTGTTTTTCAAAGTGTAAGCGAAAGAACCGGTCATGCGACCGACTCGAACTAGAGCAAGCCGTCTAGGCGGTCAGTCGTCGTGAATTCGGGGTCAGTGAATTCGGGGTCAGAGCACGCTACGGTACAAATTCGGGGTCAGAGCACCGTTTGGAACAATGTCTCGACGGCTAAGCAATCACGCGCGCGCCTGGACGCGAGCCCACCTGTCCGGTCACGCGAGTCGATCGCTCGAGCGCGGCCGTCGCGCGGGCGCCAACAGCGTGCCGCCAAGAAGTTGCAAAGAAAATGCTCTGACCCCGAATTTGGCGGGAAATGTGCTCTGACCCCGAATCGTCAGTCATGGCCCGCGTCGTCGTCGTTGGCCGGCGCGGCCTTCAGCATCTGGCGGGCGATGCCGCGCAGGATGTTGACCTCTTCCGTCTCCAGCTGCGTGCGGGCGAACAGCCGCTTCAGGCGCGGCATCAGCTTCCTCGGGTTGTCGGCGTTCAGGAAGCCGATCGCCACCAGCGCTTCTTCCAGGTGGGCATACATACCCTCGATCTGCGCCACGCTGGCCGCCTCGCCGTGGAAGCCGATGCCCTGCTGCGTGCGGTTCTCGCCCTGCGCCGCCAGCCGGCACTCGTATGCGAGCACTTGCGCGGCCTGCGACAGGTTCAGCGACGCATAGTCCGGATTGGCCGGGATGTTGATGAGCACATTGCACTGTTCGACGATCTGGTTCGGCAGGCCGAAGCGCTCGTTGCCGAGGATCAGCGCGGGACGCAGATCGTCCGTTCCAGCCGCGTGCGCGGAAAATTCGCGCGGACTCCACACGGGCGGCGAGAATTCGCGCAGCCGGGCCGACACGGCCGCCGCGAAATTGCAGCCGTCCAGCGCGTCGGCGAGGGAATCCACGATCCGTGCGCCTTCCAGCACGTCGATGGCGCCGCTGGCGAACGCGACGGCTTCGGGGTCGTGCAACGGGTCGTCGCAGCGCGGCGACACGAGCACGAGGTCGGAAAACCCCATCGTTTTCAGCGCGCGCGCGACGGAACCGACGTTGCCGGCGCGGCTCGTTTCCACCAGCACGAAGCGTAGACGTTTGAAAAGAGAAGAGACAGGTTCGGTCGGGTTCATTTAAAATAACGCCATCGCGCGGTGACGAGCGTTGAAATGCGGGCAAGAAGTTCGCGATTTTAACGGCTTCGGCACCGCTTTGCTCTTTAATTATTTCTCGTTCAGATCGTTCACGGCGCCCGCGCGCGGTGGGCGTCAGCATTTTTTACGGATAGCTTATGCACCCCATGCTCAACACGGCCATCAAGGCCGCCCGCCGCGCCGCGACCGTCATCAACCGCGCCTCGTTCGACCTCGACCGCATCACCGTCAGCGAAAAAAGCCACAACAACTTCGTCACCGACGTCGACCATGCTTCGGAACAGGCGATCGTCGAAACGCTGCTGAAAGCCTACCCCGACCACGCGATCCTTGGCGAGGAATCGGGCCCGACCGCGAACCTGAACGACGAGAGCGAATACGTCTGGATCATCGATCCGATCGACGGCACCACCAACTTCCTGCACGGCTACCCCAACTACTGCATCTCCATCGCGCTGCAACAGCGCGGCGTGATCACGCAGGGCGTCATCTACGACCCCGTCCGCAACGACCTGTTCACCGCCACCAAGGGCGCCGGCGCCTACCTGAACGACAAGCGCATCCGCGTGCGCAATCCCGACCGCATCAACAAGGCCCTGATCGGCTCCGGCCACGGCCAGGAGCCGCGCGACCTCGCCGAATACCTGCGCATGTACGAAGTGGTGGCCCCGCGCTGCCACGGCCTGCGCTCGAGCGGTTCGGCAGCGCTGGAACTGGCGAACGTCGCGGCTGGCCGCGTCGACGGCTATTTCGAAAAGAACCTGAAAATCTGGGACATCGCGGCCGGTTCGCTGCTCGTCACGGAAGCGGGCGGCATCGTCGGCGAATTCAGCGGCGAATCCGAATACCTGAACAAGGGCGACATCATCGCGGCCGGCCCGAAAGTCTTCGCCGGCATGGTCGCGCTGCTGAAACCCTTCGCCTGAGCGGCTTCCTGCCGTTTCGCGTAAAATAGGGCTGTGTAAGTCCGGGGAATGCCGCTGGCCTTGTGGCCGCACGGCTTTCCCGCCACAGGCGCCGCTGTCGGCCTGTCAAGATTGCCTCCGGCACCCACGAGGTGCCGCGCCCCGCTTTCACCGACCCCTGTCATAAACGACACAGGTCGCGCTAAAATTTCCACAGCGAAACATTTTTAACTATAATGTCGCGTGACCGTTGACGTTTGTGTCTGCGTTTGCGTCTCGGCGCCCCGGCTCCAGTACCGGGCGCCCTGTTGTGTAATCCGATCGGCTGGACTGGCGCTCGAAGAGCGACGGGCCGATCCCTACCAGAAAACTATGTCATTCAATACTCTCGGTCTGTCCGACGCCATCGTGCGTGCCGTCACTGAAGCGGGCTATACCGCCCCGACCCCCATCCAGGCCAAGGCGATTCCCGCCGTGCTCGGTGGCGGTGACCTGCTCGCGGGCGCCCAGACCGGCACCGGCAAGACCGCCGGCTTCACGCTGCCCGTGCTGCACCGCCTGTCGACCGACAAGGTGGGCGCTCTACTTCCGAACAAAACCTCGAAACGCGCGATCCGCGCGCTCGTGCTCGCCCCGACCCGCGAACTCGCGGCCCAGGTCGAGGAAAACGTGCGCATGTACGCAAAGCACACGAACCTGAACTCGGCCGTGATCTTCGGCGGCGTGGGCATCCATCCGCAGATCAAGCTGCTGGCGAACGGCGTCGACATCCTCGTCGCCACGCCGGGCCGCCTGCTCGACCACGTGGGCCAGGGCACGATCAAGCTCGACAAGATCGAAATCCTGATCCTTGACGAAGCCGACCGCATGCTCGACATGGGCTTCATCCACGACATCCGCAAGGTGCTGGCCGTGCTGCCGCCGAAGCGCCAGAACCTGCTGTTCTCGGCCACGTTCTCGGACGAGATCAAGTCCCTGGCCGACCGCCTGCTGGACAACCCGGCGATGATCGAAGTGGCGCCGCGCAACTCGACCGTCGAAGTCATCGCCCAGAAGATCCACCCGGTCGACCGCGACAAGAAACACCCGATGCTCGCGCACCTGATCAAGACGCACGGCTGGAAACAGGTGCTCGTGTTCACGCGCACGAAGCACGGCGCCAATAAACTCGTCGAGCAGCTGGGCAAGGACGGCATCGGCGCGATGGCGATCCACGGCAACAAGAGCCAGTCGGCGCGCACGAAGGCGCTGGCCGAGTTCAAGGACGGCAGCCTGACGGCGCTCGTCGCCACCGACATCGCGGCGCGCGGCATCGACATCGATCAGCTGCCGCACGTCGTGAACTACGACCTGCCGAACGTGCCGGAAGACTATGTCCACCGTATCGGCCGCACGGGCCGCGCCGGCGCGACGGGCGAAGCCGTGTCGCTCGTCTGCGTGGACGAGCACCAGATGCTGAAGGACATCGAAAAGCTGATCAAGCAGACCCTGCCCCGCCAGGTGATCGCGGGCTTCGAGCCGGATCCGACGGCGAAACCGCAGCCGATCCAGCTGCGCAGCGGCGTGGCGGGTCACCCGAACCGCGGCCGTCCGGGCGGCAACCGCGGCGCCGGCAATGGCGCAGGCGCTGCCGGCGGCGCCAAGCCGCGCACGCAAGCTGCGCCGGCGGTGGGCCAGCGCAACGGCGGTAACGGCGGCGGCAACGGCGCACGCGCCGGCCAGCCGGGCAACCGCAACGGCGGCAACGGTGGCAATGGCGGCGGTCGCGGCCAGGGCCGCGGTCCGCGTCCGGCAGCGGCACGTTCCGGCGGCGAGCGCTGAGGCAGGCGGACGCGCCCGGCCGGGCCGGAGCGTCCCCGAAGTCCGGAAGCCGGGATCGTTCCCGGCTTTTTTGTGGCCGAGCAAGATAGTTGCGCACTCAAGTACTTGCAAACTTTTGGGCGCGCGCCTATACTTGACGACTCAAGTAATCATCCAGTTTCCGGAGCCCCCATGAGCGCGACTGACATCCACGACGTCCCCGACACGTTGACCACCGAATTCTGCCTGCGCCTCGCGCGCGCCTGGGCGGCCGTCGCGCGCCGCCTCGACAGCGCGCTGGGCGGCCACCACGGCATCAGCTTCGCCGACTACCAGCTGCTGCTGCATTTGCAGCGCGCGCCGGGCGGCCGATTGCGCCGCGTCGACCTGGCCGAGAAGCTGGGCCTGACGGCGTCCGGCGTCACGCGCTCGCTGCTGCCGCTGGAAAAGATCGGCCTCGTCACGCGCCAGAGCGACCCGCGCGACGCCCGTGTCGGCTACGCCTTGATCACGCCGACGGGCAGCGAACTGGCGACGAACGCGACGACCGTCGTCGACAACATCAGCCGCGCGATGCTGGGCGGCCCCGCGCGCGCGCAGCTGCAGGCGACGTCGGACCTGCTCGCGCAGATCGCCGGCATCGGGCGCTGACGTCCTGACCGCCCTCGGCGACCAGTTCACCTTGATCGCCCTGCCCTGGCTCGTGCTGACGCTGACGGGCGATCCTGTCGCGCTGGGACTGGCCGTCGCGCTGATGGGCATCCCGCGCGCCGTACTTATCCTGTTCGGCGGCGCGCTCGTCGACCGTTATTCGCCGAAACGCGTCCTGATGCTCACGAAGCACGTGAACACCGTGCTGCTGGGCGTGCTCGACGTCCTCGTCTACAGCGGCCATGCGCACCTGCCCGCCGTGTTCGCGCTGGCGCTGGGTCTGTCGCTGGCGTCCGCGTTCAGCATTCCTGCCGGCACGTCGATGCTGCCGCACGCCGTCGCCCCGCAATACCTGCAGGCCGCCAACGGCATGATGATGGCGCTGCGCCAGGTGACGGTGCTGGCGGGCGCGTTGCTCGCTGGCCTGCTGTTCGCGCTCGCGGGCGACGGCAGCGGCGGTCCGCGCCACATGCACGGATTGGCCCTCGCATTTGGATTCGACGCCCTCAGCTTCGCCGTGTCGGCCTGGACCCTGGCCAAGGTCGAGCCCCGTCCGTTCGTTCCGGCGGCCTCGCAACCGGTGCTGCGCTCGGCGGCGGACGGACTCGCGGCCGTCTGGCGCGACAGCTTGCTGCGCAGCTGCTTCATCTACTGGGGCCTGTGCGCATGCATCATCGGCGGCGTCATGCAGGTCGCGTTGCCGCTGCTGGCCAGCAGCCGGCTGCATGGCGCGGCCGCCCTCGGCCTGCTGCTGGTGCCGCTCGGCGGCATCACGGCCGCCTGGCAAGGCGTGCTGCTCAATGTCGTCATCGGCGTGCTGGGCGGGTATGTGCAGGTTGCCGTGTTCACGTGGATCCAGCAACGCGTACCGCGCGACCTGCTGGGCCGCACGATGAGCCTGTTCATGTTCATCTTCATGGGCCTCGCGCCGTTGGCGGCCGCGCTGGCCGGCTGGATCGCGAGCCGCGTCGCGCTGGCGACGCTGTTCGGCGGCGCCGGCGTCGGGCTCGCCGGCGCCGCGCTGCTCGCGTGGCTGTGCACGCCGATGCGCACGTTGCGCGACGCGCCGCCCGCGCCGTCCGCGCGCACGATCGTTTAGCATAGCGGGTTGTCCCTGTCCGAAGGAAATCCGCATGCCCCGTTTCGCCGCCAACCTGAGCCTGATGTTCAACGAACTCGGCTTCCTGGAACGCTTCGCCGCCGCCCGTGCAGCTGGGTTCGACGGCGTCGAGTTCCTGTTTCCGTATGCCTTCGAGGCCGAGCAGATCGCCAGCCGCCTGCAGCGCTACCACCTGGAACTGGCGCTACATAATTTTCCGGCCGGCGACTGGTCCGCGGGAGAACGGGGCCTCGCCTGCGATCCGCGCCGCACGGGCGAGTTCCAGGACACGGTCGAGCTCGCGCTGGAATACGCGCTGGACCTCGGCGTGAAGCGCCTGCACTGCCTCGCGGGCAAGCTGCCGCCGAACGTCGCGCACGCGCGCGCGCACGCGACGTTCGTCGACAACCTGCGCTTCGCCGCGGCCGCACTGGCCCCGCACGGCATCGACCTGTTGATCGAGCCGATCAACGACCGCGACATCCCCGGCTATTTCCTCACGCGCAGCGCGCAAGCCGCCGCCATCATCGCGGAAGCGGCCGTGCCCAACCTGTTCCTGCAATACGACATCTACCATATGCAGCGCATGGAAGGCGACCTCGCCCACACGCTGCGCGAACGCCTGCCGCTGATCCGCCACATCCAGCTGGCCGACGTGCCGGGCCGGCACGAGCCGGGCACGGGCGAGATCAATTTCCCCTTCCTGTTCCGCACGCTGGACGAGCTCGGTTACGACGGCTGGGTCGGCTGCGAATACATCCCGCTGGGCGATACGGTGGCGGGCCTGGGCTGGCGCGACAATTGATCGTTTGCAATAACGAACCGACCGACCTTTGAAAGAATGGGGGCTTTGCCGGCCGGCCTTTTGCCGTCCAGAAAGGACCCATGGACCTGCGACGCCGCCTTTCCCTTTGCCTGCTCGCCGCCAGCCTGCTGCTGGGCGGCTGCGCCTCGACCGGCCAGGTGAGCCTGACGGAGGTGAGGCAATTCGCCGACGCCTCGGCCCGCCTTGGAGGTTACGGCGAACTGTCGCGCCGCTACCGCGACACGTACGAGCGCGAACAGCCTTACCTGTCGCCCGCCGCCGACCGCATCGCCCGCGAGAACGATGCGCGCCGGCGCGCCGTGTACGACGATTTCGTCAGCATCCAGAAGACCGTCGTGCTGTACATGCAGACCTTGAGCGTGCTGGCGGGCGACGCCCGCTACGATTTGTCCGACCGGATCGACGACCTCGGCAGCGGCCTGAAGGCCAATGCGGAATCAGGGTTGCAGCAGAAACAGATCGCGGCGTACACGGGGCTGACGCGGCTGCTGACGCGGGTGATCGCGTCCGGCTACCAGAACCGCAGCGTCGAGACGATGGTGCGCGACGGCGACGCCGACGTGCAGGTGTTGCTGGACGCGATGATCGCCCTCACCCGCTTGTATGCAAAAACCAACGACAACGAAAAGAAGACGGTACTGGGCATTTTCGACGTCGAGATCCCGTTTTCCACCAAGACATCCGACCGCATGCTCGTGACCTTGGCCAAGGTCCATTACCTGACCAAGTCGACGGAATACAAGCTCGTCGACAAACGCTATGACCTCGCGCTGCAAGGTTTGACGAAAGTCGCCCAGGGCCACCAGAAACTGCGCGAAAACATCAATAACCTGCACGGCGACGAGCTGCGCAAGCTGCTGGCCGCGTATGCGCGCGACCTGACCAGCCTGCGCGACGCCCTGTCCGATTGAGCGCACGAGGAGAGACCATGGCAAACGACGATCATCCGCAAGGGGCCGCGCCCGCCCCCGCCACCGCCGCCGCGCCGCCGAGCCCGGCGGAGGCGCTGGCGACGGCGCAGCAAGTGGAAGAGCTGGCCGACAAGCTGTCGGATTGCGCGGACAGCATCCACGCGCGCATCATGCACGACATCCGGCGCCACCAGGGACAGGACGTGCCGGACTCGGAACAGGCGGCCGCGCGCGCGCTGCTCGAGGCCGAGATGGAATTGCGCCAGCGCGCCAACCGGCTGTACGGCGACGCGGCCGCGTGCATCGTGTCGTCGCTGGGCCAGCCGCAGCAGCACCTGATCCAGCTGACACTGGACGCCGCCGACAAGATCCGGCGCATCACCCGCATCGGCGACGGCATCACGCTCGTCGCACGCCTGCTGGGCCTGGCCGCTGCCGCCAGCACGGGCCAGGTCGTACCCATCCTCGCCGCGCTGGAGCGTCTCAAGGCCCAGCTCGACGTCGTCGCCGTCGACAACGCCCCCGCCGCGCCCACCCCGTCCGCCTGACGTGCCGCGCACGGCCGCCGGGCGGCGGTATGCATCCCCGTCGTTCCGCGCTACACTGAACGCAACCAGAACGAAGGGGATAACATGATCGCCTATCTGCACGCCCGGCCCGGCGTTTGCCGTACCGGCGCCTTCCGCCACGACCTGCGCCGTTCCGGCACCGGCGCCGCTTGAACCCGGCGGCGCCATGGATCCCCTCACGCCCGAGCAGCTGGCGCAGCTCAAGACCATGCTGGAACGCCGGCTCGACGCCTTGTCCCGCGTCGAGGCGCCTCCGCAGGACACGGGCGAGCTGCCGGTGGACGAAGTCGAGACGTCCCCGCTGGACCGCGCCACCGTACGCCTGTTGAACGACTTGTCGCGCGAAGCGGCCGGCCACCACTCGGCCGAGATGCGCGAGGTGCGCCAGGCGCTGGCCCGGTTCGACGACGGCAGCTATGGATTATGCGAGGAATGCGGCCAGCCCATCGGCGCGTCACGCCTGCTGGCCCGGCCGGAGGCGCGCCTGTGCATCGATTGCCAGACGCGCGCAGAACGGCGGTAGCGGCGCCGTCGCCGCCGCAGGTCAACACATGTGCTGGCCGCCGTTGATGGCGATGTTGGTGCCCGTCATGAACGCCGCGTCTTCCGAGACGAGGTAGGCGACGAGGCCCGCGATTTCCTCCGGCTCGCCCAGCCGGCCCATCGGAATCTGCGGCAGAATCTTGCCCGTCATCACTTCGCTCGGTACGGCCTCGACCATCTTCGTGCGCAGGTAGCCGGGCGACACCGTGTTCACCGTCACGCCATGGCGCGCCATTTCCAGCGCCAGCGCCTTCGTGAAGCCATGCATGCCGGCCTTGGCGGCCGCGTAATTCGTCTGCCCGAACGCGCCCTGCTGGCCGTTGACGGACGAGATGTTGACGATGCGGCCCCAGCGCTGCGCCATCATCGGCTCGATCGCCTGCTTGCTCATGTTGAACACGCTGTCGAGGTCGGGGCGCAGGACGGCGTGCCAATCGTCCGGCGTCATCTTGCGCAGGCTGCGGTCGCGTGTGATGCCGGCGTTGTTCACCAGCACGTCGAGCCGGCCCATCTCGGCCAGCAGCTTCTGCATCATCCATTCACAATCGCCGTAGTCGGTGACGTCCACGCGATACGTCGTGAAGCGGTACCCGTCGTCGCGCTGGGCGGCGAGCCACGCGTCCGGCGTGGCATTGCTGGGCGAATACGTTGCCGCCACGCGGAACCCCTCCGCCTGCAGGCGCCGGCAGATCGCCGTGCCGAGTCCACCCATTCCTCCCGTCACCAAGGCTACTTTGTCGTCGTGCATGGTTTCACCGTCCTGTCATCAGCCTGCCGCGCCGGGTGCGCAGCACGAAACACCGAGTCTAGGTCGGCGGACAAAGACAGCCTTGAGGAAGCGCAAACGGGAAAAGCCGGCCGCGCCGCGGCCGGCGGTGCGCCCGTCAGTGCAGGAGTTCGGGGGCGCTGCAGGGGTCGAAGTCGGCCCAGTCGCCGTCGACGATATTGCCCTTGGCCCGCTCGATGTGGTGGGCGCCCAGGTCGCGCAGCAGGTCGACGGCGCGCTGTTCGAGGACCGGGTCGTCGAACGCGACAGCCACGAGCATGCCGGCCGGTCGGTTTTCCAGCGGTGAATCGCCACCGCGTTCATGCTCGCCGGCTTCTTTCATCTTGGAAAAGCTGAACAGCGAGCCCACGTGCGCCCCGACGAGGCCGCCGACAACGGGGCCCAGCGGCCCGGTGACGGGTGCCGTCAGGGCGCCCGCGATGATGCCCACTGCCGCGCCCGCACCGGCGCCCTCGGCCACGCCCAGCGGCGATTCCCGCGCGCCCGGCGAATGCTGGTGGTCGCCGCCGATCGGCGTCAAATCGTGCTGGCCCGGCTGGCTCAGGTAGAAGCCGCTGATGCGTTCGCCGGGAAAACCCGCGTCGACAAGGGCGCGGCGCGCCCGCTCGACGTCATCCTGGAGCTGGAAGTGCCCTGCAATGATCGTGGACATGGTTGGCCTCCTGCGTCGTAAGTACGTGCATCATGCATCCGGCCGGCCCTAGCCTCTGTACGCGAGCGCACGCAGCCGGACCGCTAGCGCCATTGCCCATAGACCACGTCATGATGCTCTAGCACCGGCGCCGGCAGCCACGCGCGCGGGTCCACGCGGTAGTAGGCCTCGAATTCCGCATACAGTTCCGGATGGCGTGCCGCCAGCTCGTGCGGCTGCTCGAAGAAGCTCTCCGTCGCCACGGCGAAGAACTCGGCCGGATTCGTGGCGCCGTACGGGTCCAGCACGTCGCGCTGCCCCCAGTAGGCGTCGCGCCGCAGCAGGTCGAAATCGCGCGACAGCGTTTCCGACCAGCTGCGGTAGCGCTCCGGACTGCCGAGGAACGGGGCACCGTTGTTGCTGCCCGATTCGCTGTCGAGCTGGTGCGCGAATTCGTGCAGCACGACGTTGTGCGTGCCCTCGGCGGGCAGGCCCGCGCGGCGCACGTGCTCCCACGACAGCACGACGCGGCCGTCGCCCCACGATTCGCCCAGCAGGTCCTGGCGCGTCTCCGTGACGACGCCGGCCTCGTCCTGCTGGCGGCGCGGCACGAGGAAGGCGCCCGGGTAGACGAGCACGGCGTGCAGGCCCGGATACACGCGGGTGGGCCGGTTCAGCAGCAGCAGGCACGCCTGCGCGGCGATCGTGACGCGCATCTCCTCCGTCACCTCGAGGCCCGCGCAGCCGACGAACGTCTTCTGGTGCAAGAACTGCTTCACGAGCCCCTGCAGCTGGGCGCGCAGTTCGCGCGGCATGCCCTGGTATTGCGCCACGTTGCGTTCGATGACGCCGAGTTGAAAATCGGTCAGCGGGCGCGCCAGTACGCGGTGCAGGCGCCAGCGCGGCACGAACCAGGCCAGCAGGACGGCGAGCGCGAGCGCGGCACAAACGATTGCGGCTTCCATGGCACGCTCCCGATGCCGGTGTCAGTTGCCCGCTTGCGCGCGCGGCGCGAAATGCGCGGCGACCGCGTCCGCATCGCCGATCAGCTTGCCGCCAACGAACACCTGCGGCCACGTCGAGGCGCCGGAAACGGCGCGCAGCACGCTCGTCGTGATCTTCGCGTCCTGCGGGATGTCGGTGAACACGATCCCGTTCGCCTTCAGCACGGCCTTCGCGCGGGCGCAGAACGGGCAGCCCGGCTTGGAAAACATGACGACCGGCTCGCGCGGGACGGCGTCCGGATCGAGGTAGCGGAGCATGGTGTCGGCGTCCGAGACTTCGAACGGGTCGCCCTCCTTGTCCGGCTCGATGAAGATCTTGGCGATGATGCCGTCCTTGACGAGCATCGAGTAGCGCCACGACCGCTTGCCGAAACCAAGGTCGCGCTTGTCCACGAGCAGGCCCATGCCCTCCGTGAAGTCGCCATTGCCGTCGGGGATCATCGTGATGTTGCCCGCTTCCTGGCCGGCCTGCCACGACTGCATGACGAACGCGTCGTTGACGGCGATGCAGACGATGTCGTCGACGCCGTTCTCGCGGAACACGGGTGCCAGCTCGTTGTAGCGCGGCAGGTGGGCCGACGAGCAAGTGGGCGTGAAGGCGCCCGGCAGCGCGAACACGACGACGGTCTTGCCCTTGAAGAGTTCGTCGGTCGTCACGTCGCGCCACTGGTCGTTCGGGCGCGCCTTGAACGTCACTTGCGGGACGGGTTTTCCTTCCAGGGTTTCGGCGCTCGGCAGCATGGACACTCCTTTGTCGGGTCAGCGGCCGGGGTGCCGCATCCGGCATATAGGACCGCTTGCCGCCTTTTCAATTGCAACTCTGAAAAAAACAGCGCCACCCGGCCGTTCGGCGGGGTGGCGCAGCTGACGGCGACCGCTCGCTCGCGACCGCGGGTCGACGCATGGGCGCTCAGGCGCGCTCTTTGGCAACCTGGTTCGGTGCCGGGCCGAACAGTGCGGCGACGAGAGGATCGCGGGTCACGGGGCTGCGGTTTACGCGGATCGCGTAGTGGGTGTCGTCGGCCAGGATGTGGAAGTGGCGGCCCGTGCCGGCCATGCTCTGCTCGCGCAGCCCCGGACGCTCCTTGCGCGGCGCGGCGCCTTCGCGCTTCGGCTGGCAGATGGCGCCCAGGAATGCCTTGACGCGGTCGGGATCGGGCGAAATGCGGTAGACGGCCTTGCCCAGGTAAGTGGCGGTGCCTTCGATGTAGCGGGCGAGTTCGATCACGCCGGCTTCGCGCAGGTCGCGGATGTACTTGCGTGCGCCCGACGGCGAGAACTTGAGGAACCAGGCGATTTCGTCGGCCAGCATCTCATGGGTCTGCAGCTCGCCGATCAGCTTCTGCATGTTCTCGATGCGGCGCTGCGTGGCCGACGTCGACCGCACCCGCTCGATCGGCGCGAGCGAGATCGGTGCGCGCTCGGTCGGTTGCGGCGGCACGCGTTCGATCAATGCAGAGTTGCTGGAAGTGTGCACCGCGTTGAGATCGCCTTGTACCGCATTGTGGTGAGTCGCTGCATGCATATTGATTTACTCCGTGAAAAGGACGAGTTCTGTGTATGGCCCGGGCCGCCGTGGTTCTGTATGACCTCTGGTCAACACGCCGGTTCCGCTTAACTGGATACAAGATTGCCTCCCTCATCACCTCCGGTCTGTGCGCCATCCAACATTTCTAAAAATTCCTGAAAGTTATTTGTGCCCCCAAGCAAGAAAAATCGTTACGTGGATTGATGCCACCGAGATATTTGTGGCGCGGAAGGAAAATGGCTGTGAGGCCGAGCATTGATCTGCCTCATCGGCAGTCGGGAACCATGCTGGGTGGCTGGACATCGAAGCAATATCCATCCGTTCAGCGCCGATCACCTCGATATCGGGGCCGATTTGCATGCGAAGAGCCCGTTTGATGTTGGCATACAACACATGTCGGACTTGTAATGATGCGTGACGACACTGGGAGAACGCCGATGTTGGATACAATACGTCACGATTCCAGGCAAGTTCGTAACATCCTGAAACAAACAGGAGCCATGGCATAAATAGCCACGTTGTAAAATCACTACACCAACCGGCTGTTAGGTGCGCTGGCGCACTGACCTCAAAAACAGCCGACTTGTATGCTTGGCATCAACATCCCTGCAAGGCATGCGATGTCAGGTACCTTTACAACTTATGGGAGTTACTGTGAATAATACGAAGAAGATCGCTCTGGCCGCCGCCATCCTGTGCTTTGCGGGAACGGCCATGGCTCAGGATACGACCGACGTCATCAATCCGTCGTGGTACATCGCCCCGACCATCGTCGGCATCAAGCCCGACCACGACTTCATGACGTCGAAGAAGGACTGGGGCGGCGGCTTGAAGTTCGGTAAGCCCGTATCCCAGCTGTTCGACATCCAGTTCGGCGCCACCCAGGCCCGCGTCGACGACAATGGCTTCAACTACCGTCAGACGCTGGTCGGCATCGACACCTTGCTGATGCTGTCGCGCAAGACGTTCCGTCCTTACCTGCTGATCGGCGTGGGCGCATCGCGCGACCACGAGAGCAATCCGTTCGTTAACGCTTCCGGCTGGTCGCCTTACTACGAACTCGGTCTGGGCGCCCAGGTCAGCATCAACGACCGCTGGTCCGTCCAGGCCGACCTGCGTGACGTTCGCGAACACCTGCACGACGATGGCTTCGGCTTCTCGCGCGCCAGCAACAAATACGCGACGTTCAGCCTGAACTACGCGTTCAACCCGCCGCCGCGCACGGCGCCGGCACCTGCACCGGTACCGGCCCCGGCGCCGGTCGTCGAGACCCCGCCGCCGGCACAGCCGGCTCCGCCGCCGCCGCCGCCGCCGGCACGTTTCGAGAAGGTGACCCTGTCGGCCAGCGAACTGTTCGGCTTTGACAGCTCCAAGCTGTCGATGCCGCAGCCGAAGCTGGACGACATCGCCGCCGCCCTGCAGGCCGACCCGTCGATCACCGACGTGGACATCACGGGCTACACCGACCGCCTGGGTTCGTCGAAGTACAACCAGAAGCTGTCGGAGCGTCGCGCCAATGCCGTGCGCGAGTACCTGATCAGCCATGGCATCGACGCCAAGCGCCTGAAGGCCTACGGCAAGGGCGAGAAGAACCCGGTCGTCACCGACTGCCACCAGAAGAAGCGTTCGGAGCTGATCGCGTGCCTGGCACCGAACCGCCGCGTCGAAGTGGAGCCGATCACGATCGAACGTCGCGTGCAGTAACGTGGCCACGCGGGGCGCACGCCCCGCTCGCGACCGCGGCGCCGCCCGGCGCCGTTCGCGGTGTCCGTAACGGTACTGGGCGTCGGCCCATGAACGCGCCTTCGGGCGCGTTCGTCTTTTTGGAGGTTACCGATGGCAGTACAAAACTGGATCCCCTTCTCGCGCCAGGTCGTCCACGTCATGCGCTGCGCCGTGACCGAATGGCTGGGTCACCGGGCCTCGAGCAAGGGCGCCGCCCTCGCCTTCTACACGCTGTTCTCGCTGGCCCCCATCCTCGTGCTCGTCATCGCGATCGCCGGTTTCTTCTACGGCAACGACGCGGCCCAAGGCCAGCTGCTCGACGAATTGCGCGGCCTCGTCGGCAAGCAGGGCGCGGAAACCATTCAGGCGATCCTGGCCGGGGCCCGCAACAAGGAAAGCGGCAAGCTGGCGACGCTCATCGCCACCGCGCTGCTGCTCGTCGGCGCGACGAGCGCTTTCGCCGAACTCAAGGACAGCCTCGACGAGATCTGGGGCGTCCCGCCGCCGAAGGACGCCACGTGGTGGGATACCGTGCGCACCCGCCTGCTGTCGTTCGGCCTCATCCTCACCCTGGGCCTGCTGCTGATGTTCACGCTGGTCGTGTCCGCCGCGCTGTCCGTGCTGGAAAAATACCTCGGCGGCGTGTGGCACTCGGCCACGGTCGTGCTGGGCTGGGTCGCGTGGGGCATCAGCTTCCTCGTCATCGCCGTGATGTTCGGCGCCATCTACAAGCTGCTGCCGCGCGTAAAGCTGTCGTGGCACGACGTGACCATCGGCGCCCTCGGCACCGCGATCATGTTCACCTTGGGGAAATTCGCGATCGGCCTGTACATCGGCAACAGCGGCACGGCGAGCAGCTTTGGCGCGGCCGGCTCGCTGATCGCGCTGCTGCTATGGGTGTATTACTCGGCGCAGATCTTCTTCCTCGGCGCGGAATTCGCCCGCCAGTACGCGCTGCAGATGGGCAGCCTGAAGGACAAGCACGTCCCCGGCGCGCCGCCCCCGGGCGCGCGCCCGTCGCCCGTGCACTGAATCACTGCGGTGCCATTGCCCGAGGCACTGACGCCGTCATTCGCCGAGCAATTCGGCGATGACTTCCATGCCTTCCACGCGCTCGGCCACGACCTTGATCACGACGACGACGGGCACCCCCAGCAGCAAGCCCCACATGCCCCACAGCCAGCCCCAGAACAGCAGGCTGACGAACACGGCGGCCGGGTTCATCTTCGCGATCTTGCCTGTCATCCAGGTCGTCACGACCATGCCGACGAGCGTCGCGATCGCCAGCGACGCCCCCGCCACGAGGATCGTCATCCGCAGCGATTCGAACTGGAGGAAGGCGACGAGGCCCGTGGCCGACGTGATCAGCAGGGGACCGAAGTAAGGCATGATGTGCGCGACGCCGGCAAAGATCGCCCACGCGCCCGCATTCTCCAGGCCGATGTAGCGCAACGCCACCCACATCAGCAGAGCCAGCACCACGTTCGTGACGAGCAGCATGAACATATAGTTCTGGATGCTCGTGTTGATGTCTTCGAGGATGTGCACGGTGACCTTCTTTTGCGTCAGCGACGGCCCCGTCAGCTTGACGAGCTTGCGCTTGAACGTGTCGCCGGCGAGCAGGAGGAAAAACACGAGGAACACGACCATCGTCGCTTGCGAGATGAAGCTGGCGAGGCCCACGGAGCCGGCCAGCAACCAGTCCATGACGCGAAAGTTGCTGCCGCCCGGTGTCGGCGCGGCGGGTGGCGGCGGCACGCGGCGTGGCGCCGCCCGCTTCGCATCGGCGCCCGCGTTGGCGGCGGCCCGTTCGAGCTCGGCCGCGGCGGCCTGCACTTGCTGGATCGTCGACGGCCCGTCCGAGCCGTCCGTGAGGAGGCGCGTGACCTTGTGGGTCAAGGTCGGCAGCTCGTCGACGATGTTGAGGAATTCGCCCTGCACGCGTTGCGCCGTCAGCGCCATGCCGACGAGGATCAGCCCCGTGATGACGGTGGCGCCGATGGAACGCTTGATGTGCCAGCGTTCCAGCCAGCGCACGACGGGACTCAGCGTATAGGCGATGAAGATGCCGAGCAGCAGCGGCACGAAGAAATTCTTGGCCCATTGGAGGCCGAAGATGAAGGCGACGGTGGCGATCACGCCCAGCGTGAGGCCGCGCGCGTTGACGTGCACGGGAAGGCGCAGGTCGCCGTGGACAGCGCCGAGTTCTTCGCCCGTCGGCGCGCCGGCACCATCGACGAGGTCCGCGCCGTGCGCCGCCTGCTCCGTGTCCGGGACCGGCACGGGCACCTGCGCCGGAATGATCGAGTCGGCTGCCCCGGACGGAGCGGGGCCGGATTGGGCGAGCTGCATGATATTTGCCTAAAAAAAGCCGGTCCCGGACATCCGCCGGCCGGCTTCCCGTCCGGCGGATGCCGCATGACGCGGCGATCGCGACACCCCGGGACGGCCGTCACGCAAGCCGCCCCGGCGGGTTTATTTTACGCGGATGTCGTTCTTGACCGATGCCACACCCTTGACACCACGGGCCACGTCGGCGGCCTTCTGTGCATCCTGCGGCTGGGCCACGAAGCCCGACAGCTGCACGTCGCCCTTGTAGGTCTCGACGTTGATTTCGGTGGACTTCAGGGCCGGCTCATTGAAGATCGCGGCCTTGACCTTCGCCGTGATGGCGGCGTCGTCGATGTACTCGCCCGTGCTTTCCTTGGTCGGGCTCGACGAGCAGCCGACGACGGTGAAGGCGACGGTGGCGGTGAAGATGGCGGTGGCGATGCGTTTGGTCACGTTCATGATGAACTCCTTGTTAGTAGTGGTGGTACTGGTTGTGCCCGTTCACGAGCGTACTGCGGTTGAATCCGTGCTTCACTTGCCGAAGTCGGCCTTCGCGGCCGAGATGCATTGATCCTTGGCGGCGCCCGCGAAGGCGTCGCATTTTTCCTTGGCCACGCGGTACGCGGCGTCTTCCTTGTCGGCGCGGGCATCGTCGCGGGCCTGGATCGTCTTCTGGTCGGCGCGCGCGTCGGCCTGCGCGGCGACGAGGCGGGCTTTCGCCTCTTCCTTGCAGACGTCCTTGTCGTTGCCCGTCAGCCCCGCGCAACGCGCCTTGTCGAGGTCGTAGTTCGCGGACGCGATGCGCATGCGCGCCCGGGTATAGGCCTTCAACGTGTCTTCGTACCTGGCCTGCGCTTCCTCGTCGGCGCGCACGCGCGCGGCCTTGGCCTCGAGCACGCAGACGTCCTTCGGATTACCGGTGATGGCGTCGCAACGGGCGCGCGCCGCCTTGTACGTGGCGGCCGCCGCGTCGCGAGCTTGCTGGTAAGCCAGTTTGGCTTCCGGCGTCGCCGCATGAACATGTCCCGCGGCCCACAACAAGGCCGCGCCCAGCAGCAGGATGACGTGTGGTATTCGCATTTCTTGTTCTCCTTCGTTGCCACGTTTTCCAACGCACTGGTGATGTTTTACTCGGCTGTAACGACGATTTCTGTTCGGTGACGAACACAGGAACGGAGATGGTGGAAAGCGGACGCCTACGGTCGAGAGGTGGGTGCGTCATCGCACAGACCCATTACACATGACTGCGTAATCTGGTCCTACATTTTTGCCAGGAGAACAAGTCATGAAAGCTACTCGTACCCTCGCCGCCGTCGTGGCGGCCAGTGCGCTTCTCGGGGGCTGCGCCAGCCAGTCGTCCCAGCCCTCCTACGCCAACGATGGCTACCGCAGCGGCTACGACAACACCGCGGCCACGGGCTACGGCACGATCGAATCGATCCAGGTCACGACGGCCGACGGCCGCACGAGCGGCGCCGGCGCGATCGTCGGCGGCCTCGTCGGCGCGCTCGCCGGCAACCAGGTCGGTAGCGGTGGCGGACGTACCGCGGCGACCGTCGCCGGCGGCGTGGCCGGCGCGGCGATCGGCAACCGCGTGGAAGCGAACCGCAGTGGAGAAGGCCAGCAGGCGTATGCCGTCAACGTCCGCCTCGACAATGGCGAGTACCGCACCATCGTCCAGGACAACGTGTACGACCTGCGCGTGGGCAACCGCGTGCGCATTGTCGATGGCCGTGTGTATCGCTATTGAGCGGCATGTTGCACGTAGTTTTCAAGCCGGCTCTGCCGGCTTTTTTTCTGCCGCAACCGCATTAAAACGCATCGTTCCGCGTGGGCGGAGGCCGCCCACCCTACGTTGCCACCACGCCTACGCGGGACACATCGACACAAAAAAAGACGGCGTCCAATCGAAGATTGCGACGCCGCTCAAGCCCCACCATATTCGTGCCAGGCGCCGGCGGTGCGGGCCGGCGCGTTGTCCCTAGTATGCCACTTGCTGCGCGCGTTTGCGCTGCAAGTACCAACCGAGCGCGCCCAGGATGACGGCCGCACCCAGCGCCGGCTTGCCGAGCTTGCGCTTGCGGATGAAGCCCAGCACCGTCAGCGCATACGGCGCGATCACGGAGATGCTCGTGCCGGTGGGCTTCAGCAATGCGTCAGCGCGCGTGCGCAGGGCCCAGGTGGCGTGGTCGATGACGGAGTGCAGCATCACTTCGGGCCGGGCCGCGTGCTTGATCTGCGCGCGCGCATGGGCGACGCCCGTGCGATAAAACTCGCCGTCACGCAACAGCGCCCGCTTGCGCTCCTCGTGGGAGCCCTGCGTGTGGTGGCCGATCGTCTTTTCCATGGTCGAGATCCTTTCTGCTCACATGAGCATGTCGCGGTCGTTGCGCAATTCCTTCATGGTCTCCGGGAACGCCAGCTTGCCCTGCTTGAGCATGGCCAGGCCCTTCATCACGAGGATCAGGGTGATCACGGCGAACACGACGAACATGACCAGCAGGATCTTCCACCCCATTTCTTCCCACGCCAGCGCCACGATCGTGGCGGTGCCGTAGGCCAGGGCGAACCAGGTGGCCAGGGCAGCCATCGCGAAGATGGCCACGAGTTCGATCACGTGGTTGCGCACTTCCGTCAGCTCGAGCGCCGCGAGTTCCAGTCGCGACACGACGAGGCCGAACAGGTTCTTCGCCAGGCCCGTGATCCCACCCAAGAGGCCGGGGCTATGCACGACGGTTTCGTTGTTATCCATGGCTGCCCCCGACCGGATTTATTTGCGGCCCAGAATGACACCCAGCAGCAGGCCGACGCCGGCCGCCACGGCCACGGTGCGCCACGGGTTGTCCTTCACATAGACATCGGTCGCGCGTGCCAGTTCCTTGCCCTTGACCATGGCTTGATCCTGGTATTTGCCGGCCTTGCCCAGCGCCTGGTCGAGCAGCTCCATGCCGCGCTCGCGCAGCTCGTCCGCCTTGTTGCCGGTGAGGTTGGCGGCCGCGCTCAGCAGCGACTGGGCGTCCTTGACGAGCGCCTTCATGTCACCGGACGTGTCTTTCGCTGCACCGTTGACGGCCGATGTGTTGCCGTTGGCGCGGCTGATGTTTTCTAGCATGATGTTCTCCTCGTTATTGGTGGGTAGGTAAATGGTTCAGGCCAGCAGGTCGCGCATGTCGTCCGCGTGCTCTTCCTCGGTGGCCAGGATCTCGATCAGCATGTTCTTCGTCGTCGGGTCCTTGTCGCCGATGGCCTGGATCATCTGGCGGTACGACTCGATCGCGACGCGCTCGGCGATCAGGTCGGCGCGGATCATCGCCTGCACGTCGTCCGAATCGTCGTACTCCGCATGGCTGCGCTGGGTGAGCGTAGCCGGGTTGAAGTTCGGCGAGCCGTTCAGCTGCACGATGCGTTCGGCGATGCGGTCGGCGTGGTCCTGCTCCTGCTGCGCGTGCTCGAGAAACTCGGCCTTGATGTGGCCCGTGTTCGGGCCGCTGACCGTGAAGTAGTGGCGCTTGTAGCGCAGCACGCACAGCAGCTCCGTCGCGAGCGCCGCGTTGAGCATGGCGACGACGGCTTCGCGGTCGGCCGCGTAGCCTTCGGTCACGGCGCCGTCTTCGAGATTGGCGGCCGCGCGACGGATTTCCGCGATGTCGAAGCCGTGCGCCAGGTTGGATGCGTTCTGTTCCATGAAACTTTCCTCTTTCAGTGGGGGTTCAAACTGTCTGTCAGCGCTGCGCCGCGCGCGGCGGGATCGTCGCGCCCGCGTTCGACAGGACGATTTCCACGCGGCGGTTCAGCTGGCGGTTGGACGCCGTGTTGTTGGGCGCGACAGGGAAGGCTTCGCCGTAGCCGCGCATGCCGATGCGTTCGCGCGGCACGCCGAGGCCGACCAGGGCCTGGGCCACGGACGCCGCGCGGCGCTCGGACAGGTCCTTGTTGTGGGACGCACTGCCCGTGCTGTCGGTAAAGCCTTCGACCATCACCGTGCGGTCGGGGTTCTGCGTCATGATCTCGGCCAGCTTGCGCACGGTCGCCATGCCGTTCGCGTTCAGTTCGGCGCGGTCGGTGGCGAACAGCACGTCGCCGATCGTCACGACCATGCCACGCTCCGTCTTCTGCGCATGCAGTTCGACGAGCAGGGCTTCCAGGCGTGCCGCGCGGTCGGCCTGCTGGGCGGCCTGCTGCTGGGCTGCGGCGGCCTGGGCCTGAGCATCCTGGGCCTGGGCCTGGGCGGCCGCGGCCTGCGCCTGGGCGGCGGCGGCGTCGCGCTTGGCGCGGTCGGCCTCGGCCGTGCGCGCCTCCAGCTGCACGCGGTCGCGCTCGCGGCTCGCGTTGGCGACCTCGGTCTCGGCGGCCTTCGACTTCGCGACTTCCTGCGCGGTGGCGATGCGCTGCTTGGCGACGTACGCCAGGCGGTCGATGGTGTCGAGGCTCTCGCGCTTGGCGGCGGCCTGGTTGGCGCGGTCGAGCGCTTCGCTGGCCTGCTTGAATTCGAGCGGCGCATAGGTCGCGACCTGCGGATTGTTGTTGGCCGCGACGAAGTCGGCGCGCGCCTCGTCCAGTGTGGGCGTCGTGGTCGGGACGGTGCTGCACGCGGCCAGCATCAGTGCGCCGGCAAATGCGAGTGCCTTCATCAGGTTCATGATCCTTCCTTTCTGCGGTGTGGCGCGCCTTGGCGGCGCGGTTCTTGTTGTCGGGTGGCGCGGTGCCACCCTGCCTTACTGCTGCCGGTCGGAATTGGCCCGGTCGACTTCCTGGCGCAGCACGCGCAGGTCCTCGTTGAGGGCGTCGGCCGCGGCCGTGGCCTTGGCGGAATTGGCCTTGCTCTGCGCCAGCTTGGCGTCGGCCTGGGCCTGGATCGCGAGGTCGCGCGCCGTCTTGTAATCCTTGGCTGCGAGGGCCTGGTTGGCGCGCATCATCTTGTCGCGCGCGGACGTGATCTCGGCCGGGGCCAGCTCGGGCGCGCCCGCCGACACGGCGTTCTCGACGGCGTTGTTCGACACCGCGACGGCAGCCGTGGCCGGCGTCTTCTCCGGGCTGGCGCAGGCGGCCAGCGAAAGAACCGCAGCGGCTGCGCCGACCCGCACCAGCAGGTCCATCGATTTTGTATTCATCTTGCGACTCCTGTCGTTGACTGAATGTGTTGGTAACGTTATAACCCTCAAGCCCGCCGAGATCGGTTCGCTGCCGCACATACGCAGGACCTCGGGACGGCCGCGGCCGAGCACGGTGCGGCACCGCACATTGACGGGCAACCCTTTACGCTAATCTGCGATCAATCCATCCCACCAGAAGGAAGGCCATGACAACCCAACCAGCCCAACAGCCCAGACAGGGCGCGCATCTGTCGCGCCCGGTGAAAATCACGCTCGGCATCGTCGGCGTGCTGGTGGCGATACCCGTCATCGCCATCGTCATCCTCCTCACGTTCGACTGGAACCGCGTCAAGCCGTGGCTCGACGAGAAGGTCGGCGATGCGATCGAGCGCCCGTTCGTCATCCGCGGCGACCTCGCGGTGCATTGGGAGCAGCCTTCCAAAAGCATACCCAAAGGCCAGCGAACGTGGCGCGACTACATTCCGTGGCCGCACCTGTACGCCAACGACGTCCACGTGGGCAACCCCGCCGGCCTCCCCCAGCGCGACATGGCGAGCGTGCGCCAGTTCTCGTTCTCGCTCGATCCGTTCGCCCTGCTGACCCACACGATCCACGTGCCCGTGCTGCGCTTCGACGGACCGCAGGCAGAACTGCTGCGCACGGACGCCACGCACTACAACTGGGTCTACAAGCCGGAACAGAAGAAATCGAAGTGGACGCTCGACCTCGAACGGGTCGTGCTGAACAAGGGCACGATCCACGTGATCGACGCCGTCACGAAGGCCGACGTCACCGCCGACATCGACACCATCGCGAACGACCCGACCTACGGCATCGCGTTCCAGTTGCGCGGCGAGTACAACGGCGCGCCCGTCGGCGGCGGCGGCAAGGCGGGCAAGGTGCTGTCGCTGCGCAACCAGGACGAACCGTTCCCGATCCAGGCCGACGTGCACTCGGCCAACATGCGTGTCGCCGTCGAGGGCACCGTCACGCGCCCCGCCCACCTCGCGGGCGTGGACCTGAAACTGACGTTGGCGGCGCCGTCGATGGCGCGGCTGTATCCGTTCACGGGCGTGCTGCTGCCGGAGACGCCTGCGTTCTCGACGGACGGCCACCTGACGGGTACGCTGGACAAGGACAAGACCCGCTGGGTGTACGACAAGTTCAAGGGCAAGGTCGGCCAGTCCGACATCGCGGGCCACCTCGAATTCGCGACGGGCAAGCCGCGCAACAAGCTGACGGGCACCGTCGTGTCGCACCAGCTGCGCTTCGCCGACCTTGGCCCGCTGATCGGCGCCGATTCCAACGCGAGCAAGCGCGCGCGCGGCGTCGAGGCGGTGCAGCCGGAAGGGAAGGCGTTACCGGTCGAAAAATTCCACACCGAGCGCTGGAAGGCGCTCGATGCCGACGTGCGCTTCACGGCCGACCGCATCGTCAAGGACAAGGACCTGCCGCTCAGCAAGCTGCAAAGCCATGTCGTGATGAACGACGGCGTGCTCACCTTGCAGCCCCTCGACTTCGCCATGGCGGGCGGCAACGTCAACTCGAACATCAAGCTGGACGGCAGCAATCCCAACAATCCCATCAAGGCGACTGCCGACGTGAAGGCACGCGACATCCAGATCAAGCAATTGTTCCCGCAGATCGAAAAGATGCAGGCGACAGTTGGCTCGATCTATGGCGAGGCGAAGCTCACGGCGACCGGCGATTCCGTCGGCGCCATGCTGGCCGACGCGAACGGCGAAGTGAAGGGCCTGGTCAGCCAGGGCGTCGTCAGCAAACTGCTGCTCGAGGAGGCGGGGCTGAACGTGGGCAACGTCATCATCACGAAGCTGTTCGGCGACAAGGAGGTCAAGCTGAACTGCCTCGCCGCCGACCTCGGCGTAAAGGACGGCGTGGCGCGCACGCGCACGTTCGTGCTCGACACGGAAGACGCGATCGTCGACATCAATGGCTGGGTCAACATGTCGACCGAGCAGCTCGACCTGCGCATCAAGCCGGAGACGAAGGCGCTGCGCATCTTCACGTTGCGCACGCCGTTCTTCGTGCGCGGCACGTTCAAGCATCCCGACCTGTCGCTCGACAAGAAAGTGCTCGCGCTGAAGGGCGGCGCGGCGGCCGCGCTGGCCATCGTCGCGGCACCGGCCGCTGCCCTGCTGCCGTTGATCAACATGGGACCGGGCAAGGACAGCCCGTGCAGCGCGCTGCTGGCGCAGGCCGGGGCCAAGCCTGTTGCCCCGCCGCCGGGCAAGAGCGCCAAGCGTTGAGCGCGATCAGGATGAGCACCTCGCAAAACCGTAGCGAGCGGCAGCAATGTGGTCGGAGAAGCGCAGCTGTACGCGAGTACAGCGAGCATCGCAGGGCCACAGTGCAACGCGCAGTAGGTTTGGCGACGTGCTCAGTGTTATTTGTCGTACAGACCGCTATGCTGTGGAGATTTATTCTGAACGCATGGTAAGGCCGGCGCCGTTCCCGAACGCCAGGCAAGCATCGCGAGGAAAGCAGGACGGTAATGACACGATTCGGCAAAGGCAAGACCCCGGCGGCGGTTTGTGCATCGGCGCTGCTGGCGGCCCTGGTCCTGTGCGGGATCGCGGGATGCGCGACGGACCGCCCGACGGCGGCCGTCCAGCGGACCGACGACGCCGGCATCACGGCCGGCGTGAAGGCCGCCCTCCTCGGCGATGCCAGCCTGAAGGCGAACGAGATCGACGTCGACACGGACCAGGGGGTCGTCCGGCTGAGCGGATTCGTGGGCTCGGCGGACGACGTGGCGGCGGCCGCCGCGGCCGCGCGCACCGTGAGGGGCGTCAGATCGGTCAGGAATGAGCTGCGCCTGAAGTGAGTTTTGGCACCGTGTAGAAGCGTAAGCAACCCACCTTAAGGAGATCATCATGAAAACCATCAAGACCATCATCGTGACCGCATCGCTGGCAACCGCAGCCATGGGCCTGACCGGCTGCGCCGGCATGTCGAAGCAGGACCGCAACACCGCGATCGGCGCGGGCGCAGGTGCCGTCGTCGGCGGCGCGCTGACGGGCGGCAGTGCAGCCGGCACCATCGGTGGCGCAGCCGTGGGCGGCGTGATCGGCAACCAGGTCAAGACGACGCACTGATCGCATTTCGTAGCGCAGTAACGACAACGCCCCGCATGCCGGGGCGTTGTTTTTGGGATCGGCGCCGCAGGTCAGACGAGAACCGGCGCCCCCACACCCGCACCTGCCTCGCGCACGATCTCGTAGCACGTGCACGCGGCCGCCGCGAGGCGTTCCGGGTCGAGGATCTCGATATTGCCCCGGCTGTAGTTGATCAGGCCCTGCTGCTGCAGCGCGCTGGCGGCCTTCGTGACGCCCACGCGGCGCACGCCCAGCGCGTGCGCGAGGAATTCGTGCGTGAGGTGGAACTTGTCGGATTGCAGCCGGTCGCGCGTGACGAGCAGCGAACGCGCGAGCCGCGCTTCCAGCACGTGGTAGCGGCTGCAGACGGCAATCTGGATGGCCTGCGCGAGCAGCACGTCCGTGTAGCGGTACAGCACGCGCTGCAGGACGGGGTTGCGGGCGAATTCGGTGCGCAGGCGCTCGGCATCGATGCGGCTCGCGCTGCCCGCGCGCTGCACGACGGCACGCACCTGCGTCGTGTCGTGGCCGAGGGCGACGGTGGCGCCCAGCATGCCTTCGCGGCCCACGAGGCCCACTTCGAGCGTCATGCGGCCTTCTGCAACGGCCATCAGCGAGATCAGGCAGTCGTGCGGAAAATAGACGTGGCGGATCACGTCTCCCGGCTCGCACAGGGTGGCGCCCAGCTCCACCTTGACCTGGTCGAGGGCCGGCAGCATCCGGGCCAGCTCCTGCGGTGGCAGCGCGGCCAGCAGCAGGTTGGCATTGTGCTCGGCGACCAGGGGTGGAGCGGCTGAGTTCATCGGACCCTCGCGGTTGGACTTCATCGGTTCACAGGGTGGCTGAGGTTCGACATCAGGTAATTACAGCGGCCGGAAACATTTGCAAACAACTTTCAGTCAGCGTACCGGCCGTGCCAGGGCAAGTATGTACGGTGACGCACGGAACGGTGTGTTGTTGCCAGGGACAATGGAAACGTACCGGACCCAGGGGTGCGACCTCCCCTGCGTCCTTCTCGATATCGGAAAGGAAAGCCATGGACACGCATCCCCACACGCCCGCCCGGGCCAGGCAACATCCACTGCTGATCGCCGCTGCGATCGCCGTCATCCTGTTCTGCGCCCTCGGCACGGCCGCGATCATGGGCTGGCTGCCGTCGTCGACGGGCGGCAACCGCAGCCACCTGAGCGACGCCGACCGCGCCGCCCTGTCGGCCGGCCTGCAGCAGCCGGGCCAGCCTGGTTACGCGGCGCCCGCGGCGCTGCCGCCCGGCGCCACGCCCGCCGCGCAACCACAGCCCGCCTATCCGGCCACGCCGGCACCATCCACGTATCCGGCCCCTGCCGGTGCCCAGTCGTATGCGGCGCCGAACACCGCATACGGCTATGGCGGCAGCCAGGGCGCGACGTCGTCCGGCAGCGACTATCCCGCCGCGGTGCCTGCGCCGCGTTATGCGCCGGCGGAACCGGCGCCGGCACCGCGCGCCGCGCACAAGTCGACCCGCGTGGCCGAGGCCGACACGAGCAGCAACTGGTGCGGCAACTGCGGCAACGTGGAATCGATCCGCGTGATCAAGACGCGCGCCCAGGGCAGCGGCGTGGGCGCGGCCGGCGGCGCCCTCCTCGGCGGCTTGCTCGGCAACCAGGTGGGCAGCGGGCACGGCCGGCAGCTGGCCACGGTGGCCGGTGCCGTCGGCGGTGCCGTCGTGGGCAACCAGGTCGAAGGCAATATGAAGGCCGATACGAGCTACGAGATCCGCGTCCGCCTCGACGACGGTACCCTGCGCACGTTCCACCAGCACAGCGCGCCGCCGTGGCGCACGGGCGACCGCGTCCGCATTGTCAAGGGCACGCTGCGGTCCGCCTGAAGACGTATTAACGCAACAACACCGGGGCCGCGGCCCCGGTTTTGTTTTATGCGGCCGCGTGCTATGTTGATATCGGGTGCCGTCCCACGCCGCCGTCATGCATCCGGCATCGGCGCCATGCCGCGCGCATGGGTTTGCACCTTGTACGATCGCTCACTAAGTTTTCTTTTTCGCAATGTGCGGCAGCGCACGGAGCAGTTTGCCTGCCCACATAAGAATCGACCTCAGCTTCATACGGCAGAGTTAACTCAAGCGAAAGGACGCGACATGAACAGCGTGGCATGGATCGGCATCATTCTCTGGGGAGTTCTGCTGACGGCCTTCGGCCTCGTCAGCACCGGCCCCGTCCCGCAGGCGGCGCCGGGCGACATGGCGGCGCAAGACGTCTTCTTCCTCATCACGGGCGGCCTGCTGACCTGCCTGATCGGCGTCCTCGGCCTCATGGGCTTCATGGGCTGGATCCCGGGCTTGCAAAAGGAACAAAAAAGCGCGACGTAATGTACGGCATCGTACGGATCGCCTGACCGGTTGGATCGATACTGGAAACACGGCCGCAGTGCCGTCACCCCATCGCCGTCAACCATGAGGACATCATCATGCTTTACACTATTGCCGTCATTCTCATCATTCTGTGGCTGCTCGGTCTGGTAACCTCCTACACCGTCGGCGGTTTCATCCATATTCTGCTGGTCGTTGCCGTCATCATGATCCTGGTGCGCCTGATCAGTGGCCGAGGCATATAGAGCATAATTACGTAGGCACGTAAGTTCCCGTGCCGAACCGCAGCCCCCTGCGGACTGACCGATCCGTTTCGCGGTCGTGCCCTGCCCAGGGTGCGCCTACGAAACGGATATTTTTTATCAAGGAGTCCACCATGAAAACCACCCTGATCCGTTCAACCCTGTGCGCCACCGCCTTCGCCGTCGCGGCCTCCGGTTGCGCCGACATGAACCAAACACAGCGCGGCACCGCCACCGGCGCGGGCATCGGCGCCGGCCTCGGCGCGATCCTCGGCGCCTCGACGGGCGGCGGCGGATCCGGCCGGGCCACGCGCGGCGCGATCCTGGGCGCGGCGGCCGGCGCCGTCGCCGGCAACGTCTGGTCGCGCCACATGGAACAGCAGCGCCAGGCGATGGAACAGGCCACGCGCGGCACGGGCGTGCAGGTCTCGCAAACGTCCGACAACCGCCTGAAGCTCGACATCCCGAGCGACGTCTCGTTCGACACGAACCGCTCCGACATCAAGCCGAATTTCCGTCCGATCCTCGACCGCTTCGCCCAGACGCTGAACGAGAACCCGGCCACGAACGTCACGATCATCGGCCACACGGACAACACGGGCGGCGACCAGATCAACCAGCCGCTGTCGCTCGACCGCGCCGCCCACACGCGCGACTACCTGACCGCGCGCGGCGTGAATCCGGCCCGCGTCACGGTCGAAGGCCGCGCCGCGCGCGAGCCGGTCGCGTCGAACGACGACCCGGCCGGCCGCGCACGCAACCGCCGCGTCGAGATCTACGTGAGCGAACCCGCGCAGCAGGGCTGACGAGCCCGGGGCGGCGCGCGCCCCGCCCGCCCCGCGCACGGTGTATCCTCTTGCCATGTCAACCATAATGGAGAGGCCATGTCAGACGACACCGTGCGCATCGTCCGCGAGGAAATCCTCTCGGACCATTTTCTGCCGCTGAAAAACGTCACCTACATGCAGCGCCGCCGCGATGGCGAGCTGCAGGTGCAATCGCGCGAAATCTACGACAACGCCGACGGCGCCGCCGTGCTGCTGTACAACCGCGCACACCGGTCCGTCGTGCTGACGCGCCAGTTCCGCGTCGGTGCGCGCCTGGGTGGCCACGACGGCTTCCTGCTCGAGGCGGCGGCCGGCATGCTGGACGGCGCCGCCCCCGCCGCGCGCGCGCTCGCGGAGGCGCGCGAGGAGACGGGCTATGCGATCGACGCGGTGCAGCCCGCGCTGCAGCTGTACGTCAGCCCCGCATCGACGACGGAACGCCTGCACCTGTTCGTCGCCGAATACGAGCGCGACCGGAAATGCGGCGACGGCGGCGGCAACCGCGAGGAAGGCGAGGACATCGACGTCGTGGAACTGGATTTCGACGACGCGCTCGCGATGATCGCCACGGGTGACATCGTCGACGTCAAGACCGTCCTGTTGCTGCTGCACCTGGAACGCACGGTACTGGGCCGCCACGGCGAAGCGTCATGATGCCCCCACGCATGGTGCTGGTCGGTCATGCGGCCCGCCGCGACAATATCCAAAAGGAGACGATCACGATGAACCCATCCATGACCCGCGCCGTCCTGTCGGCCTGCGCCTGCCTCGCGCTCGGCGCCGCGCTCCCGGCCGGCGCCCAGACCATGAAGCCCGGCCTGTGGTCGATGTCGAACAAGATGACGTCGAGCGACCCGGAACTGCAGCAGGCGATGTCCGCGATGCAGCAGCACATGGCGAACATGCCCCCCGAACAGCGCGAGCAGATGCAGAAGATGATGCAGCAGCACGGCGTGCAGGTGGACGTGGGCGCCGGCGGCGCGCTGCAGACGAAGGTGTGCATGACGCGCGAGATGGTGGAGCGCAAGGAATTCCCCGTCCAGCAAGGCGATTGCAAGCAGACGTTCACGCAGCAGTCGCCCAGCCGCGGCCACATCGCGTTCACGTGCACGAAGCCGCGCGTGAGCGGCGAAGGCGACATGACGACGGACGGCGACAAGAGCTACCGCGCCCACATGAAGATGCACAGCGAGGAGCAAGGCCGTCCGCAGGACATGGACATGGACGTCACCGGCAAATGGCTGTCGGCCGACTGCGGCAACATCCGTCCCCTCGCCGTCCCGCGCGCGAAGTAGCGGCACCTGGCCCCAATTCGGGGTCAGAGCACATTTCCCGCCGAATTCGGGGTCAGAGCACATTTCGGATCAATATCCGGTGATCCAGTATTCGCCGCTGGCACGCCGTGTCCGCGAGCCGAATTCGCGACATCACCGTGAGTCCCCAAAGGGTGGCGACCGAGGCCCGGAAGCGATGTTGCTTCCGGGACCGTGCCACAAAAAGTGCTCCGACCCCGAATGTCGCGAACAGCGTGCTCTGACCCCGAATTCAGGTCGCTGGGTTCACGTCGTTTCGGTATAAGCGAGATAGCGCTCGCGGGCTTGCCGCGCGACCGGCCCCGCGGGCAGCTCGCGCGTCTCGTAGCGGGTGCACGGTGTGACCTTGCCGTAGTTGCCAGTGCTGAAGATTTCGCGGGCCGTGTCCAGCTCTTCCGCCTTGACCGTGCGCTCCACCACGTTGACGCCGGCCTCGCCCAGCAACGCGATCACGCGGGCGCGCGTGATGCCGGCCAGGAACGTGCCGTTCAGCGCCGGCGTGACGACCTCGCCGTCGTGCGTGACGAGGAACAGGTTCGACGTCGCAAACTCCGCCACGTTCCCCGCCGCGTCCAGCAGGACGGCGTTGTCGAAGCCGCGCGCCTTCGCGTCGCGCAGCGCGCGCGCCGTGTTGGCGTACAACGCGGAGGCCTTGGCATCCGTTGGGGCCATCGTCGGCTCCGGGCGACGCAGCGGCGACAGGCACGCGGAAAAGCCGGCAAACGGCGGCAGCGGCGCGTCGAACAGCGTGAGCGCGAAGGCGGCCGCTTCCGCCGTCGGGATCAGGAAACCTTCCGATGCGAACACGAGCGGGCGGATATACAGTTCCGCATCCGCCGGAAAGCGCGCGACGCCTTCGCGCACCAGCGCTTCCATCTCGTCCACGCTCAACGGGCACGTCAGGCCCAGCTTCTCGGCCGACGTCACGACGCGCTCCAGGTGCGGACGCAGGTCCGGCAAGTGGCCGCGCAGCGCGCGGGCGCCATCGAAGACGGACGAACCGAGCCACACGCTGTGGTCCATCGCGCCGAACAGCGGTGTATTTCCTTCGGCCCATTGCCCGTTGTAGTAAGTCAGGTACATATGCTCTCCACGGATGACGTCAAGCATCAAGTGTAACGCACGCCCGTCCGCTCGGTTCGTCAGCGTACAGTGACCAGGGGTGTCCGCGCGTACACTGACATTTCCATGCCGCGAATGTTTTCCATGCTCCCGATTCTCGAACGCCTCGATCCAGACAGCGACCGCGTCGATCTCCTCGTCGACCTCGTCGACCGTCTGCGCCCGCGCCGCGCGCGCGACCACGACTACGCGATCGCCCAGGTGCGCACGTTGACCCAGCTCCTGCGAGGCCATCCGGGCCAGGCGTGGGCGCTGCGTCGCCATGTGACGCGGCTGCTGGAAACACGCCGCCACACGAGCCTCTATTCCGACGTCGGCATCCTGTCGAACGACGGTTTTTTCACGGAGCTGAAAAAGCGCATCGCGTACCGCATCCTGCCGCCCGCGCTCGACGAGCTGTACCTGTCCGACACGCTCGACCGCGTGCTGTGCCGCGACGACGACTACGAGTGGATCCGCGCCGTGCCGAACGCCGACTGGCTCGAGCTGTTCGACGTCGTCGCGAACGCAGCGCCGCCGGACGGCACAGACGTCGACGCGGACGAGCCCGCGCGCGCGAAAACAGCCGTGCTGGCGGGCCTGCTGGACGCCATCCGCACGTTGTCGTGCCGCGTGTGCGCGCTCGGCCTGGAGCCACGGCTGATCCACGCGCACCGCGAAATCGAGGAAGTGGATTCTCCGTTCCTCATGCAAAACATCGAGGCGAACAAATACCTCGACGACTACGGCCGCCTGACCGCGGGCGAGACCGACACGATGGAAGATGCGCGCCACCTGCTCGTCATGCTCGACCAGTGCGAAGCCGTCGTGCAGAAGATCCGCCGCGGCGCCCTCGCCTGCGGCACGAGCGTCGCGCTGACGTACCTGCTCGTCGCGCTCACGCAAAGCATCGACCGCTTGCGCAAGCTGCTGTTCCTCGTCGACACGAGCGGTGAGCTGCCGTCCGCGCCCACCGTCGACGTGGAAGCGCTCGCGAACGAGGCGACGCCGCCGGCGGAGCCGCCGACGAGCCTGCGGCGCGCGGCGGCCGTCGACCTCGCGCAGGAACTGGCCGAGGCGCACAACACGAAGTACGAGATCCGCGGCCTGCTGCGCGACAACGTCGACCTGCTGGCCCGCAACGTCACGGAAAACGCGAGCCGCACGGGCGAGCACTACATCGCCGAGCGGCGCGCCGACCTGGGCGGCATGTTCGCATCGTCGGCCGGCGCCGGCATCGTCATCGGCTTCATGGCGCTGATCAAGATCCTGATCTCGTACCAGCACCGTGCGCCGCTGATCGAGGCGCTGTTCTACAGCCTCAACTACGCGGCCGGCTTCATGCTCGTGCACGTCCTCCACTTCACTATCGCCACCAAGCAGCCGGCGATGACGGCGGCGCGCATCGCCGCCGCCCTGCACGAAACGACGCAACGCGGCGGCGGCCGCGGCGGTGGCCGGCGCCAGGTCGACGTCGACAGCATGGCGGCGCTCGTCAATAAAGTGTTCCGGACGCAGATCGTCGCCGTGCTGGGCAACCTCGCGACCGTGATCCCCGTCGCGTGGGCCCTCGCCCTCGCCTGGTACTGGATCTTCGGCACGCACCTCGTGACCCCGGCGAAAGCGGCGCACTTGATCGCGGACAGCCACCCATGGCATTCGCTCGCGCTGCTGCATGCGGCGATCGCGGGCGTGTGGCTGTTCGTGTCCGGGCTCGTGTCCGGCTATTACGACAACAAGGCCATGTACACGCGGATGGGCCAGCGCGTGCAGCAGCTGCGCTGGCTGCGCCGCCTGCTGGGCGAGGAGCGGCGCGCGCGCTTCGCCCGCTACGTCGAGGACAATCTCGGCGGCCTGATGGGCAACTTCGTGTTCGGCGTGCTGATGGGCACGACGGCCACCGTCGGTTTCCTCCTCGGCCTGCCGCTGGACGTTCGTCACGTGACGTTTTCGTCCGCCAATTTCGCCATCGGCTATGTCGGGCTCGGCCAGCGGGTCGACGCGGAGACGGTCGCCGTTTCGGTCCTCGGCATCGCGCTGATCGGCATGGTCAACCTGATGGTGAGCTTCGGGCTCGCGCTGTGGGTGGCCCTGCGGGCGCGCAAGGTGCGCTTCCACAACGGCCTGCGGCTGCTGCAGGCGCTGGGCCGCCGGCTGCGCGCGGCGCCGCTCGACTTTTTCATCGGACCGCGCGACCTCGACGACGCGGCACCGGCCACTCCGCGAGGTGTCAAATGACTTCCCTGCTGCGCCGCCTTCCTTCGTTCGCCCGGCTGCTGGTCCTGTGCCTCTGCTGCGGCGTCGTCGCGTGCAAGTCGCTGCCGGACGTCGCCCCGGACGCGCCCGTGAAAGCCACGCCCACGATCGAAACGGCCAAGGGTGCCCTGCCGCCCAAGAAGGCATCGGCCCTCGCCGCAAAGCGCTGGGCCAACGCGAGCGGCGACCTGAAGGCGCTGGCCGCGCTGGAAGAACAAGCGACCGGCGTGCCCCTCATCGCGGGCAACAAGGTGACCCTGCTGTTCGACGGCCCCGCCACGATGCGCGAGATGATGGCCGCGGCGCGCGTCGCCACCAGTTCCATCAACCTGGAAACCTATATCTTCGATCAGGACCAGATCGGCAACGAGTTCGCCGACCTGCTGATCGAGAAGCGGCGCCAGGGCGTCGCGGTCAACGTGATGGTCGACGCCGTGGGTGGCCTCGCCACGCCGGCCGCGTTCTTCGACCGCATGCGCCAGGCCGGCATCCAGGTGCTGATCTTCAACCCCGTGAACCCCGCGAAGGCGCGCGGCAAGTGGGAGCTGAACAACCGCAACCACCGCAAGCTGATGGTCGTCGATGGCAAGGTCGCGTTCACGGGCGGCATCAACATCAGCAGCACGTATGCGAACAGCTCGCTGTTCCGCTCGCGCCACAAGCCGGACGACGGCGACAAGGTCGGCTGGCGCGACACGCACGTCAAGATCGAAGGCCCGGCCGTCGCGCCGCTGCAATGGTCGTTCATCGACCTGTGGGTGCAGCAGGAAGGCGGCGAATTGCCGCAGGCCGAGTATTTTCCGAAGCTCGCACCCGCCGGCGACAAGATCGTGCGCGTGCTCGCATCCGATCCGGACCACGAATCGGACATCTATAAAGCGCTCGTCGTCGCGATCAGCGAAGCGAAGATATCGATCCACGTCACGTCGGCGTATTTCGTGCCCGACCAGCAGATCGTCGACGCGCTGATCGCCGCCGCGAAACGGGGCGTGGACGTGCGGCTCGTGCTGCCGGGCGTGTCGGACCACGGCCTGATCCGCTACGCGGGCCAGGCGTTCTACGACCAGCTGCTCGCGGGCGGCGTGCGCATCTTCGAGCTGCAGATCGCCGTGCTGCACGCCAAGACGGCCGTCATCGACGGCGGCTGGTCGACCATCGGGTCGGCCAACATCGACCGCCGCAGTTTCATCCACAACTACGAGCTGAACGTCGTCGTCATCGACCCGGCATTCGGTACCGCGATGGAGAGCGCGTTCGACGAAGACCTGCGCGACTCGAAGGAGGTCACATTGGAGCGGTGGCGGCACAGGCCCTGGTCGGACCGGATCAAGGAGTGGATGTCGCGCCTGGGCGAGTATTGGATCTAAGTCGTCATGCGCGATTTATCGTGCATTGGGTGCCGACGCCTCTCATCAAGGATTGAATATCGTCGAGCAAACCTGCACCGTTCGGGACAACGACGTGGCGCCGGTAATGCTTCCACAAGATGTCAATCCGATCGAGCGCCGGGCTGTAGGGAGGCTGCAGACTGCTCCGCAGCGCCCTCGCAAGCAGCGACCTCGACATTCCACGCCCACCACGGTCCAGGCAGCTATCAATCGAGAGCTCCCGCCTGGCCCACATGCCGACAGCAGTCAGCACTACCATCAGCAACACCAGAAAGCCTCCGAAGAATGGCCGCTTTTTCCACATAACGGGTTAGAGTCCCGCAGCCATCATGCCGTCCGGCACCTCGGCCCATACGTTCCCGCTGCGCATGAATTTTTCCGTGGCGAGCAGCTGGAACCGGTTGTGCACGCTGTCCCAGCCGTAGCGGTCGACCTCGATGCGCACGGGTTCGACGCGGAGCACGTTGAACGAATTCACTTCGCCGCGCCCGCGCGTGGACGTGGCCGTGCCGGCCTGCACGACGAGCGCCGCGTACTCGCTGATCTTGTAGCGCGCCTGCGTATTGCCCGCGTGGCTCATGTGCAGGTGCCCGGCCATCAACAGGTCGACGCCGAGTTCCGCGAACACGTCCATCGCCATGTGTGCGCGGTCGACGAGGTCGTCCTCTTCCGCGCCCTGCTTGTCCGCGTCCTTCGGCAAGTCGAACGGGTGGTGCGTCACGACGACGCGCGTGACCTCGGGCGCCAGGTCCGACAACGTGGCGCGGATCTTCTCCACCTGCTCCTTGTTGACGCGGCCGTCCTTGAACGTGAGCGAGCGTGCCGTGTTCACCCCCAGCACGGCGATCTCGTCGTCGATGTAGACGGGGTCGAGGTCGTCCGTGATGTAGCGCTTGTAGCGGTCCAGCGGCGCCAGGAAGCGGCGGAACACGTTGTACAGCGAGATATCGTGGTTGCCCGGCACGATGATCTGCGGGCCCGGCAACGTGTCGAGCCAGGCCCTCGCCTCCTCGAACTGCTCGCTCTTGGCGCGCTGCGTGAGGTCGCCGGAGACGACGACGACGTTCGGCGCCAGCTCGTGGACCAGCTCGCGCAGCGGGTCGAGCAGCTGCGGGTCGACGCGGCCGAAATGCAGGTCGGACAGGTGGACGAGTGTACGCATGGGATTCCCCTTTTCCGTTAGCGTGGATTGGCACCATTGTCCGCCGGCGGGACGAGCACCGTCAGTGCGCCAGGCCGCATCCGGTAGCGCAACGGCGGACTCATCTCCGTCACTTCGCCGTCCGTCGCCACGAGCAGGTGCCGGCGGTGCGTGTCGATGTCGAACCCGGGCGACGTCAGCACGTCGAAGTCGCGCTCCTGGCCAAGGCGGCCGAGCAGCGCATCGAACGCGAAGCGCAGCAGACCCAGGCGCGTCGGACGCTGCGCGACGTACAGGCTCAGGATGCCCTCGTCCAGGCGCGCCCGCTCGCCGATCGACAAGCCTTCCATCGTGTACGCGTTGTTGCCGATGAAGACGAACGGCGTGCGGCGCGCGAGCCGTTCCCCGTTGACGTCGAGCCGCATCGACAGGAACGGATAGCGGCGCAGCGCGGCGAGTGCGGCCCAGACGGCCGCGGGCCACTTGCCGCGGCCGAGGCGGCGCTGCTGCTTCTCGCGGTCGCGCACGATGTCCGGGTACATGCCCAGGCTCGAATTGTTGAGGAAGATGCGCCCGTTCACCTCGCCCACGTCGACCTTCACCGGCGTGCCCGTCGCGAGGTTGCGCACGGCCGCCTCGACGTCGAGCGGGATGCCGAGGTCCTTCGCGAAATGGTTCAGCGTGCCGAGCGGCAGCACGCCAAACGGCACGCCGCTGTCGACCATCACGGACGCCACGGCGTTGATCGTACCGTCACCGCCGCCCGCCGCCACCAGGCGCGCGCCGTCGTGCAGCGCCTGCTTCGCCGCGGCGGTCATCTCCGCGCCGCCGTCCGCCCGCACGAGGTCCGCATCGAGACCCGCGCCCGCGAGTTGCGCCTGCAAGGTGGCGCAGGCCGACTCGTCGTGCCCGGCGCCGGCGCCGGCGTTGACGATCACGGTGACGGGCTTCATCGCAGGTCCTCCGCGGCATGGGCGCGTTCGCTCCACGAGGGTGCTCCTCGCGCCAGGCGGCGCCGGTGCAACGTGGAGACGGCCGTGATGCAGATCGCCAGCCACGCCGCCCCTTCCGCCGCGGCGGCCAGCACGTCCGACAGGTAGTGCACGCCGAGGTACATGCGCGACAGCGCGACGAGCATCACCATCGCGACGGCGCCGCCGGCGGCCAGCACGCGCGCGGGCCACGCGTGCGCGCGGCGCACGAGGTAGCACGCGAGCAGGCCGTAGAACACGGTGGCCGCGGCCGTATGGCCGCTGGGGAAGCTGTACGTGACGAGGCTCAGCAGCGGATCGTCGAAGGTCGGGCGCGCGCGCCGGAACGCGTGCTTCAGCGCGGCGTTCAGCAGCATGCCGCCCGGCACGGCGACGAAGCAGACGATCAGCCAGTAGTACGCACGGCGGCGCCATAACCACAGCGCCACCAACGCACCCATGACGCAGTTGCCCGCGATGCCGTTCCAGTGCGTGACGAACAGCATGGCGCGCGTGAAGCCGGGCGTGGCGCGGTCATGAAACCAGTGCGCGAGGCGGACGTCGACGAGGGTGATCGTCGCGCCCGTGACGACGTCCTCGGCGATGGCACCGAAGACCCACGCGGCCACGAGCAGCAGCGCGACTCCGATGGTGAGGTGCAGGCCCATGGCACCCTCGGGCGACAGGCGGGCGTCGATGAAGCGGCGCAGCGGTGAAGAAGCGGGATTCAGCATGCCGCTCCAGATGGGGCGTATTGGCGAAAAAACCACACAAATATGCAATGACTGGTTTTTTGTACAGTAACTGTGGATTTATACAGTAGTTGTGCTATTCTGTACCTACTCGAGCAAGACAACTTGCCTACAACAGCACAACTTGATTCGTAACCACACTCGATTAAGGGATCGTCATGACTACTCTGAACAGCTCCTTCGGCCTCGAATACGCCCCGACGCCTTTCCTGCTGCGCTTCGGTCGCCGCGAGGTTCTGGTGACGCGCGATTTCCGCAAGCGCTTCTACCCGGTCAACCCGATCATCGAGTGCGATACCGGCGTCGAGCCGGGCCACGTGGAAGTGCTGCTGCTGCGCCGCTGGCTGCTGATCCTGTCCAAGGCACATTGAACGCATAAGGTTGTTCGTTTTCGGTTCTTCGTTTTCTTCAATCAAAAGGTCGCGTCGACGTTCGCGACAACGTGCGTGGCGCGCGCTGCGCCAGGCGGGTCTTCCCCGCACAGGCGCCTGCCCTCGCGTACGTGGTCGATGCTATCAGTGAACGCGGCCTTTATCGCGCACGACTGGCGACCGTGAAGCTATACCGTGCAGCCGCCGCGCGCGGCGGAAGTGGTGGCGCGCCGGCGCTCGGCATTCTCTAGGTCCGCGAGCGGGCACAGGATGCCGGGATCGAACGCCGCCAGCGGTGTGCCGTTCCGGACGCGCGTGGGCCAGTCCGCCTGCGCCAGCGCTCCCCGGCCGAGCGACACGGCATCCGCGTCGCCCCGTTCGATCATGCCCACGGCCTGCAGCGGATCGTGCAGCCCACCGTTGGCGATGACGGGCTTGGCGCCGTGGCGTTTCGCCAGCGCGGCCAGGCTCGGTCCCGTATCGAACGCGGGCCGCCATGCTTCGTGCTCGGTGACGTGCAGATAATCGACCGCCAGCCCGCCCAGCGTGCGGAAGATCACGGCCGCCTCGTCTTCGCCACGCCAGCGATGCGTGAAGTCATTGACCTTTGCCTGCGACAGGCGCACGCCGACGATACACGCCGGGCCCACCGCGGCCCGCACGGCATCGACGACGTCCACGATCAGGCGCAGCCTGCCGTCGATGCCGCCGCCGTAGCGGTCGTCGCGCAGGTTGATGTCTTCGGACAGGAACTGGTCCAGCAAATAGCCGTTCGCGCCATGGATCTCGACGCCGTCGAATCCCGCCTCGCGCGCACGCGCCGCCGCCTGCGCGAAGCCGGAGACGGCCTCGTCGATGTCGCGCGTCGTCATCGCGGCGGGCACCGGGTAGTCGCCGGCGCCGCGGTAGGCCGTCATCTGCTTTCCCTTCGGCCGCACGGCTGACGGACCGACGGTGCCCGCCCGGTGCGAATTGCCCTGCGCCAGCGCGCCCGCATGCATCAGTTGCGCCACGATGTGCGCGCCCTGCGCCCGCACGCCCGCGACGACGGGTCGCCACGCATCGCGCTGGGCCGCGTTCGCGAGGCCCGGCTGGCAGCGATAGCCCTGCGCATACGCCAGGTCCGTGTACACGCCTTCCGTGATCACGAGGCCGAAACCGCCCCGCGCGAACTGCGCGTAGTACTCGGCCATGCGCGCCGTGGGCACACCATTTTCCGTCGCGCTCACGCGCGTCATCGGCGCCACAACCAGGCGGTTGGGCAACGTCGTCGCACCGATGGCGAGCGGTGCGAACAGGCTCGCCTCGTGTCCGTCAGCGCGCATCGCCGGCTCCCGCCTGGCGCACGGCCGCGATCGCCTCGATCTCGATCAGCGCGCGCGGGTCGTAGAGCGCCCTCACCTCGGCGATCGTATCGGCGGGATAAGGCGGCGAAAAAAATGTCCTGCGCAAGTCGACGACGTCCTGGAAATGCCCCATGTCGGTGACGAAGATCGTGACCTTGATGACGTCGCGCAGGCTCGCGCCGCCCGCTTCCAGCGCCCGCCGCAAATTGCGGAACGCCCGCTCGCCCTGGGCGACGAATCCGCCTTCGACGATACGGCCATCGTCGCCGGCGCCGGCCTGGCCGGAGATGAACAGCAAGTCGCCGAAACGGATGCGTTGCGACAGCAGATAGGGTGCGTACGGGTCGGGCCGGGTGATGATACGTTCAAGCATGTCTGACTCCTGAAGTCGCTGTGGGTTAAGGGACGAGATGAGTACGATTCACGCATCTCGTCCATGTCTGGAATAATCGCCGCAAGAAATTTCCCCGACAAACGACGGTTTTTCAGGCATCAGATGACTTCAATTCACCTATCCGGCACCCGGGCGATGCGCCGCCTGCCGCCGCTGTCCGCACTGCGCGCCTTCGAGGCGGCGGCGCGGCACGGCAGCTTCAAGCGCGCCGCCGAGGAACTGGCCGTGACGCCGACGGCCATCAGCCACCGCATCCGCGTGCTCGAAGACCACACGGGGTTGCGGCTGTTCGTGCGCGCGGCCAGGCAGGTCACGCTGACCGAGGCCGGCACGCAGCTGTATCCCGTGCTGCGCGACGGATTCGACGCCATGGAAGCCGTGCTGGCGCGCCTCGCGGAGACCCGCCGGCGCGACCGCGTCACCGTCTCGGCCACGCATGCGTTCACGGCGAAATGGCTCGTCCCGCGGGTCGCCCGCTTCCACGCGCTGCATCCGGACATCGACCTGCAGCTGCACGCCTCCGACGAGACCGTGGACCTCCACGCGCACGCCGTCGACATCGCCGTGCGCTACGGCAGCGGACCCTACCCCGGCCTTGCCGCCGACGTCATGTTCGCGGACGCGTACGCGCCCGTGGCCAATCCGATACTGGGCGTCACGTCGGTGGACGCATTGCAATCGGTGCCGCTCATCCATTTCGACTGGAAACGATCGGCGCCCGCGAATCCGACGTGGGAACACTGGTTCGCGCAGGCCGGCATCGCGTGGCCGCCGGCCCGGGGCCAGCTGCGTTATTCGGACGAGGGTCACGCTCCAGGCAGCCGTCGCGGGCCAGGGCATCGCCCTGCTGAGCCTGGCCCTCGTGGCCGACGACCTCGCCGCGGGCCACCTCGTGCGGCCATTCGGCCCCGCCATCGCCGGCCGTACGTACCACCTCGTCATGCGAACCGATCCGCAGCCGGGCGCCGCCGCGCGCGCCGTCGCCGACTGGCTGCGGGAGGAATCGGGCATGGCGGCCCGCCCTTGAACGTCCCGGTAACGCCACCACCTTGTAAAAAATGACTTGAAATCCGCCGCGCGGCCACGATTCTCGTACTCACCGAGCGCGCCGTCCGGACACGCTTGCCGCGTAACGCGACGGCCGCTTCCAACCCGAGCGAAGGAGCATTCATGTCAGTGCAATTACGCAAGATTAACGAGCAGGTGATGGTCATCACCGGCGCGACGAGCGGCATCGGCCTCACGACGGCGCGCATGGCCGCCGAGCAATGCGCGAAGCTGGTCCTCGCCGCGCGCAGCGCCGACGCGCTCGACCAGCTGGCGAGCGAGCTGCGTCATACCGGTACGCAGGTCGCGACCGTCGTCGCGGACGTTGGCGATCCGGCCGACGTGGCGCGCATCGGGCAGGCCGCGATGGAACGCTTCGGGCGCATCGACACCTGGGTCAACAACGCCGGCATCTCGATCTTCGGCCGCAACGAAGACGTGTCCCTCGAGGACATGCAGCGCCTGTTCGACACCAATTACTGGGGTGTCGTGCACGGCTCGCTGGAAGCTGTCAGGCACATGAAGACGCGCGGCGGCGGCGCCATCATCAACCTCGGCAGCGAGCTGTCCGACCACTCGATCCCCCTGCAAGGCATCTACGCCGCGTCGAAGCACGCGGTGAAGGCGTTCACGGATTCGCTGCGCGTGGAACTCGAGAAGGACCAGGCGCCGATTTCCATCACCCTCGTCAAGCCGGCCGCCGTCGACACGATGTTCGTCGCCCACGCGAAGAACTACATGGACAAGGAACCGCGCCTGCCGCCCCCGGTCTATGCACCGGAACTCGTCGCGAAGACGATCCTGTACGCGGCCCAGCATCCGAAGCGCGACGTGTTCGTCGGCGGCGCCGCGAAGGCGCTGTCGGCCGGCAGCTTCGCCCTGCCCGGCGCCCTCGATCGCTATCTGCGCGCCACCATGTTCCGGCAACAGCAGGCGGACGTGCCGCGCGCGCCGAACCGCCGCGACGCGCTGCACGCGCCGAACCCGCGGCACGAGTTGCGCGAGCGCCAGGGCATCTCCGCGCACGTGGTCGAGACCTGCCCGTACACGGCGCTGTCGCTCCGCAAGGGCAAGGTGATGGGGGTGCTGCTGGGTGCCGGCGCGCTGTTCGCCGCGTGGAAGCTGGCGGGTCGTCCGACCGCGCGCACGGGGTCCGCGAACCGCCTGCGCCAGGCACTGTGACCGATCGCATCGACAAGGAGACACCATGTCCCTCAAGCTCAAGAAACTGAATGAACAAGTGATGGTGATCACGGGCGCGACGAGCGGCATCGGCCTGGCCACGGCCCGCATGGCGGCCGAAGGCGGCGCGCACCTCGTGCTGGCGGCGCGCGATGCGGATGCGCTCGACACGCTCGCGCACGAGATGCGCCAGCGCGGCCTCGACGTCGCGTCCGTGACGGCCGACGTGGGCAACCCGGCCGACGTGGCACGTATCGGCGACACGGCCATGGAACGCTTCGGCCGCATCGACACGTGGGTCAACAACGCCGGCATCAGCGTGTACGGCCGCAACGAGGACGTCGCGCTGGACGATATGCGCAGGGTGATGCAGACGAATTTCTGGGGCGTCGTGCACGGCTCGCTGGAAGCCGTCAAGCGCATGAAGGGCCGCGGCGGCGGCGCGATCGTCAACCTGGGCAGCGAAGTGTCGGACCGCGCCGTGCCGCTGCAGGGCACGTATGCGGCATCGAAGCACGCAGTCAAGGCCTTCACGGAATCGCTGCGGATGGAGCTGGACAAGGAGGATGCGGGCATCTCGCTCACGGTGATCAAGCCGTCCGCGATCGCGACGCCTTTCCCGGACCATGCGCGCAGCTATATGGAGCACGAGCCCGCGCTGCCGTCGCCGAACTACGCGCCGGAACTGGTGGCGCAGGCGATCGTGCACGCGGCCCAGGTGCCCGAGCGCGACGTGTACGTGGGCGGGCATTCGAAGGTGACGTCGGTGGCGGGCTACCTGATGCCGCGCGCCGTCGACCGCTTCATGCGCCGCACGATGTTCAGCCAGCAGCAATCGGACCGCCCGAACTCGAGCGCGCGCCGCGACGCCCTGTATGCGCCCGACGCCGACCGCGAGCTCCGCCAGCGCAACGACCGCGAGCACCACGTCGTCGAACGGAGCCCGTACATGTCGTTCGAGATGCGCTCGGCGCCGACGAAGACCGTGCTGCTGGGCGGCGCACTGCTGGCCGCGTGGGCGCTGACGCGCAAGCCGTGGCAGCGCAACGCGTGGCATGCGTAGGGTGGACGGCTGCACCGACGGCATCCGATCCGCCAACGGCGCGCGAGCCGTCCACGCGGTGAGACGCGACGGCCGAGGCACCGCGCCCGCGCGCGGCGGGACGATCCTTCTTCGTCGGCCTGTCTTTGCGCCACGTATCGCCGGGTGGACTCACCACGTAGGGTGGGCACCCCGTGCCCACGCGGACGCCAGCGACATGTTGGCTCCACGCGGACGCCAGCGACATGTTGGCTCCACGCGGACGCCAGCGGCATGTTGGCTCCATGCGGACGCCAGCGGTATGTCGACGCTACGCGTGGGCACGTTTCATTTGAGGCCCCCGGCCTCAAATGCCCACCCTACAAAAAAGGCCGGGTGGTGGATACCATCCGGCCCCGTTCGTAGCACGCCGCGCTTATCGTCCCGGCGCCGGCCCCCGCGGCGGCTGGCTGCCGAGGAAATCGACGTCCTCGTCCGTGAGCGGCACGTTCGGGATCGACTCGATGCGGTCCGTATCGATGTCGTTGCCGTCCTTCGCAATCAGGTCGCGCCCCGCGGCCGCCCGTTCGCCCGTGCCGCCGGAATCGCTGTCGCTTTCGAAGTTCGGGTCGCCCAGGTCGGCGCCGGCGCTGTCGTGCGCATAGCTTGCTTCGTTGTCCGACGTCGTGCCCGTGTCCAGGTCGAGCTTCTGGTCGTCGTCCAGGTTGGCCGCGAAACCGGGGCCGCCGACGACGTCGCTGCCCGTGTCCGAAATATCGCTCGGGCCCAGCGCATCGACGCCATGGCCCTTGCCGAGGCTGCGGTCGGGTGCTTCGGGAAAGTTATCTGGGTCAAGTGTGCTCGTACCAGTCATGTTGCCTCCAAAAAATCATGCAGAAATCATGAGGACAGGCTACCCCCATTTGCCGCGCGACGGCGCAGCGCAGGTAGCCGTCCGCTAGAACGCGTGGCGCATGCCGACGTTCACGGCCGAGCTGCCGCTGCGGCGCGCCGCGTCGCTGATCGGGATGCCGGCGCCGCTCGTGTTCACGGTGCGCGAGAGCGCGGTGTAGAAATCGGTATTGCGCGACACGACGTAGCTGGCGCCAAGCGCGAACTGGTTCGCATCGCGGTTGGCGGGGTCGCGGTCGTTCTTGTGAATGTACGACGCGAGGAAGGTCGTCGAGCGCGTCATCGGCACGGCGACGCCGAACAGCGTGTCGCGGCTGTCCGTCGACGACGTGCTCGCCACGCCGGCGCCATACGGGTTATCGGGGTTGTACAGCGGCGAGCTGCCCCAGCCGCGGTTGGCTGCATACGCGGCATACGCGGTGCCCCAGCGCATGCGGAAGTTCGCCGCGATCAGCGAGTTCTTCGCATCCATATTGTTGCCCGCCAGGTCGTACAAGTGCACCTGCGCGACGTGACGGTTTTGATGCGCGGCGCGCAGCGACAGTGCGCCGTAGTCGACGCCGACCGTCATGCCCCAGGCGCGGTCCGCCAGCGGGTCGCCGCCGAGCGTGTCGACGGTCCAGGATGCGCCCGTGCTCAGGTGCTTGGAGCGTCTGCTGAAATAGCGCACGCCGCCCTCGACGGGCATGCCGCTCTGCGTGACGAGATTGCTGGCCCGGCCGGCCGTGCCCGAGTGGAACGGGTCGCCCACGTCGGGGTGGGCCAGGAATTCGAAGTTGTACTGGTGGCCTAGCGTAAAGCCGGCCGAGCCCGTGCGGGCGCCGATCTCGTCGAGGCGGCCGTACGTGCGGCGCGGGGGCGTGGTCCAGGTGGCGGGGCTGTCACGCCGGGTCGGCAGGTTCGTGTAGATGCCGATGCGATGACCGCCGCGCGCATCGCCGACGTCATCCTGGCCCGTGCGTGCGCGCGCGGACTTCGCGCACTCCTTGCAGGCGCTCTTGCGTGCAGTACTGCCGGTGTCCTGCGCGCAGGCCAGCGACGCACATCCGCACAGCACTGCGCACGTAACGAAACCCTTGTTCATGGCGTGTCCTCTCTACGCCTCAACACTATCCGCTTGACCGCAGTTCTCTCTGTCCAATATCGCACAAATCTACTCTCATCTTATCTCGACATGTTGTCGGCATAATCTGACGTATGTACTTACAGGAAAGAAAAATAGTCATCGTTTCCGGCTGGTCACCGTGAGCATTCCGATTTAGAATCGCACCAGGCCATTTTGTAATTAAACTACAGGATAACGAGAATCATGAGACATCTGCGCCGTACCCTGACTACAATTTCCCTGGCGCTCTACGCCGCCCTGCCCGCGCTCGCGGCGACGACGGAGGCGGCAAGTGTCGCGCCAATGCCTCATGTAAGCTGGTCGCGCAACGCCAACATCTACGAAGTGAACATCAGGCAATACACGCCGGAGGGGACGTTCAAGGCGTTCGCCCAGCACTTGCCGCGCCTGAAGAAGATGGGCGTGGACATCCTGTGGCTGATGCCCATCCAGCCGATCGGAGAGAAGAACCGCAAGGGCACGCTGGGCAGCTATTACGCCGTGCGCGACTACACGGCAGTCAATCCGGAATACGGCACGTTGGCCGACCTGAAAGCGCTCGTGCAGCAAGCGCACGGCCTCGGCATGCACGTGATCATCGACTGGGTCGCGAACCACACGGCGTTCGACAATCCATGGACGACCGAACACAGCGACTGGTACCTCAAGAATGACAAGGGCGAGATCTACCCCGTCACGTACACGGACGGCGCCGAGCCCGAGTATTGGACGGATGTGACGGGGCTCGACTACAGCAAACCCGGCCTGTGGAAAGGCATGACGGACGCGATGCTCTACTGGGTGCGCGAAGCGGACGTCGACGGCTTCCGCTGCGACGTCGCCGGCAAGGTGCCGACGCCGTTCTGGAACCAGGCACGCGCCGAGCTCGACCGTGTCAAGCCCGTGTTCATGCTGGCCGAGGCCGACAAGCCGGACCTGCACGAGCACGCGTTCGACATGACGTACGGCTGGGACACGAAGGATTTGTTCAAGGCCGTCGCCAAGGGCAAGGCGGACGCGCGCACGCTCGCCGACTTCCTCGAGCATCCGCCGAAGGCCTTCCCGCCGGGCGCGTACCGCATGCGCTTCACGAGCAACCACGACGAGAACTCCTGGGCCGGCAGCGACGTCGAACTGTACGGTCCCGCGTTCAAGGCGATGGCCGTGCTGGCCGCCACCCTGCCCGGCATGCCGCTGATCTATGGCGGGCAGGAATCCGGCCTCGACAAGCGAATCGAGTTCTTCGAAAAGGACCCGATCCAGTGGAAGGATTACGCCTACGTCCCCTTCTACACGCGGCTGCTCGCGCTGAAGCACGCGAATCGCGCGCTGTGGAACGGCCAGTACGGCGGCCCTGCGCAGGTACTCGCTACGGGCAACGACAAGGTGTTCGCGTTCCGCCGTACGCTGGCTGGCAACAGCGTGCAGGTGACGGTCAACGTGTCGAACGATGCGCAGCGCTACACCCTGCCGAACGGCAAGGCGCAGACGCTCGCCGCGTGGGATTACCGGATCGACGCGCGCGGCAAGTGATCGACGCCGGCGCCGCGCGTGGTCAGCGCCGCAGCGCCGTAAACCCGGCCGGCTCCCACTCGCGCAGCGCCAGCAGGAGGCCGCTGCCGCGCCGCTTCGGCAACGGCGCCGCGAGACTCTCTTCGTGCAATTCGGCGAAGCGGGCGCGCAACCGGCGCAGCTCCACCTGCATGGCCGCGAGCGCGCTCTCCGTCAGCATGCCGTGCGTGAACGCGAGCGTCTCGTCGGGACGGTCGAAGGTGCCGTCGAGGAAATCCGCGAGCCCCTGCGTGCGGAAGTAGCTCCGGATCGGGCCGTCGGGCAGCCAGTCGAAATCGCGGGCCACGTTCAGGCGGATGCGGTTGCCGGGCATCAGCGCGATCAGGTGCAGCCGGTCGAGGTGCAGCAGCTTTTGCACGCACTCGGCCTCCGTCAGGCGGTACACGGCGAGGATGTCGGCGACGGTCCAGTGGTTCAGCGCGCAGACGGCGACGAGCAGCAGCTTCGCGTCGGACACCAGCTCCTTTTCCTGCGCCTCGCTCAGCGTGTGCAGCCGCGTGCCCGTCAGCGCGGCCTCCTGCGCGAGCTCGGCCAAGGTGAAGCCGAGCAGGTTGCTGATCTCGACGAGACGGTCGACGCCGAACGAGTCCGACGTCAACAGCCGCTTCACGCTCGCCTCCGACAGGCCGAGCGCGCCGGCCACGTCGCGGTACGTCTTTCCCTGCACCTTGAGCTGGCGCTTGATTGTCGTGAGCAGTTGCGTGACTTCAGACATGGTCGCGGATTCCGATACGATGGTCTAGAGGATGGCCCCGGATTCCTGCGATCGTAGCATGTCCAGTCTTGCGGCAACAATTCCTTCGTGACAAGATGGTCGGCTGGCCGCCAACGACGAAGGAAACCCATGGACCATGCCGATTACCTCGCCCACGACGCGACGGCGCTGGCCGCGCGCGTGGCGCGGGCGACGTCACGCCGGGCAAGCTGCTCGACCTCGCGCTCGCGCAGCTGTCGAACCTGACGGGGACGCCATCGATGAGCGTGCCGCTGCCTGGGCGCCCGGCTCGGCGAACAACGCGCGTTGCGCCGGCGTCGGGGGCGTGGACGATCTGCGGGCGCTGTCGATCCATCCGATCAGTTGCTCGCGCAGATGAGCGCGGAGGCCGGCGTCCGCATGCGAGGCCGGCTCCAGTTCGAGAATCAGTTGCAGCCAGCGCCACGGCTCGTGCTCGGCATAGCGCAACATGAGCTCGACATCGCCGTGTTCGCGCAGCACGGCCAACGCGTCATCGACAGGCACGAAGGCGCCATGCGTCCGGTGCGTCGACATCACGAGATTACGCACACGGCGCGCGCCGTCGGCCAGGACGCGGCGCGCAATGTCGTCCCTCTCCTCGGGCGCCAGATGCAGCCACGCGGCAAAGGCGTTGACGCGCACGCGGGCGGATGCGTGCGTCGTCATCCGCCGGATCAGGTCGAGGTGCGTGCGCTTCCCCGTCTCGGCCAGTCCCATCAGGCACGCCCGCAGCACCGTATTCGAACTGCCGGGTGCCGTCAGTCGTGCCGCGTACAGCGAGGCGCTATCGATGCCGCGCCGTTCGAGGAACGTGCTTGCCACAAGCCTGACCCAGCCATGCGGATCGGCCAGCATGTCGATGGCCAGCGCTTCGGCACCCTCGACCTCGTCGGCCAACAGGCGGCGCAATGCGATCGCACGGACGATACCGAAGTGCGACCGCAGCGCAAGGCGGCCCATCGCTGCGCGCTCGTGACCATCCAGCAGGACGAGCGCCTCGGCCGCCTTGCGCACGAGGACGATGTCCGTGCCGTGCGCGAGTCCGACACGGACGCGCGTCGCCGGATCGGCCAGCCCATGCTCCTCGAGCAGGCGGAAGCACGTCCGGGCGACGGCAATGTCCGGATTCGCCACACCCTCGACGATACGGCTCGCACCGACACACGTGACGACGATCCGCTCGACCTTGCCGAGCCACGACACATGGTCGGATCGGCGGGCGTCACGCAAATTCTGGACGGCGCCGAGGAGGCGCAGCGCGGTATCGGCGTCCAGCGCCGGCAGCCAGTCCAGCACAAGGGCCTGTGCACGCACGCGCACCTCGGGCACCCAGTCGTTCAGACGATCGACGATGGCCGGCAGGAGCGCCGGCGCGCGCAATGCATGCGCGCGTTCCAGTGCGGCTTCGCGGACGTAGCCGCTGTAGTGGCCCATGTCGGTGGCGAGCGCATTGGCGTCGTTCTGTTGGCGCACTTCCGCGATGATATCGGCGATGGATCCCGAGTGGCGCAGCGACGCTGGTGCGGCCAACTCGGCGGGATCGGCGTCCGGTTCGGATCGCAACGGCGCAAGCCAGGATTGGATTTTCTCGAAGATCGACATGGGGGAGCCAGCCTTGATACGGCGCGAGCGCGGCATTCAATCGGCCGAAAAACGGGCCGACGTGCGATCGCTGTCCGGACTCGAAGCACGCGACCCGTTGCGTGAAGCTCTGCTCGCTGCCGCGTCGAGCGCCGGCATGCCCTGGTGCGCGTGGCCACACGCGATGCAAAAGAATTCGAATGTCATGCGTTGCTCTCCTCGCTTCGTAAAGCGTAACGGCTGGGAGAGCAATGGTAGAGCAGCCGCACCATGAAGCGCAACGTTCGTCCGTTCACGCCCGCGTGACTGCGCGGGCGTGAACGGCGGGACGTCACGAATTACTGGCAGCCCGCAATCTTGAAGGACGCGATGCGCGTGCTCCAGTTGAACGTGCCATTGGACGGCAGGTACTCGTTCGTGTACCAGAACGTGCAATCGTCGACGGGGTCGAGAGCCATCGTCGAATAATCGCCCCACCGGCTCAGGTTCTGCAACTGCGAGCCGTTCCCTTGCAACAGCGTGGTCTCGTTCGACAGCGTGTTCAGCGCATCGGTCGTCAGGCGCGTCGCGAAGCGGATGCCCGGGTGCAGGGTCGAGCTGGACGTGCTGTAGCCGAGCGCAATGTTGCCCATCTTGTCCATCGCGATGCTGCCCAGCCAGCGGAACGTCGAGTCCGGCGCATACGTCGATTGCTGATAAACGGTCGGCGTGGCCGCCGTCAGGTTGCGCAGCTCGTACCAGCGCACCGCCGCATACGTGTTCTTGCGCGTCGTGCCGACGGCCACCGCGTGATTGACCACGAGCGATTCGTAGCTGCCGAAATTGCGGTACGCGAGGCGGTACATCAGGCGGTCGGCCAGCGAGTCGAGCTTCTGCGCCGTGCCGGCCTGCGGGATGCACGTGCCGCCGCTGCAGGCCGCGTTGAATGCCGCGACGGGCAGGGAGACGGCCGCGCTCAGCGTCGTGTTCGCCGGGTTCGCCCAGTCCACGTGCATCTTCCAGAAGTTCAGCGCAGACGAGCCCTTGCTCAGCATATAGTTCGGCGCGCCCGCCGGCGGCAGCGTAGCGCCGTCCAGATCTGCCGGGAGCACGCTGCCGTAGCTCGTCGACAGCTGGAAGCATTGCTGCGTCGCCGCCGCGCCGGACAGCATGCTGTTGCGGTCGTACGCGCACAGGCGCGGACCCGCGAAGGAGTTCCCGCTGAACATGTTGAACGTCACGTAATACGCGTCCGGCCACACGCCGGCCTTCGGATAATCGGGGAAGTTCGTGTACTGGAATGCGTAGCGATACCAGCCGCCCGTGGCATCCGACGTCTGCGACACGGCGACGCACTGGTAGTACGGTCCGCCGCTCGGCACCGCGAACTGCATCATGACCCAGCGGTTGGCGATGCGATCGTATTTGACGATCGGGTCGCCGTCGTTCTGGGTCTCGCACGGCCCGCCGAAGCCGGACCACAACGTGTTGCCGGCCACCGGGCCGTAGACGGCTTGGCCCGTCGTCTTGTCGAATACGGCGAACGAAGAATTTACCCATTGCACGTATTGCGTCGCACCGACGGCGCCGGTCGTGTCCGGCGGCGCCGCGTTGACCGTGAACTTGCCCTGCGGCCCGGTGAAGCCATTGCCCACGCCATCGAACCCCATGCCCGCGATCGTCGAGGCGGCGCCCGTCACGTGTGTACCCTGCGTGGCCGCATCCTGCACGAACCGTCCGGAATCGACGTGCGGGATCTTCTTCCACTCCTTCTCGTGCTTGGTGCCGTCGTAATCGTCCGGCTTGGGCATCGTGCCCCGCAGGCTCGGTAGATGGTCATGGGTCATGGCCGGGGTGACTTCGACGCCATCCGCCGCTTGTGCGGCCAGGGGCAACAGCGATGCGGCACAAGCCGCGAGGAACAGAACTCGGTCAGTTGCGAAACGCATGAATTCCTCCAATGGGTGTGGGAGTCGGACCGGGCACGGGATCGCGCAAACGTCTTGTGCGACCGCAGCCGGTCGCCGCCATGAATGGCGCAGATCAGTATATGTATAAAAATGTATTTAGCGCATTACAATTTTCTACGAATACGTGACCTGCGTTGACATTTCACGACATCGAATGTATCCACCGCTCAACATTGCTGGGCAACATCCGACGTGAGGCGATGGGTTCCGTTTCCGCCGGTCGTTGAGCGGGAATACAGCGTGCGCCGTACGCATGGCTGTGCTGGCGGGCGGCGGCCCCGGCGTGCTGCCCGACTTCACGGTGGCCGACGACGCCCGACTGCAACCTGCCCAGCGGCGGCACGGGCGGCATGTGCGCGACCAGTTCGTCGATGACCAATTTCGCATGGAGTCACGGCTGAGGCAAAGCCGTTTTCTGATCAGCGTAAATGGTATGCGCCTCCGGCGCGCTGTCCGCTGCGCGGACAGCAAACGGGCGATTCGAAGAGGGCGTGCACGCGCCCTCTTCGCTTCCGCCAGGAAATAAAAAAGCCGCCCAATGGGCGGCCATTTTATTTCCTGGCGGAAGCGGTGAGATTCGAACTCACGAACGGGTTCCCCCGTCGGCAGTTTTCAAGACTGCTGCCTTCAACCACTCGGCCACGCTTCCCCTGGGGAACCGGCATTATACATAAATCATTGCCCCCAGGGCAGCCAGCGCCTACTTGAGCGACCAGATCATCGCCCGCATCGCCGCCTCGGCCTCGCCCGTGTCCATCAGCATCCAGTTCTCGCGCAGGCTCTTCTCGAATTCGTACGCGGGCAGCGGCTTCCCGTACAGATAGCCCTGCACCTCGTCGCAGCCGGCCTGGCGCAGGAATTCCAGCTGTTCCAAGGTTTCCACGCCTTCCGCGATCACGCGGTGGCCCAGCTTGCGGCCCATGCCGATGATCGTGCTCGCGATCGCGCAGTCGCTCGGGTCCTGCGGGATGCCGGTCGTGAACGAGCGGTCGATCTTCAGCGTGTCGATCGGGAAGCGCTTCAGGTAAGACAAGCTCGAATATCCGGTGCCGAAATCGTCCAGCGACAGCGCCACCCCCAGCGCGCTGATGCGGTCCATGATGGCGATCACGTGCTCGATGTCGTGCATCAGCGTGCTTTCCGTGATCTCCAGTTCCAGCCAGTGCGCGTCCAGGCGGTAGCGGCGCAGCGTCTCCGCCACGCGGCCCGGCAGCGATGCCGTGAACTCGCGTGCCGACACGTTCACGGCGAGGCGGAACGGCGGCAGGCCCGCGCGCTGCCAGATCGCGGCCTGCGCGCACGCCTGCTCCAGCACCCACTCGCCCACCTGCACGATCAGGCCCGTGCTCTCGGCCAGCGGGATGAATTCGATCGGCGGGATCATGCCGCGCACCGGATGCTTCCAGCGCACGAGGGCTTCGGCGCCCACCAGGCGACTCGAGCCGATCTCGAATTTCGGCTGGTAGTGCAGGATCAACTCGCCGTTGCCGAGCGCATGGCGCAGGCCCGACTCGATCTGCATCCGCTGCTGCATGCCCTCGTTCATGTCGAGGCGGTAGAAGGCGACGCTGCGGTCCGGGTTTTCCGCGTGTTCCTTGGCGCGCTCCATCGCGATGTCGGCCATGCGCAGCAACGTCTCCGCGTCCGGGCCGTCCTGCGGGTAGACGGAAATGCCGATGCTCGCGCCCACGCGCAGGTCGTGGCCCTGCACGAGGAACGGTATTTCCAGCGCGCCCTGCAGCTTTTGCGCGACGGTCGTCGCCTCGAAGTGCTGGCGGATGTCGAACAGGCCCACCGCGAATTCGTCGCCCGACAAGTGCGCCACCACGTCCTCGTCGCGCAGCGCATTGCGCAGGCGCTCGGCCACCTGGCGCAGCAGGTCGTCGCCGACCTTGCGTCCCAGGGTGCCGTTGATCAGCTTGAAGCGGTTCAGGTCCACGTACAGCACGCACGCGGTGGCGTCGTTGCGCTGGGCGACCATCAGCGCCTGGTCGACGAGGCGGCCGAACAGCGTGCGGTTCGGCAGGCCGGTCAGCTCGTGGTAGTACGCGAGATGGTGCAGGCGCTCCTCGGCCAGCTTGCGTTCCGTGATGTCGGTCAGGTACACGATCATGCCGGTCGGGCGGTCTTCCAGGTCGCACAGCGGCGACAGCGACAGGCTGGCCCAGAACACCTCGCCCGATTTCTTCCGGCGCCGCACTTCCATCATGCGGCCACCCTGCTCGGCGAAGGCGTCCTGCACGTCCACCTCCTCGTCCGCGTACAGGAACAGGATGTGGCGACCGATGGCTTCCAGCGCCGTGTAGCCGAACAGGCGCTCGGCGCCCTTGTTCCAGCTCGTGATGTAGCCCAGGCGGTCGAGCGTGAGGACGGATTCGTGGATCTGGTCCAGGATCTGCGACTGGTGCGCCAGCTGGGCCTCGACCTGGGCATAGGCGTGCGTCGTGCGCTGCGCCAGCGAATGCACCTGCATCAAGGAACCCGTCAGGCCCGCGAGGCCTTCCAGCAGGCGCCAGTCGTCGAGGCTGTAGGCGCGGCCGGCCACTTCGTAGCGGCCGAAGCACTGGCCGTCGGCGCGCACTTCCTGCAGCAGCGCGCCCTCCAGCGTGGTCGCGGGCGCGGCGCCGGCGGGGATGAATGCGCCGTGCGGGCTCGCGAGCACCGCGCCGGCAATGCGGCCCAGTGCCGCGTGCAACTCATCGCCGCGCAGCGCCATGACGGCGTCGCACAGGGCAGCGCTGCCGCCCACGAAATCCATCGTCGTGGCGGCAAGCATCCTAGACATTGCGGGCTACCTGGATGGCCCAGTGATAGGCGTGCAACAGGCTCTGCCACCAATCCGGCCCCTCGACACCCGCCGCTTCCAACGTGGCGGGGTCGGGCCGGCCCGATTCGACGAGCCGCAGCCGCTGCCCCAGCTGCCCGTCGCGCCGCAACAGCGCGGCTTCGACGTGCTCCGGCAGGTTCAAGTCCTGCACGACCTCCGCCATCGGCATGCGGAACAGCCGGTCCAGCAGCGAGAATACGCCGGCCATGAAGGCGAGGTCCTGCTCGTCGCGGTCGCCGCCCTCGTTCCTGCACGCCGCCTCCAGCGCCGCGCCGCGCAACGCGGCCAGCGGCAGCATCAGGTTCGGCGGACCGTCGGGATGCTGGCGCGCATACAGCAGCAGTTGCAGCCAGCGCTGCAGCTGGCGGCGGCCGAGGCGGCTGATCGCCTGGCTGAAGCTCGTGACCTGGGCGCCGACGGAGAACGCGGCCGAATTCACCAGCTTCAGCAAGTGATACGACAGGATCGCGTCCTGCTTCAGCTGCGCTTCCAGCTCGTGCGAATCGGCGTCGCGCGCCAGCAGCGCAAGCATCGTCAGCATCCTGCGGCGCGACGTGCCGTCGTCGCCGTCCGGCACGCTGCCCTCCAGCGCGTAGTCGCCGCTGAACCAGGAAAAGCCGGCGTTCTCGCACGCGCCGTAGCGCGCCATGTCGTCGACGTGGTACGCAAGGTGCGGCCCGAACAGCGCGGGCAGCGCGGCTGCGCGCGGCAGTTCAAGGCGCGCGTCGCGCGCGACGGTGCGCAGCCCGACCGGTGCCGCCACGCCTTCCGGCAGCGGACCGTCGATCAGCACGCGGTAGCCGGCCAGTTGCAGTTCCGCGAGGCGGCGCGCCGTGCCGTCCGTCGCGAGCGCGTCGGCACGCACGGCCAGCAGCACGCGGTTGGCCGGCAGGACGTTCAGGACGGGAGGCGTGAAGACGGTGGCATCGTCGACGTGGACGATGCAGTCGAGCGGCGCGATGGCGGCCAGCAGGTCCGGCGTGCCGAACAGGTCCTGCAGCGCAGGATCGTCGAGCCCCGCGCCGGGCATGCCAAGCAGAAGCGCGACCCACTCGTTCTGTGCGTTGGCGACGGAGCGTATTTCAACCACCGGGAGCGGGGCGCTGGGCATTAGCGATTATGCATTGATAGTAACCAGCTAATAGTAGAACACCCATTTTCGGAAAGCAACTGTTTCTGTTTCCTCTAGGACACGGTCGTACAGATATATTTACGCGCCACTGCCGCCGAAGCGCCCGTGCTGCACGGCGAACTTGATCAGCTCGGCCTGCCCTTCGATGCCGAGCTTGCGCTTGATGTTCAGGCGGTGGGTCTCGACGGTGCGCACGGACAGGTCCAGCGCCCGCGCGATCTGCTTGTTCGATTCGCCGTTGGCGATGTGGCGCAGCACTTCCTGTTCGCGCGACGTGAGCTGGTTGTCCTGCGTCGCGGGCCGCGCGAGCTGGCGCGCGACGGCGGCGCTGTAATAAATGCCGCCGGCCACGACGGTGTCGATGGCGAGCACGATGTCCTTGCCCGGCGCATCCTTCAGCACGTAGCCGCGCGCGCCCGCCTGCATGGCTTGCGTCACGTATTCGAGCTTGTCGTGCATCGACAGGATCAGCACGGCGATGTCGGGGAAATTCGCGTAAAGGCGCGCCGTGGCCTCGATGCCGCTGCCGTCGCGCATGGTGATGTCCATCAGCACGAGGTCGATGCGGGTGCTGCCCGCCAGCGCCAGCGCCTCGGCGCCGGAATCCGCTTCCGCCACGACGCAGAAATGCGGCACGGCCTCCAGCCGCGCGCGCAGGCCGTCGCGCACGAGCGGGTGGTCGTCGACCAGCATGATGTGGACCATCTTCGTCATTCAAACCTCCAGTTCGACGCTGGCGCACACCGTCGTGCCGGCCGCCGACGACGCGATGTCGAGGCGGCCGCCGATGGCGTCCAGGCGTTCCATCATGTTGCGCAGGCCGATGCCGCGCTGTGGGTGCGTCGCGACGCCCTCGGCGTCGAAGCCGGCGCCGTCGTCGGCGATCGTGAGCAGCACGCGGCCGGCGCCCGTCTGCAGCGACAGGTCGATGTGGTGCGCGCCCGCATGCCGCTCGATGTTCGTCAGCGCCTCCTGCGCGATGCGGAACAGCACGGTGCCGACGGCCTGGGGCAAGTGTTCGACGTCGCCCGCCGCCGTGAACGTCACCGGCGTGCCGCTGTGCTGCGAGAATTCCTCGGCCAGGTGGTCGAGCGCGGCCGCGAGTCCGAGGTCGTCCAGCAACGTGGGCCGCAAGTCGTGCGAGATGCGGCGCACTTCGCCCAGCACCTTGTTGAGCTCTTCCGCCGTGCGTTCGAAACTGGCATGGGCTTGCAACTGCTGGTCCGGCGTGCCCTTCATGCGGATGATGCCCGCCTCGATCTGCAGCTTGATCGACACGAGCCACTGGCTGATGCCATCGTGCAGGTCGCGCGACAGGCGCGCCCGCTCCTGCTCCTGCGAATCGACGACGCGCTGCGCGAGGGCTTTCAATTTCGTGTCCGCCACGCGCGATTCGCTGATGTTCAGCGCGAGGCCCGCGCCGCCGATCACGAGCGTGGCGAGGATGGCGACGCCGGCGATCCACCACATGGTCGTCTCGATGTTGCGCGACTGCTGGGCATCGACCTGGTCGAGGGCGGACTGCACGTCGTCCAGGTACAGGCCGCTGCCCATTACCCAGCCCCATTGCGGGATCGGGACGACGTAGCCGAGCTTCGGGCCAGCCTTGTTCGTCGACGGCTTGACCCAGTTGTAGCGCACGAGCCCCCCGCCCTGCTTCGCGACGGCGACGATGTTCTGGATGGTGGGTGCGCCGAACTGGTCGTGCAGGTTCCACAGGTCGCGGCCGACCAGTTCCGGCTGGCGCGGATGCATGAGGTTGCGGCCTTGCATGTCGTAGACGAAGAAATAGCCGTCGTCGCCGAAGCTGAGCGATTGCAGGATGCGCTTGGCCTCCGCCAGGGTGGCCGGGTCGCTGCGGCCGGACGCCGTCAGGTGCGCGATCGAGTGCGATGCGAGGTCGACGTAGTGCCTGAGCTCGGCCTGCTTGCTGGCCAGATAGGCTTGCTGGATCGTCGCGTGCTGCTCGTGCGCGAGCGCGATGGCCTGCTGGCGCACGAACAGCGCGATCGCGCACAGCGCCACGATCAGGGGGGCGACCGCGAGAAAAATGACCTTTTGCCGTAATTGCATGCCGTGCGCGTCGAATTCGTCGTAACATGAAATTGTACGACCGATCTGAGGCGCATGCTCATCCTTGCACGCCGGCGTAACGCAAACGTTCGCGTGGGCACAGGGTGCCCACCCTGCGCGTAACACCGACATGACGCGAATGTTATACCGTAGGGTGGGCTCCCCGAGCCCACGTGCAACGTTCGCGTGATACATGACGCGAATGTTATACCGTAGGGTGGGCTCCCCGAGCCCACGCGCAACGTTCGCGTTATGCCAGCGTTCGCGTGGGCACAGGGTGCCCACCCTACGTAGTATCACGTAGAGCGCTGCGTAATCATGCGCTTGCCGGCCGCCGACCCGTGCAAGATACTGACAGGCACGCTGCAATCCAAGCAAGCCGGCATCGACCGGTCCGGCAGCGCATCCAATCGGAGGAGTCAACATGAAACGTGTCACAAGCCAGCTCGGCTGGGCTGCGCTATCGCTCGCGGGCGCCGCCTCGCTCGCCTACGTCGCCCTGAAGCGCGGCGAATCCATCAACGCGGTCTGGGTCGTCGTCGCGGCCGTCTGCGTCTATCTCATCGCGTACCGCTTCTACAGCCGGTTCATCGCCGACAAGGTGATGGGCCTGGACGCCCGCCGCCAGACCCCGGCCTACAAATACAACGACGGCCTCGACTTCGTGCCGACGAACCGCTACGTGCTGTTCGGCCACCACTTCGCCGCCATCGCCGGCGCCGGCCCCCTCGTCGGGCCCGTGCTCGCCGCGCAGATGGGCTATCTGCCGGGCATGCTGTGGATCCTGGCCGGCGTCGTGTTCGCCGGCGCCGTGCAGGACTTCATGGTGCTGTTCATCTCGATGCGCCGCGACGGCCGCTCGCTGGGCGACCTGATCAAGTCCGAGATGGGCGAGATCCCCGGCGTGATCGCCCTGTTCGGCACCTTCATGATCATGGTGATCATCCTCGCCGTGCTGGCGCTGATCGTCGTGAAGGCGCTGACGGCATCGCCGTGGGGCGCATTCACCGTGATGGCGACGATCCCCATCGCCCTGTTCATGGGCATCTACTCGCGCTACATCCGCGTGGGCCGCATCGGCGAAGTGTCGCTGATCGGCTTCGTGCTGCTGATCGCCGCCATCGCCGGCGGCCAGTACGTGCACGACTCGGCCACGTGGGGCGCGATGTTCAACTTCACCGGCACCCAACTGACGTGGATGCTGATCGGCTACGGCTTCGTGGCGTCCGTGATCCCCGTGTGGCTGCTGCTGGCGCCGCGCGACTACCTGTCCACGTTCCTCAAGATCGGCACCATCGTCGGCCTCGCGCTGGGCATCGTGTTCGTCGCCCCGATGATGCAGATGCCGTCGATCACGCGCTTCATCGACGGCACGGGCCCGGCCTGGTCCGGCTCGCTGTTCCCGTTCCTGTTCATCACCATCGCGTGCGGCGCCGTGTCCGGCTTCCACGCACTGATCTCGTCGGGCACGACGCCGAAGATGATCGAGAACGAGCAGCACGCCCGCTTTATCGGCTACGGCGGCATGCTGATGGAATCGTTCGTCGCCATCATGGCCCTCGTCGCCGCGTCGACGATCGACCCGGGCGTCTACTTCGCGATGAACAGCCCAGCCGCCGTCATCGGCACCACCGCGCAGACCGCGGCCGCCGCCGTGTCGAACTGGGGCTTCGTGATCACGCCCGACCAGCTGACGCAGATCGCGAAAGACGTCGGCGAAAACACCATCATCTCGCGCGCCGGCGGCGCCCCGACGCTGGCCGTCGGCATGGCCCACATCCTGTCGAACGTCATCGGCGGCAAGGTCATGATGGCGTTCTGGTACCACTTCGCGATTTTGTTCGAAGCGCTGTTCATCCTGACCGCCGTCGACGCGGGCACCCGCGCCGGCCGCTTCATGCTGCAAGACCTGCTGGGCGCGTTCGTGCCGTCGTTCAAGCGCACGGAATCGCTCCCGGCGAACCTGATCGCCACGGGCCTGTGCGTCAGCGCCTGGGGCTACTTCCTGTACCAGGGCGTCGTCGATCCGCTGGGCGGCATCAACACGCTGTGGCCGCTGTTCGGCATCGCCAACCAGATGCTGGCCGGTATCGCGCTCACCTTGGGTACCGTCGTGCTGTTCAAGATGAAGCGCGGCCAGTACGCGTGGGTATCGATCGTGCCAACGATCTGGCTGCTGATCTGCACGCTGTCGGCGGGCTGGCTCAAGATCTTCGATCCGAACGTCAAGGTCGGCTTCATGGCGCACGCCCACAAGTTCCAGGCCGCGCTCGACCAGGGCCAGGTGCTGGCACCCGCGAAGTCGCTCGACCAGATGGGCCGCATCATCTTCAACGACTACGTCGACGCCACCCTGTGCGGCTTCTTCATGGTCGTCGTCCTCGCGGTGCTGCTGTACGGCATCCGCACGGTGATCGCCGCGCGCAAGATCGACCGTCCGAGCGCCCAGGAAACGCCGTACGTGCCGGCACCCACCGCGTCGATGGCCGAGGTGCAGTGATGCTCGGCGCGCTGGCCCAGGCAGGCCGCTATCTCGGGCAAAGCATGCGCCTGATGGTCGGCCTGCCGGAATACGACACCTATGTGGCGCACATGGAAAAGACGCATCCGGATCAACCGGTCATGAGCTACGAGGAGTTCTTCCGCGAGCGCCAGCAGGCGCGCTACGGCAACGGCAAGCGCGGCGGTTGCTGCTGAGTAGGGTGGGCACTCCGTGCCCACCATGCGTTACCGAGACGCATGCGCCTGGTGGGCTCGGGGAGCCCACCCTACGTTCCTGACGACAAGACTCGTTTCCTGAGCGGCGCACTTCGTCGCTCTCTCCCGCTTCCCGCCCTTGCCTTCCCCGCCACTTTGCGCCAGCACAAACGGCGCGCCATGGCCCTCCCCTATAGTCAGTTCCTGCAAGTATTTGCTTTCTTGCATGGTGAGCCTGTGCCCACGGGTTCGTTCGCAGCGCCGATCGCAGTCTTCGTCTACCCATGCTGAATCTCGAGCGCTCAAGCCTCAACCGCAAACTGACGTCGATGTGCCTGCAGGCCGCGGCCAGCGCGCTGCTCGTCGTCTACGTCGCCTTCGCCGTCGCGACCGTGACCGGCCAGCGCCGCGCGGAGCGGCAGGAACTGGACGCGCTCGCGGCCGTGGTGGCACAAGGCGCGCTCGACGCCGTGCAGTTCAACGACCGCCGCCTGGGCACGCAGCTGCTGGCGGCGCTGGCGGCGCGTCCCGGCATCGCCTGCGCCGTCCTGTACGACGCGCAGGGCCGTCCGTTCGCCGCCTGGCATGCCGACGGCCGCGCCGTGGGCCAGGACGAGGCGCTGGACGGCCTCGCCCCCGCCACCCTCGACGCCGCCGCGCGCACGGGCAGCCTGCCGTGGCTGCCGCTGCTGCGCGTCTACCGCATGCTGGGCACGCCGGCGGATGCGGACGGCCACGCGCTGCCGCCCGTGGGCGCCGTGATGATCGAGAGCGACCTCGTGCCCGTGTGGCTGGACATCGCGCGCGCGCTGGGCGTGATGGCGGCCGCACTGGGCGCCGCGCTGGCGACGGCGTTCGTGCTGGCGCGACGGCTGCGGCGCAGCATCGGCGATCCGATCGGCAAGCTGATCAACGCGGCGCAGAAGGTATCGGCCAGCCAGAACTACACTCTGCGCATCGCCCACAACCGCAGCGACGAACTGGGCGTGCTGATCGACAGCTTCAACAACATGCTGGCGCAGGTCGAAGGCCGCGGCGCCGCGCTCACCCACCACCGCGACGAACTGGAACGGCAAGTCAGCGTGCGCACGGAGCAGCTGGAAAAGGCGAAGAACGCGGCCGAGGCGGCCAGCCGCGCGAAAAGCGCGTTCCTCGCCACGATGAGCCACGAGATCCGCACCCCGATGAACGGCGTGCTCGGCATGACGGAGATGCTGCTGGGGACGGAACTCACCGAGACCCAGCGCAACTACACGCGCCTGGTAAAACAGTCGGGCGAGCACCTGCTGGTGATCATCAACGACATCCTCGACTTTTCCAAGATCGAGGCCGGCAAGCTCACCGTCGAGTACATCAATTTCAACCTGTGGGACCTGCTGGACGACATCCACACGGTCTACACGCCGCAGGCCGAGGCGAAGAACATCCTGCTGCACTTCGACATCGCGAACGACATTCCCGTCGCCATCTGCGGCGACCCGAACCGCCTGCGCCAGATCATGGCGAACCTGCTCGGCAACGCCCTCAAGTTCACGGACCACGGCCGCATCCTCGCCAGGGTGCGCGTCGCGAGCGAGGACAACCAGGCCGTCATGCTGCGCTTCGAAGTGCACGACACGGGCATCGGCATCTCGCGGGAAGCCCGCAGCCGCATCTTCGAAGCGTTCTCGCAGGCCGACGATTCGACGACGCGGAAGTACGGCGGCACGGGCCTGGGGCTCGCGATCTCGAAACAACTCGTGGAACTGATGGGCGGCGCGATCGGCGTGGAGAATGCGCCCACGCAGGGCTCCGTATTCTGGTTCACGGTGGCCTTCGACAAGCGCCGCGTCGACCCCGACGCGCCGGGCGACCACCAGCACACGATCGACGGCCTGCGCGTGCTCCTCGTCGACGAAAGCGAAACGAGCCGCGTGGGCCTCGAACGCCACCTGGCCACGTGGCGCATCGCGTGCGACGCGGCGGACAGCGCGGACGAAGCGCTGGCCCGCCTGGACGAGGCGGCGCGCGCCGGTGAACCGTACGACGCCGCGATCCTCGACATGGAACTGGCGCACACGAGCGGCCTGCTGCTGGCCGCGCAGATCAAGTCCGGCGCCGCCACGCGCGCGACGCGGCTTGTCCTGCTGAGCCCCGAACGCCTGGCCGCCGATCCCGTGCAGCGGCGCGAGGCGGGCGTCGCGTACCAGCTGATCAAACCGGCGCGCGCGGCCGACCTGTTCGCCTGCCTCGCGACGCCGCCGCGCGGCAAGGTGGCGCCGGCGCCGCGCTTCCTGCCGCCGCGGCCCCTGCAGCTGGACGCCCACCGCCCGCGCACGCGGCGCGTTCTGCTGGCCGAGGACAATCCCGTCAACATCGAAGTGGCGCGCGCCATGCTGGAAAGCCTCGACCTGCAAGTCGATTGCGCCCGCAACGGACAGGATGCGCTGCAGGCGGTCCGGAACACCACGTACGACGCCGTGCTGATGGATTGCCAGATGCCCGTGATGGACGGCTTCGCCGCGACGGCCGCGATCCGGCGCGACGAACGCGAGGCGGGCCGCGGCCGCGTGCTGCCGATCATCGCCATCACGGCGAACGCGCTGCAGGGCGACCGCGAAGCGTGCCTCGCGGCCGGCATGGACGACTACCTGTCGAAGCCGTTCAGCCAGCAGGAGCTGGCGGCCGTGATCGGGCGCTGGATGGCGCTGCCGCTCGCCGCGACCGTGCACCACGACGACGCGCCGCCGCGGCTGCCGCGCGAATCCGTCGACGTGATCCAGCGCGACGTGATCAACCGCGCGGCGCTGGACAAGATCCGTGCACTGTCGCGCGAGCGCGGCGACGCCCTCGTGCAAAAGGTCATCGCCGCCTACGTCGACGACGCGCCGCAGCAGCTGCGCCAGCTCCAGGACGCCATCGACGGCCTCGACACGGGCAACGTACGGCGCATCGCGCACACGCTGAAATCGGCCAGCGCGAACGTGGGCGCCGAGGCCCTCGCCGCCATGTGCAAGGCGCTGGAACACCTGGGCCGAGCCGACACCACCGAAGGCGCCGATGCGATCCTGACCGACATGGAGCACGAATTCCAGGCCGTCCGGCATTCGCTCTCCGCCCTCCTCGAAAAGGAAACCTGACATGCCAGCCCACTCCACCCGCCAGCGCGGCACTGTGTTGGTCGCGGACGACGACCCGGTGATGCGCCTGTTGATGCTCGAGATGCTGGACAGCGTCGGCCTCGATGGCATCGAAGCCGCGGACGGCGCGCAAGCCGTGGCCCTCGCGCACGCGCGCACGCCCGACCTGATCCTGCTGGACATCGAGATGCCGAAGATGGACGGCTTTGCCGCCTGCCGCGCGATCCGCGACCTGCCGAACGGCGCGACGGTACCCATCGTGATGGTCACGGGCGGCGACGACCTGGAAGCCGTCACGAACGCGTACGAGGCCGGCGCCACCGACTTCGTGTCGAAGCCGATCAACTGGCCCATCCTCGGGCACCGCGTGCTGTACGTGCTGCGCGCGTCCGACGCCATCGTGCGCCTGCGCATCGCCGACGCCCAGAACCGCGCCGTGCTCGCGGCCATTCCCGACACGTTCTTCCGCATGTCGCGCGACGGCGTCTACCTCGATTACGAACCGGGGTGCGAAGGCCTCGGACGGGGCGCGCGCGACGCGGCGGGCGAAGAGACCCTCATCGGCCGCCACGTGGCGGACGTGCTGCCGCGCGACATCGCCGAGCGCCTGCTCGAACAGGTGGCGACGGCGCTCAGCGTGCGCCAGGTGCGCTCGATCGAATACGAATTGATCCGCTTCGGCGAACCGCAGCACGTCGAAGCGCGCCTCGTCGCCACCGGGCCGGACGAAGTGCTGGGCCTCGTGCGCGACATCAGCGAGCGAAAACGCGCGGAAGAACAGATCCGGCGCCTCGCGTACTGCGACAGCCTGACGGGCATCCCGAATCGCCAGGCGTTCCTGGAGACCCTGGAGCGCGAGCTGCAGCGCTCGAAGATCGGCAACAAGAAGTTCGCCGTGCTGTTCATGGACCTCGACGCGTTCAAGCGGATCAACGACACGCTGGGCCACGACGTGGGCGACCAGTTGCTGAAGCAGGTCTCGGACCGCCTGCGCGAGACGATCCGCCCGAACGATTTACTATCGCGCGGCGACCTGCTCCCGCGCGCGGACGCGGACACGAACCTCGCGCGCCTGGGCGGTGACGAATTCACGATCCTGATTCCCGACCTCGAACGCGTCGAACACGCGCTCAACGTGGCGCACCGCGTGAAGGACGCCATGCGCCGTCCCTTTCTCATCGAGGGCAACGAGATCTTCGTCACCGCGAGCATCGGCATCTCGCTGTTCCCCGAGGACGGCGACGACTGCACGTCGCTGCTGAAATTCGCCGACACCGCGATGTACCACGCGAAGACCTGCGGCAAGAACAACGCGAAGCTCTATTCGTCGTCGCTGACGATGCAGATCATGAGCCACGTGAAGCTGGAAGTGGGTCTGCGCCGCGCGCTGCAGAACAACGAGCTGTACCTGCTGTACCAGCCGCAGCTCGACGTGCGCTCGTCCGAGATCGTCGGCGTGGAGGCGCTCGTGCGCTGGCGCCACGCGGAGCGCGGCATCGTCTCGCCGAACGAATTCATCCCATTGGCCGAGGAGACGGGCCTGATCGTGCCGATCGGCGAATGGGTGCTGCGCACGGCGTGCACGCAGGCGCGCCACTGGCAGAAGCTGACGCGGCGGCCCGTGCGCATGGCCGTGAACCTGTCGGCCAAGCAGTTCAAGGACGAGAACCTGTCGCAGATCGTACTGTCCGCGCTGCACGACACGGGCCTCGACCCGCGCCTGCTGGAACTGGAGCTGACGGAAGGCACGCTGATGGACGACGCGAAGGCCACGCTGGCCACGCTGGAACAGCTGCGCGGCATCGGCGTGTATTTGTCGATCGACGATTTCGGCACCGGCTATTCGTCGATGAACTACCTGAAGCGCTTCGACGTGCGCGCACTGAAGATCGACCGCAGCTTCATCAGCGGCCTGCCGCAGGATTCCGAGAACGCCGCGATCACGCGCGCCATCATCGCGATGGCGCACGGCCTCAAGATGATCGTGGTCGCGGAAGGCGTCGAGACGGGCGAGCAGCTCGGGCTGCTGGAGGAATACGGCTGCGACCTCGTGCAGGGCTTTTATCTCGGACGTCCCGCGCCGGCCGAGGCGGTCACCGCGATGCTGCAGCGGCTGTGGGTGCCGGCCCCCGCGCGCTGAACCTGTCGGCGTGCGCGGATGGCGAACGTCCGCGTGGGCGGGGGCCGCCCACCCTACCGGGATCGCGGGCACCGCGTGCCCACGCGTGACGTGTGCGCTGGCGAACGTCCGCGCGGGCGGGGGCCGCCCACCCTACCAGGATCGCGGGCACCGCGTGCCCACGCGTGACGTGTGCGATGGCGAACGTCCGCGCGGGCGGGGGCCGCCCACCCTACCGGGATCGCGGGCACCGCGTGCCCACGCGTGACGTGTGCGCTGGCGAACGTCCGCGCGGGCGGGGGCGCCCATCCTACCGGGATCGCGGGCACCGCGTGCCCACGCGTGACGTGTGCGCTGGCGAACGTCCGCGCGGGCGGGGGCCGCCCACCCTACCGGGATCGTGGGCACCGCGTGCCGCGCGTGACGTGTGCGCTGGCGAACGTCCGCGCGGGCGGGGGCCGCCCACCCTACCGGGATCGCGGGCACCGCGTGCCCACGCGTGACGTGTGCGCTGGCGAACGTCCGCGCGGGCGGGGGCCGCCCACCCTACCGGGATCGCGGGCACCGCGTGCCCACGCGTGACGTGTGCGCTGGCGAACGTCCGCGTGGGCGGGGGCCGCCCACCCTATCGGGATCGCGGGCACCGCGTGCCTACGCGTGACGTGTGCGCTGGCGAACGTCCGCGCGGGCGGGGGCCGCCCACCCTACCGGGATCGCGGGCACCGCGTGCCGCGCGTGACGTGTGCGCTGGCGAACGTCCGCGCGGGCGGGGGCCGCCCACCCTACCGGGATCGCGGGCACCGCGTGCCGCGCGGACGTTCGCCGTAGGTACGTAGGGTGGGCACCCCGTGCCCACGCGAACGCCAACATGACACGAGCGTCACGCGTGGGCACGGGGGTGCCCTCTACGACCGTCAGCGCGTGAACGTCAGCATGTGCACCGGCGCCCCCGGCAGCAGCGGCGTCGGCTTGCCGCGTACCCAGTCGTCGTGCCCCTTCAGGAAGTACGGCGACAGCGGATGCCCGCTCTGCCCGCCCGGCATGTCGAACAAGCCCTCTTCCTCGCGGCCCGGCGTCACCGTCAGGCGTTCCGACTGGCCGAACTTCGGACCCGTAACGCGCGGCATGTTGCCGTCGCCCGGCAACTGGTCCGGCGGGGCGCTGAGCCAGCGGCGCAGCGCCGGCACGGCGATCGTGAACGGATGCGCGATGGCGGCCGTGTTGCGCTGGCCCCAGGTCGCCTGCGCGAGCGGCGTACCGTCCGCCGTCAGGTCGGCGATGGCGCGGTCGACGGCGGCCAGCTGCAGATCCTGCCAACTGGCGTAGCCGGTCGGCAGCCACGCGGCCGGCCGCGCGTCCAGCAGGCGTGCGATGACCTCCGGCCAGCGCGCCGTCGCGACGACGATGCCGGCTTTCGGATCCAGCGTCGCGAGTTCCGCATCGACGCCGCCGAACAGCATGTCGTGCAACGACCACATGAACTGGCGCGCCAGGCGGTAACCGACGGACGTTGTGCTGGCATGTCCGTCCCAGCTGCGCTCGAGCAGGCGGCGGAACTCGGCCCGCTGCGGATGGTTGGCGAGCGCGCCGGCATCCAGCGCCGCCAGCGCGCGCTCGCGCCACTGCGCGATGAACAGCGCGCGGTCGTCGAGCGAGGCCTGGAATGCGGCCGGCACGTCGGTCTTGTCGCCCAGTCCGCGCACGTTGCCGCTCAGCTGGTTGACGCGCGCGCCCAGGTCGAAGCCGCCGTCGCCGATCGTTTGCGCCGCATCGCCCGCCAGCTGGCGGCTGTTCGCCGTCACCAGCTGGCCGCCGGGCGGGTTCACGACGCGCGGATGCTGTTCCGGCGCCAGCAGGCTGTCCCACGTGGACACGGCGCCGTCGGCGGCGAGGGGGAACGAGACGGCCAGGCCGCCCTGCACCCGGCGCGGCAGCGCGCCGGACAGGGTCCAGGCGATGCCGCCGCGGTCGTCGCCGAGGACGACGTTCTGCGCGGGGATGCCGTCGCTCGCCGCGGCGGCCAGCGCCTCGTCGAGGTTCGTCGACGCTTCCAGCTTCAGGTGGTTCAGGTTCAGCGACTCGGGCGAGTGCGCCACCCAGTGCACGGCGTACATCGTGCCCTCGACCGTGCGGATGGGCCCGAGGCTCGTCTCCAGCACGGTCAGCGACTGCGCCGGCTCGCCTTTCACGAGCACCGACTCCGTGTGCGCCACCGGCGTTTCCCAGCCGGACGGCAAGCGCACCTGGCCGGGGTGATCGGGCGCGGTGCCCAGGCGGACGAGGTCGAGCGTGTCCGCATAGCTGTTCGTGAAGGCCCATGCCACGTGGCCGTTGCTGCCGACGATCACCGCGGGCGGCGTCCCCGGCAACGTCACGCCGACGACGCGGCGCGGCTGGCCGTGCGCATCCACGAATTGCAGCGCGACGCGGTACCACGTGTTCGGCAGTTGCAGGCCAAGGTGCATGTCGTCCGAGACGATGGCCCCGCCGTGCGCCGTGCGCGTGCCGGCGATGGCGTAGTTGTTGCTGCCGACGGCGTCCGTGAACGCGACACCCGCCACCTGCCGTGCCGGCACGCCGTCCTTGCGGCCCCACCACGCGGGCGCGGTGGACGGGATCGGCGCCACCGCCAGCGCGACGGCGGGCGCGTCCAGCGGCGTGTCCCAGCGCGACGCTTCCGGCAGCAGGAACGCCAGCTGGGCCGGGTCGGTGTGCGCGGCCAGCCAGCCGCGCGCCAGTTCACGCGGTTCCTGGTTGCCCTGCAGGTCGAAATACATGGCCCACATCGCGAGCAGCGAATCGGCGGGCGTCCACGGACGGGGCGTGCTGCGGCTCAGCAGGTACTCGAACGGCCGCGCATGCAGGGCGTTCACGCCGTCGTTGATGCCGGCCGCGTAGCGGTCCAGCAGGGTGCGCTCGGCCGGGGTCATGCGCTGCAGGACCTGTTCCGCGCGGGCGCGGAAGCGGTGCACCCGATGCGCGCGGTCGAGCGGCAGCGCCTTCGCGCCGAACAGCTCGGCCAGTTCGCCTGCGGCGCTGCGGCGCAGCAGGTCCATCTGGAAGAAGCGGTCCTGGCCGTGCACGAAACCCGTGGCGTACGCGACGTCGAGCCGGCTGGTGCCCGTGATCGTCGGCACGCCGTTCGCGTCGCGCGCCACGGTCACGGACGTCGACAGCAGCGGCGACCGGCGCTGGCCATCGAGCTCGGGCAGGCTGGCACGCAGCACGGCCCAGGCACCGCCCGCGACGAGCAGAAGCAGCACGACGATCCCGGCCGCCACCCGCAGCCCCCACTTGCGCCATCCACGTCGTACCATGCCGCTCATCCTTGGAAAAAAAGCGCATCTTGCCAGAAATCCCCGCGTGGGGCGAGTACGTGACCGTCGTTACCCGCGTTGGTTCCCTGCCCACCATTGACCGGGTTCGATAGCGCGTGCGGGCCATCCTCTAGGCTGTCCACAGGCGCGCAGGACGCGCGCATTGGAAACGGGAGGGCCGATGGTTTGCAAGCTCACCGGGATGGTCGCCCGGTCGGTGGCGCAGGCAGCGTCGCGGCGGGGCTTGGCAGCGGCCTCGGCGGGCGCGCTGGCAGTAGCGCTGGCGCTGGCGCTGAGTGGTTGCACCACGCCGCAGGACCGCGCGGCACAGACACAGGCCGACGTCGACCGGATGATGATGATCTATGGCCCCGCCTGCGCCCGCCTCGGCTATGCGGCACAGTCGGACGCGTGGCGCAGCTGCGTGATCGGTCTCAGCACGAAGTACGACCTTCAGCACTACGGGCCGCCGCCGGGCTACTACGGCTGGGGTCCTGGCTATTGGCGGGGCGGCTGGTGGGGTCCGGATTGATGAAGCCGCGCGCGAGGCGGCGCGCAAACTCGGCCTTCGTCACGGCCTCGCGCCGTTCCAGCAGGCGCTCCAGCACATGCTGGATGTGCCGCACCAGCTCCGGGTAGCGGGCGTCGGGCGGATGCAGGCTGAAGCGCACGAGCGGCGACTGCGCCAGCATGGCCGCCGTGGCGTCGGCCACGCGTCGCGACAGGATGCGCCCGCTGCGGTTGCGCGCCGCGTACACGAGCGACGGCGACAGAATCGCGTGCGTGCCGCGGCGGTTGTTCTGCGTGAAGGGGCGGCGCGCTTCGTCGAGTGCTTGCGTGCCTTGCGGGTCGAGCAGCACCGACGGTTGCTGCGCCTGTTGCGGTTGCTGCTGCGCCTGCTGCTGCGGCTGCTGCGCCTGCTGCGGTTGCTGCTGCGCCTGCTGCTGCGGCTGCTGCGGTTCCCGCGGCGTCATCAGGTCGTGGCGCCCGGGCGCAGCGTCGCGGCTGCGCGCGTCATGCCGGCTGCCGCCGTGCCGATCGATATTTGTCCCATCGATCTCTGTCCGATCGATGTCCGTCCGATCGATGGCGCGTCGATCGAATTCATGCCAGCCGGCGCTTTCCGGCCCGCCGAGCTCTGCCGTCCCCGTCCAATTGCCTGCATCAAACTGCCTGTTCGCACCGCCCTGCCCGGAGTAATTTCCCCCGCCATATTGCATGCTCCCGCCCCTGGACTGGACGCTCGCGCCCTGGCCGCCGCGATGGTCTCGCGTATCGCCGGCACCGTGGCGCGCCTGCGTGCGTGCGGATCGATCGGCCGGCCGCAGCGCAGGCGTCGCGTCCGCGCGCGCATCGTACGCGCGCGGCAGGCAGTGGAAATGGCTGAACGTCGTCGTGTAGTCGAACGGCGCAGCGCGCAGCGCGCGCCAGGCGCCCTCGCCCAGCAGCCAGGCCGGCGGCACGAACCCGGTCGGCGTCCAGCCGCGTGCAGCGAACCAGTCGAGGCCGAGTTCCAGCCGGCGCCGCGCTTCCGCCTCCGTCAGCGCAGCAAATTCCCCCTCGCGCCGCGTGTACACATTGCGCAGGAAACGGGAGCGCAGGCCGCCGCCGGCCGCTTCCGTGTCGAGATGGCTGTAGCCGTGCAGCGCCAGCTCGTCGCCGCGTTCCAGCGCCACGCTCAGGCACGCTTCCATGCCCGGCGACCGTTCCGGGCGGAAGTGATAGTGCGGCACGACGAGCCACGTCAGCGGTACGTCGGCCACGGCGCGCACGGCCTCCACGAGGCGCAGGCAATCCGTCCACGTGGCGGGGGCCACGTCGTGGATCGAGATGCACAGCATCTGCGGGGCGGCCGGGTGGTCAGTCTGCGACACGGAAGCGCTCTCTTTCATGCATCACCTCATCGATGACATCCTGCTCCACATACGGATGACCGCCCACCAAGGCCTCGTAGCGGCCCACAACCTGCGGCAGGATTTCGTTCCAGTCGTAGCGCTCGACCGCCCTGCGCCGGGCCGCCAGGCCCATGCGCGCCAGGTCGCGCTGGTAGATCGCCTCGATCGCACCGGCCAGGCTGGCGACGTCGTTCGGCTCGGCCAGGATGCCCGTCTCCGCGTCGACCAGCTCGGCCACGCCACCCTTGTTCGTGGCGACGACGGGCAGGCCGCATGCCATCGCCTCGAGCACGATCAGCCCGAACGTCTCGCGGTCGCCGGGGTGGACGAGCACGTCGCAGCTGGCCAGCAGGCGGGCCAGCTGGCGCTGGTCGTGCTGGAACGGGATGTGCGTCACGCGGTCGCAGAACGGCAGCGCATCGCCACCGCCCACGAGGACCAGGTGGTAGGGGGCGCCCAGCAGGCGCACGGCGTCGATGAGCACGTGCAGCTTCTTTTCCGGCGTGAAGCGGCCCGCGTACACGAGCAGGCGCGTTTCCGGCGCGAGGCCCAGGTGTCCGCGCAAGGTCGCGTCGCGGCGCTGCGGCCGGAACACGCTGCTGTCGATGCCGAGCGGCTGGTGCACGGCGCCGGGCACGCCGATCGCGTCCAGATGGTCGACCATGATGCGGCTGGGCGCCAGCACGAGGTCGAACTGGCGGTACAGGTTCGCAAGGTAGCGGCACGTGCCGCGCGCGATCCAGCGGCCGAAGCGCGGCCGCACGAGGCCCGGCAGGTCGGAGTGATAGAAGGCGACGGCGGGGATGTCGTAGCGCTTGCGCATGCGCAGCGCCGCCCACGCGCAATGCCCGGCGTCGCCCGCCTCGACGACGTCGGGCCGGACGGCTTTCAACAGCCGCGCCGGACCTTCGACGGACAGCGGCATGCGAAAGCCGTGGAAGCCCGGCACGACGGCCGACGGGATCTTGACGAGCGCGGGGACGGCGTTGCCGCACGTCTCCACGTTGGAGCTCAAGATCGTGTGCTGCACGCGACTGCGCCGCGCCAGCCAGTGCGCCTTGGCGTTCAGATAGGTGCTGACGCCGCCTCCTTCGGCCGCGTAAAACATCGTGATGTCGACGAGGTGCATGCTTGGGATCCGGTCAAAGTATCCCCACGATAGCAGCGCGGCCGGTGCGCCAGGTTTGCGCACTGTCAAGCGGACAGCGCCCGCTGCCGGGAGCCGGTGCCGCGACGCATGCGCGGCGGAACGTCCGGCCGGTCCACCGCGGCCGCGCAGGCGCGGACCGGAGGCTCAGCGCCGGTAACGTTCAGTCATTGCCGGGCGACGAGGGCCGTGCTCCCTTTTGGGGAGGCCCATTATGCACTTCGCCTGTCGAGCATGGCGCGCGCGATGGTGCCCGCGTCCACATACTCGAGTTCGCCCCCGACGGGGACGCCGCGCGCGAGGCGGCTGACCTTCAGCCCGCGCGCCTTCAGCATCTCGCTGATGTAGTGGGCGGTCGCTTCGCCCTCGTTGGTGAAATTGGTGGCGAGCACCACTTCCTTGACGTTGCCGTCGGCCGCGCGGCCGACCAGCTTTTCCAGGTGCAGGTCCTTCGGGCCGATGCCGTCCAGCGGCGACAGCCGGCCCATCAGCACGAAGTACAAGCCCTTGTACGTCAGGGTCTGCTCGATCATCATCTGGTCGGCCGGCGTCTCGACGACGCACAGCAGCGTGCGGTCGCGTTCCTCGTCCGCGCACAGGTCGCACACTTCCGTTTCCGAGAACGTGTTGCACATCGCGCAGTGATGCACGGCGTCGACGGCCTGGTACAGCGCGCGCGACAGCATGGCCGCGCCTTCGCGGTCGTGCTGCAGCAGGTGGAAGGCCATGCGCTGCGCCGACTTCGGTCCGACACCCGGCAGGCGGCGCAAGGCCTCGGTGAGAAAGTCGAGCGATTTGGACATGGGATCTCCGCCGGACTGGCTTACTGTGCGCGCCAGGCCGACAGCGCCTCGGCGGTCATGGTGGGCACGAATTCCGTCACCGCATAGGTGGCGAGGCCGGCCTGCGCGAACGGGTCGTCGCGCAGCGCGGCGTCGAGCTCGGCGCGGTTCGCGGCGTGCGCGATGAGGATGCCGCCGTCGCGCGGCTCCTTGCGCCCGGACATCAGCATGAGCCCGCGCGCATATTGCTCTTCCAGCCAGGCGCGATGCGCCGGCAGGTAGGCATCGATGCGCTCGAGCGGCGCCGTGTAGGTCAACGTAACGATAAACATGAACCGGGGTCAGAACGGCATCTTGAAACCCGGCGGCAGCGGCAGGCCGGCCGTCAGTCCGCTCATCTTTTCGGCGGCGGTGGCCTCGGCCTTGCGCACGGCGTCGTTGAACGCGGCGGCCACGAGGTCTTCCAGCATGTCGCGGTCGTCACCGAGCAGCGACGGGTCGATCGACACGCGCTTGACGTCGTTCTTGCACGTCATGACGACCTTCACGAGGCCCGCGCCCGACTGGCCTTCGACCTCGATCTGGGCCAGCTGGTCCTGCGCTTTCTTCATATTGTCCTGCATGGCTTGCGCCTGCTTCATCAGGCCTGCGAGCTGGTTTTTCATCATGATGTGTTCTCCAATGAGTCGGATGAGTAAATCGTTTATACGGTTTGACGGTGCGATTCGGGATCAGGTCGCGATCGGACGGACGGACCCGGGCACGACGAACGCGTCGAACGTGCGCGCCATGTCCTGCACGAACGGATCGGCATCGACGGCCGCCTCGGCCTCGCGCTGCAGCCGCTCGCGCCTTGCCCGCGCTTCGGCGTTGGCCGTGTACCAGGTCGGCGCGATTTCCGTCTCGACGTTTACGCGCACGGCCGGGAAGCGTTCCTGCAGCGCGGCACACAGTTTTTCGCTGTTACCGCTGGCGCGCAAGGTGTCCACGGGGACGCGCAGGCGGAACGTCGCCGCGGCGCCGTCGGCCACGCACTCGACCAGTTCGGTCTGGAACGCCAGTTGCTGGGCCACGCCGCGCAGCGGCAGCGACGCCGCCAATGCGGGCCAGTTGCCGTCCCAGTCGATCGCCGGGACGGGCGTGATGACGTACGCATACGCCGGCGCGGACGGGGCGGCCACGCGCGCAGGTGCGGACGGCGCCGCGACGGCGGGCGCATCCATCGCGACGGCCGTGTCGTCGGAAAATTCGGTGACCCAGGCCGGCGGGCCGTCGTCGGCCGCGGCCTCGTCATGGGCCGGCTGGCCCTGCACGGCCTGCGGCGCGGGAGACTGGCGCGCCATCGCCGGCTGCGGCTGGGCCGTGGCCTGCGACGGGGCGCCCCACGGCGCCGTGGGCGCAGGGGCGGCGGTCACGCCTGCAGGCGAACCTCCGGCCGGCGCGACGGACGCGGATGGTGCCGCGGCGGCCGGCGAACCGGCGGCCGGCGAACCGGCGGCCGGCGAACCTGCGGCAGGCGAACCTGCGGCAGGCGACCGGGCGGCAGGCGCATCGCCCGACGGCGCCGGACGGCGCGGCACGCCACCCATGCGGGAACCGGCGCGCGCCG
>NZ_JAAQOM010000018.1 GCF_011682055.1 Telluria antibiotica | reverse complement strand
TCTCAACGCTTCGTTGTATTCCTTCCAGTTGGTCGTTCGGTATTTCGGTTTGGCTGGTGCACTCATCCCGTCAGTTTACCCGTGGCCCAGCTTGGCCGCCGCGGGGACGGATTTGTGCAACAAAGCCATCGCATCGTAGACACTACTCCTGGATTTTCCGCAAATCGCAAGGACTTCTTTCAATCGGATGAGGCGCAACTCAGCAGGCTGGCTTGAGTTCCTTACCGCTGACTCGTCGTTTTTCATGACTCACGTTCCTCAACAAATTATTGCTCAATTGACATTGCTATGCCCTCGAGAAGGTGGCTGCAGCCTTCCGAAAATTAGTGGAGCAAGGCGCGTCGTTTCCGATATTTCGAAACTGATCTTAGTATCGTCGTGATGTATTGTTTTCGGAAGCTTAACGCGTCGGTTATTTCGGATACATCAATGGCCCTCCTGCAGGGTAGGGCAACGGCACCAGTTTGCCAACGATTGGGGACTGCTGATCACAGAAGTACTTCTGCGATACACTGAAACGACCAAACGCGCCGCATTTGACCTAGACCCCTAGCGTCCTGCTGTCCCACTTGATGAGGCGTAGCAAATTTTAGCGGCTAAATTTGCTTAACCTGTCGGAGCCTGCGTGTACAACCTGATCCTCCTAACGAACATCCTGCGCATCCTAGACGACATCGGGATGACCAAGAGCGAGCTGGCAAAAAAGGCCGGCATGTCGGTGTCATTTCTCTCCGACCTGACGAACGACCAAGCCAATCCGTCCCTGCGCATCATGGAGGCGATCGCGCACGCGCTCGACACGCCGCTGCCTGCACTGCTTGAAACCACAGACTTGGACAGGCAGACCCTGGAGGCACTCGCGGGCGGTAAATCAAGGCTGAGTCTGCCGGAGGGATACGCTCGCGTCGCGGCAATTCTTACCGAATTCCAGGCATTCACGGTCAGGCAGTGGGACCAAGAGAACCGCAAGCGTCTTGATGCCGCAAAAGTACGGCGGAAGACTGGCCCCGCCAAGAAGACATAGTCTGCTCAGTCGTCAATTCCGAAAGCATTAGCGAGAGTCGCGGCCAGTTTGTCGAACTGGCCGGTTACCGCTGATTCTTAACGCTAGGCAATCCGCTTGAGATCACGCAAGCAAGTTCGGTTTAGCGTAGCGACCCACACATCCTTTGTTCTAGATCGTTTCGGTATATCCCCGGTCACGTAGCATCGCTCGACATAACCTAGAGCGAGAAATCATGACCGAGCGCGATGACATCGTTGCAACCGTAAAGACGCGTGCCAAGGAAAGGCTGATGCGCGACATGGGGCCAGAGCTCCTTGCCGTGCTCGCTGATCCCCGTACGGTTGAAATCATGCTCAACGCCGACGGCTGCCTGTGGCAGGAACGGCTGGGGGAGGGGATGCGCCGCATCGGCGAGATGAGGCAGGCGAAGGCCGAAGCCATCATCAAGACCGTGGCCGCGGCCCTGGATCAGGTGGTCAACAAAACTCACCCGTTGGTCGAAGGCGAACTACCGCTCGATGGTTCGCGCTTCGCCGGCCAGCTGCCGCCGATCGTCTCGGCCCCCACCTTTGCGATTCGTAAACGCGCCATTGCCGTCTTCACGCTCGATCAGTATGTCGAGGCGGGAATCATGAAGACCCGTCATTGCGAAGCGCTCAAAGACGCGGTTCGCCAGCATCGAAATATTCTCGTCACTGGAGGGACTGGTTCCGGCAAGACCACGCTCGTCAACGCAATCATCAGTGAGATGGTGCGCGCCGACCCCGACGAACGCGTGTGCATTATCGAAGACACAGGCGAGATCCAGTGCACGGCCACGAACTGCATCCAGTACCACACGGCACTCGATGTCCCGATGACGACGCTGCTCAAGGTCATCCTGCGCATGCGCCCGGACCGGATCCTGGTTGGCGAAGTACGCGGCGCCGAGGCACTTGATCTTCTCGACGCCTGGAACACCGGACATGAGGGCGGCGCCGCCACACTCCATGCCAATAGCGCCCTCGCCGGCCTCACGCGTCTGAAATCGCTCATCACCCGCAACGAGGCCGCACCTTCCGAAATCGAACCCCTGATCGGCGAGGTCGTCCATCTCGTCGTGCATATCAACCGCGTTCCCGAAGGCCGCCGCGTGCAGGAGATCCACGAGATCTCCGGCTACGCGGCAGGCCGCTATCTCTCTAAAACCCTCTAGGAGTGTCAAATGGAGCCGATCCGCTTTGCCCCGCAATTCCCGTTTCCCCGCGCCTTTTTGCCTTACCTTTTTCTGGCGCTCCTGCTCGCGTACGTGCTGCTGGCCCCGCGGTACGCCTTCGCGTCGGAGGGAACAGGTGGCTCACTCCCTTACGAATCGTGGCTCGGCAATCTTCGCAACAGCGTGACCGGGCCGGTGGCATTCGCCCTGTCGCTCGTGGGTATCGTCGTATCCGGAGGAACCCTAATTCTGGGCGGAGACCTGAACGGCTTTTTCCGCACAATGCTGTTTGTGGTGCTGGTGATGGCCCTGCTGGTCGGCGCACAGAACATGATGAGCACCTTCTTCGGCCGCGGCGCGGAAATCGCTGCAGTGAGCGACGTCATGAACACGCACGGCGGGCTTTTGGTCGCAACGGGGACCCGATTGGTGGGCTAGCCATGGCCCTGCGCACGATTCCGATCCGCCGCGCTGGTAACAGGCACAACCTGTTCATGGGTGGCGACAGGGAACTAGTCATGATGGCCGGCCTGCTGGCTTTTGCGCTGATCTTCCAGGCACAGGAGCTGCGGGCGACGGTGGTCGGGCTGTCGCTTTGGTTGGGCGCGCTGTTTGCGTGCCGGCGCATGGCCAAGGCTGACCCCCAGCTGCGCTTCGTCTACATGCGGCATCGCCGCTATCAGACGTACTACCCGGCGCGCAGTACACCCTTCAGGATGAATACCAGGAGTCAGGGGAGGCAATACAAATGAACGGCTTACTGGCAATCGCGTTTGCCATCGCAGGCTCCGTGATGCTGTCGATGCTATATCTGCGGATCCGCGCCGCGAACAGCGCGCTGCAACTGAAGCGGCACCGCGCGACCGGCCCCGGGTTCGCCGACCTGCTCAACTACGCGGCCGTGGTGGACGATGGTGTGGTCGTCTGCAAGAACGGAGCCTTCATGGCGGCCTGGCTTTACCAGGGCGACGACAATGCCAACAGCACCGACGAGCAGCGCAACATGACATCGGTCCGGGTCAACCAGGCGCTCTCGAACCTCGGCAACGGCTGGATGATGCATGTCGACGCGGTGCGTCGTCCTGCACCCGAGTACCCTGAAGCGCAGCTGTCGCACTTTCCCGACCCGATATCGGAGGCGGTCGACGAGGAACGGCGCCGGCTGTTCCAGGGGCTAGGCACCATGTACGAAGGCTACTTCGTGCTAAGCGTGACGTATTTTCCGCCTGTTCTGGCCGAGCGCAAGTTCGTCGAAATGATGTTCGATGACGAAGAAGTCGCACCCGACCACCATTCGCGCACCCTGGGGTTGATCGACTACTTCAAGCGCGAGTGCGTCAATATCGAGTCGCGCCTGTCCGCCGTGCTCACGCTGACGCGCCTGCGTGGACAGAAGATTGTGCAGGAAGACGGTGCGAGCATCACGCACGATGATTTCCTACGCTGGCTGCAGTTCTGCTCGACAGGGAAGAACCATCCGGTGATGCTGCCCAGTCATCCGATGTATTTCGACTGCCTGATTGGCGGCGTGGAACTGTGGAGCGGCGTCGTGCCGCGCATCGGACGCAAGTTCGTCCAGGTGGTCGCGATCGATGGCTTTCCCCTCGAGTCGTCGCCCGGCATCCTGACCGCCCTTGCCGAGCAGGCTTGCGAATATCGCTGGTCGTCGCGCTTCATCTTCATGGAACCGCACGAGGCGGTCGCGCACCTCGAGAAATACCGCAAGAAGTGGAGGCAGAAAATCCGCGGCTTCTTCGATCAGGTCTTCAATACCAACAACGGTGCGATAGACCAGGATGCCTTATCGATGGTGGCCGACGCCGAGGCGGCGATCGCTGAGGTCAACTCAGGCTTGGTGGCGCAGGGTTACTACACGAGCGTCGTCGTGCTGCTGGACGAGGACCGCGACCAATTGGAGCGGTCGGCGCGCATGATCGAGAAAGCGATCAACCGGCTCGGCTTCGGGGCGCGCGTCGAGACCATCAATACGCTCGATGCGTTCCTTGGCAGCTTGCCGGGCCACGGCGTCGAGAACGTGCGCCGGCCGCTGATCAACACCTTGAACCTGGCCGACCTTCTGCCGACGAGCACGATCTGGACCGGTCTGGATCATGCGCCGTGTCCGATGTATCCGCCAAACGCGCCTGCGCTGATGCAGTGCGTGACGCAGGGCTCGACGCCGTTCCGCCTGAACCTGCATGTGCGCGATCTCGGACACTCCCTCATGATTGGCCCGACGCGCTCCGGCAAATCGACCCACTTGGCGCTGATCGCATTACAGCTGCTGCGCTACGCCGGCATGTCGATCTACGCGTTCGACAAGGGCATGTCGATGTACCCGACCACGAAGGCCGTACGAGGCCACCACTTCGAGGTCGCGGCCGATGATCGCCTCAGCTTCTGTCCCTTGCAGTTCCTCGCGACGAAAGCCGACCGCGCCTGGGCGATGGGTTGGATCGATACGATCCTCGCGCTCAACGGTGTGCAGACTACGCCGGCGCAGCGCAACGAGATCGGCAACGCCATCATGAACATGCACGAAAGCGAGGCAAGAACATTGTCCGAGCTGTCGCTGACGATCCAGGACGAGGAGATCCGCGAGGCGCTGAAGCAGTACACCGTCGACGGCATGATGGGTCACCTGCTCGATGCCGAGGAGGATGGCCTCGAGCTGTCGCGGTTCACGACGTTCGAAATCGAAGAGCTGATGAACCTGGGCGAGAAGTACGCACTGCCGGTGCTGCTGTATCTCTTCCGTCGTATCGAGCGGAGCCTGCACGGCCAGCCTGCGGCGATCCTGATCGACGAAGCCTGGCTGATGCTTGGCCATCCCGTATTCAGGGACAAGATCCGTGAATGGCTCAAAGCCTTTGCCAAGAAAAACTGTCTTGTGCTGCTGTCGACGCAAAGTCTGACCGATGCCGCAGGCAGCGGGATTCTCGACGTAATCGTGGAATCCACCGCTACCAAGATATTCCTACCGAACCTGAACGCACGCGAGGAAGACACGGCGGCGCTGTACCACCGCATGGGGCTTAACAATCGCCAGATCGACATCCTTGCCGGCGCGATCCCGAAACGCCAGTATTACTGTGTCACCGAGTCGGGACGGCGCCTGTACGACACCGCCATCGGCCCGCTCGCGCTGGCGTTCGCTGGGGCGACTGACAAGGATTCGATCGCCGCCATCAAGCGGCTGGAAGCCAAGCATGGCGACGGCTGGGTGCACGAGTGGCTGGTCAGCAGGGGCTTGCGCCTGGCCGACTATCTGCCTGGGTCGAGCGTATCGAACGCATTCTCGAACGAGGTCTCCACCAATGACGAGGTGACGACATGAAAATCAATATTGGCCCCATGTTCAAGGGGCTGAAACAGCGCAAGCCGACGGACGATCCGCGCCGAAGTGGCGGGCGGCTGGATGGCGGCCGCCGGCCGGATGAAAGCGAGAATCCGTACCTGGCCGCGCGTCGCACCTGGAACGACTATGTCGGCGGCGTTGTCGCGAGCCGCCAGATGGCCGTGCTGGGCGGTGCATTGTGCCTGCTCATCGCACTGGCAGCGGTTGGCGGCATGACCTACATCGGGAGCCGGTCGAAATTCATCCCGATGGTCGTCGAGGTCGACAAGCTCGGGCAGTACGCCGCCGCCAAGCCGCTGGACCGCGCGCAGGCGGCCGACCCGCGCGTGGTACGTGCGAGCGTAGCGTCGTGGATCACCGATGCGCGATTGGTCACGCCCGACGTCGCGCTGCAGCGCAAGGCCGTGCTTCGGGTGTACGCGATGTTGGCGCCAAACGATGCGGCTACGGCCAAGATGAATGAGTGGCTGAATGGTACCGAGGCCAGTTCGCCGTTCAAGCGCGCCGCCAACGAGACCGTGAGCATCGAGGTCGAGACGACGCTGCAGCAGACTGGCGAAACCTGGCAGGTCGACTGGATCGAGACCACGCGCGACCGCCAGGGCGTGCTCAAGTCGGCGCCCCAGCGCTGGCGCGCCCTGGTGACGGTGTACACGGTCGAGGCAACGGCGGAAACGACGGAAGAGCAGATGCGTGACAACCCGCTGGGCATCTACGTGCGCGACTTCACCTGGTCAAAACAACTTTAAGGGCATGCCATGAAAAAGCATTTGATTGCAGCGACCCTTTGCACTCTGCCTCTTGCCGCCCTGGCTGGCGAAACGGGCGCGGCCACCGCAGAGCGCAAGGCCGCCGACGCATACTTCTCGAAAGAGAACGGGAAGCTGACCAGCCAGGAAAAGGCGGCGCTCGCCGTGTCCCAGCGCTGGCAAGCCAGCGGCGACGCCATTAAACCGGTTCCTGGTCCCGACGGCATGGTTCGCTTTGTCTACGGTGCCCAGCGGATCACCGTCGTGTGCGCGGTACTACAGGTGTGCGACATCGAACTGCAGGCCGGCGAGCAGGTCAACAACATGAACGTTGGCGACACTCGCTTCACGGTGGAGCCGGCGATCAGCGGCAGCGGCCGGACGGAGGTCCAGCACCTGGTCGTTAAACCAATCGACGTTGGGCTGGAGACGTCATTGATTGTTACCACTAACCGGCGCACCTACCACATCCGCCTGCGCTCGCACCGGACCGACTACATGCCACGCGTCGGCTTCACGTACATGGAAGACGCTGCGGCCAAATGGGACGAAGTCCGGATGAGAGAGGCAAGGCTCAAGCAGGAGCGTACGCTTCCAGGCACGCAGGAAGACGTGCGCGACCTGAGCTTCAACTACGAGGTCAAGGGCGCGACGGCGTGGAAGCCGGTCCGTGTCTACAACGATGGCACCAGGACGGTGATCCAGATGCCTGCCACCATGAACCAGGCCGAAGCGCCGGTCCTGCTGGTAGTGCGCAAGGAAGGTGGCTGGCTAAGCGACGACGATGAGACGGTCACCGTCAACTATCGCGTGCAGGGCGACCGCTACATCGTCGACAACGTGTTTCAGAAAGCGATCCTCATTGCCGGCGCTGGCAAGAACCAGGAGCGCATTACGATCACCAAGGAGAAATGACATGCGCAAGATCGCTCTCCTGGCGCTGCTGGCTGCCTTGGCCGGCTGCGCAGCTACTCCCAAACCCGTCGGCTACGGCCGCTTCGCGATGGCCAGTGACGCCATCGACAAGAAAATGGCCGATGACACAGTCAAAAAGCTGGTCACGCTGTACCCGCCGGCAGGTACCCGCTTCGAGCTACAGCATGGCGCCACCGATCCATTCGGCACTTCGCTGGTGGCCACGTTGCGGGCGCAGGGCTATGCGCTGCAGGAACAGATGCCGACGTCCAGGTCCGGTGCCGACGACAATGGCAAGCACAGAACGCTGGCCTATGTTTTCGACCAGCCGTCCGGAACCGATATGTACCGGGTCACGCTGACAATCGATGCTCAGAGCCTGTCGCGCGTGTACCTGGCCAAGGATGGTAGCGTGGCGCCGGCCGGCTATTGGGTACGGAAGGAGTAGGGCCATGAGCGGCGTGCCAGAACACGACATGTCGCCGGACGCCTCTCCGGGGCAGCAGTCAAAGAGCGCCGGCGTCCGGCGCGTGAACAATGTGCCGCTGTACATCCTTGGCGGCGCCATGACGACGTTCCTGGTGATCATGGCGTCGGTCGCTGCCAACCGCGCCCGGCAACAGAATGAACCGATCGAGAAGGCGCCGCAGAAGGCCGGCAATGCGACGATGTTGGCTAACGCAATTGTGGGCGATCAGAAATACGGCATGGTCCAGGCGGCAGCGGTGGCGCCGTCGATTCCCGCGCCACCTGAATCGGCCGAGGCGAGCCAGACCGCGTTGGTAACCGCGAGACCCGAGAATCCGGACCTGCCGCCAGCGCCACCCACCTCGACCCAACAGCAGTGGACACAGGATCAGCAGATGGCGGCGCAGGGTGGAACGCGCAGTCCGGCTGACGACGAGGCCGCACGTATCCGAACTATCAAATTGCAGCAGCTCGACGAGGCGGCGAGGGCACGTTCGAGCCTGCAGGGCGTGGCACCGCGCAGCGCCGCTTCGAGCGCTGTCTCTGGTTCGGCTTCGAACCCATTCGCCGGCGCCACGCCAGCCAACCGAGACGAGGTCCTGGCCAAGTTGGCGGTCGCGCGCCAGCAGATCGAATCAGCGGCCACCGATGATCCGACCGCCGCGTACAAAGGTCGCCTGCAGTTGCTGCGCGCAAGCCAATCTGCCCAGGAGTCGGGTATATCCGGTATTTTGCAGCCGGTGCAGGCGGGCGGCGGGCGCAACGACGTGGCTCAGTTCGCGGGAGGGCAGGGCGACCGCTGGCGGCTCGATGCTCAGCCGGAAGCGCCACGTACACCCTACGAGCTGCGCGCAGGTTTCGTGATCCCGGCAATTCTAATCTCGGGCATCAACTCGGAGCTGCCCGGTCAGATCATGGCGCAGGTTAGTCAGGACGTGTACGACACGCCCCGCAGCAAATGGAAGTTGATACCGCAGGGCTCGCGCCTGGTCGGGGCCTACTCCAGTGACGTCGCCTACGGCCAGGCACGGGTGCTGGTCGCCTGGCAGCGCATCGTCTTCCCTGATGGGAAGGCAATGGACATCGGCGCTATGTCGGGCGTGGACAGCGCCGGATATGCGGGCTTTAACGACAAGGTGAATAACCACTACTGGAAGACCTTCTCGTCCGCCTTCCTGATGTCGGCCGTGACGGCGGGGATCGCGACCAGCCAGCCCGAGAACAGCGGGTATGGCCGTCCGAGTTTTGGTAGCGCAATGAGCGAAGCGGTCGGGCAGCAGTTGGGCCAGGTGACCGCACAGCTCGTCGCGAAGAACCTCAACATCGCGCCCACGCTTGAGATCCGACCCGGCTATCGCTTCAACGTCATCGTCACCAAGGATTTGACGTTTTCCAAGCCGTATGAACCATTCGATTATTAACGCAAGGAGAAGCCCATGAACACTCCGCGCAGCACCATTTCGGCCGCTAAAGTCGCATCAGCCCTGGCGTTCTCCGTTGGGGTGGGATTGACTGCGCCAGCCTCCGCCCAGTGGGCGGTCGTCGACGCCGCGAACGTGGTTCAATCCACAATCACTGCGAGAGAAAGCATTTCCCAGACCTTGAAGCAAATCCAGCAGTACCAGACTCAACTGCTGCAATACGAGAACATGCTGCGCAACACGGCGGCACCGACCTCGAATATCTGGGATCAGGCGCAGTCCACCATGAACCAGCTGCGCGCTTCGATCGACACGCTGGTCTACTACAAGAACACCCTCGGCAGCGTCGATACCTACCTCGGCAAGTTCAAGGACATGAACACCTACCAGGCCTCGCGCTGCTTCTCATACAACGGCTGCACTCAGGCTGAGTGGGAGGCGATGCAGGTGTCCCAGCGCCTCGGATCGGAGGCCCAGAAGAAGGCCAACGACGCCCTGTTCCGTGGTCTCGACCGGCAGCAGGATGCCATGGTCGCTGACGCGCGCCAGCTCGAGCGGTTGCAGACATCGGCCCAGGGCGCGCAAGGGCAGGTGCAGGCGCTCGGTTACGCGAACCAGCTGGCCAGCCATCAGGCGAATCAGTTACTGCAGATCCGGGCGCTGCTCATCGCGCAGCAGAACGCGGTTGCCACACGTGGCCAATTCCTTGCAGATCAGGAGGCAAAAGAAGCTGCTGCGGCCGTGCAGCTGCGTGCGGGGAAGTTCCAACGAAGCCTGGCCCGCACTTGGTAAAGGGGGATCTCAGCCATGAACGCGACGCAGTTTTTCGTGGTGCTTTTTCTAGGTGCCGGAGCTTTGAGCGCTTGCAGTGACCGGGCGGATACGGTGGCAAGCCCGAATTGTGTAGAGCTGGCCACAGGGAAGTTAAGCGAGGCGCAGCAAATCGAACTGGCGAAGAAATGCCCGCGCGCTGGACCATCCTTTAAGCCCAGCCCAGCAAGGAATTGGTGAGGCTAACATGAGACAGCCGGTCAACCTGAGATACCTGTCGCTGTTGATGCTCTCTTCGCTCGCATTGTTTTCGGCGCGAGCAATGGCTGCCGTCGATAACCGAGGTATTCTTGATACAGTTCTCGACCGCTATTCAGCCGCCGCGGCAACGTGGGGCACGCTGGTCACTACGCGTGCGAGCTGGCTGTTTTGGACGTTGGTCGTCATCAGCATGGTCTGGACTTTCGGAATCATGGCAGTACGTAAAGCTGACTTGGCCGAGTTTTACACCGAGTTCGTGCGCTTTACCATCTTCACCGGTTTCTTTTGGTGGGCATTGACGAATGGTCCTGCTTTTTCTAACTCAATCACCAGCTCACTGCGTCAAGTAGCTGCTGAGGCCGCAGGCGTACCGAATACCTTGGCCCCGTCAGGGATTGTCGACATAGGCTTTGATATTTTTTTCAAAGTGCTCGATATGTCGACCGTTTGGAAACCCATCGATAGTGCGACTGGATTGGTTATCAGCGGTATTGTGCTCGTTGTTTTTGCCCTTGTGGCCGTCAACATGCTGCTTCTTTTGGTCAGCGGATGGATTCTGAGCTATGCAGGCGTTTTTTTCCTGGGCTTTGGTGGCTCGCGCTGGACCTCTGACATGGCAATTGCATATTACAAGACGGTCCTCAACATTGCGGCACAACTCTTCACGATGATCTTTCTCGTTGGAGTAGGGAAATCCTTTGTCGATCTTTACTACACTGGGATGAGCACGGGACTCACGCTCAAAGAGTTGAGCGTGATGCTAATCGCAGCCCTGGTCCTGCTTCGACTTATTGAAACCGTTCCAGGTCTCATTGGAAGTCTTGCGGGAGCTGGCAATCCAGCCTTGGGAAGTGGGTTCGGAGTAGGAGCTGTGATCGGTGCAGCTGCGGTTGCAAGTGCCGGCATGGCTACGGCCGGGGCTGCTCTCGCTTCTGGTGCTGCAGGTCTTGGAGGAGGAGCTCAAGCGTTGATGGCGGCTTTCTCCAAAGCGAATGCTGCGGAAAATGTTGGTGGTGCAAGCTTGTTACAAAGCGAGTCCGGAACTTTAGGACAAAACGCGCCTGGAACCTCGGGAAGTGGCGTCAGCAGTCCGCTGGCGGCCGCAATGGGCGAAGGACAAACTAGCGCTGTCAACTCCGGTGGCGGGACCCCAGCGTCGACAGATGCCTTTAAGGCAGGTCTCGGCGGTTCAGGTGGAGGGGCAACAATAGGAAAAATGCCTTTAGGTGCCCAAACATCGGCAAAGGGCTTTGGAAAGGATGAGGGCTCTCCTGGCGAAGTGAAACGTGGTACGGCGATCAAAGCACTTGGCTTAATCGCAGCTAAGGCAGGTAAGGTAGCTGTAGGGACGGTGGGCAACTTAGCAGTCGGTTCTTGGGATGTAGCCAAGGACAAATTTGGCGATACGAAAACGAGTACGCTCGACCGTATTCGCGAAACAACTGGCGGCAAGATCGCTGCGGCGATTAATGCCCGAGAAGCCGCTGACAAAGCAGTGTCCTTCGGTGCAGGTAGTTTGTCCGTCGCCGATGGCGCGGCTGACCGTGAATCAGAGGTAGCTGCTTTCCGCGATCGTTCGTAGGAGATCGGGCCATGTTCGCTCTCGACTTCCCACAAGATCTGCTGGAAGATGTCGCGTGTTCCGTCTCCGCCGCTGCCCAACCAGCAGCTAGGGCTGAGGATTCAGCCCTTTCTTTACCAAGTCATAGCTGGTACTGCGCCCACCGGCTCCAGAGCGCTGCAGAACTCCCTGGGTTACCAGTTCTTGGATGTCCCGTAGCGCGGTATCGGGCGAGCATTTGGCCAGCGCGGCCCATTTGCTACTGGTGAGTTTGCCTTCGAAACCATCGAGCAGGCGGTTGAGGACCTTTACCTGACGTTCGTTAAGCGCGATTCCCGACAGGCGCTGCCAGAAACGGGCCTTGTCCAGCACGGCATCGAGAGCGTGATTGGCCAGCCGCACGGCCTCGCCAAGCATCTGCAGGAACCAAAGGAGCCACTCCGTCACATCCAGGTTCCGCTTCTGGGTACGCTCCAAGATCTCGTAATAGGCTTTCCGCTCACGTTGTATCTGCGCCGACAGGCTGTAGAAGCGCTGGGGACTGCCATCCGCCCGTGCCAGCAAAAGATCGCCTATGGCGCGTGCGATGCGGCCGTTACCGTCGTCGAACGGATGTAGTGTGACGAACCATAGGTGTCCCAGTCCGGCGCGGATCAGCGCCGGCTCTACCTGAAACGGTGCATTGAGCCATTCCAGAAAGCGCTCTACCTCGTCGGACAAATGCTCGGCTGGCGGCGCCTCGTAGTGCACGCGTTGGCGGCCAATGTGGCCAGAGACAACTTGCATCGGGCCTTGCGCATCGTCGCGCCACGTGCCGATGGCGATCCTGTTTAGGCCTGAATAACCGGTCGGGAACAAAGCGGCATGCCAGCCAAACAGGCGCGGCTGCGTGAGCGGCGACGCACTGTTGATCGTCGCGTCGAGCACCATTTCGACCACGCCCTCCACATGTCGGTCTACCGGCGCCAGGGAACCGATATCAACCCCGAGGCGGCGCGCGATGGACGAGCGTACCGATGCAACGTTCAGGTGTTCGCCCTCGATTTCGCTAGTCTTGATGACGTCATCGGTCAGCGCGGCAAGACTGGCCTGGTCTCGCAAACCCAAGCCAATATCGGTGAGCCGACCCAGCAAAAGTCCCTGTGCCTGGCTGACCTGCGCGAGAGGCGATGCCAGTGCCGCCAGATCGTAGCGCCAGTTCGGCCAATCAGAAGCTTGCCATATATAAGAATAATCTCCGCATTTCATGCGGTGATTGTAAGTCGTAATCGCCGCATGAGCAATTTAAACAACGCAGAAATTGCGGTGATTGCTCCAGTATTCCCCGCAGTGACTTTCGCTATCTCTACAACGGAACGACAACGGAGACGAAGTCCTCATGATATTGGCGGTCGACTCTTGGCGGCAGGGCACGTTGCGGTTAGCGGTCCACGAGGCGTCCATTCGGGAGGCGACAATCCGAAGGTTTAGAGGCACGCTGCAGGACCGGCTTGGCACAACGGTCGAGCATGCCAATGATGATGACGTTGCAGGTGTCCAGACCGCCCAATAGAGCGCGGCCCGGAAACTTAGGCTCAAGCGATCGTAGCGGTCTTCCGGCGTCGCTTAGGTTTCTGCTCCTGTGCTGTGTCTTGTGCCAGCTGGCGGATCCGCTGCACTTCCTGTTGTTCGACGGAGGCATCGCTGGCGACCGAGGAGTTGCACGTAGCTTTTACCTGGCGCTCGATGCCATCCCGACCGAGCACGCTGCGGTTCGCGAGATCATTGAAGTCAGTGAACTGCTTCATGCGTTCGAGCGCCGCTAGCTGTTCCTCGCTCAGCGTCGCGCCGGTTCGTTGGTGCTTGCGAAACAGTTCGGGTGTTACAGGATCAAGCCCCGCAGGGTAGGCGTTTTCGCTGGGTGCGAAGATCGGGAGCAGGGCGATTCCCCCGACCAGCTGTGCAGCTTCCTCGCCCTTGCTGCGGCCCGGGTTCACACCTTGGGTCAGTTCGAGATGACGGTCATCGTCGCACGCGACGACGACTGGCTTGTCCGGATACTTCTCGTGCAGCGCCTGCGCCACTGGCGCGAGATTGCCGGAGTCGAAAGCCGACACGGTCGCATATCCCAGCGTCTGGCGCAGCGTGGCGGCGGTCGCGTAACCCTCCGCGATCACGATCGCCGGCGCGTTGGCTAGTTCATCCAGGCCTTGGCCGATCACGTGGAAGCAGCCTTCCTTCCTGCTGTCTTTCGCAAACCGTTTCGTACCGTCCTCGCCGACGTATTGCATCGTCCATTGCTTGCCGTTCGCATCGATCGCCGGAAGGCAGGTCTTCTTGCCATCCTTGTCGGTGAACGTGCCTGGCTGCGGCCGAAGTCCCTTCGCTACCATGTACGGCGTAGGATGGTCGACTGGCACCAGCTTAGCCAACTGGGTGGCCACTCGCTGTGCGGCCAGCTCATGACGTTTTGCCAGCTCCGCTTCGCGCTCCTGCAGCTTCGTGGTCGCCTCGGCGGCCAGACGGGCTTTCTCCTCGGTACCTAGCATGTAGCCCATCGCTTTCCAGTTTTCTTCGCGCCCGGTCTTGTTGTTCTTGGCGTAGCCGGCCGGGTGCCCGTCCAGATGCCCGACATAGAAGCCGGAGCCGGCATTGGCGCTGTATTTTTCGCCCTCCACGCTGATCCGGTGCGACTTTCCGTCCATGATCGGATGCTCGCCGCTGATCACGCAGCCGAGCGACTTCAGGAACCCGGCAAATTCCTCCCGTGGCGTCATCGAAGGATCCTGCTGTGCCGCGACGTTCTCTGGACGCCACTTGGCGAGAGCAGCCATGTTCCCCTGCGGTCCTGCATACCATGAGCAGGCAGCCTTGTCCCATAGCGCACCGGCGGCCCTGGCTCCGTGCCGTTCGCTGTACGGCACGGCCAGATAGACGCGACCACTTCCGGTTTGCGTGGCTGTGGCGATAGGTGACGCCGGTTCTCCGGCCTCTGGCCCGCGGGTTTGCGACCACTTCGAGAACGGCGCCGGATCCATGCCGGCGGGCACATACCAAGACTGCTGCCGCCGGTCCCATCTTGCTCCCAGCACTTTGGCTTCGTCCTTTTCCTTGTATGGCACCACGATCAGCATTTTTGCAGCGCCCGGAACATCTTGTTCAACCGCTTCGCGACCACGCTCGCGTTCGGCATGCTCGATTCGTCGCTGCAGATCGGCGTCGTGCAAGGTCATGTTGGCCTCGGCATTCTTGCGCGCCTCCTTCGCCGCCATGATGTCTTCGTCCGTGCTGTCCTGGGAGCGTCTTACTCGCGCCTCGTGGATGCGCGCAAACTTGGCCGCCTTCTCATATTCGTTGAGCGTTGAATGCGCGTCGATCCGCGCCAGCCTTTCGGCTATGCGCTCGGCCTCGTCTTCGGTTGTCCGATTCGCGAGCCATTGATAGCTGCCGTCGCCGCGCCTGGCATACACACCCCATGCTTCGGGCATGCGCCCGGTGGCTTGTGCTGGAACGACCTTCTGCTGGCCGTTGGCATCCATCGTGACGGTTCCCTCGACGCGTACGTCGCCCGTCCAGTCGTGCGGCAGCGTAAACCCAAGCGCGCCTTCGGTTTCACTGGCGAAGGTGGCGGCGTCCGCGTTAGTCTCCCGCCCAACGGCCTGCCCGGAAATGAGCGCAAGCCGGGTCGTCGCCACGCGCATGTCTAACTGGCGTATGGCGACCGCTGCAAGCGCCTGGTGGATCTGCTCCCCCAATTTCTCGACGTCCGGCGGAAGCGCGTGCCTTTCCCAGAACGGGTTATTTGGTTCCGCCGGCTGCATCGCGGTCAATGCGTGCTCGACGCGCTTGAGTTGCCCGAGCGAGGCCTTGTCGAACGCACGCTCCTGTGTTCCTTGTACAAGATGGCTAAGCGTCCATGCTTCGGCGCGACGTTGGCGTTCGACGCCGTCGGCCTCGGCCGTTTCCGGCGCCTGCAGGAGCGTCGCAGCCAAGTCGATTCCATTCATATTCCTCTCCTGATTGGTGACGTGTAGGAGCCGATACGCTACCCTTGCAAATGCCTGCGAAAGCCGGGCGCACTCCAGGTACGCAGTGTCCGCACCGGTGCCGCCAGGTTCGACACCAAACACGGCCGACAGACGGTCCTCGGCCGTCTCGTGGAATGTCGCCGGGACGCTGCCGGTTACGCTGGCGATCGATGTCAGATGCCAGCTGCGCATCGTCGCTTCCAGACTCTCGCTCTGGTAGCCTTGATAGGGGGCGAGGGACGACCCAACGTCGTCCAGAACCTGCCGGATGTCGACGGACAGCGCCTGCACGCATGCTGCCTCGGCTTCGGCATCCTGGTACTCGCTTGCCGCCAGCACCGTGAAGGAACGTTCGCCCCCTTCGTTACCGACATACCAGAACGCTCCCTGGTTCTTGACGACACCGTGCCAGTCATCGGGTACCGCGGCGCCTGAGTCCCACTCGCACAGCGTTCCATCGGGTTGTACGAATGCCTTGGGATGCGCCGCTTCCGCAGGCGGCGACGCTTGTTCGGGGGACAGGTCCTGCAACTGCTTCTGTTCGAGCCCGAGCACATACTCGCACATCTTCTCGGCGTCGGCGGCGGCACGGAAGATCTCCAGAGGGTCATCCCGCAGCGCCTTGATCCAGCTGCCGACGTAGGCCGCGTGCCGCTGCGGATCGTGGCCGATTCCGATTTCGTTCCCGAGCATCATGCTGGTGATCTCGGCGCGCAGCTCTTCGCGCGCGTAGCCTTCGCTGCCGAACGGGTGCGCAAGGTCACGGCCAAGCCGCGTGCTGTGCCCGGTCCAGTGCCCCAGTTCGTGCAGTGATACGACATAGTACGAGGCGGCATCCGGGAATTGTCCCTTGCCCGGCTGGTGAATGGTGTCGGCCCGCGGCTGGTAATACGCCGCGTCCCGTTCGTCGTGCCGGATCACGGCGCCGGACGCCCGCAGGATGCGCTCGGCCCGTTCGATAGGATCCCATGCGTGTTCTTTTCGTGCCGTGAACGGAGGCAGACCGTCGATCTGTTCGGCGTTGAACACGGTCGCTAAAAACACGCGGGGCCGCTCGAGCTTGACCGTCTGTTTGACCGGTTCCCCTCGTCCGTCGAGCACAGGCTTGCCATCGCGTTCGAGCGGCCGTTCTTCTGCAAACTTCCAGTACTGGATCGTCGTGCCTTTCTCGCCGGCGCGTACCTGGGCATCCATGGCCTGCGCCTGCCGGTAGGTCAGCCAGCGCGGATCGCCGCGCCCCTCGCTCATCAGGTGTAAGGCGTTGATGCCGCGGTAGCGCTTGCCGCTGACGGGATTCGTCGGCAGGTCCATACCCGGCTCCCATGGCTTTTGCCAGGGAGCCGTGCCTTGCTCCAGTTGCTTGACCAGCTTCTCTGCAACGGTCACGTGGAAGGGTTTTTTATGTTCGGTGGTGTCCATGTCTGTTCGCTCCCGGTGCAGCACTCAAACGGCTCGCGCCTTCGGCGGCAGGACGGTCACGCGCAGCCGGCGCAGCCCCGTACGGGGCTCGCGCGCGTCCACCTCACAGAGTGCGTCCTCGAGGAAGGCCCCGGCCGCATCGGCCTCGTGCGGGGTGAAGTCCGGTTCGAAGCCGACGACCAGTGCGTCGCGCAGCTTGGCGGCAGCAAGGGTGGACTGGTCTGGATCAGGATCGGACATCAGGTATATGTCCAGATGGCCGTTTTCGCCGGCTTCGATGGCAGCAGCAATGAGTGCTTCAATCGTCGGATCAATCATGGTGTCGCTCCTTGGATCGTGAAAGTGGAAATTCGGGCAGCACGCGGCCATCGCCGGGCTTGGACAGCCTGGCGGCATCATTCAGGAATGGGGGTGCTGCTTACGCTGGAAGGTCAGGAGGAGTGGGATGCACGCGTCGCTTGTCCTCCTACCATGTGAGGACCGGTACGATGACGGTCCTGATCTGCGCACGGCTGACGGGACCGAAATAGCGGCCGTCGAACGAGGTGGTGCTCACGTCCGACATCAGCAGCACCTCAGAGGCACCAAGCAAGTAGCGACTGGTCCGCAGGCGCGGCATCGGACGGCCGGCCCGGTCGGTCACCAGAGGGACGCTGAAGGGTAGCATTACGTCGTTCACGCGCACTCCATCGGCGTCCAGCGTCACAGCATCGCCGCCAGTGGCGAGGATCCGTTTCATCATGTAGCCATAGCCTCCCGGGCAGAAGCCCGCGGCCAGGTAACCGCGCCTGCGCGCCTCTTCGATCACGCCAATCGTCGGAGGACAGAGCAGCACATACTCTCCTTTTCGTGCCGGACGGTCGCTGGTCCAATACAGGCCGAGCGCAATGCTCCTGCTGGTGTTGACTCTGGCACCGGCCAGGCCGAGCAGGGCAGCCACGCCGAGCAAGGATGCGCTGATGCCGAGCGCGCGTACCAGGTGCCGGCTGGTGGCCCGGGAGAGGGCACTACGTCGCAAGATGGATTTCATAGCGAAATCCGCTGGGCGTTCAGCGATTCTGCTGCCGGCCGTAGCTGGTCGCTGCGTGCCGGTGCCGGAATCGCGGCGCGCGCGCTAAAGATCTCGTCCTTGAAAAACAGGGGCTGCCTGCCATAGATGGCCGGGAAACCGCTGACCGAGACAATCATGTCGCCAGCGTCCACGATCAAGTCGCCGTCCTTCCTGGGGCCTGGCATGCGCAGACATTCGTCTGGCGTCAGCAGCGGCCGCTGCGTCTCCTGGTAGGTGCGCGATACCTGGCCCAGAAGGACGCTGGTGCGGCGGCCGCTGGTCGTGATCTGCTCCTTGACGACCGTGGTGATGCCGGTGAGTTTCGACAAATGTTCAGCTGTCTCCAACCGGTTCGGCGGATAGGCGTTCTGGATGTGGCAGTTGGACGTGATGGTCTCGTCCGGACCGTATCCGACCTCGCGGCTGCGGAGCTGCGTCAGGTCCTGGCAGATGAGATAGAACTTGATCCCGTAAGTAGCAACGAACGCGAGCGACTCCTGCAGGATCTCGAGTTTCCCAAGGCTGGGGAATTCATCGATCATGCCCAGCAGCCGGTGCTTGTATTTGCGCTTGGCGCGTATATGCGCATGCGCTGCCCGGACAAATCCGATCTTGGCCAACGCGCGGCGCCACCACGGCATCTCCAGCATGTGCCGTTCGTACTCCACCTTGTTCGCCAGCAGGCGCACGATCAGGTTCAACACGATCCGCACCAGGGGGCGCAAGCGCGTCTTGTCGTCCGGCTGGGTGACGATATACAGGCTGACCGGGCTGTCGTGGTTCACCAGATCCCTCGCGATCGAAAACGTCGAGCGGCTGGTATTGCGCGCAATGACGGGATCGCGCCACAGGGCGAGGTAGGACTTCGCGGTCGACAGGACCGATCCGGCTTCCTCCTCGGGGCGGTCCATCATGTCGCGCGCCGCCGCTCCGACGACGGGATGCGTTTTCCCGTCCAAGTGCTGGTAGGTCACCATCTCCATCCACAACTCCGCGACGCTGCGGTTCGGATCCGCCAGCAGGAAATCGACATGGGCCAGGTTGGCCGGCGTGCCTTCGTTCCGGTGCTTGTACAACGAGTGGAGGATCACGCCAACCAGCAGGGATTGACTGGTCTTCTGCCAGTGGGTTTCCAGTCCTCGTCCGTCAGGGTCGACGATCAGCGTGGCCAGGTTCTGGACGTCGCCAACCTCATACGCCGTGCCGAACCGGATCTCCTCCATCGGATTGATATGGACATCGCAGTCCGGGTCAGCCGGCTCGAAGCGCAGCACCCTGTTCCTGGCATGCGCCTGACGCCAGCCCGCCGTCATGGCCCACAGCTCGCCTTTCAGGTCGGTGATGACGGCGCTGTCGGGCCAGGACAGCAGGGTAGGCACTACAAGGCCCACGCCCTTGCCCGAGCGGGTGGGCGCATAGGTCAGCACATGTTCTGGCCCGTCATGTCTCAGGTAATGCAGTTTGCCGCCGTCATCGATCCATGCCCCGACGTAGACGCCGCGGCCGCCGCTTGGTGCCACGCCGCGCAGGATCTCATGCCACTTGCGCGTTCGTGGCAGCAGGCCGGCTTCCTGCATGTCTTTCTTCTCGGCCCAGCGCGCCGAACCGTGCAGATAATCGTTCGGCTTCGCGGTATTGGCACCGACCATTTTGCAGATGAGCACGCCGATCAGGCCAACGCCGGCAACCGTGATGCCTGCGCCGCCGGCGCGCATGAACGCGTCCGGATAGTACGAATACCACTTGGTGGCCCAATGGACAATCCCCCATGGCGCGTAGAGGTGGTCGCCGACGTGGGCGCCAAGCGCTGCCTGGTACCGCATGTCCCTCGCGAAGAACTGGGTCGCCGTCTGCATGCCGCCGCCCAGGGACAGCGCTGCCAGGGCAGGGAGCAGCTTGCCGCCTCGCGCTGTGTGCTCGCGCACCTGAGGACCGACCGCGTTGTTGAACCCGGCTTTCATCTGCTGCGTCCTTTCGACTTGATAGCACCCTGGGCGTTCACGCCTAGCTGCGCGCCCAGCGGCAGATGCCGCAGGCGCCGCGCGGTCGCTTCGTCGACTTCAAGAACCATGACCTCGTCACCTTGCTTAAGCAAAGCCAAGGCATGGCCGTCAATCCGGCGCATGCCAGCATAGGCGGCCGTGCCGGCGTTAAGGGAAGTATATCGAGCGTGTTTCGGTATATCGAAGCCATTGACTCTTTTTTGTTCTCGCTCAGCGATGTACCTGTCGGCGGCACCAGTGGTGAGGGCACGCCTTGTCGTTGCGGCGGCATTGCTGCGTGTTGATGCCTCGGTTTCGGGCGGTGGCGCGCTTTCTGTTGTCCTTGTGGGGCCAGGCACTTCGTGTATGCCGACGTGGTCCGGACCTCGGCGCTTGTCCTCTTCCACGCCTTGTCGCGCACGCGGTGGCTCTGTTTTCCCGCGTGTCGAGGATGCACGAACCAGCTGCGACCGGCGCTGTTCCAACGCAGTGTCGGAGAACGTAACGCGCAATTTGCCGGCAACTGCCGCCATCAGGATCTGCTGTTTGAAGGTATCCGACCCGTTGACGGCGATACGCTCGCCATACCGCACGATCGCCATCCGCAACGCGCTCTGCATCGCGGCTTGGTCCGCGCCAAGGGAAACCTTAAGGCTGCCGCCGTCATCCCGGATTGCGCTGTTGCCGACGCGGTAGATGATGGTGCCTTTCCTCGTGACGCTGTCGTGGCCAACGGGGCGGACCGGACGCTGCGGCGGTACGTCGCCGGTGACCGTATTACCTGTCAGGCCGCCTTGCCGATTTCGGCCGCGCAATGCAGCCAGCGCCTGGAGGTCGCCCGTTTCCGCTTCGCGCCGCAGCCAGTCCGTCCACTGGGACCGGCGGTGCTGCCGGTCGATGGCCTGGCGTTCGAGCCGGTACCGATTCTTGATGGCCGCGATCTCTTCGCCCAAGGCATGGCTAAGGGCGCTGTACATCAGTTTCTTCGCCGGCCGTGGCATCGAGGCAAGCTTGAGGGCCGCACGTTTCAGCCGCACGCTGCGCTTTGCCGCCTCGATACGCCGCTCCTTGCTCCCCCGAGCCAGGTCGCGTTCGCGCGCCCGGCTGTCCAGCGCCTCCGCCTGCGCCGCCCGATAGCGCGCATACAGTTCGGTGGTATCCACGCTCGATGCGATCGGTTGCTTCTGGTATCGGCGCGTCGGCTTGCGTGAAATCTGTTGTCTAGGCGTGGCCTGAAAAGAGCCGAATCGCTTTTCAAGGTTCGGCTTGGAAAATTCACGTCCCACCGAGCCGGCCTTGACCATGGTGCCGTCGTCAGCGCTGATCACCAGCCCGTTTGCGCGCGGGTGTATCCGCAGCCCATGTTCGGCGAGCACTGCGTGCAGCTGTTCCCACGATTGCGCGCCCAGCATCTGCTCCTTGCATTCGCGCTTGATCCAGCCGAGCAGGCTCTCGATACCCGCATGGTGTTCCATGTCCGAGGCGCGGTTCTCCGCCCCGACTTGCCGTGGCGTGTGGTTGTCCTTCTGCAGGCCGAACTCGTTTTCGAGCCTGTCGCACAACTTGGCCAGGACGCGATAGGCGCGGAACGGCTCATGGATCGTGTAGCGCGTCGGGTGGATCTTGTTGATGGAGACGTGCACGTGCAGGTTGTCCGTGTCTTCATGTACTACGCTGATCCGCTGGTGGCCGGTGAACCCGAGGCCATCGCAAAGGCGGTCCTCGATCGCCGCCAGCGTGGCGGCGTCCGGATTTTCGTCACGGCGAAAGCTGATGAGGAGGTGATAGGTTTTGTCGGCCGTGGACCTCGTGTTCATTGCTTGCGTATTGAGGATCTCCAGCGCGGCGGCTTGGGCCGAGTCACTGATGCAGTTGGTGATCCGGACTGTGCCCGTGCGCACTTCCTTGCCCTGCGCATCCGTCAGGTAGCGCACCAGCCGGGTAAAGCTGCTTTTGCCCGCGGCGTTCATTGCGATGTGCTTCGCGATCATGGCTGAGCGCCTCTACTTTAGCCGCTAAAATCGCTCGCACCCGTCGCGTGGGGTGAGCACCGTGCGGACCACGTCCAGCAGCTCGTCCTGAGTAGCTTCGATCTTCGCGAGCAGGGCGCGGATCGTCGATTCGCCGAACGCGGCGGTGCGTTCGTCATTGGTCAGCCACAGCTTCAGCAGACCGCCCAGCCGCCCCATGTCGGCATTGACGCGCAAGAGATCCTCGACGCATCGCTGGTCGACGATGCTTCGGACCGGGTAGCCCAGGCCGACGTTCAGCAGATAGGTCGACAGGCTCTTGCGGGCGGCGCTGGCGCTGGCCTGCAGCTGAGCGCGTTCCTCCGGCAGGCAGTACACCTTGACCGGCGGCGTGTTCTTGCGTGTGCACCTTTGGTCCATCGTCCATCTCCGTATGGCCGGCGGCAGCCGGCTGGCCTCGCAGAGCAGGATTCCCGTTGAGCACGAAGTGCGAATAAGGGGAGGGAAGTGGGAACACCGGCGCAGCCGGTGGGCCCACTTCACCTATCCTGCCCGCCTCTGCGAGTCGATTACTCCAGGGCAGCATACCAATCGGACTTTCGGTTAATCCTCGATTAGATCAATGAAGCATACCGTTTATATCGAAAATCAGGCCGGCTCTCCTATACTCGAATCACGCCGCTTCCAGACGGCGCGACCACGATTCGAACAGCAGCGCGAACAATGTCGATATCACGCCGGGATGGGCAATCACGATGGCAAAGTCCTACAACGAGGAGTTAGCCGAGTGGGTCAGGCAGCGGGCTCGCTCGGCCAGGCACGAGAAGAACCGCGTCGCTTTCCTGGGCGTGAAGGAGGACGTGAAGGAGGCGCTCGAGCAAGGGTGGCCGGTCAAGACAATCTGGACGCATATGGTTGAACAGAAGCGTATCGCATTCAGCTACGACGCCTTTCTCGTCTACGTGAAACGGCATGTGCGACCCGCGGAACCAGCGTTTGTGCGCAAGACTCAAGGGCCTCGTGCACTGCTTGTGACGCCGGCAGGCCAGCGACCGCCTGGTTCGATAGAAAGCAGGGCGTCGCAAGCGTCCGTCCATGCGCAGCCGGTTCAGGATCAGTTGTCCGGTTTTACGTTCAATGCTGCACCCAATCGAGAGGAGTTAATATAATGGCAAAAGCACATTTCGTCCTGCAGGGTAGGGGCGGTGTCGGGAAGACATTAGTCGCCGTGGTGCTGGCCCAAGCATTGGGGCACGTGGGCCGCGAGCCGGTCAACATCGACACGGATCCGGTCAACGCCACATTTTCGGGTTACGCCGCACTCAAGGTGCAGCGCCTGGAAATCATGGAGGATGACGAGATCAACCCGCGCAGCTTCGACCGCCTGGTCGAAATGATCGATGCGGCCAAAGGCGACGTCATTGTCGACAACGGTGCGAGCTCTTTCGTGCCTCTATCGCACTTCCTGATCAGTAACAGGGTGCCGTCGCTGCTGACCGAGATGGGACACCAGCTGGTCGTGCACATCGTGATCGCTGGCGCGCAGTCCCTGCTCGACACCATTCATGGCTTCGCCCAGCTGGCCCGGCAGTTCCCTCCAGAGGCTGTCTTTGTCGTCTGGCTCAACCCGTACTACGGCCCGATAGAACACGAAGGCAAGACATTCGAGCAGATGAAGGCTTACGTTGCGAACAAGGAGCGGGTGTCCGCCATCGTCAGGCTGCCAAGCCTGAAGAAGGAAACATATGGCCGCGACCTGTCGGAGATGCTGCAGGCGCGCCTCACCTTCGATGAGGCCTTGGCACTAGGGACGCTGACCATCATGACCCGGCAGCGTCTGAAGATCATTCGCGACCAGGTGTTCGGACAGATCGCCAGCGCTGCCGTGATCTGACAGGGGGCGCACGTGGCTGAAGAACAGGACGACCAGATCGAGGCCTTGATTAGGGAGATCGCGCAGAAGCACGGTATCGTGGTCGGGCGTGACGATCCCATCTTCGTCCTTCAGACGATCAATCACCGTCTCATGCAGGACAGCGCCAAGGCCCAGCGGGCACAGATCGAAGGTTTGAAGGAAGAGATGGAAGCGCTTGCCCAGCGCTGGGGTCTGGACGCCAAGGAAAAATCCGAACGAGTCCTGAATGCGTCGCTCGTCGCGGGCAAGCAGGCGATGGCCCAGTTGATGGAGGAAGGCACAAGGACATCGGCGCGCGTGCTTGTCAACGAGTTGGATGACTTGCTAGCGAGGCTAGCGCAACCGCTCCGCGAAGCGCGCCAGCTTGCTGTTTTTAACGTCGTCGCTTCGTGCATCACCTTGCTTGCCGCAGTGGTCGCGTTATGGGGAACGCTGCGCTGACAATGTGGGCTGACGTGGACCGTCAGGATATGCCATGCTTCAGCCGACGGCCTGCCGTCAGCTGGGCCGTTTCGGCGACACCGCTCCCGTATTTGACGCTGACATGGATGCCAATATCAGGTACCTTGTTGAAGTCGGCAAGCAGGTGCCTGACGAAGTCTTTGCCGATCTGTTGGTATAGATGGTGCTGGTCTACATGGACGATGATGCCCTCGTGCGCTTTCGTCTTGTCGGCGACGACGGCAAGATAGATGTTATAGATGCCAGGCTTGACGCCGGCAGCCTTCTCTACCTTTTCAGTCGCCCACTGACCCTCCCGCTCGATTTGAACGAGGCGCTGCCCGTTCATGACAAGAAGACGCTGTTTCATGGATATACTCCTGCGGCATTCGCTTCAGTCACGGTAGTCGTCCGACCGATTGCCGGTCGTCTTGCGATTGTAGCTGATCCGTTTCAGTCAGGTGAGGTCCGCTGAAGCGGACGTCGATAATGACTGGGAGACGCCCGGTCAGCGTGAACCACTGGCAGCTACCTGACGCCATTGAAGCGCCATTCGCGTAGCCAGACCTTGCGTGATGACTCGGCATTGGATTGAACGTTCAGGACGAGCTGAAAGCATCGTCACGCGGTGCCAGTCGTACCGTAGGTGGGCGATCAGAGGGTGAGGTTGTGGCTCAGGCTTCTACTATAGCCAGGAGGCGAACGTCGGCCAGGGCCACGTCGCACTCCTGTCCATCGTCTTCGAATCGCAGCCAGCCACGACCGGTGGAATGCGGTCGTTTGGTGAGCAGAAGGTGGGCGATGCGCTCCTTATGCTCGACCTTGACAAGCCCGGGTCTAAACCGTCGCATGTTTTCGCTTTGTCCTTTCGCCGATTGCGACGTTGCATCCTGGTGCCCTTCGATGACGGGTGAATCGAATTGCCGGTTCGGCCTATCGGCCACGTCTGAATCATGCTGCTTCTCGGCGAGGAATTTGCGGAGTAGTTTGATCTCGCCGCGGGTCATTTCCTGGCTGGGATTGTTCAGCCAGTTAGTGACCTCGGCCGGGGCCAACTTAAACGCAGACACAAGTTCGTTCACGACAGTTACGTCGTTGACGCGCCCGGTCCGGAAAGCAATCGCGACAGGCTCGGGAAGGTCGAGCAGGGTCACGTGCTGCGAGATGAACGATGCTGACTTTCCGATACGGCTGGCGATCTCTCCTTTCTTCTTGCCTTTCGCAAGTTCGCGTCCGATGTAATCCGCGATTTCCCGTGGCGTCATGCTTTCGCGCTGCAGGTTCTCTATCACCTGATCGGCATCGTCGTAGTCGTTGTCGACAAACGCAGGCAGTGCGTCCAGCCCTTTCAGTTTGCCGGCCCGGTAGCGCCGGTGGCCATGGTTGATGATGTAACGGCCTGGCGCGTCCGGGTTGAGGCGCAGCGACAGCGGAGTCTTCGGGCCTTTCGGGCCGTAGCTCGCGGCCAGTTCGGCGATGCTCTCTGGTCGTAAGCCAGGATTGTTCTTGCTGCGAGGTTGCGCGGGGTCCTCGTCGATCAGTGCAATGTCGATCATGAGCGGGCTGCCGTCGCTGGCGGTGAGCGGCCTCGGTGTGCCCGAGGTCGTCGCGCTGCGCGGGCGTTTGCGTACTTGAGCTAAACGTGTATTTTCGATGACCGTCATCGTTTGGGCTCCAGGGGCAGTTTGACGTAGATCAGCTTACGCCGAAACTGAGAGCCGAGGTCCGATATATCGCTAAGCTTTGACATATTTTAACGACTAAACAATTGAATGGTAGTCCCTTGTGGGGGGGCTTACCCCGCCACGACGCATACTTTCGATCGGTATGCGGACCTGCAATCACGACCGGCTCAAGATGGCACGCGGCGGCATCACACAAAACAGAAACTCGTCCTTGCCGCTTAACCTCTACTTTTGGTGCGCTTTAAAAACTGGGGGATTACCCCTTGCCGCCGGCGAGAGGAATTTTTACCTAAGAAGCTGGGGCGCTTTTTCTTCAACGGACGAGTACCTTTAGATTTTGTTGACGATGAGTTTGAAAATTATCGGTGGTAGTGATGACGATTCATTCTTTGACGACCCGAGATCCCGGCATGCCAAGCGCGTCGGGGACGTCGACGTTCTCAGCTCTATGTATCCTCGGCACACCGATCGCGCATAATAAAGCCAGAACGGACGTTATCGCCACAAAGCCAATCGCCAGCTGGAATGCCGCTGGCGACGGGTACGTTGCACCCGATGGCGCGGCGATCATCGAAGAGCCCAGCAACAGCGAAACCAGCTGCGCTCCGACACCCAGGCCAAGTGCCCGTACGAGATAAGCACAGCCCGTCGCCTGGCCGGTCTCGGTGGCCGGGGTGCCCTCCATAATCACCGCCGGCGTCGCGACAAACATGATGGTGGCGCCCATCGAGGAAAGGACCAGGCAGCCGATGACCAATGCCAGGCTGTCGTGGAAAAAGTACAGCGTGATCCAGGCAATTGCAAGCAACAGGGCACCGCATATGCCGCACAGGCGACCGCTCAGGCGTTCGGCGACTTTGCCGCCGATCGGAGCGGCGATCACCCCGGCCGCATTGCCGGGAAGCTTGGCTATGCCGGCGAACGCGCCGCTCAGTCCCAGCCCGATACCGGTCCAGACTGGTTGTTGCATCAGCGTCAGGGTAAGGTAGGCCATCTGCAGTCCGCCGCAACCGAGCAGAAAGAAAGACACGGTCGTGAACAAGAATCGGCGGTCACGGAAACGCCGTACATCGATGAGCGGATCGGCCTGGCGTAGCTCGTACCACGTCCAGAACGCCATCACGGCGATCCCTGCGCCGATGAACCCGACCGTCACTGCCGAGCGCCAACCGTGGTAGCGGCTGATCGTAATGCCGACCAGGACACTGGCAACCCCCAGTGCCAGGCCGACGGCGCCGATGTAATCGATATTCCGGCTTTCGCCCGGATTGCCGGTGTCCCTGGGCAGGATGAAACGGTTGACGGTCGCCGTGGCGGCAGGGAGGATGCTGCTGATGTAGAAGATCCAGCTCCAGTGCCCGATATCCGCGAAATATCCACCGATGATGAAGCCGAACCCGCCGCTGACGGAGTAGGCGCCGACCACTAGGCCGCTACCGAACGCGGCCCGGTCCGGCGGCGCGATTGAGCGAATGATGGCGAAGCTGAGTGGCAGGACCGCGCCGGACGCGCCCTGGAGGCAGCGCCCGGCGATAACCCAGATGAGGTCCGTCGACAGGGCGCTCATCAATGAGCCAGCGACGCTGGCGAGCAATATGGTTTGCAGGACCTTGCGGCGCCCGAAGATGTCGCCCAGGCGTCCTCCGATGGCGGCGGCGACTGCCTGGACGAGGACGAAGCCCGCGATCAGCCATCCAACCAATGCCGGGTCACCATGGATACGCGTGACGGTGGGCAAAGCGCCGTAGATCATGCTCGCTTCGAGAGAACAGACGAAGTCGGTTGCCATCAGGGCGAACACGATCGGGAAAAAGCGCGCATCCGCTTTGGTCTTCATTGCTGCCCCACGGTGGTGAGATGGTTGTGGACTGCCCGCGCGCACCGCCGCACCGGCGGGAGGCGAGTCGGGCGCATGGCGTTGTTGCTAGCGTTCTTCATGGGCGTAGGCGTTCCTGGTGAGATGGGCCGTCGGGGCCGTGCAAGCCCAGTTCATGGCCCGCCTGTCGTCGCCACGGCCGTTGAAACGGGCCGCAGCCGGATAGGGACACAGCGGGCGCTGTGTCGTGATTCCCTTCGCGGGGTCGTTGTCCCGGTAGTGTGTCGCGACGATCTGCTCCGGGGCCTCGCCTTGCTCCACCCAGCGCGCCAGGGCGGCCGTGACGTCATGTGCCGCATCGTGGACGGGTGCGGGAAGTCCATAAGGGCCGCCGATCGAATTGGGGCCGATGCCTCCGCCACAATGGTCCATGCCGGGCGCCAGGAACAACCGGAAAAACGACTTGGTATTGTCGAGGCCGCCCATCCGGTTTGCGACGCGGTCGAAGTAATCGATCGTGCCATTCGCCGGGACCGCGTCATCGGTCCAGCCCTGATAGGCGATGATTTTTCCACCGCGCGCCTTGAATGCGGTGAGATCGGTATCGACCGCATCCCACGCTGTGCCGAGCTTCAGGCGGGCTTGCCGATACACGTCCACCGGGTCCAACGTGCGCAGGTCCCAGTTCGCGCGCTCGAACAACAAATCACGCGCCCTGCCGCTAAAACCGAGATAAGCGGTCGTTCCCACTGCGGGTTCGTCCTGCTGGCCCATCATCGCGCGACTCCAGTTCAGCTCCGAGCCGCGCGGATAACCCGGATAGAGCGACTGCCCGCCGGCGTCGACTGGTCCCGCATAGATCTTGCGCACGCCGGCCACTTGTTCCGCCGTGAGGCACGAGGTCGCGTCATCCGTCGTACATTGCAGACGGCCTGGATCAAAGGTGCATGTTCCGGGATTGTCGAGCATGCCGTCCGTCGCGCCGCAGCTGGCCAATACCGACCGATGCAGCAGTTCCAGCTTGGCCGGCGAAAGCCAGGCGCCCGGCGCCTGGGCCGCCTGGATGGTCCACAGGTACATGGCGAGACGGGCCGAGAGGTTCCAGCCCATCGCACGGGCGATGACGCCATCGTAGTCGGTGGGGAAGCGTTGGGCCTCCATCATCGCCGAACCGCCGCCCTTGGAGCAGCCAATGAAAAAGGAGAACCTCGGCCCTCTGCCGTAATAGGCTGCGATGATGGCCTTCGTCGCTACTGCGGTTTCATGCACGGCGCGCCAGCCCCAGTCAGCGAATCTTTCAGGGTGGCCAAGCGCCCATTCCGCCGGTTCCGATCCGGTGTGACCGTTATCCGTGGTTGATGCTGCGTACCCGGCGCGCAGTGCACGCTCGGTCGGCTCATAAAACATCGAGCCGACGTAGCCGCCCGGCGCATTGCCCTGGTAGTTGCCGTTCCAAGACTCAGGCCGCGGAAGCCAGACTTCGAAATAAATGTTCGAATCCGAAGTGGGCCTGACCAGGCCGCGTATCCGGCAGAATGGCGTCGTCACGGAGACACGTTGCGCGTCTGCGCTCGCGATCACGAAAGGCGGGTTGATATCATTCGTCTCGACGACCGTCGCACCAGCTATGGTCTTGCCGCTCAGGCTCTGGCAATCGGCTGCGCGCGTTATCATCGGGAGCATGGCGCACGCCGCGGCAATTGCGCACGCGAGCTTGTCGAGGAAGAGACGCGGTGACCGTGCGTTCATAATATTCACGCTCATTGCAGGAAGACTACGTTTGATTTCATGATTAGGCGGTGCCGGGCATACGCACGCCGGTGGTGGTTTGCACCGCCACCGGCGCCGACTCGTCGGATTAAAGGTTCATCCCCACCTCGACGCCAAACCTGCGAGGAGAGCCTGGAATATAGGCGAACCCCCGAAACCCAGTCTTTGCGTCCGTCAGATTAGTTCCCCACAAGCGCACGTTCCATTTGTCGCCAGGCGCGGACCAGACTACGGATGCATTGAGCACATGCTGGGGATCGACAAAGGTCGATCCATTCGGATCGATGAAGTAGCGCGACGAGTAGCCGTCCCCGACGTTGATTTCCGTCTTGCCGCCGAGCGCAGTGGTGCTGTATTGGACGCCCAACGTCGCTGCCACCTTGGCGGCAAAAATCATGCGATAGCCGGTGAGATCGCAGACCAGATTGACGGTGCCGCCTTTGACCGTACTCGGCGTTCCGTTGCAGTTGGCGGGAATGGTGGTCAATGGCGACGGTAATACCGCCGAGGCATTCGGAAAGCTCGTGTACTTCGCGACAGGCATCCACTCGAGGCCGCCCTTCAGCGACCAGTGTTCCGACAGGCTGGCATCGAAATCGACGTCCATGCCGGCGGTCTTGGCTTTCGCCGCGTTGAACAGGATGACGTTGCCGGCCTGGTTGGAGCGGAGCTGGATGTTGCTCGATTTTTGATAGAACAAGGCCGTATTCAGGCGCAGGCGATCGAACAGCATGCTCTTGAAGCCGGTTTCCACACCGTCGACGATTTCCGGCTTCACTGGTGGGTTCGTGACCGAGGTGATGTTGTACTGGCCGGCCTTGAATCCGCGGTTTGCGGCCGCGTAGAGCAGGATCTTCCTGGTCAGGTCGTGGTCGATGGCGGCGCGCCACGTCAACTGTTTATACGTCGTGCTCGGTGCCAGTCCCGCCGACGTCTGGCCCGTGACTGTATTCCTGCCCGTGAACGTCAACTTGTCGGAGGTGTACCGCAGGCCCCCTGTGACGCGGGTGGAAGGGGTGATCGCATAGGTCGCTTGTGCGAACTCGGCCAGGGCATCGCTCGTGACGCGTCCGATGGTGTTCGAGATCAGCGCCTCGTCCGCGTAGACGGCAAACGTCGAATCGGTGCGCTCGTATTCATACGACAGGCCTGCGATCCATTTGAGAGGGCCGTTGCCGGTGGACGAGATCTGCAGATCGTCGCCGTTCGCGATGATCCTGGTGGGCGCCGTAATATGCTGGTCGGGCTGGTTGTTCGGATTGGGACGTCCGGCGTGGCCGCTGCCCTGCAGGTCCTTGAACAGGGTTTCGGACGACAAGCCGTGCAGCAGGTTCGAGACTGCGGCCCATTCCAGGTCGTGGGTGACCTTCAGGGACAGCAGCTTGGTGTCGACCTTGCTGTGGGGATCATAGCGCAGGCGGACCTTGTCTTCGCCGAGATAGGTGGTGACGCCATCGTTTGCCGTGTACCCGGGGAGCGGGCCGTTGACGACGCCGCGCACGTCGCGCGAAGAGAGCCGGGCCGCGTTCAACAGGACGGTCGTGTCGTCGTTCGGCGTCCAGCGGATTTTCGATTGCATCGAGTAGCTGCGCTCTTTCAGGAGGTCGTTGCCCGTGTAGACATTGGTGATCTCACCTTGCGACTGGGTCCGGCCCTTGAACGAGAAATTTGCAGCCACGGTGTCGCCGAGGGCACCGGTTGCGTAGACGGCGCCATTCACCGTGCCGAAATTGCCGTAGCCGAGTTGGGCGCTGCCGCTCGACCTGGAACTGGGATCCTTCGTGGCCACCTGGATGATGCCGCCTGACGCGTTGCGGCCGAACAGGGAGCCTTGCGGACCCTTTAGCAGGGCAATCTGGGAAACCGCGGGAAGATCGAACAGGCCGAGGCGTGCGATGCCGATATAGATGCCGTCGAGGTAGGTCGAGATGGGGTTGACGATGCCGGGAGCGCCGGAATTCTGGCCGGTGCCGCGCAAGTACACCAGCCCGGACCCCGCGCTGTTCCCGACCTTCAGGCCAGGGAGGAGCGCGGGCAGGTCTTCCATGCCTGTGATGTGTTGTGCCTCCAGGTTCTTTTCAGTGATCACGCTGATGGCGATCGGAACTTTTTGGGCGTTCTCGGATCGCTTCTGCGCCGTGACGACGACCTCCTCGATCTTGCCTGCCTCCGCAGGTACGGGGATCGGCGCGGCAGGCGTGGCCGGTGCATCGGAGGCAGCCACTTGCGGCTGGTTGACTACCTGGCTGTCCGGTTCGCCCGCGAAGACGGCTGTCGGTGCGCCAAGCACGATGAGGCCGACGCAGATCGTTTTCACATTACTCATGGACTATGTCTCCTGTGTACTGCTGCTTCATCGGTTCCGGGCACGGTGCCCGTCGCGGCAGCATTGGTGGGGAGACGATAGCGCCCGCAGAATTCGAAGTCCTGAAGGAGTTGCGAAGATATCCGAAACTTGTCCGAATCGCGGCAAGGGGTAGGGCGGGGCGATTGATCGCTGCAGAGAAGACCGTGAGGCGCACCGGCGGACGGGCGCCGCTCCGGTCAAGCCTTGGGATCCTTCATGCCCGCCTGCGCGAGCAGGACGCGGAGCGCGTTGGCCCAGCCGGGATTGTGATGCCGCAGCAGGTCGAAGATATCGTAGGCGGGGCGCTCGAGGCCCTGGATCTGGGCCACGCACTCCCGTGCGGCGTTTACGTTGCCGAGTTGTACGTAACAGCACGCCAGCGTTTCCAGGGTCGATCGCAATTGCGGCCGGACCTTGAGCGATTTGAGCACCGTCTCCTGCGCACTGTCGGCCTTGTCGGCAAGCAGTTGGGCAAGCGCGAGCGTATTAAGCCAGATGAAGTTTTGCGGATCGAATGGATTCAGCTGCAAGCCTTGCTCGAGAGGTTTGATCGCCTGCGATGCGGACCCTGCACACAGGCGTGCGAGGCCCAGCACGAGATAGCCGAGGGCGAAACTCGGACTGAGCTCAAGGGCTTTTTCTGCGGCGCGCACCGCCTGGTCGAACAGCCCGGCGTACGTGCTCGCGATGGCGAGCGCGTAGTGGGCGTAGGGATTCTTCTCGTCGAGCTGGACGGCGGATAAAGCCGCGTCGAGGGCTTCGGCACGATCGCTCTCGGGATCGTCACTCCAGCCGTACGCGACCAGGCCTGCGTTGACCCGGGCGAGCCAGAGGTTCGCTTCCGGCAGATCGGGATCGATCTCGCGCGCTTTTCGGAACAGTTCGCGGGCACGTACATGCGCGGCACGGGTGATCTTGTGGAAAAACCACGCGCCTTGATAGACCAGATCGGTGCTGTCCGCGTCGCTCGCGTGGCGCCGTCTCGCCGCGATATCCGATTCGCTCTTCAGCAGCTCCGGCTCGATGGCGCCGGCGACCTGTTCGGCGATCTGGTCCTGAATGCCGAACACATCGCCGAGCTGCACGTCATAGCGGTCCGCCCATAACTGATGCCCGGTCTGTGCATCGCTGAGCTGGGCCGAGACACGAATCTGCGGACCGGACTTGCGTACGCTGCCCGTCAGCAGGTAGCCCACGTCGAGTTGATGGGCGATCTCCTTGATGTCGATGGCCGCACCCTTGAACCGGAAGCTCGAATGACGAGTCACGACGGAAAACCAGCGGAACCGCGATAGCGCACCGATGATGTTTTCGGTAATGCCGTCGGCGAAATATTCCTGCTCGGGGTCGCCGATCTGGTTGGAAAACGGGAGTACGGCGATCGACGGCTTCCGGCCGGCCTGGCGCGGCTCGCGCGCGCCGGCTGTGACGGCATTCTGGTCTTCCATCACCACCGGTTGCGAAAAGCGATAGCCGACCCTGGGCACGGTAGCGATCCAGTCCGTTCCCTCCTTGGTCGAGCCCAGGCTTTTCCTGAGATTGGCGATTTGGACGGAAAGATTACTTTCCTCGACAACGACACCCGGCCACGCGGCATCCATCAGTTCGGCCTTGGTGACGATGCGGCCATTCGTCTTCAGGAGCGCATGGAGGATCGCAAGTCCGCGGTGTCCTAAAGGAAGTGGCGCGCCCTCGCTCGTGAGCGCATTGCGGCCCACGTCGTACACGAACGACCCGAAAACAAATCTGCGTACCAACATATTCATGATCGGGACAAGCCGCGCAGCGCACCGGCTGTTCGGACTCCCTTCGGAAGTTTTCGCAACTGTTTCATGACATCCCTTCGGCTATGCCGGACCATGCCGTTCGTGTGCTCGTCGGCACGAAGCTCGCATCCACATGGGATGCAAGGTACCCGACGCGAGCCGGATTGCAAAGTGGAATCGCAGTATAAGCCATCGCCTGCAGGTCGTGGCGGTTCCTCGGCGTCGAATGTGGAGCGAGCTTCGCCAGGAATCTCCTTGAGCTTCGCATTTCGATCAGGGACACCGGGCGATCGATGGTTGATGCCAACGCATGTATTCGCGTCAGCGCGATAAAGAAAAACGGAAGAGGACAGGATGTTTGATCTGAGCGAAACGGTAAGTCGTGTGGAAAGCTGCAGTGTGGCGGTGGCGCGCCGCGTGGCAGCCATGTTGGACCTGGATCCGGGTGATATCGTCGAAGGTTCGCCACTCCCGCGCGGCTGGCATTTCGTGCTGCTGGGGGCCGATACGCGCCGTTCAGCCTTGCGCAGCGACGGATTTCCGGGGCTCGGCGTCCCGATGCCGGATCTGGGCCTGCCACGCCTCGTGCTGGGCGGACGCAACGTCTCCTACCTGAAGGGAATCGCAATCGGTTCGGAAGTCATCCGCACGAGTTGCATCCAGAGCGTCAAGCCCAAGACGACCAACAACGGCCCGATGGCGATCGCGACGATCCTGCACGAGATGCGCACACTGCCCGATCTCGAACTGGCGATCTCGGAGACGCAAACGTATCTCCTCCTGCCCGCACGCGAAGGCGTCGCCATCGATGACGAGGCCGCGGCGCCGGTGACGGTATCGGACGACTGGTCGCAGACGGTCGTTCCCGACGAGACCCTGATCTTCCAGTTTTCGGCGCTGGGCTTCAATTCGCACAAGATCCACCTCGACAAGGCTTATGCGCGGGACGTGGAGGGCTATCCGGACCTGGTGGTCAACGGCGGCCTCGCGACCTTGCTGCTGACCGAATTCATGCGCAGGGACCTGTGCGTCGCGCCAACGCTGCTGCAGGCACGCCATGTCGCACCGCTGTTCTGCGGCCGCCCGATGACGCTGGCCGCGCATCGTGAAGGGGAGACCTGGCGGGTGCGGGCATTCGACGACCGGGGGCGCCTGGCCATCGACATGAAAGTCGACGCAGGGTGACGACGGCGCATGCGGTTCGGACCCCCTTCGGAATTTTTCGCAACTGTTTCATGACATCACCGGGGCTAGGCGCGAGGATGTTGTTGTCGAGCCCAGGACGCGAACGATGCGCTTGCGCAGGACCACCGGCGGCTTGTGGCCGACGCGTCGACGTTTGACGGGCGCCAGCGACCACGTCGCTATTTTTTAAGTACAGGACCACTCATTTCATTCCAGGAGCTGCCATGAAATTCCATTTTCACCACATGAATCTGTGTACCGACAGCCTGCCCAGGCTGACGCAGTTCTACAAGACGCTGTTCGATCTCGGCACCATCCATGACGAAGAGCACACCCGGGTCAACTTCGATCGCAACTCGAACGGCTACTCCGGGGACGTCGATTTCCTGACTGACGGTGCGATCGAATTCCACTGGGCCGAGCGCGATCTCGACACGGGGTTCAAGCTGAACCAGATCATCAATCCCATGGCGCGCGGCCATTTTTGCTTCCGCACGGACGACATCAAGGGCTTCATGCGCAGGTGCGACGAACGCGGCATCAAGTACTCGGATTACGGCAAGTGGGCCATCGCCGGCTGGTACCAGGTGTTTCTTCAGGACCCCGACGGCAACGTCATCGAAGTCCATCAACCCAATATGTAACGATCGTCGCGCGCCAGCCATGCCGAGTCGCGCACCGCCGTCCCATGTACTGAAAAGTCCCATGTCGAATTCTTCGAGCGAACGGAAGAGGATCAACCTGCGCACTTTGGTCCATGAGCTTGCGCTGCGCGATATCGGCTGTGCCGGTGTGTCGAAGCTGCTCGTCTGCTCGGCGTCGGCATCGCGCTATTACCTCGCCGAGTTGCGTGGGGCCGGCCTGGTTGCGTTGCGCAAGGCCCGGCACGACAGCGATGCCTGTGACCGCAACGTCTATACGCTGTGTGCGGATCCGGCAGCGGTACGACACTTCCTCGACGGCCTCACCGAACCGGCCCCCACGACCGGCCTGCGGCGCAAGGACTGCGCACAGGTCGACAGGCGTTGGCGCAGCGTCGACCCCGCCGGCGGCGAGACGGGAAGTGCCGCGCGCCGTGACCCGCTGGTGGCGGCGCTCTTCGGCACGGCCAAAACACCTGACGCTGCGTCGCCGGCGTCATGAAACCGGCGTGTGGGCAGTTGCTGCGCCCCGGCGCAGCGCGCGAGCCCATGGTGCCGCGGCTCCACCATCCATACAAACGTAAGGCGTAGTTAAACGCCTGCAGCCAATTGAATCAGGCCAGTCCTGGCGGGATTCGCAGAGGAGATCAACAAAATGAGAACAACGTCCGGCAACATCAAGGTCGCACAGCCTGCGCCGAACGTATTCAGACACCGCTCTGCGATTCTGCTCGCCAGCCTGGTCAGTGCGGGGGTATTCGCGCAGGAAGTGCCCGGGCAGGCCAAGCCGGGACCGGTCGCGGACAGCCCTGCCGGTGATGCCACGCCCTCGATCGTCGTGACGGGCACTCGAGTGACGCGCGCAGGCTATACGGCGCCCACGCCCCTGACGGTGGTCGGTGAAGAATTCCTCGTCGATCGCGCGCCATCGGTACTGATCGAAGCGATTTCGCTGCTGCCTGCGGCGCGTAACACGGCGACGCCAATGACCGGCGGCCAGGCCATCGGTGGTACAGGCGGCGGCAGCTTCCTCAACCTGCGCGGGCTGGGAGCGAATCGTACCTTGGTCCTGGTTAACGGCGAGCGCATGACGCCGACGACGAACATCGGGACGGTCGACATCGCCGTGCTGCCGCAATTGCTCGTGAAACGTATCGACATCGTGACGGGCGGCGCATCGGCCGCGTACGGTTCGGATGCCGTCGCAGGCGTCGCCAACATCGTGCTGGACACCAGGCTGAATGGTTTGAAAACAAACGTGGAAGCCGGTATTTCTTCCCACTCCGATGGCGGGACGCAGAAAGCCGGCCTGGCATGGGGTGGCGACCTCGGCGACCGAGCCCACCTTGTCCTGGGTATCGAGGGCTACAAGTCGGAAGCGGTCCCTGTCTCCAGCAGGAACGACCTGTATTACGCGGTGGGCACGGTTCCCAATTCGAACTACACGCCAACGAACGGGCAAAAACCGCTCGTCGTCGCGCCTTATGTGTACTACAACAACATGACGTTCGGCGGCCTGATCACCGGTGGCCCCCTCGCGAATACCCAGTTTCTTCCAGGCGGCGCGACAGCGCCGTATCAACCGTGCGGGCCTGTCGTCGGCGTCAACGTCGTTTGCCCGCGCCAACGGAACGATCTGGCCTTCTTTCAACGGGTCGCAGACCTGACTGCACCGCAGAAGCGGTATTCAGGTTACGCGAACCTGTCGTTCGACGTATCGCCGGACGTGAAAGTGCACGGGGATTTCCTCTACGGCGAAAGCAAGACGAATTTCCATTCGGTGCCGCCCGCCACGGTCCTCCTCGGCGCATTCAACATCCAGCGCGATAATGCATATCTTCCTGCTGGCGTAGCGACGCAAATGGACGCCGCCGGCGTCAAATCGTTCCCGCTCGGTCGTTTTTCGGCGGAGTTCGGGAGCAGTGAATTTACGCGTTTCTCGAACGTGTATCGAGGCAGCCTGGGTGTCGACATGAGCCTTGCCGGCAGCTGGAAAGCAACCGCATACACCGCCTACGGCGAGAGCAACTATAACTGGCGCTACGACAACGCGGACATCCCGGCAAACTTCAACAGGGCGGTCGATGCGGTCGTCAATCCTGCCAACGGCCAGATCGTGTGCCGCTCCACCTTGTCGAATCCAGGCAATGGATGTGTGCCGATCAATCTGTTCGGCGAAGGGGCGCCGAACCTGGCCGCCAAGGCATATGCCTATGGTACCGGACTGACTTACCTCCATTTGAATGAGTTCAACGCGGGCGGACGCGTATCCGGAGAGCCGTTTTCAACCTGGGCTGGCGCGGTGTCCGTGGCTGCCGGCGCCGAATATCGGTCGACGAAGGAAGACCAGACCGTCGACGCGATCCAGGCCGCGCGCGGTTTTGCCTACAACAACCAGCAACCGCTGAGCGGGAAGATGCAAGTCCGGGAAGCGTTTCTCGAGACCGTTGTTCCGCTCGGCGCAGGACTGCCGATGATGAAGTCCCTCGAGGTGAACGGCGCAGTCCGCAAGACCAATTACAGCACGTCCGGCGATGCGACGACCTGGAAATTCGGCGGTACGTACGAACCGAACTCGAGCGTTCGCTTCCGTGCGGTCCGGTCGCGCGACATTCGCGCACCGAACATCCTCGAACTGAACTCGCGACTCATCAGTGCTGGCGCAGGAACGACGGTCATCGATCCGCGCACGAAGACGCAGGTGAATGCCGCCGCGTTCTCCAGCGGTAATCCGTCACTGCAAGCGGAGGTCGCGATCACGTCGTCGGCCGGCATCGTCCTGCAACCTGCCTTTCTTCCAAAATTCAACTTGTCGCTGGACTACTACGCCATCAACCTGACGAAAGCGATCCAGACGCTCACGGCCCAGCAAACGGTGGACCAGTGCCAGGCCGGGAACGCGTCTATCTGCGGATTCATCACGCGCGATACAGGCGGCGCCATCACGTCGATCGTCGCCCCGTATGCCAACCTTGCAACGATCACCACGAACGGCCTCGACCTCGAAAGCTCGTACCGATTCGACCTTGGCGCGGCCGGCAAGCTCGAGGTCCGCGGGCTGGCGAACTTCGTGAGGGAGTACGCCGTCGACCTTGGGACCGGCAAGGTGAATTACGCGGGCGACGTCCTGTCGTACAACATTCCCAAGCTGGGCTGGGATATCGGCGCCCGCTATCGCAACGGGGACACGACGGTCAGCGCCAATGCCAGCGGCCTGGGGCCGGCCAAATACAGTATCGCCAGCGCGTCTTTAATTCAGAACAATAGTCTGCCTGGCGTCTGGTACCTGGGGGCGGGGATCGAGCAACGGATCAAACGTGGCGAAGGCGAGTGGACCGTCTATGTGAGAGCTGACAATATTCTCAACAAGAAACCGCCAATGGCTTTCCCGACGCAGGCCGGCAGCTATGACCGCATCGGACCTTATTTCAAACTGGGGGTCCGGTTCTCGATGTGAACGCCATCCCGGACCGGTTCCGGCGAGACGCCGGTATCCGGGAAGGGGTTGTGGCAAGACCGGTTCGCCGTCGGCACCGGTCCATCTGAAGAAGGGGAGTGTATGCGGATTCGTAAGAATGCGGTCAAAGTCGCGGCTGCGGCATCGGCCGGACTTGTCCTTGGCCTGGTCGCACAATCCACGGCGCACGCGAACGATGCGGCCATCGACGCTTGTGAGGCCCTTGGTGCTGTCGTCGTGGCCGGGGCGCGCATCGTGTCAGCCAACGCAGTTGCGGCTGGTCGATTTGTGCCGACCGGGACCGGAGCCGGTGGCGACGTAAGGCAGAGGGCGGCGACATTGCCCGGGTTTTGCAGGGTGCAGGCCCGGGCCGCGCCGACGCCGGAATCGGATATCGGCATCGAAATCTGGTTGCCGCTGAAGGGCTGGAACGGCCGCTTCCTTGGCACCGGCAACGGCGGCGGTGCGGGTTCGATCGCCTACGGCATGGGCATGATCGAAGGGCTGAAGCGTGGGTTCGCGGTCGCCAACACGGACATGGGAGTGGCGCCGGATATCGCGCTGGCGGACGGTTACCCGGAGCGATGGCGCGACTTCGGGCATCGCGCAACACACGAGATGACGCGGGTCGCGAAAGCACTGGTGCGCAAGTACTATGAGGTCACTGCGTTCCGGTCGTATTTCGAGGGATGCTCTACTGGCGGACAACAGGCCCTCGTGACGGCGCAGCGGTACCCGGACGATTACGACGGCATCCTGGCCGGCGCCCCGGGCAACAACCGGACACACAGTTCCAGCTATTTCCTGTGGAATTACCAAGCCATGAATGCGACGCCCGAGAGCAGGCTGTCGGCTGCGCAATGGTCGATGGTGTCGCACGCTGTGCTCACTGCTTGTGCGGGCAAGGACGGAGGCGCGCCCGGCGACCAATTCCTCACCGATCCGCGTCGTTGTAACTTCGATCCTGCGGCGCTTCCGCAATGTCAGGCCCATACCGTGTCCGACCAGTGCATTACCCAGCCCCAGCTGGCAGCGCTACGCCGGCTGTACGCTGGACCCGTCAATCCAAATACCGGCGAGCGCATCTATCCAGGCCTCACGCCGGGCAGCGAAGAGTTGCCGCTCGGACCCGCACGGTTCAGCGACCGCAGTCTAGTGTCGCGTTTGTTCGTGATGCGCTGGGGACTCGGTGATGCGTTTTCTCCTGACGGGTTCGATTTCGACCGTGACATGGATCGGGTCGACGCGCGCCTGGCATCGTCGCTGAACGCGAATGATAGCGACCTGAACAATTTTGCTCTGCATGGCGGCAAGCTGATGCTGTATTCGGGACTTGCCGACCCGGGCGTACCGTTCCAGGACGTCGTCCAATATTACGATCGCGTCCTCTCCACCAGCGCAGTCGCTGGCGGTCGGGACTTTGCACGGCTGTTTCTCATTCCCGGAATGGGGCACTGCGTTGGTGGTCCCGGCGCAACCGACATCGGGCAGCCGTTCAGCTCAAGCGTTCCTCCGCGTACCGAGGGCGACGCCCTGATGGCGCTCGTCGCGTGGACGGAAGGCGGTGTGGCGCCCGAGCAGATCATCGCTCGAAAAGCCGGAGGCAGCGATGCGCGGGCAGAAGAGCGGCCGGTTTGCGCCTATCCCGCGTTCCCGGAATATCGACAAGGAGAGGTCTCGAAGCATGACAGTTTTGTCTGTGCCCGGCACGAACAAGGAAGCAGGCAAGTGCCGGCGGCGCGTTATCTGAACTGACGATGTCGCGACGCGCCTGTTGCAGGGAACTGTGTAGGCGGACGTTCCCTGTGACCGGACTCACGGCGACGCCGTATTATCTTTTATTCGTTTTTTCGACGGCGGTGTGATAACCCGTGAAGAGCGACTTATACATATTCTTGATCAGATGGACATCATGTGTAATCAAAATCATGTTCGTGCCTGATTCAATCTGCGCCGGCGCCTCCGCCGGGTCCACGCACAGTCGCAGGAGTCCCATCCCGGGAAAACTGCGGACGGTCGTGGCCATGTGCTGCAGGAGCTCCAGCACTTTCGGATGATCCCAGCGATCCACGCCGAGTTCCATCGAGAGGTCCCCCGGCCCTATCGCAATCCCAGTCACGCCGTCCACCGCGAGTATCGCCTCGAGGTTTCCCACCCCGACCATATCCTCGACAATCATGATGCAGGCGACGTCCCTGCTGGCCTGCTGGCGCCGGTCGAATTCGTTGCCGTAATGGCGCAGGAACCCCCGGGTGACGCCGGAGCCTCGCGTCCCGAGCGGTTTGTATCTGCACCAGGAAACAAGTTGTTGGGCCTCTTCTGCAGTACTGACGTGCGAAAACAAGAGTCCTGCCGCACCGGCATCCAGCATTCGCGCGACGAGGTTTTCCGATTTCTCGCCGATGCGGACTAGGGCAGGGACGTCGCACAGTTCCGCGGCGACGAGCGCATTCGCCACCGCGGAATAGTCCTTCAAGCCATGTTCAAAGTCCATGAAAAGGAAGTCGGCGCCGGCGCCGGCAATGACTTCGACCAGCATGGGATCAAGGATGTTGACGACCGCGCCAACGAGGACTTCGTTTGCGGCCAGGCGGGATTTGAGATTTGTTGTCATAGCATGAGCGTCAAATGTTTTGTGTGAATGGACACCCGCTGGGTGACGTGATGCGGGTCTTCGGCAGGCGCTGCCAGTGATCGGGCGGCGCCTTTGTCCGGCAGGACGGAAGGGGAACCACGGCGGCGCACCGCCCTGGTCAGTCGGATGCCGCCATGTCGCCCGTGGCGCGGTGCGCGGCCCGAAGATAGAAGCAGCTGGCTGCGAGGAAGGTGACGGCGCATACCGCGAGAGCCCAGCGCAGGGACTCGGCCCCAAGCACTCCTTTCAACTGGTCGCTGGCGACACCGACCGCCAGCGGACCCAGGCCGACGCCCGCGACTGCGGAGACCATCAGCATGAATCCGTTGGCGGTTGCCCGGTGCGCGGGCACTGTGAAGCGCTGGAACGCGGCCAGGACGACTCCGCCCCCCGATGTGGCCAGCAGCGTTGCGGCGAAGTAGAAGCCGGACGCCGCAACGAGCGTCGGGCTGAACAGAGAGATGAGAAACAGCGGCGCCGCAAGGCCATATACCGCGGCCGGGAGCCAGAGGTCCCAGTTCCGATTTCGACGGATCAGGTATGCGGCTCCCATTCCTCCGGCAAGCGTGCCCAGAATCCCGCCCACGCCAGTCGTCGCGCCGCTCCACACGCCGGCGGCGCCGAGTGTCGCGCCATGATTGCGGACCAGGAACGCAGGCAGCCACTGGGTGATGCCATAGGTCGCGAAAGAACTTAACGAGATTGCGGTGACGAGATAGCCGACACCGGGCACTTCCAGGACCTTTGCCAATTTGACGCCGGGTGCCTTCGCCGCCTGTTGCTTCTGCCGCGCGCCTTCCCCACGCAGTGCGACGGCGACCAGAAGCGCGACCGGGATACCGATGATACCCACCGCCATGAGCGTCGTGCGCCATCCGTAGACTTGTCCGGCAATACCCGCTCCGGCCATGCCGAGGGCCGTGCCAAGGCGTCCGCCGGCGTGGAAGATACTGATCACCAACGGGCGCTGCCGCGGTGTGAACCGTTCGCTGATGATGGCGAAGCTCGCGGGTAAGCACCCCGCCTCGCCGACGCCCACCAGCAGGCGTGCCATGAACAGCCCGAGGAAGGAGGTGGCCATACCGGACAGCGCGGTCGCGGTGCTCCACAACAGGAAGCAGATGATCAGCAGCTTCACTTTGTTGCTGCTGTCGGCCAGGCGTCCGATCGGCACGCCCAGTACCGCATAGAACAGAGCGAAGGCCAGGCCTGTGATCAGGCCTGCCTGCGTGTCGGAAAACTGCAGCGTCTTCTTGATTGGCTCGATGAGAACCGCGACGGCGACACGGTCCGTGTAGTTGAAGAAGCTGATGACCGTCAGCGCGGCAAGCACCAGGATGGTGGCTTTCGACCATCCGCGCGTGTCCGTCTGCTTGTCGGGCACGAGCGGCAATGGTACGGCCCGGTTTGCGTTCCTTGTCATCATGACCCTCAATTAAAAAAGCCGGGCAACACGGATGTCGAGCTGAGACGGGCGGGTATGCCTGTCCTGGCCGGATGGGCAGCGCTGGCATGACTACGAAGGTGACGGTTAATCCTGATCATTGCGATGAGTCCTCGGTGCGGGTTGATTGGCTTGATGTGAAATTCGCTCCAAAGAATCATGGCCGGCGCGCCAGCACCAGTCATGAAGGAGTTCCAAAAAATTGCGAAGCGCGTCGTTCGATGCCATCCGGGCCAAGGCCGGACGTACCTCATGTCCCCGCCGTTCGCGCACGCCCCGACCCGCGAGCGGTTCGGACCGCATTCGGAACTTTTTGCAACTGCTTCATGACATGCGCCGGCCCATCCGCGACCATCTCGGCTACCAATGCTCTTATCTAGAAACTGAACCAGTATCAATATTTATGGATGACCGATGAATTTCGAACCATTGAAAGGGATACGCGTGCTCGACTTGACGAGCGTCGTAGTCGGCCCCGTGTGCACGTGGCGGCTGGCGCAGTATGGTGCCGATGTCATCAAGGTCGAAAGCCCGGAGGGGGATCTGATGCGCGGCCTCGGCGGAAGCTCGCCGACCGGCCAGCACTCCGGCGCCTATCTTCACTTCAACCGTGGCAAGCGCAACATCTGCCTCGACCTGAAGAAGGAGGGCGCCCGCCAGGCCGTCGAGCGGCTAGTGGCCATATCCGACGTCATCGTCGCCAACATGCGGCCACAGGCCCTGGAGCGCCTCGGGCTCGACGCCGCATCGATCCGCGCCAGGCATCCGGACAAGGTCTATTGCCTGATCACGGGCTATGGCACAGACGGCCCCTATGCCGGGCAACCGACCTACGACAGCGTCGTGCAGGGAGCAACCGGAATGGCCGGCCTCACGCTGGCGCGTGATGGCACGCCGACCTATGTGCCTTTGCTGATCTGCGATCACGTATCCGGCGAAATCGCCGCTGGCGCGATCCTGGCGGCGCTGATGGAGCGCAAGGCGAGCGGACAAGGGCGCAGCATCGAAGTACCGATGTTCGAGACCATGGCGGCCTTCGTCCTGCAGGAACACCTGGCGCAGCAGAGCTTCGACCCGCCGGTCGGGCCACCCGGCGATCTTAGATTGCTCAGCCCTCACAACAAGCCGGTAGCGACCTCCGACGGCTGGATCTCGTTCACCGTCAACACCGACGCGCAAGTGCGCGCGTTCCTCGAGGTGACGGGCCGTCAGGCCATGCTCGGCGATACCCGCTTCGCGAGCGTCGCGGCGCGTGCGCGCAACGTCGCGGAATGGTTCGAAGTGCGTGGGGCACCGCTGACGGGCAAGAGTACTTCCGAGTGGCTGACTCTCCTGCGCGCCGCCGATATCGCCGCCCAGCCGTGCCATACCTTGGCGTCGCTGCAAGATGACCCGCACCTCGAGGCGGTCGGACTGATCCAATCGGAGATGCATCCAACCGAGGGCAAGACCGCCGCGATCCGCTCGACGATCCGCTTCGACGACACCTATCCCGCCCTGCGTGCTTCCGCACGGCCGCAGGGCTGGGATACCTGTGCGATTCTCGAGGAAATCGGTTACGGCGGCGCGGAGATCGAAGCGCTCCTGGCGAGCGGCGGCGCGCGCGCCAATCGTGCAGCCCAGTGAGGCCGAACCGTTCTGCCCACCCGCAACCGTATCGGACTGGGTACTGCCGCCGGGCCGCCAGGCGTGAATCACGTGGTGCGCTGCCTCACGACCATGGCTGAAGCCACCGAACGACATTATGGAAAAAACAATGGAAACGAAACAATCATGCAGCAGCGAAGCCCGGCTGCGCGCCATCGAGGACAGGCTGGATATCCTCAATCTGCTGGCGGGTTCCGCGCTCAGTTCCGACGTGGCGTCCGAAAGCTACTGGCAGTCCATGTTCGCCGATGGCGCCGTCATGGACCGCGGCGGCAACCTGGGCGAGGAGAACCGCGAACGGATCATGGACATCGTGCGCAGCACGAGCCAGGCGCAGGCAATCGAAAGCGGCATGGCGCATGCCATGGCGATGCCGCATGTCCGGATCGATGGTGACCGGGCCGTAGCCACCGGCTACCTGCAGGTAGTGGTACTCGACCCGAACAGTCCCGAAGTCCGCCTGCCCGGAAAAGACGTGCGCAAAGCGCTCGTGACCTATCACCTGACGGTCAACCGGTGGGAGCTGGCGCGGACCGCTGTGGGGTGGCAAGTCACACGCCGCGTCATCCGTCCGATCGCGACGGACGACGCCAGGCAGATGCTGCGCAACGGGATCGAAGCGGGCGACTCAACGCCGGGCACGAGCGAACATGCTCGCGCCTCGACGCTTCAATTTGGAAGATCGGAAAGGGAAACAGATGAGTAAATCAAGTGCACTGCAAGCGTCGATCACGGTAGGCGTGATCGGGGCCGGCGCGATGGGAAGCGGCATCGCGGCGATCGCTGCCGGGGCCGGGCACCGCGTCCTCCTGCACGATGCCGACCGGCGCGCGATCGAACGCGCGCTCGGTACGCTGGCCACCGAGTTCGACAAGCAGGTCGCCAAAGGGCGCCTGAGTGCGGAAGAACGCAATGCACGCCTCGCCCGGATCCATGCCGCCGACACCATCGATGCGCTCGCGCCTTGCGGCCTCGTCATCGAAGCCATCGTCGAAAAGCTCGACGTCAAGGCTGCGGTGCTCAGGAGTGTCGAAGCGGTCGTCGCGCAAGACGCGATCATCGGGACCAACACATCGTCGATCTCGGTTACCGCGATCGGTGCTCACCTGGCGCGTCCGGCGCGCCTGGTCGGGATGCATTTCTTTAATCCGGCCCAGGTCTTGCCCCTGGTCGAAGTGGTCAGCGGCAAATCGACGGACCCGGCCGTGGCGAACGTGATTTTCGAAACGGCGCGCGCGTGGAACAAGGTGCCGGTTCATTGCGCGTCCACGCCGGGCTTCATCGTGAACCGTGTCGCCCGGCCATTCTACGCGGAAGCGTTGAGGCTCCTGTCGGAAGGCGCGGCCGCGCCCGCGACTATTGATGCGATCCTGCGCGAAGCCGGCGGTTTTCGCATGGGCGCCTTCGAGCTGATGGACATGATCGGTCACGACGTCAACTATGCGGTGACATCGTCGGTCTACGAAGGCTTTTATCAGGATCCGCGCTTCACCCCGTCGCTGCTGCAAAAAGAGCTGGTCGATGCCGGCTGGCTCGGTCGCAAAAGCGGGCGCGGGTTCTATGACTATGCCAATCCTGCGCCGGCCGTGGCGGATGCGGCTCCGCAGACGGCCCCATCGCAGATCGCGGTCGAGGGCGATCTCGACTGCGCCGCCGCGCTGGTCGACCTGGCCGGTCGCGCCGGCATCGGTGTCGAGCGCAACAGCGGTCCGGGCGACAACCTGTGCGTCGCGGGCGTCCGGGTTGCGCTCACGGACGGACGAACCGCGACCGCACGGTCGGCTGAGGCTGGCGCACCATTTGTCCTCTTCGACCTCGCCCTCGACTATGTCGGCTGCACCCGGATCGCGTTGGCGCCTGCCGACCAGGTGACCGGCAACCAGATCGCCGCCGTTGTCGGCTTGTTCCAGAAACTCGGCAAGTCCGTGTCCGTGATCGACGATGCGTCGGGCATGGTTGTCATGCGCACGGTAGCGATGCTGGCCAACGAAGCCGCGGACGCCGTCCATCAAAGGGTCGCGTCGGTGCACGACGTGGACCTGGCAATGCGGAAGGGCGTCAATTATCCGGTCGGGCCGCTGGCATGGGCGGACACGATCGGTGTGCGGACGATCTGTACTGTCCTGGATAACATGTCGGCATTCTACGGTGAAGACCGTTACCGCATCTCACCCCTACTCAGGCGCAGGGCGCTCGCCAACAGCGCCCTGGTCGCAGACTGATCCGAACCATCTGACGCTTGCCCGCTGACGCGCGGGCTCGCCTCCGGGACGAACGCCAGACCGCGTTGCACAAGGCACGTGCGCCGGGCGACATGCGGCTGGCTGCCGCGACTGCGCCCGAGCGCTACCGATACAGCTTAGAAATAGGCGCTCAGACGAACGCCCGCGGTACGCGGCGTTCCCAGGCCGACCGTGGCGGGGAAGCCTGCGAAGGATGCCGAGTAGCTGGTCATGATGGCATTGTTTTCGATATTCCGCACATACGCTTGCAGCAACCATTTGTCGTCCGCCGGAGCGTACGTCAGGCTGGCGTCGCTCATGTGGTAAGCGCCCTGGTTGAACTGCAAGCCATTGCCGTAGTCGCTCAGCACGTACGACGCCGAGTAGCGTGTACCGGCCGTCGCGCTGAGACTGGCGCCTCCATCCAGGAGGAAGCTGTGCGAATAGTGTAGCCCGAAGGTGAACCTGGGCGATTTTTCCAGGCGATAACCGGCCCAGTCGACGGTCGCCGTCGGGTGATAGGACTTGAAGTGAGCGTCCAGATACGTGGCCGAGAAATTAATCTTGTCGTCGCTGCTCGCGAGGTACTTGCCTTCGATCTCGGCGCCGGAAATACTGGCCTTGGCGGCATTCACGGTTTGGGACGCATTCGCGCCGGTGAAGGGATCGACGACGATCGCGGTCAGTTGCAGATCCTTGTAGCCGTACTTGAACACATCGGCGTTGACCTGCAGGTGGTTCTCGAGGAATCGGCCTTTGACACCGACTTCAAGCGACGTCAGATGTTCGGGATCGTATTTCAAGAAAGCATTGGTCGACGCGGTACCGTCGTTGAAGCCGCCAGCCTTGTAGCCGGTCGACAGCGTGGCATACGCCATCGTGTTATGTGCCAAAGCGTAATCGAAGCCGATCCGGCCGGTGGTCTGCGAATAAGAAACAGCCGCGTCGTTCACGCTGCGGAAGAACTCCGGATCGCCAAGAACGGTGTACCCCTTGCGCGACTTGTCGTCGTTGGTCCGGCGCAGTCCAGCCGTCACATTCAACTTCGGCGTGACGCTATAAGTGGCTTCGCCGAAAGCGGCTTTCGACCGCGAAACAGCCGGGTTGGAAAGAAAGATCAGCGCGCCGGCGCCCGGAAAATTGCGAAATTCGCCATCGATGATCGATTGTTCATGGAACCAGTACAACCCGCCGATCGTCCTCCAGGAGCCGAACTTCGAGGCCAGGCGCAATTCGTGCGAGGTCTGGCTGAGGTCCGCATTGGCCAGGGTGTAGGTGCTAAGAACTCCCGCGATCGCTTGACCGACTGCCGAGGTGAATCCGTTAAAGAGGCTGCGATGGGCCCCCAGATAGGTAATCTCGCCCACGCGGGTGTTGACTTTGAGCTCGGCGCTCGCACCGTGAGCGTCACTGTCGAAATCGCCCTGAACCGATGGCGTAGCGGTGCGTTGCGCATCGGCGGACTTGCCGATAAAGGTATTGTAGGGCACGTTGCCCGGCCCGGCACCCTTGCGTGTGCTCTTGTCGGCGCTCAGCAAAAGCGAGATATCGGGACTCAACTTGAACAGGGCGTGGACGCGCCCGGAGATACTGTCGTCGTCGTCGTAGTCGGTCGCGAATCCTTGGGTCGAACGGAGGTAGCCATCGTGCTTGACGCTGGAGACAGCGGCGCGCACCGACAAGATGTCGTTCACTTTGCTGTTGAGCATGCCATCGAACTTCTTGTCGTGGTAGTTGCCGAACTCCACGGCTGCGCTGCTTTCGAAGCGATCAACAGGCTTGTTGGTGATCAGATTGATCGCGCCAGCGGTTGCGTTGCGCCCGTACAGGGTTCCCTGGGGGCCGCGTAGTACCTCGATCCGCTCCAGATCGTAAAACGCCAGGCCGGCCGACTGCGGCCGGGCGTAATAAACGCCGTCGACGTTGAAAGCGGCCGATGGGTCGCCTTTTTCCGTGTTGTCGGCACTGGAGACGCCGCGGATCGAAATCACGGTCGCGCCACCGTTGTTCGAGATTTGCACGTTGGGCACCAGCTCGGTCAGGTTCGACGCATTGACTGCTCCCGCAGCCTTGAGGTCGTCGCCTGACAACACACTCAACGAGATCGGCGTCTTCGACGCGGATTGAGAAATCCGTTGCGCAGTAACGAACACCTCCTGAATGGTGCCGCGATCGTCGGTTGCGGCTGTTTGTGCCAGCGCTGCGCCGCATTGAATCGCCAGAAAGGCAGCGACTGCCGATGCGGTCCCAGTTTTCTTGAAACTTGCTTGGTCCAGCATTTTGATTGTCCCCTGATTAAAACGGATATTTTTCTATTGGAAAGCACGCATGTTGCGGCGGCGGTCAGCCGTATGACTGGCTAATCTGAAGTCTGTGCTCCGCGGCGGTCGTAACGGATACGATCGGCGCGTAAGTGAGATGGCGTCAGTGTCCGAATGATCGGGTCTAGGCAACGCAGAATATGAGTGACAGATTTTTTGCTATTACGGAGGCATCGAATCGAAAGCTTCGAGAATGGAGCGCATGGTTCGGGCGAACAGGTATGGGCTCGGCGGAAATACGGAAACGCGTTTATTGCCGTATCCGCCGGCAGGCTCTCGACTATTGCCCTGTACCGCCTTCGCAACCAAAGGTCAGCTTCCGCGCTTCGTCGACGGTTCGCTCCGCTTCCTCGGGCAGCAATACGCGGTCACGTACGTTCGCGTTCACGATGCGCTGAACCTGGGCCACGTACGCAGCGTGACTGCCATACCGCTGGCACATCTGCTGTGGCGTGAAGTCGATGTGATAGCCCGCCAAAGTACATTTGCCCGAGCTATAGGCGCCATTGTTTGCGCGCGGGGCATCGTAGGCGGCGGTATGGATGCCGCCGGATACCCGACCCTGCGCATCGCGAATCAATTGGTGCTGACCATCGCTGACCAAACGCGGTACGGTTGGCGGCGCGACGCCGGATACGAGCCACGTATTCAAGCCGTGCAACGCGGCCTTCATGACGTCGCCATTCGGAACCCTGCTCCAGACGGGCGTGATCGCACATCCGTCGGTTTCGAAGTCGGTCAGGCTGATGCTGGCGCCATCGGGCCCCTTCAACGCATGGTCGCGCAGAATTTGCGGATCCATGTAGCTTGCTATCTCATCGAGCGATTCGTGCGAGGCGCCCGCGACCTCCCACCAGCGCTGGTCCGCCGAATCGGGTTGTGGGGATCCCTTCAGGAACATATTCATGAACTCCGAGCCGAAGCTGACCAGCTTCGTGCCCACATCGGTGCGTAGCGCGAATTCCGGACCGCGATCATATAGCAGGAAGCCGTCATAAATGCGGTGCAGCGGATGAATACTGTTGTAGTACATTCCGAGCCGGAACGATGACTGCGATTCGCCAGCCGCAATGATCCGGCTGACTTTCAAACCGCTCATCAGCGGCGAAGCGCGGTCGACCACCGTTGCGCCGACCTGGGAAAATACGTCCCAGCCAAGGACGTCGCCACCCGCGCCGCGCCCTGGGGGATCGAGCTCCTTGCCATCGGCAGGGTCCGAATTGGACGCAGCAAGGGTCAGTTTTCCATACCGGGACGGGTTCGACGCGACGAGGCCCTCGACGCCGACATGCTGCGCACTGACACCGACCCAGGCGTAACCTGCCCGCACCAGGAGTTCACGCAGCGACGCGTAAACGAAATCGGCGTCATGCCCAAGCGAGACGTTGAGCCATTCGACGACCACGGTCCCGTTGAACCGTGCCGCATCGGCCGGACGCCTTACGAGAACACGTGTCAGATACGGGTGATCTTTATCGATCAGCTGGGCGTTCGCCATGACATCCCTGATGCGATAGCGACTCGCCTTGCCCGCGACAAAAAACTCTTCCTCGACGTAGTTCTTGGTGGCGAGTTGCTGTGCATCCGAGTTCAACGGCGTGCCGGCGATCGTGACGCGCGTTACCGCCGCTTCGGGAATAACGGGACTGGCGTGGACGCCGTTGCCTACGCAAAGGCATGTCGCCAGTGACAGGCCCAACCCTTGTCGCAGTAGGCTGAGGCCCGAAGTCATTCCTACGAAACCTTTCATTCAAATCTCCCTGGTAGTTGTGGCGTAAATCAAGCTCAAGCGGCTTGGATGGAAAGTGGAGCCGGGATGCTGGATTTAACTTACGAGCGATAACTCTCGCATTGCGAGTCGCTCCGGAAAATTTGACGACCCGATTCCAGATATTTCGGTGAAGGATATGGTCCCGTATTGCCAACCGAGCGTCTTGAATTAGTTGCGAAAATTTCCGAAAGAGCGACGGTTCGGCTTTGTGCGCTATTGTCCGCTCCGCAATCAAACAACCGCTGGCGCAGATCGACTGACGACGGATGGCGGGTGAGGAGAGGAATGGATGTCGCCGACCGGCTATCCGCATCGTGCCGATGCACCGGTCGGCAGGCACTTCAATGTGCCTCAGTCTTCAGGGAAGATCCCCAGCTTGCCGCCATTCGCGGCGTGGCGCTGGAAGAGCGAGCGCTTTTCCAGGGACAGCAGGACGTTCGCACGGCTTTGGGAGTCGATCTCCAGCACCAACGGCGCTTCGCTGCGCAGTCGCGGCCAGGCAGGCAGGCCCGCGCCGTTCGGATTTCCGGTCTTTACCCACTTTGCCCAGTATCCTCCCATCGTTGCGGAAACCTGGCGGTCAGCCGAGGTGAAGGACCGGTCGGCGGCACGGTCCAAGGTTCCGAAAACGTAGGGAATCTCGGACGAGTGGAAAGCGCCGTAACGTTGCGCTTCCGGACCTGGTTCCACGTGCTTGAAGTAGTACACATAGATGGGCTGCCGGCTCGCGGACATCCTTTGTTTTGCCCACAACCATGTGGCCGCCAGGCCGCGGTCACGCTCCAGCTGCATGGCGGAAGTACCTGCCCCTGCCGTGAGATCGGATGGGTACCACTTCGCGAACTCGGAAGCCAATGTCCCATAGCGTTTTACGAGTCCGGCCGCAAACGCTTCCGGAGTTGCCTGTCCATAGGAGGCCGACAACGCACTGCCTTCATCGGCCGTCAATCCAGTCAGCACCGGCACATCATTGGTATTCCGGCCAACGTAAGTCTGGTCGGGGAGCACCAAGCCATCGACATTGGGCGAAAGCACAAGTCCTTCCGCCGCCTGATCAAGCTTCTCGACTGGCAACTGACGGAGCGACGCGATGTCGCTTGCACCGGTCCGAACCAGTAACTGCTCTCCAACCCCGTCGGAACCGGCGGCATCTGCGGTGGGCAATCCCATCCCGGAACCGCTTTGGGCGATCGCGCGCTGGAACAAGCCTTTCGCAAGCGGCGACGCGATCAGGTAATGCACGGAAGCCGCACCTGCGGACTGTCCCGCAATGGTCACGCGCCTGGGGTCGCCGCCGAATGCACTGATATTGTCTTGGACCCAATGAAGTGCTGCAATCTGGTCCAGCAGACCGTAATTGCCGCTGGCGTTTGCCGGGTTTTCCTTGCGGAGATCCGGATGCGACAGAAATCCGTATACCCCCAGGCGGTAATTGATACTTACGACTACCATCCCCTTGGTCGCAAGATGGGAGCCGTCGTATACGGGTACCGTTGCGCCACCGCTGACGAATCCGCCTCCGTGGATCCAAACGAGCACGGGCAGACGCTGTTTCCGTTTTGCGGCCGGTGCCCACACGTTCAGGTAAAGGCAGTCTTCGCTGATGGGACCATCGACCAGGTACTCGCTTGTCCAGGAACGAAATATTTTCCCGGCAGGGCGCTGCTGGCAATTCGCACCGAAGTGATCGGCATGGAAGGTGCCGGTCCAGCTTTTCGCGGGCATGGGCGGTCGCCAGCGGTTGTCGCCGGTCGGCGCGGCAGCGTAGGGAACGCCAAGGTAGCTGGTGACGCCATCCCCGCTTACGCCTTCGATTTCGCCCTGGCGTGTTGGTACTGCGCTGGCAGCGCAGGATACCAGCGCGAGGACGAGAGGAGCGGCCGTTCGTAGGCAATTCATGTGTGTCTCCGACAGGTGTTCACTGGCCACGCTGTATCGGGAAGCCAGCGCTTATCGATCGGCTTTTTTGCAGAAAACTTTATCATGCTGTGGCCGTGTTCAATGCTGCAGCTGGACGGCGCTGCCCCGATGTCGTTGTTACGGCACGCCTGCGCTTGGCGATAATCGACAAGGCAGGCGCCGCCGATGGCGCTTAGAAATATGCGCTCAGCCGCAGGCCCGCGGTACGAGGCGTTCCCAGGCCTGCCGTGGCTGGGAAACCGGAGAACGATGCCGCGTAGCTGGTCATGATCGTCTTGTTCTCGATATTGCGCACATAGGCTTGCACGGACCACGTACCGCTGGCCGGCGCGTACGCCAGGCTGGCGTCGCTCATGTGATAGGCCCCCTGCGTGAACTGCAACGCGTTGCCCGGATCGCCGATCACGTAGGCAGCCGAGTATCGCGTCCCGACCGTGGCGTTCAACGTTGCACCGTTCTCGATCTGGAAGCTGTGCGAATAGCCCAGTCCAAGAGTGAACCTGGGCGATTTGTCGAGACGGCGACCGGCCCAGCTGACGGTCGCGTTTGGCATGTACGACTTGTAGTAGGCGTCCAGATACGTGGCCGAGAAATTGATCCTGTCATCGCTGCTGATCACGTATTTGCCTTCGATCTCAGCGCCTGAAACACTTGCCTTCGCCGCGTTCAGGGTTTGGGAGGCCCCGGCATGGGTAACAGGATCGATCGCGACGGCAGTCAGCTGCAGGTCCTTGTACGCATACCGGAATACATCGGCGTTAATCTGCAGATGGTTGTCCAGGAATCTGCTCTTGATGCCGATTTCGATTGACGTCAGGTGTTCAGGATCGTACTTCAGGAACGGATTGCTCGATTCGGAACCGTCATTGAATCCCCCGGCCTTGTAGCCTGTAGCGAGCGTCGCGTAGAGCATCGTGTTTTTCGCAAGCGAATAATCGGCGCCCACGCGGCCGGTCGTCTGCGCATAGGAGACGCGCGCGATGTTCGCGCTGCGGTAGAACTCGGGCTCGCCTAGGATCGTGTACCCGTTACGCGTCTTCGTATCGAAGGTGCGGCGCAGGCCGGCGCTCACGTTCAGCTTCGGCGTGACACTGTAAGTCACTTCGCCAAAGGCGGCCTTGGACCGGGCGATAGTCGGATTCAAGCGGAAGATCAGGTCACCCACGCCTGGGAAATTCTTGAACCGGCTATCGATGAACGATTCTTCGTAAAACCAGTAAAGCCCGGCGATGGTCTTCCAGGCGCCGAAGCTCGAGGCCAGCCTTAACTCGTGCGAGGTTTGCATGGAGTTCGCGTCCGCAACCGTGTAGGTACTGGCGACGCCCGGGGCATATTGGCCGACCGCTGCATTGCCGCCCACGAAACTGTTGCGATGCGCGGCTTGATAGGTAAGTTCGCCGATGCCGGTGTTGATCTTGAGTTCGGCACTGGTGCCGTGCGCCCTGTTGTCGTAGTTGCCCTGCAAGGATGGGGTCGCGGTACGTTGTGCGTCTCCCGTCTTTTGGATGAAGGTTTCATAGGGCACGGTCCCGGGGCCGGCACCCTTGCGCTTGCTGGTATCAGCGGTCAGCAACAGCGACACGTTCGGGCTGAACTTGAATAGCCCGTGCAGGCGCCCGGCAAGACTGTCATCGTCGTCGTAATCGTGCGCAAAACCCTGGGTCGAACGCAGGTAGCCGTCATGCTTGCTCCGTGAAACCGCGGCGCGCAGCGCCAGGATGTCATTGACCTTGGCGTTCACCATGCCATCGAACTTGACGTTGTGGTAGTTGCCCAGTTCCACGGCTGCGCTGCCCTCGAAGTGGTCGACCGGTTTATTCGTGATCAGATTGATCGCGCCAGCGGTGGCATTGCGGCCGTACAGCGTGCCTTGAGGACCGCGCAGCACTTCGATTCGCTCCAGGTCGTAAAACGCCAGACCTGCCGATTGCGGTCGAGCATAATAAACGCCGTCGACGTTGAACGCAGCCGATGGGTCGCCTTTTTCCGTGTTATCCGAACTGGAAACGCCGCGAATCGAAATCACGGTCGCACCGCCATTGTTCGAGATCTGCACGTTCGGTACCAACTGAGTCAGGCTCGACGCGTCGATTGCCCCTGCCGCCTTGAGTTCGTCACCCGACAGCACGCTCAGCGAAACTGGCGTCTTCGAAGCCGATGTGGCGACCCTTTGTGCGGTCACGAGCACTTCCTGGATGGTGCCGCGCTCTTCGGCCGTGGTCGCTTGCGCCATGGCTGCATTGCATTGGATTGCCAGGATGGCGGTTACGGCTGAGGCAGTTCTTGTCTTCGTGAATCTTGCTTGGTGCCGCATGGTTTTCGTCCCCTATTTGAATTACGTACTTTTTTTTTCGGGCTCCGTACACTCGTCCACGATTAGCTGGATAACGGAGATCACGTGAACCCGAATCGAACAAAGAATACGAGGGCTAAGTTGTCGTGTCTTACGGAAACTGGCCATGACTGACGGTTTGCTGCCGAATTCTTTCCGCATTGGATGTCGAAGAAGATAAGTAGTCGAGGCGACCTTCGGGCAGAGAACTGGCTTTCGCCCGACAGGGGCGGATGGACGAAGCACCGTGCAATTGAGAGCGTTGCGCGTTCAACCAGTGGACAGCAAAGCGTCCGCAAATTCTTATCGCGCACCCGTGCGATCACGCGCAAATCCAGAGGGACTGTATCGTGCCATGGCTGCTCAATACCTTATAAGTATTGACTGGATACCAAATCGGTGTTGGACGCCGAGACTCGTCTTACCTACTCTGCAATGACGCGAAGGCTGGCGCAGACCAGCCTCACAGCGAATAACGGGAAACACGCGGAGACACTATGCAGGCGAGAGGAGATGGGCGTCCGGTCGATGCGCATTCAAGGGCAGGAATGCGTGACAATGTCGAAGGTGCCAATGATCACGATAGACATAGCGGATGGGCGGATTGGTCCCTGACCGCGATCGCTGCCGGTTTCCTCGCAGTTCTTGTGTCGTTCGCCGGGCCCCTCGCCATCTTCTACCAGGCGGCGCAGGTCGCGCGCGTGTCGAACGCCATGTTCGCTTCCTGGGTCTGGAGCATCTCCCTTGGCGCCGCGGCGGCCGGCATCTTCCTGAGCTGGCGCCTGCGCATGCCGGTCATCACGGCATGGTCGGCTCCCGGGACGGCGCTCCTGATCGCACTGTTTCCCGCGCTGCCACTCGGCGAGGCCGTCGGCGCTTACCTGACCGCCGCCGCCATCCTGCTGCTGATCGGCCTGTCCGGATCGCTGGAGCGCGTGATGGCGCACGTACCGAAGGGGATCGCCAGCGGCATGATGGCCGGCATACTGGTGCCGTTCGGGATGAGCGCGTTCAGGACTGCCGGATCGCTGCCCGTGCTCGCATTCGGAATGATCGCGGCCTATCTCGCGTTCAGGCGTCTGCTGCCGCGCTATAGCATCGTGTTGTTGATGGTGACGGGCGCGTCGATCGCCTGGCTGACGGGCATCACCCATTTTTCCGCCGTACGTTTCGAGTTGGTCGTACCGCAGTTCATCAAACCCGCCTGGAGCTGGACCGCCACATTCGGCCTGGCCCTTCCGCTCGTGCTTGTCACGCTCACCGGCCAATATTTGCCGGGTATGGCGGTGTTGCGCACGTCCGGCCACGACGCGCCGGCGCGCCCGATCGTCGTTACCAGCAGCGTGGTCTCGCTCGCCGTCGCGTGCACGGGCGGCATCACGATTGCCATCGCGGCGATCACGGCCGCCATGTGCACGGGCCGCGACGCTCACGACGATCCGCGCAAGCGCTACGTGGCGGGCGTCGCGAACGGCGTGTTCTATCTACTGGCCGGCCTGTGCGGCGGCTCGATCGTGATGCTGTTTGCCGCGCTGCCGAAGGAATTGATCGCTTGCCTCGCCGGCCTGGCGCTGCTGGGAGCGATCGCTTCGAACTTGGCTGGTGTGGTGGCGGCGGACGATCACCGCGAGGCTTCCGTCATCACATTCCTCGCCACGGCATCCGGTATGACCTTCCTCGGCCTGGGCGCCGCCTTCTGGGGCATCGTCATCGGCATGGCGGCATGGCGTGTCCTGCACGGCCCGTCATCGACCCACCTGCAACACAAACCATAACGACAAAGAGACATTCATCATGCGACACATCGACATCCATAGACTGGCCGACGGCGCCAGCTTCAACCGCTTCCACGCAGGCATCCTTGCGTGGTGTGCCATCATCATCATTTGCGATGGTTATGACCTTGCCGTGGCCGGCATTGCGCTGCCGTCCATCATGAAGGAGATGGGCGTGACTGCGCAGAACGCTGGCTTCATGGTCAGTTCGGCCCTGTTCGGCATGATGTTCGGCGCAATCTTCCTGGGCACGATTGCGGACCGGATCGGCCGGCGCCTTGCCATCGTCATCTGCCTCGCGCTGTTCAGCGTATTCACCGCAGCGGCGGGCATGAGCGGCGATCCCTACATGTTCAGCCTGAACCGCTTCCTCGCCGGCCTCGGCATCGGTGGCGTGATGCCGAACGTCGTCGCCCAGATGACCGAGTATTCGCCGAAGAAGATCCGCGCGACGATGGTGACCTTGATGTTCAGCGGCTATGCCGTCGGCGGCATGCTTGCGGCCGTCCTGGGGAAGGGGCTCATCGAGGGGTATGGTTGGCAATCCGTGTTCCTCGCGGCCGCCGCGCCCATTGTCCTGATTCCGTTCATTCTCAAAAGCTTGCCGGAATCAATGCCTTTCCTCGTCAAGAACAATCGCCTGGCCGAACTCCAGCGGATCCTCGCGCGCATGGAGCCGAGCCACCGGGCCGAGCCGGGTGATTGCTTCGAGGTCGCCCGCGCGGACCGGGCCGACGGCGCGCCGATCGGCCGGCTGTTCCAGGATGGCCGCGGCTTCTCGACCATCATGTTCTGGATCGCATTCTTCATGTGCCTGTTCATGGTATATGCCCTGAGCTCGTGGCTTGCCAAGCTGATGGCTGGTGCCGGCTACAGCCTGGGTTCCGCGCTGACCTTCGTGCTGGTGTTGAACTTCGGCGCCGTGATCGGCGCCGTAGGAGGTGGCTGGCTGGCCGATCGGTTCCATATCAAACATGTCCTCGTCGGCATGTATGCGCTTGCCGCCGTGTCGATCACGCTGCTCGGCTATCCGGTACCGACCACGGTGCTGTTCGTACTGGTCGGCCTCGCGGGGGCATCGACCATCGGCACGCAGATCGTCACCTATGCCTATGCAGGCCAGTTTTACCCGACGGCGATCCGCTCCACCGGCATCGGCTGGGCGTCCGGCGTCGGCCGTAGTGGCGCCATTTTGGCGCCGATCGTGATCGGCACGCTGGTCGGCATGGCGCTGCCCCTGCAGCAGAATTTCGTGGCGATCGCCATCCCGGCCGTCATCGCTGCCGTCTCGATATCCCTCGTCAGCCACGGCAAGTCGGCGTCTGCCGGCAACGCCATCGGCAAGGCTGCGCTGGCGGACACCTCGGAAGCCTGATTCCCTTCACGGTTGGCCCGCGTGCCGGAGCCGACCACGGGCACTTCAGGGGCGGCCCCGGGCATGCCCAGGGCCGCGCTTTACCCGCAACAAACCACCAGACATCAATGGAACTCGCAGGAGACATGAATGACCAAGGCAGTACATCGTAAGCATGCCACCGCAATCGCCATCGCAATCGCGCTGGCGGCCATATCCGGCGCTGGCGCCGCGCAGGCACAGAGTCAACTCACTGTCTATGGCCTGATCGACGCGGCGCTGGCGCATGTGGACAATACCGACGCCGCCGGACATTCGGTTACCAAGATGCCGTCCCTGAGCGGTAGCCTGCCGTCCCGTCTCGGCTTTCGCGCCACGGAAGACCTGGGCGGTGGCCTGGCGGCGATCTTCACGCTGGAGAGCGGATTCAATCCCGATGCCGGCACGCTGGGGCAGGGCGGACGTATCTTCGGTCGCCAGGCCTGGGTAGGCCTGCACGGCGCATGGGGCACGTTGCAGCTGGGCCGCATTCTCAACATGACCTACCTGGCGACGGCGAAAAGCGATGTGCTTGGGCCAAACCTTTTTTCGATCAACAGCATTGACCTGTACCTGCCGAACGCGCGCAGCGATAACGCGATCGGCTACCTAGGTGCGTTCGACCGCTGGTCGTTCGGCGCCACCTGGAGCTTCGGCCGCGACGGCTCCGCCGCCGGCGGTCCATCCGCGACCGGCTGCGCGGGCGAAGTACCCGGCAATGCCAAGGCGTGCCGCCAGTACACGGCGCTACTGGGCTATGACGCCCAAACCTATGGAATCACAGCGACCTACGACAAACTGTACGGGAACACAGGGGCTGCGGGCGGACTGACGAGCAGCGCCGACTTCGACCGGCGCGTCACCGTCAACGGCTACGCCATGATCGGGGCGACGAAGGTCGGCGCTGGCGTCATCGACCGCAAGACGCTGGCCGCGCCCGGCGTCGTCGAATCGGACCTGTATTACCTGGGCGCCAGCGTCCCCGTCGCGGCCGCCCTGACGCTGGACGCGCAGATCGCCCGCAAGGATGTCAAGCACTCGCCGGACGATACAAACATGGCGGTGGCGCGACTGACATACGCGCTGTCCAGGCGGAGCGCCGTGTATGCCGGCATCGGCCGGATGGACAACCATGGTGCGGCCGCCGTCGCGCTGGACGCGGGCGGCACCGTGGCCGCGGGCAAGGCGCAGAGCGGCTTGATGGCCGGCCTGCGCCACGCGTTCTGATTTTCCCTATCACGCGCCAGCCATGCACCGTCATGGCTGCGCATCTACCACCATGCGCAATCTGGAGACAACCATGAAAACAGGTTACCAAGGACTCACGATCACGGCGGCGGCGTGCCTCGGCGTCGCCTCCCTGGGAGGCTGTAGCAGCGACAACCTCGTTCCCACCCGGTCCGAAGCCATCGCGGCGCAGTCTGCAATACGCTGCGACGACTCGATCAGAACCGGCTTCAGGCCGGACGCCGACACGACGGTGCTGTTGATCAAGTCATTCAAGAAAGGCGATCCGCTGCTGTTGTCGGGTACGGTGGACGCCACCACGCCCGTTGCCGGTAACGACGTCTGCGTCGTGAAGCTGCTGGTCGGTCCCGGCAATCCAGGGCCTGCGGACGCACCGTCGACATCGGCCGGCATCGGCATCGAAGTGTGGCTGCCGGCGCCGGCGAACTGGAATAACCGGATCCACGTCAAGGGTGGGGGCGGCTGGGCCGGGACGCACGAGACATCGGTCACCCAGCTGGCCGGCACGGCCCCTGCTGGCGAGGGAGTGCTCACCGCGGCCGACGTGGCCACTGGCGAGGGTGCGGTGTCGGCCACGACCGATACCGGTCACGTGAGCGCGCTTGAAGGCGTGGACGCGTCGTTCGCGATGAATCCGGACGGCTCGCTCAATACCACTCTCTGGAAGGACTTCGCCGAACGTGGCATCCACCAGATGGCGTTGAAGACCAGGGCGCTGACGAGGGCCTATTATGGCAAGGACGCAAAATACGCATACTGGGACGGCGGATCGACCGGTGGACGGCAGGGCCTGAAGGAAGCGCAGGCGAATCCGGCCGATTTCGACGGCATCCTCGCCGCTTACCCGGCCATCAACTGGACCAGGTTCATCACCGGGGAACTTTATCCGCAGGTCGTGTTTCAGCGCGATCTCGGCGGCGTGAACCTGACGGCAGGACAACTGACCGGCATGTCCAACGCGGCCATCGATGCGTGTGGCACGGTCGGCGGCGTCAAGCTGGGATACATTCCCGATCCGCTACGGTGCGCGTACGACCCACGCAAGGACGCGCGAACGCTGTGCGCGGGACAGGCCGGCGTTGGCGTGACCGGCACCAGCACGTCAGCCGATTGCGTCAACCTGGCGCAGGCGACGGCGATGAACAAGATCTGGTACGGACAGACCGTCGACGGCAATGTGCCTGATCCTGCACTCGACAATGGCTCCGGCACCATGCTTGCACCTGGCCAGAAATGGTATGGGCTGACACGGGGCACGATGATGCTGGCTCTGGCCGGTCCGACCCAGTTTCCGATCGCGAGCGAGATGGTCGCGCTGGAATCGCGTAATCCGCTGCTGGCCGGTGCGGCATTTCGCAATGCCTCCGGCAACGGCGCGAATCAGTGGAAGAACCTCACGTACAGTGACCTCGCCAACGCGTCGGACCATGGTGTCGCGCTGCAGTCCGACCTCGGGCAGATCAATACGGATATGCCGGACCTGGCCGCATTCCGCGATCGTGGCGGCAAGCTGATCGTCTACCATGGCCTGGCGGACGTGCTGATTCCTGCACAGGGATCGATCAATTACTACCACCGTGTGGCGGAGCAGATGGGTGGGTTCGCAGCGGTTCAGACCTTCTTCCGTTTCTACCTCGTCCCAGGCATGGCCCATTCATTCGCCAATGGCACGTCGAACGCAACGGCAAATCCGCCGCTGCCGACCAACGCGCAGTTGTATGCGGCGTTGACCGACTGGGTCGAAAAGGGCGCGGCTCCGGGTATGCTCACGGCCAGGTCGACGGCGGCCTCGACGACTGCCGCGAAGAGCCGGCCGTTGTGCGTGTACCCGCTCAAGGCGACCTACACGAGCGGCGATCCGAACCAGGCTGCAAGCTATACCTGCTCCTGATCAGGCATGGAGGAAGCGGAGCAGGTGGCTGGAGAATGCCTGTTCCGCTTCGACGTTCGAAATATGCGACGCGTCCACCTCGGCGACTTGCGCGCCGGCGATCCGGTTCGCGAGCCAGCGCGCGTCTTCCACCGTCGTTACCGGATCTGCCCGTCCGGCCACGATCAGGGGCGCGCAGCCGATGGCAGGCACGGCATGGCGCAGATCGGCCTGCGCCAGCGCATCGCAGCATGCCGCATATCCCTGCGCGTCCTGGTCGCGCAGGCGTCGGATCATTCCGTCCACGACCTCGGGAGCGCGGGCGATGAAGTCCGGAGTGAACCAGCGTGCGGCCGCGCCATCCGCGACACCAGCGAGGCCGCTCGTGCGTACCTGTTCTGCACGTGCCGACCAGCCTTCGGCAGAGCCGATGCGGGCCGCGGTATTCGCCAGCACCAGCTTGTCGATGCGTTGCGGCTGGTGGATGCCGAGCCACTGGCCGACCATGCCGCCCATCGAGATGCCGCAGAAATGCGCGCGGGGGATCGCGAGGGTATCGAGGAGGCCGATGACGTCGTGGCCGAGGGTGGCGAGCGAGACTGGCGCGCCGCCGCTTTCGGACTGCCCGTGACCGCCCGTGTCGTAGCGCAGCACGTAGAAGTCCGCCGCCAGGACCGCGGCCTGGGCGTCCCACATCGAAAGGTCGGTACCGAGAGAATTCGACAGCACGACACACTGCTTCGTCGGATCGCCGTCGGTGCGGAAGTGGAGCCGGACGTCGTTGATACGAATGGATGGCATGCCGTCTCCTCAGCCCTGGTCGCCGCCGCCGACCGGCAAGACGGTCCCGGTGATGTACGAAGCTTCACTCGACGCCAGGAACAGGATGGCGGCCACCTGCTCGTCGATGGTGCCGTAGCGATGCATGTGGCTGGACGCCTTCGTCTGGTCAACGATGCCCTGGTACCAGACCTGTTCCCGCTCGCTCAGCGGTTGCGGATTCCTGGGCACCTTGCGTGGCGGGGCCTCCGTACCGCCGGTGGCAACGGCGTTGACACGGATCCCGTCCTGCGCATGCTCGAATGCGAGGCTGGCGGTCATGGCATTGATGCCTCCCTTGGCGGCGGAATACGGGACACGGTAGATACCGCGGGTGGCGACCGACGAGACATTGACGATGGCGCCGTTGCGGGCTTCGATCATCGCCGGCAGCACTGCGCGGCAGCACCATAGCGTGGGGAACAGCGAGCGGCGGATCTCGGCTTCGATTTGGGCTTCCTCGTATTCCTCGTAGGGCTTGGCCCAGATGGTGCCGCCGACGTTGTTGACGAGGATGTCGATGCGCCCGTAGTCCTCGAGGGCGCGTGCCGCCAGCGCGGCGGCGCCGGCCCACGTCTCGAGGTCGACCTCGCTGACGATCACCTGCGCGCCGAGCGCAATGGCTTCCTGAGCCGTCTCGTGCACGAGCGGGGAGCGATCGGCAAGCACGAGCTGTGCGCCCTCCGCTGCCGCCGCCAACGCGACGCCGCGCCCGATGCCCTGGGCGGCACCGGTGACTACCATGACCTTGTCCTTGAAGCGGTCCGGGTGGATCATGCGACACCCCCTGTCGTGCTGGTTGCGGAAAATTTTTCGAAGTGGAAGCTGTTGGGGGTGACGCTGGTGCTGTCCAGCCAGGCGCGTACCGCTTCAACCATCGGAACGGGACCGCACAGGTAGACGTCGACGTCACCGCCGTTCATCCAGCCCGGTTCGACATGTGCGGTGGCGTAACCCTTGCGCGGATGGGCGCTGCTCTCGTGCGCGACGCAGGTCACGTACTCAAACTGCGGGTGCGCGGCTGCAATGCGCTCCAGGTGGTCCAGGCCGACGAGGTCGTGGTCGTTGGTCACGGCATACACGAGGCGGACCGGATGCGGGAAGCCCTTGGCGGCCAGCACGTCCAGCATCGACAGGAACGGTGCTATCCCGGTGCCGCCCGCCAGCATCAGCACGGGCCGCTGCACGGGGCGCAAATAAAAGCTGCCGTAGGGGCCGGAAAACGAGATCGGCTGTCCGACCTGCGCCTGGGTTGTCAGCCAGGTGCTCATCAATCCGTTTGGAACGTTGCGTACGACGAAGCTTGCACGATCCGCAACGGGGGCGGAGCTGAACGAATACGAGCGCGTCTGGTCGGTGCCCGGCACGGTCACGTTCACGTACTGGCCGGGCAGGAAGTCGAGGTCCTCCGGCCTGTCGAGCGCGACCGAAAAACGGATCGTCGACGGCGACAGCTGCTCCACGGCAGTGACGGTGCCGGGGAAGTCGCCGACGCCTGTCTTGCAGGCGGCGGACGTGGCCGGGATGCGCACGACACAGTCCGACGTCGGGCGCATCTGGCACGCAAGCACGTAGCCGGCCGCGGCGTCCTTCTCCTCGAGTGCATCCTCGATGTAGCTGTCTGGGGGCATGTCGTAGCTGCCCGATTCGCACAGCCCGCGGCAGGTGCCGCAGGCGCCGTCGCGGCAGTCGAGGGGAATGTTGACTTTCTGGCGGTAGGCCGCGTCGGACAGTTTTTCGTTGGGGTTGCAGCTGATGAAGCGCGTAACGCCGTCCTCGAACTGCAGTGCGATCGTATGGCTCATGACCGGCTCCTGCTTTCTTGCTCAGATGTGATAAATGTCGATGACCTGGCTGATGTAGTCGTTCTTTAGCACGACGTACTTGTCCAGGATGCGCGGCGATGGACCGGAAAAGTCGATCACGTAGCGCGACATGCCGAAATAGCTGTAGTTGGTGTGGTAGCGGTGGCTCAGCGTGTGCCAGTTGAAGCGCACGGTGTACACCGATTCCTCGACCCGTTCCAGTTCCACATTGGCGATGTTGTGACTCGTGCGGGTATCCGGGATGGTCGCGCTGGACCGCTCGGTCTTGATGCGGAACACGCGGTCTTCCAGGCCCTGGCGGTTCGGGTAGAAGATCAGCGAGATCTCGCGTTCCGGGTCGTCGACGAGCTTGCCGTCATCGTCCCACGACGGCATCCAGAAGCGGGCGTTCGGGTCGTAGCACTGGAGCCAGTCGTCCCATTGCTCGTCGTCGAGCAGGCGCGCTTCCCGGTAGAGGAAGGCCTGGATCTCCTGCATTGTGACCATGCTCATTTCGCTTCCTCCTTCGCGTCGAATGCCTTTTTCATCACGTCGAGCCAGTAGCGGTGCTGGATGGTGTACAGGCCTTCGTCCTCGGTGCGCACGCCGCTCAATACCGGGGCGAGCCCGATGTCCTTCGCGGCGTCGTCGGCACCCTTGATCCAGTGCGTGGCGCCGCGGCACATGTCGTTCCACTGCATCGCCGCGCCGTTATAGCCCTGCTGGCAGGCGCGGAATTCTTCCAGGTCGTCCGGCGTCGCCATGCCGCTCACGTTGAAGAAGTCCTCGTACTGGCGGATGCGGTGGGCCCTGGCTTCCGCCGATTCCCCCTTCGGCGCGATGCAATAGATCGTCACCTCGGTCTTGTCTACGGCCAACGGGCGCAGCACGCGGATCTGGGAGCTGAACTGGTCCATCAGGTATACGTTCGGGTACAGGCACAGGTTGCGCGAGCGTCCGACCATCCAGTCTGCGGTCGGCTTTCCGTACTTTTCGGCGTACTCCGCGTAGCGTGCGAAGTTCGGACGGTCTTCCGGGTTCGCCCATTGCGACCACAGGAGCATGTGGCCATGCTCGAACGCGTAGAACCCGCCGCCCTGGCGGCCCCAGTTGCCAGCGTCCATGGCGCGGATCTTGTCCTCGCCCGCGGCCTGCTCCTGTTTTCGCCGGTTCGTCGTGGCCGCGTAGTTCCAGTGGACGGCGGTCACGTGGTAGCCGTCCGCGCCGTTCTCGGCCTGCAGCTTCCAGTTGCCGTCGAATGTATAGGTCGACGACCCGCGCAGTACTTCCAGGCCTTCCGGCGACTGGTTGACGATCATGTCGATGATCTTGCCGGCTTCCCCAAGGAACGCCTCGAGCGGTTCGACGTCCGGATTCAGGCTGCCGAATAGGAATCCCTTATAGCTGCCGAAGCGCGCCAGCTTCTTGAGGTCGTGCGAGCCTTCCTTGTTGAAGCACTCCGGGTAACCGGCCGACTCCGGGTCCTTCACTTTCAGCAGCTTACCGCTGTTGTTGAAGGTCCAGCCGTGGAACGGGCAGGTGTACGTCGCCTTGTTGCCGCGCTTGTGGCGGCACAGCTGGGCGCCGCGGTGGCTGCATGCGTTGATGAACGCGTTCAGCTCGCCGCTCTTGTTACGGGCGATGAATACCGGCTGGCGGCCGATGTGCGTCGTGTAGTAATCGTTGACGTTGGCGACCTGGCTCTCGTGCGCCAGGTAGATCCAGTTGCCCTCGAAGATGTGCTTCATCTCGAGCTCGAACAGGGCTTCGTCGGTGAAGGCGCTGCGGTGCAGGCGATGGTCGCCCGTTTGCGCATCTTCGATCATGTAGTCGTCCAGGCTCTTGGGCTTGAACGCGTCGACGGGAACGATCGGGATCATGGCGTGTCCTCAGGCGGCAGCGCGCGGACGGTCCACCTCGGCGCTCGGCGCACCAGCGGTCTCGCGATGCAGGCGGAAGTCGAAATCGATCGAGGCAAACGGCTTGCTCACCTGCTTGGCGTCGAGTTGTTTCGGGTCGTCGATGCGCGCGATCGGCGGCACCAGGCCTTCGAGGGTCGCGAAGGCGAAGTCGTCCCACAGCAGTTCGTCGCCATCGATATTGATCTGCGTGGTCAGCTTGCGGTGGCCCGGCGCGGTGACGAAAAAGTGAATGTGCGCCGGGCGCTGGCCGTGACGGCCCAGCAGATCCAGCAGCTGCTGCGTGGTGCCGTTCGGCGGGCAGCCGTAGCCGACCGGAATGAAGCTGCGGAACTGGTAGCGGCCCTGGTCGTCCGTGACGATGGTGCGGCGCAGGTTGAAGTGCGACTGCGTCCGGTCGAAGAACGAGTAGTTGCCCAGCAAATTCGCGTGCCAGACTTCGACCTTGGCACCGGGCACCGGCTTGCCGTCCTGGTCGAATACGGTACCTTGCATGAACAGGACCTCGCCACGATCGACCTCGGTGCCGTCATCGAGACGGGCGAAGCCCACGCTCTCCGGCGCGCCGGCCACGTACAGCGGACCTTCGATGGTGCGGGGCGTGCCGCCTTCGAGGCCGGCCTTGCGCTCGGCCTCGTCGGCGCGGATGTCGAGGAAGCGTTCCAGCCCAAGACCGGCGGCCAGCAGGCCGAGTTCGTTGGACGCGCCGGCGGCCGACATGTACGACACGCCGGTCCAGAATTCGGTCGGCGTGATGTCGAGGTCTTCGATCGCCTTGCACAGGTCGCCCAGCAGGCGCAGCACGACTTGCTGCACGCGCGGGTTGGCGGGACGGTCGGCGGCGTCCACGACCCAGTTCTTGGCCAGGGTTTCGATGTCTGCGTGGTTCATGTTTGTCTCCTTCGTGTTGGTGGTGGGGTTAGCGGTCGTCGTCGTGGATCGAGGACGGATGACGGCACAGCGGCATCACGTCGATCTGCATGTAGGGGAACAGCGGCAGCGAGGTCAGCAGGGCGTGCAACTCGTCGACACTGTCGACGTCGAAGATGCTGACGTTGGCGTACTGTCCGGCGATGCGCCACAGGTGGCGCCACTTGCCCTCGCGCTGCAGGCGCTGGGCGAGATCCTTTTCGGTCTGCTTGAGCGTCGCGGCTTCGTCAGGCGGCATCGACGCGGGCAGGTTGACGTTCATTCGTACGTGGAACAGCATGGTGCCTCCTTATTTGCGTTGCAGGCTGCGCAGCTTGTCGGTATCGATCTCGACGCCGAGGCCCGGACCGGTCGGCACCTGCAGTTCGAAGTCGCGGTACACGAGCGGTTCGCGCAGCACTTCCTGGGTCAGCAGCAGGGGACCGAACAACTCCGTGTCCCAGGCCAGGTCGGCGAAGGTCGAGCAGACGTGCGCCGTCGCCGCGGTACCGATGCCGCCTTCGAGCATCGTGCCGCCATACAGTCCGACGCCGGACAGGCGGGCGACGGTCGCCACTTCCAGCGCGGGCATCAGGCCGCCAGATTGCGTGATCTTGACGGCAAAGACATCGGCGGCGTCATGATGGGCCAGTGCCATCGCGTCGCAGGGACCATGCAATGCCTCGTCCGCCATGATGGCGACGTCGAAGCGGTGCTTCAGGCGCGCGAGCGCGGCCGTGTTGTATGCCTTGACGGGCTGTTCGATCAGGTCGATGCCCCCATCTTCCAGCTTCGCGATGCCGCGCACCGCTTCCGATTCGCTCCAGGCCTGGTTGACGTCCACCCGCACGCTCGCACGCTCGCCCAGGGCACGCTTGATGGCCAGGACGTGGGCGACGTCGTCCTCGACACTGCGCAGGCCGATCTTCAGCTTGAAGATGCGGTGGCGGCGGATGTCGAGCATGTGTTCCGCCTCGGCGATGTCCTTCGCGGTGTCGCCGCTGGCCAGCGTCCATGCAACCGGCAGCGTGTCGCGCACGCGGCCGCCCAGCAGTTCCGATAACGGCACGTTCAGGCGGCGCGCCTGGGCATCCAGCAGGGCGGTCTCGAGCGCGCACTTGGCGAATCGGTTTCCCTGGATGATCTTGCGAATCTTCGCCATCGCCTTGGCGGGCTGGCTCGCATCCATGCCGATCAACAGCGGAGCGATATGGGTGTCGATGTTGACCTTGATGCTTTCCGGGCTTTCCTCACCATAGTTGAGGCCGCCGATCGTGGTCGCTTCGCCCCACCCGACGATGCCATCGGCGCAGCGGATGCGTACGAGCACCAGGGTCTGCGTGTTCATTGTCGCGACCGACAGCTTGTGGGGCCGAATCGTCGGAACGTCGAGCAAGAAAGTTTCGATATGTTGGATCATATATCCTGCATATAATGCGGTAAGGTGATGACACGATATTCCCAGAAATGATGGGCGTCCAACACCGTTTTGGTATCGATTCAATACCTGAAAGGTATGAACATGGAATTGCGGCATTTACGCTACTTCGTTGCCGTCGCAGAAGAGCGGAGTTTCACGCGGGCAGCGGAGCGCCTGCACATCGCACAACCACCGTTGAGCCGGCAAATGCAGCAGCTGGAAGAAATGCTGGGGGTGGAACTCATCGAAAAGGGAACACGGCCGTTGCGCCTGACCGAAGCGGGACAATTCCTGCTCGCGCATTCCCGGCCATTGCTTGAGCAGATGCGGGACTTGAAGACGATGACCCAGCGGGTCGGCAAGCTGGAACGCACGCTCTCGGCCGGGTTCGTCGCCTCGACACTCTACGGGCTGCTGCCCGACATCATCAGACGCTATCGCGAACGCCACCCGGAAGTGGAGGTGACGCTGCATGAAATGACGACGATTGAGCAGCTCAAGGCCCTGAAGGAAGGGCGCATCGACGTGGGCTTCGGGCGCCTGAAAAGCGAAGACCCGAGCATTCGCCGGATCCTGCTGCGCGAAGAGCGGATGGTGGTCGCGTTGTCGCCTGGCCATCGCCTGGCTGAAAGGGAGGCGGATGTCCGCCTGATGGAACTGGTCCACGAGCCGTTGCTGGTGTATCCAAAAGCCCCACGGCCGAGCTTCGCCGATCAGGTGTTGGCTGCATTCAACGAAGCCAACCTGACGCCTGACCATGTGACCGAAGTGCGCGAGCTGCAGATCGCGATGGGTCTGGTGGCAGCCGGCCAGGGCATCGCGATCGTGCCCGAGAGCGTACAGGGCATGCACCACCGCAATGTGGTCTACCGCAAACTTGGGGACAAGCACGCATTCTCGCCGATCCTGTTCAGCGTGCGTCACATGGACCGGTCGCCGGAACTGCAGAACATGCTGGCGGCCGTGTATTCAGTCTATGACGATATCGGCATCCCCCATGTGAAGGAGACGCTGTAAGGCTGGCGTCGCACGCGGCGCCAGGCGGATTTACGCGGGCTTTTGGGTACGGTCCGCGGCGGTCATTAAAAAAAAGCCCGCTCGGAAGCGGGCTGAATCTATCCTTGGGATAGGATAGAGGAGACGTGACCATTGTGCTACGTCGTACCGTAAACGTCCAATGCAGTCTGGTGATTCCGGTAATTCGTCAGGCTCATTTCTCTGCCTTGCCGCTGGCTGGGCGCGATGTCTCAGCCGCATCGATCTCGGTTCCCCAAGGATCCTTTTGCGCCAGCGGCTTGCCCGTGGCCGCGATATCCAGGATCTCGTCGACCGCGCGCCGGTAGCGTGGCCATGCCGGCAGCCTTGCTCCGTTCGGATCGCCCGTCCTGGCGAAGTTCACCAGATACGCGCTGACCGTCCGGCCGACGGCGAGGTCGCGGGGCGTCGTCCTGGTACCGTACTTGATCGCGACCGTGCCGAGGAAGTAGGGAACGTCGCTCGCGTGTTTCGCGCCCGGCTCGCCGACCGAGTCCGCCACGTAGGAAAAGCGATAGGCGTACACCGGGACGCCCTGTTCCGCGAGGGCGCCCGCCACCTGGCGCGCGCCTGCGACCATGAAACCGGTCCTGCCGCCGATGTCGTCGCTGGTCGCGCCGACCATCACGGGTATCCTGGCGAAGCGTCCTGCAGCGTAGGCCGATGCAGGATCGACGGCGACCTTGCCGTCCGCCCCGGGACCGACGTACGCATGCGGTCCAGGTGCGAACATGGTCGCCAGGTTGTAACCGTCGATGACCTTTTCCGGTGGCAGTGCGCGCAGCTTTTCCAGCGCATCGGCGTCGCCTGCCGCGACTTGCTGCCCCGCCGCGAATTCGACGCCAAGCTGTTCGGCTTGCGCGACGTTTGCCGGCGCGCCCGGCATGGAGCCCGCTGCGCCCGACAGGATCGCGGCACGTGCGAACAGGCCTTGGGCGAGTGGCGAGGTCAGCAGCGAATGCACCGACATGCCGCCGGCGGATTCGCCGATGATGGTCACGTTGGCCGGATCGCCATCGAATGCAGCGATGTTGCGTTTCACCCACGCGAGCGCGGCCAGTTGGTCCATGAAGCCATAATTCACGAGCAGCCCCCGGTCGGCGTTTTCTCGCGTCAGTGCCGGGTGGGCGAAGAAGCCGAGGCGTCCGAGCCGGTAGTTGAAGCTCACGAACACCACGCCTTGCCGGGCCAGCGGCGCGCCCGAGTACGTGGCCGGCGATGCACCGCCGTTCACGAAGCCGCCGCCGTAGATCCACACGACCACGGGCAACTTCCCGTGCGACCGCGCGGGCTTCCAGACGTTCAGGTAGAGGCAATCCTCGGATGGCACCGTGCCTGTCGGCGCCGCATCGCTGGGGAAGGGCAACTGCATGCAGTCGCTGCCGTACGCCGTGGTCTCGCGCGTACCATTCCAGGCCATGGCGGGCTGTGGTGCGCGCCAGCGCAATGCGCCGACCGGCGGCGCCGCGAACGGGATGCCTTTCCAGCTGATCACCCCCTGGTCGGTGGCGCCGCTGATCTTGCCGGTATCGATGACAACGACCGGTCCTGCTGCAGTGGCGCTTGAGGCAACCAAGGCCGATGCCAGCATCGCGGCAGCCGCCGTGCGGCCATTGCGTTTGATTTGGAACTGCATCGAAGGAATCTCCTGAATCGGTTCAGATGTCCGCTTGCGACATCGAGTAAATGGTCGTTCCGCTGCCGGCGGCAACGGAACGACGGGCGGTGGCACCGCTTAAGGCTTAAGCAATTGCCCCGCAACTTTGGCGTTGCCGCTTATCCCAGGATCCGCGGCGTTGGCGCTGACCGCGACGGTGTATTGCCCAGCGGTCACGCGCCAGCCACGTGCGGCGGTGTCGAAGCTGGCCAGCAGGCGAGGGTCGGCCGTCACCGATACGCGCTTCTGTTCGCCCGGCGCCAGTTCCACCTTGTCGAAGCCGATCAGACGGGTGACCGGTTTGCCCGCCGCCGAACGCAGATAAACCTGCGGCACGTCTGCGCCCGCGCGCGCGCCAGTGTTCCTGACGGCGAAGCTGACGGTCAGGGTCTTGCCGCCTTCGACCTTCAGGTCCGACACCGCAAAGGTGGTGTACGACAGGCCGTGGCCGAACGGAAACGCCGGCTTGGCGCCTGTCTTCGCAAACCAGCGGTAGCCGACGTCGGCGCCTTCAGGAAACCGGATATCGTAGCTGCTGTCCGGCGGTAGCCCGAAGCCAGGCAACTGCGGACGCGGCAGCTGCTCCACGGAAGCGGGGAACGTGACCGGCAAACGGCCGGACGGGTTGACCTGGCCGAACAGGACATCGGCGATCGCGGCCGCGCCATTCTGGCCCGGATACCAGGCTTCGAGAACGGCAGCGCTCCGTTCCAGCCACGGCATGGCCACGGCGTTGCCTGTTTCGAGCACAACGATGGTGCGGGGGTTGGCCGCCGTCACCGCGGCGATCAGGGCGTCCTGGCCCTGGGGCAGGCTCAGGTCGGGGGTATCCTCGTTTTCGCCGTTCCACTGGGTGCCGAATACGATGACGGCATCGGCGCTACGGGCCAGTGCGGCGGCGGAGACGGGATAGCGGCCGTCGTCGAAGACCACCTCGGCCTTGCCGGCGCGGGCTCGAATCGCGTCCACGGGGCTGGCCCCGTAGAAGACGGCGCGGCGGAAGAACACGTCCATCTGCGTGTTGCCGCCCAGGCCGACGATATGCGGCGGCGTGCCCGGTGGCGTCACCTGGGACGAACCGCCGCCTGACAGGACGCCCAGGCTGGCGTTGCCGCCGATGACGGCGATACGCTTCAGGTCCGCCGCGAGCGGCAGCGTCTTGTTCTCGTTACGCAGCAGGACGATGCCCTCGGCGGCCACGCGCTGCGCCAGTTGCCCATGCGCGGCCACGTCGATCGGTGCGGCGACCGCCGGGTGGTCGAACAGGCCGTTGGCGAACATCGAGCGCAGGATGCGCGTGACCATGTCCGAGATGCGCGCTTGCGGAATCGTGCCGGCCCCGACCGCGGCGCGCAGCGGTGCGCCGAACCACACCTGCTTGTCCAGCTGTTCGCCGGACTGGTGGTCCAGCACATGTGCGGCATCGACGCCCTTGACCGCGCCCCAGTCGGACATGACCCAGCCCTTGTAGCCCCATTCGCCCTTCAGGACGTTGCCGAGCAGTGTCTTGCTGTGGCACGCCTGTTCTCCGTTGACGAAATTGTAGGCGCACATGACGGCGCCCGGCTGGCCGCGCTCGATCGCCAGCTGGAAGGCCAGCAGGTCGCTCTCGCGCAGCGCGTCGTCGGGAATGACGGCGTTATAGGTGTTGCGGCTCGTTTCGTAGTCGTTCAGTGCGAAATGCTTCACGGTCGAGACGATATGCGCGCTCTGGATACCGGCGATCGAGGCGCCGGCCATCACGCCGGTCAGCCACGGATCTTCGCTCAGGTATTCGAAGTTGCGCCCGCCGCGCGGATCGCGCGCGAGGTTGGCGCCACCGGCGAGCAGAACGTTGAAGCCCTTGGCGTGTGCTTCCTGCCCGATGGCGGCGCCGGCCAACCGCGCCAGCGCCGGGTTCCATGTCGATGCCAGGGCCTGGCCCGAGGGCAGCGCGGTCGCCGTGTCGCCCGGGCGCGCGCCGGCCGGGTTGACGACACCGAGGCTTGCGTCGCTTTCGGCAAGGGCCGGGATGCCCAGGCGCGGGATACCGGCCACGTAGCCCGCGGTGGACGGTGCGCCTTGCGGACGCTTGAACGGGCCGAGGTCGAGCGATAGCGGACTGTGCACAAGCGCATAGCGCTCGTCCATCGTGAGCTCGCGCTCGAGCAGGCGTGCGCGCTCGTCCGGCGACAGCCTGGTATTCATCCAGGCGGGTTCGGCGGCGGCGCAATGGACAGCTGCCAGTGCGCAGCAGGCCAGTGCGACGCGGCGCAGCAGGGTCGGAGCGTGCGGTGCCGGAAAAGTTGAGAGCATTGTGCTGTTCCTTTTGGTGGTGGTCATGGCAGACGCCGTCAGAAGGTGCTACCGACGCGGACGCCCGCGGTGCGTGGCGGCGCCAAGCCGACGCTGTCGACGGGGGCCGAGCTGTAGCTGTTCATGACGGTCTTGTTTTCGATGTTGCGCACATAGCCCTGGACGTACCATGCGGCGGCGTTGGGGGAGAACGTCACGGTCAGGTCGGTCTTGTGGAAGCCGCCCTGGCGGAACTGTGTCGCGGTGCTGTAGTTGCTGAGCACGTAGGCGCCGGTATAGCGGGTGCTGAGCGTGGCGTCGATCGCCGCGCCGCTGTCGAGGGTCCAATTGTGGGTATAGCCCAGGCCAACCGACGTCTTCGGCGATTTGTCGAGTGCACGACCGCTCCAGTCGCTGCCCGGCAGCGGCGAGTATTGCGTGTAGTAGCCGTCGAGGTAGGTCAGCGAAAAATTAATCCGGTCGCTGCTGCCCAGGGCATATTTCCCTTCGAGTTCGACGCCGCGTACTTTTGCCTTGGCGGCATTCCGGGTCTGGCTCGAGACGGCACCGCTGGCGTCTGTGACGACGGAAGTCAGTTGCAGGTTCTTGTAGTTGTAGCCGAACAGGGCGGCGTTGGTGGTCAGCCGGCCGTCCAGGAAGCGGCCCTTGATGCCGACTTCCAGCGCCGTCAGGTGTTCGGGATCGTAGGTCAGGAACGGGTTCGTGGCTGCCGTGCCGTCGTTGAAACCGCCAGCCTTGTAGCCGGTCGACACGGTCGCGTAGACCATCGTGGCCTTGGACAGTGCGTAGTCGGCACCGAGCTTGCCGGTGGTTTGCAGATAGTGGACGGCCGCGTCGTTGATGACACGCGACAGGACCGGCTCGCCGATGATCGAGACCCCCTGGCGCGATTTGTCGTCCTTGGTACGGCGCAGGCCGAGGGTGAGATGGAGGTCGGGCGTGACGCTGTAGGTCGCGTCGCCGAACACCGCCTTCGACGACGAGATCGTCGGGTCCTGGATGAAGGACAGGTGGTTGATGCCCGGGATGTCGATCAGTTCGAAGTCGATGTTCGACCGCTCCCTGAACCAGTACAGACCGGCGATCGTCCTGAATGCGCCGAAGTTGGATGCCAGCCGCAGTTCGTGGGAATTCTGCGCATAGTTGCCGATGCCGCGCACGTACGGCGCCGGATTCATCAGGCCGAAGCCATAGTTCACGGTCTCGTTGCGGTCGAAGTTGCGGTGCGCGCCTTGGTACGTGAGATCGCCGATCCCGAGCTTGGCGTTCAGTTCGGCGCTGTAGCCCGTCGCGCGGTGATCGATGCGGCCCTCCCGCGACGGCGTCGCCGTGCGCTGGGCACTGCCACTCGCGTTGCGGAACGTGTCGACGGGGACGGTACCGGGACCCGAACCCTGGATCTTGCTGCCGTCGGCGCTGAGCAGCAGGGTGAGTTCAGGGCTGAACTTGAACAGCGCGTGCACGCGGCCCGAGGTCGAGTCCTCGTCGTCGTAGTCGTTGTCCAGCCCCTGCGTCGAATGCAAATAGCCGTCGTGACGGCTGGCCGACGCGGCGGCGCGCAGCGCAAGCATGCCGTTCACCGGTACGTTGATCATGCCATCCAGCTTGCGCGTGTTGTAGTTGCCGAGTTCGAGCGCGGCACTACCTTCGAGGTTGCCGGTGGGTTTGTTGGTGATCAGGTTGATCGCGCCGGCTGTCGCATTGCGGCCGTACAGCGTACCTTGGGGACCGCGCAATACCTCGACCCGTTCCAGGTCATAGAACGCGAGGCCGGCAGACTGCGGCCTGGCCAGGTTGACGCCGTCGATGTTGAAGGCGGCGGAAGGGTCGCCTTTCTCGGTCGTATCGGCACTGCTGACGCCGCGGATAGCGATCACGGTGGCGCCGCCGGCATTCGCGACCTGCACGTTCGGGACCAGTTCGGTCAGGCTCGACGCGTTGACCGCGCCTGCGCTCTTCAGGTCTTCGCCGCTGACTACCGACAGCGACAGCGGCGTCTTCGACGCGGGCTGCGCCACGCGCTGCGCGGTGACGATGACTTCCTGGATCTGGCCGCTGCCGGTCGAGGTGGCCTGTGCCATGGCGCTGCCGGCCAGCAGGGTCGTCGCGGCGGCGATGGCGTGTTTGGTGAAGCGCAATTGTTCTGACATGTCTCTACCTTTGTTATATGAATTGGGAAAAACGAACAGCACTGCAAATGCAGACGCAAAGGGTCTCCACCTCTGGTCGTGCCAAGGTCACGGGCACGTGTCTGGAGAGGGCGCGGTGCAGGTCGGGTCGACCCGGCCGCGCGAATGACTACGCCGGCCCGGCCGGGCGGGCGTATTTGAGTCCGTAGAACAGGATGAAGGCGTAGCAGGCCAGCGGCACCAGGAAGGACAGGTGCAGCCCGGCGATGTCGGCGAGCAGGCCCTGCGCAAATGGGACGATGGCGCCGCCGACGATAGCCATGCAAAGGATGCCGGACCCCTCGCCGCTACGGGCGCCGAGGCCTTGCAGGGCCATGCTGAAGATGGTTGGGAACATGATCGAATTGCACAGGCCGACCCCGATCAGGGACCACATGGCGAGGGAACCGTGCCCAAGCGCCGCGCAGGCAATCAGCATGATTGCGCAGGCGGCATTGCAGGCCAGCGCCTTGCCGGGCGTGACGACGCGCATCGCGGCGAAGCCGGCGAAGCGGCCGAGCATGGCGCCGCCCCAGTAATAGCTGACATAGTGTGCCGCAGCCGCCGCGTCGAGGCCCGCCACGTCGCGTTCTCCGAGGAAGCTGATCAGGAAGCTTCCGATACTGACTTCGCCGCCGACATATAGGAAGATGGCAAGCGCACCCAATGCCAGCGGCATGTGGCGCATCAGCGGCGCGCCCTCGCCACGTTGGGCCGTATCGCGGTCCTGGCGCGGCAGCCGGACCAGCGCGAATACCAGCGCAAGGGCGGCCAGGGCCATGGCCAGCGCGAGGTAGGGCAATTGCACGGCATGAGCGCGGGCCGCACCGTCCGCCTGGTCTGCCATGCTCGGCGAAGTGGACAGGATCAGGATGCCGCCGAGCGCGGGCGCCACGGTCGTGCCGAGGGAATTGAAGGCCTGCGTCAGCGTCAGCCGGCTGGACGCCGTGCGTGCGGGGCCGAGCGCGGTCACGTAGGGATTGGCGGCCACTTGCAGCACGGTGATTCCTGCGGCCAGGATGAAGAGGGCTACCAGGAACACGTCGTAGCCATGCGTGGCGGCCGGGTAGAACAGGGCACAACCGATGGCGGCGATCAGCAGACCGGCGACGACGCCGTTCTGGTAGCCGAGGCGGCGAACGAGGCGCCCGGCGGGCAGCGACACCAGGAAGTATGCGCTGAAGAAGCAGAACTGCACCAGCATGGCCTGCAGGTAGGTCAGCGTATAGACGGCTTTCAAATGCGGGATCAGGACGTCGTTCAGCGAGGTCAGGAGCCCCCACATGAAGAACAGCATCGTGATGATGGCCAGAGGTGCGGTCGTGCTGCCCTGGACGCCCTGATGTGTGGTCGGCGATGACGCGTGCTGCATGGAGTCTCCTGTTGCTTTTTATTCTGGCGGGGTAGCCATCGGGGCAACAGTAGCATGGGCCCGTTTTGTAACGCCATCGTCGGCGCCAAGCAGTGGGTTGATATCTAAGTAGTTGATTGAAAAGGATATTTTTTAAATCGGGGTGAGCGCGGATTACATTACTTTACAAACAAGCGGGCCGTTCGCTATGTGAGGTCACGGCGCCGCTGCCGTAGCCCTGCAATAAAAAGCAACAAAACGCAGAGCATTGTTGCGTTGTACACAACCTCAATTGTAGTGATTGTGCAACGTTAGTGTGGTCGTTACGCGTCCTCCGGCGCCAATCCGGCCGGCAGGATAATCGTCGCGCACAGGCCGCCTTCGGGATGGTTGGCGATGAGCAGTTCTCCTCCCATGTCGCGCACCAGCCAGCGCGCGATGCCAAGGCCTAGGCCATGACCGTCGCTGTTGCGTTCACGCCCGTGGGCAAGCCTGACGTTGGCGTCGAACAGGATGTCGAGCGCTGCTTCGGGTACGCCCGGACCATGGTCGCGCACCGTGATGCGCACGCGTCCGTCATGTTCGGCCGCGCCGATCTCCACGCGGTCGCCGTAGTGCACACCATTGTCCAGCAGGTTACCGATCGCGCGCTTGAGCGCCAGCGGCTTGGCCAGTACGGTGAGCCCGCTGGCGGTGTACGTCACCTGATGATGTGCGAGCCGCGCGTCGCGCTCCATACGGCGCAGAAGGGGATCGAGACGCACCGTGGTCGCGTCTTCGTGGATATTGCTGTCCTGGACGTTCTGCAGCGCGCTCTTGACCATCATGTCCAGTTCGTCGAGGTCCTCGTGGAACTCGACGCGGGCCGCAGCGTCGTCCAGCAGTTCGGTGCGGAACTTCAGGCGCATGATCGGGGTGCGCAGGTCGTGCGAGATCGAGACGAACAGGCGTTCGCGGTCCTCGATATAGCCCTGGATGCGTTCGCGCATGGCGCCGAAGGCGCGCGCCGTGCTGACGAATTCGCGGCTGCCGTGGTCGGGCAGGGGCGGGACCGGCTCGCCCTTTCCGAACGCTTCGGCCGCGCGCGACAGCAGCGCGAGCGGATACGTCGACCAGCGTACGACCAGGAGTGCTACCAGCAACACGAAGGCCAGCGTGACTGCCTGCAGCAACAGCCGTTCGCCGGTCAGCAATCTTCCACTGTCGAGGAAATGTGGGTTGGGCATCAGCGTGGCGAGGTACAGCCAGCGGCCCGGTTCCAACTCGACCTGGATCACCAGAATCGGGGCGGGCTTGGCGCCGGTCAGGACGATGTGCTGGACCCAGTTTTCCGGCAGGTCGAGCATGCGCACCTTGCGGTCGCTGACCTGGAGTCCGGCCGGCCAGGCGAAGCCGGTATGGATCCGGTGCACGTTCGGCAGGCCGGCCACCAATGCGCTGCGCACCCGTGCCGCAACCTGCACGGCCGCTTCCTGGTTGACGATGTCGTCGAGCGGGACGGGGGCGTTGTTCAGGCTCGCGAAGAAACGCGTCCCTCCCATTTCCCGAAACTGCTGGATCACGATCGGTTGGTATTTCGACGGCAGGCTCAGGAAAAACCTGACGGTGCTCGCCGCACTGTGTGCGACCGACAAGGCGGCCGTGCCGTTCTCGAGGTCGGCTTCGGCGCGGCTCTGGCGTACCCAGATGGCGTTGCCCACGACCTGGCTCAGGACGACGGCGGCCACCAGCGCGACAGACAGGCGGCCGAGCAGCGATTTCGGTAGCGCGCGACCGGCCATCCAGCGCCAGCGCGGGGAACGCCGGGACCCTGCGTGTTCACGCATCGGTGTTGGTCACGTCGGCCGCGAACACATAGCCGACGCCGCGCACGGTCTTGATCAGTGGCGTGGACCGGTTGTCGTCGTTCAGCCGTGTCCGCAGTCGGCTGATCTGGACATCCAGCGACCGGTCGAACGGCCCGGCATCGCGTCCACGCGTCGTCTCGTGCAGCTGGCCGCGGTCGAACACGACCCCGGGACGCTCGGCGAAGAACTTCAAAAGCTGGAAGTCGAGCCCGGTGAGCGGGACCAGCGTGCCGCTCGCATCGCGCAGGGTGCGTTCGATCACGTCCATCGTATATCCGGCGAAGCGATAGATGCGCGGCGTGCTCACGGTATCGATCCCGGCGCGGCGGTGGATCGCCTTGATCCGTGCCAGAAGCTCGCGCGGACTGCATGGCTTGGCCATATAGTCGTCCGCGCCTAGCTCGAGGCCGACGACGCGGTCGGTCTCGCCAGCGCTGGCGGTCAGCATGATGATCGGGACATTCGCACGCTGGCGCACCAGGCTGCACAGGGCAAAGCCGTCCGTGTCGGGCAGCATCACATCCAGGATGACGAGCGACAGGCTCGCCAGGTTGCGTTCGAACTCGCTGCGAAAGCTGTCGCCGTCATGCGCCAGGACGATCTCGTACTGGTGCTTCTCGAGGTAGGTCTTGAGCAGCTGGCGGATTTTCTGGTCGTCGTCGACGATGAGAATCTTGCGTGTCATGGGTTCTGGCTGTGTGAGAAGGCACGGCTGACGGCTGCCAGCCGGCGCTGGGTGTCCTGGACGGTAACGCTGTCGTCCATGAAGAACCGATACAGTTCGCTGGCCAGCGCGTCGCGCATGACATCGTCGCCGATCATCCCGATGGCGATGCTCGGTACGAGCGTGGCGGCCGGATCGGCCAGCATGGTCCAGGAGGCGCGCGCGCAGCTGTCCATCAGTGCGGGGTCGGCGTCACGCAGCACCGTGGCCGATCCCTTGATGCGGTTGTAGCGTTCCTGCAGTGCCGGGTCGACGGCGATCCGCGCGATCTTTTCCTGGGCCGCGCGTGGTACGCGATCCGAGTGCAGCATGACCAGGGTGTCGAGGTCGTACAAATGAATCGACGCCGTGCCGGGGGCCGGGCTGCAGCCGATCGTGCGGTCGACCTGCGCGCCGAAGGCCAGCAGTTCGCCCTTGAACCAGTCGCCGCCCACCAGCATCGCCGCGGTGCCGCTGTTGACCTCGCGCGCGATGTCGCTCCAATGCGCTTCGGGCACCGTCGTGCCCATCCAGCGCTTCAGGCGGCGCAGGTGCAGCAGCGCTTGCGCAAATGCGGGTTCGGAAAAGGCCTGTGCGTCGTCATCGGTGAACAGGCGCTTGTGCAGCGCCACGCCCCCGTCCGCCAGCAGCACGTTCTCGAACAGGACCGAGACCTGCCACGATTCGCTGCTTTGCGCGAGCGGTACGATACCCGCGCGCCTGAGCAGGGGCGCGATCCGTTCGAAGTCCGCCCATGTGCGGGGCGGCGCGAGGCCGAGCCGGGCGAACACCTGGCGGTTGTACAGCAGCGTGTTCATCCGGTGCACGCCAAGCGGTGCCGAGGTGACCTGGCCTGCAGGCCGGATCAGCCGGTACACGGCCGGCAAGAGCCGCCGTTCCCAGTCGTTCGCGTCGGCGGTGCGGTCGAGGTCGCGCACGAGCCCGAGCCGTGCCCAGTTCAACGACGCCAGGCTGTTCGCCTGGGCCACGTCGGGCATGTCATGGGCGAGGAGACGGCTGCGCAGGACGATGGCGGCCCCGACGCCATCGCTGGCATCTTCGTCGATCCAGCCGATGCCCGCGCGCCGCGCCGCGGCCGCGATCGTGCCGGATGCCATGCGTTCGCTGTTGGATGTCCACCAGTGCAGGACACGCATGTCCTGTGCTTGCGCGGCCGTCGCGACGGCCATGACCGCAGCCGCGAGTGCGCGCCAGCATTGCGACCGCGCGACGGTGCGCCGCCGGATATCAGGCGTCCCGTAACGGGTGCGACAGGCGTTGAGCATGCGAAACAATGATGTCGGTCGAAGAGCGCTGATGCGGCGGACGCCGCACAGGTTGGCGTAACTATAGCCGATATTGGCCGGCATGATCCGTTGAAAGTTCCTTCTAAGGAACAAAAGCGTGCAAAGTTATATTGCCGATTATTGCGTTTTGTTGCAGGGGACGCCGCCGTCGCGCGCACGCCGGCGTGGATGCGAAAGCCCGCCGGACGCGTGGCCGGGCAGGCACTTCCGCAAGGGGGCGCCCCGCTGCATGCTTCAGCGGGCGAAACCGTCGAACAATGTCATATATGTCGCGTTGAAGCCATCCAGTGCCTTGCGGGCAGCCGCATCCGGGGCCCCATAGGCGATGAGGGACGATACCGTGACCAGCTTCAGGAAGCGCTCGGCGAAGCGGCTGAAGGTCTGTTCGACATGGGCGACGAAGGCGGCGGAGTCACGATAGCGCTCGTAGATGTGGACTACCGTCTCGTCTGCGTTGACGCTGTACTGGTAGGCGAGGGTACCGGATTCCTCCCGGCTCGCGGCAACGATATCGGCCACCAGCGCGCGAAACTCCCCGAATTTTCCCGGCTCGACCTTCAGCGTGAAAATCCAGTACAGGTCGTCAACCATACAGCTTGCCGGCACCGGCCCAATCCGATGGTTTCACGTCTTCGAAAATGATGTAGATGTATTTGGCATCGGTGCCGGTATGCGTGACGATGCTGTCGGTGATGTCCTTGGCAACGGCTTCCTTTTCCCTGGCTTCCTTGCCTTCAAACCAGGTAACGCGAACGACTGGCATGGTGTCTATCCTTTGAAGAGGTTGAAAAAATGATGGTGTCACCAGGCGATCTGATTGTCCTGGTAATCGACGAACACGAGTCCGGGCTGGCCCGCGTGTTTCTCGATGGTGTCGGCAAGACCGGCGGTACTGTCCTTCACTTCGACCGGTGCGTCCGGCCCGCCCATGTCGGTCTTGACCCAGCCCGGCATCAGCGCCAGCAGCGAACGGTTTCCGCCGGCCCGTGCCGCGTAGCTGCGCATCAGCATGTTCAATGCGGCCTTGCTGGCGCGGTAGGCCTCGTAGCCACCCGTGGTGTTGCCTGCGACGCTGCCCAGGGCAGAACTCATGACCGCGATCGAGCCATCGGCGCGCACATGTTCCGCCAGCCGTTCGATGGCGCGCAACGGGCTGAGCGCGTTGGTGACCATGACGCGGGTGAATTCGTCGGTGGAAATCTGACCGATGGTCTGGTTCGGGTCGTCGCTGACACCGGCCACGACGAACAACAGATCCAGCGTGATGCCTTCCAGGCGGCGCGCGAGCGCGGCGATATCGTCCGGACGGTCGATGTCCGCGCTCAGGATGGTCAGCGCCCCATCGGCATCGGCCGCGAGTTCGCACAGTGCGGGCGCTACGGTCAGGCTCCGCTGGGTCGCGATGACGCGCCATCCACGTGCAAGGTATTCGGTAACGAGGCCGAGGCCAATGCCGCGCGATGCCCCCAGTAACAGGACGGTACGTTGTTGTTCGGTATGTTTCATGGTGCTCTCCAACGGTGAAAGACCACAGCTTAAGGTAGCGCTACACCACAATAAACAGTCTTGAATGCACCACTCTGTCTACTATTTGTCTACAATCCTGCTTTTCATAGGGACATATGGTGACTGCGGAATCGCTGAGCGGCATCGCGACATTCGTCGCAGTGGCGCGCTCGGCCAGCTTTACCGAGGCGGGAGAATTGCTCGGGATATCGAAGTCTGCGGTCGGCAAGGCGATCGCCCGCATGGAGGAACGGCTCGGCGTCAAACTGTTCTATCGGACGACCCGACGCCTGAGCCTCACCACGGATGGGCAGGCCTATTACGCGGTGTGCGCCGCGGCACTGGACGAGATTGGCGAAGCGGAGAGCAACCTCGGCACGCGGCTCGCGGAACCGGCCGGTCGCCTGCGGGTGGACATGCCGGCTGCGTTCGGGCGCCGTGTCGTCCTGCCGGTATTGCTCGACATCGCCGAGCGCTACCCGGCCCTGGAACTGACCTTGACCTTCACGGACCGTGTAATCGACCTCATCGAGGAAGGTGTCGACCTGGCCATCCGATTCGGCCCGATCGAGGATTCCAGCGACATCATCGCGCGCAAGCTGACCAGCCACCGTTGGGTGATCTGCGCGACGCCCGGCTACCTGGCGCGGTTCGGGACGCCGCGGCGCCTGGATGACGTTGCGGCGCATCGCTGCATTGTCGGACACAGGCGCGGACAGCCGCTATCGTGGCACGTCGACGAGGACGGCGCCGCAACCCGCTTCATGCCGCCGGCGACTTACCAGATCGGCGATGCCGATGCGATGGTCGAGGCGACGCTGGCCGGCTTCGGCTTGTGCCAGATGCCGGAAGCATTGTTCCGCCGGCATATCGAAGACGGACACCTCGCCGTGGTGCTGGAGGAGTGCACGCGGCACCGGATCGACGTGCATGCGGTATGGCCGCGTGCCGTCCATTTACGTCCCAAAGTGCGTCACGTGGTGGATCGCCTGATCGAACTCGGGCAGGCGGGCAGGCTCGACTCGGATTTCGGCTAGGCCCAGGATGTCGGCTCTGTCGCATGGGCCCGGCGCATCCAACGAACCGCGAAGTACGTCCGAAACGGATGTCGGTGAAACCTCTTTCGGACGGTAAAACTGCTAGTATTTACACTCCTGCTTTATTCCATTTGTTGAGTCCCAATCGACATGGATTCCACCTCCTCAGCGGACATTTTGCGCCGTCTGGACGCACTGCACGATCATTTGCCGGCGGGCGTCGTCGTGCATGCCGCGGACGGTCGTATCGTCTCTGTCAATCGCCTTGCGCAAGAACTTCTAGGGCAGAGCGAAGGCGAACTGCTCGGCATTGATCCCAGTGGAGGAGCCTGGACCGTACTACGTGAAGATGGCACGCCCCGGCCACGCGAAGAGTTTCCTGCGAATATAGTCCTGAGCACAGGCAAAAAACTTTCCGGTCAGGTCTCAGGCATTGCCGGTAACGGTCCGACGCGCTGGCTGCTGTGTAATGCCTACCCCGAATACGGCGACGCAGGTCAACTTCAGCAGGTCGTCGTCTGCTTCACCGATTGCACGGCGCTGAAAGTTGCCCAGCAATCCTTGCAAAAATCGGAAGAGCGGTTGCGGCTCGTGCTGAAGGGATCTACGGATGCGCCTTGGGACTGGGACTTGATCACGGGCGACGTGTACTACTCCGAGCGCTGGTGGAACATGCTGGGCTATGCCAGCGGGGAAGGCATCGAGGATTCCGGCGCATGGCGGCGCCTCCTGCATCCCGACGACGACGCAATGATCACGGATTACCTTGCAGAGCTGCTACCCAGCCCGCGCGAGAGTTTCAGCCTCGAGTTCCGGCTGCGCCACCAGGACGGGCACTACGTGTCAGTCCTCTCGCGCGGCTTCGTCCTGCGCGACGACGCCGGCACGGCGGTGCGCATCTCCGGCGTGAACACCGATCTCACCGAACGCAAGCGCACCGAACGGCGCATCCATGAACTGGCGTACTTCGATCACCTGACGGGTCTGCCCAACCGCCGTTTCCTGATCGAAGAACTGGAACATGCATTGGCGCGCAGCAGGCGTTCGGGCCATTGCAGCGCGCTGCTCTATCTCGACCTGGACAATTTCAAGCTGCTGAACGACACGATGGGACATGACCTGGGCGATATGTTGCTACGCCAGGTGGCCCAGCGGCTACGCACCACCGTACGCGACAGCGACCAGCTGGCCCGGCTCGGCGGTGATGAGTTCGTCGTCGTCCTGGAGGGCCTTGGTGCATCCGCGAGCGACGCCGCCGCCGAGGCCGACCGGGTGGTCGTAAAGATCCTGTCGGTCCTGGGACAACCTTACCAGCTTGGATCGCTTTTATTCAAGAGTTCGGCCAGCATCGGCGTTACGCTGTTCGACGGCAAAGGCAGCAATAGCGAAACCTTGCTCAAGCAAGCCGACCTGGCGATGTACCGCGCGAAGGCGGCAGGGCGCAATCATGCGTGTTTCTTCGATCCCAGCATGCAGGATGCGGCGGATCGCCGCGCTGCCTTCGAGGCCGCGATGCGCGACGGTTTGTCGCTGGGCCAATTCCGCCTGTTCTGCCAGCCACAATTCAATCGCCACGGGCGGCTGGTCGGTGCCGAGGTACTGGTGCGCTGGCAGCGCGACGAGGACGACATCATCGGACCCGACCATTTTATCGGATTCGCAGAAGAATCGGGGCTCATACTCCCTCTCGGCGAATACGTGCTTAAGGAGAGCTGCCGCGCGCTGGCTCGCTGGCGCTCGGACCCGACGCTGCGACATGTCAAGCTGTCGGTCAACGTCAGCGTACATCAGATGCGCGATCGGGCTTTTCCCGCAGCGGTCGCGGAGATCCTGGACCGCACGGGCGCATCCGCTGAGCGACTATGCCTGGAATTGACGGAAAGCGTGTTCGCCGAAGACCGGCTGGAGATTACCGAGCGTATGCACGCTCTTCGCTCGCAGGGTATCTGTTTCTCGCTCGACGACTTCGGGACCGGTTACTCCTCGCTGGCCTATCTGAAGACCTTTCCACTGGCCGCACTCAAGATCGACCGCTCATTCGTGCGCGATGTCGGGACCGATCCCGAGTCGGCGCCCATCGTGGAAGCCATTATCGCACTGGCGCGCAAGCTCAAGCTCGACATCGTGGCCGAGGGCGTCGAACACGAAGCGCAGCGGAGTTTTCTGATCCATGGAGGGTGCTCGTCGATGCAGGGCTATCTGCTGGGGCGGCCGCTGCCGATCGCCGAGTTCGAACACCTCTACAGTGCCGTCGGGTAGGGCATGCCTGAGCGCGCCATGGCATTGCAGGCGGGCCCCTTGGTGCGTTTCGAATCAAACGGCGGCAAGCCTTCGTGACCCGAGTCGTCTCGACACGTCGAGACGTTCTCGAATCAAATGTCCCTGCTTTCTGCTGCACCGGCCGCGACCCCGGTCGTCGCAAAGCGCTCCCGGTAAACGCGCGGCGTAATGTCGAGTTTTTTCTGGAATACCCTGCGCATGTGCGCTTCAGCGCTGAACCCGGCGTGCGCCGCCACGGTTTTCAGAGGCATGCGCACGTCTGCCAACAGCTGCGTCGCGCGCTCGAAGCGGCAGGCTTCGATGAACTCCTGTACGCTCATGCCGACTTCCTGCAGAAACACGCGGGCAAAGTGACGCTCGCTCATCATCGCCTGGCTGGCGAGCTGTGCGACCGACGTGCGTACCTGCAGGTTCGCCAGAATCCATTTCTGGATGTCGCGGATCGATGGGCGTGTCGTGCGGTCGCTCAGCAAATGCGTGCTGAACTGAGACTGGCCGCCGGGGCGTTTCAGGTAGACCACCATGTCCGTCGCCACGTCGAGCGCCAGTTCGCGGCCGAAGTCTTCCTCGACCAGCGCGAGCGCGAGGTCGATACCTGCCGTAACACCTGCCGAGGTCCACAGGTTGTCTGCCTTGACGAAGATGGCGTCCGCATCCACCGATACGGCGGGGAAATCGGCCTGCAACTGCCGCGCGACGCTCCAGTGGGTGGTCGCGCGCCGACCGTCCAGTACTCCGGCCGCGGCAAGGAAGAAAGCGCCGGAGCACAATGCCGCCAGTCGCTCGATACGCGTTGCCGCATCGGCGATCCACTCGACGATGGCAGGCCCTGCGGCCAGTGCCCGCTCGATGTCCCTCGCACCCACGATGACGGCAATGTCGGGCAGTGCCAGGCTGCTCAGGACCTTGGTGGCCTGCAGGGACATCAGGGTATCCGAAGGAACGATACCGATACGGTCGGACGCGATGCGTACGTCGTAGCCGGGTGGCTGGCCACGGCGGCGCAGGTGCACGTTGGCATACTCGAAGACCGACATCGGTCCCACGGCCTCCATGGCCTTGAAGCCCGCGTAGACGACGATGTCGACGGTCCTGGGGGAAGGGGCGCTTGTTGAGTGCATGGTGGTTGCGGCCGGATCGCTGGACAAAATTCCGCCATTATTGCACCACATCCTGCCATCGTGTGGTCGCGCCGGCACGTCGGCTGCCAGTGCCGCGCACAATGCGTGTCTTCATTCTTGACTCTTTTAGGAACGCTACGCATGAAAACCAAAGCAGCTGTGGCCTGGCAGGCCGGCGCACCACTGACCATCGAAGACGTCGACCTGCAGGGGCCCCGTGCCGGCGAGGTGCTGGTCGAACTCAAGGCCACCGGCATCTGCCATACCGACTGGTACACGCTGTCCGGCGCCGATCCAGAAGGTATCTTTCCCGCCATCCTGGGTCATGAGGGCGCCGGCATCGTCGTCGACGTCGGCCCAGGGGTGACGAGCCTGAAAAGGGATGACCATGTCATCCCGTTGTACACGCCGGAATGCCGCCAGTGCAAATTCTGCCTGTCGCAGAAGACCAACCTGTGCCAGGCGATCCGTGCGACGCAAGGGCGCGGTTTGATGCCGGATGCCACCAGCCGTTTTTCGCTGGACGGCAAACCCCTGTTCCACTACATGGGGACGTCGACCTTTTCCAATTACATCGTGGTGCCGGAAATCGCGCTCGCGAAAATCCGCAGCGATGCGCCGTTCGACAAGGTCTGCTACATCGGCTGCGGCGTGACGACCGGCGTTGGTGCCGTACTTTTCTCCGCAAAGGTGGAGGCGGGTGCCAATGTCGTCGTCTTCGGACTGGGCGGCATCGGCCTAAACGTGATCCAGGCGGCAAAAATGGTGGGCGCGGACAAGATCATCGGCGTGGACATCAATCCGGGCCGCGAAGAGATGGCGCGCAAATTCGGCATGACGCACTTCGTCAATCCGAAAGAGGTCGAGAACGTCGTCGACAGCATCGTCCAGTTGACCGACGGCGGAGCGGACTACAGCTTCGAGTGCATCGGCAACGTCACGACGATGCGCCAAGCCCTCGAGTGCACGCACAAGGGATGGGGGAAATCCTTCATCATCGGCGTGGCCGCGGCTGGCCAAGAAATTTCGACCCGGCCGTTCCAGCTGGTGACGGGACGCGAATGGCGCGGTTCTGCGTTTGGCGGCGCACGCGGCCGTACCGACGTGCCTAAGATCGTCGACTGGTACATGGAGGGGAAGCTGAATATCGACGACCTGATCACCCACCGGCTTCCGCTCGACCGGATCAACGAGGGCTTCGAACTGATGAAGCGCGGCGAATCGATACGCTCGGTCGTGCTTTATTGACGTCAGCGCGGAGGCAGCGCGGCATCGCAATTGGCAAGCAGGCGTTGCAGGAACACCTGTAACTGCGTCGCTTCCGCTGGCGAAAAGCCGCCGAGGAACTGACGGTTGACGCGGGCAATGATGTCCATGACTTGCGGGTAGAGCGCGCTCCCCTTGGACGTGAGCTCGACGTTGACCTGACGCCGGTCGACGCTGCCGCGCGTACGCCGCACGATATCCTTGGCTTCCAGGCGGTCGAGCAGGCGCGACATCGGTCCCGCATCGATGCCCGCGAACTCGCAGAATTCGTTGACGGTGCGCGCACGGCCGCGCATGGCAGCGATTATGACGATGAATTGCGCGGAAGTTAGTTCCAGTGGGGCAAGCTCACGCTCGAGTGCCGCGAAGATGGCGTTGCGCACGCCATTGACGAGGTGGCCGAGGCCACCGCCAATCAGATTGTCCAGTTCAGTCCCTGCGTGCTGTGCCACGTTGCCTCCGGTGAGGCCGCCATCGTACTTGCTTGGGCAAATACATTCAAGCCTGCCGGAGGTATGCGGCACCTATCGGTCACGCGGCGGCGGACTCGAAGCGCAGGATAGGCTTGATGGTGACGCCGCTTTCGCTGTCGGCCATTGCCTGGTTGACGTCGTCGAAGTCATAGAACTTCACCAGCCGGTCGAACGGAAAACGGCCCTGGCGGTACAGTTCGATCAGTTCGGGAATGAAGGTGCGCGACACCACGTCACCCTGTACGATGCCCATGATGCGGCGGCCGGGGATCATGACGTCGTTGACGTTGAACGACGCTTCCGTGCCTTCCGGCGTCGCGCCGACGATTCCGCACGTACCCAGCAGGCCGACGCTGTCGATGGCCTGGCGCAGCACTGCCGCGCGGCCGCTGCATTCCAGCGTGAAATCGGCGCCGCCGCCAGTGATCTTGCGGATCTCCGCCACCGGGTCGGTCTCGCGGCTGTTGATCGCGTGGGTGGCGCCAAGTTCGAGGGCCAGTTGCAAGCGCGTCGAGTTGACGTCGACGGCGATGATTTTCGTTGCGCCGGCAACGCGCGCGGCCATCAGGGCGGCCAGGCCGACAGCGCCAGTGCCGAACGCGGCGAACGAGGCGCCGGCATGGACCTTCATTGCATTGAGTACTGCGCCGGCGCCGGTCTGGATGCCACAGCCGAGGGGGCCGAGCAGCTCCAGCGGAACTTCCTTGGGCACCTTGACCACGTTCAGCTCGCTGGCGATTGCGTGTGTCGCGAACGAGGACTGGCCAAAGAAGTGGTCATGCAGTTCGCCACCGTCGTGGCAGCAGGCCGACGAGCTGCCGTCCAGGCGCCCGCCGCCGAAGTTGAGCGGGCCCATGTTGGCGCAGTGGGCCGGATGTCCGGTCGCACACGGCGAGCACAGACCACAATACATATACGCCATGACCACGTGATCGCCCGGCGCGACGGTCGTCACGTTGCGGCCGACCTGTTCGATCACGCCGGCACCCTCGTGTCCAAGGATCATGGGCAACGGGGTCTTGTACTGCTGGTCGCGGATGACCATGTCGGTGTGGCAGACGCCAGTGGCAACCATGCGCACCAGTACTTCGTTGTCGCGCGGCGCCTCAAGCGTCGCGGATTCGAATTGCAGCGGCTGGCCGGCGGTGCGGGCAACCGCAGCGCGGATCGGCTGGCGTTTCGGATCGTTCGTCATGTTCGGTACCTCCTCTGGAAAGGGAGGCAGCTCGAAAAGGTGGATGCCTCCGCGCCGGCTACTATAGGGTGGGCTTACCTTGCGGATAAATCATCAATCCGCTTGGACACTCCAAACATCCTGTTTGGAATCACTGGTCGCAGGGCCGCGTAGCGCCGCCGCCAGGTCCGAATGTGGCCAGTGCGAAGTCGATGAAGCTGCGCAGCTTCGGTGTCAGGCGCCGATCCGGCGCATACAGGATGTGCATGGGCCGCTTCGGCGCGGTGTATTCCGGGAGCACTTGCACGAGGCGGCCGGCGGCCAGTTCCGCGCGCACCAGTTCCAGCGGCTGCAGCATGATGCCGAGGGCGTTCGACGCGATGGCGAGCATGGCTTCGCCATGGTTTGTCATGAAGCGCCCCGACACAGGGACCGTGATGCGTCCGTCTGGACCATCCAGCGTCCAGTGCGTGCGTAGTTCGGTGTGGGAAAACCCGAGGCATTCGTGGTGCGACAGGTCGTGCGGCGTGTGGATGGGAGCGTGGCGTTCCAGATAAGCCGGCGCGGCGCACAGCACCAACTGGTAGGGCGCGAGTTCGCGCGCGATCAGGCTGCTGTCGGCGAGTTCTCCGATTCGGAACACGATGTCGAAGCCTTCGTCGATCGCGTCCACGTAACCGTTCGACAGCGAGAGGTCCACCGTCACTTCAGGATTGGCGGCGAGATATTCGGGCAACCGCGGTGCCAGCGCATGCACCCCGAAGGTCACCGAGGCATTCACGCGCAGGCGGCCGCGCGGGATGGCGCGCGTCTCCGCGGCCAGTCCTTCCGCCGACTCCACTTCCGCCAGGATCACCTTGACCCGCTCATAGTAGCTTGCGCCGATGTCGGTCAGGTGCTGGCGCCGCGTCGTCCGGTTCAGGAGGCGGACCCCAAGGTGGTGTTCAAGCGTTTGTACGTGCTTGCCCACCAGTTGGGATGACATGTGCATGGCCTCGCCAGCGGAGGAAAACGAGCCCAGTTCGACGGCCTTGGCAAATACCGTCATGCTTAATAAGCGATCCATTTGAAATGCCCTGTTTCAGGTATTAAAGCATATCACCTATTTATCGTATTGTGTTTCAGGTTGTACAGTGACTCTATTCATCGGCGCACCGCCAGACGACAAGGACCTAAAACCATGCAACGAACTTTCATCAACCGCGCCCTGGCCGGCTTTGCCCTGGCGCTTGCCGTCGGCAGTGCCGCGGCCGCACCGGCGATTTCCGTCATCGGCAAGGATTTCACGTTCCCGAACAAGGTCGACGGCCTGCCGGCGCGGCTATCCGACTTCAAGGACCTGCAGATCAATACCTTTACCACCAGCGACGGTGTCAAGCTGTCGTATTGGGAGGCCGGCAAGGGGAAGCCCCTCGTCTTCATACCCGGCTGGTCGGCGAATGGGGCCGAGTACGTGAACGTGATGTACCTGCTCAGCAAGCATTACCACGTGTACGTCCTCGATCCGCGCAATCAGGGGCTGTCCGAACGTACCGACCGCGGCGCGCGCATCGCCCGCTTCGCCGCCGACCTGAAGGAGTTCGGCGATCATCTCGGGGCGAAGAAGGTGGACTACTGCGGCTGGTCGATGGGCGCAGCGGTCTTGTGGAGTTACATCGACCTGTTCGGCACAAAGGGCATCAACAAGGCCGTGTTCATCGACGAACCGCCGTCGATCTACAGTCATGCAGACTGGTCGGAAAAGGAAAGGCTCGATGCCGGCGGCATCACCAGCTCGCCGGAGCGCATGGTCGAAGCCTTCACGACCGGCAAGCCGGTCAGCTCCCTGGTCGTGAATAGCCAGGCATTCCAGCGCTTCATGCTGCGCGATTCGCCTGCGTTCGCGAACTCCGAGGCATTCGCCGAATCCGTCGTCAAGAACGATGTCGACCATGTAAAACTGGTTCTGTTCGACCATGCGATGAACGACTGGCGCGACGTCATCCGTACCAAGGTGAATGTGCCGACCGCGATCTTTACCGGCGTCTACAGCGATTCGCTGCAGGGCCAGCGCTGGATCCATTCCGCCATCCCCAACAGCGAACTGCACGTGTACACGGCCCAGGAGCAAGGCGACCACTTCCTGGCGTTCAAGAACCCGTTCAAGTTCACGGCCGACCTGCGCGCCTTCCTCGAGCGCTGATCGCGCTTATTGCTTGAGCGCTTCCACCTGGATGGCCAGCTTTACCTCGGGGCTGAAGCCCATCCGGGTGCCGTAGTCGATGCCGAAGTCGCTGCGGCTGAAGGTTGCAACGGCATTGGCACCGCAGACTTCGCGCTTGAACATCGGATGCGGCATGCACTTGAAGCTGTCGATCACGAGCTTGACCGGCCGGGTCACGCCATGCAGCGTCAGATCGCCGTTCACGACAGCGGGTTTGTCACCCTTGAACTGGATCGAGGACGCCTTGTAGGTGGCCTTGGGATACTTGGCGACATCGAACATCTCCTCGCTCATCACATGTTCGTTCAACTTGGCGTTGCCGAAATCGATGCTGTCGGTGTCGATCGTGATGTCCACGCTGCCGGTTTTTGCCGCGCGGTCGAGCGTGATGCTGCCGCTGCTCTTGGTGAATTTCCCCCTCCACGTCGACAGTCCGCCAAGGTGGTCGGCTTCGAAACTGGGATAGGTGTGGTTCGGCTCGATCGTATAGATGTCGGCCGCGAAGACAGACGCGGAGGTGGCGATTGCGGCGACGAACAGGGCGATGTGGGATTTCGGTTTCATGATTGTTGATCCTTGTTGGCGGTAGATGACGCCCAGACTCGAATGGGCAGGAACTGCACTATAAGAGTCTCTCTTGATGGGATAAACGGCATAGAATCGGAATAACTGTTCCGCGGATTGAGACAATGGACAAATTTCTTGAAATGAAAGTTTTCTCGGCAGTCGTCGAAGCCGGGAGCTTTACGGGTGCTACCCAGGTACTGGACATGTCGAAGGCGGCGGTGTCGCGCTACGTGAGCGAACTCGAGGAGCGTCTTGGCGTACGCCTGCTGCATCGGACCACGCGCAAGCTGTCGCCGACGACGGAAGGCGAAATCTTTTATGCGCGCTGCCGCGAGCTGCTCGTCAACCTCGATGAAGCCGAAGCCGAGATCACGTCGCGCACGGGCCAAGCGGCCGGCCTGTTGAAGGTGAGTGTTCCCGTAACCTTCGGCCTCATGCACCTGGCACCTCTCTGGCCGGTCTTTCTGGCACGGCACCCGAAGCTTTCGCTCGACATCACGTTGTCGGACCGTGTGGTCGATCTGGTCGAGGATGGCTTCGACATGGCGGTCCGTATCGGCCAGTTGCCGACGTCTTCCCTTATCAGCCGCAAGCTGGCTGCGACGCGCATGGTGTTGTGCGCGTCCCCGGCTTATCTCCAGCGCCGGGGCAGGCCGGCGCAGCCGAACGACCTCCTGCAGCACGATGTGATTTCGTACAGCCTGTTCTCCAGCGGCGAGAACTGGAGCTTCACCGGTCCGGCGGGCGAAGTCACGGTGAAGGTGGTGCCGCGCATTCGAACCAACAGCGGCGATACCTGCCGGGCGGCGGCGCTGCAAGGCCAGGGGCTGATCCTGCAGCCGACGTTCATTGTCGGTCCGGACCTGGCGAATGGCCTGCTTGCGGAAACGATGCTCGGCTACCATTCGCTCGAACTGGGCATTTATGTGGTCTACCCGTCCCGCAAGTTCGTATCGCCCAAGGTACGCCTGTTGATCGACTTCCTGGTCGAGGCGTTCGCCCAGCCGGTCTGGAAATCGGCGACACATCCCGTGATTGTTCCTGATATCGAGACAGTATTGCGCTAAAAAGGTGATTTATCGCGGAAACTTGGATGGTTAAGATGAGACATCTGGATGCGGTCTGTACCGCTCGAATGAATGAGGATTCGCGATGTCTCAACTTCCCACCATCTTTCTCTCGCATGGCTCGCCCATGCTGGCGTTGCAGGACAGTCCCGCGCGCCGGTTTCTGCAGGGGCTCGGCAAGTCGCTGGGCCGCCCCAAGGCCATCGTCGTGGTATCGGCGCACTGGGAGACCCGGGGCGGCCCCGCAGCCAGCCTGGCCTCGTACCCCCAGACGATCCACGACTTCGGTGGCTTTCCACGCGCGCTGTTCGAAATCCAATATCCCGCACCGGGCTCGCCTGATACCGCCCGGCGAGCGGTAGCGTTGCTGGAAGCCGGCGGGATCGCGGCGGGCTCCAGCCCCGAGCGCGGCCTCGACCACGGCGCATGGGTCCCGTTGACACTCATGTATCCCGACGCGGACATCCCGGTGACCCAACTCTCGGTCGTCCACGGGGCAGGCCCTGAGGAACATGAACACATCGGGCGCGCGCTGGCTGGGCTGCGCGAGGAAGGTGTGCTGGTCGTCGGCTCGGGGTCGTTGACGCATAACCTGTACGAATTCCGGGGGCAGGGCATCGATGCGCCGGTGCCGCACTGGGTCAGCGAATTCGAAGCCTGGATGAAGGCCCGCCTGGAGGACAGCGACCGCGCCGCTCTTCTGGCCTACCGCCGGGCCGCGCCGTTCGCCACGCACAACCACCCGACCGAAGAGCACCTGCTGCCTCTGTTCGTCGCGATGGGCGCGGCCGGGCCGGGTGCCGGCGCCACGCAACTGCACGCAAGTGTCGAACATGGCGTCCTTGCCATGGACGCCTTCGCATTTCAATGAGGAGAACAGCATGACTGAAGCACTGAACAACGTCACGATCGAGCCGGTAACAGGCCTGGCATACCGGCTCCGGCCCGCACAGGTCGAGACGGCGAACGCGCCTTGCCTGCTGCTCCTGCACGGCGTCGGTTCGAATGAAAGCGGCTTCATCGAGCTGGCCCGGCAGATGGATCCCCGGCTGGTCGTGATTCTCCTGCGCGGTCCACTGGTGCTCGCGCCGGGACGCTTTGCCTGGTTCCAGGTGAGCTTCACGCCGTCGGGACCTGCCATCAATACAACACAGGCGGACGATTCGCGCGCCAGGTTGCTCGACTTTATCGACCGGCTTCCGCCAAACCACGGAGTCGACCCCGAGCGGATCTGGATCGCCGGTTTCAGCCAGGGCGGCATCATGAGTGCCAGCGTCGCGCTGACGGCACCGGAGCGCGTCGCCGGCTTTGGCGTGCTGAGCGGCCGCATTCTTCCGGAAGTACTGCCGCAGGTCCGGCAGGTTCCCGCGCTCGGCAAGGTACAGGCGTTCGTCAGTCATGGCGTACATGATCAGACGCTTGGCATCCACTTCGCACACCACGCCCGCCAGGTGCTGACCGGGCTCGGGGTGCCGCTGTCCTATACCGAGTATGCCGCCGGCCATGCGCTGGACGGCGACATGATCGGCGACTTCCAGGGCTGGCTGGGCAGGCAGCTCGACGCTGACACGAGCGCAGTCAACGGCGCATGAATTCAACTTTGATTACACGGGAAACGATCATGGAAAACTCGAACATCTCACTGCACGCACGCGACGACCAGGGCAAGCTGGTCCTGCGCGTCGTTCTCGCTGTCCTGCTGCTGTTCCACGGCGTGTCAAAACTCATCGGTGGCGTCGGCTTCATTACCGGCATGCTCGAGAAGGCGGGCCTGCCAGGCGCGTTCGGCTATCTGGTGTATATCGGCGAAGTGGTTGCGCCGCTGATGATCCTGTTCGGGGTCTTCACCCGGCCGGCGGCGCTGGTCGTGGCCGTCAACATGATCGTTGCCTTGCTGCTGGTGCATACAAGCCAGGTTTTTACGTTAAATGAGACGGGCGGCTGGGCCCTCGAACTCCAAGGCATGTACCTGGGCGGCGCGATCGCCGTGGCACTGCTGGGTGCGGGTCGCTACAGCCTGGGCGGGACGGCTGGACGCTGGAACTGAGCCGTCTTCATTCACCGGATCAATCCGCGGCATTCACCGCGTTTGCTGCGGGCGGCGCGCGACGATCCTATACTTGAGGGACGGCGTAGAGAAGGGATGACATGAGACCGGATGACCAGGCGGACCTGTTCCTGTCCGACCGCTTCAGCAAGGTGGCGACGACGGACGTCCTGGTCGCAAGGCCCGTGATCGAACAACTCCAGGGTTCCTATCTCGCGCACCCGAGGACCTCGAAGCCGCACCGCGAGATGCAGATCCGGGCGGCCCGCTTCGGCGAGGTCTCGATCTCCACGTTCGCATTCGGAAGGGCCGTCGACATCACGCCGACCGGCCTGGAGGATGCGGTCGTCGTCACCACGGCAATCAAGGGGCGTGCGGGCATCGCGATCGATGGCAGTACCTTCGATGTCGATATCGGCGACACCATCATCGCGCACGCAGAAGATCGCCCCGTGTTCATGTACGAGCCGGATACCGAAGTGCTCAAGCTGAGGTTTCACCGGTCGCACCTCGAGCAGTTCTTCAGGCAGGCCTACGGCAGGGCACCGCGTAGCACGCTTCGCTTCGAGACCGCGATGTCCGATCCACATACCGCAGCGCGCTGGCGGTCTCTGCTTCGTTTCCTGGTGTTGACCTTGAACGGTGCGGGGGCGCACACGCGCACGATGCTTGAACTTGCGTCCATCGAACAGATGCTGATGCTGACGCTGCTGAACAGCCAGCCCCACAACTACGCCGCCGGGCTACCCGGCTCCGCGCAGAACGTCGGGTCGACGGCTTTCGAGCGCGCCAGCGATTTCATCCGCCAGCACCTCGCCAGCGATATCGCCCTGGCCGATATCGCGCAAGCGGCATGCTGCAGCCCGCGGTCCCTGGCACGGGCATTCAGGGACGCAGGCGAAGCGCCGCCGATGCAGTACGTACGCAAGCTGCGGCTGGAGAACATCAGGCGCGAGCTGCTGGCGCCGGCTGCCTGGCGCAAGACCGTGGCGGACGTGGCATTCGAATGGGGATATCGCCACCTTGGCGAGTTCAACCGGCAGTACCGCGCCGCATTCGGCGAGACGCCATCGCAGACGCGCGATGGCGCCTGCGTACTGCCGGCCTGAGGCTATCTTGCGAGCCGCAGCCCGCTGAACTGCCAGCGCGCGTGAGCCGGGAAAAAGTTGCGGTAGCTCGCGCGCGCGTGTCCCGGTGGCGTGGCGATCGAGGATCCGCGCAACACATACTGGTTGACCATGAACTTTCCGTTGTACTCACCGACTGCGCCTGGCGCGGCCGCAAAGCCGGGGTAGGGGGCATAACTGCTGCTGGTCCATTGCCAGCAGTGGTCGAACAGCTGCTCGAGGTCTCCGATGCCGCGGGTTGCCGCGTACTCCCACTCCGCTTCGGTCGGCAGGCGCGCGCCGGCCCAGCGCGCAAAGGCATCCGCCTCGTACATGGACAGGTGCGACACCGGCTCGTCGGACTGGAGCGGGGCCGAACCGCGCAACGTGAATTCCTGCCAGGCGCCGTGTTCGTCCAGTCGCCAATAGATCGGATGGGACCAGCCCCGGGCACAGATGGTGTCCCAGCCTTCGGACAGCCACAGCGACGGATTGCGGTAGCCGCCAGCCTCCACGAACGCCAGGAATTCGCCATTGGTCACCAGGCGCGAGGACAGGGAAAACGGTTCGACGAACACACGGTGGGGCGGCAGCTCGTTGTCGAAGCAAAAGCCCTCGCCATCAAAACCCTGGACCCTCACGCCGCCCTCGAAGGCTCGCCAGCGCGCGGGCCCGGTCGCACGACCGGCATGCGGTGCGTCAGGACTGTAGACGGGATAAAGCGCGTTCTGTGCCAATAGATGCTTCACATCGCTAAGGATCAGTTCCTGGTGCTGCTGTTCGTGGTGCAGGCCGAGTGTGACGAGTTCGGCAAGGCCGCGGTCGTCCGGCCGCGGCGCCAGAAGGCGCAGGATCCGTTCGTCGACGTCGTTGCGGTAGGCCTGAATCTCTGCCAGCGAGGGACGCGTCAACAGCCCTCGCTGGGCACGAGGATGGCGTGCGCCGATACCGTTGTAATACGAGTTGAACAGGAAGCGGAAGTCTTGGTGAAACGGGGCGAAATCCGGTTCGATCTGCTCCAGGATAAAGGTTTCGAAGAACCAGGTCGTGTGCGCGAGGTGCCATTTGACCGGGCTCGCGTCCGGCATCGACTGTGCCATGCAGTCTTCGGAAGACAGCGGCTGGGCCAAGGCGAGCGTGTGCAGGCGTATCGAGGTGAAACGGGAAGCAAGTATCATGGCGCCTTGCCAGCGACGTGGTTGGCCGGGCGGGCGTAGACAACAGCAAACCATTCGTCCGGATCGGTCCATACGTGGTCGAGGCGCCAACCGGTCCGTTCCAGCATGTCGGCGATCGTGCCCCGGGTGTACTTGTGGCTGTTCTCCGTATGGATGGACTGGCCGCGCACGAAGTAGCGCATGCCGCCCCGCCAGCGTACGGTCACATCCTCGCGCGCCTCGAGATGCATTTCGACGCGCTGGTGCCCTGCATTGTAGAAGCTGCGGTGGCGCCAGCCCGAAACGTCGAAATTCGCGCCGATCAGGCGATTCACATGACGCAGGATGTTGAGGTTGAAGGCCGCCGTCACGCCAAGCGCGTCGTCGTAGGCGTCAGCCAATGCCGCTGTTTCCTTGATCAGGTCGACACCGATCAGGAGCCCGCCGTGCGCATCGCACTGGGTGCGCAGATGGGCAAGAAAATCACGTGCTTCGTCCGGACGGAAATTACCGAGGGAAGAGCCGGGGTAGAAAAACAGCCGGCGATGTGCTCGAACCGTGTCGGGCAACACGAGACCTGCGGAAAAATCCTGGGCCACCGCATGCATGTCGATGTCGTTGAAGCGGTGACGAAGCTGCGCGACCGCGCCCTGGACGAATTCGCTCGAAATGTCGACTGCCACGTATTGCGATGGCCGCACCGTGGGAAACAGCCTGGCCGCCTTGGCGCAATTTCCCGCACCAAGGTCGACCAGCGTCGCGCCCGTGCCGCAGGCTTCTGCGATGTGCTCGCCATGCCGGCTGAAGATCGCGGCTTCCGTGCGAGTCGGATAGTATTCGGGCAGCTCGCAGATCGCCTCGAAGAGCTTGCTGCCCAGGGAGTCGTACAGGAATTTTGGAGAAATGTAGGGGAGAGGGGCCCTCAGGCCGGCAATCAGTTCGGCTTGCGCTTCCTGTGAGGCCGCGGCCGGAAGAGTCTTCGCTATTGTGGTTTCGGTCATCATCGCATTACTCTAGACCAGCTACACGGAGCGATAAATCGTCTTCGAGCGTCCACACTTGAAATTATCAGTTTCAAATGACGCGATGACCCGGCTGGTAAACTGTCGGGCATGGAAGCGATGTCTCTCGATCTGTTCGGCACCACCCTGGCAGAGTTCAACCTGTTGCCATGCGATGGCATCGTCAACGATTTCGGATTGGCGTTGGCGCCGCCCGATTCGGATGCGCTGTACGAGCGCCTGTTGCATGGGTTGCCCTGGCGTCCCGACGTCGCGGTCGTGAATGGCATCGTCACCGAAACCGCGCGTCGCGCGCTATGGTACGCCGATGCGCCTTTCCGCTATCGACATTCCGGTATCGATCGTGTGGCGGAGCCCTGGCCCGGCGACATGTTGGACGACGCGCGCCGTCTTGCCGAGGAATTGGCGCAAACGCGCTTCGACTCCTGCGTCCTCAACCTCTACCGGGATGGTACCGAAGGCATGGCGTGGCACAGCGACAGCGAAGCCGCTCACGGACCGCACACGACCATCGCGTCGCTGAGCCTGGGCGCCACGCGCAAGTTCGCCTTCCTGCACAAGCGGACGCGCGAGCGGCGCGACATGATGCTGCGCCATGGCCAGCTCATCGTCATGCGCGGGGAGACGCAGCGACACTGGCTGCACGCGGTGGCGAAGACTGCCGCCGTGAGCACGCCGCGCATCAGCCTGACGTTCCGGCGCTTCGCCGGCTGAAGTTCCTGCCCGGCCGGGCGGATACCGATGACGTACACCAGCCCCAGCATGGCACGAATCCGTCACCTCTCTGTCCTGCATCCGTAAGACAGTCGTTTATTCGCCGCATAAGCTGTTTGTCGAGCGCGGGACCATCCTGCGCAGGACGCCCTGTCACAAACAGCAGGCCGTCACACGCGAGCCCACCGAATTCGCGTATCCGGCATGGAGGACCGGCGCTCTTCCCCACGAACAATACGGAGAACCACATGGACACCCAACTCATCATCGACAACCAGTACGTGCCGGCTTCGAACGGCGCCACTTTCACTCGCCAGAACCCGGTGACGGGCGCGGTCGTCACGACCGCGGCAGCCGGCACCGTAGAGGATGCGGTAAAGGCGGCCGATTCCGCCGCGAAGGCTTTCAAGACCTGGTCGAAAACCAGTCCGACCGAGCGCCGGACGCTGTTGCTCAAGGCCGCCGACGCACTGGAACAGCGCACCTCGGCATTCATCGAGGTGATGGCGCAGGAAGTCGGATCCGGCCAGGTATGGAGCGGCTTCAACGTCATGCTTGCCGCCAACCTGTTCCGAGAGGCCGCGGGCCTGGTCACCCAGATCCAGGGTGAGACGATCCCGAGCGACAAGCCGGGCGCGATCTCGATGACGGTGCGTCAGCCGGCCGGCGTCGTGCTGAGCATGGTGCCCTGGAACGGCCCGGTCGTGCTGGCCGCGCGCGCCATTGCCTATCCGATCGCTTGCGGCAATACCGTGATCTTCCGCGCTTCGGAAGCCAGTCCGCGTACTCACCTGCTGATCGCCGAAGCCCTGCTGGAAGCCGGCTTTCCGCCGGGCGTGCTGAATTTCGTGACCAACGCGCCGGGCGACGCGCCGGAAGTCATCGACGCACTGATCGCCCACCAGGCAGTCCGCCGCATCAACTTCACCGGCTCGACCCGCGTCGGTCGTATCATCGCGCAGAAGGCGGCCACACAGCTGAAGCGTTGCCTTCTGGAGTTGGGCGGCAAGGCACCGCTCGTCGTGCTGGACGACGCTGACGTCGACGCTGCAGTGGAGGCTGCGACCTTCGGTTCGTTCCTGTATCAGGGGCAGATCTGCATGTCGACCGAGCGCATCGTCGTCGACGACAAGGTGGCCGATGAATTCGTCGCCAAGTTTGCCGTGCGCGCAAGCAGACTGCCCGCTGGCGACCCGGTCGAGAATCCGGCTTGCGTGATCGGACCGATGGTCAGTGCGGCCAACGGCGCCCGGCTGAACGCCCTCATCGAAGATGCCGTCGGCAAAGGTGCCAAGATCGTTGCAGGTGGCTTTGCCAACGGTGCGGTGATGCCAGCGACGATCCTCGACCGCGTGACGCCCGGGATGGACATCTATGACGAAGAGACTTTTGGTCCGATCACGACCGTCGTGCGGGTGCATGGCACCGAAGAGGCGGTGGAAGTGGCCAACGACACGGCGTATGGCCTCTCATCGGCCGTGTTCGGACGCGACGTGCATCGCGCCCTGCAAGTGGCCTTGCAGATCGACGCGGGTGCGTGCCACGTCAATGGCGCTACGGTGGGCAATGAGGCGCAGTCGCCCTACGGCGGCACCAAGCAGAGCGGCTACGGCAAATTCGACGGCCGCGCAGTGATCGACGAGTTCACCGAGCTGAAATGGATCACCATCGAGCCGGCCGACCAGCCGTATCCCATCTGATCGTCAGCCGTTCATCATGGTGAAAAAAAGCGAATCGGACAATATCATCATCGTCGGCGGCGGCGCCGGCGGCCTGGAGCTGGCCTGCAAGCTGGGCCGCAAGCTGGGCCGCGAGCGCGTCACCCTGGTCGACCATGCCTTCTACCATATCTGGAAACCGTCGCTGCACGAGGTCGCGGCGGGGACGATGGACATGCACAAGGAAGGGTTGCCGTACACGATGCTGGCGCACCATAACGACTTCACCTTCGTCTATGGCTCGTTCGCCGGACTCGACGCCGAGAAGCGCGAGATCACCGTCGCCGCGGTCGAGGAGGACTCCGGCGACGTCATCATTCCCCAGCGCCGGCTCGGCTACGCCAAACTATGCATCGCCGTCGGGAGCACTTCGCATTATTTCAACACGCCGGGCGCGGCCGAGCACACGATCTCGCTGAACGGCCCGGGCGACGCCGAGCGTTTCCGGATCGAGATGCTCAAGCAGATGACCTGGGCGGAAAACCGCAAGGAACAGGATGCGGGGGCGGGCGTGGACGTGATCATCATAGGCGGCGGCGCCACCGGCGTGGAGCTCGCGGCCGAACTGCGTGAAGCGAGCAACAAGTATATCGACTACGGTTTCCGCCGCCTCGACGCGACGCGCGACATCCGCATCACGCTCCTCGAAGGCGCGCCGCGCATCCTGCCGCCGCTGCCGGAGAAGGTCGCCGCCGCGGCCAAGGACCTGCTGGAGGAGCGCCACGTCCGCGTGGTGGCCGACTGCCGCGTCGCACGGATCGTTCCCGGCCAGGTACAGGACGCGACGGGGCACGTGTATCCCTACCACGTCTGCGTCTGGGCCGCCGGGATCAAGGCGCCGGCCTTTCTGGCCACGCTCGGCCTGCCAACGAATGCTGCCGGCCAGCTGGAGGTGACGCCCAGCCTGAACGTCAAGGGCCATGCCGACATCTATGCGATCGGCGATTGTGCGGCCTGTACGATGGAAGACGGGCGCCGCGTGCCGCCGCGGGCCCAGGCCGCGCACCAGCAGGCCGACCACCTGTACCGGGCCTTCGTGCGCGAGATGCGGGGTGGACGTGCGGCGCCCGTTCCTTATGTGTACCGGGATTACGGATCGCTGGTATCGGTCGGCTCGCAGACGAGCGTTGGAACATTGATGGGATCGCTGAAAGGACGATCCTGGTTCGTGCGGGGCGGCCTGGCGCGGATTATGTACGTCAGCCTGCACCTGTTGCACGACCGTGCCGTGCTCGGCTGGATGCGTACCTGCAGCCTGGCGATCGCGCGGACCCTGATCCGGCGCAATACGGCGCTCGTGAAGCTCCACTGATCCCGGCACGTGTATGCGGAAAGACGACAAATAACGTTTGGAGTTGATATTGCTTGCCTAAGCAAGTAATATCAACGCCTTCGTGACCGGGCAACCCGCCCGATTTTTTTCTTGTTATATTTGCCTAGGCAATTAGATTTGATGATGAGATCCTGTCTGAACAGCATGGGGACACTCTGCCTGGCCGCTGTCCTGGCGGCCTGCGCGAGTCCGCACGGCCTGCATACCAGCGCGCAGCGAACGGACGCGTCGACCTTGGCAGCGAGCGCGAGCCTGGCACCGGCGCAACTGTCCGCCGCCGCGTGGCCCACCGCCGACTGGTGGCGGCGCTACGGCGATCCGCAGCTCGACGCCCTGGTCGCCGAGGCGCTTGCCCACAGCCCGAACTTGCGCGTGGCAGAGGCGCGTGTACGGCAGGCGGCCGCATACGCCGGCGCCACGGAAGCGGCGGCAGGCCCGCAGGTCGGCGCCGCCGTGCGCAGCAACCGCCAGCAGTTCAGCGAGCACGGCACCACGCCACCGCCGGTCGCCGGAAGCTGGAAGTGGGTCAACGAAGCGTCGCTTAATTTCACCTACGAATTTGACTTCTGGGGCAAGCATGAGGCCGCGATCGAGGCGGCCGTCGGACTCGAACGCGCGAGCGAAGTCGATGCCTATGCGGCCCGGCTGGTACTCGTCACCGGGATCCTGCGCAGTTACGTAAGGCTTGAGCAGGCCTGGCGCCAGCTTGACATTGCCGAGGCCACCCTGAAGCAACGCGAACAAGTAGTCGCGCTGACCCGCCAGCGGGTGGCGGCGAGGATCGACTCGGACATGGAACTGAAGCAGGCGCAGTCGCAAGTGCCGGCGGCGCGGGTCCAGATCGCCCAGCTCAACGAGGCCATCGCGCTGGCTCGTAACGAGCTGGCCGCGCTGGCGGGGCAGGGGCCGGATCGCGGGCTGGCGTTGGCACAGCCCCGGCTCAAGGAGGCCGGGCCGGCGCTGTTGCCGAGCGCACTGCCGGCGGAACTCATCGGCCGGCGTCCGGACGTGGTGGCCCAGCGCTGGCGCGCCGAAGCGGCGGGCAAGGACATCGACGTGGCGCGCGACCAGTTCTACCCGAACATCAGCCTGACCGCCTTGCTCGGTGTGCAGCGGCTCGGCTTTGCCGAATGGTTTACGACCGGCAGCCGCATTTCCGGCATCGGGCCCGCCCTGACGCTGCCGATCTTCGACGCAGGCCGCCTGCGCAGCGCGCTGGCCGCACGCAACGCGGAATATGACATCGCGGTGGAGCAATACAACGCGACCGTCATCGACGCGGTGCGCGACGTCGTCAACCAGCTCGTCTCGCTGCGCTGGCTCGAGGAAGAGCGGACGCAGCAGCGCGAGGCCGTGCTGACCGCGCAGCAGGCATACGACCTGGCGCTCCAGCGCTACCGCGCCGGGGTCGGCAATTACCTCCAGGTGCTGGCCGCGCAAACGCAGCTGCTGGCTGCGCAACGTCTCGAAACCGATCTCGACATGCGTGCCATCGAACTGGACGTCGGCCTGGCGCGCGCGCTGGGCGGCGGTCTGCCGGACCATGCCTGACCGATTAGGAAGATAACCACACGATGACTCAACAAGATACGAAACACCCGGTCGAGCGCGCCGACAAACGCGTGGCAGCCGCGCTTGCCGGCGCTGTCGTGCTGGCGGCGGCCGGCTACGGCACGTACTGGATGACGGCTGCGCAGTACCGTGAAGTGACGGAAGACGCTTACGTGGAAGGCAACCTGGTGCAGGTGACGACCCAGATCGCCGGGACGGTCACGGCGATTGCCGCCGACAACACCGACCGGGTCGCCGCCGGACAGGAACTGGTCCGCCTCAACGAGGTGGACGCTCGCCTCGCGCTCGAACGCAGCGAAGCAGTGCTGGCCCGGACGGTGCGCCAGGTGCGTGCCCAGGTCGCGTCGGCGTCCCAGATGGATGCCAACGTCGCGCTGCGCCGGGCCGAACTGAGCAAAGTGCAGGCCGACTTCGACCGTCGCTCGCAGCTCGTGCAGTCCGGTGCGATCTCGGGTGAGGACCTCGAGCATGCGCGCGAAGCCGTTCGCACGGCGCGTGCCGCATTGGCGTCGAGCGAACAGCAGTACGCGGCCAACCATGCGTTCGTCGACGGCACGTCGGTCGCCAGCCACCCCGACGTGATGGGTGCGGTGGCCCAGGTCAAGGATGCCTACATCGCTACCGTCCGCACATCGGTGCCCGCGCCGATCTCGGGCATGGTGGCGCGCCGCAACGTCCAGGTCGGCCAGCGGGTCGCCGCCGGCACCGCGCTGATGGCCATCGTGCCGATGGACACGGTCTGGATCACCGCCAACTTCAAGGAATCCCAGTTGCGCCACCTGCGCAGCGGCCAGCCCGTGCTCGTCACGGCGGACGCCTACGGCAAGGATGTCGTCTACCACGGGACCGTCGTCGGCGAGGAGGCCGGTACCGGCAGCGCGTTTTCGCTGATGCCGGCGCAGAACGCCACCGGCAACTGGATCAAGGTGGTTCAGCGGGTCCCCGTGCGTATCGCGCTGGACCCGCACGAAGTCGCGCGCCATCCGCTGCAGCTGGGCCTCTCGATGCGCGCCAGCGTGGACACGCACCGCCGCGACTGGCCGCGCCTGACCCCCGGCAAGGCACCGCTCCAGTCGTATCGTACGGAGGTGTTCGCACGGGAGGGCAACGAAGCCGACGAGCTGGTGGCGCGCATCATCGCCGCCAATGTGCCGGGCAGTGGCGCCGCGCCGGCGCTCGTCCGCAGGTAGTCCTGTCATGGAGATCCTGCCTCCGAAGCATCCGCGCCTGTTGCTGCTGACGATCTTCCTGTTGACCGGCACCGAATACCTGCAGAGCGGCATGATCGCCTTCGGCGCGGGGCCGATCATGGGCGAGATCGGGGCGGCGCCCGAGGAGTTCAGCCTGATCAGCGCCCTGTATGCCTGCGTCGCGGTGGCCGCCATCTGCAAGCAGCGCTGGCTGGCCGAACGCCTCGGCTGGCGCCGGTTCGTGCTGTGCTCGCTCGCGGTCTTCATCTGCGGCGCGGCCGTATGCGCGTCCAGCGAGACCACCGCGCAATTCATGGCGGGACGGATCGTGATGGCGCTGGGCGGCGGCACCTTCATGACGTCGTCCCGGCTGCTGGTCAACCTGTTTCCGCCGAGTCCATCGCGCTTCACCGGCATCCGGTTCTTCGCCACCGCCCTCGCACTGGGCAGTGCCAGCGGGCCGTTCCTGGCGTCGGTGGCGGTATCGAACGACGGCTGGCAATGGATCTTTGTGTTGCTGATCGGGCTTGCGGTCCTGATCGCCTTGCTCGCGTGCCTATGCCTGCCCGCGGCGGTACCGCCGTATGAACTGCGCACCCAGTCGCATCCCGTCCTGCTGATGGCGCTGGTCGCCGGCAGTTTTTTCCTGCTGTACGCCTTCCAGCGCTCGTACTACGATTTCTACAGCGACGCGGCCATGCTGCTGGGAGCGGCCGGGCTTGGCATGCTTGCCCTGGGCTATTTCGTGCGCGCCATGCACGCGGGCGACCGTCCGCTGCTGCACCTGCGCGAGCTGCGCAACACGCGCTATCTCACCGGCGTAGCCTTGTTCACGTTCTGCTACACCCTGATGGGCGCCACCAACTACATCATGCCGGCTGTCCTGCAGCGTGGCTTGGGCTATGCATGGGCGACGATCGGGCCCGTGCAGGCGACGGGACTGGGCGCAACGGTGCTGACCTGGGCATTCATGGCCTTTGTCGTACCGAAGCGGCCGGCGCCGAAACAGTACTATCTCGTCGGCTTCCTCGCATTGGCAGTCTTCGGTTGGCGGGTCGCAAGCCTGAGCCCGGATGCCAACCTGTGGAGCGATTTCGTGCCCGCGCTGGCATGCTATGGCGTGTTCGTCATGCTGGTACTGGCCACCACGGCGATGCACACGTTTCGCGAGGTCCAGCACCATGAGACCGTGTTCTCGCACGCCCAGCAGGTCAAGAACATGCTGGCGCAGTTCGGGTCGAGTCTTGGCATCGCGCTCGCGACCGCTGGCCTGCAGGCGCGTACTGCATCGCACTACACGGTATTGAATGGACGCTTCATGGCTGGTGACCCCGCCTATGGCCAGGCATTGCATGCGTTGACGGAATCGTTGTCCCGGCATGGCGCCGCCCAGCCGGCCGCCGTGGCGGCGGCCAGCCTGGCACAGTCGCTGGGCCAGCAGGCGACGCTGCTCGCCGGTCTCGATTATTTCTGGCTGCTTGGCTACGTCGGTCTCGCGGGGGCGGGAATCATGCTCGCGCAGCGCGTACTGAAGTAAATCGTTCCTGCAAAGGGTTGCCTGCGATCTGGCGGCGGCCCTTTCTCGCCCTTGCGCGCCGCGACGGTCAGCGGTGCCGTTACGATGCTCCTCCACCATCCCCACCTGATCAGCCGATAAGTGCGCCATCGCGCCGTGGCCGTCGACTCCGGAACGTGGGTGGGCCCCCTATCCGGAAAACACTTCTTGACCGGCAGGTCCCCCGGCAATAGGCAGCTGCGATGACTAATTAGGAATTTTTCGCAACTCCTTCATGACTTTTTCGTGTCGAGACGCCAATCTTCGTCGTACACGCAGGCAGGAAGAGCAGGGGGAGTTCCTTTTGCAAATCCATGCCGACGTGCAATCACTACGATATGAGGTGTTCAACGTCAACAGTTAACGGTCGGATGCGTGATCACAGTAGTGGCATTACTGGCACATAAAAAAATAGTATTTAGTTTAATTAGGGGACGAAAATGTTGCAGCAAATAAGCTTTAAAAAAACCGCGACTGCATCGGCGGTCACCGCCTTTCTGGCAATTCAGTGCGGGGGGGCGCTGGCGCAAACGGGTCCCGCCGAGGTTCCCAACACCATCCAAGAAGTGATTGTGACGGCGCAAAGGGTCGCCCAGCCGGCCTCGAAGACCCCGCTCTCCTTGAGCGTGTTGTCGGGCGAGGAACTCAAAGCAGCGGGCGCAGTCAATGCCGCGAGCCTGACGAACTTGGTGCCGAACGTACAGATTTCAAATAATGGTGGCGCGACCGTAATTACTATTCGCGGCGTCTCCAGCGCTGACACGACGGAAAAGGGCGATCCGTCGGCCTCGTTCAACGTGGACGGAGTCAACCTGGCCCGGCCGCAGTCGGCCGGCCTGGCGTTTTACGATCTGGAGCGCGTCGAGGTGCTGCGCGGCCCTCAGGGGACCCTGTACGGCCGCAACGCGACGGCCGGCGCGATCAATCTGATCACCAATAAGCCGGTCGATCACTTCGAAAGCAGTGCCTCCGTCGAGTTTGGCAACTACAATTCAATCAAACTCGACGGCATGCTCAACAGCAAGATCAACAACATCCTGTCGGTCCGCGCCGCAGTCTCCCGCAGCAAGCACGATGGCTATCTGCGGTCGACCCAGAACTTGTCCGCGAACCAGGACGACGACGACACTCTTTCCGGTCGGATTCAAGGCTTGTTCAAATTTAATCCTGACCTGTCACTTCTGGTGAGTGCCGATGCAAGTACGCTCAAAGGTGCTGGCCCGGGCAGCGTTCCCTACACCACATTCGTCAGCAAGTCCGGAGAAGCGCAGCGCACCGCGACGCCATCTGGCCCAAGCAGTCACAATGACAAGGCGCGCGGTTCGAATGCCGAGTTCAAGGCGCGTACGGGTGCAGGCGATTTTACGTATCAGGTTGCACACCGCAACCTCTCCCTCGATATTGTTTCCGCAACTGGACAGTTGGTGCCGGACGTCGTCAGCACTACTGGCTCCAATGTGAGCAGCTTCAGCCAAACCTCGCATGAACTGCGGCTGGCGTCGTCCTTCGGCGCCTGGAAAACGATCGGCGGCCTGTACTGGTTCAAAGAGGAATCGGCGATCGATGGCCGCCTGATAAATTTCCCGCAGTTTGGCGTTCTGAGATTCGTTCAAGATCCGACCATCGCGCAGTCCAAGGCAGCGTTCGGTGAAGCGACCTATAGCTTGACGCCTGAGCTGCACCTGACGGCCGGCTTGCGTCGCACCAGCGACGACAAGTCGCGCAAGGGGCGTACCATCATCGGTGATCCTGTCCTCGTTACTACCATTAACGACGCCGCCGTCTCGTATGCGCAAACCACTGGCCGAGTCGGCGTCGACTACGCTCCGTCGAAAAACACGATGTTGTACACCACGCTGGCAACCGGCTACAAGGCGGGCGGCTTCAACGATGGTACCGGGGCGACCAATCCGTTCCTGAAGTATGACCCCGAGCACCTGACATCGCTTGAAGTTGGCATCAAGGGACGCTTCCTCGACAACCATCTGCAGCTCAGTGCCGATATGTTCTTGTATGACTATAAGGACCTGCAACTGACCGCGGTCGGAGTTGATCCGTCAACCGGCGCCTCCGCCTCGCAAACGCTGAATGCTGCCAAGGCCAGCGTTACCGGTGCCGAGGTCGAAGGCAAGTACATGGTCAGCAATAATGGAAAGATTAATTTCGCGGCTACTTATCTGGATGCCCATTTCAAGTCCTACAAGCCGAAAACTACTGTCGATTGGGAGGGCCGTAGCCTGGCGAAGTCGCCCAAGTTCACGGTCGCTCTGGGCTATACCCACAATCTGAACCTGGACAATGGCGCAACCCTTAGCGGCACGATCGGCACGCGCTACTCGGCCTCGTATGTGATCAACGATTATGGCAATGCCCAGCAGTTTACCCAAGGCGCCTACCACATGAGCGATGCGAACGTGACATATTCGCCGTCGGGCGACAAATGGATGTTGCAAGGGTATGTGCGCAATATCGAAAACAAAACCATCATGACGAGTTACGGCGCATCATTTGCCGGTTTTCCTGCCGTGGCCGGCCTGGGCACGCCCCGTACTGCGGGTGTGCGTCTAAGTACCTACTTCTAACCTGCATTTATGGCGCCGAGGCCGACCATACGAGGTCGGCTGCGGTCGCTGCGATAGTGGCGCTGTCGCTTAGTCGTAGTGAATCAACGTGGTTGCAATCGGACCATCAACAAGGAAAGATCAAAATGCGGAAAATATCTGTAGTAATTATGATCTCGGGGGCGTTCTGGGCAATTGGGTGTAACGCGGCGCCGTTGAAGGACGCCAGCGATTGCACGAAACCCACCGCGCCGTCGGGGGGAATGGAGGCACTTGTTTCGCCAACCGTTATGCCGGATGGGCGTGTGACGTTCCGCTTGTGCGCTCCGCAGGCATCCAATGTTGTGGTGCGGGGAAGCTTCCCCAATCCCTACGAACCGGTCACGGTGACCATGGCCAAGGATGCAAGCGGTCGCTGGTCCGGGACCGCTGGACCGCTGCCGCCGGAGATCTACGCCTATAATTTTTATATCGATGGCGTGGCTGCTCTTGATCCGCTTAATGCCCACAGTCAGCGTGATGGGAGGAGAATTAGCAATACGTTCATTGTGCCCGGCGCTAAATCCGGGCTATACGCCGTGCAGGCGGTTCCCCACGGGACGGTATCGCAAATTTGGTACAAATCACCCTCCTTGAAGCTTCAGAGGCGCACTTATATCTACACCCCTCCAGGCTATGAAGATGGCGCTGTACGCTACCCGGTGCTGTATTTGCTGCACGGCGGATTTGGCGACGAGGATGCCTGGTCGAGCAATGGACGGGCGTCACAGATTCTCGATAACCTTATCGCGGAAGGGCGAATGGTTCCGATGATTGTCGTCATGCCCAACGGCAATGCGACGCAGAGCGCTTCGCCAGATATCGTTGAGGAGAGCGTGCCGCAGGGGTCATTCATGAGCACAGAGTTTCCGGAAAGCATCGTGACCGATCTGATCCCATTCGTCGATCGTACCTACCGCACGTTACCGGACAGGACTCATCGGGCTATCGCCGGCCTCTCCATGGGCGGCGCACACGCCTTCTGGGCCGCATTTCACCATTTGGATAAATTTGCATGGGTGGAAAGCATGAGTGGGGGTTACATGATTATTCCTGGCGCGGGAATCGAAGCATCCAAGCCGACCGACCCGAATATTCCTGCGGTATTTCGCCTGCCAATGGAAATCGATGCCGTCAAGCTGATCGCCAATCTACCGGATTTGACTCAGGACGCCAACGCCAAGTTGAGCCTGTTTACGATGGTGATCGGCGAAAAGGACCGACTCCTGCCGCAACAGCGAGCGCTGCAAGCGGCATTGGCGACGAAAGGAATCAATGTGAAAGCGATCGAGATGCCCGGATTCTCACATGAGTGGGGTTTTTGGCGGATATCGCTGGTCGATATGCTGACTCGCCTTTTTCGCGCCGGGGATCAGAAGCCGCACTGAAATCTGACAATGCCCGGTAGCGCGGACGCGAGCGGCGATCTGCGTCGTTTGTTTAATCTTGCCCGGCCTGCCAGCCGGGTCGTACTTTTTTAGTCGGCGGTCGATAGCGCTGCTTAGCTGCTCTGATCGACTCGTCAGATTAGCGCAGCGTATTGGGAAAACAATGTCTTGTCGAATACCGGTGAAATATCATCAGGATACCTTTGGGGTATTGATCGCCGAAATATTGGCATCGCTCCTGAATCCTGGCTGCGCCGCCGGCGCCGTGCCGACGCCCTGAGCGACCGAAAGATCGGCGATCACGTTGCGCAGCCACTGGCTGCCAGGCTCCTTATGGAATTTCGCATGCCAGAACAGGTTGACGTCGAACTCGGGCAGGGGTACCGGATGCGGCAGATAACGCAGCTTGAACGGCGCCATGCCTTCACGTACATAGCGCTCGGGCACCGTGGCGATCAGATCGGTATTTGACAGGATGTGGCCCAGCGCAACGAAGTGGGGAACGCTGAGCCGGACGTTGCGCTTGATGCCGCGCTTGGCGATGACCTCGTCGACGATGGCGTGGCCGGTCCCGCCTGCGACCACGACGACGTGCTGGGCTTCCTCGAAGTCCTGCAGCGTCAGCGCGTCCTTGTCCAGCGCATGCCCCTCCCTGAAGATGCACACGTAGCGCTGGCGGAACAGGTTGCGCTGGAAAAATCCGGCTTTCAGCTGCGGCAGCAGGCCGATGGCGATGTCCACGCGGCCGGATTCCAATTCGTCGCTGAGGTTGACGGCCGTGTTGCGTACCGTGCTGATCGTTACCCCCGGTGCGAGCTCCGCCAGCCGGCGCATCAACCGCGGCAGGAAATGAATCTCTCCCAGGTCGGTCATGGCGATGGTGAACCGCCGCTCGCTTGCAGCGGGATCGAATTCCAGCTGGCGCTCCAGGGTGTCGCGGATCGTCGTCAGGGCGAAGTCGATCGGCTCCGCCAACTGGCTCGCGTACGGCGTCGGCTCCATGCCACGCGCGCTGCGCAGAAACAACTCGTCTCCCATCATCTTCCGTAAGCGGCCGAGCGCATTGCTGACAGCCGGCTGGGTCAGCCCCAGGTTGTCCGCCACTACCGAGACCCGTCTCTCCTTGTACAGCTGCTGGAAGACGACGAGCAGGTTGAGGTCGATTTCACGCAGGTTCAACATGCTTCATTCACCAAATCTATTTTGTGGATTCACCGGATTTTGTATTTTTATTTTACTCCGCTTCCTATAATCAAATCCAAGAACGAGATATAAGTTTTTTGGAGACAGCATGAAGTTGCATATCCAGCCGCTCGACCGCGTCATCTCCGCGACCCCGGGCGCCAACCTTCTGGCCGTACTGCGCGAGCACGATATTCCCATTTCGTATAGCTGCACTGCCGGTCGCTGCGGTACCTGCCGTTGCAAGGTCATCGCGGGCAACGTTGCCGACACCGTCAACCCGGGCCATGTCATCGATGCAGAGGGCGGTCAGTACGTTCTTGCCTGCACCAGCATCGTCACCGGCGACTGCACCATCGAAATTCCGGAGCCGGACGAGGTCATCAATCACCCCGCCAAGATCCTGAAAGCCACCGTCAGCGCGGTCGATCGGGTAACCCATGACATCGTGCGCCTGCGGCTGCGTACTGCCAAACCCCTCGAATACTCGCCGGGCCAATACGCGACCCTGCAGTTCACGCCGGCGCATGTGCGTCCGTATTCCATGGCCGGCCTGCCTGGCGACGACGAACTGGAATTCCACATCCGCGTCGTGAAGGATGGCCTGGTGAGCGGTTACGTCGATCGCGAGTTGAAAGTGGGTGACACGGTCCGCGTCAGCGGCCCGCTCGGCACCTCTTATTTGCGCACCAAACACGAAGGGCCAATGCTGTGCGTGGCCGGCGGAACGGGCCTGGCACCGGTCCTGTCCATCGTACGCGGCGCGCTCGAGTCGGGAATGCGCAACGACATCCACGTGTATTTCGGCGTGCGCAGCGAACGCGACATCTACTGCACCGACACGCTGGCTGGCCTGGCCGAGCGCTACGCCAACCTGAAAGTGCATGTCGTCGTGACGGAGGGCAGCGACGATCCGGCTTTGCGCAGCGGCATCGTGACCGAGGCGGTGGCTGCGGACTGGAGTTCGCTGGCCGGATGGCGTGCCTACCTGTGCGGCGCTCCCCCGATGGTGGATGCGGCCACGTTGGTGGCGCGCGAGCGCGGCATCGACACGAATCATATCTACGCCGACGCGTTCTACGCGAAAACGGCCTGACCTAGAGGAGAAACGAATGGACATGCAAGGAAGTGGGACCCTGGCTGCACAGGCTGGCGTGAAGGAACAACGTGCCGAATTCTACCGCCGCATCAGCCGCCATAACCTTACGCCGTTGTGGGAAGTGCTGGGCGCGCTCGTGCCGAAATCGCCGAAGACCCCGGTCGTGCCCGCGCTGTGGCGCTACGCCGAAGTGCGCGAACAGGTCATGGAGGCAGGACGCCTGATCACGGCGGAAGAGGCCGAACGTCGCGTGCTGGTTCTCGAGAACCCTGCGCTGCGCGGCAATTCGTCGATCACGCAGACGCTCTACGCCGGCCTGCAGCTGATCATGCCGGGCGAAGTCGCGCCGGCGCACCGTCATACGCAGTCGGCGCTGCGCCTGGTGCTGGACGGCGAGGGCGCGTACACGGCGGTGGATGGCGAGCGCACGACGATGCGGCGCGGCGACTTCATCATCACCCCGTCCTGGACCTGGCATGACCACGGCAATCTCGGCGACCAGCCCGTCGTGTGGCTCGACGGCCTGGATATCCCGACCCTGCGCTTCTTCGACGCCGGCTTCGCCGAACATGGGAGCGAGGCGTCGCAGCAGACGTCGCGCCCTGAAGGCGACTCGCTGGCGCGCTACGGCCACAACATGGTCCCGATGGACCTGCAGCAGACGGCGGCGGACCCTACCAAGGTGTTCGTCTATCCGTTCAGCCAGACGAAGGAAGCACTGGAAGGCATCGCGCGTACGGCGCCCGACGCCCACTTCGGCCACAAGCTGCGCTACGTGAACCCTGCCACCGGCGCCTCGCCGATGCCGACGATCGGCGCCTTCGCGCAGTTGCTGCCGGCCGGTTTCGCCACCGCGCCATACCGCAGCACCGATGCGACCGTCTACGTGTGCCTGGAAGGCGAGGGCAGCGCGCAGATCGGCGACGACACCTATACCTTCGGCCCGAACGACGTGTTCGTGGTCCCGTCCTGGCACACGCTGCGGCTGCAGGCCAACGACCGGACGATCCTGTTCAGCTTCTCGGACCGTCCGATGCAGCAGGCAATCGGCCTGTGGCGCGAAGAAAAAATGCAGTAATCCCCCTCATTGGAGAACACCATGAAATACGCAGTATCCCCGGCACCCGTGTACACCCTGCCGGTCGCCGGCAGCGACGAGCAGTTTCCGGTCAACCGCATCTTCTGCGTCGGCCGCAACTACGCGGCGCACGCGCGCGAGATGGGCAAGGACCCGGATCGCGATCCGCCATTCTTCTTCATGAAACCGGCCAACGCCGTCGTCGTCGCAGGTACGGACGAAGTGACGATTCCGTATCCGCCGAAGACCGCCAACTTCCACCACGAGATCGAGCTCGTGGTCGCCATCGGCACGGGCGGCGCCGACATCCCGGTCGAGAAGGCGCTCGAACACGTCTATGGCTACGCCGTCGGCCTGGACATGACGCGCCGCGACGTGCAGCTGGAAGCGCGCGACAAGGGCCGTCCCTGGGAGTTCGGCAAGTCGTTCGCGAAATCGGCGCCGATCGGTCCGATCCACAAGGCCGCCGACGTCGGGCATGTCAGCGAAGGCGCGATCGCCGTAACCGTCAACGGCGAGCCCCGCCAGCATTCCGACATCGCCAAGCTGATCTGGTCGGTGGCGGAGTCGATCGCCTTCCTGTCCGAATACGAGACCCTGGAACCGGGCGACATCATCATGACCGGCACCCCGGAGGGCGTGAACGCCGTGAAGCCGGGCGACCTGATGGTCGGTACCGTCGCGGGGCTGGGCGAGATCCGCGTGCGGGTTGCGGGCTGAAACGTTCCGTCTGATACAAAAGGAGACAGACATGGGAGACATTCCTGTCGTATTCCCGATCCGTCCGGAGTGGGAATCCAAAGAAAGCAGCAGCCGCATCCCGTTCTCGGTGTACACGGATGACCAGGTCTACAAGCGCGAGCTGGAGCGCCTGTTCTACCACGGCCACTGGTGCTACGTGGGCCTGGAAGCCGAGATCCCGGAATCCGGCGACTTCAAGCGCACGGTCATCGGCGAACGCTCGGTGATCATGGTGCGCGGCGCGGACGGCGCCGTCAACGTGGTCGAGAACGTGTGCGCACACCGCGGCATGCAGTTCTGCCGCGAGCGTCACGGCAACAAGAAAGAATTCGTCTGCCCCTACCACCAGTGGAACTACAAGCTGAATGGCGACCTGCAGGGCGTGCCGTTCCGCCGTGGCGTCAAGCAGGATGGCAAGGTGCAGGGCGGGATGCCGAAGGAGTTCAAGCCCGAGGAACACGGCCTTACCAAGCTCAAGGTCGCGACCCGCGGCGGCGTGGTGTTCGCCTCGTTCGACCACGACGTGGAGCCGCTGGAAGACTATCTCGGTCCGACGATCCTGAATTACTTCGATCGCCTGTTCAACGGCCGCAAGCTCAAGATCCTCGGCTACAACCGCCAGCGTATCCCGGGCAACTGGAAGCTGATGCAGGAAAACATCAAGGATCCGTATCACCCCGGCCTGTTGCATACCTGGTTCGTGACTTATGGGCTGTGGCGCGCCGATAACAAGTCGCAGCTGGTGATGGACGAGCTTCACCGTCACGCGGCCATGATCTCGACCCGCGGCACGGGGGGCGCGAAATCGGATGTGACGGCTGGCGTCACCAGTTTCAAGGAAGGCATGGAGATCCAGGACAAGCGCCTGCTCGACATCGTGCCCGAGGAATGGTGGGGCGGCCCGACCGCGGTGATGATGACCGTGTTCCCGAGCGTGATCTTCCAGCAGCAGGTCAACAGTGTATCGACGCGCCACATCCAGCCGGACGGCCACGGATCGTTCGATTTCGTGTGGACGCATTTCGGGTTCGAGGACGACACCGAGGAAATGACGCAGCGCCGCCTTATCCAGGCCAACCTGTTCGGTCCGGCCGGCTTCGTGTCGGCGGACGACGGCGAGGTGATCGAGCTGTCGCAATACGGATTCGAGCAGAAGCCATTCCATCGCGCGGTTGCGGAGCTCGGCGGCTACGAGGTGGAGAACACTGACCACATGGTCACGGAATCCCTGATCCGCGGGATGTACGAGTACTGGCGCAAGGTCATGGAGGATTGAATGAGCGCGAACGACGACTTCCAGAATTACCTGGCGCTGGCCCAGCTGTATGCCGACTATGCCGCCACGGTGGACGCGCAGGACTGGGACCGCTGGGTCGGTTTCTTCACCGAGGACTGCGAGTACAAGGTGCAGCCCCGCGAGAACTACGAGCGCGGTTTTCCGCTGTCGACGCTGGCGCTGCTGAGCCGCGGCATGTTGAAGGACCGGGTCTACGGCATCAAGGAGACCTTGTTCCACGACCCGTACTACCAGCGCCACGTGGTCGGCCTGCCCCGCATTCTGCGGCGCGAGGGCGACGTGATCGAGGCGGAGGCGAACTACGCGGTGTTCCGCACCAAGCTGAGCCAGGAGAGCACGGTGTTCAACGTCGGCCGCTACCTGGACCGGGTGCGCGTGACGGCGGACGGCCTGAAGTTCGAATCCCGGCTGTGCATCTACGACACCGAGATGATCCCGAACTCGTTGATTTATCCGATTTAACGCAAAGGTGACAATCATGGCAAACAACTGGACCGATGTCAGCGCACTGGACGATGTGCCCGACGAGGACGTGATGGGCGTCCAGACCGCGGGCAAGGACCTGGCGCTCTACAGCGTCGATGGCCAGGTCTACGTGACCGACAACCTCTGCACCCATGGGAACGCGCGCCTGTGCGACGGGTTCCTGGATGGCTTTGAAATCGAATGCCCGCTGCATCAGGGGAAATTCGACATCCGCAACGGCCATCCGATGTGCGAGCCGGTCACCGAGGCCGTGCGCACGTACCCCGTAAAGATCGAGGACGGGCGAGTGTTCGTGGATCTCGGCTGACACCGGTTTCAACGGACCCGGGGCGCAGCCTCCGGGTCCGGCTCACGGAAGGCGGCACAAGACCGCATCCGCTTACAACAACCACAGGAGACATCATGTCCGTCACGCACCAAGTCGATGTTCAACAACTGATCGATTCCGGGCGCTTTTCGCGCTACCAGTTCCTCATCGCTTTCCTCTGCTTCGTCATCATCGCCATCGATGGATTCGATACGGCGATCATCGGCTTCATCGCGCCCTCGTTGCGCACCGAATGGCATTTGCTGCCCCAGCAGCTCGCCCCGCTGCTGTCGGCCGGCCTGGTCGGCCTGGCGTTCGGGTCGTTCCTTGCGGGGCCGCTGGGCGACCGTATCGGCAGGAAGACCATTCTCGTGTTGTCCGTGCTGTTCTTCGGTATCTGGAGCCTGGCGTCCGCATACACCGACTCGCTGTTCACGCTGACCCTGTTCCGCTTCCTGACCGGACTCGGGCTTGGTGGCGCGATGCCGAATGCGATCACGCTCACGTCCGAGTATTCGCCCCAGCGCAGCAAGTCGACGGTCGTGACGATCATGTTCTGTGGCTTCACGCTCGGATCCGGCCTGGGCGGCGCGCTCGCCGCGCACATGATCCCGGCATACGGATGGCGCAGCATGCTGCTACTCGGTGGCTATGTGCCAGTTGCCTGCGCGGTACTGTTCTACTTCCTGCTGCCGGAATCGGTCCGCTTTCTCGTCTTGCGGCGCCCGGGCAGCCGCCAGATCGAAGCGACGCTGCGCCATATCGCGCCGCAGGCAAAACTGGCCGGCGCGGGTTTCTTCATCCCGGAACCGCCGGCCGCGGTGCGCCGTTCGCCGGTCGCGCAGCTGTTCGCCACGCCGCTCGCGTTTGGCACGCTGGCGCTGTGGGCGGCATTCTTCATGAGCCTGCTGATCGTCTACCTGCTCACCAACTGGCTGCCGACGCTGTTCAAGGAGGCTGGCTTCCCGATCGCCAAGGCCGCGCTGGTTTCGGCCATGTACCAGGTCGGGGGCACTGTCGGCGCCATCGTCCTCGGGCGCCTGATGGACCGCTTCAATCCTTACCGCGTGCTGGCGGTCGCCTACCTGTCGGCGATCGCATTCATTGCAATCATCAGCTTCAACTATACCGACCTCGTGATCCTGAACCTAGCCGTCGCCGGCGTGGGCTTCTGCGTCAGCGGTTCCCAGATCGGCGCGAACGCGCTGGCGGCCGCGTTCTACCCGACCAGCAACCGGGTGACCGGCGTGAGCTGGGCCCTGGGCGTTGGCCGCTGCGGCGCGATCCTCGGGTCGATGATGGGCGGCGCGCTGCTGGGCGCCGGCCTGGGATTCTCGACCATCATCCTGTTGCTGGCGATACCCGCACTGTTGGCCTCGATCGCGATCTTCGCGATGTTCAAGCGTTATCCCCGGCCGGCCACGGATGCAGCCTCCGCAACAGGCGGGGGCGCGGCATCCATGCCGGTATCCCACTAATTTCCTTCTACTGACCAGAAATATGAAACTCTACAGCTTCTTCAACAGTTCCACGTCGTTCCGCGTGCGCATCGCCCTGGCGCTGAAGGGCCTTCCGTACGACTATGCCGGCGTCAACCTGCGCGGCGGCGAGCAGGGCAAGGATGCGTACCGCGCGCTGAGCCCGGCCGGCATCGTGCCCGTCCTGGTCGACGGCGACGTCACGCTGACGCAATCGCTCGCGATCATCGACTACCTCGACCAGCGTTATCCGGCGCCCCGCCTGGTGCCGGAAGATGCGCTGGCGCGCGCGCGCGCGCTCGAGATCGCCCAGACCATCGCCTGCGAAATCCATCCAATCAACAACATCCGCGTGCTGAAATACCTGACCGGCAAGCTGGACGTCAGTGAAGCGGACAAGGCGGCCTGGTACCAGCACTGGGTCGACGAGGGCCTGGGCGCCGTGGAGAGCCTGCTGGCGAAGCTGCCGGCAAGTGCCTATTGCGTTGGCGACGCGCCGACGCTGGCCGACTGCTGCCTCGTCCCGCAGGTGGCGAACGCGCTGCGCATGGGATGCGACCTGTCGCGCTTCGCCCGCGTGCGCGCGGTGTACGAGCATTGCATGGCCCAGCCGGCGTTCATCCAGGCGGCACCGCAGAACCAGCCTGACTACGTCGCATAAGCAGCCCCGTCGTACCGACCCGCCGCGGCACCGCGGCGGGTACAGAACATTACAACAAGCAGGAGACACAATGAACCACGTTGCAGCCAAAGGGCGCGGCGCGCTCGCGACCGCCCTGGTGGCCGGCCTGTGCGCCGGCACGGCATCCGCCCAGACCAACATCACTGTCTACGGCATCGTCGATGCCGCCATCGCCCACACCGACAACGTGGACGCGGCCGGACACGGCATGACGAAGATGCCGACGCTGACCGGCAGCGTCCCGTCGCGCCTCGGTTTCCGCGGATCGGAAGACCTGGGCAATGGCCTGTCCGCCGTCTTCGCGCTCGAGAATGGCTTCAATCCGGACGTCGGCACGCCAAGCCAGGGCGGGCGCCTGTTCGGGCGCCAGGCCTGGGTCGGGCTGAAAGGCGACTGGGGCATGCTGCAACTGGGCCGCGTGCCGAACATGACGTTCTACTCGATGCTCAAGAGCGACGTGCTGGGGCCGAACCTGTTCTCGATCAGCAGCATCGACCTGTACATCCCCAATGCCCGCAGCGACAACGCGATCGCCTACATGGGCACGTTCAAGGAAGTCACCGTCGGTGCGACCTACAGCTTCGGTCGCGATGCTTCGGCGGCGGGCGGTCCGGCGGCGACCAACTGCCCGGGCGAGGTCGCCGGCGACGCGCGCGCCTGCCGTCAATTTACCGGCCTGTTCGGTTATGACACGCAGCGCTACGGCGTCACGGCGTCCTACGACAAGCTGTACGGCGGTACCGGCGCCGCGTTCGGGCTTACCGGCAGCGGCCGCTCCGACCGGCGCATCACGCTCAACGGCTATGTGATGCTCGGCCGGACCAAGGTGGGCGGCGGCGTCATGGATCGCAAGACCGATGCTGCGAGCGGACTCGTCGAGTCGGACCTCTACTACCTCGGCGTGAGCCAGCCGTTTGGCGCCGCGCTGACGCTGGACGCCCAGGTGGCGCGCAAGAACGTGAAAGGCTCGGCCGACGACTCGACGATGCTCGTCGCGCGCCTGACCTATGCGTTCTCGAAGCGCACCGCCGTCTATGGCGCCATCGGCCGCATGGACAACCAGGGCAAGGCGGCGATCGCCCTGGATGCGGGCGGGACGGTCGCGCCTGGACGGGCACAAAACGGGATCATGACCGGGATCCGGCATACGTTTTGATCCACGCCCGGCTGGGCGGTTCGTCAAGGAGCGACGTCATGATGGGCGATATTGAAACAAACCTGCTGTTATCCGATCGGTTCGTTACGGTGGCGACGCCCGACCTGCGCGAAGCGACCTCCGTCATCGAACGACTGCAGGGGCCGTTCAAGGCAAGGCCGGGTGGCACCGGCGGAGCGGGCGCGCCACTGATACGGGTCCGCGCCGCGCAATGCGGAAAGGTCGCATTGTCGACCTTCAGTTTTGGCGCGAACGTCGAGATCGAGCCGCGCGGACTCGATGGCGCCATCCTGGTCACGACAGCGGTCGGAGGAAGGGCGGGCATGGCGGTCGGCGGCCGGATCTTCGGCGCCACCGCCGGCGCCACGTTCATTTCCCAGCCGGAGGACCGTCCGGTATTTCACTACGACACGGATACCGAGGTGCTCAAGTTGCGCTTCGAGCGCGGACGGGTCGAACAGGCGTGCGTGAACATGTATGACTGCCTGCCCGATACGCCGCTGCGCTTCGACAACGTCATGGCGCGGCCCGAGGCGGCGCAACGGTGGACTGCGCTGCTGCGGTTCGTCCTAGCGTCGGTCAACGCCACCGACGCCATGCAGCCGAGCCGGCTCGAAACCGCAGGCATCGAAGAGATGCTGATGCTCACCCTGTTGAGCATCCAGCCGCACAACTACCATGCGAGGTTCAGTGCCAAGGTCCGTCCCGTGTCGCCGCGCCAGTTCCGCCTGGCCGTCGACTACATCAACGAGCATCTCGATACCGACATCACGCTCGGTGAAATCGCTGCCGCCGCAGGATGCAGCATTCGATCGCTTGCCCGCGCCTTTCAGCAGTCCTGCGATACCAGTCCGATGCAGTACGTGCAGAAGCTGCGCCTGCAGCGCATCCGCGCCGAACTTCTGCGGACGCAATCGGCCGGGAGGACCATTGCCGACATCGCCTACCACTGGGGTTGCCGTCATTTGGGCGAGTTCAACCGCAAATACCGGGAGTGCTTCGGCGAGACGCCTTCCGACACGCGCCAGCGCAGCCGTGCCTTGTGTTGAGCGATATCGGGTGCATTACCGGCCGCTCGATTCTGGCAAGTATCCGTCATCGATGGCCTTTTTCCGCGAGACGCAGCGGTGGGGCCGGCCTAAGCTGACATACGAAGCGGATGGCTGGTCCATGCCCGGGAACGGGGGCGGCATCCGCTCGCAAGGCACGCAAACACAATAACAGGAGGAGACCGTGTTGAAAGACCAATTGCTGGCATCGCTGGAAGCATCCCTGATCAAGGGACGCGTCAACCGGCGCGATTTCATTCGTTACCTGGGCGCGGCCGGGATGCTCGGGAGTGGCGTCACCGCCCTCGCGGACACCCTCGACGGCATCCGCGCCAACCAGGCCGAGCGGGCCAGGACGCTCCTGGACAGCTACGACTATATCGTATGCGGCACGGGCAGCGCCGGGTGCGCGCTCGTCAACCGGCTGGCTGCCGATCCCGACGTGAAGATCCTGGTGATCGAGGCTGGGGACTGGGACACCGCGCCGTCCGTGGCCGACCCCCGGGTCTGGTTCACCAATCTCGGCACCGAACGCGATTGGGGAGACGTGGCGGTACGTTCGCCGCACGTCAATGGCCGGGCGATCCCCGAACATATGGGGCGCGTCGTCGGTGGCGGCAGCAGCATCAATGCGACGATCTGGGCGCGCCCGTTCAAGAAGGACCTCGACGGCTGGGTCGAGGCAAGCGGCGACCCGGGCTGGAGTTACGAGCACGCGTTGTCCATCTTCCGCCGCGTCGAAAACTGGCAGGGCAAGCCGGACGCGCGCTACCGCGGGCAGGGCGGCCCGGTGTGGGTGCAGGCGGCGCATGACCCATCCCCGCTGGCGCCCGCCATGCTGGACGCCTGTGCAGCGCTCGGCCTGCCTGTCCTCGACGACCTGAACGGCCTGCGCGAGGAGCGCGACTCGGGCTTCGCGCTGATGAACCAGATCATCAAGGATGGACAGCGTTACAACCTGGCCAAGGCCTATCTCTATCCGGTGCTCGGCCAGAAGAACGTCACGCTGCTCGTGAATACCCACGTTGATCGCCTCAGCCTCTCCGGCAACGCGGTCGAAGGCGTCGAGATCGTCCGCGACGGCAAACCTGTACGGATCAAGGCAGGCCGCGAAGTCATCCTGGCCACCGGTGGCATCAACACCCCCAAGCTGCTGATGCTGAGCGGGATCGGCGACCAGCAGGAGCTGAAGAAGCATGGCATCCGGACGGTCCACCATTCCCCCGAAGTCGGGCGCAACTTCCAAGACCACATCCTGCACGGCGGCTGCCTGTGGGAAGCCGAAGGCTCGCCGGCACTGCGCAACAGCGGTGCCGAGGCGTCGGGCTTCATGCAGAGCGCCAGCGGCCGGGCCGGGGCGCCTGACCTGAACCTGGTGCAGATCGAACTGCCGTATGCCAGCGAAGTGGTCGCCAAGGACTACCGTCCGCCTGCCAACAGCTGGGCGCTGTGCGCCGGTCTCGTCAAGCCCAAGAGCCGCGGCCATGTCGCGCTGCGTTCGGCGAAGGCGTCGGACCGTCCGCTCGTGCATGCGAACTTCCTCAGCCATCCCGACGACGTTAAGGCGCTGGCCGTGGGGATCGAGATGTGCCGCGAAATCGGCAACGCCGAACCGCTGCGCAAACTGTCGCGGCGCGAGGTCGCACCCACCAGGAAACTGACCGGCAAGGAGATGACGGACTTCATCCGCAACGGCGCCACGACATATTTTCACGAGAGCGGCACGTGCCGCATGGGCAAGGATGACCGGGCCGTGGTCGACGGCAAACTGCGCGTGAACGGCGTGAAGAAGCTGCGCATCGCGGACAGCTCGATCATGCCGCAGATCGTGTCCGTCGCGACGATGGCGACCTGCGTCCTCATCGGCGAACGGATGGCCGAAATCCTGAAGTCCGAAGCCTGACCTCCAACCTTAATTCAATCACGGAGACCCTACATGCAAACTCAACTGATCATCGACAACGAGCACGTCGCAGCAAGCGGCGGTACCACTTACGAGCGCCTGCACCCTGTCACCGGCAGGGTCGTCACGACGGCCGCCGCAGGGAAGGTCGAGGACGCCGTCAAGGCGGCCGACTCCGCGGCGCTTGCGTTCAAGTCCTGGTCGCAGACGAGCCCGACGGAGCGCCGCCGTGTCCTCCTGAAGGCCGCCGACGTGCTGGAAGCGAAGACCCCTGACTTCATCCAGGCGATGGCCAGCGAAGTCGGGGCATCGGAACTGTGGAGCGGCTTTAACGTCATGCTCGCGGCCAATCTGTTCCGCGAAGCGGCCTCATTGGCGACGCAGATTCAGGGCGAAACCATCCCGACCGACAAACCGGGCGCGCTGTCGATGACCGTGCGCCAGCCGGCCGGCGTGGTACTGAGCATCGTGCCGTGGAACGGCCCGGTCGTGCTGGCTGCGCGTGCCATTGCCTATCCCCTCGTGTGCGGCAATACCGTCATCCTGCGTGCGTCCGAGGCCAGCCCCCGCACCCATGTGCTGGTGGCCGAGGCCCTGATCGAAGCGGGCCTGCCGCCCGGCGCCCTGAACGTCCTGACTAACGCGCCGGAAGATGCGCCGGAAGTGATCGACGCCCTGATCGCCCATCCGGCGGTGCGCCGCATCAACTTTACCGGGTCGACCCGCGTCGGCCGGATCATCGCGCAAAAGGCTGCCACCCAGCTCAAGCGCTGCCTGCTGGAACTGGGCGGCAAAGCCCCGCTGGTCGTGCTGGATGACGCCAACGTCGACGCGGCGGTCAAGGCCGCCGCTTTCGGTGCATTCCTCTACCAGGGGCAGATCTGCATGTCGACCGAACGTCTCGTCGTGGACGAGAAGGTCGCCGACGAATTCGTCGCCAAACTCGCGGCGCGCGCGCAAGAACTGCCGATGGGCGATCCTGCCGCCGGTCCCGGTTGCGTTATCGGCCCGATGGCCCATCCGGAAAACGGCGCGCGCCTGAATGCCCTGATCGAAGACGCGCTGGCCAAGGGCGCAGTGCTGGTCAGCGGCGGTAACGCGAATGGCGCCGTCATGCCCGCGACCATCCTCGACAAGGTAACGCCCGAGATGAAGATCTACGACGAGGAGACGTTCGGTCCGTTGACGACCGTGGTACGTGTCAATGGCGTGGAAGAAGCGGTCCGTGTCGCCAACGACACGGCATACGGGCTGTCGTCCGCCGTGTTCGGCCATGACGTGCACCGTGCCATGAGCGTGGCACTCAGGATCGACGCCGGCTCGTGCCACATCAATGGCGCCACGGTACAGAACGAAGCCCAGGCACCATACGGCGGCACGAAGCACAGCGGATACGGACGCTTCGACGGACGGGCCGTGATCGACGAATTCACCGAACTCAAGTGGATCACGATCGAACCGGAAAACCAGCCATATCCTTTCTGAGCAAGCGCTGCAGGTTTCAGGGCGGACCCATGTCCGCCTGTCGATAATAAAAACGGGGGACTACATGACCATCACGACCCAACGCGGCCGCGGCCTCGGCTGCGCCGCCTTGGTTGCCGCAGCCATGCTGTGCGGGACTGCGCTCGCGACCGAAGGGGGCGGCAGCATCTACGCCAACGGCGTCGAAAACTTCATGCCGGGCGCCATGCCGCCGCCGGGTTTCTACACAATCGTCTATGGCACCCGCTATCACGCGACGACCTTGCGCGATAACGACGGCAACGACATCGCCGCCGCGGTCGGCGGCTTCCGCGCGGACGTCACAGGTGTGGTGCCGCGCTTTATCTGGGTAACGGACCGCAAGGTGCTTGGCGGCCAGCTCGCCTTCCACGCGATCGTTCCGATGCTGAATGTCGACGTGCGCGTCGGTACCAGCGAGAAGAGCAAGTCCGGCGTCGGCGACCTGAATCTGGCGACCGCGCTTGGCTACCATGTGTCGGACAAGCTTCATTACGTGCTCGCCTTCGAAGTCAACGCGCCAACCGGGCGGTACGATCAGCATGACGTCGCCAATGTCGGACGCAATTACTGGAACGTCGAGCCGCTGATCGCCGTGACTTACATGCAGCCGAATGGCCTGAATGCGGATGTGAAGTTAATGTACGACTATAACTTCCGCAACAAGGACACGGACTACAAATCGGGCCAGGAGTTGCATGCCGACTACGCTGCCGGATGGGGGTTCGGCAACGGCTGGACGGCCGGCGTGGGCGGCTATGTGTACCGCCAGGTGAGCGACGACAGCGCAGGCGGGCGCACGGTGGCGAATAACCGTGGACGGGCCTTCGCAATCGGCCCGCTGCTCAAGTACCAATCCAAAGCCGGGTGGTTCCTGATGGCGAAGTACGAGAACCAGTCCGGGGTCAGGAACCGTGCCGATGGCGGCGCCTTCTGGGTCAAAGCCATCCTGCCGTTCAACTGACCGGAGCAAGACCTTGCACCCGTCCCGTGCGTGCGCACGGAGACGGGATCGCGATCATACCGTTTGCATATAGTTTCCATACTGAAATGGTGTTGGACGGCACTGCGTCAACGGCCTACCCTTGCACAGGATGGCGGCCGTCCGATACCGGCGCGCCGGCCAGCGATGACCGCTACGGGCGCCTCATCCCCTCACCGACTTTTCACACAACACGCGGACGACGACATGGCGCACGACGCGCCGACGATCCTCTGCACAGCACTCCCGGAGACCTGCATGAAACTGTCATTTCGCACCAAGCTCTTCCTGCCCCTTGTGCTCAGCTGGCTCTGCCTGCTGGCGATCGTCGCGGCCAACAGCGTGCGCGAGCGCGCGCTGCGCATGGACGAGCGCAAGACGCAGATCACCAATGCCGGCGACATGGGCATCTCGATCTTGAAGGAATATGCGGCGATGGCAGCGGCAGGGAAGCTCACCGACGCGCAGGCGCGGGAACAGGCGCTTGCCCGCATCAAGGCGCTGCGCTATGGCGACACGGGTTATCTGCTGGTGGTCGATTCAAAGCAGATGCTCATGCATCCGCTCAAGCCGGACCTGATCGGGCGCAGCGTCGCCGACATCCGCGATGTCGAAGGCAGGCAGATGTGCCTGGATGCGCTGCAGGCGGTCAAGACATCAGGCAAGGGATTCACTTACCTCATGTGGAACAAGCCGGGCGCCACCGTGCCGGAGCGGAAAATCACCTACGACGTCAACTTCCGGCCGTGGGACTGGACCATCATGACGGGACTGTACATCGGCGACGTGGACGCGGCATTCCAGCGGTCGTTGCTCCATTCGGCGTTGGTGCTGGTTCTGGCCGGCCTGGTCCTGTCGGCCTTCGTCGTCGCGATCGTCCGCAACATCGAGCGTTCGCTCGGCGGCACACCGGAACAGGCCGCCGCGTTGGCCCATCGCATTGCGCAGGGCGATCTGGCCGCGCGGATCGACACGCGTCCGGGCGACACCGACAGCCTGATGGCATCGATGCGTACGATGCGTGACGCGCTCGTGGACATCGTGAGCCAGGTGCGTGCCGGTACGGCGACCATCACGGGAGCATCGAGCGAGATCGCCGCAGGCAATGCGGACCTGTCGGCGCGTACCGAGGACCGTGCGGCCTCGCTCGAGGAGACGGCGTCTTCGATGGAAGAGGTGACGGCAGCCGTGCGGCAGACCGCCGAGAACGCGGACCAGGCCGCCGCGCTGGCACGCTCCGCGGCCGACGTGGCGGATCGCGGCGGCGCCGTCGTCGCGCGGGTGGTCGACACGATGGCGTCGATCGATGCGTCGTCGAGGCGGATCGTCGATATCATCGGTGTCATCGACGGTATTGCATTCCAGACCAATATCCTGGCACTGAATGCGTCCGTCGAAGCGGCCCGTGCCGGCGAGCAGGGCAAGGGGTTCGCCGTCGTCGCCGGCGAGGTCCGCAACCTGTCCCAACGCTCGACCGCGGCAGCCCGGGAAATCAAGGCCCTGATCGGCGACGCGGTCGACAAGGTGGACGTGGGCACGAAGCTCGTCAGCCAGGCCGGCACGACAATGTATGAAATCGTCGACAGCGTCGGCAGGGTGTCATCCATCATTCGCGAGATCACGCTGGCCGTGCGCGAGCAGAATGTCGGCATCGAGCAAATCAATCGCGCGATCGGCCAGATGGACGAGGTGAGCCAGCAGGATGCGGCATTGGTCGAACAGGTCGCGGCGGCATCCGACTCGATGCGTCAACAAGCAATGGAGCTGGGACAAGCCGTCAGCATCTTCACGCTCGCGGAGGAGGGCGAAGCGCAGGTCGAGGCCCCGTCCGGGCGTGCCAGATACCATCGCAACGTACCGAAGCTGGCGCGGCCGGTACTACGGTAACAGCCCGGGAACGGCAGTCACGCCAGACGGCTCACTCCTGCTTGTCGAGATTGCCCAGCACGCGCAGGTTCAGCTCGGCCATCCGTTCCAGCTCGGCCGGCGTGACATCCGCGAACGCCGCGCTCACTATGTCCGACACGTCGGGAAGCGCCCGCTCGATCAGGTCGCGGCCCGCGTCGCTCAGCGTGATCATGACCGCCCGCCGGTCGCCCGGTTTCGGGGTGCGGTCGATCAGGCCACGTAGTACGAGATCGTCGCAGACACGGGTGAGGTTGGCGGGCTTTTCCTGGGTGGCTTCGCTCAGCGCCGTCGCGGTCGACGTCTCGCCGTCGCTGCCGTACAAAATCGCCAGAACGACATAGCTGGTGTCCGTCAGGTTGTAGGGCCGGAGTACCGCATTGGTCGCGTCGCGCAGCATCTTCTGCAGTTGATGGGTCATGCGCACGAGGCGCATCGGCCCTACGGGAAATCCCGGCATCCGCGCTTCTATGCGCTGCAGGCGCAGTTCGGTCGGCCCAAAATCGCTCATTGATATCCCGTGCAACGATAAAGTACCGGATTCTAAACCGTAGCGCACGACCGGCGCCAGCCTGCACGAGGCGCCTGCGCGACCAGGCGCTACAACGCCCATGCCCGTACCACCTCAGCTGTCGGATTTGAAGGGGGAGGCCGATGACGGCTTGGCTGGCGCGCCTCCACTGCCCGTGCTTACGGCATGCGGGCGCGCTTCGCCGCGCGCGGCGCTAGCCTGGGCCGATGCTCCTGGCCACGGGTACATGTATTGGGCCTCTGTGACGGGCACCAGCCCTTCGGCTTTCGCCTGTTCCAGTTCGGCCAGCACCCGCGCCCGGATTGGGTCGTTGTGCGCCAGGTCGTCGGTTGCAGCGCAACCGCTCAGCAGCGATACAAGAATTACCGGAATGTAAATCTTCGTGTTCATGTTGTTCACCCGATCGTTTTGTCCAGGAAGTTGAGCCATTCAATCTCTGGGCTCGATTTATTTTATCACTGAATACTTCACTTATGAAATAAATTTGCGGATTGTCCGAAGGCAGAGCACTGCGTCGTGTGTAATGGGGGGGGTGATTTTGAGCACGCAAGGACCGGCGACCCTATCGATGGGGTGACCATGGAGGAGGGACGGGGTGTCGGCGTCTCTGCCGATCAGATTCAACCAATATGCATTGGTTTTTCCGGTACAAACAATCGGTAGAAACGGTTTTAACTGTTTCCCGTTGGCCGATATGATGGTTTTGAGCCAAGCAGTTGCCAGAGCAAATCACTGTCCGGAGACCCCATGACTTCGATAACCCCTTCTACCCGCTGATTCGGACTGTCCCCTCGGGGCAGCGCCACGGCCTGCTGTCGTCAAGTCGCAATCTTTTGATCGATGCCCGGTAACGCGATCTGCGCTGCCGGTGGCTCTGCTACGCCCATTACTGACCGGATACCTCGTGGATAGGGGGCAAGCGGCACAGGCGCGGCGGCGATGCACTGCGTGCGAATAACTACATGGAGACACAATGCACTACCACACCCCCGGCTTCGGCCATCTGACAATCAAACGGCACATCGGCGCGGCCTGCACGCTGGTCGCTGCGCTCGGCACATCGTTTTCGCCCCAGAACGCCAGTGCCGGCGAAATCGACACCGGTAACCCGGAGCTGAAGCTGCGCTGGGATAACACGATCAAATACAGTGCCGCGTTCCGCCTGAAAGAACGCAGCGCCGAGTTGATCGCCACGCCGGACGCACCCAATTTCGATGACGGCGACCGCAACTTCGGCAAGGGTCTCATCTCGAATCGCGTCGACCTGCTGTCGGAGATGGACCTCACCTACAAGAACGTCGGTGCGCGCGTGAGCGGCGCCGCCTGGTACGACTCGGTCTACAACCGCCATACGGACAACGATTCCCCCTTCACCTACAACGCACTGTCGGTACCTGCCAGCGAGTTCACCGAAGCGACGCGTACGCTGCACGGACGCAAGGCCGAGCTGCTGGAAGCCTTCGTCTTCGCCAACGGCGACGTGGCGGGCAAGCCGGTCACCGTGCGTCTCGGCCGCCATGCGTTGGTGTATGGTGAGACGCTCTTCTATGGCGCCAACGGCATCGCCGCCGCCCAGCAGCCGATCGACGTCGTCAAGGCGCAGTCGGTGCCGAATACCCAGTTCAAGGAACTGATCCGGCCGGTCGGCCAGGTCTCGGGCCAGGTGCAGCTCGCGTCGAACCTGAGCTTCGGCGCCTACTACCAGTATCGCTGGGAGGCGAATCGCCTGCCCGGTATCGGCAGCTACTTCAACTTCGTCGACAACGTGGGCACCGGCGTCGAGAGCCTGATCCTCGGCGCGCCGCCGACGCCGCGCAGCATCTACCTGGGCGTCGTCAACGCGAAGAATTCCGGGCAGGGCGGCATGCAGATCAAGTGGACGCCCGCGGGCAGCGACGTCGACCTGGGCTTCTACGCCGCGCGCTACCACGACAAGTCGCCCCAGGTCGTGCTGGGCCTCGTGCCCACGCCGGTCGGTGCGTTCCCGGCCACGTTCCGTCACTTCTACCATGAGGGCACCCTCGCGTACGGCGTCAGCGCCAGCAAGACTTTTGGCGAATTCAACGTGTCCGCCGAAGCCTCGGTGCGCCGTAACGCCGCGTTGAGCAATGCCGGCTCGCCGGACCTCTACGGCGTCGTGCCGGCCGCGTTCGGCGGCCCGGCGGCGCCTTCCGACAACAGCGGCAATCCGGTGTATTCGGTGGGCCGGACAGCGCACCTGAACGTGTCGACGCTGGCCACGCTCGCACCGAACGCGATCTCCGCCGAGTCGTCCCTGGCGGGCGAGATCGCCTGGAACCGCGTCACCAGCGTGACGAAGAACGCCGACCACCTCGACCCCAACGCCGCGCGCGACGCGTGGGGCCTGCGCGTGGTGTACACGCCATCCTACCGCCAGGTGCGGCCGGGCCTCGACATCGATGTGCCGGTCGGCGTCGGTTACACGCCGAAGGGCCGCTCCGGGGCGCTCGGCCCGTCGTTCGGCGCGGACAAGGGCGGCGATTTCAGTATCGGCGTCAACGGCCGCTACGAGGATGTCTGGTTCGCCAGCATCAACGTCACGCATTACTACGGGGCGGCAGCGACCATCGCGACGAATGGCGCCGCGGGTACTGTCTATACATACAAGCAGGCGTTGAAGGACCGCGATTTCGCGTCGTTCTCGCTGCGCCGGACCTTCTAATCACATAACAGTCAGGAGACGACAATGAACTTCACGCGAGCAATGGTGACCGCCGCGGTGACTGCGGCCATGACGGGTGCCGTCGGCGCGGCCACGCCCGAGGAGGCGGCGCAGCTGGGCAAGACGCTGACACCGTTCGGCGCCGAGAAAGCCGGCAATAAGGACGGCACGATCCCGGCGTGGGACGGCGGCCTGACCAAGGCGGCGGCAGGCTACAAGGCCGGCGGGCGGCGCGACCAGGATCCCTACGCCGGCGAAAAGCCGCTGTATTCGATCACGGCGAAGAACATGGACCAATACGCGGACAAGCTCACCGACGGCACGAAGGCGATGCTGAAGAAGCATGCGAGCTACCGCATCGACGTGTACCCGACGCACCGCACGGCCGCGGCGCCGCAATTGGTGTACGAGAACACGGCGAAGAACGCGACGGCGGCGAAGCTGAACGACAAGCAAATCCCGACCGGCGCGTTCGGCGGCATCCCGTTCCCGGTCCCGAAGAACGGCGCCGAGGCGATGTGGAACCACCTGCTGAACTGGCGCGGCGAGAACATCGATTTCGTGGATCGCGCCTACCTGATCACGTCCGAGGGCAAGCCCGTAATGACGGTTGACGCGGCCGCGGCGCAGAGCATGCCGTACTATTTCAGGGACGGCTCGCTCGAAGCGAACGGCGGCAATTACTGGAATATCCGCCTCGTGAACGCCGGGCCGCCGATCCGGGCGGGCGAGGCGATCCTGGGCCGCCTGAACCTCGATGCGGATCGCGATGCGAGCTACGTCTACCTGGCCGGCCAGCGCCGCACGCGCAAGCTGCCGAACGCTTGTTGCGACACCCCGACACCCGCCACCGCCGGCGTGATGAGCTTCGACGAGCTGAACGTGTTCAGCGGGCGCCTCGACCGCTTCGACTGGAAGCTGGTCGGCAAGAAGGAAATGCTCATCCCTTACAACACGAATCGTTCGCTGGCGGGCAAGGACCTCGACCTGGTCGGCCCGCAGCACCTGAATCCGGACATGGTGCGCTGGGAACTGCACCGCGTGTGGGTGGTGGAAGCCAACCTAAAGGCCGGCATGCGCCACGTCGCGCCGAAGGGCCGCTACTACCTCGACGAGGATACCTGGACCGCCGTGCTGGGCGACCGCTGGGACGCCAAGGGCCAGCTGTGGAAGACGATGTGGCAGTTGCCGGTCACGATGCCGGACCTGCCGGCCACGACGCCGATCACGTTCGGGTTCTACGACCTGCTGTCGAATACCTGGTTCGCCAACCTGGTCATGAACGAGAAGCCGTATCAGTACAAGGCGGTGCCGCGCTACCCGGAAACGACGTTCTCGCAGGATTCGCTGAACAGCGGCGTACGCTGATTTCACGGGTCTCGGACTTTCCGGCCCGCACGTACGGGCCAGTCCCCAAGAGCAGCACCCTTCCTCCGGCGGCCTCGCGGCGCGCCGGACGGGCCGCCGCATGCCTACGCATGGCGGCGGTCGCCTGCACAGCATCGTGGAGCGTTTCATGTACCTGAACAGATTGACATTGACCCTCGCGGCGGCCTGGATCGGCGCCGCGGCCGTGCCAGTGACGGCGGCCCCCGTCGCCGACCCGATGGCGCTCCCCGCGCTGATGGTGGCGCAGCCGGCCAGGGCCTACCTCACCGGCATCGCCCGCGCCGGCAAGCGCCTCGTCGCCGTGGGCGAACGCGGCGTCATCGTGCTGTCCGACGACGACGGCGCCACCTGGCGCCAGGCCAGCGTACCCGTTAGCGTGACCCTGACCGCGGTCCAGTTCCCCACGCCGACGCAAGGCTGGGCCGTGGGTCACTACGGCCTCGTGCTGCACAGCGGCGACGGCGGCGCGACCTGGACACGCCAGCTCGACGGCGTACAGGCGGCCCAGTTGGTACTGCGCGACGCCCAGGCGGGGCAGGGCGGCTCGGCCTATCTGGCGGACGCGCAGCGCCTCGTCGCGGACGGACCCGACAAGCCCTTCCTCGGCCTGCATTTCACCGACGAGAATAACGGCTTCATCGTCGGCGCCTACAACCTGGCGTTCCGCACGCGCGACGGCGGCAAGACCTGGGCGCCATTCGGCAACCGCCTGGACAACCCCAAGGCCAGCCACCTGTACGCCGTCGAGGCATCCGGCAGCGACGTGCTGATCGCTGGAGAGCAGGGCGTGCTGCTGCGCTCTACGGACAGTGGCGCCACCTTTGCGCGCATCGCGCTGCCGTACAAGGGCAGCTTCTTCGCGCTGACGCTGGGCGGCGCGGATGCGGTCGTTGCGGGCCTTGGGGGCAACGCGTTCTCATCGCACGACCGCGGCGCAACCTGGACCGCGCTGGCGGTGCCGGCGTCCGTCTCCGTGACCGCGGCCCGCCTTCGGAACGGCCGCCTGCTGATAGCGAACCAGGCCGGCATGCTGCTGGCCGGCGCCGCCGGCGCCACCGCAATCGCACCGCTGAACACGCAGGCGCTGCCACAGCCCAACGACCTGATCGCACTGCCCGACGGCACCATCGTGACAGTCGGCGTGGCCGGCGTCGTCCGTCTGCCCGCGCAAGCCGCAACCACCACGTCCATGGCCGCACGATGAACCCGACCCACGCTCCCCAACAAGTCGCCGCCGACCTGGCGCAGTTCGATCCGCGCTCCGGTTCGTTCCTCGAACGCCTGCTGTTCAACCACCGCATCGTCGTCGTGGTGCTGTGTGCCGTCGTCACCGTGCTGCTCGGCTGGCAGGCCGGCAAGCTGCGCCTGAATGCCAGCTTCGAGAAGGCGATCCCCGCCGGTCATCCGTACATCGCCAATTACCTGAAGTACCAGAAGGAGTTGAGTGGCCTGGGCAACGCCGTGCGCATCGCCGTCGAGAACCCGGACGGCTCGATCTATGACCGGCGCTATCTGGACCTGCTGGCGAAGGTCAGCGACGAGGTCTTCCTGCTGCCCGGCGTCGACCGGCCGCTCATGAAATCGCTGTGGACGCCCAACACCCGCTGGGTCGGCGTCACGGAGGAAGGCATGGACGGCGGTCCCGTGATCCCCGAAGGCTACGACGGCTCGCCGGACAGCCTGCGCAAGATGGCGGCCAACGTCGCGCGCTCGGGAGAAATCGGCCAGATCGTCGCGCGCGACGCCCGCTCCAGCGTCATCTACGTGCCGCTGCTGGCGGTGGACGCGCAGGGCAAGCCGCTCGATTACCAGGCGCTGTCCGGCGCGCTGGAGACGATCCGTCACAAATACGAGGCGCAGGGCGTGCGCATCCACATCACGGGGTTCGCCAAGATCGCGGGCGACCTGATCGACGGCCTGCGCCAGGTGTTGCTGTTCTTCGGCGTGGCGATCGCGATCGCCGCCGCGATGGTGTTCTGGTACACGCGCTGCGCGCGCTCGACGGTGCTCGTCGTCGCGAGTTCGCTCGTCGCCGTTGTGTGGCAGCTCGGCCTGTTGCCGACCCTGGGCTATGCGCTCGATCCCTACTCCATGCTGGTGCCGTTCCTGATCTTCGCGATCGGCATGAGCCACGGCGCGCAGAAGATGAACGGCATCATGCAGGACATCGGGCGCGGCGCCCACAAGCTCGTCGCGGCACGCTTCACGTTCCGCCGCCTGTTCTTGGCCGGGCTGACGGCGCTGCTAGCGGACGCCGTCGGCTTCGCCGTGCTGCTCGTGATCGACATCCAGGCGATCCGCGAGCTGGCCATCGCGGCCAGCATCGGCGTCGCCGCGCTGATCTTCACGAACCTGATCCTGCTGCCGATCCTGCTGTCCTACACCGGCGTGAGCGCCCGGGCGGCCCAGCGCAGCCTGCGCGCGGAAGAGATGGAGCGGGCCGGCGGTCGCAAGGAAGGCCTGTGGCGCTTCCTTGACCTGTTCACCCGCAAGCCGTGGGCGGGCGTCGCCATCGCCGCAGCCTGTGTGCTGGCCGTGGGCGCGGGCGTCACGAGTCACCACCTGAAGATCGGCGACCTCGATCCGGGCGCGCCGGAGCTGCGTCCGGACTCGCGCTACAACCGCGACGTGGCCTACATCAGCGCGCACTACGGCGCCAGCAGCGACGTGTACGCCGTGCTGGTGAAGACGCCGGACGGCGGCTGCGCCAGCTACGACGTCCTCAAACGGGTGGATGCACTCGATTGGGAACTGCGCCAGGTCGAGGGCGTGGAATCGGTGAACACGCTGGCGCTGCTGAACCGCCGCATGCTCAGCGGCCTGAACGAAGCCAACCCGAAATGGTACGAGATGTCGAGGAACCAGGCGATGCTGAATTCGATCACCGCCGGCGCGCCGCGCGGCCTGTACAACGATGCCTGCAACCTGCTGACGGTTTACGTCTACCTCAAGGATCACCGGGCCGACACGCTGTCGCGCGTGGTCGCGCACGTCGATGCGTTCGCCGCCGCCAACGATACCGCCAATGTCAGGTTCCTGCAGGCGGCGGGCAGCGCCGGGATCGAGGCCGCGACCAACATCGTCGTCAAGCGCTCCTGGTACGAGATGCTGCTCCTCGTGTACGGCGCCGTGATCGTCCTGTGCTTCATCACGTTCCGCTCCTGGCGCGCCGTCGTCGTGGCCGTGCTGCCCCTGATGCTGACGTCCGTGCTGGCGGAAGCGCTGATGGTCGTCCTCGGCATCGGCGTGAAGGTCGCGACGCTGCCCGTGATCGCCCTGGGCGTGGGCATCGGCATCGACTACGCGCTGTACATCCTGAGCGTCACCCAGGCGCGCATGAAGGAGGGCATGAGCCTGTCCGAAGCCTATTACCGCGCGCTGCTCTTCACGGGCAAGGTCGTGATGCTGACGGGGGTGACCCTGGCCGTCGGCGTCGCCACGTGGGCCTTTTCGCCGATCAAGTTTCAAGCCGATATGGGCATCCTGCTCGCCTTCATGTTCCTGCTGAATATGCTCGGCGCCCTGGTGCTGCTGCCCGCACTGGGCCATTTCCTCCTGCGTCCCACGCCGGTATCCCGCGTGGCGGCGGACGTTCCCAACACCATGCCAACCACCCAACAACGATAGAAAGCTAACCATGTTCAAGTATTTCCCCACCAACTACGTCTGGAACCTCTCGGTCGACCTGGCGATCGAGATGGGCGCGAAGATCGGCGAGATCGAGGAGATGTGCGCGCCGCTGGAGGACGCAGCGAAGCAGCCCGACGCCGCCGGCACGAAGGCATTCCGCGAGACCTGGTCGCGCATGGCCGACAAGCTGTGTGCCCTGGCCGAGGAAGACGAGGCGCACGGCCGCCTGATCTCGGCCGGCGACAAGTACAACCGCGCCGCCACGTATTACCTGACGGCGGAGCGCCTGCAGGCGCACGGCGCGCCCGGACGCCTGGCGCTTTACGGTCGATTTCTGGACGTCTTCGCGCGCGGCCTGAAGCTCAGTGGAGAGAACTGCATCCGCGTCGAGATCCCGTACGGCGACGCCCATATCTCGGGCCTGTACGTTCGCGCCGAGGGTGTGGACGGCCCCGCGCCCATCCTCGTGCAGGTCAACGGCCTCGACTCCACGAAGGAGATGAAATACCGCGTCGGCCTGCCGCAATGGCTTGCAAAGCGGGGCGTATCGTCGCTCGTGATCGACCAGCCGGGCACCGGCGAAGCGCTGCGCCTGCACGGCATGCACGCGGTGTATGACAGCGAGCGCTGGGCCAGCAAGGTCGTGGACTGGCTCGAGACCCGCGCGGACGTCGACGCGAAGCGCATCGGCCTTGAAGGGGTATCGTTGGGCGGCTACTACTGCCCGCGCGCGGTGGCGTTCGAGCCGCGCTTCGCCATGGGCGTCGTCTGGGGCGCCAACCACGACTGGCGCGACGTACAGAAGAAGCGCCTCGCGAAGGAGGGCAGCTTTCCTGTGCCGCACTACTGGGAGCACGTGCGCTGGGTATGGGGGGCGAAGGACCAGGACGAGTTCATGCAGATCGCGGAACACGTCCACCTGGACGGCATCCTCGACCGCATCAAGGTGCCGTTCCTCGTCACGCACGGAGAGAAGGATTCGCAGATCCCGCTGCACTGGGCCGTCCGCACATACGACCAGCTCGTGAACAGCCCCAAGCGCGAGTTGAAGGTGTTCACCGAGCGCGAAGGTGGCGTGCAGCACTCCAGCTTCGACAACTCGGCCAATGCCGGCGCCTACATCGCCGACTGGGTGGCCGAAACCCTTGGCGGCCGCACCGCCGTCTGAACCACGACACGACAGAGAGAACCCCATGAATATCATCGGACCCGACGCACTGGTCTTCGGCGTCGACGACGTCGCCGCCTGCACCCAATACCTCACCGACTACGGCCTCACGCCCGTCGGCAACGGCCGCTTCGAGGCGCTGGACGGCACCGCCATCGTCCTGGCCCACAAGGACGACGCCGGGCTGCCCGCGCCCCTCGGCACCGCGACCATGCTGCGCAAGACGATCTACGGCGTGGCGGACGAGCAGACGCTGGGCGCCATCGCCGAGGAACTCGGCCGCGACCGCGAGGTGAAGCGCCTCGCGGACGGCAGCATCGAAGCCGGCGACGACCTGGGCTTCGTGCTGGGCTTCCAGGTGACGGTGCGCCGTCCCCTCGACCTGCCGGCCGAAGCGGTGAACGCGCCCGGGGCGCACAATCGCCCGGTCAACCACGTCGCCGTCGACGAAAACGCGAAGGCGTTGCCGCGCACGCTGTCGCACGTCGTGTATTTCGTACCCGACGCGGTAAAGGCCGAAACGTTCTACGTGGAGCGCCTGGGCTTCCGCTGCACCGACCGCCTGCTGGGCGCCGGTCCGTTCCTGCAGCCCGGCGGCACGATCGACCACCACACGCTGTTCCTGATCCAGACGCCGCCGTTCATGCAGGGCTGCGAGCACTTCACGTTCCACATGGGCGGTCCGACGGAACTCATGCAGGCCGGCACGCGTTTCGTGAACAAAGGCTACCAGTCGTTCTGGGGCCCGGGCCGGCACAAGATGGGCTCGAACTGGTTCTGGTACTTCAACAGCCCGCTCGGCTGCCACGTCGAGTACGACGCGGACATGGACCTGCACGACGACACGTGGACGGCGCGCGCCGTGCCGATGAGCGCCGATGCCTCGCAGCTATTCCTGTTCCAGCAGCGCGACAAATGGGCGCCGGGTGGACCGCCACCCGGCGCGGCAGGTGCCGGCGAGCGCCACTGAGCGATGGCGCATCACTACCTGTGCAAGGGCAGCGACCTGGCGGAAGGATGCGCGCGCGGGTTCGACCCGCGCGGCGAGGGCGCCGACACGATCTTCGTCGTACGCAAGGACGGCCGCCTGCACGCGTATCGCGACGCCTGCCCGCACTACGGCGACACGCCGATGGCCTGGCGCAAGGATGCCTACCTCGACGGCGCCGCCACGCGCATCGTATGCAGCGCACACGGCGCGCAGTTCGCGATCGACACGGGCATCTGCACGCTGGGCCCGTGCCTGGGGCAGGCCCTGACCCCGGTGCCGCTCGCGATCGCCGCGCCGGACGACATCTATGCAGTAATGGAAGAGACATAAGGGAGACATCATGACGGCAGCACACAAGGTACTCATCATCGGCGGCGGTTTTTCCGGCATGTCCGCCGCGATCGAACTGCGCAAGCGCGGCGTGGAGGTCGATCTCGTCGAAATCGATCCGGGCTGGCGCTCCTATGGCGCGGGCATCAGCCTCGGCGGCGCCACGCTGCGCGCCTTCCGCACGCTCGGCATCCTGGACGAGTTCCTGCGCCGTGGCGCCGCCTTCGACGGCGTCGAGATCGGCCTGCAGAACGGGATGCACGTGGCGACGCTGCCGACGCCGCGCGTCGCCGGCGCCGACGTGCCGGGCGGCGGCTCGATCATGCGCCCTGTGCTGGCCGCGATCCTGGCCGAAGCCACCCGGGCGTCCGGTGCCGACGTGCGCCTGGGCTGCTCGTTCACCACGATCGGGCAGGACGACGCCGGCGTCGACGTCGGCTTCACGGACGGCTCCACCGGCCGCTACGATCTCGTGATCGGCGCGGACGGCCTGTATTCGAAGACGCGCGCGACGCTGTTCCCCGATGCGCCGGCGCCGCGCTACAGCGGCCAGGGCGTCTGGCGCGCCGTGCTGCCGCGCGCGCCGGAAGTCAACCGCGCCGCCATGTGGCTGGGACCGAAGATCAAGGCCGGCGTGAGTCCGGTGTCCGACAGCGAGATCTACCTGTACGTCACCGAGGACCGGATCGAGAACGTCCACATCGATCCGGCGCAGTTCCTGCCTATGCTCAGAGACCTGCTGGCCCCGTTCGACGTGTCCGTGCTGCAGGACGTGCGCGCGAAACTGGACGCTTCGTCGCAGATCATCTACCGGCCGCTGGAGGGCATGCTGCTGCCGCGCCCGTGGAACCGGGGCCGCGTCGTGCTGATCGGCGACACCGTCCACGCGACCACGCCGCACCTGGCGTCCGGCGCCTGCATAGGTATCGAGGACGCACTGGTGCTCGCCGACGAGCTGGAGAAGGCGACGGACGTGGCGCATGCGCTGCACGCCTTCCAGGAACGGCGCTGGGAACGCTGCCGCATGGTGGTCGAGAACTCGGGCCGCCTCGGCGACATCGAGATCGCCGGCGGCGACAAGGAGGAGCACAGCCGCATCATGCGCGAGTCGCTGATGGCGCTGGCACAACCGATCTGAGCGCGCCATGTCAAGCGTACCAGCCAGCGGGAAAGGCCTGTTCGACCTGGGCGGGCAGGTTGCTCTCGTCACCGGTGCGGCGCAGGGCCTGGGCAGCGCGATCGCGGCGGCATTGGGCGCGCACGGGGCGGCTGTCGTGCTGGCCGACTGCGACGCCGCCGGCTGCGCGGCGGCCGCGGACGCGTTGCGCGCGGATGGCGTCGACGCGCTGCCGATCCCCTGCGATGTCGCCGATCCCGCGGCCGTCGTCCGCCTTGTGGATGTCGCGGCAGGCTGGCGCGGCCGTATCGATACGCTTGTCTGCAACGCGGGCGTGCAGGGCCCGGCCGAACCGCTCGCGGAGACGACCGACGCCGACCGGGACCACGTATTCGGCGTCAACCTCCAAGGCGCGGCGCGGCTCGCCAACCTGATCGTACCTTCGGTGGCAGGCCGCGCCGGCGGCTTCATCACGGGGCAGACGCTCGTCGTCGACGGCAGCACCCTCATCACCGACTAATACCCAACAAGGAAAAACCATGTCCCGTCATTTCATCGACCTGTCCATCTACCTCGAAAACGAAGTCCTGTCCGATCCGCCCCCGCTGGCGCCGAAGATCACCTATCAAAAGCACCAGGACACGCTGCCGGAATTCATGCTGATGATCCCGGGCACCACGGCGGCCGACTACCCCGACGGCGAAGCGGCCGCCGCCGAATGGGTCACGATGACGACCCACAGCGGCACGCACCTCGACGCGCCTTACCACTTCCATTCGACGATGGATGCGAAGACCGGCGAGAAAAAGGCATCGATCACCATCGACGAGGTGCCGCTCGAATGGTGTTTCCAGCCGGGCGTGAAGCTCGACTTCCGGCATTTCCCGGACGGCTACGTGGCCACGGCGGCCGACGTCGAGGCCGAGCTGGCGCGCGTCGGCCACGTTCTGCAGCCGCTCGACATCGTCGTCGTGAACACGCGCGCCGGCAGCCGCTATGGCCACGGCGACTTCGTGCAAGCCGGCTGCGGCATGGGCTACGAGGCGACGATGTACCTGCTGCAGCGCGGCGTACGCCTGACCGGCACCGATGCCTGGAGCTGGGACGCGCCGTTTTCGTACACGGCGAAGAGAATCGCCGAGACGGGCGACAAGTCGCTGATCTGGGAAGGCCACAAGGCCGGCCGCGACATCGGCTATTGCCACCTCGAGAAGCTGCACAACCTGGAAGCTCTGCCGGCCCACGGTTTTTATATCAGCTGCTTCCCGCACAAGGTCCGGCGCGGCTCGGCCGGTTGGACCCGCGCCGTGGCCATCGTCGACGACGACCTGCTGGCGTTGCCGCGTTCTTAAGCTTGCGGCACCGGTCCGGCGTGGATGGCGGCGCCGTGTTCGGCGAGTACCTGTCGCATCCACGCCATGCCCGGATCGCTGTCGGCGTACCGGTTCCACTGCATGGCTTCGGAGACGGTCGGCAGTTCGAAAGCGGGCTCGATCACCTTGATGGGCAACAGGTCCGCATAGTAGTCGGCCAGCGTGCGCTGGATGGTCGCGATGCGCCTGGTGCCGATCACGGCCTGGGGCAGGCCGTAGAAGCCGGTCGTGATCATCTCGATGCGGCGCATCTCGCCGAAGCGCCGCAGGAACCATTCGTCGATCGCGGGCGTGCGGTTGTGACCGAAACGCGTCACGACGTGCCCCAGCTCCATGAAGCGGTCCAGCGTGATCGCATCGTCCACGAGATCGTTGTCGCGCCAGGCGATGCAGCAGAAGCCGTCCTCGAACAGCAGGGAGCTCGGGTGGCCGGTGGTCATGTAATTCTGCGGCATGATCAGGAAGTCCGCCTCGCCGCGGTCGAGCGATTCCCACGGCACGGTCGAGTGGGGAACGATCTCGAGCGTGATGCTGGGCGCGATCCGGCTCAGTTCCGCCGCGACCCTGGTGACCAGCACCGTGTAGACGTAGTCGCTCACCATCAGGGTGAACGTACGGACCGCTGCGGCGGGATCGAAGCTCGGCTTGGTGTTGACCATCGCTTCGGCCTGCAGCAGCAGCGTGCGCGCCGGTCCGATAAGGCTCTCGCCGAGCGGCGTCGGCACCATCTTGCGGCCGACCTGGGTCAGCAGGTCGTCGTTGAAATACTGGCGCAGCCTGCCTAGTGCGTCGCTGATCGTGGTCTGGCTCGCGTTGAGCCGCACGCCGGCCCGGGTGACGCTGCGCTCGTCCAGCAGTGCGTCGAGCACGACGACGAGGTTGAGGTCGAGTTTCTTGAATCGCATGGTGTCTCCGCAGCCCTTCGGCTTTCTATCGTTTTTCCCGTTAGTTTAAATCGATATAAACGGTTATTCATAGGCTTTTTTGATCCCTAAGATGACCGTACCTGCAACATCACCAAGAAAGACAACACGAGCATGAGCACGAATCCTCTCAAGGGCTGGCAGGTCGACCGAGGCCAGATCCGCACCATCGGCACCGACCTGCAGCGCCCCGAATGCATCCTGGCGCAACGTGACGGCAGCCTGCTGGTCGCCGACGCCAGGGGCGGCGTGATGCGCATCGAACCGGACGGCAGGCAGCGCCTGATCGTGCCCGTGCGGGCCGAAGGTGCGGCCGCGCAGGACAGCTTCGCCGACCGCTACGTGATGGCCAGGGGCTCGCTGCCGAACGGCCTCGCGCTGATGGAAAACGGCGACATCCTGATCGCCAACTGGGGCACCGACAGCGTCGAATTGCTGACCACGGACGGTCTCCTGCGCACGCTGTACTCGGAGATCGACGGCCGCCCGATCGGCAAGGCCAATTTCGTCATGCGCGATTCGAAAGGCCGCACCTGGCTGACCGTCACCACGCGCACGGTGCCATGGACCGATTCGATCAACTCGGGCGTCCTCGACGGCTATATCGCCCTGATGGACGAGAAGGGCATCCGCATCGTGGCCGACGGCTTCGGCGGCACCAACGAAATCCGCTTCGACGCGAACGAGGAGTGGCTGTACGTCGTGGAGAGCAACGCGCGCCGAATCTCGCGCCTGCGCGTGGCCGACGATGGCGAGCTGTACGGCCGCGAGGTCTACGGCCCGGCCGAACTCGAAGGGTTCCCGGACGGCTTCGCGTTCGACGCATACGGCAACCTGTGGATCACGCTGATCATGAGCGACAAGCTGATCGCACTGACGCCCGACGGCGAGGTCCTGACCTTGCTGGACGACGGCAATGCGGAAGCGACGGCGCGCCTGAATCGCCACTTCGCCGACAAGACCCTGACGCCTGAAATCATGCAGGCGGCGCGCGGGCCGCTCGCGCCCTGGATGGCGAGCCTGACCTTCGGCGGCCCGGACCTGCGCACGGTCTACCTGGGCAGCCTGATCGGCACGACGATCCCGTATTTCCGCGCCCCGGTGGCGGGCCTGCCGCTGATCCACTGGTAACACGAATTCAACGACAACGAAGGAGACACATGAAGCTCGCTACACTCAAGAACGGTTTCCGCGACGGCCGCCTCGTCATCGTCTCGCGCGACCTGGCCCGCGCCGTGGACGCGGCACCCGTCGCGGCGACGATGCAGGCCGCGATCGAGAACTGGAGCACCGTCGAACCGGCGCTGCGCGCCCGCTACGATGCACTGAACGCGGGCGCGCTGGCCGACGCCTTCGATTTCGACCCTGCGCGTGCGGCGCCGCCGTTCCCGCGCGCCTACCAGTTCATCGACGCGTCGGCGTTCCTGAACCATGGCGACATCATGGAACGCGCCTATAACCTGACCGTGAAGAAGACGCCCGGCGTACCGATCCTGATCCAGCGCCAGGGCGACGACTTTCGCGGTCCGTGCGACGACTATGCGTTCCCGTCGGAGGACGACAACGGCGATTTCGAGGGCGAATTCGCCGTCGTCCTCGACGACGTCCGGATGGGTGTCGGCGCGCGGGAGGCTCTGGATCACGTCAGGCTGATCACGATCTTCAACGACGTCAGTATGCGCGCACACCTGTTCCGCGAACTGTCGATGGGCTTCGGCTTCATCCAGGCCAAGCCCGCCGCCGCGTTCGCGCCGGTCGCCGTGACGCCGGACGAACTGGGCGACGCGTGGCGCGACGGCCGCGTGCACCTGGACATGCACGTGGCGCGCAACGGCGACTGGTTCGGCCACCCGAACGGCGGCGAGATGGACTTCGGTTTCGGCGAGCTGATTCGCCACCTGGCGTACAACCGCAACCTGGGCGCCGGCACGATCGTCGGGTCCGGCACGGTATCGAACAAGAATTACCGCGAGGTCGGTTCCGCGTGCCTGGCCGAGCGGCGCGCGATCGAGACGATAGACCACGGCGAGCCGCGCACCGCCTTCCTGCGCTACGGCGACCGCCTGCGCTTCGACGTGACAGGCAGCGACGGCCAGTCCGTGTTCGGCGCCATCGAGCACCGCTTCGTGGCGCCGCGCGAGGGAGCCGACGCATGAACGTACTGATCACGGGGGCGAACGGTTTCGTCGGTCGCCACCTGGTGCGGCGCCTGCTGCGCGCGGGGCGCATCGGCGCTGGACAGGCACCGTTTTCCAGGCTGACCCTGGTCGATCTCGAAGCGGACGACAGCATCGACGATGCGCACGTGCGTGTTGTGCGCGGCAGTATCGCCGACGACGCCGTGTTGCGCGAGGCGTTCGCGGAACGGGTCGATCACGTCATCCACCTGGCCAGCATTCCGGGCGGCGCGGCGGAGAAGAGCTACGCGCTGGGGCTGGACGTCAACCTGCGCGCGACGCTGGCCATGCTGGAGCTGCTGCGCGCCCAGCCGGCGCCGCCGACCCGCTTCACGTTCGCGAGCACGATCGCCGTGTACGGTTCACCGATGCCCGCATTGGTCGACGACGCTACGCCGATGCGCCCTAGCCTGAGCTATGGCGCGCACAAGCTGGTCGACGAAATCCTGGTCAAGGACTACAGCCGGCGCGGGTGGATCGACGGGCGTATCGTGCGCCTGCCCGGCATCGTTGCCCGGCTCGCCGAGCCGACGGGCCTGCTGTCGGCCTTCATGAGCGACATCTTCTGGAAGCTGCGCGACGGCGAACGGTTCACCTGCCCGGTGTCGGCCGACGCGGTGGCATGGTGGATGTCGGTGGGGTGCTGCGTGGACAACCTGCTGCATGCGGCCGCCCTGGACGAGAAAGAGGTCGAGACGCGGCGCGACTGGACGCTGCCGGTGCTGCGGCTGCGCGTTGCCGAACTGGTGGACGCCCTGGCCCGGCGCTATGGCGACGACCGGCGCGACCTGGTCTCGTACGCGCCCAACGACGCGCTGGAGCAGGCGTTCGGGCGCTTTCCACCGCTCGACGCGTCGGCCGCCGAACGGATCGGTTTCCGCCATGACGGGGACGTCGACCGGCTCGTCGTGAACGCGTGCGCACGCGACACGGACTGCACGCCATGATGCGCAACCTTTCGATCAGGACGCGGCTGCTGTGCGGCCTCGCGATCCTGTCCGTCCTGTCGCTGGTGTCCAGCGTCGGCGCCATCGTCAGCTTCAATGCCTCGAAGTCGTCGGTCGAGACCTTGTACGACCAGCGCCTGATGGCGGTGGCGCTGCTCGACCGCGTCAAGGTCGACCTGTTCTCGATGCAAGGCGCGATCCTGAATGCGGGCGGTACGGCGCCGGCCGACGCCGCGATCCTGGACGGCCTGGCGGCCGACCTGGGGCGCAACTGGGCGAGCTATCGCGGCAAGCCCCAATCGCCCGGTACGCGCAAGCTGGCGGACGCGTTCGACCGCAGCTGGACGGCGCTGGCGGCCGACCTGCGCATGCTGTCGAAGCCGGATGCCGCCGTGTCGATCCCGGCCCTACAGCAGGACATGGCGAACGCGATCGCGCAGGCGCAGCGCATCAGCATGGCGCAGGAGAGCGATGGCGGCCAGTCCTACCGGCAGGCGCTCGAAGACCACGCGTTCTCGGTACGGTGCGCGCTCACCGTGCTTGCGTTCAGCCTGGCCACCGCCGTGGTCGTGGCGGTGTCGCTGCTGCGGTCGATATCGGCCCCGCTGCGGCACGTGATCGACCTGACGCAGGCAATCGCCGCGGGCGACCTGACCCGCCGCATCGAACCGGTGTCCGGCGACGAGATCGGCCAGATCACCGCCGCACTGGCACGCATGCAGGAGGGGATCAGGAGCATGGTGGCCGATCTGCGCGAGACCACGGGCATGCTGCTGCCGATGGCGGAGGATATGGCGAGCGGCAGCCGCGAGCTGGCGGAGCGCAACGACGCGCAGGTGTCGGCGCTGTCCGCGACGGCGGCGTCCATGGAGCAATTGACGACGACGGTGCAGCAGAATGCGGACAGCGCACGGCAGGTCGATGGCCTGGTCAAGAACACCGCCGAGGTGGCTGCACGGGGCGGCGTAGTGGTCGGCGATGTCGTGGCGACGATGGCGTCGATCGGCGGGGCGTCGGCCAGGATCGTCGACATCATCGGCGTCATCGACAGCATCGCTTTCCAGACCAAGCTGCTGGCGCTGAACGCTGCCGTGGAAGCGGCAAGGGCGGGGGAGCAGGGCCGCGGATTCGCCGTCGTCGCCAGCGAGGTGCGCAACCTCGCGCACCGTTCCGCGCTGGCCGCGAAGGAAATCAAGGCATTGATCGGTGCGTCGACGGCGCAGGTCCGGGATGGGAACAGGCTTGCCGGCGAGGCGGGGGCGACGATCGAAGACGTCGTCGCGAGCGTGCGCCGCGTCACAGCCATGGTCGGCGACATCGCACGCGCGAGCGCGGAACAATCCGGCGGGATCGACCAGGTTAGCCGGGCCATCGTCGACATGGACGGGGTGACGCAGCAGAACGCGGCACTCGTACAGCAAGGCGCGGCATCGGCCGTCGCCATGCGCGAACAGGCGCAACGGCTGTCGGCCGTCGTGGCCAGGATCAGGTTGACGCCCGATGTGCACGCGCTTTCAGGCGTGGTCCCGGCCACCGTGCATAGCGGCGGCAAGTTCCGGTCCGAGCGCAGTGCAGATGATCTGCACCTCGATCTCGTCGGCAGATAGGCCGCCGACCATGTACGGCTGCAGCAAGGCCGCCTGGCTGATCGTGGCGTAGCCGAAGAGCGTCGACCAGAACGCGATCACCCGGGCCTTCACCCCGTCGCCGTCGAGGCCGGGCACGCCGGCCAGCGCCTCGGCGAACAGCGCGTGAATGCGTTCGTACACGCCACGCTGCGCGGCCGCCAGGTGGGGGAAGGCATCCGCGCGCTGGAACAGGCCGGATTCATACATCAGCCGAAACAGTTGTGGATGTGCGCGGACGAAGCCCAGGAACTGTTGCGCCGCGCCGACCACACGCGCTGCCCGATCGGCATTGCGCATCGACTCGTCCTGCGCGAAGGCATCCAACCACTCGAATCCCACCGAGGCCACCTCGGCCAGCAGGTGGTCGCGCTCGGGGAAATGCCGGTAGGGTGCCCCCCGGCTCACGCCAAGTTCCTCGGCGATGGCGCGCAGCGACACCGCTTCGTGTCCTTGCGTTTCGACGACTTCCAGGGCGCGGGCGATCAGCGCCGCCCGCAGGTCGCCATGATGATAAGCGCGGTCAGTGGCCATAAAAAGACGTTCGGATCCTTTGCAAATAAACGCGATTGTGCCATCATTCAGTCAATGTATGCGGAGCATACATCAGAATTATCGAGCGCATGGCGCGATCACGGAGACGACAATGACTTTTCTACGCAATACCTGGTATGTGGCGGCATGGGACCACGAGGTCGCACATGACACGCTGTTCCAGCGCACCCTGTTGAACGAATCTGTGCTGTTCTTCCGCGACGACGCAGGCAAGGTGCAGGCGATCTCGAACTGAACCGCCCTGGGTTTTGTAGAGGCTCCATTGTTTGAGAAAATGGAGTCATGAAGAAACAACCCAAGTATTCCCCCGAAGTCATCGAGCGCGCCGTGCGCATGGTCAGCGAGGCTGCCAGCGAGTACAGTTCGCAGTGGGCGGCCATTGAATCGATCGCAGCCAAGATCGGCTGTACGCCTGAGACGCTACGTCGCTGGATACGCCAGCAGGAGCGCGATACCGGCCAGCGACCAGGTCCGACCACCGCCGAAGACGAACGCATCAAGGCGCTAGAGCGGGAAGTGCGCGAGCTGCGTAAGGCAAACGAGATTTTGCGCCTGGCGAGTGCGTTTTTCGCCCAGGCGGAGCTCGACCGCCGCTTCAAGTCGTGAGGGCGTTCATCGACCAGTACCGCCATGCCTACGGTGTCGAGCCGATCTGCAGGGTGATGCAGGTCGCGCCGTCGGGCTACTGGCGTTACGCGGCGCAGCAGCGTAATCCGGCATTGGGCTGCGCACGTGTCCAGCGTGACGATGTGCTGAGCGTCGATATTGAGCGGGTCTGGCAGGCGAATCTGCAGGTCTACGGAGCCGACAAAGTCTGGCGACAGCTGCGCCGTGAGGGAACCGATGTGGCCCGCTGTACCGTGGAGCGTTTGATGCGGAAGGCCGGCCTGCGTGGTGTCATGCGCGGCAAGGTCGTACGCACGACAGCCGCCGATACGAAGGCGCCATGCCCGCTCGACCGGGTCAATCGCCAGTTCAAGGCGCAGCGGCCGAACCAGTTGTGGGTCAGCGATTTCACGTACGTTTCGACATGGCAGGGCTTCGTCTACGTGGCCTTCGTTATCGACGTTTTCGCCCGGCGAATCGTTGGCTGGCGTGTCAGCAGCTCGATGCGAACCGACTTCGTCCTCGATGCTCTGGAGCAGGCGCTGTACGCGCGCCAACCGGAACGAAACGCGTTGGTCCATCACAGCGATAGGGGCTCGCAATATGTATCGATAAAATACAGTGAACGCTTGGCAGAGGCAGGCATTGAGCCGTCTGTGGGCAGCAAGGGCGACAGCTACGACAATGCCCTGGCCGAGACGATTAACGGGCTTTACAAGGCAGAGCTGATCCACCGTCGCGCTCCCTGGAAAACACGTGAGGCCGTCGAACTGGCCACGCTGGAATGGGTGTCCTGGTTCAACCACCATCGCCTGCTAGAACCGCTCGGCTATATACCGCCGGCTGAGGCTGAGGCAAACTATTAGGAGCAGTTGAGCGGTCAGGCTATCCCAGCCTGACTCACATAAACCGGCCTCCACGAAAGCCGGGGCGATTCAAGGTGGTGAAAGGTGCGTTTTAGAGCTGACTCATTGATTCATAAGAGGTAAAACGGCCTGCAGAGCAGTCGCACTTAATTTGCCAAGAACATTTACCTTAACTGAGCGTCTACCGAATCTGAAGCGCGCCAGTGTCTTAGGTTTCCTACTTTAGGCGCGGGGGTAAAAGCGTGGGTAAATCCAAAAAATCGGCATTCTTCATAGGAGAGGTTGGCGGACACCGCCTCCGCCAGAATGCTGTTTGATGAGCTTCAGCAAACACCTGAAACCCCCCGAATCTCATACTGAGGCTCGGGGGTTTTTTGTCTTGTAGCGTCCGCTTCTGTCCTGCTGAGTCCAGCACTTTAGTAAGCGTCGTCCCAGCACCGTGTAGACACCCGATAGCGCGCCACTCAACATAGTCCCCACTATTTTTTAGCGGGGACTATTTTGGCGGGTGAAGCAGAACAAAAGAAGCGTCGGCGCAGCACGAAT
>NZ_JAAQOM010000017.1 GCF_011682055.1 Telluria antibiotica | reverse complement strand
CTCGCTGCTTTGGTTGCCGTCGACTTGGCGGCAGTCTTTTTCGCAGCCGGCTTGGCAGCGGCCTTGCTTGCCGACTTGGACGCGGTCGACTTGGCGGCGGTCTTGGTTGCTGCGGCTTTCTTGGCTGCCGGTTTGGCGGCGGTCTTGGTTGCTGCGGCCTTCTTGGCTGCCGGTTTGGCGGCGGTCTTGGTTGCTGCGGCCTTCTTGGCTGCCGGCTTGGCGGCGGTCTTGGTTGCTGCAGCTTTCTTGGCTGCCGGTTTGGCCGCGGTCTTGGTTGCTGCGGCTTTCTTGGCTACCGGTTTGACGGCGGTCTTAGTTGCTGCAGCTTTCTTGGCTGCCGGTTTGGCGGCGGTCTTGGTTGCGGCCGATTTGGCGGCCGGGGCCTTGGTTGCAGCGGCCTTTTTCGCTGCCGGCTTGGCGGCGGCTTTGGTGGCTGCGGTTTTGCTTGCCGGTTTATCTGCTGCTGCCTTTGCGGCCGGTTTGGTGGCGGCTTTTGCGGCCGGCTTTGCTGCTGGTTTCTTCGCGGCGGTTGCCATTTTGTGTTCTCCTTCTCTGCGATGAGAAATTTACGCTACATGATTTGAACCCGTCCAACCCAGTCTGCTTGGTCGGGCGAATTATTCATCGGCGCAAACGCGGCGTTTGCGTCAATGAATCCGGCACCAGCCGAACTACCGCGGCAATTCGATAAAACCCGTAAAAGCCCGGGCATCCATTCTCGAATTGCGTTATACTGTATTTTCATACAGTAGAACGACTCCACGGCACTTCGGCTATCGTCGTCGCCGACGACCTAATCGACTAAAGTCCGATGGTTCACTGCGCTGTTCACATCACAGCCCGCAGGGCCGCGAAAAGAAAAAGCCGCCATACCCGACGTTTATCAGGCAATGCGGCTTGTTCTTTTCGCTAAGCTTTACGTGCATACTGAATGAATCAGCGTCCCTTTTTTGATCGGTTTGTTTCCCGTTTGACGCTACCAAAATCAGCGTCTTCACGTTTTGACAAATTCAATCACGTAAAGTACACGAAAACCTTGTCAGTGCGCAACCCACACACAATAATTTTCGTATCTTTTACGGGGCGAACCCGCGATAGCATCAATCGAAACGATCGCTGCGATAACGGTTGATTCCTTCCTCGTTCTGCTTGGTCTCCAAAAACAAGCGCGCAAATCGATGCGCCACGTTACTGCCATTTCGTATAAAGCCTTTATCTAAAGGCGATATTCAATATTCACGCTTGACCCGCGGCAATCCGGAGCAAGTCCATCTTGCACAACCACGCGAGTCCGCGCAGCAAAGTCGCCCGGTCGCACGGTCCGAGTGCGTCGAGCAACTCGTCGACCTGCATCGGACGCGATTCGATCGATCCGAAGATCTGCCCAAACTCTTCCAGCGTCGGCAGCGCCGCGTGCGCGTAGCGGTTGATCGCGAGTTCGCGATACTGGCGCAACAGCGCGAGCGACGCATCGGGCGCGAGTTCGACCATCGAGGCCGGCGTGATCTGCATCGTGGGATACGTGGCGAACAATTCGAACGGATCGAGCCGGTCCGGCACGGACGGGGGCAGCGCGGGGCCGAGTGCCGCATCGGCGCGGCGCCGTTCGTCGAGCTCGCGCCACAACGCGCGGTAGCGCCCGAACACGACGGCCCAGTCGAATTCCGCGCGCACGCGCCGGCGCGCGTGGTCGCCCAGCTGGCGCCGCAGCGCCGCGTCGTCGGCGAGTCGTGCGCACGCCTGCGCGAGGGCCGCACCGTCCAGCGCGACGGCCTGGCTCGTGTGGCCGCAATACGTGTCGTGGCTGTCGACGCCGTCGTCGTAGCGCTGCGCGAGATCGAGCCCGGCACCTGCCCCCGGCATCACGGTGGGGATGAGATAGCCATCGACGCCGTCGCGCACGATGTCTCGATAGCCGTCCCAGTCGCTGACGATGCACGGCAGGCCTGCCGCCATCGCGGCCAGCGGTGCCTGGCCGAATGTTTCCTGCACGGTGTCGGCAAGCGAGATGAAGACGTCGGCGGCGGCCCAGGCATCTGATTCGTCCGTGGCGTCGCGGCTATCCAGCACGGACAAGCGCACGGATGGGCATAGTTGCGCGGCCGCTTCATGAAAAGCCTTGTCGACTGCGTCGTCGGCGAACGAGCCGCACAGCACGAGATGCACGCGCGCACCGTTCTGCGCCGCCCGTTCGAGCGCGACGAACATCTGTTGCGGATGCGCCTTCGCGCAGAACGACAAGCGCCCGACGAACAGGAAGACGACGTCGCCGCCCGCGATGCCGAGGCGCTCGCGCGCCGCGTCGCGGCGGGACGGATCGGCATCGAAGTCGGCCGCGTGCACGCCGAGCGGGATCAGGGGCAGTTGCGGCAATTCGAAGCGCTGCGCACCGAGGCGCGCACTCAAATACTCGGCCTGGCGCTCGAGCACGCGGCGCACGCTGTCGCGCACGGCGCGCGACGTGCAGATCACGGCGTCCCAGCTGCGCACGGGCGCCACGAGCAGGCTCGCGAGGCTCGACATCACGGCATGGCCCGCCGTCGCATGCGTGACGCCGCACAGGCTGTAGCGGCGCTCGCCGATGCCGAGGCGGCGCCACGCGAGCCGTTCGATGCCGGGCGCGGGATGGTACAGCGTGCCGTAGCGCTCGAGGTCTTGCGGGTGGCCCTGGGCGATCCATTCCACCTGGCCGGCGTAGCCGTATTCGCGCAGCAGGCGCTCGCCCTCGGCCGCGTGGGCCTGGCCGCCGGCGAAGCAGCCGACCGCTTCGAGATCGGGCGCGGCCGCGACGGCGCGCAGCAGTCCGGCGCCCGCGGCCTCGCGGCCCGAATGGCCGTCGGGCGCGTTGTGAAAGGCGAAGCGGTCCGTCATGCGACCTCCCCGGCGTTCACGTGCGCGACGCCTGCGCCGCTGCGCGCCCGCACATGCCGCATCGGCCGGCGCGACCGGCACTGCGGATTCTGGCGGATGACGAGGACTCGGACCATGGCTTCGATCGACGATGACGACATCGATTGGATTGAATTGAGCGCATGATAGCCTCAGTGAGAAGCTTGTGGCGCAAGGCACGCATAAAAATCGTGATGAAGACGCCGCATGATCGATGGGGCGTCTTCTTTGCGCGACTCCACGACCCTTGCGAACACGGTGCACGCGCCTCGATGACGGGCGCATCTGCGTGATCCTCGCGTGCCGACGTCGTGCGTCGACACAGCGTGGCGCGGCGTGTCTAGCGATCGGCGATCGCGATCGCGGACCAGTGCACGTCGACCACGGGCGTGCGCGTTGCGCGGTCGCGGCGGTAGCTGTGGAAGGTGTGGCGGCCGTCATCGCGGCGATGGCACATCGTGCATTCGGTGTGTGACGCGACGCGGCCGATGCCCGCACGCTCGAGCTGGCGACGCACGATGGCGGGCAGGTCGAGCATGCGCCCATGCGGCGCGACGAAGCGCGGCGCGAAGTCCCAGCGCGCGACGAAGCCGTCGATCACGTCCTGCCCGACCTCGTAACAGCATGCATGCGCCGCCGGCCCGGCGACCGCGATCCACTCGGCCGGATCGCCGCCGCGCGCACGCACGAGCGCCGCGAACGCATCGACCATGCCGTCCATCGCACCGCGCCAGCCGATGTGCAGCGCCGCCACTTCGCGCATGTCCCGCCGCGCGAGCAGCACCGGCACGCAGTCGGCGGTGGAGATCGCGAGCAGCAGGCCGGGACGGTCCGTCAGCATGCCGTCGGCTTCCCCGCAATCCTCGTTCGCCCGCGTCGCGACGGCGATGCGGGTGCCGTGGCGTTCGCGCTGGAACGGACGCCGCGGCCAGTAGCCGGGCAGCAGCGCGGCCATGTCGTCGTGGCGCGTGCCGAAGCCGTGCACGATGGCGAGGTCGTCGATGAGCGGACTGGTGAGCATGACGGATGCGGGGACAAGTGCCGAAAGGGCGGCAGCATAACATGGTGCCGGCGGCCGGTGCGGCGGTCGATACGCGAGAAGCTGAAGCGCATCTATCGCAATGCCCGCGTCAACCTGCCGCGGCAGGCTTGCTAGACTAGTGGTTTAGTTCTCGATGAGACGCGATGACGACCGATCCTGATCTGCCCTGCCTGCCCCTCGACAGTCCACGTTGGCATGAACTCGAGCATGCGTATGGCAAGGCCAGCGACATGCCTGCACTGCTGCGCGAACTCGCCTCTCTACCGCCAACGGGTCCGGACGACGAACCGTGGTTTTCTCTGTGGAGCGCGCTGGCGCACCAGGGAGACGTGTATCCGGCGTCATTCGCGGCCGTGCCGCACGTGGTGCGTGCACTGGCCACTGCGCCCGATCGGGCCGGTGCCGGCTACCTGCAGTTTCCGGCGTGGATCGAAATCTGCCGCAAGCGGCAAGGCGTCGCCGTGCCGCCCGACCTGCACGATGCCTATTTCGCGGCATTGGCTGCCCTGCCCCGCTTGATCGCGGCGGCCGCCGTACGCCAGTGGGATGACGAATTCCTCGCGTGCGCGCTGGCGGCGCTGGCGGCAGTCAAAGGGTCGGACGACGTGGCGGAAGCCGCGCTGGAACTGACGCCGGAAGCGGCTGGCGATTTCCTCGCCTGGCTCGACGACCGTTGAGCTGAGCGGCCCCGTAAATAAAAAAGCCCGCCGGGTGGCGGGCTTCGTCGTGCATATCGGGCGCGCCGGGATCAATCCCAGTTCAGCGCACCACCGGTCTGGTACTCGGTCACGCGCGTCTCGAAGAAGTTGCGTTCCTTCTTCAGGTCGATCATCTCGCTCATCCACGGGAACGGGTTTTCCTCGTTCGGGAACAGCGGGTCGAGGCCGATCTGGACGGCGCGGCGGTTCGCGATGAAGCGCAGGTAGCCCTTGAACATGGCTGCGTTCAGGCCCAGCACGCCGCGCGGCATCGTGTCTTCGGCGTAGCGGTATTCCAGGTCGACGGCCTTCAGGAACAGTTCCTTGATCTCGTCGCGGAATGCCGGCGTCCACAGCTGCGGGTTTTCCATCTTGATCGTGTTGATCAGGTCGATGCCGAAATTGCAGTGCATCGATTCGTCGCGCAGGATGTACTGGTACTGCTCGGCGGCACCCGTCATCTTGTTCTGGCGGCCCAGTGCGAGGATCTGCGTGAAGCCGACGTAGAAGAACAGGCCTTCCATCAGGCAAGCAAACACGATGATCGAGCGCAGCAGCTTCTGGTCGTTTTCCAGCGTGCCGGTGTGGAACGTCGGATCGTTGATGACCTCGATGAACGGGATCAGGAACTGGTCCTTGTCGCGGATCGACGGGATCTCGTTGTAGGCGTTGAAGATTTCCTTCTCGTCCAGGCCCAGCGATTCCACGATGTACTGGTACGCGTGCGTGTGGATCGCTTCCTCGAACGCCTGGCGCAGCAGGTACTGGCGGCATTCCGGCGCCGTGATGTGGCGGTAGGTGCCCAGCACGATGTTGTTCGCGGCCAGCGAGTCGGCAGTCACGAAGAAGCCGAGGTTGCGCTTGACGATGCGGCGCTCGTCTTCGGTCAGGCCGTTCGGGTTCTTCCACAGCTCGATGTCGCGCTGCATGTTCACTTCCTGCGGCATCCAGTGGTTGGCGCAGCCGGCCAGGTATTTGTCCCACGCCCACTTGTACTTGAACGGTACGAGCTGGTTGACGTCGGTCTTGGCGTTGATGATGCGCTTGTCGTCCGCGTTCACGCGCTTGGCGACGTCGGCGGCGCTGGCTTCAGCGGTAGCGGCGGGGGCCGGTGCGGCGGCCGGTTCATCGTCCCAGGAGAGGGCCATGATGTTTTTCCTTCTTGAATTCTTTTAGCGGCATCGCCCGGCGGTGCCGAGCGATGCGGGTTGATACGTCAGGGTGTCGTTCTGCTTAGTTCAGCTTATTGGCAAGCTTCGCACTCGTCGAAGCCCGCGTCGCCCGGGCGCAGGTAGCAGGCGGCGCCGTCCACGACGTCCGGTGCTGCTGCAACCGGTGCCGCCGGCGCAGTTGCTGCCGAGACTGCGGCCGGTGCTGCCGTCAGACCGCCGTCGACCGCCACGGCGTTCAGCGCGCCGGTACGGGTGGTCGACTTCTCCATGTGCGTCGCGGCGATCGTGCGCAGGTAGTACGTGGTCTTCAGGCCGCGCAGCCAGGCCAGTTTATACGTCTCGTCCAGCTTCTTGCCCGAGGCGCCCGCCATGTAGATGTTCAGCGACTGGGCCTGGTCGATCCACTTCTGGCGACGCGACGCGGCTTCCACCAGCCACTTCGGCTCGACTTCGAACGCCGTGGCGTAGATGTCGCGCAGGTCTTGCGGGACGCGGTCGATGCGCGACAGCGAGCCGTCGAAGTATTTCAGGTCGTTGATCATGACCTCGTCCCACAGGCCGCGCGCCTTCAGGTCGCGCACCAGGCAGGCGTTGATCTCGGTGAATTCGCCCGACAGGTTCGACTTCACGTACAGGTTCTGGAACGTCGGCTCGATGCAGGCCGACACGCCGATGATATTCGAGATGGTCGCGGTCGGGGCGATCGCCACGCAGTTCGAGTTGCGCATGCCGAACTGCTTGATGCGGTTGCGGACGATGCTCCAATCCATCGATTCCGACGTGTCCTGCTCGAGGTAACCGCCGCGCTCGTCAAGCAGCAGCTTGATCGAGTCCTGCGGGAGGATGCCGCGGTCCCACAGCGAACCTTCGTACGACTGGTAGCGGCCGCGTTCCTCGGCCAGCTCGGTCGACGCCAGGTAGGCGTAGTAGCAGACGGCTTCCATCGAGCGGTCGGCGAATTCGACGGCCTTATCGGACGCGAACGGCACGCGCATCATGTGCAGGCAGTCCTGGAAGCCCATGATGCCCAGGCCGACCGGACGGTGGCGCAAGTTCGAGTTCTTGGCCTTGTCGACGGCGTAGTAGTTGATGTCGATGACGTTGTCGAGCATGCGCATTGCCGTGCGGATGGTCTTCTGCAGCTTGACCACGTCCAGCCCGTCGCCCTTCATGTGCGCCGGCAGGTTCACGGAACCCAGGTTGCAGACGGCGATTTCGTCTTCGTTCGTGTTCAGCGTGATCTCGGTGCACAGGTTCGACGAGTGCACGACGCCGACGTGCTGCTGCGGCGAACGGATGTTGCACGGGTCCTTGAACGTGATCCACGGGTGGCCCGTCTCGAACAGCATCGACAGCATCTTGCGCCACAGGTCGAGCGACTGCACCTTCTTGTGCACGGTCATCTCGCCGCGGGCGGCCTTTTCTTCATACTTCAGGTAGGCCTCTTCGAACGCCTTGCCGACCTTGTCGTGCAGGTCCGGCGCTTCCGACGGCGAGAACAGGGTCCACTCGCCCTTTTCCATCACGCGCTTCATGAACAGGTCGGGAATCCAGTTCGCCGTGTTCATGTCGTGCGTGCGGCGGCGGTCGTCGCCCGTGTTCTTGCGCAGGTCGAGGAATTCCTCGATGTCCAGGTGCCACGTTTCCAGGTAGGCGCAGACGGCGCCCTTGCGCTTGCCGCCCTGGTTGACGGCGACCGCGGTATCGTTGGCAACCTTCAGGAACGGCACGACGCCTTGCGACTTGCCGTTCGTGCCCTTGATGCGCGAGCCCAGCGCGCGCACCGGCGTCCAGTCGTTGCCCAGGCCACCGGCGAATTTCGACAGCAGCGCGTTTTCCTTGATGGCGTCGTAGATGCCTTCCAGGTCGTCGGCGACGGTCGTCAGGTAGCACGACGACAGCTGCGAGCGGCGCGTGCCCGAGTTGAACAGGGTCGGGGTCGAGCTCATGAAGTCGAACGTCGACAGCAGGTTGTAGAACTCGATGGCGCGCGCTTCGCGGTTCTCTTCACGCAGCGCCAGGCCCATCGCGACGCGCATGTAGAACGCCTGCGGCATCTCGATGCGGGTGTCGCGGATGTGCAGGAAGTAGCGGTCGTACAGGGTCTGCAGGCCGATGTAGCCGAATTGCAGGTCGCGGTCGGCGACGATCGCCTTGGCCAGTTTCTGCAGGTCGAACTTGCCCAGCTCTTCGTCCAGCAGCTCGGCGTCGATGCCCTTGGCGATGTATTGCGGGAAGTACGTGACGTATTCGGCGGCGGCACCGGCTTGCGGCACTTCCTTGCCGAAGATCTCCTTGCGGATCGAGTGCAGCAGGATGCGTGCGGTGACCTGGCTGTAGGCCGGATCCTTTTCCATCAGCGCGCGCGCAGCCAGCACGGCCGACTTGTGCAGTTCCTCGACCGGCACGCCGTCGTACAGGTTCTTCACGGTCTCGGCCAGGATGGCGTCGGCGTCGACGTGCTTTTCCAGGCCCGCGCAGGCGGCGTTGATCAGGCTCGACACTTCGTTCATGTCCAGCGGACGGCGCACGCCGCCGTCGACGACGGTGAACTGCGGGGTGGCGATCTGCGCGGCGCCGGAGGCTTCCTTGGCGGCGCGGCGCTCTTCCATGCGCTTGGCGCGGTAGAGCACGTATTCGCGCGCGACGTCATGCTCGCCCGAACGCATCAGGGACAATTCCACCTGGTCCTGCACATCCTCGATGTGGAAGGTACCGCCGTTCGGCTGGCGGCGCACCAGCGCCGCGACCACGTTGTTCGTCAACTGCTCGACCAGTTCGCGGATGCGCGCCGACTCGCGGCCCTGCTCGCCGTTCACGGCCAGGAAAGCCTTGGTCATCGCAACGGCGACCTTGCTCGGCGCGAACGGCACCACGGCGCCGTTACGGCGGATGATGCGATAGTCGCCATTCGCGACCAGTTCGGCCGCACTCGCTCCTGCCGCGGCGTGCGGGTTGATGGAAATGTCCGAAGATGTTTGCATTGAGCCTCCCAGCATGGCGTCGTTACGAATGCCAGCGCCTTCTCGAATTAGGTAGATGAGAATCCCCTCGTCGGTAACGAGGGGAGAGCTGCCAACTCATCAAAATTGGCAACTCGATAACTTTCTGCCGATAAAAAATAGGAGCTGCAATATTGAGAAAAACGCGGTTGCGCCCCTATCCTCTTCTGTTCGGCATTAAGGCCGTTGACCACTAGATGTAGTAGACAACGGCCTTACAGACCTAATTGTAGTCGATGTACAGGAATTTTAAGAGCTCTGCCACCAAGATTTTTTCCTTGACATCGATCAGGTCCGATACCTGAAGCCTCCACGCCGAAGTAAGCACTAACATTGATTTTCTGGCGCGTTTCGCGCTGCTTACTATTCGTGCAAAAACGGCCCAAAACGCGCCGATTTGGGTTTGCTGCGTTGGCGAAAAGGCCACGCCGGTTCACGGTTCGGGCGCGTGGATATCCAGCTTTTGCATCTGGTAGCGCAGCTGCCGGACGCTGATCCCGAGCAGGCTCGCGGCCTGCGTGCGGTTGAACTGGGTCTGGTTCAGCGCGCGCAGGATGATGTCGCGCTCGACCTGGCTCAGGTAGTCCGGCAGGTTGCTCGGCAATGCGTCGGCACTCGGCGGTTGCGCCGACGCGGGCGGTGGCGCGGCGGCTTCCGGCACGGCGCCGCTCTCCTCTTCCGGCGCCGCCACGCGAACCGGCGCAACCGGCGCAGCGGCCACAGGCTGCGGCACGACGGCCGCATCGCCAATCTTCGCCCCTTTCAGCAGCAGGTCACCCGTTTCGATCACGCCGTCGTCCGCGAACGCGAGCGCGCGTTCCAGCACGTTCTCCAGTTCGCGCACGTTGCCGGGAAACGCATAGCTGCGCAGCGCGTCCAGCACGCCCGGGCCGAGGCGCGCGCCGCCCGGGCCGGCCAGGCGCGCGAGGATGGCGTCCACCAGCAGCGGCAGGTCGTCGAGGCGCTCGCGCAGCGGCGGCAACGTGAGTTCGATGACGTTCAGGCGGTAGAACAAGTCCTGGCGGAAGCTGCCGTTCTCCACGCACTTCGCGAGGTCCTTGTGCGTGGCGCTGATGATGCGCACGTCGACCGGTTCCTCGGCCGTCGCGCCGATCTTGCGCACGCGCCGCTCCTGGATCGCGCGCAGCAGCTTCACCTGCATCGCGAGCGGCAGGTCGGCCACTTCGTCGAGCATCAGCGTGCCGCCGTTGGCGGCCTGGAAGAAGCCGTCGCGCTCGTCGTTCGCCCCCGTGAACGCGCCCTTGCGGTAGCCGAAGAACTCGGCCTCCATCAGCGCCTCGGGAATCGCGCCGCAGTTCACGGCGACGAACGGCTTGCCGGCGCGCGCGCTCTGGGCGTGGATCTCGCGCGCGGCCAGTTCCTTGCCGCTGCCCGATTCGCCGTTAATGGCGATCGGCGCCTGCGAGCGCGCCAGCCGGGCGATCTGCGCGCGCAGCGCCTGCATCGCGGGCGACGCCCCGATCAGGCGCGACGTGCCGCCCGGCGCATCCGCGGGCTGCGCGGCCGGGTCGGACAGCTTCAGCGCCGAGCGCACCATCGCGCGCAAATCGTCCAGCACGACGGGCTTCGACACGTAGTCGAACGCGCCGGCCTTCAACGCGACGACGGCATTCTCGGCACTGCCGTACGCCGTGATCACGGCAATCGGGGTGCTTTTATGATTGGCGGCGACCTCGCGCACGAGTTCGAGGCCCAGGCCGTCGGGCAGGCGCATGTCCGTCAGCACCAGCGCATAGGCCTTCTGGCCCAGCAGCGCGCGCGCCTCGCGGACGGTCGCCGCGCTGTCCACGTCCAGCCCCATCTTGAGCAGCGTGATCTCGAGCAGCTCGCGCAGGTCGGGTTCGTCGTCGACCACCAGGATGCGGGGTGAGCTCATGGCTATCTATGTTTCCGTGACGTTAGATGGATGCGGCGAAGGTGATCACGAAACGGCCGCTGGCCTCGCCCGTGCCGCCGTCCGGGCCGGTGTCCTCCGTGCGGTATTCGTAGTCGAGCATCGCGCCGTTGTTCAGGCACAGCTCGCGCGCCAGGTACAGGCCCAGTCCCGTGCCCTTGCTCGACGTCGTGTAGAACGGCTCGAACAGGTGGGCGCGCACTTCCGGCGTGATCCCGGGGCCGTCGTCCTGCACGTGCAATTCCATGCGGCCCGTGGGGTCGACGACGGGGCACACGCGGATGCTGGCCGGCTTGCCGCTGGCGTAGCGGATCGCGTTGCCGAGCAGGTTCACGAGCACCTCGCGCAGGTGCATGCCGTCGAAACGCACGCTGCGCCCGCCGGCATCGCCCACCCACACTATATCACTCGCCATGTCGTGCATTTCCGTGAATTCGGCCCGCAGCTCGGGCAGGAAGTCGTCGAGCGCCACGGGCGTGCCGTTCGGCTGCACCTTGCGCGACAGTTTCAGGATGTCCTCGACCATGCGGTTCACGCGCGCCACGTTGTCGTTCACGATGCGCAGCAGGCGCGTTTCGGCCGGCCCGTGCAGGTCCTCCGCCAACAGTGACGTCGCATGGCCGATCGCCGACAGCGGGTTCCTCACCTCGTGCGCGATGCTGGCAGTCAGGCGCCCCATCGACGCGAGCTTGAGTTGCTGCGCCTGGTTCTCGATGGCGCTCACGTCCTGCAGGAACACGAGGCTGCGCTCGGCCGCCCCCTCGGGCGTGTCCACGCGCGCGAAGCGCAGCTTCAGGTGCACCGGCTGGTCGAGGCGGCCGCGCACCGGCCCTTCCGTCTCGTGCCAGCGCTTGACCGTGACGTAGCCGTCCGGCGCGCCGGCGCCGTGGGCGACCCAGGCCGCGAAGCTCTGCGCCACCGGCTCCAGCGCCGGCACGTCGGTCAGCAGGAAGGCCGTGCCCTCCTCGCCCGGCTGCACGTCGAGCCCCAGCATGCGCCGCGCCGCCGGGTTGCCGCCGAAGACCGTGCCGTCGCGCCCGAGCACGAGGATGCCGTCGGCCACGTCGTCCACGACGATGCGGTAGATCGCCTGCTGGATGCGCAAGTCGGCGCCGCGGCGCGCGGCCAGCTCTTCCTGGTTGATCAGGCGCGCCGCCAGGCGGTTCACCACCAGCACGACCGCGAAGAATGCGGCGCCGGTCAGGCCGGCCTGGGTCAGCGGCAGGTCGTCGCCGCGCGTGAGCGCCTGCCACGTGCTTTCGCCCAGCATGACCAGGGTCGCCAGCGCGGCCGAGAACAGCGCGGGCACGAGCGGCGCGAGGATCGCGGCACCGGCCAGCGGGAACAGGTACAGCAGCGCCAGGCCGCTGCGCATGCCGCCGGCGGCCAGGTACAGCAGCGAGATCGCCACGATGTCGACGAGCACCTGGCCGAACAACTGCCACAGGAAGCGCCGGCGCCAGCGCTGGGTGACGAGGGCGAACAGCAACGCGGCCAGCAGGTAGGCGATGCAGGTCTCGGCATACACGGTGCCGTCCACGCGGCCGCGGCGCACGTCCAGCGACAGGTACAGCAACAGCACGAGCGCGATCACGATGCGCGTGACCGTGAGCGTCTGCAGCGAACGCCAGAACGTCGAGCGCGACTCGGCGGAAAGAAACGGCCAGGGCGCCATGCGGCGGCTTACCTGGTTTCCAGTTGCGCGTGCGCGGGGCTGCAGTAATCGCGGCCTTCGGACCGCACGGCTTCGGACGCCGGGAAATAGACGCCGCAGCGGGCGCAGCACAGCATCGGTTCGGACTTGTCCTCGACGCGGCTCCATGCCGTCGCGTCGGCACCGGCCGGCGCCGCCCCGGCGCCCTGGCCTTGCGCGCGCTCCAGCGCGGCGCGCAGTTTGCTGCGCACGGCCATCACCACGAGGATGACGAGCGCAATCCAGAAAAGCAGTCGCGTCATACGAACCCCCGGTGCAGAACGACTTCAAATACGAAACGGCTGCCGACGTACGCCAGCGCCAACGTGGCGAATCCCGCCAAGGTGAAGCGCAGCGCCGTCTTGCCGCGCCAGCCGCGCCAGCGGCGTCCGGCCAGCAGTGCGGCGAACAGGAACCACGACAGCAGCGCAAAAAAGTTCTTGTGGTCCCAGCGCAGCGCGCGGCCGAACAGCTGTTCGGAGAACACGACGCCCGACAGGACGGTGAGGCTGAGCAGGACGAAGCCGATGCCGATCATGCGGAACAGCAGCCGCTCCATCGTGAGCAGCGCCGGCAACTGGTCGATCGCGGCCCCCAGCCAGCCCTTGTTCGCGCGCTTCGTGTGCAGCCGCACCTCCTGCAGCGCCATCAGCACGGCGTGGAAGGCGGCGATGGTAAGCGTGCTGTACGCCGACACCGCGACCGCGACGTGCCACCCGAACGCGGGCGACTGGTCCTGCACGGGCATCAGGTTGCCGGGGAATAGCGGCGGCAGGATCGCCGCGACTGCCGCGCACGGCATCACCATGCGGCGCATGCTGTCCAGCGCGAAGTTGCGGTTCTCGATCCAGTACGCGGCAACGGAAATCCACAGCGCGGCCGACAGCATGAACGCGAAGCCGACGCGCAAGGTGCCGTTCGACACGATGTCCGGCCACAGCGCCAGGCCATGCACGGCCCAGGCCACGGCCGTCACGGCCGAAATGGCCGAGCCCCGCCGCGACGGCAGCAGGGCGCATACCGCGTACAGGATGGCCGCGGCGATGAATAGGGTAAGTTGCATACGCGCGAGTCTACACCATCCGGAATGGGCGGGAACAGCTTGGCTTTTTATCAATCGACAGCGGCGGCCTTGATTTCGGCGTCGTGGTGGCGCTGCTGCTCTTCCATCACCATCAGTCCCAGTTCACGCTTGAGTGCGTTGAACTCGGGCGCGGCCGGATCGCGCAGACGCGGCAGCTCGACGAGCATGTCGCGCTTGATCGTGCCCGGCCGGTACGTCATGACGACGATGCGATCGGCCAGGTAGATCGCTTCCTCGATGCTGTGCGTGACGAAGATGACCGTCTTCTTCAGTTCCGCCCACAGGCGCAGCAACTCGTCCTGCAGGTTGCGCCGCGTGAGCGCGTCGAGCGCGCCGAACGGTTCGTCCATCAGCAGGATGGGCGAGTCGAGCGCCAGCACGCGCGCGATCGCCACGCGCTGGCGCATGCCGCCGGACAGGTCCTTCGGGTAGCGCTTGGCGAAGTCTTCCAGCGACAGGAGTTTCAGCAGCTCGGCCACGCGTGCGGCGATCTGCGCGCGCGCCATGCCCTTGATCTCCAGGCCGAAGCCGACGTTCTGCTCCACCGTCATCCACGGGAACAGCGCATATTCCTGGAACACCATGCCCCGCTCGGGTCCGGGTCCGGTGACGGGAACGCCGTCGGCCACCACGGTGCCCGACGTGGGCGGCGCGAAGCCGGCGACCGCGTTCAGCAACGTGGACTTGCCGCAGCCGGAAGGCCCCAGCAGACAGACGAACTGGCCACGCGGGATCTCGAGCGTGATGTCCTGCAGCGCGACCATCCTGCGGCCGTCGCCGTCGAACACCTTGCTGACCTTGTCGATCACGATGTGTGCAGCCATGTCAATGCTCCAGGCCGCGGTGCCAGCGCAGCAGATAGTTGTTCAGCCGGTTCATGCCGGCGTCGATGGCGAGGCCCAGCAGGCCGATCGTGATCATGCCGGCGATGATCTTGTCGGACCAGAAGTACTCGCGCGCCTCGAGGATGCGGAAGCCGAGGCCGTTGTTCACGGCGATCATCTCGGACACGATCACGACGATGAACGCCGTGCCGATGCCGATGCGCATGCCGGTCAGGATGTACGGGACGGCCGCCGGCAGGATCACGCGCAGGAACATCGTCGGCCCGCTCGCGCCGAGGTTGCGCGCCGCGCGCAGGTAGATGCCGTCGACCTGGCGCACGCCTGCGATCGTATTCATCAGCACGGGAAAGAAGGCGCCCAGCGCGATGAGGAAAATGGCGGGCGGATTGCCGAGGCCGAACCACAGGATCGACAGCGGGATGTAGGCGATCGGAGGAATGGGCCGCAGCAGCTGGAACAGCGGGTTCAGCCAGCCATACGCGACACGGCTCGCGCCCATGACGAGGCCCACCGGCAGCGCGAGGCCCGCGCCGACGAGGAAGCCGACGATCACGCGGTACAAGCTGCCAATGGCGTCCGTGATCAACTCACCGGACACGGCCCACGCGAACCAGTTGCCGTGGTTCGTTTCGTGCCAGGTCGCGAAGTCCTGCAGCGGCAGCAGGTACGCGACCCATTTGCGCCAGACCTGCAGCGGCGACGGCAGGATGTTCTCGTTGACCCATCCCATGCCGGCCACCCACTGCCAGATCGCGATCGCGACGACCGGCACGACCATGCCGATTGCGATGTCTTGCCACCTGCGTTTCGTCATTCCAGTTCCCCCGCACGCAAATGGTGGGCACGGGGTGCCCACCCTACGTCACTGCAATCGTAGGGTGGGCGGCCTCCGCCCACCAAACATCATTTGATATTCAGGCTTTTCTTGGCCTCGTCCAGCAGATCCGTCTTGACCCACTGCGTCGCCACCGGCGGCTTGGCCATCCGGCCGACGCCCGTCTTGACCATGATGTCCGTCGTGGTCTGGATGTGCGCCGGCGTGATGTCGTAGGAGTACGGCGAATTGCTGATCGCGTCGTCGAAATCGTCCTTCGTGATCTGGCCCTTGAACACGACTTCGCGCACGTATTTCTCGGCCAGCGCGGGGTCCTTGATGAAGGCGTTCGTCGCCATCACGAAGCAGCGCATGAATTTCTCGGCCACCGCATGTTTGGTGCCATAGAACTTCTCCGTCATGACCATCGTGCGCACCGGTTCGCCGATCGGGGTGTCGTACGGCTTGATGACTTCGACGCCGAAGCCCTTGTTGATCGCCTGCGACGATTGCGGCTCCGACTGCATCATGGCGTCGATGTTCTTGCCCAGCAGCGCCTGGTTGAGGTCCGCGTAGGCCAGGTAGACGATCTGCACGTCCTTGCCGGGCGCGGCGTCGGCGGACAGGCCCGCCTTCTGCAGCTCGGCCATCAACAGCACTTCCTGGATGCCGCCGCGCGTCACGCCCACCTTCTTGCCCTTGAGGTCCTTCACGCCCTTGATGCCGCCGTCCGTCCGCGCGACGAGGCGCACGCCGCCCTTGGCGAAGCCGGCCACGACGTAGATCGGCGCACCGCCGGCGCGGCCCGAGATGGCGGCCTCGGACGCCGTCGCACCGACGTCGAGCTCGCCCGCGATGATGGCCTGCATCACGTCCAGGCCCTTCGCGAACACGCGCTCCTCGACCTTGATGCCGCATTTCGGTGCGATTTCCTTGATGTACGAGACGGCACCGTAGTGCGCGAACTTGAGATTGCCGAGCCGGACGACGTCCTGGGCCTGGGCACCGCCCGCGGCCAGCAGCGCGGCGACGACGAGGGTCTTGCGGAACACGTTTGCTTTCATTGCCTCTCTCTCCGATTGGGTACGATCGTTATTGGAATGAACTGCATGTGCTGCAGCGGCCGCGAACGGACGTGGCCGCCGTGGACCTGTGGAAAATAAACGGGAAGCAATGCATTGTCAAACCGTCCCGGCAGCGTTTACCAAGAATCAAACGAAACGCTTGACCGCGCGGCTTGCGAAGGGGAAAACGCGCCCTCACATGGGGTAGAATGGACGTTTGTGCGTTGCCCGCTCATATATATATCAGTACAAAAGGTAGAACATGCTGGATAACCTGACCCAACGTCTCGCCAAAGTCGTCAAGACGATGCGCGGCGAGGCCCGCCTGACCGAGGCCAATACCGCCGAGATGCTGCGCGAAGTGCGCCTGGCCCTGCTCGAGGCCGACGTGGCGCTGCCGGCCGTGCGCGAATTCATCGCCAAAGTGAAGGAAAAGGCGCTGGGCGAGGAAGTCATCGGCTCGCTGTCGCCGGGCCAGGCCCTCGTCGGCGTCGTGCAAAAGGAACTGGGCGCGCTGATGGGCGCCGACCTCGGCCCGGACGCGTCGCAACTGTCGTTCGCGCAGCAGCCGCCGGCCGTGATCCTGATGGCCGGCCTGCAGGGTGTCGGCAAGACGACCACCACCGGCAAGCTCGCCAAATACCTGAAGGAAGAGAAGAAGAAAAAGGTCCTGACCGTCTCCGCCGACGTGTACCGCCCCGCCGCAATCGCGCAGCTGGAATCGGTGACGAAGCAGGTCGGCGCCGACTTCTTCCCGTCCACGGCCAGCGACAAGCCGGTCGACATCGCGAAGAACGCGATCGACTGGGCGAAGAAGCACTACCACGACGTCGTCATCATCGACACCGCGGGCCGTCTCGCGATCGACGAAGCGATGATGCAGGAGATCGCCGCCGTGCACGCGGCCGTGAATCCGATCGAGACGCTGTTCGTCGTCGACGCCATGGTCGGCCAGGACGCGATCAACACGGCGAAAGCGTTCAACGAGGCGCTGCCGCTGACGGGCGTGATCCTCACCAAGCTCGATGGCGATTCGCGCGGCGGCGCCGCGCTGTCCGTGCGCCACGTGACGGGCAAGCCGATCAAGTTCGCCGGCGTGTCGGAAAAGCTGGACGGCCTGGAAGCCTTCGATCCGGCCCGCATGGCCAACCGCGTGCTGGGCATGGGCGACATCCTCGCCCTCGTCGAGGAAGCGCGCAAGGGCGTGGACATGAAGGCCGCGGCCGACATGGCCAACAAGATCAAATCGGGCGGCAAGTTCGACATGAACGACTTCCGTGCCCAGCTCGCGCAGATGAAGAAGATGGGCGGCATGGCCGGCCTGCTCGACAAGCTGCCGGCCCAGTTCCAGCAGGCCGCCAACGGCGCCAACATGGATCAAGCGGAGAAGCAGGTGCGCCGGATGTGCGGCATCATCGATTCGATGACGCCGGCCGAACGCGCCAAGCCGGAACTGATCAAGGCCAACCGCAAGCGCCGCATCGCGGCCGGCGCGGGCGTGCAGGTGCAGGAAGTGAACCGCATGCTGACCCAGTACGAGCAGATGAACACGATGATGAAGAAGCTCAAGGGCGGCGGCCTGATGAAGATGATGCGTGGTATGAAGGGCATGATGCCTGGCATGCGTTGATCCCTGCCCGCTTCCACGAAAGCCGTGCCCGACGCCCCGTCCGCACGGCTTTTTTGCGTTTGGGACGCCCGTTTTCCCCCTCCAGGGAGCCCCGGGTAACACAAGCGGTCGATTTAGGCCTTGTAAGAGTGAAAAAATTTCGAAAAAGACTTGCACGAACACTAAAACCCTACCAATATAAGCCGGGTGCGCTCACGCGCAAATTTCCATGTGTTCCGTTTAGGAGGCTCGAAGATGGCAACAGCCAAAAAAACCACCGCAGCACCCGCCAAGAAAACCGCTGCCAAGCCTGCCGCGGCGGCGAAGCCCGCAGCGAAAAAGGCAGCAGCTCCTGCCAAAGCAGCAGCACCGAAAGCAACCGCAGCAGCAAAGAAGCCGGCAGCGGCCCGCAAGCCGAACGCCGCTTTCATGAAAGAGATGACCCCGTCGGCAACGCTGGCCGCCGTCGTCGGCGCGAAACCGCTGCCGCGTACGGAAGTGACGAAGAAAGTCTGGGACTACATCAAGGCACAAAACCTGCAGGACGCGGCCAACCGTCGCATGATCAACGCCGACGACAAGCTGAAAGCCGTCTTCGGTGGCAAGGCGCAGGTGTCGATGTTCGAAATGACGAAGCTGATCTCGGATCACCTCAAATAAGAACACCTCGCTGGCCGTCCCACCGGCCCCGATACAGAAAGCCCCGGCGAGCCGGGGCTTTTTGTTTTCGACTCGCCAGCGTCGATTGTGGGCACGGGGTGCCCACCCTACGATCTTCTCCCGTTGCCCTCCACGGCCCTGCCCTGACGTAGGGTGGGCAACCCTTGCCCACCAAACGCATGCATCACGCCACAAACGGCTTGAGCATCAGATGCACGCCAAGCGCCAGCAGCCCGACGAAGAAGCAGCGCCGGAACGTCTGCGGCCGGATGCGCCCCCGTATCCACTGCCCGCACATCATGCCGATCATCGCAGGCACCAGCGCCGCCAGCGACATCCCGGCCGCCCCCGCCGGATACTCGCCCGCCAGCAGCAGCGACGCGCCGAGCGCCACCGTCGACACCGTGAAGCACAGCCCCAGCGCCTGCACGAGCGCGTCGCGTTCCAGGCGCAGCCCCTGCAGATAAGGCACGGCCGGGATCACGAAGACGCCCGTCGCCGCCGTGACGAGCCCCGTGACCAGGCCCACGAGCGGGCTCGCGCCGCGCTCCGCACCGGCCGGCACGTGCAGCACGAACGACGCCAGCCCGGCCGCCGCATACAGCAGCAGCGCCCCGCCCAGCGCAGCCGCGGCGTCGGCGCCGCCGGCACCCGGCAGCAGAACGCCGCCGCCGACCGTGCCGACGACGATCGCGACCAGCATCGGCCACAAACGGCGCACGAGCGACCCGAACGCGGGTCCGGCCAGCAGTTGCCAGACGTTCGTCACAAGCGAAGGCACGACGAGCAGCGCGGCGGCCTCGCGCGGCGCCATCACGATGCCGAGCAGGCCCACCGCCACCGTCGGCAGTCCGAGGCCGACAACACCCTTGACAAGTCCTGCCAGCACGAACACGGCGAAAATCAGCACGAGGTCATGCGGACCGTGCGCGAACGAGATAGTATCCATGTGGAGATTCTGCCCTGGACAGGGGCGCTCGCCAATGCGGAATTTCCGCAGCCAGCCTTCGGCACAGCCGAAATCACGGAGGAATGATGCGATTCGATCTGGTGGACCTGCAGCTGTTCCTGCACGTCGTGGACGCGGGCAGCATCACGGGCGGCGCGGCCAGGGCGCACCTGGCGCTGGCGTCCAGCAGCGAGCGTATCCAGCACATGGAAGCGGCGCTGGGCGTGCCGCTGCTCGTGCGCGGCCGGCGCGGCGTGCAGCCGACGGCGGCGGGCCTCGCGCTGCAGCGCCACGCGCGCCTCGTGTTCCAGCAACTGGCGCGCCTGCGCGCCGAGCTGGGCGAGCACGCGGCGGGGCTGAAGGGCCAGGTGCGGCTGCTGTGCAATACGGCGGCGCTGTCCGAATACCTGCCAGAGGCGCTGGCGGGCTTCATGGGGCGCCACCCGGACGTCGACATCGACCTGGAAGAGCGCCTGTCCAGCGACATCGCGCGCGCCGTGCGCGAAGGCGGCGCGGACCTCGGCATCGTCGCCGACACGGTGGACCTGACCGGCCTGGAGACCTTCCCGTTCTGCACCGACCGTCTGGTGGCCGTCGCTCAGCCGGGGCTGGCGCGCACGCTCGTCACGCAGGACGGCCAGGCGGTGGCGTTCGCGCGCCTCGTGGACTTCGACCACATCGCGCTGACGGGCGACAGCGCGCTGTTCCGTTATCTGAGCCAGCAGGCCGAACGCGCCGGTCGCACCTTGCGCGCGCGCGTGCGCCTGCGCAGCTTCGACGCGGTATGCCGCATGGTGGAGAGCGGGGTCGGGATCGGGATCGTGTCGGAACCGGCCGCGCGGCGCTGCGCGCGCACGATGGACATCGCGGTGCTGGACCTGGCCGACGCGTGGGCGGTGCGCCAGCTCACGCTGTGCATGCGCAGCTTCGATGGGTTGCCGCGGCATGCGCAGCAATTAGTCGAAGAAATCCGTGCGTGATGGTGGGCGGAGGCCGCCCACCCTACGTTTGTTTATGCAGTACCGGGTGGGGCCCCGTGCCCACCAAACGTTTATTCATGCCGTAGGGTGGGCACCCCGTGCCCACCGAACGCCTCACCAATCAGCGGCTCGAGATCATCACGTCCTGCTTGAATTCCCAGTTCTTCCACGCCGCCAGCACCGCATTCGGATACTCCGGCTTGCCGCGGCTGCCGTTGTAGCGGCCCAGCGCGAGATACAGGTTGCCGCCTTCCATGTCGATGTACATGCGCAGGATCGAGCAGCCGTAGCGCAGGTTGGTCTGCATGTCGAACAGCGCGCGGCGGTTCGAATCGCCGATCACCTTCGTCCAGAACGGCATCACCTGCATGTAGCCGCGCGCGCCGACCATCGACACGGCGTACTTGCGATACGCCGACTCGACCTGGATCAGTCCGAGCACGAGCCCCGGATCGAGCCCCGCGCGCGTCGCTTCGTACCACGCGGACTCGAGGAATTCCGTGCGCGTCTGGTCGTCCGGCAGGCGGCGCTTGAGGCGCGCCGACATCGCGTCGAACCACTGCTGATAACGCACGCGCGCAACCTCGTCGCGGAAGACCGGCTTCGGCGGACGGCCGTCGCGGATCGCGTGTTCGAGCGCCAGACGCACGGCGTCGCCCAGCAGCTCTTCCTTCTGGTTGCCGGCCTGCGCCGCGCCGCTGCTCAACAACGCAGCGGCGAGCAAGACCGGGCCGAGCCGGGCTGCTGCCCGGGCAATCAACCGTCGTGCCATTACTTACCCAGTTTGCCTTTGATGAAGCCGACCATGTCCGCGGCGGGAACCGCGGTCGCCTCGGCATCGCGGCGGCCCTGGTATTCCAGGTTGCCTTCCTTGAGGCCCCGCTCGCCGATGACGACGCGGTGCGGCACGCCCACCAGTTCCCAGTCGGCGAACATGGCGCCCGGACGCAGGCCGCGGTCGTCGACGATGACGTCGACACCGGCCGCCTGCAGCTCGGCGTACAGGCGATCCGTTTCGGCCTTCACCAGGTCGCTGCGGTCGTAGCCCATCGGGCACAGCACCAGCTCGAACGGCGCGATGGCGTCCGGCCAGACGATGCCCTTGTCGTCGAAATTCTGCTCGATGGCGGCGCCCAGGATGCGGGTCACGCCGATGCCGTAGCAGCCCATCTGCATCGGGGCCGGCTGGCCCTTTTCGTCCAGGTAGACGCAGTTCATCGCGGCGGAATATGCGGTGCCGAGCTGGAACACGTGGCCCACTTCGATGCCGCGCTCGATGGCGAGCACGCCTTTGCCGTCCGGCGACGCGTCGCCTTCGACCACGTTGCGCAGGTCGGCGACGACCGGTTCCGCGACGTCGCGGCCCCAGTTGGCGCCCGTAAGGTGATACTCGGCCTCGTTGGCGCCGCACACGAAATCGGCCATGTTGGCGACGGTGCGGTCGGCCACGATGTTGACCGGCTGCTTCGTATTGATCGGGCCGAGGTAGCCCGGCACGGTGCCGTAGGCGTCCTGGATCTCGGCTTCGCTGGCGAAGCGGAAGTCCTTCAGGCCCGGCACTTTCGAGACCTTGACTTCGTTCAGCTCATGGTCGCCGCGCAGCAGCAGCAGCCAGTTTTCCTTGACCTGGCGGCCGTTGTCGTCCTTCTCGACGGTCAGCGCGATCGACTTGACGGTCTGCGCCAGGTCAATGCCGAGCAGCTTGGCGACCTGCTCGCACTTCGTCATGTTCGGCGTCGACACCTTGGTCAGAGGCTGCGTGGCCGCGCCGCGCTGGGCGACCAGCGGCAGCGCCTCGGCCGCTTCCATGTTGGCGGCGTAGTCCGATTGCGGGCAGTAGACCAATGCGTCCTCGCCGGTGCTGGCGATCACGTGGAACTCGTGCGAGCCCGTGCCGCCGATGGCGCCGTTGTCGGCGGCCACCGCGCGGAACTTCAGGCCGAAGCGGTTGAAGATGCGGACGTAGGCATCGAACATCGTCTCGTACGACTTCTGCATGCCTTCGACGTCGCGGTCGAACGAGTACGCGTCCTTCATCGTGAACTCGCGGCCGCGCATCAGGCCGAAGCGGGGACGGCGCTCGTCGCGGAACTTCGTCTGGATGTGATAGAAGTTCAGCGGCAGCTGGCGGTACGACTTCACTTCCGTGCGCACGACGTCCGTGATCACCTCTTCCGACGTCGGCTGCAGCGCGAAGTCGCGGCCGTGGCGGTCCTTGAGGCGCAGCAGTTCCGGCCCCATCTTGTCCCAGCGGCCCGTCTCTTGCCACAGCTCGGCCGGTTGCACCATCGGCATCAGCAGTTCCATCGCGCCTGCGTTGTTCATCTCTTCGCGGATGATGCCCTCGACCTTGCGGATGACGCGCAGGCCCAGCGGCATGTACGTATAGATGCCGGAGCCGAGTCGCTTGATCATCCCGGCGCGCATCATCAATTTATGGCTGACGATCTCGGCGTCGGAGGGCGCTTCTTTGAGCGTTGAGATAAAAAATCGTGAGGCACGCATATCGGTGAATTCTTTTTAAAAAGAGAGGGTTATAATCGACCTAATTTTAAAGGATTAGCTGGCTGATGCATCCAATCTTTATACAAATGGATCCAAAACAAGTGGTGCAGACTGTTGTTCCTATGCAGGTAAACGACTTCAGCACCTGAGGAGCCTTGCGGGTTCAGCAAGTCTCCGGGGATTTGTAAGTAAAAACTAAGAGGAATCGGCCGGCAGAAAGTTTCGAGGTGAATTATGCTCGATCGTGAAGGGTTCCGCCCCAACGTCGGCATCATCCTGCTGAACGCCAACAACGAAGTGTGGTGGGGCAAGCGGGTGCGTGAGCATTCTTGGCAATTTCCGCAAGGGGGTATCAAATACGGCGAGACGCCGGAACAGGCGATGTACCGCGAGCTCGAGGAAGAAATCGGCCTGCGCCAGGAACACGTCAAGATCGTGGGCCGCACCCGCGACTGGCTGCGCTACGAGGTGCCCGATCACTTCATCAAGCGCGAAGTGCGTGGTCACTATCGCGGACAGAAGCAGATCTGGTTCCTGTTGCGCATGGTCGCACGCGACAACGACGTCAACCTGCGCCTGACCGACCACCCCGAGTTCGACGCCTGGCGCTGGCACGACTATTGGGTCCCGCTGGACGTCGTCATCGAGTTCAAGCGCGACGTGTACCAGCGCGCGTTGCAGGAACTATCGCGTTTCATCACGTGGCCCGCGAACGGCGACCGTCGGCACAGTTCGCGCTACCTGCGCCAGCCGCACGACCGGCGCGGCAGCGGTGGCAATGGCGGCAATGGCAATGGCGGCGGCAAGGCCGCGTCCACCGGTGCCAACGCCAACGCCAGCAGCAAGGCGGTGGCGGCTGCCAGCAAGGCCATCGCCGACGCAGCGGGCAGTTCCAAGGCGGTGTTGGCGCAGCAAGGAGCCACGCGCAAGGAATGATGCGCAAGTAGCGCAGAAGCAACAAAATAAAGGCAAAGCAGCCGTGCGAGCGGTTGTCTTTGCCTTTTTGCTTTTTTGGAATGTCTTTTTTGAAAAGTTGCGCTGTAGAATTGTCAGTATGATCACGATCAACAGCGCCCTGCGCCGTTCCCGCCTCGTCCGCGCCACCGCCCTGCTGCTGTGCCTGTCGGGCCTCGCCCGCGCCGAGGACGACGTCAAGCGGTGCACCTATGTCGACGTGGGCGGCCTGCCGATCCGCTACGTGGGCGAAAGCCTCATGCCCGCCGTCGAGGGCACCATCGACGGCATCCCGGCCATCATGCTCGTCGACACGGGCGCGTTCGAGACCTCGCTGACGAGGAACGGTGCGACGCGACGCGACCTGGGCCTGTTCCCGACCGGGCACTGGGTCGAGGGAATCGGCGGCCGGTCGCGCCTCTACACGGCCAGGCTGAAGGATTTTTCCATCGGTCCGATCCACAGCGGCCACCGCACGGAGCTGACCGTCATCGGCAGCATGACGTTCACCCCATCCTTCGACGCCATCCTCGGCGCGCCCTTCCTGCTGCAGATGGACCTGGAACTCGACCTGCGTGCCCGCCGCATGAAGTTCTACCGTCCGCACGACTGCGACAAGACGCCGCTGCTGCTGTGGAAGGAAGACACCGTCGTGCTGCCGTTCGAACGCAGCGGCGACCAGAGTCCGAACCCGCACTTCACGGTCGTCGTCAACGGCCGCGAGCTGGACGCCGTGATCGCCTCGGGCGCGCGCCGCAGCTTCATGATGCTGGACGCAGCGAAGCGCGCGGGCATCGACGTCAAGGGCGCGGGCGCCATCCGCATCGGCAATGCCGGCGGCGTGGGTTCCGACAGCGCGCCGTACTGGGTCGTCCCCGTCAAGAGCGTCAAGCTCGGCGACGAAACCATCGCCAACGTCGAGCTGGGCGTGATCGACTCGCAGGGCTCGCACGGCGCCGATGTGTACCTGGGCCAGGACTTTCTGCGCGCCCACCGCGTGCTGTTCGCGATGAGCCAGGAAAAACTGTACGTCGCCTACCTGGGCGGCGACGTGTTCACGCGCGGCACCGGACTGGAACCGTGGATGCGCCAGGAGGCCGACGAAGGCAATGCGGACGCCCAGTACGCGCTGGCCACGATGTACGTCAACGGCCGTGGCGTCGCGCGCGACCCGGCCGAGGCGAAGACGTGGCTGGACAAGGCGGCGGCCGGCGGCCAGCCGAATGCGACGCTGCTCGTTGCGCGCCAACAGATGCTGGCCGGGCACCTGGACACGGCGATCCCGCAACTCAGGCGCGCGCTCGACGAGCTGCCGGCCGACCGCGTGGGCCCATTATGGCTGTACGTCGCGCGCGTGCGCCACGGCGAGGCCGACCTCGCGAAGACGGAACTGGAAGCCGCGCTGAAACGGCAGAAGAACGACGACTGGCCGGCCCCGATCGCCGACTTCTACCTCGGCAAGGCCAATGCGGCGCAGCTCCTGGAAGAAGCCGGGCAGGACGCGAAGCTCGCGCACGCGCGCACGTGCATGGCCGATGCCTATATGGCGGAACTGCACGACGCGCGCGGCGAAACGGCCGAGGCCATCGCGCTGAAGGCGACCTTGCGCGCAAGCTGTGCGGCGCCTGCACCGGCGGCCCCGGCGGCGCCGAAGCCCCCGGCCGAGCCGCTGCCGACCGGGGGCGCGGCGCCGTGATGGCCGTGCACGGGACGCCGGCACGGCGGCCTGAAACGAGACCCGCGCCGCCGCCCCATGACACCGCACGGCCCGACAGATTCATCCAACGCACACCCATGAACACGACTCTCCGTATCGCCCCGCTGCTGTTCTGCCTGATCTCCGGCCTCGCGCACGCCGCCGGCGACGCCTCGCAATGCACCTACACGGAACTGGGCAGCCTGCCCCTGCGCTACGTGGGCGAAAGCCTCGTCCCGGCCGTCGACGGCACCATCAACGGCATGCCGGCCGCGATGCTCGTCGATACGGGCAGCTCCGAGACCTCGCTGACCATGAACGGCGCGACGCGGCGCGACCTGCCCCTGCACCTCACCGGCACCTGGATCGAGGGTATCGGCGGCGCCGCGCTTCTCTACAGGACCCGGGCGAAGGAATTCTCGATCGGCCCGATGCACAACAACTCCCGGACCGAGCTGACCGTGATCGGCAGCATGTCGCACACGCCGGCCTTCGACGCGATCCTCGGCGCGCCCGTCCTGCTGCAGACGGACCTGGAGTTCGACCTGCGCGCGAAGCGGATGACGTTCTTCAAGTCGCGCGACTGCGACAAGACGCAGCTGCTGCTGTGGAAGGAACCCACGATCGTGCTGCCGTTCGAGCGCACCGACGATCCGAGTCCGAATCCGCACTTCACCATCGTGGTCAACGGCAAGGAGATGGACGCCATCATCGACTCCGGCGCGCACCGCACCGTCATCACGCTGGACGCGGCCAAGCGGGCCGGCATCGACGTCAACGGGCCGGGCGCGGTCCGTCTCGGCGACGCTGGCGGTGTCGGCAAGGACCGCGCGCCGCTCTGGGTCGCGCCCGTCAAGACCGTGCGATTCGGCGATGAAGCCATTGGCAACGTCGAAATCGGCGTCATCGACCCGCAGGGCGCGCGTGACTTCGACGTGCTGCTGGGCCAGGACTTCCTGCGCGCGCACCGCGTGCTGTTCGCGATGAGCCAGAGGAACCTGTACATCGCCTACCTGGGCGGCGATGTGTTCACGCGCGGCACGGGCCTGGAACCGTGGATGCGCGCGGAAGCGGACGCCGGCAGCGGCGACGCCCAGTATGCGCTGGCCAATATCTACGAGAACGGCTGGGGCGTGAAAGCGGACACGAAGCAGGCCGAGGCCTGGCTGGACAAGGCCGCGGCCGCCGGTCAGCCGAACGCGGTGCTGGAGGTCGGCCGCCGGGACATGCTGGACGGGCACCCGGACAAGGCGATCCCGCAACTGCGGCGCGCGCTGGACCAGTTGCCGGCCCATCGCTACGGCCCGTTGTGGTTGTACGTCGCCCGCGTGCGCAACGGCGAGTCCGCGCTGGCGCAGACGGAACTGGTTGCCGCGCTGAAGCGCCAGAAGGAGGATGACTGGCCCAGGCCGATCGCCGATTTCTACCTCGGCAGGATCGATGCCGCGCGTCTGCTGAAAGAGGCGGGCAAGGACGCGGCGTTCGCGCGCGACCGCACGTGCACGGCCCAGGCGTTCATGACGGAATGGCATGAGGCCCGCGGCGAGACGCTCGACGCCGGCGCGCTGCGCACGGCCCTGCACGCGAATTGCGCATCGGACCTGTGACGCGGCCCGCCGGCGGAATGGGCGGCGGCGCGCTACAATGGCGCCCTTCCACCAGTGTTTCCGACGGTCCCGCCATGTTCACCCCCTCCTCCCACGACGTCCGCCGCTTCTTCTGCGAGGCCTACCGCAAGCGCCGCGCCGGCGAGATCCTGACCCCGATGGATGCCATCGCGGCCGACTGGATCGAGCAGCATCCCGAATACCACGACGCGCTGGCGGACGCCGAAGAAGCCGTGGCGCGCGACTATGCCGTCGAGGGCGGCCAGCCGAATCCGTTCCTGCACCTGTCGATGCATCTGTCGATCACGGAACAGGTGTCGATCGACCAGCCGCGCGGCATCCGCGCCGCGTTCGAGCTGCTCGCCGCGCGCGTCGGCGAGCACGAGGCGCACCACGAGATGATGGAATGCCTGGGCGAGATGATCTGGTCGGCACAGCGCCACGGCACGCAGCCGGACACGGACGCGTACGTCGCGTGCGTGCGCAGGCGCGTGCGCTGAGCGGACCTCCGCACGAAAAAAATCCCTCGTCCCGGACGTGCCGGCGCGAGGGATTTTTCATGGGCGCGCCCCGTTCAGCGTTTCGTGACGAGCGGTCCGGGCAGGCTTTCCAGGTAGGCGGCGATGTCCGCCATGTCGCGATCGGACAGCGGCTGGGCCATGCCGGCCATGATCGCGTTGTTGCGGCCGTTGGCTGCCTTGTTGCCGCGCTTGTACGCGGTCAGCGCGTGCACGAGGTAGTCGCCGTGCTGGCCGGCCAGCTTGGGATAGCTCGGGTCGATCGGCGTCTTGAAGTCGGCGCCGTGGCACGACGCGCAGTTGTATTTTTTCGCCAGTGCGGCGCCGTTGGCGGCATCGCCCGATGCGAGGGCCTGGCCGGACAAGGCGAGGGTTGCGGCGCCCAGGGACAGCGCGACGATCAGTTTGTTCATGGCGCGCTCCTTACTTGGACGGGGTCTGTTGCGAGTAGTACGCGGCGATGTCGGCGATGTCCTGGTCGGACAGGCTGGCCGCGATGCCGTGCATGGACGGGTGGTTGCGGTCGCCCTTCTTGTACGCCTGCAGCGCGGCTTCGATGTACTTGGCCGACTGTCCGCCGATCTTCGGTACGCGATAGACTTCGGGGAAGCTGCCCTTGTATTCGGGGATGCCGTGGCAGCCGATACACATCTCGATCTTGTTGGGTGCTGCCTTCGGATTGCCGACGATGTCGGCCGCGCCGGCCGTGCCGGCCATCGAGGCGCCGGCGGCAAGCACGAGTAAAGCGGTTGAAATTTTCATGGATGACCTATCGTTGGGTTGAATCGATAGGGCGCCTTGCGACCCGTGCGGCGGCAGCAGGTTTTCGAGACCCCCGGTACTGCGACTGCAAAACACTTGGCATTTATATTACGAGCCGGCCGATTCTATCCGAAGAATATGGTCGAGTCCATTGGGCACCGCAGCATGGGCGGCCTTCGCGCCCCCGCGTTCTGTCATATACTCATTGGCATTTCCCTACGACCGGTCCAGGCCCATGCACGCACCCCGACGCTTCGAAGGCAGCGATAACTATGTCGCCACCGACGACCTGAAACTGGCGGTCAACGCCGCCCTCACCCTCGCCCGCCCGCTGCTCATCAAGGGCGAACCCGGCACCGGCAAGACGATGCTCGCCGAGGAAGTGGCGGCCGCCCTGAACATGCCGCTGCTGCAGTGGCACATCAAGTCCACGACGAAGGCCCAGCAGGGCCTGTACGAATACGACGCCGTCTCGCGCCTGCGCGATTCGCAGCTGGGCGACGAGCGCGTGCGCGACATCCACAACTACATCGTCAAGGGCGTGCTGTGGCAGGCGTTCACGGCACCGGAGCCCGTCGTCCTCCTGATCGACGAGATCGACAAGGCCGACATCGAATTCCCCAACGACCTGCTGCGCGAGCTGGATCGCATGGAGTTCTACGTGTACGAGACGCGCGAGATGGTCGTCGCGAAGCACCGCCCGCTCGTCATCATCACGTCGAACAACGAGAAGGACCTGCCGGACGCCTTCCTGCGCCGCTGCTTCTTCCACTACATTAAATTCCCCGACCGCGACACGATGGCGGACATCGTGCAGGTCCACTATCCGACCTTGAAGGCCGACCTGCTGTCCGCCGCGCTGCAAAGCTTCTACGAACTGCGCGACGTGCCGGGCCTGAAGAAAAAGCCGTCGACGTCGGAATTCCTCGACTGGCTGAAGTTGCTGCTTGCCGAAGACATTCCGCCCGAGATCCTGCGCAGCCAGGACGGCAAGGCGATCGTGCCGCCGCTGGCCGGCGCCCTGCTGAAGAACGAGCAGGACGTGAGCCTGTTCGAACGCCTCGTGGCGATGGCGAGGCACAACCGATGATCCACGTCGATCCCGTCACCCTCGAATTCAACGGCGTGCGCCTCGAGCCGCTCGGCCTGCACCACGTGGAGGGCCTGCGCGCGGCGGCCGGCGACGGCGAGCTGTGGAACCTGCGCGTCACGTCCGTCCCGGCACCGCACGAGACGGAAACCTATGTCCGCACGGCGCTGGAGATGACCAATCGCCTCGCGTTCGCCGTCGTCGACGCCTCGACCGACACCGTGATCGGCACCACCAGCTACCACGACATCATGCCCGCCATCGACCGCGTGGAGATCGGCTACACGTGGTACGCGAAGAGCCGCCAGAAAAGCCACGTCAATACGAGCTGCAAACTCCTGCTGCTGTCGCACGCGTTCGACACCTTGGGCGGCGCCGTCGTCGGGCTGCGCACCGATAACTTCAACTACGCGTCGCAGGCCGCCATCGAGCGCCTGGGTGCGAAGAAGGATGGCGTGATCCGCCACCACGCGCCGCGCCGCGACGGGACCGTGCGCGACACGGTCATGTACAGCATCGTGCGCGGCGAGTGGATTGAAATCAAGTCGCACCTGCACTACCGCCTGGCGCGCCACGCAAAGTAACGAGGCGCGCATGCTGATCGACTTCTTCTTCACCCTGCGCGACGCGAAAGTCCCCGTCTCGATCAAGGAATTCCTCACGCTGCTGGAAGCGCTGCAGAAGCAGGTGATCGCGCCGTCGCTCGACGAGTTCTACTATCTCGCGCGCCTCACCCTGGTGAAGGACGAAGCCCATTTCGACAAGTTCGACCGCGCGTTCGGCGCCTTCTTCAAGGGCATCGAGACGGTGTTCGACGCCAAGGCCGACATTCCGCTGGATTGGCTGATCAAGCGGCTGGGGCGCGAGCTGACGCCGGAACAGAAAGCAGAGCTGCAGAAGCTCGGCTACGACAAGCTGATGTCTCGTCTGCAGGAACTGTTGAAGGAGCAGAAGGAGCGCCACGAAGGCGGCAACAAGTGGATCGGCACGGGCGGCACGTCCCCGTTCGGCAATGGCGGCACCAACCCTCAAGGCATCCGCATCGGCAAGGAAGAGAAAATGCGGGGAGGCAACCGCAGTGCAGTAAAAGTGTGGGACCAGCGCACCTACCGCGACTACGATGGCGAGCGCGAACTGGGCATCCGCAACATCAAGGTGGCGCTGCGCCGCCTGCGCCGCTTCGCGCGCCAGGGCGCGCCCGACGAGCTGGCGCTGGACGAGACGATCCGCTCAACCGCCAACAACGCGGGCTGGCTCGACATCAAGATGCAGCCGGAGCGGCGCAACCGCATCAAGGTGCTGATGCTGTTGGACGTGGGCGGCACGATGGACGACCACATCGAGCGCGCGGAGGAGCTGTTCTCGGCGGCGAAGGCCGAGTTCAAGCACATGGAGTTCTACTATTTTCACAACTGCGTCTACGACCACCTGTGGAAGAACAACCGCCGCCGCCACGCCGAGCGCTTCCCCACGTGGGACGTGCTGCGCACGTACCCGCCCGACACCCGGCTGATCTTCGTCGGCGACGCCACCATGAGCCCATACGAGATCCTCGCGCCGGGCGGCTCCGTCGAATACGCGAACGACGAAGCAGGCGCGGAATGGCTTGCGCGCTTCTGCCATGCGTTCCCCAAGTTCGCGTGGCTGAATCCGGAGCCCGAGCATTTGTGGCAGTACCGGCAGTCGATCACCGTCATCCGCCAGATCATGGGCAACCGCATGTTCCCCGTGACGATCGACGGACTGGAACGGGCGATGCGGCTGCTCAGCAAATAGATATTGAGTTTGCCCCGCGTTGTCGATCCGGCGGCATGTCGTTCGTCGTAGCATCAGAGGGACGTCCTCTGCCACTCACGCCAAGGAAACCATCATGTCCACGAATACCGTCGAGCTGCACCGCGTTTTGAAATCCACCGCCGACCGCGTCTACCGCGCCTTCCTCACGCCCGCCGCCGTCGCCAAATGGCTGCCGCCGCACGGCTTCACCTGCACCGTGCACGAGCAGGACAGCCGCGTCGGCGGGCGCTACAAGATGTCGTTCACGAATTTCACGACGGGCGGTGGCCACTCGTTCGGCGGCGAATACCTGGCCCTGGAACCGGGTGCGCGCCTCGTCTACACGGCCGAATTCGACGATCCGAACCTGCCCGGCCGCATGCAGACGACCGTGCAGCTGCGCGATGTGTTCTGCGGCGTCGAAATCAAGGTCAAGCAGGAAGGGATTCCCGCCGCGATTCCCGTCGAGATGTGCTACCTCGGCTGGCAGGAATCGCTGCAGCTTCTCGCGCAACTCGTCGAGCCCGAGATCAAGGAATGAGGCCTCAACCGTGCACGGCCCGCGCGTCTGGCGGCGCTTCGGCGCGGTCGTGCATGCCGTAGTCGCGCACGACGGCGGCCACGCGCAGGCGGTAGCCGCGGAAGATGCCGGCGCGGCCCGCCGTTTGCATCGCGCGGTGCGAAGGCAACGTGCGCCAGCGCTTGACGGCCTCCTCGTCGCGCCAGAACGACAGCGACAGGATCTTCTTCGGCTGCGCGAGCGACGCGAACCGCTCGATGGAGACGAAGCCGTCGATCGCTTCCAGCTCGGCGCGCAGCGCGGCGGCCGCGTCGAGATAGTCCTGGCGCCGCGCGGGGTCGGGCTCGACCTCGAAGATCACGGCCATCATGGCAACGTACCTTCCACCGGTTCCGTGAACGTGCGCTCCTCGCGCAGGATGAAGCGCTGCTCGCGCGCGAAAGCGAAGTTCGCGCGCGCCTCGCCGTCTTCCTTCAGGCGCTGCCGGTAGGCTTCGTACGCGGCCAGGCTGTCGAAGCCGACGAGGCCCCACGCCTCGTAATTCGTGCCCTCGTGCGGCAGGAAGTAGCCGAGCAGGCGGCCGCCGAGGCGCGGGATGATGCGGCCCCAGTTCTCGGCATACTGGCGGAAGGCGTCGCGCTGGACGGGGTCGATCTCGTAGCGGATGAAGCAGGTGATGGGCATGATGGCTCCTCGTGTCGTTGAAATGCCATCGTAGCGGCTGGCCCCGGCCCGATGCTTCGGCTAAGATCGAACAATGAAAGACGGACCGAACATCGCCAACATCGCCGCCCTGATCGGCGACCAGGCCCGCGCCGAGGTGCTGAACGTGCTGATGAGCGGCATGGCACTGACGGCGACCGAACTGGCCGACGCCGCCGGCGTCACGCGCCAGACCATCAGCACGCACCTGGCCAAGCTGCGCGAAGCGGGGCTGCTGGCCGTGGAGGCGCAGGGCCGGCACCGCTATTTCCGCATCGCCGACGCCGACGTCGCCCAGCTGCTGGAGTCCATGATGGGCGTCGCGTTCGGCACGGGCGCCGTGCGCGTGCGCAGCAGTCCGCGCGAGCCGGCGCTGCGCAAGGCGCGCGTCTGCTACGACCACCTCGCGGGCGAACTCGGCGTGCTTGTCTACGAAGGCCTCGCCCGCCGCGGCGCGTTCGCGCTGGATGCGGGCGGCGTCGCGCTCACGGATGCGGGGCGCGCGCTCGTCGCGCAGGTCGGCATCGATCCGCTGCCGAGTGCCGCCCGGCGCCCGCTGTGCCGCCATTGCCTGGACTGGAGCGAGCGCCGTCACCACCTGGCCGGCGCCCTCGGGACGGCATTGCTGGAGCGCTTCCAGCAACTGGGCTGGGCGCGCCGCGTGCCCGATTCGCGCGTGCTCGCGTTCAGCGCGGACGGCGAAGCGGCACTCAGGGCCTGGCTGGGCTGATTCAGGCTGCCGGGGACGGCCTGCCCTGCCCCAGGATGCGCGCCAGCAGCGGACGCCGCGCGGGCGCCGGCAGCGCGCGGTCGACGAGGCCCGCCCACTTGACGCTCAGTTGCTCGCACGTGGCCCGCAGCACGGGATCGGCATCGGGCAGGCGCGCCAGCGCATTCAAATGGCGTTCGATCACCGAGGCCAGCTTCACGCACGGGCCGTCGCCGCTCGCGCGGTCGCACGCGTCCGCATTGTTCACGGCATTGCTTACCGTATATTGCGACATCAGGTGCAGCAACGCCGCCACCAGCAATTCGTGGCGCGGGGTGCGCCGCGCGGCGGGCGTGTTCAGTTCGTCCAGCAGATCATCGTCCATACGACCTCCTCGCAAATTATTGAGAATGATTCTCATTTGCGATTATGGATCCGGCCGCGAACGAACGCAAGTGGAATCCACTATTGACGCACGAGGGCCATGAACCCAGCCGCAACCAGCACCATGCCGCCGGCCGAGCCATCGATCATCCGGCGCCGCCTGCCGCTGAGCCGGCGCCGCCCCACCCGGCCGAGGCTCAGGCTTACCGCGGCGTACACGACCGCGCACCAGAACATGAAGGCCGCCGACAGGACGACCGCCTGCAGCGTGGCATTGCTCCCGCGCCTGTCCATGAACTGGGGCAGGATGGCGACGTAGACCATCATCCCTTTCGGATTGAGCAGGGACGTGAGGAAACCCTTGTAGAGCTGGTTCGTGACCTGCCCTTGCGAAACGACGAGTTCGCCGGAGCGCAGCGCCGCCCGGATCAGCTTCGACGCGAGGTAGACCAGGTACGCGATCCCCACCCAGCGGATCACCTCGAACAGGACGGGCGACGCCGCCACGACGGCAGCGAGGCCGAGCGCAACGAGAAAGGAATGGACGCAATAGCCGAGCAGCACGCCGGTCGTGGCGCGCAGGCCGGCCGGCGTCCCGCCGGACATCGCTTGCGAAGCGATGAAGAGGATGTCCGGGCCGGGCGTGCACACCAGCGGCAGCACGGTGGCGGAAAACAGCAGGAGCGTATGCGTATTCATGCCGGACAGCGTAACGCGGTACCAGAAAAATGTGCTGCCTAACTCTTGGCAAAGAAAGGCCAGATGAGGCAACATCTCCCGTATGGATGATTACGATCGGAAGATTCTTGCGGAACTTCAAAAGGACGGGCGACTTTCTCTCACCGACCTGGGAGAACGCATCGGCCTGAGCCTGTCTCCCTGCCATCGACGCGTGCGCGCGTTGGAAGACGCGGGGATCATTGCCGACTACCGGGCGACCATCGATCCGGCGGCCGTCGGCCTCAATTTCGCGGCCATCGTGTTCGTCAGCCTGAAGGCAACTGACCGGGACAGCGTGCGCACCTTCGAGGAATCGGTGCCGAGTGTGCCCGAAATCATCCAGGCGCAGCGCCTGTTCGGCGATCCGGACTACATCCTGAACATCGTCACCACGGATGTCGCCGCGTTCCAGAAGCTGTACGACGACAGCCTGTCGACGTTACCGAACGTCCTGCGCTTGAGATCGACCCTCGTGATGAAAAGCATCGTCCACAGCCGGCCGCTGCCGTTTTGATCACAGGGCACCTGGCCGAATGGTGCGAGCATACTGCCCGTCACCTCAGCCGCCCGCAGGATTCATTGCTTTCGCTGCAATATTAGTCACACCACCGGGCCGGCGATACGCCAGGTGTTGCGGCCAGCCGCCTTGGCCTGATACAGCGCCAGGTCGGCCGCCTTGTACAGCGTGTCGACGTTGCCCTCGCCGGTAAATTTTGCGCCGCCGATGCTGACGCCGACACGCATCTCGACCGCGCCGTACTGGATGGGACGCGCCATGCTGCCGACGATACGCTGGCAGATCTGGCCACTGATGGCGGCGTCGCTGCCCGGCGCCAGCAGCACCGCGAATTCGTCGCCGCCCAGGCGCGCCACGCGGTCCGCCTCGCGCACCGCGTGGCGCAACCGCTCGGCCGCCTCGACCAACAGCGCGTCGCCGGCGTCGTGGCCGAGGGTGTCGTTGACGTGCTTGAAGTGATCCAGGTCGATCAGCAACAGCGTGAACGGCACGCCGTCGCGCTGGACCTGGGCGGCCATGCGCCGGATCTCGTCGGCGAACAGCCTGCGGTTGGGTAGCCCGGTAAGCGCATCGCCGTAGGCCATGGTTTCCAGGCGCGCCTGAGTGGCGCGCAGTTCAGAGGTGCGTTCCGCCACCATGGCTTCCAGTTCGCGCTGGCGTCGGCGCAGCAGCGAGGTCCGCGCCTGCATCAGGCCGGCAAACAGCGCCGCCAAGGCCAACGCCGCCAGCGCGGGCACCCACCCCTGCTGGTACCACATGGGCAGGGCACGCACCGGCACGTCGAGCTGGACCGGCGCGCCGCCGTCGGGTTCGCTGCTGCGCAGCTGCAGCGTGTAGTCGCCCGGCGGAAGGTTGTTGTAACTGACCCGGCGCAAGACGTGGTCGGCGTCTATCCAGTCGCGATCGAAGCCGGCCAGACGGTAACTGTAGCGCTTGCTGCCGGGAGCGGCGAAATCGAGCGCGGTGTATTCCAGCGAGAAGCCGCGTTCGCGGTCGTCCGGGGCGATCGTCAGGATCGCCGACGCCTTCGCGCCCAGGTTGAAGGGGGCTGCGGGCAGCTTGCGCTCACCCAGCACGATGCGGGTGACGGCGACCGGCGCGTTGTCGTGGCGCTGACGCAGGCTCCCCGGCCGCACGACGGTGAGGCCGGTCGGAGCCCCAAACAGGATATCGCCGTTGGCCGCCAGCGCCCCCGAGTCTCCCCAATAAGTCGGGATGTGCACGCCCTCGGCCTCGCCCAACTTGCGCACCGCCAGCGTGGCCGGGTCGATGCGCGCCAGGCCATTGTCGGTGCTGAGCCAAATGGCCCCGTCGCGGCCGGACACCATCTTGTTGACGCCGCTGTCGGGTAGTCCCTCGGCCATGCCGATGCGGCGGAACCAGCGGCGCCCGGCCCTGTCGGTGCGTTCGAGCACGGCGACGCCGTTGCCATACGTCGCGAGCCACAGCCTGTCCTGGCGATCCAGCGCGAGCGAGGAGACGAAGCCGGGGGGCACGCGGGTGGCGTCGGCGGCGTCGGTGGGCAACAGTTCGACCGGCCCGCCTGCCGGCAGGCGGGCCAGGCCGGCGCGCGTGCCTAGCCATGCCGAGCCATCGGGCAGCGGCAGGATCTGCGCCACGCGCGCGTCGCCCAGTGACGCTTCTTCGTGGCGCAGCACCGTGAGGTCGCCACCGCGACCCAGCGACAGTCGCCACACACCGTCGAGGCCGCCCACCCACAGAACGCCGTCGCGGTAGCCGAGCGCCCAGACCGCGGCGGTAGCGGGACGCGTAGGCACGGCGACACGTCGCACATGACGACCGTCGTCGTCGCTGCGGAATAGCCCTTGCTGAGTGCCGATGAAGACACTGTTGCCGGGACCGTTCAGCAGCGCCAGCACCCGGCCTCCGGGTAGACCGCCGCCGGTGGCATCGGCCCGTGGATGGATTACGCCGACCTCGCCGCGCAACGGATCGATGACGCGGATGACACCGCCGACCGTGCCCATCCACACCCGCCCGTCGGGCCGCACCAGCAGCTGGTGTGCGTTCATTTTCGCACCGTCGGGACCGATGGTGCGGATCGTAAGGAATCCTTGCGGGACCACGTCGTGTACGCTCATGGCCTGTATCGTAGCGACGAATATCTGCCCGCCCCGCGCGCGGAACAATGCCTGCACCTCATCATCGTACAAGCTGTCGGTGACGTCGGCTCGGTGGAGGATGCGACGGGTCCGTCCATGCGCCAGATCGAGCTCCAGGATGCCGCCGCCTTCGATCCCGAACCATAGGATGCCTGGCGACTTCTCGACCATGGCGAAGATTCGCCCAACCTGCAGGGCCAGACTGCCATCGCGCGCCACCACCCGATGCGGGTGCGCGTCCGCGTCGAGCGAGAACGCGCCCCTGTCGCGGGTACCGACCCAGATGTGCCCGGCGCTGTCCTGGCGCAGCAAAATGACGGCGGGTTCCGACTGGCCCGGCGCGGCCAGCGGCACCACCTTCAGCGGCGAGCGGTCGTTGGCACGGTGGTACAGGCCACCCCGGGTGCCGATCCACAGCCCCCCCGCCGCATCGCGCAGCAGCGCGTCGACGCCGCCCTGCGGCAGCGAGGCGGCGGCGACCTGCGGGGCGCCGCTGGCGGCGGCGTACACACGGCCGTCGGCGCCTATACGTTCCAGCCCTCCTCCCGTGCCAACCCAGATGCCGCCATCGCCATCCTCGGCCAGCGCCGACACGCGCGCGTTGCTCAATCCTTGGGGACCGGTGCCTATCGTGACGAACGCATCGCGCCCGGGATCGTAACGGGCCAACCCGCCGGCGCTGGTGCCGACCCACAGACGCCCCTCACGGTCCACCAACATGGCCTGGATATAACCGTTGGGCAGGAAACCGGGCTTATTGGCGTCTGCCCTGTAGCGGCGCGCGCGCACGCCGTCCCAGCGCACCAGCCCGGTCTGGGTACCCATCCAGATAAATCCGGCGTGGTCTTGAGCGAAGGCGGTGCCGAAGGCGAAGGCTGTATCGGCCTGGTGACGGAACGAGGGATAGGCCATGTCAGTCCAAGGCTCTTGCGCGTCCGCAGCCCGGCTAGCCGGAGCGAACAGCACCAGTGCCGTCAGCACGATGACGGCCAAGACAACGCTGATATGACGATAAAGCAATGCAACAGGCAACATTAATTTCCTTTAAGAACCATAAGTATACCGTAATGATTTGCTTTCCCTGAGTGCTGATACCCCAGGATCGGCGGGCGTGGCCGGAAGGGGCATGAATGGGAACCTCGAAAAACCTCGGCGGTTGCATGATGCCGCTTCCGAAACATTGCTGACGACGTGGCGCTGGCGGCCAGATCATCGACGCGAGCATCGTCCAGGTACCCAAGCAGTCCCTGAACAAGGAAGAAAAGTCCATCGTCGAGGACAACGCCATGCCGGCCGACCGGTCGCCGTCAAAACGGAGCCAAAAGGACATCGAGGCGCGCTGGACCAGGAAGCATGGCAGTCCTGTTTCGGCTACGAGCTGTCGGCCAATACGGACAAGCGCTACAAGCTGATCCGCAAGCTCAGGGGCAGCACGGCGAGCGAGCACGACACCAATCATGCCGAGGATGTGCCGGATGTCGCCAATGCCAGCCTTGCCCGGCTGGCCGAGATGGGTGGCAAGGCGTTGCGCGGCATCGGTTTGGCGCGCGACCTTGCATTTGAACCGGAAGGCGGCGGCCTGCAACCTCAGGCGGCTGCGCCACCTGAGGGAGGCGCGGATCGAGGCGTTCTGACGCCCGAGGTGCGCCCAATGGGCCGACGCAGGCCATTGGGCGGCGCAACAGCCCCATGGTTTGCCGATCTTTGGCCCCAAAAAGTACGACCACGCTCAATTCTTCAGCCCGGCCGCGCAAAACCTCCAGTTATTCGAGGTGCCCAAGAAAGCGACAAGCGAAAATCAGAGGCGTGTTTCACGCGCCGCGCGCAGGAATTCATCGAGCACTGGCGTACAGTCGAGAAGGTCGCCGCCCTTGGCGCGGTGGAATTCCGGATGCCATTGCAGGCCCATCACGAACGGCGCGCGCTGGTAGCGGATGGCCTCGACGATGCCGTCGGGCTCCGACATCGCTTCCACGTGGATGTCGCGCCCGAGGTCCTTGACGGCTTGGTGGTGGATCGAGTTCACGACGGCGCGCTCGTGCCTGGGGAACATCTTGCGCAATGACGAGCCCTGCGGGAACACGATGGCGTGGCGGTGCGCATCGTACAGGTCGTGCACGTGCGGCTGGGCGCCGGGCACGTCCGTGGCCACGTCCTGGTGGAGGGTGCCGCCGAACGCGACGTTGATCAGCTGGCAGCCGCGGCAGATGCCCAGCACGGGCTTGCCGGCGTCGACGAATTCGTGCAGCAGTTCCAGCTCGTACACGTCGCGCGCGCGGTCGCCGCTCCACTCCGGCCGCGTGGGCTCCTCGGAATACGTCATCGGCGACACGTCCGCCCCGCCCTGCAGCACGAGGCCGTCCAGGTGGCGCGCATAATGACGCATCGTGATGTTGCTGGGGTGGAGCAGCCCGTTCGTGTTGACGGTCGGCACCATGAACACGAGCACGTCGCGCGACATCACCCATTGCGCGATCGATTCCTCGAGATATTGCAGGTTCTTGCTGCGTAAGCCCAGTGCGCCCGGTTCCGGGTGAAAGATGCGGGCAGACACGCCGATGCGCAGCGTGCGCCGCATGAAGTCGCGATTGAATTTATCGCTCAGGGCGCGCCAGCGCGAACGCAGCACGCGGCCGGCCAGGCTCAGCGGGGTGTCGTCCGTGCGCAGGTAGCGCGACGCGCGGCTCCCAGTACGACGGTCAGGCACGCGCGGCGAACCCGACGGGCCGTCCTGCAGCGGGTCGGGTTCGCTTGGCTTGTCAGCGTGCTTGTCATTGTCCTGAGCCATGATCTCAATATATCCTTGCGCCGGTCGCGCACGATTCGGATTTGTAAAAAATATCGTTTTAGTAATGAACACCAGGATGCCGGGATGCCGCCGACTGAGCAATCCACGCAACGAGTGCTTGCAAACTTGCGCTTGGCAGGCAAGAATACTGTATTTCCATACAGTTGTTTTGCCCGCACATCGTATTCCGCCTCCCAAAACAATAACGTCTCGCGCGGCCCGCTTCGCTTATTTGCCGCCCGACAAGATAGAATGCGCAGCATTCGAATGATTGAAGATCAAGCATGGCCACCAAGAAACCCGCACCCGATTACAGCGAATCATCCATCCGCGTCCTGAAAGGACTGGAGCCCGTCAAGCAGCGTCCGGGCATGTACACCCGCACCGAGAATCCGCTGCACATCATCCAGGAAGTGATCGACAACGCCTCGGACGAGGCGCTGGGCGGCTACTGCAAGAACATCGACGTGACGATGAACGCGGACGGCTCCATCACCGTCGAGGACGACGGCCGCGGCATTCCCGTCGGCCTGCATCCGGAAGAAGGCGTGTCCACGGTCGAGATCGTGTTCACGCGCCTGCACGCGGGCGGCAAGTTCGACAAGGGTTCCGGCGGCGCGTACGCGTTCTCGGGCGGCCTGCACGGCGTGGGCGTGTCCGTCACGAACGCGCTGTCCAAGCGTCTCGAGATCACCGTGTGGCGCAAGGACGACGACGGCAACGGCATGCACAAGCTCGTGTTCGCCGACGGCGACGTGATCGAGCCGCTGACGTCGGAACCATTCGAGCGCGGCGGCAAGAAGAACGGCACGCGCGTCACCGCCTGGCCGGACGGTAAATACTTCGATTCGCCGAACATCCCGATGAGCGAGCTGCAGCGCCTGCTGCGCTCGAAGGCCGTGCTGCTGCCTGGTGTCACCGTCACCTTGACCAATGCGAAGACGGGCGACAAGCAGACCTGGCGCTACGACGAAGGCCTGCGCGGCTATCTGACGGAAGCGCTGGCGCAGACGGCCGGCGGCGGCCAGACGCTGATCCCGCTGTTCGAAGGCGCGCAATACGCGGCCGCGGGCGACGAAGGTTTCGCGGAAGGCGAAGGCGCGGCGTGGGTCGTCGCGTGGACGGAAGAAGGCGCCGTCGTGCGCGAATCGTACGTCAACCTGATCCCCACGCCGAGCGGCGGCACGCACGAATCCGGCCTGCGCGACGGCCTGTTCGGCGCCGTGAAGGGCTTCGTCGAGATGCATTCGCTGCTGCCGAAGGGCGTCAAGCTGCTGCCGGAAGACGTGTTCGCGCGCGTCTCGTTCGTGCTGTCCGCGAAGGTGCTCGACCCGCAATTCCAGGGCCAGACGAAGGAACGCCTGAACTCGCGCGACGCCGTGAAACTCGTGTCGACGTTCACCAAGCCGCCGCTCGAACTGTGGCTGAACCAGCACGTCGAATACGGCCGCAAGCTGGCGGAACTCGTCATCAAGCAGGCGCAGTCGCGCCTGCGCTCGCTGCAAAAAGTCGAAAAGAAGAAGTCGTCGGGCGTGGCCGTCCTGCCGGGCAAGCTGACCGACTGCGAATCGACGGACATCACGCGCAACGAACTGTTCCTCGTCGAGGGCGACTCGGCGGGCGGCTCCGCGAAGATGGGCCGCGACAAGGAATTCCAGGCCATCCTGCCGCTGCGCGGCAAGGTCCTCAACACGTGGGAAACGGACCGCGACCGCCTGTTCGCCAACAACGAGATCCACGATATTGCGGTGGCGATCGGCGTCGACCCGCACGGCCCGGACGACAATCCGGACCTGTCGAGCCTGCGCTACGGGAAGATCTGCATCCTCTCCGATGCGGACGTGGACGGCTCGCACATCCAGGTCCTGCTGCTCACGCTCTTCTTCAAGCACTTCCCCGCCCTCTTCAGGAACGGCCACGTGTGCGTCGCGCGCCCGCCGCTGTACCGCGTCGACGTGCCGGCGCGCGGCAAGAAGCCGATCCAGAAGCTGTACGCGCTGGACGACGGCGAACTGCTCGCCATCGAGGACAAGCTGAAGAAAGAAGGCCTCAAGGAAGGCGTGTGGAGCATTTCCCGCTTCAAGGGCCTGGGCGAGATGAACGCCGAGCAGCTGTGGGAAACGACGATGAACCCGGACACGCGCCGCCTGCTGCCGGTGGCGCTCGGCGACTACGGCCTGGCCGAATCGTCGGCGCGCTTCAACATGCTGATGGGTAAAGGCGAAGCCGCCGCTCGTCGGGCGTGGCTGGAAGAGCACGGGAACGAGACGGAAGCGGATATCTGATACGCACGTAGCGCGTGGGCACAGGGCGCCCACCCTACAATCGCATGCAACGTAGGGTGGGCTCCCCGAGCCCACGCGTGCAGCCTCGATAGAATCGAACATTAAAGATCATGACGCAAGCAAGCCTCTTCGAACAAACCACTCCACCCGGCGGCGGCGGCGATGACGCCGAGACGCTGACCCTCTCGACCTTCGCCGAGCGCGCCTACCTGGACTACGCCGTCTCGGTCGTGAAAGGCCGCGCGCTGCCGGACGTCTCGGACGGCCAGAAGCCCGTCCAGCGCCGCATCCTGTACTCGATGAACGAACTGGGCCTCGGCCCGACGGCGAAGCCGCGCAAGTCCGCGACCGTCGTCGGCGACGTGCTCGGCAAGCTCCACCCGCACGGCGACCAGTCCGTGTACGACGCCCTCGTGCGCATGGCGCAGGACTTTTCGCTGCGCTACCCGCTGATCGACGGCCAGGGCAACTTCGGCTCGCGCGACGGCGACGGCGCCGCGGCGATGCGTTACACGGAAGCGCGCCTCACGCCCGTCTCGCGCCTGCTGCTCGACGAAATCGACATGGGCACCGTCGACTTCCAGCCGAACTACGACGGTTCGAGCGAAGAGCCGCGCACCCTGCCCGCGCGCCTGCCGATGCTGCTGCTGAACGGCGCGTCCGGCATCGCGGTCGGCATGGCCACCGAGATCCCGTCGCACAACCTGCGCGAAGTGGCAGCGGCCGCCGTCGCGATGATCCGCAATCCGAAGATCACGCACGCCGAGCTGATGACCTTCATGCCCGGCCCGGACTACCCGGGCGGCGCCCAGATCATCACCCCGGCGTCCGCCATCGCCGACATGTACGCGGCTGGCCGCGGTTCGATGAAGGTGCGCGCACGCTGGAAGATCGAGGAACTGGCGCGCGGCCAGTGGCAGGCCGTCGTCACCGAGCTGCCGCCCGGCGTGTCGTCGCAGCGCGTGCTGGAAGAAATCGAGGAACTGACGAACCCGAAGATCAAGGTCGGCAAGAAGACCCTGCTGCCCGAGCAGCTCACGTTGAAGCAGACGATCCTGGGCGCGCTGGACGCCGTGCGCGACGAATCCGGCCGCGAAGCGCCGGTGCGCCTCGTGTTCGAGCCGAAGTCGAAGAACCAGGACCAGACGGAATTCATGCTGATGCTGCTGGCGCACACGTCGCTGGAAACGTCGAGCCCCATCAACCTCGTGATGATCGGCGGCGACGGCCGCCCGCGCCAGAAGGGCCTGTCCGAGATCCTGCAGGAGTGGATCGACTACCGCTTCGTCACCGTGCGCCGCCGCACGGAATTCAGGCTGGGCAAGGTCAACGACCGCATCCACATCCTGGAAGGCCGCGAGACCGTCCTGCTGAACATCGATGAAGTCATCCACATCATCCGCAACTCGGACGAGCCGAAGGCCGCCCTGATCGAGCGTTTCCGCCTGTCAGACCGCCAGGCCGAGGACATCCTCGAGATCCGCCTGCGCCAGCTGGCGCGCCTGGAAGCGATCAAGATCCAGCAGGAGCTGGCCGAGCTGCGGGGCGAGAAGGAAAAGCTGGAAGACATCCTCGACAACCCGTCGTCGATGAAGCGCCTGATCATCCGCGAGATCGAAGCGGACTCGAAACAGTACGGCGACGACCGCCGCACCCTGATCGAGGAAGCGCAGAAGGCCGTGGCCGAGCAGAAGATCATCGACGAGCCGGTGACCGTCATCGTCTCCGAAAAAGGCTGGGTGCGCGCGCGCACGGGCGTCGGCCACGATCCGTCCCAGTTCACGTTCAAGGCGGGCGATTCGCTGTACGGCGCGTTCGAGTGCCGCACCGTCGACACGCTGCTGTGCGTCGGCGACAACGGCAAAGTCTATTCCGTGCCCGTGGCCGCCCTGCCCGGCGCGCGCGGCGACGGCGTGCCCATCACGACGCTCGTCGACATGTCGGGCGGTGGACGTATCCTGTACTACTTCGCGGGCAATGGCGACGCGCGCCTGCTGCTCGCCACGTCGACGGGCTTCGGCTTCATCACGAAGGCCGGCGACATGATCACGCGCCTGAAAGGCGGTAAATCGTTCATCACCCTGGACGACGGCGCCGTGCCGCTGCCGCCGCGCGTCGTCTCGGACAGTGCGGGCGCCATCGCCTGCCTGTCAGAAAAGGGCCGCGTGCTGGTGTTCGGCATCGACGAGATGAAGGTGCTGCAGAACGGTGGCCGCGGCGTGATCCTGATGGGTTTGGAGCCGAAGGAAAAGCTGCTGGCCGTGCAGCCGATCAACCAGAAGGGCCTGAACGTGGTCGGCACGTGGGCGGGCGACAAGCCTCGCACCGTGGAGCTGTTCGCATCCGGCCTGGAGCCGCACTTCGGCAAGCGCGCCAACAAGGGCAAGCCGTTGTCGGCCAAGCTCAAGGCCAAGGACCTGGCGATGCGCACCACGGGCGACGGCGCCTGAGCGCCTTCGTCGTGACCTGAATGACCTGAACAAATGCGCCCGCGGGCGCATTTGTCGTTTCAGCGGGCCGCGTGGCGCAGGCGCGCTTCGAGGGTCGCCGCGTCGAAGCCGCTGCCGCTGCGCGAACCGTCGGCGAAATAGATCGTCGGCGTGCCCTGCACGTGCAGCTTGCGGCCCAGCGCCAGCACCTGCTCGTTCGGCGTGGGGCAAGCGGCCGGCGCGCCCGGCGCCGGCTTCGCTTCCGTCATCCACTGCTGCCACGCGAGCGAGCGGTCGGGCGCGCACCAGATGTTCTTCGACTTGGCGGCCGAATCGTCCGACAGGATATTCAGCAGGAACGTGTAGACGGTCACGTTGTCGATCTGGCCCAAGGTCTGGTGCAGCTTGCGGCAGTAGGGGCAGTTCGGATCCTCGAACACGGCCATCACGCGCTGGCCGTTGCCCTTGACGGTCCTGATCGCCATGTCCAGCGGCAGGTCGGCAAAGCGGATCGCGGCCAGCTCGTCCGCGCGCGCGCGCGTGAGGTCCTGCAAGGTCGTCAGGTCGACGATCTTCCCGACGAACATGTAGCGCGCACCGGCATCCGTGTAAAAGATGTCGGCACCAGAACGCACTTCGTACAAGCCGCCGTAGCCGGTCTTGGTCACGGCGTCGACCTTCACGTTGCTGCCCATGCGCGGTTCCACCAGCTTGTGCACGCGCGCCTCGTCCGGCGTTTCCGCCTGCGCCCACGTGGTTGCGACCAACGCGGCGGCCAGCGCCAACATATGCTTCATTGTCTCTCCCCAGAATGTCCAGCGAGCAGGCGGCGCGCACAGGCCTGCGCGCGCTCGTTACGGCCCTGCTCCAGCACGGCGCCGTGCCTGCGGCGCGCGCGCAACTCGTTCGAATCCACGTCCTCGCTGTCCACTGCCGCGCGCATCTTGCGCCAGTCTTCCAGCGCGATCCGGCAATCGGCATCGTCGGCGCCGAACCACGCCTGCGCCACGGCCGCGCCCAGCATGCGGGCCCGCAGTTGCTCGCGGTCCTGCTGCCAGGCCAGCAAGTCCGTCAGCTGCTGCTCGCTCAGGCCGGACGGGTCGGGACGCGTCGTGCGCACGCGCGCGCGCATCGCGTCGTCGGCCTGCAGGTAGCGCACGTATGCGTCGACGAGGTCGGCAGCCTGTTTGCGCGCGGGCGGTGCGAGTCGCTGGTCCAGGTAGGCGTGCAAGGTCGCGGCGCCGCCGGGCTTCGCCAGGTAGCCGTCGAACAGCGTGTGCAAGGCCGGATCGATGCGCAGATTACCCGCGGCATCCGTCAGCGGAGGGCCGTCCAGCGAGGCCACCGCCGGCGTGGCAACGACGCCAGGGCCAACCGGGCCGTCCCAACCGGCCCGCGGTGCGGTGGGCGCCGCGGCGGGGGCGGTGCCCTCGCCGCGCAGCCACGCGACCGACCCGGCGCCGACCGCCACCGCGACGACGCACGCCAGGCCGATCGCCGCCTTGCTGTCGAACAGCGATGCCATGCCGTTCAAGGCTTCTTGCGCACCGACTGTGCGCTGGGCATGACGGCGCCCGGCACGATGGGGGCGTTCTCGTCCACGGGCGCGGCGTAGCGCACGGCCGCCTTCCACTCGGTGCCGACGCGCTTCCATGCGTCGACGACGAAGTACGACGGGCCATCGGCGAGCGTCCACTTGAAGCTCACCAGCATCAGGTCGCCGTACTCGTGCACCGCCATCTGGCCGATCGACGATTGCGTGGCCGGCGCGCGGCCCCACTGGTCCAGCGCATCTGCGAGCGCGGTCGGCACGCCGGGGACGGGGCTCGCGCGGATCTCGAAATCGTCCGTGACGTAGCGCCGGATCGCCTGCGCGTCATGGCGCCGGATGGCGTCCTGCCACTCGTTTTCCAGCTTGGTGAAGATGAGGATGTTGCGGGTCGGCGTCACGACGGCACCACGGCCGCTCGGCGTCGCCTGCTCCGCCGCAAGCGCGCCGCCGAACGCGGCGAGCATGCCCAGCGCAATCAGGAATCGTTTCATATGCTCGAGATAAAAAAAGAGGAAAAGCGGCGACCGCGGACACGGCCGCCGCACACTCAACTCAAGGTACGGTCAAGACCCAGGCTCAGGGGTAATGCTGCACGCAACGCTGGGTGCTGGCAATCAGCCAGTTCTGCTGGATGAGGTATTTCATCGTGCCGAACGTCTGGTTGTACTGGGCACCGTTCGATGCGGTCGACGTCGTGCCAAAGTTCCAGGCGCACTTGTCGGCGTTCTCCGAACCGTCGAGGTTCGAATACCAGGCATTCAGGTCCGGATCGGTGGCCGCTTCTTCCACTTCGTGCGCCAGCACGCTCGCCGCGCCGTCGGCACCCGGCGTATTGTTCGGGCTCGGGCTGGTGGCGCCGCACGCCGACGCGCACTGGGTTTCCGCGTTGCCGACGAAGGCGTACTTGATGTCCTTGCCGCTGATCGTCGTGTGGTCGTGCCAGCCGCAATACTGCGTGCAGAAGCCGGACGTCGCCGTGGTCGAATGGTCGGTCAGGACGACGTACACGCCGTTTGCATCGGCCGGCAGCTTGCCGGACGTGATCGCGTCGGACACGATCGAGGCGATGTTCGCGTCGCTCAGCTGCGTGCCGTACGTGCCGCTGTTGGCCGTGGTGCCGGCCAGCGTGAGGCTGTTCTGCACATGGGTGCCGGCGGCATCGTAATACGTGGAGTTGATGTTGAAGTAAGGGGAGCCGCCGAGGTGCTGGCCGATATTGGTCAGCACGTTCTGCGACGCAGCATCCCATTGCGAGCCGTACCAGATGTAGTACAGGTTCTTGGGCGCGGTCATCACCGGGCCACCGTGAAAGGACAAGTTACTGGAACTGCTGCCACGCGAAGCACCACCTGCCTTACCGTTCGACGCCGCGGTAGCGACGTTGTCGAGTTCGCCCCAGCCCTTGCCAGTAGGCTTGAACTGGGAATTCGGCGTTTCTTTCACGGTCTGGGCATGCGCTGCGAATGCGCATGCCAGGCTGACGGTCAACAGGCTGAGTTTGCGGCTTAATTTCATTATTTTTCCTTCATAAAGGTTTTTTTAGAAACGTGCCCGTATCGGGCTATCCAGCGACCGCCCGCCAGGCTTGTGGCCTGCACCGGCGACCTATCCCAGCGACGGACGTGACGCGTCCTGGCGCTCGAATGCCTTGCAAACTCCGCTCTGCGTTGCCGCGGCGGAATCAGTCGATTCTGTGAAGTGGTGGATCAGCGCGGGCGCAATCGCTCGTGTGCGCGCACAGCGTGGAGGGCAAACCGATGCGGATAGACTGGCGAACTGTGCATCGTCCAAACCTCCGGTAGAATTTGTAATGAAATGTAAGAAAGTGTTGAGCGATCGAGTGTACGCAGACACAGATGGGCTTACAAGGCGCGCAACATTACCGTTCTTTAATGTTCTAAAAAACAACAAAATGCGAAAAAACTGATATAAATCAAATGCTAAGTTGATCTATATGCATACGCCAAATGAAAAACGGACCCGCAGGTCCGTTTTTCATTTGGCGAACGGGTCGACCCGTCCACCGAGGATGTCGGGATTACTTGGCGGCATCCTTTTTCGCTTCAGCAGCGGCTTCGGCGCGCTTCTCGCCGGCCTTGGCGTGAGCCTTGGCCTTGTCGGCATTGGCGTCCACGATCTTCTTCTGCGCCTTTTCATCGGCCTTGATCATGGTCTTCTGGGCGTCGTAATCGGCCTTGGCGGTCTTTTCCTCGGCCTTGGCTTCAGCCTTGGCCTTGTCTTCCGGGTCAGCCTTGGCGACCTTTTCGTTCGCTTTCGCGATCTTCTTCTCGGCCTTTGCCTGAGCCTTGGCCTTCTTCTCGTTGGCCTTGCTGGTGGCCTTGCTGATCTTCTCGTCCTGCTTCGAGACCTCCTTGGCTTCCTTCTCGTCCGCCTTGTTGATCTTCTTGTCGGCCTTAGCGTCGCCGGTCGACGTCATGCCGGCCGCGCCGCTCTGGCCCATCGCCGTGCTCGTGGCCGGTGCGGTGGTCGTGACCGGGGTGGCCGGTGCCGTCGTGGTGCTCTGGGCGGCGGTCTGGGCATAGACCGAGGTGGCGAACAGGCCGGCGATCAGGGTGGCGAGCAGTTTATTCATCATGATTCTCCTGAAGTGACTATGGTGAGGAGGCGCGCGGAGACGCCGTGTGTTTTTGTTAACTCGAGCCTCCAGAATAGGCCTCGTGCTCGTTCGTCTCTGTTCGCCAGCGCACGCAGTACATACCCGCCATCATCCAAATTGTGACCAGATTTTTCCGGCCTCACGAACCGGTGCGTGCCGCAGCCTTCTCCGCGCCCTTGCGCCGCGATTCCGCATGCTTCTTCTTGCTTGCCTTCACCGCAGCCTCCGTCTTGAGGCGGCTGCCGGGCGGCTCCTTCACAGCGCGCGCGTTGGCATGCATGATGTCGCTCTCGGCCTTCGTGCCGGCTTCGCCGCGCCCGCCCGTGGCCGCCGCGTTCGTGTCCTTGCTGTTCGGCGCCGTCGTATTGGTGGCCTGGGCGTTCACGTCGTCCGCCTTGCCGCGCGCCGGATTGATCACGGCCGTGCTCTTGCCGACGACCTTGCCCGACGCATCGACGCCGGCCGCCTGCCGGCCCGTGTCGCCATGCTTCGAGCGCGTGTTTGCGCTGCCGTCCGTGCGCAGGCCGGTGCCGGATACGCCGGCGGCCGTCGTGTTATGGCCGGACACGGCCTGGCCGATCGGTGGCGTGTTTGCGCTGGTCTGGGCCCAGGCCGACGACGCCAGCAGGGCACACGCGAGCGTGGAAATGAATGTGTTCATGATGATCTCGTTTCATAGGTTATGACAGGTCGAAACGAGGATAGGAGCGCCGCCCGGGCGGCTCTGTTCGGGAGCGCACCCAGGGCAGCGTTGCGCAGGCGCTATTTCTTGGCCGGATGGCCCGCGTACAGGTCGATGATGTCGCTGATGCCGTCCTGGCAGACGGGACAGAACCGCTCGCTGCGGTCGAACATGATGCACTGCATGGCCGGTCGGTAATAGCCCGTCGCCTCGTAGTTCGCGCCCTCGAACGCACCGATCGCCTTGCGGTACGGCGCCTGCGCGAACAAGGCCTTCGTGTGCGCCAGGTCCTCGCGGAACAGCGCGCTCATCTCGGACTCCGGCCGGTTCGCCGCGCGCAGCGCCGCACGTTTCTTCTGGTACTCGCGCGAATAGGCTTCGTACTCGGCCTTGGGCCACGGCGTCGGCAGCGGCGTGCCGGCTTTCACGTATTTCTGCCATTTCACGTGCGCCGGGTCGCGCAGCGCCGTCACGTTCGGCTCCCACGGTTCCATGCGCGCGCCGCTGGATTGGTAGGCGACGGGCGACGTGTAGTACTCGTCGGCCAGCCCCGCGAAGTGATGGCCGAACTCGTGCACGAACAGGTAGTTCGCCCAGTCGTTGCCGGCTGCGGCCGTGCTGAACTGGCCGAAGATCCCGCCACCGCCATACGTGTCGTTGTTGACGAGGATCTCGATGAATTCGTACGGCGCGTACTGGGCGATGTCGCGCAGCGCACGGTTGTCGAGGGTCAGCACATAGCGCTCGCTGCCGAAGATGTCGTAGCGCGTCCCGAGCGCGGACGCGTGGTGCACGCCCGTCGACGGCCGCGACACGCCCGATTCCTGCGTCGGCACGGCCAGCGCCCACACGTTGAAATCGTTCGCGCGCTCCTTGAACGGCGACACCTCGAACAAATGCTGCGCGAGGCGGCGCACGTCGGCTTCGAATTTCGGCATCTCGGCCCGCGTGTAGCCGTCGCCCAGCACGAGCAGGTCGACCTTGCGCGGCGACGGTCCGCTGACCTTGATCGGGATCGGCTGCGCCGGCGCCGGTCCTTGCGCGCGCACGACGTCCTGCGCGTCCGTGTCGACGTCGACGCTCCACGCGACGGAGAACTGGTTGCGCTCGTCGCGCTTCAGGATGCGCACGCGCACGGGCCGGTCCGGTTTCGGGAAGCGCACGGACTCGTGGAAGCCGCGGCTGAGTTTATTCGCCTCCTCCGTCGTCTTCCACTCGCCGAACACGGTGGAAAAGTCGCGCGAATACAGCAGGTCGCCCGTCTTCGCATCGGCCACCTCGACGCGGTTGTTGCCGCGGTTCGTGTCGTCGAACGGCCGCGCCATGTCGCCCGGCCACGGCAGCGGTTCGATCAGCACGCGCTCGATGGCGTACTGTTCGGACAGCGCATTGCCGCTGTGGATGTAGTCGAGGCGGACGGTGGCGGGGTGGATCGCCTGGGCCATCGCCAGCATGGGGAGGGACCAGGCGGCCAGCAGGCGCAGCATCGATCGGATCATGGTCGCTCCGTCGTCAGTGTGCGTCGGCCAGGACGTCGCCGGCCTTCGGCAGGTTCTTCATCAAACCCTGCAGGTTGCCGTCGACGCTGCCATAGGCGCTGCGCAGCTGGGACAGGGTCTTGAGCATCTGGTGCGGCGTCGCGGTGCCCGTGTCCAGGTCACTCAACGTGTCCATCATGCGCGGGCCATCGACGAAAGTCGCGCCGCCGGACGTCACCAGTGTCTGCACGTCGCGCATGTCGGCATAGGCCGTCACGTAGCGTTGCAGTTGCGCATCCGGCATCCACGTCACGGCCTGGTTGGCGACGGCGGCGTCCCATGCTTCGTGACGCAACGTGGGCACCTTGATGCCGAGGGTGAGACCGGCCTTCCAGTCGGTCTTGAAGTGCGCCATCAGCTCGGCGTCGGGCACCTTGTCGCGGATGCCCTGCAGCAGCTCGGCGCGCACGCGCTGGATCTCTTGCAGATCGCGCTCGTTACGCTCGAGCACGTCGTTGACGTCCTTCGCGTTGAGACGCAGTTCGGCCTCGATCCGCTCGGCCGCTTCGTGTGCAAGCTGCCTGTGGTGGACGGCTTGCACGGCGTGTTCGAGCGCCAGGGCGGTGAGGATACTGATGACGATCATCACGTACTCGCCGCCGAACTCCTTCAGCTTCTTCGACTTCGGAACTTCGAAATGCATGCTTGCACCTGCGCCAGATATAAAACGTGCAATCTAGCGCAGGTTTGGTTTTCTGACAATCAATCGAGGCCGCCGTCCGGCACCGGCAGGACCAGCCATGTCACCTGCCCCGCGCCGATGCGCTCCCCCTCGCAGCGCAACCGTGCGAGCAGGTGCGATGCAATCCCGTCGCGCCGGTACGCCGTGTCCACGAACAATTCCTTCAGGATCACGGTCGGGCGCAGGTCGTACGTGAACGGCTGCACGAGCCAGACCGCGTAGCCGGCAAGGGCGCCATCGTCGCCTTGCGCGACGAGCATACCGCACTGCGCGTCGCGCCCGAACGCACGGGCGCGCAGATCGCCAGCCGTGGCGCGGAACTGCGTCAGATAGCCTTCGAATGCGGCGAGCGCGCGCATCATGCCGATGAGCGCATCGGCGTCGTCCGGCCGTGCCGCGCGGACCGTGCAGCGCTCAATCGCCACTGCCGCGCGCCAGCTCGAAGCCTTCGTCGATCCAGCCCGTGATGCCGCCGATCATCAGCTTGACGGGCCGCCCCAGCTTGGCGAGCCGATACGCGGCGCGGTGCGCGCCGTTGCAATGGGGGCCGGCGCAATAGACGACGAACAAGGTGTCCAGTGGATAGTCGCGCAGTTTCGCCTCGACGATTTTTCCATGCGGCATGCTAATCGCCTGCGGCACGTGGCCGCGCGCATACAGGTCGGGGCTGCGCGCGTCGAACAGGACAAAATCCTGGCGGCCGCCGGCGATGGCGTCGTGGACGTCCCAGCAATCCGCCTCGAATTCAAAGGCAGTGCCGAAGTGGGCGATGGCGCGGTCGCTGGACGCGGCGGGGATGGCGGCTACGGATGACGTCATATGTTCTCCTTTCAGTGAGACGCCAGTGTCGCAGCGGCGGCGGCTCGCCGGCAGTGTCTTGCGCGACAGAAATTGGTAAGATCGCGCCATGTCCCATCATGTCGCCATCGTCGCCTACGACGGCCTGTGCACCTTCGAATTCGGCTGTGCCATCGAGCTGTTCGCCCTGGAACGCCCGGAGCTGGGCGTACGCTGGTACAGCCACGCCGTGTGCGCCGTCGAGCCCGGCCCCCTGCGTGCCATGGGCGGGCTCACGGTGCACGTGCCACAAGGGCTCGACGCGCTCGCGCACGCCGACACGATCGTGATCCCCGGCTGGCGCGACCGGACCGAAGCGCCGCCGGCCGCCCTAGTCGACGCGCTGCGCGCCGCGCACGCGCGCGGGGCACGCATCTGTTCGATCTGCTCGGGCGCGTACGTGCTCGCGTACGCCGGCCTGCTCGACGGCCGCCAGGCGACCACGCACTGGCGCTATCTGGACGACCTGCGCACGCGCTTTCCCCGCATCGGCATCGATCCGTCCGCGCTGTACGTCGAGGCGGATGGCATCGTCACGTCGGCCGGGTCTGCGGCCGGCCTCGACATGCTGCTGCACCTCGTGCGGTCCGACTTCGGCGCGGACGTCGCCAACAAGGTCGCGCAGCGCCTCGTGATTCCCGCGCACCGCGACGGCGACCAGGCGCAGCTCGTCGCGCGCCCCGTGCCCGATGCCGGCGTGGACACCATCGCCCGGCTGATGGACCAGGTGCGCGAGAACATTCGCGCCGGTCACACGGTCGCGTCGATGGCGGCCGACGCCCGCCTCGGCACGCGCACGTTCCAGCGCAAATTCAAGGAAAGGACGGGGCTCGCACCGCTCGCCTGGCTCGTGCGCGAGCGCGTCGCGCTGGCCGCGCAATTGCTGGAGTCGCGGCCCCAGCTGGCCATCGACGCGATCGCGGACCTGGCCGGGCTCGGCTCGGCCGAATCGCTGCGGCGGCATTTCCGCGCGCACGGCCTGGCGCCGCCGGGGCGGTATCGCCGCGAGCGCAGCGACCGGGTCATATCGGCCTGACGTGATTTTTGGAGAGATCGGTCTAGAATTTCGTCATTACAATATGTGGTTTGACGAATCGAACGGAGGATCCAATGTACGTGGTGCTTCTGAAATTTGCGGAAAACAAGAGCAAGGCCAGCGACTTCATGCACGATCACAACGCCTGGATCAAGCGCGGCCTCGACGATGGCGTATTCCTCGTCGTGGGCAGCCTGCAACCGAACCTGGGTGGCGCGATCGTGGCGCACGGCGAATCGCTGGCGGACCTGCAGGCGCGGGTCGATGCCGATCCGTTCGTGGCCCACGGCATCGTCCAGGCCGAAGTCCTCGAGATCAAGCCCGGCAAGGTCGATCCCCGGCTGGAGTTCCTGCTCGCATGAGCACGATGTTCGTTCCGGAAGACGGCCAGCCCCGCTGCCGCTGGTGCGGTGCCGCGCCAGAATTCCTTCACTATCACGACACGGAATGGGGCTTCCCCGTCGATGACGACCGGCGGCTGTTCGAAAAGATCTGCCTGGAAGGATTCCAGTCCGGGCTCAGCTGGCGCACCATCCTTGCCAAGCGCGAGAATTTCCGGGCCGCCTTCGATGGGTTCGACTTCAACCGGGTTGCCACGTACACCGACCGCGACGTCGCGCGGCTGTTGGCCGACGAGGGCATCGTCCGTCACCGCGGCAAGATCGAAGCCGTGATCAACAATGCCCGCATGGCCAGGGACCTCGTCGCGCGCGAGGGCTCGCTGGCCGCGTTTTTCTGGCGCTACGAGCCCGCCCCGGACCAACTCGCCACGCCGCAGACGGCGTCCACGTCCGCGGAAGCCACTGCCCTGTCGAAGGACCTGAAGAAACTGGGCTGGAAATTCGTCGGACCGACGACGGTGTACGCCTTCATGCAGGCGATGGGGCTGATCAACGACCATGCCGAGCAATGCGTCGTCCGGGACAGGGTTGCGCAGGCACGCAGGCGATTCGCGTCCCCGCGCGGCGCTATTTGTACTGGTACAGCGGACGCCGGATGAGGATGGGCCGGATGTCCATGCGCACGTTGTAGATGGAATAGGACTCCATCGACGACGACTGGTAGCCGACGCTGTCGTCCGTGCGCGTGAAGCGGAATTCGAAGCCGAGGTCGGGCTGGACGCCGTTCGGGCTGCCCAGCGTGATGCCGATGGCGTCCGGCTGGTCGCTGTCGATCAGCTTGCTCATCAGGTCGACGACGGTCGTGTTGCCGAGGATGTCGGCCGTGAACAGCGGCTCGCGGTAGTAAGGCCGTGACGGGTCGAGCTTGTTGTCGGCCTTGTCGTCGGACGGCGTGCACTCGTGCGTGACGATGTTGAAGTGGTCGCCATTGTCGAGGTAGCTGACTTGCACGTTCGTCACGTTGAACGCGCCTTCGTGCACGGTGGCATTCGACAGGTCGAGCACGAGCGCGCCCTTGTAGCCGATCACTTCGACGTCGCGGTTGGGCAGCACGACCATGGCCGTGTCCTCGTCGATGCCGAGACCCAGCTTGTAGCCTTTCTTGAGCATCGCGGGCAGCATGCGCGCGAAGCGGCCGCGCACGAGCAGGTGCTGGTCGACGAACACGTCGTCGCCGATGAAACCGAGCCCCTCCGTGATTTCTTCCCCTTCTTCCACGCCCAGCTTGAGCGTGGCGAGCACGGCCTTGGGCCGGCCGAACATCGTGCTGCTCATGATGGCGGCGCCGGCGCTGGAGCCTGCAATCATGCCGCCGCGCCGGTACATGTCCCACAACGCATCGAGCACGCGGGTATTGCTGCCGTCCTCGTGGCGCAGCGCGCGTGTGATGCGGCTCTGATCGCCGCCGGCGAAGAAGGCACCACCCGCGCCGCGCACGGCCTCGGCAAGGCCAGGGTCGTCGGCCGCCGCCTGGTAATCACTGCCGGACAGCTTCACCGCGACGGGCACGAAGAACGCCTTCGCGCCATAGCTGTTGAGACGTTCCACGAGGCTCTTGCCGGACCGTTCCGGCGTGCCGGAGGCGGACGCGAACACGGCGATGCGCGCGCCCTTGCCGCCCGCCAGCTGGACGATGCGCTCCCACACGGGCGCATTTGCGGGGCGCAAATTGCCGCCGATGATGACGAGAGTTCCCTTGGGCGGCGGCGCATCGGCAGCGGCGCACCAGGGCGCACCAGCCAGCAGCAACACGGACAGCAGAAGACGCAGCACGTACCGAAACATTGATTTCCTTCCCGACTTCAACATTGCACGGACAGACCGATCGTAAGACTGATTGTAGAGGACTGTCGCCGTGTTGAGTCGGCTCAGGAAAGATAGATGTTCGGGTAGTAGCGCTCCATCAGGCTATCGGGACGTTGCGCTGGCGCGAAGCCGAACCGGGCGAACAGGCTGTGCGCATCACCCGTGTTGAGCGTGAAACGCCGCAGCCGCTGCAGGCTCGGATGCTCGATCACGATGCGGATCAGCTGCTTGGCGTAGCCGCGTCCGCGGTACTCCGGCACGACGAACACGTCCTCCAGGTGGGCCACGGTGGCATAGTCGGTGACGACCCGCGCGAACGCGATCTGGCGGCCGTCGAGAAAGCCGCCGAAGCACAGCGAATTCTCGATCGAGCGCTCGACCACGGTGCGCGAGATGCCCACGGCCCAGGTCGATTGCTCGCTGAGGAAGCGGTAGATCATCGGGATATCGAGTCGCGTCCGGTCCGTGCTGACCTGGAAACTGGAATCGTTGGTGGTTGGAATCATGGACACGCTACACCGTCAATCTGGTAAAAAAACCAATTCTAGCCCCGTTCCGGGCTGCATGGACGATTCCATCAATCGTGCGGGCATCGCCGTTCACTGCCGGGGCAGGTAGCGTTCCGGCAGGCGCAGCGACGCATCCTCCGCGCGCCACAGCACGTTGATGATCCACCAGCGCTTGCCGTCGTTGACGAGCTGGATGCTGTTGATGCCGCGCTGGAACGGCTCCGCGTCGCCGGGCGCATGGCGCGACTCGTACGTGCTGAACACATGCACGATCTGGCCGAACGCCTCGGTGCTGCGCGCCGCCTCGCGCTCGAAGAAGCCCATCGTGGCGAACGCCTTCGCGTTGCGGCTGATGTAGTCGTCGACCGTCATCGTGCGCAACGCGTACACGCCTTCCGGCCGCGCGCCGACGGCCATCAGCCGGCCCTCGGGCGCGAACAGCGAGCGCATCCGGTCCCAGTCGCGCGGCTGGCCGGCCGGGCCAGAGATGACGTCGTACAGCGCGGCGACAATGCCGTCGATCGTGGCGACGTCGGCCGGGCGAGCGCCAACCACGGCGGCCGCGGCCGGCGCCGCCACTGCCGGCGCTGCCGCCGCCTGGGGCGCCGCCGGCTGGACCTGCCCTGGCTGCGCGTTCGCGGCGCCGCCAAGCGCCAGCGCGATCGCCGCGACCGCCCCCATCCAATACCCCTTTCGCATGTCGTCTCCTTGTTTTATTTGTGAACTGCCAAGAACAGACACATGATCGGGCATTTGCGCCGGAACGTGTATGGAAACGTGCGCGGCGCCGATCGGCGGGGTCGCGGCTGCACAGTTTATAATCAGGAATTCAAGAAAATCCCGTCACCCGCCCCCCATCATGACTGATCAATTTGCCAAAAAAGCGGAAGCCTGGTCGGCCCGCTTCTCCGAACCCGTCTCCGACCTCGTCAAGCGCTACACCGCATCCGTCTTCTTCGACAAGCGCCTCGCGCTGTTCGACATCGAGGGCTCGCTCGCCCATGCCGAGATGCTGGCCGCCCAGGGCATCATCAGCGCCCAGGACCGCGCCGAGATCGAACGCGGCATGGCCCACATCCGCGCCGAAATCGAAGCCGGCAATTTCGAGTGGCTGCTGGACCTTGAAGACGTGCACCTGAACATCGAAAAACGCCTGACGGAACTGGTCGGCGACGCGGGCAAGCGCCTGCACACGGGCCGTTCGCGCAACGACCAGGTGGCGACGGACATCCGCCTGTACATGCGCGCCGCCATCGACGACATCCTCGCCCTGCTGAACAGCCTGCGCGGCGCCCTGACCGACCTGGCGGAACACAACGCGGACACGATCATGCCGGGCTTCACGCACCTGCAGGTCGCGCAGCCGGTGACCTTCGGCCACCACCTGCTGGCCTATGTGGAAATGTTCGGCCGTGACGCCGAGCGCATGCAGGACACGCGCCGCCGCGTGAACCGCCTGCCGCTGGGTGCCGCCGCCCTGGCGGGCACCACCTTCCCCATCGACCGCCTGCGCGTCGCGAAGACCCTCGGGTTCGAGGACGTCTGCCACAACTCGCTCGACGCTGTATCTGATCGCGATTTCGCCATCGAGTTCACGGCAGCCGCATCGGTCTTGATGATGCACATCTCGCGCATGTCGGAAGAACTGGTGACGTGGATGAGCCCGCGCGTGGGCTTCATCGACATCGCCGACCGCTTCTGCACCGGCTCGTCGATCATGCCGCAGAAAAAGAATCCGGACGTGCCGGAACTGGCACGCGGCAAGACGGGCCGCGTCTACGGTCACCTGATGGGCCTCCTGACGCTGATGAAGGGCCAGCCGCTCGCGTACAACAAGGACAACCAGGAAGACAAGGAACCGCTGTTCGATACGGTCGACACCGTGCTCGACACCTTGCGCATCTTCACCGACATGGCATCCGGCATCACGGTCAAGGCCGAGAACATGCGCGCCGCCGCCCTGCAGGGCTATGCGACGGCGACCGACCTGGCCGACTACCTCGTCAAGAAGGGCTTGCCGTTCCGCGACGCCCACGAGGCCGTGGCGCATGCCGTGCGCGCGTGCGATGACGCCAAGTGCGACCTGTCGGAGATGTCGCTGGAGCGCCTGCGCGAGTTCTCGCCGCTGATCGAGCAGGACGTCTTCGCCGTGCTCACGCTGGAAGGTTCCGTCGCGGCGCGCGACCACGTGGGCGGCACGGCGCCGAACCAGGTGCGCGCGGCCATTGCGCGCGTGCGCGCTCAACTGGCCGAATAAGCGTTCGCGTGGGCACGTGGTGCCCACCCTACGTACAATCCGATCGGACATCAGTTCGATCGGAGAGCACCATGCAACGCTACGGCAACCAGAGCCGCGAATCCGGCGTCGTCGCCTACGACATCGATGCCGGCCAGATCATCGTCCAGTTCCTCAACGGCGAACGCTATCTCTACACGGAAGACAGCGCCGGCGCCGCCAACATCGCGACCATGCAGGAACTGGCACGCGCCGGGCATGGCCTGTCGAGCTTCATCAGCCAGCATGTCCACGACCGCTACGCGCGCAAGATCAGATCGCGCCGACTGTAACTCACAAGAAAGATCCATGACCGCAACGCCAGCCCTGCCCCAGCGCGACTTCGCCGCCTTCCTGTTCGACATGGACGGCACTATCCTTACTTCGATCAAGGCCGCCGAGCGGGTCTGGGGCGACTGGGCCGCCGGCCACGGGCTCGACGTGGCCGCTTTCCTGCCCACGATCCACGGCAAGCGGACGGAAGAAACGATCCGCGCGCTGGACTTGCCCGGCGTCGACCCGGTGGCGGAAGCGGCGCGCATCACGCTCGCCGAGATCGAGGACGTGGCCGGGATCGAAGCCATCGCAGGCGCCGCCGCCTTCATCGCGAGCCTGCCGGCCGAGCGCTGGGCCATCGTCACGTCGGCACCGCGTGCATTGGCGGAAGCGCGCATCGCCGCTGCCGGCCTGCCGCTGCCTGCGGTGCTCGTGGCCGCGGAGGACGTCAAACGGGGCAAGCCCGCACCCGATCCGTTCCTGCTGGGCGCGCGCAAGCTGGGCGTGAAGCCGGAAGACTGCCTCGTGTTCGAAGACACGCTCGCCGGCCTGCGCTCGGCGGCCGCAGCCGGCATGGCAAGCATCGTCGTGACGGTCACGCACACACATCCGCTCGACACGGACGTCGCTGCGGTACTCGACTACGCGGACCTGCGTGCCGTGACGACGACGGACGGCCTGCTGCGCGTGCAGCGGCGGCCGTGACGATCAGGGTTCGTGCGGATTGATGCCGGCCTGCTCCCCGTGGTCGGCACGGAACACGCGCGGGTCCAGCGTCTTTTCGTCCGTTTCGATGGACGCGGCAGCCGCCGGCATGGTCGACGTGCGCGTGTCGCGCTTCGGGTACGGCGTGCCGTCGCGGTGGGCATAGCTGTCGGTCTTGCCGTCGTACACGAGGTCGATGTCCGGATAGTGGGCTTTGTCGTCGGGGATGCGCGAGCCGACACACAGGAACAGCGCGTTGCCCCAGCCGCGATTGATGAGCTGGTGGCCGTTCGGCCGCCCGGCCGGGAAAGCCGCGCAGTCGCCCGCGCGCATCAACGTCTCCCCCTCGTCCGTGACGAGCGTCAATTCACCGGAGACGACCGTCACGAACTCGTCCTCGTGGGTATGCCAGTGGCGCTGCGACGAGGCGGCGCCGGGTTGCAGCTCGACGAGGTTGACGCCGAACTGCGTCAGCCCACCGGCATCGCCCAGCGCCTGTTTGCTGCGGCCATTGACGGCTTCGGCGAAGGGATCGGGATACCCGGTACCGGTCAGCACGGGAATACTGCTCAGGTCAAGCCGCTGCATGGATCACTCCTTTCACGGAACGTCGAAAAGCCTGGCGACGGCTTTTCGAGGTCCCTTTCAGTTTCACGGGCGGCCTTGGCCCTTCCTCAGCCGCGCTTTTGCACCAGCGTCAGGATATCGTAACTTGCGACGAGTTCGTCGTTCTGATTCGTCACCTGGACATCCCACGCGACCACGCCCTGCCCCCGCCCCTGGTCGTCGGTGCGGTTGCGGTCGACCTTGCGCTTGCACGTGAGGCGCGCGCGGATCGTGTCGCCGATCGCGACCGGCGCCACGAAACGCAGGTTGTCGAGGCCGTAGTTCGCCAGCACGGGGCCGGGCGCCGGCGACACGAACAAGCCCGCCGCCGCCGACAGCACGAAGTAGCCGTGCGCGATGCGCTTGCCGAACTGCGTGTCCTTCGCGGCGATCTCGTCGAAGTGCATGTAGAAATAATCGCCCGAGACGCCGCCGAAGTTGACGATGTCGGCCTCGCTGACGGTGCGGCGGTGCGTCAGCAGCGAGTGGCCGATCTCCAGGTCTTCGAAATAGCGCCGGAACGGGTGCACGTCCGATTCCTTGACGGCCGCGCCGCGCACGTACTCGCCCGTGACCGCGGCCAGCATCGTCGGCGAACCTTGCACCGCCGCCCGTTGCAGGAAGTGTTTGACCGCGCGGATACCGCCGAGTTCCTCACCACCGCCGGCACGGCCCGGACCACCATGCTTGAGCATCGGCAACGGCGAACCGTGGCCCGTCGAGTCCACCGCGGCGACGCGGTCGAGGATGTGCACGCGCCCATGCGACGCCGCCGCCACCGGAACCGCATGCGCCGCAATGGCCGGGTCTTTCGTGACCAGCGTCGTGACGAGGCTGCCCTTGCCGCGCGCGGCCAGCGCCAGCGCTTCGTCGATGTCGCGGTAAGTCATCATCGTGCTGACGGGGCCGAACGCCTCGATGTCGTGCACGGCGTCGTTGACCATCGCGTTGCGGCACAGCAGCAACGTGGGCGCGAAGAACGCGCCGGCCGCGACGCCGTCGCCCACGGGCTGGAAGCCGTCGCGGGCGCTGAACAGCACTTCGTTGCCGCGCGCGAGCATCTCCACGCGCTCGCTGACGTCGCGATGCTGGTCCAGCGACGCGAGCGCGCCCATGCGCACGCCTTCGACCTTCGGATTGCCGACGACGATCTTCGCGAGGCGCGCGCGCAGGCGCGCGCCCACGACGTCCGCGAGGTGCTCGGGCACGATCACGCGGCGGATCGCCGTGCATTTCTGGCCCGCCTTGCCCGTCATCTCGCGCGCCACTTCCTTGACGAACAGGTCCAGCTCTTCATCGTCCGGCGTGACGTCCGGCGCGAGGATGGCGGCGTTCAGCGAATCCGCCTCCGCCGTGAACGGCACGGATTCGCGGATCAGGTTCGTATTGCCGCGCAGCTTCGCGGCGGTGTCGGCGGAGCCCGTGAACGTCACCGCATCGAAGCCGTTCAGGCGGTCCAGCAGATCGCCCGTCGAACCGATGACGAGCTGCAGGCAGCCCTCCGGCAGCAGCCCCGACTCCATCATCATCTTGACGACCGCATGCGTGAGGTAGCTCGTCGCGGTGGCGGGCTTGGCGATGCAGGGCATCGCGGCAAGGAAGCTCGGCGCGAATTTTTCCAGCAGGCCCCAGATCGGAAAGTTGAAGGCGTTGATGTGCACGGCGACGCCGCCGCGCGGCACGAGGATGTGCGTGCCCGCGAAGCCGCCCCGCTTGCCAAGCGCCATCGCCGGGCCTTCGTGCAGCACGTTCGACGACGGCAGTTCGCGCCCGCCGATGCTGGCGTAGGCGTACAAGGTGCCGATGCCGCCTTCGACGTCGACCCAGCTGTCCGGCCGCGTGGCGCCCGTCAGGTGCGAGATCTCGTACAGCTCTTCCTTGCGCTCCATCAGGTAGGCGGCAAGCGCTTTCAGGCGCTGGGCGCGCTTCTGGAAATCCATCTGCATCAGCGCCTGCACGCCCGTCTTGCGGGCATACGCGACGGCTTCGCCGAAGTCGATCTTGTCCGCATGCGTGTGGTAGATCAGCTGGTTGTCCAGCGCGCTGTGCAGCGGCTGGTGCGCTTCGCTGCCGAGCCAGCGGCCGGCGATCAGGCTTTGCAGGGTGGTTGGGGTGTGCATCCTCGTCTCCTCATTGTTTTGGCTTGTGCGGCTCGTCGAACACGATGCGCGGCCGGCCGGGCTCGACTTCCGTCAACGCCTCGACTTCGCGCATCGTGCGCATCGACCGCACGTTCAGGTCGTGGTACTGCCGCGTGCCATAGCTCTTCCATGCGATCTCCTCGTCCGACACTGCGCGCACGATCTTCGCCGGGGCGCCCAGCACGAGGCTGCGCGGCGGGATCACCATGCCGGCCTTCACGAACGCCGCCGCGCCCACGATCGACTCCGCGCCGACGATGGCCTTGTCCATCACGACGGCATTCATCCCGACCATCGCATTGCGCCCCACGCGGCAGCCGTGCAGCACGGCGCCGTGGCCGATGTGGCCATCCACTTCGACGACCGTGTCGTCTTCCGGAAAGCCATGCATCACGCACGTGTCCTGCACGTTCGCGCCCTCTTCCAGGATCAGCCGCCCGAAGTCGCCGCGCAGCGACGCGAGCGGCCCGACGTAGCAGCGCGGCCCGACGATCACGTCGCCGATCAGCACCGCGGTCGGGTGCACGTACGCCGTCGGGTGCACGACGGGACGCAGCCCATCGATTTCGTAGACCTTGACCATGCTAGACGCGTTCCACGATCAGGGCGATGCCTTGACCCACGCCAATGCACATCGTGCACAGCGCATAGCGGCCGCCCATGCGGTGCAGCTGGTTGACGGCCGCCGTCACGAGGCGCGCGCCCGAGGCACCCAGCGGGTGGCCGATGGCGATGGCGCCGCCGTTCGGGTTCACGTGCGCCGCGTCGTCCGGCAGGCCCAGGTCGCGCAGGACGGCCAGGCCCTGCGACGCGAACGCTTCGTTCAATTCGATCACGTCCATCTCGCCGATCGTGAGGCCCGTCATCGCCAGCAGCTTCTTCGTCGCGGGCGCGGGGCCGAAGCCCATGATGCGCGGTTCCAGGCCCACGGTCGTCATGCCGACGATGCGGGCGCGCGGCACCAGGCCGAATTTGTCGATCGCCGCGCCGGATGCCACCAGCACGGCGCAGGCGCCATCGTTGACGCCGGACGCGTTGCCCGCCGTGACCGTGCCGTCCGGCGTCACGACACCTTTCAGGCGGGACAGCGATTCCAGGCTCGTCTCCGGACGCGGGTGCTCGTCCGTGTCGAACACGCGCGACTCGCCTTTCCGTCCGTGCAGCGTCACCGGCACGATCTCGTCCTTGAACACGCCGGCCGCCTGCGCCGCCGCCCAGCGCTGCTGGCTGCGCAGCGCGAACGCGTCCTGGTCGCCCCGCGCGATCCCGAATTCGCGCGCCACGTTTTCCGCCGTCTCCGGCATCGAGTCGATACCGTACTGCGCCTTCATCTTCGGATTCACGAAGCGCCAGCCGATCGTCGTGTCCTCGATCTTCGCCGTGCGCGAGAACGCGCTGTCGGCCTTGGCCATCACGAATGGCGCGCGCGTCATGCTCTCGACGCCGCCCGCGATGATCAGGTTCGCTTCGCCGGCGCGGATGGCGCGCGCGGCGCTGCCGACGGCGTCCAGGCTCGAACCGCACAGGCGGTTGATCGTGGAGCCGGGCACGGACGGCGGCAGGCCGGCCAGCAGAGCGGCCATCCGGGCGACGTTGCGATTGTCTTCGCCGGCGCCGTTCGCGCAGCCATACAGCACGTCGTCGACCTGCGACCAATCGATGCCGGGGTTGCGGTCGATGAGCGCGGCGATCGGCAGCGCGGCCAAATCGTCCGCCCGCACACTGGACAGGGCGCCGCCGAAACGGCCGAACGGGGTGCGGATGGCGTCGACGATGAAAGCGTCAGTCATGTTGGAGTCTCCTTATTGATGTTTCGGCCGCTTGTCGACGACGCGGCGCGCCTTGCCCGTCAGCGAGCGTTCGATGCCCAGAGGGGGCAGCAACGTCACGGCCGTCGTCACGCCGATATGGGTCTTGATACGGTGCTGCAGGTCGCGGGCCAGCGCATCCACGTTGTCCGCGCCGCCTTCGCGCAGCTCGCAAAGCACGGCCAGCGCATCGAGATGGCCGTCGCGCGTGACGACGAGTTGATAATGCGGCGCCAGCGCCGGCATCTGCAAGATGAGTTCCTCGACCTGGCTGGGGAACACGTTCACGCCGCGGATGATCAGCATGTCGTCCGACCGGCCGCTGATGCGGCCCATGCGCCGCATCGAACGTGCCGTCGGCGGCAGGAGTTTCGTCAGGTCGCGCGTGCGGTAGCGGATGATCGGCAGCGCTTCCTTCGTCAGCGACGTGAATACGAGCTCGCCCTCCGCGCCGTCCGGCAGCACCTCGCCCGTGTCCGGGTCGATGATCTCGGGGTAGAAGTGATCCTCCCAGATCACGGGACCGTCCTTGCTTTCGATGCACTCGCTCGCGACACCGGGTCCCATCACTTCGGACAGGCCGTAGATGTCGACGGCATCGATGCCCGCGCGTTCCTCGATCTCGCGGCGCATCGCATCCGTCCACGGCTCGGCGCCGAAGATGCCGACCCGCAGCGACGACGCGGCCGGGTCGAGCCCCTGGCGCTTGAATTCCTCGACGATGTTCAGCATGTACGACGGCGTCACCATGATGATCGACGGCTTGAAATCCTGGATCAGCTGGACCTGTTTTTCCGTCTGTCCGCCCGACATCGGCACGACCGTGCAACCGAGGCGCTCGGCGCCGTAGTGGGCACCGAGGCCGCCCGTGAACAGGCCGTAGCCGTAGGCGATGTGCACCATGTCGCCACGCCGGCCGCCCGCGGCGCGGATCGAGCGGGCGACGACGTCGGCCCACGTGTCGATGTCGCGCTGCGTGTAGCCGACGACGGTCGGCTTGCCCGTCGTGCCGGACGACGCGTGCACGCGCACGACCTGCTCGCGCGGCACGGCGAACAGGCCGAACGGATAATTGTCGCGCAGCGTCTTCTTCTCCGTGAACGGGAATTTCGCGAGGTCGGCCAGCGTCTTCAAATCGTCCGGGTGCACGCCCGCTTCGTCGAACGCGCGGCGGTAGTGCGGCACGTTGTCGTAGGCATGCTTCAGGCTCCATTTCAGCCGCTCCAGCTGCACGGCCTGCAGTTCGTCGCGGCTCGCGCGCTCGATCGGCTCCAGATCGCCGGGTTGCGGGATGCGTTGCACCATCGTTACCTCCTCCGTTTCACATGGCCGCATCGACCGGCACCACATGGCCGGCGACGCGGTGCGACTTCCCGCGGAACAGCGCGATCTTGCGCCCGTCCTGGTCCGTCACGACGACGTCGTAGACGCCCGTCTTGCCGGACAGCACCTGCTCGACGGCTTCGGCCACGAGCACGTCGCCCGCGCGTCCCGGCGCGAGGTAGTCGATCGTGCAGCCGGCGCCCACGGTATTGACATTGTGCGAATTGCAGGCGAACGCGAAGGCGCTGTCAGCCAGCATGAAGATGTAGCCGCCGTGGCAGGTGCCGTGGCCGTTCAGCATGTCGTCGCGCACCCGCATGCGCATGCGCGCGTAGCCGGGGCGGATCGCGTCGAGCGTCATGCCCAATGCCTGGCTGGCGGGATCGCGCTCGTACATCGTCTTGCCGGCCAGTTCGGCCAGCGCTTGCGGATCGCTATGCATGGATGCGCGCTCCGTCGGGATCGGCCGCGAGCTTGCGGCGCAGCAGCGGCGACACGCGGTAGCGGTCCTCGCCATACGCGGCACCGAGATTGGCCAGCACGGTGAACACGTGCCGCAGGCCGATGCCATCGGCCCACGCCAGCGGGCCGCGCGGATAATTCACGCCCTTCTGCATCGCGATGTCGACGGCGACCGCCGAGCACACGCCCTGGTTGACGGCATCGAGCGCCTCGTTGGCCAGCATGGCGACGGTGCGCATCACGGCCATGCCGGGCACGTCGTCGAGGCGCGTCACCGTGAAGCCGGCCTGCTGGAACAGGGCGACAGCGCCGCTCCACGCCGCGTCGCCGCATTGGTCGGCGCGGGCCAGCGCGATGCGCGTGGCCTTGGCCGGGTCGAGCAGCAGGTCGAACACGATCGTGTCCGGGCGGCCGTCGTCGCACGCGCGCCGCGTGGCGCTGCGGCCGTCGGTCAGGTGGATGGCGGCGCCGTCCGCGTAAAGCGCCGGGCCGGCGTCACCGTCCGCCGCCGTCACATCGATGCCGGCAGCGCGCAGGCGCGCCTCGAGCGCATCGAGCACGGCATGTGTACCGGGCCGCGCGACGCGCACCTGCGCGGGCGCTGCCTGCATCGCCTCGGCGTGCGCCTGCGGCAGCACGGCGCCGTCGTCGTAGCGGTAAAAGCCGCGTCCCGTCTTGCGACCGAGGAAGCCGGCATTCACGAGCTCCTGCTGCACGACGGACGGCGCGAAGCGCGGGTCGCCGTAGTAGGCGTTGAAGACGGATTGCGTGACCGAGTAATTGACGTCGTGGCCGATCAGGTCCATCAGCTCGAAAGGCCCCATGCGGAAGCCGCCGCAGTCGCGCATCACGGCATCGATCGTGGCCGGGTCGGCCGCCTGCTCGAGCAGCAGGCGCAGCGCCTCCGCATAGTACGGGCGCGCCACGCGGTTGACGATGAAGCCCGGCGTGGACTTCGCGTGCACGGGGTTCTTGCCCCACGCCGCCGCGGTCGCGTACACGGTGTCGGCGACGGTCTTGTCGGTGGCGAGGCCGGAGATCACTTCCACCAGGGCCATCAGCGGTACGGGATTGAAGAAGTGCATGCCGACGAGACGTTCCGGGCGTTGCAACATCGCACCGATCGCGGTGACCGAGATCGACGACGTGTTCGTCGCGAGGATGCAGTCCGGGCCGACGACCTCTTCCAGTTGCGCGAACAATGTCCGCTTGACGTCGAGGTCTTCCACGACGGCTTCCACCACGAGCGCCGCATCCTTCGCGTCGTCCAGCGCGCGCATCGCGTGCACGCGCTCACGCGCGAGGTCCGCTTCCGCTGCGCCCATGCGGCCTTTTTCGACGAGCCGCGCGAGGGCCTGGCCGATACCCGCGAGGGCCTTGTCGACGGCTTCCGGGCGCGTGTCGAACAGCTTCACCGTGTGGCCCGCGACTGCCGCGACCTGGGCGATGCCGGAGCCCATCGCACCGCTGCCGATGACGGCGACGACGCTGTTCTTTTCCAGTGCCTGGACCATCGTCACTCTCCCTTGAACTGTGGCTGGCGCTTGGCGATGAACGCGGCGACGCCTTCGCGGTAGTCGTGGCTGTAGCCCAGTTCGCGCATCATCCCGGCTTCCAGCTGCAGCTGCTGTTCCAGCGTATTGCCCCAGCTTTCCTGCATGGCTCGCTTCGTGAACGCGAGGCCTTTCGTCGGTGCGGTGGCGAAGTGGCGCGCGAGCGTCAGCGCTTCGTCCATCAGCGACTCGTCCGCCACGCAGCGCCAGATCAGGCCCCATTGCTCGGCCTTCTCGGCCGGCAGCTTGTCGCCCAGGAGAGCCAGGCCCAGCGCGCGCGCCGGTCCGACGAGGCGCGGCAGCACCCATGTGCCGCCCGTATCGGGGATCAGCCCCAGCTTGCAGAACGCTTCGATGAACGATGCCGACTTCGCCGCGAGCACGACGTCGCACGCGAGCGCCAGGTTCGCGCCCGCGCCGGCTGCCACGCCGTTGACGGCGCAGATCACCGGCAGCGGCAGGCTTTTCAGCGTGAGCACGAGCGGCGCATAGAATTTTTCGACGGATTCTCCCAGGTCGACACCCGGCGCGCCCGGTTCCACGGCGCGGTCGTTCAGGTCCTGGCCGGCACAGAAACCGCGGCCGGCGCCCGTCAGCAGCAGCACGCGCACGGATTTGTCCTGTTCCACGCGCTCGAGCGCATCGCGCACTTCGAGGTGCATCGCCTGGGTAAAGCTGTTCAGGCGATCGGGGCGGTTCAGGGTGAGCGTGGCAATGCCCTGTTCGATCGTGAACAGGATGGTGTCGTAGGTCATGCGTGTGTCTCCTCGTTATGGTCTTCGGTGGGCACGGGGTGCCCACCCTACGGCATCATTCCACGACGTCGAAATCGACGACGACCTTGTCCGTCACGGGGAAGCTCTGGCAGCTCAGCACGAAGCCGCGCGCGACCTCGTAGTCTTCCAGCGCATAGTTGACGTCCATGTCGACCTGGCCGTCGCGCACCTTGCAGCGGCACGTCGAGCACACGCCGCCCTTGCAGGAGTAACGCATGTCGAGGCCCGCGCGCAGGCCGGCGTCGAGGATCGATTCCTTGTCGCGGTCCATCGTGAAGCTGGCGTGGTTGCCGTCCATGATCACGGTGACCTCGGTCAGGTGGTGCGCATCGTCCACGACCTGGCGCCGCGGCTTGCGCGGCTCTTGCGCGGCGCCCGCGACGAACAGTTCGATGCGGATGCGCTCTTTCGGCATGCCCGCTTCCTGCAGCGCGGCGGAGACGCCGTGCATCATGTCTTCCGGTCCGCAGATGAACGCATGGTCGACGTCTTCCACGCGCAGCCAGTGCTTGAACAGCTGGCGGCATTTGTCCTGCGTGATGCGGCCGTTGAACAATTCGATGTCCTGCTGTTCGCGGCTCATCACATAGACGAGGTTCAGCCGCTCCATGTACTGGTCCTTCAACTCGGCCAGCTCGTCGCGGAAGATCACGGACGACGACGCGCGGTTCCCGTACAACACGGTGAAGCGGCTGTGCGGCTCGGCGATCAGCGTCGTCTTGACGATCGAGAGGATCGGCGTGATGCCGCTGCCGGCCGCGAACGCGAGGTAGTGACGGCAGCTCTCGGGTTCCAGCGGCAGGTTGAAGCGGCCTTCCGGCGGCATCACGTCGAGGGTGACGCCGGGGCGGATCGTCTCGTTGGCCCAGGTCGAGAACAGCCCGCCCGGCACGCGCTTGATGGCGACGCGCAGCTTCTCGTCCTGCACGGCCGCGCAGATCGAGTACGAGCGGCGCACGTCCTCGCCGTCGATCGTCGTGCGCAAGGTCAGGTGCTGGCCCTGGCGGTAGGTGAACGCGTCGCGCAGGTCGGGCGGGACGTCGAACGTGACGGCGATGGCGTCGCGCGTCTCATGCTTCACCTGCGCCACGGTCAATAGGTAGAACTTGCTCATGTCAGCCTCAATGGCATTTGAAGTAATCGAACGGCTCGCGGCAATCGAGGCATTGATACAGGGCCTTGCATGGCGTCGAGCCGAACTGGCTGGTCAGGCGCGTGTGCGTCGAGCCGCAGTGCGGGCAGGCCACAGTAGGCTGTTCGATCGCATGGCGCTTCACGCCGCGGGTCAACGCGCTGATGTCGATCACCTGCTGCACCGGTGGTGCGATGCCGTAGCCTTTCAGCGCGGCCTTGCCGGCATCGCTCATCCAGTCCGTCGTCCACGCGGGCGACAGGCGGGTGACGATGCGCAGGTTGTCCACGCCGCGTGCGCGCAGCGCCTTGTCGATGTCCTCGGCGATGACTTCCATCGCGGGGCAGCCGGAATACGTCGGCGTGATCGTGACGACGCATGCGCCGTCGTCGGCCACGTCCACGTCGCGCACGATGCCCAGGTCGACGACCGAGATCACCGGGATTTCCGGATCCGGGACGTCGCCCAGCCAGGCGCGCACCCGGTCGACCGTGATCGGTGACGTGTCCGCGGTCATCACCATGCCACGCCCGGATAGGCGCGCTGCAGGAACTGCATCTCGGCGAGGATGTAGCCGAGCCGCTCCGTATGACGGCCCTGCTTGCCGCCGCGCTGGACGTAGGCGTCAATCGGCGGCCTCGTCAAGGTGGCCTCTTCCAGCACCTCGGCGACGTGGCCGAGGAACGCGGCGCGCAGCCCTTCGGCAGCCGGCGCGACGCCCTGCTCGACCATTGCCAGGTCGACGTCGTCGTAGATGAACATCTCGCCGGCATACGTCCACAGCTCGTCCAGCGCATCCTGCATCTTGCGCCGGCTGACGTCCGTGCCGTCGCCGAGACGCACGACGAGGTCGCCGCTGCGGCGCAGGTGGTACGTCACTTCCTTGATCGATTTTTCCGCGATCTCCGCGATGCGGCGGTCGCTGGAATCGACCAGGCCGCGCATCAGGAAGTAGTGCCACGTATCGAACAGGAACTGGCGCGTCAACGTCTGCGCGTAGTCGCCGTTCGGCTGCTCGACGAGCAGGCAGTTGCGGAAGTCGCGGGCGTCGCGCAGGTAGGCGAGGCGGTCCTCGTCGCGGCCCTGGCCTTCGAGCTCGCCGGCATACGTGAGCCACATACGGGTCTGGCCGAGCAGGTCGAGGGCGACGTTGGTCAGCGCCATGTCTTCTTCCAGCGCCGGGCCCTTGCCGCACAGCTGCGACAGTTGCTGCGACAGGATCAACGCGTTGTCGCCCTGGCGCAGGAGATACTCGAACTTGAACTGAGCGAACTTCGCGTCCATACGCCGCTCACAGGTTCTTGACTTCTTCCGGCATCGGGAAGAAGGTCGGGTGGCGGTAGACCTTGCTGTTCGACGGTTCGAACAGCGCGTCCTTGTCGGCCGGGCTCGAGGCGACGATGTCGGCGGCTTTCACCACCCAGATCGACACGCCTTCGTTGCGGCGCGTGTAGACGTCGCGCGCGTTGTTGATCGCCATCTCGGCATCCGGCGCGTGCAGGCTGCCCACGTGCTTGTGGGCGAGGCCGTGCTGGCTGCGGATGAAGACTTCCCACAGGGGCCATTCTTTGCTCATTGCTGTCTCCGTGTTTCTTGGTGGTTGGTGGGCACGGGGTGCCCACCCTACGGCAACCGTCCATACGTAGGGTGGGCACCCCGTGCCCACCGTCGCATCACGTCACGCGGCGGCCTTCTTTGCAGCCTGCTTCTCGGCGTGCGCGACGAGCGCCTCGCGGAACCACGCGCCGTCCTCGTATGCCTTCACGCGCGTGCGCAACCGGTCCTTGTTGCAGGGGCCGTTGCCCTTGAGGACGTTGTAGAACTCTTCCCAGTCGATCTCGCCAAAGTCGTAATGGCCCCGTTCCTCGTTCCACTCGAGGTCCGGATCGGGAATGGTCAGCCCAAGGAATTCGGCCTGGGGCACGGTCTGGTCGACCATGCGCTGGCGCAGCTCGTCGTTCGAGAACAGCTTGATGCGCCAGGCGGTCGACTGGGCGCTGTTGACGGATTCCGCGTCGGACGGGCCGAACATCATCAACGACGGCCACCACCAGCGGTTCAGGGCGTCCTGCGCCATCGCCTTCTGTTCGGGCGTGCCCTGCGCGAGCTTCATCATGATGTCGTAGCCCTGGCGCGCGTGGAACGACTCTTCCTTGCACACGCGGATCATCGCCCGTGCATACGGGCCATACGAACAGCGGCACAGCGGGATCTGGTTGATGATCGCGGAGCCGTCCACCAGCCAGCCGATGGCGCCGATGTCGGCCCAGGTCAAGGTCGGGTAATTGAAGATGCTCGAGTACTTCGCCTTGCCGGCGTGCAGGGCGGCCAGCAGTTCGTCGCGCGACACGCCCAGCGTCTCGGCGGCGCTGTACAGGTACAGGCCGTGACCGGCTTCGTCCTGGATCTTGGCCAGCAGGATGGATTTGCGTTTGAGCGTCGGCGCCCGCGTCACCCAGTTACCTTCCGGCAGCTGGCCGACGATCTCGGAATGCGCGTGCTGGGAAATCTGGCGGATCAGGGTCTTGCGGTACGCCTCGGGCATCCAGTCCTTCGGCTCGATCTTCACGCCGGCGTCGACGCGCGCCTGGAACGCCTGCTCTTCCTCGCTCATGTCGGCGCGGGTCTGGACCTGTTTCAGCCCCGTGTCCACCATCTGTGCATACATGATCAGTCTCCGATTGTGCTCTGTCTGAAACCATAATACGATACAGGAATATAGATGTATAGCGAAATTTTGAATCATATTGAGACGCGGTAGAATCGCAGCCCATGACCCCGACCAGCAGCCAGGAGTGGATCGCCCACTTCCTCGAGACCGACCCGCCCCGTTCCAAATCGCTCGTGATGACGATCTTCGGCGACGCCATTGCGCCGCACGGCGCGCGCCTGTGGCTGGGCAGCCTGATCGAGCTGATGGCGCCGCTCGACGTGACGGACCGGCTCGTGCGCACGAGCGTGTTCCGCCTCGTGCAGGAAGGCTGGCTGGTGGCGCAGCGCGAGGGCCGGCGCAGCAGCTATGCGCTGCAGCCCGCTGCCGCGCCCCGCTTCGCCCGCGCGAACCACCGCATCTATGCCTCGCCGGGCGTGGACTGGGACGGCCGCTGGACCCTGCTGCTCGCGCCCAACGGGAGCATCGACAGCGCCCTGCGCGCGGCCGTGCGCAAGGAACTCGAATGGGAAGGTTTTGCCATGCTGGCGCCGGGCCTGCTCGCGCATCCGGCGGCCGACCTGGACGGCGTCGCCGAGGTGTTGCGGCGCGTGGAAGCCAGCGGCAAGGTCTTCGTGTGCGCCGCGACGGAGCTGCCGGACGTCGGCGCGCGCCCGCTGGCCGAGCTCGTGCGCGAAGGCTGGGACTTGTCCGCCGTCGTGACGGGCTACCGCCGCTTCATCGAGCAATTCACGCCGCTGCTGGACGTGCTGCGGAGGGAACCGACGCCGGAACCGCAGCAGGCGTTCATCGTGCGCACCTTGCTGATCCATGCGTACCGCCGCGTCCAGCTGCACGATCCGATGCTGCCGCTCGCGCTGCTGCCGCAGCCGTGGCCGGGGTCGGAAGCGTATGCGCTGGCGCAGGCGACCTACCGGCTCGTGTGGGAGCCGGCCGAGCGCCACCTGATGGACGTGCTGCGGCGCGCGGATGCGGACGCGCCCGAGGCGGATGCGGGCCTGTACGACCGGTTCGGCGGGCTGCGCTGATCAGCAATCGACGGCGAATTGCGCGGCCGCCATCGGATCGCGGATCCGGTCCAGCGCGAGTTCCAGGTCCAGCCCGGGCCAGTACAGGCATTCGCGGCCCAGGTGTTCGATGCGGCACAGCTGAGCGACGGTCGCATGCTCGAACCAGGGAAACAGCGCGAACGGCAGGTACAGCTCTTCCTCGCGCCAGCACAGCCAGAAGCCGCGCCGGTCGATGCTCGTGATTTCCGGCCGCGCCACGCGGATAGTCGTCATGCTCCGTCTCCTCGATGAGGCCAAGCAAGAACAGTAGCAGCAGGCCCGGCGTCAATCTTTGCGCGCGAGCAGAGCATCCGATTCCGCCGGCGAAAGCGGTATCATGCCGCCTCACAGCCAACAACAACAGGACACACCATGTCTATCAAGATCAGCAGCCAGTTCGACGCTGGCGCCATCGAGATCGTGAACGCCACGAGCGCGCACGCCATCGACCTGAACATCCGCAAGGATTCCCACGCCGACTTCGCCCAGTGGTTCTACTTCCGCCTGCAGGGCGCGCAGGGCGAGCCGTGCACGATCCGCCTGCTCAATGCCGGCCAGTCGGCGTATCCGAAGGGCTGGGAAGATTACCAGGCGATGGCCAGCTACGACCGCGTGAACTGGTTCCGCGTGCCGACGCGCTTCGACGGGCAGGTGCTGACGATCGAACACGCGCCCGCGATGGACAGCGTCTACTACGCCTATTTCGAACCCTATTCGTGGGAGCGCCACCTGGAACTGCTGGACCGCGCCCAGATGTCGGAGCACGTGCGCATGCTGGACCTCGGCTCGACCATCGACGGCCGCGACCTGAACCTGCTCGTCATCGGCGAACCGGACGCCGGCAAGAAGAAGGTCTGGGTCATCGCGCGCCAGCACCCGGGCGAGACGATGGCCGAGTGGTTCGTCGAAGGCATGCTCGACGCCCTGCTCGACCCGGCGCACCCGTTCGGCCGCCAGCTGCTGAAGGAGACCGTGTTCTACGTCGTGCCGAACATGAACCCGGACGGCTCCGTCCGCGGCAACCTGCGCACGAACGCCGCCGGCGCGAACCTGAACCGCGAGTGGCTGAACCCGTCGATGGAACGCAGCCCGGAAGTCTTCCTGGTCCGCAAGAAAATGGAAGAGACGGGCGTCGACCTGTGCCTCGACGTGCATGGCGACGAGGGCCTGCCGTACGTCTTCATCGCCGGCTCCGACGCCCTGCCCACGTTCACGGCCGAGCAGGCCGCCGCGCAAAAGGCGTTCTCGGACGCATTCATGATCGCCAGTCCCGACTTCCAGGACGTCCACGGCTACCCGAAGGAGCCGTACACGGACGAGGTGCTGACGATGGGTTCGCCGTACGTGACCCACGCATTCGGCTGCCTGTCGCTGACCTTGGAACTGCCGTTCAAGGACAACGCCAACGACCCCGATCCGCAAGTCGGCTGGGATGGCGCCCGCAGCGCGCGCCTCGGTGCGGCCGTGCTGCAGCCGGTCCTGCTGGCGGTCCGTCAGCTGGAGAAATGAAAAACGGGGCGCTCGCCCCGTCTTGAACGACGAACGCCACGGCTGCTCCGCGCACCGTGGCGTTTTTCATGCCGCTTACAGGAAGGTGAACACCTGTTCCTGCGCCAAGCGCGACTTCGGCAGCGCGGCATTGAAATCGCTGTCGGCGTGGTAGCCGAAGCTCAGCAGGACGAGGCTCGCGAGGCCCTTCTCGTGCAGGCCCAGTTCCGCGTCCAGCGCAGCGGGGTCGAGGCCTTCCATCGGCGTCGTGTCCACGCCCAGCGCGCTGGCGGCCAGCATGGCATTGCCCAGCGCGATATAGGCCTGCTTCTCGAACCACTGCGGCAAGTCCTTCAGCGTGTAGCGGTGCAGGTTGACGTAGCCGAGCCGGCCCTTGGCCTGGCCCGCCTTGGCGGCATCGTCCTTGAAGCGGCCGTCGCGCTGTTCCTGCTCGAGCAGATGGTCCAGGTGGCCGCCTTCGGCATCCACACGCGTGCAGAACAGGATCACGTGCGAGGCATTCAGGATCTTCGCCTCGTTGTAGCTGTACGGGCCTTGCACGCCCCTGGCCAGGCGCGCCTTCGCTTCCGGCGTGCTGGCGACGATGAAGTGCCACGGCTGCGAGTTCACGGACGAGGGGCTGTTGCGCAGCACTTCGTAGATCTGCTGCATCGTGTCTTCCGGCACGCGGCGGGACGGGTCGTACGCTTTGGCGGTGTAGCGCTTGCGGGCGGCGGCGAGGATATCCATCGGGTTCCTTTCTTCAAAAAATGTGCATGTGCACATTATTACAGGAACCCGGATGTCGCGTGCGGCATGCCCGAATCCGCACGCGCTCCCCTCAGCGACCGTTAATTGCCGGCGACCACCATTTTCTCGAGCAGGATGGAACCGGTCGACTTGTTACCGCGCGTCAGCACGTCGTTGCCGACGCCGACGATCGCCTGGAACATGTCCTTCATATTGCCCGCGATCGTGATTTCTTCGACGGGATACTGGATGACACCGTTCTCGACCCAATAGCCGGACGCGCCGCGCGAATAATCGCCCGTGACGTAGTTCGTGCCCTGCCCCATCAGCTCCGTGACGAGCAAACCGGTACCCATCTTGCGCAGCATGCCTTCGAAGTCGTCCGCGATCTTCGTGTCCTTCGAGACGAGTTCCAGGTTGTGCGAGCCGCCCGCGTTGCCCGTCGTCTGCATGCCCAGCTTGCGGGCCGAGTACGACGATAGGAAATAGCCCTGCAGCACGCCGTCGCTGACGACCTTGCGGCGCTGCGTGCGTACGCCCTCTTCGTCGAACGGGGCCGAGCCCACGCCACCGATCAAATGCGGGTCTTCGACGATCTGGATGTGCGACGGGAAGATGCTGGTGCCCAGCGAATCGAGCAGGAAGCTCGACTTTCGGTACAGCGCGCCGCCGGAGGTTGCCTGGACGAAAGCGCCCAGCAGGCCGGCAGCCAGCGGGGCCTCGAACAGCACGGGGCACGTGCGCGTGTCGAGCTTGCGCGCGTTCAGGCGCGCGAGGGCGCGTTCGGCGGCGTAGCGGCCGATCTTTTCCGGGTCGCCCAGTTTCTTCGGATCGCGCGCCGACGAATACCAGTCGTCGCGCTGCATGTGGGCGCCCTTGCCGGCGATCGGCGCCACGGACAGCGTGTGGCGCGAGAACGGGTAGCCGGCGCAGAAGCCAAGCGAGTTTGCCGCCACGAAGTGCGACTGCTGCACGTAGACGCTGGCGCCTTCGCTGTTCGTCACGCGCTTGTCGACGGCAAAGGCGGCTGCCTCGCAGCGCTGGGCGATGACCACGGCGTCCTCGGCGCTGATGCCCCATGGGTAGCACAGGCGCAGGTCGCGGGGGTTCGTTTCCAGCAGCTCGGCGTCGGGCAGGCCTGCGGCCGGGTCCTCGGCGGTGAAGCGGGCGATGTTGTACGCCGCCTCGACCGTGGCACGCAGCGAATCGCGCGAGAAGTCGGACGTGTTCGCGTGGCCGCGGCGCTTGCCGCAGTAGACGGTCACGCCGATGCCCTTGTCCTTGTTCTGTTCGATGGTCTCGACCTGGCCCTTGCGCACCGTCACCGCCAGTCCGCTACCCTCGCTGATCTCGACCGAGGCATCGCTGGCGCCCGTTTCCTTGGCAATGGCCAGCACGTCCTGTGCGAGCTGCTTGAGCTGATCCTGGGTATGGGTGAAGACGGTGTCGTTCATGTGTGTTTTTCGTGGCGAGCCCTAAAACAGTTATCATAGCAGCCGTTTACCGTTTTTACCGCCGGGCCGTGCGCCTGTCGCCCAGATCATCATGCCAAATGCCAACCGCGGCTCCGTCGGCTTCCGCTCCGACGAGTTCGACCAGGAATACGACCGCCCTTCCAAGTCCGAACTCAAGCGCCAGAGTAACGAGCTGCAAAAGCTCGGAGAACAGCTCATCGAGGCCCCGCGCGACCGCGTCAAGCGCGTCCCGATGCCGGAGGAAGTCCGCGACGCCATCCTCATGTGCCAGACCATCACCAACCACGAAGGCCGGCGCCGCCAGCTGCAATTCGTCGGCAAGCTGATGCGCTCCCTCGACGAGGAAGAAGTCGCCGTCATCCAGCGCACCATCGAGAGCTGGAAAGGCACCTCGAAGGCCGAGGCGGCCGCGTTGCACGCGCTGGAGCGCCGCCGCGACAAGCTGCTGGCCGACGACAAGGCCCTCACCCAGCTGCTCGAAGAACACCCGCACCTCGACGTGCAGCACCTGCGCACCCTGATCCGCAACGCGCGCAAGGAACAGGCCGAGAACAAGCCGCCCAAGGCCTACCGCGAAATCTTCCAGATCCTGAAGGACCTCGCCAAGGCGCCGAAGGCCGCCGCGGACGAGGAAGCCGTCGAGGACGAGGACGAAGACAATGAGTCTGGACAATAAAGTCGACGAGCTCATCGTCGGCCTGGTGTCGGTCTCGGACCGCGCCAGCGGCGGCGTCTACGAGGACAAGGGCATTCCCGCGCTGCGCGAATGGCTGGAAGCGGCGCTCGTCACGCCGTTCCGCGTCGAGACCCGACTGATCCCGGACGACCGCGCCAGCATCGAGCAGACGCTGGTCGAGCTGGTCGACACGGTCCGCTGCCACCTCGTGCTGACGACGGGCGGCACGGGCCCCGCGCGGCGCGACGTCACGCCGGAAGCGACGGTAGCCGTGGGCACGAAGGAAATGCCCGGCTTCGGCGAACAGATGCGCCAGATCAGCCTGCACTTCGTGCCGACGGCGATCCTGTCGCGCCAGACGGCCGTGATCCGGGAAACGCCCGACCACGCCGCGCTGATCATGAACCTGCCGGGCCAGCCCAAGTCGATCAAGGAAACGCTGGAAGGCTTGAAGGACGCGGACGGCAAGACCGTCGTGGGCGGCATCTTTGCGGCCGTCCCGTATTGCATCGACCTGATCGGCGGCCCGTACGCCGAGACCGATCCCGCCGTCTGCAAGGCCTTCCGCCCGAAATCGGCGCAACGGCCCGCCGCATCCTGAATTCATACGAGGACACCGCATGAGCGAACTGCTCGAACACATCCAGATCGAGACCAACGACAACCCCGAGATCGCCATCATCTGGATGCACGGCCTCGGCGCCGACGGCAACGACTTCGTGCCAATGGTGCGCGAACTGGATCTCGCCGGCCTGCCCGGCATCCGCTTCATCTTCCCGCATGCGAAGACGATGCCGGTCACGATCAACAACGGCTACGTGATGCGGTCCTGGTACGACATCTCGGGCCTGGAGCTCACGCGGCGCGAAGACGAGAACGGCCTGCGCACGTCGCAGCAGGCCATCGAAGCGTTCATCGCGCGCGAAAAGGCGCGCGGCATCCCCGCCTCGCGCATCGTGCTGGCCGGCTTCTCGCAGGGCTGCGCGATGGCCATCCAGACGGGCCTGCGTCATCCGGAAACGCTGGCGGGCCTGCTGTGCCTGTCGGGCTACGTGCCGCTGTCCGCGCAGCTCGGGACGGAGCGCACGGAAGCCAGCAAATCGACACCGATCTTCATGGCGCACGGCCGCTACGACAATGTGGTGCCGTTCAACCGCGCCGAGGCGTCGCGCGACCTGCTCGCCTCGCTGGGCTACGCGCTCGAATGGCACGAATACGCAATGCAGCACTCGCTGTGCCTGGAAGAAGTCCAGGACATCTCGGCGTGGCTGAAGAAAGTACTGGCCTGACCATGGCAAAGAAAGAACAACTCGACGACGAGACGCTGGCCCTCATCCACTGGTGCATCGAGGTCGAGCACCACCTGGTCGCCGGCGGCGCCACGCAGAAACAGGCGCAGGAACACATCGAGGAACAGGTCGAGTGGTTCACCGACATGTTCTACGAAGGCTTGAGCCCGGAGCAGGCTGCGAAGGAAGCGCTGGCGTAAGCCTCACATCCCGCGGAACAGGTGCTGGAAGCGCTGGCTGACGGGCAGCCGCGCCTTGTGCCCGCGCAGGTGCACCCACAGCGCGCCATCCTCGGCGCGCGCGGCAGTGGCGATGCGCCGCACGGCGACCATATAGCCGCGGTGGATCTGCCAGAACGCGGCCGGGTCGAGCGAATCGGCCAACTCCTTCAGGCTCAGGCGGATGTGGGCTTCCAGGCCGTCCGTCACGAGGCGCGTGTACTTGGCGTCGGCGCAAAAATAGATGACGTCGGCCAGGTCGATGAAGTGGATCGTGTTGCCGACCGTCGCCTGCAGCCACGCGGGCGCCTTCGGGACGGGCCGCAACCGGGACACGAGGTGCGTGAGGTCCGGCGGCGGCGACGCCAGGCGCGCGCGCACGCGCTCGACCGCGCGCGCAAGGCGCTCCAGCGCGATCGGCTTCACGACGTAGTCGACGGCCCCTTCGTCGAACGCGGCCAGCGCGTGCTCGCCGTAGGCCGTCACGAACACGACGTGCGTGCGCGCGCCGAACACGCGCGCCACTTCCAGGCCGTCCAGGCCCGGCATGCGGATGTCGAGGAAGGCCACGTCCGGCATCCAGTCGCGGCCCAGCCGCAATGCCTCGATACCGTCCTGCGCGACGGCGACGTCGGCCTCGGGCCACAGGCGTTCCAGGGCCTCGACGAGTTCTGCGCGCAGCAGCGGTTCGTCGTCGGCGACGAGAATGCGGGGCGCCGTCATGCCGCGAGCTCCAGCGCCGCGGCCGCGGGCAATGTCAGCACCGCTTCCGTCATACCTTCGTCCGTGCGGCGCAGGACGAAACCGGCGCGAGCGCCGAATAACGCTTGCAGGCGCTCGCGCAAATTGCGCAGGCCGACCCCGGTGCCCAGTGTCGTTTCGCCGATGCCGGCACCGTCGTCGGCGACGACGATGGTCAGCATGTCACCCCGGCGAACGGCAGTGACGCCGATGCGCACGGTGCCGGGCTTGGGCTCGACACCGTGGCGCACGGCGTTCTCCACGAGCGTCATCAGGAGCAGCGGCGGCATCGGCACGGCCGCCAGCGCCGGCGGACAATCGAGCCGGTATTGCAGGCGCTCGCCGAAGCGGATCGCCATCAGCGCCAGGTAATGCCCGGCCAGTTCGAATTCGCGGCCGAGGGTCGACGTCTGGCTGCGCATGTCGGGCAGCGCGCTGTGCAGGTAGGCGATCAGGTGCTCCAGCATCTCGACGGCGCGCGGCGGCTGGTGGCGCGCGAGATATCTCGTGTTGGCGAGCGTGTTGTACAGGAAGTGCGGTTCGACCTGGGCTTGCAGCGCTTTCAGCTCGGCCGCCAGTGCCGCGCTGCGCAGGTCGGCCAGTTGCCGGGCGCGTGCGCGGGTGCGGGCGAACCACAGCGGCAGCCCCAGCACGGCCGCGTTCACGCCGAACACACAGGCCAGCAGCTGCGCATCGGGCAGCGCCTGCACGTCCCACGCGGCGAGCGTCCTTTGGTAAACGGGCAGCACGGCTAAAGCCCCGGCGCCGGCCGCGGCCAGCAGCAGGCCGGCGGCGCCCGTCCAGCCGAGCCGGTGGCCGAGCAGGCGCGCCGCGAGCAGCGGCAGCGCGCAGGCCGCGAAGCCGGTCACGACGATCGCGCCGAACAGGGCGAGCAAGGCGTGGCGCCCCAGCAGCAGCGCGCCGCCCGCGACGAGCGCCAGGCACAGGAGGGTCAGCATCCCTTGAGGCCACGTGCAGCCGTACAGGCGGCGGATGGCGCGGGCGCAGTCGTCGTCGGTCATCGCCGGGTTCACAGCGTGGGCGCGGTCGGGAGCGCTTCGGTTGGCATCCGGTCGACGGAGACATTGCGGCCGACGGTCTCGAAGGCGACCGGCTCCATCCAGACCTCGCCCGTCCCTGCGCCGATGGCACCGAACACGATCGTTCCCGCGTTCGCCGGCACGTCCAGCACGATGCTGCGCTCCTGCCAGCCGCTGGTGCCCTTGACCGGCTTGTCATGGGTGTTATAAAAGACCAGGGATTTGCCCTCCGGGCTATCGATCCGCATCCACAATCCCGCCCACTTGCTCATCGCTTCGGTACGCAGCCGCGCCCGGAAACGCACGCGCTGGCCGAGGTAACGCTGCGCCTGGACGGACTGCAGCAGCCCCGCCCATGCGTCCGGATCGTTCGTCTTACTGCGCAAGAACTTGGCACCGCGCCCTTCTGGCGACGTGTCGACGCCGGCCGTGAATTTGTCGGGATTGTCGCCGGTCATGTGCCAGCTCGGCGGCAGCGGCGCGGGCTGCGCGGCCAGGGCGAGCACGGTGGTGGCGGCTGCCGCGGCGGCGAGGATGTAGTGCGGTTTCATCGGCTGGTCTTTCACGAGTGGTTGGGAGCCGTCACTATGCCGGCGGCGGCAACGACCCGCGGGGCCATGCGACGGACGGCCGCCGCGCCGCGACGAACGCGGCCGGGGGCCGACGGGCTAGTCCGGCAGCGGCGCCGCACTCGACGCCGGCACGGCCGTGCGCGCCGTGTTCATCACCATCGCGAGGAACGTGTAATAGCCGTTCACGCCCATCAGGTCGACGACGCCCTGCTCGCCGAACAGCGCGAGCGCGTCGTCGTAGACGCGGTCCGATACGCGCTTGTGGCGGTGCAGTTCGATGCAGAAGTCGTACACGACCGCTTCGTCGACGAGCAGCGCGGCCGGCCGCTCGCGCCGCGCGATGGCCGCGACGACGTCGGGAGGAACGCCCACCTGCTGCGCGATCGGCGCGTGGATCGCCCACTCGACCTGCTGGTCCCATTCGCGCGCCGTGACGAGGATTGCCAGTTCCGACAGCCGCACGCCGATGGCGCTGCGGTAGCGCAGGTATTCGCCCAGCTTCTGGGCATAGCCCATCAGCTCGGGACTGCGCAGCAGCGGCACGAACGGTCCATACAGCGCACCGCGGGGGCCATTGATGATGTCCTGGGCGGCGGCGCGCTGGGCGTCGGTCCAGTCTTCCGGGGGGATCGGGCGGAGGCGGTCGGTCATGGGCGAAAATATTCGCATGCCTTCAGGCAAAAATCAAAAGAATCCGGGCGCTTCCCGCTTATTTTCCATCTTCGTCAATCACCAACCCTATCGGGAGCGTTCATGAGCCACATCCTCCATCGCAGCCTGCGCCAGACGCCGCCCGTCGCCGTCGGCGGCGCCGGCGTCTACCTGTACGACAGCCACGGTCGCAGCTACCTCGACGCCAGCGGCGGCGCGGCCGTCTCGTCGCTCGGACACGGCCATCCGGACGTGATCGCGGCCATGCACCGCCAGATCGACCGCTGCGCCTATGCCCACACCGCGTTCTTCACGACCGAGGTGGCGGAGGAACTGGCCGACTGCCTCGTCGCGAACGCGCCGGACGGCATCGACGGCGTGTATCTCGTGTCGGGCGGCTCGGAAGCGATGGAGACGGCCTTGAAGCTGGCGCGCCAGTACTTCGTCGAGGCCGGAGAATCACAACGGTCGCTGTTCATCGCGCGGCGCCAGAGCTACCACGGGAACACCCTCGGCGCGCTGGCCGTGGGCGGCAACGAGTGGCGCCGCCAGCCGTTCGCGCCGCTGCTGATGGACGTCGAGCGCGTCTCGGCCTGCTACGAATACCGCGGCCGCGCCGCCGACCAGACCGTCGACCAGTACACGGCGATGCTGCTGGACGAACTGGAGGCGGCGATCCTGCAGGCCGGCCCGGAGCGGGTGATCGCGTTCTGCGCGGAGCCGGTCGTGGGCGCGACGGGCGGCGCGATCCCGCCCACGCCGGGCTACTTCCGCGGCGTGCGCGCGCTGTGCGACAAATACGGCATCCTGTTCATCGCCGACGAGGTGATGTGCGGGATGGGCCGCACGGGCACGATGTACGCGATCGAGCAGGACGGCGTGGCCCCCGATCTGATCGCGGTCGCGAAGGGGCTGGGCGCGGGCTACCAGCCGATCGGCGCGGTGCTCGTGAGCGGCACCATCGTCGAGCGCCTGCGCGCGGGCAGCGGCGTGTTCCTGCACGGGCATACGTATATCGGACACCCCGTGGCGGCGGCGGCGGCGCTCGCCGTGCAGCAGGTGATCGAACGCGACGACCTGCTGACCCAGGTGCGCCTGCGCGGCGCGACGCTGCGCGCCATGCTGGACGAGGAATTCGAGGATCACCCGCACGTGGGCGACATCCGCGGCCGCGGGCTGTTCCTGGCGCTGGAACTCGTGCGCGAGCGCGAGGACAAGACGCCGTTCGCGCCCGAGCTGAAACTGCACGCGGCGATCAAGGCGCGCGCGATGGAGAACGGCCTGCTCGTGTACCCGATGGGCGGCACCATCGATGGCCGCAATGGCGACCACGTGCTGCTGGCGCCGCCGTTCGTCGTCACGCAGGGGGACCTGGGCGAGATCGTGGGGCGGCTGAAGGAATCGATCGACGGTGCGTTGAAACAAACTGCGTTGTAATCGTAGGGTGGGCTCTCCGAGCCCACGCGGACGTTCGTATCATGCTGACGTGCGCGTGGGCACAGGGTGCCCACCCTACGACAATGGCGCGTCACCTCGACGGCATCAGGCCTTGGGATGCGCGACCACTTCCTGCTGCTGCTCACCCAATCCTGCAATGCCGAGACGCAGCTTGTCGCCCTTCTTGAGGAAGCGCTGCGGGCTGCGGCCCAGGCCCACGCCCGGCGGCGTGCCCGTCGTGATGATGTCGCCCGGCTCCAGGGTCATGAAGCGCGACAGGTAGCTCACGATGTGCGCCACCGTGAAGATCATCTTCGACGTGTTCCCCGTCTGCACGCGCTTGCCGTTCAGTTCCAGGTACAGGTCGAGGTCCTGCACGTCGAAGATCTCGTCCTTCGTCACGAGAAACGGGCCGACGGGTCCGAACGTGTCGCAGCCCTTTCCTTTGTCCCACTGCGAACCCAGCTCGAACTGGTAGGCGCGCTCCGAGACGTCGTTGACGACGCAATAACCGGCCACGTACTTCAGCGCGTCCTTCTCGTCCACGTACTGCGCGCGGGTGCCGATGACGACGCCCAGCTCGACTTCCCAGTCGGTCTTCTTCGAGCCCTTCGGCAGCTGGATGGGATCGTCCGGGCCGGACAGGCACGACGTCGCCTTCATGAACATGATCGGTTCCTTCGGGATCGGCGCGCCCACTTCGGACGCGTGATCGGAGTAATTCATGCCGATCCCGATGAACTTGCCGACGCCCTTGACGGGCACGCCGAGGCGCGGGTTGCCGCGCACGAGCGGCAGCGTCTTCCAGTCGACCCTGGCGAGCTTGCGCAGCGCCTTGTCCGACAACACCGACGCGTCGACGTCCTCGATCACGCCGGACAAGTCGCGCAGGCGGCCTTCCTCGTCGAACAGGCCCGGTTTTTCCTTACCGGGGCGACCGTAGCGAACCAATCTCATATTCTTCCTTCTGGGTGAGCAAAACGATGCCGCATTTTACTTGACGCCGCTGAAGGAAGTTGAGGGCATAGCCGACGAGGCCGGGCAGTTGCAGCGCCACGAGCGCGCCGAACGCGACACGGTACGCCAGCGCCGGGACGTGGCCACCCGCGTCCGGCCGCCACACGCCGACGATCAGCCCGAAGCCCGCCTGCACGAGGAACGCGCCGATGAAGATCAGGAGATTCAGGCACGTGGCGGCCCGCCCGGTCAGCGCGCGCGGCAGGCTTTGCGCGACGATCGCGTACTCGATGCCCGTGATCGTTCCGACGAGCGTGAACAGCACCGACAGCAGTTGCAGGCTGGGACGCCAGCTGCACGCGATCGCCACCTGCACGAGCACGAACAGGGCGACGCCGACGGCGGCCACGTCCAGCGCCTCGATGCCGCGCCGGCCGGCCCATTCCGTGATCATGCCGACGGCGATGGCGCCGAAGATCACGGACGCCATCCCCATGTACAGCAGGTAGGCGACGGCGCCGTCCGGGAAACGGGCCACGTCCGACAGCCAGCGCCCGATCCACAGGCCCTGGATGCCGAAGAAGATCGCATGCGGCACGAGCACGAGCGAGATCGTCGTGCGGAACGCGGGCGCGCGGTACACGTCCAGCACGGAGCGCACGGTGGGCAGTGCGCCGCCGGTACCGTTCGACTTCGGTGTGACGAGCCAGATCAGCGCACCGCAGCAGGCCGTGAGCGCGGCCAGCAGCACGAACAGGCCGCGCCAGTCCGTGTGCTGCAACAGCATCCGCACGGGCATCGTGCTCGACGCCGCCCCCAGCCCGCCCACGGCGATCAAATAGCCCTGCACGGACGGCAGGCGCTTGGGCGAGATCCACGTGGAGATCGCCTTCACGGCCGACATGAAGCAGCCGCCCAGGCCGCAGCCGATGACGGCGCGCGCCAGCACCAGCTGGCCGAAGTTGCGCCCCGTGGCGAACAGCAGTGTGCCCAGCGCCGCCACCAGCATCAGCACGACCTGCACCTTGCGCGGACCGTAGCGGTCGAGCGCGATCCCGACCGGCAGCTGGACGAGGGCGAACGCGAAGAAGAACGCGCTGGTGAGGAGGCCGAGCTGGCCCGGCGTCAGTGCCAGCGCGTCGACCAGATGCGGCGCCAGCACGGCGTTCACGTTGCGCAGCAGCGACGACAGGTAATGCCCCAGCGCGAACGGCAGGAACACGTAGAAAAACACTGCCACCCCGTTGAGGCGCGACTGGCTCTGGTCCGTTTCCATGGACACCTCCTGCGACTCAGGCCGCGTCGGGTTGACTGTCGCTGGCGCGCCGGTCGTGCGCGGATACAGCCTGGATCGGGATCACGCGGCCGAGCGCGCCCGCGGTGTCGTGGTCGTCCTCGCCGCCCTCGAAGAAGAATTTCTTGCGGCCGAACGCGGGTTTCAGGTGATCGAGCCAGGTGGCCTCGGGATCGTATTTCGCGAAGAACGGCCGGCGCACCCAGTCCGGATTGCGCGCCTGCAGGAACTGCAGCGCGAACAGCTTCTCGCCGTTGATCGTGACGACGCCGTCGATCACGACCTTGCCCGGGAAGGCGCTCATCGACGGCCCGCGCACGGTGCGCGACAGGCCCGACACCATGCTGTACGCGGACTGGAAGATCTCGTGCGCGCGCGCCAGCGGCAGTGCGAAGTACTCGCGCGGGCCCGTGTCGCGCTCGACGAACATGTAGTACGGGATCGCGCCCAGGCGCACGCCCGTCGTCCACAGTTCGGCCCAGCTGTGCGGGTCTTCGTTGATGTGGCGGATCAAGGGGCCTTGCATGCGCAACGTGGCACCCGTGCCGACGATGCGCTTGACCGCCTGCTGGGCGATGGGCTGGCGCAGTTCGACGGCGTGGTTGTAGTGCCCCATCAGCGCGAGGTTCTTGCCGGCCTTGACGACTTTCTCGAACAGCCGCATCAGGTCGTCGCTGTCCTTGTCCGACACATAGCGCTGCGGCCAGTACGCGACCGACTTGGTGCCGATGCGGATGTTCTGGATGTGCGCCAGCTCGGGCGCCAGCAGCGGTTCGATGAACTCGGCCAGCGAGCGCGTATTCATGATCATCGGATCGCCGCCCGTGATCAGGACATCCGTCACGTCTGGATGCGTGGCCAGGTACGACACGAGCTCCGTGCACTCGCGTGCATCGAACTTCATCTCCTCCATGCCGACGAACTGCGGCCAGCGGAAGCAGAACGTGCAATAGGCGTGGCACGTCTGGCCAGCACTCGGGAAGAACAGCACGGTTTCCTTGTACTTGTGCTGCAGTCCCTTCAGGGGCGCGTCGTTCACGCGCGGCACGTTGTGCGTCATCTGGCCGGCCGGGTGCGGATTCATGCGCATGCGGATGTCGTGCACGAGCTTTGCAATCGCGGCGTCGTCCTTTTTGTACAGCACGAGGTCGCGCAACTGTTCGTATTCGCGGGCCGGCAGCATGTCGCGATGAGGAAACGTCAGGCGGTAGATGGGATCGTCCGGAATATTGCTCCAGTCGATCAGGTGGTCCATCACGTATTCGTTCGTGCGGAACGGCAGCACATGGGAGACCACTTGCACCGCTTCCTGCAAGTCAGGACTCATCCATTGCCACTGGCGGGCGTTCTGGATCGACTGGCGGGTATAGGGCTTGAACTTGGCGGGCGTCGCGTCGAGGGTCACGGGAGTTCTCCTGGTGAGAAGTGGTTGATGGCAGCAAAAGGTGACGCATGGAAATAATTGCCTACAGGAAGCGATAGTAGGGAGCCGGCATCCCGGTTGAGTTGCCGAGAGTCAAGTCCACCTCCCGTTTCTCACCCATTTCCACTCGCACTGTGCGAGATCAGCGTTGCCTTTGCGCCCGCACATCGGAGACCGCTTGCGTTAGCACAACAGCCCAGCCAGACCCCCGGCGTAGAGTACGAAATGCAAATAGGCAACTTTTAGACCTATCCCTTTTTCCCCGAAAGGACATCCTATGAAACCGACCGCATCCGTATTCGCCGCCGTCCTGTGCCTGTCCTGCGCTGGCGCGCTCGCCTCGGAACCGACCGCAAAAGACGCGATCGCGATGGCCGAGCGCGGCGCCGCCATGGTCAAGTCCAAGGGCAAGGAAGAAGTCATGAAACGCATCACGGCCAAGGACCCGGATTTCGTCCAGGGCTCGCTGTACATCGATATGCGCGACGTCAAGACCGGCATCGTGCTGGCCCATCCGTACAACCCGTCGATCGTCGGCAAGGACCTGACGGACGTGCCCGACGCCAACGGCAAGAAATACCGGCGCGAGATCATCGAACTGGCAGCGGCCAAGGGCAAGGGCTGGGTCGACTACCAGTACAAGAATCCGGCCAGCGGCAAGATCGAGCCGAAGACGACGTACATCCTGCTCGTGGACGGCGTCGTGCTCGAGGCCGGGCTGTACAAGAAGTAAGGGAGGCGCGTGCCGCGCCGAACACCGCGGCGCGCGACGCGCCGAACGCCGTGGCGCGCGACGTCACGGCGTGCCTGCGGGCGGGCTGCCCGAGTTGCGACTTGCGGAGCGAAGCATGCTGAAGAAACTAAGGATCGGTCCCAAGCTGCTGCTGGCGCCCGGCCTGGTGCTGGTGCTGCTGTTGATGCTGTCCGGAGCCGCCTGGTACGGGATGGTGCGCCAGAACGCGTCGCTGGAAAACATCGTGCAGGTCCGCGCGGCGCGCCTCAAACACGTGGCCGACGTCGCGGGCGACGCCAAGTACGTGCATGCCAACGCCTACCAGCTGCTGGCCTGGATCAACGGCAGCTTCGCCAAGAACCGCCTCGACGCCCTGATCGCCGACATTGCCGCCCGCCACGCCGCCGTGCAGTCCCGCTTGCAGGAACTCGCACGCACGACCGACGGCGCCGAGCGCAAACTGGTCGAGGCGTCGCTGGCGGCGCTCGCCGCCTACCGCAAGGCCGTGCAGGACACCATCGAAATGGCGCAGGTCGACCAGTCGATCGCCACCAACTCGATGCAGAAGGCGGAAAAGGAATTCGTCGTGCTGAACCAGCAACTGGCCCAGTTGGCCGCGCTGGAACAGACGCTCAGCGAGCAGGCCGACACCGCCGCCCGCGCGGAATTCCACAGCCTCGGCACGTGGATGGCCGCGCTGGTGCTGCTGTCGATCGTCGTCTCGCTGGCCGTGACGATGGTCGTGCGCCGCGCCATGCTGCGCGACATCGCCGCCATCTCCGTCGTCGTGGGCGATCTGGCCGAGGGACGCCTGCGCGCCAGCGCCGGCAACGACGGCCGCGACGAGATCGCGGACACGGCGCGCGCGCTCGACCAGACCATCGCCAACCTGAACACCACGTTGCGCAGCGTGCTCGATGCCGTGCGCTCGATCGACACGGCGTCGCAGGAAATCGCCAGCGGCAACCTCGACCTGTCGGGCCGCACCGAGCTGCAGGCCGGCTCGCTGCAGCAGACCGCGAGCACGATGGAGACGCTGACCCAGGCCGTCAAGGGCAATGCCGACAACGCCCGGCTGGCGACGGAACTCGCAGCCGAGGCGGCGCGGCTGGCGGCCGGCGGCGGCCGCGCCGTCGACCGCGCCGTCGCGACGATGGAATCGATCCGTGCCAGCTCGCGCAAGATCGTCGAGATCACGGGCGTCATCGACGGCATCTCGTTCCAGACCAACCTGCTGGCGCTGAACGCCGCCGTCGAAGCGGCGCGCGCGGGCGAACAGGGGCGCGGCTTCGCCGTCGTCGCCAGCGAGGTGCGCACGCTGGCCCAGCGCTCCGCGTCCGCCGCGAAGGAGATCAAGGCGCTGATCGCCGATTCCGTCGCGATCATCGACAGCGGCAGCGTGGCCGTTGGCGAGGCAGGGTCGAGCATGGGCAGCGTCGTCGCGTCCGTGCAGCAGGTGAACGACATCATCAACCGCATCAGCGCCGCCAGCAGCGAGCAAGCCGAGGGCATCGCGGAGATCAACCGCGCGGTCGGGCAGATGGACGACATGACGCAGCAGAACGCCGCCCTCGTCGAGCAGGCCGCGGCGGCGGCGGCGAGCCTGCACGAGCAGACCGTCAACCTGGCGCGCGCCGTCGAGATCTTCCGCATCGAAGACAGCCGGGACGAGGCACCCGTCGAGCGGCGCGCACCGGACAGCCCGCTGCGCGGCCGGCCCGCACTCGCGCACGCGCCCGCGCCCGCGGACGCCGCGGACACCCTCCGCCCGCGCCGCGCCGCCAACGGCTGACGGCGCTCAGCGGAACGGCTTGCTGACCCAGCGCGAGCCGGCCAAGCCGAAGCGCCAGGGCACGTCGACGGCTTTCGATATGCCGATGCGCGGCCCGCTGACCACCTCGATGCCGCCTGGCGCCGGCGCCAGTTCGAACGGCGGCGCCGCCAGCGACTGGCCGTTCAGGGCGCGCGTGACGCCCAGCGCCTGGCACAGCTTGCCGGGCCCGGAACACAGCAGCCAGTGGTCCGTCGTGCCGCGCCGCTCGACCATCGCCTCCAGCCCCGTCACGGGTTCGAGCGCGCGGATCAGGACCCCGGCACCATGGCCCTCTTCCCGGCAGACGAAGTTCAGGCACCAGTGGATACCGTACGAGCGGTAGACATAGGCGTGGGCCGGCGGCCCGAACATCGCGAAATTGCGGTCGGTCGGGCCGGAATAGCTGTGCGAGGCGGGATCTTCGCCGTCGTACGCTTCCGTCTCGACGATGCGCCCGCCAACGCCGTCGACGAGCACGGTAACGCCGATCAGCTGACGGGCGACGAGGTGCGAAGGTGATGAAAAATCAATGCCGGCAAGGATGATTGAAGACATGGAGCAATTCTATATTGTTAAGATTTGAGCGGTCGCACTGTCTGTTTTGCTATACAAAAGCAATACTTTGATGCAACTTCAACGGTAGTCGTTTATAGTGAGAAACTTCGCACGTCTTTCCGTGCAGCATCACCAGCACCGTTTTCCCGTCCACTCATGAGTACAGCAGCTGCCCTGGCGCGTCCGAGCGCCGCCGAGGATCCCGTCGACGCCCTCATCAAGTCGATCCGTATCCCGCCCCGCCCCAGCCTGCTTGCAGACCTGCAGCGGGAACTCGCGTCGTCCGATCCCAGCCCGGCCGAGATCGCCCGCATCGTCGCCAGCGACGTCGGGATGTCGGGTGCGCTGCTGAAGCTCGCCAACTCGTCGATCTTCGGCGGCCGGCGCAAGGCCAAGTCGATCGAGCAGGCCATCCTGTTCCTCGGTATTAACCAGGTCGCGTCGCTGATGACGGGGCTGCTCGCGCGCCAGGCGATTCCGGCGAACAGCGCGGCGCTGGCCAGTTTCTGGGACGTGTCGAGCCGGCGCGCCGAAGCGATGGTCTTCCTGTCGCGCCGCCTGCGCATCGGCGAAACCGACGTGGCGCATACGTTCGGCCTGTTCTGCGACACGGGCGTGCCGCTGCTGATGGACCGCTTTCCCGCGTATGCCTCCACGTATGCGGCCGCATCGCTGGAGGCGGAGCGTCCGTTCACGGCACTGGAACAGGAACGCCACAGTACGAGCCATACGGCGATCGGCACCCTGCTCGCGCGCAACTGGGGGCTGTCCGAAGACGTCGCCTGGTCCATCCTGCACCATCACGACTACGCCGTGCTGGACGATGCCGACACGTCGTCGACCGTGCGCTCGCTGGTGGCGCTGTCGCTGCTGGCCGAAAGCGCGATCCGCAAGTACCAGGGCGACGCGGAATCGCTCGAGTGGAACAAGGGCGGGGCACGCGCGCTGGCCTACCTGGGCCTGTCGGACGAAGAGACGGCCGAGCTCCTGGACGAACTGCACGAAGCCTTCCACGCCGAGCAGTAAGCCGTCTTTACATCCGGCCAGGACGGGCAGATACTCCCTTCACGAGACCGGTCGACGAAACGCCGGCCGAGGAGGAGACATGAAACGCCTGGCGTCGCTGCTGATCGTACTGCCCCTGCTGCTGGCCGGCTGTGCCGGCATGGAGCAACAGCACCCCACCCCGCCGCTGTTCAGCGACGCGTCGTTCAAGCCGCCGTCGGAGCCCGTCGGCGCGCAAGACCTGTTCACCCTGAGCCCCGCCATGCGCGCCTACGCGCACAGTCCCGCCTTCACGGCGCACTTGCGCAGCAAGGGACTCGAACGGGGCCTGATCGACGCGTTGTACAGCAAGACCGACCTGAAGCTCGAATACGATGCCACGCGCACGCGCACGGCGTCCGAAACCTATGCCGCACGTGCCGGCAATTGCCTGTCGCTCGTCGTCATGACGGCCGCCTTCGCGCGCGAACTCGGCATGACGGTGCATTTCCGCAGCGTGCTCGTGGACGGCACCTGGAGCCGCGACAACGGCATCTACCTGGTCGCCTCCCACGTCAACATCGCGCTGGGCCACCGCAAGCCCGACGGCATCCTGTACGACGAGACGTCCGAGCATGAACTGGTCGTCGATTTCCTGCCGCCGCCGGACGCGAGCCGCCTGCGCAGCCGCCAGCTGGAAGAGAACGACATCGTCACCCTGTACCTCAACAACCGCGCCGCCGAGAACCTCGTATTGGGCAAGCTCGACGATGCCTACTGGTGGGCGCGCGCGGCCGTGGCGACGAATCCGCCGGCCGCGATCACCTATAACACGCTGGGCGTGATCTACCAGCGCCACGGCGACCTCGCCATGGCCGAACGGGCGTTCCGCGTGGCGCTCGACCGCGAGCCGGAAAGCCTCGTCGTGATGCAGAACCTGGGCCCCCTGCTGGCGAAGACGGGCCGCACGGCCGAAGCGGCCGAGCTGGCGCGGCGCGTGGCCAGCATCGAACCTGTTCCGCCGTTCGAGTACTTCGACAAGGGCATGGCGGCGCTCAAGGCAGGCGACTACGACACGGCCCGCAAGCTGTTCGAACGCGAGGTCAAGCGCGCGCCCTACTACGACGAATTCCACTTCTGGCTGGCGGTGACGCTGGTGCAGCTGGGCGACGCGAAGGAAGCGCGCGAACAGCTCACGCAGGCGATCGACACGAGCACGAAGGCCGACAACCGCCAGATTTACTCGGCCAAGCTGGCGCACCTGCGGCGCCAGAGCGCGAACAGCGTGCAGGTGTACTGACGACCGGCAGGTCGATCAGCGGCGCCGCTGGCGCGCGGCCGACGGTGCGGGGCTGCCGCGCGTCTCGAGATGGCGGAACACGATGCGGCCCTTGTTCAGGTCGTACGGCGACATCTCCAGCGTCACGCGGTCGCCCGCGATGATGCGGATGTGGTTCTTCTTCATCCGGCCGGACGTGTAGGCGACCAGCCGGTGGCCATTCTCGAGGTCCACCCGGAAACGCATCTCCGGCAGCACTTCGGTGACCTTGCCATTCATTTCGATCAGTTCTTCTTTCATCGTGTTCCTTTCGATGTCGGCCCGCCTGGCATCGGCACGCGTCCGGGATGGTAATACGCCATCGCAGCGTCATCCTCGGGGCGCTGGTCACGCATTGCCTGCAACGGATCGGGAAAAAAATGCGGCGCCGGTTGCATCGCGGCGCCGTGGAGGGGATCGATTCGATATGGGGACGTTGTGCCGGAAAAAAAGGCCGCTGTACGATACACATCAAGCCCGTGCGCGTACATGACTGCCTTGCCGGGAGTACAATGGCCGTGCGATCCCCATAGACTCCCCACATTCCGAATGCGCATCGAGAGCCCACCATGAAACTTGTACACTCGACATCCCCGGAAAAAGTTCCTGGCAAGAAGGCTACCAACATCACCCTGGCAATGGACGTGTACCTGGACGCCAAAAGCATGGGCATCAATATTTCTCAGCTCTGCGAACAAAAACTCCGCGAAGAAATACAAAAACGCAAGGAACAACAATGGAACGAGCAGCACGCCGGCTTTCTCGCCACGTATAACAGCGTGGTCGAAACGGAAGGCGTGGCGTTGCAGGAATGGCGCGCGTTCTGATGGCGCGCTTCGATATCTACGAAAATCCCGGCAGGAACAAGGCGACCATTCCCTATCTGGTCGACGTGCAAAGCAATGTGATCAGCGGTCTGGCGACCAGGATCGTCATACCGCTGCGCCAGCTTGCCGGTTTTTCCAAGGTCACCCTTCCCCCTGACCTGTTCCCGCTCATCACCATCGACGGCACAGAGCTATTTCTTGACACTCCGCAACTGGGCGCCATACCGTCGAGTGAGCTCAAGGTCAGGATCGGTTCCGCACAGGATTACCGGTCGGCCATTCAGGACGCGCTGGACAGGGTGTTCGGGTCCTACTGACCGTCGTAGCCATACCAATGTGGAGGGGGCATGCATCATACGCATCGCGGTAACGTCGCAGTCGGTAACGTCCGCTGGTCGCCGGCCAAGTCCCTCTGGTGGACCGGCATGGTGTGCGCCGACCGCGATGACGTACGCGGCCTGCCCGCCCTGCTGATCGCCATCGGCTCGCGCAACATGTGGACCGCGGCCGGCGCGCTCGCCCTCTTGCCGCTGGCCACGATGTGCGAGATGGTCCGCGGCCAGTTCCAGGCCTGATGACTCGTCTGAAAGCGCGATACCAGGGCGGCGCTGCTCCAAAATGGGCATCGAAAACGCCGGCAGAACGGTATTTACAACAAGTGTTGCTCTACGGCCAAAATTTTTCGAGTTTCCCAACATCCCATGTTAAGCTTGTGTTCATAAAGATCGGCCACTGAAAGCAGCCGCGATCAACAGGGATAGTTAACCGCCGCGCGGTCAGGCCGGTACCGGCACGCAGCCTGGTCACAGCGTGCGACAGGGAGAATTCATGGGCTCGAAGAGTCCCATCATGCCAGGGGGCGCCATCTGCCGCCGGCTCGTCTTGATCATCGCGCTTCTGGCGTACGGATTGCATGCCGACGCCAGGACGCTACGCGTCGTCGCCGACAACAACTATCCGCCTTACCTCTACGTGAATTCGAGCGGGCGCCCTGAAGGGTATCTCGTCGACCTCTGGCACTTGTGGGAAAAAAAGACCGGCGTCCACGTCGACCTCCAGCCCATGCAGTGGAGCAACGCGCTACGGCGGATGCACGACGGCCAGGCCGACGTGATCGACACGATCTTCCGCACGCCCGGACGCGAACCGCTGTTCGACTACTCGCCGCCGTACGACACGGTGTCGGTCGGGATCTATGTCGATCCATCGATTTCCGGCATCCACGACGTCCAGTCGATGAACGGCTTCCTCGTCGGCGTCCAGCGCGGCGATGCCTGCGCCGAACAGTTGGCGAGGCAAGGGATCACCAACCAGGTGCCCTACCCGGGCTATGTCGCCATCCTGGATGCCGTGCGGGCTGGCGACATCAAGATCTTCTGCATGGACGACACGCCGGCGGACTACTACCTCTATCTCTATCGCGATCAGAAGAAATACGCCAAGGCCTTCACCATCTATACGGCGCAGTTTCACCGGGCCGTCGCGAAGGGCGACAAGGCGACCCATGACCTGGTCGAGCAAGGGATGGCGCGCATCACGCCGGAAGAACGCCAGGCGCTGCGCGACAAGTGGTTCACCCAGCCGATCCAGTTCCGGCCCTATCTGCGCATCATCGCGTTCGTGGTGCTCGGCGCGCTGGCCGCACTGGCGGCCACGCTGCTGTGGATCCGCTCGCTGCGCGGTGCCGTCCATGCGCGCACCGCCGAGATCCAGCAAAAGAACGCACAGCTGGAGGCGTCCTCCCGCGCGCTCATGGTCGAGCAAGCGCAATTGCGCACGCTCGTCGAGAACAGCCCGGATGCCATGGTGCTGAAAGACAGGAACAACGTCTACGTGCACTGCAACGCCGGCGCCCAGGCGCTGCTCGGCCTGCCGGGCGACAAGGTCATCGGGCGGACCGATGCCGAGCTGTTCCTGGACAAGGCGTTCGCCGCGTTCATCAAGGAAACCGACGACGACGTGCTGCGCACCGGCCAGACGCGCCGGTACGAAGAGGAACTCGCGGCGCCGGACGGCACGATGCGCAACCTGGACGTGATCAAGGTGCCGATCCATGCGCACGAGGGCGAGATTGCGGGCGTCCTCGCCGTCGCGCGCGACATCACGGAGCGCCGTCGCGCGGAACGTGAACTGCGCATCGCGTCCGTCGCGTTCGAAAGCCAGGACGGCATGCTGATCACGGACGCCCAGGGCCGCATCGAGCGCGTCAACGCCGCCTTCACCCGCATCAGCGGCTACACGGCGCTTGAGGCCATCGGGCACAGTCCGCGCCTGCTGCGCTCCGGCCTGCACGAAGACGATTTTTACGCGTCCATGTGGTCGCAGTTGACGACGACCGGCTACTGGACCGGCGAAGTGATCAACCGCCACCGCGACGGCAGCCTGTACACGGCGCGCCTCTCCATCACGGCCGTACCGGACGCACAGGGCCGGACGATCCACTACGTCGGCAACCTGCAGGACGTCACGGCGGAAAAGCGGGCCAACGCCCTGGCCGAGCACCTGAAGCTGTTCGACCACCTGACCGACCTGCCGAACCGCGCCCTGCTCGCCGACCGCATGACCCGCGCGATGGCCGATGCCGCCCAGGAATTCGGCGCCGTCATGATGGTGAACCTCGACCACTTCCAGAAACTGAACGATTCCCTCGGCCATGCGGCAGGCGACCAGTTGCTCGTGGAAATGGCGCGGCGCATCCGTTCGATCATGCGCGACAACGATACGCTGGGGCGGTTCAGCGGCGACAGCTTCGTGCTGCTCACCGAACGCCTGGGCGCGGATCGGCATGTCGCGGCCGCCCGCGCGCTGCAGACGGCCGACGCCATCAGGGCGACGATCGCCGAGCCGATGATCCTCGACGGCCATCGGCTGACCTGCACCGGATCGATCGGCATCACGCTGTTCCGCGACGCCACGGAGAATCCCGAGGCCTTGCTGTGCCAGGCCGAGCTCGCGCTATACCAAAGCAAGCGCAGCGGACGCAACACGGCGCGCATCTTCGAGCACGAGATGCAGTCCGAACTCGACGACCGCAACTGGCTCGAGAAGGCGTTGCGCGACGCCATCCGCGACCACCAGCTGACGCTGCACTACCAGATCCAGGTGGATGCCGAGGATCGTCCGATCGGCGCCGAAGCCCTGCTGCGCTGGTTCCATCCCGAACGCGGCGCCATCCCGCCCGACGCGTTCATCCCGCTGGCCGAGGAGACCGGGCTGATCGAACCGATCGGACGCTGGGTGCTCGCCACCGCGTGCGGGCAGATCGCCGCCTGGTCGCGGCAAGACGCCATGCGTGGCCTGACGCTCGCCGTCAACATCAGTGCGCGCCAGTTCGAGTCGGACAGCTTCGTCGACGACATCCTGTCCGAGATCAGGCGCACCGGGGCACCGGCAGACAAGCTGAAACTGGAGGTCACGGAAAGCCTGGCGATCGGCGACGTCCAATCCTCGAGCCGCAAGCTGCATACGCTCCGGGACAACGGCTTCAGCATCTCGCTCGACGACTTCGGCACCGGCAATTCCTCGCTCAACTACCTGACGAAGCTGCCGCTCACGCAGCTCAAGATCGACAAGTCCTTCGTCGACGAACTGCCGGCGAGCCACCGCGACGCGATGGTCGCCCAGACGATCATCAACATGGGGCGCGGCCTCGGGCTCGACGTGATCGCCGAAGGCGTGGAGACGGCAGCCCAGCGCGATTTTCTCGTGGCGCAGGGGTGCTATTCGTTCCAGGGCTATTTGTTCGGCAAGCCGGTGCCGGTGGGCGAGTTCGAGGCGCAGGTGCGGGCGGCGCTGGCCGCGGCCGAGGCGCAGTGAGGCGGCAGGTTCAGCGCGGTTCGATCAGCTGCCGCCACACATCCAGCTTCTGTTCGAACGTCATCGCCATATGCGCCGGCGAACTCGACGGCAGCACCACCGTGCGGTAGCCGTGCTCCGCAAACTGCGGCGCGAACTTGCCCGACGTCTGCCCGTTGAAGCCGACCGTTTGCAGCTCAGGACACAAGCGGTGCAGCCGCTCGAAATCGTTCGCGGCCGGCTTGCGGATGGCGGAATCGAGGCTGCCTTCGCGTTCGCAGGCAGCTAATACGTCCCACAACCCGAAGCGGTGCGCCAACAGGCGCGGCAGGCGTTCGGCGTACGGCAGCGCATGCAGGTCTTCGCCGACCAGGGCGCCGGCCAGCTTCCAGAACTGGTTGCGCGGATGCGCGTAGTACTGCTGGGCGGCCAATGACGCGGCGCCCGGAAAGCTGCCCAGGATGAGGATGCGCGTGTCGGAGGCGATGACGGGCGCGAGCCCCGTGAGCTGGGCGGAGTCGGAAGATGTCGGCATGCGACGATTCTAGCGTCTGCAAAAGAAAAAAGCGGCGATACGCTTGCACGTACCGCCGCAAAGGGCATTACCGCATATCAGTAAGCAGTAAGGCCAGGGACAGTCGATTCAGTTAGTTACGCGCCTGCGCCGTGTCGTCGATTTTCGCGACAGCCGGCGCCGCGTCCCAGCCGCCACCCAGCGCGCGGATCAGCGCCACGGTCGTGATCGCGCGGTCGCCGCGCAGCTGCACGGCGGTGCGCTCGACGTTGGCCAGGTTGCGCTGCGCGTCCAGCAGTTCGAGGTAGCTGCCGCGGCCCGCGTCGTACAGCTTCTGCGCCAGGTCGACCGAGCGGCGTGCGGACACGACTGCCGCCTCGAGCTCCGCGCTCTGCCCCGCCAGGATGCGCAGGCCGGCCAGGTTGTCCTCCACTTCAGCGAACGCGCTCAAGACGCTCTGGCGGTAGGAGCCGACGGCTTCTTCCAGCGCGGCCTCGCTGCGCACCACGTTGTTGCGGTTGCGGCCACCGTCGATCAGCGGCATCGACAGCGCGGCGCCCAGCAGCCACGAACGGCTGCTCCATTTGAAGACCTCGGCGAAGCTCGTGCCGACGCCGCCGGCGCCCGCCGACAGGTTCAGCGCCGGGAACATCGCCGAGCGTGCGACGCCGATGCGGGCGTTGGCCGCTTCCATCGAGCGCTGGGCGCTGGCGATGTCGGGACGGCGTTCCAGCAACGTCGACGGCAGGCCGGCCGGGATCAGCGGCAGCGCGGCGGCGTCAAGCAGCGGCGTGGAAGGCGCGCTGAAGTTCGACGCCGGCTTGCCCAGCAGGACAGCGAGCGCGTGTTCCGCCGTGGCGCGCTGGCGTTGCAGGCCGATGGCTTCGGATCGCGCCGTCGCCAGTTCCGTCTTCGCCCGCGACAGGTCGAATTCGCCGATGTCGCCCGCGTCGAAGCGGTGGCCCGTCACGCGCACGCTTTCCTCGCGCAGCTGCACCGTGTGGTTCACCGTCGCGATTTCCGCGTCCAGCGAACGGAGGCGGAAATACGTCTGCGCCACGTCGGCCTGCAACGACAGCAGCACGGAGCGGTACGTCGCCTCGACGGCACCCGCATCGCTGCGCGCGGCGGCGACGTTCGACGAGACGCGGCCGAACAGGTCGACCTCATAACTCGCCGACAGGCGCGCCGAGTACGTGTTGACGGCGGGGACGTTCGTCCCCTTCGGCAGGTTGGCCTCCAGCGGCGACAAGCGGGTGCGCTCGGCACCGATGCCCACGCCGACCTGCGGCATGCGGTCCGCCTCGGCGATGCCCGCGATGGCGCGGGCCTGCTTCACGCGGGCGGCGGCCACCGTCAGGTTCTGGTTGTTCGCCGTGGCTTCCGTGATGAGGCCATTCAGCGTCTCGTCGTTGAACGCGCGCCACCATTCGCCGCGCGGCTGGGCTTCGGCCGGACGGCCGACGGTCCACGTCGTGCCATCGGCGGCGCTGCGCACGTCGTTCGCCGCAGCGGCAGGCACCGTCTGCGACTCCTTGAACGCCGTCGGCATGACGACGTCCGGTTGCTTGAAGGTCGGGGCGGCACAAGCCGTCAGCAGCAGCGCTGCCACCAGCGGCGCCACGCCCCTTGCAATCATCGTTTTCATATCAGTGTCCTTTCAGTGCCGGCGCATGGTCGCCACCGGTGCCATGCGGTGCGGCGTCGTGGGCGTGGGCATGCTTGGGCTTCTCGAAACGCTTGGCCAACGTGCGCAGCAGGACGTAGAACACCGGCGTCAGGAACAGACCGAAGAACGTCACGCCCAGCATCCCGGCGAACACGGCGACACCCATCGCGTGGCGCATCTCGGCACCGGCGCCGTGCGACAGCACCAGCGGCACCACGCCCATGATGAACGCGATCGACGTCATCAGGATCGGACGCAGGCGCAGGTGGCAGGCTTCCACCACGGCGGCCACGACGCTGCGGCCATGATGTTCCAGCTCCAGCGCGAATTCCACGATCAGGATGGCGTTCTTCGATGCGAGGCCCACCAGCACGAACAGGGCGATCTGCGTGAAGATGTTGTTGTCGCCGCCGGTGAGCTTCACACCGATCAGCGCGCACAGGATCGACATCGGCACGATCAGGATCACGGCCAGCGGCAGGGTCCAGCTTTCGTACTGCGCGGCGAGCACGAGGAACACGAGCAGCACGCACAGCGGGAACACGTAGATCATGGTGTTACCGGCCAGGATGTCCTGGTACGTGAGGTCGGTCCATTCGTACGAGATCCCTTTCGGCAGATTGGCCTTGACGATTTCCTCCATCGCGGCCTGCGCCTGACCCGACGACACGCCCGGTGCGGGGCCGCCATTCAGCTCGGCGGCGACGTAGCCGTTGTAGCGCTGGACGCGATCGGGTCCGTAGGTGTCCTTGATCTTCATGAGCGAGGACAGCGGAATCATCTCGCCCTTGTCGTTGCGGACCTTCAGCTGCGCGATCTGCTCGCGCTGCGAACGGAACGGCGCATCCGCCTGCACGCGCACCTGATAGGTACGGCCGAACTGGTTGAAGTCGTTCACGTACAGCGAACCGAGGTTGATCTGCAAGGCCTGGTTGATCTCGGCCAGCGGCACGCCCAGCTGCTTGGCTTTCACGCGGTCGACGTCGGCGAACAGCTGCGGCACGTTGATCTGGTAGCCCGAGAACACGCCCTGCAGGCGCTTGTCGGTCCACGCCTTGGCCTGGATGGCCTGCACGGCTTTATACAGTTCGTCGTAACCGACGCCCGCGCGGTCCTCGATCATCATCTTGAAGCCGCCGGTCGTGCCCAGGCCGTTCACCGGCGGGGGCGACAGCACCATCACGAACGCGTCTTCGATGGCGCCCATGCGCTTGTTGATCTCGGCGGCGATCGCCTCGGCGCTCTGCGCGTTGCCCTTGCGTTCGTCGAACGGTTTCAGCGTCGTGAACACGATGCCGGCGTTCGGCGCGTTGGTGAAGCCGTTGATCGACAGGCCCGGGAACGCGACCGACGATTCCACGCCCGGGATCTGCTTGGCGACGTCGGACATCTTGCGGATGACGGCGTCGGTGCGGTCGAGCGAGGCGGCGTCCGGCAGCTGCGCGAAGCCGATCAGGTAAGCCTTGTCCTGCGACGGCACGAAGCCCGGCGGCACGGCCTTGAACATGAAGATGCCGGCGATGGCGAGCAGCGCGTACACACCCAGCGCGGCGCTCTTGCGCTTCAGGACACCCTGCACACCGCCCTCATATTTCTGCGACGAGCGGCCGAAGAAGCGGTTGAAGCCGGCGAAGAAGCGGCCGAACACGGCGTCCATTGCACGGGTCAGGCGGTCCTTCGGCGCGTTGTGCGACTTCAGCAGCGCGGCGGCCAAGGCCGGAGCCAACGTGAGCGACGAGAACGCGGAGATCACGGTCGAGATGGCGATGGTCAGCGCGAACTGGCGGTAGAACTGGCCGGTCAGGCCCGACACGAACGCGATCGGGATGAACACGGCGCACAGCACAAGGGCGATCGCGATGATCGGGCCGGAGACTTCCTTCATCGCCTGCACGGTCGCATCATGCGGATTGAGGCCGTTCGCGATGTTGCGCTCGACGTTCTCCACCACGACGATCGCATCGTCCACCACGATACCGATCGCCAGCACGAGGCCGAACAGCGACAGCGTGTTGATCGAGAAGCCGCAGGCGAGCATCACCGCGAACGTACCGACGACGGACACCGGCACCGCGAGCAGCGGGATCACCGAGGCGCGCCACGTCTGCAGGAACACGATGACGACGATGGCCACGAGGATCACTGCTTCGATCAGCGTATGGATGACCGAGCGGATCGACTCGCGCACGAATTGGGTCGGGTCGTACACAATGCTGTATTCGACGCCTTCCGGGAAATCTTTCGACAGTTCCTTCATCTTGGCGCGCACGTCCGACGACAGCTGCAGCGCGTTGGCGTTCGGTGCCTGGAAGATGGGGATCGCGACGGCCGACTGGTTGTCCAGCAGCGCGCGCAGGGCGTACGAGTTCGAGCCCATTTCCAGACGAGCGACGTCCTTCAGCAAGGTGGTCGCGCCGTCGGCGTTCGTCTTGATGACGATGTTGCCGAACTCCTCGACGGATTGCAGGCGGCCTTGCGTGTTGACGGTCAGCTGGAAGTCCGCGCCTTTCGACGGGCCCTGGCCGACGACACCGGCCGCGACCTGCACGTTCTGCTCGCGGATCGCGTTCACGACGTCGCTTGCGGTCAGGTTGCGGGCGGCGACCTTTTGCGGGTCGAGCCACACGCGCATCGCGTAGTCGCCCGAACCGAACAGCTGGACTTCGCCCATGCCGTTGATGCGCGCCAGTTCATCCTTGACGTTCAAGGTGGCGTAGTTGCGCAGATAGAGGTCGTCATAACGGCCGTCCGGCGAACGCAGGTGGACCACCATCGTGATGTTGGGCGAGCTCTTGACGGTCGTGACGCCGATCTGGCGTACCTCGTCCGGCAGGCGCGGGAGCGCGCGCTGGACGCGGTTCTGCACGGCGGTTTCCGCCTGCTCCACGTTGGTGCCGATCTTGAAAGTCACCGTCAGCATCAACGCGCCGTCGGAGGTGTTCTGCGACGTCATGTACAGCATGTTTTCGACGCCGTTGATTTCCTGCTCCAGCGGCGTCGCGACGGTTTCCGCGATGACCTTCGGGTTGGCGCCCGGGTACTGGGCGCGCACCACCACGGAGGGCGGCACGACGTCCGGGTACTCGGAGATCGGCAACTCGAAGATCGAGATGAGGCCGGCCACGAAGACCAGCACCGACAGCACGGCCGCGAAGATCGGCTTGTCGACGAAAAAGCGTGAGATGTTCATTGTTCTTGTCCCTCGATTCCTATGGGATTACTTGGTGTCCGCCATGGCCAGCTTCGCATCCTTCTTGGCCGGTGCCAGCGACGCCACCATCGGCACGACCTGCGCCGTGATGGGTGCGCCCGGATGCACGCGCTGCAGGCCGTTGACGACGATCTTCTCGCCCGGTTTCAGGCCGGCACGCACGACGCGCAGGCCGTCGACGACGGGGCCGAGCTTCACTTCGCGGTATTCGGCCTTGCCGTCCGCACCGACGACGAACACGAACTTGTGGCTCTGGTCCGTGCCCACTGCGCGGTCCGTGATCAGCAGGGCGGGCCTGGCGTCGCCGCCGCCGATCTGCACGCGGGCGAAGAGGCCGGGCGCCATGCTGCGGTCCTTGTTCTCGAACGTGGCGCGCATGCGCACCGAGCCGGTCTGCGAGTCGAGCTGGTTGTCGACGAATTCCAGCTTGCCCTCGTGCGGGTAGCCGTCTTCGTTGACGAGGCCCACCTTGACCGGCACCGACTGGCCATCGTGCGCCTGCTTGGCGACGCGCAGATAGGTTTCCTCGTCGCCGTCGAAGCTGGCGTAGATGCGGTCCAGCGACACGACGGACGTCAGCACGGCCGATGCGTCGACCAGGTTGCCCAAGGTGATCTCGGCCTTCGACACGCGGCCGTTGATCGGCGCGACGACGCGGGTGTACGACAGGTTCAGGCGCGCGGCCTGGGCCTGTGCTTCGGCGGCGCGGGCGGAAGCGTCGAGCTCCTTCTGGCTCGACAGGCTCGCGTCGTATTCGCGCTGTGCGATGGCCTTGTCGCCCAGCAGGCGCTCGGCGCGCGTCAGTTCCGTGCGGGCCAGTTCGGCCTTGGCACGGGCCGATTTGGCGGCCGCTTCGGCGCGGTCGGCTTCCGCCTGGTACGGACGCGGATCGATCACGAACAGCACGTCGCCCTTCTTGACTTCGGCCCCCGGCTTGAAGTTCACGGCCGTAATGTAGCCCGACACGCGCGGACGGATCTCGACGTGCTCGACGGCTTCCAGTCGGCCCGAGAATTCCTGCGTTTCGGCGACGGCCTTCTCGAGCACGACGGAGGCCGAGACCGGCGGACCGGCCTGCGCCTGCGCCTGTGCCTGCGCTTCCGCAGCCTTGCCGGTCGCGTCGGAGCAGCCGGCGATCAGGGCCGCGATGCCGGCGGCACCCAGCGCCAGCACGACGGGACGCACGGCCATCTGGAATTGTTGAATCGGTTTCATGGTTAGCCCTCCGTTATTAACTATTTATTAATGGTTGGACGAGAACGGTCCTTCCCAGGCTTTTTTCAGGAAAAGACAGGTCTCTCGCGCCTCGCAGGCACGTTGTTATGGTTAGTGATGAGTTAATTGATCGCGGCGATCAATTAAGTTGGGTGATCCGCAGGATCAACAGCTGGCCGGCTCGCCTTCCTCGTCGAGACCGGCAATGAAATTGGCGATCTCGGCAAGGGCCTGGCCCCTGCAGGCACACGTATCGCGTGCATTCGGTTCCTGCAGGGCTTGCGCCGCATGCAGGCGCCTGACCGTCGTCGGCACGCCCGACTGGATCAGTTTGCCGCCGTAGGCTTCCGCTTCGTCGCGCAGCGGATCGTCCTCGATCGACAGGATCAAGGCCGGCGGCAAATTCTTTAAACGGCTCGACTGCAGCGGCGATGCATACGGATGGCTGCGGTCGGCCGCGTGCGGCAGATAACCCCGGTAGGCCGCGGCGCATTCGTCGAACACCTTGGCCTTGTCGGGGCACGTCGGCATCTCGCGCATCGAGCACGTCGACAGGCCCGGGTCGAGCATCGGCATCAGGAGGATCTGGCCGGCCAGTCGCGGCGCGCCCCGATCGCGCGCCATCAGGGTGCACACGGCGGCGAGGTTCGCGCCCGCCTCGATGCCTGCCACCAGCATCCGCTTGCCTGTCCAGCCGAGCTTGGTCTTGTTCTTCTTTGCCCACGTCAGCACGGCATGCGCGTCTTCCGCGGCGGCCGGGAACGGTTTCACGGTTGCCAGCGTATAGGTCGACGACAGCACGACCGGATAGCCGCTCGCCACGGACAGGTGGCGCAGGAACGGATCGGCATCTTCCAGGTCGCCGTCGACGAAGCCGCCGCCATGGAAGAACACGATCAGCACGTCACGCCTGCCGTCGACAGCGGCCTTGTACAGGCGCGCCGCCAGCGGTCCTTCCGCGCCCACGACCTGCAGGTCGCGCACTGCCAGCGTGTGGCCATCCTCGGCCTTGCGCGCGACGCTCATCGATTCACCTCGTTGGCCGCGACCAGCACGGCGGGGAGCTCGTTCGCATCGCATTGCTCGCCCGTGGCGACGACGTGGAACAACGCATCGTATCCGCGCGCCTCGGCAACGGCCGCATGCGCGTACTCGTCGGTGAGTACCGTGCCTGCCATGGCCACTACGCCGAGTATCAGCCCGAACACTGCCGCGATTGCATCGCGATGCGTTTTCATGATGCTCTCCTGTCGTTGGGTTTTACAAATCTCGAAACTATCAGCTACCGTAACGACATCATAGACTTCAACTACAATCCAATAAATAGTCCATTTACGAATCCATTGTTCAGATTTTTGAACAATCACGCATTCTCACCATTTATATGATGCCTATCCGGGTATCCTGATCGACAAGGTTGTGTCATGAACAAGCTACAAGCCATGGAAGTCTTCGTGCAGGTCGTCGATGCCGGCAGCTTCACGCGTGCGGCCGAGATGATGAACCTGCCCAAGGCGACGGTGTCGACGCTCGTGCAGTCGCTCGAGGGAGCGCTGTCGGCCAAGCTCTTGCACCGGACGACGCGCCAGGTGACAGTGACGACGGACGGCGCCGCCTATTACGAACGCTGCCTGCGCATCCTGTCCGACGTGCGCGACGCGGAGGAATCGCTGTCGCGCACCCGCCTGTCGCCCAGCGGGCGGCTGCGCGTGGACGCGCCGACGGGCCTCTCCAGCGAAATCCTCGTGCCCGCCCTACCCGCCTTTTTCGAGCGCTATCCGGACATCATGCTGGAGCTGGGCAGTTCCGACCGCCCCGTCGACCTCGTCGAGGAAGGCGTCGACTGCGCCGTGCGCGGCGGCGCATTGGCCGACACGAGCCTGATCGCGCGGCGCGTCGGCGTCATCAATTTCGTCACGGCCGCGTCTCCCGCGTACATCGCACGCCACGGCATGCCGCAGCACCCACGCGACCTCGAACGCCACCGCTGCGTGAATTACTTCTCGGCCAAGACGGGCAAGATCTATGACTGGGACTTCAGCCGCGGCGACGAGCGCTTCGACGTGCCCATGCGCGGCGTGGTCGCGCTGAACGATTCCAACGCCTATGTGCAGGCGGGGCTCGCGGGCCTGGGCGTGATCCAGATGACGGACTACATGCTCGACAAGTACGTGGAGACGGGCCACATGGTGCAGGTGCTGGGCGACTGGCGCAGCGACCCGGCGCCGGTCCACGTCGTGTATCCGCAGAACCGCCACCTGTCCGCGAAGGTGCGCGTGTTCGTGGAATGGGTGGCCGAATTGTTCGCCGCGAATCCGTACATGCACATGGGCGCCGTGCCCCGCACGACAGCGCCGACGGCGCCATTGCTGGTGCCGCTCACGGCCCAGGGCCAGGTGTAGAATCGGAGACATAACAACGAACAGGAGACCCGGATGAACCCGCCGCGCACCATCGACGTGCTGCTCGACCAGTACAGCGACAGCCACCGCAATCCGACCAACGAGCTCATCCACTTCGTGTGCGTGCCCGTGATCGTGTTTACGTTGCTGGGCATCCTGTGGAGCATCCACGCGGCGCTCGCCGTCGCAGCGGTCGTCGCGGCGCTCGTGTATTACTTCCGGCTGTCGCCGCCGTTCGCGTTCGGCATGCTGTTGATGAGCGCCGTGATGCTGGCCCTGCTGGCGCTGATGCCGGCGGGAACCGTGCTGCCACTGTCGATCGCGATCTTCGTCGTCGCGTGGATCGGCCAGTTCATCGGGCACAAGATCGAAGGCAAGAAACCGTCGTTCTTCGACGACCTGCGCTTCCTGCTGATCGGTCCCCTGTTCGTGCTGGGCTTCCTGTACCGCCGTTTTCACGTCGCTTATTGACGCCAGTCTATTGACACTGCTCGACAGCGAAGATTTGCGCGCCAATAACGGTACGGGAACGGTTAAGCTAGGTCAATCCGACCGCATTGGAGTCTTGAACATGAAACGATACGCCATCCTCGCCCTGCTGCCGCTGACCGCGCTGCTCGGCGCCTGCGCGGGCCCGTCGAACTCGGCCAGCGTCTACAGCAGCGCCCAGACGATGAATGAACAGATCGTGCGCATGGGCACCGTGGAATCCGTCCGCAACGTCACCATCGCCAACCCCGAATCCGGCGTCGGCACCATGACCGGTGCCGCGCTGGGCGGCCTGGGCGGTTCGCAGGTCGGGCACGGCAACGGCTCGGCCGCCGTCGGCATCATCGGCGCCGTCGCGGGCGGCATCATCGGCAACCGCGTCGAGAACCAGGCCAACAACCGGCCCGGCTTCGAAATCACCGTCAAGCTCGACAACGGCGAACTGCGCTCCATCACGCAGGCCGCCGACGAAATGTTCCGGCCCGGCGAACGCGTGCGCCTGCTCAGCAACGGCTACACGACGCGCGTGACGCACTGACATCGGCCACCGGCCACGACGGATGAGGGATCGCGATATACTTTCGCGATGCCCTCCTACGTCCTGTTCTCCATCGCCTCCCTGATCTGGGGATCGACATTCTTCGCGATCACGCTCGAACTGGGCGAAGTCCCGCCCGCCGTCTCGGTTGTCTACCGCTTCGCGCTTGCCTCGCTGACTCTATTCGCGTTCTGCCTGCTGCGCGGCGACAAGCTGCGCCTGCCCTGGCGCGCGCAACGCTGGCTCCTGCTGCAGGGCTTCTTCACGTTCTGCGTGTCCTACGTCTGTACCTATAACGCCGAACAATACGTCGTCTCGGCCCTCGTCGCCGTGCTGTTCGCGCTGATGGTGTTCTGGACGCCGATCCTCTCGCGCCTCGCCTTCGGCACGCCGATCCCGCGCCGCACGTGGAGCGCCGGCGCGGCCGCGATCGGCGGTGTCACGCTGCTGTTCTGGCATTCGCTCGCCAACGCGCTACGCGAGCTGCACGCGGGCGGCCAGGACCATTTCATCTTCGGCCTGCTGATCGGCATCGTCGCGTCGATCGCCAGCGCGGCCGGCAGCATCGTCGTCGGCAAGGTGCGCGAGGAAACGAACAACCTGATGCTGTCGACTGGCTGGTCGATGTTCTGGGGCACGTGCATGGTCGCCGTCTGGTGTCTCGCGACGGGCCAGTCCTTCATCATTCCGCGCACGGCCAGCTACGTGCTGGGCCTGCTGCACCTGTCCATCTTCGGCTCCGTCGTCGCGTTCATCTGCTATTTCACGCTGATCAACCGCATCGGTTCGAACAAGGCGGTGTATATCGGGGTCATCACGCCCGTGATCTCCGTGCTGCTGTCGATCAAGCTGGAACACTACCGTCCCGGCCCCGCCGAATGGCTGGGCATGGCCGTCTGCCTGGGCAGCGTCGCCTGGGCCTTGCGCGCGCCGGCCGCAAAACCTGCAACACCCGTCAACCTCAACGATGCAATCGAAACAACGCCATGACTCTTGATTCCACCTTCGCGATCCGCCCCGCCACCCCGGCCGACGTCACGCACATCCAGTCGATGATCGTCGAGCTGGCCGTCTTCGAAAAACTCGAGCACCTCGTCGTGGCGACGGAACAAAAATTGCACGAAGGCTTGTTTGGTGCGCATCCTGCCTGCGAAGCCATCGTCGGCGAGGTCGACGGCGAAGTCGTGACGTTCGCGCTGTTCTTCCACAATTTCTCGACCTTCCTCACGAAGCGCGGCCTGTACCTGGAAGACCTGTACGTGCGGCAAACGCACCGCGGCCAGGGCTACGGCAGCCGCATGCTGAAGCACCTCGCGCGCCTGGCCGTCGAGCGCGGCTGCGGCCGCTTCGAGTGGTCCGTGCTGGACTGGAACACGCCGGCAATTAATTTCTACAAGTCCATGGGCGCCGAGATCCTGCCCGACTGGCGCATCTGCCGCGTCACGGGCACACCGTTGACGGCGCTGGCGGAAGGTTGAAAAGAAAAAACCCACGGGCTGCGTGGCAGCGCCGTGGGTGAACCCATTCGTCGGATGGGGAGGGGAGACTTGAATCCAACGGCTTCAATATAAGCCGCACGCCACCGCATTTGCAGGTTCCTTACAAATGCTTACCTCGGTAACAGAATGGTTGGATTCGGTCGACCGGACGCGATTGAGTGATCACAAATGCAAGTGCGCGTCGAGCGGGACAATGTGGCCAACGACGAGGACACGGACATGAAAACGCCGACAAAACCGCACAGCAGGTCGATCACCCGATGGGTCTACCGCGCCTGGCTGCGTTCCCGGATCGACACTTATACCCGCAACCTGCACGCGATCGCCGTCCAGCGCGAAAACGACTTTCACGCGGAACGCATCCTGCACCGCGCGATCTCCACCACACGTTCCAAGCTTCAGTCGCTGTAGCGCCGCCGCGCCAGCACGCGCTCGACCAATTCGAACGCGGCCTGCGTCAGCAAGGCCAGCAACGCGGCCGGGATGGCGCCGGCCAGCAGCATGTCGTTATCGTTCAGCGCGAGACCCGTCGTGATGCGTTCGCCGAAGCCGCCCGCGCCGATGAATGCGGCGATGGTCGCGGTGCCGACGCTCATCACGGCGGCCGTCTTGATGCCAGCGAGAATCGTCGGCGCGGCGAGCGGCAACTCGACCTGCAGCAGCGATTGCCGCCGGGTCAGCCCCAGCGCGAGCGCTGCCGTGCGCAGTCCGACCGGCACTTGCAGCAACCCCGTGCACGTATTGCGCACGATCGGGAGGAGTGCATACGCGCACAGGGCGACGAGGGCCGGGATCGTGCCGATACGGCCGAGCAGCGGGATCAGGATCGCCAGCAGGGCCAGCGACGGCACCGTCTGCAGTACGCCCGCCACGGCCAGCACGACCTGGCGCAGGCGCGGCACGAGCGCGGCCACGATGCCGAGTGGAATGCCGGCGATGCAGCCGAGCAGGACGGCGAACACGACCAGCAGGAGGTGTTGGCGCGCTAATGCCGCGAAACCATTACCGAAAGTTTTGGTGAGCAGCCCATCACGCGTAGGGTGGACGGGTCTCCCGTCCACCCTACCCAGCCACGTCTTCGCAATGGCCGCGAAACTCTGACCATCCAGCTCGGCCGCCGCGTTCATCGCGATCATGTCGTCGGCCTTGATGCTGCCCTCCAGTCGCTCGATCGCGCGCCATGCCTGGGGGAAGCGCTGCGGCACGTCGAGCCGGTACAGCAGCACGGCATCGTAGCGCGGGAAATAGTGCTTGTCGTCATCCAGCACGCGCAAGCCGTACTGGCGGATCTTTGCGTCCGTCGAATAGATGTCGATGGCATCGACCTGCCGCTGCGCCAGCGCCTCGTACGCAATGCCGTGGTCGAGGCCACGCGGCTGCTGCACCAGGCCGTAGCGCCGCGCGAGGCCGGGCCAGCCGTCGGCGCGGCCGAGGAATTCGTGCGACAGGCCGATCTTGATGGCCGAATGCGCCGCCAGGTCGGACAGCCGACGCAGGTCCACGTCACTCCGCACCGCGAGCGCGTAGCCGTTGGAAAAACCGAGCGGCACGGCGACACCGAGGCCCAGCGGACGCAGCGCCCTGCGCATCGCATCAAGCGACGTCGGTTGCGGATTCTTGAGGATTTCCAGGTCGATGGTGCCCAGGTATTCGGGATAGACGTCGATCGCGCCCGAACGCAGCGCGCTCAGCACGATGGCCGTGTTGCCGAGGCCCTGCTTGTGTTCCGCCGGTCCCGTGCGGGCCGCCGTCTGCGTGAGGATCTCGCCGAGGATGTACGACTCCGTGAAGCGCTTGGAGCCTACGCGCAACGGTTCACCCGCGTGGGCGGACGACAGGATGCCGGCGCAGGCCAGCACCAGCATGGCAAATCTCAGCATGCGGCTTCCGTTGGCGTTGTGGATCAGCGGTCAGGATAACCGATCGCGCCACACGCCGGCATGGACGACACCCCGGCACGGATTTGCGCCGATCGCATACGCCAGGTCGGCCGGGCGAGCGATGTCCCACAGGGCAAAGTCCGCGCGCTTGCCCGCTTCGAGCGTGCCGGCGTCCACAAGGCCCAGTGCACGCGCCGCGTGGACGGTCACGCCGCGCAGCGCTTCCAGCGGCGTCAGGCGCCACAGGGTGCACGCCATGTTCATCGCCAGCAGCAGCGACGTCATGGGCGACGTGCCGGGATTGCAGTCCGTGGCGACGGCCAGCGGCACGCCCGCTTCCCGTAACGCGGCGAGCGGCGGCATGCGCGTCTCGCGCAGGAAGTAGTAGGCGCCGGGCAGCAGCACGGCGACGGTGCCCGCCTGCGCCATCGCGGCCACGCCCTCGGGCGACAGCCATTCAAGATGGTCGGCCGACAGGCCGCCATACCGCGCCACGAGGGCCGCCCCCTGCTGGTCGGACAACTGCTCCGCGTGCAGCTTGACGGGCAGTCCGAGCCGGCGCGCCGCGTCGAACACGCGCGCCGTCTGGTCGTGCGAAAAGCCGATACGTTCGCAGAACGCGTCGACGGCATCCACGAGGCCTTGCGCCGCCAGGGCCGGCAGCATCTCCGCGCACAGCATCTCGACATAGGCCTCGGCGCGGCCCGCGTATTCCGGCGGCAGCGCGTGCGCGCCGAGGAACGTCGTGTGCACGGTCACGGGCAGCAGCTCGCCCACGCGGCGCGCCACGCGCAGCATCTTCGCTTCGGAGTCGACGTCGAGGCCGTAGCCGGACTTGATCTCCAGCGTCGTCACGCCCTCGGCGAGCAGCGCGCGGATGCGGGGTAGGCTGGCGCGCAGCAGGTCGTCCTCGGACGCCGCGCGGGTGGCGCGCACGGTGGACATGATGCCGCCGCCCGCGCGCGCGATGTCCTCGTAGCTGGAGCCGTTCAGCCGGGCTTCCCATTCGTCGCTGCGGTTGCCCGCGTAGACGATGTGCGTGTGACAGTCGACGAGGCCGGGCGTCAGCCACCGGCCGTCGCAATCGTGGATGGCGGCCGCCCGCGGGGCGCCGGCGCGCTGCCCCACCCATGCGATGCGTCCGTCGCGCACGGCCACGGCGCCGTCCTCGATGACGCCATAGCCGTCCACCAGCGTGGCCAGCCGGGCATTCACGTACAGGACGTCGGCCACGTCACTCATACGCGCCGTCCTCGTGCTCCAGATCGTTCTCGTCGTCGTAGTAATGGATGTCGACGATGAAGATGGCGCCCTGCTCCGCGCGCAGCTTCCACGTCGTGTCGGGGTCGATCACGACGGCGTCGAAGCGCACGAGGTTGATGCGCTGGTCGTCGCTGCACAGCTCGAGGCTGTCGCCGTCGGCGAGGAACAGCACGGTGACGTCGGCGCGCGCGACGAACGTGGAGTCGCCATCGAGCTGGCGGCGGCCGAAGCGGTGCCAGCAGCGGTCGGTGCGGGTCATGACGTTGAAGTCGGTACTGGCGCCGCGGTTCAGCTTGGCCTCCACGCGCGACTCGCCGTCGAACGCGACGATGGGATCCACCTTCGACAGCAGGGTGGGCTCGCCGTCGATGTCCAGGGTCATGCCGTGGCCGTCGACGAGCACCAGCGTGCGCTCGATGCCGGGGAAGGCGGAGAACGGACCGTCGGCGGCGACGGTGGCCAGGCTTACGCGCCAGTCGAAGTCGTCGAAGCCGGCATCGGGCGGGAACACGGCGATCTCGGTCGTGCTGCCGCCGCCGTTCTTCCACGACACCGGTTCGAGGTTCGCAAACGGAATCAGCATCGTCATGACTTGCACCTCATCGTCGTTCGAAACGGAAGCGATTGTCGCATCAATACGCGTGCAATGTGCGCACGGCGGCCTTGTAGCGCTGGGCGATGGCGTCCTGCGCCATGTGGCGGCCGCCCTGCACCACCCAATGCCCGCCCGCCAGCACGTCGCGCACGAGGTTGTCGTTGCCGCTGAACAGGAAACGCCCGAGTACCTCGTGCGGCGGCACGCCATCCAGGTTCGGATGCGCACTGTCCAGCACGAGCAGATCCGCGCGGCGGCCGGGCGCCAGCACGCCGAGCCGGCGCCCGGTCGCCTGCGCGCCGCCCGCCAGCGCGCCCTGCCACAGGAACGTGCCGACGTCGCGCTCGGCGCCATCCACGGCGATGTTGCGCCGTTGATGGGCGAGGCGCTGGCCGTATTCGAGCCAGCGCAGTTCTTCCACGGGGCTTTGCGACACATGGCTGTCGCTGCCGATCCCGAAGCGGCCGCCGGCCCCGACATACGGCGCCAGCGGGAACAGGCCGTCGCCCAGGTTGGCTTCCGTCGTCGGACACAGCCCCGCGATGGCGCCGCTGGCCGCGACCCGGTCGCGCTCGCCGTCGGACAGATGCGTCGCGTGCACGAGGCACCAGCGCGCGTCGACGTCCGTGTGGTGCATCAGCCAGTCGACGGGACGCATGCCCGTGGCCTCCAGGCATTGCGCCACTTCGAGCTGCTGTTCCGCGATGTGGACGTGCAGCGGCCGCCCGGCCGGCAGCGCCTGCACGAGCTCGCGCAGCTGGCCGGCGGACACGGCGCGCAGCGAGTGCGGCGCCGCGCCCACTTCCAGCTGCGGCCCGCGCAGGGGTTCCAGCGCCTCCACGATGCGCAGCACCTGGGCCGGGTCGGTACGGAAGCGCTCCTGGTCCTCGCGCAGCGGCGCGTCGTTGAAGCCGGCATACGCGTACATCACGGGCAGCAGGGTCACGCCGATGCCGGAGTCACGCGCGGCCTGCGCGACGCGCTGCGCCGTCTCGGCCGGGTTGCCGTATTCATGGCCGCCGGGTGCCCGCTGCACATAATGGAATTCGCAGACGGACGTGTAGCCGTGACGCAGGCATTCCGCATACAGCTGCGCGGCGACCGCTTCCATCTGCTCGGGCGTGATGCGGTTGGCGACACGGTACATCAGGTCGCGCCACGTCCAGAAGCTGTCGAGGCTCTCGCCCGCCCGTTCCGTCAGGCCGGCGATGGCGCGCTGGAACGAGTGGGAATGCAGGTTGACCATGCCCGGCACGACGTAGTCCACGCGCGCCACGCCGAGCGGCGGCGACGCCTCCGGCGCGACCTTCGTCAGATCGCCCCGCACGTCCCATTCGAGCAGCACGTCGCGCTGCCAACCATTGGCAAGCAGCGCATGGCGCGCGAATAACGCGTTCACGCGTGCCCTCCCGCACGCGCCCAGGCGATGGCCGCCTCCAGCAGGTCACGCAGCAACGGCTGCACCTTGCCGGCGACGTCGGGCAGGTAGTCGAACGGCGGCGCTTCGTCCATGTACACGCACTGGCACATCTCGAGCTGGATCGCATGCACGCCGGCGGCCGGATCGCCGTAGAAGCGCGTGATGTGGCCGCCCTTGAAGCGGCCGTTGAACACGAACGAATAACGGTCCTGCGCTTCGGCCACGCGCATCATCTCGCCCTGCAGTTGCAGCGAGCACGATTTCCCGTCCGCCGTGCCGAAATTCAGGTCGGGCAGGCGGCCCTCGAAAAAGCGCGGCACGACGGACGCGATCGAGTGCGCATCCCACAGCACCACCTGCCCGTGCAGCGCCAGCAGCCGGTCGAGCTCCGCGCGCAGCTGGCGATGGTACGGGCGCCAGTACTGCTCGAGACGCCGTTCGATCTCGCCGGCGTCCGGCTCATGCCCCTCCTGGTACAGGCGCTCGCGCCCGAACGTGTCGACTGGACACAGGCGCGTCGTGTCCTGGCCGGGATACAGGTTCGTGTCCTCGGGCGGACGGTTCAGGTCGATGACGTAGCGCGACCAGCGCGCGGACAGCGTCGATGCGCCGAGGCTGTCCGCGAACGCGTACAAATCGGGCAGATGCCAGTCGGTGTCGGCCCGCGCGAGCGCGCACGGCGCCATGTGGGCCGCGATGTCGTCGGGAATGTCGGTGCCGGCGTGCGGCATCGACAGCAGCAGCGGTACATGCCCCGGCTTGAACCTGAAATCCATCGTGACTCCTGCTTAAAGCTAATCTCACCAAATACCGCCATGTCGTCTGCTCATGGTGGGCACGGGGTGCCCACCCTACCGGTCCCTGTCAGTGCAGCGCGGCGAACAAGTCCTTGCAGGCGGCGGACAGCGCGCCGTCCATCACCATCCGGCGCGCCGCTTCGATGTCCGGCGCGAAGAACCGGTCTTCGTCGAACGCCGGCACTTGCTCGCGCAATTTGGCATGGACATGTTCCAGGTGGCTCGAACTCGTCAGCGGGCGGTGGAACTCGATCCCCTGCGCCGCCGCCAGGAGCTCGATGCCGACGATGACACCCGTATTGTGCGCCATCTGGCCGAGACGGCGCGCCGCGAACGTCGCCATGCTCACGTGGTCTTCCTGGTTCGCGGACGTGGGCAGGCTGTCGACGCTGGCGGGGTGCGCCAACGACTTGTTTTCCGACGCCAGCGCCGCCGCCGTCACGTGCGCGATCATGAAACCGGAGTTCACGCCCGGCTCGCGCACGAGGAACGGCGGCAGGCCGGACAGCGTGGAATCGATCAGCAGCGCGATGCGGCGTTCGGCCAGCGCGCCGATCTCGGCGATGGCCAGCGCCAGCGTGTCGGCCGCGAACGCGACGGGTTCCGCGTGAAAATTCCCGCCGGAAATCACCTCGCCCGTTTCCGGGAACACGAGCGGGTTGTCCGTGACGGCGTTGGCTTCGATGAGGAGTGTCCGGCCGGCCTGGGCGATCAGGTCCATCACGGCGCCCATCACCTGCGGCTGGCAGCGCAGGCTGTACGGGTCCTGCACGCGCTCGTCGCCGACGAGGTGCGACGCGCGGATCGCGCTGCCCGCCACCAGCTGGCGATAGATCTTCGCCGCCGCGATCTGGCCCGGCTGGCCGCGCACTTCGTGCACGCGCGGGTCGAACGGTGCGTCGCTGCCCCGTGCGGCGTCCAGCGCCAGGGCGCCCGTCACCATCGCCGCTTCCAGCAGGCGCTCGGCAAGGAACAGGCCGTGCAGCGCCAGCGCCGTCGACACCTGCGTGCCGTTGATCAGCGCAAGCCCCTCCTTTGCCGCCAGCACGACGGGCTCGATGCCGGCCGCCGTCAGCGCGGCGCGTGCGTCCATGATCTCGCCGCGCATGCGCACTTCGCCGACGCCCAGCATCGCAAGCGTCATGTGCGCCAGCGGCGCGAGGTCGCCCGAGGCGCCCACCGAGCCCTGGCAGGGAATCGCTGGCATGATGCCGGCGTTGTAGAGGGCGATCAAGGTGTCGACGATCAGCGGCCGCACGCCGGAATAGCCGCGCGCGAGGCTGCCGATCTTGGTCAGCAGGATCAGGCGCACGACGTGGTCCGGCAGGTAGTCGCCGGTGCCCACGGCATGCGACAGGATCAGGTTCTGCTGCAACTGTTCGAGCTGCGCCTGCGGGATGTGGCGCTTCGCGAGCAGGCCGAAGCCCGTGTTGATGCCGTACGCAGGATCGCCCTTGGCGACGATGGCCTGGATCGTCGCGGCCGACGTCTCGATCGCGGCATACGCCCCGGGGGCGAGAGTCAACTTGCCGGGCGTGCCCCACGCGGTGCGCAGGTCGGTCAGCGCCAGGGCGCCGGGTTGCAGGGTCAGGTGGTGGTCTTGGGTCATCATCTCGATTGTCCGTGTTACTTGATCATCGGCAGGCGCAGGCCGAAGCGCTTGGCCGTCTCGATCGCGAGCTCGTAGCCCGCGTCCGCGTGGCGCATCACGCCCGACGCGCAATCGTTGACGAGGACGCGGGCCAGGCGTCTGTCGGCGGCCTCCGTGCCATCGGCCACGATGACGACACCGGCATGCTGCGAATAGCCCATGCCGACGCCGCCGCCGTGGTGCAGCGACACCCACGTCGCGCCGCCGGCCGTGTTCAGCAAGGCGTTCAGCAGCGGCCAGTCGGACACGGCGTCGGTGCCGTCGCGCATCGCCTCCGTCTCGCGGTTCGGGCTCGCGACGGAGCCCGTGTCCAGGTGGTCGCGCCCGATCACGATCGGCGCTTTCAATTCGCCCGTGCGTACCATCTCGTTGAACGCGAGGCCGGCCAGGTGGCGCTCGCCGAGGCCCAGCCAGCAGATGCGCGCCGGCAGGCCCTGGAACGCGATGCGGTCGCGCGCCATGTCGAGCCAGCGGTGCACGCGGGTGTGGTGCGGGAACAGTTCCTTGATCTTCGCGTCCGTTTTATAGATGTCTTCCGGGTCGCCGGACAGCGCCACCCAGCGGAACGGGCCGCGGCCCTCGCAGAACTGCGGGCGGATGTACGCGGGCACGAATCCGGGGAAATCGAAGGCGTTTTTCACGCCGTGGTCGAACGCGACCTGGCGGATGTTGTTGCCGTAGTCGACGGCGTACGATCCCAGCGCCTTGAAATCGAGGATCGCCTGCACGTGCACGGCGCACGATTCGGCCGCGGCCTCCTTCAGGACCGCATGCTGCGCGGGGTCGCGCTGCGCCGCCAGCCACTGCTCGACGGTCCAGCCGCGCGGCAGGTAGCCGTGGATCAGGTCGTGGGCCGACGTCTGGTCCGTCACGAGGTCCGGCACGAGGCCGCCCTCGCCTTTATTCTCCCTTGCGCGGCGCACGAGTTCCGGCAGCACGTCGGCCGCGTTGCCCAGGAGGCCGATGGAAACGGCTTCCTTGCGCTCCTTGTGCGTCTTGATCATCGCGAGCGCTTCGTCGATGTCCCGTGCCTGCTTGTCCAGATAGCGGGTGCGCAGGCGAAAGTCGATGCTGCTCTGCTGGCATTCCACGTTCAGCGACACGGCGCCCGCGAACGTGGCGGCCAGCGGCTGCGCGCCGCCCATGCCGCCCAGGCCCGCCGTGAGGATCCATCGTCCCGCCATATCGCCGCCGAAGTGCTGGCGCCCGGCCTCGGCGAACGTCTCGTACGTGCCCTGCACGATGCCCTGGGTGCCGATGTAGATCCAGCTGCCGGCCGTCATCTGGCCGTACATGAACAGGCCTTTGCGATCGAGTTCGTGGAAATGCTCCCACGTCGCCCATTTCGGCACGAGGTTCGAGTTCGCGAGCAGCACGCGCGGGGCGTCCGGGTGCGTCTGGAACACGCCGACCGGCTTGCCGGACTGGATGAGCAGGGTCTGGTCGTCGTCGAGCTCGCGCAGCGACGCGAGGATCTGGTCGAACGACGCCCAGTCGCGCGCCGCGCGGCCGATGCCGCCGTAGACGACGAGCCCTTGCGGGTTTTCCGCCACCTCGGCATCGAGGTTGTTCTGCAGCATGCGGTAGGCCGCCTCGGTCAGCCAGCTCTTGCAGGTGAGCTCCCTGCCGCGCGGGGCGCGGATGACGCGGGTGGGGTCGAAACGCGGATCACCGCTGGGAAAGGCTTTGGTCATGACGGACTCCTCGCTAAGGATGCGCGGGACGAACGCCCGTCCCGCATTCCAGAAAGTCTAAGTTGTCTATACAACTACGTCAAGCGCGACGGTCAAGGACGGTAACTGAGGTTCGGCCGATAGCGCAGCAATTCGTTGTCCACGCGGTCGACGAGGCCGGACAGCGTAAGGGGCGTGCCCAGCGTCGCGGCGGCGCCGAACGACGGCACGGCACGCATCAGCACGTACTGCGGGGCCTCGCCGCCGGCCTGCAGCCGGTACCACGTCTGGCGGCCCGCCGTGCCACGCGCGCTCGCCACCGCCTGCTCGAACGCCCCTTCCTGGCCGGGGCGGATGTGGTAGGTCGTCATGGACAGGAACGGCGACGCGTCCGGCAGCGGCTCGCCCGTGCTCATCGCGTCCATGCGCTGGTAGATGCCGTGGCTGACGAAGTCCGCGTACGGCACCACGTTCACGTTGTTGTCGGCGGCATCGGCCGCGGGCTGCACGGCCGCGTCGAAATCGACGGCAGCATGGCCGAACGTGCCGTCCATGAAGCGGTTGATGCGGTTGCCCAGCACGAACGTCCAGCCATACCACGTCCACGTATCCTTCGCGCCGCGATGCCATTGCAGATGCCGTTCGTAGCCCTTCTCGAACGCCTCGGCCTGGCCGGGCTTGGGCACGATGACGACCATCCGCGCATACGACGCATTGGTCTGCTGGGCGCCGGCCGGCGCCAAAGCGGCGAGAGCGAGAGCGGCAACAACGGCTTTCAACACGGTTCCTCCAGATGGCGATGTCATGGCCGGCGATAGACCCGGTGCCCGCCGACCCACGTCTCGAGCACGACTGTCTTGTGGACGTCGTAGGGCGACATCTTGAAGAGGTCGCGGTCGACGACGATGAAATCGGCGTACTTGTCCCTTTCGAGGGAGCCTAGCGTGTTTTCCTGATGTCCGGCGTACGCCGCGTCGAGCGTGAAGCAGCGGAACGCTTCCTTGAGCGACATCTCCTGCTCGGGATACCAGCCGGCGCTCGGGTTCCCGTCCGCGTCCTGGCGCGTGACGGCGGCGTGGATGCCGAAGAACGGGTTCGGCGCCACCAGCGCGGCGCCGCGGCTGCCCAGGGCGCCGTCCGCGTACAGCTTCACGGCGCGCAGCGCATACATGTCGTGGCCGTAGCCGTTCAGCGGGCCGTTCTTCGCCTGCTGGTCGAAATCGGCGCCCGTGCCGCCGACCATCGCGTAGATGCGCGCGGTCAGCTTGCCGTGGTCCGCATAGTCGCGGTACAGCCGGTCCTCGCCGACACCGACGCCCGCGTCGTGCGCACTCGTGTGGCCGACGCTGGCCATCGTTGCCAGCGCGCGGTCGAGCATCGTGCGGGCTTCCTGCTCCGTCGGCTGCGGCAGCACCTTGTCGGTCATCGCCTGCGCCGCGTCGACGTGGGTTGCCTGCGGCACCTTCGCGGCCACGTCGGCGAGAGTGCCGGCGGCGAGGATGCGGCCTGCGTCGTCGAACGCGAGCGACGCGAACTGGACGACGTCGCCCTTCGCATTCAACGTGTAGCCGTTGGCATTGTCGATGATGGTGGTGGCGTGGGCCGCGGCGATGGCAAAGGCCAAGGTCAGGGCGAGCATGGAACACTGCAGGGGCCTTGTGGGCTTGCGCATGGGGTCTCCGTTCTTGTGATGGATGAGCCGGGGTACGGTTCAACAGCAAGAAACAGAGTGTATATAAATTTACATTGTGGTCAATGCGCGGGTCATCGCCGAACGGGAGTTCGAGCGCAAGATTCGGAGCGTGCTTGGCGGGGGTGCGATGGTCCAATGGGCATCCGATCACTGGAGACCACGATGCTCACGCTATACGATTACCTGCCTTCGCAAAACGCCTGGAAAGTGCGCCTGCTGCTGAACCACCTCGACATCCCGTACCGCACCGAGAACGTCCGCATCTTCGAGGGAGAGGGCCAGCAGCCGGCCTTCCTGGCCGTGAATCCGACAGGGGCCGTGCCGGTGCTGCGCCTGGACGACGGCCGCACCCTGGCCGAATCGAATGCCATCCTGACGTACCTGGCGCACGGTACGCCGTACCTGCCGGCCGATCCGTTCGGGCACGCGAAGGTGCAGCAATGGCTGTCGTTCGAGCAGGACCACGTGGCGTCGATCGCCACCTTGCGCCATTGGACGCTGACGGGCAAGCTGGCGCGGCGCGCGCCGGCGCTCGTCGAACGCCTGCGCCACGTCGCGCACCGGGCGCTGGCGATCCTCGAGCACGAGCTGACCGGGCGCCCGTTCATCGCTGGCGACATCTACACGATCGCCGACATGTCGCTGTTCGCCTACGTCCACCGGGCCGACGAGGCGGACCTGGCGCTGGCCGGCCATCCCGCCGTCATGCGCTGGATCGACCGGGTGCGCGGGCAGCCGGGCTTCCTGGGCACCGTGTACCCGTACTCGATCGATCCGTTCTCGGGCGGCGAACTGCCCTGATTGCCGTCGGCGGCGCGCGTTCACTCGAACTGGATGCGCGCGATGTAGTACGCGGAATACGGATCGCCCTGGGCCTGCAAGCTGATGCCTTCGATGGTCTTGCCGGCCGCGTTGAGGTCCTTCAACGGCACTTCGACGACGGCCCACGTCTTCGCCTTGGGCTGGATGGCGTAGTTGGCGTCGATCGCCTTGCCGCCCGCCATGGCCCTGATCGTCAGCGCCTGGCCGCCGTCCTTGCCGCCGTTGATGACGAAGGTGAGCTTGGTATAACCCTCGGTCGAAAACGGCTCGTGGTGAAGCACGAGCGCGCTCCACGGATCGCCTTCGACACGGATCGCCTTGCCGTTGCCGGCCGGGACCGACAACTGCGTCTTGGCCCAGCTCCAGTTCTGGAAGCCGTTCTTCAACTCGTCGTCGAAGGCGACGAGGGGTTGCGGCAGGTCCCCGGCCCGGGCCAGGCTCCCGCCTGCGACACCGGCCACACCGAGGGCGGCCAGGAACAGGCGACGCGATACGCTCATGCTAGTCTCCATTGGAATCGTTGTGATGCCTGCTGAGGTGCAGGTTCGTCGATCCTACGACGGAAACGTATGCATGCGAAGCACCTCGCAAAAATTCTGAGGCGATCGGCGAATTTCGTAATTGCGATTCAGGCCGCGTCGTGATCGATGATGCCGAACGTATGCCGCCGGCGCCGGAAATTCGGGGTCAGAGCACGTCACGGGCGGAATTCGGGGTCAGAGCACATCTTGCGACAAAGGCCCGCACTCAATTGAGCGGCCTCCATAAGCGCTCCCGTTTCCTCGCTAAGGTCATGACTTCTCTTTTTTACTACGCGCTCGCCATGTCACGACCTTCACGCTTGATCCTCCCGGCGGTACCGCTCCACATCATCCAGCGGGGGAATAATCGCGGCGCCTGCTTTGCTGGCACGACGGACTACCTCGTCTACTTGACGCTGCTCCGCAAGTACGCGGCCGAGACTGCCTGTCATGTCCACGCCTATGTCCTCATGACCAATCACGTTCATTTATTGCTCTCGACGGGGAGCAGAACCGGCCCCAGCATACTCATGCGACGGCTCGGCCAGCACTATGTGCAATATTTCAACCGCACACACGGGCGCAGCGGAACGCTATGGGAAGGCCGGTTCCGCTCCTGCCTGGTCGACAGTGAACGCTACCTGCTGATCTGCCAGCGTTACATCGAATTGAATCCTGTACGGGCGCGCATGGTGGAGACACCGGAGGCCTACGCATGGTCGAGCTATCGGGCAAACGCGTTCGGCGCGGACGATCCGGTGGTGACACCGCACTTGGTCTATACCGGCCTGGGCATGCATGATGTCGACCGGCGCGCAGCCTACCGTCACCTGTTCTTTGAAGACTTGTCCGAGCAACTGCTTGAGGAAATACGGCGTTGCGGAAACAGTTGCCGGCCACTCGGGCCGACATCTTTCGTCGACGACGTCACACGCTCGCCGGGACAAGGCCCAGGACAACAGGTCGCGGCAGGCGTCCCGCTAACGAAAAACAAATGACCTGAAACGTGCTCTGCCCCCGAATTTAGCCGGGAATATGCTCTGACCCCGAATTTCAGGCGGCGTCGTGAAAGATGATGCCGAGCGTATGCCTCCGGCCGCTGCGGATGCGGCTGACGCCGTGGCGCATGTTCACGCGGTAGATGCCGCGCGTGCCGTTCACGGGGCGCGTGTGCACGGGGAAGACGACGGCGTCGCCCTGCCCCAGCGGCACCACTTCGACGCGCGACTGCATGCGCGGACGCTGCTCCGTCAGCACGAACTCGCCGCCGGCGAAGTCAAGACCGGGGCGTGACAGCAGCATGGCCACCTGCAGCGGGAACACGAAGTCGCCGTACAGGTCCTGGTGGAGGCAGTTGTAGTCGCCCGGGCCGTATTGCAGCAACAACGGAGTCGGCCGCAGCTGGCCGGCCGCATGGCAGCGTGCCAGGTAGTCGGCGTGCGCGTCCGGATAGCGCTCGGGCAACCCGAGCGCCGCCTGCCAGCGATTGGCGATGCGCGCCAGCGGCGGATACAGCGCCGTGCGCAAGTCCGCAAGACCAGGCGGCAGCGGATATGCGTAATAGCGGTATTCGCCCCGCCCGAAACCGTGGCGCTCCATCACGACGCGGCTGCGGAAGCGCTCATCGTCCGCATAGCCAACGGCATACGCCGCGCACTGCCCGGCATCGAGCAGCGCGGGCAGCACGGCGCAGCCGAAGTCATCGAGGTCGCTCCCGACGCGGTCCCAGTCGATGTCCTTCATGCTGCCTCGGCCTTGTGCGCATCGGCCTGGCTGGCCTCGCGCTGCAGCAGCGCATGCTTGCGCTCGACGCCCCAGCGGTAGCCGGAGATCGATCCGTCGTTGCGCACGACGCGGTGGCACGGAATCGCCACGGCCACGGGATTGGCCGCGCACGCGCCCGCGATGGCGCGCGCGCCCTGCGGCATGCCGAGGCGCGCGGCCAGTTCCGCGTAGCCGACCGTCTGCCCCGCCGGGATCTGACGCAGCGCCTGCCAGACACGCTGCTGGAACGCGGTGCCGCGCACGTCGAGCGGCAGGTCGAGGCCGAGGCGCGGTGCCTCGACGAACGCGACGACCTGCGCGACGGTGCGCTCGAACGCCGGCTCGGCGCCGATCAGGTCCGCCTTCGGGAAGCGGTCCTGCAGGTCGCGCACGAGCGCGTCGGGGTCGTCGCCGAGCAGGATGCAGCAGATGCCTTTGTCGGTCGCGGCGACGAGCAGCGCGCCCAGCGAGCACTGCGCGACGGCGAACCGGATCGCTTCCCCGCCGCCGCCCGCGCGGTAGCGCTTGGGCGTCATGCCCAGCACGCCGGACGACGCGGCATAGAAACGGCCGCTGGAATTGAAGCCGGCATCGTAGGCGGCCGCGGTGACGGTGCCTGCCTGCGCGAGGCCCTGCTTGAGGCGCTCGGCGCGCCGTGCCGCCGCATAGGCCTTGGGCGTGATGCCCGTGTGGGCCTTGAAGATGCGGTGGAAGTGGAAGCGGCTCATGCCGCAGGCCGCGGCCAGGCAGGCGAGGTCCGGCTCTTCCTCGGCGGCGTCGATCAGGCGGCACGCCTTCGCGACGGCATCGGCCTGGCGCTCGGCCAGCGGCGGTTCATCGGGCCGGCAGCGCAGGCAGGCCCGGAAGCCCGCCGCCTTGGCGTCCTGAGTCGTCGCGTGGAAGGCGACGTTGGCGCGGCGCGGCGTGCGCGACGGACACGAGGGCCGACAATACACGCCTGTGCTGCGCACGGAATACAAGAATTGGCCGTCGGCCTCGCGCGTGCGGGCGACGATCGCGGCCCAGCGCTCGTCGTCGGTGGTATAGATTGCAGGCGACGCAGGGGCCGCTGCGGCCGGTCGGCGGATGGTGGCAGTGTTCATCTCGTTCTCCAGATTCTCGATGGCCCCATCGTAAGCGCGGGCGTCGCGGCAAACACTTCGGGTCTTGCTTTCGAATTCGCGGCAGGGCCGGGCGCGGCTCGCGGTGTTAGAATGACGCCTCTAATCGACGAGATGGCATCCCGAATTCCGGAGAGTAGTTTGGACGAACAGATCGCGCAAGACAGCACGCCCATTTTCCAGCGCATCAAGGACTACCTGCTGGGCGAGATCGCATCGGGCCGCTGGAAGGAAGGCGACCTCGTGCCGTCCGAGCAGGCGCTCGTGCGCCAGTTCGGTGTCTCGCGCATGACCGTCAACCGCGCCGTGCGCGAACTGACGGCGGAACAGGTGCTCACGCGCCGCCAGGGTTCCGGCACCTATGTCGCGCCGCAGAAGTACCAGGCGACGCTGGTCGAGATCCGCAATATCGCCGACGAGGTCCGCGCGCGCGGCCACGTGCACGCGAGCCGTCCGCGCCTGCTGGAACAAAGCCTCGCGGGCGAAGCGCTGGCGCGCCAGTTCGACCTCGCCCCCGGCACGCCGTTGTTCCATTCGCTGATCGTGCACGACGAGAACGGCCAGCCGATCCAGGTCGAGGACCGCTGGGTCAACCCGGAATGCGCACCCGCCTACCTCGACCAGGACTTCGCGCGCATCACCCCCAACGAACACCTGATGGAAGCGGCGCCGCTGCAAGGCGCCACCTACAGCATCGAAGCGCTGCCGGCACCGCGCGACGTGGCGGAGATGCTCGACGTCGCCCCCGGCACGTCGTGCCTCGTGCTCAAGCGCCGCACGACGTCGAACGGCCGCGTGGCGTCCGTCGTGACGATGTGGCACCCGGGTCATTTGTACAAGTTCACGGGCAGCGTGGGCTGACGATGCCAGTCGGACCACGGCGCGCAAAATAGTTCCGGCGTCGTCGCCGAGCCTGCCCCGCTTTCGCGATCATGGCTGCGCGCAATCAGGAAACGTGAGCATGTTGAGATTTTGTACAAAGCTTACGAACACGTTCCAAAAAAATCGGTTATTATTCCGCTTAAACCCCGCCTGACATCCTCTTGCAGCTCTTCCACTATTGAATATTGCACACATTGGCACCACCTTTGTGCAGCAAGCCAGTCTGATTAGTACGGGAACCGGCTGACACTACCGAGCAGGATTAGAGATTAAGGGCACCTTGAAAACCGTCGCGAGTTCGCAGCAGGTTTGCAATGTGCCCGACGACCTGCAGGCGTTAAATTGACCTACCTCTCTTGAGGAAAACATGAGCGAAAACATCAAACACATCAGCGATGCATCTTTCGAAACCGACGTGCTGAAGTCCGAGCGTCCGGTCCTCGTCGACTTCTGGGCCGAGTGGTGCGGCCCCTGCAAGATGATTGCGCCGATCCTGGAAGAAGTCGCGAAAGAATACGATGGCAAGCTGCTGATCGCGAAGATGGACGTCGATGCGAACCAGGCCGTGCCGGCCAAGTTCGGCATCCGTGGCATCCCGACGCTGATCCTGTTCAAGAACGGTGTGGCAGCCGCCCAGAAAGTCGGCGCAATGGCGAAAGGCCAGCTGACTGCTTTCATCGATAGCAACATCTGATACCATAGGTGGCGGCAGCGCGCCCGCACTGCCGCCTGTTCCGGACCGGGTAGACGATCGATTCCGATCCTATCCCTTTGATTAACCCACGCAGTTCCCTCCCCTACCTTTACTTTCCCGTCACGGGACACCCGACACATGCACTTATCTGAACTGAAGGCAATGCACGTCTCCGCCCTTCTGGAGATGGCGATCAGCCTGGATATCGACAACGCAGCCCGCCTGCGCAAACAAGAACTGATGTTCGCGATTCTGAAAAAGCGCGCGAAACAAGGCGAACAGATTTTCGGCGACGGTGCGCTCGAAGTGTTGCCGGACGGGTTCGGTTTCCTGCGCTCGCCGGATGCGAGCTACATGGCTTCGACGGACGACATCTACATCTCGCCGTCGCAGATCCGCCGCTTCAACCTGCATACGGGTGACTCGATCGAAGGCGAAGTACGCACGCCGAAGGACGGTGAACGCTACTTCGCGCTGGTGAAGGTGGACAAGGTGAATGGCGAATCTCCGGAAGCCTCGAAGCACCGCATCCTGTTCGAGAACCTGACGCCGCTGCACCCGAACGAGCCGCTGCGCCTCGAGCGCGACATGAACGGCGCGGAAAACATCACGGGCCGCATCGTCGACCTGATCTCGCCGATCGGCAAGGGCCAGCGCGGCCTGCTCGTCGCCTCGCCGAAGTCGGGCAAGTCCGTCATGCTGCAGCACATCGCCCACGCGATCACGGCCAACCACCCGGACTGCACGCTGATCGTCCTGCTGATCGACGAGCGTCCCGAGGAAGTGACGGAGATGCAGCGCTCGGTGCGCGGCGAAGTGGTCGCGTCGACGTTCGACGAACCGGCCACCCGCCACGTGCAAGTCGCGGAAATGGTGCTGGAGAAGGCCAAGCGCCTCGTCGAGATGAAGAAGGACGTCGTGATCCTGCTGGACTCGATCACCCGTCTCGCACGCGCCTACAACACCGTGATCCCGGCTTCGGGCAAGGTGCTGACCGGCGGCGTCGACGCCAACGCGCTGCAGCGTCCGAAGCGTTTCTTCGGCGCCGCCCGTAACGTCGAGGAAGGCGGCTCGCTGACGATCGTCGCGACGGCGCTGATCGAGACCGGCTCGCGCATGGACGACGTGATCTACGAGGAATTCAAGGGCACCGGCAACATGGAAGTCCACCTCGAACGCCGCCTGGCAGAGAAGCGCGTCTACCCGGCGATCAACCTGAACAAATCGGGTACCCGCCGCGAGGAACTGCTGATCAAGCCGGACCAGTTGCAGAAGATCTGGATCCTGCGCAAGCTGCTGTACTCGATGGACGAGATCGAGGCGATGGAGTTCATCCTCGACAAGATGCGCGCGACCAAGAACAACGTCGAATTCTTCGACCTGATGCGTCGCGGCGGCTGATCCTCCAGCCCTGGCATCGAACGAAAAGGCGAGTCGTACTCGCCTTTTCTGCTTTTTGCGCTACGATTCGTTTATGTCAAGTCGACGGTGGTCAGGGGGCGGAGAATCCGCACCGAGACAGCCAAGGAGACTCTCATGACTTCCAACGACTTGCATGACGCGCCGGTCCAGCACAAGGACTCGATGCTCGACCGCCGGCTGACTGTCCTCGAAACCCGCTTCGATACGACACTGACCATGCTGCCCAACAAAGCCGATCTCTCGGAACTGAAAGCCGAACTCAAGACCGACATCCATGCGGAAGCCGCGCGGTTGAGCAAGTGGATGGCGGCCACGGCCGTCACCATGGTGTTCGGCTTCGGTGGCATGATCCTCACGATGATGGCACGCCTGCACGGCGCCTGAGTCGCACCCGTTGCCTTGGCGGCACGGCTGGCTTATAATCTCCGGTTCCGTATCCAACCCTGGCAAGTGATCGGCAATCGGGTCAAGAAGCAGGTCGACCGACGAAGTGCCGTTTGGCTACCAACTTAACCAAGGCAAAACCATGAAGACCGATATCCATCCGGATTACCGCGAAGTCGTGTTCCACGACCTGTCCTGCGATTTCAAATTCATCACCCGTTCGACCATCGCTACCCGCGAAACCATCAATTTCGAAGGTAAAGACTACCCGCTGGTCAAGATCGAGGTGTCCGCTGAATCGCACCCGTTCTTTACCGGCAAGCACAAGATCGTCGACACCGCTGGCCGCGTTGAAAAATTCCGCCAGAAGTTCGGCTCGGTCGGCTCGAAGACCAGCGTCGCCAACGGCTAAGTCCCCGACGAGCGAACACGAGGAAGCCTGCGGGCTTCCTTTTTTTTTTCGCCGGATGCCAATGGGGGCCCTCGGGTTACGCCTGGTAGCAATGCCAACCGCGACGCTTTTCCACGGTCCCCTTATACTACGCGACAATAATTTATTGCATGACTTCGCGCTATCGATGAAACCCGTCCGCCTTCCCGCCGCCGCCACCCTCGCGCTGCCACGCTGGGCTTTGTACGCACTCGGCCTGTTGTACATCCTGCCGGGCCTCATCGGGCGCGATCCGTGGAAGGATGACGCCGCCAGCTTCGGCATCATGTGGACGATGGCGCACGGCGGCATCCAGGACTGGCTGATGCCCCATATCGCCGGCCTGCCGGTGCCCGACGAAGGACCGCTGGCATTCTGGCTCGGCGCGCTGTGCATCAAGCTGTTCGGCTGGCTCGTGGGCGACGTGCTCGGCGCGCGTATCTCGACCATCGGCATCTTCGCGCTGGGCGCCCTGTCGCTGTGGCACACGGCATTCCACCTGGGCCGGCGCTCGGAAGCGCAGCCGCTGCGCCTGGCGTTCGGCGGCCAGCCGGAACCGAACGACTACGGCCGCACGCTGGCCGATACGGCCGTGCTGATCTACCTCGGCTGCCTGGGCCTGCTGCTGCACAGCCACGAGACTCTGGCTGTGACCTTGCAGGGCGCCCTGCTGTCCTGGTTCCTGTTCCGCTCGGTGCGCTACATCGAGGACGCCACGCCGCGCAACGCCATGCTCGTCGGCGTCGCACTGGGCCTGCTCACGCTGACGCGCGGCTACGCCCCGTCGCTCGCGCTGCTCGCCGCGCTGTACCTGTGCACGCGCTTCCTCAAGCTCCCGCCCACGCTCACCTTGCGCCGCCTCGGCCAGGCCGCGGGCACCGCGCTGCTGATCACGCTCGTGTGGGCCGTGCCGGCCACGCTGGCGCATCCGTACGGCCTGTCACCCGTCGCAGGCTGGCTGGCCTGGAACGCCGACCAGCTGAGCGTGCCGGGCTGGCATGCAATCAAGGCGTTCTTCCGCGTCGGCATCTGGTATTTCTGGCCTGCGTGGCCGTTCGCCGCCTGGGCCGCCTGGGCCTGGCGGCGCCAGCATGGGCTGTTGCACATCATCGTGCCGACCTGCTTCGTCGGCGTGCTCACGCTCGTGATCCTGTGCGACCCCGTACCGGAGAGCGGCGACCTGCTCAAGCTGCTGCCGCCGATGGCGCTGATGGCCGCATTCGGCCTGCCGACGATGAAACGCGGCGCAATCAATGCGATCGACTGGTTCTCCGTGATGGTGCTCACGCTGCTGGGTGGGCTCGTCTGGGCGTTCTGGATCGCCAAGCTGACGGGCTGGCCCGCGCAACTGGCCAAGAACGCGCTGAAGCTCGTGCCGGGCTTCCGTCCGGAATTCGGGCTCGTCGCCTTCCTCGTGGCCGCCGCGACGACCGTCGGCTGGATTTACCTCGTGCACTGGCGCCTGTCGCGCCAGCCATCCGTGCTGTGGCGCGCCGTAGTGCTGTCGTCGGGCGGGCTGATCCTGCTGTGGGTCCTGCTGATGACATTGTTCCTGCCCGACCTGAACTATGGCAAGAGCTACGCCAGCGTGGCCCAGCAGATCGCAGCGCGCCTGCCTGCCGACGCCGACTGCATCGACACGAACGTCGGCCCGGCCCAGCGCGCCTCGTTCGCCTACTTCGGCCACCTGCCCTTCGCCCCCGTCGACGGCGGCAAGTGCAGCGTCCTGTTGCTTCAAGACAGCGTCGGCAAGAAAGCGGCCGCACAGGACAGCACGATACAGAACGGCGCGCTCGTGCGCGGCAGCGCCGCCGTGCCGTTCAACGGACGCGACTGGACCTTGCTGTGGGAAGGCCGTCGTCCATCCGACCGCGACGAACGTTTCCGCCTGTACCGGCGCGCGCGCTGACCTGGCGCCCTCCGCATGGGGCCACCCATCGGGGTGGCCTTTTTCTATCGGCGCCGGCCGCACATTTCTGCATCGAAAACGTCGTTCCTTCTAGGAACCTTCCGATCGCAGAACGATTCATCTCGGAAAGACCGAATTTGAGAGAAGTCAATCTGCCGTAAGGGCGCTTGATCAAAATGGGACGTGTGGCCGGTCCCAGCCGCCCCTCAACGAAAGGACTCTTCCATGAAAAGCGTGACGTTTTCCGAGATCGAGCGCGTCCGGCAGGGCCCGCATCGTCCCGTTCCCGCCGATCCCGCACCGCGCCTCGTACTGCTCGTGCTGAGCATGCTGCTGGGCCTGCCGGCCCTGGTCGTCGCCTTCCATTTGATCGATCCGACGGCGCCGCTCGGCTACATCGTCGTGCCGGTCCTGATGGGCGCCCTGTTGCCGACGGCCGCGCGAACCCTGCCTGGCCGCCTGGAAGTCACGACGCGCTTCTCGGCATGCCACCTGGTCGGCACGCTGGACGATGCCATGGAACGGCTTGGCTATGCCCCCACCGACCGCGGTCCCGGCACGGTACGCTATCGCATGCGCCCCGCACGCTGGCCGATGTCGCGCGGGGCGGACATCACGGTGACCGTACGCGACCACCTGCTCGAAGTCACCGGGCCCGTACGCACGCTGCAAGCTCTGCGCCGCCATCTCAGCTGCTAACGGGCCCAGCCTTAAGGCTCACACCTTCATCGGCAGGATCACCATCTGCAAGCCCTCCAGGTGCAGCCGGCGCTGCACCGCCAGCGACGCCTGGTTGTGCAACAGCCGCGTGAACCAGTTGTCGGACGCGAAGATCAATTTACTGGTGAAGAAGATCGTGCTCGGATACTCGCGGTTGAGCTGCTCGCACATGCGGGTCACCTCTTCCACCGCATCCGTACCGAACCCGATGTACGACGCCGACGCCAGGCCGTGGCTCTGGCAGAAATCGACGAAGTATTCCAGCGTCCGCGCCGCATCTTCCCGCATCTTTTCGAGCGCGCCTTCGCCGCCGTAGGCATGCGAATCGACCGTGCGCGCGTTCACGAACAGGAAATTCTTGAAGTGGCCGGGGAACATGCGCAGCACCCACAGCAGCGCGTGCAAACCGCCGCCGCGCGAGTTACCGACGATGAACACGGCCGTCTGTGCATCCGGATCCGGCTCGACGGGCTCCGTCACCGGGCCGAACGGCTGGTTCGCGAACACGCGGTCGACGGAGCGGATGGCGCGCTTGGTTTCACGATAGTGATTGCGGATGACGATGCACAGGCTGGCGATGGCCGCGATGATGAGCGCCGTCGCCCAGCCGCCCTGCATGAAGCGCTCGACGAGGAGCACGGCCAGGATGCCGGCGCAGATCACGAATCCGACCGCCGACAGCAGGAAGCGGCGCACCCAGCGCGCGTTGTCCGTGTCCTTGCGATGGCGCCACCAGTACAGGCACAGGCCGAACAGCGAGATCGCGAACGTCAGGAACACGGACAGCGAATACAGCACGACGAGCAAGGTGACCTGGCCGCGCGTCCAGAAGAGGATCGCCAGCGCGGCGATGCCCATCACGAGGATGCCGTTCTGCGTGACGAGGCGCGTCGACAGGTAGCGGAACTGGTGGGGCACCCACGAATCCGACGCCATGTTCGACAGCACGGACGGGCCGCCGAGGAAGCCCGTATTGGCCGCCACGAACAGCAGCCCCGCCTCGAACGCGAGCGCGACGGCGAGCAGCACCTGGTTCACCAGTTCGCTGCCGAAGCCCATGCTGGCGATGATGCGACGGAAGGCGGTCGCGTTCAGCGTCTCGCCGGCAGTGGGCTGCGCATCCCACAGCAGGTACAGCAAAATGATGCCGCCGGCCGTGACGGCGAGCGATAGCGCCATATAGAACATCGTCATCTTGCCCGTGCGGACGCGCGGCTCGGCCAGCAGGTTGACGTTGTTCGACACGGCTTCCAGGCCCGTGTAGGTACCGCCGCCCTGCGAGTACGCGAGCAGCAGCATGCCGGCGACGCCCGCCCAGCCGATCTCGCGCGCGAGCGCCCCCGTCTCCGCGATCGTGTTCGGCACGAGCTGCGGCAGGTGCGACGCATGCGCGACGATGCCGTATACGATCAGCACGAGGTGCGTGGCAACGAAGCCGAGGAAGATCGGCAGCAGGATCTGGATCGCCTCCTTCAGGCCGCGCAGATTCATCACGATCAGCAGAGCGATGAAGAACGCCTCGGCCCACAATTTATAAGGCTGGAACCCCAGCGGCAGGAACGACGCGAGCGCGTCGACGCCGGACGCGATCGAGATCGCGATGGTCAGCACATAGTCGAGGATGAGAGCGCAACCGGACACGAGGCCCAGATACGGCCCGACGAGCTTGGTGGCCACGCGGTAGCCGCCGCCCCCGGTCGGGAACAGTTCGATCACCTGGTTGTAGGCGAGCGCGATGATGAACACGGTGACGGCCGTCGCGATGGCCATGTACAGGCCGAGGTGCGTATGGGGACCGAGCGCGCGGAAGGTTTCTTCAGGACCGTACGAGGAAGAGGACAGGCCGTCCGCACCGAGCCCGACCCAGGCGAGGAAGGCGACCAGGGCCATCGAGTGGCGCGTCTCGCTCTTCATGGGGTCGAGCGGCTTGCCGAGGATGATCTCGCGTATTTTCTTATTCTTCATCGTACAGGCCGCCTTGCCGGACGGCGCATTTGCTCAGGTAGGCGAGATCATACGCCGGAACGGTGGCAGCGCCCACTGCGCCGGCACGCCATCCACGTCTCTCGCGACGTACACTGGTCAGTTTGCCATCGCATGTGCTAATATGCGCGCCTGCGCTTGCAGCCTCTGTGGCGGAATTGGTAGACGCACTTGACTCAAAATCAAGCGCCGAAAGGCGTGCCGGTTCGATTCCGGCCGGAGGCACCACCTACTCATCTGTAGTAGTCGCGCAAAGTCCATGAAACCGCGTTTCTCGCTCCGGGAACGCGGTTTTTTTGTGCGCCGAAGTTTGAGCTCGTCCATTTCGCCCCCCCTTTTAGTGTCCATAGCCACTGCCGCTGTGTGATCGGACTCGCCATGAACGCGCCGCTGCGAGCCATCGGTGAGGAGGATGGCAATACGCTCAATCGGTCCAGCAGTCGGCAACCGTCACGCCGAATTCGCGCACCTGCGTGCCGGCGACATCGACCGTCTGTTAGCCAGCCATTTAAAAACCGGGAAAGTCCTAACAATTTCTGCACGCTGGCAGGATTCCCCCAGATAGTCTTAGGGCGCCCTCGGGGGGAACGGATATCGTTGCGCCAAAAGTCAGCCACACCGCGCACGGACCTCGCGTTCGTCGTTCATCAGAAACAATGTCAAATAAGCGGCCTAATACATGAAACTCATTGCCAGCATCACATTTGCTCTTGCCACGTTGGCAGGGCTGCCTGCACATGCCAGCGCCGATACGTCGTCCTGGCCCGGCGCCGGCCAACTGTTCGTCGGCACCAACTACCAGCCCTTCGACCGCAGCGGCCACGAGCAGATCGAGCACGACATCCAGCGCATGAAGCAAGCGGGCTTCAAGGTGGTGCGCATGGGCGACCTGGCGTGGGATTCATTCGAGCCCGCCGAAGGGAAGTTCGACTTCCGGCTGTTCGACTGGGTCATGGACCGGATGCATGCCGCCGGCCTCAAGGTCATCATGGACATCCCGGGCCAACCCGCGCCGGTGTGGTTGCACAAGAAGTATCCCGGCGTCGACATCGTCGACCAGCACGGCGCACGGCTCGATCCCGTGGAACGCTACATGGACGACACCAGCGATCCGAACTACAGGCGCCTGCTCGTGCGCCTGGCCGACACGATGACCAAGCGTTACGCGAAGCATCCGGCATTGTTTGCCATCGGCTACAACAACGAAAGCGGCAACGGCATGGTGTCGTACTCGGAGGCAGACCGCCAGCGCTTCATCGGTTGGCTCAAGCACAAGTACGGCACCGTCGCGGCCTTGAACAAGGCGTGGGCGACGCAGCGCTGGTCGCGCCACCTGAACACCTGGGACGAGGTGCGCCTGCCGTATATCGACGGTCCCGGTCCTTACGAGCGCAACCTCGACATGCGACGCTTCTGGTCGGAACAGACCATCGACGTGCTGAAACTGCTCGACGCCGTGCGCCAGAAGAACGTGCCGGACAAGCCGGCCATCTCCAACCTCTGGGACAGCGCCGGGCGCAAGGGCTTCGACATGCTGGCCACCTACCGCGACTACGTCAGCTATGGCGCGATGGGCTTCTATCCCGGTGATCCGCTGAGCGCCGGGTTCGAATCGACCATGATGCGCGCCGGCATGAAGGCGCCGATCTGGTTCAACGAGTTCACCGCCGGCGGTCCCGGCTACTACGGCACGCCGGGGCGCTCGCGCATGTGGGCCCACTTCGGCCTGCTGATGGGCGCGCAGGCAGTGCTGCCCTGGACGTGGCACAGCCATCACGGCGGCGAGGAGCAGGCGCTGTTCGGCCTGATCGACCACGACGACCGCGCGTCCTGGAAGCTCGACGAGTTCGCCACCGTCGCGAAGGAGTTCGCCACGCTGGAAAAACTGGGCTTCCCGCGCCTGCAAGAGCCCAAGGTGGCCATCGCCTACTCGTTCGACAACATGATCGCCACCAATCTGCCCAGGGAGGGCGTGAACAACACGGTGCGGCCTTACATCAACCCGGGCTACATGAAGCAGGCGCACGCCGCCTATGAGCCGCTGTTCAAGGACAACATCGACGTGGCCGTCATCCACATCGGCCACGAGGACCTGAGCCGCTACAAGCTCGTGATCGTGCCCGGCGTGTACCTGCTCGACACGGCGTCGAGGACGAACCTGCGCAAGTTCGTGTCCGACGGCGGCACCGTCATCATGACGGCGCAGTCGGACAAGGTGGACGACAACAACCAGTGGTTCGACACGCCGTTGCCTGGCGGGCTGACCGACGTGTTCGGCCTGCGCACCAATGCGTTCTACAACGCCGGCACGCTGCAGACCACGATCGGCGGCGACGAGGTCAAGGCCGACCTGGGCGCGTACGAGGTGCTGGAGCCGTCCACCGCCGACGTGCTGGCGCGGTTCTCGAACACGGACGGCAAGGTGCCGGCCATCACGGTCAACCGCTTCGGCAAGGGGCGCGCAATCTACGTCGCCACGGCCGCGCAGCCGAAACTCATGGGACCGTTGTACCGCCAGCTCTACGACAGCCTGGGCATTGCGCCGGGGCCGAAGACGCCCGACGGCGTCTACGCGCGTGTCGCCGATGGCAGGACGCTCTACGTCAACACCACCGGCGAATCGAAGGATGTCGCGATCGATGGCGCCATGAATGGTGTACTCACGGGCAAGCGCTGGTCGGGTGTGCTGCGCCTGGATCCGCTGGGAGTCGATCTGCTCGAGAAGTGATTGCTATCCGAAGCCCGCGCGCGGATCGGGAGACTCCTGCCCCGGGTTGCATCCAGCGATACTCGAGCACGAAGGGGCCGATCGATACAAACTTCATGCTGGCTTGCGGGCCGCGATGTTCTCGCAGCCGGCGACAGGCCCCGCGGGCACTACCGCGCCGGCACACCCCAACCGTCGTACTTGTGCACGATCGCCCGCGCAGTCCCGTCACGTTCCATCGCATCCAGCGCCCCGTTCATGCGCGCGACGAGCGCGTCCGGCACGGCGCGGTTGCACGCGAGGTAGACGCGGATGCGGTTGAACACGAACACGGGCACCAGCTTGCCCGCGTAGCCCAGCCGGTCGAGCGTGAGGCTGTCGCGGCGGAAGCTCGCGGCCCACAGGTCGATGCGGTCCATCATCAGCTTGCGCGGGTTGATCAGGTCGTTCGGGGCAGGGTCGACGTTGAAGCCGCGCGCGCGCAGGAACTGGTCGCGCGCGTCGCCGTTGTACGTGCCCACGCGATAGGCGCGCGCGTCGTCCAGGCTGCGCACGTCGAAATGGCGGTCGGCACGGCCCATCAGCACCCACTCGGCCTCGCCGATCGGACCGATCCACTTGAAATGCGGTTCGCGCTCGGGCGTGCGGGTGGTCGAGTAGACGCAGGCGTCCTTGCGTTCCAGCGCGGCCGTATAGGCGCGCCTCCACGGCAGCAGATCGATCGAATAGGCAACGCCAGACCGGGCCATGATCTCGCGCACCATGTCGGTACCGATGCCCGTCACGCGATCGCCTTCACGCATGCTGTACGGTGCCGAGGTCTCGGTGGTCAAATACAGCCGCGGCGCCGGCTCCGCTTGCGCCAGCGCGCAGGCCCCGGCCAGCAGTGCGGCAAGAACTGTCGTTTTCATGCACGTCGAATCCAATGCGGGCGCCCCAGGCCGGACTACCCGTTTAACTAGCATAGCAGCAACATCGCAAACGCGGCAACGCGTGCCGAACCGGCAAGATTGTCTGACTTCAGGTGGCGTACATGCGACAACGTTACGTATTCATCTGACATTAAGTTCTCATTGGAAAGACTTTCACTTCGGGAAATGCCATACTTGTATTCACGCCCATCAATTCTCTCAAAAAATCACGCACCATGTTGTCCGTGTTCACGCTCCCCACCGATCCGTCGCTGCTCAGCTACGGGCTCTACACGCCGAAACTGGTCGCGCTGTCCGTGCTCGTCGCCATCTTCGCTTCATGGATGGGCTTGCAGATCGCGGGCCAGGCCACGGCCAACCGCGCCCAGCGCTGGATCATCCTTGGAACAGGCAGCCTGTCGCTCGGTGCCGGCGTGTGGGCCATGCACTTCATCGGCATGCTCGCGTTCGACCTGTGCACGGCCGTCGACTACGATCCGACCGTCACCATCCTGTCGAGCCTGCCGAGCATCGCCGCCTCGTTCGTGGCGCTGGCCGTGATCGCACGCGACCGCCTGGGCGGCTGGGGCTTGCTGGCCGGCGGCGTGCTCGTCGGCGCCGGCATCGGCGTCATGCACTACGCCGGCATGGCCGGCATGCGCATGGGCCTCGGGCTGCGCTACGATCCGTTCACGTTCGGCCTGTCCATCGTCGTCGCGGTGGTGCTGGCGACGTTGGCGCTGTGGGTGCGCTTCGGCCTGTCCAGCCTGTCGCACCGGCTGAGCGAGCAACGCCGCCTGCTGCTGGCCGCCATCGTGATGGGCTGCGCGATCTCCGGCATGCACTACACGGGCATGGAGGCGGCGCGCTTCGTCGGCCACGTGGACACGCTGACGCCGCACAAGGCCAGCAACGACACCTTCCTCGCGCTGGCGATCACGCTGATCGTCGTCGCGTTCACCGTCTTCGTGCTGGCGGCCAACGGCCTGCTGCGCTACCGCCAGATGTTCCGCGAACTGTCGCGCAGCGAAGCGTGGATGCGCGCGCTGCTCACCACCACCGTCGACGGCGTCATCACGGTCGACCGCGAGGGCACCATCCACGAATTCAACGCGTCGGCCGAGCGCATCTTCGGCTGGGGCCGCGACGAGATCGTCGGCCGCAACATCCGTCAGTTGATCGGCAACGAGTCCGCGTTGGAGGAAGTCGGCCTGCTGCGTTCGCTGCAGACGGGCGAGATCAGCCCCAGCGCACGCGGCGCCGACGTGACGGGCCTCCGCAGGGACGGCAGCACCGTGCCGATCCGGCGCGCCATCGGCCACGCACGCCTCGACCAGCATGACCTGTTCGTCTGCTTCATCACCGACATCAGCGGCCGCCGCAAGATGGAGCAGGCGCTGCGCGCCAGCGAGCAGCAGTTCCGTTCGCTGATCGGCAACATCCCGGGCATTTCCTACCGCAGCAGCCTCGTCGACGGCGACGCGCCGATGCTGTTCATCAGCGATGCCGTCGAGCGCGTCACCGGCTATCCGGGCCGCGACTTCCTCGGCACGGCGCCGCGCCGCGCGTTCGGGTCGCTGATCCACGCGGCCGACCGCGTGCGCGTGTCGGAAACGATCGCCACCGCACTGCGCGAAGACTGCCCCTACCTCGTCGAATACCGTTTACTGCACGCGGACGGCAGCACCCGCTGGATGTGGGAAAACGGCACCGGCGTGCGCAACGACGCGGGCGAGCTGTGCTGGCTCGACGGCGTCATCCTCGACATCACCGAGCGCCGCCACATGGAAGACGCGCTGCGCGTCGCGAAGGAAAACGCCGAACAGGCGGCGGCAGCGCGCGCCAGCTTCGTCGCCAACATGAGCCACGAGATCCGCACGCCGATGAATTCCATCCTCGGCTTCACCGACGTGCTGCTGGACGGCCAACTGAACGCCGACCAGCGCCGCCACCTCGACACGATCCGCAGTTCGGGCCGTGCGCTGCTGCGCCTGCTCAACGAGATCCTCGACACGGCCAAGCTGGAAAAGGGCGCGGTCGAGCTGGAACAGAACGACTACAACCTGCTGTCGCTGATCGACGAACTGTCGTCCACCTTGGCCGCGAACGCGCGCGCCAAGGGCCTGCACGTCGACATCCACTACGACCCGACGCTGCCCACCTGCCTGCGCGGCGACGAGCTGCGCGTGCGCCAGGTGCTCACGAACCTGCTCGACAACGCCATCAAGTTCACGGAAAAAGGCACCGTCACGTTGCGCGCCGAGCTGAAGGACGAGCAACTCCACTTCATGGTGAGCGACACGGGCATCGGCATCGCGCCGAACCGCCTGTCCGCCATCTTCGAACCGTTTACCCAGGCCGACGCCTCGATGACGCGCCGTTTCGGCGGCACGGGCCTCGGCACGACGATCTGCAAGCAGCTCGTCGAACTGATGGGCGGCCGCATCTGGGCCGAGAGCGAGCCTGGCCACGGCACGACGTTCCACGTGGTGCTGCCGCTCGCGCTGGCGCGCTTCGCCCCGCAGCAGCCGCGCGTGCGCACGGCCGCCGCCCTGCCGCCGCTGCGCGTCCTCGTGGCCGACGACGTCCCGCAGAACCAGGAGCTGCTGCAACTGCTGCTGGCGCGCCGCGGCCACACGATGACGGCCGTCGGCGACGGTGCCGCCGTCGTCGAGATGGTGGCCCGCGAGCCGTTTGACGTGATCCTGATGGACTTCCAGATGCCGACCCTCGACGGGCTCTCGGCCACGCGCATGATCCGCCAGCAGGCCGCGGCGGCGGGGCGCCCGCGCGTGCCGATCATCGCCATGACGGCCAGCGTGCTCGCTGAACACCGTCGCGCCAGCATCGAGGCCGGGATGGACGGCTTCGCCAGCAAGCCCGTCGACTGGTTTGCGCTGTCGCACGAGATCGCGCGCGTACTGGGCCTCGGCCCCGGCCAGCAGCCGGACGACCTGCCGGCGCAGGAGCGCCATACGCTGAACCGCCACGCCGGCCTGCGCCGCTGGAGCGGCAAGGAAGACGCGTTCCTGGAAGCCCTCGCCCACTTCGCCGCCCAGCACGACGGCCTGGCCGCGGCGCTCGCGGCCCAGGCCACCGCCGCCGACTACCTCGCGCTGCGCATGCAGGCGCACCGGGTCCGCGGCATCGCCGCGAACCTCGGCCTGGAGCTGCTGGCCGACGCATTGGCCGCGCTGGAAGGCCTCGTCGACGGCGACAGCGGCAAGCTGTATCCCGGTACCGAGGACGCACTGGAGGCTACGCTGGCCAACGTGGCCACCTTGCTGGACGAGGCGCTGGGCACGATCCGCGCGGTCGAACCATCCCGCGCCGGCGCCCAGCCCGCGAAGCCGACAGCCTCGGGCACGCGTCCCGCGGCCGACCTGGACCGCGCGCGACGCGCGGCCAACGTGCTGCGCGATGCGCTCAAGCGCGGCGGCCTGGACGACGCCGCACTGGCCGGTCTCGCCGCCGCCACGAGCGGCCACCCGCTGGCCGCCCGCGTGGCCCAGGTGCACACCGCCATTTCCGATTTCGAGTTCGACCTCGCCCTGCAACAACTTGACGCCGTGCTGGCGGCCATCGACGAGCCGGCACAGGAGATTACCGAATGACCACCGTCAACCAGCCGCTGATCCTCGCGGTCGACGACGAAGCAAGCAACCTGCAACTGCTGCGCCAGATCCTGCAAGGCCACTACCGCCTGCGCTTCGCCAAGGACGGCCCGCGCGCGCTCGAGCTGGCGCGCGAGGAAACCCCCGACCTGATCCTGCTCGACGTGATGATGCCCGGCATGAGCGGCTATGAAGTATGCGCTGCCCTCAAGGCCGATCCGGCGCTGGCGGCCGTCCCCGTCATCTTCGTCACGGCGCTGAACGACACGGCCGACGAGCTGGAAGGCTTCGAGGCCGGTGCCGTCGACTACATCACGAAGCCCGTCAGCCCGCCGATCGTGCGTGCGCGCGTGCGCACGCACCTGTCGCTCGTGCGCATGGAAGAGTTGCGCGCCTCGCGGCTGGAAATCGTCCAGCGCCTGGGCCTCGCCGCCGAGTACAAGGACAACGAGACGGGCCTGCACGTGATCCGCATGAGCCATTTCGCGCGCATCCTCGGCCTCGCCGCCGGCATGACGGAGGCCGAAGCCGACGACCTGCTGCACGCCGCCCCGATGCACGACGTGGGCAAGATCGGCATCCCCGACCGCGTGCTGCTGAAACCCGGGCCGCTCGATGCGGACGAATGGCAGATCATGCAGGGGCACGCGCTGATCGGCGCCGAGATCATCGGCCAGCACGACCACGGCGTGCTCGCGCTGGCGCGCAACATCGCCCTCACCCACCACGAGAAATGGGACGGCAGCGGCTACCCGAACGGCCTCGCCGGCGCCGCCATCCCGCTCGAAGGCCGCATCTGCGCCATCGCCGACGTGTTCGACGCGCTGACGTCCGTGCGCCCGTACAAGAAAGCGTGGACGGAAGAAGAGGCGCTCGACTTCCTCATCAAGCAGAAGGGACGGCATTTCGATCCGGTGCTGGTCGACCTGTTCCTCGAACAGATGCCGGCCATCCGCGCGATCCGTACGCGCTGGGCGGAGCAGGAGCCGGTGCCGGCGCCGATCCCTGCGGCCGCGTAGGTCATGTGAAGGCATGGTGGGCGGAGGCCGCCCACCCTACAGCAGATGCAACGCGTGGGGTGGATACCCATGACGTGTAACGCGTGGGGTGGATACCCCGTGACATGTAACGCGTGGGGTGGATACCCATGACATGTAACGCGTTGGGTGGATACCCCGTGACATGTAACGCGTTGGGTGGATACCCCATGACATGTAACGCGTTGGGTGGATACCCCGTGACATGTAACGCGTGGGGTGGATACCCATGACATGTAACGCGTTGGGTGGATACCCCGTGACATGTAACGCGTGGGGTGGATACTCATGACATGTAACGCGTTGGGTGGATACCCCATGACATGTAACGCGTGGGGTGGATACCCGTGAGATGTAACGCGTAGGGTGGGCACCCCGTGCCCACCATGCAGTTATCCGACACGCGCCGCGGCCGTGAGCCGCACTTCCGCCTTGCGCGCAACGAGTTCCTCGTACAGCCGCGCATAGCTCTCGGCCATCTGCGCCGACGTGAACAGCTGCCAGTAGCGCGCCTCGGCGCGTTGCCCCATCTCCCGCGCCATGCGCGGGTCGTTCCACAGCCGCTGCATGGCGGCGCGCAGGGCCTCATGGTCGGACGGCGGCACCACGAGCCCTGTCTCGCCGTGCACGTTGATGTACGTGGTGCCCGTGCCGATCTCGCTGGAGATCATCGGTTTGCCGTACATCGCGCCTTCCAGCAGCGAGATGCCGAACGCTTCCGAACGCAGGTGCGAAGGAAAGGCGACGGCGTAGCAAAGGTCCAGCAGCGCGGCCTTGTCATGGTCGTCGACGGCGCCGACGAATTGCACGTGCTTGAGGCCCAGCCTCGCGGCGCGCGCCTTGAGCTCCGCCTCGATCGGCCCGGCGCCGACGATCACGACCGGATAGTCGGTGCCCGCCACGGCGTCGAGCAGGATGTGCAAGCCCTTGTAGTAGCGCAGCACGCCGACGAACAGGAAGAATTTCTGTCCCACACGCGCGCGCCAGTGGTCCAGGCGCGCCTGCTCCGGCACCGGATAACTGGATCTGTCGAGGCCGAACGCGATGACGCGCGTCTTGTCGCGGTAGCGATCCAGCACGGCGGACGATGCGAGATAGTTGGGCGAGGTGGCGACGATCGCGTCGACGCTCTGCAGGAACCGGTGCCGCAGCGGCTGGTACAGCTTCAGCAGCGTTTTCTGGCGCACGATGTCGGAGTGGTACGTCACGACGGTCGGCTTGTCGATGCGGGCCAGGAAGTGCGCCATGTCCATGAACGGCCACGGGAAGTGGTAATGCACGACGTCGGCCTGCGCCGCCATGCGCGCCAGCGCGCCGATCGCCTGCACCGACACGCCGTTCGACGCCACTTCGACATTCAGCGGCACCCGGTGCACCGTGTGGCCCTCGTAGTCGAACGGTTCGAGGTTCTGGTCACGCGACAGCGACAGCACATGGTTCGTGATCCCCAGGCGTCCCGTGCTCACGCACATCTGGCGGATGACCTGCTCGACCCCGCCGACGGAATCGGGGTAATAGGTCTTGTAGAAATGGAGGACGCGCATGGGGCTGGACATGGCGCGTGTTAGACCAGGGCGCGGTAGACGGCGGCCGTCTGGCGCGCCGTCTCGGCCCACGTCAGCTGGGCCGCCCGCGCGCGACCGGCCGCGATGCAGCGCGCCCGCGCGGCGGGTTCGCGCGCCAGGGTGAGCATCGCGTCGGCGATCGCGCCCGTGTCGAGCGGATCGACGTCGAGCGCCGCGCCGGCCGTCACTTCCGGCAGCGACGTCGTGTTCGACGCGACGACGGGAACGCCTGATGCGAACGCTTCCACGACCGGGATGCCGAAGCCTTCGTACAGCGAGGCGAACACGAAGACGCCCGCGCCCGCGTACACGTGGCGCAGGTCGGCGTTGTCGACGAGGTGGTTCAGCCAGACGACGTCGGCGCCGTCCTGCACGGCGGCCGCGATGCGGCGCAGCACGTCGTCGGAACGCGCGCCGGCACTGCCGACGATGACGAGCTGGCGTTCCGCGCGCACGACGGCCGGCAGCGACAGGTAGGCGTCCAGCAAGCGCTCGACGTTCTTGCGCGGCTGCAGCGTGCCCACGAACAGGAAATAACCCGGCCGCAAACCATTGACCCGCAGCGTCGCCGCCACGGCATCGGCCGGCGGCGGGTCGAACCATTCGTCGTCGACGCCGCACGGCACGACGGTGATGCGGCGCTCGTCGATGCCGAAGCATTCGACCAGTTCCTGGATCGCGAAATGCGACAGCGCGATCACGTGGTCGGCCTTTTGCGCGGCCTTGCGCTGGAGCCAGTTCTTCACGCCGCGCAGAGTCGGGTTGCACCATTCGGGATGCTTGACCGGCAGCGCATCGTGCAGGCTCGCCACCACGGGGCAATCCATGCGCACGACGCGGTAGTCCGTGACGTGGAACACGTCGACGGGCACGTGCACGCGGTGCGTGCGCGGTGTCACGAGGTCGACGAACGACGCGCGCTCGAACGAATGGGGCAGCGCCGCGCCCGCCGTGATGGCGGCGGCGCCGCGCACGCGCGGCCAGGAATACGGCAGCAGCGCGCAACCGGCCCGGGGCAGGTGGCGCAGCAACGCCTGCGTATAAACGCCGATGCCGTCCAGGTGGCCGCCCGTGTACGCAGGTTCGATCATGGTCGTGCCCAGGCCGATGCGCAGGTCGGGCAACGCCAGCGCGTCGTTCGCGGCCTCGGCGGTACTGACCAGCGTGCGGAGGTGGTCGTGGAGGCCGGCAGCGCCGACCGCTCGTCGTTTGGGGAGGCCCAGTTCGATCATGGTGTTGTCCTGGCCGGTCTGCATCGTGCTCACGCCTCGTACATCCAGCGCAGCGTGTCGACCAGCGGCGGCGAGGCGACGGCCCCGATCACGCCCGTCAGCTTGGCGTTGCTGCCGGTGAGCGTCGCCACGTCGCCGGCGCGCACGAAGGCCGGGTTGACGTGCACGTCGATGCGGTAGCCGGCGATGTCGCTCATCATGTCGATCACGCTCTCGAGCGAATGCGAGCGGCCGGAGCAAATGTTGAACACTCCCCCGGCCGGCGCCGCCGCGAGCAGGCGGCGGTAGCTCTTCACGACCATGCGCACGTCGGAAAAATCGCGGGCGATCGCGAGGTTGCCCAGTTCGATGCGGTGCGCGCCCTTGCGGAAGTGGGACACGATCTTCGGCAGCAGGAAGACCTCGTGCTGGCCGACGCCCGTGTAGTTGAACGGCCGCGCGATCACGATCGGCAGCCTGGCCATCCACAGGCGCGCCATGTATTCCATCGCGAGCTTGCTGACGGCGTAGTCGTTGGCGGGCGCGGGCGCGACGGATTCGTCGATGACGGGCACCGAGGCGTTGCCGTAGATATTGGCCGACGAGGGCAGCAGCACGCATGACGGCTTGTGCGCGCCCTGTGCCAGCGCTTCCAGCAGGTTGCGGGTACCGGCCACGTTGACGCGGTACATTTGCTCGGCATTGTCGTGGGCGACGAACGCGATCGCGGCCAGGTGCACGACGACGTCCGGCCGTACCTCTTCGACGACGGCCGCCAGCGCGGCGCGGTCGAGCAAGTCGGCCGCGAAGACATCCGGGCCCGTCTCCGCGCCCGGCTGTACGGTGCCGTAGACTCGATAGCCCGCCGCAGCCAGTTCCCGCGCCATGTAGCGGCCCGTGAAGCCGCGCAGGCCCGTGATCAGGGCGCGTCCACCCTCCCCCTCGCGAGGTTCGTCGTGGCGTTCACCCATGCGGACGATGTCTTCCGTGGCCATGCCGTGCACGTCAGAACGAGAAACCGGATTCATTGCGGCGCAGGTCGGCGTCGACCATCATCTGGCACAGCCGTTCCAGCGACGTCTCGGCCTTCCAGGCCAGCTCGCGCTGCGCCTTCGACGGGTCGCCGATCAGCAGGTCGACCTCGGCCGGGCGGTAGAACTTCGGCGACACGCGCACGAGCAGCTTGCCGGTACGGGCGCAATGGCCAGTCTCCTGTTCGCCCGCGCCTTTCCACTCCACGTCCAGGTTGGCGCCGCGGAAGGCCATGGTCACGAAGTCGCGCACGGTTTCCGTGCGGTTGGTCGCGAGCACGAACGTGTCCGGCTCGGCGGCCTGCAGGATGCGCCACATGCCTTCCACGTATTCGCGCGCATAGCCCCAGTCGCGCTTGGCGTCCAGGTTGCCCAGTTCCAGCACGTCGAGCTTGTTCAGGACGATCCTGGCGACGGCGTCCGTGATCTTGCGGGTGACGAATTCGCGGCCGCGCAGCGGCGACTCGTGGTTGAACAGGATGCCCGAGCTGCCGAAGATACCGTACGATTCGCGATAATTCACGGTCATCCAGTGGGCATACAGCTTGGCCACGCCGTACGGGCTGCGCGGGTAGAACGGCGTCGACTCGACCTGCGGCACGGCCTGCACCTTGCCGAACATCTCGGACGTCGACGCCTGGTAGAAGCGCGCTTTCGGATGCACGATGCGGATCGCTTCCAGCAGGTTCACGGCGCCCAGGCCCGTGATCGATGCGGTGGTGATGGGCTGGTCGAACGAGACGCCGACGAAGCTTTGCGCGGCCAGGTTGTACACCTCGTCCGGACGGGTGGATTCGATCAGGCGGATGCTCGACGCGAGGTCGGTGAGGTCGTATTCGACGAGGGACAGGTTCGGGTGTTGCTCGATACCGAGCTCGGCGATCCGCCAGAAGTTGACCGAGCTGGACCGACGAAACGTGCCCGTCACGCGATAGCCCTTGTCGAGGAGCAGTTGCGCCAGGTAGGCGCCGTCCTGGCCGGTAATGCCGGTGATCACGGCCGTTTTCGTAGTCTGCATGTTCTTGGTGTCAATTGGTGATCCGTAGCGACAGCCGCGACCGCCTTGGGAACGGCACGGGACATCGGACGCGGTGGCACGGAGGAAATAACACTCCGATACAGCCACGTTGCCGCGAATTCACTTATGTCTTGCACCGCATAAAAGATGCAAAATAAACAATAAGTACTCGTCTATTATGGACTGAAACCTCGAAAAGACGGCGCGTGATTACGCATTGTTACTTGTTACTCAAGCTTTATTACATGTTCACGATTTGTAAGAAATTTCTACAGTTGAATGACAAAAGGGCCCGGATGGGCCCTTTTGTCGGATGTTACTACCGGTGACGAATCTACTACAGCACTGTGTCAGCGCTCCGAGACGGCATCGACGACGCACAGGGCCGTCATGTTGACGATACGGCGCACGGTGGCCGACGGCGTCAGGATGTGCACGGGACGCGCGCAGCCCAGCAGCACGGGGCCGATGGCCACGCCGCTGCCGGCCGCCGTCTTGACGACGTTGTAGGCGATGTTCGCGGCTTCGATGTTCGGCATGACGAGCAGGTTGGCGTCGCCCTTGAGCGTCGACTGCGGCATGATCTTGGCGCGCAGCTTCGAGTCGAGCGCCGTGTCGCCGTGCATCTCGCCGTCGACTTCCAGGGCCGGGGCCTTCTGCTGGATCAGGGCCAGCGCCGCGCGCATCTTCTTCGCGGACGCGCTGTTCGACGTACCGAAGTTCGAATGCGACAGCAATGCCACGCGCGGGTTGATGCCCAGGCGTTCCAGTTCCTCGGCCGCCATCAGCGTGATCTCGGCCAGCTCTTCCGCCGTCGGGTTCTCGTTGACGTGCGTGTCGACCATCGCCAGCTGGCGTTCCTGCGTGATGATGAAATTCAGCGCCGCATAGACGTTGGCGCCGGCACGCTTGCCCAGCACCTGGTCGATGTACTGCAGGTGCACGTCGGTCGTCCCGTACGTGCCGCAGATCATGCCGTCGGCGTCGCCCTTGTGGATCATCATCGCGCCGATGAGCGTGTGACGGCGGCGCATCGCCAGTTTGGCGAGGTCTTCCGTGATGCCCTTGCGCATGACCATCTGGTGGTACGACTGCCAGTAATCGCGGTAGCGCTCGTCGAAGTCGGGGTTGATGACGTCGAAGTGCTTGCCCAGCTTCAGGCGCAGGCCGAATTTCTCGATGCGTTTTTCCAGCACGGCCGGACGACCGACGAGGATCGGCCGGGCAAGGTTCTCGTCGACGACGACCTGCACGGCGCGCAGCACGCGCTCTTCCTCACCCTCGGCGAAGACGATGCGCTTGCGTTCGGCCGGCGCGGTCTTGGCGATCTGGAACAGCGGCTTCATGAAGCTGCCGCTGCGGTAGACGAATTGCTGCAGGCTCTCGGCGTAGGCAGCCAGGTCGGCGATCGGACGGGTGGCGACGCCGCCGTCCATCGCGGCCTTGGCGACGGCCGGCGCGATGTGCGTCAACAGGCGCGGGTCGAACGGCATCGGGATCAGGTATTCCGGGCCGAACGACAGGTTCGAGATGCCGTACGCGGACGCCACGATGTCCGACTGCTCGGCGTGGGCCAGGTCGGCGATCGCGTGCACGACGGCGATTTCCATCTCGCGCGTGATCGTCGTCGCGCCGCAGTCCAGCGCGCCGCGGAACATGTACGGGAAGCACAGCACGTTGTTAACCTGGTTCGGGTAGTCCGAACGGCCGGTGGCGATGATGACGTCGTTGCGGACGGCCTTCGCGTCTTCCGGCAGAATTTCCGGGTTCGGGTTGGCGAGTGCCAGGATCAGCGGGTTCGGCGCCATCTTCGCGACCATGTCCGGCTTCAGCACGCCGCCGGCGGACAGGCCCAGGAAGATGTCGGCGTCGGGGATGATCTCGGCCAGCGAGCGGGCCGGCGTGTCTTGCGCGAAGCGTTCCTTGTCCGGGTCCATCAGCTCGGTGCGGCCCTTGTAGACGACGCCGGCCAGGTCGGTCACGTAGATGTTCTCGATCGGGAAGCCGAGGTCGACGATCAGGTCGAGGCAGGCCAGCGCCGCCGCGCCCGCGCCGGACACCACCAGCTTGCACTTCTTGAGATCTTTATTGACGACCTTCAGGCCGTTCAGGATGGCGGCGCCGACGATGATCGCGGTGCCGTGCTGGTCGTCGTGGAAGACGGGGATCTTCATGCGCTCGCGCAGCTTGCGCTCGATGTAGAAGCACTCGGGCGCCTTGATGTCCTCGAGGTTCACGCCGCCGAACGTCGGCTCCAGCGCGGCGATGACTTCGATCAGCTTGTCCGGATCGTTTTCGTTGATCTCGATGTCGAACACGTCGATGCCGGCGAACTTCTTGAACAGCACGCCCTTGCCTTCCATGACCGGTTTCGAGGCCAGCGGGCCGATATTGCCCAGGCCGAGCACGGCGGTGCCGTTCGAGATCACGGCGACGAGGTTGCCGCGCGCCGTGTACTTATAGGCCGTGGACGGGTCCTTGACGATTTCTTCGCAGGGTGCGGCGACGCCCGGCGAGTACGCCAGGGCCAGGTCGCGCTGGTTCAGGACCGACTTGGTCGGCGTGACGGCGATCTTGCCGGGCGTGGGAAACTGGTGGTACTCGAGCGCGGCAGCCCGCAGTTGTTGACGTAATTCTTCTTTTTTATCGATTGACGAATCCATGCTTTGCTGCCTTCCTGAACTGACGGGGGGTCTACGATTTTAGCAGAGTGTCACGGTCCTCCGTCTACGTATTTCTTGGTATCGACAGCAGCGACCAAGGGCGGGTAGCATGGCGGAGCAGCCCGCCATGGCCTGTGTCCACCAGTTTCTCACCAAAGTGCGGCAGTGCCTCGAGGGCCGCCGGGCTAAACGCCGCCGCTTGCACAATGAATGCCGAGTTGCTGCCATAATTTTTCCGATCGTCTCATTCGGATACCACGTGGACACATTGAGCCGCCTCCTCTCGCCGTACACGATTCGCACGTCGCTCGACATCCGCTGCGAGCTGGCCGCGTCCTGGGTGCTGGACGAACCGGCTGCACGCGGGTCCCGCCACGGACGCCGCGCCGGTGCGCCCGCTCGCCGCGGACGGGCCGCTGCAACGCATGGGCAATGGCGGTGCGGGCCCCGGTACCGCGATCCTGTGCGGCAGCTTCGTCTTCGAAGGCGCCGCGCGCCAGGCCCTCGTGCGTGCCCTGCCCGACGTGATGGCCGTGCGCGCCAGCCGCGCCGACGACTTCCCCGGCCTGCATGCCCTCGTGCGGCTGCTGCAGCACGAGACGACGTCGGTCCGGCCCGGCAGCGACGTCGTCGTGGCACAGCTGTCCGGCGCCCTGTTCGCGCTGCTGCTGCGCGCCTGGCTGGCCGGCACGGATGGCACCGCACCCGGCCAGTTCGCCGTCCTCGCCGACCGCCGTCTCGGCAATGCACTGGCCCGGATGCTGGAGCCGCCCGAGCGGGCGTGGAAGGTGGAAGACCTGGCCGAGGCCTGCCACATGTCGCGCGCCTGTTCGCGCGCCTGTGCGGGATGCCGCCGGCCGACGTGCTGACCCAGCTGCGCATGGCGCGCGGCGCGCGCGGCGGCGCCGGCAGCGGTTGCCGCCTGACGGGCGTCCCGGATTAGAATCTCGGGATGCTCTCCGAATTCGATCTCATCAAACGCTACTTCCAGCGCGACCGCGCACCCGGCGCCAACACCGTCCTCGGCGTCGGCGACGACTGCGCCCTGCTCGCGCCCACGCCCGGCAAGCTGCTGGCCGTCTCGTCCGACATGCTCGTCGAGGACCGCCATTTCTTCGCCGGCGCCGACCCGCTGCTGCTGGGCCACAAATGCCTGGCCGTGAACCTGTCCGACCTCGCCGCGATGGGCGCCGCGCCGCTCGGCTTCACCCTCGCGCTGGCGCTGCCGGCGGCCGACCCCGACTGGCTGGACGGCTTTTCGCGCGGCCTGTTCGCGCTGGCCGACGCCCACGGCTGCGAGCTCGTGGGCGGCGACACGACCAAGGGCCCGCTGAACGTCTGCATCACGATCTTCGGCGAACTGGCCCCTGGCCGGGCGCTGCGCCGCGACGCCGCGCGCGCGGGCGACGACGTCTGGATCTCGGGCACCCTGGGTGACGCGCGCCTGTGGCTGGCCGCGCGCCGCAGCGAAGTCGCGCTGGATGCCGCCGACCATGCGGCCACTGCGCAGCGCATGCACGCGCCGACGCCACGCGTGGCGCTGGGCCGCCTGCTGGCGGATGGCGGCCTGGCGCACGCCGCGCTCGACATCTCGGACGGCCTCGTGGGCGATTTGCAGCACATCCTGGCCTCATCGCGCGTGGGGGCCGTGCTCGACGTGGACGCGCTGCCCACGGGGCCGGCACTGGCCCGCCAGCCGCGCGCGCTGCGCCGCCGGTTCGCGGCGGCGGGCGGCGACGATTACGAACTGTGCTTCACGGCGCCGGCGGACAAGCGCGCGGCGATCCTGGCAGCCGGAGAAGCCAGCGGGACGGCCGTCACGCGCGTGGGCACGATCACGGCCGAGGCGGGATTGCGGCTGGTCGATGGCGATGGTGCTGGGCTCGACCTGCAGTTGGCGGGCTGGGACCATTTCAGTCCGGGCTAGCTTCCGCGTGGGCACGGGGTGCCCACCCTACGGCAAACAAGAAACGGGAAACGGGAAACGGGGAACGGGGAACGGGGAACGGGGAACGGGGAACGGGGAACGGGGA
>NZ_JAAQOM010000016.1 GCF_011682055.1 Telluria antibiotica | reverse complement strand
AGTTATGCCTGATGACCATAGCAAGTCGGTACCACCCCTTCCCATCCCGAACAGGACCGTGAAACGACTTTGCGCCGATGATAGTGCTGCAACCAGTGTGAAAGTAGGTTATCGTCAGGCTAGTTATTCGCAAAAGCCCGTTCAGTCAAGACTGAGCGGGCTTTTTGCTTTTTCGGGCCCGGAGAACGACAGCGGCGGCTGTCGTTTTTTCTACCTGGTCCGTCGACACGCAAATTTTTCTTTGTCGCTTGCGAAGTATTTACGGTAGCATCTCAGTCTTTATTTTTTGCAACCCGTATGGACGCCGCCAGCGATATCGACACCCGCGCCAAGCGCACCAGGCCAGTCCGCCTCGCGACATGGACGGTGTCGCTTGCGTGCCTGACGGTGGCGATCACGGCATTCCTCCAATTGACCCTCGTGGATCATTTCGCGATCCGCCATGCATCGGACGAGGCCGGATTGCGGCTCGAACAGCTGTCCTGGCAGATGCGCGACGCGCTCGACCGGACATTGGACCAGACGGCGCGCGACGTCGCCGTGCTGTCCACCCTGTCGGAGGTCCGCAACGCCCGAGATCCGGCAGGGGCACGGCGCGTCCTCGAGAGTTTCCAACATGATTTCCCCGACTATGCATGGATCGGCATCGCCAAGCCGGACGGTCGGGTGCTGGCGGCGACGAACGGCTTGCTGGAAAATCGCGACGTCAGGGCGCGGCCTTGGTTCCACGCCGGACAATTGCACGTGATCGCCGAGGATTACCATCCCGCGACCTTGCTGGGCAGCCTGCTGCCGCGTACGCCGGACCCGTGGCGTTTCGTCGACGTGGCGGGACCGATCCGGGATGCCGACGGCACGTTGCGCGGCGTCCTCGCCATCCACCTGAGCTGGACATGGGCGCGCTCGGTGGCTGCAGAATTGCTGACCCCGGCGCTGCGCGGCTCCGGCGCCGAGATCATCGTCGTCCGCAACGATGGCGTCGTGCTGCTGGGGCCCGAAGATTTACTGGAAAAACCGATCGCCACCGAAAGTCTGCGCCGCGCGTTCGACGGCGATACGGGCATCGTCAAGGAGCGCTGGCCCGATGGGCACACGTACATGACCGGCTACAGCCGGACGGGCCGGGGGCGTGACCGCGCGGGCCTGCGCTGGGCCATCCTCGTGCGCCAGACCGAGTCCGCGGCACTCGCGTCCGCGCGCGAACTGGAGCACCGCACGCGATGGCTGTGTGTCGGGCTGGCCGCTGTCCTCGCGACGCTGGCGGCCTTGCTGGCGCGGCGCATCGTCGAGCCATTGAAGGTGTTGAGTGGCGCCATCGAAGACCTCGCCCACGCGCCCGCGCGCGGGACGCCGGCCGCGGTCCCGCAGGTGAACAGCTTCCGGGAAGCGCAAGTACTGTCGAAAGCGTTGCGCGAGCTCGTCGCCAGCGAACGCACGCACCGTGAAGCGCTGGAGCGGATGAATGCGCAGCTGGAGGATACGGTCGCGGCGCGCACGGCCGAGTTGCAGGACATGCTGATGCGCGACGTGCTGACGGGCCTGCCGAACCGCCGCGCGCTGATGCAGGCGTTGCCGGAGGCGCTGTCGCGCGCGGCACGCGTGGAACGTCCGTGCGCCGTGCTGTTCATCGACATGGATGGATTCAAGCAGATCAACGACACCCGCGGCCACGAGGAAGGGGATGAGTTGTTGCGGCGCTTCGGCAAGCGCCTGCGGGACGGCATTCGCGAGACCGACGTGGCCGCGCGGCTGGCGGGCGATGAATTCGTGGTGGTGCTCGAACTGCTGAAGGATGCGGGGGATGCCGAGGACAAGGCGCACATCCTGCTCGACCAGCTGTCCCGTCCCTACGTGCTGCCCAGTGGCGGCGTGACGGTGGGCGTCAGCATCGGCGTGGCCCTGCAGTTGCCGCACGAACCGCAAGATACCGCACGCCTGCTGGCACGGGCCGACCAGGCGATGTATGAAGCCAAACGCAAGGGCAAGGGTCGCGTCGCGCTGTCCTCGGCCGGGCTCGAGCGGGAAACGTCCTGACTGAACGGGGACTCAGACGCCCCAGAGCACGTCCGTCTGCTGGTCGCGCGCCGCGCGCAGCATTTCCAGCAGGGGGAAGGCGCGCGTCGAAAAGCTCACGACCTCGACCGGCTCGTGCTCGGTATCTTCTTCGCCGTTGTGCGCCATGACGTCCTGTTCCATCTCGTCCGTAGGCTGGTGCTTGCGGCTTTCCTCGATCTCGTTTTCCAGCAGCTTGACGGCCCGGCCGGCTTCCTCGGCCGTGATGACGCCGCGGTCGCTGTCCTTTTGCAACAGGTCGAGGATCCGCTTGGCGTGATCCTGGTACATCATGACGTTGGGGTAGGCTTTGGATTTAAAGGTAATCAGCATAGTGTTCTCATTGAATCGCCAGTGACTAAACGATAACACGAGTAGCGGGAGAGGGTGCATTACCTCTCATACAGGATGGCGCCGGAGCAGCCAGGCGAGCAAAAGCACGCCCAGTCCCAGCGCCAGCACCACAGCGGCGGCCACCGCCATCCAGGCCGCGCCTTGCGTGGCCAGGGCGGTGAGCAGCCAGCCGAGTCCGGCCCAGCACAAGCTGCCGATCATTTCCAGCACCGAGCACAGGAAGTTTTCCTTGCCGCGCGTCTTGAAATCGCTGCGCGGCGCCGGCCGTCCGGTCCACAGCACGATGAGACCCGCGCTCAACACGGCCGCGCAGACGGTGAACGCGAACAGCAGGCCCGTCAGTGGCGCATGCGCGATCAGCCAGCACAGCGGCAGTGCGACGAGCAGCAGCGGCGGCATCGTGGCCGCGGCCAGCTTCGCGAGTTGTATCGTGCGCCGCGGCGCCGGCGCCGACAGCAGCAGGTCGGACGCATCTTCGGCGAGGACGACGATCCATGTGAGACTGCCCGCCAGCGAGCTGCACAGCAGCGTAAGGGCGGCGCCGATCGAGGGGCCCGTCTTGCCGTCGCGCAGCACAGGTAACAGCAAGGGCACGAGATAGATCAGCTGCAGCAGCACCTGCGCGATCAGGTTCGGGTCGCGGGCGATCAGCCGCCATTCCTTGATGACGATCGTGTCGAACAGGCTGCGGCGGAAACGGAAGCGCAATGCGCCGGCCGGACGGGTGCGGGCGCGTCCGGTGCCGGCGGCCTGCTGCAGCCCGTGGACGAAGAAGCCGTGCGTGCGGTGCACCGTCAGCGCGAAGGCGAGCCCTGCGAGCAGTACGGCGGCCAGCAGCGGCAGCGGGGCGCCGAGGACGGCATGGCCGGGCAGCCACAACGCGCTGTCCGTGCCGAACGCGCGGTGGCTGGCGAGGAAGGCCAGGAGGCCGGGGCCGGCGCTGTCGTCGTGGCGCGTGAGGTTATACGCTTGCGACAGCAGGAACAGCAGCGCGCCCGCGACGGCCGCCACGACCTGCGCCACGACGCGCGTACGGCGCGCACCCAGCACGCGCACGAGGGCCAGCGTCAGCAGCATGCCCGCGCAGGCCATCACCATCGCGGAGGTGCCGATCATCACGTACAGGCCCAGCCAGCCCGGATGACCGACCAGCAGCGCGGCGGTGGCGAACGGGCCGGCCAGGAACACATAAGGCGTCGCGACTGCGGCCGCGATGCCGAGCAGGCGCACCGCGAAGATGCTGCGCGAGGGTAGCGGCGACGACAGCAACAGGTCGAGGTCGCCGCGTTCGAACAGGGAGAGCACGGCGCTTCGCAACGCGCTGGACAGCATGAAGGTCGCGCATGTGATGACCATGACCGTGAGCGGGATGGCGAGGTGCGCAGCGTCCATGCCGTCGCGATCCAGCTCGCGCATCAACAGGAAGGCGACGACGTGCAACGCGAGCCAGCCCACGACCCAGATGGCGATGGTTGCTCCGCCCGGACGGCGCGTGCGGTTCTTGTTCAGTGCCGCGCCATGCCAGGCGAGCCGTAATTCGTGACGCAGCAGCCAGAGTGTGCTTCCCGGCGCGGCACTCATCCGGCCTGTCCTTCCGTGAGGTGCAGGAACACGTCTTCCAGGCTACCGCCGTGCGTGCGTGCGCGCAGCTCGGCCAGCGTGCCTTCGGCGATCAGGCGACCCTGGCGGATGATGCCGATGCGCTGGGCCAGCCGTTCCGCCACCTCGAGGATGTGCGTGGTCAAAATCACCGTGCCGCCTTTTTCGACGTGTGACACCAGCAGATCCTTCACCTGGCGCGCGGCGGCAGCGTCCAGGCCGGTCAGCGGTTCGTCCAGGATCAAGAGCTCGGGCTCGTGGATCAGCGCGCCGGCCAGCGCCAGCTTCTGCTTCATCCCGCGCGAAAAACCTTCGGTCAGCTCGTGCGCATGCGGTGCCAGGTCGAGCCAGTCGAGCAGATGGCGCGCGCGCGGCTCGGCGTCCTCGGCGCGGATGCCCCACAGGCCTGCGACGAATTCCAGGTATTCGGTGGGCTTCAGCTTCCCGTACAGCAGCGGGTCATCCGGCAGGTAGGCCATGCCGCGCTTGGCGCCGGCAGGGTCGCGCGCGATGTCGATGCCGAGCACTTCGACGGTGCCCGTGTCCGGTGCCAGCAGGCCCGTTACCATGCGCAAGGTCGTCGTCTTGCCGGCGCCGTTCGGGCCCAGCAACGCATACAGTTCGCCGCGCCGGACCGTGAGGTCGAGTCCGTCGACGGCCGGGCGGCCAAACGATTTACGCAGCGCGGCGATGCGCAGCGCGGGAGAGTCGGTAAGCATGTCAGGGCAGTTTGAAGGACGTGAGGAATTGTTCGACCTGCTCGTCGGGCAGCGACTTTGGTCTGCCGAGCACGATCACCTGGTAGAACTGCTTGCCGCGCGATTCAAAATGGCCGACGAGCCGCACGGGCCTGCCGTGGTCGGTCCCGTTCGCGTCGACGTCGCGCGTGGCACGCTCGTCGCTGGCAGTGGCCTTCTCGTGCGTGACGGTGGCGTTGATGTTGCGCACCAGCGCGGCCTGCATCGCTTCCAGCGCGGCCTGGGCGTGCGCGGCATCCGGCGCCTCGGCCGAGCCGACGGCGAACGTCGCGCCATCGACCTCGGCCGCGGTCATCGTCAGGGACACCTGCATGCCGTCCAGGTCGATGGTGCGCGTCACCGTACTCGGCTTCGCGGGGAAGGTGACGTGGTAGGACGCGGTCGGGCTCGCATAGTCGCGCCAGTTGTACTTGGGGGAACAGCCCGCGAACAGCAGGCACAGCGCGGCGGCGGCAAAGAGTCGTGTTGTCATGACGGCATGGTAACAGGGCTTGCCCGGCGGCGAAACGGGGTCGCTTGCGATCTTTTGCCGGCCGGCGCGCCCGCAATGGCACATTGCCTTAAATTTTAGATCGATCGTCGAACAAATGGTTTTGTCTCAAATAGCAACCATCCCTCTGTTGCAGCCCATTCGTGCGTACGCACACGTCGTTAAATGCCTATCTACTTTGTCAGTTGCTTTTGGCCGGGAGCGCGCGGGTGTCGTATGATTATCATCATGCACTGCAGCACACGCTGTGGACTGAGCCACTCGGCAAGCCAAATGAATACTGAGGACACCATGAAACGCAGAATCGGACTCTTGCTGCCCCCCGGCTTCCAGGCATTGGATCTCATGGCGACGACGGTTTATGAATTTGCCAACGTGCTGTGCGACGAACCTTGCTACGAAGTCTCGATCCTGTCCGAACATGGGGGCGCCATGACCAGCTCTTCGGGCATCAACGTGTTGACGGAGGCCGTCACGCGTTACGACTACGACACGCTGCTGGTGGCCGGGCAGATGGTGCCGCGCCGGCCGTCGTCGCCGGGTTTCGTCGAGATCCTGCGCCAGGCCGGCGTGCAATCGCGCCGTGTGGGCAGCATTTGCACGGGCGCCTTCCTGCTGGCAGAGGCCGGTCTGCTGGACGGCAAGCGTGCTACGACGCACTGGTCGGTGGCGCGCGACCTGCAGCGCATGTATCCGAAGGTCCGCGTCGAGGAAGACCGCATCTTCATCAACGAAGGCAACGTCTGGACGTCGGCCGGCATGACCGCATGTGCGGACCTGTGCCTGGCGCTCGTCGAGAGCGACCACGGCATCGAACTGTCGCGCAATATCGCCCGCAAGCTGGTCGTCTACCACCGCCGCAGCGGGGGGCAGTCGCAGTTCTCGGCGCTGCTCGAACTCGAGCCGAAATCGGACCGTATCCAGCAGGCGCTGTCGTACGCGAAGCGTCACCTGCGCAAGCCGCTGTCCGTCGACGAGCTCGCGGAGGCGGCCAACCTGAGCACGCGCCAGTTCAGCCGTACGTTCCGCATCGAGACGGGACAGTCGCCGGCGCGCGCGATCGAGGTGCTGCGAGTGGAAGCGGCGCGTGCAATGATCGAGGGCAGCAATCATTCGATCGACGTCGTGGCGCGCGAGACGGGCTTTTCCGACCCGGAGCGCATGCGCCGCGCTTTCCTGCGCGCGTTCGGCCAGCCGCCGCAGGCCATCAAGCGCGCGGCGCGCGAGCAGGCGTCGACAGGGCTCTGATTTCTGCGCGACACCTGATGCCCGGCCCTGCGGCTGGCGGGGGCGTGTGTCGCGTCGTGCCGCCGTGATGCCTGTCACGTCTCCCTCCTATTGATCGCGCAGCCCGCGCCGGTACTGGATCGCTTCGGCCACGTGGCCGGCGCCCACGCCATCCGCGCCGGCCAGGTCGGCGATCGTACGCGCCACTTTCAGCACGCGGTGGTATGCGCGGGCGGACCAGTGCAGGTGCTGCATCGCGTCGCCCAGCAGCCGCGTGGCGCTACCGTCGAGACGGCAGTGCAGGTCGATCTCGCGCGTCGTCAGCTTGCGGTTGGCCTTGCCCTGGCGTTCCAGCTGGTGCGCGTGCGCGTGCGCGACGCGGGCCGCCACGGCGGCGCTCGGCTCGCCGTCGGCCAGCTGCGCCATCGCGTCCGGCGTCATTGCCGTCACCGGGACCTGGATGTCGATGCGGTCGAGCAGGGGACCGGAAATGCGGTCCTGGTAGCGCTGCACGGCTTCCGGCGTGCAGCGGCATTTGCCGGACGGGTGGCCGAGCCAGCCGCATGGGCATGGGTTCATCGCCGCGATCAGCTGGAAATTGGCGGGAAAGTCTGCCTGGCGCGCCGCGCGTGAGATCGTGATTTCTCCTGTTTCCAGCGGTTCGCGCAGCACTTCCAGTACCTTGCGGTCGAATTCCGGCAACTCGTCGAGGAACAGCACGCCGTGGTGCGCCAGCGAGATCTCGCCCGGCCGCGGCACCGGTCCGCTGTCAATTCCTCCAGAATTCGCGACTGAGATTGCTTGACACAGGGGAAGCAACTCGGGCATATTACGTTTAATCTTGCGACTGAAAACATCTGATCTGGCGACTGAACATGAAAATCTGCGAAAAAAAGCGACTGGATTTAATGTCGCCAGTTCGGTCCATCGGGATGAGCTACCGGTCGCTGACCGGAAAGGTCGTTCTAAATTCTGGCCATTCAGCCGGCTTTGAGTCTTCGCTCGAGCGGGACTGGCTCATCTGTCTGGACTTCGATCCAGATGTTGAGGCGATCCTCGAGCAGCCCTTTTCGCTCAACTATCAACTCGATGGGCGTGAGCTGCGGTACACGCCTGATGTGTTGGCTCAATACCGGGAACGTGACGGACGGATTCCCATTGTGGTATTCGAGGTCAAGCCTTATGACGAGGTTCGTCTTGACTTCGCCAAGTATCGCCAGCGCTTTAAGCAGATGATCAGGTACTGCCGCGAGCGCGATTGGCGCTTCAAGATCGTCACCGAGCGTGATATTCGTACACCCTATCTCGACAATGCAAAGTTCCTGCGCAAGTACCGCAGACTAGCGACACAGGAGCTCTATAGGGAGCAACTACTGTATAGCCTGAGAGCCCTCGGGCCAACGACACCTCAGGCCTTGCTCGCGATGGCTTACCTTCATGTCGAAAAACGTATGGCGGCCTTGCCCGAGCTTTGGCGCATGGTGGCGCGACGCGAAGTCAGTACCGAGCTCAATAAGCCTCTTACCATGCACTCGACCATCTGGCTGGGGATCCAGCATGAGTAACCGTCTTCCTCAAGCGTTTTTCGCGGCGGAGCCGGGCCAAGTGGTCAGGTCGGCAAATCGCGTGTATCGGATCACGCACCTGGTTTCGATCGATAGCGTGTTTGCTGTCGATATCCAGACAAACGAAAGTACGCGCCTGCGGATTGATTCGCTCGAGCCGGTGGATGAGGAAGCGCAGGCGACTGACCAGACGTCAGGTATGGACCGCGATCTGCTTCTCTACAGCGAAAAGGACTGGCAGGAAGCGCAGAGGCGGTTCCAGGCCATCAAGCTGTTGCTGGATAATCCCTTGCGTACCCGAGCGGATGCGGAGCAGATTGCGCAGCAATACGACGTGCACACGGCAACGCTTTACAAGTGGCTGAAGGCATACCAGGAAGCCGGTCATGTTTCCGCCCTGGTGCCGACGAAGCGAGGCCGTCGGGCAGGCACCAAGATGCTGCAGGGTGAGCAGGAAAAACTGATTGCTACCGTCATCGATGACGAGTTCCTGACCAGACAGCGTATGAAGCCTCAGGATGTCATTGACGAAGTCATGCGCCGGGCCCGCTTGGCGAAGATCGAAGCGCCCCATCCCAACACGATTCGCAAGCGCATCAAGATGTTGCCTGCCGCCGAAACGCTCCGGCGCCGCGGGCACAGGGAATTGGCGCGAAACAAATACGATCCGATTCGAGGTGAGTTCCCTGGCGCGGACTTTCCTTTGGCCGTCGTTCAGATCGACCATACGCCGGCGGACATCATTCTTGTCGACGATGTGCACAGGCAGCCTATTGGACGGCCGTGGCTCACGTTCGCTATCGACGTGTATAGCCGCATGATCGTAGGCATCCACATCACGTTCGAGAAGCCAAGCTCCACGTCGGTTGCGATGTGCATCTCCCAGGCGATCTGTCCCAAGCGCGAATACTTGGCCGAACTTGGAGTCAGCGGCGAGTGGCCGGTTTGGGGCACCATGAACGTAATCCACTGTGATAACGCGAAGGAGTTTCGAGGGATTGTTCTGGAGCGCGCCTGCAAGGAGTATGCGATCGACCTGCAGTGGCGGCCGCCACTTCGTCCGCATTATGGCGGTCACATCGAACGCTACATGGGCACCATGGCTAACCAGATCCGCAAGTGGCCTGGCACGACGTTTTCAAACACCACCCAGCGCAAGGGTTACGATTCCGAAGCCGAGTCCGCGCTTACGTTACGCGAATTCGAGTACTTGGTTGTCGAGTTTGTCGTCAACGTTTATCACCAGCGTAACCATAGCGAGCTCGGTATGCCGCCACGCAAAAAATGGGAGCTCGGCATTCTTGGCGATGCAACGAAGCCCGGCGTTGGTATCCCTCCGGTCCCCGGCGACCCTGCGCGTTTGCAGCTGGACTTTATGCCTTTTTACGAGCGCTCAGTCCAGCAGTATGGCATCCAGATCGAATGCATCAACTATTACGATCCGGTGCTCGACCCCTACATCAACTCGACCGATCCAGACAATCCAAAAATGCGCCGGTCGTTCCTCATCAGGCGTAATCCCCGGGATATCAGCAAGGTGTACTTCTTCGATCCTATCGCCAAGTCCTACTATCCCATTCCATATCGGGACATGGGCCATCCTGCGATGAGCGCATGGGAGCTGAAGGAAGTCCAGCGCAAGCTCAAGGAGGAAGGTCGTAGCAATATCGATGAGCACGCGATTTTTGACGCTTTGGGACGCATGCGAAGCGTCGTAGAGCAATCCGTCCATAAAACCAAGGCTGCGCGCCGCCAGGCGACACGGACGCCACCGAAGGCCATGGTCAAGGAAAAGCCGTTGACCGATACCGATTTCGTAGTGCGACCTGTACCGGTGATCGAGGACGATCCATTCGCGCAGCCAATTCAACCGTTTGACGATGTGGCGGTATCACGATGATCGACGCTCTTTCTCACCTCAATAGCGATGTCCTGCCATTGCTTCAGTTACCTGCGGATGAGAGGATCGAGCACTGCAAGTCTGATCATTGGATTGGATACACGCGGGCCGTGCAGATCATGCAGCAGCTGGACCAGTTGCTGGTCTATCCGAAATCGCTTCGCATGCCCAACCTACTTATCGTGGGGCGAAGCGGAAACGGGAAGAGTTCGATACTTGAGCGCTTTGCACACCGTCACCCCGTGCAGATCACGAGTACAGGCAGTCCCATCGCGCACGTCCTGCTCATCTCGATGCCTGAGACACCGGACGAGTCGGAGTTCTGGTCCGAGATTCTCTGGTCGATGGGTATTTCCCACGGCGACCGTGATTCCGCAGCAGCCAAAAAACGCCAAGCAAAATCGATCTTGAGTTACGCAGGGATTCGGGTGCTTGTCATCGACGAGTTCAACAACCTCACTACTGCAGGTAAAAAGGCCGGGGACCTTCTTGCGGCGATCAAAGGTCTAAGTAACGACCTGAAAATTTCAGTGATTGCCGCTGGCACTCAGGCCGCGATCAATGCGCTCAACCTTGAGCCGCAGATGAAGTCTCGCTTCGAGCCTGCGGCGTTGGATCGATGGAGGCTCGACACCGAATATCTGCGTTTCCTGGCAAGTTATGAGCGGCTGCTTCCGCTGGCTGAGCCTTCCAACTTGGCTTCGCGCGAGTTGGCGCCTAAGCTGTATTCGATGGCCGGCGAGACCCTCGGTTCGACAGTCAAGCTATTGAAGGGAGCGGCGAGCTTTGCGATCAGTTCGGGTAAGGAACGAATTGACGAACAAGTGCTCACGAAGATGACATGGACGCGCCCGGACGAGTGGGAGGACATTGCCAAGCGCGTGTAGAACCACGCTCTTGGACAATCCATCTTAGTGCGCTGCCAGACGAGCTCTTGAGTTCATATCTCGTACGCTCGGCACATGCGCACGGGATGCATCCGATGCGCTTTACTTCATTGCATTTTCCGGGCGCCCAAGTATGGACCCGCGATATTGATCTCCATGTACAGGCGCCAGTGCTGAAAACGATCGCTCAAGCTGCGAACCTATCGCTAGGCACGCTCAGGTCGATGACGCTTGCCGATCTTATCCCGGCAAGATCTGGCGAACATCACGCGTGCTGTGGTCAATCGAAGTGGGTTACCTCGGTCGGCATGCATGGACGCTCGCGTACGCGATTCGGGCTGCGCTACTGTCCAGCGTGCCTACGAGCTGATAACGCTTTTCTTCGCCCTTGGCGCCTGACTTTTACGTTTGCCTGCCGTATTCATCATCGTATGCTTGAGGATCACTGCTCCACGTGTGGCGCGCCGGTCGTCCCACACCGGGCACGAAGTGTCTCGTCGATCTGTCATCGGTGTGGCATGCTGCTCGGCGGTTCTTCTGAGAGCCGCTCCAGTTCAGTGGTGGATGACGCGTTAAAAGTTCAGGATAAATTTTTGTGCTTTTGCGAGCGAGACAAGATCCTGGTTGCCGACACTTTGGTCGATACGCCTGATTTTTTTGCAGGGGTCGGATTGTTGTTGACGATTTTGAGAGAAAAAATGCATTCACGTCAGGGCGTATTCGATGCCGAGGATCGAGCCGTCCTGGACAGCCACGAAGCGCTACGCTTGTCCAACACTGCCGTTCGACTGCGCCTGTTCACCAGAACGCTGGATATCATTGAGCGATGGCCCGATGAATTCTTGCGCATAGCAACTGCAACATGCATGACCCAAGCCGCTTTCGCACACTACGGAAGCGCGCCGCCCTGGCTGGCCGATCAGATCAAGCTGCTGCCGGAAAGGCTGCGTCCGCGCTACACCTATCGTGGTGCTACGCTCGTCAAACGAGTACGGCAAATCGAAGAGGATGGAGGTGCGCGTTGTCGGGAGAGGCGCGCACGTGAACTGATGGCCGCGGCGAGGAAGTGGTCATGAGTGTAGATTCAAAATTTGGGCGCTACTGCGATGGTTGTGGCCGTCTGATGGAGACTGCGCACAAGCTCCACCTTGGCAATGAGTATTGCGGCGGCTGCTACAAGCGATTCTTTAGAGCCGCATCATGTGTGCTTTGCGCAGGCAAAACTGTCGCTCACAAGAACGACATGGAACCCGTTTGCTCGGCCTGCACGACAGCGACACGGACTTGCCTTCGATGCGAGAAGCCCGTGCCGCGAGCTGGTTTGCTGGTTGATGGCCGAGCAGTATGTCCGTCGTGCGTTCCATACTTTAAGGAGCCGGAAAAGTGCGCAAGATGTGATCGGGTCACGCCTCGCCTGTCGACCATGCCTTCTGCCGGCGTCTTCGAAAGAATCTGCGATTCGTGCAGGAACAGGCACACGCACGCAACATGCAGCCTTTGTCGCAAATACCGCAAGGTAGGGCGTCGCGGCGAAGGCGCGGAACCCATTTGCACGGACTGTGTTCGCAATGAGGGCGTGACGCACGCCTGTCCAGGTTGCAGCGTCGAGATGCCTGGCAAAGGCACATCGCGTTGTCGCGCGTGCCTGAACCGGGCTGCGGTTGATCGGGAAGTCAGGCTGACGACAACGATTTTCGAGCACGAATGGGTCGCCGTCCTATGGTCTCGTTTTGCGGACTGGGTCTACGGCCGGTCACCGGGCAACCCGAAGGTTCTCGATATAGTACGGTCTCATCAAGGGTTCTTCGAGCGTGTGGACGCTGCCTTCGAATCCGCTCTGGATCTGACAGGTTCCGCGTTGCTACGTGTGTTCGGGACGGCGGCACTCCGTCGTCACTTGCTTCCAGTCCAATTCCTCGCTGAGCAGCTTGACATACACGTGCATAGCGAGGCTAAGAGCGACGCGTCTGAAATCGATCGCATCAATGAAACGTTGATCGCTGCAAAACATAGCTCTTGGAACGAGCTCATTCACGCCTACCATCAAGTGCTTCTTGACAGCCCTTTGGCACCGCGGAGCATCAGGATGTATCTTGCCACCGCTGCGGCGTTCTGCGCTCACGCAGACGTCGGTATGAACGCATGGAGTCATGGTGCCCTTGAGCGGTACCTCAATGACAAACCAGGTGCAAAGAACAATCTTTCGCGCTTTGTCTCATTCTGCAAGAGCTCGCGCGGATGGGATGTCCAAATGCCTGCCAAAGGGGCCGCCGTACAGCCACTGCCCGATCCGGTTCGCTCGGCCAGGACGTTGCGAGAACTACTCCAGAAAGTTGAGGCTACCGGACTACAGAATGCGCCACGGGACGTGTTGGGTGCGATTTTATCTGTATCACTCGGTCTGCCTAAATCGACCGTGATGTCATCAACGGCAGACTTTCAGGTCACGCCCGACACCGTTACATTTTGCCGCGGTAGCGAGAAGATCCTTATCCCGAACGAGTTGGAGCCGTACGCAAGGCGTTTTGCTGAAATGACCATCAAATAACAACGTTGTTGCGCTTTGCCAGTCTGCTCAACACCTCAACCGTTAGGCGGTTTTAGGTAAGATATCATTACGATTTGGCCACTTGCTCCGGTGATTCCGTGTTGGACAATATGCGTTGATAGAAGGTCGGACGCTGACTGATTTGGTAGAACTAGAGATGAAACATTGTCGGAAACCGGAGGACGCATGACAACGGGCACAAACATCGAATGGACTGAAATGACGTGGAACCCGACGGTGGGTTGTACGAAGATTTCTCCTGGTTGCAAAAATTGCTACGCCGAGAAAATGGCTGAGCGCTTGATGGCGATGTCGACGCCAGGTTATGAAAATGGCTTCACGTTGACGCTGCTGCCCAATCGGCTTGATGATCCACTGCGTCGAAAGAAGCCTACGGTCTACTTCGTCAATTCGATGTCCGACCTGTTCCACGAAGACGTGCCTTTCGACTATATCGACAGCGTTTTTGAGGTGATCAAAAAAGCGCATTGGCACACTTTCCAGATTTTGACCAAGCGTGCCGACAGACTCTCCGAGTATTTCGGGACTCGTATCGCGCCGACCAATGCCTGGCTGGGCGTGTCGGTCGAAGACAGAAAGTACGGCATACCACGGATCGACTACCTGCGTACTGTGAAAGCGACCGTCCGGTTCCTGTCGATCGAACCTCTGCTGGAAGACTTGGGAAAAATAAACCTGACCGATATCCACTGGGTTATCGTGGGTGGCGAGTCGGGACCAAAGGCACGGCCAATGAAGCAAGAATGGGTCGAGTCGATTCAGGTGCAATGTGAAGCGCAGGCCGCGGCGTTCTTCTTCAAACAGTGGGGTGGCTGGGGCGCCGATGGCAAGCGCCGCGCCAAGAAGTCGAACGGCCGCCTCATCAATGGGCGCACATACGACGAGATGCCCGCAGCGATATAGGAATCCTATGCTCAGTCAGTACACCTGGAAGCATGGACTTGAGGCGATCGCACAGCACAGCATCGCAAAGCACCGCATTTTGCAAGCCTATCTGTCCGAGTACTTCAAGGTGCTAATGGGTGGGCGCCGGGATGAGTTCAAGCTCACTCTGGTGGACGGGTTTGCTGGCGGCGGAAGATACTTTCATGAGGATACGCGGGTACCCGTGCGTGGCTCGCCACTCATCCTCTTGGACGTCGCGAGGGAGGCGGAGTTCCAGGTTAATCGTGAACGAACCCATCCAGTACGCTTTGACCTGTCGTACTTCTTTATCGAAGCGAGAAAAGAAGCATACCAGCACCTCCTGAAGGTGCTCGACGAGGAAGGTCATAGTGGACGGCTGGAAGACGACATCTTCGTCAGGCATGCGAACTTCCTCGACCAAGCCAGGCCGATCATCCAGTTCATTGCAAAGAAAAGCCCGCGCAACGGTCGGTCGATCTTTGTGCTCGACCAGTTCGGCTACAACGCGGTACCGACGACGATCATTCGCGAAATTCTGGATACCCTGCCTGGGGCCGAGGTGATCCTTACGTTCGGCGTCGACTCTTTACTGAACTTCGCGAATGAAACTGTCCTGGCCAACGGGCTGAGCAAGCTCGGCATGCCCGCGCTACTGGCGGGCAAGTCGATCCGAGACATCAAGCAGTCCGACCGTGACTGGAGGCTTTTCATCCAGTCGACTCTGTACCAGTCGCTCGTCCGTAGTTGCGGCGCGAAGCATTTCACCCCGTTCTTCATTCGCAACAAGCACGGCCATGGTGACTATTGGCTCATCCACCTGTCGCAGCACCATAAAGCGCGCGATGTGATGACGACCGTTCACTGGCAGAACCACAATCATTTCATTCACTACGCTGGCGCAGGCCTCGACATGTTCAACATGCTCGGTTATGACCCGCGGTTCGATCATGATCACTTGGGACAAGGCCTGCTGGGGTTCGAATTCGACATGCCGGCTCGTGAGAAGAGTGTCGGCGCGCTTATGGAACAGATCCCGAAAATCATCTATGCGCACGACGATGGCTTGACTTACGAGTCGCTCTACGTTTCCACGTGCAACGAGTCGCCAGCGACATCGGAAATCTATCAGGATGCGCTTTCGCAGTTGATCGCACACGGCGCTGCGGCTGTTGTGGGTCCAGGTGGAGAACATCGACGCTCCGCCCGACAGATCAAGCCGACTGACCGCATTATTCCGCCGCCACAGCGGCCGTTATTTTCCCTCTAGTTCGGGTCGAATAGCGAGAAATTTTGGTCCGGCGCACTCGGTTTTGCCAGTTTTCGTTTCGGCACAGTTCCGAATTTCCCAAGGATGTGCGACGCAATTTTCTTGGCAAGGCCAACCGCCTTCGGCGCCGGGTTTGAGATACAGCAAAACAGCGCAAACAAGGGCGCTCCTGTAGCCGACCGCAGGTACAGCGGCTCGCTCACCCAACCAGTGAAGACGCCAGCCAATCGCGCTTGCACAAATGTCGTGATGTCTTCAGGCGTCGAAACCCGCTTCTTGCTTTCCTGCTCACCGAGCAAGCCTGTCTGGCCGTCCGACTTGTAGAAGTGATCGCGCCACGTTGGAGTACCTAGTACATCGTCGAGCGAGTCTGACTTGGATTGGTCGATCTTGTCGAAGTTATGCGCAGCCTGTCGATAGACGCCGCTCAAGGGGAACAGATACCAGACGTCGATCGCCTTGGTCGCCGCTATTTTCTCAAGGGTCGCCCAGGGGACCGTCATGCCATATGGGTCAAGGAATAGGACCCCACGGCAGCGATTCCAGTTGAGTGTGCCAAGTAACTTGTTGATGGCAACATTCGCATCGTCATTGTGCACCCGGACACGATCGCCATATCCCGCCGCCAGCTTGGTCAACTCGTCAGCGTGTGCCCGGTTCAGGTCAATCAAATGTACCTGGTCGAAGGCCGGAGCAGTTTCGAGTGCGATTTTCGCTGAGCCAGCAATTGTCTCGACCGTTTGTTCATCCGTCTTGATCTCGCATTCACCAGTGCCGGCAAACGCGTCGATGTAGACGCGCGTGAAGGGGCGGCTCGCGGAAGGGCTGTTCTGTAGAGCCAGGTTGAACGCAGCCAAGTACCGGCCGAGGAGGTCCAGCTTGATTTGAGTCCATGGACCACCAAAACTGTGCTTCATCAGATCGCTTTCATCGAAAGGTGCCGAATCAGAGCGTTACGCTGCGCTTGAGGAAACTCTCAAGTAGATCTTCCCTGAGCGTACCGTCATTATTGTAGAAATGAGTATAAGCAAATATGCCCATCTGTACATGCTGGAATATTGCCCGGGCTGCTTTGTCGATTCCAACACCTCGCGCCTCTGCGATGACATTGAGTACGGCCTCGATCACGTCATTGGCGTCTAATTGGTTGTCGATGGTCAGCAATAATGACCTGAACGAGTTGCTACGATTACGTTCTATTTCGACCCAATGGTGGAGCCGGCCGCGGTATTCGAAGCGTAAGGCCAAGGCAGTACGCCAATGGGCGCTACGGCGGTCATGGGGAATGTCGTAGATGGTTCTAAAACCGCCATATGGCTTGAGCTTTCTGCGAAGGGATTCGTCGTCGATGAACGTCCAACACATGTAGCCACTTCGCTCGGAACGCTGTTCTGGCCGCCGCGCCGGGATGACAGTGAGGTCCGCGATCACCTGGCGTTGTGCGAGTGCGCACAAGGCTTGGTACATGTGATCGAAGCACGCGTTTGGCGCCCGCACGACGGTTTTCACCTCGGCCTTGGGCAAAGCGTCTTTTTCGAAGGTGTGTGCACCCGCCGACACGTCGGTTCCATCGTTGTCGATGCCCGGCAACCCGCCCTGATACCGCTGGCTTTGCTCCTTTTCCAGTCGCCGATATTGGGGGCCCGCGTCTAGCCAACTCCACTGGTTGCCTTTGACCGTTGTGGTCGAGCTGCCTGAGTGGCCATCGAGATCGGAGCGCACGACCGTATCCTCATTAGCCTCCTTGGATGGGGGAGTCCCCCCGTAAGGCTTGGGAAATGCAACAGGGTTTGATTGTGCTCCACCGTCTCCAGCGTTAGTACGGGAATGGCCGATGATGGGGTAATGGGATGGCCAAGTGGATCCACATATGTCGGTGATGAGAAATTTCTGATGCGCCAGCTGGCGGTTGTCCGCCGTTTTTTCGGTCCAGCCGCGAAGTTCCAAGCATTTGACGGCGAGGTCGAGTTTGCCGGTTTTTGCCTGTAAGGGGATCTCGGCACTGGCGAACCAAGGTGCTCTTGGATTTGCGCCGCGGTCTTGGAGCGCTTTCGCAAAGATGGATTCGGCACGAGCCCGGGCATAGTCATCGAAATGGAGCACAGCGATTAGGCCCGCGTACTCGTCGGGTATAAGAGTCTGCAGGACAATGTTCCACTGTCGGCCTCCATCGGCAATCCCAGTCTGTAAGCCACCGTAGGTTTCGTTGAAGGAAACGACCTTCTCAACCTCTTTTGACCACGGGCCGGAACAGAAAGCATTGGCGAGCAGATTGTGCATTGCGTAAAACGTTTTGAAGATCGTCATGCGCGGCAGGACGTAGGTGTCACTTCCTCCTTCCTTGCGAAACCGTTTGAAGAACACCAGGCGGCTTCGGCTAAAGCGCACATTCGGTTGGAAATGGTCGGTCACGCCTGAGTATTCAAAGGCATTAAGAATGCGATATGGAAGGCTTGGCGCCCATCCAGGCACGGCTTCTATGGTTTCACCTGCCCGTACTTCCGTCGAGTCTGTTTCACCGGTCCCGAGCGTCAACCTGCGCACTATGCTTGGAAGCTCGCCTACCTTTTCACGGTTATGAAAAACGTCACCGATACGAATTGCCGGCAGTTGCCCTGCAAGTATCGAGACGAAATCGAACTCAGGCTTCGGCCCGCGAGGGCGGGTTCCCAGCAGCTGCTTTGTGGCGTCAGGAGAGAGTCTTGAGAGTTCATTCTTGGCGCTTATTGGAAGGCGCTGCAACATGACCTGTACCGATGCAGTGCGTGTCCTGGCGTGAGCCAAGTTGAACTGGTCGATGTATTTGACTGCCCAGAACTGATCGTCTTGCGGAAAACTAAATTTCGCTTGCGTACTCTGCATGATTGTCGCATGGCAACATTAACAACCGTACTGTACTTCAGTCGCAAGTTTACGTGTAGGAATTTTTTGAACGCACTTCGCGAGGAGCAAACGTACACGCATAAAAGTTGGTTGTCATGTTTAGGCTGCTGTCGATTCCGACACAGTGAATCGCTGTACATCAAGTGACTTTTGAGTTGGCTCGGTGCGTCCTCGTCGCCATTGTCCTCCTGACGCTTGCGTTAGCCGGCGCACAGTCAGATTTGGCATACTCCTCGACCATCAGGAAATGGCGAGATTTACATTGATAGGAAAGCGGCTGTATGCAATGAAGCGTATGTCGGTAGCGCTTCAACGAGCAGCAGCGGCCCGGCCATTGGGGGCGGAGACAGACCGCGCCCTCAGATGGGCATCCGCCTGGGGCATGGTGGCCGGGATACGGACACCGCGTACGCGTGTACGCCTGCGTAGAAGCGCTCTCGTAGGAGCTCAGGGCGGGTTAGCGCATTCGCCGTCTCGTCACGCAAAATCATGGACGAGTACATAGCTCGGCAATGCGTGCTCTCAATGCATCGATCTCAACCGGCTTGGTCAAGTGTGCATCAAACCCGGCTTTGCGTGTATTTTCCCGGTCCTGTTCTGTTCCCCATCCAGTAACGGCAATGAGCTTGATGTGCGCGAGGCCAGCATCGCTGCGTATGGCCCGCGCCAGGTCCAATCCGTCCATCCCGTGCATGCCAATGTCGAGCACGGCAAGGTCTGGGTTGATCTGTTTGGCCTTGACCAATGCGTTCTGCGCGTCGTAAGCCAGATCGACTTCATGCCCGTCGACCTGCAGCACTTGTCCCAGCATGTCAGCGGCATCGACATTGTCGTCGACAACCAGGATACGTAGCGCGCGTTGACAACATGCAGCATCGGGGACGGCAGAAGTGTTCTGGGTAATTTGGCCGGCGGGGCATTCGATCAAAGGGAGGCGCAACGTAAATTCCGAGCCTTTCCCCTCGCCGGCACTGCACACGTGGATCGATCCCCCATGCTTCTCCATAAGCCGCTTGACGAGATTGAGACCAATTCCGAGACCGCCGTGCGCCAGTTCGCTGCCGGTATGGACTTGACTGAACATGTCGAACAGGTAGGGTTGGGCCGACGCTGGAATACCGATGCCGTTGTCCGCTACCTTGATGACGGCGTTATCGCCGTCTCGGCCCGCCGACAAGGAGATGATCCCATGGTCCGGGGTGTACTTCACCGCATTGGTCAGCAGGTTACTGACCACCTGGACCATACGATTTTTGTCGGCATCGATACATAGCGGTGTTTTTTTAATTTCCCGAACAAATCGATGATGTTTTTCGTTGATCATCGGCGCCGTTGCCTCGATTGCCAGGGCGAGGATATCGTCCAGTTGCACGGGCGCCTTCTTCAATTCGATCTTCCCAGACGTAACCCTTGCCAGGTCCAGCAAATCGTCGACCAGGTGCACAAGGTGATCGACTTGTCGAACCATGATGTCGCGTGCCCTGGTCGTTGTCGCGCTCCCGGCGGGCGCCATGCGCATGACGTCGAGGCTGGCCCGGATGGGCGCCAGGGGATTGCGCAACTCATGGGCCAGCGTAGCGAGGAATTCGTGCTGTCTCAGGTTTGCCTGTGCAAGGTCGGCAGCGAGCTGACGCAAGGCTTCGTCATTCTTCCTCCGATCGGTAACGTCGTCGAACAGCAGAGCAAGCTGACGGCTTCCGACGCCGCCGAGGCGGACCACCGAGATATCGAACCATGCGCCGAGCGCGGATGAATAATCAGTAATGCGCACGGGTTCCCCGGTGCGAAGCGCTTCGGCATACTGGCCCACCCAATCGAGATTTGGCTTATCCACGACCTCCCGCAAAGTCTTTCCGGTCACGTTGCGCAACCCGGTCAGACGTTTGAGCGCCGGGTTGACTTCAAGGAATCGGTAATCGACCGGTTGACCGGCTTCATCGAATTCGAGCTCGATGACGGCGAAGCCTTCTGCCATCGAGTCAAAGAGCGCGCGGTATCGCTCATCGCGAAGCCGCAACTCGGCTTCGCGCCGCGTGCGTTCGGTGATATCTCGCAGGAGGATCGCAGCCTGGGTTGCACCACCGCCGCCAATCCGGGACACCGAAATGTCGATCCAGCGCTGTCCTTGTTCGATCTCGGCCGTGTGCTGCACCGTCTCTCCGGTATGCAACACTTGCGTGAGCACTTCATTCCAATCGAACGGGCTATCCTGAACGACGTCAGCGAATGATCTTCCGCAGAAGCTGGACATGCCGGTGATGGCCGACATCGCCGGATTGGTTTCCATCACACGGTGTCCTAGGCTTCTGCCCTGCGCATCTAAGTCGGCCTCGACAATTGCAACCCCCTCATCGATGGAATTGAGCAGGGTGCGATAGCGTTCCTCACGCACGCGCAGCTCTTCCTGGGATGTCCTCAGCTCGGTCACGTCGATCACGCCCCCAGGCATGCAGAGTGGCGTGCCGTTATCGGCGAACTCCACCTTACCCCGAGCATGCACGTGGCGAATTGCGCCGCTCGGCAAGAAGATCCGAAAGGTCGCGGAAAACGTGCCGCCCGTAGCAAGCGCTTCTTTGACGCTGGCACGAACGAAGCCTACATCACTAGGATGAATTGCTGCGAAAAAGAGCTTGGGAGATACGCCGTTTTCTTCCTCCGCCTTTATCCCGAACAAGCGCCGCATGTGTTCGTCAGCGTACAAGACGTTCGCGGTGGGGTCCCAGTTCCACGTTCCGATATTGCCTGCGCTGAGCGCCGCGTCCAGACGATGTCGAGCATCGCGCAAGGCTTCGTTCGACACCTTCTGTTCATGGATATCGGTGTTCGTGCCCATCCAACGGACGAGCTCGCCGCTCGCCTGGTCGAAAACCGGCTCACCACGGCAAAGCACCCATCGATATTCCCCCGAGTGGTGGAGAAAGCGCATGTCAACTGATAGCCGGGTCCAGGCTCTCTTCGCGTTTTCCCATGCGTACCGAACGGCGCTCCTGTCATCGGGATGCACGGCACTCGTCCAGCCATGGCCGACCAACGACTCGATGGGCAGGCCTGTGAACTCCAGCATCCGTTCGTTGAAGTAATCGCCGCGGCCTTCGCTGTCCGCGGACCAAACCATGTGCGGCGTTGCGTTGATAATGGCGCGCAGGGTTGCGTCGCTCTGCTGGAAGTGCAGGATCGCTGTCGCATCGCGCAACGTCTTGACGAAACCGATGAAGGTTCCGTCCGGAAGTCGCAAGGCCGTTACCTCGCCATCGACAAAAACCTTCGACCCGTCCTTCCTGACGAGCCAGCGCGTGTCGGGCGCCGCCCCATTTACCTTTGCTTGCTCCAACTCCTTTGCAGGTATTCCATCCGCGACGTCCTCCTTTGAAAAGATGGCGGCAATTGGCTTGCCGACGATTTCCGGCGCGGCCCAGCCGAACATCGCCTGCGCGCCGGCACTCCAGTCGACGACTGTGCCGGTGGGCGTCAGCGTAATCAGGATAAGAGATTTAGCCTGCCGCGCAACCAGATTCAACCGCTCTTCAAACGAGATGTGATTCAGTATCGTCACTGATGGCCTCACGGTATCGGTGCTGCGTCGCTCATAATTTCCTCCGTCCGGAGGCGGTTTCGTTTTCCGGTCCAACGCCCGAAGTGGATCTCGCAGCGCGTGAGGCCAAGTTCCTTGATTTCCGCTATCGCTGTTTCGAGCGTCCCGTACAGCCGCGGACTCTGCCGTTCACTCTTCAGGATATATTTGACTTTCCCAACAAATGTGATGGCCCACTTGTGACCATTCACACATTCGATGGCTGCCGCGCTTACGGCGCCAGAGACGACCAGATGCCGTGCCACGTCAAGATTGATAGCGTTCATAAACACGAAGTCGTTACAACTGCGGCGCAGTTCGCACAAAACTGCGTTCATGTCACATGCATATGTGGTACTCAAAGCAGGAATTCAACCCACCTGTAAGTACGACAGTCGAATTCCTCTACGCCAATAAAAATGCCGCCGTCACCCTAGGGCACCCGGCGGCAAACATATCCAGCCATGGATATACAGGATAAATCGAGTGCATGCCCTTGGATTGCAACCCTTGCATGGCGTCATGAGTGCAACATGATGTAACAGCGCTGCTGGTTGCCGCTTCGTGTTCCACCTTGAAGCTTGGTTCTCAAGGGCACAACAACACACTTCTACGCTAACGAACTGGACCTGCCGATGCCGCATTGGCCCCCCCGAACCAAGCGTTCTGCGTCATAGACCCGATTCCGGAACATTAGGTGTTTGGATAATAATTTGCGCGATCGAAACACAGCGCACGATATGTGTTCTCACTGATCGGTGCGCGTTCCTTCTGTTGCCCGATGTGGCGCAGTAGCGCGACCACCGTCCCGCCTTCGGGCTGCGCCAACTCGCCCAAAGCTTGCCGCTGCTCGAACGTCCATTTCTTTGGTAGCCGGTGTGACGCCCTTCGTACAGTCAGGCCAGCCCGAACTTGTTCCAGCGCTGCCGCCACTGTTCGACGCTATTCAAATGCACCATGAACTCGTCCGCAAGTCTGCTGTAAAGTCAGCCCCTGGCTCAACCGCAATATTCCCTGCTCCCGCATCCGCGTACGCGGGTGCGTGAAAAATCCCCATCTCCCGTGGCGTCCGTCGTCCGTCTTTCTACAGTTCCAGCAGTTTCATCGCTTCATCTCCTGCTATCTCCGGCGTGAACGCTAGCTGGATGATAGAGTGGGCTATCATCAGCAAATGAACTTCGAAGCCCGCTGCCGTATGCAAATTAATCTGAACCGCAAGCCCGTGCGGCCAGTGCCACTCGACCTGGCCGGCGTGGGAGGCCGCCGGCGTGTGCTTGACGCTGCCCGCCGCGTGATGGCTACTCATGCCGATGTGCTCGCGGCCCTCGCGCGAAGGTAAGAACCATGAAGAACCGGACTCGAAAAAAGCAGCTACAGGCCCAGCGTGCCAGTATGTCTTTTCGTTTGAAACTCACTGCCGACGACCTAGCTTGGCTGGAGGCTCCCCCAGTTGGGAGAGAGTTTGGAAGCATCGCCGGTCAACATTCGATTCGTGAACCTGGTGCAATGAAAGGCACAATCAAAATCGCTGACGACTTCGATGCCCCTTTGCCGGAAGTTATTCAAAGTGAATTTGATAAGTGATGACTGCGGCCCTGTTTTCTTAAATTTAATATCTGCAACTATAGCGTTTCGGCACGGAATTCACCGTAGATTTTGGGTGAGTACTTACTTAGCTTGCCTCCATGGCAGAGAAGTAGCAAAGAGCAATGACCAGGCGACGGTTTATCCGACAGCACAGACTTGATCAATGATCTGCTTCCGTATTTTCGTTCGGCGAGCTGAACACGTCTGGAAACGCTTCTTTAAGGGCATCCAGCGATACTGGCTTCGTCAGGTGGAGATCGAATCCGGCGTCGGCACTATTGGCTCGGTCCTCAGCGGCACCCCAGCCGGTGAGGGCGATCAGATGGATGCCTTGTAATTCGGGCTCCTTGCGCAGTTGTCGCGCTACATCGTAGCCGCTGATGTCGGGCAGCCCGATGTCCAGAAAGGCGACCTGGGGCAAAAATCGCCGTGCGAGCGTCACAGCGTCGCGGCCTGTATGCGCAATTTCGACCGTATGGCCCAGGAGACTTAGCAATGCTCCTAATGTGTCGGCCGCGTCGACGTTATCGTCAAGGATCAAAATACGCCGCCCCGACGCCTCTGAAGCAGGGCTTGGCGCCGATACCTGAGGAACCGTGACCGGCACGTCAATATGTACGAGCGGCAAGCGAACGATAAAGCAGCTGCCATGCCCCAGGCCGGCGCTCTTCGCAATCAGCGCGCCGCCATGCATCTCGACAAGCTTGCGTGCGATCGACAGACCGATGCCTATGCCTCCCTGGCGGCGCTCGCTACCTGCTGGCGCCTGAGAAAACAGATCAAAGATATCCGGCAGCACGCCCGGATCGATGCCGATGCCGTTATCGATGACGCATATCGATACTTCGTTCGTGTCGCGCTGGACCACCAATTGAATCAGCCCGCCGTCGGGAGTGTACTTGGCAGCATTGTTCAAGAGATTACTGAGGACTTGGGCCAGGCGGACAGGATCCGCGTTCACCATCAAAGGCTCGGCTGGCATACACACGTCAAGCGTATGACCTGACGCTTCAATATGCAGCCGGCTCACGTCCATAGCGTTGTCGACGACGGTGCGCACCAGGATCGTTTGCCGTACCAACTGCAGCTTGCCGGTGGTGATTCGCGAAACATCCAGCAAGTCGTCGATCAGGCGCACGAGATGCTTCAGCTGGCGGGCCATGATCTCGCGTGTGTTGTTCAGCTGTGCTGGAAACGAAGGATTGATGCGCATGAGTTCCAAGCCAGCCTGGACGGGGGCGAGGGGGTTACGCAGCTCATGCGCCAAGGTCGCAATGAATTCGTCCCGCCGGCGATTGCCGTCCTTCAGCTCTTGTTCGAGCTGCCAGCGATCGTCGATGTTTGTACAGGTACCAAACCACCGCTTGACGTTACCTTCCTTGTCCCGGATCGGCACCGCGCACACGAGGAACCAATGCCAAGTGCCCTCCCGTGCACGAAGGGGGAAAATGTCTTGCCAGGCCTCGCCGGCCTCGACAGCATGACGCAGGCCCTGCTGGATCCGGTCGCGATGTGCCGGATGATCGGATACCGTGCGCCATTGCCCGTCGAGATCGTCGCCAGTCAGACCGGTATATTCCTTCCACCGCAAGTTGAACCACTCAAAATGGCCATTCGCGTCGAGCGTCCAGGCATGCTGGCTGATGTGGTCGGCCAGCATTTCAAAACGCTCTTTCTCCTGTGTCAGATCCTGGTCGCGCCGTCGAACAGTGGCAACAAGGATGCCAATCGCCAACAGGGAAACACCGCAGGCAACGATAGCGGAAACGTGAGCGTGGCGTGCGGCGCGGTTACGCGCAATCTCGCTCTGTTCGAGTTGGCGACGTTCTTCGGCGCGCAAATTCGAAACCGTCATCCGAAGAGCATCCATGAGCCGCTTACCCCGGCCCTCCCGAACGATCGCCAATGCCTGCTCGGCCTTGCCTTCATCATGTAACGAGATGGTCTTTTGTAGCTCGTCCAATTTGTCCCGTACAAGTACGTCCACGCGGTCCAGGAGCACCTTCTCTGTGCTGTTACGCGAAATCGACATACGGATCGACCTGAGCAACTCGGCGATCGGGGGCCGCCGGATGAATGGTACTGATCCGTGGCCAACGGCCGAATAATATGGCTCCAGGAATTCCTTGTCGCCGCTCAACAAGTACCCGCGCTGCCCCGTCTCGGCGTCGATCATCGTCGTTTCGATCTGAACAAGTGTGTCCAATACATTGTGCGTTCGTATCACGACGCCGGCCGTACGTTCTTGCGCGACCGAATTGATATAGCCGAGCACACCGCTAAGAATGATGAGCAAGATCGTAACGATGAGTGAGCTGATCACGCCGAGCCGGTGAAAACTCGCGTCTTTTGCAATGGTCATCATGAAAGTTTTCATATGTGCAACAAAATTTCGCATGTTGCATTAGTCATTGATGCACAGACGAAGTCTACCGGCAGATCCAAAAACGCGGAGTTAATTACTTAACATCAATGCAAGGGTTCGATGGACCTTCCCCAGCTTTGGACTTCCACTGTAAACGTCATGGCTTAAAAGACGCAGAAACAACATTTATAGGTCATATGATGTAAAAGTTGTTACGGAATATGATTAAAAGAAAATAATTTCCTTAATATAAACAGAATTTACTCTGGATATTGTTATGCTCACCGGCTCGCTCATGCATACGTCAAGGAGGTAGAGTGCAAACATCCGCGCGAGCCAAGGTTCTCGTCGTTAATGATGACACTGCAAGTCTGTTGGCCTTGACCAGTTTGCTCGACGCTTGGACCGAAGAACTGGGTTACGAACTCGTGGGTGTGTCCTCGGGATACGAAGCCCTGCGTCAGGTGCTCATGCACGACTTTGCTGTCATCCTTCTTGACGTAAATATGCCTGGCATGAGTGGGTTCGAGACGGCAGACGCGATCCGTCAACATCCACGCTCGGCCGACGTGCCCATCATTTTTATCACGGCCTACCAAGCCGATGAGATCGATCGTCTAAAGGCATATCAGCAGGGTGCAGCCGATTTTTTGTTCACGCCCGTCATACCTCAGATCTTGCGTGCCAAGGTTTCGGTGTTCATCACGCTGAGGCGAAAAAACGAGGAGCTACAACAGCAGGCGGCAATGCTTAGCTTGCGCACCCACGCGCTCATGGAAACGAACGAGCATCTGCAGCGCGAAATCGCGGAGCGTCAAGCGGCCGAGCGGGCGAACCATGCCAAGGATGAGTTCCTGGCCATGCTTGGCCATGAGCTGCGCAACCCTCTCTCGGCAATTGGCAGCGCGGCGTCCTTGCTCGGCATGCCCGCCATTACCGCCGAGCTTAAGCGTCGTGCCCAGGGCATCATTGACAGGCAGACCCGGCAATTGAGTTCCATTGTCGACGATCTGCTCGACCTTACGCGTGCGATGTCGGGCAAGATCGTGCTGGCGCGACGTCCGCTTGATCTCGCTGAAGTGGTAGCAACTTGCATCGAGACTTTCATGGCTGCTGGGCGCCTGGAAGCCCATCGGCTAACGCGGGATTTGGCGCCATGCTGGGTGGATGGCGATCCGACTCGTCTGGAGCAGATCGCATCGAATCTGATAGATAACGCGATCAAGTACACGCCACCCGGCGGGAAAATCCACGTGGCAGTAACAAGTGAGCGGGGCGAAGGTGCGTTGACGGTATCTGACAACGGAATCGGCATTGGTGCGGATCTGTTGCCAACGATCTTTGATCTCTTTGTACAGGAACCTAGTTCGCTCGACCGCGCGCGGGGCGGGCTCGGCATCGGCTTGTCGCTGGTGCGGCGCCTGGCCGACCTGCATGGCGGAACCGTTGACGTTCGTAGTGCTGGGCCCGGTCTAGGTAGTACGTTTACCGTTCGTTTGCACCGTGTTCAACCTGTCGAAACAGGTCTGCCGCAACGTAAGGTCGGCCTTCCTCAACGTCGGGGCACCGTGCTCGTGGTTGATGATAACGACGACGGTCGGGAGATGCTTGCCATGGCCCTGGACGCGCACGGAAACCTCGTTTATCAGGCCGCCGGTGGTGCGAGTGGAATTGACATTGCCAACAGCTGCCGGCCGGACGTGGCCATTGTCGACATTGGCTTACCTGATATCGATGGCTACGAAGTCGCGCGGCGTCTTCGGCAGAGTCCTGCCACCCGGGGAGTGCGGCTCGTTGCATTGACCGGCTACGGATTGGCCAAGGATCAGGCACGAGCCATGGAGGCCGGCTTTGACATCCATCTGGTCAAGCCTGTCGATATCGACAAGCTTGTCAGCCTACTCGGCGAGTTCTGTCCGTAGAGGAATTGCCGGCGGCTGGCCCACGAAGCGGCGGCACAAATTGCAGGCTGCAAGTTCGTGCTCACTGCGGAATATCGGCGATTGTCTCGCAGTTGGCTGTCGGCACCGCGCCAACTACGTTATGCCGGGCTGTGCGCTCGAGCCTGCAGCTCGACTTGACGCGATTGACACACCTGTACGGCGAACGCACGTCATCAATCGAAAGCCGTCGAGCTAGGGCTGTAGAGGCAAGGAAGCTTGACGGTTACCGCTCAACGAAGTGCATACTGTCTTACGGTCTTCTCGATCAATGAACTTGGGGCACGATCAGTGAAACAGCCACTTTTCGCGGTAGGCACTTTCGTCGTCACAACAAAGAAGACCTCCCTCGTCGAGAAGGACAGTGTTGGCATTGTTACATCCGTCCAGATTCAGCAGTTTTTTTTCTGGAAGCGCATCTTGTATATTTGTGCGTTCGTCGGGGGTACCAAGGCTGCGATGAGGCCACGCGATGTCGCATTGTTCGACGGAGGGGCAGTACGGGATGGAACGGGACAAAGGTAGATTAGGTGCACAATAAGGCCTGTTTGGATTTCAGAGGTCGAGGTTGAGAATTTGTTGCGTTTAGTAATGTTTCTATCGCGCATGAGCACAAGATGCAAGCTAGAATGAGGATCCACATGCCCTTGCGCTGCCAATCTCCGATGCCGCCTCATAATGGGTTACGAGTACTTTTTGTTGAGCCTGACGACGATCTGCGCTACGTGATGTCGACCTTGCTTCGGTTGGTCGGCTGCAATGTCAGGGCCGCTGCGAACGGAGCCGACGCGTTGGCGAGCATCAAGGCATTTGCAGCTGACGTCGTTCTATCCGAGCTAACTCTCAGTGACGTCAACGGCTTCGAACTGGCTAGGTACATACGGGCGCTTCCCAATACTGAGCATGTCGTCCTAATTGCACTGGTCAGCCTCTGTAAGGAAAACACTCGATCCGACGCCGTGCGAGCCGGTTTTGCACGCTTGTTAGTGAAGCCTTTGCCGTGCGAACGGATCCTTGATGTTCTAGGTCCCATAGCAGAGAGTCGAGGCCGGACGCTAGAGTCGTCAGAGTGCTGACCGATCTGTGCCAACGACGTGGTCCCAGTCCAGTGGCGTCAATTTGGCTTTCGGCTGATGAAATGAGTAGTTCCGATCTCTACCGATGTCGGCAAATGCGGATGCGATCCGGCGCAGGACTGCCGAACCGTCAGAAACCATACGACGACACGTGCAGGGGATAATCGACGCGAAGCCCAATGCGTTGCTCATCACTTGTGTGACGTGTCGCACGGTGCGGCCGTAAATCTGACAGTAGGCTATTGTGTGCCATCGTCCGGGATGCCGTGCAAGTACCTGCTCGATCGGCTGGCGTCGGACATTGGAACCGCCCCGAAATCATCAACACGTTCGAAAGCTTGGTTGCGCTACCTGATCCGTTACCGGCAAACAGTCGCGGGAGCGGACTTGGCAAGCACGGACATCGAACCGCAACGATGGAGCCCATTCATGAGTATAGATACCTCAGTAATCCGAGCACGGGCTTCGAGATTTGATTTCGAGACCCCGACGATCCCGCTAGCGTATTCCAGAAGAGATGAACGAACGGCTCGCATCGTATACAAAGCTTTGGCGATACGCCGATCGTTCGGCCAGCAGGCTGCCCGCGTATTCCTTATGTCGATGGGTGTTAAAGCGTCCCTTATTCACCAGGTGGTCAGTTCCCCGGTCGAGCGGCTACGACGTTGAGTACGGGCTCGTTGCATATTTGCAATACCCCTTCTACAAGCATTGGTATTGACACCGTAATTGATCGAAAGTGCGCAAGTGGCGAAAACGGGGCAGTGCATAGGCCTCAGTGAGCGATCTGGTAGATTTTCACTTCGAATTCGGCAAAAACAGTGGCAACTCTAATTTAAACTCTTTGCATGGTATCCAAAGAGAAATCTCCGCAGTACATGACGTCAGTTGAGCTCGAAGAGGCGATACGACGTCATCGCGAATTCACCAAAAAGTTGATCGCCGAGGCACGTAGTCGTCGTGCAGGAAAGTCCGTCGATCCCTCGGTTGTTCCTCCCAAGAGTAACCGGTTCCTGAGCGGCGTTATATTTTTCGGTTTCGCAGGCCTGCACAATCCCGTCCGATGTCAACAAGATGGAGTCGGGCACGGACAAGCAGGAACGTTACACCTCGGGGAAGATACCTGGCTTAGCCGCTTACACCTGGCGAAGCCACTTGCGTCGGCATTATCCGGTGTTCCAGGAGGCTGCGTCCCCTTCAAGACTTACTGCCGAACATGGCATCGAACATGGACAGGTTGCTGTTCATGGTCGACTGCAGGGCTTGCAGATTAGTAAATTGCTTCAGGTAACGCTGATAGGCGGTGTCATATTGCGTGCTCAGATCGGCCTGGCGCTTCGTCAGGTCGGACTGCAATTTAGTGTTAGCATTGGTGCGCTGCTGGATTTGACCAGTAGCGCTATTGCTCCACGTATTCAGGTATGTGTTCAAATTGCCCGCGATACCACTCGGACTGCCGATGTTGCTCGAGCCGATCAACTGGTCCAGACCGTTCGGATTGACGGCCAGCTGCTTGGTCAGGCGCGTCGAGTCGAGCGCGAGGCTGCCATCGCGGTTCGCGGTGATGCCATAAGCGGCCAGCGACAGGCTGCCGGTCGGGCGCACCAGGTCGACCAGGCGCCTTTGCAGTGCCTTGACCCCTGAATCGTTGACGAAAGCGCCCGCTGCCTTGTTGCTGCTCGCATTGCCCGCATAGACCAGGCCGTCGACCGCACTCTTGAGCTTGTTATACGTGTCGACAAACGACTGAACATTCTTGATCGTGCCGGCGGTATCGCTGCTCACCGTCAGCGTGACCGGATTCTCGGTCGAGCTTTGTGCGCGGGTGAAGGTCGCCGTCACGCCGTTGATGTTCGTAAAAGTATTAGACGCCTGCTGTATCGGCGTGCCGGTCTTGCCGCCGAACAGGACGATTGCATCCTGGGCCGCGGTCATGATGTTACGGGTGCCCAGACCAGCTTTTAACGTCGCGTCGGTCACGAGAGAAGGATCAAGCGAAACCGTATTGGCTGCGCCCGTGTTCTTCGAGGTCAGCACCAGCCGCGTGTCGGTGCCGATGGTCACCACGCCGGCCGAGACCAGACCGTTATTGCCGGAAGCACGGTTGATCGCGGCCGCCACCTCGCTGATGCTCAGCACGCCGTCCTTATTCGTATCGGCGGACGCGGCCGACAGGTCGACGTTGAACGATGCCGTGGCAGTCGCGGTGGTCTCGTTGGACAGTTTCACCGTCAGCGTCCCCCCCGGCGTCCTGCCGTCGGAGAGGCCGTTGTACGAGACCTGACTTGCCGTGGCCAGCTGCTGCACGAACAGGCTATAGGTGCCGGCGGCGGCCAGCGGCTTCGCGGTGGCACTGCCGATCGTGGTATCGGAGAAAGCGGCGGCCTGAGCCAGCATTGAACTGTTGAGGCCGGTCAGCGAGCTCAGGCTCGTCTGAAAGGCCGAGATCGCGGAGCTGAGTGCCGACAATCCACTCGACGTGGCGTTTGCCACGGCGGTCTGGCTGTTGATCTGTTGCTGGGTTCCGGCGACGAATTTCTGGGCCATTGCGGCGGCAGTAGTGGTCGGGTCATAGGCTGGTGCGGTGATGCTCGACATGATTGCTCCTCGAGGATTTTGTACTACGCTGCCATAAACTGCTGGGCTAATGAAAGCTGGGTAACACTACGTTTCCGCGTTTGTCTGAATTCCTGTGGAGTGACTAATGCGAACCAAGCATTGTTCAAGGAACTTGCAATCCAGGTTTCATTCTTATAAAGGCGACCGTTCAAGCCGAGTTGTTAAGAGGGCTCCGGGGTAAACTGCGAGTAAGGGAGGATTTGGCTGGCTTTACTGGAATGGATGCATCGCTGTAAGCGATCACGCGGCGGTGTGAACATGCTGCCCGCTAAGGTCATGCAGGTCCGACCGTAGCGGATTCTGGGCGAACATCTCCGTCCAGATCCGTGGCGTGAGCTGATGCACCAGTGGCGCAGGATGCTGACCCACACGCTGCAGCACGTCCACGAAGTAGTCGTACGGATTGATATCGTGCAGCCGGCAGGTGGCCAGCAGACTCTGCACGATGCCCACGTGCTTCGCGCCCAGTTCGGTCCAGTTGAACAGCCAGTTTTTCTTCCCCATCGGGATCACGCGCAGGGCGCGCTCGAGGTGGTTCGTGTCGATCGATACCTCCGGGTCATCCAGGTAGACCGACAGGCCGACCCGCCGCTCACGGATGTACGCCAGCGCAGCAAGAAAGGGGCTGCTCGGCAGGAATCCTTGTTTGTCGAACTGCTCGTCGATCCAGGCGAAGAAACGTTCGAGCACAGGTCTCGATTGCGTTTGCCGGCGTGCGAGCTTGGCTTGTCCCATCAGACCATCGTCGCGGATCTGCTGCTCGACCCTGTACAGAGCGGCGATCGCATGGAGTGCCTGATCGGCTTGCGCTGGCTCGATGTCCCTGGCGTCAAAGATTTTACGGCGTGCGTGTGCCCAGCACTGCGCATGCGTGATCCCGGTCTTCTTCGCGTAGTGTTCATAAGCGCTGTAGCCGTCGCTCTGCAAGACGGCGCCATTGGGCCGCTGCAGACCCAGCGCGGTCTCGACGTGCTTCGCCGCGCGGCTGGGATAGTACAGGAAGCATATTTCATCCTGCTCGCCCACGACCGGCCAGAAATACGCCGCCTTCATCTTGCCTGGGCCGGCACGGCCTGCCTTGATCGGTGTTTCGTCCATCGCGATCACCCGGGAACGCCGCACTGACTCCAGTTGGGCGTTGAAGATCGGCTCGAGCAGCGATACCGCGGCCGGCATCAGCTTGGTGAGCCAGGCGCGGCTGACATTGATACCGGAATCCTGCAGCTTGACATGCTGCCGGTACAAGGGCTGGTGGTAGGCGAACTTGTCGATGATCATGCCCGCGATGAAGCTGACATCGGCGCGGCAACCGTCCAGCACGCTCACCGGCGCAGGCGGGCACGACAAGGTTTGCTCCACACGCAGCTTGATGACAGGACGGACGTACTTCAGGATGACATAGCTGCCGGGACGCTGTGCCAGCCGATAGCTGACTTTTTCTCCGATCACCTCGAAGTCCGCCGGATCCAGTCCTGCTGCCGCGTCATTGACAACGGCAATGACCTCGACCGGCACCTTGGACTCGTCAAAGAACAGGGCCGCGTCATCGTTGCCATCGATAAGATGCTTGCTTTTGTTCTTGGGTGCGCGCTCGTGCGCCGCGATCCTGGTCGCCTTGGCTGGCGCCACGTCATCGGGAACAACGTCGAACGCCTCGCCCAGCGTGCCTTGGACACCGTCCGGTTCAGGCATCCGACGCTCGCTCTTCTGTCCAAAGATCTGCCGCTGGAACCACGCTACCTGACGGCGCAGCCGGATGATTTCGCGGTCCTTCGCGTCGAGTAGAGCGCTCATCTCCGGCGCGGTCAATCCCACTGCCGGACTGGCGGTTTCGGGAGCGGAACGGGGATCGGAAGGCATGCCAATATTATAAAGTTTTCGCTGCGGGAACAGGCGCATTTTGGATGCCGACGACAGGTTTTTTGTAGCGCTTGCGCACCTGCTTCGGTTCGATCCCTTCGAGCAGCAGTTTCAGACCCGTCCAGTCCATTTCACGGCTTGCGACATTGGCCCAATTGCTGACGAACCGACCTTGCTCGAGACGTTTGGCCCACACGCACAGGCCGCTGCGATCGAAGTACAGGACGCGGATCTGGGTCGCCCGGCGGTTAATGAACGCGAACAGGTTTCCAGACAGCGGGTCCTGGTGCATGACGTGCTTGGCCAGCGCGTAGAGACCGTCGAACGACAGACGCATGTTGACCGGCTGCCCGTACAGGAACACGCGTACCTGGCCTTCAGGGAAGAACATCAGCGCCTCGTGATCGCTAGGACAATGCCGCCGCCGAGATCGATCCGAATGTCGATCTCGGGAGACGACACCGGCGTCGATGGCGGCGAATGCGCCATCGAAGTCACGCCGCCCGTATCCTTGATGGCGCCGAGATCGATGAATGCCGCCGGCTGGGTTGCCTTGGCCGTGTGATCACTGCCGGCGGCCAGCTTGGCGCGCCAAATATGGAAGCTGGCCGTCGACACCGATTCGTCGCGGCAGAAGGCAGCAATGCTCTTTCCGCTTTGTGCATGCCGAAGCAAACGGCTTCGCCAGGCGGATTCCTTCGAGGTGTAAGATTGAAGCTTGTCCATGTCCGGCTCCGTGTTGTTGAACTCGGAAGGAATTGTGCCGGCCTGACGAATCGAAAGATACAACGCCGCTCAGGAACCGCTTACTCCCAAGAAGCCAACCAAGTAGCTGAGTATCGTGCGGTATAACCGTACGTGCTTGCTGCATCGGGAGGTTTGATTGTCCACTCGAGGTATTGCCCTGCTATAAAAACTACTCATCATGGCCGTTTCGCCAGTCGTTTTTTAAATGTGTAGTCGCGTTAATTGCTGGAATTGACATCCGCCCCCGACGAGGGCGACGCCGGAACTCGTATGGTGCGGGTTGCGGAACGGCCGCCGGCGCCAGCGCTCGATGGCGAAGCTGCCGGCCAGCGACTGCAGCGCGGCCGTCTCCAGCGCTTCCTGCTCGCGCATGGGTGGCAGCAGGCCGGGAAAGCGCGACGCCAGCATGCTCTTGCCGGCACCCGGCGGCCCGATCAACAGCACGGAATGCAGGCCCGCGGCCGCGACCTCGAGCGCGCGCTTGACCTGCGGCTGGCCCTTGACGTCGGCGAAGTCCGGATACACGGGCGGCGCGTTGGACGGCGCGGGCCGGTAGCGCACGAGCCGCGCATCGTCGGCCTTGGCGGCGAAGTGCGCGCACACCTCCAGCAGCGAGCGCGCCGGGTAGATGGCGGCGTCCGCCACGAGCGCCGCTTCGTCGGCGTTCGCCCACGGCAGCACGAACGCCCGGCCCGCCCCGCCATCGTGGGCACCCTGGCGCAGCATCGCGAAGCTCATCGCCAGCGCGCCACGGACCGGGCGCAGCTCGCCCGACAGCGACAGCTCGCCGGCGAATTCGTAACCGTCCAGCGCGGCGGCGGGAATCTGGTCCGACGCGGCCAGGATGCCCAGCGCGATCGGCAAATCGAAGCGGCCCGATTCCTTCGGCAGTTCGGCCGGCGCGAGGTTGATGGTAATGCGCCGGCTCGGCACATCGAAGCCGGAATTCTGCAGCGCCGCGCGCACGCGGTCTTTCGACTCGCGCACCTCGGCATCGGCGAGGCCGACGATGTTCATGGCCGGCAAGCCGTTGGCCAGGTGGACTTCCACGCTGACGGCAGGCGCTTCCATGCCCGCGAGGGCGCGGCTTCGTAGGACGGCGAGGCTCAATCGGATTCCTTCGGCGCTGGACGAGGCCTCATCTTAGGCAGGCGGCAGAAACGCCCGTTGAGAGGGGACAGTCGCGTGCACCGAACTTTTTCGACGAGGCGCGCACTCTGGTAATGTAGCGGGCCCGGCCGCCCGGCCGGCATCGATCCCACCGACCATGCCCCGTCTGATTCTTGCCCTGCTCGTCCTCGCGGTCTTGTTCTGCCTGCTGTGCGGGCCCGTGGCCTATGTGGCGCTGCGCCTGTGGCGGCGCGGGGACCTGGGCGCGTTCCGGCCGTTGCGCGGCGTATGGATCACGCAGGTGGCGCTGGCGTGCGCCCTCGTGTTCGCCGCGGACAGCCTGGGGTTGCACAATCCCATCGGCTATGTGGTGGCAAGCGTGTTTGCCGTCAGCCTGGGCGGCGCGGCGCTGTACGGCATCTGGCGGCTGGTGGTGCGCGCGGGCGCGCATTGAACCTCCGGCTGCCCGGACGGCCCGACCGGCTCGACGGGGAAAACGAGTTTCGGCGGAACAGCGCCAGGCCGCGCAGCCCGAGCAGGATGTTCAACGGTCATCACAACGCGGTGACCAAAACGCACCGTATGGAGGCAAACATGGGCGAAACGGTGCGCATCGAGTTTGGCGTGGGCGGGCGGAACTTCACGTCCGGGTTCCACGTCATCGGCGAGATATCGGACCGGGTCGACGACCTGGACGAGGTGGCGCCTCCGCACCGCTGACGAGCAGTCCCGGATGCGTGCCCGGCGGTGGGGCACGGGCAGTCCGGGAGCCGGACGGCGCCCGCCTGGGACGCCGGACAGCATCAACCATCACATGGGCGTGCAAGACGCCCGCCGGCTCAGACCTTGGTCTCGGCCGCTGCCAGTTTTGCTTCCAGTTCCGCCACGCGCAGCTCGAGTGCCTCGAGCTTGGCGCGCGTCTTCGCCAGCACCTGGGCCTGCACGTCGAATTCCTCGCGCGTCACCAGGTCCAGCTTCGAAAAGCCCTGGGTCATCATCGCCTTCACGTTGCGTTCGATGTCCTTGGCGGGCGAGCTTTCGAATGCCTGGTTGATCTTGTCCTGCAAATCATTAAAAAAGTTATTCATTTCACACTAGTCCCTGAGTGGTCGTTGCGCACCGGGATGGTGCGTACATACCCGAATTGGTGCGTGCACCGTTGCGGAGCACGCGTCCTGGTCTCGTTTACTTTTTGAAACCAAAAAAGTGGGGGTGTTTAGCCAGGAAAACAAGCCGGCACCCGCCTTGGATGGGGATGGCACGCATCCTGCTAATCAACCATCAACCATAACGAGGTCGCAACCTCGGATTGTAAACCGCAACTCAATAACATGTTCAACTACCAAGGGAGTGTCTATGAAGCGTCGTAACAGCAATTGGCCCCGCGTCGCAGTACTGGCAGCAAGCCTGTGGAGCCTCGGTATCGGGCTGGCCGGCGCCGAGGAGCAGAAGCCGGACAACGAAGTGAGCTACAACCTGGCCGTTACGAGCGATTACCGTTACCGCGGCATTTCCCAGTCCCGTCTCGACCCTGCGCTCCAGGGCGGTGCCGATTACACGCACAACCCGACCGGCCTGTACGCGGGCACCTGGCTGTCCACCATCAAGTGGACCAAGGACGCGGGCGGCAGCGGCGACGTCGAATGGGATCTCTACGGCGGCAAGCGCGGCAACATCACTTCCGACATCTCGTACGACGTTGGCGGCCTGTACTACTTCTACCCGAGCAATGGCCTGCATCCGAACGCCAACACGTTCGAACTGTACGGCCAGCTCGGCTACGGCCCTGCCTACGTCAAGTACTCGCATTCGCTGACCAACCTGTTCGGCACTGCGGACAGCAAGGGCAGCGGTTATCTGGACGTCGGCGCCAACGTCGACCTCACCAACGGCTTCACGTTGAACCTGCACGCCGGCCACCAGAACGTACGTCACAACGATGCGCTGTCCTATTCGGACTACAAGATCGGCGTGACCAAGGATCTGGGGGGCTGCTCGGTTGCCCTGGCCTATATCAAGGCCAACACCAGTGCCTATCGGAGCCCGTCCGCGGAAAACCTGGGCAAGTCCGCGGCACTGCTCACCGTTTCAAAAACTTTCTGAAGAGGCAATCGTATGAAAATGATTACCGCCATCATCAAACCCTTCAAGCTGGACGAGGTGCGTGAAGCCCTGTCGGAAATCAATGTCCAGGGCATCACGGTGACCGAAGTGAAGGGTTTCGGTCGCCAGAAGGGCCATACCGAGCTGTATCGCGGTGCGGAATACGTCGTCGACTTCCTGCCGAAGACCAAGATCGAGGCAGCGGTGGACGATGCGATCGTCGACCAGGTGATCGACACCATCCAGACCGCCGCCCGCACCGGCAAGATCGGTGACGGCAAAATCTTCGTCTCCAATCTGGAGCAAGTCGTTCGTATCCGTACCGGTGAAACCGGCAACGAAGCGCTGTAAGGGGAATCCGATGATCCACTCCATCACGAAACTGATCGCAGGCGTCTCCGTCGCCCTGGCGCTGGCCGCATCGGCCCCCGCCATGGCCCAGGACGCTGCAAAACCGGCAGTAGCCGCAGCCCCGGCTGCGAGCGCACCGGCTGCCGACGCCGCTGCCGCTCCGGCCGCTGCGCCGGCCCCTGCCGCTGCGGCCGCTGCCGCCGCACCGGCCCCTGCCGCAGCGCCGGCTGCCGCACCCACCCCGCAGAAGGGCGACACCGCCTGGATGATGGTGTCCACGCTGCTGGTGATCATGATGACGATCCCGGGCCTGGCCCTGTTCTACGGCGGCCTGGTCCGTTCGAAGAACATGCTGTCGATCCTGCTGCAGGTGTTCATGATCTTCGCCGTCATCATCGTCCTGTGGTGCCTGTACGGCTACTCGCTGGCGTTCACGGAGAAGACCGCGTTCATCGGTGGCTTCGACCGCTTGTTCCTGAACGGGATCTGGGATCCGGTCAAGGCGTCGTTCTCGACGGCCGCCACGTTCAGCAAGGGCGTCGTCATCCCTGAATTCGTGTACGTGGCGTTCCAGGGCACGTTCGCGGCCATCACCTGCGGCCTGATCATCGGCGCCTTCGCGGAGCGCGCACGCTTCTCGGCCGTGCTGCTGTTCATCGTGCTGTGGTTCACGTTCGGCTACCTGCCGGTCGCCCACATGGTCTGGTTCTGGACCGGTCCGGATGCCATCACGGCAGCCACTGCCGATGCCGAGGCAGCCAAGGCCGGCTGGCTGTTCCAGAAGGGCGCCCTCGACTTCGCGGGCGGCACCGTGGTGCACATCAACGCCGCCATCGCAGGCCTCGTCGGTGCGGTCCTGATCGGCAAGCGCGTCGGCTACGGCCGTGAATCGATGGCCCCGCACTCGCTGACGATGACCATGATCGGCGCGTCGCTGCTGTGGGTGGGCTGGTTCGGCTTCAACGCCGGTTCGGCACTGGAAGCGGGCGACGTGGCTGCACTGGCCTTCGTCAACACCCTGCTGGCCACCGCGGCCGCCACCTTGTCGTGGGTCTTCGGCGAATGGATCACCAAGGGCAAGCCGTCCATGCTGGGCGGTGCCTCGGGTGCCGTCGCCGGCCTCGTCGCCATCACCCCGGCCTGCGGCTACGTCGGTCCGATGGGCGCACTGATCATCGGTCTCGTCGCCGGCATCGTCTGCCTGTGGGGCGTGAACGGCCTGAAGCGCATGATCGGCGCCGACGACTCGCTGGACGTGTTCGGCGTGCACGGCGTGGGCGGTATCCTGGGCGCGCTGCTGACCGGCGTGTTCGCGGCACCGCAGCTGGGCGGCCAGGGCATCTTCGACTACGTCACCAACAAGATGTCCGCCGATCCGTACTCGATCGGCCACCAGGTGCTGGTGCAGGCGGAAGCCATTGGCACCACCATCGTGTGGTCGGCCGTCGTGTCGTTCGTCGCGTACAAGATCGTCGACGTCATCGTGGGCCTGCGTGTTCCGGAAGAGGAAGAGCGCGAAGGCCTGGACATCACGAGCCACGGCGAGCAGGCTTACCACTCCTGATTGTCAATCCGTTAATTCGGTTCAAAAAAGCGCCCACTGGGCGCTTTCAAAAAAGCGCCTTCTTGGCGCTTTCAAAAAAGCGCCTTCTTGGCGCTTTTTTGTTGCCTGAACGAATATAGGTCTTTAAAAAATGATGGTTCACCCCAATCTCGGCTTACCATATCGCCAAGAAGCCCGAAGGACGTCATTTTTATGGTTCCCCACCTCGCCACTGCCGTGACCGGTCCCCTGCTGGACCTGGAAAAGAAAATCCTCGAAGCCACGCCCGCGATCGAACGCTGGTTCCGCCTCGAGTGGCAGGAGCATACGCCGCCGTTCTACTGCTCCGTGGACCTGCGCAACGCGGGCTACAAGCTGGCGCCGGTGGATACGAACCTGTTCCCGGGCGGCTTCAACAACCTGTCGACGGAAATGCTGCCGCTGACGGTGCAGGCCGCCATGGCCGCGATCGACAAATACTGCCCGGACGCGCGCAACCTCCTCCTGATCCCGGAAAGCCATACGCGCAATCCGTACTATCTGCAGAACGTGCAGCGGCTGATGCAGATCTTCCGCCAGACGGGCCTGCACGTGCGCCTGGGCTCGCTGTCGCCCGAGGTGACGGAGCCGACGCCGCTCGCCCTCCCGGACGGGAACATGCTGGTCGTGGAACCCCTGGTGCGCTCGCCGAACGGCCGTCGCGTGGGCCTGGCCGACTTCGACCCGTGCACGATCCTGCTGAACAACGACCTGTCCGCCGGCATCCCCAGCATCCTGGAAAACGTGCACGAGCAGTCGCTGCTGCCGCCGCTGCACGCCGGCTGGGCCGTGCGCCGCAAGAGCAATCACTTCAAGGCGTTCGACGAAGTCGCCAAGAAGTTCGGCAAGCTGATCGACATCGACCCATGGCTCGTGAACCCGCTGCACAGCAAATGCGGCGAGGTCAATTTCCAGGAAGACGTCGGCATGGAGTGCCTGGCCGATAACGTGTCGGCGCTGCTGTCGAAGATCAAGAAGAAGTACAAGGAATACGGGATGAAGGACCAAAAACCCTTCGTCATCGTCAAGCCGGATGCGGGCACGTACGGCATGGGTATCATGACCGTCAAGGATGCGAGCGAGGTCAAGGACCTGAACCGCAAGCAGCGCAACAAGATGTCCGTGATCAAGGATGGCGTCACCGTCACGGACGTGATGATCCAGGAAGGCGTGCCCACGTTCGAGTCGATCAACGACGCGGTGGCGGAGCCGGTCGTGTACATGATCGACCGCTACGTCGTCGGCGGCTTCTACCGTGTGCACGCGGAGCGGGGCGTCGACCAGAACCTGAACGCGCCGGGCTCGCAATACGTGCCGCTCGCGTTCGCGCAGCAGCATGCCGTGCCCGACCTGAAGGCCAAGCCGGGGACGGCGGCGCCGAACCGCTTTTATGTGTACGGCGTCGTGGCGCGGCTTGCGTTGCTGGCGGCGTCGCTCGAGCTGGAGCGGACGGATCCGGATCCGGAAATTTATTGACGCCGTTATTGGCGCACCGAGTCATAGGGTGGGCACCCGGTGCCCACGCGAACGCCAACAAACCGCAAACGTCACGCGTGGGCACAGGGGTGCCCACCCTACGGCATATCCGCCTGACGCTCCGTCTCCGGCTTTTGCGCCATGTAGATGAAATGCGAGCGCAGCGGCGGCAGCAAGGTCGCCAGCGTTTCCGGGATCAGCCACGGCAGCGCCGCCAGCACCCGGCCCAGCGGCGGCAGCAGCACGAGGGTGCGGTAGTGACGGCTGGCCGCGGGCCAGAAGCGCAGCAGCTCGACGTCCGTCACCTTGCGCACGTGGACATTGCGCGGATTGCTGTAGCGGAAATCGAAGATCATCGTCCAGCCGCCGGGGCGTAGCACGCGCCACATGTCGGCGGCCAGGCCGCGCCGCATGTCGTCGTCGAGGATCGAGGAAAACACGGTGTGCGCGCAGACGAGGTCGAGGCTCGCGTCGGGAAAGGCGTCGAGGTGGCCCAGGTGCCAGTGGACGCCGGGCGCCGTGCGGGCGCGGGCCTGGTCCAGCCGGTCCTGCTGGAGTTCCGTGCCGGCGAGATGCGCGGGCAGGGCGCCCCAGTCGATCAGCTGGCGCAGGAAGCCGCCGTTGCCGCAGCCGACGTCGAGCGCGCGCACGGAGGACAGGTCGCGCCCGACCGTCAGCGGCAGCAGCGCCGCCAGCACGCGCGACCGCGCCGCCGTCTGGCGGACGACGTCGGGCCGGTACCACGCGTACTTCGCCAGCGCGGCGCCCCCATGCCATGCGCGGTAGATCCGGTTGATCCGCTCCTGTTCTGCTCCGTCGTTCATGTTCCCCTCCTGCGATGCCATCTTCCCGATCGGGCAGGGAGCACGTTTGAGGGGACGCAAACGTCGGAGGAATGGATGACATTTTGCCAAGAGGAAGCTGCCCCGGTAACCCGTCCCCCGGCCGTGGCCGCCTTTCCGCGAACATCCGCGTTTCCGGCTAAAATCGTGGCATTGCCTTCCCTGGGACCATCATGAAAATCGCTTTTCTCGCCGATCCGCTGTCCGGCTTCAAAATCTACAAGGACTCGACGTTCGCGATGATGCGCGAGGCGGCGCGGCGCGGCCACCGGCTGTATGCCTTCGAACAGCGCCACATGGTGCTGGAAGAGGGCGTCGTGACCGCCGAGGCCACGGAGATCACGCTGACCGGCGACGCCGACGACTGGTACCGCGAAGGCGACACCGATACCGTGCCGCTGTCCGACTTCGACGCCGTCATCCAGCGCAAGGACCCGCCGTTCGACATGGAGTACGTGTACGGCACTTACCTGCTGGAGATGGCCGAGCGCCAGGGCGCGCGCGTCTTCAACAAACCTCAAGCGATCCGCGACCACAACGAAAAACTGTCGATCGCCCAGTTCAGCCAGTTCACGTCGCCCACGCTCGTCTCGTCGTCCGGCACCCGGCTGCGCGCCTTCCACGCCGAGCACGGCGACGTGATCTTCAAGCCGCTGGACGGCATGGGCGGCGCCGGCATCTTCCGCGTCCGCGACGACGGCCTGAACCTGGGCTCCATCATCGAGACACTGACGGAGAACGGTGCGCGCACGATCATGGCGCAGAAATACATCCCCGCCATCGTCAAGGGCGACAAGCGCGTGCTCGTCATCGACGGCAAGCCGGTCCCGTTCGCGCTGGCGCGCATCCCGCAGGCGGGCGAAGTGCGCGGCAATCTCGCCGCCGGCGGCACCGGTGTCGCGCAGCCGCTGTCCGAGCGCGACCGCGAGATCGCGGAAAGTCTCGGCCCGGTGCTGGCCGCGCGTGGTCTGTTGCTGGTAGGATTGGATGTGATCGGCGATTTCCTGACCGAGGTGAACGTCACCAGCCCCACCTGCTTCCAGGAGATCACCGACCAGACCGGTTTCGACGTCGCGGCGATGTTCATCGACGCCGTCGAGGCCCGGGTAACAGGAAACTGACACATGGTAGGTATTCTGCTGATGACCCACGCTCCACTGGGCCAGGCATTCATCGCCGCGGTCGCGCACGTGTTCCGCGGCCCGACGGAGCGCTTCGAAGCGATCGACGTGACGGCGGACCAGGACACGAACGAGATCAACGCCCTGGCCAAGAGCGCGATCCAGCGCCTGGACGAAGGCGACGGCGTGCTGGTCATCACCGACATCAAGGGCGGCACGCCGTCGAACTGCTGCAATTCGCTGGCGGAGGCGGGACGCGTGGAAATCATCGCAGGCATCAGCCTGCCGATGCTGCTGCGGGCGATCACGTACCGGCGCGATACGCTGGACGTGGTGGTCGAGATGGCATTGGCCGGCGCCCAGAATGGCGCGGTCAGGGTAGACAACCGGATCCGGCTCGGCACTTGAGCGGACCGACAACGAGAGAAACGACAACTACAACATGATTCAACAGGAACTCGAGATCGTCAACAAGCTGGGCCTGCATGCCCGCGCGTCCGCCAAATTCACCCAGCTGGCCGCCAAGTTCCAGAGCGACGTCTGGCTCACCCGCAACGCGCGCCGCATCAACGCCAAGTCGATCATGGGCGTCATGATGCTCGCGGCCGGCAAGGGCGCCAAGGTGACGCTCGAGGCGGACGGTCCCGACGAACAGGAATGCATGGCGGCGCTCACCGCGCTGATCAACGACAAGTTCGGCGAAGGCGAGTAATGCCTGATCCACGAGGCGGACGTCACCCGGGACCCTCCATGGCATCGTTCACACTGCACGGCATCCCCGTCTCGCGCGGGATCTCGATCGGCCGTGCGCACCTGCTCACGCCGGCCGCGCTCGACGTCAAGCACTACCTCGTGCCGGAAGAGCAGGTCGAGGCCGAAGTGAAACGCCTTCAGGACGCGATCGCCGAAGTGCACCGCAACCTGCAGGAACTGTGGACCGAGCTGCCGAAGGAAGCACCGACGGAGCTGGGCGCGTTCATCGACGTGCACGTGCTGATCCTGTCCGATCCGATGATCTCGGAGGCGCCGCTCGACATCATCCGCAGTCGCCACTACAACGCGGAATGGGCGCTCGTCACGCAGATCGACGAGCTGTCCGCGCAGTTCGACGAGATCGAGGACGAGTACCTGCGCGAGCGCAAGCAGGACATCCAGCAGGTGGCCGAGCGCGTGCTCAAGGTGCTGATGGGGACCGCGCTGCCGGCCCCGCCGCCGGTCGGCGAAGATCACTTCCAGCCGCAGATGATCGTCGTCGCGCACGACATCTCGCCGGCCGACATGCTCGCGTTCCGCGACCGCTCGTTCGTCGGCTTCGTCACGGACGTCGGCGGCCAGAACTCGCACACGGCGATCGTCGCACGCAGCCTCGACATCCCGGCCGCCGTCGGCATGAGCCAGGCGTCGCGCCTGATCGAGCAGGACGACTGGGTGATCGTCGACGGCGATGCCGGCGTCGTCATCTGCAACCCGAGCGCGCTCGTGATGGAGCAGTACCGCGCGCGCCAGGCCTCGCTGCTGAAGGCCAGGAAGCGCCTGCTCAAGCTGAAGAAGACGCCGGCCGTCACGAAGGACGGCACGCCGATCACGCTGCTCGCGAACATCGAGCTGCCCGACGATTGCGGCCCCGCGCTGGACGCGGGCGCCGTCGGCGTGGGCCTGTTCCGCTCCGAATTCCTGTTCATGGGACGCGGCGCGCAGGGCCTGCGCGTGCCGGACGAGGACGAGCAGTTCGAGCAGTACCGCAAGGCCGTGCTGGCGATGAAGGGACGGCCCGTCACGATCCGCACGCTCGACGTGGGCGCCGACAAGCCGCTCGACCAGACCGAGCACACGGCGCTGAATCCGGCGCTGGGCCTGCGCGCGATCCGCTACTGCCTCGCGGAACCGCAGATGTTCCTCACGCAGCTGCGCGCGATCCTGCGCGCTTCCGCGTTCGGCAAAGTGCGCATCCTGATCCCGATGCTGGCGCACGCGTTCGAGATCGACCTGACGCTGAACATGATCGCCCAGGCCAAGGCCCAGCTGCGCGAACAGAACGTCAAGTTCGACGAGGCGGTGGAAGTCGGCGCCATGATCGAGATCCCGGCCGCCGCCCTGGCGCTGCCGATGTTCGTCAAGCGCCTCGACTTCCTCTCCATCGGCACCAACGACCTGATCCAGTACACCTTGGCGATCGACCGCGTCGACTACGAGGTGGCGCACCTGTACAATCCGCTGCACCCGGCGGTACTGAGCCTGATCGCGATGACGATCGAGGCCGGGCACAAGGCCGGCATCGACGTGGCCGTGTGCGGCGAGATGGCGGGCGACGTCAAGCTCACGCGCCTGTTGCTGGGCATGGGCCTGCGCGAGTTCTCGATGCATCCGGCCCAGCTGCTGGCCGTCAAGCAGGAAATCCTGGCCAGCGACCTGACGCGGCTCGTGCCGCGCACGCGGCGCATCCTGCGCGCGATGGAACCGACGGCCATCGCCGAAGCCGTGGAGCAGCTGCAGTCCGTCTAGTCATCGCACGCAACAAACAATATAACGAGTCTTCATGGGATCGATCGGAATAGTCTCCCCCCAGGCGATGCACTTCGCCGAACCTTTACGCCTGCGCAGCGGCGCGGCCCTCGGCGATTACACGCTGATGTATGAAACGTACGGCACGCTGAACGCCGACAAGTCGAACGCGGTGCTGATCTGCCACGCGCTGAACGCGTCGCACCACGTGGCGGGCCATTACGCCGACCAGCCGAAGAGCGCCGGCTGGTGGGACAATATGGTCGGCCCGGGCAAGCCTGTCGACACGGACCGCTTCTTCGTCATCGGCGTCAACAACCTCGGTTCCTGCTTCGGTTCCACGGGCCCCATGCACACGAACCCGGCCACCGGCAAGCCGTACGGCGCCGCATTCCCCGTCGTGACGGTGGAGGATTGGGTGGCGGCGCAGGCGCTCCTCGCGGACCGTCTCGGCATCGAACGCTTCGCGGCCGTGATGGGCGGCTCGCTGGGCGGCATGCAGGCCCTCGCATGGAGCATCATGTTCCCTGAGCGCCTGCGCCACTGCATCGTGATCGCGTCGACGCCCAAGCTCTCGGCGCAGAACATCGCGTTCAACGACGTGGCGCGCCAGGCGATCCTCACCGATCCGGACTACCGCCGCGGCGACTTCTACGAACACGGCGTCGTGCCGAAGAACGGCCTGAAGGTGGCGCGCATGGTCGGCCACATCACGTACCTGTCGAACGACGACATGGCCGAGAAATTCGGACGCAAGCTGCGCAACGCGGCCGAGAACAACGAGTACAAGTTCGACTTCGGCATCGACTTCGAGATCGAGTCGTACCTGCGCTACCAGGGCGACAAGTTCTCCGAATACTTCGACGCCAACACGTATCTCCTGATCACGAAGGCGCTCGACTATTTCGACCCGGCGCGCGAGCACGGCGGCAACCTGGCGAAGGCGCTGGAAAACACGCGCGCCCAATACCTCGTCGCGTCGTTCTCGACCGACTGGCGCTTCTCGCCGGAGCGCAGCCGCGAAATCGTCGAGGCCCTGCTGGCCAACCGCCGCAAGGTCACGTATGCCGAGATCGACGCGCCGCACGGCCACGACGCCTTCCTGCTCGAGGACGCGCGCTACATGAACATCGTGCGTGCCTACTTCGAGCGCATCGCGGGCGAGCAGAAGGAGGCCGCATGAAATTCGAAGACCTGAGCACCCTCCGTCCCGACCTGGCATTCATCGCGCACTGGGTGAACGAGCGCGCGCACGTGCTGGACGTCGGCTGCGGCGATGGCGCCATGCTGCGCTACCTGGAAAAGGCCAAGCACTGCACGGGCTATGGTGTGGAGATCGCCGACGACAAGGTCCTGGAAAGCACGCAGCGCGGCATCAGCGTGATCCAGCACGACATGGAGCAGGGTCTCGACCTGTTCGCCGACGACGCGTTCGACATGGTCCTGTGCCTGTCGTCGCTGCAGATGATGCAGCACGTGGAGGCGCGCCTGCGCGACATCGTCCGCGTCGGCAAGGAGGCGATCGTGTCGTTCCCGAACTTCGCCTACTGGCCGCACCGCGCCGCGCTGCTGAAGGGCCGCATGCCCGTGTCGCGCTCGTTGCCGTACCAATGGTTCGACACGCCGAACCTGCGCTACGCGACGATCTACGACTTCAAGGAGCTGGCCGAGAAATGCGGGCTGGAAGTGCTGGAATACGTGGCGCTGGCCGAAGGCAAGCCCGTGTCGTTCCTGCCGAACCTGCGCGGCAGCCTCGCCGTGTTCCGCCTGCGCAAGCGCGATCTCGTCGGCCAGGCCTGACCGTCCGGCGGCCCGCGCTTGCACGCACGGGCCGCGCACGTCATCATACGCTCGCGTAACGTGTTGTACGTACGCGTCCGCTGCGGGCATGATGTCGTTAGAACTCTGCAGGAGAAAACCATGAACCCAATCTTCAAGACCCGGGCGCGTACCCGCCGGGCGGCCGCCGTGCTGGCGCTGTGCGCGTCCGTCTGTGCCCCGACGCACGCCGCGCGCGCCCAGGACGACCGTCCGAACCAGGACCAGGTCGTGCAGGACGGCATCGCCGTCAAGCCGCTCAACCGCAACCGGATCGGCAGCGTATGGCGCGACATCGCCGCGCCCGAGCAGGTCGTCAACGAGCAATCGGCCCAGCAATACCTGGCGCTGATGAGCAAGGCCCGGCAGGAAGGCGCCCTCGTGCCGGAGTCCGATCCGCAGGTGCGGCGCCTGCGCGCCATCGCGCGCCGCATCATCCCGAACACAGTGCGCTGGAACCCGGATGCGCAGCAGTGGAAATGGCAGGTCAACCTGCTCAGGTCCGACGAGGTGAATGCGTTCTGCATGCCGGGTGGCCGCGTCGCGTTCTACACCGGGATCATCGACAAGCTGCGCCTCACGGACGACGAGATCGCGGCCGTCATGGGCCACGAGATCGCGCACGCGCTGCGCGAGCATGGGCGCGACCGCCAGAGCAAGGCGACGGCCACGGGCCTCGCCAGCCAGCTGGGCGGCGCAGCGCTGTCCGCGTGGCTCGGCGTGGACGTGCGCGGCGCCACGAACGCGGCCGGCCAGCTCCTCGTGCTGAAATTCTCGCGCGACGAGGAACGCGAGGCCGACCTCGTGGGCCTGGACATCGCTGCCCGCTCCGGCTACGACCCCCGCGCCGGCATTGCCCTGTGGAACAAGATGGCCGTGTTGAACCAGAGCGGCGCGCCGATCGAGCTGCTGTCCACGCACCCGGGCGGCGGCGAACGCATCGAGCAGATCGAGAGCCACATGAACGTGCTGCTGCCGCTGTACGCGCGCAGCAAGGGCACCACCGTCGACCGGCTGCCGCCGTACCGCAGCAACGTGGCGCAGCGCTAAACGAGGGCAGATGGTTCGTTTCGTCAGGAAGGGCCACCAGGCCGCGGCCAACGCCGTCGTGCCGCTGCCGGTGAAGGATGGCGTGGCGCCCAGCTATCTGTGGATCACCGAGACCCGCACCGGCGGCATGCTGGCCTTTCTCGAGGAACGCTTTGGCGACGTGGCCGGGCCCTCGTGGGCCGAGCGCCTCGCGCGCGGCGACGTCGTCGACGCCGTGGGCACGCCACTGTCGGCCGACAGCCATGTGCGCCAGGGCATGCGCATCTGGTACTACCGCGAGCTGGAACACGAGACGCCGATCCCGTTTGCCGAGAGCGTCATCTTCCAGGACGAGCACCTGCTCGTCGTCGACAAGCCGCACTTCCTGCCGATGATCCCGACGGGACGCTTCCTGCGCGAGACCTTGCTCGTGCGACTGAAACAGCAGTTCGATCTGCCGCACCTGACGCCGATCCACCGCCTCGACCGCGAGACGGCCGGCGTCGTCATCTTCTCGCACAACCTGGCCACGCGCGGCACGTACCAGTCGATGTTCCAGAAGCGCAGCATCCGCAAGGTGTACGAGGCGCTGGCGCCCGTGCTACATGGGCGCGATTTCCCGTTCACGTACAAGAGCCGCATGGTCGACGGCGACAAGTTCTTCGTGATGCGGGAAGAGGAGGGCGAGCCGAATTCGGAGACGTTCGTCGAGCTGCTGGAAACGCGCGGCGAGGTGGCGCGCTACCGCCTGCATCCGCACACGGGCCGCAAGCACCAGCTGCGCCTGCACATGGCGTCGCTGGGCGTGCCGATCCTGAACGATGCGTTCTATCCCGTCGCGCTGCCGTGCAAGGGCGACGATTTTTCCGCGCCGCTGCAATTGCTGGCGCGCTCGATCGCGTTCGACGATCCGCTCACGGGCGAAGCGCGCAGTTTCGAAAGCGCGCGCGAGCTCGACTGGCCCGTGCGTTGAGGCATTTGCGCCTATCCGTAGGGTGGGCACCCCTGTGCCCACGCGAACGTCGGCATGACGCAAACGTTACGCGTGGGCACGGGGTGCCCACCCTACTTAGACGTAGTCGATGATCAGCGGAGCGTGATCGGAGAAGCGCTCGTCCTTGTAGATCGAGACGGCGTGCGCGCGGGCGGCGATGCCCGGCGTGGCGACGTGATAGTCGATGCGCCACCCCACGTTCTTTGCCCAGGCCTGGCCGCGGTTGCTCCACCACGTGTATTGTTCCGGCCGCTGGTCGATGCCGCGGTGGACGTCGACGAGACCCAGCTCGTCGAAGATGCGCGTCATCCACGCGCGTTCCTCCGGCAGGAAGCCCGAATTCTTCTGGTTGCCCTTCCAGTTCTTGAGGTCGATTTCCTTGTGCGCGATGTTCCAGTCGCCGCAGATGACGATCTCGCGGCCCTCGGCCCGCAATTCCTGCAAGTGGGGCAGGAACACTTCCATGAAGCGGAACTTGGCTTCCTGGCGCTCCGGCGACGACGAGCCGGACGGGCAGTACACGGAAATGATGGTCAGGTCGCCCACGTCGGCGCGCGTGTAGCGGCCTTCGTTGTCGAATTCGGTGCAGCCGAAGCCCGTCTTGACGGTGTCCGGCTTGGTGCGGCTGTACACGCCCGTGCCCGAGTAGCCCTTTTTCTCGGCATAGTGGAAATGGCCGTGGTAGCCGTGCGGCGCGAGGAATTCCTCCGTCATGTCGGCCTGCTGGGCCTTCAGCTCCTGGACGCAGATGAAATCGGCGTCCTGGTTGGCCATCCAGTTGAAGAAACCCTTCTTGTGGGCGGAGCGGATGCCGTTCAGGTTGGCGGAAATGATTCTTGGCATGATCGAAACGAAAGGGAATGAGCCGAAATGAGGGCAACAGTGTAGCGCGTTTTGACTTGCATCAACACGACCGTACCTGATGTTACGGCTAACAGTGCGATTCGCTTGAATACATCGAAATGTTAACTGAAACGCACAACATGTTAAGCTGCTGCGTCGTGCCCGATACGCGGGCGCATCTACCTGCGCAAGGAGTTGGTGTGCTGATCAGATCCGAGGATCTGCTGTCGGGAAAATACGGCAAGAGCGGACATTTCGTAAGGTTTTACGACGACGGCGACATCGTGATGGACGAAGTCGCGGCCTTCCTCATCCAGGCCGCGGGCACCGGCGGCAAAGGTATCGTGATCGCCACGCCGGACCACGTCGACGTGCTGCGCCGCCGCCTTGGCACGGCCGCCGTGCGCGTCGCCTGGATGGATGCCGATGCCATGCTGGCGCGGTTCATGGTCGATGGCTGGCCGGACGCGGCACGGTTCGAGGCTACGGTCGGTAACGCCGTGGCCGCGGCCTGCGCCGGCGGCGCCACGGTGCATGCATTCGGCGAAATGGTGGCGTTGCTGTGCGCCCGCGGGGCCCACGATGCGGCGCTGCGATTGGAGGCGCTGTGGAACGACCTGGCGCAGCGGCAGTCGTTCTCGCTGTTCTGTGCCTATCCGTGGAATGCGTTTCCGACGCCCGACCTGGCCCACGCCTTCCGCCGGGTGTGTGCCGAGCACGATCATGCCTGTGCCGACACGGCGCTGGATCTGGCGGCCGCGGGCGACGTCGACATCGACCGGGTCCGGCTCGAGCAGGAAGTGCGGGCGCTGCGCAGCGAGGTCGCCCGGTACCGGGACAGCGACAAGGCGCTGCGCCGCAGCGAGCGCGAACTGGCGGACTTCGTCGAGAACGCGGTCGAAGGGCTGCACCGGGTCGGCGCCGACGGCACGATCCTGTGGGCGAACCGCGCGGAGTTGCAGATGCTGGGCTACGGCTGGGAAGAGTACGTCGGCCACAACATCGCCGAGTTCCATGTCGACCGCCCCGTCATCGACGACATCGTCGCCCGGCTGTCCCGCGGCGACACCCTGTACGACCATCCGGCGCGGCTGCGCTGCAAGGACGGCTCGATCCGGCACGTGCTGATCCACTCGAACGGCAGTTTCGAGGAGGGCCAGTTGCGCTACACCCGCTGCTTCACGCGCGATGCGACCGAACGGCGCGAACGCGACCTGGCGCTCAGGCAGCGCGACCGCATGCTCTTGGGTGCTCCGGTGGCGGCGACGCTGCTGATGGGACCCGACTTCATCTTCCGCCTGGCGAACCGCTGCTATCGCGACCTGGTCGGCCGCGACGGTATCGAGGGACAGCCGCTGCTGCAGGCTTTTCCGGAATGGCGCGGTGGCGAGATCCACCATCTGCTGGCACAGGTCCACGCCACCGGCCGCGCTGCCCGCGCGGAAGAGCTGCGTGTGGTGTGGCGCGATGCGGCCGGCGGCGAACACGAACGCTTCCTCAAGTTCAGCGTCGAACCCCTGGCGGTCGAGGAGGGCGAGGAGCGCGGCATGATCGTCGTTGCCGTCGATGTCACCGAGCAGGTGCGCACGCGTCAGGAAATCGAGCGCGCGCATGCCGAACGCGCCGAGCTGCTGGCCGAACTGACGGCCGCCAACCGGACGAAGGACGAATTCCTGGCCATGCTCGGCCACGAGCTGCGCAACCCGCTGTCGCCGATCGTCAGCGCGCTGGAGCTGATCCGCCTGCGTGGCGAGACCGGGGCCGAGCGCGAGCGCGGCATCATCGAACGCCAGGTGCAGCACCTGGTGCGGCTGGTCGACGACTTGCTGGACGTGTCGCGCGTCACGCGCGGGAAGGTGGAGTTGAAGTGCGAGCGCATCGAGCTCGCCCAGCCTTTGGGCAAGGCCGTCGAGATGGCCCGGCCGTTGCTGGCGCAGCACCGCCACCACCTCGACGTCGAGATCGAGCCGGGGCTGGTCTGGGAGGGCGATCCGATGCGCCTGGCCCAGGTCGTGTCGAACCTGCTCACCAACGCGGCGCGTTATACGCCGCCCGGCGGCAGGGTCCGGCTGCGCGCCCGCGGCGAGGATGATGCGTCGGTGCGCCTGAGCGTCACGGACACCGGCATCGGCATGACGCCGGAACTGCGCGCCCACGTGTTCGACCTGTTCTTCCAGGGGCAGCGCAACATCGACCGCGCCGAGGGCGGCCTGGGCATCGGGCTGGCCCTCGTGAAGAACATCGTCGAGCTGCACGGCGGCCGCGTGGAAGCGCACAGCGACGGACCCGGCGCGGGCAGCGAATTCGTCGTGCTGCTGCCGCGGCGCGCCCCGGCCGCGTGCCTGGCGCCGGACGTGGCCCCGGCGCGGCCCGCGTCCGCCGCGGAACGACGTCGCGTGCTGCTGGTGGACGACAACGTCGATGGCGCCGACACGCTGGCGCGCCTGCTGGCCGCGCACGGCCACGAGGTACGTGTGTTCCACGAGCCGGTGGCCGCGCTGGCCGCCGTGCCGGCCTTCCTGCCCGATATGGCCGTGCTCGACATCGGCCTGCCCGTCCTCGACGGCTACGAGATGGCGCGCCGCCTGCGCGTGCTGCTGGATGGCCACCCTTGCCGGCTCGTCGCCTTGACCGGTTACGGCCTGGACGCGGACCGCGAGCGCAGTGCCGAGGCCGGATTCGACCGGCACCTCGTCAAGCCCGTCAATCCCGATCTCGTGGTGCGGCTGGTGGCTGACGTCGGCTGAGGGGCGGCTGCGTGCCCGAGGACCGGTTCGTCGACCGGTCCGCGATCGCCACGGCGTGGTCTATTTGATCCACATCAAACCCACCTCGACCTCCGTCGATGTTGTCACACGGATAGTTAAAATGACATGTTTCATTTATTGCTATGCGAGTCGTCAACGTGTTGCCAGATAACGTTCCGATGCGCTTCCTTTCATCCACCAGGGATCGACGTGCTGATCAAGATTGACGATTTGTTGTCCGGTAAGCACGGCAAGATGGGGCATTTCGTCCGTTTTTACGATGACAGCGAAACGTTGCTCGACGAGGTCGCCTCCTTCGTCGAGCGCGCATTGCGCGCGCGGGGGCGGGGCATCGTGATCGCCACCGGTGCGCACCTCGATGCGCTGCGCCGGCGCCTGGACGAGCTGGCGCGCGCGGAAGGGCGGGCCGTGCCGCCGTCGTGGGACGTCACGTGGCTCGATGCGGAAGCGATGCTGGCGCGCTTCATGGTCGACGGCTGGCCCGACCGGGCGCGCTTCGAGTACGCCGTCGGCCGCGTCGTCGCGGAAGCGTGCGCGGGCGGCGCACCCGTGCATGCGTTCGGCGAAATGGTGGCGCTGCTGTGCGCGCGCGGCCGCTACGACGCGGCGCTGCACCTCGAGCGGCTGTGGAACGAACTGGCGAAGAAGCTCGATTTCTCGCTGTTCTGTGCCTACCCGTGGGCCCTGTTCCCGTCGGCCAATGCGGCGCACGTGTTCCGCCAGGTGTGCGCCGAGCACGACCACGCGTGCGCGGACGCCGCCGCGCCGCTGCCGTCCGGGGAGCCCGTCGACATCGGCCTCGTCCGGCTGGAGCAGAAAGTGCACGCGCTGCAGGCCGAGGCGGCGCGCCGCCGCCAGGCGGAAAAGGACCTGCTCAGGCGCGAGCGCGAGTTCGCCGACATCGTCGAGAACGCGGCCATCGGCGTGCACCAGATGGGCGCCGACGGCACGATCCTGTGGGCCAACAAGGCCGAGCTGCAAATGCTCGGCTACCGATGGGAAGAATATGTCGGGCACCACGTGGCCCGCTTCCACGCCGACCCGGCCGTCGTCGATGGCATGCTGGCACGGCTGGCCGCGGGCGAGCCGGTGCACGACCAGCCGGCCCGCTTGCGCTGCAAGGACGGCAGGATCCGGCAGGTCGTGATTCGCTCGAACGCCTGTTTCGAGGATGGCCGCCTGCGCTACTCGCGCTGCTTCACGCGCGACGCCACGGAGCACGTGCGCCATCTCACGGAAATCGCGCGTGCCCATGCCCGCAACGTCGAACTGGTGACGGCATTGGAGGCCGCCGGGCGCGCCGAGGACGAATTCCTCGCGATGGTGGGCCGCACGCTGCGCACCGCGCTGGACGCCAGGGCCACCGAACGCGCGCACCGCCGGCTGCGGCGCATCGCGCGGCTGGTGGACGTCCGGCTGCGCGGGCGCGCGCAGGGCGGATTACAATACCGGTTTTCACAGTTCGAGGGTCGTGTCGTGGACAATCTGCGCCAACAGTTCATTGCGTTTTCAGTCGAAGCCGAAGTCTTGAAGTTCGGCCAGTTCATCACCAAGGCCGGCCGCCAGTCGCCGTACTTCTTCAATGCGGGCCTGTTCCACGACGGCGCGACGCTCGGCAAGCTGGCCGACTTCTACGCGCAGACCCTGCTCGATTCCGGCCTCGAATTCGACATGCTGTTCGGCCCCGCCTACAAGGGCATTACCCTGGCCTCCGCGACGGCCGTGGCGCTGGCGGCGAAAGGCCGCAACACGTCGTTCGCCTACAACCGCAAGGAAGCCAAGGACCATGGCGAGGGCGGCACCATCGTCGGCGCCAAGCTGGCGGGCAAGGTCGTCATCATCGACGACGTGATCTCGGCCGGGACGTCCGTGCGCGAATCCGTCGCGATGATCCGCGCCGCCGGCGCCGAACCGGCCGCCGTGCTGATCGCGCTCGACCGCATGGAACGGGGCGGCAAGGATGGCGTGCTGTCGCCGCTGTCCGCGGTGCAGGAAGTCAGCCAGACCTATGGCATTCCCGTGATCTCGATCGCCAGCCTGGCCGATTTGTTCGGCTACCTGGAATCCAATCCCGAGCTGGCCCGGTACAAGGACGCCGTGGCCGCGTATCGCCAGCAATACGGCGTAGCCTGAGCCCGCGGAATGTGATGTAATGGCGGCAATTTTTTTGGAGCTGCCATGAACAACATCGCTCGCGGTATCTTGACGGCCTTCCTGTGCGTGGTGCTCGTGGGCTTTGGCGTGTGCGGCATCGCCGGCACCGTCAGCGGGCTAGGCGGCCTGTCCTCACCCGGGCCCGAGAATTTCTCGTCGATCGCGCTCGTCTTCGGCCTGATCGGGCTCGGCATCGCCTCCGTGTGCGGATTCGCCATTGTCAGGCTGTGGCGCAGGCGCCCATCCGCCGGCGAATGAAGGGTCCCATCCTTCCCGCCGCGACGGCGCAGACGGTCCACCTCGTGTTCGAATGGCTGGCACTGGCCGGCGGCGTGCAACTGTACCGCTGGCAGCGCCGGCGTGCCCGCCAACCCGCGCTGCTGCAGCCAGGGTCGTTCGCCGTCGTCGTCGGCTGCATCCTCGGCGCCGCCATCGGCAACAAGGTCGTGTTCTGGATCGAAATGCCGCACCTGTGGCAAGGCGTCGTTCCGGACTGGCGCCTGATCGCGTCGGGCCAGTCGATCGTCGGCGGGCTGTTGGGCGGCCTGCTCGGCGTGGAGATCGCCAAGAAGCTGGCCGGCATCCGCGGGTCGACGGGCGACCAGTTCCTCCTGCCGCTCGTCGTCGGCACCGTCGTCGGCCGCATCGGCTGCTTCCTCGCCGGCCTGCACGACGGGACGTATGGCGTGGCCACCAGCATGCCGTGGGGCGTCGACTTCGGCGACGGCATCCCGCGCCATCCCACGCAGGTCTACGACATGGTGTTCGCGCTGGCAGCGGGCAGCATGCTGTGGCACGCGCGCGGAACGCTCGCGCGCACGCCCGGCCTCGCATTCAAGCTGTATCTCGCGGCTTACCTGGCCTGGCGCCTGCTCGTGGACGGCATCAAGCCGGTGCCGTATGCGTATGCGTTCGGGCTGTCCGGCATCCAGCTCGTGTGCGTTGCCGCGCTTGTGTGCTACCTGCCGTTCGTCGTGCGGCAAACCACGGAGAATCTGCGATCGTGACATTCCTTCGTTCGAGATTGCCGCGCGCGGGCGCGCTGCTGCTCGCCCTTGCATGCGTCGGCAGCACGGGCTGCATCACGGCGTCCATCGTCAGCAATGTCCAGTACCGGAACAGCCTGCGTGAAATGGAAGCGGCGCGCCAGCGGCGCATCGCGGCGCTGGAACCGGCTGCCGCGGCGGGCGATGCGAAGGCGCGCCTCGCGCTCGCCGATGAGCTGTTGGCCGGCTCGGGCCAGGACCCGGCCGAGCTGCGGCGTGCATTGGCCCTGCTGGAACAGGCGGCCGCGCAAGACAATGGCCCGGCCATGGGGCGACTCGGCAGCATCCTCGCGGAAGGACGGGCCGGCACCTATTTCACCCTGCCGCAAGGCCTGCGCGACCGCGAACGCGGCATCGTCCTGCTGCAGCGCGCTTTTGCCCACGGGTGCGACCTTCCCGGCGTGGGCAATCCCGCAGGGCGCGCGGGCCTGGCCCTGGGCAGGGCTGGGCGGTCAGAGGAGGCCCGGATCTGGCATGCACGCGGCATCCTCGCATGCAGCACATCGTCTCCAGGATACCTGTTGTGGGAAGCGACGGGGTCGCACATCGAGCCGGTCCGGCGCGCGGAGGCGCAGGCCATTCTCCTGCTGACGCGCGATACCGACGCGATCGCGAAGGCGCGCGCGGCCATGTCGGCGGAAGACTTCGCCGCCGCCGAACGCCATGCCACCGAACTGCAACGCCAGATCGCGGCATCCGAGCAAGATTACCCAGGGCCCCAGCGCAAGGAACAACCATGAGCCGCAAATCCCGCCCGTACCTGTTCTACGACACGACGACGTCCGTCTGCTCGACCTGCCTGCACCCGGTGGAAGCGAAGATCGTCTTCAAGGACGACAAGGTCTACATGGACAAGTGGTGCGGCGCGCACGGCACCGAGCGCGTGCTCGTCAGCGACGACGTCGCGTACTACCGGCTGTGCCGCGAAGTCTTCGTCAAGCATCCGGAGATGCCGCAGCAGTTCAACACGAAGATGGAATACGGCTGCCCGTACGACTGCGGGCTGTGTCCGGACCACATGCAGCACTCGTGCCTGTCCGTCGTCGAGATCACGGACAACTGCAACCTGAACTGCCCCGTGTGCTATGCGGAGAGCGGCACGCACCGCGAGCGCCATCGCCCGCTGGCCGACGTCGTCCGCATGCTTGACGCGATCGTCGCCAACGAAGGCGAGGCCGACGTGATGCAGCTGTCCGGCGGCGAGCCCACCTTGCACCCGCAGTTCTGGGAGATCCTCGACGCCGCCAAGGCCCGCCCCATCAAGCACGTGATGGTCAACACGAACGGCATCGTGCTCGCGCAGGACAAGGCGTTCGTCGCGCGCCTGGCCGGCTACGCGCCCGGCATCGAGGTCTATTTGCAATTCGATTCGCTGCGCGCGGACGTGCACCGCGAATTGCGCGGCGCCGACCTCACGCGCATCCGCCGCCAGGCCCTCGACAACCTGAACGAGGCGGGGCTGTCGACGACGCTCGTCGTCACGTTGAAGAAGGGCTTGAACGACGGCGAGATCGGCGAGATCATCGACTTCGCGCTGCAACAGCCGTGCGTGCGCGGCGTGACGTTGCAGCCGATCCAGGACGCGGGCCGCGTGGAAGACTACGATCCGCGCCTGCACCGCCTGACGGTGTCCGAGATCCGCCGCCGCATCGCCGAGCAGAGCCGCCTGTTCACGCTGGAAGACGTCGTGCCGGTACCCTGCAACCCCGACACGCTGGCGATGGCGTATGCGATCAAGACGGCGGACGGCACCGTGCCGCTGACGCGCTGGCTCGATCCGCAGACGCTCGTCGAAGGCAGCGGCAACACGATCGTGTTCGAGCGCTTATTTGAGAATGATTCGGGCATGCGCGACGTCGTGAAGGACAAGGTATTCAAGCTGCTTTCCACGAACCACTCGCCGGAATCGCAGGCCAACTGCCTGTCGGAGCTGATGTGCTGCCTGCCCCTGATCAGCGCGCCGTCCGCACTCCGCTACGACAACGTGTTCCGCGTGCTGATCGTGCAGTTCATGGATGCGTATTCGCTGGACGTGCGCGCGCTGAAGAAATCGTGCATCCACTTCGCGCTGCCGGACGGCCGCCTCGTCCCGTTCGAAAGCTACAACCTGCTGTACCGCGACGGCCGCAAACTGGAACAGATCCGCGCCGGCATCGCGTCCGACTTCGCGCGCCGGCGCGAGCGGGCTACGATACCGCTGGTGCCGGCATCGCCATCTGTTTGACGGCCATCGCGAGGAACGCGTCGACGGCGGTGCCGCCGCCTTCCTTGCCGCCCACCTGGATCGACGGCACGAGCGCCACCTGGCCTCGCTCGATGGCTTCGGCGAAGCGCAGCAGCACGGTCTGCTGGAACTGCAGTTCCGGGCCGCCGTACGCGGCCACGTTCAGCTTCGTCGCCCTGGCCTGCGCCTGGCCGACGGCCTCCAGCTGGAACGCTTCCGCCTCGGCCAGGCGGCGCTTGGCGTCGGCCGCGCCGGCCGCGTTCTGGCGCGCTTCCTCGGCCGCCTTGATCGCTTTCTGCACGGCGGCGCTGCCCTGGTTTTCCGCGATGCGCACGGCGAGTTCCGATTCCGTGATCGACGTCTGCTGCTTCGCGCGCGCCTCCGCTTCGCGCAGGACGCGTTCCTGCTGCGCGGCCGCTTCCTTTGTGCGGTACGTCTCCAGCTGCTCGCGCGACACTTGGCGCTCGCGCAGCTGGCGCAGGATCGTCTCGATCTGCGTGTCGCCTTGCTTCGCGCGCGGCGTGCCGATCAGGACTTCGTTCAACGTCAGGTTATAGCCTTCGAAGTTGCGGCGCATTTCCGCCATCGCGCGTTCCTGGATGTCCGACCGTTCCTGCAACAGTTCGATCAAGGTCTTGCGCTGGCCGACGTTCTTGAAATACGCGGCCACCATCGGATCGAGCGTCTGTTCGACGAGCTTGCGGATGTCGCCGAAGCGCTGGATCACGAGCGGCGCCATCTTGTAGTCGATGTTGACGACGACGGACAGCGGCAGGTCCGGCTCGAACGCGTCCTTCGTGATCAGCGACACTTCGGACAGGTGCTTGTCCAGTTCGTGCGAGCCGATGGCGCCGGCCTGCCATTTCAGGATGAAGTTCGTCGTCGGCACTTCGATCACGCGTTTCGCGTACGGGTTCAGCGCGTATTTGCCGGGCAGGAGGGGCGTCGCCTGCACGCCTTTTTCGTCGGGGCCCACGAGTTCACCGTGGCGGTAATCGTCGCCCGTCAGGTCGAGGCCGGCCTTGCCCGTGTACGACACGACGACGCCGACGAAGCCGACGGGCACCTCCGTCTTCGGCACGATTTCCCACGACGCGAAGCGCGCGTTCAGGTAGTACGTGCCCTCGACGAGCACCTGCAGCTGGCGGCCCTTGTAGCCGCCCGCGTCGATGAACGTCTCCGGATTCTGGTAATCGTGGTGGTAGCGTGCCGCGTCGGCCGGGTCGGCGCCGACGATGGGCGCGACGATCGTCCCTTCCGGCAGCGACTGGCCTTCGTGCGTCGTGACGACGGCCAGCTTGTCTTCGCGGATCACGAGCGGGCGGAAGCCGCCGCGCGCCACGAGGTCGTCGTGGACGGCGGCCAGGATGCCCAGGACGCCGCCCTTGTCGTCGACGTTGGCGTCGCCCGGCAGCGGCAGTGCATACACGCGGTCTTCCGCGAGCACGACGAATTGCGCGACGTTGATGGCATACGTGCCCTCGCGCAGGATCTTGCGCTGCAGGCCCTTCTGGCCGCCCAGCGCGAGGAACGCGGCGACGTCGGTGAAGTCGTTCGCTGTCTTGTTGCAGCCGAGGTTCTGGCTCGGCGCCATCGGCAGGCCGTCGCGCGCGAACACGTAGGCGAGGGTGCCCTGCTGGATGGTGACGAGGTTCTGCCGGTGCACGCGGTACTGGAACGGTGCGAAGAAGTGGAAGCCCCCGCGCAGCACGTCCGGCTGGAAGCCCGCTTCGCCCTGCAGCGCGATGAACCCGGCCTGCACTGAGCCGCGCCCCGACCATTTCTTTTCCACGATCCCGATCTTGTCGTTGGGGATGTAGACCACGCAACTGCGCACGAGGACCAGGGCGGCGATGACGAACAGGCCCGCGGCCGCGGCGGCAATAATCTCGAACATATGACGTCCTTTCGACGAATGATGACGAGACCAGCGTAGCGGGGCGGGCGTAAAAACGGTGTATACAGATCGGGCCCGCGTGCAACGAACCCGTAAAAACTCAGGCGGCTTCGGTTTCGGGCGCGTACTGCGCCACCTGGGCGGCCAGCGCCTTGCGATACGCGGGGCGCGCCGTGCAGCGGTCGCGCCAGGCCGTCAGGCGCGCGAAGCGCTCGACATAGCCCATGCCGTCGAGCAGGCGCACGACTGTCGTCATGAGGATGTCGGCCGCGCTGAAATCGCCGGCCAGGTAGTCGCGGCCCGCAAGCCAGTCGTCCACCTGGCCCAGGCGCTTCAGCGCGATCTCTTCCAGCACCGGACGCTGCGCGGCAGCCCACGGCTGCTCCATGGAGAACACGACGAGGTTGGCGAGGTTGGCGATGTAGGGCTCGACGGAATTGAGCGCGGCGAACGCCCACATCGTGACCTGCGCGCGGCCGTCCGGATCGCGCGGCAGCAGGACGGGGAAGCGTTCGCCCAGGTGCAGCAGGATCGCGCCGGTCTCGAACAGCGTCATGTCGCCGTCCTGCAGCACGGGCACCTGCGCGAACGGCTGTTCGTGGCGGTAGGCGGGCGATTCTTTCTCCTCGAAGCCGATCAGGCGCACGTCATACGGTTCGCCGGCTTCTTCGAGGGCCCAGCGCACGCGCAGGTCGCGCACGTAACCGACGGCAAACGAGGGAACGGCACGGAAGGTGGTCAGGGTAGGCATCGGTGGTCTCCTTGGGATGAATGTCGACCAGCATACGCAGGCACAAAATATGTTCAAGAACATAATGTAGATGCGCGCATAATGCCGATCTCGAAAGGAGACCCGCATGCCCTACAGTAGCGAACACAAGGCACAGACCCGCGAACGCATCGTCCATGCGGCGCGCAGGCTGTTCAACCTCCACGGCTTCGAACAGGTGTCGATCGACCGCGTGATGTCCGAGGCGGGTCTGACCCGCGGCGCTTTTTACCACCACTTCGACAGCAAGGACGAGCTGTATGCGGCGGCCATCACCAGCTTCACCACATGCAATCCGTTCAAGCCCGATTTCAAGGACGTCCCGCCGCCCGAGCCGGGCAAGCTGGCGCGCATGCTCGTCGACATCTACCTGAGCGACGAGGTGTTCGACAACATCGAGGCGCATTGCCCGCTGTACGCGCTGCCGGGCGACGTGGCGCGCGCGGGCCTGTCCCCGCAGAAGGCGTACACGCAGCTGATCCGCAACCTCGTGCAGGTGCACGCGGGCGCGCTCGCGCACGAAGCCGACGGCGAGCGGCGCGCGCAGGCGATCGTCGCGCTGTGCGTGGGCGGCATGGTGCTGGCGCGCACGACGGACGACCCGGTGCTGCGCGCATCGCTGCGGGACGCGGCGCGCGAGCAGGCGCTGGCGCTGTTGGAAGGCGGTGCATGAGTGTATTGCGTCGACCAGTTGAATGCGCAGCCCGAAGCAGACATAACGCGAGGTAGCCTCGTCGAGCTTCCACTAGCTTGCTGATGATTCAGGGAATTGGAATCTGTTCCAACACAATGCCTCAGGTTCATCATCTGACCACCACCAGTCAATGCGCTGTGCGCCAGCAATTTCCCTGAATGTGAAAATCGTGTATTCGTCATAGTGGCTGTGGCCAATGTGCAGCAGCTGATAGGCGTGGCCTTTGACAAATTCGAGGTCTGGAAACCCTACGAAAGGACAACCGAGGAAAGACTGAGACGCTATGTATGTTTCGCCGATCTTGAACGGGTGCTTTCGCCAAGTTGCTCCAGAAATTGCCATTTAGGTTTGCAGTGTTGATATCGAAGTTGATGGTATAGGCGTTTGGCAGGTGGCCGCTTCTGGCTCAGGCCGTGTAAAAACGTAGATTTCGGGTAAACGGAACCGGGTCCGTAAACGTTGATCCAGTATCTCATCAATACAGATGCCACATGAAGCGCTTTATCGAAGGCGAACAGCGAGGACAAGGCACGCTGCTGCCTGAGCGACTGGAGGACTACGTTTCCGAGGACAATCCGGTACGCGTCGTCGATGTATTGTCGAAGAACTGAACCTTGCCGGGCTTGGCTTCAAGGGTGTACAGCCAGCGAAAACGGGACGGCCCGCTTACCACCCGGCCTTGCTGCTCAAACTCTACATCTACGGTTATCTCAACCGCATTCAGTCGAGCCGACGGCTTGAGCGCGAAGCCCAACGTAACATCGAATTGATGTGGTTGACGCAGCGACTGGCACCCGACTTCAAGACGATCGCGAACTTCCGAAAGGACAACGGCAAGGCCATTCGCAACGTCTGCCGCCAGTTCGTCGTCTTGTGCCAGCAGCTGGATTTGTTATCCGATGCGGTGGTGGCCATCGATGGCAGCAAGTTCAAGGCCGTCAACAGCAGCGACCGCAATTTCACCGATGCCAAGCTCAAGCGTCGGATGCAAGAAATCGAGGCCAACATCACCCGGTATCTGGCAGAACTCGATACAGCCGATCGCCAGGAACCCGCTGCCAAACAGGCGAAAGCGGTTCGCCTCAACGACAAGATTGCAGCGCTGAAGGACCAGATGGCGGCGCTCACAGAGATCGAAGCGAAGCTGCAAGAAACAGGCGAAACACAGATTTCGCTCACCGGTCCGGATGCCCGCTCGATGATGACGCGGGGCTCGGGCATCGTTGGCTACAACGTGCAGACTGCCGTCGACACAAAGCATCACTTGATCGTCGAGCACGATGTAACGAATAACGGCAGCGACCGCGATCAATTGTACGGCATGGCAAAGAAAGCGCGTACGGCAATCGGGACGCCAAAGCTCACAGCGATAGCCGACCGCGGTTATTTCAAGGGTGAAGAGATTCTCGCCTGCCACGAGGCCGGTATTAGTGCCCTGGTACCGAAGGTGAAGACATCGAATGCCAAGGCTGACGGCAGGTTCGACAAGGCCGACTTCATCTACGATCCTGATAAGGACGAGTTTCGCTGTCCTGCGGGACAAGCACTGATCTGGCGTTTTACGAGCATCGAGAATGGCCTCAAAAACCATCGCTACTGGAGCTCGAACTGCAAGGATTGCCCGCTCAAGGCCAAGTGCACGCCGAGCCAGCAGCGCCGAGTGACGCGATGGGAGCATCAAGACGTGCTCGACGACATGCAGACACGCCTGGACCAGAACCCAGACGCCATGCGCATCCGCCGCTCGTCCGTTGAGCACCCATACGGCACGATCAAATCATGGATGGGCGCGACGCACTTTCTGACGAAAGGACTGGAGTGCGTGAAAACGGAAATGAGCCTGCACGTGCTCGCCTATAATTTCCGACGATTGATGGCAATTCTGGGCAGATCGGCATGGTGGCCGCGATCCGGGCCTACGCCCGTTTTCTCAAGCGATTTGGGCGACTTTGGGGCGTCACCATTCTGAGTTGGCCGACGTCAGCGGAGATCGATTGGGGGGCGACACGACGCCTCAGGCCGCTCCAGTATTAACCCTTGAGATTCGAGCAGTCGATCTTGCGTTTTTACACGGCCTCGGCCGATAGCGAGCGGCCGGTCCGGCTCAGTGTACGAGTTTGTTGCTGGCAGAACCAGGCGCAGGACGCTGGTAGCGTTTGGCTGTCGCGGCGGACTTTATTCGCGCTCCCGATGCGTCAACACGTGGACGCGTGCCCGCTACGGCTGGGCAGCCGGCTTCACGCGCGTATCGATGGCAATCCAGTTGGTCTCCCAGCGCTGCCCACCGTCGGCCGAATAGGCCTGCTCGAAACGCCACCGGTCCACACCCATCGGCGTGATCAGGAACCGCACGAGGACCACGCGTCCGTCCACGGTGTCCTGGCCGTAGAAGCTGCCCCGGCCGTCCTGGAAGGTGCCGTACATCGGGTCGGTCATCAGGCCGTTGGCCAGGTTCGCGAAATGCAGGGCCCACTGGCCGCTCGCGGGCCGGTACAGGCGCAGCGACACACCCGCGATGCGGCCGGCGCTGCCGCGCACGTCGAGCTCGACGAGGTTGGCGCGTCCGTCCATGACCGGCTTGACGACCGACGTCCCCTCGTACTCGACCCACTCGGTCTTGCCGCTGAGCGGTTCGCGCAGGCGCTTCAGGCTGGTGGTCCAGGTGCCGATTTCCCAGTCGAAATCGTGCTGGCCGTCCGGCGGAGGCGCAGCCGTGGCGGCGATGCTGCCGCTCGCTATCAACCAGAGCACCCAGCCGATCAGTGTTCGCATATTTCCTCCAGTAAGATCAGTTCGTGGCAGCATGCGACCGGGCCGGCAAGGGCTTGCCCGGACGCCATTCGCGCGACAAACGTTGCGCCTCCGCGATCTGCTCTTCCGTCATGCTGCGCGCGAGGGCAGACCGTTGTGCGACGGCATCGCGGTGGCCGTTTGCAGCGGCAAGATTCCACAGTATGTAGGCGAGCACCGCGTCCTCGGGCAGGCCGGCCACGTGGTAGCGGTACATGAGGCCGAGGGCGTACTGCGCGTCCGGATGGCCTTGTTCCGCCGCCTTGCGGAACCACGAGACTGCCCGCCCCGGGTCGCGGGGAACCGCGTTGCCCGTGTAATACATCGCGCCAATCACGTACTGTGCGGCGGGCAGGCCCTGTACGGCCGCCTTGTAATGCCATGCGAAGGCTTGTGCGTAATCGCGTGGGACGCCGCGGCCCATGTAGTACATCAGGCCGAGCACATGCTGTGCGTCCGCATTGCCGGCCTTGGCGAACGGCGCGATTTCCCTCAGCGCCAGCGCGTAATCGTGTCCGTTGTACGCCTCGATGCCCTCGGCGACGCCGGCCGTCGAGGGACCGTGCAGTCCGAACACGAGCATCGTTGCGGCGATCTGCTTTTTCATGGTCGTCGGATGGTAGAGACGGGATGTCCTTGTCGACGAACGAGCGGGCAGGATTCGACAAGTCATGAAAAATTCTCTGCGTCTCGCATGCATATTGGCAGACTATATGCGGTCCACTGGCACCACATAAGAGCCACCCAGGGCTCATTTGATGGGACCACGACCGGGCGCGCCGGCCGCCGTGTAAACGCCGCGTATAAAGATGCGTGCGCCGTGCAAGCGCCGTGTAAACGCCGTGCGCCGTCCCAGAGTGAGCGCGCCGCGCGGCAGATTTTGTAATGACAATTGGTGAGTTTTCAGCGCGCCGAATCCCCTAGACTACCGGCAACCGTGCAGCAGGTGCTGCCCGGCGATAACAACGACCAGGGAGTCCACAATATGGCCACGCAGCCACTCTTCGACATCGGCAACGTCATCCTCGCGCCTTCGCCCACTTTCGCCCGGCTGAAGGACAAGCCGCGGCCGTTCATTCCACTGCTGGTCCTCATCCTGCTGACGCTGGCCCTCAGTTACTGGTACGTCGCGACGCTCGATTTCGCCTGGTTCCGCGAGCACATGCTGGCGTCGCAGGGCGTCGTGAAACCGGAAGCGCGGGCCGCGATGGAGCAGTTCATGACGCCGAAGACGATGATGTGGATGTCCGGTGCCGGCGCCGTGCTGGGCCTGCCCGTCCTGTGCGCGCTCGTGGCCGTGTACTACCTGTTGGCGGGCAAGGCGCTGGGTACCGGCATCGGCTACGGCAAGTGGTTCGGCTTCGCCGTCTGGACCAGCATCCCGCGCCTGCTGACGGTGCCGCTGTCCGCGCTGCAGATCATGACGTCGGGCGGCCGCCTGGCGCCGGATGACATGAACATGGTGTCGCTCAACTACCTGCTGTTTCACCTGCCGATGTCGAGCCCGTGGTTCAGCCTTGCCACCAATCTCGACCTGACGTCCGTGTGGTCCATCGCGCTGGCCTTCATCGGCCTGAAGGCCTGGACGGGGCGTTCGGCCGGCGTCTGCGCCCTGGTCGCCGTGCTGCCGTATGCCCTCGTCTACGGCATCTGGGCCGCGAAAATCGTTATCTTCGGTTGAGCGCATGAACAAGAAACTGATCGGTGCGGCCGTCGTCGCTGCGTTCCTCATCGTGCCCGTGGCGGTCAAGTTCGCGGGCAAGCAGACGCGCCGCGAGGCCGAGCTGGCGACCGTGCAGAAGCTCGCGATCCACCCGGCCATCCTCGCGACAGGCAATCTCGTCTTCCGCCAGGAAGTGCAGCTGTCGGCGGAGGTCATCGGCAAGGTGGCCGGCGTGCTCGTGAAGGAGGGCGACCGGGTGGCGCGCGGCCAGATCCTGCTGCGGCTCGATCCGACCGTGTACCAGGCCGAGGTGGCGCAGCAGGAAGCGAACCGCCGCAACGCCGCCATCGCGATCGAGCGCGCGCAGATCAACCTGGCGAACCAAGAGCGCAACCTGGACCGCACGGGCCAGTTGTACAAGGCGAAGTACATCGACATCTCGAAATACGACGACGCCGTGCACCAGGTGGACCTGGCGAAGGTCGAGCTGCGCGCCAGCCGCGAATCGCTGGAGCAGGCGAGCGCGCTGCTGTCGCAATCGCGCGAGCACCTGGCCAAGACGGAGGTGCGGGCACCCATCGACGGCACCGTGACCGCGGTGCCCATCAAGATCGGCGAAACGGCCGTCGCGAGCGCCACCGGCATCGCGGGGTCGTCGCTGATGACGATTGCCGACGTCGGCTCGATCATGGCCGAGGTGAACGTGGACGAAGCGGACATCGCGCGCGTGGCCGTCGGCCAGCAGGCCAAGGTGTTTCCCGCGGCGTTCCCCGACCAGCCGGTGACGGGCCGCGTGGAAAGCGTCGCGATGGCGCCGAAGAACGCGATGCCGGGCCAGAGCCAGGGACGCGCGTACGTCGTCAAACTGCGGCTCGACGATTCGAAGCTCGCGCTGCGGTCCGGCATGACGTGCCGCGTGGAGATCGTCGCCGGCAGCGGCGCGGCCACGGCCGCCGTGCCGATCCAGGCCGTGCTGAACGAAGACGTCCCCGGTGCGAAGGACCGCACGAAGAACGTCAACTACGTGTTCGTCGTGCAGGACGGGAAAGTCAGGAAGACGACGGTGGAGCTGGGCCTCTCCGACGACGCCAACCAGGAAGTGACGAAGGGTGTCGCCGTGGGCCAGACGATCGCCGTGGGGCCTGCGCGCCTGCTGCGCGAGCTGCACGATGGCGATGCCGTCGTGCAGGTCAGGCAGCAGACGGACGTGAAAGTGGCCGAAGGAGCGCATCCGTGATCCGGCTGGAAGGCGTGACGAGGCAGTACAAGATGGGCGACCAGACGGTGCATGCGCTGCAGGGCATCGACCTGCACATCCGGGCGAATGAATTCGTGGCGTTCATCGGCGCCTCCGGGTCCGGCAAGTCGACCATGATGAACATCGTCGGCTGCCTCGACCGGCCCAGCAGCGGCGCCTACCGGCTCAACGGGCGCGACGTGGCGACGATGTCGGGCGACGAGCTGGCGCGCGTGCGCAACGAGGAGATCGGCTTCATCTTCCAGAGTTTCCACCTGCTGCCCCGCGCCACTGCGCTCGACAACGTGGCGCAGCCTCTGATCTACCGCGGCGTGCCGCTGCGCGAGCGCCTCGCGCTGGCCGAGCAGGCGTTGCAGCGCGTGGGCCTCGGCGGGCGGCTGCATCACCGGCCGAACGAGCTGTCGGGCGGCCAGCGCCAGCGCGTCGCGATCGCGCGCGCGCTCGTGGGCAAGCCGTCGATCCTGCTCGCGGACGAACCGACAGGCAACCTCGATTCCACCACAAGCGAGGAGATCCTGGACTTGATCCGCGAGCTGCACGCGGGCGGGCAGACGGTCGTCATCGTGACGCACGAACCGGAGATCGCCGACCAGTGCGAGCGTGTCGTGCGCCTGCGCGACGGGCGCATCGTGTCCGACACGGGGAGTGGCACATGAACGTGTTCCTCGAAAGCGTGCGCTCGGCGCTGGCATCGATCCGCGCGCACCGCTTGCGCAGCTTCCTCACGTCGCTCGGCATCATCATCGGCGTGGCGTCGGTGATCACCGTGGTGTCGCTGATCCAGGGCTTGTCGAAGAGCGTCAGCGACCAGTTCGAAGGCCTGGGCGGCAACGGCCTGACGATCCGCCCGCACAACGAATTCAAGGACATGATGCGCGGGAAGATGAACTACCTGCGTTTCGACGACGTGGAGCAGTTGCGCGTGCGCGTGGAGGGCATCCGCCACCTCAGTCCCCTGTTCGTGCCCGCGTCTTCCGAGGTGCGCTTCACGGGCATGTCCGCCACGGCGCAGGTGTACGCCACGATGGCCAGCTACCAGGAAGTGAACGGGCGCTACGTGCGCCTGGGGCGGTTCATCAGCGATTCCGACGACGCCGGCGCGCGCCGCGTGGCCGTCATCGGCGAGAAGCTGATCGACGACCTGCACCTGCCGGCCGACCCGGTCGGGCAATTCGTCCTGTACGCGAACGAGTGGTTCAAGATCGTCGGCGTGATGGAGAAGCAGGGCGAGATCTTCGGGATGTCGCGGGACAACTACATGATCATCCCGTACAAGACGGGGCAGAGCATCATCGGCAACAACACGCGGCCGCAATTGATGATCACGGTGGCCGTGGGCGACCTGGGCCGGCTGGATGCGACCCGCAGCCACATCCGCATGGTCATGCGCCAGGCCCATCGCCTGAAGGCCGACCAGCCGGACGATTTCGAGATCGAATCGGCCGATCAGATCGCGAGGTCGTTCGACAAGCTGAGCGGCACCGTCACGCTCGTGATGGGCGGCGTCGTCGGCATCGCGCTGCTGGTGGGCGGGATCGGCATCATGAACATCATGCTCGTGTCGGTGAAGGAGCGCACGCGCGAGATCGGCATCTGCAAGGCGATCGGGGCGCGCAGCCGCGACATCCTGCTGCAGTTCCTGATCGAGGCCGTGACCTTGTCGCTGCTGGGCGGCCTGGTGGGGCTCGCGATCGGCTATGCGTTGGGCGCGCTCATCGCGGGCATCATCCCCGACTTCCCGCCGGCCGTCGTGCCGTGGTGGGCGGTGACGCTGGCCGTGCTGTTTTCCGGTTCCGTGGGCATCGTGTTCGGCGTCGTGCCGGCCAGCCAGGCGGCGCGGCTCGATCCGATCGAGGCGCTCAGGTACGAATAGCGGTAGCGAACCGCATACGTGGCGCGTGGGCACCCCGTGCCCACGCGGACGCGCGCATGACGCGAACGTCGGGCAGGTCAGATCAGGCCGACAGCTTCTTCTTCAGCAGCTCGGTGACCTGCGCCGGATTCGCCTTGCCCTTCGACGCCTTCATGCACTGGCCGATCAGCGCATTGATCGCCGCTTCCTTGCCGGCCTTGTACTGCTCGACCGATTTCGCATTGGCCGCCAGGACCTCGTCGACGATCGCTTCCAGCGCGCCCGTGTCCGAGATCTGCTTCAGGCCTTCGCGTTCGATGATCGTGTCGGCCAGGTTCTCGTCCTGCGACTGCGCATCCCACATCAGGCTGAACACCTTCTTGCCGGCGTTGTTCGAGATCGTGCCGTCGGCGATGCGGCGCAAGAGCAGAGCCAGTTGCGACGCCTCGACGGGCGAGCGCTCGATGTCGATGTCGGCGCGGTTCAGCGCGGACGACACGTCGCCCATCATCCAGTTCGCGGCGGCCTTCGCGTTCGCCTTGCCCGCCTTCGCGACGACGGCTTCGTAATACGTTGCCATCGCCTGCGACGACGTCAGGATCAGGGAATCGTACTCGGGCAGGCCGTAGTCGCGGATGAAGCGCTCGCGCATGGCGGCCGGCAGTTCCGGCATGCCGGCTTTCACGCGGTCGATCCACTCCTGCGAGATGACGAGCGGCGGCAGGTCGGGGTCGGGGAAGTAGCGGTAGTCCTGCGCGTCTTCCTTGCTGCGCATCTGGCGCGTTTCCTTGCGGTCCGGGTCCCACAGGCGCGTGGCCTGCACGACCTTGCCGCCGTCCTCGATCAGCTCGATCTGGCGGCGCACCTCGTAGTTCACGGCCTCTTCGATGAAGCGGAACGAGTTCAGGTTCTTGATCTCGCAGCGGGTGCCGAATTCCTGCTGGCCGACGGGGCGCACGGACACGTTGACGTCGCAGCGGAACGAGCCTTCCTGCATATTGCCGTCGCAGACACCGAGCCACATCACGAGGCCGTGCAGCGCCTTCGCATACGCGACGGCTTCCGCGGCGCTGCGGATTTCCGGCTCGGAGACGATCTCCAGCAGCGGTGTACCGGCGCGGTTCAAGTCGATGCCGCTCATGCCGTGGTAGTCCTCGTGCAGCGACTTGCCGGCGTCTTCCTCGAGGTGGGCGCGGGTCAGGTTGACGGTCTTCGTCTCCAGCTTGCCGTCTTTCTCGTACGCGAACGTGAGGCTGCCGCCCTGCACGACGGGGTCTTCGAACTGGCTGATCTGGTAGCCCTTCGGCAGGTCGGGATAAAAATAATTCTTGCGCGCGAAGACGGACTGCGGCGCGATCTTGGCGCCCACCGCGAGGCCGAAGCGGATGGCGCGTTCGACGGCGCCCTTGTTCATCACGGGCAGCACGCCCGGCAGCGCCAGGTCGACGGGGCTCGCCTGCGTGTTCGGCTCGGCGCCGAACTTGATCGAGCTGCCGCTGAAGATTTTGGAGTTGGTCGTGAGCTGGACGTGGTTCTCAAGACCGATGACGACTTCCCATTGCATAGTGTTCTCTCTTGTATGTCTCTGTGCCGGCATTTGGTGGGCTCGTTTCATTTGAGGCCACTGGCCTCAAATGCCCACCCTACGAAATGCAGGGCGTCGGGGACCGCACATGCGTCGTGTGCATCGACGCCGTAGGGTGGGCACCCCGTGCCCACCATGCGTATCAGATACCTTCCGGTGCGCGGTTATGCCAATCGGTCGCCTGCTGGTACTGGTGCGCGATGTTCAGCAGCTTCGCCTCGGCGAAATAATTGCCGATGATTTGCAGGCCGACCGGACGCTTGCCGTTCTTCTCGCCGGCGCCGAAGCCGACCGGGATCGACATGCCGGGCAGGCCGGCGAGGCTCGTCGACAGCGTGAAGATGTCGGCCAGGTAGTTCGCCACCGGGTCGTTCGCCTTCGAGCCCAGGTCCCACGCGACGCTCGGAGCCACCGGGCCCATGATCACGTCGCACTGGTCGCGGAACGCGGCCTGGAAGTCGTCGGCGATCAGGCGGCGGATCTTCTGCGCCTGCACGTAATACGCGTCGTAGTAGCCGTGGCACAGCACGTACGTGCCCACCATGATGCGGCGCTGGACTTCCTTGCCGAAGCCTTGCGCACGCGTTTTCTTGTACATGTCCTGCAGGTCCGTGTACTCCGGCGCGCGGTAGCCGTAGCGCACGCCGTCGAAGCGCGACAGGTTCGACGAGGCTTCCGCCGGCGCGATGATGTAGTACACGGGGATCGACAGCGACGTCTTCGGCAGCGAGATCTCGACCAGGGTGGCGCCCAGCTTCACGAACTGGTCCAGCGCGGCGCGCACGGCCTGTTCGACGTCGGCGGCCAGGCCTTCGCCGAAATACTCCTTCGGCACGCCGATGCGCAGGCCGGCCAGCGGCGCGTTCAGGTCGCGCGTGAAGTCTTCGCGCGCGTTGCCTTGCTCGGCCGTGAGGCTCGTCGCGTCGCGCTCGTCGAAGCCGACCATCTCGTTCAGCAGCAGCGCGCAATCCTCGGCCGTGCGGGCCATCGGGCCGCCCTGGTCGAGCGAGGAGGCGAACGCGATCATGCCGAAGCGCGACACGCGGCCGTACGTCGGCTTGATGCCCGTGATGCCGCAGAACGCGGCCGGCTGGCGGATCGAGCCGCCCGTGTCGGTGCCCGTCGCCGCGGGCGCCAGGCGCGCGGCGATGGCGGCCGCCGAGCCGCCGGACGAGCCGCCCGGCACGGCCAGCGCATCCCACGGGTTCGTAACAAAGCCGAACGCGGAGTTCTCGTTGGACGAGCCCATCGCGAATTCGTCGCAGTTCAGCTTGCCCAAGGTCACCATGCCGGCGTCGGCAAATTTCGTCACGACGGTGGCATCGAACGGGCTCACGTAGTTGCCCAGCATCTTCGACGCGGCAGTCGAGCGCCAGCCTTGCGTGACGAAAATGTCCTTGTGGGCGATCGGTACGCCCGTCAGCGGGCCGGCGTTGCCTGCCGCGATGCGCGCGTCGGCGGCTTTCGCCTGGGCCAAGGTCAGCTCAGGATTGACGTCCAGAAACGCGTTGTGGCCGCTGGAGGAGATACGGTCGAGGTAGTGCTGCGCGAGCTCCGTCGCCGAGACTTGTTTCGTGTGCAGGAGCGCGGACAGCTCCTTGATGGTTTTTTGGTGCATCATGATGGTCGACGTTCGCTGCGGGTTATTCGATGACTTTCGGCACGAGGTACAGGCCGTCCTCGGTCTTCGGGGCGGGGGCCTGGTACTCGGCGCGGTGGTCTTCCTCGGTCACCACGTCCTCGCGCAGGCGCAGCGGCAGGGCAAGCACGGCTGCCAGCGGTTGCGACAATGGCGCAACACCGCTGGTGTCCACGGCCTGCATCTGCTCGGCCAGCGCGAAGATCCCGTTCAGCTCGTTCAGGGCGATCTCTGCGTGGGCCTCATCCATATCGAGCTGGGCCAGGTTGGCGATCCGTTTTACGTCTGAAAGTGTCAGGGACATGGCAAAAAGCGCGGTTCGATACCGCGTTCAAAGATGAGTGTGTAGATAATGAAATTTGGACTACGGCGCGCTAAAGCTGATAAAAGCTTTCTAATGCCGTCGATCTCGCAGGCTGATATGAGGGCGAAACCGCCCGTTTTTCAGCATTTAATCGGCAAATTATAAGGTAGAATGGCGGGCTAATGCGTTCTCCGGGCGAAACCGGCCCTCACCTACGCATGAAAAAGCCCGCGATGCGGATTCGGCTTTGCGGCGAGGATTCCCCGATTAATGTTTCGCGCACACGGTTGCGCACATCAGGACACACATGTTTGGTTTTTTACGTAGCTATTTCTCGAACGACCTGGCCATCGACCTGGGCACCGCCAACACGCTGATCTACGTGCGTGGCCTGGGCATCGTGCTGGACGAACCCTCGGTCGTCGCGATCCGCCAGGAAGGCGGTCCCAACGGCAAGAAGACGATCCAGGCGGTCGGCAAGGAAGCCAAGCAGATGCTTGGCAAGGTCCCCGGCAACATCGAAGCGATCCGTCCGATGAAGGATGGCGTGATCGCCGACTTCACCGTCACCGAGCAGATGCTGAAGCAGTTCATCCGCATGGTGCACGATTCGAAGTTCTTCCGTCCGTCTCCGCGCATCATCATCTGCGTGCCGTGCGGTTCGACGCAGGTCGAGCGCCGTGCGATCCGCGAATCGGCGCTGGGCGCGGGCGCGTCGCAGGTCTACCTGATCGAGGAGCCGATGGCGGCCGCGATCGGCGCGGGCCTGCCGGTGGCCGAGGCGACCGGCTCGATGGTCGTCGACATCGGCGGCGGCACGACGGAAGTCGGCATCATCTCGCTGGGCGGCATGGTCTATAAAGGTTCCGTGCGCGTGGGCGGCGACAAGTTCGACGAAGCCATCGTCAACTACATCCGCCGCAACTACGGCATGCTGATCGGCGAGCAGACTGCGGAAGCGATCAAGAAGGCCATCGGTTCGGCATTCCCGGGCTCCGAAGTCAAGGAGATGGAAGTCAAGGGCCGCAACCTGTCGGAAGGCATCCCGCGCTCCTTCACCATCTCGTCGAACGAGATCCTGGAAGCGCTGACCGACCCGCTGAACAACATCGTCTCGGCCGTCAAGAACGCCCTCGAGCAGACCCCGCCGGAACTCGGCGCGGACATCGCCGAGAAGGGCATGATGCTGACCGGTGGCGGCGCGCTGCTGCGCGACCTGGATCGCCTGCTGATGGAAGAGACGGGCCTGCCGGTGCTGGTCGCCGAAGATCCGCTGACCTGCGTCGTGCGCGGCTCCGGCATGGCGCTCGAGCGCATGGACAAGCTGGGCTCGATCTTCTCGTACGAGTAACCCGGCCGTGGCAGCGTGGACAGGGCGTGTGACCGTGCCGGCGATCCCGGCGTGGCACGCGCCGTCCGCGTTCGGCGCTGACGATCCCCGGTGCGCGCACCCCCGCGCCGGGCGTCTGGATTGACGCGGGCGCCGCTGGCCCCGCATTATTGGAAGTCATGGAATACAGTCCTCCGCCGCTTTTCAAGCAAGGCGCCCCCGCAAGGGTCAAGGTGACAGTGTTCGCTCTGCTCTCGATCGCGCTCCTCGTGGTCGACGCCCGCCTGCACGCGCTCACCGCCGTGCGCCAGGTGGCGGCAACGGTCCTGTACCCGTTCCAGATGGCGGCCCTGATGCCGCGCGACGCGCTGGCGAACATGGGTACGTATTTTTCCTCGATCTCCACGCTGCAGAAGGAAGTGCGCGACCTCAAGAGCCAGCAGGTCGCCATGGCCCAGGCCATGCAGCAGGCGCAGCTCCAGATGGCCGAGAACGCCCAGCTGCGCCGCCTGATGGACGCGCGCGAGCACCTGCCGGTGCGCTCCATGATGAGCGAGATCCTGTATGATGCGCGCGACCCGTCCACGCGCCGCGTCGTGCTCGACCGCGGCTCCCGCAACGGCGTCAAGCTCGGCCTGCCCGTGATCGACAACGCCGGCGTCGTCGGCCAGATCACGCGCGTGTTTCCGTTCACGTCCGAAGTCACGCTCCTCACCGACAAGGAGCAGGCGATTCCCGTGCAGGTGCTGCGCAACGGCTTGCGCAGCGTCGCGTATGGCCGCGGCCAGTCCGGCCTGCTGGACCTGCGCTTCGTCGCGCCAAACGCCGACATCCAGGTGGGCGACGTGCTCGTGACGTCGGGCCTGGACGGCATTTATCCGGCCGGCCTCGCGGTCGCGAAAGTGATCCAGGTCGAGAACGTGGCGCAGGGCGCCTTCGGCCGCGTCGTATGCCAGCCGCTGGCCGGCATCGACCGCCACCGCCAGCTCCTGGTCGTGATGTCGGACCAGCCGCTGCCGCCGCGTCCGCCCGAGGTGCCGGCCAAGGCCGCCACCAATGCACCGTCGAAGAAGAACCTGCCGCGCATGGAGCCCTTGCCGCCGCTGCCGTTGCCGCCGCAACCGCTGGCACCGGCCGTTGCGCCGGCCACGGCGGGCGCGAACGGTGCGCGTCCGGCTGCGGCGACGTCGCATCCGAACGGCGCCGCGCCCGCGGGCGCGCAGGCCGGCGTGCCTGGCGCTGGCGTAACGCCGGCTTCCGCAACGCCGGCCGCCGGATCGCCGGCCGCCGGATCGCCGGCCGCCGGATCGCCAGCGGCGCGGACGCCGGCCACCACCACCACGCGCCCGCCGGCCGCGGCGAACCCCGGCACCAGCCCGCCGGTCCGGCCGAAGGAGGGCAACTGATGCCCGCGTCGAACCGCCCGCACTACATCCTGCTGCCGGTCAGCCCGCTGTTCATCGCGTTCAGCCTCGTCTGCGCGTTCATGCTCAACCTGCTGCCGTGGGGCCGCTGGGTCGGGGCGCCGGACTTCGTCGCGCTCGTGCTCGTGTTCTGGGGCATCCACCAGCCGCGCAAGGTCGGCATCGGCATCGCGTTCTGCATGGGCCTCCTGATGGACGTGCACGACGCCACGCTGCTCGGCGAGAACGCCCTGGCCTATACGCTGCTGTCGTACCTGGCGATCATGATCCACCGCCGCGTGCTGTGGTTCCCGCTCGTCACGCAGGCGATGCACGTGTTCCCGCTGCTGCTGCTCACGCAGGCGATCCAGGTGATGGTGCGCTTCTTCGTCACGGGCCGCTTTCCCGGCGCGCTCGTGTTCATCGAAAGCGTGATCGCCGTCGCGCTGTGGCCCGTGATCACGTGGCTGCTGCTGGCGCCGCAGCGGCGCGCCGTCGACAAGGACCACACGCGTCCGATCTGATCCGAAGACACCACCCGTCACGTAACCCGAATGACCGAGATTAAAGACAGCGATCGCGAGATCCACCTGTTCCGCATGCGCCTCACGGCGATCGTGGTGTTCGTGTTCATCTGCTTCGGCGTGCTCGTCGCGCGCTTCGTCTGGCTGCAGGTCGTCAAGCACAGCCAGTACATGGCGCAGGCCGAGGACAACCGCATCGCGCTCGTGCCCATCGTGCCGAACCGCGGCCTGATCGTGGACCGCAACGGGGTCGTCCTGGCCAGCAACTACTCGGCCTACACGCTCGAGATCACGCCGTCGAAGCTGGAGGCGAACCTCGATTCCGTGATCGACGAGTTGTCGAAGCTCGTCACGATTGAGCCGAAGGACCGGAAGCGCTTCAAGCGCCTGATGGAAGAGTCGAAGAATTTTTCCAGCGTCCCGATCCGCACGCGCCTGACGGACGAAGAGGTGGCGCGCTTTACCGCGCAGCGCTTCCGCTTCCCCGGCGTCGACGTGCAGGCGCGCCTGTTCCGCCAGTATCCGCTGGGCGAAGTGGCGTCGCACGTGCTGGGCTATATCGGCCGCATCAACCAGGCCGAGGCCAAGGTCATCGAGGCCGGCGACGATGCCGCGAACTACACCGGCACGGACCACATCGGCAAGGAAGGCCTGGAGAAAAGCTACGAGCGCCAGCTGCACGGCCAGACGGGCTACGAGGAAGTGGAGCGTTCGGCCGGCGGCCGTGCCATCCGCACCTTGTCGCGCACGGCGCCGACGCCGGGCAACAACCTGATCCTGTCGATCGACATCGAATTGCAGAAGGTCGTCGAGCAGGCGTTCGGCGACTACCGCGGCGCGCTTGTCGCCATCGAACCGTCGACGGGCGACGTGCTCGCCTACGTGTCGCGTCCCGGCTTCGATCCGAACCTGTTCGTCGACGGCATCGACGCGCAGAGCTGGACGGAGCTGAACACGTCGCTCGACAAGCCGCTGATGAACCGTCCGCTGTCCGGCACGTACCCGCCCGGTTCGACGTTCAAGCCGTACATGGCGCTGGCCGCGCTCGAATATGGCCTGCGCCGTCCCGAATACGGCATCAGCGACCCGGGCTTCTTCATGCTGGGCGGCCACCGCTTCAACGACGACAAGAAGGGCGGCCACGGTTTCATCGACATGTACCGCTCGATCGCGATGTCGTGCGACACGTACTACTACCAGCTCGGCAACGAGATGGGCATCGACCGCATCCACGACTTCATGCAGCCGTTCGGCTTCGGCGAGAAGACGGGCATCGACCTGGAGCACGAGAAGACGGGCGTGCTGCCGTCGCAGCAATGGAAGCGCGAGCGCTTCAAGCGCAACCGCGCGGCGCAGAAGTGGGTGGGCGGCGACACGATCTCGATCTCCATCGGCAATGGCTTCAACAGCTACACGCCGCTGCAGATGGCGCACGCCGTGGCCACGCTCGCGAACGACGGCGTGATCATGAAGCCGCATCTCGTCAAGATGCTCGAGGACCCGAGCAACCATGGGCGCACGCCGACGGTGGCGAAGGAATCGGGCCGCATCGCGCTCAAGCAGCAGAACATCGACGTGATCAAGCGCGCGATGGTCGGCGTGACGTCCGACCAGAGCGGCACGGCGTTCATCCCGTTCCGCAACGTGCAGTACACGGTGGCGGGCAAGACGGGTACGGCGCAGGTCGTGGGCCTGAAAGGGCAGAAGTACAATGCGGCCGCGACGCCGGAACGCCTGCGCGACAACGCGCTGTTCATCGCGTTCGCCCCGGCCGACCATCCGCGCATCGCGATCGCGCTGGTCGTGGAAAACGCCGGCTTCGGCGCGGCCGTGGCGGCGCCGATCGCGCGCAAGGCCCTCGATTACTACCTGCTCGGCAAGCGCCCCGGCGACGCCGACAAGCCGGCGCCGAAGCCCGCCGATCCGGTGCCTGCGGACGAAGACCAAGTGGCGCCCACGGCCGGCGCCGACTTCAGGCCGGGTGGCGAAACGCCCGGCAACAAGGACTGAACCATGGCGCATTTCCCCGAACGCCGCTCGCTCAGCCGGCGCCTCAAACCGTACTTCACCGTATTCGATCCGGCGCTCGCGCTGATCCTGTTCCTGCTGCTGTGCGTGGGCCTCGTCACGCTGTCGTCGGCCGGCCACGACTTCCCGGGCCGCCTGGAAGGCCAGATCCGCAACATCCTCGCGGCCTTCGTGTTCATGTGGGTCGCGGCCATCGTGCCGCCGCAGACGCTGCTGCGCCTGGCCGTGCCCGTGTATACGTTCGGCGTCGCACTGCTGCTGGCCGTGGCGGCCGTCGGCACGATCAAGAAGGGCGCGCGGCGCTGGCTGCACGTGGGCGTGGACATCCAGCCGTCCGAGATCATGAAGATCGCCGCGCCGCTGATGCTGGCCTGGTATTTCCAGACCAGGGCCGGCCTGCTCAAATGGCAATCGTTCGTCGTGGCGGCGGTGCTGCTTGCGATTCCGTTCGGCCTCATCGCCAAGCAGCCGGACCTGGGCACGGCGCTGCTCGTGGGCGGGTCGGGCTTCTACGTGATCTTCCTCGCGGGCCTGTCATGGAAGGCGCTGGGCGCGCTGTTCGTGGCCGGCTGCGCCGCACTGCCCGTCGCATGGTCGATGATGCACGACTACCAGCGTGAACGCGTGATGACCCTGATCGACCCGACGTCCGACCCGCTCGGCAAGGGCTTCCACATCATCCAGTCGACGATTGCGATCGGGTCGGGCGGCGTGTCCGGCAAGGGGTATATGAAGGGCACGCAGGCTTACCTCGAGTTCATCCCGGAACGCACCACGGACTTCATTTTTTCGGTATATTCCGAGGAATTCGGTTTGGTCGGCAATCTGGTCCTGTTGTTCCTGTACCTGTTGCTGATCGGACGCGCAATGATGATCGCGGCCAATGCCCCGAATCTGTTCACCCGCCTGCTTGCGGGGGCCATTGCGATGATGTTTTTTACCTATGCTTTCATCAATATGGGCATGGTCAGCGGCATCCTGCCCGTCGTCGGCGTTCCGCTTCCGTTCATGAGCTATGGCGGTACGGCGCTGATTACGCTGGGCCTCTGCAGTGGTATATTGATGAGCATACAAAGACACCGCAAACTGGTGCAGACCTGATATGCAAGAGAACGCAATGGCCGTTCCGAGGTTACTCCCAGCGGTCATTGCGATGTTGGCAATGATGGCGGGCTGCAGTACCACGGACCAGAACGGCGAACACAAAAGCCTCATCCCGCTGCCCTGGAAGCACAAGGTGACCCGCGTCGACCCGGCGCTGCCGAATCTCCCCGCGGCCGGCTCTGGCCGCGGCGGCTACTACCAGGACGACGGCCCCGGCGCGAATCCACCGCCGGGCTTGCTCGACACACCGGACGCCGTCGTCAAGTACGAACCGTACGCCAAGTTCGCGAACAAGCCGTATGCCGTGTTCGGCCAGACCTATACGCCCCTCGTCAACGATCAACCGTTCACCCAGCGCGGCGTGGCCAGTTGGTACGGCGTGAAGTTCCACGGCCAGCGCACGTCGTCGGGCGAGCCCTACGACATGTACAAGATGACGGCCGCGCACCCCACGCTGCCGATTCCCTCGTACGCGCGCATCACGAGCCTGGAGACGGGCAAATCGGTCGTCGTGCGCATCAACGACCGCGGGCCGTTCCACTCCGACCGCATCGTCGACGTGTCGTACACGGCGGCCCTGAAGCTGGGCCTGCTGGGCAAGGGCAGCCATCAAGTCGAGATCGAACGCCTGTTCCCGGGCGACGAGATCCACGCCGCTTCCGCGCGCCGTGCGGCCGCATCCGAGGCGCAGGCGCTGCCCGCGTCCCCGGCCATCGCGGCACTCATGCTGGAAGACCGCGTCGACATGAACAGCGCCGCCGTCGCCCATGCGCAGACGGCCGACACGGCCGCCGGCGCTGACAACGCGGCGCCGAAACCCGGCTTCTACCTGCAGCTGGGCGCGTACGCGCGCGAGGGCAAGGCCGAGGAGGTGAGCGAAAAGCTCAAGCAGTCCGGCGTCGACCTGGCCATCCAGGTCGTGCGCTCGGGTGGCGTCAACCGCGTGTACGGCGGCCCCTTCGACACCCGCGCGATGGCGCAGGAAGCGGCGCGCGCGCTGCCGTCCGGGCTCGGCCTGAAACCCATCATCGTGCGGCGTTGAGAGGCGGGGGCAGCGCCCTTGTCGGATGTGCCGCTCTTGCTGTTCCACCTGCGCCCCGCGTTGTCCACGGCGGGGGCGCTCGCCGATATCTACGATCGACCGTCTGGGGGGCAGGTCCTCGCCCATCACCGCGTTGTCCGTTAAGTCATCAGATGTCTGACTAGGCAACGTAGATTTCGTGCGCGCCATGATTGCCGTTAAGTCGTCGCATGCCGATAAATTGAGCAAAAATGGCGCAGTAAGTTGCTTCCACCTTTTTCTGTCATAGGATGTCAGACATCTACAACGGTTTTCCGTTTGCTATGCGCTACCATTCTTCATTTTGTGAAACGAGAAAACATAGTGATTAAAGTAGCCATATTTAAGGAAACTGCCAAACAAACCGCTAGTTTACACAGATGGTTGCGCATAACATTTATGTTTGATCAATTGACACGGTTAACATCGTGCTCCTACACTGAGTTTGCCTACCTATAAGTACATGCCTCCGGCATGTGCAGGCTCAGAAAAAATACAGGAGACAGCAATGTTCGAGAAGTCCGTAGCGCGGCGCCAGCACAAGCGCCGTCAAGTCGTGCTTGGCCTGGGCGTAATCGCCGGCCTCATCCAGCAAGCCTATGCCCAGGAAGCCCCGGCCGCCCAACCTGAACCGGCCGTCGTGACGGTGACCGGCTACCGCGCCAGTCTGCTGTCGTCCGCTAAGGACAAGAAAGAGGCCGTCGGTTTCCAGGACACCATCAGTGCGGAAGACATCGGTAAATTCCCCGACAAGAACATCGCCGAATCGCTGAGCCGCATTCCCGGCGTGCAGATTTCGCGCGACGTGACGGGCGAGGGCGTGAACGTGCAGATCCGCGGTCTCGGTTCCAGCTTCACGAAGGTCCTGCTGAACAATGCGCAGATCGCCGTGGCCTCGTCCGGACCGATCGACGGCGCGAACACGAATCGCGAGATCGACCTCGACATGCTGCCGACCGATCTGTTCACCAAGCTGACGGTCAGCAAGAGCCCGACCGCGGACATGATCGAAGGCGGCGCGGCCGGTGTCGTCAACCTGCGCAGCGCGCGGCCGTTCGACAATCCGGGTACGCACGTCTCGTACGGCGCCACCGCACAGAAACAGCAGATCGCGGACGGCGTGGGCGGGCGCGGTTCCATCCTCGCCAGCAGGACCTGGGGCAACACGTTCGGTATCCTGGCCGGCTTCGCCGTCAACCGCCAGAAGGCGCGCACGACCGGCTACGAGACCGTGGGCCTGACCAATGCCAACCTGTCGGCCGCACAGAACACGTCCGGTAGTCGTAACACGACCGGTGGCGGCAACTGGACCATCCCGGCCACCGTGCCGGCCGGCGCGGGCGCGGGCCTCGTGGCGGGCACGCCGATCGACCAGGCATTCCTGCTGGCGAACAACCCCGGCCGCACGATCACGCAGATCGACAACGCGATCCTGCCGCGCCTGGGCCGCTACATGGATTACTTCGGCACGCGCGACAAGGGCGCGGCCATCGTCAGCGCCGAATGGCGCCCGCTCGACAACCTGCATTTCTACGTCGATGCGATGTACAGCAAGAAGGACGACGACATGTCGCGCGTCGCCTATACCTGGGCCGTGCGCAACAACTTCGAGATCCCGCTGAACATGCAGGTCGACAAGAGCGATTGCGCGGCCGGCTGCACGGTCACGTCGGGCACGTTCGCGAACTCGCGCTACTTCATCGAGTACGGACCACGCCGCGACAAGACGACGCTGAAAGGCTTGAACCCGGGCATGGAGTGGAAGATCAGCCCGACGCTGAAGCTGGAAGCGCAGGCCAACGCCACGAAGTCGACGTTCTCGCACGAAGCACCGACCATCATGCCGATCACGGCCGACGGCAGCGGCCTGGTCGCCACGTTCAACGGGAACGGCGGCGCCATGCCGAGCATCACGTTCAACCAGGACGTGAACAACCCGGCGAACTTCGTCTGGGCCGGCGGCCGCGTCAACATCCAGAACGAGCTGCGCGAAACGAGCACGAAGGGGTTCCACTCCGACCTGACCTGGGGTGACGCCAAGCTGAACGTGCGCGCCGGTATCGCCTACGACGACATCGACCGCCGCATCCGCGGCCAGGACAATTCGGCCGCCTGGCAGGCCGCCGTGTGCGGCAACAATCCGAACGTCTTCCTGCAGGGCCCGAACGGCGCCCCGCCGTGCGACGGCGCGTCGACGCCGGGCGCCAGCGCCAGCGCGCTGTATCCGGGCTACGGCACGGGTTACACGGCCGGCCAGACGACGCCGCTCGTCTACCAGGGTTCGCTGATCCCCGTGAACAAGCTGGCGAGCTACCTCGTGCCGGGCCCCTATGGCCGCATCGTGATCGACTGGGACCGCTTCCGCAAGGACTCGAACTACGACGCCTACAACTCGACGGCACCGGACTCCACGAGCTCGTCGACGGGCGCCAGCTCCGGCTATGTGCGCGAGCGCAGCACCGGCTTCTACACGGAGCTCAATGGCCAGACGAGCGTCGGCGGCTTCCCGCTGCGCTACAACGCCGGCGTGCGCTACGTCCGCACGAGGCAGGAAGTGGGTTCGCTCAACTCGTTCAGCGATCCGCGCAACGCCACGCTGACGCAGAACGGTTCAAAGTACCCGAATCAGACCGAGTGGGTGTACCAGAACACCACGTACAACAACACGCTGCCGTCGGCCACCGCGGCCCTGTCGCTGCGCAACGACCTCGTGGCGCGCCTCGCGCTGTCGAAGACGATGACCCGCGCGAATCCGAACTCGCTGCGCCCGGGCATCAATTTCAGCTCGCCGTCGGCCGACATCGGCACGATCGGCAGCCCGGAGCTGAAGCCCTACCTGTCGAACAACATCGACCTGGGCCTGGACTGGTACACGGGGCGTGAAGGCTATGTGAGCCTGACCGTGTTCCAGAAGCAGGTGAAGGGCTTCACCGTCATCGACAACCGCACCTTGCCGTTCTCCGCGCTGGCTGCCTACGGCATCACGTACAACAACCTGATCCCGACCCAGCAGGTGGCGATTAATTCTCGCGGCGGTCCGGACGCGGCCACGGTCGTGATGAGTCAGGAACGCAACGCGGGCGGCATCCTGCGCGTGCGCGGCCTGGAGATCGGCTGGGTCCAGCCGCTCGACAAGCTCCTGCCGATCAAGGGCTTCGGCTTCAACGAGACCGCAACCTTCATCAACCAGAGCGCGACCGGCGAGGGCACCAACGGCTTCGTGGCGCTGAACGTGCCGAAGAAGAGCAACAACTTCGGTTTCTATTACGAGAACCACGGCTACATGGCGCGCATCTCGCACCAGTACCAGCAGGGTAGCCAGTCCAGCACGGGCAACCAGAACGGCATCCGGCTGGCGTCGCTGTACGGCCGCTCGTACAAGCAGGCCGACTTCTCGTCCAGCGTGGACCTGGAAAAGGTGTTCGACCGCGACGGCTGGCCGACCGTCACGTTCGACATCGTCAACCTGAACAAGGCCAAGCGCGAAGGCTACTTCCAGTTTCCGAACGCGGCGTTCTCGTCGTATGACCCGGGACGCACGTTCCAGCTGGGTATCCGCGGCAAGTTCTGATGGCATAAGCATTCCCCTTTACGTCTCTTGTCCCCGCTTTCGACCGGCATGCTGCGCGCCGGTTGCGAGCGGGGCTTTTTTTATTGCGGTGCCTCATGCCGCCGCCGTTTTTCCGCCCTGGCGCGGAACCGCCGGCCCGGCGTCCCGGTCGAACCGTTTGCACACATAACGATGCGACAGGAGACGACGGCATGGCGACACGACTCACGGACCTCGTGGCCCGCTTCGGCGGCCGGCTGGAAGGTGACCCGCATATCGAGGTCACCCGCATCGCGCCGCTCGACCGCGCGGAGGCCACGGACATCAGCTTCCTCAGCAACAGCCGGCTGCGGGCGCGCGCCGCGCACAGCCGGGCGGCGGCGCTGATCCTCGCGCCGCAGGACGAGCCCGAGGTGGCCGCCGCGTACGACGGCGCTCGCATCGTCACCCCGAATCCGTACGCGTATTTCGCGCGCACGGCGCAATACCTGTGCGGGTCCGGACATGCGCCCGCGCCGGGCGTGCACCCGTCCGCGGTCGTGCACGCGCGCGCGCGCGTGCACGCGACGGCCCACGTGGGACCGCACGTGACGGTGGAGGCGGGCGCCGTCATCGGCCCCGGCGCCGTCATCGATGCCGGCTGCTACGTCGGCCGCGACGCGTCGGTGGGCGAGGACACGCACTTCTTCGCCAACGTGACGTTCCACGCGCGCTGCACCATCGGTGCGCGCGGCATCGTGCATTCCGGTGCCGTGATCGGCGGCGACGGCTTCGGCTTCGCCTTGGACGACGGCGTCTACATCAAGATCCCGCAGACGGGGCGTGTGGTGATCGGCGCCGACGTCGACATCGGCGCGAACACGGCGATTGACCGCGGCGCGCTCGACGACACCGTGATCGAGGATGGTGTAAAACTCGACAACCTGATCCAGATCGGCCACAACTGCCGCATCGGCGCGCACACGGCGATGGCCGGCTGCGTGGGCGTGGCAGGCAGCGCCAACATCGGCCGCCACTGCACGTTCGGCGGTGCCGCGATGGTCAACGGCCACATCGACATCGCCGACGACGTGCACGTGACGGCCGGCACGCTGGTGTCGAACTCGATCGCCGAGCCGGGGCGCTACACGGGCTTTTATCCGATTGCGCCGAACGCGGAATGGGAACGCAGCGCGGCGCTGGTGCGCAACTTGTCCACTTTGCGGGGCAAGATCAAGGCGCTCGAGCGGGCGGTCAAGGCGCTCGGAGGCGGGGATGCGGCGCGGACAGGGTAGCGTCTTGCGCCGGCAGGCTACGGCGCGGGACGTATCGTCATGGTGAGATGTGCGGGCAAGATTGCGGGGCCATTATTTTTGCGCGCCGCACGGCTTTTCCATCTCCGAATAAAAATACTTCAGCACCGCATCGCGCGTGGCGGCGTCGTTCTTTTTGAACGTCCCCAGCGCATCGTCCCAACGGTACGCGGTGTTGTACTGATAGCAGCCATTGCCTACGTCGCGCTTGCCTGCATCGTCTCCAGCGAAAAGTCCCAGGACGAACGGTGCACCCTGCTGCGCAGGGAAGACGAGCCGGACATCGGTCAGATCGACACGCAGCGTGGGCCAAGCGTCCTGCGCATAGCCCTTGTCCATGAATTCGTAGGCCTTCTTCCCGTTGAACACGGGCTTCCAGCCGGCCGGCTGTCCCAATGCCATCATCTGGCTCAGGTCATACACATTCATTTGCGAATTGATCGGATACGGTACGCCTAATGCGTAATCGCACCAGCCGTCACCATTGAAATCGGCCTTGATCTCGGCGGGACGGTCAGCGTCCACATCGACGCCGAGCGTCGGGAGCTTTGCTTTCGGCATGCGGCACTGCGGTGCGTCGGGCCGAAGACGGAGGCCGGCTTGCGGTGCGGCCTGCACGCATCCCGCCAACGACAGCATCGGGCCGAGGGCGGCAAACGACGTAAGAACGTGTTTTATGGTGCTCATCTCGGATTCAGTATTGTTTCCATGCGGATCATGCCGCGAGCGCGAGCGCGAGCGACTGACCGGACCGGGATGTGTGCAGCAAGACCGCAAACATTAACACATGGGTCCAAGAAGGATTGGACCCGGCTCAGGTGACGACCGTGCCTAGGTGGTAGATCGCTTGCCACTGCGCGCCGCTGCGCCGCCACACGGTCAGCCTGCGCGTCACGCGGTCGGCCTGGCGCAGCGTGTACGTCAGCAGGTAGTGGTCGGCACCGGCGGGGGCGACGTGGAAGTCGTCGGCATCCAGGTCCTCGGGCGCGGGATCGGCGGCGCGTTCGCGCAGCACGGCGAGCACGTCGTCTCTGCTGTAGCGCCGACCGGATGCGCCCACTTCCCAGAACGACGGTGCGGCGATCTGCTCGGCGGCGTGGCCCGTGTGGCACAGCGGTTCGAGCGCGCGCAGTTCGGCGAGCACGTCCATCAATTCGGGCGGCGTGGACAGGGCGGGTTCCATGCGTCAGCCGCAGGTCTTGACGTCGGCGCCGTCGTAGCGCTCCGCATAGCCTTCGATGCGCTTGCGTGTGGCGGCATCGAGCCCGCGGACGCGGTAGACGTAGTGCGTGGCCTGCGGTCCGCGCGGGGCGATGCGGGCCGTATGCACGCCTTGCTTGCCCAGTTGCGCGAGCAGGGCTTCGGCGCCGCTCTCGGTCTTGAACACGCCCAGCGAGATCGCGTACTTGAGCGGGGAATCGCCCTGCATGATGAAGAAATTCGTCACGCCCAGGTTGCGCAGCTCGGCGGCCTTGCGGTCGGCCGCTTCCTTGCTGCCCTGCGACGGAATGTGCACGAGCCAGCTCGTCACGTCCTGGGCCTGGACCGCCTCGCGCGACTGGCGGTCGCCGAGGTCGAGCGCGGCGAGGCGTGCTTCGAAACGGCGCGCGTCGGACGTAGTCAACGGGCCGATTTCCGTGCAGGCGAACGCGGGCGCAGGCGTTGCAGCAGGTTGCGCCACAGCGGGCGCAGCGGGCGCGCTCGCCGCCGGAGCGCCGGCCGCCGGAGTGCCGGCCGGCGGAGCACCGGCCGCATCTCCCCCAGCCGGCGGCGCAGCAGCCTTCGCGGCGGCCTCGGCCTGGTCGCGCGTGAGCAAGGTCATCTTGGCGGTATTGAACTGCCGTTTCAGGCGCGCCGGTTCGTGTTCATTGCTCTTGCCCGTGCCGAGCAGGCCCTGGGCAAACGCGAACAGGACGACGTTCAGGAACAGCAGGGACCAGAAGGCGAGTCGTAGCACGGGCGAGTCCTCAAGGGGATGCGGTTTCGGCGGCCAGCAGCGGCGCGACGGCGTGCAGGCCAACCAGGACGATATTATCCAGCATCCAGTGCGGAACGGACAGCAGCGGGGCCACGCTGGCCGCCGCGCCGCCCGACACGATGCACAGGTCGGCCGGCAGTGCGGCGCAGGCCCGTTCGATGGCGCCCGCCTGCGCCGCGAGGCAGCCGGACAGGATGGCGTCGCTCGTGTGGTCGGCGAACGTGGGCGGCGCGGCGTAGGCATCGGCACCCGGCGCCACCTGCGGCAACTGGGCCGTGCCGCGCGCCAGCGCGCCCAGCATCAGGCCCAGGCCCGGCAGGATCATCCCGCCGATAAAGTCGCCGGCCGCGCTGACGGCGTCCACCGTCGTCGCCGTGCCGCACGTGGCGACGACAAGCGCCTTGCCCGGCGCGAGGCTGCGTGCGCCGAGGGCGGCGGCGAAGCGGTCGCTGCCCAGTTGCGCGGGATGGCGGTAGCCGTTGCGCAGGCCGTTCAATGCTGCCCGCGACGTGAACCAGTGCGGCGGCACCGGCAGCAGCGGGGCGAGCAAGGCAGCCAGCTGCGCCTGCATCGCGTGGCCCGCCACGTTCGACACGACGGCGTACGTGAGCCCGTGGCCGGCCCAGGCGGCCTGCAGGCGGTCGAGCTCCGCGTGCGGCACGGCGCCGTGCGCGGTCCAGTCGCCGGGCGCCGCGTCCTGCGCCGCGATGGCCCATTTGATTCTCGTGTTACCTGCGTCGACGAGCAGCAGCATGATGGTCTCCTCGCTTCAATCGGTGGTGCGCAGCGACACGTCGCCGGCAACGATGGTGATGCGGCCCGCCGCCGTGTCGAGCAGCAGGCGGCCCGTGTCGTCCACGCCGGCGGCCAGGCCTTCGTGCCGGACCTCGCCCCGGTCGAGCAGGACGACGGGCCGGCCGGCCCACGCGTGCAGCACGTTCCAGCGGGCGGCGAACGGGGCGAAGCCGGCGCGCGCGAACAGCGCCAGCGCGTCGGCCAGGCCGTCGAGCAGCGCGGCCATCAATTCGTCGCGGTCCATGCGCGCGAGCCACGGCATCGCCGCGGCGCCGCGGCCGATCCTGTCTTCGAGTGCGTCCGGCATCACGAGGTTCACGCCGATGCCGACGACGGCCCACGCGGCGCCGTCCGGCAGCACCTGCGTTTCGACGAGGATGCCGGCCAGCTTGTCGCCGTCCTTCAATACGTCGTTGGGCCATTTCAGCTGCACGCTCTGGCCGAGCCGGCCGAGCGTCTCGGCCAGCGCGACGCCGACCGCGAGCGGCAGGCCGGCCATGCCGCGCAGGCCGTCGGCGAAGCGCCAGGCGAGCGAGAACGTCAGCGAATGGCCCGGTTCCGATAGCCAGCTGCGTCCCGCGCGGCCGCGTCCGGCCGTCTGGTGTTCGGCGATGAGCAGCACGGGCGCGTCAAGCCGTGGCGCGCGCGCCAGCAGGTCGGCGTTCGTCGATCCCGTCACGTCGACCACTTCGACGGCGACGCCCGCGCGCGCGAACGCCATGATGCGCTCGGCGTTCACGGCATCGCCTTTCCCGCCTTCGTCGGCGCGCGCGCGAACAGCGCGTCGAACAGCACGTTGGGCAACAGGCGCAGGAGTTTCGCCACGATCCCCATCGGCCGGGGGATCACGCAGTAGCTGGTGCCGGCGTCGATGGCGCGGACGGCGGCCGCGGCGAAGCGGGGCGCGGGCATCAGGAAGGGCATGGGAAAGCGGTTCTGGCGGGTCATCGGCGTGTCGATATAGCCGGGCGCGAGCGTCACGACCCGGATACCGTGGGGTTGCAGTTCGAGGCGCAGCGATTCCGCGTAGGCGTGCACGGCGGCCTTCGATGCGCAATAGGCGCCCGCGCCTTTCATCCCGCGGATGCCGGCCACGCTGCCGATCGCGACGAGCCGGCGCGGGCCCTCTCCATGCTTCATCGTCTCGATGAACGGCGCGAACGTGGCCACGGTGGCCGTCACGTTGACGGCGAAGATGTCGGCGAATTCGGCGAGGTCGCCGGGCCGCTCCGTCAGCGTGCCGGCCGAGACGCCGGCGCTGGCGATCACGACGTCGGCGCCGCCGGCGCGCGCGATAAAGTCGGCGGCAGCGGCGGCCAGCGCGGCGTGGTCCGTCACGTCGACGGCGTAGATGTGGTGGTCTCTGGTGCCGGGCAGCGTGGCCGCGAGCGCGTGCAGGGCGTCCGCGCGGCGGCCCAGCAGGCCAACGACGGCGCCGCGCGCCGCGTAGTCGCGGGCGAGGGCGGCGCCGATGCCGCTGGATGCGCCGGTGACGAACACGCGCAGCCGGCGGCCCTGCGCGGCGGTCATCGCTTGTCCGCTTTCGCTTTCGCGACGAGGAAGTCCATCACCTGCAAGGCCTGCTGCTGTTGCTGGGCTTCCGTCGTGCCCTCTGGCGCGCCCGCGCCCGCGTGCGACGGCGAGGTGACGTAGCGGCCGTCGATGACGACGAGGGGCCAGCGGTCGACGCCGTATGCGTCCATCATCGTGGCCGCGCGCCGCAGCCTGGCCTGGATGCCGAACGAGCGGTACGTGTCGATGAACTTCGCGCGGTCGATGCCGTTCTGTGCGACCCAGTCGAACACCTGCTCGTCGCTGGACAGGCGCAGGTGCTGCTGGTGCATGGCGTCGAACACCTTCTGGTGGTACTGGTTCAACAGCCCCATTGCGTCCAGCGTGTAGAACAGGCGCTGCTGCGGCAGTACGCCGGCGCCGCCCTGGATGTGGACACGCTTGAACACGACGTCGTCGCCCTGCTTCTTCACCCATGCTTCGAGCGCGGGTTCGAAGGCGTAGCAGTGCGGGCAGTAGTACGCGAAGAACTCGATGACTTCGATCTTCTTGCCCGTGTCGGTCGGCTGCGCGGCCGGCAGCACGAGGTATTGCGCGCCCTGCTGCGGGTCGGCGGCGGATGCCGATACGGAGGTCAGGCCGGCCGCAAGGCCGAGGAGGACGGTGCAGAACAGGCGGCGCGGCAGGTGCATGGCAGTCTTTCGGATCAGCGCTGGTTGCGGACGATGGCGACGTCGACGCCGCTGTCGAGCAGCTTGGCGCGCGCCTTGTTCATGGCCTCGACCTGGTTGTACGGGCCGATGCGCACGCGGTGCAGCACGCCGCTGTCGCTCGTGCGGTCGCTGATCGCCGCCTCGAAGCCCAGCAGCGCGAGCTTGGCGCGCGCCGCTTCCGCGTCGGACACGTCGCGGAACGCGCCGGCCTGCAGGTAGTACACGTAGTCGCCCGTCGCGGCGCCGGCGGCCGGCGCGGGCGCCGGGGTGGGCGATGCGGACGCGACGCGGGTGTCGGGTTTGTGGTCCGGCTTGGCCGGCGCCGCGTCCTTCATCGTGGCGATGGCCTGGCCCAGCGGGTCGGCATCGGCCGGCTTGGCATCGACCCGCTTGGTGTCGGCCGCGGCCGGTGCGCCGTCGGTCCGCGTTGCCGCTTTTTCCGCGATCTCCTTGTTCGCCTGGCGCGCCGCGTCGCGGTTCGCGTACATCGGCTTGTTCGGGTCCTGGGCCTGGCCCGGCGCCGGGTCGGCCGGACGGCCCGCCTTGACGGTCTTGTCGGTGAACGGCGACGCGCCCTTCGTGATCGTCAGCGCGACCGCGACCGCGATGCCGAGGCCGAGGATCAGGCCGATGATAAGGCCGGTGAGCGTACTGCCGCGCCGGCGCGTGAAAGAACGGGGAGAGCGATTACGGAAAGCGGTCATGTAGTGCGAGTGTGTATGTGGAACGCTTACATCTTCTCCGGCGCCGAAACGCCGATCAGGGCCAGGCCGTTGCGCAGCACCTGGCGGATGGAGGCCGCCAGCGCGAGGCGCGCGAGCTTCGTCGGCTCGTCGTCGTCGAGCAGCCATTTGTGGGCGAAGTAATAGCTGTGCAGGTCGGCGGCCAGGTCGCGCAGGTAGAACGCGACCTGGTGCGGGCCCAGCTCGACGAGCGCGCGCTGCAGCATCTCGGGGTATGCGGACAGCTTCGCCAGCAGGCCCGATTCGTGCGAATTCGTCAGCGGGGAGAGGTCGACGTTCGTCAGTTGCGCGACGTCGCCGCCCCAGTTCGCGAGGGCCGAGCAGATGCGCGCGTGGGCATACTGCACGTAATAGACGGGGTTCTCGTCGTTGGTGGCGAGGGCGACGTCGACGTCGAACACGAATTCCGTATCGGCCTTGCGCGAGATGAGGAAGAAGCGCACGGCGTCGCGGCCGCGGGTCACGTCGCCGTTGCCCGACCATTCGATCAGGTCGCGCACCGTCACGTACGAACCGGCGCGCTTGGAGATCTTGACCTCCTCGCCGTTCTTCATGACGGTGACCATCTTGTGCAGCACGTAGTCGGGGTAGCCCTGCGGGATGCCGATGTTCACGGCCTGCAGGCCCGCGCGCACGCGGGCGATGGTGCCGTGGTGGTCGCTGCCTTGCACGTTGATGGCCTGGTCGAAGCCGCGCTTGAATTTCTGGATGTGGTACGCGACGTCCGGCACGAAGTACGTGTAGGTGCCGTCGGACTTGCGCATCACGCGGTCCTTGTCGTCGCCGTAGTCCGTCGTCTTGAGCCACAGCGCGCCGTCCTGCTCGTACGTGACGCCGGCGTCGACGAGCGCTTGCACGGCCGCCTCGACCTTGCCGTCCGTGTACAGCGACGACTCGAGATAGTAATTGTCGAACTTCACGCCGAACGCCTGCAGGTCCTGGTCCTGCTCGTTGCGCAGGTACGTGACGGCGAAACGGCGGATCGATTCGATGTCGTTGGTGTCGCCGCTCGCGGTGGCGGGCTGGCCGTCGCTGGCCGAGACCGTCTTCCTGGCGAGGAAATCGTCGGCGATGTCCTGGATGTAGTCGCCGTTGTAGGCCGACTCCGGCCATTCGACGTCGCCCGGGCGGAAGCCGCGTGCGCGCGCCTGCACCGAGTTGGCCAGGGTAAGGATCTGCACGCCCGCGTCGTTGTAATAGAACTCGCGCGTGACCTGGTGGCCCTGCGATTCGAACAGCGACGACAGCGCGTCGCCCAGCGCCGCCTGGCGGCCGTGGCCCACGTGCAGGGGGCCGGTCGGGTTCGCGGACACGAATTCGATGATCACGTGGTGGCCGTTGCCCGATTCGCCGCTGCCGAACGCTGCGCCCTGCTGCAGTACGGTCTTGACGACGGACTGCTTGGCGCTCGCGGCCACGCGCAGGTTGATGAAGCCGGGGCCGGCCACGTCGGCGGATTCGACCAGGCCCTGTGCCTTCGGATCGGCCAGCAGCGCGGCGACGAGGCGGGTGGCCAGTTCGCGCGGGTTCGTTTTCAGGGGCTTGGCCAGCTGCATGGCGATGTTGCAGGCGATGTCGCCGTGGCTGGGGTCGCGCGGACGTTCCAGCACGACGTTAGGCGAAAGGTCGCTACCCGCAACGATGGGGGCCAGCGCGGCCTGGAACAGGGCAACGATCTCTTGTTTTTGTTGGGCGAGCATGAACTGTGGTCGAAAATATAATAGACGGAGGCGCAGCGCGGACGATCCCGCGGGCAAACAGCGATCATTATACTGGTTTGCCGAACCGCGCAATACCGTCCGGGGACGCAGGTACAAGCCTCGCTTAAGCCTGCGCAACCCGTACCCGTTACAATGTGCGTCTTTATGCATTGATCGATTGCCATGACCGAAAAGCGCCCGACGCTCACCCTCAAACCGAAGGCCCCGGCGGCCGATACCCGGCGCGGCCGCCCCGGCGGGAAGGGTGCGGGCCCGGCCCGGCCGGGTGGCCCTCAGGCAGGGAAAGGGGTGGGGACGGGCAGTCCGAAGGCCGGCCCCGGCAACGCTGCGGGACGCGAGGCGAAGCCCGGCGTACCGCGCGAGCCGGCCCCGCGCGGCCCGCAACGCGTCGAGCCGGCCCCGCGCGACGCCGGCTATGCGCAATCCCGGCCGGACGACGGTTCGCGATTGCGCCACAGCTACGAAGTCAAGGCGCCGGCCCAGCCCGACTACCGTCCCGCGCTGCGCGAAGACTCCCTCGCGTTCGCCCTGCTGGGCGCGGCGAGCAGCCTCGCGCGCGTGCGCGCCGGCATGGCGTTGCCCCAGGCACTGGCCGAGGTGGCCCACGCGTGGGACGCGCCGCCGCAGGCACGGGGCGCCATGCAGGACATCGCCTACCGCGCGATGCGTCAACTGGGCCGCAGCGGCATCCTGCTGGGCCAGATGACGAGCAAGGCACCCGAGCCCGCCATGCTGGCCGGGCTGCTGGAATGCGCGCTGGCGCTGCTCGACCCGCCCGAAGGCAAGGAGCCGCCGTATGAAGCCTTCACCGTCGTCGACCAGGCCGTCGGCGCCGCGGCCGCCCATCCGGATTTCGCCCACGCGAAGGCGATGGTGAACGCCGTGCTGCGCCGCTTCCTGCGCGAGCGCGAAGGGCTGCTGGTCACGGCGCTGCGCGACCCGGTGGCCCAGTGGAATTACCCGCAGTGGTGGATCGATGCCGTGCGCGCGGCGTATCCGGGCGACTGGCAGGCCATCCTCGCGGCCGGCAACCGGCAGCCGCCGCTCACGTTGCGCGTGAACCGCCGCAAGACCGACGTCGACACCTATCTGAAGACGCTGGCCGCCGCCGGCATGCACGCGGAGCAGGTGGGCCCCGGCGCCGTGCGCCTCGCGCAGGCCGTGGGCGTGACGCAGATCCCGGGCTTTGCCGACGGCGTCGTGTCCGTGCAGGACGCGGGCGCCCAGCTGGCCGCGCCGCTGCTCGACCTGCGCGACGGCATGCGCGTGCTGGACGCGTGCGCGGCCCCGGGCGGCAAGAGCGGGCACATCCTGGAGACGGCGGACGTCGACCTGACGGCGCTCGATGCGGATGCCCGCCGCCTCGTGCGCGTCGACCAGAACCTGCAGCGCCTCGGCCTCGCCGCGACCGTCAAGGCGGGCGCGGCCGAAGCGACGGATTGGTGGGATGGCCGTCAATACGACCGCATCCTCGCCGACGTGCCGTGCACGGCGTCCGGCATCGTGCGCCGCCACCCGGATATCCGCTGGTTACGCCGCAAGAGTGACACCCACCAACTTGCAACACTTTCCAGCAAAATACTCGACAATCTTTGGCAGATGCTCCGACCCGATGGTAAATTGCTGTTCGTGACATGTTCGCTCTGGCCGCAGGAATCGGAAGCGCAGGCCGCCGCCTTCGCGGCGCGCCACGGTGCGGTCCGTCTCGACGCGCCGGGCCAACTGCTTCCTCGAAGTGGCGCCGGGCAGGATCATGACGGTCTGTTCTACGCCCTGTTCCAGAAGGCCGAGCGTGAGTAATCCCGACAACGCTTTTTAAGGCTCTGGCCCCTAGTGACTGTACGTTTTTTCCTCCTCCTCGCCTGCCAGCTCATGCTGGCATTGACATGCGCGACAGCGCAGGCGGCCGAAGGAATCGAAATCACGCGCGCCAGCATCGAGGCTTCCGACGACGGCTATCGCTTGTCGGCCGCCTACGCTTTTGATTTGACGCCGGGCCTGGAGCAGGCCATCCAGCACGGCGTCGCCCTGTCGTTCACCACCGAGATCGAGCTGACCCGGCCGCGCTGGTGGTGGACCGACGACCATGCCGTTTCGTCGCGTCGCACGGTCAAGTTGAGCTACGACGTGCTGTTCCGCGTGTACCACGTCTCCGTCCTCGGCAGCATCCAGCAGAACTTCGACACGCTCGACGACGCGCTGCTCGCGATCCGCCGGCCGGCCCGCTGGCTGATCGCGTCGAAGGGCGCGCTCAAGCCGGGCGAGACCTACAACGTCACGCTGCGCATGTTCATGGACCGCGACTTCCTGTCGAAGCCGCTCCAGGTCGACGCCTTCAATAATTCGGACTGGCGCCTGGCCTCGCACAAGAAGACCTTCACCTACCGTGCGGAGTAAGCCGTGATCCGGGCCCTGCGCTACGCCCTCGTGATCGGCAGCGCGATCGCGTCGATCCTGCTGTTCCTGCTCGCGTCCGCCTCCAGCAACACGGGCTTCTTCGCCCACGACTTCACCTGGCTGTTCGGCATGATCCTCGGCGTGGCGGGCGCGCTGTTCGTGCTCGTGCTGGTCGCGTTCTGGCGCCTGTATTCGCGCTACAAGGCCGGCAAGTTCGGCTCGCGCCTGATGGTGCGCCTGATGGTCCTGTTCACGAGCGTGGGCATCCTGCCCGGGCTCGTCGTGTTCATGGTGTCCGTGCAGTTCGTCTCGCACTCGATCGAATCGTGGTTCGACGTCAAGATCGAGGCGGCGCTCGATTCCGGCCTGAACCTGTCGCGCGCCGCCCTCGACGAAGCGCTGGCGGACCTGAGCGCCAACGCCGGCACCGTCGCCGCGACGCTGGCGGGGCAGGGCGGACAGGACGTCTCGTCCATCCTCAAGCGCGCGCTCGACGACGGCGACGGCATGCAGAGCGCGCTGCTGGTCGATGCGGGCGGCAAGCTCGTCGCCGGCACGGCCGAAGACCCCCGCACGGACCTGGCCGCCGACCTGCCGACGCCCCAGATGCTCAAGCAGGCCGCGATGCCGGGCGGGTATGCGCGGCCGGAGGGCGGCATCGAGGACGACTTCCGCGAGGCGCACGGCGACCAGCCGAGCGCGCTCGACGCCGCCACCGGCCTGCGCCTGCGCGTCGTCGTGGCCGTGCCGGAACCGCCGGGCATGGCGCCGCGCTACCTGCAGCTCACGCAGGCCGTGCCCGTCAACCTTGCGTCCAACGCCGCCGTGCTGTCGACGGCGTACCGCGAATACCAGGAACGATTCGCCGCGCGCACGGGCCTGCGCAAGATGTACATCGGCACGCTGATCCTCACGTTGCTGCTGGCGATCTTTTCCGCGACGGGCGCATCGTTCCTCATCGCGGGCAACCTGGCGCAGCCGCTGCTCGTGCTGGCCGAGGGCACGCGCGCCGTGGCCGAGGGCGACCTGTCGCCGCGCCCGATCGTCGAAACGAACGACGAACTGGGCACGCTGACGCAATCGTTCAATGCGATGACGGGCCAGCTGTTCGAGGCGCGCTCCGCCGTCGAACGCAACCGCGCCGCGCTGGAAAGCGCGAAGGCTCACCTGGAATCCGTGCTCGCCAACATGTCGGCCGGCGTGATCGTGATGGATGCGGACGGCGTCGTCGTCAACTCGAACGATGCCGTGCACCGCATCCTGCAGGTCGACGTCGCGTCGCTGGCCGGCCGGCCGCTCGACGAGATCGAGGGCCTGGAAGTGTTCGCGGGCACCGTCACGCGCGCGTTCTCCGCGCAGAGCGCGCAGTCGGCCGCAGGCCGCGGGCGCGGGCGGGCGCACTGGCAGCAGCAGATCGAGATCCCGCGCCGCGCCGGCACCGACGATGGCCACGACCTCACGCTGCTGGCGCGCGGCTCGCGCCTGCCGGTGGGGGCGGGCAGCGGCTTCATCGTCGTGTTCGACGACATCTCCGACGTGATCTCGGCCCAGCGTTCCGTCGCGTGGGGCGAGGTCGCGCGCCGCCTCGCGCACGAGATCAAGAACCCGCTGACGCCGATCCAGCTGTCGGCCGAGCGCCTGCAGATGAAGCTGGTCGACCGCGTCGACCCGGACGCCGCCGCGCTCGTGAACAAGGCCACCGATACCATCGTCAGCCAGGTGGCGGCGATGAAGCGCATGGTCGACGACTTCCGCGACTATGCGCGCACGCCGCCCGCCGTGCTGGCGCCGCTGGACTTGAACGACCTGATCGACGAGATCCTCCATCTTTACCTGGCCGAGGACGGCTCGGACGTGATCCATCCGGTCCTGCAGCCGGGCCTGCCGAAGGTGATGGGTGACGCCACGCAACTGCGCCAGGTGATCCACAACCTGCTGCAGAACGCGCAGGACGCGCTGGCCGACCGCACGGCGCAGGACGAAGCGCCCCGTGTCGACGTCGTGACGGAGACCATCCACTACGTCGGCGCGGACGGCTGCACGGGCACGGCGGTGCGCCTGGCCATCGTCGACAACGGGCCCGGATTCGCGCCGAAGATCCTGTCGCGGGCGTTCGAGCCGTACGTCACGTCGAAGGCGCGCGGCACCGGACTGGGCCTGCCGATGGTCAAGAAGATCATCGACGAACACGGCGGCCGGATCGACGTTGCCAACCGCACCGATGGAACTGGCGCTTCGGTATCGATTTTGCTGTTAAAGTTAGCGCCAGAGGCGAACTTGGCCGAAGCGTGAATCGCGCATAGAATCTTGGCTGTAGGGGAGCCGGTTACATGCACCAGGCGACGTGCGGTTTCCGGCATTCTCCGTAGAGAGAGTCATAATAAAAGGCATAACAAAGATGGCGAACATACTCGTAGTTGACGATGAAATGGGCATCCGCGAGCTGCTCTCGGAAATCCTTGGCGACGAGGGGCACGCGGTCCAGCTTGCGGAAAATGCCCTGCAGGCCCGGCAGGCACGCCAGCAGGGCACGCCCGATCTGGTGCTGCTCGACATCTGGATGCCCGATACGGACGGCGTCACGCTGCTCAAGGAATGGCAGCGCGACGGCCTGCTGACGATGCCGGTCATCATGATGTCCGGCCACGCCACCATCGACACCGCCGTCGAGGCGACCCGCATCGGCGCGCTGAACTTCCTCGAAAAACCGATCGCCCTGCAAAAGCTGCTGAAAGCCGTGCAGCAGGGCCTGCAGCGCGGCCAGGATGTGGCGCGTACCCCGGCCATCGCGCCGCGTCCGATGGTGTCCGCCGCGTCCGTCTCGGCACCCATGCCGGAGCCGAGCGCGCAGGCGCAGCCCATGTACGCACCCCAGCCGCCGCAAGGCAGCGCCATCGGCATCGCCCGTCCCGTCAGCAATGGCGAGGCGCATGCGCACGGCTATACGCTGTCGTTCGACCTGCCGCTGCGCGAGGCGCGCGATGCGTTCGAGCGTATGTACTTCGAACACCACCTGGGCCGCGAAGGCGGCTCGATGACGCGCGTGGCCGAAAAGACGGGCCTGGAGCGTACCCACCTGTACCGCAAGCTCAAGCAGCTCGGCGTCGAACCGGGCAAGCTGGGCAAGAAGAGTGCGCAGTAACCCGGACGGTACGGCGGACGATACCCGTACTGTCCTCACCCTCGTCACGGGCGCCAGCGCCCGCGCGCGCGAAGCGGCGATCGCCGCCAGCCTTTCCGATCTGCACGAAGACGGCGAGCAGGCCATCATCCTCGAAGGCCTCGCGTCCGGCACCTCCCCCCTGGATGACCTGCCCACCGGCCAAGCCGTTGCGCGGATCGCGCCCGGTTGCCTGTGCTGCACCGGCAATCTCGTTTTGCGTGTAACATTGAATCGCCTGCTCCGTCGACGCCCAAGCCGCATCTTCATCGGTGTCGCCGACAGCGAGCATCTTGATCAGTTGCGATCGTGGTTGCACTCCGAGCCATACGATCAGCTGTTACGGCTGACTTCCGACCTGAACGCCTGAATCTTCCGCAGCTCGTCGATGAAATCGTAACAAGTTGTAGAGGTTCTTGAATTCGGTTCCAGTGGCCCCACCTCTTCATCGTAATGGAAGAAAAGTGGAAAAGGTCGTGCGAAATTCGTCGTCCGCCGCCGGGCGACAACCTTGCACCCATCTGATCGAGTGAAGGAGTCATCATGAACATGATCTATAACAGCGAGCAGTACAGCGTTGTCGAATTTGGCGTCGATCACAACCTCGAGGCACTGCGCTTCGGCGGCTACGAGATCGTCGACAAGTCCGGCCGGCGCGAAGCTTTCATCGGCGGCAAACTGGCGCAAGCGTTCCGGCGTGATGTCAACAACCTGATCGCGAGCGAACCGACCATGGAGGAAATCGACGATTTCCTGGGTTCGTACGACACCCTCATGAGCCAGCCGGTCGTCCTGCACTGAAGTCCTCCGGCCGGGCATCCTGCGCCGGCCATCGCCCCTGCGTGACGCAGCCCCTTTCCCGGCCGGCGACGCAGGCGCCTCTTCATCCCCGTCACTCCGATCGCATGGTAAGCTTGACCCATGTGTCAGCTTCTTGCCATGAATTGCAATGTCCCCACCGACATTGTTTTTAGTTTTACCGGCTTCGCCCATCGTGGCGGACGCACGGACACGCACCACGACGGCTGGGGCATCGCCTTCTTCGAGGGCGCCGGCGTGCGCCATTTCGTCGACCACCAGGCCGCCATCGCGTCGCCGATCGCGGAGCTGATCAAGCATTACCCGATCAAGTCGCTGAACGTCATCGCCCACATCCGCAAGGCGACGCAAGGGCAGGTGGCGCTGGAGAACTGCCATCCGTTCGTGCGCGAGATGTGGGGCCGCTATTGGGTGTTCGCCCACAACGGCGACCTCAAGGGCTTCGACCCCGTCCTCGACGGCCCGTACCGTCCGGTGGGCAATACCGACAGCGAACGGGCCTTCTGCTTCCTGCTGCAGCAATTGCGCGACCGCTTCGGCGACATATCGCCGGCGCTGCCCGTGCTGCGCGCCGCGATCGCCGACCTCGTCGCCGTCATCGCCCGCCACGGCACGTTCAACATGATGCTGTCCGATGGCACGGCGCTGTTCGCGCACTGCTCGACAAAGCTGTGCTACGTCGTGCGCAAATACCCGTTCGCGGCCGCCTGTCTGGCCGACGAAGACCTGTCTGTCGACTTTTCCCAGGTGACGACGCCGAACGACCGCGTCGCCATCATCGTCACAACCCCGCTGACGACCAACGAAACGTGGACCGATTTCGCGCCCGGCGAACTGAAGGTGTTCGTCGACGGCCTGCCGCAGTCGTGACAAGTTTTTTACAAGAAATCATTTTCATATAGTCACCACGCGGCGGAATGCGTTAAAGTAGTTACGTTCCATTGCTACAAGAGTCCGTGATGACCGATACCGCCGCGAGCCTGGACCACGCGAACTACCCCTTGCGCGTGCGTGACTTCTATCTGGGGCGCCAGCCTGTGCTCGACCGCAACCAGGCGCTGTACGGTTACGAACTCCTATTCCGCAGTGCGCGCCAGGGCGAGGCCGACGAGACCGGTTTGTCGGCGACAGCCGCCGTCATCGCCCACGCGGCCCAGCTGGGGCTTGCGCGCGCGATCGGCGACGCGGCCTGCTTCCTGAACGTCGACGCCGAAGTCCTCGGCAGCGACATCTTCGCCTTCCTGCCGCGCGAGCGCACGGTGCTGGAAATCGTCGCGTCCGTCGTGCCGGACGACGCGCTGCTCGCGCGCATGCGCGAACTGGCGGGCCACGGCTTCCGCTTCGCGCTGGACGGCATCGAAGGCGACAGCCTGCGCCTGCAGCGCCTGTTGCCGCTCGCCGGCCTCGTCAAGCTGGACCTGCGCAGCGTGCCGCAGCAGCAGCTGCCGAACCTCGTGCGGCGCCTGCATGCGATGGAAAAAACCGTGGTCGCGGAAAAGGTCGAGACGCGCGACGCGTACCAGGCCGCGATGGACCTCGGTTTCGATTACTTCCAGGGCTTTTATTTCGCGCGTCCGGCCGTGCTGGGCGGCCGCAAGCTGTCGCCGTCGCAGCTCGCCGTCGTCGAGCTGATGAACCTCGTGATGTCGGACGCCGACAATGCCGTCATCGAAAAGACCGTCAAGCGCGACGTGACCTTGGCGCTGAACCTCCTGCGCCTCGTGAACACGCCCGCCGTCGGTGCCGCGCAGCGCATCGATTCCGTCAGCCAGGCACTGCTCGTGCTGGGCCGGCGCCAGTTGCAGCGCTGGCTGCAGATCATGCTGTACGCGGAGCCGGCCACGCGCGGCCACAACCAGACCCCGCTACTGATGCTCGCGACGACCCGCGGCCGCCTGATGGAGCTGCTCGCACAGCGCCTGCGCCCCGGCCAGCGCGCGGTGGCGGACATCGGCTTCACGGTCGGCATCATGTCGCTGATGGACGTCCTGTTCGGCATCCCGATGACCGACATCGTCGACCAGATCCCCGTGAGCGACGACGTGCGCGAAGCTCTCGTCGGCCGCACCGGCTTTTTCGGCGAGCTGCTCAAGCTGTCCGAGAGCATCGAGCAGGCCGACGAGGACACGGAACTCGTGCTGCCCACGCTGAAGGAATTGCAGATCTCCGGCGACGACATGATCGAGCTCGAGATGTCGGCGTTCCAGTGGAGCGACAGCGTAGTCCGCTACGCCATCTGAAGTCTTCCGCCGCGTGCGCCCGCACGCGGTTTTCCAACCCAATGCGATCAATGGGAGTCCCATGTCGAACGTGTTGTTGCGCGTTGAAGGTCTCGTGAAATCGTACGGCGCCCGCCGTGCCGTGGACGGGGTGTCGTTCCAGGTGAGGACAGGCCAGACGGTCGGCCTGCTCGGGCCGAACGGCGCCGGCAAGTCGACCACCGTCTCCATGCTGTGCGGGCTACTGAGGCCCGATGCGGGGCAGGTGCTGCTGGACGGCCAGCCCGTCACGACGGGCGCCGCCGGGGTCAAGCGCCGCATCGGCCTCGTCCCGCAGGATCTCGCGCTGTACGAAGACCTGGCGGCGCGCGAGAACCTGAAGCTGTTCGGTGCCCTGTATGGCCTCAAGGGCAAGGCGCTCGACGACCGTATCGACAGTGTGCTGGGCCTCGTGGGCCTGTCCGACCGCGCGCGCGACAAGCCGGCCACGTTCTCCGGCGGGATGAAGCGCCGCCTGAACATCGCGGCCGCGCTGCTGCACGACCCGGACCTGTTGATCCTCGACGAGCCGACGGTCGGTGTCGACCCGCAAAGCCGCAACGCGATCTTCGACACCCTGGAAGCGCTGCAGGCGCAAGGCCGTGCGCTGATCTACACGAGCCACTACATGGAAGAGGTGGAGCGCCTCGCCGACCACATCGTCATCATCGACCACGGCAAGGTGCTCGCGGACGACAGCCCGGCCGCGCTGCATCGCAAGCTCGCGTCGAAGGCGCTGCTGCGCGTGGAGCTGGCGGAACCGGCGGGTAGCCAGCTGCTCGACGCGCTGCGCACGCAGGCCGGCGTGACGGCCCTCGCGAGCGAGGGCAACGCGCTCGACATCGGCCTCACCGACAACGCCGACGCCGTGCCGCTGCTCGGCTGGCTGCAAGGGCAGGGCCAGCGCGCCGTGCACTTCGCCACCGCGCGCGCCAGCCTCGAAGACATCTTCCTCGACCTCACCGGACGCTCGCTGCGCGACTGAGACCCGCCATGACCGCCTTTTTCGCCCTCGTCCGCAAGGACCTCATCCTGTATTTCTCCGACAAGCGCGCGCTGCTGATGCACCTCGTGCTGCCCATCGTGATCGCCGCGTTCTTCGGTTCCGTGTTCGGCGGCGGCAGCGCGAAAGGCGGCGGGATCGACGTGGCCCTCGTCCAGCAGGACACGAGCGGCGCCGGCAACCGCATCGCGGCGGGCCTCAAGGCCGACCCGAACCTGCACGTGACGCCGATGGACCTCGCGCAGGCGCGCGACGCCGTGCGCAAGGGCAGCCAGGCCATCGCCATCGTGCTGCCGGCCGGCTTCGCCGAAGCGGCCGGCACCGCCATGTTCTCGAACGAAGAGAAGCCCGCGATCCCGCTGCTGTACGACCCGTCGCAGCCCGCCGTGCTGGCGATGGTGAAGGGCATGCTGACGCAGCAGGTGATGCAGGTCGTGAGCGCGGAGATGTTCGGCGGCCCGATGGGCAAGAAGCTCACGGAGCGCGGCCTGCAGCAACTCGACGCGAACAACGTGCAGGACCCGGCGCTGCGCGACATGCTCGTCGCCGTGCGCAAGTACGAGTCGCAGCCGCGCACGGAAGGCACGGACGGCGCCGCACCGCGCGGGCTGGCGATGCCGTTCACGACGCATGACGAGGGCCTGACGAGCGGCCCGGTGGCCCAGGGCTACAACCCGTACGCGCACTCGTTCTCGGGCATGGGTGTGCAGTTCATCCTGTTCATGGGCGTGAACATGGGCATCGGCATGCTGCTGGCGCGCCGCAGCGGCGTGTGGGACCGCCTGCTCGCGGCGCCCGTCACGCTGACGCAAGTGGTGCTGGCGCGCGGCGTCTCGGCGGCCATCATCGCGTTCGGCCTCTTGTGCGCGATCTTCGTCGTGGCGGCGCTGGCGTTCCACGTGCAGATCTCGAGCCTGCCGGGCTTCCTCGGCGTGGCGCTCGGGTTCGGCGCACTGACGGCCGCGTTCGGCCTGCTCGTCGCCGCGTTCGGCAAGACGCCGGAAGCGGCGCGCGGCATCGCGATGTTCGCCACGTTGATCATGGTGATGCTGGGCGGCGCCTGGGTGCCGTCGTTCATGTTCCCGGCGTGGGTGCAGCAGCTGACGATGGTCGTGCCGACGCGCTGGGCCATCGCGGGCCTGGATGCCGTGACGTGGCGCGGCCTGGATGCGGCGGCGGCCGCGCCGGCCGTCGCGGTGCTGTTGGGGTTTGCGCTGCTGTTCATCGTCGCCGCCCTGTGGCGGTTCAAGCGCGAGCAGGCGTGATGCATGGTGGGCGGAGGCCGCCCACCCTACGGCATCGTGACAATCATAGGGTGTGCACCCGTGCCCACGCGGTGTCACATGGGACCGCATATAACCGTAGGGTGGGCACCCCGTGCCCACCAGACAGTTGATCAGCCGCGTAGCCGTAGGTGCGCACTCCGTGCTCACCAGTCGCTCGATCAGAGGTTTGGCGCCAGGTACCGTTCCACCTCGTCCTTCGGCAGGCCGCGCCGCTTGGCCATGTCGTCGAGCTGGTCCTGGCCGATCTTGCCGACCACGAAATACTTCGATTCCGGGTGCGAGAAGTAAAAGCCCGACACCGCGGCGCCCGGGTACATCGCGAACGATTCCGTCAGCTGCATCCCGATCTCGTCGGCCTGCAAAACCTTGAACAGGTCGGCCTTGACCGTGTGCTCGGGGCAGGCCGGATAGCCCGGCGCCGGGCGGATGCCGACGTATTCTTCCTTGATCAGCGCCTCGTTCGACAGGGACTCCCCCGCGACATAGCCCCACAGGTCCGTGCGCACGCGCTCGTGCATGTACTCGGCGAACGCTTCGGCCAGGCGGTCGGCCAGGGCCTTCACCATGATCGACGAATAGTCGTCGCCGGCGGCCTCGAAGCGCTTCTCGATCTTCTCGGCGCCGATGCCGGCCGTGACGGCGAACAGGCCGATGTAGTCGGCGATGCCGGACGATTTCGGCGCGATGAAGTCGGCCAGGCACTGATTCGGACGCTGCACGCCGTCGACGATGGGCTTCACGCCTTGCTGGCGCAGGCCGTAATACGTGAAGGCGACTTCACTGCGCGTGTCGTCCGTGTAGATCTCGATGTCGTCGTCGTTCACGCTGTTCGCGGGGAGCAGGGCGATGGCGCCGTTTGCCGTCAGCCAGCGGCCGTCGATGATCTTCTTCAGCATCGCCTGGCCTTCCTCGAACACCTTCGTCGCCGCTTCTCCGACCACCTCGTCCGTCAGGATCGCGGGATACGGACCGGCCAGGTCCCACGTCTGGAAGAACGGACTCCAGTCGATGTAGCGGGCGAGCGTCGCCAGGTCGACGTTCTTGAAGACGCGGCGGCCGACGAATTTCGGCTTCGTCGGCGCGAACGCCAGCTGCGCCTTGTTGGCGCGGGCCTGCTCCAGGCTCACCATCGGCAACGCCTTCTTGTTCGCGTGCTGTTCGCGGATGCGCACGTAGTCCTCGGCGATCTCGGCGACGTAGCCGTCGCGGGTCTCCGCCGTTACTAGCGACTGGCCCACCGACACGGAACGCGACGCGTCCGGCACGTACACGACCGGGCCTTCGTAATGCGGCGCGATCTTGACGGCCGTGTGCGCGCGGCTCGTCGTTGCGCCGCCGATCAACAGGGGAATGCGGCGCTCGCGGAACCACGGATCGCGCTGCATCTCGCGCGCGACGTGGGCCATCTCTTCGAGCGACGGCGTGATCAGGCCCGAGAGGCCGATGATGTCCGCGTTCTCTTCCTTCGCCTTCGCGAGGATCTCGGACGCGGGCACCATCACGCCCATGTTGACGATCTCGAAGTTATTACACTGCAGGACCACGGAGACGATGTTCTTGCCGATGTCGTGCACGTCGCCCTTCACGGTGGCGATCACCATCTTGCCCTTCGGTTTCGCGACGATGCCCGTGCGCGCTTCCTCGGCCGCCTTTTCTTCCTCGATGAACGGGATCAGGTGGGCCACGGCCTGCTTCATCACGCGCGCCGATTTCACCACCTGCGGCAGGAACATCTTGCCCTGGCCGAACAGGTCGCCGACGACGTTCATGCCGTCCATCAGCGGGCCCTCGATCACCTGGATCGGACGGCCGCCTTCGGCTGCGATCCCAGCGCGCGCTTCTTCCGTGTCCTCGACGATCCACTGCGTGATGCCGTGCACGAGCGCATGCGACAAGCGCTTGCCGACCGGCGCGTTACGCCACTCGAGGTTCTGTTCCTGCTTGGCGCCGCCGGCCTTCAACGTGCCGGCGAATTCGATCATGCGCTCGGTGGCGTCGGCGCGGCGGTTCAGCACGACGTCTTCCACGCGCTCGCGCAGCTCGGCATCGAGGTCGTCGTACACGCCGACCATGCCCGCATTGACGATACCCATCGTCATGCCGGCCTTGATGGCGTGGTACAGGAACACGGTGTGGATCGCTTCACGCGCGGGGTCGTTGCCGCGGAACGAGAACGACACGTTCGACACGCCGCCCGACACCTTCGCGTACGGCAGGTGCTCGCGGATCCAGCGCGTCGCGTTGATGAAGTCGACGGCGTAGTTGTCGTGCTCCTCGATGCCCGTGGCGATCGCGAAGATGTTCGGGTCGAAGATGATGTCTTCCGGCGGGAAGCCGACCTTCTGCACCAGGGTGTCGTACGCGCGCTTGCAGATCTCGATCTTGCGCTCGAACGTGTCGGCCTGGCCCTTCTCGTCGAACGCCATCACGATCACGGCCGCGCCGTAGCGGCGGCACAGCGTGGCCTGGCGCAGGAACTCCTCTTCGCCTTCCTTCATCGAGATCGAGTTGACGATCGCCTTGCCCTGCACGCACTTCAGGCCCGCTTCGATCACGGACCACTTCGACGAGTCGATCATGATCGGCACGCGCGAGATGTCGGGTTCGGACGCGATCAGGTTCAGGAAGCGCGTCATCGCGGCCTGGGAATCGAGCATCGCCTCGTCCATGTTGATGTCGATGACTTGCGCGCCGTTCTCGACCTGCTGGCGCGCGACGGACAGCGCCTCGTCGAACTGCTCGTTCAGGATCATGCGCGCGAACGCTTTCGAGCCCGTGACGTTGGTGCGCTCGCCGACGTTGACGAACAGCGACGTGTCGTCGACGACGAACGGCTCCAGCCCGGACAGGCGCAGCGCGACGGGGATCTCCGGCACGGTGCGGGGAGGGCAATCCTTCAGCAGGTCGCCGATGGCCTGGATGTGTTCCGGCGTCGTGCCGCAGCAGCCGCCGGCAATGTTGACGAAGCCGGCGTCGGCGAATTCGCGCAGCAGGGCGGACGTGTCGGACGGCAGTTCGTCGAAACCCGTGTCGCTCATCGGGTTGGGCAAGCCGGCGTTCGGGTAGATGCAGACGAACGTGTCGGCGATCTGCGACAGTTCCTCGGCGTACGGACGCATCAGGGCGGCGCCCAGCGCGCAGTTCAGGCCGATCGTCAGCGGCTTCGCATGGCGCACGGAATTCCAGAATGCCGGCACGGTCTGGCCGGACAGGATGCGGCCCGATGCGTCGGTGACCGTACCGGAGATCATCAGCGGCAGGCGCGTCGTCTCCGGATGCTCGGTGAAATACTGGTCGATGGCGAACAGCGCGGCCTTGCAGTTCAGGGTGTCGAAGATCGTCTCGACGAGAATCAGGTCGATACCGCCCTCGACGAGCGCGTCGACCTGTTCGTAATAGGCGGTGACCAGTTGGTCGAACGTCACGTTGCGCGCGGCCGGGTCGTTGACGTCCGGCGAAATGGATGCCGTCTTCGGCGTCGGGCCGAGGGCGCCGGCGGCGTAGCGCGGCTTGTCCGGCGTCGAATACTTGACGCAGGCGGCGCGCGCGAGCTTCGCGGCCTGCACGTTCATCTCGCGCACGAGGTGCGCCATGTGGTAGTCGTCCTGCGCGACGCTGGTGGCGCCGAACGTGTTAGTTTCGATGATGTCGGCGCCGGCGGCCAGGTAGCGCTCGTGGATTTCCTGGATGATCTGCGGCTGCGTCAGGTTCAGCAACTCGTTGTTGCCCTTGACGAACAGCTCACGGGCGCCGCTGTCGGCGGGGGCCGTGAAATCGATGAAGCGCCCGGCGGGGCCGCCGCGATACGCCTGTTCGTCCAGTTTATATTGTTGGATGATCGTGCCCATCGCGCCGTCCAGGATCAGGATCCGGCGGGCGAGGGCTTCGCGCAGCTGGGCTTCGACGGGGGACATGGGGTGGGCGGCGGTGATCATCGTTGGCTTCCTGAGGTCTGCTGGAAAATAAATGAAGCGGAAATATGAGGCGGGTCTGTGATTATACCGTTACTGGCCGAGTTTGTTCCCGGTGCGGCCGAAGGGTCACGGTTCGCTCAAAACCGGACGTCGATGTAAAGACGTTTGTAACGTACTGTATCAAACGCGACATTGTTACACTGTGATACAAATTGCCGCATATTAGCAATTTCCCGGATACATACAGGGACGACAATTAACTTCATGGAACCGCCGTTGGCGCGGTTTCAGGATAAATCCTTGTCCAATCAACGGAATGCGCGGACCGTCGCTCCGCCGCCAAAATGGGAAGATTGCAATGAACAAAGAATACGTAGCCGAGTGGGACCAGCCAGCCGCCCGCACCGAAGACACCGCTGCGGCCAAGTCGCACGCCGCCGCCGGCGTGAAGCAGATCGTCACGATCCGTCTCGACGTCGACATGCTGGAATGGTTCAAATCGGCCGGTCCGGGCTACCAGACCCGCATCAACCAGGTCCTGCGCGAATATATGGAAGCGAATCGCGTGCGTGCTCAAGGCGAGCAGCACTGATCTCTTGCATGACGATGGCCGGGGCACAGCGCCCCGTGGGCCCGATGGCCTGAGACCCGTACGGGATGCCATCAGAGACAAAGGTCTCGATTAATTGATACGGAAAACAGAAGGGCATCACCCGGCGCACGCCGGCTGATGCCCTTCTTTATTATGTTGACGCCGTCGGTTACGCGAACGCGAGACCGTCGAACGAAAACCCTTTCAGGAACTCGGCCGCCGCCAGGCGCTTGCCGCCCGGCTTTTGCAATTCCGTCAGGCGGAGCGCGCCGGCGCCGCACGCGACGACGATGCCCTGCCCATCGGCCTGCAGCACCTGGCCCGGTTGGCCACTGCCAGCGACGGGCTGCGCCTGCCAGATCTTGACCGTCGTCGACCCCGCCTGGCCATGCGCGCCCGGGAACGGGTTGAATGCGCGGACCTTGCGCGCCAGTTCGGCGGCCGGCAAGGTCCAGTCCAGCTTCGCCTCTTCCTTGCCGATCTTGGCGGCATACGTCACGCCTTCCTCCGGCTGGGGTACGGCTTCCAGGCGGCCCTGCGCCATTTGCTGCAGCGCGTCGACGATCATGCGGCCGCCGAGGGCCGCCAGCTTGTCGTGCAGGCTGCCCGTCGTGTCCGTGTCGTCGATGGCGATGCGCTCGACGAGCAGCATCGGGCCCGTGTCCAGGCCTTCTTCCATTTCCATGATCGTCACGCCCGTCTCCGCATCGCCCGCCTCGATCGCGCGGTGGATCGGCGCGGCGCCCCGCCAGCGGGGCAGGATGGAGCCGTGGATATTGATGCAGGGCTTGATGTCGAGGGTGGAGCGGGGCAGGATCAGGCCGTACGCGGCGACGACCATGACGTCGTAGTCGGTCGCGAGCAGGCGTTCGTGCGCGGCCCGGGCTTCGCTCGCGCGCTGCGGATCCTTCGCGTCCATCCGGAGCGACAACGGTTGCAGCACGTCGATCCCGTGCGCGACGGCGACCTGTTTCACGCTTGACGCCTGCAGCTGCATGCCGCGGCCGGCCGGGCGGTCGGGCTGGGTCAGCACGAGCGGTACGCTGAATCCAGCGTCGAGCAGGGCGCGCAGCGCGACGGCCGCGAATTCCGGCGTGCCGGCAAAAACCACCTTCATCATGCGCGGCGGGCGGAGGAACGCTGCATGTCGCGCTCTTCCTTCTGCAGCTTCGTCTTGATGCGGTTGCGCTTCAGCGGCGACAGGTATTCCACGAAGACCTTGCCCATCAAGTGGTCCATCTCGTGCTGGATGCACACGGCCAGCAGGCCGTCCGCCTCGAGCTCGAACGGCTTGTTGAACTGGTCGACGGCGCGCACCTTGACGCGGGAGGGACGCTCGACGCCGTCGTAGATGCCCGGCACCGACAGGCAGCCTTCGTCGTAGACTTGCTTGTCCGGGCTGGACCAGACGATTTCCGGGTTGACGAAGACGAGCAGGTCGTCCTTGGTCTCGGTCACGTCGATGACGACGACGCGCTCGTGCACGTCGACCTGCGTGGCGGCCAGGCCCACGCCCGGTGCGTCGTACATGGTCTCGGCCATGTCCGCCACCAGCTTGTGGAGGCGGTCGCCGAATTCGGTGACCGGCTTGGCGACCTTGTGCAGGCGCGGATCGGGGTAGCGGAGGATGTTCAGTAAGGCCATGGCGATGTGTTCAAAGTCGGTCAATAATCGGTATATTGGGTTGCGCGGACATAAACGCAACACGCCGCCCCCGCTGCCGGGTGCGGTTTGTCTTGCTAGTTCAGGGATTTCTCGGCAGAATTTGATTCAGTAAGGCAACTCTTGCGACACTTCAAGATCCGCTACGCGGTCGAAGAGCCGTCTGTTTCCTGCTGTGTTGCCGGCCGAGGCGGCGTAGCACCCGTGCCGATAGGCACTTTAGGACTCTCCAATGAAAAATTTTAGCACAGGCGCCGCTCGGTCGCTCGTCATCCGCGCCGCCGCCGCCGGCGTGTTCGCCATCCTCGCCATGCCTGTCCAGGCCGCCATCGACTGCGCGTTCCGGCCGAACGCCCCGGACCAGCACGTCGTCGTCAAGGGCGATACCTTGTGGGACATTTCCGGCACCTTCTTGGAACATCCGTGGTGCTGGCCCCAGGTGTGGGGCATGAATCGCGACGAGATCCGCAATCCGCACTGGATCTATCCGGGGCAGATCGTGTATTTCGACCGCGCCCATGGCCGCCTCACCTTGAACAAGCCGGGCACGGGCGCCGATGCGGGCCAGCCGCCCCTCGTGCGCCTGTCGCCCCAGGTGCGCACGGAGGGCATGGACACCAACAATGCCGTGCCCGCCATCCCGTCGGGCGTGATCGAACCGTTCCTGACCCAGCCGCTCGTCGTCGAGCCGCAGGCGCTGGCGGCCGCGCCGCGCATCGTGGCGGCGGCCGAAGACCGGCTGTACCTGGGCGAGGGCGACCGCATCTACGTGCGCGGCGCGCTCGGCGATGTGGCGAGCTTCCAGGTCTTCCGTCCGGGCAAGGAGCTGCGTGATCCGGATACGAACCAGGTCGTCGCGCACGAAGCCACGTACGTCGGCACGGCCCGCCTCGTGAAGGCGGCAGCGCCGGGCACGGACGTCCACACGTTCGTCGTCACGCGTTCCGACAAGGAAATGGGCGTCGGCGACCGGCTGCTGCCCGTGCCGCCGGCACCCGTGCGCAACTACGTACCCCATGCGCCCGCGCGGCCGGTGGCGGCGCGCGTGATGGCGCTGCCGACGGAATCGAATTTCGCTTCGCAGAACCAGGTCGTGACTGTCAACCGGGGCACGCTTGACGGACTCGATGTCGGGTCCGTGCTGCAGCTTTATCATCTGGGGCAGACCGTGACGGACCCGGAAAGCAAAGGCTTCCTCGGGTTCGGCAAGGCCAAACTCAAGCTCCCGGACGAGCAATACGGCGACCTGTTCATCTTCCGGGTTTTCGACCACGTCGCGTACGGCCTGGTCATGCGGACGACGGGGCCGGTGCAGATCGGCGACGTCGCACGATCACCGGAGTAACTCCACCGTGCAGGACACGGCCCTCACCGCGGTACCTGCACTCCCATCGTTCCCGGCGCGGCTGGCCGCCTGGCTGCGGCTGGAGCGCTGCGCCGGCATCGGCCCGCGCACGGCGGCGGCGCTGCTCGGCGTCTTCGGCAGCCCGGACGCCGTGTTCGCCGCCGACTTCGCCGCACTGGCCGCCCACGTGAGTCCGGCCCAGGCGCGCGCGCTGCTGCAGCCGCCCGCCGACACGACGCGCCGCCTGCTGGACGCCACCCTGGCCTGGCTCGACCAACCCGGCAACGGCGTCGTCGCGCTGGGCGAGCCCGGCTATCCCGAACTGCTGTCCCACATCCCCGATCCGCCGCTGCTCCTCTATATTAGAGGCCGTGCGACGCTGCTGGCCAGACCTGGCCTCGCCATCGTCGGCAGCCGCAATGCCAGCGTGCAGGGCAGGATGAATGCGCAAGCGTTCGCGCAAAGCCTGTCCGCGGCCGGGCTCTGCATCGTGTCCGGGCTCGCGCTAGGCATCGACGCGGCGGCGCACGAGGGCGCGCTGCGCCGCGCCGGCGGCACCGTCGCCGTCGTCGGCACGGGGCCGGACGTCGTCTATCCCGCCCGCAACCGCGCCCTGGGCGAACGCATCGCCGCGGAGGGCTGCATCGTCAGCGAATATCCCATCGGCACGCCACCCGTCCCGGGCAATTTCCCCCGGCGCAACCGGATCATCAGCGGCCTCGCGGCCGGCGTGCTCGTCGTCGAGGCGGCCGCGCAGTCCGGCTCACTGATCACGGCGCGCCAGGCGGCCGAGCAGGGCCGCGACGTGTTCGCGATCCCCGGCTCGATCCACGCGGCGCTGGCCAAGGGCTGCCACGTCCTGATCCGCGAAGGCGCGAAGCTCGTCGACACGGCGCACGACGTGCTGGAAGCGCTCGCGTCGTCCCCGCTGCTGGGCGTCCCGGCGGCGTTCTTACCCGCATCAGTTATTTCCTTAACGGATATGAATAACGATAACAGTCCCACGGCGGGTGTCGGCACGCCGGCGGAGGCCGCGCTGCTCGATGTCCTCGGTCACGACCCCGTCGACATGGACGCATTGCTGGCCCGGCTCGGCTGTCCCCCAGGAGAACTCAGTGCGCAGCTGCTCGTGCTGGAGCTGGCGGGGCGCGTCGAACGGCTGCCGGGCGGGCTCGTGCAGAGAATATTCAAGCGATAATTAGGGGCAAATATGCTGGCGAACCCGATAAGGCCGATAAACAACGATGATGTTTCCGAGAGTCAGTGGAGTTCGTGACGCTCTTGTGCCGCAAGGAGCTTAGCTGCTACAGTAGCGTCACCATGTTCGACATCCTAGTCTACCTCTACGAGACGTATTACCGTCCCGATGCCTGCCCCGAGCCGGCTGCCTTGGCACGCAAGCTGTCTGCCGTCGGTTTCGACGATGTCGAAATTTCCGAGGCGTTGGACTGGCTAAATGGCTTGACGGAAATGGCCGGCACCACCAATCCCGCCCTCGAATCGAGCGGCACGCGCTTCTACATCGCCCAGGAAGTCGACACGCTCGGCACCGCGGCCGTCGGCTTCATCCAGTTCCTCGAGCTGGCCGGCCTGTTGACCGCGTCCCAGCGCGAGATCGTCATCGAACGCGCGCTCGCGCTGGACGAAGCGCCCGTCACGTTGGGCAAGCTCAAGATCATCGTCCTGATGCTCCTGTGGAGCCAGGGCAAGGAGCCGGACGCGCTGATGTTCGACGACCTCTTCGGGTCGGACGAAGAAGATGCCGCGCCGCGCCTTTTGCACTGAAACGGTGCAAAAATACATCACGAACGGGGCTGCGGCCCCGTTTTTTATTGTTTTAGAGTAATATTCAAACGGTGTTTCTGTCCGGAAATGCATAGTTGCATCAACGATCACGCAGAGAGAGTCTACTTGCGGATTGCGCGACAACCCGCTTATCATTGGCCGCTACTGCCAATCCGTTACCAATAAGCTAACAATAAGCTCACGATAAGCTCACAAGCGGCGGATATATCACGCCGCCCAAGCCTGGGGCTCATGTATGATGCGCGAGCCTAGCCAAGAACAAGTACGAGAAACCATATGACCAAAGCCCTCATCATTGCCGAAAAACCCTCCGTGGCGAACGACATCGCCAAGGCGCTCGGCGGCTTTACGAAGCACGATGAGTATTTCGAATCCGACGAGTACGTCCTGTCGTCCGCCGTCGGCCACCTGCTCGAGATCGCGGTGCCCGAGGAATACGACGTCAAGCGCGGCAAATGGAGTTTCACCCACCTGCCGATGATCCCGCCGTACTTCGCGCTGAATCCGATCGCGAAGACGGAGTCGCGCCTCAAGGTGCTGAACAAGCTGATCAAGCGCAAGGATGTCGACACCCTGATCAACGCATGCGACGCGGGCCGCGAAGGTGAGCTGATCTTCCGCCTGATCGCCCAGAATGCGAAGGCGAAGCAGACCGTCAAGCGCCTGTGGCTGCAGTCGATGACGCCGAACGCGATCCGCGACGGCTTCGCCCACCTGCGCAGCGACAAGGAAATGTTGCCGCTGGCCGATGCCGCCCGTTGCCGCTCGGAAGCGGACTGGCTGATCGGCATCAACGGCACCCGCGCGATGACCGCGTTCAACTCGAAGGAAGGCGGTTTCTACCTGACGACCGTCGGCCGCGTGCAGACGCCCACCTTGTCGATCGTCGTCGAGCGCGAAGAGAAGATCAAGAAATTCGTGCCGCGCGACTACTGGGAAGTGCGCGCGGAATTCCGCTGCGCGGCCGGCGTGTACGAAGGCCGCTGGCTCGACACGAAGTTCAAGAAGGACGACACCGATCCGGAACGACGCGCCGAGCGCATGTGGGCCAAGGCCGATGCGGACGCCATCGTCGCCGCCTGCACGGGTAAGCAGGGCAAGGTTACCGAGGAATCGAAACCGACGACGTCGATGGCGCCCGCGCTGTTCGACCTGACGTCGCTGCAGCGCGAAGCCAACGGCCGCTTCGGCTTCTCGGCCAAGAACACGCTGGGCCTCGCGCAGGCGCTGTACGAAAAGCACAAGGTGCTGACCTATCCCCGTACGGATTCGCGCGCGCTGCCGGAAGACTACCTGAGCACGGTCCAGTCGACGCTGGAAGTGTTGAAGGGTAATTCGAACTACCTGCCGTTCGCCAAGCAGATCCTGGACAAGGGCTGGGTCAAGCCGAACAAGCGCATCTTCGACAACAGCAAGATCTCGGACCACTTCGCGATCATCCCGACGGGTGTCGTGCCGAAGAACCTGTCCGAGCCGGAACAGAAACTGTACGACCTCGTCACGCGCCGCTTCATGGCCGTGTTCTTCCCGGCCGCCGAGTTCCTCGTCACCACGCGTTTTACGGAAGTGGAAGGCCACCAGTTCAAGACCGAGGGCAAGGTCATGACGAACCCCGGCTGGCTCGCCGTGTACGGCAAGGACACGACCGGGGACGACAAGGATGGCGCCAGCCTCGTGCCGGTCACGAAGGGTGAGCAGGTACAGACGGAGAAGGTCACGGCCAACGGCCTCGTCACCAAGCCGCCCGCGCGCTACAACGAAGCCACGTTGCTGTCGGCAATGGAAGGCGCGGGCAAGCTCGTGGATTCCGACGAGCTGCGCGACGCCATGGCCGGCAAGGGCCTCGGCACGCCGGCCACGCGCGCCGCGATCATCGAAGGCTTGCTGACGGAAAAATACCTGCTGCGCGAAGGGCGCGAGCTGATCCCGACCGCCAAGGCATTCCAGCTGATGACCCTGCTGCGCGGCCTCGGCGTGAACGAATTGACGGCGCCGGAACTGACGGGCGAGTGGGAACACAAGCTGTCGCAAATGGAAAAAGGCCAGATTTCGCGCGAGGAGTTCATGCGCGAGATCGCCGAGATGACCGAGATCATCGTCAAGCGCGCCAAGGAATACAACAACGACACGATCCCGGGCGAGTACGCGACGCTGCGCACGCCGTGTCCGAACTGCGGCAGCGTCGTCAAGGAAAACTACCGGCGCTTCGCCTGTACCAAGTGCGACTTCTCGATGAGCAAGGTGCCGGGCGGCCGCCAGTTCGAGATCGAGGAAGTCGAGGAATTGCTGGAGAAGCGCACGATCGGCCCGCTGCAGGGCTTCCGCTCGAAGATGGGCCGGCCGTTCGCCGCCATCCTGCGCATCGTGCGCGACGAGGACATCAAGAACTTCAAGCTGGAGTTCGACTTCGGCCAGGACCAGGACGACGGCGAGGACGGCGAGGGCGTCGACTTCACGGGCCAGACGCCGCTCGGCCCGTGCCCGAAATGCAACGGCAACGTCTACGAGATGGGGCTGGCCTACGTCTGCGAGCACACGGTCGCCAAGCCGAAGACGTGCGACTTCCGCAGCAGCCGCATCATCCTGCAGCAGGAAATCCTGCCCGACCAGATGGCCAAGCTGCTGAACGAGGGCAAGACCGACCTGCTGCCGGGCTTCGTCTCGCAGCGTACGCGCCGGTCGTTCAAGGCCTTCCTCGTGCGCGGCAAGGACGGCAAGATCAGCTTCGAGTTCGAGGAGCGCAAGGCTAAGCCGGGCGCGAAGGCGAAGGACCAGGCCGACGAGGCCGAGGGCGGTGCGGAAGCGCCGGCCGCCAAGCCGGCCGCGCGCAAGGCTGCGGCGACCAAGACGGCTGCCGCGAAACCTGCGGCCAAGGCCAAGGCACCCGCCAAGGCGGCCGCGGCCCGCAAGGCGCCGGCCAAGCGCGCCACGACGGCGAAAAAGGCGGCCGCCGGCGAATAACCGGATCGGCAGTTCCATCAAAGCCGCGGCGGTCCGCGGCTTTTTTTCGTCCTGAACGGAGGAAAAAACGGGGATGTCGCATCGAAATGACGAAAATATTGATCTGGCAAAACACTGTGTCTTTTTTCGTGTATATTTCTGTTCAGCAATTGTCCTGAGCGATATATCCACGATCGAATACAGTCAAACCTCCACAATATTGACCCCATGAGACTATCCGACCTGAAAATTGGTACCCGCCTGTACCTCGGCTTTGGCGCCGTCGTAGCCCTCCTCGTGCTGCTGGTCAGCCTGTCGTACGGGAATTTTATGCGCCTACGCAACGCCAACGACATGAACATCCACACCTACCGGGTACTCGGCGAGGTCGATGCCGCGCTGCTGAGCCTGGTGAACATGGAAACGGGCCAGCGCGGCTTCGCGCTCACCGGCAAGGAGGCGTCGCTGGAACCGTACAATACGGGCAAGGACGCGTTCCGCACGCACATCGACGCAGCGCGCAAGCTGACGTCGGACAATCCGCGCCAGCAGGAGCGCCTGCAGCACTTGGCCGAGGAAGAACAGAAATGGCTGGACGTGGCGGCCGACCCCGCCATCAAGCTGCGCCGCGCGACGGCGGATGCGGACATGGCGGCCATCGTGACGGCCGAGCAGGCCGGCAAAGGCAAGGCGTCGATGGATGCGATGCGCAAGCTCGTGGCCGACATGAAGGCCGAGGAAGCGGGCTTGATGAGCGAGCGGGGCCAGACGATGGCGGCGCTCGTGTCGTCGATGGCGCTGACGCTGATCGGCGGCGGCATCGGGGCCGTCGTGCTCGCGATCGTCCTGGCACTGGTGCTGGCCCGTAACATCACCTTGCCGCTCGGTTACGCGGTGCGCGTTGCCAGGCGGGTGGCCCAGGGCGACCTGACGGCACGTGTGGAAGTGCGGTCGAAGGACGAGACGGGCGAGTTGATGGCCGCGCTGAAGGACATGAACGGCGCCTTGCTGGACATCGTGACCCGCGTGCGCGCCGGCACGGACACCATCGCCACCGCATCCGCGGAAATCAACTCGGGCAACCAGGACCTGTCGTCGCGCACCGAGCAGCAGGCCGGTTCGCTGGAGGAAACGGCATCGTCGATGGAGGAACTCACGTCGACCGTCAAGCAGAACGCGGACAATGCGCGCCAGGCCAGTCAACTGGCGACCAGCGCGTCCGAGACGGCGGAGCGGGGAGGCGACGTGGTCGCGCAGGTCGTCCGCACGATGGGTTCCATCAACGAGTCGTCGCGCAAGATCGCCGACATCATCACCGTGATCGACGGCATTGCCTTCCAGACCAACATCCTTGCGCTGAACGCCGCCGTGGAAGCGGCGCGGGCGGGCGAACAGGGCCGCGGTTTTGCCGTCGTCGCGGGCGAGGTGCGCAACCTGGCGCAGCGCTCGGCCGCGGCCGCCAAGGAAATCAAGGAACTCATCGGCGATTCCGTGGAAAAGGTCGAGGCGGGCTCGCGCCTCGTCGACCAGGCGGGCAGCACGATGGACGACGTCGTGAGCAGCGTGCGCCGTGTGACGGACCTGATCGGCGAGATCGCCGCCGCCAGCGAAGAGCAGCGCGCCGGCATCGACCAGGTCAACCAGTCCATCACGCAGATGGACCAGGTCACGCAGCAAAACGCCGCGCTGGTCGAGGAAGCGGCGGCCGCGGCCGACGCCATGCAGGACCAGGCGCGCCAGCTGGCCGCGCTCGTCGGCACGTTCCAGACGGGGCAGGCGGTGCAGGCCGCTGCGACGCATCCGGCCGTTGCGGCACCGGCGCGGCCGGCGCTGGCGGCGCAGCCCGTGCGGAAGGTCAAGGCCGCCGCGGCACGGCAGCGGCCTGTGGTGGCGGAGGAATGGGAAACGTTCTGAAGCGTTCCACCCGGCAAGCTCCCATAAAAAAACCGCGACCCATCTGGTGTCGCGGTTTTTTTGTGTGGCGCCCGGCGCCGGCGTTATTCGCGCCACTCGTCCTGGAGGGCCCGGATGGCGGCTTCGCCGCTGCGGATCGCCTTCACGCGGCGCACGATCTCCTTCTGCCACGCTTCGTCGGCGTCCTGGTCACGGTCGTCGCTGTCGACCAGTAGCAGGCGCATCAGCTCGTGCCTGTCCTCGGGGGACAGTTGCTGGATCTGGGCGGCCAGTTCGGCGACAGTGGACATGGAGTCTCTCCTAGCAGAGTATTGTGACCAGATCATAACGTGAAGTTCAGTGCGTGTCGACAGGGAGCATATTGTCTGTTGGCTTCTTGTCGATCAGTTTGTTGTCGGGGTCGATGCCCGCGCGCGCGGGGCGTCCGGCGGCGACGAGCACGACGCGCTGGTCGCCCTGCGTCACTAGGCGGCGCTCGCGCGCGAGCGGGTTGCCGTCCTGGTCGTCGACGCCGAATTCGATGTAGTCGTGCAGGGGCACGGGCTTCTCCTCGCCGTGTTCGCCCGCGCGCACCTTGCCGGCGGTGGCGCGGATCTCGACCTCGTACTTGCCGTCCGGCCGGCGCTTGGCCGTCGCGCCATCGGCGTGGTTTTCGTACAGCACGATCGCTTCGAACAGGTCGTCGATCAGGTAGGCCTTGTCCGGCGGGGTGATCGCGCGCAGCCGGTCGACCAGCGTGCTCACGGTCGGGTAGGGCGGTCCCTTGTACGCATACTCCGCCAGCAGGCCGTGCAGCACGCCGTTGACGGCATCCTCGCCCACGAGGTCCTGCAGCAGGTACAGCGCGAGGCTGCCCTTGTGGTAGTGGATATAGCCCTGGTTTTCGTTCTGCGCCAGCGGCAGCTCCTTCTTGTTCTCGCGGGCTCGGCCCATCAGGTATTCCTCGAGGTCGTAGCGCAGGAAGCGCCGCATCTTGCTCGAACCCAGCGTCGTCTTCATCGTCATCAGCGCCGTATATTCGGCCAGGCTTTCCGACAGCACGGTCGCGCCGCGCATGTCGGCACCGACGATCTGGTGCGCCCACCACTGGTGGCCCACCTCGTGCGCGCTGACGTAGTACGGATAGTCGATGTCCTTGCGCGAGTCCGGGTCGACCTTGGCGATGAAGCCCACGCTTTCCGAGAATGGGATCGTGCCCGGCGCCGCCTGCGCGTACGAGGCGTAGCGGGGGAATTCCGCGATGCGCAGCTCGCGGTTCTGGTAGGGACTGAAGTGCTTCGTGCCGTATTCGAGGGCCGCCTTGGCGCCGCGGATCATGCGGTCGACGTTGAAGTCGTGGCCCGGCTGGTAGTACACGTCGATGGTGACGTCCTGCCAGCGGTCGTGGCGCACCTCGTAGCGGGCCGACTGGAACGTATAAAAGTTCAGCACGGGCTTGTCGGCCTTGTAATGGAACCAGCGCCGGCCGCCGCTCATCCACTCCTGTTCCAGGGTGCCCGGCGCGACGACGATCTGGTCCGGGCTCGTGCTGACGACGGCGTCGAAGCGGATCCAGTCGGCGTCGTTGGCGATGTAGTTGTTCGCGCGCGCGCGCTCGTCCTCGCGCGCGGCCATGCGCTCGCGCGGCGCGAGGCCATGGCGCTTGCGGTCGCGGTCGTCCTCCAGTTCGAACACGCGCTGGTAGCCCACGTGCGGCAGCACTTCGTTGCTGAAGAACGTGCCGTTGCCGACGACGGCCGTGTCGCGGCCCAGGCCCAGGATGCCGCCGGGCGCATCGAACAGGTCGAATTCCAGCGCCATGCGCGCGCCCGGCTGCAGCGGGGACGCCAGCACGTAGCGATAGATGCCGTGCTCAGGATCGGCGCGCAGCAGCCGCGCCGGTTGGGAAAAGCGGGGGCGCAGCTCGGGGCCGGGCTTCTGGAACAGGACGACGTCGCGCACGGCGACACCGGTGCGGTTCTCCAGCTGGTAGAAGCCGTGGACTTTCAGCGTGCGGGTGTCGGGATGGATGTCGACCTGCAGGTCGACGTCCGTGACGCGCGGCTGCGGCAGCGCCGCATAGCGCTTGTAGCGCAGTTCGTAGTCGGCGCGCACGCGTTCCTTGTGCCAGGCCGTCTGGTACGCGCCCAGGTGCACGAGGTTGTACCACAGCAGGCCGCCGCTGACGACGAACACGAGGATGCCGGCAACGAACGCGCCCAGCACGCCCGGCGTCAGGCGCCGGCGCGCCAGCTGCAGGCGTTCGGAAAAACTGTCGCTCACGCCGCGCGGCCACAGCACGAGCGCGATCGTGAACAGGACGATCGCGGCGCCGCCCCAGTAGACTTGCAGCGCGCGCTGCAGCGGCAGGTAGTGGCCGAAGCCGTTCAGCGCCGAATACGTCACGTCCGGCAGCGCGCCGTACACGAGCAGCGGATGGTCGAGGCCGAAGCCGCCGAGGAACAGCGTGGCCACGTAATACGTCACCAGTGCGAAGTAGGCGAGGTATTTGTGGTTCAGGATGGACTGGGCGGCCATCGCCAGCACGGCCAGCAGCACGTAGCGGGGCAGCAGGATGCCGAACAGCGTCGTCAGGTACAGGCCCGGTTCCAGCGTGAGGTAGCCGTGCGCCAGCTGGATGCCCATCCCGCACACCATGGCGGCCAGCAGCAGCACGACCTGCAGCACGACGAGGGCGATGGTCTTGGCCGCGAGCGGCAGCCAGCTGGGCACCGGGAGCGCGTCCACCATCTGCGCCATGCGCGCCTCGCGCTCGCGCCACACCATGTCGCCGGCATAGAACGTCGTCACGATCAGCACGAACAGTCCGAACACGTCGCGGACCAGTTCCAGCACCATGTACGTGACGGGATACGTCTTCGTGCCGTACATGGCGCCCATGTCGAGCGAGCTGACGATGAGCGTCAGCATGCCCGCGAGGACGATCACCGCGAAGTAGACGTTCTTGGCGCATTCGCGCAGCGCGAGCCAGCTCGATTTCGCCAGCAGCACGGCGAGGCTGCGCGCGGCGAAGTCGGGCTTCTCGTGCAGGTCGGCGGCCGATGGCGCCTTGGCCGGCGCGCTTTCCGCCTCGGTCCGCGGCTGGCCGCGCCGGCCGGCCGGCGTGGAGACGAAGCTGAAGCGCCAGTAGCCCAGCGCCAGCACGACGAGCGAGAACAGCGACCAGAGCACGCGGTTGACGAGGTAGACGCCGGAGAGCGGGATCTGCAGTGTGTTGCGTTCCGTGAGGCTCCAGTATTCGGTGAGGCGGATCAGCGCCGTCGTGCCGAACGGGTCGATCAGCGCGGCGAGCGTCTTGTAGTCGAGGTCACGCGCGAGCGACGGGGCGACGATGTAACCGATCAGCATCACGACGCTCGCCACGTACACCGCCAGCATGCGCCGCGTGAGCGCCGCCAGCACGAAGAAGATCGCCCCGAAGATGAACAGGTTGGGCAGCAGCGTGAAGACCAGCGGCAGCAGATAGCCGACCACCGAGTACGGCCCTACGCGCGACGGGTCGATGCCCGGCAGCGCCGTCCCCAGCAGGGTGCCGAACAGGATCGCCGAGAACACGACGACCAGGGTGGCCAGCGCGCCGAGGAAGCGGCCGAACACGTACGCGTATTTCGGGATCGGCGCGCTGAAGAAGAAATGGTGCATCTCGTACTCGAAGTCCTGCTGGACCGAGCGCCCCATCATCGCGGCGACGACGATGATGCCGAGGCAGCCGAGGAACGCGACGCTCAGCGCGACCTGGCGCGGCGCGTTGATCAGCACGCGGCCGCCGAACGAGACGAAGGCTTCCTTGAACACGCCGCCGGCGGCGGCCATCCACAGCAGGGCCAGCGCGAAGAAGGCGAGGAAATACACCCAGGTCGACAGCAGCTTCAGGCGCTGCCGGGTTTCGAAGCCGGCGATGGCGAGCAGGGCGCGCATGGATCAACAATTCCCGGCGGCGTCGTTGTGGCGACCCGCGATGGTGGCGAAATAGACGTCGTCCAGCGTGGGGTGGATCGGTTCGAAGTCGTCGCCGGGGTAGCGGTCGGCAACCACGTGGATCAGGGTGCGGCCGGATAGCAGGCGCGTGGAGATGACGGTGTGGCGCTTGTGGAAGTCGGGCAGGTCGTGCTTGGCGACGACCCGAGCCCAGATCTTGCCTTCGATGCCTTCGATGAGGCGGGCCGGCTCGCCACACAGCAGCACGTTGCCCTTGTTGATGATCGCCATGTTGGCGCACAAGTCGGCCACGTCGGACACGATGTGCGTGGACAGGATCACGGTCTTGTCCTCGCCGATGTCGGACAGCAGGTTGTGGAAGCGCACCCGTTCCTGCGGGTCGAGGCCGGCCGTCGGCTCGTCGACGATGATCAGTTGCGGGTCGCCGAGCAGCGCCTGGGCGATGCCGAAGCGCTGGCGCATGCCGCCGGAAAAGGTGCCCAGCTTCTGGTTGCGCACCTCGAACAGATTCGTTTGCTGCAGCAGGGCGTCGACGACTTCGCGCCGGCGGTGGCGCTGCGACAGGCCTTTCAGTTGCGCGAAATGGTCGAGCAGTTCGTAGGCGCTCACTTTGGGATACACGCCGAAGTCCTGCGGCAGGTAACCCAGCAGGCGGCGCACCTCGTCTTTTTCGTCGAGCACGTCGATATCGTCCAGGAAGACGGAGCCGCTGTCGCATTCCTGCAAGGTGGCGAGGATCCGCATCAGGGTCGACTTGCCGGCGCCGTTCGGCCCCAGCAGGCCGAACATCCCGGGCGGGATGCTCAGCGAGACCCTGTCCAGCGCGACCACGCCGTTGGCATAGGTCTTGGACAAATTGCGGATCTGTAATTTCATGGACACTCCCGTTGCGCGTGACAATGCACGTATTTCATGACTGTTGCATTGTATTAAAAAGGAGCTGAAGAGGCAGCAGCCGTGCGATACACGGCGTTTTCACAAGTCCAGAGTGCACAAAACCGGGAGCAGGATGCAGGGAAAACGGGGCTCCAGCATACGGCGAGGAACGGTTTCTGTCTACTTTGGCAACATCATCGATGATATCGCGCAGGACAAAACGGGCATAATGTCTCCATGGATACCCTCATCAAGGACAAGATCCTGGCCGTCACGCGCCAGGGCCGTACCCGGGCCGAGTCGACCGACTGGTTCCGCGTCGCCATCGGCCTGTACTACCTGGCCGGGCTGATGACGACGGAAACCATCGATTTCAAGACCGTCGACCGTGAATACAACCGATTCATCTATCACACGATCGGCGCGGGTCACACGATCACGAGCATCCTGCAATTCATGAGCGGGCGCCGGGTCTTGTCGATCGTGCAATCCGAGCGTTTCATGGCCGCGTTCGGCGCGAGCTGCACGGAGGTGCCGCCGGAGTCGATCCCGTTCCTGCTCGAATTGAACCTGGGCGTGGCGAAGAACATCTCGAAGCTGGAAGTCGACGGGCCGCTGCACGATTGGCTGCAGGCGCAGAAAGTTGCGCAGAAGACAGGTAGCGGAGGGGATGCGGCCGAGGGCATATAATTCTGCCTATCGCATAACAGGCTGAAAAGGCAATCCATGACAACGGCATCCCGCATCATCTCTCCTCTCGACCACCTGATCGTCGGCTTCGACAAGGCGTTGCGCGTCGTGGGCGGCGTGGCGAAGGCCGGGAGGCCGAATCCGGGCGTCTCCGCGCCGGACTGCGAACTGAACGCGCAGGAACACCGCCACAGCGCCGGCCTGATGCGCGTAAACCACGTGGGCGAAGTGTGCGCGCAGGCGCTGTACGACGCGCAGGGCCGGCGCGCGTCGACGCAAGCCATGCGCGCGCAGTTCGCGCAATCGGGCCGCGAGGAAGAAGACCACCTGGCCTGGACGGCCGAACGCCTGGCCGAGCTGGGCTCGCAGCCGAGCCTGCTGAATCCGGTGTGGTATGCGGGCGCCTATGCACTGGGCACCGTCGCGTCGCGCCTGGGCGATGCCGTCAGCCTCGGCTTCGTCGTCGAGACGGAGCGCCAGGTGGAGGCCCACTTGAACAGCCACCTCGACGAGCTGCCGCCGCACGATGCGAAATCGCGCGCCATCGTCACGCAGATGCGCGACGACGAGATCGAGCACGGTGCCAAGGCCGAGGCGATGGGGGCCGCCGAGATGCCGTTGCCCGTGAAGGCCGCGATGCGCGCCATGGCCAAAGTGATGACCACGACGGCGTATTACATCTGATGCGTAGGTGCGCGCGGTGGGCACGGGGTGCTCACCCTACGGCAAAGTGATACGTAGGGTGGGCTCCCCGAGCCCGCCATGCGCTGCCGCGAAATCAGCCTTCGATAATTTCGAACGAGTGCGTGATCTCGGCCGTCTTGGCCAGCATGATCGACGCCGAACAGTATTTGTCGTGCGACAGGTTGACGGCGCGTTCGACGGTCGCCGGCTTCAGGTTGCGGCCCGTGACGATGAAGTGGAAGTGGATCTTGGTGAACACCTTCGGATCGGTCTCGGCGCGTTCGGCCTTCAACGTGACGTCGCAACCGCGCACGTCTTCGCGGCTGCGCTTCAGGATCAGCACGACGTCGTAGGCGGTGCAGCCGCCGGTCCCCAGCAGCACCATTTCCATCGGGCGCGGTGCCAGGTTGTGGCCGCCGCCCTCGGGGGCGCCATCCATGTTGACCAGGTGGCCGGAGCCGGTCTCGGCCCGGAAACTCATCCCGGACGGTCCGTTCCAGCTGACTTTGACTTCCATCGATTTCTCCGCTTGAGTATGTTTGACGAGGGCATCCATTCTAAGCCAGCGCGGCGCGGCGTGCTGGCTCGGCCTCAGACGGCCAGCACGTAGCGCTCGCTCTTCATGCGCCACGCGGCGAACGCGACGGCCGCCCACGCCGCCAGCGCCGAGCACAGGAACGTCAGCACGAACGGCAGCACGCCGATGTCGCCGCCCTTCGCGGTCTCGCGCAGCAAGGTCTGGTTCGACAGCATGGGCACGAGGTACATCCATGACGCCGTCTTCAGTTCCAGCATCGAGACGGCGAGCCCCGGCAGCATCGGCACGAGCATCACGATCGACAGCACGCTCTGCGCTTCCTTGAACGAGCGCGCGTTCATCGCCACTGCGATCTGCATGCCGGCAGCGAACAGCGACAGCGGCACGGAGGCCACGCACACGAGCAGCAGCCGGCCCCAGCTCACGCGCCACGTCATGCCGATTTCTTCCAGCGGCATCCACGACAGGATCGCGTGCGCCAGCATCAGTTCGAACGTGATGCCGACGATGGCGAGGGACGCGGCCGCAAGCCATTTGCCCGTGACGAGTTCCCACGTGCGCACGGGCTGCGCCATCAGCACCTCGAGCGAACGCCGTTCGCGCTCGCCCGCCGTGGAATCGACCGCGGCCGACAACCCGCAGATGAACGCGGGGAAGAACAGGAAGCCGAGGATGCCGCCGATGATGCCGGCCGAGCGCGCGGCCGTCGTCCCCGTGTCGTAGCGCTGCACCTGCACCGGCGACAGCGCCGCGGGCGACACGCCGTGCGCCAGCAGGCGCGCGCTCGCGATGTTGGTGGCGTAGGCATTCAGCACTTCCTCGATGTCGCGCCGGCCGTCCTGTTCCGTCGACGAGTCGTACCACAGTTCGATGCGCGCGGGCCGCATCGCCGCATAGTCGGTCGCGTACTTGCCGGGCAGGCGCAGCACGGCGGCGGCCTTGCGGGCGCGCAGCAGCTCGCCGATCGCGGCCTCGCCGAGCGGTGGCGTGTCGTGGATGGTGACGTTCTTCTGCTTCAACTGGGCCATCAACGTGGGCGCCTGCGCGCCGCCGATCACGGCGAGCACGATGCCTTCCCGCTCGGGCTTCGTGGCGCGGTCGATCCACTGGTGCAGCAGGATCCCCAGCAGCACGGGATACATCAGCGTGAACAGGGCGAGGAGGCCCAGCGACCGTTTGTCGCGCAGCGATTCGCGGAACTCTTTCTTGAAAACGACGAGGAATTTGGCACTCATGCGACGATCCCTTCGTCGGTGCCGACCAGACGCACGAACGCGTCTTCCAGGTTGGCGATGCCGGTGCGGCGGCACAGGTCGGCCGGCGTGCCCTGCGCCACCGTATGGCCCTTGGCGATGACGATCACGTCGTCGCACAGATGGCTGACCTCCTGCATCACGTGCGTGGCCATCACGACGCAGCAGCCTTGCCCGCGCAGCGCGGACAGCGCGTGGCGTACGGCGCGCGTGCTCATCACGTCCAGTCCGCGCGTGGGTTCGTCGAGCAGCAAATGGCGTGGGCGGTGCAGCAGCGCGCGCGCGAGGGCGACCTTGATGCGCTGGCCCTGCGAAAAGCCCTTGCTGCGGCGTTCCAGGATGTCGTCCATTGCGAGCATTTCCGACACCTCGTCGATGCGCGCGGCGAGTGCGGGCTTTTCCATGCCGTTCAACTCGCCGAAGTAGGTGAGGTATTCGCGTGTGGACAGGCGCTCGTACAGCCCGAACTGGTCGGTCAGGAAGCCGATGTTGGCGCGCACGGCGAGCGGATCGCGTTCCGGGTCGACGCCGTCGATGGCGATGGTGCCGTGGTCGCGCCTGAGCATGCCGACGAGGGTGCGCAGCAGCGTGGTCTTGCCGGCGCCGTTGGGGCCCAGCAGCGCGGTGATCTGGCCGTCGCGCGCCGTGAAGCTGACGCCTCCCAGTGCCTGGACGGCGCCGAATTGTTTACGGACTTCGTGTGCTTCGATCATGGTCGTGGCGCTCGTCAGGGTTGCGGCCCGGCGCTGCCGAGCTGGAAGGTCGGGGCCGGGATCTCGTTCAGGCAGGCGCCGTCGACTTTGGCGGTCGGCTGGTCGAGGAAGGCGCGCAGCAGGCGCGGCGCGCAGCCCAGCTGCGACACGCCATGCCCCACATTGGGCGCCGTCAGCAACTGGGCATGAGCCATGAAGCGGGCGGCATCCCGGGCGCGGCGCGGCGGCGTCACGGGGTCGAGCGCGCCGGACAGCAGCAGCGCGGGCGCCGCGATGCGCGTGGGCGGCGCCTCCGGCACGGCCGGCACGTTCATCGTGCGGCACAGGCCGCGCAGGCGCTCGCCCAGCGTGCGCGTGAGCGGGCTCGCGTCGCTTGCGGCCAGCGCGGGCGTGAAGCGGGGCATGTCCTCGGCGCAGACGACGGCCAGGTGCAGCAACGTGGCGGGCGCGCCGTCGGGCGAAAAATCGGCGGCCAGGTTGCGGCGCGCGACGAACGGCTGCCAGCGGCCTTCGCTGGCGCTGTGCACGAGGAACGGCAGGCGGCGCGCGTCGGCCGGCGAATACAGCATGTTGCGCACGGTGTCGAGCAGGCGCTCGCTCGTCATCGTGACGTCGACCTGGCGCGCCGTGCGCGGGTCGGGCAGGTTCAGTGTCAGCGGGCCGCCGTCCAGCTTCGCGACGAGGGCGTCGAATTCGCGGCGCAGGTTCGGGTAGGCGCGCGCGCAGGCGGCGTCCTTCGCGCATTGGGCGAACAGCCGGTCGAGGGCGGCCTGGGCGTCGCGTCCGCCTGCCGGGATCACCTGGTCGGGCGCGGCGACGGCGTCCAGGGTGAGCGTGCGCACGGCGGCCGGGTACGCGCGTGCGTACGCCTGCGCGAGACGGGTGCCGTACGAGCCGCCCCACAGGTTGACCTTGTCGTAACCCAGCGCGCGGCGCGCGGCGTCGATGTCGCGCGCGGCGGCGGCCGTCGTGTACGCGGCGAATGGCACCTTGCTGGCCGCGATGCAGCGGCGCAGGGCGGCGTCGATCTGCGCGTCGTCGAGCTTCGCGTCCTCGTCGACCTCGGATGCGCAATCGAGCTTGCCGGACAGCCCCGTGCCGCGCTGGTCGATGAAGACGATGTCGCGCGTGGGGCGCACGCGCTTGAAAGCGGTGGCGAGCAGGGTCAGTACGTCGCTGCCCGCTTCGCCGGGGCCGCCGGCCAGCACGAACACGGGATCGGGCCGCGCGCCCTGGCGCAGGGCGGGTGCGATCGTCACGTGCAGGTTCAGGGTGGCGGGCTTGCCCGGTTCGAGCGGCACGGGCAGGGTCAGGCAGCGCAGGGCTTCCTCGACGCCGGGCAGGTGGCAGCTGCGCGTCTGCACCGGCGGCGTCGGGCTTGCTGCCATGGCCAGGGGATTGGCCGCCAGCAGTGCGCCCAGGAGCAGGATGGATTTCAACAAGCGGTCTCCTCTTTGATGCCGGTCATACTAGTTTGTCATCGATTTCGGGGTCAATATTTTCTAGCAAATAAGAAGTTGCAAAATTGCATGATCGGACGTGGATGGTTTTGCGCTGGCTCCAGCCCCGTGCGCGCCGTGGCCGGCTTGACTGTCGGGTATGGAATCGGCTATAGTCGTGGGCTTTCCATTTGCTCGGGAAAAGACAATAAGGCAGAGTCCGCGATGTAGCATCGCCCGCGGAACCACCATTCGAGCATTACTACCCTATATTAGGAAGTCAACATGAAAACTTTTTCCGCTAAGGGCCATGAAGTCCAGCGCGATTGGTACGTGATTGACGCGACGGACAAAGTCCTCGGACGTGTTGCCAGCGAAGTGGCACTCCGACTGCGCGGCAAACACAAGCCGGAATTTACTCCGCACGTCGACACCGGTGATTTCATCGTCGTCGTCAACGCAGGCAAACTGCGCGTGACCGGCACGAAAGCCAACGACAAGAAGTACTACCGTCACTCGGGCTACCCGGGCGGTATCTACGAAACCAACTTCCTGAAAATGCAACAGCGTTTCCCGGGCCGCGCCCTGGAAAAAGCCGTCAAAGGCATGCTGCCGAAGGGCCCGCTGGGCTACGCAATGATCAAGAAGCTGAAAGTGTATGCGGAAGCCACGCACCCGCACGCAGCCCAGCAACCCAAAGCACTCGAAATCTAAGTAAGGAACTGACATGATCGGTAACTACAACTACGGCACCGGCCGTCGCAAGAGTGCAGTGGCCCGTGTGTTCATCAAAGCTGGCACCGGCCAGATCATCGTGAACGGCAAACCGGCCGCCGAATACTTCTCGCGCGAAACCGGCCTGATGGTCATCCGTCAACCGCTGGAACTGACCGGCAACGTCGAGCGTTTCGACATCAAGGTCAACGTGCATGGCGGCGGCGAGTCCGGCCAGGCAGGTGCAGTGCGCCACGGCATCACCCGCGCACTGATCGACTACGACGCAGGCCTGAAGGGCGACCTGGCACGTGCCGGTTTCGTCACCCGTGACGCCCGTGAAGTCGAGCGTAAGAAAGTTGGTCTGCGCAAAGCACGTCGCGCAAAGCAATTCTCGAAGCGTTAATTTGGATCTGCAGCGCCTTGCGCGCTGCTGCCAAGACAAAAAACCGCCCGCTGCGAAGCCGGCGGTTTTTTTGTTGCCCGAATTCGGGGTCAGAGCACTTTTGCTCTAAATTCGGGGTCAGAGCACCGTTCTTTTCCGACCGCGAAACACCGTTGCTTGCGCCGCGCGCGAGTACAACGTTAGCCTTCAGGAGCCGTGTATCGGTTCGCGCGGGAGCAATTTCTCAAAAATGTGCTCCGACCCCGAAGTCGTGCTCTGACCCCGAATTGCGAATCGTCACAGCTTGCCGGTCAAGGTGACGAAGACCTGGCGCGGCGCGCCCGCCAGCAGGGTGGCGAAGGTGCCGTTCGGATCGCTCGCGGCGAAGCCGTTCGAGCCGATCGTGCTCAGGTATTTTTTGTCGAACAGATTGCTCACGTTGGCTTGCAAGGTCAGCTCCTTCAGCATGCCGAACGACTTCATGCGCCAACCTGCCGACAGGTTCGCCAGCCAGAACGACGGCACACCCGCGTCGTTCGTGTACGTGTAGTAACGCTTGTCCGTGTACTTGGCGCCCAGCCGCGCGAACCACGCACCGCCTTCGTACCCGAGTTCCGTCGCGAACATCGTGCGCGGCGTGTCTGTCACGCGTTTTCCGTAGATCTGCACGAGTTGGCCGTTGTCCGTGTAGTTCGATTTGTAACGCGAATCGTTGTACGTGAACGAGTTGAACCATGCCAGCTCGCGCGCGAATTTCCAGACGGCGATCGCTTCCACACCCTTCGTCTCGACCTTGCCCACGTTCACGAACGTGCTGGGGCAGCCGACGATGCCGGCGCAGGTGGCCACGCTCATCAGGCGGTCCTTGAAGTCGGCGTGATACACGGCCACAGAGCCTTGCAGCGCGTCCTGGCGGAAGCGCAGGCCGACGTCGGCCGTCGTCGACGTCTCCGGTTTCAGGTTCGGCGTGCCGAGATCGAATGCCTGCTGGGTCTGCGAGAACGGGCCCGACACGCCCGGTTGATACGCCCGCATATTGCGCGAGATCGAGGCAAACGCTTCCAGGCCATCGGACGCCTTGTAGTTCAGGCCGACCTGCGGCAGGAACGATTTCTCGGCCGTGATGTCGCCTTGCGCGCGCGCGCCCACGCGGTCGACGGCGTCGATGTGCACTTTCGGGCTCTTGAAGCCGGCGGACAAGGTCAGGCGGTCCCGCAGCGCGATCGTGTCCTGCACGTAGAACTGCGTCGTGGTCGTCGTGAAGTCCTGCTTGAAGCCCGTCGTCATCGGATTGTCGAGGAAGCGGTTCGTGTCCGCCGGGCCGTCGACCGCATAGAAATTGCGCGTCAGCGTGTGCAGGTTGCGCTCGGCCCAGAAGCCGGCCGCCACCGTATGGCCACTGCCTTCCCAGCGCCAGTCGGCCAGCACGCCGTCGCGGTTGATCTTGTATTCCGTCGTGCGGATCGAGATGGGCATCGTGGCCGACGTCGGCGTGTACGGCGTGTACCAGTGGCCCTGGCCTTCGTTCTCGTGATGGTAGACGGTGGTCTTCAGGCGCGCGGACGAGGTGAGCGCGACGTCGAGCGCGACGCCGCCCAGCCAGTCGCGGCGCAGGCCGCTGGCCTGGTAATACGCGTCGTCCATGTTGTTGACGCCGCCGCTGAACTGGCCCTTGGCCGCGTTCACGGCGCGCTGCCAGTCGGGCGCGTAATTGTCCCAGTCCATGCCGAGGCGGCGGATCATGTCCAGCGACAGATCCTGGTAATCGATCTCCACGCGCTTCGAATAATTCAGGAAGCCGGACAGCGTGTTGTCGCCGAAGTCGTGCACGAACTTGCTGTTGAACTGGTCCTGGTTCTGGTCGCCTTGCCCCTTCCACTTGTCCGCGCGCTGGCGCGTGCCGCTCAGGTAGAACTTGGTGCCGCCGTCGAAGCGGCCGCTGTCCACGCGTACGAACGTGCGCGATGTCGACTCGCTTCCGAACGTCTGGGTGAATGTGGCGCCCCGCGTCTCGGTCGGGTCGAGGGTGAAGAACTGGACCGTGCCGCCGAGGTTGCTCGTCGATGCCGTGCCCAGCGCGCCCGCGCCCTGCGACACTTCGATGCGCCCGAGGTTTTCCGCCGAGATCGCGCGGCTGATGTGGAGGCCATTGTTGTTGCCGTAGCTCATGTCGCCGAGCGGGATGCCGTCCAGGGTGAAGCCCAGCTGGCCCTGGCTGAAGCCGCGGATCGAGATGCGCGTCGACCATTCGTAGGCACCGAACGGATCGGCCGACTGGAAGCTGACGCCGGGCAGCTTGTCGAGCACTTTCAGCGGGCTCGTGCCGGGCACGGCCTCGGCCAGGTCGGCGCGGGTGATGTTTTGCACCTGGCGCGTCTGGCCCCGTCCCGTCACCTCGACGATCTGCATCGGTGCGGGCGCGCCTTCCGGGGCAGGGTCGGGGAGGGCGGGTTCGGCGGCACGGGCGGCGCATGCGGTCAGTTCGAGGGCAGCGAGCGCGATCAGCTTCAGGCGTAACGTCGTAGGCATGGATTTTCCAGAGGTTGTGATTGCAAACGTGCAACAGTGGCAAAAAGCCATGCGGATGGTAAGTAACGGTTATGACGGCCTGATGACGGCCGTCCGCCGCGTCCATGCGGCCATGCAGCAGACGCCGTGGCACCCTGCTAAAATTGCGGGCTCGTACGGAACGTATCTATTTATCAAGGGGAAACAGACATGATCAAAGTTGGCATCGTTGGCGGCACCGGTTACACGGGCGTGGAATTGCTGCGCCTGCTCGCAGCCCATCCCGAGGCACAGCTGACCGCGATCACGTCGCGCAAGGAAGACGGCCTGCCCGTCGCCGACATGTTTCCCTCGCTGCGCGGTCACGTCGACATCGCGTTCTCGAGCCCGGACAAGGCCGACCTGAAGCAGTGCGACGTCGTGTTCTTCGCGACCCCGCACGGCGTCGCCATGGCCCAGGCGCCCGAGCTGATCGCCGCAGGTGTGAAGGTGATCGACCTGGCGGCCGATTTCCGCCTGAAAGACCAGGCCACGTTCGAGAAGTGGTACAAGATCCCGCACAGCGCGCCCGACCTGCTGGAAGAGGCCGTGTATGGCCTGCCCGAGCTGAACCGCGACGACATCAAAAAGGCGCGCCTGATCGCCAACCCGGGCTGCTATCCGACCACGATGCAGCTGGGCTTCTATCCGCTGCTGAAAGCGGGCATCATTGACGCCGGCAACCTGATCGCGGACGCCAAGTCGGGCGTGTCCGGCGCGGGCCGCAAGGCCGAGATCGGTACGCTGTTCTCGGAATCCAGCGACAACTTCAAGGCCTATGGCGTGCACGGCCACCGTCACACGCCGGAAACGTCGGCCCAGCTGCAGCGCTACACGGACCAGAAGGTCGGCCTCATCTTCACGCCGCACCTCGTGCCGATGATCCGCGGCATGCATTCCACGTTGTACGCACGCCTGACGCAGGACATCACGAACGAAGCGCTGCAGGCGCTGTTCGAAGAGCAGTACAAGGACGCGGAATTCGTCGACGTGATGCCGTTCGGCTCGCATCCGGAAACCCGGTCGACGCGCGGCTCGAACATGCTGCGCATCGCGCTGCACCGTCCGGACAACGGCAACACGGTCGTCATCCTCGTCGTGCAGGACAACCTCGTGAAGGGCGCGTCCGGCCAGGCCGTGCAGTGCATGAACCTCATGTTCGGCCTGCCGGAAAGCATGGGCCTGAAGCAGATCGCGCTGCTGCCGTAATGCGTCGCGGCCCGGCGGGGCCGCGTCTTCTGGCAAGGCTTGGTCACAAGACACAGATCAAGGCGACCTGTGTTGGCGACGGTACATTGACCGTTGGACAGAACCAACGCCTAGCACAGGGGACAATCATGTTCGGTCGTAACGCAAAAAGCGAAATCGATAGCCTGATCGGCATTTCCGCACGCATCGAGGGGGATCTCGTGTTCACCGGCGGGCTGCGCATCGACGGCGAGGTCCACGGCAACGTGGTCGCCGCGGACGGCAACGACAGCGTGCTGATCGTCTCCGAGCACGCGCGCATCGAGGGCGAGGTGCGCTGCGCCAACCTGGTCGTCAATGGCTACATCGCGGGGACCGTTTATTCGTCCGACCTCCTTGAATTGCAGCCGAAAGGCCGCATACATGGGGATGTCCATTACCGCCTGCTGGAAATGCACGGCGGCGCCCTCGTCACCGGCAAGCTGACGCACGAGCCGGACCTGGCCATGAGCGCCCCCGAACCCGTGTTTCACCTTGGCGTGGCGGCCGAAGGGGCTTCAGCATGACTGGCGCCAACGGTCTATAATGGACGAAATCCGAATCCAATCAGGAGTTTATCCATGAATGCAGTCGCCGAAGTGCAAAACGCACAAGACACGATCCCCGCGCCCATCAACTTCACCGACAGCGCTGCTCAGAAAGTTGCCCAGCTGATCGAGGAAGAAGGCAATCCTGACCTGAAACTGCGCGTGTTCGTGCAGGGCGGCGGTTGCTCGGGCTTCCAGTACGGCTTCACCTTCGACGAGATCGTGAACGAAGACGACACGACGATGGAAAAGAACGGCGTCATGCTGCTGATCGACTCGATGAGCTACCAGTACCTGGTCGGCGCCGAGATCGACTACAAGGACGACCTCGAAGGCGCCCAGTTCGTCATCAAGAACCCGAATGCCCAGTCGACCTGCGGCTGCGGTTCCTCGTTCTCGATGTAAGCCACGCGCGTACCGAATGTGAAAAGCCGCCCCGGCATGCCGGGGCGGCTTTTTTTTGCCTTCGCTAACAATGGCTAACAAGCAATTTCGCGTAGTACACTGAGGCGCTGCAGGCATGTCCGCCAAGCGCGGATGTGGTAGCAACGAGACATAAATACAGGCAAGGGACAAAAGGGATCACGTCACAGGCCTGATAATGTTATCGCTATCATTTCCGGGTCGGCCTACGCCATCGCCGGACCCGACATAACGAGGAGACAAGCATGACGAAGCAAGCACGAAAGCAGACTGCACTCGCGGTCCTGCTGGCCTGCGCCGCGATGGGCGCGCACGCGCAGGAGCGCGCCTGGCTCGACAAATCGAAGTCCGCCGACGAGCGCGCCCGCGCCGCCGTCGCCGCGATGACGCTCGACGAAAAACTGCAGCTGATCGTCAGCTACACGGACAAGAAAGACGTGGCGAAGCAGCCGGACGACATCATCCCGCCGGCGCTCAAGGCCGATATCGCGGCACACCACATCGAGGGCTCGGCCGGCTATGTGCCGGGCATTCCGCGCCTCGGCATCCCGGCGCAATGGCAGACCGACGCATCGATCGGCGTGCGCGTGACGGGCATGGAGCGCACGGCGCTGCCATCGTCGCTGGCGACGGCGGCCAGCTTCGATCCGGCCGTGTCGGAAGCGGGCGGCCGCATGATTGCCGACGAGGCGCGCGCATCCGGCTTCAACACCTTCCTGGCCGGCGGCGCGAACCTGGCACGCGAGCCGCGCAACGGCCGCAACTTCGAATACGTGGGCGAGGATCCGCTGCTGGCAGGGCGCATGGCGGCAGGCCTCGTGAACGGCATCCAGTCGCGCCACATGGTGTCGACGATGAAGCACTTCGCCGTCAACGACCAGGAAAGCCAGCGCACGACGGTCGACGTCACCATCTCGCCCGAAGCGATGCGCCAGTCGGACCTGCTCGCGTTCGAGATCCTCGACGAACTCGCGAAGCCGGGTTCCGTCATGTGCTCGTACAACCTCGTGAATGGCCGCTGGGCGTGCGAGAACGAATACCTGCTGAACAAGACGCTGAAGCAGGACTGGAAATTCAAGGGCTATGTGATGGCCGACTGGGGCGCCGTGCACTCGACGGCGGACGCCGCGAACTTCGGCCTCGACCAGTTCACGGGCTATCCGTGCTGCAACCACCACGGCCCGTTCTACTCGGCCAAGAATTTCAAGGAGGCGATGAACAAGGGTGAAGTCTCCATGCACCGCCTGGACGACATGGCGCAGCGCATCCTGTGGCCGCTGTTCCAGACAGGTGCGTTCGATGATCCGCCCAAGGTGGGCAAAATAGACTTCGCCGCCCACGCCGCCGTGGCGCAGCGCGCCGCCGAGGAATCCCTGGTGCTGCTGAAGAACGAGAACAACCTGCTGCCGCTGGCGAACGCGAAGTCGCTCGCCGTCATCGGCGGCCACGCGGACAAGGGCGTGCTGGCGGGCGGCGGCTCGTCCGGCGTGACACCCGTCGGCGGCAATGCCGTACCCGACCTCGCGCCGAAGTCGTGGCCGGGGCCTGTCGTCTACATGCCGTCGTCGCCGCTCGCCGCGCTGAAGACGGAGCTGCCGAAGGCGAAGATAGCGTATGCGAGCGGCGCGGACATCGACGCGGCCATCGCGCTGGCGAAGCAGTCCGACGTGGCCGTCGTGTTCGTGACGCAGTGGCTCGGCGAGGGCTTCGACGGCAAGCTGGAACTGGACGGCAACCAGGATGCGCTCGTCGCGGCCGTCGCGCGCGCGAACCCGAAGACGGTCGTTGTCGTGGAATCGGGCGGTGCGATCCTGATGCCGTGGCTCGCGCACGTGCCCGCGGTGCTGGAAGCGTTCTATCCCGGCATGCGCGGCGGCGAGGCGATCGCGCGCATCCTGACGGGTAAAGTGAATCCGTCCGGCCACCTGCCGATCAGCTTCCCCGCATCGAACGCGCAGCTGGCGCACGCGGAGATTCCCGGCTTCGGCAAGCCGGACGGCATCCCCGTCCACATCACGTACGACGAAGGCGCCGCGATCGGCTACAAGTGGTACGACGCGAAAGGGGTTAAACCGTTATTCGCGTTCGGCCACGGCCTCAGTTACACGCGCTTCGCCGTCGCCGAGCCGAAGGCGAGCGTGGCCGACGGCCGGCTCACCGTCAGTGCCGCGCTGCGCAATACGGGCAAGCTGGCCGGCAAGGGCGTCGTGCAGGTGTACGTGGCGCCAGCCGACGTGAAGGCGTCCGGCTGGGAAGCACCGAAGCGCCTCGTCGCGTTCCACAAGCTCGACCTGCAGCCGGGAGGTTCACACGCGTTCACGCAGGCCGTCGATCCGCGCCTGCTGGCCACCTACGAGGTCGCGGACGACAGCTGGCACGTGCGCGCCGGCACGTATCGCGTGCTGTTCGGTCAGGCGGCGGACGATCTGCCCGTGTCCGTGGAGGTGACCTTGCCCGACATGACGTGGAGCGCCGTCCACAAGGAGTGAGCGGATGCCGGCGGCTCGCAAACGTCCGCTCGCCCTACGAAGGTGCGTGATCTGGCTGATGTGTCGTCATTGCGTAGGGTGGGCGCCCCGTGCCCACGCGGACGGCAGCGAATGGCAAGCGTCCGCGTGGGCGGGGGGCCGCCCACCCTACGAAGGTGCCTAATCTGGCGGCGTCGGCGCGACCCGCCGTCAGGGCGCCAGCGCGATTACGTCGTCGCCCGGCAGCGGCTCGCACTGCGCGCCCAGCGGTTCCCAGCCGCGGTGCACGACGATGCGGTGTTCGTCGTGGCACAGCTCCACGCGGCGCGTCTGCGGGGAGGCCTTGTGCACGAAGTCCTCGATCGTCGTCGGCACGCTGATGTGCAGCGCCAGCGCGTACACGTCGTCGAGCGGATGGTCGTTCACGTGCACGAGGGGCACGAACTGGCCGGCGAACACCATCCAATGCGACGGGATGCGGACGGGCGTGGCCGCATAGCCTTGCGCGCGCAGCCACGCCTGCGCGCGGGCGCGGGCGGGATCGGCCGGGTCGAGGTGTCCCCACGCGAACGCGATCAGCTCCGCCACCCACTGGTTGCAGTTCTGGTAGCGCGTGCCGAAAGCGTACGCGTTCGCGCTGTACTGGTCGCCCAGCAGCGCGAGGGCAAGCGGCTTGTCGAGCGCGGCCCGTTCGAGCTGCGCGCCTTGTTCGGTCGACGGGAACAGCAGCGTCACGTGGCCGCTCCCCGGCGTGTCGGCGCCCAGCACGAAGCCGGACATGCCCTGGTCGAACAGGCGCGGACGCGCTTCGTCGCAGGCGTAGTACAGCTGGCGCACGGCCCATGGCCCGCCGGGATTGTCCTTCAGGGCGATGCCGGCGTGCGAGTACAGCAGGTCGAAGCGGGAGAGATCGAGCCCGGCGCGCGCCACGAGCGCGACCTTGCCGCCGGAGCGTGCCAGTTCATCCTTGACGGCGGCCGCGAAGCGCAGCACGCGGTCCTGCTCGGCGGCCGTGACCTGGTGCGGGCGCTCGCAGAACGTCGGGATGCCGGCCCACGCGCCCGGGCTCAGGCAGGACAGCAACGCGGCCCCGAAGAGCCGGCGGAACAGCATCAGATCGTGACCTTGCGCGACGCAAGCTCGCGGTACCAGTCGTCCTGCAGCGCGAGGAAGAACGCCTTCTTCGTGTCGCCGTACGCGAATTCGTAGCCGTACACCCGCTCGTTCACCTGCACGACTTCATCCTTGGCGATACGGCGGTCGGCCAGCGCGCGGTCGGGGACGTCGACCCAGAACTCGGTGGCGGCATCGCCCGCGACGGCGCGCAGGGTGACGCGCGTGGTGTCCGCCTTGGCCGGCGCCTGGGCGATGTCGATCACGCGGTACGGGCCCGTCGTCACGCGGCGGCGGTCGCCGCTCGAGCTGTTGCTGGAGCCCCCGATCGAATCGGAGATGCTGGCCGACGAGGCCGAGCCGGCGCTGGATGCGGACGACGCGACGCTGTCGGCGTGGGCGGGCAGGGTGCAGGCGGCGGCTGCCAGCGCGAGGGCGACGGCGCGGGTAAAGGTCGTGAAGGTCATTGCGGCATCTTTCTTAAGCGTAGTGGATGACGCAATGGTACAAGTGTAGCGCGCCGCTGAGAAGGCGCGCGTGGTTTTGCCGCCAACCGCGCTTGCCGCGGTCAGTTCACTTCGGTGACGAACTGCTCGAGCGGGCGCCGCACCTTCGGCAGGTTGACGAGCCAGTCCTGATCGGCCTGGCGGTAGCCCAGCGGCAGCATGACGACGCTGCGCAGGTGCTGTTCGCGCAGGTTCAGGATGGCGTCGACGGCGGCCGGGTCGAAGCCTTCCATCGGCGTCGCGTCGACTTGCTCGAACGCCGCCGCGATCACGGCCGCGCCGAAGCCGATGTAAGCCTGGCGGGCGGCATGCTCGAAGTTCACCTGCGCGCCGCGGCCCGGATAGGTCGACAGCAGTTGCTGGCGGTAGGCTTCCCACCCTTCGTTGCGAAAGCCGCGCACTTCATTGGTCAGGTCGAACATGTGATTGATGCGTTCGGGCGTGTAGTCGTCCCAGGCGGCGAATACCAGCAGGTGCGACGCATCCGTGACCTGCGCCTGGTTCCACGCCACTTCGCGGATTTGCGCGCGCAGCGCAGGATTTTTCACGACCAGGATCTCGTACGGCTGCAGGCCGGACGACGTCGGCGCGAGGCGGGCGGCTTCGATGATGCGGTCGACCTTGTCCTGTGCGACCGGGCGGGTCGGATCCATTGCCTTGGTGGCGTAGCGCCATTGCAGTTTATTGAGTAATTCCACGGGGTACCTTATGAATGATGAATCCCTGCATTGTATTTGCTCCTCACCGTGCAATAAACTAGGTGCTCAGCAAATCATTTGTTCGTGAAAGGTGAAGATGGCACGCAAATTCGATCACTTGTCGGATGTCGAGGTATTGCTCAGCGTGATCGAACATGGGTCGTTCAGCGCGGCGGCCGTGGTGCTGTCGACGACGGCTTCCGTGCTGAGCCGCGCCATCTCGCGGCTCGAACACCGCCTGGGTGCTCAACTGCTACGGCGCAGTACGCGCAGCCTGAGCCTCACCGACGCCGGCCGCCGCTACGCCGACGAGGTGCGCGCCGCGTTCGCCCAGATCGAGCAGGCGGAGCGCACGATCCGCAGCACGACGGTGCAATTGAGCGGCAAAGTGCGCATGAGCGTGCCCACGAGCTACGGCCAGCAACGCCTGCCGCCGCTGCTGGCCGCCTATGCGCGCACCTTTCCGCTGGTCGAGCTCGAGGTGGACATCAGCAACCGCAACGTCGATTTGGTCGCGGAAGGGTTCGACCTCGCCATCCGGTCCGGCCCGATCCCGAGCAGCAGCATGGTGGCGCGTCCGCTCGAGGTATCGCCGCTGTGCCTCGTCGCCGCGCCGGATTACCTTGAGGCGGCGGGACCGCTGGGCGGCCTGGCCGACCTGGCGCGCCAGCGCTGCATCGCGTTCATCCGTCCCAGTACGGGCCGCGTGATTCCCTGGCATTTGCGCGATGACGGGCGCGACATCGACTGGATGCCCCCGGCGGCCGTCACCGTGGCGACCGATGTCATGGGCGTCGTGTGGCTGGCGGAGCAGGGAATGGGCATCGCGCTGTGCCCGCGCCTGTTCGTCGAGGAGAGCCTGGCCGCCGGCCGCCTGGCCGAGGTGTTGCCCGGCCTGGGCGGGCGTACGCGCACGTTTTCCCTGGTTTACCCGGCGCACCGGAGCCTGTCGGCCGCGTCGCGCGCGCTGATCGACATGCTGGTGGCGGGCCACGCCCAGGCAGGCGCCGCCTGACGGTTCAGGCGGGGCGGATCAAGCCGGATAAAGCGCGCCGAGGATGCGCGTTCCGGCGGCGCCGGTCACCGCGGGCAGGTTGCCCGGCTGGCGCCGCAGGAAGCGGTAGCCCAGCCACGCGAACGCGAGGGCTTCCACACGATTCGGCGCGACGCCCAGCGTGTCCGTCGATGCGACCGGCGTCCGTCCGCCCAGGGCATCGGCGAGGTCGCGCAGCAGCACGCCATTGTACGCACCGCCGCCGCATACGTAGACCGCCTGCGGGCTCGCTTCCGCCTGGATCGCGCGCGCGATCGACACGGCCGTCAGCCGCGTCAACGTCGCCTGCACGTCGGCCGGGGACACGCCGGGCCGCTGCGCCAGCTTCCTGGCCAGCCAGTCCGCGTGGAACAGGTCGCGGCCCGTGCTCTTGGGCGGCGGCTGGCGGAAATAGGCCTCGTCCAGCAGCAGGTCGAGCAGCGCCGGGTCGACCGTGCCCGTCGCGGCCCAGGCGCCGTCCTGGTCGTACGGCAAGCCGTTGTGGCGCGCGATCCACAAGTCCATCAGCACGTTGCCGGGGCCCGTGTCGTAGCCCGTCACGCGGCCGTCGCCGTGCAGCACGCTGATGTTGCCGATGCCGCCGATGTTGACGACGACGCGCACCTGCCCCCGCTTGCCGAAGCGCGCCTCATGGAACGCGGGCACGAGCGGGGCGCCCTGGCCGCCGGCGGCGACGTCGCGGCTGCGGAAGTCCGCAATGACGTCAATGCCGGTGAGCTCGGCCAGCAGGGCGGGGTTGTTGGTCTGGCGCGTAAAGCCCAGTTCGGGGCGGTGGCGGATCGTCTGCCCGTGCACGGCGATGGCACGCAAGGGGCCCGGCGCGTTCGCGGCCAGCGCCTGCACGCACTCGGCGTAGCAGCGCGCCAGCGCGTTCGCGGCCAGCGCCTCGCGTTCCAGTTCGTTGGCGCTGGCGGCCTGCAGGGCCATCAGCTCGGCGCGCAACTCGGCGGGGAACGGCGTGAACGCGGCGTCCAGGGTGCGCATGCCGCGTCCGGAAAAATCGGCCAGCACGCCGTCGACGCCGTCCAGGCTCGTGCCGGACATCAAGCCAATGTAAAGAGTCGATGCCATGTCGGTTCCAGTCCTAAAAAGCAAAACGCCTTGCCGGCATGCCGTGCAAGGCGTTCATCTACCGAAGCTGACGGATCAGCGTGCGGCCATCGCGTTGCCTGCCGGCGACAGCAGCGAGAAGCGGTGCGACATCTCGGCGGCCGCCATCTTGAAGCGGTTCATCTCGCCCGGCGTCAGCGGCTGCTGCTGCAGGTTCTTCAGCGCCATCGGGTCGGTGGCGTGGCCGCCGATGCGGAATTCGTAGTGCAGGTGCGGGCCCGTTGCCCAGCCCGTCGCGCCGACGTAGCCGATCACGTCGCCTTGCGCCACTTTCTGGCCGCGGCGCAGGCCGCCGGCGAAGCGGCTCATGTGGCCGTACGCGGTGCTGTAGTTGGACCAGTGCTTGAGCACGACGACGTTGCCGTAGCCGTTCTGCGTGCCGACGAAGTCGACGACGCCATCGCCCGACGCCTTGATCGGGGTGCCCAGCGGTGCCGCGAAGTCGACGCCTTCATGCTTCTTCCAGACGCCGAACACGGGGTGCACGCGCATCGAGAAGCCCGACGAGATGCGGTTGAACGCCACCGGCGACTTCAGGAACGCCTTCTTCAGCGCCTTGCCGTCCAGGCTGTAGTAGCCGCCCTGGTGGCTGATGGGGTCTTCGTACCAGACGGACTGGTAAGCCACGCCGCGGTTGACGAATTCGCCGGCCAGGATGCGGCCCGTGCGTACCATCTCGCCGTCCAGCCAATAGGTTTCGTAGACGACGTTGAAACGGTCGCCGCGCTTCAGGTCGCCGCGGAAGTCGATGCTCGTCGAGAACATCTCGACGATCTGGTTGACGATGGAATCGGGGATCTGGCCGCCGTCGCTGGTGTCGTCGGTGGCTGCGTACAGCGAGCTCGTGATGTTGCGCGAGTGCATCTCGACACGGCGCTCGAGCTTGGCCGGGGCCGCGTTCGACACGAATTTATCGCCCTTGCGGGTGACGGTGATGGTCTTGAACTCGTCCTTGTCGGCGATCGTCGCGTGCAGGCTCAGCAGCTGGCCGTTCTCGTCCGTCTCGGCCTGGATGCGCTTGCCCGTCTTGAGCGAGAGGATGGAGCGGGCGACCTTGTCGTTGCGGACGAAGGCTTGCGCCTGCTGGTCTGCGATGCCCAGGCGGTTGAACACGGCGCCCAGCGAGTCGCCAGGGCGGATGCGTTCTTCGTGGATGAATTGCTGCTGGTCTTGCTGGAGGGCCGCGATCTGGTCTGCCAGGTTCGGCAGTTGCAGGTCTTGAGCAACGGACTTGACCGGCATGTCGCTGGCGTCCGGCGCGATCGGCGCGACGGCGGTGGCGCCGAATGCGCACAGTGCCAGGGCTGCGGTACCGCCGGCGACGATGCGGGTTTTGCGGCTCGTTTCAGCCAGGCCAAACCAGCGCTTGCCGGTGATTTTCTGTAATGGGTTCATGCAATCAGTTAAAATTTACCGCTTGAACAGCCCAAGACTATTTGTGGTTTTTATTAGTGTTGTCGTTGAAACTTTTCGTGCGGCAAGATTGACGGGATCGCGAATTATATCAAAATACCGGGTCTTACAACCGCTTTAGTCCTTTTCCTACAAAATTTTTATGACTTCTCCAGAAATTTCTGGTAATGCAAAAACAGCAACACCAGCAGCCGGCCCGGCACTCCTCCCTCTGAGCGACGCCGTCCAGGAAGCCCTCGCCATCACGAAACGCGGTGTGGACGAGCTGCTGATCGAAAGCGAATTTGCCCAGAAACTGGCGCGTTCCGAACAGAGCGGCACGCCGCTGCGCATCAAGCTGGGCCTGGACCCGACGGCGCCCGACCTGCACCTGGGGCACACCGTCGTCCTGAACAAGCTGCGCCAGCTGCAGGACCTGGGCCACCAGGTGATCTTCCTCATCGGCGACTTCACGTCGATGATCGGCGACCCGTCGGGCCGCAACGCCACCCGTCCGCCGCTGACCCGCGAACAGATCGAAGCGAACGCGACGACTTACTTCAAGCAGGCGTCGCTCGTGCTCGACCCGGCACGCACGGAAATCCGCTACAACTCCGAGTGGTGCGACGCGCTGGGCGCCCGCGGCATGATCCAGCTGGCCTCGCGCTACACGGTGGCCCGCATGATGGAGCGCGACGACTTCACCAAGCGCTACAAGAGTGGGACCCCGATCTCGGTGCATGAGTTCCTTTATCCTTTGATGCAGGGCTACGATTCCGTCGCTTTGAAAGCAGACCTTGAGCTGGGTGGAACGGACCAGAAATTCAACCTGCTGGTCGGCCGCGAACTGCAAAAGGACTACGGGCAAGAGCCGCAGTGCATCCTGACGATGCCGCTGCTGGAAGGCCTGGACGGCGTCGAGAAGATGTCGAAGTCCAAGAACAACTACATCGGCATCACGGAACCGGCGAACACGATGTTCGGCAAGCTGATGAGCATCTCGGACGTCATGATGTGGAAGTATTACGAGCTGCTGTCGTTCCGCTCGATCCAGGACCTGGCCGCGTTGAAGGCGGAGGTGGAAGGCGGCCGCAACCCGCGCGACGCGAAGGTTGCGCTGGCCCAGGAAATCGTCGCCCGCTTCCACTCGCAGCAGGCGGCCGAGGATGCGCTGGCCGATTTCGTCAACCGTTCCAAGGGCGGCATCCCGGACGACGTGCCGGAAGTGGCCGTGTCCGGCGCGCCGCTGGGCCTGCCGCAACTGCTGCGCCAGGCCGGCCTGTGCGCATCCAGCTCGGAAGCCATGCGCATGGTCGACCAGGGCGGCGTGCGCATCGACGGTATCGTCGTGTCCGACAAGGCGCTGCAGATCCAGGCCGGCACGTTCGTGTTGCAAGTGGGCAAGCGCAAGTTCGCCCGCATCACGCTTTCCGCATGATTGGCCTGCTGCAGCGGGTCAGCGAGGCCAGCGTGACGGTCGACGGCGAAGTCGTCGGTTGCATCGGCCGCGGGTTGATGGTGCTCGTGTGTGCGGAAAAGGGCGACACGGAACGGGAAGCCGACGCGCTGCTCGCGAAGCTCTTGACCTACCGCGTGTTTTCCGACGACGCCGGCAAGATGAACCGCAGCGTGACGGACGTGGCGGGCGGCCTGCTGCTCGTACCGCAGTTCACCTTGGCGGCCGACACGCGGTCCGGCACCCGGCCGTCGTTCTCGCCGGCCGCCGCGCCCGACGACGGGCGCCGGCTGTTCGACCATGTCGTGCGCCAGGCGCGCGAACGTCACGGTATCGTCGAAACGGGTCGTTTCGGCGCCGACATGCAGGTGGCGCTGACCAACGACGGACCGGTCACATTCTGGCTTCGTATTGATCCACCCCGTATTGCAGCGTGAAACGCGAAACCGTGCGCCGCAGCGGCAGTCTTACGGGTAGTGGATGGCAGGGAGAGACGACATGAAGATCTGGAGCGATTCCTTTATCGAGGGCGACATGATTCCGCCCAGGTGCGCGTTCGCCGAGATGGATCCCGGCAGCCACATCAAGCTGTCGAGCAACCGCAGCCCGCACATCGCATGGGACGACGTGCCGGCCGGCACGCAGTCGCTCGTGCTGTTCATGCACGACCTCGACGTCCCGTCCGACGGCAGCGACGTCAACCAGGAAGGGCGGACAGTGCCCGACGCGCTGCCGCGCACGGATTTCTATCACTGGACGCTCGTCGACATCCCCGTCTGCCTGAAGTCTTTCGCCGAGGGCAAGTTTTCCGATATGGTCACGCCGGGCGGCAAGAACGGTCCGCTCGTGCCGTTCACGATCAAGAACGGTACCGAGCACCAGTTGCGCCACGGCATCAACGACTACACGGGCTGGTTCGCGAACGATCCCGACATGGCCGGCGAATACTATGGCTACGACGGCCCGTGCCCACCGTGGAACGACGAGCGCGTGCATACTTACATCTTCACGCTGTACGCCCTCGACATTCCCCGGCTGCCGCTGGAAGGCCGCTTCACCGGCAAGGAAGCGCGCCTGGCCATCACGGGGCACATCCTGGACGAGGCGAAGATCTTCGGCGTGTACACGCTCAATCCCGACGTGGCGGGCAATCTGATCGGTCAGCCATCCTGACCGGTTTATCTTATACCGACCGCTCCGTACGCCGGGGCGGCGCATCCGCATGACGACAACGAACGCAGCCCCCACCGACATCCTTTTGATCCGCCACGGCGAGACGGCGTGGAACGCCGAACGCCGCCTGCAAGGCCACCTGGACATTCCGCTGAACGACGAGGGCGAACGCCAGGCCGCGCTGCTGGCCGGTGCGCTGGCGGCGGAACCCATCGACGTGCTCGTCGCGAGCGATCTGAAACGGGCGCGCCAGACCGCGCAGGCTGTGGCCGACCGGCGCGGCCTGGCGCTGGCGATCGAGCCGGCGCTGCGCGAGCGCGGCTATGGCGGCTTCGAGGGCTTGCTGTACAGCGAGATCGAGCAGCGCTTCCCGCGCGAGTTCGCCGCATGGCAGGCGCGCGACGTCGACGCCCAGCTGCCGCCAGGCCGCAACGTGGGTGAGAGCTTCCGCGCTTTCTTCGACCGCGCCACGGGCGCCATCCTTGCGCTGGCGGCGGCCCACCCGGGCCAGACGATCGCGCTCGTCGCGCATGGCGGCGTGCTCGAATGCGCGTACCGGCTGGCGTTGGGGCTGCCGCTGGAAACGCCGCGCGACTTCAAGGTCTACAACGCGAGCGTCAACCGTTTCCGCTTCGATCCCGCCACCCGGACGCTCGCGTTGCGCAGCTGGGGCGAGGTCGACCATTTGCGTCCGGCCGTGCTGGACGAACTGCCTTGACGGCATGCTGGTGGAATTGGCAAGCGTTTTCTGGCGCGTGCGCAACAATTAAGTAAAAAAATCTGCTGATAAATTGAGCAGCGCTTCGGGTAAAATAGCGAGTTCCCGACGCTTCCCATGATTTTCTGCCGTGCAAATTGGTCCATATACGCTGCGCAATAATGTCTTCGTCGCCCCGATGGCCGGGGTGACCGACCGTCCGTTCCGCCAGCTGTGCAAGAAGCTGGGCGCCGGCTACGCGGTGTCGGAGATGGCGGCGTCGAATCCGCGCCTGTGGGCCAGCGAAAAGAGTTCGCGGCGCACCGACCACGCGGGCGAGATGGAGCCGAAAGCCGTGCAGATCGCGGGCGCCGACCCGCATGACCTGGCCGAATGCGCAAAGTTCAACGTCGAGCGGGGCGCCCAGATCATCGACATCAACATGGGCTGCCCCGTCAAGAAGGTGTGCAACAACTGGTGCGGCTCGGCCCTGCTGCAGCACGAGGACCTCGTCCAGCGCATCCTGGATGCCGTCGTGAACGCCGTCGACGTGCCCGTCACCCTGAAATTCCGCACCGGCTGGGACCGCCAAAACAAGAACGCGCTGACGATCGCCCGCATGGCCGAGGACGCCGGTATCGCCATGCTGACCCTGCACGGCCGCACCCGCGCGGACGGCTACAAGGGCGACGCGGAGTACGACACCATCGCGGCCGTCAAGGCGGCCGTGAACATCCCCGTCGTGGCCAACGGCGACATCACGACGCCCGACAAGGCGAAGTTCGTGCTGGACTATACGGGCGCCGACGCCGTGATGATCGGCCGCGCCGCCCAGGGCCGTCCGTGGATCTGTCGCGAAATCGATTACTACCTGCGCACGGGCGAGTACCTGCCGGCGCCGCTCGTCGACGAGGTGCGCGCGCTGATGAACGAACACCTGCCGGCCCACTATGCGTTCTACGGCGAATACCTGGGCGTGCGCACGGCGCGCAAGCACATCGGCTGGTACGTCGAAGACTTGCCGGGAGGCGAGGAATTCCGCCAGCGCATGAACCGACTGGAATCGACGGCCGAACAATTGGCGGCGGTCGATGAGTTTTTTAAATCACAACATCGGTACGGCGAGCGGTTACAATACCGGCCCGCGCATGCCGATACCGCGATTGCCGCCTAAAAGATAGTCAAAATAACAAGAACGTCGGAGACAAACGCTGCCATAAGCAGCATTTAACCAGGATGAAGCTGTAAACCATGAGCAAAGAAAGTATCCAGGAAGTCGTTCAGAAAAGCCTCGAAGACTATTTCAACGACCTGGGCGAGCAAAAACCGTCGAACATCTACGACATGATGCTGCTGACCGTCGAAAAGCCGATCCTGCAAGTGGTGATGACGCGGGCGGAAGGCAATCAGTCGCATGCGGCCCAGATGCTGGGCATTAATCGAAATACATTGCGCAAGAAGTTGCAGGAGCACGGGCTGCTGTAAGCCACCGGCGGAGGGGCCGGGGCGTGCAGGTGTGCGTCGGGCCCTTTGTCCGGCGCGCGCGAGCCCGTCCAGATTTTTTTCAACAGGCCACTCCCATGATCAAACAAGCACTCATCTCCGTTTCCGATAAAACCGGCGTCCTCGATTTCGCGCGCGCGCTGTCCGCCCTCGGCGTGAACATCCTGTCCACCGGCGGCACCGCCAAACTGCTGCAGGACAATGGCGTGCCGGTCACTGAAGTCGCCGACTACACGGGCTTCCCGGAAATGCTCGATGGCCGCGTCAAGACGCTGCATCCGAAAGTGCACGGCGGCATCCTGGCCCGCCGCGATTTTCCGGAGCACGTCGCCAAGCTGGAAGAGCACGGCATCCCGGAGATCGACATGGTGGTGGTGAACCTGTATCCGTTCCAGGCGACCGTGGCCAAGGAGCAATGCTCGCTGGAAGACGCGATCGAGAACATCGACATCGGCGGCCCGACCATGCTGCGCTCGGCGGCGAAGAACCACCGCGACGTCGTCGTCATCGTCGACCCGGCCGACTACGGCCTGGTGCTGGCGGAGATGAAAGGCACCGGTGAGACGGCCGGCAGCATTGGTTACGACACGAAATTCCGCCTGGCCAAGAAAGTCTTCGCGCACACGGCGCAGTACGATGCCGCCATCACGAACTACCTGACGAGCCTCGGCCCGGACAAGGACCACACGAACCGCGCCGCCTATCCGCAGACGCTGAACCTGCACTTCGAAAAAGTCCAGGACATGCGCTACGGCGAAAACCCGCACCAGACGGCCGCGTTCTACCGCGACCTCGTGCCGGCCGCCGGCAGCCTGGCGAACTACCGCCAACTGCAGGGCAAGGAACTGTCGTACAACAATATCGCTGACGCGGATGCCGCATGGGAATGCGTCAAGTCGATGAAAGGTTTTAACATGCCGGCCGGCTGCGTGATCATCAAGCACGCGAACCCGTGCGGCGTGGCGATCGGCGCCGACGCGCTGGATGCCTACCAGCGCGCCCTGAAGACGGACCCGACGTCGGCCTTCGGCGGCATCATCGCCTTCAACGTGCCGGTCGACGGCCCGGCCGCGGAAGCCATCGCCAAGCTGTTCGTGGAAGTGCTGATCGCGCCGGCGTTCACGGCGGAAGCCCTGCAGATCATGTCCGCGAAGCAGAACGTGCGCCTGCTGGAAATCGCCCTCGGCGACGGTCAGAACGTCTACGACGTCAAGCGCGTCGGCGGCGGCCTGCTCGTGCAATCGCCGGATGCGAAGGACGTCGGCCTCGGCGACCTGCGCGTCGTGACGAAGATGCAGCCGACCCAGCAGCAGCTGCAAGACCTGATGTTCGCATGGCGCGTCGCGAAGTACGTGAAATCGAACGCGATCGTGTTCTGTGCCGGCGGCATGACCCTGGGCGTCGGCGCCGGCCAGATGAGCCGCATCGATTCCGCACGCATCGCGTCGATCAAGGCGCAGAACGCCGGCCTGTCGCTGGTCGGCTCGGCCGTGGCGTCCGATGCGTTTTTCCCGTTCCGCGACGGCCTCGACGTTGTCGTCGACGCGGGCGCGACCTGCGTCATCCATCCGGGTGGCTCGATGCGCGACCAGGAAGTGATTGATGCCGCGGATGAACGCGGCGTGGTCATGCTCTATACTGGTACGCGTCACTTCCGCCATTAATCGGCGCGCGTTCGCGTTTCGTCGACGTTCGCGTGGGCTCGGGGAGCCCACCCTACGGCCCGTGAACAATCGTAGGGTGGGCACTCCGTGCCCACCATGCGTGTCAGCGACGTGGTGACTTTGCCATCGACCTGTGTTTTTGCACAGTATTTTCCCCCTGAAACACCCGCGCCGGTATAACATTCGATAATGATTATTCTCGGCATCGACCCGGGCCTGCGCACGACAGGGTTCGGGGTCATTGAAAAGCAAGGCAACCGGTTGCGCTACATCGCGTCCGGCACCATCAAGACGGGCAGCGAGGGTGCGTTGCCGCCGCGGCTGAAAGTCATTCTGACGGGCGTCAGCGAAATCGTCGCCACCTACCGGCCGGCCTGCGCTGCGATCGAAAAAGTCTTCGTCAACGTCAACCCGCAATCCACGTTGCTGCTCGGCCAGGCGCGCGGCGCCGCGATCACGGCACTCGTCGGCGCCGACCTCGACGTGGCGGAATACACGCCCACGCAAGTCAAACAGGCCGTCGTCGGCACGGGCAAGGCCGTCAAGGCGCAGGTGCAGGACATGGTCGCGCGCCTCCTGAAGCTGCCAGGCCTGCCGGGCTCGGATGCGGCCGATGCGCTCGGCATTGCCATCTGCCATGCCAACAGCCATGATGCGTTGGCATTGATGGGCGCGCTCGCGCCGGCCAATCCGAAGAAGCCGACGCTGCACATGAAGCGCGGCCGCCTCGTCTAATTTGAAAGGTCACCATGATCGGTCGTCTCTCCGGAGTCCTGCTGGAAAAGAACCCGCCCCAAGTGCTCGTCGATTGCCAGGGTGTCGGTTATGAAGTCGACGTGCCGATGAGCACGTTCTACAACCTGCCGCACACGGGCGAGCGCGTCACCTTGTTCACGCACTACGTCGTGCGCGAGGATGCGCATCTGCTGTTCGGCTTCGGGTCGGCGAACGAGCGCGCCGTGTTCCGCCAGCTGATCAAGATCACGGGCGTCGGCGCGCGCACGGCGTTGTCCATCCTGTCCGGCATGACGGTGAACGACCTTGCCCAGGCCGTGACGTTGCAGGAAGCGGGGCGCCTGATCAAGGTGCCGGGCATCGGCAAGAAGACGGCCGAGCGCCTGCTGCTGGAATTGAAGGGCAAGCTGGGCGCCGACATCGGCGTCGCGGCCGGTACGCCGCACGACGATGCGCAGGCAGACGTGCTCAATGCGCTGCTGGCTTTGGGGTATTCTGACAAGGAAGCCCTGATCGCGATCAAGAACATGCCGGCCGGGACCAGCGTATCCGACGGCATCAAGCTGGCGTTGAAGGCGCTCTCCAAAGCATGATTGTGCGGTTACGGTACGTCATGGTGGGCACAGGGTGCCCACCCTACGCATCGACACGTAGGGTGGGCTCCCAGAGCCCACCATGAACAGCCGCGATTTAAGATAACGTTATGAGCATCCAGACCGACAATTTCACCGAGCAGCGCATCATCGACGCCGCGCCCGCCTCGCCCAACGAGGAAGCGATCGAGCGCGCGCTGCGCCCCAAGCATCTGGACGAATACGTCGGCCAGGAAAAGATCCGCGACCAGCTCGAAATCTTCATCCACGCGGCCAGGAAGCGCCGCGAGGCGCTCGACCATACGCTGCTGTTCGGTCCGCCGGGCCTCGGCAAGACGACGCTCGCGCACATCATCGCGCGCGAAATGGGCGTCAATCTGCGCCAGACGTCCGGCCCCGTGCTGGAACGTCCCGGCGACCTCGCCGCGCTGCTGACGAACCTCGAGGCGAACGACGTATTGTTCATCGACGAGATCCATCGCCTGTCGCCGGTCGTCGAGGAGATCCTGTACCCGGCGCTGGAAGACTACCAGATCGACATCATGATCGGCGAAGGCCCGGCCGCGCGCTCCGTGAAGCTCGACCTGCAGCCGTTCACCCTCGTCGGCGCCACGACGCGCGCCGGGATGCTGACGAATCCGCTGCGCGACCGCTTTGGCATCGTCGCGCGGCTGGAGTTCTATAACGTCGACGAGCTGACGAAGATCGTCGCGCGCAGCGCCGCGCTGCTGGAGGCGCCGATCAACGAGGAGGGCGCGCGCGAAGTGGCCCAGCGCGCGCGCGGGACGCCCCGCATCGCCAACCGCCTGCTCCGCCGCGTGCGCGATTATGCGGAAGTGAAGGGCAACGGCGACATCACGAAGGACATGGCCGATCGCGCGCTGCGCATGCTGGACGTGGACACGGTCGGGTTCGACGTGATGGACAGGAAGCTGCTGGAAGCCGTGCTGTTCAAGTTCGCCGGCGGGCCGGTCGGCATCGGCAACCTGGCCGCCGCCATCGGCGAAGCGGCGGACACCATCGAGGACGTGCTGGAACCCTTCCTGATCCAGCAGGGCTATCTGCAGCGAACGCCGCGCGGGCGCATCGCGACGCCGCTCGCGTACCGCCATTTCGGCATCGCCGCGCCGCGCATCAGCCCGACCGGCGACTTGTGGGATAACCTGCCCCCCGTGTAGCGAAAAATGTGACGATGTGACCGGCCGTGGCGGCGGGCGCCGTCAGGGCAGCGCCGGTTCCTGGCGCTCGCGCTCGCGCATGGGGCGCTGGCGGCGCTCAGGCGTGGCGGGGAAGACGAAGCTGATGAACATCAGCACGGTCGCCGCGAGCAGCAGGCCGCCGCACCACAGCATTTCTTCTTCGCTGCTGGACCACAGGGCGACCAGGCTCAGCGCCGCGGGCAGCATCAGCAAGACGCCGCCCAGGATGCGCAGCGGGATGGAGCGGCGCATGCGCGGCGCCAGCAGGGCGATGTACAGGAAGCTGCCGGAAAGCAGGCAGATGCCGAACAGGGTGTAGAGCACGGGCCAGCCGGGCATGCCGGCGGTGCTGACGTCCGACAAGACGAGAGGCGGGATCATCGGGATGGCGATCGCGATGAAGAAGGAAAGCAACCGAAGGAAAATCATGTGAATGTCTCCTTGCGGTTCGAGTCAGCGTGTCGGAAGGTCATGCGACGCCATGTTGGATGGATGAACTTGTTCACCACGTTAGCATAACGCATCCAGTCATGGCGCGCACGACGCGCAAACATCGTATTTACAAATATCGCTATTCCTGGCGCAGCCAGACCTGCGAGCGGCCGAACATCGGCACGCCGACATAGCCGCGCACTTCGACCTTCTTGCCGCCGTCGTGGACGCTCAGTTTGCTCTTGTAGATCTTGCCGTTGTTCGGGTCGAGGATCTCGCCGTCCTTGTACTCGTCGCCATCCTTCTTGAGGCCGGACACGATCGTCATGCCAAGGATCGGCTGGTCCTTGCGTGCGTCGCTGCACAGCGTGCATTTCGGGTTCGGATCTTCGCCCGGCGCACGGAACAGCTGCTCGATCTTGCCCCGCAGTTCGCCGCGCTCTTCGGTGATGCGGATGAGGGCGCTCGGTTTCCCGGTTGTGTCGTCGATGGCTTTCCACAAGCCGACGGGCGAGGCGTCGCTGGCTTGGGCGAACGGGACGGCGAGGATGGCGAGCGCGAAGAGGGCGGCGGTGGTGACGAGTCGCATGGAGTCTCCTTGTTGGTTTATATGTCGGGGCTGCTCTGCCAGTGTAGCAAATCGCACGATCGTTCGGTAAGCCAAGGTATGGCTTATGAGGCCACGTCGGGCAGCAACAACAGGATGTCCGTCGGGCCCACGTCGACGCCCAGTTGCGAGAACAACGTCGTCGCCTGGCCCCGGTGGTGCGTCTGGTGGTTGAACACGTGCAGCAGGACGTCGCCCAGGCGCTTCGTGCTGGCGACGCCCTTCATCGACGTCCACGCGAGGGGGCCGTCCAGCTGGGCGGGTGTCACCTCGGCGCTGAAGGCGAGGATGGCCGCGTCCAGCTTCACGCGCAGCGCGTCCAGTTCGGGCAAGTCCGCGCACAGGCGCTGGTCCAGCGAGGCCGGCCGGGGCACGTCGTCCAGGCAGCGCAGCGACGCGAGGCCGGGCACGCCGGCGGCGATGCGCTTGAGCCAGATGACGTCCGCGATCACGAGGTGGCTCAAGGTGCCGAAGATCGAACCGAAGAACGCGCCCCGGTCTTCGTGGACGCGCTCCGCCGGCAGTGCGGCGGCCGCGGCGTACAGCTTGCGGTTCATCCATTCGTTGTACGTGGCAAGGTGGGCGATGTGGGAAGTCGTCATGCGTGTCATCCGATAAAAAAAACGCGCCGGAAGAAAGCCGGCGCGTCGTTCAGTACAGGGCGTAGGGCATCAGGCCGGCGGCAGCTTGGCGAACTGCTCGTTCAGCTTGGCCAGGGTGGCGCTGAAGTTGTCGAGGCGCTCGCGTTCCTGCGCGACCACGGCCGCGGGCGCGCGCGCGACGAAGCTTTCGCTGGACAGCTTGCCGTTGGCCTTGGCGATCTCGCCTTCGATGCGGGCGATCTCCTTCTTCAGGCGCTCGCGCTCGGCCGCGACGTCGATCTCCACCTTCAGCATCAGCTTCGTCGTGCCGACGATGGCGACGGCGGCCGGCGAATCGGGCAGCGCGTCGACGATCTGCACTTCCGACAGCTTGGCCAGCAGTGCGACGTACGGCGCGAAGCCGGCAGCACTCGCGCGGTCGGCGTCGTTCGCCGGCTCGACGATCAGCGGCACGCGCACGGACGGCGCCAGCTTCATTTCGCCGCGCAGGTTGCGGGTGGCGTCGGTGACCTTCTTGAACTGCTCCATCCAGGCTTCCGCATCCGCGTCGATCAGCGATTCGTCGGCGATCGGGTACGGCTGCAGCATGATGGTGTCGCCCGTCTTGCCGGCCAGCGGCGCGACGGCCTGCCACAGGGCTTCCGTGACGAACGGGATGATCGGATGCGCGAGGCGCAGCACGACTTCCAGCACGCGCAGCAGCGTGTGGCGGGTGGCGCGCTGCTGCGCTTCCGTACCCTGCTGGACCTGCACCTTCGCCAGTTCCAGGTACCAGTCGCAGTACTCGTCCCACACGAAGCTGTAGATGCTGTTCGCGATATTGTCGAAGCGGTAGTCCTCGAAGCCCTTCGCCACGTCCAGTTCGACGCGGTTCAGGCGCGAGATGATCCAGCGGTCGGCCGGCGAATAGTCGGCGGCGTTTGGCTTGCCGCAGTCTTTACCCTCCGTGTTCATCAGCACGAAGCGCGTGGCGTTCCACAGCTTGTTGCAGAAGTTGCGGTAGCCTTCGCAGCGGCCCAGGTCGAAGTTGATGTTGCGGCCCAGCGAGGCATAGCTCGCCATCGTGAAGCGCACGGCGTCCGTGCCGAATGCCGGAATCCCGTCCGGGAATTCCTTGCGCGTCGCCTTCTCGATCTTCGGCGCGCTGCGCGGGTCCATCAGGCCCGTCGTGCGCTTGGCGACGAGGGCGTCGATGCTGATGCCGTCGATCAGGTCGATCGGGTCGAGCGTGTTGCCCTTCGATTTCGACATCTTCTGGCCCGACGAATCGCGCACGAGGCCGTGCACGTACACGGTCTTGAACGGGACCTTGCCGGTGAAGTGCGCCGTCATCATGACCATGCGCGCGACCCAGAAGAAGATGATGTCGAAGCCGGTGACGAGCACGGAGGAGGGCAGGAACAGGTCCATGTCCTTCGTCTGTTCCGGCCAGCCGACCGTGGAGAACGGCACGAGCGCGGACGAGAACCACGTGTCCAGCACGTCGTCGTCGCGTTTCAGTTCGGCCGTGATGCCGGCCGCCTTGGCCTTCTGCTGCGCCTCTTCCTCGTTGCGGGCGACGACGACTTCGCCGTTCGGACCGTACCAGGCCGGGATGCGGTGGCCCCACCACAGCTGGCGCGAGATGCACCAGTCCTGGATGTTGTTCAGCCACTGGTTGTACGTGGTCGTCCAGTTCTCGGGGACGAACCTGATTTCGCCGCTCGCGACCTTTTCCAGCGCCACGTCGGTGATCGACTTGCCCGGATTGTGCGTGCCTTCCGGCGCCGGCTTGCTCATCGCGACGAACCACTGGTCCGTCAGCATCGGCTCGATGACGACGCCCGTGCGGTCGCCGCGCGGCACCATCAGCTTGTGCGGCTTGACCTGTTCCAGCAGGCCTTGCGCTTCCAGGTCGGCGACGATCTTCTTGCGCGCGACGAAGCGATCGAGGCCGCGGTAGGCTTCCGGCGCGTCGTCGACGATTTTCGCGTCGAGCGTCATGATGCTCGGCATGGCCAGGTTGTGGCGCTGGCCGACGGCGTAGTCATTGAAGTCGTGCGCCGGCGTGATCTTCACGCAGCCGGTGCCGAATGCTTTGTCCACATAGCTGTCGGCGATGATCGGGATCTCGCGGCCGACCAGCGGCAGCTTGAGCATCTTGCCGTGCAGGTGCGTGTAGCGTTCGTCGGTCGGATCGACGGCGACGGCGACGTCGCCCAGCATCGTCTCGGGACGCGTCGTCGCGACCGTCAGGTGGCCGCTGCCGTCCGCCAGCGGATACTGGATGTACCACATCGAGCCGTCTTCTTCCTGCGAGTCGACCTCGAGGTCGGAGACGGCGGTGCCCAGCACCGGGTCCCAGTTGACGAGGCGCTTGCCGCGGTAGATCAGGCCTTGTTCGAACAGGCGCACGAAGACTTCGGTGACGGTCTGGCTGCGCGGGTCGTCCATCGTGAAGTATTCGCGGGCCCAGTCGGCCGACGCGCCCAGGCGGCGCATCTGGCCCGTGATCGTGCTGCCCGATTTTTCCTTCCACTCCCACACCTTCTCGACGAACGCTTCGCGGCCGAGGTCGTGGCGCGAGATCTTCTGCGCGTCGAGCTGGCGCTCCACGACGATCTGCGTGGCGATGCCGGCGTGGTCGGTGCCCGGAATCCACGCGGTGTTGAAGCCACGCATGCGGTAGTAGCGGGTCAGGCCGTCCATGACCGTCTGGTTGAAGGCGTGCCCCATGTGCAGGGTGCCGGTCACGTTCGGCGGCGGCAGCTGGATGCTGAACGACGGCTTGCCGTCGTCCATGGAGGCGGCGAAGTAACCGCGCTGTTCCCATTCCGTGCGCCAGAATTGTTCGATGTCGGCTGGCTCGAAAGACTTGGCTAGTTCCATGATGTGGCTGTATAGGCTGGATTTGCGAAACGACCATTATAGATGACGGCGTCGAGCCTGCGCCGGAAGGAACGGTGAGAATTCGTAGGGTGGGCACCCCTGTGCCCACGCGTAACGTATGCGTCATGCCGCCGTTCGCGCGGGCACGGGGTGCCCACCCTACGAAAAAAGGGCGCCGCAGCGCCCTTTGTCCGACGAGACGGTCGAGGGTTATTTACCGCACCCCAGCGCCTTGATGCGATCGTACGCCGCCTTGGCCTGCACGAGACCGTAGCCGTACTTGGTGTCGCGGCCGGCCGTGCCCAGGTCGAGCGCGCTGTTGTCCAGCGACGTACGGATCTGGGCGCCCGTGCAGGTCGGGAAGTAGCTCCACACCAGTGCCGCGACGGCCGACACGTGCGGCGTGGCCATCGACGTGCCGTCGAAGTAGGCGTAGTTCGATGCCTTCACGGCCACCGTCGCGCTCTGGCCCAGCTGGGCCTTCATCGCGGCGCCATCCGTGTCGGACGCCGTCAGCGACGGGATCGTCGTCACGGTCGTGCCCAGCGTGCCGCTGAAGCTGCCTGCAACGTTGTTGTAGACGATGGCGCCCACGCCGCCGCTGTTCTGGCAGTTGCTGACCTTCGTGGCGAAATCGACGGTGCCGCGCTGGATCAGGCAGACCTTGCCGGAAACGGCCGTATTGACGGCGTCGCCGATGCCGAAGTCGGCCAGCGGCGCGGTGGCGGTCTTGACGGGCGAGCCTTCCATCGCGGACGACGCGTAATTCGTCGTGCCGACCGTCAGCGCCGTGTCGACGCCGGTGCCCATCGGGACCGTCGACAGCACGGACACGCCCGGACCGGCGATCTCGACGTCGCTGTTGTACTGCGAGAACGAGGCGACGACCTTGTTTTCGTCCACGGCCGCCACCGACATCACGCTGCCGTAGCCGGCCGGGTAGGAGGTCGTGGCATTGCCGTCGTTGCCGGCCGCCGCGATGGACAGCACGCCCTTGGTCTGCAGGCTGTCGAAGGCGCGCTGCTCGGTCATGCTTTTCGCGCCGCCGCCCAGCGACATGGTGATGATGTTGGCGCCCGCCGCGCCGCACTTGTTGGCGGCGTTGGCCAGCGTCGACGAGTAGGTCCAGGCGCCGTCCTTGCCGAACACTTTTACGATGTGCAGCTTGAGCTGCTTGTTCGGGTTCACGCCGACGACGCCGAGGCCGTTGTTGACGCCCGCGATCGTGCCGAACACGTGGGTGCCGTGGTGGGTTTCATCCGTGTACCACCAGCCGGTGCCGGAATCGTATTCGCCCGTGACGTTGGCGCCGTTGTCCTTCAGGTCTTCGTGGCTGAAGTCGACGCCGGAGTCGATGATGCAGATCTTGCGGTTGCTCGTATTCGCGTCCGACAGCTGGTCGGCCTGCACGAGCTTGATCCCGTACGGGACCAGTTGCCCGCTCGTGTACGGCACGCCGGTGGACGGCGTCGTCAGTGAGAACGGCTTGCGGATGACGTCCTCCTCGACGTACTCGACGTTCGGATTGTGCTGCAGGCCCTGCAGCGCGACCGTCGGCACTTCGACCGCCATCGCGTTCATGTTGAAGATTTCCTGCTTGACCGCTCCCCTTGCGGCCGCGACAGCGGATTTGACATTGCCAGCCGTTCCTGGCTTGAAGGCGACGATCACGCGGGTGGTGTCGGGCGCGGCCGACGCACTGCCTGCGAACGCGACGGCGAGTGCCGCAACGCACAGCCCGAGGGCCGGAACGATTGTCGATGCGCGAGTGTGTTTCTGATTCATCGGTGCTTTCTCCGTGATTGGGTATCGTTATTGCAGCTCGCCTTGTGGGCGGCATGCTTTTGGTATGACTCCTCAAACAACCGATACATCTCGCCACCCGTATCGGGCAGCGCGGGTCAGTTTATTTTGAGAACTTATGCATATGCAATTCGTTTTCAATCGTGCGCACCCCCTGTTGCACGCCTGATGCAAAACACATTGCGCTAGCGCATATGTCGTGAATTCATTTGACTTGGCCGCTTGTCAACGTGATATATTTTTGGCGCGCCTCAGCGCCATCCGGCCCGTTGCAGTGCAGCGGACGCGTTTTTCCTCACCGCTGCGAGAACCACGACAATGAGCGCGCAACCACCTTCACGCCGTCTTATCCTGCTCGTCGACGACGACCCCCTGTTCCTCGACTACCTCGTTACCGTGCTGGGCCATGCCGGCCACGACACCCTGCCGGCCGCGTCCGCCCCCGAGGCGCTGCAGCGCGTGGCCGAACGCGAAGCCGACATCGCGCTGGCGCTGTTGGACATCAATATGCCGGGCATGTCCGGCCTCGACCTGGCGCGCAGGCTGAAGGAGCACACGTCGGTTGCCTTCATGTTCCTGTCATCCGTCGACGACGCCGACACGGCGCGCGAGGCCGCCAACCACGGTGCCGTCGGTTTCGTCGTCAAGCCTGTCGATGCCGCGCGCCTGCTGCCCGCGTTGGAATCGGCGCTCGCGCGCGCCGACGAAATCCGCCAGCTGCGCCGCACGGAAGCGAATTTGAATGCCGCGCTGGCGGCGGGCCGCGAGACGAGCCTCGCCGTCGGCCTCCTGATGACGCGCTTCCAGACGGACCGCAATACAGCGTTCGAAGTGCTGCGCGACCACGCCCGCGCCAGCCGGCGCAAGGTCAACGAAGTGGCCGAACAGCTCGTCGCGGCCGAGGAATTGCTCAACAGCCTGCATGGTGCGTTCGCGGGACGGTTGAAGGGAAAATAGAAGGCGGGCTACGCGTACTTCCCCGCTTGGTTATCATGACAAACTTTCTTGCACCACTTTCCGAGGACAGAACACATGAAAACCAAGGCAGCGATTGCATGGCAGGCCGGGAAACCGCTGACGATCGAAGAGGTTGAACTCGAGGGACCGAAGGCGGGCGAGGTGCTCGTCGAGGTGAAGGCGACGGGCATCTGCCATACGGATTACTACACGCTGTCCGGCGCCGACCCGGAAGGCATCTTCCCCGCGATCCTGGGCCATGAGGGCGCCGGCGTCGTCGTCGACGTCGGCCCGGGCGTGACGAGCTTGCGCAAGGACGACCACGTCATCCCGCTGTACACGCCGGAGTGCCGCCAGTGCAAATTCTGCCTGTCGCAGAAGACGAACCTGTGCCAGGCGATCCGCTCCACGCAAGGCCGCGGCCTGATGCCGGATGCGACGAGCCGCTTCTCGCTGGACGGCAAGCCGATCTACCACTACATGGGGACGTCCACCTTTTCGAACTACATCGTCGTGCCGGAGATCGCGCTGGCGAAGGTCCGGTCGGACGCGCCGTTCGACAAGATCTGCTATATCGGCTGCGGCGTCACGACGGGCATCGGCGCTGTCATCTTCACGGCGAAGGTCGAGGCGGGCGCGAACGTCGTCGTGTTCGGCCTGGGCGGCATCGGCCTGAACGTGATCCAGGCCGCGAAGATGGTCGGCGCGGACAAGATCATCGGCGTCGACATCAACCCGGGCCGTGAAGAGATGGCCCGCAAATTCGGCATGACGCACTTCGTCAATCCGAAGAACGTGGAGAACGTCGTCGACACGATCGTGCAGCTGACGGACGGCGGCGCCGACTATTCGTTCGAGTGCATCGGCAACGTCACGACGATGCGCCAGGCGCTGGAGTGCTGCCACAAGGGCTGGGGGCAATCGATCATCATCGGCGTGGCGGACGCGGGCAAGGAGATCGCGACGCGGCCGTTCCAGCTCGTCACGGGGCGCGTGTGGAAAGGCTCCGCGTTCGGCGGCGCGCGCGGGCGCACGGACGTGCCGAAGATCGTCGACTGGTATATGGAAAACAAGATCAACATCGACGACCTGATCACGCACCACTTGCCGCTCGACCGGATCAACGACGGCTTCGACCTGATGAAGAAGGGCGAATCGATCCGTTCCGTCGTCGTCTACTGAAACCCGTCACAATGTTGTCATCGCACTAATTTATTGTTTCTTGTATAATTTCCGACTCGCAATAATCGCCTGCATCGCACGCGGTTCAATGACAAAGAGATCGGAAAACATGTTCAAGAAATTTGCAGTGGCGGCAGCACTGGCCGCAATCGCGTCTTCGGCGTTTGCCGCGGGTCCGACGGGCTTTTATGGCGGCGTGGACGCCGGTTCGACCCACGTCGACAACGTCAACGTCCATGGCACCAGTTTCGGTGCCCTGATGGGCTATGGCGTCAATCCGAACGTCGCCTTTGAATTCGGCTATCGCCGGCTGGGCACCTGGGATGTCTACGGCGGCGGGTTCGACGGCGGCACCGTGAAAATCGACCAGATACAGCTGACGGTGGTCGGTTCTTACCCGCTGACGCCGCAGCTGGACATCTTCGGCCGCGGCGGCTTCAACGACCTGTCGACCGAGTGGTCGGCGCGGGGCCGGACCTATAACCCGGATAGCAAAGGCGGCACCCTGTATGGCGTGGGCCTGGCCTACCACTTCACGCCGACCGTGTCCGGCCGCGTCGAATTCCAGAAGCCGTCGAGCGATTCGACGAACTTCAGCCTCGGCGTCGTCGTCAAGTTCTGATCATCGGTCACTGACCGATCCCTCCGGCGCTGTTCCCCCAGCGCCATTTATTTCTTGTAAATATCCGGGAACTTTTCGGCGGTGCCGTTCAAATATAAGAAAAGAACGAACGGACCCGACGTGAACGAATCCGACGATATCGAACTGCTGCGCGCGATCCGACAGGGCGACGCGGGCGCATTCCAGAGTCTTTACCGGCGCCACAGGAGCGGCCTGTACAGCTTCGCGTTGCTGCACAGCGGCGCGCCGGACGTCGCGGCGGACGTCGTGCAGGAAGTCTTCATGGGCCTGCTGGGCGACAGCTACGGCTTCGATCCGTTGAAGGGCATGCTGGCCAACTTCCTGTACGGCGTGGCGCGCAACCTCGTGCTGGGCCATGCGCGGCGCAACAGCCGCTGGGTGCAGCCCATTGCGGACGATGACGAGGACGATGCGTTCGACCAGGTCGACACGGCAGCCGGCCCGCTGGCGAGGCTGCTCGACGACGAGGCGGCCGAGCATCTGCGGCGCGCGCTCGCGGCCCTGGCGCCGCATTATCGCGACGTGCTGATTCTGTTCGAGTTGCAGGAAAAGTCGTATCAGGAAATCGCCGAGATCTGCCAGCTGGAGATCGGCACCGTGCGGTCGCGCCTGGCGCGCGGTCGCGCCGCCCTGGCGAAGGCGCTCGCGCCGTACCGGGCCATTGCAAAGGACATCGCATGAACATGTTCGAATTCGACGACGGCCGCGAAAACGGGCAGGGCCGGGCCCCCGAATGGGATGCCGCACGCCGCACGCTGGCGCACGCGGCCCCGCCGGACGCCGTGGAGCAGGCATTGCTGCGCGCGTTCGCCAGGCATCACGCACCGTTGCCGTGGTATCGCCGCTGGAGCGCGGAAGACCTGGCGTCGTGGGCGGGCATCGGTGCGGTCGGATGCGCGCTGGCCATCGTCGGCATGAGCCTGCTGTCCGGCGGGGCGCCGTCGGCACGCATCGTGCCGGCGCTGGCGGCGGCCGACGACGGGTTCGTGTCGCTCGTGCCGCCGGAACGCATGGCAGCCGCGGTGGACCCGCAGCTGAAGCAGGCCGACCTGCCGCGCGCGGCCCTCGTGCAGATGGGGATCCCGATCGTGGCGAACGTGCCGGACGAACTCGTGCACACCGAGATGATGGTGGCGGCCACGGGCGAGCCGCTGGCGATACGGCTGGCCGTGAACTGATTCTTCGCGTTTGATGTTTTCCATGGAGGTGGTGATGAGACGGATATTCTTGTCCGCGGGACTCGCCTTGCTCGCACTGGCCCCGGTGGCCCATGCGCAGCAGGGCGGTGCGGCGGCGGTGCCGGCGAGCGATGCGCTGGAAGTGATGCTGTTGAAGATCAGCGCGTCGTCGCGCTGCGCCGACGGGTGCGCGGTGCGCGGCCTGCCCTATTCCGCGCAGCGGGTGACGGAGTCGGTCAAGGTGCTGGCCGACGGCAACCGGATCGTGCAGCGCCACACGGAAAAGCTGTACCGCGATTCCGACGGACGCACGCGGGAAGAGTCGGAATGGAAGGGCAAGCCTCTCGTGCAGATCCAGGATCCGGTCGCGGGCATGAGCTACCGCCTGTATCCGGACACGAAGACGGGCTACCGGATGGCCATCGCGGCGCCGGCACCCGCCGCAGCCGGCGCGGCGGTGACCGGTTCGACGGCCGCAGCGGCCGGCGCCACCCGCGTGGCCGGGCAACTGTCACCCGCGCTGGCGGGCGGCATGGCGGCGGCCACGACGCAGATGCGTTCGCTCGGCACGAAGCAGATCGACGGCATGTCGGCCGAGGGCACCCAGGCCACGACGACCACGCCGGCCGGCGCCATCGGCAACGTCCTGCCGATGGTCAGCACGGTCGAGACGTGGATCGCGCGTGACCTGCGGGTGCCGATCCTGCTCAAGATGGACCACCCGTTCATGGGTGAAAGCGTGACGCGCCTGCAGGACATCTCGCGCCTCGAACCCCCGACGGCCCTGTTCACCGTACCGGCCGACTACACGGTGCGCGACGTCGCGCGCCGCTGAACCAAACCAGGAAAGGAAAGACCATGAAAGTTTTCTCGATGCTGTTCAGCCTGGCGATCGCCTGCCAAGCGCTGCCGATCGCGATGCACGCCGCTGCCGCACAGGAGAGCGACGACACTAATGCGGTCGGGGCCGCGATGAGCCTAGCCGCCATGGACCAGTTCGGTCCGGTGCGCCTGCGCAATGAGTACAACTATGCGGTCGCCAAGCTCAAGAGTCGTGACGGCAAACCACGGGCGTACACGTACGACATCGTGACGGACACGACCATGGCGCTTGCCGGCGGCAACGCGACGAAATCCCAGACCAGGGAGTCGCACGCCTTCGACAAGACCGGCCGCTCCCGCACCGCGTGGACGCAGGCCGGCGTGGAACGCATCGCCATCGCCGACCCGGCCACGCAGACCGCCTACCTCATCTGCCCGGAACGCAAGGAGATCCTGCGCATGACGGGCCTGACGTCGGCATTGCAACCGGGCTCGCTGGCGGCAGCGCAGCTGCCGGACGCGGCCACGCTCGCTGCAAGCACCGACCTCGGCGAGAAAGAAATCGGCGGCGTCAAGGCCCGTGGAAGCAAGTCGGAAACCACCATTCCCGCTGGCGCCCAGGGCAACGACAGGCCGCTCGTGCACACGACGGAAATGTGGTTTTCCACCGAACTGGCAACGCCCGTCTACATGCATTTGTCCATGCCGGAATTCGGCGACATGATCACACGGGTCGAAAACCTCAAGTTCGGCGACGTTCCGGCCTCCACGTTCGCCTTGCCCGAAGGGTATGCGATGCGCGACATCGTGCCCGAGACGAAATAGCATTCATCCTGTCGGCATTGCATGAATGACCACAGCATGGCAGCATGACGAGCCACCCACGAGGTGGCACCGTCTTCCAGCCATTTGACAGGATTATTCATGAGATTCTCCATCCGACTCGCCGTCTGCGCCTTTCTTTCCGGATGCGCCACCATGGCCGCCGCCCAGGCGCCGGCCGCATCGGCGCCGGCCACCGAGCGTCCCGCCACGTCGTTCCCGTACACGCCCGGCCTGGACGTCAGCTCGATGGACCGCAATGCCGACCCCTGCGTCGACTTTTACCAGTACGCCTGCGGCGGCTGGATGAAGAACAACCCGATCCCGGCCGACCAGGCACGCTGGTCGGTGTACGGCAAGCTCGCGCTGGACAACCGCCGCTACCTGTGGGGCATCCTGGAAGACCTGGCCAAGCGCCAGGACGGCCGCAACGCGAACCAGCAAAAGATCGGCGACTACTTCGGCGCCTGCATGGACGAGCGCGCCATCGAGGCACGGGGCGCCGCGCCGTTGCAGCCTTACTTCGACGAGATCGCGACCTTGCGCTCGAACCGCGACCTGCCGCGCGTGCTGGCCCGGCTGAAACTGGGCCTGGACGATCCGGGCCTGTTCTTCGGCCTCACGTCGAGCCAGGACTACGCCGATTCGTCGCGCGTGATCGCGTTCGCGTACGCGGGCGGCCTGGGCCTGCCGGACCGCGACGCCTATTTCAAGACGGACGCCAAGTCGAAAGAGATCCGCGCCAAGTACGTCGCGCACATCGCGAACACGTTCCGGCTGCTGGGCGACGCGCCCGCGCTGGCGCAACGCAACGCGGCGCGCGTGATGCAGATGGAGACGACGCTCGCGAAGGCGTCGCTGGCGGCCGTCGACAAGCGCGATCCGTATAAATTGTTCCACAAGGTCGATGCGCGCGGCCTGCAGGCGCTGACCCCGGGCTTCGACTGGCACGCCTACCTGGCCGCGCTGGGGCAGGGCGGTCTCACCACGTTCAATGTCACGGAACCCGCGTTCTTCAAGGCGCTCGGCAAGATGTGGAAGACGAGCGACGCCGACGCCACGCGCACCTATCTGCGCTGGCACGTGGCGCGCACGATGTCGCCCGTGCTGGCGTCGAACTTCGACAACGAGCACTTCGATTTCTTCAGCAGGACGCTGCGCGGCGTCCAGCAGCAGCAACCGCGCTGGAAGCGCTGCGTGGGCCTCGTCGACCGCCAGCTGGGCGAAGCGCTGGGCCAGGAATTCGTCAGCCGCGCGTTCTCGCCCGAGCTGAAGGAGAAGGCGCTGCACATGACGCGCCAGATCGAGGACGCGATGAAGCGCGACATCGAGGAACTCGACTGGATGAGCGCGGAGACGAAGCAGCAGGCGTTGACGAAGCTGGCCGCCATCGTCAACAAGATCGGCTACCCGGACAAATGGCGCGACTATGGCGCCTACGTCGTCAAGCCGGGCGACTTCGCCGGCAACGTCGAGCGGGGCAACCGCTTCGAGATGCAGCGCCAGTTCGCGAAGATCGGCAAGCCGCTGGATCGCGCGGAATGGTCGATGACGCCGCCGACCGTGAACGCGTACTTCGATCCGCAGATGAACGACATTAATTTCCCGGCCGGTGTGCTGCAACCGCCGCTGTTCGATCCGCGAATGGACGACGCGCCGAACTACGGCAACACGGGCGGCACGATCGGCCACGAGCTGACGCACGCGTTCGACGACGAAGGCCGCCAGTTCGACGCGCACGGCAACCTGAAGGACTGGTGGACGAAGAAGGACGCCAAGGCGTTCGAGGAGCGGGCGCAGTGCATCGTCGACCAGTACGCGCAGTACACGGTCGTGGACGACATCAAGATCAACAGCAAGCTGACGTTGGGCGAGGACGTGGCCGACCTCGGCGGCCTGATCCTCGGGTGGATGGCGTGGCAGACGGAGATGGCCGCCATGCCGCAGAAGGCGCAGCTGGAAGCGGGGCGCGACGGCTTCACGCCCGAACAGCGCTTCTTCATCGGTTACGCGCAATGGGCTTGTGAAAACGATCGGCCGGAAAACCTGCGTGTGAGCGCGATGACGAATCCGCACTCGCCGGGCCGCTACCGCGTCAACGGGCTGATGGTGAACATGCCGCAGTTCCAGCAGGCGTTCCAGTGCAAGGCGGGGCAGCCGATGGTGAAGGAGAAGCGCTGCCGGGTGTGGTGACCGGCATCGGCCATCGACATGAAAACGCCACCCCGCGGGTGGCGTCATCGATGGCACGCAGTACGTTCAGGGCCGCGCCGCGCGGTCGCTGAGCTGTGCCTGCAGGTGCACGAGGTTGGCCTCGAAGGCCTGCATCTCGAGGCCGATCGACGTCAGGTCGAGCTTGGCCTGCCGCAGTTCCGGGAACAGTTGCTCTTCTTCCTGGCGAATGTGGCTGAGGACGGCATCCAGCATCTCGCGCACGAGCGGTTCCGCGCGCGCGTCGTCCATCGACATGCCTTGCAGCGTGGCCAGCAGGTCGTCGACGGCGAGGTGGTCTTCCTCGAAGCGGGCGATCAGGTTCGGGTCGACGCGCCGCACGCCCGGGTAGAACACGCCTTCCTCGAGGCGCGAATGCATGTGGATGGCCTGGATCAGTTGCGTCGCCGCCTGCTTCTTGACGTCGGCGCTGTGCGTGTTCTCGTATTTCTCGGCGAGCTTGCGGACCATGTCGTGGTCGCGCAGCAGGGCCTGGACCGGATTGTCGACCGGAAACGAGTCGCGTAATGTCGGCCTTGTCGGGGCGTCTGTGGTTGCCATGGGAAATCTCCTCAACGGTTGCCCGGCATATTCCGATATGCCGTCAGGGTTTCATCCTACGCCCCGTTCACCCATGTCGCATGTTCGCGAACGCACCCAACGCACGTGACTGCAACGCCCGCCTGACCAAAAAAACGCCGCCTCGCGGGCGGCGTTTGTGCGGGAGAACGGCGTTCAGTGCTGCGAGATGCTGCCGCGCCAGGCGCCCGTTTCCTTGCCGCGTTTCTCGAGCATGTCCTTGAACTTCTGCAGGTTGCCGCGGGCTTCCAGCCGGACGGCACCCAATGCGTCGCCGATCTTCTCGGCCGCGCCTTCGGGCTGGTAATCCATCTGCAAGGTGATGCGGGTGACGTCGTCGGACAGCTTGTGGAAGGTCACCACGCCGCCGTTCGGCACGCCGCTCGTGCTGCGCCAGGCGATGCGCTTGTCGGGGATCTGTTCCGTGATCTCGGCATCCCATTCCTTCTCCTCGCCGGCCACGTTGGCTTTCCAGTGCAGGCGCTTGTCGTCCAGCTGGCGCACCTCATGGACGCTGCCCATGAATTGCGGGAAGTCCTCGAACTGGGTCCACTGGTTGTAGGCGGTACGCACGGGGACGTTGACCTCGATGGTTTCGATGATCGACGAGCCCATGCCCGATTTATTGCCTTTGAGTTTTTTCGACAGCATCATGCCGCCGACGGCCAGCGCGGCGACCGTCACTACACGGTTCAGCATTTTTACCTCCTTATGCCAAGAGCGTTCGGTTGCAAAATACAAAAGTGGTCCAGGCCTGAAAAAGGCTGGACCGATGAAAAACTTCATCTGTCTTTAACTTACGTGAAAAGCTGCCAACATGGCGCCCGCGAGCCGTGTGGAAATATTAAGTGACGATGCGCGACGCTTTGGAAAGTTCACCAACCGGGCTTGCGCCGGGCCAGCATGCGGGTGTTGTGATACTGTATATATCATCAGTAAAAATGCCGCCATGGCGATGCCGAGGGCGGGTCCCGACGTTATAATGCCCGCATGAATCTCCTCGACAACCTGAATCCCGAACAACTGGCGGCCGTCACGCTGCCGTCCCAGAGCGCGCTCATTCTTGCGGGCGCCGGGTCCGGCAAGACGCGGGTGCTGACGACCCGCATCGCCTGGCTGATCCAGACCGGGCAGGTGTCCCCGGCCGGCATCATGGCCGTGACCTTCACCAACAAGGCCGCCAAGGAGATGCTCACGCGCCTGTCGGCCATGCTGCCGGTGAATACACGCGGCATGTGGATCGGCACGTTCCATGGCCTGTGCAACCGCCTGCTGCGCACGCACCACCGCGACGCGGCGCTGCCGCAGACGTTCCAGATCCTCGACTCGCAGGACCAGCTGTCGATGATCAAGCGCATGCTGAAGGCGCTGAACGTGGACGACGAGAAGTATCCGGCGAAGGACCTGATGTACTTCATCAACAACGCGAAGGACCGGGGCCAGCGCGCGCACGAGGTCGAGGCGTACGACCACGTGCAGAAGCGCATGGCCGAGCTGTACGACCTGTACGACCAGCAGTGCCAGCGCGAAGGCGTCGTCGACTTCGCCGAGCTGTTGCTGCGCGCCTACGAACTGCTGCAGCGGAACCACCCGCTGCGCCAGCATTACCAGATGCGCTTCCGCCACATCCTCGTCGACGAGTTCCAGGACACGAACGACCTGCAGTACAACCTGTTGAAACTGCTGGCCGGCCACGGCGAGCAGCGCGGCGGCGCCCTGTTCGCCGTCGGCGACGACGACCAGAGCATCTATGCGTTCCGCGGCGCGAACGTCGGCAACATGCAGGCGTTCGAGCGCGACTTCGAGGTCAAGAACCTGATCAAGCTGGAGCAGAACTACCGCTCGCACGGCAACATCCTCGACAGCGCCAACCACCTCATCTCGAACAACGCGAAACGCCTCGGCAAGAACCTGCGCACGGACGCGGGGCTGGGCGAGCCGGTGCGCATCTACGAAGCGTCGTCCGACCTGGAAGAGGCGCAGTGGATCATCGACGAAGCCAAGAGCCTGATGGCGGAAGGCGTCAGCAAGAGCGAGATCGCCGTGCTGTACCGCTCCAACGCGCAGAGCCGCGTGATCGAGCACGCGCTGTTCGCGGCCGGCCTGCCGTACACCGTGTACGGCGGCCTGCGCTACTTCCAGCGCGCCGAGGTCAAGCACGCCATCGCCTACCTGCAGCTGATGGACAACCCGCACAACGACTCCGCCTTCCTGCGCGTCGTGAACTTCCCCACGCGCGGCATCGGCGCCCGCTCGATCGAGCAGCTGCAAATGGCGGCCGAGACGTACCGCGTGTCGCTGTACGCCGCCGTACCGTACATGACGGGCAAGGCCGGCACGGCGCTCGGCAACTTCGTCAAACTGATCGAGAGCGCGCGCTTCGAGACCCAGCAACTGCCGCTGCCGGAGATGGTGCGCGTGGTGCTCGAGCGCAGTACCTTGCTGGCGCACTACGCCAACGAGAAAGAAGGCCAGGAACGGATCGAGAACTTGCAGCAGATGGTCGGCGCCGCCACGCAGTTCGTGCAGGAAGAGGGCTTCGGCACGCAGACGCCGGCACACCTCGGGCCGCAGGCATTGGCCGCGAGCGGCACGGCGATCGTCGACGGCGACGGTATCGACGTGCTCGACGCGGACGCGCCGCTGTCCACCGTGATGTCGCCGCTGTCGGCCTTCCTCGCGCACGCGTCGCTGGAAGCGGGCGACGCGCAGGCGCAGGCGGGCCAGGAAGCGATCCAGCTGATGACGGTGCACTCCGCGAAGGGCCTGGAATTCGACGCCGTGTTCATCACGGGCCTGGAAGAAGGCCTGTTCCCGCACGAGAGCAGCGCGCGCGAAATGGATGGCGTCGATGAGGAACGCCGGCTGATGTACGTGGCGATCACGCGCGCGCGCCGGCGGCTGTACATGAGTTTCACGCAGCAGCGGATGCTGCACGGCCAGACGCGCTTCAACATGAAGTCGCGCTTCTTCGACGAGCTGCCGGAACACGCGCTCAAATGGCTGACGCCGCGCGTGCAGACGAACTGGTTCGCCGGCCGCAAGTCGACGACCGCCTGGGACGATACTACGTTCCGCGAAGGGGGCGTCGACAACCAGATCGCCAAGCAGATCACGCAGAAGTCGAGCAATGGCAACGGCACCGGCTGGCGTATCGGCGAGTCGGTGAGTCACGCCCGGTTCGGCGAGGGCGTGATCGTCAATATCGAAGGCGGTGGCACCAATGCGCGTGCGCAGATCAATTTCGGCGCGGCGGGAATGAAGGTGCTCGACCTGTCGGTGGCCAAGCTCGAACGGATTGGCCGATAACCGGTCGTCGGGTCGGTGTTCAAACGTCCGCCCACCCTACGGCATCGCAGCAATCGTAGGGTGGGCACCCCGTGCCCACGCGTGACGCGTGCGTCACGTTGGCGTTCGCGAGGGGGTCACACCGGCTGCGGCGTCTCGTCGGCCGGCTTGCCGAAGATCGTGCGATAGCCCGCGTACATCGCGCACTGCAGCAGCAGCACGAACAGGAAGATCAGCCACATGAGCACGACTCTTCCGATGGCGGCGTCGCGGAACACCAGCGCAGCCACGATGCACACGCCGAAGAAGATGCCAAACCACGTCGCCAGCAGCACGAGGAATGGCCGTGCCGTGCGGATGACGGCGAAGAAGCTGTAGAACGTGGCCTTGCCCGGCCCCATGTGCTTCCAGTAGGTGAGCGGGGCGGCGAAGCACAAGGTCACCAGCACCGCGACGTCCAGCAGGAACACGCCGAACAGCGCAAGCATGTGCGACGTCTGGATGTCGGGTGGGGTCTTGGCATCGGGCGGCGGCATCATCTGCACGAGCACCTCGGGCGGGATCGCCAGGCGCGTGACGACCATCATCAACAGCGACACACCCAGGTACACGAGCCCCAGCTTGCACAGCGCCGCCACCACCGGCCGGCGGAAACCCGTCAGCAGCACGGCCGGGGTGACGCGGTCGCCGTTCTCGATCATCAGGCAGGCCTGCATGAAGGCCATCGAGAACGACGGGATCAGCACGACCGCAAGTACCGAACCCAGGAACGGCACGGCCGACAGGCCGATGCTGAACAGGATGTTGGCGAAGAGGAGCGTCATCAGCGCGGCGGGCTGCTTGCGGAACAGGCCGATGCCTTGCTTCAGCCACTCCCATCCGGTACGTGCGGGTAAATCGTTCATGCTGTGAGGTCGGGGGCGCCGTGCGCGATGCGTTCGCGCAGGACTCTTTCGAAGTGGGTGGGATCGTGCGGGGTCAGCATTTCGGCCGCGCGCGGACGGTGGAAATCATACAGGCGCGACAGCCAGAAGCGCAGCGCCGCGGCGCGCAGCATCGGCTGCCAGGCCGCGTGGTCCGCTGCCGTGAACGGCCGGACCGCATGGTACGCGCGCGTCAACGCGACGACGCGCGCGTCGTCGAGGCGGCCCGTGTCGAGGTCGATGCACCAGTCGTTGACGGTGACGGCCAGGTCGAACAGCCACGTGTCCCAGCCGGCAAAGTAAAAATCGAAGCAGCCGGACAGGCGTTCGCCGACGAACATCACGTTGTTGCGGAACAGGTCGGCGTGGACGGGGCCGCGCTCGAGTGCAGCATACGTCGTGCCGGCGGCGAAGTCGCGCTGGAAGGCCAGTTCGGCCTGCAGCAGCGTGGCCGTGCCGGCGTCGAGATACGGCAGCACCTTCGGCACCGTCTCGATCCACCAGTCCAGCCCGCGCAGATTCGGCTGGTGCAGGGGGAAGTTGCGGCCGGCCAGGTGCATCTTCGCCAGCATCGCGCCGACTTCGGCGCAGTGGACGGGTTGCGGATCCATCTGCGAGCTGCCGTCGAGCTTGCTGACGATGGCGGCCGGCTTGCCGTGCAATGCGACGACGAGTTCGCCCGCATCGTTGGCGACGGGCGCGGGCACGGGAATGCCGCGGTCGGCCAGGTGGCGCATCAGCTGCACGTAGAACGGCAGTTGCTCGAAGTCGAGATTTTCGAAGATGGTGAGGACGTACTCGCCGCGTTCCGTCGTCAGGAAGAAGTTACTGTTTTCGATGCCGCTCGCGATGCCCTTCAGGGCGACGGCTTTACCAAGAGGAAACTGCTTGATCCACTGCGAGAGGTCATCCAGCGTGACCGGGGTGAAGACTGCCATTGTGTAAGAAAGAAAAGTCGCTGTAGCGGCCACGTTCGGGTGGCCGGTCCTGTTGACGGCGGTTACTTCTTCTCGGGCGCGGTGGTAGCCGGCATGGGAGGAGGAGGCGGCGCGTCGGCCGTCGTCGGGGCGTTGGTGCCGGATTCGCTCGTGGCTTTCCGCTTGCCCGACAGGTCGAACTCACCCACTTTCCACTGCGGTGCGCGGATCGAATTCGTCTGCGCATTGCCGGGCTGGGCGTTCGGTTTCATGTAGTAATGGCTGCCACCGGGCGTGGTGACTTCGACTTCGGTGACCTGGCCGCCTTCGCGCGTTTCCTTGATCTCGGTGCCGCGCTTCGGCGGGATCGTGGTCGCGGGAATGTCGCTGCCCGGCTCGATGCGCTCCAGCTTCGGCGGCGCCGGGCTCGGAGTCGGCTGCGCGGGCTGCTGCTGGGCCGCGGCCAGGCCGGCCTGCGTGGCCAGGAACAGCGCGAGAGTGGCGAAGCGGATCGGGGTACGCGGCATGATGGTCACCTTTGTCGTTTAGTTCATTGTAACAAACCACGCAACTTCTCTGTGAAAAGTGTGGCTTCGTCCCCATCTGGATAACATAGCCGGACCATCCTGTTTCCACTCCCGATTCTGCGATAATGGCGGACGTTTGCCGTGCCGCCGCGGCCCATTTTCGATTCTGCCCCATGGACAATACCCTGCTTCTCGTCGACGGTTCCAGCTACCTCTATCGCGCCTTCCACGCGCTGCCCGACCTGCGCAGCCCGGACGGCCACCCGACCGGTGCGATGCACGGCATGGTCAACATGCTGCGCCGCCTGCGCGCCGACTTCCCGGCCGCGTACATCGCCTGCGTGTTCGACGCCAAGGGCAAGACGTTCCGCGACGACCTGTACCCGGAATACAAGGCAACGCGCGCATCGATGCCGGAAGACCTGGCCAGGCAGATCGAGCCGATCCACGAAGTCGTGCGCCACATGGGCTGGCCGATCCTGATGGTCGAAGGCGTCGAGGCGGACGACGTCATCGGCACCCTGGCCGCGCAGGCGACGGCGCGCGGCCTCAACACGGTCGTCTCGACCGGCGACAAGGACCTCGCCCAGCTCGTGAACGACAAGGTCATGCTGATCAACACGATGAGCAACGAAAAGCTCGACGAGGCGGGCGTGCTCGCGAAGTTCGGCGTGCCGCCGAACCGCATCATCGACTACCTGACCCTCATCGGCGACACGGTCGACAACGTCCCCGGCGTCACCAAGTGCGGCCCGAAGACGGCCGTCAAATGGCTGGCCCTGCACGGCTCGCTGGACGGCGTCATCGAGAACGCCCACACGATCACGGGCGCCGTCGGCGAGAACCTGCGCGCCGCGCTTGAATGGCTGCCGAAGGGCCGCGAACTGATCACCGTGAAGACGGACTGCGACCTCGTGGGCCATGTCGTGTCGATCGAAGAGACCTTGATCGGCCGTCCGGAAGACAAGGACGCGCTGCGCGACTTCTTCCAGCGCTACGGCTTCAAGACGATGCTGCGCGAGATCGGCCCCGGCAACGCGGCCAAGTACGGCACGCCCGGCGCGCCGGCGCCCGCGCTGAATTCGCCGGAAGGCGGCACGCAACCCGGCATGCCGATCATCAAGGGCGAGTACGAGACCGTCACCACCGAGGAAGCGTTCGCACGCTGGCTGGACCTGATCGACAAGGCGGCGCTGACGTCGGTCGACACGGAGACGACGTCGCTCGACCCGATGATGGCGGAGATGGTCGGCATCTCGCTGTCCGTCGAACCGGGCAAGGGCGCGTACATCCCGCTCGCGCACCGCTACGCGGGCGTGCCCGAGCAGCTGAACCGCGAGGAGGTCCTCGCGCGCATGAAACCGTGGCTGGAAAATCCGGACAAGCCGAAGCTGGGCCAGAACCTCAAGTACGACAGCCACATCTTCGAGAACCACGGCGTCAAGCTGCGCGGCATCGTGCACGACACCTTGCTGCAATCGTACGTGTTCGAGTCGCACAAGCCGCACGACATGGACACGATGGCGCTGCGCCACCTGGGCTACACGACGATTCCGTTCGTCGACGTGTGCGGCAAGGGCGCGAACCAGATCTGCTTCGACCAGGTCGAGCTCGCGCGCGCGACGGAATACGCCGCAGAGGACTCCGACATCACCCTGCGCCTGCATCACGCGATGATCGGCCACGTGGAAAGCGACACGGGCCTCGACCACATCTACCGCAAGATCGAGCTGCCGACGTCGGTCGTGCTGCAGAAGATCGAGCGCAACGGCGTGCTGATCGACGCGGATAAACTGTCCGCGCAGTCGAACGAGCTCGCGGCGCGCATCATGGCACTGGAGCAGCAGGCGTATGAACTGGCCGGCGGCCCGTTCAACCTCGGTTCGCCCAAGCAGATCGGCGAGATCTTCTTCGGCAAGCTGCAGCTCCCCGTCATCAAGAAGACGGCGACCGGCGCTCCGTCGACGGACGAGGAAGTGCTGCAGAAGCTGGCGGAGGATTACCCGCTGCCGAAGATCCTGCTGGAGCACCGGGGCCTCTCGAAACTGAAGTCGACGTACACGGACAAGCTGCCGAAGATGGTCAACCCGAACACGGGCCGCGTGCACACGAACTACGCGCAGGCCGTGGCGATCACGGGCCGCCTCGCGTCGAACGATCCGAACCTGCAGAACATCCCCGTGCGCACGGCCGAGGGCCGGCGCATCCGCGAAGCGTTCGTCGCGCCGCAGGGCAGCGTGATCGTCTCGGCCGACTATTCGCAGATCGAGTTGCGCATCATGGCCCACATCTCGGAAGACGAGGCGATGCTGCGCGCGTTCGCGGCCGGCGAGGACATCCACCGCGCCACCGCGGCCGAGATCTTCGGCGTGCCGCCGGAAGAGGTGCAGAGCGAGCAGCGGCGCTACGCGAAGGTCATCAACTTCGGCCTGATCTACGGGATGAGCGCGTTCGGCCTCGCGCAGAACCTGGGCATCGAACGAGGCGCCGCCAGCAACTACATCGAGCGCTACTTCCAGCGCTTTGCCGGCGTCAAGCGTTACATGGACGAGACGCGCCTGCTGGCGAAGGAGCGGGGCTATGTGGAGACCGTGTTCGGCCGCCGCCTGTGGCTCCCCGAGATCAACTCGCCGAACGGCCCGCGCCGCGCCGGCGCCGAACGCGCCGCGATCAACGCGCCCATGCAGGGCACCGCGGCGGACCTGATCAAGCTCGCGATGATTGCCGTGCAGGACTGGATCGAGCAGGAGGCCCTGGCGACGCGCATGGTGATGCAGGTGCACGACGAGCTGGTCCTCGAAGTGCCGGAAGCGGAGCTGGAACTCGTCAAGCGGAAGCTGCCGGAGCTGATGGGTGGCGTGGCCGCGCTGAAGGTGCCGCTGGTGGCGGAGACGGGTGTGGGAGCCAACTGGGAAGAAGCTCACTAATCGTAACGTGAAAGAACGTATCCAAAAGACGTGCGGATGCCTGGCCGGGGTAGGCCATCAAAAATTGTGCAGCTCGCGACTCAGGCAGGTTGGTCGATCAGACCGAATTTCTTGAGAGCCTTGATC
>NZ_JAAQOM010000015.1 GCF_011682055.1 Telluria antibiotica | reverse complement strand
AGTTGCAGGTACGTGCCGCTATCCTCAATCGCTTCACACGGTTGGGCACGCCCACGACGGTCGCCATGCCGTAATTCCGTCCGGGATTGGGGGCATTACGTGCCCAGCTGATTTATGCAACAAAGCCACCCCACAACAGCAGGATTACCGCCCCTCGCCGGTTTGTATCCCCAGCGCACTGTATCTGCGATATCTTTGAGTATTTCAGTGTGGGCCGCCTCTAAGTCTGCGATTGTATATTCTGTACCCCCGATAACCGCTTTGCCGAAACTACTTCTTCTTGCGAGAGTATTGTAATCACCAAGCTGGCTCAAGACATGTTCAATGTGTGTGCCACGGGGGAGATCTGCTAACAGCGCATCTAGCAATGGCTTATGCGGCGACCCAACTGCTAGTTCTATGACGCGATCTGTTAAGGGATACATAAGTGGCAAGCCTGCATCCAAGCTCACGCCGGCGCCAAGCAGCCACATTTGATTTGGCCTGCTTAAAAATTCATCAAGTTGCTGCAAGTACCCATCATTGTTAACGCTCATCCGGACTCTCAGAAATTGTTATAAAGAAATATTATTATTGGTTTTCACGATGATAAACTGAAAACATGATTTTAGGTAACTGTATCTCGACGACGGTCAAGGTCGTATTCAATCGACCAACGCATATGACCAACTGCACTGTCTCCAAGAATTAGCCTCTGACGACACGCTTTGTCCACATCGAGATCAGAATACTGCAAGTGTTCCTTGAACGACTCGATCAGTCTGGATTACCTTCGTCACTAAAATCATCATACGTTGGCATTGAGCCGAATGCACCGTAGTCACGGGCTAAATGACCCATATATTTACTAGCATCTCGACTGTCATGCCATTCATGGTCATAGGTATTTTTATTCTCTGTCCCTCGCTTTGCTATACTTTCGCCCTTCACACGCGTTTTAAAGTCAGGCAGAGCTTGTGTAGGTAATCGGCTAACCGGTTCGACCAAGTGTGCACGCCTCATATGACGCGAAAGGTTCTTAACCCGAATTTTGCATTTACATAATGTGCAGACAGTTGTCGCTGTTGCAATTAGGTTGTAGCCATCCTTAGTTGCTACAAATGACGGCGCCGCGACATGTCCTGGATTCGCCGATTTTGTGTTTATCGGTGGATCTACCCTCGCGGACGTTCGCTCAAGCCATCGAGCATGACAAAGCCTGTGGTATTTGGCAAAATGCTCGATAGAACTTTGTATTCCGCAATATCCGCAACGCTTAGTTATTGGAAGCCTTATCGTAGGGGTGATTTGTTTTACTGTCCTAGTCTTTTTTTTCCGATTCTTACCTTTTGCCTTTGGCGGGGGGTTTGGCAAGCCATATGGCCAAAGTGGACGTACCGTCGGCTCAGGAGACTGAGGGAGTACGAAGATATTTTCCCCTCTCTCTCCCGGCAAATATTGAACATATCCGGTGCCATCGCACCGGAAGCACCGTTCGTTTGTGCCACCGCAGCTACACGCTACCGATGTTTCCATCATCAGCCTCGCAATTTTAGGGACTTCTTTTTCCTTAATTCCGGCCCAGGACGGTATCGAGCGCATATTGCGCCCTGAGCTGCGCATCTGCTAGGGGACCAAGGGCGAGCGATCTATACTCTCCCCGCTCGCTCAGTTCACGCGCATGCGGGACTGCTTTGATGGCCCCGTTGACTGTGGGCTCCCTTCCCACTAGACGTCGTGTCTTCCCTCTCCAATACCCAGCGTATAGCCGCTTGCTTCGAACTTTTAACAACATAAATTTCGTATTTGCAATTTTATAAGCGTGTTGTACGCAAGTCCATAGAAATTGACTGGATATCGTCATAAAAGTTGTAGCGCTGGCTCTGCAGTTGTAGTACTCGTGCTTACCCTTGGGGATGCGCGGTTAAAGAACCCTTGCAAACATCTTTTCTAGTCGTCTTGGCGAGACCTGCAAGTACGGTCGACGTGATCTAGCTTGGCATGTCCGAGCAGAAGCTGGACGGTTCCCACGTCCGCGCCTTGTTAGATCAGCCGTGAAGCTATGGTACGTCGGCCGCTGTGCGACGCCCCCGTCCCCGCGTCCCGATATAGTTTCGTGACGTGGGACTATAGGCTATCGCATGTCACGTACTCGACTGGCTCGCCGGCCCAACTCACGCGCCGCTTGGCGTTCAAGCGGAACTTGTAGCCCTTGTGCGTCAGGATCAGCTTCCATGACGGTTCCAAACCCCGATGGCGACCGGGGTCGTTGGTAATGCAGCCGTCAGGCTATCCGGCACTCGAGGTATCGATCAAGCGTCTCAATGGCCTCAGCGTAGCTCAGGTAAATGCAGCGTTACCGGCATCCTTTCGTGATCGCTACGCGCAGGCTACATCAGACGGGCACAGGACGCCCTGTACCTAAATTTGCTCGGTTTCGGTCACGCGCATTGCAGCCGTAAGGCCCAGCAGCAGGACAAGTGTGTCGCGCTCTGGATGCCTGAGGGTGGCCGCTGTAACACGGAGAAGGTGACGGATTTGCCCCGGCTGAAGAAGCGGCTTAAGCCATTTGAACCTGTCAAGGATAGGTTGAAAACGGATTCAGAGGATGATGCGCGGAGGCGTCCTTTCTGAGTGTAATACGCTGCCCGGCTCGGTCTCGAAGAAGACTGCGCCCCCCCGTCGGCTCGTTCGGCACCGACGAGTACGTGGTCGCCGACAGGCGGTTCAGCCACGCTTCCCACGGTTATGCGGGCTGCCCGGCGAAAGTCCATTTGTCAACTATGGCCCTAACATGCTGGGAATCGCCATCTGCGACGATCGATCTGAAAATGCGCCTCGAGACTTCAACTCCGCATGGCCTCTCCGTTCAAATTCGAGGTTACTTTTAGAAGCGCTAAGACTTCGCGTGCGCTGGGGCTCCGCAGTAGTCAGCCCAGGCCTGCATAAGCATGACGCGTTTGTCCAACAGGTCGCCTCGGCGATAAGCTGCTTCCACCCTGTCCGGCAAGCTGTGCGCCAGTGCGTGCTCACACACCTCCCGTGAGAAAGCATTCCCGACCGCCTCCGCACACCAGTCGCGGAACGATGAGCGAAAACCATGAATCGTGATGTCGCCACGTCCCATGCGACGAAGGACTGCTGTCAGACTCATGTCTGACAGTGCCGCACTTTGGTATCGACCGTGAAAGATCAAACCCTTCCGGTGCGGCAGCGCGACAAGCAGCGCTATCGCCGCGGTCGACAGCGGAACCCTGTGCTCTTTCCCTGCTTTCATCCGCGCCGCGGGAACGGTCCACAGCTTCGCCTCAAGGTCCACTTCTTCCCATGTCGCACCGCGCACCTCACCTGAGCGCGCGGCTGTAAGGATTGTGAACTCAGTGGCCCGTGCTGCGACGCCCCGAGACTGCGCCAGCAGCACCATGAATGCCGGGACCTCACGCCACGGCAAGGCAGGATGGTTCCGGACAGGCGCGATTCTATCGGGATTGGCCAGCAGATTTTCTAGATGCCCGCGCCAGCGCGCTGGGTTGTCGCCCTGCCGGAACCGGCTTACGGTCGCCCAATCGAGGACGCTTTCGATCCGGCCGCGCACGCGCGTCGCGGTCTCCGTTTTGATTCCCCAGATAGGACTGAGCACCTTGACAATGAGATCTGTGTCAACGTCGGCCACCGGAAGCGCACCCATGATGGGCGAAGCATAAGTCGCGAGCGTATTTTTCCACTGCTCGGCGTGCTTCGCGTTCTTCCAGCTTCCCTTGTGTGCGTTGATGTAAGCCGTCGCGCATTGGTCAAAGGTCATCGACCGAGCTCGCCGTAGCGCCTCCGCGAGCCGCTTTGCCTTGCGGACCTCAATTGGATCCTTGGCGTCGAGAAGTTGCGCGCGGCATTCGCGAGCCAGCGTACGCGCCGTAGCCAGGTCGACAGTACGTAAGCCGCCCAGCCCCATTTCGCGCTGCTTGCCGGCCACTTTGAAGCGGAAAATCCAGCTCTTGGAGCCGGTTCTAGCGACTTGCAACCATAAGCCGCCACCGTCGCCGTAATAGCCCGGCTTGCTTAATTTGGTGACTGCCAGTGCGGACAGCTTGTTCAGGTTGAGCGGCATAGTGGCTCAATCCTACCCCCGCTTTTACCCCCGCGCTTGATCTGGATTGAGGCGGTTTCCGGAGGAGCTCACTGGACAACGTTTTCGCCGCTTTCTCCTATGAGACAGACGAAAAAAAAGCCGTCTTTCGACGGCTTTCTTTTCGCATCTTGGCGGAGGCGGTGGGATTCGAACCCACGATACAGGTTTAAGCCCGTATGCTTCCTTAGCAGGGAAGTGCCTTCGGCCACTCGGCCACGCCTCCAGTCAGCATCAACGTTTATGCGTCAGCGCTGAGTGCACGCATATTAATAGCCGCACCTCGTTTGGTCAAGGAAGCACGGCTAAATTTTTGAAAAAAGTTAAGCTTGCTCGAGGTTAAATGCCTTGTGCAGCGCGCGCACGGCCAGCTCCATGTATTTCTCGTCGATCAGGACGGAAATCTTGATCTCGGAGGTCGAGATCATCATGATGTTGATGCCCTCTTCCGACAGCGTGCGGAACATCTGCGACGCCACGCCCACGTGGCTGCGCATGCCCACGCCCACGGCCGACACCTTCGACACCTTGGCGTCGCCCAGGATCTTCGCGGCGCCGATCTCGGCCTGCACGCCTTCCAGGACGCTCATCGCGCGCTGGTAATCGTTGCGCGACACGGTGAACGTGAAGTCGGTCTTACCGTCGACCGACTGGTTCTGTATGATCATGTCGACCTCGATATTGGCCTCCGAGATCGGCCCGAGGATGTGGTAAGCGACGCCCGGCTTGTCGGGCACGCCCAGGACGGTGATTTTGGCTTCATCGCGGTGGAAGGCGATGCCCGAGATGACGGCTTGTTCCATGTTGCTTTCTTCCTCAAACGAAATCAGGGTACCCGAGTTGGCTTCTTCTTCCAGCGGCATCAGGGGGTCGGTCAGCGACGACAGCACGCGCGTCGGCACGCGGTAGTTGCCGGCAAATTCCACGGAGCGGGTCTGCAGGACTTTCGAGCCCAGCGACGCCAGTTCCAGCATTTCCTCGAACGTGATCTTGTGCAGGCGGCGCGCCTCGCTCACGACGCGCGGGTCGGTCGTGTAGACGCCGTCGACGTCCGTGTAGATCAGGCATTCGTCGGCCTTCAGCGCGGCCGCGATGGCGACGGCGGAGGTGTCCGAACCGCCGCGTCCCAGCGTCGAGATATTGCCTTCGTCATCCACACCCTGGAAACCGGTGATGATGACGATCTTGCCGGCGTCGAGGTCGGCGCGCACACGGCTGTCGTCGATCGACTGGATACGGGCCTTCGTGAACGCGGAGTCCGTCTTGATGCCCACCTGCCAGCCCGTGTACGACACGGCATCCTTGCCGCGCGCCAGCAGCGCCATGGCCAGCAGGCCCACGGACACCTGCTCGCCGGTCGAGGCGATCATGTCCAGTTCACGCGGGTCCGGCTGCGACATAATCTCTTTCGCCAGGCCGATCAGACGGTTGGTTTCACCGGACATTGCCGAGGGGACGACAACGACTCTATGACCGGCGTCGTGCCATTTGGCGACGCGCGCCGCGACGTTTTTAATGCGTTCCGTCGAACCCATCGACGTACCGCCGTATTTGTGGACTATTAAGGCCATGACTGAAGGGATTTCCGCTTGTAAAAAATCAAATGAGCCTTTAACTCTACATGCTGCGGCGCGGAATCACAAGCCGTCAAGGGCCGAAATCTATACGGAATAGGAATATGGTAATACGGAAAGGGTATTAACCCGGGATGGCTGGCGTCGCGCTTTCCCAACGCAGCGCGACGCGGCCCGGGCCCTCGGTCACGTGTCGGCAATCCATCCCGAGCCCCGCCGCGAACAGCAAGTCGAACCCCGCATTCACGACGGGCAGGCGCCCCCGCTCCCAGGCCGGGACGCCGCTCGCCTGGTAATGCATCTTGAGGCTGCGCGACGGCCGGTTGTGCGCCAGCTTGAGTTTTTCGCCGCCCTTGCGGAAATCGATCTCGAGGCCCTGCGCGCGCAGCCAGGCGGGATCGAACCCGCGCTCGGCCGCGTCGAAGTGCAGCACGCCGCCGTAGTCCGGAAACGCGATGGACGCCTCGCCCTGCCAGCGGAACGCGTGCGCATGCTTCTCGATGATGCCGGCGTCGTCGGGATCGCGCATGCCGGCCAGATGCGGCCGGCGCGGCACGAGGAACAGATGGTCGCGGTGGCGCCGCACCTCGACGTCCGGGTGCTCCACGAGCAGTTGCGCGTCGTCGCGCGCGGACAGGATCTGCGCCACCATCTGCACGAGCCACGCCGTCGACGGCATCGCGAGGCGGCGCACGGAGAACCAGTGACGCAGCAGGTTGTCGATGCGGTCGCGGCTCAACGCGCGCACGCGCACGAGATCGAGCCCATCGCCCGCCAGGCAGGTTGCCAGGTCCTGCGCACCCAGCTCGTCCAGCAGGCGCTGGGCCGAGCGCGTGTGGGCGCTGCTGCGCGCGACTCGTTGCTGGTAGCCGGGAAACGCGGCGGCCAGCGCCGGCATCACCTGGTGACGCAACGCGTTGCGGGCATAGCGGGGGTCGGTATTGGATTCGTCCTCGACCCAGGCGATACCCTGCTCGTGCGCAAACGCTTCGAGGTCGGCGCGCGCGACGCCCAGCAGCGGGCGCGCCATCGCCAGGCGTTCGTCGCCCAGCAGGCCGGGCGCGCGGTTGGCGGGGTCCATGCCGGACAGGCCGGCCGGGCCCGAGCCGCGCAGCAATTGCAGCAGCACGGTTTCGACCTGGTCATCGAGATGGTGGGCCGTCAGCAGCACGCCGGCGCCGTGGGCGCGGCACATCTCGCCCAGCGCCGCATAGCGCAGCTTGCGGGCGGCCGCCTCGATGCCGCTCTTCCCTTTCGCGACGACGACGGCTCGCCAGTCGAACGGAATACCGAGCTCGGCGGCGGCGGCGGCGCAATGGTCGCGCCACGCATCCGCGTTCGGACTCAGGCCGTGGTGGACGTGCAGCGCACGGACGTCGAGCCCGTGCGCATGCGCGAGGCGCAGCAAGACCATCGAGTCGAGGCCGCCGCTGAGGGCGACCGCGACCGGGGGCAGCGCATCGGGGAGATATTCTGCGCGCAGGACCTCGATGGCCTGCGCGAATGAGGCGGCCGCACCGGACGCGGCGCCCGGCCCGTGGGGACGACGGCTCACTCTTCGCGCGGCGTCGTTTCCTTGAACTTGCCGTAGGCCATCAGCTTGGCGTGACGGGCATCGAGCAGGTCCTTCGTCTTCATGCCCTGGAACTGGCGCAGCGTGTCGGCCAGGGCGCGCTTCAGCAACTGGGCCATCTGGGCCGGGTCGCGGTGAGCGCCGCCCAGCGGCTCGTTGACGATCTTGTCGATCAGGCCCATCGCCTTCAGGCGGTGCGCCGTCAGGCCCAGGGCATCGGCCGCGTCGGCCGCACGTTCCGACGTCTTCCACAGGATCGACGCGCAGCCTTCCGGCGAGATCACGGAATACGTGGCGTATTGCAGCATCAGCACGGCGTCGCCGACGGCGATCGCCAGCGCGCCGCCCGAGCCGCCTTCGCCGATGATCGTGGCGATCAGCGGCACTTTCAGTTCGGCCATCACGTACAGGTTGTGGCCGATGGCTTCCGACTGGCCGCGTTCTTCCGCGTCGATACCGGGGAATGCACCGGGCGTATCGACGAACGTGAAGATCGGCAGATTGAATTTCTCGGCCAGCTTCATCAGGCGCATCGCCTTGCGATAGCCTTCCGGGCGCGGCATGCCGAAGTTGCGCGCCGCGCGTTCCTTCGTGTCGCGGCCTTTCTGGTGGCCGATGATCATGCACGACTGGCCGTTGAAACGGGCCAGCCCGCCGATGATCGACTGGTCGTCGGCGAAGGTACGGTCGCCGTGCAGCTCATGGAAATCGGTGAAGATCGCGTTCACGTAGTCCATCGTGTACGGACGCTGCGGATGGCGGGCGATCTGGGAAACCTGCCAAGGGGTCAGCTTGGCATAGATGTCTTTCGTCAGTTGCTGGCTCTTCTTGGCCAAGCGATCGATTTCTTCCGAGATGTCGACGGCGGAATCATCCTGCACGAAGCGCAGCTCTTCGATCTTGGAATCGAGCTCGGCAATCGGCTGCTCGAAACTGAGGAAAGTTGTTTTACTCATTGTACCTCCGGGTGTGTTCGTGGCCGCGGAAGATCGTCCACGCGGCGGCAAGGGCGCTATTTTATACCGGAACCGGATCCAGGCTACGCCACAAATACCATGTGGCAACGGTGCGCCAGGGTTCCCAGTTCGCCGCCACCTCGCGCGCATCGCTGCGCGAGACGGGTTCGCCGGAAAAATAATTCTGGCTGATACCTTGGATCAGGCCGGAATCGTCCAGGGGCAGGACGTTCGGTCTGAGCAGATTAAATATCAAAAACATCTCGGCTGTCCAGCGCGTGATGCCGCGGATCTGGACCAGCTCGGCGATGACAGCTTCGTCGTCCATCTGCGACCACTGGTCGGCATGGACGCGCTTCGCCTTGAAATGGTCGGCCAGGTCGAGGATGTATTCCGTCTTGCGTTTCGACAGCCCGCAGCCGGCCAGGTCCGCCGCGCCGACCTTGATGACCTGCGACGGCGTCATCTTCGGACACAGCTCGCGCAGCTTCGTCCAGGCGACCTCGGCGGCCTTGACCGTCACCTGCTGGCCGACGATGGAGCGGGCCAACGTGGTGAACGGATCGGGATGGCCGCGCAGGTGCATGTCGCCGAACTGCGGGATCAGCTTGTTCATGATGCGGTCGCGGCGCATGAGCTCGGCCTTCGCCTCCGCCCAGTACGGGGGGACGGAAGGCTGAACGTCCGACGGCGCGGGAACGGCGCCCGTGAGGTCCTTGGAAAGTGCCATGCTCGTGATGGGTCCGGGCGCGCTGGCGTCAGGCGCGGCGCCAGTTGGTGCTGCCGTCCGGCTTGTCTTCAAGCACGACACCGGCCGCCGTCAGCTCGGCGCGGATCGCATCCGCCTCCGCGAAGTTGCGCGCCTTCTTGGCGGCCGCGCGGCGCGCGATGGCATCGAGGATATCGGCTTCGTCCAGGCCGCCCGTACCGGGGCTGCCGGCCTGCAGGAAGGCTTGCGGGCTCCGCTCCAGCAGGCCCAGCACGCCGGCCAGCGCTTTCAGCTGGCGCGCGGCCGCGACCGACTTGCTGCGGTTGACGTCCGACGCCAGGTCGAACAGTTCGGCCACCGCGAGCGGCGTATTGAAATCGTCGTCCATCGCCTCGCGGAAACGCTGCGCGTGCGGCTCGTCCCAGTCGACCTGAACCGGTTCGCTGCCCGCGTCCACCTCGGCCAGCGCCGTGTACAGGCGCGTCAGCGCGCCCTTCGCATCGTCGATGTGCACGTCCGAATAATTCAACGGGCTGCGGTAGTGGGCGCGCAGGATGAAGAAGCGGATGACTTCGGCATCGTATTCCTTCAGCACGTCGCGGATCGTGAAGAAATTGCCCAGCGACTTGGACATCTTCTCGTTATCGACGCGCACGAAGCCGTTATGGATCCAGTAATTGGCCATCGGCGCGCCGAACGCACCTTCCGATTGCGCGATCTCGTTCTCGTGGTGCGGGAACTGCAGGTCGGCGCCGCCGCCGTGGATGTCGAAGTGCTCGCCCAGCATGGCGCACGACATCGCGGAGCACTCGATGTGCCAGCCGGGGCGTCCCTTGCCCCATTTCGAATTCCATTTCGCCTCGTCCGGCTCGGATTCCTTCGCGGCCTTCCACAGCACGAAGTCGAGCGGATCGCGCTTGCCCGTGTTGACGTCCACCCGCTCGCCGGCGCGCAAATCGTCCAGCGACTTGCCGGACAGCTTGCCGTAGCCGGGGAAGTTGCGGACGGCATAGTTCACGTCGCCATCGGCGCCCTGGTAGGCGAGTTCCTTCGCTTCCAGCTTGTCGATGATGGACAGCATCTGCGGCACGTAGTCCGTCGCGCGCGGCGCGACGTCCGGCGGGAGGATGCCCAGCGCGGCCGTGTCCTCGTCCATCGCCTTGATGAAGCGGGTCGTTAGCGCCGTCATAGTTTCGCCATTCTCGACGGCGCGCTTGATGATCTTGTCATCGATGTCCGTGATGTTGCGGACGTACTTGACGTCATAGCCCGACGCCTTCAGCCAACGGTAGATGACGTCGAACGCCATCATCATCCGGCCGTGACCAACGTGGCAGTAGTCGTACACCGTCATCCCGCACACATACATGTTGACCTTGCCGGGTTGAAGGGGAACGAATACCTGCTTGTCACGCGCGAGCGTGTTGTAGATCTTGAGTTGGCTCATCGGATGTTTGCTAGAGGGTTGGAGCATGACGCTCGATGCGCAGCCTTGCGGCGATGCCGGGACGGGGCATACACGTCGGGAGTGTCAGGACCGCGATTTCAGGGAACCTTGTTCTTTTTGATAGAATCGGCAGTCCGTCGCAAAGTATAGCATTGATAAAATCCCGACTGGCCGCATATGCCTTAGGTTTATTTTTCTGCAAAACCCTTGACATCACTTTGCGCTATATCCACCGAGAGGAAGCTACGATGCACGTCCTGAAATCGCCCGGCGCCCCGCTCGCCACCCGGTTCGCCGTCCGGTTCGCCGCCGGCCTGGCCGCGCTGGCACTGTCCGCCGCCGCGTTCGCCGCCGAACCGCAAGTCTCGCTGAAAACGTCGATGGGCGAGATCGTGCTGGAACTGAACCACGACAAGGCGCCGATCGCCGTGGACAACTTCCTCAAGTACGTGAAGTCCGGCTTTTACAAAGGCACGATCTTCCACCGCGTGATCGACGGCTTCATGATCCAGGGCGGCGGCATGGACGCCCAGTTCCACGGCCGCAAGACGAACAAACCGATCAAGAACGAGTCCAACAACGGGCTGTCGAACGAAAAATATTCCGTCGCCATGGCGCGCGAATCGAATCCGGACTCGGCCACCTCCCAGTTCTTCATCAACGTCGTCGACAATCCCGGCCTCGACTATCCGAACATGCAGGGCTCCGGCTATACCGTGTTCGGCAAGGTCGTGAAAGGCCAGGACGTCGTCGACAAGATCAAGGGCGTCGTCGTCGACGACATCCATGGGCTCGAAAACGTGCCCGTGACGCCCGTCGTGATCCAGTCCGCGACCATCCTCAAGGGCGATAAGCTAGTAAAATAGCGAACTCGCAATTCTGGCCCGGCAACCAGCGTCGCTTTGCGCCGGGAGCCGCGGCATCACCAACCATCACAGGACACAAACATGACCACCGTACTCATGACCACCAACAAGGGCAACATCAAGGTCGAACTGGACGCCGACAAGGCACCGAAGACCGTTGCCAACTTCCTGGAATACGTGAACAAGGGTCACTTCGCGAACACCATCTTCCACCGCGTGATCAAGGACTTCATGATTCAGGGCGGCGGTTTCGAGCCGGGCATGAAGCAAAAAGCCGCCGACCAGACGGTCGAGAACGAAGCCAAGAACGGCCTCAAGAACGACAAGTACACGATCGCGATGGCCCGCACGATGGCCCCGCACTCCGCATCGGCCCAGTTCTTCATCAACACGAAGAACAACGACTTCCTGAACTACCCGGGCCAGGACGGCTGGGGCTATGCCGTGTTCGGCAAGGTCGTCGAAGGCCAGGACGTCGTCGACCAGATCAACACGGTCAAGACGGGCCGCGCCGGCATGCACTCGGACGTGCCGAACGACGACGTGATCATCGAGAAAGTCGAAGTCGTCCAGTAATTCCCGAACAGGCAGGCATGACGCGCGGGACGTTCGCCCGGCGGTCGTCCTGGTAACACGATGACCTCACCAGCGATGACTCCTCCCGCGCGCTTGCTCGCACTCTTCATTTCCGACCTGCACCTGCAGGCGTCCCATCCGCGCACGGCCGAGGCGTTCTTCCGCTTCCTGGCCGAACGCGCGGCGCATGCCGAGCGGCTCTATCTGCTCGGCGACATCTTCGAATACTGGGCCGGCGACGACGACGTCGACGACCCGTTCAATCGCAGCGTCGTCGACGCGCTGCGCCGCGTGAGCGACGGCGGCACGGCCGTCTACTGGCTCGGCGGCAACCGCGATTTCCTCGTCGGCACCCGCTTCGCCGAAGTGGCCGGCCTCACGCTGCTGCCGGAACCGCACGTCGCGACGTTCCCGGGCCGCGGGGGCGCCGAGACCCGGGTCGTGCTCGTCCACGGCGACGCCCAGTGCACGGACGACACCAAATACATGGCCTTCCGCGCGCAGGTGCGCGACCCCGCGTGGCAGCAACAATTCCTCGCCATGCCGCTGGCGCAGCGCAAGGCGATCATCGCCGGACTGCGCGAAGGCAGCCGCGCGGCGCACGCGGAAAAATCGTACGAGATCATGGACGTCAACGCGGCCGCCGTCGCGGCGCTGCATGCGGACACCGACACCGACGTCATCATCCACGGCCACACGCACCGCCCTGCCCTGCACGAGACCGGCGGCATGCGGCGCTACGTGCTGCCCGACTGGGAACTCGACGAGGAACCCGTCCGGGGCGGCTGGATCGCCATCGACGAAGACGGACGCATCCTGCGTGTCGACCTCGCCGGCCACGAACTGGCCTGATCCGATCGTTTGACTGCCCGGTCGGGCTCACGTTCCGAACGCTGACCATACCCTGTCAATCCTGTTAGGTCGCCTTGGCATCTTCCGTATTGACTCGGCTCGACTAGGTGTTATACTTCACTACAACACCACAACATCACATCACCAACACGGAGGCAGGCATGACATGGACTGCGCTACGACGAAAGGGGGCCGGCAATGACGATCGGCTGGAATGACAACTCGCCCATTTATCGGCAATTGAAGGACAGGGTGATCGGCATGATGCTCGACGGCGCGTTGAAGGCTGGGGACCCGCTCCCCTCCGTGCGCCAGATCGCGGCGGAATACCAGCTGAATCCGATCACGGTCTCGAAGGCTTACCAGGAACTGGTCGACGACAACTTAGTGGAAAAACGAAGGGGGATCGGTATGTATGTCACGGAAGGCGCGAGCGAAAAACTGCTCGCCAGCGAAAGGGAACGCTTCCTGCGCGAGGAATGGCCGGCGATGCTGGAACGGATCCGCCGCCTTGGCTTGAACGTCGAGCACTTGCTGCGCGAACCGGTCGGAGGCGGGAAATGAGCGCCGTCATCGAAGCGAAAAGCCTGACGAAACGCTACGGCAAGCGCACGGCCGTGAACGGTATCGACTTCACGATCCCCGCCGGCCGCATCGTCGGCCTGATCGGCCCGAACGGCTCGGGCAAGACGACCACGTTGAAGGCCGCGCTGGGCCTGATCCCGTTCGAAGGCCAGTTGTCGGTGCTGGGCCTCGACCCGCGCACGCACCGCGACGAACTGATGCAGGACGTCTGCTTCATCGCCGACGTCGCGATCCTGCCCCGCTGGCTGCGCGTACGCGACGCCATCGACTTCGTGGCCGGCGTGCATCCGCGCTTCAACCGCGAGAAGGCCGAACGCTATCTCGCGAACACGAAGCTGCAGCCGTCGATGAAGGTCAAGGAAATGTCGAAGGGCATGATCGTGCAGCTGCACCTCGCGCTCGTGATGGCCATCGACGCCAAGCTGCTCGTGCTGGACGAGCCAACGCTTGGCCTCGACATCATCTACCGCAAGCAGTTCTACCAGAACCTGCTGGAAGACTATTTTGACGAGCACAAGACGATCGTCATCACGACGCACCAGGTCGAGGAAGTCGAGCACATCCTGACGGACCTGATGTTCATTCGCGACGGCCGCATCGTGCTGGCCGCGTCGATGGAAGAGATCGGCGAGCGCTACATCGAAGTCATGGTGCCGCAAGAAAAACTGAGCGCCGCCAACGCGCTGCAACCGATCGACCGCCGCACCGTCTTCGGCAAGGCCGTGCTGCTGTTCGACGCGGGCCCCGGCGGCGCGTCGCGCCAGCAATTGGCCGCCCTCGGCGAAACCCGCAATCCGAGCGTCGCCGACCTGTTCGTCGCCACGATGAAAGGAACCTACGCATGAACACTAACAAACACACCGACACGATGAAGTGGCTGCTCCGGCGCGAGTTCTGGGAACACAAGGGCTCGATGTTCTGGGCACCGCTGATCGTCGGCGCGGCGCTCGTCGTGCTGATGAGCTGCACGTTTACCTACGGCATCCTGCAGCACGGCATTCCCGCGCACGTGACGATCAATGGGCAGACGCTGCACCATGCCCGCCTGGACCAGATCCTGCCCGAGGAAACGAAGCTGATGGTGGCGAAGATCGCCACCGGCATGTACCTGGGCGCGGGCGCGCCGCTGTTCGCCATCCTGACCGCCGTCGTGTTTTCCTATTGCCTGGGCGCGCTGTACAACGAGCGCCGCGACCGCAGCATCCTGTTCTGGAAATCGCTGCCCGTGTCCGATCCGGTGACGGTGGTGTCGAAGGCCGTCACGGCGATGGTCGTCGCGCCCGCCATCACGCTCGTGCTGGCCATCATCGCCTCGCTGGCCCAGCTCGTCATCGTCGGCCTGGTACTCAGCACGCAGGGGTTGAACCTGTTTCCGTCGCTGCTGGCGTCGTCCGGCCTGTATTTGTCGCCGCTGCGCCTCATCGCCCTGCTGCCCGTGTACGTCGTGTGGGCGCTGCCGACCGTGGGCTGGCTGATGCTCGTGTCGAGCTGGGCGAAATCGAAGCCGTTCATGTGGGCCGTGGGCGTACCAGTCGTCGCGCTCATCGTCATCAAGTGGATCAATGTCGCGCTCGAAAGCTTCTCCGGCCAGACGCTGCTGCTGGCGCATTACGCGGGCGACGTCGTCGCCCGCATCCTGGCCGGCATCGTCCCCGGCATCTGGTTCACGTTCCAGCCCCACCTGCTGGGTGGCATGCCGATGACTGGGAACGGCGTCGACATGAGCGGTGTCGTGTCGCAGTCCTACCTGTCGCTGGCCGGCATCGATGCCTGGATCGGCGTGGCGCTGGGCGTGGCCATGCTGGTCGCCGCAGTGCGCATGCGCCGCTGGCGCGACGAAGGCTGAGCGATGCGCCCGATCCGCGCCAGCCGGCTCCTTGGCCTCGCCCTGCTCGCAGCCGCTGCGGTACACGCCCAGGACGACGTCGCGCCGGGCGCCAACCGCGAAAGCGTCGTGCACGTGAATGCCATCAAGAATCCGGCGATGCATTCGTACCGCGCCATCGCCGCGGGCCTGGACACGTTCGACGACCAGCACGCGCTCGCGCCGTCGGTCCCCCGCCTGCGGTTTGCCGTCCGCACCCGCGGCGGCGCCGTGCTGGCGGGCGACATCCCGACGGCCAGGCTCGCCGGCGACGACTTCACGCTGGCGCTGCCCGTCGGCGCCGACGCGCTGTTCGACGTCCCGCGCAGCCAGCAGGCGTGGGACACGAACGCAGAACTCGTGCTGAGCCGCAAGCGCAGCGAAGTCAGGGTATGGCCGTACGTGCGCACACCCGGCCTGGCCGACAATCAGCGCCGCCTGGGCGACCTGCGGCTCGAATGCAAGGTCTTCGTCACCACCGCGAAGAAGGAGGCGCCGTTCTGGGTCGTCGCGCTGGCGAATACCGTGTTCCTGACGGGCGACTGGTGCAGCTTCTTCAAGGATGCCGACCGCACGTGGTCCGTGAACGTGGAGACGCCGCTCGCCTCCGCCGTGTTGCGCGAAGGCGAACGCACGCTGCCGCTGCGCGTCAAGGGACGCGAGTTCGACCTGCCGCTTTCCGATGCCGGCTGGGGCAACGACGCCGTCGTCGACCTCGTCTTTGCAACGCCGGAACCTGCCGCCACACGAGAAGGAAACGCACCGTGGAGACGATCCGCCCCGCCCTCTCGTTGTGCGCACTGCTGCTGGCGTGCGCCTGGCCGGCCGCGCATGCCGACGAGCCCGTGCCATCGGTGCACGTCACCGGCATCGCGGATCCCGAGATGCGCTCCTATCGCAGCGTCGCCGTCGGCCTCGATGCGTTCGACGCCCACCGCGCGCTGGCGCCGAGCGCCACGTTGCGCTTCCGCATGCGCCACAAGAATGGCCCGCCTGCGAACGCGGCCGATGGCCTGCAGTTGCGGCTCGCGAGCGACGACGGGAATTTTCAGGAACAAGTGCCGATCGACGCCACGGGCCTTCTCACCGTCGCGCGCAGCCAGGCCGCGTACGACGCGGACGCCACGTTCATCCTGAACCAGAAGAACGGCCTGTACACGGGCCATCCCGAGGTGCGCACGGCTGGCCTCGCCGACAACGTCCGCCGGCTGGGCGACCTGCGCCTGGAATGCCGGGTGACCATCGCCATCTTCAAGGAACAGATTCCGTTCCTGTCCAAGGCAACGCTGAACACGTTGATGATGACGTCGGACTGGTGCGCCAAGAAGGAATTCAAGTACGGCGCGCTCGCCCCGCGGCCGGGCGTGAAAGGCGTGCTGCGCGACGGCGAGCGGTTGCGCACCCTGGAAACGCACGGCTGGGACGTTGTGGTGCCGATCGGCGACCCCAGCTGGCCCGACGACGCCCTCGTGCAATTCGACGAGGACGCGCCCGAGACCGTTACTCGAACTGCTGACGGAACGCCGCGAACTGCGCCTTGAGTTCGTCGACTTCACTGCGCAGTGCGGCCACTTCCTGTTCCAGCTGGGCGATACGGGCGCCTGCGGAACCGCCCGTCGAGCCGCCGGCCCCGGCAGAGGCGCCGCCCGCATCCAGCGACGCCACGTCGATCGGACCGCCCAGCAACTGTCCGTAGCGGGGTTCCTTCGTGCCGGGTGCGCGCTCGAGCCGCGCGACGAGCGGCGGATATTTGTCGATCAGGAATTGCAGCACGCTTTCCACCTCGGCCACCGACTTGAAGTCGTGCAGGCGGCCCGTGCGGCCGCGGATCTCGCCCGCCGTCTGCAGGCCGCGCAGCATGAGCACGGCCAGCACGGCCACCTTGTCCTGCTCGAGCGTCCACTTGATGCGCATGCGGTGTTCGTACTTGATCACGCGCGCGCCGGCCTGCGCGATGCCGTTCACGAGCTTGCGCTGCATGAGGCGCTGCAGGGTGTCGTGCACGACGTCCTCGGACATCTGCATCACGGGGTCGCGGCTGGACAGCTGGTTGCAGCCGTTCATCACGGCATTCAGCGACATCGGGTAATTGTCGGGTGTGAGCGCCTCTTTTTCGGCGAGCACGCCGAGGACGCGGATTTCCTGCGGGTCGAGGTCGGATGCCGGGTCGAAGCTGCCCGGGATGTCGTCTTGCATCGGTGATCCTTTGTTCGTTCAGCGCCCGCCGCTCGCTTCAATCGACGAGCCGGTTCAGTTGCGCCTGGTCGAGTTTATCACTCTCGTCCGGCGTATGGCAGCGGATGCCGGCCGCCTTCATCGTCGCGCACATGCGCTCGATCTGCTCGTCCTGCTGGGCCACGTGGTTGATCAGGTTGCGCAGCGCCTTCGACAGCGGGTCGTCGCCGTTCGGGGTGACGCCGTACGCGGCGAACATCTGGGCGCTGCGCGTCTGGTCTTCCTTGCGCACGATGTGCGCGGGATTGCCGACGGCGGTCGCGCCGGCCGGCACGGGCTTCACGACGACAGCGTTCGAGCCGACCTTCGCATATTCGCCGACGGTGAACGCGCCCAGTACCTGCGCGCCGGCACCGACGATCACGCCGCGCTCGAGCGTCGGATGGCGCTTCGTGCCGGCGACGAGCGTCGTGCCGCCCAGGGTGACACCCTGGTAGATCGTGCAATCGTCGCCGACGACGGCCGTCTCGCCGATCACGACCCCGAAGCCGTGGTCGATGAACACGCGCCGGCCGATCGTCGCACCCGGGTGGATTTCGATGCCGGTGAGCACGCGCGCGAAGTACGAGATGAACCTGCCGAACCAGCGGAAGTTCGCGCGCCAGCAAGCGTGAGCCCAGCGGTGCATCACGACGGCATGGAGGCCCGGGTAACAGGTGAGCACTTCCCATGCGTTGCGGGCCGCAGGGTCGCGTTCAATGATGCTCCGGATATCTTCGCGCAGATTGGAAAACATAGTTGTGGACATAGGCAATGAAACAGCATGGTAGCCTATCCGCGCCGTACTTGCTTATGAGGGAATCGAATTTGGAGGAGGCGGTACGGTCGTGCTTGGTGGGCTCGGGGAGCCCCCCCTACGACAGTGCGGCAAATCGTAGGGTGGGCACCCGGTGCCCACCTTCGGAACCAAAAATTACTGCGGTTCGCGCGCCAGGCGCTGCCGGCGCGCCTCGTACAGGCAGACGCCCGAGGCCACGGAGACGTTCAGGCTCTCGACGGAGCCGAACATGGGAATCGAAACGAGCAGATCGCACGTCTCGCGGGTCAGCCGGCGCATGCCCTCGCCTTCCGAACCCATCACGAGCGCCGTCGGGCCCGTGAAATCGCCTTCGTACAGGCCCTTGTCGGCGTCGTCGGACGTACCGATCAGCCAGATGCCCCGCTCCTTCAGGTCGCGCATCGTGCGCGCGAGGTTCGTCACGGTGATGTAGGGCACGGTCTCGGCGGCGCCGCTCGCCACCTTGGCCGCCGTCGCGTTCAGGCCGACGGAACGGTCCTTCGGAGCGATCACGGCGTGCGCGCCGACGCCGTCGGCCACGCGCAGGCAGGCGCCCAGGTTGTGCGGATCGGTGATGCCGTCCAGGATCAGCAGCAACGGCGGGCCTTCCACCGCATCCAGCAACTCATCCAGGTTACGCGCCAGCGACAGCTGGCTGGCGAACGCGATCACGCCCTGGTGGCGGCGGGTGCCGACGATCTTGTCGAGGCGCTCGGCATCGACCGGCAGCACGCGCACGCCGGCCGATTTCGCGTTCGCGATCAGGTCCTGCATGCGGCGGTCCTGGCGGCCGGCATCGACGAAGATCTCTTCCACGCTGGCGGCCTCGTGACGCAAGCGCGAGGTGACGGCGTGGAAGCCAAAAATCATTTTATTTTTCATGCGTTACTTCTTCTTCCTTGTTTTGGACGCGCTCTTGGTGGAAGCGCTTGTCTTCGCCGCGGTCTTTTTGGCCGCGGTCGGGTTTGCTGCGGATGCGGTGTTGCGGCCGCCGCGGCGGCCGCGCGTGGGCGGCACGAACACGACGTCGTCGTCGCTCTCGTCGGTGGCGCTGAGCGCGGCGGCCGGTTCGGCCGGCGTCACGTGCGCTTCCTGCTGCGACACGGGCACACCGCCGTTCCTGGCTTTGCGGCGGCGCGGCGGCTTCGATTCCCGCGCGTCCAGCGCGGCGGCGCGGGCGCGTTCCAGCGGCGCGGGCACGCTCGCTTCCGCCTTCGGTTGCGCGAGCACGAGGTCGATCTTGCGCGACTCCAGGTCGACGCGGGCCACCTGCACCGTGACGCGGCCCGTCAGCTGGTACACCTGGCCCGTGCGCTCGCCGCGCAGCTCATGGCGGGCCTCGTCGTACTGGAAGTAATCGGTGCCGAGGCCCGTGACGTGCACGAGGCCCTCGACGAACAACTGGTCGAGCTGAACGAAGATGCCGAACGGCGTCACGCCCGAGATCACACCCGTGAATTCGTCGCCCAGGCGATCCTTCATGTAGTAGCACTTGAGCCAGTTCTCGACGTCGCGCGACGCCTCGTCGGCGCGGCGCTCGTTGGCCGAGCAGTGGACGCCGAGCGCGTCCCAGATCGTCAAGTCCTTCGGGTTCTTCTGCTTGCCTTCCGCCTTGTCTTTCGCGGCCTGCTTGCGCACGGCGTTCGACACGGTCGTGTTGAGCCTGGAGAGGTCGATGCCCGTCGGTTCGTACTTCTTGCCCTTCAACACGGCCTTGATGGCGCGGTGCGTCAGCAGGTCGGGATAGCGGCGGATCGGGCTCGTGAAGTGCGCATAGGCTTCGTACGCGAGGCCGAAGTGGCCGACGTTGTCCGGGCTGTAGACGGCCTGCTGCATGGAGCGCAGCAGCATCGTCTGCAGCAAGGTGGCGTCCGGGCGTTCCTTGATGCGCAGCATCAGCTCGGCGTAGTCGCGCGCCTGCGGCGTCGTGCCGCCGCCCAGGTTCAAGCCTACCTGCTTGAGGAAGGTGCGCAGCTGGTTCAGCTTTTCCTCGGTCGGCACCGCGTGGATGCGGAAGGTGCTCGGCTGGTCGTGGCGGATCAGGAAGTCGGCGGCGCAGACGTTGGCGGCCAGCATGCATTCCTCGATCAGGCGGTGCGCGTCGTTGCGGGTGCGCGGCAGGATCTTCTCGATCTTGCCCATCGCATTGCAGACGATATACGTTTCCGTCGTCTCGAAATCGATCGCGCCGCGCTCCTGGCGCGCTTTCAGCAGCGAGCGGAACACCTCGTTCAAGTTCAGCAGATGTGGCACGATGCCGGGACGGCGCCCCGCTTCCGGCCCGCTCGTGTTGCCGAGGATGGCCGCGACCTCGTTGTACGTGAGGCGCGCCGCCGAGTGCATCACGGCCGGGTAGAACTGGTAGGCCGTCACTTCGCCGTCGGTCGTCACGACCATGTCGCACACGAGCGTGAGGCGGTCGACGGCCGGGTTCAGCGAGCACAGGCCGTTGGACAGCTTCTCCGGCAGCATCGGAATCACGCGGCGCGGGAAGTACACGGACGTCGAACGCTCGATCGCGTCGCCGTCCAGTGCATCGTTCGGCTTCACGTAATGGCTGACGTCGGCGATCGCGACGAGCAGGCGGTAGCCCTTCGTGCGGCCGATCTTGACGGGTTCGCAGTAGACGGCGTCGTCGAAGTCGCGCGCATCCTCGCCGTCGATCGTGACGAGCGGGACGTCGCGCAGGTCGACGCGGTCGGCGAGGTCGGCGTCGCGCACCTCGTTCGGCAGCTTGTTCGCCTGCTTGATGGCGGCCGGCGAGAAGATGTGCGGCACGCCGAACTTGCGCACGGCGATCTCGATCTCCATGCCCGGGTCATCCAGTTCGCCCAGCACTTCGACGATCTTGCCGGTGGGCTGGCGGAAGCGCGACGGCTGTTCGACGAGTTCCACGCTGACCACCTGGCCGGCCTTGGCCTTGCCCGGCGCGCCGGACACGAGGATGTCCTGGCCGATGCGCTTGTCTTCCGGCGCGACGACCCACACACCGTTCTCGTTCAGCAGGCGGCCGATGACGTGGGTGTTGGCGCGGTCCGTGACTTCGACGATCGTGCCTTCGGCGCGGCCGCGGCGGTCGGTACCGACGACGCGCGCCAGGACGCGGTCCCCGTGCAGGACCTTCTGCATTTCCTTATCGGGCAGGAACAGGTCTTCGCCGCCCTCGTCCGGGATCACGAAGCCGAAGCCGTCGCGGTGCGCGCTGATGCGGCCCGAGATGAAACTGGAATGGTCCGTGAGCGCGTATTCGCCCGCCGGGTTGGCGCGCAACTGGCCGTCGCGCTCCATCGCATTCAAGCGGCGCGTCAGCACGCCTTCCGCTTCCGGGTTGACTTGCAGGGCTCGGGCCAGGGCGCCGCTGTCGAGCGGACCCCGGGCCTGGCGAAACACGCCGAGGATTTCCTCGCGGCTTGGAATGGTATGAGTTGGGTGCTTCAAATTCGTATTCTTCTTTTCAGTGGTGGCGCCATCCATCTGTCTGACGGCGCGGATCTCGTTACATTGACACGTGGGCAGGCGTAGTGTAACGGAGGACGGCGGGATTCGCCTAACTTCGACAGCGAAGCGTGCCGCGAGTGTCCCGCCCGGAGGCCTTTGACATTTGCCGGCCATCCGCTATACTCTCGGTCTCTTCGGAAACGGCACAGCCAAAAACGAAGGCGCTGCGCAGGCGATGCGCGCCGGGACGAACGAAAGTTGGTCTAGCGCAAAACGGCAAAGCCTGATATCGTAGCGGAATTCGGCGGTAACGTCGAGCAATGCAAGCAAAGCGGTCCAATGCCCACGTGGCGGAATTGGTAGACGCGCATGGTTCAGGTCCATGTGCCGCGAGGTGTGGGGGTTCGAGTCCCTCCGTGGGCACCAGCTGGCGAGCATTGTACAGGTAGTTTTGCATGCCCACGTGGCGGAATTGGTAGACGCGCATGGTTCAGGTCCATGTGCCGCGAGGTGTGGGGGTTCGAGTCCCTCCGTGGGCACCATAGTAGGGTGGGCTCCCTGAGCCCACGCGGAAGTAAGCGTAGTGGTAGCAGTATCGAAGTTGTATGCCCACGTGGCGGAATTGGTAGACGCGCATGGTTCAGGTCCATGTGCCGCGAGGTGTGGGGGTTCGAGTCCCTCCGTGGGCACCAAATGCTACCCTGTTGTACTGAAGTTTTGATTTGCCCACGTGGCGGAATTGGTAGACGCGCATGGTTCAGGTCCATGTGCCGCGAGGTGTGGGGGTTCGAGTCCCTCCGTGGGCACCAAAAGCTACCGGTCGTTAGACCTCCAGAATACTGGCGCAAAACGCCGCAATCCTTGCTCAAGGATTGCGGCGTTTTGCGTTTCAGCGCACCCGTGCGACCGGCGCGGGACTCAGGTGCTGCGCAAGGAAGGCGCCGCGGCTGCGGCATACAGGCGCTGCGTCTCGGACAGCGTCGTGTGCAGGTCGGCGGCGCCGGCCGCGACCAGGACGGGTGCCTTCAGGTCCGCGATGTGCGCGATCGGGTGCAGCGCATCCGGCCGGATGCCCAGGCGCAGCGGGAGCTGCCACAGCAGCAGCGCGGACAATGGCCCGCCCACGGGCCCCAGCCGCATGCGCAGCCGGTTCGCGACGGCGTCCTCGATCGTCGGATACATCGATTCCAGCACGACGGCATCCACCGGCGGACAATCGCGGCACAGCACGAGCGATGCGGCCCCCAGCGACACGCCGATCACCCCGATGCGCCGGGCCGGCGCGCGGCGCCGCAATTCCTGGAGCGCCGCGCGCACGCCAATCGCCTCGCGCAGGCCGAACGTGACGGCGGACGCCGTGCTGGCGCCCTGGCCCGGCAAGTCGATCAGCAGCACGGCATAGCCTTGCGCATGCAGGAAGCGGGCGCGCGCGGCCATGTCGCGGCGGTCGCCGTGGATCCCATGCAGCAGCAATACGGCCCCGTTGCCGCGTCCGGGCAGGAACGAGCCGGCCACGCGCTGGTTCGGGACGGCCTGCAGCAGCACGTCTTCCGCGACTAGCCCCGGCAGCGGCACGGCGTGCGGCGCGACGGCGATCAGCCTCGAGCCGATCATCCAGACGACCACGGCGGCCGCCACCACGATGATGGCGAGCGCGATCAGGCACATGGACAGTGATGGACGGAAAGACATGGCGCCATTACACCGCAACGCCGACATGCGGTCCAGCAACTCAATGCGCGGCGAGGTCGTCCAGGATGGGGCAGTCGGAGCGCGCGTCGCCATGGCACGAGCTGGCCAGTGCCGCGAGCGTGCGTTTCATCGCTTCCAGCTCGGCGATCTTGCGGTCCAGTTCGTCGATGTGTCCGAGCGCCAGGCGGCGCACGTCGGCGCTCGCGCGCCGCTTGTCGCGCCACAGGGCCAGCAGGCCGGCGATCTGGTCCAGCGAAAAGCCCAGCGCGCGGCCCCGATGGATGAATTGCAGGATGCGCACGTCGTCCATGCCGTACTGCCGATACCCCGCCTCCGTGCGGCGCGCCGGCGGCAGCAGGCCAATCGATTCGTAGTGACGCACCATCTTGGCCGTTACGCCGGATGCCCGCGCCGCTTCGCCGATGTTAAAACTAGGGGTTTCCCGTGCCGTCGCATCCATGGTGTGGTCCTCGTCGATGCGGCCAGCATACACCTTCCCACGATGGGAAGCTCAAGCCCGCTTGACTTGGGGCACGAAGCGGTTAAGCTCGACGCACCATGACGAAGTTTATTCTGACCGCATTGGTCATCGCCCTGATCGGCCCCGTCGCGCTGCACGCCGAGCCCGCGCCCTGGTATCACTGGCGCAGCAAGAGCACGGGTGCCCTCGCCTGCTCGCAGACGCCGCTGGGCGCCGGCTGGGCGCGCGCGGACGGGCCCTATCGTGACGCCCGTTGCGAAAAACCGTTGCCTGCTAAATAATTAACATCCGGAACATGAAGGAGTCACCCCAGGTCGCCGCCGTAGTTTCCTAACCGAGGAGAAATCGATGTTCAACAATCCCGAGCAATTCGCATCCGCCACCAAGACGCTGTTCGACCTGCAGATGCAGACCTTCAATGCCCTGGCCAGCAAGGCCGTACAGGGCGTCGAACAAGTCGTGGCGCTGAACCTGGCGACCGCCAAGCAATCGATGGAAAACACGCTGGAGGCCAGCCGCCAGTTCAGCCAGGCGCCGGATCCGAAGGCCGCCATCGACGCCCTCTCCTCGCGCGTGCAGCCGGGCGTGGCGGAAGCCGCGGCCTACGGCGACCAGCTCAAGGTGGTCATCAGCGACATCAAGAAGGAATTCGAGCAGGCTGCCGATACCCACCTCGCCGAAGCGAAAAACACCTTGTCGGCGCTGATCTACGACGTCACGCAGAACGTGAAGCCGGGCCAGGAAAACGCCGTGGAGATCATCAAGGCGGCGATCGAGAACGCGTTCAAGGGCTACGAGCAGGTGACGCAGTCCACGCGCGACGCCATGCGCCGCGTCGAGGAACAGGTGGCGCGCGCGACCGAGCAGCTGAAGGCCGCCCAGTCGCAAATGCCGAAACCGCCGGCCGCGCACTAAGTTCCGCACCAGCTTCCGCGCTCAGGACGGGCGCGCGCCCACGCCCAGCATCTCTTCGATCTGGGCGAACGCCGCATCGTCCTTCACGACCGCGCGCAGCCACACGTGCAGCGGCTGCTCGCCCCAGTGCGCGGCCTTGTCGGCCAGGTAGGCGACGGGGCTGTGCGGCTCCGTGCGCCGAAAGTACTCGGCCACCGCGCGCAGCTGGGCCAGCGCCTGCGCGCGCGACTGCAGCTGTCCCGCCGGCACCGGCGAGTGCACCGGCATCGCGACCACGACGTCGGCTGCAACCGGCACCGGTACGGGCGCTGCGTCCTTCAATGCCGGTTTGACGAACAGGACGAGGCTTTCCAGCCCCGAGCGCGCAGCGCTGAAACTCGGTCCGTCCGCGCCCAGCACGGCGTCGACGCTGTTTTCCAGCCGGTCGATCGCGGCCGCGCAATGCTCGCAATCGCGCATCAGGTTGGCGGCAAACGCCGGCGACGTGCGCTGGCGCACCGCTTCGAGCTTCAACAGCGCATCGCCGCCCTCCATGCGCGCGACGTCGAACTCGCGCAGCGCGTGGCCGTGCGGTCCTTCCGTCAGCGGCACGTCGCGCAGCCACGGCGCGATGCGGGCCGCGAGCCACGCAAGGTTGCCGATCCGGCGCTCGACGCCATCCTCGTCGGGCAGCGGATACAGGCCGTCCCAGTAGCGTTCGCACAGCATCGCGACGAGCAGCAGGCTGTCACCCAGCGCGCGCAGGCCCTCCGTCCGCGCGGCCGCCTCGGCCAGCCAGACGGCCAGCTGCAAATCCTTGCTGCGCGTCTCGATCAGCTGGGCGCACTGGCGCGCGACGAACTTCCAGTCCGCCTCCTTCAAGTCCGTGACCCAGGCGCCCTGCTCCAGCGACGGATCGTCGGCCTGGCGCGCACGCACGATGGCATCGATCTCGCTGGAAAACGCGAGGTCGTCGCCGCAGGGTTTGTCCGCGCTGACGGGCGCGAGCAGCCGGTCCAGGTTCAGCATGGCGGCCTCCTCACGCTGGTTCGACGGCATACTTGATCTTGCCGGCCTTCGTCGCGCCGACCTTTACCCGCCCGATCGCGCTACCTTCCGCCATGCGGGCGAGCACCGCGTCCGCGATCTCGGGCAGCAAGGTGCCGTTCAGGATCGTGTCGACGTTGCGTGCGCCGGAGTCGACCTCCGTACAGCGCGCCAGCACGGCAGCGACGAGCGCGTCGTCGTAGTCGAAGCGGGCCTGGTGGTTTGCGGCGACGCGCCGGCGGATGCGGTCCAGCTTGAGGCGGATGATGTTGGCGAGGACGCCATCGTCGATCGGATAGAACGGCACCACCGTCAGCCGGCCCAGGAACGCGGGCTTGAAATGCTTCATGAGGCTGGGCCGGATCAGTTCCGCCAACGCGTCCGGCGTCGGCCGCTCCTCCGGCGCCTTGTTCAGGCAGGCCTGCATGATCTGGCTCGACGCCGCGTTCGACGTGAGGATGATGATCGTGTTGCGGAAGTCGATCTGGCGCCCTTCCGCGTCGTCCAGCACGCCCTTGTCGAACACCTGGAAGAACAGTTCGAGCACGTCCGCATGCGCCTTCTCGACCTCGTCCAGCAGCACGACGCTGTACGGATTGCGCCGCACGGCTTCCGTCAGAACGCCGCCTTCGCCATAGCCGACATAGCCCGGCGGCGAGCCTTTCAGGCCGGAGACGCTGTGCGCTTCCTGGTACTCGCTCATGTTGATGGTGACGAGTTTCCGTTCGCCGCCGTACAGCAGGTCCGCGAGCGCGAGCGCGGTCTCCGTCTTGCCGACGCCGGACGTGCCGACGAACAGGAACACGCCCTTCGGCTTGTTCGGATCCTCGAGGTTCGCGCGCGCCGTACGCACGCGCTGCGCGACGATGCCGCTGGCGTGGCGCTGGCCCAGGATCCGCTCGTCCAGCAAGCCCTGCAAATTCATCACGGTGCGGATCTCGTCCTTCACCATGCGCCCGAGCGGAATGCCCGTCCACGCGGCGACGATGGCGGCCACCGTCTGGCCATCGACCTGCACGGGCACGAGCGGCGCGTCGCCCTGCAGCGCGTGCAGCCGGGCCACCTTCTCGCGCAACGCCGGGCTGTCGCCCTGCCCCGCTTCCAGGCGCGCGCGCAACGCGTGGATCTCGGCACACAAGGCCTGCTCGGCGTCCCAGCGCGCGCGCAAGGTCACCTGTTCGTCCAGCGCCTGCGCCCGTTCCGCGCGCAGCCCCACCAGCGCGGCCGCGTGATCGGCGCCCGCGCTTTCCTCGCGCACGAGCGCCTGGATGCGCGCATCGAGCCGTTCCACGCGGCGCGTGCAATCCTCCAGCACGGCGGGCGTCGCCTTCTGGCCCAGCGCCACCTTCGCGCACGCCGTATCGAGCACACTGACGGCCTTGTCCGGCAGCTGGCGCCCGCTGATGTAGCGGTGCGACAGGCGCACCGCTTCCACGATCGCCTCGTCGTAGATGCGCACGCCGAAATGCGCTTCCATCAGCGGCGCCATCGCGCGCAGCATGGCGCACGCCGTCTCTTCGCTTGGTTCCTCGACCTTCACCACCTGGAAGCGCCGCGCCAGCGCCGCATCCTTCTCGAAGTATTTCTTGTATTCGCTCCACGTGGTCGCGGCCACCGTGCGCAGCTCGCCCCGCGCCAGCGCGGGCTTCAGCAGGTTGGCGGCATCGTTCTGGCCCGCGGTGCCGCCGGCGCCGATCATCGTGTGCGCCTCGTCGATGAACAGGATGATCGCGTGCAGGCTTTTCTTCACTTCGTCGATCACGTTCTTCAGGCGGTTCTCGAACTCGCCCTTGACGCTGGCGCCGGCCTGAAGCAGGCCCAGGTCGAGCACGTGGATCTCCACACCGCGCAACACGTCCGGGACGTCGCCTTGCGCGATGCGCAGCGCAAGGCCTTCGACGACGGCCGTCTTGCCGACGCCCGCCTCGCCCGTCAGGATCGGGTTGTTCTGGCGGCGGCGCATGAGTATGTCGACCACCTGCCGGATCTCGGCATCGCGCCCGATCACGGGATCGAGCTTGCCCTCGCGCGCGCGCGCCGTGAGGCAGGTCGTGTACTGGTCGAGCGCGGGCGTCTTGCCGGGTGCGGCCGCCTGCAATTCCGTGACGGGATCGGCGCCCGCGACCTGCGCCGCGGGCGCCAGTGCGGGCGTTTCGCCGGAACCCTCCGTCAGCTTGTCGAATTCGTGCTTCAGGCGGTCGACGGGGAAGCCCGCGAAATGGCGCGACGCGCGCTGGGCCAGCTGCGCGAAACCGGGCTCCGTCAGCAGCGCGAGCAGCAAGTGGCCGCTGCGGATGTGCTGCGGTTGCGTCGATGCACCCAGCGACGCGATCAGCCACGCATGCTCGAACAGCACCGGCAGATGGCGCGAGAACACGGGCGTGCGCGCGCTGCCGGACGGCAGGCGCTCCACTTCGCGGCGCAGATCGGCTTCGAGGCCCGTCGTGCTGACGCCGGCCGCGCGTGCCGCCACCACGAGATCGCTCGCGGGCTGCTCCAGCAGCGCGAGGAACAGGTGCTCGATGTCGACTTCATACTGGCCGAGCCCGACGCAGATGCCGGCCGCGCGCGTGGCGGCCGAGCGCGTGACGTCGTTCAGCTTGGCGATCAGGGTCTTCAGGTTGATGTCCATCGTCGGTGTCCTTTGGTGGAATGGCGGCCGCGCCGCGTTACGGACGCGCGGGGCGGCCGGCCTTGCTGATCGCGTAGTTCAGCGAAGACGGCTGCAGCACGGCGTTGAAGTTGACCGGTTCGCGCCCCGGGCCGGCAACGAGCGTCGCATCGATCACGAAGTGAAGGCGGTTCACGCCGCCCTCCTCGGCCACCAGCGCCGCACTGACGTTCTGCAGCCGCGGTTCATGGCGCTCGATTGCATCCTTCAGGCAGGCGCAGATCGCGCTCCGGTCCTCGCTGCTGGACAGGCAGAACGCGGCGAAGTCGGTCAGGCCGTAGTTCAGGATGGAGGCACGCGCCAGCGGATACCCGTCGAACGACGCCGGCGGCATGGCGGCACGGGCGTTCAGCAAGGCTTCCAGGTCGCGCGCGACGTTGTCCTTGAGCTGGTCGATGCCCGCGCGGCCGGGGTGGACTTGCTGCCCCATCAGGCGGTCGAGCAGGCCGGGCGAATAGGCTTTCATCGGTGGCATGCGGCGTCGGTAAAAAAGACCGCGGCCCGGAGGCCGCGGAAATCGCGGGGGGGGAAGTGAATAACAAGCGCGTCAGGCGACCCGGTTCGTGGCGAGGTCCCAGCCGCCCGACGTATTGCCGCCGGCACCGCCGCCGATCTTCTGCTGGGTGTAGCGCCATTTGACTTTCGAGAATTTCAGCCCGACCGTCTCGTGCAGGAAGTCGCCCTCCGCGACCTGCGGCTTGACGGAGCCGATCAGGACGTTCTCGATCTCGATCTCGAAATACTTGACGCGTTCGCCCTGCCCGTCGGCGCGCATGAACTCGAACTTCGCCTTCGGGATCGTCTTTCCCGACGAGCAGGTCTGCAGCAGCAGCGGCGACGAGAGGTCGGCCAGCTTGGCGATCTCGATCTCGTCGTGCTCGCAGCGCTCGGCCGTGTGGCCGCCGCCCGTCGACGCCGTCGCGGACTTCGGCTGGATCACGCCCCAGTTGACCGATTTGCATTCGATCCAGTCCTTGTGCTTGTCGTCGGCCGACTCGCCCTTGATGCCGTCGATTTGCAGGTACACGTCAATTGCCATGTTCTACTCCAGTTCAGTGGTGGAAGGATTCAGTTCTTGGTCGACTGCGGCAGCTCCGCGACCAATCGGAGCGAAACGGACAATTCGTCGAGCTGGAAATGGGGACGCAGGAACGACACGGCCCGGTAGACGCCGGGCCGGCCCGGCACCTCGGCCACCTGCACGCTCGCTTCGCGCAAGGGGAATTGCGCCTTCTGGTCCTGGCTCGCGTTGTCGTCGAGAAGGACGTATTGCGTCAGCCAGCGGTTCAGGTAATCCTCGACGTTCGAGGCGGCCGCGAAGCTGCCGATCTTGTCGCGCATCATGGCCTTCATGTAGTGCGCGATGCGCGACACGGCAAAGATGTACTGCAGCTGCGACGACAGCAGCGCGTTCGCATTGGCCGCGTCGTTCGCGTACTTGCGCGCCTTCTGCGCCGACTGCGCGCCGAAGAACGCGGCGTACGACGTGTTCTTGCAGTGTACGAGCGAGATGAAACCCAGGTCCGACAGCTCCTTCTCGCGGCGATCCGTGATCGCGAGCTCCGTCGGGCATTTCAGCGCGATCTCGCCCTCGTCCGTCTTGAACGTATGCGTGGGCAGGTTCTCGACGAGGCCCCCGCCTTCGACGCCGCGGATCGCCGCGCACCAGCCGTAGTCCTCGAACGCCTTCGTCAGCTTGGTCGCGAACGCATACGCCGCGTTACACCACAGGTATTTCTGGTGGTCGGTGCCGTCGACGTCCTCAACGTAATTGAAACCTTCCGTCGCCGTGCCATCGGCCGGGTTGTACGGCAGGCGGCCCAGGAAGCGCGGCAACGTAAGGCCCACGTAGCGGGAATCCTCCGATTCGCGGAACGCCTTCCACTTCGCGTATTCGACCGTGTCGAACACTTTCGCCAGGTCGCGCGGCTTGCCCAGGTCGCCGAAGCTTTCGATGCCGAACAGCTCGGGCCCCGCCGACGTGATGAACGGCGCGTGGCTGGCCGCCGCGACGTGCGACATCTGCTCGAGAAAATAGATGTCCTCCGGCTGTCGCGTGATCTCGAAATCGCCGATCAGCGTGCCGTACGGCGCGCCGCCGAAGCTGCCGAATTCCTCTTCGTAGACCTTCTTGAACAAGGCGCTCTGGTCGAATTCCAGCGCCGACTGGAAGTCCTTCACCAGGTCGCGCTTGCTCGCATTGAGCATGCGTACCTGCAGGCCGCTGCTCGTCGCCGTGTTCTTGACGAGGTAGTGCAGACCGGTCCAGCTACGTTCCAGCTTCTGGAATTCGGGGGCGTGCATGATCGCGGACAGCTGCGCCGAGATCATCCGGTCCAGCTCCGCCAGGCGCGCGTCGATCGTGGCCGACAGATTCGTCGACACGACCATCGTGCCTTCCATCACCTGGCTCACGAGTTCGGAGATGATGTCGCGCGCCCGTTCGTGTTCGCTGCTCGACGTCGCCACTCGGCTCTGTTCGACGATCTGGTCGAGCAGGGAGATGTCCGGGCGGTCCGCATGCGCGGCCGCGGTTGCCGTCTCGAGGATCGCGCTCATGCTTCCTCCTTGCCCGGCTTGGCGCCGACCTTGCGCAGGCTGTCCAGTTTTTCCGTGTTGGTCAGCACGTCGTTCAGCAAGTCTTCCAGCTTGTCGTTGCCGGCGAGCTTGTTGCGCAGGTCGGCCAGCTTGGCGCGCGCATCCAGCAAGCCTTTCAGCGGCGCCACCTGCTGCACGACGGCTTCCGGACGAAAGTCGTCCATCTGCCGGAACTGCAGCTGCACCGCGAACTCTCCCCCTTCCGCCGACAGGTGATTCGGTACGCGGAAGCTCGTCGCCGGCGCGACGCCGCCCAGCACCTCGTCGAAATTGTCCGCGTCCACGTTGACGAACTTGCGGTCCTTCAGGCGTTTCTTCGCTGCGTCCGGATCGGTGCCGAAGTCGCCGAGCACCCCGACGACGAACGGCAATTCCTTGTTCTCGATCGCGTCGCCGATCTCGACGTCGTACGTCATCTGCACGCGCGGGGCGCGCACTTTCTGCAGGCGTTTCTGCACGCTTTCATTCTTGGCCATGTCGACTCCTGTGGGCTTGTTGGGCTTGTTGGGCTTGTTGGCGGGTTACCTGAGCGCGCCGAACGGATCGTTCGATGCCGTCGAACGCGCTGTCGATGCTGCCGGCGCGGTGCCGGCGGCGTGCTTCGCCGCTTCCCGCGCGCGCGCGACGGCGGGATGATTGCTCGGCACCAGCACGTCTTCGTTCAGGCTCGTGCGCAGGAGCCGGGCCAGGTCCTGCGCTTCGGTCCGCACGTTGCCGGTCAAGTTGTTCTTGCGGCTCAGGTCGGCCAGCGCCTTGCTCGTCACGCGCAGGCCGCTCACGGCGACGATGCTGTTGGCGAGCGTATCGTCCGGGTCGCGCTGCAACGCTTCCAACGCGTCGACGATCGCCTCGCCGTAATTCGTGCTGTCGAAGCGCATCTGGGCCATGCGCACCCACGGGGTCTTGTCGGTCGGGAAGGTGCTGCCGGCCTTCTTCAGGATCGCGTAGGCCTTCTCGTTCTGGCCCGCCAGCACCGCGGCGTCCGCTTCCGCCATCGCGGCTGGCATCGTCGACGCCGGCCGGGCCCCGTGGGCGGCGACCGGCTCCGTGCTGGCACAGGCCGACAGCAACGCGATACATGTGATGGGCACCGCGGCAAGCGGCATCAGGCGTTCGAATGTCATGAGGCTCTCCCGGTTGAAATCAGACGCCATTATTGGTGATCGATTTCCGGGAAGAATTGCGTGTTATCAACGCTCCTTGACCCGTCGATTGCGCCTCGTCGAAAAGGCCGTTGCGCCCGGTCAGCGCGCCCGGCGTGCAATCCCGTTAAATCTTCCTGTCTCTTTATTGAACGCAAGGAACGCCGATGATGCGATCATGGATGGGGTTGTGCTGCCTGGCCTCGCTGCTGGGCGGCTGTGCGGGCGGGGCCGGCACATTGGGCGGCAGCGCATTGGAAGCCATCGGGTTGCGCAAGCCGCCGCCCCTGCCGGAAGCGCAGCAGCCGCCGCGCAACGTCGTCGTACACCTGCACGCCGCGCCGCGGCTGAACGTCGACGCACGGGGGCAGCCGCTCGCGCTGCTGGTGCGCATCTACAAGCTGCGCCAGCGCGCCGCGTTCGACCAGGCGCCGTATGCCGCGTTCCTGTCGCCGCAGGCGGAGCGCGACGCCCTCGGCACCGACCTCGTCGACGTCAGGGAAATCAGCCTCGTGCCTGGCCAGAAACTCGATATCAACGACAAGGTCTCGCTCGACACGCCGTGGCTCGGCGTCGTCGCCCTGTTCCACGCGCCGGCCGCGCAGGGCTGGCGCGTCGCATTTGCGGCCGCAGACGCCGAGCGGGCTGGCGTGACGGTCGGCCTGCACGCTTGCGCGCTGACGGTCGGCACGGGCGCCGCGCCGGCGGGGTCTCTTGTCCACTGTCAATGAACGCCGCTGCGTTTCCAGCAAGCTAGAAGTTTATGAATCGGGAGGCTCATGACTACGCCATCGAAAGTCTTGTGGGGTGAAGGGTTGTTCCTGCGTCCCCAGCACTTCCAGCAACAGGACCGCTATCACGAGGCGCGCCTGAACGAGACGGCCAACGCGCTCCATCCCTATTGCTGGGGCGTGCGCCGGCTCGCCATCGATACGGATGCGCTGAAGGCCGACACGCTGCGCGTGACGGAGTTGTCGCTGATCTTCCCGGACGGCGAGCTCGTACGCGCCCCGGACCGCGATCCGCTGCCGCCGCAGGTGCGCCTGGACGAGCTGCCGCCCGACGTGCAGGCGATCCGCTTCCATGCCGCGCTGCCCGTCCTGAAACCGCACGGCGACAATTGCGCGCCGCACGGCGAAACGCGTCCGGATGCCCGCTTCGGCCAGCGCGAGCACGACACGCAGGACCTGTTCAGCCAGGCCGCGCCGGCCCCTGTCGCCTTCCTGACGCGCACCGTGCGCCTAATCTCCGAACTCGAATCGCTCGACGCCTACGACAGCTTTCCTCTCGTGCGTCTGCAGCGCGTGGCGACGGGCGGCTTCGAAGCGGACCAGGCGTTCACGCCGCCCAGCCTGTCGCTCGCGGGCGCGCCGGGCCTGCACGGGCGCCTCGTGCGCCTGATGGAAAAACTGCTGGCGAAGGTGAACGCCCTGTACGGCCATTACCGCGAACCGGGGCGGCACGTCGTCGAACTGCGCGGCGGTGACGTCGCCTCGTTCTGGCTGCTGCACACGGTCAGCACGGGCTATGCCGCGCTGACCCATTACCTGGCCCACCGCGAGTTGCACCCGGAACGCCTGTTCCAGGACTTGCTGGCCCTGGCCGGCGGCCTGATGACGTTTTCGCGCACGGCGAGGCTGGAAGACCTGCCCGCGTATGCGCATCAGGATCCCGGCCCGGCCTTCGCCCGCCTGGACGGCATCCTGCGCGACCTGCTCGACACCGTGATCTCGTCCCGCTATTTCGCGATCGCGCTGTCGAACGACCGCCCGTCCTACCATCTCGGCGCGCTCGACTCCGGCAAGATCACGCCCCAGACGACGCTGTACCTGGGCGTCGCGGCCGACCTGCCCGCGTTGCAACTCGTCGACATCGTCCCGCTGCGCTTCAAGATCGGCGGTCCCGAAGACGTCGACAAGCTGGTGCTGACGGCAATGCCCGGCGTCAAGCTCGTGCACGCGCCCAAGGTGCCGAGCGCGCTGCCCGTGCGGCCCGACATGGTCTATTTCGTGCTCGAGAACCGCGGGGTCCTGTACGACAGCATGCTCAAGGCGCAGGCCATCTCGATCTACGTCCCGAACGGCATCCGTGACCTCACCCTCGAATTGATTGCGATCGCAGCATGAATCATCCCGTCGAACGGCGCGCCGCGCCCTCCCAGCGCGGCGCCGCCGGCACCGCCCCCGGCTCCCTCGTCGATCTGATGTACGAGGGCTTCTATGCGCTGTTCCTGCTCAAGCGCGGCTGCGGTCCGCACGACCAGGACGGGTTCGCCGACCGCATGACGTCCTTCCTAGGCGACGTCGACCGCAGCGCCAAGGCGCTCGGCATCGGGGCCGACGACGTGACGGCCGCCAAGTACGCGTTCTGCGCGGCCGTCGACGAAATCATCCTCGGCGCGGATTACGCGATCCGCGAAGCGTGGGAGACCCGTCCCCTGCAACTACGCCTGTTCGGTGACCAGCTGGCCGGCGAACATTTCTTCCAGCGCCTCGACGACTTGCGCGCCAAGGGCAGCGTCCACCTGCAGGCGCTCGAGGTCTACCATTTGTGCCTGCTGCTCGGCTTCCGCGGCCGCTTCGCGTTGGACGGGCCGGATAAACTGAATTACCTGACGGCGCGCCTGGGCGACGAAATCGCCCGCATGCGCGGCAAGAGCCGCGCTTTCGCGCCGCATGCGGACCGTCCCGACCAGATCGTCCACAAGCTGCGCAGCGACACGTCGCAGTGGGTGTTGTGCGGCGTGTTCGCACTCGCCGGCCTGGGCGCGTACCTGGGGTATCGCAATGCGCTCGGCAGCGAGACCGACCGGGCGCTGGCCAGCTACAACGATCTCATCAAGCTGCCGCCGCGGTCGGCCAACGTGACGATCACGCTGCCCTGACGCAGGCTCCAGTCAACGCACGGCCGCGGCATCCGCCTGGCGCTGCGCGAACGTGCGCATGACGAGATCGACGGCGGTGTCGACGCCGCGTTCGGCCGCCATGGCGTCGGCGACCTGCGCGGCACGCGCCGTCATTGCCGGCGCCGCCAGCACGTCCCGGATGCGCCTTGCCAGCGCGGCCGCCGTCACGTTGCGGCGCTTGACGGGCCTGCCCCCGATGCCCAGGCGGCGCAACTCCTTGCCCCAATGCTCCTGCTCGCTGATGTTGGCGACGACGACGGACGGCGTCCCCGCGCGCATGGCGGACTGCGTCGTGCCCGCGCCGCCGTGGTGGACGATCGCGCGGCAGCGGGGAAATACGGCGTGGTGCGGCGCCGTCGCGACGTACAGAATATTGCCATCGCCATGGAATCCGCACGCCGCCGCCGACGGCGCCTGGATGATGGCACGGCAACCGGCCTGGCGCGCGGCCGCGGTCAACAGGCGCACGACCTTCGCCTGGCCCATGCGGTCACGCGGCATCCAACTGCCGAACGTCATGTACACCGGTGCCTCGCCGGCGGCGAGAAAATCGGTGAGATCGGGCGACAGCTGCCCTTCCATGGCAAGGTTCGGCATGTCGAGGAATCCGCAGACACGAACCGGCACCGGCCAGTCCGGCCGCGCGGCGCACATCGTGGGGCTCACGGCCACCAGCGTGAGATGCTGCGACAGCCAGATCTGCGTGACGACGTCGCGCAGGGGCGCCATGCCGAGCTGCGCGCGCAATCGGTCGGGGTAGTGCTTCAATCCTCGGTTGAGCAGCGTCCTGGTCAGCCACCAGAGCAGGCGATGAACGACCTTTCCGGCGCCGGGCATGGTCAACGGGTGATCGAAGTCGCTGGGCACGCCCGCGTGCGACAACAGGACGCTGACATAGGGCCGCCCGGCCGACTCCGCGGCGGTCTGCAACGGGTAAAGGAAATAGTGGCCGATCAGCACGTCGGACTCTGCGCACAACCGGCGCGCCGCGTCGAACATGGCGTCCTCGACCGGTTCCAGGCACAGGCGCAGGATGGCCTTCATCTGCGTCATCGGATTGCGGATCGCGTACGCTGTCCGGCCGATGTTTTCCTGCTGTTCCGGCGTGAGCACGGGCGACGCGACGAGAGTGATCTTCACGCCCGCGGCCGACACAATGTCGCGGTAGGCGTCGCTGTCGACGCACGTGATCAACAGATGCACGTCGTTTCCCGCCGCCTGCAAGCCTTCCGCAAGGGCGAGGAAAGGCCGGATGTCGCCGTGGCTGCCCCACGTCTGCATGCCAATTTTCATGCGCTCTATTGCCTATATATTAACCTTGTAAATATACAACAAAACGAGCGACATCCCGTTGCTGCACGGCCCGCAGCGCAGACGTCACTGCACGACCTTGAACTCGATGCGCCGGTTGCGCGCCCTGCCCTCGGGCGTGCGGTTGTCGGCCACGGGGCGATCGGGGCCTTCGCCGGACACGCCGATCATGTCGGCCTTGATGCCGCGTCCGACCACGTACGCCTTCACGGCCTCCGCCCGCGCCTGGCTGAGCGACAGGTTGCCGGCGCGGGACCCGGCATTGTCCGTGTGGCCGATGACTTCGACCCGCTTGTCCTTCAGGCGCAGCAGCGCCACGCTCATCTGGTCAAGGATGGCCTTGCCGGAATCGGTGAGCGTCGCCTGGCCGGATTCGAATTCGATGATGCGGTTGGCCAACGCCGCATCCAGCATACCTTGCTCCGACGCCGCCACGCGCAAGCCGTTGTTGACCGTATAGCCCGGGTCGAGTGCCAGGGCAATGTCGCTTGCGACCTGCGTGCGCTGGGACTCGCTCGCAACGTCGCCGCGCAGGCTGACGTTCGTGCCGTCGACCTGCAATTGCCCACGGCTGATCAGTTTCAGGTCCGGGCCGATCAGCTTGGCGACGTGGTCGTTCCAGTTCGCCGGCATCGACACGCGTCCGACGACGAGCTGGTCCACGATCCGGTCCGCACCGTACACGGCACGCAGGCGTGCGAGGACGGCGGCCCTGCTGGCCTCGTCGCCAACCGTGCCGGAGACGACAATGGGCGCGGCCGCATCGGCCAGGGCGACAGGCGGTACCCAGCTTGCTGCCGCGACGATGGCGCACAGAACCAGTCTATTGAGGGGCGAGGTTGTCGGATTCAAGGCGCGGCTCCGATGAAGGTGTCCAGGAACAGTTCGCGTGCGAGGCGCAAGGGCAGCGCGGGCTGCTCGAGATAACTCGCCAGCGTGCGCATGTCGATGTCCACGCCAAGTTGTTCGTCGATCCAGGCATCGTCGTCGAGATGCACCTGCTGCTCGGCGGCGACGAGCGGATCGATCAGCGCATGGAGCGTCCCTGCCGCCATGGCGCCGAACCCGACGACCAGGGCCGGACGCTCGCGCACGCGCGTCACGAACAGCACGAGGTCGAAGCCGCTCTTCCGGATGAACGGCAGCACGAGCTCCAGCCAGAAAGCGGCGGCAACGTGGCGCAACGCGGCATCGCGCGGCAGCGGCAGCACCAGGCTCTTGTGGAGGCTGGCGGGACGGCTGTGCATGACGGGCTGCAGCAGCAGGCCGAGCCCGAGAATCATGCGATTCGCGGGCGCCTCCAGCTGCACCGTCAATTCGCTCACGGTGGACAACGCGAGATAGCTGGCCAACGCGGCGTCGTACTCGCCGAGCGCCACCGGAGCGTCCGCGATTGCCTGCAGGTGGGCGCTGGGATCGCCGCTGCCCAGCACACGCGGCGCCATGGTTTCCAGATAGTCCCACAACGGGCCGAAAGCAAGCGGACAACGCGCCGCGAAACCGGCCGGATCGGGGACATCGACCGTGCGCATCATCAGGAACGGAAAACGCCGCCCCGAGCGGTCGTGGCTGGCGACGAGGTGGCCCGCGACGGCGTGTCGCCGGTCCGGGCCGACGAAGGCGAAGCTGGCCGGCGCCATCGCATCGTAGTTCAGCTTCCAGCGCGCGTCGGACGGCAAGCGCGTCATCACCTGGGCGATCCAGTCGTCCAGCATGCCCAGGACGGGCTGATCGTCGGCCGGTTTGACGAAGTCGCTGTGCGCCGGGATCTTGCCGAAATAAGCGATCCGGCTCAGGACGGGCTCGCGCAGCACGGCGCGGCTCGCTGCGCGGTTCACTGGCCTGCTCCCGCCAGGACGGGGCCGGGGCCGACTGCCGGTCGCCCGACGACGGCGTCCGGCAGCCGCAGCCCGCGAAAACCCTGTCTTGCCTGGGCGTCGCCGCCGGAAGTCTCCGCGCTGCTGACGCGCTTCAAGTCGACGGCCACCGATACGTTGCCGACCGTCCAGCGCAATTCGTGCGTGCTCGCGTCCAGGCGTTTCTGCGTCGCCGCCTCGATCATTTTTTGCAGTCCGAACTGGCCCGGCTCGTTGAACAGCTCGACGGAGCGCCCGTCGAAGATGACGGCGCTGATCCGCGCGCCGCTGCTGCCTTGCGGCCCCGGGTGCACCATATTGACCCAGGCGGGCGGCGTATTCCGGTAGCGCAGCTGCTGGCCGTCGATCTCGATCGTGTACTCGGTGACGCCGGGCGCCGTCAGCGGCAGCAGCTGGAACACGGCCTGCGGACCGCCGCCGGCGGCGACGCCGTTGGCCGACAGCGGCGCCACCCAGCCGGGGAATCCGCTCACCACTTGCGGCGCGAGCGTAATGCCGATGTCGGCCCACGTGCGGCTGGTGAGGACGTCGCCGCGGCGTACGACGAGCGGGCCCATCGTCGCTCCCACGAATTTCGCGACGACGCCGTCCGGTCCGAACACCTGGCCGATCTCGGCCGGCGTCGCCTGGATCTGGGCCGACGATGCGAACGGATACTTGGCCGCCAGCGTCTTCTGGAACGGCTCGACGACCTGGGCCTGCCACGTCTTGTTGATTTCCGATTCCGACGGCAGCACGATCATCGCGAACGTCTGCACGAGCGGGCGGACGAGCAGCGGCCGCAGCATCTGCTTCTGTGTCTCCGTCATCCCCGCCAGCATCTGTTCGTCGACGTATTTCAGCGCGTCGGCCAGTTCCGACCCGCTGCCCTCCAGGGTCTGCTGCATCAGTTCCTTGGCGCCGGGGCCCGGGTCGCCCTGGTTCTTCAGCTGGTTCAAGCGACCGCGCAGCTTCGACAGCGCGTCGAGGTAGCCGGTCATCAGCGACGCATCCTTTTCCTTCACGCCCACCAGCCGCGCGACGCCGGCGAACTCGCGCCCGACGGGCCCGGCGACCTGCACGCCACCGACTGGCAGCGGGCCCAGGGCGTCGGTCATCGGGCGCGCATCGGCCGGCGCCTGCCGCAGCACCACTTCGCGGATCCAGCCCATGACGCCGCGCTTGATCTTGACGCTGTCGATCCGGGCCTGCGCGGGATCGTCCCACGCAGTCTGTTCGTGGACGGTCTTGAGCACCTTGGCCAACGGCGACGTCAGCGGGTCACCGAGGCGGTTCATCGCCTGTACGCTGGCGTCGAAGCCGCTCAGGTCGGCGATGGTCACACCCTGCACGAACTTGCTCCATTCACGCGCGTAATCGGTCTTGTACATGTCGACGAGTGCCTTCTGGATCTGCTCCGGGCTGCCTTCCAGCGTGAGGTCGTCCTTGGCGACGCTCTTGAGCACCCAGTCGCTGCTTTGCAATTCATGGGTCGATGCATCACGGATCGCGCCCTGGACAAATTTTTCCCAGGCTTCGCGGGTGTAGGCGCCGCCGACGGCGTAGCTGCCCACGACGAGAGCCTGGTCCTGTTCGCCAACGATGCGCGCGACCGTGACGCCGGGAAAGCGGGTCGATGCGCGCGTACGGATGTCGGCATACACGCGCTCGCGCGCGGGCGTGCCGCGCACGACGCGCCGCAGGTTTTCGCGGGCGGTGTCCAGCAGGCTGAGCTTGGGCGTGATCTGCGGCCATGCCTGGTCGTCGATGTGGGCCAGCACGAAGGTCAGTTGGCGCTCGGCGCTGCGGATCATCTGCTCGCGCGGCATGGCGCCCCGGTTCGCTTCGAGCCAGCCGCGCCAGAAGCGCGTCAACTGGTCGTTCAAGTGGCCGGGTTCGGCGTGGGTCTTGTCCGCCAACATCAGGTAGGTCTTGAGCGCGTTGTAGGCGTCGCCGACGTTCGTGGCCGACACGTCCTGGTAGGGCTGGCCCGGCTTGCCGACGGGTGTCGCGCGGACGGTCGGATCAAGCTGGGACGCGTTCGCATTCATCTCCGCCAGCAAGCTCTCCAGCGCCCCGGCCACCGGCTGCACCATCACTTCGCGCACACCCGCGAAATACTCGTCGCGCAGCTTGCGCTCCAGTGCGTCGCCCTGGTACAGGCCAAACGCCAGTGCCCACGGACGATCCTCGCGGTATTTCTCGAGCTGTTCGATGCGGTCCTGCAGGATGTCGAGCCCCTCCAGGCGCGCCTGCAACTCGGTACGGCCGGCCTGCAGCTTCATGACCTTGTCGAGGTCGGTTTTGACGTTCGCGACCAGCTGGCGGTTGCCCATATAGGACCAGCTCCACCCTCCGAGCGCGCAGCCGAGCAGCACCGTGGCGGCGAAGAACGCGCCGATCTTCATGCGCGCGGCGGCCGGGCTCGTGTAGCGGCGTACCAGGTCGCGATCGGCGAAGATCACGTTGCGGAACAACTGCAGCAGGAAATATCCCGACTGCTCCACGCTCTGCACATCGTCATCGGCCTTCCCCTCGTCGCCGAGCGGACGCAGCTGCAAGTCGAAACGGCCGGCGACACGGTTGGCCGACAGCGTCTCGACACTGCCCTCCTGCAGGGCGCTGGTGAAATAGAATCCCCGGAACACGGGCTTGAACTGCCACGTGTTTTCCTCGAACAGGGTGGCAAGGAATCCGCGCAGCTGGGGCTTGAGCGCGGCGAATTCGAGGGGGAACGTGAACACGCCGGGCCGCAGCGCGGTACTGCGGTTGCCCGCCATGCTGGCCAGGCTCATTTCCTTGAGGCCGTCGTGCAGTTCGTCGAAATGCTGGTCGAAGAATGCCAGGACGTCCTGCGGCGTGCTCCGCCGGTTGTAGCGCAAGGTGGCGCCCCAGACGCGTTCCCGCTCCGTACATTCGCAATCATGGAAGAAGTCGGCGAAGCCGGCGACGAGGTCGGCCTTCGTGAAGATCACGTACACGGGTGCGTGGATACCGAGGCGTTCCGTCAACTCCTGCACCCGTGTGCGCAGGCTCTTGGCCAGTTCGATCGACGCGCCGGGACTGCCGCCCGCCAGCTCCGCGACGCTGACGGCGATCAGGATCCCGTTGATCGGCGCGCGCGAACGGTGCTTGCGCAACAGGTCGAGAAAGCTGAACCACTCGGCGCGATCCCCGTCGAACACGGAATAACGCCCCGCCGTGTCGAGCAGGATGCCGTCGGTGGTAAAGAACCAGTCGCAATTGCGGGTCCCGCCCACGCCTTGCACTGCCTTGTTGCCGGGAATGGGGAACGTCAGGCCCGAGTGCTTGATCGCGCTGCTTTTCCCGGCTGCAGGATTCCCGATGATCATGTACCACGGCAGTTCGTACAGCGCGGCCGCCCCGCGCGTCAGGCCCAGCTTCGACGTCTTGATGGTGTTGATCGCCTCCAGCATGCCCTTGCGGAGGATGGCGGCATCGTTGCGCGCCGCCTGGGCCTTGCCGTCCGGCTCCGCGCCGGCCAGGATCGCGTCGCCCAGCCGGTGCGCGGCACGCTTGCGCAGCCAGGCGCGGACGAGCCAGCCGATGCCGGCCGCGCCCAGCAACACCAGGCCGAGCAGCGCAACCCAGATGAGGGCCACGTCGAAGGATGCCGCGCCGAGCAGCAGGAATGCCGCGAGCACGCCGATGCCGATCACGGCCAGAACACGCCTGTCGGTGAAGAATTGCCAGAGTCGGGCCATCATGTTCGTTCGCAGGTTGATGAATACCAACGGCAATACTGGCACTATTTCCCAGTTGAAAATTTGAGATGAGACAACGCCGCGGGAACACCGCCTGCATCAATGCCGCATCACCCCGCGCATCCGCAGTTCGGCATGGCCGAAGTCCATCATCGTCCAGCGCCCGCCCCACGTGAGACCCACCGATTCGGCGACTTCGCCGTAGAGTTGATAGCCACGCATGGCCCAGGGGTCTTTTTCGGAGATCACAAGCCTGCCGTCGCGCCAGAACGCGCAATCGGCGGCGAGCCCGTACTGGTGCCAGCTCTGGAATGCCCGTGCGTTCGTCACTTGTGAACCCATGCCGGCAAGCAGTTCCTGGCGGGCCGGGCTACGATAGCCTTCCAGCAACGCCATCTCGTACCCGTATTTCTCTTTCATGATCTTGAAGACCAGCAGCAGGCGCTGGCTGAATTCCGGCCGCAGCAGGCCCCAGTTGCGGCTGGCGTCGACGAGCATCGGGCGCACGAGTTCCACTTCCCGTGTGCTGAACGCGACAGGCGGCAGCGCGGCGGGCGGCACGAGTTGCTCGCCCTTGAGCAGGGCAGCCACCTGCGCGTCGACGACCGTATCGACGGGCTCGTAGTCGGGCAGCATGTCCGGCCGGCGCAGCAGCAACGCGAGCAAGGTCGGGATCAGCACGAGCGGCACGCCGACGGCGAACCACGCCCAGTGCCGCCGCAGCGTCGAACGGCCAGCATTCAGCAGACCGCGTGCGCCGGACCGGGACGCCTGCAGCGTGGCCCGCCCACTGCGCTGCCACCCGCCCACGCGCCACTGCAGCCGGCGCTGCAGCGTGCCGAGCACGTGCAGCACGGACGCCCGTCCGCCCGGGAACAGCGCGATCCAGATGACGCTGCAAGCAAGACAAAAGTACAGGAATGCGACGAAGATCAGCATCGGCTTCTCCGGCTTGTTTCTAATAGGAATTAGTCTCAAATCTTAGGAGTAAAGCGGTGCGCCCTACAGATGAAAATCAACCCGGCTCCAGACGCCCCAACCTGATGTCGTCGTCGCGTCGGGCGACCGGCGACATCAATATTCTTGCGCTGCTCGACGGCCAGTCGCGCGGCCGGCGGTTCCGCGCCCGCCCGGTGTTCTGGTACGGTACGGCGGGCGTACTGGCCTGTTCCCTGCTCGTCGCGCTGGCCTGGCTCGTGCGCAGTGCAACGCCACCACGGCACACGGGCACGGCAGGCGCGAGCGCGTCCGCCGTACACGAGGTGCACACGACCGTCGCGCCCGGTGGCGGTACGGCAGCCCACGCCAGCGCCTTCGCAATCGAGCACGACGTGAACGCGGCACTGGCCGCGGAAACGTCCGCGCAGCCGCACGCATCCCTCCGGCCAGTCGCGGAACCTGGCGCGCAGTCGAACGCCCCGGTGCGCGGCGCCGTCATCGTCGACCTCGCCGGGCCGACATCGCCGCCATCGATGGCGACGACCGCCCCCGTCGCCCCGCCGCATACGATCCCCGGCCCGACGTCATCGCGCGCGCAACCGCCCGCAGTCCATCACCCGGTGGCGCGGCCGCAACCGGGGTACCGGACGGTAACGAACCAGGCACCCGTTCTGGCGCATGCGAGCAGCGTGCCGTTCCGGCCGAAACGGGCCGCGCCCAAGACGCCAGCGCCCACCGTGACGGTCGATACAGATGTCGCGCTGATCTCGGCCATCCTCCAGCACACCGGCGCCCCTCACGAGGCCGCCACCGAGGGTGCCGTCACGCCCCCGTGCGCCGACAAGTCTTGCGGACCGCACATGCCATCCCGACAATAAGACAGCAAAAAAAAACCACGCGGCGCCCTGCCGCATGCCAAAAGCACTGGGCCAGCGTCGCCGGCACCGTTATACTGTACAAAAGTACAGTTGGTGCCGCATGACGATGATCAAAGTCCTGGAAAACGAGTTTTATTATCTGGATAACTTCCAGCGCGTGCTGGACTGGATCGCCGAGCGCTACGCCGACCTCCTGATCGACGAAGAGCACGCCTTCATTGCCGCCTTTCCGCAGCTGCCCCAGCCGGCCCGCGCCCTGTTCGTGCGGATGGTGATGCGCAAGGGCACGCTGTTCCGGGCCAGCAAGCTCAACTATGCCGAGATCGGCTGCCCCCGCGCCGCGGCACAGGCGTTGCTGCCCAGCGGCTGGATCGAGTCCGATCCCGCGCTCACGCTGGACGAATTGTTCGACCTGCTGTCCAAGCCGGAACTGGCCGACGCGTTCGGCCTGGCGGGCGCGCAGAAGAGCGCACGCAAGGGCGACCAGCTCGACGCGTTGCGCGCCGACCCGGCCCACGCCGGCGAGCGTCCGTTCTCCCAATGGCATCCCCGTTGCGACGACCTCGCGCTGCGCCTGCTCGTGCAACCGCTATGCGACAGGCTGCGCCTCGTCTTCTTCGGCAACCTGGCGCAGGACTGGACGGAGTTCGTGCTGTCCGACCTGGGCCTGTTCCGCTACGAACGGGTCGAGTTCTCGGCGGCGTCGCGTGGTTTCCGGGCACGCCAGGACATCGAGCACTACCTGGAACTGCATGCCTGCAAGGAGCGCTATTACGCGGGCGAGCCGGCGCTGGACATCCTGGCCGACCTTCCCCGCCACGCATTCGGCAACGACTGGCTCGACAGCCGCCGCGAACGCCTGCTGTTCCAGCTGGGCCAGATGCTCGAAAAGGAACGCGACTGGGACAATGCGTACGCCGTGTACGCCGGGTGCCGCTACCCGGGCGCGCGCGGGCGCGCCATGCGCGTGCTGGAAAAGCACGAGAAGTTCGACGATGCCTACGCCCTGTTCGAGACGGCCTGCGCGGCACCGGAAAGCGAGGCGGAACGCCAGCACCTGATGCGCATCGGCCCGCGCCTCGCGCGCAAGCTGGGCCATCGGAAAGGGCCCACGCGCCGCGCGACGCCGGCCGCGCGCCTCGACCTGCGCCTGCCGCTGCCGGCCGGAGAATGGCGCGTCGAAGGGGTCGTGCTGGAGCACCTGTGGCGCGACGACGCGCCCGTGTTCTACGTCGAGAACACGCTGGCCAACACGCTGTTCGGCCTCCTGTGCTGGCGCGCCGTGTTCGCGGCCATTCCCGGTGCGTTCTTCCACCCGTTCCACCGCGGCCCGGCCGACCTGCACGCGGCCGACTTCTACCAGCGCCGCAAGGCCGAATTCGACGCCTGCCTCGCGCTGCTGGACGACGGCACGCATCGCGCGGCCATCCTCGCCACGTACGACGAGAAAGCGGGCCTGCAATCGCCATTCGTCGCGTGGGACTGGCTCGAGCGCGACGTCATCGAACTGGCGCTGGACTGCATCCCGGCCGCGCATCTGCAGCTGTGGTTCCGCCGCATCCTGCAGGACGTGAAGGAAAACCGCACGGGCTTTCCCGACCTGATCCAGTTCTGGCCGGACGAAGCGCGCTACGACATGATCGAGGTGAAGGGTCCCGGCGACCGCCTGCAGGACAACCAGCTGCGCTGGATCGATTACTGCGCCGCGCACGGCATGCCGATCACGGTGTGCTATCTGCAGTGGGAGCAGGCCGCGGCATGAGCGCCGCCAACGCCGACGCGCGCTACGTCGTCGCCGTGCGCGCCCTGTGCGAGTTCACGGCCAAGCAGGGCGACCTCGATCTGCGTTTCACGCCGTCGCCCACGGCGCAGGAAGGCATCGCCGGGCATGCGGTCGTCGCGTCGCGGCGTGGCGAGCACTATCGCAGCGAAGTGTCGCTGGAAGGCGACTGGGGCCCGCTGCACGTACGCGGCCGGGCCGACGGCTACGACCCGGACCGCAACCTGCTCGAAGAAGTCAAGACGTACCGCGGCCAGTTCACCTCGGTGCCCGACAACCACCGGCATCTCGCGTGGGCCCAGCTGCGCGTCTACGGCCACCTGCTGTGCACCCAGCTGGACCTCGATCACGTCAACCTGGCGCTCGTCTATTTCGACATCGGCAGCCAGCAGGAGACGGTGCTGAGCGAGACCCGCACACGCGCCGACCTCGCGGCGCTGTTCGACGACCAGTGCCGCCGCTTCGTCGCCTGGGCCGAGCGCGAGCTCGCGCACCGGTCGGCACGCGACGCGGCGCTGACGGCGCTGCACTTTCCCCATGCCGGCTTCCGCCCCGGCCAGCGCCAGCTGGCGGAAGCCATCTTCCGCGCGAACGCGGGCAAGCGCAGCCTGCTCGCGCAAGCGCCGACCGGTATCGGCAAGACCATCGGCACGCTGTTCCCCGTGCTGAAGGCGGCGCCCGCGCAGGACCTCGACAAGGTCTTTTTCCTGGCCGCGAAGACGCCGGGCCGCCAGCTCGCGCTGGACGCCGCCGCGACGTTGAAGGCGGGCGGCACGCTGCCGCTGCGCGTGCTGGAACTGAGTGCGCGCGACAAGGCCTGCGAGCATCCGGACAAGGCCTGCCACGGCGAATCGTGCCCGCTGGCGCAGGGTTTCTACGACCGCCTGCCCGCCGCGCGCGAAGCGGCGACGAACGCCGACATGCTCGACCGCGCCACCTTGCGCGACATCGGCATCGCGCACGACGTGTGCCCATACTACCTGGGCAGCGAGATGGTGCGCTGGAGCGACGTCGTCGTGGGCGACTACAACTACTGGTTCGACGGCGGTGCCATGCTGTACGCACTCGCACTGGACCGCGGGTGGAAGGTCAGCGTGCTGGCGGACGAGGCGCACAACCTCGTGTCGCGCGCACGATCGATGTACACGGCGACCTTGCAGCGGGGCGACCTGCGCGCGGCACGCGCCGTTGCGCCGCCGTCGCTGCACAAGCCGCTCGACAAGGTCAAGCGCGCGTGGACCGACGTGAGCAAGTCCGCGCCCCTGCCCTACCAGGTGCTGGACGCGCTGCCCGATAAATTCCTGAACGCGCTGCAGGCCGCGGCCAGCGCCATCACGGAACACATGGCCGCGTTCCCCGTGCCGCTCGACACGGAACTGCAGGACTTGTATTTCGCGGCGCTGCAATTCGGGCGGCTGGCCGAATCGTTCGGCGAACACTCCCTGTTCGACGTCACGCGCGACAACGAGCGCGACACGACGCTGTGCATCCGCAACGTCGTTCCGGCGCCTTTCCTCGGCCCGCGCTTCGCCTTCGCGCACTCGACGACGCTGTTCTCCGCCACCTTGAGCCCCTGGCATTATTTCGCCGACCTGCTCGGCATGCCCGACGACACGGCGTGGATCGACGTCGATTCGCCGTTCAGCGCGAGCCAGTTGGACGTGCACGTGGCGCATGGCATCTCGACCCGCTACCAGGAACGTGCCGGCTCGCTCGCGCCGATCGCCACGCTGATGGCCGACCAGTACCACGCGCGGCCCGGCAACTATCTCGCATTCTTTTCCAGCTTCGACTACCTGCAGCAGGTCGCCGACCGCTTCGAGCAGGCGCATCCCGACATCCCCGTGTGGCGCCAGGCGCGCCGCATGAGCGAGCCGGAGCGGGCCGGGTTCCTCGCGCGCTTCGCTCCAGGTGGCCGCGGCATCGGGTTCGCCGTGTTGGGCGGTTCGTTCGGCGAAGGCGTCGACCTGCCGGGCGAGCGTCTCATCGGCGCGTTCGTCGCGACCTTGGGCCTGCCCCAGGTGAACCCCGTCAACGAGCAGCTGCGCCAGCGCATGCAGGCGATGTTCGGCGCGGGCTACGACTACACGTATCTGTATCCCGGCATGCAGAAGGTCGTGCAGGCAGCCGGGCGCGTGATCCGCACGGAGCAGGACCGCGGCGTCGTCTGGCTGATCGACGACCGCTTCGCACGGGCCAACATCCAATCGTTGCTGCCCGCCTGGTGGCACGTCGCCAAGGCAGCCTAGCGCATCAGGTCGCGCACTTTCGTGTAGCCGCTGCGGCTGATCGGAATGCGCGCGCCGGACTTCAGCACGGCGCAGTGGCCATCCTTGCCCGTCGGCTCGATGCGCGCGATGGCGGAGAGGTTGACGATGTACGAGCGGTGCACGCGCAGGAACGCCTGCGGATCGAGCTGGCTTTCCAGTTCGGCCATGCGCTGGTTCTTCAGCCACTGGCGGCCGTCGGCGAAGAAGGCGACGTAGTCGTCCTGGGCCTCGACGTAATCGATGCGTTCGACAGGGATGACCTGGACGCGCGCGCCGTCCCGGATCAGCACGCGCTCGATGGGCTGGTGCCGCGCCTGCGCGTCGGCGACGAGCGCACGCATCGCATCGCCGCCCTGCGCGTGCGCGAGGGCCTGCGCGAGACGCTCGCGCGTGAACGGTTTCAGCAGGTAGTCGAGCGCATGGACGTCGAACGCGCGCAGCGCGAACTGGTCGTACGCGGTCACGAACACGTAATGCGTCCTCGCGCCGGCCAGCTCGACGACTTCGAAGCCGTCCAGCTTGGGCATCTGGATGTCGAGGAACACGAGATCCGGCGCCAGTTCCGCGATGGCCTTCACGGCCTCGAAGCCGTTCGCGCATTCGCCGATGATCTCGACGTCGGCAAAAAAGCCCAGGTGTTCGCGCAGCACGGCGCGCGCCAGCGGTTCGTCGTCCACGATGATCACGCGCATCGTCAAGTTCCTTCCAGTTCGGTTGCGGTTTGCGGGAGTGCAGTCGTGACGGCCGGCAGCGCCAGCTCGACGACGAAGCGGCCGTCGCGGCGCGCCCAATGCACGCTCGCCTCGTGGCCGTGGATGGCGGCGAGGCGCTGGCGCACGTTGACGAGACCCAGGCCGGTACCACGCGCCGCGCCGGCGCTGCCGTCCGGATCAACGTCGTTCTCGACGCGGATGCGCAGGATCGACCCGGTGCGTACGGCCTCGATACGCACCTGGCCCGGGTCGACTAACTGGCCGATGCCGTGCTTGACGCCGTTCTCGACGAGCGGCTGCAGCAGCAGCGGCGGCAGCAGGCAGTTACCTGCCGCGGGATCGACCGCAGCGTCGAAACGCAGGCGGTCGCCGAAGCGCACCTGCTCGATCGCGACGAAATGGCGCACGAGCTGAAGTTCGCGCTCGAGCGTCACCATGTGGTCGGCGCGCAGGCCCAACGTGAGGCGAAAGAATTCGGCCAATTGCACGGTCATCGCGCGCGCGGCCGCCGGGTCGAGCGACGTCAGCGCGCTGATCGAATTCAGGCTGTTGAACAGGAAGTGCGGATCGACCCGGGCGCGCAGCATGTGCAACTCCGCATCCTGAGCAGTCAACTTCATCTGCAGGCGCTGCGTCTCGAGATGGCGCACGCGTTCCGACTCGATCGACAGGTAGTTCACGGCGGCCGCCAGGCCATACAGGATCAAGCCGAGGCCGAACATCGCTGCCAGCACGGGGCCGCTCGCGACGGGCACATAGCTGTCGGGCGCCAGCGCGGCCAGCAGGCTGTTCCACGCGGCGCCCATGCCACACCACAGCGCGGCCACGCAGGCCGCCGTCACGCCGACGCCGGCCGCGATGGCGACGGGACGGCGCCGGCCCAGCGGGTAAGCGCGACACACGTAGTAAGCGGAAAAGCCGGCCGCGTACGCGTACAGGTACGCCAGCGGCATGGCGAACACCACACTGGCGCCCCACCCTGCGCCGCTGACGGCCAGCATGGCCGCGAACAGCAGGCCCAGCATCAGCCAGGCCAGCAGGTAGAGGGCCGTCGCCCGCCAGCTCGCGAAGATGCGGTGCACGGGCCTGCCCTCAGTTGCGCACTTCGACGCCGCCCATGATGGCGTAGCCGGTGATGACGAGGCGCTTGCTCGTGTCGGGGGGCGTCACCGTCTTTTCCGAAAAGCCGCCCATCAGCGGCGTGCCGTTCAGGACGACGGCCCAGTCGGGAGGGACCTTGATGTTGATGCCGCCCCAGATCGCGAAGACGTTGATGACGGCTTCCTTGACGATCGACGCCTCGCGCAAGTCGAGCTCGCAGCCACCGAGGATCGCGGTGATCTCGCCGCCGCGGAAATCGGACGTCGTGACGCGGCGCTCGAAACCGCCCAGCACGGCGACGACGTCGACCACGTTGTCGGTCCCCGTCCCGTCGGCTGTCCCGGGCCGCGCCACGCGTCCCGGGCCCAACGAGCGAAACAGCACGAGGCCGCCCAGCGCGATCATCACGAGCGGCCACAGCGTGCCCCAGCTGATGTAAAAGAAGCCCATTCGGCCCGCGATCATCAGCACGCCGATCGCGACCAGCACGCCGCCCATGTAGTTGCTGCTGCGCGATCCGTTGCCGAACAGCGCGACACAGCCCGCGACGATGAAGGCGAGCGGCCAGAAACCGATCGCGTGGCGGAAGTTCAGGATGTCCAGGTTATCGAGCAGGAACAGGACGCCCATGCCCACGACGAGCAGGCCCAGCACGACCTGGCTCGACGCGCGGTTCGTATTATTTTCCATGGCCGTTGCCTCCCTTCTGGCCGAAGCGGCGCTCGGCGATCGGCCGGACGGCCATCGTGATGCCGCTGATGATGATGAGCAGCGGCCAGCTGTTGCCGAACGTGAGGCCCCAGAGTCCCTCGAGTACGGCGAACAGCCATAGGCCGATGAATACGGTCCACAGGCCGTTCGAAAACTCGCGTGCGCTCGGATAGCCGATGGTCTGGTTGATGCCCACCACGACGAGCAGCAGCGGTGCGTAGTGCCACAAGCTGCGGATGTCGAACACATCCATCTGGTCGAGCAGGAAGGCCACGCCGAGCCCCACCAGCACCAGGCCCCACAGCACCTGGCGCCGCAGGTGGTAGGAAGCTTCGCTATTCATGTCATCTCCGGTTGTCGTTCGATCGAATGTCGACACGATAACGGAGACGGGGTCGGGGATGGAAGCGTTTTTCGGCCAATGGCGGGCCGGTGCCGGTCAATGGCGGCGTTGTCGGCGAACGTCGCCGGCAAATGCGGAGGGGCCCGCCATGTCGCCCTGGCGAGCCCCGGGAAGCGGATGTGGCGGACGGATCAGGCGACGATCACGCGGCAGCGGCCTGCGGACGCTGGCCCTTCTGCTGGTTGCGGTACTTCGCGCGCGCCGTGGCGATCTTGATGGCTTCGCGCGCGACGTTCATCTTGTGGATCTCCTCGCGCTCTTTCTTGCCGCGGTGCTGGGCGATGTGTTTGCTGCCGATCTTGGCGGTCATGGTGTTCTCCTGTTCATCACGGTGGGTTTCGGCTCACGAGCGGGAGGCGCCGATACGGTCGTCCGAAGGCATCAGCATGCCCCACCCCAACTGGCGCCGGATTTCTTCCGGTGTCGGCGGAGGTTGGGTGTCCTTCGAGCGCCGTTCCAGGTATTCGCGCACGAGATGCTTAGGTGGATGGTTCGTCGTCGTGGACATGGCAACCTCCGCTTCCGTTAGGGCCGGCGCGTTCGCGTCGCCGGCGTGAATTCTGGTGCCGGTCCTCGAGGCGACCGGCTGACCTGTCGAGGTGGTTGGTCGCCGCAAACTTCGCGTGGCGCCTCACTCGACGCCTCCATCGTAACGAACCGCCCGGGGGTGGACCGTTAGGTGCCGCACACTGTCCGTCCCCATGAGTTGCAGTCCTACAGATCACCTTCAACTGCGCCTACGCGACGGTGCAACATGATGAAAAAAGGAGGCCGCAGCCTCCCTTTTGTGGATGCGCGGGACAGGTCAGAACCGGTATTTCAGGTTCACATAGAACTGGCGGCCGCTCACGTCAAGCTTCTGCTGCTCCTCCTCGCTGTAGCGGTAATACGCGCGCTTCACGTTGGTCAGATTCGTCGCATCGAAGGCGAGCAACAGGTTGCGCGTGATGTTCCAGCTGGCGTTGAAAGCGAGCGTGGTCACCGGTGCGGCCATCGTGGGCGCCGTCGGCATCAGGACGCCGTTCACGCTGTACAGGCCCTGGCTGTTCGCCGTCGGCGCCGGGGCCGTGGAACTGTTCACGTACTCGCTGCGATAGTTCGCCACGAGGCGCAGCGACACCTTGTCGTTCTCGAAATAGCCCCCGAGATTCGCGGCCCATTCCGACGCGCCGACCATCGGCCGGCCGTCGTCGACCTTCGTGCGGGCGCGGCTGACGTTGCTCGTGATGCCGAAGCCCGTCGTGCCGATCGGCTGTTCGTACGACAGCTCCAGGCCCGCGATGTGTGCGCCCTGCTGCTGCGACGTCTGGACCGCATACGTCTTCATCGCCTGCGCGGCCGGATCCCACAGGTCGACCGTCGCACCGCCCGACGTGCCGGTCTTCGCATAGCCCTGGATGCGCGAGTAGAACAAGTCCACGCCGACCATCGAACGGCGCGCGAAATACCAGGCCCACGATGCGTCGAGGTTGTCCGACGTGAGCGGCTTGATGTCCGGGTTCGGCCCCGTCACGCGGCACCCCTGGGCATCGCACGCGGGCGTGCCGAAGCCGGCGCCGAGCAGGTTGTAGTTCTGGCGTCCCACCGTGCGGCTCGCGCCGAAGCGCACGATCTGGTCCTGCCTCGGTTCGTAGCGCACGTTCATGCTGGGCAGCCAGTTGTCGAAACGGCGGTCCGTCCTCGTGAAGTAGTACATATTGCCCGTGAGCGGATTGAACGGGACGTCGTCGTAATAAGGCTGCAGGTCGCCCGCCGTCGAGATGGCGCCCGGATACGCCGCGCACGGGATGGCCGGCTGCCCCGGCGCCGTGCGCTTGCAGATGCCGGCCGCGATCGGGGTCGGGATGTCGGCATTGATGCGCGTCTGCACGAAGCGCAGCCCCACGTTGCCGGACCAATGTTCGCCTTCCAGGTTGGCCATCACATAGCCCGAGGCCTGGCGCTCGCGCAGGTGCAGTTCGGACGCGATGCGGCGCTCGTATTCGTCGCTCGTCGTCTTGGTGGCGTTGGCAAAATACGCCATCAGCACGGCGGGATCGAACGTATAACCCGTGTTGTCCCAGCCGGCCGGCCCATCCAGGCCCGCGCCGAAGTTCGCCGGCCACGGGGTCGTGCTCGTGGGCGCGCCCGCCTGCAGGTTCGCGTTGTGGTAAGCGGGGTAGCGACGCGCGCTGTCACGATGGTGGTCGGCGTAGCGCAGACCGCTTTCGACGGACTGGACCCAGCCCTTCGCGACGCGGTACTCGCCATCGACCTGGCCGCTCGTCTCGCGGTCCGTCGTCTTGAGGCCGGAGATCGTGCGCACGACGAGCTGGTCGGGCTTGATGCCCGTGCCGTAGTACTTCACGTACGGCGCGTTGTCGACGCCGGCCAGCGCATACGACACGCCCGTGCCGAAGCTGGCATAGGTCAGGCCCTGGTCCCAGTCCGTCTTGCCGACGCCGCGCGTCGTCGACAGCAAGGTCTTCAGCGTCAAATCGGGGTTCACGCGCCACTTGCCGTCCAGGTCGAGGAACGAACTGGTGGCGCGCGCGCCCTGGCGATAGAAGCCTTCCGAGTTGCCGATGTACTGGGGCGTCGTCCCGTCGGGGAACAGGATGTCGGCGCTTTTCAGCACGCGCAGCTGGTCGCCGTACATCGTCGTCTCCGTGACGATGACGGGGTTGCGGATAGCCGCGAACACCTGCTGGCCGTTCGAGTTCGTGTTCGGCGCGGACGCGCCCGTGGCGCCATCGGCCAGCGACGCCTTCCCGAGCAGCATGCTGTAGATGGCGCCGGCCTTCAGGCGGCCGTAGTTCGGCGCCTTCAGCGTGGAGGTGAAGCCCGTCATGGTGAAGTCGAGGTCCTGGTTCGGCTTGAACTCCAGCGAGAACATGCCGCCCTTGCGGTCGCGCACGCCTTCGACGAACTCGGTGCTCATCGAGCCGGGCAGGCGCACGCCGTTCAGGTCAGCGGCCTTGTAACCGCTGCCGGCCAGCGACGCGTCCGTGATGCCCTTCATCGTGCTCGTGTTGATGACGTCCCAGCCGCTGCTCGTGCCGTACGCGAGGCGCGACGCCGAATCGCGGCGGATGTAGCGCTTTTCCGCGAAGCCCTGGACGATGAAGCCGAACGTGCCCGCTTCGTTCTTCCAGTTGACGGACGCATTCAGGTCCGGCGCCGTCTTGCCCGGCAAGGTCGCATAGCTGGCCCCGACGCTGGCCACGCCGGACAGGCGCTCCTTCTGCGCCAGCGGCTTGCGCGTCGTGACGTTGATCGTCCCCGCGAGGCCACCGTCGACGATGTTCGCCTGCGACGTCTTGTACACGATGGCTTGGTTCAGCACGGACGACGGCATCAGCGACAGACTCGTCGAGCGGCTGCTGGACGCCTGGTCCGCGATGTACCAGTCGCCGCTGCTGACGGTGTGGCCGTTGAAGATGATCAGCGACATGTCCGGATTGGTGCCGCGCATCGCGACCTTTTCCGCTTCGTCGTAATCGGTGCGCACGGCCACGCCGGGCAGGCGCTGCAGGGAATCGGCGAGGTTCTTGTCCGGCATCTTGCCAACGTCCTCGGCCGTGATCACTTCGACGTTCGCGCTGGCGTCGCGCTTGACGGCCAGCGACTTCGCCATCGATGCACGGATGCCCGTCACTTCGACCGTCTGGATCTGCGGGCTGCCGGCGTCGCTCCGGGCCAGGGCGGGCGCACCCGGCGCAGCCAGCAGCGCCATCGAGACTGCGGCCGCGAGCGGCTTCTGCTTCAACATTTCTCTCTCCTGTCGTTGTCTTGTCAAGGCCGGTGTCTCCCGGTCGCGCGGACAGTATTGGCGATGGCAACGCCATTGGATAATGATTACTGTTGAAGAATCTATAACTTAAAGGAATGCGCGGCGCCATCGATGACACCGGGTTATACCCACATAAACATTTTCATTTTGACAGCGTCGTCCGGCCGCGTTAGCGTAGCATTTTATCGTCCGAGACCCGCCATGCGTCCTGCCCGCGCGCTGCCCGCGCTTCTGCTGCCCGCCCTGATCGCCACCCTTCTCGCCGGCTGCGCGACGCCGCCTCCCGCACCGCCCGCCACACCGTCCATGGCCGCCGTCGATGCCGTCCCGACCGCGCAAGTCGCGGCCAGCGAACCGCTGGACGCGATCCTGGCCAAACCGCTGTACCGCATGCATCCCGTCGAAGCGGGCCGCTACATCGCGTGGGCGCACGACGCGGAGCCCGACCTGCGCAAGCGCATCGCCGCCATCGCCCGCAAGAACCTCGGCCAGCCTTACCGCCTGAACCTGCTGGGCGAATTCCCGTACCAGGTGCACGACGACTTGCCGATGTTCAGCCTGGATCACAGCGACTGCGTCGTGTTCGCGGAACACACGTACGCGATGGCACTGTCGCAGTCGTGGGAAGAATTCTTCTGGATGCTGCAGCGCATCCGCTACCGCGACGGCGTCGTCGGCGTGGCCACGCGCAACCACTACACGGAAATGGACTGGAACGTCGCCAACCGCTGGCTCGTGACGGACGTCAGCGCGGAACTGGCGGGCCCGGACGGCCCCGCGTACACGATGACGATCGACCGCGCCCGCTTCCTCAAGACGCGCCACCACACGGACGCCAGCTTCCCCGTCGAGACGAGCCGCCAGGCGTATGTGCCGAAGGACCGCGTAGCCGTCATCGCGGGCCAGCTGCGCGAGGGCGACCTCGTCAACGTGATCTCGACGCGCGGCGGCCAGTACTGGGCCTCGCACGTGGGCCTCGTCGTGCTTGGCGCCGACGGCCAGCGCCACTTCCTCCATTCGTCCGACCCGCAGGTGCGCGAAGAAACCTTCGAATCGTTCATCGCCCGCGCGGCCGCGCGCGAGGAACGCAACCGCCAGGCAGGCAAGAATGGCCAGGTGCTCGCCGGCTTCAAGTTCCTGCGCCTGAATGACGACGTCACGGTGCCGCCGATGGCGCCGCAGCCGCGCCCGGGCCATCCGGCCGGCGCCTGAATCCGGGCCCCATCGTCGCGCGGCTGCCGGCCGCGCATCCGAGGCCCCGCGCGCCACGCGGGGTCGCCTCGCCTGCCATGTGCTCCGCGTTCGCGTCCAGCGCCCGAGCGCGGAGCGGTCCATTCGTCAAAATTTCGCCAAATAACTACGTTTAAGAATTACGGCCATTTCAATTGACCAATTCTTTTGAATAATATCCGCAATTCAATTTCCTATTTATATTGTCGCGTCACTCTCGGCGAATTCCGTTTAAGCGGTTGAGCATCGTCAAATCCGCATTTCAAGCGCACCGAGATAATAATCCCAATCGCGGAACTCAATCGTATTGGCGACCCACATCATCCTTCGACAAACCGGCCAGGAAATAAAACGCACGGACGATAACCGTTCTGTTTTCTAACGGATATTCACATTCGCCAACCCACGCCGCGATTCAAAATCATGATCAAGCTATATCAGGCGCTTATCAGCCGATTTTGCTCCAGGATGGTGTCCCTCCACCGCACGACGAAAATCGCGCTGATGGTCATCACCGATTTGATCGCACTGCCTTTCTGCTTTCTGATTGCGATGCTGTTGCGCGGTGGCGACCTGAAACTGGCGTCTCATTTCGGGCCGGCCTCTTATATTCTCGTGGCGGTAGTCACGATCGCCGCCTTTTCCGTTTCGGACTTATACCGCGCCGTCATTCGCTTCATCGACCAGCGTTTATTGAGCGCGACGGGTATTGCGCTGGGTATCGCCATATCGGGCGCCTATGCCGTCACGTTCTCGATCAAGGAGGAAAACTTCCCCCGCAGCGCATTGGCCATTTACTGGTTCATCGTATTTTCCTATGTCATCGCATCGCGCATCGGCGTCCGCACCGTCCTGCGCAACGGACATGCCGGACAACGCGTTGCCATCGAGGTGGTCGCGATCTACGGGGCCGGCGACGCAGGCGCGCGACTGGCGCAGGCAATGCGCAACAGCGAGGAATACCGCCCGGTCTGCTTCTTCGATGACAAGCACGCACTGAACGACCGGAACATTGGCGGACTGCGCGTATTCAACACCGACCGGCTGCCGGAAATCGTGGATGCGATGTGCATCCGGTCGATCGTGATCGCCCTCCCGTCCGTATCGCCGGAGCGCCTGCGCGACATCATGCAGCGCCTGGCGCAGGCCGGCATCAGCACCAAGATCCTGAGCCGCCTCGTCGACCTCGCCGACGACAAGGCCACGCCCCGCGACAGCATCCGCGACCTGAAGTTCGAGGACCTGCTTGGCCGTCCGCCCGTGCCGCCGCGCGTCGACCTGTTCGCCCGCTGCGTGAGCGGCAAGGCGGTGCTCGTCACGGGCGCCGGCGGTTCGATCGGCGCCGAGCTGTGCCGCCAGATCGCCACCCTCGGCCCGCGCCGGCTGCACCTGCTCGACCACTCGGAGTTCGCGCTGTACACGATCCGCCAGGAGCTCGCGGCCCGCTTCCCCGACCTTGGCGTGGACGCGCACCTGGGCTCCGTCTGCAACGCCGACCTCGTCGAACGCATCCTGCGCGCGGGCCCGATCGACACGATCTACCACGCCGCCGCCTACAAGCACGTGCCCCTCGTCGAGACGAACATCGTCGAAGGCCTGCGCAACAACGTGTTGGGTGCACAGGTGATCGCCGCCCAGGCGGCCAGGCACGGTGTCGAAACGTGCGTGCTGATTTCGAGCGACAAGGCCGTGCGTCCGACCAACGTCATGGGCGCCAGCAAGCGCATCGCGGAACTGATCTTCCAGGCAGCGGCGGTGCGGCACGGTCCCGGCAACGGCATGAACACGACCTTCTGCATGGTCCGCTTCGGCAACGTGCTCGGGTCGTCCGGCTCCGTGATCCCCCTGTTCCAGCGCCAGATCGCGCGCGGCGGCCCGCTCACCATCACGCATCCCGACGTGTCGCGCTACTTCATGCTGATTCCCGAGGCGGCCCAGCTGGTGATCCAGGCCGGCGCGATGGCCAAGGGCGGCGACGTGTTCGTGCTCGACATGGGCGAACCCGTCCGCATCGTCGACCTGGCACGCACGCTGATCGCGCTGTCCGGGCTTACGGAAAAAACGCTGCAGAATCCAGGCGGCGACATCGAGATCCGCTACGTCGGGCTGTTCCCCGGCGAAAAACTGCACGAGGAATTGCTGACCGACGGCGTCGTCTTCCCCAGTGAACATCCGCGCATCATGCGCATGAAGGAAAACGCCTTGCGGCCGGGCGTTCTGGACACCTTCGTCACCTGCCTGATGATGGCGTGCGAAACGCATGAGCGAACCATGATCGAGGCGATGGTCAAGACCATCGTGACCGAATACAGCCCCAGCCGACCGATCGTGGAGCCGGCCGCAGCTCCCGTGGCCGCGGCGGCGACCACGACGGCAGCGACAGCCCCACTCGCCGCCCCCCAGCAGCGCCTTGGCCTGATCAAGAAATTCGTGCCGTTCCGGATCTGACGGCGGCATCCACCCACCTGTTTGGCGAGGACACAATGCGTGACGAAAGCAAACCGGCCTATCTCGAACAGCTCACGACGCGGCTGCGTGAGCGCGGCGCCGTCATCGGCATCGTCGGCCTGGGCTATGTGGGCCTGCCGCTGACCTTGCGTTACGCCGAGGCCGGCTTCCGCGTGCTCGGCATCGACATCGACTGCGACAAGGTCGAGCGCCTGAACCGCGGGGAAAGCTATATCCGCCATATCGCGACCACCGACGTTGCCCGCGCGCGCGAGAACGGCTTCGAGGCCACGACCGACTTCACCCGTGCGGGCGAACCGGACGCGCTGATCATCTGCGTGCCGACGCCGCTGGGCGCCTATCGCGAACCGGACCTGTCATTCGTGCTCGACACGACGGACGCCCTGCTGCCGTTCATGCGGCCGGGCCAAGTACTGTCGCTGGAAAGCACGACCTACCCGGGCACGACCGACGAAGAACTCAAGCCGCGGCTGGAGTCGCGCGGGTTCGTGATCGGGCACGACGTCTTCCTCGTGTTCTCGCCCGAACGCGAAGACCCCGGCAATCCCGACTTCCATACCCGGACGATTCCGAAGGTCTGCGGGGGCGTGACGCCCGCGTGCCTGGAGGCCGGGATCGCGCTGTACAGTCCCGCGATCGACCGTGTCGTTCCCGTCAGCTCGACCCGCGCCGCCGAACTCACGAAGCTGCTGGAGAACATCCATCGCGCCGTCAACATCGGCCTCGTGAACGAGATGAAGATCATCGCCGACCGGATGCGGATCGACATCCACGAGGTGATCCGCGCGGCCGCCACGAAGCCGTTCGGCTTCACGCCGTACTATCCGGGTCCCGGCCTGGGCGGGCACTGCATCCCGATCGACCCGTTCTACCTCACCTGGAAGGCGCGCGAATACGGCCTGCACACGCGCTTCATCGAACTCGCCGGCGAGATCAACAGCGATATGCCGCACTGGGTCGTGGGCAAGCTCGCGGACGCATTGAACGGCCGCGGCAAGGCCGTCATGGGCAGCCGGGTGCTGGTGCTCGGCATCGCCTACAAGAAGGACGTGGAGGACATGCGCGAATCCCCGTCGGTCGAACTCATGGAGATCCTGCGCGACAAGGGGGCCGTCGTCGATTATGCCGACCCGCACGTGCCCGTGTTCCCGCGCATGCGCGAACACCGCTTCGACCTCAGAAGCGTCGACCTCACGCCGCAGCGCATCGCGTCGTACGACGTCGTGCTGCTGGCCACGGCGCACAGCGCCTTCGACTACGACCTCGTGCGCCAGTACGCCACGCTGATCGTCGATACCCGCGGCGTCTACACGGCCCCGCTGCCGAACGTCGTCAAAGCCTGAGGAGCCGCCGTGCGCCACTATCCCGCTCCCATCACGGACCGCAAGATCCGCTTCGCGCTCGTCGGCTGCGGACGGATCGCCGCCAACCACTTCGAAGCGCTGCGCCAGCATCATGACCGCGCCCAGCTGGTCGGCGTATGCGACGTCGACCCGCGCGCCCTCGACCGTGCGGTCGGGGCCACCGGTGCGGAGGCCTACGCGAGCCTGGAGACGATGCTGCGCGACAGCGCGGCCGACGCCGTCGTGGTCACGACACCGTCCGGGCTGCACCCCGAACAGTCGATCCGCATCGCCCAGGCCGGGCGCCACGTGGTCACGGAAAAACCGATGGCGACGCGCTGGGATGACGGGAAGCGCATGGTGGCAGCGGCCGACGCGGCGGGCGTGCGGCTGTTTGTCGTCAAGCAGAACCGTCGCAACGCCACGCTGCAACTGCTCAAGCGTGCCGTCGACAAGAAGCGCTTCGGCCGCATCTACATGGTCAACCTGAACGTGTTCTGGACGCGCCCCCCGGAGTATTACCAGAGCGCCGGCTGGCGCGGCACGTGGGAATTCGACGGCGGCGCCTTCATGAACCAGGCCAGCCACTACGTCGACCTCATCGACTGGATCGTCGGTCCCGTCGAGAGCCTGCAGGCCTATACGGCCACGCTGGCACGCGACATCGAGGTCGAGGATACGGGCGTCATCAGCCTGCGCTGGCGGAACGGCGCGCTCGGCTCGATGAACGTCACGATGCTCACCTATCCGCGCAACCTGGAAGGCTCGATCACGGTACTGGGGGAACACGGCACCGTGCGCATTGGTGGCGTCGCCGTCAATGAGATCCAGCAATGGGAGTTCGCCGCACCCGACCCGGACGACACGCTCGTTGCCGATGCCAGCTACCAGACGACCTCGGTCTACGGTTTCGGCCATCCTCTGTACTACGACAACGTGATCCGCGTGCTGCGCGGCGAGGCCGAGCCGGAGACCGACGGGCGCGAAGGCCTGAAGTCCCTGGAAGTGCTCGTGGCAGCCTATATGTCCGCGCGCGACGGCCGGCGCGTCGCCTTGCCCCTGGAGTACTGACATGCACCCGAATGAAATCCAGTCCGTCCATCCCAGCGCCATCGTCGATGCGGGCGCTGTCCTCGGGCCCGGGACGCGCGTCTGGCACTTCGCGCACGTGTGCGGCGGCGCCCGCATCGGCGCCGACTGCTCGCTCGGCCAGAACGTCTTCGTCGGCAACGACGTCGTCGTCGGAAACGGGGTCAAGATCCAGAACAACGTATCCGTGTACGACGCCGTCACGCTCGAGGACGAGGTGTTCTGCGGTCCCAGCATGGTCTTCACGAACGTCTACAACCCGCGTGCCGGCATCGTCCGCAAAGACCAGTATCGCCGCACCATCGTCAAGCGCGGCGCCAGCATCGGTGCCAACGCCACCATCGTCTGCGGCGTGACGATCGGCCGCTTTGCCTTCGTCGGCGCGGGTGCGGTCGTCAAGCGCGACGTGGCCGACTTCGCCCTGATGGCTGGCGTCCCGGCACGCCAGATCGGCTGGATCAGCCGCTTCGGCGAACGCCTCGCGCTGCCGCTGTCCGGCGTCGGCGAGGCCACCTGCCCCCACACGGGCGACGTCTACGAACTGCGGGACGGAACCTGCACCCTGCGCCCGGCCGCCCATCGATCCTGAACCCGTCCACGGACCATCATGGAATTCATCGACCTGAAATCCCAGTACCAGGCGGCGCGCGACGTGATCAACCAGCGCATCCAGGCCGTGCTCGACCACGGCCAGTACATCATGGGCCCCGAAGTCGCGGAACTCGAGGAGCGCCTCGCCGCATACACGGGCGCGCGCCATTGCGTCACGGTTGCATCGGGCACCGAGGCATTGTTGGTCGCCCTGATGGCGCTCGGCGTCCGGCCGGGCGACGAAGTCATCACGACGCCATTCACGTTCATCGCGACGGCCGAGGTGATCGTGTTGCTGGGCGCCGTCCCCGTGTTCGTCGACGTGGATGCCCGTACCGGCAACCTCGACGCGTCCCTCGTCGAAGCCCGCATCGGCCCACGCACGCGCGCCATCGTGCCCGTCTCGCTGTACGGCCAGCCGGCCGACATGGACGCCATCAATGCCATCGCGGCACGCCACGGGCTGCACGTGATCGAGGACGGCGCCCAGAGTTTCGGCGCCGGCTACCGCGGTCGCCGCAGTGGCAACCTGTCCACGATAGGATGCACGAGCTTCTTCCCCAGCAAGCCGCTTGGCTGCTACGGCGACGGCGGCGCCCTGTTCACGAGCGACTGTGGCCTCGCGCGCGCCATGCGCGAGATCCGGGTGCACGGCCAGAGCCGGCGCTACGTCCACACACGGATCGGCGTCGGCGGCCGCATGGACACGCTCCAATGCGCGATCGTGCTGGCGAAACTCGGCCTGTTCGACTGGGAACTGGCGCAGCGCCGGCGCGCCGCGGCCACGTATGACGCGCTGTTGGCCGGCAAGGTCGGCCTGATCGGCCGCGCCGCCGACCGCACGAGCGCATTCGCCCAGTACACGGTACTCGTCGAGCGGCGCGACGACGTGCAGCGCGCCTTGCAGGATGCCGGCGTGCCGACGGCCGTGCACTATCCGGTACCGATCCACCTGCAGCCGGCGTATGCGCACGTGAGCGGAGACGCTGCCTGTCCGGTCGCGCATGCGCTGGCGGACAAGGTGATGAGCCTGCCGATGGGACCTTACCTGCCCGACGAGGATGTCCGGCGGGTGTGCGCGGCGCTGCTGGACGCCGTCGGCACGTCCGCGCAGGGGCCGTCCGTTCTCGACGCGCCAGCAACTGGCGCAACGGTTGCGGTGTCCGTATGAGTCTGCACCGTCGGCCATTACGGCACCACCGACCGCGGTCTGTCGGCATCCATGCGGTGACGCGCGCCGCGCATAGGGCCCCAGGCCATCGCCGGCATGCCGATCGGCGCCGCAACCTGCGCCCATGCGCGATACCGGTACGAGAGAAAACATGGCCAATATCGTCCATCTGACTTCAGCCCATCCACGCTACGACACCCGGATCTTCGTCAAGCAATGCCGGAGCTTGCACGAACGGGGGCATGACGTCACCTTGGTAGTGGCCGACGGCCTGGGCAATGAAACGGCCGATGGCGTGCGCATCGTCGACGTGGGCCTCCCCGGCGGACGCATCGACCGGATGCTGAGGACGACGCGGCGCGTGCTGCGCGCGGCGCTGCGGCTCGACGCGGACGTCTACCAGTTGCACGACCCGGAGCTGCTGCCGGCAGGCCTGCGCCTCAAGCGCCTCGGCAAGCGCGTGATCTTCGATTCCCACGAAGACGTGCCCACGCAGCTCCTCGCGAAGCCCTACCTCGGCAAGCTGTCGCGGCGGTTGCTGTCCGGCGCGTTCCGCATCTATGAGGACTATGTGTGTCGGCGCTTCGACGGCCTGATCGCCGCGACGCCATTTATCCGTGGCCGGCTGGCCCATCTGCATCCCCGCACGATCGACGTGAACAACTATCCGCTGCTGCAGGAATTCGCCGGCGCGCCCCAGTGGGACCGCAAGTCACAGGAAGTGTGCTACGTCGGCAGCATCTCCGCGATCCGCGGTATCCGCGAACTGGTGCGCGCCTGTGAGCTGCTGCACTCGCCGGCACGCCTGGCCCTCGTGGGCACGTTCGCGGAGCCCGCGCTGGAGCGCGAAGTCGCCGGTTTCGCTGGCTGGGCGCGGGTGCAGGCGCACGGCCACCTCGACCGCCTCGGCGTGCAGCAGGTGATGCGTCGTGCGATGGCGGGACTGGTTACGTTACACCCCGTCGTCAATTATCTAGACGCGCTGCCGGTCAAGATGTTCGAGTACATGGCGGCTGGCCTGCCCGTGATCGCTTCACGCTTTCCGCTCTGGCAGGACATCGTCGAAGGCAACGGGTGCGGCGTCTGCGTCGATCCCGGCAACCCTGCCGCGATTGCCGCCGCCATCGACCATTTCTGCCGGCATCCGCACATTGCGCGGCGCATGGGCGAGAACGGGCGCCGCGCGGTCCTCGCGCGCTACAACTGGGAAAGCGAAGCGGGCAAGCTCGCGGCATTCTACGACGCCCTGCTGCCGGCCGCCGCTATCCATTGCCGCCAGGACCGTGGAGACGGCTTGCACGCCAGCTGTCCCTGAACCGCGACCTGCGCCACCGCATCCCGCCACACTGCAACGACCAGCGAACACTGCGAATCGACCCGTACCATGACCACGCTCCTGCGCCACTTCGAGACGCTGCGCCAGGTCCTCAGCCTCCCGCAGGCCGACCTGCACTTCGATGCCCGGATCGAGCCCGACGACATCGCAGCGACCTATCGCTACTACACGAAGCCGCATCCGCGCTACAAGCTCATCCGGCACAAGACGATCGGTGCGGCACTGATCGACCTGGCCCGCTACCCCGCTGCCAGCGCTTACGTCGATGCGCTCCAGGGCAAGAACCGCGGTGCTTGGCACGCCAGGCGCGCGCGCACCCGGGGCTACGTCTGCACGGAGATCGATCGCAACGACTACGTCGACGCCATCCATGCCATCAACACGTCGCTCGAGACGCGCCAGGGACGGGCGATGGACCAGAGATATCTCCAGAAGATCACACGCTTCGAGCGCCAGCCTCACTTCGATTATTACGGCGTCCTGGACAGCGACGGCAGGCTGGTCGCGTACGCGAACATCGGACGCTACGGCAATTTCAGCGCGTTCTCGCAAGTGATCGGCCTGCGCAACAACGACGGCATCATGCACATGCTCTTCGTCGACATCGTCTTACGCCTCATCGAGCGGCAATGCGTTCGCTACGTCATGTACGACACGTTCTTCGGCGCGCGCGAGGGCCTGCAGAACTTCAAGCGCATCGTCGGCTTCGAACCCTATCGCGTGAGGTACAGCCTGCAATGAAGACGCTGCTCAACCGCCTCTATGCGGACTACCTGATGCCGTCGCGCCTGGCCGAGTACGAAGCATTGCTCGTCCGTGCGGCCGATTGTGGCTACCGGCAACTGTCCGTGCGCGAATTCCACGGCGCGATCCGGCAGACGCCCGCGCCAGACAAGGTGCTCGTGCACCGCCACGACATCGACAGCGACCTGCGCACGGCCCGCAAACTATTCGCGCTGGAGACGAAGCACGGCGTACACGCCAGCTATTACTTCCGCCTCAGCACGCTGGACTATGGCTTCATGCGCGCCATCGAAGCGGCGGGGAGCGAAGCCAGCTACCACTACGAAGAAGTCGCGACGTTTGCCAAGCGCCATCGCCTGCGCCGCGGGGACGACGTGCGCGCCCGTTTTCCCGAGATCCGCGAGCTGTTCGTGCGTAACTTCATGCGGATCGGCGAGCGGCTGGGCAGGCCGATGACGACTGTCGCCAGCCACGGCGACTTCGCGAATCGCCGCCTGCAGGTGATCAACCACGAGCTGTTGAGCGATCCGGCATTGCGCCGGCGTTGCGGCATCGAATGCGAATCGTACGACGCCGACCTGCTGCGGCACTTCGACGTGTACATCAGCGACCGTCCGCATCCCATGTACTACGCTCCCGTGTCGCCGTTCGACGCGCTCGGGCGCCACGACCGCATCTGCTTGCTGACGCATCCCGTGCAATGGGAGACGAACTGGCTCGAGAGCACCCGCTGCAACATGGTGCGGCTGGCCGAGGAAGTGGTGTGGCACACATGAATATCCTGCTGATCAACCATTACGCGGGATCGGTACGCCACGGCATGGAGTACCGGCCGTACTACCTCGCGCGCGAATGGGTGCGGGCGGGCCATCGAGTCGCGATCGTCGCCGCCTCGGCCTCGCACGTGCGCACACAGGCGCCACAGATGGAAGGGCGCGCGCGCATGGACGAGGTCATCGACGGTATCGAGTACATCTGGCTGTCGGCCCCCTCCTATCGCGGCAATGCCGCGCGGGTGCGCAATATGGCCGCGTTCCTGTGGCGCCTGGCCGCGGCAAGCGGGCAGCTGGTGCGGACCGTCCACCCGGATGTCGTCATCGCATCCAGCACGTATCCACTCGACATCTGGCCGGCCGCCCGGATTGCGCGCCGTGCCGGGGCCCGCCTGCTGCACGAGGTGCACGACCTGTGGCCCTTGACGCCCATCGAACTGGGCGGCTACTCGCGCCGTCATCCGTTCATCATGCTGTTGCAAGCGGCCGAAGACTTCGCGTGCCGCCACGCGGACGCCGTTGTGTCGATCCTGCCGAAGGTGCGCCCACACCTGGAGGCGCACGGCATGGCGCCCCACAAGCTGCACGTCGTGCCGAACGGCGTCGACCCGGCGGAGTGCGAGCGGGACAAGGCGCCCTTGCCGGCCAGACTCGATGCGATGCTCGACGGACTCCGACGGCAGGGCCGGTTCATCATCGGTTATGCCGGCACACACGGCGTCGCGAACGCGCTCGAGACGCTGCTCGACGCCGCGCACGGCCTGCGCGGGTATCCGGTCGCCATCGTGCTGGTCGGAACCGGACCCGAGAAACCGGCGCTAATGCGACTCGCTGCCGAGCTCGGTCTGGACAACGTGCACTTCATCGATCCGGTCACGAAATCCCAGGTGCCGGCCCTGCTGGCACACGTGGACGTCGCCTACATCGGCTGGCGGCGCCAGCCACTGTACCGCTTCGGCATTTCACCGAACAAGCTGCTCGACTACATGATGGCGGGCCGGCCGGTCATCCATGCCGTGGATGCCGGCAACGACCCCGTCAGGGAAGCGGGTTGCGGGTTGACGGTGGCGCCGGACGATCCGCAAGCCATCGTCGACGCCGTCCTCGCGCTGCAGGCCCTCGACGCTCCCGCGCGTGCGGCACTGGGCCGGCGCGGGCGCGCCCATGTACTGGCCAATCATGCGTATCCCGTCCTTGCACAACGCTTCCTCGCCGCACTCGCCGGAGACCACCGCCATGCCTGACACCCCGATCCAAGCCTCAGCCCCCTTCCTGCCGTTCGCCGTGCCCGACATCGACGAGGCGGAGATCGACGCCGTCGTCGCGTGCCTGCGTTCCGGCTGGGTCACGACCGGCCCCACCACGCGCCGGTTCGAACACGATTTCGGCGCCTACCTGGGCGGCGACGTGCAAGCCATCGCCGTGAACTCGGCCACCGCAGGCCTGCACCTGGCGCTGGAAAGCCTCGGCATCGGCCCCGGCGACGAGGTCATCGTACCCACGCTGACGTTCACCGCCACGGCCGAGGTCGCACGCTACCTGGGCGCGCGACCCGTGTTCGTCGACGTCGAACCGGACCGGATGACGCTGTCCGTGGCCGCCGTCGAAGCGGCGCTCACGCCGCGCACGCGCGCGATCGTCCCCGTCCACTACGCGGGCCTGGCCTGCGACATGGACGGCCTGCTGGCATTGGCAAGACGCCACGGGTTACGCGTCGTCGAGGACGCTGCGCACGCGTTCCCGACACGTTACAACGGCCACCTGGTCGGCACGCTGGACAGCGACCTCACTGTGTTCAGCTTCTATGCCAACAAGACAATGACGACGGGCGAAGGCGGCATGGTCGTCACACGCGACCCGGATCTCGCGCAGCGCATGCGTGTCATGCGTCTGCACGGCATCAGCCAGGATGCGTTCGACCGCTACGTGTCGCACAAGCCCGCGTGGTACTACGAAGTCGTGGCCGCCGGTTTCAAGTACAACCTGACCGATATCGCTTCTGCCATCGGCATCGAGCAACTGCGCAAGATCGACCGCTTCGCCTCCCGCCGCGCCGATCTGGCACGGCGTTACCACGACGGCCTCGCCGATCTCCCGCTGCACTTGCCGGCCCGGCCCGACGGCGACAGCACGCATGCGTGGCATTTGTACGTCGTCCGCCTGGCGCACGGCGCGCCGCTCGGGCGCGACGACCTGATCGGCGAGCTTGCCCGGCGCGGCATCGGCACCAGCGTGCACTTCATCCCCCTGCACCGCCAGCCCTACTGGCGCGACACCTACGACCTGTCGCCCGCCCGGTTCCCCGTGGCCGAGGTGTGCTATCCGCGCATGCTCACGCTGCCGCTGTACACGAAGATGAGCGACGCCGACCAGGACCGTGTCATCGGCCACCTGCGGGAGCTGCTGGCATGAGCAAGCGCCTGTTCGACGTCATGACGGCCGGTTGCGGACTCATCGTCCTCGCGCCCCCGCTGCTCGCGATCGCGCTGTGGATCCGGCTCGACTCGCCGGGCCCGGCGCTGTTCCGCCAGCGGCGGGTCGGGCGCCACGGCCGCCTGTTCGAGATCTACAAATTCCGGACGATGGTCATTCACCCCGACCACGGGCGCCAGCTGACGGTCGGCCACGATCCTCGCATCACCCGCGCCGGCCGTGTCCTGCGGCGCACGAAGCTGGACGAGCTGCCGCAACTCCTCAACGTACTGGCGGGTACGATGAGCCTCGTCGGCCCGCGGCCCGAAGTGCCGCGCTACGTCGACCACTATCCGCCGGCGGTCCGGGAGACGATCCTGTCGGTGACGCCAGGCATCACCGACCTCGCCGCCATCCTGTACAAGAACGAGAGCGACATCCTCGTCGGCGCCCCTGATCCGGAACATGAATATATCGAGACGATCCTCCCGGTGAAGCTCGAGTATTACCAGCGCTACGTGCGCGACCGGTCATTCTGGCTCGACCTGCGCATCCTTGTCCGGACACTGGGCGCGATCCTCAGGTAGCGAGTCACTGACGCCATGCTCTGGTCCAAGCTGCTCCACCTGGGCGACCTGTCCCTCACCCTCCCGGCCGGCAGTGCGATCGCCGCCTGGCTGCTGGCGTCCCGGGCGGGGCGTGCCGCGCTCGGCTGGAGTCTCGCGTTCGGGCTGACGCTGGCCATCGTGGCGGCGACAAAGATCGCCTTCCTGGGATGGGCGACGGGCATGCCGGCGCTGGGCTACAAGGCGATCAGCGGTCACGCCGCCGGCTTCACGGCCGCCGCCCCGACGCTGTGCTGGCTGCTGGCGCAGCGCTGTCCGTCCGTCGTCCGCAGCGCCGCCGCCGTGACGGCGCTCGCGCTCGGCGCGGTCGTGGCCGTGGCCCTCGTCCGCGCTGGCGAGCACACACCGATCGAAGCGGCCGCCGGCTGGATCGTCGGCATGGCCGCCTTCGTATGCACCGTCCTCGTTGCGGGCGATACCGCCACGCCCCGAGTGGACGTCGCGCTCGCGTGCGCTGCCCTCGCGTTCGCCGCGACGGCATGGGCGTTGCGAACGGTCTCCGTCGGCTACTGGATGATCCGGCTCGCGACGGCATTGTCCGGCAACCCCTATCCCCATCCCTGGAACATCTGTGGCTGACGTTCCCGGGCGCTTATCAGGAGTCCCCATGTACCACATGCGTCGTCCGTCGATACGTTTGCAACGACAGAGCCGGCTCGACAACACGACCGGTTGCTCGTTGCTGATTGCCCTGATGCGTGGCCTGGCGGCCCTGCAGGTCGCGGCAGCCCACCTGCGCGCCGAGATGTATCCGGGACTGCGCGACGTCGGCCATCCCGCAGTCCACTATCAGGTGCTGGCCTTCACGACAGGCTTCGCGCACCAGGCGGTCGTCGTCTTCTTCCTGATCAGCGGCTGGCTGGTCGGCGGCAGCCTGCTCAACAAGCTGGCGGCAGCGAACAGTGCTGCGACGACCACGGCGGCGAACCCCGACTCGCCTTGGCGCGTCTATGCGATCGATCGCCTGACGCGCCTGTGGACGGTGCTGGTGCCCGGCCTTGGCCTCATGCTGCTCGTCGGCATACTGACGGGTGCCGTCGACTCCACCCGCACCGACGTTTCCACGGCCAACGACTACTCGGCGACCGCGTTCTTCGGTAACCTCCTCGGTCTGCAGACGATGGCTGTCGACAACTACGGGGCCAATTACGCCTTGTGGAGCCTGGCCAACGAGACGTGGTACTACATCCAGTTCCCCCTGCTGCTGATTGCGTTCACGAGTCCCAGCCGGACGCGCCGGCTCGGGGTCGCGGCAGTCCTGCTGTTGCTGGTCACGACGCTCCGGTTGCCGATCACCGTCTATTTCGTGCTGTGGCTGCTTGGCGCCGCCTTTTCACGCATTCGTGTCGACTGTGGCCGCGGCACGCGCGCCGCCCTGTTGACCGTACTGGCCGTGTGTTCGATTTATTTCCGGCTACGGGGCAGCAACGACGACCTCAGCCTTGAATCGTTCCCGCAAGACCTCGTGGTCAGCCTTCCCCTGCTGGCCTTCCTGTCCACGATGCAGGCGCCGCTCGCCGTGAGATCGTCACCGATGCGGCTCGTCGCACGACTCTCGCGGTTCCTGTCGGAGTTGTCGTTCACGCTGTACGTGACGCACATCCCCGTCATCAAACTCCTGCAATCTATCGGCCGGCAAACGGTTGGCCGCGATCGCCTCGTACCCAATGCGCCGCTGGACTGTGCGATCTATGCCGGGATGCTGCTGGCCCTGCTCGCCGCTGCGTGGCTGTCTTACCTGCTGTTCGAGTCCCGCACCGCCCGCGTGCGGCGCGCCGTCAAGTATGCCTTGCAACCCCGTCTACGGCGCACGTCGATGGCTTCATCGATCAAGTGACACGTGACGCCCGTCCCGCCATCGGGGTACAAAATCAACGCTTGCCTCGAGTGCTTTGCGCGCATTCCGGACAGGTGTGGCGCCGCTCAGCCTCCCGCGAAGCCGATTTGCCCTGCCGACGTGACCTTGGCATGGGTGCCGTATGCGCCCAGGCGCAACGCCATGTCGTTGAACACGACACCTTGGGGCGAGATCCCGGCGTGGTTCAGGCGTTTGATCGATTCGTTGATCTCGGATTCGTTCGTGTGGCCGGCGCGAGCCACGATGAAAACGGTACCGGCGTGTCCGCCGATGATCAGGGCGTCGGCGACGTCGAGCAGCGGCGGAGGGTCGAGCAGCACGAGGTCGTAGTGGGCCGCGACCTGTTGCAACATCCCGGCGAAATTCAAGTGAAGGAGAAACTCGGAACGGTTCGGCGGGAGTTCGCCCGTCGGGATGAAGTCGAGGTTTTCCACGACGTCGTGATGGATCACCTCGTCGATCGCGACCTGGCCGAGAATGGCACGCGACAGCCCCGGATCGCGGCCGATGCCGAAATAGCGGTGCAGCTGGCCGTTCCGCAGATCCGCATCGATCAACAGTACGCGTTTGCCGCTCGCCGCCATCACGGCCGCGAAATTGGCCGACACGAACGACTTGCCGAGGCCGCGCGTGGGGCCCGCGAACATGACGATATTGTTCCTGAAGTGGGGCATGGCAAACAAGAGCGCGGCGCGAAAGCTGCGCAGACTTTCGATGGCGGCATCGTCCGGGATGACCTGGGCCAGCAATGGCAACGCGCCATCGTCGCTTCGCGCCTTGCGCATCAGCTTGTCCTGGGGGACGCTATGCGGAATTGTCGCGTAGACGACCCGCGCACGCAGGAGGCGCTCGATGGCCTGCGGTTCGTCGATCCCGCCCGCCATTGCCTTGCGCGTGAACGCGATCAGTGTGCCGAGGAACAGGCCGGTAACGACGGCGAGCGCGACGATCAGCGGCCGGTTCGGCTTGATCGGCTTCTCCGGCGCGATTGGCGCGTCGACCATGCGCACGTTGCTGACCCGGGCCACGGAGATCAGGCGCAGCTGCTGCGCCGTGTTCGACAAGGCCGTGTACAGGTCGGTATTGACCTTGATGTCGCGCGTGAGACGGGCTTCGTCCTGTTCGAGCACGGGCAAGTCCTTGATGCGCACGTTGACCTGATCGATCTCCGCATCGACTTCCTTGATCTGGCGGTTGATCGCGGCGACGACCGGGTGATCTTCCGTGAAGCGCGCCAGCAGCTCCGTCTTTTTCTGGATCAGGTCCATGCGCCGCCCGCGTGCCGCCGCGGCCTGGGCAAGGCTCATCCGCGCCTCCTCCTGCAGGTCGACCGTACCGTGGGCGTTCCGGAACTGGTTGTAACGGTCTTCCGCCTGTTCCAGCTGGCGCTTCAGGGTGGGCAACTGCTGGTTGAGGAAAGCGAGCGATTTTTCCGCCTCCTCCGTCTTGCGAGCCAGGTTCTGGCGCATGTATTCCCGGCCGATCTCGCTCAGCACCGCATACGTCCGGCGCGCGTTCTCACCCTGCAGCTTGACTTCGATGATGCCCGACTGCTTGCCCTGTTCGCTGATCACGAGCGCGTTCTGGATCGCTTCGATCATGGCAAGGCGCGACATGCGGCGCAGGCGGAAACGTCCGCCGGGGTTCGCGGCCAGCCGGTCGACCTTCATCTCGATCACCCCTGAGGGAGTCGGCACGCGATAGCGCACGCCCACTTCACCGTCGAACATGATCCGCTGACCGCCGCCTGAAAACCGGAAACGGTCCTGGCCGAGTGCCGTCAACGTGAACTCGCGCCCCAGCCACGCGTCGGGCACGTCGAACAGCGACACCTCGGCCTTTTCGCTGCCCCATACATAGCCGCCGTAGCCGAACAGGCCCGGCGTCGACAAGGCTTGGCCGTTCTGGTTGGCGAACCAGAATCCGGCAACGGGGAAGTATTTGGGCCGCACGTCGATGTACAGCTGCAGGTTGTCCACCGCCCGCGACACGACCATCCGCGACCGCAGCAGCTCCATCTCGGCGATGGCCGCCTTCTTCGTCTCGAACAGCGAGGACGCCTCGGAGAGAATGTTCTTCGACGCGTTCGGACTTTCTTCCTCCACGTGGATCATCAGGTCCGCCTCGAACACGGGCTTGGCGACGAGCGCATACAGCACCGCTGCCACGGTGATGAACGCCGTGATGCTGCCGATCAGCCACCGGCTGTCGTACAGCGTGTTCAGGTAACCCTTCAGGTTGAACGCAGGCTCATCGCTTGCCGCGTCGACGACGCTCGGGTCGAACGGCACGCCGAGGAAAGGCGGCCGCGAACGAACGGTTGACAGGGCGTGCGGCTCAACGTGGGTACTCATGGAAACGCTCCGTAGGTCGGCGTATGCGGACAAATGCTGAAAATGCGCAAAGCCCGGCGTATCACGGCCGGCTGGCCGCGCTCACCGCCGACGTCAGCGCGCCGGGGAACAACAGGCTGAGGTTGCGGTTCCAGTTCGCCAGCGGTGTCGCGGCCACGTACACGACGTCCTTCGGCTGCAGTTCGAATGCTTCGGCCATCGCCAGCGAACCCGCGATGCGCGCGTCGAGCTGGAACACGCGCGTGCGCTGCGGCGTCTTGCGCACCACATAGACCTGGCGCGCGTCACCGCTCAATGGACTGATGCCGCCGCTCTCCCCCAACGCTTCGTTGAGCGTCAGCCGCCCGTCGTGCATGGTCAGCGCCTTGGGTGTCACGACCTCGCCGGACACGAAGACCTTGCTTTCGTCGCGCGAGTGCACGCGTACGACGTCGCCCGGTGCCAGCATGACGAGTCCCGGGTTGATGTTTTTCTGGACGAGGTCGCGCAAATTGATCGCGTAATGCACCTTGTCACGCTCCAGCTCGATACGGCTCTGGTCGGCCGTGGGCAGCAGGCCACCTGCGCGGTTGATGGCTTCGACCAGCGTCATCGGGATGTCGTTGATCGCCTGCAGGCCGGGCGACTTTACCTCGCCGTCGATGTACACGCGCTTGCTGCGGTAGGCTTGCACGCGCAGCGTCACGTTCGGGTGGGCGAGGTACCTGGCGAGGCGCGACGTCAGCAGCGCGCGTGCCTGTTCCTCGGTGAGTCCCTCGACGGCCAGCAGGCCAGCGAGCGGGAACTGGATGCGGCCCTGGCGGTCGACGACGAAGCCTTGCGGCGTCGCGTTCGCGCTCGCCGCCGCCGCGGCGGACACGGCCGGATCGGCATTGGCCGACGTGACGAGGCCCCCCGTCAGTTCGGGATGGTCCCATACGACGATGGCCACGATGTCACCGCTGCCGATCGCGTAGGCCGGCGGATTCGGTACCAGCAGCTGTTCGAGATCCTCGTTGGCGCGGACCTGGTGTTGCTGGCGCTCCTCGGCGATCAGTTGTTCGGTGATCATTTCTGTGGGAGGAGCGGGATCATCGGCGGCCGCGTGGTCCGGCGAACGGAAGTGGATGGCCGGCGCGCAGCCCGCCAGCAGGCTGCCTAACAGCCATGGCAGGACGAGCGTCGCGCCTGCGAGCAGCAGCGACGCCCATGCGCGCGCCCGCACCGTCGCGGCACGGCGCGACCGTGTCAAAAATTGCGTAATGGAAGCATGCATGTGTCGCCTGTCGAGTGAGCCGCCAGCCTCTGGCAATCAGAGTCAGCGTAAGCCGCTCAACCGACAGGACTTTGGCGCACGTCAAGCACCACGCATAGGTCGACCGCTTGCGTGGACTGTCCTCAGCGCATCTCTTCCAGCAGGCGCAGGGCGCCGGCGAAGCGCCACACGCGCCGCAATTCGACGACGTCGTACTGGGCGGCGACGTTCGGCGGAAAGGCCGAGTAGCGCGCGTTCAGGCGCACGATGCGGCGCACGAATTCGTCGATGTCGGCGCGGCCGCTGGAGCGCAGGATGGTGACGTCCTCGACGCTGCCGTCGCTGCGGATCGCCACGCTGACGATGGGGTCGGTGCGCACGACGTCGGTCGCCAGCTGGGCTGCGCTGAGGACCGCGTTGCGTTCGATCTTTTCGCGCACGCTGTCCACGTACATGCGCAGCGGGACGTCGCGGCGCACGGCCTCGGCGAGTGCACGCCGCACGGCGCGTGCCGCGTCCTCCGCGGGACGCACTACCTGCGGGGCGGCTTTCAGGATATCGATCCCGCGCATCATCTCGCGCGCCCGCGAGGCCACGTCGCTGCCCAGCGCCGCACGCGGGAGCGTGCCGGTGCCACGCCCTGCCCCGTCGCCGCCGACCGCGCCCGTAGCCGCGCGGGCCGGGCTCGCCGGCTCCCCGGCCTGGCGCGCGCCGTCGTCGGCCTGCCCTGTGCGTGCCTGGCGCAGCCGCTCTTCTTCCGCCTGCCGCGCACGAGCCTGGTCGGCCAGTTGCAAGCGCCGCTGCTCGGCCAGTTGCTGTGCCCGCTCTTCCTCGGCCTGATGCAGACGCTGCTGTTCCGCCAGTTGTTGCGCCCGCGCCTGCTCGGCTTGCTGCAGACGCTGCTGTTCCGCCAGCTGCTGTACCCGCTGCTGCTCGGCGTCGATGCGCCGCTGCTCTGCCAGTTGTTGTGCGCGTGCCTGCTCGGCCTGGTGCTGACGCTGCTGCTCAGCGAGCTGCCGCGCCTGCTCCTGTTCCGCCTGTTGCACCCGTTGCTGATCGGCGAGCCGCTGGGCACGTTCCTGCTCAGCCCTTTGCTGCCGTTGCTGCTCGGCCTGGCGCTCCGCTTCCTGACGTGCCCGGGCCTGCGCGTCTTCGGCGGCGCGCTGCTCGGCGAGCGCCGCCTCGAACTGCGCGGACTGTTCCGCGAGCTGCCGCCGTTGCTCCTGGGCTGCGGCACGCAGCCGTTCCTCCGCATCGGCACGCAGTCGGGCGTCGTCCGCTTCACGCTGTCGGACGCGGGCATGCTCTCGTTCGTCATCCAAACGGGCGCGTTCGGCATGTGCATCTTCCCGGGACGACGTGTCGTCGGCGACGGACTTCGCTATCGCCGGAGGTTCCTCCACACGGCCGGACGACTCCGGAGCGGGATCGGGTTCCACGGCCGGGAGCGGGACCTCGAACGTCGCCGGCTGCTGCGCTTCCCGTGCGATCACGCGGGTATGCAAGCCATCGGCCACACGCGGCGTCGGCGCCTTGCGACGGCGTTTTGCCGGCTGCCGCGGTGGCGGCGCGGGCGCAGGCGGCGCCGGCGAGGGCACGACGGGATCGACGAGCCTGAAGCCGTGATGCAGTACATTCGGCGGCGCATCCGGCTGCGCCTGCGCCAGCGGCATGGGCGCAGGTGCCGGCGACTCGGGTACGGCCGTGATCGGCGCCGGAGGCTGGGGCGCGAGCGGAAGCGGCACAGGCACCACGGCAGGGGGCGGCGCCAACCGTATCGCGATCGGCGCACCGGGGCCGGGACGCAGGCCGGGAATGCCGAACTGCAGCGACAGTACGAGGCCGTGCAACAGCAGGGACCCCAGCACACCCATCGCGAGCCGGCGCTGGGAAGCGTCCATGGACGGTACGGGTCGTGCCGCGGTGGCGTTGGGCATGCTGGTCGTGGACGTCAGGAATGGCGAACGGAGCGTTGCCCGATTGATAGCACAGCTTACACTCGACAGTAAAGTGCCCGCGCACGAATGGCGGCGCGCACGGTTCGGAACGCTGTTTGTAATCCCGGCTACAATGATTTTGACCGATCAGCCCTGAGGTTCCGTATGTCGCCAGGATTTATTTTCGCTACCGGTATCGAAAACAGCATTCCGACGATTAATAACGGTCGGGTCCGGATGGACGAAATGGAGAAGTGCGGCCACTACACCCACTGGCGCACGGACTTCGACCTGGTGCAGGAACTCGGGCTGAAAGTCCTGCGCTACGGCCCACCCCTGCACAAGACCTGGCTCGGCCCCAAGCGTTACGACTGGGAATTCGCCGACCTGTCGCTCAACGATCTGCGCCAACGCAATATCGCATCGATCGTCGACCTGTGCCACTTCGGCGTGCCCGACTGGATCGGGAATTTCCAGAACCCCGATTTTCCCGAGCTGTTCGCCGATTACGCCGGCACGTTCGCGCGTCGCTATCCGTGGCTGCAGTTGTACACGCCCATCAACGAGATGTCGATCTGTGCCCTCTTTTCCGCGCTGTACGGCTGGTGGAACGAACAGATGACGACGGACCGCGCGTTCGTCACCGCGACGAAGCACCTCGTCAAGGCCAACATCTTGGCCATGCATGCCATCCTGCAAGTGCGGCCGGACGCGCTGTTCATCCAGAGCGAATCGACGGAATATTTTCACGCAGAAAGCCCATCCGCCATCGGTCCCGCCGAACTCTACAACTCCCGCCGCTTCCTGTCGCTGGACCTGAACTACGGCCGGCGCGTCGATTCGGAAATGTACGAATACATGATGGACAACGGGATGACGCGGGACGAGTATCACTTCTTCCTGAACAATAATCTGAAGCACCACTGCATCATGGGCAACGATTATTACCAGACGAACGAGCACTACGTGTCCGCGGATGGATTGACGCGCGCGGCCGGCGAGATCTTCGGCTATGCGGTCATCACGCACCAGTACTACAACCGCTACCGCTTGCCCGTGATGCACACGGAAACGAATCTGTCGGAAGGACCGCGCGGCGACGAAGCCGTGAACTGGTTGCGCAAGGAATGGGCCAATGTCCTGCGCGTGCGCAACAACGGCGTGCCACTCGTCGGCTTCACGTGGTATTCGCTCACGGACCAGGTCGATTGGGACACCGCGCTGCGCGAGAACAACGGCAACGTGAATGCGCTGGGCTTGTTCGACCTCGACCGCAAGATCCGTCCCGTCGGCATCGCCTACAAGGAACTCGTGCGCGCCTGGATGGAAGTGCTGCCCACGCAGAGCGTCTGCCTGCAAGTGCCGATCGTGATGCCGCACGAATTCCAGCGCCACGTGCCGCCGCCCAGCGGCTGGCCGTTCGACGAGGACGCGACCATGGCACCACGCACCGAAGAGAGCGAGTGATCGATCGAAAGCAGGTGCGGCGCGCTCAGCGCTCGCTGGGCGTGAACGTGTACGTGTCGCCGTGCGCGAGAAATACCACCTGCTGCTCCAGGCCGGCGTCCTTCACCTCGCGCGCGAAATCCGACAGCGGCGACTTGAACACATCGTAGTCGTCGAAGTGGATGGGAATCGCTTTTTTCGGCTGGACGATCTGCATCAGCTTGACGCCGTCCTTGCCGTCCATCGTCACCTTGAACACGCCGAGAATGCGCGTCCCGCCCAGGTGCAGCAGGGCAAGATCGACGTCGGGGAAGCGCTGCGGAATCGCCTTCAGGTCGTCGTAAATCAAGGTATCGCCACTGATGTACATCCGATGGCTCGGCGCCGCCAGGTTCGGACCGAAGTCGAGCACCGCGCCCATGACGGGCGGCAGCAGGAGCTGCATCCCCGCCTTGCCGTGGCGTCCGGGCGCTGCCGAGATACGCAACCGCGCCTCGCCTTTTTCGACGTCGATGCGGTCCCACGTCGACAACCCGAACGTACGCTTGAAGCCGATGCGTTTCAAATGCTCGGCAGCCTCTTTCGTCGTGACGATGGGGATGTTCTTGTCGAGCTTCTGTTGCACGAGCTTGTCGAAGTGATCCTCGTGGAAATGCGACAGCAGCACGAGATCGACGGGCGGCAATTGTTCGAGACCCAAAGCGGGATTCGTGAGCCGCTCGGACGTGATGCCGTACCCAAGATGCACGTCTTCGCCCTTGTGCAGGAAGTTGGGGTCCGTCAGGATCGTGAAGCCCTGATAGTGGATCAGCACCGTCGCGGTGCCGATGAACTGCACGGTACCGTTCGGTCCGGGCGGCGTGGCGTTGTCCCCCGACGGCAGCCTGAGGGCAAGGACGGCAGGATTCGGCGCCGCCGCCTGCACGCTTGCGGCGACGCAAGTCGACAGGATCATCGTTGCCATCAAGACCGCTCGTCCGAGCATCCGGTACCACGTCATGTCGCCTCCTCGCCAATGTCGAGCAAGGCTAGCATGGGCCCGAGGTCAACGGCCGCACGACACGACGAGGAAGATGGATGGCCTGCCCAGCTGGGTTCGAACCAGCGACCTACGGCTTAGAAGGCCGTTGCTCTATCCAACTGAGCTATGGGCAGTTTGGCGGCCGTACGACGTACGGCGTCACAAATGAAAACGGGCCGTCGGCGACAGCCCGTTTGCGAAACGGTGGTCGGAGTACAAGGATTCGAACCTTGGACCCCCTGCTCCCAAAGCAGGTGCGCTACCGGGCTGCGCTACACTCCGATGGGACGATCATACCCCGCCGGGAGGGTAGCGTCAATGAAGCCTCCCGCCGACCGGTCAGACCTCGAACTGGGCCGCGATCCGCTTGGCCATCGACTCGGCCATCTCCGCACTCTTCGCTTCCACCATCACGCGTACGAGCGGTTCCGTGCCCGATGGGCGGATCAGCACGCGGCCCGTGTCGCCCAGTTCGCGTTCGACGTGTTCTTTCTCCGCGACAACGGCCGCATTCTTCGTCCAGTCCGTGCCCGGCTGCACGCGGACGTTGATCAAGGTCTGCGGGTACAGCGTCAAGTCGCTGCAGCAATCCGCCAGGCCGCGGCCCGAGCGCTTGAGTGCGGTCAAGACCTGCAGCGCCGAGACGATGCCGTCGCCAGTCGAGTGCTTGTCCAGCGCCAGCAGGTGGCCGGAGCCTTCGCCGCCCAGCAGCCAGCCCCGCTCCTGCATCATTTCCAGGACGTAGCGGTCGCCGACCTTCGCGCGCGCGAAGCCGATGCCCATTTCCTTGAACGCGACTTCCAGCGCCATATTGGTCATCAGCGTGCCGACGGCGCCCTCCACCGGTCCCGTCGCCATGCGCGCCCGCACCATCACGTACAGGAGCTCGTCACCGTTGTACAGGCGGCCATTGGCGTCGCACATGATCAGGCGGTCGGCGTCGCCGTCCAGCGCGATGCCCAGGTCGGCCTTGTGCTCGACGACGGCCGCGGCCATCGCCTTCGGTGCCGTGGCGCCGACGCCGTCGTTGATGTTGAAGCCGTCCGGCTTCGTGCCCAGTTCGATGACTTCCGCACCGAGTTCATGGAACACGTGCGGCGCGATGTTGTACGCCGCGCCATGGGCGCAGTCGACGACGATCTTCAGGCCACGCAGGTCGAGCTCGTTCGGGAACGTGCTCTTGCAGAACTCGATGTAGCGGCCTTGCGCGTCGCGCAGGCGCGTGGCACGGCCCAGCTTTTCGGACGACACGCAGCCCATCGGCTGGTCGATCGCGTCCTCGATTTCGAGTTCCACGGCGTCCGGCAATTTGGTGCCATGCTCGGAAAAGAACTTGATGCCGTTGTCCTGGAACGGGTTGTGCGACGCCGAAATCACGACGCCCGCCTGCAGCCGCAGCGCGCGCGTCAGGTAGGCGATGGCCGGGGTCGGCATCGGGCCGGCCAGCATCACGTCGACGCCGGCCGCCGAGAAACCCGCTTCCAGCGCCGCTTCCAGCATGTAGCCGGAAATGCGCGTGTCCTTGCCGATCAGCACGGTGGGGCGTCCGCTCTTGGCATTGTCTTTCGCCAGCACCTTGCCGGCCGCATAACCCAGGCGCATCACGAAATCGGGCGTGATGGGCGACTCGCCCACCAGGCCACGTATGCCATCGGTACCGAAATATTTACGTGCCATTAATTAAATTCTCATCATCTATTGATTATTCGTGGTGGGCCGCTTGCCAGACCTTCAGCGCGTCCACCGTCTCTGCCACATCATGGACCCGGACGATCCGGGCGCCCTGCGCTACCGCAGCAAGCGCCCCGCCCAGGCTGCCGGCCAGGCGCTGCTCGACGCTGCGCCCCGTCACGGCGCCGATCATCGATTTGCGCGACAGCCCGGCCAATACGGGCAGGCCCAGTTCGCGTTCCACACGGCTTATGTTTCGAAGCAAAGCGTAATTATGCTCGACCCGCTTCCCAAAACCAAATCCAGGATCGACCGTGATGCGTTCGCGCGCCACACCCGCCGTAAGCAGCGCGTCGACGCGCTCACGCAGGAACGCGATCACGTCGGCCACGACGTCGGCATATTCCGGACTGGCTTGCATGTCCTGCGGCGAGCCCTGCATGTGCATCACGCACAGCGCGCAATCGCTGTCCTTCACGGCGTCGATGGCGCCCGGTGACCGGAAGGCATTGATGTCGTTGATCATGTCCGCGCCGGCGATGATTGCCTCGCGCATCACCTCGGGCTTGCATGTGTCGATCGACAATGGATAGCCCAGTTCGCGCAACGCGTAAATCGCCGGCATGACGCGGCGCAGCTCTTCATCGACGGGGACGCTGGGCGAGCCCGGACGGGTGGATTCGCCGCCGATGTCGATGAGGTCGACGCCATCCTTGATCATCTGCTCGGCCCGCTCCACGGCGAATTCGAGAGCCTGATGGCGGCCACCGTCGGAGAACGAATCGGGGGTGACGTTGAGGATGCCCATGACCAGTGGGCGCTGGGCGAGGTCGTAGCCGAAACGGCCACACTGCAGGTATTTACGCATGTTAAAACACCAACTCGATGAACAATAAAAAGGCACCCGCTCGGGTGCCTTTTAATGAGACTGTGCGCTGATGAAGTCGATCAGGCCGGGCCGCGTCAGGCCGGAGCCGTCGCGTTCGGAGCGACGCCGTTGTCGTTCGGCGGCGTGCGCTTCGTCAGGACCACCGACTTCGGCGGACGCGGCTCGCGCCCAGCCATGATGTCGTTGATCTGGTCGGCATCGATGGTTTCCCACTCGAGCAGCGCCTTCGTCATCACTTCGACCTTCTCGCGGTTTTCTTCCAGCAGCCGGCGCGCCAGCGAGTACTGCGTGTCGAGGATGCTGCGGATCTCGGCATCGACTTTCTGCTGCGTCGCTTCGGAGATGGTCTTGACGGAGCCGCCGAAGAAGCCTTCGTTCTCGCTGTCCTCGTACACCATCACGCCCATGCTCTCGGACATGCCGAACTTCGTCACCATCGACCGGGCCAGCTTGGTGGCGCGGGCGAAGTCGTTCGATGCGCCCGTCGACATCTGGCCGACGAAGATCTCCTCGGCGATACGGCCGCCGAACAGGATCGAGATTTCTTCCAGCATCTTGTCCTTGTAACCGGACAGGCTGTCGTGCTCCGGCAGCTGCCAGGTCAGGCCAAGGGCATAGCCGCGCGGCATGATCGTGACCTTGTGCACGGGATCGGCCTTCGGCAGCAGCTTGGCGATCACGGCGTGGCCCGATTCGTGGTACGCGGTGTTGCGGCGCTCTTCCTCGCGCATCACCATCGACTTGCGCTCCGGGCCCATGTAGATCTTGTCCTTCGCATCTTCGAAGTCGCTCATCTCGACGAGGCGCTTGTTGCGGCGCGCGGCGAACAGCGCCGCTTCGTTGACGAGGTTGGCCAGGTCGGCGCCCGAGAAGCCCGGGGTGCCGCGTGCCAGGATGTCGGCCTTCACGTCGGTACCGATCGGCACTTTACGCATGTGCACGTTCAAGATCTGTTCGCGGCCGCGGATGTCCGGCAGGCCCACCATCACCTGGCGGTCGAAACGGCCCGGACGCAGCAGTGCCTTGTCCAGCACGTCGGCGCGGTTCGTCGCGGCGATCACGATCACGCCCGACGATGCCTCGAAGCCGTCCATCTCGACGAGCAACTGGTTCAACGTCTGTTCGCGTTCGTCGTTGCCGCCGCCCATGCCGGCGCCGCGGTGGCGGCCGACGGCGTCGATCTCGTCGATGAAGATGATGCACGGCGAATGCTTTTTCGCGTTCTCGAACATGTCGCGCACGCGGGATGCACCCACGCCGACGAACATCTCCACGAAGTCGGAACCGGAGATCGAGAAGAACGGCACCTTCGCTTCGCCGGCGATGGCGCGGGCCAGCAGCGTCTTGCCGGTACCCGGAGGGCCCACCATCAGCACGCCGCGCGGGATGCGGCCGCCCAGTTTCTGGAACTTGGTCGGGTCCTTCAGGAAGTCGACGATCTCGCCCACTTCTTCCTTCGCTTCGTCGCAGCCGGCGACGTCGGCGAACGTGACGGTGTTGTTCGTTTCATCCATCATGCGCGCCTTCGACTTGCCGAACGAGAACGCCCCGCCCTTGCCGCCGCCCTGCATCTGGCGCATGAAGAAGACCCAGACGCCGATCAGCAGGAGCATCGGGAACCAGGAGATGAAGACTTGCTGGAGGAACGACGGTTCCTCGGGCGGCTTGACGTCGAAGCGCACGTTGTTGTCGCGCAGGTCGCCGATCAGGCCGCGGTCGAGCATGGTGGCGGTGGTGCGGACCTTGGAGTCGTCGTTGCGGGTCGCGGTGATGCTCGACCCTTCGATCACGACGTCCTTGATGCGTTTCGCCTTGACGTCATCGAGCAGCTCGGAATAAGCAATGGTCTTGCTGCCGCCCGAGACGCTGTGATTGTCGAACTGCTTGAACAGCATGAACAACAGCAGCGCGACGACCACCCAGATGGCGGATTTGGAAAACATATTATTCACGAAGACTCCTCTGATGCGAACGCATCTTTTCCCATTTTTTCAAAGGCAGATTTTACCGCATTAAGCAGCCCGTGCCACGCACGCCCGCCCATGGTGCCCATGCTCCACTATAAACGGTTTTTATTTCCGTTGTGCAGGCACGGCGAACATTCCACCCGGATGGATACGGAGAGGGTTGTCCCATGCTGATGTGCGGTTGTACTCCTGAAAATCAAGGGCGGCGCCGGCGATTTTCGCAATCTCAGCCAGCCGGATTCTTCAGACCGCGCCCCAGCAGAAAAATTTCCGACGATTTGTCGCGACTGGCCTTCGGCTTGATCTGCTTGACGACCTTGAATTCGGTGCGGAACTTCTCAAGAATTTGCGTAAAACCCATATCTTTAAAGCATTTCACCAACAATGCGCCGGATGGTTTGAGGTGAGATTGAGAGAACTCAATGGCGAGATCGATCAAATCCTCCATGCGCGCCGCGTCGGCGGACGGGATGCCGGACAGGTTCGGCGCCATGTCCGACAGCACGAGGTCGGCCATGCGGCCCTCGAGGACGCCGGCCAGCTCGTCCAGCACGTCCTGTTCGCGGAAATCGCCCTGGATGAAATGCATGTCGGCGATCGGTTCCATCGGCAGGATGTCCAGGCCGATCATCGTGCCCTTGATGCCGCCCTCCCCGCCGCCGGCCAGCTTGCGCCGCGTGTACTGGCCCCAGCTGCCCGGCGTGCAACCGAGGTCGACGATCACCTGGCCCGGCCTGATGAGCTTTTCGCTTTCGTCGATTTCTTTCAGCTTGTAGGCCGCACGGGCCCGGTAGCCCTCCTTCTGTGCCAATTTGACATAGGGATCGTTGATGTGATCGTGGATCCAGTTTTTATTGAATTTGTTCTTGGCCATTCGCGTAAAATACTGCTTTTAATAGGTATCTCAAAATAACATCATGATCAAACTTACACCGGTCGAGCGTGCCGCGCTGCGTGCGGAAGCCCACGGACTCAATCCTGTCGTCATGATCGGCGAAGCCGGCCTGACGGATTCGGTCCTGAAGGAAATCGCGTCCAGCCTGGATGCGCACGGCCTGATCAAGGTCCGCGTCTTCGGCGACGACCGCGAAGCGCGCGTCGCGATCTACGAACGGATCTGCGAAGAACTCGATGCGGCCCCGGTCCAGCATATCGGCAAGCTGCTCGTCCTGTACCGTCCGAAGAAGGACGCCGTCAAGGAACGTGCCTCCAAGTCCGGCAAGGGCCTGCGCGAAGTCACCATCGTCAAGCCGAGCCCAAGCGGCACCAAGAAGCCGAGCGTCACCAAGGTATTGCTGAAAGGGAATGAACGCGTGACCCAGGGCGGCAACATCAAGCGGGCCAAGACGCGCCAGGCCAGCACCAAGAAGACGGCCTTGAAGTAATCCTTGTCCGTTTCAAAAATTAACCGGGGCCGATGCCCCGGTTTTTTTGCGTCGGCGGCGTGCATGGCGGGCACGGGGTGCCCACCCTACGCCATTCGACACGCCGGCAACGATCCGTAGGGTGGGCGACCCTCCGCCCACCAAACGTTCGCATCACCGCGCCTTCACGACCAGCATGGCACCCAGAATACTCTCGGCCAGGTACAACACCTGCGACACCCCATGCAGCGCCGCGAACGTCCCCCACTGCGGCGACGCGCGCACACCGGCCGGCCCGGCCGCCTCGCGGATTGCCGCCATCATCGGCTGCAGGCCAAGGTAGACGACGAGGCTGCACGCCAGCATGCCGGCGATCAGCCCGTACAGCCAGCGCTTGCGCCGCGCATCCACATCCGCCGCGCGCGCCGTCAGCAGCGCCAGCACCGCGGCCAGCGCGATCGCCAGCCAGGCCGACCGCGTCAGCATCGCGCCGACGACGTTCCCGGCCTGCGTGCTGTCGAGGACGGCAAACGCGCTCGGCGCGGCCAGGTAGCTGACGGCCCACACGCTGCCGGCCCAGAGGGCGGCCAGCAACAGGCGCGCGTTGGCGAGCATCGTGGCGGGTGACTTAAACGTAGCGGACTTCCAGGATTTCGTATTCGCGCGGACCGGACGGGGCCTGCACTTCGACCACGTCGCCGGCGTATTTGCCGATCAGCGCGCGCGCGATCGGCGACGTGACGGAGACCTTGTTCTCCTTGAGATCGGCTTCGTCGATGCCGACGATCTGGTACGTGACCTTCTGGCCGTTGTCGAGGTCTTCGAGATCGACGGTCGAGGCGAACACGACGCGGCCTTCCGCGTCCAGCGTGGCCGGATCGATGATCTGGGCGGTCGAGAGCTTCTGTTCCAGCTCGGCGATACGGCCTTCGACGAAGGCCTGGCGCTCCTTGGCGGCGTCGTACTCTGCGTTTTCGGACAGGTCACCATGCGAGCGCGCCTCGGCGATCGCATCGATCACGTTGCGGCGCTCCTTGGTCTTGAGCTGGTGCAGCTCTTCCTTCAACTTCTCGGCGCCGAATTTGGTCAATGGAGTGTTCATGGTTCTGTTCTCAGTGTTTGCGGACGTACCAAGTGAAAACCACAGAGCCGCACGGCGCGAGCCGCGCGAACTCTGTGGTCTTGGGTACAGCGTATTACTGCTTTGCCGCTTAGTTTAAGGTTTTATGCAGGCCTTGTAAATCGTACACGCGCAACTCGTCCAGGTGGCGCATGCCCTGCACCGCGGCCTCGGCGCCGGCGATCGTCGTGTAGGTGACGACGCGCGACTGCAGTGCCGACGTACGGATCGTACGCGAGTCGGCGATGGCGCTGCGCTTCTCTTCGACCGTGTTCACGACCATCGCGATCTCGTGGTTCTTGATCATGTCGACGATGTGCGGACGGCCCTCGATCACCTTGTTGACCGGCGTGACGGGGATGCCGGCGGCGGAGATCACGGCTGCCGTGCCCTTCGTCGCGACGAGCGAGAAGCCCAGGTCGACGAGGTCGCGCGCCACTTTCACGGTGCGCGGCTTGTCCGAGCCTTTCACGGACAGGAACACGCGGCCAGTCTCCGGCAGGATGATGCCGGCCGCCAGCTGCGACTTGACGAACGCTTCGCCGAACGTCATGCCCACGCCCATCACTTCACCCGTCGACTTCATCTCGGGGCCGAGGATCGTGTCGACACCCGGGAATTTCACGAACGGGAACACGGCTTCCTTCACGCTGTAGAACGGCGGGACGATCTCTTTCGTGATGCCCTGCTGTGCCAGGGTCTGGCCGACCATGCAGCGCGCGGCGATCTTCGCCAGTTGCAGGCCCGTCGCCTTCGACACGAACGGCACGGTACGCGACGCGCGCGGGTTCACTTCCAGCACGTACACGGTGTCCACGGTCTTGCCGTCGACTTCCGACTGCTGGATCGCGAACTGCACGTTCATCAGGCCGACGACGTTCAACGCCTTCGCCATCAGCGACGTCTGGCGCTTCAGTTCATCGATCGTGGCTTGCGCCAGCGAGTACGGCGGCAGCGAGCACGCAGAGTCGCCCGAGTGGACGCCGGCCTGCTCGATGTGTTCCATCACGCCGCCGATGAACGTCGTCTCGCCGTCCGAGATGCAGTCGACGTCGACTTCGATCGCGTCGTTCAGGAAGCGGTCCAGCAGCACCGGCGAATCGTTCGATACCTTCACGGCTTCGCGCATGTAGCGCTCGAGGTCGCGCTGCTCGTGGACGATCTCCATCGCGCGGCCGCCCAGCACGTACGACGGACGCACGACGAGCGGGTAGCCGATCTCGGATGCCAGCGCCAGCGCTTCGGCTTCCGTGCGCGCGGTGCGGTTCGGCGGCTGGCGCAGGCCCAGGTCCTGCAGGAGCTTCTGGAAGCGCTCGCGGTCTTCCGCGGCGTCGATCATGTCCGGCGACGTGCCGATGATGGGGACGCCGTTCTTTTCCAGGTCCAGCGCGAGCTTCAGCGGGGTCTGGCCGCCGTACTGCACGATCACGCCTTCCGGCTTTTCCAGGTCGACGATTTCCAGCACGTCTTCGAGGGTCAGCGATTCGAAGTACAGGCGGTCGGACGTGTCGTAGTCGGTCGACACGGTCTCCGGGTTGCAGTTGACCATGATGGTCTCGTAGCCGTCTTCGCGCATCGCGAGGGCCGCGTGCACGCAGCAGTAGTCGAACTCGATGCCCTGGCCGATGCGGTTCGGGCCACCGCCCAGCACCATGATCTTCTTCTTGTCGGTCGGATTCGATTCGCACTCTTCGTCGTACGTCGAGTACATGTACGCGGTGTTCGTCGCGAATTCGGCGGCGCACGTGTCCACGCGCTTGTAGACCGGACGGATGCCGAAGGCGTGGCGCTGCGCGCGCACGGCTTCCGGCGTCGTCTGCATCAGGAATGCGAGGCGGCGGTCGGAGAAGCCCTTCTGCTTCAGTTTATAGAGCGTCGGCTTGTCGAGGCTTTCCAGCTTCTGGTGATCGAGCCAGAGTTCGATGTCGACGATTTCCTTGATCTGGATGAGGAACCACGGATCGATCTTGGTGAGGTTGTGCACCTCTTCCATCGTGAAGCCCTGCGCGAACGCGTCGCCCACGTACCAGATGCGCTCCGGACCCGGCTCGCCCAGTTCTTCCTCGATCTTTTCGCGGTCGCGCGTCTTTTCGTTCAGGCCGTCGACGCCGACTTCCAGGCCGCGCAGCGCTTTCTGGAACGATTCCTGGAACGTGCGGCCCATCGCCATCACTTCACCGACGGACTTCATCTGCGTCGTCAGGTGCTTGTCGGCGGTCGGGAATTTCTCGAACGTGAAGCGCGGGATCTTGGTGACGACGTAGTCGATCGACGGCTCGAACGAGGCCGGGGTCGCGCCGCCGGTGATCTCGTTGCGCAGCTCATCCAGCGTGAAGCCCACGGCCAGTTTCGCCGCCACTTTCGCGATCGGGAAGCCGGTTGCCTTCGAGGCCAGTGCGGACGAACGCGACACGCGCGGGTTCATCTCGATGACGATCATGCGGCCGTCCTTCGGGTTGATCGAGAACTGCACGTTCGAGCCGCCCGTGTCGACGCCGATCTCGCGCAGCACGTTGATCGACGCGTTGCGCATGATCTGGTATTCCTTGTCCGTCAGCGTCTGTGCCGGTGCGACGGTGATCGAGTCGCCCGTGTGCACGCCCATCGGATCCAGGTTTTCGATCGAGCAGACGATGATGCAGTTGTCCTTCTTGTCGCGGACGACTTCCATCTCGTACTCTTTCCAGCCGAGCAGCGATTCCTCGATCAGCAGTTCGGACGTGGGCGACGCTTCCAGGCCGCGCTTGCAGATCGCTTCGAATTCTTCTTCGTTGTACGCGATACCGCCGCCCGAGCCGCCCATCGTGAACGACGGACGGATGATCGTCGGGAAGCCCAGTTCGCGCTGCACGGCGCGGGCTTCGTCCATCGAGTGGGCGATGCCGGAACGGGCCGAACCGAGGCCGATCTTCGTCATCGCTTCCTTGAACTTGAAGCGGTCCTCGGCCTTGTCGATGGCTTCCGGCGTGGCGCCGATCAGCTCGACCTGGTACTTGTCCAGCACGCCGTGGCGGTGCAGGTCCAGCGCGCAGTTCAGCGCCGTCTGGCCGCCCATCGTCGGCAGGATCGCGTCGGGACGCTCCTTGTCGATGATGCGCTCGACGGCCTTCCACGTGATCGGTTCGATATAGGTGACGTCGGCCGTTTCCGGGTCCGTCATGATCGTGGCCGGGTTCGAGTTGACCAGGATGACCTTGTAACCCTCTTCGCGCAGCGCCTTGCACGCTTGCGCGCCGGAGTAGTCGAATTCGACCGCCTGGCCGATGACGATCGGGCCCGCGCCGATGATCAGGATGCTTTTGATGTCAGTACGTTTTGGCATTTATTTCTTCTCACTTGCTGGCGTGGGCTTGCATCTTGCTGATGAAACGGTCGAACAGGTAGGCGACGTCGGTCGGGCCGGGCGACGCTTCCGGGTGGCCCTGGAAGCAGAACGCGGGCTTGTCCGTGCGCTCGAAGCCCTGCAGCGAGCCGTCGAACAGCGAGACGTGCGTCACGCGGCAGTTGGCCGGCAAGGTGGCCGCGTCGACCGCGAAGCCGTGGTTCTGCGACGTGATCATCACCTGCTTCGAATCCAGGTCTTGCACCGGATGGTTGGCGCCGTGGTGACCGAACTTCATCTTGACCGTCTTCGCGCCGGAGGCCAGCGCCATGATCTGGTGGCCGAGGCAGATGCCGAACGTCGGGATGCCCGAGTCGATCACTTTCTTCGTCGCGGCGATCGCGTAGTCGCACGCGGCCGGGTCGCCCGGGCCGTTGGCGAGGAAGATGCCGTCCGGGTTCAGAGCAAGGGCTTCTTCCGCGGTGGCTTGCGCCGGCAGCACGGTGATCTTGCAGCCGCGCTCGGCCAGCATGCGCAGGATGTTGCGCTTGACGCCGTAGTCGAAGGCGACGACGTGGAATCGCGGGTTTTCCTGCTTGCCGTAGCCCTGCCCCAGCTTCCATTCCGTCTGGTCGAACGTGTACGGCTCCTTGACGGAGACGACCTTCGCCAGGTCCATGCCGTTGAGGCCGGGGAACGAGCGTGCCAGTTCCAGCGCCTGCGCTTCCGACGGCTCATTGCCTTGCGTGCCGGTGAGGATGGCGCCGTTCTGGGCGCCTTTTTCGCGCAGGATGCGGGTCAGCTTGCGGGTGTCGATGCCGGCGATGGCCACGACGTTTTCCTGCTTCAGGTAGTCGGCCAGCGACTGGGTGGAGCGGAAGTTCGATGCCAGCAGCGGCAGGTCACGGATGATGAGGCCGGCGGCGTGCACCTTGGTCGCCTCGACGTCTTCCGGATTGATGCCGTAGTTGCCGATGTGCGGATAGGTCAGCGTCACGATCTGACGCGAGTAGCTGGGGTCGGTCAGGATTTCCTGGTAACCGGTGATGGCGGTATTGAACACCACCTCACCCGTCGTGTGACCGGCGGCGCCGATCGAATATCCTTTGAAAATGGTTCCGTCTGCCAAGGCGAGGATGGCTGGAACGGCTGGGCCAGAAAAAAATGGCGGCAAGGGCAACTCCCGATAAAGTCGCCGTAGGCTGCGCCACGTCAGACCGGCCTGCACAAGGTGTGGGCATGCATTTCGCCCAGTGTTACAGGTCGCTAGATAGAGGTATGGGTGGGTAGTCGCTACGGCAGATAAGTGATGGCTAAACCTCTGAATTATAGCGCGATTTATATCGGTCGGCAATCGCCTTGCCTTCACTTTTCGTCTAAATGTCCCGCGGAAAATGCTTCTGGCGTTCCGGTGGGCACGGGGTGCCCACCCTACGGCACCTTGACCCATCGTAGGGTGGGCTCCCCGCGCCCACCAAGTGCAAGCGCAAAAAAATCGGCGGGCGGGCCCGACCGGAGTCGCGCCACGCCCGCCGACTTGGCGGACACGTAAATTACAGGCCCAGCGCCGCGATACCGGCCTTGGCGATCTGCACGTCTTCCGCCGACTTCACGCCCGACACGCCCACGGCACCGACGACGTGGCCGTCCACGATGATGGGTACGCCGCCTTCCAGCATGCCGTCCAGTTCCGGCGCGCGGGCGAACGACACGCGGCCGTTGTTGATCATGTCTTCGTAGATCTTCGATTCACGGCGGCCCAGCGCGGCCGTCTTGGCCTTCGCGGGGGCGATGTGCGCGGACACGGGCGCGGCGCCGTCCAGGCGTTGCAGCCACAGCGGATGGCCGCCGTCGTCGCAGATGGCGATGACGACGTTCCAGCCATTCGCAATGGCGTGGCTTTCCGCGCCGGCAGCGATCTTCTTGATGTCTTCGAGGGTAAGAACGGGTTTGGTTTGCATCTTGAGTCTTTCTTTCGTGAAGCGTTACAAAAGTGATTACGAGGTCAGCGCGCCGCCGCCAGCGGGGCGGACGTGCTTTGTTTGGCCTTCAGCCTGGCCTTGAGTTCCGCCATGACGCCGGCCGCGGCCTGTTCGCCGGCCAGCACGGCCAGGTTACGGCCGTTGAAGTCGGCGCTGCCCATCGCGCCCAGCGCGGGCGTGATGACGACGTCGGCATCCTTCAATTCGTGCTGGTTCAGCCGCTGGCCCATGATCGTGAACGTCTGCATCAGCACGTCCATGGAACTCGCCGTCGCCTGCGCCTCCGTCGCGCTCGAGATGTTGACGGCGATGATGAATTCCGCGCCCATCTCCTTCGCGAAGCGCACCGGAACGGGCGCGACGAGGCCACCGTCGACATAAGTACGTCCGGCGATCACGACGGGCTGGAACACGCCCGGCACGGACGACGACGCGCGCACGGCCATGCCCGTGTTCCCGCGCCGGAACAGGATCGGCTGTCCCGTTTTCAGGTCGGTCGCGACGGCGCCGAACGGAATCTTGAGTTTTTCGATCGGCTGGTTGTGCACGGCCTTGTTGACATAGGCCTGCAGCGCCTCCCCTTTCAGCACGCCGGACGACTTGCTGAAGAACGGGATGGCCCAGTCGGAGATCGTCGTCTCGTCCATGTCGAGGGCGATCTTCTGCAACTGGAAGCCGTTGTATCCGGACGCGTACAGCGCGCCGACGACGGAACCGGCGCTCGTACCGACGACGATGTCGGGCACGATGCCCTGCGCTTCCAACGCCTTGATCACGCCGATGTGGGCGAAGCCGCGGGCGGCACCACCGCCCAGCGCGAGTGCGATCTTCACGTGGCGCGGCGGCAGCGGCACGGGTGCGGGCGCGGCGGCGAGGGGGGCCGGCGGTTGCGTGGGCGTGGACCCGCACCCGGCCACCAGGGCCGCGGCGCCGAGCGTGGCGAGAAGGGAACGTCGGGAGAAGGTCATCCGAAGACAGGAAACGAGGCAAAGACGGGATTGTAACCCGATCCCGCCCGTTTGCCGGCCCCGTTTAAGCCGCCTGTAAGCGTCAGCCCGGCAGCGACGTGTTCGGCAACGTAGCCGTAAATACGCTGCCCTTGCCCGGCACGGAGCGGATCGCCAGCTTGCCGCCGTGGCGCAGCAGCACGTGCTTGACGATGGCGAGGCCCAGGCCCGTGCCCTGCGTCTCGCGCGAGCGGCTCTTGTCGACGCGGTAGAAGCGCTCGGTCAGCCGCGCGATGTGCTGGTCGTCGATGCCGATGCCGTTGTCGACCACCTCGAAGCGCAAGTCGTTCGGCCCGCGCAGCCAATGCAGCTCGATCTTGCCGCCTTCCGGCGTGTAGCGCACGGCGTTGCTGGCCAGGTTGCCGAACGCGCTGCGCAGTTCTTCCGTGCTGCCCATGACGTCCGGGCCGTCTACGGTGAAGGCGATCTCGTGGCGGCCGTTCGACAACGCGCGCGCGTCGCCGGCCACCTGCTCGACCAACGCCTTCACGTCCACGCGCTCGCGCTTCAGCGGATACTCGTCCGATTCAAGCCGCGACAACGTGAGCATGTCCTCGATGAGGCGCTGCATGCGTCCCGCCTGCTCCGTCATCAGCATCAGGTGCGCCGTACGGGTCTTCTCGTCCAGGCCCGGGTCGGCCAGCGCGATCTCGAGGAAGCCGACGATCACCGTCAGCGGCGTGCGCAGCTCGTGCGACGCGTTGGCGATGAAGTCGCGGCGCATCGCCTCGATGCGGTCCGTGTCCGTGGCATCGTGCGTGACGAGGATCTGGCGGCGGTTCTCGAACGGGATGATCTGCACGATCAGCTTGCGGCCGCGGATCGACAGCGTGAGCGGCTGTTCGTAGCGGCCGAGGATCAGGTAGTCGATGAATTCCGGGTGGCGAATCAAGTTCGTCACCCGGCGGCCCTTGTCGCGGTCAAGGGTGAGGCCCAGGTGGCGCTCGGCAGCCGGGTTGCACCATTCGAGGAACAGCACGTCGTCCATGATCGCGACACCTTCCGGCAGCAGGTGCATGGCCTGGCGGAAGCGGGCTAGCCATTCCGTCAGCTCGTCGCGGTTGCGCTCGTCGTCGCGCCGCAGGCGGTACAGGCGGGCGAAGACGTCGGTCCACGCGCCCCACCCGTCCGGCAGCTTCGTGCTTTGCGGGTCGTTCAGCCACTCCCCGAGCTTGTGCAGGTAGTTCAGCTGGACGATCAACAGGCCCAGGGTGATGAGCAGCGCGAGCGCCAGCCCGGAGACGGGACCCAGCAGCCACCAGGCGATGGCGGCGACGGCAAGTGTCAGGCCGAGGCGCAGCAGCGCCGGCACCCAGAACACGACTCGTGGATTCAAACGAACGACCTTTCCTTATTTTTCTTTCTCGGTCAGCATGTAGCCCACGCTGCGCACGGTCTTGATCAGCTTTTCCGCTTCTTTCAACGCCTTGCGCAGGCGGAGGACGTGGACGTCGACCGTGCGCTCCTCGACGGCGGCGGCATCGCCCCACACCTTGTCGAGCAGCTGGCTGCGCGAGAACACGCGCTCGCGGTGCGCCATCAGGAATTTCAGCAGGCGGTATTCGGCATTGCCCATGTCGAGCTGGCGGCCGTCCAGGGTGACGGTGCAGCTGGCCGGATCGAGCGTCACGGGGCCGGCCATCAGCGGCGCTTCCGCGAGGTGCGGGCTCTTGCGGCGCAACAGGGCCTTCGAGCGGGCCACCAGTTCGCGCGGCGAGAACGGCTTCGTCACATAATCGTCGGCCCCCGTGTTCAGGCCCGCGATCTTGTCCTCTTCCATGCTCTTCGCCGTCAGCATGATGACGGGGATGTCCTGGAAATCGCGGTCGCCGCGCAGCCGGGACAATAACCGCAGGCCGCTCTGGTCCGGCAGCATCCAGTCGAGCAGCAGCAGGTCGGGCCGGCCGTGCACGATCGAATCCCAGGCCGATGCCACGTTGGCGGCCGTGCGGATCTCCCAGCCAGTCTCGCGCAGGGAGTAGCTCACCAGTTCGACGATCGCCGGCTCATCCTCGACGATCAGCACGCTCGTGTTGGCCGCCATCGATCACCCTTCGCCGTTGGCCGCGAGGGCCGCCGGTTTGCTGTGGCGGATATCGCGTCCTTCGACAACGTAGATCACGTATTCCGCGATGTTCTTGGCGTGGTCGCCGATGCGCTCGATGGCCTTCGCGACCCACAGCACGTCCAGCGCGGACGAGATCGTGCGCGGGTCTTCCATCATGAACGTGATCGTGCTGCGCAGGATGGTGCGGAATTCGTGGTCGATCACGTCGTCCTGGGCGATGATCTGCACGGCGGCACGGCCGTCCAGGCGCGCGAACGCGTCGAGCGCGTCGTGCAGCATGTCGGCGGTGGCGCGCGAGATCGTACGCACCGTCTCGTAGTGGTTGAAGCTGACCATGCCGCGCTCGTGCAGGCTCTTCGCCGTGCGCGCGATCTTGGAGGACTCGTCGCCGATGCGCTCGAGGTCCGTGATCACCTTGATCGTCGCCATGATCGTACGCAGGTCGTTCGCGGCGGGCTGGCGGCGCACGATCAGGTGGCTGCAGGCATCGTCCAGCTGCACTTCGAGCTGGTTGACGGAGTGATCGTCCGCGATGACCTTGTCGGCCTGTTCGGTATTGCCGACACGAAAGCAGTTCAGCGCCTCGTCGAACTGCGTCTCCACCATGCCGCCCATCAGCAGCACCTTGGAACGAATCGCCTCCAACTCCTGGTCGTACTGCTTGGAAGAGTGCTCGCCTACCATGTGTCCATCCTGTTCAATAATGTAATCTTACCGTATCAGCCGAAGCGACCGGTGATGTAGTCCTGGGTTTCCTTGCGCACCGGGTTCAGGAAGAGTTGATCGGTCTCGCCGAATTCCACCAGTTCGCCCAGGTACATATAGGCCGTGTAGTCGGAGCAGCGCGCCGCCTGCTGCATGTTGTGCGTGACGATGGCGATCGTGTAGTCGCCCTTCAGTTCGCTGATCAGCTCTTCGATCTTCGCGGTCGAGATCGGGTCCAGCGCGGACGTCGGCTCGTCCAGCAGCAGCACGTCCGGCTTCACGGCGACGCCGCGCGCGATGCACAGGCGCTGCTGCTGGCCGCCCGACAGCGACAGGCCGCTCTTGTTCAACTTGTCCTTCACTTCGGTCCACAGGGCGGCTTTCTTCAGCGCCCATTCCACGCGCTCGTCCATCTCGCCGCGGGACAGGTTCTCGTACAGGCGCACGCCGAACGCGATGTTGTCGTAGATGGACATCGGGAACGGCGTCGGCTTCTGGAACACCATGCCGATCTTCGCGCGCAGCATGTTCACGTCGACACCCGGCTCCAGGATATTCCGGCCGCGGTACAGGATCGATCCCTCGGCACGCTGGCCCGGGTACAGGTCGTACATGCGATTCAACGTGCGCAGCAACGTCGACTTGCCGCAGCCGGACGGGCCGATGAACGCGGTGACCTGCTTGTCGTGGACGTCCAGGCTGACGTTCTTCAGGCTCTTCGTCTTACCGTAGTAAAAGTCCAGACCGGCGATCTCGATGGTCTTGGTCTTGGCCTTGGACGTGCTCGTCGGGGCCGGGGTGGACAGGGTCTGGGTCATCATGGTCGCTAAGGTCATCTTATTGCGGGTTCTTTTGGCGGAACGCGGTCCGCGACAGGATATTCAACAGGAGCACGCTGAACGTGACGATCAGCGCCGCGCCCCACGCCAGGCTGCGCCAGTCTTCGTACGAGCTCATCGCGAACAGATAGATCGCCACCGGCAGGTTGGCCATCGGTTGTTTCATGTCCAGGCTGAAGAACTGGTTGTTCAGGGCGGTGAACAGCAGGGGCGCCGTCTCGCCGGCGATGCGGGCGACGGCGAGCAGCACGCCCGTCACGACGCCGGCCTTCACGGCGCGCAGGCGCACCGTCATCGACACCTTCCAGCGCGGCGCGCCCAGCGCGAACGCCGCTTCCAGCAGGCTGTTCGGCACGAGGTGCAGCATATTGTCGGTCGTGCGCACGATGACGGGAATCGAGATCAGCGACAGCGCGACCGTGCCCGCATAACCGGAGAAATGCTGGAAGCGGGCGACGCACAGCGCGTACACGAACAGGCCGATCACGATCGATGGTGCCGACAGCATGATGTCGGTGACGAAGCGCGTGACGGCGGCGAACTTGTTGTTCTGGCCGTACTCGGCCAGGTAGATGCCGGCCAGGATGCCGACTGGCGTCGAGATCGCGGTGGACAGGCCCACCATCATCAGGCTGCCGACGATGGCGTTGCGCAGCCCGCCCGGGCTGCCCGGCGCAGGCGTGTCCATCGTGAACAGCGTGTGCGACAACGCGCCGAAGCCATTGATCAGCAAGGTCGCGAGAATCCACAGCAGGAAGCCGAGGCCGATCGCCATCGCGAGCACCGACAGCGCGATGCCGACGCGATGCCCCAACAGGCGGCGACGGTAGACGGAATTGACGACGGCATCCATTACTTCACCCCTTCCTTGCGGGACATCCCGACAAGCATCAATTTGGCGGCCGACAGCACGATGAACGTGATGGCGAACAGGATCAGGCCCAGCGCGAACAGCGAGGACACGTGCAGCGGCGAACTGGCTTCGGCGAATTCGTTGGCCAACGTCGAGGAAATCGAGTTACCCGGCGCGAACAGCGACAGCGCGATGTCGTTCGCGTTGCCGATGACGAACGTGACGGCCATCGTCTCGCCCAGTGCGCGGCCCAGGCCCAGCATTACGCCGCCGACGACACCCGCGCGGGTGTACGGCAGCACGATCTTGCGCACGACTTCCCATTTGGTGCAGCCGAGGCCGTACGCGGATTCCTTCAGCACGGCCGGGACGATCTCGAACACGTCGCGCATCACGGAGGCGATGAACGGGATGATCATGACGGCGAGGATCAGGCCCGCCGTCAGCAGGCCCAGGCCCATCGTGGGGCCCTGGAAGAACGGGCCGATGAACGGCAGCACGCCCAGCGTCTTTTTCAGCAGCGGCTGGACATGGTCGCCGAACAGCGGCGCGAATACGAACAGGCCCCACATGCCGTAGATGATCGACGGCACGCCCGCCAGCAGTTCGACGGCCATGCCCATCGGACGGCGCAGCCAGACGGGGCAGATTTCGGTGAGGAACAGGGCGATGCCGAAACTGATCGGGAACGCGACGAGCAGCGCGATGATGGACGTCACCAGCGTGCCCGTGATGGCGATCAGCGCGCCGAATTTGTCGTTGACGGGGTCCCATTCGTTCGTGACCAAGAACGATGCGCCGAACTCGCGGAACGCGGGCGCCGCGCCGATCGCGAGCGAGATGATGATGCCGACGAGGACGACGAGGACGCTCGCGGCAAACAGCAGGGTCACCTTGTGGAAGACGAAGTCCTGGATGCGCTGCACGCGCATCGTGTTGCGCAGCGCGGCGTTGCGGACCTCGTCCTGCAACGCGGCCTGGCCGCCAGCGTCGGCGGCGAGCGCGGTTTGTCCGTTCATGTGTTTGTCCAATTTATTACCTGCAGCAAAACGCGTCGCTCCCACCCTCCCGACCGCTCGCCGGGACGGTGGGAGCGACGCTACCCACGATGCGGGATTTGCTCAATTACCAGATCGCCTTGCCCGACGCATCTTTCAGATTGTTTTTCCAGGCCGTTTCCACCAGCTTGGTGACGGCATCCGGCATCGGCACGTAGTCCAGTTCGGTTGCGGCGGCGGCGCCGTTCTTGTACGCGTAGTTGAAGAAGCTCAGCACTTCCTTGCCCTTGGCGGCATCAAGCTGTTGCTTGTGCACGATGGCGTACGTCACACCGGTGATCGGCCATGCGGCCTTGCCCGGCTGGTCGGTCAGCACCACACCGAAGCCCGGTGCCTTGACCCAGTCGGCGTTGGCGGCGGCCGCCTTGAACGCGTCGTCGTCCGGCTGCAGGAAGTTGCCGTCGTGGTTCTTCAGCTGGGTGTGCGCCAGCTTGTTCTTCTTCGAGTAGGCCCACTCGACATAGCCGATCGAACCCTTGATGCGCTGGACGTTGGCGGCGACGCCGTCATTGCCCTTGCCGCCCACGCCGACGACCCATTTCACGGCGGTGCCGGCACCGATCTTCGCCTTGAAGTCGGCGTTGGTCTGCGACAGGTAGTTCGTGAACAGGAACGAGGTACCCGAACCGTCGGCGCGGTGCACGACCGTGATGTCTTCGGCTGGCAGCTTGACACCCGGGTTCAGGGCGGCGATGGCCTTGTCGTTCCACTTGGTGATCTTGCCGAGGTAGATGTCGGCGAGCACCGGCCCCGTCAGCTTCAGCTGGCCCGGCGCCACGCCGTCCAGGTTGACGATGGCGACGACGCCGCCCATGATCGTCGGGAACTGCATCAGGCCCGCTTCGTTCAATTCTTCGACCGGCAGCGGCATGTCCGACGCGCCGAAGTCGACAGTCTTGGCCTTGATCTGCTTGATGCCGGCGCCCGAGCCGATCGATTGGTAGTTCAGGCCGTTGCCGCTGGTCTTCTTGTACATCTCCGCCCATTTCGAATAGATCGGGTAGGCGAAGGTCGAACCAGCACCGGTGATGTCGGCGGCCAGCGTCGCGGTGCTCGCGAACGCGGCGGTGGTGCCGATGATGATGGTTGCCAGCATTTGCTTCATGCGCATATCAAGTCCTTTGTTTAGGTAGTGACACGGTTGATGTTGCGCAGTGTAGAGAGCAAATATGACGGCTTTATGACATGGCCAGTTCGACCATATGACATGCTGCATGCATGATGTGACACGACGAAAAATCGTGTCACACAATTGGAGGCGCCCTGTCATATTGCCGAGCCTACGGCCGCGTAAAAGCGCCTTGTAAATGCTTCGGCATTTGCTATGTTGAAGATATCGCAAGGCATGGAGGATTTGTCCTACAAACTGAACAATCGACAAGTCAGGCAGGATCGGAGGGAGCGCCTAACGGCGTTTGATGGCTATGTTATTTATTTCTGGAATGCTGACCGGTATCGTCGTCCTCGTGTTGTACGAGGTGATCTCGGAAGGTATCGGCAGTTCGCAAAAGTTGCACGACCGCTATCACGAATAGCATTGGAGACCGATGAGGCCTCATCAAAGAAAAAGCGGCGGGGCCCGAGGCGCTCGCCGCTTTTCTTGTCGCCGCAACGGGCGGTCAGCGCAGGAAGCGCGACAGCTTGCCCATCGCCGCCAGGTCCAGGTTCATGAACTGAAACCCCGCCTTGAATTCGCCATTGCTGAAAACGCAATATACGACCTTGGCGCGCGCGTGCAAGGGAAATGGCTTGCCGTCGACGAGCAGGTCGAAACCGACCTGGCCCGTCTGCCCCGTCTGCAGCGGATTGGGCACCGTGATACTGACGCCATTGGTGCCGATGTCGGACGTGCGGCCCTGGACGGGCGCCTGCCCTTCCATCGCCAGCACGGCCCTTACTTTCAAAATCTTGCGTGCGGAAGTCCGTTGATCTGCCACGATAGCCTGTGATGCGTTTGGAAACGAGGTGGGATTATAGGGGCAAACGGCGCTCCGTGTGTTACCGTGCACCAATCCCCGCCACGTCAATCGAGCTCGCGCAACTTGCTGAACGCTTCGTCGATGCGCTCGACGGCCACGATCGTCATTCCTTCAATCTTTTGCTTTGGAACGTTCGCCTTCGGGATCACGGCGACGGAGAAGCCGAGCTTCGCGGCCTCGCGCAAGCGTTCCTGGCCGCGCGGCGCCGGGCGGATCTCGCCCGCAAGGCCCACTTCGCCGAACACGACCAGCCCCCGCGGCAGGGCCTTGTTGCGCATCGATGAATTAATGGCAAGCAGCACGGCGAGGTCGGCCGCCGGCTCCGTGATCTTGACGCCGCCCACCGCGTTGATGAACACGTCCTGGTCGAACGCCGCGATGCCGGCATGGCGGTGCAGCACGGCCAGCAGCATCGCGAGGCGGTTTTGCTCCAGGCCGACCGACAGGCGGCGCGCGTTCGGCAAATGACTCGCGTCGACGAGGGCCTGCACCTCGACGAGCAGCGGCCGCGTGCCCTCCTGCGTCACCATCACGCAGGAACCGGGCACCTGGTTGTCGTGTTGCGAAAGAAATAACGCCGACGGGTTCGACACGCCTTTCAGGCCTTTTTCCGTCATGGCGAACACGCCCAGCTCGTTGACGGCGCCGAAGCGGTTCTTGATGGCGCGCACGAGGCGGAAGCTCGACTGCGTATCGCCCTCGAAATACAGCACCGTGTCGACGATGTGCTCCAGCACGCGCGGGCCTGCCAGCGCACCCTCCTTCGTCACGTGGCCGACGAGGATGATCGTCACCCCCGTCTGCTTGGCGACGCGCGTGAGCTGGGCGGCGCATTCGCGCACCTGCGACACGGACCCGGGCGCCGACGTCAGCGCGTCCGAGTACAAGGTCTGGATCGAGTCGATGACGGCGACGTCGGGCTTGAGGTCGGCGATCGTGCCGAGGATTTTCTCCAGCTGGATCTCGGCCTGCAATTTCAAATCCTTTGCCTCGACCTGCAACCGGCGCGCGCGCAGGGCGATCTGGGCGCCGGATTCCTCGCCGGAGACGTACAAGGTGCTGCGCGCGCCGGCCAGGTTCGCGAGCGCCTGCAGCAGCAACGTGGACTTGCCGATGCCGGGGTCGCCGCCGATCAGCACGACGCCGCCCGCGACGAGGCCGCCGCCCAGCACGCGGTCGAATTCGTCGATGCCGGTACCGAAGCGCGGCACGTCGATCGCCTCGATGTCCCTCAGCGACAGCACGGGCGCCGTCTGCGCGAGGCTCTTGTGCATATGCGCCGCCTGCGACATGCGGTTCAGGCCCTGCGTCTCGACCTGCTCGGTCATCGTGTTCCACGCCTTGCAGTCGACGCACTGGCCGGTCCAGCGGCTGGAGACGCTGCCGCAATCGCTGCAGACGAAACTGGTACGGGGTTTAGCCATGGTTCCTTACTTATAAAATGGGATCGCACCCGAGCGGCGCCTCGGCCACGCGCACGCGCGGCGCCACGGCGCACATCAATTCGTAGCCGATCGTACCGGCGGCCTGGGCCACCTCGTCGATCGGGAGGCCGTCGCCCCACAACGTGACCTTGCTGCCGACGCGCGCATTCGCGATCGGGGACAGGTCGACGGCCATCATGTCCATCGACACGCGGCCGACGAGCGTCGTGCGCACGCCGTCCACGAGGACGGGTGTGCCGTGTTCCGCGTGGCGCGGGTAGCCGTCCGCATAGCCGCAGGCGACGACGCCGATCGTCATGGGAGCGTCCGCCTGGAAGCGGCTGCCGTAGCCCACGCTGTCGCCGGGCTGCAAGTGCTGGATGCCGATGATTTCCGATTTCAGGGTCATCGTCGGCAACAGGCCGTAATCCCTGGCCGACCGCCCGCCCGGCGTGCCGCCGTACAGCATGATGCCGGGCCGGACCCAATCGCTCTGGAGTTCCTGGACGAGTTCCGTCGTGTGCAGCACGCCGCCGGAATTCGACAGGCTGCGCTCGCCCGGCAAGCCATCGGCACCGGAACGGAAGCGCCGCACCTGCTCCCCGATCGACATGCGCGGATGTTCCAGCTCGTCCGCATTCGCGAAATGCGTCATCAGGGTGACGTTGCGGATGCCCGGGATCGCGCGCAGGCGACCGTATGCAGCGGCGAACTCATCCGGACGGAAGCCCAGGCGGTTCATCCCCGTGTTCATCTTGAGGTGCACGTCGATGGGGCGGTACAGCTGCGTGTACTCGAGCATCTTGACCTGCTCGATGCAGTGCACCGTGCTGTCGATGCCGTGCTCGGCCAGCAGTGGAATGTCGGACGTATCGAAGATTCCCTCTAATAACAGGATCGGCTTCGTCCAGCCCAGCTCGCGCAGGCGCAGCGCGTTCTCCGTCTCGATCAGCGCCAGGCCGTCGGCCTGGGCGAAGCCGCGCATGCCCCGCTCCAGCCCGTGTCCGTACGCATTCGCCTTCACCACGGCCCAGACGCGCGCCTGCGGCGCGCAGGCGCGCGCACGGGCCAGATTGTGCTGCATGGAGTCGAGGTGAATGGTGGCGTGCAGGGGACGTGGCATGGCTTGCAGATGGGGGCGGTCGGCCGGGAACGAAAGGTTTATTTTACCTGCGGCAGTGAAATGCCGTATTGTCGATTCCTTGGGCGAACCGGTCTTTCATGGTATAAAGCAACCCATCCCGTTTTTTGAAACTCTCGAATGAACCGTGGTTTTTATACCATCATGGCGGCGCAGTTCTTCTCGTCGCTGGCAGACAACGCGCTGATATTTGTCGCGATCGGTCTGCTAACGGCGATGAAAGCCCCGGCTTCCCTCACTCCGCTGCTGAAGCTGTCGTTCGTCCTGTTCTACGTCCTGCTGGCCGCTTTCGTCGGTGCGTTCGCCGATTCGATGCCCAAGGGACGGGTGATGTTCATCGCCAATTTAATCAAGGTTTTCGGCTGCTGCCTGATCTTTTTCGGCGTGCATCCCCTCATCGCGTGCGCCGTCGTGGGCTTCGGCGCCGCCGTCTATTCCCCTGCCAAGTACGGCATCCTGACGGAACTGCTGCCGCCGGAGAAACTCGTGGCGGCGAACGGCTGGATCGAGGGCTTGACCGTCATGTCCATCATCCTCGGCACCGTCATGGGCGGTGCCCTCGTCAGCCAGCACGGCAGCGCGTGGCTGATGACCCTCGACGTACCCTATATCGAGACCGGCATCAACACCCCGACGAAGGGCCAGCTCGCGGTGCTGATCGGCGTGTACGCGCTGGCCGCCGGCTTCAACCTGCGCATCCCGGACACCGAGGCCCGCTACGAGCACCAGGAACGCAACCCGGCCAAGCTGATCGCCGACTTCGCCGACTGCTCCGCCACGTTGTGGAAAGATAAACTCGGGCAGATCTCGCTGGCCGTGACCACGCTGTTCTGGGGCGCCGGGGCAACGCTCCAGTTCATCGTGCTGAAGTGGGCCGAGCGCTCGCTGCACATGCCGCTCGACAAGGCGACGAGCCTCATCGGCGTCGTCGCCATCGGCGTGGCCGTGGGGGCGGCGCTGGCCGCGAAGATGATCCCGCTGAAGAAGTCGCTGACCGTGATCCCGCTGGGCATCCTCATGGGCCTCGTCGTGACGGCCATGACGCTCGTGCACTCGCTGACGATCGCCGTGCCCATGCTGCTGATCATCGGCCTGCTGTCCGGCTTCTTCGTCGTGCCGATGAACGCGTTGCTGCAGCACCGGGGCCACGTGCTGATGAGTGCCGGCCACTCGATCGCCGTGCAGAACTTCAACGAGAACCTCTCCATCCTCACCATGCTGGCCGTGTACGCCATCATGATCACGCTGAACCTGGACCTGAACGTCATCATCGTCCTCTTCGGCCTGTCGCTGGCCGGCGTCATGTGGCTGATCGGCCGCCGCCACGCGACGAACCAGCGCGAGCACGACTCGCTCGCGCTGATCGGCGAGCACAAGCACTAAATTCGGGGTCAGAGCACTTTTTTCTCGAAATTCGGGGTCAGAGCACCTTTTCGAAAAATTGATCTGAGCTAGCGTCCGACGACCAACCATTAGCCGGCTCAGTACGTCGTCACGCCGGTCATGCGGAACACCTGCACATGTGTGGATCACGTGCCGACGCACCGCGTCCGACCATGGTGCCGGGGCCATTGCGTGGCAAAGTGCTCTGACCCCGAATTCTTGCGCCGATGTGCTCTGACCCCGAATTTTACAGGCGGGCGGCGGCCCGTTCGCGCCAGTCGTCGGGGACGATGAAACCCCGCTCGAATTCGACGATGCAGCCGGGCTCTTCGCGCACGAGCGACACGAGCACCGGGGCATCCGACACGGCGAAATGGTCGTCCAGTTCCGCCGCGAGCTGGGCCTTGTCGAGCATCCACGTGGCCGATTGCGCGCGGAACGGCGGCAGCCATTGCAGCCGGGGCAAGATCAAAAACCGGTCGCCGGGCAACGCGTCCAGCTCTCCCAACGCGCACCAGAAGCCGCGGCAGTGGCCGGCCGTGATGCCGCGCAGCGCCTGGTAAGTGCCCCTCGGGTAGAACAGCCAGCCCTTCACGAGCGCGCGCGCCGCGACGACAGGCCGCGGCAGCACGTCCTGGGCGGCCGGATGGCTGCCGAGTTCCAGCTGGCGGTCGAACACCTTGCGCATCTTGCGCCCCAGGCTGTCGGCCAGGTTCGGGCCGACGAACGTGTCGAAGCCCGCCGTGGAATCGCCCTGCAGCAGGTAGAACTTCGTGGCGAACTCGATGTGTTCGACACCCTCCCCCGCATCCAGCAGAAAATCGAACTCGCCGACCGTGTCGTTGCGGGTCGCGCGCACCTGCAGGCCGTGCGCGACGAGGCGTCCCTGCTGCGCGAAATAAAAGGCCATCAGCTTTTCCGCGTACAGCCCGAGCCGTGTGATCATCTTTGCGCCCAGCGCCGCGTCGAGGGCGGACGGGTCGGCATCGAGATCGGCGAGCCACCGCTCCGTCTCCGGCGTCACCGGGCCCAGGGTGGCGATGCGGCCGTCCCAATGCGGGTCGTGGACGTCCAGCAGGTCCGGGGCGTCCAGCAACCAGGCCAGCGCCCGCACGCGTGCGCGCCGCAGATGGCCCCAGCGGCGCTCGAAATACGCCTGGTACGTGTCAGCCGGATCGTGCACGGGCGTTCCTTGCCCTGCACAGGTCGGCCCACGCGAGCGCCTTGTCGGCGCCGCGCCGCAGCAGTTCGCCCGGATGCAGCGTGGCCACGAGGGTCACGGCGCGCCCGCCCGCGTCGAGCGTGTGCACGTCCCCGCGCGCGCCGGCCAGCGGTTCCGGCAGCGGCCGGCCCAGCAAGGTGTTGGCGGCGATCTGGCCCAGCGTGAGCACCATGTCGGCGCCGGTCAGCGCCACTTCGCGTTCGAGGTAGGGACGGCAGGCGGCCGCCTCGTCCGGCGTGGGTGCGCGCTCGCCGCCGTTCGGCGTCGTCGGGCGGCACTTGATCAGGTTCGTGACGTAGACGTCGCGCTCGCGCGCCAGGTCGACGGCGGCCAGCATGTTGTCGAGCAGCTTGCCCGGCTCGCCGGCGAGCGGCACGCGCGCTTTTTCGTCGGCGGCCGTCGTGGCGCCGGCCGCGACGAGCCAGCGCGCCCGTTTCGCACCCGTGCCCGGCACCGGCGCACGGCCTTCGCGGCAGGCGCTGCAGCGGCGACAGGCCGCGATGGCGATGGACAGCTGGTCCCAATCCATCACGGCGATTTCTTCCGGCGTCGCGTCGCTCGGGAGCGCGGCGTCGTCCCAGGCGGAATCCGTGTCGACGGGCGCCAGCGCGGATACCGACTGTGCGACGGGCTGCAGCGGCGATGGTCCCGGCGCGCGCGGACCGGCCGGCGGCGCGGGCCGCCGCGCGGGCGCTGCCGGCACTTCGGCGACCGGTGCTTCGGCCACGGGCGCCAGCGCGGACGCCGACTGCGCCACGGGCTGCAGCGGCGACGGTCCCGGCGCGACGTCAGGCGCGGCTGCGGGCGCCGCCGCGCCCTCGTGTGCGGGCACCGCGCGCAACTGCCACAGCGGGGTCAGGCCCATCTCGTTCAGGAAGATGGCATCGCGTTCGCTGACACCGTTCATAACATATACCTCATCACGATCGCATCCTCGCGCCGGCCTTCGTGCGCCGGATAATAACCTTTGCGCCGGCCGATCTCCGCATAGCCGTAACGCCGGTACACGTCCAGCGCGCGCGTGTTCGACGGCCGCACCTCGAGCAGGATCGATTCCATGCGCTCCGCGCGTGCGCGGGCCGCGATCCGGTCCAGCAGATAACGTCCCAGGCCGCGGCCCTGGCGCTGCGCGGCGACGGCCACGTCGAGCAGATGGGCTTCGTCCACTGCATACATCAGCAGGAAGTAGCCGGCCAGCGTGCCTTCCGGCTCGCGCAACACCCACGCGTCGTAGCCGCTCGCCAGCGAATCCATGAAATTCGTGCGGCTCCACGGATGCGGGAAGACGCTGCATTCGAGCTCATGCACGTCGTCGACGTCGGCCACGACCATCGGCCGCAATGCCGGCTGTGCCGCCCCACTCATGGCTTGCCCTGCTCCGCCCCGGCCTTGGCCGCGTTGATGGCCTGGCGTTCCGCGCTCGTGTACGCGACCTTGTTGCGCAGGTAGATCGGCTGCGCGTCGTCGGCCGGCACGGCGCGGCCGGCCGCCAGCGCGGCCGCGCCCAGCACCGCCAGTTCGCGCGCATGCGGGAGGATGTCGGCGAGTGCACCTGTGGCGAACGCGTGGGCCGCGAACGCGTCCGGGTACGCGGCAAAACCGTTGCCGCATGCGGCGAGACCAGCCACGAGTTCCGGCGCGACGTCGGCCGGCGCGCACAGCGCGGGCTCGCGCACGACCTGCCAGCCAGCCATCCAGCGGTACTGCGCCCAATACACTTCGCCCATGCGCGCATCGAGCACGGCGACGACGTCCGCCGCGCCCGTGCGTGCGCGGCAGGCCTCGGCCATCGCTTCCAGGGTAACGAGCGGCAGCACGGGTTTGCGGGCGCCGAATGCGAGACCCTGCGCCACACCGCACGCCGTGCGCACACCCGTGAACGAGCCGGGGCCGGCGCCGAACGCGATGGCGTCGCAGTCGGCCAGGGCGATGCCCGCGTCGCGCAGCAGCTCCTGCACCATCGGCAGCACGGCTTGGGAGTGCGTGCGCACGCCGGCCGATTCGCGGGTCAGGACGGCGGCATCCGTGCCGTTCAATAAAGCGCAGGACGCCAGTTCGGACGAGGTTTCGATTGCGAGGATGATAGGCATGGCATATTGTAACCCGCCGGCCCGGCCGGCCAAAAGCGCGGAACCGTTGTAAAATCCCGCCCATGTCCAGTCTGACCCTCGAGCCCGATACCCGCGACCAGGTCGCCGCCGCCGTTAGCGGCGACGGCTGGATCGTCGCTTGCCTGTGCGCCGCCTGGTGCGGCACCTGCTCGTCCTACCGCGCCGCGTTCGACGGCCTGGCCGCCCGTCATCCCGATAAAACCTTCGTGTGGATCGACGTGGAAGACCGGGCGGACGTCGTCGGCGACCTCGACGTCGACAACTTTCCCACCCTGCTGCTGCAGCGCGGCGACGCCGTCGCCTTCTTCGGCACGATGCTGCCCGATGCGGGCGTGGCCGACCGCCTGATCCAGGCGCAGGCGGGGCTCAGCACCGATGAGTTGTCGCGCCAGGCCGTATCGACACCGGAGCGGCAGGCGTGGCAACGCGAGTGCAATTTGCGCACGTTGATGGCGAACGCCGACGAATAAACGCGGCACTACGATGACGTAGGGTGGGCGGCCCTCCGCCCACGCGGACGCCGGCATCACGCAAACGTCACGCGTGGGCACGGGGTGCCCACCCTACGGGCCGCCGGCGACCCTGCCTGTCACCGGTGAGCTTTACATGAGGCGCAGCGGCAAGCTGCGCAACCTCTGCCCCGTCAATTTGAACACCGCATTCGCGACGGCCGGCGCCACGGGCGGCACTGCGGGTTCGCCCATGCCTTCCGGCGGCGCCGCGCTGGGCATGACGATCGTCTCGACCTCCGGCGCCTGCGCCATCCGCAGCACGGGATAGTCGCCGAAATTCGACTGCTGCGGCTGGCCGTTCGCGAACGTGATCTCGCCCGCCAGCGCGGCCGACAGGCCGAACACGACGCTCGACTCGACCTGCTGCGCGACGATGTTCGGATTCACGGCGATGCCGCAGTCGACGGCGCATACGACCCTGTGCACGCGGATGGCCTTGTCCGCCAGCGGCACCTCCGCCACCGACACCTCCGCCACCATCGCGACGACCGTGCCGAACGACTGGTGCACGGCGAGGCCATGCGCGCACCCTTGCGCCGGCGTGCCCGCGCGCGCGCGCGCGGCGTCGAGCACCGCGAGGTGGCGCGGATGGTCCTTCAGCAGCGCGCGCCGCCACGCGGCCGGATCCTGGCCCCCCGCATGGGCTAGTTCGTCGGCGAAGCTCTCCTTGAAGAACGCGTTGTGCGAGTGGCCCACCGAGCGCCAGTAGCCGATGGGGACGACGCTCTCCACGGCCACGTGACGGCAGCGCCGGTTCGCGATCGCATACTGCATGTCGTATTCGCCCTCGGCCGTCGCCTTGTCCGGGCCGACGCCGGGCAGTCCCAGGTTGCGCGGGAAGTACTGGTGCCCGATCGCGCCGCTGGCCAGCTTGCTGTCCCAGGCCAGCACGCGCCCGTCCGCGCCCACGCCGGCCGTGTAGCGCGCGAGCGCGGCCGGGCGATAGACGTCGTGGCCCGTGTCGTCCTCGCGCGTCCAGATCAGCTGCACGGGACGGCCGCGCGTCTGCAGCGCGACGGCGACGGCCTGCGCCACCATGTCCGTCTCGAGGCGCCGGCCGAAGCCGCCGCCCAGCATCGTCACCTCGATGGTCACGTCCTCGCGCGACACGCCGGCGACCTTCGCCGCCACGTCCACGGCGATGCTGGCCACCTGCGTCGGCGCCCACAATTTCACCTTGCCATTCAGGACTTGCGCCGTGCAGTTCTGCGGTTCCATCGTCGCATGGGCGAGGAACGGCGCACGGTATTCCGCTTGCACGGTGCGCGCGCCCGCCAGTTCCGGCGCGTCCTGGCTGCCGGACTCGAAATACGTGTAGCCCGGCTCGCGGTCGAGCGCCCGCGCGAAGCCCGCGAACACGGACTCGCTCGACAACTCTGCATGCGGGCTCGCGGTCCAGCGCACGGGCAGCGCGAGCGCGGCCTGCTTCGCCTGCCACCAGCCATTGGCCACGACGGCGACGCCGGCGCCCGCACCGGACAATGGCGCCAGCGCGGCCGACACGTCGACGACCTTGACGACGCCGGGCAGCGTCGCGATCGCATCCGCCTCGAAACCGCCGACGCCGGCGCCCAGCACGGGCGCCATGCGCAGCGCCGCGTACAGCAGGCCTTCGGGCCGCACGTCGATGCCGAAGCGGGCCTGCCCGTTGACCTTGGACGCCGCATCGCGCCGCGGCAGCGGCTTGCCGATCAGGGTGAATTGCGCGGGCGTCTTGAGGGGCACGTCGGACGCGTCGATGTTCCCGCCCAGTGCGGCCGCGCGCGCGGCCAGCAGGCCGTACGGCGCGCGCCGTCCATCCGGGTGCACGACCATGCCGTCGCGCGTGGACAGCGTGTCGGCGTTCGTGTTCCACTGTTCCGCGGCGGCGCGCAGCAGCATGGCACGGGCGACGGCGCCGGCCGCCCGCATCGTCGGCCACGCATCCTTCACGCTCGTCGAAGCGCCCGTGAACATGATGCCCAGCTCGCGCGCCACCTTGCCGGCGATCCAGCGCGCGCCCTGCGGCAGGTTGCCGACGTCTTCCGGATGGAACGGCAGCGTGTCGCGCAGCACGGTGAGGTTCGCGAAGATCTTGTCGATGGGGGCCTGCACGACGCGCACGGCTGCCAGCGGCGCGTCCAGTTCCTCCGCCAGCAGCATGGGCAACGCCGTGTGCACGCCCTGCCCCATCTCGCTGCGCGGGACGACGACGTCGACAGTGCCGTCGGGCGCGATGGCGACCCAGCCGTTCAGGGCAACGGTGCCCGCGTCATGCACGGCGCTGCCCGCCGTCGCGCGCAGGCGCTGGCGCGGCGGCTCGACACCCCAACCCACGACGAGCGTGGCACCGGCAGCCAGGCCGCCGAGCAGGAACCGCCGCCGGCCCTTGCGCATGCCGCGCACGCCGGGCCTCCGTTCCCGCTCGTCCTTATCCGAACCTGGTCCGCTCGTGTCCCGCATCGTCCTCCCTCCATGTGTCCAGCAATTCGCCCGGCGCCATCGGCCGGCCATACAGATAGCCCTGCGCGCGCCGGCAGCCGTGGCGCAGCAGGAACGCTGCCTGTTCGGCCGTCTCCACACCTTCGCCGATCACCGCGAGGTCCAGGCTCTTGCCCAGCTGGACGATGGCGATGGCGATCGCCTCATCGTCCTTGTCCGCCGGGATGTCCTTGATGAAGCTCCGGTCGATCTTCAACGTCTGCACCGGCAGCTGCTTCAAATAGGCGAGCGACGAGTAGCCGGTGCCGAAGTCGTCGATCGCCAGCTCCACGCCCAGCGCGTGCAGGTCGTTGATGTACTGGAGCGCATCGGCCGTATTCATGATGACGGATTCCGTCACCTCCAGCTGCAGGCGCTGCGGCGCGAGGCCTGTGTCGGCCAGCACGCGCGCGACGAGCGGCGCCAGGCTGCCGCGGTCGAACTGGCGCCCGGACAGGTTCACCGCGATCTTCGGCACATACAGCCCGGCAGCCTCCCAGCATACCACCTGGCGGCACGCCTCTTCCAGCACCCAGGCGCCCAGTTGGCCGATGAAGCCGATGTCCTCGGCCAGCGGGATGAAGCGCACGGGCGGCACGTGGCCCAGTTCCGGGCTGTGCCAGCGCACGAGGGCCTCGGCGCCCGTCAGCCGTCCGGTCTCGATGTCGACCTGCGGCTGGTAGTGCAGGCGGATCTCGTCGCGCTCGATCGCGCGGCGCAGCAGGCCCTCCATGCGCAGGCGCTCGGCGCCGTCGCCATCCATCGACGGTGCGTACAGCTGGTAGCCGTTGCGGCCGCGCGCCTTGGCCTGGTACATCGCCACGTCGGCATTGCGGATCAGGACGTTCATATCGACGGCGTCCCGCGGGAACAGGCTGATGCCCACGCTGCCGGTGACGAATAGCTCGTAGTCGGAAACGACGACGGGCCCCTCGAACAGCTGCATCAGCTTTTCCGCCACCTGGCGCGCGCCTTGTGCGCCGTCGACGTCTTCCAGCAGCACGATGAATTCGTCGCCGCCCAGGCGCGCCAGCGTGTCCCCTTCGCGCAGGCATTGGATCAGCTCGCCCGCGACCTGTTTCAGCAGCTCGTCGCCGACGTGGTGGCCCAGCGTATCGTTGACGGTCTTGAAGCGGTCCAGGTCGATGAACATCACGGCGAGCTGGCTGCCGTCGCGCGCCGCGCGCACCATCGCGTGCTGCAGGCGGTCGTGGAACAGCAGGCGGTTCGGCAGGCCCGTGAGCGGGTCGTGGTGCGCCAGGTGGTCCAGCTTGTCCTGCGATTCCTTCACCTTCGTGATGTCGGAGAACACGCAGACGTAGTGCGTGACGGCGTCGTGGTCGTCGCGCACCGCGGACACGGTCAACCACTCGAGGTAGGCTTCGCCGTTCTTGCGACGGTTGTGGATCTCGCCGCGCCAGAAGCCCATCTCCGCGAGGTCGGCCCACAGCGCCTCGTGCAGGCCCGTGTCGTCGCCCGTCATGCGCGTCAGGTTCGAGTGCGTGCCCACGGCCTCGCTCTCCGTATAGCCGGTGATCTGCGTGAACGCGGGATTCGTGGCGACGATCCGGCCGTGCACGTCGATCACCATCACGCCGTCCGCGATGTGTTCCAGCACGGTGGCCGACAGGCGCAGCTTTTCCTCGGCCTGGCGCCGCTCCGTGATGTCGGCGAACACCCAGATGCTGCCCTCGTCGTGGCGTTCCGGGTCGAGCGCGCGGCCGCTGACGGCGCACCAGAACAGGCTGCCGTCGCGGCGCCGGAACGCGCGGTCGTCGCTGAAATCGCTGCCGCCCGCCAGCACGGGCGTCGCGGCGTCCAGGCCCTGCGCGTAGTCGTCGACGGTGGGGAACAGCACGCCGATCGGGTCGCCCACCAGCTCGCCCTCCGCGTAGCCGAACAATTCGTCGAAGCGGCGGTTGGTCGACACGACGCGGCGCTCGCGCACGTACAGGATGCCGAACATGACGTTGTCCAGCACGGCACCCTGCTCGGCCAGCAGCGCCTCGATGCGCATCTCGTTGTATTTGCGTTCGCTGATGTCGGAGATGATCCCGTCGATCCAGAATACGGCATTGCCCTCGAACCCGACCGGCTGGCCGCTCTCCAGCACCCAGCGCTCGATGCCGGCGGCGTCGAGGATGCGGTACTCGATCTCGTACGGGCGCGCGGCCAGCACGGCTCCCTTGATGAAGTGCCGCTGCAGCTTGCGGTCTTCCGCGCAGATCACGTCGGCCCAGGTGTCCGTGTGCGCACCGATGAAGCGGCTGGCCGGATAACCGGAAATGTCTTCGATGGCGTCGCTGACGAAGTCGATCATGCCGCCCGGCCGGGCGCGGAACACGGCGCCCGGCACCTGCGTGACGATCGTGCGGAAGCGCTCCTCGCGCCGGCCGATGTCCTGGAACAGGTCGCCGATCGCGATACGCATGCGCTCCAGCTGCCCGCCGAGGCGGCCCAGTTCGTCGTTCGTCGACAGCGCGAGCGGCGCGTCGAACTTGCCGCGCGACAGCCGGTCGGAAAAGCTCATCAACGTGCCCAGCGGCGCAAGCAGGCGCCGCCGCAGCAGGATCAGGATCAACAACAGCGACACGCCCAGCTGAACGGCCAGCACGAGCGCATAGCGCGCCTGCTTCGCGCGCAGCGACTGCTGGCTGCGGCTGTCGTCCATCTCGACGGTCACGTGGCCGATCGGCTGGCCGTGCACGACGACGTCGCGCTCCGCCCGCAGCACGTGGCCGCCGGGCGGGGCGATCGCGCGGCGGTCGATGAAATCGCCCTCAACCTGCGCGCCCACGTGCACGTGCACGACGGCCGGGTCGCGCATCAGTGAATCGACGAGCGAGCGCGCGGCGTCCACGTTCATGTTCCACAGCGATTCCTGCATCCCGAGCGCGAGGATGTCGGCGTTGCGCTGCAACGTGTCGTCCAGCTCGCGGCGCGCGGCCTGTTGCTCCTGCACGCCGATCAGCAGATAGCCGCCCACGACCGCGGGCACGCCCAGGCCGCCGGACACCAGCACGAGCAGTGCGGTATACAACGAACGGCCATACAGCCGGGCGAGGCGCGCTGGCAGCGCGGACAGGGCAACTCTGGATAGGAAGGCCATGGCGTGGGATGCGGTGCCGCCCCGCTTGTGGCCGGCACGACAACTATTGTGGCAAATCAAGTAGTTAGAGTTATGTTCGGATTATGCCCACAACAATTGCTCTACGTCACAAGTTTTTCGATTGTGCTAGGTTTGGTAGCGATAACCGTTACCAGACCGCCACGTTGGCGTTGCGACACCGTCCCGAATTTCGTGCCTCCATTGATGAATTTCGCACTTGCCCGGCCGTATCCGTGATCGCAGAATCGGCACGCCACTTATTACGCCGACATCATGATCACCTCACTTCCCAACACGACGACATGGGCCCGCGCGGCCCTCGGCCTGGCGCTCGCAGGCATTTGTTCCCCCGGCACGGCCGCGCCCGTGCCGTATGCGACGGAACAGGTGATTGCCGCCGGCGACACCCCGGCCATCGTGGCCGAAAAAGCGGCCAAGGTCTTGCCCAGGCCGAACCAGTCCGCATGGATGCGGCTGGAGCGCACATTTTTCCTGCACTTCGGCGTCAATACCTTCAACGGCGTGGAATGGGGGAATGGCAAGGAAGACCCCGCCATCTTCAATCCCGCCCAACTGGACGCGAGCCAGTGGCTCCGTGCCGTCAAACAGCTGGACGGCAAGATGCTCGTGCTTGTGGCCAAGCACCACGACGGCTTCGCCATGTGGCCCACGCGCTACACGGCGCATTCGTCGGCCGCCAGCCCCTGGCGCGGCGGCAAGGGCGACCTCGTGCGCGAAGTGGCCGATGCGGCCCGCGCCGCCGGCGTCAAGCTGGGCATCTACCTGTCCCCCGCCGACCTGTACCAGTTGAAGACGAACCCGGCCAACCCCGCCGGCTACTACGGCAACGGCAGCCCGAAGCGCAGCTCGACGATCCCGACCGATCCGGCCCACTTCCAGGACGACCCGTCCCGGGGCCGCACGCCGACGCCGGGCTTCGACACGTTCACGTACGACGTCGACGACTACAACCGCTACTTCCTGAATCAGCTGTACGAACTGCTGACGCAATACGGCCCCGTGGACGAAGTGTGGTTCGACGGCGCCAACCCCGATCCCAGCGTCACCGAGACGTACGACTACACCGCGTGGTACGACCTGATCCGCAAGCTGCAGCCGAACGCCGTCATCATGGGCAAGGGCCCCGACGTGCGCTGGGTCGGCAGCGAGAGCGGCTACGGCCGCCCGACGGAATGGAGCGTCGTGCCGCTGCCCACCGCGCCCGCCGACTTCCGCTGGCCCGACATGACGGACGGCGACCTGGGCAGCCGGGCGAAACTCGTGCCGGGGTCGCACCTGTGGTGGTATCCGGCGGAGACCAACGTCACCATGCTCGGCAACGGTCAATGGTTCTGGGCCCGCGACAAGCGGCCGCGCCCCGTCACGCAACTGGTCGACATCTTTTATTCGTCGGTCGGCCGCAACGGCAACCTGATCCTGAACCTGTCGCCCGACAACCGCGGCCTCGTACCGGACGACCAGGTCACGGCGCTGGGACAGATGGGCGAAATCGTGCGCGACACGTTCGCCGTCAACCTGGCGCGCGGCGCGAAGGCGGCCGCCGACCACGCGGCGCCGCGGCGCGGCCCGGCCGCCGTCCTCGACGGCAACCTCGACACGTGGTGGGAAGCCGCCCCCGGCCGCACGGACGGCACGCTGACCTTGACCCTGCCGCGCCGGGCGACGTTCGACGTCGTGTCGCTGCAGGAAGCGGTCGATCACCGCGGCCAGCGCATCGAATCGTTCGCCATCGAGACGTGGAACGGCACCTCCTGGACGGCGCCCGCGCTGCACCCGGCCGACGTGACGACGACGGTCGGCCACCGCCGGCTGATCCGCCTGGCCAACCCCGTGACGACGGACCGCGTGCGCATCCGCATCACGGGCGCGCGCCTGGCGCCGACGCTCGCCGAAGTGGGCCTGTACAAACAGGCGGTGGACCTGCTGCCGCCCGCCATCGCCGATCGCGACGCCGATGGCGCCGTGCACGTGACCCATCCGGGCGGCGGCACGATCGTCTACACGGTCGACGGGTCCGCGCCCACCGCGGCCTCGCCCGTGTACCGCGCGCCCATCCCGCTGCCCGGCAACGCCGTCGTGAAGGCGGCGCGCCTGCTGCCCGGCGGACGCCTGGGCGTGGTCGGCACGCGCACGTTCGTCGGCCTGTCGCCGCGCGGCTGGAAGGTCGCGGCCGTGGATGGCGAGAAGTCCGGCCAGGCGGCGCTGGCCGTCGACGGCAACCCCGCCACGTTCTGGGACACGGGCTGGAACGACGCCGACAAGGGCCCGAAATCGATCACGATCGACATGGGCGCGCCACACCGCATCGCCGGGCTGGCCTACCTGCCGCGCCAGGATGGACAAGTCCTCGGCACCGTCGTGGACTACCGCTTCGAGACGAGCGTGGACGGCGCGCAGTGGCAGACCGCCGTCGCGCAAGGCACGTTTTCCAACATCCAGAACAATCCGGACTGGCAGACGGCGCGCTTCGCCCCCGTGGACGCCCGCTTCTTCCGCTTCACGGCCATCAACGACGTGTGGCACACGGGCGGCGCCAACGCGGCCGAGCTGACCGTCATCCCGGCCGACAAGCATTGACAACCATTGACTCATCCAGGAAACCTCATGCGTCCAACTCTCGATGACCGCGGTGCGTGGCCACGCGCGGCCCTCCACTGCCTGCTCGCGGCCGGCGCCGTCATGTTCGCGTCCATGCAGATCGCCAGGGCCGGCACGCCCGAGCGCCTGTCGCTCGACCCCGGCTGGCTGTTCCTGCAGGGCGACGTGCCCCTGCCCTCGATCAAGGGCCAGGGCGCGAGCTACATGACCACCAAGGCCGGCGAGGCGCCGGGTCCGGCCGGCGCCGATTACGACGACTCCACATGGCGCCACGTCGACCTGCCGCACGACTGGGCGGTGGAAGGCCCGTTCGATCCCGACCAGAACCGCGCGCAGGGCTACCGGCCGCGCGGCATCGGCTGGTACCGGCGCTACCTGACCCTGCCCGTGACGGACCGCGGCCGCAACATCGAGCTGCAGCTGGACGGCATCGCCACGCACAGCACCGTGTGGGTGAACGGCATCGTCGTCAACCGCAACTGGTCCGGCTACAACGGCCGCAACATCGACATCACGCCCTACCTCCGCTACGGCAAGGAAGTGAACACGATCGCCGTGCGGGTCGACGCCGAGGTGATGGAAGGCTGGTGGTACGAAGGCGCCGGCATGTACCGCCACACCTGGCTCGTCAAGCGCGACGCCGTGCACATCGCCACCGACGGCATCCACGCCAATCCGGTGCAGAAGAACGGCCGCTGGACGTTGCCCGTGACCGTGCAGGTGGACAGCAGCGCGGCGGCGGCGCGCGACGCGACACTCGACGTCATACTGGTCGCGCCGGACGGCCGCGCCGTAGCGCGGGCCACGGCGCCCGTGCACGTGGACGCGCTGCACAGCGCCAGCGCGAGACTCGACCTCGCGGTCCGGAACCCGCAGCCGTGGACGCTGGACAAGCCCGCGCTGTACCGCGTACACGCCGTGCTGCGCGATGCCAAGGGCGAGATCGACAGCGCCGAGACGCACACGGGCTTCCGCACGTTCCGCTTCGACGCCGACCGCGGCTTCTTCCTGAACGGCCAGCCGACGAAGCTGCAGGGCGTGGCGATCCACCAGGACCACGCCGGCGTGGGCGTGGCGGTACCCGACTCGATATGGGAATACCGGATGCGCCAGCTGAAATCGATGGGCGTGAACGCGATCCGCTTCGCGCACAACGCCCCGGCGGCCGAGGTGATGGACCTGGCCGACCGGCTCGGCATCCTCGTGATGGACGAGAACCGCAACTTCAACACGTCGCCCGACTACATGCAGCAACTGACCTGGCTGGTGCGGCGCGACCGCAACCGCCCGAGCGTCGTGCTGTGGTCGATCTTCAACGAAGAGCCGCTACAGGGCACGGAAGTCGGCTACGAGATGGCGCGCCGCATGGTGGCGGCCATCCGGGAACTGGATCCGACCCGCCCCGTCACCGCCGCCATGCACGGCGGCCTGTTCTCGGACAAGGGCGCCGTGCAGGCGCTGGACGTGGCGGGCATCAACTACCAGGTGTGGGAATACGAGCACTTCCACAAGACCTACCCGGACAAGCCCGTGTTCAGCTCCGAGGACACGTCGGCCTTCATGTCGCGCGGCGCGTACAAGACCGACGTCGCGAAGCACGTCGTCGCCAGCTACGACGACGACGCGGCCGACTGGGGCCAGACGCAGCGGGGCAGCTGGAAACACATCACCGACCACCCGTTCATGGCCGGCGGCTTCGCCTGGACGGGCCTGGACTACCGCGGCGAACCCACGCCGCACGAGTGGCCGAGCGCCAGCTCGTTCTTCGGCATCATGGACCTGTGTGCGTTCCCGAAGAACGCCTACTGGTTCCGCCAGGCGCTGTGGATCAAGGACAAGCCGGTCGTCAAGCTGATGCCGCACTGGAACTGGCCCGGCCAGGAAGGCCGGCCGGTCAAAGTGCGCGTCGCAACCAACGCGCCGCACGTGCGCCTCCTGCTGAACGGCGCCGTCGTCGGCGAACAGGACGTCGCCCCGTTCGACATGGCCACGTTCGACGTGCCGTACGCGCCGGGCAGGCTCGAAGTCGTGGCGTCCAGGAATGGCAAGGAAGTCGGCCGCGACGCCGTCGAGACGAGTGGCGCGCCGGCGCGCGTCGTGCTCACGCCGGATCGCAGCGCCCTGCTCGGCGACGGTGCCGATGCCGTGCCGGTCACGGTGAGCGTGGTCGACGCGCAGGGCCGTCCCGTCGCGGACGCGAACCTGCACGTGCGTTTCGACACCGACGGCGCCGGCCGCATCATCGGCGTGGGCAACGGCGACCCGAACTCGCACGAACCGGACAAGGCGTCCGAGCGCAGCCTGTACAACGGCCTCGCACAAGTGATCGTGCAGGGCCGCCGCGGCGCCCACGGCAAGCTCGTGCTGCGCGCCCGGGCCGACGGCCTGCAGCCGGCCGAGGTCCTGCTTGCCGTGCGCGACGCGGGCGCCCTGGCCGTCGTCCCGGAGGCGCAGCCGATCGTGCGGCCAGGCACGTGGCGCTCGTCTCCGCCGCAATCCGAACGGCCGGATCCGAACGTCGCGCTCGCAGACAACGACATGAACAGCTGGGCCTGGGGCGATCCGCCCCTCGGGATGGCGCCGGGCGCCAAGCGCTGGCGCGCGTTCCGGGTCTCGTTCCCGCTGCGCGCCGACCACAACGACGGCCGCGCCCACGTCGTCCTGCGCGAAATCGCCGGCAAGGCCGAAGTCTGGCTGGACGGCGTCAAGCTGGGCGACAAGACGTCGTTCGCACCGGGCCCCCTCGTGCTGCCGGTGCCGCACGGGCCAGGCTGGCGCACGCTGACCGTGCTGGTGGAAGCGGAGCCGGGCAAACCGTCCGGCCTCCTCGGCGACGTGCTGATCGAACGGGGCACGCCGTGAAGCTGCGGGCCACGGCACTCGCCGCAGCCCTGACGCTGGCGCTGGCGGGCGCAGTCGAGGCCCGCACGGTGACCGTGCACGACACGGCCATCCGTTCGAACTGGCAGGCGCCAACCCGCACGCGCTGCACGGCCTGGGCTGGGGCGGCGTACAGGTACCCATCCTCGGCAAGGACGCGGCGGCAACCCGGTCTACGGTCCGCAGGTCGGCAACAATCGCACGATGGCGCCGAGCGACAGCGCGCGCTGGAGCGACAACGTGTTCGAGGAACTGGATGCGCCGGACGAATGATTCCTCGACCGGCGCGACGACTGGCTCTACCTGAAGCGCCTTAACGCCGGCCCCGTCGCCCGCGCGCGGCTGCGGGGACAGCGCCGTTGACGCGCTCGTGCGCATCGAAGGCCACGATGGCGACGTGCACGACATCAGCGTGCGCAACCTCGTGTTCACGCACACGGAACCCGCGTCCCCCGCAGGCGACCGAGCCGCTGCTGCGCTCGGACTGGAAATTCGCCCGCACCCGCGCCGTCACGGGCAACCACATCCACGACATCGGCACCATCGACAAGCAGGCAGCCGGCGTGCAGATCGAGACGGTCGCGCGCATCAGGGTAGACCACAAGTCGATCTACGACGGGCCGCGTGCCGGCATCGACGTCGGCGATGGCAACCGGGGTGGGCACCGCATCACGCACAACGACGTGTTCGACACCGTGCTGGAATCCGGCGACCATGGCGCGTTCAACAGCCGGGGTGCGCGACCGCTCCTGCATTGACTATAAAAAAAATGCCGGTCAACCCGACTGACCGGCATTCGGCGCGCAGCCGCCGCGTTTCATTGCGGCGTGCGGATCAGCCCCGGCGACGGCGCGCCAGGCCGAAGGCGGCCACGCCGCCCATCAACAGCGGCAAGGTGCCCGGCAGCGGCACGGTGCCCGCAGCGGCCACGTCGACGTTGGCGATCGCGTTGTGCGCGCTCGACGTGAAGCGCAGTTCCGTGATGCCGTTCAGCGCCGTCGTCCAGGTGCCGCCACCCGCCAGGAAGGCCTGCAGCGTGCCGTCCGTCGACAGCGCGCTGCCGTCGGTGTAGTAGTCGAAGCTGCGCAGGTCGAACGAGCCGCCGCCTGCGCGGGTCAGCGTGACGAAGGTGTTTGCGCCGTTTTCAAAGCCGTCGTGCCAGTTGTACGTCTGCGGGTCGAACGTGCCGTCGCCGACGTGGGCCTGGCCGGCGGCCGCCCCGGGCGCGTTCAACGTGACGCGGTAGCCCGCTTCTTCGTACACGAGGTTGGTGCCCTCGTAGTGCATGTTGGCGGCCAGCGGGAAGCCGTCGCCGTACATCGACTCGATCAAGCCGTCGAACGTCAGGACGGTGGCGCCGGCGTTGGCGGCCGCGATGCCCAGCGCGAGCGCGGCCAGGATTGCTTTCAGTTTCATTCGAATGTCTCCAGTGATATCGGTTGCGGCAGGCCGGTCCCGTGGCCGATGCGCGGGACCGGTGCATGCATCAGTAGGTGAACAGCACGCCGCGGGCGGCGCCGGCGAAGTACAGGCGTCCGGGCACGGCCTGGTCGGCCGCCAGGTTGCTGATGCCGCCGTACTGGTGCTGGTCGTCGTTGTAACGGGTCCAATTGACGCCGCCGTCATCCGAGCGGTACACGCCCCACTGTCCGTTGATCACGCCCACGATGTAGATCGAGGCCGAGTACTTCGCACCGACCGGAGCCTTGCCGAGGGCGATCGAGATGGCGCCATAGACCTTCGGCACGTAATAGTTGTTCGGGTCCGGAATCGACTGGGTCACGTTCAGCTTGGTCCAGTGCGCGCCCGAATCGGTCGAGTGCAGGATGCTGAAGCCGTCCACCACCCAGACGTCGCCCTCCGCGTTCGGGTTGACGGCGACCGAGGTCTGCTGGAACGAGTTCAGCGCGGCACTGTTCTTGAACGTGGCGCTCTCGGTGAACGTTTGACCACCGTCCGTCGACGTGTAGAAGTGCGCCGCGCCGCCCCATTGCGCCCACCACGCGCCGCCCGAATCGTAAGCATAGACCTTGTTCGGGTTCTTGCGGTCCGCCACCACGTGATAGCCGCGCGACGTGCTCATGTGTTCCAGCGCGGGCAGGTTGGTATAGGTCCACGTGTTGCCGCTGTCGGCCGTCCACGCCGGTACCGATTCGGCCGGCGCCCAGACCACGTTGCCGGTCTTCGTGACGGCGACGCTGGCCGTTTCGGACTGGTGCGCCTTCGCGTCCGGATGGTTGTTCGCGAATTTGTTCCAGCTTACCCCGCCGTCGCTGGAGTAGGCGCCGACGATGTCCGGCGTCTTCGAGGCCCCGGCGCCGATGGCGGCGATGTAGTTGGGGTTGGACCACGCGGCGTCGATGCCGAACGCGCTGCTGAACCATTCGCCCGTCGTGCGCGTGGGCGCCTTGAGGAGTTCCGTCTGCACGGTGATGCCGATGTCGAGGCCCGCGCGCATCAGCGAATAGTTGGCGCCCGGTGCCGGGGCCATCAGGGCCTTCGTCGCGACTTCCTCGACGCCGTTGACGATGAAGTTCCACGTCGGCTGCGCGTCCGATGCGTTGCGGGTCTCCCACACGCCGCCGCCGGTCACGTGCAGGACGCGGTCCGGATTGTTCGGATCGATCTCGACGTCGTCCACCCAGCCGGAGTAACCGGTCTTGGCCGGGTCGCGCGGCATCAGGTTGGCGATTTCGCGCCACGTGGCGCCACCGTCGTCGGACATCTGCACGGCCGGCATGCCTTGCCAGTTGCCCCACGTATTGGTCACGCCCAGCGCGATGCGGGTGTGGGCGCCGGTGCCGGACACGGACAGGCCGCCCATGCCGAAGCTGCTCCACTGGGTGTCGTCGTAGCCCTTCAGCAGGGTCCAGTTGGTGCCGTCGAACTTGTACAGGCGGCACGGACCGCCGGCGCCAGGCCCCTCGCCCTTCGTGAACGCCACGTACATCATGCCGTCCTTGGCACGCACCATGTGCGGGATGATGAAGCCCTGCACGTCGGCCGGGACGGGAATGCTGGTCCACGACGCGCCACCGTTGGTCGTCTTGTACAGACCGGCGGTCAGGCCCGCCATGTTCGCGTAGTCGGGCGCCACCGCCGTGTAGATCGTCTGCGTGGCGGTGCCGGTGCCCTTGGTATCGGTGTCGAAGATCAGCTGTTCCATGCCGACCGGGCTGCTCCAGTAGGCCGTGTCGATCTGCGCCTGAGTCATCGTCAGCGTCGACAGCGACGTCACCTGGTTCCACGTCTGGCCGCGGTCCGTGCTCTTCCACAGACCGGCCGTGCGCGTCGCGTAGAACAGGATCGTGGAATCGTTCGGGTCGACCATCAGGCGCTCGCCGACCGCACGGCCCTGGTTGTTGCCGCCCGCGGGGAACGGCAGGTCGACGTGCGTCCAGTGGCTGCCGCGGTCGGTGGAAATGTACAGGCGAGCGTGGCTGCTGGCCCAGTTGTACATGCCGGCGCTCATGTAGACGCGCTGGTCGTCGTTCGGGTCGACTGCCATCGTTTCGCTGCCGTGGTAGAAGCCCTCGTCGGGACCGAACATGTCCGTGATCGCGGTCCAGGACGAGGTGGCCGCATCCCAGCGGTAGGCGCCGCCGACGTCCGTGCGCGCATACAGCACGTCAGGGCTGGTCGGGTGGAAGATCAGGCCCGGCACGTAGCCGCCGCCGCCGAACTTCACGCTCGCGAAGCGGGCGGGCTTGATGGTGGGGCTCGCGGATCCGATCGTGCCCGCCAGCACGGTGCTGCCATTGGCGTGATCGGCGTCGCTGCCGCCACAGCCGGCCGCCAGGCCCGCCACGACGCCGGCGAGCGCGATGAGTCGCATCTTCTGCATGCTTGTGTACTCCATATGATTGTTATGAGGTACCGGCCTCGCGCGCCACGTCTCCCGGGCGCGCCCGATCGCCGGTGTCGGACCGCCGCCGGAAGATCGTCCGATGCTCGCGGCGTTGAGACATTCTGTGAATATGCCGGGACGGCGGCAATGACGAAAAACCTCAAGTTGCCAACGAAATACCGGAATCGTCGGCGCCGCATGATGAAATCCGCCAGCCTGGCAAGAAAATTTTCCGACCAGGCCCCGCGCCGGCCGCGCGCGCCCGCGCCGGTGCTAGCATGCGCGCGCGCACCGTGCGCCACCCGCAACCTATTTGAAAACGCATATGACAACTCGACACCTGTCCAGGACCGCCATCGCGGCGGCCGTGGTGCTGACGCTGGCCCTGCCCGCCCTCGCCGCGCAGGCCGATCCCGCCGCGCGGGCCCAGGCCCTGCTGGCCCGCATGACGCTGGACGACAAGGCCAGCCTGCTGCAATCCACGTCGCCCGCGATCGCGCGGCTCGGCATCCCCGCCTACAACTGGTGGAGCGAGGGCCTGCACGGCGTCGCGCGCGCCGGCAACGCCACCGTGTTCCCGCAGGCGATCGGCCTGGCCGCCACGTGGAACAATGCGCTCGTCGAACGCGTGGCGGACACCGTCGCGACGGAATTCCGCGCCAAGTACCTGGAGACCGTACGCCCCGACGGCGGTTCCGACCTGTACCGCGGCCTCACGGTGTGGTCGCCGAACGTGAACATCTTCCGCGACCCGCGCTGGGGCCGCGGCCAGGAAACCTATGGCGAAGACCCGTACCTGACGTCGCGCATGGGCGTGGCCTATATCCGCGGCCTGCAGGGTCCCGATGCGGGTGCGCCGAAGGTCTCGGCCACCGTCAAGCACTTCGCCGTGCACAGCGGCCCCGAGGCCGACCGCCACCGCGAAGACGTCCACCCTTCGCCGCGCGACCTGACGGAGACCTACCTGCCCGCATTCCACGCCGCCGTGACGGAAGGCCATGTGCTGTCCCTCATGTGCGCCTACAACGCGGTGAACGGCGTGCCGGCATGCGCCAACGGCCCCCTGCTGAAGGACCTGTTGCGCGACACGTGGAAATTCCAGGGCCACGTCGTGTCCGACTGCGGCGCCATCGCCGACATCCACTCGGACTGGGCGCACCACTATGTCGACACACCGGAGCGCGCGGTGGCGGCTGCGATCAAGACGGGCACGGACGTGATGTGCGAATTCGGAAACAGCCCGACCGCCACGCCCGCCACCACGGTGCGTGCCGTCAAGCAGGGGCTGCTGACGGAGGCCGACGTCGACCGCGCCGTGCTGCGCCTGCTGGAAGCGCGGATCCGCCTCGGCCTGCTCGACAAACCGCAGCCTTTCGCCGGCATCACGGCCAAGGACTACGACACGCCGGCCGACAAACGCCTGAACCTGGAAGCGGCACGCCAATCGCTCGTGCTGCTGAAGAACGACGGCCTGCTGCCCCTGAAGACGGCGCCGCGCCGCATCGCCGTGATTGGCCCGAACGCGGACAGCGTCGACGCACTGGTCGGCAACTACAGCGGCACGCCATCGAAGCCGATCACGGTGCTGGCCGGCCTGCGCGCCCGTTTCCCGCAGGCGCAGGTGACGTTCGTCGAAGGCACGGGCTGGGTCGCGCCGCCGCTGCAGGACGTGCCGGCGGACGCGATGTGCCTGGACGCCGACTGCGCCCATCCGGGTGTCAAGGTGGAACGGTTCGACAACGTCGACCTGGCCGGCACGCCCACCGCGGTCGAGACGGGCACGCAGGCGGCATTCCGGTGGGGCTGGCCGGACCGGTCCGACCGCAAGACCTCGACGCGCTGGAGCGGCTACTTGCGCGCCGGCGAAAGCGGCCCGCATCATCTGCGCCTGAAGGGTGGCCAGGGCTATCGCATCCGCGTCGACGGACGCCTCGTCACGGACCTGTGGGACATCGCCTGGCCGACGTCGAACACGCCGGTGGAACTCGCGGCCGGCAAGGTGTACACGATCGAGATCGAGGCCCGGCAGCTGGGCTGGGACGGCGAGCAGCAACTGCAATGGACGCGGCCCAGCTTCGACGACACGGCGGCGCTGCAAGCGGCCCGCGACGCCGACCTCGTCGTGTACGCGGCCGGGCTCACATGGCAGCTGGAAGGCGAAGAGATGTCCGTCAACGCACCGGGCTTCGCCGGCGGCGACCGCACGAGCATCGACCTGCCCGCCCCGCAGGAAGCGCTACTGGAACGCCTGGGCGGCCTCGGCAAGCCACTGGTGCTCGTCAACATGAGCGGCAGCGCCGTCGCGCTGAACTGGGCCGCGGGCCACGTCCCGGCCATCATCCAGGCGTGGTATCCGGGCGGCGTAGGCGGCCAGGCGGTGGCCGAACTGATCGCGGGCGACTTCAGTCCGTCCGGCCGCCTGCCGGTGACGTTCTACAAGTCCGTCGCCGACCTGCCGCCGTTCAAGGACTACGGCATGCAGGGCCGCACCTACAAGTACTTCAAGGGCGAGCCGCTGTATCCGTTCGGCCACGGCCTCTCGTACACGCACTTCTCGTACAAGCCGGCCGCGCCGGCGCCGAAGACGGTGTGTGCCGGCTGCCCCGTGAAGGTCGCCGTCGACGTGAAGAACGACGGACCGCGCGCCGGCGACGAGGTGGTGCAGGTCTACGTCGCCCGGCCGGGGGTGCCCGCGGCGCCGAACCGCACCCTCGTCCGCTTCGCCCGCGTCACGCTGCAGCCGGGAGAAAAGCGCCGCCTGACGTTCGACCTGGACGGCAAGGCCTTCAGCACGGTCGATGCGGTTGGCCGGCGCAAGGTGGAGGCGGGTCCGGCCACCGTCTGGGTCGGCGGTGGCCAGCCCGGTGCGCAGACCGCGGGCGTCGGCCTGAAGGTGAACGTAACAGGCCGGCGCGAACTGCCGCAGCTGTAGGGTGGGCACTCCGTGCCCACCAAACGTTCGCGCACCGGCATGCATCTGGTGGGCACAGGGTGCCCACCCTACGCCTTATTCCTGCACGGCGACCACCACGACGGACTTCGCCGGCAAGTGCAGCACCAGCCGGCCACCGCTGGCCCTCGCCTGCAACGGCGCCGGCGCGACGGCGGCCGGTGTCGCGAACGTATTGTGCGCATCCATCGCGGCGGCCGTCAGCACGGAACCCGCCGCCCCGCGCGCGCCCGCGCCGCCCACGTCGACCGTCACATCCGCCTGCTCGTGCGGGTTCGTGTTGACGAGCGCGAGGTACAGCCTGCCGTCCTTCGCGCGCGCGGCCGACGCGCTGACGGCGGGGATGGCCACGCCGCCGAACGTGTACGACGGATTGTTCGCCAGCCGCACCGGTACCGAGACGGCGTCCTGGAACGGCACGTACATCCGGAAAACGTGATAGGTCGGCGTCAGCACCATCTTCGCGCCATCCGTGCGGACCATGGCCTGCAGCACGTTCACCATCTGCGCGATGCTCGTCATGCGCACGCGGTCCGCGTGCGCGTGGAAGATGTTGAAGTTGAGCGCGGCCACGAGGCCGTCGCGCAGCGTGTTCTGCTGCTGGAGGAAGCCGGACCTGCTGCCCTCTTCCGCGTCGTACCACGTGCCCCATTCGTCGACGGCGAACATCAGCTTCTTCTGCGGGTCGTGCTCGTCCAGCTTCGCGACGTTGGCGGCGATGAAGCCCTCCATGCGCTGCGTCTGGCTCAACGTGGAGATCCAGCGGCTTTCGTCGAAGCCCGTCGCGCCGTACTTGCCGTTCTTGTCCGCACCGGGCGACGTGTAGTAGTGGAACGAGATGCCGTGGGCGCGTACGCCCCAGCCGAAGATGTGCTGGCTCAGGTAATCCGTCCAGCTGGCGTCGTCGTCGTGGCCGCCGGCGGCGATGAATTGCGTGTCGCCGGTTGGATGCAGGAACGTGGCGTAGCGGCGGTAGGCGTCCGCGTACTGCTCCGGCCGCATGTTGCCGCCGCAGCCCCAGGCCTCGTTGCCGATGCCGAAGAACGCGAGCTTGTACGGCGCCGGATGGCCGTTGCGGGCACGCAGCTGCGCCAGGCTGGATGTGCCGTTCGCCGTCATGTACTCGACCCATTCCGCCATGTCCTGCACGGTGCCCGTGCCGAGGTTGCCGTTGACGTAGGCGTCGGCGCCGAGCTGCTCGACGAGGTCGAAGAATTCGTGCGTGCCGACGGCGTTGTCCTCGTCGACGCCGCCCCAGTTCGTGTTGATGCGCACGGGCCGGTGCGCGCGCGGGCCGATGCCGTCGCGCCAGTGGTACTGGTCCGCGAAGCAGCCGCCCGGCCAGCGCACGAGGGGCACGTGCAGCGCCTTCAGCGCGGCGACGACGTCGTTGCGCCAGCCGCGCGTATTCGGAATCGTCGAGTCCGGGCCGACCCACAGGCCGCCGTAGATGCCCGTCCCGAGGTGTTCGGCGAACTGGCCGTAGACGTATTTGCTGATGACGGGGCCCGGCTTGCCGGCGTCGATGGTGACGGCGACTTGCGCCGCGGCGAGCACGGATGCGGACGCGCAGGCCGCGAGCACGCCCAGCGCGAGCGCGCGATAGTGGATGCGTTTCATAAAATTCATGGATGTCGGGAATGCTCCAGCCAACACGGACGAAAAAAAAGGCGGCCGAAGCCGCCCGGAACCCACTTGAACGCGGGAGGAGATCGCAATGAAAATCGCCGGGCGGGGTCGCGCATGCGCGCTGCCGAGCCCGGCACGATATGCAATACGACGCAATCATTCTACGAATGGCCCGGCGGCGCGGCCACAACGAAATCCATCAACCGCGCGGTGAAATCCCGTGGGTGGGCAAAGTGAAAAATGCGGCCGCGAGCGCGGCCGCGCGCTACGATCCGAGGTCGGCGGGCGCCGCTTCGCGCAGCTTGCGGAAGGTCTTCGGCGTGCAGCCGTATTCTTCCTTGAACAGCTTGTTGAAGTAGGAGACGTTCCGGTAGCCGACCGCGTAAGCAATTTCCGCCACGCTGCTGTCTTCCTTGTCGCCCAGAAGGCGTGCCGCCTCGGTCAGCCTGAGCTTGTTGAGATAGGTGGAGAACGTGAAGCCCAGCTCCGCCTTGAGGATCTCGTTGATCTTGTTGCGGCTGATGCCAAGCGTGCTCACCATGGTCTCGACGTCGAGTTCCGGGTTCGGATACGCCGTCGCCATGAAGCGCAGGATGGCACTCTGCTCCTTGTCCCTGTGCAGGTCCTGGGACAGTTGCTGGTAAGCGACCAGCGGCAGGTCGCGTCGCACCTTGTCTTCGACGTCCACGAGCAACGCCTGCGTGTGCCGCCGGAAGAACCAGAAGGCGTAGGCGGGCCACGCGACGATCATGAACGCCCAGAATCCATACAAGTAGCGCATGTCGCGCCCCATCAGGGTGACGCCCTTGATCTGCACCTTGGACACCACGTCGAACGGACTCTGGAACGTGTTGCCGAACGAGAGCTTGGCGACCTTCTTCGGCGTGAACTCCTGCTGCGCGAGGTTCAGCTTGTGCCTGTCGAACCACCACTGGTCGGTCCGGAGGCGCGCCAGGTCGAGCTCGACGTGTTCGCCTCGCTCATTGCAGAAATAATAGGAATAGGCCAAGCGGTATGTCGCGTAGTCGCCCGGGACCGACACATGGTCCTCGAACATCACGAGGCCGAACGCCAGCGTGTTGGCCGGCGCGCACGCGACGTCGAAGGCAATGCTGCTGTAGCGCGACAGGTCGACGAGCGTGGGCTTGCCGGCCCGATCGAGAAACGCCAGCTCGACCTTGGCATACGGGTAGTCCACCGCCTTCACCGACGTGGATTCGAAACTCAGCGTGGACGTGTCGTCGACGAGCCGGATCGTCGACCGTCCGCCCACGTCCTTGTCGGAAATCAGGTCACTCCGCATCGGCAGGGCGCGGTCCGCCGCCGGCAACACGGTCATGCGGATGTACGTGCAGCGCATACAGATAAAGCCGATGAGGACACTTGCCGCCATCAGGACCAGCAGCCCCGTGAGCGCCTTGTTGTAAAAACTCTGCATTACGCGATTACTGCCTCGGCAAATTTACGCTGACTGACATCGTTCCGCGCCCAAGGCCGTCATGGCATGGTCGTCGTCAATATGATGACAGGTCGCGGGCGCATCTGTCGAGGGACATCACCTCCTGGCAACTAACTACTGCAGGCCGGCCGCAACGGCATTACATGGCGATCACGCAGGCATCGGCATCGTTCGCGGCGCCGTCGGCGGGCGCCGCCACGCCGTTACCGATGCGCTGCTGGTACTCGCGCGGCGTGCATCCGAGTTCGCGCTTGAACACGGCGAACAGGTATTGCATTGAGGTAAATCCGCAACGATGTGCAACCTCGGCCACGCTGACGTCGCCGCGCGTCAGCAACGCGGTCGCGGCCTCGAGCTTGAAGCGCAGGATTTCATCGTGCACGCTGCACGCCAGTTCTTGCTGGAAATACAACTCGAGCGTCGAGCGCGACACGCCGACGTAATCCGCCACCTGGTCGCCCTTGATGCCCTGGCAGGCGTATTGGCGGATGAAATGCCTGGCGCGCATGACGCGCGGATTCTTGATCGGCCGGTGGGCGCTCGACGACAGCACGTTGATACCGGCGGGCGGCACGAGGATGCGCTTACACTCCAGATACGTTCCCTCGAGCAACTGATGGAGCATGCGGGCCGCCGTCCGCCCCATTTCCTGGGTGCCCTGGATCACTGAGCTGAGCGGGATGCACGACAGCATGCGAGCGAGCGGGTCGTTGTCGATGCCGATGATCGCGACCTGTTCCGGGACGGCGATATTGGCGGTCTGACATGCTTGCAGCAGTTGCCGGGCCCGTGCATCCGTGACCGCGATGATACCGACCGGCTTGGGCAGGCTGTGCAGCCACTCGACCTGGTGCGCGACGACCTCGTCCCACGACGATCCCGCGTGCGCCCGTCCACGGAAGACCGCGACGTCGAGTTTATCTCGCCTCATTAAATTCTCGAACGCCTTTTCACGTTCGTGCGCCCAGCGGTGCTCGATGCCGTTGGGCAAGGAAAACAGGGCAAAATGACGCAGGCCGACGTCGATCAGGTGCGTATAGGCGAGATTGACGAGCTTGAAATTGTCGGTCGCGACATAGGGTACGCCGACGGGATAATCCGCGTCGTCGGCGTACGAGCCGCCCACCCCGACGACGGGGATGCTGCTGCCGGACAAGGCTGCGGCGACGGCCGGGTCGTCGAAATCCGCGATGATGCCGTCGCCTTGCCAGTTAGCCAGACTCGGCAGGCGCAGGCGGAAATCGTCTTCCACGAACAATTCCCAGGATGCCCGCCTGCTCGACAGGTACCCGGCGATGCCGGCGATGATCTCCCGATCGAAAACCTTGTTTGCGTTGAACAGCAGCGCGATCCGATGCGTTTTAGAAGTCGTCATGCAAGTCTCCACGTTGCGTCCTGTCCGGACGTCTCTAGTGCAACCGGCCGGCCCCGCAGCGTGACAATGCTCGGGAGCAAGCCCTTCCGCCTACGTGGAAAAGTATATTTTTCGCATAAGGATCCTCTCGTAATAGTATTTTTCGATTTCCTAGGAGGATTCAAAAAGTTGAAGTTTTGCGCGAAAAAATTGTTATTCCTGCCGCATCGGTGTCGCACGCACGCGATGGGCTGCGGCAGGGGCACGCCGCAGCCGCAGTTCTCTAAGGCAACATGAAGTTTCCGGCAGGCGCCAAGCGGCATCGATGCAAGCTTGTTATGATCGAACTCTTTCCACAAAGGAGATCCTGATGAGCATTTCCCTGTACACGGCCTCCGTGCCCGTATTCCGCCAGATCCTCGGCAGCCTGGCGGCCATCCTGGCGAAGGCGGAGGCGCACGTCGATGCGAAGAAGCTGGACCCGAATGCGCTGCTGCAGGCGCGGCTGTTCCCGGACATGTTCCCGCTGGTGCGCCAGGTCCAGCTTGCGACGGATTTTGCCAAGGGTGCGGGCGCGCGCCTGGCGGGCATGGACGTGCCCCGCTACGACGACGTCGAGACGGATTTTGCAGGACTGCAAGCCCGCCTGGAAAAGACGCTGGCGTTCCTCGACACGGTCGTGCGCGAAGCCGTCGACGCGGGCGGCGACCGCGACATCACGATCGGCACCGGCGACAACAAGCGCCAGTTCAAGGGCCAGGTCTATTTATTACACTACGCGCTGCCCAACTTCTATTTCCATGCCACGACGGCATACGACATCCTGCGCCACAACGGGCTGGAGATCGGGAAACGGGATTTCGTCGGGACGTTCTGAGGAATCAGGTATTGCGGCGCGGATAGCCCTGCGCCAGAATCCGCTGCCACACGACTTCCTTCTGCTCGGCCGTCATCGAGACCCAGTGCGCGACCTCGACGACGGTCCGGCCGCAGCCGCGGCAGATGTCGTCGAACGTCGTGGAGCAGACGGCAACACAAGGTGTGTCGGGGCGCTGCGGGAGCGCCCCGACAGGGCGCTCCGGCAATGCCTCGACAGGCCGCTCCCGCAGTGACTCGACAGGCCGCTCCGGCAGTGCCTCGACAGGACTTTCGGGCAACGGCCCGCCCTGCGCATCAACGGGCGGGGCCGACATCGAGCTTGTCCCAGCCTTCATGGCCGAGCTTTTCCATGGTCTCGATATTCTTCTCGAAGATCTCGGCAGCGTCCGGAATCGCTTCGACGGCGCGGTCGATGCTGTCCTCGCGCAGCAGCTGCAGCGTCGGGTAAGGCGAACGGTTCGTGTAGTTCTCGATGTCGTTCGGATCCGTGTCGGCGAACTGGTAGTCCGGATGGAAGCTGGCGATCTGCAGCTCGCCATCCAGGCTCATGTCTTCGACGGCCGCGTCGGCCACGTCGAGGAATTCATTGAAATCCAGGAAATCCTGCAAGACGTACGGATGGATCAGCAACGTGGTGTCGACCTGTTCCGGGTCGGTCTCCGCCAGCAGCTGCAATTCATCCATCAGCGTGTCCAGCAGCGATTCCGGCGTGCGCGCATGCGAGACGACGTAGCGGACCTGGTCCTTGACTTGCACGGCCTTCGCGAACGGGCACAGGTTCAGGCCGATGACGGCGCGGTCGACCCAGCGCCGGGTGGCGGCGACGATCGCTTCATCGTCCGGAATCTCGTTGGCAGTGCTCATGTGACGCTTTCTAAAGTAATACAAACCGCATGCTGCGGAGACGGCAATTGTACGCGCAGTTTGCGTCCTCTCATAGAACGACCGGCACGCCGGGCTACCTTGGCGAAATCCCCGCACGCAGGTGGTATTACCCGCCGGTTGCTCGCCGCTGGATACCGGCTTGACAATGCGGATGTCGGCGCCGCCACCGCAATTTTCAAGGTACACCCGGGTGTATGCAAAAATCCACTTGATATCCGTCAGACAAAAATGCAAAGCAGGGAACCATACTCCCATCCAAAACGTCTTATCGCAGGTACCCGTTGGCAAAAAGAATAGACAAGGTTTTTTGTAACCGCGGCGACTTATTTCTTGACTGGCCCGGTAACTGGTCCGTACACTCCGGGTTTACTCGTCAGTCCTGCCGTTCCTGGACGCAACACTGGAAAGCTATGAACGAAACGACTCGCTCCACTTACGCCCTGACCGTCGCGCTCCTGCTGGGACCCGCGCTCGGTCACGCCGCCGACAGCGCCCCGAGCCCGATCGCCCAGAGCGGCAGCACCACGACCAGCACGGCGGCGCTGGCCAAGTCCATCCTGCCGCAGGCGCTGACCCCGGCCAAGGCCGACGACTATAAAGATCCGGACTTGTGGGCCCGCATCCGCAGCGGCTACGCGATTCCCGACATCGACAACGCCCTCGTCGCCAAGCACGTCCAGTGGTACGCGAGCCGTCCCGATTACCTGGCCCGCACCTCCGGCCGCGCGTCGCTGTACCTGTACCACGTCGTGCAGGAACTGGAAAAGCGCGGCATGCCGACGGAGCTCGCGTTGCTGCCCGTCATCGAATCCGCGTTCAACCCGCAAGCGCTGTCGAACGCCGACGCGGCCGGCATCTGGCAATTCGTGCCCGGCACCGGGCGCGACTTCAATCTGCAGCAGAACATGTTCAAGGACGAGCGCCGCGGCGTGCTCGCCTCCACGGACGCCGCCCTCACCTATCTGCAGCGCCTGTACACGATGTTCGGCGACTGGCAGCTCGCGCTGGCCGCCTACAACTGGGGCGAAGGCAATGTGCAGCGGGCCATCCAGAAGAACCGCGCGCTGGGCAAGCCGACGGATTACGAAAGCCTGTGCGAACTGATGCCGGCCGAGACGCGCAACTACGTGCCGAAGCTGCAGGCGGTCAAGAACATCATCGCCAATCCAGCCCAGTACGGCGTCGCGCTGCCCACGATCGACAATTCGCCGTATTTCGTCGCCGTCGACAAGACGTCCGACATCGACCTGGCCGTGGCTGCCCAGCTGGCCGAGATGTCCGTCGACGAATTCAAGGCGCTGAACCCGCAATTCAAGAAGCCCGTCATCACGGGCGAATCCACGAAGATCCTGCTCCCCAAGGAAAACGCCGAGAAGTTCAACCTGAACCTCGCGCAATGGGGCCGGGCGCTGTCGTCGTGGACGACGCACAAGATCACGTCGGCCCGCGAAAGCATCGCGTCGCTGGCCGCCAAGCTGGGCACGACGCCGGAAGTGATCCGCCAGGCGAACAACATCCCGCCGCAGATGCGCCTGAAGGCCGGCTCGACCATCCTCGTGCCGAAGACCACGGCCACGGCCGGCAACGACATCGCCGAGAGCATCGTCGAGAACGCCTCGATGGCGCTCGAAGCCGACCGCGGCGATGCGCGCCGCGCCCACAAGCTGTCCGGCGCCCAGCGCATCAAGGCCAGCGCGGCCCATGCCGTGGCCGAGCTCAAGAGCCGCGTGTCGCGCGGCAACAAGCCGGCCGTCAGTGCCCACGGGCGCAAGCGCCGCTGATCCGCCGTATCATTCCGACAACGCGACGGGCCCCGCAGCCCGTCCAATCGCGCACATACCGACGTGTGCCGTGCACGCTCTTCAAAAGTACGGTATAGTGTCGGTTGTGCGCTGCAATAAACGCGTTGTCATGCTCCGCGAGGGCAGCCCACCAAAGTCGTAAAGCAGTACAACCGCAGCATCGCAAGCCCAGGCGTCCACAAAGTGGATGCGTCGACAAACCAGGTTTATCGACGCACCTTAAGGATGTCCTTTCATAAAGCCCTCCCGCCCTGCGTGCCGAAACAGGCACCGTCCCGGCGCAAAGCTTTTGTGCCGAAATTTCTTTCGTTTCAGAGTCATTTCGTATTGTTGGCTCGCGTTGCTATTTCGCGTTCCGCTCCGAATAGCGTGGACGCTCACTGATCCATACCGAAAGTTAAATAAACAATGAGTTTTGAAGCACTAGGCTTACACGCGTCCATCGTCAAGGCAGTCTTCCAGGCCGGCTATGAAAAGCCGACCCCGGTGCAGGAGCAGGCGGTGCCGGCAGCGATCGCCGGCCGCGATCTGCTGGTCTCGTCGCAAACCGGTTCCGGCAAGACGGCGGCATTCATGCTGCCCTCCCTGCACAAATTCGCTGACGCCGAACCGGCCCCGGCCGGCCGCACGCCCGCGCAGGATGCGCAGGCGGCCCGCGCTCGTGGCGAGCGCGTCCGTTTCAAGGCAGCCCAGCCGAAAATGCTCGTGCTGACCCCGACCCGCGAACTGGCCCTGCAGGTGACCACCGCCACCGAGCAGTACACCGCGCACATGCGCCGCATCCGCGCCGTCTCGATCCTGGGCGGCATGCCGTATCCGAAGCAGATGCAACTGCTGGCCAAGAATCCGGAAATCCTCGTCGCGACGCCTGGCCGCCTGATCGACCACATGGAGTCGGGCAAGATCGACTTCTCGCAGCTCGAGATCCTCGTGCTGGACGAAGCCGATCGCATGCTGGACATGGGCTTCATCGAAGACATCGAGAAGATCGTCGCCGCGACGCCGGAAACGCGCCAGACCATGCTGTTCTCGGCCACGCTGGATGGCGTCGTCGGCAACATGGCGCGCCGCATCACGAAGAATCCGCAAGTGATCCAGATCATGAGCGCGACCAATCGCCACGAGAACATCGTGCAGAAGGTTCACTTTGTCGACGACCTGTCGCACAAGAACCGCCTGCTCGACCACCTGCTGCGCGATGAAACCATGGACCAGGCCGTCGTCTTCACCGCCACCAAGCGCGATGCCGACATGATCGCCGACCGCCTGAACATCGCCGGCTTCGCGGCCGCCGCACTGCATGGCGACATGCACCAGGGCGCCCGCAACCGCACGCTGGACAGCATGCGCCGCGGCCAGGTGCGTGTGCTCGTGGCCACCGACGTCGCCGCCCGCGGCATCGACGTGCCGTCGATTACCCACGTGGTGAACTACGACCTGCCGAAGTTCCCGGAAGACTACGTGCACCGCATCGGCCGCACGGGCCGCGCCGGCCGCAACGGCACCGCCGTCTCGCTCGTGAACCACGCGGAAAGCATGAACGTGCGTCGCATCGAACGCTTCACCAAGCAGACGATCCCCGTCGACGTGGTCGAAGGCTTCGAGCCGAAGCGCTCGGCGGCACCCCGTTCGGGCGCGCGTCCGGGCTGGAAACCCGGCGACGGCCGCGGCGGCAAGCCGGGTCAGCGCAGCTTCCACAAGCCGGCCGGTGAAGGCTACCGCGGCGGCGCCCAGCCGGGCGGCCAGCGTGAAGGCGGCTATCGCAGCGAAGCCGCACCGCGCAGCGAAGGCGGTTACCAGGGCCAGCGTCGCGAAGGCGGCTATCGCAGCGAAGCCGCTCCGCGCACTGACGGCGGCTACCAGGGCCAGCGCCGCGAAGGCGGCTTCCGCAGCGAAGGCGCACCGCGTCGCGAGCGCAGCGGCGGCTTCGGCGCGCATCCGCGCTCGGCCGACTCGGCCCGCCGCACGTTCGGCGACCGTTGATCGCAGGGGCGCTTCGCCCCTTGCTTGAAACAAAAAACCCCCGGCACCGCAATGCCGGGGGTTTTGTTTTATGGCGCCGCGCCGCTCACGGCGCGCAACTGCGAAACCCTGCGAAGATGTCGTCCCGCTCGGGCGTGAAAAAATTGCGGAAGTGCGGCGAGCGCAGGCGCGCCGGCGTCGCGAACGACGCGCCGCGCAAGGTCTGGCGCGTGCCGAACCACGGGGCCGAGTAGTCGCGGTAGCGGTCGGCCTCGAAGCCGGCGAACGGCAGGAACGGCGACGCCGTCCATTCCCACACCTGGCCCCATGAGAAGCCCGGCTGTCCGGATGCGGCCGCGAATTCCCACTCGTCTTCCGTCGGCAGCCGGCGTCCGGCCCACGCGCACCATGCCTGCGCCTCGTACAGGTTCACGTGGCGCACGGGTTCCGCGAGGTCGAGCGCGACGGGGCGGCCGAAGCGCACCGTGTGCCAGTCGTCGCCTTCGCGCGCCCAGTAGCGCGGCGCGGAGCGCTCCTGCGTCATGAGCCACGCGCGGCCCGCGTCCGTCCAGTACTGCGAACGCTCGTAGCCACCGTCGTGCACGAAGTCGAGGAATGCGCCCGTGCTGACGGGGCCGGCGTCCAGCGCGAACGGCGCCACCTTGACGACGGCGGCGCTCTTCTCGTTGTCGAACACGAAGCCGGTCGACTGGTCGCCGCCGCGCACGTAGCTGCCGCCGGCGAACGCGATCTCGCCCGCGGGCGCCCCGGCAGTAGGATGCGTCGGCACCAGCACGTGCGCAGGCGCGGGCGCGCCGCGCGATTGCAGCGTCTGCAACGTGTACAGGAACGCTTCGCCATGCATGTCCTCATGGGCCAGGGCAAGGCGATACGGATACAGCGCCGCGTCGTCGTCGGGCTCGTGCTCGTGCTCGAGGCGGTCGAGGATGCGGTCGAGCACCTCATGGCAATAGGTCTTCACGGCGCCGGGTGGCGGCAGGTCGAGCGTCCAGCGCGCGCCGTGCGCGACGGTGCCGGAGTCGAACCAGTCGTCGCCGCGCGCCAGCAACGAATGGCCGCTGGCCGCGCCGGGGCGGCTGTCCAGCGCGCCGCGCAGCACGAACCATTCGGCGAACCACGCCACGTGACCCAGCTCCCACAACGGCGGATTCACGGTGGGCAGGCGCGGCACGCGCGCGGCGGCGTCGTAGCCGGCGGCCGCGAGGGCTTCGAACAGCGCCAGCGTATAATGCCGCGCATCCTGCAGCGCGACGGCCAGCTCTCCGGGTCCCGCGTAGCGGAACGATGCTTGATTGACGGTCATGCATCATTGTACGACCATTTACCAGCCCCTCCCACTGCATGGCCAGCGCACACATCCACATCGTCAGCCCCGCATCCGCCCGCGAAAACAACGGCAACTGGCAGACGGCCAGCCGCTGGCGGCGCCATCTCGCACGCGACTACCGCGTCACCATCGGTCCCGGCTGGAATCCGGGCGATGCCGTTCCCGACCTGCTGATCGCGCTGCACGCGCGCCGCTCCGCCGCCGCGTTGGCCGCGTTCACGGATGCCCATCCCGGGCGCCCCGCGCTGCTCGTGTTGACCGGCACGGACCTGTATCGCGACATCCACGAGGACGATACGGCGCGCGCGTCGCTGGAACGCGCGACGGCGCTCGTCGTGCTGCAACCGCGCGGGCTGGACGAGCTGCCGGCAGCGTTGCGCGCCAAGGCGCACGTGATCTATCAATCGGCCCCGGGCCTGCGTCCCGCGCGCCCGCGCGTGCCGCTCGACGTCGCCATGATCGGCCACCTGCGCGCCGAAAAGGATCCGCAGACGTTCATGGACGCGGCCCGGCTCGTGCGCGCGTCCGGCGTGCGCCTGCTGCACATCGGCGCCGCGCTCGATCCGGCGCTGGGCCAGCGCGCACGCGCCACGCACGAGGCGACACAAGCGTACCGCTGGCTCGGCGCCCTGCCCCACATGGCGACGCGGCGCCGGCTGCGGCGCTGCCACGCGATGGTGATCGCGTCGCGCATGGAAGGCGGCGCGAACGTCATCATCGAAGCCGTCACCAGCGGCGTGCCCGTGCTGGCGTCGCGCATCGCGGGCAACGTCGGCATGCTGGGCGACGACTATGCCGGCTACTTCGCACCGGGCGACGCCGCCGCGCTGGCCGCCCTCGTCGACCGCAGCGCGCGCGACGTCGGCTTCGTCCTGCGGCTGCGCCGCCAGTGCGCGGCGCGCGCCCGCCTCTTCGCACCGGCCGCCGAGCGAGCGCGCCTGCTCGACTTGGTGGATAATCTGCTGTTCCGACCCACGTAAGCACATGAGCACCCTATGAACACATCCGCCGACCAACCCATCAAACTGACCTCGTTTTCCCACGGCGGCGGCTGCGGCTGCAAGATCGCGCCGGGCGTGCTGTCCGAGATCCTCAAGAAGTCGAGCGGCTTCCCCGTGCCGAAAGAACTCATGGTCGGCATCGAGACGGCGGACGACGCGGCCGTCTACAGGCTGAACGACGAGCAGGCGCTGATCGCGACGACGGACTTCTTCATGCCCATCGTCGACGACCCGTTCGACTTCGGCCGCATCGCCGCCACCAACGCGATCTCGGACGTGTACGCGATGGGCGGCACGCCGATCATGGCGCTGGCCCTCGTCGGCATGCCGATCAACAAGCTGCCGCTGGACACCATCGGCAAGATCATCCAGGGCGGCGAATCGATCTGCGCGGAAGCGGGCATCCCCATCGCGGGTGGCCACACGATCGATTCCGTGGAGCCCATCTACGGCCTCGTCGTCATGGGCCTCGTGCATCCATCGAAGGTCAAGCGCAACGCGGACGCGCGCGCGGGTGACGTGCTCGTCCTCGGCAAGCCGCTGGGCGTCGGGGTGCTGTCGGCCGCGCTGAAGAAGGATCAACTGGATGCGGACGGCTATGCCGCGATGGTCGCGAACACGACGAAGCTGAACAAGCCGGGCAAGGCGCTGTCGGAACTGCCGGGCGTGCACGCGCTGACGGACGTCACCGGGTTCGGCCTGCTGGGGCACCTGCTCGAACTGGCGCGCGGCGCGAAGCTCACCGCGAAGCTCGACATGGCGCAGATCCCGCTGTTGCCCGGTGTCGAGGCGCTGGCCCACGCGGGCTATTTCACCGGCGCGTCGGGCCGCAACTGGGATGCGTACGGCCATGACGTGCAACTGGGCGGCGCGATCACGGACACGCAGCGCGTGCTGCTGACCGACCCGCAAACGTCGGGCGGCCTGCTCGTCTCCTGCGATCCCGGCAGCCTGGACGAGGTGCTCGCGCTATTCCGCCGCGAAGGCTTCGGCGACGCCGCCGTCATCGGATCGATGGCAGCGGGCGATCCGAAAGTGGTCGTCGGCTAAAGCGTAAAAAGGCCGCCGTCGCGGTCCGGATGCGTCGCGTCCGGATCGATGTCGAGCATGATCCCGTCCGCGCCCGGAATGCGCATCGGCAGCCGCTGGATGATGTCGTAGCGCTGCTGTTCCGCGTACTGGCGCGAGCCGGCGAACGCCGTCGACTGCGACAGCCACGACAAGTCCGCGGCGCCGCGCTCGACGAGCGTGCCGCAGCACAAGCCCGAGCCGTAGACGCCCACGCGGTAAGACGGCTGCCCTTCCGCCGCCACGTACAACGCGGCGTGCACCCCAGTGAAATAATTACTGACGGCGCCGTCGAGGTCGGCCTGCGTGGGGTCGTAGTCGACGGCGAAATAGATGGCGGAGCCGAACGGCTGCCCGATCGTGTCGCGCGCCATGCGGAATGCCGCGGCGCCGTCCGCCAAACCTTGCGCGCGGGTGAAGAAGCCGGCGCGGGTACCGCTCGTCTCCCACACGACGCCGATGGCAAGACCCGCCTGCGACAGCGCCCGCGCCTCGCCCAGCGACAGGTTCTTGGCCGCGTTGGTGCTGTAGTAACGCAGCACGAAATCGTAGCCTTGCGCCTTCAGCGCCTCCGCATGGCGCGTCAGCTCCATCGTCGTATCCATTCCCTTGCGTACCGGCATCGTCCCTCCTCGCGCCATGAAACGGCTACTCTGCCATTGCGGTGATCCGACTCAATTGATCGTTCGCAAAAACCGCCAGTCGCAAACCACCCGCGCCCGTCGTAGCCAAACGACAACGCAGGAAACGCTTGACACACCAAACAAAATTCACTTAGAGTGGAGAAATGTTCTCCTCCCTGCCTCTGTCGACTTCCCTATCGCTCGCCCGCGCGCTATCGCTGGCAGCCCTGCTACTACGCGCGTAAATCGCCGCTGTCCCGCCCGGCCCGTCCGCCGGATTCGTAGCCCAAGGAAAGTTGTACCGATGTTAGTGACCACCTCATCCACGCTGTCTGTCTTTTTCGCCGGAGCTTGCCTGCCGTCTGCCGGCGCACGTGTGGTATTTCGCTCGCTGCTAATCCTACCGATCGGTTGCCGGGCCTAGCATCCCGTGGCCCGTCCGGCAGCCCTCGCCACAACGATCGAAAAACACCTTCACCGTATTCAGAACTCAGGAGCCACCGCCATGTTGACCAATCCCGCCGCCAAATACCGCGCCTTCCCCGCCGTCCCGCTCGCCGACCGCCAGTGGCCGAACCGCATCATCGACAAGCCGCCCGTGTGGATGAGCACCGACCTGCGCGACGGCAACCAGGCGCTGATCGAGCCGATGAGCCCGGAAAAGAAACTGCGCTTCTTCGAAAAGCTCGTGCAGATCGGCGTGAAGGAAATCGAGGTGGGCTTCCCGTCCGCGTCGCAGACGGACTTCGACTTCGTGCGCATGCTGGTCGAGGAAAAGCGCATTCCGGACGACGTCACCATCATCGTCCTGACGCAAGCGCGCGATGAACTGATCCGCCGCACCGTCGAGTCGTGCGTGGGCGCCAAGCAGGCCATCGTCCACGTGTACAACTCCGTGGCGCCCGTGTTCCGCCGCGTCGTGTTCGGCATGAACCAGGACGAGATCGTGCAGATCGCCATCAACGGCACGAAGCTGATCAAGGAACTCGTCGCCATGCACCCGGACACGAAATGGGGCTTCGAGTATTCGCCGGAATCGTTCTCGACGACGGAACTGGATTTCGCCAAGCGCATCGTCGACGCCGTCGTCGACGTATGGCAGCCGACCCCGGACAACAAGGCCATCATCAACCTGCCGTCGACGGTGGAAGCGGCGACGCCGAACGTGTACGCGGACCAGATCGAGTGGATGTGCCGCAACCTGAAGAACCGCGAGAGCCTCGTGATCAGCGTGCACCCGCACAATGACCGCGGCACCGCCGTCGCCGCCGCCGAACTCGCGGTGATGGCCGGCGCCGACCGCGTCGAGGGCTGTTTGTTCGGCAACGGCGAGCGCACCGGCAACGTCGACCTCGTCACGTTGGCGCTGAATCTCTACACGCAGGGCGTGCACCCCGGCCTGGACTTCTCGGACATCGACAGCGTCCGCCAGCTGGTCGAGGAATGCAACCAGATCCCCGTGCACCCGCGCCACCCGTACGTCGGCGACCTCGTGTTCACGGCGTTCTCCGGCTCGCACCAGGACGCGATCAAGAAGGGCTTCGCGAAGCAGCAGGCCGACGCGATCTGGGAAGTGCCCTATTTGCCGATCGACCCGGCCGACCTGGGCCGCAGCTACGACGCGGTGATCCGCGTGAACAGCCAGTCCGGCAAGGGCGGCATGGCTTACCTGCTCGAGCAGGAATACGGCCTCGAATTGCCGCGCCGCCTGCAGATCGAATTCTCGCGCGTCGTGCAGAAGCACACGGACGCCACGGGCCGCGAAGTGGTGGCGAGCGACATCCACGCCCTGTTCTCGAGCGAGTACTTCGAGCAGGAGAATGCCGCGTACCGCTACGTGTCGCACCGCCTCGTCGAGAACAGCGAAGGCGAGGAGCGCGTGCAGATCGACACGACCGTGCAGCACAACCGCGTGACGGAAGCGCGCCACGGCACGGGTAACGGCCCGATCGACGCGTTCGTCAACGCGCTCGGCCTGGACATCCGCCTGATGGACTACCACGAGCACTCGATCGGCTCGGGCGCCGACGCGCGCGCCGCGTGCTACGTCGAGCTGCGCCTGGCGAACGGCCCCACGTTGTTCGGTGCCGCCATCGACAGCAATATCGTGACGGCGTCGTTCAAGGCCGTGCTGTCGGCGGTGAACCGCCAGCTCGCGTTGAGCGCCGAACAGGCACCGCAGCGCGCGGCCTGAACCTCAGTCAGCCGTAGGGTGGGCACCCCGTGCCCACGCGGACGATAACGCATGCGTCCGCGTGGGCGGAGAGCGCCCACCCGACGATGAATCCCGGCCGTCGGTCACGACGTCGTCCGCATCGGCTTCGGCGGCGTCGCATGCCCGCTCTGCCCCACGCGCTCGTATTCCGCGATCACCTGGGCGCCGAACAGCAGCAGGCTCGCCGCGATCTCGAGGCTGAACATGACGACGATCGCCGTGCTCATCGAGCCGTACACGACGTTCACCTTCGACAACGTGGTGAAGTACCACACGAGCACGTGCCGCGCGAGTTCCCACAGCAGCGCCGCCGTCACGCCGCCGACGAGTGCATGCGACAGCGACAGCCGCCCCACCGGCATCACGAGATAGATCGACGTCAGCACGAGGATCTCGCCCGACAGCCCCAGCAGGTACAGCAGCGCGCCCGACACGCCGTGCAGCGACCACGTGTGCCCGAACAATTCCACGCTCTCCGAACCGATCACCTGCAACGTGCCCGCCACGAGCGTCACGATCATCACGCCGAAGCCCAGCGCGAGGATGTAGCAGTACGGGAGCACGGCCGACACGAGGAAGTGGCGGCGGCGCACGGCGACGCGGTGCACGAAGATCACGCTCATCGCGTTTTCCAGCACGGTGAACGCGAGCGAGCTGAAAAACAGCATCGTGAAGCCGAGCACCCACGTGATCAGGTCGCGGGTCTCGAGGAAGTGCGCGACCTCCTCCACCATCGGGCCGGACTGGCCCGGCACGATCAGTTCCAGGTAGCGGCGCAGCGTGAGCAGCAGGTTCAGTTCGTCGATGAAGTGCGACAGCACGACGACGACGAGCATCAGGAACGGCACGATCGACAACAGCGCGTAATACGCGACGGCGCCCGCCAGCAGCAGGCCCTGGTTGGCGCGGAATGCGCGCACGCACTGCAGGACGAAGTCGAGCGGATGTGCGAAGATCCACGCGTTCGCGCGCCGGTTCAGCACGCGCAGGCGCAGGCCGCGGGCCCGCTTCATCGCGCCAGCCTGACGCCGGTGAACTGCCAGCGCGCACCGGCCGGGAAGAAGTTGCGGTAGCTGGCCCGCGCGTGGCCGTGCGGCGTGGCGCACGACGAGCCGCGCAGCACGTACTGGTTCACCATGAACTTGCCGTTGTATTCGCCGATCGCGCCGGCGGCCGGCACGAAGCCGGGATAAGGGGCATAGCTGCTCGCCGTCCACTGCCAGCATTCGCCGAACATCTGCGCGAGGCCGGCGCTGCCCGCCGCGCGCGGGTGCAGGTCGCCGCACGTGAGCGCGGCGTCGCGCGCGGCGAACTCCCATTCGAACTCCGTCGGCAGACGCGCGCCGCGCCAGCGCGCGTACGCGTCGGCCTCGTACAGCGACACGTGCGTGACGGGGCGCGCGAGGTCCAGCGCCTGCAGGCCGTGCAAGGTGAATTCGCGCAGCCGTTCGCCGTCGCGCACCCAGTACAGCGGTTCGGCGAGCGTGCCGTTCGCGACGAGGTCCCAGCCGTCCGACAGCCACAGCGCCGGATCGCGGTAGCCGCCCGCGGCCACGAATTCGAGGTACTCGCCGTTCGTCACGAGGCGCGACGCCAGCGCGAACGGCGCCAGGTACTGCCGGTGGCGCGGGCATTCGTTGTCGAAGCCGAAGCCGTCGCACGCGTGGCCGATCTCGGCGAGGCCACCGTCGAAATCGATCCAGGACACGGGTTCGACGGGGCCGGATGCCGGCAGCGGCGAATCCACGTACGCGGGATGCGTCGGATTGCGCGACAACAGGTGCTTGACGTCCGTGAGGATCAGTTCCTGGTGCTGCTGCTCATGCTGCAGGCCCAGCTCCACGAGGCCGGCCAGTCCGGCGTCGTCCGGCGCGGATGCCATCAGGCGCAGCATGCGCGCGTCGACGTCCGCGCGGTAGGCATGCACGTCGGCCAGCGACGGCCGCGTCAACAGGCCGCGCTGCGCGCGCGGGTGCTTCGCGCCGACGCCGTTGTAGTACGAGTTGAACAGCACGCGGAACGCCGGATCGTGGGGCTGGAAGCCGGGTTCGCGCGGTTCCAGGATGAAGGTCTCGAAGAACCACGTCGTATGCGCCAGGTGCCATTTGACGGGGCTCGCGTCCGGCATCGACTGGGCACAGCAGTCCTCCGCGCTCAAGGGTTCGGCGAGGTGCAGCGAGCGCTCGCGCACGTGCTCGAATGCGGTGGACAGGCGGTGTTCGGAAGCTCCCATCGTCTCTCCTCGCTGCGCTCAATGCGACAGTGCGCGCGCGTACACCACGGCGAACCACTGCTTCGGATCGGTCCACACGCGCGTAGCCGCGAAACCGGCCTGGCCCAGCAGGCCGACGGCGTCGCTCTGGCGATATTTATAGCTGTTCTCCGTGTGGATCCACTCGCCCGCCGCGAACCGGCGGCTGCCACCGCGCCACGTCACGTGCTGCACCGTCTGCGCTTCCAGGTGCATCTCGACGCGGCCCTGGGCCGGATTGTAGAAGCCACGGTGGCGCCACTGGCGGATGTCGAAGTCGGCGTCGAGCAGGCGGTTCACGTGGCGCAGCACGTTGAGGTTGAACGCGGCCGTCACGCCCAGCGCGTCGTCGTAGGCGGCGTCCAGCACGGCGTGGTCCTTCGCGAGGTCGATGCCGATCAGCAGGCCGCCGTCGCGCCCGCACTGCGCATGCACGCGCTGCAGGAAGTCGCGGGCCTCGTCCGGCGTGAAGTTGCCGATCGACGAGCCGGGGTAGAAGAACAGGCGGCGCTCCGCGCGCACGCTGTCGGGCAGGTCGAGGCGGCTCGAGAAATCCATGCCGAGCGGACGCATGTCGATGTGGCGGAAGCGCTGGTGCAGGCGCTCGACGGCATCGTGCAGGAACTCGGCCGAGATGTCGATGGGGACGTACTGGCGCGGCTGCAGCAGCGGGAACAGGCTGGCCGCCTTCGCGCAGTTGCCGGCACCGAGGTCGATCAAGGTGGCGCCCGTGCCGACCGTCTGCGCGATCTCGACGCCGTGCAGGTCGAAGATGCCCGCTTCCGTTCGCGTGGGATAGTACTCGGGCAATTCGCAGATCGCCTCGAACAGCTTCGAGCCGAGGGGGTCGTACAAGAATTTGGGGGAGATCCAGGCCTGGCGGGCCGACAGGCTCGCGGCCAGCTCGGCGGGGACGTGCAATCCATCGTGTACTGCGGGCACTGCGGGCGACGTGGCGTTCAGCATCGGGTGTCCTCGGTGGTGCGGCCGCACCGTGCGGCCGGCTGCAATGTTGCCGTTCCGGCCATGATACGCGATTCCGCGATTCCGCACGCACGGGCGCGCGCCGTCAAACCTGGCGCCGAAATTCGGGGTCAGAGCACATTTTTTTGCATATTCGGGGTCAGAGCACGGTTTCGCATCGAAGCGAAACTGCTACTTCCCACATCGCTCGCCGCCCCAACCAAGTCGCCTGGCGCAGCCGATGATACGTAGCGTCCTCTGGAGCAAAATCCCAAAATGAGCTCTGACCCCGAATTTCCTGAAGTGCGTGCTCTGACCCCGAATTTCCGCGCGTAGCTTGGCCAGCCGTGCCCGCATGCTAGAGTAGCGGTTTTGGCAACCCGGCAATCCATGCTCGAACTCGTCGACCTCAGCAAATCCTACGGCGGCCGAACCGTGCTGGCCGCCCTGTCGCACCGCTTCGAACCCGGCGAGTTCGTCGCGATCATGGGCGAGTCGGGTGTCGGCAAGTCGACGCTGCTGAACCTGATCGCGGGGCTCGATGCGCCGGACGGCGGCGAGGTCCGCGTCGACGGCATCGCGATGTCGGCGCTGGACGACGACGCGGCCACGCGGCTGCGGCGCACGCGCATGGGTTTCATCTTCCAGGCGTTCCACGTGCTGCCGCACCTGACGCTGGCACAGAACGTCGCGCTGCCGCTGCTGCTGAACGGCACGCCCGACCCCGGCCGCGCCGCACAGATGCTGGATGCCGTCGGCCTCGCGGGCCGCGGCGCCGACTTCCCGCAGCAGCTGTCCGGCGGCGAGATGCAGCGGGTGGCCATCGCACGCGCCCTCGTACACCGCCCCGCCCTGCTGCTCGCGGACGAGCCGACCGGCAACCTCGACCCCGAGACGGCCGACGGCGTCCTGCGCCTGCTGCGCGCCGAGATCAAGGCCAGCGGCGCCGGGGCCATCATGGTCACCCACTCCCACGCGGCCGCCGCCATGGCCGACCGGACGCTCGTCCTGACCCGTTCCGGCTTGAAATAACGCAAGTTCCTGGCAGAAAGACCGACGTTATGGCGTTTTAGTCATGAACAGTGCGTCGGATTTGTCAAGTCCGTAGTAGCATTCCAACAAACCCACCAGGCATAAGCCAGCGATAAAGAATGCGGTCGGGCTGGATACCGTTCGGGCGCATGCCGCGCCGCACGGACCGGCAACTCTCCAAAACAGTCGATCAGTCTTGAATGTCCATCCCCCAGGAGGAGTTCATGAGCGTACGGCAGAAAAAACAGGAGTTGCTCGAGGCGATGCAGCGCGCCCGGGCCATGGAGCCGTCGAGTTTTGTTCCGAACAAATTGCTCGACACATTGATCCAACGAATGCAGTTGAAAAACGACGCGGAACTGTGCCGCGTCCTGGAGGTACAGCCCCCCATCATCAGCAAGATCCGGCACCGCAAGTTGAACGTCGGCGCCACGATCCTGCTGCGGATGCACGAAAAGTCGAACATCCCGATCCGCGAGCTGAAGGAATTGACGGCCGAGACGCGCACGGAGACGCCGCCGACCCATCACTGAGCGCGCGGCGGTGCGGCCAGGATCACCGGGACAGGCGCGTCACTCGCCCGGCGGACGGCCCGTCTTGAGTTGTGGCAGGCTCGCGAGCACGGCGCGCAGGTCCGCCACGTCGAGCCGGCCCAGCAGGGCCACGCCGACGCGCAGCAGCTCGCTCTTCTTGACCTCGACGCCCGCCTTCAGGCAGGCCTGCTTCACGGTGCCGAGCACCGCGTATTCCTGCTCGGGCATCGTGAAGCTGTCGCGCACGAGGCGCGGGCGCGCAGGTGCAGCCGCAGGCACCGGCACGGGTGCCGGCTTGACGCGCGCGGGCTTCGCGGGCGGCGCAACGGCGCGTGCCGCCTTGCGCGCCACTTTCACTGCCGTTGCCGCCGTCGCCGGGCCGGCCGGCTTCGCGCTCTTCTTCGCGGCCGCGGTCTTCGCAGCAGGTGCCTTCGCCTTCACCGCCGCCTTCGCGGGCGCCGCCTTCTTCGCCGCCGGTTTTGCGGCCACCTTGGCCGCCGTCGTCCTCGCCATCGGGATCTCCTTCTTCAAACAAGCCAAACAATATATATCATTTGGCCAATTCGAGGAAGGGTGCCGCGTGCATCAGGCGCCCGCGTCGCGGAATTCCCCGGCGATCGCGGCGAACTGGTCCTCGATCTCGAAGAACGCATCGAGCACGTCCGGATCGAAATGCGTGCCACGGCCCTTGCGCATCACGTCCAGCGCCTGGCGGTGCGTGAACGCGGGCTTGTAGACCCGGCGCGAGATCAGCGCGTCGTACACGTCGGCCACGGCCATCAGCCGCGCCGACAGCGGGATCTGCTCGCCGGCCAGGTGGTCGGGATAGCCGGAGCCGTCCCATTTTTCCTGGTGCGAGTGGGCGATCTCGCGCGCGAACATCAAAAAGCCGTTCGTGCCGCCGATGTGCTTCTCGACGAGCATGATGGTGTCGCGCCCGTACACCGCATGCAGCTTCATGACCTCGAATTCCTCGCGGTCGAGCTGCCCCTGCTTGAGCAGGATGCGCTCGGGGATCCCGACCTTGCCGATGTCGTGCAGCGGCGCCGAACGGTACAGCAAATCGATGTTGGCGTCCGTGAGCTCCGCCGCGAAACGCGGATGGCCGCGCAGGTGCTGCGCGAGCGCCCGCACGTAACGCTGCGTGCGCCGCAAATGGCCGTCGCCGGCCTGCACGCCCGTGCTGTCGCGCGTCTCCGCGAGCGACGCCATCGCGAGGATAATCGCCTCCTGCATCAGCGCCAGCTGCGCCGTGCGGTCCTGCACGAGCTTTTCCAGGTTCTCGTTGTGCGCCTGCAGCTGGCGGCGCGCGTCGAGCAGCGTGAGTTGCGTGGCCACGCGCGCGAACAGGATCGCGGGGCTGACGGGCTTGGTGATGTAGTCGACGGCACCCAGCGCCAGGCCCAGCGCCTCGTCCTCGGCCTGGTTCTTCGCCGTCAGGAAGATCACGGGGATGCCAGCCGTGGCCGGGTTGGCCTTCAGCCGGCGGCACGTCTCGTAGCCGTCCAGGCCCGGCATCATGACGTCCAGCAGGACCAGGTCCAGGCCTGGCGTCGCCTGCGCGATCTGCAGCGCCAGCGTGCCGTTGGTCGCGACCTTCGTGTTGTACTTGTCCTTCAGGAGGCGCGACAGCAGCATGATGTTGTCGGGCGTATCGTCGACGATCAGGATCGTCGGCCTGGCAGCGGTGGCGGTGGCGGCGGTGTTCATCACGTGGGCGCGGTGGCTGGGCGGGTTGCGAGCAGCTGGCGCGCCTCCTCGAATTCGTAACGGGACAGGTGCTGTGCAAGGTGCGCCAGGCGCTGGCCGTCCAGCACGCCCGCGAGCCGCGCGCGCACGGACTCGAAGTAATCGATGGCGTCACCCGAGTACTCGGCCAGCAGGTGATCGAGCTGGGCGGTGGCGGCCAGCCCGTCGCCGTCGGCGGCAATCGGTGCCATGTGCGCCGGTGCCGCGGGCGACACCTCCGCCGCGCGGGCGAAGTAGCGGTCGAGCGACGCGATCGTGGCATCCACGGCAGCCTCCAGCGCGCGCACGCCGGACGCGAGGCGAGCAGGGTCGGGCGCCGCCAGCGCGAGGCCCTCTTCCACGGCCTGGGCCAGGGTCTGCAACTCACGCGCGCCGACGTTGCCTGCCACGCCGCGCAAGGTGTGGGCGCGTGTGCCGGCCTCGCGCAGCCGTCCTGCCTCGAAGTCGGCGCGGATCTGCGCGCCGGCGTCGCGCTGGGCGTCGCGGAAACGGTCCAGCAGCTGCACGTACAGCGCGGTGTTGCCGGCCACGTGGCGCAGGCCGAACGCGGAATCGATGCCGGACAGGTTCGACAGCCCCGGCAACGTGGGGCCCTCGGCCACGGACGCGGGCAGCGGCGGCGGCACGGCGGGACCGATCCAGCGCGCCAGCGTGGCGTACAGCTTCTCCGGCTCGACGGGCTTGGTGATGTAGTCCTGCATGCCTTCGCGCAGGCAGCGGTCGCGGATCTCGGCCAGCGCATGGGCCGTCATGGCGACGACGGGCACCTTGTCGAAGCGCGTATCGCGGCGCAGCTCGATCGTGGCCGCGTGGCCGTCCATCTGCGGCATCTCGAGGTCCATCAGCACCAGCGCATACGCCTGCGGCCCGCCCGTGCGCAGCATGTCCAGCGCCTCGCGGCCGGTGGCGGCGACGTCCACGGCGATGTGCTGCGCCTCCAGCAGTTCACGCGCGATCTGCTGGTTGACGAGGTTGTCCTCGACGAGCAGCACGCGCGCCACGCAATCGCCCGCCTCCTCGCCGCGGCTGCGGGAGCGCGGCGCGCGCGGCGGCGCGAACAGGGCGACGAGCGTGTCGACGAGCGCGGACTGGCCGATCGGCTTGCACAGGAAGCCGCGGATGCCCGCGGCCTCCGCTTCTTTCTGCACTTCCTCGCGGCCGAACGCCGTCACGAGCACGGTCGACGGCGGCCGCCGCAGCGCCGGGTTGCCCGCGATGCGGCGCGCCAGCTCGATGCCGTCCATGCCCGGCATCTGCCAGTCCGTCAGCACGACGCTGTACGGGTCGCCCGCCGCGTCGGCCGCGAGCAAGGCGCTTTCCGCCTCGGCGCCGCTGGCTGCCACGTCCACGCGCAGCGGCAGCGCCTGCAGCGCCTCGCTCATGATCTCGCGCGCCACTTCGGAATCGTCGACGAGCAGCAGGCGCGCGCCGTCCAGTTCCGGCGGCGCGACGGCGATGCGTTCCGGTTCGCCGGACAGGGGGAAGTCGAGGTCGAAGTGGAAGGTCGAGCCCTTGCCCGGACTGCTGTCGACGTCGATGCGCCCGCCCATCAGGCCGACGAGCTGCTGCGAGATCGACAGGCCCAATCCGGTGCCGCCGTACTCGCGCGTCGTGCTGCCGTTGGCCTGGCTGAACGCGCGGAACAGCTTGGCCTGCTGCGCCTCGCTCATGCCGATGCCCGTGTCGCGCACGGCGAAACGCAACGTCACGCGGCCGCCGCCGAAGCGGTCGTTCTCGGCATCGTCCACGCGCCGGCACGACAATTCCAGCTCGCCCGCCGGCGTGAACTTCACGGCGTTGTTGACGAGGTTGATGAGGACCTGGCCCAGGCGTAGCGGATCGCCCACGAGCATGCGCGGGATCGCATGCGGCACGTGGAACAGGTATTCGAGCTGCTTGTCGGCGGCGCCCTGGCTCGTGACGCTCGCCACGTTCGCCAGCACATCGTCCAGGCAGAACGGGATGTGCTCGACGTCCAGCTTGCCCGCCTCGATCTTGGAAAAGTCGAGGATGTCGTTGATGATCCCCAGCAGCGACAGCGCGGCGCGGTGGATCTTGCCGACGTAGTCCTGCTGCTTGGGCGAGAGCTCCGTGCGCAGCGCGAGATAGGCCATGCCGATGATCGCGCTCATCGGCGTGCGGATCTCGTGGCTCATATTGGCGAGGAATTCCGACTTGGCGACGTTGGCCGCCTCCGCGCGCACGTTGGCGGCGACAAGCGACTGCTCGCGCTCGCGCCGTTCCGAGATGTCGCGGATGAACGAGCAGAATTCGTAGTCGTCGCTCGTCGCCAGTTGCACGCGCGTGATCGCGAGCTCGATGGGAAACTCCACGCCGTCGCGGCGCAGTGCGTATGTCTCGATGCGGGTGTCCAGCACGCCGCCCACGCTGCTCTTTTCGAAGCGCGCGAGGCCGCTGCGGTGCGCCGCGCGGTGGCGCTCGGGGACAATGCATTCGTCGAGCGGGCGGCCCAGCACCTCTTCTCCCTTCCAGCCGAAGATCTTTTCCGCCTGCGCGTTCCAGCCGACGATGCGCCCGCCGCGGTCCATGCGCACGACGGCGTCGAGCGCCGTGTCGACGATGGCCTGCAGCTTGGCCTGGCTGCCCTGCGCCACGCGGATGGAGTCGAGAAGCTCGCGCGTGCGCGCGGCGATCTTCTGTTCGAGGTCTTCGTTCAGGTCGCGCAACTGCTGCTCGATCACGTTCTTTTCGCGCAGCAGGCCGTTCGTCACCTGCTCGGCGCGGCGCAGCCGGTTCAAGGTGTCGCGGAAGCTGCGCACGGCGGACGACAGGCGGCCGACCTGGTCGCGCCGGCCGATGCCGGACAAATGAATGTCCGTCTCGCCGCGCGCGAGCTTTTCCAGCGCTTCCTGGATGTCGGCGAACGGCTGCGTCATGCGGCGCCCGATCAGCAGCACGCAGCCGACGATGGCCAGGGTGAGCATGAAGTTGGCCATCACCGTGTGCATGATCTGGCGGCGCAGGTCGTCGTCGACCTGCCGCCGCGAGAACGCCATCTCGATGCTGCCGACCGGGAAGTTACGGTTGCCGTCGCGGTAGGCGATCGCGCGGTTGACGAGGATCGCGCCTTCCTCGTCGGCGCCCGTGCCCAGTGCGGCCAGCACGGCGCCGTTCGGCGCGAGCACGCGCAGCATCTTGACTTCCGGCGTGGCGCCGAGCGCGTCGACGACGGACGCCACGGCCGCGCTGTTGATGTCGAACAGCGGCCGCGCCAGTGCGTGCGACAGCACCGATGCCTGGCGCTCCACGCGCTCGTGCAGGCGCTGGTCGGCCTCGCTCTGCAAGGTGCGCATCACATAGGTCGTGTAGACACCGGTGGACAGCGCGACGGCCAGCACGATGGCGGCGCCCAGCCGGAACACGATATTCTGGCGCCAGCTGGCGGCAAGCCCGCGCACGAGGCCGGCCGGGCGGCGCGGCGCGGAGGACGGGATCGAGTTAATGGCCGCCTCCCGGTTGGCCGGTGAGCTCGCGTTCGCGCCGGCGGTAGGCGGGACTCGTGCGCACCTCCTCGATCGCGTTCCAGATGCGCGCCGCCAGCTCGGGCTGCTGCGCGACGAACGCGCGCGACAGGATCAGGTAGTACGGCTTTTCGACGAGCGGTACGGGCAGCACCTCGATCTGCTGCGCGACGGGCGTGCGCATCACGCGCACGGCGTCGCCGCCGCCCAGCGCGGCCGCCGCCACGCGCCCCGCCAGCAGCTTCTGCACCAGTTCGTCGGCCTGCTGGCTGCCCTCGTCCACGGGCACGTTCTGCGCGCGCAGGAAGTCGCCGACGGAATAGCCGAGCTGGAACCCGATGCGGCCGTCCACGTTGGCGAAGTGCTTGCCGTCCCAATCGACGCGGCTGCCCTTGCGGCGCACGAGCACGTAGCGGTCGACGTGCATGCGCTTGTCCGGATCGGCCCGGCCAGGATCGGCCCGGCCAGGATCGGCCCGGCCGTCGTCGCCGTGGACGCCGGGGTAGGCGCCCACCTCGAGTCGTTCGCGGCTGAAGCTGACGGCAAACGCGCCGTCGACCCGGTTCTCCTTGACCTGCTCGAGGCAGCGCTTCCACGGCATGCTCTGGTAGTCGAACACGACGCCGAGGCGGCGCGCGACGTCGCCCAGCAGTTCGAAATTCAGGCCGCCGCCGTCCAGCGTGCGCCACGGGAGCACTTCCTGGCGTTCGAAGCACAGCGACACCATCCGGTCCGCGGCGGGCGGCGCCGCGAACGCCGCCGGGCCGGCGCCGATGCTCCAGGCGATCAGGCCAAGGCGCAGCAGTCGCGGCACAGGCGGCGGCATGGCAGCGGGTCGGCGCGCGGCCGTCCTTCAGGCCGCGAGCGCGGCGCGGCCGTGGCGCAGCTCGGCCAGCACGCCGGCCCGCAGGCCGGTCTTCGGCACTTCCACTTCGTCGATCTCCAGTTCTTCCATCAGGCCCAGCAGGATGGCCAGCGCTGCCGTCACGTCACGCAGGCGCAGCGGGCCCAGGCCCGCCAGCACGGCGCCGCCCCCGCGCTGTTCGAGCGCGCGCGCCGCCAGCGCTTCCAGGCGGCCGCGCGTGATGGGGCCGCCCAGGTCGTTGTCGGCCAGCAGCCGCGCCAGCGTGTGGATCGTGCCAGACGCGCCGCACACGCGCTCGCGCCGGCCCGGGCCGAACGCGGGGGCCTCGTCGCCCAGCTTGGCGCGCGTGGAGGCGATCGCGGCGGCGAACGACACGGCGTCGATGCGTCCGCCGCCGAAGAACGTCAGCGCCAGCCGCGACGTCCCCAGGCCCAGCGACGCGACCTTCTGCACGCGGCGGCCGCTGCCCAGCGCCAGCTGGGTGGAACCGCCGCCGATGCCGAGAACCAGGGTGCGCGTGCTGTTGTCGTCCGCGGCCGCGCCGTCGGCCACGCCGAGATACGTCAGCACGGCCTCTTCCTCGCCCGTCAGCACCTGCACGGGATGCCCGAGCAGCTCCTGCGCGGCCGGCAGGAACAGGTGGCTGTTGCGGGCCATGCGCAACGTCGACGTGGCGACGACGCGCACGGCGGCCAGCGCGTGGTCGTTCAGGCGCGCGCGGATGCCACGCAGGCAATCGAACGCCGCGTGCATCGCCTCGGGGCTCAGGCAACCCTGGGCGTCCAGCGCGGCGGCGAGGCGCAGCGGCGCGTGGTAACTGTCGAGGGGACGCAGGGTGCCCTCCTCGACGGCGCCGACCAAGAGGCGGAAACTATCCGATCCGAGGACGAGTGCGGCGTGAATGGGGGAAGTGGTGCTCATGCAGACTCCGAGGTCGAAAACGGCGCCACGATAGCGGGCCAGGATGACGGATCGATGACAGGAGCATCGGTGACCGCATCATCATAAGACATGCTCGACGACCGCGCCATGGCGGCCACGGCCACGCGTGCGTGCGCGTGGGGCGGGCGCAACGTCATTCCTCGACCGGCGCCAGCGCGGCCGCCGCCACTTCGATCCGGTTGCGGCCGGCCTTCTTGGCCACACGCAACGCCTCGTCGGCCCGCGCCAGCAACGTGACGGTGCTGTCGTCCGGGCGGATCGTCGTGACGCCGAAGCTGGCCGTCAGCGAAATCATCGCGCGCTCCGTCTTGACGCGCTCCCCTTCGATGGCGGCGCGCATGCGCTCGGCCACCATGGCGGCATCGTCAAGGCTGGTACGCGGCAGCAGGATCGCGAACTCGACGCCGACGAGGCGGCCCAGCAGGTCGCTGTCGCGCAGCTGGCCCTTGCAGGCGCCGATCAGGTGCGCGAGCACGACGTCGCCGGCCGGGTGGCCGTAGCTGTCGTTGATGCGCTTGAAATGGTCGAAGTCGAGCACGACGAGGGCCGTCGGGTGGCCGGGGCGGCGTGCCAGCGCCATCCACGGCACGAGGGCCTGGAAGAAGCCGCGCCGGTTCGGCACGTCCGTGAGCGGGTCGACGACTTCCAGCCGCGCCAGCTCGGCCTGCTCGCGCTCGCGGCCCAGCAGCAGCCAGCCGAAGCCGCCCAGCAACGCCAGCAGGTACAGCGCGCCGGAGTGGAACTGGCGCAGCATGTCGCTCGTCATCCAGCCCCAGCCGGCCGGCGCCAGCAGCACGAGCGCGCCGCGCGCGCCGACGACGAGCGCGAGCACCGTCGTGGCCAGCGCGAGGAAGCGCTGCAGCATCGACGCCGCCACCCAGTCGCGCGCGAACGCGGCCGCCAGCGCCAGGTAGAACCCGGCCAGCACCAGCGACGCGGCCACGGCGCGCAGGCCGATGGGGTCGATCACCCAGCACAGCAGGAACGCGGCGATGCCCAGCGCCAGCGCGGGGATGACGGCACGGCGCCAGCGCAGCCGGCCGGCGCGTTCCCACGCCGCGCCCGCTTCCCACGCGACGCCGGCGAACACGAGGACATACGCGATCGGCAGCGCGAGGCCTTCCGGCACGACGCCCGCGGCGCCGATGGCCAGCAGCAGCCAGCCGGCGCCCTGGCACAGGCGCGCCCAGCCCCAGGTGGGGACGACCGGGCGGCCGCCATGGTTCGATTGTTCGAAGAAAAACAGCGTCGCGCACAAGGCCAGGTTACCGAGTGCCAGCGCCAGTACCATCGTGGTGGAGTCCATGGGCGCCTCAGAATTCGTGCACGACCGCGGTCGTGCCGTCGCCGACCCGGCTCGCCCAGGCGCGCGTCCAGTAGTTCCGCTCGACGTCGGTGGGCGGCTCGTGCCAGAACACGATCAGGGTACCCTTGTGATCGTGGATCTGGGTCAGCTTCTCGACAAACGCGGGATTCCCGTCCAGGTCGGCCAGCGCCATCGCGTAGCCGTAGACGCGGTCCAGGCGCTCGATGCGGTCCGGCTCGGTCTGGCTGTTGGTGGCGGTAATGGTCGGGTGGTCCAGGAACATGAGGTCTCCGCATGGGCTGCGACGGCCAGCTTATCAGAAACCTATCGTACGCAACAAGTTACGCCATGGCTAGGCGGCGCCGATATCGATTTCACCTATACTTCCTGGCGCCATGCCGCATCACAACGACCCTGTCGACCCGTCCAGTCCGCCTCCGCCGCTCGTGCGCACGCGCCGCGGCCGGCGCACGCTCGAGTTCGCGCCCGGCGACATCCAGAGCGAAATGCTGCTGGCGCGTCCGGACGCCCTGACGCTCGACTATCTGCGCGCAATGATGGGTTTCGTGCTGTTCCGGCCACGGCCGCGCCGGATCGTGATGGTGGGACTGGGCGGCGGCTCGCTCGCCAAGTTCTGCCACCGGCATTTCCCCACCGCACACATCACCGTCATCGAATTGCGCGCGGACGTGATCGCCCTGCGCGACGCCTTCCACGTGCCGCCCGACGGCCCGCGCTTCGCCGTCGTGCACGGGGACGCGGCCGACTGGCTGGCGGCCCACCCCGACACGGCCGACGTGCTGCTCGTGGACGGCTTCGACGCGCGCGGCCTGCCGCCACGGCTGGCGGACGCGGCCTTCTATGCCGACTGCCGGCGCGCGCTGCGCCCCGGCGGCATGCTCGTGGCCAACGTATTCACGTACGATCCGCGCTACCGCGAGGTCATGGCCGCGCTGGATGCCGCGTTCGCGGGCCGCATCTGCTGGTTCGACAAGGTCGCGGGCAACAACCGCATCGTGTACGCGCTGCGGCTGCCCGCCGATGCCGCCGCGCGCCGCATGGCCGCGCTCGCGCGGCGCCGCGGTTTCGGCGCGGGATTATTGAACCGGCTAGCCATACGAATCATCCTTGCCTGGATCACATCGCGAACTGTTCTGGCCCCGCCACAACTACGGTCCGTACGCCCCCGCCTGTGACAATTTGTTTGCGGTAACTAGAGTTTCTGTGACAAACTGACGCTCTTAATGCCTCCGGGCAACCACTTATCTTACATGCATAGGGATCACTGGATGTCGCGTCGCCGACTGCCGTTTTCGCTCACGCTCGCTGCAGGCCTCACCCTGGCTGGCGGCCTGACCGCCACCGCGGTGTTGACGGTCGCGGTCAGCCGTCTCGAATACGACAACAAGGCGCTGGCCTTCGAACAGGGCACCGGCGTGCGCGTGGCCGCGCTGCGCCAGGGCATGGAAGAAGCGGTCGAGGTGCTGAACGTCACCAACCAGCTGTTCACGACCGTCCAGCCCGTTACGCGGGCACAATTCCACGATTTCACGACGCCGCTGCTGCAGCGCAATCCGTACATCCGCGCGTTCAATTTCCACCGCGTCGTGACGGCAGCAGAGCGGCCCGCGTTCGAGGCGGAGCTGCGCCAGTTCCAGCCGGACCTCGTCGTGCGCGAAATGCACAACGGCAAACGCGTGCCGGCGCCGGCGCGGCCCCGCTACAACGTCGTCGACTACCTCGAGCCGATGCAGGGCAACGAAGCCGCGCTCGGCCTGAACGTCAGCGAAAACCGCCAGGTGAGCGACGCCCTCTTGCGCGCGCAGGCGAGCGGCCGGGCCGCCGTGACGGACCTGCTGCGACTGGCGCAAGCGCCCGACGCCCCCAGTTTCGAAGTGGTGATGCCCGTCTACGCGCAGGGCGGCCGCCTGCTGGGCGACACGGCCGCCGTGATCTCCATACCGACGCTCGTCAAGACCACGCTGGCGCGCGCCGGCCTGCTCGACGACCACAGCATCGGCCTGCGTTTCTACGGCGGCGGCCGCGCCGACCCGGCCCGCCTCGTCTACACGAGCCCCCACGCCACGCCGGCCGTGCCTCCCGCCGCCATGCTGGCGGCCGGGTACACGGGACGCACCGTCGACACGTTCACCGTCGGCGGCCAGTCGTGGACCGTGGAAGCCACAGTCGCACCGAGCCCCTGGCTGGCCGACCACCTCGGCTCCACGTTGCTGCTGGCCGGCGGCCTGCTGTCGACCCTGCTGCTCGCCGCGTTCGTGCAGGCCGCGGGCGAGCGCACGCGCAAGGTGCAGGAACTGGTGCGCGAGCGCACGGCCGACCTGAAGCTCACGAACCAGCGCCTGATCGACGACGTCCTCGCCCGCAAGCGCACGGAAAATGCGCTGCAGGAAAGCGAACAGCGCTTCCGCCAGCTCGTCGCCATGTCGTCCGACTGGTACTGGGAGCAGGACGATGCGTTCCGCTTCACGCACGTCACGGGCGACTTCACGGAAAAATCCGGCATCGCCACGGAGCGCGTGCTGGGCCGGCGCCGCTGGGACTACGTGCCCGCGCTGACGGACACGGAACTGGGCCGCGAGCACATCGCCACCCTGGAAGCGCACGAACCGTTCCGCAACCTCGAATACCGCGTCGTCGACGACAACGGCGAGGAGCGCTGGTTCTGCATCAACGGCCAGCCCACGTTCGACGAGACGGGCCGCTTCACCGGCTACCGCGGCACGGGCAGCGACATCACGGCGCGCAAGGTCACCGAGCAGCGCGTGCACCATGTCGCGCAACACGACGTGCTGACGGGCCTGCCCAACCGTTCGCTGCTGCAGGACCGCCTCGGCCAGGCCGTCGCGTACGCCTCGCGCAGCGGGCATCCGGTGTGGGTGATGCTGATCGACCTGGACCGCTTCAAGTTCGTCAACGACAGCATGGGCCACAAGGCCGGCGACGTCCTCCTGATGACGGTCGCCGCGCGCCTGCGCTCGTCGCTGCGCGACACGGACACGGTGGCGCGCCTGTCCGGCGACGAATTCGTCGTGATCCTGTCCGAGCATTCCGACCAGCCGTTGACGCCGGACATCGTCCAGCGCGTGATGGATTCCGTGGCGCAGCCCGTGATGCTCGGCACCAAGGAATTCTTCGTCACGTGCAGCATCGGCGTGGCCGCCTTCCCCTGCGACGGCACGCCGGCCGAGAACCTGATCGAGCACGCGGACATCGCCATGTACCGCGCCAAGAAGCTGGGCCGCAACAACTTCCAGTTCTATACGCCGGCGATGAACGAGGAATCGCTGGAGCGCGTACGCATCGAAAGCGCGCTGCGCAACGCCCTCGAACGCAACGAATTCGTGCTGCACTACCAGCCGCAGGTCGACCTGCAGACGGGCCGCATCGTCGGCATGGAAGCGCTGATCCGCTGGAAGCATCCGGAGCTGGGCATGGTGCCGCCGTCGCGCTTCGTCGGCATCGCCGAGGATACTGGCCTCATCGTCCCGATCGGCGCCTGGGTCATGCGCACCGCGTGCGCCCAGAACAAGGCCTGGCAGGATGCGGGCCTGGGCAAGCTCCGGGTGGCCGTGAACCTGTCGGCGCGCCAGTTCAGCGCGGCCGACCTCGTGCCCGGCATCGAGGCCGTCCTGGACGACACGGGCCTGGACCCGTCGTGCCTGGAACTGGAATTGACGGAAAGCCTGTTCATGAGCGACGTCACGCCCGCGGTGGAACTGCTGCACCGCATGAAGGCGCTGGGCATCAACCTGTCGATCGACGACTTCGGCACGGGATACTCCAGCTTCTCGTACCTGTCGCGCTTCCCCATCGACGTGCTGAAGATCGACCGCTCGTTCGTCAACGACATTACGCACGATGCCAACGACGCCGCCATCGTCGCCTCGATCATCGCGCTGGCGCACAACCTGCGCTTGTCCGTGATCGCGGAAGGCGTGGAAACGGCCGAGCAGCTCGACTACCTGCGCCACCAGGGCTGCGACGAAATGCAGGGTTATTACTTCTCGAAGCCCCTGCCGGCCAACGAATTCGAGCAGTTGCTGCGCCAGCGGCGGGGCCTGGTGGCCCCGGAAGACGAGCCGCAGACGGCCGTCGCCTGACACAATCTCGAAATCGCTTTAAGTTCTGGCCGCAAATGCATTAATTAGTGCATTTACTTATAGCATTGTCGACATCATTCTTTTACAATGCTCGGTGACTCTTTAGCAATACCACTCACCGAGCATATGATGACTGAACTGAATATCGACGCCGGCACGGCCACCCAGGCGCAACGCAGGATGCGTACCGACATGCGCACGCGCGACCTCGTCAACCAGGCCGTCGCTTCGGTGCCCACGCTGGGCCTGCAGCGCGCCGCCGAATTCCTGGCGGCGATGGGCGTGCCGGCCGAAATCGCCGTGCGCGCCCTCGTGTATCCGAATCGACGCCGGACGAACTGAAGCGTAACGCCGGCGTCCGCGTGGGCACGGTGTGCCCACCCTGCGTGTGCGCGGCTTTATTCTTGCGCGGCGATGTCGGCCAGCGATTCGCGGCCGCGCGCCGTCAATGCGAACCCGCCTTCGGCGCGCGGGGCAATGTGGGATTTCCGGCTCAGGAACTGGACGACGTCGTCGTCGATGGCCGCCGCCGGATCGGCGTCGAGCGCACGCAGCGCCTGCACGCAGCGCCGCAGGAACAGCAATTCGGCGCCCTGCTCCGTCAGCGCGAGGCTGCCGGTCTTCCCGTACTGGATCAGTTTCAGGCCCGACAGGCGCTTCGCATTGCGCCCGACACAGGCATTGACGCGGTCGTTCTTCGCACCGCGCCGGATGAATTCGAGCGCATCGTATTCGTCGCCCGTCAGTTTCAGATTCTTCATTACGCTTTCCAAGGAAACAAGCCCGCCATGGTAACGGCGGCGGGCCGTCCCGGCAACCTTGCCTGCAGCCTTATCGCCGCGCGCGCATCGCGGCCCAGACCAGGCCTGCGCCCGCCAGCACGCCCAGCGCGACGGCCGCATGCATCTTGTGCGAGCCCAGCAGAGGGCCGCGGCCCAGCGGAATCCTGTTGTACAGCGTCGTGTTCATGCTTCTCTCCTCCGAATGTCGTTGGCCATCAGCTCATTATTAAAAAGTTCCTTGCGGTCATATGTGCGTCACCGTACATAAACGTGGGTTGTGTCTGATTAGCAACAACACCGCCATGCTGCACCGCGTCTATTGCGCGCCGGGGGCGGACACAGGCTGTTAGTATCGCGCCAACACGACAACGCAATGGAGCACGCCATGAGAACGAATGTACCTAAGCCCGACCCGGGCGCGGACGCCCCTCCGAACATGCACGAGGCCGACATCGGCAGCGGCGAACGCTCGCCGGGCCAGCACGAAACGGACGCCATGATCCGCGACATCCCACCACGGGGCACGGACAAGGGCAACCAGCAGGACGCCGCCCAGTCCGGCAACCAGCAAGCCGCGCGCGACGGCCGATCGGCCAAGCCCTGACCTGACTGACATGCCGCGCGCCGGCCACGCGGCCGGTTCGCGGACCGGCGTCCATCGGTCGGGCGCCGGCACACTCCACCAGCACGCAGCGCGCCGCAGGAACCGTCCGGCACCCGCGAGCGCCGGGGGCGGCGCCCGTCCCTGTTCACCCGCAGCCATCACGCGCCCCCGCGCGCGACCGCGTCACTGCGCCTTGACGGGCGGCTCCGGCAAGTCCGGTTCCTTCACGGGCGCGCGCGCCGGCGCCGGCACGTCGTCCGGATCGGGACGGGGCCCCGGCGGCGGCAGGTCAGGGTCGGGCGTCGTGGGGTCCGGCGTCGAGTGGGCGCGGTGGACGGCGGCGCCGTCCGTGCGTGCGTCCTGTTCCAGCGAACTCATGGGATGCTCCAGCCGCCGGCTCAGCGGCCTTCCTTCTGCTTCGCGCCGCCACCCGCGCCCTTGTCCTTGCCGGCCTTCACGGTCGACATGTGGTCGTGGCTGCTCTTGTCCTTGACGCCGGCCTTGCGCTTCTGTGCGTCTTCCTCGGACAAATTACCCGATTGCTTGTTCTGGCTGCCGGTGGATTTCGATTGGGTCATGATGATCTCCTGTGATTACCGTTGACGTTGTGCGCAGCCTAGCATGGAAGACCGGACCCGGTTTTTCAATCGTGCGGGCCGGCAGAGGCTTGGGTTATAGTCGGGTTTTATCCATCCATCGCCGCCATGCCGCGCCGCTTGATCACCTTCGCGCTCGCCCTTGCCATGTCCACGACCCTGCACGCCGCACCGATGACGCTCGCCGACTACCTCGCGCTCTCCGGCCCCGCGCCCGACGCCACCTTGCACTACGGCGCCGCGCCGTCGCAGTACGCCGAGCTGTTCCTCCCGGCCGGCAAGGGGCCGTTTCCCGTGGCCGTCCTCGTGCACGGCGGCTGCTGGACGAAGGAATTCGGTGGCATCACGCAGTTGCGCAACATGGCGGGAGCGCTGACGGCGCGCGGCATCGCCGTCTGGAACGTGGAATACCGCCGCGTCGACGAAGCAGGCGGCGGCTATCCCGGCACGTACCAGGACATGAACGCCGCGCTCGACCTGCTGGCCCGCACGGCGCGCGAGCACCCGCTCGACCTCGACCGCCTCGTTGCCGTGGGCCACTCCGCCGGCGGCCAGCTCGTGCAGTGGCTGGCGGCACGGCCCCGCATCCCCGCGACGAGCCCGCTGTACCAGGCCCACCCTGTGCCCGTGCCCGTGCGCCAGGTCGTGAGCCTCGGCGGCCTCGCCGACCTGCGCCGCGAAACGGCGCTGCTGAAGACGAGCTGCGGGCGCGACGTCGCCGAACTGGCCGGCACGCCCAGCGCCGCGCGGCCGGACGTCTTTTCCGACACGAACGCGGGCGACCTGATGCCCAACGGCAGCCGCACGATCCTCGTCACGGGAGCGCTGGACACGATCTCGCCGCCGCGCGTCGCGCACGATTTCGCCGCGCGCGCCCGTGCGGCCGGCGACGCCGCCGACGTCGTGATCCTGCCGGGCGCCAGCCACTACGACGAAGTGGCGGCCACGTCGGGTGCGTGGCCGCGCGTGCTGCGCGCGATCGAAACGGCGCTGGGGATCGCGGACGACCGCTGACGCCGCCCTTGCCTCGTCACTTCGGTAACACGATCCGTTTCGCGAGGCGCTGGTCGACGACGAGATCCTCCTGCGGCACGGCAACGCACGGCAGGATATAGCCTTCGCGCTTTTCGTCGAAGGACAGGCCCGGCCATTCCACGAGGTAGCGGACGGTGCCGCTGGCCAGGCGGCAGATGCACGTACGACACGTGCCGTTGCGGCACGAGCTGGGCAGGTCGATGCCGGCCCGTTCGGCGGCGTGCAGCACCGTCGTGTCCGCGTCGGCCGGAAAGGACCAGCCGGACGGCTGCAGGGTGATGGTCAACGTGGTCATGGCGCCGATTGTACCGCCTGCGCCACCGGGCCAGCTCAGCCGTGGCTGGGTTCGTTCCCGCACAGAGCGGGACCGTGCGCGGCACTACCCTGAAGCCATCGCATCTTCAGGCAGGACATCCATTGAAAACGCACCGTCTCCCCATCCTGATCGCCCTGGTGGCCGGCCTCGTCGGCGCGTCCGCGGGCGCCGAGCCACCGCATCGCGCCGTGCATCACCCGGCCGTACGACCGGCGCCGGCCGCGGTACAGCCGGCCTCGCCCCCGGCCGTACGCGCCGCCGAATCCGACCACGTGCTGCGCGCCCAGGTACTGCTGGACCGCGCGCACTTCTCGCCCGGCGAGATCGACGGCGCCTACGGCTCCAACATGCGGCAGGCGCTGGCCGGCTTCCAGAAGGCGCACGACCTGGCCGTCACCGGCAAGCTCGACGACGCCACGTGGAACGCGCTGAACACGGACACGACACCCACGCTGCTCACGTACACCTTGGCCGACGAGGACGTCGCCGGTCCGTTCCGTCCCGTGCCGGACGACATGATGGAAAAAGCGAAGCTGCCGACGCTCGGCTACAGCTCGCCGGCCGAAGGACTCGGCGAGAAATTCCACGCCAGCCCGGCGCTGCTGGAAAAACTCAATCCCGGCAAGGACCTGGGCCGCGCGGGCGAGCAGATCGCCGTCCCGAACGTCGTCGGCACGCCGGCGCTGGCGGCGGCCGCGCGCGTCGTCGTGTCGAAGAACACCCGCACGCTGCAGCTGCAGGACGCGGGCGGGACCGTGCTGGCGCAATATCCCGTGTCGAGCGGCAGCGAACACGATCCGCTGCCGATCGGGCACTGGAAGATCGACGGCGTGCACCGCAACCCGACGTACCACTACAACCCGAAGCTGTTCTGGGACGCGAAGCCGGGCGACAAGAACACGACGATCGCGGCCGGCCCCAACAACCCGGTGGGCGTCGTGTGGATCGACCTGTCCAAGCCGCACTACGGCATCCACGGTACGCCGGTGCCGGGCTCGGTGGGCAAGAGCGAGTCGCACGGCTGCATCCGCCTGACGAACTGGAGCGCGTCGGAAGTGGCGGGCCTCGTGCAGGCGGGGACCGAGGTCGTGCTGCAGGACTGACACTCAAGCGATAGGAGACGACGATGAGATGGTTGCTGACCTTCGTGCTCGGCGTGCTGGTGGGCGCCGGCGGCCTGTTCGTCTGGCTGCGCCAGATGCCGCATGCGCCCACGGCACCGGCCGTGGCGGTGAACACGGGCTCGCTGCCCGCGCCGCCATCGCCCGGCCCCAGCCTGGACGGCAAGCTGCCGCCGGCGCCGCAAGTGATGCCCGACCTGACGGAACTCGACCTGCCGCTGCGCCCTGCCGGCGCGGATGCGCCGGCGACGTCCGCAGCGCCGGCCGCACCGGCCGGCGCGCAAGGCAAGCTGCTGGTGCCCGTCGAAGGCATGCCGCTGGCGAAGATCACCGACACGTTCGACCAGCCGCGCGGCACGGAGCGCCATCACGAGGCACTGGACATCATGGCGCCGAAGGGTACGAAGGTCGTCGCCACGGCCGACGGGAAGATCGTCAAACTCTTCACGAGCAAGCCGGGCGGGCTGACCGTGTACCAGTTCGATCCGACGGAAAAATACGCGTACTACTACGCCCACCTGGACCGCTACGCCGACGGCCTGAAGGAAGGCATGGACGTCAAGCGCGGCGACCTGATCGGTTATGTCGGGTCCACCGGCAACGCCGACCCGAACGCGCCGCACCTGCACTTCGCCGTGTTCGAGCTCACGCCCGAGAAGCAGTGGTGGAAAGGGACGCCGGTGGATCCCTTTCCGTTGCTGCAGCCGTGACGCGGCGATGAGCAGCTACCGCGCCGCCTCATCCACGTCCACCCCCACGTTGACGGCGGCATACGCGCGCTGCACGGCGATCGCCTCGCGGCTGCCCGGCCCGTACAGTTCGCCGGCCGCCTCGATCATCTTGGCGCGCGCATCGGCGTAGTTCGTGCTCGACGTGAACTTGGTCGTGTTCGCCTTGAACCAGATCCGGTAGGCCTTGTCGATGCCGATGCCCGTCATCGCGGCCGGCGTCCGCACGAGGTATTTGCTGTAGTAGTCGCTCGTCTTGTCCGCACTCGACCCTTGCGCGAGGAAGTAGAACATGCGGTTGTTCGGGCCGCTGCTGTAATGGACGTCCAGCCGTTTCAACGCATTGCTCCACGCGTCCGGGCTGTTGCCGTCCTTGCTCGGCCGGTACATCCAGCGCAGCGGCGTGCCGCTCCGGCTGATCTCCTTGCCCAGCACCCAGTCGTTGCCCGTCGGCGGGACGTGGTCGCCGTGCCCGCCCCCGCGCGCATAGGCTTCGACGGCCTCGCCGTTGATGTCCGACGACGATTCGTTCAGGCCGCCCGATTCGCCCGCGTACGTCAGGTTCGACGTGGCGGCCGTCACGCCGTGGCCCATCTCGTGGCCGATCACGTCGATCGAGCCCAGGCTGTAGAAGCTGGACCCGTCGCCGATGAACATGCAGCGGCACGTGTCGCTGTAGTACGCGTTGTCGTACGCCGTGTTGACGTGCGCCGCGATATACGTCGCCGTGTCGTGGCCGTCCAGCGACAGCCAGTTGAACACGTTCTTCAAGGTGTCGTACGTGTTCATCAGCCCCCACATCGCGTTCACGGCGGCCGTCTGCCCGTTCGCGTTCGTCGTCGACCCGCCCGCCACGTACTGCTTGCCGTCGCCCCACGTGTTCGTGTCGTTGACGTAGACGCTGCCGGCGCTCGTGCCGTGGTCGGCGTTCGTGATCGCCATCGCACCGAACGTGCCACCGGTGCCGCGCGTCCCGTCGACCATGCGGTACTTGCCGTCGGCGAGCGTCGTGCTGATCGGGACATCGCCGTTGTACTGGCTGTGGCCGACGCCCACGACCGTCTGCAGCATCGTCCAGCGTGCGAGGATCGTGCCGTCGCGCGCGCTGACGATGGTGTCGTGGTAGGCCGGCTTCGCGCCGACCACCAGGCGCGTGCGCACGAGGTAGGCGAGTTCGTAGCGGTCGACGACGTCCTGCACGTCGAGCGCGTTGAGGTCGTCCTCCGCCTTGTCGCGCGCGGCGGCCACGCGTTCCGTGCGCATGGCGGGCCAGATGACCAGCTCGGCGCTGGGCGGCGCTTCGTGGCGCGCCGCGGACGGCGGCGCCGCGAGCGCGGCCAGCGCCGTGTCGATCGCCGCTTTCGACGAGATCGTCGGCACGACGCTGAACTCCGTGCCCGGCCCAGCGTCGAGCCCGGCCACGTTGGCGCGCCGTGCGGCGTCGGACTCGGACACGATCTTCCCGTTCGCGTCCAGCACGAGCACGGCGTCGACGCCGAAGATGGGCACGCCCTCGAACGTGTGCGCGACGCGCGCCACCTGCGTGCCCGCCGTGCCGGGATGCTGGCGCAGGATCGCGTAGCCATGGCGCGCGTCCTGGCCGCGGGCCGCGCGACGCGCGTCCAGCTGGGCCAGCAGCGCCGCCTGCGCCTGCGGCGTGACGACGGCCGGCGCGCTCATCGTGCCGGGACCGGACGCGCCGGCAGGCATGGCGACGGCCAGGGAGGCGGCGCCGAACGACGCCAGCCACAACTTGCGCTTGTTCATGGGATTTCCTTTCAGTGAGCGGACACACGCGCAGTGTGGCCGACCTCGCTCAAAGGAATTTGCTCAAGCACAAAAAGCCCGCGGCAGCAGGACGCTGCCGCGAGACTCGCGGTAAAGCAGCGGCAGATGGTGCGCCGGGATGCGCGCGCCGCGTCTACCCGGGCGTCAACGCTCGCGCCGGCGCATCAGGTAGACGGCCGCGCCGATGACGGCACCGGTCATCACGGCCTTCTTCACGAGGCCGGCCCGGTTGTGCTCCCATTCGGCCTTGATGCCCATCTCCGCCAGGACGTTCGGGACCTTGCCGTGCGCGAGGTCCTCGCCGATGCCTTCGACGACGTTCACACGGTCGGCTGCGAGCAGCAGCATCCAGCGCCGCAGGTCGTTTTCCGACCATTTGAACGCGAGGCGCCGGATCATGCCGGACACGCCCTTCGGCGGCTGCACCGTGCCGAAGATGGGCGTGATGCCGGGGCGCTCCGTCGACACGAGGATCTCGACGTTTTCCGGCTGCTGCGGGAGCTTGCCTTCGTGCGGATGGATGAAGCGCGCGGGCGTACGCTCCATGGGGATGGCCGGGCGGTTCTTGTGATCGAGGTCCGCGCCCCAGCCTTCGATGTGCTTCAGTTCGTCGCGGCCGGGCCGGCGCGGGCCCTCGGCCATGTCGCCTTGCAGCGGGTGCGCGTGCACGTGACCGTCGCCATGGTCGTGATGATGATGGTGGTGCTGTGCACCGATATCGGTTTTCGCTTCCATGACGTCTCCTCAATGCAGTGCGCTGGCGTTCACGGCCTGGACCTCGCGTGCGGACGGCGGGATAAGGACGGTCTTGATGCAGTTGTCGAGCTTGCTCGAGAAGATGTGGTACGCGTCCGCCACTTCTTCCAGCGGCACCCGGTGCGTGATGATTTCCTTCGGATTCAGCCGCCCTTCGCGGATGTGCTCGATGAGGCGCGGCAGGTGGCGCTTGACGCTGGCCTGGTTGGCGCGGATCGTCAGGCCCTTGTTCACGACGTTGCCGATCGGGACGGCATTGAACGTCGGGCCGTACACCCCGACGATCGACACGTTGCCGCCCTTGCGCACGCTGTTGATGGCCCAGTGCAGCACGGTCGACGCGCCCGCCTGCATCTTCATCAGGCGCCCCGTCAGGGTTTGCGCGATGGAGCCGGCCGCGTCGCCGCCCACGGCGTCGATGCAGACGTCGGCGCCCATCCAGTCCGTCATCTTCTTGATGTGCTCCGCCATGTCGTTCACTTCGCGGAAGTTCACGACCTCGCATTGGGCGTAGCGCTTGACGAATTCCAGGCGGTACTCGACCTCGTCGACGACGATCACCCTGCCCGCCCCCATCAACCATGCGGACTTCGCGGCGAAGATGCCGATGGGGCCGGCGCCGAAGATGACGACGGTGTCGCCTTCGTGGATGTCGCCCATCTCGGCGGCCTGGTAGCCCGTCGGCAGGGCGTCCGTCAGCAGCACGGCATCGTCCAGGTGCAGGTCGTCGGGGATCGGGTACGGGCCCACGTCGGCCATCGGCACGCGCACGTACTCGGCCTGGCCGCCGTCGTAGCCGCCCGCCGTGTGCGAGTAACCGTAGATGGCACCGGAGGCCGTCGCTTCCGGATTCGTGTTGTGGCAATTGCCGAACAGTTCGCGCTGGCAGAAGAAGCACGACCCGCAGAACAGGTTGAACGGCACGAGGACGCGGTCGCCCGCCTTCAACGTCCGCACGTCGCGGCCGACGTCGACGACTTCGCCGACGAATTCATGGCCGAACGTGTGGCCCACGCGCGTGTCGGGCACCATGCCGTGATACAGGTGCAGGTCGGATCCGCAGATGCAGGAACGCAGCACGCGCACGATGGCGTCACCCGGGTGTTCGATGACGGGATCGGGCTTGTAATCGGCGCGGACGCGATAAGGTCCCCGGTAATTCATTGCCAGCATAACTCCTCCATATCATGTGTCGGCCCGCCGCCACGGACGAGCCCTTGACAACAAGGTATGTCAAAACGCTAAGGAAGGCGATACGCGCACGGAAACGTACGGGGGTTCATGAACACTTTTTTGCCGAGTCGGATATCTTTGTTTTTAAAGGGAACTAGTTGAAAATATGAATGAAAACGGCCGCACGCGGCGGCCGTCTGCATGGGGCGGAGCGGGCTCAGAGCTGGCGTGCCTCGAACGTATTGCACTGCTCGACGGAGCCCGTCTGCAGCCCGCGCGTAAACCAGCGCACGCGCTGGGCCGACGTGCCGTGCGTGAACGAATCGGGCACGACGACGCCGCGCGACTGGCGCTGCAGCGCGTCGTCGCCGATGGCGCTCGCGGCGTTCAGCGCGGACTCGACGTCGCCCTGTTCGATGATCTGCTTGGCCTGGTTCGTGTGATAGGCCCACACGCCGGCGAAGCAGTCGGCCTGCAGTTCCAGGCGTACCGACGCCGCGTTGGCCTGCGTCTCGGACAAGTGCTGGCGCGCGCTGTCGACCTTGCCCGAGATGCCCAACAGGTTCTGCACGTGGTGCCCGACCTCGTGGGCGATCACGTACGCCTGCGTGAATTCGCCGCCGACCTTGAAGCGCTGCTGCATCATGCGGAAGAAGTCCAGGTCGAGATAGACCTTGCGGTCGGCCGGGCAATAGAACGGCCCGACGGCCGCCTGCCCCATGCCGCAGCCCTGCGTCGGCGTGCGGCCCGAGTACAGCACGAGATGCGGCGGCGAGTAGGTGCCGCCGTTGGCGCGGAAAATTTGCGTCCACGTGTCTTCCGTATAGCCTAGCACGGTGCGCACGAATTGCGTCTCGCGGTCGTTTGCGGGCGGATGCGCGGGCGCCTGCTGGACTTGCGCCGGCGCCCCGCCACCCGACAGCAGGTTCAGGATCGTCGACGGCGACACCCCGAAGAACCACGACCCGACCAGCGCGATGACGATCGTGCCGATGCCGACCGTGCCGCCGCCGAAGCTGAAGCCGCCGCCTCCGCCGCCGTCGCCGCGGCGGTCCTCGATGTTGTCGCTCTGCCGATCACCTTCCCAACGCATATCGCTCTCCTTGCGGCACCGTCGCCGGTGCCGTCGTCGTCATTGTCGTGGCGGACGCGGTCAGCGTCCGCCGGAACGCCTGATGTTCACCGATCCCGTGCGTTCGCGCACATCCTTCAGGCGGAACTCGTCATCCAGCGTCAAGCCGCTGCGCTGCTCGTCATGCAGCAGGCGCTCGCGACGCTCGCGCTCGACCTCGCGTTCCAGGCGCTCGTTCAGGGTTACGTCCGGCGTCGTCGTCTTCATGGTCGTCCTCGTCCGTGGGCCACGCTTCTTGCGTTAACCCGGGTCAATTGTGCGTGCCGTAAGCGGCCGCATCTGTTCGAACTTTCACATAAATCAAATAATGCCATAGCGGCCGGCGGCACTGCATGACAGCCTGTCCACATCTCTGTGCGCCCGCGCACGGAAGGGCGCGCGGGCGTGGCGCATGCTCGGCCCATGACCGCTCCCTCCTTTGCGAACCACGACGCGCTCGCCGCGCTCGGCCGCAGTCTACAGGCCGCCGGCTACCGTTTCGTGACCGTCACGCCGGCCACGCACCGGCGCGTGAACAACCGCCCGGAGAACGCCTGGGCACACGACCTGCGCGGCGTATTCGGCTGGAGCCGGCCGTTCGGTCCCAGCCTGCTGCCGGCCGCGATCGACGTCCCGCTGCGCGCGGCAGACCTGCTCGTCCCCGTCGCGGCAGACGGCAGCGACGCGCCAGACGACAGCACGCCCGCCGGCTGGCGCGCGCGCATCCGCGCATCGACCATCGGCGACCGGCTGTATTTCCACTCGGCCTGGCCAACGTGCGATGCCGATGCCGTGTTCTTCGGCCCGGACACGTACCGCTACACTTGCGCGCTGCGCCGCGTGCTCGGTCCGCACGGGGGCCTGCGCCGTCCCGTGCGGCGCGCCATCGACATCGGCGCGGGGGCCGGGCCGGCCGCGATCGAACTGGCGCTGCGCTGCCGCGACGCGACCGTCTACGCCACCGACATCAATCCCGCCGCGCTCGCGCTGGCCGACGTCAACGCGGGGCTGAACGGCGCGCACAACGTCGTGCCCTGCCGCAGCGACCTGCTGGACGGCGTCGACGGCGGCTTCGACCTCGTCATGTCGAATCCGCCGTACATCCTCGACCCGGACGCGCTGACCTACCGCCACGGCGGCGGCGACCACGGCGCCGAGCTGTCGACGCGCATCGTGCACGCGGCGCTGGACCGCCTGCATCCCGGCGGCAGCCTGCTGCTGTACACGGGCGTCGCCATCGTCGACGGCGCCGATCCGTTCCTGGCCGGCATCCGCGACCGCCTCGATGCCGACACCGACTGCTGGTCGTACGAGGAACTCGATCCGGACATCTTCGGCGGCCAGCTGGACTGCCCCGGCTACGAGCAGGTGGAACGCATCGCGGCCGTGTGGCTGCACGCCGTCAAGCGGGGCTGAGCGGCTGGATTGAGACGATCGGGCAAAACTTGGGGCCGCTGGCATGACGGTGTTGGCGTGGGCCATCGTGATGCGCTGGCTGTCCGTGCGCCACGCGCCCAGCCAGGTGACGCCTGCGTGGATCGTGCCCGTCGTCGGCATGCTCGACATCACGCTCGCCGTGCCGGTGCTGCGCTGGGACGGGCTGCACGGCGTGACGGTGTTTGGCCTCGCGGTGGGCCTGTTCTTTGCGCTGCCGCTGCTGGCCATGCTGCTCGGCCGGCTGGTGACGAAGGAGCCGTTGCCGGTGGCGTTGCAGCCGTCGCTGTTGATTATGGCGGCGCCGTTTGCCGTGGGGTTTTCGGCCTATGTCGCGACGTTCGGGCGGGTGGATGCGTTTGCGCAGGGGCTTGTGATGGTGATGCTGTTTTTGTTGCCGGTGCTGCTTGGGCGGTTGGCGCATTTGCCTGCTGGTTCGCCGTTTCGGCTCGCCTGGTGGGCGGGGAGTTTTCCGTTGGCGGCGGCGGTGGCCAGTTTGCGGTATGCCAGTGTTGCCGGGAGTGGGGTGATGGATGCGATTGCGTTGCTCGTGCTTGTTGTCGCGACGGTGGTGATTGCGATGTTTGGGGTGCAGACCGTGAGGGGCGTTGTGAGTGGGAGGTTGCGGGAGTTGACCTGAGCAGGGATTGCTGGTGCGTGTCTTTTGGCTTTGCAGCGCGCGCCCGCGGCGCGCGGGGCTGTCCGCGAGCGGACAGCAGTCGGAGATTCGAAGGCCGAGCTTCGCCGGCCTTCGAATTGGAACTGCGTCGTAAAGGCGATGCTGCTTCTGGCGCGTGCCTCTCCGCTTTGCAGCGCGCGCCCTCGGCGCGCGGCGCCGTCCGCCTTGCGGACGGCAAACGGGCGATTCGGGAGGGCTGGGCTCGTAGGCCCAGCCCTTCGAATCCCACCACGCAGGGCGCGCAGGCGCCCTGCTCTCTCCGCCAAAACAAAAAAGGCCCCATCGGGGCCTGTTTTGTTTTGGCGGAGAGGGTGGGATTCGAACCCACGGTACGGTCACCCGTACGCCTGATTTCGAGTCAGGTACATTCGACCACTCTGCCACCTCTCCGTGTCGCGGTCGTTTCGCGTGAAGGCCGCATTATAGACGGTGGGTAGGAGAATCGCAAGGCCTGCCCACCAATCCATCATTTCGGCGGCAAGCCCGCCATCAGCGCATCCAGCGTCTGCTGGCCCCGCACCTGGGTCGTCCTGCGGTCGAAGATGCTGCCCGACTGGTCGTCCGGCGCGCCGACGTCCCAGAAGAATGGCGCGACGCCATTCGCAGCGGCCTTCTTCACGACATAGGTATGGTAGTAGTTGCGCGACCGGAGGTGCAGCGCGAGCGCGTCGCCCGTCAGGTTCGTGCGGCGCTGGGCGGCGAATTCGCCCAGCACGACGGGGATGCCCTTGTCGATGAAGGTTTTCTTCAGACTGGCGAATTGCGCATCGACGTAATCTTCCTCGCCCCAGGCCGAGTTGCGCTTCGCGTCAGTCGTGGAGTGATTCGGCGCGCCCCAGTAATACGCCTGATTGCCCCACGTTTCATCCTTCGTCATCAAGACAAAGTTGAACGGATCGTAGAAATGGATCTCGGCCATCAGCCGGCCCGCCAGCTTATCGGCCGGCAGCGTGGGCATCAGCTTGACCGACAGGTCGATGTTGGTCTGGGGACCCTGCACGACCAGCACCCTGTAGGCGTTCCTGCCGCCGGTCGCGCGTACGGCGTCGACGAACGTCTGGTGATGGCTCATCAGGATTGCCATCCCCGTCGCGTCCTTCGTGTCCGGCTCGTTGGCGCTGGCGAACATCACGTGCTCGTCGAAATCGCGCAAGGTCGTGGCGATCTGTTCCCAGTACGCCTTCTGCTTCGCGTTCACGGCATCCTTCTTGTCGGCCGTGATGTTCTTTTCCAGCCAGCCGCCGTCCCAGTGAACGTTGACGAGAACATACAGGTCGTTGTCGACGCAATACTGGACGACCTGCTTCACACGGGCGAGCCACGTGGCGCTGATCTGCCCCGTCTTCTGGTCCGCATACTGGTCCCACGCCACCGGCAGGCGGATCGCGTTGAACCCGGCCTGCTTGACGGCCTGGATCAGCGCGTTCGACACCGGCGGGTTGCCCCATGCCGTTTCGCCGCCGATCGCTTCCATCGTATTGCCGATGTTGAAGCCGATGCGGATCGATGATGCGATCTGCTGGGCGTTGTGCGACATGCCCGTCGTGTCGGCCGGCACCGGATTCGGGTTGTAGCTCGGGTACAGGGCGGCGGTCGTCGTTGGCGTGGGCACCGGCGCTGGTGTCATGGTGCTGGCGGGGGTTGCGGCGGACGATGCGGAGCCGCCGCTGGCGCAGGCTGCGAACAGCAGGGCGAGCATCGGGGCGCAGAGCAGGGGTGAAACTCTCAAGGGATCTCCTCGTTGTTGTTATGGACGGACGTACAGGGTAGAAAGAGACGGTGCTTGGGAGATAGTCCGAATCACGTGGATTGCTGTTCGTGTGCGGATTGTTGAAGGATTGTTGACGTCCGTGTTACTGAGGGCGGGTGCGGTGAGGAAAGGGCTTCAGGGCTGATGGGGGATCGGGCGCGGGGCCGGTGGGTGACCGGCGGATGGGTGGTGGCGGTCTCGCGGGGCGGGACGCGGGTGCGCTGCGGTGCTGCTCTTTTCGTGGTTTTTGGCTTCGGAGCGCGGGGCGGGCAGGAAATGGGTGATCGCTGGACCGGGCCGGCGCCGGTCCGGCGGAGCGGAACTGCGTCGCAAGGCGATGCTGCTTCTTGCTCGCGTCTTTTCGCTTTGCAGCGCGCGCCCTCGGCGCGCGACGCCGTCCGCCTTGCGGACGGCAAACGGGCGATTCGGGAGGGCTGGGCTTGCAAGCCCAGCCCTTCGAGTCCCACCACGCAGGGCGCGCAGGCGCCCTGCGTGGTGGGACTCGAAGGGCGCGCAGGCGCCCTGCTCTCTCCCGCAAAACAAAAAAGGCTCCCGATGGGAGCCTGTTTTGTTTTGGCGGAGAGGGTGGGATTCGAACCCACGGTACGGTCACCCGTACGCCTGATTTCGAGTCAGGTACATTCGACCACTCTGCCACCTCTCCGTGTCGCGGTCGTTTCGCGTGAGGCCGCATTATAGACGGCCTCCAGCAAAAACGGAAGGGCTAAATGCGCAAACGCGCGTCAGGCCGTCAGGCGCTCGATGCCGCCCATGTACGGACGCAGCACCTCCGGGATCACCACGCTGCCGTCCGCCTGCTGGTAGTTTTCCAGCACGGCCACCAGCGTGCGGCCGACGGCCAGGCCGGAGCCGTTCAGCGTGTGCAGCAGTTCCGGCTTGCCCTTCGCATTGCGGAAGCGCGCCTGCATGCGGCGCGCCTGGAAATCTTCGCAGTTCGACAGCGACGAGATCTCGCGGTACGTGTTCTGCGCCGGCAGCCACACTTCGAGGTCATACGTCTTCGCGGCAGAAAACCCCATGTCGCCCGTGCACAGCTGCATCACGCGGTACGGCAACCCCAGGTTCTTCAGGATCGTCTCGGCCTGGCCCACCATCTCTTCCAGCGCGTCGTACGACTGTTCCGGATGGGCGATCTGCACGAGCTCGACCTTGTCGAACTGGTGCTGGCGGATCATGCCGCGCGTGTCGCGGCCGTAGCTGCCGGCCTCCGAACGGAAGCATGGGGTGTGCGCCGTGATCTTGATCGGCAGCGTTTCCGCCGCGACGATCTCGTCACGCACCATGTTCGTCAGCGACACTTCCGACGTCGGGATCAGGTAGAAATTCTCGCCCTCGCCTTCCGCGCCGCCTTTTTTCACGGCGAACAAGTCTTCCTCGAACTTCGGCAGCTGGCCCGTGCCGCGCAGCGAATCGGCGTTCACCATGTACGGCGTGTAGCATTCCGTATAGCCGTGCTGGCCCGTGTGCGTGTCCAGCATGTATTGCGCCAGCGCGCGGTGCAGGCGCGCGATGCCGCCTTTCATGACGGCGAAGCGCGAGCCCGTCAGCTTGGTGGCCGTGTCGAAATCCAGGCCCAGCGGGGCGCCGACGTCGACGTGGTCCTTGACTTCGAAATCGAACTGGCGCGGCGTGCCGACCTTGCGCACCTCGACGTTGCCCGACTCGTCCTTGCCTACCGGCGTGGACGGATGCGGCACGTTCGGGATCGCGGCCATGAAGTGCGCCAGCTTGTCCTGGACCTCGGCCAGCGCGCTCTCGTTCGCCTTCAGCTCATCGCCGATGCATGCGACCTCGGCCATCACAGCACTCGTGTCCTCGCCCTTGCCTTTGAGCATGCCGATCTGTTTGGACAGCGAGTTGCGCTTGCCCTGCAATTCCTCGGTGCGCGTCTGGATCGCCTTGCGCTCGGCTTCGAGGGCGTTGAATCCGGCGACGTCGAGCTGGTACTTGCGGCTCGCGAGGCGGGCGGCGACGTTGTCGATGTCTTTGCGAAGGAGTTGGATGTCTATCATTGTCGGGATTGTTGCAGGGTGGGATATCGAAAGCGCAATTGTACCAAGTCGCAAGCCGCAAACCATGGCCGGGCACCGAACTTTTGCCCCCGCAACATCGCCGGCGTCGGGCGCCCGCAAGAAATGCCACCTGCGCCGCCGCGCGCGTTCGTCACGCCGGCCGCGCCCCCTCAGCGGCGGACACCGGGCCGGGACGTGGCGGCACCTCGGCACGATGCGTCATCGCAAACAGGAAAAACAGCCAGATCGCAGCATCGTAAAAGAACATCTTCTCGTTGATGGGAATGAGGACCAGGATGACGCCGAGCACGAACCCGTTGGCCACGAGCATGCGGCCGACCATCAGCGCGAACGCCAGCGTGACGATGCCGCCGCCACGGGTCAGCAGGTTGAAGACCATGCCGATGTCCTGGTAGTAACAGCGCACGCACGGGTCGGCGCCGAAGCCGACGCCAATGAATTTCTCGTCCAGGCTCAGCGCCGTCCACGCGTGCACGCCCTCGACGCGATGCAGCAGGCTCCCATCGTCATGCTCCAGGAAGCGGGTCTCGAGGTGCTCCACCACGCCGGACACGGCCATGTACCCAAGCACGGCGCCGACGAGGACGAGCAGGTGCACGACGCGCACTTTCGACCGCCACACGTAGCCGAACAGCACGATGAGCACGGGCACGAAATAGATCGACGAGCCCGAATTCGTCATGAAGACGGACAGCACGGCCATGAACGACGTCACGACGAGCCGCTCGGTGAACGCCGATGACAGGATGAGGATCGCCGCCAGGCATCCCATGTAGTTCGCGTAGGTACCCGGTTCGACCTGCAACCCGGAGAAGCGGGCGATGTGCAGGAAATCCTCGACGAAGCGACTGTCCGAGCCAAAGATCATCTTGTGGAAATCGACGATCGGTCCGCCCGCCAGATAGAACAGCAGGGCCTGGACGGTGATCATGGCGGCATTGACGAGCAGCAGCCAGCCGACCGCCGACACGAATTCCGACCGCCACGTGAAACTGGCCTCGTAGATGAACGCGGCCAGCAGCGTGTTCAGGACGATCAGCAGCGTGAAATGGAAAGGCACGGGACTGACGACCAGCGAGTGAAACGCCACCATGGCCAGCACCACGAGGAGCAGACGCGTTTCGGCGCGAAAGCGCACCTTCGTGATCGCGAACAGCGGGACGAGCGCCACAAACGACGCGCCCGCGGAAAAATATTTCGGGAACATCGACGGGTTCTGGCCGCCCTGTTCGAACGGGGTGAACAGCAGGAACAGCGCGCCGAACAAGGCGACGAACGCCACCCTGCCTTTCACTCGCCGTCGTGCAGCCGGGTGCATGGGCGCATCCTCGACGAAGCGTGCGCGCCCGCCCCGCTGCCGCACGCTGGCTCGGCATCGGGCGCCTCCGCGCACGCGGCGGCATGTGCTGGCCCGCCCAGCGCACGACCGAACAGCGCGTAATTGACGGTCGCGTCGTAACGAACTTCCCACCAGGCGCGCGCCGCGTGGCGGCAGGCATGCGCCGCGCGACGGTCGGCGAAGCGATGCAGCGCGGCCGCGATCGTCGGCACGTCGGCATCCGCCGGAATCAGGACGCCGTTGGCGGCGTTGACGATCTCGGCGCTGGCGCCGACGTCGGTCGCCACCATCGGTATGCCTGCCGCGCTGGCTTCCATCAGGCTGACGGGGATGCCTTCGTTGTCACTCACGTTGACGATGACGTCGAACGATTCCTCGCGATACAGCGTCCGCAGTTCCGCCGGTGTCAGATACCCCTTGAACACAGCCTGCGCACGTGCGCCCAGGCGCGCGCGGGCATACGCGCGCAGGTCGTCGAACAGCGGACCGTCGCCGACGTGCGTCCAGCGCACAGCCAGCGCCGGATCGGCCGCGAGCAGGCACGCGATCGCATCGACGACGAGATGCAGGCGCTTGCCGGGCACGACGAAGGAACAGGAGACGATTTCCAACGGGCCGCCGGACGGCCCGCGGTTCAGCCGGCCCGGATCGTGGACGCCGAGCCGGGCGACGTGGAATTTTGCGGCCAGCGCGGGAAAGGCGCCGGCGAGATAGCGTCGGCCGTGGCGGGACACACAGTACACGTCGTCGATGCCGGCAAGGATGGCGTGCCGCAGTCCCGCGTAGCCACCCGCCTTGCGGTCTTCGTAGAGGTCGCCGCCGTGCGCGCGGCTGACGATGCGCACGGCGGCCCCGCTGGCGGCGCGAAACTGCAGCGCGCCGAGGATCTCGGGCAGCAGCCAATAGAAATAGATGACGTCGACGCGCTCGCCGCGGCGCGCACGGCTGGCCAGGAAGCGCTCGAACAGGCGCGCGCGGTAGATCGTCCGCACGAGTTCCGTCAAGTTCTCCAGCTTGCTGCGCTGGCGCAGGATGAAGCCGAGGTCGGCGCGCCACCGGTACCGGGCGAGTCCGCTCAACAGTGCCCCCGCCACGTGCCACGCCCGCAAGACGCCCCAGCGCTGCGCCGAATATCCGAGGTCGACCGGATGGGCGACGGGCCGTGCGACGTCGTCGGGATCATGGAAGATCGGCACGAGCTCGATGCGGTCGAACCGGCACGCGAGAGACTCGAGCTCGGCCGCCACGAACGCTTCACCCTGCCCGTACGGGTAAAGCGAAGTGACCATCAGCAGGGTTCCGGATGGCATGGCTCTGCCTCAACCGGGCTGTCGCGCGTGGATGCCGGCCGCCGTCCGGGCGACACGATCGGCCATGATGCGGTAGTACATGATGGCCGTGTACGACGCGGTCACGGCGAACGCAACGGTGGACGCGAGCGCCGCGCCGCGCATGCCCCATATGGGAATCGCGAGCAGGCACCCGGTGCTGTTGAGCGTCAGCGACAGCAGTGCGCCCAGGATGTTCACGCGCTGGCAGCCCATGCCGGCGAGCGAGTTGGCGACGACACTCATGTAGCTCCACGTGACGACACCCGGCAACAGGATCACGAACGGCAGCACGGCGCCTCCGTAAGCCCGGCCGAACACCCACGGGATGACGGCAGGTGCCAGCGCGCCCGCCAGCAATGCCCCCAGCGCCGTGAACTTGAAGACCGACAGTGCGACCCGCCGGACCATCGCCCGCAGCGCCGCCGGCGTGCTCGCATGCGCGGCCGACTCGGGAAACACGATCACGGACGCAGCGCCCGCGATGAGCCACAACACTTCGGCCAGCTGGATCGACAGCGCATATTGGCCGGCCGCGGTCGGGTCGAGCAGGAAGCTCACCAGATACAACGCGATCCGGTAGTTGAGAAACGTGATCACGTTGCTGAGGTGGGCGCGCAGCCCGAACCCGATTGCCGCGCCGAACGTCGGCCCCGGCCGCGCGGGCGGCGCGGCATGGCGCCGCACCCCTGCCTCGCCGGCCAGCCAGAGCGCACCCTGGCTCAGGACGTGGCAGGCCAGCACCGCCGGCACGGTGACGGCGTGCAGCCCGCCCAGCACGAGCACGCCCAGGAAGAAGGCGGACGGCTGGACGAGCGCCGTCCTGTTGTACGCGGCGTAGTCGCGCGCGCCCTGCAGCAGCGCCGACGTCCACGCGGCCAGCAGCATCATCGGAAACAGCAGGCTGGCGTACAACGCCGTGGACTTGGCGGTGCCGGGCAGGTAGTGCGCGACGAACGGTTCGCTGGCAAACGCCAGCGCCAGCGCGACGCTTCCCCACAGCGCGAACGCCAGAGACCAGTTCATGCGGCGCATGGCGCGGGGACTGCCGCTGCCGCTGCTCAGGTGGAACACATGGCTCGGCCCGATGCCCAGGTTCAGGAGCGCATACAGCGTCTGCGGCAGCAGCAGCGCCGTGACGAGCAGGCCATTGTCGTGCGGACCGAGCCGGCGCGTCGTGATCCACAAGGCAACGAAGTACAAGCCGCTCGAGACGACCTGGCGCAACAAGGTCGAGCCGATGGCCGCCGAGAGATCGAACTGCGCGTCCGGCGTGCGGCCGAAAGAGAACGATGCCAGCAGGTGTTTCATTCGCGTCAGCATATCCGTTGGGTTTCCGGCACCGGCCGAAGGGCTGCCATGTCGAGCCATTATGGGATGGAGGAATCGCGCGGAACTGAGCCGCATCAAGCGTGCATCGGAGGCGAATCAGTTGCTGAAAATAAATGCAAATGCGGACGTGAGCACGTTCGACCTGGCGCAAAGTGATCGCCGGCGACCGCGTATACAGTCGGGGAAGCGCGGCCTCGCCTGTCGTCATGGGTCGGCACCGTAGAAAGGATGAGCATGCCGTCCCTGCCCCGCCTGTTCGTGCTGCTCGCCTGCGCCGCCGTCGCGGGCCGCGCCGGTGCGCAATCGGCCCGTGCGCTGTACGTGGCCCCGGACGGCGACGACCACAATCCCGGCACGCGGCGGGCGCCGCTGCGCACGATCCGGGCCGCCGCCGCGGCCGCGACGGCGGGCACGACGGTCCTGGTCGCGCCCGGGACCTACCGCGAAAACATCCGGTCCGCCGCGCACGGCGATGCCGCCGCCTGGATACGCTACGTGTCGAGCACACCCCGCCAGGCGAAGATCGTCGGTGGCGGCACCGGGGCCGTCTGGGACAACCGCGGCGGCCACGTCGAGATCGCCGGCTTCGACATCAGCGGCAGCGGGCGCATCGGCATCCTCAACTATGCATCCGACGTGCGCATCGCCGGCAACCACGTCCACGACCTGGCGCTGTCGGGCGGCTGCACGGGCAACGGCGGCGGCGGCATCGTCAACGCGAACTACACGGCGACCGATGCCGAGATTTCAGGCAACCTCGTCCATGACATCGGCGTACCCGGCACGTGCGCCGGCGTCCACGGCATTTATTACTCGAACCTGCGCGGCAACATCCACGACAATATCGTCTACCGCGCCTCGGCCTGGGGTATCCACCTGTGGCATGCAGCCGACCGTGTCCTCGTCGCCAACAACACGGTGTTCGCGAACGGATCGGCGCAGGTCGGCGGCGGCATCGTGGCCGGCACGGGCGACAGTCCGGGCGGGGTCGTCCTGAGCGGCACGTACATCATCAACAACATCGTGTACCGCAACCCCGGCGCGTCGATCCGCCAGTACTGCGATCGGGGCAAGGCGTGCGTCGGCGCCGGCAACGTGGTCGCCAACAACGTCGTGTACGGCAACGGCAGCGACATCGAGATGCTCGTCGGCACGGCCACCGGCACGATCGCCCGGGACCCCATGTTCGTTCGCTTCCGTCTCGACGGCACCGGAGATTTCGCGTTGCGGCGCGGCTCGCCCGCACGGGGCCGCGGCATCACGCGGGAGCAGGCGCCGCAGGCCGACATGCGCGATCGGCGCGGCGCGAACGCGGCGGCGCCGGACATCGGCGCGCGTCCGCAGCGCTGAGGCGGGCAGCCCGACCGCGCCGACGCAGGTGCAGCTCGCAGGACAGTGACTGGCGCCCTCGCCGCGCAGGCCACGGGCGCAATCCGCATCGACGTCCCCAACGGCGCCCTCGCGCGACCGGCCCCTCTTCGTCACCAAATCCGCCAACCGTCGACGCCCGACAAGGCGCACCGCGCAATCCCGGACAGTTGGCAAGTGCTACACGTCCGTTTTCGTTTTGATACCTAGGGAAAATTTTTTTCAAAAAAGATTGAACTTAGGAAGTTTCCGCCGCTCAAAAGTAACTCATTCACTTGTTGATGTAAGGAACTTCCTCTCATGAAAAAAGCCGTTTCCACGACTGTCTCCCGCCGTACCAACGCCCTGCTGGCCTGCAGCGCAGCCGTCCTCCTGGCCGCCGTCGGCGCCGACGCGAGCGCGCAGACCCCGAGTACCAGCATCTATCACCTGTACGTGTCGCCGACCGGTTCGGACTACAACACGGGCAGCTCGAGCAGTCCGTTCAAGACCATCTCCAAGGCGGCCGCGGTCGCCAAGCCCGGCACCACCGTGCACGTGGCGCCCGGCACTTATTATGGCAACGTCTCCACGCCGTACAGCGGCACGTCGACGAACCCCATCATCTTCCTGTCGACGACCAACTGGGGCGCCAAGATCGTCGGCAGCGGTACCGAAGCGATGTGGACGAATAATGGCAACTACGTCCAGATCGTCGGCTTCGACATCACCGGTCCCGGCCGCCTCGGCATCCTGAACTATGCATCGAACACGCTCGTCGCGAGCAACCACATCCACAACCTGACGCTGTCGGGCGGTTGCACGGGCAGCGGCGGCGCCGGTGTCGTCAACGCCACCTACTCGGGTTCGAACGGCGACGTGATCGGCAACGTCGTGCACGACATCGGCACGCCGGGCGGCTGCAACGGCGTGCAAGGCATCTACTCGTCCAACACGGGCGGCAAGATCATGAACAACATCGTGTACCGCGTCTCCGCATACGGCATCCACCTGTGGCACGCCGCGAGCGGCACGATCATTGCGAACAACACCGTGTTTGCCAACGGCTCGACCGGCATGGGCGGCGGCATCGTGACGGGTGTGGGTGACTCGCCGGGCGGCGTGCAGCTGGTCAACACCAAGGTCGTCAACAACATCGTCTACAACAACCCGCGCGCGAGCATCCTGCAATATTGCTACTCGGGCGTGTCGTGTATCGGCTCGGGCAACGACGTGGCGAACAACCTCGTCTACGGTAACGGCTCGGGGATCAGCATGAAGGTGGGCAGCCCCACGAACACCGTCAGCGCGAATCCGCAGTTCGTCAGCTACAACCCGACGGGCACCGGCGACTATCGCCTGCAGGCCACTTCGCCGGCGATCAACAAGGGTACCTCGAACTGGGCACCGGCGACCGACTTCCTCGGCGCGGCACGTCCGAGCGGCGGCGCGTTCGACATCGGCGCCTACGAAATGGGCGCGTCGTCCACGACGGGTACCACGGGCACGGATACCTGGACGTACTGCGCATCCGAAGGCAGCACCTGCTCCTTCAGCGGCACGCGCCAGGTGCGCTACGGCGCCAACGGCCAGTATGCGTACAAGACCTTCACCAGTACGGTGTACTGCTCGAACAGCGTGTTCGGCGATCCGATCCACGGCGTCGCCAAGACCTGCAGCTACGCGAGCACCTCGCAGTAAGCCGTTGCCCGCCCTGGCGGGCACGAACGAAAAGGCCGCGATTCGTCGCGGCCTTTTTGCGTCGCCCTGGCGGATCAGGCGGGCGGATCGCCGCCGCGCGCGTCGTCGTCCAGGCTGCGCAGCCAGGCCAGCTTTTCCGCGATCTTGGCCTCGATCCCGCGCGGCACCGGCTGGTACCAGCCCGGTTCCGGCATGCCGTCCGGCAGGTAGGTCTCGCCGGCCGCGTACGCGTGCGGCTCGTCGTGGGCATAGCGGTATTCGTGGCCGTAACCCAGTTCCTTCATCAGCTTCGTGGGCGCGTTGCGCAAGTGGACGGGCACCTCGCGCGACTTGTCCTTGCGCACGAAGGCCATCGCGGCATTGAACGCGTTGTAGCCGGCATTGCTCTTGGCGGCGATGGCGAGATAGAGGACGGCCTGGCCCAGCGCCAGTTCGCCTTCGGGCGAGCCGAGACGCTCGTACGTCTCGACCGCGTCGTTCGCGAGCTGGATGGCGCGCGGGTCGGCGATGCCGATGTCTTCCCACGCCATCCGGACGATGCGCCGTCCCAGGTATTTCGGATCGGCGCCGCCGTCCAGCATGCGGCACAGCCAGTACAGCGCGGCGTCCGGATGCGAACCGCGCACGGACTTGTGCAACGCCGAGATCTGGTCGTAGAAATTGTCGCCGCCCTTGTCGAAGCGGCGCGCGTTCAACGTCAGCGCGTTCTCGACGAATTCGCGCGTGATGCGCGTCGTCTGCGACGTGTCGGCCGACGTCTTCGTCTGTTCCAGCAGGTTCAGGAAGCGGCGCGCATCGCCGTCCGCGTAGCCGATCAGGGTCTGCACGGCGATGTCGTCGAATTGCAGGTGCGCGAGGCCCCCTTGCGACCGCGCCCGCTCGAGCAGCTGGCGCATCTCGTCGTCGTTCAGCGCCTTCAGCACGTACACCTGCGAACGCGACAGCAGCGCCGAATTGACTTCGAACGACGGGTTTTCCGTCGTCGCGCCGATCAGGGTGACGAGGCCGGATTCCACGAACGGCAGCAGCGCATCCTGCTGCGACTTGTTGAAGCGGTGGATCTCGTCGATGAACAGGATCGTGTGGTGGCCGCCGGCCAGGTAGTGCTCGGCCTGCTCGATGGCGGCGCGGATATCCTTCACGCCAGACAGCACGGCCGACAGCGCGATGAATTCGCAGTCGAACGCGTTCGCCGTCAGGCGCGCCAAGGTCGTCTTGCCGACGCCGGGCGGACCCCACAGGATCATCGAATGGGGACGGCCGGACTTGAACACGAGGTTCAGCGGCTTGCCCTCGCCCAGCAGGTGGCTCTGGCCGATCACCTCGGCGATCGTCTTCGGCCGCAGGCTTTCCGCCAGCGGGGCGGCAGGCTCGGTCTTGAAAAGGTCATCCATGGGCATCTCCCATGGCGCGCGCGGCGTTATTGTTCATTCTGCCCATGTATGGCCGGTCCGTCGAAAGCGCAAGTGTAACGGATGCCCGGCCGCCGCGCGGGCGCTTACTGGTTGACGACTTCCGCGCCCTTCGGGATCTCGAACTTGAACGTCTGCGCGCCCAGCGCCGGATTGCGCTGGAAGCTCGTGAATTTCAGCAACACGGTCTGGCCGAAGTTGTCCTTCAGCTCCATCGCCTGCGGAATGCCGTCCTTCAGGCCGATGCCGATCTGTTCGAACGTCGTGTCCTTCGATTTCGGCGTCGCGTTCAGCCATTCCAGGCCGTCGTGCGTGCCCGCCTCGGCCAGCGTGAAATTCTTTTCCAGGTCGTTGCTGCCGAACAGGATCGCCGCCGGCGAACTGCCCAGCGCGCCGCCCAGTTTGCGCGTGGTGACCTGGTTCAAGTCCTTGTCGTACAGGTACAGCGTTTCGCCATCGGCCTGCAGCAATTGCTCGTACGGCTTCTGGTACGTCCAGATGAATTTGCCGGGGCGCGCGAATACGAAGGTGCCGCTCGACGTCTTGCCCGTCTTCGTCTTCATGACCTGCGTCTGCGTGAATTCGCCGCGGGCGGATTTGGTGCCGGCCACGAAGGATTTGAATTGGTCGAGGGCGGTGGCGTGGGCCGCGCCCGCAAACAACAACGTAGCAGCAATCAGCGAAGTTCTAAACATCGATTTCCTTTCGTAGGGTGGGCACGTGAAAGCGTGGTGGGCACGGGGTGCCCACCCTACCGCCGCACCGATTACTCGGCGTTCGTGGCCGGAACGAGAATGTCCCGGTTGCCGTTCGACTGCATCGGCGACACGATGCCGCTCTGTTCCATCTGCTCGAGCAGGCGCGCGGCGCGGTTGTAGCCGATGCGCAGGTGGCGCTGCACCAGCGAGATCGACGCCCGGCGGTTCTTCAGCACCACGGCCACGGCCTGGTCGTACATCGCGTCGGACTCGCCGCCGCCTTCGCCGGCCGGCACGCCGTCTGCGCCGCCGCCCTCTTCGGCAACGCCGCCTTCGAGAATGCCCTCAATGTAATTCGGTTCGCCCGTGGACTGGAGATGTTTTACAACTCGATGCACTTCGTCGTCCGACACGAACGCACCGTGCACGCGGATCGGCAGGCCGGTCCCCGGCGGCATGTACAGCATGTCGCCCATGCCCAGCAGCGTCTCGGCGCCCATCTGGTCGAGGATCGTGCGCGAGTCGATCTTGGACGACACCTGGAACGCGATACGCGTCGGGATGTTCGCCTTGATCAGGCCCGTGATCACGTCCACGGACGGACGCTGCGTCGCGAGGATCAGGTGGATGCCGGCCGCGCGCGCCTTCTGCGCGATACGGGCGATCAGCTCTTCGACCTTCTTGCCCACGACCATCATCAGGTCGGCCAGCTCGTCGATGATGATGACGATCGTCGGCAGCTTGTCCAGCGGCTCCGGCGCGTCCGGCGTCAGCGAGAACGGGTTCGGGATGTGCTCTTCACGCTTGGCCGCTTCCGCGATCTTGCCGTTGTAGCCGGCCAGGTTGCGCACGCCCAGCTTCGACATCAGCTTATAGCGCCGCTCCATCTCGTTCACGGCCCAGTTCAGCGCGTGGCCGGCCTGGCGCATGTCCGTGACGACGGGCGCCAGCAGGTGCGGGATGCCTTCGTACACCGACATCTCCAGCATCTTCGGGTCGATCAGGATCAGGCGCACGTCGGCCGGATCGGCCTTGTACAGCAGCGACAGGATCGTCGCGTTGATGCCGACGGATTTACCGGAACCCGTCGTACCCGCGACCAGCAGGTGCGGCATCTTGGCGAGGTCGGCGACGACGGGCTTGCCCGCGATGTCCTTGCCGAGGGCGACGGTCAGGCTGGACGCGCTGTCGCCGTACACCTTCGAGCCGAGGATCTCCGTCAGGCGCACGATCTGGCGTTTCGGATTCGGCAGTTCCAGCGCCATGTAGTTCTTGCCGGGGATCGTCTCCACGACGCGGATCGACGTCAGCGACAGCGAACGCGCGAGGTCGCGCGCCAGGTTGACGATCTGGCTGCCCTTCACGCCCGTCGCGGGCTCGATCTCGTAGCGCGTGACGACGGGGCCCGGATACGCCGCGACGACCTTCGCCTCGACGCCGAAGTCCGACAGCTTCTTCTCGATCAGGCGGCTCGTGAATTCCAGCGTCTCGATGGCGACGGATTCCTGCGTGGGCGGTGCGTCGTCCAGCAGCGCCAGCGGCGGCAACGAGCCGTCGCCGCTCACTTCGAACAGGTGCGACTGGCGCTCCTTCTCCGCACGCTCCGAACGGGGCACGCTCGTCATCGCCGGTTCGATCTTGATCGGGTTCGGATTCGGCGCGGACGCGGACGGCAGCGGGGCCGCGGGCGCCGCCTTCGCGGACGCGGGTACCGGAACGGGCGCGGGTGCGCGCGGTGCCGGCGGCACATCGTCCAGATCGTCGAACGACGGCTCGACGGCGAACGGTGCGGGCGCCGGCGGGATGCCGTCGAGCTCCGGTTCCGCCTTCGCGCGCGCCAGCTTCGCCTCGCCGCGCGCCTTGACTTTCGCCTTCATCTTGGCGAGGAAGCCCGGCGCCGGTGCGGCGTCCGACCCTGCGTCGTCCGCCTCGTCGTCGGACAGCGTGCCGATCCGCACGGGCGAACCCGCATGTTTTTCCACGTACTTGGCGCGCTCGTGCACGACGACCTCGTCGCGCTTGTGCGCCGCGGCCTCGCCGTAGCGGCGGTCTTCGCGGTCTTCGTAGCGCAGGCGGAACCAGTCCCACGTCATCTCGACGGATTCGCCGATGCGCTCGGCCACGGCGAGCCACGACACGTGGAAATACCAGGAAAAGCCGAGGCCGAACATGAGCAGCAGAAGAAGGGTCGCACCCGTGAAGCCGAACGCGTTGTGGGCGGCATGGCCGATCAACTGGCCCAGCACGCCGCCGGCCGCGCGCGGCAATTCCACTTTCAGCGACCACATGCGCAGGTATTCGAGGCCGACGCTGCCGGCGAACATCAGCACGAAGCCGATCCAGCGCACGAGCGTCTCGCCCTGGTGCTCGGGTTCCTGGTCCGCTTCCTGCACGATGAACCGGGTATGCAGCCGGCGATAGCCGCTCCACACGGCGCGCGTAAAACAGACGCACAGCCACCAGGCGGAAAAGCCGAAAATGAACAGCAACAGGTCGGCCAGCCAGGCGCCGGCACGGCCGCCCAGGTTGGCGATGCGGGGCACGACGTTCTCGTGCGAGAAGCCCGGATCGGCCCGGTTATAACTGAGCAAAATGAGGACGAAATACAACAATGCGACGGCCGTGGCCAGCCAGCGGGCCTCGGACAACAGCCGCACGAGCCGGTTCGGCAGCGGCTGCCGCGGTGGCCTCGGCTTGTGAGTATAGGTCGTGCTCGTCGATGGACTATTCTTGCTCATTGCGGTTTGAAACGGTACTGCCGGGTCACAATGCCCCAAAGATGACCATTCTAAGCGATATATTGCCGGCCCGGCCCCACGATTCATGCTTGTCTGCATCATCGACTATAATCCCGGCTCCAACGCCTCTTGATTCCGCACTGCCCGGCCCCCACTTTCCGGGCATCATCCAATAGAAGAAGTTCAACATGACCACTCGCAAACACGCCAAAGTCCTGATCCTCGGTTCCGGCCCCGCCGGTTACAGTGCCGCCGTCTACGCCGCGCGCGCCAACCTCAGTCCGATGCTGGTGACGGGTGTCGAGCAGGGTGGTCAACTGATGACGACGACCGACGTTGAGAACTGGCCGGGCGACCCGTTGGGCGTCCAGGGGCCGGAACTGATGCAGCGCCTGCTGCAGCATGCCGAGCGCTTCAACACCGAGATCGTGTTCGACCACATCCACACCACGCACCTGGATGAAAAGCCGATCCGCCTGGTGGGCGATTCGCACGAATTCACCTGCGACGCGCTGATCATCGCGACGGGCGCCTCCGCGCAATACCTGGGCCTGCCCAGCGAGCAGGAATTCATGGGTAAAGGTGTCTCGGCCTGCGCAACGTGCGACGGCTTCTTCTACCGCAACCAGGAAGTCGCCGTGATCGGCGGCGGCAACACCGCCGTCGAGGAAGCGCTGTACCTGTCCAACATCGCGACCAAGGTCACGCTGATCCACCGCCGCGACAAGTTCCGCGCCGAGCCGATCCTCGTCGACCGCCTGATGGGCAAGGTCGCCGAAGGCAAGATTGTGCTGGAACTGAACCAGACGCTGGACGAGGTCCAGGGCGACCAGAGCGGCGTCACGGGCCTGCGCCTGAAATCGACGGACGGCAGCGCGACGAAGGAGATCAAGGTGCACGGCCTGTTCGTGGCGATCGGCCACAAGCCGAACACGGGCATCTTCGACGGCCAGATCGACATGCACAACGGCTACATCAAGACCCGCGGCGGCAGCGAAGGCATGGCCACCGCGACCAACGTCCCGGGCGTGTTCGCGGCCGGCGACGTGCAGGACCACGTGTACCGCCAGGCGATCACGTCGTCGGGCTCGGGCTGCATGGCCGCGCTGGATGCCCAGCGCTACCTGGAAGCCCTGGAGTAAATCTTTGCAGGCTGTTCGATGGCAAGCATGAAAGACTTCGCTGAACTGAAATCCTTGCGCGACAAGCTCAAGGAAGAAGAACGGCTGCGCGCCATCGAGAAGGCCGAGCGGGAAAAGCGCGAGCGCATCGCGCGCGAGCGCGCCGTCGAATTCCGCTCGGCCGTCAAGGACGTCATCAAGATGCCCGAATCGGACCGCTACGTGTGGCGGCCGATGCACGAATTCGAAACGCGCGGCCAACCGCTGCCGACGCGTCCCCGCACGCAAGAAGAAGAAACCGCGGCCGTGCTGCGCGAGTCGATGCTGTCCGACCAGTTCGACGTGGACGGCCTGCTCGACGAAGACCCGTCCCTCAGCTGGTCCGCGCCCGGGGTCGGCCCCGACGTCGTGAAAAAACTGCGCAAGCGCCACTGGCCCGTCGAGGACGAACTCGACCTGCACGGCCTCACGCGCGACGACGCGCGCCGCCACGTCGACGCCTACCTGCGCAAATCCGCCAAGCGCGGCATTCGCTGCGTGCGCATCATCCACGGCGTGGGCTATGGCTCGGCCGGCGGCGAACCCGTGCTGCGCGGCATGGTCCACAGCTGGCTCGTGCAGACGGGCGACGTCGTCGCCTTCTGCGTGGCGAATCGCACCGATGGGGGCAACGGCGCATTGATCGTCCTCCTCCGCCCTGCCCTGCTGGACTGAGCAGCTGTCTCTTTCGTCAAGTCACCGAATGAATGTGCCCAAACACGTTCATTCGGGCACGATTCGTTGTCAAGAATCCGCAGCGATTTGATGAAAGCGGTAATATTCACGCTCCGTTGCGCCACCCGGGCGCCGCCAGTTCAAGGATGCGTGAGTGAAGTCCAGTACGCCAGTGCCGATGGCAGCGCCGCAGCGGGTCGACCTGCACAATTGTGCGGATGAACCGATCCATATCCCCGGCACCATCCAGCCGCATGGCGCACTCGTCTTCCTCTCAAGCGCCGGCCTCGTCGAAGGCTGGAGCGCGAACATCGCCACGGTCGTCGGCAGCGAACCTGCGCTGGGGCAGCCGTTCGGCGCACTCGGCCTGCCGCAGCCGGTGACCGCACTCATCCAGGAATGCCATGACACCATGGCCGACGGCACGGCGCCGGCCACCATGACGGCGCTCGACGTTGGCGGGCGCGAATACGATTGCGTCGTCCACGCGCACGGCGGACGCGTGCTCGTGGAATTCGAGGCGCGCGACGTCGGCATGGGCGAAGTCGCGCAGTTCGCGATCAAGGCCCATTCATCGATCGACCGCCTGCGCCGCCAGCGCACGATCGACGGCCTGCTGGAGACGGCCGTGCGCCAGGTGCGCGACTTCACGGGATTCGACCGCGTGATGGCCTACCGTTTCCGCGCCGACGATTCCGGCGACGTCGTGGCCGAGGCGCGCCGCGACGACCTCGTACCCTACCTCGGCCAGCGCTACCCGGCCGGCGACATCCCGCCGCAGGCACGCCGCCTGTACGTGCTGAACACCTTGCGCATGATCGCCGACGTCGGCTACACGCCCGTGCCCCTGCTGGGCGCCCCCGATGCCGCGCCACTGGACATGAGCTTCGCCGCGCTGCGCAGCGTCTCTCCGGTCCACGTGGAGTACCTGCAGAACATGGGCGTCGGCGCATCGATGAGCGTGTCGATCGTCGTGGGCTGCCGCCTGTGGGGCCTGATCGCCTGCCACCACATGGCGCCGAAGCGCGTGCCCTATTCCGTGCGGATGGCGGCCGACGTGCTGGCCCAGGTGATCGCGTCGACCGTGCAGGGCATCGAGGCGCGCGCCGATGCGGAACTGGTCGAGCATGCGGCCAACGTGCGCACGGGCCTCGTGGAAGCGCTGCTGCTGGAAGACGATCCGCTCGACGCCCTCGTCCGCCACGGCGACGGCCTGCTGGAGTCGACGCACGCGCAGGCGCTCGTCGTGTGCCAGTACGGGCGCGTCGTGTGCCGCGGCGTCGACCAGGCACTGGGCGACGCCGTCGTCGCGTCGCTGCCGGCCGAGGCGAGCGACGTCGTCACGCGCGCCGGCGTGCAGGACTGGCCCGACGCGATCCAGCCGCTGCTCGGCAAATGGGCCGGCATGCTGGCCCTGCCGTTCGATCCGCCCAGCGGCGGCTGGTGCGTGCTGCTGCGCACGGAGCAGGTCGAGGAAGTCGCGTGGGGCGGCAAGCCGGACAAGAGCCGGGCCGGTCCGCTGGGCGAACGCCTGACGCCGCGCGGCTCGTTCGATGCCTGGATCGAAACCGTGCGCGGCCGCGCGCACCCGTGGGAAGACGGCATCCTCACGCATGCGCGCATGATGCTGGGTGAACTCGTACGCGTGTCGAACGCGCGGCGCGCCCAGACGGAAGCGACGCGCGCGCAGTTGCTTGCAATGCTGGGCCACGACCTGCGTGATCCCCTGAACTCGATCAACATGGCGGGCATGGTGCTGGAACGGACGGAAGGCGGCAGCAACAAGGGGACGCTGGGCAAGCGCATCCAGTCGTCCAGCAACCGCATGCAGCGCATGATCGGCCAGGTGCTGGACATGAGCCGCATCGACCGCGGCCTCGTGCTCGGCGTGGAACTCCACCCCGTCGACCTCGCGGCCCTCGCCTGCGACCTGGTCGAGGAAGCGCGCCTCGCCTACCCGACCATCGTCTACGACCTGCACACGACGGGCCCCGCGTTCGTGCTGGCCGACGCCGGGCGCCTGGGCCAGGTGATCTCGAACCTGCTGTCCAACGCGCGCCACCACGGCGAGCCGAACCAGCCGATCACGATCCGCCTCGCGACGCAGGACGGCCTCGCGATATTGGAAATCGCGAACGCGGGCGACCCAATCCCGGCGGAGACGGAAAGCACGCTGTTCAACCCGTTCAAGCGCAGCTCGCTGAACAACCCGCGCAACCGCACGGGCATGGGCCTTGGGCTGTACATCGCCCAGCAGATCGTGCGCGAGCACGAGGGCGAGATCGCGTACCGCCACGAGGACGGCAAGGTGGTGTTCGCGGTGCAGCTGCCGCTGGCGCCGAACCGGTAGGGTGGGCGGCCCTCCGCCCACGCGTGACGCGTGCGCGATGCCTGCTTCCGCGTGGGCACGGGGTGCCCACCCTACCGAGCTCAATCGGTAGGGTGGGCGGCCCTCCGCCCACGCGTGACGCGTGCGTGATGCCTGCTTCCGCGTGGGCATGGGGTGCCCACCCTACCGAGCTCAATCAGTAGGGTGGGCGGCCCTCCGCCCACGCGTGACGCGTGCGCGATGCCTGCTTCCGCGTGGGCACGGGGTGCCCACCCTACCGAGCTCAATCGGTAGGGTGGGCGGCCCTCCGCCCACGCGTGACGCGT
>NZ_JAAQOM010000014.1 GCF_011682055.1 Telluria antibiotica | reverse complement strand
GCTCGACCGGGAACGGGTATGGTGCTTTCTGTTTCTTGGGCTTCTTCGTGGTCATTATTTCGGTCATGGAACAGTCCTTTCCGGATTATTTCATGACCCCGTTCCACACAGAAAATCTGACAGGCTCCTACAACTTACTGGCTCGCAAGCCGACAATCCGAGATATTGCAAAAAAATGCAACAAAGCCGTACGCAGCCCCTACTGAATTACTCCTACGCTGGACGCCCGTCGTTGCGATAGATGTTCGCCGCCATACTTGTAGCGATTCAGCCGCCTGGCGCACCGGGACGCCTCGCTCCTCAACCAACACCGCAAGCTTGAACTCGCAATTAAATGGTCTTGTTGCTGTCATTGATTCTTTCTGATTCCATTCTCCACCTTAACTTGGTGTCCGTGGAATCCGCAGCAGGCCAAATGACCAGCCTTCGAACAATATTGATCGCCTACTTATCATCCCTTCACGCTGCCGATCAGCATCCCCCGCATGTAGTAGCGTTGAAGTCCGATGAATATTAACAACACCGGAACGACGGTCAGAACTGAACCAGCCATCATCATTTCGTTATCATGGCCGTGCTCACGCGCAAACGACGCCAATGCCACCGGAAGCGTGTAATGTTCGTTCCCGGCCAACACGATCAATGGCCACATGAAGTCGTTCCAGCTGGCGAGAAAGCTGAAGATCGCGAGCGTGACGAGTATGGGCGCCAGAAGAGGAAGGACGATCGAGCGAAAAATTCGGAATTCGCCGGCACCATCGATGCGCGCGGCATCCAACAGCACGTCGGGAACTCCAAGCGCGTACTGGCGCACGAGAAAAATGCCGAAGATGCTGACCATTGAAGGAACCAAGACGCCGACGTACGTGTTGACCAGACCGACACTCTTCAACATGAGAAAAAGCGGCAACATGGTGACCTGCCCGGGAATCACGAGTACGCCGAGTATCAGCTTGAAAATGCGATCGCGCCCGGAGAATCGCAACTTGGCGAATGCATATCCCGCTGCGACGTTGAAAGTGAGCGAAATCAGCGTCGCCGCAGTCGCCAGCAGCATGCTATTGAGCAGGTAAAGTCCGATGTCGTGGTGATCAAACAGCTCGCGATAATTCGCGAATGTCGGATGTGCAGGCAAGAACGGCGGCGGGAAGCTGCTGGCCTCGCCGGGCGCCATGAAGGATACCGACAGCATCCAGACCAGCGGAAAGAGGATCAATGCCGCGCCACAGAGCAGTAGCGCGTTTATCAGCCCGCCTTTGACACTTCTAGCAAAGACTGGTTTCATTGTTCGTCGCCAAGCCGCGTGAATTTGAGCTGCAGCAGCGTGATCGAAAACATCAGCAGGAACAGCATGAATGCGATGGCCGACGCGGATCCGATATTCCACCACTTGAAGCCCTGTTCATACATGAAATACAGCACGCTCACCGTGCTTTGCATCGGTCCACCTTCCGTCATGACGTAAGGCTCGGCAAACACTTGAAAGTAGCCGACCATGGTCAGAATACTCACCATCACAATGGTCGGGCCGAGCATCGGCAGCGTGATGTAACGGAACCGCGCCCAATGGCCGGCGCCGTCGAGTTTCGCGGCGGCGTACAGATCCTCGGAAATGCTTTGCAGGCCGGCGATGAAAATGATCATGTTGTAGCCGAAATTCTTCCAGACGCTGAATACGATAATCGCAAACATCGACCAGTGCGGATCGCCGAGCCAGTCGACCTTCGGCATGCCGAGTCCGCCAAGAACATAGTTAATGTACCCGTAGCGCGCATGGAATAGGTAACGCCAGATCACCACGACCGCAACAAGCGATGTAACGACAGGCGCGAAGAGCGCCGTGCGAAAGAAGGACTTGAAGCGTGCGACCTTCGAATGCAGCAGTACCGCGGCGGCGAGGGATGTCGCGATCGACACAGGCACGCCGACGACCACGAAATACAGAGTGTTGCCGAGCGCTTTCCAGAACAGCGGCGTATGCAGCAGGTCGATGTAGTTGCGCAGTCCGATAAAGCGCAGGTTCTTGAGGCTGGCGAGCGCATAGAGATCGAAATCCGTCAAACTGATGACAAACGCAGCCAGTGCCGGCAGCAAGAAGAACACTGCAATGACAATCAAGGCTGGCGCAACGAAGCACCATGCCGCACGTTCCATTCTCATGGCACGTGCCCGTGATCGAGCATCCAGCGCCGCTTTTCCAGGATTCGGTCGACACGCGCGTCGAGTTCTCGTGCCGCTTCGTCCACGGTCAGGCCCCCATGCACCATGACCTCGGCCACAAGGCGCATTTCGGTGGCAATACGCGCCCATTCCGCCACCTTTGGCGGCGATTTCACACGCTCCATCTGGTCGCGAAACGCCCGCGCGTAGATGTCGTCAGCGAGCGTAGGATCATCCCAGGCACTGCGGCGCGGCGGCAGGTCGCCGATGGCATGGAACAGGCGCCGCTGTATATCGACACGCGAGAGGAATTCCACGAGTTGCCACGCAATATCCTTGTGCCTGGAGCTGCGGAAGATTGCGAAACTGGCGCCGCCGGCGATCGATGTTCCGGGGCCGTTCGGTCCGGGTAGTGCGGCCGTCATCCAGCGGTCTTGCAAATCGGGAGGCAGGCGGCGCTTGAACTCGCCGATGTTCCACGGGCCCGAAATATAGAAGGAAAAATAGCCGCGGCCGAATTCATTCCACAAGTTGGAAACCTGGCCCGTAGCCAGTCGCGGCGCCCAATGGCGCTGGAAGGCCTCGTTGTAAAACTGCAGTGCGCGCCGAAAACCCGCGCTGCGGAAGTTACCCCAACGTCCATTTGCACGCAACAGCGGTTCGTCCTGTTGAAGCGCGAGTGCAAGCAATGGCTCGAATTCGTCCGTAGGCAACAGCACGGCAAATTTATCCTGGCCGGCCTTGGTTTTGATGGCGGCCATGGCTCGCTTCCACTCATCCCAGTCCTTTGGCGGCGCGGCATACCCCGCCGAAGCCAGGATGTCCTTACGGTAGAACATCAGCCGCGTATCGACGTACCACGGGATACCATACAAACGCTCGTCTACGCGATTCGATTCCCATATGCCGGGGAAATAATCCGCCTTTGAAATGGCGCTCGATGCGGCAACCCGATCGTCGAGCGATTCTAATGCGCCGAGGGCGACGAATTCCGGTATCCAGGTATTGCCCAGCTGACAAATATCGGGGCTGGAATCGCCGGCGAAGGCCGTCAGCAGCTTTTCGTGTGCCGATGCCCACGGCAGTTGCTGGACGTCGATCCGTATGCCCTTATGGGTACGTTCGAATTCGTCGACGAAGTCTTTTATGACCTCGCCCTCGCGGCCCATGGTCCAAAACCGAATCACCGTCACATCGGATACGGCGCGCCCCCGGCTCGCCACCAAGAAGGCCGCAAGCACAAGCGAGAACACGAGCAAGCGCTTCGGCAAGGAGATGGCAGACCTCATTTCGCTGGATTGGGCCAACCGCCGCGCTGCCGCAAACGTCCGGGCAGCGCGGCGCAGGAATACCCGCGAAATTTTACGTCAAGCAGGACTGCTTGAGTAATTCTAATCGCCTTACGGAAACAACAGCCACTCAGGTATCCAACTAGCGAACATACTGGAAACTGGATCGCAGCCGGATATCGTCCGACGATGCACCGACCATCAGGTCGAATTCGCCGGGCTCGGCGTCCCAGCGCAACGCCGAATTGAAGAAGGAGAGGCTTTCCTTGTCGATCGTGAATTCCACTGTTCTCGTTTCGCCCGGCGCCAGCGCTACCTTTTGAAATCCCTTGAGCTCCTTCACCGGCCGGACCACGGAGGCGACGCGATCGCGAAGGTATAGCTGAACGACCTCCTCGCCGGCAGCCTTGCCCGTATTGGTAAGCGTCATTCTGACCTGCAGTTTATCGTTGCCGCGCAGCGTCTCACGGTCCAGTCTCAAATCGTCATAACGGAACGTCGTATAGCTCAAGCCGAAGCCGAAGGGGAAACGCGGTAAATTGACCAGGTCGATGTAGCCTGACACCCATTCCGTCGTCGTGGGCGTGGGCGCCGGCCGGCCGGTATTGAAATGGTTGTAGTAGATCGGGATCTGCCCGACGCTACGCGGGAAGGTCATCGGCAGCTTGGCGCTCGGGTTCACGTCACCGAACAACACATCGGCCACCGCGTTGCCTGCTTCGCTGCCCAGCCACCAGGTGTAGAGGATGGCAGGGGCGTGGTCGGCCACCCAATCGAACACGAGCGGACGGCCGGCGTTGATCATGACCACCACCGGTTTGCCGGTCGCGACGATGGCCTTGATCAGATCCTCCTGCCCCCCCGGCAGGGTCGGATTGGCCCGGCTCCGGGATTCTCCACTCGCATCCCAGCGTTCGCCGACCTCGATCACCACCGCGTCGGCCTCGCTCGCGACCCGGACGGCCTCAGCAAACCCTGAACGGTCTTCGCCATCGATGTCGCTGCCTTTGGCGTAAAGAAGCGTCGTGTCCTTACCCAGCTTTGCGGCAATGCCGTCCCATGTCGACACCGCCTGATGTGCATAGTCGACACCAGGAACCGTGACCGACCAGAAGCCATGGTTTTCCACGCCCTGCTTGATCATTGGACCAATGAGGGCCAGCTTTCTGACCGACTTGGACAAAGGCAGCACAGCGCCGTCGTTTTTCAGAAGCACGATGCTTTTTGCCGCGATGTCACGGGCCGCTTTCCGGTGTTCCGGATTATTCAGCGCCTGACGTTCGCGCTCGGCGTCACTGAATTTATAGGGGTCCTCGAACAGGCCGAGTTCGAACTTCTTGCGCAGGATACGGCGCACTGCGTCGTCGACGTCGGCCAGCTTGACCTTTTTCTCGCGCACCAGTTGCACCAGGTTGCCCTGGTAGACGCCGCTCTGCATATCCATGTCGACACCCGCATTCAGCGCGATCCGCGCCGCGTCCTTGTTGTCGGCCGCGTAGCCGTGGTCGACCATTTCATCGACGGACCTCCAGTCCGACACGACAAAGCCGGTGAACCCCCACTTGCCCTTCAGGATATCGCGCAGCAGATGGCTGTTGCCTGTAGCGGGAACGCCATTCAGGTCGTTGAACGACGTCATGAACGTCGACGCTCCGGCATCGAGCGCCGCCTTGAACGGCGGCAGATAGGTTTCCCACAACATGCGCTCGCTCATGTCGACGCTGTTGTAGTCACGCCCGCCGACCGCTGCACCATAACCCGCAAAATGCTTGACACACGCCATGACGGCGTCGGCGTCGCCCAGCTGCCTGCCCTGGAATCCTTTTACCCGCGCGGCGGCGACCCGCGACGCAAGATAGGTGTCTTCGCCTGCACCTTCCATGACGCGCCCCCAGCGCGGATCCCGCGCGATGTCGACCATCGGCGCGAACGTCCAATGGATGCCGCCCGCCGCCGCTTCGGTGGCGGCGACGCGGGCGCTGCGCTGGATCGCCTCGAGATCCCAACTGGCCACTTCGGCGAGCGGGATCGGGAAGGTGGTCTTGTACCCGTGGATCACGTCCATACCGAACAGCAGCGGTATCTTCAGGCGCGATTGCAAAGCGAGTTCCTGATACTGGCGCGTGCTGTTCGTGCCGACGACGCTGAACACCGAACCGACGCGGCCGCTGCGTATCCCGTCGCGCACATTGGACTCGATGGCGACGGGCCCCGTCGCTTTCGACTCGGCCGAGTATTGGGTCAGTTGGCCGACCTTCTCCTCGAGCGTCATTTGTTTGAGCAGTCGATCCACGCGCCGGTCGACGGCCGCCGATTCGGTACCATGCGCCACGTTCACGCCAACTGCAAGCAATAGCGAAAGCACGATAGTTCCTGCCCGCATAGTTTTAATCATGAATACCCCGTGTTGATTTTGTATCGTATTCCAAGGCTGATCCCGCGACCTTCAGTCCCGTCCCGCCTGGTACATGCCGGCATGTGCGAGGCCGAAATAGAAAATGAACGTGTAGCAGGCGGCCGGAACCAGGAACGACCAGTGCAAGCCGACGCTATCGGCCGCGACGCCTTGTACGAACGGGACGAGCGCGCCGCCGACAATCGCCATGCACAGTACGCCGGAGGCATGACCGGTCAGGTTTCCAAGCCGATGCAGTGCCATGCTGAAGATGGTCGGGAACATGATCGAGTTGAACAAGCCGACGGCGAGGATCGCCCACATCGCGATATGTCCGTGGCTGAAGATTGCCGTCAGGATGAACGCGATCGCGCACCCGGCGTTGAACGCCAGCGCCCTCCCGGGGCTGACGCGGCGCATGACGGCGAATCCGATGAAACGTCCAATCATGGCGCCACCCCAGTAGCAGCTGACATAGTGCGCCGCCGCCGCGGGCGTCAGGCCCGCCACCGTGTCGTCGCCGAGGAAATTAATCAGGAAGCTGCCGATGCTGACTTCGCCTCCCACATAGAGAAAGATCCCGATCGCGCCAAGCACGAGATTGCGATGGGACAGGAGCGCGCGCAAGCCGGCCGGTGCCGCGTCATCGTGATGGACGATCCTGGGCAGACGCGCAGCCGCGAAAAGGATCGCCAACAGGAGCAGCATGCCGGCGAGCGCCAGGTATGGGCCCTGGACCGTGGCGGCCTCCTTGGCCCGATACAGCGCCTGCTGCGCCGCAGGCAGCAGATGGATCCGGTCGGCAGCCAGAGCGCCCGCGCCGGACAGGATCAGCATGCCGCCGAGCGTCGGCGCGACGGTCGTTCCCAGCGAATTGAATGCCTGGGTCAGCGTCAATCTGCTCGAGGCCGTGCGTGGATCGCCCAACGCCGTCACGTACGGATTCGCGGCAACCTGCAGCGTCGTGATGCCGGCGGCAAGCACGAAGAATGCAAACAGAAATAGAGCGTAACCGCGTGAGGCGGCTGGATAGAACAAGGCGCATCCCGCGGCCGCGATCACGAGACCCGCGACGGCGCCGCTTTGATAGCCGATTTTCCGGATCAGCATGCCGGCCGGCAGCGACACGATGAAGTACGCGCCGAAAAAGCAAAATTGCACGAGCATCGCCTGCACGTAGCTGAGCGTATAGACGGCTCGCAGATGCGGGATCAGGACGTCGTTCAGCGACGTCAGGAGACCCCACATGAAAAACAGGATGGTGACGATGACCAGCGGTCCCGTGCGCTTATGCGACGTCCCGGCAACATCATTCGGGACCGTTGTGGTGGTGGATGTATTTGACGCAAAACCCATATCGAGCTCCTGTAATTATTGCTGGCTGGCCAAACGCCCGGCGAGCATGGCCGAGATACCGGGAAAGGCTGGATACTTCTCGGTGATCAGATAGGTGGGAATCGGCGCCAAGAAGGAATTCATACGCCCCTTGTCCTCGAACCGTGCACGGAACGGCGATCGATCGAACAACTCACCGAAGCGCGGGACAATCCCCCCGCCGATGTACATGCCTCCGGTTGCGCCGAACGCGAGCGCCACGTTGCCGGCAACGGTGCCGAGGATGGCGCAAAAACGCATCACCGCCTCGACACACACGACGCTGTCGCCGTCGAGCGCGGCGCGGGTGATTTCGTGTGCGGGAAGGTCGCTTCCGGAAAGGACGCGATGAATCGCCTCGAGCCCCGAACCGGAAAGCAGGCGCTCGCACGAGACATGCCCGCGCTCGTTCCACAACGCGCGCAGAAGGTTGACCTCGACGTCATCCGCTGGCGCGAAGGTCGCGTGCCCTGCTTCACTCGGCAACGGGGCCCAGCCCGGACCGACCGGGATCAGCCCGGCCACGCCGAGCCCCGTGCCGGGACCGATCAGTCCGAGCGGACGTCCGCGCTGGCCGACACCACTGCCCACCTGCCGGCACTGCCCGGCGTCGAGATGCGGCAGTGCCATCGCCAGCGCCGCGAAGTCGTTCTCGACGAGCAGCGTTTCCAATGCCGCTTCCGCACGCAGGGCCTCGACCGAGAAACTCCAGTGCCTGTTCACCATATTGACCACGTCGCCGTCGACAGGATTGGCGATCGCGATCGCGGCGTGGCGCACGGGTCCGTACGTGCCGACCACATCCGCAACCTGCGCCAGGTAGGCACCTATCGCCGCATGCAAATTCTCGAAGTCGTCGCAACGAAGCACTTCGACGGCCACGATCGACCGAGGTCCCGTCTCGAGAGCGAAGCGCGCGTTGGTCCCGCCCACATCCGCCAGGAGACGTGGGCCATCGTCGTAGGCATTCATCGAATCTCCTCGCAACGCAGCGCGTCCTTGTCCTTGGCGGCGCCGCCGACGATCTGGATATTGGTGAATGCGGCCGCAAACGGCCCGTCCGTCGCGATGCCGAACAGCGCGTCCACTTTCGTCAGGTCGGCGCCTTGCGCGACGAAACAGGCAAGCGGAATCTTGACGGTTGCCTTGGGCAGCGTTGCGAGGCGCGTGAACACGTCAGTCAAGTTCACTTCACCTCCACAGTTCTCGCCGCACCCAAGTGCCATCGTGACCTTCGCGGTCGGCGCCATCTTGACCGAGGTATCGAACTGGAGCACGCCATCCCTTGTGGCGAAATCAGGAAGCGCAATTGCGATGGACGGCTTCGCTTCGATGCGCCCAGCGCCCGCCCAGGTCACCAGCTTTGCATCCTGCTGCGTGTTGACCTGCACCGTATCGACCCGGATGGTCGGCAGCACGACGGCCTTGTTCAAATCGGAACCCAGCGCCACGCGCTGCGCACCGCTGACGACGTACAGCGGCCAGGTCGCATGTTCCGCCTGGGTGAAGATCGGATAGGCATTGCTCGTGCCGCAGCCGCCGGCCGGATACCGGACCTCGAGCTTGCCGACGGTCTTCGTGCTGCGGTAATTCAGCCCGTAGCCGCGCGCGAACAAGGTGTCATGGCCGTTGCGCACCGTATCGATACTTGCATGGCATGCCGATCCTGGCCAGGTGAACGACAACGTGCCGTTGAAGCCGTGTGCGATCCTGCCTTTCGCGTCGCGGAACAAGACATCGGCCACGCCCTTGCCTTCGGTGCCCGGCAGCCATGCCATGACAAAACTGTCGGACAGGTTCATCAGGTCGTTGACGTACAACGGACGGCCGGCAACGAACACCGTGACCACGGGTTTGCCCTTGCCTGCAACCGCCTGCAGGACCGCGAGATCGCCAGGGTACCGGCTCGTGTGGCGCAGCGTGCCAGTCGCGCCGATGTCGCCGGCGCCTTCCGCATAAGGCGTCTCGCCGATGACGGCGATCACGACGTCGAATCGGGATGGGTCGATACCGGACGCATCGGCGCTGTAGGTAACGTTGGAACTGCCCACCGCCTCGACGATGCCGGCAAGGATCGTGTCGCCGTTCGGAAAATCGCTGTTCTTGTTGTCGGTTCCCTGCCACGTGAGCGTCCAGCCACCGGTCTGGTTCGGCAGACTGTCGGCACTCTTGCCCACCACCAGAACCCGGCTGCCGCGTGCAAGGGGCAATGCTGCGCCATCGTTCTTCAGCAGGACGAGCGATTTGCGTACGGCTTCGCGCGCCAACGCCCGCGCTTGCAAGGCCGCCTGCTTGCCGGCGTAACGGTTGTCCGACGGCTTCCTGCCGAACAACCCTGCACGCAGCTTCACCCGAACGATGCGCGTCACCGCGTCGTCGATACGCGACATCGGGATCTCGCCTTTCCTGACCTGGTCGGCGGTATTGGCGATGAAGGCTTTCCAGTCGTCCGGCACCATGACCATGTCGATGCCGGCATTGATCGCCTGGGCGCAGCTGGCATTGCTGCAGCCGGGCACCTGGCCGATGCCGTTCCAGTCGGAGACGACGAACCCGTCGAATCCCATCTTGGTCTTCAGGACGTCGGTCAGCATGACCTTCGAGCCGTGCATCTTGCCGTAGTCGACGCTGGCTGCGACATCGTTCCAGCTGTTGTAGGACGCCATGACGGTCTGTGCGCCGGCGGCCAACGCGCCGTAATAGCCCTGGCCGTGGACGTTGATCATCTGCGCCCTGGTCGACTTGTTGTCGCCTTGGTCCTTGCCGCCATCCGTGCCGCCGTCGCCAATGAAATGTTTGGCGGTCGCGATGACGTTACCGTCGGTGGCAAACGTGCCCTGCAATCCCTTCACGTAGGCGCGGGCGTACTCGTTCACCAGCCTGCCGTCCTCGGAAAAGCTCTCGTAGGTACGTCCCCAGCGAACATCGCGCACGACGGCCAAGGTGGGCGCAAATACCCAGGCGATACCGGTCGCGCGCGTCGCCTTGGCGACCGCCTCGCCGATCCGGCCGACGAGGCGGCTGTCATGCGCCGCCCCGAGGCCGATATTGTGCGGGAACTGCGTCGCGCCAAAGACGTTGCTGTTACCGTGAATCGCGTCGATGCCCCAGATGACGGGCACCTTGTCTTTCATGTCGGTGGACACCGAAGCCTCGTAGTAGCGATCGGCCAAGGCCAGCCACTGTGCCGCGGTCGCATGCTTGTTCCCGCCCGGCCAGCTACCGCCGCCATTCAGCACGGAGCCGAGATAGTAGCGACGTACGTCGTCAGGCGATGCCGTCTTGATTTCGGCCTGCGTCATCTGGCCGATTTTCTGTTCGAGCGTCATGCCCGACACGATGGCTGCCACCCGGGCTTCGAGCGCCGGATCGGTAGCGATTGCGCTCGTGACGCGCGGCCAGTCGGCGAGCTGCGCGGTCGACGAATCTGCAAACGCTGTGCTTGCGGAGGAGGAAATGAGCGCCAGCATCGAAGCAAGAATTGAATATCGTATTTTCATGGTGAATGTAATTGGGTTCTGCGCCGCGTCATCTGTGGATGGCCACCAAGGAGGCGCCTGCTATGACGGGACGACACCCGGGCGGTTGAAGAAAGGCCGGACGGCCGGTGCCTATGTCGGCACGGTGAAATGATCTTCGTCCCGTGCCCGGCAAGAGCTGGCAATAAAATCCTCATGCATCGGCATCGTGGCCGCGCAACGGCCGACGATGTCCCGGATATCGTCGGCAAACGCCCGCAGCCGCGGCAGGGGATGAATATCGCAAACGGGGTGATATCCGTTCGGGACCAAACCCTGCCCAAGCATGACCTGGACCCAGCTCGATTCGCGGAACAGTTCCGTATCGACCCGATGGATCCGCGCGTTCGAGGTAAACAGCTCCAACTTTTCGGCCAATGTGTCGGGAATCGGCATCTCCCGGCAATAATTCCAGAATGGAGAATCAGCGCGCGTCGTGAGCTTGTAATGCAGAACGATGAAGTCGCGAATTCGCTCGAGTTCGAACTGCGTCTGGCGGTTGTACGCGGCGATGTCGGCGGCGTCGAGGCCCGCATGAGGAAACAGGTCCATCAGCCGCGTAATGGCCGACTGGACCAGGTGAATGCTGGTCGATTCCAGCGGCTCGACGAAGCCGCTCGACAAGCCGATGGCGACGCAGTTGCCGACCCAGGTGCGCTTCCTGCGGCCGGCGGCAAACCGGAGCAGTCGCGGCTCGGCCAGCGGCTTGCCATCGAGAGTACTCAGCAGCACATCTGCCGCTTCGCGGTCCTGCATGAAGGCGCTCGAATACACGTGGCCATTGCCGATGCGGTGCTGGAGCGGTATCCGCCATTGCCATCCCGCGGAACGCGCAGTCGAGCGCGTGTACGGCAACAACGGCAAGGCCGATTCCGACGGCACGGCGAGCGCGCGATCGCACGGCAACCAATGCGACCAGTTCTCGAAGCCAGCCGCGCAGGTCTGCTCGATCAGTAGCGCGCGCATGCCGGAGCAATCGATGAACAAATCCCCCTCGATCAGCCGGCCGTCGGACAGACGCAGTCCCGCGATGTTTTCATTGTGCGGATCGCGCAAGACCTCGCCAATACGGCCTTCGGTCCGCACGACGCCCTGCTGCTCGGCGCGCCGGCGCAGATAGCGGCCGTACAGGTTCGCATCGAAATGAAATGCATGACCAATCTCGCCGAGGGGTGAGTGCGCCATGTCCTGCCGTGGCCGGATGAAACGGCCCTGAAGCGCCGCTACCGAATTGATCGAGTAATCCGCGAAATCATGAGCGAATCCGGCCTTGCGCAAGCGCAGCCAGTACTGATGGAATGGCACCCCATCGATTGGCCGTCCGACGTCGCTGAACCCATGAAAATATCGGCTACCCGGTGCGTTCCAGCCGACGAATTCGATACCGAGCTTGAACGTTCCCTTCGTTTCTCGAAGAAACTCGTCTTCGCTGATGCCCAGCGCCGAATTGAATGCCCTGATCGCCGGAATCGTTCCCTCGCCGACCCCGACGGTACCAATCTCCTCGGACTCGATCAATTCGATCGTCCAGTGTTCGCGCCCATCGTCGCGCAGCAAGAGTCTGGAAAGCGCGGCCGCAACCATCCACCCCGCCGAGCCGCCGCCGACAACGACGACGCGCCGCAGTTGTTTTAGTGACATTGTTCGATCCCCAAAGCAGAGACCCTCTGTCCGCAAGCCGTGCGACCTGCGGACAGACGGGTCGCGGTACGCGTTATCAGTGGAACTTGTAGTTCATGCCCAAGAGGATTTGTCGGCCGTAGGTGTTGTAGTCCTTCGGCTGCGCAATTCCATTGAAGCCGGTGCCGTCCTGGATACTGCGATCGGGCGCATTGGTGACATTCCCCACCTGGAACAGGAACTGCAAGCCCTTGGCTGGTCCGTCCTGAAGCTCGTAACTCGCCTGCAGGTCGATCTTGTTCTGAGCCAGCGTCCGGTACAGAGAAGTGGATCCGAACAGGTAGGCGTACTCTCCGCGATAGTCCGAACGATAGCGATCGCTGACCCGGAACGAATAACCGTGGTCCTCGTAGTACAAGGTCAGGCCCGCCACCACTTTCGACAGCCCTGGCAACGTTTGCCAGGCCTGGGTCGAATCGGGACCGCTCACCTTGATGGAACTGTCGGTATAAGAAGTCGTCGCGATCACACCGAAACCCGACAACGACGGATGCAACAGCCCGCCATCGAGCGCCGCGCTCAGTTCGACGCCGCGCACACGGCCGCCCTTGCCGTTCGTCTGCGTCGAGTACGGACCGATATTGGAGGCCGGTACCACTGCCGGCGTCGGGTTGATGAAGCTGCTGAAGTCGTACGGAATGGTGGATTGGTAAATGTAGCTGTCGAGCTTCTTGTAGAAGAATGCGCCCGCTATATAGCTGCGTTTGCCGATATATTGTTCCAGCGACAGGTCGAACGATTTCGCGCGCCAGGGCTGCAGTTTCGGATTGCCGCCCCCACCGGACCATTGGTGGGAGGTCGGGTCCACGCCCACCGAAGCCGACGCATTCATGTCGTCGATGCGCGGTCGCGCCATAGTCTTCGCCAGGCCAAGGCGAAGCTTGCGATTGCCGCCGATGTCCGCTGCCAAATTCAGGCTGGGCAAGTAGTCGTTATACGACGCGCCCGGATCGATGGTGCCGATGGGGTGTCCCTGGCCATCGAACGCGTACGCAGTGGAATCCTGCTTGCTGTGGACAGCCTGGACGCCGACGTTGCCTTGCACCGGGATCTGACCGACCGCGGTGTCGATGTCCAGCTTGACGTATGCAGTGGAAATCTTCTCGTGGACGCCGAAAATCTTGCCGTAGTCCCCGCCCGGGCCGAGGCTCAGGTTGCGCTCCAGCGTATAGTATTGGTCGGTGACGGCGTTGACGTCATAGCTCAGGACGGAGGGAACGCCGACGAAGGCGAGCGAAGTCGGCGTAGTCAACAGAGACGGCGACACTTGCTGGCTCAGCGAGCCGTCCGCCATCCGCGCGAAATACACGCTGAAATCGCGAGTCTTGTCGCGGCGCGTGACATTGAGGCCGACATCGATATTGTTGAAGATGCCCCAGTCGACCTCTCGTGTCCCATGCAGCCTGACCGCACGGATGACGTCATTCTGCGTATTGAATTGCTTTCTGCCCAGCTGGGGCGTCTTGCCGCCCCAGCCTGCGGCATCGGTCAGCTGGATGGTTCCGGGGTCCGACAGCGAAGACGAGAATGAAAACGTCGGGAAGCCCGGGCCCGTTGGCGTGACGAGGGACAAGGTCGGCGAAGTGGCCGGACCGGAGTAGGTTTCGTAGATCGCTTCCGCGCGGCGGGCGTTGGAGTAGCTCAGATCGGCAATGGCGTGCCAATCGCCAATCTTCTTGTCGACATTCCACCCGGCCGATTTCAACGCGTCGTCGCGCCGGTTGAAGTCGTTGCGGACGACCACGTTGGGGACGAAGCCGGTGGTCACCGACGTGACGACCGACTGGCCGCCGACGGCCGTTGTGCCGACATTGCTGAAAGTACTGCTTGGCACGCCCCAACCGTCGCCGATACTTCCCATCAAGCCGCGCATGACCTCGACTTGCTTGAACTTCGAGTAATACAGGTCCAGGGTGCTGTGCAGATCGCTGTTCGGACGGTACTCGAGAGAGGCCATGAGGCCATCGCGCTTATCGTTCCGCGAAAGGGCTTCGGCCTGGAAGCCGGACAGGTAATACGCGTTACCCGGGCTCGTGCCGGAAACGGGACGGCAGCCCCAATCGGTCTGGTGCGCGATACAGTTACTATCCGTCTGCCAGCCCCACGTCTGGTACTCGTGCTGTTGCCCCGGCGCGTCCAGGTGTGCATAACCGATGGCGAGGCCGATGGTCCGGTCCGCGAACTGGTCGATATACGAAAGGCTATAGCGCTTGCCATTCCCCGACGTTCCTCCGTAACCATGATTTTGATTACCGAGGGAATTATGTTCACCGCGGACGTTCACAACGACATTGCGCTGACGGAACGCCAGCGGCCGCACCGTGTCCAGATCCACCGTACCCGACAACCCCTGCCCGAGCAGGGCCGCGTCGGGCGTCTTGTAAACGACGACTGCCGACACCAACTCGGCGGGATACTGGTCGAATTCCACACCGCGATTGGTGCCGACCGATGCCTGCTCGCGACCGTTCAGAACGGTACCCGCGAAATCCGGAGCGAGGCCGCGGATGGCGATAACTTGTGCACGGCCGTTGACTTGTTGCGCCGCCAGCCCCGGCATACGTGACATGGCTTCCGCAATACTGACGTCCGGAAGTTTGCCGATGTCTTCCGACGTGATCGCTTCAATGATCGAGTCAGAGTTCTTCTTTTTATTGATCGAGCCTTCGATACCGGCACGAATGCCCGTCACGACCACGGACTGCACCTCCGGTGCGCCCTGAGATTGACCTGAACTCGCATTGTCCGCCTGTTGCGCCACCGCTGGGGCTTGGGCCAGGGTCAGAGTTCCGCCGAGCAGACCTGCGCATACCGCTGCAATCGGCCGCAAGCGAAAGCACGCGGGCCCAGCGGATTTATTATTTGTTTGATTCATCTCGGCGCGTTTGGACAAACGGCCCTCATTGGTAGTCATACCCTGTCTCCTTCGGTATTGATATTGATGTTACGGCAGATGACCAGAATCGCGGCGTTCAGGCCGACCGTTCGTCCGGTCGGCAAATCGCTTGCGGCGCCGGACATCTGCATTCCGGCACCGTGTTCACGTTTTACAACACATAATTGGAATGCATTCCAATTTTTGTCGGCATTACCTGCTTTCGATCGATCGGCACAACGATTGTCGGAGCAGCGTGCCAATGTTCGAGAGGCAACTGGCTGGAGCGATCGATCCGGTCGTTGCCCTCTCCGCTTTAACGCCAGGGCAGAGGCGGATTGGAATGCATTCCACTTTTTATCTAATGCATACAGAAGGCGGTCTCACGTCATGCAAGCGATGGCTGCCTTTGCATCTTATTTACGGATGCGTCTCAACCGTCATGAATATCGAAAGAATCGAAATATCACCCAGGATCGCCGATGCGAATCGGTCGATCCAAATATGATTGGAATCGATTCCATTCATGGCAAGCAGTATAGATATACATTCTGCCCCATGTCAATGCCAGCGATGCTACCTGTCGTTTTATTGAAAATCTATCGATGCCCGCGCGGCGGCTACGCGTCTGCCGCCCCAAGGTCCGGCGCTTTTGCCAGCGAATCGCGACATGTCATGCTGATCGGGAATCGCCGTTCAACCGGCCGCCTCAACTGATAACAATGGTTGAGCAAGGCGTTGACCGCGCTAATGACGACTTCGCGCCAGGGAATATGTACGGTTGTCAACGGAGGCGCCAAGAACTCGGCGAGGGGCGTGTCGTCGTAGCCGACGACCGAGACGTCGCGCGGCACTGCGATGCCTGAGACATGGAAATGTGATATCGCGCCGGCCGCCATTTCATCGTTGGCACAAAAAAGCGCGGTAAACTTGTATCCGGACGCAAGAAGCTCCCTCGCCCCATCCCGGCCGCCTTCGGTAGTGAAGTCGCTCTCCGTCATCCATACGGCTGACACGTCGATGCCGTTCGCCGCCAGTTCCGAGAGAAATCCATCGACGCGCTCGACGTTGTCGGGAGAAGTCGACGGGCCTTGGATAACGGCGATCCGACGATGGCCATGCTCCAGGAATGCACGTGCCGCGAGCATGCCCCCGCGCCGGTGGTCAATTGCAAAACACTGATCGGGGATGCCGTTCAAGTGTTGGTTCATGACGACCATGCGGGACTCTTTCTTGACGAACGCCAGGATATCCTCGTCGGACAGCGCACCGGTCATCACGATGATGCCGTCGCAGCCGCGCTCCAACAGGAATTCGATGCCATCAATTGCCTGGCGTCGCCCATCGCCAGCTCCTGAGCCGAACGCAATGACCGTGTTTAGGCCGACCTCCCGCAACACCATGTCGATCGCCGAAAGGATGGGCGCGAAAAACGCCCCCTTCAACGCCGGGATGTAGACACCAATCATCTTCGACGATCCAGACAGCAGCGATCTTGCCGCATGCGATGGGCGATAATCCAATTGTTCGATCGCCTTCTTGACGCGTTCGAGCGTCGCCGGCGACACCGAACCTTTCCCGCTAACGACACGCGACGCAGTTGCCGGACCAACGTTTGCGAGTCGGGCAACATCCTTGATCGTGGCCACGATTCCCTCGAAATTAACTAACTAATCCGGAACGCCGGACCGGATTCGCCGCCAAAGCGGCACAGTGTTTGCGAATGAATTCCGCATGGGTGGGCATGACATCCACGCATTTCCGGATGACTGCCTGAACGTCGGTGACGAATTTGCGGACCTCGTCGTTCGAGCGCTGATCGACCAGCGGATGATAGCTGCGCGGCCGGAGCCCCTGGCCATGCATCACCTGCACCCAGCTGACGTCGGTAAACAATTCCTCACCCGTGCGCACGGTTCGGCCGTGACTTTGGAATAGGTCTATCTTGCCTTGCAATGTTACCGGAATCTCCATGTCACGACAATAAGCCCAGAACGCCGAGTCTTTCCGCTCATTCAGCTTGTAATGCAAGATAAGGAAGTCACGGATGCTCTCGTATTCAAAATCAACCTGGGCATTGAAGGCATCGATCTCGGCACGATCGAACGTTTTGTCGGGGAAGAATTCGACCAGGCGAGCAATTGCCGTCTGAATCAGATGAATACTGGTAGACTCGAGCGGCTCGAGAAAACCGCCCGACAATCCAATCGCTACGCAGTTCTTATTCCATCCCTTTTTTCGCTTGCCTGTGGTAAAGCGAATATGACGCGGCGAGGCCAGCGGCTTGCCATCGAGATTGCGCATCAGAATCTCTTCGGCTGTCTTTGGATCCATGAAATCGCTCGAAAAGACGTGGCCGTTTCCGATCCGATGTTGCAGCGGAATGCGCCATTGCCAACCAGCCGCACGCGCAGTTGACCGCGTGTATGGCAATAATGGGTCAACCGACTCGCAGGGCACGGCAATCGCGTGATTGCACGGCAACCAGTGGCTCCAGTCCTCGAAGCCCGTGTGCAAGGCCTTTTCGATCAGCAGTCCAGCCATGCCGGAACAGTCCACGAACAAATCCCCTGCGATACGGTCGCCACTTTCCATGACGACCGCCTCGATGAAGCCGTCCTCGGCACGCAGGCACGTAGCGACGATCTTTCCTTCGATACGGACCACGCCGCGTGCTTCGCTATAGCGGCGCAGATATCGGGCATATAAGCCGGCGTCGAAATGGAAAGCGTAGCCGATATCCGCTACCGGCGAGTCCGGAACGCTCTGGACGTCGCGCATGAACTTGGCATGACGCGGCGCCAGCGTATTGATCGAGAACTCACCGAGATCGGGCGCCTCACCGGCCTGATGCAGTTTCAGCCAATATTGATAGAACTTGAGTGCGCCCAGATCTCGCCCAATCTTGCCGAAGCCATGGAAATACGACTCTCCGCTATTTTTCCAATCGACGAATTCGATTCCGAGCTTGAAGGTGCCTTGGGTGTTACGGATGAAGTCATCCTCATCGATGCCGAGCGCATGATTGTAATTGCGGATATTCGGGATAGTGGCTTCGCCGACGCCGATCGTCGATATTTCGTCGGATTCGACCAGGCGCAGACGATATCCGCCCGGCAGCAGACGCGACAAGGCGGCAGCCGTCATCCAACCGGCCGTACCGCCTCCGACGATCACTACGTCTCGCACGCAATTACCGTTCATGTGCATCCTTTTGATATGCTACAACGATTGCTTCTGCCGCGATTGGCTGATGAAGCACGGCCGCCTCCATCCGGAAGCTCGCCCGTGTTTCAATCGCAAGGGCATGGCGACATGAAGAACCGACGGTGGCCATCACGAGGATGGCGCGAACCTCATGGCCCGCGTCGAGACTCCGTTTCAGCCGCACCCAGTGCATACATCATTCAAAAAGCACATTGTAAGCGGAAAATTGGAATCGTTCTCAATTTTTTATGCAAAATATGAGCGGCCCCTTTTTTGTGTCAATGTTTCACTCTTGGAGCGGCCGCGGCCACATTCCGACCATCAGAGGCGCAGCCCGAGCCGTACCGCTCAGGGCCGGAGGACACATCCCGACCCGGAAGCAATATGACGTGGGGCGACGAGACGGCACGACCGGGTAGGGACAGCGGTGTCTCAGGACTACGTAGGATATCCGGAGGTCACAGCGGACTGCGGAGACTGCCTTAACATCCGATGTGGTTACGGAGTACGGGCACGCGTCAGAGAATCCTGAAGTCGTCGAGGTTGCGGCCGTTCGCCAGCGCCTCGCCGACCCACTTCGGCTGCCGACCGCGGCCAGTCCAGGTTTGCTGGCTGTCAGCGGGATTACGATAACGCGGCTGAACCGCGCCTGGCTTACCACCCTTCGCTTTCTTCTGGGTAGTGCCGAGCAGCTCTTCCACCGACAGACTTAAGCCCTGTGCAATCGAAAGGATTTGGTCGCGCGCCCTTCCCAGCTCCTGCTGGTGACGCACGGTGATTTCATTTTCGACATCGGCCCCCAATCTCCTGAGTTCGTTCAGGCCATAGGCCGACAGATCGAACTTTGCCATTTTCATTTCCTTTTCAGTATGGACGGTAAGCTTGCGTGAAATGTGAATTTTACTACCTGCTCTCGTGCCGGAGGTGGCCCATCTTGATCTGAGACATCATCCGTGCGGTGACTGCCTGCTCACCCCCAACATCACCGGTCTCCTGATCCACACGAATCAATGAATGCACTTCCTGCAGGAAATTTCTTTCCATATTCTTAACATTGGAATCGTACAGATCTATGGCGCTCCCGGTTCATGGCGCGACGCGATCCGGGTCGTCGAACAAGTTACCGCACTAAAAGCGGAAACATTTTTTCAGTTGACTTGAAAACATCCCGTAGCTACAATCGGTCACAAATATTGGTAACGATTCCAATTTTGAGTGATGCAATCGACAAAGTTGCACGCAAGGAGACACAATGTTTTGCGACACCCTGGCTATCGCGACTGCCTTCGCACAGGCGGTCTTTGTCGCTACCGCTCACGACGACGGTGGGCGCCCTCGGATGTCGCGGGCGGAGCGAAGTCAGTGATACGTGTCGAGCCAACCTGCGCTTCCAAGCAATGATCGCCTTGGGCGCCGCGTTGACTGATGCTGCGGCGCCGGGACTGCGCAAGCAAATGCCCAAGGAGCAGCGTGCCGCTCTCCTCTAAGAGCTGTTCAGCCCGTCGCGGGTAACGCGAAATCCTTAGTTCCTTATTGACAATAGAATCGCGATGTAAACATGCTTTTTGCGACAAAATTGGAATGCATTCCAATTTTTTATTTCTTGCTTAAACCGATACACATACATGGAATCGGTTCCAATTCAACGACGGAGACAAGACATGGATCAACAATGGTTCCCGCGACGCGCTGCCGGCCGCATGGCGCGCTATGCGCGTGCCACCCTGCTGGGTAGCCTGATTGGTGTGGCCTTGCTGGGTGGCTGTAGCGGTGGCGGTGGCTCGAGCGGTGCCGCAGCAGCATCGCCCAGCGCCCCCACCCCGACGCCCACCCCGGACGCCCAGGCGATACTGAAAGCCGACGGCACCCAATGGGTGGATGGCACCGGTAAGCAGGTGTTACTCAAGGGAACGAACCTCGGCAACTGGCTGGTGCAGGAGTTTTGGATGATGGGCCAGGGCGGCAACGGCGTGACCGACCAGTGCACACTGGAGGCCAAGCTGACCGAACGCTTCGGATACCAGGAGAAGGAGCGGCTCATCAAGCTCTACCGCGACAGCTGGATCACCGAGCGCGACTGGGATCAGATGAAGGCGTTCGGCTTGAACCTCGTGCGCCTGCCCATCCTGTGGAGCGTCATCGAAGACGAGAAGAACCCCAAGACCCTGCGCGCCGATGCCTGGACTTACCTGGACTGGGCCATTGCCCAGGCCAAGAAGCGCGGCATGTACGTCATCCTCGACCTGCACGGCGCCGTGGGCGGCCAGACGCTATATAACCCCACTGGCTGCGCCGGTCAGAACAAGTACTGGACGGATACGGTTGCCCGGGACCGCACCCGCTGGCTGTGGCAGCAAATTGCCAGCAGGTACAAGGACGAGCCCGTCGTGGCCGCCTACGGCCCGCTCAACGAGCCCTGGGGCTCCACCGCGGCCGACATGGTCACCCGCGTGCAAGAGCTTTACCAGACCATCCGCGGGGTGGACACCAAGCATATCGTGCTGTTCCCCAGCTATGCCGACGGCAGCATCGATGCCTACGGCAACCCGACCGCCAAGGGCTTCACCAACGTCGCGTTCGAGATCCACCCCTATCCGGGAATTTTTGGCGACCGCCCCGGCGACACGCCCTACATGATCCACCGCGACTGGCTGCGCTGCGGCCAAACCGGCACCACCGGCGTGTGCGCCTACAACAAGCAGGTGAGCGACCTCAAGATTCCTCTGTTCGTGGGCGAATTCCAGCCCTGGCAGGGCGCCGGCCTGGACCTGGGCGGCCAGATCGCCCGTGCCACCTACGACACCTATACCAGCTACGGCTGGGCGGCCACCTCGTGGGCCTACAAGTTCGTCAGCGCGCGGGGCGGCTCGGGCAAGGGCACCTGGGGCATGGTCACCAACGCCGAGAACGACAACCTCGACACTGGCGCCCGCCTGGTCGCGAAGGCAAGCACGTGGGACTGCGCCGGCTGGGACTCCAGCTTCGCCAACGCCTGCGCCGTCAAGGCGGCCACCTTCAAGGTTGGTGGCACCGGCCCAAAGACCTACTACTTCGTCATTAAAACCGGCGCCAACAGCGACAGCAACCCCGACGTCACTTTCGACAAGATCAGCATCGTCGACACAGCCACCAACGCCGAGCTCATCACCAACGGCAACTTCGGCTCCAACACCGGCTGGACGACCCTCGCCATCAGCGGCAGCCTGAACCTCGACTTCAACTACGCCAGCGCCGGCAAGACCCCCACCGGCAGCGACGGCAGCGTGCTGCGTGTGACGCGCCCGAACGGCGCCATTGGCGCAATCAACGGCGGCGTCTACCAGGCCATCACCCTCCAGGGCGGCAAGACCTACACGCTCAGTGGCGTGTTCAAGGACAACGGCAGCGCCAACACCTGGGCCGAGATTTATCTCGTCGACAAGGCTCCCGTGGCAGGTCAAGACATCGTCGACACGACCGGCATGGTCGACTTCACCACCGCCTCCGAGGCCGCCATCGAGAATCTATTCAAGGGCTATGCCACCCAGGCCTACGAAGTCCACTCCGGCCTCGCCCAGTGGCTGGTGAGCACCACCGCGCCTGAAGTCTTCCAGTTGCCGGCAGTGCCGACCGGCCTCAAGCTCGTCGAGGGCGCCAGCGGCAATGCGCTGACCTGGACGGCCAGCACCGACGCCAAGGTCACGGGCTACAAGGTCTACCGTGCCAGCGGCGCCGCGGGCAACTACACGCTGCTTGCCGACAAGGTGGCCACCGCCAGCTACACCGACACCACGGCCGCGTCGGGCACCACCTACTTCTACGTGGTCTCCGCCATCACCGCAGTGAACGAGAGCTACTACAGCGACTCGGTCGCCACCACGCTCAAGTACGTGCCGGTGCCCGGTCTCATCGAGGCCGAAAACCTCACCTCCATGAGCGGCGTGCAACTCGAAGCCTGCTCCGACGTCGGCGGCGGACAGGACGTCGGCTATTTCGATCCCGACGACTACATCGAGTTCAAGATTAGCGTCGCCACCGCCGGAAACTTCACCATCGACTACCGCCTGGCGAGCGCCAACGGCAGCACCGGCTTCGAAGTCTGGCTGGACGGCGCGAAGGCCCTTGACGTGATGGCCGTGCCCAATACCGGCGGCTGGCAGACCTGGGCCACCCTAACCAGCGCGCCCTTCGCCATGACGGCCGGCAATCACACGCTCCGCTTCAAGTCCATCGGCAACGGGTGGAACATAAACTGGTTCAAGGTGAACGCGCGATAGCCCATTCGACCCGTCGTCCGGCGAGTCGACCCGGCGCCTCTGGCAACAGGGGCGACCGATATCGCGACGAAGCAAGGCTCAAGAGGCCTTGCAGGCGTCACGGGAGTTGGCAGTGTCGAGCTCCACCTTGGCGACTTTCCACGGCGCCTGAAGGCCCAGTGCGGCGGTGAACAGGGACTCGACGTGAAGGGACATGGGAGAGGCTTCTAAGTCACACGCCACGCACAGCGAGGCTCAGGAACACACACGCCCCGTGGATTTGTGGACAGGCCCGCTGGCGCGGGCTTCCCGACTGAGCGCCTGCGGCGCTCACCTGTGGACGGCCGGATGCACAACCCTGCGGGTTGCCCACTCGCCCGACCACAGGCCGTCGGCTGCCCACATGCTCCACCGGGCTCGACGACGCCCTTGTCATAAGCAGTCAAATTCCACACGAAACGACGAGGGGCCTGTTCTACGATCTTTTCGCGATCGGCCGTGGCGGTGGGAACGGGTTTACGGCTGCGGTATCGGAGCACGAGGAAATGGAGCGGCTTGGTCTGTGTGAGTTGAGCACCAGGTGCGCTCGGCCTCCAGCAGGTCTGGATGCCACAGCAATCAGGACGTCACCCCGGCCTTGAGGTCCTTGCGAATCGCCTGCGGAGTCTGGCCGTACAGCGGCTCCTTTCGTTGCTTGCAGCACATGCGAGCCGCTGAAAGTGGACGCGCCGCTACGGCGGCATCACCACGGAAGCCTTTCGTCGCCCAGGTCGATGTCCAAGACGTCGCCCTCATGGAGGCGGAGCTTGTACCCTTGCGCCGCGGTGCCCTCGAAGAAATCCACCGAAGAGATCGTCTTGTCGTCCCAAAGGTTGCCCTTTGCGGCGAGGTCCGCATTGTGCTTAGTGTCGACGTCCTTGCCAGCACTGTGCCGCCAAAGGATCCGTCCCAACTGCGTTCGCAGTCCTTGGCGATGCTGCGGTTAAAGCTGGGGGATATGCGGGTCGCGGTCTTACGCTAGCAGAAATATGAACAAAAAAAGGGAGAACTTTACAGTTCCCCCGTCTCTTCTTTTCCTTGTATTCTCAAGCGAAAGCCTCTACAAACCTACCAAAAACTTTACACTTTCGAACACCCGCTCGCTAGAACGGAATATCGTCATCCATGTCCGAGAAGTTCGGCGCCGGTTTCGGCTGCGGACGTGCGGCCGGTGCCGGCGGGGCCTGGCGCGGGGCCGGGCGGCTCGGCGCGGCGTCGTAGCCGCCCATGTCGTCGCCGCCACCGTAGCTGTCGCCGCCACCCATGCCCTGGCGGCCGCCCAGCATCTGCATGTTTTCAGCGATGATGTCGGTGGCGTAGCGCTCGATGCCGTCCTTGTCCGTGTATTTGCGGGTCTGCAGACGACCTTCCACGTAGACCGACGAACCCTTCTTCAGGTACTGGCCCACGATCTCGGCCAGGCGGCCGAAGAACGAGATGCGGTGCCACTCGGTCAGCTCTTTCTGCTCGCCCGTGTTGCGGTCCTTCGATTTGTAGGACGTCGCCACGGCGATGTTGGCGATGGCGTCGCCGCTCGGCATGTAGCGGATTTCCGGATCGCGGCCGAGGTTGCCGACGATGATGACCTTGTTGACTGATGCCATTTTGTAAAGCTCCTTTGGATAATCCCTGACTCTGCGTACTGACTAAGCGTGAGGGAACAGTTGAAAATTCATCCGCTATTATGCTGGCCAGTTGCACCAGAAAGCAACTGATTCCGCACCGAGCGGACAGTCGGTTTTACTGCACCCGATCAGACCTCGAAGATGAGGGCGAAGTGCCCGGATTGGAAGAGATACGCATCAATACGGCCGACAAAAAATTTCGGGTTTCTGGTACGTCTGCCATTGAATTGCCCCGTCCGCGGACCACATACGGAACACACGCGGCATCGTGCGCGCGGCACGTCTTGACAAGTCGTCATATCATGCTGCCAAGCCCCGCAGACTTTTTCGAGCACCGGCATACCACTGTAAATAAAAACAGGTAAACTAGTGCGCTTTCCCGTTCGGCCCGCTCATGAGCATCCCGTGCGCCGGCCCCGCAACCATTCGAAAGCCTTCAAACAACAATGGAAGAAATCCGTATCCGCGGCGCCCGCACGCACAACCTCAAGAACATCAATCTTGACCTGCCGCGCAACAAGCTGATCGTCATCACCGGCCTGTCGGGTTCCGGCAAGTCGTCGCTCGCTTTCGACACCCTGTACGCCGAAGGCCAGCGCCGCTACGTCGAATCGCTGTCCGCGTACGCGCGCCAGTTCCTGCAGCTGATGGAAAAGCCGGACGTCGACATGATCGAGGGCCTGTCGCCCGCCATCTCCATCGAGCAGAAGGCCACGTCGCACAACCCGCGCTCGACCGTCGGCACCGTCACCGAGATCCACGACTACCTGCGTCTGCTGTACGCGCGCGTCGGCACGCCGTACTGCCCGGACCACCCGGAAGAGCCGCTCGCGGCGCAGACCGTGTCGCAGATGGTCGATGCCGTGCTGGGCATGCCGGAAGGGACGAAGCTGATGATCCTGGCGCCCGTCGTGGCGAACCGCAAGGGCGAGCACAGCGACCTGTTCGAGGCGATGCAGGCGCAGGGCTTCGTGCGCTTCCGCATCCAGAGCGGCACGCACGCGGCCAAGATCTACGACGTGGACGACCTGCCGAAGCTGAAGAAGACGGAAAAGCACACGATCGACGTCGTCATCGACCGCGTGAAGGTGAATGCCGAGATCAAGCAGCGTCTCGCCGAGAGCTTCGAGACGGCGCTGCGCATCGCGGACGGCCGCGCCGTCGCGTACGAGATGGACACGGAGAAGGAGCACATCTACTCGAACAAGTTCGCGTGCAACGTCTGCGGCTATTCGCTGCAAGAGCTGGAGCCGCGGCTGTTCTCCTTCAATAACCCGATGGGCGCCTGCCAGGAATGCGATGGCCTGGGCCACATCGAGTTCTTCGATCCGAAGCGCATCGTCGCGTTCCCGAACCTGTCGCTGGCGTCCGGCGCCGTGAAAGGGTGGGACCGCCGCAACCAGTTCTACTACCAGATGCTGACGAGCCTCGCGGCCCACTACGGCTTCGACCTCGACAAGCCGTTCGAGCAGCTGCCGAAGTCCGCGCAGGACGTCGTCATGTTCGGCTCCGGCAAGACGTCGGTGCCGTTCGCGTACGTGAACGAGCGTGGCCGCACGGTGATCCGCGAGCACACGTTCGAAGGCGTCGTGAACAACCTGCAGCGCCGCTACCGCGAGACGGATTCGATGGCCGTGAAGGAAGAGCTGGCGAAGTTCATCAACGAGAAGGAGTGCCCGTCGTGTGGCGGCGCGCGCCTGCGCACGGAAGCACGCTACGTCAAGATCGGCAACGGACCGCAGCAACGCGCCATCTATGAAGTGGCGAAGACGCCGCTGCGCGACTGCCTGAGCTACTTCGACGGCCTGGAACTGACGGGCGCCAAGCGCGACATCGCGGAACGCGTCATCAAGGAGATCGTCGCGCGCCTGAAATTCCTGAACGACGTGGGTCTCGACTACCTGTCGCTGGACCGCAGCGCCGACACCTTGTCCGGCGGCGAAGCGCAGCGCATCCGCCTCGCGTCGCAGATCGGCTCGGGCCTGACGGGCGTGATGTACGTGCTGGACGAGCCGTCGATCGGCCTGCACCAGCGCGACAACGACCGCCTGATCGGGACGCTGAAGCACCTGCGCGACATCGGCAACAGCGTGCTCGTGGTCGAGCACGACGAGGATGCGATCCGCACGGCGGACTACATCGTCGACATGGGTCCGGGCGCGGGCGTGCACGGCGGCGCCGTGATCGCCGAAGGCTCGCTGAAGGACATCATGAAGAGCAAGGAGTCGCTGACCGCGGCCTACCTCTCGGGCAAGAAGAAGATCCACGTGCCGAAGAAGCGCACGCAGGCCGACCCGGACCGCCAGCTCGTCATCACGGGCGCGACCGGCAACAACCTGAAAAACGTGTCGCTGGAGCTGCCGGTGGGCCTGCTCACGTGCGTGACGGGCGTGTCCGGTTCCGGTAAATCGACGTTGGTCAACGACACGCTGTACCCGGCGCTGTCGCGCCACCTGTACGGTTCGCAGACGGAGCCGGCGCCGCACGACGCCATCCACGGCCTGGAACACTTCGACAAGGTGATCTCCGTCGACCAGGCCCCGATCGGCCGCACGCCGCGTTCGAACCCGGCCACGTACACGGGCGTGTTCACGCCGATCCGCGACCTGTTCTCGACCGTGCCGACGGCGAAGGAACGGGGTTATTCCGCGGGCCGCTTCTCGTTCAACGTGAAGGGCGGCCGCTGCGAGGCGTGCCAGGGCGACGGCGTCATCAAGGTCGAGATGCACTTCCTGCCGGACGTGTACGTGCCCTGCGACGTCTGTCACGGCAAGCGCTACAACCGCGAGACCCTGGAAGTCGAGTACAAGGGCAAGAACATCACGCAAGTGCTGGAGATGACGGTCGAGGATGCGCACGAGTTCTTCAAGGCCGTGCCGGTCATCGCGCGCAAGCTCCACACCTTGCTGGACGTGGGCCTCGGCTACATCAAGCTGGGGCAAAGCGCGACCACGTTGTCGGGCGGCGAGGCGCAGCGCGTGAAGCTGTCGCTGGAACTGTCCAAGCGCGACACGGGCCGGACACTCTATATCCTCGACGAGCCGACGACGGGCCTGCACTTCGCCGACATCGACCTGCTGCTGAAAGTGATCCACCGCCTGCGCGACCAGGGCAATACGCTCGTCATCATCGAGCACAACCTGGACGTCATCAAGACGGCGGACTGGATCGTCGACCTCGGTCCGGAAGGCGGCGCGGGCGGCGGCACGATCGTCGCGCACGGCACGCCGGAAGACGTGGCCAACAATCCGGCCAGCGTCACCGGCAAGTACCTCAAGCCGCTGCTGAAACAGTAGGGTGGACACCACGTGCCCACGTGCCCACGCGGACGCCGGCGCACTGCAAACATTCGCGTGGGCACAGGGGTGCCCACCCTACGGCGTATAAAACGGCTGGTGCACCCGCACCGGCCGTACATCCATCCGGATCCGGTAGACCGAATACGCATCCTCGCGGTTCGTCACGTATTCGGCGCTATCGGACACACGCGTAAACGTGAACTCGAAGCCGCGGTCCGGCGTTGCGCTGTCCGGTCCTTCGAACGCGACGCCGACGGCGCGCTGCAAATCGCTGTCCGCCAGTTTTTCCAGCAAATCCGCCACCGCCGTATTGCCGAGGATGTCCGTGTAAAAAATCGGCGCACGGTGCTCCACGTACCGCCTGTCCACGGGCTCCTTGCCGGGGCCGGGCACGTACTGGCGGCTGGCGAGGTTGAACCGGTCGCCGCTGTCCACGTAGCTGATGCGCGCATTCGACACGTTGAAGCGCGGCTGCGTCTTGTCCGTCGTGGCCTCCGCAAGGTCGAGCACGAGCGCGCCCCGATAACCGATCACGCTCACGTCGCGCCCCGGCCCCACGATGGCCGCGGTGACGACCGCCGCCGTGTTCTCGTCGATCCCCAGTCCCAGCGTATAACCCTTGGCCAGCATCGCGGGCAGCATGCGCGCGAAACGCCCGCGCGCGAGCAGGTGCTGGTCGACGAAGACGTCGGTGCCGATGAAGCCCAGGCCCGGCGCGATGTCCTTGCCGTCCACCACGCCGTTCTTCAGCACAGGCATCACTTCGAGCGGCGGATCGTAGAACATCGTCGCGCTCATGACGGCGGCGCCCGCGCTCGTGCCCGCGATGACGCCGCCGCGCCGGTACAGCGTCCACACGGCGTCCAGCACGGCCGTGTTGCTGCCATCCGCGCGCCGCAGCGATGCCGTGATGCGGGCTTGATCTCCGCCCGTGAAGAACACGCCGCCGGCCTTGCGCACGGCATCGGCCAGTGCGGGATCGTCCGCGGCCTTGCGGGCGGACGCCACGTCGTCCTTGCCGGCCAGCCGCGGCGCGACGGGGACGACGAACGCGCGCGCGCCGTAGCGCTTCAACGCGGCGACGGTGAGCTCCGCTTCCTTCGCGGGATTCTCCGCCGCCGTCGGCAGCACAGCAATGCGCGCGCCCTTGCCGCCCGCCAGCACGACGATGCGTTCCCACACTTCCGCGTTGTTCACGCGCAGGCCGCCGCCGATGATGACGAGCGAGCCTCGCGGCGCGTCGCCCGCCGCGAGCGCGCAGGCACACGCGACGGCCAGCGCCAGCGCGACGCACACGCGTTTCAGCATGTCAGCGGAACGAGTAGTTCACGCTCACGAACGCGCTGCGGCCGCGCGGGTCCGTGTAGCTCGGGTCGTACCCGGCCAGGAAGAACCAGGCCTGGTTCGAGAACGGCGGATCCGCGTTGAACAGGTTCAGGACGCCGGCGCGCACCTTGAGCTGCTTGCTGACCGTCCAGCTGCCCGTCAGGTCCCACAGCGAGTAGTACTTCACGTGGTTCGGCGGCAGCAGGGTGTCCGTGTACGGGTCGTAGGTCGTGTTCTGGTCCGTGTAGCCCATCGAGTACTGGTTCGCCAGCGTGAGGGCGACGGGGCCATTGTCCCATTCGAAGTTCACGCGGTGGCGCCACTTCTGGATCGCCTGGTCGTTCAGGAACACGCCCAGGTTCGTGCGGAACGGCTCCTGCGGACCGAACTGGCGGTCGTAGTGCAGGATCAGCGTGCCGGACAGGTTCACGCCGAAGCGGCCCCACGGTCCGCGCTCCGAGCGCCAGTCGCCGGCGATGTCGAAGCCGGACGTCCTGAGCTTGCCCTGGTTTTCCTTCATCAGCAGGATGTTCGAGATGAAGCCGTCTTCGTCGCGCTGGATGTACTTGCCGTTGTAGGCGGCCGGGTTTTCGATGATGACCTGTTCGCCCAGGGTGCTGATCACGTCGCGCTTCTCGATGTTCCAGTAGTCGATCGAGAGGCTCGTGCGCTTGACCGGTTCGAACACGACGCCCAGCGAGAACTCGCGCGATTTTTCCGGCTTCAGGTTCGGGTTCGAGCGGCGCTCGACGTTCCACTGGTCGGTACACGTGTCGATGCTGCCTTCCTGCGCCACGCATTGCGGATCGGTGAGGATGCCGGCCGTCGTGCCGAAGATCGTCGGGCGCTTCAGGTCCGACAGCGACGGCGCGCGGAAGCCCGTGCCGGCCGATGCGCGCAGCAGCATCGACTGCATCGGCTGCCAGCGCAGGCCGAGCTTCGGATTGGTCGTGTTGCCCACTTCGCTGTAGTGGTCGTAGCGCACCGCGAACTGCATCTCGAGTTCCTTGGTGAACGGCGCGACCACCTCGGTGAACACGGAAGCCACCTTCCTCGTGTTGTCCGCGGTCTCCACGTCGGCCAGCTCGCCGGCCGGGATCGTGCTGTCGCGGTCACCCTGGATGTTATTCGAGCGCAGCAGGTCCGACGGCCTGAACGTCTGGTGCTCGTGGCGCAATTCGCCGCCGACGGCCAGCGCCAGGTCGCCGCCGGCCAGCGTCGTCAAGGAGCGCGACATCTTGCCGTCGAGGGAGGTCGACACGCCCTTGGCATTGCGTGCGTCGTCGTTGATCCGGATGCTGTTGACGAGGTCCCGGCCGGCCTGCGACGACGGTCCGAACGGATTGATCAAGCCCGAGCGCACGCCGGCCTCGAACTTGTCGTACAAGAAGTAGCCGTCGACGTACGAGTCGATGGCCTTGTTCTCGGCGCGGCCCAGCGCCACGTCGTAGTCCCAGCCTTTGATCGTGCCCGTGGCACCCAGCAGCAGGCGCTGGCCGGTACTCGTCACGTCGTTGGAGCGGTTGCCCGCTTCCGCCATCCGGTAGCGGAGCCGGCTGACCGTGGCGGGCAAGCCGGGCGCCGACAGCGCGTTGCGGTACGCGTCCGGCAGGATGCTGACGGGCAGGTTGCGCAGGCTGGACACCGGGTTCGGCGACAGCACGTATTTGGTCTTGGCCTGCGTTTGCACCAGCTCCACGAACAGCTGGTTGTCCGGATCGAGCTGGAAGGTCGCGCGGCCGATGAAGCCGATCTTGCGCGAGTCCGGGTAGATCTCCGTGTCTTCCATGTAGTCGTAGCTGCAGCCGGCCACGCCGCCCGGGCCTTTCGGCGCATACACGGTTGCCGGTGGATTGCAGTTCGGCGCGCTCGGATTGACGCGCCGCGCGGTGGTACCCGCAGGCAGCAGGCCCGCGCCGATCAGGGCGTCACGCTGCGCGGCCGAGATGTCGATATTCGCCGGGAAGGTATTGCTGGACATCTGCGCCGGCAGGGTCGTCGCCAGCGGATGGTCGCGGATGAAGCGGCGCTGGCCCGAGCGGAGGCGGTCGAGCTGCTGGATGTCCAGCACGCCGAACACGTTGAAGCGGTCGGTATTCAGATCGCCCGTGCCGCCGCTGAGGCTCAGCGTCTTCTTGCCCGCCCCGCCCTGCTGCGTGCCCGCTGCCGACGCGGCCAGGTCGATGCCCGTGTAATCCTTGCGCGTGATGAAGTTGATCACGCCGCCGATGGCATCCGTGCCGTAGATCGCGGACGCGCCGTCCTTCAGCACCTCGACGCGCTGGATCGCGCCGGCCGGGATGTTATTGAGGTCGACGCCCGAGTTGTCGCCCGGCGACGCGAAGTTGGCGAGCCGGCGGCCGTTCAGCAGGATCAGCGTGGACGACACGCCGAGGCCGCGCAGGTTGGCGCCATTGAGGCCCCGCTGGCCGGACGTGCCGTCCGAGATGCTGGGGCCATCCGTCAGCGGCGCCGTGTTCGCGCTGATGTTCTTCACGAGTTCCGCGGCCGTCGTCGCGCCCATCTTCTCGATGTCCTCGCGCGCGATCAGCTGCACGGGCAGCGCCGTCTCCGTGTCGATGCGCTTGATCGACGAGCCGGTGATCTCCACGCGGTGCATCTTGGGCTCGTCCGCCTGCGCCTGCGCCTGCGCGTGCTGCGCCATCAGGGCCAGCGCCGCGGCGACGCCTGACGCCAGGACGGCGGGCCGCAACGTACTCGATATGTGCTTGGTCATGCAGTGCTCTCCCTTGGGTATCTTGGTGGGTGACTCAGGATGTCTTCGCGATGGGGCGCTTTTTTGCGCCCTCTTTTTTCTGCGTGCTGCGGACTTGGTGTTCGCCGTACAGGTAGGCGGCGATGGCTTCGGTGTGGCGCGCCGCCTTCGCGACGTTGGCCTTGTTGGACGTCATCAGCGACACGGCCAGCGCTTCGATGACGGCCAGCGCCGCGCTCGAACTGCTGGGCAGCACGGGATGCGCGCTGTGCGCGTACAGCACGTGGTGTCCCAGCTCGGCGAGCGGCGACGCGGGCGAATCGGTGATGGAGACGATGGCCGCGCCGGCGTCGCGCGCGAACCGCGTCAACGGGACGACGTCGAGCGTGTAGCGCGGCAGCGAGATCACGACCAGCACGTCCTTCGCGCCGACCGTCGCGAGGTGGCCGGCCGCGACCTCCGTGCCGCCGCTCGCCGCGACTTCCACGACGTGGCGGCAGAACGGCTGCAAATGCATCGCGAGCGCGCCCGCGAGGAACGACGACAGGCCGAACCCCAGCACGTACACGGTGCGGGCCTTCGTGAGCACCGTGCCCACGCGGTCGATCTGCGTGCCGGCCAGGGCGCCGCGCGTGGCCGTCAGCGCGGCCTCCGCATACCCCAGGCTTTCCAGCGCTGGCGACGCCTTCGCGCTGCGCCGCGCGATCGTGCTGCGCAGCTTTTCGACGGGCTGCAGCAGCGATTGCAGCGTCTCCGCCACCGCGCCGCGCATCGCCGCGTAATTCCTGAAACCGAGATCGCGCGCGAAGCGGCTGATGGTCGCCGTCGACACGGCGCACGCTTCCGCCAGTTCCTCGATGCCCAGCGCCGTCACACGCACCTGGTTGCGCAGCAGGTAGTCGGCGATCGCCCGGTTCGACGCCGAGCCCTCGGCCAGCACGCGCAGAAGGGACTGGCCGAGCGACGACTCGGCGAAACCGACGTCGGGCGAAGCGCTGGGCGGAGGACGAAGAGGCATCGCGTATGCATGTCAATAGATCAATATTTTTAAATGTAAAACAGGTCGGCGGCACAACTCAACAAGATTTTGAAAATTTTCTTTCATCGATTTACGTTGTGTAAAAATTCATACATAATCGGCCGCAGCCAGCGACGCCAGGAGACACGGCACATGCATACGACGACCCATCCGATCGCCACCGAAACCGGCAGCGCCAACTACCGGCTCACGTCGCACCACTACGGCGTCGCCGGCAGCGGCAAGAAGGTCTACATCCAGGCTTCGCTGCACGCGGACGAGGTGCCCGCGATGCTCGTGGCGCACGTGCTGCGGCGCGAACTCGAACGGCTCGACGCCGAGGGCCGCATCCACGGCGAAGTGATCCTCGTGCCGGCCGCGAATCCCATCGGGCTGTCGCAGCTCGTGCACGGCACGCCGCTCGGCCGCTTCGACCTGGCGACGGGCATCAATTTCAACCGGGGCTTCCGCCACGTCGCCGACGAATTGAAGAACGCACTGGCGGGCCGGCTCGGGCCGGACGCCGCAGCGAACGTCGCGACGATCCGCGAGGAAGCGCGCGCCGCGGTCGCGCGGTGGGAACCGGCCGGCCACATGGACACGCTGAAGAAGACGCTGCTGGCGCTGGCGATCGACGCCGACATCGTGCTCGATCTGCATAGCGACAACGAAGCGCTGCTGCACGTGTACACGGGCCCCGCGCTGGCGGAGCGCGTCGCACCGCTGGCGGCGCTGCTGGGCGCGCGCGCCTACTTGGTATCCGCCGGCTCCGGCGGCGAGCCGTTCGACGAGGCGTGCAGCCGGCTGTGGTGGGACCTGGCCGAACACGCCGGTGCGGCGACACCGATCCCGCCGGCCTGCGTGGCCGTCACCGTGGAACTGCGCGGCGAGATGGACGTGCGCTACGACTACGCCCAACAGGATGCGCACGCGCTGCTGCAATGGCTCGCGCGCGAAGGCATCGTCGACGTCCCGCAAACCGCGGTGCCCGCGCCGCTGTGCGCGGCGTCGCCGCTGGAGGCCGTCGAGCCGCTGCATGCGCCGCAATCCGGGGTGCTCGTTTTCCTGAAGGCGCTGGGCGATGCGGTGAAGGCCGGCGACGCCGTCGCCGACGTCGTCAACCCGGTGACGGGAGCAACGGCCACCGTGCGCGCCAGCCGCGACGGCCTGCTGTTCGCCAGCACCGCGCACCGCTACCTGCAGCGCGGCATGCACATCTGTAAAATCGCGGGCACGACGCCCTTCCGTTCCGGTTCCCTGCTGAGTCAATGAGGTCGATGCCCATGCGCCTGCGTATGCCCAACACCTTCGTGCTGCTGTTCGCGATCCTCGCGCTGATCGCGCTCGCCACGTGGCTCGTCCCCGGCGGGAAGTACGACACCCATCTCGTGAACGGCAAGCAGCTCGTCGACCCGGCCTCGTTCCACTACGTCGCCAGCAGCCCGCAAGGCCTCGTCGCGTTGATGAAGGCGCCCATCAACGGCTTCGTGGAGGCGGCGAAGGTCATCGGCTTCGTGCTCGTCGTCGGCGGCGCGTTCGCCGTCGTGCAGAGGACGGAAGCAATCGACACGGCGATCCGCTCCATCGCGCGCGCGCACGAGACGTCGAGCGTCGTGCGCGCCGCGCTGATCCCCGTGTTCGTCACCCTGTTCTCGCTGAGCGGTGCCACGTTCGGCATGAACGAGGAAGTGATTCCGTTCATCCTGATTTTCGTGCCGCTCGCGCTGGCACTGGGCTACGACACCATCGTCGGCGTGGCTATCCCCTTCCTCGGTTCGCAGGTGGGCTTCGGCGCCGCGTTCCTGAATCCGTTCAACGTCGGCATCGCGCAAGGCATCGCGGGCGTGGACGTGTTTTCGGGCATCGGCTACCGGCTGATCGTGTGGGCGACGGCGACCGTCGTCACGATCCTGTTCCTCATGTGGTACGCGGCGCGCGTCAAGCACAACCCGGCGCTGAGCCCGACCTATGTGCTGGACCAGGCGAGGCGCAAGGAACATCCGCCCGTCATGCACGGCGACCGCATGACGGGGCGTCACACGGCGGTGCTGGCGATCTTCGCGCTGGCGCTCGGCTCGATGGTGATCGGTGTCGTGAAATTCGAGTGGTACATCGACGAGATCGCGGCGCTGTTCCTGTCGATGGCGATCGTCGTGGGCATCGTCGGCAGGCTCGGGGCCGACGACTGGGTGGGCGCGTTCATGCAGGGGGCAAAAGACCTCGCGCCGACGGCGCTCGTGATCGCGGTCGCCCGCGGCACGATGATCCTCGCGCGCGATGCCCACATCATCGACACGATGCTGCACGGCCTGATGCCATTCGTGCAGTCGAGTCACCCCGTGTTCTCGGCGCAGAAGATGTATCTGATCCAGTCTGTGATCAACTTCTTCATCCACTCGGGCACGGGCCAGGCCGCGCTGACGATGCCGATCATGGCACCGCTCGCGGACCTCGTGGGCGTGACGCGCCAGACGGCGATCCTCGCGTTCCAGCTCGGCGAGCTGTCCACGCCGATGATCCCCACGTCCGGCATCACGGTGGGCGTGCTCGCGCTCGCGCGCGTGCCGTGGATCACGTGGGCCAGGTGGATGATCCCGCTGCAGCTGATCTATCTCGCGCTGGCCCTCGTGCTGCTGGTGCCGCCTTGCCTGATGCAGTGGGGCTGAGCGCCCCCTGAAGGTTCCAGAAGTCGTTCCGCGTGCGCGCGGAACGACATCCGTCGTACATCACTGCGCGATCTTCACCAGCACGACGTCGTTGGCGCGCATCGGCACCTGCACGCTCGCCGCGCCGTTCGCGCCGACCTTCACCGACTTCGTCTCCGGCTTGTCGACGGTCAGCGCCTGCAACTGCGCCAGCTGCTCGCTGGTCAGCGTCTTCGGCTTGCCCATCTCGATGTAGGCCGTGTGCGCATCGTTGGCCTTGAAGCCCGTGCGGCAGATCTGCACTGCGTACGTGCCGGGCTTCATGCCCTTCAGCTGGATCTTCAGCGGCGTGGCCTTCTTCGTCGGCTGGACGGCGCCGAAGAACGGACGGTTCGTCTGTTTGCCCATGTTCGGCGTCTGGAAGTCCCAGGCCAGCACTTGCACGCCGTTCGCGTCCTTCGTCACCCAGCTTTGCTTGTCGGCGGTCTGCACCTGCTGGTCGCCCAGCTCGTGCATGTACTTGTACGCGAACCACGCCGCCTTGCGGATGCCTTGCGGGTTCATCAGGCCGAAGCCGCCTTCGAACGGCGCCGTCGGCGGACCCGGTTCCTCGAACAGGTCCGTGTACGTCCAGTAGCTCATGCCTTGGGCGACGCCCTCGGTCGCCTTCAGCTTCGACAGGATGTACGCGGCGCTCATGTACGAATCGTGCACGTTGTCGCGCGGGTTGTAGCTCGTGCTCCACTCCGTGAAATACAGCGGCAGCTTGGGCAAATACGATGCCTCGATCTCCTTGCGGACCTTGACCACGTCGCCGACGATGCCGTCCGGCTTCGGCGACAGCTTCTGGTCGCCCTTGCCGTTCTCGTCCAGGAAGCCGCCGTCCACGCCATACGTGTGCGTCGTGATGAAATCGACCGCCGCACCGCTCTGCTTCGTGTGCGCGAGGAATTCCGGCACCCAGGCCGCGCCCGCCGTCGACGGACCGCCCACGCGCAGGTCCGGGTCGATCGCCTTCAGCGTCTTGGACGTCAGGTCGAACAATTCAAAGTAGGCCTTCTGGTCGGCCTTTTCCCAGAAGCCGTCCAGGTTCGGCTCGTTCCACACTTCGAAGAACCAGCTGCGCACTTCTTCCTTGCCGTAGCGCTGCTGCATGTGGCGCACGAAAGCATCGACGAGGCCCGCCCACTGGTCCGGTTTCGGGTGCGACGTGTTGCCCTTCCAGTAGAAAATCGTCAGGTCCGACGTCTTCATCGCGTCCGGCGTGAAGCCCAGCTCGACGAACGGCTTGATGCCCATGCCCAGCAGCTTGTCGTACAGGTAGTCGATCTTCGTCCAGTCGTACACGGGCTTGCCGTCCACGACTTTATAAGTGCCGAGGATGTCGTGGAAGATCGCGTGGAAGCGGATGTAGCGGAAGCCCAGTTCGTCTTTCGCGATCTTCAGCTGGGCCAGGCTGTCGTCGCGGATCAAGGTGCCCGGGTAGTCGGAACCCACCGACAAGTCGGCGAAATGGTCTCGTGCGACGGTCGGCGCGTTTGCGTCGACGACGATCTGGCGCGTGGCGCCCGCGGCCGATGCGGTCGCGGGCAGGGCGAATGGGGAAGCGAATGCCAGCGCCAGGGCGGCGCGCAGCACGGTGCGGCGGTGTCTCATGCTTGTTGTCCTTATCACGTCGGGACTCGCTGACGAAAAAATGTTTGCGCTAACAGTGCGAGTTGACGACAGGATAAATGATTACCTTATTTTAGTAAAATCAAAAAACCAAATGATTTCGCGCAACTCGATGCGGGAAATCATCAGCCATCGATGCGCACGGCAACGCTCGTGTTGCTGTAGACGACCGTAGCCTTGTAGCCATCCGCGACGACGTTCGCGAACACGCCCTTGCGGCTGCCGGCCGAGAGCACCGGGTACGTGGTGCCGACGGTGGGCTTGAAGCCGCCGGCGAACGTCACGTGCAGGGTGCCGCCGACGATCGTGGCCGTCCCCTTCACCGCCACCGTGCCCGCATTGTTGGCGCCGAGGGCGATGTTCAGCGTGCCCTTGTCCAGCTGGACGTAAGCGCCGCCGATGGCCAGCCGGCCCGGCGCCGCGCTCGCGAGCGTGCCCGCGCTGCCGACGTACACGTCGCCTGTGCCGAGCGCGTCGTTCGAATCCGCTTCCAGCGTGCCGCCGGCGATCTCGGTGCCGCCCGTCCAGCTGTTCTTGCCGGTCAGGACCAGACGACCCGTGCCTTTCAACGTCAGCTTGCCGCTGCCCGAGATGTCGTTGCGCCACGCATCCATCGCCCAGAAGCCGCCGCGCGACGCATCCATCGTCACGACGACGCTGCCGTTGAACGCGCCATAGCCGTCCGCCGCGGCGAACAGGTTCAAGCGGCCCCAGCCTTCCGCGTCGTCCAGCAGCGGGTACCCGGACGGCAGCGCCGTGCTGCGCAGGACGGCGCGGCGCTGCATGGCATCGAGATAAGGCAGCCGGGTCTCCAGGATCGCTTCCGCGCCCTTCGGCACGACGGCCGGAGCATCCGTCGCCTTGATCGGCGCGAAACCGAACGTCAGGCGGCGCAGGTAGTTGGCCTTGTTCGTATCGTGGTCGGCGAAGCGGTCGGTGTCCGTCATCCCGCCGTGGGCGTACGCGTACAGGGTGCCCACCGTCGTGCCCGTCTGTGCCTGCACGTACGCGTGCGCGTCGGCGTACGCCTTCTGCTTCAGGGCCGCGTTGGCGGGGGCGTTGATGTTGCCCGTAAAGATGGCCTGCGCCAGCATGCGGCCGCCCATCACGTCCAGCGGCGAATGCATGCCGGCGAGGATGCGGTTCTCGCCCAGCTCCAGGCCGCGCGAGATCATTTCCTGGAAACGCTCCGGCATCGCGTACGCCATCGCCAGCGAATTCAGCATGGCGGCATTCGTGTGACCGCTGGGGAAGCCGCCGTCCGTCGCCGGCGTCGGGCTCTTGGCCGGCTCCAGCGCCGGCACGACCTTGACGGCGCTGCTCCAGCGCCAGGGCCGCGGGTATTTGTAGAAGCGCTTCGAGGGTTCCGTCGAACCGTTGCTGCGCATCGCGTTGATGAATGACACGACAGACCCGAACTCGGCCGTGGTCGCATCGCCGGCGCCGTTGCCGCCGTCGTCGTATTTGACGGTCGTCGCATCGGGCGCCACCGCGGTGATCGTCGTCGTCGCCTTCGAGCCCGCACGCCACGCGGCCGTCAGCGGCCCCATGCCGTCGACGATGCTGTAGGCCTGGTTCTGGCGGTCGTCCAGGTAGGCGTTCGTGGCCTGCGCGGCCGTCCGCTGCGTGGTCGCATCGACGACGTACTGGATGTTCTTGTCGTGGACGGCCTGGTTCAGCACGGTGCCCTGCAGCCCGTCCCACGTGCTGACGTCGATCGTCTGCTTGACGGGCCGCCACAGGTCCATGAACGGCGCCAGCACGCGCACGCCCGCGTTGACGTCGACCGTCGTCTGGCTCTGCTGGTTCGTGGCGGCGTTGTCGACGAAGGCGGCGATCGCCGGCGCCGGCACGTTGTCGACGAAGGCCGGATCGGCCGGCGCGGCGGGGGCGGTCGAGACCGGTGCGACATCGACGTAGTCGCTGCTGCCGCAAGCGGCCAGCAGGGCGAGGATGGCGGTGGCCATCGCGTGGCGGGACAGGACGGCGTGGGTACGTGGCATGCTTGCTCCAAAGACAATGTGGAGCCGCGGATTATTCCCTTGCAATATGACGGGCCCGTGAAGCGTGCGAGGCGTGCACGGGCTTCATGAAAAAAGGGACAGGCGCAGCCTGTCCCTTCTCTCGTCTCGCGGCGGCCTCCTGGGACCGCCGTCGTCTCCTCGCTTGTCCTTCTCCAGCCGTGCTTACTCGGCCAGGCGCTTCTCCAGCTGGGCCTTGGTAGCCACCAGTTCCTGCGGCAGGCGGTAGGCCAGCTTGTCGAACAGCTCGCTGTGCAGCTTCAGTTCCTCGCGCCACGCATCCTTGTCGATCGATGTGATCTGGGTGAATTGCTCGGTCGTGAACTCGATGCCGGTCCAGTTCAGGTCGCCATACGTCGGCGTGGTGCCGAACATGTGTTCGACGCCGCCGGCCTGGCCCTGCGTGCGGTCGAGGATCCACTTCAGCACGCGCATGTTGTCGCCGTAGCCCGGCCATACGAACTTGCCGTTGTCATCGGTGCGGAACCAGTTGACGCAGAAGATCTGCGGCAGCGCCTGCGGGTTCTTCTCGGCCACTTTGCGGCCCAGGTCGAGCCAGTGCTGGAAGTAATCGCTCATGTTGTAGCCGATGAACGGCAGCATGGCGTAAGGGTCGCGGCGCACGACGCCCATCTGGCCGGCGGCAGCCGCCGTCGTTTCCGAGCCCATCGTGGCGGCCATGTACACGCCTTCCGTCCAGTTGCGGGCTTCCGTCACCAGCGGCACCGTCGTCGAACGGCGGCCGCCGAAGATGAACGCGGAGATCGGCACGCCGGCCGGATCGTCCCAGGCCGGGTCGATGACGGGGTTCTGCGTGGCGGCCACGGTGAAGCGTGCGTTCGGGTGCGCGGCCTTCGTGCCGGATGCCGGGGTCCAGTCCTTGCCCTGCCAGTCGATCAGGTGTGCAGGCGCTTCCTTCGTCATGCCTTCCCACCACACGTCGCCGTCGTCCGTCAGCGCCACGTTCGTGAAGATGACGTTTTCGCGCAGCGACGCCATGCAGTTCGGATTCGTCTTGTCGTTCGTGCCCGGGGCGACGCCGAAATAGCCCGCTTCCGGGTTGATGGCGTACAGCTTGCCGTCCGCACCCGGCTTGATCCAGGCGATGTCGTCGCCGATCGTGGTGACCTTCCAGCCTTCGAAGCCGGCGGGCGGGATCAGCATCGCGAAGTTCGTCTTGCCGCAGGCCGACGGGAATGCGGCCGCGACGTATTTCTTGTCGCCCTGCGGCGATTCGACGCCGAGGATCAGCATGTGCTCGGCCAGCCAGCCCGGACCGCCCTGCTGCGCGTCCTGGTAGCCCATGTTCGAGGCGATGCGCAGCGCGAAGCACTTCTTGCCCAGCAGCGCGTTGCCGCCGTAGCCCGAACCGAACGACCAGATTTCGCGCGTTTCCGGATAGTGCACGATGTACTTGGTGGCGTTGCACGGCCAGCGCACGTCCTGCTGGCCCGGCTGCAGCGGCATGCCGACCGTGTGCACGCACGGCACGAAGTCGCCATCGGTCCCCAGCACGTCGTACACGGCCTTGCCCATGCGGGTCATGATGCGCATGTTGACGGCGACATACGGCGAGTCGGACAGTTCCACGCCGATATGAGCGATCGGCGAACCCAGCGGGCCCATCGAGAACGGCACGACGTACATCGTGCGACCGGCCATGCAGCCGTCGAACAGGCCGTTCAGCGTCTGGCGCATTTCGTTCGGGTCGACCCAGTTGTTCGTGGGACCGGCCTGCTCTTTCGTGGCGGCGCAGATGAACGTGCGGTCTTCCACGCGGGCCACGTCGCTCGGGTCGGAGCACGCGAGGTAGGAATTCGGGCGCTTGGCCGGGTTCAGGCGCTTCATCGTGCCGGCCTCGACCATCTGTGCGCACAGGCGGTCGTACTCGTCTTCGGAGCCGTCGCACCAATAGATGGCGTCGGGCTTCGTGAGGGCCGCGATCTCGGCCACCCAATTGATGAGTTTGTTGTGCTTGATGTAAGCTGGGACGTTCAGTGCGGCGACGCCGCCCATCACGGGCTGGTTCATACATACCTCCAATGCCAATTAAGAATTCCTGGCGATTCCAACGGCCTGTTCTGCGGCAGAGGCGGCGGCCTGCAATGCGCGCGGCGGTCGGAATCCCGTTTATCTTGTCCCGGCAGGATCGTCGTGAAGGAAGGCCTCGTGGGCCCGCACCGGAAACTCCGTGCGGTTCACGGCTCGGCACTACGGCGGTCATGTCGCCAGCCCGGGGGCGCGTATGCTCGCTGCCGGAGGACTGGGTGGAACGTGTGCTGCTGGCCGCAAGTGATGTCAATCTGACATCCCGGACTCTTATTTCTGGTCGATTCTACACCTGCGCAAACGCGTTTTAAATGCTTCAACAACAAAAATGTAGGAATTTTGGTTGAGCAATGTAGTAGGTTATTTTCTTCCGTTCACATTCTGTTATTTCATTACTTTCTTGCTCATAAAATCTGCCAACTCCATGAAAATTGCGATTCTTGACGATTACCAGGACGCCGTCCGCGGCCTCGACTGCTTCCGTTTGCTGGATGGGCACGAGGTCAAGGTGTTCACGAATTCGACCCGCGGCCTCGGCCAGCTGGCAATCCGCCTGGCGCCGTTCGACGCCCTCGTGCTGATCCGCGAACGCACGGCATTCTCGCGCGCGCTGCTGGCCAAGTTGCCGAACCTGAAACTGCTGTCGCAGACGGGCAAGGTGGCCGGTCACATCGACGTGGCGGCCGCGACGGAGCACGGCATCGCGATCGCGGAAGGCATCGGCTCCCCCGTCGCGCCGGCCGAGCTGACGTGGGCACTGATCATGGCGGCCAGCCGCAAGATCGTGCCTTACGCCAATAACCTGAAGGATGGACTGTGGCAGACTGCGTCCATCAACCCCGAGCTCAACGGCCTGGGCCGTGTGCTCAAGGGCCGGACGTTGGGTATCTGGGGCTACGGCAAGATCGGGCAGATGATTTCCGCTTATGCGCGCGCGTTCGGCATGCAGGTGATGGTATGGGGCAGCGACAAGAGCCGGGCCGCCGCCGCGGCTGACGGCTTATCCGCCGCGCCGACGCGCGAGGCGTTCTTCGAGCAGGCCGACGTCGTCAGCCTGCACCTGCGGCTGAACGACGCCACGCGCGGCATCGTCACGGCGGACGACCTGGCCCGGATGAAGCGCGACGCCTTGTTCGTGAACACGAGCCGCGCGGAATTGGTCGAGGAAGGCGCGCTGGAGGCGGCGCTGCGCAAAGGGCGGCCGGGGTATGCGGCGCTGGATGTGTTCACGAGCGAGCCGCTGGGTGCCGATGCGCCGATCCTGAAAATCCCGACCGTGCTGGCGACACCGCACCTCGGATATGTCGAGCGGGACAGTTACGAGCTGTATTTCCGGGCAGCGTTCGAGAATGTCGTGAACTTCGCGAACGGGAACCCGTCCAATATCCTGAATGCTTAGGAACCACTGTCCTCGACTGTGGCGTGGGCGGCGGCGCGCGCTTTCAATACTTCGACCAGCTTGTCGATGGCGTGGAAGTCCAATGCATCGGTACGACGCCGTACTTCCTTGAGGAAGTCCATGTAATCGGGATTTGCCGACTGCACGTCGATCCATTGTTCGATGTCGGTCAAACGGCCGCTGCGCGCGAATCCGGCCAGCCTGTCGAGGGCTGCGAAGTCTGGACGAGACGGGCCGCCGGGCACTCGGATCGTTGTCGCCGAGGCCGCGTCCACCGGCGCCGCAGGCCGGTCGACATGCGAGGGCGGCACGAACATGGCCCCGACGGTACGCACGGCGATCGTGAACGAAAACGACGAGCCGGCGCCCGGCAGGCTGGACACGCGCAACGTGCCGCCCATCGAGCGGATGATGCGATCGGCGATGAACAGGCCCAGCCCGGTCCCGCCGTCGGTCGGGTGCACCTCCCGGAACGCCTGGAAGAGTCCGGTCTTTCGGCCGGCGTCGAAACCGATGCCGGTATCCGCGACTTCGATGCCGAGATGGTATTCGCCAGCTTCCTCGTGCGCCTCGACGGACAGCGTGACCTGGCCGTCGCGCGTGAATTTCGACGCATTGGACAGCAGGTTCAGCAGCACTTGCTGGAGGCGGGTCCCGTCGATGATCACCGTGCGCGGCAGCGGCGTCAGCGCGCGACAGGCGAACTGGTTGCTCTGCTGCGCGCACAGTGCAACAGCAAAGCCGCCGATGTCGTCCAGGAAGGTGGGCAGATCGAGTTCTTCAGGGTCCAGATCGAGCGGTTGCAGTTCGGCTTTCGTGAACTCGAGCAATTCGTCGATCAGGGCGAGCTGGTAACGAATGCTGCGGTCGATGAACTGGATGTGCCTGGCCTGATGGCGCGTCGCGCCCTCCAGCAGGAGTTTTGCGTAACCATTGATCGTGGACAGGGGCGCACGCAGGTCGTGGCTCACATAGCCGAGGATTTCGACCTTTTGCCGCACGTTGACCTGCGCCTGGTGCAGGGCGTCGTTGAGCTCGAGCGTGCGCTTCGCCACTTCCGCCCGCAGCCGTTCCTGTTCCGTGCGCTGTTGATCTTCCAGATGCCGTTTCGCTTCATTGCGTTGCCGGCCCACGTGATGGATCCAGGCCGCCAACACCACGAGATTCGTCGCAAGTCCGATGATCGCGATGACGGGGTTGGGGACGATATCGGAATGCAGCCACAGCAAGGCCGGTGGCAGTGCATCGTGTCCGTCCAGGGTTCGTATCACGTAATTGAATAAAGAGAAAACCACCGTGACAAGCATCAGGCGGCCGGTCGGCGTCCGGCGTCTTGCAAGCAACAGCGCAAGACAGATATTCAACAGCCCGAATGCGACGTTCAAGCCGGCACAAAACCGGACGAAGACGTGCAGGTCGCCAAACGCCGCACCGGCCATGCCAACCCATTCGAGTGCGAATATCGTCAGATAGGCGCCGCGCACGGGTATGCGGATCTTCTCTCCGTTCGAAATTCTCAGGACGAACAGGATGAAACAGGCGATCGCAAAATAGACGGCCATGGTTTCGCCGCGGGCCGCCCATTCGGGCGCGGATGGCAACAGAAACGTCCGCAGGTATCCGCGGATGCCGCCTTCGTACACGGCGGTGCCGAGCGACACCATGGCCAGCAAGAGAAAGGTGGCGCTGCGCGAAAACAGCCCGATCAGCAACGCGCACCACGTCAGCGCCAGGAACCCGCCGAGGAGCACGGCATCCCACAGTGCCGCGCGCACTTCGTCGGCATGCCAGGTCGCCCACGTGACGACCGCAGGTTGCAGGCGCATCGGCTTGCGGGACGCGAAGCGAACCAGCACGGGAAATTCGTCGTGCGGCTTGAGACTCAGGTCGAGCAACGGATAACGCGGGCGCGCTGCCTTGGCGGCAGCGCTGGCGGGAGGAAACACGCCGTCGACGGTCCATTTGCCGTTTTGAAAAACGTAGAATTCAGCGCTCTCGATCCGTGGATCCTTCAAGACAAGCACGAGCGAGCGAGCGCTGTCGTCGCGATTCGCCACGATGACATGCAGCCACCATGCGGACCGCGAAAATCCGGGGTTCAGTCGTTCCTTGGTGGCCGGCAGGAAGCCGTCTTCCGGATGGCCGAGCCGCGCGGCCACCTGGCTGACCGTCAACGCGGACGTGGGATCTTCGAAGACCGACACGCCGTCCGGCAGCGCCCGCATGCCGGCCGTCCCGGCGGCTCGGGCATCGCACAGGAAGAGGCATGTGAACAGGCAAAGAAGAAGCGCACGACAGGCCAGCACGGGTATATCCCACAGCTTATGCATCGGACTGTTGTTCCACGGCCGAGTTGACCTCCTCCACCCGGCCTTGCTGGCGCCGCCAGTCGGATGGTGTCATGCCGAAGCGTTCACGAAATGCGGTGGCGAAATTCCCTGCAGTAGAAAAGCCGATTTCTTCCGCGATATCGCTGATGGTCATCGAGCTATTCAGGAGGAAGCGCCGGGCAGTCTTCAAGCGCGTGTCGCGAATGTATTCGCCGGCAGTCTGGCCAAGATTGTCGCGAAACGCGCGGGACAGGCGTTTTTCGTGCGTGCCGACGAGCCTGGCGAGCTCCTCGACCGTCGGCGCCTTGCGCAAGTCGCGCACCAGTACCGCGGCCGCCGCGCGCACCAGGGCCGCGTCGGGTCCGTCAGGCAGGTCGGGCAAAAGCTCGTCCAGGCGCGTACGGATGATTTTCTTTAAATGGTTCCGGATTCGTGCAATCACTTCGGCCGGTTCGAACGGCTTGACGATATAGTCCATCGCGCCGAGTTCGAGTCCGTGAATGCGATCGTCGAGTTTGTCGACGGCGGTCAGGATGAGAATCGGAATGGCTTGTGTGGCGGGAGTCGCGGCCAGCAAGCGGCATGCGGTAAAGCCGTCCATGCGTGGCATGCGCACGTCCATCAGGATCAGGTCGGGCGCAATCAGTTGCGCACGGTTGTACGCCTGCGCCCCATCGAACGCAACGCTGATCCGGCAGCGCGATGCGCGCAGGATTTCGATCAGTAATTGAAGCTCGTCCGGACGGTCATCCACGACAAGAATATGGGCGCCAGCGATATCCTGGGCGGAATGGGGCAGCGTCGGGCTGGACGGCATGGACTGCGAACGGTGAGGCGGCGAATGTTACCGACGGCACAAGCTTTGCAAAGAATGTAAACATTATAGAACAGTCATCAAAACTTTGACAAAAAGCATACACGCCGTCGGGCCGCCACCGTTCGCATTGCGGAGTCCGCACGAAACCTGAGCAATATCGCTCAGGTTCGTTCAGGTCAGTCCACTAGAACCGGACTACTCGAGTTACCAACGATAACCGACACCGACGCCCGCACCGAACGCGCCGTGCCGCGACACGGGTTTCGTCATCGAGCCCTTGACCAGCCATTTTTCCGACGCGGCCGAGATACCGACGGCGATCGCGCTCTGGCCGCCGTACGTGCCCGCGCCCATCGTGGCAACCCGCTCGCCCGGCAGGACCGCTTGCGGCAGGCTGGCTACCGCGATCGCGCTCGCCGTACCCGCATTCGCATCCTTGCGATACTGCGACATTTCGTCGCGAACCGAACCGATCGCACCGTTCAACTGGCGCACGTTCACGCCATCCGTCGGCGCCGTGCCGTCGGCCATGTTCGCCAGTTGACGTTCGGCGCCGGCCGAGCCGATCGACACCGTGTTATCCCGATCGGCGACCGAGTTCGCACCCAGCGCGACGGCATTGTTCGCCGTGGCCTGGCTGTTCGTACCGATGGCGGTGGAGTTCGTGCCGGAAACGTTCGCGCCTGCGCCCATCGCAGTACCGTTCGAGGCGCTCACGACCGAGTTGCGGCCGATTGCCGTTCCGGTCTGGTCCGCGACCGTGCCGACCGGGGCGCTCGCCGCCATCTTGTCGACGGTCGTCGTCAGCGTCGTCACCTGCCCGGCAACCGAAGTGACCTGGGTCGCGACCGCGTCGACCTTGTCGGATACCGTGTTGACCTTGTCGGAAACCGTGTTGACCTGGGTCGCAACCGTGTCGACCTTGTCCGAAACCGCGTTGACCTGGGTCGCGACCGTGTCGACCTTGTTGGAAACCGTGTTGACCTGGGTCGCGACCGCGTCAACCTTGTCGGAGACCGTGTTGACCTGGGTCGCAACCGCGTCGACCTTGTTGGAAACCGCGGTGACCTGGGTCGCGACCGTGGCAACCTGATTGGTCACCGACGAGACCTGGTTGGCAACCGAGTAGAGCTGCGAACCGTTCACGGCATCCGTGCTGGTTGCGCTGACCGCGCCGGCCGCGACGTTGACAACCTGGCGTTCGGCGCCGGCACTGCCTACGCTCGCCACGCCGACCGGCGTGCCCGCGAATCCGTTGTAGGTCACCCCGCCGACCGTCACGTTGCTGACGGTGGTCGCAGCGCGCGTGGTCGAGTTGGAGCCCAGCGCGATGGAATTCGCATCTGCAGCCGTTGCGCCTTCGCCGATAGCGACTGCATTCGTTGCCGAAGCCGTCGAACGGGCAATGGCGACGCTCCCGGTTCCGGACGCCACGCTATCCACACCAACCGCGACCGCATCGGCCGCACCTGCGTTTGCCTGGAAGCCGAGCGCCGTACCGGCGACTGCGATGCTTCCTTTGCCTACCGCAGTCGAGAACGTCGCATTGGCCTTGGCGCCCTGTCCGACCGCCGTCGACTGGTCGACTGCGGACGCGCCCTGGCCGAATGCGGAAGCCGTGGCCCCGTTCGCGACCGCGCCATCGCCGATTGCCGTTGCCTGCACGCCGGTGGCGTTGGAGTTGGAGCCGATTGCCGCCGCGTGATCCCCGGTCGCGGTAGAACTGCTGCCCACCGCTGTCGCCTGGGCGCCAGTCGCCGAGGCGACGGCCCCGATCGCGATGGCATTGCTATAAGTGGTCGGAGAACCTGCTTTCGAGGTCGCAAGAACGCCGATCGCAATATTGTCGCAGCCCGTCGCCGTGGCCGGATAGGCGCCGCTTCCCGAAATTGCAACGTTGCCGTCGCAGTATGCAATCGTCTTTGTGGTCGTCCCGTTCACCGTGTAATCGGCACGGGCCGGCGCAGATGCCGCAAAAGCAACCATGGCCGCGCTGATCGCGACCGCGATCGAGGTTTTCGATTTGGCCGGCAGACGTCGTACCGGATGTGCAAACGCTTGTTTATTCCTCATGCTCTTTCCGTAAAATGTGAAGTTGCTTTTGTGACATCGTGCCTCCTCCATCTTTTTATAATGTCGCGCCGCCTTTCCGGTTGGCCGGCACGATCATCGATCAATGATCGCGATGGCGCCCGTCAAGGGGTCGCATCAAGTTCGTGGAGATTCTGAGCCGAGTCGGCAAAATTCACATTTGCTGCAGGGAAATAAAGGTTTTAATGTCGGTAAATTTATTTAATTCGGGTTTGACAAACGGGCGGCCGTGCCGAAGCCAGCGGCGCCGATGGCCCGTGCATGGAATCAATGGCAAACAGAAGAGGTGCCGTCCTTCCTCGCGCGAGGACCGGCGCTAGCGGGATGATGCTGCACCTGGACATGGTCCAGGCAAACGGCTCTCGGGGGTGACTTCAACCACCGCGAACGTCATGCGTGAACGGGGCCGTCCCTACCGCAACTCCGGCTCGCCAGTGAGATTGGGCTTACGCATCGGCATCTCATGCCGCCGCGTCCACAAGCCGGCCCAGCCGGGCGGCCATTCGATCGCAGGCCCCGCATATGCCGGCAAGCCCGCCCGCACGGGCACGACGGGCACGGGCGGCATCTCGATCAGGCTGCCGTCCGCGTTCTTTTGCATCGGCGCCATATCGAAGGAATACATGTAACCCGGCAGCAGCGCATCGCACACGCTCGCGAACCACGCCGTGTGGTCTTCGTCGCGCCCGAGCGCGCGCGCGAGGCCTTCCGGGTCGAACATCGCCAGCGCGTGGACGAGCTCGTCCGTGCTGGCGCCGGGCGCATCGCCCCAGGCCATCACGGGATTGTTGTTGTAGTCGGCGCCGGAGCCATACCAGCCTTCGCGCCATGGCCGCTGCATCCAGTCGCGCTGGCCCGTGAACAGATGCCAGCGCCAGTGCAGGCCGGACGGCTTGGGCCAGGAATACAGGTACAGTTTTTCGTAGCCGGCCTTGTGCAGCTCGCGCACCATCGCCATCAGGCGCGCATGCGGCATGCGGTCGGGCGGGGAGCGGCGGAACAGGATCGCCTCGCCGTCGGCATGCTGCACTTCATCCGTCGACAGGTTCAGGTCGAGCGTGCGCGTCTCGCTGCCGAAGCGCGCGGAAATCCAGCCCGTCAGCAGGTTGACGTGCGTGATGACACCATAGCCGCGATGGCGGTGGAAGATGACGGTGCCGGGTGCGACGGGTTTCATGGGATGACGGGCTCGGCCCAAAAAGGAGAAAGGATACTCATCCGATCCGAACGATTCTAGCGCAGACACATACGGATACACTACCGTTTGCGGCTATCATTACCCACCTTTTTTTACAGAGTTTTCAAATCATCATGACTTTGCGGATCATCGCCACGGGCGGCACCTTCGACAAACACTACAACGAACTCAACGGCGTTCTGGGCTTTGCCGACAGCCACTTGCCGGAGGTCATCGCGCGCTCGCGCATGACGATTCCCGTCGAGCTGCAAGTCGTTTCCATGCTCGATTCGCTGGACATGCAGGACGCCGACCGCAAGAACGTGCTGGCCGCCTGCCAGGCCGCGAGCGAAAAGCAGATCGTGATCGTGCACGGCACCGATACGATGCGCGAAACGGCCGAGGTGCTGGGTGCCGCGCTGTCGGACAAGACGATCGTGTTCACGGGCGCCATGATCCCCTACGAAATCGCGAACTCCGACGCGCTGTTCAACTTCGGCTTCGCGTGCGCCGCCGCGCAGACGCTGCCGCCCGGCGTCTACGTCGCGATGAACGGCAAGGTGTTCACGTGGGATAACGTCACGAAGAACCGCACGGCGGGCGTGTTCCAGGCACTGTAGGGCGCCTGTCGGGCGCTGCGCATCGGCGTCGCTTCCTATAATGAACCTCCCACGAGCCAGGAGGATCCAGCAATGAGCGAGCAGCGCCCCACCCTGACCACGCGCCAGGGCCATCCCGTCCGCGACAACCAGGCCATGCGTTCCGTCGGCGAACGCGGCCCGGCCACCCTCGAGAACTACCAGTTCATCGAAAAGATCACCCACTTCGACCGCGAACGCATCCCCGAGCGCGTGGTGCATGCGCGCGGCACGGGCGCACACGGCTATTTCGAAGCCTACGGCAAGATCGGTGACGAGCCCGCCAGCAAGTACACGCGCGCGCGCGTGCTCAACGAGACCGGTGTGCAGACGCCCGTGTTCGTGCGCTTCTCGACCGTCATCGGCGCCAAGGAATCGCCGGAAACGGCACGCGATCCGCGCGGCTTCGCCGTCAAGCTGAAAACCGTCGACGGCAACTGGGACCTCGTGGGCAACAACCTGAAGGTCTTCTTCATCCGCGACGCGATCAAGTTCCCGGACATGATTCATGCGTTCAAACCCGACCCCGTCACGAACCAGCAGGAGCCGTGGCGCTTCTACGATTTCATCTGCAGCCATCCTGAGGCGCTGCACATGGTTACGTGGGTCAAGAGCCCGTGGGGCATTCCGGCCAATTACCGCGAGATGGAAGGCTCCGGCGTCAACACGTACAAACTCGTGAACGACCAGGGCATCGCGCACCTCGTCAAGTTCCACTGGCAGCCGAAACAGGGCGTGCGCAACCTGACGAGCCAGCAAGCCGCCGAGATCCAGGCGCACGACACGAGCCACGCCACGCGCGACCTGTACGATGCGATCGAGCGCGGCGATTTTCCGGAGTGGGAATTCTGCGTGCAGGTCATGCACGACGGCGAGCATCCGGAACTCGAGTTCGACCCGCTGGACGACACGAAGCGCTGGCCGGAAGACCGCTTCCCGCTGCTGCCCGTGGGCCGCATGGTGCTGAACAAGAATCCGGACAATGTGTTTGCCGAAACCGAGCAATCCGCGTTCGGTACGGGCGTGCTCGTCGACGGCATCGATTTTTCGGACGACAAGATGCTGCAGGGCCGCACCTTGTCGTATTCGGACACGCAGCGCTACCGCGTCGGTCCGAACTATCTCCAGCTGCCGATCAATGCGCCGCAGGAAAAAGCGATCGCACGCACGAACCAGCGCGACGGCCAGATGACGTTCTACGTCGATGGCGGCGGCGAAGAAAAACACATCAACTACGAACCGAGCCTGCTGGGCGGCCTGAACGAGGCGCCGCAGCCCGACAAGGATTACCACCAGCACGTCGAAGGCCATCTGGGCCGCTACCAGACGAGCCGCACGGCCGACGACTACCGCCAAGCCGGCGACCGCTACCGCACGTTCGCGGATTGGGAGCGCGACGACCTCGTCAACAACGTCGGCGGTGACCTCGGGAAGTGCCCGGAAGTGATCCAGCTGCGCATGGTGTGGCACCTGTGGCATTGCGACGAGGATTACGGGCGCCGCGTGGCCGAGATCGCTGGCATCGACCTGGAGAAGGCGAAGGCTTTACAACCGCTGCCGGGCAAGCCGGCGCCCGGCGAAAACCGTCAGGGGCCGACGTACACGGGCGGGCAGCCCGAAATGGGCGGCGGCAAGAAGGAGCCGGCGACCACGGAAGAAGTGGCGTCGGTGAAGTGAAAACAAAACGGCCCGGACGGACGTCCGGGCCGTTTCACGTGAACGTGGCATTGCGGTAGGGTGGGCACCCCGTGCCCACGCGTAATGTTCGCGACATGTTGGCGTTACGCGTGGGCACAGGGGTGCCCACCCTACGGTTAATGTAGGTGTCACACCGTAAAGATTACGCCTTCGCTTCGCCGCCCAGCGCCTCGACGAGATCCGCCAGCATCTTGGCCAGCTCGCCCGTCATCAGCATGACGTCGTTATCGAAACGCTCATCGTCGCTATAGGTGATGGTCTCGTTTTCCTTGATGACGTCCAGCGGCTTGACGCCCTTGACGGCCAGTTGCTCGGTCAGCACGAACGAGATGCGGCTGTTCCACGTCATCGCCAGGCGCGTGCACTGCTTGCCGTTGGCGATGTGGCGGCGGATGTCTTCCGGGTCCAGCGAGTGCTTCACGTAGCGCACGGCGGCCTTGCTTTCGCCCGTGGCGCGCAGTTCCGTGTCCTGGTCGATCGTGAAGTTGTACGGCGCTTCGTCCGATTCCAGCCAGCCCGTCATGACGGCGACCGGCGAACGCTGCACGCGCAGCGATTCCAGCGGCAGCTTGTCGACGGCCTTCAGCAGCAGCTTGATGACGTCGTCGGCCTTGCTCGGGCTGGCAGCGTCGACGATGAGCCAGCCGTTGACGGGGTCGATCCACGTCCACACGTTGCCGCGGATCGAGAAGGCGCGCGGCAGCAGCTCGTCGGCCACGCGCTCCTTGAGTTCCTTCATCGCCTTCTTACCCGGCGGGAAGCCCTGCTGCTCTTCCAGCTCGGCGGCCTTGGCCTTGGCGACCTGGTTGATGACCGAGCTCGGCAGCAATTTCTTTTCGGTGCCCAGCATCATCAGCATCTGCTTGTTGACGACGTGGACGAGCTTGCCATTGCCACGTGGCGAATCCCAGCCCTGGCGCAGCAATTCGTTGCTGCTGGCGGGCGTGAACGCCTGCGATTGCAGGGCCTCTTCCATCTGTTCAGGGGAGAAATTCCACGGTGCGGGCAGGCGGTAGATCTGAAGATTCTTGAACCACATAACGTTGCTTTCGGTTATCTCTTTATTGCAAAGGAACGACATTCTACACGTTGATCACGCGCAAAATCATGTCGTCCGGATCGGTTTTTCAATGTGTTGCGCGTTCGTCAAACAAGCTCAATTGCTCGACGGATTCCGTGTCGCTGAGGCGCACGCCGACGCCCAGCAAACGCACGGGGCGGCTCGCGCGCAGCCAGCCCGTCTCCATCAGGTGGCGGTACGTCTCCATGTTCGGCGCGTAGCCGACGCACTCGACGGTCGTGCGCTGGAAGTCCGAAAACTTGATTTTTACGAATAATTTGTTGATGAATTTTTCGGCATTGTTGCGCTTGATCCGGCCGAGCAGATGCGCGTACAGGTCGGGCAGCAGCGCGAGGCAGCCAGCCAGGTCCGGCACGTCCGGCGTGTACGTCTCTTCCGTGCTGATCGACTTGCGCTCGCGCACGGGATTCACGTCACGGTAGTCGATGCCGCGGCACAAATCGTACAGGCGCGCGCCGAACGAGCCGAAGTGCTGCTGCAGCTTGTCCATATTCCAGTCGCGCAGGTCGCCGCACGTCTGCGCGCCGAGGCGGTGCAGTTTCGCGGCCGTCACCTTCCCCACCCCGAACAATTTCTTCACAGGCAGCGCAGCGACGAACGCGTCGATCTCGTCCGGCCGCACGAGGAACAACCCGTCCGGCTTGTTCCAGTCGCTGGCGATTTTCGCGACGAACTTGTTCGGCGCCACGCCGGCCGACGCCGTGATGCCGACGGTTTCAAAAATGCGGCGGCGGATTTCCTGCGCGATCAGCGTGGCGCTGCCCTTGCAATGCGGCGAGTTCGTCACGTCCAGGTAGGCTTCGTCCAGCGACAGCGGTTCCACGAGGTCAGTGTAGTCGCGGTAGATGTCCATGATCTGGTGCGACGCGACCCGGTACTTTTCCATATTCGGTGGAATGAGGATCAGGTCCGGGCAGAGTTTCACGGCCTGCGCCGTCGCCATCGCGGAATGGATGCCGTAGCGACGCGCTTCGTAGTTGCAGGTGGCGACGACGCCACGCTGCTCGGCCCGCCCGCCGACGGCCAGCGGCCGGCCGCGCAGGGACGGGTCGTCGCGCATCTCGACGGATGCGTAGAAACAATCGCAATCGCAGTGGATGATCTTGCGGACGGGGTCGTTCACGATGACGGTCGCCCGCGCCGAGCGACTACTGTAATTGCATACAGTATCGCTGGGAATTAGGAATAGTGCAAGAGGGAACGCCGCCGCAGGACGCGGCGGCGGATGAGGCAGGACGGCTTACTTCGTGATGCTGGAATAACGGCACGACTTGGCGTGGCCCGGGGCCGGGTCGCCGAACACGGCGTTCGTGCAGGCGACGGAACCGGTGAACGTCTTCGTCACATAGACCGTCGTCGTGCCGTAGCGCACGTCACGCGTGCCGCTGAACGTGCAGGTGCCATTCTGCGAGGCGCAGAAGGTCCAGGTTTCGGTCGGCGACGTCGTCGTCGTCGTCGACGCCAGCGCCGCGTTCACGGCGGCGGCCGCGTCGATGATGCCCGCGCCGCAACCCGAGCACGCGGCCGGGAACGAACGTGCCGTCGACTTGAGCTTGGCGGCGACGTCGTCCGGCGTCAGGTTCGGGTTCGCCGACAGCATCAGCGCGACGACGCCGGCCACGTGCGGGGTCGCCATCGACGTGCCCATGTACCAGGCGTAGTTGTCCGCGACGGGGGTCGTCGTGCCCGAGTTCAGCGTGGACAGGATGCCGGCGCCGCTGTCGCCACCCGGTGCCGCGATGGTGACGTTGGTGCCGTAGTTCGAATACGACGCCTTGCCGCCGGAACGGTTCGTCGCGGCGACGGTGATCACGCCCGCACAGTTGGCCGGGTTCGTGTTGATCGCATTCGTGTTCGCATTGCCTGCCGCGACGATGACGACGGCGCCGCGCGAACGGGCACTGTTGATCGCGTTCTGCGTCGTGGCGTCGCAGGCGCCGGTGCCGCCCAGCGACAGGTTCAGCACGCGCGCCTTGTTGGCGTTGGCCGGCACGCCGGTGACGGTGCCGCCCGAGGCCCAGACCATGGCGTCGGCGATGTCCGACGTGTAGCCGCCGCAACGGCCCAGCACGCGGGCCGGGACGATCTTCGCGTTGTAGGCGATGCCCGTAATGCCGAGGCCGTTGTTCGCTTTCGCGGCGATCGTGCCGGACACGTGGGTGCCGTGCCAGCTCGAGTTCTGGTCCGCGGCCGGGATGCCGGTGCCGCAGCTGCCGGCCGGCGTCCAGTCACCCGGATCGCTGGCGTCCGTGTCGCGGCCGCCGCCGTCGTTGGCGATGGTGGTCGTGGAGATGAAATCGAAGCCCTGCACGATCTGGCCGGACAGGTCCGCGTGCGGACGGTAGCCCGTGTCGATCACGGCGACGTTGACGCCGGCACCGGTCGACTTGTCCCACGCGGCGGGCGCGTTGATGCCGCCCGTCGTTTCGAACAGGTCCCACTGCTGCGTGTAGCTGGGGTCGGTCGGCGTGGCCAGCGGGACCATGACGCGGTCCGGCTCGGCGTACTCGACGTTGGCGTCGCGCGACTTCAGTTCGGCCGCGAGCTGGCGTGCCTCGTCGAGCGACATGGCGCGGTTCAGCTGGAACACGTTCGCGCCGTTCGCCGTCGCGCGCAGCGCGCGCAGGGTGGCGCCGTACGTCTGTCCGGCCCGGTCGGCGAGGGCCTGGCGGGCGCGGTCGATGGCGCGGGCCGCAACGCCCGTCCGCGACGTGTCGCCGTTGTCCTTGTACTTGACGATCAGGCGGTCCGTCTGGGTGGCGTAATGCGTGACCGGCCCGGCGTCCTGGCCGGCGGCGCTGGCGACCAGCGGGCCGGCGGCGATCAGGGCCGCTGCACAGATTTTCAACAGGGGAGAAAGCTTGTGGCGCTGCGTCATGCTGCATCCTTTCCGTTAACTGAACTGAGCAGCGTAACGAAAAACGGCCCGCTTGGGGCCGTTTTCGGGATTTTTACCACAGGAAAATTTACGTTAAGTGTTTGAATTTTAACGATAATTATCCAATATGAAATGGTTGGATTACCACGTCAGCTTGAGCGTGTACTTGCCGCTCGTCGAGCCCGTGCCGCCCGCGTAGTAGACGACGCGCACATAGCGGGCCACCGTGGTCGAGCCCGTATTCGACGACGTCGCCGTATCCGCGCTGCCCGTGCCGTTTTCGCTGTACGACAGCATCGTGCCCGCGCTGTTGTAGATGTACAGGTCGTAGTCGGACGTCGAATTCGGCGTCATCGTGGCCGTCAGGGTTTTACCTGCCGGCAGTTGGACGACGAAATAATCCGTATCCGACGAGCTGCTCATCGTGCCGTTGACCGTCGTGCCCGACGTCGTCACGCTGTTCGCCGTGCCCATCGTGTTGTTCGACTCCGTTTCCGACATCGTGGTGCCCCCGCCCGTGCCGGCGGCGGCATCCACCGCGGCCGACGCGTCGACGATGCCGGTGCCGCAGCCCGAGCAGCTGGCCGGGAACGGCCGCGTGCTCGATTTCAGGCGGCTTTCGACGTCGTCCGGCGTCAGGCTCGGGTTCTTGGCCAGCATCAGCGCGACGACACCGGCCACGTGCGGCGTCGCCATCGACGTTCCCATGTACGAGGCGTAGCTGTCGGCGCCTGGCGACGTGGTGCCGGCGTTCAGCGTGGACAGGATGGCCGCACCCGAGTCGCCGCCCGGCGCCGCGACGTCGACGATGGTGCCGTAGTTCGAGTACGACGCGCGGCCGCCGGAACGGTTCGTCGCCGCTACCGCGATCACGCCCGAGCAGTTGGCCGGGTTGCTGTTGCTGGCGTCCTGCGACTCGTTGCCGGCGGCGACCACGACGACGGTGCCGCGCGAACGGGCACTGTTGATGGCGTTCTGCGTCGTCGTGTCGCAGGCGCCGCTGCCGCCCAGCGACATGTTGATCACGTGCGCGCGCGCCGCGATGGCCGGCACGCCGGATACGGTGCCGCCCGATGCCCAGATGATGCCGTCGGCGATGTCGGACGTGTAGCCGCCGCATTTGCCGAGCACGCGCACGGGCACGATCTTGGCGCCATAGGCGACGCCGGCGACACCGGTGCCGTTGTTCGTCAGCGCGGCGATGGTCCCGGCCACGTGGGTGCCGTGCCAGCTCGAGTTCTCGGCCGGCTGGCCGGTGCCGCACTCGCCCGCCGCGACCCAGTCGCCCGGATCGCTGGCGTCGCTGTCGCGGCCGTTGCCGTCGTTCGAGACGGCCGTGTCGGAAATGAAGTCATAGCCGGCCAGGATCTGGCCCGACAGGTCGGCGTGCGGACGGTAACCCGTGTCGATGACGGCCACGCGGATGCCGGAGCCCGTCGACTTGTCCCAGGCGGACGGCAGGTTCAGGCCGCCCGTCGCTTCGAAGTAATCCCACTGCTGGTTGTACATGGAGTCGTTCGGCGTGAACAGCGCGTGCATCATGCGGTCCGGCTCGGCGTACTCGACCGAAGCATCGCGCGACTTCAGCTCGGCCGCCAGTTTCGCGGCGTCGGCCACGGACACCTTGCGGTCCAGCTTGAAGATGCGGGCGCCGGTGGCGATCGAGTGCGATTCCTTCAGCAGCATGCCGAACTGCTGGCCGGCGCGATCGACCACGGCCTTGCGCGAGGCCGACAGCGGCGCGGCAGTGCGGGCGACGGCGGCCTGCATCCCCTTGGCGCCCTTGACGACGACGGGCGCGCTCTCGTCCTTGTACTTGACGATGATGCGGTCGGTCAGGTCCGAGACGGCCATGCGCTGCGTGGCGTGCGCGGCCGCCATGTCCGCGTTCGTGCCCGCGGTTGCAACGCCGGCGCCGAGACCGAGGATGGCCACGGCGCACAATTTCAACACTGCCGGATACTTCGATTGCTGAGACTTCATGTTTATTCCTTTTTAGAAAAACACAAAAGTTGGATTTCCGCAGGCACGTATATGCCTGAGATCTAGTTGTGTCGACGCCATTTTGTGGCTTCGATTTCCCATCTGAAAAGCGGGGAAGCCAGATTAGCGTGAAAGGAATAAACGTGTAGAAATTTCACATTTGAATTCGATGTCTATACAACACTTTTAGGGGTTGATAGCGCTAAAACCTAGATTCTTTGGAAAAATGTGAACTCAGCAGAACAAGATATTGGATTTTTCGAACCCGTGAATTAACAATGTTTCGTGACTATCTGGCGTTGCGCACAGATCGGATTTATCGCTATTGATATCGCTCAATCGTCAGGGGGTTTGAGCACCCTGGGGCAGTTCGGGGTCAGAGCCCTTTTTGGTGCACGATCTTTAAAGAACTTCAGACTCGGAATGGCGCACGCTTGTGCGATGGGGGACGTCGACAGCGCAAGCTCACCTGAACGGTTCGTTATGCGCCGGGACATTGATCGAAAATGTGCTCTGACCCCGAATTAAAAAAGGCCGCGGTTGCTCGCGGCCTTGTCTGACGGCAGGTATGTCGTTATTCGTCTTTGGCAAATTCCGGCATCGCCGAGGAGTGGTGATTCACGATCTTCCAGTCGCCGTCGATTTTTTTATAGATATACGTGTAGCGTGCCCGCACCTTGGCCGGCTTGCCGTTCTTGACGACGTCGAAGGTGTAGGCGCCGCTATCGAAGGCGGAATTGTCGCCCAGGAGGCGAATCTGGCGATAGTTGATCGTGCCATGCGGCTTCAATGCCAGGAAGTGATCGAAATAGTCGGTGATCTCTTCCGGCGTCGCACGAATCTTGTTCGACACGGTCGGTTGCAACACGCCGTCGGGCGCGTACAGCTTCGCGACTTCGCTGCTGTGGCCCGTTGCCAGGGCCGCATTCCAACGGTCAAACAGCGCGGCAATTTCCCTCTCCCCCGCCGTCGCGGGTGCAGGCGCCGCCTCGTGATAGGTGACGGGCGATGCCGTGGCGGCGCAGACGGTGGAAGCGGCAAGCAGGGAAGCGATAAACAGCAGAGATTTCACGTTGATGTCCTTTCATTGATATCCGGGGAGGCGGCATTCGTACGAACTGCCGACGAACCCAGTATGCGGCGCCCGTCCGGATAAAAAATCCGCCACTCGGGGGCAATGACATATGCTGGTCGGCATATAATCGACTGATGACTTCGGCGACTTCCATGCATCCGACCACCCCGTCCGGCTCCCCCGTTGCGTCTTCCGACAGTGCGCGCGTGACCCGCACCCGCTATCGCCTTGGCGAAAGCAGCACGGCCCGATGGCGCCTGCTGATCGACGCCGCCGCCATGCTGGCCGACGGTGGCGCCCGGCCTGCGGCGCTGTCGACCGTGCTGGGCAAGGCACTGGCTTTCCTGGCGCTCGACGACGGCGTGCTGCTGCAGGCGCAAGACGATGGATTGTTCGTCCGCGCTGCCCAGGGGCCGGTGACGCCGGCCGGCGCGCGCGTCACGCCCACGCACACGCTGCTCGCGGCGATGCAGCACAGCCAGCAAGCGGCGCTCGTGCGGCAGGATGTCGTCAGTGCGCTGCGCATCGGCCGCGAGCGGCAGGCCGGGCTGGAAGTGCTGGTCCCGCTGCGCTTCGACGACAAGAACCGCGGCATCCTCGCACTGCTCGGCGGCGCCGCGGCGGTGCCGCCCAATGCGGAAGACCTGGTCACCTTGCAAGCCCTGGCCACCCTGCTGGCATCGGTGCTGGCCGCGTCGTCGCAGGCGGCGCGGGCGGCGGCACCGGATCCGGCCGCCGTGCGCACCCTGCTGACGCCGCGTGAACTGCAAGTGTTTGCGCTACTGCCCAGCGGCATGACGAACGCGGAGATGGGACAACGGCTGGGGATCGCCACCGGCACCGTCAAAGTGCACGTGGAACGCATCCTGCACAAGCTGGATCTCGGCGACCGCACGCAGGCCGCCGTGCGGGCAGCGGATTTCGGGTTCGGGGCATGACCGGACGGATCCTCCTTTCACATCCCCGCCACTGGCCGCTGGCGCTGAAAGGCGGCCTGATCATCGCGGCCTCGACGCTGCTGCTGCTGGTCTCCACGATCACGAGCTACCGGCTCGAGCGCAACACCGCGGCCGTCACCGTCGACATACTGCGTACCATGCAGGTGCAGAGCGACATCGAGCGTCTGCATACGCTCATCGCCGAGGCCGCCACGGGCGTCCGCGGTTACCTGCTGACCGGGCGCGACGATTTTCTCACCCCCTATCGTGCCGCCGGCGAACGGTTGCCCGCCACGCTGGACCACCTGCGCGCCAACGTGCGCGATCCCGAACAACGCGAGCGTCTGCTGCGCGTACTGCCGCTCGTGCAGGACAAGCTGGCCAGCCTGGACCAGTTGCGCCGCATGCGCAGCGCCAGCACCGCCGAACTGCAGGATCACCTGTCGAGCAGCAAGCAGATTCTCGACCGGCTGCGTGCCGAAATCCGCGCCATGAGCCGGCGCGAGGCGGTACTGGTGGCGCAGCACACCGCGGACCTGCAACAGGCGACGAACTGGAATCTCTGGACGACGATCGCCATCATTCCCGCCAGCGTGGCCGGAGCGCTGGCCACGCTGCTGTTCACCGTCGGGCTGGTGCGCAGGGTGCGCCTGGCGGCCGAGAATGCCGAACGCCTGACCCGCGACCAGCCGCTCAAGCCCACGCCTGACAATACCGACGAACTGGGCCAGCTGGCGCAGCGCCTGCACCAGGCCAGCCTGCTGCTGGCCGGCCGTGCATCGGCGGCACAGGCTGCCAGCCTCGCGAAGACCGAATTCCTGGCGCGCACCAGCCACGAGCTGCGCACGCCGCTCAACGCCATCCTCGGCTATGCGCAACTGCTCGAAGCCGATGTGCGCGAACCGCGCAACCGCGACCATGCGGCGCAGATACGCATCGCCGGCCAGCATTTACTTTCCCTGATCAACGAAGTGCTCGACATCGGCAGCATCGAGGCCGGCAAGCTGACGCTGGAATGCGCACCGGTGGCGATCGCGCCGCTGGCGGCGGAAGCGCTGGCACTGATGCGGCCGCTGGCACGCCAGCGCGCAGTCGACCTGAGGGTCGATGCCGCGGCGCCGGACAGCACCGCCGTCGCGGATCGGCAGCGCCTGCTGCAAGTGATGCTCAATGTGCTGTCGAATGCGATCAAATACGGCGCGCCCGACAGCCAGGTCGAGATCAGCTGGCGCAGCGCCGGCGGCATGGTCTGCATCGACATCGACGATGCCGGACCGGGGATCACGCCATCGCACCGGTCCCGGCTGTTCACGCCGTTCGACCGGCTCGGTGCCGAACGTGGCAAGACGGAAGGCGCCGGCCTCGGACTGGCCGTTTCGAAAGCGTTGATGCAGGCGATGCAGGGCGACATTGGCCATGCGGGACGTGCCGGCGGCGGCAGCCGCTTCACGCTCACCTTGCCGGCGTCGAGCGCAGCAGCGGCCCCGGGCCCTGCCGCGCCCGCCGTGCACGAGGCGCCGCCATCCCATGCCGGGAATCGCATCACCCATCGCATGCTGTGCATCGAAGATGACGCCGCCACCCGCCTGTTGATCGCCACGCTGCTGCAGAGGCGGGCACACTGGGAATTGACGGTCGCCGAGGACGTCGAGCGCGGCATGGCGCAGGCACGGCAGCTGCAGCCGCACCTGCTGCTGGTCGGCGCCCAACTGGCCGAAGCCGACGCGTCCGCCGTCGGGAATGCGGTCCTGCTCGGTGCGCCGGCGGGGCCCGCGACTGCGCACTGGCGGCACCTGGCCAAACCGCTCAAGGTGCCGGAGTTCTTTGCCTTGCTGGATCAGATGGAGCAACCGACATGATGGAAGAAGAAGTGCTGGCCGCGCGCGTGCTGATCGTCGACGACCAGCCGGCCAACCTGCGCCTGCTCGAAGACCTGTTCATCGGCGAGGGGCTGACACAGGTGGTGGGCACCACCGACGCGCGGACCGCGCTGGGGCTGTTCAACGCCTTCGATCCGGACTTGATCGTACTGGACCTGATGATGCCCGAGCTCGATGGTTATGCCGTCCTGGAACAGCTCAAGCGCCGCGGCGACCCGTACGACTTTCGTCCGGTCCTCGTGATTACGGCCGACGCGACGGCCGAAGCCAAGCGGCGCGCGCTCGCGCTGGGGGCGAAAGACTTCCTGACGAAGCCTTTCGATACGCTGGAAGCGATGCTGCGGGTGTGGAATCTGCTGGAAACGCGCGTGCTGTACAAGCGCCTTCAGGCCATTGCGCCGAAGGATACGCTGGCGCCGCAGAGTTACCGCGGGCGCCGCGATTAGAACCTGTCCCGGTCCGCCGGGACAGGTTCCAGTAGGGCTTAGAAATTGCCTTTGAACTGGACGCCGTACGTGCGCGGTTCGTTCGTGAAGCCCGTCAGGTTGTTGAAGTCGATCGCGCCCGTGATGCGGCGCTGGTCGAGGATGTTGCGGCCGAAGGCGGCCACTTCATACTTGCCGTCGTCCCAGATGTAACCCACGCGCAGGCCGCCTTCCGTCAGCGCCTTGCCCGTAAACTCTTTCGCTTCGTACAGGAAGAAGTTGATCTGCGAACGGTACGACCAGTCGGTGTAGACATACATTTCGCCATTGGCGACCGGCATGCTGTAGCGGGCGTTCAGGTTGACGATCCACTTCGGTGCCTGCGGCAGCGGGTTGCCGTCGATGACGACGCGGCCCGCGGCGTTCAGCGGATCGGTGATCGTGCAGGCGGCGCACTTCGCCAGCGACAGGCTCGGGTCGCGGATTTCCGTGAAGTTGTACGACGCGCTGGCGCCGACGCGCAGGTCCTGCGTCACGAGGCCTTCGAAGTCGAACTCGGCGCCGCGGCCGTCGGTCTTGTTCGCGTTGATCAGCTTGGTGACGTTCGTGTTGCCGCCGACGACGGTCAGCTGCTGGTTCTTGACCGTGTAGTCGTACACCGAGAACGCGGCGCGGGCGCGGCGCTCGAACAGGTCGGCCTTGATGCCGCCTTCGTACGACGTGATCGTCTCGGCGTCGGCGACGGTGATGCCCACCGGTGCGAACGTCGAGGCCGGCGCGATGCTCGGGGCGCGGAAGCCCGTCGCGATGCGCGCGTACAGGTTGACGTCACGGTTCAGCTTGTACGTGGTCGACAGATCCCAGTTGACCTTGTCCTTGCTTTCGCTGACGCTGTTCGGGCCCACCGGGGTGAAGCCGATCGCGGTGACGGTGGCGAAGTCCTTCTTGTCGTCCGTGTAGCGGATACCGCCGCGCACCGACAGGGCGTCGTTGATGTTGTAAGCCACGGAACCGAACGCGGCCCAGGCCTTGTTGTTCTGCTCGCTCGCCTGGCGCGACGTCTGCGCACCGGTGGCGCTGTTGTAGCCGTCGCTGCCGCCCGTCACGTCTTCCTTGAAGTAGTACACGCCGGCCTGCCAGTGCAGCGGGCCCGCATCCTTCGATTCGACGCGGAATTCCTGCGAGTACTGCTTCAGCTTGTCGATGAAGCCGCCCGTCTCCGACTGGAACGGGATGAAGCCCGGACCCGCCGGCGTGCCGCCGTCGATGTCGCCGCGGCTGTAGTAATTGCCGACCGACTCGTAGCCGGTGATCGAGTGGAAGATGACGGGACCGAGGTCCCAGCGCAGGCGGGCGTTGGCGCCGTTGGTCTTCAGGTGCTGGTAGTTCTGCGCGTTGGTGACGATGCTGTCGAGGTCGTAGCCGTCGACGATGTCGTTCGTGCCCTTCTTGATCAGGTTGGCGCGGAACAGGCGGGCGCTGCCGGTGGTCATGCGCTGGTGCACGTTGAACAGTGCGCTGAACGTGGTATCCGGCTTGTACAGGAATTGCACGCGCTCGGCATGTTCGTTGTAGCCGTCCAGGTCGCCGGTCTTGTTCGTCTTGGCGACGTCGCTGTAATTGCTGACGTAGTCGTCACGGTGCTGGCGCAGCGTGGACACGCGCATCGCCCACTTGTCCGACAGCGGCACGTTGACGGCGCCTTCGACGTTTGCGGTGCCGTGCGTGCCGTACGACAGGTTGTAGTAACCCTCGACCTTCTTGAAGTTCGGCTTCTCGGATTCGAACTTGACGACGCCGGCAGGGGTGTTGCGGCCGAACAGCGTGCCTTGCGGGCCGCGCAGCACTTCCACGCCGGCCAGGTCGAACATCGGGAAGCCCTTCAGGATCGGGTTTTCCTGGACGATGTCGTCATAGATCAGCGACACGGGTTGCGAGGCGAAGGTCGAGAAGTCGGTGTTGCCGTAGCCGCGGATGTAGAAACGGGGGAACGTGCGGCCGTTCGAGGACTCAACGTTCAGGCTGGGGGTCTTGCCGGCCAGCACGCGGATGTCCTGGCCACCGGACACGAGCACGTCCAGCTTCTCGCCCTTGATGGCGGTGACGGACACCGGCACTTCCTTGATGTTCTCGGTACGGCGCTGTGCCGTCACGGTGACGGTCTGCAGTTCGGTCGCCTGCGCAGTCTGGGCCAGGGCCACGCCGCCGGGTACGGCTGCGAACGCCAGCATTGCGCCATGCGCGGCGATGACGCGCTTGTGCATCTTGGACATCTTGATCATTGAGTTTTTCCTAGCTGGGAAGAGTGAAAAAAACTGCCGCGTTGTCTCCGCCGTCTCTCCTGCGGCACCTCGTGCGAGGCAGGCCTGTGGGCCTCGGCAAGTCGCATCTGATTGTGGATGTCTGAATCTTGCCGGCTTGTAAAACGGCAATTGTCGATTATGTGTATATCCTTATGCAAGGAATACGATCCGGCCTACACATCCTTACAACAGTTTGTTGTATATGAGAAAGTGGGACTTTGCATTCGCTGTTCACTTTTTTTGAAAAACCCTTGCGCGCGTTTGAAGGGATACGCTATGATTCGGGCCTCTTCGGACGTGATGACAAACGTCAGGCAAGAAACCTCTGAAACAGAGTGACGGGCGCTTAGCTCAGTTGGTAGAGCGGATCCCTTACAAGGATTAGGTCGGGAGTTCGACCCTCTCAGCGCCCACCAAGTTTCAAGTATCTTGCAGGTGAAGCACCGATCAGAGTAAACGGAGCGGTAGTTCAGTTGGTTAGAATACCGGCCTGTCACGCCGGGGGTCGCGGGTTCGAGCCCCGTCCGCTCCGCCAGTATCAAGAAAAAAGGTCCGATTCGTCGGACCTTTTTTCGTTTCATGCCCCGCACTCTATCGATGACGCATCCCTACACCCGGTTCCGTCTCCTCCTCGCCCGCCACGCCGTGGCCGAACTGGCCGCGCGCCTGCGTGGTGCCGCCGAGATCGCCATGTTCGTGCTGGGCCCGCTCATCGTCGGCCTGATCGCGTTCGCCGCCCTGCCAGCGATGCTCGCTGCCGCCGAACCGTTGCCGCTCGCCCTGCCCCTGCTGTGCCTGCACGGCATCGCGATGAGCCTGCCCGTCGTGCTGCTGCGGCCCCGCGTCGTGCCCGCGCACGTGCGCGCGTGGCTGCATCCGCTGCCCGTGCCGCAAGGGATGCTGGTGCGCGCGTCGTCCGCCGTGGCCGCGTTGCTGGCCGCGCCGCTGGCCCTGGCGTATGCGGCGTCGCTGGCCATCTGGCTGTATCAACGTCCCGACTGGCTGCTGCCCGCGCGCGCCATCGCCGGGACCGTGCTGTCGTTCCTGCTCACCTGGGCCTGCGCCACCGCACTGCTCGTGCACGGCGCCGGCCTGCCGCCGCGGGCACGCCGGACGCCGCAGGAAGCTGCCGCCGACACGCATCCGGCCACGCCCCGCGCCGGCGGGTTCTATTTCTGGCACCGGCTGTTCTGGCTGCCGCTGTGGCGCCGTTCGTCCGCCGGCGTCCGCCAGTGCGCCCTCGCGGCCGCGACCGTCGGCGCCGCCGCGCTGTGGATGATGGGGCCGCAATCGCTGCCGCGCGTGGCCGGCGCCATCGTCACGAGCATCGTGCTGGTGATGCTCGCGTACGAGGCCGACCTGGCATTGCGCACCCAGCTCGCGCGCGTGCGCGTGCTCGCGGCTGCCTGGCCGATCGACGCCGCCGCACTGGCCCGGCGCGCCCGCGCCATGACCTTGCTGGCGATGGCGCCGGCGCCGGCAGCGCTGACGGTCATCGGCACAGCGGCCGGCGCCTGGCATGGCACGGCGAGTCACCTGTATCTTGCGCTGGCCTGGGGCGTTGCCCCCGTGTTGACGCTGACGCCACCCTTCACGACACGCGGCCGCATGGCGCTGGTCGCATTCGCCATCGTGCTGCTGTGCGCCTTCGGAAGCAAACTATGGGATTGAATCCATCCGTCGACGTCGAGAACCTCGGCTTCCACTTCGCGACGCGCAGCGTCTTCCTCGGCCTGAACCTGCGGATCGGTCCCGGCCTCACGTGGCTGCGCGGCCGCAACGGGCGCGGCAAGACGACGTTGCTGAAACTGCTGGGCGGTGCGCTGGCGCCGAGCCGTGGCCACATCCGCCTGGACGGCCTCGACAGCGACAAGGATGCCCTCGCCTACCGGCGCCTGAGCTTTTATTGTGGCGGCGAAGCGCCGGCCCTGGATTGGCTGACGGCGCGCGAGTGGCTCGAACTGCACCTCGCGCTGTACCCCGACGCCGACCGCGATGCGCTGGGCCGGCACCTGGACGCCTTCCACATCGCCAACGTCGGCGGCCAGCCCGTCACGGGCCTGTCGCTGGGCCAGTACAAGAAGCTGCAGCTGGCGCTGGCACTCGCGCTGCCGGCGCGCCTGCTGCTCGTCGACGAACCGTTCAACGGCCTCGACACGCAGGCGGTCGGCGTGCTGGAAGACGAGCTCGCGCGCCGCGCGCACGCGGGCACGAGTTGCATCGTGCTGACGAGCCACCTCGACCTGCAGCTCGCCCCGACCACCACCCTCGACCTGGATGCGCAGCCGGGCGTTCCATGACGATGTCAGGCCCGGCGCAGCAGCGGCGCGCCGATCTCGACGCGGTTGCGGCCGCCCGTCTTCGCCGCGTACAGGGCGTGGTCGGCACGCGCGAGGGCGGCCGTCAATTCCTCGTGCGGATCGATCATCACGAGGCCGATGCTGACCGTCATGCGGTAACTGGCAGCGCAGGCCGGCGCTGGCGCCTCGGCGACGGCATTGCGCAGGCGTTCGGCCGCGAACTGCGCGCCCGCCAGCGACGTGCCCGGCATCGCCAGCGCGAATTCCTCGCCGCCGAGCCGGCCGATCACGTCGTTCTCGCGCAGCGTGGCGCGAGCGGTGTCGGCGAACAGGCGCAGCGCGTCGTCGCCGCACGCATGGCCGAAGTTGTCGTTGAGCTGCTTGAAGTGGTCGAGGTCGAGCATCATCAGCGCGATCGGCTTGCGCAGCCGCAGCGCAGACTGGCGCGCGCGCTCGGCCCGTTCGAAGAAGGCGCGGCGGTTCAGCATGTCCGTCAGGCCGTCGATCGTGGCGAGGCGCTGCATGCGCTGGTCGTCCTTCAGCTTGCACAGCAACAGGAAACCGAAGCCGTTGACGATCATGAGCAGATAGCTGGCCAGGTAGGCGAAGCCGTACACCGGGTTCGCATCGAACGTGCCGAGCCCGCCGTTGGCGACGCCCATCCAGGTCCAGATCGCGATGGCGAACAGGGCGTCGTTGACGCCGATGATACGCTGCAGCAGCGGCGCGCCGGCCTGGGGCCGCAGCAGGATCGTGGCGGCGCCGGTCGCGAACAGGGCGACGATCACCGCCACCACCTGCGTCATCTGCGCGCGCGACGCCCGCGCCACGATGGCGGCCGCGACGATGAGCAACGCGGCGACGGTGGCCGGCGCGAGGATGCGGCGCCAGTTGTTGAACCCGAAGAAGACGCAATACGACGCCAGCTCCAGCGCGACGCCGCCCACCCAGCCGAACGCCGCGAGCTCTTCCGCGAGGGGCAGGCCCAGGTGCGGCGCGGCCCAGCAGCAAATCTGCGCCAGGCCCGACGACAGCCGTGCCCACATCCACGTGCGCAAAGCCGGATTCCCCGCCGTACCCCGCATATAACCCGCCATCAGCAGCGCAAACGCCGTGTTGCCGACACCGAGCGCCAGCATGAAGGTCTGCATATCGATCACGCGTATCCTCCCGATCGGAAGTGGCGAAGTGATGCCATATAGTTAATAACTATTGCCTAAAGGAACTATACTACACGTTTTTCAAGGCGGTGCACGGACGATTTGTGCGGTTTCCCACCCGTTATGCACGCTGGCTGACGGCCGTTGTTTTGCCATGCACGGTCTTCACGGATCGTTGCTGCGCAAACACAATTGAATCGTTCATAATGACCAGGCGGCCGCCCGGCTGCATCGTCCTGGAGCTGTCGTGATCTTTGGTTTCCTGAAATCGCCCACGTTGTCGCCCCGCCAGCTCCGGCTGCAGAACACGCCGCTGTTCCGTTCCCTCAAGCCCCTGGAAATCAAGTTCGTCGACGGCCTCATGCACGAACGGCGCTACCTGCCGGACGAGATCGTGTTCGACGAGGGCGAGGAAGGCCAGGCGCTGTACCTCGTGATGAGCGGACGCGTGCAGATCAGCCGTTCCCATAGCCGGGGGCGCCAGATCGTGGGCGAGCTCGGCCCGGGCAGTTTCTTCGGAGATTTGGCACTGCTGGACAATTCGCCGCGCAGCGCCCAGGTCCGCGCCATCGATGCCTGCGAGCTGGCCGTGTTCTTCCGCGACGACTTCCTGGCGCTGATGGAGACGGATGCCGTGATCGGCTACAAGATCTCGCTCGCGCTGGCGCGCCACATCGGCCAGCGCCTGCGCGGCTGGCTCGACGGCCACGCGCAGGTGGAGGCCTTGTGATCCACAACGCCTTCCGCGACGAGCGCAGCGGCCCGTTCGTCTGGACCGGCATCATCGGCGTCACGTGCCTGCTGCTGGTGCTGCTCGAGCACATGCTGTGGCTCGTGCTGCCGTTCATCGTCGGCACCGTCATGTACTACATCCTGCTGGGGCCGATGCAGCGCCTGCTGCGCGCCGGCTTCACGCGCAACGTCTCGGCCACGCTCGTGTGCATCGTCTTCTTCGGCGCCAGCGCCCTGGTGCTGATGGCGGCGATGACGTGGAGCGCGGTCCCCGGCGACGCCGACAGCTGGCACAAGACGGGCGCCCTGTACCTGGACGGCGGCGTCGCCTTCGTGCGCAACACGATGACATTGCTGGAAGCGAAATTCCCGATCCTGGCCGAGATGCACCTGACCTCGGTCGTCAACAAGCGCTTCAAGGCCTACACGGACAACTTCGCCCAGCGCCACCTGACCGGCATCCTGCTGGGCGCGGCGGGCTGGCTGCCGTCGCTGCTGCTGGCCCCGTTCCTCGCGTTCTTCTTCCTGCGCGACGGCCTGCGCTTCAAGAAATTCCTCGCGCGCGCCGTGCCCAACGCCTATTTCGAACGCACCCTGTTCCTGCTGCACCAGGTCGACCAGACGGCACGCCGCTATTTCGAAGGATTGCTGAAGCTGACCGTGCTGGACACCATCGTCCTCGGCTTCGGCCTGTGGGTGATCGGCGTCTCGTCGCCGCTGCTGCTCGGTTTTATCTCCGCGCTGCTCGCGTGGGTGCCGTTCGTCGGTTCGGTCGTGGGCTGCATGATGGTGGTGGTCGTCGCGGCCACGGATGCGCCAACGAATCCGCTGATCGCGTACGGCGCCATCGTCGTCTTCATCCTCGCGCGCCTGCTGGACGACTTCGTCTTCATGCCGCTGACGCTGGGGCGCAGCCTGCACATCCATCCGCTGGTGACGGTGCTGATGATCTTCATCGGCGGCGCCCTGTCCGGCGTGGCGGGGCTGATGCTCGTGCTGCCGCTGCTGGGCGTCGTGATGGTGATCGGGGAGACGATGGGACGGCTGATGACCCACCCGCGCCTGCGCGCAAGGCACCGCTACGCGCGCCGCTTGCGGGAGAAGCAGGCGAGTGCCGACCTGAGCGTCTGAAAATCCGGTCAGAAAAATTCGGGGTCAGAGCACTTTGCCGCGTGAATTCGGGGTCAGAGCACTTTTTCAAGGAATATCCCGGTGGCCACAATACTACCGACTCGGATCAGATCCACGTGCTGGCGCCCGGATCGCGAACGTCTGGGGCAAGATCCTTATCGCACAAAGTGAACGTGCTCTGACCCCGAATTTCGACAAAATCGGGCTCTGACCCCGAATTTGCTCTGCTGACCCCGAATTTGCTCTGGCCCGAATTTGTAGCGATAAAAAAACCGGGGCATGCCCCGGTTTCTCGTTACGCCCCCGCGCCTACTTGCGCCCCGCCCTGGGCTTCGACTTGATGGTCGACAGGATGCCCGCCTTCGCCTTGGTCGGCGGCGCGGTGAACGGTGCCGGCTCGGCGCGGCGTTCGCCACCACGGCCGTTGCGTCGCGGCGCCACCTCGATCACACGGCCCTTCGGCGCGTCGCCGCGCGGTGCGACCGGCGGACGGCGCTCGCCGCCGCGCTGCGGCGCAACCTCCTGCTCGGCGCCGGCCGGCGGCACCAGGTGGCGCTCGCCGTTGCCGATCAGGTCGCCACGGCCCATGCGCTTCAAACCCTCGCGCAGGACCGGCCAGTTTTCCGGATCGTAGTAGCGCAGCAGGGCCTTGTGGAACTTGCGCGTCTTGCCGCTCTTCGCCGTGAGGACTTCTTCCGAATCCTCCGTGACCTTGTGCAGCGGGTTCTTGCCCGAGTGGTACATCGTCGTCGCCATCGCCATCGGCGTCGGCGTGAACGTCTGCACCTGGTCGAGGTGGAAGTTGTTCTTCTTCAGCCACAGCGCGAGGTTGAGCATGTCCTCGTCCGTCGAGCCCGGGTGCGCCGCGATGAAGTACGGGATCAGGTATTGCTTCTTGCCCGCTTCCTTCGAGTACTTGTCGAACAGCGCCTTGAACTCGTCATACGCGCCGATACCCGGCTTCATCATCTTGGAGAGCGTGCCCTCCTCCGTGTGCTCCGGCGCGATCTTCAGCAGGCCGCCCACGTGATGCGTGACGAGTTCCTTCACGTATTCCGGCGACCGCACGGCGAGGTCGTAGCGCAGGCCCGAGCCGATCAGGATCTTCTTGATGCCGGGGATCGCGCGCGCCTTGCGGTACAGCGAGATCAACTTGCTGTGATCGGTGCCCAGGTTGCTGCAGATGGTCGGATACACGCACGACAACCGGCGGCACGTCTCCTCGATCTTCTTGTCCTTGCACGCGAGGCGGTACATGTTCGCCGTCGGGCCGCCCAGGTCCGTGATGGTGCCCGCGAAATTCTTTGTCGTGTCGCGGATCAGCTCGATCTCGCGCAGGATGGACGGCTCCGAGCGGCTCTGGATGATGCGGCCCTCGTGCTCCGTGATCGAACAGAACGTGCAGCCGCCGAAGCAGCCCCGCATGATGTTCACGGAGTAGCGGATCATTTCCCACGCGGGGATGTGCGCCTTGCCGTAGCTCGGGTGCGGCGCGCGCGCGTACGACAGGTCGTAGACGCCGTCCATCTCGTCCATCGCGAGCGGCAGCGGCGGCGGGTTCAGCCAGACGTCGCGGTCGCCGTGCTGCTGCACGAGCGCACGCGCGTTGCCCGGGTTCGACTCCAGGTGGAACACGCGCGACGCGTGCGCGTACATCACCGGGTCTTCGCTGACCGTCTCGAACGACGGCAGCCGGACGACGGTCTTCTGCGCCTTTTCGCGCGCGGCCGCCTGGCGCTGCTCGCGCGTCATGATGACGATGGGTTTGACTTCCGGCTCCGGCGCGGCATTGTCGAGCGCGCACTGCTTCGGGTCTTCCAGCGCCATCGCATACGGATTCGGCTGCTGGTCGATGCGGCCCGGCACGTCCACGCGCGTGGAATTGTGCACGGTCCACTCTTCGTCCGGAAGCCAGCCGTGCGGCACGAGGAATGCCGTGCCGCGCAGGTCGCGGATGGATTTGATGTTCTCGCCCGCCGCGATGCGCCGCGTGACGTCGACGAGCGCGCGCTCGGCGTTGCCGAAGATGACGAGGTCGGCCTTCGATTCGAACAACACGGAGCGGCGCACCTTGTCCGACCAGTAATCGTAGTGCGCGATGCGGCGCAGCGATGCCTCGATCGACCCGGCGATGACGGGCACGCCCGGGAACGCTTCGCGCGCGCGCTGGCAGTACACGGTCACGGCGCGGTCCGGCCGTTTATTCGGCTCGGCGTTCGGCGTGTAGGCGTCGTCGGATCGGATCTTGCGGTCGGCCGTGTAGCGGTTGACCATCGAATCCATATTGCCGGCGGTGATGCCCCAGTACAGATTCGGCTTGCCCAGCGCGCGGAACGGCTCCACGGAGGTCCAGTCCGGCTGGCTGATGATGCCGACGCGATACCCCTGCGCCTCCAGCAGGCGGCCGACGAGGGCCATGCCGAAACTCGGATGGTCGATGTAGGCGTCGCCTGTGATCAGGATGATGTCGCACGAGTCCCACCCGAGCTTGTCCATCTCCGCGCGGGACATGGGCAGGAACGGGGCGGCCGGGGCGCGGCTGGAACGCTTGGCGACGTTCGCGAAAAGATTGGCAGGGGAGTTCATTGGCCGGCATTTTACCGGAAAACGCCTTTTTAGGCTGCAGCCCCCTCCAAAAATGGCTTAATTTTCAATGGCTTGTCGTTAAATCCCCATGCTCGCCAGGATGTTGCCGAGCTCGCGCAATGCCGGTTCCAGGGTCGGATGACGCAGTGCGAAGCGGGCCGTCAGCTCCTGCGCGCGCGACGCAAGGCCGTACGTGTTCGCGTCCGGATCCTGGGCGCGCTTGTTGAGGACGTGCTTGATGTCGCCGTCGAGCTGGCGCAGCAGCATTTCCAGCTCGTCGTCGACTTCGCCGGTGTCCTCGAGGCTGCGGTGCAGCGTCTTGAGGTGCGCTTTCAGGGTATTTTCGTTTTCGGGCAGCATGGCTTTCTCACGTCATGATGTTGTGAGAAAGTTTATACCTGATGGGAGACGATTGGCGCGCGGCGATGTTTACTCACGATAAAACGCCGTTCCCGCCGGCGCGGGAACGGCGCATGGCGCGATTACTCGCCCGTCAGCCCGCGGCGCTCGAGCAGCGGCTCGATCTTCGCATCGCGGCCGCGGAAGTTGCGATACATGTCCATCGCATCCATCGTGCCGCCGCGCGACAGCAGCATCTGGCGGAAACGGTCGCCGTTCTTGCGCAGCAGACCGCCGTTCTCCTTGAACCACTCGACCGTGTCGGCGTCCAGCTTCTCGGCCCACAGATAGCCGTAGTAGCCGGCCGAATAGCCGCCCGAGAACACGTGCGAGAAATAGGTCGTGCGGTAGCGCGGCGGGACGAGCGGGAAGTCGACGCCGCCATCATGCAGCGCCGTCGCCTCGAAGCCCAGGACGTCGGTCGGGATCTGGTCCGTGCCCAGCTGGTGCCATTTCTGGTCGAGGATCGATGCGGCCAGGTACTCGGTCGTGCGGTAGCCCTCGTTGAACTTCGACGACGCCTGGACCTTGTCCAGCAACTCCTTCGGCATCGGCGCGCCCGTCTGGTAGTGCTTGGCGTAATTGGACAGCACCTCCGGCCAGGCGACCCACATCTCGTTGACCTGCGACGGGAACTCGACGTAGTCGCGCGGCACGCGCGTGCCCGAGAAGCGCGGGTACTTCACGTTCGAGAACATGCCGTGCAGCGCGTGGCCGAACTCGTGGAACATCGTGCGTACTTCGTCGTACGTCAGCAACGTCGGCTCGCCCGCGGCCGGCTTCGGGATGTTCAGGTGGTTCGCGATGACGGGTTGCGTGCCCATCAGCTTGTTCTGCGCGACGTACGCATTCATCCACGCGCCGCCCCGCTTGTTCGAGCGCGCGTACGGATCGTGCAGGAAGATCGCGAGCTGCTTGCCGTCAGCGTCGAATACGTCGAACACGCGCACGTCCGGGTTGTACACGGGCAGGTCGTGGCGCTCCTTGAACGTGATGCCGTATTCCTTGTTCGCGGCGAAGAACACGCCGTTCAGCAGCACGTTGTTGTATTCGAAATAGGGGCGCAGCTGATTCTCGTCGAACGCGTAGCGAGCCTGGCGCACCTTGTCGGTGTAATAGTTCCAGTCATACGCGGTCGCCTGGAACTTGCCGCCGTCGGCGTCGATGACCTTCTGGATCTCGGCCGCTTCCTTGTGCGCGTTGCGCACGGCCGGCTTGGCGAACTCGGCCAGCAGCGTGTTGACGGCATCCGTCGTCTTCGCCGTCTGGTCTTCCAGCATGTAGGCGGCGTGGCTCGGATAGCCCAGCAGCTTCGCGCGTTCGGCCCTGGCCTTGACGAGGTCCAGCGCGACCTGGCGATTGTCATAATCGCCGCCGCGGCTGCCGCGCGCGAGCGACAAGTCCAGCAGCTTCTGGCGCGTGGCGCGGTCGGTCAGCTCGGACAGCGGCGCCTGCTGCGTCGTGTTCACGACCGGGACCTTGAACTTGCCGTCGAGCCCGTCTTTCTTTGCCAGCGCGGCGGCGGCGTCGATCGCCTTGTCCGACATGCCGGCCAGTTCCGCACGGGTATCGACGACGAGCGCCGACGCGTTCGCTTCCTTCAGCACGTTCTGGCTGAACGCCGTCTGCAGCGCGGCGATCTTGCCGTTATAGGCCTTCAGCGTTTCCTTGTCGGCCGCGGACAGCTGCGCGCCGGCGCGCACGAAGTCCTTGTGGTAACGCTCGAGCAGGTAGGCCGATTCCGGATCGAGATGCAGCTTGGCGCGCTTGTCGTACAGCGTCTGGATGCGCTTGAAGAGCTTGTCGTTCAGGCGGATCTTGTCGCTGTGGGCGGCGAGCTTCGGCGCGAGGTCCTTGTCGAGCGCATCGAGCGTCGGATTGGTATTGCAGCCGACCAGGTTGAAGAACGCGTTCGACACACGACTCAGCAACTGCCCGGAACGCTCCATCGCGACGATCGTGTTGTCGAAGGTGGGCGCCGCCTTGTTGTTGGCGATCGCCTCGATTTCCAGCGACTGCTGGCGCATGCCTTCCTCGAACGCGGGCGCGAAGTCTTCGTTCTTGATCTTGTCGAAGGCCGGATACTGGAACGGCAGGGTGCTCGGCTTGGCGAACGGATTGGACGCCGACAGCAGCGACGCGGGGGCGGCATGGGCCAGGTTGGCGACGGCTGCGGTAACAGCGACGGCCAGGAAGTGCGAACGGTTCATTCTTTGAGCTCTCCGAGGGTTATCGATCCGCCCATGCTTGTGCCACGAGGGATCCTTTTTGCTGCGCACCAACCACCCCGTTACTGGGCCTCCGCTGGACTGCTGACCGATCGAATCCCGGCACCGGAATGGAAACCGCCGGGACGTACCCGGCGGCGAGTGCCCAAGAAGAATAGCAGGGATATTGCCGCATGTTACATATTTACGGCCGAAAAAAGGGCTTCGCGGGATGCTCAGCCCTGTTCGGATTGACATTGCTGCGCCGTCTCTTCCGCGACCTTGTCCTCGATGCGGCGGTCCGGAATCAGCCACACGACGGCCACGGCCGCGTAGACGATAAACCCGAGCCAGGCGGCGAACCACGACAGCGCCACGCCGACGACGTACAACACGCACGACAGCTTGCCCTTGCGATCGTCACCGAGCGCTTCGGCCAACGTGGCGTTCTTCGGATGCTTCGCGACCAGCGTCCGCGCCAGCAACAGGTAGGCGATGGAGCACATGAACAGCACGAATCCATATGCGGCGGTCGGCCCCGTCTCGAAATGGTTCTCGCCCATCCACGCCGTCACGAACGGGATCAGAGACAGCCAGAACAGCAGGTGCAGGTTGGCCCACAACACGCCGCCGCTGACTTCCTTCACGGCGTGCAGCATGTGGTGGTGGTTGTTCCAATAAATTCCTACGTAAATGAAACTGAGCACGTAGCTCATGAACACGGGCCATAGCGGGATCAGTACCCGGAAATCGGCGCCGTGCGGGACTTTGAGTTCCAGCACCATGATGGTGATGATGATGGCGATGACGCCGTCGCTGAAGGCTTCCAGGCGGTTTTTTCCCATTACGGTTTTCAATTTAGAGTTTAAGGTGTCCACGAGACTGCATAACTTGCAGCGTCAAGATAAAGCGGTATTTTTCGCCTCTCGCACCATTCTTGCAGTTGGGGGAACAACACATCCCATAATTCTAAAGCCCATTGCGGTGCAACCTCCTGCCAACGATCTTTTGTTGGGAGGTAGACAGAGACTACACCCATCGGCATGTCCAACAAAAATGAGCCAACAGCGCAGGAGCAAACGAGTTCCTCTTTCCACTTCGGCTTAAATTCGAATTGCATCATTGTCCCTCCTTCAATAACGCAACCTTTCTCTATCTTAAAAGTTCAATGACTGAGTCATCCCATTGATGACCAGCCACGGACCAGACACCATTTGACGGTGGCGGCGGAAATCCGGTACGGCAGTATCCTCGGCGCGCGCTGAAATCGAAGACTGCGTGCGGATAGCCATTGATGAGAAGAACAGTCTTTTGGCCGTCTTGTGACAACCCTATCTTGACTACGGCGGGCCTGTCGCGATCTGTGACGTCATTGACGTTGTAGATATGGACGGCATCCTGAATGCTGTTTCTTTCAGCCTCCACGTCCCAGGCGTAAAAATAACCGGAGGTGCCATCATCTTCGAACAGGACCGTAAAAGGACTATCCGGGGCAGGCCCCTCGACGACAACCTTCCGTCCAACGAGGATTTCTTCTTCAGCAGTCACGACAATTGACATGGCAGGTTGGCTTACGCCGAATGATGGCTAGGCTGGCGACTTGCTCGATGGCAAGAGATCACTCTAGCATAAGTATTCCGCCCGTCAGTATGTTGGACCGCACCCAACACAATCAGCGCATGTGCGACGAACGAACCAACAAATAGCGCGCCTGAGTGCCCGATCCCTGCCCGCACACGCGTTTCCATCGTTTGGCACGCTTCATGCAATCGCTTTTTATCGTGGCCGGCACCCGCTTGGCTCGATAACGATTGAGGAGATTGACATGAACAAGCTGACGATCAAGGATCTGGCCCTTACGAAGGAACTCGACAAAACCGGGATGACCGAATGTGTAGGCGGAATGGGACGTACGCCCCAGCAGATCCTGGCATGGGAAATGACGGGCAAGCCTGCAACGTGGCAGGGCCTCGTGCTGGACGACGACAACCGGCTGCATGTGCCGACGATTTGACAGCCGCGGCGGCGGCACGTGGAGCGTGACGCCGTTCAAGCGCATTTACGCGCATATGCCGATCCAGATCACGCTTTCCGTCGCGGCAGAGATCACCGAACCGATCATGCGCTCGATCACTCCAGCACGACGAAGGCAAACTGCTGACTGGTCGTGATGCAGCTGTTCTTCGCCGACGATCGACGAAATGGTGGCAGTGGCCTCGGGATCGGCAATACCGATCTGCGAGAGCTGCTGCAAATGCCGAAGCACCACGCGCCCCACGGCCACGGTCGCAAGCGCGATGCGCGCAAAAAAATATGGCCGCACGCAGCGGCCACGACAATGTGTGCAGCGCAGGCGCTCAAGACGCAGCCGGCGCCTGGTCGGTCTTGGACTGCGCCTTCCTGGCGGCCTGCTTGCGCTGCGCCTGCCATCTCTGCAGACGTTTGAACTGGCGGATCAGGCCATCGTTCATGCGGTCGTACGTGCCGTGGATCTTCAGCAGCAGGGCCGTCAGGCTGCGCGCACGGTGCAGCAGGACATGGCCGCGCGCCTTCAACACGTGGGTCGAACGAAATTCCGCGTTTGGCGTGCCGTAGCCGTAGTCGATGTCGTTGAACGAGAAATTGGCCAGCACGTCCTGGACGGCCAGATGAATCGCGCTGGTGCCGACCGACAGGTTGAGATATTTCTGCTGGCAAGAGATCCTGTGCACATGCCAGACGGACGCCGAGCGCGAGCCGAACACGACGGCCACGTCCTCGTCACCGCAACGGATCACATACGACAGCAGCAGGCCGTGGCGCGCCAGCCCCTCCAGGCGGCGCTGCTCGGCGTCGCGGTCGGTGACCTCGGACGGGTCGAAGGCGACCGTCGCGTCTAGCATCGCCGTGACCTGTTCCGGCCGTTCGATGCGCACCATCTGCAACGCACCGGCGGCTTCCGTCAGCAGGCGGACCTGGCGCGACAGGTTGTAGCGCTTCTTGGAACTGAATTTTTGCAGATAGGCGTCGACGCCCTTCGGCAGCGGCTGCGTGTGGCACGGGCGCCAACCATACCGGACATATGCCGACACGCCCGCGATATCCTGCAGCTTGGCGCCCGCGTCTTCGGGATACGCCTGCATGTACAGCACCTGACACTCCGCATAACGTTCCAGCAATTGCTGGATGACGAAATCGGCGAGGCCGTCTTGCGTCTCGTCCAGCAGCGGCACGCTGCCGAGAATCTGGCAGGCGCGGACCTTTTGCTTGAACAGGGACACCGGGCCCAAGCGGAAGGCGAGATCGCATGTGATGGTGCGAACCGGGACAAATCCGACGATCTCGTAATCGACGCGGCGACGCACAATGAAAAGTTCGTGGGTCGCATTCTGCCCCTGATCCATGTCGGTCAGGTAATTAAAAAATTGCGGGGATTGGTACAGCGTCTCCGGCCCCGTCGCCGTGGCCAGCATGCGGTTCCACACGTCGAGGATGTCGGGACGGTCGTGATAGGCCGTCGCGACGTTCATTTCGAATCTGTCCGGGTAACGCCTCGTCCGTGCGTGCGTGCCCAGGGACGCCGGGGCCGACGGTGCGAATTCGCTGATCTCAAGGTTACGCGTGAACATTGTGTCGGCCCTCGGGTGAAGAAGGAAATGCCCGCGACAAAACGTTATGCGGGCCAAAGACACACTGCTGAGCAGCGTGTATTTACGCGATACTAGCGGGAGCTCAGCCGTAACGTACAGTTAAATTTGATTACAGATTAGATAGGTAAAAAGGACGTGACTTTTTGTGAAAATCGACATAGAGAGGTCAAGCAGGCCAAGTTCTCTGCGCTTCATCAAAAACATAGTATTTTTTCCCTGCAATCAATTGAAACTTAGAATAAGTAAACGAATGCAGGCGGGAACGGTCCATCGACGAACGGCCTCGGACGGCGTTCGGATAATCAATTTACTCAAATGTATGCGTTGCAAAAATCAAACAATAAATGCATTTGTGCAATATTGTTTCTTGCGACCGGCATAACCAGGACGGTTATTCACGCCAGATAATTTCCCCGAGAAACCAAATGTTTCTTTAATTGTGAAATCGGCAGCGCATAATGCCAGGATCAATAATGGGGCGGCCGCTCGTTGACCGGCCCTTGGCCGGCATCACGCAAGGTGCGCATGTGTTCGGCCAGTTTGGCCACCATGGCTTCGAGCTGGTCGATGCGGCGGCCTTGCTCGTAGATTGTGCGGTTGAGGGTGTCGACGAGGTTTTCCTGGTCGGCCAGCTTGATTTCGATGTCGATAAGACGGTTCTCGTCGCTCATACGGGCTTTCGGTAAAGTGAAGGTGACGTCAGACTTTCGGCGTGGCCAGCAGCGCTTTCAGGTTGGCGAGGCGCTCCTTGGGCGTGAGCACTTCGTTTTCCTTAGGCGGCGCATCGCCGACGTCGAGTGCCATTTCCTTGATGAAGCGCGACGGGTCGCAATGGACGAGCTCGCCCGCCCGCTTGCGCTTCTTGCACCACGTGACGTGCAGGCTGCGCTGGGCGCGCGTGATGCCCACATACATGAGGCGGCGCTCTTCCTGGATGCGCGCGGCGATCTTCTCGACGGGGTCGTCAGGGTCGCCCTTGTGCGGCAGGATGCCTTCCTCGCAGCCGACGAGGTACACGTGCGGATATTCCAGGCCCTTCGACGCGTGCAAGGTCGACATGCGCACGGCGTCCGGTTCCTCGTCCTGTCCATCGAGCATCGACATCAGCGCGACCATCTGCGTCAGCTCAAGCAGGTTTTTTTCTTCGCCGTCACGGTCGCGCCCGCCGCGGCCCCGTTCCTTCAGCCAGTTGAGGAACTCGAGCACGTTCTGCCACTTGCCCTGCGCCGCCTTGTCGTCGAAGTTCTCGTACAGGTAGTGCTCGTAATTCATCTCCTTCATCATGTCGTCGATAAGCTCGGCGGCATTGTCGCCGCTGCCGGACGGGCCGGGCCGCGTGGCGCGCGATTCCAGCTCATTGATCCAATGACAGAACTCGCGCAACGGGTACAGCTGGCGCTCCTGCAGCAGCGCTTCGATCCCGCCCTTCTGCGCGGCCTCGAACAGCGAGCAGTTCCACTGCCCGGAAAACTCGCCCAGCTTCTCGAGCGTGGTCATGCCGACGCCGCGTTTGGGCGTCGTGATGGCGCGGATGAAGGCCGGATCGTCGTCCTGGTTCGCGATCAGACGCAGATAGGCGATGATGTCCTTGATCTCGGCCTTGTCGAAAAAGCTCTGGCCGCCCGAGATCGTGTACGGGATGCGTTCCTTGCGCAGCGCCTGCTCGATGACGCGCGCCTGGTGGTTACCGCGGTAGAGGATCGCGAAATCCGACCATTTGTTCTTGCGCTGGAAATGGTCGGCCGAGATCATGATCGCGACCTGGTCGGCTTCCGTCTCGTCGTTCGGCATGCCCAGCACCTTGATGGGCTCGCCCAGGCCGTGCTCGGACCACAGCGATTTCTCGAACAGTTTCGGGTTGTTGCCGATGACGGCGTTGGCCGCCTGCAGGATACGCGTCGTGGAGCGGTAGTTCTGCTCCAGCTTGATCACCCGCAGGTCGGGGAAGTCGGTCTGCAGGGTGCGCAGATTTTCCACGGACGCGCCGCGCCATGCATAGATCGCCTGGTCGTCGTCGCCGACGGCCGTGAACATCGGCTTCTTGCCGAGGCCCGTCACCAGCAGCTTCACCAGTTCGTATTGACAGGTGTTGGTATCCTGGTATTCGTCCATCAGCAGGTAACGCAGGCGGCGCTGCCAGCGGTCGCGGATCGGCTCGTTGTTGCGGAACAGTTCCACCGGCAGGCGGATCAAGTCGTCGAAGTCGACGGCCTGGTAGGCCTGCAAGGTGGCGACATAGCTGCGATAGATGCGGCCGGCCTGGGCTTCGTCCTCGTCGCGCGCGTCGCGGATCGCGTCTTCCGGGTCGACGAGGCCGTTCTTCCACAGCGAAATCGCGTTCTGGATGCGGCGGATCTCCTGTTTATCCGTCGTGACGGCCAGGTCGGAGACGACCGTGTAGCAGTCGTCGCTGTCCATGATGGAGAACTTGTCCTTCAAACCGACGCCGGCCGCTTCCTGGCGCAGGATCTTGACGCCCAGCGAGTGGAACGTCGACACGGTCAACTGCTTCGCCTGCTTGGGCTGTTTCAGCAGCTTGGCGATGCGTTCCTGCATCTCGAGCGCGGCCTTGTTCGTAAACGTGAGCGCGGCGATCGTGCGCGGGTCGTAGCCGCGGTGCTCGATCATGTAGGCGATCTTCTGCGTAATGACGCGCGTCTTGCCCGAGCCGGCGCCGGCCAGCACCAGGCAGGGGCCGTCGAGATAGAGCACGGCTTCGCTTTGCGGACCGTTCAGGCCGAAGTTCGGGGTGTTGGACATTGGAAATATTGGAGAGGACAGCCCAGCATTGTAACGAAGCTGGCAGCACGTGCGTACCGGAGCGCTTGCGTAAAACGCATATCGTCACCACATGTGGCTTTTACATCAGTCCCAGTCCGCATGCGCTAACATGGTCGGCACGGCGACGACGCCAACGAGGGATACCACATGAAATTTGAACACCTGATTGAGATTAACGATCCGCTGAACCCGCTGATGGACACCATCACCCGCGAACAGCTGTGGCGCGGCCTCGTGCTGCGCGCCGAGGACCCGAAGCTGTTCGTGCCGCACCTGGACGAGTGCACGATCAGCGAGCGCGAGAGCGGCAGCTTCTCGCGCCGCCTGCGTTATGGCGACCTCGTCATCGACGACAAGGTCATCCTGCATCCGCTGCACGAGGTACGCTTCGAAGTGCCGGCGCAGGGCGACATCGCCCGGTCGCTGCTGACCATGACCATCGAGACGCCGACGGAAAACGCGCTCGTCGTACGTTTCTGCTACGACGACGGCAATGTGTCGGCCACCGACGACATCGGCAAGATGTACGAGGATTTCAAGAAGTCCGCGTACCAGGAGTCCGACATCGACACCGTCAAGGTGGTGCGGCAGCTGGCGGCGGAGGGGAAGTTGGATGCCTCGCGGCTGAATTAAGGTTTGTTTGGTGGGCACGGGATGCCCACCAATCACGTGCACACCAATCACGTCCCCGGCTCGACCTCATCCGGATCGATGTCGCTCTCTCCCTTCGCGAGATTGGCCGCCAGGTCGCGCAAGGCCGTGCGCACGCCCTCCTCGACCACGGGGTGGTAGAACGGCATCTCCAGCATCTGGTCGACCGTCAGCCGCGATTGCGCGGCCCAGCTCAGCAAGTGGCCGATGTGCTCGCCGCGCGGGGCGATCATCTCGGCCCCCAGGAACCGGCCCGTGCGGTACTCGCCGTAAACGCGCAACAGGCCCTTGTTCTGCAACATCACGCGGCTGCGGCCCTGGTTCTCGAACGACACCTGTCCCACCGCGAACTTCGACTTGCCCGGCGCGCACAGCGCCTTGTAGCTGGCGCCCAGTGTGACGATGTTCGGCTCCGTGAACGCGGCCGTCAGCGGCGCGCGGCGCAGGCCGGGGCGGATGTCGGGGAAGCGGCCGGCGTTGTCGCCCGCGATCTTGCCGTGATCGGCCGCTTCCGGCAGCACGGGGCGCTCGTGGTTGGCGTCGCCGGCGATGAAGATATGGCTGTTCCCGCACTGCATGGTGCGTGGATCGAACAGTGGCACACCGTTGCCGTCCAGCGCGATGCCCGCGTTCTCGAGGTCCAGGTCGTGCACGTTCGGCGTGCGGCCCGCGGCCTGCAGCACGTATTGAAAACGTTCCGTGATCGCCTCGTCGTGGCGGCCCGTCGTCAGCACGACCTCAATGCCGTCCTGCTCGGCGCGCAGGATGCGCGACTGGAAGTGGATGTCGAGTTCCTCGCACAGCACGCGCGTCGCCGTCTTCAGCACGACGGGGTCCGTCAGCTGGGCCACGCTGCCCCCGCGCGCGTACAGGCGCGTGCGCACGCCCAGGCGGGCCAGCGCCTGGCCGATCTCCAGGCCGATGACACCCGTGCCGATCACGGCCACGGAACGCGGCAGGTCGTCCCAATAAAACACGTCGTCGCTCGTGATCACGCCAGGGCCCACGTTCGCCAACGTGGGGAGCAAGGTCGGGCTGGAGCCCGTCGCGATGACGATGCGGCGCGCATCGATTTCCGTGTGGTCGTCCACCCGCAGCGTGTGCGGATCGACGAAGCGGGCGTGGCCGCGCACCTTGTCGTCGGCCGGCATCGCGTCGACGCCTTCGACGACGAAGCCCACGAAACGGTCGCGCTCGCGCCGCACGCGCGCCATCACGGCTGGGCCGTCGATGCGGACCGTGCCGGGCTCAGTGCTTGGATATACGCCGAACTCGGGAGCGAGAGTCATCATGTGGGCGGCCTCGGCGGCGGCGATCAGGAGCTTGCTGGGCATGCAGCCCACGCGCGCGCACGTGGTGCCGTAGACGCCGCGCTCGATCAGCACCGTGCGCGCGCCCTGCGCCCTGGCCGCGCGGTAGGCGACCAGCCCGGCCGTACCGGCGCCGATCACGGCGACATCGACCTTCAGTTTCTTCATCCTCACCTCCGCGACGTTCACGAGCGTGACGATACGCTTTTTTCAAGAACTCGGCTTGGACGGGGGAATTTGGCGATATGGGTGGGCTGGTGGGCACGGGGTGCCCACCCTACGATATGTTCGCGGCCGTGGGTGGGCCCCCATGCCCACGCGGACGTTTGCGATTCAGGGTCAGTGCATCCGGTTCTGATATGTTCGAGGCCGTAGGGTGGGCACCCCGTGCCCACGCGGACGTTTGCAATTCGGGCCCGTGTATCCGGCTCGGAACGGATCAAATATCGAGCGGATCCACCTCGAGCGACCACCGCACCCGCGACTTCATGGCACGCAGCGCATCCACCCACTCGTTGAGGAACGCCTGCAGCGCCGGCCGCGAATTCGATTCGACGAGCAGCTGCGCGCGGTCGACGTTGTGCACGCGGGTCATCGTCATCGGGATCGGCTCGTTGATGACGACCGTGTCCGACGGCAGCGCATCGCGCGCGGCCTCGAGGAATTCGATCGCCGTCGCCAGCTCGGGTGCCTCGGCGCGCAGCAGCGCCTGGTACATGTAGGGCGGCAGCGCGGCCTGGTGGCGCTCTTCCAGCAGGCTGCCGGCGAAGCGGTCGTAGTCGTGCCGCATCACGGCGCCGTACAGCGGATGCTGGCAATAGCGCGACTGGATCAGCACCTCCGACTCCAGCCCTGCGCGGCCGGCACGCCCCGCCACCTGCATCAGCTGCGCGAACAGGCGCTCGCTGGCGCGGTAGTCCTGCGAGAACAGCGCGGTATCCGGGTTCAGCACGCCGACGAGCGTCAACCTTTTGAAGTCGTGGCCCTTCGCGACCATCTGCGTGCCGATCAGGATGTCGACGTCGCCCCGATGCACGGTGTCGAACGCTTCCTGGGCACTGCCTTTCCTGCGCGTGGAATCGGCATCGATGCGCAGGATGCGCGCCTGCGGGAACAGCGCCTGCAACCCTTCTTCGACGCGCTGCGTGCCGCGCCCCAGCGGCTGCAGATCGACGTTGCCGCAGGTCGGACACGCATGCGGAATGCGCAGCTCGAGCGAGCAGTGATGGCAGCGCAGCCGCCGCTCCGGCCGGTGCAGGACCATGAACGCCGTGCAGCGCGTGCAGTTGCTGATCCAGCCGCACGCTTCGCAGCACAGCACGGGCGCGTAGCCGCGCCGGTTCAGGAACAGCAGCGATTGCTCGCCCCGTTCCATGCGCAGCCGCAGCGCCTGCATCAACGTGGACGTGAGGCCTTCCTTCGGCTTGTCGCGCTCCATGTCGATGAGTTTTACGCGCGGCAGCACGGCGTCGCGCACGGCGCGCTCGCGCAGTTCGAGCCTGCGGTAGCGGCCCGTCTGCGCGTGGTGCCAGCTTTCCAGCGACGGTGTCGCGGAGCCGAGCACGATGGGAATGCCGAGCTGGCGCGCGCGCCACACGGCCAGGTCGCGCGCCGAATAACGCAGGCCTTCCTGCTGCTTGTACGACGGGTCGTGCTCCTCGTCGATGACGATCATTTTCAGGTTCGGCAGCGACGACAAAATCGCCAGCCGCGTGCCCAGCACGATGCGCGCGCGGCCCGTGTGCGCGGCCAGCCAGTGCAGCATGCGCTCGCCTTCCGACAGGCTGCTGTGCAGGGTGGCCAGCATCACGCCGGGGAAGCGCGCGCGGATGTTCGCTTCCAGCTGCGGCGTCAGGTTGATCTCGGGGACGAGGATCAGGATCTGTGCGTCGGCATCGCGTTGCAGGACTTGCGCGCAGGCCTGCAGATACACCTCGGTCTTGCCGCTGCCCGTCACGCCGTACAGCAGCAGCGGGGTGAACCCTGTCGCGCCGCCGATGGCGTCCGTCGCCTGCTGCTGGGCCGCGTTCAGTACGGGCATGTCGGCCGGGGTCGCATCGTGCACGTCCGGCAGCTTGGCCAGTTTCTTCAGCGCGCGGTCCAGCGCGACGGTCGTCGACAGCCGCAGATTCTTCGGCAGGCCCGGCATCGCCACCTCGCCCAGCGGACGGTGGTAGTAGGCGGCGGCGAAGCGCGCCAGCGCGATCCAGCGCTCCGGCAGGGGCGTCAGTTGCGTGCGCACGGCGAGGGCATCCTTCAGCTTGTCGGCCGGGACGTCCGTCTCGTGCTTGACGGCGACGATCAGCCCGACCGCCTCGCGCCGCCCGAAGTTGACGAGCGCCAACTGCCCGACCTGCGGCTCACTGCCGGGCTCGCATTCCCAGCGGTAATCGAACAGGCTGTCGAGCGGCGTGTCGAGCGCGATTTGCAGGATGCAGTGGGACAATCCGTGACCTTGTCGAGAAACTGTGGAGAACTGTGGAAAACTTTGTGGAAAATGGAAAAGTTGACCGTGAAGAAGGTTTACGCTAGATCAAAACGCTAGGAAATTCTCTATGCTCATCAAGAAAATAACCTTATAAATTCAACGACTTATATTTTCCGACCTTAGACGCATGAAATATCCCATCGCTTGCGCACTTCTGTGCATAACTGCGCATTTCCAGTGCAAAACTTGAACGCAGTGCAGCATAATCTTGATACAACACTTGAAGAAAATACGTAAACCCCGGTAAACCAAGCACTTTTCCGGATTATTCACAGAACCTGTGCATAACTTTGTGAACAATAGGCTGAAAGCCTCGGTGGATAAGTGGTCACTCCCCTCGAGGCCCCTCTGCGCCCCCAGCGAACCCGACAATAAACCCCATCAAATCAAACACTTATCATATCCTGCGAGATACTGTACATTTCCACAGTCCACGCGGCCCGCGTACGATTTTTTGTGAATAAGTGTGATTGCCTGCGCGATGCGGTGCAAAAAACGCACCGCCCGTGGAGTCAGGCGCCGCGCTGGCGGCGGCTGAAGTCGTGCACCGCATCGACCATCGCCGTCACCGACTCCGGCGGCGTGAATTGCGAGATGCCGTGCCCCAGGTTGAACACGTGGCCATGGCCGGCCGACGGGGTGCCGTAGCTGGCGAGTGCCTTTTCCACCTCGGCGCGGATCTGGTCCGGGCCGGCGAACAGGATCGCGGGGTCGAGGTTGCCCTGCAGGGCGACGCGGTCGCCGACCTGCGCCCGGGCGCGGCCCAGGTTAACGGTCCAGTCGAGGCCCAGCGCGTCGGCGCCGACGTCGGCCATCTCGTCCAGCCACAACCCGCCGCCCTTCGTGAACATGATGGACGGGATGCGTACGCCGTCCTTCTCGCGCTGCAGCTTCGCCACCACCTTGCGCATATAGTCCAGCGAGAACGCCTGGTAGGCGCCATCCGCGAGCGCGCCGCCCCAGGAGTCGAAGATCATGACGGCCTGGGCACCCGCGTCGATCTGGGCGTTCAGGTATTGCGCGACGGCTTCCGCGTTGATGTCCAGGATGCGGTGCATCAGATCGGGGCGCGAATACAGCATCTTCTTGATCGTGTGGAATTCGCGCGAGCCGCCTCCTTCGACCATATAGCACGCCAGGGTCCAGGGGCTGCCGGAAAAGCCGATCAGCGGCACGCGGCCGTTCAGCGCCGTGCGGATCGACGTCACGGCATCGAACACGTACTGCAACGACGCCATGTCGGGCACGCGCAGCGCGGCCACCTCGGCTTCCGTGCGCACCGTACGCTCGAACTTCGGGCCCTCGCCGTCCTCGAAATACAGGCCGAGGCCCATCGCGTCCGGCACGGTCAGGATGTCCGAGAACAGGATCGAAGCGTCCAAAGGATAGCGGTCGATCGGCTGCAAGGTGACTTCCGTGGCGAAGTCCGGATTCTTGGCGAGCCCCATGAACGAACCCGCCTTTGCGCGCGTGGCGCGGTACTCCGGCAGATAGCGCCCCGCCTGGCGCATCAGCCACACCGGCGTGTAGTCCGTCGGCTGGCGCAGCAGCGCACGCAAGAAGGTATCGTTCTGCAGCGGGGCAAATTGTGGCATGGCTGGCAATCCGTTCAAGAATTGGAGGGCAAACTTCTATTATCGCATTCCCGGCACCCGCACACCCATCGACGCGGACATACGGCCTGGCGGCAGCCACTTATAATGCTTGTCTTCCCCCAGCCGTGCCCCATCTTCAGGACCGACCATGACCGACACCACCCGCAAACAGGCTGCGCCCTGCGGCGCCTGGACTTCCCCGATCACCGCCGCCACTGTCGCGGCCGGCGCCACGCCGCTGTCGCAAGTGCTCTCGGATGGCGGCGAAGTCTACTGGCTGGCGGGCCGCGCCAGCGAGGGCGGCCGCAACACGCTGATGCGCCTGCGCGACGGCCGGACCGAGGAACTGACGCCGGCGCCGTTCAACGTGCGCACCCGCGTGCACGAGTACGGCGGCGGCGCCACCCTCGTCGCGGACAGCCACATCTGGTTCTCGAACTTCGCCGACAACCGCATCTACCGCATCGACCGGCACGGTGCCGACGAGCCCGTCCCCGTCAGCGAAGGCGGCGACAAGCGCTGGGCCGACTTCGTGCTGGATCGCGCGCATCGGCGCCTCGTCGGCGTACGCGAAGACCATTCGGCGGGCGGCACCTACCCCGTCAATACGCTGTGCGCGCTGGGCGCGGACGGCACGGAGACGGTCCTCGTCGACGGCAACGACTTTTATTCGTCGCCGCGCATCTCGCCGGACGGCCGGCACATCGCCTGGCTCTGCTGGGACAACCCGCACATGCCGTGGCAGGGCACGGAACTGTGGCTGGCCGAGATCGGCGCCGACGGCACCTTGCTGGACGGGCGCCTCGTCGCGGGCGGCGCGGAAGAAGCCATCGTCCAGCCGGAATGGTCGCCGGACGGCACCTTGCATTTCGTGTCCGACCGCAGCGGCTGGTGGAACCTGTACCGCTACACGCATGGCGTCGTGCACCCCGTGTGCCGGCGCGCGGCGGAATTCGGCGGTCCGCACTGGACCTTCGGGAACAGCATGTACGGCTTCCGCTCCGCCACGGAAATCGTCTGCACGTACATCGAGGATGGCGTCAGCCGCCTCGCGCGCATCGACACGGGCTGCGGCAAGCTGGCCGCGATCGAGACGCCGTACCAGGAAATCCGCGAGCTGCGCGTGGCCGGCGACACCGTCGCGCTGCTGGGCGGCGCGCCCACGCTGGCCGCCGAAGTCGCGCAGATCGACCTGGACACGGGCCAGCGCGACGTGCTGGCGCGCTCGATCGAGCAGTTGCCCGACGTGGGCTACTTGTCCGTCCCGGAGAGCATCCGCTATCCGAGCGAGAACGGACGGGTGGCCTACGCGTTCTACTACCCGCCCACGAACAAGGACTACGCGCCGCAGCCAGGCGAGCTGCCGCCGCTGATGGTGATCGGCCACGGCGGCCCGACGGGCATGGCCGCCAGCACCTTGAAGCTGGCCACGCAGTTCTGGACGAGCCGCGGCATCGCCGTGCTGGACGTGAACTACGGCGGCAGCTCCGGCTTCGGCCGCGCCTACCGCGACCTGCTGAAAGGCCAGTGGGGCGTGATCGACGTCGAGGATTGCGTCGCCGGCGCGCAGCACCTCGTCGACCGGGACCTCGTCGACCGCGAGCGCCTCGTGATCCGCGGCGGCAGCGCGGGCGGCCTGACCACGTTGTGCGCCCTCGCCTTCCACGACGTGTTCAAGGCCGGCGCCAGTTATTACGGCGTGTCCGACCTGAAGGGCCTGGACGCCGACTCGCACAAGTTCGAATCGCATTACAACGAATACCTGATCGCGCCGAAGGCCAGCGCCGACCGCGTCTACGCCGAGCGCTCGCCGATCAACCACACGGACAAGCTGCACCGGCCGATGATCTTCTTCCAGGGCCTGGACGACAAGGTCGTGCCGCCGCCGCAGTCGGAAGTGATGGTGTGCGCCCTGCGCGCGCGCGGCGTGCCCGTCGCCTACGTCACGCTGGACGGCGAAGGCCACGGATTCCGCAAGGCCGACAGCATCGTGCGCACGCTGGAAGCGGAGCTGTATTTCTACCTGCGCGTGTTCGGCATTCCCGTCCCGACCAGCTTGCCCGCCGTCGAGATCGAGAACCTTCCTGCATGAGTGAGGTGTTGCACGCGGTCGTCGATGGGTGCAGCGAACAGCAGAAGCTGATCCTCGCGCTGCTGGCGCTGGCCGGCGAGCCGATGGGCCGGCGCCGCATCCACGACCACCTGGCGCCGCTGGAAGCAAGCACCAACGAGGAAGACCTGGCCGACCCGCTGGCGCGCCTGCACGCCGATGGCCTGGTCGGCGAACTGCCGTCGCGCGGCTACACGATCGCGGCCGACGTGGCCTGGCCCGCGATCCGGTGGGCGCTGCGTGCGCGCCGCTTCAACGAATTGCGCGAGGTGGTCCAGCAGGTGACGCCGCTGCGCGTCGACTGGCAAGGCACGCCCATGCTGCGCAGCTACCGCCAGGGCGTCGCGCTGCTGCGCTTTGCCCTGCTGGCCGGCGAAGGCCCGAAGACGATCGCGCCGCTGCTTGCCGCCTGCCTGCGCTGCCACGAGGCCGCGTACCTGCATCCACTCGTCGACATCTGCGCGCGGCCGTTCGAGCCGGACCTGATGGAACGCATCAACGGCCTCGTACGCGACGACGTGCTCGCGGTGCTCGTGAACCACGTGCAGCGCGAACCGGCCAGCGCGCCGGCGATCCGCGCGTATGCCGAGGAACACGCCGCGCAGGGCGGTGCATCGATGGCGCTGCGCACGGCGCTGGCCGAACATCTGATCTTGTGCGGCCGGCTCGACGCCGCGGCCGACCTGCTCGTGGACCTCGACGAATCCGCGACGCTGTATTACCGCAGCGTGCTGCAACTGCTGCGCGGCGATACGGAACCCGCGCTGGCCGGCTTCGACAAGGCGTTGAAGGCGCTGCGGCGCGAGACGGGCAAGCGCAAGGCCGTCTTCGAAGGCATCGGCGGCCATCTGTACGTGACCGCCCTACTGCGCAGCGACGATCCGAAGCACGCGAAAGCGGCGGAGGCCTACCTGGACAGCGCCACGCGCGCCGTGCAAAGCCACGACACGGCCGTGTACCAGCAGTTGTCGATGCTGCGCCAGATCCGCGGCGGCACGGTCGATGCCGACGTGCTCCCGTCGCGCAACTGGGAGACGTCGCTGCAGCCCGTGATGTTCCGCGCGCTGCTACACTGGTGGCTCGGCATGCCGCAGTTGACGGACAAGACCGCGATGCTGGAACAGCAGTTCGACGTGGCGAGGAGTGCCGGCTTCGACTTCATCGCGGCGCAGATCGCGTCCGTGCTGGGCCAACTGGGGATGGTGGGGCTCGACAAGCAGGCGATCGCGCTGCGCCAGCAGCACCGCTTCGTCGACCTCGCGCTGTGGTTCGAGCGCGAGCAGCCGTGGGAGCGCCAGCTGAACGCCCTCATCAACCTGCAGCCGGCGGTCAACGTGGAAGTGGTGAAGGAATCGCGCCTCGCGTGGCTCGTCGCGTGGGACGCGCACCTGGGCATCCGCGCGCTCGAGCCGCGCGAACAGAAGCGCGACGTGCAGGGCGGCTGGACGCGCGGCCGGCCCCTTGGCCTGAAGCGCCTCGCGGAAGACGCGGCGGAGCTGGACTTCCTCACCGCGCAGGACGTACAGGTGGCGAGCAGCATCGGCGCATTCCGCTACTACAGCGGCACCGGGACGCGCTACGAATTCGACCTGGACAAGGCCGTGGCCGCGCTGGTCGGCCATCCGCTGCTGTTCTGGATGGATTCGCCCGGCACGCGCGTCGAACTGCTGCCGGGCGAACCGCAGCTCGTCGTGCGCGCGGGCGGCGGCAAGGTCATGATCACGCTCGTGCCGAAGCTAGCGGAGCAGCAGGGCGACGTCGTCGTCACGAAGGAGACGCCGACGCGCCTGCGCATCGTGCGCGTGAAGGACGAGCATCGGCGCATCGGCGCGATCGTCGGCGACGGGCTGGAAGTGCCGCTGGAAGCGGAGATGCGCGTGCTGCAGGCGATCAGCGCCATCTCGTCGATCGTCACCGTGCAATCCGACATCGGCGGCAGCGCGGCCGACATCGAGCAGGTGACGGCCGACATGCGCCTGCACGTGAACCTGCTGCCGTACCAGCAGGGCTTGCGCATCCAGGTGATGGTGCGGCCGCTGCCCGATACGGGGCCGTATTTCCGCCCGGGCGACGGCGCGGAAAGCGTCATCGCCGACGTGGCCGGCGTGCGCACGGAAGCGCGGCGCAGCCTGAACGGCGAACGCGAGGCGGAGCGCCAGCTGCTGGCCGACCTGCCCGCGCTGGAGCACGCGGAAGACGAGCATGGCGAATGGCTGCTCGCGGCGCCCATCCACTGCCTGGAACTCGTCGTCCAGCTGCAGGAACTGGATGCCGCCAAGGTCGTCGTCGCCTGGCCCGAGGGCGAATCGTTCCGCGTGACGAAGAAGATCACGTCGAAGTCCGTGCGCCTGCAGATCCGGCGCGACAAGGACTGGTTCGCCGCCAACGGCGAAGTGCAGGTCGACGAGAACAAGGTGATGGACTTGCGCGAGCTGCTCGCGCGCGTGCGCGAGGACCGCTTCATCGCGCTGGGCGACAACCAGTTCCTCGCGCTCACGCACGAACTGCATCGCCGCCTGGTGGATTTGTCGGCCTACAGCGACGCCGACAAGGAGGCGCTGCGCTTCCATCCGCTCGCCAGCTTCGCGCTGGAAGAGATGGCGCTGGAAGCGGGCGGCGTCGATGCGGACAAGGCATGGCGCGCACATCTGAAACACATGCAGGAGAACGCGGAATTCCGGCCGCAGTTGCCCGGCACCTTGCAGGCGGAGCTGCGCGATTACCAGGTCGAAGGCTTCGAATGGCTGTCGCGCCTTGCGCACTGGGGCGTCGGCGCCTGCCTCGCGGACGACATGGGGCTCGGCAAGACGTTGCAGGCGCTCGCGCTGATCCTGTCGCGCGCACCGGGCGGGCCCACGCTGGTTGTCGCGCCGACGTCCGTCGCGACGAACTGGCTGGCGGAAGCGGAGCGCTTCGCGCCGACGTTGAACGTGCGATTGTTCGGCCCCGGCGACCGTGCCGCGATGCTGAAGGAAGCGGGGCCGTTCGACGTGATCGTCGCCAGCTACGGCTTGCTGCAGCTGGAGTCTTCCCTGTTCGACGGCATCCGCTGGCACACGATCGTGCTGGACGAGGCGCAGGCCATCAAGAACGCGTACACGCGCCGCTCGGCGGCCGTGATGGCGCTGCAAGGCGATTTCAGGATGGTCGCCACGGGCACGCCGCTGGAGAACCACCTGGGCGAGTTGTGGAACCTGTTCCGCTTCATCAATCCGGGCCTGCTCGGAACCGCCGACCAGTTCCAGCTGCGCTTCGCCGGTCCGATCGAAAAGGCCTCCGATAAACGCGCGGAACTGGCGGCACGCGCGCGGCTGCGCCGGCTCACGCAGCCGTTCATCCTGCGCAGGACGAAGGCGCAGGTCCTGTCCGAGCTCCCGCCGCGCACGGAGATCGTGCTGCCCGTGCAGTTGTCGGAAGAAGAGACGGCGCTGTACGAATCGCTGCGGCGCGAAGCTTTGGAACGCATCGCGTCGTTGGAAGCGCCGCAGTCGCAGAAGCAGATCCAGATCCTCGCGGAGATGATGAAGCTGCGCCGCGCCTGCTGCAATCCGGTGCTCGTGGCGCCCGACAGCGGCATCCGCAGCAGCAAACTGGAGACGTTCGCCCGCCTCGCCGACGAGCTGCTGGAGAACCGCCACAAGGCGCTCGTGTTCAGCCAGTTCGTCGACCACCTCACGCTGATCCGCAAGCATCTCGATGAACGCGGCATCCGCTACCAATACCTCGACGGATCGACGCCGATGCAGGAACGGAAGCGCCGCGTGGACGCATTCCAGGCCGGCGACGGCGACCTGTTCCTCATTTCGCTGAAGGCGGGCGGCGTCGGCATCAACCTCACGGCGGCCGACTACGTGATCCACATGGACCCGTGGTGGAACCCCGCGGTGGAAGACCAGGCCAGCGACCGGGCGCACCGCATGGGACAGCAGCGGCCCGTCACGATCTACCGGCTGGTGGCGCGCCACACGATCGAGGAAGGCATCGTCGACCTGCACCGCCACAAGCGCGACCTGGCCGACAGCCTGCTGGAAGGGACGGACATGGCGGCACGCATGTCGCCGGCGGACATGCTGGCGATGCTGCAGGCCGGCCTGTCCGGCGGCGCGGAACCGCGGGCGCCATCGGTCGCGGAGTGGCGATCCGAGTGACGATCCGACTGACGATGAGCGCCGTTGCGGGGACGTTGACGGCGGTTCGCGGCGCCGGAACGTTCGTGACGTATTGTTTCAAATGCCCGCAAGCAGGCCGAATGATGCTAATCTGGCGCCCCCCATCTGGCCCCTCATTCACCCAGGCAGATAGAACATGATGAAATCGAAAATCGCGCTGGCCGTCCTGCTGGCCAGCGTCGCGCTGGCGCCGGCGAGTGCGCGTACCAAGCCGCACCACAAGGCCGCCCACACGTCGTCGTCGAAAAGCAAAGGCAAGACCAAGGCCACCGAAAAGCCCGTGCAAAAGGCCGCCGCGCCCGTCACCGCCAGCACCCCGCAGAACCGCAACGACCGCTTCATGGACTCGCTGTCCATGCAATTCCTCACCGCGCTGTGGCGCATCGCTCCGGAAGACGGCATCAGCGTCGGCAAGTTCGACGCGGCCGCCAAGCTGACGATTCCCGACGCCGCCTCGCGCGCGAAGAAGCTCGCCTTCATCGACGAATGGCTCGACAAGTTCGGCAAGCTGAACGCCGACAAGCTGTCGCCGAACCAGCGCACGGACCTGGCCGTCCTGCTGAACAAGCTGAAATACGAACGGTGGCAGTTGACGACGTTCCGCGAGTTCGAGTGGAACCCGGCCGAGTACAACGTGGCGCAGCCGCTCGACCTGATCCTGAATACGGAATACGCCGCGAAGGCGCAGCGCCTGCGCACGATCCTGAAGCGCCTGGCCGACGTGCCGGCCTACTACCAGGCCGCGCAAGCGTCCCTCGTCAACCCGACGCACGAGCACACGCAGCTCGCGATCCAGCAGGCGCCGGGCACGCTCGTCGTGCTGGCGGATCTCGGCAAGGCAGCGCAGGAATCGATCCTGTCGACGCAGGAAAAGGCGATCTTCGCCGTGCGCATCGCAAACGCCGGCACGGCGGTGCTGGGCTGGGTCGACTTCCTGACGGACCTCGACAAATCGCAGACGCAGATGCAGCGCGCCCGCTCGTTCCGCATCGGGAAGGACTTGTACGAACAAAAATTCGCCTTCGAGATCCAGTCGTCCAACACGGGCGAGCAAACGTACCGGAAGGCCCTGGCCGCGCGCGACGAACTCCTGACCCGCATGGACGGCCTCGCCGACCAGCTGTGGGACAAGACGGTGGGCGCCGGTACGGCGAAGCCTACCGACCGGTATAAAAAGATCGGCATGGTGATCGACAAGCTCTCGCTGCAGCACACGACGCCGGCGAACTTCCTGCCCGAGATCCGCCGCCAGATCCCGCAATTGCAGGACTGGGTCGTGTCGCACAACCTCGTGACGATCGACCCGAGCAAACCGCTCGTCGTGCGCGAGACGCCGCTGTACCAGCGCGGCGTCGCGGGCGCCAGCATCGACGCGCCGGGTCCGTACCGGCCGAAGGACAAGACCTATTACAACGTGACGCCGCTGGACGGCCTCACACAAGAACAGGCCGAGAGCAGCCTGCGCGAGTACAACAACTGGATGCTGCAAATCCTGAATATCCACGAGGCGATCCCTGGCCACTACACGCAGCTGATGAACGCGAACCGCTCGCCATCGCTGGTGAAAGCGTTGTTCGGCAACGGCGCGATGGTCGAAGGCTGGGCCGTGTACGGCGAGCGCATGATGCTGGAATCGGGCTATGGCGACAACGCGCCGGAGTTGTGGCTCATGTGGTGCAAGTGGAACCTGCGCAGCGTGTCGAACACGATCCTCGACTACAGCGTGCACGTGCTGGGCATGACGCGCGAGCAGGCGCTGGACCTATTGGTGCGCCAGGCCTTCCAGACCCCGCAGGAAGCGGCCGACAAGTGGCGGCGCGCGCAGCTGTCGTCCGTGCAGCTCTCCAGCTATTTCAGCGGCTACAGCGACATCATGGAATTGCGCGAACGCCGCAAGCAGCAGCTGGGCGACCGCTTCGACCTGAAGCAGTTCCACGACCAGTTCCTGAGCTACGGGAACGCGCCGGTGAAGATCATCGGCCAGCTGATGCAGTAACACGTGAAACGCACGACGATCGTCGCGGCGTTCGCGGGCCTCGCCGTTCTCGCCGGCGGGGCCGCGCTGTACGTCTTCAACGCCCGCCAGAACGCCACGCCGGGCCGCGCCTTCTGGTTGCCCGCCGAGCCACCGACGCAGGCCGCGTGGCGCGCGCGCGTGACGCCGCTCGCGGGCCGCTTCGGCGATCCGTTCGGGACCGTCGTCGACGCCCACGGCAACGTGTTCGTGGCGGACGGCGGCGATTGCAGCTGCATCCGCCGCATCGGGCCCGATGGCGGCATGACCACCTTCGCCGGCGGCCATGCGGGATTCGCGGATGGCCTCGGCGCGGCCGCGGCGTTCGACACGCCATCGGCCCTGGCCATCGACCGCCTCGGTAATCTCTACGTCGCCGACACCCGCAACAACGCGATCCGCAAAGTGGCGCCTGACGGTGCCGTGACGACGCTGGCGGGCGGCGGCGACGCCGGCTACGTCGATGCGGTCGGCCGCGCCGCGCGCTTCGACGGGCCGGTCGGCGTGGCCGTCGACCACGCGGGCATCGTCTACGTCGCCGACACCTACAACGACCGCATCCGCCGCCTCGGCAAGGACGGCGCGGTGACGACGGTGGCCGGCAGCGGCGCGCCCGACGACATCGACGGCACGGGCAGCACGGCCGCATTCGACACGCCGAGCGGCATCGCCGTCGACAAGCACGGCGTGCTGTTCGTCGCCGACACGGGCAACGACGCGATCCGGCGCATCGACAAGACCGGCGCCGTGACGACGTTCGCGCGCGCGCCCGAGGACGAACGGCACCCGCTGCTGCACCGCCCCGTCGCGCTGGCGCTGACGCACGACGGCTATGTGTATGCGAGCGGCGCGGGTGGACGCATCCTGCAGTTCGATCCGGGCGGGCAGTATCATGCGCTGCCGGACGCCGACCGTCCCGCGGGCAGCAGCTTTGCGAGCGACGGCAGCGTGCGGCTGTACGCGCCGCGCGGCATCGCGGTGCGGCGCGACGGTACGCTCGTGGCGACGGATGGCCGCGCGCTGCGGGTGTTCGCACTGGCGCCACCTCGCCCCGGCACGCCGGCGCCATCCGACATGCCGCCGGCGCTGCCGACGACGACACCCCTGCCCTGGCCGGTGGCGCCGCAACAGGAAGTGCACGAAGTCGTGGGCGTGATGGGCGAAGTGCGCGGCAGCTACGACGGGGAAAACCGCGACCACTTCCACGGGGGCCTGGACATCCGGGCCGATGTGGGCGCGCGCGTGCTCGCGATCCTGCCTGCGACCGTCAGCGACCCTTATCCGAACTGGGCATTCGGCGAGCTGGGCGAAGGCATGAGCATCGGCCCGCTCGCGTACATCCACATGCGCGTGGGCCGCGACGCATCGGGCAAGGCGCTCGACCCGCGCTTCCAGCTGCTGCGCGGCGCGAACGGCAAGCCGGAACGCGTGCGCGTACGGCGCGGCGCCCGCTTCGCCGTCGGCGACGCGCTCGGCACCATCAACCCGATGGCGCACGTGCACATGGAGTACTACCCCGGCGGCGTGGCCGTCAATCCGCTGACGCTGCCGTTCGTCGGCCTGCGCGACACGGTGCCGCCCCGCATCGAGAGCATCGCCTTGTACGACGCCAGCGGCCAGCGTCTGCCGGGCAAGAAGGGCCGGCGCGTGCACGTGGCGCGCACGCTCGGGACCGTCGCCATCGTCGCTGCCGGCTACGACCAGGTCGACGGCAACCTGGCGCGGCGCCGCCTCGGCCTGTACAAAGTGGGGTACCAGCTGCTGCATGCGGACGGCAGCCCGGTCGCGGGATTCGAGGCGCCGCGCATCACGCAAGTCTACGACCGCCTGCCGCGCGAGCGCGAAGCGGTGAAGCTGCTGTACGCGGAGCGCAGCGGCATCACGGTCTACGGCAGCAAGTCCACCGTGTTTGCCTATGCCGTCAACAACACGCTGAAGGATGGCGTGGCGTTGCCCGGGTCGTGGCGCGTGGATGGGCTGGTGCCGGGGGATTATCTGCTGCGCATCTACGCTGCGGATTTTGCGGGACAGGTGGCGCTGGACGGGCGGGATCTGGCGGTTACGGTCGAATAAAGGTCTCGCTGGCTAAGGCCGATTCAAGGACCTGTTCTCGCCGACGGGCACTTATAGGATCAAAACGGCCGCGTTATTGCAGCATGCGTTATCTCTGCTGGGTCTCCCGCCACCGTTCGCGACATTGTGTGACTATTGTGGCTCAGCAGGATGCTATGCTCGGTTGAACGGCTGGATGCGGCCAGAAGCAAAAGCGGTCGATTTGTCGCTATAACCAATCCATTGAGGAGCAGTGAATGCTGAACTGGTCAGCGCTGCCATTAAAACAACGATTACTTGGCGTGATGCTGGCGTTGATTTTTTTGCTGGGCGCCCTCGCAGAGCTTGACCGCGCGAGTTCCCTTCGGGACTTAGTCGGTGTGGCGGGGTTGTCGATGATCGGAGCCGGTGCCATTTTAAATCCTTCCTATTACAAAGCTGGTCGAAGCAGACTATCCGACTTCCCACGCCTCTGCATTTGGTTGACTTTCGGCGGCGGTATGCTCTGCATAATTTCGACAACGTTCCTGCACAATTAGCTCGTCTTATCAGGCTGCTCATCCATAAAAAATAAACGGTGACTTCCCTATATGCCGCGTGCACGTCTCTGGTTGATCGGACTACTCCTCTGCCTGCATGGATGCGGCGCCGTGCTCATCGTGCCCGCAATCGCGACCACACAGGAATTGATGCGAGATCGAAAAGGGCAGTTCGAACGCGGGCATTCTGCGCGCGTTGGAAGTTACCTGCATGTGGCCTGCGATTTTTCTATCTCCCCGGGCAGATACGAAGCGTGCGGCCATCTCGTGGCAGTGCGCGACCTGCAAGGTTTGAAGGAATATGTGTTCGAGGTCGTCCCGCCAGGGTGCTCTTATTCCTTTGTGGTCGACTCACGTGAGCAGATCGTCGAGTGGCGTTACGTCAGCAAGCCGTCGGAATGTTGGAAGTTCTATCTTCCACCGACTTGACGCTGAATTGACTCCTCCCGAGCAGGCAGCCCATCGGCGCAGCGTTCCATGCCAGCCGGGATAGTCCGGCGGCGGACTACTCCAGCGCCGCGGCGCTCATCGCGAGAAAATGCGCGCGGCCGTTCGGCCCGCGCAGGTCGGCTGCGATTTTCCCCTTCTCCAGCACGATGATGCGGTCGGCCGCAAGAATCGTCTCGCGCCGGTGCGCCACGACGATGCGCGTCATCGGCAGTTGCGCGACCGCGATGTTGACGGAACGTTCGCGCGCCAGGTCCAGGTGGCTGGTGGCCTCATCCAGCAGCAGCAGGCCGGGCTCGCGGTACAGCGCCCGCGCGATCAGGACACGCTGCTTCTGGCCGCCAGACAGCACGGTCCCCATGTCGCCGATCAGCGTGTGAAAACCCATCGGCATCGCGCGCACGTCATCCAGCACGGCCGCCTTGCGCGCGCAGGCTTCGATGCGCTCCTGGTCGGGCGCGTCGGCAAAAAAGCTGATGTTGTCGGCGATGGAACCGGCGAACAACTGGTCGTCCTGCAGCACGACGCCGATCAGCGCCCGGTAACGGCCGGCCGCGCCGGGCGCCAGCGGGCGCCCGTCGACGACGATCTCGCCCGCGGTCGGTTCGAGCAGGCTGGCCAGCAGGCGCAGCAACGTTGTCTTGCCGCAGCCGGACGGGCCGACGATCGCCACCGATTCGCCCGGCCCGATGTCCAGGTCGATCCCGTCCAGGATCCACGGATCGCTGGCACCGTAGCGGAAACGCAGGCCGCGCAGTGCGATGGCCAGCGGCCCGCCGCATTGCGGCCCGGTGTGCGGCGCGTCGTCCGGTTCCGCCGGTGTCAGCGCGATGTCGGCGAGGCGCTCGGCGTGCAGGCGCAACATGCACAGGTCGAGCGCCTTGTCGATCAGGGCGCTGATCCGGGACAGGAACTGGTCCTTGTAGCTGATGAAGGCCAGCAGCATCCCGACGGAGAACTCGTTGGCCAGCGCGCGTTCGGCACCCAGCCAGATCACCAGCACGCCGACCACGCCGATCAGCCCCCCGTTTACGGCGCGGAACATCACGCCCAGCCGCTGCGTCGTCACCTGCCGGTTCACCGTCTGCACGAGCAGGTTGACCCAGTGCGTCTGGCGCGATGCCTGCGCGTTGAACAGCTTGATGGTCTTCATGCCGCGCAAGGTTTCCAGGAAGTGGCTGTCGCGCCGCGCGCCCCAGACGATGGACTCGGCCTGGGCATTGCGCAGGGACGAGTACGACAGCGCGCGCACGAGCGCGTACAGCAGGCCGCCCGCCAGCACGATGCCGGCCAGGCCCGGGGCGTAGCACAGCATCGCGGCCAGCGTCACCGCCGACATCAGGCCGTCCAGCATGATCTCCACGAGGTCCGTGGTGAGCGCCTGCAGGATGGTTTCCTGGGCGCCGAAGCGTGACATGACGTCGCCCAGGTGGCGACTCTCGAAGTAGCGGGCCGGCAGCCGAACGAGGTGCCCGAACAGGCCGCCCCGTCCCGCCACCTTGATCGTGCTGGAGATCGCGATCAGGGTAATGCCGCGCATCGCGTTGATCGCCACGCGCAGCATCAGCATGAACAGCAGCGCGCAGGCGAGCGTGAGCAGCAGGTCGTGGTCGGCGCTCACCAGCGCTTCGTCGACGATCCACTGCATGAAGAACGGTGTCGTGACGCCCAGCGTCTCGATGGCCAGCGCCATCGCCGCCAGCAGCAGCAGCGAGCGCTTGACACCGACGATGCGGCCGAACAGCGCGCGCACGCGCAGGCGCGGCTCCGGGTCGGGCGGCACGAACGGCCGGGCCGGGCTCAGTTCCAGCGCGACGCCCGTGAAATGGCGCTGCGCCTCGGCGCGCGACAGGCGGCGCACGCCGAAGGCGGGGTCGTGGATCACGACGGCGCCCGCGCCCGCGCGCTTGAGCACGACGAAGTGGCTCAGGTCCCAGTGCAGGATGCAGGGCGTGGACAACAGCGGCAGCTCGTCCGGCTCCAGGCGCAGCGGGCGTGCGGCGAAGCCGATATGGCCGGCGATCTCGACGAGGTCCTTGAGCGACGCGCCGCGCAGCGACAGGCCGAAACGGCGTCGCAACGCCGACAGGCCGGTGTCGCCGCCGTGCCAGCACGCGACCATCGCGAGGCACGCCAGGCCGCATTCGGCCGCCTCGGTCTGCAGGATCAGGGGCAGGCGCGTGCCCAGCATGGCGCCGTAGTCGGTCTGTGTCATCGGTGCCAGCTCCCGGTCAGCGTGAACAAGGGGTCGAGTACCCATTCGTACAAGCGGCGGCGGTCGAGCAGGATGTCGGCGTCGAGCTGCATGCCGGGCTGCAGCGGCACCGCCTTGCCGTAGGCCGTCACGTCCTGGCGCTCGAGGTCGACGACGATCCGGTACAGTGGCTCGGCGCCCCCTCCCGATGCGGTGCCGGACGCGAACCCGGGCGGCAGTTCGGACGGCTCGATCACGCTGCGCGACACGCTCGCGATGGTGCCGCGATAGTGGCCGAACTTCTGGTACGGGTAGGCCCGATAGCGCAGCAGGACGCCCTGCCCCGCACGCACGAAGCCGACCGCGCGGCTGGGCGCATACAGGTGCGCCTGGAGGCGCGCGCCCTGCGGCACGATCGACAGCAGCGGTATCTCGGGATGCGCGGCGGCCCCTGGCGTGGCGTGGATCGCGGTCACGGTGCCGGCCTGCGGTGCCGGAATCGTCAGGGCGCGCCTCGCCTCGGTTTCGGCCAGGTCGCGCGCTGTCGCGGCCAGGCCGCGCTTGACCGTCTCCTCCTGCGCCGCCATGCGCACCGGGATGTCCTTCAATTCGCCCTCGAGGGCGGCACGCTCGCGCCCCAGGGTGATCAGGTTGCGCTCCAGCGTCTGGCCGCGCGCGGTCTGTTCGACCGTATCTTCGGCCGCGCCGCGCACCTGCTGTTCGAGCACGAAGCCGATCTTCTGCAAGTCGCGCAGCCGCGTCTCCCATTGGCGCGCCATTTCGGTCCGCGTCTTCTGCAGTGCGATTTCCTGCTCCATGCCGTGCTCCTCCTGGCGCACGGCCGCCACGCGCCCGGCCAGGTTGGCGCGCTGCTGGCGCAGCAACTGGTCGCTGCGCTGCCCTTCCGCGCTCAGGCTGTCGCGCTGGGCCTCGAGTTCGCGCGCCACGCGCGCCTGCGTGTCGCCCAGGGCCGCGCTGCGTTCCTCGGCCGACAGCCCCACCAGCGGCTGACCCTGCGCGACCGTGTCGCCCTCGCGCACGAAGACGCGGGTCGCCACTGCCGCACGCGGCGCGAACACGCGCACCATGCCCTGTGCCGGCATGAGCCAGCCGGATACGCGCGCCTTGCTCGTGTAGCTGGCCAGGCACAGCGCACTGACGATGGCGGCCACCGTCAGCGCCGCGAGGGCGGCGAACCCGACGTGCATCGGGCGCGGCTTGAGCAGGACGGTGCCCAGCCACTGCGTCTGCCGTTCCTGCAACAACTGGGGCCGGAACAGCGGCAGCGCCGCGTCGTCGTCCCGGCCGTACCCGCCCCCCGAGCCGTCCATCATGCTTCCATGAAGTAGTCGCGCACTTCGTAACTGAGTTCGATGACGCGCACCATGCGCTTGATCGGCACCTGTTTGCAGACGCGCGGCTCAAGGAAATCCTTGAGCAAGGGCGGGCGCGGCGCGTTGAAGAAGTAGCCGGGATCGTTGGCGACGACCGGCTTGGCGACGATGTCGAGCTCGTCGCGCGAGCCGACGGTCTGCACGACGCACGGCGCATAGCGCACGCCCAGCGCGAGCAGCGCGCAAGCGCGGTGGTAGCCGTTGTGCAGCAGCAGGCGCCCGCTGTCGGCGTCGCATACGGCATTCATGAAATTGCAGCTGAATCCGACGACCAGGCCGAGCGCGCCGGCGATCGCGCCGAACGCCTCGTGACCGCTCAGCTGGTCCTCGCGCAGCATCACCGATTCGTGGAAGCGGAAATCGGTGGACGGCGAGCGGAATTGATAGCGCTTCGATCCCATCGTGCGGATCTCGACCGGGCTCGTGCCCGCGTCCAGCGGCAGGCAGCAGTGGAATAACGTGACGGGGTCGGGGTCCGGCCCGAGGCGCGCGCGGATGCCGTCGACGAACGTCTGCGTGACGTGGTTCTGGCAGACGACCAGGCGGGCCAGGTCGACCATCCGGACACTGGTCGGCAGGCTGTCGAACGTGCGCGTGTAGCGCGGGCTCGCCAGCACTTGTTCGACCAGCGGCTCGAGCGCGGGGTCGAGCGGCGGGCACGCAGGGTGGTCGGCGCTGCCGGCCTCGCTGCGCTCCAGTTCCTCGTAGACCAGCTCGGCAGCCGTCCATTCGCGCACGAGATCGGGACGCGCGCCGTTCAGGCCGGGCACACCGACGTCACCGACGAAATCGAGGTATTTGCGCATGGGCGCTTGGCCGAGCAGCCAGGCTTCGTGGTGCGGCGCTTGCTCCAGCGAGGCGATGGCGGCAGCGGGGGCGGATTCTCGTTTCATGGTGGGACTCCTGCTCGAGTGAACACACAACGTGCGGACCGGCGCCGGGAGCGTCGCTGACGACCGTCCCGGCGCACGCCGCGTTCGTACCGGCCTGTTCAGGCCGGACGGGCGAACCGGATCAGCAGCCGCAGCCGCCACCGCCACCGCCGCTGTGGCTGTGATTGTGGCTGTGGCTGTGATTGTGGCTGTGGCTATGGTTATGGCTGTGGCTGTGATTGTGGCTGTGGCTGTGTTTGTGGCCGCTGCCGCCGCTGCCACCGCTGCCACCGCCGCCCGAGTTACAGCCGCCGTAGACGTGTTGCAGTTCGTTGCTCTTCAGTTTGCGCATGATGTTCTCCATGATGAAAACCGGGCAAGACGCCCCCGGGTATCGGCCGCAGCCGGTACCCGGGAATCCATGCTAGGCGGCTCGCGGACCCGCAGTTTGAAACGGGGCAAATCCAACCCTGGCGTTAGCTCAATGGAGTCGCAAATTTACGTTGAGAAATATCATTGCAAATAGGAATTAAACCGCGGGCAACCCGTGTGCCGACATGTCGCTGCCCCTGGTCGGGCTGGGCCTGACCGGCCTGGCACTGTCGCGCCGCAAGCGCAAGGGCTGATCGCAGCACGTAAAAAAAGAAAAAGGGGCCGCTGGCCCCTTTTCTTATTGGACAGCCGGTAATCTGAACCGGCCGCCGAAGCGCTCAGGCGTGCTCTTCCGGCGCCTGCGACACGCGCACGAAGATCGGCGCCATGATGAGGCCCAGCTCGAACAGCAGGCACATCGGAATCGCCAGCGCCAGCTGGCTGACGGCGTCCGGCGGCGTGACGACGGCGGCGATCACGAACGCGCCGACGATGGCGTACGGGCGGATCGAGCGCAGCTTCTCGACGCTGACGATGCCCATCCGCACGAGGATCACGACGACCACGGGCACCTCGAACGTGGCGCCGAACGCGAGGCACATCGACATCACGAAATCGAGGTAATTCTCGATGTCGGGCATCACGGCGATGGAATTCGGCGAGAAGTTGCCGATGAAATGGAACACGCGGCCGAACACGAAGAAATAGCAGAACGCCACGCCCGCGATGAACAGGACCGACGACGAGATCACGAGCGGCAGCACGAGCCGTTTTTCGTGCGCGTACAGCCCGGGCGCGACGAACGCCCAGACCTGATAGAACACCCACGGCAGCGCGACGATGAAGGCGATCAGCAGGGTGATCTTCATCGGCACGAGGAAAGGCGACACAACGCCCGTGGCGATCATCTTGGAGCCTGCCGGCAGCGCCGCGAGCATCGGGGCGGCGAGGAAATCGTAGATGCGCGCCGGGCCCGGCCACACCATGAGCACGATGCATGCGAGGACGATGCCGTACGTCGCCTTGATCAGGCGGTCGCGCAGCTCGACCAGGTGGGAGATGAAGGTTTCTTCGCCCGCGGATTCTTCAGTCATGTGGCGCAAGGGTGTGGCGCCCGGGGGCGACCATCATCAGAAAAATTTGGTAGTGGAAGTGGCGCCGGGACGGAACTTGCGCACGCGCGCGGCGCCCGACAGCACGTGCTGGCGCGTGCCCTGGCGGTTCTTGAACCACGCCGGCACGTTCGACGTCTTCGCCAGTTTCTTGCGGCGGAAGTCGCGCGCCTTGCGCTCGATGTCGTCCGTGGATGCCGTCGTGGGCATGACGGCCGTGTCGCCGCGCCAGGCGGATTCGACCTCGTTCATGTGCCCCGACACCGTGTTCTCGACATCGGACTTGAACGTCTCGACCTCGGACTTGAAGCTTTGCGCGCTGTCCTGGATGTCCTTGTGCAGATTGCGCAATTCTTCCATCTCGATCTCGCGCGAGACCTCGGATTTCACCTCGTGCAGGTAGCGCTGGGCGCGGCCGTACAGCGTGCCGGCCATGCGCGCCACCTTAGGCAATTTCTCGGGGCCAATCACGACCAGCGCCACCGCGCCGATGATGGCGAGTTTGGTAAGACCGAGGTCGATCATGCGGGGTCAGCGGCGGGCTTAGTGACGGGTCTTTTCGCGCGCGTCGACGTCGATGGTCGACTTGTCGGCCACCTGTTGGGGCGGCTGCACGGTGGACTGGCTGCCCGGGGCCTTGTCTTCCTCGCCCTTCACGCCATCCTTGAAACCCTTGACGGCCTTGCCCAGGTCCGAGCCTGCATTGCGCAGCTTGCCCGTACCGAACACGACCACCACCACGACCAGCACGATCAGCCAGTGCCAGATACTCATCGAACCCATTGTATTCTCCTTGCCGGGCGCTAACCCGATCAGCGTAAGCCAAAGCCACGCCAGTATAAGCCATGCAGGACGAGAATGCCCTCTTTCCTTTGGGGAATTACGTACCGAGCCCGCGCCACGGGCGCGGGCCGCCGTACACGTGCAGGTGCAGGTGGTACACCTCCTGCCCGCCGTCCGGCCCGACGTTGAACAGCGTCTTGTAGCCGCCGCTGCGCTGGCCGTCCGGACCGGTCTTCACGGCAATGCCGTGCTCCGACGCCAGCTTCGGCGCCAGCGCCAGCATCTTGCCGAGGATTTCCGTGTGGTCGTCCGTGCAATCGGACAGCGTGGCCACGTGCTGCTTCGGGATCACGAGCAAGTGCACGGGCGCAGCCGGATTGATGTCCTTGAACGCGAGCAGCTCGTCGTCCTCGTAGACCACGCTGGCCGGGATCTGCTTGGCGGCAATCTTGCAGAAGATGCAGTTATCCATGTCTACTCTCCAGGTCTCAGTCTTTGGGGCGCGACGCTTTTTCTTCGATGCCGGAAATGCCTTCGCGCCGCGCCAGTTCGTCGAGCACCTGCTGCGGCGTGAGGCCGAACTGTGCCAGCAGGACGATCGAATGGAACCACAGGTCGGCCGTTTCGTACAGCAGCTTGGAGGCGTCCGCGCCGGCGCGCACGTCCTTGGCGGCCATCACGGTCTCGACGGCTTCCTCGCCGATCTTTTTCAGGATGGCGTCGTCGCCCTTGGCGAACAGCTTGGCCACGTACGAGGCGGCAGGATCGCCGCCGTTGGCCGGCTTGCGGGATTCGATGACGGCCGCGAGGCGTTCCAGTTGCGTGCTCATTATTTTTTCTTCGGGTTCGTATAAATCGTGTCCGGGTCCTGCAGGACGGGTTCGACGCTGTGCCAGTCGCCGTCGCCGAACTTCTGGAAGAAGCAGGAATGGCGGCCCGTGTGGCAGGCGATGCCGCCGGCCTGCTCGACCTTCAGCAGCACGACGTCTTCATCGCAGTCGAGGCGGATTTCCAGCACTTTCTGCACGTGGCCGGACTCTTCGCCCTTGTGCCACAGCTTCTTGCGCGAGCGGCTCCAGTACACGGCCTCGCCCAGTTCCACGGTCTTCGCCAGGGCTTCGCGGTTCATCCACGCGAACATCAGGATGTCGCCGGAGCCCGCTTCCTGGGCGATCACCGGCACGAGGCCGTGCTCGTCCCACTGGATTTTCTTGAGCCAGGGCTGGGCAGGGATCATCGGAGGGGTGGTCGGGGTCACCATGGTCGTCGGTTCCATCAATCAGTCGAGGCGCATCGGGATGCCGCGTTCGGCCATGAAGCGCTTCGCTTCGCCGACCGTGTGCTGCCCGTAGTGGAAGATGCTCGCGGCGAGCACGGCGTCGGCATGGCCTTTCAGCACGCCGTCGGCCAGGTCCTGCAAGCCGCCCACGCCGCCGGATGCGATCACCGAGATGCCCACGGCGTCCGAGACGGCGCGCGTCAGGCCCAGGTCGAAGCCGGACTTGGTGCCGTCGCGGTCCATGCTGGTCAGCAGCAGTTCGCCGGCGCCCAGGCTTTCCATCTTGCGCGCCCATTCGACGGCGTCGAGGCCCGTCGCGTTGCGGCCGCCGTGCGTGAAGACTTCCCATTTGCCGGGCGCGACCTGCTTGGCGTCGATGGCGACGACGATGCATTGCGAGCCGTGCTTCTGCGACGCGTCGTACACGAGCTGCGGGTTGGTCACGGCCGACGTGTTCATCGACACCTTGTCGGCGCCGGCGTTCAGCAGACGGCGCACGTCCTCGACCTTGCGCACGCCGCCGCCCACGGTCAGCGGGATGAACACGGTCGATGCCACCGCTTCGATGATCGGCAGGATCAGGTCGCGGCCGTCGCTGGACGCCGTGATGTCGAGGAAGGTGATTTCGTCGGCGCCCTGCTCGTTGTAGCGGCGCGCGATCTCGACCGGGTCGCCGGCGTCGCGCAGCTCGGTAAAGTTGACGCCCTTGACGACGCGGCCGCCGGTGACGTCCAGGCAGGGGATGATGCGTTTTGTGAGCATATGAGTCTTTGCGATATTCGGCCGCCGCCACGGCGCGAGCGGTGACGGCGGCGTGGGCGCGGGCGAAAAATTACGCCTGCGCGCCCTCGGTCAGTTCGTCCGCGCGTTCCTGCGCGCTGGCCAGGTCGAGCGTGCCTTCGTAGATCGAGCGGCCGCAGATCACGCCTTCGATGCCCTCGTCCTGCACGGCGCACAGTGCTTCCACGTCGGCCAGGTTGTGCAGGCCGCCGGAGGCGATGATCGGGATGCGCACGGCCTGCGCCAGGCGCACGGTCGCTTCGATGTTCACGCCGCCCATCATGCCGTCGCGGCCGATGTCGGTGTAGACGATCGATTCGACGCCGTAGCCTTCGAATTTCTGCGCGAGGTCGATGACTTCGTGGCCGGACATCTTGCTCCAGCCGTCCGTCGCGACCTTGCCGTCCTTGGCGTCCAGGCCGACGATGATGCTGCCGGGGAAGGCGCCGCAGGCGTCGTGCAGGAAGCCCGGGTTCTTCACCGCGGCCGTGCCGACGATGATGTAGGTGATGCCGTCGTCCAGGTAGCGCTCGATGGTGTCGAGGTCGCGGATGCCGCCGCCCAGCTGGACGGGGATCTCGTCCAGCTCATTCTCGGTGGCGTAGTCCTGCACGACGCGCAGGATCGACTTGATCGCCTCTTCGTTCTTCGGTTTGCCCGCGAACGCACCGTTCAGATCGACCAGGTGCAGGCGACGCGCACCCTTCTTCAGCCAGTGCAGCGCCATCTCGGCGGGATCTTCGGAAAACACGGTGGCGAGGTCCATATCGCCTTGTTTCAGGCGAACGCAGTGACCGTCTTTCAGGTCGATGGCGGGGATCAGCAGCATGGTCGGTATCGATTAGGTTAATGGCCGGATTGACGGCGGAAATTACGGGTTCCAGTGAACGAAGTTCTTGTACAGTTGCAAGCCAGCGGTGGCGCTCTTCTCAGGGTGGAACTGGGTCGCGACGATGTTGTCCTTCGCGACGGCACAGCAGTACGGCGCGCCATAGTCGGTTTCCCCGATCGTGTGCCCCGCGTCCTCCGGCACGGCAAAATAGCTGTGCACGAAATAGAAGTAGCTGTTGTCGGCCACGCCGTTCCACAACGGGTGCGCGCGCGACTGGCGCACGCGGTTCCAGCCCATCTGCGGCACCTTGAAGCGCGAACCGTCGGCCTGCAGCTTGCCGTCGAGCTGGAAGCGCACCACCTTGCCGGGCAACAGGCCGAGGCCCGGCGCGTTGCCCTCCTCGCTCATCTCGAACAGCATCTGCTCGCCCACGCACACGCCCATCACGGGCTTGGTCTTCGTGGCGCGCAGCAGCGCTTCCTCGGCGCCGGAGTCGCGCAGGCTCTGCATGCAGTCGCGCATCGCACCCTGGCCCGGCAGCACGACGCGGTCGGCCGCGTCGATCACGGCCGGGTCGTTCGAGATCCGCACGTCGGCTTCCGGCGCCACGGCGCGCAGCGCCTGCGCCACCGAGCGCAGGTTGCCCACGCCATCGATCACAACAATCTTGTTCGTCATTCTTTCTTCCGTCGCGTTACAGGCTGCCCTTGGTCGACGGGATCGTGCCCGCGGCGCGCGCATCCAGCTCGGACGCCATGCGCAGCGCGCGGCCGAATGCCTTGAACACGGTCTCGCACTGGTGGTGGGCGTTCACGCCGCGCAGGTTATCCACGTGCAGCGTCACGCCGGCGTGGTTGACGAAGCCGCGGAAGAACTCGATCGTCAGGTCGACGTCGAAGCGGCCGATCGTCGCGCGCGTGAACGGCACATGCCATTCCAGGCCCGGACGGCCGGAAAAATCGATGACGACGCGCGACAGCGCCTCGTCCAGCGGCACGTAGGCATGGCCGTAGCGGCGGATACCCTTCTTGTCGCCGATGGCCTTGGCCACGGCCATGCCCAGCGTGATGCCGGTGTCCTCGACGGTGTGGTGGTCGTCGATGTGCAGGTCGCCGACGGCCTCGACTTCGAGGTCGATCAGGCCGTGGCGGGCAATCTGGTCCAGCATGTGGTCGAGGAAAGGCACCCCGGTATTGAGTTTCTGGCGGCCGGTGCCGTCCAGGTTGAGCGCGACGCGGATCTGCGTCTCGCTCGTGTTGCGCGTGATTTCTGCGGTGCGGGTCATTGCTAGGTGCTCGGCGGTATCAGGCTTGCAGCGAAGCCTTCAGGGCATTCAGGAATACGGAGTTTTCTTCCGGGGTGCTGACCGTCACACGGATGCAATTGGCCAGCAATTCATGCATTCTACTCAAATTTTTAATCAACACCCGTTCCGCGAACAGTTTTGCGCACGTCTTGTCGGCATCCGGCACGCGCACGGTGATGAAATTGGCACTGGACGGGAACACCGTCACGCCCGGCAGCGCGGCCATGGCAGCAGCCAGTTCCGTACGCGCCTCGTTCAGGCGGGCGGCCTGCTCGTCCAGCACATCGACATGGTCGAGTGCGAATTCCGCCGCCACCTGGGTCAGCACGTTGACGTTGTACGGCGGCCTCACCTTGTCGAACTGGTCCAGCAGCGCGGGCGCGGCGGACATATACCCGAGGCGGATGCCGGCCAGGCCCAGCTTGGACAGCGTACGCATCACGACGAGGTTCGGGTACTGCGGCAGCTTGTCCATGAAGCTCGTGCGGGCGAATGGGTGATACGCCTCGTCCGCGACGACGATGCCGTCCTCGCCCAGCGCATCGATGATGGCGACCATGTCGGCCTCGTCGTACAGGTTGCCGGTCGGGTTGTTGGGGTACGCGAGGAAGACAAGAGACGGCTTGTGCTTGGCGATCGCGGCCAGCATGGCGGGGAGGTCCAGCGAGAAATCGCTCTTCAGCGGCACGCCGACGTAGTCCATGCCGGCAAACTGGGCGGAGCGCTGGAACATCACGAACGCGGGCGTCGGCGCCATCACGACGGCTCTTTTGTCCTGACGGGAGCACGCCATGCACAGGATGGAGATGATCTCGTCGGAACCGTTGCCGAGGATGACGTCGTAGCCGGCCGGCACGCCCAGCGTGGTGCGGATCTTTGCCTTCAGCGTCGAGTACGATGCGAGCGGGTAGCGGTTCAGGACGGCGTCCGCCAGGCGCTGGGCCAGTTCCGCGCGCAGCGGCTCGGGCAGCTGGTACGGGTTTTCCATCGCGTCCAGCTTGATGTAGCCGCTCGAATCCGGGACGGTGTAGCCATGGCCGGACCGGACGTCTTCGCGGATCGTGTTGGCGATGAGATTGTCGATGTTGGTCCTGCTCATTCCTGGTTCACTCCTTCGGTGGCGGCGTCGATACGGACGCTCTTGCGTTGTTTCCTGGTGGCCGGCTGCGCGGGGGCGGACAAGCGTTCCGCGATGGTCGCGCAGTAGGCGGGGTTCAGTTCGAAGCCGGTGAAATGCCGGCCAAGGCGTTGCGCGGCCAGTGCCGTCGTGCCGCTGCCCATGAACGGGTCGAGCACGACGCCGCCCGGCGGACATGACGCCTTGAGCATGCGCTCGATGATCTCGAGCGGCTTCTGGGTCGGATGGTCGACCCGTTCCGCATGTTCGCGATGCAGCCGCGACACGCTCCACAGGTCCTTCGGGTTGTAACCCACTTCCAGCCACTTGGCGCCCACGAAGATCGAGCGCGATCGCGCCTTCTTCGTCTCGGCGTCGTACGGGATACGTACGGAGTCCAAGTCGAAATAATAATCCTTGCGCTTCACGAAGAAGCCGATGGTGTCGTGCACCGAGGTAAAGCTTCGAGTGCTGCCCCCCATCGAGGGGACGCGGCGGTCCCAGATGATCTCGTTCATCATCGTCATGCGCCGCTTGAGCATGACGAAGATCTCCGGCGCGAAGCGCCAGGTGAGAAAGATGTACAGGCTGCCGTTGTCCTTCAGTTTCGGCAGCGCGACATCGATCCAGCGCTCGGTCCATGCGAGGTAGTCCTCGCTGCTCTGCTGGTCCGAGCCGTTGCCGTAATCCTTGCCGAGATTATACGGCGGGTCCGTCAGGATCAGGTCGATGCTGCCATCGGGGATGCGCGCCATGCCGGCCAGCGCATCCTCGCAGAAGACCTGATCGAGCCAGGCCGTCATGATGTCGAGTCGATCCTGAGCTCTGCGCTGCGCGCGTGCGCTTGCAAGCCCTCGCCGTACGCGAGTTCGGCCGCGACACGGCCCAATGTTTGCGCGCCGGCCTGCGACACGAACAAAATCGACGAGCGCTTCTGGAAGTCGTACACGCCCAGCGGCGACGAGAAGCGCGCCGTGCGCGACGTCGGCAGCACGTGGTTCGGGCCGCAGCAATAGTCGCCCAGCGACTCGGACGAGAAGCGACCCAGGAACATCGCGCCCGCGTGGCGAATCTTGTCCGCCCACTTGAGCGGATCCTCGGCCGAGATCTCCAGGTGCTCTGCCGCGATGGCATTCGCGATGGCGCACGCCTCATCCATGTCGCGCACCTTGATCAATGCGCCGCGGTCCGTCATCGACGTGGCGATCGTGTCCTTGCGCGGCATCGTCGGCAGCAGTTTATGAATGCTTGCTTCCACCTGCGCGATGTAGTCGGCATCGGGGCACAGCAGGATCGCCTGCGCCAGTTCGTCGTGCTCGGCCTGCGAGAACAGGTCCATCGCGACCCAGTCCGGGTCCGTCGTGCCGTCGCACAGCACGAGGATTTCCGACGGGCCCGCAATCATGTCGATGCCGACGACGCCGAACACGCGGCGCTTGGCGGCGGCGACGTACGCATTGCCCGGGCCGACGATCTTATCGACCGGCGGAATCGTCGCCGTGCCGTACGCGAGCGCGCCGACGGCTTGCGCGCCGCCGATCGTGATCACGCGGGTCACTCCAGCGATCGCGGCGGCCGCCAGCACCATGCGGTTCTTGACGCCATCCGGCGTCGGCACGACCATCACGATTTCCTGCACGCCCGCGACGCGGGCAGGGATCGCGTTCATCAGCACCGACGACGGATACGCGGCCTTGCCGCCCGGGACGTAGATGCCCACGCGGTCCAGCGGCGTGACGCGCTGGCCCAGCACGGTGCCGTCCGGCTCCGTGTAAGTAAAACCGTTCAGTTCCTGCTTCTGGCGTTCGTGGAAGACGCGGATGCGGTCAGCCGCCGTCTGCAGCGCGGCGCGCTGGGCTTCCGGCAGCGATGCCAGCGCTTCATCCAGCTCGGCCTTGCCGATGTCGAGGGCGGCCATGCTCGTGGCGCCGCCGTTCGGCAGCCGATCGAACTTGTTCGTGTATTCCAGCACGGCGGCGTCGCCGCGCGCCTTCACGTCGCCGAGGATCCTCGCGACGGCAGATTCGATGGCGTCGTCGGTCTCGGCTTCGAACGCGAGCAGCGTGGACAGGGTCTGCTGGAAGTCGGCGGCGGTGGAATCGAGTTTGCGGATCGTGATGGTCATATCGTTAGCATTGCTGCTGCTTGGACGCGCGTTCGAACGCGTCGAGGATCGGTTGCAGGCGCTCGCGCTTGAGTTTCAGCGCGGCCTGGTTGACGACGAGGCGCGACGAGATCTCCATGATCTTTTCCACTTCGACCAGGTTGTTGGCGCGCAGCGTGCCCCCGGTCGACACGACGTCGACGATGGCATCCGACAGGCCGACCAGCGGCGCCAGCTCCATCGAGCCGTACAGCTTGATCAGGTCGACGTGCACGCCCTTCTTCGCGAAGTGCTCGCGTGCCGTGTGCACGAACTTCGTCGCGACGCGCAGGCGCGCGCCCTGGCGCACGGCGTTGTCGTAGTCGAAGCCGGCGTTGACGGCCACGGACATGCGGCAGCACGCGATCTTCAAATCGATCGGCTGGTACAGGCCTTCGCCGCCATGCTCCAGCAGCACGTCCTTGCCCGCGACGCCGAAGTCGGCGGCGCCATGCTGGACGTACGTCGGCACGTCGGTGGCGCGGACGATCAGCACGCGGATGCCGGGGTCGTTGGTGGCGAGGATCAGCTTGCGCGAGGTTTCCGGATTTTCCAGGACCTCGATGCCGGCCGCGGCCAGCAGCGGCAGGGTGTCGTCGAAGATGCGGCCCTTCGAGAGGGCGAGGATCAGCTGCGAGCTGTCCCGAGTAGTGTCGTTCATGAGAATGTCGTTCCGGCGCGCCGGCCCCGTTCACGGGCCGGCCCGCGCTGCTTTATTTGATGCGAATGATGTCCGCGCCCACCGCCGACAGCTTCGCCTCCATCCGGTCGTAGCCGCGATCGAGGTGATAGATGCGGTCGACGAGGGTCGTGCCCTCGGCGGCCAGGCCGGCGATCACGAGCGAGGCCGATGCGCGCAGGTCGGTCGCCATCACGGGCGCGCCCACGAGGCGGTCGACGCCCTTGATGAACGCGGTGTTGCCCTCGGTGGAGATCTGCGCGCCCAGGCGGTTCATTTCCTGCACGTGCATGAAGCGGTTTTCGAAGATGGTCTCGGTGACTTTGCTTGCCCCGTTCGCGATCGTGTTCACGGCCATGAACTGGGCCTGCATGTCGGTCGGGAAGCCGGGGTATTCCGTCGTGCGGAACGACACGGGCTGCGGGCGGCCGTCCATGCGCGCGCGGATGCTGTCGCCTTCCACGGTCAGTTGGACGCCCATCTCGCGCAGCTTGTCGATGGCGACGTCGAAGATGTCGGTGCGGGTGCGCGTGATGCGGATGTCGCCGCCCGTCGCCGCGACGGCGCACAGGAACGTGACCGCTTCGATGCGGTCGGAAATCACCGAGTGCTCGGTGCCGTGCAGGCCATCGACGCCCTGCACCACGAGGCGGTCGGTGCCGATGCCGTCGATCTTCGCGCCCATCGCGACGAGCATGTTCGCCAGGTCCGTCACTTCCGGCTCGCGCGCGGCGTTTTCCAGGATCGTCTCGCCCTCGGCCAGCGTGGCGGCCATCAGCAGGTTCTCGGTCCCGGTCACGGTGATCATGTCCGTGTGGATGCGGGCGCCCTTCAGGCGGGCCGCTTTCGCGTGGATGTAGCCGCCTTCGATCGTGATGTCGGCGCCCATCTGGCGCAGGCCCTTGATGTGCTGGTCGACGGGACGCGAACCGATCGCGCAGCCGCCCGGCAGCGACACCTTGGCTTCGCCGAAGCGCGCCAGCATCGGGCCCAGCACGAGGATCGACGCGCGCATCGTCTTTACCAGTTCATAAGGTGCGACGAGGGTGTTGATGGCGGAGCCGTTCAGCACGACGTTCTCGTCGTCCTGCGTGACTTTCAAACCGGTCTGCTCGAGCAGGCGCAGCATCGTGCGCACGTCGTGCAGGCGGGGCACGTTCGACAGGGCGAGGTCGCCGCCCGTCAGCAGGCCCGCGCACAGGATCGGAAGGGCCGCGTTCTTCGCGCCCGAGATGGGAATGTCACCGTTCAGGCGCTTGCCGCCGACGATCTGGAGCTTGTCCATCGATTATCCTTGGTACTCGTCAGGGGTCAGCGTCTTCATGGACAGCGCGTGGATTTCCTCACGCATGCGGTCGCCCAGGGCGCCATAGACGATCTGGTGGCGCTGGATGCGGCTCTTGCCCGCGAACGCGGGCGAGACGATGACGGCGCTGAAATGCTGCCCGTCGCCCTCCACTTCGAGGTGGGTGCACTCCAGGCCTTTCTGGATGTAGCCGTGGATCAGTTCGGGTGTAGTAACCATGTTTTGTCAGTGACGCAGCTTGTAGCCGCGGCGAAGCAGATTGATTGCGATAGCGGCCAAGGCCACGAAGAAGACGGCGACGATGGCCAGGCTGGTCCAGGGCGACACGTCGGACTGGCCAAAGAAACCATAGCGGAACCCGTCAATCATATAAAAGAACGGGTTGAAATGCGAGACTGCCAACCAGAATGGCGGAAGTTTCTTAATGGAATAGAACACACCGGCCAAAAATGTTGCAGGCGTGATCAAAAAGTTCTGGAATGCGGCCAGCTGGTCGAATTTTTCCGCCCAGATGCCGGCGATGACGCCGAGCGTACCCAGGATGCCGGCGCCCAGCAGCGCGAACACGACGATCCACAGCGGCGCCACGAACGACAGGTGGGCAAACCACGCCGTGATGACGAACACGCCGAAGCCGACCGCAAGGCCGCGCACGACGGACGCCACCACGTACGCGGACAAAATCTCCACGTGCGACAGCGGCGGCAGCAGGATGAACACGAGATTGCCCGTGATTTTCGACTGGATCAGGGACGACGACGAGTTGGCGAACGCGTTCTGCAGCACGCTCATCATCACGAGGCCGGGGACGAGGAACGACGTGTAGCTGACGCCATCCAGCATCTCCACGCGGCCATCGAGCACGTGGCCGAAAATCAGCAGATACAGCATCGCGCTGACGACGGGCGCCGCGATGGTCTGCGTGGCGACCTTCCAGAAGCGCAGGATCTCCTTGAAAAACAGGGTGCGAAACCCGACGGAAAACAAGTTCATCGTACGGGGCTCCCTTCCATGATCTGGATAAAAATGTCTTCCAGGTCGGCCTGCTGCAACTGCATCTCGTCGATCTCCGCGCCCGATTCGCGCAGGCGCGCGAGGATGCCTTCCACTTCGCCGTACTCGTTCACGCGCAAGGTGTATTTGTTGCCGTCGTTGTGTTCATCGTGCGCGACGAGGTGGCGCAGGCCTTCCGGCAAGCCGCCATGCTTCAGGTGCACGACGAGCGACGAGCCGGACACGCGGCGCAGCAGCTGCGACATGGTGTCCAGCGCGACGACGTTGCCCGTCTTGAGCATCGCGACGCGCTGGCACATGGCCTGCGCTTCTTCCAGGTAGTGCGTCGTCAGGACGACCGTGTGGCCTTCGCGGTTCAGGCGCGAGATGAACTTCCACAAGGTCTGGCGCAGTTCGACGTCGACACCGGCCGTCGGTTCGTCCAGCACGATCACGGGCGGCTTGTGCACGAGGGCCTGCGCGACGAGCACGCGGCGCTTCATCCCGCCGGACAGCGCGCGCATGTTGACGTCGGCCTTCGGGGTGAGGTCGAGGTTTTCCATGACCTCGTCGATCCACTTGTCGTTGTTCTTCAGGCCGAAGTAGCCCGATTGCAGGCGCAAGGTTTCGCGCACGGTGAAGAACGGGTCGAACACGAGTTCCTGCGGCACGACGCCCAGCTTCATGCGCGCGTCGCGGAAATCCTTGACGACGTCATGGCCGTGGATGCGCACGCTGCCGACGTCCGGGCGAATGAGGCCGGCGATCGTCGAAATCAGGGTGGTCTTGCCGGCGCCGTTCGGGCCGAGGAGGCCGAAGAATTCGCCTTGCTCGATATTCAGTGAAACGCCCTTGAGGGCCTTGAAGCCCTTGTAGCTTTTCTCGACACTGTCGATCTGGATGGCTGCTGTCATGCGTTGGGGATCCGGCGGGCCGGGACCATGCGGGGGAAACGGGCCATTATAGAAGAAAACGCCATGTCAAGCCGGGCAGGCCATCGAATGGCGTCGGATGGACCGCGTGCGTTACGCGTGGCCCCGGTAGGGTGGGCACCCCGTGCCCACGCGGACGCCGGGAATTCAGCGCGTAGGGTGGGCACCCCGTGCCCACGCGTGACGTATCGGATGACGGGAAATTATGCGCGGCCGAGCAGGCCGTCGACGCCGTACAACTTGGCCAGCGCATCCACGTTGGCCGGCACATTGACGAACTTGACGCTGCGCCCCTGCTCCTGCGCGCGGCGCTGCCAGGCCAGCATGAGGGCCAGGGCCGAGGAATCGGCGGCCTTGACGCCGCCGAGGTCGAACACGGTTTCGCCGGCCGTCACGGCCGCGCAGCCCTGCGCCAACGCCGCTTGCGCGTTGTCGAACGTCAGGGCTTCGAGCGAGAGCATGGGGTTCGCTTCCGCCATGCTTACTTCTGCGGGGCCTTGTTGAGCGGCTTGTTGGCCAGCTGCTCGTTGCGGTCGTGCAGCTTCTTGATCAGGCCGTCGATGCCGCCCTTGCTGATTTCCGAAGCGAAGGTGCTCTTGTAGGTCTCGACCAGCCAGGCGCCCATGACGTTCAGGTCGAAGATCTTCCAGCCCTGCGCGCCCTTGGACAGGCGGTAGTTCAGGGTGATCGGCTCGCCGCGGGTCAGGTTGACCTGCGATTTCACTTCGACTTCCGAATCGCCCGGTTGGCCGCGGAACGGCTTGAACTCGATCGTTTCGTTCTTGATCTGCGACAGCGCACCGGCGTACGTGTACACGAGCAGCGTGCGGAATTCTTCCGCCAGCTGCTTCTGCTGGTCCGGCGTCGCCTGGCGCCAGAAGCGGCCGGCGGCCTGCGAGGTCATCTTTTCCGAATCGACGTACGGCAGGATCTTGCTGTTGACCAGATCCATGATTTTCTTGGTGTTGCCGGCCTGGATGTCCTTGTCGGCCTTGACGCTGTCGATGACGTCGGTGCTGACGCGCTTGACGAGGACGTCCGGTGCTTCATTGGTTGCTGCGGCCGGGGCAGCGATCACGCTCGTGGAAAAGGCCACGGCGGCGGCGGTCACGATCAATTGTGCGATGGGCTTCATACGCTTCCTTTATCTGATTGGGCTGACCAAGCGGTCCCGCGGGGTGCGCGGACAGCCTGGCTGTACCGTAGTTAACTATTTCCGGGCCGGTTCGGATGACACGGGTGCCGGCGTCGGCGGATTATTCGGTGCCGAACCTTCGGCGGGCGCCGGTGCGGCCGTGTCACCGTTGTCTTCCGGAACTTCCTTCGGTCCCAGCTTCACGCCCAGCTTGGCTTCGACTTTCTCCTGGACCTTCTCCAGCTTTTCATGGACTTTGTCGGCACGTTCCTGTGCCTTGTCGGTATCGAGCACCTTGCTGCTGCGGCGCTGCATATAGCCGTCACGGATGAATTCGTAACGGTCGAGGGCGGCGTCTTCGAGCAGATTCGATGCATCCAGCACGCTGGCGCGCTGGTCGACTGCACGCAGGGCGACGCCACCATTGCGCCACGGAATGTCGTTCACGTGGGTCCACGAGTCGCCCCACCAGTCACCCGGCAAGGCGACCGTGTCGCGCACCGTAGATGGGCCCAGCAGCGGCAACATCAAGTAGGGACCGCTCGGCACGCCCCAATAACCGAGGGTCTGGCCGAGGTCTTCGTTATGCTTGCGCAGGCCGGCCGGGGTGGCGATGTCCAGCACGCCGACGATGCCCAGCGTCGAGTTCACGGCAAAACGCATGAAATCGTTGAAGCCGTCTTCCGCCTTCAACTGGGCGAAATTGTTCAGCGAGCTCCACAGGTCCGTCAAGTTACCGAAGAAATTGTTCACACCGGTTTGCACGAAACCGGGCGTGACGTTCTTGTAGGCGGTGGCGGCCGGCTTCAGAGCGACACGGTCGACCGTGTCGTTAAAGCTGAACATGGCACGGTTGAACTTCTCGAACGGGTCCTTGGGATTGGCGGTCGTCGCGCAGCCGCTCAGCAATACGGCTGCACCGAGTGCCAGCGCCAGGCCAGTGCGGGTGCGCGGCGCGGCGGTGTCATTACGGTTCGTCATTTGCTACTGTCCTTTCCGTCGGCTGCTTTGCTGTAAATAAATTGATTGATCAAGTCTTCGAGCACTGCCGCCGATTGCGTCCGCGTGATGCGGTCGCCGTCGACGAGGTTGTTCGTATCGCCACCGGCCTCGAGGCCGATGTATTGCTCGCCCAGCAGACCCGAGGTCAGGATCTTCAGGGAGCTGTCCTTCGGAAACTTGTAAGCAGGATTCAGATCGAGGCGGACGAGGGCCTGGAAGGTCTTGTCGTCGAACGAGATCTCGCCCACGCGGCCCACGACCACGCCCGCGCTCTTGACGGGGGACTGGGGCTTCAGGCCGCCGATGTTGTCGAACCGGCCCGTGATCGAATACGTCTTGCTGAACGAGATCGAGCTCATGTTACCGGCTTTGAGCGCCAGGAAAAGGAGCGATAACGCACCCAACAAGACAAAAAGGCCGACCCAGACGTCAATGGATTTACGATGCATAAGTTTTTCCCAACTTTTCAGATTACTTGTTGAACATCAAGGCGGTCATGATGAAGTCCAGCCCGAGCACCATCAGCGACGCGATGACGACGGTCCGCGTGGTGGCGCGCGACACGCCTTCCGGCGTCGGCTGGGCTTCATAGCCCTGGAACAGCGCCGTGAACGTCACGGCCATGCCGAACACGAAGCTCTTGATCACCCCATTCAAAATATCGCGGCGCACGTCGATGTTCGCCTGCATCTGCGACCAGAACGCGCCTTCGTCGAGGCCGAGCAATTGCACGCCAACCAAGTAGCCACCGGCCACGCCAATCGCAGAAAACACAATAGCCAGCACCGGCATGGCAACCATACCTGCCATCAAACGTGGCGCGAGCACGCGCTGGAGCGGGTTGACAGCCATCATCTCCATGGCTGTCAATTGTTCGCCCGCCTTCATCAAGCCGATTTCCGCCGTAAGGGACGTGCCGGCGCGGCCGGCAAACAGCAGGGCCGTCACAACAGGGCCAAGCTCGCGCAACAGCGACAGCCCTACCAGTTGGCCGAGCTTTCCTTCGGCTCCGAATTCAGTCAGGTTGTAATAAAACTGCAATCCAAGAACCATGCCGACGAACATGCCGGATACGGCGATGATCAGCAGCGAATAATTGCCGATGAAATGGATCTGTTCCGAAATCAGGGCCGGGCGCTTCAACGCGCCAGGCATGCGTCCAAGCAGCTTGAAAAACGAGCGCGTGACGACGCCCACGCGCGCGACGGTGTCGAGCACGAAGCCGCCGATGAAGCCGAGGACATTGGTCATCGCTGGCCTCCCAGGCCCAGGTCTTCGGCGAGCGATTTGCCGGGATAGTGGAACGGCACGGGCCCGTCCGGCTCCGCGTTCACGAACTGCTTGACGTACGGATCGCTCGAGCGGCGCATCTCGTCCGGCGTGCCCGCGGCGACGATCTTGCCGGCGGACAGGAAGTACACATAGTCGGCAATCATGAAGGTTTCGTGTACGTCGTGGGACACCACGATCGACGTCGAGCCGAGCGCGTCGTTCAGGTTGCGGATCAGGTTGGCCGTGACGCCCATCGAGATCGGGTCGAGGCCGGCGAACGGCTCGTCGTACATGATCAGCGCGGGGTCGAGCGCGACGGCGCGCGCGAGTGCCACGCGGCGCGCCATGCCGCCCGAGATCTCGTTCGGCTTCAGCCCGGCCGCGTTGCGCAGGCCGACGGCATTGAGGCGCATCAGCACGAGGTCGCGGATCAGTTCTTCCGGCAGCGACGTGTGTTCGCGCAGCGGGAACGCCACGTTCTCGAACACGGTGAGGTCGGTGAACAGGGCGCCGAACTGGAACAGCATGCCCATCTTGCGGCGCAGGCGGTACAAGCCGTCCGTGTCGAGCTGGTTCACGATCTCGCCGTTCACCGCGACGGTGCCGCGCTGCGGCTTGATCTGCCCGCCGATCAGGCGCAACACCGTCGTCTTGCCCGAACCCGAACCGCCCATCACGGCAATCAGTTTGCCGCGCGGGAAGTCCATGCTCAGGTTCTGCAGGATCGGGCGATCGCCATACGAAAAATGCAGGTCGCGGATTTCGACGAGGTTGGACACAGTGAATATTGGTATTTGGAGAATCCCGTATTGTAGTGCAGAAACGGCAAGGCCTGCAGGACACGGTCCAATTCCGGACAAGTTATCGACGTGATATTACAACATTACTAAATTTCGGGTCAGATATTTTCTGACATAAGTGCTTGTTTTTACTAACTTATGCATACGCACATTGTTGCGCATCATTAAATTACCGTAACAAATGCCGTGCGGAAACCCATCTTTCGGACTGCGCCAGGCGCGCGTCGATCCGGGCCTTCCAGAGACCGTCGCATGCGCGTATCGTAAGCATTCCGGCGAACCCGCGCCGGCGGCGTCGGTCCAATCCGCACGGGAGGCAACGATGACGACGACAGCCCTGGTCCACGTGGCCGCCGGCACGGCGACGATGGAAGGCATGCTGGAACTGCCCCATGATGCCGCAGGCGTCGTGCTGTTCGCGCACGGCAGCGGCAGCAGCCGGCTCAGTCCGCGCAACAACCACGTGGCGCGCGTGCTGCGCGACGCAGGCTTCGGCACCGTCCTGCTGGACCTGCTCACGCCGGACGAGGACAGCAATGTCCACAACCGCTTCGACATTTCCCTGCTGACGCGCCGCCTGCGCGCGGCCGCCGCCTGGCTGGCCGCGCAGGACGCGACGTTGGCGCTCCCGCTGGGCCTGTTCGGCGCCAGCACGGGCGCGGCCGCCGCACTGCAATTGGCGGCCGATCCGGCTGTACGCGTCGCGGCCGTCGTGTCGCGCGGCGGGCGGCCCGACCTGGCCGGCGTCGATGCCTTGCGCGCCGTCGAGGCGCCCACATTGCTGATCGTGGGCGGCGCCGACGAGCCCGTCATCGCGCTGAACGAGCAGGCGTACGCGGAGCTCGGTTGCGTGAAGCGGCTGGCGATCGTCCCCGGCGCCACGCACCTGTTCGAGGAGCCGGGCACGCTGGACGAGGTGGCGCGCCTCGCGGCCGACTGGTTCGCCGGCTATGTCGCGGGCGGCTGACGTGGCGCCGCCGCTGCGCCTCATGTTCGGTGGGGACGTCATGCTGGGACGGCACGTGCGCGACGTCATGCAGGGCTCAGGCACGCACGCGCCGCTGGAGGGCGTGGCGCCACTGCTGCGGTCCGCCGACCTCGCCGTCGCCAACTTGGAGTGTGCACTCACTGACGCCACGAACCGCTGGCATGGCGCACCCAAGGCCTATTATTTCGCGGGACCGCCGGACGGAGGACAGGCGCTATCCGACGCCGGCATCCGCCTCGTCAGCCTGGCAAACAATCACAGCCTCGACTACGACGTGCAAGGCCTGGCGGACACGGTGCGCATCCTGGACTTGCACGGCATCGCCCACACGGGCGCGGGCGCGGACCTGGGGCAGGCGCTGGCGCCGGCCATCGTGCCCTGCGGCGAGGTATTGGTCGGCATGGCGGCGTTTTGCGACCACCAGGACGATTTCGCCGCCACCGACGACCGTCCCGGCATCGCCTGGCTCGACCTGCACGACGAGCCGGCCGCCATGGACGCGTTCGCGCGCGCGCTCGCGGCCCTGCGTGCGGCGGGCGTGCGCTGGACGATCCTGTCGCTGCACTGGGGACCGAACATGGTGACGGCACCGAGCCCGCACCTGCGCCGCCTCGCGTATGCCGCCATCGACATGGGCTGGAAGATCGTCTACGGCCACAGCGCGCACATCTTCCACGGCGTCGAGCTGTACCGCGACTGCCCGATCCTGTACGCGTGCGGCGACCTCGTCGACGACTACGCCATCGATCCGGAGCTGCGCAACGATCATCAGTTGCTGTTCGAGGTGGAGCTGGGCGACGACGGCCTGCGACGCATCGTGCTGCACCCCGTGTTCATCCGGCGCGGCCGTGCGGTGCCGGCCGATCACACGCAGCGCACGTGGATCTATGCGCGCATGCGGGCGCTGTGTCGCGATCTCGGTACGGAGGCGCAGATGGAGGGCGACGTGCTCGTCGTCGAGCGGGACGCCGCCACGCCACATGAGTGAGTTAGCTACGCCTGATGTCTTATATAAGGCGTTGATAATTAATTGTTTTCAGGACTTTAGATATAGGCAGATGCCGGGTAAAACTCTGCAGGCTGCAGCGCTTCGATATCACCGCTGCGATAAGTACGACAAGTCCGATCACGACAAAGACATACCGCGGAAAATAGACGCCGGCTTCGACAGGAACGATACGGGGACGATCGCCACGCAATTGTCCGACCGGATCCGTTACCAAGCCCACCGCTCCACGGGAAAGATAATCGGCCAATGTCGGAACGAGCCCGATACCGACAATGCCGCAACCGAACCACACCAGCCACCTGGAAATCTGACCGCTCCAACTCGCAAAAAAAAGCCCGGGCATTGTACCCGGGCCTTTTCGTTCGTTACCTGAAACCTGGCGATCAGCGCGGCAGCACCGACGCCCCCATCAGGAATTCATCCACGGCGCGCGCGCACTGGCGGCCTTCGCGGATCGCCCACACGACGAGCGACTGGCCGCGGCGCATGTCGCCGGCCGTGAAGACTTTCGGCACCGACGTCTGGTAGCACACGTCGCCATCCGTCGTGGCGCGCGCGTTGCCGCGGGCATCCTTTTGCACGCCGAACGCGTCCAGCACCTGCTGCACCGGCGAGACGAAGCCCATGGCCAGCAGCACGAGGTCGGCCTTCAGTTCGAATTCCGAGCCGGCCACTTCCGTCATCTTGCCGTCTTTCCACTCGACGCGGCAGGCGATGATTTTTTCCACTTTGCCGCCCTTGCCTTCGAAGCGCTTGGTGGCGACGGCGAAGTCGCGCTCGCAGCCTTCTTCATGCGACGACGACGTGCGCAGCTTGGTCGGCCAGTACGGCCACACGAGCGGCTTGTTTTCCTGCTCCGGCGGCATCGGCATCAGTTCGAACTGCGTCACCGACGCGGCGCCGTGGCGGTTCGACGTGCCGACGCAGTCGGAACCCGTGTCGCCGCCACCGATCACGATCACGTGCTTGCCCGTGGCCTTGATCTGGTCTTTCACTTTATCGCCGGCGTTGACGCGGTTCTGCTGCGGCAGGAAGTCCATCGCGAAGTGCACGCCCTTCAGGTCGCGGCCCGGCACCGGCAGGTCGCGCGGTGCCTCGGCGCCGCCGGCCATCACGACGGCGTCGTAATCCTTGACCAGGTCTTCCGGGAAGATCGTGTCGCGCGCCATGTTGCTGACGGTCGTCGGGAAGTCCTTGCCGATCAGCGTGGACGTGCGGAAGGTGACGCCTTCGGCCTTCATCTGCTCGACGCGGCGGTCGATCAGGTCCTTCTCCATCTTGAAGTCGGGGATGCCGTAGCGCAGCAGGCCGCCGACGCGGTCGTTCTTCTCGAACACCGTCACGTCGTGGCCGGCGCGCGCCAGCTGCTGGGCGGCGGACAGGCCCGCAGGGCCCGAGCCGATGATCGCGACCTTCTTGCCGGTCTTGACGGCAGCCGGTTGCGGGACGATCCAGCCGTGTTCCCAGCCGGCGTCGGCGATCTTGCGCTCGATCGACTTGATGCCGACCGGGTCATTGTTGATGCCCAGCGTGCAGGCGGCTTCGCACGGTGCCGGGCAGATGCGGCCCGTGAATTCCGGGAAGTTGTTCGTCGAGTGCAGGTTGTCGACGGCGTGGCGGTAGTTGCCGTGGTAGACCAGGTCGTTCCAGTCGGGGATCTGGTTGTTGACGGGGCAGCCCGTGTTGCAGAACGGGATGCCGCAATCCATGCAGCGCGCACCTTGGACCTTCGCTTGCGCGTCGGTCAGGGTGATCGAAAATTCCTTGTAGTTCTTGAGACGGGCAGCGGGTTCCAGGTGGTCTTCTTCCTGGCGCTGAAATTCCATGAAGCCGGTGATCTTACCCATTTGTATTCCTATCGTGTTCTGTTCGGTCTAGAGAGATGCGGCGGGCGCGGCGCCCGCCGGGAGCATCAGGCAGCCAGTTCGATCTTGTCGTTGGCTTCTTCCATGCTGCTGTTGTGCATCTCTTCCAGCGCGCGCTTGTACTCGGTCGGGAAGACCTTGACGAACTTGCTGCGGCTGTTGGCCCAGTCGTCCAGCAGGTTGCGGGCGCGCGTCGAGCCGGTGTGCTTGAAGTGACGCTCGATCAGGCGCTTCAGGATCGCTTCGTCCGACTCGCGCTCGCCGTTGCGGGTCTGGCTGTGCCAGCTCGACTTGTCGCTCTGCTCCTTGGTCGACTGCACGCGCTCCAGTGCCACCATCGCGGTGTTGCACTTCTGCTCGAAGTCGCCCTTCGGATCATAGACGTACGCGACGCCGCCCGACATGCCCGCCGCGAAGTTGCGGCCGGTCTCACCCAGCACGACGACCGTACCGCCCGTCATGTATTCGCAGCCGTGGTCGCCCACGCCTTCGACGATCGCGGTCGCACCCGAGTTACGCACTGCGAAACGCTCGCCGGCCACGCCGTTCAGGAACGCTTCGCCCGAGATCGCGCCGTACAGCACCGTGTTGCCCACGATGATGTTGTCGACGGCCCAGCCGCGGAACTCCGTGTTCGGACGCACGATGATGCGGCCGCCCGACAGGCCTTTACCCACGTAGTCGTTGCCCTCGCCCACCAGGTCGAGCGTGATGCCGGCCGCCAGGAACGCGCCGGCCGACTGGCCCGCCGTGCCCTGCAGCTGGATGTGGATGGTGTCGTCCGGCAGGCCGGCATGGCCGTAGCGCTTGGCGACTTCGCCCGACAGCATCGTGCCGACGGTGCGGTTGACGTTCTTCACCGGCGAGATGAACGAGACGCGCTCGCCCTTCTCCAGCGCGGCCTTGGCCTGCGCGATCAGCTTGTGGTCCAGCGCCTTGTCCAGGCCGTGATCCTGTTCGTCCGAGTGCAGCAGCTGGCGCTTGTCGTCGACCTTCGGCTGATAGAAGATGTTCGAGAAGTCCAGGCCTTGCGCCTTCCAGTGGCCGACGGCCTTCGACTTGTCCAGCAGGTCGGAACGGCCGATCAGTTCGTCGAACGAGCGGATGCCCAGCTGGGCCATGATCTGGCGCGCTTCTTCGGCGACGAAGAAGAAGTAGTTCACGACGTGTTCCGGCTTGCCCGAGAACTTGGCGCGCAGTTCCGGATCCTGCGTCGCGACGCCCACCGGGCAGGTGTTCAGGTGGCACTTACGCATCATGATGCAGCCTTCGACGACGAGCGGTGCCGTCGCGAAGCCGATTTCGTCGGCGCCCAGCAGGGCGGCGATCACGACGTCGCGGCCGGTACGCATCTGGCCGTCGGCCTGGACGCGGATGCGGCTGCGCAGGCCGTTCAGCACGAGGGTCTGCTGCGTTTCGGCCAGGCCCAGTTCCCACGGCGTGCCCGCATGCTTCACGGACGACAGCGGCGACGCACCCGTGCCGCCGTCATGGCCGGCGACGACGACGTGGTCGGCCTTCGCCTTCGACACGCCGGCAGCCACCGTACCGATACCGACTTCCGACACGAGCTTCACGGAGATCGACGCACGCGGGTTGGCGTTCTTCAGATCGTGGATCAGCTGCGCCAGGTCTTCGATCGAGTAGATGTCGTGGTGCGGCGGCGGCGAGATGAGGCCCACGCCCGGCACCGAGAAGCGCAGCGACGCGATGTACTCGGACACTTTATGGCCCGGCAGCTGGCCGCCTTCGCCCGGCTTCGCGCCTTGCGCCATCTTGATCTGGATCTGGTCGGCCGACGCCAGGTATTCGGCGGTCACACCGAAACGGCCCGATGCCACCTGCTTGATCTTCGAGCGCAGCGAATCGCCTTCGACCAGCGGGATGTCCGCGACGACGCGGTCCTTGCCGAGGATCGAGGCCAGGGTTTCGCCCTTGGCGATCTTGATGCCCTTGAACTCGCCCATGTAGCGGGCCGGGTCTTCACCGCCTTCGCCCGTGTTCGACTTGCCGCCGATGCGGTTCATCGCGATGGCCAGCGTGGCGTGGGCTTCGGTCGAGATCGAGCCCAGCGACATCGCGCCGGTGGCGAAGCGCTTGACGATCTCTTTTGCCGGTTCCACTTCGTCCAGCGGGATGGCCTTGGTCGGATCGATCTTGAATTCGAACAGGCCGCGCAGCGTGAGGTGACGGCGGCTCTGGTCGTTGATGATCTGTGCGTACTCTTTATACGTGCTGAAGTTGTTGGCACGGGTCGAGTGCTGCAGCTTGGCGATGGCGTCCGGCGTCCACAGGTGGTCTTCGCCGCGCACGCGATACGCGTATTCGCCGCCGACGTCCAGCGCGTTCGCGAGGATCGGGTCCTTGCCGAAGGCCAGCGAATGCAGGCGCAGCGCTTCCTCGGCCACTTCGAACAGGCCGATGCCTTCCACGGTCGACGACGTGCCGCGGAAGTACTTGTCGACCAGCGACTTGTTCAAGCCGATGGCTTCGAAGATCTGGGCGCCGCAGTACGACATGTACGTGGAGATGCCCATCTTCGACATCACCTTCATGAGGCCCTTGCCGACCGCCTTCGTGTAGTTGTACATCGCCTTGTCGGCAGCCATCTCGTGCGGCAGCGTGTGCGCCAGATCGACCAGCGTTTCCAGCGCCAGGTACGGGTGCACGGCTTCCGCGCCGTAGCCGGCCAGCAGCGCGAAGTGGTGCGTCTCGCGGCACGAACCCGTTTCCACGACGAGGCCCGTCGACGCGCGCAGGCCGCGCTGGACGAGGTGCTGGTGGATCGCGGACGTCGCCAGCAGCGCGGGGATCGCGACCTGGTCGGCGTTGAGGTTACGGTCCGAGACGATCAGGATGTTGTGGCCCGACTTGACCGCATCGACGGCTTCCGCGCACAGCGAGGCCAGCGACGCTTCGATGCCTTCCTTGCCCCACGAGACCGGATAGCAGATGTTCAGTTCATACGACTTGAACTTGCCGCCCGTGTGCAGGCTGATGTTGCGCAGGCGTGCCATGTCGTCGAAACCGATCACCGGCTGCGACACTTCGAGGCGCATCGGCGGGTTGACGTTGTTCGTGTCCAGCAGGTTCGGCTTCGGACCGATGAACGACACGAGCGACATCACCATCGCCTCGCGGATCGGGTCGATCGGCGGGTTCGTGACCTGGGCGAACAGCTGCTTGAAGTACGAGTACAGCGGCTTCAGCTTGTTCGACATCACGGCCAGCGGCGAGTCGTTACCCATCGAGCCGGTGGCTTCTTCGCCCAGCACGGCCATCGGGGCCATCAGGAATTTCAGGTCTTCCTGGGTGTAGCCGAACGCCTGCTGGCGGTCCAGCAGGGAAATGGCAGCCTTCTCGCCCTGCGCGTCTTTTGCACGGTTCTGCGACAGCTGGCTTTCCGACAGCTTGATTTCGTTGAGCTTGATGCGCACCGACTTGATCCACGCCTTGTACGGCTTGGCGTTCGAGTAGGTGTCTTTCAGTTCCTTGTCGTCGATGATGCGGCCGGCTTCCAGGTCGATGAGGAACATCTTGCCCGGCTGCAGACGCCATTTCTTGACAATGCGCGATTCGGGGATCGGCAAGGTGCCCGATTCCGACGCCATGACGACCAGGTCGTCGTCCGTGACGATGTAGCGGGCCGGACGCAGGCCGTTGCGGTCCAGCGTACCGCCGATGTGGCGGCCGTCCGTGAAGGCCATGGCGGCGGGGCCGTCCCACGGTTCCATCATCGCGGCGTGGTATTCGTAGAACGCGCGGCGGTTCTCGTCCATCGTCGCGTGGTTTTCCCAGGCTTCCGGGATCATCATCATCATCGCCTGGGCGATCGGGTAGCCGGCCATGACCAGCAGTTCCAGCGCGTTGTCGAAGCAGGCGGTGTCCGACTGGCCTTCATAGATCAGCGGGAACAGTTTCTGCAGGTCGTCGCCCAGCACGGCCGACTTCATGACGCCTTCGCGCGCGCGGGTCCAGTTGAAGTTGCCCTTGACGGTGTTGATCTCGCCGTTGTGCGCCAGCAGGCGGTACGGGTGGGCCAGCGGCCACTCCGGGAACGTGTTCGTCGAGAAGCGCTGGTGCACCATCGCCAGGGCCGACACGCAGCGCGGGTCCTGCAGGTCCTTGTAGTACACGCCGACCTGGTCCGCCAGCAGCAGGCCCTTGTAGACGACGGTACGGGCGGACATCGACGGCACGAAGAATTCCTTGCCGTGGATGAGTTTCAGGGCCTGGATGGCGTGGCCCGACGATTTGCGGATGACGTACAGCTTGCGCTCGAGCGCGTCGGTGACCATGACGTCCGGGCCGCGGCCGATGAAGATCTGGCGGATGACCGGTTCCTTGGCGCGGACGGTCGGCGACATCGGCATCGATTCGTCGACCGGCACGTTGCGCCAGCCCAGCACGACCTGGCCTTCGGCGCGGACGGCGCGCTCGATTTCCTGTTCGCAGGCGATGCGCGATGCGTGCTCCTTCGGCAGGAAGATCATGCCGACGCCATATTCGCCCGGCGGCGGCAGTTCGATGCCCTGCTTGGCCATCTCGTCGCGATAGAACTGGTCTGGGATCTGGAGCAGGATGCCCGCGCCGTCGCCCATCAGGGCATCGGCACCGACGGCGCCCCGGTGGTCCAGGTTCTTCAGGATCAACAGACCCTGTTCGATGATGGAGTGGCTCTTGTTGCCCTTGATGTGGGCGACGAAACCGACGCCGCAGGCGTCGTGTTCATTGGCGGGATCGTACAAACCTTGGGCAATCATGGGGGCTCCGCAGCATTTTGAAGATATTGAAGGCCGAGAATAAAGCAGGCTTCAGTAAACATCAACAACAACAATTAGGGTCGGAGTCATATTAAATTGCACCTTTTTGAGACACATATTAAATGGGGACATAGTAATGCCGCTACCGATCGCGCCGATGAATTCCAATAAAATCAATGTGTTATCTGTTCCTGGTCATGGGGCGCAAGAGGCCGAAGCCGAGTCGTTCCAACCCGATATGCATAGATGGGCTCCGGCGCCGGTCGGCATGACGAGGGCAAAAAAAATGGAGGCGATCGCCTCCATTTTCCGGTTGTTGCAATGGTGCTGCGCACAAAACTACTCGGCAGGCTTCACCTTGAACGGCCGCCCCCGCTTGGCCGGCAGGATCTGCCGCTTCGTCTTGCGCTCCAGTTCCAGCATGAACGCGCGCGACCCGAGCGGCGCCCCCTTCAGCACGGCCGCGTTGATCGCGTCCAGCTCCTGCCCGGACACGCCCTGCTGCGCCAGTTCGATGTACGCGGCCTCACGCTGGAACGGCGTGTTGCCGAGTTCCCAGTATTTGGCGTGGTCGGTGATCAACGGGTCGGGGCGCACGCCGGCGTGGTGTGCATAGCTCGACCACGGATACGCCAGCGGGTCGAACGCGAGCTGGCTGCGCTGCGGGTTCAGCTCGATGTAGCGGACGCAGGCCACGAAGTAAGCGTTCGCATCGATCACGGACGTGCGGAAGCGGCCCTGGAACAAGGTGCCCGAGCGGCCATACTTGTTGTTGAACCAGGGGACGTACAGCCGCCCCACCTTCTGCATCATCGCGGCCAGCCCGTCCTCGTCGCTCGGGGTCGCCAGCAGGTGGACGTGGTTCGGCATCAGGACGTAGGCGTGGATCGCGACGCGGTAGAACTTCGCGCTCTCGCGCAGAAATTCCAGGAAGCGGCGATGATCGTCGTCGTCGCGGAAGATCGGTTGGTTGTCGTTGCCGCGCTGAAGAACGTGGTGCGGCTGGTCGGGCAGGACGAGGCGGGGCTGGCGGGCCATGATGGATGACAACAAGAAAATCGGTGACGGACAGGCCGCATTCTAGCGCAGCGCAGGCAACCTGTCCCCGATTGATTTTTAAGGCCCCGTTTTTCGACGGGACCCTGTCCCCGATTATTTACGCCAGGTTGAAACCGGCCGACAGGCTGTAGCCTTCCCCATAGGCGCTGCGCAGCGGCAGATCCTGGCCGAGGCCCGTACGGGCTTTCTTGCGCAGGCGGTAGACGAGCATGTCGACGCGGCGGCTCGCATCCGGATCGTCGCCGCCCATGCCGGCCACGATCACCTGGCGCGGCACGGGACGGGTGTTGATGGTCAACAGGTGCAGGAAATTGCACTCTTTTTCCGTCAGGTCGATCACCTTGCCCATCAGTTCGAGCTGGCGGGCGGACACGCGCAAGGTCCACTTGCTGGGCACGGGCGCCGGCTCGGCCGGACGCACGCGCCGGTCCAGCGCCTCGATGTGGGCGGCCAGTTCCGGGAACTTGATCGGCTTGGTGAGATAGTGATCGGCGCCCAGGCGCAAGCCGAGAATGCGGTTGTCGAAAGCCACCCGGCCCGTCAGCACGAGCAGGCCGATCTCGGGGTACAGCTGGCGCATCCGCGGGATGACGTTGAAGCCATCCTCGTCGGGCAGGCCCAGGTCGAGGACGACCACGGCCGCCGGCGTGCGTGTCAGCGCGGCCCACATGTCGCTGGCGGTGGTCGCGATCGTGACCTCGTGACCGAGTTCCTTGAGGAAATCGGCCATGTCGCCTGCGTATTCGCCATTGTCTTCAACAATCAGTATTTGCGTCATGGGTTTGCCATGTTCCTTGTTTCGTATTTCCCGGCCTCGGGCAGATCTTCTTGCCTTCCGTTGTCGGGTGGCTAACCCCGGTTGCCATTCCGATTATCACTGTTGCTCATTCCGGAAGCAAGGCCTTTTGCCCCGCCCGCCGGCACTGGCAGCCAGAGCCTGAATTCGGCGCCGCCCTCGGCAGGAGGTGCATATGTCAGGCTGCCGCCGTGCACTTCGACGACGGAGCGCGCCATGTACAAACCGAGTCCGCTGCCCGCCACCCCGGTCGCGTTCGTGCCGCGGTAGCCCTTGTCGAAGATGCGCGCGACGTCTTCCGGCGACACCCCCGGCCCTTCGTCGCGCAGCGCCATTTCGACGCCCCCGTCGACCCGCCGTCCCGTCACGTGCAGCGCCGTCCCGGCCGGCGTGTAGCGCAAGGCATTGTCCAGCAACACCTTCAGTGCGAGACGCAGACCTGACGGTTCGCCGCGCAGCGCGGCCGGCAACTCGCCCGCGGTCATGGTCACGGGACGGCCGGCGACGCGCGTCTGCGCCACCAGCTCTTCGAGCAACAGGCGCGGTTCCACCACGTTCTCGCGGCGCCGACTGCCCAGCGCGGCCATGCGGTCGGGCGACAGGTAGTCGTCCAGCATCGCGATCAGGCGGTCCGTTGCCATGGCGATGTTGCGGTAGCGCTGGCGGGTCGCCTCGTCGGCCTTCGTGCCCAGGGCTTCCAGCCGCTGGATCGCGCCGTCGATCGTCGACAGCGGCGTGCGGAATTCGTGGTTCAGCATGCTGGCGAAACGCTTGCGCTCGCGCTCGCGTTCGCGCCGCGCGGACACGTCGCGCACGAGGCCCAGCAGCGCGCGCGGCTGCCCGGCATCGTCCAGCGACAGCGCGGAGATCACTTCGACGGCGACCTCGCTGCCGTCCGGCCGCAGCAGGTCGAACTCGCGCATCACGCGCAGGCGCGAGCCGTCGCCGGCGGCGAAGCGGCGCAAGCGCTCCGGCAGGCCGGCGACCAGCGGCGCCAGCGGGCCATCGCCGCCCTGTTCCAGCTGCGCGCGGATGTCGTCCATCGAATAGCCGAGCATGTCGTCGATGCCGGGGCTGACATAGGCCGGCAGGCCCGTGGCGCAATCGAACACGAAGGCCAGGTCGCCACCGAGTTCGGCGATCGTACGGAACGCTTCGGTCGTGGCGAGGTCCGCCTGGTCCACCCGGGGCGCGGGAACGGTGGTCATGAAACTTTCCGGAAGTTATGCAGAAGATAAGTATAGTGTCCGAACCAACGGTTTGCCTAGACGATCAGGGCCACCGTTGCGCCGAACACGCATAAGGCATATATGTATATGCATATAAAAAGGGCAAGCCGCCCGGCTTGCCCTCGTGTGTGCACCGTGCCCGTGCGTTCAGTCATCCAGCGGGGCGAAGATCGCCTGCAGGTCTTCCTGCGTGAGGGCCATCTTCTGCGATTCGCCTTCGGCCAGGATCGAAGCCGCCAACTCGGATTTCTTTTGCTGCAGCAGCTGGATCTTTTCTTCCAGCGTGCCTTTCGCGATGAGCTTGTACACGAACACGGGCTTGTCCTGCCCGATGCGCCAGGCGCGGTCCGTGGCCTGGTTCTCGGCCGCCGGGTTCCACCACGGGTCGTAGTGGATCACGGTGTCGGCCGCCGTCAGGTTCAGGCCGACGCCGCCGGCTTTCAGGCTGATCAGGAAGATCGGCACGGCGCCCTGCTGGAACGCGGCGACCTGCGCGGAACGGTCGCGCGTCTCGCCCGTCAGGAGCGCGTACGGGATGTTGCGCGCGTCGAGTTCTTCCTCGATCAGGGCAAGCATGCTCGTGAACTGCGAGAACACGAGGATCTTGCGGCCCTCGCCCAGCAGGTCGTCGACCATCTGCATCAGGTCGACGAGCTTCGCGGACACGGCCGCCGTGTTCTTCTTGCCCGGCATCGCTTTCACGAGGCGCGGGTCGCAGCAGACCTGGCGCAGCTTCAACAGCGCTTCCAGGATGACGATCTGGCTGCGCGCGACGCCCTTGCGGTCGATCTCCTCGCGCACCTTCTTGTCCATCGCCAGGCGCACCGTCTCGTACAGGTCGCGCTGCGGCCCGCTGATCTCGATGCGGCGGATCATCTCCGTCTTTTCCGGCAATTCCTTCGCCACGTGGTCCTTCGTCCGGCGCAGCAGGAACGGCTTGATGCGGCGGTTCAGCAGCATGCGGCGCACGGGGTCGTCCTGGCGCTCGATCGGGTGGCGGAACTGCGTGTTGAACGTCTTCTCGTCACCGAGCAGGCCCGGCAGCAGGAAGTGGAATTGCGACCACAGCTCGCCCAGGTGGTTTTCCAGCGGCGTGCCGGACAGGCACAGGCGATGGCGCGCGTTCAGCGAGCCGGCCGTCTGCGCCGCCTTCGAGCGCGTGTTCTTGATGTAGTGCGATTCGTCCAGGATCACGAGGTGGTACTGGTGCTCGCGCAGCTTTTCCTCGTCGCGCGGCAGCAGTGCATACGTCGTCAGCACGATGTCGGCGCCATCGATCTGGTCGAACAGGTCCATGCGCTCCTTGCCCTGCAACAGGAGCACCTTCAGGTCCGGCGCGAAGCGCGCGGCTTCCTCCATCCAGTTCGTCATGAGGCTCGTCGGCGCGATGACCAGCGCCGGATTCGTGAGGCGGCCCGCTTCCTTTTCCGTCAGGATGTGCGCGATCGTCTGCACGGTTTTACCAAGACCCATATCGTCGGCGAGGATGCCGCCGAAGTCGTATTCGCGCAGGAACTGCATCCACGCGAGACCGTCGAGCTGGTAGTCGCGCAACGTGGCTTGCAGGCCCTTCGGCGGATCGACCTTCCTGACTTTGCCGAACTGCGACAGCTTGCGCCCCGTTTCACGCAGGCGCTCGCCGCCCGTCCAATTGAGCTCGGTACCTTTCGCCAGTTCTTCCAGGCGCGCCGCATCCAGCGTGGACAGCCGGACCTTGTTCTTGATCTTGTCGTTGAAATACAGCTCGCCCAACGTGGACAGGATCGGCTTGACGCGGCCCCACGGCAGCGCCACGCGCACGCCATCGGGCAGCGTGGCCAGCATCTGGTCGGCCTCCGCATGCGCGGCCAGCACGTCCGGGTTGAAGTCCAGCGGGGCCGTGCGGATCAATTGCACGAGCACGGGCAGCAACGGCACGCGCTTGCGGTTGACGACGATGCCCAGTTCCAGCTCGAACCATGCGTTGCCGGCTTCGGGCGGCTCGTCGATGTCGGCGTACCAGTCTTCGACGGGCACGACGTCGTAGCGGTACTTCGGCGACTTCTGCACGTGCCAGCCGAGGTCGGACAGCGCGTCGAGGTCGCTCTCGGCGAAGCGCAGCCAGTGCGCCTGGCCATCGAGCAGCTGCGCGCCGGACAGCGTGGACAACGGCGCCGTCGCGGGCTTGCGGAAGCCCAGCTTCTGCAGCGTTTCCAGCGCGGCCGCTTCCTGCGCGTCGTCGCGCTGGATGATCTCGGTGACGTCGCCGATCTGGCGCACGACGCGCTGCGCGGGGTCGAACGAGATGCGCTGGCCGTCGTAGTCGAACGACAGCACGGCGAAATCCTGCCAGCGCTGGCCATTGCCCTCGGCCTGCGGGATCGCGTCGAGCAGCAGGTGCGGCTGCGGTTTCACGTCGGTGCGCAGGCGCTGCGTCAGGGGCTGCGGCAGCGGCATCAGTTGTTGCAGGCCGTGCGCCAGCAGCAGTTGCGACACGCGTTTCTTGTCGGTGCCCGCGAGCGGCGGCGCCTGCGATACGAGCGCCTGCAAGTCGGCCAGCGAGATGTCGATGCCGCCGCGGTTCAAGTCCAGCGGGCCGCACGACAGGTTGTCGATATACCACGGGGGATCGGTTGGCAGCATGTAGTCGACGAGGTCGGCGCCGGCATGCGTGGCGCCTTTCGCGGGCTCCACCGACCATCCGAGCTTGGCCGCGCGGCCTTCGTCGCGCCACGTGAGATTGGCCTTGCGCACGGGCCCGGCCTGCAGCGGATACAGCAAGCCGTTGGTCATGTCGGACCACGAGTTCGCCCACAGCAGTTTTCCCTGGTCAAGCAATTGCTGCAGCAGGATGGCGCCAACCTTGCCCTTGGGCTCCGTCGCGCTCGTGCTCTGGTTGGAGCCGCTGCGCATGGCGATGAAGAAGCGCACGAGGTCTTCGTCGTCGCCTTCGAGATAGGCGGGCGGCGCCGACAGCAGCGAGAACACCTCGCTCACCGGGCTGGCCGCGGCCACGTCGCCGTTCGGGCGCAGGCGCGCCTTGCACAGGCAGATCGCGACATGGCGGCCGCCGCTGGTCGGAGCCATGACATAAACGAATTTGTACTGGACTGCCTTGGGATCAGCGACTTCCGCGGTCAGCTTCGGTTGGGGATGCGCTGCCGCCTCGACCCTTTGCAGCCAGCTCAACACCGGTGCGGGCAGGGCCGGAGAGCGCGCGGGCGCTCGAGTGGGCGGTGCGTCGCTGGTGTCGTCGCGTGGGAAATCAACTGTGTGCATGGGTCTCACGAGTCTGTATTTGAAAAAACAACAATATCCATTATCCGCCATGCGTCCTGTCCTGTTTTGTTAGGAATCGCACGTTGCAGCTAAAACTTTACGAGCCGAAAGGAGTAGAAGTTACACTTTGCCGGGCTGCTTTGCCAGCCCCCCATCAAGCATTTTTGCGTTTTATTCGGTATCCAGCGTCAGGACGCAAGTGCCTGCCGAGCGGCGCGACCGCGCGCGTTGGTCACGCGCCACATGTCGCTGACCATCGTGCGAAGGCGTGGATGCGCCGCCGAACCCGACATGTTACGGCATCCGGCGAGCCGCGCCTACTCCACATCGACAGAGGTAGCGCACGCGGGACGTTTCGGGCTGGCCCGCAGCGGGCGCGCACGAGATGGCGCGCCCTGTCAAGACTGGCGCATCGCGCGCGATTGCGTATCATTGCCCGTTCGATTCACCGAACACTCGCAACCAACCCATGCTGCCTTCGATCGAACAACGCCTCGCCCAAGAACTGTCCGCCAAACCGGCACAGGTGGCCGCCGCCATCGCCCTGCTCGACGAAGGCGCGACCGTCCCCTTCATCGCCCGCTACCGCAAGGAAGCGACGGGTGGCCTCGACGACATCCAGCTGCGCCTCCTGGAAGAGCGCCTGCGCTACCTGCGCGAACTGGAAGACCGCCGCGCCGCCGTCATCGCCTCGATCACGGAACAGAACAAGATGACGCCGGAACTGCTGCAGGCGATCTCGCTCGCGGAAGACAAGACCCGGCTGGAAGACCTGTACCTGCCGTACAAGCAGAAGCGCCGCACGAAGGCCCAGATCGCAATCGAGGCCGGCTTGAAACCGCTGGCCGAAGACCTGCTCGACGACCCCGCGCGTGATCCGGAAGCCGAGGCCGCGAAATACCTGCGCGACGCGTTCACGAACGCAGATGGCGTCGCGAACCCCGGCGTGGCCGACACGAAGGCCGCGCTGGACGGCGCGCGCCAGATCCTGATGGAGCGCTTCGCGGAAGACGCGGAACTGCTGCAAGCGCTGCGCGAATACGTGCAGGAGCACGGCGTCGTCGAATCGAAGGTCGTCGACGGCAAGCAGGAAGAAGGCGAGAAGTTCGCCGACTACTTCGATTATTCCGAGACGCTCGGCACCATCCCGTCGCACCGCGCGCTGGCGCTGATGCGCGGCCGCCGCGAGGGTATCCTGGACGTCACGTTGCGCCTCGACTCCGAGCCGGAAAAGCCGAAGTGGGACGCGCCGCACAACCCGTGCGAAAGCCGCATCGCCGCGCGCTTCGGCATCAAGGGCGCCGGCCGCCCCGCCGACAAATGGCTGCTCGACACGGCGCGCTGGACCTGGCGCGTGAAGAGCTTCATGTACATCGAAACGGAGCTGATGGGCGCGTTGCGCGAAAAGGCCGAGGGCGATGCGATCCACGTGTTCGCACGCAACCTGAAGGACCTGCTGCTCGCCGCGCCCGCGGGCCCGCGCGCGACGATGGGCCTCGACCCCGGCCTGCGCACGGGCGTGAAAGTGGCCGTCGTCGACGCGACCGGCAAAGTGGTCGACACGTCGACCATCTACCCGCACGCGCCCCGCAACGACTGGGACGGTTCGCTGCACACGCTCGCCAAACTCGCCGCGAAGCACAACGTGTCCTTGATCTCGATCGGCAACGGCACCGCGTCGCGCGAGACCGATAAACTCGCGCAAGACCTCATCAAGCAGCATCCGGAACTGAAGCTGACGAAGATCGTCGTGTCGGAAGCCGGCGCGTCCGTGTACTCGGCATCGGAATTCGCGTCGCGCGAACTGCCGGAGCTGGACGTGTCGCTGCGCGGCGCCGTCTCCATCGCGCGCCGCCTGCAGGACCCGCTGGCGGAACTGGTGAAAATCGATCCGAAGTCGATCGGCGTGGGCCAGTACCAGCACGACGTGTCGCAGACGCAGCTCGCGCGCCAGCTCGACGCCGTCGTCGAGGATTGCGTGAACGCGGTCGGCGTGGACGTCAACACGGCGTCGGCGCCGCTGCTCGCGCGCGTGTCGGGCTTGTCGTCCAGCGTCGCGCAAAGCATCGTCAACTACCGTGACCAGCAAGGCGCGTTCGCCTCGCGTGCCGCGTTGAAGAAGGTGCCGCGCCTGGGAGATAAAACGTTCGAACTGGCGGCGGGCTTCTTGCGCATCGTGAACGGCGACAATCCGCTCGACGCGTCGGCCGTGCACCCGGAATCGTATCCGGTCGTCGAAAAAATCCTGGCCGACATCCAGAAAGATATCAAGTCGGTGATCGGCGACAGCACGCTCGTGAAACGCCTGAATCCGGCCAAGTATGCGGACGATAAATTCGGCGTGCCGACCGTGACCGACATCCTGAAGGAACTGGAAAAGCCGGGCCGCGACCCGCGTCCGGAATTCACGACGGCCACGTTCAAGGAAGGCGTCGAGGAGATTGCGGACCTGCGGCCGGACATGATCCTGGAAGGCGTCGTCACGAACGTCGCCGCGTTCGGTGCGTTCGTCGACATCGGCGTGCACCAGGATGGCCTCGTGCACATCTCGGCGCTGTCGAACACGTTCGTGAAGGACCCGCACACGGTGGTCAAGGCGGGCCAGGTCGTGAAGGTGAAGGTGCTGGAAGTGGACGTGAAACGCAAGCGCATCGCGCTGACGATGCGTTTGTCGGACAGCGCGCCTGCGCCTGGGTCGCAGCCGAACCAGCGCGCGGATCGCGATGACCGCAAGCGCATGGCGGATCACCAAAATAAGCATCAGAAACAGGAACGTGCGGCGGCGCCGGCGGCCGGCGGTGCGATGGCGGCGGCGTTCGCGAAGTTGAAGCGCTGATCCGCGCATGTTCGCGATCGCGCCGGCGGACCCGGACTCGCTTGACGCCAAGGTGCTGCTGGCCGAACTCGGCGCGGCACTGGCGCGCGTCACGGGCAGCGACGGCTCGGCCTCGTTCGACGCGGCCGACGTGCGCGGTCCGCGCGCCTGCTTCCTCGTCGCACGCGCCGCCGACGGCAGCCTCGCCGGTTGCGGTGCGCTGCGCTCGTTGACGGACGACGTGGCCGAGCTGAAACGGATGTATGCGCGGCCGGGCAGCGGCGCCGGCGCGGCGCTGCTGGCCGCCCTGGAACGGCAGGCGCTGGCGTTCGGCTACCGCGACGTCTGGCTCGAAACGCGACGCGTGAATGCGCGTGCGGTGGCGTTTTACGAGAAGCACGGGTATCGCGTCATCGACAACTTCGGCAAGTATGTCGGCAGGCCGGAAGCCGTCTGCCTCGGCAAACGGCCCGATACTCGCGCTCCGGTTTTCTTATAAAATGCCGTTATCTATCCCATTCTCACCAAAGGCAGAACCAAATGAGCGACGTACAAACCTGGATCAAAGAGACCGTGACCAACACGCCCGTCGTGCTGTTCATGAAGGGCACGGCCCAGTTCCCGCAATGCGGTTTTTCCGGCCGCGCGATCCAAATCCTGAAGGCATGCGGCGTCGATAACATCGCCACCGTGAACGTGCTGGAAGATGCGGATGTCCGCCAAGGCATCAAGGAATACTCGAACTGGCCGACCATCCCGCAGCTGTACGTGAACGGCGAATTCGTCGGCGGTTCCGACATCATGACGGAAATGTACGAGTCCGGCGAACTGCAAGCCCTGCTCAAGAAGAATGGCTGATGCCGGCCCGCGCCGGATCGTCGTCGCCATCACGGGCGCGACCGGCGCGATCTATGGCGTGCAGCTGCTGACACGGCTGTCCGCCACCCCGGGCGTCGAGACGCACCTCGTCATTTCCGACGCCGCCACCCTCACCCTGCACCAGGAAGTCGGCCTGCAACGGCGCGACGTGGAAGCGCTCGCCCATGTGGTGCATCGCAACCGCGAGATCGGCGCGTCGATCGCCAGCGGCTCGTTCCCGACGGACGGCATGGTGATTGCCCCCTGTTCGATGAAGACCCTGGCCGCCGTCGCGCATGGCTTGTCGGACAACCTGATCGCGCGCGCCGCCGACGTCATGCTGAAGGAACGCCGTCGCCTCGTCCTGATGGTGCGCGAGACGCCGTTCAACCTGGCGCACCTGCGCAATATGACGGCCGTGACCGAAATGGGGGGCATCGTGTTCCCGCCGCTGCCGAGCTTTTACAACCGCCCCGCCACGATCGCCGAGATGGTCGACCATACGGTCGCGCGCGTCATGGATCTGCTGGGTGTGGCGAATGACCTCGCACCGCGCTGGGGCGGCATGAGGAACGATGTGCCGAAAGACGACGTCAGCGTCTAGCTGCGATCGCCGAACAGGTCCTTCTCGGCCTGTCTCTGTTCTCTTGCGTCTTCGATTTTTCTGCGCTGCTCGTTACGCTTGCGCATGATTTCTGCGTGCTGGGCCGCCGTCATCGGCGGTGTGGTCATGAGATCCTTCAACTGCGCGGTGTTGCTGTAGTTATTAATCATGAGGGCACTGCATCCTTATTGACCGATAACACTGGCGGAGCGCCAGGCAGGAACGCGAACTCGACCGTTGTCGGCGTTCCGTTAGCGTTACCGATTATGCGCGAGACTCGGCCTTTTGTGCGGCCCGTCGCAAAAAAAATTGCAGTATGGAAGGTGGATATGCGCCGCACAGGGCGCAGGGGACGCGGCCGCCAGGGGAGGCGGCCGGTACGGAAGGCTGAAAAAACGCTTATTTCTGCTGCTGGTGATTCATGCGCACGAGCATGCGGATGAATTCGCGGGCCAGTTGCTTGTGGTGCTCGTCCAGGCGCTGCAGATCGGCGATCAGCTTGACGTCGGCCGATTCGAAGCGGGTGCTGCCGTCGACACTGTCGCCATTGCCGGCGGCATTTTCCGAACCGCCGAAGCGCAACCAGTCGGCTGGTACGCCCAGCCATTGCGCGATCATGCGCAGTTTTTCCTGCGTCGGAATCGCTTCTCCGACCAGCCATTTGCGCGCCGCATGGACGGTGATGGGACGGCCTTCGAAGCGAATGTTAAATTCGCGTGCGAGGCGGGTCGGGCTGTCCGGTGAATAATGGGCGTTCTTCAGGGCTTGCTGCAGGCGCTCGCTGAAGCTCTCCCGTTCGTTTGTCGAATTCATGGGTGGCACTAAGGGTTCATGCAAAGCCGTCATTAGGTCGCTCCGTTGACCAAACCGTCTGTGACGGCAGGAGAGGCTATCGGTAACAAATAAGTGAGTATTGACCAATTCTCACAGTGCTGTCCAGCAATTCCAATGATTTCCGCGCACCATGATCCATGTGTGAAAAATATCCTACAGGAAAAAGAAAACGTTTGCCCACACAATTCCTATGAAGAAAGGTAACAAACATTCCTCCAGGCATCGAAAATGATGCCAATAGTCAACAAAATTGCGCGAACAGCAGCTAGCGTGTCGCGATTTCTGCGACGTGCACGATGCGTAACTATGTTGTTTTACGTCAACTCAAACCGCATGATACCGTCGTCGCCAGTTACACGCGCAAGACTACCGTTGTACCAAAGATAATGAAGGTGGGCGAGTGCCTCGCCGATCGCGAAACTGAGCTGGTGCGCGTCGAGTTGTCGCTTGAACATCAGCGGAACGATGTCGACGGCCGACCTCGGCTCGACACAAACGGCAAGCACTTCGTCCAGCCGCGCCGCGTGATGGGCGCGCAACTGGGCGATCCGCGTGTGCAGGCCGTGGAACGGTTTCCCGTGTGCGGGCAGGACGAGGGTGTCGTCCGGTAGCCCGGCGAATTTGTCCAGCGAATCCAGGTACAACTGCAGCGGATTGCCCTCTGGTTCGACGGCAAACACGGACACGTTCGTCGAAATGCGCGGCAGCACCATGTCGCCGGAGATCAGGATGCGGTGCTGTTCGTCGTACAGCGACACGTGTTCCGGCGAATGGCCGAACCCGGTGATCACGCGCCAGGTGCGCGCGCCGATGGCGACGCGCTGGCCGTCCTGCAACCGGGTGTACGCGGGCGGGACGGCCGGCACGAGCGACGGGTAGTAATTCTTGCGACTTCGCATCTGCTCGAGCATGCCGGCGTCGACGAGGCCGTGGCGCTGGAAATGGGGGATCGCCGACGGGCCGTCGACACCCGGCAGCGCGGCGGCCATCATGCGCGCGAAGCCGAACTCGCCCGTGCTCGTCCAGAACGACGCGCCGAACCGGTCGCACAGCCAGCCGGACAAGCCCACGTGGTCGGGATGGCAATGTGTGGCAAACACGCGCAGCAGCGGCCCACCCTCCATCGCGCCCACGAACAATTGCTCCCAGGCGGCGCGCGTCGCGTCCGTGCCGGCGCCGCAATCGACGAGGGACCAGCCGCGCCGCGCGCCGTCGGCATCGTCCAGCAGCCACAAGTTGATGTGGTCGAGCGCGAACGGCAGCGGCATGCGCAGCCAGTGCAGACCGGGCGCGACCTCCGTCACCGTGCCGGATGGCGGGATGAGGTCGCCGAACGGATAGCCGAGCTGGGATTCGAGAGGATTCATGCGGGTCAACTTTCGTGTCGATGCGGGGCGTAGCGCGTTACAATGCCGCAAACGCTTTGACGTAAACGTAAACGGAAGGCGCAGGCTGTGATTCTAAGCGATTCCAGACTTCGCCACTTCAGGACACCATGGCCACGACCTACACCATCGCCGAACTGGCACGCGAATTCGACATCACCGCCCGCGCCATCCGCTTCTACGAAGACCAGGGGCTGCTCAGCCCGAAACGCGAGGGCCAGGGCGGCCGCAACCGCGTCTACACGCCGCGCGACCGCACCCGCCTGAAACTGACTTTGCGCGGCAAGCGCCTGGGGCTCACCTTGTCGGAGATCAAAAGCATCATCGACATGTACGAGACGCCGAAAGACACGGTCGCCCAGATCAACCGCTTCCTGGGCGTGCTGGCGCACCAGCGCGAGACGCTGGAACAGCAGCGGGCCGATATCGAGATGTCGCTGGCGGAAATTTCCGTCCATGAAGAAGAATGCCGCCGCCTGCTGGGCGAGGCGGGCGTCGCCGGCGAGCAACTGGCCGACGATGCCGGCGAAAAGGACGCGGCCTGACAACATCGCCCCGCTTACTTGACGTTTACGTTAACGTCACTCCGCGCTATCATGCAGGCTGGCCTACCCGCCATCACCTAGACGAGAACGAGGACGACATGTTGCATCTCCCTGGCTTGACCTTTGACCACGGCGAAGACATCGCCGCGCTGCGCGAAGCTGTACAACAGTTCGCCGCCAGCGAAATCGCCCCCCGCGCGTTTGACATCGACCGCACCGACCAGTTTCCGATGGACCTGTGGAAAAAGATGGGCGAACTGGGCCTGCTGGGCATCACGGTCGGCGAGGAATACGGTGGCGCCAACATGGGATACCTGGCGCACATCGTCGCCATGGAAGAGATCTCGCGCGCGTCGGCGTCCGTCGGCCTGTCGTACGGCGCCCACTCGAACCTGTGCGTCAACCAGATCAAGCGCAACGGCACCGAAGAGCACAAGCGCAAATACCTGCCCAAGCTGATCTCGGGCGAGCACGTCGGCGCATTGGCCATGTCCGAGCCGAACGCCGGGTCCGACGTCGTCAGCATGAAGTTGCGCGCCGACCTGAAGGGCGACCGCTACGTGCTGAACGGCACCAAGATGTGGATCACGAACGGCCCGGACGCCGACACGCTCGTCGTCTACGCGAAGACCGACATCGAGGCCGGCCCGCGCGGCATGACCGCGTTCCTCATCGAAAAAGGCTTCAAGGGCTTCTCGATCGCGCAAAAGCTCGACAAGCTCGGCATGCGAGGTTCGCACACGGGCGAACTGGTGTTCCAGGATTGCGAAGTCCCCGTCGAGAACGTGCTGGGCGGCGTGGGCAAGGGTGTCAACGTGCTGATGTCGGGCCTGGACTTCGAGCGCACCGTCCTGTCCGGCGGCCCGCTGGGCATCATGTCCGCCTGCATGGACGCCGTCGTGCCGTATATCCACGAGCGCAAGCAATTTGGCCAGGCAATTGGTGAGTTCCAACTGATGCAGGGCAAGATCGCCGACATGTATTCGACGATGATGGCATGCCGCGCGTACGTGTACGCCGTCGGCCAGGCCTGCGACCGCGCATCGAACCCGGAGCAGGTGCGCGCGCTGCGCAAGGACGCGGCCGGCGCCATCCTGTACAGCGCGGAAAAGGCGACGTGGATGGCCGGCGAGGCGATCCAGACGCTGGGCGGCAACGGCTATATCAATGAATACCCGGTGGGCCGCCTGTGGCGCGACGCCAAGCTGTACGAGATCGGCGCGGGCACGAGCGAGATCCGCCGCATGCTGATCGGCCGCGAGCTGTTCGGCGAAACGATGTAGGTTTGTGGAGAGAGGGGAGACGCGGGCGAACAAGAAGACCGGTTGTAAAACCGGCACAGACAACACTCCACGCCGCCCGCAGTTAAGAACGTCATTCCCGCAACGGCGGGGCTTCATGCCCGGTCTTCGGCCACGCAACTGCCGCGTGGCCGCGAGCCGCATGAAGCATAACGTGCCGGGGGGCTCGCCTCCCGCTCGCGCGGGGATGACGTTTCTTACGCTGACGCTCCGTTTCTGAAACGCCGCGTTGCACATCGTTCCCCGCTACAATGACCGCTGCCCCGTCCACCGCGCGAGACGCCCGATGACCCAGGCCACCTTTCCCAAGCTGCTGTCGTCGCAAATCGCTTTCGACATCGCCCGCACCATCCTGGACGGCTTCGACCGCCACTACACGCTGTTCCGCCAGGCCAGCAAGACGGCCAAGACCTATTTCGAGCGCGCCGACTGGATGACGGCCCAGCACGCCGCCCGGACGCGCATCGATTTCTACGACAAGCGCGTACAGGAATGCGTGCGCGCGCTGGAAGACGAGTACGCTCCCGAAGACCTCGACGACGACACGTGGCGCGAAACGAAGCTGCATTACATCGGCTTGCTGACGGATCACAAGCGCCCGGAACTGGCGGAAAGCTTCTTCAATTCCGTCTGCTGCCACATCCTGCACCGCAGTTACTACCGCAACGATTTCATCTTCGTGCGCCCGGCCGTGTCGACGGAATACATCGAGACGGACGAGCCGGCGCCCACGTACCGCGTCTACTACCCGGCGGCGGACGGCCTGCGTTTCGCGCTGCGGCGCATGGTCACGAATTTCCAGCTCGACTCCCCGTACGCCAACCTCGACCGCGACATCGCGCTCGTCGAAGCGCGCATGGCCGAGCACTTCGGCCTGCACGAGCGCGAGCCGAACCAGCAATTGCACGTGCTGTCGAGCCTGTTCTTCCGGAACAAGGCCGCGTACATCGTCGGCCGCGCCATCAACGGCGCGCGCGAGCATCCGTTCGTCGTACCGATCCTGCACGACCGCGCCGGCCGCCTCGTGCTGGACGCCGTGCTCACCGATCCGGAGCAGGTGGTGCTGCTGTTCTCGTTCACGCGCGCCTACTTCATGGTCGACATGGAGGTCCCGTCGGCCTTCGTGCAATTCCTGCGCAGCCTGATGCCGAAGAAGCCGCGCAGCGAGATCTACACGGTGCTCGGCCTGCAAAAGCAGGGCAAGACGCTCTTCTACCGCGACTTCCTGCAGCACCTGCAGCACAGCTCAGACTCTTTCCGCAGCGCGCCCGGCATCCGCGGTCTCGTGATGCTCGTGTTCGAACTGCCCTCCTTTCCGTACGTGTTCAAGGTGATCAAGGATTTCTATCCGGCGCCGAAAGAGACGACGCGCGCGCGCATCAAGGAAAAATACCTGCTCGTGAAACACCACGACCGCGTGGGCCGCATGGCGGACACGCTGGAATACTCGGACGTGGCGTTCCCGCTGTCCCGCTTCGACGAGGAACTGCTGGCCGAACTGCGCCGATTCGCGCCTTCGCTCGTCGAGATCGAGGGCGACCGCATCATCATCAAGCACCTGTACATCGAGCGCCGCATGGTGCCGCTGAATATCTTCCTGGACGACGCGCAGCGCAGCGGCAACGACGAGCGCGTCGAGCACGCGATCTTCGAATACGGCAACGCAATCCGCGACCTCGTCGCCGCGAATATCTTCCCAGGCGATATGCTGTACAAAAACTTCGGCGTGACCCGACATGGCCGCGTCGTGTTCTACGACTACGACGAGATCGAATATCTCACCGACTGCAACTTCCGCGACATCCCGCAGCCCCGCAACGAGGAAGACGAGATGGCCGCCGAGCCGTGGTACCCCATCGGCAAGCACGACGTCTTTCCGGAACAGTTCGCGCGCTTCCTGCTCGGCCATCCAAAGATACGCGCGGCGTTCATGAAACACCATGCCGCACTATTGACGCGCGTCTGGTGGCAGTCCCACAAGGACCGCATCCTGGCGGGCGAAGTCGAGGACATCTTTCCGTATCCGCAGCACATCCGGTTCCATCACACGGACCCATCGAGCCCGGCGTTACCCACGCCGCAATCCCATTACTTGGAGACCTTACACAATGAATGATCCTATCGTTATCGTCGGCGCCGCACGCACCCCGATGGGCGCCTTCCAGGGCGACTTTTCCTCGAAGTCCGCGAGCGACCTGGGCGCCGTGGCGATCAAGGCGGCCGTCGAGCGCGCCGGCGTCGGCGCGAGCCTCGTCGAGCACGTCTACTTCGGCAACTGCCTGATGGCGGGCCAGGGCCAGGCGCCCGCGCGCCAGGCGCTGATCAAGGCGGGCCTGCCGCTGTCGACGGGCGCCGTCACCCTGTCGAAGATGTGCGGCTCCGCGATGCAGGCCGCGATCTTCGCGCACGACGTGCTCAAGGCCGGCAGCGCCGACGTCGTCGTCGCGGGCGGCATGGAATCGATGACCAACGCGCCGTACCTGATCCCGAAGGCGCGCGGCGGCTACCGCATCGGCCATGGCGTCATGTTCGACCACATGATGATGGACGGCCTGGAAGACGCGTACTCGCGCAACGAGAAGACGGGCGAAGGCCGCTCGATGGGCACGTTCGCCGAGGACTGCGTGGCCAAGTACGGCTTTACGCGCGAGCAGCTGGACGCTTTCGCGATCGAATCCGTCAAGCGCGCGCAGAACGCCACCGAGTCCGGCGATTTTCAATGGGAGATCGCACCGGTGACCGTCGCGAGCCGCCTGGGCGAGACCGTCATCGAGAAGGACGAAGGCCCGCTCAAGGCCAAGGTCGACAAGATCCCCACGTTGCGTCCCGCGTTCAAGAAGGATGGCGTCATCACGGCCGCCTCGTCGTCGTCGATCAACGACGGCGCCGCCGCGCTCGTCATGATGCGCGAATCGACGGCGAAGGAACTGGGCCTCACCCCGCTCGCGCGCATCGTTGCGCACACGACGCACGCGCAGGAACCGGACCAGTTCTCGACGGCGCCCATCGGCTCGCTGCAAAAGCTGTTCAAGAAGACCGGCTGGTCGCCGAAGGACGTCGACCTCTTCGAGATCAACGAAGCCTTCGCCGCCGTGCCGATGGCCGCGATGCACGAGCTGGACATCCCGCACGCGAAGGTCAACGTCCACGGCGGCGCGTGCGCGCTGGGCCACCCGATCGGCGCATCGGGCGCACGCATCATCGTCACGTTGCTGGGCGCACTGAAGAAGACGGGCGGCAAGCGCGGCGTGGCATCGCTGTGCATCGGTGGCGGCGAGGCCACCGCGATGGCGATCGAGATGGTGTGACCAACAACGGACGCGGTTCGGTAGGGTGGGCACCCCGTGCCCACGCGTGACGCGTGCGGCTCGTTGGCGTTACGCGTGGGCGGAGGGCCGCCCCCCCTACGCACATGCGTCTTCAAAACACGGTAAGGTGACGACCTGTCATCGCTACTGAAGGAGAACCCCATGCCCACAGCCCTCATCATCGGCGCCTCGCGCGGCATCGGCCACGAACTGGCCCGGCAATACCGCGCCGACGGCTGGCGCGTCATCGCCACCGCGCGCAAGGCCGCGGATTGCGACGCGTTGCGCCGGCTCGGCGCGGAGGCGCACCAGGTCAACGTCACCAACGCGGAGTCGATCGGTGGCCTGGGCTGGAAGCTGGACGACGAGAAGATCGACGCGGCCTGGCTCGTCGCTGGCGTGTACGGCCCCGATCACGCGGGCTTCCCGACCGAGAAGGAATTCGACGACGTCATGCACACGAACGTGCTGGCCGCGATGCGTTTATTGCCGATCGTCGCGCCGCTCGTCGTCGTCGCGCGCGGCAAGATCGCGGTGATCTCGTCGCGCATGGGTTCCATCGGCGCGCGCACGAGCAACCAGGGCTCGCTGTACCGCGCCAGCAAGGCCGCGCTGAATTCCGTGCTGGCCGACGCCGCGCTGACCTACGGCCCGCAAGGCGCGACGTGCCTCACGTTCCATCCGGGCTGGGTGCAGACCGATATGGGCGGCGCCGGCGCCACGCTCACGGTCGAGCAAAGCGCCGCCGGCCTGCGCGCCACGCTGGCGCAAGCGACGCCCGCGCAGAACGGCGCCTTCCTCAATTACGACGGTACCGCGATTCCGTGGTGAGCCGTCCACAAAACGAATAACGAGACACGATGATCCTCAACGAAGAACACCAGATGATCCGCGACGCCCTGCGCACCTTCGCGCAGGAGCGCCTCGCGCCGAACGCCGCGCGCTGGGACCGCGAACACCATTTTCCGAAGGACGAGCTGAAGGAACTGGCCCGGCTGGGCGCGTTCGGCGTGGCGGTGCCGGAGGAGTACGGCGGCGCGGGCCTCGACTACGTGGCGCTGGCCCTCGTGCTGGAAGAAATCGCCGCTGGCGACGGCGGCACGTCGACCATCATCTCGGTCAACAACTGCCCCGTGTGCTCCATCGCGATGACGTACGCGAATCCCGCGCAGAAAGAGCGCTGGCTGCGGCCGCTGGCGCAGGGCGAGCTGCTGGGCGCGTTCGCGCTGACGGAGCCGCACACGGGCAGCGACGCCGCCGCCCTGCGCACGACGGCCGTGCGCGACGGCGACCACTACGTCCTGAACGGCACCAAGCAATTCATCACGAGCGGCAAGAACGGCGACGTCGCCATCGTCATGGCGGTCACGGACAAGGCGGCCGGCAAGAAGGGCATCAGCGCGTTCTGGGTGCCGACCGACACGCCCGGCTACATCGTCGCCGGCATCGAGCACAAGATGGGCCAGCATTCGTCGGACACGGCGCAGATCGTGTTCGAGAACTGCCGCATACCCGCGGAAAACCTGATCGGCGCAGAGGGGCAAGGCTACAAGATCGCGCTGTCCGGGCTGGAGGGCGGCCGCATCGGCATCGCGTCGCAATCGGTGGGCATGGCGCGCGCCGCGTTCGAGGCCGCGCTGGCGTATGCGAAGGAACGCGAGAGTTTCGGCACGCCGATCTTCGACCACCAGGCCGTGCAATTCCGCCTGGCCGAGATGGCGATGCAGATCGAGGCCGCGCGCCAACTGATCCTGCACGCCGCGTCGATGAAGGACGCGGGCCTGCCCTGCCTGAAGGAAGCGGCGATGGCCAAGCTGTTCGCGTCCGAGATGGCCGAGCGCGTCGTGTCGGCCGCGATGCAGGTGTTCGGCGGCTACGGCTACGTGGCCGACTTCCCCATCGAGCGCATCTACCGCGACGTGCGCGTGTGCCAGATCTACGAAGGCACGAGCGACATCCAGAAGATCCTGATCGCCAGGGCATTGTGACGACACTGATGGACAACGTGCAGGCGTTGACGATCCGCGCGGCCGGTGAAGCCGACCTCGCGCCGTTCTTCGCCTACCTGGACGACCACCTGCGCGACAACGGCGCGGACGGTACGCCGCTGTTCCAGCCGATGGCGGCGGGCCAGCCACGCCTGCCGGCCGGGCTGCGCATCGCGTTCATCAAGGGGCTCGGCATCCCGATCGGGCTGCCGGGCTGGCGCCGCCTGTGGCTCGCGATCGATGCGGGTGGCGAGATCGCCGGCCACATCGACCTGCGCGCGCGTCCCGAGCCGGCCGCCACGCACCGCGCCATGCTGGGCATGGGCGTGCACCGCGTGTGGCGGCGGCGCGGACTCGGACGGCGCCTCCTCGAGACGGCCGCCGGCTGGGCGCGCGCCGACACGGGCATCGCGTGGATCGACCTCGAAGTCCTGTCCGCCAACCTGCCGGCCGTGGAACTGTATGCGCACGCCGGCTTCGCGACGGTGGCGCGCGTGGCGGACATGCTCAGGATCGAAGGTGTCAGCCATGACCTCAGCTATATGACCGTCCACTTGCGCGAACGGTAATGTTGGGCGTGACAATTGGTGAAAAATTCAGATGGATCAAACTGCTAGAGTTGCCGGTATCTCTTTTCCGGACTCCCGCGCGATGAAAACCACCCTGCCCCTGTTGCTCGCCTGCTGCCTGGCCCCGCTGGCCCATGCGGAGGGCGCCCCCGATTGCCAGGTCGGCGCACTGCTGCCGGCGCCCGTCGACCAGTCCGTACACTGGGACGGCCCGTGCAAGGACGGGTATGCGGACGGCACCGGCGTGCTCGAATGGACGGCGACGGACGGCACCGCCCGCCGCATCGAAGGCAAGTTCGCGCACGGCGCCGTCAGCGGCGAAGCGAAGCTGAAGGCAGGCGACAAGTTCACCTACGTCGGCTCGCTCACGAACGGCCTGCCGGACGGCGAAGGCTATCTCCACTTCGCGAACGACCTGCGCTACGAAGGCGGCATCAGGATGATGCAGCGCGAAGGCAAGGGCGTGCAGATCTACCCGAACGGCGATACCTACCAGGGCGAATTCCACGCCGACCACCCGAACGGCAAGGGCCTCCTCACGTTCGCCCTCGGCGGCACGGTCGAGGGTGAATTCCGCGACGGCAGTCCGGTCGACGGCGACAAGATCACGTATGCGGGCAGCGGCCGCACGGGCACGTTCGATGCCGCTGCGCGCAACGCCGCGCGCTCGGGGCCGAAGCCGGAAAAGACGTTCAAGCAGCGCCAGGACGACGCCAACGTCGGTACCTTGCTGAAGAAGACCATCGTGAAGTCCTCGCTGCCGACCAACGTCGGCTGGGACGGCCTCACGCCCGAGCAGAAGGCGCAGTTCAGTAACCGCTACCCGGCGCTGGAGCCGGGCGACGAGCCGCCGTACCCGGTGCATGGCCTGGCCGAATTCGACAAGGTCATCCTGGCCGCCGCCGGCAAGTTCAACGCGCGCGGGCTACTGCGCATCAACGTGCTGGTCGGCACCGACGGACGCGCGAAGGAAGTGCGCCGGATCGGCAATTTCGACGACGACGTGGTGCGCTACGTCGCTGCCGCCGCCATGGCCCTGCGCTACAAGCCGGCCGTCTGCCACGGCCAGCCGTGCGAGATGCTGTATCCGATCTCGATGGAAATCACGCACCATCTGCAGTAAGCCGGCCGTTCAGAACCCGGCCAGCACGATCTTGCCCTGCGCGCGGTTCGACTCGATCAGCGCGTGCGCCCGCTTCAGGTTCGCGGCATCGATGCGGCCGTAGTTCTCGTTGGCCGTCGAGCGCAGCGTGCCCGCGTCGATCAGGTCCGCCACGCGGTTCAGGATCTCGTGCTGGCGGATCATGTCGGGCGTGCCGAACAGCGAGCGCGTGAACATCAGTTCCCAGTGCAGCGACACGGACTTGCGTTTTAATGTGCGCACGTCGATCGGTGCCGGGTCGTCGATCAGGCCGAATTTCCCTTGCGGCGCGATGACCTCGGCGATCTGGTCGAAGTGCTCGTCCGTGTGCGTGAGGCTGATCACGTAATCGGGCGCGGCGAGGCCCGCCCGCCGGATCTCGTCCGCGAGCGGCTTGCCGTGGTCGATCACGTGGTGCCCGCCGTTGGACAGCACCCAGTCGCGCGTGGCGGCGCGCGACGCCGTGCCGACGACCGTCAGCCGCGTGAGCTTGCGCGCCAGCTGCACGAGGATCGAGCCGACGCCGCCGGCCGCGCCGATCACGAGCAAGGTCTTGCCCTCGCCGCGTTCGTCCGTTGGTACGTCCAGGCGGTCGAACAGCATTTCCCACGCCGTGAGGCTCGTCAGCGGCAGCGCGGCGGCGGCGGCAAAGTCAAGCGATTGCGGCATCTTGCCGGCGATGCGTTCGTCGACGAGCTGCAACTCGCTGTTGCTGCCGGCGCGGGCGATCGAGCCGGCGTACCACACGCGGTCACCCGGCCGGAACAGGGTGACGTCCGGCCCGACGGCCTGCACGACGCCGGCCGCATCCCAGCCCAGCACCTTCCACTCGCCGTCGGTCGGCTTCGCGCCGGCGCGGATCTTCACGTCGACGGGGTTCACGGACACGGCGTGCACCGCCACGAGCAGGTCATGGCCCGTCGCGACGGGGTCCGGCAGGGTGACGTCGACGAGGGCGTCGGCGTGGTCGATGGGGAGGTTGTTCTGGTAGGCGATGGCTTTCATGGACGGCTCCTTGGTGATCGGTGACGTCATTCTGGACCCGTCGATCTTTTTGATAAACTGGACCATGACGAAATCAATTTCAATTTTTTCTTGAAAATGAACCTGCGCGATCTCGACCTTTTCGTGGCCACGGCCGAGCAAGGCGGCCTGTCGGCGGCCGCGCGCCTGCTGGAGATCTCGCCCGCCGTCGCCAGCGCGAGCCTGAAACGGCTGGAGGCGGACCTCGGCACGGCGCTGTTCGTGCGCACGACGCGCAGCATGCGCCTGACGGTGGCCGGCGAACGCCTGCTGGCGCGTTGCCGCCCGCTGCTGGACGGCTTGCGCGCGGCGGAGGACGAGGTGCGTGCCGGTGGCGATGCGATCGAAGGGCAGCTGCAGATCTCGATGCCGTCCGACCTCGGCCGCCACGTCGTGCTGCCGTGGCTGAACGCGTTCCAGGCGCGCCACCCGGGCGTCACGTTGCGCCTGCAGCTGACGGACCGCGTGGCCGACATCTATCGCGAACCGGTCGACATCGCGCTCCGCTTCGGCAGGCCGCGCGCGTCCGGCATGGTGGCGCTGCCGCTGCTGGAGCACAATCACCGCGTGCTGTGCGCGGCGCCCGCATATCTCGCGCGCCACGGTGTACCCGCGGCGCCGCGCGACCTCGCGGCGCACAACTGCCTGTGCTTCATGGTCGACGAGACGGTCAACAACCGCTGGCGCTTCAAAAAGGGGGACGAGGCCATCGAGGTGACCGTGCGCGGCGACCGCGTGGCCGACGATTCCGAGATCGTGCGGCGCTGGGCGCTGGACGGCCTGGGCGTGTGCTACCGCTCGCGCATCGACGTGCAGGCCGACCTCGCGCGCGGCGCGCTGCGCACCGTGTGCGCGGACTGGGAGGGCAACAACCAGCCCTTGTACATGGTGCTGGCGAACCGGCGCCAGGTGTCGCCGGCCGTCCGCACGCTGCGCGAATTCCTCGTCGAGAAGATGAAGGCGATGATGGCCTGACTCACACCTGCTCGAGCGCCAGCGCGATGCCCTGCCCGCCGCCGATGCACAACGTGACGATGCCGCGGCGCGCGAGGCCGCGGCGCATCGCGTGCAGCAGGCGCACCGTCAGCACGGCGCCCGTCGCGCCGATCGGGTGGCCGTGTGCGACGGCGCCCCCGTCGACGTTGACGACGTCTTCCGCCAGCGACAGCTTGCGCGCCGCCGCGAGCGGCACGGCGGCGAACGCCTCGTTGATCTCGTAGCGGTCGACGTCACCGACGCGCCAGCCCGCGCGCGCGAGGGCTTTCTGCACGGCCGGCACCGGGCCGAGGCCGAACATGCCCGGCTCCACGCCTGCCACGCTCGATGCAACGAGGCGCGCGAACGGTTGCAGGCCCAGGCGCTCGGCCGTCGCGCGGTCGGCCACGATGACGGCGGCCGCGCCGCTGTTCAGGCCCGGCGCATTGCCGGCCGTGATCGTGCCGTCCGGGCGGAATGCCGGCTTCAGTTTCGCGAGCGCCTCCAAGGTCGTGTCGGGACGATTCGCCTCGTCCGTGTCGAAGACCTGCACCCCGCGCTTGCCCGCGATCTCGACCGCGACGATTTCATCCTTGAACGCACCGGCGGCCTGCGCATCCGAAAAGCGGCGTTGCGAGCGCTCGGCCCAGCGGTCCTGCGCGGCGCGGGTGATGTCGACCTCCTTCACGAGATCTTCCGTGTGCCAGCCCGAGTGCTGCGCGGAGAACGCGTCGTTCAGGCCGTCGTGCAGCAGGCTGTCGTAGATCTGCGCGTGGCCCATGCGCGCGCCCCAACGCGCCAGCGGCATCAGGTACGGCGCCTGGTCCATGTTCTCCATGCCGACGGCCAGGACTACGCTGGATTCACCCGCGAGGATCTCGTGCGCGGCCGACGCGATGGCTTGCGCGCCCGAGCCGCACACGCGGTTCAGGGTCATCGCCGGCACCGTGACGGGGATGCCGCCGTGGACCGCGGCCTGGCGCGCCGGATTCATGCGGTTGCCCGCCTGGATCACGTTGCCCATCAGGACGGCATCGATGGCATCGGGAGACAGCCCCGCGCGCGCGACGGCTGCGCGCACGGCCGCCGCGCCCAGCTCCACGGCGGGGATTGATTTCAGGGAACCGTTGAACGCGCCGATGGCGGTACGCACGGGGGCACACAGGACGATGTCGCGGGCAGTCATGATGATTCCTTTCGGGTCGGACGGTTGGATGGCGGGACGATGCAAATAGGAGTATATACACGTATTTCGCGGACTGCACGGTGCGCATGCGCGCGACCTGCGTGGCATCAGGAGGGTTCGTTCTCGACGTCGTGGACGCCCGTCTCGACGACGGCGCGCAGCAGCATGCGCAGTTCGAGCGCGCGCTCGGCGCCGAAGTTATCCTCGAACGCCTGCTGGGCGCGGCGCCACAGCGGCAGCACGGCCTTGACCTTGGCGCGGCCGGCCGGCGTGAGGCCGATCACCCGTTCGCGCTTGTCATGCTCGCTGGGGCCCGTCGTGACGAGGGCGTCGCGCTCGAGCGGCTTGAGGTTACGGGTGAGGGTCGTGCGGTCCATGACGAGTTCCGCTGACATCTGGTTGACCGTCATCGGCCCGAGCCCCAGCAGCTTGTACAGGATCGAGAACTGCGTGACGCGCAAGCCCGCTTCGCTCAGCACCTGGTCGTACATGCCGGTGACGTAGCGCGTCGCCTGGCGCAGGGCGAGACAATTACAGAGAGGGTCGTTCGATGGCGGGCGCGATGTCATGGTGCGGTGGTCGAGAGCTGAGGCGGCGTTAGTGCCGTTCCTCTAGCGAGTATAACCCCGGGTGCGTCGCAACCCGGGCATAATCTGCGCAGATAGTTGCATATACACTTAATTAAGAACGACGAACGAACGATGGAGGCACACATGACGGCAGCAGTACAAACGGTGACGGAACAATGGGAAGAACAGCTGCGCACCGTGCGCGCGCGGGTGTTGCAGGGCGGCGGGCGGCCTGGCGTCGTGCCGGCGCAGGAAGCGCGCGGGATGACGGGACTGGCGATCATGCAGGCGCTGCTGGAAGGCCGCTTCCCGTACGCGCCCATCGCCGAGACGCTCGACTTCTTCCTCGTCGAGGTCGACAAGGGCGCGGCCACGTTCCAGGGCACGCCGCTGCCCACGCACCTGAACCCGATGGGGACGGTGCACGGCGGCTGGTACGCCACCCTGCTCGACTCGGCCGTGGGCTGCGCCGTGCAGACGATGCTGGAGCCGGGCTTCGGCTACACGACGGCGGAGCTGAGCGTGAACCTCGTGCGCGGCGCACGGCTCGATGGCGGGCCGCTGCGCGCGATCGGGACGGTGCTCCACTGCGGGCGCCAGCTGGCGACGGCCGAGGGCAAGATCGTCGATGCGCAGGGGCGGTTGTATGCGCATGCGACCACGACGTGCCTCGTGTTCGAGGCGCGATGATGTGATCCGTCATGCGTGCCCACCTTTGCATGCGTGTCGATCTGCATGCATTTGGTGCGCACGGGGTGCCCACCCTACGTTGCGGCGGCGGTCGCGGCGGCGTACCGGCTCGCCGGCTTCGTGCGCGACAGCTCGGGCTGCATTGCGCGGCGCGCGGCGTCGTACGCGTCCCACTTCGCACCATCCTCCAGCGCGGGAATCGTTGCGAACTCGCCCCGGTCGAACCCGGCCAGCGCCGCGTCGACGAGGTCGTCCGCGCGCATCACGATTTCGCCGGGCAGGTGCTCGACGGGCGTGCCCGCGATCTGCCAGAAGTCCGTCGCCGTGGCGCCCGGCAGCACCACCTGCACACGCACGCCCTTGTCGGCCAGCTCATGCTGCAACGACTGGCTGAACGCCACCACGTACGCCTTGCTGCCGCCGTACACGCCGTTCAGCACTTCCGGTGCGATGGCGACGATCGACGCGATGTTGATGAAGGCGCCCTGCCCGCGCGCGACGAAGCCCGGCGCCGCCGCATGGGTCAGGCGCGTCAGCGCGGTGACGTTCAGCGCGATCATGTCCTGCATCCTGTCGACGCTCGAACCGAGCAGCGGCCCCGTGTCGCCCACGCCCGCGTTATTCACGAGCAGCGTGATGCCGGCGTCGCTGCGCAGCAGGTCTTCCACGCGGCGCAGGTCGGCGTCGACGGTGAGGTCGGCCGGGACCGTGCGCACCGCGCGGCCGTACGCGGCCTGCAAATGTTCGGCCTGCGCGCGCAGGCGCTCGCCGTTGCGGGCGACGAGCACGAGGTCGTAACCGCGGCGCGCGAGGCGGTCCGCGTAGAGGGCGCCGATGCCAGTGGAAGCGCCTGTGACGACTGCGGTGCCGAGATTCGCGTTGCTCATGTCATTCTCCTTTGGTTAACTGTGTGTACGCACATATAGGTGCAAAAAATTTTGCTACGGTGCCAGCGTCAGCAACGACTGGCGCAACTCTTCGGCCAGCCCGGCGCCGAATTTGCTTTCGAACTCCGCCTGTGCCGTCTGCCACACAGGCATCGCTTCCGCCAGCTTCGCGCGGCCCGCCTCCGTCAGGCGCACGACGTTGCGGCGCGCATCCTCCTCATGCGGGCCGATGGCCACGAGACCGTCGCGCTCCAGCGGCTGCAGCGCGCGGATCACGCTCGTGCGCTCCATCACCAGCGCCTCGACGAGGTCCTTCATCGAGGCCGCCTCCACTTCGTCGACGTAGACAAGAATCGAGAACTGCGTGCTCGTCAGGTCCACGCGCGACAAATGGTCTTCGTACATCTTCGTGATCAGCCGCGCCGCCTTGCGGGAAGCGAAGCAGTTACAGGCGATCAGGCGTTCGGAAGCAGTCATGGACTTAGTATTATGTGTGTACGCACACAAGTCAAGCGCTTTTTCCATCATTCCACCGATGGAACAATGAAATCCGATAAACCGGCTTAATCCCGCGAGAAGCAACGAATAGAATGTTTTCCATCGACCCAAATGTGGAGAACGACGATGAACATCCTGCAGATCAACGGTAGCGCCCGTGCCAACGGCTCGAATTCCACCCGCGTCGCCGACGCCATCACGGCACGCCTGAAAGCACGCCATCCGGAAGCGACCGTCGAGCTGCGCGACCTGGCGCGCGACCCGCACCCCGTGCTCGATGAAGCGGCACTGAACGCGATCTTCACACCGGCCGACCAGCGCACGCCGGAACAAAGCGCGCGTGCCGCGCTGGACGACGCCCTGATCGCGCAACTGAAGCGCGCCGACGTGATCGTGCTGGGTGTGCCGATGTATAACTTCAGCGTGTCCGTGCAGATCAAGTCGTGGATCGACGCCGTCGCCCGCGCCGGCCAGACGTTCCGCTACACGGCGAACGGTCCGGAAGGCCTCGTCACCGGCAAGAAGGTCTACGTCGGACTCGCCCGCGGCGGCATCTACCGCGACACGCCCAACGATTCGCAAGTGCCTTACCTGAAGGGCGTACTGGGCCTGATGGGCATGACGGATGTCGAATTCATCTACGCCGAGGGCGTCAACATGGGCGCCGAGCGCGCCAGCGCCGCGTTCGACGAGGTGGCCGTGCAGATCGACGAGATCGTCGCCTGATCCCAAGCGCCTACGCGATGGAGTCCACGACGCCGCCATCCACCCGCAGCGCGGCGCCCGTCGTGGCCGACGCCTGCGGCGAACACGCGTAGACGATCATGTTGGCCACTTCGTCCACGCTGGCCGCGCGGCGCAGGATGGAACCGGGCCGCTGCGTGCGCACGAACTCGGTCGCGGCCTGCTCGACGGACGTCCCCGCCTCCCTGGCCGAATCTTCCAGCATGGCGCGCACGCCTTCCGACAACGTGGGCCCCGGCAGCACCGCGTTGACGGTGACGCCGCTGCCGGCCGCCAGCTTTGCCAGCCCGCGCGACACCGCCAGCTGCGCCGTCTTGGTCATGCCGTAATGGATCATGTCGGGCGGGATGTTCAGCCCCGATTCCGACGAGATGAACACGACGCGGCCCCAGTCCCGTTCCAGCATCCCCTTCAGGTAGTGCCGCGCCAGGCGCACGCCCGACATCACGTTCAGCTGGAAGAAGTGTTCCCACGTCGCGTCATCGACGTCGAAGAAATCCTGTGGGCCGTACGTGCCCGCGTTGTTGACGAGGATGTCGGCGGCCGGCTCGGCGTGGACGAGTGTCGCCGCGCCCTCGGCTGTCGCGAGGTCGGCGGCGACGCCGCGGAGTATCGCGTGCGGCACGCGCGCCAGCACGGCCTCGCGCGCCCGCGCGATGGCGTCGTTCGTGCGCCCGTTGAGGATGACGGTGGCGCCCGCGTCGGCAAGGCCGATGGCCGTCGCGAGGCCGATACCGGCGGTGGAAGCGGAAACGAGGGCGGTCTTGCCCGTCAAATCGATGTGCATGATGACTCCTTTCAGCGGGCGACGAGGCCCAGTTGCCGCATCAGCGCGAGGTTGTCTTCGATGTGCCAGTTGTCGGCGATCTTCCCGTCCGCGACGCGGTAGATGTCGGTGGCGATGAAGTCGATTGCCTGCCCTTGTCCTTGCTTGTCCGCCCACCGTCCCGTGAAATGGCCGTGGAAGCGATAGTGCACGGTGACGCGGTCGCCCGCAACGATCAGTTGTAGCAAGTCGGCCTGCAGGTCCGGAATCGCCGTGCGCACGAATCTGGACGCGGCCAGCGGCCCCGGCACGCCTTGCGCGCGACCCGGCGGCAGGGTGCGGTCGGTGAAATCGGCGGCGAGTGCCGCGCGGGCGTAGCGTGCGTCGCCCGTGTGCCAGAACGTGGCGTAGCGGCGCGCGGCCAGGATCTCCGTATCGCGCTGCGCCGGCGCCAGCGACACGTCGGCGATGACTTGCTCTGCGCTGACGAGTCGTTCGTCCGCGCTGGCCGGCAGCGTCACCAGCATGGCGGCGAGGATAGGGATGGGGATGGCTTTCATGGCTGTGCTCCTTGTTTCGACGGGCCCATCATAGATTTCACGCTGCACGAAAAATAGCGGCAGAATACGAAATCATTGTTTCCGAAAAGCGCAAGATGGACACGCTCGCCCACCACTTCCCTGCCCTCGTCGCGTTTGCCCGGATCGTCGCGGCCGGCAGCCTGTCCGCCGCGGCGCGCGAGCTCGACGTGCCCGTGTCCGTCGTCAGCAAGCGTTTATCGCTGCTGGAAGCGCACCTCGGCACGCGCCTGCTGCAGCGGACGACGCGGCGCCAGACGCTGACGGAGGAAGGCCAGTTGTTCCACGCGCGCGTGCTGCGCATCCTGGACGAAGTCGAGCAGGCCGAGGCCCTGCTCGCGCAACGCCGCGACGGTGTACACGGCCTGTTGCGCATCACGGCGCCGGGGGAGCTGGGACGGCGCTGGCTGGCGCCCATCGCGGCCGCGTTCCAGGAACTGCATCCACAGGTGACGATCCAGCTGGCGCTGACGGATACCGTCGTCGACCTGCTGGACGGCGGCCACGACCTCGGCGTGCGCTACGGCGCGCTGGGCGACTCGTCGCTCGTCGCGCGCGCACTGGCGCCGAACTACCGCGTGCTGTGCGCGTCCCCGGCCTACCTGCAGCGCCACGGCGAACCGCGTACGCCGGCCGAACTGGCAGGCCACCGCTGCATCGTGATCGGAGATCAACGCCGCACTGACTGGAAGTTCGACGGCGACGAGACGGCGCCCGTGCGTGTGAACGCCGCCTTCCTCACGAACGACGGCGGCGCCGCGCAGCAGCTGGCGCTGGCCGGCAGCGGCATCGCGCTGAAATCGATCTGGGACGTGGGCGACGACCTCGAAGCGGGCCGCCTCGTGCGCGTGCTGCCGCACCACGCGATGGCGGCGGCGCCCCTGCACGCCGTGTATCCGCACCAGAAGAATCTGGCGCCGCGGGTGCGCCTGTTCGTGGGCTATCTGAAGGAACGGCTGCAGGCAGCGTGGCGCTGGTAGGCGTCAGCTCACGCCCGGCTCCAGCAAGGTCACCGTGCGCGCTTCCGTGTCCAGCCGCGCACGCACGCCGACGGGCAGCGTGAACTGGTTGCGGATATGCCCGAACGAATACCCCGTCACCGCCGGCACGCGCAGCGGCTGCAGGTGCACGTCCAGGGTCTCGTCCAGGGTGAGCGACGGGCCGTCGCCCCGCGGTCCGCAGTTCTCGCAGATGCCGACCATGATCGCGGCCGCCTTGTCGAAGCCGACGGCCAGGTCGAGCTGCGTCATCCAGCGATCGATGCGGTACGGCTCTTCGTTCACTTCTTCGAGGAACAGCAGGCTGCCCGTGAAATCGGCCGCGTATGGCGTGCCCGCCAGCGCGCTCACCAGCGACAGGTTGCCGCCCAGGAGCGGCCCCTCGGCGACGCCGTCGTGCACGGTGCGCGTGGCGTACCAGGGTTCGTCCAGCGCGCGCTTGTCATTCTCGGCCGACATCGGGATCGCGTAGGAGTCTCTCGGCTCAGTCAGCACGGCCAGCAGGTGCTCCGTCGAATAGTCCGACGGCGTGCTCGATGCGACCGGGCCGTGGAACGTCACGACGCCCGCGTGGCGGTGGATGGCGAGGTGCAGCGCCGTGATGTCGGAATAGCCCAGCAGGATCTTCGGGTGCGTGCGGATCAGGCGGTAGTCCAGGTGCCGCAGCAGCGAGATGCACCCGGAGCCGCCGCGGATCGCCCAGATGGCTTTGACGTCGGGGTCGCGGAACATCGCGTGCAGGTCGGCGATGCGCGCGGCGACGGTGCCGCCGTAGTTGCCCCACACGTCGCGCAAATAAGTGCCTGGCTTGGCGCGGAAGCCCAGCGCCTCGATGTGCCGCACGGCTTGTTCGATCGCGGCGTCGCTCGTGTAGCCGCCCGGCGCGACGAGGCCGACGACGTCGCCGCGGGAAAGGCGCGGAGGTTTGATCAGTGGTGTCATGGTGGATGCGTGACGCGCGCGCGCAGGCGCAAGAGGCAGCAGCAGCGCCGCCGCCATCGTCGCGTTGAACCTGCGTCTGCTGCCGTTCATGGAGTGGTCGTCAAGTAGAACGGCCCGCGCCGCGGAAGCTTGTGGCTTCCAGGGTCGCGGGCCGCAGGTAATGCCAAGGATACTGGCGATACCGGTTAGAAGAAGCGGTATTTGATGTCGAAGCTCAGCGAGCGGCCGCGCGGATCGGCCACGCGCGGATCCCAGCCGGCGCCCACGACCTCGTCCACGTTGTGCGCCGTGAACGGCGGGTCGCGGTCGAACAGGTTCTGGATGCCGACGGTGATCGTCGTGTCCTTCAGGCCCGTGTACGTCGTCGACAGGCCCCACGTCGTGTAGCTGGACACGCGCGGGTTGAAGCCGGCCGGCGGCGTGCCGACGCCGCCGTTCGGCAGCTCGTCCTTGTAGCCGTCGCGGTACAGGTTACTGAGCAGGAAGCTCCACGGGCCCTTGGCGACGCTGACGGTGGCATTGTGCTTCCAGCGCAGGTACAGGTCGCGCGTGTAGAAGTTGCCGACGTATTCGACGTACGGCTGGCCTTCGAACTCGGCGAACTTGTAGCTCTGGGTCCAGGTGCCGTCCAGCGTGGCGTTCCAGCGCCAGCCGTCCGGCAGGTTGCCGCGGCCGCGCAGGCCGACGTCGGCGCCGCGCGTCTTGAGGCCCGCCGCGTTGATCCAGCCCGCATCGATGTAGTCGATGACGTCGTCGGCGTTGCGGTGGATGTATTGCGGCAGCGAGGCTTCGTTGGCCAGCACGACTTGCGGCGTACGGTTCAGGATGCGGTCCTTGACGTTGATCGCCCAGTAGTCCACCGACGCCGAGAAGTTCGCGCTCGGCTCGACGATGAAGCCCAGCGTGCCCTGCCTCGACGTCTCCGGACGCAAGCCCGGATTGCCGCCGCTGAAGTAGCGCAGGCGCTCGATGGCGCAGAAGCGCGGGTCGCCCGGGTGGGACGCGCAACCGACCGGGTCGGACACGCCGTTCGGCAGCTCCTGGTCCAGGCGGCCCGAATACAGCTGGGCGAAGCTCGGCGCGAGGAAGCCCTTGTTGGCGGAGCCGCGCAGCATCAGCCAGTTCGTGGGACGGTAGCTGAACGCGATCTTCGGATTCGTCGTCGCGCCGATCAGGCTGTAGTCGTCGCGGCGCAGCGCCAACTGCAGCTCCAGGTTCTTCATGACCGGGACCACGAGTTCCGTGTAGATGGCCTTGATGTTGCGATTCACGGTGTCCTGGTTCGCATTGCCCGGCGCGAGCAGGATCGTCGTCGCGTCGACGTTCTGCGCGAAGGCGTAGCCTTCGCGGCGCAGGTCGGTGCCGATCGCGCCCTGCAGCGGGCCCGCGGGCAGCTGCCAGATCTCGCCCGCGATGGACGCATTGAACTGCGTGAGCGTCGTCTTGCCGTGCTGGAGACGGCCGTAGAACTTGGCGCCCTCGAGCGCCTGCATCGCGGCCGCGCTCTGGCCCTGCGACGGCGCGGCGAACGGATTGACGACGCCGCTGCCCAGCACCTTGTACAGCGCACTCGTGTAGGCATAACCATTGACGAGATCCGTCGTCGTGTGGCTCTCGCTGTGCGACAGGTCGATCTTGTAGTCCCATTTGCCGGCAAGCAAGCCTTCGGCGCCCGTCATGAGGCGGACGGTGTCGGTCGTGTAGGCCTGCGTGCGGTTACCGAGCGGCCAGGCGCGCCATTTGTAGATGATCGGTTTCGTCTTGTCGAACGAAGCGATGTACGGCGACAGGTCCTGGTAGTACGGGCCGCCCACCGGATACGCGTTGCCTCGCGCGAGCGACGTGGAGATCTGCGTCGGCGTGAGGATCGCCAGCGTGTTCGTGTGCGCGGCGACGGCTTCGGCGAACACGCGGTGCTCCGGCGTGACCTGGAACGTGGCGCGGCCGACGCCGTTCGTGCGCTCCGTCGGCAATTGCATCACGTAGTCGCCGCCGTAGTCGTAGGCGCAGGAAAACGTCGTGCGCAGCGGCGACGTCACGTCCTTCCACAGCGCGGTGGCGTACTGGTTCATGCCCGTCACGCTGTTGCACTTGCCCTGCAGGCTCAGCAGGCCCGCCTGCAGGTATTTGTTCGGATCGCCCGGCATCTGGAAGTTCGAGCCCAGCGCCGTGCCGGCGCCCGTCAGCTGGTTGGCGACGGGGGCGCCCGTCGTGTCCGGCGACAGGCCGCGCGATGGCTGGTAGCCATTCGCGAACGAGCGCTGGTGCGAATCGAGTTCGTCGTTCCTGTCGTAGCCGACGGCGGCCATCATGTTGAAGCGGTCGGTGTCCAGGTTGCCAAAGCCGGCCACGACCTGCAGCCGGCGTGTGGCGCCGCCGCCGTGCTGCGTCCAGTTGCCGGAGGCGTTCGCCTGCACGCCTTCGAAGTCCGTCTTGAGGATGAAGTTGATGACACCGCCGACGGCATCCGTGCCGTAGATCGCCGACGCGCCATCCTTCAGCACCTCGATGCGGGCGACGGCCGCCAGCGGGATCGTGTTCAGGTCGACCGCCTTGCCCGACAGGCCGTAGCCGGAAATACGGCGGCCGTTGATCAGGACGAGCGTGCCCGTCGGCCCCAGGCCCCGCAGCGATGCGAACGAGCCGCCACCGCTGACGCGGTCGGCATCGGCGCCGAACACGTTATTACCTGAAGTCATATTGTCGGCGCCCGTGCCGTTCGCCGAGATCAGGCGCATCAGCTGTTCGGCGTTCGTGATGCCCTGCTTGTCCAGCTGGTCCAGCGTGATCGTCTGCACCGGCAGCGCGCCTTCGGTGGCGATGCGCTTGATGCTGGAACCCGTGATCTCGACGCGTGGAATCGGCTTGCCCGCCTCGGCCTCCTGGGCAAACGCCGGTGCGGCGACGCCGATGAGGGCGATCATGGACGCTAACTTCTTTAACTTCACGGGTCTCTCCTTCGATGCGTGTTGTTATGTTGATCTCAAAGGTAAGCGCACTCGCGCGCGCCCGGCCAATGAAAATTCCGGCGCCGCGTATAACTACAAGGAATGTTTCGTTTAGTTAATCTAGCAAAAACTGTCACTGTCCTCTTGCCGCACGTGCTCTTTCCGCAACATCGATGTCCAGATAACGCCATTGAGTGAATTCGACGGGGTGCCGTTTGTAGTTTTTGAGCCACGGTTGCCGGATATCGGCCGACAACACGTTCGTCAGCGGCACCCACGGGTTGTACGCGTGGATCAGCTGGTTCATCTCGACGTACAGCTTCTGGCGCTCGGGACCATCCCTCAGTGCATGCGCCTTCTCGTAGCGCTCGTTATAGGCCGGCAGGTTGAAGCGGGCATAGTTGGCGCGGCCCGCGTTCGGGCCGTACAGCAGCTGGTAGAAGTTATCGCCGTCGGGGAAGTCGGCGATCCAGTTATTCTCGAACATCTGCACCTTGCCAAGGCGCGACGCCTTGATGATCTCCGTCTTCTTGTCGGACTTGAACACGACGCGCAGGCCGACGGCATTCAGGCATTTGCGCCACAGTTCGTCGCGCAGGCGGCCGCTGACCGTCGCTTCGCTGCTCATCTGCAAGGTCAGGGGCTCGGTGCCGCCGCCCGGCTTGGGCATGCGTCGGAATCCGTCCGGGTCGCGCTTGTCGTAGCCGAAGCGGTCCAGCAGCGCGTTCGCAAGAGCCGGATCGTACGGGACGGGGCTGCGGTAGTTCGGGTCATAGCCGAGCACGCCCGGCGGCAGCGGCGACTCGGCCTTGATCGCGAATCCTCGTTTCAGCAGGGCGATGTCCTCGGCGCTGTTGTAGCTGAGCGAGATCGCGCGCCGCAGCGCCACCTTCTCCTTCGTGTACCCACCCACCACCGGGTCTTCCATGTTCATCCACATGTAGTAGGTCTGCAGCACGGGGAAGCGGTACAGCTGCATGCCGCGCGCGGCGAGTTCCGGTTTCAGCTTGCCGTTCGTGATGACGAGGTCCGTCATCGATTCCGGCACCTGCTCCAGGTAATCGTATTCGCCGTTCAGGAAGCCCAGCACGCGGGCCTGGAATTCCTCCGCGATCTTGACCTCGACCTTGTCCACGCGCGGCAGCTTCTGCCCTTCGAGCGCGCGCGCGATGGCGCGGTCGGCCGGATCGGCGGTCGTGTCCGCGCTGACGCTGGAATGGAACACGGCCGTCGATGCGGGATTGGCGACGAGGACGATGCGGTCGCTGTGCTTCCACTCGCCCACCATGAACGGTCCCGTGCCGACGGGGTGATTGCCGGCCTGGTCCGGATACGCCTCGATCACCTCGCGCGCGACGACACCCGTGGCGGGCGTCGCCAGGTAAAACAGGAAATTGTTATCAGGCTCGGCGAGGCGGATCCGCAAGGTGTACCGGTCGACGGCTTGCAAGCCCCGGATGGCCGTCGCATAGCTGAAGTGATTCGTCCAGGCCGCATCGCCCAGCAATTTACCCTCGAACATGAATGACCACGGCGATTTCAGCGTGGGATCGTACAGGCGCTGGAGGCTGTAGACGTAGTCGGCCGCCGTCACCTCGCGCGGCGGCCCTTTGAACGCGGGGTCCGGCGTGAAATGCATGCCGGGGCGGATGTGGAACGTGTACGTGAGGCCGTCGGCCGAGATCTCGGGTAAATCCTTCGCGCCATTGCCCTGCAGTTTGACGGGCCGCGCCAGGTAGTCGTAGCGCAGCAGCGGGTCGAACAGGTTTTCCAGCAGCGACAAAGTTTCGATATTCGACGCGACGGCCGGGTCGAGGCCCGTCTCGCTCGTCGATAGGTACATGTGCAAGACCTTGGGCGGACTGGCGTCCCCTTGCGCGGCGGCGAACGGGGCGAGCGCGGCGAGCAGCAGGGCGGCGAGGAGGGAGCGGCGTGTGGGCATGGCGGGGTCCTGGAAGCGTTGCGTATCATAGGCCGAGGCGTTAGAGGCAGGCAACACGATCGCGTCGGGCGCAACAGGCCGAAGCGATAGCAGAACGCTACGATTCGCCCTCGTGCATAACTTTTTTACATATCCCCAGCTTAATCTTTCATCAGTGCAGCTTGCTCAGCGCCTATACTCTCCGCTGCACAATCGAGCTCGGGCGCTGTCGCCCGAACCTACGACACCATGGCGTTAAATTACATCTGGACCGGCTTCTTCCTCGTCGGCTTTATTGCGGCTTTGGCCCAATGGATCTTTCTCGGGGATACCGAGATTTTCAAGCGCATCATCGACGGCACGTTCGACGCGGCCAAGATGGGCGTGATGGACATCGCCCTGCCGCTGGCCGGCGTGATGACCTTGTGGCTCGGCCTGATGAACGTCGGCGAGCGGGCCGGCGTCGTCGGCTGGCTGGCGAAGCTCATCGCGCCATTCTTTTCGCGCATCTTCCCGGACGTTCCGCCAGACCACCCCGCCACCGGGCACATGGTGATGAATTTTTCCGCCAACCTGCTGGGCCTGGACAACGCGGCGACGCCGTTCGGGCTGAAGGCGATGGAAAGCCTGCAGACGCTGAACCCCGACAAGGACACGGCCAGCAACGCGCAGATCATGTTCCTCGTGCTGCACACGTCGGGCCTCACGTTGATCCCGCTCGCGATCATGGCGCAGCGTGCGATCCTCGGCGCCAAGGACCCGTCCGACATCTTCATCCCCTGCATGATCGCGACCTATGTCGCCACCGTCGCCGGCATCATCGCCGTGGCGATCCGCCAGCGCATCAACCTGTTGAACGGCGTCGTGCTGGGCTGGCTGGGCGGCATGACGGCCGCGATCGCCGGGCTGATCTGGTATTTCACGCACTACCTCACGAAGCCGGAGATCGAGACCGTCTCCAAGGTCGCGAGCAATTTGATCCTGTTTTCCATCATCGTCGCGTTCATCCTCGCGGCCCTGCGCAAGCGCGTGAACGTGTACGAGGCGTTCATCGAAGGCGCGAAGGGCGGCATCCAGACATCGATCACGATCATCCCCTACCTCGTCGGCATGCTCGTCGCCATCTCCGTCATCCGCAACGCGGGCGTGCTCGGGTTCGTCGTGCAGGGTCTCGAATGGGTGATCCGGGCGGCCGGCATCGACACGGCGTTCACGCCCGCCCTGCCCACCGCGCTGATGAAGCCGCTGTCCGGCAGCGGTTCGCGCGCGCTGATGATCGACGCCATGAAGACGTACGGCGTGGACTCGTTCGTCGGCCGGCTCGCGTGCATCTTCCAGGGGTCGGCCGATACGACGTTCTACATCGTCGCGCTGTACTTCGGTTCGGTCGGCGTGCGCAAGACCCGCTATGCGATTTCCTGCGGGCTGATCGCCGACCTGGCCGGTATCGTCGCGGCCATCGCCGTGGCCTACGTGTTCTTCGGCTGACCGTTTTTTCGCATTTTCGACTCAAGGACAAGCATGCTTCGTCGTCACGCGCTTTCCCTCCTCGCCACCGCGCTGCTGGGCGTGTGCAATCCGGCCGCGGCGCAGCTGCAGCCTGCGCCGGCGTTGCCGCTTCCCGTGCTGGACGCATTGCGCGCGGCGGCGATTCCCGAGGATGCCGTCAGCGCGCTCGTGCTGCGCGGCGACAAGACGGTGCTGTCCCACCTGGCAGACCGTCCCTTGCATCCGGCCTCCACGATGAAACTCGTCACGACGCTGATCGCGCTCGACCGCCTCGGCCCCGTGTTCCGCGGCCGCACGGAACTGCGCACGACGGGCGAACTGAAGAACGGTCTGCTGCACGGCGACCTCGTGCTGCGTGGCGGCGCGGACGTCGACCTGTCCACCGAGACATTGACGACGATGCTGCGCAGCCTGCGCTACCAGGGCATCCGCACCATCGATGGCAACCTCGTCGTCGACCGCAGTCTGTTCAACCCGGCCCGTGCCGACGTGGGCGTTCCGCCGTTCGACGAATGGCCGGACGCCTATTACAACGTCATCCCGGACGCCGTCTTCGTCAACCGGAACATGCTGCAGCTGGACTTGCGCTCGACGCCGCGCCCGGACGGCAAGCCGGCCACCCGCGTGCGCGTCGCGATGCAGCCGGAGCTCGACGGCGTGGCGATCGAATCGGACATGAAGCTCATCGACGCCGACTGCGGGAAGTGGGAAGACGGCTGGAAACGGCCGGACGTCCTGCCACGCCCGAACGGCGGGCTCAAGGTCGTGCTGCACGGGACCTTCCCCAAGAACTGCGTGGCCAGCGATTCGATCAACGTGATCGACCGCCAGGAATACGTCGCCCGTCTCGTCCGCCGCATCTGGAAGTCGCTGGGCGGCACCCTCGCCGGCACGGCCGTCGAAGGCCCGACGCCGCCGGGCGCGCGCCTGCTGGCCGAGCATGTGTCGCGCGCGCTGCCGGAGATCGTCCGCGACGTCAACAAGCCGTCCGACAACACGCTGGCGCGCCTACTGTTCCTGAGCCTGGGCGCGCTCGAACCCGATCCCGTGCTGGGCAGCCATCCACAGGCCGACACGACCGTCCCGACACTCGCACGCAGCGAGGCCGTCGTGCGCGCGTGGCTGCGCGCGCACGGCATCGACGACACGGGGCTCTTGCTGGAAAACGGTTCGGGGCTGTCGCGCATCGAACGCGTCACGCCCATCCAGATGGGCGGCCTGCTGCAAGCCGGCCTGCGCAGCAATTGGGCGCCGGAATTCCAGGCCAGCATGCCGATCGCGGCCGTGGACGGCACGATGCGCCGCCGCCTGGTCGACAGCCCCGCCGCGGGCCGCGCACGCCTGAAGACGGGCACGATGTCGGACGTCGTCGCGCTGGCGGGCTATGTGCCGGACGCGGACGGCCGGCCGTGCGTGCTGGTGGCCGTGGTCAACAGCGACCGGGCCGGCAACGGGCGCGGGCGGGCCGTGCTCGATGCGCTCGTCGATTGGGTGGCGCGGCTGGATGGGACGACGCCGGCTGTGAACGGCAGGGTGGACGGCTCGGCCAGGCCGTAACGATACCGGCGCGCCGCCCGAGGCATGCCCGGCATGGCGTCGCCGAGCATGCCTTGCACACTCAATGGCCCATCGTGTCCTTGGCCATTTCGTCCTTCTTCATCGCGTCCTTCTTCATCGCGTCCTTGTCCATCGCAGACTTCTTGGCATCGTCCTTGTGCATGCCGTCCTTGGCCATCGCGTCTTTCTTCATGGCGTCCTTGCCCATTGCATCCTTCTTCATGGCGGGCTTTTTCATCGCGTCCTTGGCCATGGCGTCATGGCTCATGTCGTCCTTCTTCATGCTGTCCTGCGCATAGGCAGCGCCCGACAGCAGGCAGGCGGCGATCAGGGTGGTGGCGAGTGCTTTCATGGTACGTCCTTTCAGGTGAGTGAACTTGCATGCGTGCTGCGAGGGGGTCGGGCGCTCAACTGCCGCCGAACCAGTTATAACCCTGGTCTTCCCAGTAACCGCCCGGGTAGGTATTGGTCACGAAGATGGCCTGGATATGCTTCGGATTCTTGTAACCCAGCTTGGTGGGCATGCGCAGCTTCATCGGATAGCCATAGCGCGGCGGCAGCGTTTGGCCGTCGTAGGTCAGCGCCATGAGCGTTTGCGGATGCAGTGCGGTGGCCATGTCGATGCTGGTGAAATAGTCGTCGGCGCACTTGAAGCCCACATATTTGGCGCTGAGGTCGGCCCCGACGCGCCGCAGGAAGTGCGAGAAAGGTACGCCGCCCCATTTGCCGATGGCGCTCCAGCCTTCCACGCAGATGTGGCGCGTGACCTGGGACTGCTGGGGCAAGGCGCGTAACGCATCCAGCGTCCACGGCCTGCGGTCGGCGATCAGGCCGGACAGTTCAAGGCGCCACGCGTCGCCATCGACAACGCGCACCTCGTCCTCGCCGTAATACGCGTTGAACGGAAAGGGGCGCGTGATCATGCTGTCCGGGTAGGTCGGCGCAAGGCGCGTCGGGTCGAACAGCAAGGCCTGGGCACGGTCGTTGAAGCGCGAGACCGCGGCCAGGGCGCGCTCGATGCTTTCCTCGCTGGTGGGCGTGCACCCGGTCAGCAGGCCGAGACCGCCGAGGGTCAGCGTGCGCTGCAAGAAAGCACGGCGCGACGGTTGTGCGACGCGCTTGATGGCGTCGGCCAGCATGGCAGCGCCATCCTCGGGGATGACGATATCGCGGGGTCGGATCGGTGTCATGTCGATGTCCTCGGTGTCAGCGGCCGCGCAGCATGGCGGCCAGGGTGCGCGGCACCAGGGCGACCATCACGACGTGCACGACGATGAAGCCGCACAGGCCGGCCATACAAAAAAAGTGGACGCGGCGTGCGCCCTCGTAGCCGCCGAGCAGGGTGCGCAGCAGCGGAAACTGGACCGACTTCCAGAGCACGAGGCCCGACATGACCACGAGGATGATGTCCACCATCACGAACACGTAGGCCAGCCGCTGCACGCTGTTGTAATGGCGCGGGTCCGCATGCGATAGGCGTCCGCGCAACGCGGTGGCAAGGTCGCGCAGCACCTGCCGAGGCGGAATGGGCAGGAACTGGCGGCGCAGCCGTCCGGACACCAGATTGATGGCCAGGTAAAGAACGCCGTTGGCGACCAGCAGCCACATCGCGGCGAAATGCCAGGCCAGCGCGCCGCCGAGCCATCCGCCCAGTGTCCAGGCGGCGGGAATCGCGAAACCGAGGAAGCTGGTGGCGTCGTAGATGCGCCAGCCGCTCGTCACCAGCACCACCACGGCGGCCGCGTTCAGCCAATGGGCGATGCGCAGCCAGGCCGGATGGATGATGTCGTGGGCATCCATCACCGCACCTCATCGCTGGTATAGAGTTCGACCAGCACTGCTGTCGCAGGACCGCTGTTGACTTCGCGGACCGATGCGGCATACGATGCCGGCGCGGGCAGCACGGCCGCAAGGACAGCGCCGGCGCAGGCAATGGACAGACGATGTGAGGACATGGCAGCTCTCTCGTTTGTGGGTGACATGGTGTAATTCGCGGCACCCGTGCATCCGGTTACAGGCCGTACAACAAAAATATTTTTTCTCGACGCTGTCACCAATCATGTCGATCCAACGAACTACTGGAGAATCGAGCGCGCAAGCGACGGAGTCGCGCCTGCACCAGTTGTTCATGCGCGGCTGCAACGGCGACGCGGACGCCTACCGCGGCTACCTGGCCGGTGCCGCCGTGCTGTTGCGCGCCTACCTGCGCCGACGCCTGCAACGCTGGCCGGACGATGTCGAGGACCTCGTCCAGGAATGCCTGCTGGCGCTGCACAACCAGCGGGCGAGCTACGATGCGGGCGTGCCGCTGACGGCGTGGATGCATGCGATCGCGCGCTACAAGCTGATCGACTGGCTGCGCCGCCATGCGCGCCACGAGGCGCTGCACGACCCGCTGGACGACACGGATGATCTTGTCTGGGACGGCCCCGATCCTGAAGCGGGCATGGTGCGGCGCGACCTGACCCGCTTGCTGGACGCCCTGCCCGACAAGCAGCGCGCCGCGATCGTGCTGACCAAGATCGAAGGCATGTCGGTGCGCGAGGCGGCCGGCGCGATGGCGGTGTCGGAAGCGGACGTCAAGGTATCCGTGCACCGCGGCCTCAAGGGCCTGGCCGCGAAAATGAAGGAATGGTTATGAAGACGGACGATCTGATCGACATGCTGGCGCGCGGCCCCGACGTACGGGTCGACGCGCATCGGTGGCGCCGCTTCCTGGTGCCCGCCCTGCTCGGCCTGGCGGCGTGCGTGCTGCTGATGCAGTTGCTGCTCGGGACACGCCACGACATCGGACGCGCGCTGCTATTGCCGGCGTTCTGGATCAAGTTCTGCTTCGCCCTGGTGCTGAGCGTCGTGGGCGCGTTCGCCGTGCGGAAGGTGTCTGCGCCCGGCGCGAAGCTCGGCGGGCTGGCACCGATGGTCGGGCTGCCGATCGTCGCATTGTGGGGCCTGGCGGCGTGGGTGTTGTGGCAGGCGCCGCCCGATGCCCGCGCCGCGCTGGTATGGGGGCAGACGTGGCGCGTATGCACGGTATTGATCGTCGTGCTGGCCGTGCCCGTATTCATCGCTGCGCTCGTCGCCATCAAGAAGCGCGCGCCGACACGCTTGCGCACGGCCGGCGCTGCGGCGGGCCTGGCGTCGGGCGCGACGGCGGCGATGGTGTATTGCTTCCATTGCCCGGAAATGAGCCCGGCCTTTGTGGGCGTCTGGTACGTGCTGGGCATCGCAGCAATGACGCTCGTCGGCGCGCTGATCGGCCCGAAAGTATTGTCCTGGTGAGAAGCGGGCGGCGCGGAGCGCTCGACCTCGCCGGCGTGTTCGATGGACGCCCTTGCGAATTGGAGAGTGAACCATGCCACAAGCAGTCTCTTTCAGCGGCGCGAACGGCCGGACCGGCACCTACGTACCCGACGCGACGTCGTCAGTCGGCCTGCGCGCCAAACTCGATCGTTACGAGAAACAGCTGTCGGATTGCGTGAATTGCGCATCGGCCAAGACGCCGGAGGGCAAGGCCGATATCGCGGCCATCAGCGCAAAGATCGACGAGGTGAAACGGACGATCGCCGGCACGTCGAATGGCGAGGGCCGCGCAGCGTCGCGAAACGAGGACCAGGCCGTGGCGGTAGCGTCGTCGATGTCGCCACTTGGCAACTGCATCGACACGTATGCCTGATGTTCCGCGCGCTTGCGGCACGTGCTGTCGCAGCGTACCCAGCTCTCCAGCTCTACGGCTTGCTGGCCTGCGTGCCAAGCGGCACGTCGCCCCCTTCCAGCCACGGCGTCCCCGGCAGATTCGGCTTCGCCTCCACGAGCGACACCTGCGCGCGCGTGCTCGTGCGGATCGCGCGCACGATGTCCAGCATCGTGTTCTCGGTGAATTTTTCCGGCGTGCCCATCATCATGCCGCCCACCTGGCGCGGCCATGAGAGCCAGCCGCCTTCCGGCTTCGTGAAGATGGCGTACATGTCGAGGTGGTAGCCGTCCCTGTATGGGAACAGGCACGCGACCATGTTCATGTTGTCGCTGCCGCGCACGTGCGGCGCGGCCTTCGCCGTCCAGGCGGCGCCTTCGCACGTGGGGGTGGCGGATGCGGCGCTCGCCGGGTCGGCCATCCTGAAGTGGCCCGGCAAGGCCGTCGCCTCCACGCCGGGCGGCGTCGCGACGACGACGTCCTTCACGTTGCGGACGATGCCCTCGGTGGCGGCCGTGGCGACGGCTTGCGGCGCGGCGGCCGTCCGGATGTCGAACACGCGGTAGTACTCGACGGTCGTGTCGTGCGCGGCGAACCGGCCGCCGCTGCCGGCGCTGCAACCGGCCAGCACGGCCAACACTCCCAGCGCGAGCAGGATAAAACGGGACAACAACGAACGCTTCATCTTCATCTCCTTCGCATAAGTCGGTGGACCGATTGTCCCGACGGGGAAAGACAGGAGAATGAGTTCGATCAAGCGTGCGCGGCGCGCGCGCAGCCGGGTTCAGAGCACGCGGCTGAACGTCTGGCGCACGACGTTGCGGTCGCCGCAATCGAAGTGCCACCACTCAGTGTTGATGCCGACAAAGCCCGCCTGAAACATGGCGCCGCGCAGCAGTTGGCGGTTGGCGGCTTGCTGCGCCGTGAGCGCGCCGCTCGCGAGGAAGCGCGCTTCCAGCGCCGGGTGCGACAGCTCCGTCATGTCGTCGAAGCCCGTCCCCATATCGAGTTCGCGGCCGCCGGCATCGAGCAAGGTGATGTCCAGCGCCATTCCGAACGAGTGGATCGAGCCGCGCTGCGGATTGGCGAGATACATCTGCAGGTCGGTGCCGGCAAGCGCGTCCCATAGCTGCTGCTGCACGCGCTGCGGGCGCAGGGCGTCGAGCACGAGCGGCGTGCAATCGGGGCACGCCGTCTTCAGCCACGCGACGACGCGTTCCAGCGCCGCGGCCGCGTCGCGGTGCAGCCAGGCGCAGTCGTATGGCGAATACAGGTCGCGGCCGACGAAGTTGTGCGGGGTCGCGTAACGCAGGTCGACGGCGATGCCGCCGATGGTCGAGAGATGGCGGAACGCGGGATCGGTGGCGATGCCCTCGATGGTACTCATGCGCATCCCTTTTCCAGCAGATGGCGCGCCGTCGCGCCGATGCAATTCGCGAGTTCGCGCGCGCCGTGCGACAGCGGCGCGTGGCTGGCCGTCAGCAGGTACAGCTGGACAGGGATCGTCGGTGCCCACTGGCGGCATTGCACCCTGCCCGGCGCGGCCGATGCGGCCGTGAACGGGTCGAGCACGGCCGAGCCGGCGCCCGCCTCGACGAGCGAGCGGGCGATCTGGTACGTCTGCACGACGGTGTGGAACACGGGATGCACGTCCTGCGCTTCGCAGGCAGCCAGCACCATCTCGCCCAGCGGGTCGCGGTCGGCCAGGCCGATCAATTCACCGCTGAGGCCCGCCGGCGTGATCGGCTGGGCGCATTCCTGCTCGGTCCACGTGCCGGCCGGCGCCATCACGGTCAGCGCGCCTTGCGCGATCGGCTCCGCTTCGATGCCGGGATGGCGCGGGTCCTGCAGCGACAGCGCGAGGTCGGCCTCGCCGAGACGCAGCGCGTTCACGATTTCGCTCGTGTGGAACGTGGCCAGTTCGCAGCGCGTCTGCGCGAAGTCGCGCCGCCACACGGTCAATGCGGCGGGTAGCACGGAGACGGCGATGGTGGGTGTGGAAATCAGCCGCACCGTTTCTTCCGCGCGGTTCTTGAGACTCGCCGCGAGGCGGCGGATGCCTTGCAGGTCGCGGTTCAGCTTTTCCGTCTCGGCGAACAGGCGGTGCGCTTCCGGCTTCGGATACAGCTTGCCGCGCACGCGCTCGAACAGCGGCATGCCCAGTTGCAGTTCGGCGTGCTGCAGCACTTTCGTCACGGCCGGCTGCGAGATGTGCAGCACCTGGGCCGCGCCGCTGATGGTGCCGACCTGCATGATGGCGTGAAACACTTCGATATGGCGCAGACGCATCGTTCAATCCCTGGTACGCAAAGAGTGCCGCGGCAAACGCCTCACTGCTGGACGGGCACGGGCGGTGCCGCGGGCAAGGGATCCTGCACCGGCGGCGCGGGCGGCATCGGCGGCTGCGGTGGTACCGGCGACTCCGGCGGCGAAGGCGGCTGCGGCGACACCGGAGGTACCGGCGGCTGCGCCGGCATCGGCGCCCCCGGAATGAACACGGGCGACGTCGTCACGGGCGCCGGCAGCGGCTGCGGCAGCGGACCGGTCGGATTCGTCAGCGCTTCCAGCAGCGCGGCCGTCTCGACGTCCGGCTGGCCGTCGATGTTCGCCGGGCGATATTTCATCTGGAATGCCGACAGCACGGTGCGCGTCTGCTCGTCGAGCACGCCCGACTGGACGATCGCATAACCCCACGCCGCCAGCTTCTTCTGGTACCACGCGACGTCCGGCAGCTGAATCTGGAAGATCGGCACGATGCTCGCGACGCGATTGGCGTCCGGCCAGGCGACGAGGCCGGCGGCCGCGAGCTGGCGCCACGGGAACATGGGGCCCGGATCCTGCTTGCGCTGCGGCGCGATGTCGGAGTGGCCCAGCACGTTTTCCGGCGCGATGTGGTGGCGCGTGACGATGTCGCGCACGAGCGGGATCAGCGCGTCGATCTGCGATTGCGGGAACGGCGCGTAGACACGGCCGTTCGGCGTGTCCGTATAGCCCGGGTTGACGATCTCGATGCCGATCGAGCTGTTGTTCAGCTGCGTGAAATTCTTCCAGCTCGAATTGCCCGCATGCCAGGCCGCGTTCTTCTCGTCGACGAGGTTGTAGATGACGGGGACGGGATCGTCCGTCACGAGGTAGTGCGCGCTGACTTCCTGCTGCGTGAGGATCTTGATGGAATCCGCGCGGTTGCTGACGGTGTAGTGCAGCACGAGGAAGCGCACGCGGCTGCTCTGCCCTTTCGCCGTGTACGTGTGGTCGTATTGCGGGCCGCTGGGCGGCGGCGTGGCGCAGCCGGCCAGCAGGGCGAGGAGCAAGGTCGCGACGAAGATTTTCATGTCGGTGTCGTGAAGTAAAGTAGGTCGGAAGCGAGCGCCATGCGCGCCGCCGCGTGATGGGCCTGGCCAGGGGCCTGGGTCAAGGTGATGTCGGGCAGGCTGGCCCGCATCGTGTCGACGATGACCGGATGCAGCTCGGCCGCGCGCCCGGACACGGCCACCGGACGCGGCCCGAAGCGCCGCGTCAGCGCCAGCGCGAGGCGCGCCAGCTCGCGGCCGGCCGCGCGCAGGATGCTTGCCGCGACGGGGTCGCGGTCGGCCGTCGCCGCGACCGCGAGCGCCAGCTTGCCGACGGCGCCCCGTTCCTGGCCGTAGATGAACTGGCGCGAATACGCCCAGTCGTCACCGCCGACGTAGTCGAGCACGGCGCGCGCCATCGGCGACGAGCGCCAGCTGCCGGGACGTTCGTCCTCGTTGCGCCACACGTGGCGCAGCGCTTCCTTTGCGATCCAGAAGCCGCCGCCGCCATCGTCCAGCACGACGCCGCGCCCGCCCGCGCGGTGGAACTGGCCGTCCGCGTCGACGAACGCACCGATGGAGCCCGTGCCCGCATACACGAGATAGCCCTGGCCCGGTTCGAACGCGGCGCGGTAGGCGATTTCCATGTCGCTGCAAAACTGGATGTGTGCGGGGTCGACGTGCAGGTCTTCCGCGAGCCAGCGCTGCAGCAGTTCGCTGTCGCCGCCGAAGCCCGTCAGGCCGGCGTGCACGCGGCCCGGCACGCCGTGCACGAGCGCGTCGGTGGCCAGTTGCGCGAAGGTGGCGCGGACGGCATCCCGGCCTTGCGGTGTGCCCATCTGCAGGGCGGACAAGCCCGCGACGCGGCCTTCTGCGACGATGGCGCCGCCGGGCGCCGCGAGGGCCCAGCGCGTTTCGGTGCCGCCGGCGTCGATGCCGAGGCCCAGCCCGGCGGGTTGCGGGCTCTGCGGTTCAGGTTCGGGTTGCGAATCGATCATGATCATCCGCCAGTGTACGCCGTCAGGCCGGCCTTGGGCGAATGAATGCTGACATGCAATGCATGACCCCAGGTTATGCCTTCCGCCACGCTTGCACACGGGCGCTTTCGTTGCCCAGGCGGTCGACAGCGCTGACGAAGATGGCATCGGCCACACCCAGCTTCGCATCGTCCGGCACGGTGCAGTCCACGCGCGACGCGGGCGCGACGGCAAAGCGCCACTGGTTGCCGAAGCGCGCCCAGATCGCGTACGTCGCGTTCGCGTTGCCGGCGACGAGCTTCAACGACACGGCAGCGCCTTTGCGGACCGCGGTGACGGACGGCACGCCCGGCGTCTCGTTGCCGAGCCACGGCGTGGCCGGCACCAGCGCGGGGACGGCGTACGACACCGTGCGCAGCTGGTCGCTGATGCCCTTGCGGTTTTCCATCAGCGCGGCCATGCTGAAGTGGACGTGCCCGCCCGCGTTCGGGCGCGTGCGCGTGTGGTCGATCTGGTCGAGGATTTCCTGCGGCGGAAAGTCCTTCGTCGGTGCGCCGATGCGGCTCGTGAACAGGCCCGGCCACACGTGGCGGGACTTCGCGTTCTGCGTCAGCCAGTAATCGAGCAGCACGTCGTAGGCCTGGCCGGTCTGGCGGATGCCCCAGTACAGCTGCGGCGAAAAGTAGTCGAGCCAGCCGTTCTGCAGCCACGTCTCGGCGTCCGCGTACAGCTTGTCGTACTGCGAAAAGCCGACGATGCCGGCCGGGCGGCGGTCCGGGCGGCCCAGGCCGAACGGGCTGATGCCGAAGCGCACCCAGCTCTTTTCGCGGTGGATGCCTTCGTACAGCGCCTCGATCAGGCGGTTAACGTTCTGGCGCCGCCACGATGCGCGGTCGAGCCGCCCGCCGCCCGCGACGTAGCGCTGCCACGAGGCGTCGTCCGGGAAATCCAGCTCGGTCTTTGCCGTGCGGCCTTCCAGCGCCGCGCCTTCCGCGCCCGTCATGACGGGCGCTTCGATCGGGTACGGATAAAAATAATCGTCGATGTGGACGCCGTCGATGTCGTAGCGGCGCACGACATCCAGCACGACGTCGAGCGTCTGCTTGACGGCGGCATCCTCGCCCGGGTCCATCCACAAGTATTTGCCATAGGTTTTGACGGCAGACGGGTTCGTGCGCGTGATATGGTTCGCAGCAGCCGGCGACTTGGCGCCGTTGTGGCGGGCGCGGTACGGGTTGAACCACGCGTGCAGTTCGAGCCCGCGCGCGTGCGCCTGCGTGACCCAGAATTTCAGCGGGTCGTACCAGGGCTGCGGCGGCTGGCCCTGTGCGCCCGTCAGGTATTCCGACCACGGTTCCAGCTTCGACGGATAGATGGCATCCGCGGCGGGACGCACCTGCAGCACGATCGCGTTCAGGTTCAGCGCCTTGGCGCGGTCGAGGATGGCGATGGCTTCCGCCTGCTGCTTCTCGGCCGGGAGGTTCGGCTTGCTGGGCCAGTCGATGTTGGCGACGGTCGACACCCACGCGGCGCGGAATTCGCGCGGCGCCGGCGGCGGCTGGTCGCCTGCCGGCACAGTGGCCACCACCGGCGGCGTCGAGCTGCAGCCCGACATGAGGCCGCCCGCCGCCAGCGCACCGGCGACTCCCGCGAACGCGAACGCGCGTCGTTTCTGATCAGGTTGCAACACCAACTCCTAGACTTTTACGAACCACTTCTTGCGCCACATGCCCCACGCGATCAGGAACATGCACGCATCGAACAACACGGCGTGCAGCAGCGACGTATTGACGGCACCGAGCGGCAACGCGGCGATCGGCGCATACAACGTCTGCCCCAGCGTGCGCAGGCTGCCGTCCGGCTGCGCGAATTTTACATAGCCCAGCATTTTCGCGATAAATCCGGAAAACGCAAAGATGAACAGTGCGTTCATGCCGTAGATGACGAAAGGACGTGTCCCGCGCGCCGCAATCGACCGTATTCGTAAAGACGGGCTGACGTCGAGCGGCCAGTAAAACGCGGAAAACGCGAGACTTGCGAGGCCCGTCATCAGGAAGCAGTACGACGGCGTCCACAGGCTTTTATTGATCGGCATGAGGATGATATCGAGAAACATGCCCACCGCGACGCACGCGACGCCGGCGACGATCAATCCCGCCACTTGCCGGCCGCGGTCGACGCTCGATGCGAGCCAGCGCCCGGCCAGCACGCCGAACAACTGGCCGCACAGCGCGGGCAACGTGGACACGAGGCCTTCCGGGTCCCACGTCTTCGATTGGACCCACAAATGCTTGCCCAGCAGCGTGCGGTCGACCCACGCACCGAAATCCTGCCCGGGTTCCAGCACGCCGGCGCCGATGCCCGGCACGGGCACGTACAGCATCAGAACGCTGTACAACGACAGCAGCGCAGCGATGACCACCAGCTGCATGCGCCAGCCGCAGTACACGACGATGGGCGCAGCAAGCAACGTGCACAGCGCGATCCGCTGCAGCACGCCGGGAATGCGCACTCTGTCGAGATGGAAATACGGCATGAAGTTCAGCAGGAAGCCGATCAGGAAGATCAGCAGCGCGCGCTTCGCCAGCTTGGCGAGCAGCCGCGGTTTATCCGCGCCGGCGGCGGCGAGGCGCCCCAGCGACAAGGCCATCGCCACGCCGCCGACGAACAGGAAAAAGGGGAAGATGCAGTCGGTGAACGTCCAGCCGTTCCACTTCGCGTGCTCCAGCGGCCCGTACAAATGGCCCCAGTCGCCGGGATTGTTCACCAGCACCATCGCGGCGATGGTAAAGCCGCGGAAGGCGTCCAGCGAGACGAGGCGGGCTGGCTGCGTGCTCACTTCTTCCCGAAGTCCGGATCGATTTTCACCAGCGCGGCCATCGCGAACGCGGGGATCGTCGACAGGCACGTCCAGACGAAGAAATGCTGGTAGCCGATCATCTCCTGCAGCTTGCCGCTCCACATGCCCGGCACCATCATCCCCAGCGCCATCAGGCCTGTGCAGATCGCATAGTGCGCCGTCTTGTACGGGCCGTCCGCGACCATGATCATGTACATCATCATGGCGGTGAAGCCGAAGCCGTAGCCGAACTGCTCGATGGCGATGAAGCCCGAGATCACGCCCAGGCTCTGCGGCTGCACCGACGACAGGTACACGAACACGAGGTCCGGCAGGTGCACGGCGAGCACCATCAGCCACAGGCAGCGCTTGAGGCCCAGGCGCGAGATCAGCCAGCCGCCGAACAGGCCGCCGATGGTCAACGCGATGATGCCGATGGTGCCGTACGCGGTGCCGTATTGCTCGGTCGAGAGGCCCAGGCCGCCCGCGCCGACGGGGTCCTTGAGGAACGGCGCGACGAGTTTCAGCAGTTGCGCCTCGCCCAGGCGGAACGTCAAAATAAAACCGAGGATCAGCCAGATGTCGCGCTTGCGGAAGAAGCTGCCGAACGTGGCGAAAAAGCTGGCGACAGGATTGGTGCCCTCCGCCGCCTTGTGGTCGGCATCCGGGCGCGGCAGCACGGCCTGGTGCCAGGCGAAGAACGCGAAGAACAGCGCGCACAGCACGAACAACACGATGGCCCAGGCCTGGTGCACGTCGCCCAGCGACGTCGACAGGTGGCCCGCCGCGATCACGAGCGGCCCCTGCGCGGCCAACGTGGCGAGTCGATAGAAGGTCGAGCGCACGCCGACGAACGCGGCCTGCTCCTTCTGGCGCAGGCCCAGCATGTAGAAGCCGTCGGCGGCGATGTCGTGCGTGGCGGACGCGAACGCCATGATCCACATGACGCCCAGGCTGATCATGAAGAACGACGGCAGGTGCAACGTGGCGCCGACGGCGCCGAGCGACGCGGCCAGCACGAGCTGCAGCGACACGGTCCAGCCCCGCTTCGTGCCGACCAGGTCGACGATGGGCGACCACAGCGGCTTGATCACCCACGGCAGGTACAACAGGCTCGTGTAAAAGGCGATGTCGCCGTTGGACAGGCCCATGTCCTTGTACATGACGACGGACAGGTAGTTGGCGACGATGTAGGGCAGCGCCTGGCCGAAATACAACGAGGGCACCCACAGCCACGGGGTCTTGGATTGCGTAGTCTGCATGTTCTTTCGTCGTCGGGCCCGGCGGCGTTGCGGGAGGGCCCGGGCCGCGTCAGCCGGCCAGGGCGGCGCGCACGCTGCCGCGCGCGCTCTCCAGCAGGGCGCGCGCCTGCTCGACAGGGATGTTCTTGGACAAGGCCACGATCGCGACCTTGACGTGGAAGTCGCACTGCGCCAGCACCGCCTCGGCCGCCTCTTCGCCGGCCCCCGTCGCGAACGACGTCAGGTGGATGGCGCGGCGGACCAGCTTGGCGTTGGTCGCCTTCAAGTCTACCATCAGGTTGCCATAAACCTTGTTCAGACGCACCATCAATGCGCTGGAGAATGTGTTCAGCGCGATCTTCTGCGACGTGCCCGCCTTCAGCCGGGTGCTGCCGGAGATGGTTTCTGTGCCCGTGTCCAGGGTGATGCCGATCTCGGCTTCGTTCGCGACGGGTGCATCCGGATTGTTGGCGAAGCCGATCGTCAGCGCCCCGGCCGCGCGCGCGGCGCGCAGGGCGCCCAGGACGTACGGCGTCGCACCCGACGCGGCGAGCGCGAGCACGACGTCGTTCGCGCCCACGTACGCGCCGCGCACGTCCGCCGCGCCCTGTTCCGCATCGTCCTCGGCGCCTTCGACGGCAACGAACATCGCGTCCGTGCCGCCTGCCAGCAGCGCGACGGCGCGTTCGTGCGGCCAGGAAAACGTCGGGTACAGCTCGACGCTGTCCAGCACGCCAAGCCGGCCCGACGTGCCCGCGCCCACGTACACGAGGCGTCCGCCCTGCTCCATCCGCGGCAGCGCGGCGGTAACGGCCGCGGCGATGCGGGGCCCGGCCGCGCGGACGGCGTCGACGGCGTTGAACTGGTCGTCGACGAGCACGTTCACCAGCTCGGCCGTGGGATATTGATCGAGGGACACGTGTTGCGGGTCGGGCGTTTCGGTGTTGAGCATCGCGTTGTTGTTCGAGTCGGTGGACCTGACCAGTGTAATACCAATGCCGCCGCGCCTGTCATGAAAGGATCGGCCGTTGTCATTCCGAAAAGTTATGCGGGGTTGACGTCCATGCATTTGCGCGGCAACCGCCGAGTCCGTATTCTCGTCTGCATATCGATGACACGGGGATGACGATGAACAGACACCGACGCCATCTGCTGGGCATGGCCTTGCTGGGCGCCACCGGCCCGCTGCTGGCCGCGCCGTCGCGCCGGCGCATCCCCGCGCTGGATGTGGAACTGCGCGCCATCGCTGCCGATCCAGCCTGCGAGCTGGCGAGCCTGTCCGTGCTGGCGATCCGCGCCGGCCGGGTCTGCTATGCCGGCCAGTTCGGCCGACGCTTCATCGGTCACGACGGGCTGCCGGACAAGCCTGTCAGCCCAGGTACGCTGTTCCGCATCGCGTCGATCTCCAAGCTGATGACGACGCTGGGCCTGCTGCGCCTCGTCGAGGACGACAAGGCCGCACTCGATGCCGACGTGTCCGGCTACCTCGGCTTCACCTTGCGCAATCCGCATTTTCCCGACCAGGCGATCACGTTGCGCCACCTGCTCACGCACACGTCTTCGCTGCGCGACGACGCCGGCTATTCGTGGGGCGCGGACGTCGCATTGAAAGACGTGATCGATGCGAAGATGTATGCGACAAACGCCGGCCCTGGCGCGTTTTTCACGTACTGCAACCTCGGCTGGGGCGTGATCGGCACCGTGATGGAGCGAATCACGGGCGAGCGCTTCGACCGCCTGATGCGGCGCCTCCTCATCGAACCGCTGGGCCTGCAGGCCGGCTACCTGCCGGCGGAACTGCCACCGGCGGCGCTGGCGAACCTGGCGACCTTGTACCGCAAGCGCACCGTGGACACGGAAGTGTGGGACCCGGCCGGCCCGTGGATCGCCCAGGCCGACGACTACAGCGTCAAAGGGCCGTCTGCCATCGATCGCTATGTCGTCGGCACGAACGCCACGCCGTTCAGCCCGACCGGAGGCCTGCGCATCAGCGCGCGCGACATGGGAGTCGTCATGCGCATGCTGATGGGGGATGGTCCGCATCTGCTGAAGCCGGCGACCTTGGACCTGATGTTCAGCCGACAATGGACTTACGACGGCCGCAACGGCGACACGGCCGACGGGCTATTCCACTGCTGGGGTCTCGGCAACGAGCAATTCCCGGACGAAGCGGGCACACGCCTGGTGGAACGGGGCGGCTTCCCCGCGGTCGGGCACCTGGGCGACGCGTACGGGCTGATGTCCGTGTTCGTGCTCGACCGGCAACGGAAAAACGGCATGATCGCGCTGGTAGGCGGCACCTCGACGGATCCGTTCGCGCCGGCCAACAAGGGGCGATACTCGTCGCTGGCGCGCTTCCAGGAGCGCATCCTGACGGCGTTGTACGAACACGCCGTAACATGAACACGGGTTATGCCCAGCCGCTCTAGATTCATTGGCCGAGCGCAGGGCCGGCCCCTTAAGCTTCGCTGCATGTCCATGATCAAGAGCAGGCACGGATGCAACAAGTAATCGTCATCGGCGGCGGCGTGGTCGGCCTGACCTCGGCATGGTGGCTGCTCGAGGCCGGCTACCGGGTCACGCTGCTGGAACGCGCACCGGGCGTCGGCACGGGCACGAGCTACAGCAATGGCGGGCAGCTGAGCTATCGCTACGTGTCGCCGCTGGCCGATGCGGGCGTGCCGCTGAAGGCATTGATGTGGCTGTTCCAGGAACACGGTCCGCTGCGCGTCAAGCCGCAACTCGATCCGCACCAATGGCGCTGGCTCGCCGCCTTCCTCGCCAACTGCCGCGCCGACCTGAACCGCAAGACGACCCATAAACTGCTGGAGCTGGGCGAGCTGTCACGGCGCGCGATGGCGGCACTGGCGCCGGCCGTCCCGCCGGACGCGTTTCAATGGCGCGACGCGGGCAAGCTCGTCGTCTACCGCACGCGCGCCGCATTCGACGCGGCCACGGCAAAGCCGGACTCGGCCGGCACGCGCCAGGTGTGGGATGCAGCCACGTGCGTCGCGCGCGAGCCCGCGCTCGCGGCACTGGAAGACAAGCTCGCGGGCGGCATCTACAACGGCGGCGAGGCCGTTGCGGATTGCTACGCCTTCTGCGTGGCGCTGGCCGAACGCATCGGCGCGCATCCCCGTTTCGAAGGGTTCGTGCACGGCGAGGCGCAGCGCTTCGTGACTTTGGAGGGCCGCGTCACCGGGCTGCAGACGTCGGCCGGCCCGCTCGCGGCCGACGCGTACGTCCTCGCCGCCGGCATGCAGAGCCGCGCGCTGGGCGAGTCGGCCGGTATCTCGCTGCCGATCTACCCGCTGAAGGGCTACAGCCTGACGGCACCCATCCGCCAGGACGACGTGGCACCGGAGATCAGCGTCACCGACTTCGAACGGAAAGTGCTGTACGCGCGCATCGGCGACAAGCTGCGGGTGGCGGCGATGGTCGACATGGTCGGCGAAGACCTGAGCCTGAACGCCAAGCGGCTGGGCAGCCTGACGCGCCAGGTGAAGGAAGCGATGCCGCGCGCCGCCGACTACACGCGCATCACCCCATGGGCCGGCCTGCGCCCGGCGACGCCGAACAGCGCCCCCATCATCGGCGCGACGCCGTACGCGAACCTGTGGCTGAACGTGGGCCACGGGCCGCTCGGGTTCACGTTCGCGTGCGGGACGGCGAGCCTGCTGGCCGACCTGATGCGCGGGAAGGCGCCGCCGTTCGCGCTGGATGGGCTGACGCTGGGGTGATGCGGGCGCGGCGCGTCAAATGACGCGTGCAACGGACGCAATCAGGACCGCGGCCGGCACGAGAAGCGCCTGCGCCGCAACCGTGCCTGCCAGCCGGCTACCGACCAGCCAGACGATCGCCTTCCTGAACTGCCCTTCCGTCACCTTGCCTTCGATGACATCGTCCGTCATTCCCGACATGTGCGGGTCGATGACCACGGCCATCATGATCGTGGCACCGCCGTTGATGATGGACGAGAGCGAGCTCGAGGTGACTCGCACCGACGGGTCGAGCACCCCGGCATACAGGGACGCGAACACGCCGACCGTCCAGAGCGCCGTCGCGCCCACGTTGAGCAGCGTGATCCGGCCCGACACGCCGTGCCCCGAGCGGATCTCGGTCACGTTGCCTGCGGCGGGCACGCTGGCGACGTCCCGGATGTAAGACAGTCCGCCCTTGAAAAACCCGTGCAGGATCAGCTTCGGGACGGAACGATGCACCTGGAAATGCAGCACGGCCCGGCAAAATACACGTTGAAACGTCGGAATCAACAGTGCCCCCGCCACCGTCGCGAGACTTGCCGAGATCAGCAGCCAACGGAAATCGCCGAGCAGCGAGCCGCTTGCGAGAACGCCCAACCCGGTCTCGACACGCTTCGCCAGGAACGGCTGCAAAAACGAATTCGACGTCCGCGATACCAGCATGAGGATGCTGAACAGGGCCAGCGAAACGGCGATCCGCTTCGTTCGCACGCCCGCGATACGTACGGAGTACGCGAGCGTACCGATCAAGTGGATCACGAACGTCAAAAAGCAGATCAGGAGAAGTTGTGTGTCCACGGATCGATGCGTCTCGTATCAATGCTTGCTGTATTGAAGTTCGAACGGGACGGGCCGGGGTTGTTCCTCGCCGGGCGGCACATACATCACCATCAGCTGAGAGCCACCGCCTTGCTGGAAATACTCCAGTCGGACCGGATAAAAACCTTTTTCCAGGGGAACCAGATAGGTTTTCGGCCTGCCATTGCCGTGGAGGCCGTCGTAATCGATTAGCAAATGGTCTCCCAAGTACAATTTGGCGCCATCGTCCGAGTCCAGCAAGAGAATATAATGGCCCGCCTGTTGAATCTCGATATAGCCTTCCATCAGCAGCCCGAAATCGATTGAACGCGGAAACTTGCTGAGGCCGAAATCCTTGTCCGTGATTCCAGACTGGACAGGCTTCAGTTTACGGAAATCCGGTAACGCATCCCAGTGTCCCTCGTAATAAGTGTAGTTGAGGCCACCCGGCGTGATGTTTTTCGGCTTTTCGATTGCCGGAAACGCATTTCCAATCTTGAATTCGCCCACCGTCGACTTGTTGAACCGGTCCATGCGATTCAAGTCCTTTACGGTCAGCTTGACGTTATTCATCAAGCTGTTGCCAGGTAACATTTGCGTCGATGACGGGGTAGGCTCGCTGCCGTCGACCGTGTAACGCACCTGCGATTGTCCAAAATAGTAGACTTTATAGGGCGTATCCTTCAGGACGATGCCGCTCATCGGGTGAAACACGATGGGCGCTGAGCTATAGCCGTTGTAGAAGAATTTCAGTCCGTCGTAGACACTTTTCAGCCGCAGGGAGCCATGATGCTCATCCGGGTAGCCGACGATTTTCCAGTTCAAATCCTTGGGCGCCTTGCTCTTCAACACGGCGTCCATGTCGGTAATGCCCATCTGCTTGAGCCCCGCGTCGTCGCGCCCGCCGATGAACAGGGCCTTGCCTTTACCCAGCGACGCGTTCAACTTGTCAGCAGCAAGTTTGTCGACGTAATTGCTGTCCCACCAGAGGCTCGGGTCCACGGCCAGGTAATAATTGAAGAGCTGTGGCTCGGCGAGAAATGCATAGACGGAAAACAGGCCGGTCAGCGAGTGCCCGTACAATAGATTCGTGCCGCTGACAGGGTATTTTTTATTGATATACGGGACCAGTTCATTCTTCAAAAAAGACAGGAACTTGTCCGCCCCGCCCGAGCCGGGGAGCTGATCGACATGGGTAGGCGTCATGTCGCGGTCGCGATTGGTGTTGAATACGGCCACCATGATGACCGGAGGCATGAAAGTCTCGTTCTGCGCAAATTGCTGGATGTCCGCGATGGTGTTCAAGTTGCCGTCGCCATCGAGGATGTACAGCACATCGTATTGTTGTCCCGGGTCGAAGTTTTCCGGCAACAGCACCTGGAACGCTCGATCTTCTTTCAGGACGGTCGACTGCAACGAGTCGCGCTTGCCGGGCAGTTCACGTGCCGTCGCACCGGAACACACGATCAAGGATGAAATGATGAATAATGCACAGCAAGTAAATGATCGTTTCATGAAATGGGTCGTCGATTTCAGGTTTGTCTTTGTCAATATCCAGGCGAACGAATCAGCATAGCAGTTTGTTCGGCCGAAAAAATCACGGACTGTCACGCAGGTCTTTTCCAAACATGAAGTAGGCGAACGGCAAGAAAGAGAAAAACAGCCAGTGCGACGGAGTCATCAATCGAAATAGTGGGGCACGAAGTGGCTCATGTTGGTGGTCACGAGCAGCGCATCTTCGCGCAGGCAGATCCCAGCCGGTTGATCGCCGACGACCCACGATCCGATCACGGGATAGCAGCCATCGAAGTCGGGAAGCCTGTGCAATTGCTGGTAGATGCACCGCTCGCGGCCATAGGGTCCATCGTCTTCCGCGATGATCTTGCCCTCCTCGACGAGAACGATGTTGGCGCCTTCGCGTGAAAAGAACGGCTTCCTTGCATACGACGCTAGACGTCCGGGTTCGAAAAACGCGGGCAGCAGGTTCGGATGGCCCGGATACAGCTCCCACAGGATCGGCAGGATCGCTTTGCAGGACAACACCGATTTCCATACAGGCTCGATGAAACGCGTGCGGCATCCGACCGTCAGTGGGCCGAATTCCTCGCGCATCATCCATTCCCACGGATAGAGCTTGAAGAGGGTGTGGATGGGCTTGTCGTCCTCGTCCACGAACATGCCCAGGCCCGCGTGCCAGCCGAGCTTTTCGACGTCGATATGCCGCACGTCGAAGCCCGCCTGCCTGGCCGTGTCCATCAGGTAGTGCACGCAGACTCAGTCCTCCTCGTTTCCGGCCAACGACGCGAAATGGATGCGGCCATCCTCGCTGCGCGTCTGCTTCCAGCGTGCGACGAGCCGCTCGTGCAGCGAATTGAATTGATCGTGCCCCGGGAATTTCTCCGTCATCCAATACCATTGCGCCACGGCCGATTCGAGCAGCGACGTGGGCGTGTCGGCGTTATATTCGAGCAGCTTGGGCTCGCTCTTGCCGTCGTAGGCGAGATCGAAGCGCCCATACAGGCTGAATTCACGCTCGGCGAACGATGTCTCGATCGCTTGCCAATACGCGGCGGGGATCCCCAGTTCGCCCAAGCGGCGATTGCGGATGACGTGGGCGACGGCCTCGATGCACATCGCGTGCAATTCGGCGGTACGCGCTTCGAGCAGGTCGATCTCCGCAGCGGAAAAGCGATAGCAGACGTCTTCGCACCAGTAATCGTCCCAGCCATGGAACGACAGCCCGATAGCTTCAAGCTTTGCAGCGTGATCGGGGCGGGGTTGGACAAGTAATCGTTGCATATCAGCCGCCTCCCGATCCGCCGCCGTGACCGCCGCCGCCATGACCGCCTTCGCCACCACCGCCATGACCGCCTTCGCCCCCATGCGCGGTCGAACCGAAACCGCCGCGCGCCACCGGCACCGAATCCACGGACGTCGCGTGCGACGGCGCGCCGCGGCTGGCGTCGCCGGTCGTCAACGCACGGGCCGTACCGCTTTCGATGACCATCGGACGCCCGGCATTGCGATCCCAGTAATAGCGCGGACCGACAAATACGGTACCGGCATGGCCGGTCGACGTCGAATTGCACCAATTACCGTCGCCCCAATCCTTGCGGCAGTCATTGGAATTGGCATAGGCGTTTTGCAGCGCGGTGTCGGGGATGTTGCTCGACCTGCTGCAACCCGCGAGCGACGCGAGCGCGCCGAGCAGGATCAGGGGTACGTGTTGTGATCGTTTCATTCCGGTCTCAAAAAATCGACTGTCTGCAAGCTGTCCGTGCCGCTTGCCTTCCAGTTCGTGTGCGTTCCAAATACCTCGCCGAGAAAGGGCAGCGCGGCCCGCATGACGCATTCGGAATCCATGTCCTCCGCTTCCACCACGCCTCCATGCGGATTGCGCGTCATCCACTTGAGGGCCCCGACGATGCCGCCGACGACCTGCAGTGTCGTCGCGCTGTTGAATGGTGCGATTCGACGCGCCTGCGCGAGCGACAGCACCGACCCGAACCAGTCAGCGCCCCGTTCGTGAATGAGCAGGACGCCGAGTTCGTCGGCGCCGCTGGCGAGTTCGTCGCGCAGGATCGTCTGCACGGCCGGCGGCGCGAAATCGTGATGGGCCCAGCGGCACAGGCTCTCGCAGGTCTTGAGCGTCGGGCGGTAGGCGTAGTACACGGTCGGTCGATAGATGGCCGTGCCGTCGACTGCGGATTCGGTCAACAGATCGCCGATCGACAGCGCCTCGTGATGCGTAATCAGATACGCGTCCTGTTCCCCGACCGATGGCGTCCACGACACGACTTTCGTCCTCGCGCCGGGGGTGTCGAGTATCAGGCCCGCAGCGACAGTCTCGTCGTGGCGCCGGGCGCCGGCAGGCAAATACGCTTCATGGGTTCCCCACGATAATTCGGCATGCTGCCTGGCTTCCGCCAGCAGGCCGTCGACGGACCACGTATTGGCGAATTCACCCGACTGCAATGGCAGATCGTCGGCCTGGGTATCGCGCTCCGTGATATGGACCGTCTTGATGCCGAGGGCGCGTGCCAGTGCCGCGCTGGGCATCTCCGCGTTGAGCGCATGCGCGGTGGCCAGCCGGGCCAGCGCCATCTTGACGAAATGCGACACGAGACCCGGATTCGCGCCATGCGCGATGACGCACGTGGACCGTCCCTTCCCTTTGCGCCGCAACGCCTGCTTGCGCAGCCAGTAATTGGTCGTTTCGACCAGCGGCCTGTCGTCGGCATCGTATCCGCCCGCCCAGGGTTCCACGCAGGTGTCGAGGTACATGACGTCACGCGCCTGGCACCAATCGATCAGCGCGAGCGACGACACGTCGACCGACAGATTCAGCATGACGTCGCCCGCGCCCAGGCGATGATCGAGTACGGCATCGAGGTTCGCGGGCGTGAGCGCGCAGATCGTCAGGTCGACGCCGTATTCGCGGGCGACCGCGGCGCCGCGCGCGTCCGCACTGATCGCGCTGACGTTGCGCCGTTCCAGGTCGGGAAACTGCTCGAACAGCACGGGCGTCAATGCTTGCGCGATTGCGCCGTAACCGATGAATAGAATTTTGCGTTCGTTCATTTGAGATGCATGTCATGCACGATGCGACGCCGACCGAAGCGGATCGAATATCGCGACGTATTTATTCATTCCACGAACAAACTCTACGCCTGATCGACGTAAACTTAGTGTAAAAACATGGGCGGGTTATTCGTTCAGGCCGCGCGTGACATACCAGGCAAAGCATTCGGCCAGTACCTTGGGAATACCTGGCATCTCCTGCGTTACCCATGCTTGAATCTCTGCGCCTTCGTCGGCGGCAGCACCGCCGGCCCAGGCGCCGACATAACGGCTTGCCTTGGTCGGATCGGTCGAATAGAACAGATAGGGATCGTCCGTGGCATGGTTGTTCGCGTAGACGATGTACCAGCCTCGCGCGCGAAACAGACCCCGCACATCGTCCCGCCCCACGACGATACGCGTGGTCAGGCCAGGATCGAATTCGGCCCGCATATGCTTTTCCAGCACCGGCGCGAACGACGCCTGCGCAGCCAGGTACATCATGGTCACCGTCAGCAGCTTGCCCATACGCGGTTCAAGGCGCCCCAACGCTGCCATTGAGCTCAATGACTATCGACCTGCACCCCGCACTCCTCCAGCCGCAACCGCGTCTTGCTGCCGTCGTCGATGATGACGGTGATATCGACGAAACTGCCCGGCTTCATGCTGTCGCAGGGCACGCGCAGCACGTATTGGCCCGGTTTGACGTCGACGGGCTGGCCGCGGTGCGCGACGGCGTCGGCCAGCGCACCCGCCTGCACGCGCTCGAAGAAGCGCGGCTGCGCGCCTTGTGGCATCTTGTTGTCGACGGTGACCTCGGCCGCCGCGGCCGTGGCCATCGCGCCCAGCATGGCGGCTGCGACGACGATCCTCTGGATTGCTGACATGGCGTCTCCTTCAGGCCTGAATATATTGCCGATGTGGCATTTTATATAATCTGGAACACCCTTTGTGCCATTCTTGCATCACTTTTCGGCGCAACGACATGGAAATGTTATGGAACAGCCGTCCCGGGGGACAGTGATACAAAAAATTTCTCCGCCCATTTAATGGGCAGTTCATTTATTTTCGGCAAAAGATCTGGGCAGATGCATTAACGCTCCGCCATCTGCCGTCATCCTGCACGACAGCGCAGCTCACCTTGGGGCGCGAAATGGCGGATAATTGCCGGCATGTCTACTCCTGCGAAGCCTCTTCCCTGTCCGTGCGGCGGCCCGTCGATCATGCGCTGCTGCGGCCCCTTCATCGCCGGCGCGGAACTGCCGCCGACGGCCGAAGCGCTGATGCGATCCCGCTACACGGCCTTCGTGATGCGGGACGAGGCTTACCTGCGCGCGACCTGGCATGCGAGTACCCTGCCGGCGGATCCGATCGTCGACCCGAACCAAAAGGTTCAGTGGCTCGGACTTGAGATAAAATCTGCTTTACGTTTACGTCAACGTAAAGCAGACCTGCCGGACAATCCTAACGAGGATACCGTCGAATTCGTCGCCCGCTTCAAGGTCCACGGCCGCGCGCACCGCTTGCATGAAGTCAGCCGGTTCGTGCGCGAGCCCGACCCGGCCGTGGGCGGCAAGATGCGATGGTTCTATGTGGACGGCAGTTTCCCTGAATAAAACCGCGCCACAAGCCGCGACCAGCAGGAGACAGGACCCGATGCCCCAGATCGACACGAAACTCAACCCGCGCAGCGAAGATTTCAAAGCCAACGCCGCCGCCATGCAAACCCTCGTCGACGACTTGCGCGCCAAGGTGGCGCAGGTCGCGAAGGGTGGCGGCGAAGCCGCATGCGCCAAGCACGTCGCGCGCGGCAAGCTGCTGCCGCGCGACCGCGTGCAGATGCTGCTCGATCCGGGCACCCCGTTCCTCGAATTTTCCCAGATGGCCGCCTATGCGATGTATGACGACGCGGCGCCCGCCGCCGGCATCATCACGGGCATCGGCCGCGTCGCGGGCCAGGAATGCGTGATCGTCTGTAACGACGCCACCGTCAAGGGCGGCACGTACTACCCGATGACGGTCAAGAAGCACTTGCGCGCGCAGGAGATCGCCGAGCAGAACAACCTGCCCTGCATCTACCTCGTCGATTCCGGCGGCGCCAACCTGCCGAACCAGGACGACGTGTTCCCCGACCGCGACCACTTCGGCCGCATCTTCTATAACCAGGCGAATTTGTCGGCCAAGGGCATTCCGCAGATCGCCGTCGTGATGGGCTCCTGCACGGCGGGCGGCGCGTACGTGCCGGCGATGAGCGACGAATCCATCATCGTCAAGGAGCAAGGCACGATCTTCCTGGGCGGCCCGCCGCTCGTGAAGGCGGCGACGGGCGAAGTCGTCACGGCCGAAGACCTGGGCGGGGGCGATGTCCACACGCGCCTGTCCGGCGTCGCCGACCACCTCGCGCAGGACGACATGCACGCGCTGGCGCTCGCGCGCACGATCGTGTCGAACCTGAACCGCGTGAAACCCCAGCAGGGTGCGCTGCGCGAGAGCGTCGAACCGAAGTACGCACCGGAAGAACTGTACGGCGTGATCCCCGTCGACACGAGGAAACCGTTCGACGTGCGCGAGGTCATCGCCCGCATCGTCGACGGCAGCGCCTTCGACGAGTTCAAGGCGCGCTACGGCACGACGCTCGTCTGCGGCTTTGCCCACATCTTCGGCATGAAGGTCGGGATCATCGCCAACAACGGCATCCTGTTCTCGGAATCCGCATTGAAGGGCACGCACTTCATCGAACTGTGCTGCCAGCGCAAGATCCCGCTCGTCTTCCTGCAGAACATCACGGGCTTCATGGTCGGCCGCAAGTACGAGAACGAAGGCATCGCGCGCAACGGCGCCAAGATGGTCACCGCCGTCGCGACGGCATCCGTGCCGAAGTTCACCGTGATCATCGGCGGCTCGTTCGGCGCCGGCAACTACGGCATGTGCGGCCGCGCGTTTTCTCCGCGCTTCCTGTGGATGTGGCCCAATGCGCGCATCTCCGTGATGGGCGGCGACCAGGCGGCGTCCGTGCTGGCCACCGTCAAGCGCGACGGCATCGAAGCACGCGGTGGCCAGTGGAGTGCGGACGAAGAAGCCGCGTTCAAGCAGCCGATCAAGGACCAGTACGAACACCAGGGCCACCCGTATTACGCCACCGCGCGCCTGTGGGACGACGGCGTGATCGACCCGGCCGATACGCGCATGGTGCTGGGCCTGGGCTTATCAAGCGCGCTGAACGCGCCGATCCCGGACACGAAGTTCGGCGTGTTCCGCATGTGAGGAGATGAGGAGATGAATATGGACTATCAGACCCTCACCGTCACGATCCTCGACCGCATCGCGCACGTCACGTTGAACCGGCCGGAGCTGCGCAACGCGTTCAACGAGCAAAGCATCGCGGAACTCGCGCTCGCGTTCGACGAGCTGGGACGCAACGAGCTCGTACGCGCCATCGTGCTGGCCGCGAACGGTCCCGCGTTCTGCGCCGGCGCGGACCTGAACTGGATGAAGAAGATGGCCGGCTACTCCCACAGCGAGAACCGCGCCGACGCCATGCGCCTGGCCGACATGCTGCGCACGATCTACGTCTGTCCGAAGCCCGTCGTGGCGAAGGTGCAGGGCGATTGCTACGCCGGCGGCATGGGCCTCGTCGCGGCGTGCGACGTCGTCGTCTCGGTCGACACGGCGAACTTCTGCCTGTCCGAGGTCAAACTCGGGCTGATCCCGGCGACGATCTCGCCGTACGTGATCAAGGCGATGGGCGAACAGGCCGCGCGCCGGTACTTCCTCACGGCCGAACGCTTCGACGCGAAGGAAGCCCACCGCATCGGCTTCGTGCACGAGGTCGTGCAAGCCGCGGACCTCGACACGAAGGTCGCGGCCATCGTGCAGGCGCTCGCGAACAACAGCCCGAACGCGGTGTGCGCGGCAAAGAAGCTCGTGCGCGAGATCGCGGGCGCGCCCGTGACGGAAGCGCTGCTGGAAGACACGGCGAACCGCATCGCGGCCATCCGCGCATCGCTCGAAGGACGCGAAGGGGTCGCGTCCTTCCTCGAAAAACGCCGGCCTTCATGGCTGGACTAGTTACAAGAAACAGGACGTAGATTGAAACCGACCACCACTTCCGCCGACTGGATCGCGCGCAGCCTGCGCAGCGTCTGGCATCCATGCACGCAAATGCAGCACCACGAAGAGGTGCCGCTGATCGCCGTCAGCCACGCCAAGGGGCCGTGGCTGTACGACCATGAAGGCCAGCGCTACCTGGACGGCATCAGCTCGTGGTGGGTGAACCTGTTCGGCCACGCCAACCCGCGCATCAACGCGGCGCTGAAGGACCAGCTGGACAAGCTCGAACACGCGATGCTCGCGGGCTTCACGCACGAACCCGTGATCGAGCTGTCGGAACAACTGGCCGCGCTGACCGGCCAGCAGCTGGGCCATGCGTTCTATGCGTCCGACGGCGCATCGGCCGTCGAGATCGCGCTGAAGATGAGCTTTCATTACTGGCGCAACGCGGGCCACGCGGACAAGCAGGAATTCGTCTGCCTGCAGGGCTCCTACCACGGCGAGACCGTGGGTGCGCTCGGCGTCACGGACGTCGCCCTGTTCAAGGATGCATACGGCCCGCTGCTGCGCGCAGCCCGCACGGTGACATCGCCGGATGCGCGCAATGCCGTCGACGGCGAGTCCGCGCAGGACGTCGCGCTGCGTGCGGCAAAAGACGTCGAGGCGCTGTTCGCGGAACGGGCGGACAAGATCGCCGCCATCATCGTCGAGCCGCTCGTGCAGTGCGCGACGGGCATGGCGATGCACGACCCGCTGTACCTGCAGCGCCTGCGCGAGCTGTGCGACAAGTATCACGTGCACCTGATCGCCGACGAGATCGCGGTCGGCTGCGGCCGCACGGGCACCTTCTTCGCGTGCGAGCAGGCGGCGATCTGGCCCGACTTCATGTGCCTGTCGAAGGGCATCAGCGGCGGCTACCTGCCGCTGTCGCTCGTGCTCACCACCGACAAGGTCTACGAAGGCTTCTACAGCGAGGACATCACGCGCGGCTTCCTGCACTCGCACTCGTACACGGGCAACGCGCTGGCCTGCCGCGCGGCGCTCGCCACGTTGCAGATCTTCCGCGACGACGACGTGTTGAACAAGAACCGCGAGACGGCCACGCGCCTGATGCTGGAACTGGCGCCGCTGCTGGACCACAAGTGCGTGACGCACTTCCGCCAGCGCGGCATGATCCTCGCGTTCGACGCCGTCGAGCCGGACACGCAGCGCGCCTCCACGTTCGCGCGCCGCTTCTTCACGAGCGCGGTGGAAAACGAGCTGCTGCTGCGCCCCATCGGTCGCACCGTGTACCTGATGCCGCCGTACGTGCTGGACGAGGAAGAGATCGTGGGCCTGGCCGCGCGCACGCGCAAGGTGTTCGAGAAGGTGATCGCGGAATGACGATGAATCTGATCGACGACGTCCGCGCCCAGCTCGACGCGCTGGAAAGCCGCAGCCTGACCCGGCGCCGCCGCACGGCCGAGACGCCCTGCGCGCCGCGCCAGGTCGTCGACGGCCGCGAGCTGCTCGCGTTCTGCAGCAACGACTACCTGGGCCTCGCGGCGCATCCGCGCGTCGTCGAGGCGCTGCGCGAAGGTGCGGCGCTGTACGGCGCCGGCAGCGGCGCGTCGCACCTCGTGTCCGGCCACAGCCGCGCGCACGCGCTGCTGGAAGAGAGGCTGGCCGCGTTCGAGGCGCCGCACCTGGAGTCCGCCCGCGCGCTGTACTTCTGCACGGGTTATATGGCGAACCTCGCCGTCCTGACGGGGCTGGGCGCCACGGCCGACGCGATGATCTTTTCGGAAGCGCTGAACCACGCGTCGCTGATCGACGGCGCCCGCCTCGCGCGCGCGGGCGTGGCCGTGTACCCGCACGGGGACGTGGCCGCGCTCGACGCACAGCTCGCGGCGAGCGAAGCGCCCACGAAAATCGTCGTCACGGACAGCGTGTTCAGCATGGACGGCGACCTCGCCCCGCTTCCCGCGGTGCTGGCTCTGTGCGAACGGCATGGCGCGTGGCTCGTCGTCGACGATGCCCACGGCTTCGGCGTGCTGGGCGAGACGGGCCGCGGCGCGCTGGAACACTTCGGCCTGCGCTCGCCGAACCTCGTCTACGTCGGCACCTTGGGCAAGGCGGCCGGCGTGGGCGGCGCCTTCGTCGCCGCGCACGAGGCCGTGGTCGAGCTGATGATCCAGCGTGCGCGCCCGTACATCTACACGACGGCCGCCGCGCCCGCGCTCGCGCACGCGCTGCTCGCCAGCGTCGACATCATCGAGGGCGCGGAAGGCGCCGCGCGCCGCGCCCATTTGCGTACGCTGATCGCGCAACTGGACGATGGCCTGCGGCTGGAACGCTGGCAGCGTCCCGTGTCGACGACGGCGATCCAGCCCATCATCATCGGCGCGAACGACGAGGCGCTGGCCGCGGCGGCGCGCCTGCACGAGCAGGGCCTGTGGGTGCCGGCGATCCGGCCGCCGACCGTGGCCGTGGGCACGGCGCGGCTGCGCGTCACGTTGTCGGCCGCGCATACCGAACAAGACGTCGCGCAGCTGACGGCTGCGCTCAACCAGCTGGAAAGGACGCGGGCATGACCCTCAACGATCCCGAACAATTAGGCGGCGGCGCTTCCATCGGCACCGCGGAACCGGCAACGGCGGTCGGCACGGCGCCGGCGCCGTTCGCCGTCCCCGCGCCGCTGGCCGCGGAAGGCGTGCCGCTGCGCTTCGCCTGCTTCGTGACGGGCACGGACACGGAGATCGGCAAGACGCTGATCTCCAGCGCCATCCTCCATAAACTCGTGCGGCAGGGCGTGCGTGCGTGCGGCATGAAGCCCATCGCGGCCGGCGCCGAGGAGCGCGACGGCATGCTGCACAACGACGACGCCGCCATGCTGCGCGCGGCCGGCAACGTGCAGCTGCCGCAGTCGATCACGACGCCGTACCTGCTGCGCGAGCCGTGCGCCCCGCACATCGCGGCGCGGCTGGAAGGCGTCACCATCGAACCCGTTCCGATCATGACGGCGTATGCAGAAATCCTGGGCGCGTCCGACGCGACCGTCGTCGAAGGCGTCGGCGGCTTCTGCGTGCCTTTTTCGCCCGACTTCGACAGCGCCGACCTGGCGGTACAATTGGGGCTGCCCGTCGTGCTCGTCGTCGGCCTGCGCCTCGGCTGCATCAACCATGCTTTACTCACGGCCGAGGCGATCATCGCGCGCGGCCTCGTGCTCGCGGGCTGGGTGGCCAACCAGGTCGACCCGGACATGCGCTTCGCCGACGACAACGTCGCGGAACTCGCCCGCCGCCTGCCCGCCCCGCTGCTCGGCCGCGTGCCGCGCCTCGACGAACCCACGGCCGCCCAGGCCTCCACTTACCTCGAGCTCGCGAGCCTGCCGGGATGGCCGGCCAAGCGTGCCTAACCAAAACAAGGAATCCGAAATGACCCAAGTCGTCACTCTCCATCCGCCGGTCACGCCGGCCTCCCTGCCGAAGGACGCCACCTGGCCGCTGGCCGACGTGCTCGCGCTGTTCGAGCTGCCGCTGCCGGAGCTGATGTTCCGCGCGAGCCAGGCGCACCGCGCCGAGTTCCCCGACGGCGACGTCGAACTCGCGACTCTCCTGTCGATCAAGACGGGCGGCTGCGAGGAAGACTGCGGCTACTGCCCGCAGGCTGCGCGCTACGACACGGGTGTCGAGGCGAAGAAGATCCTCGACCTCGACACGGTGCTGGACGCCGCACGCGAAGCGAAGGCCAAGGGCGCCACGCGCTTCTGCATGGGCGCCGCCTGGCGCAGCCCGAAAGAGCGCGACATGGAGAAGGTCGAAGCGATGGTGCGCGGCGTGAAGGCGCTGGGCATGGAAACGTGCGCCACGCTGGGCATGCTGGAAGAAGGCCAGGCCGAGCAGCTGAAGCAGGCGGGCCTCGACTATTACAACCACAACATCGACACGTCGCCCGATTTCTACGGCGACGTGATCTCCACGCGCGAATACCGCGACCGCCTGGACACGCTGGGCCGCGTGCGCACGGCCGGCCTGAAGATCTGCTGCGGCGGCATCGTCGGCATGGGCGAGACGCGCGAGCAGCGCGCGGGCCTGATCGCCCAGCTGGCCAACATGAACCCGTATCCGGAATCGGTGCCCATCAACCACCTCGTGCAGGTCGAGGGCACGCCCATGCACGGCCTGCCGCCGCTGGACCCGATCGAATTCGTGCGCACGATCGCCGTCGCCCGCATCACGATGCCGAAGGCGCGCGTGCGCCTGTCGGCCGGCCGGCGCGAGCTCGGGGAAGCCGTGCAGGCGATGTGCTTCATGGCCGGCGCCAACTCGATCTTCTACGGCGACAAGCTGCTCACCACGGACAATCCGGAAGCGGACGATGACCGCAAGCTGCTGGAAAAGCTGGGTCTGAAAACGCGTTCGGCAATGCTGGAGTCGGTGCAAAAGGAAAGCTGCGGCTGCTGATGCTTCCGCGTGGGCACGGGGAGCCCACCCTACGCCGCTGCGGTACGGTAACGCACGGTGGGCACGGGGAGCCCACCCTACGCCGCTGCGGTACGGTAACGCACGGTGGGCACGGGGTGCCCACCGTGCGCCGCTACCAACTCGTAGGGTGGGCTCCCCGAGCCCACGCGTGACGTACGCGATCCGTTGGCGTCATGCATGAGCACCGGGCCGCACGCTGTCAGGCCACAAGCCAGTTTTATAGAAGTCACCGGCCACAAGCCGATTTTCACAACACATAAAACAGACGAGACACCATGTTCACGAAGATCCTCATCGCCAACCGTGGCGAAATCGCCTGCCGCGTCGCGGCCACCGCGCGCCGGCTCGGCATCAAGACCGTTGCCGTCTATTCGGAAGCCGACGCGAACGCCAGGCACGTGGCGGTCTGCGATGAGGCGGTCCTGCTGGGCCCCGCCGCCGCCAAGGACAGCTATCTGCGCGGCGACAAGATCATCGCCGCCGCGAAAGCCACCGGCGCGCAGGCGATCCACCCGGGCTACGGCTTCCTGTCGGAGAACGCGGAATTCGCGGAAGCCTGCGCGGCCGCGGGCCTCGTGTTCATCGGCCCGCCGGGCTCCTCGATGCGCGCGATGGGATCGAAGTCCGCCGCCAAGCAGCTGATGGAAGGCGCGAACGTGCCCCTGGTGCCGGGCTACCACGGCGACGCGCAGGACCCCGAACTGCTGCAGGCGGAAGCGAACCGCATCGGCTATCCCGTGCTGCTGAAGGCCAGCGCGGGCGGCGGCGGCAAGGGCATGCGCGTGGTGGAGCGGTCGGAGGATTTCCAGGCCGCGCTCGCGTCGTGCAAGCGCGAGGCCATCTCGTCGTTCGGCGACGACAAGGTGCTCGTCGAAAAATACCTCACGCGGCCGCGCCACATCGAGATCCAGGTGTTCGCGGACACGCACGGCAACTGCGTCTACCTGCACGAGCGCGACTGCTCCGTGCAGCGCCGCCACCAGAAAGTGCTGGAAGAAGCGCCGGCGCCGGGCATGCCGCCCGAGCGCCGCGCCGCGATGGGCGAAGCGGCCGTCGCCGCGGCGCGCGCCGTGGGCTATGTGGGCGCGGGCACCGTCGAATTCATCGCCAACCAGGACGGCTCGTTCTACTTCATGGAGATGAACACGCGGCTGCAGGTCGAGCACCCCGTCACCGAGATGATCACGGGGACGGACCTCGTCGAATGGCAGCTGCGCGTGGCGGCCGGCCAGCCGCTGCCGAAGCAGCAGCACGAACTGGCGATCCACGGCCACGCGATCGAGGCGCGCGTCTATGCGGAAAATCCGGAGAAAGGCTTCCTGCCCTCGATCGGGACCTTGCAGCACATGGACACCCCAAGCCACGTCGCGTTCGAACTGGGCGGCGCCGATGGCAACCCCGCCGGCGTGCGCATCGATTCCGGCGTGCGCGCGGGCGATGCGATTTCTCCGTTCTACGATCCGATGATCGCCAAGCTGATCGTGTGGGGCGCCGACCGCGCGCAGGCGCTGGCGCGCATGGCGCAGGCGCTGTCCGAGTTCCACATCGTCGGTCTCGCGACCAATATCGCGTTCCTCAAGCGGCTCGTCGAAGGCGGCGCCTTCGCGCAGGCGGACCTGGACACGGGCCTCATCGAGCGGAATTCGGCCGCACTGTTTCCGCCGGCCGGCCCGGCACCGCTGGCCGCGCTGGCATTGGCGGCCGTCGCCCTCGTCGCCGCGGACACGCCGGTCAGCAGCAATCCGGCCGACCCGTGGACCAGTACCCACGGCTGGCGCATGAACGGCACGTACCGCCGCCGCCTCGCGTTCGGCGACGAGTACGCGGCCACGACCGACGCCAAGGTCTACGCCATCGACCTGGCCTACCATGCGCACGGCTGGACGCTCGAGGCGAACGGCAAGGCGCATCCGCTGGCGCTCGTGGCGCAGCACGACGGGCGCTACGCGATCCGCCTGGATGGCCAGGCCATCGCGGGCACCGTGCGCCGCGACGGCGAAACGCTGCACGTGTTCACAGGCGGCCTGCACCACGTGCTCGCGTGGAGCGACCCGCTCGCGCACGCGGGCGAGCACGAGACGGCCGACGGCCGCCTGACGGCGCCGATGCCGGGCAAGGTCGTCGCCGTGATGGCGGCGAACGGGCAGCACGTCCGCAAGGGCGAGCCGCTCGTGATCATGGAAGCGATGAAGATGGAACACACGATTGCCGCGCCGAGCGACGGCCTGGTCGAGGAAGTGCTGTACCAGGTCGGTGACCAGGTCGCAGACGGCGCGCCGCTGCTGGCATTCAAGGCGGCGGCTTGAGGAGTTGGTGGGCACAGGGTGCCCACCCTACGTTCATGCATCGTAGGGTGGGCGGCCTCCGCCCACCATGCGGCACCAGTAGCCAGGCCCTATCAGGCCAAACGATGTAGACCGCGCCACCTGCCCAGAAGGCGGTGGCGCGCACGACGCCGCAAACCAGGGTGCGGCGTGACGAAACAACGAGACAGCAAACGCAATCCATAAAAATTATTAGGAGACGAAACATGCGGATACTGCTGTACAGAGGCGACGGCATCACCGAGCCGTGGGTCCGGGATTTTTCCAATGCGCTGCCGCACGCGGAGATCGTCGTGTGGCGCGAAGGCATGTCGCTGGCGGCGCAACCGCGCTGCGACTATGCGGTGACGTGGGCGCCGACACCCGCGCTGCTCGACCAGCTCGCGCACGTGAAGGCGATCTTCCTGACGGGCGCCGGCGTCGACGCGCTGCTGAAATTCGGCGACGCCTTGCCGCCGGTGCCCATCGTCCGCCTGGGCGATGCGGGCATGGCCGAGCAGATGGCGGAGTACGTGGCGTATGCGACGTTGCGCTACTTCCGCCGCTTCGACGACTACGAGCTGCAGGCGCGCCAGGGCATCTGGAACCCGCTGCCGCGGCGCGACAAGGCCGATTTCACGGTCGGCGTGCTGGGGCTGGGCCGGCTCGGGATGCCCGTGCTGCGCACCGTGCGCCAGCTCGGCTTTCCCGTGCGCGGCTGGAGCCGTTCGGCGCGCGACCTGCCGGGCGTGGAATGCTACGCCGGCATGGAGGCGCTCGACGACTTCCTGGCCGGCACGCAGCTCCTCGTCTGCATGCTGCCGCTCACGCCGGAGACGACGAACCTGCTCGACCGCGCGCGGCTGTCGCGGCTGCCGCGCGGCGCGTACCTCGTCAACGTCGCGCGCGGCGCGCAGGTGGCCGAGCCCGACCTGCTGGCGCTGATCCGGGCCGGCCACATCGCGGGCGCGACCCTGGACGTGTTCCGCAACGAACCGCTGCCGGCACCGCATCCGTTCTGGAGCGAGCCGCGCATCACCATCACGCCGCACATCTCGGCCATCACCTTGCGCGAGGAGGCGGTGCAGCAGATCGTCGCCAAGATCGAACGGCTGGAACGGGGCGAGGCCATCGACGACGTCGTCGACCGCGCCCGCGGCTATTAGGAAACCACCATGCACATTCAACTGCCGAAACAAGTCAAGATCGTCGAAGTGGGCCCGCGCGACGGGCTGCAGAACGAAAAGGAAGCGGTGTCCGCCGCGGTCAAGATCGAGCTGGTCGACCGCCTGTCGCGCGCCGGTTTCGCCAACATCGAGGCGGCATCGTTCGTGTCGCCGAAGTGGGTGCCGCAGATGGCGACGAGCGCCGAGGTCATGGCCGGCATCGAACGCCGCGCCGGCACGCTGTATTCCGCGCTGACGCCGAACATGCAGGGCTTCGAGGCGGCGCTGGCGGCGCGCGCCGATGAAGTCGTGATCTTCGGCTCCGCGTCGGAAGCGTTCTCGCAGCGGAACATCAACTGTTCGATCGCGGAATCCATCGCGCGCTTCGCGCCCGTGGCGAAGGCGGCGAAGGACCACGGCCTGCGCCTGCGCGGCAGCATCAGCTGCGCGTTCGGCTGCCCGTACCAGGGCGAGGTGCCGCTGGATGCCGTCGCCGACGTCGTCAAGCGCATGCGCGACCTCGGATGCGACGAGATCGACATCGCCGACACGATCGGCGTGGCGACCCCGCGCAAGACGCAGGCCGTGATGGAGACGGCGGCCCGCGCGTTCGCGCTGGAGCGCATCTCCGGCCACTTCCACGACACGTACGGCCAGGCGCTCGCCAACATCTACGCCAGCCTGGAACTCGGGGTCGCGATCTTCCACTCGTCCGTGTCGGGCCTGGGCGGCTGCCCCTACGCGAAGGGCGCGACGGGGAACGTCGCGACGGAGGACGTCGTGTACATGCTGAACGGGCTCGGTATCGAGACGGGCATCGACCTCGACCTCGTCGTGGAGGCGGGTGCGTTCATTTCGCAGCAGTTGGGCCGCAAGGGTGCGAGCCGGGCCGGGAACGCGCTGCTGGCGAAGAAGTAGGGTGGGCACCCTGTGCCCACGCGAACGCCGGCATGACGCAAACGTCCGCGTGGGCTCGGGGAGCCCACCCTACGTCGTAGTGCCCACGCGTAACGCAAACACAACGCAAATGTCCGCGTGGGCACGTTTCATTTGAGGCCCCCAGCCTCAAATGCCCACCCCACCGTGAGGTGCAGCGGGCATTGTCGTGCGAACGTAATGTGCGCTGCGGAAATGAAAAAGGCCGACGATCTCTCGTCGGCCTCTTACTATACTGGTCGGAGTACAAGGATTCGAACCTTGGACCCTCTGGTCCCAAACCAGATGCGCTACCGGGCTGCGCTACACTCCGAAGACAGCCATCATAACGTCCAGGTGCCACCCCGGTCAAGGAAAGTACTCGACTCCGTGGTTTTCTCGCAGGTGACGACGTGACGTATGCAATCGACCACATCGACGGCGGCTTCCGCCCGGCCCTCCCCGACCGCAGACAAATCAACCGCATTGCGGCCTGCATCGTGCTGTCGCTGGCCGCGCATGCGCTGCTGCTCGCGGTCTACCGCCAGCCGGTGACGACGTTGCCCGCCGCGCCACAGGAACGCCTGACGATCCGCCTGCAGCCCACACCGCCGCCGGCGCAGGTGAAACCGGCCGCGGCGCCGCCGATTGCGCGCGCGCAGCCGGAGAAGCATGCGAAAAAGACACGGCCCGTGATCGCCGTCGCGCCGGCGAAGCGCCAGTCGACGGCAGAGACTTATGCCGTGAAACCCGCACCGGAGACACCCGACACGCCCGCCGCGCCCGCGACGACGGCCCCGCAATTCGACCTCGACGCCGCCCGCAGCATGGCGCGCAAGATGGCAACGAAACTGCTCACGGAGCCCGACCCCGACAAGGTGGGCACGGCGCTCGAACGCCTGCCGAAGCCGCCGCTGCAGACGGAAAGCAAGTTCGAGCGGGCGATCAAGTCGGCCAAGCGCCCCGACTGCAAGGACGGCGTGCCGGGCGGGCTGCTCGCGCCGATCTTCCTTGCAATGGACAAGAAAGACAGCGGCTGCAAATGGTGAGTCTGTCTACTCGCCGCCCTTGATCTGCAGCGCGCGGTCGTACAACGCGTTCTTCTTCCTGCCCGTGATCTGCGCCGCCAGCGCCGCCGCCTGCTTCACGGAACACTCTTCGAGCAGGATGCGCAGCACGCGTTCCGCTTCCACGTCGCCTTCGTCGTCCTCCACGCGCGCGCCTTCGACGAGCACGACGAATTCGCCGCGCTCGCGGTTGGCGTCGGCCTTCACCCACGCCAGCGCCTCGCTCAGCGGACAGCGGTGGATTTCCTCGAACAACTTGGTGAGCTCGCGCGCGAACACGACCTGGCGCGTGGGCTCGAATGCGGCCGCGAGAGATTCGACACAGTCCGTGATGCGATGCGGCGCCTCATAGAACACGAGCGTCGCCGGCACGGACTTGAGCGCGGCCAGTTCCCCTTCGCGCTGCTTCGCCTTCGCGGGCAGGAAGCCGACAAAATAGAAGCGGTCGTTCACGAGGCCGCTGGCCGACAGCGCCGCGATCGCGGCCGACGCACCGGGTACCGGAACGACGTGCAGGCCGGCGTCGCGCACGACGTCGACGATGCGCGCGCCCGGGTCGGACACGGCCGGAGTGCCCGCGTCCGACACGAGCGCCACGCGCTCGCCCGCGCGCAGGCGTGTGACGATTTTTTCGGCGACTTCGCGCTCGTTGTGCTGGTGCGCGGCGATCATGGGCTTGTTCAAGCCGAAACGCGTCAGCAGCGCGCCCGTCTTGCGCGTGTCCTCGCAGGCGACGACGTCGGCCAGCAGCAGCACGTGCAGGGCACGCAGCGTGATGTCGGTGACGTTGCCGATGGGTGTGGCCACCACGTAAAGCGCTGCGGTAGGATAGGACTGCTGGGCGGCCTCGCCCATGACGGGCAGTTGGGCGATCTGGCTGGACTGGGTTTCTGTCATGTTGGGGATCGGATGCGGATGAACATTCTCGAGGCGCGCTGCGCCGGACACGTCCGGCTTTTGGCGATGCTGCTCGCGCTGGGCGTGGGCGGCCACGCCCTGGCCGCGGCGCCGAGCGCCGGGCCGCCGTTCGACGGAACGCCGTGCGACGGACCGCAGCGATTGTGCGCGTCCGTGGACGCAAACACAAGTGCGCGCTCGTCTTCTCGTTCCCCTTCCCTCACGCGCGCAGGCTCCCCATTGCTCGCCCTCGCCGACCCGGCCATCCAGCCGCGCCCCGCGAAACCGCAGGCGAACGAACCGTCGCCGCCGCCGCCACCGTCGTCCGCTCCCGTCCGCATCGCGCTGCTGCTACCGCTGCGCTCGGCCACGTTGGCGACGGCCGCGGAAGCCGTGCGCGCCGGCTTCCTGGCCGGCATGGAGCGCGACGGCACCGGCTTCAAGGCCGACGTCATCCCGACGGGTGACGCCCCGCGCGACGTGCTCGACGCGTACGCGCGCGCGGCGGCGGCCAGCGACATCGTCGTCGGGCCCCTGGCCCGCAGCGCCGTCGCGGCACTGGCCGACAGCGATGCCGTCACCCGGCCCACCATCGTGCTGAGCGTGCCCGAAGGCCGCGCGGCCGTGCCGGCAAGGATGCTCGTGGCGGGGCTGTCCGTCGAGGACGAGGCGCGCCAGGTGGCGGAATGGGCCGCGCGCGACCATCCGCACGGCCGCGCGCTGATCCTGACGAGTGGTGCCGCGTGGGCCCGGCGCGCGGCGGGCGCATTCGAGGCGCGCTGGCGCGAGCTGGGCCACACGAACCAGCGCTACGCGATGCCGGCCGGAGAAGCAGGCAAGGTCGCCATCGACGAGTTGAAGCAGAAACTCGACATCGACCCGCCCGACCTGCTGTTCGCCGCCCTCGACAGCACCGTCCTGCGCGCCGTGCGCGCGACGATCGGCACCGCGATCCCGTGCTACGGCGGCGGCGCGGCGAATCCCGGCCGTACACTCCAGGCGGACGACCGGGGCCTGGACGGCGTGCGCATCCTCGACCTGCCGTGGATCGTGCTGCCCGATCACCCCGTCGTGATGGTCTATCCGCGCCCGCTGGATGCGGAACAGCCGCTCGACATGGACCGCCTGTACGCCCTCGGCATCGACGCCTTCCGGGTGGCGCGCGAACTGGCGCTGCGCGGGGGCGCCCCGTTCGGCGTGGACGGCGTCACGGGGCAGCTCGACGTGATGCCGGAGCCGGACGGCCGGCTGCAGCTGCGCCGGCAGGAGGCCGCCGTCATCCTGCGCGACGGCCAGTTCGACCCTGTGGACAAGGCGCGCTGACATGTGGCCGACCCGGCTGTCGCGCAAGCAGGAGCAGGGCCGCGCCTGGGAAGACATGGCGCTGGCCTACCTCGAGCGCCGCGGCCTCGTGCTGGTGGAGGCGAATTTCCGCTGCAAGCTCGGCGAGATCGACCTGATCCTGCGCGACGGCGCCACGCTCGTGTTCGTCGAAGTGCGCCAGCGCGCGGCCGGGGCCCCGGTCAGCGCGGCGGCAAGCATCGGCCCGGCCAAGATCCGCCGCATCATCCGCGCCGCCCAGGTGTATTTGCAGCGTTTCAGCCGCCTGCCGCCCTGCCGGATCGACGTCGTCGCCATCGACGGGGATGATATCGAATGGTTAACGAACGCCATTGAAGTGTAAGCATTTTTTGCCGCGCTTGATCGCCGGGCATTGCCACTGCACTATAATCTTCGACCATGAATACTCAACGCATCCTCGCCCACTTCCAGGAAAGCGCCGAACTCAAGCTGAAGTCGGCGACTCTCCTCGCACAACCGATTTCCCAAGCGATTGAATTGATGTTCAATGCGCTTTCCAATGGCAACAAGGTCCTCGCCTGCGGCAACGGCGGCTCGGCCGGCGACGCGCAGCACTTCGCGGCCGAACTGGTCGGCCGCTTCGAGCGCGAGCGCTTCCCGCTGCCGGGCATCGCCCTGACGACGGACACGTCGATCATCACGGCCGTCGGCAACGACTACAGCTTCAACGAAATCTTCAGCAAGCAGGTGCAGGCGTTCGGCCAGGCGGGCGACATCCTGCTGGCAATTTCCACGTCCGGCAACTCGGCCAACGTGGTGGCCGCCGTCGAAGCAGCGCTGGAACGCGAGATGCGCGTCGTCGCCATGACCGGCAAGGACGGCGGCAAGCTGGGGCAGATGCTGACCGACGCCGACGTTCACATCAACGTACCGCATTCGCGCACCGCCCGCATCCAGGAAGTGCATCTGGTCGCGATCCACAGTATTTGCGACGGCCTCGACGTCGCCCTGTTCGGAGAAGAAGATGCAAATTAACGCCGGCGCCCTGCTGCGTCCCCTGTCCAAGGCCGTGCTGTGCGTGGCCTTGCTGTCCTCGCTGCAAGGTTGCGTCGCTGTCGTGGCCGCCGGCGCCGTGGGCGGTGCCGTCGCGACGGCCGACCGCCGCACCCTGGGCGCGCAGACGGAAGACAAGGCGATCGCACTGAAAGCCGAGACCCGCATGGGCGACATCGTCGGCGATGCCGGCCACGTCAACGTCAACAGCTATAACCGCAAGGTGCTGCTGACGGGCGAAGTGAAGGATGAGGCGATGAAGCGCGCCGTCGAGAAAGAGGTGCGCGGCATCTCGAACGTCGAAGGCGTCATGAACGAGCTGGAGATCGCCGGCCCGTCGAGCTACACCTCGCGCTCCAGCGATACGGTGATCACCGGCAAGGTCAAGCTGAGCCTGGCCGACAAGAAGACGATCTCGGCCACGTCGTTCAAGGTCGTCACCGAGCGTGGCACCGTGTACCTGATGGGCCTCGTGACGCAGCGCGAAGGCAATATCGCCGCCGACGTCGCGCAGGGCGTCTCCGGTGTCATGCGTGTGGTCAAGATGTTCGAATACATCAGCGAAGAAGACGCGCGCTCGATGCAGCAGCCGCAATCGCAGGGTTCGTGAGCCGTGCAAGCCGCCGCGGGCAGGAAGGCGGCGGCAGTTCAGCCGCGCATGCTGCCTCCTGCGCGCAGGCGGCAGCAGTTCTATAATCGCAGGACCGCCTGATGGGCATTGCAGGATGAGTTGAATCATGACCGCTTCCTCTTCACGTACCTGGGTCAAACCGGCCATCATCGGCGCGGCCGTGCTCGCGATCGCCGGTATCGGCTTCGCCGCGTTCAGCCAGCAACAGCAGGCGCCCGACGTCACGTTCATTTCCATCGACGGCCAGAAGATCAGCTCACACGACTTGCGGGGCAAGGTCGTGATGGTCAATTTCTGGGCAACCTCTTGCGCCACCTGCGTGAAGGAAATGCCGCAGATGGTCGAGACGTACAACAAGTTCAAGCAGGACGGCCTGGAATTCGTCGCGGTGGCGATGAGCTACGATCCGCCGAACTATGTCTTGAACTATGCGGAGACGCGCAAGCTGCCGTTCAAGGTGGCGCTCGATTCCGGCGGCGACCTGGCCAAGCAATTTGGCGACGTCAACATGACCCCGACCACCTTTGTCATCGGCAAGGATGGCAAGATCCTCAAGCGCTATCTGGGCGAGCCGGATTTTGCGGCGTTGCATGCGCTGCTGCAAAAGTCGCTGAAATCCTGATCGACGCGGGTCTGCATTTGGTGGACGGAGGCCGCCCACCCTACGGCCGCGGCACGGCGCATATCCGTAGTGTGGGCACCCCGTGCCCACCAAAATGTGCATTTCCGCGACGTCGTTCGATTATCGCGGTCCCCGCGCACCGCTGACCTCCCGCAAAACCCGCGCTACGGTTCGGGCCAATCTTGACGCGCCCGCCAACGCTGTTCACACTGACGCCGGCAAAGGAGGAAGCGATGCGCAAGCTGATCACGGTTGCCCTCGTACCGGGCCTGCTGACGGCCGCAGGCTGTACCAGCGTCGATACCGGTCTGCGCAACACGGTCGTGTTGCATTACCAGCATGTTGCCAACGTCCACCGGATCGATTTCAGCACGCCCGTCGCGCTGCCGCACCGCGCGCCCGTCCGCGCCGTGCTGCCGCTCGATTCGCATGGGTTCTGGGCCGTGTTCGTGCTGTGCGGCCTGGACGTCACGGGCGCCAACCTGCCCGGTTTCTATTTCGACGCCGACCGCCTGCGCGTCGCGTACGGCGAACGGCGCTACGGCCCACTGCACCCGTACACGGTGGTACTCGACGGCACGGCCGACGTCAACAGTCGCTTCGACACGCCCGCCCTCGCCGACGCGATCGCGGCCGAGCTCCAGCGCGGCCCGTCGACCCAGGTCTTTCGCCACGGCTATTACGGGAACCTCGATTACCGCTTCGCCATCTACATCCCGCGCGCGCTGCCCGACTACGCGGGCGAGCAGCTGAGCCTGCGCTACGAAGGCGCCCGGACGCTGGCGCTGGGCAACGGCTATCCGCCGGCCGACGTCGCCGTCGCGGGCCCGGACGGTGCCGGCATCGGGGCGCACTGCCTGCCGTGAACGCCGCATCGGCGTAAGCTGGCGTCATCGACACGGAGACGACCATGAATGCACACACCGACACCCTCACCGTCGACCAGGCCTACCGCGCCATGCTGGCCTTCCTCGAACGCGAAGTCGATCTGACGGAATGCTGCGACCTGGCGGACCTGCTGGCCGGCTACCGCCTGGACGCCGACGGCCAGCCCCGCGATCCGGCGTTGTGGGACGAGTGGATGCAGGCCGTCGCGCAAGTCAGGACGGACAAGCCCGGCTGACACATCGTTACCAGCGCGACCGCTCCTTCTTCGACTGGCGCTTGCGTGCCGCCGCGTTCTGTTGCTGCAGCAATGCATCGACGCGCTCGGATGCCTCGCGCGCGAGCGTCTGCGCTTCCTCGATGCTGGGGAAGAACTCCGGCATGCGGTAGCCGAGCCACGCATACGCCGAATACATGCGGCACGTGTCCTCGACTTCCTGCAGGTTTTGCCAGAACAATTCCTGCGGATGGGGCTGCAGCTTGCACACTTTCCGCTTCGCCAGCGATTGCGCCCAGTGCGACCACGCGCTTTCCAGCGTCGGCACGCGGGTCGAGATGGGGACGAGCGACATCGTGAATTTTTCCGCAATGCTCAAGTCGAGCGTGTCGAGCCATTCCGCGCGCTCGTTCTGCTCTTCCGTGATGCGAGGGTAAAAAAAACCATCCGGCACGTCGATGTTGTGCACGAAGCGTTTGAGCAATTTCACCAGCGACGTCTCGCCCGTCACGGACGATATGCGGTGCAATTGTTCGAGCGACGGGGCCACGGCAAAACCGCTGGCCGGCACGGGCGGGACCTTTTCCTTCATCAACGAGCGCATGATGTCGTGCGTGTCGTCGTCGTAGCCGGCAACGAAGCCTTCCTCGTGCACGCCGTAGCGCCCGGCGCGGCCCGCGATCTGCTTCGCGAGCGCCGCCGAGATTTCCTCTTCCTCGACGCCGTTGTACTTGACCGCGGTCGTCATCACAATGCGCTGGATCGGCATGTTCAAGCCCATCGCGAGGGCGTCCGTGCCGACGACGATGTCGGCCTGCCCTTCGCGGAAGCGCTCGGCCTGCGCGCGCCGCACTTCCGGAGACAGGTTGCCGTAGACGGTGGCCACCGATAATCCCATCTCCGTGATCATGTCGCGCCACATCAGCACTTCGCGGCGCGAGAATGCGATGACGGCGTCGCCCCGCTTCAGGTTGCGCAGCTTGCGCACGGCGCTCGGCTCCATCGACAGCGGCGCCTTGCGTTTTAAAACGTGCACTTCGAGCGAACACTCCAGCCGCTCGGCCAGCGCCTCGATCGCGCGCCGCGCTTCCGGCGCGCCGACGAGGTACACGGTCGACGCGGGCGCGCCGCACACGGCGGCCGTCCACGCGGCGCCGCGGTCGCGGTCGGCCAGCATCTGGATCTCGTCGATGACGGCGACTTGCACGGGCGTCTTCGTATCGAGCATCTCGACGGTGCTCGCGACGTGCGTGCCACCTTCGGCCAGGCGGCGTTCCTCGCCCGTGATCAGGCTGACCTTGATCGGCTCGCCGTCCGCGCCGGCCGCGTTCTGCAATCGCTCGTAGTTTTCCAGCGCCAGCAGGCGCAGCGGCGCGAGGTAGACGCCGCTGTCGGCTTGCGCCAGGTGTTCCATCGCGCGGTGCGTCTTGCCGGAATTGGTCGGGCCCAGCAGGGCGATGAAGCGGCGCGCCATCTTGCTGGCGACCTCGAACGATGCCGGGTACTCGGCCAGGTTGATGCTTTCCTTCGTGCGCGCGGCGTGGCGCTCTTCCTGCTCGCGCTCGCCGGCGTGCAGCAGGCGCTGGCGGATGCGGTCGAACACGAACTCGGCCGGCTCGGAGGTCTCCAGCTCTTCCAGCACGTGCAGGAACAGCATGGGGTCGAAGCCGAACTCGTCGGCTTGGTCGGCAATTTCTCGGACGAATTCCTCGACGTCCTGGTTCAGGTCGTCGACGGCATCGCGCGTGGCCCGTTCCTCGACGAGCTCGCGGCGCGCCTGCAGGTCCATCTTGCGCCACTTGCTCGGCTTGGCCAGCACGCCGCGCGACGGCACGAGGCGGTACTCGACGTGCAGGCCGTCCACGCGCACGGCGCCGGAAAAGCGCAGGAAGACGCGGCCTTCCATGCGGACGAGCTCGACACCACGCGCGGACAGGCTCAGTTCCCGTTCGAGGAACGCGTCGTCGTCCTGGGTGTCGTCGTCGGAAGGGGTGAAACGAGGGTGGTGTTCGCTCATGGTTTCAATATAGCGCGGGCGCATTGTGCGCACCGTTCGGCAAATGACAAAAAAGGTGGGCGGAGGCCGCCCACCCTACGCATCGTTGCCGTAGGGTGGGCGGCCTCCGCCCACCATTGTTCGCGCTGTCGAAAATTATGCGGCGACGCCCGCTTCGTGCGCCTGCTGGTCGGCGTGATACGACGAGCGCACCATCGCGCCGACGGCCGCGTGCACGAAGCCCATCTCGTACGCCTTCTCTTCGAACATTTTAAACGTGTCCGGGTGCACGTAACGGCGCACCGGCAAGTGCGAGTTCGACGGCGCCAGGTACTGGCCGATCGTCAGCATGTCGATGTCGTGCGCGCGCATGTCGCGCATGACTTCCAGGATTTCCTCGTCCGTCTCGCCCAGGCCCACCATCAGGCCGGACTTCGTCACGGCGTTCGGGTACATCTTCTTGAAGTCGCGCAGCAGCACCAGCGAGTGCTCGTAGTCGGCGCCCGGGCGCGCTTCCTTGTACAGGCGCGGCACGGTTTCCAGGTTGTGGTTCATCACGTCCGGCAGGCCGTCGGCGAAGATGTTCAGTGCCTTTTCCAGGCGGCCGCGGAAGTCCGGCACGAGCACTTCGATCTTCGTGTTCGGCGATAGCGCGCGCGTCTTCTGGATGCACTCGACGAAGTGGCCGGCGCCACCGTCGCGCAGGTCGTCGCGGTCGACGGAGGTGATCACGACGTACGACAGGCGCAGGTCGGCGATGGTCTTCGCGAGATTACCCGGCTCGTTGACGTCGAGCGGGTCGGGGCGGCCGTGGCCGACGTCGCAGAACGGGCAGCGGCGCGTGCACTTGTCACCCATGATCATGAAGGTCGCGGTGCCCTTGCCGAAGCATTCGCCGATGTTCGGGCAGCTGGCTTCCTCGCACACGGTGACGAGGTTGTTGGCGCGCAGGATGTCCTTGATCTCGTAGAAGCGCGACGACGGGCTCGCAGCCTTCACGCGGATCCAGTCCGGCTTCTTCAGGCGCTCGTGCTGCTCCAGCGGCACGATCTTGATGGGGATGCGCGACGTCTTGCTCGCGCCTTTCTGCTTTGCGCTGGCGTTGTACGTTGCTGCGGATTCTGCTGCGGAGCCGGTGTCGATTTCGGAAGTCATGTGCGTAGTCAGTTGGTTGCGGCCTGCGCGACCGCTGCGGTTGAAGAGGGTGCCGTGGACAGATGGTCGATCAGCGCGGTGGCGAGGGCTTGCTGCACGTCGGCCAGCGGCACATCGACGCCCATCGTTTTCATGTCGACCGTGGCGAGGCCGGAATAGCCGCACGGATTGATCCAGGTGAACGGCGACAGGTCCATCGCCACGTTCAGCGAGACGCCGTGGTACGTGCAGCCGTTGCCGCGCACCTTCAGGCCCAGCGCGGCGATCTTCGCACCCTTGCGCGGACCGTCGGCGATGTAGATGCCGGGCGCGCCCTCGACGCGTTCACCCGCGAGATTATACGCCGCCAGCACATCGATCACGGCCTGCTCGATCTTGTGGACGAACTGGCGGGCGTACAACTTGCCGCCCGGCTTGTTGCGGCGCAGGTCCATCAGCAGGTAGATCACGACCTGGCCGGGGCCGTGGTACGTGACTTCGCCGCCGCGGTCCGTCTGGACGACGGGCACCTCGTGCGCGCCGACGCTCAGCAGGTGGCCACGGTCGGCACCGAGGCCGAGCGTGAACACGGGCGGGTGCTCGACGATCCACAACTCGTCGGGCGTGTCGGGCGTGCGCGCATCCGTGAAGGCGCGCATCGCGGCAAAAACGGGTTCGTAGTCGGCGCGGCCAAGCTCACGGATAGCCGGCTGGTTCGCTTGCATGGATAGGGTCTTTGAAGGGATACCCCGTCATTATAAGCCAGCCTGATGGCCGGCGCTGTAACCCCAAAGTTACAGAACGATCTTGACCATCGGATGCGACGACAGCTCGCGGTACAGGTTGTCGAGCATTTCTCGGCTGGTGGCGCGCACGATCACCGTCAGGCCCGTGTAGGCGCCCTTCGCGGACGGCCGCACTTCCATCTTGCCTTCATGGAAAGTCGGATCGTGGATCGTGACGACTTCGATGATGGTCGCAGCGAAATCGTCGTGCGTCGGGCCCATGACCTTGATCGGGAAATCGCTCGGGTATTCGATGAGGGAATCTTTCGGGTCCATGGCCACTCCTTTTCTAAAACCGCATTGTAGCCGGGGCTCAACGATCCTGCTGCTGCCGGCGTCCCCGTTCGTCCGCGTGCTGGCGGCGCTCTTCCGGCGCCCTGGCGGCCGGTGCGGGGGCCGCGGCAGGCACCGGGCGCGGCGCCACCGCCACGGGCGGCGCGGCCATCTGCACGGGCGGCGGCGCCGGGCGCTCGATGCGCGCCTCCGTCCGTTCGATCCGGGGCTCCGGCCGTTCGAAGCGCGGGCGTTCGACGCGCTGCTGCGGCATCGGTTGCGGCATCGCCTGCTGCGGCGCCGTCATCATCGGTTGCGGCTGGGCCGGCTGCGCTGCCTGGATCGGCTGCACGGATTGTGCCGGCTGGCGGTTGCGGCGCCATTCGTCCATTTGCTCGCGGCGCTCGTCGCGGCGGTCGTCGCGGTCGATGCGGTCGCGCCGCCAGCCGCCGGGCACGCCCGCAGGTGGCTGCGCCTGCGGTTGCTGGATCACGGGGCTGGCCGTCGTCAGCGGTTGCGGCGACTGGTGCGGCGTGGGGCTCGTCACCGTGCTCAAGGGTTGTTGCGGCAAGTGCGGGGTCGGGCTCGTCACGGTGCTCAGCGGTTGCTGCGGCAGGCGCGGCGTCGGACTGGTGACGGGCAGGCCCTGCACCTGCATCACCGGCGGCGCCGTCAGCACCTGGGCCTGCTGACGCTGGCGCAGGAAGCCATCGCGCGCGCGGTCGGCGCGGTCGGTCTCAATCCGGCGGTCGTGACCGTCCTGGCGGGCGATGCCGACGGGGCCGCGGTTGCCGTCCCGATCACGGTTGATCCAACCGGGCCGCGCCGGCGGCGCACCGGCCGCGACGTTCTGCGCCAGCACGGGCGGCGCCGTCACGATCGCCGCCTGCGCCACGGGAACGCGGCCCGGGTGCCCGAAACGGTCCTGCGGGACCACCGTCAGGCCTTGCGGGCGGTAGCCGTGCGTGTGCTGCGGATTGTCGCGCGCGTATTCGTTCAGCCAGCGCCGGTGATTGTCCGGCGCGTTCCAGGTCGGCACGAAGCGGTCGTGCGGCGACAGGGGATACCAGCCCGTGGCGGGCCGGCGGCCGCTGTCGCGGAACACGAGGTTCCAGCCGTCGCCGCCGACCCAGCCGACGAGCGCCGGCGCCCACACGAGGTGCTCGTGCCGGCGGCCCGGTACCCAGGCCCAACGGTTGCGCACGCAGACCCAGCGGCCGTAGTGGAACGGCGCATAGCCCCACGGCGCATTGTCGACCCACGTCCAGCCCCACGGCTCCAGCCACGTCCAGCTGCCGTCGCGGTACGGCACCCACGTGCTCGACACGGCCGGGTACCACAGCGGACCGTATTCCAGATCCTCGCGCCAGTTGCCGTAGCGGTCGAGGTCTTCGTAGCCCGTCATTTCGCTCGTCACATAGCGGACGGACGCAGCGTTGTCGGCATAGCGGTCGCGCGTGGCGGACCACGCGTCGAACTCGTCACGCGCGGCCGCGAGCGTGCGCACGTCGTCGTCGCCCAGTTCAGCGCGGCGGCCGGCGCGCAAGGTCAGCTGCGATGTGCCGTCCTCGACGAGCGCGGCGCCGTCGAACACGGTGACGGCGCTCGTGTCACGCACGCGCTCGGCGTCCACGCGCACGCGGCCCGGCTGCGTCAGGCGCACTCTGGCCTGCGGCGTTTCCAGTTCGAAGCCGGCCACGACGTCCGGATTCAGCACGCGCACGCTGGCGCTGCCGTAGTGCAGGCGCAGGCGCAGCGCGTCGTCGTCCATCTGCAGCACTTCGAGCGAAGAGTCGCCGTCGAGGCGGATCGACGTCGAACCGACGCGCAATTCCGTGCGGCTGCCGACCGCCGTGCTGATCGTGTTGCCGGACGTGACGGGCCAGTTGACCTGGGCCGCCGTCATCTCGGCGCCGACGTCGCTGCCGATGGCGACCTGGCCCTGGGCCAGCGCGACGCGGCCCACGCGCGCGGGCGGATCGGCCGCCACGGCGAGCGCAGTCAGGGAGGAAAAAGCGAGGAGGACGGCGGCTTTCGCGGCGCGGTTCGGCATGATGTCTCCAGGGCGGGAGTAAACGTATGTTTTTTATCTGTGGACGCGGACGGATTGCGTCTCCTGCATTACAACGCACGAACGTGCGCCACGACGACAGGAATTACAAATGGTTGCCAAATGTGGCCGCGCGCCGGCTCAGGCGTGGCTGCGCTTGACGAAGAAGAGCAAGGTGCCGATAACCATGAGCACTGCGCCGAAGAAGCGGTTCTGCATCTTCACGGCGCGCGCGTCGCGGAACCAGCGCTGCATCGACGACGCCAGCAGCGCGTAGCCGTGCATGACGGTCGTGTCGATGGACACCATCGTCACGCCGAGGATTGCCAGCTGCGGCAGCACGGGCGCGTCCTGCGCGATGAATTGCGGCAGCACGGCGACCATGAAGATGATGCCTTTCGGATTCGTCGCGTTCGTGAGGAAGCCGGTCAGCACGCGGCGGCCGAACGTCGGGTGCGGGGCCAGGCCTGCCGTCGAGATACTTGATGCCTGCGCTTTCGAGCGCCACTGGCTGATGCCGAGCCAGATGAGGTATAGCGCGCCGACGACCTTGACGACGGTGAATGCGGTCTCGGACGCGAGCAGCAGCGAGCCGACGCCTGCGCCAGCGATCACCAGCACGAGCACGAGGCCCAGCTGCAGTCCCAGCACGGTGGCGCTGGCCTTCCTGACGCCGTAGGCGAGGCCGTGCGACATCGACAGGATGGCGCCGGAACCGGGCGAAACGGCGATCAGCGTGCCCGCGATGACGAAGGCGATCCAGGTGGCGAAGCTCATGAAGTCGGGAAAGGAACGCGGGCATGGCGCACGGCCCCGGCGATTGCCGGACGGCCGCGGCCAGCCGCGGGTACTGCTTACTTCTTCTTCGGGTTGACGGCGGCCTTCAGGGTCGCACCGGCAGCGAAGCGCGGGGTCTTCGATGCGGCGATCTTGATGACTTCGCCGGTTGCCGGGTTGCGACCCTTGCGGGCAGCGCGCTTGGTGACCGAGAACGTGCCGAAGCCGGTGATACCCACCGTGTCGCCTTTTTTCAGACGCTCGGTGATGATGTCGATGATGGTGTTCACTGCGTCGTTCGCAGCGGCGCCCGACATCTCGGTACGCTTCGCAAATTCAGCGATCAGTTCGCCTTTTTTCATAAATCCTCCGGGTTGAAAGAGCCGGAAGATTAGCATAATTAATTGCTCCGTGTAATCTTCTTACACGTCATACACCCTGTACTGGCGGGGTCTATGCGATTTTGCCACTCAAGCCGCGGCCGGATTGGCGTCGCCGCTGGTCAGACGCAGGCGCAATGCGGCGTTGATCAGCGTCTGGTAACCGGTGCCGGTGCGCTCCGCGCGCGAGCGGAATTCGTCCAGCACCTCGTCGTCGAGGTAGATGGTGATGCGGGTCTTGCGCTTCGGCGGACGGGCACGGCGGCGTGGAACGGTCGGCAGATCGAGGTTAGGATTCATGGGCATCTCCTTCAGGTCGGCAAGGCTGCTGCACCGCAGCCAATGTTGTCACTATACGTATCGAACGACATCGTCTGTACGGGAAAGCGACGAGATGCAGATTTTCGGGTTTGAAACGCAGAAAACGCGCCTGAACCGTGTGCCGTGGCGCGCCGCCGGCCTCGGTTAAGATGTGGCCATCTTGATATCGAGGAACCGACTATGGCTGCAGGAAGTTTATTGGCGCTCATCGACGACATCGCCAGCGTGCTCGACGACGTCGCCCTGATGAGCAAGGTGGCCGCGAAGAAGACGGCCGGCGTGCTGGGCGACGACCTGGCCCTCAACGCCCAGCAGGTGACGGGCGTGAACGCCGACCGCGAACTGCCCGTCGTGTGGGCGGTGGCGCTGGGCTCGCTGCGTAACAAGGCGATCCTCGTGCCGGCCGCGCTCGCCATCTCCGCCTTCCTGCCGCAAGCCATCACGCCGATGCTGATGCTGGGCGGCGCCTACCTGTGCTTCGAAGGCTTCGAAAAAGTGGCGCACAAGCTGCTGCACAGCGCCGCCGAGGATGCGGCGCACGAGGAGGAACTGGCGACGGCGCTGGCGACGAATGCGGACATGCTCGCGGTCGAGCAGGACAAGATCAAGGGCGCCATCCGCACCGACTTCATTCTGTCGGCGGAAATCATCGTGATCGCGCTGGGCGTCGTCAACGAACAGGGCGCGTCGTTCGGCGCGCAGGTGGCCGCCCTCGTCGCGGTGGCCATCGCGATGACGGTCGGCGTCTACGGCATCGTGGCGGGCATCGTCAAGATCGACGACCTCGGGTTGTACCTGAGCCGCCGGGGCGGCAGCGCCACGCGCGCCGTCGGCAACCTGCTGCTGGCGGCCGCGCCGCGCCTGATGAAGGCGCTGTCCGTGATCGGCACGGTGGCCATGTTCATGGTCGGCGGCGGCATCATCGGGCACGCGTTCGAACCGCTGCACCACCTGGCGACACAAGCCGCCGCGCTGGTGGCCGGCGTCCCCGTCGCGGGCCGGCTGCTGGCGGCCGTCGCACCCAGCGTCGTCGATGCCGTCGCCGGCGTCGTCGTCGGCGCCGCCGTGCTGCTCGTCGTGACCCTCGTGCAAAAGGTGCGCGGCAAATAGTCGAGCGGTCCGTCGTGGTGCACCGATGCACTGCGCATGCGCGACTGTTGCATCCTTACATCTATGCCCCCTGATTGAATTGACACCGATATCACGCACCCCGCACTATCAAGACGAGCTTGCTTTGCGACAATGCTACCTGGATCACATAGTGACCAGGATCAGGACCACGTGTACCGAGAATAAGGATCAAGACATGCAACATCGATTTGTGCCGGAAAAAACCATATTGGCTCTCTCCATCGCCGCCGTGTTCGCCGGCGGCCCCGCCCTGGCCCTTGCGCAGGACGCCGCGGGCGCCGCGACCGTCGTCGTGACCGGCACCCGCGTAGCCAACCGCACCGCGCTCGACACGGCCTCGCCGGTCGACATCATCTCGGCCGACACCCTGAAGACCACGGGCTCGACCGAACTGAACCAGGCCCTGTCGGTGGCACTGCCGTCGCTGAACTTCCCGCGTCCCGCGCTGACGGACGGCACCGACACGATTCGCCCGGCCACCTTGCGCGGCATGGCGCCGGACCAGAGCCTCGTGCTCGTGAACTCGAAGCGCCGCCACGCGTCGTCGCTCGTGAACCTGAACGGCTCGATCGGCCGCGGCTCGGCCGCCGTCGACCTGAACACGATCCCGTCGGCGATCGTCAAGAACATCGAAGTGCTGCGCGACGGCGCGGCCGCGCAGTACGGCTCGGACGCGATCTCGGGCGTCGTCAACGTCCGCCTGCGCACCGACCGCTCGGGCGGCGAAGGCACGATCACGTACGGCGCCCACGTCACCGAATACGACCTGCTGAACGCGGCCCCGCCGGCCGGCGCCACGTGGGCCGGTCCGAATTCGCGCAAGCGCACGGACGGCCAGACGACCACCGTAAGCGCCTGGAAAGGCCTGCCGCTGGGCGAATCGGGCTTCATCACCATCGCGGCCGAGTACAAGAACCAGGAACACACGGAGCGCAGCGGCTACGACATGCGCCAGCAGTACGCGAAGGTGAACGGCGCGTACGACCCGCGCGAACTGACCATCAACCGCTTCGACGCCTGGTACGGCGACCCGGAGATGCAGCAGAAGACCGTATTCGTCAACGCGGGCGACAACATCACGCCCGACGTCAAGGTGTACGGCTGGAGCAGCTACCAGCTGCGCGACGCGCGCTCGGCCGGCTACTTCCGCCCGCCGCAGGACTCGCGCAACGTGCAAAGCATCTACCCGGACGGCTTCCTGCCGATCATCGCGCCGACCGTGGAAGACTTCAGCGCCGCCGGCGGCGTCTCCTGGAGCATCGGCGAGTGGGACATGGACACGTCGCTCGTGTACGGCCAGAACGGCATGAACTACGACATCAAGAACACGCTGAACGCGTCGATCGGCCCGACCAGCAAGACGACGTTCGATGCGGGCGGCTATTCGTACAACCAGCTCGTGTACAACCTGACGGGCGTGCGCAAGTTCGACGTGGGCGGCCTCGCGTCGCCGCTGAACGTGGCGGTCGGCACCGAGGCGCGCCGCGAAGGCTACGCGCTGCACGCGGGCGAGCCGGATTCGTGGCGCAACGGCGGCGTGATCCTGCCGAGCGGCGTCCCGGCGGCATCGGGCGCGCAGGTGTTCCCGGGCTTCCGTCCGGCCAACGCGTCGAACAAGTCGCGCACCGCGATCGGCGTGTTCGTCGACGTCGAGGCGAACGTCACCGACAAGCTGCTCGCATCGGCAGCCGTCCGCGAAGAGCACTACAACGACTTCGGCAGCAACCTGTCGGGCAAGCTGTCCGGCCGCTACGACTTCACGAAGAACTTCGCCCTGCGCGGCGCCGTGCAGAACGGGTTCCGTGCGCCGTCGCTGCAGCAGCAGAGCTTCACGTCGACGTCGACCAACTTCATCAACGGCGTCCCCTACGAGATCACGACGTTCACGCCAACCGACCCGGTCGCCGTCGCGCTGGGCGCCAAGCCTTTGAAGGCCGAGAAATCGACCAACTACTCGTTCGGCGCCGTGATGCGCTTCGCCCCCGTCAGCCTGACGATCGATGCCTACCGCATCAACGTGCGTGACCGCATCGTGCTGTCGGAGAACCTGACGTCGGTCGCGGTACGCAACTACATCGTGTCGCAAGGCTTCACGGGCATCGGCGGCGGCCGCTTCTTCATCAACGGCGTCGACACGAACACGAAGGGCGTCGACATCGTGGCGAGCATGCCGTGGAACGCGGGCGCCGCGGGCCACTTCGACTTCACCCTGGCCGGCAACTTCAACCGCACGGAAGTGACGAAGGTGCCGACCACCGCCCAGCTGGCCGCACTGAACCCGGCGCCCGTGCTGTTCGGCCACGTGAACGTGCTGACGATGGAACAAGGCCAGCCGAAGAGCAAGATCACGGCAAGCGCCAACTGGAAGCTGGCTCAATGGGGCGTGACCGCGCGCGCGACGCGCTACGGCAAGGTCCTGTCGCCGAACACGCCGCCGGTCCCCGACTTCGAACTGGCCGCGCAGACGGTCGTCGACCTGGAAGCCCGCTATGCGCTGACCCGCCAGATGACCCTGGCCTTCGGTGCGGACAACCTGTTCGACAGATACTCGGAAACGCTGCCGCCGGCGCTGAACACGACGAGCAACACGCCGTTCTCGAACTACACGCCGTTCGGCAACAATGGCCGCTTTGTGTATGCGCGGGCGTCGTACAGCTTCTAAACATGCTTGACTGAACGACGGCGTATCGCGACACTGCGGTACGCCGTTTTTCTTTTGGGAGCCGCGCCATGACGATCACGATCACCGCATTCGAACGCTCGCCCGACGGCGGCAAGGGTCTCGCGCGCGACACGCGCGTGCGCTGGGCGCTGGAGGAAGCGGGCCTGCCCTACGACGTCCGCCTCGTGTCGTTCCGCGCGATGAAGGAACCCGCGCACCTCGCGCTGCACCCGTTCGGCCAGATCCCCACGTACGAGGAGGACGGCCTCGTGCTGTTCGAGACGGGCGCGATCGTGCTGTACATCGCGCAGCGCCACGGCGGCCTCCTGCCGGAAGACGCCAACGCGCGGGCGCGCGCCGTCGCGTGGATGTTCGCCGCCGTCAACACGGTCGAGCCGCCCATTCTGGAACTGGTCACCGCGCGCATCTTCGAAGGCGACAAGCCGTGGAGCAAGGAGCGCCTCCCGCTCGTCGAGGAGCGCGTGCGCGACCGCCTGCGCCAGTTGTCGGCGCACCTGGGCGATGCGGAGTGGCTCGACGGCCCGTTCAGCGCGGGCGACCTCATGATGGTATCGGTGCTGCTGCGGACCAGGCCGTCCGGCATCCTCGACGAGTTTCCGACACTGGCCGCCTACGTCGCGCGCGGCGAGGCGCGTCCCGCGTACCAGCGCGCGTTCGCGGCGCAGCTCGCGGTCAACGCACCGCCCGCCCATCCCTGACGCCGTCCGTGCGCCGCCCCTGGGCGCGTTGCGGCGACAATGGCGTCCCGTCCCGCGCGGACGGCCGACCAACCGACGGAGGAGCGATGCGGGCTTACCAGATCCTGCCCGGCGAGGGTATCGACGGGCTGCAATGCGTGGATTTTCCCGAGCGTGAACTGGGCACCGGCGAAGTGCGCGTGCGCGTGCACGCCGTCTCGCTGAACTACCGCGACCTGATGGTCGCCGGCGGCAACTACCTCGTCACCGTCGACGACCCGATCATCCCGTGCTCGGACGGCGCCGGCGAGGTCGTCGCGACGGGCGCCGGCGTCACGCGCGTGCAGCCCGGCGATCGCGTCGTCGCGTCATTCTTTCCCTACTGGCGCGACGGCCCCACGGGACCGGACAAGACCCGCCACGCGCTCGGCGGCGACATCGACGGCATGCTGGCGGAGGACGTCGTGCTGGACGAGGACGCGCTCGTGCCCATCCCCGCCGGCATGAGCTACATCGACGCCGCCACCCTGCCCTGCGCGGGCGTCACGGCATGGAACGCCATCTTCGAATCCGCCAGCGCCATCCGCCCTGGCGACACGGTGCTGCTGCTGGGGACCGGGGGCGTGAGCATCCTCGGCCTGCAGCTGGCCAGGGCCGCGGGCCTGGACACGATCATCACGTCGTCCAGCGACACCAAGCTGCAGCGCGCGCAAGGCCTGGGCGCGCGCCACGTCATCAACTACCGCACGACGCCGGAATGGCAGGAGGAAGTGCTGCGCGCCACGGGCGGCACGGGCGCGCACGTCGTGCTGGAAGTGGGCGGCCAGGGGACGGTGAACCGGTCGATCGCGTCCGCCGCGATGGGCGGCAGCATCGCCATCATCGGCGGCGTGAGCGGCTTCGGCGGCGAGGTCAACCCGGCCACCCTGCTGGCCAGCGCCAAGCGCCTCGTGGGCATCTTCGTGGGCAGCCGCGCGATGCTGGAAAAAGTCGTGCGCTTCGCCGACATCACCGGGCTGCAGCCCATCGTCGACCGCGTGTTTACGTTCGACCAGGCGCGCGAGGCGTACCAGTACATGGCGTCCGGGTCGCATTTCGGCAAAGTGGTGATCGCCGTGACGTCGTGACGAACGCCGGCACGGGCACGATGCCGTAGGGTGGGCGGCCCCCGCCCACGCGGACGCCGACATCACGCGAACGTCACGCGTGGGCACGGCGTGCCCACCCTACGAGTAGCGCGTGCCCGCCGCGTTTCACCGTTTTTCGATCGGCACCAGCTCGATCTCGAACAGCTTCGGCCACAGCTTCCCCGTCACGTACAGGCGATGCTGCCTGGGTTCGTACGCGATGCCGTTCAACACGGCGTCCGGGTCCGGCGTGCCGCGCTGGCCGGCCGGCAGCAGGCCCGTGAGGTCGATCCAGCCGACCACGTTGCCGCTGTCCGGGTCGATGCGCGCGATGACGTCCGTGCCCCACACGTTCGCGAAGATCTGGCCGTCGACGACTTCCAGCTCGTTGAGCCGGGCGATCGGCTTGCCCTCGGCCGTCACCGTGATGCGACGCTCCTCGTCGAGCGTCTTCGGGTCGAGCACGCGGATCTCGGCCGAGCCGTCGCTCATGTACACGTGGTGCGCGTCGCTGGCCAGGCCCCAGCCTTCGCCCTTGTAGTTGAAGCGGCCCTTCAATGCGAACGTCTTCGCGTCGAAGAGGAAACCGACGTTCGACTGCCACGTCAGGCCGACGATGGTGTCGCCCACGGCCGTCGAGCCTTCGCCGAAGTACTCGTCCGCCAGGTCCTTCTTCTGCATGACCTTGCCCGTCTTGAGGTCGACCTTGCGCAGGGACGACGTACCTTTGCGGCCCGTAGTCTCGTACAGTTGGCCGTCCCTGAAGAACAGGCCTTGCGTGAAGGCTTGCGGGTCGTGCGGGTACGTGTGCTTGACGAGGAAGCCGTACACGGGAATGGCGGCCTGCGCGGCGCCCGCGACTGTGACGGAAGCGGCGGCGAGCGCCACGGAAGCGAAGATGTTCATGTGACTCCACGGATCGATGGCCGGACGACCCCGGCGGTACGAGATGGTAACGCAGCCGGGCCGCCCCGGTTGACCTCGCGCCCAAGTTTTGCCCGGACGGGCGCCAGCCGGTGGTAAGCTGGCACCCTCACCGTCCGTACCCGCTGCCATGCACCGCCAGACCGCCGCTTATTTACACCTGCCGCCCGACGCCGACCTGCCCGACCTGGGCAACCGCCCGCCGTTCCTCGCCATCGTGCTCGCCGAGGACGACGTGGCCGAGATGTGGCTGTGGGACGTGGCGCGCTGGCTCGTCGCATCCGGCGCCCGCTACGTGCAGGCGTGGGGCAAGGATGCCGACGCGTGGACCGAGGCCGTCGACGACGCCGCGCTGGAAGCCGTCGACTACGACGACGCCCCGGACGAGCGCCGCGTGCTGGTCACGTCGCACGCGCCCGACGACGAGGACATCGACGAGGTGTTCTGGTTCGCCAAGCACCGCGCCGCGCATCCCGTGCTGCCGCTGGACGCGGTGCTCATCGTGCACGTCGCGGACGCGCCGCGCAAGGAACCGATCGAGGCCGCGTACACGGACGCCTGACGCGTTCAGGCCTGGCGCGGCGTCCCGTCGTTCTGCGCCAGTTCCTCGCCGAGCAGGCGCACCAGTTCCCCCGCCGGCAGCTCGCGCGCGAGCGGAAAACCCTGGCCGGCCCAGTTCACCGTGAAGTCGCTGTTGCCCGCTTTCGTGGCGGCTGCGTTCAGCGCCTTCACCGCATCGTAGGCGATCGGATAATCGGGCAGCGGCGGATGGCCGGGCGCGCCGATCTCGCTGAACAGGCGGTTCACGAGGCCGCGCGCGGGCCGGCCCGACACGACGTCCGTTACAGCCGTCATGACACCTTCCCCGGCCTGCATCAGGACGCGGTGGTGCTTCGTTGCCGACGATTCCGGGCACAGGATGAACGCGGTGCCCATTTGCGCGGCGCTCGCGCCCAGGCGCATCGCGGCGGCGACGCCGGCCCCGTTCATGACGCCACCGGCCGCGATCACGGGGATGCGCACGGCGTTCGCGACGAGCTCCGTCAGCGCGAACGTGCCGATGGCCGGGTCGCCGCGCTCCGGATCGAACAGCCCGCGGTGGCCACCGGCCTCGTAGCCCTGCGCGACGACGGCATCGATGCCGGCCGCCTCCACCTGGCGCGCTTCCGCCACCGACGTCGCGCTGGCCAGCAGCACGATGCCGGCATCCTTCAGCGCCTCGATGCGGCGCGCGTCCGGCAGGCCGAAGTGGAAGCTGACGACGGCCGGACGGGCTTCCAGGATCACCTCGAGCATGTCGTCGTCGTCGACGAAGCTCTTGTAGATTTCGCGCAGCGTGGCCGGCGGCTGCGCGCCGTTCGTCGCGAAGTGCGGCGCGAGGTAGTCGAGCCAGGCCGTTTCGCGCGCGGCGTCGGCTGCGGCCGGGCGGTGGCAGAACACGTTGGCGTTGAACGGCCGGTCCGTCAGGCGGCGCACGTCGGCAATGGCGGCGCGGCCTTGCTGCGCGTCGCCGGCGCCGACGGAGATCGAGCCGAGCGCGCCTGCCTCCGACACGGCCGCGGCCAGCGCCGCCGTCGACACGCCGGCCATCGGGGCCTGGATGATGGGGAGATCGATGCGCAGCAGGGAGAGCAAATCCGGTTTCATGGTGGACTCCAGGACGGTCGCGATTCCTGCGAGTATAGCGCCGCCCGCGCCGGCATGCTTGCGGCCGCACCCTGAAACGATATAAACCGTTTATGGGCGCGGCCGCGTCGTCGTCATTCGCCATTTTGCGTTAGCATGCACGCTGCCTGCCCGCGTCCGGCGGGCGTGTGATTTATCGTTCGGAAACAAAAAGGACATCATGGACAGTATCGACCTCGAAGTGCTGCACGCCTGCGACCAGTGGCTGCGCGCCGGCTGGCGCTGCGAGTACGTCACCGTCGTGCGCACGTGGGGCTCGAGCCCGCGCCCGGAAGGCGCCACGATGGCGATCCGCGCGGACGGCGTCGTCGTCGGCTCGGTCTCGGGCGGCTGCATCGAGGACGACCTGATCGCCGCCGCGCGCGAACAAGGCATCGTACGTACGGCGCCGGAAGTCGTCACCTACGGGATCTCGGCCGACGAGGCGCACCGCTTCGGCCTGCCCTGCGGCGGCACGATCCAGCTCGTCGTCGAGCCGCTGGGCCCGCACAGCCGCATCGAGGAATTGCTCGCGCTGGCGCAGCGCCGCGTGCTCACGCGGCGCACGCTCGATCTCGCGAGCGGCGCCGTCGACCTGGCGCAAGGCCGGGCCGATGAGCGGCTGTGCATGGACGGCGCGACGCTCGTCACCATCCACGGCCCGCGCCTGCGGCTGCTGATCATCGGCGCCGGCCAGCTGTCGCAATTCCTCGCGCAGGTCGCCGTCGGCCTCGAATACCAGGTGACCGTGTGCGACCCGAGGGAAGAATACCGCGCCAGCTGGAACCTGCCGGGTGTCGACGTCGTGCACGCGATGCCGGACGACCTCGTGCTGGACATGAAGCTGGACGGCCGCAGCGCCGTCGTCGCCCTCACCCACGACCCCAAGCTGGACGACCTCGCGCTGATGGAAGCCCTGAAGACGGACGCGTTCTACATCGGCGCCATCGGCTCGCGCGCCAACAACGCGCGGCGGCGCGAGCGCCTGCGCGAGTTCGACCTGACGGCCGACCAGATCGCCAGGCTGCACGGCCCCATCGGCCTGTACATCGGCAGCAAGACGCCGTATGAGATCGCGATCTCCATCCTCGCCGAACTCACGGCCGTGAAGAACGGCGTCGCGCTGCCCGCGCAGATGTCGGTCGAACAGGGCAAGGCACTGGCGGCCTAGCCCTCGGCCAGCAGCAGCGCGGCCAGCACGAGCATCGTCGTGCCCGTGAACGCTTCCACGGCGCGCCACACAACCGGCCGCGCCAGCACGAACGCGCAGCGGCGCGCACCGAGGCCCAGCACGGAAAACCACAGCAGCGACGCCGTCATCGCGCCGGCGGCGAACGAGGCGCGGTGGCCGGCCGCGAGGCTGCTGCCGACCGCGCCCAGCAGCACGACCGTGTCCAGGTAGACGTGGGGATTGAGCAGCGACATCGCCAGCACGATGCCCAGCGCGCGCGCCGCGCTCGACGCGGCCTGGCCGGCGGCCGCCTGTGGCGCGGACGCCCCGCGCCAGCTGCTCAGGAGGCAGCGCACACCGTACCACAGCAGGAACGCGGCGCCGCCCCAGCGCGCCGCGAGCAGCAGCACGGGCGAATGCTCGATCAGCGCGCCGAAGCCGGACATGCCCAGCGCGATCAGCGCGACGTCGATGAAGACGCAGCAAGCGACCGTCAGCACGACGTGCCGGCCGGCGACTCCGGTGCGGATCACGTGCGCGTTCTGGGCGCCGATCGGCATGATCAGGCTCGCGCCCATGCCGAGGCCTTGCAGGAAGATGGGTTGTGAAAACATGGTGCCTCCTTTGTGATTGCGGAGCAGCATGCCTGCCGGGCGCGGCTACATCAATTATATTAATGAATTCTAAGGTTGATTAAATCGGGCTAATCCATGAACATCGATCCGCGCCGCAGCGAGGCGTTCGTCGCCGCCGTCGACAGCGGCAGCCTGGAGCAGGCGGCCGCGCGCCTGAACGTGACGCCGTCCGCCATCTCGCAGCGCATCGCCGCGCTGGAACACGACCTGGGCACGCCGCTGCTCGTGCGCGCCCGCCCGTGCCGGCCGACGGCCCCGGGCATGCGGCTGCTGCAATTCCTGCGCCGGCGCGCGCTGCTGGAAGACGAATTCTTCGCCGAGCAGCACAGCGATCCGGGCCCCGTGCGCGTGGCGCTGGCCGTCAACAACGACACCCTCGCCACGTGGCTGCTGCCCGTGCTGGCGCCCGTGCTGATCGCGGAGGGGCTGCTCGTGGAATTCGTCACGGGCGACCAGCGGCACACGTTCACGCTGCTGGAACAGGGACTCGCGCTCGCGTGCGTATCCGGCGAATCGGAGCCGATGCGCGGCTGCGCCGTCAGCGCGCTCGGCACGATGCGCTACCGGATGGTGGCGGCGCCGTCGTTCGCCGCGCGCTGGTTCCCCGGCGGGATCACGAGGGAGGCCGCCCGGCGCGCGCCCGTGATGGTCTTCGACCGCAACGACCGCCTGCAGACCGCGTTCCTGCTGCAGCACTTCGGCCTGCCGGAAAGCGCGTACCCGTTTCATTACGTCCCGTCCAGCGACCCGTACGTGCAGGCGATCCGGCTGGGCCTCGGCTACGGCCTGCTGCCGCTGGAACAGTGCGCGGACATGCTCGCCAGCGGCGCGCTCGTCGACCTCACGCCGCACCTGCACGTGGACGTGGCGCTGTACTGGCACGCGTGGCGCATTCAGCCGCCGCGGCTGGAGCGCATGGGTGCGGCGCTCGTGAAGGGCGCGCGTGCCGTGCTGCTGCCGCCGCCGTCCTGAGCGACGGGCAGCCACTGCGCCACGCCCCAGCAGAATTCCGGCACGAGGAACAGCCACAGCAGCGGCGCGCCGCTGGCAGCCAGCGCCCATGCCATCCAGGTCGAAAACAGGAAGCGGCCGACGCCGTCGTAGCGGCCCAGCGCCACGCTGGGTGCTGCGAGGCGCAATACGGACCACACGAGCACGATGCTGCCCATCAGGCAGGCGAACAGCACGTGGAACGGGCCGAACGCGGGCAGCGCGGCGCCGCCGAGGGATTCGTTCACGGCGGACAGCCGGGCGTGCGCGACGGCGAACGTCCAGGGTGTGGCGAACGGTGCCGTCAGCAGCAGGTCGTAGGCGGCGCTGGCGCGCACGAGGGTCAGGAAGGCGGAACGGCGCATGGGAACTCCCGAAAATGAATGTTCCGGCAATCATGAACCCTGGAGTACATTCCAAGGTCAAGCCCTTATTGTTGTCGACATCGCATGCAGATCGGAGAACTCGCCACCGCCACCGGCCTCAGCCGGGACACCCTGCGCTTCTACGAGAAACGCGGCCTGCTGCTGTCGCGCCGGCTCGCCAACGGCTACCGCGACTATCCGCCGGAAGCCGTGCAATGGCTGTGCTACCTGCGCGCGGCGCAGGCGCTCGGCTTCACCTTGGCCGAGATCGAGACCGGCCTGCCGCTGCTGGACGACCCCGCGGCGGCCGCGCCGCAACTGCGCGAGGCGTTGCTGCGCAAGCTGGACGACATCGACGCGCGCGTCGCTGCGCTGTCCGCGCTACGGTCCGACCTCGCCCGCGAGTTGGACCGCCCGGAATTTGGCTGCCCCGTCCTCACAGCCGTGTAGGATTTTGTTACAGGAAACTGTCAGCCACGGTGCACGGGCCGACGTTAACTGCACAGGCGCCGACGCAAGGCGCACGACCATCGATGGAGCAATCATGAAACGCCTGCTTGCCGCCGCCGCCGTGCTGGCAACCTTCACCCACGCCGCCTTTGCCGGCGAACTGACCCTGTTCTCGGACAGCAATTTCCGCGGTCAACGCGTCACGATCGATCGCGACGCGACGAACCTTGCCGACTTCGGCTTCAACGACCGCGCGTCGAGCGTCGTCGTCCGCTCCGGCACGTGGCTGTTGTGCGAGCACGCCAACTTCGGCGGCCGCTGCGCCGAATTCGGTCCGGGCGAATACCGCGAGCTGCCGGGTTTCAACGACGCCATCTCGTCGGCCCGACAGATTGACCGCGGCCAGGGCCGCTGGCGCGATCGCGACCGTGACGGCTGGCGCGACCACGACCGCGACGAGTGGCGCGACCGTGACCGCAACGGCTGGCGCGACGACGACCGCGGCGGCTGGGGCAACCGCGGCGGCGCCGACGTGATGATGTTCGCCGGCCCCGGCTTCGAAGGGCCGCAAGTCCAGCTGTCGCAGGACGTGCGCTCGATGAGCGACGTGGGCTTCAACGACCGCGCCAGTTCGATGATCATCCGCGAGGGCCGCTGGGAATTCTGCGAGCACGCCGACTTCCGCGGCGAATGCATCGTGCTGGGCCCGGGCCGCTACGAGTTTCTCGAGTGGATGAACAACCGCATCTCGTCGATGCGCCGCGTCCGCTGAAATTCGGGGTCAGAGCACAAATTCGGGGTCAGGGCACCGGTTCGAGCAATGCCCCCGCAGCATATCGGCGCAAGGTTGTCGCCGTGATTGATGACGCCAGCCCGTGCGCGGGCCGGTGGCCCCACGCTGTTTTGCACAGGAGCCATTGATCGGAAATCTGCTCTGACCCCGAATCGTCCGAACAATGTGCTCTGACCCCGAAGTTACTGACCCCGAAGTTAAGTCAGCAGCGCCACGCCCTTGATCTGGGCCCACAGCTGCTGGCCCGGCGCGATGCCCAGTTCGCGGCGCGAGCGGGCCGTGATGCGCGCCAGCAGGGGTGATTCTCCGATCCGCAGTTGCACGAGCACGTGACCGGGCGTGTCGGTGGCGGCGACGGCCGTCACCACGGCCGGCAGGCGGTTCACGATGCTGCTGCCATGCGGCCGTTCCAGCGCCAGGCTGACGTCGCGTGCGTGGATGCGGCAGCGCAGGCGCGTACCGACGGCTTCGCGGCGCCGGCCCACCAGCAGCGCCCCGCCCGCGAATTCCAGCCGCGACAAAGCGTCTTCCTCGTGACCGGCCAACGTCGTCTCCAGCACGACACCCGCATCGTCGGCGAAGGCGGGCGGCAGGTCCACGCGCGCCAGCGTGTCCGTCAGCGGTCCGCTGGCCACGGCCTTGCCGTCGTCCAGCAGCACGAGGTGGTCGGCCAGGCGCGCGACTTCGTCCGGAGCATGGCTCACGTAGACGATCGGGACCGCCAATTCCTCGTGCATCCGTTCCAGGTACGGCAGGATCTCCTGCTTGCGGCGCAGGTCCAGCGCGGCCAGCGGTTCGTCCATCAGCAGCATGCGCGGCGACGCGAGCAGGGCGCGCGCGATCGCCACGCGCTGGCGCTCGCCACCCGACAGGCCGTCCGGCCGCCGGTCCAGCAAGCCTTCGATGCCCAGTAACGCCGTCACGGGTTCCGGCGCGAAGCGGCGCGCGTGCGCGGGCACGCGCTTGCGGCCGAACGCCAGGTTGCCACGCACGGACAGGTGCGGGAACAGGCTCGCTTCCTGAAACACGTAGCCGAGCGCGCGTTCGTGCACGGGCACGAACACGCCGCGCGCATCGTCCTGCCAGACCTCGCCACCCAACGCGACGTAGCCGCCGGGCGCCCGCTCCAGGCCGGCGATGGCGCGCAGAATCGTCGTCTTGCCCGAGCCGGAGTGGCCGAACAGCGCGGTGATGCCGCGCTGCGGCAGGTCGAGGTCGACGTCAAGTTGAAACGCGCCGCGGTCCAGCGCCAAGCGCACGCGCAATCCGTCCGTCATCGGCGCCGTCCTTTCATCGCCTGCGGATTGAGGGTGTACAGCGCCAACAGCACGACGAAGCTGAAGGCCAGCATGCCGCCCGCGAGCCAATGCGCCTGCGCGTATTCGAGCGCTTCCACGTGGTCGTAGATCTGCACGGACACGACCCGCGTCTTGTCCGGGATATTCCCGCCGATCATCAGCACGACACCGAATTCGCCGACCGTGTGCGCGAACCCGAGCACGGCGCCGGACAGGAAACCGGGCCGCGCGAGCGGCACCGCAACGGACCAGAACGCGTCCCACGGGCTCGCGCGCAACGTGGCCGCCACTTCCAGCGGCCGCGGGCCGATCGCCTCGAACGCGTTCTGCAGCGGCTGCACGACGAACGGCAGCGAATAACATACGGACGCCAGCACGAGGCCCCCGAACGAAAACGGCAGCAGGCCGATGCCGAGCGCCTCCGTGAGCCGGCCAACAGGACCATGGGGCCCGAGCAGCAGCAGCAAATAGAAACCGATGACGGTGGGCGGCAGCACGAGGGGCAGGGCGACGATGGCCCCGACCGCGTGGCGCAGGCGCGAGCGCGTGCGCGCGAGCCACCACGCGATCGGGGTGCCGACGACGAGCAGCAGCGCGGTCACGACGGTGGCCAGTTCCAGCGTCAGCCGGACGGCCGCGAGGTCGGCGGCGTCGAGCGTCACAGCGCGTAGCCGTACGAGCGGATGATGTCCTTCGCCTTGTCCGACTTCAGGTAGTCTTCCAACGCCTTCGCGGCCGGATTGGTGGCGCCTTTAGCGAGGATCACGGCGTCCTGGCGGATCGGCGCGTGCAGGTTGTCGGGCACGATCCAGCCCGAGCCCGAGGTGAATTTGCCGTCGCGATAGACCTGCGACAGCGCGACGAAGCCGAGCGGCGCATTGCCCGTGCCGACGAACTGGTACGCCTGGGAGATGTTCTCGCCCTGCACGAGCCTGCCCTGCACGCGCTCATACACGCGCAGCTTGTGCAAGGTCTCGACGGCGGCCGCGCCGTAGGGGGCCGTCTTCGGATTCGCGATCGCCAGGTGCGCGAAATCGCCCGTTTTCAACACCTGGCCCTGGCCGTCGACATAGCCGTCCTGCGCGGACCACAGCACGAGCTTGCCCGTTGCGTACGTGAAGCGCGTGCCCGGCACGGTGCGGTGTTCCACCTCGAGTTTCGCCGGCGTCTCGTCGTCGGCCGCGAGCAGCACCTCGAACGGCGCGCCGTTGACGATCTGCGCGTAGAACTGGCCGGTGGCGCCGAACGCGAGCACGGCCTTGTGACCCGTGTCGCGCTCGAACGCGGCCGCGATCTTCTGCATCGGCGCCGTGAAGTTGGCGGCCACGGCCACCTGCACGTCGTTCGCCTGGGCCGCACCCCAGGTCACCAGCGCCAGCAGGCCGGCAAGTTGCTTCATCTTCGACTCCTTTCGTCAGCGTTATGTAGTAGAGTATATAACGAAACGAAACGGGAGAGATCGTGAGCGGTGAAGGCACAAGCTTCGGGTTGCAGGGCTCGGTCTGGATGACGGTCGGCGGCGAGACGTTCGGCGGTCCGGGACGGGTCGACCTGCTGGCGGCGATTGGCGCCACAGGATCGATCAGCCAGGCCGCGAAAGCCCTCGGCGTCAGCTACAAGGGCGCGTGGGACGCCATCGACGCGATGAACAACCTGGCCGGCGAGGCCCTGGTGGAACGCGCCACCGGCGGCAAGGGCGGCGGCGGCACGCGCCTGACGGCACGGGGCGAGCAGCTCGTGAAGAACTTCCGGGCGATCGAGCAGCTCCATCGGCAATTCGTCGCCCAGCTCGACGCGCACGCGGGCGACCTCGCCGCGGACCTCACCCTGATCGGCAGACTGAACATGAAAACGAGCGCACGCAACCAGTTCTTCGGCACCGTATCGCGCGTCCAGCCGGGCGCCGTCAACGACGAGATCGCCATCGACATCGCCGGCGGCCACAAGATCGTCGCCATCGTCACGCACGAGAGCACGGCCAGCCTCGGCCTCGCTGCGGGCGTGCAGGCGTTCGCGCTGGTCAAGGCGTCGTCGATCATCCTCATGACGGACGGCGACGGCGCGCGCTTCTCGGCCCGCAACCGCCTCGCGGGCGAGGTATCCCGCCTGACGCCGGGCGCCGTCAACACGGAGGTCGTCCTCGACCTGGCGGGCGGCGGCACCATCGCCGCCATCATCACGAACGAGAGCGCACGCACGCTCGAACTGGCCGAGGGCAGCACGGCGACGGCGATGTTCAAGGCGTCCAGCGTGATCGTGGGCGTGCCGGGTTGAGCGTGTTCGGCGCGGGCAGCGTCGATCGCGCATAATCGTCAGTTCATGAACAGCATGGACGAGCGATGGACGATTTTCTGCCCAAGGAATGCGATATCGTGATGGAAGGCGGGGTGACCTCCGGCGTGGTCTACCCCGCGTTCGTGGCGCGGCTGGCGCGGCGCTTCACCCTGCGCTCGATCGGCGGCACGAGCGTCGGCGCGGTGGCGGCGATCGCGGCGGCCGCGGCCCAGTTCAAACGCAACCGCGTGCGCAAGACCGGGCAAGGCAGCGACGACGGCTTCGACCTCCTCGCGCGGCTGCCGGGCAGCCTGCAAGAGCCCGTCGGCGCCCACACCCGGCTGTTCTCGCTGTTCCAGCCTTGCCGCGCATTGCGGCCGCACTTCCGCGTGATCGGCGCGGCCCTCAACGAAACGAACAAGGCGCAGGCCGCGGGCTATCTGTGGCTCGCGATGCTGTGGAATTTCCCGCTGGGCGCCGTGGTGGGCGCCGGCTTGTGGTTCGCGGGTTTCCTCGTCAGCAGCAGCCTGCTCGGCGGACATTGGCCGCGCCTGCCCGTCGTCGGCGTCGCCAGCGTGCTGTGGTTCGGCCTGTGCATGGCCGTCGGCGCGCTGGGAGGCGCCCTGCTGCAGGCGACGTGGTCGGCGTGGCACGGCCTGCGCGCCAACCGCTGCGGCATCTGCTCCGGCATGGGCACGGGCGGCAGCGGCCACCCCGCGCTGACGGAATGGCTGCATGCGCTCGTGCAGGACATCGCCGGCCTGCCGCTCGATGCGCCGCTGACGTTCGGCCACTTGCGCAAGTCCGAGCCGCCGATCGAACTGGCACTCATGACGACGGGCCTGTCCGAACTGCGCGCACACCGCCTGCCGCATTCGAGCCGCGACCTCGTGTTCCGGGCGTCCGAGATGGAAGCCCTGTTCCCGAGCGACGTCGTCGAGTGGATGAAGGCGCATGCGCGCCATACGGGCCACCGCCCGGCCACGACCGCGCTGATGAAGACGATGAACGCGTCGGGCGAGGATTATTTTTTCATGCCCGATCCGGACGACCTGCCCGTCGTCGTGGCCGCCCGCATGAGCCTGAGTTTTCCCGTGCTGCTGCAGGCCGTGCCGCTGTACCGCCTGCGCGTGCTGCCGGCGGATGGGGAGCAAGTCGAGCTGATGCGCGTCTGGTTCTCCGACGGCGGTTTGACGAGCAATTTTCCGATCCACTTCTTCGACGCCATCCTGCCGACCCGCCCGACGTTCGGCGTCACCTTGCAGGGCGACCTGGATAAAACAAAGCTGGCCCCGGACAATCCGATGGCCGGACGCGTCTCGCTCCCGACGAACAACAACGCCGGCGTGACGGCGGCCTACGTGGCCGTCGACGAGACCGATGGCCGGCCGTCGCTGCCGCGCTTCGCCGGCGCCGTCCTGCGCACGATCCGCACGTGGCGCGACGAGGCGCTGAAACGCACGCCGGGCTACCGCGACCGCGTCGTGCTGATCCGCCACACGAAGCAGGAAGGCGGCTTGAACCTCAACATGAAGCCGGACGACATCGCGACGATGAGCCAGAGCGGCGACGAGGCGGCGCGCCAGGTGATCGAGCGTTTCCTTCACCCCGACCGCGAGCACAACGGCTGGCTGAACCACCGCTGGGTGCGCATGCGCAGCACGGCGGCCGTGCTGCAGGAAACGTTCGCGCCGCTCGCCGAGGCGTGGCACGACGCGCGCCTGGCGCCATCGTACGCGGCGCTGTGGATGGCGCAGGGCGCGGATGCGCTGCCGGCCTACCGCCTCAGCAACGCGAATCGCACGGCCGGCTTCGCGCTGTGGCAAAGCATCGTGGCGCTGCCGCAGCAGATGGCACCCGCGGAGCTGTCGGCCCATGCGCCGCAGCCGCAGCCGGAACTCGCGATTGCGCCCCGGCTGGCCTAGGCGTCGCGGCCGTTGAATTCGTGCACGGGCAGGGCGGCCAGGTCGATGCCGTCGATACAGCGCAGGTTGATGGCGGCCATCGGATTGCCCTTCGGATCGACGCCCTCGGCATACGGATGGATGCCGCAGGTCGGGCAGAAGCGATGCTTGATGATGTGCTTGTTGAACGTGTAGGTGGCGGCCGCGTCCTCGGGCGTGCGCAGGCGGAACTGCGCGCGCGGCACGAACCAGAGCAAGGAACCCTTGCGCTGGCACATCGAGCAGTTGCAGGCGAGGGCGGTGTCGATCGTGCCTTCCACTTCGTACGCCACTTTGCCGCAATGGCAGCTGCCTTGGTAGATCATGGGTCGTCTCCGACGCTCATCGGGCCGTCCATCGTAGCGCAGGGCCGGCCGAACGGGTGACGTTCTTTGGCGGCCCGCGCCGGATTTTTGCAAGCGCGTGTGTCGGCGCGCGCCCTCGACACAATCCGACATCGCCCGGCGCGCGCACGCCGCTACAGTGGGCGCATCGCCAATCGACCGGATAACTTCCATGACCTCTCACGGGATACGTCATGTTCTCCCCTGGATCACCGCCGCGAGCCTCGCGCCGCCGTCATCGCCGAACCGGCGCAGGCACGGCCCAGGCCGCCCGTCACGCCTGACCGGCCGGCACAGGCGTCGGCGACGCGTGCCTGCTGAATGTCGGCATCGATGGGCAGCTGGCCAGGAAGGGCAGCGTGGACAGCCATGTGCTGGGGCGTAGTCAGGTGTGGCGCCCGGCGCGCTGAAGCTTGCCGTCTCAACAATAAACGCCGTACACTGGAAGTTTACGCACGCCAACATCGATTTCCTCCGGAGCCCGCTTGGACAAGCCTGATTTCGCCAAATATTCCGAAGCCCAGCTCCGCCAGATCCTCACCCGTATCGACAAGGAGCGCTTCCCGGACCGTGTCGAGGAAATCCATGCCCATCTGGCCCAATTCGAGGCCGACCGTCCGAACCGGCCCCCCGTCGACGAACCCGGGCCAGCCGATGCCCCGGTCGGCATCGCCGGCTTCTGGCGGCGTGCCGGCGCGTTCGTGATCGACGCCGTGCTGCTTGCCATCGTCGGTGCCGGCCTGGGCATGGTCTTCGGGAATTGGTTCGAGTCGCTGGACGCATGGGGCCGCGCGGTCGGCTTCGTGATCGAGCTGGCCTATTTCGGCACCATGGAAAGTGGCCTGTTCGGGGGCCGCACCATCGGCAAACGCATGCTGGACATCAAGGTCGTCACGGTGGCAGGCGCGCCGCTCGGCCTTGGACGCGCCCTGCTGCGCGCGGCCGTCTTCCATCTCCCGTATTGCTTGAACAATGCCATGCCGAGCGGCGGCGATATCGGGTCGACCTTTCCTGTCGTGCAGGGGCTGATTGTGTTCGGTCTCGGTGGCGCCATCGTCTACCTGTGCGTGTTCAACCGCCGAACGCGGCAATCGGTCCACGACCTGCTCGTGGGTGCCGTCGTCGTGCGCGCGGGCACGCAGGACATGCTGCCGCTGGCGCCCCTCTGGCGCGGCCACGTCGCGATCATGGCGGCGTTGCTCGTCGCCGCAGTCGGCGCCGGCGCCTACGTGCGCTCGCTGTTCAACGACGGCTTCCGGCCTCTGTTGCAGGTGCAACGGCAAGTCGGCCGGCTGCCTGCCGTCCGCGCGGCCAGCGTCGTCTCGGGCGTGACTGTCGTGAACGGCGGCAAGGCCACGACCGTCATCAGCATCAACGTGGTCACCCGCACCGGCGACGTCGACGAGCGAGCGCTCGCAAACAGCGTCGCTGCGATCGCACTGGCGACCGACCCGGCGGCACGCGAGGTCGACAACTTGTCCGTGGGCGTCATGCACGGCTACGACATCGGCATCGCATCGAGCTGGACCGCCAAGAATTTCAATGCCCCGCCTGGCGCGTGGCGGGCGGCGGCCATGGCGAGCCACTGACAAGCGCCCTATGACGCGGCCTCGGCGGCAAGCACGCGGTCGTCCGGCGTGAACAAGTCCTGCCCGTCCCAGCGCGGCAACGCCACATTCGATTGCGACGGCACCGCCTTGCCCGCGTAACGGGGCCCCAGCCGCGCGATCGTGCCCGGAAACGCCCGGCAATAACTCGACGCCACGCCGGCCAGCTGCGCCAGCCGTTTATACGTGATCACGCTGGCGGGCGGACACGCGTCGAGCACTTGCGCGATGCGTTCGCGCCAATCGTCGGACCACGCGGGCAGCGGAGGATCGACGGCGCGGACGGGGTCGCCCGGACGCATCTCGCCGCCGCTCAGCACGCGCGCCAGCATGCCGCGCCGCGTGCCGATGCGCGTGGACAGGCCGGGCCGCTGCGCCTCCAGGTGCCCGCACGCCTCGCACTGGAACATCAGCCGCAGCCGCACGTCGCGGCCCACCTGCAGGATGGTGCCGGAGGCGAGCCGCGACGTGTCGACGTCGAGCAGCAGGTTCTCGCGCAGCGCGTGCGGCGGCAGCGCGAACACGGCGTACGCATCCGTGCCGGCGAGCAGCAGCTGGCGCGGCGACAACGGGTCGGCATACACGTCGCCGTCGAGCCCCACGCCCGCGACGGCGCGCACGCGCTCCACGCGCACGGGAGGCGCGGCCAGGCTGGCGCGCAGGGCCAGTGCTTCGATCCGTCCGATGTCCATGTGCGTGTCCATGTCGGTAGCGATGACGCAGTCTGCCACACGCGCGGCCGTCACGGATGACGCTTCGGCCTGCGCGCGGCACCGGTCAACGATGCTGCCGGTCGCGGGAACCTTTACGCATGCCATGCGTGCCGGCCGTCATCGCGAACATTCCAGGCGATAACGGATTAACGAAAAAGGCCATCCGTCAAATGAGCAGTCTCAATAGATCACCGGAATAAGGTTGGGTTCGCCATCGTTCCGCCTATACCGGTAGCGGGAGGGCCGATTCCATGCCGCCCCGGCACTGGATGATTCTCGACGTACATGATTGATTCGCTGGAGGTCGCTGCAATGAAAAGCGCACATATGATCTGCGGACTTTTTGCTTTAGGAACGTTATCCGCCTGCTGTAATCCACCACTCGTATCGACGATCGACGTACCGAAACTGCCCCAGCAGGCATCGAACTGGTGCTGGGCCGCGAGCGGCGAAATGACCATGCGTTTCCTCGGTCACGACGTCGCGCAATGCGTCGAAGCGAACAACCGTTTCGGCCTTACGACGTGCTGCGTGAACAATTCCGGCAGCTGCAATAACGGCGGCTGGCCCGAATACGAGAAATACAGTTTTTCGGCCGACCAGACGTCGAATACGGCGCTCACGTTCAGTCAGATCAAGACACAGATTTATTGCAGGAAGAAGCCCGTCGCGTTCAGCTGGCATTGGCCGGGCGGCGGCGGCCACATGATGGTCGTGAAAGGCTATCTGACCGTGAACGGCGTGCAGTACGTGGACATCAACGATCCGGAACCGTACACGAACCTGAACACGCTGACGGGTGGCACCGAAAGCATCATCACGTATGCCGACTATGTCAGCGCGCCGGGCGACCACACGCACTGGAACGACTACTACAACATCACGTACAAAGGGGAATGACATGCGCACACTTTCTTCCGCGCTCGTCGTTGCACTGGCCTGTTTCCTGGGCGGATGCCAGACGAGCCAACCCCATCCCAGCACCAGCCAGACGACCGCCGCGCAGCACGGGCTGGCCACGCTCAAGCAGGTCGTCAACGCGAGCAACTACGCGGCACTCGGGTTCGCCTCGCCCGACGAAGTGCGCCAGGCCACGCTCGGCGAACCGCTGCAGGTGTTCCAGGTCCGGCTCGACGCGCTGCGCGCCTTCACGGAGAAGACCGATCCGGAAACGCTGCTCGTCGACATCCGGCGCAACCTGTATCCCGTCAAGGTGGGCGACCGCGTGGCCACGTCGATCTTCGTGCTGGGGTCGCGCGACGGCTGGCGTGCGGCCGAGCTGGGCAACGCGGCCGTCGCGCAGCTCGTCAGCCGCTACCGCCACGGCGGCGGCGACTTCGTCGTGCACGTGCCGGCGCTGAAAGCCTATTTCGTCGCCGACCGCGTCGAAGGCAAGCTCATGCTGACTCCGGTGATGGACGATCCGCGCACGAAACTCCGGGCCGGCGAGACGCTGCCGGCGGACGTCGTCTTCGCCCAGCTCCGGCAAGCGGCGGAAGGGTACAACGGCCTGCCGCAATAATGGGCATGGCTCGCGGGCGGCCGCGGCCGCCCGTCGCGCGGACATTGACTTTGCCGGCCCGCCTGCTACAACGGATAGGACGAGGGCGTCGACCGGCGCGGCATCGCAGCTTTGTGCGCCGGTGGCAACAAGAACAGCAGCCATGCACTGCGGATGCCGAGGGAGAGACCATGACCGGGATTGTGCGCATCGACGACGTCGTCATCGACACGGATGACTTCATCCGTACACTCAAGCTGACTGGGCAATTCGAAGGACTCGTCGAGCAGATCGTGCGCGACAAGCTGACCGTGCTCGCGGCGAAGAAGCAGGGCGTAGAGCCGAAGCCGGAAGCCGTGCAGGAACGCGCCGACCAGTTCCGCCGCATCCTCGGCCTGCACCGCGCGGCCGACATGAATCACTATCTCGACGTCATGGGCGTCAGCCTGGACGAGTTCGAGGACTTCATCGTCGACGGCCTCATCCAGGAAACGATGATGGAGCAGGTCTGCAACCCGCAAGCCGTCGAGCAATATTTCAAGCTAAATTCTCCCAAGTTCGACAGCGTCGAGATCAGCCACATCGTGCTCGATTCCGAAGGCAAGGCGAAGGAAATGATGTCCGCGCTGGCCGACGATCCGGACAGCTTCGCGGAAATGGTGAGCGAGCATTCGGTCGGCGCCGCGCGCGAGAACGGCGGCGTCATCGGCAAGGTGTTGCGCGGCTCATTGAAACCCGACATCGAGGCGCGCGTGTTCAACGCGGCGGCCGGCGACCTGCTGGGGCCGTTTCCCTCGCCCGACCGGACGCTGTTTGAAATCTATGCCGTCAACGCCAGGTATCCGGCGACCTTGGACGAGGAAACGGCCGTGGAAATCCGCCGCCTGTTGCGCGAGGAATGGCTGGCGGCGCGGGCGCAGGAGCACATCATCGAAGCCTGCCCCGCACGTTGAGCCGGCGGTGGCCGCGACGTGAAGGAAGGGTTCGCGGGATACCGACATGGACTCATTGGCGCAACAACAGCAATCGCCCGCCGCATTCCTCGCTACCGTCGAGGTGCTGTCCGTCTTCACGGCGGAGGAACTGGAACGGCTGGCGGCAGCCATCGAGATCCGCACCTACGCATTCGGCGACACCATCTGCAACGCGGGCGACGCCGCCGACGGCCTGTTCGTGATCCACGCCGGTTCCGTACGCGTGTTCAGCGAGGAACACGGCAAGGAAACGAGCCTGGGGGTGCGCAAGACGGGCGAAGTGCTCGCCGAGATCGCCATGCTGCGCGCCGCCCGCCACGAATTGTCCGCGCGCGCGGCGCTGAAGACGGAGCTGTGGTTCATCCCGCGCACGGCGATCGAGCCCGTGATCCGGGGCAACCCCGCCGCCCTCGACTTCATCAACAACTACGTGGCGATCAGCTCGGCCGGCGGGCTCGTCGCGAAGCTGTTCGACCTGCGCGGCAAGGTCAGCAAGCCGGAGCTGGACGAATTCGTGCGCAGCGTGGGCGTCAAACGGATCGGCAGCGGCAAGGAAATCCTGAAGCAGGGCGCGCGCGACGACCGCCGGCTGTACGTCGTACGCCAGGGCGAAGTGCGCGTCATCGTGAACGACAGCACCGACGAATTCGTGCTGGCCACCCTGGGCCCCGGCGAGATCTTCGGCGAGCGCGCCTGCCTGATGCGCCAGGACCAGCCGGCCACCGTCGTCGCGGCGACCGATACGACCGTGCTCGTCATTCCGGAAAAGGCCGCGCACTTCATCCTCGAGCGCAACGCGAAATTCCGCGACGTCATCGAGGAACGCGTGCGCTTCCTCGAACGCGAGTTGCACCGCCAGAAGAAACTGGCCGAGCGGAGAAAGCGGCCCGTCGTGGTCGACCTGGCGTCGCAGCCGAAGTCGGGCGAAAAAGTCATCAAGCGCTTCGCGTGGGTCGAGCAGGCCGAGGAAATGGATTGCGGCGCCGCCTGTCTCGCAATGCTGTGCCGCCATTACGGCATCAACATGACGCTAGGTAAATTGCGCGAGCTGGCCAACGTGACGGCGCAGGGCGCCACCTTGGACAGCCTCGCGCGCGCGGGCGAGGCGCTCGGGTTCGGCGCGCGCGGCGTGCAGTGCACGTACGACGCGCTGCAGGGGTTCGAGCTGCCGTTCATCGTGCACTGGGAGGGCTACCACTACGTGATCGTCTACGGCGTGTCGCCGCAGCACGTGTGGGTGGCCGACCCGGCCGTCGGCTTCAAGAAGCTGACCGTGGAAGAGTTCGAGCGGGGCTGGAGCGGCACCTGCCTCGTGTTCACGCCGGGCGAGCAGCTCGTGCAGCTGACGGCCGGCCGCTCGCCGTGGCTGCGCTTCGTCGGCTATCTGCGCCCGTATAAAAAAATCCTGCTGCACTTGTTCCTCGCCACGTTCGTGATCCAGATGCTGGGCATCGTGCCGCCGCTGATCATCCAGAACATCCTCGACGGCGTGCTCGTGCACCAGAACCTCGGGCTGTTGCACCTGCTGATCCTGGGCCTCGTCATCTCCACGGCGTTCTCGCAAGTCATGTCCACGTTGCGCGCCTATTTGTCGAACTACATGGTGCGCAATCTCGACTTTTCGATGATGGCGCAGTTCTTCAAGCACACGATGTCGCTGCCCTACTCGTTCTTTGCCAAGCGCAAGACAGGCGACATCCTCGCGCGCTTCTCGGAAAACCAGACGATCCGCGCCTTCCTCACCGAATCGACGGTGACTACCCTGCTGAACCTCTTGATGGTATTCATCTACTTCACGATCCTGTTCTTCTACAACGTCAAGCTGACGATGCTGCTGATCGGATTCGTGATTCCCATCATCGCGCTGACCGTGCTGGCGACGCCGCGCATCAAGGAATACGCGCGCGAGGTGTTCACCGCGTCGACCGATGCGCAATCGTTCCTGATGGAAGCGCTGGGCGGCATCGAGACCATCAAGGGCATGGGCAGCGAGCGTCCCGTGCGCCTGAAATGGGAAAAGAAATACGTGAAGGCGCTGGAGACGCAATACCGCTCGCAATCGTTCAGCATCCTCGTGGGTCTCGCCAGCCAGATATTGAATTCCGCCACGACGATCGTGATCCTGTGGGCGGGCGCGAGCCTCGTGCTGGCGCGCGAGCTGACGATCGGCCAGTTGATGGCATTCAATGCGCTGATGGGCAGCGTGCTGGGGCCGCTGATGGGCCTCGTGGGCCTCTGGAGCCGCATGGGCGACGCCACCGTCGCGATGGAGCGCCTCGGCGACGTGCTCGACATCGAACCGGAACAGAAGCCGTCCGACGTCGCCGCGCGTGTCGTGCTGCCCGACCTGCAGGGCGACGTGAAGCTGGAACACGTGTTCTTCCGCTACGGCGGCGAGGACACGCCGTACGTGCTCGAAGACATCGACATCGACATCCGGCCCGGCCAGCTCGTCGCCATCGTCGGCCGCAGCGGTTCCGGCAAGACGACGCTGGCCAAGCTGCTCGTGGGTTTCTATCCGCCCAGCGAAGGCAAGATCGTCGTGGACGGCTACGACATGGCGGCCATCGACCGCGGCTATTTCCGCGCCCAGGTCGGCTATGTCATGCAGAGCAATCTGCTGTTCTCCGGCACGATCGCGGAAAACATTGCCAGCGGCGACGACAGCCCGGACCGCCGCCGCGTCGAGGAGGTGGCGAAGATGGCCGATGCGCATGCCTTCATCAGCAAGCTGCCGCTCGGCTACGAGCAAGTGGTGGGCGAGCGCGGCGTGGGCCTGTCGGGCGGCCAGGTGCAGCGGCTGTGCATCGCGCGCGCCCTGTACCACGACCCGCGCCTGCTCGTGTTCGACGAAGCGACGTCCGCACTCGACACGCAGTCCGAGAGCAACATCATGGCCAATATGGAAGCGATCCTCACGGGGCGCACGGCCGTCATCATCGCGCACCGCCTCAGCACGATCATGCGGGCGGATAAGATCGTCGTGCTGTATGAAGGAAAGATCGCCGAGCAGGGCCGCCACGACGAGCTGCTCGCGCGGCGCGGCATGTACTACGAGCTCGTGCAGAAACAGCTGGGCGCGGGGATCTCATGAAACTGTTCAATCCGGGCGGCGAGCGCGGGTCGGCGATGTCGTATGCGGCCCTGCTGGAAAAGATCGAGATCATGCGCTCCACGTTGCGCTGGGCGACGCGGCTCGAGCGGCCGGACGTCGATAAACTGCTGCGTCAGGCGAACACCTTGCGCGACGAGGTCATGCAGCTGTCGCACAAGGAGCGCTTCGTGCAGGCCGTCAGCGGCGACGTCGAGCGTCGCACCGGCGAGGAACCCGTTGCCGAACCGCCGACGGGCGAGCGCCGGCGTGCGCTGCTGGCGCGCAGCTTCGTGTTCGAAGGCACGTTCGGCGACAATCCGAAACTGCTCGACGCGCTGGAGATCGCGGAAAAGGCGGCGCCCACGGATTTACCGGTGCTCGTCGACGGCGAGAGCGGCACGGGCAAGGAACTCATGGCCAAGGTGATCCACGCCAACGGCGCGCGCGCCGACAAGCCCTATGTGTCCGTCAACTGCGGCGCCATTCCCGACAGCCTGCTCGAATCGGAACTGTTCGGCCACAAGAAGGGCGCGTTCACGGGGGCCGCGAACGACCGCAAGGGCAAGTTCGAAAGCGCACACAAGGGCACGATCTTCCTCGACGAGATCGGCGAATTGCCGTTGCCCGGCCAGGTCAAATTGTTGCGCGTGCTGCAGTCGCACGAGATCCAGCGCGTCGGCTCGGACGAGACGATTGCCGTCGACGCCCGCATCGTCGCGGCGACGAACAAGAATCTGCGCAAGCTGATCGAGCAGGGCACGTTTCGCGAAGACTTGTTTTATCGGCTCAGCGTCATCCACGTCACGTTGCCGCCGCTGCGCGAGCGCAAGGACGAGATCCCGCTGCTGCTCGCCTACTACGGCGACGAGGCGGCGGAAGCCTTGAAACGCCGGCCCGTCGCGCTGACGGCGCGCCTGCGCGACTTCCTGCTGCGCTATGCGTATCCCGGCAATATCCGCGAGCTGCGCAACATCCTGTACCGCATCAGCTGCCTGGCCGGTGAGACGGCGGACCTGGCGCATTTGCCGGAAGACATCCGGCCGGCGGCAGCCATCGCGCCCGCGCCGCCGGACGGCGCGAACGTGTCGCTGGCCGAGGCCAAGCGCGTGGCCAGCGACGAGGCGGAGCGGCTGTGTCTGGAGCGGGGCTTGCAGGAAGTGGGCGGCACGGTAGCTGAACTGGCGCGGCGCTGGGACATGAACCGCTCGCATCTGCAGATCCTGTTGCGCAAGCATGGCTTGCATTCGAAGGACTTCCGCAAGACCCATTGAAACCCCGCGTTACCGCGACGCGAACGTCTGGTGGGCGGGGACCGCCCACCCTACGGCACTGCCCCGACACGGACGCGGAATATCCATCGTCGCGAATCACTTTCCGTAACGTGAAAGAACGTATCCAAAAGACGTGCGGATGCCTGGCCGGGGTAGGCCATCAAAAATTGTGCAGCTCGCGACTCAGGCAGGTTGGTCGATCAGACCGAATTTCTTGAGAGCCTTGATCCA
>NZ_JAAQOM010000013.1 GCF_011682055.1 Telluria antibiotica | reverse complement strand
CTGTACAACCATCACATTCCGCAGCGTGCGCTCGACGCAAAAACGCCCATCCTGGCCCTCAAGGAATGGCAGAAGAAGCGTCCAGAATTATTCGTCAAACGCGTTTATGATCAAACGGGACTGGACAGGTTATCCCCCCACATAAAGGACCTGTCAGAAATTCCGTGTGTGGGGCCAGAATTCGTAGTTAGGTAATCGCGTTGGTGAAGCGCTCGCCGAACAACTACGTGGCCTCGCTCGACGTCCAACTCAAGCTGTTCTACCTGCCGCCTTACTTGCCACATTTGAATCCCGACGAACAAATCTGGGCGCACGTCAAGCGCCAGGTAAGCCGCCGCCTTGTGCGAAACAGTGATGATATGAAGAAGCTCGCGCTCGGCGCGCTGCGCCGCATCCAAAAGCTCCCGGAACTGGTCAAGTCGTTCTTTCGCCAACCGGAGTGCCAATACGCAGCAGAATGACTTTACTTTCTAAAAGGTTAGTAATTTCCAGCCGAAGCCGGCGCTGCAGGGCTTCAAGGATGCGTTGTTGGGGAACTGAGCTTCTACGAATAGCGGGCTGCGATTGATTGTGCCGTATTCGTTCCCGGGTCGTGGCCGTTTTTCCGGATAGGGCAGATAAAAGAATGCATGAGGGAGGGCCGGTGCGACGGCCCTCCCTTGGTCACAGCCGCTTATTGACAGCTTTAGCGGCAGGAAACGCGGTACGCATCGAGGCTGAGGCGCTTTTTCAGGAAGTCCATATTCGCCGCATTAGCCTTCGGGCAGAAGGTTGTGGGAGCGAGCGAATATTCGATGCCGAAAACCGCTTTATTCAAGCCAGTAAATGCCGTGTAAACGCCGCACTCATTATAGTCGAAGCATTCCTCGTTTATCGCAAAGTCGAAATACGGCGCCAGCACTTTCACCTGCTCGATGTCGTTCTTTAAGCCGACTGACAAATTGCGGTTGTGAGCTTCCTGTGCAATCATCTTGTTATAATCAAGTTGATCCTGAGCCGTCAATGGAAAGCCGGTATCATTGGTATAGCTGTCAACATTGTCCGGATCGACGCCATCGCAGCCCTTGCTTGCCGCCATATCCATTCGTTTGCCCATGATGCTGCGGAGAACCGTCAGTTGGCGGATATCCAGCCAGCGTTCATCGGGCCAACCGTCCAACGTATTGCCCAACACCGACGCCGGGAAACTTGCTGCGTCCTCACGCCAGTCTTCATAGCTGCCGGCGCTGAAGTAGCAAATGACCTTGATGCCTTTCGCCTTGAGCGAGGCAATGGCCGTGGCCGACGTGTCAGACGCGTCGATGTCGTACATCTTGGCGTTGATACTTGTATTCAGGGTCCCCGAAAATTGGATTTGGAACGACGTGCCGGGCGTCGGCACCCAGACCGAGGACGGATAAGTGGTGGCCGCGGCGGCGGCCCCCACCGTCGTGTCCGTCGTAGGCGTAGTCGTTGCCGTTGAGGTTTCGGTAGCAGTGGTACTGGTCGTGCGCCTCGGCTTCAAGAAGTGCTGGCGCTTTTGCGTGGAGTTGCTCATGCTCGCCAATAATTGCGGCGATTGGCTGGCCGCGGAAGCGCCTGAGTCGGCATTGCCACCACCACATGCAGCCAGAGTGGATGCGAGAACGAAACCGCCGGCGGCGGAAACAAGGAGTTTGCTCGATTTATTATTGAACACGGAAATTCCCAAAATGAGTTAACAAACTAATTACGGATCGAGGCGATGAAAATCATCGCGATTCAATCGTTAATCAAGTGTGCCAATATGATTGAACCACTTATAAGGCAGGTAATTGGTGCCGAATTAATTGAACACGCGCGTCATCGTTTCTATCTGAATTTTCCCAGCCGAACGATTTGTGGTCGCAGTATTGCTCAGTAAAATTCCCTTTGTCAACCGCATTTTTATTCCGAATTGCCTGAAGATTTTGAATAATAAATGAAAATGTAAGCAATGTTGATCAAATGGTTATTGAAAAAGCGCTGCAAGAGAAACAATGACCGTTATAAAAAATATCAACGGGCCAGGTCGAATCCGGAACTGCTCAAAGTGGCCAACGGCCTGTTGGCGAACTGGCCGAAATCCGAGGATTTGACGGGCGAGACGGCCTGCTCAAACAGCTCACCAGGATGCTGGTCGAGCGCGCGCTGGAAGCTTGGATGACCAGGTACCTGGGCCGACAAAAGCGGCGAGGTGATCAACAGCCCCGCTGACAGCGCGATCGGCTGTGTGTCGTACACATGGAATTGCAGAAGAAGGGTGCCCGCGAGCGCTATAGCGTGCGGCTACGATCTGAAGAGACCGGAATGCAAGCACGAGATGCGCATCGCGGTCAAGAAGGAGCGCCATGCACGCGAATTTTTCATCGCGCTGTCGCACGGACGAAAGTGAGAAAGCGCCGCGACCTCCTGACCGGCATGCAGGACGAGCCGGGCGGAAGATGGCGGCGTTCTAACAGCGGGGAATGAAGGTGGCGTGCGGTTCGGCCGGAAACATGCCTGTCTTCCGGGTCGGATCGCCGACAGCGTGCTGACATTTTCTGAATAAGAAGGGGGCCGGCTTCGAACCGGTGATCCTTACGGACTGCCCATGGGACGAGTATGCATCTTGTTGCTTGCGCCCCACAAAGTCACCCCTCCGTTGGCCTGATTCTGATGACCACTACCAGGCAGGACCAGCGACCGTCACGGTGCTACTCGCACTGACCGTTATGGTCGAGATGGTCTGACCGCCGTATTTCTCGGTAGTGCCTGCGGACACGCCGGTGATGGGGACGTTGGTGGCCGAGTTCGCGGCGGTCACCTGAATCTGGCTGGAGGTGCTTCCAAGTATCAGCCTCGCACTGACCCCGGCATTGTTGTACGCCATGCGGGAGGCCATGCGCACTCCGATGTCGTGTTGTGCGAGGCTGACGATCGGCAACGTAGAGATCGCGTTGTACTTTGCCAGCGTACGGTTGATCAGGTCACCCATGACGTTGTTGTTCCCGTCGTAGGGATACAGATTAGCCTGGTGGAACATCACCGGGTTGATGCTGTACTTGAGGAGGTATCTGAGCCATATGTCGGATTCCTTGTCCAGGATCTCGGCATAGCTGAGGTTATGATCCCAGTACGGCATGGTGCCGGAAGGCCCGTAGAAGGAGTTGTACTCATCCACCCACTCGGCGGGCGTGTGCACGTTGTAGTAGCAATTGGTGGGATAGCGCGGGATGATCAGCAGACCGGTGACGTAGGTGCTGTAGAAACCGGTATTCGGCGATGGGTTGTTCCACCCCGGCTGGGAGGTATCGGAAAGAATGTAACGGATGCCGAAATCCCATGCCGCCTGCAGGAAATATGGGTTGTCGAGCCCGGAGATCTCCGGCTGGATCATGCTGTCTTTAAAATATTTGACCAGCCTGAGATTCTTCGCCTGGGTGTTGTTCCATGCGAGCTCATTGGTGGAGTCCGCATAGCTCATTCCGGTCAGGAGTTCGTGGTCCCAGGTATGGCTGATCCAGCGGAACGGTAAATCGTTCTTCTTGATGGCGGGTGTGAGCGTGTCATTCTGGTACTCACCGCTTGCGCCGACTCCATTGAAGGGTATCTCAAGGGTGATCTTCGCATTGTTCGGGTGAGCCGCATTCATCGTGGACTGCCATTGGATGAGCTTGTTGTAGTCCGGTCCCGAGACCCGGTACGACAGGTTGGAATTGGTCGTATGCAGCGCGACGTCCCACAAGTCGTCGTCGAGAAGCATGTCGTCCGGTTGGGGCGCCATGTACACGTGGCGTTCGCCGAGGAACACACCTTTGCTGACCCAGTTGATCACCCCATAGCCCAGCGACAGCGTGTGGATGAGGTCCGGATTGCCATCGGTCGTGATGGTGAGATTCTGCCTTCCGTCCGCATAGGTGCAAATGGATGCGATGGGATTGCCGCTGGACGTCGACAGCAGAGGCGTCAGCGTACCGCCGGTGCCGGGTTGCGCAAGATAAGTCCAGGCTTTCTGGATACTGACCGGATTGCTCGGGTTGAGGTAACTGAAGACTTTCTTTCCCGCTGTGGTGAGCGTTGCATTCACCGGCGTCGTGTTGGTGTCAGTGCCCTGCGGATTTGGCATCGACAGGCAATAATTGTCCGGTGCGCCAACCGGGTAGGTGTACAGGGTCGACTGCCGCACCCTGAACGTCGTTTCGTACTGCCACAGTGTTTGCCACTGATCGGCCGTCAAAGCGCTTTGCCAGTTGCCTCCCCCCGCATCGTAGGCAAGGTTGCCGGTGGTAAGGAAGATGCCCTGATAGTAGCCATTGCCGTTGCCGTCGGAAAGCGTCGAGGCGGTCAATGGCGTTTGAGAAGCAATCAACACGTCATAGGGCACATTTAACTGGTCAAGTATCGACTTGATACCGGCCAGGACCGGCTCCGTGCCGTCGGCCGATACGACCAACATGCGCATATTGATGGAGGTCGCCGGAACCTGCGTCTGCGCAGACGCTGGAAGCGATGTGAGGACACCCGTGGCAATGCCCAGCATCGCCCCGCACAGCAAGGTTGCAGCAAGGCGTCGCTGGCCGCGTCGCACGGCGGTTCGCTTGATGAGGTCAGAAAAAGAGTACATGTCAACTCCTGTTGGTGGGTTCGTTCTAGTGGAAGAATGACTAGCGCAGCCTCGCCACGGCATGCTGTGGCTTGCTTGGATACTCGCGCGGCTTCACCTGCGCACCCACGGGGCGCTTCGCTTTCCGGATCATGCGGTTGGTTGCGCCAGGGACGGTCACGGAGGTATCGACTGTCGTTGTGGTACCCGTGGCGGACGTTGCCGGGGTGGTCCCCGGGGAGGTCTGGGCGTAAGCCAGTCCGTCGCTGATGGCAAGACAGGCAACGATGCTGGTCAAAGTCGCCAGGGATCTTGAAGTATTCGCTTTCATGTCGTCTCCATGGTCAGAAAAATGTGCTGGGTTGTTGAGCCGCCGGGCTTCGTACGCGTTGGTGGCGGGTGCTCCAGGGTTGAAAAATCCATGCACCGGGCGCCCGATGCAGGTCCGGGTAACTCGGTTTCACTGCAACATAAAGGTTTCATATTCGAGTTCCTCCAGCGTTTTCGAAAGAACGAGCAGGCCGGTGAGGACAACGGCGAGCATCGCCACCGCAAAGCCGTAGCCGTAGTATTCCGGACCGAGCATGATGCTGACCTGCGTAAAGAGGAGGTTCGGAACAGTCAGACCGACGCATAGCCAGAGGGCGATCATGCGTCGGTCAAGATAGAAAAAGACGTTCAGGATCGCGAGAAAGAGCACGTGTAGAGCGGCGCCGATAAGGCGCAAGTAGAGCAGTGGCAGGTTCAGTGGCGAGATGTCCATCCAGACCAGCAGGCGTTCGCCCCACACGAACAGGAGCAGCGTCGTCACTGCTTGCACCTTGATGAGTTCGAGCACGCCGATGCGCACTGTCAGCACGATCCGGTTGCGCTGTTTTCGAATCTGACTGAGCGACCCGCCGGCGCGGACGCTGTCGTAAAAGCCTTCGTAATGCTCGACGAAGTCGGTCTCCATCCGCAGCAGGAACACTGCCATCCCCGGGATAATCGACAGATAGGCGAGAAAGGCAGGCAAATCGTAAATCAGCGAGGCGTTGAATGGCCCCATCACCTGCTGGCCGAGGAACGGGGTGTACCAGAACAGGAACTTGTCCACCCACACGCCGAGGTTGTAGAACAACCCGATCAACACGAGCGAGGGATACGTGCAGCCATTGCGGAAGAATGCAAACGAAACCCAGGTACTGGCCGGAAAGCTGCGCAAGATCAGGGCGAGCATCCCGGCTAGAAGAAACGCCTGTCCAAACACGAATCCGAACATCAGGCCTTCGAGGCCGCGGGTTCTCAAGGCCAGGGATGCGGCCAGGGTGATGCCGTAGCCCAGCGCATAAAGCCAGACGATCTCCTTGTACTGCTTCAGGCCGGCCAGGAAGATTGTGGCGATCCAGATGTTGCAGACCACGACGAAGGACGTGACGAGCAGGATCCGGTAAGCGGGACTCTGTCCGGGGAAGAGTAGCCAGACGCCGACGATACCGCCCGTGCCGGCCAGCGAACTGACGACAAGGGAGACCGCACGGTAGTTTGGCACGACCACATCGAGCCGATTTTCGTACATCCGGTCGGCGGTGAACCGTATGAACGCAAGCTGGAACGGGCCCGTAAGGATCAACGACAGTGCAATCACATACCGGATGCTCGCCTGGAATTCGGCAAGGACGATGTCCGGACCTGCCACGCCATAGCTCAACAGGCCGATGACGACGATGCCGACCATCGAGAGGATCCACGGACCGGATCCCAGGATAGCGGCCAGGGTATATGCTTCGATCAGCGAGCGCAGGTTGTCCCGTCTGAGTATCCTGCGCAGTTCGAATCCAATGCCGGCCATCACATCACCCGTTCGAATGCGGACACCCGCGGCGCGTGGGCGCGACCGCAGCAGGCGGGTGCGTGAGCATCAAGTTGTAGATTGCACGGTACTTCCCGAACATGATGTCGTGCGTGTAGTAGCGCTCGACACGTGCGATTGCCGCTGCCTGGGACGCGTGCCAGCGCGCCTTGTCACACAGCAGGCGAATGGCTGCATGCGCAAATTCTTCTGGCTCGGCGATGCCGACGACTTCTCCGGCCGCCCCGAGTGCTTTGTCTTTCTCGTCCAGTCCGTAGACCAGTTGACGACAGGAGCCGACGTCCGTGGCCACGCAGGGCACCCCTGCAGCAAAACCTTCCAGCAATACAAGGGGAAGCGCTTCACTGATCGAGGACAGGACGATGAGGCCGACTTTTGGAAGGATGTCCGCAATATTCTGGAAGCCCAGGAATTTGACATTCTCGGTGAGGCCCAGGTTGGCGGCGATGCTTCGGCATTCGGCCGCGTAGGCAGGATCCTCATCTTCCGGGCCGGCGATCCATCCCTGCGCGTCAGGCAGCTGGTTGACCACGGTGCGCATGGCGCGAATGAATGTCTTGATGTCCTTGATCGGGACGACTCGCCCGATCAGGCACAGTACCGGCGGCGGCGACGGCGGCCGTAAAGCGCGCAGTTTTTCGATCCGTCGCAGGTCGATGCCGTTGGCGATGTTCAAGGTCCGCTCCGCTGGCGCGCCGTCGGCAACCTGGCGCAGCCTGTTCGCTTCGTAAAGCGCCACGATGTGGTCCGACGCTTCGTAGCAGATCTTGCCGAGCGCTTCGAAAAACCGGATCCACAGTTCACGCAAGTACGGAGCCTGGGTCGCGTCCTTCTCGAAGACACCGCGGCTATCGTGGATCCACGTGCTCTGGAACAGATCGATCCTCCGCTCTTTCGTATAGATGCCGTGTTCCGACAGGGTCAGGGGGCGGCCGGTCTGGTGCTTGAGGAGGGCTCCAAGAAAACCCGCGTATCCGGTGGAGACCGAGTGGTAGCAGCGCGTCGGCGGAAGGTCCTGCGCAATTTGTTGCAACTTCCAGACGGGCATGTGCATCATGCGCACCGTCCAGAAATAGTCGATGAAGGATGGGTCGGTGCAGTGGCGTTCGTACTCCTCGGCGATGCATTCCCACGCCTGTTTGCTGTACAAGAATTCCGACGCGTCGAGGTGCCTGCCCTCGGGGAGCTGGGGCACGATTTCGTTCATAAAAGCGTTCAGGGTGGTCACGGACGCTCCCGATCGCAGTGACTCGTGGAACGTACGCACTGTAGTGAATGCCTTCTGGTTTCCCTTGCTACGCCGCTTTGGGGGCAGATCGTGCTCCTCGAGCATGAAGTGCCGTTCCATATGAACGACATTTTCGGGCAGCGCATACTTGGGCTCGCCGTAGTCATCCGACCGGGCGCCGATGAAGCAAATCCCGAAGGACAAGTCAGGAAAGCCGCGGATGATCTGGTTGACCCAGCTGGATACGCCGCCGCTCACGTAAGGGAAGGTGCCCTCGAGAAGAAGCATGACGTCACACGTCTGTGTCGCGCGCTTGCTGGTGTGTGGCTGCTGGCTCATTGGAGCTCCTGCCGATACGCTCGTGCTGCAGCGGGGGCATCCGGTTGTGTGCTCACTTCGGAGCGCCCGCGCGCTGGCAGGATGGCGTCAACGCCGGCCAGATCCCCGGTGTCGGTGTCGGGGGCGGTCGCGCCCCCCAGCCAGTAACGCATCGCAGGCTCGAGGGAGGGAACGCCCATCCCGGCAAGGCGGAGAAGGGTTGCACGCACGTCGAGGTGGCGCCGTTGTAGATACCTGAGCTCTGCGAGATACGGCAGCAGGCGCTCGGGTGCGCAGCTGCATCGGCAGGCATGGTCAAAGGCCAACTGCGCTGCGTCCGGATTATTCATCGCCAGTTCGAGCCGGGTAAGGAGGAACCAGATACTGGCGTCGTCGCCATGTTCCAGTACCAGTCGGGCATGCGTGCGCATCTGCTCCGCGGAGTGGACAAGCAGGTCGCCTTGTACCAGTGACTGATAGATCAATTCCCAGTACAGCTCGGTCAACTGGTGGTGTACTTCCTTCGCCTCACTCCGTCCGCACCTGGCAAGCCTCTTTTCCAACTTGAGGATGCGGCGCGTGACCTCTTTCTCTTTGCCGTCGAGAATGCCGTAGGCAAGCAGCCGTATGTCGTCACACGAATCGGTCAGAAGGCTGTGCAGGATGTCCCGCGTCACTCGTGCCGGCGTCTCCTGGATCGAGGCGAGAGCACCCATTTTCTGGTTGGTCGGCGTATCCTTGTTGAGTAGGCGCGCCCGCACCTCGCCTCCTCGGAATGAGTAGCCTTCACGGCCTCTATGAAGCGTGAAACACGGCTCGTCGAGCGTAGTAATGTTGTCATCATGACGTGTAAGCGTAAATCGTTTGGCGAGGTACTGGCCGAGTGCGAGACTCGCCAGGCCGGCGACCGGCATGGTCATGTTCAGTGCGAACAGATACACAAGTTCGTGCGATGGGCGCGCTGATTTGCCAGCATGAATTTGCTTATAAGACCCGAGCGCCAGCAGTGCGCTGGCGCCGCCCTGCAGGGCGAGGAACACAAGGGCGTGAGTGGCTTTCGCCTCCATGTCGGCAACGTAGAGGAGTGCGGCGAACTGGCCCGCGATACCCAGGATCGTGTAGAGCTTATTCATGGCACTTTTCCAGGAGTCGGGCAAGCGTATCGCCAGATGAAAGTCGTCCCAACTGCACGGTATGCGTGCCTATATGGGCCGAAGGCGTCTGCGTGCCCGGGTATCGTTTCAGGGCCGACTCGATGCGCAGGATGTAGCCCTGGACTGCTTCGATCCCGGTCATGGGTAGAAGTGTGATCGCCAGCCTGTGGTGCTGGTCGCTGAAAGCCCATTGCATGTCGATACTGCGTCGCAAGCTTCGCACTTGCTCGAATAGCGCCTGGCCCTGCTCGGTATCGTCGAACACGTGCGCAACCATGGAACTCGCGATGCCCGCATCGCGCCGGGTCCGGCACAGGCGCACCAGCTCGAGGGCGAATTCGTTAGGGATGTCCGGGAACCGCGTCACGATGGCGGCGGCAGCATGCTCGTGTTCGACACCGTCGGCGTAGTAGCCGGCCAGGACCGTCATCAGCTGGAGATTTCCCGTGTTCAATGCAATGAACGGCATCTTTGACACTGCCAGCACCCCCAGGAGTTGCCCTGAGGAGGACTGCAACGGGGCGCATGCGACGTAACGCGATGTCTGCTCGGACGCGTCGATGTTGCGCAAGTGCGAGAGCTTGCGCACGCTCATGCACTGCCGCACCATGGGATCATTCACGTCAAGGGTGGCCTTCGGCCCGAGATAGGCATGCGGCGTCGCCTCAACCCAGCCGTCATGGATGATCCGATGGACAGCGGCCGCTTCGAACTGACATCCTTGGGCTACCACACGCAGGAAGTCATCGATCCCGGGGAGTGTGTTGCCACTCCTGTGCTCTTTCTGCGTGATTGCGCGTAAGCGCTGCAGGGTTTCTCTCAGCGTCAGCGTTTTGGAGAGCATGTCGCGCTCGAGCCGCTCATGCGACAGACGCAGCAGAAAGTGGTTGCGCGTGACGATCTGCAGGCGCTCTTTGAAATACAGGTTTGCTGCCAATACGCGCCGGTGTCGGTCACTCCAGACATCGGAGAACTGGCCGCAGATCAGAGTCCATATCGTTCCGCCGACAAAAAAGGCGTGCGGAAATCGTTCGGCACGCACCCCGCCTGTCAAGTCAACAGACGGATGCAATGCACGCAGGGCGAGCCAGGTGGCGAGGAAGACCATGCTCGCCAGGATGGCAATCGAGGTGCCGTAGCGCATCGCAACAAGCACGGGAATGGTCCATAGCCAGGGAAACTGCGCATGCACGCCCAATGGGTCAGCCGGGTTGATCCATCCATTCAAGGCGACCCCGGCAAGGCACATCAGTGTGGATTCGATGGCCCGCCCGATCCACACCGCAGGTTCGGCAACAGGATCCTTCCTGGTATCCGGGAAGGCCCGGCGCAACAAGGGTTGCCGCGCCGGCGGATCCTCGATGAGGGGTTGGTCGTGGTCGCGCATGGTTCACAGCTTGGCGTTGGCGATCGGGACGATCAGTTTGCGGGTCAGCTTCTGGGCAACCCCGGTGAGCGCCTCCCGGCTCCATCCGGTGCCGCTTCCAACAGCAGTCCAGATGACCTTGCCATCGCGGATGTCGACAACCTCCACGGTGATGCCAACGGCAGGTTCGCCATCGACGCCGACCTTGTAACGCCACTCGTCCACGCTCCCGGTTACTGCGTAGCGCACACCTTTGCTGCTTGCCCAGTCGAGCGCAGCCTGGCGGCCCTTGCGGTCAGCCGGCTCGAACAATGTCTCGTCATTGAGTTCGTGCGGGTAGTGCTCGAGGTCCACGGGGCTGCTGGTGCGCAGTAGCGACACGACGATGGACTCTTCGCGAAGCCCTGCCTGCGGAGTCTCGGTGTTGTTGATGAAGGGAAGTAATCCCCATCGGGCACCGGCATCGAAGGCCGGCGCAGGGGCTACCTCCACCGTCGAGCAACTGGCAGCTAACATGGACGCAGTCAAAAGTAGGGCGGGCGTCATCCACCGGGTCAGAAGTACCATTTGTAATCGACTCCTATTTGCCGAAATCCACTGGGGTTGAAGGTTGTGCCCGAGATGCGTTGCACGCGTACGCGCAGCATGTCGCTACCGAAGACACTGCCGACGGCACCGATCATGCCGTTGAAGCCGGTGCCGGCCATGCGGCTGGAAGTCACTCCCAGTTCCGCGAATGGTCGGAATGCGCGTGAGTAGGTGCCATCGATGCTGTTGCCGATGCCTAGGCTCACGCCGAAAACCGTGTCGCCGTCCGGGACAATGGGAATCGAGCCCGGAGCTGCTCCCGGCGGGAGGTAGCGACCGATCTGTGCGTCCGTCCTGCCATTCGACGATGTGGAAATCCCCGAGGCATAAGCACGGATCAGGATGTTGGGGTAATCGGTACGAAGGCTGGACCCTGCCTCGAGAGTGTAGTTGGTCCCATGCCCGAGCGCCGTGCCGGCCAGCGAGGCATACCGTTGCCAGCCAACGGTCAGGCGGGCGTATTCGGTGCGCGCAAATTGCTGGGTAAGATTGACTTGTGCGCCGGTGCGCTGGCCGCCAACGCGGAGCAGGACGGATTCGATGGCCGGCATGTGCCAACCAGCGGTCGCAACGATGGTGGTGCCACGTACGATCTCCTCCTGCCATTCGATCCGCGCCCCGGTCGAGTGCACGCCGGCCTTCCGGTACATGAGCCCAGCCATGACATACCCGGTGTAGGTTGTGTGTCGCGCCAACAGCCACAACATGGTGTCGCGGGGAAGGGCATGTGACAGTTGCGTCGGATCTTCGGTCGAGTACATGCTCTCGACACTCTCCGCAAAGACGTCAACGTTACCTCCCGCCCGCGCGCCAGCACGGAGCGACCGAACCGTTCCACGCAGTGGCGACTGTCGGAAACTGCGAAGCTCAGCTCCCAGTGCGGGCGCCTGTGTGCTGACCAGGTCCGTAAATCGTGTGTGCAGAGCGTCGCTGTCGGGAAGCTGCTCAAGCGCGTTGAAGGCCGTGGATTGTGCAGACGGCAGCCGGTCCAGCCTTTGCTCGGCTTCGATTCTGTCCAGCGTGGGCAGCCAGTCCGGTGACGTGTCGAGAAGGTTTGCGAGTGCGACCTTGTCATTGGACTGGAGTACCAGCGAGAATTCGGCCCATAACGGTTTCGCGATCTGGCTCGAGTAGCGTGTCGCCAGCCATGCCCTTGCGAGGTCATTGGCCTCGTGGCTCATCGCCCATGCCAATGCGACCTCACGCGCGCCAGCGCCAAGGGTTTCGTCCTCGCGCTGCTTGCGGGCCGCCGGAGCGGCGAACAGGGCGGACGGACTGGCAGACCGGTCACGATTGGCTTCTGCGCTGCGGGTGTCCGCGCCGTTGATGGCAGAAACCTGTCGGATCAGATCCGCCCCGCTTTTGGGAGCGTCAGGCAGCTTGAGGGGAGCGTCCAGGTTTTTTACGTCGACGCGTAGGAGGGCTTGTACGACACGTAGCGCGTCGTCCGCGTTCATGAACAATGGCGCCAACAGAGCGATCCGGTTGCGCATCTGCGCCAGCTGGTCCGGATCCCCTTTGGCCAGGGTTCTCGGGTCCCGAAGTCCTGTCCACGCGCGCCGGCGAATGCGCCAGGCAAGATCCGACTGGCCGACGGCGTCGAGCGCGTCGGCGTAGCTCATCAGCCAGAGGTAATCGTTGCGAGGGAAGCCGCGCTTTCTAAACCAGTGCAGAGCGTCCGTCGGCCGGTTCAAAGTCATGCAGGCAGCGGCGAAGGGACCCCATAGCTGTTGTTGGTCTTCTGCGTCATGCGCCCACGCCTGCATGGATCGCCGCAATGCTGTCATGTCGTGCAACGCGATCAGGGACCACATGAGCGCAGAGCGGAGATCAGGATCATTCGGACGGAGTACGTGCGCCCGCCTGATCGTGCCGTTGGCTTGCTCGGTGCGCCCGGCAGCTTGCTGCACGAATGCCTCGAGGGAAAGGAAGGCAGGGTCTGCCCTGAGTGTCTCGATGCGCTCAGCCGGCATCGCTTCGAGGAACTCGATGGCGCCTCCTGTATCCCCGGCCCGCGCCATCAGCGCAAGCGCATCGAAGGCGAGTCTCTTGTTACCGGTCTTTTCGAATCCGAACATCGCTACACGCGATGCAGCCAGCGGATTTTCCTTCTGGAGTACTTCCTGCAATGCGGTGATATCGGACTCGCTCCAGGCGTCTCTCTGTATGATTTGCGCATATGCGCGGACCGCGAGATCGTTGGATCCGGCCAGGATCGCGACCTGGCCATAGGTGCGCCAGAATTCGGTGTCATCTGCCCGGGCAGCGCTACTGGCCGCGTCCATCGCAGCGAGCGCACCCATGTTGTCTCCACGCTGGTAAAGCGTCGAGGCAATGCGTAGAGCGCGTCCGCTGTCCTGGCCAAGCTCGCTCTGCATCCGTCGCAGCGCATAGAGGAGGTCATCCTGGCGCTTGGACCGTTCTGCGACCGCTGCCATGGTCTCGAGGATGTTCTTGAGGGTGTTCTTGTCCACCTTGCCCGATGCCGCAGTGCGTAGAAGGGATATCGCGCCTTTCGCGTCGCCTGCCGCCGCCTTGAGTCTCGCAAGGGACTGGAGTGCATCGGGATTGCCAGGGTCGCTTGCGATCTTGTGCGTCAGAGCTTCCTCGAATGCCGCACGCTCATGCAGGTATTCGGCCAGACGCAAAACACTGGACCATCCCTCGGGATCGCCGCTGCGCCGCGCGTAAGCGAGCCAATGGGAAAGTGACGCGCGCTGCATACTGTTCCATTCGCTGGTCTGGGCAAGACGTTTACGCCACTTCATGTCGTCCGGGCGCTGCCGTACCGCCGATTCGGCGAGCAGGCGTGCATCGGAGATGTCCCTGTTTGCGAGGAAAGTGCTGAACGCAGTCTCATATGCCTGTTCGTCGAACGGCAAATTCACGATCCCGGGCTCGTCCTTCCCGCCGACACGGAAAATGCGTGGGGATGCCGAAGCGAGTGTCCATGCGGCTCGAGCGATGAAGGCACCAGGTTGTGGTCGAGCCCCGGTGATATGACGGTCGGCGTCTCCATGGTTTTCTGACAGCCTGTTTGCTCGAACCAGGTCAAGCGCGTAACGTTGCGCCGCGTCTGGCCGATTGACTGAGCGGGCCAGCTCGATCAGCCGAAGCAGGGTCGTGCTGTCGTTCGCCAACTGGCCTATGTGGTTGTCTGCGGCCGGGATCACTTCGTCGAGTAGCCCGCCGCTGCGAAGTGCAAACAAACCCTGCAAGAAGTTTTCGCGGCGCTCTTCGGTCGTGTCGCTCACGCCCATTGCGCGAAAGTAGAGGACGGCGGCGGCACGCGGCTTTTGAAGTTCGACTGCAATGTGGGCCGCTTCCACATACTGGGCAGCGCTGATTCCCCGGAGGAGGGTCGCCATACGCGTGAGCACGGCAAATTCCTGTTCCTCGAACCGAAGGCTGCGGGTCTTGGAAAGAAGGCGCATGAGATGATCTGGTTCCTGTGCGTCTTCAACAAGGGCATCGATGCGCCCTTTCAGCGCCTCGGACCGGGCACTCCAGACGACTGGGGAGTCCGCTGCTGCAAACATTTCTTGCTCGAGTATCTCGACATCGATCCACAAGGACTCGGAACGCAATGCCGGATCCCTCGAATCGAGCAGCGGTGCAATGATGGTCCGGGCCTGAACAACAGACCCCAGACGAATGAGCTCGCGCGCCAGTTTCAGCCGGAGATGCCCGGACCGTGGATTGGTGCGCAGGAACGCCTCAAGGTAGCCAACGGTGAGCTGGTCGGGTTTCTTGTTCTTGTAGCTCTGTGCCAGCCGCGTTTCGATGGACTGTCGTGGAAAGGCGAGGGCGAGGATCACTGCAAGCGACGTACCGAGCCCGCCGACCGTCCAGGACGTCACCAGGCGACTGCGTTGATATGGAGCCTCGTACGAGTGCCACTCAGGTCGCCGACGTTCCGGCCCGTTAAATTGCAAACCGTTTTTCATGACGGGCAACGCAGTTGGACAAGCGAATTGAGCGTTACATCCGTCACCCAAGGGATAAAGCCGGCCGCGCGGATTAGCGAGGCCGTATTCATCGTCTCTGCACAAGTGTCAGGACCTGTGGGGCTTACATAATCAATCGCAATCGCTGGCAGGCCGTATCGGTCCCGCGCGTTTGCGAGTTGCGCGGTCAACCAGGCTCTGTCGGACGGTGTGACCTGGCCATATTGTCCTTTCACAGCGTCATAACCGCGGTACAGGGACTCGGCGGCAACTGCGTGGACGAATTGGGATACGTCGGGAAGTAACTCAAATCCTCTGTTGAATATCAGATTTGCGTCCGGATGCCGCGCTTTCAGGTATTTAATGGTTTCGACAAGCGCTTGACGCTGACGTTCGCGCTCCAAATCTGTTTTCGCGAAGAGTTGATAGGAATCCAACGTGTCAAGGAAGAATCCACGCCAGCCTTGGCGCCATAGCGGTTCGATGATCGAGGTCAGAAGAAACTCTCTCCACAATGGCGAGGTTTGATCGACTATCCAGGAGCCCCAGTTCTTGTTTTCGGTGCGTAGAGTCTGCCGCGGGACCTGGGCGAAATAGTTTCGAGTTACGTTAATCTCGCCGATCGAAACGTACGCAAACAGAGCCTGGCGACGTTTCGCCGCGAGCTGAAGTGCCACTTCTGGTCGGGCGACGTGATCCGGCTCTAGAATGACCATGTCTATGCCTACCATGTCCTCGAGTGGAGGAGTGGGCCCATAATAGAAAGCGACAGTCTTCTCGGCGTTGCCGTGCGCGGTTGCGCGGTCAAGCAATGTCGAGCCACCGAAAATAGCGCAGCCGAATACTGTCATAAGCATCGTTCTCATTATCGCCCTCCCGAAATAAACCAGCGATATATATCGCCGCTTTCCTTCATTAGATTTCACAATGATGCTGGATCGAAATACATCGTGATCCATCTAACATATTTACTTAATCTATTGCAATATTCGCGGCATTTAATGAACTCAAGGCCTGCTTTCTCCCTGCGCATTAACTAAAACCATTTTTGTAAATTAGCTCGCCAGCACATTACATGACTAGAAAGATTTGCCAAGCATCAACAAGTGCATTTGCAATTGCGTTTCATGCGGCATGAGTTTGATTTAAATCAAACTATATTCTGCGGTTAAAAACTGGGCCGGGCAATAGGAATCTCTGCCTAAAAAAACCAGTACGTTTGTCTACGTGTTTGGTATTACGCGCTGATATTCAACGGCATTGCCGCCCATTATTGAATGCAAGATTATGCATTGCGATTTGACGGGGTATGGGCATCCTTACGTTATTCGACCTTATAGAAGCTAAGTCATATTTCCGACGGCGTGGACCCGATTCTGAACGTTATTAATAAATGGTCTGCGAACCGGAGATTGCCAAATGAATACCGACGACCGTGCGGGTGAAAACGATTTCGCATCAAGCGGCGCCGAGCTGGGTTCTGTCGCATTGTTGAGTGCGGGACGGATTTTTTGAGCCGAGCGTGACCTCGGCTTACATTGGACGAATGTGTCCTGCGAGCGCGTGAAATTGATCGGCGAACGACATCGAAGCGGCTCCATCGATGACGAACTGGCCCTTGCGGATCATGTGCGTCAGCTCGACGCCAGCGAGCACGTTGGCCGCCGCGCGAAACGATTTGAAGCCCAGCATCGGCCTGGTCACGCGCTTGACCGTGCGATGGTCCTGCTCGACGATGTTGTTGAGGTACTTGACCTGCCGCACGGTGATCGGGACAGCCAGGGCCCCGTTGATCTCGTCGATCGAGGCCTTGTTGGCGCCGCTCTTGTCCATCGCGATCTTCTCCGGCACACCGTTCTCACGCATCGCTTTCTCGAAGAAGCGCTTGGCGGCGGCCATGTCACGCTGTGCTGTCAGCAGAAAATCGACTGTTTTCCCTTCCTTGTCGACAGCACGGTAGAGATATTTCCAGACACCCTTGACCTTGATGTACGTTTCATCCATCCGCCAGCTCGTGCCGACCTTCCGCTTATGCTTACGGGACAGCTTCTCGATCAGCGGCAGGAATCGGATAGCCCACCGGTTGAGCGTTGAATGGTCAACCGACACGCCGCGCTCATCCATGATTTCCTCCAGGTGCCGGTAGCTCAACGGGTACGCGGCGTACCACCGGATGCAGACCAGGATGACGTCGGCTGGAAAACGCATTCCTTTGAAGCTCAGCATGTCAAATAATTAAGTGTTTGGGCGCCACAGTCTACCCGACCCGGACTGCATCGTCGTCAATGCGACACAACCACTGTGTCTTGTGTGTTAGCGGCACTCCAGCGCTGCGCGGTAAGGCCGCGTGCTTGTCGCACCACCGCATGAAATTCCTCATGGCATGCACCGTGCATTAGCCTCGGTGCTATAGTGGTTAAACCATAACGTGTGGTTGTCATTCGGACAGGAGGCTGTCCGAACGGAACCTTGCCTGCCTGCGCGACGCTGCAAGAGCAGGAGAAGTCAGACACAATCGCTGCAATTCATACGTTATTCCAAGCTGGGATGTGCGATGAATATCGGCAACTATCAGGTACTCGAGCAGGTCACCGCGACAGCCGGCGGCAAGATCTACCGCGCCCGGCATGTCCAGGACCGCACCGCCGCTCTCGTCAAGCTTCCGGCGCGAGACAGTGCTGCTGACAGCCTGCGGCATGAATACGTCTTGCTGCAATCCCTCTATGTTCCCGAGATTCTCCGGCCGCTCGCGCTGATCGAGGACGGTCCGCGCGTGGCCCTACTCCTGGAACCGTTCGCCGGCGAGAGCCTGGAGGCCGTGCTGGCGCGCCAACCAAGCATCTCCCTGCCGGAGGCGCTCGCCATGGCAATCCAGCTGACCCGCGCGCTGGCGGCACTTCATGCGGCTGGCAGCGCGCATTGCGACCTGCGCCCGGCTAACCTCCTGATTGCGGGCCTGGTGAAACTGGCGGACGTGAGCCAGGCGGCTTCGCGCGAGGGTGCGACGGCCCTCCGCCAGACAGTTGCCGGCGATTGGGCCTATGTCTCGCCCGAACAGACCGGGCGCATGAACCGCCAGACCGATTACCGCACCGATTTCTATTCGCTGGGGATCCTGCTGTATCGCCTGCTGACCGGACAACTGCCGTTCCAGGCCGAGGATCCGCTGGAATGGGCTCATTGCCATCTTGCCCGCCTGCCTGTTCCCCCGAGCCAACTGAGCCCGGATATTCCCCCGGTCGTGTCGGACCTCGTGCTCAAGCTGCTGGCCAAGGTGCCGGAGGAGCGGTATCAGAGTGCGGGCGGCCTGTTGGCCGACCTGGAGCATTGTCTGTCCGAATGGCAGGCGACTGGAGCGATCGCGCCGTTCGCACTGGGCGCGCGGGACGTGCCTGATCGTTTCCAGATCCCGCCCAGGTTGTACGGACGCGAGCGGGAACAGGCGGCGCTGCTGGCCGCGTTCGACACGGTGGCCACGACGGGCAGGCCGATGCTGGTGATGGTGGCTGGATATTCCGGGGTGGGGAAATCGGCCTTGGTCAATGGGTTGCAACAGCCGATCCTGGAAAAGCACGGCTCCTTCATCGCCGGCAAATTCGAACAGTACAAGCGCGACATCCCCTATGCCACGCTGGCGCAAGCGTTCGGACTTCTGTTGCGCCAGATTTTGGGCGAGAGCGATGCCAAAATCGCGCACTGGCGGGACGCTCTTCGGGAAGCGCTGGATCCTATTGCCCAGCTCATGGTCAATCTCATCCCTCAGCTCGAACTCGTCATCGGCCCGCAGCCGCCCGTGCCCGACTTGCCGCCCCAGGAAGCGCAAGGCCGGTTCCAGTTGCTGTTCCGGCGCTTTCTCGGCACGTTCGCCCGTCAGGAACATCCGCTGGTGCTGTTCCTCGACGACCTGCAGTGGGTCGATGCGGGCACGTTGGCTGTGCTGGCCGATCTCACCACCCATCCGGACGTGCGCTACGTGCTGCTGGTCGGCGCATACCGTGACAACGAAGTCGATGACAATCATCCGCTGACGCAGCGCCTGGAAGCGATCCGCCAGGAGGGCGGGCTCGTGCAAAGCATCCGGCTGTCTCCATTGTCCCTGGATGACGTCGCGCAGCTCATTGCAGAAGCCTTGCATTGCCCATTTGCAGCGGCTCAGCCGCTGGCGCAAATGATACTCGACAAGACTGGCGGCAATCCCTTTTTCACCCGCCAGTTCCTGTCCACCCTGGCCGAGGAAAAGCTGCTGCACTTCGATGCCGGCGAGGGAGCATGGTGCTGGAATCTGCCGCGCATTCATGCCAAGGGATACACGGATAATGTGGTGGACTTGCTGCTGGGAAAGCTCATCCGCCTGTCACAGGAATCGCAAAACACTTTGATCCGATTCGCCTGCCTGGGCAATACCACCGACGCCGCCACGCTCGGCCTCATCCTTGATTGCCCTGCGGACGCTGTCCACACCTTGCTATGGGAGGCCGAAGAGACAGGGCTGGTTTATCGCCAGGACGACAGTTATACCTTCCTCCATGACCGGGTTCAAGAAGCAGCCTATTCGCTGATTGCGCCTGACGCGCGGGCCGACTTCCACCTCTCCATCGGTCGCCTCCTGGCATCCGGCCTGCCGTCCGTTGCGCTCGTGGAACGGATCTTTGACGTGGTCAGCCAGCTCAATCGCGGTAGTAGCCTAGTCGTGTCGCCGGAGGAACGCGAACGGATCGCCGAACTGAACCTGCTGGCGGGCCAGCGCGCGAAGACGGCGGCGGCCCATGCCTCGGCCCTGGCGTATTTCACAGCAGGCGCGGCCCTGCTAATGGAGGATTGCTGGACGCATCGGCATGCACTGATCTTCGAGCTGGAACTAAATCGGGCCGAATGCGAATTCCTGACGGGGGCGCTGGCTGAAGCGGACGCGCACTTGGCCGTGCTGTCGGGACGCGCCACCACGACTGTTGAACAGGCAGCTGTGACGTGCCTGCGCGTGGACCTGTACACGACGCTGGATCGCAGCGACCTTGCGGTCTCGGTCGGCCTGGACTACCTGCGAAAACAGGGTATCGACTGGTTGCAGCACCCCTCGCAAGAAGAGGCGCGACGGGAATATGCAAGGGTCCGCGAGCAGCTCCGCGGCCGCGCGATCGCGTCACTGATCGACCTGCCGATGATGAGCGACCCGGCATCGCTGGCGACGCTCGACGTACTGAACAAGATCGGATCGCCGACCAAGTTTACCGACGTGAACCTGAATGCCCTGACTGTCTGCAAGGCGGTCAATCTCATCCTCGATCGCGGTAATTGCGACGGTTCGAGTTTCGCCTTCGTCTCGCTCGCCGTCATCGCCGGCCCGCTCTTCGGCGACTACGAGGCCGGGTTCCAGTTCGGCCCGCTCGGTTGCGCACTGGCCGAACAACGCAACCTGAAGCGCTTCGAAGCGAGTACCTATTTTCTTTTCGGCGCGCTCATCGTCGTTTGGGCCCAACACATCCTGGCCGGCCGTGACTATCTCCATCGTGCATTCGAAATCGCCAACAGGCAGGGCGACCTCACGTTTGCCGGCTACAGCTGCGCCACACTGGGTACGAACTCTCTGGCGGCAGGCGACCCGCTCGGCGCAGTGCAGCAGGAAGCTGAACAGAGAATCGCCTTCGCGCGTAAGGCGCGCTTCGGTCTCGTCGTCGATATCGTCGCCGCACAGCTCGGGCTCGTGCGGATGCTGCGCGGATTGACGACGGAATTCGGCAGCTTTGACGACAGCGAATTCGACGAACACCAGACTGAGTGCCGATACGCCCACAACCCAAGGCTGGCGTTTGCCGAGTGCTGGTACTGGGTCCGCAAGCTGCAGGGGCACTTCCTGGCCGGTAACCCTGCGGCTGCCATTGCCGCTGCGGCGCGGGCGGAACCCCTGCTATGGACGTCGAACGGATTGTTCGAGACAGCGGAATATCCCTTTTATAGTGCGTTGTCGCGCGCGGCGTTCTGCGATTCCCTCTCCGTCGAGCAACGCGCGCCGCATCTGGACACCATGGCTACACACCTCCGGCAGATCCGGGCCTGGGCAACGCACTGTCCGGCGAACTTCGACAACCGCGCCGCCCTGGTCGGCGCGGAGATCGCCCGACTGGAAAACCGCGACCTTGATGCCATGCACCTCTACGAGCAGGCCATCTGCTCGGCACATGACAACGGCTTCGTGCACAACGAGGCGATCGCCCACGAGCTCGCCGCCCGGTTCTACCTTGCACGCGGGCTGCCGACTTCCGGCCATGCCCATCTGGAGCAGGCGCGCACCTGCTATGCCCGATGGGGTGCCGAGGGCAAAGTCAGCCAACTCGAACGGTCGTTTCCACAATTGCGCAGGTACATCGAGTGCGCAACGGCCCCGACCGAGGGCGAAACCCGGCTCGACCTGCTGTCGGTCGCTAAAGCGTCGCAAGCCATCTCAGGACAGATCCTGCTCGACGAACTGATCGACACCCTGATGCACTTGATGCTCGAAAGCGCGGGCGCCCAGACGGGCTGCCTGCTGCTGGTCCGGAACGACGAGCTAGCGCTGGCGGCCGAGGCCAGGGTCGAGCGGGAGGCGGTACAGGTGATCCGGCATAACGGAGAACCGCTGCCGCACGCACACCTGCCTTTGGCCATCCTCCAGTATGTCCGGCGCAGCCGGGAACCGGTACTGCTGATGGACGCAACCGCCGCGCACCCGTTTTCAGCCGATCCCTATTTTGCCCAGCAACATCCCAAATCCGTCCTGTGCCTGCCGATTTTGCGCCAATCGGCCCTGGTCGGCATACTGTACCTGGAAAATCGCCTGGCCACCCACGCCTTCAACCCGGGCCGCGTCCAGGTGCTGGAACTGCTGGCGTCCCAGGCCGCCATCTCGCTCGACAATGCCCGGCTGTATGCGGACGTGCGCGACAGCCATGCCCGCATCCAGCGCCTGGTCGAGTCCAACATCATCGGCATCCTCTTCTGGGACCTGCGCGGCAACATCACCGACGCCAATGATGCCTTCCTGCGCATGACAGGATATTCGCGGGAGGACGTACAGTCCGGCACACTGAGCTGGACCGCAATCACGCCGCCGGAATACATCGAGATCGATGCAGGTGCCGTCATGGAGCTCAGGCGGACCGGCAGCGCACCGCCTTTCGAAAAAGAATATATCCGCAAGGATGGAAGCCGCATTCCGGTGCTGATCGGCGTCGTCCTGTTCGACGACTCGCCGGACCACGGCGTGGCATTTGTGCTCGACCTGTCCGAGCGCAAGCGCGCCGAGGCCGAACGGGAAGCCCGGCATGCTGCGGAAGCCGCCAACCGCGCCAAGAGCGCCTTCCTGGCCAACATGAGTCATGAACTGCGCACGCCACTGAACGGCATCCTCGGCTATGCCCAGATCCTGGAACGCACCTCCACGCTGGGTGAACGGGAGCTTGCCGGGGTGAACGTGATTAAGAAGAGCGGCGAGCATTTGCTTACCCTCATCAACGATATCCTGGATCTGGCCAAAATCGAGGCCGGCAAGATGGAACTCTACCCGGTCGTTGTCCCGCTGGTCCGCTTCGTGCAGACCATCAGCGAGATCGTAGGCGTGAAGGCGGCGCAAAAGGGGCTGGAATTCGTATGCGATCTCGTGCCCGACCTGCCACCATCGATCCGAATCGACGAGAAACGGCTGCGCCAGGTACTGCTGAACCTGCTGTCCAATGCCGTCAAGTTTACCGACAGTGGCCGCGTCACGCTGCGGGTGCGCTTCGTGCCGCCGGACCGGATGCTTTTCGAGGTGCGTGACACGGGCACCGGCATTGCCGCCGATCAGTTGAAATTGATCTTCGAGCCGTTCGAGCAGGCTGGCGACAGGCAGCGGCGTGTTGCCGGCACGGGGCTGGGCCTGACCATCTGCCGCCAATACGTGCGCCTGATGGGCGGCGAGGTCGAGGTCGAGAGCCAGGTCGGGCAGGGCAGCGTATTCCGCTTCGAGGTGAACGCGCAGCCGGTGCAAGCGGCATCGGCCGTGGCGGCAAGCAAAAACGTGACCGGCTACACGGGGCTGCGGAGGAAGGTGCTGGTGGTGGACGATATCGCCGAGAACCGGGCGATGGTGACCGATCTGCTCACGCCGCTGGGTTTCGAGGTGGCCGATGCCGCCAATGGCCGCGAAGGCGTGGAACAGGCGCAAAGCCTGCGGCCGGATCTGATCCTGATGGACATTGTCATGCCGGAGTTGGATGGACTGGAAGCCACACGCCAGTTGCGCCAACAGGAAGCTTTCCGGGGCGTGCCGATTATTGCGATGTCGGCCAGCGTGTCGGCCAGCGACAGCGAGCAAAGCCTGGCCGCCGGGATGAACGCCTTCCTGCCGAAGCCACTCGATGCGGACAAGCTGCTGGACCATATGGCCGGATTGCTGCGGCTGGAATGGATCCATGCGCCGGCAGGCATCAAGCCGGAAGGCGAAGCGCCTTCGCTTGTGATTCCTCCGGCGGACGACATGGAGGCACTGAACCGGCTGGCCCGGGCGGGCAATATGCACGACATCGTGGCGTACGCAAACCGCCTGGCGAGCCAGGACGAGCGCTATCGCGCTTTTACCGACAATCTGAGTGGGCTCGCCAGGAGGTACCAGTCCCAGGCCGTGCTGCGCCTGATCGAGGTGCATCGGCAACATCATCCCGACACGCAGGGCAGCCGGTAATCACCGGTCGGCGATCGTCGACGCGTCGTCGACCGGGGCCGGCACCAATTCCCCCGAATTCGAGGTAATGCCGTTCAGTTAAGACTGAGCGGCATTTTTATTTTGTCGTTGTAAACGTGCCGCATCGCTGTTAACCTTCGTCACATTTCAGTTAAGTACGAGAGATTCTGTATGACGGCACCGACATCCGAAAGTTGTCTCCCGGAACCTGCGGAATAGTACTCTTGCTCCTCTACTTGGCCTTGGATGATGCAGATGATCGGCCCCTTATAATCGATCAACCTGAGGAGAACCTTGACCCCAAATCCGTTTTCGATGAGCTGGTATCACTCTTCCTTGTAGCGAAGACCAAGCGCCAAGTGATAATGGTTACGCATAACGCTAACTTGGTAATCAACACCGATGCGGATCAAATTATTGTCGCCAACGCTAATCCGGCCGAAGGAGGGCAACTTCCATCATTTTGTTATACCGCAGGCGGCCTGGAAGACGCTGAAATCCGTAAGGTGGTCTGCGACATCCTTGAGGGGGGAGAAAAGGCGTACCGTGAGCGAGCGCGCCGCCTACGAGTTCGTCTTGAACGATAGCGTATTCAGTTCGCATATTGGCTGTTCGTAGGAAGAATGCATGTAGTATCAACTTGGTTACCTGCTTGCGGTACGCGCAGAATGCAAAATCGTCACGAACAACTCGACAAACTAAAACTCCTTACCGCGACTGCTGTTCTTCAAGAAGTCGATATGGCAACAATCCGCGCTCGGAGCCTTGCTAATCTTGATCGCTGGAACGCGAAAGGCACTTGGGTTTCTGCGCATGACGAATGGCGCGCCCTCATGACTTCTGGAACCGATGAGGAGGTTAAGGCAGTGATGACAGGCACCGACCAAAACTCAAACCGGCTCAGGCAGTCACCGCCGTACGCCGGACTGATCAAGCCAGAAACCAGAAAGGCGCTACTCCGGGAAGTCGGCATGTCGCCGCCGTCGAAGAGGGCAATCGCTGTCGCTAAAAGCCTGCTTGACGACCCATCGACGTGGTAAGGACAATGCATTGTTGAGGGGCATTACCCACTTGCCTTTCACAGCGGATTGGTCACCGACCCGTTCGCTGCCGCAACGCCTCCTCCAGTAGCTCAACTACCAAGCCGGGAACACTTACGCTTTTTCGTTGAAGAAGGGTAGCGGCAGCCGATAGATTCAGGAGATCCTCGTACATTCGAGTCGGTACTCGCACAAGCACAGCTTTTTTGCTCACTGCAGGGGTGGGTTTGCTCATGTGGGGAAGGGGAGTTGCTAACGTATTAAAAATGGGCCGCAAATGCCGTGGTCTATTGTGCCCGGAGAACGGACCATACCACAATGGATACCGTTCAGGGGCAGCCAGACGACTCACACTACCTTGTCGCTATTGGGACTGCCATCCGCTCTTTGAGGAAGCAGAAGGGCATCTCCCAAGAGGAGTTGTCTCACCTCTCGCGCCTTGACCGGAGCCATATGGGCAGGATCGAGCGGGGAGAACGCAATCTGTCTATGCTAAATTTGCTTCGAATCTCAAGAGGGTTGGATTGTTCGCCATCTGACATCTTGAAAACACCGGTCTTTAGCTGTAGCTATCCGCCGCAAGACTTTTGGTATACAACTCGACATTACTAAATGTATTGTCGAGTTTAACGCGTTTGGCTGTGGTTAACATGCAAACCGCTGTTTGACGGCAGATTGACGTTTTTCAAGGTCGTACAGGCATAGGCTCTGTGTGAGTTCGCCTCTAGTTCATGATTAACCATACAAATTCTCCATCTAGTACGACATGCTTCAAAAGATCGCGTCACGCGTTACCTCACTTATCAAATCCCAAGATCACGAAAAAACTAGCGCAAACCGCGACACATTCCGATATTTGCTTGATATCGCAAATGAACTGGCCAGCCGAGAACCCTCGGCTTTGGCTAGCTTAGTTACCGCCATTCTGCGCCCACTGCAGGCCGAACACATCCTGTCAGTTGCCGAGCGGGTTCAACACGCAGCACGCGATCCCATCGATTTATATCGACTGTTTTCGCCGGATGATTTCTTCTCCGTTTTTGAGGAAAGTGATTGCCTTCGTCTCGACGTAGAGGGCTATCAGCTCGACTTGACGAGGGACATCGTGCTGCCAACCCCTTGGCGTAGAGCAGGCTTCGTCTCCGCCTTGACGACTATCGGCCAAGGAAAGATCTCTGGGCAATGGCGCCAAGACTCAAACCATGGCGTTTCGCTGCTTCTACCGTGGCATATCGGTCTCGTAACAGGCGGCAACCATTCGATCACTGCAGGCGTTCTTGGGCATCAAGGGGTGTTGTCGCCGACGGACGTACTTGATCTCACACCACTTCTCAATAGAGTCGTCTGTGACGGCGACCACTTTATCGACCGGTATTCAAGCGAGCCGATTGCTCGAGTGAAGGATGGACGGATGGCGGCTCTGTATGAGATCGGTAGATTGCTCATGGCAACAGCCCAAACCCGAACCGAAGCACAGTTTAAATCCTTCTGAATTCGCACGGCAGAGCGGAAACGATCGCTGGCACGCGCACTCAGCATCGTATGCCCGCACCTTACAGCTCGAAGTAGACCACGACCGCTCAGACCGCAGTCGAACAGCCGGATATAGTTTTATGCAAAATTCGGTAATGCTCTTCTGCAAACTGACGACGACCAGCGCTGTGAACAAATCAAACTTAGGGCGTGGTTTGACATAATATAGAGACTGCCAAGCTTGCTAGAAAATTATGCTGTTGCAACGCGGGGGAGGCGCCGACGTTCCGGCCCCTTCCCTCGCCTAGCGTGCGGCAACAGCTTTAGAAAACCCGCGTAAATATCCTGCCAAATTGATTCCTCGGACGTCTCCTTCGCCCGCTCGCGGTGCATGTCCAGCACAACAAGACCAGGATGCAAACCGAGAATGGCGGCCGCCTTCATGGCAATGACGTCCTCCATCTGGCCGCCGCGTTTCCTGTACCCGGAAATCGTAGACGTTCGCACCCCGAGCGCCTTGGCGACCGCATAGTCGCTGTCCTTCCCGATACGTTTTTTCAAGGCATCGAGGTATTCCAATGTGTTCATGTTGCCTCCTCAGGCAGGTTGTTGCATGTCGCGGAATGTACATCACAGGCCTTGACAGTTCAACAGCCGCACGATTCGAGCGCTCGAACCCATTGACGTAGCTTCAAGCTTAGAGCTATCCTTCGTTTTGCCGCGCGGAATTCTTACCTTTCCTCAGGCGTAGCGGGCCTCAGCGCCCCTCCGCGCGGCAATTTCGCTTGAGGAGAAAAACGCCTGAGGAGGCCACATGTCGGAAACACAAGGTTACAAATTAGTTCATCGTATCTGCGCCCATATCGAAGCCGAGTTACGGCTTGAACTGCCTGATACCGGCAATCAAACCGTCGAGAACTTTCAGGAATTCATCGCGCGTACTAGTGGCCGCGACCTGATCGCGAAAATCGGCGAGCTGATCGAGCAGCACATCGATACTGTCCTCGTCGTGAATAAATTCGGGAAGCATTTCGCCGACCGTGACGCCAACAGCATGAAGGCCGGCAAGGATGTCGTCGCGTTTCGCGGTTTTCATAATTTCCTCAAAAAAACACCAAGTGTAGCAAAGCACGGTCCGATCCCGGCTCCGGTTGCTATCGACGTGGCGAACGATAGAAGCGGCAGTGCTCTTCGGGTGCTGGGCATTCTGGCTGCGCTTCAGGCCGCAGCAAGCAAACCGTGAAAGCCGAACGCGTCGAACTGGCCGCGCTGGCGGCCGCCGCAGGCCCCCAGCGCTCGCCGTTGGAGATTTCCACCTCTGTCTACCTCGCGGACTTCACGGCCGCGTGTGAGGCCGTCTGCGCGGTCCCTGAGGACGTGCGCCAGCAACGCATCATGGCTCTGCGCGCCATCGTCGCGAGGCCGTCCGACGTGGAGGCCATGCGCGCCGCCTGCTGGCTGAACGCGCCGGACGGCGCCCGCATGGTTGCAGTGATGTCTGCCGGACTGCCTAAGGCACGTGCCAAGGATTCGCTCAACAAGTTCGATGCGCTCGAACGCGGCCTTGTGTGGATCGCGCTGCAAAAGCTGCTCGCCGACCTCGGCCAGATTCAAAAGTGCATGCAGGGCGGCGCCATGCCGGCGACGCACGGGAGGGCTCACTGATGGGGAAGCACCTCTACGCAAGGTTCGGACGCAATCGGACATTCTTCGGGCTGGCGGTGTTGCTTCAGCCGTCGCGCGCTGAACTGGCCTTCATCGTCGGGCCGGTACAGTTCATCGTAGGGTACGGCTACTGATGGGCGCCGTAAGCTGGGGCATCCCGAAGCGCATGGCGCGCGCGATGGAGGCCGTGTTTGCTCGTGAGGGCAAGGCAAAGCACCAGGCCAAGCTGGACATCATCCGCGACCTGATGGCCGACGTCGACCGCATTCCGCTGGCCGACGACAAGGGCCGCATGGCGACGGCTCGCGATATCGCCGTGGCGGCGGAGAAGTGCGTGCGCGCCGTGTCGGAGCTCTGCTACCAGTTGATGACGACGGACGCCATCCTCGCCGCCGTCGACGAGCTGTGCGCGCGCCGTGGCATCGCGCCGCCGGCCGGCGACACAGACGACGAGCGAATCAAGCGCGCGGCCGATGAGGCGTGGTGGAGGCGTCACCTGCGCACTGAGTGGAAGCGCCGACTTGAGCACACGTCGATTCAGCTTGGGCTGACCTACCGCACGACGGACCCGTACGTGTCGCGCGAAGTCGCCGCCGTGCAGGCCGCGCAGAATCAGGCCAATGCGGACCTGCTCGCCCGCCAGATCGCCACGAACGAGCTGGGCCAGCAATTCACGCTGGCCGAGCTGGCCGCCAAGGGCGTCGGCAATAAGGTGAATCGCCGCAACGAGCTGATGACGCGCATTCGCGGTTTCGAGGAATGCGCATCCGCGCTACGGCACGTCGGCCTGTTCTGGACGATCACCTGCCCGTCGAAGTTTCACAGCGTCGGCGGCACGAACCCGAAATACAACGGTGCCACGCCCCGCGAGGCCCAAGCCTACCTCGTCGACGTGTACGCGCGCATCCGCGCCGCGCTGCATCGCGCCGGCATCCGGCCGTACGGCTTCCGCATCGCGGAGCCGCACACGGACGGTTGCCCGCATTGGCATATGCTGCTGTTCGTCGACCCGGCGCGCGTCAACGATATGGAAATGATCGTGACCGCCTACGCGATCAAGGAAGACGAGGAGGAGCGCGGCGCGCACGAGAACCGCGTCAAGCTGGTACGCATGGAAGCCGACAAGGGCACGGCGGCCGGCTACATCGTCAAGTACGTCTGCAAGAACATCGACGGGACCGGCGTTGGCGATCACAAGGTGTTCGAGAACGGCACCACCTACACCATCGTGCCGGACCTGTTCGGCAACGTCGAGTTGACCCCGTCGGCGCGCGTCACGTACTGGTCTCAGGCTTGGGGCATCCGCCAGTTCCAGCAGATCGGCGGCGCGCCGGTCGGCGTGTGGCGCGAGCTGCGCCGCGTGAAGGGTGAGGCCCTGCTGAACGCGCCTGAGGCAGTGCGCGCGGCGCACGCGGCGGCACAGAAAATCGAATCGACGGACCCGAACGTGGCGAAGCAAGCCGACTGGGCCGACTACCTGTGGGCGCAAGGCGGGCCGGCTGTGATGCGCAAAGCGCTCGCCGTGCGCGTAGCCGCGCGTGACGTCGAGATCAACGGCCGGTACAAGGTCGGCATGCAGAAAAAGCCGGTCGGCGTCTACGCCGCCGCATACCCGTTGGAGGTGTACGAGGGGGTGCACTATCGGTGGACCATCAGCGATGGCCGCACGTCCGCGGCGCGGATTAGCCGCCCTCGGACTGGTGTAAATAACTGTACGGGCTCGCCGGCCTGGACGCGGCCGGAATGCGGTTCGCCAACCCCCGGCGCCGGGCATTCTGGCGGACCTGTCCACCACGAGCGCACGCACAACGCAGGCTTCAACCGGCCGGGTGACAAGGGCTGGAGCAAGGCGGCCGACCGCGACACCGTCGAACGATTCAAGCGGCACTCTCCGCGCCATGTGGGGAGCCATCTACAACACCTTCAGCGGAAGTACGCGGATGAATGAGGACAAAAACATGCAAGTCGACGTAGAGCTTGCGGACCTGCGCGCGGGTGCGCGCGAGACCGCGAAGAAGGATCAGGCGCTGGAGGCGAAAGCCTGCGCGCTCATGAGGCAGTACGGGCTATTCCTGCCGGCCCAGGCGAAAGCGTTCTTTCGCGAATTGGCGGATCACCTCAACTGGCAACACCTGAAAGGGCAACTCAAATGAACCAAACCCAGCAACTCACGACCGTCTATTCCGCCGTCAAGGTCATCGACGACGCCAGCGACCGGGCCGGACAGGTCGGCGCATATCTCGGCGTCGACCGCGCGACCGACAAGCACAACGTCAAGTTCGACGACGGCAAGACGGAAGAATTCACCACCGACCAACTCCAGGTGCTGTGATGGTAGCCGCCGCCAAGATCAACCACGGCAAGATGGCCTGTCCGGCCTGTGGCGAGCCCGTCGCGCTCAAGGAATCGACCGCGACCGGCACGTTGTCCTGGGATTGCCAGGATGCCGACTGCGAGGCTACCGGCTTCGCGAAAAAGCACACGGCGGCGGCTCGAAAGTGGCTCGCCAGCGTGCCGAAACGCACGCCAGCGGCCACGCAACCGGCCGGCGCGGGTGAACAGCCGTCCGCGCCGCCGAAACCGGCTCCAAAGCCCGGATTTTCGTTCGGGGGTCTGAAATGAGCGACGACGTGATCGACACCGCGAGCGGCCCGGCCGCGCCGGGCGACGAGGAGTCCGCGAGCCTGCGCGCCCTCGGCGCCATGGCGAGCGCGGAGGACGTGCAGGCCCGCGAACTGGCCGACCAAGAACAGGCGCAGGAAGACGCCGCGCTCATGAGTCTGGAGCAAGAGAACGAGCAGGCGCTCATGCTGGTGGCCGAACTGGCGACGCCGGTATTCCTGACGTTCGGCTTTCCGGCCGTGGCCGAAGTGCTGCGCGAGCCGCACGCGGCCGGGCCGACGAACGCACAGATGCTGGCGAAGGCCTGGGCGCCCGTGCTGACGAAATACGGCGTAAGCCTGGGCGACCTGGGCGGCCAATACCGGGCCGAAATCGGTGCGCTCATGATCACGATGCCAATTGCCGGCGCGATCTGGAGCGCGGTCAAAGCCGACACGACGCGCAAGGCGAAACCAGTGCCTAAGGCAGTGGTCGAAGCGGTGCCTGAGGCGCAGGCCGCGCAGGAACAGGTGACGCTGGGATGAGCGGCGCGCTCAAGACCAACGACGGCCGGCTTGTCGTCGTTTCTGGCGCGTCCCGGTGCGGCAAGACGACGCAGGTTGCGAACGAGGTCAAGAACGAGCGCCGCGCGTGTGCCTGGGACCCTGAGGCGCAGTGGTGCGAACTGCCAGGGTGGCGCAAGGTCACGGGCCGGCAGGCGCTGATGGAAGCCATGCAGGCGCGCGGGCACGTGCGCGTCGCGTTCGTGCCGGGGCCGGACCTCAAGGGCGACTTCGATTTCTGGTGCGCCGTCGTGTTCCACGCTGGCCGCTTCGCCGGGCCGCTCGTCGCCATCGCGGAGGAACTGGCCGACGTCACCACGCCGTCGAAGGCGCCGGGCCACTGGGGCATTCTCCTGAGGCGCGGGCTTAAGCGCGGCATCACGATCTACGCCATCAGCCAGCGATGGGCGGAGGCGGACAAGACCACCATAGGCAACTGCTCCGAGTTCGTCCTGTTCGCCGCGCGCGGCGACGACATCAAGTACATCGCACGGAAGGCGCGAGTTCCTGAGGACGCGCTGGCGGCGCTCAAGCCGCTGGAGTTCCTGCGCATCGACCCGCTCACTAAGGCAACCACGCCTGGAAAGGTCCGGTTCCGCTGACTTTTTCGCCACACACGCGAAAAAAAATCAGCCGGCCGGGCCGGTTTATACCACTGCCTAAGGAAGCGCCCTAAGGCGCGAAAATTGCCCTGATGCGGCCTCACGTTTGACCATCCAGTTACCGACGCGCCAAAGCGCGAAGACCACCTTAACCACTGGAGAATTGAACGTGAACCAACAAGCTCTGATGAACCTTGGCATTGCCTGCGGCATCCTGTACGGCGTCTACAAGTTCGCGAAGGACGACCGCATCAAGGCCATGGCACTGGGCGCTGCCGGCGTCGTGATCGCCAAGCAGACCCCCGTCCTGAAAAACTACATCTGAGGAGCGGACCATGGGTCAACGCATCAAGCTCCTGCCGTTTAACAACGTCGTCGCAACCGGTCTCGCGACCTGCGACCTGTCCAACCTGCTCGGCTACACCGTCGAGCGCATCATGCTGAACCTGGGCGGCACGACGTTCACGAAGTCGATGATTTCGACGATCCAGCTCAAGGCCAACGGCAAGGTGATCTGGGATTCGACCGGCGCCTGCACGGACGCACGCCAGCAGTACAAGGGCATCACGGCGAACGCCGGCTTCCTGACGCTGGACTTCTCCGAAATCCGCAGCAAGACCGAACTGGGCCAGTTCATGGGCGCCATGGATACCACGGCCGGCATCAACAGCCTCAAGCTGGAAATCGGCATCAGCGGCGCGACCGCGCCGACGCTGGCAGGCTGGGCAGAAGTCAACCGTCCGCAGGTCGACCCGGCGCAAGCGGGCACCCGCGCGCTGATCGCCAAGGTTCACCGTGCAACGATTTCCATCAACGCGGCCGGCACCTTCGCGCTGCCGGTGCCGCACCTGGACGTTGCATCGGGCGGATCGATCTTCAAGCGCATCAACTTCTTCAGCGCAAACATGACGGCCCTGCTGATCAAGAAAAACGGCATCGTGATCGAGGACAGCACGTCGGCGCTGACGAACTACCAGGCGAACGAATACACGCGCGTGCCGCAGGCGTCGCTGTACGTCTATGACCCGATCATCGACGAGAACCAGTCGCAGATGCTCAACACGCGCGACGCGCAAACGATGGAGGTCTACGGCACCTTCTCGGCGGCCGAAACCATCACCATCGAAATCGAAGTGCTGGAACCGCTGCAAGCGTTCTAAGGGGTCGAAATGGACGAAACCGTAAGCAACCAGGGCGGCGCCGACGCATGGTTCCTGTCCCGGCTCGGGCAGGCCATCGACGTCTACGTCGACCGACAGATCAACTCGCCGCAGGTGATCCAGTCGTCGGCCGCGTATGGCGTCGATCCGAACACGGGCGCACTGTACCACCTCGGCCAGCCGGGCGTTGTGCAGACCGTCGCGCCCGTGCAGGGCGGCAGCAATATGGGCCTGCTGGTGGTCCTCGGGCTGCTGCTCGTGGTGACGCACCATGGCTGACGCCTGGAAGACCGCCGCGAGCGCGGACCCCTGGAGCGCCGGCATCATGGCGGCGGGCAGCGTGGCATCCGCCGCGCTGACCAGTCCGCCCATGAACGCGCAGCAGACCGTCGGCGGCGCGGGCTTCGACAACTCGGGCTGGAACGTCAACGTAGGTTCCGGCGCGACGCAGAGTGCAGCGACGAGCAAGAGCACGGTCGACCTGTCGGCCATGCTGAAAAAGCCTGCCGTGCTGCTCGCCATCGTCGTCGGCCTCTACTACCTGAGCAAGCACAAATGATCCGCTTCGGCCGCCTCAACCTGGAGCAAGCCCGCGTGGCAATCGCGCCCATGGTCGGGAATCCGAAATGGGACACCAGCGACGGCCTGATCGGCGTCGACGGCTTGCTCGGCGGCGGCGTCGCCTTCGAGGTGTCGGACGAGGGCGGGCCGCTCGCCGTGATCGTGGTGGAACAGGTCCAGCACGAGAACGGCCGGGAACTTGAAATCCGGGTAGCGCGGCAGATCGCGGCGAACACGGACCTGACGACGCAGGTACTGCCCGAGGTGGAGCGGTTCTTCGGCGTCGGGTGCAAGTCCGTGTCGGTGTGGACGCGCCGGCCGGGCCTCATGCGCAAGCTGGCGAAGGCCGGCTACGGCCAAGCGGCCGTATTGATGAGAAAAGGAATCTGACATGTCGGGCGGCAGCAAGCAGCAGACCAGCAGCAACACCCAAAATTACGACCAACGGCAGGTGAACACCTGGACGTCGAACGCGTACGACCTGTCGAACCGCTCGACAAACACGACGAACGCGGACTTTTCGAACAGGTCGACCACGAGCAACACGACCAATACGACGACGAACGCGGACTTCTCGAACCGGTCGACCACGAACAACACGACTGACACGACGACGAACCTCTGGAGCGACACCAGCAATCGGTCGACGAACACGACGAACGCGGACTTTTCGAACCGGTCGAGCACGAGCACCTGGACGGACAGCAGCAACCGCAGCACGAACAACACGACGATCAACAACACGACCACGGACGGCGGCGCGGTGGCCGGCGCGCTGGCCCTGGGCGGCGCGGCCGTGCAGCAGGCCGGCTCGCAACTGGCCGGCGTGCTGGGCTTCGCGTCGAAAGTCGTTGACGGCCAAAACGCCAGCGTGGCGCAGAGCTACGACTACGCCGACCATCTGTTCAACCATGCGCTTGACACCGTGCACGACAGCGAGTCGGCCGCGATGGATGCATTCGACCGGGCGGCACAGGTGCAGGCGTCGACCATCAACCAACTGCAAGGCGCCTACGCCGATGCCAAGGGCACGAGCGACGCGCAGCAGAAAATCATCTTCGTCGTCCTGGCCGTGGCCGGGCTGGCGGTGATGGCACGGAGGTAATGCCATGCAGTTCGATTTCACCCTCGACGCGAACCAAAGCCAGCAGCTCGACGTGCGCGGACGATTCTTCAAATGCACCAAGGCTACCGGCACAATCCGCGTCCGCACTAATACCGGCGACAGCATCGACCTGTTGCAAGGGCAGGGCGTATGGAACGTCGATTACCAGTGGCTGAGCGTGCAGGACCGCACTGGCGCGAACAACAGCGGCACCATCCTGGCTGGGGACTTCGATTTTCACGATGACCGCATCAGCGGAACCGTTGATGTGGTCGACGGCGGAAAGGCGCGAACGTTGCAGGGCATTGCGTTCTATGCCTACGTGAACGCGGCGAAAAGCGCAGGCAACTTCGCGCACAGCCAGCTATGGAACCCGGTCGGCAGTGGCAAAAACCTGATCGTGGAAAAGGTGATGCTGACAAATGGAACCGTCGCGACGCTCCAGTCGCTACGCTACGGCGGCGTCGCGCTTCCGACATTGGGCACGCCGCCCGTGAACAAAAAGCTGAACGGCCCCGCGAGCGTCGCGCAGTGTAGATCGGATCTGAACGCCGCGCAGTCGGGCGCGATCATGTTCAACAGCTATGTTTCCGCGAATTTGCTCCTGCCGCTCGTGCCGAACGAACCGATTATTGTCCCGCCTGGGAACGGGATTATGGCTGTCGGCGGCGAGGTCGGAAACGATGCGCCCGTCACGTTTGAGTTTTACGAGGATCCGATCTGATGGACCAGCGCGCCGTAATCATCGTGGCCGGCGCGCTCGTGGGCATGGTGGCGTGGCAGTTGTACCGCAACGCCACTGCCGTGACGGCAGGCGACGAGAACAGCGACATTTTGAGCGACACCTACGACGATATGCAGAACATGATTACCGGCTGGCCTTCGGGGTCGGCACCGTACCAGGAAGCCATCACGGCCGCCGCGCAGGCGAGCGGCGTGCCGGTGTCCATCCTCGCGTGGCTGCTCTGGAAGGAGTCGCGCTACAACCCGGCCATTATCGACGGCACGAAGCGCTCAAGCGTCGGCGCCGTCGGCATCGCGCAGTTCATGCCGGCGACGGCCGCGAGCCTGGGCGTCGACCCGCTCGACCCGTCCGACGCGATCCCCGGCGCCGCGCGCTACCTCGCGACCCTGTACCGCAGCACGGGCACCTGGGCGCAGGCGCTCGCCGCGTACAACTGGGGCATCGGCAACGTGCAGCGCAAGGGCTTAGCCGCGGCGCCTGCAGAGACGCAGGACTACTACACGACCATCCTGGCGAAAGCCGGTTTTGCGGAGACCGTATGAGCAACAACAACACCCTGTTTTTAGTGGCGGCCGTGGCGGCTGTCCTCGTGATGAAGAAGAGGGCCGTCGTGCCGACGGCGCCGGCCGGGCCGGCTGGTCCCGTCGCGACCAACGTCAACAACCAGCTATGGACGAGCATCCTGGGTGGCGCGTGGAAATCGCTCATCAGCCCGAGCGACAGCAACGACGGATTCCTGATGAAAAACAGCGTCGGCCAAGTCGTCACGAGCGACGGCAAGCCGGTGAACTCCGTGCTGCCGGCGATCTCGGGCGCGATGTCCGGATCGGACTACAGCCAGGGTTACGAAAGCGTCAGCACGGGCGGGCCGGACGGCACCGACTGGCTTGCGCAAATGGGGTGGTGACATGGGCGCGCTGAAAGATGAAACGGTCGTCGTCCTCGGCATCGCGTTGGCGGTGCTGGCGATGGCCTACTACGCAAAAAAAAAGATCGGGGATGCGGCTGCGGCTGTGGGGGACGAAGCCGTAAAGCTGTGGGATGCGGCCAGTGACGCGACGGTGAAGGCCGGCGACACGGTGATCGCCAAGCCGGCAATCGCAATCGGCGACGTCATCGGCATCCCGCGCACGAACGAGACCGAGTGTGAGAAGGCAAAGCGGGAAGGACGCACGTGGGACGCATCGTTTGCGTGCCCGGCGACGGATTTTTTAGGCTACGTTTTTAACTGAAAAGGAGAAGCACCATGATTGGTATTACCGCACGTTTGAAAGAGCCGTCGACCTGGGCCGGCGTGGCTGTCCTGGGCATGATGTTCGGCCTGAATCCCGGCGCCATTCAGGCTGTCGGCACCGTGGCAACCGCGTTGCTGCCGTTCGTCCACACGGACGGCGGCGCGCTCGCGCAGGCCATCATTGGGCTGGCGACGCTGGGCGGCGCGGGCGCCGCCGTGGTCCTGCCGGAATCGAAGCCGGCCGCCGTGCAGTCGGCCGCGAAAGACGCGTAAGGGATCGCAATGCCGAATACTGGTGTGAAGGACTGGCCGGAAAAACTGGTGATCCCGATGGCGACACTGCTGATCAACGCCGCCATGACCTATGGCGTGGTGAGCACGCAGCTACAGTGGATTCGTGCCGACCTGGACCGCCAGCAGCAGCAAATCGACCGGCTGCAAGGCCGACTGTTTAAACCTGTGGGAGATGAGCGATGACCAAGCGTTTGCCGCCGCGAGGCAAAAACGGCCGCTTCAAGCGCCGGAAGAAGTGAGAAAAGCCCGCCGCGCGCGGGCTTTTTCTGTGATGCGTCACACGATCTGAGAAAGCGCGAGCCGGGCGTGGTAGGGCTCGCGCCGCACGGCCGTCATGGTCTCGAACTCGCCGCGAAGCTTCGCGGTGCGAATCTTGTCCGCGACGTTGTAGCGCCGGACGTAGTTCGCGAACAGCCGTTCGGTGAGGTGGACCGGGGACACGGCGGCTACCCACGCCTCTAAATCGTCCTCCGTGACCGGGACTTCTCCGAACAGGTCCCGCGCGGGCTGTCGTAAGAGGTAGCACATGGGGAAATAGTATAATTCGGGCAACAGGGCGGTATGTTCGATACCGTACACAAGCGAAAGGGGCCAATCGGCCCCTTCGGTTTTTATGTAGCAAGCATTTGACATAATATAGATTATGCGAAGAGTTCATTTGATCGTCCAAACCTTTTAACCAGTGAGCTGAGCCGCCCTACGTTAGCAAAACCTGAGGCCTTCGTGACGCATCACAAAAAAAGCCCGCGCACGGCGGACCTTTACTCACCGCGCTATTCCGGGCCGGTCTCAATGCGTCCCGGCACCCATGTCAGTCGCCCGGCCACCGCGCATGCCACCCATATTGCGGCATTCGGCCGCGCAGCGGCGGCATGCGGCGGCGCAGTCCTTGCAGTGTTGTGCGTCGTGCTTGCCGCACTCGTCCGCACACATGTCGCAGACGTCGGCACACGCCTGGCAGATGCTCGTCGCCGCTTCGCCCGCACGCGCCATCACCGCAGCGGCCAGGCGGCACAACTGTGCACAGTCGATGTCGTGCGCGATGCAGCGCGCCATCATCTTCACGTCGTCTTCCTTGAGGCACGCCGACGCGCACGTGTCGCAAGCGTCGGCGCAATCGTTGCACGCCTCGATACACGATTCGTACTGCTGGTTTTGCATGATCAGCTCCTATCTCAATGTCGATCGAACCGCTTTCAGGACCCGACTGGAGTCACAGGTTGAGCCGTCGTCGCGCCACGAGCAGACGCCGGCGGACAAATCTAGCATACGCGAACTGACGTAATCACACGATACAGCACTGCAATACCAACATGGCGCCGCGCCGACGCCGAATCAACGGTCGTGGATTCGAGGCTTTGGGCTTGTCCTCGGTCGACCCTGCGCTTCCTGAACGCCCTCCTCGCGTCTGACCGTCGGCGCCGCAGAAACGGGCGCCACGTGCACACCCGGACCGCCGTGGACAGGTGCTTCGCACGCGCCCGAAAGACCACATATCCCGCGCGATTTTGGAGCTCATTATGATTCGTTTTTCTTCCCTCTTCAGTACCCTCCTCTTCGGCCTGGCCAGCGCCATCACGTCGCCCGCCTTCGCGCACGCGAAACTGCAATCGTCCGATCCCCGAGCGGGCAGCATGCTCGACAAGGCGCCGACGCAGGTACGTCTCAAGTTCAACGAAGCGCTCGAGCCCGCGTTCAGCAAGATCAAGCTGACCGGTCCTCGCAATACCGCGATTCCCGTAGCGGGGGCCACCGTCGACAAGGCCGATCCCGCCGTGCTGGCGGCCCCGCTGCCGGCCCTGTCCGCCGGCGCATACCGCGTCCAGTGGTCGACCATGGCGCACGATGGCCACAAGGTCAAGGGCGAGTTCACGTTCACGGTCAAGTGATGGGGCCTGACCTGGAGACTGCCCACCGTCTCGTCACGGTCTTGCTGAACGTGGCCGTGGCGGTGCTGACCGGCGCCACGCTGGCGTGTTCGTGGCTGGCACACGGGTCATCGCGTTGGGCCGAGATGCGCCGTCGGCCGTTGCGCGGCTTCGCGCTGGCCGGGGCTTTCGTGGCGCTGGCCGCCGACGTCGCCTGGCTGTGGTTCGAATCCGCACGGATGGCCGAGGTGCCCCTGGTCGCGGCAGGCAGCGCCACCTGGACGATGGCGACGTCCACGCACCTCGGACTGGCCTGGTGCGTCGGGTTCGCCGGCCTGGCGCTCGCCGCGGTCCGTGCCTTCGTTCGGAACGAGCGCGGCGCGTGGCCGACTGCGGCGACAATGGCGGGCCTCGCCGTGTTCTGGTACACGCGCAGCATGGCCAGCCACGCGGCGAGCGACGGCGATTTCGGCGCGCGCCTGCTGGCCGACTGGGTGCACCTTGGCCTGGTCAGCCTGTGGGTCGGCGAGGTAATCGTGTCGGGCGCGATCATGTTGCGGGCGACGGGCGACATGACGTCCGCCGACCGGCGGGCCCGGGCAGCCTACGTGACTGCGCTGTCCAACTCGGCGACGTTCGCGCTGGCAGGCATTGTCGTGACGGGCTTGTACGCAACGTGGCACAACATACGCAGTTTCGACGACCTGATCGGGAACCCCTACGGGAATACCCTCGTCGCGAAACTGCTGCTGGTGGCGGTCGCGGCTCTGCTGGGCGGAGTCAACCGGTTCTTCGTGATGCCGCCATGGCTCGCGCGCGAAGCTGCTGGCGACTCAGCGGCGCCGGCGTTGCCGCGCCGCTTCAGACACGTCGTGTGGATCGAGGCCGCGGTATTGTTGGCGGTCGTGGCGGCGGCAGCCTGGCTGGTGTCCACGTCGCCGCCGGGCGAACAAATGTAGGCATCCGGGCGCATTGCGGCTGCCAGTATCCGCGGCCGATCCTGAGCTTGACATCCTCCGCGCGACAAATACATTGTAGTTGCCAGCCCGCGCCGCCGAGCGCATCGCTGGCGGCGCCAGCCCAATGATGCCGTGCGGGCGAAGCGCCACGCGATCCGCGACACCTCGTCGCCTGTTTCAAGGCCGTCTTTCCGAGAAAAGGAGAATGAAATGAAACCGCTACAAACCGGTCTCGCCTTGTCCGTGACCGTGGCCGTGTTCTATTCGTCGTGTGCGCTCATCGAAGCGTTGTGGCCCGCGCAGTTCATGGGTTTCATGAATGCGCTCTTCCATGGGATGGACTTCCGGCCCTTGCAGACGGCCGGACTGCATCCGTGGCAGGACTATTTCTATGCCCTCGTCGTCATGGCGCTCTGGTCGTTTGCGATCGGTGCGTTCTATGCCTGGGTACATGATGCGTTCGCGCATCTTCACCTTCACCGTCCGCTTCGGCACGCATGATCATTCACCGGTGTCCGGGATCGCAAGGTCCCGGACGGGTTTCAGAACACACGTACCTCGCCCCGCGCCAGACGCAGCGACAACGCCGGTATGTCCGCCAGGCGAGCCTCTACGATATGCTGTAGCCGCGCCTCATCGAGCGGCATGGCGCAACCGTCGCGCAGGGCGCAACGGAGCGCGACGAGCAGCGGCGAATTCACCGGTTGGCCGATTGCCGAGAGCAATTGCACTTCCACGTCGCGCAGCTCGGCAACCTCGTTGACGAGTGCGCGCGCCATCTGCAACGACAACACGTTATACAACTTGCCGACGTGACTGACGGGGTTCTTTCCCGCGGCCGCTTCCAGCGACATCGTCCTGGCCGGCGTAATCAATCGGTTCACGCGGTTGCCTCGCCCGACCTGGCCGTCATCGCCATGCTCGGCGCTCGTCCCCGTCACCGTCAGGTAAATGCCGCTTTCATCGGTGGCGTCTGCCGCGTCCAAGGTATTGATGCGGATTGCGCAATCGAACGTGATCCGCCGCGCAAGCCACTGCGCCATCGCAGATTTCTGCGCGAAGTATTCTTTCACGCCCGCCACCTCGCGGCCGACGAACGCAAGCGCGATCGTCACCGCGATCGTCTCGTCGATACGCCGGCCCATCACCTTGAAATCGTCCCCGGCGCATGGGTAGGCCCGCCGGAAGTCGGCACTGCGCAAAAGCGACGACAGATCGAGCACGGCCTCCTCCAGCCTGGAATACGGCGCATGCCCGGCGCCGAACGACGTATCGTTCGCGACAGGAATACCGGCGCTGGGCGCGACAGTCCCGCGCAGCTGCGACGCACCGACGCGGATCGCGACCTCGATGGGAACCCGTCTCGTGACATGCCTCAGCGTCCGCTCCAGGTAAGCGTGTGCCGCAGCGCGGGCCAGCGCAACCACGTCGTCCGGCGCCGGCAGCGGGTCGGCGCAACCAGCAATGATGAGTCGCATCGGCGCATCGACCACACCCCCGCCGAAGCGCGGACGGCTGCGTCCGCCGATCAATAGCGCCTTATCGACATTATGGTGCCGCACTTCGCCATATGCGCGAAGATACGCACCGCACAAGGCCTGGCTCACCGCGTCGGCAGCGCCGTCGCAGAGGCTGTCCGGGTGGCCGTCGCCTTTGTGTTCGCATAGTTCGGTACGCCGGGCCTCGACGGGGTCGGCCGTGTACGAGACGATGAAAGTCACGTTGCCCTCCGCATTCAGCCATCCGTCGCCGTGCCGACGACCAGCCGCGACACTTCACCCTGCTTCAGCCTTCTTGCGTCGCTGTCCATGCGCCCTCCCGCCATCAATACGCGCCACGACGCGGCCGGACGAGGCTTCCGGCCAGCGCCTGTGCCCTGGCTGCGCATCTCCGCCCTACCCATGGTCGCGCCCCTCCCTCGTGCAATGGTGGACGACGCTGGCCGTTCAAGCAGCCAGCACCGGCTAGTTGCGGCTGCCGCGCAGCCGAAGCGCGTTGCTGATGACGGAGACGGAACTCAGGCTCATCGCCAGCGCGGCGATCATCGGCGACAGCAGCCTGCCCGTGAACGGGTACAGCAGGCCTGCCGCCAGCGGAATGCCGAGCGCGTTGTAGACGAACGCGAACCCGAGGTTCTGCCGCATGTTGCGAACCGTTTCCAGCGACAGCATGCGGGCGCGCGCGATGCCGCGCAAGTCGCCCTTGACGAGCGTGACGTGCGCGGAATTGATGGCGACGTCGGTGCCCGTGCCCATCGCGATGCCGACGTTGGCCTTGGCCAGCGCGGGCGAATCGTTGATGCCGTCCCCGGCCATGGCGACGATCCGGCCCTCCGCCTGTTTTTGCTCGACGAGCGCCAGCTTGTCCTGCGGCTTGACCTCCCCGTGGAACTCGGGGATACCGAGCTTCGCGGCAACCGATTTCGCCGTAGTCACGCCGTCGCCCGTCGCCATGACGACCGTAATGCCGGCTTCCTTCAGCGTCGCCAGCGCCTCCGCAGTGGTTTCCTTGACGGGATCGGACACTGCGACAAGGCCCTGCAACCGGCCGTCTGCTGCGAGATACATCACGCTGGCCCCTTCCAGCCGCCAGGTTTCGGCCTGCCCCGCCAGCGGTCGCCAGTCGACCCGTTCGACGTCCATCAGTGCCGTATTGCCGAGGACAATCTTCCTGCCCTCGACGACGCCCCGCACGCCGATGCCGCTGGCGGATTCAAAGGTCTCGGGTTTCGATAACGCCAGGCCGAGCCGGCGCGCTTCGGCGACGATCGCACGGGCCAGCGGGTGCTCGCTGCCCTGGTCGATACTGGCGGCGACGCGCAGAACCTCCTCGTCACTGCCCCCACGTGCCGCCACGGCCGCGTGAAACGCGGGCTTGCCCTCCGTGAGCGTACCGGTCTTGTCGACGATGAGCGTATCAACCATGCGCATGCCTTCGATCGCAGCCGCGTCGCGGAACAGGATACCCTGCGTGGCACCACGTCCCGTCGCGGCCATGATCGACATCGGTGTCGCCAGGCCGAGCGCGCACGGGCACGCGATGATCAGCACCGACACGGCGTTGACGAAACCGTACACCCAGCTGGGCTGAGGCCCGAACACACCCCACCCGACCAGCGTCAGCAACGCGATCGCCACAACGATCGTCACGAAGTAGGCGGCGACGACGTCGGCCAGGCGCTGCATCGGCGCGCGCGAGCGTTGTGCCTGCGCGACCATCTGCACGATCTGCGCCAGCATCGTCTGCGCGCCCACTTTTTCCGAGTTCACGACGAGGCTGCCGCTGGCATTGATCGTGGCACCGATCACCTTGTCGCCGGGTCGCTTGGTGACGGGCACCGGTTCGCCCGTGAGCATCGATTCGTCGACGGCGCTTTCGCCCTCGAGGACGGTGCCGTCGACCGGCACTTTCTCGCCGGGCCGCACGCGCAGCGCGTCGCCGACGTGCACGTGCGTCAACGGAATGTCTTCCTCCGTGCCGTCGACATTGATGCGGCGGGCCGTCTTCGGTGCCAGGCCCAGCAGCGATTTGATCGCAGCGGACGTCTGCGACCGCGCGCGCAGTTCGAGAATCTGTCCAAGCAGGGTCAGCGAGATGATCACCGCCGCCGCCTCGAAATACACCCCGATCCGGCCGTGCATGACGAAGGTTTGCGGAAAGATGCCAGGCGCGACCGTCGCCACCACGCTATCGCCGTACGCGGCCGCGACGCCCAGTCCGATCAGGGTCCACATGTTGGGCTTGCGGTTCCTGATGGATTGCACCCCGCGCACGAAGAACGGCCATCCGGCCCACAGCACGACGGGTGTGCTCAACGCCAGTTCGATCCAGCTCTGGCCTGGCAGTCCGGCCTTGACGATCCGATGTCCCGCCATCGCCAGCACGGTCACGACGACGGTCAACGGCAGCGTCCACCAGAAGCGACGCTTGAAATCGACCAGCTCGGGGTTGTCCTCTTCTTCCAGCGACGGCAGCATCGGCTCGAGCGTCATGCCGCAGATCGGGCAATTCCCCGGCTGCGGCTGCCTCACTTCCGGATGCATCGGACAGGTATAGATCGTCCCCTCCGGTGCGGCGGCCGCGGGCGTGGTTGCGGCTTGTTCACCATGCCCGACGTACTGCTGGGGTGCCAGCCGGAACTTGTCCATGCATTTCGTGCTGCAAAACTGGTAGGCATGGCCTTCGTACTGGATTTCCTTGGCAGGGTCGCTGCCGACTTTCATGCCACAGACGGGATCCGTGAACGGCTTGTCACCGACCGGATGCCCATGATGGTGGTCGTGGCCATCGTGGACGTGTGGCGAGACGTCGTTCATGTCGACCTTTCCTTATCTCACCGTATCGGGCTTCGCGCGCGCATGATGACCGAACTCAGGGACGAATGCGGGCACGCTGGCACGGTAACGCTCGTACTCCGCGCCGAATTCGCAGATGGAGTCGCGTTCTTCCTGCCTGGCCAGTCGCGCGTACACGACGAGGAGAATCGGAAACATCAGCAGCGTGACGATCGTCGGCCATTGCAGCAGGAAACCGAACATGATAATGACGAACCCGACGTATTGCGGATGCCGTATGCGGGCATAAGGTCCGGTCGTCGCCACGTGGTGCTGCACCTGCGCCTCGTACAGGACGCGCCAGGCTGACGACAACAGCATGAAGCCCAGCACGATCAGAATATTGCTCGCGATGTGGAATGGGCCGAAATGGGGATTGACCTTCCAGCCGAACACCGTTTCCAGCAGATGTCCCGCATCGTGCGACAGAAAATCGATGCCGGGGAAGCGCTTGGACAGCCACGGAAGCAGCAGATAAATCGTCAGCGGAAAGCCGTACATTTCCGTGAAGAGCGCCACGATAAAGGCCGCGAAGGCGCCGAACGAGCGCCAGTCCAGCGACGTGCGAGGCTTGGTGAAGCTGAACGCAAAGATGATGAATACGAGTGAATTCAATATCACCAGCGACCACAAGCCATAAGCCGAAGATTCAGTGTGCATCGCGCTCTCCCGTTTGTCCGCTGATCTGGCCGTCCCGCGCGGCGGATTGGGCCGCGTCCGCATGATGGTGATGACCGTGACCGTGGTGGAACAGGTGCATCAGCGGGCATGCGAGGAACAGCAAATATGGCAGGGCTCCGAGCAAATGGGCTCTGTGTTCGGTCCAGAGGAAGAACAGGGCAACTGCAATAAAGCCGAGGAATACCCATTTCCCCCGTAGCCTCTGCATTGAAACGTGGTGCTGAAGTTCGATGCTGTCCATGATTCGCTCCTTCAAAAGCGCACGAATGGATCCCTTCCAGCGATTGTATTGACCGAGATTCAGATCAATGCTTGACCCACATCAAAAACGCCAAAGAACGCATTCGTGCGCTGGTGGGAACCCCTACGCGACACGACTCACCGGATATTCTCTACCTTGAACGTGAACATGGCATACCTCCTCGATGTGATCGTCCGGTTTCACTGTAGAGGTTCCCACTATTGGAAGGTCAAGCCTTATCCACGGTTGCGCAGCAGTTGCAGGGTAGGATGCGAGCCCCCACTCTCACCACCTCCCGGACGCGCCACCGCCACCGAATCCGCCGCCGCGCCCGCCCCATCCGCCGCCCCTTCGGCCACCCCCATGTGCCATGTACAGGCCCGCGACTCTGGCGCCACCGATCAGCGTGAACAGGAAGGCGAGCACACCGACGGACAAACCGATCGTCGCCGTCCCGACGACGAGCCAGGTCGCGACACCGATCAGGCCGCCGGTGACGGCCGCGCCGGCGACGCGGCCCAGCAAGGCGCGGAGGACACCGCCGACCACGACGACACCGACGAGCACGAGCGGCAACACTTGCGTGATGCCGACATCATTCCGCGCGGTACGAGGACCGTCGGGCGGCGGCAGCGGCTCGCCGTCGATGACCTTCATCATGCTCTCGACCCCGGCGACGATCCCGCCGTTGAAGTCGTCCCGGCGGAAGCGGGGCACGATCACGTCGTCGATGATGCGTTTCGCGGTCGCGTCGTTGAGCACGCCTTCAAGCCCATAGCCGACCTCGATACGCACGGCACGGTCGTCTTTCGCCACGACCAGGATCGCACCATCGTCGATCTTCTTGCGGCCGAGCTGCCACTGCTCGGCGACGCGGATGGCGTACTGCTCGATGGATTCCGGCCGGGTGGTCGGAACGATCAACACGGCCACCTGGCTGCCCTTGCGCTCCTCGAAGGCGCGCAGCGCATTGTTCAGCGTGGCCTGCTGCTCGGGGCTCAGGGTCGCGCTCAGGTCCGTCACGGGCGACGTCAGCGGCGGGACCGCGACGAAACCGTCCTGCGCAAACGCCAAACCGTTCAGCGCCCACATGACAATGGCGACTAACCATGCGAGCCTGTAAGTGGTCATCTCATCCACCTGACCCATTGCCGATCGCCGCCTCGTTTTTCAAAGGACCCGTCGGCGGAAGCTGGAAACCGGACATCTTTGCCGTCCCATTGTAATCCCGTACCGCCTTGATAGCGCGGTTGCGGCACGCCCCGAACCAGGGGAAAGAAAACCGTGTCCGCCGGCGGACGGCCGCTATTTCGTCTCCATCATCAAATGATGTTCCCCCATCATCTGGTCCATCATTTGCTGCATGAGTTTTTCGTGCGCCTCGATCCATTCTTCATGCTCCTCCATGCTCATGCCCGCTTTCGGCTTCATGGCAGCCATCTTGTCCATGGAATCCTTCATCATCGACATGTGCTCGGCCATCAACGCCTTGCGTTGCTCCCCCTTCGCCGCCTCCGCCTGCTTAAGCTTTTGCTTGGCAGCCATCACTCGTTGAATCATCTGCCGTTGCGCCTCGTCCTGTCCTGCCGATGCGTGGAACGACGTGCCAAGCAGCACGACCAAGACGGGAATGAGGAATGTTGATTTCATTTTTCTCTCCGCACGTGAAGTTGAAATTGCCGGGAGCCCGAGTGCGACTGCTCAAGGGCAGCGCCATTCTAGGAACGCGGATCGAATAAAATCATTGATGTGTGTCAAAAACGTGGGAGTAGGTTACCGTGTGGGCCACGACGATGCCCGGCGGTATCGAGACGATGGCGACAACCGGAAATTCCTCGACCGGTTGTGCCGCAGGTTCCTCACGGGCCATCGAAAACCGCTTTATTCCGGATCAATCCTTCCGCATGATGGAGATCAGCGCGCGGTCAAACCGGCGCGCCGCAATCGATACGGAGGCTGGCATGCCGCACATCTACAAGCCCGAGGAACGCTGGGACAACGCCGACATCGGCTATCCGTCCGCGCTCGCCATCGGCGATTCCTGGTTCTGGTACGTCAACAACAACATCCTCGGCACGATGATCAATCACCGCGCGCTGTCGGACGACCATCGCAACATCCAGCTCGTCGGCTACAACGGCGCGCGGCTGAAGGATTACGTCGGCGACGGCAAGTATGCCGACACGGTCGAGCACTTCCTGCGACCGGGCTTCGTCGAGGTGTTCTCGGAGTTCTACATCAGCGGCGCGGGCAACGACGCCGTCGACGTCGACCTGGCGCTGCGCGACCATTGCCCGCCCGGCACCGACGCCGATGGCTGGGTCGACGGCGACGGCATGGACGAGATGCTGTTCCGGCTGCGGCAGGCGCTGACGCGGCTCATCGCCGGCATCCGCTTCGCCAAGCGCGACAAACCCGCGCCGCCGCCGATCTTCGTGCACGGCTACGACTACCCGATCCCGGACGGCCGCGGTTTCGAGTTCGGCCTCATCCACGCCGGCCCATGGCTGGCGCCCGCGATGAACCGGCGCGGCGTGCCGGCCGACACGGCGCTGCGGGACGAGATCGCGCGCAACCTCATCGACCGGCTGAACGACGACCTGCTGCGCCCGCTCGCCGCGTCGATCCCTGGTGTCGTGTACATCGACAGCCGCGGCATCCTCACGCGCGACGGCACGTACCGCGACTACTGGGCCAACGAGATGCATCCGACGAACCTCGGCTTTCGCCGCATCTTCGAGCACGCCTGGCTGCCCCGCCTGTTCGAGCACGGCATCGCACTGCGGCCGTCGCCGTGAACGCGCGGCCGCTTGACAAACGTCGCGGCCGCCCAACGCCGTCGCCGGATCCGCCGGTGCCGCCAGCCGGTGTGCTGCGGGACCCGTCGCTACGCCGCGCGCTTGCGACGACGTTCGTGTTTTATGTCGCAGGCACGATGCTGCAGGCGAACATCACGGTCTTCCTCAGCGACGCAAGGCACTACGATCCACCCCGGATCGGCACGGTCCTGTTTCTCGTCGGCGTCATGGATCTGCTTAGCCAGGGGATCGCGACGCGGTTGCTGCTGCCCGTGTGCGGCGAGCGCGGTCGCGCGCGCGCGGGGCTCGCACTGAACGCCACAGGTTTCTTCCTGATCGGGGCGGCGGCATTCGTCGGCTCGTCCGGTTTCCTGTTCGGCGCCGTCGCCGTCTTCACGCTCGGCGACGGCCTGTTCCAGCCGGCGACGAACGCGATCATTGCGAACGTGGAGCCGGACCATCTGCGGGGCGGGGTGCAGGGTGCCAACCAGGCCCGGCAAGCCATCGCGCGCGTGCTGGCGCCGCTTGCCGCTGCGCTCCTGTACGGGCGGCACCCGGGCGCGCCGTACGTCGCGCCCGGGGCGCTCATCGTCGTCGCGTTAGCGTTCTTCGCCCGCCGCTGACGCGACGGCGGCGACGTGGTCAGAAGCCCCTGCCGCCGCCGTTGCCGAATCCTCCATTACCCAGGCCGCCATTGCCGTAGCCGCTCTCGCCGCCCCGGCCTTCCGGCCCGCCGCGGAAGTTGCCGCGGCCGCCGTTGCGGATGCGGTCGTCGCCCGTCACGCCGCCCCAATGGTAGCGCAGGCCGATCTGGACGACGCGCGGCTGGCCCGTCGTCAGGCTGTGCAGGCGCAGCACCTCGTTCTCGACGTCGCTTTCCATCGTCCCCGTGTGGAAGACGTTGGCCACGTTCACGTTCAGCGACAGGCGCGCATCGAAGTTGTGCCGCCACGTGAAACTCGTCATCGTGACGGCGCTGTTGACGCCCTGGCCGTTCAAGCTCGCGCCCGTGCGGTTCACGCTCAGCTGCAGCGCTTCCTTGCCGGCCTGGTAGGCGAGCCGCAGCTTGATGTTTTCGCGGTGGTTCGATTGCTGCACGCCCGTCATGTCGGTCGCGAAATTGGCGATGCGCTGGCGCTTCTCGTTGCCGATCGTCGCCCCCAGGTTGGCCGACAGGCCGGACAGGAACAACTGCCGCACGTTGAAATTCAAGTCGACGCCGACGGCATCGTTGGCGCCGAAGTTGATCGGCGACGTCACGATCACGTTCGGATCGGATGCCAGTGCATAACTGCGGTTGCCGACGACGGGCGACTCGCGCCGCTTGAACAGTACGAAGCTGCTGTCCACGCCGAACAGGCGGTCGCGGTACGCCACCTCGAAGTTATCGTTGTTCACCGGCTGCAAATGCGGATTGCCCTGGCGCGCGTTGAAGTCGCTCAGGTACACGAGGTTCGGGTTCAGATCGCGCTCGTTGGGACGGGCGATGCGGCGGCTCATGCGCAGTTGCAGCATGCCGTTCGCGCCGATGTCGCGCGTCACGTAAAAGCTCGGCAGCCAGTTCACGTAGCGGTACTTGTCTTCCTCCTGCAGCAGCGGCTGGCGCACGTCGAGCGTCGTGTATTCGCCGCGCAGGCCGCCCTGCACGTTGAGGTTCTCGGCCAGCTTCGTGCTCAGGATGCCGTAGATGGCGGCGTTGCGGTCGTTCGACTCGAAGTCGCTGATCCGGCTCGGCACCGGCACGTAGTCGCCCGTCACGGGATCCTGCGCGAGATAGCCCGTCGGATTCTCGTTCCGGCTGTCCGCGACCTTGGCGCCGGCCTTCAGGTGCCAGGTGTCCCACACGTTGCGCTCGTAGTCGACGGACACGTCGAGGATGCGGTTGCGCCGGTCCGCCCTACGCAGGCTGTTCGCCGTGAACGGCGTCGGCTGCAGACGGTAGTCGTAGTCGACGCTCGAATCCGTGTGGTTGTTCTGGCCCGTGTAGCGCAGGTCGAACTTCAAGTCTTCGCCCGGCAGGCCGCTCTTGTGGTCGTACGACGCACCGATGCCGAAGTTCTCGGCCGGCGACACGTTGCGCGACCGCGTCGTGTAGTCGGCCAGTGGCGCCATGTCGGCCGCGTAGCGCTGCGTCGCGCCTGTTGCGTCGCTTTCGTTCCTGATCTTCGAATAGCTGACCGTAGCGCCGGCCTGGTCGCGGTCGCCGACGTTGTACGTGAACGTCGACGCCATGTTCAGCGACTTCGACGTGATCTGCCGGTTGTTCACGGCATGCTGCGCGCCGGTGACGGCGCCCGTCGCCGGGTCGAGGTCCTCGCGCTGCGATTCGCTGTAGCCCTCGCGCACGCGTTCGGCCACGCCGAGATTGCCGCTGATCGAATATGGACCTTCCGCATGCTCGCCGTTCAGGAACGCGTTGCCGCGGCCTTGCGTGCCCTTGTTGGCGGAGAGCGTCGCGCGCGAGCCGGCCTTGCGGTTGCGCTTCAGGACGAGGTTGATGATGGGACCGCTGCCGCCCTCGTTGCCGAACTCCGCGCCCGGCACGTTGATCACCTCGACGGACTCGATGGACTCGGCCGGGAACGCGTTCAGCACGTCGCCGCGGTTCTGGCCCTGGAACTGCGCGTCGCGCTTGCCGTTGACCATGATCTGCACGTTCTGGTTGCCGCGCAGCGCCACGTTGCCGTCCTGGTCGACGGTGACCGACGGCACGTTGTTCAGGATATCGGCCGCGGAGGCGTTGCTGACGCTGATGTCGTTCTTCAGGTCGTAGACGTCGCGGTCGACCTTGTTCGTCGGCCGCGTGGCGACGACTTCGACGGTCGCCACGCCGTCGTCGCCGCCGCTCGCCGGCGCTTTCGTCGCCTGGGCGCCCTCGGTGGTCTTCGACGTCGGCGCGGCCGGCTTCGTGCGCACGGGTTCGGGCGCGGCCGTCTGTGCATGCAGCGGAATGGTAAAACAGGTGAGGAGCAGTGCCGGCAGGACGCGCAGCGCGCAGGTGTCGGGGATGGCGCGGCGTGCCGCGCTGGTAGTGGAAGTCATCGTTTGGTGGTTTTGAAATGCCGTGCATGAACTAACGCGGCGACGACCACCCGGATGACGGCGGCACCAAACACTCAGCGTCTTGAGCGGACGTCAAGACAGTGCGGTGCCGCGCCGTGGGAGCCGGCCGCTGCTTTCCCGTATTCCCGCGGCGGCCGGCCAAAGTTCCAACGATCGGCTTACTTGGTCAAAGGCGCGTTCTGCAGGGCCTTCGTCTGGTCCGGGTTCTGCATCAACTGCGTAATGACGCCCTGCGCGTCTTCCAGGCCGGCGTTGTATTCGACGTCGTGCATCACGCTCAGCTGGTCCATCGTCCAATCGCTGACGCCTTGCGCTGGCGGCGCCTGGCGCATCTCCGTCGCGATCGCGGCAAGCGTCAGGCCGGCATCGAGACGGCGCTGGAACTGCACGGCCCACGCGGCCGTCTCGGGATCGCGCTGGTCTTCCGCGAGCACGCGCAGGATGTGTTCGGCATGGGGCGCGTCGACGAGGTAGCAATACGCCAGCACCGCGGCCCGCGCGAGCGGCGCCGAATCGTGCGCGGCGCGCCAGGCGGCAATCACACCGTCCAGCGCAGCGCGGCTCGGCTGGCTGTCCGCCAGCAGCGACAGGTCGAGCGTCGCCAGCGCGATGGCGCCCGAACCCGCTTCGCGCTCGCGTGCGCGGGCCAGGCTCGCGCGGGCCGCGTCGAGGTGGGAATCGCGTGCGCCGGCATCCAGCCCGCGCGCCACCTTCAGATGCGCCCGTGCCAGCAGCACCAGCACGTCGGTGTCGGCGTCCGCACGGCGTGCCATCCGCTCCAGCCACGGCAGCGCCGTCGCCGCATCGCCCCAGTCGACGCGGGCGCGGTTCAGCGCGCGCTGGCCCGCCTCCACGTTCGGGACGGCGCCCGCGTCGGTCGTGAGGGTACGCAGCAACGTTTCGCCCTGGGCGCGGGCCGGGCAGGCTTTCAGGGCGGCGTCGGCCAGCATGAAGTTGCCCGACGTCGAGGACATCGTCGAGATGGCGACGTCGGGACGTGCGCCCGGCATCTGTTCCACGCGCTTCACCTCGACGGCCGTGCGCCGGTAGCGCCACAGGGTCGAGCTCACGTCGTCGATGTCGAGTCCGAACGCCGTGTGCAGCGCGGCCGCCGGGTCGACGCCGTTGTGGATCGCGTTCAGGAATGGCCCGAGCTTCTGGCGCCGTTCGCTGGCGCCGAGGACGTAGTGCGCGAGAATCCAGGCGCGCGCTTCGAATTCCATGCTCGCGGCCAGGGCGCGCGACCCGCCGAGGTCGCCGAGCGGGTTCGGACCCAGCACATCCTTGTAGTCCAGGTTGTAGCGGCGGCCCTGGTCGAGGAAGGTGAAGTAGCGGCCCACGCCTGGCGGAATGCGCCCGATCACCATCTGCTTCTTACCGAAACGCACGCTCGCGAAATAGTTCGCGAAGCCTTCGATCCACGCGGATGGCCGGCGCACGTCGGTGTGGCGGTACAGGAAGTTCCGTGCATACGCCAGCGAGACGTACGACAGTCCTTCGTCGAGCGGCGCCTTGTCCAGCTTGTCGTCGGCGATGTCTTGCAGCGGCGACGTGCGCACGAGGAAGCCCTGGGTGCCGTCGGCGCAGTCGCGGAACAGGGCGATGCCGTTGGCCGGGCGGCGCGCCGCCACGCGGTCCAGGTCGCGCTCGTCGTCCAGGTAGACGAGGCGCAGCTTCGGCTCCGTGGCCGCGTCCGTCATGCGGTAGCCGTCCGTGTAGGCGCGCAGCAGGGCGTCGAGGCGCTCGAGGTGCTCGACGACCCGCGCGACGTCGGCGCGCGGCGCATCGGACAGGACGACCACGTGCTTGCTCTCGGCCCGCACCCAGGCGGACGTACCCCGCTGGCCCGTGACGACGATACTTTGCGGACTCGCTTCCGCGCCCGCTCCCTCTGCCGCACAGGCACCGCCCACCAGGGCACAGAGCATTCCGACGGCCGCCGCCGTCCGTTTATAGCGTGATACCACGATGCCGGACTCCCAACAAGAATTGACGAAGGTACAACCTGTCTATTCTAGCGAAATCGATTTCAACTGCCTACCATCGCGGCCGGCGACATCGAACTTGCTTTATTGAAATGCGTCACGAATAATGTGGGCACGACCATTTTCGACCGCACCATGAAGCAACCGGAAGACCTGAGCACGATCGAATTGCCGCTCGACGCGGCGCAGGCGAAGAAGCGCGGCCGTCCGCCGAAGGACGACAAGCTGTCCGACGCCGAACGGGCCCGCCGCTACCGCGCGCGCCAGAAGATGCTGCCGAAAGGCGCGTGGAACTACGAACAGGTCACGGCGCTCGCGCGTGCGGAAATCGAGCGCCTGGTCGGCGACGCGGCGGTGCGGCCGGCCGGCGAGGCGGAATTGGTCACGCAATGGGCCTACGGCATGTTCCTGCTGTGGGACCGCGTGACGGCGCAGCGCCAGCAGGGAGCCGACCGCGCGGCGCTGCTGGCGCTCGTATCGGCCTGAACGCCGGGGTCAGCCGGCGTCCACGTCCAGGCGGTCGGCGCGGGTGTAGCAAACGAAGTCACTGCCGCGCGCGAAAGCGAGCAACGTCATGCCGGCCTGGTGGGCCAGGTCGACGGCAGCCAACGTGGGGGCCGACATCCCGACGAGCGCGGCGACACCCGTCACGGCCGCCTTCTGCGCCATCTCGAAACTGACGCGGCTCGTGATCAACAGGAAGCCGTCGGCGGGCCGGACCCGGCCCCGCGCCATCGCGCCGATCACCTTGTCCAGCGCGTTGTGGCGGCCGACGTCCTCGCGCACGATGTGCAGTGCGCCGTCCATGCCGCACCAGGCGGCCGCGTGGGCCGCGCCCGTCCGGTGCGTGAGCGCCTGGTGGTCGCCGATCGCGGCGAGCGCACGGCGCACGCCGGCCGCCGTAAAGCCCTGCGCGGGCGCCAATGGCGGCAAGGTCCGGCACACCTGGTCGAGGCTGTCGACGCCGCACAAGCCGCATCCCGTGCGCCCGGCCATGCTGCGCCGGCGCTCTTTCAGCGCCATGAACGCGCCGCTGGCAATCTCCAGGTGGACGGCAATGCCGCCGGCGCCGCGCACGACGTCGATGCCGTAGCACTGGCCGGCGTCGGCGATCAGGCCCTCGCTCAGCGAAAAGCCGAGCGCGAATTCCTCCAGGTCGGCCGGGGTCGCCATCATGACGGCGTGCGAGATCCCGTTATAGACGAGCGCGACGGGGACCTCGTCGACGAGCACGTCGTCGACCTCCGCGAGCGCGCCCGCGCGCATGCGCAGCACGCGCCGCGCTTGGGCCGGCGGCGGCAGCGCGTTGTCCGCGGGATCGTGGGGGGTGTTCATCGGCGCCGATCATACCAGAGGCGTCAAGCCGTCGAGGTCGCGCGGCTCGGCGATCTCGATGCCCGTGCGCTCCGCCCGGAACCGTTTCGACATCGCGTACACGGCCTTGCGCACCCGCATGATGGAACCGAGCGGCCGGTGCGCGGCCAGCGCATGCCACGGGTTGAACTGCATGCCCTCGTCGATACGCCGCACCAGCTCGCCGCCATACGCGGCCTGCGGCCCCGCGTGCACGCGCGCGACCGTCACCCACGGGCTCCGCGCCTCCGGCCATTCCACGGCCGCATCGTCGATCGGCATCGTGGCGACGTCCGTACACAGTTGCACGCGCAGCTCCCACGTTCCGCCAGCGCGCGCGAAGTGGCCGACGACGGCGTCGCGCAAGCCGTCCGGCCTGTCTTTCAAATCGACGGGGCTGTCCGTCAACGCCGTGAGCGCCTTCGACGCGGGTGCCACCTGCACCTTGGCCATGTAGGAACCGTACAGGATCGGCACCTGGCTGTAATACGTGTCGCCCAGCGGATGCGTTTCCGGATGCCCGCCCAGCGCCTTCAACGTGCCGCTCTCCCCGCCCGCCGCTTCCAGCGCGCGTTCCACGCCGCGCGCGGCGGCCGAGAACAGGCGCTTCAGGTTCGGCGCCTTGTCCGTCGTCGCTGCCAGTAGTTTGGCGCCGCCCAGGAATTGTTTCGCCGTCGACGAGGCGAACACGGGGCCGTTGACGAGCACGAAGTCCTGCGTGACGTCGTTCTCGCTGCCCTCGACGCGGGGCCCCGCCACGCCGACGACCTTGATCGCCATGCCACGCGGCGTCGACACGTCGTCCGGCAAGACGTCGCCCGGCGTCGTCGACAACCGCATCACGACGGGATACGTGCCGGGTTGCGCGAACAGGCCTTGCGCATACGCCTCGGGCAAACCGGCCTCGACGACGAGCTCGCCCACCAGCAGGCCATGCGTCTTCGCGTGGACGCTGCGCAGCGCCCGGCCGGAATCCTCGTACGTCTTCGTGGAGATGCTGCGCATCGTGGTCTGCAAGTCGAAGGCCGTCTGGGCTTCGTCGTCCTCGGGGGTTTCGAAGCCGGGCGCGTACGGGACCGGGTGAATCGGTGTTGGCTCGTTCATGGTGGATTCCGATGTCGGGATGGTGATGTGCAGATCATCCGGGGAATCGCCGCGGCGCTCTGTGCAGCGCCGAACAGACGTGCGACCCGGTAAAGGATCAAGCTGCATACTATTGAGGAAATACATTCCCCAACGGCACGGAGTCGCGACATGAGCAAGCAAGGCGGCAAGACGCCCGGCAAGACGGGCGAACCCAACGAACCCAAGATCCCGGCCGGCGGCTGGGGCTCGCTGAAGGAAGTCGGCACCATCCTGCTGAAGGAACGGGTGCCTTTCGAAGGCGCGCAATTGCTGACGCACCAGAACAAGCCGGACGGTTATATGTGCGTCAGCTGCGCCTGGGCCAAGCCGGCCCACCCGCATCCGGCGGAATTCTGCGAAAGCGGCGCCAAGGCGACGGCGTGGGAGGTGACGAGCAAGCACATCGGTGCCGATTTCTTCCAGCGCCACACCCTGCGCGAACTGGAAACGTGGCACGACCACGAGCTGGAAGCGGCGGGCCGCCTCACCGTGCCGATGCGCTACGACGGCGCGCTGGACCGTTACGTCGAGATCACGTGGGAACGTGCATTCGCCGAGATCGGCGCCGAGCTGCGCAAGATGGACCCGAAGAACGTCGTGTTCTACAGCTCCGGCCGCGCCTCGCTCGAGACGTCGTATATGTACCAGCTCCTGGCGCGGATGTACGGCAACAACAACTTGCCCGACAGCTCGAACATGTGCCACGAGAGCACCTCCGTGGCGCTGCCGAAGACGATCGGCGTGCCGATCGGCACCGTGGTGCTGGACGACTTCGACCACACGGACTGCATCTTTTTCTTCGGCCAGAACGTGGGCGTGAACAGCCCCCGCATGCTGCACCAGTTGCAGGATGCGAGAAAGCGTGGCGTGCCCATCGTCACGTTCAACCCGCTACGCGAGCGGGGCCTTGTCAGCTTCGTGAACCCGCAATCGCCCACGGAAATGCTGACGGGGCACGAGACGGTGATCAGCACCCAGTACCACCAGGTCAAGGCGGGCGGCGATACGGCCGCGCTGATGGGCATGTGCAAGGCCGTGCTCGAAGCGGACGCGCGCGCCGTCGCGGAAGGCGGCCCGCGTGCCGTCGACGCCGACTTCATTGCCGAGCACTGCCACGGCTTCGACGGGTTTGCGGCCGCCGTAGGTGCGCGCGGCTGGGACGAGATCGAGCGCGAAGCGGGCCTCACGCAGGCGCAGATGGAACAGGCGGCAGGCACCTACATCCGCGCCAGATCCGTCATTGGCGTCTATGGCATGGGCCTCACGCAGCACCGCAACGGCGTGCAGAACGTGCAGATGCTCGTGAATCTCCTGCTGCTGCGGGGGAATATCGGCAAGCCGGGTGCCGGCATCTGCCCGGTGCGCGGACACTCCAACGTGCAGGGCCAGCGCACCGTGGGCATCACGGAAAAGCCGGAACTGGCGCCGCTGGACAAGCTGAAAGAGCTGTACGGCTTCGAGCCGCCGCGCGACAAGGGCATGAACACGGTCGAGGCGTGCGAAGCGATCCGCGCCGGCAAGGTGCAGGCGTTGATCAGCCTCGGCGGCAACCTCGTGCGCGCCGTTCCCGAGCACGGGCTGATGGACGCCGCCTGGCGCGCCCTGCCCCTCACCGTGCAGATCTCGACGAAGCTGAACCGCAGCCACCTCGTGCACGGCAGGACGGCGTACGTGCTGCCCTGCCTGGGCCGCATCGAGATCGATCGCCAGGCCGGCGGCGAGCAGGCCGTGTCGGTGGAAGATTCGACCGGCTGCATGCACGGCTCGCGCGGCCGCGCCGAGCCGGCGGCGGACACCCTGCTGTCGGAACCCGCGATCGTCGCCGGCATCGCGAAGGCGGCGCTGGACCCGAACCCGAAGGTCGACTGGGACGCGTGGGTCGCCGACTATGCGAAGGTACGCGACGCCATCGCCGCCACGTATCCGGAAATCTTCCACGAGTTCAACGACCGCATGTGGACGCCGGGCGGCTTCCGCAAGCCTGTCGCCGCCGCCAAGCGCGAATGGAAGACGCCGACGGGCAAGGCCAATTTCACCGTGCCCGACACGCTGTCGGCCGACCCCGACATGCCCGTCCCGGCCGACGCGCTGCGCCTGTTCACCGTGCGCAGCGACGGCCAGTTCAACACGACGATCTACAGCCTCGAAGACCGCTTCCGCGGCGTGCAGGACCGCAAGGTGTTGCTGATGGCGGGCGCCGACATGGCGCGCCTGGGGCTCGCGGACGGCGACATCGTCACGGCCAGCACCGCAGTCGACGATGGCGTGACGCGTACGGTCGAAGGCTTGCGCGTCGTCGAATATGGCGTCCCGGCCGGCTGCGTGGCCGGCTACTACCCGGAGTGCAACCCCTTGATTCCGTTGTGGCATTACGCGAAGGAGAGCAAGGTGCCGGCCGCGAAATCGATCGCAGTCCGGGTCGAGCGCACGGGCGGTCCGGACCGTCCGCTGCATTGACTACCCCCCCTCGAGGTATCGATTAGTAAATATTGCTGTCGTATGTTGTGATTATTTGATAGATTCCTGTGTGCATCAACAGAATCCATCCATACGACAGCCATGACATCGCCATCCAGTCCCGCCTCGCCGGAACACGGTTTCGACGCGGCCGCCTATTGCTCCACCCGGCAGGCCGCCGCATTGCTGGGCGTGTCGCACCGAACGGTGCAGCTGTGGGTCGAGAGCGGCCTCCTGTCCGCCTGGAAAACGGCCGGCGGACACCGGCGCATCGCGCTGGCGTCGATCGAACGCCACGTCGAGCGGCGCCAGCAGGCGATGCGCGACCGCGCCGCGCCCGTGCGCCACAAGGCGCTGCTCGTCGACGACGACGGCGCGATGCTGGCGCTGTACGAGGCGGCGACGTCCGGCCTGGGCCTGCCACAGGACGTCGTGCTGGCCGCCAACGGCTTCGAGGCGCTGCTCCGGATCGGCGAGACGCGGCCGCAACTCCTGATCGGCGACCTCGGCATGCCTGGCGTGGACGGCCCGCGCCTGATCCGCACCTTGCGGGCGAGCGACGGGTACCGCGACATGGCCATCGTCGTGATCACGGGCCAGGACCCTGCGGCGGTCCGCTCTCTGGGCGTGCCGGACGACGTACCCGTGCTCCCGAAGCCGGTCACGCCGGCCGCGTTGCGGGCGGCCGTCGAACGCGTACTGAACCGGGAACCGTGCACCGAGCGGTGACATAAACCCTTGATCTGGCTATAATTTCCGCCTTGTTTTCCAGGAAATCGCCATGTCACTGCTTGCCCACCAGCTCGAACTGCTGTCTCCCGCAAAAACCGCCGAGATCGGCCGCGAAGCCATCCTGCACGGCGCGGACGCGGTCTACATCGGCGGGCCCGCATTCGGCGCACGCCACAACGCCAGCAATACGCTCGAAGACATCGCGGGCCTCGTCGAATTCGCGCGCCGCTACCGCGCGCGCATCTTCGTGACGATGAACACGATCCTGCACGATGCCGAGCTGGAGACGGCCGAGAAGCAGATCCGCCAGCTGTACGATGCCGGCGTCGACGCGCTGATCGTGCAGGACATGGCCATGTTCGAGATGGACTTGCCGCCGATCCAGCTGCACGCGAGCACCCAGTGCGACATCCGCACGGTGGAAAAGGCGAAATTCCTGTCGCAGGTCGGGTTTTCGCAGCTGGTGCTGGCGCGCGAACTGACCATCGAGCAGATCCGCGCCATCCGCGCCGAGGTCGACACGCCGCTCGAATACTTCGTCCACGGCGCGCTGTGCGTGGCGTTCTCCGGCCAGTGCTACATCTCGCACGCGGACACGGGCCGCAGCGCCAACCGCGGCGACTGTTCGCAGGCGTGCCGCCTGCCATACACGCTGTCGGACGGCCAGGGCCGCGTCGTCGCGTACGAAAAACACCTGCTGTCGATGAAGGACAACGACCAGAGCCGCAACCTGGAAGCGCTCGTCGATGCGGGCATCCGTTCGCTCAAGATCGAAGGCCGCTACAAGGACATGGGCTATGTGAAGAACATCACGGCGCACTACCGCCTGCTGCTGGACGAGATCCTGGAGCGCCGCCCGGAACTGGCGCGCGCGTCGAGCGGCCGGACGCAGGTGATGTTTACGCCGGACGTCGACAAGAATTTCCACCGCGGCCACACGGATTATTTTGCCCAGGGCCGCCAGGAGACGATCGGCGCCTTCGATTCACCGAAATACGTGGGTGTCGAGCTGGGCACCGTCGCGCGCATCGGCGGCGACAACTTCGACCTCGTCACGCACGCCCCGATGGCGAACGGCGACGGCCTGAACTACATGCACAAGCGCGACACCGTGGGCATCCAGGCGAATACCGTGCAAAAGCTCGGCGAAGACGCGGACGGCCAGCGCTGGCGCGTGTTTCCGAACGAGGCGCTCGCCTCGCTGCCGGGGCTGAAGGTCGGCACCGTCATCCACCGCAACCGCGACCACCAGTGGGAAGCGACGCTGACGAAGAAATCGTCCGAGCGCAAGGTGCGCGTCGACCTGCGCCTGGAAGACGTGCCGGGCGGGCTCCGGTTGACAATCACCGACGAGGACGGCATCACGACGGCGACGACGGCGGCGCTTGCGCTGCAGCCGGCCCAGCAGGCCGAGCAGGCCCTGGCCGGCCTGCGCGCGAGCGTCGCCAAGCTGGGCAACACGATGTTCGAGGCGGGTGCCATCGACGTCGCGCTGTCGCAGCCTTGGTTCGTGCCTGCCAGCGCCATCAACGGCCTGCGCCGCGACGCCGTCGCCGCCCAGGAAGCGGCACGGCTGGCGGCCTGGCAGCGTCCGGAGCGGGCGCAACCGGTCGAACCGCCGGCCGCGTATCCGGAAACCCAGCTCAGCTACCTGGCCAATGTGTACAACGAGAAGGCCCGCGCCTTCTATCACAAGCACGGCGTGCAATTGATCGCCGCCGCGTACGAGGCGCACGAGGAACCGGGCGAGGTGTCGCTGATGATCACGAAGCACTGCCTGCGCTTCTCGTTCAACCTGTGCCCGAAACAGGCCAAGGGCGTGCAAGGCGTGCAGGGCCAGGTCCGCGCCGAACCGATGACGCTCGTCAGCGGCGACGAGACCTACACGCTCAAATTCGATTGCAAGCCGTGCGAGATGCACGTGATCGGCGCGATGAAACCCGGCATTCTGAACTCGCCGCCGCCTTCGGCCATCCCGTACAGCCCCCTCGTGTTCCACCGCCAGCGCCCGCGCGCGTAACGCGGCCGCACGCTGCTCCCGCCCGGGCGGCAGCGTGCGCACAACTCCCGCCCCATTGCATTTATTGTGCACTGCAAAGAAAGCAACGCGGCGTTATGGCAAGCTTGACATCTGCAGTGGCAAAATACACACTTGTAACCGTCGGTAACTCGCAGCCGCTGCTTGTTGGTGGATTGGCCGCGTGACCTGACGCGCCTCATGGACACGCGCGCCGCGCACGCACGCGGCCCTGCTCGTTCGTCAAATCGACTCAGCCGTGACTATTCGTATCGTCCGCCACGAAAGCGTGATAGCCGGCATAATGTTAACCAAAGTTCAACTGCCAATAAGAAATTGCCAACTGGCTACTGAACGGCTGGTTTCTTGCAAAACGCTACACTTGCGTACGTGTGCCGGTTCTCCTGTTCGTCCGCCGCGCTGCGTGAACCGGCCGACTGCCCGATGGAGGATGGATGACCCGAAAACGCCTGCTGTGCATTGCCCCGGAAGACAAGGACACCCGCGCCCTGCTGGACGAAGCGATGCGCGACTGGGAGATCCGCAGTGTCAGCAATCTCGGCGATGCCGGACGCGAATTGCGCAGCGACCGTTACCTGGTCGGCCTGCTCGTGCACGACCGCGAGCAACACAGGCCTGCCGACGTCGACACCTTCCTGCGCCGCCACAGCCATATGCAATGGGTCGGTGTCTTTCACCCGCGCGATCTCGAATCGACGCCCTGCCGCGACCTCGTCGTGGAACACCTGTGCGACTACCACACGGCGCCCGTCGATCCCGTGCGGCTCGCCCACACGCTGGGCCACGCGCACGGGTGGGCCATGCTGCGCAGGCATCCGCTTGGCGACGGCCTTGCCGGCGGCGACCCGTCGTCGCCGCTGATCGGCACCTGCGACGCGATCGCGCGCCTGCGCGCACAGGTGTCGCGCGTCGCCAAGGTGGCGGCACCCGTCCTGATCTGGGGCGAGAGCGGCAGCGGCAAGGAATTGACGGCGCAGGCGATCCACGCCCAGTCCGACCGGGCCGCCGGGCCGTTCGTCCCCATCAACTGCGGCGCCATCGCGCCGAGCCTGATCCACTCGGAGCTGTTCGGCTACGAGCGCGGCGCGTTCACGGGCGCCACGCGGGGCAAGGCGGGCCTGATCGAATCGGCGGACGGCGGCACGCTGTTCCTCGACGAGATCGGCGACCTCCCGAAGGACTTGCAGGCCAACCTGCTGCGCTTCCTGCAGGAGAAGACGATCTGCCGCCTGGGCAGCACGCGCAACATCCGCGTGGACGTACGCGTGATCGCCGCATCGCACGTGCAGCTGCAGCAGGCCGTGGCCAGCGGCGCTTTCCGCGAAGACCTCTACTACCGCCTCGCCGTACTCCCCGTGACGGTGCCGCCGCTGCGCGAACGCCGCGACGACCTGGTCACATTGGCCGAACACTTCTTCCACGCGTACGCGAGCGAGAAGTCGCCCCGGCTGAAAGGGTTTTCGAACCGCGCGATCGAAGCGATCCTCGACCACGACTGGCCCGGCAACGTGCGCGAATTGATCAATCGCGTGCGGCGCGCGCTCGTCATGTCGGACGGGCGCCTGATCATGCCGGACGACCTGGGCCTGACCCGCGGGATCGCGGCGCCGACGCCGGCCGCACTGGACGACACGCGCATGCGCTCCGAGCGGCGCGCGCTGCGCGAATGCCTCGACCGCAGCGGGCACAACGTGAGCCGGGCCGCGCGCGACCTCGGCGTATCGCGCACGACGATGTACCGGCTGCTGAGCAAACACGGCATGCGCGAGTGATGCGAAGGGCGTCGCACAAGTGGACAAAGTGTCCACTTTTTTTTGTGTGTTGCCGTACCGAGCGCTACACAGTTGTACCGAAAGTGAAACACTTTTTCGATATTTTCGGTAAATCATGACGGACGTCGTCTGACGCGCCTGTAGGAACAGGCGCACAAAGTCAACAAAAACAAGGGGTTATAGAACTCTGCCATGAGGCTGGCACTGAAAGTGCAAAGGGGTTGGAGGTCGGCGTTACGGCCGACCCATCACCAACCACCAAACCCAGAGGGGAATTCGAATGAACAAGACTTTGCTCGTGACCGCTATCGCGCTGGCATTTTCGTTGAACGCGCAAGCGCAAGACACCGCCACCGCTTCCGGCCTCTCCACTATCACCCAGACCAACACTCACGACAGCAGCACGAACACGAGCACCGTGACAACGGATGATCACAGCACCGACAACAGCAACAACAGCACGGGCGACGCATCGGCGTCTGCAGCTGGCTCGGCAGCCGCCAACAACGGTGGTACGGCAACTGCGACCTTCACTAACAGCTTCAACACCTCGTCGGCCAACTCGAATTCCACGCTGAACGGGTCGGTCTCCGGCAACACCACCACGAACATCGGCAACGTCGCCACCAATTTCGGTAACGCCAACGGCGCGTCCGGCACGGGCGGCGCAGGCGCAGCCGGCATGGGCGGCTCGAACACCGCCAGCACGGGCTCGGGCGGCAACGCGAACGGCGCGAATGGCGGCGCTGGCGCGGCAGGCGGCTCGGCCAGCAACGGCAGCGCCACCGCTGGTTCGGCCACCACGGGCAGCGCTTCGGGCGCAGCAGGTGGTGCAGGCGGCATGGCCACCGGCGCAACGAGCGGCGCAGGCGGCGCTGGCGCCATGGGCGGCACGGGCGGCAGCACGGGCCTCGTCACTGCCACGGGCGGCGCAGGCGCAGCGAGCGGCGGCGCAGGTGCCACGGGCGGCGCAGGTGCTGCGGGCGGCAATGGCGGCAGCGCTTCGGGCGGCAATGGCGGTCAGGCTGGCCCCGTGAGCGGCGGCGCAGGCGGCGCCAGCGGTGCGACGACGGCAGGCCTGGGTGGCGCAGGTGGCGGCGGCGGCACCTCGACCGGCGGCGCAGGCGGCGCCGGTGCGGCAGGTGGCGCTGGCGGTGCCGGCGCAGCGGGCGCAGCGGGTGGTACGGGCGGTGCGGGCGGCATGGCGGGCATGGGCGGCGCCGCGGGTTCGACGGCTACCGGCACCAACAGTTCCGGCCCGACCAGCGGCGCCAGCACGGCCTCGTCTTCGGCTACCCTCGGCGCAAGCGTGGCAACGTCCAACTCGTCGTCGCCGACCGGTGGCGCGGCCACGGGCGGCGCCACGACGTCCACTGCCGGTACCTCGACCGGCGGCGCAGGCGGCGCAGGCGCCAGCGGTGGCGCCGGCGGTGCGGGCGGCGCAGGCGCAGCGGGTGCGGCTGGCGGCATGGGCGGCGCGGGTGCATCCGCTTCGAACACGGCAGGTTCCGGCGCAGCGGGCGGTGCCGCAACGGGCGGCGCTGCCGGTGCGGGCGGCACCCTGACGGCAACGGCCGGTAACGCTGCGGGCAATTCGGGCGGTGCAGCAGGCGCAGGCGGTGCCGGCGCAGCCGGTACGGCAACGTCCGGTGCAGGCGGCTCCGGCGCTGCCGGTACGGCCACCTCGGGTGCCGGCGGTGCGGGCGCAGCAGGCGGCGCAGGTGCAGCGAGCGGCATGGCCGCCAACACCGGCGGCGCAGGCGCCGCAGGCGGTACCGCATCGAGCGGCGCCGCCACCACCGGCTCGGCATCCGTTGGTGCTTCGACCGCCGGCGCAGGCGGTGCAGGCGGCTCCGGCGGCACCGGCACGGGCGGCGCTGGCGGTGACCTGTCCAGCATCACGGCCGGCGTCGGCACGGGTGGCATGGGTGGCGCCGGCACGGGTGGCGCTGGCGGCTCGAACTCCGTCAATACCGGTACGTTCGACATGTCCAACCACATGGACAGCGTCGGCCAGTCGGCTGCGGGTGTGATGGTGGTGAGCCAGAACAACGGCTTCTCCTCGCTGATCCAGCAAAGCGTGAACGTCCAGAGCAACCTGGCCGTCGGCAAGTGATGTGACTGACCGCCGTGCCAGCCGGCACGGCGGTTTTTCGACGCAACCGGGGATAGAGCATGGAGTCATCACTCTTTTGTAACGTCAGCAACCGCCTGTGCGGCTTCGCCGTGCTTGCGGCTTGCGCATCCGCGGCCTGGGCAGGACCGGAAATCGGGGTCCCCGCCCAGGACGGCGCCACGGCCGTCAGGCCCGACGTGGCGGCGCCGGCTACGGGTGCGGACCGGACGGCAAAGGCACCGGACGTGCTCGGATTCGGCCCCGCCGCCGACCTGGGCAAGCTGGAGCATTCGCGCGGCGGTACGGACACGGTCACGACCACCAACAATGCGAACTTGAACGGTATCGTGAGCGGTAACGCCGCGGTGAACGTCATCACGGGATCGAACAGCATCGATTCAGGATCGTTCGCCAACATGTCGGGGATCCCGGTGGTGATCCAGAACAGCGGCGCAAACGTCCTGATCCAGAACGCCACCATCGTCAACCTGCAATTCAAATGAAACACGGCGCCCTGCCCCTGCTGATTGCACTGCTGGGCGCTGTCCGTGCGGATGCGGCCGACCTGCCCATCCCCGGCGGCGCCCGCTTCAACGTGCCGGTCAAGAGCATGCGGGAACTGCGCTTCACGTCCACGACCCGCCAGCAATACGATTTCAGCTGCGGTTCGGCCGCCCTGGCCACGCTGCTGACCTACCACTACGACTATCCGATCAGCGAGACGACCGCGTTCAAGGAAATGTGGGACAACGGCGACCAGGCCAAGATCCGGCGCGAAGGGTTTTCACTGCTCGACATGCAGCGCTACCTCGCCAAGATCGGCTTCAAGGCCGACGGTTTTACGGTGCCGTTGCAGAAACTGTTCGACAGTAAGCTGCCTGCGATCGTACTGATCTCGGAAAAAGGCTACAACCATTTCGTCGTCATCAAGGGCGCGGACGACGGGCGCATCCTGCTGGGCGATCCGTCCAGCGGCACGCGGTCGATCACGCGCGAGCATTTCGAATCCATCTGGCCTACCCGGCTGCTGTTCGTCATCCACGATGCGCCGGGCAAGCCTTCATTCAATTCCGACCTCGACTGGCGCGCCGCCCCGCGTGCGCCGCTGGCCGAAGGCGTCAGCCGGACCGGCGTCGACATGATGACGCTGCCGAAATTCGGTCCGGGCGATTTTTGACAGGAGACCCCATGCGAATACCCGTCCAGATTTGCCTCGTGCTGGCCAGCGCTGCGATCGCGACGCAAGGCCATGCCGGCGGCGAGGACAATCCGTTCAGCAGCGACAATGCCGTGGCATCGAGCACGCTGGACGACTACCGCGGCGGATTCGTCACCGACAAAGGCGTCATGGTGTCGCTCGGCATCGAGCGCATCGTGACCATCAACGGCAACGTGGCCGAACGCAGCCAGCTGGACTTTGGCGACCTCGGGCAACTGACGAGCGGCCAGGGCACGCTGCCCGCCGAGGCGGCCGCGCAAGTGCGCCTCATCCAGAACGGCGGCGGCCAGTTCGCCGTCCAGATGGGCAGCAACGCCCTCGGCGGCACCGTCATCCAGAACAGCTTGAACGACCAGTTGATCACCAACCAGACCATCATCAATGCGAGCGTGAACGCGAGGGGCCTGCTGCAGACCCTGAATTTCCAGAACAGTCTCGCGAACGCGCTGAATACCGCCGCCACCGGCAGGTGACGGAATCAACCTGGAGAAAACTTATGCAAAAAATTCCAGCGCTGTACAGCGTGATTGGTGTCAGCGTGGCCCTCGCGGCCACGCCGGCCGGCGCCCAGTCCGGTCCTGACCTCCTCGAGCAGCTCAAGATCATGCGACAACAGCTGGAAGAGCAGCGCGCGCGCGTCGACGAACTGGAACGCCAGTTGCGCGCGAGCGGTGTGGCGCCGCCCGCGAATGCGGCCGCGGCCGCGCCGTCGCAGCTCGAGCGGTTGCGCGGCACGGGCAATCTCCCGGCCGCGCGCGACCAGGATCCGCTGCAGGTCAGCTCGGCGCCCCCCAATCTTCTCCAGGCCGAGCGCGAGGGCGCCGTGCCGCTGGCGCAGCCCGTGTATCCGGGCCGCCTCGCCCCGTTGCGCGGCACCGGGGCGCTGGCCGATGGGGGCCAGGTCGGCAGCGACCCGGTCGGCCGTCCGCCCGCGCCGCGCGCACCGGAAGTCGCACCGATCTTCGAGGCCCCGGGCGTCCTGACGCCGCGGGGCAAACTCGTATTCGAGCCCTCGGTTCAGTACGGCTATTCGTCCAGCAACCGCGTGGCCCTCGTCGGCTACACGGTGATCCCGGCCCTGCTGATCGGCCTGCTCGACGTGCGCGAGGTCAAGCGCAACACGACGACGGCCGCCGCCACGTTCCGCTACGGCTTGGACAACCGCCTGGAGCTGGAAGCGAAGGTGCCGTACGTGTATCGCAGCGATTCCACGGTGAGCCGCGAGATCTTCACGGGCACGGCGTCCGAGCGTGCGTTCGACACGAGCGGCAAGGGCATCGGCGACATCGAACTGGCGTGGCGCTACCAGCTCAACAACGGCGGCGTCGATACCCCCTACTACATCGCGGGCATGCGCTTCAAGACCCGGACCGGACGCGATCCGTTCCAGGTCGTGACGGATTGCCAGACCCGCTGCGTGGGCGAGAACGTGACGGGTACGGGCCTTCCGCTCGACTTGCCGACCGGATCCGGCTTTTATTCGATCCAGCCGAGCTTGACGTGGCTGCTGCCGTCCGACCCGGCCATCTTCTTCGGCAGCTTCAGCTACACGAAGAACTTCAGCCGCGACAATATGTACCGCACCGTGCTGAACGGCGACCGCGAATTCCTCGGCAAAGTGTCGCCGGGCGATGTGTTCGGCTTCAATTTCGGCATGGGGTTGGCGCTGAACGAGCGGGCGTCGTTCAGCATCGGCTACGACCACAATTCCGTGGGCCGCACGCAGCAGAATGGCGTCGTGATCCCGGGGTCGGTGCGCGTGCAGCTGGGCACGTTGTTGCTGGGTTACTCGTACAAGATGAAGAACAACCGCACGCTGAGCGTTTCCGTCGGCGCGGGCCTCACGCGGGACACGCCGGACGTCACGCTGATGGTGAGGATGCCGTTCACCTTCTGACGATCCCCTTTGGCCGCAAGGCGCGGCCCAGCGAAAAGGGCCGCGCTTGCGGCCCTTTTTCGTTCGCACGGAGCAGACTCAGATGTAGTAGACGAGCGCGGCGATGCCAACGATCAAGGCCACCTTCGTCGCCTTGTATGCCGTTTTATTCCACGCCTTGTAGCGACGGCGGTACTGGCCCATCACAAAGGAAATGCGGAACAGCTTGCTGACGAGGCCCGTCTGGTCGCCGGTCTCGTTGGGCGAGGCGGCCGCCGTCATCATCGTGCGGCCCAGCCAGCGGTTGATGGCCTGCATCCAGCGGAACCGCATGGGGCGCTCGACGTCGCAGAACAGGATCAGGCGGTCGCTGTCACTCGCGTTCTCGGCCCAGTGGATGTACGTCTCGTCGAAGATCACGCCCTGGCCGTCGCGCCAGCTGTAGCGCTGGCCGTCCACTTCGATGAAGCAGCGGTCGTCGTTCGGCGTGGCGAGGCCCAGGTGGTAACGCATCGAGCCGGCGAACGGGTCGCGGTGCGGATTCAGCTTGGCGCCCGGCGGCAGCTCGGCGAACATCGCGGCCTTCACGGACGGGATGCCCTGCAACAGCGCATGCGTCTGCGGGCACAGGCGTTCGGCCGACGGGTGGCTGGCGTCATACCACTTCAGGTAAAAACGCTTCCAGCCCGTCTTGAAGAAGGAATTGAAGCCGGCGTCATTGTTCTGCTCGGACGCCTTGATCTTCTTGAGTTCGATGAGGCGCAGGCCTTCCTCGCGGATCGTCGGCCAGTTTTCCTGCAGGATGGACAATTCGGGGAATTCGCGTACGGGGATGTACGGCGTGCTGGGCACCTTCGAGAACAGGTGCATGAACATATTGATCGGTGCCATGAACGACGAGTGGTCGAACAACTGGCGGCCGAACGGCAGGCGCACCTTGCCGCGGAAATGGATGTGCAGCACCGACAGGACGAGGAAACCGACAACAAACCACTTCATTACGCCTCCGACTGTCCCACCGCGTCGGTGCGGCCCGGACCAATTAAACGAGGCGAAAGGATACCATATGCGACACGCGGCCGTACGCCACCCGCCCCCGCTCGTGGGGGCGGACGGCGTATGGCCGCGTCTTGTGGTCATGCCGCGACAACGCCGCGGCGGGATCGGTTCAGTGCATGGACGAGGTGACGGCGTATCCTTTTTCGGCCAGCTGGCTGGGCAGGTTGCGGATATGGTAATCCGGCAAGTCCCCGGCATCGTCGTCGACTTCGAAGGCCCGCGCTTCGACCTCCCAGTCGGTATTCGTCGCTTCCTCGGGGATGTTGCGGGTCTCGGGGACGGCAAGGTAGGAGAACTTGCCGTCGTGTTCGGCTCTGCGGTAGATGTCCAGGCGCATAGTCATTTCCTTTAAAAGCATGGCCGTCGAATGAAAGCCATCAGTATGGGACGATAGGCGAACGGTCCGTCACCGTCTGTTAATCGGCGCACACTGACCGGCCGTCAATGTTCAGCGCCCGACGCCGCCGCCCAGCACGCGTGCCGGCAGCATGACGATGGCGCGCAGCAGCTCGAACACGGCTTCCACGCCGACCCCAAGCAGGCGGAACGGCAGCAGCACGAGCCAGACAAGCGGATACATCACGAGCGCGAGCAGCGCGATCGGCCAGCACAGGAATAGTAACAGCAACCACACGAGGAAACCCAGCATCGCCAGCTCCATCAGTCGACAGGGGCCGGTGCGGCCCGATGGGATGACTGTAGTTGTATGGACGCCAACGCGCAATCTTTCTGCGATGGACGGTGGCGACGCCGGGATGGACGGGTCAAAAGCGGGGCCGAGCGGCGCCGGCCCCCGCTCGTCAGGCGAGCGACTCGAGGACCCGTTTGCCCACGCGGCTGCCCAGCGCGCGGCCGGTCAGGTCGCCCGTGCGGAAGTGGATCCCGCCGTAGCGCCGCGAGACGCCGGCCTGGGCGGCGGCATCGAAGAACGAGTCCCAGGACAGTGTCTGCATGGGCGACACGACCTGTTTGAACCGGAAAGGTCCGCGCGTGAACCGAGTGAGAACCATCGCCGCCGCGTGGCCCGACACGCTGTGGGCCGACACGTATTCCGGGAACGGCGGCGTGTACAGATAGGGCGTCCAGCGCGGGCCGGCCACCTGGACGACGCCGGTGCTGGTCCAGTTGTTCAGCGTACGGTCGGCAAATACCGTGTGGATCGCGGAAATGGGACGCGCGAAATCGTAGGCGATTTTCGTGTCCCAGGTGGCAACCATGGCATCGTGCAAGGCAATCCCGAGGGCGCGGAACAAGCGCACGTCCTGGCCCGTCGTGTGATTCTGTTCGTACGACAGCACTTGCGCGAATCGTACCCACGGATTGCGACTGTTATCCGCCCAGTATTCGCACATGCCGATTTGTTCCGGCGTCAGCCCGGCATTCAAGTCGACCAATTCCTGCATTTCCGTCCGCATTACACCGGAAAAGACGGACGGCGGTGCGGCTGGCCGGAATTGGTCGGCGCTGCGCAATGCGAACGGGCGCACTTTGCCCCATTGCGGCGTGACGCAGCGCTGGTACTGAAGCGGCTGCCAATGGTCCGGATCGACCATCGTCGTGGCGGAATTGACGGGCGTGTACCCGGTGTAGTCGGAATACGCGCCGGGATTCAGGTCGCCCAACTGGTTGCTGCCGTCATGGGCGCGCTCGGCCAGGATGTGCTGCGCCGCTTCCTCGCCCACGCGGGTGGCGGGGACCACCCAGGAATAGCGGCCGCCCAGTCCCAGTTGCGCGCCATACGCGGTGATGTCCGCGATCGCGGACGGGAACAGCGTTTTCAGGACGGCCGCGGCGGCGGCGGACAGTGCGATCTGCTGGAACTGCGGGTCGGCGCCTTGCGCGCGCGAGACCGGCGTCTGGAAATAGGGATTGCGGCCGACGGCCTGCGGCAATGCCAGGTACGACCAGACATCGAACAGCGCGATATTCATCAGCGCGAGCGCGCGGGCCGTGACGGTGGGCGGAGAAAACGATTTATAGGCCGCATTGACCAGTTTATCGTTCCACCCGGCGACGATACTCCGTTCCAGGGCAGCTTTGACGGCCGTATCGACGTCGTGATAGGCGCCGTTCGCCGGCATTGCCGACGCGAGACGGGGCAATCCGGACAGGACAGCGGAACCCATTGCACACTTCAAAAGTTTGCGCCGGATCAAAGACATGATTATTCCTTTATGAGTAAGCGAAATTAAATTCAGCAAACAACGTAGTTTTCGATCAAAAACGCGACCGATACTACATAAGGAAATAATCAAAAGCAATTCCAATGAATGAAACTGCAATGATATTGCGTAAGCGATTTAGCCGTTGCGGGTATGAAATCGCTTACGCAGGATGACACGGTCTCGCGTCAGGCGAACACGGCCTCACTCACCTGCACGGCTTCGCCGGCATCGACGACCAGCTCCGCGCGCATGGACGCTTCCAGCGACGGGATCGAACCGCCCGCGCGGTAGGCGAAGCTCACCTGCACGACGTCGCCCGGCTGCACGTCCAGCGGGGTGGCCAGCGGCAGCATCATGTAGTGGTTCAGCCAGTCGATGGTCGTGCCGCGCTCCTCGATGATCGTGAGGACATTCTTCGTGATGAAGCGCAGCGCGTTCAGGCGGCCGCCCTGCTCCATGCGGAACTGGCCTTCCCACGCGATGACGTCGCCGACGGGCTGGCTGAAATCCATGATGGCATACACGCCCGGCTGCGCCAGTTCGATGGTGCCCGGATAGATGACGTTCGTGGGCTGGAATTGCACGATCGGCGCATGGAAACCTTCGAAATCGTATTCCAGTTGCAGCGGCTGCGCGGCCATGATGACGGCCTCCGGCATGAAGATCGGCAGCGGGCCGCCGAAACGGGCCAGGTAGCGGCGCTTGAACGACTCGATCACCTCGACTTGTTTTTCGCGCAGCATGCCCACGTGGATCATTTCGCAGATCACGATATCGACCGGCTCCGGCGGCAGGTAGTCAAACGCGTCGGCATGCACGACTTCGACCTTCTCGCCGTTCGGGTTCATGGCGAGGAAGCGGCGCGCTTCGCGCACCATGTCCGGGTTGAACTCGACGCAATAGACTTTCGACGCGTTCTGGGCCGCGAAGAACGACAGGACGCCCGTGCCACCGCCCAGTTCCAGCACTTTCATGCCCGGCTTGACGGCGTGGTAGATCGCGGATTTGAAGCTGTGCATGCGGTTCTGGTCCATCAGCATGTTGTGATGGTAATGGACCGGGATGAACTGTCCCAGGTAGCAGCTCTCGATTTCGCGTTCGTTCAGCATGATGTCCTCGTTGTCGGGCCCGCTATCCTGCCGGTGCCATGGTTGATCTAGCGTGCATTATCTACATGCCTGGAAGCGACTGAAGGGTCGAGCTGACGGGGATTTGCGGGCCAGTTTGTCGGATCGATGGAACACCTCGTCGCACTGCACAAAATTCTGATAGCATTTTGCCGCCTGGGAATGTTAGGATTTTCCCATCGCCCGTCACCGCCGTTGGCCGCCATGCATTCGATTCGTTCCCTGTCGGTGAACATCGCCGATCTGCTGCTGGACGTTATTTTCCTGGTGGATCGGCGCGGCATCATCGTCGACGTGAGCGCAGGATGCGAACGCATGCTCGGCTACCGTCCTACCGAACTGATCGGGCAATACATGCTCGATTTCGTCGTCCCCGAAGACCGCGCCCTGACCTGCGTGGAAAGCGCCCGCGTGCAATCGGGCCAGGAGCGCGTCGGCTTCGAAAACCGCTACCTGCACAAGGATGGCCGCCGTATCGACGTGATGTGGTCCGCGCGCTGGATCGCCGACCACGGCCTGCGCCTGGGCGTCGGGCGTGACATCACGGCCCGCAAGCGTGCGGAGCGGCGGCAAGCCGCCACGTACGCCATCTCCGAAGCGGCGTACCAGGCGGGCGACCTGTCCGGGCTGTGCGAGCGGATCCACGGCATCCTCGACCGCCTCGTCGGTGCGCCCGGCATGATCGTCGTTGCCGACCCCACGCCGCAGCAAGGTTTCAAGGTCATCTACCAGCGCGACGATGCACAGCGCAGCCGCCTGCCGTCGCGCGCCTGCCTCGCGCGCTGGCGCGCGACCGCGTCGAACCCGGATTCGCTCGCATCGGACGCCGTGCGCCACGTGGCGGGTGGTCGCCTGAACACCTGGTTGATGCTCGACCTCGGCGGGCCGGGCGGCACGATCGGCGCGCTGCTGTTGCGCGACCACGGCGGCACCGGCTATTCGCCGGCCGATCGCGGCCTGCTGCATTTCGTCGCCGTCCAGGTAGGCCTGGCGCTGGAGCGCAAGCGCCTGCACGACGACTTGACGCGCTCGGCCTGCTACGACGAGCTGACGAGCCTGCCGAACCGTCGGCTGTTCTTCGACCGCATCCGCACGGCGGTCGCCCGGGCACGCCGCTGCCAGTCGAGGCTCGGCTTGCTGTACGTGGACGTGGACGATTTCAAGCAGATCAACGACCGCCACGGCCATGCGGCCGGCGACGCCCTGCTGCGCGAAGTGGCGGCGCGCCTCGTGGAATGCGCGCGCGAGTCGGACACGGTGGCCCGTCTCGGTGGCGACGAATTCGTGCTGTTACTGGAAGACTTGCAGGCCCCCGAGGACGCCGAGCGCTGCGCCGACAAGATCCGCGCCGTGCTGGCGCAACCGGTGCCCACGCTGGACGCACCGCTGTACGTCGGCGCCAGTATCGGCGTCGCGCTATTCCCGGAGCACGGGGACCACGTGGAGACGCTGCTGATGCATGCGGACGCCCGCATGTACGCGAAGAAGCGGTCGCGCAAGCAGGATCACGGGGGCGAAGCGGGCAGCGCCGCGTCCGACCCGCTCAGCGGCGGGACGTAACGCGCTTGTCGATGGCGGCCGCGATCGCGCCGTGCTGGGCCTGCTCTGCGATCCGGGCCGCCGTCAATCCCTCGCCATTTTTCAACAGCGGATCGGCGCCCTGTGCGAGCAGGAACTCGGCGCTGTCCTGGTGGCCTTCGCGCGCGGCCATCATCAGCGGCGTGTACTTGCCGCTCGCCGGCGGCGACTGCGCGTCCACGCGGGCGCCATGCGCCAGCAGCATGCGCGCGATGTCGACGTCGCCGCTGGCGGCCGCGTAGTGCAGCGGCGTCCAGCCGGGACGGTTGACGGCCGCCCCCTTCGCGACCAGCGCTTCGGCGGCCGCCTTGTTGCCCTTGAACGCGGCCATCATCAGCGCCGTGTTGCCATTGAGCGCCGTGGCGTCGACCTTCGTGCCCGGGTAGCGCAGCAGGACGTCGAGCACCTGCATCGCGCCTTCGCGCACCGCCAGCACGAGCGCGGGCTCGCCGCCGACGGGATTCGGCATGTTCGGGTCGACGGCACCGAGCAGCGACTGCACGGTGCGCGCATCGTCCATCGTCACGGCACGGAAGAAATCGGTCACCTGGCCGCTCGTCGGCGCGGCCGCGGCGGGGTGGATGCCGGCCGCCACGGCGGCGACAAGCACGAACGATTGCAGGAGGGTACGACGCAGTGGGCTGGCTGGGGTCATGGGTCAGGTCCTCGCGGCCTTGAACAGGTTGAAGAAATTGTCGGTGGTGCGGTCGGCGACCTCGCGCAGCGGCACGCCCTTGAGGTCGGCCAGGTATTCGGCGACGTGCGCCACGTACCCCGGCTCGTTCATCTTGCCGCGGTAAGGCACGGGCGCAAGGTACGGGGAATCCGTCTCGATGAGGATACGTTCGAGCGGCAGCGCGCGCGCCACGGCCTGCAGGTCCTTCGCGCTCTTGAACGTGACGATGCCGGAGAACGAAATATAAAAACCCATCTCGACGGCGGCCAGGGCCACGTCCAGCGATTCCGTGAAGCAGTGCATGACGCCGGCGACGCCGCCTTTGTCCGTGCCCGCGCCCTCTTCGCGCATGATGCGGATCGTGTCCTCGCTGGCGGCGCGCGTGTGGATGATCAACGGCTTACCCGTCTCGCGCGACGCGCGGATGTGGGTGCGGAACCGCTCGCGCTGCCATTCGAGGTCGCCTTCCAGGCGGTAATAATCGAGGCCCGTCTCGCCGATCGCGATGACCTTCGGATGATCGGCCAGTTCCACCAGCTGCGCGACCGTGGGCTCGGGCGTGTCCTCGTAGTCGGGATGCACGCCGACGGAGGCGTAGATGTGCGGGTATTGCTCGGCCAGTGCGAGCACGCGGGGAAAGTCGGGCAGGTCGACGGACACGCACAGCGCGTGCGTGACCTTGTTCTCGGCCATTTTCGCCAGGATCTCGGGCATCCGGGCGGCCAGCTCCGGGAAATCGATGTGGCAGTGGGAATCGATGTACATCCCGCTATTGTACGCGAGGCGTCACGCGACCCGCTTGCCGAGGATGATCAGGTCGCGCTCGACGCCGTCCAGGTTCGCGACGCGGGGGAAATGCGCCCACGTGTCGAAGCCGTACTTGCGGAACAGGCCCAGGCTGGGTGCGTTGTGCCCAAAAATAAAGCCGAGCAAGGTGTGGACGTTGATGTTCGGCGCGAACGCCATCGCCTGCTCCAGGCAATACCGGCCGATGCCCTTGCCGCGCCATTCTTCCGCGATATAGATCGACAGCTCGGCCGTGCCCGAATACGCGGGGCGCCCGTAGAAATTCGAGTACGAGCACCAGCCGATCACTTCCGGCTCGTCCGACGTGTCGGCCCCGTCATGGATGACCCACAACGGCCGACGCTCCGGCGTGTGCTCGTGGAACCAGCCTTCGCGCGACGCGACGGTAACGGGTTCCGTGTCGGCGGTCACTTCGCGCGAGGCAATGGTGGAATTGTAGATGTCGACGATGCGGGGCAGGTCTTCGAAACGGGCGAGGCGGTGTACGTAGGACGGCATATCACAGGGTATGAGTGGCGCGCGAGGAACGCAGCGCGGCGCCGAGGATTTCTTCGATGCGCAGGCGGGCGCGCTGGCCCGTCTCGTCGGCCGGAAAGTGGACGCCGATGCCTTGCGCCTTGTTGTTGTTCGCACCGGCCGGCGTGATCCACGCGACCTTGCCTGCGATCGGGTATTTGTTCGGATCGTCCATCAGCGACAGGATCAGGTAGATCTCGTCGCCGACCTTGTACGGCTTGTTCGTGGGCACGAACATGCCGCCGTTCTTCAGGAACGGCATGTACGCCGCGTACAGGGCGGCCTTTTCCTTGATGGCGAGCGACAGCACGGACGGCCGCGCGGGCTGCGGCGTGTTCGGATCGGCGGGCAGGCCGCTGAGCGGCCCGGTCGGCGCAACACTCATCATCGTCCTTTCATCATGGTCCGCAACGGGCAGTGTAATCAAGCAACATGTCTTCGACAAACAGTTTCGGAGACAAGGGGTGATCGGCCACCGCGCGGCGGTCGTTCGTCGACTTGATCGCCTGCATCAAGTCAGCCACGTGCACTCGTCCGGCCAGCGTAGCGACTTCCCGTTGATACCTCGGATAATACCGGATCACGCCGGACAGCTTGTACGAAAAGACATCATACAGCCACCGCTGCTGCCACGCGACGAGGGCCGCGAGCGGCGCCTTGCTCAATTTGTCGGCACTGCGCAACGCGGCGTCGACGCTCGGCTGGGCGAGCACCTGCAGCAGGCCATCGAGCTCTTCCCGGCTTCCCGTCTCGGCCTGCGCGAGCGCGGCGAGCGGCGCGCCACCCTGCTCGCGCAGCCAGCCGTCGGCATCATTGATGCCCTGTGCTTCGAGCCAGGCGAGCGCCTCGCCATGGTCCGGCATCGTCATCGCGAACTTGCGGCAGCGGGACAGGATCGTCGGCAGCAGACGGTCGAGACCGTTCGAAGCCAGCAGGAACACGGTGCCCGCCGGCGGCTCCTCGAGCGTCTTCAGCAGCGCGTTCGACGCCGGCATGTTCAGGCTTTCCGCGGGATACAGCACGACGACGCGCAAGCCCTGGCGGTGCGTCGAGATGTTCATGAAGTCGGACAGTGCGCGCACCTGCTCGATCTTGATCTCTTTCGATGCGGACTTCGACTTGGTTTTCCTCTCGTCGGCCGAGGCTTCTTCGCCCTCGGCGGCTGGCAGGTCATCCTCAAGCGCTTCCGGCCGTACGCGGCGGTAGTCGGGGTGGTTGCCCTGCGCGAACCACCCGCACGACGCGCACGCGCCGCACGCGCGGCCGTCCGGCCTCACGTCTTCGCACAGCAGCGCCTGGGCAAACGATTCGATGAAATCGGCCTTGCCGATGCCGGCCGGGCCATGGAACAGGATCGCGTGCGGCAGGCGCGCGCGCATCGCCTGCAGCCGCGTCCAGGCGTCGTGCTGCCACGGATACATGTTCACAGAAATGCCTCCAGCGCTGCCTGCAGCGCGGCGCGTACGCCGTCGATGGATTGCGTGGAATCGATGACGACGATCCGCCCGTTCGATGCCGCGGCGCGGCGCAGGTATTCGCCCCGCACGCGCGCGAAGAATTCGCCCTTCTCCATCTCGAATTTATCCAACGTGCGCGTGGCGGACAGGCGCGCGCGCGCGACGTCGAGCGGGACGTCGAACAGCAACGTGAGGTCCGGCTGCAGGTGCGGATGCACCCATTGCTCAAGCGCCTCGAGCTTGGCGCGATCGAGACCGCGGCCGCCGCCCTGGTAGGCGAAGCTCGCATCCGTGAAGCGGTCGGACAAGACCCAGTCGCCGCGCACGATGGCCGGTTCGACGACTTGCGCGACGTGCTCGCGACGGCTGGCGAACATGATGAGGGCTTCCGTCTCGAGGTGCATTTTCTCGTGCAGCACGAGGTCGCGCAGCTTTTCGCCCAGCGGGGTGCCGCCCGGCTCGCGCGTGGAGACGACGGTCTTGCCCGCGGCCTCCAGCAACGCCACGACGTAGCCGATGTGTGTCGACTTGCCGGCACCGTCGATGCCTTCGAAGGTGATGAAGCGCCCGCGCTTGGCATCCGTTTGGTTCATTGCATTCACTCGTATTTACTGGGGCGCCTGGTTGCGCTGGTATTGGTTCACGGCCTTGTTATGCTCGGACAGATTGACCGAGAAATGGCTCGTCCCATCGCCGCGCGACACGAAATACAGGGCTTCCGTCTTCGCGGGCGCCGTCGCCGCCGCGAGCGACTGCACGCCCGGCAGCGCGATCGGCGTCGGCGGCAGGCCTGGCCGCGTATAGGTATTGTACGGGGTGTCGGTCTCGAGGTCCTTCTTGCGGATCTTGCCGTCGTACTTGTTGCCCATGCCGTAGATGACGGTAGGGTCGGTCTGCAGCAGCATGCCGGCTTTCAGCCGGTTCACGAACACACCGGCGATCATCGAACGCTCGCTCTTCTGGCCCGTTTCCTTTTCCACCAGCGATGCCATGATCAGGGCCTGGTACGGGTCCGTGTACGGCAGACCCGGATCGCGCTTGTCCCACGCGGCCTTCAGCCGCTTCATCATCATCTCGTGCGCCTGCTTGTAGATCGACAGGTCGCTTGCGCCCTTGGCGAACAGATACGTATCGGGAAAGAACAGCCCTTCCGGCGCCTTGAAGTCGGCATCGACCTTGGCCAGCAGCTCCTGGTCGGACAGCTTGGCCGTCTCGTGCTTCAGATTGGGCGCGGTGTCGATGGCCTGGCGCATCTGGCGGAACGTCCAGCCTTCGATGATCGTCAGCGATTCCTGCGCGAACTCGCCGCGCACGAGCTGGGACAGGAGGCGACGCGGCGACGTATCGGGTTTCAGCTCGTAGCTGCCGGCCTTGATCTGGCTCGCCTTGCCCGTGACGCGCGCCAGCACCCCGAACAGGAACGGGTTGACGGGCACGCCGGCCGTCGACATCTGCTGCGCCGCGCCGGCCACGCCGGTGCCCTGCGCGATGGCAAACGGGATCACGGGCGCGCTGGCCGGGGTGATCGGCTGCTTGCTCCACCACTGGAAGCCGGCGCCGGCGGCGGCCGCCGCGATCACGCCCGTGACGATGAGTTTTCTTATCAATGCCATGCTGGATTGTCGGTTTTACGCCGTCGTCGGCGCGTTTTCTGAGGCGAACTTATAATGAGGCCGTAATCATAAAGCCGATACCGCCAAACCGGAAATAATTCGTGTATGAACCATTGGATCGAACATCTCGCCACCCTGGGCGCCCGTTTCACCCCCGATAGCCCGACGCACGTCGACGACTTCGGCCGCGTGCTCGCCACCGCCGACCTTACACAGGGGTTCGTTGCCGCTGTCACCGACCTCGGACTGATCGGCATCGCCGGCGACGACGCCGCCACCTTCCTGCACAACCAGCTCACCAACGACGTCGAGCACCTCGGCACGCTTGAGGCCCGCCTGGCCGGCTATTGCACCCCGAAAGGCCGCCTGCAAGCCACGTTCCTGATGTGGCGCGACGCCGAATCCATCTACCTGCAAGTGCCGCGCGCCATCCAGGCGCCGCTGCAGAAACGTCTGTCGATGTTCGTGCTGCGCGCGAAGGCGAAGCTGCGCGACGCCACGGACGATCACCGCTATGCCGCAGTGCTGGGCCTCGGCGGCGCGGCGGCGGGCGACGCATTGCGCACCCACGTCGGTGCGCTGCCAGCTGCGCCCTACGCCAAGATCGACGGCGACTGCGGCACCGTGATCCGCGTCGCGGACGCATTCGGCCACCCGCGCTACCTGTGGCTCACGTCGGCCGACGCCGCCATCGCCGCGCTGCCCGCACTGCGCGCGACGCTCGCGCTGGGCGGCAGCGCCGCATGGCAGCTCGCATCGATCCACGCCGGCGTGCCGCAGATCGGGCCCGGTACGCAGGAACAGTTCGTCCCGCAGATGGTCAACTACGAGCTGCTCGGCGGCGTCAATTTCAAGAAGGGCTGCTACCCGGGCCAGGAAATCGTCGCCCGCAGCCAGTACCTCGGCAAGCTGAAACGCCGCACGGCACTGGCCACGCTCGCCGACGCCGCCGCGCGTCCCGGCGACGAAGTCTATTCCGTGTCCGACCCCGACCAGCCGTCCGGCATGATCGTGAACGTCGCGCCGAACGGTGCCGGCGGCGCCGACGCGCTCGTCGAAATCAAGCTGGCCGCGCTGGACGACGACGTCCGGCATGCGTCCGCCGGCGGCACGCCGCTGACGTTCCTTCCGCTGCCGTACGCGCTCGACGCGCTGGACGTCTGACCGGCATGATCGACCTGTACGTCTACTACAAGGTGCGCGAGGCCGACGCGCCTTCGCTGGCCCCGCGCGTGCGCGCGTTGCAGGCGCGCGTCGGCGTGCCGGCGCAGCTGAAACGCCGGCCCGACGTGCGCGACGGCCTGCAGACGTGGATGGAAATCTATCCTGCCGTGGGCGACGGCTTTCCCGCCCGGCTCGACGCGGCGGTCCGCGAGGCCGGCCTCGAAGGTCTCATCGAGGGCGAGCGCCGCGCCGAAATTTTTACGGACCTGCCGACATGTGCCTGATCGTTTTTGCCTGGCGCGTGATCCCCGGCCTGCCGCTGGTCGCGTGTGCGAACCGCGACGAATTCTATGACCGTCCCGCCACCCCGGCGGGCCCGTGGCCGGACGCGCCGCACATCATCGCCGGCCGCGACCTGCGCGGTGGCGGCAGCTGGATGGGCGTGACGAAGACGGGGCCGAACGGCCCGAAATTCGCCGCGCTCACGAACATCCGCGCGCCGGACGAGCGGCGCACGGACGCGCCGACGCGCGGCGCCCTCGTCGCCGACTTCCTCAAGGGCGACCTCGATGCACCCGCCTACCTCGACCGCATCGCGCCGGATGCGCAAGAGTACAACGGCTTCAACCTGATCCTGGGCGACGCCGCCGGGATCCACTGGTTCTCGAACCGCGCCGGTGCCGACCCGCGCAACGGGCGCGCGCTGGAACCGGGCATCTACGGCGTCTCCAACGGCCTGCTGGACGCGCCGTGGCCCAAGGTCGTGCGCACGAAGGCCACGTTCGCGAGCCTGCTGCTGCAGGGCGCGCCGGAAGAAGCGTATTTCGAGATGCTCGCCGATACGACGCGCGCACCGGACATGCGCCTGCCCGACACGGGCGTGCCGCTCGACCTGGAACGGGAACTGTCCGCCGTCTGCATCGAGATCCCCGGCTACGGCACCCGCACGTCCACGGTCGTCAAGGTGTACGCCGACGCGGAGCCGGAACTGCACGAACGCGTGCTGAAGCCCTGCGACCAGGTCGCCGGGTGACGCGTCCCGTCAGCGCTTGACGGCCGCCTTCAGCCGCGCCGTGTAGTGCGGCGTCGCCGCATAGGGATCGGCCGGCGGCTTGCCGTGCACGATCGCGTCCATGCGGTCGGCCACGGCGGGCATCACGTGCGGGTGCGTGCAGATGTAGAAATCGCCGCGCCTGACGCCGTCGAACGTCATGCGCGCGATGTCCGCGGCAGACGGCTTGCCGGCCGCGACGGCCTGTTCGAGCAGCGCCTGGCTTGCCTGCTGACTCGGCGTCGGCGGGCCGTCGTGGCGGAGATCGTCGGGACGGTGGCGTTCGGCGTGCGCGATGTCCGTCGGGACGAAATACGGGCACAGCACGGATGCCTTGACGGGCGCGTCGACGAGCCGCAGGTCGTGGTACAGCGACTCCGACAACGCGACGACGGCGTGTTTCGACACGTTATAGGGCCCCATCACGGGCGGCACGAGCAGGCCGGCCATCGATGCCGTGTTGACGATGTGGCCCTCGTACGCCGGATCGTTCCGTGCTGACTCGAGCATCAACGGCGTGAACACGCGTACGCCGTGGATCACGCCCCACAGGTTCACGCCGAGCACCCATTCCCAGTCCGCCTCGCTGTGTTCCCAGATCAGTCCGGCCGTGCCGACACCCGCATTGTTGAACAGCAGATGCACGGCGTGGAACCGGATCGTCGCCGCATCCGCCAATTCTTCCACGTGGGCCGCCTTGCGCACGTCGCAGACCATCGCCAGCACGTCGGCGCCGGCCGCCTGCAGCGTGCTGCTGGCCTGTTCGAGGGCGTGTGCATCGATGTCGGCCAGCACCAGCTTCATGCCGAGCGTGGCCGCCAGGTTGGCGAACTCGCGTCCGAGTCCGCTGCCGGCGCCCGTGATGACGGCCACCCGTCCCGCAAAATTCTCCATGGCGACCTCCCTGTCGCGTGATACCGGGCCGCGCCCTCCTCGGTCAGACGATGTAGTCCATGCACTGGCGCCCTTCGCGGATCGCGCCGATGAACGGGATGACCGCCTGGTGCACCGGATGCTTGACATAGGCTTCCAGCGCGGCCTGGTCTTCGAATTCGGAATACAGCACGACGTCATACGTGGCTTCCAGTCCGGGCTGGGCGATAACGACCTCGAACGTGATCTGGCCCGGGACGATGTTGGCGCACTCGTCGAGGCGGCGCTTCATTTCGATGGCGTTGGCGGCGCGGTCGGCGCCTTCGGCGTGGTCTTTCAGTTTCCACATGACGATGTGCTTGAGCATGATGTCCTTGTTACGTTCGAGATTGAATGGTCGCGGCGTCGTGCTGGAGCGAAGCCGTCTTCTCATTATAAGAGCGATAATGCGCCGCGCCCAGGGCTGCTGGTGGCGGGTTTGGGCGGTTGCCGGCCGCGTGTCGGTTAGTTGCATAATTCTGAAACAACCGTAGCCGTGCCGCGGCGCCTGGTGCGAAGTTATTCCTACGAGATGGACGACCGGATACTCGGCCAGATGATCGCCTGCGCCACGATGACGGATTCGCCGTTGAACGTCGTGCTCGGCGAACCGTACAGCAGATAACCTTGCTCGAGCGCGGCGCTGACACGGCGGCAGAACGTGGCATCGTCAGGACCGGTCAGGACGCGGTAGGTGGGCAAGCCCTGGGGCGGGTGGTCGGACATGTGTGCTCCGGTACAGTGCGAGGTCGAATGATGACGGAGGGCTAGTATATTGTCGAACCGTCCACGTTGCTTGGCCCGCCCTGTTTCCTGTTTCGGCGCACGCTTGACGCGCTTGTCGGTTAGTTGCAGTATTACGAAAACCAACCCGTCGCCCACCATGAGCCAGCCCCCTTCCCTCGCCGAATGGGACGCGCGTCCCTTCGACGCATTCGCCGCCTTCGTCGTGACCCCGGAATTCGTGCTCACGTCCAGCCGCCAGCGCGACGTCCCGCTGCCCGTCTCGCAGGAATCCGCGACGGTCTACAAATTCATGTTCGGCAAGTTCGCCACATGGATGCTCGAGCGCGGGCTCAGGATGTCGACCGTGGACGCGGCCGACCTGCGCCGCTTCATCGATCTGTCGAAGGACGGCCACCGCGACCTCAACAGCAAGATCGCCTACCGCTACCTGCGCCTGCTGGAACGTTGCTTCGAATACCTGGGCCGCACGCCGAACCCGGCCCGGCAGGCGATCGCCGCCACGGACCGCGCCCACCTGGCCGAAGACGCGCCGATGATCGCGCTGGGCCAGGACGATCTGCAGCGCTTCCTGGCCGCCCTCCCGCCGGGCCGCGGCGACGACACGGAAGGTCATGCGGGCTGGAAGCGCCGGCGCGACCGCGCGATGCAGATCGTGATGGCGCTCGCCGGGCTGCGCGTGGCGGAAGCCATCGGCCTCCTCGTCGACGAAGTCGGACGCCAGCCCGACATCGAGGGCGCCCTCGAACTGAACATCACGCCCGAGGCGAAGCACCGCACGAGCTACGAACATACGGCCACGTTGCCGCGCGCGGGCGTCGCCGAGCTCACTGCATGGCTCGAGGAACGGGCCGAACTCAAGATCCCCGGCGACCTCGTCTTCCCCGCCAACCAGGCCGGCGAGCCGCTGCACAAGGCGACCGTGTATCGGCAGACGCGGGCGACGTTCGAACGGGCCGGCGTCAAAGTCCCGCGCGCGGGCGGGCGCACGTTGCGCAACAGTTTCGCCGTCCAGCAGCTGGAACAGGGCGTGGCGCGCAGCGAACTGACGACGGCGCTGGGCCTCGCGCTGGAGCGCTCGACGGAAGCGTACCGTTACGCGCGGCGCCATGACGGGCCTGAAGACGATGCCGCCGAGGGCGCGGACGCCGCAGCCGCGCCGGACGATCGGGACGACTCGGACAACGGTGCCGGTCAGGCCGCCCAACGCCCCCGCTGAACTGCCGCACCGCGCCCCACCACATCCCGCCTTCTGTAAGCCGCGCGTAAGTTTCGAGCAAGCATGCCGTAAGCTTCCCGGCGCACAGTCGGCGGGTAGCCCGCGCCATCGGGCTGCGCACACAATAATCAGACAGGAGACCACAATGGCAGTAACACCCGGCATGGCTGCGGGCGGCAAATCCATGCCGAAAGGCGTTGGACTGACGAAGGAAGAGCGCAAAGTCATCTTCGCGTCCTCGCTCGGCACCATTTTCGAATGGTACGACTTTTACCTGTACGGTTCGCTGGCGACGGTGATCGCAAAGCAGTTCTTCATCGGTGACCCGACCACGTCGTTCATCTTCGCCCTGCTGGCCTTCGCTGCCGGCTTCATCGTGCGCCCGTTCGGCGCGCTCGTGTTCGGGCGCCTGGGCGACATGATCGGCCGCAAGTACACATTCCTCATCACGATCCTGATCATGGGCGGCTCCACGTTCATCGTGGGCCTGCTGCCGGCCTACGCGTCGATCGGCATCGCCGCGCCCATTGTGCTCGTCACCCTGCGCATCCTGCAGGGCCTCGCGCTCGGCGGCGAATACGGCGGCGCCGCCACCTACGTCGCCGAACATGCGCCGCACGGCCGCCGCGGCTACTTCACGTCGTGGATCCAGACGACGGCCACGCTCGGGCTATTCCTGTCGCTGCTCGTCATCACGGGTGTGCGCGCGGGCATGGACACGGCCGCGTTCGATGCCTGGGGCTGGCGCATTCCGTTCCTCGTGTCCGTGCTGCTGCTCGCGGTGTCCGTGTGGATCCGCATGTCGATGAACGAGTCGCCCGCATTCGTCCGGATGAAGGCCGACGGCCGCACGTCGAAGGCGCCGCTGAGCGAGGCGTTCCTGACCTGGAACAACGGCAAAATCGCCCTGCTCGCGCTGCTGGGCGTCGTGATGGGCCAGGCCGTCGTCTGGTACACCGGGCAGTTCTATGCGCTGTTCTTCCTCACCAAGACGCTGAAGATCGACGACGCCACCGCGAACGTCCTCATCGCCATCGCGCTCGCCCTCGCGACGCCGTTCTTCATCGTATTCGGCTCCCTGTCCGACCGCATCGGCCGCAAGACGATCATCATGGCGGGCTGCCTGATCGCCGCGCTCACCTATATCCCCATCTTCAAGGGCCTCACGCACTACGGCAACCCGGCACTGGAGGCGGCGCTGGACAACTCGCCCGTCGTCGTCGTGGCCGATCCGGCGTCGTGCCACTTCCAGTTCAACGCGACGGGCACGAAGAAATTCCCGTCATCGTGCGACATCGCGACGGCGCAGCTGACGGCCGCCTCCGTCAGCTACACGCGCCAGGATGCGGCGAGCGGCACCATCGCCAGCGTCAAGGTCGGCGACAAGGTCTACCCGTCGTTCGACGCGACCATGACGCCGGATGGGCTGAACTTCGACCCGGCCAGCCGCGACCGCGAAGTGGCGCTGAAGAAGGGCCTGGGCGCCGCCCTGAAGGCCGCCGGCTATCCGCCGAAGGCCGATCCCACGCAGCTGAACAAGCCGATGCTCGTGCTGCTCCTGTTCGTGCTCGTGCTGTACGTGACGATGGTCTACGGCCCCATCGCCGCGATGCTCGTCGAGATGTTCCCCACGCGGATCCGCTACACGTCGATGTCGCTGCCCTACCATATCGGCAACGGCTGGTTCGGCGGCCTGCTGCCGACGACGGCGTTCGCCCTCGTCGCCGCCAACGGCAACATCTACTACGGCCTGTGGTATCCGATCGTCGTCGCCCTGGCCACCGTCGTCATCGGCATGCTGTTCGTGCGCGAGACGAAGGACACCGATATCTACGCGGGCGACTGAGCTTTCCCGCTTCCCGGGAAGCCGCCGCTACCCGCGGCTTTTTTCGTTCGCGTCACGATAATCCGGATGCGTCGACACGCTTGGCATCCCGCCCAGTTAGCGCTACCATCGACACGGCCCGATAACGATAACGATGGAGACCCCATGTTCAAGCTGCCGCACCTCGCCGCCGCCCTCACGTTCGCCACCCACGCGGCGCTCGCGGCCGACCCGCCGCCGAACCCGCCGCCCGCCACGTCGCAGTTCACGGAACTGTCCGCGCACGACCAGGTGCACCAGATGGGCCGCGGCGTGAACATCATCGGCTACGACCCGTTCTGGCGCGACGGCGCCCAGGGCAACTACAAGGACGAGCACTTCGCGAAGATCAAGGCGGCCGGCTTCTCGACGGTGCGCGCCGTGCTGTTCGCGTTCCGCGCGCTCGACGCGCAGAACCGGCTCGATCCGCGCTGGCTGAACCGCCTCGACTGGGTCGTCGCGACGGCGCGCAAGCATGGCCTGAACGTGATCATCGACGAACACGATTTCGACGAGTGCTCGAAAGACGTCCCCGCCTGCATGCCGAAGCTGAAAGCCGTCTGGGCCCAGCTCGCGGAGCGCTACCGCAACGAGCCGAACACCGTGATCTTCGAACTGCTGAACGAGCCGCACGGCCAGTTCGATGCGGCCACGTGGAACGCGAGCTTCCCGCAGGTGCTGGCCGTGATGCGCAAGACGAACCCCACGCGCAACGTGATCCTCGGCGGCGTGCAGTGGAACAGCCGCAGCACGTTGAAGGACTTGCAGCTGCCCGCCGACGACCGCCACCTCATCGCCACGTTCCACTACTACGACCCGTTCCCGTTCACGCACCAGGGCGCGTCGTGGGCCGACGAACCCATCCGCTCGACGACGGGCGTCCACTTCGGCACCGCGGCCGAGCGCGCTCGCATCGACACGGATTTCGCCGCCGTGAAGGCATGGAGCGACGCGAGCGGCCGCCCCGTCTTCCTCGGCGAATTCGGCGCCTACGACAAGGGGGCGATGGACGAGCGCGCACTGTGGACGGCCACCGTCGCCCGCACGGCAGAAAAATACCGCTTCGCGTGGGCGTACTGGCAGTTCTCCAGCGACTTCCTGCTGTACGACTTCAAGCGCGACGATTTCGTGCAGCCGATCCTGAAGGCGCTGGTGCCCGCGACGTAGCGACTCAGGCCGGCCGGCGGGCGGCCAGCAGCAGGAACGGCGGGCGGCGTTTCTCGTTCGCGAGATCCGGACGCGCCGCGAGGGCGGCCGGCGTCGGTCCGGGCTCGCCCACGTGCGTGAGCGCGAAACCCGCGGCCAGCAACGTGCCGACATAGGTCTCGACCGTGCGGTGGTATTTCACGACGCCGTCCACGAACCAGCGCGTCGCGCGCGGTCCCTCGTCGCGGTAGCGGTCGACGGGCCAGTGCAGCTTCGTGCCATCGGCATCTTTCACCCAGCCGACGGGATGCGCCGTGCACATCGGATGCTCGACGGAGAACATGAAGCACCCGCCTGGCGCCAGCGCATCGAACACGCGCCGTACGACACCAGCGTAATCCTCGACGTAGTGCAGCGCGAGCGACGACACCGCGAGGTCGAACATACGCGCGGGGCGATACGCTTCGATCGCGCCGTGTACGTAGACGATCGCCGGATCATGCGTGCGCAGAACGGCCTCGCGCAGCATCCGCGCAGAGACATCCACGCCCGTCACCGAGGCAGCTCCACGCTCCCGCGCGAAACGGGCGAAATCGCCGAAGCCGCAACCCAGGTCCAGCACGTGGGCACCGGCCAGGTCGGGCAGCAGCGCCTGCAGCGCGGGCATCTCGAGCACGCCGTTCAAGCCGCTGTCGTGCGTGCGCAGGTCGCGGTAGCCGGCAAAGAAGTCGGGGTCGTCGTAGATGTTCTGCGGCGTGCTCATGTCGTCTCCAAAAGTGCCGGTTACGCGGCCGGCGGCAGCCCGGCCACGGACGGACGGCCCCACGTGCGCATCCGGTTCGCGGCCCATGCCGTGAGGATCGCCCCCGCCAGCAGCACGAGGCGCGTGTCGACGAGCGTCAGCACGGCGCCCGCAGCCGCCATCAGGATGTTCGCGAGGCAGAACGTCGTCGACAACAGGCCCATGACGGCACCTTGCCCGTGGCCCGCGCCGAATCGGTCCGCGGCCCACGCCTGGACGACGGCATTGTAGAACGCATGCGGCAGCCCGAACGCCATGATGCCGACGAGCCCCACCCACAGGTGGCCCACGCCCAGCGAGCCGATCGCGAGCGCAACGCATGCGGCGAGCCAAGCCGCGCGGCGCATCGGTTCCGTACGGCTCGCACGCCCGGCGAACAGCGCGGAACACGTCATCAGGCCGCACATGCCGACATTGACGAGCGCGATCGCGCGGGTGTCGTAATGCCCCACCTCGACGAGCCACAGCGGATAGAACTCGTAGAACGCCGTGACGCCGCACGTGTACGCGAGCTGCACACCGAACAGCGCGCGCAGGCCGTCGTGACGCAGCAGGTTGAACGCGTGGCGTTCGCGCGCGACGCTCCACCACGACGGCCCGGCCGCGCGCGGCGCACGCTCCAGCGCCACGCCGACGAGGATGGCGCCCAGCAGCAGCGCTCCGGCCGCGATGTAGAACGGCACGGTGATGCCCCACGCGATCGTGAAGCCGGCCAGCAAGGGCCCGAACAACCACCCCAGGTGCAGCGCACCGTTCAGCCACGACAGCGCATGGTTGCGCAGCGGGCCTTGCAGCCGGTCGGCCAGCATCGCGCGGACGATCGCACTGTGGCCTTCGAGCAGGCCCGTGCCGAAACGGGCGGCGAGGAACAGCGGATACGAGCGGCTGGCCAGTGCCCACGCCGTGAGCACGTGGCCGACGGCGGCGCCGGCCGCCGTCACGAGCAGCAGCGGCCGGCGCCCGTAGCGGTCGGACAGCGAGCCGAGGACCGCGGTGCCCAGCAGCAGGCCGACGGGGTTCACCATCAGCGCGATCGCGAACAACAGTTTCGGCGGCAGGCCGAGGAAGTGCGTGAGGCTGTCCGGCGCGCCGTTCACGAACAGCGGCGGCAGGATGGGGTACGGCAGCGACGCGCCCGTCGTGGACAACAGTCCAAGGAGGCAGGCGGTCGCGATCAGGAGAGCGTTCTTCATGTGGACTCGTTCGTCGCGAGGCACCTAGCCTAGCACGACGGCCGCCACGTCGGCATCAGGGGCATTCCAGCCGCGCGGCGGCGAGGGACAGCCGCGCGAGTTCCTCTGCGAGCGCCGGCGCCGCGATGGTGCCGCCGCGCATCCACGCCGCGAGCGCGGCCAACTGGCCCTCCGCGCACGCGAGCGCGCGCACGTCCGCGCGCGCCGCGGGCACGCCCCGTGCGCGCAGGCCGGGGCTGCTTCTCGCCGCCAGCATGCGCGCGATGCGCGAGCGCAGTGGCTGTTCCAGCATGATGCGCACGGCGCCGGACCGTTCGCGCACGTGCTCGATCAGGCGCAGCAGCGCGGCCACGTCGGGCGGATCGGCCGCCAGCACGCCGAGCGGCCAGGCGAGCGATGCGTCCAGCAGGTCGTCCTTCGTGCGGAAGTGTTCGTACAACGTGGAACGGCCGAGGTCCGCCCGCTCGGCCACCGCCGTCATCGCGACCGCTTCATAGCCCTGCTCCATCAGCAATTCGATGAACGCCGCCACGGCCGCCTTGCGCGTGCGCTGCCGGCGCCTGTCCAGTACCGCCTCCACCATCCCGTCTCCCGTTCCGGACAGTGCGCGCCGAATGTCCGCTAGCGGATGCCGCGCCGAGGGGCGTCCGCCAACGGCGCGACCGCGCCTGGTCCAATGTCGTTTTTATCAGAAAGGATCACCATACCATGAGCCACCCCGCAGCCGACTCGTCGCCGACCGCACCGATCCGCGCCATCCCGCTCGCCGCCTGGGCGCTCGTCGTCGCCAGCGCGACGATGGTCGCCCTGCTCGCGCACCATCCCGTCATGGGACACGCCACGACCTACGCGGACAGGATGGCCGCGCTCGCACGCCTCGGCACGAGTGCGGCCCTCGTTCACGGCGCGCTGTTCGGCGTCGTGGCCGTGCTGCTGTACGGCGTCACCACGCTGGCGCTGGCACTCGATGCGCGCCGGCCGGCCGTGGCGTTCGGATCGATCTGCCACGCGCTCGGCTGCGGCGCCGTCGGCGGCGCGATGCTGCTGGACGGCTTCATCACTGCCCCGCTGGCCCAGACGGCGCTGGACCACGGCTGGCCGGCCGATGCCACGACGGTCACCTTCAACCTCGTGGCGATCTCCATCCAGATGCTGACGAAAGCGGGCCTCGTCGGGATGGGTGCCGGCATGTGCTGCCTGTCATGGTCGAACGCCCGCGCGACGCGGCTGCTCGCGGCGCTCGCGCTGCCGGCAGGCCTGGGCACCGCGTTCGCGGCCGCCAGCGGCCTGCGCATGCACACGCATTCGCTGGTGCTGCTCACAAGCCTGCAGGCGCTGTGGTACGCCGGTGCCGCGCTCACATTGTGGCGCATGCGCGGCATCGCCCCAGGCGTCAGCCGTTGAAGGTCCTGCCTTCCTGCGCGAGGCGCACGAGCAGCGGCGCCGGCGTCCACGCCTCGCCGTGGTAGCCGCGCGCATACTTTCCGATCGCGGCGAGCACGGTGGCCAGGCCGACGGTGTCCGCATAGAACATCGGGCCGCCGCGGAACAGCGGGAAGCCGTAGCCGGACAAATACACCATGTCGATGTCCGATGCGCGCAAAGCGATGCCCTCTTCCAGGATCTGCGCGCCCTCGTTCACCAGTGCATAGACGAGGCGCTCGACGATCTCCTCGTCCGCGATCGAGCGGCGCGCGATGCCGAGGTCCTGCGAATGCCTGACGATCATCTCGTCGACCCAGCTTGATGCCCGCGGCGTGCGGTCGCCGGCCTCGTAGTCGTACCAGCCGGCACCCGTCTTCTGGCCGAAACGGCCCGCCTCGCACAGCAGGTCGGCCGTCTGCGAATACTTCACGCCGGGCGACTCGATGGCACGGCGCTTGCGGATGTACCAGCCCACGTCGTTGCCCGCGAGGTCACCCATGCGGAACGGCCCCATGGCGAAGCCGAAGCGCTCGATCGCGGCGTCGACCTGCTGCGGCAGAGCGCCCTCGTCCAGCAGGAAGCCGGCCTGGCGGATGTACTGCTCGACCATGCGGTTGCCGATGAAGCCGTCGCACACGCCGGACACGACGCCCGTCTTCCTGATTTTCTTCGCCAGCGCCAGCGCCGTCGCCAGCACGTCCTTGCCCGTCGCGGCGCCGCGCACGATCTCCAGCAACTTCATCACGTTGGCGGGACTGAAGAAATGCAGGCCGATCACGTCCTGCGGGCGTGCCGTGAATGATGCGATGCGGTTCAGGTCCAAGGTGGACGTGTTCGACGCGAGGATCGCGCCCGGCTTCATCGTGGCGTCCAGCCGGCGGAACACGGTCTCCTTCACCTCCATGTCCTCGAACACGGCCTCGATGACGATGTCGGCCTGGGCAATGTGGGCGAAATCCAGCGTGCCGCCAATCAGCGCGATGCGCTGCTCCGCCTTTTCCGGCGCCAGCTTGCCCTTCCTGACCGTGTTCTCGTAATTCTTGCGGATCGTGGCGAGGCCCTTGTCCAGCGCGGCCTGCGTCGTCTCGACGATCGTCACGGGCAAGCCTGCATTCGCGAGCGCCATCGCGATGCCGCCGCCCATCGTGCCGGCGCCGACGACGGCCGCGCTGCGGATGTCGCGGACCAGCGTGTCGGCCGGGACGTCGGGCACCTTGCTGGCCGCGCGCTCGGCGAAGAATGCGTGGCGCAGCGCCTTCGATTCCGTCGTCTGCGTGAGGTGGATGAAGCGCTCGCGCTCGAATTTCAGGCCGTCCTCGAACGGTTTTTCGACCGAAGCCGCCACCGTCTCCACGCACTCGACGGGCGCCGGGAACGGCCCCGCCTCCGCCTTCACGCGCGCACGCGCGGCGGCGAGGAACGCCGCCGCATCCGGATGTTCGACCTGGCGCTCGCGCACCTTCGGCAGCGGCCGCACGCCGGCGACGCGGCGCGCGAACGCGACGGCGCCGGCCACGAGGCCAGACCCGGCCGGCAGCAGTTCGTCGAACAGTTTTGTTCCCGCGAGTTTTTCCGACAGCACGGGCGTCCCCGTCACGATCATGTTCAGTGCCGTTTCCAGCCCCAGCACGCGCGGCAGCCGCTGCGTGCCACCGGCGCCCGGCAGCAGGCCAAGCTTCACTTCCGGCAGCGCGATCTGCGCGCCGGGCAGCGCGACGCGGTAGTTGGCGCCCAGCGCCAGCTCCAGTCCGCCGCCCATGCACACGGTGTGGATGGCGGCAACCGTGGGCTTGGCGGAGTCCTCGACGGTGCGGATCAGCGTGTGCAGCGTGGGTTCCGTGAGCGCCTTCGGCGAATTGAATTCGCGGATGTCCGCGCCGCCCGAGAATGCCTTGCCGGCGCCCGTGATGACGATGGCCTTGACGGCCGGGTCCAGCGCGGCGCGCTGCAGGCCTTCCACGGCCGCGGTGCGCGTCGCCAGGCCGAGGCCATTGACGGGCGGGTTGTTCAGCGTGATGACGGCGACGTCGTCGATAACCTGGTAGTCGGCGCTCATGGGTCTCCTTCGATGCGTGTGATTGGCGGTGGCGACAATATAACCGTTAAAAGAACGGTCGTGTTATTTTTGATCCGTACCCGGCAGGCGATGGTCGCGGAACTGCTCGCGCAAGCGGTTCTTGAGGATCTTCCCCGTCGCGCCCATCGGCAAGGCGTCGACGAACACGACGTCGTCCGGCATCCAGAACTTCGCGACCTTCCCGTCGAAGAAGCGCAGCATCTCGTCGCGCGTGACGGTCGCCCCCGGCCGCGGCACGACGACGAGCAGCGGACGCTCGTCCCATTTCGGATGCCGCACGCCGATGCACGCGGCCTGCAGCACGGCCGGATGCGCCATCGCGATGTTCTCGATGTCGATCGACCCGATCCACTCGCCGCCGGACTTGATGACGTCCTTGCTGCGGTCGGTGATCTGCATGAAGCCGTCGGGGTCGATCGTCGCCACGTCGCCCGTCGGGAACCAGCCGTCCCGCAGCACGTCGCCGCCTTCGCCGCGGAAGTAATGCGCGACGATCCACGGGCCCTTCACGATTAGGTGGCCGAACGTGTGACCGTCCCACGGCAGCTCGTGGCCGTCGTCGTCGACGATCTTCATGTCGACGCCGAAGATGGCGTGGCCCTGTTTCTGCAGGATCGCGCGCTGGTCCGCCACAGGCAGATCGAGGTGCTTCACCAGCAGGCCGCCCGTCGTGCCGAGCGGCGACATCTCCGTCATGCCCCAGCCGTGGATCACCTGCACGTGCAGGCGGTCGATCAGCGTGTCCATCAGCGCGGGCGGACATGCCGCGCCGCCGACCACGGTGCGGCGGAACGTGGAGAACGCGAGCCCGTTCTGCAGCACGTAGTTGACGAGGCCCAGCCACACGGTCGGCACGCCGGCGGAAAAGGTCACCCGCTCCGCCTCGAACAACGCGTACAGCGACTTGCCGTCCAGCGCCGGCCCCGGCAGCACGAGCTTGGCGCCAGACAGCAGCGCCGAATACGGCAAGCCCCATGCATTCACATGGAACATCGGGACGATCGGAGACACGACGTCCGCCGCGCCCACGTTCAGCACGTTCGGCATCGCCGATGCGTACGCATGCAGCACAGTCGAACGGTGCGAGTACAGCGCGCCCTTCGGATTGCCGGTCGTGCCCGACGTGTAGCACAGCGCGGCGGCCGCGCGTTCGTCGAATTCCGGCCATGCGTAGTCGGCCGAGGCTGCATCGAGCAGATCCTCGTAGCACAGCAGGTTGGCGATGGACGTCTGCGCCGGCATGCGCGCGCGGTCGCTCATCAGCACGAACGCCTTCACGGTCGGGCAATGCGGCGCGATCGCCTCGACGAGCGGGAGGAACGTCAGGTCGAAGAACAGCAGCTGGTCTTCGGCATGGTTGACGATGTACGCGATCTGGTCCGCGTGCAGCCGCGGATTGATCGTGTGCAGCACGGCGCCGGAGCCGGACACGGCATAGTACAGCTCCAGGTGCCGGTAGCCGTTCCACGCGAGGGTGGCCACACGCTGGCTTGGCGCGATGCCTTGCGCGCCAAGCACATTCGCGAGCCGGCGCGCGCGTGCTTCACAGTCGCGCACGGTGTAACGGTGCACGTCGCCCTCGACGCGGCGCGACACGATCTCGCTGCCGCCGTAATGCCGGGCGGCGAAGCGGATGATGTTCGAAATGAGGAGGGGCTGGTCCATCATGCCGCCCATGAGCGGCGGCTGGTCGTTCGTCATCGTGGTCTCCGCTGGTTGCGAACGGCAGAGTTTCGAACGATCGTGCGGATAACGTCAATGGAAATCAATGCTGCGGCGCAGCAGCCATCGTCAACGAACATTGCCAGACGGTTACGGAATGTAACGCGGATAGGTCCGCACGCCGTGGGCTCATAGAATCCGCCCGTGTACGGTAAAATCCGGCCACGACCCGACATCCAAGCAAAGGAAGCGCCATCACCACCCGCACCGCCGACGACCTGCCGTTCGACAATGGCTTTGCCGAACTGCCGCCCGCGTTCTATACACGCCTGATGCCGACGCCCTTGCCCGCGCCGTACTTCGTCGCGGCCAGCACGCCGGCCGCGGGGCTCGTCGGACTGGATCCCGCCGACCTCGCGCGCGACGATTTCATCGCGGTCTTCACCGGCAACGAGGTACCCGCGCGCGCGCAGCCGCTGGCGGCCGTGTATTCGGGCCACCAGTTCGGGCACTGGGCCGGCCAGTTGGGCGACGGCCGCGCGATCCTGCTGGGCGACATCGACGGGCCGCAAGGCCGGATGGAACTGCAGCTGAAAGGCGCGGGCATGACGCCCTATTCGCGCATGGGCGACGGCCGCGCCGTGCTGCGCTCCTCGATCCGCGAATTCCTCTGCTCGGAAGCGATGGCCGCCCTCGGCGTGCCGACGACGCGCGCACTCGTCGTGACGGGCTCGAACAAGGGCATCATCCGCGAAACGATGGAGACGGCCGCCGTCGTCACGCGCATGGCCCCGAGCTTCGTGCGCTTCGGCTCGTTCGAGCACTGGCGCTACCGCGACAAGCCGGAAGAACTGCGCATCCTGGCCGACTACGTGATCAAGACGTTTTATCCGGAACTCGCGGGCGCGCCGAATCCGTATCTGGCCTTGCTGGAAGAAGTGACGCGCCGCACGGGCGTCCTCATCGCGCACTGGCAGGCCGTCGGCTTCATGCATGGCGTGATGAACACGGACAATATGTCGATCCTGGGCATCACCCTGGATTACGGCCCGTTCGGCTTCATGGAAGCGTTCGACGTCGACCACATCTGCAACCACACCGACCAGGGCGGCCGCTATTCGTACGCGAACCAGGTGCCGGTCGGGCACTGGAACTGCTATGCGCTCGCGAACGCCCTGCTGCCGCTGATCGACGACCAGGAAGCGGCGCAGGCCGCACTGGATGTCTACATCGACGCGTACGGCACCAGGTTCGACGAACTGCTGCACGCGAAGCTGGGTCTGACGACGACGCACGAGGACGACCGCGCGCTGGCCGACACGATGTTCCAGCTCATGCAGGACAACAAGGTCGATTTCACATTGTTCTTCCGCCGCCTGGGCGACCTCAGGCTGGACGTTGCGGATGCCGAGCGCGAAGCAAGCGATGCACCGCTGCGCGACCTGTTCCTCGACCGCCCCGCCTTCGACGCGTGGGCCGCGCAATACCGCGCGCGGCTGCGCCAGGAAGGCAGCGTCGATGCGGCGCGCCGGGTTGCGATGCACGCCGTCAACCCCAAATACATCCTGCGCAACTACCTGGCCCAGGTCGCCATCGAAAAGGCGCAGAATGGCGACTATTCGGAAGTAACGCGGCTGCTGTCGGTGCTGGAGCGTCCGTTCGACGAGCAGCCAGAACACGACGCCTACGCGGCGCTGCCGCCCGATTGGGCCGCCCACCTCGAAGTGAGCTGCTCCTCCTGACCTATCAACGAGAAGGATCATGACCGACAAAGTGACGAAGAGCGACGCCGAGTGGCGCGCCCAGCTGGACCCGATGGAATACCAGGTGACGCGCCACGCGGCCACCGAACGCGCCTTCACGGGCAAGTACTGGGACCACCACGAGCACGGCATCTACCGCTGCGTGTGCTGCGGCACGGCGCTGTTCGAATCGGATGCGAAGTTCGATTCCGGCTGCGGCTGGCCGAGCTATTTCCGCGCGCTCGATCCGGACAACGTGATCGAGAAGGTCGACCGCAGCCACGGCATGGTGCGCACGGAAATCATCTGCGCCGTCTGCGACGCCCACCTGGGCCACGTCTTCCCGGACGGCCCGCCGCCGACGGGCCTGCGCTATTGCATCAACTCGGCCGCGCTCACGTTCGAGCCGGCCTGAACGACACTGAACCGCTTATGAAATTCCTGTTCGACCTGTTCCCGGTCATCCTCTTCTTCCTCGTCTACAAGATCGCGGACGGCCACCAGGACGCGGCGCATGCGCTCGCCGTCCAGTACATGGGTGGCCTGATCTCGGGCGGCAACGTCGCGCCCGACCAGGCGCCAATCATGCTGGCGTCGGCCGTCGGCATCGTCGCCACGGTGCTGCAGATCCTGTACCTGCTCGCGCGCGGCCGCAAGGTGGACGGCATGCTGTGGCTGTCCCTCGGCGTCATCGTCGTGACGGGCGGCGCGACGATCTACTTCCACGACGAGAACTTCATCAAGTGGAAGCCGACGATCCTGTACTGGGCGTTCGCGCTGGCGCTGTTCGTCGCGCAGGTCGGGTTCCGCAACAACCTGATGCGCAAGGTGATGGAAGCGCAGATCAAGCTGCCGGACGCCGTCTGGGTCAAGGTCGGCTATGCGTGGATGACGTTCTTCGCCGCGATCGGCGTGCTGAACCTCATCATGGCGTTCATCGTCTTCAAGGGCAACACGGGCGCGTGGGTGAACTTCAAGCTGTTCGGCATCACGGCGATCTTCTTCGCGTTCATCGTCGCCCAGACCCTGATGCTGTCGAAGTACATCGAGATGGACGACCAGGAACAGCCGCAAGGCCACGGCAAGGGAGACGCGTGATGGACGACCGCGTGGAACGCATCCGCCAGCTGCTCGACGCCGCGCTGGCCCCATCCGAACTCGACGTCGGCGACGATTCGCACCTGCATGCGGGCCACCCCGGCGCCGCGTCCGGCGGCGGTCATTACCGAGTGAAAATCGTTTCGGAACGCTTCGAGGGACTGAGGCTGGTCATGCGTCATCGGCTGGTATATGATGCCGTGCACGGTATGATGCACACCGACATACATGCCCTGGCGATTACCGCCGTCGCACCGTCCGAGCAGTCGTGATGGCGCGCTTTCAGTGAGTCTTAAGTAAGCTGTCCCAGAATCTGCTACGCATTAGAAAAACTAAGCAAATCTTCGTCCAAGCAACCCCCTCACAGGAAACAAAATGACCTTTAAGCCAGCACGGCTGCTGTTAGCCCTGATCGCTATCGCCGCATCTTTCGCATACTCGCCTTCGTTCGCACAGAACCTTGCCGTGGTGAACGGCAAGGCTATCCCGTCCTCGCGCGCCGACGCCATCGTCAAGCAGGTCGTGGCACAGGGCCAGGGCACCGACAGCCCGCAACTGCGTGAGGCGATCAAGAAGGACCTGATCTCGCGCGAAGTGATGATGCAGGAAGCCATCAAGCAAGGCTACGACAAGAATCCGGAAGTCAAGGCAGCGCTGGAGAACGCGCGCCAGACCATCGTGATCAACGCCCTCGCGCGCGACTACATCACGAAGCACCCGGTGACGGACGCCGAAGTGAAAGCCGAATACGACCGCTTCGCGAAGCAGACGGGCGACAAGGAATACCACGTTCGCCATATCCTGTTCGCGACGGAAGACGAAGCGAAGGCAGCCATCGCCAAGCTGAAGGGCGGCGCCAAGTTCGAAGACCTGGCCAAGCAGTCGAAAGACACCGGCACCGCCAACAACGGTGGCGACCTGGATTGGGCGAGCCCGTCGTCCTTCCCGCCGGAATTTGCTGCCGGCTTCACCAACCTGCAAAAAGGCGCGATCACCGACACCCCGGTCAAGACCCAGGTGGGCTACCACGTGATCAAACTGGACGACGTCCGCCCGGCCAAGCTGCCGAGCCTGGACGAAGTCAAACCGCAGATTTCCGAAGCGCTGACCCAGCAAAAGCTGGCTGCGTACCAGGAAGAAATGGTCAAGAAGGCAAAGGTGCAGTAACATTGCAGCGCCGGCGGCACAGGCCGCCGGTTTTTCGTCGCCCCGGCGACTTTTCGTGTTGACCACCGGATTTCCACGACCGGTTTTAGATAGGATCGAATAAATGATTGTGAAGCCAGCCCGCCTGTTGTTAGCCATGACCGCGATGGTAGCCCTGCCGTCGTTCGCTCAGAACGTTGCGACCGTCAATGGCAAGCCCATCCCTGCGGCCAAGGTTGACCAGGTGGTCAAGCAGGTCGTCGCCCAAGGCAAGGCAACCGATTCCCCGCAACTGCGCGAGGCAATCAAGAAAGACCTGATCGGCCGCGAAGTCCTGATCCAGGAAGCCGACAAGCAAGGCGTCGGCACCCGACCGGACGTCAAGAACGCAATCGACAATGCCCGCCAGAGCATCATCATCAATGCGATGCTGGCCGATTACATCAAGAAGAACCCGGTCAAGGACGCGGACATCAAGGCCGAGTACGACAAGTACAAGGCCCAGGTCGGCGAAAAGGAATACCACGCCCGCCACATCCTCGTCGGCACGGAAGACGAAGCCAAGCAGATCATCGCCAAGCTGAAAGGCGGCGCCAAGTTCGAAGACCTGGCCAAGCAATCGAAGGATCCGGGTTCGGCAGCCAACGGCGGCGACCTGGACTGGGCAAGCCCGGCCTCGTTCGTGCCTGAGTTCTCGAAGGCCATGACTTCGCTGCAAAAAGGCCAGATCACGGAGACCCCGGTCAAGACGCAATACGGCTACCACGTGATCAAGCTGGAAGACGTCCGCGCGGCCAAGGTCCCGCCGATGGAAGAAGTGAAGCAGCAAATCGCGGAATCGCTGCAGCAGCGCAAGCTGGCGTCGTACCGCGACGAACTGATGAAGAAGGCCAAGATCCAGTAAGCTGGTTCGCCTGAAGAAAGCGCTCCTCGTGGGCGCTTTTTTTTGACCAATTTGTTCGACCAAACAACAAACCAGAGACACCGATGAAACTCCGCCATTCCGCCACCCTCCTCCTGTCCACACTGGCCGCCGCTGCCGCGACCGCGGCCACACCCGCACCCACGTTGCCGCTGTACGTGGGCCAGGCGCTTCCTGGCGCCAGCGTCAAGTTCGGCGACTTCGACGTCCAGCACACGCTGGAAGGCGACACCGGCCGCATGAACGACGACGCCAAGCAGCCGAACGCCCTCGTCGACGTCCACCGCACGAACAAGGACGGCACGGGCGACGCGCTGGGCTTCTCGTGGAAGAACGCATGGTTCTCGACGGTGCGCGTGGAGAGCGCCCCGCTCGACCTGCGTCCCTATCTGGCGAAAGGCACGGTGTCGTTCGACCTGAAGGTCAACGAGCTGGCGAAAGGTGGACTGAACTACCGCATCGACTGCGGCCAGGGTTGCGAGCGCAAGGTCACGGACGTGATCCCCGCGCGCGCCGCGCAGGGCAAGGGCTGGCGCCACCTGAGCTATGCGCTGTCGTGCTTCCATCACCAGGGCGACGACTTCAGCGCCGTGACGAAGCCGTTCGCGCTGGACGGCACGGGCGAGGGCGACGTCGAGATCGCCAACATCCGCATCGAGCAGAACGGCAAGCCGACCGAGACCTGCCCGGACTACCGCACGGCGAGCGTGACGCCGTCGCCTCTGAACGAATCGTGGTCGCTCGACTGGTGGATGCCGCGCCATGAAGAAAAACTGGCCGAGATCGCACGCCGCAAGGCTGCGGGCGAGCCGACGGAGCTCGTCTTCATCGGCGACTCCATCACGCACAACTGGGAGCAGCACAACAAGCCGCTGTGGGACGAGTTCTGGGGCAAGTACCACGCGCTGAACCTGGGCTACGGCGGCGACCGCACGGAAAACGTGCTGTGGCGCCTGCAGCATGGCGAGATCGACGGCATCGCGCCGAAGGTGGCCGTCATGATGATCGGCACGAACAACACGGGCTTCCGCATGGAAGAACCGAAGCTGCTCTACGCGGGCATCAAGCGCGACATCCAGGAAATCCAGAAACACCTGCCGCGCACGAAGATCCTGCTGCTCGCGATCTTCCCCCGCGCCGAGAAGGCGGACGACGCCCAGCGCATGAACAACGAGAAGGTCAACGCGCTGCTGCCGAAGCTGGCCGACGGCAAGCGCGTGTTCTTCCTCAACATCAATAAAGCGTTCCTCGCGCCGGACGGCACCCTGTCGAAGGACATCATGCCCGACCTGCTGCATCCGAACGGCGAAGGCTACAAGATCTGGCAGCGCGAGATGCAGCCCACGCTGGACAAACTGATGCATTGAGGCAGTACCGCGGATGGTGGCGGATGCGGTACAGTATGGACATCCTTACTTTTCGGAAATGTTCATGCTGCTGATCGCCACCGTCCTGACCGCCGTCGTCATCGCCATCCACGTCTACATCGTCCTCATCGAGACCGTGCTATTCCGCACGCGCGGCAGGAAGGTCTTCGGCATCAAGGAGGACCGCGTGGATGCGCTGGCGCCGCTGATGTCGAATCAGGGGTGCTACAACGGCTTTCTGGTGGCGGCGCTTGCGGTGGGGCTGCTACACCGGAATCCGGCGATCGGGCGCGCGTTCGTCGTGTTCGGGCTCGTCTGCGTGGTCGTCGCGGGCGCGTGGGGTGCGGCAACAGTGTCGCGCCGCTTCCTGGTAGTGCAGAGCGTACCCGCAACGCTAGCGCTCGTCGGATGGTTGACCGCCTAACCGTTCCATCCCGCGGTAAAACTACCTGTTGGGGAAGCCGGCCACTTTGCCAAACAAGTGGTCGACAGCGCTGCAACTCGGACTCCCTGGTGACGCGGTCCTAAGAGAGATTAGCAACCAAGTTATTCGGCAGAGAGTTCCCTGGCTCTAGCTTTAAGAACGCCTCAAGCACGGCATACCGGACCTTATAGCTAAGAAGGTCGTTCGTACTGCGGCTTGCCTTATTATATGCTGCTATAGGCGCAGTTGATGGGTTATCTTTTCTATACTCTTCAAATGCCTGCATTTCCCAACGCAAATCGACGTTAGGATAGTGCTTAGCAAGCCAATAATACAATGGGACAATGCCCGAAGACCGCAAAAGCGAGTCACCAGGTTCAAAAATCTCGCACATCGCGTCAAGGACCTCTAGCACGCGCTCAGCGCTGTTGTTAAATTCGGTTTCGGTAAGAGCCGCCTCCATCGCAAACCGATCAAGGTTTACCTTCTTCGTATCGACAAAGCCAGAACGATGCTCGATCAACAAAATCTTCGCAGCGACATTCTCGTCTTGTTTTCTCTTGGTATTAAACGAAACGTATTTCTTGAAAAAATCAGATTTTGCTATTTGCCTAATTAGTCGAGTCACCTCTCCAACCATTGCACTACGCACTTCCGCACCGGTTAATGGCTTACTCTTATTGAGACGAACAAACAAATCGTTAATTTTTTCTTCTTGATCGGTCAGGACCGACATTACGTTAATGTTGAAGTTCTCGATACGTTGAGCGATTTTCGGAAATTGCTCTTTGATCTCGTTAAACAATAGCCCCGCCAAACTGATCCGCTCTTCCCCGAGATATACCATATCGTTGTTTAAACGAAAACGGTTATCAAGAAAATCAAAAATCGCTTCAAAGCGCTGCCGACCATCAATCACGGCATAGGGGCGCCCTTTCAAGTTTAATGCACTGCTAACATAGCTAAAATCAGCGATATAGAACTTGGGAATATCATACCCATTAATTATCGAATCAATTAGGAAAGCTTTATCTGTATTTGACCAAACTCCAGAACTTCGTTGATAGGGTGGCGACAAATCAAGCTGATCGCGCTCGCCGTACCAATATGCCAACGTTGTGGCTTGAAATGGACGAACAACAAACATACTCACCTCAAAATCCGAAAGAAGTTTTAAGCTCGGTCCCTAACCCCGAAAGGTCCGGATAAATTACCGAATGCGTATAGCCAATAGAAAGAATTTTCTTGTGCAATTCAAGCCTTACAGATGGGTCAATCACGTAGCATTTCAGACATTTTTTTGCATACGGGATCTTCTCCATCGGCGTCGTACCTTGACCAAATATCGTAAACGTTCCTCTTTGGGCGACGACGCGGGCATTCGTGTAGTTTGCAAAGATAGCAATCGGATCGTTCCGCGGTGCCAATTGATCCGCCAAACTCTCCAGAAAACGAATTGCAGCATTATCAACAGGATCCGGGATCCTAGGCAACATTGGGTTATTCAGCGATTCTTTAGTCCATAACAAAGGGTCGAGCACCCATACGCAAGCCTGTTTGTCAGGCTTACTTGTAGACAACGCAAAATAGAGTGCAATGAACGGGTTCTCTGACCAATCCAAAAGACGTGTTGGAACCCCGTAGTGCTGGGCAACAAACATCTTATCAAACTCAGTTAGCGATCCATTGAGAGTTAAAAATGGAGGGCTAACCTGAGCAAATCTAGCGTTTACTCGGGCCTCGAGATCAAGAGCCCGAATTTTCCCGTTCTTTACTTCGGGATGGCGTAGCAGCGACGGTAAAAGCTCGTGCTCGAAGTCGCCAGAACCGCGAAACCACCTCGGCCCATCGGCGGCCTCCAATGAAATTTCGATATGTCTCAACAGCTCATGAAGCTTTGTAACTTCTTCAACCTGAATCATCAACAAACCTTTTCAACAGAAGAACGCCAATGACGTTCATGTAAGATATATCTTACAAGCATAGTAGCCGAACGGGCACCTGAAGAAACTCTCAAATTGTCACTTTTATGATGCAACCGCCACACACGCTTGGCTGAACGGTTTCAGGTCAGTTATACAGCGATTGATTAAACACCGCCACGACCTGCTGACACTAGTTGGCATATCAAATAAAAAGCGCTCCGACTCGGAGCGCTCTTAAAGGTTAATTACCCCACCCACTTCCTCGCATTCTGGAACATGCGCGCCCACGGCGAATCCTCACCCCAGCCATCCGGATGCCACGACATGGTAACGGTCCGCGCCACGCGCTCCGCGTGCGGCATCATGACGGTGAAACGACCATCCGGTGTCGTGACGGCCGTGAGGCCTTCCGGCGAGCCGTTCGGGTTGAACGGATACACCTCGGTCGCAGCGCCGCGGTTGTCGATGTAGCGCAGCGCCTTCACGACCTTGCTGACGTCGCCCGTCTGCGAGAAGTCCGCGTAGCCTTCGCCGTGCGCGATCGCCAGCGGCGCGTGCGTGCCTGCCAGGTCCTGGAAGAAGATCGACGGCGAATCCATCACCTCGACCATGCCGAAGCGCGCCTCGAACTGTTCCGACTTGTTGCGGGTGAACTTCGGCCATGCGTCCGCGCCCGGGATGATGGACTTCAGGTTGCTCATCATCTGGCAGCCGTTGCAGACACCCAGGCCGAACGTGTCGCCGCGGCCGAAGAAGGCAGCGAATGCAGCCTTCAGCTCCGGGTTGAACAGGATCGTCTTGGCCCAGCCTTCGCCCGCGCCCAGCACGTCACCGTACGAGAAACCGCCCACGGCGATCAGGCCTTTGAAATCGTCCAGCTTCGCGCGGCCGGCGATCAGGTCGCTCATGTGCACGTCGACGGCGTTGAAGCCCGCCTGGTGCATCGCCCATGCCGTCTCGATGTGCGAGTTGACGCCCTGCTCGCGCAAGATCGCCACGGTGGGACGCGCGCCCGTCGCGATGAACGGGGCCGCGATGTTCACGGTCGTGTCGTGCACGAGCTTCGGCGTGAAGCCCGGGTCCTGCTCGTCCAGCAGGCGGTCGTATTCCTGGTCGACGCACGCCGGGTTGTCGCGCAGGCGCGCGATGCGCCAGCTCGTCTCGCTCCACAGGCGGTGCAGTTCGCTGCGGCGCTTGTTGTAGATGACCTTCGTGTCGCGCGTGAATTCCACGACGCCGCGGTCGTTCACCTTGCCGATGATGTGGCTGCATGCGCCCAGGTCGAACGAACGCAGCACGTTCATCACATCCGACTTCTCGGACGTCTTGACTTGCACGACGGCGCCCAGCTCTTCGTTGAACAGCGCGCGCAGCGTCAGGTCGTTGCGGCGCTCGCCCACTTGCGACGCCCAGTTCTTGGCATCGCCGTGGTCGGACGCGTGCTCGCCTTCCATCGTCAGGATGTCCAGGTTGACGGAGACGCCGGCACGGCCCGCGAACGCCATCTCGCACAACGTGGCGTACAAGCCGCCGTCCGAACGGTCGTGGTAGGCGAGCAGCTTGCCGTCGTTGTTCAGTTGCTGGATCGCGGCGAAGAATGCCTTCAGGTCGGCCGGGTTGTCGACGTCCGGCGTGTCGTTGCCCAGCTGCTGCGTCACTTGCGCCAGTACCGAGGCGCCCAGGCGGTTCTTGCCGCGGCCCAGGTCGATGAGGATCAGCGACGTCTCGCCGAGGTCCGTGCGCAATTGCGGCGTCAGGGTTTTACGGACGTCCGTGACGGGCGCAAAGCTCGAGACGATCAGCGACACGGGCGATACCACCGCCTTGTTCTCGCCGTCCTCGCTCCACGTGGTACGCATCGACAGGGAGTCCTTGCCGACCGGGATCGACACGCCCAGCGCCGGGCACAGCTCCATGCCCACGGCTTTCACCGTGTCGAACAGTGCGGCATCCTGGCCCGGCTGGCCGCATGCGGCCATCCAGTTCGCGGACAGTTTGATCTGCGAGATATCCGCGATCGGCGCGGCGGCGATGTTCGTGATGGCCTCGCCGACGGCCATGCGGCCCGACGCGGCGGCGTCGATGACGGCGACAGGGGTACGCTCGCCCATCGCCATCGCCTCGCCCTTGTAGCCTTCGAAGCTCAACGTGGTAACAGCGCAGTCAGCGACCGGCACCTGCCACGGACCGACCATCTGGTCGCGCACGCTCATGCCGCCGACGGTCCTGTCGCCGATCGTGATGAGGAACGATTTGTCGGCGACGGTCGGCAGCAGCAGCACGCGGCGCGCGACTTCTTCCAGGTCCAGGCCCGTCACGTCGACCGGTTTGAACTGGTCCTTCACGTGTTCGACGTTGCGGTGCATCTTCGGCGGCTTGCCGAGCAGGACGTCCATCGGCATGTCGACCGGGGAGGTGTTCGTGATCGGGTCGATGAGGCGCAGCTGGCGCTCTTCCGTCGCGACGCCGACCGCCGCGAACGGGCAGCGCTCGCGTTCGCAGATGGCGGCGAAGCGCGGCAGATCGTCCGGCGAGATCGCTAGCACATAGCGCTCCTGCGATTCGTTGCTCCAGATTTCCTTCGGCGACATGCCGCTTTCTTCCAGCGGCACCTTGCGCAGGTCGAACGTGGCGCCGCGCTTGGCGTCGTTCGTGATTTCCGGGAACGCGTTCGAGATGCCGCCCGCGCCCACGTCGTGGATCGAGATGATCGGGTTCTCGGCGCCCAGCTGCCAGCAGCTGTTGATGACTTCCTGCGCGCGGCGTTCCATCTCCGGGTTGCCGCGCTGGACCGAGTCGAAGTCCAGGTCCGCCGTGTTCGTACCCGTCGCCATCGACGATGCCGCGGCGCCGGCCATGCCGATGCGCATGCCCGGGCCACCCAGTTGCAGCAGCAGGCTGCCGACGGGGATGTCGTTCTTGTGCGTGTGGTCGGCCGAGATGTTGCCGATGCCGCCCGCGATCATGATCGGCTTGTGGTAGCCGTACACAGTGTTCGCGCCGATGGCAGTCGCACCGACGTTCTGTTCGTAGACGCGGAAGTAGCCGCCCAGGTTCGGACGACCGAATTCATTGTTGAAGGCGGCGCCGCCGAGCGGGCCGTCGACCATGATCTGCAGCGGCGACGCGATGCGTTCCGGCTTGCCGTAGACTTTATCGCTGCCTCCCTTGTCGGCCGAGTTCACGTTCGCCGCGTTTTCCCACGGCTGCACGGCATCCGGCAGGTACAGGTTCGACACCGTGAAGCCCGTCAGGCCGGCCTTCGGCTTGGCGCCGCGGCCCGTCGCGCCCTCGTCGCGGATCTCGCCGCCCGCGCCCGTCGAGGCGCCCGGGAACGGGGAGATCGCCGTCGGGTGGTTGTGCGTCTCGACCTTCATCAGCGTATGCGTCAGCTGCGTGACGGGCGCGTACGCCTGGCTGCCGGCCTGCGGGAAGAAGCGCAATGCCTCGGCGCCTTCCATGATCGCCGAGTTGTCGCTGTACGCGACGATCGTGCCCTTCGGCTGCAGCTGGTGCGTATTCTTGATCATCTGGAACAGGCTCTTGTCCTGCTTGACGCCGTCGATGGTCCACTCGGCGTTGAAGATCTTGTGGCGGCAGTGCTCGGAGTTCGCCTGCGCGAACATCATCAGCTCGACGTCCGTCGGGTTACGCTGCACGCGGGAGAACGCGTCGAACAGGTAGTCGATCTCGTCCTCCGCCAGCGCCAGGCCCATCGTGGCGTTCGCCTCGACGAGCGCCGCGCGGCCTTGGCCCAGCACGTCGATCTGCTCGAGCGGACGGCTTTCCAGGTCCGTGAACAGGGCTTTGGCCTGGTCGGCGCTGCGCAGCACCGTCTCCGTCATGCGGTCGTGCAGCAGCGCGGCGATGGCCTGGATCTCGTTCTCCGCCAGCTTCTTCGGCGCGCCGAAGCCCGTGCCGAGGATGCCGCTCTTCAGCACGACGGTGAACGCGACGCCGCGCTCGACGCGGTGAATGTGGGCCATGCCGCAGTTGTGCGCGATGTCGGTGGCCTTCGACGCCCACGGCGAGATCGTGCCGAGGCGCGGAATCACGAAGAATTCCTCGGTGACGCCCTCGTACTGCGTTTCCGGCACAGGCTCGCCATAGGTGAGCATGGCACTCAAGCGCGCGGTGTCCTCCGTGGACAGGGGCGCGCTTGCATCGATGAAATGGTAGTAGCGTGCGGACACGTCTGCAATCGTCGGGGCGACGGCTTGCAGTTGCGCGAGGAGGCGTTGGCTACGGAAGGCAGAGAGGGCGTTGGAACCCGGCAGAATCAACATGGCTTGGAAGTCGGTTGATGCAGCGTGGCTGCGGGTGAAAGAAGCCCGCTATTATACAGCGTCGGCCCCCTCCCCGTCGGCCAGAGGCGACGGTTGGCGAGCGAAAAGTTGCCGACGTGGCAGCTTACCGGTATCGTAGTGTGAAAAAACCCTTCGCGCGGCCCGACGGATAACGATAAGCATGCCAGAAAACAGCCCATCCAGCCCGACCGGTACCCCGGGCGCGGCGCCTGCCAACCTGCCGGCGGCCCCGCTGAACGCCCAGTTGAGTGTCCTCATCGTCGACCCGAACCCGGGCCTGCGCGCGAACCTGCAGAACATGCTCAACCAGTCGGGCGTGACGCGCATCGAATCCGCCGTGAACGCGAGCACCGCGATCAAGGCGCTCGGCCGCAAGTCGTTCGACGTGATCCTGTGCGAGTACGAACTCGGCAGCGGCACGACGAGCAATGAAGGCCAGGACGGCCAGCAGCTGCTGGAAGACCTGCGCCACCACCGCATCATCGCACCGTGGGCCATCTTCGTCATGCTGACGGCGGAAGGCGCGTACGGCAAGGTCGTCAGCGCGGCCGAGCTCACGCCCACCGACTACATCCTCAAGCCATTCACGGCGCAGGTACTGCATGAGCGCATCCAGAAGGCCGTGACGCGCCGCACCGCCCTGCTGCCGGTCTACCAGCTGATTGCCCAGGGCCGCGCGCGCGAAGCGATCGACGCGGCGATCGAGTCCGCGCGCACGCGCCCCGCGTACGCGCTCGACTTCGCCCGGCTGCGCGCCGAACTGCACACGTCGCTGAAGGAGCACGATCTGGCGGAGACGGTGTACGGCGACGTCCTCGCCATCAAGCCCGTAGGCTGGGCGCGGCTGGGCCTCGCGCGCGCCGTCGCGGCCCAGGGCCGCACGCTCGACGCCATTCCGCTGCTGGAGCAGCTCGTCGCCGACAACCCGCGCCTGATGGCCGCGTACGACCTGCTCGCGCGCTGCCAGCAGGAGCGCGGCGACGCCGCCCTCGCGAAGAAGACGCTGGAGGACGCCGTCGCCATCTCGCCGTACGTCGTGCGCCGGCTGCGCAAGCTGGGCGAGGTCGCGCTGGAGGCGGGCGACACGGACGGCGCCGAGAAATCGTTCCGCCAGGTCGTCACCCGCTCGCGCTTCTCGGAATTCCGCAACCCCGAGGATCACGTGAACCTCGTGCGTGCGCTCGTCGGCAAGGGCGATCCGGCCGGTGCGTCGACCGTCATCCGCGACCTCGAACGATCGCTGCGCGGCACGCCGGCGGCCGACACGTGCAAGGCGATCTCCGTCGCGCTCGTGCACGACGCGGCCGGCAATGCCGCCGCCGCCGTCAAGGAACTGAAAACGGCCGTGGACGCCGTGCGCGCGGGCGACCCGCTGTCGCCGAACATGCGCGTGGGCCTGGCGCAGAGCTGCCTCGCGCACCGCATGGACGACGAGGCGTCGGAAATGATGCTGGGCGCGCTGAACGCCGGCGACGATGCGCTGTCCGCACAGCAGGCGCTGAACGTGTTCGTCAAGGCGGGCCGGCCGGACCTCGCTGACGGCATGAGCCGGCAACTCCGCGCGCAGGCGCAGATCCTGCTCGGCGTGGCGGACGAAAAGCGCAATATGGGCGACGTGCGCGGTGCCGTCCAGACGCTGCTGGAAGCGCTGCACATGGCGCCGAACAACCTGCAGGTGATGATCGCGGTCGTCGGCGGCGTCCTCCGCCAGGTCATGGAGATGGGCTGGGACCACCCGCTCGCGGCGCTCGCACAGGAGCAGCTGGAACACATCCGCGCCCTCGATGCCGCGCACCCGCGCCTCGCCGCCCTCGACGCGGAGATGGCGGCGGCGAAGCGCAAGTACGGCATCTCGTCCTGATCCTCGCTCAGCGCGTGTGCGTGTACAGCGGCGCCTGGCCCGGCAACGGCGCCGTCGGTGCCGGCAGCGCGCCGTCGACGCGGTTCACGACGACGTCCCGGTAATAGGGCATGCTGAGGCCCGATTGCGCCGGCCCGGCCAGCAGGCCCGCCATGCCTTTGCCGTACAGGGCGTCCGTCGCCTCCACGACGGGCTTGCCGTCGACGTAGCCGCGGATGTTCGCGCCGCTGAACCGCAGCTTCAGCGTATGCCAGCCGTCGGCCGTTGATCCGAGCGCGGCCCGCGCCAGCACTTTCTCCCCGCCCTCCGCCGCGTCGTTCGCGGCCTTGATCAGGGCTTGCTGTTCGGCGTCGCCGACGAGGGCCTTCTTGTCCACCTTGCCGCGCACGACGACGAGGCGCACCTCGCCCTTGCCGTCCAGTTCCAGATAGTAGCCCTTCGGGATCGCGCCATAGCCGCTGCCGACGTCGTTGATCCGTCCCATCACGGCCGCCGATTCGCCCGCGCCCATCCTCACGTCCGCGCTGACCTCGTAATCGGTCCAGCCGTCGTCGCCGAGGATCGTGTACGGCTTCCAGTCGGGCGCCCACGAATGTGGCCGCACCGGCACGGTCTGGCGCAAGCACGTGCGACCGGCGTCCGGACAGGGCGCCAGCTCGAACGCGCCCTCGATGTCGGCGAAGTAGCGCGGCAGATAGCCCCATGCGCGGCCGTCGCCGTAGCGCTCGAACGTCTCGCGGAACGGGAACGGGAATGCCCGCGGCGCCGGCACGTTGGCGAAGCTGCCCTTCTGCTGGCCGCGCGTCGTCGTCAGCGAATAGATCGCGTCCGGGTCGACGGTCAGCGCCACGGCACCGCCCTTCGGATGCAGGTCCGCGACGTGCACGAACTGCGCGTGCGCATCGCTGCGCCACACGGCCACGTCGCCCTTCGCGAGTCCGGCACCGACGGCCACGCGCAGCGTCTGCGGCGCGCTTGCATGGCGTGTCTCGACGATCACGCTGTAGTCACGGCCCGGCGACTTCAGCGACACGTAGCTTCCGCCGGCCGGCAGGGCGCCGCTGCCGTGCGGCAGATACGTCCACCCGGCCGCCGTGAACTGGCCGTAGTGCGCATAGGCCCACAACTGCGGATTGATCTCGTAATGGCCGCTCCACGGCCAGTTCGCGCGGATGGCCGCCTCTTTCACGCCCGAGTAAGGTTCGAGCGTGTACAGGCCCGCGATGCCGTACCAGTTGACGATCTTCGTCACGCCGCTGTCGATCCAGTTGCGGTTGAACGCCTGGACGATGCCCAGCGCGCCGTCGAAGCCGGCCACGTACACGTGCTGCTCGGTGTTCCAGATCGGCTTGCCCATGCCGGCCGCCGCCTCGCGCACCCACGTGGGAACGACGGATTCCGGCGCGTTCACGTGGGCGCTGATGATGTCGATAGCCTTGCGCAAGTCGGCATCCTTCGGCATGTCCTTCACGAAATCGAATTTCGTGTCGTCGGGCCAGTTGTCGAAGCTGTGCAATTTGACCTTCGCGAAGCCGCCGGCATCGAGGCGCGCGCGCAGCGTCTTCGCGAAATCGTAGCTGACGCCCCGCTCGTTGCGGCTGCCGATCGCGTCGAGTTCGAGTCCGTACACGTCGCGCAAGCCTTTCAGCCAGCTGACGTAATAGTCGGCGCCGTCGGGCGAAAAGAAGTCGTGGTTGCCGCCGCTGTCACCGATCCAGCCGGGCGCGCTCCACGCGGCGGCGTCCAGCGTCAGCGCCGGATTGCGCCGCTTCGCTTCGCGCAGCACCCACCACGTGTAGCCGCGGCCGTAGTTCGCGTCCGCGCGCGTGTGGCGATGGCTGGGCATCGACCCCTGCGTCGAATTGCCGTCCCCGGGGATCTCGACGATCAGGGCGCTGACGGACGCACCGAAGCGCGGCTTGTACATCAGGTCGAGGATCTGGCTGCGCTGCGGCTCCGGATAATCCTTCAGCAGCACGGACGTGGCGCCGCCGCCGTCCACGACGCCGATGCCGTCGAAGCGCGTGCCCGGCGTGCGGGCGTCCAGCGTGATGGTTTGCACGTCGCCGGGCGCAGCGGCGAACGCGGGCAGCGCTGTGAACAGCGCCAAGGAAAGCAACAGGTGTTTTGGTGTGGTCATGAGCGAATCCCTCGCCGGCACGCGCCGGCACGAGAGTATCGGACGCGGCTCACGAACGGAGAACTTCCGATTTCATATACCCGCCGGCGAAAAACGTATAGCGGGCCGGCGCCTCACACCGCGCCGTACCCGCCGCCGCCCGGCGTCTCGATCACGAACTGGTCATCGACGCCCATCTCGGCCTTGCCGATGTGGCCCAGTTCCTCGACGCGCCCGTCGGCCCGCACGACGAGGTTGCGCCCACGCGCGCCCGGCGCGCCGCCCGCCATGCCGAACGGCGCGTGGACGCGGTTGTTCGACAGGATCGCGGCCGTCATCGGCTCGAGAAAGCGGATGCGCCGCACGCCGCCATTGCCGCCGTGCCAGCGGCCGGCGCCACCCGAACCTTCCCGGATCGCGTAGCTTTCCAGCCGCACGGGGAAGCGGAATTCGAGGATCTCCGGGTCGGTGAGGCGCGAGTTCGTCATGTTCGTCTGCACGACGTCCGTACCGTCGAAGCCCGGTCCCGCGCCGGAGCCCCCGGAGATGGTCTCGTAATACTGGTAACGTGCGTTCCCGAACGTGAAGTTGTTCATCGTGCCCTGCGCGGCCGCCATCGCCTGCAATGCGCCGTACAGCGCATTCGTGATGCACGTGGACGTCTCGACGTTCCCCGACACGACCGCGGCCGGGTAATGCGGATTGAGCATGGAGCCCGGCGGAATGATCACCTTCAGCGGTTTCAGGCAGCCCGCGTTCAGCGGGATGGCGTCGTCGACGAGCGTGCGGAACACGTACAGCACGGCAGCCATGCACACGGAGGACGGCGCATTGAAATTATTCGGCAGCTGGCTCGACGTGCCAGTAAAGTCGATCTCCGCGCTGCGAGCGTCCCGGTCGACCTTGATCGCGACTTCGATGCGCGCGCCGTTATCGAGGTCGTTCACGAAATGCCCGTCGGACAGCGCCGTGATGACGCGGCGCACGGCTTCCTCCGCATTGTCCTGCACGTGCCCCATGTACGCGCGCACGACGTCCAGCCCGAAATGCGCGACCATCTTGCGCAGCTCGTCGACGCCCTTCTGGTTCGCGGCGACCTGCGCCCGCAAGTCCGCCATGTTCTGGTCCGGGTTGCGCGCCGGCCAGCGCGCGCCCGCGAGCAGCGCGCGCATCTCCGCTTCGCGCAGGACGCCGTCGGCGCCGTCGACCAGCTTGACGTTGTCGATCAGGACGCCCTCTTCGTCGATATGCGCGGAATCCGGCGGCATCGAGCCCGGCGTCGTGCCACCAATGTCCGCGTGGTGGCCGCGCGAGCCCACATAGAACAGGATCGTTTCGCCCGCCTCATCGAACACGGGCGAGATCACGGTGACGTCGGGCAGATGCGTGCCGCCGTTGTACGGGTCGTTCAGCACGTACACGTCGCCCGCCTTCATCGTCCCGGCATTGCGGCGCATGACGGTCTTGATGCTTTCGCCCATCGAGCCGAGGTGCACGGGCATGTGCGGCGCGTTCGCGACGAGGTTGCCGCTTGCATCGAAGATCGCGCAACTGAAATCCAGGCGCTCCTTGATGTTGACGGAGTACGCCGTATTCTGCAGGCGCAGGCCCATCTGCTCCGCGATCGACATGAACAGGTTGTTGAAGATCTCCAGCATCACGGGGTCGACCGTCGTGCCGATCGCATGGGCGCGCGCAAGCGCCTGCACGCGGCGCAGCACGAGGTGGCCGTACGCCGTGACTTCAGCGCGCCAGCCCGCCTCGACGACGGTCGTCGCATTCGCCTCGGCGATGATGGCGGGGCCGTCGATCACGTCGCCCGGACCGATGTCGTCACGGCGGTACAGGCCCGTGTCGCGCCACGCACCGTCCGCGTACATCGTCACCGTCTCGAACACGGGCGGCGCGCCGTCGCGCGGGACGACCGCCACCGGCTGCTCCGGCGGCACGTCGGACGCGCCCAGCGCTTCCACCGACACGGCTTCCACGACCAGCGCCCTGCCCGGCATGAGGAACGAGAAGCGGCGGCGATAGGCCGCTTCGAACTGCGCCTGCAGCGCCGCGCGCTCGCCGTCCATCACGACGATGGCGGAATCCGTTCCTTCGTAGCGCAGGTGCACGCGGCGCAGCACGGCGATGCGGTCGTCCGCGACGCCCTGCGCCAGCAAGTCGGCGCGCGCGGCAACCGCCAGCGCATCGAGCTCGGCCGCGAGGACGTCGGGGCCGATATCGTCCAGCCGGCGCTCGACGGCGCGCTCGCGCAGCGCGCCCTGGTCCGCGAGGCCCATGCCGTACGCGGACAGCACGCCCGCGAGCGCGTGGATGAACACGGTCTTCATGCCCAGCGCGTCCGCGACGAGGCAGGCGTGCTGGCCGCCCGCGCCGCCGAAGCTCGTCAGCGCGTAGTCCGTCACATCGTGGCCCCGCTGCACGGAAATCTGCTTGATCGCGTTCGCCATATTGCCGACGGCGATGCGGATGAAACCTTCGGCCACCGCTTCCGGCGCGGGCCGCGTGCCGGTCGCGCGCTCGACGTCGTCGGCCATGTCCGAAAAACGCGCGCGCACGGCGTCGGCGTCGAGCGGCGCGTTGCCGTCCGGGCCGAACAGGTGCGGGAAGTGCCTGGGCTGGATCTTGCCGAGCATGACATTGCAGTCGGTGACCGCGAGCGGCCCGCCGCACCGATAGCTGGCCGGCCCCGGATTCGCGCCCGCGCTGTCGGGCCCCACGCGATAACGGCTGCCGTCGAAGTGGAGGATCGAGCCGCCGCCCGCCGCCACCGTGTGGATGCTCATCATCGGCGCCCGCATGCGCACACCGGCCACCTGCGTCTCGAACACGCGCTCGAATTCGCCCGCGTAGTGCGACACGTCCGTCGACGTCCCGCCCATGTCGAAGCCGATGACCCGATCGAATCCGGCGAGGCGGCTCGCGCGCACCATGCCGACGATGCCGCCAGCGGGGCCGGACAGGATGCTGTCCTTGCCCTGGAACGCGCGCGCGTCCGTCAGGCCGCCGCTGGACTGCATGAACTGCAGGTTCACACCGGGCAGTTCGTGCGCCACCTGGTCGACGTAGCGGCGCAGGATCGGCGACAGATAGGCATCCACGACCGTCGTGTCGCCGCGCGCCACGAGCTTCATCAGCGGGCTGACGGCGTGGGACACGGACACCTGCGTAAAACCGATGGCGCGGGCGATGCGCGCGACGGCGTCCTCGTGCGCGCGGTAACGGTAGCCATGCATCAACACGATGGCCAATGCACGGATGCCGGCGTCATAGGCGGCCTGCAGGTCGCGCGTGGCGGCCGCCTCGTCGAGCGGCACGACGACGTCGCCGTGCGCACCGATGCGCTCGTCGATCTCGACGACACGGCCATACAGCAGCTCGGGCAACACGATGTGGCGGTCGAACAGGCGTGGCCGGTTCTGATAGGCGATGCGCAAGGCGTCACGGAAACCTTTGGTGATGGCGAGCACGGTCGGCGCGCCCTTGCGCTCGAGCAGCGCGTTGGTGGCCACCGTCGTACCCATCTTGACGGCCTCGACCTGTCCCGCCGGAACGGGGGCGCCCGGCGCAAGGCCAAGGAGATGCCGGATGCCGGCGACGGCGGCGTCCCGGTACTGTTCCGGATTGTCCGACAGCAGCTTGTGGGTGACGAGGGCGCCGTCGGGCCGGCGTCCCACGATGTCCGTGAAGGTACCGCCGCGGTCGATCCAGAACTGCCAATCCATCGTAAATCCTCGTCGTGTCAAGCCAGCGGCTATTGTAGTCGCGCGCTCCGCGGATTTTGGCGAAAATGCATGCTTGCGCACTTCCGTGCTATTTGGAGCCACCATGGACAATCCGCTCTACAGCGTCGCACAGATCCGCGCCATCGAACAGGCTGCCCAAGCGCAACTGCCGCCCGGCACCTTGATGCAGCGCGCGGGCGAAGCCGCGTCGACCTACGCACTCGAAGTGCTGGGCGGCCTGCCGAACGGCCGCATCCTCGTGCTGGCCGGCCCCGGCAACAACGGCGGCGACGCGCTCGAAGTCGCCGCGAATCTCGCCAACTTCGGCGCCAACGTCGACGTCGTCCACCTGGCGGGCGCGGCGCCATCGCCGGAGACGCAGCACGCCTTCGCTCGCGCGCAAGCGAGCCGTGCGCGCTTCATCGATGGCGTGGAGGCCGGCGATGGCGCCTGCCTCGTCGTCGACGGCCTGTTCGGCATCGGCCTGTCGCGCCCGCTGGATGGCCGCGCCCGCGAACTCGTGGAGCGCGTGGGCACCATGACGTGCCCCGTGCTCGCGCTGGACGTGCCCAGCGGCCTCGATGCGGACACGGGCGCGATCATCGGCCCGGACGGCGTGGCCGTGCGCGCCACGCACACGATCACGTTCCTCGGCAACAAGCCGGGCCTGTACACGGGCGACGGCTGCGACCACGCGGGACGCGTCCACGTAAACCGCCTCGGCACGGCGTCGATGCACGGCGAGCATGCCCGCGCGCGCCTGAACCGACCGGCACTGTTCGCAGGCCTGCTGGCGCCGCGCATGCGCAATTCGCACAAGGGCACATTCGGCGACGTCGCCGTGCTGGGCGGTGCGCGGGGGATGGCCGGCGCCGGCATCCTCGCGGCGCGCGCCGCGCTGTATGCGGGCGCGGGACGCGTGTTCGTCGCGGCCGTCGACACGGCTCCGGCCTACGACCCGCCGCAGCCGGAAATCATGTTCCGCGACGCCGCCGGCTTCGCGTTCGAGGGCCGCACCGTCGTCGCCGGACCCGGCCTCGGCGACTCCGCCGGCGCCACGCATCTGCTGGGCAAGGTCATCGACGGCACGGGCCCGCTGCTCGTGGATGCCGACGCGCTGAACCTGTGCGCGGCCAGTCCCGACCTCGCGACGCGCCTCGCCGCGCACGAGGGCCCCACCGTGTTGACGCCGCACCCGCTGGAGGCGGCGCGCCTGCTGGGCGTGACGGCCGCCATCGTGCAGGCCGACCGCCTCGAGCATGCGCGCGAGCTGGCGCAGCGCACGGACGCCGTCGTCGTGCTGAAGGGCGCCGGCAGCATCGTGGCGCGGCCGGACGGCGAAGTGGCGCTCAATGCGACGGGAAATCCCGGCCTCGCGACGGGCGGCACGGGTGACGTGCTGGCGGGCCTCATCGGCACGTTGCTGAGCCAGGGCTGGCCCGCGTGGGAGGCCGCATTGGCGGCCGTGTGGCTGCACGGCGCGGCGGCCGACCGGCTGGTGGCGGGCGGCGTCGGCCCCATCGGCCTGACGGCGGGCGAGCTGCCGCGGGCGATCCGGGCGGAGCTCAATGCGCTCGTGTCGGACGCCGAGCAAACCTGAACACCTTCATATGGTCGACCCCGCCAATACGCAACACGCGGCTGAAGATCTTCGTAGGGTGGGCACCCCCGTGCCCACGCGGACGTTCGCGTTACGCACACGTTACGCGTGGGCACGGGGTGCCCACCCTACTGAACGAGCCGACCGGCCGCGATGGTGAGCGTCCGGCCGCAGCGCGCCGCCATCGCAGGGTCGTGCGTGACGAGGACGAGCGTCGAGCCCCGTTCGCGGTTCAGCTCGAACATCAGGCGGATGACGGCATCGCCGGTCGCGGCATCGAGGCTGCCCGTCGGCTCGTCCGCGAACAGCAGCGGCGGTTCCGTCACGAAGGCACGGGCGAGCGCCACGCGCTGCTGCTCGCCGCCGGACAGGTATTTCGGGTAGTGGCGCAGGCGGCTTGCCAGGCCCACGCGGCCCAGCATCGTCTCGGCCTTCGCGCGCGCGTCGGCATCGCCCCGCAGTTCCAGCGGCAGCATCACGTTTTCCACCGCGTTCAAGTGGGCGAGCAGCTGGAATGACTGGAACACGAAGCCCAGCCGCGCCTTGCGGAACGCGGCGCGGCCATCCTCGTCGAGCGCGAAGATGTCGGTCCCGTCGAGCACGACCTGGCCCGACGACGGCGTGTCGAGGCCCGCCAGGAGGCCCAGCAAGGTGGACTTGCCGGAGCCGGAGGCGCCAACGAGGGCAAGCGTCTCGGCCGGTTGCACGGTAAAATCGACGTCGTGCAGGATCGTGAGCTCGCCGCTGGCGTCGCGCACGCGCTTCGACAGCGCGCGCACGGCGATCGCGGGCCGCCCGTTGCCCTCCTGTCCTGCACCTCTATTTGACGCCTCGGGAATATCACGCATGCTTGCTCTGCTGAAGAATTGGACGATGGTCGCCGTCGCGGCGCTGGCATGGGCCGCGTCGGGGAGCGCCTATTCTGCCCCAAAAACCGTACTCGTGGTGGGCGACAGCCTGTCGGCCGAATATGGCCTCGCGCGCGGCGCGGGCTGGGTCGCGCTGCTGGAGCAGCGCATGAAACGCGAGAAGATCGATGCGCACGTCGTCAACGCCAGCATCAGCGGCGAGACGACGAGCGGCGGCCGCACGCGCCTGCCCGCGCTGCTGCAGCAGCACAAGCCGGACGTCGTCGTGCTGGAACTGGGCGCGAACGACGGCCTGCGCGGCCTGCCGGTGCCGGCTGCGGAAGACAATCTGCGCACGATGATCCAGCTGGCGCAGCAGAACAAGGCGAAGGTCCTGCTCGTCGGCATGCGCATGCCGCCGAACTACGGCCGCGCCTACACGGAACGCTTCGCGGGCATGTACAAGAACCTTGCCGGTACCTACAAGGTGCCGCTCGTGCCGTTCATGCTGGACGGCGTCGCGCAAGACCCGGCGAACTTCCAGGCCGACCGCATGCACCCGCTCGCGACGGCCCATCCTACCATCCTCAACAACATCTGGCCGCAATTCGCGCCCCTCGTGAAACGATAATGAAATACCCCGCAGTCCTCGGCGTCGACGACGTCCTGCCCATGCTCGACCAGTTCGACACCATCATCGACGCGCGCAGCGAGTCGGAATTCGCGCTCGACCGCATCCCCGGCGCCATCAATTGCCCGACCCTGGACGACGCGCAGCGCGTCCTCGTCGGCACCACGTACAAGCAGGTGGGCGCGTTCGAAGCGAAGAAGATCGGGGCGCCGCTCGTCGCGAAGAACATCGCACACTATGTCGAGACGCTGTTCGCCGCCAAACCGAAGGACTGGAAACCTCTCGTGTATTGCTGGCGCGGCGGCAATCGCAGCGGCTCGATGGCGCTGATCTTCGCGAAGATCGGCTGGCCCGTCGTGCAGCTCGACGGCGGCTACAAGGCGTATCGCGCGTATGTCGCGGCCGCGCTGGAGAATCCGCCACCGCTCGATTTCCGCGTCGTCTGCGGCACGACCGGGAGCGGCAAGAGCCGCCTGCTGGAAACGCTGGACGCCATCGGCGCGCAAGTGCTCGACCTGGAGCGGCTGGCGGCGCACCGCGGCTCCGTCCTCGGCCACCTGCCCGGCGAGCCGCAGCCGAGCCAGAAGATGTTCGAGACGCGCATCTGGGACAAGCTGCGCCGCTTCGATCCGGCCAGGCCCGTGTTCGTGGAATCGGAAAGCAAGAAGGTGGGCAATCTGCGCGTGCCGGACGCGGTCATGGAACGCATGCGCGCCGCGCCCTGCATCGCGCTGCAGCTGGACCGTCCGCTCCGCGTGCAACTGCTGATGGAAGACTATCACCACTTCTGCGCCGACCCGGCCACGCTCAACGCGCAATTGGCCCACCTCGTGCAACTGCACGGCCGCGCGCGCATCGAGGCGTGGCACGACCTCGCCAACACGGGCCGCATGCCGGAGCTCGTCGACCAGCTGCTCGTCGAGCACTACGACCCCGCCTACCTCCGGTCGATCGACCGGAATTTCGTGCGGTATCCGCAAGCGGACATCCTCACGCTGCCGGGCATCTCGAAGGACGATTTCCTCGCGGCGGCGCGGCACCTCCACGGGTAACTGAGGGCACGCTGGCACGTGCCTTGCTGCTACGCGGGATGGAACGAGCAATGTCCACGGCATGCACGGTGACGGCGCGGCAACGCACCGGTGACGTACATCGCATCCGGCCGCGTGCACCGGCGTACATTGGCTCTTCCTTTCCCCAACCCGCAAAAAGAGGCAGGCTTATGAACCGCATGGATGTCACCGAAAGAATCATCAGCGCCAAGGTTGCCAACGGCATCAAATGGGAAGACGTGGCGCAGAAAATCGGCCAGTCGAAGGAGTGGACGACGGCGCTGTGCCTGGGCCAGATGACCGCGTCCGCGGAACAGGCCGGCATCCTCGGCGACCTGTTCGGCCTCACCGACGAAGAGCGCAAATGGCTGCAGGTCGTGCCGTACAAGGGCTCGCTGCCGACCGCCGTCCCGACCGACCCGCTGATCTACCGCTGGTACGAGATCGTCAACGTCTACGGCACGACGATCAAGGAATTGATCCACGAAGAGTTCGGCGACGGCATCATGAGCGCCATCGACTTCAAGATGGACATCCAGCGCGAACCCGATCCGAAAGGCGACCGTGTCAATGTCGTATTGTCCGGCAAGTTCCTGCCGTACAAGCAGTATTGAACGCGGGCGCGGGCCGGTTCACTCCCGCGCCAGATAACCGCGCGCCATCGCGCCTTCCTGGTCCTGGAAGATGGCCATCGCCGTCGTCATGCGGCGGAAGCCGTGGCGCGCATAAAACCCTTCCCTGCCCGGCACGGCGTACAGGATGATCTTCGCGTGCCCGCGCGACAGCTCGACGAGCTGGTCGATGAGGGCCCGGCCCAGCCCGCGGCCCTGGTGGCTGGGCAGGATCGCGATGTCGCAGATGTACGAGCAATCGGCGCCATCCGCCAATGCGCGGCCCGCCGCCACGAGCACGCCGTCCTCGTAGGCGAAGCGGCGGAACATGCTGTTCGAGAAGACCATCTTCAACCGCTCCGGCGGCTTGTCGCCCAGCGGCGCCTTGCGATACAGGTCGGACAGTTCGTTCCAGTCGATGGTGTCGAGGGTGTCGGTCCAGGTGATGGTCATGTGGGGGGCACGTGATTGATCGGACCCCGATTGTAGCCGCCACGGAAATAAAAAACCCGGCCGCGCGAGCGGGCCGGGTTGTCGTGTGACGCGTCCGGTTTATTCGGACTTGTTGGCGCCCAGGTCCGCCGCCTTGACGTTGACCTTCGCCTTCGCCTTGTGCTTCAACGCTTCGACGAAGCCATACGTCTCGCCGTTGCCGATGGCCCGGCCGATCTGTTCCGCTTCCTGCTTGCGGCGCGCCACGTCCGGCTGCGCCGGCTGGCTGACCTTGACGATGCGGTACACGCCATAGCCCTGGCCCGGGATGTCGACGCCCACATACGCCGGCAGCTTGCTCACGTCGGCCTTCAGCACGGCGACGGCGGCCGTGTCTTTGAACGGCGGCTGCTTCGTGCGCGACACCGTCTTCGCGTCGCCGAAACCGGCCGCGTCTCCGGACGCCTTCGCGGCCGCCAGCTTCGCTTCGCCGGCCTGGCGTGCGAGGCGCGCCGCTTCTTCCTGCGTGACGCGCTGGCGGATCACGGTGTCCACTTCGGCCAGCGGACGCTGCGCCGCGGGCTTGAACTCGACGACGCGGCCCGCCACGAGCGTGCTCGGCGCCACTTCGACGGCTTCCGTGTTGCGCTTGTTCTTCACGGCGTCGTCGGAGAAGATCGCGTTCAGGAATTTCTCGTTATTGACGGGCGACGCACCCAGCGCCGGGTTCGGCTTGCGGGTCAGGCCTTCGACGGTCTGGATGGTCAGGCCGAGCTTGTCGGCGACCGGCTTCAGGCTGTCCGCTTGTTCGTACACGGTGTTCGTGAACGTCTCGGCCATTTCCGAATACTTGGCCGACAGCTTGGCCTTCTTCAGCTCGGCGACGATCTCCGGCTTCGCTTCTTCCAGCGTCTTCTGGGTTTCCGGCACGACCTTCGTGACCTTGACGATGTGGTAGCCGAACGACGACCGCACGAGGCCGCTCAGTTCGCCTTCCTTCAGGCCGTAGATCGCATCTTCGACGGGCTTGTCGAACAGGCCCTTCTGCACGACGCCGAGGTCGCCGCCCAGCTCGGCCGAGCCCGGGTCTTGCGACTGCTGCTTGGCGATTTTCGCGAAATCGGCCGGGTTCTTGCGCACTTCATCGAGCACGACCTGCGCCTTCGCTTTCGCGGCGGCATCCTCGGCGGCCGGCGCGTCCTTCTTCACGGCGATCAGGATGTGGCTGGCGGTACGTTTTTCCGGCGTGGAGAAGCGCGCCTTGTTCTTGTTGTAGGCGTCGGCGACCTCCGCATCGGACACGGTCACCTGCTTTTCCACGACGGACGGATCGAACACGACGTACTCGGCCTTCACGGTCGCCGGCACCTGGAACAGCGCCGCGTTCTTATCGTAGAACGCCTTCACCATCTCGTCCGTGACCTTGACCTGCGTGACGTAGTTCGCGATCGGGAACAGCTGTTCCTGCACTTCGCGTTCCTCGTCGTTGATGTCCGACAGGCGGTTTGCGACCGTACGCGGCGCGAACGCCGTCTGCTGGACGGAGCCCACGAGCTGCTGCACCGTCATGTCATGGCGCATGCGGGCGTCGAACGACTCCGGCGTCATGCCCTGCGCGGCCAGCGCCGCCTTGTAGCGGTCCATGTCGAACGTGCCGTCTTCCTTGCGGAACGCCTGGATTTCCAGGATCGCCTTCTGCAGCGCGGCGTTGTCGACGGTCAGGTGGCTGCGCACGATCTCGGCGTTCAGCGCGCGCTCGGCGACCAGCTGGTCGAGCACGGCCTGCTTCGCTTCCGGCGTCTCGAAGAGTTTCGCATCGAACTGCGCGCCCATCATCTGGCGGGCCTGGTCGAGCTGGCGGCGCTGCGCAGCTTCCCACTCCTGCTGGGTGATCTTTTTCCCGTCCACGGTCGCCACGCCATCATCGGCGCCGCCGCGCGAGTTGTAGCTGCTGACACCGACGAGCACGAACGACGGCAGGATCAGCAACAACAGCAGGAACTGCATCAGGCGCTGGTGAGTACGGATAAATTCAAACATGGTCAGCCAATCAAGGTTGAAAATGCGTTATCGAAAACTTAAAAAAAAAGGCGAACAAACGTTCGCCTCTTTTTCGTCAACTTGGCGGAGCGGACGGGGCTCGAACCCGCGACCCCCGGCGTGACAGGCCGGTATTCTAACCAACTGAACTACCGCTCCAAATTCGTGTATCTCGCAACCACTGCAGCTCAACCGGCAAGGTCGAGATTTCGTGGCGGAGCGGACGGGGCTCGAACCCGCGACCCCCGGCGTGACAGGCCGGTATTCTAACCAACTGAACTACCGCTCCACGAAATACTGGGTACTACGCATATGGCGCAATGCGAAAGAGGCATCGCCACCAGATGCTTCCTGCTGCGTGTCAGCGCAGCGGAGGCATTAGTTTACTGCATCTTTCAGTGCTTTACCAGCCTTAAATTTCGGGACCTTGGCTGCCTTGATCTTGATGGCTTCCTTCGTGCGCGGATCGCGGCCCGTGCGCGCAGCGCGCTCGCCCACCGTGAACGTGCCGAAGCCCACCAAGGTCACGCTGTCGTTGTTCTTCAAGGTCGTCGTCACAGCAATGATCATCGCGTCGAGGGCGCGCGCCGCAGAAGCTTTGGTCAGGTCCGCGGACTTCGCGATTTCTTCGATCAGTTCAGTTTTATTCACTTTCTTCCCTCGTTATACGTTCGGACGCGGCGCCGCGCCCCGGCCGGTTTGGCCTTCGGCAAAAAACCGCAAGGGCGTATTAAACAAGCCGACAATGCCTTGTGTCAAGTAACGCGCGAGCAACGACAGGGCAAAAAAAACGGCACCCGAAGGTGCCGCTTTCGACGCATCGCCAGGCTCAGTGCTTGACGACTTCGCTCTGGCTGTCCGCAGCCGTCGGGGTCACCGAGGACGCCACGGCGGGCACGTCGACGATGGCTTGCGGCTGGCGCTCCAGCGCCACTTCAAGCACCTTCTCGATCCAGCGCACCGGCACGATCTCGAGCTTGTTCTTGACGTTGTCGGGAATCTCAGCGAGATCCTTCACGTTCTGCTCGGGGATCAGCACGGTCTTGATGCCGCCGCGTTGCGCCGCCAGCAGTTTTTCCTTCAGGCCGCCGATCGGCAGGACTTCGCCACGCAAGGTGATCTCGCCCGTCATCGCCACGTCGGCGCGGACAGGGATACCCGTGAACACCGAGACGAGCGCCGTCGTCAGGCCGATACCGGCGGACGGGCCGTCCTTCGGCGTCGCGCCTTCCGGCAGGTGGACGTGGATGTCGGTCTTCTCGAACACCTCGTTCTTGATGCCCAGGCGCGCCGCACGGCTGCGCACGACGGTGCGGGCGGCTTCGATCGATTCCTTCATCACGTCGCCCAGCGTACCGGTGCGGATGACGGCACCCTTGCCCGGCACCTGCACGGCTTCGATGGTGAGCAGGTCGCCGCCGACTTCCGTCCACGCGAGGCCCGCCACCTGGCCGACCTGGTTTTCCTTCTCGGCCACGCCGAAGTCGTAGCGGCGGACGCCCAGGAATTTATCCAGGTTCTTCGACGACACGATGACGCGCTTGTTGTCCTTCTTGAGCAGCAGCATCTTGACGACCTTGCGGCAGATCTTCGAGATTTCGCGCTCGACCGAACGCACACCGGCTTCGCGGGTGTAGTAGCGGATGATGTCGCGGATCGCGGCTTCGTCGACCTTGATCTCGTCGTCCTTCAGGCCGTTCGCCTTGATCTGCTTCGGCAGCAGGTAGCGCTGCGCGATGCTCGTCTTCTCGTCTTCCGTGTAGCCCGACAGGCGGATCACTTCCATCCGGTCCAGCAGCGCCGGCGGGATGTTGAACGAGTTCGACGTCGCCACGAACATCACGTCCGACAGGTCGAAGTCCACTTCCACGTAGTGGTCCGAGAACGTGTGGTTCTGCGCGGGATCGAGCACCTCGAGCAGCGCCGACGACGGGTCGCCGCGGAAGTCCGCACCCATCTTGTCGATTTCGTCCAGCAGGAACAGCGGGTTGCGCACGCCGACCTTCGCCAGCGATTGCAGCACCTTGCCCGGCATCGAACCGATGTAGGTACGACGGTGCCCGCGGATCTCGGCCTCGTCGCGCACGCCGCCCAGCGCCATGCGGACATACTTGCGGTTCGTCGCACGGGCGATCGACTCGCCCAGCGACGTCTTACCCACGCCCGGAGGACCGACGAAGCACAGGATCGGGGCTTTCAGCTTGTCGACACGCTGTTGCACCGCGAGGTATTCCAGGATGCGTTCCTTGATCTTGTCGAGGCCATAGTGGTCGGCCTCCAGCACTTCCTGGGCCTTTTCCAGGTCGATCGTGACCTTGGATTTCTTTTTCCACGGCAGCGACACGAGGGTGTCGATGTAGTTGCGCACGACGGTGGCTTCGGCCGACATCGGCGACATCAGCTTGAGCTTCTTGATCTCGGCCTGGGCCTTCTCAAGGGCTTCCTTCGGCATCTTGGCGGCAATCACCTTCTTCTCGAGTTCCTCGATGTCGGCGCCCTCTTCGCCTTCGCCCAATTCCTTCTGGATGGCCTTGACCTGCTCGTTCAGGTAGTACTCGCGCTGCGATTTCTCCATCTGGCGCTTGACGCGGCCGCGGATGCGCTTCTCGACCTGCAGGATGTCGAGTTCGCCTTCCAGCTGGCCGAGCAGGTGCTCCAGGCGCTTGGCGACGTTGAAGATCTCCAGGATGACCTGTTTCTGCTCGAGTTTCAGCGGCAGGTGGGCGGCGACGGTGTCGGCCAGGCGGCCGGCGTCGTCGATACCGGCCAGCGAGGCCAGGATCTCGGGCGGGATCTTCTTGTTCAGTTTGACGTACTGGTCGAACTGCTGGACGATCGCGCGGCGCATCGCCTCGACTTCGGAGTCGTCGCCGATTTCCGAATTGATCGGAGTCAGGTCGGCGATGAAATGGCTCGGCGCGTCGTTGATGTGGTTGATGCGTGCACGCTGCGCGCCTTCGACCAGCACCTTCACGGTGCCGTCGGGCAGCTTCAGCATTTGCAGAATATTGGCCACGCAGCCGATCTCGTAGATGTCCGCGGCGGAAGGTTCGTCCTTGGCAGCGGCCTTTTGGGCTGCGAGCATGATGCTCTTACCCTGTTCCATGGCAGCCTCGAGCGCCTTGATGGATTTCGGGCGGCCAACGAACAGCGGTATCACCATATGCGGGAACACCACCACGTCGCGCAGGGGCAGCAGGGGCAGCGTCATTTGCTCGGTCAATTTGGAAGTTGTCATGGCATACCTTATAGAAAGCGTGTAGACGATGTGGGAGCACACTGTCGAAACACAATACCGGCCCGGAAATATTTTCTACAAGTAAAAAATCTTAACTTGATACGAATACTAGCCGTTTCTACAAAAACCGAATATTCAAATAAAAAAGCCACTACACAGCATCGGCCGCGAGTGGCTTTTCGATTGAAGCCGTCTTTTGTTGAGATTAATTGTACCGCCTCAACTCAGCGATTCAATACCTTTGTTGTGTTTGCGCCCGGAAATTTTTCAGTTTTCGCCCGCGGCCTTCGGCGATTCACTGTAAATCAGTAAAGGTTTCGCGCCATTCGTGATCGTATTTTCATCGATGACGACTTTCACGACGTTTTGCTGGCTCGGCAATTCATACATCACGTCGAGCAGCGCATGCTCCAGGATGGAACGCAGGCCGCGTGCACCCGTCTTGCGCGCCAATGCCTTCTTGGCAATCGCGTGCAAGGCCGCCGGGCGGATTTCCAATTCGGCGCCTTCCATTTCCAGCAGTTTCGAGTATTGCTTGATCAGCGCATTCTTCGGCTCGACGAGGATCTGGATCAGCGCATCTTCCGTGAGCTCGGACAAGGTCGCCACGACGGGCAGGCGGCCAACGAGTTCCGGGATCAGGCCGAACTTGATCAGGTCTTCCGGTTCCGCTTCCATCAGGATGTCGCTGACGGAACGCTGGGACTGGCTCTTGACGCTCGCGGCGAAGCCGATGCCGCTCTTTTCCGAACGGTTCTGGATGATCTTGTCCAGGCCGTCGAACGCGCCCCCGCAGATGAACATGATGTTCGTCGTGTCGATCTGCACGAAATCCTGGTTCGGATGCTTGCGGCCGCCCTGCGGGGGCACCGAAGCCATCGTACCTTCGATCAGCTTCAGCAGCGCCTGCTGCACGCCCTCGCCCGACACGTCGCGGGTGATGGACGGGTTGTCGGACTTGCGCGAGATCTTGTCGATTTCGTCGATGTAGACGATGCCGCGCTGGGCTTTTTCGACTTCGTAGTTGCAGCTCTGCAGCAGCTTCTGGATGATGTTCTCGACGTCTTCGCCGACGTAGCCGGCTTCCGTCAGCGTGGTCGCATCGGCGATCACGAACGGGACGTTCAGCATGCGCGCGAGCGTCTGTGCGAGCAGGGTCTTGCCGGAACCGGTGGGACCCACGAGCAGGATATTGCTCTTGGCCAGTTCGACGTCATCCTTCTTGCCCAGGTGCTTCAGGCGCTTGTAATGGTTGTAGACCGCCACCGACAGGATGCGTTTCGCCGTCAGCTGGCCGATGACATATTGATCGAGCAGTTCGGCGATCTCGTGCGGCGTCGGCAGGTCGGACTTGGCGCCCGCCACCGATTCGACGTTCGAGGTCTCGTCGCGGATGATGTCATTGCACAGGTCGATGCACTCGTCGCAGATGAAGACCGAAGGTCCAGCGATGAGCTTCTTCACCTCGTGCTGGCTCTTGCCGCAGAACGAGCAGTACAGGAGTTTTTCGCCGCTAGAGGATTTTTTGTCTGACATGGGGCAGGTTTCAGTTGAATTGCTATGAATATAACGCTAATACGAGTACGCAACAAGGGCGTACATCGTCATGCTACCCGATTTGAAAACAAAACGCCCGAAGCGCTGTCGCGTCCGGGCGTATTTGAGCAACAGTTGTCCGGTAGCCCGCGCGATGTTAAACACCGCGCGGAAAACCTCAGCCGCGGTTCGTGAGAACCTTGTCGATGAGGCCATATTCCACGGCCTCTTCGCTCGACATGAAACGGTCGCGATCGGTATCCTTGTGGATCTGTTCGATCGTCTGGCCGGTATTGTCCGCCATGATGCGGGCCAGGCGCTCGCGCAGGTACAGGATTTCCTTGGCCTGGATCTCGATGTCCGACGCCATGCCCTGCGAACCGCCGGACGGCTGGTGGATCATCACGCGCGAGTTCGGCAGCGAGAAACGCTTGCCCTTGGCGCCTGCCGCCAGCAGGAAGGCACCCATCGAGGCGGCCAGACCCGTGCACAGCGTGGACACGTCGGGCTTGATGAAGTTCATCGTGTCGAAGATCGCGAGACCTGCCGACACGGAACCACCCGGCGAGTTGATGTACAGCGAGATGTCCTTGTCCGGATTCTCGCTTTCCAGGAACAGCAGCTGGGCCACGATGAGGTTGGCCATCTGGTCGTTGACAGGACCGACCAGGAAAATCACGCGCTCCTTCAGCAGGCGCGAGTAGATGTCGTAGGCGCGCTCGCCGCGGCCGCTCTGCTCGATCACCATCGGCACGAGGCCGAGGGCTTGGGTATCCAATGCCGGATTACGATTCATACCTGTCAATTCCTTTTCGAGAAGTTAAGGGGGCGCGATAAACCTACTACGCGTCGGATTTTTGGCCTCCGATGCTCGCCGTACGTCTGTACGGCTGCGCTTCTCTGCCAAAACTCCTTCCGCTCGCTACGGTTTCTCGAGCCCCCTGCGGGGCCACGAGAAACTGTGGCCCCATCAAGGAAGTTATGCCTGAGCGACGCTTCCCATCAGTTCGTCAAAGGCGATGTCCTTGGTCGTCACCTTTGCCTTGCCGAGCACATAGTTAACGACGTTTTCTTCCAATACAAGAGCTTCCACTTCGCCCAGGCGGCGACGGTCGCTGTAGTAGTACTTCAGGACTTCCTTCGGATCTTCGTAGCTCTGCGAGAAGTCTTCGATCTGGGCCTTCACCTGCTCTTGCGTGGCCTGCAGGTTGTTCTCCTGGACGAGTTGCGACAGGATCAGGCCCAGGCGCACGCGGCGCTCGGCCTTCGTGGCGAACAGGTCGGCCGGGAACGGCAGGCTCTTGACGTCCATGCCGCGTTGGGCCATGTCCTGGCGGGTCTGCTCGGCCAGGCGCTCCGAATCCTGCTCGATCATGACCTTCGGCACGTCCATCTCGGTGTGCTTGACGAGGGCGTCCATCACGGCTTCCTTGTTGCGGGCCTTGATGCGGGCGTTGACTTCACGCTCCAGGTTGACCTTGATGTCTTCGCGCATCTTCTCGATGCTGCCGTCTTCGATGCCCAGCGACTTGGCGAACTCGGCGTCGACTTCCGGCAGGTGCGCCCATTCCAGCTTCTTCAGCGTAATGGTGAACTCGGCGGTTTTACCGGCCACGTCCTTGCCATGGTAGTCTTCCGGGAAGGCCAGCGGGAAGGTCTTCGCTTCGCCCACTTTCAGGCCCACGGTCGCCGCTTCGAATTCCGGCAGCATGCGGCCTTCGCCCAGCACGAAGGCGTAGTCTTCGGCCTTACCGCCCGGGAACTCGACGCCGTCGATGACGCCGACGAAGTCGACCGTCACGCGGTCGCCGTTCGCCGCGACCGGCTCGCCGCCGTCGCCATGCTCACCGGCTTCGCCCTTGGTGTGGTAGTGGACGCGCTGCTTGCGCAGGATGTCGATGGTCTTGTCGATCTCGGCATCGGTGACTTCGGTCTTGACCGTTTCGATCTCGACGTTGGCCAGTTCCGGCAGCGACACTTCCGGATAGACTTCGAAGGTCGCGTCGAAGGCCAGCATGCCTTCCGGTGCGTCCTGTTTCGGTTCGATTTTCGGCATGCCGGCAACGCGCAGCTGGGCTTCGGAAGCGGCGTTGCTGAACGCCTGACCAACCTTGTCGTTCAGCACGTCGGATTCGATCTGGTAGCCGTACTGGGCCGCCACCATCTTCATCGGCACCTTACCCGGACGGAAGCCCGGCGCACGTGCGGTCTTGGCCTGCCTCTTGAGGCGCTTTTCAACTTCCGTACGTACGTCGCTCAGCGGAAAAGAGAGAGTCAAGCGACGCTCGAGTTTACCCAGGTTTTCGACTGCAGTTGCCATTGTAAAAATCGTCCAAAAAAATAATTGTTCGTGGTGCGAGGAAGGGGACTCGAACCCCTACACCATTGCTGGCGTCAGGACCTAAACCTGGTGCGTCTACCAATTTCGCCATCCTCGCGCAGGATTGCTGATCTTGCCACAAAAACAAAGGGCGCCCGACAATGAAACCGGCCGCCCTGAATCCAATGTCTAGGGGCTACAACTTCAACCCGATATTTTACTGGATTTTCTGACACCATTGGGCACATTTTAATTCACGTGTGCCACGGTTAATTTCACCAAGAATTTCAGCCGTTTACGCAGGGTGGGCTCCCCGAGCCCACGCGTAACGCATGGGTGACGCAACCGTTCGCGTGGGCACAGGGTGCCCACCCTACCGCAATTCAAACGTTGGCGACGGTGGAGGCTTTGACCGGCGGCCGTTTGACGCGGAACCACGCCGCATACAGCGCCGGCAAAAACAGCAGGGTGAGCGCCGTCGCCACGACCAGGCCGCCCATGATCGCGACGGCCATCGGGCCCCAGAACACGGAGCGCGACAACGGGATCATCGCCAGCGCGGCCGCGGCCGCCGTCAGCAGGATCGGCCGGCAGCGCCGCACGGCGCTCTCGACGATCGCCTCCCACGCCGGATGCCCGGCCTCGATGTCCTTCTCGATCTGGTCGACGAGGATCACGGAATTGCGCACCACCATGCCGAACAGCGCAATCACGCCGAGGTTCGCGACGAAGCCGAACGGCTCGTGCGACACGAGCAACGCCATCGCCGCCCCCGCGATGCCCAGCGGGCCCGTGAGGAACACCATCACGGAACGCGAGAAGCTGTGCAATTGCAGCATCAGCAACGTGAACACGATGAACAGCACGAGCGGCACGTTCGCGGAAATCGACTCCTCCGCCGTCGAGCTGTTCGCGGCGGCGCCTTCGAGCTTGATGCGGTAGCCGGCCGGCAGCTTCGCCCGCACCGCCTCCAGCTTCGCGTTGACCTGGTCGGACACGGTCGGCCCCTGCACGCCCTCCACCACGTCGGACTGGACCATGATGGCCCACTCTCGGCCGTAGCGCTGCACGACGCCGGGCTCCCACACGAATTCGATGCGCGCCAGCTGCGACAGCGGCACCGCCTTGCCGGACGGCGTCGCCACGTTCGTGTTCGCGAGCACGGACATGCTCGAGCGCTCGTCCAGCGGCTGGCGCACGACGATGTCGATCAGCCGGTTACTCTCGCGGAACTGGCCGACCGTCGTCCCGGACAGCACGGTGGCGACCGTGCGGCGCACCGCCTGCGACGTGACGCCCAGCGCGCGCAGCTTGTCCTGGTCGAGGTCGAGGCGCAGCACCTTCACGGACTCGTTCCAGTTGTCGTTCACGCCCACCGTGTTCGGGTTGGCGATCATGATCTCCTTCACCTGGTCGGCGACCTTGCGCACGACGCCGATGTCCGGGCCCATCACCTGGAACTGCACCGGGTACGGCACCGGCGGCCCGTTCGGCAGCAGCTTGACCCTGCCCCGCACCTCGGGAAAATCGTTCCTGAACAGGGTCTCGATCTTGCGTTTCAACGCGTCGCGCTGGTGCACGTTCTTCGGCAGCACGACGAACTGCGACACGTTCGACGCGGGGAATATCTGGTCCAGCGGCAGGTAGAAACGGGGGCTGCCGGTGCCGATGTACGACGTCACGCTGTCCGTCTCCGGCTGCGCGCGCGCGAACGCCTCGAACTTCTTCGCGAGCGTCTCGTTGACGGCGAAGCTCGTGCCTTCCGGCGTCCACATCTCGACCATCAACTCCGGGCGGCTGGAGTCCGGGAAGAACTGCTTCTCGATGAACTTGAAGCCGAATACGCCGAGGAAGAACACGGCCAGCGACAGCGCGATGGTCGTCTTGCGCCACTCCACGCAACGGTCGACGAGCCGGCGGAAACGCTGGTACATCGGGGTATCGAACACGTCGTGATGGCCGCTGCCGTGCGGCTGCACACGCAGCAAAATGAATCCGATGTACGGCGTGAACGTGACGGCGACGACCCACGACACGATCAGCGCGATCGCGTTCACGGAAAACATCGCGAACGTATATTCGCCGGCCGCCGATTTCGCGAGGCCGATCGGCAGGAAGCCGGCCGCCGTGATCAGCGTGCCCGTCAGCATGGGGAACGCGGTCGATGTGTACGCGAACGTGGCGGCGTCCAGGCGCGACATGCCCTCCTCCATCTTCCGCACCATCATCTCGACGGCGATGATGGCGTCGTCGACGAGCAGGCCCAGCGCGATGATCAGCGCACCGAGCGAGATCTTGTGCAGCGAGATGTCGAAAATCCGCATGAACAGGAAGGTGATCGCCAGCACGAGGGGAATCGTCAGCGCGACCACGAGGCCGGGACGCACGTCCAGCCGCAATTTCGGCTTGCTGTGCAGTCCGAGCGCGACGAACGACACGCCCAGCACGATGACGATGGCCTCGATCAGGCTGTGCATGAACTCGCCGACGGATGCCGTGACGGCCGCGGGCTGGTTCGACACGCGCTGGAGTTCGATGCCGACGGGGAGCTGGCTCCTGATGCGGTCGACCGTCTTTTCAAGGCCCTTGCCCAGCTCGATGATATTGCCACCCTTCTCCATCGACACGCCAAGGCCGATGACGTCCTTGCCGTTGAAGCGCATCTTGTCGTGCGGCGGATCCTCGTACGCGCGCTGGACGGTGGCGAAGTCGCCGAGCCGGAACGTCGTGTTCCCCGCGCGCAGGCTCAGGTCTTCCAGCTGCTTGATCGATTTGAGGCCGCCCGTCACGCGCACCTGCAGGTTTTCCAGCGGCGTGACGAGGACACCGGCCGATTCGATGCCGTTCTGCGTGGCGATCTGGTTCACGATCTGCTCGAACGGCACCCCCAGCTGGGCGAACTTCTGCTGCGAGAACAGGATGTTGATCTTTTCCTGCTGCACGCCGAACTGCTCGACCTTGGAGACGAGCGGCACGGCGAGCAGCTGCTGGCGCACGAAGTCGGCGTAGTCGCGCATCTCGGCATAGGTGAAACCGTCGCCGGACAGCGCGAAGATGGAGCCGTACGTGTCGCCGAATTCGTCGTTGAAGAACGGCCCGATCACGCCCTGCGGCAGCGTGCCCGCGATGTCGCCGACCTTCTTGCGCACCTGGTACCAGACGCCCGGCACGTCCTTCGGCGGCGCCGATTCGCGCAGCTCGAGGATGAACGTGGTCTCGCCCGGCTTGGAAAAGCTGCGCAGCTTGTCGACGTACGGCGTCTCCTGCAGCTTCTGTTCGAGCTTGTCGGCGACCTGCTGCGCCATCTGGACGGCGGTGGCGCCGGGCCAGTAGGCGGTGATGACCATCGCGCGGAAGGTGAACGGCGGGTCCTCGTCCTGGCCCAGTTTGCCGTAGCTGACGATGCCGCCGATGAGCAGCGCGGCGATCAGGTAGCGGGTCAGCGGGATGTGTTCCAGCGCCCAGCGCGACAGGTTGAAGCCCTTCATTTGGCCGCCCCGCCGGCCGGGGCCGTTCTACCACTCGCTTCCGCTTCCGCGTCGCCGCGGCGCGCCACGTCGGCCGCGAGGATCTTCACTTTCTGGCCGGGCTTGAGCAGGTTCACGCCGGCCGTGACGATGGCCTGGCCCGGCTTCACGCCGCCGCCCAGCAGCACGTCGTTGCCGGCAACGCCCGCGACCTGCACGGGCACGAGTCTTACGGCGCCGTTCTCGATCACCCAGACGGACGTGGCGCCCTTGTTCTGGTACAGCGCGGACAGCGGCACCTTGATCCCGGCCGCGCCGGCGGCATGCACCAGCTGGACGACAGCCGTCATCCCGAGGCGCACGTCGTCCTGCGCGGGAATCGAGACCTTCACCGTGTACGTGCGCGTGGCCGGGTCGGCGACGGGCGACACTTCGCGGATCTTGCCCGCGATGCTGCGGTTCGGGTCCGCCCATAGCTTGACCTTCACGTCGCTCACGTTGCGCAGCTGGTCGACCTGGTCTTCCGGCACGCCGATCACGACCTCTTTCTCGTCCGTCCGGGCCACGCGCACGACGGGCGTCCCGGCCTGCACGACCTGCCCCACCTCGGCATCGATGCCGGTGACGACGCCGTCCGTGTCGGATTCGAGGCTCGCATAGCCGGTCTGGTTCGACTGCTCGCGCGCGGCCGCGCGCGCCGCCTCCATGCTGGCCTGCGCCGAATGCGCGGCCGCCACTTTCTGGTCGAGCACGGCCTGGCTGACGAAATTCTGGCTGCGCAGGTCCTGGTAGCGCTTCATGTCTGCCCGCGCGAGCTCGTAGTTCGTCTGCGCCGCCCGCAAGTTCGCCTGGGCCTGGGCCTGGCCGAGGCGCAGGTCCTGCGGGTCGAGCTGCATCAGCACCTGGCCGCGCTTGACGACGGTGCCCACGTCGACCTTGCGCGCGCTGATCTTGCCGCCGACGCGAAAGCCCAGGCGCGACTCGTAGCGGGGCCGCACGTCGCCGGAGAATGCCGTCGTCGACCCGACCGCGCCCGTCGCCAGGGTCAAGGCCCGCACGGGACGGACGTCCTCGGGCGGCGTCTCGGTGCGGGAACAGCCTGCCAGCAGCGCCGCGGCGAGTGTCAGGGGAAGAACGAACGGGGCGGCGCCGCGCGGGCGCAGGGACATCGAGAGAAAAGCAGGCATTGGTTTCCTCATGCTGGCCGCGGCCGGGATGGCGCGGCACTGTCGTGGATTTAACCTACCAATTATAATCATGCAATTATCGCCAGTAAATGACTTTAGAGTCAGCAATCTATCCCGTCGCATGGCCGTCGACCATTACGAAAACTTTCCTGTCGCGTCGCTCCTGCTGCCGCGCCGCCTCGTGCCCGCGGTGGAGGCGATCTATGCGTTCGCGCGCAGCGCCGACGACCTGGCCGACGAAGGCGACGCGGCGCCGGCCGAGCGCCTCGCGGCCCTGAATGCGTACGAGGCGGCACTGGACGCCATCGCGGCGGGCGCACCGCCGCGCGACCCCATGTTCCAGCGCCTGGCGGCCGTGCTGGCCGAGTACGGCCTGCCGCAACGGCCGCTGCGCGACCTTCTGTCCGCGTTCAAGCAGGACGTCGTCACGCGCCGCTATCCCGATTTCGCCCGCCTGCAGGATTATTGCCGACGCTCCGCCGACCCGGTCGGACGGTTGATGCTGGCGTTGTACGGCGTGAACGACGCGGCGAGCCTGCGCGCGTCCGACGCGATCTGCACGGCGCTGCAGCTCATCAACTTCTGGCAGGACGTCGCGATCGACATCGCCAAAGGCCGCATCTACCTGCCGCAGGACGACATGGCCCGCTTCGGCGTGACGGTCGACGCCATCGAACAGGGGCGCCTGGACCCCGCCTGGCGGGCGCTGATGCGCTTCGAGGTGGAGCGGGCACGGGCGCTGATGCTGGAAGGCGCGCCGCTGGCGACGACGCTCGCGGGCCGCATCGGCTGGGAATTGCGCATGGTCGTCCAGGGCGGCCTGCGCATCCTGGAAGCGATCGAGCGCGCGGACTACGACGTGTTCCGGCGCCGCCCGCGCCTGAAACGCCTGGACTGGCTCGTCGTGGGCTGGCGCGCCATACGGATGTAACGCCTCATCGGCTAAGATAGCGGACCTGGTCCGCCCAATAACAACTTACACATGTCCCCCGACGACTACTGCCAACAAAAGACCGCACAAAGCGGCTCCAGCTTCTACTACAGCTTCCTGTTCCTGCCCCCGGAGCGCCGGCGCGCGATCACGGCGCTGTACGCGTTCTGCCGCGAAGTCGACGACACCGTCGACGAGACCACCGACCAATCCGTCGCGCGCATCAAGCTTGCATGGTGGCGCGGCGAGGTCGCGCAGATGTACGACGGCACGCCGACGCACCCCGTGATGCTTGCGCTGCAGCCGCACTTGCAGCCGTACGACCTGAAACAGGAACACCTGCAGGCCATCATCGACGGCATGGAGATGGACCTCGACCAGTCGCGCTACCTCGACTACCCGAACCTGAAAAAATATTGCTGGCACGTGGCCGGCGTCGTCGGCATCCTGTCCGCGAGCATCTTCGGCGTGACGAACCCGCAGACGCTGAAGTACGCGGAGACGCTGGGCCTCGCGTTCCAGCTCACGAACATCATCCGCGACGTGGGCGAGGATGCTCGCAAGGGCCGCATCTACCTCCCGATCAGCGAGCTGCAGCAGTTCAACGTGACGGCCGCCGACCTGCTGAACGCGCGCCACAGCGAGAAGTTCGAGGCGCTGATGGCGTTCCAGGCCAGGCGCGCGCAAGCGCTGTACGACGAAGCGTACGCGCTGCTGCCGCAGGAAGACCGGCGCGCGCAGCGTCCCGGCCTCATGATGGCCGCCATCTACCGCACCCTGCTCGACGAGATCGAGCACGACGGGTTCCACGTCCTCACGCAAAAGATCTCCCTCACGCCGCTGCGCAAGCTGTGGCTCGCGTGGAAGACGTATGTCCGCGGCTAAGGCGCAGCGCCGCGTCGCCGTCGTCGGCGGCGGCTGGGCCGGTTGCGCGGCGGCCGTCGCGCTGCTGGACGCCGGTTGCGGCGTCACCTTGTTCGAGGCGGCGCGCACGCTAGGCGGCCGCGCCCGCGCGATCGAGACGGACGGCCGCCTGCTCGACAACGGCCAGCACATCATGCTCGGCGCCTATGCCGCCACCCTGAAACTGATGCGGCGCGTGGGCGTCGACCCGCGCCGCGCGATGCTGCGCCTGCCGCTGCAGATGCGCTATCCGGCGCTTGATGCCGGCATGGACTTCGTCGCGCCGCGCCTCCCGGCGCCGCTGCACGTATTCGTCGCGCTGCTGCGTGCGCGCGGCCTGGACCGCGCCGACAAGCTGGCGCTGGCCCGCTTCACGACGAGCGCCCGCTGGATGGACTGGCAGCTGCACAACGACTGCACGGTCGCCGAACTGCTGGAGCGCTTCGACCAGACGCCGCGCCTCGTCCAGCTGATGTGGAGACCACTCTGCCTCGCGGCACTGAACACGCCGCCGGAACGGGCATCGGCCCAGGTCTTCCTCGCCGTGCTGCGCGACAGCCTGGGCGCGCGCCGCGCGGCATCCGACATGCTGCTGCCGCGCGTACTGCTGGATGCCCTGTTTCCCGACGCGGCGCGGCGCCACCTGGAACACCGCGGTGCCGCCGTGCGCACCGGAGAACGCATCACGGCGCTTGCCCCCGACGGCGGCGCATGGCGCCTGCACGCGGGCACCGACGTCCAACCGTTCGACGCCGTCGTCCTCGCCACCGCGCCGTGGCAGGCGGCCGCGCTACTGCGCCCCCTGGACGGCGCCGCGGACACCGTCGCCCGCATCGACGCCCTCGCCTACGAACCCATCGCCACGATCTACCTGCAATACGAGGCCGGCACGCGCCTGCCGCTGCCGTTCTGCGCGCTGGCCGATGCGCCCGACGACGGCCGCTGGGGCCAGTTCGTGTTCGACCGCGGCCAGCTCGACCCCGGCCAGGACGGCCTGCTGGCCGTCGTCGTCAGCGGCGCGGACCCGGCCGGCGAGATCGGCCACGAGGCCCTCGCCGCCGCCGTCGCCGTGCAGCTGGCCGCTGCGTTCGCGCTGCCGGCGCTCGCCACCCCGCTGTGGTCGCGCACGATCACGGAAAAGCGGGCGACGTTCGCCTGCGCGCCGGGCCTGGACCGTCCCGCCAACGCGACCGGCCTGCCGGGCCTCGTCCTCGCAGGCGACTACACGGCCGGCGAATACCCCGCGACCCTGGAGGCGGCCGTGCGCAGCGGCGTGGCCGCGGCGGGCGTCATGACAGGCAAGGCGACGCCATGACGGGCCACCGGCCGTCGCGCCTGGGCGCGCCCTGCCCCGCGAATTCCGCAGCTCGTCGCACGGCAGTGGCGCCCATCGGCGCGCTTCCGTACAGTGGCTGCATCGAAACGAGTGTTAGCGGAAATGCAAATGAACATCCATCTCGGCGTGCGCACCCTTGCCCTGCTGGCCGTCGTGGCGGCCGCGACGAGCATCCTCGTCCATCCCGGCGTCGCCGCAGACCCGGCATTGAATGCCGCGCTCTTGCTTGGCCGAAACTAACAGGATCGCGGTAGGAATCACGATGGGCAAACTGGAATACCTCGACGCGCTCAAGCGGGCCATGCTCGGCCTGCCGCCGGACGTCCAGGCGAAGACGCTGGCGTATTACGAACAGCGCTTCGTCGACGGCATCGCGGCCGGACGGGGCGAACCGGACGTGGCGCGCGAGCTCGACGACCCCTCGAAGATCGCCATGACCCTGCGCGCCAGCGCGCACCTGAACGCCTTCGCCGAGAAGAAGAGCCCGGCCAACGCCTTCGCGGAGAAGAAGAATCCAGCCAACGTGCTGCGCGTGATGGTGTCGGCCGTCGGCCTCGCGATCTTCAACCTGTTCATGCTCGTACCCGCGCTCGTCTACGCGACCCTCGTGTTGTGCCTGTACGTGGCGGCGTTGACGTTCTACCTCGCAGGCGTCGCGACGACGGCGAGCGGCCTCGCGGGGGCCAATGAGCTCGTGCTCGACTGGCCGAGCCGCTTCGTCACGATCGACGACGATGGGCGCGGCCGGCAGTTGCGCGTCAACATCGGCAGCAACGGCATCATCGTGAACGAGGAGCGCCCGCAGGTCGCCGACCCGCTGCCGCCGGAAGACAAGGCCGATCCCGACAGCCGCCTCGAGCGCTCGCGCGCCCTGCGCAGCGCGCACGCGCTCGCGGACAGCACGCTGCGCATCAGCACCGACATGGATGCGGAGTCGCGCACGACGCAAACGCTGTTCGGCCTGGGACTCGTGCTCGGCGGGATCGCGCTGTTCCTGCTGTCGCTCGTCGTCACCCGCTGGTCGTTCGCCGGCTTGCAGCGCTACGTGCAGATGAACCGCGCGCTGCTGAAAGGGAGCTGACAGCATGCGCGCTCTCTTCAAAGTGGCGTTCAGCCTCCTCGTCCTCGCCGTCGTGCTGATCGGCGCGGCGTACAGCATGCTGCGCGCCCACGGCACGAACGGTCCGTCCAGCCCCGGCGGCCGCCTCGTCGCCACCGAGCGCCGGCCGCTCGACAAGGCCGTCGCCAAGATCGACCTGTCCGGCCCCGTGAACCTCACCTTGCGCCAGGGCGCGACGCCGGCGCTCGAAGTTCGGGGCGAGCAGCGCCTGCTCGCGAACATCGACACGACCGTCGACGGCGACATGCTGCACATCGGCCCGCGCGGCATCCTGCTGCGCCACCGCACGCCAATCGAAGTCACCGTCACGTTGCCGGCGCTGGAATCGCTCGCGGTCAACGGCAGCGGCGAGCACACGGTCAGCGGCTTCGCGGGCGACCACCTCGACCTGGCGCTGGACGGTTCGGGGAATATGCGGTTCAACGGCCGCTACCGCGAGGTCATGGCCGCCGTGCACGGCAGCGGCGACCTCGAACTGACGGCCGGCGCCTGCGATACGGTCGACGCGGCCGTCGTGGGCACGGGGCGCCTCACGCTGGTCGGATCGAGCCGCGAGCTGCACGCGGAACTGCGCGGTGCGGGCGACCTGGACGCGCGCCATCTGCGCGCCGACGACGTCGACCTGAGGCTGGAGGGCTCGGGCGACGGCGCCGTCTATGCGCGCAAGCGGCTGCATGCCGACATTGCCGGCAGCGGCGAAGCGCGCGTGTTCGGCAACCCGGACGAACGGACGGTCAGCCGCAAAGGCACCGGCGCCGTCACGTTCGACGACAAGAACTGACGAGCCAATCCAGCGCCGCGCGCCCCGCCGCGCGGCCGCTGCCGAAGCACGCGGTCAGCAGATAGCCGCCCGTCGGCGCCTCCCAATCGATCATCTCCCCCGCGACAAAGACGCCGGGCGCATCCACGCCGGGCGCATCCACGCCGGGCGCATCCACGCCGGGCGCATCCTTCAGCTTGGCGCCGCCCTCCAGCGCCTCGAAGCGCACGCCGCCCGCGCTGCTGATCGCCTCGTCGATGGGGCGCGGCCGCTTCAGCACGAGCGGCAACGCCTTCAGCGCGCGTGCCAGCTTGGCGGGCTCGGCGTAATCGGCCTTGCTCAAGACCTCGTGCAGCAGCCCGGATTTCACGCCCTTGATACCGAGGCGGCTCTGCAAATGACTTGCCATCGACCGCGTGCCGCGCGGTCGCGCGACCTCGTCCAGCACGCGCTCACGATCATGGTCGGGCAGCAGGTCCAGCAGCACGGTCGCCTGGCCGTCGCGCGCGATGCGGTCGCGGATGCGCGCGGACAGCGCGTACACGAGGCTGCCCTCGACGCCCGTCGCCGTCACGACGAGCTGGCCCTTGCGGAAAGCCTCGCCATCGAGCGCCATTGCGACGGTCGTCAGCGGCGCGCCGGCGTAGCGCTCGGCGAAGTGCGGGCTCCAGTCCGCATCGAAGCCGCAGTTCGCCGGCACCAGCGGCGCCACGGCGACGCCCCGTTCCGCCAGCAGCGGCACCCAGGCGCCGTCCGAGCCGAGCCGCGCCCAGCTCGCGCCGCCCAGCGCCAGCACGGTCGCCGCCCCGCGCGTCTCCACGAGCTGCTCGCCATCCGGCGTCGCGAACACGAGCGCGCCGTCGCGCCACCCGAGCCAGCGGTGCCGCATGTGGAACGCGACGCCGGCCTCGCGCAGCCGGTGCAGCCACGCGCGCAGCAGTGGCGCCGCCTTCATGTCGGTCGGGAACACGCGGCCGGACGTGCCCACGAACGTGTCGACGCCCAGGCCGTGGATCCATGCGCGCACCGCGTCGGGCGGGAACGCATCCAGCCACGCCTGCACGGCCGGCGCGCGCTCGCCGTAGCGGCCGACGAACGCGTCATAGGCTTCCGCATGCGTGATGTTCATGCCGCCCTTGCCGGCCAGGAGGAATTTGCGGCCGACCGAGGGCATCGCGTCGTACAGGTCGACCCGCGCGCCGCCCGCCGCGAGCACCTCGGCCGCCATCAGGCCGGCGGGGCCGCCGCCGATGACGATGGCGTGGCGTGGGGAGGCTTCGGTCGGGGACTCGGACATGGCGGTGGCGGGAAAAAATCGGAGGCGAGCATTGTAGTCGAATGCGCGGCAAAAAAGCGATGTAAAGGAAGCTTGACATCGGTCCGGAGCCCGCCTACCATGTAAAGCATACTTTACATGACGTCTATCTGAAGGAGGTGTACGATGCACGAGAAACGCGTGGCGCGGGCCTACCGCACCGAACTGTGGACGGCGATCGCCGTGTACGTCGTATTGCTGTTCGTGTCGATCCGCTACGGTCGGCCGATGGACGACGGCCTGCAGCGCACGATCGTCCTGCTGGCGCCCATGATCGGCTTCGGCCTGATGATCCGCGCCATCGCGCGCCACGTCGCGCGCATCGACGAATACCAGCGCCTGCGCCTGCTGGAAGGTGTCGCCCTCGCCGCCGCCATCACGTGCGCCGTCACGTTCAGCTACGGCTTCCTCGAGACGGCCGGCTATCCGAAGCAGTCGATGTTTAGCGTGTGGATCGTGTTGGGCGCCAGCTGGGGCCTCGTGAATCTCGTGCGCGGCATACGGGCCCGCCGCGCCGTCGAATCATGAAGAACACCATCCGCGACTTGCGCGCGGCGCGCGGCTGGAGCCAGGCGCACCTGGCCGACCTGCTGGACGTGTCGCGCCAGACCGTCATCGCCATCGAGACGGGCCGCTACGACCCGAGCCTGCCGCTCGCGTTCGCGCTGGCCCGGCTGTTCGAACAACCGATCGAATCCATTTTCTTCCCCGACCAGGAGACCGCATGAACATCGTAAGACTCACGGCCGCACGGGCCGCCTTCTTCGCCGCCCTCGCCCTCGGCACCCTGCCTGCGGCGCACGCGGCCGATGCCGTGCCGCCGCCGAACCGCTACGCCGCCACGATCGCGCCGGCCGAACGGTTCGAGATCGGCGGCGTGCTCGTGGAGCGCCACGGCAGCGCCGGCCGCCCGCTGATCCTGATCCCCGGCCTCGCCAGCGGCAGCTGGGTGTGGCAAGGCACGGTGCGCGCGTTCTCGCGCGACCATGCCGTGTATGTGCTGACCTTGCCCGGCTTCGACGGCCGCCCGCCGGCCGGCCCCACGCCGTTTGCCGCGGCGCGCGCCGCCGTCGAGGAATTGATTGCGAGCCGCCACCTCGACAAGCCCGTCATCGTCGGCCACAGCCTCGGCGGCATCCTCGCGCTCGCGGTGGCCGAGGACAAGCCGGCGTCCGTTGGCGGCATCGTCAGCATCGACGGCCTCCCGGTCATGCCCGGCACGGAAGACCTGCCGCCGGCGCAACGCGGCCAGTTCGCGGACCGCACGCGCCTGCAGATCGGCCGCCAGCCGCCCGCGCTGTTCGCCCAGCAGCAGCAGGCGTACATGCGGACGATCGGCGTGCTGGACATGAGCCGCGCCGACGCGCTGGCCCAACTGACGGCGCGCAGCGACCCGGCCTCGGTCGGCGCCTGGGCGGCGGACGTGCTCACGCTGGACCTGCGCCCCGGCCTGAAGACGATCCAGGCCCCGGTGCTCACCATCGTCCCGTACCTGGACCTGGACAGCGCCCAGCAGGGCCTGACGCCGGCCGCAAAGGCCGACTACTACCGCGCGCTGATGGAGGGCACACCCAAGCTGCAAGTGGTGACCGTCGCCCCGGCGCGCCATTTCGCGATGTTCGACCAGCCGGAGGCAGTGACGGCTGCGATCCGCACGTTCCTCGGCACGCTGTAAAGCTTCCCCGGCCCGGCGCCGTCGGGTACAGTGCATGCGGCGGCGCCGCGCGATCCGCGGCGCCGACCCGTCCGACCAAGGAGCCACATGCACCCCGTACTCAAGACCCTCCCGATCCTGCTGCTGGCCAGCGCCGGCGCCCGCGCTGCCCAACCGGCGGACATGGCGCTGCCCGCGCGCCAGGCCGAAATCGACGCGATCGTGCGCGCGATCTCGCCGCAGCGCATCCACGCATACGTCGACAAACTTGTCAGCTTCGGCACACGGCACACGATGTCGGAGACGGAATCGGACACGCGCGGCATCGGCGCCGCGCGGCGCTGGATCAAGACCGAGCTGGAACGCTGTGGCGCCGGCCGCCTCGACGTGCGGTTCCAGAGTCACGTGCACCCCGTCGCCGCGCGTATCTCGCGGCCGACAGAGATCGTCAACGTCGTCGCCACCTTGCCCGGCACGCAGCCCGCATCGAAAGACCGCTACTACGTCGTCAGCGGCCACTACGACTCGCGGGTGACGGACGTGATGAATGCGACGGCCGACGCGCCGGGCGCCGACGACGACGCGTCGGGCACGGCGGCCGTCATGGAGATGGCGTGCGTGATGGCCCGTCACACCTTCGACGCATCGCTCGTCTTCATGACCGTGGCGGCGGAAGAGCAAGGCCTGTACGGCTCCGGCGACTATGCGGCGAAAGCGAAAGCGGCCGGGATGAACATCGCGGGGATGCTCAACAACGACATCATCGGCAGCTCGCACGACGAACGCGGCAAGCTCGATAACGCGGAAGTGCGGCTGTTCGCGGAAGGCGTCCCGCCCGTGAAGGAGACGACACCCGCGCTGCGGACACTCCTGCAAACGGGTGGCGAGAACGATTCGATCACGCGCCAGCTCGCGCGCCACGTGAAGGAGACGGGCGAGCGCTACGTCCCCGGCTTCAAGGTCAACATCGTCTACCGGCGCGACCGCTACCTGCGCGGCGGCGACCACAGCCCGTTCCTCGACGCCGGCTACGCGGCCGTGCGCTTCACGGAACCGCACGAGGATTTCGACCACCAGCACCAGGACCTGCGCACGGAACACGGCAAACCCATCGGCGACCTCCCCGAATACGTCGACCCGGAGTACGTCGCGCAGGTGGCGCGCGTGAACGCGGCGTCGCTCGCGTCGCTGGCGCTCGCCCCGGCCGCACCGCGCGACGTCAAAGTAAAGACGGCGAACCTGGACAACGGCACGGACCTCGTGTGGGCCCCGAACACGGAACCGGACCTGGCCGGCTACCGCATCGTGTGGCGCGACACGACGGCCCCGCAGTGGCAGGGCGCGCAATTCGTCGGCGACGTGACGGCATACCGCCTCGACCTGTCGAAGGACAACCTGCTGTTCGGCGTGCAGGCCGTCGACAAGGACGGCAACGTCAGCCCCGCCACCTACCCCATTCCCGCCCGCTGACCCATGTGGGGCGTCTCCCGCCCTGCACGCTACCGAAGGCAGGGCGCGTCCCGCCCCGCATAATCTGTCAAAAAACGCCGGTAACCGACCGGCCGCGCCCGCCGCACGCGCGGCGGCGCAGCATGCCACACACCCGATCCAGCGCAACAACCGTCGACTCTGGCGCGCGATACTTTCGCGCTGAGTCCTTGATTTTTCGGCCGATTTTTATGCTGCGACGCATTATTCTTTGCCTCAATATTTTCTTGACAAGCCAACAGCTGAGTCTATTCTTATACGCACTATAAAAGTCACAAATGCGAACGATGCACGCCTCGAGCGGTCGTCCAGAGGGGTCCACGATTCGTCCGGTAGTCCGTAATACCATCTTGGAGGATGTATATGTCGGTAATGACGCGCAGGACAATGCTGGTCGCCGTCGCGGCCAGTCCGCTGTTGCTACAAGCTGCATGGGCCCAGCCCACGAACCTCAAGATTTCCCATCAATTCCCCGGCGGCAGCGTCGCCGAAGGGGATTTCCGCGACCGCCTGTGCCGCATGTTCGCGGCCGAGACGGAGCGGCGGACCAAGGGACGCATCAAATTCAAGATCTACCCCCGCTCCACCCTGATGAAGAGCGACGCGCAGATTCCCGCGCTGGCCAAGGGCGCGCTGGACATTTCGCTCGTGCCGCTGTCCTACGCCGGCGCCACGCTGCCCGAAGTGAACATCGGCCTGATGCCGGGCCTCGTCACGTCGTACGAACAGGGTTATGCGTGGAAGAACGAAGAGATCGGCCGCGAATTCAACCGCATGCTCGCGGACAAGGGCCTGATCCTGCTGAGCTGGATCTGGCAGGCCGGCGGCATGGCCTCGCGCGGCAAGCCCATCATCGATCCGGAAGATGCGGCCGGCCTCAAGGTGCGGGGCGGCTCACCGGAAATGGACAGGATCCTGAAAGAGGCGGGTGCGACCGTCGTCGACATTCCGTCGACCGACATCCGCGCCGCGATGGAAAAGGGCCAGCTCGACGCGGCGATGACGTCGTCGTCGTCGCTGATCTCGTACCGGCTCGATGAAGTGGGCAAGTACCTCACGACGGCGCGCGGCGGCACGTACTGGTTCATGCTGGAACCCCTCATCATGTCGCGCGCCGCGTTCGACCGGCTGCCGCGCGACCAGCAAGCCATCCTGTTGTCGGTCGGTGCCGACCTGGAAGCGTTCGCGCGCAAGTCGGCCGAGCAGGACGATGCCGCCGTGGCCGCGCTGTTCCAGGGCGCCGGCGGACGCACGGTGGACCTGAACAGCGACTCGCTGCGCAAATGGCAGGACCTCGCGCGCGCGACCGCGTGGCGCGATTTCGGCGAGCGCAATGCGAATTGCGCGAAATTGCTGGCGCTGGCCGAGAAGACGATCGTCTGACGTCTTGCATCGCCCCCGCGTGGCTGGCGCCTATCCGCCCGTCACCGGGGGGAAGAATGCCACTTCCCCGCCTTCGCGGATGGGAGTCTCCGGTTCGCACATCACGTGGTCGAACGCCATGCGCAGCGCGCGCTCGTGCGCCAGCGCTTCGGCCCAGGCGCCGCCTCGGGCAATGAGGAAGTCGCGCACGGCGCCCACCGTCGCGACGCCGGCCGGCAGATCGACGGATTCGCCCGAGCTGCCCAAGGCTTCGCGCACGCTGGCGAAGAATCGCAGATTGATCTTCATGGATGTCTCTCAGTACTGCAGCGCGCTGAATGGAATGAAGCGCACGATGTCGCCTTTCGCGATCGCCTGCCCCGGCGGATTGTCGATCAGGCCGTCGGCCCACACGGTCGACGTCAGGACGCCGGAACCCTGGTTGGCGAACAGGTCGAGGCCGCCCGCGTCGTTGATGCGCGCGCGCAGGAATTCGTTGCGGCGGTCCGGCCTGGCCCAGTCGAAGTCCGCGCGCAGCGGGATCGCCCGCGGTTCCACGGCGCCCGTCACGCCTTGCACGCGCAGCAGGAACGGCCGCACGAACAGTAAAAACGTGATGAAGCTGGACACCGGATTGCCCGGCAAGCCAAGGAAGAACGCAGTGCCGGGGGCACTGCGTTCGCCAGACCCGTTGCCGCCCGAGCGATCGACTTCGCCGAACGCCAATGGCTTGCCCGGCTTGACGGCGATCTGCCACATGTTCAACCGTCCTTCCGCTTCGACGGCCGGCTTGATGTGGTCTTCCTCGCCGACCGAGACGCCGCCGGACGTGATGATCACGTCATGCTGTGCGGCCGCGGCACGCAAGGTGTCGCGCGTGGCCTGCAGCGAGTCCGGCACGATGCCGTAGTCGCTGATCTCGCAGCCGAGGTTCTCCAGCAGGCCGCGCAAGCTGAAGCGGTTCGAGTTGTAGATGGCGCCCGGCTTCAAGGGTTCGCCCGGCATCGCCAGCTCGTCGCCGGTGAAGAACACGGCCACGCGCACGCGCCGGCGCACGGGCAGGCGCGCGAGGCCCACGGAGGCGGCCAGCCCCAGTTCCTGGCTGCGCAGCCGCGTGCCGGCTGGCAGGATCACGCTGCCCGCGACGATGTCCTCGCCGGCGCGGCGGATCCATTCGCCGGGCTGCGGCGTGTGCTTCACCGTCACCTGGTCGCCGTTCGCGTCGCACTGTTCCTGCATGACGACGGCGTCCGCCCCTTCCGGAATCAGCGCGCCCGTGAAGATGCGCGCGGCGGTACCGGGCTCCAGCTTCGCGCCGACGGTGCCCGCGGGAATGCGCTGGGCGATGCGCAACGTGGCTGCGCCACTCGCGCAATCGGCCGCGCGCACGGCATAGCCGTCCATCTGCGTGTTGTCGGCGCTGGGCACCGAGAGGCCCGAGACCTGGTCGGTCGCCAGCACGCGGCCGTTGGCGTCCAGGGTGGCGACGTCCTCGACGCCGTCCACCACGCGCGCGGACGCCAGCAGGACGTCGAGCGCCTCGCGTACGGGCATCAACGGCTTGCGCCCTGGCTGACTCACTTTGCGAGTCCCGTGTGCGCCGCGATGAATTCCTTCATCTCGGCGACGTTCGCATGCATCACGACGAAGCGCTGCGGCAGGGTCTCGATGTCCTCGAAGCCGGCCGGGCGCGCGGCGTCGGTGCCCAGCGCTTCGAGGATCGTCTCGTTGAACTTCGCCGCCAGCGCCGTCTCCAGCACGATCATCGGCACGCCCGGCTCGACGTGCTCGCGCGCGACCTTGATGCCGTCGGCCGTGTGCGTGTCGATGGTGATGCCGTAGTCGTCGAACACGTCGCGGATGGTCGCGAGGCGGTCCGCGTGCGTCGAGCAGCCGGACTGGAAGCCGTAGTTGGCGACGCGCTTGAATTCGTCGCCGTCGCTGCCCGGTCCGCCGGACAGGTCGAAGCCGCCGTGCGTGTCGACCTTGCGGAACAGCGCGTGCGTGCGGTCCGCATCGCGGCCGACGAGGTCGTACACGAAGCGCTCGAAGTTCGATGCCTTCGAGATGTCCATCGACGGGCTCGACGTGTGGTACGTCTCGGACGATTTGCGGACGCGGTACACGCCCGTGCGGAAGAATTCGTCCAGCACGTTGTTCTCGTTCGTCGCGACGACGAGCTTCGCGATCGGCAGGCCCATCATGCGCGCGATGTGGCCCGCGCAGATATTGCCGAAATTGCCCGACGGGACCGTGAACGACACTTTCTGGTCGTTCGACGTCGTCGCCTTCAGGTAGCCGCGGAAGTAGTACACGACCTGCGCCACGACGCGCGCCCAGTTGATCGAATTGACGGTGCCGATCTTGTGGCGCACCTTGAATTCGAGGTCGTTCGAGACGGCCTTCACCATGTCCTGGCAATCGTCGAACACGCCTTCGACGGCGATGTTGAAGATGTTCGGGTCCTGCAGGCTGAACATCTGTGCCGTCTGGAACGCGCTCATCTTCTTGTGCGGCGACAGCATGAACACGCGGATGCCGCGCTTGCCGCGCATTGCGTATTCCGCCGCGCTGCCCGTGTCGCCCGACGTGGCACCGAAGATGTTCAGCTCGTCGCCGTTCTTCGCCAGCGCGTACTCGAACAGATTGCCCAGCAGCTGCATCGCCATGTCCTTGAACGCGAGCGTCGGGCCGTTCGACAGGCCTTGCAGGATCAGCGTGCGTTCCGGACTCTGTTCCAGCACGCGCAGCGGCGTGATCTCGGACGCCGATTCGTCGGCGCGCGCGTTCTTGTAGACGTCGGCGGTGTACGTCTTCGCGGTCAGCGCCTTCAGGTCCGCGTCCGGGATGTCGGTGGCAAACTTGCGCAGGATTTCGTAGGCGAGTTCCGCGTACGACAAGGTGCGCCAGGCGTCGAGCTCGGCGCCCGTCACCTGCGGATACTGTTCGGGCAGGTACAGCCCGCCGTCCGGCGCGAGGCCGCCCAGCAGGATGTCGGAAAAGTTCTGGGGATTACGTGCAGCGGACGCGCTCGTCGCGCGGGTGGACACATATTGCATACGTTAGAAAAGATCGGGGTTGGCAGGCGGTGAACAATTATTATAGTCCGGACCGGGTAATATTGTCTTTTTGCCGAATATTGTTCGCTAAATTCAATTCAAATCGATGCTTTCGGCGTGTGGTGGGCACGGGGTGCCCACCCTGCGGCCTCGCAATCCACGCGCGGCCGGAATTTCGTAGGGTGGGCGGGCTCCGCCCACCAAAGCAGCGCCATCAGCAGGCGGCGTGATTCACCGTCACCACGTGCACGGCCAGCCCGCCCAGGGACGTTTCCTTGTACTTGGCCTGCATGTCGAACCCGGTCTGGCGCATCGTCTCGATGACGTCGTCCAGGCTGACGAAGTGCGTGCCGTCGCCCTTCAGCGCCAGCGACGCCGCCGTGATGGCCTTGATGGCGCCCATCCCGTTGCGCTCGATGCACGGGATCTGCACGAGGCCGCCGATGGGGTCGCACGTCATGCCCAGATGATGCTCGATGCCGATCTCGGCGGCGTTCTCGATCTGGCCGTTCGACCCGCCCAGCGCCGCGACGAGGCCCGCCGCCGCCATCCCGCACGCGACGCCGACTTCGCCCTGGCAGCCGATCTCCGCACCGGAAATCGAGGCATTCTTCTTGCACAGCATGCCGATCGCCGCGGCCGTCAGCAGGAAGTCGTGGATGCCGCGGCGCGCATCGCTGGGACGGCAATCCTCGGCGTAGTAGCGCAGCACGGCCGGGATGATGCCCGCCGCGCCGTTCGTCGGCGCCGTGACGACGCGGCCGCCGGCCGCGTTCTCTTCGTTCACTGCCATCGCATACAGGCTGACCTGGTTGACGGCATCGTGCGGCAGGTGGTTCGTCGTCTCGCGCGCGGACTGTTCCTGGCGCCACAGCTTCGCCGCGCGGCGCTTGACGTTCAACCCGCCCGGCAGCTCGCCTTCCGTGACGAGGCCGTGCGCGATACAGCCGCGCATCACGTCCCAGATGCGGTCCAGGCCCGCATCCAGCGCCTCGTCCGTCATCCGGGCACGCTCGTTCGCGCGCAGCATGGCGGGGATGGTCAACCCGTCGCGGGCGCCCTGCGCCAGGAGTTCGCGCATCGTATTGAACGGGAACGGCACCGCGACAGTCTCGCGCGCCGCCTGCGTCTCGCGCGGCGCCGTGATGAAGCCGCCGCCGACCGAATAATAGATGCGCTCGATGACACTGCCGTCCGCCAGTTTCAGCACGAAGCGCATGCCGTTCGGGTGCTCGGGCAACGTCGACTGCTTGTGCCACACGAGGCTCGTGCTGCGTGTGAACGGCACGACCTTCGTGCCCAGCAGGTTCAGCACGCCGTCCAGCTCCGCCTCCGCGAGCTTGTCGTCGACGGTGTCCGGGTCGACGTCCTGCGGCGTCTCGCCCATCAGGCCGAGGATGACGGCCTTGTCGGTCGCGTGGCCCACGCCCGTCAGCGCGAGCGAGCCGTACAGATGGGCTTCCACGCCCACGGCATCGTCGAGCGGCCCGCACTCGATGAGGAAGCGGCGTGCCGCGACCATCGGGCCCACGGTGTGCGAACTCGATGGGCCGATGCCGATCTTGAAAAGGTCAAATACGCTCATGTCCATGAGCTGTCTCCTGTTGTCGTGATGAGGGCTGTCGCTACGTCTCGTGGACGCCGCCCTTTTCAGTTGGACGTCGGCCGCTCGTGGCGGCCGCGGCAATGGATGGCGATCAGGCCGCCTTGCTCATTCCCACGTCGACGTTGGCGAGCATGTCCTCGACCATCGCTTCGATGCCGACGCGCGCGTTCCAGCCCCAGTCCGCGGTGGCGCGGCTGTCGTCGAGGCTCTTCGGCCAGGAATCGGCGATCTGCTGGCGGCTGTCCGGCTTGTACGCGATGCGGAACGCGGGCAGTTTCGCCTGGATGGCGGCCGCCAGCTCGCGCGGATTGAACGACACGCCGGCCACGTTGTACGACGAGCGGATGACGACCTGTTCCGCCGGCGCGTCCATCAGTTCAATCGTGGCGCGGATCGCATCCGGCATGTAGATCATCGGCAGTGTCGTCTCCGGGCCGAGGAAGCATTCATAGGTCTCGCCGCGCAGCGCCGCGTGGAAGATCGCGATCGCGTAGTCCGTCGTGCCGCCGCCCGGCGGCGACTTGTAGCTGATGATGCCCGGGTAGCGGATGCTGCGCACGTCCACGCCGTACTTCGCGTGGTAGTACTCGCACAGGCGCTCGCCCGCGAGCTTGCTGATGCCGTAGATCGACGTCGGGTCCATCACCGCGTACTGCGGCGTGGCTTCGCTCGGCGTATTCGGGCCGAACGCGGCGATCGACGACGGCCAGAACACTTTCAATTGCTTGCCGGCCTCGCCCCGCTCGCGCGCGATCTCGAGGATGTTGAGCAGACCGTCCATGTTCAACGTCCAGGCCTTCAGCGGCACCTTCTCTCCGGTGGCCGACAGCAGCGCCGCGAGCTGGTAGACCTGCGTCACGTCTTCGGTTGCGATCAGGCCCGCCACCGCGTCCTTGTCGAGCACGTCGAGGCGCACGTAGCGCGCGGCGCCGTACAGGTTGTCCGCGCCGATGTCGGCCGCGATCACGTTCGCGGCGCCGTGCTGCTGCGCGAGGGCGGTCACCAGTTCACTGCCGATCTGGCCGTTGGCGCCGATGATGAGGATGCGTTCCATGCGTTCTTACCTTCCTTTTGGCTTCGTGAGCCTGTTCCGGCGCACCGCTTCGTGGGCGGCCGCCGGTCGATCTTGTAAAGCGCCGGGATCAGGCGGCCTTGATGATGCCCAGCTCGCGCCCGGCCTGCTCGAAGGCGCCCAGCACCTTGTCCAGTTGTTCGCGGGTATGCGCGGCCGACAGCTGCACGCGCACGCGCGCCTGGCCCATCGGCACCACCGGGTAGAAGAAGCCCGACAGCAGCACGCCCAGCTCGAACATGCGCGCCGCGAATTTTTGCGCGACGGGCGCGTCGAACAGCATCACCGGCACCACCGGGTGCGTGCCCGGCTTGATGGTGAAACCGATGCGCTCGATCTCGCGCCGGAAGTATGCCGTGTTCTCGTGCAGCCGGTCGCGCAGTTCGGTCGACTTGCCGATACGGTCCAGCACCGCGAGCGACGCCCCGGCGATCATCGGCGCCAGCGTGTTCGAGAACAGGTACGGGCGCGATTTCTGGCGCAACGTCTCGATGACTTCCTTGCGGCCGGACGTGAAGCCGCCCATCGCCCCGCCCAGCGCCTTGCCGAGCGTGCCCGTGATGATGTCGATCTTGCCGACGACGCCGCAGTGCTCGTGCGTGCCGCGGCCCGTCCTGCCCATGAAGCCGGAGGCGTGCGATTCGTCGATCATCGTCAGCGCGCCGTATTTCTCGGCCAACGCGACGATCTTGTCCAGCTGGGCGATCGTGCCGTCCATCGAGAACACGCCGTCCGTGACGATGATCTTGTGGCGCTTGCCGGCGCTCGTCGCGGCCTGCAGCTGCGTTTCCAGGTCGGCCATGTCGTTGTTCGCGTAGCGGTAGCGCGCGGCCTTGCACAGGCGGACGCCGTCGATGATCGACGCGTGGTTCAGCGCGTCGGAGATGATGGCGTCGTTCTCGTCGAACAGCGGTTCGAACACGCCGCCGTTCGCGTCGAACGCGGCCGCGTACAGGATCGTGTCGTCCGTGCCGAGGAATTCGGACAGCTTGCGCTCCAGCGCCTTGTGCACGGTCTGCGTGCCGCAGATGAAACGCACCGACGACAGGCCGTAGCCGTATTTCTGCAGCGCGGCCTCGGCGGCCTTCTGCGTCTCCAGGTCGCCCGACAGGCCCAGGTAGTTGTTGGCGCACATATTGATGAGCGTCCGGCCGTCGTCCGCCACCACTTCGGCGCCCTGGCGCGAAGCGAGCACGCGCTCGGGCTTGAACAGGCCTTCGGTCTTCAGCGTGTCGAGTTTCTGCTGCAGGTCGCTATAGAATGCTGGGTCGCTCATCGTTCTCGTCCTTGTGGTTGGCGAATGGTATATAGTGGCGGTGCGTTCGATGTATGGAACGTGTTCTATATTTCGAACAGAAATTCAATATATTGAATCTTACCCCCAGCCATTGAACTTGGCAAGCAAGCTCCATGAACAAAGCAGTCACCACCAGCGCCCCGCCCGAAGTCGGGGCCACCCTGCAGCGGCTGCGCCTCGCGCGCGGCCTCACCCTGGAAGACCTGTCGCGCATCGCGGGCGTGTCGAAATCGATGCTGTCGCAGATCGAACGGGAAAAGGCCAACCCCACGATCGCCATCACGTGGCGCCTGGCCAATGCGCTCGGCGTGCCGATCGGCGAACTGCTGTCGTCCGAAGTGCGTCCGGTCGACCTCATCCGTGTCGTCGACGCCCACGAAATCCCGACCCTGCCCGGCAGCCACGCGGGGTATTCGCTGCGCATCCTCGGACCGATGGACCTTGCCGGCAAGTATGAATGGTATGAACTGACGTTGCAGCCGGGTGGCGAACTGGCGTCGCAGGCCCATGATCCGGGTACCACCGAGCACTTGACCGTGGTCACCGGGACGGTTGAACTGGAGGTCGGGGCCGAGAAGCGAAAAATCAAGCACGGCGCGACGGCGCGCTATCCGGCCGACCAGAACCATGCCATCCGAAATGCCGGCAAGACGGAAGCGAAGGCGCTGCTGGTGGTCGTGCACCGCTGACGGGACGTTGACAAAACAAAAACCCCTGCGCGCGGCAGGGGTTGTCGTGAGGTTCCGTCGGTGCGGAACCGGTGCTGGCGGATGCTCAGCGCGGCGTCAGCGGGCCGCTACGGTACGAGGCACCGACGAGTTCGAGTGCGCGGCAAGCTTCCGTGCAGAGCGCGCGGAACAGGCGGCCGAGCGCGCTGTCGGCAGTGCGGCGGGCAGAGATGGTGGTGGTGGCGTTCATATCGGCTCCATTGCGTGTCGTTCAGTGATGAACACAGTCTACGTCCGCCCGAGATATCAATCCAATTTCCATTTTCGATCGCTGCCATACACGTCAGTGATGTCATGGTAGTGCGATATCACGTATGGCTGCCTGCCCCATCACGCCGGCTTATCGCCGCGCATCACGCGACACGGCGCTCCGGCCCCGCGTACAGCCGAACCCGCTGCCACTGCCGGCGCCGGTCCATGCCGGGGTCGGCCTGGTCACGCGCGAGGCGGCGCCCGACGCTGGCCTTGCCCGCAGCCGCGGCCGGATCGCCGCCATCGGCCGCCAGCAGCATCCACAGATACGACTGCACGGCATCGCGCGCGACGCCGCGCCCGCTGCCGACCATCGTTCCCAGGTTGTACTGGGCCAGCGCGTGCCCCTGTTCGGCGGCGAGGCGGTACCAGTGCACGGCCTCCGCATCGTCCTGTGTGACGCCGGTGCCGTTCGCATACATCGCGCCGAGATTGTTCTGCGCGCTGGCGTCGCCCTGTTCCGCCGCACGGCGATACCAGGTGGCGGCCAGCACGTCGTCGCGGGGCACGCCCTGTCCGTTCGCATGCATCACGCCGAGCGTGAACTGCGCCTTCGCAGCGCCCTGTTCCGCCGCGCGCCGGTACCAGTACAGCGCCCCTCCGCTGCCGACGTCGCCGAACCAGCGGGCGAGGCTGAGCTGGGCTTCCGCGTCGCCCTGCTCCGCCGCGCATTCGAGCCACGCGCGCGCGCCCAGCGCATCGGACGGCGTCCCGAGGCCGGCCAGATAGGCCAGGCCCAGCAACCGCTGCGCAGGCGCATGGCCGCGCGCGGCCGCCCGCCGGAACCAGTACAACGCCTCTCCCTCGCTCGGCGCGACGCCCTGGCCGCGGCGGACCATCAGTCCCAGGCCGACTTCAGCTTCGGCGTCGCCCGGCAAGGCGGCCTTGCGGAACCACGCCAGCGCGAGCGGATAGCTGCATGCGACGCCTGCACCTTCCAGGTAGCACGTCCCCAGCATGCGCTGCGCGCTCGCCAGGCCCTGCTCGGCCGCCTTGTAATACCACGCGACGGCCTCGCCCGCACCGCGCTCGACGCCCCGTCCGGCAAGGTACAGGTCGCCGAGGTTCTGCTGCGCCGACGCGTCGCCCTGCGCGGCGGCGCGGCCGAACCAGTAGGCGGCCGTCTTGTCGCACTGCGCGACACCACGGCCCTGGAAATACATCGTGCCCAGGTGGTTCTGCGCGAACGCGAGGTGCTGGCGTGCGGCCCGCTCCAGCCAGCGGCAGGCCGCGGCCTCGTCCTGCGCGGTACCGTCGCCGTTCTTGTACATCATGCCGAGGTTGAACTGCGCGTACGGGTTGTCGCGGGCAGCCGCGCGCGCGAACCAGGCGAACGCGCCCGCGCGCGGGACCGACTTGTCGATTTGCATGCGTTGCCCCCGGACGGAGTCAAAGAATTGGCAAAAGTGTAATGATGCGATGCATCACGGATTTGAGGTGCGCCAACGTGAAGGGGATGGACGAGCGCAAAAACGATGTCGACGCGACGCGTCGGCCGAAGCGGCCGCGCGCACGCGACGACAGAAGCTGCGCGGGGGAAACAGGTGAGCCGCGAACGCCGTCAGGCCGGCACGCGCCGGCCGGCCGCGTACGCACCCATGAACGCCGCGACCTTGGCGGCCGCCACGCGGTTGAGCGACACGAGCAAGCCCGGATCGACGCCGCCCAGGCCATACGTATCGTTCAGGTGCCGGCCGATGTGGATGAGCAACAGAGCCGCCACTTCGGCGTCGGCCTCGGCACGGTGGGCGCGGCCGCTGAAAGCGATGCCGAGCGTGCGCGCCAGCTGACCGAGCTTGTAGCTCGCCTGGCCCGGGAACACGCGGCGCGACAGTTTCAGCGAGCACACGAGTCCGCCATGGCGGCACCCGTGCCCCAGCAGCGCGCCCTCCGCCTTGAGGAACTTCTCGTCGAAGCTGGCGTTGTGCGCGGCGAGCACGTCGTCGCCGATGAAGTCGATCAGCGCGGGCACGACATCAATGGCCGGCGGCGCGCCGTCGACCATCGCCTGCGTGATGCCCGTCAGTTGCGTGATGAACGACGGCACCCGCACGCCGCAATTCACGAGGGAGACATAGCGCTCGACGATGCGTCCATCCGCGATGCGCAGCGCCGCCACTTCCGTGATGCGGTCGCCGGCGTCGGGCGACAGGCCGGTGGTCTCGAAGTCGAGCATGACGATGGGGCGTTCGAACACGATGCTGCCTTTCTAGGGGTAAAGACGGGTTTCAGCCGAATTTGCGGGCCGCGTCGAGCGCGAGTCCGGCGCCGATGCTGCCGAACAGGTCGCCTTCGACCTTGCGCGCGTCCGGCACGATGGCGGCGATGCGCTCGCGCAGGCTCGCGACGCCGCTGGAACCTCCGGTGAAGAACACGGTATCCACGCGGTCCGCCGCGATGCCGGCCTCGTCGAGCAGCCGGCGCACGGTCGCACCGACATTGTCGACGAGGCCACCGATCGACGCCGTGAACACGTCGCGGCCCACGCGCAGCCGCTCCGGTGGCGCGAGCCGGTCGAGGTCGAGCGCGACTTCCGGCGCGTCGGACAGCCCGATCTTCGCCTCCTCCACGCGCATCGCGAGCCAGTGTCCCGCGCGCTCGTCGATCAGGTGCTGCAGGCGCTTGAGCTTGTCCGGCTCGGCCGCGTCGCGCACGAGGTCGGCAAGCTGCGCGATGTTCTTGCGCGTGTACGCCTGGTTGATCGTGTGCCACGTCGCCAGGTTGAAGTAATAACTCGACGGCACCGCCGCACCGGACAGCAGCGCGCTGCCATGGCCCAGCAGTGGCATCACGGACGCAAGGCTCAGGTATTTGTCGAAGTCCGTGCCGCCGATGTGCACGCCGCCGGTGGCGAGGATGTCGTCGCGCCGGTCCGCGCGGCCCGCGCGCGCGGGGCCCAGGCGCACGAGCGAGAAGTCGGACGTGCCGCCGCCGATGTCGGCAATCAGCACGAGCTCTTCGCGGTCGATGCGCGATTCGTAGTCGAACGCGGCGGCGATCGGCTCGTACTGGAAGCCGATTTCCGTAAAGCCGACAGCGCGGGCGATGTCGGCCAGCGTATCCTCGGCGAGGCGGTCCGCGTCGGGATCGTCGTCGACGAAATACACGGGGCGTCCGAACACGGCGCGCTCGAACGGGCGGCCCGCCTCGCGCTCGGCACGGCGCTTGACCTCGCCGATGAAATACCCGAGCAGTTGACGGAACGGCAACGCGCGGCCCGCGACTTCCGTCTGGGCTTCCATCAGGGGCGTGCCCAGCAGGCTCTTCAGCGAACGCATCAGACGGCCGTCGTAACCTTCCAGGTAATCCGCCAGCGCGGCACGGCCATAGCGGACCTGGTCGTCGTCCGCGTTGAAGAACACGACGGACGGCAACGTCGGCTTGCCGTCCTCGAGGGCCAGCAGCACGGGTGCGCCGGGCCGCACCCAGCCGACGGTGGAGTTCGACGTGCCGAAATCGACGCCGCAAGCGTTCGCCATGGAAGTCTTTCGATGAAAAGGGGCGGAATGTTACCAGATTCCGGGCGCCGCGTCCCTTGCGGCAGGGCCACGCGACGGACGCCGCGCGCGCCTGTCTCATGCATACCACGCGCCTGCGTGGCGCCCTGTCGCGCCGAGCTGCGCGATACTCGGCCAGTGGTCGCGCATTTGCGCAGACTCCCGGGCGCCGGCATGGACAGCACACGACAGCGACGAGCGGTAGCCAAGATGCCTATCTGGGCAGCCGCGCGTGCGCTCCGGCCCGGCAGGAGGGAGCGGCCATGACGCGCGAATGGACGTTGCGGCGCAACTGCTCGCTGTCCCCGCGCCAGGTCGCGCGCGCCTACGCCGTCCTGTGCGTCGGTTCCCTCGCCGTCGCCGTCGGCTTCCTGCTGCACGGGATCTGGCTCGTCCTCGCGTTTTCCCTGTTCGAGCTGGCGCTGGTCGGCCTGGCGCTGCTCGTCTACGCCCGCCACGCAACGGACCACGAGCGCATCGCGCTGTCCGAATCGGGCCTGCTCGTCACCCGCGTGCAGGCCGACCGCCGCGAGCTGACGCGCCTCGACCCGCTGTGGACGCGCGTCGTCGCGCCGGACGGGCGGCGGCCGTCCCTCATCCAGCTGGAATCGCGCGGCGTGAAAATCGAGATCGGGCGCTACGTCGACGACACCCGCCGCCGCCAGGTCGCGCGCGAGCTGCGCCAGGCATTGCGCGGCGTATCCGTAATGCGCTAGCGACCGTTTCCTCACCTCAAAAATCCTGGCCGAATCCCCGTCGTTCACGCCCCTGGCAGACATCCCGCGGGCAACCTGTGCCGTGTAAGCGGCGTCCGACAATCACACGGCCAGGGTACCGATGTTTCTATTTTTTTACGTTTTGCATAATGCGGTATCGGCCGGCGCGGTCCGGACGGGCGCGCGCGGCACACGCATCGCAAGGAGAAAAGAACAAGATGAGTCACACCCCAGGATACGCCATCGTCGTGCACGGCGGGGCCGGCAGCCCGCGCGCCTACGACGACGGTTGCGCGCGCGCGGCCCGGCGTGCCGCCGACGAACTGGCCATCAGCGCCGACGCGCTGGAGGCCGCCATCGCGGCCGTCGCGTCGATGGAAGACGACGGCCGCTTCAACGCGGGCAGCGGCGCCGTGCTGTGCCTCGACGGCGCCACAGTCGAGCTGGACGCCTCCATCATGGACACCCGCGGCCGCCTCGGTGCCGTCGCCTGCGTGCAAGGCGTCAAGAATCCCGTGCTGCTGGCGCGGGCGGTCGCCGAGACGCCGCACTGGCTGCTCGCGGGCGAAGGCGCGAGCCGCTTCGCCGCCGCCATCGGCCATCCGGTCCACACGACGATCTCGGAACACCAGCGCGCCGCGCACGCCAGGGTCGTGCGTGAGCTGGCCGGCTCCGTACCCGCCATGCCCGGCATCGCACCGGAAGCGAAGGCGTTCCTGCGCTTCTGGAATTACCAGACCCCGCTCGACCTGCCCGCGCACGCCGCGTGCGACACGGTCGGCGCCGTCGTGCGCGGCCCCGACGGCCACTTCGCCGTCGCGCTGTCGACAGGCGGCTCCGCCCCGTCGCTGCTGGGGCGCGTGGGCGACACGCCGATCATCGGCAGCGGCTTCTACGCCGGCCCGGCGGGCGCCGTCGCGGCCACGGGCATCGGCGAGCAGATCGTGCGCCACCTGCTGGCGCGCACGGTCTATGGCTGGATCGAGGACGGCATGCCGCTCGCGCACGCGCTGGAGCGCGGCGTCGGGCTGTTCGACGCGAAGGTCCCGGTCGGCCTGATCGCCGTCAGCCGCGCGGAAGCCGGTTCCTTCAGCAACCAGGACATGCCGCACGCGCGGATCGTGACGCCATGACCGCGCGCGAAAAAATCGCCAATGCCCAGGCCGAACAGGCCGACCGCCTGGCCGGCAACCACGGCCACCTCGTGATCATCGGCGGCGGCGAGGACAAGCAGAACGACATGGCGATCCTGAAACGCTTCGTCGAGTTGTGCGGCGGGCCGTCCGCGAAGATCGTCGTCATCACGGCGGCCAGCGCAGTGGCCGCCAAGATGTGGGACGCGTACGACTGCGCGTTCCGCGACCTCGGCGTCACGCGCCACGTGCACCTGCACCTCATGACCCGCCACGACGCCAACGACGAGGACCTGATCCGCGACGTCGTCGACGCCGACGGCATCTTCATGACGGGCGGCGACCAGAAGCGCCTGCTGGCGATCCTCGGCGGCACCGCGCTGGACGCGGAGATGCACGCGGCGCTGAAGCTGCGCGGCGCGTGCATCGGCGGCACGAGCGCGGGCGCGTCCGCGATGTCCGGTCACATGCTCGCGCAGGGCCGCGCCGAGCTGCATCCCGAAAAGGGGTCCGTGAGCCTGGGCGCGGGGCTCGGTTTCCTGCACAAGGTCGTCATCGACCAGCATTTTTCCGAGCGCCAGCGGTTGTCGCGGCTGTTGTCCGTCGTCGCGCAGAACCCGTATTTGCAGGGCATCGGCATCGACGAGGACACGGCGCTCGTCGTCGAGCGGGGCGTCGGGATCGAAGTCGTGGGCGAAGGCGCCGTGACGATCGTGGACGGACGCGCGATGTCGACGAACGTGGCGGAAATCGCCGATCACGCGACGCCGGAACTGATCGACGTGCGCCTGCACCTGCTCCCGGCCGGCAGCCGCTACGCCCTTCCCGGCGCGGACGGCGGGGACGCCCGGCGCAGCGACGCCCGGCGCAGCGACGCCCGGCGCATCCCGCCTCCGCTGCTCGAGTTCCTGGAAAACATCACGAAACGGAATCCGATCTCATGAACATCGCCGAACAACGCTTCCTGCACGGCCCGAACCTGTACGCCACGGGGCCCTGCCTGCTGGCCGTGGTCGCCGCCACCGGCCAGGAGCATGCCGCCGGCCTCGGCGCCCGGCTGCTGGCGCTGCTGCCGGCGATGCCGGCCGAGGCGGCGGCCCGCCTGTCCGACTGCCAGGCCGGGCACGAAGCCCTCGAAGCCGTCGTGATGGAATTGCAGCGCCTCGCCGGCACGCCCGGACCGTTCAGCCTCACGCGGGTCGACCCGGCCCGCCCGCAGCGCGTCCGCATCGTGTGCGGCTACACCATCGAACAGGTGGCCGCGCTGGCGCTGTCCACGGCGGCCGCGCTGATCGGCGCGTGCGCGCGCCACGAAGCGTTCGACCTGGACGCCACCGTCGCCGACCTGCGCGACACGGCCCGGCGCCACGCCATCGGCACGAGCACGGCGGCCGTGCTGGCGGCCGCGCACCGGCGCGGCATCCCGAGCCTGCGCCTGACGGACGAAGCGAACCTGTTCCAGCTGGGCTGGGGGCGCCGCCAGAAACGCCTGCAAGCCACGATCACGGGCGCCACGAACCACGTCGCCGTCGGCATCGCCAGCGACAAACAGCTGACGAAGACGCTGCTCGACCAGGCCGGCGTCCCCGTGCCGGCCGGCGCCACCGTCACGACGCTGGACGCCGCGCTGCGCACGGCACGCCGGCTCGGCGGCCCCGTCACCGTGAAGCCGCTGGATGCGAACCAGGGCAAGGGTGTGACGGTCGCGTGCGCGACACCCGACGAGATCGAGCGCGCGTTCGACTTCGCCCGCAAATACGGGGACCGCGCCATCGTCGAAGAGCACCTGCAAGGCCGCGACTACCGCGTGCTCGTCACGGGCCGCAAGATCGCCGCCGCGTCGTGGCGCCGGCCGCCGCACGTGACGGGCGACGGCGTGTCCACCGTGCGCGCGCTCGTCGACGTCGAGAACAGCAACCCCGCGCGCGGCGACGGCCACGCGAACATCCTCACGAAGATTCCGCTGGACGACCTCGCGCTGCAAGTGCTGGCGCAGCAAGGGCTGGACCTCGACGCCGTCCCGGCGGCCGGCCGCCAAGTGGACCTGCGCGGCAACGCCAACCTGTCGACGGGCGGCACGGCGGAAGACGTGACGGACCTGCTGCCGGCGGACACGCGCGAGGTCTGCATCCGCGCCGCGCGCACGATCGGCCTGGACGTCGCCGGCATCGACATCGTCTGCGCAGACATCGCCCGGCCCCTGCGCGACCAGCATGGCGGCATCATCGAAGTCAACGCGGCGCCCGGCATCCGCATGCACCAGTACCCGAGCCGCGGCACGCCGCGCGACGCGGGCGCCGCCATCGTCGATGCGCTGTTCGGCGACGACGACGGCCGCATCCCCGTCGTCGCCGTGACGGGCACGAACGGCAAGACGACGACGAGCCTCCTGGTCGCGCACGCGGCGCGGTTGGCGGGCTTCTGCTCGGGCGTGACGACGACGGAAGGCGGATACATCGGCGGCGAACGCGTCGTCAAGGGCGATTGCTCGGCGCGCGCGGTGCTTGCGGCGCCGGACGTCGACTTCGCCGTGCTGGAGACGGCGCGGAGCAGCGTCCTCGAGCACGGCCTCCCGTTCGACTGGTGCGACGTCGCCGTCGTGCTGAACGTGTCGGCCGACCACCTGGGCCGCGACGGCATCGACACGGTCGAGGACCTTGCGCGCCTCAAGTTCGTCATCGCGGAGCGCGCCCGCCGCGCCGTCGTGCTGAACGCGGAAGACGACCATTGCGTCGCCATGTCCGCCGAGCTGGCGCACAGCGTGGAAATCCTGTACTTCGCGCTGGACCCCGACAATCCCGTGCTGCTGCGCCACCTGGAACGGGGCGGCCGCGGCGCCTACCTGGAGGACAACACGATCGTGCTCGCGAACGGCACGCGCCACGACGCCCTGTTGGACGTGCGCACGATGCCGTGCACCATGAAGGGCGCGGCGCGCTACAACATCGCCAACGGCCTGGCCGCCGCCGCCGCGCTGGCCGCGTGCGAGTTCGCCAACCAGGAGATCGCCACGGGTCTGCGCACGTTCGTCTCCGACTGGAAGCACAATCCGCTGCGCTCGAACGTGTTCGACGTGGACGGCGTGACCGTCATCTTCGACCATGGCCACAACACGGCCGCGTACGCGGCGCTGGCCGAGGCGGCGCGCGCACTGACGCCGGGCCGCCTCGTCGGCGTCGTGGCGGCCCCGGGCGACCGCCGCGACGAAGACCTCGTCGCCATCGGCGAGACGTGCGCGGCCGGCTTCGACGACCTCGTCGTGTACGAGACGGAAAACCGCGGCCGCGCCGGCGGCGAAGTGGCCGCGCTGCTCGTACAGGGCGCGGGCCTGGGCAGGTTCGAGGCCGACCGGCTGCAGGTCGAGCTGGACGTGCACGAAGCCATCCGCGCGGGCCTCGCGCGCTGCGCGCCGGGCGACGTCCTCGTGTTCGGGTGCGGCTCGTCGATCACGGAGTTGACGGAGGCGATCAGGCCCACGTCGCCGGCAACGGCCAGCAGGATCGAGGCGGAGGCGGTGTAGGCGCCTCCCCGGGACGCATCACGGATAAACGCACGGCCGGGCCGCCCCCAGGTGCGCGCCCGACCGGGTCGCGCCCGACCCGCCGCACATTCCGACGCGACACTTTCCCCGGCTTCGACTTATCATCCGTGCATTGAAACACGCGGGACAGTGATATGACCGAGCCAGCTGGATCGCCCGACGCGCCGGGCCTCGATTTCCGCCTTTTATTCGAAGCGACACCGGTTCCCTACCTCGTCCTGGCGCCCGACTTCACGATGGTCGCCGCCAACGAAGCGCGCCTGCGCGCCACCATGACGACACGCGAACACATCGTGGGACGGAACCTGTTCGACGTCTTTCCCGATAATCCCGCCGATCCCGGCGCGACCGGCGTGACGAATCTGCGCGCGTCGCTGACGCGGGTACTGCAGACACGGCAGCCCGATATCATGCCGATCCAGAAATACGATATCCCGAAGGACGGATCCGCCGGCGGCGAATTCGAAGTCCACTATTGGAAGCCCCTGAATTCGCCCGTGCTGGATGCGGCAGGCAACGTCGTCTACATCATCCACGCGGTCGAAGACGTCACGGAACAGGTGATGAAGCAGCGGGCGGCGGAGGCAGGCGAAGCCCGCTTCCGGCAGATTGCCGACGCGATGCCGCAAATGGTCTGGTCGGCGTTGCCGGACGGATATCACGATTACTACAATCGCCGCCATTATGAATTCGCCGGTGTGTCGCCGGACGAGACCATCGGCCAGGACTGGGGGGCGATCATCCATCCGGACGACCTGCCGCGTACACGACAAGCCTGGGCGCACTGTCTCGCCACGGGCGAGCCCTACAAGATCGAATACCGGCTGCGGCATCACGCCGGCGACTACCGCTGGATGCTGGCGCGTGCCCTGCCCATCCGGAATGCGGGCGGCGACATCGAGCGGTGGATGGGCACCTGTACCGACATCAACGACCAGAAGATCATGGAGGCGGAACTGCTGAACGCGCGGCTGCGCCTGGAAGGCACGTTGACCGCCGCGGAAATCGGCACGTGGACGTGGGATATCCAGGCCGACCGCATCCATGCCGATCGCAATTTCGCGAACATGTTCCAGATGTCCGAGGAACTCGCCGACGGCGCCCCCCTCGGCGCGTACCTGGATGCGATCCATCCCGACGACAGGCCGGGGGTCGAAGCCGACATCGCCGCATCGCTCGCCAGCGGCAAACCCTACCAGTACTATTTCCGCGTGCGACAACGGGACGGCGGCGTCCGGCATGTCCATGCGCGCGGCAAGATCGATCCCGCCCCGGACGGCAAACCCGCCTGGATGCCTGGTGTCGTCCTCGACATCACGCAGCAGAGACTGGCGGAAGAAGCCCGGCTGCGGACCGAATTCCAGTTCAGGACCATCGCCGAATCCAGCGTCATCGGCATCATGCAGTACCGCTACGACGGCACGCTGGTCAACGCGAACGATGCGCTGCTGCGGATGCTGGGTTACACGCGCGAGGAATTCGAGTCGAATGGCTTGTCGTGGCGCCAGCTGACGCCGCCCGAATGGGAGGAAGCGGACCGCAACAGCCTGGGAACCCTGCAAGCGAAAGGCAGCGTGGAGGCGTACGAAAAAGAATACTTCAGGAAGGACGGCAGCCGTCTGCCCGTGTACGTGGGGGCTGCCAATTACCGGGGCAACCGCGAAGAAGGCATCGGCTACATCCTCGACATCAGCGAATCCAAAAAGGCCCAGGCCGCCTTGCGGGAAAGCGAGATCCAGTTCCGCACGCTGGCGGAAAACATCCCGCAGCTCGCGTGGATGGCCAACAGCGATGGCGCAATCTTCTGGTACAACAACCGCTGGTTCGAATTTACGGGTATGACGCTCGAAGACATGCAAGGATGGGGCTGGCAAAAGGTCCACCATCCCGATTTCATGGAAGCCGTGAGGGCGAAATATTACGAGCAGATCGTCGAGCGCCAGGTCGCCTGGGAAGACTTGTTCCCGCTGCGCGGCGCCAACGGCGAATACCGCTGGTTCCTGTCGCGCGCGGTGCCCATCCGCGACCGCGATGGCCGGATCACGCGCTGGTTCGGCACGAATACGGACATCACCATACAGCGCGAAGCGGAAGAGGCGCTCGCGCTGGCCAACCGGCGCAAGGACGAATTCCTCGCCATGCTCGCGCACGAATTGCGCAACCCGCTGGCGCCGATCAGTGCGGCCGCCGAGCTCCTGGGACGGGCGAGCGCGGACACGGAGGTCGTCAAGAAATACGGTGCGATCATCGCGCGCCAGGTCCGGCACATGACGGACATCGTCGACGACCTGCTCGACGTGTCGCGCGTGACGCGCGGCCTCGTGTCGATCGAGAAGGCGGAACTCGACATCAAGGATGCCGTCCACGGCGCGATCGAGCAGGCCAAGCCCCTGATCGAATCGCGCGGCCATACGCTGGCAGTGCGCCTCGCTCCCGAGGCCGCTGTCGTCCTCGGCGACCGCACGCGCCTGATCCAGGTGCTGACGAATTTGCTGAACAACGCGGCCAAGTACACGCCGCTCGGTGGACACATCACGCTGCGCCTGGACATCGACGAACGGTGCGTCCGCGTCGACATCGCCGACGACGGCATCGGCATGGACGCGACCTTCCTGCCGCACGTGTTCGACCTGTTCACGCAGGCCGAGCGCACGCCGGACCGGTCCCAGGGCGGCCTGGGGCTCGGGCTCGCGCTCGCACGCAGCATCATGTCGCTGCACGGCGGCAGCGTGACGGCGCACAGCGACGGCCCCGGCAAGGGCAGCACGTTCACCTTGGCGCTGCCGCTGATGCGCAAGGAGCCGGACGCTGTCCGCGGGTCCGCCGCAGCGATCCAGGACGGCCCGGCGCAACGCCCGCTGCACCTGCTGGTCGTCGACGACAACGCAGACGCGGCGGAATCGCTGGCCGCGCTGCTGCAGACGCAGGGCCACGCCGTGACGATCCGCCACGACGCGCACGGCGCCCTCGAAGAAGCGGGAAGTGCGACCCCGGACGCCCTGATCCTCGACATCGGCTTGCCCGACATGGACGGCTACGAGCTGTCGCGGCGCCTGCACGCCATGCCCGAAACGAGCCACGCCACGTACATCGCGCTGACCGGCTACGGCCAGGCGCATGACCGGGTCCTCGCCAAGGCCGCCGGCTTCCAGCATTATTTCGTCAAGCCGATCGACATGACGGCGTTGCGGCGCGTGCTGGCCGACGTTGCGCCCGCCGCCATGCCGCGCGGTTGACCTTGCCCTGGCCCTTCGCCAGACGTGTATTGACTGTATTTCACATGTCAGATATTGGTGACACATGAAACATCGGTCGAAACATCTCACCGGAGACGAACTGCTGGCGATGCTGGCGGCGCTATCCAATCCGCACCGGCTGCGCATCATCGCCGCGTTGCGGGTCGGAGGCCGCAACTACATCAGCCAGCTGGCGCGCGAACTGGGCATCAGCCGTCCGCTGCTGCATCTGCACGTGCAGAAGCTGCAGGACGCGGGCCTCGTCGTCAGCCGGACGGAATTCTCGGCCGACGGCAAGGCCCTGAATTACATCGAGGTCGCCGATTTCGACTACGCGCTGACGCCGGACCTGATCGCCGCGGCGGTGGCATCCCTGGGCAACGATCACCACGACTAGAGGCCAACATGGAAGAGCACGTATATCTGATCACACTCGCCGCCTTCTTCGGCACCGTCATCGTCGTATTCGGCATGCGCGCCTTCGCGGCCGTCCAGCAGGCGAAGCTGCGCGGCGCTGCGCACAACGAGACGGCCGCCGCACTGGCTGCCATCCAGTCATCATCGTCATCGGCCTGTTGAGCGAAGTACTGATCCGCGGCCGGCTGATCGCCGCTCGACGCGCTGGCCTGGCGCGTGTGGGCCGCGTTCGCGTCGTTCGGCCTGCTCGGCATCCTGCAACCCGTGCGCATGCTGCCGGTCCTGCTGCTGGAAATCTGTTACAAGACCATCTGGCTGGTGGTCGTCGCGTATCCCCTGTGGGCACACGACAGGCTGGCGGGTTCCCCGGCCGAAGGCATGACGTTCGCCTTCGCCTGGGTCCTGCTGCACATCGTCGCGGTGCCCTGGCGCTACGTCGTCCGCACCTTCCTGCTCGGACGCGTTTCGACCCCGGCCTGACGCGGCCGGGCGCCGTCAGCCCACCTGCGCGGCGATCCGGGCCGCGCTTTCCGGATCGGTCGCGCGGATCGCTTCCACGAACACGTCCAGCGACGTGCCGCACGCGAACACGAGCACGTCGCCGCGCCGGCACAGCGACAGGCCCAGGCGGATCGCCGCGCCCGCGTCCAGTTCGCGGTGCAGGGTATCGGTCTTGCCGACGACGTCCTCGGCGCCCTGCAGGATCAGGTCGACGGCCCCGCCGTACGCGCGCCCGCGGCTGGACGACTCGTACACGACCAGCTCGTCGAAGCGGCCCGCGCACACGCGCCCGACCTCGAGCAGGTCTTCGTCGCGGCGGTCGCCCGGCGCCGTCACGATGCCGACCAGCTGGCCAGGCAGCAGCGAGCGGGCCATCTCGGCCAGCGCCGCGTACGCGGCCGGGTTGTGCGCATAGTCGACGATGACGGTGAGGCCGCGCACGTCGAACACATTGGTGCGCAGCGGGTTCGTCTTGCCGTCGCTGACGAACGTCGACAGCCCCGTCGCGATCTGGAGGTTCGACATGCCCGCGGCCATCAGCGCGGCCGTGGCGGCGAGGCCGTTCGCGATGTTGTAGCGCGCGCGGCCGCCGAATGCGATCGGCATCGCTTCCACGCGCAGCAATTCCTGGTGATACGTGGCGTCGGCGACAACGATCGAATTATCCTGGAAGTAGACGGCGCGACCGCCCTCTTCCAGGTGGCGCAGCAACACGGGATTGTCGGCCTCCATGGAAAAATACACGATCTCCACGTCGGGATGCACGCGGCGCGCCATCGCCACGCACAGCGGATCTTCCGCGTTCAGCACGACGGCGCGGCTGGCCGACAGCGGCACGACGGCCTTCACCTGCGCCAGGTCTTCGATCGTGTCGACGCCGTCCAGGCCCAGGTGGTCCGGCGACACGTTCAGCACCATGCCGATGTCGCAGCGGTCGAACGCGAGGCCCCGCTTGAGGATGCCGCCCCGCGCCGTTTCCAGGATGGCGAATTCCACGTCCGGCGACGCCAGCACCGTGCGCGCCGACCAGTAGCCCGTGCAATCGCCCTTCGTGACTTCCTTGCCCGCGATGGTGACGCCATGCGTGGACGTCACGCCCATGACGCGCCCGGCCAGGCGCACCGCATGCGCCATCAACAATGTGGTGGTGGTCTTGCCGTTCGTGCCCGTGCACGCGATCAGGGGGATGCGGCCGTCCGAACCGCCCATCAGGCCGTCGATGATCGCGTCGCCCGCGGCGCGCGACGCGCCGATGCCCGGGGCCGCACTGACGCCGACGATGGCGCCGCCCTGGTCGGCCAGGGGCACGGCGATGTCGCGGCAGACGATGTCGATGCCGGCAACGTCCAGGCCGATCTTCGCGGCGGCGCGCACGCACAGGCGGCGCGTGGACTCCGGCAGCAGGTCCGTGACGTCGTCGCCGGCGCCGTCCGCAGACCGTGACAGCGCGGCCTCCACGACCTTGCGGCCGGCGACGAGCACGCGGTATTGTTCGCCTTCGACGTGGCGCGCGACGACCACCTGGCGGCCGAACTTGCGCGCGTGCGCGTAGGCCTGCTCGATCTCCGCGTCCGTGCGGCAGGCCACGGTCACGCCGTCCGCCTGCTCCGCGTCCAGCGGCTTCACGGTCACGGGCGTGCCCAGGTTGCGGGCGACGCGCTGCGCCTCGTCGGCCGTGGCGACGGCCTCGCCCGCCGCCACGGGGATGCCCGCTTCATCCAGCAGCCGCCGCGTGAGCTGGCGGTCGCCGGCAATGCGCACGGCGATGGTCGCCGTGTCGCCCGTGAGCGTCGCCTGGATGCGCTTCTGCTTCACGCCCCAGCCCAGTTGGAACAGGTTCGCGTCTTCCGTGATGCGCTGGACGGGAATGTTGCGCTCGTGCGCCGCGACCAGCACGGCGGCCGTGTTCGCGTCGACGGCGTAGTGGTCGGCCAGCGCCCGCAATTCGTCCAGACGCGGCGCCAGGTCGAACGGGCGGCCGTGCGCGAGCGCGTCGACGATGTCCACGGCGAGCGCGAACGCCGGCTGTGCGACCTTTTCCAGCAGGTAGGCGCAGACGATGCGGTACTGGCCCGGGCTGCCCGTCACGGGACGCGTGCGGCCGAACGCCGCCGGCGCGCCGGCCAGGCACTGGAGGCCCAGGGTGACGTGCTCGATCGCGCGCGCGAGGTACGTGCCTTCGCGCAGCCGCTGCGCGAAGCCGCCCGGTTGCCCGGTCGGCACGAGGTAGTCCGCGAGCGACGGCAACAGGTCGAGCAGCGCGTCGTTGAAGTGCGGGAGGTCGCGCGTGGAGACGCCATATAAATCGTCCAGGTCGAGCACGGACAGGATGCAGGGAGTGGCGGCGTGGATGTTCGGTCCGCGCAGGAAGCGTTGTTCGAGTATGTGCACTGGTGTCTCTCGTTCGGACGGATTGCTTGTCATCGCGGCGCGCGCAGGCGGCACGCCGCTGGGTCTTGTCAGGCGTCGAGCAGGCGCGAATACATCCGCGTGGCCATCAGCCCGATGGCCGTATGATGCACGGAAGGCGACATGAGGCGCGCCAGCATGGCCATCGCGTCAAGCTTGCCGGCCGCATTCGCCACGCGCTCTTCCAGCTGGTGCAGTTCCGTGTCGCCACCGGCACCCCCGGGCCGGCGCCGGATCAGGCCCCGCTCCGGATAACCGCTGCGCGGCGCATGCTGCGTGAGGGTGTCGAGCGCACGCTGGCGCGCGCGGTGGCTCAGCACGCGGTCGGTGCGCGCCGTCGCGGTGGCGTCGCGCGGCGTCACGATCCAGTCGCGCAGCACCTGCTGCTCGTAGCTGGAAAAGACGCCGAACATCTCGGCGCGCTCGCCCTGGATCAGGCGCCAGAAGCGGCTGTGCTCCACGTCCTCGCCGCGCTGGATCCAGCCCGCGTCTGCCAGCGCCGTGAGGAATGCGGGAATCTGCTTCGCATCCGCGAGCCAGTCGTTGACGGAGCGGCCGGCCACGCGGCAGTAATCCGAATGCATGTTCTTGCCGACGGCGGCCTTCGCGGTGAGGATCTCGACCAGTTCCGCCTCCAGGTCGAAGGCGCCGATCACGGACGTCGTGCACGCACCGAGATCATTCAGGCGGTAGCCGTCCAGCACGCGCGCGAAGAACGCGGCCGGGTCGCCGGATTGCGCCATCAGGTGCGCCAGCGCCTGCTCGGCCTTGTGCGCGTGGCCGCTGCCGGCGTTGTCCACGGTGACGTGCAAGGTAAAGTAATACGGGTCGATCCCGAGTTCGTTCAGTTCGTACGCGGTGATCAGGAGGTGCAGCGGCAGTTGCTCGTAGCCCAGGTTGTAGCCCACGACCTCCGGCAGGAACGCGTCGGCCTCGTGGGCCAACGCCAGCTGGATCGCGCCCTGCACGAAATGGTCTTCGGGGAGCGTGTCCCAATGCTCGCAGCCGTGCGTGGCGAGCAGGCGGCGGTACAGGGTGACGTGGTTCTTGTCCGGGACGCCGTCGCCCAGCTCCTCGAGATAGGTCTTGATCAGCGGGTGGAAGTCGGGATTGTCCCAGCGTCCCAGCGTGCCATACAACCAAGCGCCGTCGACGAGCTTCGTCGGCGCGACACCCTTCAGGAAGTACAGCGCGTGCGCCTTGTTCGAGAAATAGCGGCGCGGGGCGCCGTTCTTGCGCGCCGCAAGGTATTCGCGGTACGCGATGCCGACCGTCTCGGCGCGGCCCTGGATCCAGCCTTGCAGCTGCCAGACGGCGTCCGGCAGTTCGCACGGCTCAGCGCGGGCCACCTCGATCTGCGCCGCCAGGTAGGCGCGCGCGGCATCGCGGCAGCCGGCCGGGTTGTCCAGCAGGGAAAAATACAGCGCCTTGGCGGTCGGCACCTGGGCGGGACGGGCTTCACGCACCGCTGCGCGTGCCTGGCCGTCGTCGACGAACGTGGAGGTCATGAGAATCTTCGGGTAACGATGCTACCCAAATTATGCGGACCCGCCGCTCATGGCGTAATCGGTACGATTCCCTCAAGGATGTCGGACAGGGATTACAAAATTGCATCGTTCCGACGTAAACGACGAACGGCGCCGCAGCGCCGTCCATGCGACCGGACGGCGGGCGCCGTCCGGAGGAAAAACCCTTACGACTGCGTCACGCCGTTCAGTGCAGAACGGGCGCGCGCATAACCGAAGTACACGATCAGGCCCAGCACGAGCCAGATGACGAAGGCCATCCACGTGATCGCGGACAGGAACGACATCAGCGCCAGGCAGAACACGACGGCGATGCCCGGCACGATGGGCACGCCCGGGCAGCGGAACGCGCGCTTCAGGTCCGGACGTTTCTTGCGCAGCACGATCACGGCGACGGACACGAGGCAGAACGCGGCCAGCGTGCCGATGTTGACGAGTTCCGCCAGCACGTTCAGCGGCACGAACGCGGCGATGAAGCCGAACACGAGGCCGACCACCCACGTCGCGAAGAACGGGGTGCCGAATTTCGGGTGCACGGTCGACAGCTTCGCCGGCAGCAGGCCGTCGCGCGACATCGCGTAGATGATGCGGGTCTGGCCGTAGGCCATCACGAGGATCACGGTGGTCATGCCCAGGATGGCGCCCAGGTCGACCCAGCCGGCGAACCAGTTTTCGCCCGCGTGCTGCAGCGCCAGCGAGACGGGGTGGTCGATGCCCTTGAACATCTGGAACGGCACGATGCCCGTCATGATGGCGGCGACGATCACGTACAGGATCGTGCAGATCGTCAGCGATCCGATGATGCCGATCGGGAGGTCGCGTTCCGGACGCTTGACTTCCTCGGCGGCCGACGTGACGGCATCGAAGCCGATGAATGCGAAGAACACGACGGCGGCGGCGCTCATGACGCCCGACGCGCCGAACGGCGCGAACGGATGCCAGTTGGCCGGCGTGACGTGCTTGACGCCCACGCCGATGAACAGCAGCACGACGATCATCTTGATCACGACCATCACGTTGTTGACACGCGCGGATTCACGCACGCCCCACGACAGCATTGCCGTCAGCACGAGCATGATGCATGCCGCGGGCAGGTTCATGACAGTGTGCGCGTTCGGCAGCGCGCCCGGCGCGGCGGACAGCGCTTCGGGAATCGTGATGCCGAAGCCGCTCAGCAGCGATTGGAAATAGCCGGACCAGCCGACGGCCACCGCCGACGTCGCGAGTCCGTACTCGAGCAGCAAGTCCCAGCCGATCATCCAGGCCACGAGTTCGCCCAGCACGACATAGCTGTAGGTGTAGATCGACCCGGCGATCGGCACGGTCGACGCGAACTCCGCGTAGCACATGGCCGCGAAGCCGCAGGCGATGGCGGCGACGATGAACGACAACGTCAACGCCGGGCCGGCCGTCAATGCGCCGGTGCCGGTCAGCACGAAGATACCGGTGCCGACGATCGCCCCGATGCCCATGAGGATGAGGTCGGTTGGCCCCAGCACTTTCTTCAGCCCGCCCGGGGTACGGGAGGCTGCGACCATGTTGTCGAGATTCTTGGTTCTGAAAAGACTCACTGCTTTCTCCAATCGATATGTAGATAGATCCCGGTCCCTGATTATTGTGCGCGCAACGGGCAGGCGGTAGCCTGCATACGGACGCTCGAGGCGGTCTCCTCCTGGGGCTCGGACCGTAAAGCGGCCTGACGGGGACAATCAATGCCGATCAGGCGCTTGGCGGCGTGCCATTATCTCCATTCTGTTATCGAGAATCAAAGGAAATACTCAATATTTCAACCCGCCGCTCATGGAAACCGGTGAAATCGGCCATGAAAAATGTTACATAACTAGCGCAGCGTACAGATGAGGAGCTCCGGGTCCGCATTCACCCGCAGCGGAATGGCGGAACAGCCGACGCCGCGGCTGACGAGCAATGGCCCGTGGTCGGGCAAGTCGAAGCGGCCGTAACAGTAGAGCCGCGAAAACGGGCCCTTCGGCCGGAACAGCGGCACGCCGTCGGGACGGGCGATCTGGCCGCCGTGCGTATGACCGGCGAAGCCGACGTCGAAGCGCTCGTCCCCGACGTGGCGCAACCCGTCCGGCGAATGCATCAGGTAGATGCGCACGTCGGACGCGCCGGCGAACGTGTCCGGCCCGGACGGACGGCCCAGCCACGGATCGTCGATGCCGCACACGCTGACGTGGCCGAACGGCCCCGGCAGCGCCACGCTGCGGTTCACGAGCACCTGGACACCGGCTGCGCGCAACGTCTCCTCGATGACGCCGCGCCCGTTCCAGACGTCGTGGTTGCCGATCACCGCATAGACGCCCAGCGGCGCCGCCAACCCGGCGAGAAAGGTTTTTAATCGCGCAACGTTGTCCGCGCAGAAGGAGACGTAGTCGCCGCCCAGCAGCAGCACGTCCGGCGCCTCCTCGCGCACGCATCTGAGCAGGTCGTCGTACACGGCCGCCGGCGTGGTGGGGCCGGCGTGAAAATCGGACGCGAACCCGATGCGCAGCGCCGGCGCCAGGCGCCGCGCCGGCCCAAGGTCGACGGCCTGGCGCGTCACGCGCACGGTGCCCGTGCCGCCGAGCCGGTAGCTCAAGTCGGCCACCTTGCCGTTCGACAGCACGGCATTGAGGATGCGTTCAACGAAGTGGCGAATGGGACGCTGGTGCTTGGACATGCGATGGGGAGGCCGGGAAACTTGCAGAAGCGCACTGTACACGAAACCCGCGCGCCCGGTGCACTGGTGCAATCGGTCCCGCCACGGTAACATTGCCTTTTGGACCAGGACATCCCATGCTCACACCCGACCAGTTCCTCGCCTTCCTCGCCGCCGCCATCCTGCTCACGTTGTCGCCCGGACCGGACAACATGATGGTGCTGAGCGTGGGCGTCTCGAAAGGCCGCGTGCGCGGCGTCGCGTTCGGACTCGGCTGCGCGTTCGGCTGCCTGTCGCACACCCTGCTGGCCGCCGTGGGCGTGTCCGCCCTGATCGCCGCGTCGCCGCTCGCGTTCACCACGTTGAAGGTCTGCGGCGGGCTGTACCTTGCCTGGATGGGCTGGCACGCGATCCGCAGCCGCGGCGGCGCCCGCATCGACACGGCCGGCGCGTCGGCCGACCCGGCCCGCACCTTGTTCGTCAAGGGTCTCGTCGCGAACGCCATCAATCCCAAGGTCGCCCTGTTCTTCCTGTCGTTCCTGCCGCAATTCGTCGTCGCCCAGCGCGGCGACGCCAACCTGCAGACGGCACTGCTGGGCCTCACGTTCACCGCGCAGGCCATCGTCCTGTTCGGCCTGCTGGGTTTCTTTTCCGGCGCCATCGGGCAATGGCTGGCGCGCCGTCCGAAGGCCGGCCAATGGCTCGACCGCGCCGCCGGCACCATCTTCATCGCGCTCGGATTGCGGTTGCTCGTGGCCCGCTAAAAAAATTTCTTCATAGAAATTTGGCCGGGCGCAGCATTTTTTGCTACATTGGCGGTTTTGCCGCCGGCCGCGAATGCGCGATTCCACTCTGTTCAAGCACCTGACTTCCAGCTCGATCGTCGCCGCCTGCTGCGTGCTCGGCCTGCTGTATTTCGGGCGCGAGGTCCTCGAACCGCTGGCGCTGGCGGTCATCCTCAGCCTCGTCATCGCCCCGCTGATCCGCACCCTGCGCCGCATCGGCCTGGGTCAGGTGCCAGCGACGATGCTGTCCGTCCTGATGGTGAGCACGTGCGTCGTCGGGCTGGGCATCGTCCTCGCCTTCCAGCTCGTCGCGGTGACGGGCGACCTGCCGAAATACCGCGCCGCGATCCGCACGAAGGTCGCGGCCGTGCGCGAACTGACGGAGCGGCCGTTCGCGCGCATCGAGGCCGAAATCAGCGCCGTGCAGCCGCAGGAACGGGGCATCATCAGCGGCCGGCGCGGCATCAACACGGTGACGGTCAACCCCACACAGCCGCTTCCCGTCGAGATCCGCCAGCCACGGCTGACCACGCGCGACTCGCTCGCGCGCCTGTTCGCGATGGCCTGGGGCCCGCTCGGCGAGGCGGGCCTCGTGCTCGTGCTGCTCGTCTTCATCTCGCTCGAACATGAATCGCTGCGCGACCGCCTGATCCGCCTGGCGGGCCAGACGGAGATCAACCGCACGATCCGCACGCTGGGCGACGCGGCGCAGGGCGTGTCGCGCTTCTTCCTGTCGCAGTTCACCGTGAACCTGACGTTCGGCACCCTGATCGGCCTGCTGCTGTGGCTGGCCGGCGTGCCCCACGCGGGCCTGTGGGGCGCGCTGTCCGGCATGCTGCGCTTCGTACCGTACCTCGGGGTGATGGTGGCGGGCGCCGTCATCGCCGTGTTCGTCGCCGCGATCGACCCCGGCTGGGAGCTGGCGCTGTCGTGCATCGCCCTGTTCGTCGCGCTCGAACTGTTCGTGGCGAACGTCGTCGAGCCGAAGGTCTATGGCCACAGCTCGGGCCTGTCGCCGCTCGCCGTCATCATCTCGGCCGTGTTCTGGGGCGCGATGTGGGGCCCCGTCGGCCTGCTGCTGTCGACGCCGCTCACGCTGTGCTTCGTCGTGGCCGGACGCCACGTGCGCGGACTCGAACCGGTGACGATCCTGCTGGGCGACGCCCCCAACGTCTCCGGCGCCCAGCGCCTGTACCAGCGCCTGCTGACGGCGGACAGCGACACGATCGTGCGCGACGCCCTCGCCTATCTGCGCCGCGCCAGCTTCGCGCGCTATTGCGACAAGGTGTTGCTGCCGGGCCTCGCGCTCGCCGGCGCCGACATGCGCGCCGGCCGCATCGACGCGGGCCAGATGGAGACGATGCGCGCCGCGATGGGCCGCGTGGCCGCCACCCTGAATCCGGACGGCCGCACGCCCGCGCGCACGCGGCGCCGGCGCGACGTCTCGCTGCTGGACGCGAACCTGGGCGCCTACCTGCGCCAGATGCGCGAGACGCGCCAGGGCCGCTGGCAAGGTTCCCTGGACGTGCCGGCGCACTCCGTCGTGCTGTGCGCCGCGCTGGCCGTCGAACGCGACGAGCTGCTCAGCGAGCTGCTGGTGTCCGCGCTGCGCGAAGGGAACATCGACGCGCGCAGCACCCTGCTGGGCTCGGCCGACCGGCCCGGCCCGGACAAGGCGGAGCTGATTTCCACCGTGATCCTGCCGTATCCCGCCGACGAGCGGCTGGGCGACTGGATGAACGCGACGGCGGAATTGCGCACGCATCTGCCGGACGCGCTGCTCGCCACGATCAGGCTGCCGTTCGACCTGTCATCCGTGCCGCAGCCGACCGTGGAAGAGCACGTCGACATCGTCCTGCGCTCATTTGAGGAAGCGCTCGCGTTCGTGGCGCCGGAGCGGGCACCGCGGGGTTGAGGTCGCGTCCCGGCCCGGCCGCAGCGGGCGTCTCCTGTCAACCGCGCTTGTCAAAAATAGTTATCGAACAAGCCGCAAAGCCCTTCCCTACAGTTGCACTCTCGCTATAATGTTGCTGAAAATCACATTATTGCTCATGGGTGGTGACTATTTCTTCTGAAGTGATCAGGGCACCGGACGTTCAGCCCGAACGCCGCCAACCCCCACATTACGAGTTCCGCGCCCGCCTCGGCGAAGGCGGCTTCGGCGCGGTCCACGAAGCGTGGGACACGCGGCTGCAACGCCGCGTCGCGATCAAGACGATCCGCCACGGCGGCTCGGCCGGTGCCGACCTCGTGCGCGAGGCGCGCCTGGCCGCATCGCTGCGCCATGCCGCGTTCGTCACCGTGCATGCGGTCGAGGACGACGGCGACGGCCAGTTCATCGTCATGGAACTTGTCGATGGCCGTACGCTGAAGCAAATCATGCAGGACGGCCCCGTACCGATCGCCACCGCGCTCGACTGGGTGCGCCAGGTTGCCGGCGCGATGCACGATGCACACGCGTCCGGTCTCGTCCATGGCGACATCAAGCCGTCGAACCTGATGGTGGAAGCCGACGGCCGCGTGCGCATCCTCGACTTCGGCCTCGCGCTGCGCCACGACGCGCTCGCCACGGAAACCGTATCGCTGGGCACGACGACGTCGGCCGGCGAGGCCGACCCGCAGGGCACGATCGCCTACATGGCGCCGGAACGGCTGCAGGGCGCGACGCCCGACCCGCGCTCGGACGTGTACGCGCTCGGCGTCATCCTGTACGAACTCGCATGCGGCACGCGGCCGTTCGCGACCTTGCACGGCCTGGCGCTCGCCGCCGCCTTCGTGCAAACGTCGTCCGACGGATGGGATTATCCCGACACGCTCGATACGGCGCTGATCGCACTGATCCGGGCGATGACGGCGCGTCAGCCGGAACAACGCCTGGGCAGCATGGACGAAGTCGTCAAGCGCCTCGCGGACCGGGCCGGCAAGCCGGGTCAGGCCGGGCCGGATCAGGCCGAGCCAGCCGCGGCGGCCATCGCTCCGCCGCGCCGCGCCCCGTCCCGCCGGGCCGTCCGCATCGGCGCGATCGTCCTGCTCGGTGCCGCGCTGGTGGGCGGCGCATGGTGGCGCATGGCGCCCCGGCTCGGCACATTCGCGGCGAACCTCGCCCCGTACTCGGAAGCGGTCGAGATGGAACAGGGCCTCGCCGAAGTGAAACTGTTCGACCGCCCCGGCAGCCTCGAAACGGCCGAACGTCACTTCGAGCGCATCCTGGAACGCAGTCCGGACAGCGCGGCCGCCGCTGCCGGCATGTCGCTCGTCCACGCGTTCCGCTACGGCAGCGATCGCCAAGACGACACGTGGCTGCGCAAGGCGGACGCGGACGCGCAGCAGGCGCTGAACCTGGACGATCAACTGGCACTGGCGCATATCGCCCAGGGCTGGGTCCGCGATTTCCAGGGCAAGCGCGACGATGCCCTCGCCGCGCACGAGCGGGCGCTGCGCCTCGATCCTGCGAATTTCTTCGCGTGGTATGGCAAGGTCGAAGCGCTGCGCCACGCGCGGCGTTACCCCGAAGCCCGCGCAGGCATCGCCGAAGCGATGCGCCGTTTCCCGCGCGAGCGCGTCTTCTCCGATGCGCTCGGTGTCGTGAACTACGAACAGCACGACGACGCGGCCGCCGAACAGGCGTTCCGGCGCAGTATCGCGCTGCAGCCGGATGCCGTCACCGCCTACTCCAACCTGACGGCCGTGTTGATGCGCCAAAACCGTGTCGACGAGGCGCTGCGCGTGCTGCAGCAAGGACTGCAAGTGCGTCCCAGTGCCAAACTGTACGGCAACCTCGGCAATATCCTGTTCCTGCGCGGCGACTACGTGGGCGCGGCCGACGCGTTCGAAAATGCCGTGTCGCCTGTCCGCGGGGCGCCGGGCTCCTATCTGAACTGGGCCAATCTGGCGGACACGCTGCTGTGGATCCCCGGCCGTGGCGAAGAAGCGCGGCAAGCCTACGACAAGGCGCGGCGCCTGCTGGCGGAACGCCTGGAGCGGTCGCCCAACGACGTCGTCCTCATGTCGCGCATGGGCCTGTACGCCGCCCGCTCCGGCCACCCCGATGAAGCGCGGGCATTGATGGCGCGCGCGCTGACGCTGGCACCCGCGACGGCCGACGTCCAGTTCCGCGCCGGACTCGCGTACGAACTGCTGGGCGACCGCAAGCTGGCGCTCGCGGCGATCGCCGCCGCCCTCCGTCTCGGCTACCCGGCCAAATACGTGGAAGCCGAACCCGACCTCGTAGCGCTGCGCCGCGACCCCGCCTATCACGCTGACTGATTTCGACTCACCCCACCGACCGCAGTTCAACCGAAAGGAGCATCATGCCGCAGCAAACTCATCAACTCGTCGTCACCTATGTGCAAGGCCAGACGCTGGCGACCTGGAGCCTGGACGGCGCCCCCCATCAGGACGGCGACAAGTTCGTGGTCAAGCAAGGCGACAAGGTCAGTTTCCAGTTCTCCGGCCCCGGCGACATCGCCGAATGCGTCCTGATCAGCGGCCAGATGGAAACCCGTTGCGCCAACAGCTCGCCGTTCACCGAAGGCAATCGCATCAACCTCAAGGCCAATTCGACGGTGCACGTGGGCGAGAATCTCGGCACCTGGGGATTCACGGTGTCGTTCTCCGCGCATGATGGCGGCGGCACGACCTCGTTCTACTACCTCCCCGACCCGGAAATGCAAGTCGACACGATGTGAACGACTGCTGATCCGGTACGTTACAGCGGCGCCACCCTGTCCAGGGCGAGGCGCCGGATCTCCCGTCGCAGCGACTCGGTCGGCGTCCTGAGCGACGCCGCGCAGCGCCCGACGTCGCCGTCGCACGCGGCCAGCGCCCGTTCGATCTCCTCGGGCGGAATCCGTTCGGCCCAACGGATCTCGCGATGCCCGTCCAGCAGCTTGTACATGGTCGGGCGCGAGATCCCGAGCGTGCGGGCGGCCGCCTGAATATTCCAATCGTTGCCAGCCATCGCATCGAGGACCTCGGCGTCGCTCAGCGCCGACGGCTTGCGGCGCGGCGCTTCCGGTGCTGCCGCCGGGATGGGTGCCGCCATCACCGGGGGCGCGACGTCAGTGGCCGGCATCAGACGGGCCGCGCTGCCCGCCGGCGCCGGCGTCAGCCGCACCAGTTGTTCCAGCTGCGGCGTGCCCCCATGCTGCACGAGCAGCGCTGCGCGCCGCAACGTGTGGCCCAGCTGGCGGATGTTGCCGGGCCAGTCGTAGCAGGCGATTTCCACCACGAGTTCCACGGGCAGCGTCGGCTGGGCACCATGCGCCTGCAGCAGGTGCCCGATCAGTACGCCGATGTCCTCGCGGCGCGCGCGCAGCGGCGGGAGCTGGATCGCGAACCCTTCCAGGCGCCGCAGCAGGGCCTGGTTGAACGCGGCCGCGTCCAGGTCCTGGTCGGTGGCCGCGATGAGGCGCGCGCTCGTCTTGCGGTCCTGGCTCGCACCGAGCGGCCGGTAGTCGCCGCCTTCCAGCACGCGCAGCAGCATCGGCTGCACGCTCGCGGGCGCATTGCCGATCTCGTCCAGGAACAACGTGGCGCCGTCCGCTTCCGCGAACAGGCCCCGGCGCTCCTGCGCGCCCGTGTACGCGCCGCGCGCGGCGCCGAACAACTCGGCCGCCGCCAGCGATTCGTTCAATGCCGCCATGTTGACGGCCACCAGCCGCGTCTGCGCCCGCTGGCCCAGCGCGTGGATGGCGCGCGCCGCGATCTCCTTGCCGGTGCCCGTCTCGCCCAGCAGCAGCACGGGGATGTCGGTCGGCGCCACCATGCGGATCTGGTCGCGCAGGCTGATCGCGGCCGCACCCACGCCGACGAGGCCCGGCACGGGATTGTGCTTCGGCAGGCAGGTCATCCAGTGCAGGCACAGGACGACGGCGCGTCCCAGGGTCAGCACCTGGCCATGCGCGACGTCGGCCGCACCCAGCCTCACCTCGCCCGTGGCCGCGCGGCCGTTCAGCTCGACCGGCATGCGCGTCGCCGGCAAGTGCAACAGAACGTCCTCGCCGTCGCGCACGATCCGCACGGGGTCGCGCGAAATCGTGCCGTGGCCCAGCGGCAGTCCCGCTTCGCCGGGCCGGTAGAACAGGGGCGCGTAGCGGTTCACCTCCAACGCCCCGGGGTCGCCGACGAATTGTTCGCCGATGCGGGCCGGATCCGGATGCCAGAGGATCGTCAGCGCGAGCAGAGGCCGCCCCGGGAGGCCCTGCGCGGACAGCTGCAACGTCTGTGTGTATTCGGTGGAATCGCTCATGCGGCAAGGTCGGGATGCGCGTCTGACGCTTTACATGTAAAGGACATGGCAATTTTACACGCAGAAAGAGCAAAACAGGGCAAGACGACGCTCCGGCAGGTCCATCCGGTGCGTCCGCAGCAGGATTTTGCCATGGCACGGCGTTTGCAATGACATGAATGCCGCCAGCCGGGCGGCGCCATCTAGCAACCGTGCCATGACATTCAACCGTGCCTCCTCGTCCATCCCGCCATTCGATGCCCGCGTCCTGCTCGACGTGCACAATCTGAAAGCCCTGCGCCACCGGCGCGGTGGACGCGAGGCCCTGTCGGAACAGTTCCAGGAACGCCGCCAATGCCTGACGCGTGCCGCGATCAAGCGGGCCGAGTCCGGCAAGCCGGTGCCGTACCGGACGGTACGCCACCTGGCCGCGTTCTACGGCATCGGCGTCGAGTCGCTGATCGAGACGGAACCGCCGCGCCGCATGGCGCCGGCACGCGGCACCGAGGAGGCTTCGGACGTCGAGCGGCTGCAGTGCCGCGCCGTCATCGACGCCGTCCACGTCAGCGGCCGGGGCAGGCTCATCGACGTGCAAGGGCAGGCCGGCTCCGGCAAGTCGAGCCTGCTTGCATTCGGCGCCCGCGACGCCCGTGCGCGTGGCTACGCCTGCGTCCTGCTCGACGGCGGCACCGCCGCGCAACCGGTCGTCCACACGGCCACGGACCTGATGCTGGCCCTGCTCGGCCTGGCACGGGACGACGACGCGGCGCCGCTGGCCGACCGTGTGCGCAACCGCTGCGCCGACCTGGCGCTGCCGGCCGTCCACGCCGACGCGTGCGCGAGCCTCCTCGACACGGCCTCGGACTGGCCTCTGCCGACGATACAACTCCTGCAGACGGCCGCGCTGTGCGCCCTGATCCAGTGCCGCGCCGCGAACGGACCGCTGTTCATTTGCATCGACGACCTCCAGGCCGCCGATTGGCAACTCGCCATGATCCTGAACGTGGCCGTGCCGACGACGCTGGACTATCCCGTGTTGTGGATGTTCGGAACGCGCCTCGAACCGGGCCCCATGCGCCGGCCACTCGGTGTGCGCATGGACGCGCTGGCGCGCACCACACTGCACCTGATGCCGCCGCCCGCGCGCAGGGACCGTGCCGACGCAGGCGGGGTACACCGCCTCAGCCGCGCGGGCGCCTAACCCATCGCCACGGGCGCCGGGCCGCGCGAACACGAATGCGCCGAACATGACGGACACGACGCCGGCAAGCGCGAGCAGCCACTCGCCCGCGATCGACTGACGCAGGCGGACGGCGGCGAGGATGTCGGGCACGCCCACGACGAGCGCATTCGCGCCAATGACCAGGACGAGCAGCAACGCCGTCGCGGCCGAATGGTACGCGGCCACGAGGGCCGCGCCGATGCCGACGACGCCCAGGATGACGGCATCCCGGTGCACCTGTCCGGCGGCACGATGTCTGAGCGCGCCAGCGAGTGACGCGCTGCCGGCCAGGATCGCATACGCGGCAAACAGCCCGACGAGCGCCAGCAGCGTCAGCCCGGGCCAGCCGATGGCCGATACCGCGAACAGGATGCCGAGCAGGCCGCGCAAGGCGGCTACCCACCATGATCGAAAGAAAATACTTTCCATGACCTCTCCGGAGACCGACAACGCGGCCGTCATGCCTTCGATCGGATGGCCCGTCGACGGTTCCAGGCCTCCGTCAGACCTGGATCAATGCGGCCCACGTCGATGGCAACGCAGGATGCGCGCGTACAGCACGGCATTCAGCGCCAGCACTGCGGCCGCCAGCATCCATTGCATGCCGCGCGTGAGCCCGGCCGGGTAGATCAGCGCCAGCAGATAATGATCCAGGAAGCCGCCCGCATAACCGACCGTGCCGGCCAGCAGGCGCAGGCGGTTCTCCAGCACCGTGAGCGGACACGCGGCACCCGTCACCTCGACGACGACACCCCACGCGACGGCTGCCAGGTGCACGGGCAACAGCCGGCGCCGCCACGCGACGAGCGCCGCGCCTGCAACGACGAACAGGATGAAGCCGAGGTGCACCAGCAGCACCGCGGCCGCGAGGAAGCGATACACCATCTCGACGACACCATGCGACGGACTGTCGATGATACGGCGGACGGACGCGTGCCGTCGATACCCGCGCACGACTGACGCATGTCAAGCCGGAACGCGGGTACGAACCTAAGCTCCACCTCCATCGCCGGCGCCGTCCGGCCATAACTTGATACCGCCGAGGAGAACGCCATGACGCACGTGATGCCACATCCCACCATGCTGCCCCGCGCCGGTTGGCGCGGCCTCGCCTTCCGGCTCTCGGCCGCCGCATTCGCCGCCCTGCTCATGCTCGCCTGCCTGCCGACCGCGGCCACGGCGCAGGCGACCCAGCCGGCCCGCGCCGCGCGGCCGGCACCCGCCCAAGCCAGCCACGACGGCGACACGGCCACGCGTCGCCAGCAGGCGGCCGTCAAGCACGTCGACGATGCCGTCGGCGTCGTGCAGACGATGCATGCAGACGCCGGCATGCCGGCACTGCTGGCGCGGGCACACGGCGTATTCATCGTGCCCACCTACGGCCGCGCCGCCCTCGGCATCGGCGGTGCGGGCGGGGCCGGCGTCCTGATGGTCAGGCGTCCCGACGGAAACTGGAGCAACCCCGTGTTCTTCGACATCGGCGCCATCAGCATTGGCCTGCAGGCCGGCGCCGAAGGCGGCCCCATCGCCCTCGTGCTGTTGAACGACAAGGCCGTGGACAGCTTCCGCAAGCGCAACAACTTCTCGCTCAGCGCCGATGCGGGTCTCACGGTCGTCAACTTCGCTCGCATGACCGAAGGGTCGACGGCCGGCGACGTCGTCGTCTGGTCCGGCAACAAGGGCCTGTTCGGCAGTGCCGTCACCGTGGGCATCAACGACGTCCGCTTCAACCAGCGCCTGATGGACGCGTATGGCGGCAAGCCCGTCACCGCGCAGCAAGCCCTCGACAGCACGATGACCGACGCCCGGTCCGACGCATTGCGCAAGGCGCTCGGCAGTCCGCCGGCACCCGCGAGCACCGGCGCCGGCAAGCCCGCCGGGCATTAACGGCGCGTCGGCACCACGACGTTCGGTGGCGGCCGCGACACGCCGGGATCGCGACAAAGGGACACGGCCCGGCAGCCGGTCGCGCCGGCAAACCTGGCCCCCAAGCGCCGGGCCCTGCGGCATTCGGGCAAAAAAAGACCTGCCTGTTCGATGAGGCAGGTCGAATACGGGCCGGAACATACCCGCAAGGAGATCGCAGCGCCCGCATAAACCGGTGACGCGGCGGCGCCGTCCATCTGCGCGCGACGGCACGCATGGACGGCGCCGCTGTTCGCGTCCACCGGCACCGGGCGCAACGCAAGTTAACGATAACAAAAAGCGACCGCTCCACACAAGCATTTTCTGCCGGTCGGCGCGCCACCTCCAGCCCCACGTGAGCACGGCGCTCGCGGCGGCCCCGAACCGTGCGCGGACTCTTTGACATTTCGAAATACCCTGCTATGATTGTTATCGATAACCAACAACCGCCGACCGACAGCGTCACGAACGACGAGGAGACCGCAGTGTTCGAGAAGACCTATTACGCAACCCACCCCGACATGATGGCGGGCGCCAGTACGGACGAGCTGCGCCGCCGGTACCTCATCGACCGGATGTTCGCGGCCGATACCGTCACGTTGAACTATTGCCACGACGAGCGCTTCGTCATCGGCGGCGCGGCGCCGGTATCGCGCGCGCTGGCCCTGCCCGCGCAGACGGAGCCCGCGTCCGCCGCGGGCCAGCCGTTCCTGGCACGGCGCGAACTGGGCATCATCAACGTGGCCGCCGGCACCGGGCGCGTCACCGTCGACGGCCAGCCGTTCGAACTGGCGCCGCGCGACGGCCTGTACGTGCCGATGGGCAGCGCCGACGTCGTTTTCGAATCGCTGGACGCCACGGACCCGGCCCGTTTCTACCTCGCCTCGACACCAGCCCACGTGCGCTGCGAACTCACGAAGATCACGCATGCACAGGCCGTGCCGCTGGAGCGCGGCAGCCCGGCCACGTCGAATGAGAGAACAATCTACCAGTACGTGATCCCCGGCGTCTGCAAGTCGGCGCAACTGCTGCTGGGCCTGACGGTACTGAAGACAGGCAGCGTGTGGAACACGATGCCGCCGCACGTGCACGAACGCCGTTCCGAAGTCTATTTCTATTTCGACCTGCAGGACGACCAGCGCGTGTTCCACTTCATGGGCGAGCCCGACGCCGCGCGCCACGTCGTCGTCGCGAACGAACAGGCCGTCGTGTCGCCGCCGTGGTCGATCCACATGGGATCCGGCACGGCGAACTACGCGTTCATCTGGGCGATGGGCGGCGAGAACCTCGACTACACGGACATGCACGTCCTCGACATCTGCCAGCTCAAATGAGGCACCGCATGCTCGACCTGTTCAACCTCGACGGGCGTACGGCGCTCGTCACGGGCGCCAACACGGGCCTCGGCCAGGGCATCGCCATCGCGCTGGCCGAGGCGGGGGCCGACATCGTCGCCGTCGGCCGCAGCGCGGCGACGGAGACGGGCATGCACGTCGCCGCGCTCGGCCGGCGCTTCCTCGACGTCCACGCCGACCTGTCGTCGACGGCCCCCGCGCGCGCCGCCGTCGACGCGGCCATCAACCTGAACGGCCGGCTCGACATCGTCGTCAACAACGCCGGCGTCATCCGCCGTGCCGACAGCCTGGACGTCGAGGAAGCCGACTGGGATGCCGTCATCGACACCAACTTGAAATCCGTATTTTTCCTCGCCCAGGCCGCCGCACGCCACATGGCGGCGCACGGCGGCGGCAAGATCATCAACATCGCGTCGCTGCTGTCGTTCCAGGGCGGCATCCGCGTACCGGCGTACGCCGCCAGCAAGAGCGCCGTCGCCGGCCTGACGCGCGCGCTGGCCAATGAATGGGCGGCGCGCGGCATCAACGTCAACGCGATCGCGCCGGGCTACTTCGACACGAACAACACGGCGGCGTTGCGCGCCGACCCGGTGCGCGAACCGGCGATCCTCGCCCGCATCCCGGCCGGGCGCTGGGGCGAGCCGGGCGACCTGGCCGGCGCCGCCGTCTTCCTGGCCAGCCGCGCCAGCGACTACGTCCACGGTGTCGTGCTGCCCGTCGACGGTGGCTGGCTGGCCCGATGAATGCCCGCCCCGACATGCGCGGCCGCATCGTCTGCTTCGGCGAAGTCCTGCTGCGCCTGGCCGCGCCGCCGGGACGGCTGCCGCTGAACGCGTCCGCCGCCGCCACCGCTCCCGGGGGCGCGGACGCGAACGTCGCCGTCTCGCTCGCCCTGCTCGGCCACCGGACCGCGATGGTCAGCGTCCTGCCCGACAACGCGCTGGGCCGCATCGCCGTCGACACGCTCGATGCCCATGGCGTCGACACGTCGGGCATCCGCCTGCTGCCGGGCCGGATGGGCTTGTACTTCCTTGCGCCGGGCGCCGTCGGCGGTGCCTCCGAAATCGTCTACGACCGCGCCGGTTCCGCGTATGCGCTGGCCGGGCCGGGCGCCTACGACTGGCCCGCCCTGCTCGACGGCGCCGCGTGGCTGCACGTGTCCGGCATCGCGCCGGGCGGCGCCAACGGTCCCGCGCACGCGGTTCCTGCAGCCTTGCGCACCGCGCGCGCCGCCGGTGTGCGCGTCGCCATCGACGCCAGCGACTGCGCCTCACCCTGGCAGGCACAGGGGCCCGACGCCGCGGCGCCCCTGCGACATGCGCTGGGCCACGCCGACGTGCTGTTCGCCGCCCCGCACGACCTGGCCGCCGCCCTCGGGCGCCCCGAATTGGCAGATCCGGCGCACGACACGGACGCGGCACGGGCCGCATTCGCCGCATTTCCGCGCCTGACCCTGCTCGCGTGGACCCGCTGCGCGCAGGCCGACGCCGACGCCCATGAGCTGTCCGCGACGCTGCACACGCGCACGAAGACGGTGACGGGCGGCAGCTACCGGTTGTCGGGCAGCGTCGACCGCATCGGGACGGGCGCCGCGTTCGCGGCCGGCGTCCTGCACGGGCTGCAATGCGGCATGGCGCCGGACGACGTGGCCGGGTTCGCGCTCGCCGCCGCGGCGCTGAAGCATGCGATCGCGGACGACGCCATGCCCGCCCGCGCCGGCTGGCGCGCACCGGCGCATACCGGAGGCTTCGATGCCGGGCACTGACGCGTGGAGGCGCCCATGACCGGACCGTGGCGCCTCGCCTGGGACCACGGCAGCGCGGAAGTGCAATCGCTGGGCGGCATGCTCGGCCCCCTGAGCCTGCGCATCGGCGACGAACGCGAGCTGGAGATCATGCACGTGGCGCCGTGGGCCGGCATGACGCGCGCCAGCCGGCTGCCCGGCCTCATGCGCCGCCTGCGCGGCGAATGGCCCTGCGTGCCGTTCGGCTGCACGGAGCCACCGCAAGGCCTGCCGGCCGACTGGCGCACGCACGCTCCCGAGGACGGCTGGAACCACGGCTACGCGGCCAATCATCACTGGCGCCGCGTGTCCGCGACGGATACCCGCGTCCACCTCGCCATCGACTATCCACCCGCTTCGCCGATCGAGCACATGGAGCGCGAGATCGTGGCCGACCCGCACGCGCCGGCCGTCGACATCGTGCTGCGCGTGTGGGCGCGCCGGCCCGCGCGCGTGCCCGCCGGCCTGCACCCGACATTCCGCCTGCCGCCGGCGGCGGGCCGGGTGCGCGTCGCACTGGGGCCGCACGCCGGCATCCACAGCTATCCAGCGCAGCCGGCGGGAGCCGTATCGCGCCTCCTGGCCGACACCGTGTCGCCATCGCTCGCGACACTGGCAGGCGTGGACGGCCCCGTCGACCTGGCGCACCTGCCGCTGGCCGCGCCGGCCGAGGAACTGGTGCAGGTGCGGGGGCTCGGCGGCGTGGACGGCGCGGCGCCGTTCGCGCTGCACTACCTCGACTACGACGCGTGCGTGGGCCTCTGGTGGGACACGGCGCAGCTGCCCGACCTGCTGCTGTGGGTCAGCAACGGCGGGCGCATCCACTTCCCCTGGATGAGCAGTCACCTGGCGCTCGGCGCCGAGCCGGTGAACAGCCTGTTCGACCTGGGACGCGTGGCGACGGCGCCGGCCGGCCATCCGCTCTCGGACCGCCTCGGCGTCGCGATCGCGCCGGACGCGCCGTGGGAAACCCGCTACCGCATCGCCGCGTGGCCGCAGGCCGCTTCTTCGACTTCCGACTAGACGAATCCGCCATGGCCCCCGATTTCCGTTCTCCCGCTTTCCTGCTCGACCACGTTGCCGCCACGATGCGGTTCTACCACCCGCGCGCCATCGACCCGACGGGCGGCTTCTACCACTTCTTCCGCGACGACGGCACCGTGTACGACCGCACGACGCGCCACCTCGTCAGCAGCACGCGCTTCATCTTCAACTACGCGACGGCATACCGGCGCTTCGACGACCCGGACTACCTCGCCGCCGTGCGCCACGGGGTCGCGTTCCTGCGCAGCGCACACCGCGACCCGCACACGGGCGGCTACGCGTGGCAGGTCGCGTGGGACGGAGACAAGAAGACGGTGCTCGACGCCGACAACCATTGCTATGGCCTCGCGTTCGTCGTGCTCGCGTACGCGCACGCGCTGCGGGCGGGCGTCGCGGAGGCGCGCAACTGGCTCGCCGAAACGTATGCGCTGATGGAAGCCCGCTTCTGGGAACCGGCGCACGGCCTGTATGCGGACCAGGCCAGCGCCGGCTGGTCGACGCTCGACGGCTACCGGGGCCAGAACGCCAACATGCACGCATGCGAAGCGATGCTCGCGGCGTACGAGGCGACGGGTGAAGTCCGCTACCTGCACCGCGCCGAGCTGCTGGCTGCGAACATCACACGGCGCCAGGCCGCGCTCGCGGGCGGCCTTGTGTGGGAACACTACCGCGCCGACTGGTCGCTCGACTGGGATTACAACCGCGACGACAAGACGAACATCTTCCGGCCGTGGGGCTACCAGCCGGGCCACCTGACGGAATGGGCCAAGCTCCTGCTGCTGCTAGAACGTCACCGCGCCCACCTCGCGGGCGACGCCGACTGGCTCGCGCCGCGCGCCGTCCAGCTGTTCGACGCCGCGCTGGCGCACGCGTGGGACGAACGCCATGGCGGCATCTGCTACGGCTTCGCGCCCGACGGCGCCATCTGCGACGGCGACAAGTATTTCTGGGTGCAGGCCGAGAGCTTCGCAGCCGCCGCGCTGCTGGCCGTGCGCACCGGGAACGCGCTGTACTGGGACTGGTACGACCGTATCTGGTCATACAGCTGGCGGCACTTCGTCGACCACGAGCACGGCGCCTGGTACCGCATCCTCGGTCCGGACAACCGCAAGCTGGGCGACGAGAAGAGCCCGGCCGGCAAGACGGACTACCACACGATGGGCGCCTGCCACGACGTGCTGCGCGCGCTGGAGGCGGCACGATGACGGCCCTTGACTTCCGGGCGCGCGGCCAACAGTATTTCGGCACGAACGCCGGATAACGACGGCAAGGAGACAGCATGGCAACGCGACAATCGCACTTCCGGTTCCTGTGCGGCTTCGTCTACATTTATTTCTTCGCGCAGGCGATGAGCATCTCGCTGCTCGCCCTGTGGCTGCGCTCGACGTTGAAGCTGTCGGGCACGGAGACGGGCATCGTCTTCTCCGCGAACTTCATCGCCGCCATGTGCTCGCAACCGGTGTACGGCTTCGTGTCGGACCGCGTGGGCACCCGCCGCAACATCCTGTGGACGGTGGCGGCCCTCGTCGCGCTGTCCGGCGCGTTCTTCACGCTGGTGTACGCGCCGCTGCTCAAGCTGAACATCCTGCTGGGCGCCGCCGTCGGTGGCCTGTATCTCGGGATCACGTTCATCGCGGGCAGCTATGCGATCGAGTCGTACGTCGACCGCATCGGCCGCCGCGACGGCTTCGAATACAGTCGCGTGAGGCTCTGGGGCTCGCTGGGCTTCGCCAGCGCCGCCCTGTTCAGCGGCCGGATCTACAACGTCAACCCCGGCATCAACTTCGCACTCGCCTCCGCGGCCGGCGTGCTGATGCTCGCCCTGCTGGCCGTGTGGCGCGCCGGGCCGCCCGATGCCGCCGTGCGTGCGCGCGACGGCGTGCGGCTGGCCGAGGCGTTCGCGCTGCTGCGCATGCGGGGCTTCTGGCGCTTCATGGTGTTCGTGCTCGGCGTGACGAACCTGTACCTCGTGTTCGACCAGCAGTTCCCCAGCTATTTCGCATCGCTGTTCCCCGACGTGCAGACGGGCGCCGCGATGTTCGGCTACCTGAACTCGACGCAAATCTTCCTGGAGGCGGCCGGCCTGTTCCTCGCGCCGCTGCTCGTACGCCGCATCGGCGCCAAGCACGGCCTGCTGCTGGCCGGCTCCATCATGCTCGTGCGGATCGCCGGTTCGGGCCTGGCCGTGGGCCCGCTGTCGATCTCCGCGATGAAGCTGCTGCACTCGGTCGAGCTGCCGATCCTCGCCGTCTCGCTGTTCCGCTACATCGCGCGCCATTTCGACAACCGTTTCGCATCGACCGTGTACATGGTCGGCGTGAGCTTCGGGCACTCGCTCGGCCTGGCCGCGCTGTCGCCGCTGGCCGGCGTCAGCTACGACCGCATCGGCTACCCGGCCACCTATCTCGCAATGGCGGGCATGGGCCTCGTGTTCCTCGTCCTGTCCGCCATCTTCCTGCTGCCCACGCCACCGGAAACGGCGGCGGACCCGGTCGCGCCGCTGGCGGAACCGGCCAAATGATCGCAAGGAGTTGATATGTCGTTTTCCCTGAACCCGGCCGCGCTCGAACCGCTGAACACGGCCGCCCTGCCCGCCAGCTGGCGCGGCGGCGTCGACCGCGCCGCCATCGACCGCGCCATCGAACGCGCCCTGGACGCGGTCGACCGCAACCTCGCGCACTTCGGCGACGCGTTCCCGCGCCCGTCCTCGACGCACGGCGTGTATGCCGCGATGGACAACACGGAGTGGACCAACGGCTTCTGGACGGGCATGCTGTGGCTCGCGTACGAGCTGACGGACGCCCCTCGCTACCGCGCCGCCGCGCTGCGCCACGTGCACAGCTTCCACACGCGCCAGCGCGACCGCATCAACGTGAACCACCACGACCTCGGCTTCCTGTACAGCCTCTCGTGCGTCGCCGGCTGGCAGCTGACGGGCGAGCCGCTGGCGGCGGAAGCGGCCCTCGGTGCCGCGCGCCTGCTGCTGCAGCGCTACCTGCCGGGCGCCGGCATCATCCAGGCGTGGGGCGAACTGTCCGATCCGGCCCAGCGCGGACGCATGATCATCGACTGCAACCTGAACCTCCCGTTGCTGTACTGGGCCAGCGACCACACGGGCGACCCGGCATTCCGCATGGCGGCCGACCGCCATATCGAGGCGGCCGCGCGCCACATCGTGCGCCCCGACGGCTCCACGTTCCACACGTTCTTCTTCGACCCCGCGAGCGGCGCGCCGCTGCACGGCAAGACCCACCAGGGCCATGCGGACGATTCCTGCTGGGCGCGGGGCCAGGCCTGGGGCATCTCGGGCTTCCCCCTCGTCTACCGCCACAACGGCGACGCGCGCCTCATCGAGCTCGCGCAAGTGCTGGCGAACTACTTCCTGAACCGGCTGCCGGAGGACGGCGTCTGCTACTGGGACCTGGACTTCACGTCGGGGCCGGAACCGCGCGACAGCTCCGGCGCCGCGGTCGCCGCGTGCGGCCTGCTGGAATTGGCGCAGCACCTGCCCCTCGCCGACCCGCTGCGCGCCGAGTACGAACGCGCAGCGGCCGGCATGGTGCGCACGCTCGCGCAAGATTATGCCGACACGGGCATCACGCCCGGCGCAGGCCTGCTGAAGCACGGCGTCTACCACAAGCCGAACGGCGTCGGCGTGGACGAGGCCTGCATCTGGGGCGATTATTTCTACCTCGAGGCGCTCGTGCGGCTCACGCGCACGTGGCGCCCGTACTGGTGACGCCTACTCCACGGCTTCCGTCGATTCGCGCTCCACGAGCGTGAACGGCATCAGCCGGTGCTGCGGCATATAGGATTGCCCCGCACGGCGCGCGCGGATGTGCTCGACGAGCAATGCCACGGCGCTGCCGGCCATCTCCGTGATCGGCTGGTGGATCGTCGTCAGCTCCGGCCACACGGTCGTCGCGACGGGCGTATCGTCGAAGCCGCAGACGGCGATGTCGTCCGGCACCTGCAGATGCATCCCGTGGGCGACGGCGATGACGGCCGCCGCCATGTCGTCGTTGCTGGCGAAGATCGCCGTGGGCCGCGTCGGCTGGGACAGCAGCTCGCGCGCGGCCAGCAGGCCGGAACGGTACGTGAACATGCCCTGCGCGACGCGCTCGGCCGCCACGTTGTGGCCCGCCTCGCGCATGGCGTCGATGAACGCCTGGTAGCGCAGTTGCGCGGGCGTGTGCTCCGGGTCGCCCTTGATGAAGCCGATGTCCGTGTGGCCCAGCGCCAGCAGGTGCTTCGTCATCGTCAGCGCGCCCTGGTAGTCGTCGATGCGCACGGCCGACATCTGCGGCGATGGCCGCGCCGTCGCGACGGCGACGGAGGGTATGCCGAGTTCGCCCAACTGCTTCAGCGCGGCTTTCGAGTCGCACAGCGGCGGCGGCACGATGATGCCGTCGGCGCCGTCCGCGATCAGGCGGTCGATCGCCTTGCGCTGGCTGCGCAGGTTGTCGCAGTTCTCGAGGATCAGGTGAGCGCCCGTCTGGCTGCACTCGCCGAGGGCGCCGACGAGGAACGCGCTGAGAAACGCGGCGCTGGGGTTGCTGTACAACAGCCCCACGCGCAAGGTGCCGATGCGCGCCGCGCGCGCCGCCACGTTCACCTGGTAGTTCAGTTCCTGGATTGCGCGGTTGACCTTTTCCCGTGTCTTGTCACTGACACTGGCATTGCCGTTGATGACGCGGGAGACGGTCATCGCGGAGACGCCGGCCTTTTGCGCCACGTCCCAGACCGTCGCGCCGCCGGTGGAGCGGTCGCCCTGCTTGGATTCACTGCTCATTGAATTATTGTCCTGTTGTCCGGCTGCCCGGCCATGTTATCGATTTCATACAGTGTGTTCTTTTGGACATCATAGCGCCGCCCGCGCGGAAGCGCCACTTCCCGCCCGATGGGTACGTGCGTGCATGCCCGCGAATGGCTGTTTATGCAGCACGGTTCGTCTTGATTGCGTCAATTCGACAATGCTACCATGAGATCGATAACAACCCAACCCGACCAGGAGATATCGGTGCCCCCTCAGTTGCCCGCTCAGTTGCCTGTCCTGTCACCCGAACACCGTCCCGTACGCACGCGCGCCGCGGCCGCCGTCATGCTCGCCCTGGTCGCCAGCGCTGGCTGCCGCGGCATCGCCGAACCCGCTCCCGCCACGGCCAGCGCGCCGTTGCCGGCATCCGCGCCATGGCGCGCCGACCTGGGCGACGGCCGCTACCGCAATCCCGTGCTGCACGCGGATTACTCGGACCCGGACGCGATCCGCGTCGGCGCCAGGTTCTACATGACGGCGTCGAGCTTCAACAACGCGCCGGGCCTGCCGCTGCTGGAATCGCCCGACCTCGTGAACTGGACGCTCGCCGGCCACGCCCTGCCCCGACTCGTGCCGGCCGCCGCGTTCGACCGCCCGCAGTACGGCAAGGGCGTATGGGCGCCGTGCCTGCGCTGGCACGACGGCCGCTTCTGGATCTTCTATCCCGACCCGGACCAGGGCGTGTACGTCACGACGGCCGAGCGTTTCGCCGGTCCGTGGACGGCGCCCAGGCTGCTGCTGGCCGGACGCGGCATCATCGACCCGACGCCGCTGTGGGATGACGACGGCAATGCCTACCTGCTGCACGCGTGGGCGAAAAGCCGCGCCGGCATCAACAACGTGCTCACCTTGCGCCGCATGGATGCGGGCGCGACGCGCATGCTGGACGACGCCGGCCAGGTCATCATCGACGGCACGCGCTATCCCGGCTACCACACGGTCGAAGGCCCGAAGTTCTACAAGGCGAACGGGTATTACTATGTGTTCGCGCCCGCCGGCGGCGTCGAAATGGGCTGGCAGGCCGTGTTCCGTTCGCGCTCGATCGCCGGGCCGTACGAGGCGCGGCGCGTGATGGACCAGGGCGACACCCCCGTCAATGGCCCGCACCAGGGCGCGTGGGTCGATGCGCCGGACGGCAAGGATTGGTTCCTGCATTTCCAGGACAAGGGCGCGTATGGCCGCGTCGTGCACCTGCAGCCGATGCGCTGGCAGGACGGGTGGCCCGTCATCGGCGCGCCGGGCCGCACGCCGGGCGTCGGCGAACCCGTCGCGACGTACGCGAAGCCCGTGCAAGGCTTCGGGCCGGCGGCCCCGGCGACGAGCGACACGTTCGCCGGCCCGCAACTGGGTCCGCAGTGGCAATGGGCCGCCAATCCGGCCCCCGGCTGGTATTCGCTGACCGACGACCCGGGCCATCTGCGCCTGTTCACGCAAGTCGTGCCGGAAGCCGACGGTTATGTGCGGGCGGCGGGCGCGATCCTCACGCAGAAGACGCCTGCGTCGCGCTTCGCCGTCGACACGCGCGTGCGCCTGCACGGCGCCGTCGACGGCGACCGCGCCGGGCTGATCGTCAACGCCATGCAATACGCCTGGGTCGGATTGCGCCGCAGCGGCGGCCGCACGGCCCTCGTCCACACCGTGTGCGGCCCGTTCGGACCGCGCTGCCGCGAGGAGTCGACCGTCGTGCTGGCGGACGCGCCGGACACGGTGTACTTGCGCATGGCGATGAACGAGAACGCCTTCGTCGGTTTTTCGTACAGCCTGGACGGCCGCACGTTCAAGCCGGCCGGCGACGCGTTCCCCGTCACGCGCGGCACGTGGGTCGGTGCACAGGTGGGCCTGTTCAGCCTCGGCGCGCGAGCGCGCACGCAGGCGTCGTACCTGGAAGCCGATTATTTCAACGTGTCGGCACCGAGCGTCGGGCCCTACTGACGCCCTCCCGCGCGGGTCTGCTCCGGCAGCGCGGAACCGGACGCCGGGATCAGGGCAACGCGCGCCTTGTCACACTGCTCTGCCCCGGGATCAGCAGGTGCTATCGTGATTTTCCTGCCTCTGGTCGGGTCGTCGGGGAGATATACGGCAATGTCGTCGCCAGGCCTGACCTTCCCGTTGTCGACAAGCATCACGACCACGGTCGCCGTGAATTGCTTCGTGAGCAAGGCAATGCGCAGTACCGTGTCGGGCGTGAGCGAACGCCGTTTCGCCAGGCCGGCCAGATCGTCATCCTTCAGCGCGGCAAAGAGGACGAGGCAAACTTTTGAATACGTACGATAGCCCTCGAACAAAACCAAAAAACCCGCCACCGGCGAGTGCCAGCAGCGGGTCCGAAAAGCGGGACCAGGCCCCGCGACGAGAAAGAACGAATCTCAGAGATTGCCGAACGTGTAGTTCAAGCCGAGGCTGTAGATGCGGCCGTTGTAGAAGTGCTGGAACTCCATTTGGGTCTCGGTCGCGCCCGGCACACCCACGCCGCGGTTGCCGGCCTGGTTCGTGAGGTTCTGCCCGGTGACGCGCAGCGTCAGGTTGTCGGCGATCTTGTAGTTGACCGAAGCGTCAAGCATGCCGTACGCCTTGATGTAGCGCGACCAGATCGGATACGGGTCGACACCGAACAGCACCGACGGCGAACGCCAGGTATAGGTCAAGCGGCCCGATAGCTTGTTGTCCTCATACATCGCGGCCAGCGTATAGTTGTTTTTCGACACGAACGGCTGCAAGGTATGCACGATGACCGGCGCCGCGGCGGTACCGAAGTTGAGCGGGTTGTCCGTCTTGACGAAGCTGTACGAACCCGATACCCCGAAGTTCTTTAACATGCCGAAGCTCGAATCGAAGAAGTACTGGCCGGCGATCTCGAAACCGCGCGCATAACCCTTCTCGGAGTTGACCTTCTTGCTCACCGCATACAGCCCGCCAGTGCAGCCGTTGTCGATCGCGCCCGAATACGGACCCACGTTGTCGAGCGCTTCGCAGGACAGGATCGAGTTCGGGAAGTCCTTGATTTCCTTGTCGAACAGGGCCAGCGAGGCGTAGTTCGTCTTGTTGAAATAGTGTTCCAGCGAGATGTCGAAGCTGTCGGCCACCAGCGGTTTCAGCTTGGTGTTGCCGATGCCCGCGGTGCCGGTGGACGTGTTGACGCCGATCGTCGGGTTCAGGTCGCCCAGGCCAGGACGGGTCATGCCGCGGCCGTACCCCAGGCGCACCAGGGTGTCGGGCATGAGGTCATACGTCATGTTAAACGTCGGCAGCACGTTGTTGTAGTTGTTGGCCTTTGCCACGTCCACCCAGGCCCCCGCGGCGGCGCCTGCGCGGAGGTCGTTGGCGCGGGCCATCGCTTTCGTACGGGTCTGAACGTAGCGCACGCCGACGTTACCCTTCAGGCGCTCGTCGAAGGCGCTGAAGTCGCCGACCAGGTACAGGGCCGAGTCATGTTCACCGAACACGGAGCGGTTAATCTGGACCTCGGGCATGCTGCCTTCTGCCGGGAGACCGAAGCCCGGGAACGCCGTACGGACCTTATCGCCCAGCAAGGCATCCGGCGAGTACACCAGATAGCCGCCGCTGTAGCCGGCCTCGCCCCGCATGAAGTTGGCGGGTGCCGTCTCCAGGTTGCCGGCCAGCGTGGTGGCCGACGTCGCGTTCGAACGGGTCGCGTTGACGTCCTTCTTGTCGGCCGTCAGCCAAGTGCTCACGCCATAGTTCTGGTACATGTCGCGCTGGTACGCGTAACGGCCGCCGAAGCGCAGCTTGTTGAAGAAGCCGTCCAGGTCGTACGTGCCGGACAAGGCCATCGCGAAGCCACTGTCGGTGTTATGGTAGTGCTGGCCGTTGTTATAGTCCTTGAACACGAAGTTCTTCGGATCGCTCAGGCTCGGGCCGCTGAACTGCAGGGATTGCGGCGCGCCGTCGGCCACGCGGGTGGTCTGCCAGGTCAGGCCAGCCGCCGAATCCAGGCGGATCGAGCGGTTGTCGCTGCGCTTGTCCGACTTGATGTAGTTGAAGTCGCCCTTCAGCGACAGGCCCGGCGTCGGCGTCCACTCGGCACCGAAGGCGCCGATCGCGGTCCACCACGGCGTGTGCTCGTCGCCGCCGACGGTCGTCACAGTCGAATCGAGGAAGGTGCCGCCCAGGATGCGGCGGTTCAGGATCTGGTTGTTCGCGCCGCCATTGCTGTTGCGGTTGGCGAGGGCTTCATCGTAGTTGAAAGCCGTCGTCTGCAGGTTCTGGACGTTGGCGCCGTCGTTCGAATTCAGGCCGCGGTAGTTCTGGTGGTACTGGAAGTAATAGTAGTTCGCTTCCGTGTAGAAGCGCAGCGTATTATCGACGCGATAGTCGGCCGCCAGGTTCAGGCCTTTACGCGTGCGCATGATGACTTCCTCGAACACGTTGTTGGTCAACGAGGTGCCCAGCAACACATTGCTTTGCTGTTCAGCGGTCAGTCCCGTCATGTCCGGCGTTTGCGAGCCGGTCGCGCTCACGTTCCGCAGGAAAGTGACGTCGCTGCGGCCGACGTAGGCCGCCATCGGCGCGTTGTTCGCGTTCGACATGTTCTGCGCGGCCAGGGACGCGTATTCGGCGCTGTCGCCGCGGATCGCGCGTTTGAAATTGGGACCGCGGTTGGCGGGGTCGTTGTCGTTGCGAACTGTGCTCCTCTGGTAGGTGGCGGCCGCCATCACGCCGATGCGGCTGCCGCCGCCGAGGTCGAAACTATTGGCGATGAGGCCGTTCAGCTCCGGTTCGGCCTTCTTCGCCAGGTCGTTCTCGCGATAGTTCACGCCCAGCGACGCGGTCAGCTTGCGGAACTCGCTCGGCTTGCGGGTACGGACGTTCACGAGGCCGCCGATGCCGCCTTCGATGTGTTCCGCCGACGGGTTCTTGTAGACGTCGATGCCGGCGACCATGCCGGGCACCGCCGCTTCGACGTTAAATTCGCGGCCGCCCGCGCTGAAATACTGGCGGCCATTGGTCTGGAACGCGGTGTAGCCGAGGCCGCGGATGGTCACGCCTGAGCCGAAGCCGCCCCACGGCGCTGACGCCTCGCCGCCGAAGCGGTACGCCTGCACGCCGGGAACGCGGGACAACGTTTCGCCCACGTTCGTGTCCGGCAGCTTGCCAATGTCTTCCGCCGTGATGGAGTCGACGACTTCCATCGTGTTGCGCTTGATCGCCACCGACGACTGCGCGCTGGCGCGGATGCCCGTCACGACGACGGTGTTGGCGTCCACGGCCGGGGCCTGCTGCGCGTAGGCGCTGCCGGCGAAGGCTTGCGCGAGCGCGACGGCCACGAGCGACAAGTTCGGTACGATGTTGCGGTGCTGGTTCATTCTGGTCTCCTCTGTAATCCGATCTGGATGTGTTGTCGGCTCTGGGTGGCCGGCGTTTTAGATATCGATAACAAACTGTGTTGAATTATACGGACCATCCTTCCTTGTTTTAATGCCTTTGCGAAATATTAAGTACCATGTGGTATTTACGACACGCCGAACGCTTGACACCGTGCCGGCGCGCTGGTCCGGAGCACTGGTGCTCCGGGTTTCGGATCACTTCTGCGCAACGCGCTCCGCACGCACGGGGGAAAGCACGAAGCGGTAGCTGGCCGGCGCCAGCGGGATGCGGTACTTTACGTGCGGGCGGCCATCCAGGCTCCAACCGGTATCGCCGCCGACGCCAGCCTGGGCCATGTCGACGAGCACGGTACCGTCGCCATGCGGCGCGATCTCGGAACTCTTCCACGTGCCGCGCGGCCGCAGGTACAGGTCTTCGTACGGGAACGCGAGCGCGTTGAACGCGAGTGGAGTGTCGGCGTGCACGCGGATGCCGGTGCCGTCGGCGCCGGTCAGCTGGAACCAGCGCACGTCCGTCTTGTTGCCGCTTTCCTGCGGCCGGATATAGCCGTGGTACTGGTCCGCCACCTTGCCGGCGTACAGACCCAGCGCGGCGCCGGTCTTGCGGTCCGCGTACGATTCGAACGGGCCGCGGCCGTACCACGACAGCGACTCCAGCGCGGGCAAGCTGTCGAAGCGCAGGCCCAGGCGCAGCGGATCCGGCAGGTCGTCGCGCAGCGGCGTGAAGCTGGCCTGCACGTCGACGCTGCCGTCCGCCCGCATGCGGTACGTGTTTTCCCAGTGCGCCGCGCCGGCACCGAAGCTGAACAGCACGCGCACGCCGTCGCCGGTCACGGCCACGTCGCGCACCTTGCGCTGTTCCGTGAACGTCTGCCAGACCTTGTGGCTCTTGTCCACGCCCGCGCCTTCGTCGTTGTCCGTCAGGCCGCGCCAGAAGTTCGGCGAGCCGCCCTTGAGCACCGTGCGGCCGGCCACCGTGTACGTCACGAGGCCCGTGTCCGGCGCCAGGCGCAGCACGGCGTCGCCGGCGCGCAGCTCCACCGCGCCATCCTTGCGTACCGGCGCAACGGCGGCAGCGGGCGCCTGCGCGGCGCGGGACGACGCCAGCACGAACTGCGACCAGCCGACGACGGCGCCCTGCTCCACGCCCGGCAGCGCGGCACGGCTCTTCGCGCGGACCGTCAGCACGCGCTCGCCGCCGGGTACGACCTCGGGCAGCGCCAGCGCCAGCTTCTGGCGGGCGCCTGCCGGCGTGGCGGCATCGGGAAGCGCACCGCGCGCGACGACGACGCCGTCTCGCGCCAACTCCCAGTCGAACGAGAGATGCGACAGGTCGCGGAAGTCGTAGCGGTTCACCACGTCGATGCTGCCTGCGGCCGGGTCGCCTTCGAACACGACGGGCGAATACACTTTCTGCAGCTCGTAGTACTCCGGGTCGGGCGTGCGGTCGGAGCGCACGACGCCGTCCCCGACGACGCTGTTGTCGCCCCGGGTCGGGTTCAGGTCGAAGCCGGACGCCCAGTACGTGCGGCCCTTGTCGTCCTTCGCGATGATGCTCTGGTCGACCCAGTCCCACACGAAGCCGCCCTGCAGCTTGCGGTGCGCGCGGATCACCTGCCAGTAGTCTTCCAGGTTGCCCAGCGAATTGCCCATCGCGTGGGCGTACTCGCACTGGATCATCGGCTGGCGGAAGCTCGGATCGAGCGCATAATCTTCCATCTTCTCGATGTCATCGTACATGGGCGCGTAGATGTCGACATACGCGTTCGGCAGGTGTTCCTCGCCGATCGTGCCGTGGCCCAGGTAGCTGATCAGACGCGTCGGGTCGTTCTTGCGGATCCAGGCCGCCGCGTTCTCGAAGTTCGGTCCCGTGCCGGCCTCGTTCCCAAGCGACCAGAAGATGACCGACGGCGAATTCTTGTCACGTTCGACCATGCGCGACACGCGGTCCAGGTGGGCGATGCGCCAGTGCGGCTTGTAGCCCAGCTGGATCGCCGCGCGCTTCTGCGCGTCGCCCGCCTGGTCGCCCTGCTGCATGTAGCCGTGCGACTCGAGGTCCGCCTCGTCCATGATGTACAGGCCGTATTCGTCGGCCAGGTCGTACCAGCGCGGATCGTTCGGGTAGTGCGAGGCGCGCACGGCGTTCACGTTTGCGCGCTTCATCAACTCGATGTCCTCGCGCATCGTCTCCAGCGACATCACGCGCCACGTATGGGGATCGTGCTCGTGGCGGTTGACGCCCTTGATCATCACGCGCCTGCCGTTCACGCGCACTTCGCCGTCCGCGATCTCGACGGTGCGGAAACCGATGCGGCGCGCCGTCGCCGACACCAGCCGGCCCTGCGCATCCGTCGCCTCGATCAGCAACGTGTACAGGTTCGGCGTCTCGGCCGACCAGGCCTTCACCGCGGGGATCACACCGGACAGCACCGCCTTGCGGTCCGCCCCTGGCGCGCCAGTCACACGCAGCACTTCGCGCGCGCCGTCCAGCACGCGCGCCTCGATGTTCACGCTCGCCGGCGCGCCCGCCATCTCGGCGACGAGTTCGAAGCGGCCGTCGCGATAGTTCGTCTTGTCCAGGTCCGCCGTCACGCGGTAATCGCGCAGGCGGGTCTTCGGTTCCGCGTACACGTACACGCTGCGCTCGATGCCGTTCACGCGCCAGAAGTCCTGGTCTTCCAGGTACGAGCCGTCCGCCCAGCGATACAGCTCGATGGCGATCGTGTTGCGGCCGGGGCGCACGTAGCGGGTCAGGTCGAATTCCGACGGCAACTTCGAATCCTCGGAATAGCCGACGCGCCGGCCGTTCACCCACACGTAGTACGCGGCGCCGGCCGCGCCGATCTGCAGGAAGACGTCGCGGCCGTTCCACGCGGCGGGGACGTCGAAGTCGCGGCGGTACGAACCCACTTCGTTCAGTTCATGCGGAACGTAAGGCTCGTTCTGCGGGAACGGATACTGGATGTTGGTGAAGATCGGCTTGCCGTAGCCCTGCGCCTGAAGCATGCCGGGCACCTGGATGCGGCCCCACTTGCTCACGTCGTACGACGGCTTGTAGAAATCTTTGGGGCGGGTCTCCGGCGTCTTCGAATAGGCGAACGACCACGTGCCGTCCAGCGACACGAAGTACTGCGACGCGGCCTTGTCGCCCGCCAGCGCCTTCTCGCGCGATTCGAAATTGAAGAAGGTCGCCTTCATCGGCTCGCGGTTGACCGCGACCACTTCCGGCTGTTCCCACTCGGCCCGTTGCGACTGGGCGGCCAGCGCCGGCAGCGTGGCCGTCGCCACCAGGGCCGCCGCGATGATGTTCGTTGACGCCATGATGCTCCTGTCTCCCTGTTGTAATGTCAGCGGAACCGCAGGCCGTCGACGAACTCGTTCACGTCGAGCAGTCCGGCTTCGGGCGCCGCCAGGCGCTTGCCGCCCACGGTTACGTTCTCGATCGTCACGTTGCGAACCTTGCGCGTCGCGTCGCGGCCCGTGATGGCGGATGCACTCGGCGAGCCTCTACCGGAATAATGAACGTTGCGCAAGGTGACGTTCTCGATGCCGAGGCCCGGACTCGTGTTGTACTTCGCCGTGTACGCGATCTTCAGGTTGAACAGCTTGCCCTCCTCGATGCGGTCGACGCGGATGTCCTCGAACACGACGTCGCGCACGAGGTTGTCGTCGCCGGCCATGATGCCGAGCGCGCCTTCGTACTCCGGCTCGTCCTCGTCGTGGTCGAGGATGTCGATATTGGAAAAGCGCAGGCGCTCCAGCACCTCGCTGTCCGGGTGGGCCGGCGTCGGGGTGTTGCCGTGGATGCCGATCATGACGGCGTGCGCGATGTCCGCCCACAAGGTCGTATCCTTCACCGTCACGTCGCGCGTATTGCCCCAGATGTCCCAGCGGTGGTTGTAGAAAGTCAGGCAGTCGTCCGACGTGCGTACGAAGCTGTCGGCGATCGTCACGCGCTCGCAGGCGAAATGGCCGAGCCCGTCCGACCATTGGCCCGCACCGATCGTCCGGATGTTCCGTTCCACGAGGTCCTGCGACGTGATGCAGCGCATCGTGCCATGCGGCGGGTTGAGGAAGATCGGGCCGTCGATCTCGACGTTGCGCGCATTCCGCACGGTCAGGTCTGCCCCTTCGATCAGGCCGTCGCTGATGATTTTCACGTCCTCGACGCCGTCGATCAGGAGCGGGTTGCGCAGGATGGCCGAACCGTGGATGTACACGGTGCTGTGCGAGCGCACGCGGAATTCGCCGTTGTGGATGCCAGGACCGAAGAAGACGGTGCGCTGCGTCATGTCGGGCATCGTGCCCGCGCCGATGTCGTTCGAGGTCAATGTCGCTGGGACGGCCGGCATGTCGGCACGGATCGCGTGCGTAAAGATGTGCAGGTTGTGCAGATGGTCGCCGTCGAATTCCACGCTCAGATTCTCGGGCCGGTGCAGCGTGAAGTAGACGACGCCGTCGCGCACGGCCGGCCGGACGCCCTTCCCGTCCGGGCGCACGACCACATTGGAAAACGTCCCGTTGTTCTTCTGGACCGCCATCTCGACAGTGCCGTCGAAATTGAAATAGACCATCGCCGCATCCTGCGGCTTGTCGAGATCGACCTTCACGTTGTACTCGTACAGGTCTTGCCAGGCGCCGCCGGGCACGCGCACGCGTACCGTGTAGTCGTCGTTGTGGTGCGAATAGCGGATGGCATTCGGGAACGGGTGCACCTGCACGCGGTTCGCAGCAACCTGCGCGGCAATGCCCGGCGTGGCGACGCCCGGCGACGCCAGCGCAGGCAGGGCGGACAGGCAAGCAAGCGGCACGGCGCACAGGCGCGCGCACGCACGTAACGTGAACAACAAATCGTCTCCTCGTGCCCGCGCGTCCGGATCGCGCCGCCGCCGGGCTTGTCGTTTGGTCGCGGCTGGCCGCTTGGCGCCCTGCCGTTCGTGGTATCGATAACAGCCACGATTACATTTATATCACACGGAAAAGCGCTGTCAAGACTCCGCATGCGCCACACCCGTTATGCTGCCAACGATACGTAGCGATCCTACCGCAACGTCGGGAGCGGATCCATTCCATTTTTCGCACAACGGATACGTTTTGGACATGGCAGCCGCACGATTGAGGTTAACGATAACAACGGTCGCGCACCCATGCTAGCATCTGCGTCGCAGTACGGCAGCATCCGTTGTGACCTCCCTTCGATCGCATCACACACGCCTGCATGGCATGGAGACGCTTCATGAAAAGAATCGAACCGCACGACAACGCCCCCGCCCCATCGCCCCTGGCATCCGCCGATGCCCCGGACGCGGTCTCGCGCGCCGAACTCGGACGCCGCGGCTTCCTGCTGAGCCTCGGCGCCCTCGCGCTCGGCGGCTGCGGCGCCGGTGCCGGCAGCACGTCCGCGCCGCGCCTGTTCGCGGACGCCGTTACCAGCGCAACGACCGCCGCTTTCGTCCATCCGGGCCTGCTGCACACGCAGGCCGACTTCGACCGCATGAAGGCGAAATACACGACGAGTCCCTGGTCCGGCAGCTGGAACCTCCTGATCAACAACTCGCACGCGAGCCTGACGTACACGCCGCACCCGCAGGCGATCGTCTACCGCGGCTACGACGGCGTCCACCCGGAGAACTACGGCAGCCTGTTCAACGACGTGGCCGCGGCGTATGCCTGCGCGCTGCGCTGGAAGATATCAGGTGACAGCGCGTACGCGGACAAGGCCGTGCAGATCATGAACGCATGGTCGTCCACGCTGACGTCCATCCAGGGCACGACGGACGCCGCACTGGCCGCGGGCATCTACGGCTACGAGTTCGCGAACGCGGGCGAGATCGTGCGGACGTACGTGGGCTGGGCCGCGGCCGACTTCGCGCGCTTCCAGAACTTGATGAAGACCGTCTTCTATCCGATCAACCACGATTTCCTCATCCGCCACAACGGCACGGACATCACGCACTACTGGGCCAACTGGGACCTGTGCCAGATCGCGTCCATCCTCGCCATCGGCGTGCTGTGCGACGACCAAAGCCTGTTCGACGAAGCCATCGCGTACTTCCAGTCGGGCGCCGGCAACGGCGCGATCGCGCAGGCCGTCTACTACATCCACCCGGGCTTCCTCGGGCAGTGGCAGGAATCGGGTCGCGACCAGGGCCACAACACACTCGGCATCGCATTGGGCGGCGCGATCTGCGAGATGGCGTGGAACCAGGGCGTGGACCTGTACGGCTACGACAACAACCGCTTCCTGATGGGCGCCGAGTACGTGGCGAAGGCGAACCTGATCCAGTCGGGCACGACGTACTACACGGTGCCGTACGTCCCCTACAACAACGTCGACAACGTCAACCAGACCGTGTTCGCGACCGGGAGCCAGGGCAATGTCCGCCCTTGCTGGGCGCTCGTCTACAACCATTACGTCAACCGCCGTGGCCTCGCGGCGCCGTACTCGAAGATGTTCGCGCTGCAGATCCAGCCGGAAGGTGGTGGCGGCAACTACGGCTCGACGAGCGGCGGCTACGACCAGCTGGGCTACGGCACCCTGACGTGCACGCGCGACCCGATCACGGCCGGCGTGCCGCCCAGCGGCCTGAAGGCACGCACGCCGGCCGGCGGCGTGGAGCTGTCGTGGTGGGGCAGCGCCTATGCGACGAGCTACAACGTCAAGCGATCGTCCTCCACGAGCGGACCGTGGACGACGATCGCCAGCGGCATCACGGACTTGCTGACCTACGCGGACAATCCGGGCGCAGGCACGTGGTACTACGTCGTGTCCGCCATGACCCCGAGCGGCGAGACGGCCGACTCGAACCGCGCGACGGCGGAGGTCGGCAAGACCTTGCACACTTACCTCGCCTGCAATGAAGGCACGGGGTCGACCGTGTCCGATGCGAGCGGCCAGGGTCACGCCGGCACGCTCGTCGGCAGCGGCGCCTGGGGTGCCGGCAAGTCGGGCACCGCGCTCGCGCTGAACGGCAGCACGGACTACGTGAGCCTGCCCGCGAACCTCGTCACGGACCTGGCGGACTTCACGATCGCCTGCTGGGTGTACTGGAACGCGGCACGCAACTGGGAGCGGATCTTCGATATCGGCTCGGGCACGGGCCGCTACATGTTCCTGACGCCGCGCTCCGGCAGCGGCACCGTGCGCTTCGCCATCACCGTCGACGGCGGCCACGGCGAACAGGCGGTGTCGGGCACGGCCGCGCTGCCGACGGCGCAGTGGGTGCACGTGGCCGTCACGTTGTCCGGGCAGCTCGCGACCTTGTACGTGAACGGCACGGCCGTCGGCAGCAATGGCGCGGAATTCCTGCCGCCATGGCAGCTCGGGGGCACGGGCCAGAACTGGATCGGCCGCTCGCAATACGCGGGCGACCCGTATTTCAACGGCAGGATCGACGAATTACGCATTTACCGCGGGGCCCTCGGTGCAGCCGACATCGCCGCGCTGATCGCGTCCAGCTGAGCGAACCGCTACCTCTCGTCGGGCACGACGGCCGTCGCCTCGATCTCCACTCGGGCCCGGTCCTCGATGAGGGCCCGCACTTCGACGGCCGTCATCGCCGGGTAATGAGCGCCGATGATCTCGCGGTACGCGGCGCCCACCGCGGCCGACGCGGCCAGGTACTCGCGCTTGTCGACCACGTACCACGTCATCCGGACGATATGCTCCGGCCGCGCCCCCGCCTCGTGCAGCACGGCGACGACGTTGAGCAGTGCCTGGCGCGCCTGCCCGGCGAAGTCGTCGCTCTCGAACTCGCCGTGCCCGTTCCAGCCGATCATGCCGCTGACGAACACGAGGCGGCCCCGCGCCGCGACGCCGTTCGCATAGCCGCGCGGACGCGGCCAGCCCGGTGGTTGCAGGATCTCCATCACGCGCCTTCCGCCGCCGCGCGCAGCAGTTCGCGCGCGATGATCAGTTGCTGCACCTCCGTCGCCCCCTCGTAGATGCGCAGCGCACGGATTTCACGGTACAGCCGTTCGGCCGGGTGGCCGCTCGTGACGCCGAGTCCTCCGAACATCTGCACGGCCGCGTCGATCACCTGCTGCGCGGACTCCGTCGCCGTCATCTTCGCCATCGCGGCTTCCTTCGTGACCTTGACGCCACGGTCACGCTGCCACGCGGCGCGGTACGTCAGCAGCGCGCTGGCGTCGATTGCCGTCGCCATCTGCGCGAGCTTCGCCTGCGTGAGCTGGAAGTCGGCGAGATGCTGTCCGAACATCGGACGCGCCAGCGCATGCGCCAGCGCCTCGTCGAACGCGCGCCGCGCGAAGCCCAGCGCGGCCGCCGCGACCGACGTGCGGAACACGTCGAGCGTCGCCATCGCCACCTTGAAGCCCTGCCCCGGCTCGCCGATGCGCTGGGCGGCCGGCACGCGGCACCCGTCAAAGCGCAGCCGCGCCAGCGGATGGGGTGCGATCACGTCGATGCGTTCGGCGATGGAGAAATCGTGCGTGTCGGCGTCGACGACGAACGCGCTGATGCCGCGCGCGCCCGGCGCCTCGCCCGTGCGCGCGAAGACGACGTAGAAGTCGGCGATGCCGCCGTTGGAAATCCACGTCTTGTCGCCGTCCAGCACATAGTCGCCACCGTCCGGCCGGGCCGCGCAGCGCATGGCGGCGACATCCGATCCGGCGCCCGGCTCGGACAGTGCGAAGGCGGCGATCGCGTCGCCGCGCGCCACGCGCGGCAAATAGCGCTCGCGCTGGGCGGCCGTGCCGAACAGGCTGATCGCGCCGGAACCCAGGCCTTGCATGGCGAACGCGAAATCCGCGAGCCCGTTGTGGCGCGCCAGGGTTTCGCGGATCAGGCAGAGCGCGCGCGTATCGATGGCCGCGTCCTCGGGCGCGATCGCATGGCGCAGCCAGCCGCCCGCGCCCAGCATCCGTACGAGATGGCGGCAATCCGCATCGACGTCGGCCCCGTGCACGTCGCGGACTCGCTCCGCGGCCCACGTGTCCAGCGCCGCTTCCAGCTCCGCGTGGCGGGTATCGAAGAAGGGCCAGGCGAGATAAGCCTTGTCCGCCATGTCAGTCTCCCTCGAAGCGCGGCGTCGTCTTCGCGACGAACGCGTGGTACGCACGATGAAAGTCGTTCGTCGCCATGCAGATCGCCTGGGCCTGCGCCTCCGCGTCGATGGCTTGCTCGACACCCATGCTCCACTCCTGCTGCAGCATCTTCTTCGTCATCCCGTGCGCGAACGTGGGCCCGGCGGCCAGGCTCTGCGCCAGCGCCATCGCCTCGTCCAGCAGGACGTCCGGCGCGCACAGCCGGTTGAAGAAACCCCAGCGCTCGCCCTCTTCCGCCGGCATCGTGCGGCCCGTGTACAACAGCTCCGCCGCGCGGCCCTGGCCGATCAGGCGCGGCAGGATCGAGCACGCGCCCATGTCGCAGCCCGCGAGCCCTACCTTCGCGAACAGGAACGCGGTGCGCGCCCGCGGGGTGGCCAGCCGCAGGTCGGACGCCATCGCGAGAATCGCGCCGGCACCCGCGCACACGCCGTCGACGGCCGCCACGATGGGCTGCGGGCACGCCAGCATGGCCTTCACGGTGTCGCCCGTCATGCGGGTGAACGCGAGCAGGCCCGGCATGTCCAGGCGTGTCAGGGGACCGATGATCTCGTGCACGTCGCCGCCGGAACAGAAGTTCCCGCCCGCGCCCGCGATGACGACGGCCTTCACGTCGTCCGCGTAGGCGAGCGCGCGGAACAGGTCGCGCAGCTCCGCGTAAGAGTCGAACGTCAACGGATTCTTGCGCTCGGGGCGGCTCAAGGTGATCGTGGCCACGCCGTCGCCGGCCGTGTAGAGAAAATGCTCGGCGCGGTAGCCGGCCAGTGTCGTGCGGTTGCGCGGCAGCGCATGCGGGTCGCCCTGCAGGTAACGCATCGTGTGCTCCTAGTCCTCGTTGTCGTTCAGGTGCCGCTTCATGGTGTCGAGCAGCGCGATCATCGCGGCCTTGTCGGTGGCCGGGATGTCGCGGAACAGGTCCGCGACCCACTCTTCGTGCACGGCCGCCATCTCGGCGAAGGTCTTGCGCCCGCGCGGCGTGAGCTTGACCATGAACGCGCGGCCGTCCTGCGGGTCGGGCACGCGCACGACGAGGCGCTCGCGCTCCAGCTGGTCGGCGATGCCGGTGACGTTGCCGCCCGTGACCATCATGCGTTTCGACAGCTCGCCCATGCGCAAACCGTCCGGATGGCGCTCCAGCTGGGCCATCAGGTCGAAGCGGGGCAACGTGATGCCGAACGTGGCACGCAGGCGGCCGCGGATCGTGGACTCGACCCGCACCGTGCACGCCAGCAGCCGCAGCCACAGCTTCAGGGCCTGGTGGTGTCCACCGGTCAGGCGCGTAGCCAGGTCGACGGGGACGTCGTGCGGCGGCTTCACATGACCTCCCCGCCCGCCACGGCGATGGCCTGCCCGTTCAGCGCCGACGCGCCCGGCATGCACAGCCACGCGACGGCATGCGCCACCTCGTCCGGACGCACGAGGCGGCCCTGCGGATTGGCGGACGTCAGCTCTGCGCGTGCCTCGTCCCCGGTTCGGCCCGTCGTGCGCACGATGTTCGCGACGGCGTCGCGCACGATGTCGGTCTCCGTGAACCCCGGACAAACGGCATTCACGGTCACGCCTTTCGCGGCCACCTCGAGCGCCAGCGCGCGCGTGAGGCCGACGAGGCCGTGCTTCGCGGCGCAATAGGCCGCCACGTAGCGGTAGCCCGTGAGGCCCGCCGTCGACGCGACGTTCACGATGCGCCCCCATCCCGTGTCCACCATGCCCGGCAGCGCGGCCTGGATGCAGTGGTAGGCCCCTGACAGGTTCACGTCCAGCATGCGCTGCCACAGCGCGGCGTCCGTCCGGCCGAACGGCGCGGACGCGGCCTGGCCCGCATTGTTGACCAGGATGTCGACGGTGCCCGCGTGCGCGAACGCGGCCGCCACGCTGTCCGCGTCGGCCACGTCGGCGACCTGCCAGCGCACCGCGCCGTCCATCGACTGCGCCGCCGCTGCCAGCGCCCCCTCGTCGCGCGCCATCAAGGTCACGCGCGCGCCGTGCGCCACGAGCGCGCGCGCGACCGCGATGCCGATACCCCGGCTGGCGCCCGTCACGACGGCATGTTTTCCGTTCAACGTCTCCATCATCCCTCCAGCAGCCGCGCCGCGATCTGTTGTGGCGAGAGGCCGTTGCTTGCCGCCGCCAGCTGGCCCCCGCGTTCCAGATTGCGTTCCAGCTGCGCCTTGCCCGCCAGGTACTGCCGCGGCCAGGGAACGGCCGTGTAGCCGATCTTCGCCGCTTCCGCCAACGTCCACGCGGGGTTCGCCAGATGCGGCCGCCCCACGGCGCACAGGTCGGCCCGGCCGGCCGCGATGATGCTGTTCGCGTGGTCGGCCTCGTAGATCGAACCGACGGCGATCGCCGGGACGCCGGCCTCGTTGCGGATGCGGTCCGCGAACGGCGTCTGGTACATGCGGCCGAACACGGGCCGTTCCTGCTTGCTCACCTGCCCCGACGAACAGTCGATCATGTCGGCGCCCGCCTCCTTGAACAGGCGCGCGATCTGCACGGCGTCGGCGGGCGTGATGCCGCCGTCGACCCAGTCGTGGGCGGAGATCCGGACGCTCATCGGCTTGTCCTGCGGCCACGCGGCGCGCATCGCACGGAACACGCGCAGCGGATAGCGGCAACGGTTTTCCAGGCTGCCGCCGTAGTCGTCGGCGCGCCGGTTCGTCAGGGGCGAAATGAACGACGACAGCAAGTAGCCGTGCGCGCAATGCAGTTCCAGCCAGTCGAAGCCGGCGGCATCGGCCGCGCGCGTGGCCCGCACGAAATCGGCCTCGACGCGAGCCAGGTCGTCTTCCGTCGCCGCGCGCGCAACCTGCGAGACACCGGGCAGGTATTGCTGCGCCGACGCGGCGATCAAGGGCCAGTTGTGGTCGGGCAGCGGCTGGTCGACGCCGTCCCACATGGGCCGCGTCGATCCTTTCGCGCCGGCGTGGCCCAGCTGGATCCCGATGCAGGCGTCCGTCTGGCCATGGACGAAGTCGACGATGCGCCGCCACGCGGCCGTGTGCGCGGGCGCGTACATGCCGGGACACGCGGGCGTGATGCGGGCGTCGGCCGACACGCACGTCATCTCCGCCATCACGAGCGCCGCGCCGCCCAGCGCGCGCGCACCGAGATGCACGAGGTGGTAGTCGCCCGGCACGCCGTCGATGGCGGAGTATTGCGCCATCGGCGACACGACGATGCGGTTCTTCAGCAGCACGCCGCGCACGCGCAGCGGCGTGAACATCGGCGGCACGTGCGCCGCCGCGGGCAGCGTCACGCCAGCCTGCGCGCACGCACGGCGGGCGAACCAGTCCTCGAATCGCGCGACATAGCCCGGGTCGCGCAGGCGCAGGTTCTCGTGCGAGATGCGCTGGCTGCGCGTGAGCATCGAGTATGCGAACTGCTGGGCATCCATCGCGCCGTAGCGCTCGACGTTCTCGAACCATTCCATCGAGTTGCGCGCCGCCGACTGGATCTTCAGCACTTCCACCGAACGGCTGGCCTGGTACGCACCGAGCGCCGCACGCAGGTCGCTGCCGTGCGTGTCGACGCAGCGGGCCAGCTCGATCGCGTCCTCCAGCGCCAGCTGCGTGCCGGAGCCGATCGAGAAATGCGCCGTATGCGCGGCATCGCCCATCAGCACGACCGGCAGGTCACCGTTCCAGTGCACCCAGCGCTCGCACACGATGCGCGGGAACGCGATCCAGATGGCCGCGCCGCGCAGGTGCGCCGCGTTCGACAGCAGCGGATGCCCGTCCAGGTGCCCGGCGAACAGGCGCTCGCAGAAGGCGATGCCCTCTTCCTGCGGCATGTCCGCGAGGCCTGCCCGGCGCCACACGTCTTCCGGCGTCTCGACGATGAACGTCGACGTGTCGCCGTCGAACTGGTAGATGTGCGCCTGGAACCAGCCGAACGGCGTTTCCTTGAAGACGAACGTGAAGGCGTCGAATGTCTTCTTCGTGCCGAGCCACACGAAGCGGCAGCGGCGCGTCTCGACGGACGGCTGGAACGTGGCCGCGTAGCGCGTCCGGATGCGGCTGTTCAGGCCATCGGCCGCGATCACGAGGTCGGCGCCGTAACGCTGCGCGACGGCCTGGTCGTCCTGCACGTCCGTCTCGAACACGAGCTCCACGCCCAGTGCCTCGCAGCGCTGCTGCAGGATGTTCAACAACCGCTTGCGCCCGATTCCGCAGAAGCCGTGCCCGCCCGACGTGATGCGCTGTCCCTTGAAGAACACGTCGATGTCGTCCCAGTGGTTGAACGCCTGCAGGATGGCGCGCGCCGTCCCGTCGTCCGCGGCGACCAGGTTGCCGAGTGTCTGGTCCGAAAACACGACGCCCCAGCCGAACGTGTCATAGGGCCGGTTGCGTTCGACGACGACGATGCGGTGTGCCGGGTCCCGCTTCTTCATCAGCAGCGCGACATACAGCCCGGCCGGCCCGCCGCCGATGCACACGATGTTCATGATTGCCTCAGCTTGAAACGCTGCAGCTTGCCCGTTTCCGTGCGCGGCAGCCTGTCGGTGAAGCGCACGGCGCGGGGGTATTTGTACGGCGCGATCTGCTCCTTGACGAACTCCTGCAACGCGCGCGCCATCTCCGGCGTACCGTCATGGCCAGGCTTGAGCACGACGTGCGCTTCCACGATCTGGCCGCGTTCTTCATCGGCACGGCCGACGACACCGCATTCGGCCACGGCGGGATGGCGCAGCAGCGCGTCTTCGACCTCCGCGCCCGCGATGTTGTAGCCGGCCGAGATGATCATGTCGTCGGTGCGCGACCGATAGTGGAAATAACCGTCGGCATCCATCTCGTAGCTGTCACCCGTGAGGTTCCAGCCGTCGAGCACATAGTCGCGCTGGCGCTCGTCGGCCAGGTAGCGGCACCCCGTCGGGCCTTTTACGGCAAGACGCCCGACGACACCAGGCCCCACGGGATGGCCGTCGTCGTCCAGCACGCATGCGCGGTAGCCGGGCACCGGCTTGCCGGTCGCGCCGGGCCGCACGTCAGCACCGCTGGCGGAAATGAAGATGTGCAGGAGTTCCGTCGCACCGATCCCGTCGATCATCTCGATCCCGGTCGCCGTGCGCCACGCGTCGCGCGTCGCCACCGGCAGCGCCTCGCCGGCCGATACACACCTGCGCAGCGACGCAACGTCGTAGCGCGACACCAGCGGCGTCATCTGCCGATAGAACGTGGGCGCCGTGAAGCAGACGGTGGCGCGGAAGCGTTCGATCGCCGCGAGCAGGCCCTCGGGTGTCAGCTTTTCCAGCAGCACACCGGCAGCCCCGACGCGCATGGGAAACAGCAGCAAGCCCCCGAGGCCGAACGTGAACGCGAGCGGCGGCGTACCGATGAAGACGTCGTCCGCCTCCGCGCCGAGGACGTGCGGCGGGAAGCAGTCGCAGATCGCGAGGATGTCGCGGTGGAAGTGCATCGTGCCCTTCGGGATGCCCGTCGTGCCGGACGTGAAGGCGATCAGGCAGACGTCGTCCGCCGCCGTGTCGACGGGCGCGAACGGTCGGTCGTGCCGCGCCATGCGCGCTTCGAGGCCGTCCGGCGTGTGCGGGTCCTGGAAGTACACGACCGGTGGATGGCCGCCGACCTGTTCCAGCTCGCAGGCCAGCGGACGGGCGCACAGCACCGCGTTCACCCGCGCCTTGTCGAGGACGATTCCGAGTTCGCGCGCGCGCAGCAGCGGCATCGTCGGCACCGCGACGAGGCCGGCCTTGAACGCGGCGAGTATGGCGGCGGCCATCGTGGGACAGTTCGCGCCCCGCAGCAGCACGCGGTTGCCGGGCACGAGCCCCATGTCGTCGCGCAGCACGTGGGCCATGCGGTCGACGTGGTCCAGCAGTTGGGCATAGGTCCACGTCAGCGTATCGCCCAGCACGGCCCTGTGCGCCCCGCGGCCTGCCGTCACGTGGCGGTCGAGCAGCTCGGCGACGCAGTTCAGGCGCGGCGGATAGCGGAGGGACGGCAGGTCGAACACGAGATCCGGCCACAGGTCGGGTGGCGGAAGATGGTCGCGCGCGAACGTGTCGACGTGGGCCGAGGGACTGGACTCTGCTGCGGACGGACTTGCCATGAAGCGCCCCCGGAGAAGATGGGATCGGTGAGTACCTCGAATTACTTTAGACCTAAAATAAATCGGGTGCAAGCGCCGCACTGCCTGCGGCGTCGCGCGCCTCACCGTTTCATCGAGGGCGCACGCGGCAGCTTCACGAAGCCATTGCGCACTTCCCTGCGCAGCGACGGGTCCCGTATCAGCGCGATCGCGAGCGCTTGCAGGCGCCGGAGACGTTCCAGATAATGCCAAATGAACGCCCAGCGTACCGGCGCGCGCGTGTACCGCCGACGCTTGATCTCCCGGACATCTTCGTTCAACTGCGCGGCATACATTCTTATCGCGCTGTCCGGCTCGGGAACCAGTTGCGCGGCGAGCTGGTAGTCCTGCGCGGCCACGATCGAGGGCAGCGCGGATTGGGCACATTCCCGTGCCAGGTCGGGCTGTACGACCATGAGCTGCCGATACGGTGCGCAGGTGTTCCGCGACGTCGCCAGCACGTCGTCGATCGCGGCGACGTCCTGGAAAGCCGGCCTGTCCAGCCTCCCGTCCAGCAATCCCGCGGCCTTGCCGTCCCTCACATTGTGCAGCGCGGCCATCGCCGGCGGGTACAGCCCGCCCAGCCTGATCCAGTCATAGAGGGCGTAAGCGCGACGGACACCCGACCATGCGCGCGATTCCAACAGAGCGTTGTCATGGAACCGGATCAGGTCCGCCAAGGCCTCGTCATACTGTCCGTCTTCGATGCGCTGTCGTGCGCCGGAGAGTCGTGCTTGCGCGCTCATGCGGTACCCGATGCCGTCGTTCGTTTGCTGATAGGATCCGGCATCGGATTCGTATCGGCGAGCAGACGCGCCACGATGTCTCTCATCTGTTCCGGGAGCGTTTTGCCTACTAGGCCGACCGCCAGATAGCCCTGCGCGATATGGTGTTCCACCGCGCGCCTTGAATGCCGCGGACGCCCTCACGCTCGCGACCTGGTCCGGTGTGAGCACGTCGTCTCGCGACAGAATGCCGCGGAACGCCCGCATTTCGGCAAAGACCAGGTTTGCTTTCGCGTGATCCAGAAGCTCCAGACCGCCCGACAAAATACGCAAAGGCGAGCGCACGCTCGTTCTTCGTGTCGATGCTCGCGCGGTAGAGCGAATAAGAACACCATGTCGGGCTCACATCAGCAAAATCGGCCAACGTCACCGGGGACGTTTGCAATCGAAAAAATCCGGCGCGAGCCCGATGGCACCGTTCAGCGCTTTGACGCACTACGGCTCGTGCGCGTCCATCGCCAGATGCTCCATGGTCGGGATGAACGTCGAGTAGCACCAAAAGGCGACAAAATACAAGTTTGACAAAAATACAACAATACCCCGCGCATCAGGTGTCAGCGGATCATTCCATACGAATCAGGGGGCCGGGCGCGACGCCGAACGTTGGATTCGTACCCTCACCGATCCCGAGTCGTCCGCTGGCCGGAAGAGCAACGTGCGTCGGCCCTTCAGGTCAGTCAGCGAGCGGAACGTGCCCATCGAGGCCCGCTCTTTCTGGTATGGACTCATGGATCCGGTATCCGTAATCAAGGGATGCCAAGACGAGGAATTGCATGCACGTCGGTGGAATACACAGTATCCACGAAGCCATCACGAAATACAGCGCATGTTCCGTTCTACCTAGGCGCCCGTAAGGATCCGAAGGCCCCAGGAGCCTTGCATTTGCGCAGCTCCGACTTGGCCGAGCACCAATGCAAGCGCCGCGTAGAAAAACGACGGGAATAGGCTGTTCGCGAAAAACCGCTTGTTCTTTTCGTTGCCGATACGCATACGAACTCCTTTGCTGGCCAGTCGCCGGTAGGGACCTGGCGGACTTCGACTCTGAGCCTGTTATACCTAAGCGGAAACTTATAAACCAAAATCGTTTGGCCGTTATCAATCCTCAAAAGAACGACGAGCAGTCATATAAATTGCCGGTCCCGACGTTGTGACTGATCAACATATCGGCGTTACCGGCATCTAGGATCTGTCTTGGAAGCTGCGTCGACACAGTTCCGAGTCACCAGGAGGATCGGTCCGTGCCCATCGAGAGACCCAAGCGGATATCACCTTCCGCCCTACAGAACCACAGATGGCGTCGAAAAGGATCGGAAGACGGTGCCATCGCCATCATGACGCCGTTTGTCCTCATCCTCATGCTCGCCATGTTGGGCATGGCGCTTGACCTCAGCCGCAGCTACAACAGGAAAACCGAGCTGCAAAATCTCGCAGACGCCGCAGCCCTCGCCGCAGCTGCCGCCCTGGACGGTACGTCTGCGGGTATCGACAGGGCCATCACGGCGGCTGGACAAAATGCAGGTTATACCTACTCATACAACACGGCACCAATTTCCTGGTCCAGCGCCGCGCTAAAGTTCGGCACGGACGCCAACGGGGGTGCGGGCGGGTGGGTCGACGGCGCAACGGCAAAGCTCAATGCTTCGAAGATTTTTTTTGCCCGAGTCGACACATCGGCTCTCGACCCGGTATTCGGGCAAGTCGACAACTACTTCATACCAATCCTGTCATCCGCCCTTGCGACGACAACTGTATCGGCTTCCGCGGTGGCTGGTCGCGATTCACTGGCCGCACTGCCGCTCGCGATCTGCGCGAACTCGAATACGAATGCGTCCTCGCTCGCCTCGGGAGAACTCGTGGAATACGGCTTCAGGCGAGGCGTCGGCTACAACCTGATGAGGCTGAACCCCGGAGGAACCACGCCCGAAAACTTCCTGGTCAATCCGATCGCTTTGCCCGGCACAGTTGGCACGCCAATGATGGGTAGGATGGACGTCGTCGGGCCCTTCGTCTGCACCGGGAGAATGGCGATACCCACGTTGGGCGGTGGGGACATTACGGTCGAGCGCGGCTTTCCGATCAATTTACTTTTCACTCATCTGAACTCCCGCTTCGGCGACGTCACATCTTGCCAGCCAGCGACCGCACCTGCGGACCCGAACGTCAGGAGCTACGACCTGACCAACGCAACATGGATGAAGTACAAGCCCGACGGCCAATCCGCCAACTCGTTGGCGTCCCCACTGTTAACTGTCGCGGAACAGCCCGCCACGGCGACGCAGACCGCGTATGGGCCCCTCTGGACGTATGCGAAGGCAGCCAAGTACGCATCCTATGTCGCCAATGGCGGTGTGGAACCTGCGGCCGGCTATTCGACGTTCAGCACGACGGATTGGAGCACGCTCTACAACCCGGGCAGGCCCGTCGCGCAATCCTACTCAAGTACCCCATATCAGGCAAACGGCGGCGGCACAACGTACCAGCCCTCCCGCAATACCCGGGTGCTGAATATTCCACTGCTGCGCTGCCCGGTTGCCGCGGGCACCAGCTCGACGGCCTCCGTGCTCGGGATTGCGAAGTTCTTCATGACGGTCCCTGCAACCTCATCCGCTCTCTATGCTGAGTTCGCCGGGATGAACACCGAGACCGCCCTGGGCGGCAACGCGAGGCTTTACCGATGAAACGAACACTCAAGGCAATCGGGGGGCGGTACGACCGCGGCGCGATCGCGGTCGAGGCGGCGATCGTGCTACCAATCCTGTTGTTAATCATCGGATTACCATCGCTCCAACTGGCGTTCTATTTCCGCCAATACTCGGCCGCGCAGAAAGCCCTGCATGACGGCGCGCTTTACCTTTCCACAGCGCCAAGGATAGAAATGATCACGGCGGGCCCGGACGCCAACCCGGCAGCCCTCACCGTGGCAAATACCATCATGGCGAAGGAACTGGCCGGGCTTGTGCCGGCCGGAACTTCCCTCGATCCAGGCTTTATCTGCGTGTACCGGGTGGCAGCGCTTCCGGCGATGAAGCCCTGTACGGTCGCACACAATCAGGACCCCACCCACACGTTGCTTCAATTTGGCGTGTCGATTAGTGTGCCTTACGTCAACCCGCTCACGGGCAACACCGACACAACTTTCGAACTTTATGCACCGGTGGCCTACGCGGGGAACTGACATGAGACGGATCGCATTCAAAGGACGAACAAGGCAGACGGGTTCGGTGGCAGTTGAATTCGCACTGGTCGCGATGATCTTCTTTACGGTTGTCTTCGCGACGCTCGAGCTGGCGCGCATGGAATTTCTGCTGAACACCCTGGAAGAGGTGACCCGCCGCGCCGCCGCAGCCGCGACAAACGTCGACTTTCGGGACGCGACCGCGCTGCGCAAAGTCCAGACGGACGCCGTCTTCCGCACGTCATCCGGCCCGCTGGCGCTCGGCACGCCCGTCACCTCGGACAACGTCAAGATCGACTACCTGTCGATGTCGAAAGCCACCTGGAACCCGACTCATATGAGCAGTCTTCCAACATGTCCTGCAGCCAATCGGTTGAACTGCACAACCGACCCGAATGCCGACAACTGCATCCGCTTCGTGCGCGCGCGCGTTTGTGATTCGATGGATAGCAACGGCAATTGCACCAAGCTGCCCTACCAGATGGTTTTCCCGTTCTTCGACCTCTCCGGGATGAAGCTGCCGGCCGCCGAGACGATCGTCCCGGCTGGCACACTCGGCGCCACTCCCGGTGCAATGCCGTGTCCCTGACCCGCTGACGGCCGGCGTCCACTACCGCAACCCGTGTGAGACGCGGCATACCTATGCTGGTGCCGGGCGCAGACCCGCGCTACGCTGCGACACAGCTCGGGCACGTCGACACGCCTCTCGTCTTACGTACGGCCGCCGGATCGCGGCGGGCCTGAACAACGACAAGCGGCAGCGCATGCTTGACCTGCACTCGAGAACCGATTTGGACGCGGCGGACGAATGTCCTCGGTTTGGCCAGGAGCGCGAACCACTGCATTACGAACGGCCGCGATCGGACGGCAGAAACGAAAAAAGCCAGCTGATCGCTGGCTTTCCTTTTCATTCCGCTCGCCAAATTCTTCCAAGTTGTTTTGCTCAACTTGCTGAAGTAATCGAAGACTTTGAACCGGAACCTGAAATTCTGGTGGGCGGTGCAAGTTTCGAACTTGCGACCCCAGCAGTGTGAATGCTGTGCTCTACCCCTGAGCTAACCGCCCTACTTTCTACTGTATTGCCGCCATTGCGTCGCTGCAATGACGAGCATTATAGGGGGAGTTTTGCGTTTTGTCACCCCTGCGGAGAATATTTTCTCCAAACACATTCGCCCTTCACGCCTTTGTCGAGCGCGGCCAGCACGTCGTCGTGCGAGGCAAGCTCGTCGGCGCTGGCCGGCAGCACGAGGATGTCGCCCAGCGGCCCCGCCTCCAGCACGATGCCGCCGCCGTTCGCTTCCACCTCGACGTCCATCGACAGCGTATTCTGGCCGCGCGTCATCGCCAGGTAGACATCGGCCAGCAGCTCCGAGTCGAGCAATGCGCCGTGCAGCTTGCGGTGCGCGTTCGAGATGCCGTAGCGGTCGCACAGCGCGTCCAGCGAGTTGCGCTTGCCCGGATGCAGTTCCTTCGCGTGCACGAGGGTATCGATCACGCTGGAGCAATGCTCGATGAACGGCGGCAAGCCCATGCGCTCGAATTCGTGGTTCAGGAACGCGAGGTCGAACGGCGCGTTGTGGATGATGATTTCGGCGCCCTGCACGAATTCGCGCAGTTCGTGGGCGATCTCGTGGAACTTCGGCTTATCGCTGAGGAATTCCGTCGTCAGGCCGTGGACTGCCAGCGCTGCCTCGTCCGAGTCGCGCTCGGGATTGATGTAGCGGTGAAAGTTGTTGCCAGTCAGCTTGCGGTTGAAGATCTCGACGCAGCCGACCTCGATGATGCGGTCGCCGGTGCGCGGATTGAGGCCAGTGGTTTCGGTATCGAGGACGATTTGGCGCATGCGCGTCTTGACTCAAAAGCGGTGAAGAGAGCCCGTAAGTATAACAAAATCAGCGCAAAATTAGCGCTTTATGGACGCGGCGCCCATGTTGGCGAGCGCGTCGGCCCGCTCGTTGCCGGGGTGGCCGTTGTGCCCCCGCACCCAGCGCCATTCGACGGCGTGCTGCTGCTGGGCGGCGTCCAGCGCCTTCCACAAATCGTCGTTCTTGACGGGCTCCTTCGTCGACGTCTTCCAGCCGCGCGCCTTCCAGCCGTGGATCCATTCGGAAATGCCCTTTTGCACGTACTGGCTGTCCGTGTGCAGCACGACCTCGCACGGGCGGTTGAGGACCGTCAGCGCCTCGATCACGGCGCGCAGTTCCATGCGGTTGTTCGTGGTGTTCGGCTCGCCGCCGAAGATTTCCTTTTCGTGGCCGCCATCGGCCACGAGCAGCGCGCCCCAGCCGCCGGTGCCCGGATTTCCCTTGCAGGCGCCGTCGGTAAAAATCTCAACTTTGGTCATGCTGCGTCGCTTCCTTGTCTGTTACTTGTGATGTTCGTTGCGGTTCGTTGCCGGCACCGCTTGCGGCGCCTTGCCGGGCTTCTTGTTCCAGGCCGGGCCGATGATGTGCATGCCCTTCACGCGCTTGATCGCGTGGACGATGTACACGGCGCCCAGATAGGGCCACCAGCGCCGCCCCGCCCCTTCGACGAACGCGAAGCGGTTGAGCCACTGCGCCGTCCGGAACGGCGGCGCGTAGCAGCCGAAATGGCTGCGCGTAACGCCGAGATTCAACAATTTTAACCAGTCTTTCAGGCGCGGCATAGAGATGAACTCGCCCGCTGCCGGCAGGTAGTCGCTGCTCGTGATGCGTCCCATTCCCTGGCGCACGCCCCACAGGCTGGCGGGATTGAAGCCACAGATGATCACCTGGCCTTCCGGGATCAGCACGCGCTCGACCTCGCGCAGCACCTGGTGCGGCTCGGCCGCGAACTCGAGCACGTGCGGCAGCACGACGAGGTCCAGGCTCTGCGACGCGAACGGCAGATCGGCGAAATCGAGCGCGACGGCAATCTGCTTGCCTCGCGCCGCGTACGCGAGCTCGTCGGCCGTCGACGTCCGCGTGGCCGCCTGCCATTTGTTCGGCATGCGGTTGGCGGCGAGCGCATCGATCTGCGGCACGCCGATCTGGATGGCGTTGAAGCCGAAGATATCGGCCGTCAACTCGTCCAGGCATGCCTGTTCCCAGGCGCGCACGTACGCGCCCGCCGGCGATTGCAGCCAGCGGTCGAGCGCTATAATGGATTTCTCGGATGCCGCGCCGTCCATGTCCAACCTTTATCGATGCCCATATGACTTCCGCGCCCACTGAGCTTGCTGTACTGACCGTGCCCGCGTTCAAGGACAATTACCTGTGGATCATCCATGACGGCGTCCATGCGGCAGTGGTCGACCCGGGCGATGCCGAGCCTATCCTCGCGGCCCTGCAGGAAAATGGCCTGACCCTGACCGCCATTCTACTCACCCATCACCATGCTGACCACATTGGCGGCGTGACGCGCCTGCTCGAACTCAGCAACGTGCCTGTATTCGGACCGCGCAACGAGGCCATCGCGGCCGTCAACCATCCGCTGGGCGAAGGCGATCGCGTGCAGGTGCCCGGGCTGGCGCTCGAGCTCGCCGTGCTGGACGTGCCCGGCCACACGAACGGGCACATCGCGTACGTCCGCGACGACGGGAAGACGCGCTGGCTGTTCTGCGGCGACACCCTGTTCGGCGGTGGCTGCGGCCGCCTGTTCGAAGGGACGCCCGCGCAGATGGCGGCGTCGCTGGCGAAACTCGCCGCCCTCCCCGACGACACGCTCGTGTTTTGCGCCCACGAATACACGCTGTCGAACCTGCGTTTCGCGGAAGCGCTGGAGCCGGGCAACCGGGCGCTGCAGATGCGCATTGCCCACGACAGCGAGCTGCGCGGGACGCACCTGCCCACGATCCCGTCGACGATCGCCATCGAAAAGGCGACGAATCCGTTCCTGCGCACCGGCGAGCCCGCCATCATCGACAGCCTGGCGGCGGCCGGCCACGTCGCGCCTGGCGCCGACCCCGTGACGGTGTTCGCCGCGCTGCGCGCATGGAAAAACGTCTTCTGAGCGCGCCATGACGACGGTGCGCTGCTATGCCGACCCGGTCAGTCCCTACGCGTGGCTGGGCCTCGCCGATCTCGAGCGCATCGAGGCGACGGGCGCACGCATCGTCGTGGTGCCCGTACTGTTCGCGGGCCTGCTGAGTGCGCACGGCACGGTCGGCCCGGCCGAGGTCGACGCGAAGCGCCGCTACCTGTTCCGCGACGTGATGCGCGAAGCGGCGCGCCGCGGCCTGCAATTCGCCGGACCGCCCGGCCACCCGTTCAATCCGCTGCCCGCGCTGCGCATGTGCACGGCGCTGGACGACGACACGCAGCGGCGCACCCTGCTGGTCTCCCTGACGCGAGCAACCTGGGAACACGGCGAGAATTTGATGGACGATGCGACTCTCGTGCGCCTCGCGGACGCGGCCGGACTGGACGGCGCTGCACTGCTGGCCACCGCGCAGACGCCCGCCGTGAAAACGGCGCTGGCCGATGCGACGGCGCGCGCCGTGGCCGATGGGGTGTTTGGCGTGCCAACGTTCAGAGTCGACGGCGACGAAGAATTATTTTGGGGAGGGGACCGGATCGACACCCTGCTGTGGCGCTTGCAAGGCCATGCGATCGATGAAAAAGTGTTGCGGGCCTTTCTCACGCGCGAACCGATGGCCCAGCGAAAGAGGTGAATCCGTAGGGTGGGCACCCCGTGCCCACCGAGCGCTCACGCAACGCAAACGTTTGGTGGGCACAGGGGTGCCCACCCTACGACGACAGCGTGTTAAATTTCTTCGTACAGCGGCAACGTCAGGAACTCGGCGAACTCTTCCGAAGTCGACATCTGCTCGAAGATCTGCGCAGCGCGGTCATAGGTCGGGCTGTCGCCATTCGGCGCGGCCGCCTTCGCGTTGGCCAGCTCTTGCGGGATCATGGCGCGGACCATCTCGGCCGTGACCTTGCGGCCATCTTCCAGCACGCCCTTCGGCGAACGGATCCATTGCCAGACTTGCGAACGGCTGATCTCGGCAGTAGCCGCGTCTTCCATCAGGTTGTGGATCGGCACGCAGCCGTTGCCCGCCAGCCAGGCACCCAGGTAGTGGATGCCGACGTTGATGTTGTAACGCAGGCCCGCTTCCGTGATCGGCGTCTCCGGACGGAAATCCAGCAGGTCCTTCGCCGTCACCTCGACGTCCGGGCGCTGCTTGTCGATCTGGTTCGGACGGTCGCCCAGCACCTTCTTGAACTCCGTCATCGCCAGGTCGACGAGGCCCGGGTGTGCGACCCAGCCGCCGTCGTAGCCGTCGGTGGCGTCGCGTGCCTTGTCGTTGCGCACGCCACCCATCGCGACTTCGTTCTTTTCCGGATCGTTCTTGATCGGGATCAGTGCCGCCATGCCGCCGATCGCCGGGGCGTTACGCTTGTGGCAGGTCTTCAGCAGCAGCAGCGCATACGCACGCATGAACGGCGCCGTCATCGTGACCTTCGGACGGTCGGCCAGGCAGAAATCCTTGTCCAGCTTGAACTTCTTGATGCACGAGAAGATGTAGTCCCAGCGGCCCGCGTTCAGGCCGGCGCTGTGCTCGCGCAGTTCGTACAGGATCTCGTCCATCTCGAACGCGGCGACGATCGTCTCGATCAGCACGGTCGCCTTGATGGTGCCCTGCGGCAGGCCCAGTTCGTTCTGCGTCATGACGAAGATGTCGTTCCACAGGCGCGCCTCCAGGTGCGATTCCATCTTCGGCAGGTAGAAGTACGGGCCGGCGCCGCGGGCCAGTTGTTCCTTCGCGTTGTGGACCATGAACAGGGCGAAGTCGAAGATGCCGCCCGAGACGCGCTTGCCGTCGACGAGCACGTGCTTCTCGTCCAGGTGCCAGCCGCGCGGACGCACGACCAGGGTCGCGACCTTGTCGTTCAGCTTGTACTGCTTGCCGTTCTGCTCCAGGGAAATGGTCTTGCGCACGGCGTCGCGCATATTGAGCTGGCCCGTGATCTGGTTGTCCCAGTTCGGCGTGTTGGAGTCTTCGAAGTCCGTCATGTAGCTGTCGGCACCCGAATTCAGCGCATTGATGACCATCTTGCGCTCGACCGGGCCCGTGATCTCCACGCGGCGGCATTCCAGCGCCTGCGGGATCGGCGCAATCTTCCAGTCGCCGTTGCGGATGTGAGCCGTTTCAGGCAGGAAGTCCGGGCGCTCGCCGGCGTCCAGGCGTTTCGCGCGTTCCACGCGGGCGGCCAGCAGTTGCTGGCGGCGCGGCTCGAATTCGCGGCTCAGTTTCGCTACCAGCGCGAGCGCTTCCGGCGTCAGGATCTGTTCGTAGCCGGGCTTGATCTCGGCCCGGATTTCCATTCCGGCTGGGGTGGCGATGGTCATTGCATTCTCCTGTTTAGTATGAAATTCGGCAAACCGCGGCCTTCTTGGCACAAGCCGCCTTGGCGTTTGATATTGCTTCAAGTATATTCACTATTACTCGCCTAAACGAGACAAAAAATACATTCATTTGTGCGTTTTTATCACAACTGACGACCAGCATTGAGGCTTTCCCGTGGACCACTTCCGTCAGATATCAACCTTCGTCGAAGTCATCGCCCGTGGCAGTTTGTCGGCCGCGGCGCGCGCGGAAGGCATCGCGCCCGCCATGATCGGACGCCGCCTGGATGCGCTGGAAGCGCGCCTGGGCGTCAAGCTCTTACAGCGTACCACGCGCAAGCTGGCGTTGACGGACGAAGGGGCGGCGTTCCTTGAGGATTGCCAGCGGATCCTGGCCGAACTGGAAGAAGCGGAAGCGGCCGTGTCCGAACGGAGCGCGCGCGCGACGGGGCATCTCGTCGTGTCGGCACCGGCCGGTTTCGGGCGCCAGCACGTGGCGCCGCTCGTACCTTCCTTCCTTGCCGAGCATCGCGAAGTGAGCGTGAACCTGAACCTCTCGGACCGGGTCGTCGACGTCATCGGCGAAGGCGTCGACGTCGCGATCCGCATCGCCAGCCTCACGGATTCGAATCTCGTCGGCGTGAAGCTGGCCGATAACCACCGCGTCGTCGTGGCCACGCCAGGCTACCTGAAGCGCCACGGCACGCCACAGACGCTCGACGACCTCGCCAAGCACAACTGCCTCGCCATCAGCAGCCAGGGGAGCCAGCGGGGCTGGACGTTCCGTGACCACGGCAAGATCGTCACGATGAAGGTCGGCGGCAATATGGTGTGCAACGACGGGGCCGTGCTGCACGACTGGGCCATGGCGGGGCGCGGTCTCGCGTGGCGATCGATGTGGGAAGTGAGTTCGGAAATCGAGGCGGGACTGCTCGTGCCCGTGCTGGAACAGTACGCGGCGCCAGGCAACGATATCTACGCCGTGTTCGCGCAACGCCGGCACTTGCCGCTGCGCATACGCGTGTTCGTGGATTTCTTGCGCCATGCGTATTCTCAGCCTGAATACTGGCGCAAGAATATGGCCGTCATATGAAAACCGCTCCGTCACTGCCGAGATCACCCGACGGTTAAGGAGCGGCTGGACAAAAAAAATCCCCGGGGGTTCCGAGGATTTTTTGTCAGACATTCAGCGCATTACAGCGGCTGGATGTTCGATGCTTGTTTGCCTTTCGGACCGGAGGTCACGTCGAACGAGACGCGCTGGTTCTCCTGCAGGGACTTGAAGCCCTGGCTCTGAATCGCCGAGAAGTGCGCGAACAGATCTTCGCCGCCTTCGTCCGGGGTGATGAACCCGAAGCCTTTGGAGTCATTGAACCATTTAACGATGCCAGTTGCCATTACAATTTCCTATTTCAGTTGAAGTGGACAGAAGTCCGTTTACGATCGTTTGAAGAAGCAAGAAACAAATGACAGACTAACTGCACTGCTACCGCGAATCCAACGATCCCTAATTATACCGAATAAACCCGCATGTACACGGTTTTCGCAAAATAAAACCGTAGCCCGTAACAATTCCTGCGGTCAATCTTTTACGGGCCCTATTTGCATCGGCAGTACGCAAAATATAGGGCATGGACGCGGATAAAGTTTGTCCTAAATCAAACGACTCCCGGACAGCGCCTTTGCTCCAGTCCTAGGCGCCAGTCTCGTCGTTGGGATAGGCGGCCTTCGGGTCGACGCTGCCCCATGCGACGAACACGTCCAGCTCGGACAGCCACGCTTCCCATTCCTGCGGGGCGACGGCGTCGAACGTCGTCAGCACGCGCAGCCGCTGTTCGAGCATGCGCGCCTGCTGGCCGAGGATGCGGAAACCGAACGTGGCCGCCGATCCGGCCAGCGTGTGCAGCACGGCATGCAGCTGCTCGATCAATGCGGGCGGCGGACGATGTGTGTCGAACGCATTGCGCGCGGCCGCCAGGCGCCCGAGGGTCTGCGGCAGGCTACCCGCGAACTTGTCGTTCAGCTCGGCGAGGCGCGCGAAGAAATCGGCATCCGCACTTGCGCTCATTCGGTGCCGCTCATTTCGTACCGAAGATGCGGTCGCCGGCATCGCCCAGGCCCGGCACGATGTACGCGTGGTCGTTCAGGTGGCTGTCGAGCGAGGCCACGTACAACTTCACACCCGGATGGGCCTTGTGGAACACCTCGACCCCTTCCGGTGCCGCAACGAGCGCGAGGAAAATGATCTGGTCGTCCGTCACGCCGCGCTTCTTCAGCACGTCGACGGCATACACGGCCGAGTTGCCCGTGGCGACCATCGGATCGCACAGGATGAACGTGCGCTCGGCCGTGTCCGGCAAGCGCACGAGGTATTCGACGGGCAGGTGCGTCTCCGGGTCGCGGAACACGCCGATGTGGCCGACACGGGCGGACGGCACCAGTTCCAGCAGGCCGTCGCTCATGCCGACACCCGCACGCAGGATCGGCACGATGGCCAGTTTCTTGCCCGCGATGACGGGCGCATCGACCGTCATCAGCGGCGTGTCGATCGTGCGCGTCGTCAGCGGCAGGTCGCGCGTGATCTCGTAACCCATCAGCAGCGTGATCTCGCGGAGCAGTTCGCGGAACGTGCGCGTGGACGTGCCGCGGTCGCGCATGTGCGACAGCTTGTGCTGGATCAGCGGGTGGTTCAGGATGAACAGGTTCGGGAAGCGCGGATTGGTTTGCATAATCAAGAATCAAACAGCGGCGATCACTCGTGATGACGGCCTGGTTGTCGGTAAATGGCGAACATTATCCCAGCCATGCGCCCGTTTGTCCCGTCCTTTGTCGAAGTTTTATCATTACCTTCATTCAATAAGCGCGCGGGCGAGGATGGCGCCGCAGTCGACGCCGTCCGGCAGGCGGCCGAACGCCCCACCCACGTCCACCGCGATGCGCGACGCCACGAACGCGTCCGCGACGAACGCCGGCGCATGGCGCAGCAGCAGGCCCCCCTGCACGGCGACGACAATGTGCTCGGCGAGGCGGCGCGCACCGAATTCGCCGGTCGCGAGCGTCCGGAGGCCGTCCAGCAGACGCGCGCAATACGCGTCGAAGCGGGGGTCGCGGCCGGATGCCAGCGCCAGCTCGGCCGCCAGCGCGTCGCGCGGCTCCGCCCCCTTCGCCGAGGCGCGCAACACGTCCAGGCACATCACGTTGCCGGAGCCTTCCCAAATCGAGTTGACGGGGAATTCGCGGTACAGGCGCGCCAGCGGGCCATCCTCGACGTAGCCGTTGCCGCCCATGACTTCCATCGCCTCGGCGCCGAACGCGGGGCCGCGCTTGCACAGCCAGTACTTGCCGGCGGGCGTCAGGATGCGGCCCAGCGCGGCCTCGCACGGATCGGCCGCGCCATCCGGCCCCACGTCGAAGCAGCGGGCGAGGCGCAGCGCGAACGCCGTCGCCGCTTCCGATTCCAGCGCGAGGTCGGCCAGCACGTTCCGCATCAGCGGCTGCTCCGCGAGCGGGCGGCCGAACGCGCTGCGCGCGCGCGCATGATGCAGTGCATGGCACAGCGCGGCGCGCATGATGCCGGCCGAGCCCAGCACGCAATCGAGGCGCGTGTGGCTGCCCATCTCGAGGATGGTCGGGATGCCGCGCCCTTCCTGGCCGATCATCCAGCCGACGGCATCGCAGAACTCGACTTCGGACGACGCGTTCGACTTGTTGCCGACCTTGTTCTTGAGGCGCTGCACGCGGATCGCGTTGCGGGTGCCGTCCGGCAGGTAGCGCGGCACGAAGAAGCACGAGAGACCCGCGCTGCCGCCCTCGTCGGCCTGCGCCAGCACCAGGTGGGCGTCCGACTGGGGCGTCGAGAAAAACCATTTGTGGCCGACGAGGCTCCACGCGTCGCGCCATTCGACGCCGAAACGCTGCTCCGCGACGGCCGGGTTCATCGGGGTGGCCCGCGTCGTGTTCGCGCGCACGTCGGTGCCGCCCTGCTTTTCCGTCATGCCCATGCCGACCAGCGCACCCCGCTTCTGCTCGACGGGCAGCGAGCGCGGATCGTAGTGGCGCGAGAGGATCTTGGGCAGCCAGTGCGCCGCGATGCCCGGATGCTGGCGCAGCGCCGGCACCGATGCATACGTCATCGTGACAGGACACTGCGCGCCGTTTTCCACCTGGCCGAACAGCAGATAGGCCGCCGCGCGCGCGACCTGGGCGCCGGCACGCGGCGCCTCCCAGGGCAGCGAGTGCGCGCCGTTCTCGATCAATAGTCGCATCAACTCGTGCCACGCGGGGTGGAATTCGATCTCGTCCACTCGGTGGCCCGTCCGGTCGAAGTTCACCAGGCGCGGCGGGAACTCGTTGGCCAGGCGGCCCAGGTCGAGGACGGCCGCGCCGCCCAGCAGCACGCCGAGGCGCTCCAGGTCGGCGCGCGCCCAGCCGCCACCTTCGCGCGCCAGACCCTCGGCGAGCGCGCGATCGCAACGGAACAGGTCGACGTCGCCGAATGGCAGCGCCTGGTTGAAGACCTCGTGGGTATCGAATCGGTTCATGGCATCGTCTCCTATGGCGGTGTCGGGCTGATTGTTGCAGCTGAGCATCAGCGCCCCGCCGCGAATGTTTCCTCTTTGAACTGCATCGGCGACAATAACCTCTCGAGCCGCTGCACCACGTTATCGGTTAAACAACAAGGCTAGCCTAAAGCCTTGCGCCGGGCAAGCGCGCCCCACCCCGACGTGGACACTGCGGCGTATCAAGCAGGGACAGAAAGATGCCGGGCATTGTGAATTTCAATGCCGATTGGAATCTTTCGGTGATACATTGCTTGTTGATTTGGTACACTCCAGCATTACCCAGGCAGGTTCTGCCAAACGAGAAAGCAGATATTTCGACGATGCGCGCCAGTTCATCCGCAGTAACGAACGATCCGCGCCATGCGGCGCCGGCAGCGAGCCCGGACAGCTACATGGAAGCGGTGGGCGACGTCGCGTTCCGCCTCGACTCCACCGGCTCGATCCGCCATGCCAGCCAGCGCGCGGAACGCGCGTTCGGCACGCGGGCGCTCGCCGGATCCGTATTGACAAGCCTCGCCGCCGACGTAGACCAGGCCGCGCTGCGCAATGCCATCGTCGACGCCGGCGCAGCGGGCGATCCCGCGGCGGGCGCACCCGTCCTCGTCGAAGTGCGGTTGCGCTGCGCCGGCCGCGACACGTGGTACGAACTGCGCATCGGCGCCCTGCCCGGCAGCGATGAACTGCTGGTCGTCGGGCGCGACATGTCGGCCCAGCGCGCGACCGAGCAGCGGCTGCGCCACATGGCGACGCACGACGCGCTGACGGAGCTGCCGAACCGCCTGCTGCTGTCCGACCGCATCCGGATGGTGATCGCCAATGCACGCCGCTCGGGCCAGGGCTTTTGCGTGGCGACCATCGGCCTGGACGGCTTCAAGAAAGTCAACGACGGCCTCGGCCATCCGGTCGGCGACGCCGTGCTGCGCCAGGCCGCCGTGCGGCTGCGCAAGACCCTGCGCGACAGCGACACGCTGGCGCGCGTGGGAGGTGACGAGTTCGTCGCCGTGCTGCCGGGCACGTTCACGCCGGACCAGATCAAGCTCGTGAGTGGCCGCCTGCTCGCGGCCCTGCAATCGCCGTTCGAGATCGACGGCCATACCGTGTACCTGGGTGCCTCCGTCGGCGTGTCGATCTACCCGGACCATGCCGAGGACGAGATCCGCCTGATCGCGCTGGCCGACGCCGCCATGGGCCGCGCCAAGGAGACGGGCAAGGGCCGCACCGTCGTCTACAGCATGCGCGAGAGCGGTCCGCCGCAGCACGACATTTCTCTCGAGGCCGCGATGTTCCAGGCCGTGCGCGAAGGCGAGTTCCTGCTGTACTACCAGCCCATCGTGTCGAGTCGCACGCGCCGCATCGAAGGCTTCGAGACGCTGATGCGCTGGAAGCACCCCACGCTCGGCATGGTGCCGCCCGTGCGCTTCATCCCCATCGCCGAGACGAACGGCCTCATCAACCTGCTGGGCGCCTGGGCGCTGAAGGCGGCGCTCGTGCAGTTGCGTCAGTTCGAGGAAGTGGCCAAGCGCGACCTGTACATCTCCGTCAACATCAGCCCGCGCCAGTTCCGCAACGACCGCTTCCTGCACGTGCTGGACGACGCCCTCGGCTTTTCCGGCGCGCCGGGCGACAAGCTCGTGCTGGAAATCACGGAAGGCACGCTGATGATCGACCCGGTCCACGCGGAAGCCATCCTCACCAAGATGGCCGAGCGCAACGCGCGCATCGCGATCGACGACTTCGGCACCGGGTATTCGAGCCTGGCCTACCTGAAGCGCTTCCCGATCTCGGTGCTGAAGATCGACCGCGCCTTTATCAAGGACCTGCCCGCCTCGACGAAGGACGGGGCGATCTGCAACGCCGTGCTCGACCTGGCCAAGCACCTCGACCTGTCCGTCGTGGCCGAAGGCGTCGAGACCGAAGAACAACTGACCTACGTCGAGTCGCGCGGATGCGACTACGTACAAGGCTACCTGACCGGCAAGCCCATGCCGCCCCACGTGGCCATGGCCGCGCTGAAGGAAAACCTGTACACGGAACTGCTGCCGGACGAATTACGGGCGGGCCTCACATGAACCAGACTGCTACCATCGAACGATCGCCGCAAGCCGACGCCACCCTCGCCCTGCTGTGGGAGCGCATTCGCCGCCGCGGCGACATGCCCGGCTTCACGAAGGCCATCAACGCCATCCTCGCCTCGATGCGCGGCGAGGACGAGCGCGACTTTTCCATGACGCAGACCGTGCTGTCCGACCCCGTGCTCACGCAGAAGGTCCTGCGCCTGGCGAACAGCGGCATGTATTCCGCGTTCGGCCAGCGCATCAGCACGGTGTCGAAGGCGATCCTCGTGCTGGGCACGGAAGCCATCGGCCACCTTGCGCTGGGCCTCAAATTGATCGAGGAACTGAGTAAATCCACGCCCGATTCGCTGCAGGCCCACATCGAGATGGAAAAGGCCGTGCTGGCCGGGATGGTCGCGCACCAGGTTGCGAACGAGGCCGCCTCGCGCGATCCGGAGGAAGCCGTCGTGTGCTCGATCCTCCATTCGCTGGGCCGCATGATGGTCACGTTCTACCTGCCCGAGCAGTGGACCTTGATGCAGCAGGCCGTGGGCGGGGCCGACATCGATTCGGCGTCCGTCGCCCAGCTCGGCCTGTCGCTCGAACATATCGGCCGCGCGACGGCGGAACACTGGGGCCTGCCGCACAACCTGATCGCCGGCATGCGCCGCGTGCAGCCGGGCGAACGCGGCGCCGACTTCGGCCACGACGACTGGCTCGCCGCCCTCGGCACCATGTCGGCCCAGTGCGCGGACAGCCTGTGGCACGGCGATGAAGCAGGCGCCGAACAGGTGAAGGTATTGGCGGCCGGCTTCGCCCCGCTGCTCGGCATCGAGCCGGCCAACATCGTCGGCGCCATCGAGAAGGCGAAAGTGGAAGCGGCGGCCGACCTGTCGATCGCACCGCTCGCGAACCCGCCCGAGAAGCGCGCCCGCGCCGCCGCCGTCACGCGCATGCGCGAGGCCGGCAACAAGATCCTCATGAGCGGCGTGGCCGACATGCGCGACGCCGCCGCCACCGCCACGGCGGGACAGATGGTGTCGATGGCCATCGAGACCGCGTACCACGGCCTGTCGTTTACGCGTGCCTTCGGCTTCCTGCGCAACCGCCGCGACGGCCGCTACACGGCCAAGATCGGCCTCGGCGACAATGCCAAGACCATCGTCCCGAAGCTCGCGTTCGACGACGCGTACGAGCCGAACGTGTTCTTCGCGGCGCTCGGCAGCGACCGCGTGATCTTCATCGAGAACGCGCGCGACCCGAAGTTCTCCAGCAAGCTGCCGCCGTGGTGGAAAGACTCGCTGGCGGAAGCGCGCTGCTTCGTCATCATCCCGCTGTGCACGCAGGGCGAGCCGGTCGGCTTCATCTACGGCGACTGGGACGACCGCTTCCCGTCCGTCTACCTGAGCCAGACGGAGTTTGCGCTGCTGAACGACTTGCGCGGCCTCGTCGTGAAAAGCGTCGAGCGGCGCCAGCTGGTGGAAGCGGTGGCCGGCCGGGCTTGACACACTCGTCCGCCAACGAAAAAGGCGCCGTGACAGGCGCCTTTTTCGTTACGGACAGGGGGATCAGCGCAGGCGCGGCGTATCGACGTGCACGTCGCCGCACTGGGCCCGGTGCATCAAGGCGTGGTCGATCAGCACGAGCGCCAGCATCGCTTCCGCGATCGGCGTCGCACGGATGCCCACGCACGGGTCGTGGCGACCGAACGTCTCGACCGACACGGGATTGCCGGCCTTGTCGATGGAACGGCGCGGCGTGCGGATCGACGACGTCGGCTTGATCGCGATCGACACGGCGATGTCCTGGCCCGTCGAAATCCCGCCCAGCACGCCGCCCGCGTTGTTGCCCACGAAGCCTTCCGGGGTCAGCTCGTCGCCGTGCTCGGAGCCCTTCTGCACGACCGAATGGAAGCCGGCGCCGATCTCCACGCCCTTCACGGCGTTGATGCCCATCATGGCGTAGGCGATGTCCGCGTCCAGCTTGTCGTAGATCGGCTGGCCGAGGCCCACGGGGACGTTCTTCGCGATGACGTCGATGCGTGCGCCGATCGAATCGCCGGCGCGGCGCAGGTCGTCCATCGCCGCTTCCATGCGCGCGATCAGGTCGGCGTCGGACGTGGCGGCGAAGAACGGGTTGGCGTGCACATGCTTGAAATCCTCGAACGGCACGGCGATGTCGCCCAACTGGCTCATGCAACCCATGAATTCGGTGCCGAATTTTTCGCGCATCCATTTCTTGGCGATGGCGCCGGCGCCGACGACGGGCGCCGTCAGGCGCGCCGACGAACGGCCGCCGCCGCGCGGGTCGCGCACGCCGTACTTGTGCCAGTACGCGTAGTCGGCGTGGCCGGGGCGGAAGGTGTCGGCGATGTTGCCGTAGTCCTTGCTGCGCTGGTCCGTGTTCTCGATCAGCAGCGCGATCGGCGTGCCCGTCGTCACCCCCTCGTAGACGCCGGACAGGATCTTGACCTGGTCGGCTTCCTGGCGTTGGGTCACGTGACGCGACGTGCCCGGCTTGCGGCGGTCCAGCTCCGGCTGGATGTCCGCTTCGGATAGCACGAGTCCCGGCGGGCAACCGTCGATCACGCAGCCGATTGCGGGACCGTGCGACTCGCCGAAAGTGGTGACGGAAAACAGCTTGCCAAATGTGTTGCCTGACATGGATTCTCGTTGGGTTGTGCGAATGGAATAAAAGATTTTACCAGCATGGGCCCGCAGGTGGGCAAAACCCATCTGCCTCAATAAAAATGTTGCCTTGTGGAATTTTCTTGCCTGACTGGATAACATTGCATATATACTTGTTCACAATCACCCGAGCTTACCTGGAGACGCAGCACATGCCCGCACCGAACACGCCCCCGGGCGCCGCACAGGACGATGACCTGGTGTTCGCAGACGAGACGCCGGCTATCGCTTCCGCCAGCGGCCATGCGTGGCGGGTGCTGATCGTCGACGACGACGCCGACGTCCATTCGACGACGACGTTCGCGCTGGGCAACCTCGAGATGCATGGCCGGCCGCTGGCGTTCCTGCACGCCTACTCGGCCGCCGAAGCGAAGGCCGTGCTCGAACGTGAGCACGACATCGCCGTGATCCTCCTCGACGTCGTGATGGAACAGCCGGACGCCGGCCTGCACCTCGTGCGCCACGTGCGCGACACGCTCGGACGCCACGACGTGCGCATCATCCTGCGCACGGGCCAGCCCGGCTACGCACCCGAGATGGACGCCATCCGCGGCTACGACATCAACGACTACCGCACGAAATCGGAACTCACCCGCACGAAGCTGTACACGAGCGTGGCCGCCGCGATCCGCGCCTACGAACAGATCCACGCGCTGGAAGACAGCCGCAGGGGCCTGGCCGAGGTCGTGCGCGCGAACACGGAGCTGATGGCCCTGCATTCCGTCGGCGGGATGAGCCTCGGCATCCTGCGCGAAGTGGCCACCCTCGCCGGCCAGCGGGCCGACGGCGTGCTGTGCGTCTGCCCGCCGGATGCCGCCAGCGTCGCCTGGCACGTGCTGGCCAGCTGCGGCCCCAGCGCCGGACTGGCGCGCGACGGCATGCTGGCCGCGGGCGCGGATGGCCCGGGGGCGGCCCTCGCACAGGCGCTGGCCGAACGCCGCAACCTGTACCATGACGATCACCTGGCGCTGTACTTTCCCGGCAAGGCGCACGCGGACTTCGCTGCCTGGGTGCGCCTGACGCGGCCGCTGGACGACCTGCGCCGCGGCCTCGTCGACGTCTTCACGAGCAGCATCGCCGTCGGCCTGGACAACGTGGCGCTGATGACGGACCTGCACCGTGCGGCGTTCTACGATCCGCTGACGGGCCTGCCGAATCGGACGCGCCTTGTCGAACTCGTCGACGACAGCCTGCAGGCCGGCGCCGACGCGACCCTCTGCCTCGTCGACATCGACCAGTTCTCGGAAACGAACGACGCGCTCGGCCACCAGTTCGGCGACGCCCTGCTCGTTGCGGTGGCCCAGCGCCTGCGTGCGCGCCTCGACGCGGGCCTCGCGCTGGCGCGCATCGGCGGCGACATCTTCAGCCTGCTGGGCCCGGCCGATCTCATCGACCCGGCCGCGATGCAGGACCTGTTCGCGGCGCCGTTCTCCATCGAAGGCCAGGACGTGCAAGTGTCGGCGACGCTGGGCCTTGTGCGCCTCGTCGAGCACGACGGCAATGCGGGCGACGCGCTGAAGGACGCCGATATCGCATTGAAACGCGCGAAGAGCCAGCGGCGCGGCGGCCATTTCTATTTTTCGCGCGGCATGGGCGTGGAAATCCGCGAGCGCGTCCGGCTGATGCACGCGCTGCGCAGCGGCTTCGCCCGCGGCGAACTGTTCCTCGCCTACCAGCCGCAGGTGGAACTGGCCGCGCGCCGCGCCTATGGCGCCGAAGCCCTGCTGCGCTGGCGCACGGAAGACGGCCGTTTCGTGCCGCCCGACCGCTTCATCCCCATCGCGGAGTATTCGGGCCTGATCATCGACATCGGCGCCTGGGTGCTGCGCGAAGCGTGTGCGGAACTCGTGCGCGTGCGTACGGCCGGCCACCTCGATTTCACGATGTCGATCAACGTCTCGCAAGTCCAGTTCCGCCACCCGCACTTCATCGACATGCTGCGCCAGGCATTGGACGACACCGGCGCACCGCCGGAAAGAGTGGAACTGGAAATCACGGAATCGATGGCGATGGAAGAGCCCGACCTCCTGATCGAGCGCCTCGCGGAGATCAAGCGGACCGGCGTGTCGATCGCCATCGACGACTTCGGTACGGGCTTCTCGTCGCTGTCGTACCTGCAGCGCCTTTGCGTGGACCGGCTGAAGATCGACCGCACGTTCGTCACCGAGATCACGGACGCGGCGCGCGGCAGCAGCATCGCCGAGATGGTGATCGAGCTGGGGCGCAATCTCGGGCTGTCGATCATCGCCGAGGGTGTCGAAGACGAGCGCCAGGCGCAGATCCTGCAGACGCTCGGCTGCCCGCTGGCGCAGGGCTATCTGTTCGCGCGGCCCCTGGCGCCGGCGGCGCTCATCGAGTGGCTGGCCAACGATGCGCTGACGCGCGCCGCCTAAGAATGGGCTGCACTTAACGTAGGGTGGGCACCCCGTGCCCACGCGGACGTTAGCGTTAGGTTTGCGTTACGCGTGGGCACAGGGGTGCCCACCCTACGGGAACGCTGATGCGGAAGAAGTGGCCGCTCAATCCTCGGCCATCTGCTCCGCAGGCCAGTCGCGAATATAAGCCTTGAGCATGCGGTTCTCGAAGCTCTGCGCTTCCAGCACGGCCTTCGCGACGTCGTAGAACGAGATCACGCCCAGCAAGGTGCGCGCGTTCATGACGGGCAAGTAGCGCGCGTGCTTTTCCAGCATGATGCGGCGTACTTCGTTGACTTCGGTGTCCGGCGTGACGGTGATCGGGCTGTCGTCCATGTGCTTGCGCACGGTGCCCGCGGACTCGAGCGAGCCGCCATGCGCGTGCAAGGCCTTGATGACCTCGCGGAAGGTCAACATGCCGACCAGGTCGCCGAATTCCATCACGACGAGCGAGCCGATGTCGCGCTCGGCCATCGTGGCGGCGGCGTTGGCCAGGTCGGTGTCCGGCGACACGGTGTACAGAATGTCGCCCTTGACCTGCAGGATTTCCGATACCTTCATTTGGACCCCCTTGATTGGAGATGCGTACTGCGTTGTGTATTTCATAAATTTGACTCTAGCCTAAGCAACCCGAAAAATCCAGCTTTATGCCTTGCAACCGTGCACAACGCACCATCATGATGATTAAATGTAACGGTTAGCGCTATCGGATGCTAGCATGCGCCGTCTTCGTCATTCAGGAATAGCACGCCATGAGCGGACCCAGGCATCCCGGCTTCACCACCCTCGCGCTGCACACGGCCGCCGGCGCGCCAGGCGCCCCCGCGCCCACCGCCGTGCTGGAAGAGCGCATCGCCGCCCTCGAAGGCGGCGTGGCCGGCATCGCGACGGCCAGCGGCCAGGCCGCCCTGCACCTCGCGCTCGCGACGCTGGCCGGCGCCGGCCACCACGTCGTCGTCGCCGACAACGTGCGCCCCGATGCCGGCGCGCTGCTCGCGCACGGGCTCGCGCGCTTCGGCGTCACGGCGACGTTCGTCGACCCGCGCGACCCGGACGCCTGGCGCAATGCCATCCGGCCGGAAACGCGCGTGCTGTTCGGTGCGGCGCTCGGCCATGCGGCCCTCGACGTGCTCGACATCCCGTCCGTCGCGGCCATCGCGCACGAGCACGACCTGCCGCTGCTCGTCGACGCGACGCTCGCGACACCCTGGCTGTTGCAGCCATTCGACCACGGCGCCGACCTCGTCGTCCACGCCGCCGGCTTCCTGGCCGGCCAGGCCGGCGCGGCGGGCGGGCTGCTCGTCGACGGCGGGACGTTCGACTGGCACGCGGCCCACGTGCGCACGGGGCGCTATCCCGGCCTGTGCGAACCCGACGCACGCTTCGGCGGCCGGGTGTTTGCCGAGGAATCCACCGTGGGCGCATTCGCCCTGGGCGCGCGTCACGCCGGGCTGGCCGACTTCGGCGCCGTGCTCGGCGCGCACGATGCGGCCACCGTGCTGCGGGGCCTCGACACGCTGGGCGTGCGCATGGAGCGCCACGTCGCCGGCGCGCACAAGATCGCGGAGGCGCTCGTGCGCCATCCGGCCGTCGCGCGCGTCGCGCATCCGGACCTGGACAGCCACCCGGACCACGCCCTCGCCCGCCGGCTGCTGCCGCGCGGCTGCGGCGCCGTCGTCCCGTTCGCGCTGCAGGGCGGCCCGGCAGCGGCCGGCCGCTTCCTCGGCGCGCTGCAGGTCGTCGGCCGCGGCGATGCCTTCGGCGGCCCGCGCTCGCTGGCGGCAAGCGACGGCGGCGGCATGGTCAGCCTGGCGATCGGCCTGGAAGACACGGACGACCTGGTCGACGACATCACCCGCGCCCTCAAACTCGCGCAGAAAGGAGCCTGACATGCAGCTCGACGTGAACGGCAGCACCGCCTACGCGTACACGGCCGGCACCCGGCCCGGACGCGGCACACCCGCCATCGTGTTCATCCACGGCGCCCAGAACGACCATTCCGTCTGGACGGCGCAGGCGCGCCGCTGCGCGCAACTTGGCCTGGACGTCCTCGCCGTCGACCTCCCGGGCCACGGCCGCAGCGCCGGCCCCGCGCTGGCGACTGTGGAGGCGATGGCCGCATGGGTGCTCGCCGTGCTGGACGCGGCCGGCATCGACCGCGCCATCCTCGCCGGCCACAGCATGGGATCGCTGATCGCCCTCGACGCCGCCTATCGTGCACCGGCACGCGTGCGCGCCCTGGCGCTGCTGGGCAGCACGTGGCCCATGAAGGTGTCGGACGCACTGCTGGAGACGGCCCGCACGGACGAGGCGGCCGCGATCGACATGGTGAACATGTGGTCGCACGCGAGCATCGCGCCGGCGGCGCCGGGCCAGCCGCAGGGCGTCTGGGTACCGGGCGCGTCGCGCCGCCTGATGCAGCGCATGGCCCAGATGAACCCGGCGCAACTGTTCTACACGGACTTCGTCGCGTGCAACACGTACGGGGACGGTGGTGCCGCGGCGCAGGCCGTTGCATGCCCGACCTTGTTCGTGCAGGCCCGGCGCGACGTGATGACGCCACCCCGCTCGGCCGGCGCGCTCGTCGCGGCGATCCCGCACGCGCGCGTGGCCGCGATCGATTGCGGCCATTCGATGATGACGGAACAGCCGGAAGTGGTGTCGGGCTTGCTGGAGGACTTCGTGCGCGCCCTCGATTAATCTACACTGGGGACGGACCCAACCGGAGACCCGCATGGCCGCAGTACGCTACGACACCTTCGCACGGTTCTATCCCTACTACCTGGCACAGCACGAGCACCGGCTGTGCCGGCGCACGCACTTCCTCGGCACGTCGTCGGCCATCGCCGCCGTCGCGCAATACATCGCCACGCCGAATTCGTGGTGGCTGCCGCTGGCCGTGGTGACGGGCTACGGCGGCGCCTGGATCGGGCACTTCGTGTTCGAGAAGAACCGCCCGGCCACGTTCGACTACCCGTGGTACTCGTTCCGCGCCGACTGGGTGATGTACTGGGAAATGCTGACAGGCAAGCTCAGCTGGTAGACGGCGCCGTGGAGATGCGGTCGAAATGGTTGGCCAGGGTTTCGTCGAGGCCCTGCTCGACGGCGGCCTCGACCTCGCGCGCGAGCGCGGCCGTGTCGAGCGCCAGCGGCGCCTGCGCGGCATCGACGGCGGCTCCCGCTTCGCTGCCGATGCCGCCGAACACGAACAGCCGGTAGACGTCGGCCAGCCTCACGGAACGCGGGTCGACGAGCAGCACCCAGCAATCGGTCCCTGCCCGCACGCTTCGCCCCCAGCGCTGCGCATCGACCTGCACCTGCCCGACCCAGCCCGCGCCCACCATCTGCTCCAGCAGGCTCGTCATTTCGTCGTAACCGATCCGCGTAAAGGCGCGGATGCGGGCGCTCGACACCATCGCCGTCCCCGTCAGCCGGGCGCTGCCGTGCAAGACCTTCAGCACGGCCATCGCGTCGACGAACGCGCCGCCCGGCACCGGTTCGTACCACCAGCGCTCGTACTTGACGATGGGCAGCGCCGCCGTCAGCAGGGCGCCCACCAGGGTGATCATCCACGATAAATACATCCACACGAGGAACAGCGGCAGCGCCGCCAGCGCGCCATAGATGATGGCGTACGTGGGGAACTGGCGGATGAAGATGGCGAACACGCGCTTGGCGATCTCGAAGGCGATGGCCGCCACCAAGCCGCCCCAGACGGCGTCGCGCCAGTCGACGTCGCGGTTCGGCACGACGCGGTACAGCAGCGCGTACACACCCGTCGTCAGCGCGATCGACACGACCGTGTAGAAGACGGCGCCCAGGAACGGCACGAGGCTCATCAGGCCGTTCGTCGCGGAAAACAGCTGCGACGTCAACGTGAGCGAAATACCGAACGCCAGCGGTGCCAGGGTGACGAGCGCCCAGTACACGAGCACCCGCTGCACGAGGGGCCGCGGCCGGCGCACTTTCCAGATCTGGTTGAACGCCCGCTCGATCGTGCTGATCATTGCCACGGACGTGAACACGAGCGCGATACCGCCCACGGCCGACAGCCCCGTCGCCTTGCTGGCGAACTGCGTCAGGTTCGACGTGATCGTGTTCGCAATCGCCTTGGGCATCAGCATCTGGACAAAATAATTGTCGAGGGCCGTGCGCAGCTTGCCGAACATGGGAAACGTCGTGAAGATGGCCAGCACGATCGTCAGCAGCGGCACGATGGCCAGGGTCGTCGTGAACGTGAGGCTGCCCGCCACCTGGGGCAGCTTTTCTTCGGTCAGGCGGCGGCGCGCGAAGCGCACGAGGTCGCGCGCCTCGTTCCACGTCAGTCCGCGCACCCGGTCGACGCCCGTGCTGATCATCTCGGTCGTGCTGCGGGACAGGTTGGTGACGGTCTTGGAAAGCATCGATAGGCAAAAGGCCCGCGACAAAAAGCCTTTGTGGCGGGCGTGTCATCTTGTAAAGCGCCCTATAATACCAACGATGAACCCAACCAATGAGATTATCCTCGTGTTGTACTACTCGCGTCATGGGAAGACGCGGCGGCTGGCGGAACTGATCGGCCAGGGCGTCGACAGCATACCGGGCATGGAAGCCCGGCTGCGGACCGTGCCGGCCGTGTCGACCGTGGCCGAGGCAACGGAACCCGACATCCCGCGTTCGGGCAGCCCGTACGTCGAACTCGAGGACCTGGCCGAATGCGCCGGGCTGGCACTTGGGTCGCCCACGCGATTCGGCAACATGGCGGCAGCGATGAAATATTTTTGGGACGGCACGTCCGCGCAGTGGCTGTCCGGCACCTTGGCCGGCAAGCCGGCCGCCGTGTTCACGTCGACCGGCAGCCTGCATGGAGGCCAGGAATCGACGTTGCTTTCCATGATGATCCCGCTGCTGCACCACGGCATGATGGTGATGGGCCTGCCCTACACCCAGCCGGAACTGATGACCACCGCCAGCGGCGGCAGTCCCTACGGCGCGACCCACTGGTCGGGCGTGGACGGCAACCGCCCGGTGTCCGACGACGAGAAGCGGCTCGCGATCGCGCTCGGCCGGCGCCTTGCGCTGGCGGCCCGCAAACTGCAGGGGACGGATTAAGTAATGCAAGTGCTAAGGGTGTTTCATACGGGCGCGGTGACCAGTCTGGTCCTGCTGTTCGCGTGGCTGCTGGCCTGGGAAATCGTCGTGGCGCCGCTCCATCCGGGCGGCTCGCTGCTCGCGTTGAAGGCCTTGCCGCTGCTGCTGCCGCTGCGGGGTGTCCTCAAGCGCGACCTGTACACGCTGCAATGGTCGTCGATGGTGATCCTGATCTACCTCGTCGAAGGCATCGTGCGCGCGTGGAGCGACCGCACGGAACTGTCGCGCATGATGGCGCTGGGCGAGACCTTGCTCGTCGTCGCGTACTTCCTGTTCGCGCTGCTGTACCTGCGGCCGTACAAGAAGCAGGCGCAGAAGCTGGCGAAGGAATTGCTCGACAAGGTCAAAGTCCCGCATGACTGACGGCTTCCTGGAACGCTGCGGCGCCATCGTCGGCGCGGGCCACCTCCTTGTCGACGACCACGACACCGCGCCCTACCTGACCGACTGGCGCGGCCGTTTCACGGGACGCGCCCGCGCCGTCGTGCGGCCAGCGAACACCGCGCAAGTGGCCGCCGTCGTGCGCCTCTGCGCCGAACTGGCCGTGCCGATCGTCCCGCAGGGTGGCCGCACGGGCCTCGTGCTGGGCAGCGTCCCGGACGCGACGGGCGCTGCCGTCGTGCTGTCGCTGCGCCGCCTGAACCGCATCCGCGCCGTCGATCCGTTCAACCGCACGATGACGGTGGACGCCGGCTGCATCCTGCACGACGTCCAGCAGGCGGCCGCGGAACACGGCCTGCTGTTTCCGCTGTCGCTGGCGGCCGAAGGCAGTTGCACGATCGGCGGCAATTTGTCGACCAATGCGGGCGGCACGGGCGTGCTGCGCTATGGGAATACGCGGGAGCTGTGCCTCGGCCTCGAGGTCGTCACGGCGCAGGGCGACGTGTGGGATGCGCTGCGCGGCCTGCGCAAGGACAACACGGGTTACGACCTGCGCGACCTGTACGTGGGCGCCGAGGGCACACTGGGCGTCATCACGGCCGCCGTGCTGAAGCTGTTCCCGCAGCCGAAAGCGGCGATCACGGCGCTTGTCGCGCTGGCCAGTCCGCGCGACGCGCTGGCGCTGCTGAAGCTCGTGGAGGCCGAATGCGGCCCCACGCTGACGGGCTACGAATTGATGAGCGACGTCAGCCTGCGCCTCGTCGCCAGCCACTTCCCCGACCTGCCACGGCCGTTCCCGGAGCGCTATCCGCAGTATGCGCTGCTGGAGTTGTCGAGCCACGAATCCGAGGCACACGGCGTCGCGCTGCTGGAGCGCGCCATCGAGCGGGCGCTGGAGGACGGCCTCGCGCGCGACGCCGTCGTCGCGACGTCGATCGCGCAGTCGCGCGCGCTGTGGGCGATCCGCGAGCACATCCCGCTCGCGCAGGCGGCCGCCGGCAAGAACATCAAGCACGACATCTCCGTCCCGATCTCGCGCATCGCGGACTTCATCGAGACGACGGAGGCCCAGCTCGAAGCGGATTACCCTGGCGTGCAGGTCGTCTGCTTCGGCCACCTGGGTGACGGCAACCTGCACTACAACGTGGCACCGCCGGACGGCATCGGCCACGACGACTTCCTCGCCGAGCAAGGCCCCATCAACCGCATCGTGCACGACAGCGCGGCGGCGCACGGCGGGTCGATCTCGGCCGAACATGGCGTCGGCGCGCTGAAGCGGGACGAGCTGCCGCGCTACAAGTCACCCGTCGAGCTGCGGCTGATGCGTGCGATCAAGGCCGCGCTCGACCCGCTGGGCATCATGAACCCCGGTAAAATCCTTTGACCCGGACCCGATCATGACACGCCTGCTCCCACTCCTCGCCGCCTGCCTGCTGACCAACGCCCTCGCCGACCCCGTCTACAAATGCACGCAGGACGGCAAGACCACTTACGCGGACCGACCCTGCGCCCAGGGCCGATCCGCCGTACTGCCGCCGCCGGCCGGCATCCGTCCCGAAGGCGCGGAGACCGTGGCGACGCGCGATGCCCGCACCTTGCTGGAACTGGAAAAACTGCGCGCCGCGCGCGAAAAAGAAGAGCAGCGCAGCGACCGCGCCTACGGCCGCCAGGCCCGCGCCGCGGCCGCGCACCGCAAGCAGTGCGCGCGCCTCCAGTTGCGCCGGCAGTGGGCCGACGAAGACGCCGCCCGCCTGACGGGCCGCGCGAAGACGGCCGCGCAGCGGCGGCTGCAGCGGACCAAGGCGGCGCTGGCGGTGGAATGTCCGGCGTGAGCCAGCTCGCACGCTGGCTCCTGTTCGGCGAGTGGCGTGCGCACCCGATGCGCGCCGTGCTGGCCGTCGTCGCCATCGCCGTCGGCGTGGCGATGGGCTTTGCCATCCACCTGATCAACGCTGCGGCGTTCAACGAATTCAATGCGGCCGTGCACAGCCTGTCCGGCCAGGCCGATGTGCAGGTGACGAGCCGCGAGGCGCTGTTCGACGAAGACGTCTACCCGCATCTCGCCCGGCACGAAGGCGTCGCCGTCGCGTCGCCCGTGCTGGAGATCGACGCCGCACGTGCCGATGGCCAAGGGGTTCTGAAGATCGTCGGCATCGATGCCTTCCGCGCCGGTTATATTGCGCCCGACCTGATGGGCGTGCCCGACGCCGCGCACCCGTACGACGTCCTCGCCGACGACGCCGTGTTCCTGTCGCCGGCCGCACAGGCCTGGCTGGGCAAGGCGCGGGGCGACACGATCGGCCTGCGCGCGGGCACGCGCGACCTGCACCTGCGCGTGGCGGGGGCGATCCTGCGCGCACGCAGCGGCCAGCGCCTCGGCGTGATGGACGTCGGTGCGCTGCAATGGCGTTTTCATCTCGTCGGCAAGCTGTCGCGCGTCGACCTGAAACTGCGCGACGGCGTCGACCGCGCCGCATTCGAACGGGCGCTGGCGGCGCAGCTCGAGCGCGATTATCCCGGCCGCTTCGCGGTCGGCCGGCCCGGCGACGCGAACCAGGAAAGCCGCAGCAATAACCTCAGTCGCGCCTACCGCGTCAACCTGACGGTGCTCGCGCTCGTCGCGCTGTTCACGGGCGCATTCCTCGTATTTTCCACGCAGGCGCTGTCCGTGCTGCGCCGGCGGAGCCAGTTCGCGCTGCTGCGCGTGCTGGGCCTGCCGCGCCGCGCGCTGCTGCGCCAGGTGCTGGCGGAAGGCGCGCTTCTCGGCGTGCTCGGTGCGCTGCTCGGCATCGCGGGCGGCTATGCGCTCGCGGCCGCGGCGCTCGCGCTGTTCGGCGGCGACCTGGGTGCCGGCTACTTCCCCGGCGTGAAGCCGCACGTCGCGTTCGCGCCGGGCGCCGCGCTCGTCTACTTCGGCCTGGGCCTCTCCGTCGCACTGCTCGGCTGCGCGGCCCCGGCGCTCGAGGCGGCACGCGCCCGGCCCGCCATCGCGCTCAAATCCGGCAACGACGAAACGGCGCTCGCGCGCCTGAACCGGGTCGGGCCAGCCGTCGTCTGCCTCGCGCTCGCCGCCGCGTGCGCGTTCGCGCCGCCCGTGCTTGGGCTGCCGCTGTTCGGCTACCTCGCCGTGGCATTGCTGCTCGTGGGCGGCATCGGCCTGATGCCGCGGCTCGCGGCGTCCGCGTTCCGGCTGCTCGACCGCCTGCTGCGCCGGCGCGGCGAGCGTGCACCCGTGCTGGCACTGACCTTGGCGCGCCTGGCGAACGCGCCGGGCCAGGCATCGATCGCGCTCGGCGGCGTGCTCGCCAGCTTCAGCCTGATGGTCGCAATGGGGATCATGGTCGCCAGTTTCCGCGTCTCCGTCGACGACTGGATCCTGCACATCCTCCCGGCCGACCTGTACGTGCGCAGCAGCGCGGGCGGCAACACGGGCGGCCTCGGACCGCAGGAGCAGACCGCAATCGCCGGAGTTTCCGGCGTCGCGCGCAGCGCGTTCCTGCGTACGCGCCCGCTGTCGCTCGACCCGGCGCGACCGAACGTGGTCCTCGTCGCGCGCGACCTCGATCCCGCCGATCCCGGCCGCATGCTCGCCCTCGTGGGCGACGCCGTGCCCGTACCCGCGGGCCGGCGGCCGGTGTGGGTATCGGAAGCGATGACGGACCTGTACCACGTCCACCCGGGCCAGGTGTTCACGTTGCCCCTGGGCGGCCGGCCGGAGCCTTTCTTCGTCGCCGGCGTCTGGCGCGACTACGCGAACCAGACGGGCTCCGTCGTCGTGCGCCTGGCCGACTACCGCGCGCTGACGGGCGATACCACCGTCACCGACGCCGCCCTGTGGGCCGCACCCGGTGCCGACGCCGCGCGCATCGAAGGCGGACTGCGGCGCCTGCCGTTCGGCGCGGCGCTGCAGATGGCGCGCCCGGGTGACATCCGCGCCATGAGCCTGCGGATCTTCGACCGCAGTTTCGCCGTCACCTATCTGCTGGAAGCGATCGCCATCGGCATCGGCTTGTCCGGCGTGGCCGCGACGTTTTCCGCGCAGACGCTCGCGCGCGCCAAGGAATTCGGCATGCTGCGCCACGTGGGCGTCACGCGCCGCCAGGTGCTGGGCATCCTTGCCGTCGAAGGGGGCGCCCTCACCGCGTTGGGCGTGCTGACCGGGTTCGTGCTGGGCCTCGTCATCAGCCTGATCCTGGTCTACGTCGTGAATCCGCAATCGTTCCACTGGACGATGCAGCTGCACCTGCCGTGGCCCCTGATCGGCAGCGTGGCCGGTGTGCTCGTGGCGGCATCCGTCGCGACGGCGCTCGTGTCGGGCCGCTACGCACTGTCCGGCGGGCCGGTGCGCGCCGTGCGGGAGGATTGGTGATGGCGCTGCTCCGCATCCTGATCCTGTGGCTCGCGGCCGCGTGCGCGCACGCGGCGCCGCCCGTGTTCGCGGCCGTCACGCCGGGCCGCGCGCTGGCCTTCCCCGCCGACTATGGCGCGCATCCCGACTACCGCACGGAATGGTGGTACGCGACCGGCTGGCTGCGCACGCCGGACGGCAAGCCGCTCGGTTTCCAGGTCACGTTCTTCCGGAGCCGCACGGAGACGGACCCCGCGAACCCGAGCGCGTTCGCGCCAAAGCAGCTGATCATCGGCCACGCCGCGCTGTCCGATCCGGCACTGGGCCACCTCGTGCACGACCAGAGAAGCGCCCGCGCCGGCTTCGGCCTCGCCTACGCCGACACGGGAACGACGGACGTGAAGCTGGACGACTGGCGCATGCGCCGCGAGCCCGACGGCCGCTACCTCGTCGTCGTGCGGTCCGGCGAGTTCGCGTTCACCTTGCGCCTCGCGCCCACGCAACCCGTGCTGCTGCAAGGCGCAGCCGGCTATTCGCAAAAAGGCCCGCAACCGGGCCACGCCAGCTATTACTACAGCGAACCGCACCTGCAGGTGGACGGCGAGATCGTCCGTGCCGGCCGCAAGGAACCCGTGACGGGCGCCGCGTGGCTCGACCACGAATGGTCCAGCCAGGTGCTGGATGCGAACGCCACCGGCTGGGACTGGACCGGCATCAACCTCGACGACGGCGGCGCCCTGATGGCCTTCCGGATCCGCGCCAAGGATGGGAGTACACTGTGGGCCCACGCGACCTGGCGCGACGGATCCGGCAGGATGACGCAGTACGGTCCCGATCAGGTGCGCTTCGCACCGCTGCGCACCTGGACGTCGCCGCGCACGAACGCCGCCTACCCGGTGGCCACGACGTTGACGACGGGGTCGACCGCATGGCGCATCGAACCACTGCAGCCCGACCAGGAACTCGATTCGCGCCGTTCGACGGGGGCCGTTTACTGGGAAGGCGCCGTCAGCGCGGAACGCGACGGCAAGCCCGCAGGACGGGGCTACCTGGAACTGACCGGCTACGTCGCCGCGATGAAGCTGTGAACGCGGACACCCGCATACCAAGAACCACGATTGAAGACATGAGCAACGGCACCACCACCGACACGACCACCTCCGTACCCGCCTCCCGCAAGGGCGCCCTCGCCGCATTGAAAGGCCTGCTGCCGTTCCTGCGCCCGTACCGCCGCCAGTTCCTGTTCGCCGGCATCGCGTTGCTCGTCGCGGCCGGCGCAACGCTGGCGATCCCGTATGCGTTCAAGCAGATGATCGACCACGGCTTCGGGGCCAAAGGCGGGGCCGCAAGCGCCGCCAGCGTCAACACGACCTTCCTCGCGCTGTTCGGCGTCGCCGCGATCCTCGCGGTGGCAACGGCGGCCCGCTACTACACGGTGTCGTGGCTGGGCGAGCGCGTGACGGCCGACATCCGCAGCGCCGTCTACCGCCACGTCGTCGAACAGAGCCCGGAATTCTTCGAGACGACGCGCACGGGCGAAGTGCTGTCGCGCCTGACGACGGACACCACCTTGATCCAGGCCGTCGTCGGCACGAGCATCTCGCTCGCGCTGCGCAACACGCTGCTGTTCGTCGGCGGCCTCGCGATGCTGTTCGTGACGAGCGCCAAGCTCACGTCGATCATCCTCGGCCTGCTGGTACTCGTCGTCGTGCCGATCGTGCTGTTCGGCCGGCGCGTGCGCAAGCTGTCGCGCGATTCGCAGGACCGCATCGCGGATGCATCGGCCATGGCCGGCGAGATCCTCAACGCCATGCCCACCGTGCAGGCCTTCACGCACGAAAAGATCGAGGCGCAGCGCTTCGGCGCCTCCGTCGAGGGTGCGTTCGCGACCGCGATGCGGCGCATCCGCGCGCGCGCCGTGCTGACGATGCTCGCCATCGCCCTCGTGTTCGGCGCCATCGTGTTCGTGCTGTGGCTCGGCGCGCACGCCGTGCTGGAAGGGACGATGACGGGCGGCGACCTGGGCCAGTTCATCCTGTACGCGTCGATCGTCTCCGGCGCCATCGGCGCGCTGTCCGAAGTGATGGGCGAGGCGCAGCGCGCGGCCGGCGCCACGGAACGCCTGCTGGAACTGCTCGCCGTCCAATCCGACATCCGCAACCCGGCGCACCCGACGGTCCTGCCCGCACGCACCGCGGGCGGCGCCGCGCTGCAGCTCGCGCACGTGCAGTTCTCGTACCCGTCGCGTCCGGAAGCGGCTGCGCTGGACCACGTGAACCTCGACGTGAAGCCCGGCGAGACGGTGGCCGTCGTGGGCCCGTCCGGTGCCGGCAAAACCACGTTGTTCCAGCTGCTGCTGCGCTTCTACGACCCGCAATCGGGCAGTATCCGGCTGGACGGCGTGGACATCCGCGACCTCGACCTGCACGTGCTGCGCGACGCGATCGGCATCGTCCCGCAGGACACGGTGATCTTCTCCGCGAACGCGCTGGAAAACATCCGCTACGGCCGTGCCGACGCTTCGGACGCGGAAGTGATCGCCGCCGCGAAGCTCGCCGCCGCGCACGAATTCATCGAACGCCTGCCGGAAGGCTACCAGTCGTACCTGGGCGAACGGGGCGTGCGCCTGTCGGGCGGCCAGCGCCAGCGCATCGCCATCGCCCGCGCGCTGCTGAAAAATCCGCCGCTACTGCTGCTCGACGAGGCGACGAGCGCCCTCGACGCCGAGTCGGAACGCCTGGTGCAGCGCGCGCTGGAGGCGGCGATGGTGGGCCGCACCACCTTGATCATCGCGCACCGATTGGCCACCGTGCAGCGGGCCGACCGGATCATCGTGATGGAGGATGGCCGCATCGTCGAAACGGGCACGCACGCGTCGCTCGTGGCATTGGGCGGCATCTACGCCAACCTGGCGGCTTTGCAATTCCATAACGTCCAGGTCGCGCATTGAGTTGGCGAGGCAATAACACGAGCAGGTGGTTTCCTGGCAGTTCGTGCCATCGCGGCAAGATTTTGTTGCACGAACACGTCGAAAATGGCTCACATTTTTTTGTTGCCTTGCGGATACTTGACGTAACATAGACCAACATCACCTCTTCGCTTCGTCATGAACAAACAATCGTTCCGTGTCGCCAACTGGACAGTCGGCACCAAGATCACCGCATTCACGTTCGCCCTCGTCAGCGTCATCCTCGCCGGCCTCGTCTTCACCATCACCTGGACGACCTCGTCGATGCTGCACGCCCGTGCCATCGCCAACGTCGAATCCGAACTGCAGAGCGTCGTCAACGCGGTCGAGATGTTCGACAAGGTAATGAAGAGCCAGGCCATCAGCTTCGGCCGCATCTTCGCCGCGCAATTCGAAGGCGAATTCACGCTCGACACGAGCACCATGGTCGCGGTCGGCGACAAGCAGGTGCCCACGTTGAAGATCGCCGGCAAGCCGCTGAACCTCGACTTCACCTTGCCCGACCGCTTCACGCAGCAGACGGGCGGCAACGCGACGATCTTCGCCGCCAGCGGCGACGACTTCGTCCGCGTCAGCACCTCCGTCAAGAAGGAAAACGGCGACCGCGCCATCGGCACGATTCTCGACCATGCGAGCCCCGCGTACGCCGCCGTCCAGGCCGGCAGGCCCTACATCGGCATCGTCAAGCTGTTCGGCAAGCCGTTCGTCACGGACTACGAACCGATCCGCGACGCATCCGGCAAGGTGATCGGCATCCTCTACGTCGGCCTCGACGCGGAAGCGAACATCAGTGCCCTGCGCGAACGCATCAAGAAGATGAAGGTGGGCGACACGGGCTACTACTTCGTGCTCGATGCGACGAAGGGCAAGACCTACGGCGACCTGATCGTCCACCCCGTCAAGGAAGGCAAGAATATCCTGGGTAGCAAGGATGCCGGCGGCCGCGAATTCATCAAGGAGATGCTGGAAACGCAGCACGGCATCATGGCGTATCCGTGGCAGAACGCGGAAGCCGGCGAGACGGCGCCCCGGATGAAGGTTGCCGCGTACACGCTGTTCAAGGACTGGAACTGGCTGATCGCCGGCGGCACGTACGAGGACGAGATCACGAAGGAAGCGGCCAGCCTGCGCAACCGCTACATCGTCATCGGCCTCGTGGCACTGGCCATCTTCGCGGCGGTCCTGCACACCGTCATGAAACGCACCGTCACCCGCCCGCTGGTCCGGGCGCGCGATGCCGCCGTGCGCATCGCCGAGGGCGACCTGACCGTGCGCATGGACGTCGACCGCAGCGACGAGATCGGCCTGCTGGCCGACGCCATGAACAACATCAGCAGCAGCCTGTCCAATGTCGTGGGCCAGGTGCGCCACGGCGCCGAACAGATCGCCGGTGCGTCCGGCGAAATCTCGAGCGGCAACCTGGACCTGTGTTCCCGCACCGAGCAGCAGGCGGCCAACCTCGCCTCGACGGCGAACTCGATGCAGGACCTGACGGAAACCGTGCGCCGCAACGCCGGCGACGCGCACGAGGCGAACCAGCTCGCGGTGAACACGTCGATGGTGGCGCAGGAAGGCGGCCGCATGGTGCGCCAGGTGATCGAGACGATGGACACGATCAAGGCGTCGTCCGGCAAGATCGGCGACATCATCGGCGTCATCGACGGCATCGCGTTCCAGACCAATATCCTCGCGCTGAACGCCGCCGTCGAGGCGGCACGCGCGGGCGAACAGGGCCGCGGTTTCGCGGTCGTCGCGACCGAGGTGCGCAACCTCGCGCAGCGCAGCGCCGCCGCGGCGAAGGAAATCAAGGGCCTGATCGTCGCGTCGACGGAGGAAGTGGACGCCGGCAGCCGCATCGTGCAGGAAGCGGGCGTCACGATGACGGAAGTGCTGGCCAGCGCCGAGAAGGTCACGGCGATCATGGCCCGCATCAGCACGGCGAACGCCGCGCAGAGCAGCGGCATCGAGCACATCAACCGCTCGATCGGTGAAATGGACCAGGTGACGCAGCAGAACGCCGCGCTCGTCGAGGAAGCCAGCGCCGCCGCGCAGGCCATGCAGGAACAGGCCGGCCACCTGGCACGTGCCGTGCGCCTGTTCAAGCTGGACCAACAGCAGGCCGCCGCGCGGCCGGCCCTGACCCAGTACTGACTTGCAGGCGGCGGGTGCCCTTCCGCGTCCGCCGGCTTCGGTGTAGAGTAGCGCGGACCACCCGGCCCGTCCTGCCCTGGAGCCCCGATTGTCCGACACCGACCTGCTCTCCCGCTGCACCACCGTCCTCCCCGGCCATCGCGCCCGCACGCCGGCCGAAATGTTCGCCGCGATGGCCGCCTGGTGCGAAGCGAACGGCATCGTCCACGACACCTACGGCGACGGTGCGCTGATCCAGCGCTTCGAGGCCCGCGTGGCCGAACTGCTGGGCATGGAGGACGCCGTGTTCTGCATCAGCGGCACGATGGCCCAGGCGACGGCGCTGCGCCTCGCCGCCGACGCCCGCGGCCGCGCGCCCGTCGTGCTGCATCCGACCGCGCACGTGTTCGTCCACGAACGTTCGAATTTCCAGCTGCTCGGCCACTTCGACGCGCTGCGCGCGGGCGACCCGCATCGTCCGTGGTCGGCGGCCGACATCGGCGGCATCCCGGACCGGCTGGCCGCGGTCGCGCTCGAGATTCCCATGCGCGAGATCGGCGGCCAGTTGTCACCATGGGAGGACCTCGAGGCGATCAAGGCGCACTGCCGCGCGCGCGGCATCCACTTGCACATGGACGGCGCCCGCGTGTGGGAGGCGGCGGCCGGCTATGGCCGTCCCGTGGCCGAGATCGCGGCGGGCTTCGACACCGTGTACACGTCGCTGTACAAGGGCATCGGCGGGCTCGGTGGCGCGATGCTGGCGGGGCGCCGCGACGTCATCGCGGAAGCTGCGGAATGGTTCAAGCGCCTGGGCGGCAACGTGTTCCAGCGTTCGCCGTACGTGGTCGCCGCGGCGATGCAGTTCGAGCAGCGCCTGGCCGCGATGCCCGCCTGCTTCGCCCGCACCCTGTTCCTGTACGATGTGCTGCGCGACTATCCCGAACTGCGCGTGAACCCGGCGCGGCCCCAGGCCAATATGCTGCACGTGCACCTGCCCGTGGGCCGCGAGCGCGCCCTGGAAATCCGCCGCGAACTCGCGCGCGACCACGGCATCTGGATCTTCAACCGCATCAGCCACGGCGTGCTGCCGGACACCGCGTTCTTCGAGCTCTACGTGGGCGACAACCTGCTCGATGCGCCGGACGGCCGCGTGCGCGAAGCCGTCGCGCTGCTGGCGGACGCCGTGCGCCGCGGCGCGTAAACATCCCATGCGGACCCGCGCCGCAATCGGTTAAAATGCGCGGGTTTTCAATCTTTCACTGCGAGCCACACCGATGCGTCAATACCACGACCTGATGCGCCATGTGCTGGAGCATGGCACGGTCAAAACCGACCGCACCGGCACCGGCACCCGCTCCGTGTTCGGCCACCAGATGCGCTTCAACCTGCAGGACGGGTTCCCGCTGGTGACGACGAAGAAGCTGCACCTGAAATCGATCATCCATGAGCTGATCTGGTTCCTCGCCGGTTCCACGAACATCGCATACCTGAAGGACAACGGCGTCTCGATCTGGGACGAGTGGGCCGACGCCAACGGCGACCTCGGTCCCATCTACGGCTACCAGTGGCGCAGCTGGCCCACGCCGTCCGGCGAGCACATCGACCAGATCTCGCAGGTCATGGACCAGATCAAGCACAACCCGGATTCGCGCCGCATGATCGTCTCGGCGTGGAACGTGGCCGACGTGCCGAAGATGAAGCTGCCCCCGTGCCATGCGCTGTTCCAGTTCTACGTCGCGGACGGCAAGCTGTCGTGCCAGCTGTACCAGCGCAGCGCCGACATCTTCCTCGGTGTCCCGTTCAACATCGCGTCGTACGCGTTGCTCACGCACATGATGGCCCAGCAGGCCGGCCTGGACGTGGGCGACTTCGTGTGGACGGGCGGCGACTGCCACCTGTATTCGAACCACATGGAACAGGTCGAGCTGCAGCTGTCGCGCGCGGAACGTCCGCTGCCCAAGCTGTCCATCCGCCGCAAGCCCGACTCGCTGTTCGACTACAAGTTCGACGACTTCGAAATCGCCGGCTACGACCCGCATCCGGCCATCAAGGCGCCCGTCGCCGTGTAAGCAAGCAAGGAGGTTCCCATGGCCACCCACCTGTCCCTCGTCGTCGCGATGGATGCCAACCGCGGCATCGGCGTCGACAACACGCTGCCCTGGCATCTGCCGGAAGACCTCGCGCACTTCAAGCGCGTCACGCTCGGCCACCCGATCATCATGGGCCGCAAGACCTTCGAATCGATCGGCCGCCCGCTGCCGGGCCGGCGCAACATCGTCGTCACGCGCAATCGCGACTGGCGCCATGACGGCGTTGACGTGGTCCATTCGTTCGATGAAGCCGTGGCCCTCGTCGGCGCCGACTCGGCCAGCATCATCGGCGGCGCGCAGATCTTCGCGGAAGCGATGCGCGTCGCGGACCGGCTGATCGTCACGCACATCGACAAGGTCTATCGCTGCGACACGTTCTTCCCCGCGATCGACAGCAGCGAATGGACGGCCGTGTCGAACGAGCCCCTGCATTCGCCGACGGCGGACGTCGACTACGCCATCGTCACCTACGACAAAGTCAAGTAACTCAAGTCACCTCACACGAGCACCACCATGTCCGAACACGGCTTTCACGTCCACGGACCGCACGACCACGCGGTCGAACATGCCGCCCACCATGGCGGCGATACCTTCTCCAACAACATCGCGGTGATGACGGCGATCCTCGCCACCGTCGGCGCGCTGTTCGGCTACCTCGGCGGCGCCACGCAGACCGAGGCCGCGCTGTACAAGAACAACGCGGCGATCGCGAAGACTGCCGCGGCCGACGCCTGGAACTACTACCAGGCCAAGTCGATCAAGCAGAACATCGCGGAGATGGCCGCGTCGCTGCCGGGTGCCGACCAGGAACGCTTCAAGGCCCAGGCCGCCCGCTACGACGCGGACAAGACGAAGAACCGCACGGAGGCGGAAAAGCTCGACAAGCAGTCGGACGAGTGGAACGAGAAGTCGGAGCACGCGCTGCACACGCACCACCAGTGGGCGTTGGCGACGACGGCCGAGCAGATCGCCATCTCGCTCGCAGCGATCACCTTGCTGACGCGGCGGCGCTGGCTGCTGTCGGTCACGTACGTCGTGGCCGTCATCGGCTTCGCGCTGGGCGCGTTCGCGTGGTTCCACGTCGATCCGCTGGGTGCGTTGACGGCCGGTGCCGGCGCCGCGCATTAACGTAGGGTGGGCAACCCTTGCCCACCAAATGTCCGCGTCGCCGCAACGCAGGGTGGGCACGGGGTGCCCACCCTAACGGTCATTGCAGAGCGGCCGCCCCGGGGCATGAAAGAATACAGGGTGGAAGGCTGGCGATAGAGGTCGAGCATTAATCGTGGAGGTAAATCCCCGACCCTAA
>NZ_JAAQOM010000012.1 GCF_011682055.1 Telluria antibiotica | reverse complement strand
GGATCAAGGCTCTCAAGAAATTCGGTCTGATCGACCAACCTGCCTGAGTCGCGAGCTGCACAATTTTTGATGGCCTACCCCGGCCAGGCATCCGCACGTCTTTTGGATACGTTCTTTCACGTTACGTTATTTTGAGTCCGGTGCCGGTGCCTGTGCCGCCTCGGCAGCGGGTGCGGGTGCAGCCGGGTATGTCTCTGCGGGTGCGGCCCCGGGAGCCGCTACTGGCGCGGGCGCTGGTGCCGGTGGCACTGCGGACGTCGCCGCGGGTCTGAATACGGGGGCTGGCGCGGGCGCTGCTGCGGACGCAGGCACGGGTGCAGATGCATCCGTGGGCATCGCTGCGGCTGCGGGTGCCACCGCGGGCGTCGCTGCAGGTGCGGCTGCGGGCGCCGGTGCTGCAGCGGATGCCGTCGCCGGTGCAGGTGCAGCCGCGGGCGTTTGCGCGGGTACGGACGCCTGTCCCGGCGCCGGTGCCGGTCCCCTCCTGGCAGCCACCCTCGCCTCCGCCGCCGTCACGATCCCGAGCACCTGCTTCGCCACTTCATTCGGCACGGCCAGCGACAGCTGGTAATGGACGATCTCGAAGCCGGCTTCCGTCCGGCGAATGACGCCGCTGGCCATGCAGTGCCCCATGTTTTCCGTGTCGAGCAACTCGTCGAACCAGATCACCGTACCGTCCGGCGTCGCATACACATTGCGCCGCGTGGGATGGAACACCCACGCCGCCTGCCGGCCCTCGAAGTATTTGCGGCCCCATTCGCGGAAGGCATCGCGCCGCCATAGTTCGCTGCGGTCCGTGCCGATGTACACGCCGTCCGGCGCCATCTTGTCGAAGTAGCGCATGCGCGCGTGGGCCGCGTCGTCGTGCCAGCCGTCGACGAACGCGTTCACCTGCTGCACGAGGACCGGATCGGTGGCGGCGTGCGCGAGTTGCGCGAGAAACAGGCAGCACGCGAGGATGAGCGATTTCATGCTTGAGTCCTTGGATAGGCGATGACGCCCATTGTGTAACGAAATGTGCAAGTTCAACAACGCGGATGGCGTTGGTGTACATTTGCCAATATTGCCATGAACGCATGAACCATGAGAACCATCGTCCTTGCCGGCCTGCTGACGGCTGCCGCCGCTGCCACCCGGGAGCCGTTGCCGAACCAGCCCGCCCCGGCGCCGGTAAAGCCGACTGCGCTGCCCAGCGAGGACGCGATCCGCGCCGCCGTGCGCGAGACGCTGGCCGAGCATCCGGACAATCCCCGCCTGCACGAGGCCGACACATACCGCGCGAACCACTACGACATCTTCGCGCGCAATGTCGATGAGGCCACCGTGCCCGATTGCCTCCACAAGGACGGCCTGAAGCGGCAACCCACGTTCTTCCTCGGCGGGCTGCTGGCCCTGCCCTTCATCGCAGTGGCGAAGGTCAGGGGCAAGTGCCAGTAGGTTGAAGGTTCAGGCGCGCCGCGACGTGCGCAGCGGGCGCACGTCGGGCACCGTCTTGGACCGGCGCGGCAGGCCCAGCGACACGGCGAACGGGACGAGGAACGGATACAACGCCCACACGCCGGTCCCGTCGAGGCGCAGGTTGACGGCACCGTACAGCGCAGGCAAGGCCATCAACGCGACGAGGCTCCTGAGCGCACCGATGCGCGGTGGCGCGCGCCAGATGCCGGCCAGTGCCAGCGGCAGCACGACGCCCGCGCAACCGGCGAGCATCAGCAAGCCGCGCGTATCGCCCAGGCGCGCGCCCATCGTGCCGACGCCGGGCAGCCAGGCGCCCTGCACCAGGCCCGGGACGATCGCCCCGCGCACGGCGGCGAGCCAGCCGGCGGCGGCCGCCAGCGCGGCCAGTCCGTGGTTCACGGCCACCCGGCGCGTCACGAGCAGCCAGCCCAGCAGCAGGATATTCTCCTCGTGGACCGCCGTTGCCGCGAGCGCGGCCGCGAGCGCGAGACGTGGCTGCGTCGTCAGCACGGCGAACACGAACACCATGCGCATGCACACGGACGCCGGGTCGACGAGCGGGCACGGCGCGTACCAGAACGTCGGCAGCGACAGCACGACGAGCAGCCCCGCCCCCAGCGCCCGCCGCGTGCCGAAGCCCATGCGGCGCACGGCGGCCGTCGCGAGGCAGGCCGTCGCGGTGACGCAGATCCAGTTCAGCGCCGCGAACGTGTTGTGGAGGGCGCCGGGCAGCACGGCCGCGAGCGCCGGCACGGCCAGGCGGTAGGCAAACGGCGCACGCAAGTCGGACAGCGGCACGTCGCCGCGCAGCCAACGGGCGGTGTCGGCATACGCGCTCGAGTCGAAAGCGGCACCGCCCCAGCGCCCGAGCATGATGGCGAGGGCAAGCACGGAGAAACCGCCGATCACGAACGGCCAGTTGAAGCGCCGGGGTATCCGGTAGACATTGCCCGCTTTTCGTGCCATGGCGCACCCCGTCGAATTCACATTCCGTCGAGCATAGCGAAACGGCGCTGACGCGTCCATACAGAAAGTTCAACCCAGCAATGACCGCGATCATCCCGCGCTCGCGTGCGCGCGAGGAATCGTGGATAATTCTGGCCATGAACGATACTACCCAACTCCCACCCCTGCCCGACCGCCTGTCCATCGACCCGAAGAGCCCGCACCACAACGCGGACATCTTCAAGCACCCGGTCGGCATCCGTTTCAACGGCAAGGATCGCACCGACGTCGAGGAATATTGCGTGAGCGAAGGCTGGATCAAGGTCGCCGCCGGCAAGACCCTCGACCGCAAGGGCCGTCCGATGCTGATCAAGCTGAAAGGCACGGTCGAGGCGTATTACGCCGTCTGATCATTCCACCGCTGACGTAGAAACACGAAGGCCGCCGGGGCGATCCGGCGGCCTTTTCATTGCGCGTTCCCGCTCGATCAGCCGTCAGATCCTTCATGCCGAGTGTTCGGCACGGTGAACGCTGGGCTGGCCACTTGCTTGCCGCGGCAACCGGTCATGCGAAATCGACCGGTTAAATTCGAGCCAACTACGACCCAGCTCCGTGACCTTGTAGTCATTACCGATACGCTGCAAAAACAAATTCGATTCCAGCCAGATGCGAATTTCCTCGCTCATCATGGGCGCATCCGGGCCGCACTGCATGCTGGTGAGCGCACGCACGCAGGCAAAATGCTTGAGCGCCTGGCGACCTTTTGCTGTGATGACGGGCTTGCCGTCGTCATCCAGCTGAATCAGGCCAAACCGTTGCAATTCAGCCGGACACTCGACGATCGTCATCCTGTGCATGCCAGTGTCGGCTTCAAAGCGAAGACGGTGCAGGATCGCCATCCCTGCCACGTCGAGCGTGACGGGTCCGTCGTCGTCGATTGCCGGTTGATGCTGGTCCACGGACGTGGGCGGCGCTTCATGGATCCGGCGTCGCTGCGTGCGGCGTTCCTCGGGAATGGCCAGCACACGGTCGACCAACTCATCTTCGAGGCCATTGCGCAGGAGTAGATTTTTCGCCGCGGCGTCGCCGAAGCGGCGCCGCATGGTGAACATGGTGCGCAAGATTTTTGCGGTGACGCCATCGGTACGTCGATCTCCCGAGCGCCGATCAGGTTGAGTAACGAGGGCCATGGTAGTCAAAGAGCGTTTCAATGATTAATAATAACAAAAAATCATCAAAATTAAAGGCTCAGGTCGTCATGCCTCACGTTTGAAACCGTTGGCTTCGAGCGGGCTCCCGCGGCGGCCGTCGCCTCAGGCCACTGGAGGTGCCCCAGCAAACAGTCCAGCGCCTGCAGGTACGCGTCCCGCAGCGCCGCCCTCCGGACGCCGTCGCCGCGGGCGGCGATGAGCGCCAGACCGCTGCCGTGCGCATGGTCGACGAGGATGTCGCGCCACAGCAGGTGCGCCGGCGTCAGGTCCGCGAGCAATACGGTCAGGCGGTTCGTGATGTCGCGGCTCGCGCCGGCGAAGGCCGCGGGCTCGGCAAAGATCGCGAGCGTCAACTGCGGATGGGCGACGACGGCGTCGTAATAGCGTGTCAGCAGCGTCCGTATCCCTTCCGTGGGACTGATGGGCTCGTCCGCGCCGTCCAGCACGGCGCCATACACCCGGTCCGACAACGCACGCAGCAGGCCGGCCCGATCCGTCACGTGGTGGTACAGGCTCATCGGCGTAACGCCCAGCCGCGCGGCCAGGGTGCGCATCGTCAATCCGGGCTCGCCGTCCTCGTCGAGCAAAGCCAGTGCGGCATCGAGGATGGCGTCGCGCGACACGCCCTGCCCGCGCGCGGGACGACCGCGAGGGCGCGTCACGGCAGCAGCCGGTATGTGGATTGCACGAGACCGGACGGGAAACTGCGGCTGGCGACGAGGGCCAGGTCACGATCTCCCGGCAGCTCGCCGAACAGCGATCGACCGGCGCCGATCAGCACGGGCACCGTCGTGACGACCATGTCGGCGACGAGGCCCGCGCGCAGGAATGCCTGCACGATCCGGCCACCATCCACGTAGACCCGGCGGGCGCCGTCGTGCTCCAGTTCGCGCATCGCATCGAGCGGTGAAAGGTCGGCGAAACGCACCTTGCCGCGCAGCCGGTCGGGGACAGGCGCACCCGCCAGTTGGCGCGACAGCACCAGCACGGGCCGGTCGTACGGCCTCGCATCGAACGTCGCGACCTTCTCGTAGCTGCCGCGGCCCATGACGATCGCGTCCTTGTCGGCGATGAAGGCGTCGTAGCCGTGGTCTTCGCGCGGGTCGTCGCGCGCGAGCAGCCAATCGATGTCGCCGTCGGGCCGCGCGATGTAGCCGTCGAGGCTGATAGCGATGAATACGTGTCCAGTGATCATGGCGCCCCCTTATTTATACGCTGTATATTTTATCGGAAGGCGGAAAAAAAGCGAGCCCGCAGGCTCGCTTTCTGATCCACGACGAGGCGGATTAACGCTTGTCGATGGTCGGCACGTCGCGGCGCGGCGAACCGACGAACAGCTGGCGCGGACGGCCGATCTTCTGTTCCGGGTCGGCGATCATCTCGTTCCACTGGGCGATCCAGCCGATGGTACGGGCCATCGCGAAGATACCGGTGAACAGCGAAACCGGGATGCCCAGTGCCGACTGCACGATGCCCGAGTAGAAGTCGACGTTCGGGTACAGCTTGCGCGACACGAAGTATTCGTCGTTCAGGGCGATCTTTTCCAGTTCCATCGCGAGCTTGAACAGCGGGTCGTCCTGCAGGCCCAGTTCGTTCAGCACTTCGTGGCAGGTTTCGCGCATCAGCTTGGCGCGCGGGTCGAAGTTCTTGTACACGCGGTGACCGAAGCCCATCAGCTTCACGCCCGAGTTCTTGTCCTTGACCTTCTCGATGAAGCCAGGGATGTTCTCGACCGAACCGATTTCCTTCAGCATGTTCAGTGCGGCTTCGTTCGCGCCGCCGTGCGCCGGGCCCCACAGGCAGGCGATACCGGCGGCGATACACGCGAACGGGTTCGCGCCCGACGAACCGGCCAGGCGGACGGTCGACGTCGATGCGTTCTGCTCGTGGTCGGCGTGCAGGATCAGGATGCGGTCGAGGGCGCGGACGAGGACGTCGTTGACCTTGTACTCTTCGCACGGGTTGCCGAACATCATGCGCATGAAGTTCGCGCTGTACGACAGGTCGTTGCGCGGGTACACGAACGGCTGGCCGATCGAGTATTTGTAGGCCATCGCGACGAGGGTCGGCAGCTTGGCGATCAGGCGGATGGCCGAGATCTCGCGCTGCTTGGCGTCGTTGATGTCCAGCGAGTCGTGGTAGAACGACGCCAGCGCGCCGACGGTACCCACCAGCACCGACATCGGGTGCGCGTCACGACGGAAGCCGCGGAAGAAGAATTGCATCTGCTCGTGGACCATCGTGTGCTTGGTCACGGTGCCGACGAACTCTTCCTTCTGCTTGGCGTTCGGCAGTTCGCCGTTCAGCAGCAGGTAGCAGGTCTCCAGGAAGTCGCAGTTGACGGCCAGCTGCTCGATCGGGTAGCCGCGATACAGCAGCTCGCCCTTGTCGCCATCGATGTAGGTGATGGCCGACTGGCAGGCGGCGGTCGACATGAAGCCCGGGTCGTAGGTGAACTTGCCGGTTTGGCCGTACAGCTTGCGGATGTCGATGACGTCCGGGCCGATCGTGCCCTTGTAGATCGGCATGTCTACCGACGGGCTGCCGTCCGAGAACGACAGGGTGGCTTTGGTATCAGAGATGTTCATGGCACTTCCTTCTGTGGGAGTGGGTCTACAAGATAAAATAAAACGAAATCTTCAGGTTTCGTCACCGGCGTCCGCGACGGCGCGGCCGCCTCAGGCTTGCCGCAGTCGCGCCACCAGGGCGCGCACGTGCGGCAGGTCGACCTCGCCTTCGGGCTCGGCGCGGCCCAGCAGCAGGTCCATCAGCGGGTTGTCCGCCAGGTCCAGCAAACGGGTCAGCGCATCGACTTCCTCGTCCGTCAATTCTTCTTCATGCGCATCCAGGAAGCGCGTGAGGATCAGGTCGTTCTCGAGCAGGCCACGGCGCGCGCGCCAGCGCAGGCGGGCACGGTTGGCAGGGTCGGATTGATGCGTTTTCACACTAGAGTCCGTTGTTGGGTCAACACTATACTCCGGCTGCCGGTTGGCGACAGTACGGTAGTTTTACTGTATTTAAGGCAATACTTGGCGCAGGATATCGACAAAAATATACCCTGCCGGGAACGATCGCGCCGTTTCGTAGGGTGGGCACCCCGTGCCCACGCGTGACGTTTGCGTCACGCTGGCGTCCGCGTGGGCTCGGGGAGCCCACCCTACACGTTACCGGACACGACGTCCGGCAAGCACCGTTTAGATCGCGCGGCGAACCAGCAATTCCTTGATCTTGCCGATGGCCTTGTTCGGGTTCAAACCCTTCGGGCACACGTCCGTGCAGTTCATGATCGAGTGGCAGCGGAACAGGCGGTACGGATCTTCCAGGTTGTCCAGGCGCTCGTTCGTGGCTTCGTCGCGCGAGTCGGCGATGAAGCGGTAGGCCTGCAGCAGGCCGGCCGGGCCGACGAACTTGTCCGGGTTCCACCAGAACGACGGGCACGACGTCGAGCAGCATGCGCACAGGATGCACTCGTACACGCCGTCGAGCTCTTCGCGCTCTTCCGGCGACTGCAGACGCTCTTTCTCCGGCGGGATCGAGTCGTTGATCAGGTACGGCTTGATCGAGTGATACTGCTTGAAGAAGTTGGTCATGTCGACGATCAGGTCGCGGATGACCGGCAGGCCCGGCAGCGGACGCAGCACGATCGGCTGGGTCAGCTCGTTCAGGTTCGTCGTGCAGGCGAGGCCGTTCTTGCCGTTGATGTTCATCGCGTCCGAACCGCACACGCCTTCGCGGCAGGAGCGGCGCAGCGCCAGCGAGTCGTCGACGTCGGACTTGATGCGCTGCAGGGCGTCCAGCAGCATCTTGTCGGTGTCTTTCAGCTCGACGGTGACGTCTTGCATATAGGGCTTCGAATCCTTGTCCGGATCGTAGCGGTAGATCTTCAGGTGGACTGTGCGTGCCATGTTTTACCTATCTGTCGGGGACGGGGTCCTGCCCCGTCCGCAAAATATCGTGTTGTGTCGTCGCCGGATTAGAACGTACGGGGCTTCGGTTTGAACGTGTCGACGGTCAGCGGCTTCGTGACAACCGGCTTGTAGTCGAGACGGTTGCCTTCCGAGTAGAACAGGGTGTGCTTCATCCAGTTCTCGTCGTCGCGCTGCTCGTAGTCGCTGTGGGCGTGGGCGCCGCGCGATTCCTTGCGCGCCGCGGCCGACACGACGGTCGCCTTGGCCACTTCGATCAGGTTGTCCAGCTCGATCGCTTCGATGCGCGCCGTGTTGAACACCTTCGACTTGTCCTTGAACGACACGTGCTTGCGGCGCTCGTCCAGTGCCATGATTTCCTTGACGCCTTCGTCCATCAGCGCCTGCGTGCGGAACACGCCGCAGTGCTTCTGCATCGTGGCGCGGATGGCGTTGGCCACGTCCTGCACCTTCTCGCCGCCCGTCGAATTTTCCAGACGGTTCAGGCGGCCCAGCGCGTAGTCGGCGAAGTCCTTCGGCAGCGCGCGGTTGCCCTGCTCTTTCAGGTTCTGCGCGACGATGTGGTTGCCGGCCGCGCGGCCGAAGACCACCAGGTCCAGCAGCGAGTTCGTGCCCAGGCGGTTCGCGCCGTGCACCGACACGCACGAGCATTCGCCGATCGCGTACAGGCCGTTGACGACCTTCTGCGAACCGGTGCCGTCGGGGGTGACGACCTGGCCGTGGATGTTCGTCGGGATGCCGCCCATCTGGTAGTGGATGGTCGGGACGACGGGGATCGGTTCCTTCGTCGCGTCGACGTTGGCGAACTTGTGGCCGATTTCCAGGATCGACGGCAGGCGCTTGCGGATCGTGTCCGCGCCGATGTGGCGCAGGTCGAGCAGCACGTGGTCCTTGTTCGGGCCGACGCCGCGGCCTTCCTTGATCTCCTGGTCCATCGAGCGCGACACGAAGTCGCGCGGCGCCAGATCCTTCAGCGTCGGCGCATAGCGCTCCATGAAGCGCTCGCCGTTGCTGTTGATGAGGATACCGCCCTCGCCGCGCACGCCTTCCGTGATCAAGACGCCCGCGCCGGCCACGCCGGTCGGGTGGAACTGCCAGAATTCCATGTCCTGCAGCGGGATGCCGGCACGTGCCGCCATGCCCAGGCCGTCGCCCGTGTTGATGAAGGCGTTGGTCGACGCGGCGAAGATACGGCCGGCGCCGCCCGTGGCGAACACGGTCGTTTTCGCCTGCAGCATCATGACGTCGCCCGTTTCCATTTCCAGCGCAACGACGCCGAGGACGTCGCCGTCGGCGTTGCGGACGAGGTCCAGCGCCTGCCATTCGACGAAGAAGTGCGTGCGCGAGCGGACGTTACGCTGGTACAGCGTGTGCAGCAGCGCGTGGCCCGTACGGTCGGCGGCGGCGCAGGCGCGCTGCACCGGCTTCTCGCCGAAGTTCGCCGTGTGGCCGCCAAACGGACGCTGGTAGATCGTGCCGTCCGGATTGCGGTCGAACGGCATGCCGAAGTGTTCCAGCTCGTACACGACCTTCGGTGCTTCGCGGCACATGAATTCGATGGCATCCTGGTCGCCCAGGTAGTCCGAACCCTTGACGGTGTCGAACATGTGCCAGTACCAGTCGTCCTCGCTCATGTTGCCCAGCGACGCGCCGATGCCGCCCTGTGCGGCGACGGTGTGGGAACGGGTCGGGAAGACTTTCGACAGCACGGCCACGTTCAGGCCGGCTTCGGACAATTGCAGCGCGGCGCGCAGGCCGGAACCGCCGGCACCGACGATGACGACGTCGAAATGGCGGACAGGGATGTTGGTGTTGATTGCTGCCACGATTACACGCTCCAGAGAATTTGCACAGTCCAGGCGGCGCAGGCGAGCAGCCAGAGCACCGTGGCGATCTGCAGGGTCAGGCGGATGCCGACCGGTTTGACGTAGTCCATCCAGATGTCACGGATACCGACCCACACGTGGTAGAACAGGCCGAAGAACGTGACCATGGTGAAGAGCTTGAACCACTGGCGGGCGAACAGACCGGCCCAGCCTTCGTAGGTGAAATTTTGCCCGGTCAGGAACGAGACCAGCAGGATGACGGTGAAGATGACCATCACGATGGCCGTCACGCGCTGCGCGAGCCAGTCGCGCATGCCGTAGTGCGCGCCGACGACGAGACGGCGCTGTCCGATGTTCTTGGGGGTAGTAGCCATGATAATTAAAACACTCCGAACAGTTTGAGAGCGACCAGCAGGGTCAGGACCAGGCTGACGGCCAGCACGTAGCGCGCGGTGCGCTGCGAGGCGTCCTTGTCGAGGGCCATGTGGTTGTCCATGAACAGGTGGCGGATACCGGCGCAGAAGTGGTGCAGGTACGCCCAGGACAGGCCCAGCAGGATGATCTTGACGAGCGGGTGGCTGACGATGCCGGCCCAGTGGGCGAACGAGATCTCGGAACGGATGCTCTCGCCGAACAGGTAGATCAGGTACGGCAGGAAGAGGAACAGCACGAAGCCGCTGATACGGTGCAGGATCGACACGATGGCCGATGGCGGCTGCTTGTAATTCATCGTAATGTCCGTAATGCTCACATTACGGATCGGCTGCCCTCTTTTTTGCACGTTTTTCACGGCTTCGGACATTGGAACACCTCCCTTAAAACTGACTGATTTTATGTTGGAACCCGCACTTCGCCGATTTTGTGACCTGCGCCGAACCTGGTTTCACCGTCTCCAGATCCTTGCTGGAACACGTCGGCCGGGCCTCTCCGACGCTTTCCCAAAATCAAAGCATTGTAATCGCTGCCAGCGATTCCTGCACCCAGCATAGGCTCGGCGCAAAAACTATTCAGGACAATTCGTTCTGGTAATGATGCTTCGCGGTGAGATACAAACCGCGCCGCAATTCCACCGCTTTATCGCCATACGTGAACGACACCCGGTCGGCGCACAAGAGTGGCGTTCCCTCCGCCACCTTCAACGCCTGCGCGGTCGGCGCGTCGGCCGCAATCGCGCGGATCTTCTCCGTCGCGCGGATCATGCGCGTGCCGAATTCCGATTCGAACAAGCCGTACATCGGCCCCTTGTATTCCGCCAGGCGCTCGGCCGTCAGTCCCTTGAACAGCTGGCCCGGCAGCCACAGTTCCTCGAGGATCGTCGGCGCGCCGGCGTCGCTCATCAGGCGCTTGATGTAGACGACGGCGTCGCCCGACTTCAAATCGAGCAGGCGCGCCACCTCGGCCGGCGCGCGGATGCGCTTGACCTCGAGGTAGTCGTGCTCGAAATGCTGGGGGACGCCCTCGTCGGGCATCAGCTTGAGGAAGCGGAAGTGGGCGCGCGCCTCGTTGTGGGACGCGACGAACGTACCTTTACCCTGGCGGCGGACGACGAGGTGCTCGGCGGCGAGCTCGTCGATGGCCTTGCGGACGGTGCCCTGGCTGACCTTGTAGCGGCCGGCCAGCTCGACCTCGCTGGGGATCAGTTCGCCCGGCTTCCACTCGCCCGATTGCAGGCTTTGCGTGATGAGCGCCTTGATCTGCTGGTACAGTGGCGAGAACGTGGGGGACGGTGCCGCGCCGCCGACAGCGCCGCCGGCGCCGCTTGTCGTGGCACCATTGCTGTTCGGATTGGACGGGGCTTGGTTCATAGACAGCGATTTTTTCATAAATCCAAGGGTCCGTCCAGTGGAGAAACCCTCAGATTATGTGTCTTATATAAGACATATGATATGAATTGACAGATGGAATGGCGCGGGACTACACTCGCGGTCGATCGAGCGTGGGCGCCCGCCTGCCGGCATTGCGTCGCACGCCCGCTTGGCGATGGCGCTTTTGGTATGATTGCAGTTTTCCCAAACAGGCGTATCCTTCTGCGTCGTCCGCTCAGTAGTACGCTTCTTCCCTCTTATTTGGAGATTCATCATGGCAAAAACCCCTAAGCGCGTTGCCGTCACCGGTGCGGCCGGCCAGATCGGCTATTCCCTGCTGTTCCGCATCGCCAACGGCGACATGCTGGGCAAGGACCAGCCGGTCATCCTGCAGCTGCTCGAAATCGACAACGAAAAGGCACAGAAGGCGCTGAAGGGCGTCATGATGGAACTGGACGACTGCGCATTCCCGCTGCTGGCCGGCATGACCGCGCACAGCGACCCGATGACCGCGTTCAAGGATGCGGACGTCGCCCTGCTGGTCGGCGCCCGTCCGCGCGGCCCGGGCATGGAACGCAAGGACCTGCTGGAAGCCAACGCCCAGATCTTCACGGTGCAGGGCAAGGCGCTGGACGCCGTCGCCTCGCGTGACGTCAAAGTGCTGGTGGTCGGCAACCCGGCCAACACCAACGCCCACATCGCGATGAAATCGGCCCCGAACCTGCCGGCCAAGAACTTCACCGCCATGCTGCGCCTGGACCACAACCGCGCCCTGTCGCAAGTCGCCGCCAAGACCGGCAAGGCCGTCGGCGACATCGAGAAGATGGTCGTTTGGGGCAACCACTCGCCGACCATGTACGCCGACTACCGCTTCGCGACGGTCGACGGCCAGTCGGTCAAGGACATGATCAACGACGACGACTGGAACCGCAACACGTTCCTGCCGACCGTCGGCAAGCGCGGCGCCGCCATCATCGACGCCCGCGGCGCATCGTCGGCTGCCTCGGCTGCCAACGCCGCCATCGACCACGTCCGTGACTGGGTCCTGGGCACGAACGGCAAGTGGACCACGATGGGTGTCCCGTCGGACGGTTCGTACGGCATCCCGGAAGGCATCGTCTTCGGCTTCCCGGTGACCACGCAGAACGGCGAGTACACGATCGTGCAAGGCCTGCCGATCGACCAGTTCTCGCAGGAGCGCATCAACCTGACGCTGAACGAGCTGAACGAAGAGCGCGCGGGCGTCGCGCACCTGCTGGGTCAGTAATCCGGTAACGCATACGTTAGGTGGGCACGGGGTGCCCACCGTAAGCCGGCATAATGCATACGTTTGGGGCACCGCATCATTAAAGATCACACCATGCACCCTTCCGAGGTTTTATTCCAGGGCCAACGCCAGCCACTGCTCCTCCCCGCCTGCGACCACTACGCCGGCAGCGAGAAGCTGATGCGCAAGTCGATGGCCCTGCAACAAGAACTTGGTCCCCTGTTCGACATCACCTTCGATTGCGAGGACGGCGCCGCCGCCGGCAACGAACGCGCCCACGCCGAGCTGGTCGCGTCCCTCGTCGACAGCCCCGACAACCGCGCGCACCGCATCGGCGCGCGCCTGCACGACGTCACGAGCCCGCACTTCGCGCAGGACGTCGAGATCATCGTCGGGGCCGCCGCCCAGAAACTCGCCTACGTCGTTCTGCCGAAGCCCGACAGCCTGGAAGACGTGCTGCGCGCGCAGGACGTCGTCAACCAGGCCGCCGCGAAGGCCGGGCGCGCCGTGCTGCCGCTGCACGTGCTGATCGAGACGCACGGCGCCCTGCACGACGCCTACGCCATCGCCGCCCTGCCCCAGGTCGAGAGCCTGTCGTTCGGCATCATGGATTTCGTCTCGGCGCACCACGGCGCGATTCCGGCCGCCGCGATGCGCACGCCGGGCCAGTTCACGCATCCGCTCGTCGTGCGCGCGAAGCTGGAGATGGCGACGGCTTGTCACGCGCATGACAAAGTCCCGTCGCACAATGTGACGACCGAGATCAAGGACAGCGCCGTCGTCGCCAACGATGCCCAGCGCGCCGCCGCCGAGTTCGGATTCACCCGGATGTGGAGCATCCATCCCGACCAGATCAAGCCCATCGTGAAAGCCTTCACGCCGCGCCTCGCGGAAGTGAACGAAGCGACGAGCATCCTGCAGGCGGCGATGGCGAAGGATTGGGGACCGATTGCCCATGGAGGCCGCTTGCACGACCGCGCCAGCTACCGATATTATTGGACGGTGTTGCAGCGCGCGAAGCTGGCCGGCCTGGCGCTGCCGGAGGCCGCGGCGGCACTCGTCAATCAACCGGAATCCATCTGATGGCCATCACTCTAAAACAACCGCTCGCCGCCTGTGCCCTCGCGCTCGCGGCGGCAAGCCTGTGCGCGTCCGCATCGGCCGCCACCGGCGACAGCCACCCCAAGGCCACCAAGGTCCTGAAACAAAAAGAAAAGGCCAAGCCGGCCAAGCACAAGAAGGACAGCAAGAAGGACAGCAAGAAAGACAAGAAAGACGCGAAGGCGCACAAGGAAGAACCGAAGCCGGAGGTCGCCGACGACGAGCCGATCCCGGACGTCACGGACACGACGCTGACCGAGTTCTCGTGCGAGATGAACAACAAGGTCGCCGTGTACCGCAACCTGATGGACGACAGCTACATCATACTGCGCTGGCAGAACCACCTGCGCCGCATGGAGAAAGTCGGCACGACGACGGGCGCCCGCCGCTACGAGAGCGCGAAGTCCGGGCTGGTCTGGATCGGCATCCCGTCGAAGGGTATCCTGCTCGACTCGAGGCAGAACCGCCAGCTGGCCAACGAATGCAAGGACGCCGAACAGGCCCGGCCGGCAGTGGCCGCCGCGCCGGGCGACAAGACGAGCTGATGCCCCATCGGCAAGGCTGACCGAGTTGTAGGTAACAACAAAATCTCACTAAGGAGAGCTTTTATGTCTCGCAATACCCTGAACACGCTCAAGGATTTCCCGCTCGCGGCGGGCCAGACCGGCCAGTTCTACTCGCTGCCGGCGCTGGGCGAAGCCCTGGGCGTGAACCTGTCGCGCCTGCCGGTGTCGATCCGCATCGTCCTCGAGTCCGTGCTGCGCAACTGCGACGGCAAGAAGGTCACCGAAGAGCACGTCCGCCAGCTGGCGAACTGGGGCCCGACCGCTGCCCGTACCGAAGAGATCCCGTTCGTCGTCGCCCGCGTCGTCCTGCAGGACTTCACCGGCGTGCCGCTGCTGGCCGACCTCGCAGCGATGCGCAACGTGGCCGCCAAGACGGGCGCCGATCCGAAGAAGATCGAGCCGCTGGTCCCGGTCGACCTCGTCGTCGACCACTCGGTCACGATCGACCACTTCCGCACCCCGGACGCGCTCGACCTGAACATGAAGATCGAGTTCCAGCGCAATAACGAGCGCTACCAGTTCATGAAGTGGGGCATGCAGGCGTTCGACACGTTCGGCGTCGTGCCTCCGGGCTTCGGCATCGTGCACCAGGTGAACCTGGAATACCTCGCGCGCGGCGTGATGAAGAACGGTTCCACGTACTACCCCGACACGCTGGTCGGCACCGACTCGCACACGACGATGATCAACGGCGTGGGCGTGGTCGGCTGGGGCGTGGGCGGCATCGAGGCGGAAGCCGGCATGCTGGGCCAGCCCGTGTACTTCCTGACGCCGGACGTCATCGGCGTCAACCTGACGGGCACCCTGCGCGAAGGCTGCACCGCGACCGACCTCGTGCTGACCATCACCGAGATGCTGCGTAAAGAGAAGGTCGTCGGCAAGTTCGTGGAATTCTTCGGCGAAGGCACGGCGTCGCTGTCGACCACCGACCGCGCCACCATCGGCAACATGGCGCCGGAATACGGCGCGACGATGGGCTTCTTCCCCGTCGACGACAAGACCATCGACTACTTCCGCGGCACCGGCCGCACGGAAGAGGAACTGGCCGCCTTCGAGAACTACTTCAAGGCCCAGCACCTGTTCGGCGTCCCGAAGGAAGGCGAGATCGACTACACGCGCGTCGTGTCGCTCGACCTGTCGACCGTCACCCCGTCGCTGGCCGGCCCGAAGCGCCCGCAGGACCGCATCGAACTGGGCAACGTGAAGGCCAACTTCAACGACCTGTTCTCGAAGCCGACGAGCGCGAACGGCTTCAACAAGGCCCCGGAAGACCTGTCGAAGGTCTACGAGACGACCAACGGCCTGCGCGTGAAGAACGGCGACGTCCTGATCGCCGCGATCACGTCGTGCACGAACACGTCGAACCCGAGCGTGCTGCTGGCCGCCGGCCTGCTGGCCAAGAAGGCCGTCGAAAAAGGCCTCACGGTCGCACCGCACATCAAGTCGTCGCTGGCGCCGGGTTCGCGCGTCGTCACCAACTATCTCGAAGCGACGGGCCTGCTGCCTTACCTCACGCAGCTCGGCTTCGGCGTGACGGCGTACGGCTGCACGACCTGCATCGGCAACGCCGGTGACCTGACGCCGGAACTGAACGCCGCGATCACGTCGAACGACATCATCGCCGCCGCCGTCCTGTCGGGCAACCGCAACTTCGAGGCGCGCATTCACCCGAACATCCGCTCGAACTTCCTGGCGTCGCCGCCGCTGGTCGTCGCCTACGCGATCGCCGGCAACGTCACGCGCGACCTGATGACGGAACCGGTCGGCAAGGGCAAGGACGGCGTCGACGTCTACCTGGGCGACATCTGGCCGACCTCGCAGGAGATCCACGACCTGATGAAGTTCGCGATGAACTCCGAGGTCTTCAAGCGCAACTACGCGGACGTCAAGGGCAACCCGGGCGCGCTGTGGGAAGCCGTGTCGTCGGTGTCGGGCCAGGTCTACGACTGGCCGGAGTCGACGTACATCGCCGAACCGCCGTTCTTCAGCGACTTCGAGATGACGCCGAAAGCGGCCGCCGCCGGCATCGCGGGCGCGCGCGCGCTGGGCGTGTTCGGCGACTCGATCACCACCGACCACATCTCCCCGGCCGGTTCGATCAAGGAAGACGGCCCGGCCGGTAAATGGCTGAAGGACCACGGCGTCATCAAGGCCGACTTCAACTCGTACGGCTCGCGCCGCGGCAATCACGAGATCATGATGCGCGGTACGTTCGCGAACGTCCGCATCAAGAACAGGATGATCCCGCCGAAGGCCGACGGTTCCGCCGTCGAAGGCGGCATCACGCTCCACCAGCCGAGCGGCGAACAGCTGTCGATCTACGACGCCGCGATGAAGTACATCGCGGAAGGCACCCCGACGATGATCTTCGCGGGCGAAGAATACGGCACCGGTTCCTCGCGCGACTGGGCCGCGAAAGGCACCCAGCTGCTGGGTGTGAAGGCCGTGATCGCCCGTTCGTTCGAGCGCATCCACCGTTCGAACCTCGTCGGCATGGGCGTGCTGCCGCTGCAGTTCCTGGCCGACGACAGCGTCGACACGCTGGGCATCACCGGCAACGAGACCTTCGACCTGAAGGGCCTGGAAGGCGAGATCCGCCCGCAGATGCAGGCGACGCTCGTGATCCACCGCGCCGACGGCTCGACCAAGGAAACGTCCGTGCTGCTGCGCATCGACACGCCGATCGAAGTCGATTACTACAAGCATGGCGGCATCCTGCCGTTCGTGCTGCGCCAGCTGCTGGCGGCGTAATCTGCGGTAGAAAAAGCGAAAGGGCCGGAACCTGCTCGGGTTCCGGCCCTTTTTCATCGTCGACACTCGTGTTTCGGTAGGGTGGGCACCCCGTGCCCACGCGGACGTCGGCATAACGCGAACGTCACGCGTGGGCTCGGGGAGCCCACCCTACGCGCGTTATACGACAATCAGACTTCGGCCCACATCCGCAACAGGTTGTGATAATGCCCCGTGAGCGCCACGAGTTCCGCCCCATCGCCATGCTTCGCGCGCAGCGCCTGGATCGCGGTATCGAGTTCGAACAGCATCGCGCGGCGCCCGTCGTCGCGCACCATGCTCTGCACCCACAGGAACGACGCGAGCCGCTCGCCGCGCGTCACCGCCCTCACCTCGTGCACGCTGGACGACGGATAGACGATCGCGTCGCCCGCCGGCAGCTTGACCTCGTGCGTGCCGTACGTGTCGACGACCGCCAGCTCGCCGCCGTCGTAGTCGGCCGGGTCGGACAGGAACACGGTGCACGACACGTCGGCGCGCAGCGCGGCCCCGCTCCGCTGGGCGCGGATCGCGCCGTCGACGTGCGGGCCGTACTGCTCGCCGCCCGCGTAGCCGTTGAAGAACGGCGGCAGGATGCGCAGCGGCAGCGCGCTCGAGAAGAACAGCGGATGCGCCATCAGCGCCGCGCTCACGATCTGCCCCAGTTCGACGGCCAGCGGCGAGCCCTCCGCCAGCTGGCGGTTGCGCTTGACCTGCGCGCCCTGCGTACCGACGCTGGCGCGGCCGTCGACCCAGTCCGTCGCGTGCAGGCGCGCGCGCATCGCGTTCACCTGGTCCGGGGTCAAAACGCCCGGAATATGCAGCATCATCGTCGACTCCTCGTGCAGGGTCAGAACTTGACGTTGGCCGCCAGCGTCGCCGACCGGCCCGGGCCCACGCCCGCATAGTGCGGCGACGAGACGCGGTCGAAATAGAACTTGTCCGTCAGGTTCTGCACGTTCAGCTGCAGGCTGACGTCCTGGTTCAGCGCATAGCTGGCCATTGCGTCGACGCGGGTGTAGCCCGGCGCCCACTTGTTGTTGTTCACATTCCCGTAGACCCTGGACATCGTGTTCACGCCCAGGCCGGCCGAGAAGTCCTTCGTGACCGCATACGTCGTCCACAGCGTGGCCGAGTGCTTCGGCGTGGCCGGGAAGCGGTTGCCATTGTACGGCGAGACGACGTACACGGGCTTCGCTGTCGTGCCCACGTTCAGGTAGCCGTTGTCGGCCACGGTCGCATCCAGGAACGTGTAGCCGCCGAACACGCTCCACTGCGACGACAGCTTGCCCGAGAAGCCCAGCTCCGCGCCCTTCACTGCCTTGCGGCCGACGTTCTGCGTCGTGCCGTCCGGCGCCGTCACGCGGGCATTGTTCATCGTGCTCCTGAATACGGCCGCCGTCAGCGACAGCCGGCCGCCCGGCATCACGTCCCACTTCGTGCCCAGCTCGACGTTCCGGCTGCGCTGCGGTTGCAGGTTCTGCACGGCCACCGTCAGCGCGTCCAGGCCGTCGCCGCCGTCGTTGCCGGGCGGGGTCGCGGACGTCGCGTAGGCCAGATAGATACTGCCGTTCTCCGCCGGCTTGTACACGAGGCCCGATTGCAGGCTCCAGAACCGGCTGTCGACCGCGGCGCGGGTCGCCGTCGTCAGCGTGTTCAGGACGCTCTTGAAGTCGTCGTGGCGTGCGCCCAGGTTGAGCTGCCATTGCCGATCGAATTCGATGGTGTCGAATGCGTACGCGGCCTTCGTCTTCGTGCTCACGTGCGTCAGCGCGGGCGACACGGTGCGCGTGTAGACCCACGGATCGTACGGATTCGGATCGACCAGCGTGGTGCAGTTGTACAGCGTCGTGCTGCCGGACGTCGGGCAGGTGAACGTGCCCGTCAGCGGATTGTTCGTGCCCGGCGTGAAGACGTAGTTGCTGCGGTCGGTCGTTTCGCGGTCGAACTCGATACCCGCGTTGTACGTGTGCTTGATGCCCGCCGTCTGCAGCTCGCCCGAGATGCTCGTCACGTTCGTCGCCGTGCGCGTCTCCGTCACGCGCGTGTTCGCGCGGCGCCAGACGGTGCCGTACTTCACCGTGTTGCCCTTCGAGTCGTCGGGCTGGGTCCAGACGTAGTCGTTGTTCGACTTGCCGTAGCGCGTGACGTTGCGCAGCACGATGCCACCCGCCAGCTGGTGGCGCAGGTCGATGTTGACGATGTCGCTCTTCGTGTCGCGGAAGTCGCGGTTGGCGAGGCCGTAGAACGTGCTGCGGTCGACGTCGAACGGCCGGCCGTTGCCGTTCTTCGCGACGTCCGGTCCCGTCGTGAGGGGATTGTTGAACGGGATGCCCGTATCCGGGATCTCGTGCGTGGTCAGGTGGTAGACGCCGATGGTGACTCGCGTCGGGCCCGACAGGCCGAACGTGACCGTGGGCGCCACGCCGTAGCGCTTGCCGCCGACGACGGCGCGGCCGGGCACGTCGTTCTCGTGTGCCATCACGTTCAGGCGGAACGCGCTGTCGCTGCCGATGTTGCGGTTGAAGTCGCCCGTGAGTCGGCGGTATTTGTCCGTTCCGATGCCGATGCTGGCGCGGTTGAAGTCGTAGGCCTGCGCCGTCTTCGAGATCAGGTTCACGCCGCCGCCGGCCGACGCGCGGCCGCCGAGCGCCGAGTTTGGCCCTTTCACCACTTCGATCTGTTCGACGGCAAAGATCTCGCGCGACTGCGAGCCCGCGTCGCGGATGCCGTCGACATAGGTATCCGTCTGCGCGTTATAGCCCCGGATGAACATATTGTCGCCCACCGGATTCCCGCCTTCGGCCGCGCCGATGGTAATGCCGGGCACGGTGCGCAGCGCATCCGTCAGCGACGTGGCGCCCGTCTGCGCGATGATCTCGGCCGGCACGACGGTGACGGACTTGGGCGTGTCGAGCAGCGGCGCCGTGAATTTCTCGTTGGCCGACGCCTGCTGCGGCTGGTTTGCACCCGTCACCTGCACGCTCGGGATCGTGAGGTCGGGCGTCACGTCCGCACCGGCATGGGCGACGGCCGGCAGCGCCAGCGACGCCAGCATGGCCAAGGTGTGCGCCGGCAAGGGGCGCGCATGCTTGCGGCTCGTGATGAAGGAGGTCGGGGTGGCGGTGTCGTTGTTCTTGATGGTCATGGTGGAGTGGCGGGTCCGGCAGGCGTATCGGCGCGCTGTCTTTCGAATGAATATGAATGAGAACGATTCGCATTATCGTTCCTATTGACATGTTTGACAAGCAGCACGCGGCCTCGACCGTGGCCACGCCACGAAAACGCGACGGCGGGAATATTGCCTCCGTGTTACTGGGGTGTGGCCGAATCAACTACAATACCGGGGATAAGGGTTTATCATGACCCACAGCCCAAACCCAGAACACGACCACCCTTACCGTAAAGACTCCCCAAGCGTATGCGTCGCCCTTCCAAAGACTCACCTAAACTTTCGGCAGAAAGCCAGCGTCTCATCAGCATCAGCAACGCCATCGTGCAGGCCGCCAGCCGCGTTGAAGAACGGACGTGGGAACGCAACCTCGACACCCAGCTGCAGAAGCTGCTGAAGACGAACCACCAGGACAGCATCGACGCCGCCCTCAACGTCCTGTTCAAGGGCGACCTCGCGGTGTACGACGTGCTGATGGACGGCGTCGAAGCGGTCAGCGAGTCGTCGACGATGACGGAACAGGCCGCCGACGGCGCCGAGACCACCTGGCAGACCCTGCTCGTGGCCGCACCGATCCTCGCCTGGACCCGCTTCTCGATCGCGTCCGGCACGATCCCCGGCGACATCCTGAACACGCTGACGGCGCACTTCGCCGCCCACCTGCTGGCCGACAACACCAAGGTCGCGATCGCGCCGACCTTGTACTCGATCGACCAGCTGCCGCGCACCCACGCGGAGACCTACGCGCTGACGCACAAGCTCGCGCAGGCCGCGCACAAGGGCTCGACGGTGAAGCCGGCCGCGCCCGGTCCGGACACGTCGCAATTCCTGGCCGACACGCGCTACTTGCTCGTCGCGGTCGTCGCTCCGGTGGGCGCCCCGCTGTTCCGCTGGCAGGAACCGCAGCACCACATCAACTTCGAAGCGGAGCGCGAGAACGCCCTCGAGCAATGGCGCGCCCAGGCCGGCCCGAACGTCGCGCGCCTGCTGCCGGGCTGCGGCGTCGAGCTGCTGCTGCCGGAAGCGTATTACGTGGCGTGCCGCGAGGCCGACAAGCTGATCCGTCCGGTGTCGATCCGCGCCGCCGTCCACTACCTGACGAACACGCTGGGCGTGGAACCGAACGACCTGCGCGCCGTCGTCGCGGGCTTCGGCGACGAGATCAACGACAGCCAGGTCGACGAATACCGCGTCGGCTTCACGTTGCGCCAGTCGCCCGACGTCGTGTACGGCATCGTCTGGCCCCTGTACGGCCAGGAAGACGAGGAGGGCACGCCGATGGAAGGCCCGGCCGGCGGCGGCGACCGCCCGCTCGCGCCGCTGGACGAGATCGTCAAGCACCTGAACGACGTCGGCATCACGCACGTCAAGCGCATCGGCGAGCGCTATGTCGCGGAATACTGCGACGACTGCGGCGCCCCGCTGTTCGCCGACCCGACCGGTGAACTCGTGCATGCCGAAATGCCGGAAGACACACCGGCGGGGAACGAGCACTTCCACTGACGCGCGACACCGTCCGACACCCACGCCCGGCCCCGCGCCGGGCATTTTTTTGCAAATTCGGGGTCAGAGCACATTTTCAAGCGAATTCGGGGTCAGAGCACTTTCAGCCGCATGGTCCCTGAAGCAAGTATGCGCGTCCCCGCTGCGGCACGATACTCCGCGGCACCACGAATCGTCGTCGCGGCGCACGGTCCCGCGCAGATCGCGAAGTCCCGGAACATTGATCCTAAATGTGCTCTGACCCCGATTCTCGTCGGACATGTGCTCTGACCCCGAATTTTCTGACCCTGAATTTTGGCAACGGCGCCTCGCCGGCAACTCGATGCGATCCTCTAGTTTTCTTCGTTGACGCGCCCCGCCCCGGCCGCTAAATTAGTTAACACGTTAACTAAATGGCCGCCATCATGGAACCCGTCACCATCTCCCTGCCCGACAGGAGCACGATCGGCGCCACGCTGTGGCAAGCTGCCGACGCGCGCGCCGTCGTGCTGCTGCACCCGGCCACCGCCGTCACGCAGCGCTACTACGAAGCGTTCGCACGCTATCTGCACGGCCTCGGGATGACCGTGCTGACGTACGACTACCGCGGCACGGGCCGCTCGCGTCAGGCCGACTTGCGGTAGTGCACCGTGACGATGGCCGAATGGATCGAGGACGACAACACCGCCGTCACGCGCTGGGCCGCGGCCCGCTTCCCCGGCCTGCCGCTGCTTGCCGTCGGGCACAGCGTGGGCGGGCATGCGATCGCGCTGTCGTCGGGCAGCGAGGCGCTGACGGCGGCCGTGCTCGTGGCGTCGCATGCGGGTGTCACGCGCACCGTGCGCGGCGCCGCCGAGCGCCTGCGCGTGTGGTGCGTGATGCGCGTGCTGGCGCCCGTGCTGTGTGCCGCGTTCGGCTACATGCCGGGCCGCCGCATCGGCCTCGGCGAAGACTTGCCCCGCACGGTGATGCTGCAATGGAGCCGCTGGACGACGCTGCCCGGCTACTTCCTCGACGACCCGGCGATGGACGTGTGGCGCCGCATGGCGCGCGTGCGGCTGCCGCTGCTCGTGCTCGGCTTTGCCGACGACCCGTGGGCGAATCCGGACGCGATGGACATCCTGCTGCGGCCCTTGGTCAATGCGCGCGTCGACCGGCGCCACCTCGCGCCGCGCGACGCGGGCCTCTCCGCGCTCGGCCACATGGGATTCTTCCGCAAGCAGTGCGCCGACCGCGTCTGGCCGCAGGTGGCCGACTGGCTGCTCGCGCAGTGCGCGCGGGCGCCGGCGCGCGCGGGCAGCGAGGCATGACGGCCGGGAAGAAGCCGCCGCGCTTCGTCTTCCTGTTGAACCGCGCGCAAAAAATCCTGCAGCGCTGGATCGAGACGCGCCCGCAGGCATGGGACGGCATCAGCTCCGCGCAGGCGGGCCTGCTGTTCCTGCTCGCGTCGCGCGACGACCCCGCCACCGTCGGCGAACTCGCACAAGGCCTGCAGGTGGCGCCAGCCGCCGTCACGAACCTCACCAAGCGGATGCAGGCGGCGGAGTTGATCGAGCGGGTCGGCGACGAGGCCGACGGCCGCGTCACGCGCGTGCGCCTGACGACACACGGACAGGACGCCGCGCGCCAGGCGGGCATCGTGCTGAAGGGATTGAACGCGCGGCTGACGGCCGGGTTCTCGGCGGACGAACTGGACATCGTGGCGCGCTGGCTGGCGCAGGTCGCGGCGCTCGAGGACGACCTGCCGCGCGATTGACGCGTTGGCGTCTCAAGCCTGCGCCGGCAGCGGCAGCGGCATGTCCGCGTCGCTGGCGTCGCCTCGCACGGCGGCGAGATCGACCCAGCCCGCGCGCCATGCCTGCTCGAGGTTCCGCTCGATCGCATCCAGCGACGCGGCAACGGCAGCGGCAGCGGAGAAGCCGCGTATGCCGTACGCGCAGTTGCGGCCGTGCGACTTGGCCAGGTACAGGGCCATGTCCGCGAGATTGACGACCTGTTCCCACGTCAGCGGCGTCGTGCCGAACGCCAGTGGCAACGGCGCGTAGCCGACCGAGACGCTCACCGGCACGACCCCGTGCCGGTACTCGATCGGCTGCACCGACACGCCGCGCATGATGCGCAGCGCCACCTCCTCCAGTTCGCCCGGTGCGACGGCGGGCACGAACGCGAGGAATTCCTCGCCGCCCCAGCGCACGATCAGGTCGGTGTCGCGCAGTGCCACGCGCAGCCGCTGCGCGACCGTCGTCAACACGGTATCGCCGGCCGCATGGCCCAGCGAGTCGTTGATGGCCTTGAAGTGGTCGACGTCCAGCAGGAACAGCGCGCCCGCGTCGGCGTCGCCGCCCGTGCGCCGCTCGTCGCCGGCGCGCGCCATGACGTCCTGGAAGTGACGGCGGTTGTACAGCAGCGTGAGCGGATCGAGTGCGCCTTGCCGTTTCAGTTGCACGTTCTTTTCTTCCAGCTCGGCGTTGGCGCGCCGGACCTTCCGGTACAGCATGCCGACGATGACCGAAGCCAGCGCGGACGCAGCGGCCAGCAGCCACCAGACGCGCTGCTGCAGGCGGCGGTTGTCCAGCTCCGCTTTCGCGGCGCGGTTCTCCTGGCGCAGCGCGTCGATGCGGCGCTGCTTCTTCTCGGCCTCGTACTTCTGCTGCAGTTCCAGCACGGCCTTCTGGCGCTGCTCGGCGAAGATCTCGCTGGAGATGCGGCGCTCGCGATTGTAGGCGTCGACGGCGCCCTTGTAGTCGCCGGCGTGTTCCAGCGCGCGCCCGTACTCGCGCAACACGCCCAGCAGTTCCGGCTTGTCGCCCTGTTTTTCATACGTGGCGAGGCCCGCTTCGAACTGGCGCTTGCCCTCGGACAGGTGGCCCTGCCCCAGCAGCGCCTGGCCCAGGTTGACGCGCGCGGTGGCGACGTCGTTGTTGCTCCTGGCGTCGATCGCCGCATCCAGCGCCTGCGCCGCATAGGTCTGCGCGTCGCGGAAGCGGCCTTCCTTCAGGTAGCAGTCGGACAGGTTGACGAGCGTCGTCACGGCCATCTGGCGGGCGCCGATGCCGCGCTCCAGGCCGAGCTCCTCGAACAGGGCACGGCGTCCCCGCTCGAACGCCTTCTGCTCGACGGCCAGCGCGTATTCGTCGCCCAGCGCCGCCGCGACGTGGCCCGGCGACGCCATCCTCCTGGCCACCGCCAGCGATTCCTGCTGGGCCTCGGCCGCTTTGTCGAGGTCTCCCATGTTCAGGTACAGCAGCACGAGCGCGTGCAGGGCGGCCGCCAGCGGCGCCGCGTCCGTCGTGACCTGGCGCGCAAGGTCGACGGCGGCGTGGAACTTCGCCAGCGCCGCCGGATAATCGCCCTGCTCTTCGAACGACTGGCCGGCGGCGACGGTCGCCAGCACCTTCGTCGGCACGTCGGCGGTGAGGCCGGCGACGCGCTCCGCCTCGAACGCCGTCGCGTGCGAACCGGCCAGGTCTTCGCGCACGTACAGCGCGTTGGCGCGGGCGACGAGGCCCTTGGCCAGCGCCACGTTGTCGTTGTTGCGCCGGCCGAAGCTGATCAACTGGTCCGCGAGGTCCAGCGCATGTGTCAAGTCGCCGATGCCCCGTTCGGCCGTGCTGTAGTAGTACAAGAAGTCCGTGCGCAGCGGCGCCGGCGCGCCGGCCATTTGCCATGCCATGGTGCGCAGCCGGCTCGACGCCACGTCCGGCACGAACTTGGCCATCCTGCCGACCTCGCGCAGGCGGCTGGCCTGCGCGTCGTCGGCGCGGGCCAGCAAGGGGCACAGCAACAGGACGACGGCGCAGCCGCGCAGGATCGTGGCGCGGCTGCGCGTGCTGGATGGTGACGGTACGGGAAATGCCATTGCTCTCCTCGGGCTTGGCCGGACGGCGTACGGCCGCGTGCGCGTCATTATGCCCGCTGTCGTCTAGAAGGTTCAACCAAACGGTCGTCCCTTCCATACAACGGCCGCCATCAGCGCTCGGCGAGCGTGGCGAGATAGCCGTGGATCTGCGCCACCGCGGCCGCCCCCTCGCCCGCCGCGGCGGCCACGCGCTTCGTCGATCCGGCGCGCAGATCGCCCACGGCGAACACCCCGTCGACGCTCGTCTCCAGCGTGCGCGCGCCGTGTTCGGGCCGCGTGTCGGCACCCGTCAGCACGAAGCCCTTGTCGTCCAGCTCGACGCCGCACTCGTGCAGCCAGTCGCTGTTCGGGTCGGCGCCGATGAACAGGAACAGCCGGCGCACGGCGAACGCGCGTTCGTCGCCGCCGTCGCGGCCGCGGCAGCGCACGCCCGTCAGGCCGTCGTCGTCGCCGTCCAGCCCGACGATTTCGCGGCGCGGGTGCAGGTGGATGTTCGGCGTGGCCGCGATGCGCTCGATCAGGTAGCTCGACATCGTCGCTTCCAGGCCCGGCCCGCGCACGAGCAGGTGCACTTCCGATGCGTGCGCCGCAAGGAAGACGGCGGCCTGGCCGGCCGAGTTGCCGCCGCCGACGAGCACGACGGGCTCGTTGCGGCACAGCCGCGCCTCCACGGGCGAGGCCCAGTAATACACGCCACGCCCTTCGTAGCGGGCGATGTCGGGCAGGTCCGGCTTGCGGTAGCGCGCGCCCGCCGCCAGCACGACCGTGCGCGCACGCAGGCAGGTGCCGTCGTCGAGTTCGACCTTCAGCGGACGCTCGTCGCACAACAGGCGCATGGCTTGCGCGGGAATCGCGACCTCGGCGCCGAACTTCAGCGCCTGCACGTACGAGCGGCCTGCCAGCGCGCGACCGGAAATCCCCGTCGGGAAGCCGAGGAAGTTCTCGATGCGCGCGCTCGCGCCCGCCTGGCCGCCGTACGCGCGCTGGTCCAGCACCATCACGCGCAAGCCCTCCGATGCGGCATACACGGCCGTCGCGAGGCCGGACGGGCCCGCGCCCACGACGAGTACGTCGAACACGGTGCCGGGTTCGATGCGGGGCAGCGTTCCCAGGCAGCGGCCCACTTCAGCCAGGCTCGGGTTCTTCATCACGAAGCCGTCGGGCAGCGCGACGAGCGGCCAGTCGGACTCGTTGCGCCAGTGTTCGCGCACGAGCTGGGCCGCTTCCGGGTCCGTCTCCGGATCGCGCCGCGTGTACGGGTAGGCGTTCCGCGACAGGAAATTCTCGAGCTGGAACAGGCCCGCATGCGCCGCGGGGCCGATGAGGATGGGGCCGCCCGGCTTATTGCTGATCAATTGCACCCGGCGGAGGATGAACGCGCGCATCAGGCGCTCGCCCAGCTCGGCTTCGGCCACGATGACGGCGCGCAGGCATTCGGCGTCGAGTACCAAGGCCTCCAGGTCGCCCACGGCGACACCGTCGGCCAGCGGCGGCCGGCCGGACAGCTGCGCCACTTCGCCGGCGAACTGGCCGGGCCCGTATTCCACGACCTCGACGCGCTTGCCGAGCGCATCGGTCCGGCTGCACGACAAATGCCCCGCCAGCACGACGACCATGCCGGGCGAATCGACGCACGCGCGGAACACGGTGGCGCCGTCCGGCCACTGGCGGCACGTGCCGAAGCGGCGCAGGCGCTGGATGTCGTCGGCGCTCAGCACGGGATAGATCTGGTGGGCGCGCGTCGCGAGGTCGACGGCGGCGCGCGCCTCGCCATCGGGGATGAGGCTTTCGGGGATCAGCTCGGGAACGTGTTCGGACATGGTCGGCCGCCTCGTGGTTGCGCTGCGTGGTTGGGATCGCGCAGGGTGGCCGGCGCCGGCCGCTGCGTCCAGACAGCATGGTAGCGCACCTGGACGGCGCACGGCCTGGCAAAAGGGTGGATCGGTGTAGTCGCCGTCAGTCGCGCGAAGGAACGAACGTGAAGCGCCGTTTCAGCCGCAGGAACGGCATTTCGACCGTGCGATACAGCAGCGAGGCGAGGAGCACCGTCCCGGCGAAGGCGAGCAGCGTGCCGATCGTGTCGCGCCAGGCCCCGAGGCCGACGGCGTCGCAGGCCCGGGTCAGTTCCGGTTTGAACTTGTCGTAGACGAGCCAGAAAAAAAAGATATGGGTCAGGTACAGGCCGTACGAAATGCGGCCGAGGTAAATCAGGGGCGCGGGCAGGAAGCGCCGCGGCATGCCGAGCACGCCGACCAGCATCAGCGCCGCACCCGCAAGCACGAGAGGCCAGCCGGCCAGGCTTTCGGGCACCGTCGACCGGGGAACATCGGCCTTGATGCCAAAGACGGCCGACGCCACGAGCCACGCCGCGACCGCAAGGGCGAGTACGGCGCATCGGGTGGCGATATCCCAGTTCGGCTGCCGGCCGCGCAAGACCAGCGCCAGCAGCATGCCGCCCGCGAAGAACTGGAAATGGACGAAGCTGTTGGTCCATTGGCCGCTGAAACCGGACGTTGGCGTGAAGCCGCGGGCATAGTGGACGATGACGGCGTACGACACTGCCAGCACGGCGAGGTTGACCGCCACGAGCGCGCGCCGGCCGAGCATGGCGAGGCAAGGGATCACGATGTAGAACTGCTCCTCGACCGAGAGGCTCCACATCGGGTTGACCGGATATTCGATCCAGCCGTTGAGCGTGATGTACCAGTTCCCGGCGAACAGCATGAAGGACAGCCATTTTGCCGGCGAATCGGCGCCCGCACCGGGCAGGACACGGTTCAACAGGACCAGCCCGAAGAACACGAGGAAGTACAAAGGCCAGATCCGCAATATCCGCCTGACATAGAACGCGCGCACGTCGATGCCGCCGGACGCATCCCGTTCCCGCTCCAGCAACTCGGTGATCAGGAAGGCGCTCAGCAGGAAGAATACGGGGACGCCGTAGACGCCGATCTGCGCGAACGCGTGGAGCCAGGGGTGCTGCGCCTGGTCGATCGGTGCCAGGTCGGTGCGATGCGTCATGAAGACGAACATGAACGCGATGAAGCGCAGCACGTCCAGTTCCGGGCGATAGTAGCGGGCCGGTTGCCGCGCGTCCCGCGCGCCGGGGCGATGCTCGTCGCGTGATTCAGGCACTTCCAGTGTCGCACGTGCGTCCCGCATGCGATCCCTTCCATGATGGGCCGCCGGCGTCCACCCTGCGGCTGCCGGGCCCGTCGCGTGCGGTCATGAACCGACCATTGTAGGCAGAACCGGGTTTGGCACTACCACTATCGCCACTAAAAATGCAAAAAACGGCAGAGGAGAAAAAACGTTGGCGGCGCCGATCGGCGGGCGCAGTGCAAAGGGATGTGATCAGGGGAAGACCGGCGCGGCAGGGGCGCGCCGGTCACGAGGTCGTGCGCGGGAGGACCGGGGCGGCGCCCGGCACGCGCGTCAGGTCTTGTCGGGCCACTGCGAATACGGCTGCCGGATCAGGCTGGAATTGTAGTAGCGCTTGTCGCCCGTGACTTCCACGCCGATCCAGTCCGGCTTCTCGAACGCCTCGTCCTCCGCGTCGAGCTCGATCTCCGCGACGAACAGCCCCGCGTTCAGGCCGAGGAATTCGTCGACTTCCCACGTGTGGCCCGCGTGCTCGATGCGATGGCGGATCTTTTCGACCTGCGGCTGTTCACACAGGCCGTCCAGCAGTTCGGTCGCGTCGGCGACGGGAATGTCGTACTCCCACTCGCCGCGCGCGGCCCCCGTCGACTTGCCCTTGATCGTGAGGACGGCGCGTCCGCCCTCGATGCGCACGCGCACGGTGCGCACGGGGTCGGCCGCGAGGTAGCCCTGGCGCATGCGCGTCGCGCTGCCCTGCCCGCGCCAGCCTTCATTGGCCAGCAAGAACTTGCGTTCGATCTCGACGCCCATGTGTGCTCCCCGTCAGTCGTCCAGCGATTGCAGGATCGGCTGCAGCATGGCGGCGCCGAGCGCGCTGCTGCGGGCGCCGTTCCAGCCGACGTACGGGTCGGGCAGGTTGGCGTTGTCCTTGAACGGCATCTCCAGGGTCAGCGACAGGCACTTGAACGTGTGGCCGACGTACTTCGACGCGAGGGTCAGCAGCTCCTCGTTGTACTTGCTGGCGGCATAGCCGTACACGTTCTGGAAGTCGGGGCTGGACGCCATGTAGCGCTCGATGAACGCGTTCTGGGCGGCCAGGCGCTCCGGCGTGAAGTCGGCCAGCATCTCGCTGCCCGCCACGAAGTTGTACGGCAGCGCCTCGTCGCCGTGGATGTCGAAGAACATGTCGACGCCTGTCTCGTGGATCTTGTTCTTCACGCACAGCACTTCCGGGCTGCGTTCGAGCGACGGCGTCATCCATTCGCGGTTCAGGTTCGCGCCCGCCGCGTTCGTGCGCAGGTTGCCGCGCACGGAACCGTCCGGGTTCATGTTCGGCACGATGTAGAACACGGCGCGCTGCAGCAGTTTCCTCGCAATGGGGTTCGAATTGTCGAGCAGCGCATCCATCATGCCCTCGACGAACCATTCGGCCATCGTCTCGCCCGGATGCTGGCGCGCGATCACCCAGATCTTTTTCTCGGCCTGCGGATTGCCGATCACGACGAGGTTCATGTCGCGCCCGTCGACGGTCGTGCCGATGTCGTGCACACGCGCCACCGGGTTCTCCGCCACCTCGCCGAGCAGGCGCAGGTGGCGTTCCCACGTGTACGGCTCGAAATAGGCGTAGTAGATGCTGTCGAGCTCGGGCGTGTGGTTGACGGTCATGACCTGGCCGTCGAACGACGTCGGCACGCGGAACCAGTTCTCCGTGTCGTAGCTGGCGGCCACCTGGTAGCCCTCGAAACCCTTCGGGTACGTCGCCTGGCCCGCGTTCAGGAACCGGATCGTGCACGCCTTGCCGCGCGCGCCCTGCAGGCGGAAGTGGAACCACTGGTGGATGTCGGCGTGCGAATCCTTGCGCAGCTGGAGATCGATCTGGCGCGGGTCGGTGGCCTGGACGACGTCGATCGCACCGGAATCGAAAAGCTGGCTGATCTTGATGGGCATGGGCGTTCCCTGGAAAACGTTCGAAAAAGGAATGATAGCGCTGCCGCTTACGCGTCGAGGTCGATCAGGTCCTTGCTGTAGGCCAGCATGATCTGGCGCATCAGCTCGACGTTGCCGCGGTCGAGGACGACCGTGAGGTCGGGTTTGCGGTCGAGGTTGTACGTCATGCTGATCTTGCCGGGCAAGACCTTGCACTGCACCGTGAAGGCGCGCGGGATGTTCGGATGGTCCCAGTCCCACTGCGTGATCTCCGGGCCCGGGGGCGGCGGCTGCAGGGTGGGATCCTGGTTGACCGGCAGGTGTTTCAGGAGCCAGAACACGACCGACGCCGGCACGAAGACGGCAACGTCGCTTGCCCCGTGAGCGGAGAACTTGGTCAGCAGGAGGTTGCCGACCCGGTCGCACGACATGGACATGCTCTTGACTTGACGGATGACCGCTGATTTCACGACGAATTCCTATGGGCTGAGTGATTGAAAGCCCGGGGATTCTATCGCATTCTATTTTCGTGGTGTGTTAAAGAAATGCAAAACGGGGAGTCTGCGCTCCCCGTGTGGAATCGAAGGCAGAGGGACGGCGCCGCCACCGTCCCGTCTGCACGGCATTACTGCTTGTTGCCTTTGGACGAGCTGCGCGACGAACCCGATGCCGACTGGCGGTTGCCGTGGCTCATGCTGCCGGCGCGGCGTGCCTCTTCCGAGGTGAACTCGTGAGCGGTGCCCTTCTGGTGGGCAGCCTTCCCACCCTCGCTGGCGATCTGGCGCTGGCGCTCCGGATCCATCGATGCGAAACCGCGGTTTTTCGTGCCGCTGCTCTGTTTGTTGCCTTGATTGCTGGATGCCATGGTTCTCTCCTCGTTACAGTTGAAACCGCCGCGTCCTGCGGCAGGCTGGCCGATGCCATCGATGCACCGATGAGCGCTCGGTGGGAAGACATGTTAGGCACCAGGATTAGATGAGACTATAGGACCATTTCAGATGACTTTGTAGGACAAAGTGAGACAGAAAATGCAATATTGAAATTTTACTTCCGGTAGTAAATAACTCTTCGGTATTCGTCCTACATATACCCGGTGCGTCTTCCTATACTGAAGTCTGCATCGGACGCGCATCATGCCAATGTTGTTCCAGATCGAAAGGAGACGACCATGGACGCGAATCAACGCAGCGAAGCGAATAACCAGACGAATAACGGGGCCAACGAAAAATGGACGCCGGGGTCCGAGGGCGCCAGCGCCGACCACGGCCAGCCGCTCGACCACACCTATCCGCGCGGCCTGGGCGCGCAGCAGCAGGGCAACCAGCAGCGCGACATCATGGGCACCCAGCAGAGCGGTGCCGGGCCGGGCGCCCGCGCGGGCGACGATGCCGGCATCCCGGGCGGCTCGATGGACACGCAGATCAACGGCGGTTCCGGCGCCGTCCAAGGCATCACGGACAGCCACCAGCGCCAGATGGAGCAGAAATCCGGCGCCTACGGCTTGCTGGAACAAGCCGTAGGCCACCGACCGAAGGACTCGGGCGTGGACCTGGCCCGTGAACGGGACATGCACCGCGACGTCGCGCGCGGCAACATGGCGTCGCAAAACGCGGCGCCTCCCGACTTTCAAGGGGGCTCGCTCCCGGATTCACGCGGCAACCTGCAAGGGACCACGCAGACGCACGGCGGCGGCATGCACGGCCCGCGCAGTGAACTGCCGTCCCAGCCGCCGGGCGGCTCGATGGGCAACCGCCAGTCCGGCACGTCGTCGACGCAGGGCGGTGGCATGCCGGGACCGGGCGCTGCCGGCGGCCGCGAAGCCCAGCGCGGCAACACGCAGCTGGAAGTGACGGGCTCGCGCTCGATGTCCAACCAGAATTCGGACGTGGGCGGCGTGCACCAGTCGAACGACGTGGCAGGCGGCCTGCCCCGCTCGCCGGGCAACACGGGCGCGGACAGCACCGACCGCCAGGGCTCGCAGACGGGTTCCACGGCCTCGGCGGGCGGCCCGGCCGTGCACACGTCGAACGACGCCGCCGGTGGCTACCCGCGCAGCCCCGGCTTCGCCAACAAGCTGCACGGCGACGACAACATGGACGACGACACGGGTTTCAAACGCAAGCCCTGAGTCCCCGCGCCGGCCCGCGCGCGGCCGGCGCTTCCTCCCTTCTTGATCCAGATTGAAGCACTGGCCGGGTTCCGGAACCCGGCCATTCCACGCGCGGTCGAACCGTCACATTGCCACCGCTGCAATGCACAGGCAACCACGGAGGGCCACCATGACCGCGCCTTGGCAACAAGCGCGACGCATGCTGTGCGTGCGTCTCGACTCGCTCGGCGGTGTACTGATGAGCACGCCGGCCATGCGCGCGCTGCGCGAAGCGGCGCCGGGCCGCACGCTCACGCTGCTGGCCGCCCCATCCGGCGCGGCCGCGCAACCGTTCATCCCGGAACTGGACGCTGCCATCCCGTGGACGGCACCCTGGACGCCGTCCGCCCGCCCCGCCGACGGACAGCCATACGCGGCCGCCCAGGCACCGCTGCGCACGCTGGCCGAGGGCGGCTTCGACGCCGCCGTCATCTTCACGTCGTACACGCAGAGCGCGCTGCCCGCCGCGCTGCTGTGCCACCTGGCCGGCATCCCGCTGCGCCTCGCGCATTGCCGCGACAATCCGCACGACCTGCTGACCGACTGGATTCCCGATCCCGAACCGGCGACGCTCGTGCGCCACGAAGTCCAGAGGCAGCTCGCCCTCGTGCAGCGGATCGGGTGCCGCGGCGGCGCCGCTGGACTGTCGTTCGTGCCCCGAGCAAGCGACACGGCCACGGTGGCGGAACGCCTGCGCGCGGCCGGCATCGACCCCGCGCAACCGTGGATCCTGCTGCATCCGGGCGCCGGCGCCGCGTCGCGCCGCTACCCGGCCGGGCATTGGGCGCAGGCGCTGCGCATGCTCGCGGACGATCCGCACCTGCCGCTCGTCCTCACGGGCGGTGCGGCGGACGTGGAGCTCGTCGACGAGATCATTCATAAGGCCGCGGTGCCCGCCGCAGTACCTGCCGCCGTGCCTGCCGTATCGCTCGCCGGGCGATTGTCCCTGGGCGAACTGGGCGCGGCGCTGGAACTGGCGGCCGTCGCCGTGACGAGCAACGCCGGACCGGCGCACATCGCTGCCGCCGTCGGCACGCCCGTCGTCGACCTGTATGCGCTGACGCATCCACAACACACGCCGTGGCACGTGCGCAGCCGCGTGCTATTCCACAACGTGCCTTGCCGCTTCTGCTACCGCGGCACGTGCCACCAGGGTCACCACGCCTGCCTCGACGGCGTCGCACCGGGGCGCGTCGCAGACGCCGTGCGCGAACTGCTCGATACGGGGCAATCGCCGGGGACGGCTGCGGCGTGCGCGTCGTCCGGCGCATCGGAGCAGTCCATGGTCACTTGACGGGCGTTGCGACGCCACGGTCGCGCCACGCCTGCGCGGCCGCGCGCCACCGCGCGCGTTCACGACTGCCGCTCCAACTGCGCAAGCCGCGCCTCGCATTCGCGCTGCTCGCGACGGTCGCGGCGGTACGTGTACAAGGTGTTGGTCAGGCAGGTCAGCACGGCCGTCGCGATACCGACCGCCGTGCCGACGTCCGCCAGGGTCAGCGACGCGCCGATCGACGCCATGCCGGCGACGTAGCTCGCCACGCCGAAAATGTTTGGTCTGCTCATAGATGTTCTCCCCCGTCCACGATTTTTTCCGTCTCCCCTTCACAAGGGCCGCCTCGTCGCGTAAAGTATAGAACTCTAAACTGATCAACGTCAAGAACGCTAAACTTCAACCGAGTTTAGGACGCTAAACATGAATCTCTTATCCGACCGCCTCGAGTACGTCCACCGCACCATGCCGCAGCTGGAAGGCGAACGGGGCCAGACCGGCCTCGTGAAGGCGTCCGGCGCTTCGAAAAGCGTGGTGAACCAGTGGCTGACCGGGAAGATCAAGTCGATGGACATCCGCTACGCACTGAACCTCGAGCGCGAGCTCGGCATTTCGCACATCTGGTTGATGACGGGCGACGGCGATCCGCGCCAGGCCCCCCTGCACCACATGAAGGATGGGCTGGCCGTCCGCGCCGCGGAGAACGACGATGCCGAATTCGTCCAGATCCGCATGGTCAAGCTGCGCTTGTCGGCCGGGATCACGGGTTTCCAGGCGGAGCCCGAGCGGCGCGACGGCGGCACACTCGGCATGCGGCGCACGTGGATCGAGCGACATAACTACCATCCCGACCACCTGATCGCCATCCTCGTCAAGGGCGAGAGCATGGAGCCGTCGCTGTATGCGGGCGACATCGTCATCATCAACACGCTGGACACGAAACTCGTCGACGGTGCCGTGTACGCGTTCAACTACGAGGGAGAAGCCGTCGTCAAACGGCTGACGCGCGATGCCGGCAAGTGGTGGCTCACGTCGGACAATCCGGACCAGCGCAAATACCATCGCAAGCTGTGCCAGACCAATGCGTGCCTCGTCATCGGCAAGGTCGTGCGCAAGGAAAGCGATCGCATATGAAGGTCGAGGTCGCCGTCGCCGAGCTGAAGGGCGTGCGCGTCTCGCTCGCGTTTCCGCCGCCGTCGTGGGTCGCGCCCGGCGTCGGCGACGTGCTGCTCGACCGGCTGCGCCCGTATTTTCCCACCTTGCCCGTGATGCTCGTCGCCGTGCACCGGCATGACGTGCGCGCACACGCGGTATTCCAGGCGCAGGCGCTCGTCGACGGCGCCGACCTGGCGCACCTGCCGCGCACGGTCATCGACCTCGACGTGCCGCCCGCGCCGCCGGACGCACCGCCGCCGTTCTAGCAGGCAGCGCATCCCGGCTCAGAGCGCCTGCCACGCCTGCGCATCTCCCGCCGCGACCGCGGCGCGCCGGCCTTGCGCGGGCAGCGCGGGACGCGTGGCGACGGCGGTCCGCGCGCCCTGCTCGTCTTTCAGGCGGAAATGGCCGACCGTATCCGCAAGGGCCGCCGCCTGTTCGTCCAGCGCGCCCGCGGCCGCGGCGGCTTCTTCGACGAGGGCCGCGTTCTGCTGGGTCACCTGGTCGATGTCGGCCACGGCGCGATGCATCTGGTCGATGCCGGCGGCCTGTTCGCGCGATGCCTCGGCGATGTCGTTGACGATGGTCATGACGTGCCGGACGCTGGTGACGATCTCCGCCATCGTCCTGCCCGCCCCCGTCACCTGCACCGTGCCCGCCTCCACGCGCGCCAGCGACGACTCGATGAGGCTCTTGACGTCCTTGGCCGCGCTGGCCGAGCGCTGCGCCAGGCCCCGCACTTCCCCGGCCACGACGGCGAAGCCCCTGCCCTGCTCGCCGGCGCGGGCCGCCTCGACGGCCGCGTTCAGCGCGAGGATATTGGTCTGGAAGGCGATGCCGTCCATGATCGCGATGATGTCGGCGATCTGCACGGCCACCGTGCGGATGTCGCCCATGGTCGCCACGACGCCGGACACGGCATCGTGGCCTTGCGTCGCGATGACCGACGCCTGCGACGCCATGCGGCTCGCCTCGAGCGCGCTGTCGGCATTGCGCTTGACGGTCGCCATCAGTTCTTCCATCGAGGACGCCGTCTGTTCCAGCGCCGTCGCCTGCTGCTCCGTGCGCGCGGACAGGTCGAGGTTGCCCGCGGCGATCTGGCTGGATGCCGTCGCGATCGCATCGACGCCTCGCCGGGTCTTGTGGATGATGCGCAGCAGGCTGCCATTCATGTCGTTCAGCGCGGTCAGCAACTGACCCGTCTCGTCGCGCCCGCCTGCCTCCACGCTGCCCGTCAGGTCGCCCGCGGCCACGTCGCGCGCCACGGCGACGGCCCTGCCCAGCGGGACGGTGATGCTCGTCGTGATGAAATAACTGAGCACGGCCGCGGCCAGCAGGGCCACCGCGGTCAACCCCACGAGCGCCGTCGTGCCGGACGCGACGGCCTCGCGTCCCAGCTCGAGCTGCGTGCGGGCAATGTCGCGCTGCAGGTCGACGAGGGCCTGGTAGCGTTCCAGCAGACGGTCCTGCCTGGGCAACGTCTCGCCCAGCATCGTGCGCGTGGCGTCGTCGCGGCGGCCGGCCGTGATCGCCTGGATCACCTTGTCCAGCGACGTCACGTACGCTTCGCGCTCGTCCTTGATGTGCGCCAGCAGGTCCTTGCCGGCCTTCGATGCGACGAGCCTGTCGAGCGTGCGCAGGTAGTCCGCCACCTTCGCGCGGTTCGCGGCCATTTGCGCGAGGATGCGCTCGACATGGCCCGCATCGGCGGCGAGGAACAGTTCGTTGGCGCGCTGCGCATTGGCGCGCGTCAGCGCGCTCACCGTGAGCGCCGCCTCGACCTTCGCCCACTCGACGTCCGCGATATGGCCTGTGATGCGGTCGAGGCTCTTCAACCGGGTTATGCCGACCGCGGACAGGACGACCATCACGGCGATGATCAGCCCGAAGGCCAGGTGAAGGCGGGCGGCGATGCGCAGATGGGTGAATTTCATTGGGTCTCCGGACTCGATCGAACGACGCAGCGCGGAGCGCATTACCACCGATCTGTCCGGCAGGGGACGCGCGCCGCGCACCAACCGACATCATTTATTGGATAGGACATCGATGGCTTGTGGGGCGTCAACGGGACGAAAAAACGGCCGGCGCGAAGGCCGGCCGTGTCGCCCACGTGCGCGTCGATCAGCCGCTGTTGCGCAGGCCTGCCGAGATGCCGTTGATCGACATGTGCAACCCGTTGCGGGTCGCGTCGTCGTCCACGCCGGCGCGGTAGCGGCGCAGCAGCTCCACCTGCAGGTGGTTCAGCGGGTCGATGTACGGCAGGCGGTTGCGCAGCGAGCGCTGCATCTGCGGGTTCCCGTCCAGCAGCTCGTCCTGCTCCATGATCAGCTTGAGGATGGCCACCGTGCGCGCGTGCTCGGCGCTGATGCGCCCGAAGATGCGCTCGCGCAGCGAAGCGTCCGCCACCAGCGCCGCATAGCGGCCGGCGATCGCGATGTCGCTCTTCGCGAGCACCATGTCCATGTTCGACAGCAGCGTGGTGAAGAACGGCCATTCCTTGGCCATCGTGCGCAGCAGCGCGAGGCGCTCCGCGGGCGCGTCCGCGATGAAGCGTTCGACCGCCGTGCCGAAGCCGTACCAGCCCGGCAGCATCAGGCGGCACTGCGCCCAGCTGAACACCCAGGGAATCGCGCGCAGGTCTTCGATCGAGCGCGACTTCTTGCGTGACGCCGGACGGCTGCCGATGTTCAGGCCCGCGATTTCCGAGATGACGGTCGACTCCCAGAAATAGGTCTCGAAGCCGTCCGTCTCGTACACGAGCGAGCGGTACGCGGCGAGCGCTTCCGTGGACAGGCGGTCCATGGCGGCGACCTGCGCGGCGTCCGGCTGCGGCTGGGCGTGCGACAGCAAGGTCGCTTCCATCGTCGCTGCGACGAGCACCTCCAGGTTGCGCCGGCCGACGTCGGCGTTCGCGTATTTCGCCGTGATCACTTCGCCCTGCTCCGTCAGGCGGATGCGGCCCTGCACGGCGCCCGGCGGCTGCGCGAGGATCGCCTCGTAGCTCGGCCCGCCGCCGCGTCCGACGGAACCGCCGCGGCCATGGAACAGCTGCAGCTTGACGCCGTGCTCGCGGAACACCGCGATCAGTTCCAGCTCCGCCTTGTGCAGCTCCCAGCCCGACGTGACGTAGCCGCCGTCCTTGTTGCTGTCCGAGTACCCGAGCATGACTTCCTGCAGGCGGTCGCGCGATTGCAGCAGCCGCATGTAGAACGGCAGCCCGAACGCCGCGGCCATGATGGCAGGGCCGGCGCGCAAGTCGTCGATCGTCTCGAACAGCGGGATGATGTTGACGTCGAGCGTGCCGAGCGTCGGATGCAGCAGGCCCGCTTCCTTCAGCAGCACGGCCACTTCCAGCAGGTCGGAGACGGACGCCGCCTTCGAGATGATGTAGTTCGTGACGGCGTCGCGGCCGTACTTCACGTGCGCGTGCTTCGTCTCGCGCAGGATCGCGAGTTCGGACGCGGTTTCGTCGGAATAGGTTTCGAACGGCGACACGAGCAGGCGCGGCGACTGCAATTCTTCCAGCAGCACCGTGCAGCGCTCGGCTTCGGCCAGCGCCAGGTAGTCGACGCCGGGGCGCGCCTGCGCCATGAGTTCCGCGATCACGCGCTCGTGCACGTCGGAGTTCTGGCGCAGGTCGACGGGCGCCAGGTGGAAGCCGAACACCTTCACGGCGCGGCGCAGCAGGCGCAGGCGCCCGCGCGCGAGCTGGCGCGCGCCGTTGGCGACGAGCGATTCGTGGATGACGTCCAGGTCGGCCAGCAGGTCGGCCGCGCCGGCGTAGGCCGTCGCGGCCGGTTCGAGCGCGCCCGACACGAGCCACTCGCGCGTCGCCACGAGGCGCGCATGCATGCCGTGCAGCGCCTGGCGGTACGGCTCGTCCTGGTGGTGCGGCGAGTTGTCCGGCGCGCGCCCGGCGATGCGGTGCAGCGCCTCGGTGCTGCCGCACAGCGACTGCGCCTGCGACAGCTGCGACGCCAGCGTGTGCACCTCGGGCAGGTAGAAGTCCAGTGCGCGCGTGGCTTGCGCGCGCAGCGTGGCGCGCAGGATGTCGGCCGTGACGAACGGATTGCCGTCGCGGTCGCCGCCGATCCAGCTGCCCACCTTCATGAACGACGGCAGCTCGGTGCCGTCCCACGCGGCATCCTTCTGCGCCAGCGTGTCCTCGAGGGCGCAGTACAGGCGCGGCAGGCTCCTGAACATCGTGTAGTCGAAGAAGGACAGGCCGTTCTCGACTTCGTCCAGCACCGACAGCTTGGCGGGACGCAGCAGGCGCGTCTGCCACAACGTGAGGATCGCGCGTGCGAGGGCTTCGTCGTTGTCCTGCTCTTCGTCCGGCGTCAGCTGGGTGCGGTCACGCTCGCCGATCAGGCGCGCGATCGCCATCTGGCAATTCAGGACGCTCTTGCGCTGGACTTCCGTCGGGTGCGCCGTGAACACGGGGCTGACGTGCGCGTTCTCGAAGAACGCGGGCAGATCGCTCATTCGGCCGGCGTGGAACACGCCGTCGACGGCATGCGCGATGCTGCCCTTCTTCGGCGCCGAGCCCGCGGACAGGTGTGCGCGGCTGCGGCGGATGTGGTGCTGGTCTTCCGCGATGTTGGCCAGCAGCGAGAAATACGTGAAGGCGCGGATCAGCTGGGTGCGCTCGTCGGACGAGATGCCGGCCAGGATCGCCGCCAGTTCCTCGTGCGCGCTGCCGTCCTCGTCGCGGCGGAAACCGATGCTGCTTTTACGGATCGACTCGATGCGCTCGAACACGCCGTCGCCCTCCTGGGCCCGGATGGTTTCGCCCAGCATGCGGCCCAGCTGGCGGATATCCCGTCCCAGCAACTCTTCCTTGAAGTTCCGTGCCTCTTCAACGCTCATTCAAGCTCTCCAGATCAGTCGTCGCGGGGCGACGCAAAAATGTAAATAATTTACAGAACACGCACCAGCCGATCAGCGTTGGCGGACAACTCCTTGTATATACCAGCCCACATAACGTGGCGTGGCATAACGGAGAATGCAATGTTATGAAATTTTACTACAAACATTGTCGAGTTCGGGGGCGAGGTTGAAAAAATGCTACAGATTGAAGACGAGGGCGCGGCGCCGGTGTGGCGATCACGTGATGCGCACGCCACCCGTCGAGACCTGCGGAAGCGCTGAACAAGTCACGTTCGCGGGCGGCCTGTCGGGTCCCCTCGCGCGTGACCAAGCCGTTGCTGGCCAAGTGCACGTTGATTTCATCGAAGATCCGGCGCGTCAGGTTGTGCTTTTCCAGCAGTCGGCGGAACTTCGGCAGCGTCACCGCATCCGGCGCCGATTCGTGCGTCAGATCGATACCGACACGTCCCCGAATCGATTGGCTGCGCCGGTTCTATTTCCCGCTAAACAAATATCTGGATTGTCATATACCAATCTTGAAGATTCGTTTATTAATGGCTTTGGCGAGGGGGCGAAGCGGCTCGGGAGTCAGTTTTCGGATGGTTCTGAGTAAGACGGGGTCTTGCTTTTTATTGACATGCACTAGGTAGAGGTTCGGATGAACACAATTTAGAAAATTAAGATTTTTTAACGGCTCCCTTCCCTTGCTGGCAAGGCTCCTGTAAAGCGCAGAATTTTCTTTTGCATAGAGAAAAGTATTCTGTTGATACCAGTAAGGAATTTCACTGTCTCCCCAAAACCTTTCCCTGAATAAATCAAAGGGAAAATAACCTTTCCGACAGAACTTTTCCGCCCAATAACTATGCGGCTGCTCGTTGATATGATTCGTGCCGCCTTGCTTAGTGTAAGCAGCCCCGAACAGGATAGCATCGGAAAGATTCGTAAGAGATTCCACGAATTGATCTGCTGATTCTGGCGCCAAATGTTCCGCAACCTCTAACGACATTGCCAGGTCAAATCGATCGAACTCAGCCATCTCGATTGGTAGATTTAGATCTTTCGCAAAGAAGCGAATGGACTGGTCAGCCATATTTGCTTGACTATTCCATTCCCCGTCGATGCCAACGAGTAAAGTTGAGCCAAGCTCACCAAATGCCTTGAGCCAGGTTCCCCTGCCACATCCAATGTCGATGACGCTGTCGGGCTGGTAAATTGACAGCAATTCCGAGGCGTATCTTCTTCCGCTACGATAGGAGCCATCCATCTGCCCCTTGTAAAAGTCTTCATCGTAAAAACCAGTATGTTTTTTCATCACATGACTCATAGTTTTCTCTTTATGACAATCGTTCCGGAACCACTGACGGTGTCTGATTTCTATGATGACACTCGACGATAGCTGTCGAGTTTCAGTCGCCAGGCGAACACATCGAAACGCCCGTTGCTCTCCCTCGATGAGGAGCAACGGCTAGCCTACCCCAATCGTCACGAGCGGAGCGCAGCCCACGCGAGTCAAGAACGCGACCGCTTCCTTGCCTTGCGCTCGATCTGGCGCACCGATACCGGCTCGTGTGGATCGGATTTCGATCGATTTCCGATGCGCTGCGAGTCAATGGACATCAACGCGCACGGCAACGAGCCACCGACGCCGTACGCGTCCGCACTTGTGCGCCGCTCGCCCGAATGACGTGTGCCGGCGCGTCCCTATTCCTGTTCGAACATGGCAATGATCTCGTCCGCCACCGCGCGCACGTGCGGCGAGCGGCGCACGTCGCCGTGCATGACGAGCCACAGCTTGCGCCGCACGGGGCACGGCGGCGCAAGCACGACGAGCCCCGGCGCGCCGGCTACCGCATAACGCGGAAACACGCCCACGCCGCAACCGGCGACGGCCGCCTGCAGCAACGTCAGCAGATCGTTCGACCGCAAGGCATGGCGGCGGGTGCCGCGCAGCTTGTCCAGCCATTCCTGCTGCGGCGCGTCCGGCTGCATTTCGTCGTAGCCGAGGAATTCCCAATGCGCGGACGCGCGGCTCGCCACGTAGTCTGCATGCGCATACAGCGCGTAATCGACGTGCGTCAGCAGTTTCGCGACGAGCCCAGGCGACGTCGGGCGCGCGAACCGCAGCGCGATGTCGGCCTGGCGCCGCATCAGGTCGGCCGTGCGCGCTTCGGCGCGCACATCGATTTCCACGCCGGGCAGGCGCGCCAGCGGCCCGCGCAGCCGGGGGGCCAGCAGGCACGCCGCCAGCGCCGGCGGTGCGGACACGTGGACGACACCCGCGACCTCGCTCGCGCCGCGCGCCGCGTTGAGCAGTGCATGCATGCCGTCCTCCAGCGTGCGCGCGTAAGGCACGAGGGCCGTACCGGCGGCCGTCAGCGACCAGCCCTTCGGGAAGCGATCGAACAGGTGGGCGCCCAGCGCCGTTTCGAGCGCGTCGATGCGGCGTGCCACCGTCGTGTGCTCCACGCCCGTCGCGCGCGCCGCGCCCGACAGCGTGCCCGCGTCGCACAGCGCGAGGAAGAAGCGGAGGTCGTCCCAGTCAGGGGTCTGCATTGCGCCATTATGCACGGAACGTGCATTGTGCATTTATGCACCGAACACGTGCGCATTTCGGGAATTTCGTTCAGGTGGCGGCGCGGCTACGCTGACGTTTTCATCGACAGGAGAACGACATGCACAAGCAGATCGCCGGCATGGTGCTGGCCAGCGCCGTCCCGGCCGCGCACGCCGCAGTGCCCGAGCTCGCGGGCACCTGGACCCTCGTCGCGGCCGACGTGCAGCGTCCGGACGGCAGCATCGAACGCGACTACGGCGCCGCACCGAAGGGGCGCCTGTTCATCGACGCGCAGGGCCGCTACGCGCTGCAGATCTTCAAGGCGGAACGCCCGCGCTTCGCGACCGCGGACAAGGCCGCGGGCACGGTCGACGAATTGCGCGCCGCCGTGCTGGGGTCCAGCACGCACTACGGCACCATCGCGCTGGAAGACGGCCAGCTGGTCTTCCGTATCGAGGCCGCGTCATTCCCCAACTGGGAAGGCACGGTGCAGCGCCGCACTTTCGAACTGCATGGCGACGAGCTGCGCTACCGCGTGCCGGCGCGCCCGGATGGCGGGATTCCGATTTCGGTCTGGCGCCGGATGCCGTGACGGGAGGCCGTCAGGCGATCTCCACCCGGTCGCGGCCGTTCGCTTTCGCGCGGTACAACGCGCCGTCCGCCCGCTTGATCGCGGCGCCGAAGTCCTCGTCCGGCTTCAGCGACGTCACGCCGAACGACGACGTGACCCGCAAGCCGTGCGGCCACGCCTGCGCCGAGAGCGCGGTGCGCAGCTTTTCGATCATCGCCACCGCGTGGGCGACGTCGGTCTCGGGACACAGGAGGAGGAATTCCTCGCCGCCCCAGCGCACCAGCTTGTCGCTCGAGCGGACTTCGCCGTGGATCACGCCGGCGAAGCCCTTCAACACCTCGTCGCCGGCATCGTGGCCGTATTCGTCGTTGATCCGCTTGAAATGGTCGAGGTCCATGAAAACGACCGCCATCTCTTCGTCGACGCGGCCGGCGACGTGCAAGCGTTTCATCAACACTTCCCTGAGCCCCTGGCGATTCAACGCGCCGGTCAGCGGATCGGTGTAGGCCTGGTTGGCAAGGTCGCGCGCTTCCAGTTCCAGCGCCTTGTTGATGGTGGCCAGCAGTTCGACGCGCGCATTGCTGGCAGATAGATTGGAACGCACGTGCACGAGGCTCAGCGACAGCCCGAACACGCCGCACGCGATCCATGCCGCCACCAGATAGGTCAGCAGCTTGGTGTTCGATATCCACTTCCCGCGGAACTCGATGGAGCGCACCTCGATCGAGACCGACTGGCCCGACGGCACCGATCCCGTCGATATCTCCACGGCCGTGATGTTATCGAACCGGCTGTAGGTTTTTTCCAGCGGGACGTGGTTCGACGCGATCCACCAGTCCGCGGTGCGCAGGACGTTGACGGGAATCGTGAACGTGGACTGTGCGGGCACGTCGAATTCGACCGAGTCGTACCGCTGCGAGTTCCAGTCGCCGATCCTGGAGAATTCCGGCTCGAAATTCGTCAGGTGCAGCCTGATTTTTCTTCCGAACGGTCCCGCATACCGCATGTTGAACGTAATGGAGTCGAACTGGCTGAAGTCCATGCCCTTCCCCGCCTCGCCCAGGTGGAATTGCAGCTTGCAGAACGGCCAGGCGTACGCCGCCCCGAGGTCGCAGCGCATGACGAAGGCATCGTCGGACCGCACGAGCGTCGCGACGGAATTGCCGTCTTCGTGACGGTCGTCGGTGACGGTGACGCCGTAGGGGTGCCGGGGCGATATCTCGAAGACCCGGGTCATGCCGAGGTGCTGCCAGACCAGTAGCGTGGGGGTCAGGATCAACAATAATCCGACCACGGACTGGACGATCGTGACGGCGCGCGCGGATCGACGAAGCATGGGGAGATCGCTCATGTATTGACTGGCGATCAATATACTGAAAACGTCATGCCGTTGCGATAGTTTTCCGTGCGGAAAACATGCAAAAAAGCCAGTTCGCGTTGGAAACCGTTACCCAAGGACATTGATGACTAGGACGGAACAACTTGTTCACGCCAAGTCCTGCGCCGCGCTGAGAAGTAGCCCCAACGCGAACGGCGCCAGAGCGCTTTTCCGATTCTCAGATGCACTCGCCTGCATCAGATCGAAAAGAACAGCTGCAAACGAAAAAGGCCAGCTCGGAAGCTGGCCTAACTCGCTTGAATTCATTGGTCGGGGCGAGAGGATTCGAACCTCCGACCACGTGCACCCCATGCACGTACGCTACCAGGCTGCGCTACGCCCCGACTTGGGCGACAATTATAACAGAGGCACGCGGGATGACTAGCCCTTTTGTCACGAAGCATCTTGCCATCATTTCCACTCTCCCCGCAGCGCCAGCACCTCTTCATACAGCCCTTCCGGCGTGACCTCCTGCGGCGCCACCGGCCGGCCCACCGCGAGCGCCAGGCGCGACCGCAGGCCGCGCGCGAACGAGCGCTCGAACACGTTGGACGGATCGCGCGAGAACACGCTGCCCCACAGGCCGCGCAGCGCCATCGGGATCACGGGCACCTTGCTGCGGGCGACGATCTTGGCGATGCCGCCGCGGAATTCGTTAAGCTCGCCCGTGCGCGTCAGCTTACCTTCCGGGAAGATGCACACGAGCTCGCCCTCGTGCAGCGCCTGTGCGATGTCCACGAACGCCTTTTCCATCAGCCACGGGTTCTCGTGCGCGGGCGCGATCGGGATCGCCTTCCCGGTGCGGAACATGAAGCCCAGAAGCGGCGTCTTGAAAATGCGGTGGTCCATCACGAAGCGGATCGGGCGCGGGCTCGCGGCCAGGATGACGATGGCGTCGACGTAGCTCACGTGGTTGCACACGAGGACGGCGGCGCCCTCTTCCGGGATGCGGTCGACGTCCACCGTCGACACGCGGTGGATCGTGTGGATCAGCAGCCAGGCCAGGAAGCGCATCAGGAATTCCGGCACGAGCGAGAAGATGTAGACGGCGACGACGGCGTTCAGCAGCGCGGTCGTCAGGAACACCTGCGGAATCGTGAAACCATGGCCGAGCAGCACGGCGCCCACGCCGGCCGACGCCACCATGAACAACGCATTCAGGATGTTCATGCCGGCGATGGTGCGCGACACGTGGGCCGGATCGCAACGCGTCTGGATCAGCGCGAACAGCGGCACGATGAAGAAGCCGCCGAACACGCCCAGCAGCACGATGTCGGCCAGGATGCGCACGATGCCCGCTTGCGCCAGCACGCCCGCGACATCGACCGGCGCCGTGTTCGTGTAGCCCAGGCTCGCGAAGTACAGGTCGATGCCGAACAGCGACAGGCCGATGGCGCCGAACGGCACGAGGCCGATCTCCACCTTGCGGCCCGAGAGCTTTTCGCACAGCAGCGATCCGGTGCCGATGCCCAATGAGAACACGGTCAGCAGCAGCACGAACACGCTGTGATCGCCGTGCAGGTAGTCCTTCGCATACAGCGGGAATTGTGCCAGCACGAGGGCACCGTAGAACCAGAACCACGAATTGCCCAGCATCGAGAGGAACACGGTGCGGTTCTTGCGCGAGAACGCCAGATTGCGGACCGATTCCGCGACGAAGTTGGCGCTGATCTTCAGGTTCGGTGCAGGGGCCGGCGAGACAGGGATACGCCAGCTCGTGACGAGGCCCAGCACCGCCACCGCGAGCGTTCCGAATGCGACCAGGTGCACGCCGACGGCACCGTGGCCGGCCAGTACCGCACCCATCACCTCGCCCAGCAGGATGCCGACGAACGTGCCCATCTCGATGACGCCGTTGCCGCCCACGAGTTCCTCGGCCTTCAGGTGCTGCGGCAGGTACGCGTATTTCACGGGGCCGAACAAGGTCGAGTGCACGCCCATGCCGACGACTGCCGCGACGAGCAGCCACAGCGTGTGCGTGAGCCAGCCCGCAGCGGCGATGGCCATGATGCCGATCTCGAGCAGCTTGACGAAGCGTGCCAGCCGGCCCTTCTCGACCTTGTCCGCGATCTGGCCCGCCGTGGCCGAGAACACGACGTACGGCAGGATGAACAGGCCCGGGATCAGCTGGTTCAGCAAGTACGCAGGCACCGTTGTCCAGGACAGCGCGTCGTACGTGAGCACGACGAGCAGCGCCGTCTTGAACAGGTTGTCGTTGAAGGCGCCCAGGAACTGGGTCCAGAAGAATGGTCCGAAGCGGCGCTCGGTCAGCAGGGCAAACTGGCTGCGGTGGGTGGGGTGGCTCATGCTCGGCGGGAGGTAGCAATGTCAGGGATGCGACAATCTACAACACAACCGGCACCTTGAACACAGGATGTTGTTGGGCGTGAATCAAGAGTCGTGGTTTCCGCTACCTGCAAGGGCCTGAAACGCGCCCGCGACGGCATCCGTCGCGATTCGCATCACCCGGCGCGGGTCAGGCCACCCGCGTCCACGCCCGGTACAGCGGCCCGATGCCCAGCACGACGACGACCATGCGCGCGACGTGGAACGCCGTCACGACGGGCACGCCGAGGTGCAGCACGCGCGCCGTCAGCGCCATCTCGGCGATGCCGCCGGGCGACGTCGCGAGCACCATCGTCCCCGGATGCATGCCCGTGATCGCAGCCACGCAGAACGCGAACGCGCCGGCCAGGAGCAAGGTGACGACCGTGCACGCCGCCACGCTGGCCAGGTAGCGCGGCGCCGTGTGCACGAACGCGGGCGTGAAGCGCGTGCCCAGCGAGACGCCGATGAACAGCTGGCCCGTGCGGATCATCCATTCCGGCAAACGTGAAAGCTGCACGCCGGCCGCCGTCAGCATCATCGCGACGAGCAGCGGGCCGATCACCCACGCGTTCGGCAGGCGCAGGCGTTTCAGCGCGAGGGCGGCGGCGCTCGTCAAGGCGATCAGGATACACAGGCCAGCCACGTCGACGCGGCCCGCGAGCGGCGCGAACGCATCGAGCCCCGCGCCCCAGCCATGCGACGCCAGCCAGCGCACGACGAACGGTATCGTCCCGACGACCATCATGATGCGCAGGCTGTGCGCCGCGGCCACGCGTTCGACGACGGCGCCATGGCGCTCGGCCTGCACGGCCATCTCGGACGCACCGCCGACGGCCATCGCGAAGAACGCCGTCGCGTCGTCGCTGCCCGACAGCCGGCGCAGCAGCGCGCCGCCCGCCATGCCGAGGCAGACGGCGAAGCTGACGGCCAGCGCGATCCAGCCCACGTTGCGCGCCAGCGCCGCCAGCACGGGTGCGCTGAAGTACAGGCCCAGCGCCGTGCCGATCGCCCACTGCCCCGCCTCGCGCGCCTGCACGGGCGCGGAGAGGCGTGCGCCCAGCATGCACGCGATGGCGGTGGAGAACAGCGGCCCGATCATCCATGGCAGCGGCGTGTCGAGGGCGATGCAGGCCTGCGCGGCCACGAAGGCCAGCGCCAGCGCGGGCAAGAACGCGCGAATCAAAACACCCAGAGCTTCTCGGCGGGCATCTCGAGCCAGTAATTGCCCGGATCGATGCGGTGCTTGGAATAGGCGCGCACGCTCGAGCTGCCGTGCTTGAACAGGCATTCCCAGCGGTCGCCCAGGTACATGCACGTGGACAGCGGCAGCTGGATGCCGTTGTCGACCGGGTTGCGGCCGATGCGCACTTCTTCCACGCGGATCAGCGCGGACGCATCGGCGTCGGCGGCGGACGCGCCGTTGCCGCGCGCCGTCGCGTTCAGCGCCATGCCCTCCACCTGCAGGCGCGCGGCGCCGCCGTTGCGGGCGACCACTTTCGCCGGCAGGCGGTTGTTACTGCCCATGAACTCGGCCGTGAACAAGGTGTCCGGCGATTCGTACATCGATTGCGGCGTGCCCTGCTGCTCGATCTTGCCGTTGTTGAGCAGCAGGATGCGGTCCGAAATCGCCATCGCCTCGGCCTGGTCGTGCGTGACCATCAGTGCCGACAGCCCCAGGCGCACGATCAGCTCGCGCAGGAACGCGCGCGCTTCCTCGCGCAGCTTGGCGTCGAGGTTCGACAGCGGTTCGTCGAGCAGGATCACGGGCGGGTTGTAGACGAGCGCGCGGGCGATCGCCACGCGCTGCTGCTGGCCGCCGGAGAGCTGGTGCGGAAACCGCTCGCCCAGGTGGCCCAGGCCCAGCTGCGCGAGCACTTCGCGCACTTTCGGCTCGATGTCGCGCGCGGTCATCTTGCGCAGCTTGAGGCCATACGCGACGTTGTCGAACACGGTCTTGTGCGGCCACAGCGCGTACGACTGGAACACGAGGCCCAGGTTGCGCGCCTCGGCGGGCAGTTCCAGCTTCTTGCTGCCGTCGAACACGGGGCGCTCGCCGATGTCGATGGTGCCCGACTTCGGGCTTTCCAGGCCGGCGACGGCGCGCAGCAGCGTGGTCTTGCCGCTGCCCGAAGGGCCCAGCAGCGCCACGACTTCGCCGCGCTGCAGGTGCATCGACACGCCCTTCAGGATCGGGTTGGCGGTGGCGCCGTGGCCGTAGTCGAGGTGCAGGTCGTTGACGGTCAAAACGTTCATGATGTTTGTCTCGCTTTTTTAATTGTGTAACTTGACGCCGAAGCGCAGCGCAATACCGAGGCCGATGGCCACCAGCGTGATGTTGATGAACGAGAGCGCGGCCACGAGATCCGTCGAGCCGCCGGCCCACAGCGACACGAGCATCGCGCCGATCACCTCGGTGCCGGGCGACAGCAGGTAGACGCCCGTCGAGTACTCGCGTTCGAAGATCAGGAAGACCATCAGCCAGGCGCCCAGCATGCCGAACTTGATCAGGGGGAGCGTCACGTCGCGCGTGACGCGGCCGCGGCTCGCGCCCACGGCACGTGCCGCCTCTTCCAGTTCCGGGCCCACCTGCAGCAGCGACGTCGAGACGAGGCGCATGCCGTACGCGAGCCACACGACGGAGTACGCGAGCCACAGCGCGAAGATCGTCGAGCGGATCTGGCGCAGCTGCGGAATCAAGTGCTCCGACAGCCAGGCCGCCACGCCGTTGTCCATGCCGCGCAGCAGGCCATCGAGCCAGCTGGGCACGAACAGGAACACCCACAGGAACGACAGGCCGGCCAGGAGGCCCGGCACGGCGCGCGGCACCAGGACGCTGTAGTCCAGCAGGCGCGTGATGCCGTCGTTCTTGCGGTGCATGGCGAGTGCGATCGCCGTGTAGCAGGCCACGGCCAGTGCGCCGCCGATCACGCCGATGAGGATCGTGTTGACGATGCCGCGCACGAGCGACGGCTCCTGGAAGATGTCGCGGAAGTGCTGCAACGTGAGCACGTCGGCCAGCTTGACGCCCTCGCCCCAGTACTGGACGAACGAGCGCAGCACGATGCCGGACAGCGGCAGCACGATGGTCACGAGGATCCATGCGCCCAGCACGGCGAGCGCCGCCCACTTCCACTTGCCCAGCGACAGGGGTTTCTGGCGCGCGCCCTTGCCCTTGATCGACACGTATTTGTTGGCCGACTTCAGCAGCCAGCGCTGCAGCATCACGAGCGGCAGGGTGACGGCGACGAGGCACACGGCGACGGCGGCCATCAGGTGGTACGACGGCGTGCCCAGTTTATTGGTCAGCTTGTACAGGTACGTCGCGAGCACGAGGTGGCCTTCCGGGTCGCCCAGCACGAGCACGAGGCCGAACACCTCGAAGCCGAGGAAGAACACGAGCACGCCCGCATACGCGAGGGCCGGCATGATCATCGGCAGCGACACGTTGAACATCACCTGCCACGGCGAGGCGCCGGACACGCGCGCCGCTTCCTCCACGTCGGAGCCGAGGCTCTTCAGCGCGGACGAGGCGTACAGGTACACGTGCGGCACGTGCGTGAGGCCGGCGATGACGACGATGCTCGTGAACGAATACACGTTCCACGGCACGAAGCCCAGCAGCTCGTGCATCCACGTCGTGTAGAAGCCGACGGGGCCCATGGAGACGACGTAGCCGAAGCCCATCACCATCGGCGACACGAAGATCGGCACGAGCAGCAGCGGCGCGATCCAGCCGCGGCCCGGCAGGTCGGTGCGCACCATCAGGAAGGCGAGCATGCCGCCCAGCGGCACGGCGATGACGGCGAGGCCGGTGGCCAGCAGCATGCCGTTCTTGAAGGCGAGCCAGAAGTCCGGGTCGTCGAAGATGAAGCGGAACGCGTCCAGGCCCAGCATCTTGTCGGGCATGAAGAACGGCGCCGTCAGGAAGCTCTGGTAGAAAACGAGGAACAGCGGCAGGAAGATGGCCACGCAGGTGAGCAGCACGACGACGCCGCGCGTCCAGTTGAAGCGTGGCGCGCGCACGGCCGGCAGGTTGCCGGCGCCGTCGGCGTCCTTGGTGTCGAGTGGCATGGTTGAAGTAGGCATGGGATATCCGATCGAATGAAGCCGGCGGGCGCGAGCCCGCCGTGTACGTCCTTAGACTGCTTACTTCTTGCCGGCGGTGGCCTTCCATTCCTTCAGGAACGCGAGGCGGAGCGCCGGCTCCAGGTATTCGGCGACGGCCGGGCTGACGGGCAGCGGCTTCAGGTTCTTCTCGCCGATTTCCTTGATCAACTCGCTCGACGTCGTCTCGCCCGTGACGTCGGCGCGGATCGCGAACAGCTTGGAGGCGTTGGCGATGACGGTCTGGCCGCGGTGCGACAGGATGTAGTCCGTCCACAGCTTGGCGGCGTTCGGGTGCTTCGCCACCTTGTTGATGAACGTGACGCGCGAGATGACCAGGGTGTAGTCCTTCGGCAGCACGACGCCCAGCGACGGGTCGGTCTTGGCGCGCACCAGGGCGTAGGAACCGAGCACGTTATAGCCGATCAGGTTCTCGCCCGACGAAATGCGCTCGAGCATGGTGCCCGTCGACGACTGCACGCGCACCTTCGCGGCGCCGAACGCCTGCTCCAGCTGCTTGTATTGGGCGAAGTCGTGCGCGTCCTGCGTCATGAACATGAAGCCGACGCCCGATTTCTCGATGTCGTACGTGGTGACCTTGTCCTGGAACTTCGGCTGCTGGATGATGCGCACGAAGTCGGCGTGCGTCTGCGGCACTTCCTCCGCCTTCAGCAGGCGCTTGTTGTACACGAAGGCGGCCGGCTCGAACGTGGTGCCGTACGCCGTGTCCTTCCACGCGGCCCATGCCGGCAGCTTGGACGCTTCGACCGATTTATATTGCATCGCGTAGCCGCCCGCGGCCAGCTTCATCTGCAGGTCCATTGCCGACGACCACAGCACGTCGGCCGTGTCGCCGCCGGCCGCGTTCTCGGAGAAGAAGCGGTTGTACACCTCGGTCGAGTTCATGTCGTTGTACTCGACCGTGATGTTCGGGTACAGGGCATTGAAATCCTTGATCAGCGGCTGGGCGGCCTTGCTGTCGGTGGCGCCGTAGATCACGAGCTTGCCTTCCTTCTTCGCGCCGTCGACCAGTTGCTGGTAGCCGGCCGGATAGCCGGCCGGCACCTCGGCCAGTGCGGATGCGCACGATGCGGCCGATGCCAGGACAGCTGCTGCGATCAGGGTCTTCTTGAAGTTCATGGTTGTCTCCTAGGGTAGGTATTGTTGTCGGCCGGTGGTGCCGGCCTCAGTGCTCGCGAACCAGGTTGAATTCCCTGGCTTGTCGGTTGTAATCGAGGACGGCCTGCTTGACCCAGCGCGTCAGGGCATCGCCCGTCAGCGAGAACGGATACAGGCCGGTGGCCGTGCGCAGTTGCGTGAATTCGGGCGTCGCCTGCGCACGGGCGAACGCGTCGACCCAGCGGCGGTAGTCGGCATCCGGCACGCCGGGTCCCATCCACACGCCGCGGATCACGGGCCACACGATGTCGTAGCCCTGCTCGCGCGCGGTGGGAACGGCGGCCAGCACGCCGGGCAGGCGGCGGTCGGCCAGCACGGCCAGCACGCGCACGTTGCCGGGGCCGGCGTACAGCACCGCTTCCGACGCGTCGCCCGAGATCACCTGCACGTAGTTGGCGCTCATCGCCGTGAACGTCTCGCCGCCGCCTTCCAGCGCCACGAAGCGCAGGCGGCGCGGCTCCACACCGGCACGGCGCGCCAGCAGCGCCACCTTCATCCAGTCCTGGCTGCCGATGGTGCCGGACACGCCGATCAGCACCTGCTCCGGATTGCGCTTGATCGCGTTCATCAATTCGCCGAGGCTGTGCCAGGGCGAATCCGCACGCACCGCGATCATTCCGTAGTCGACGCCGAGCGCCGCCACCCAGCGCACGTCACCCGCGGTCGCCTTGCCGAACTTGCCCTCCGCGAGGTTGAGCAGCGAGCCGCCCGAGAACGCGACGAGGGTGTCGGATTCGGCACGCCGCTGCGACACGAGCGTGTGCCACGCGACGGCGCCAATCCCGCCTGGCAGGTAAGCCAGTTTCAGCTTCGCGTTCGGCAAGGCCTTCTGGGCCAGCTTGCAGGTCAGGTCCATGGCACCGCCCGGCTTGGACGGCACCACGCATTCGGCGCCGGCGGATGCCGCCGACACCGGCAGGGAAGCCACGGCGAGTGCCGCGAACAGGATGTGAAGCGCGCGGATCATCATGTCGCGGCCTCGGCGTGGGGTCAGAACCGGTACTGGATGCCGGTGGTGACGCCCGTCTGCGTCGTCCCGAAGCCCGGGTCGTCGCGCGACAGGCCCACGAGCTGGCCGTGGTCGGCGCTCGCGTGCGCCACGGCGGCGTACAGCCAGACGCGCTTGGACAGCGAGTACATGGCGCGCGCCACGTACATGGTCGGGTCGGCGTCCTTCGCGGTCGGCAGGTTCTTCGTGTTGACGTGGTAGACGGCGCCCGTCAGGGTCCATGGGTAGACCAGGTAGGTCGCGCCGGCCCAGTAGGTGTCGCCGCGCAGGTCAGGCGTGGCCGCCTTGCCCGCTTGCAGCTTGTAGCCGCGCATGCCGACCTGGTAGGTCATCGGGCCGGCCTTGTATTCGCCGCCCAGGTGGAATGCCGTCGTCTTGTCGCGGTTGCCGGTGGCGGGGACCGTGTTGCCGTTGACCTGCTCGTACGCGGCCATCGCGCCGAAGCCGCCGCCGAACCACGAACCGCCGACGGCGTACTTGCGGCTGTCCGCGTTGTTGCCGGCCTGCTCACCCATGCCGATGGTGGCGCCGTAGGTGAAGCCGCCCGTGTGGCCCGTGTACTTGATCAGGTTGTCGAACGCGGTCGTCATGCCGTATTTCGACGGCCCGGTGGCGCTGCCCGACGTCGCCCACGAGTAGTTCGGCGCGAAGCCCATCGGGTCGAACTTGATGACCAGGTCGTAGGTCGTCGTGAACGAGCGGCCGATCACGACTTGTCCGAAGTCGCCTTCGAGGCCGACGTTGGCCTGGCGCTTGAACAGGTTGCCGTCCTGGGCGCCCGTATCCATCAGGATGCCGCCTTCCAGGTTGAAGATGGCTTTCAGGCCGCCCCCGAGATCTTCGCTGCCGCGGAAGCCCCAGCGCGACGTGTTCTTGCCCCCCGAGATGACGCGCACCTGGCTGCCGTCGTTGGCGGCGGCGTGGTTCACGTATTCGACGCCAGCGTCCATGATGCCGTAGATCTGGACGTTGGTCTGTGCGGATGCGTTCAGGGAAAGCGCTGCCAGGATGGCAAGCGCGAGGGCCGATTTCTTCATGATGTCTCCGTTGTTGTAATCAATGCGGTCGTGAGCCGCCTCGTGAAGCCAAGCATAGGTGGACTTAGCTTTCATTCAGCTTTCATTAAAGCTTTCAATCGCAACATTGTGGAAATCACGTAACAGTACCAGCGCAGTGGAGACACGGGGGCACGCCGTCGCTTACACTGGCACGATGCGAATCCTGTTAGTCGAAGACCACGTCGAGCTGTCCCACTGGGTATCGAAAGCCCTGCGCGACGCCAATCTCACCGTCGAATGCGCGGCCACCGGCGCCGACGCCGACGCGCTGCTGCACACCCAGGACTACGCCCTCGTCATCCTGGACCTCACCCTGCCGCGCATGGATGGCCTGGAAGTGCTGCGCCGCCTGCGCGCGCGCGGCGGCACGCGCGGCCGCACGCCCGTGATGATCCTGACGGCGCGCGGCGGCCTGGAAGAACGGGTGCAGGGCCTGAACCTGGGCGCCGACGACTACCTCGCGAAGCCGTTCGAACTCGCCGAACTGGAGGCGCGCGTAAAGGCACTGTTGCGCCGTAGCGTCGGCAACGAGGCGCCCGTGCACAGCTGCGGGCAGCTCAGCTTCGACACGGTCGCCCGCATGTTCACCTACTGCGGCGAGCCGCTGGCGCTGACGCCGCGCGAGCACGCCGTGCTGGAAGCGCTGATCTCGCGTCCCGGCCGCGCCGTGTCGAAGGAAAAGCTGTTCGACGAAGTGTTCGCACTGGACGACGACGCCAACCTCGACGCCATCGAACTGTACATCCACCGCGTGCGCAAGAAGCTGGACAAGCGCCCGGACGGCGGCGCCGCCATTGCCACCCTGCGCGGCATCGGCTACCTGCTGCAGGAGCGCCCGCCCGCCGGGTCTTGAATCCCGCGATGGCCGTCTCCTTCGCCCCGTCCGCACTCCTCGCGCGCCTGTGGCCGCGCGCGGGCCGGCGCGCGGGCGCGGACGATGCGCCCGCGGCGCCGCTGGGCAGCCTGCGCGGCCAGCTGCTGCGCTGGCTGATCGTACCGCTCGTGATCCTCGTCGCGGCGAACGCCGTGTCGCTGTACCGTGACGCCCTCGACGCCGCCGACATCGCCTACGACCGCTCGCTGCTCGCCTCCACGCGCGCGCTGGCGGAGCGCGTGTCCGTCCGCGACGGCAAGGTCGTGGCGGACGTCCCCTACGTGGCGCTGGACAGCTTCGAGACGGACACCCTGGGCCGCATCTACTACCGCGTGAGCGGCCTGCATGGCGAGACGGTGTCCGGCTACGACGACCTGCCACCCGTCCCGAAGGACACGCCCCGCTCCGAGCTGTACCCTGCCCTCGTGCGCTTCTACCACGCCGACTACAACGGCGAGCCGGTGCGTATCGCCGCCCTGCTGCAGCCCGTGTACGACGATTCCATGCGCGGCATCGCACTGATCCAGGTCGGCGAGACGCTGGACGCGCGCCGCGCGCTGTCGCGCCGCATCCTGCTGAACACCCTGCTGCGCCAGGCGTTGCTCGTGCTCGCGGTAGCGACGCTCGTGTGGTTCGCCGTGCGGCTCGTGCTGCAGCCGCTGATGCGCCTGAAACACGTCGTGGAGACGCGCGCGGTCACGGACTTGTCCGACGTCGACGAAGCCCTCGTGCACCGCGAGGTGCGCCCGCTCGTCGCGGCGATGAACGGGACGATGGCCCGGATGCAGAACCTGATCGCGAGCCAGCGTCGCTTCATCGCCGACGCGTCGCACCAGCTGCGCACGCCGCTGACGGTGCTGAAGACCCAGGCCGAGCTGGCGCTGCGCGAAAACGATCCGGCCGCGATGCAGGCGATCGTGCGCTCGATCGCGGCGACGACGGATTCGACCGTGCACCTGGCGAACCGCCTGCTGACGCTCGCGCGCATCGAGCACGGCGGCGCCAACGCGCTGCTTTCGCCCGTCGCCCTGTCCGACGTGGCGCGGCAAGTGGGGCTGGAACTGGCGCTGCCGGCCGTCCAGAAAGGCATCGACCTCGCGCTGGAGGCGGAGGACGACGGTGCAACGACGGTCGACGGCCAGGCGCTGCTGCTGCACGAGCTCGTGAGCAACCTCGCCGACAACGCGATCCGCTACACGCCGCCGGGCGGCACCGTGCTGCTGCGCGTGCGGCGGCTGATCGGCGTCGTCGTGCTCGACGTGCAGGACAGCGGGCCGGGGCTCGACCCGTCCGAATACGACAAGGTGTTCATGCCGTTCTACCGGGCGCAGGCGGCGCTGGAAAGCAATCCGGGCGGCACCGGGCTCGGGCTCGCCATCGTGCGCGACATCGCCACCGTGCACGGCGCAACGCTGGCGCTGGACCGCGCGGAAGGCGGACGCGGGTTGAAAGTCAGCGTGATGTTTCCGGCGCGGGAGTTGCCGACGGAGGCCGAGGGGAGCGACCGCGGTCGATTCAACGCCGGTTGAACGCGTGGGCACGGGGTGCCCACCCCACAATGACCGTGCCGTGGCGGCCTCCGCCCACGCGGACTGAATGCGTGGGCACGGGGTGCCCACCCTACGATGGCCGCGCCGTGGCGGCCTCCGCCCGCGCGGACTGAATGCGTGGGCACGGGGTGCCCACCCTACGATGGCCGCGCCGTGGCGGCCTCCGCCCACGCGGACTGAATGCGTGGGCACGGGGTGCCCACCCTACAATGGCCGCGCCGTGGCGGCCTCCGCCCGCGCGGACTGAATGCGTGGGCACGGGGTGCCCACCCTACAATGACCGTGCCGTGGCGGCCTCCGCCCACGCGGACTGAATGCGTGGGCACGGGGTGCCCACCCTTCAATGACCGTGCCGTGGCGGCCTCCGCCCACGCGGACTGAATGCGTGGGGACGCGGTGCCCACCCAACGACGGTCGTAGGGTGGGCGGCCTCCGCCCACGCGGACGCCGGCGACGTGTTGGCGTTACGCGTGGACACGGGTGCACACCATGCCGTCACGGTTGTGCGCGCGCAAACGGCGGCCCCTCGCACGTCCCCGCACCGTTTTGCGATCCCGCCGGTACGGCGCCACTCGACTTCAAAAAGCTATTTTTCTGCGCATATTGCGCGCAGATAAGCATGCATTGCGGCACCCACCCCGCGTTTTTGAGCGACAGCAAGAGGCCTGCGAGACGTGAATCTTGTGCGCCGCAACACCGCTACACTACCCGCATGAAAACCACCCATACCCCCCCGCTCCCCGGCGCCGACGACGCGCTGTTCGACGACATCGAGCGCCGCCTGCGCGCACTCACCACCGCGCCGCTGCACCCGCCGTCCGCCATCCCGAGCCGCTGCGTGGACGAATTCGCGGACGGCTTCCTCGGCTACACGGGCGGGCCGGCGTTGCCGGCGCGGAAACTGGCGCGCCAGCTGGCTGCGTACCGCCCGAACGGTTATTTGTAATCGTCCGGCGACAGGCCGTACTTCTGCACCTTGTAGTACAGCGTCTGCTTGGGCACGCCCAGCGCCGCGCTGACGTCGGCGATGCTGCCGGCCGCCCTGCGCAGTTCCTGCTCGATGACGGCACGCTCGAACGCCCCGACCTGGTCGGCCAGCGGCACGGGTGTCGCGCTGCGGGCCGACAGCAGGCCGTCGGCGCCGCTCGCGAGGCCCAGCACATAGCGTTCGGCGATGTTGCGCAGCTCGCGCACGTTGCCGGGCCAGTCGTGCGCCATCAGCGATTGCATCAGCGGGCCCGGCACCGTCGGCACGGCGCGCTTGTACCGCGCAGCGGCGCCCAGCATGAAGTGCTCGAACAGCAGGGGGATGTCTTCGCGGCGCTCGCGCAGCGGCGGCAGGTTCAGCACGATCAGGTTCAGGCGGTAGTACAGGTCGCTGCGGAATTTTCCCTGGTCCGACCATTCCTTCAGGTCGACCTTGGCGGCGGCGATCACGCGCACGTCCACGGGCACCGGATTGTTCGAGCCGAGGCGTTCAACGTAGCGTTCCTGCAACACGCGCAGCATCTTGACCTGCAGCGACATCGGCATGCTTTCGATCTCGTCGAGGAACAGCGAGCCCTTGTGCGCGTGCTCGATCTTGCCGATCTGGCGCTTGGCGGCGCCCGTGAACGCGCCCATCTCGTGGCCGAACACTTCACTCTCGAAGATGTTTTCCGGGATCGCGCCGCAGTTCAGGGCGACGAAGTTGTGCGCGCGCCGGGTGCTGAACTGGTGCAGGCAGCGTGCGACCATCTCCTTGCCGGTGCCCGTCTCGCCATAGACCAGCACGTCGGCCGACTCGTCGGCGAGGTCGAGGATCAGCCGGCGCAGGTTGCGCATCGGCGCCGAATCGCCCAGGAGCATCGCCTCGATGCCGGCGCCGTTCGCGATGCGGTCGCGCAGCGCCGCCACTTCCAGCACGAGGCGGCGCGTTTCCAGCGCCCGCTGCACGGCTTCGACGAGCTGCTCCGACGAATATGGCTTGGCGATGAAATCGTAGGCGCCGCCGCGCATCGCGCCGACCGCCATCGAGATGTCGCCGTGGCCCGTCACGAGCAGGACGGGAATCTGCGGGTCGATGGCCTTGACGGCGGCCATCAGGTCGAGGCCGCTCATGCCGGGCAGGCGCACGTCGCTGACGATCACGCCGGCAAAGCCGGGGACCACCTGCGCCAGCGCCGGTTCGGCGGCGTCGAAGGCATCGACATGGAAGCCGGCCAGGTCGAGCGCCTGGGCGCTGCCGGCACGGACGACGGCATCGTCTTCGACGAGAAGGACTTTCAGTGTTTCATACGTGGACATGACGTTATCCTACTCCGCCCGCGGCAGATCGACGATGAACCGGGCGCCCCCGCCCGGCGCCGGCTCGGCGCGCAGGTGGCCGCCGAACTCGCGCACGATCTGCTCGGAAATGGCGAGACCGAGGCCCAGCCCTTTCCCTTGCGGCTTGGTGGTAAAGAAGGGTTCGAATAAATGCGCGCGGATGTTCTCCGGGATGCCGGGACCGCTGTCGGTCACGGTGATCAACACGCGCGCGCCGTTGCGCTCGGCGTCGACGACGAGCTGGCGCTCCGTGCTGCCCGCCATCTCCATCGCGTCGAGCGCGTTGCTGAACAGGTTCACGAGCACTTGCTGCAGCCGGTTGCTGTCGCACAGCGCGTACAGGTCGCGCGCGTGCGTCGACATGCGGAAGCCCACGCGCTCCTGCGCGATGCGGCGCTCGACGAGGAACAGCGCGGCCGCGACGACGTCCGCCACCACCACCGCGCTCAGCGTGGCGTCGGCCTTGCGCGCGAACTGGCGCAACTGCCCCGTCAACTGGCCCATGCGCTCGACCAGCTGCGCGATCGTCGCCAGGTTGGCGCGCGCGTCGTCGATGCGGCCCCGCTCGATCAGCACGCGGGCATTGTCCGCCATCGTGCGCAGCGCCGTCAGCGGCTGGTTCAACTCGTGCGTGATGCCGGCCGACAGCTGCCCCAGCACGGCCATCTTGCCCGCCTGGACCAGTTCGCCCTGCGTCTTGCGCAATTGCTCCTCGGTCTGGTGCCGCACGATGTTTTCCTCGCGCAGCTCGCGCGTCATCTGCTGCAGGCTCGCGGTGCGCTCGGCCACGAGGCTTTCCAGGTTGTCGTACGCGCGCTGCAGGTCCTCGCGCGCGCGCAGGCGCTGGCGGCCGAGCCGGTGGCGCTGGCGCGCGTACAGCACGAGCATGATCACGAGCGCTTCCGACAGCAGGGTCAGCGACGCGGCCGCGCGTGCGCTCGCGCGGGCGGGCGCGAGGTCGGACAGGTACACCATCTGCCAGTTGCGCGTGACGAGCGCGCGCGACTGGCTCAGCATGGCGCCGCGTACGCCCGGCACGGCAACGATACGGGCGCTGCTGTCGAGCACGCGCACCTCGCGCAGGCCCAGCGGCGTCAGGTCATGGGAAAAATACTGGCGCGACTGTTCCAGTTCCTGCCGGACCCCGGGCGCCAGCGGGGCCAGGGTGCGGTACTTCCATGCCGGGACCGAGCTCAGGAACACGACGCCGTGCGCATCGGCCAGCAAGACCTTGCCGCCGGCGTCGGCCCAGCCACCCTCGACGCTTTCGATGTTGACCTTGACGGTCGCGACGCCCAGCATGCGGCCGTCGCGATAAACGCCGCGCGCGAAATAATAGCCGGGCTCGCCGCGCGTCGTGCCGACGCCGTAGAAGCCGCCCGGCGCGCCCCGCATCGCGTCGCGCACATAGGGCCGGAACGCCACGTTGTCGCCGACGAAGCTGTCGGGCTCGCGCCAGTTGCTGGAGGCCTGCGTCACGCCGTTCAGGTTGACGATGTAGATGGTGGTGGACCTGGCCAGGCGGTTGACGCGCTCCAGGTAGACGTTGACTTCCGTCCGCAGCGCCTCGTCGCCGGGCCGCTGCAGCATGGCGATGACGTCCTTGTTCAGTTCGAACGTGCCGGGCAGGAAATCGTATTTCGACAGCAGGTGCTCGAGGCTGGACGTGTCCGTGTCGAGCCGCTGCGTGCCGGTCAGCCGCAGCCGCCCGATCGCGGCATCCTCGGCATAGCGGTACACCACGAACGCGAGCAGCACACACCCGGCCAGCAGACCGGCCCACAGCGCCAGCCGCCGGCGTGGCCAGCGGCCGGCCCGGCGCGGGGTGACGATGGGGTCGGCTGCTGGCATGGGGGTCCTGGAAGAGTCAACGAGTGCAATTAGAACACATGGCGGACTCCAAGGTTGATGCCGGTGGTACCGGTACCGCTGTCGGTGGCGTTGCCGACATGGTAGTTGGCGCCGTCGCGGTTGACGATGTGGCCATAGGCCGCGTACAGGTCCGTGCGCTGGCTCAGGCTGTACTCGTAGCCGATAGCCGCCTGGCGGGCCTGCGCGTCGCGGCCGAAGTCATCGCGGTGCGCCATGAGCGACGCGAGCCAGCGACCCGGCCCCATGCGCACGGCCACGCCCACGAGCGCATCGCGGCTGGGGTTGCCCAGCAGGTCGCGGTTACGCGAGTAGGCGCCGTGGAAGACGACGTCGCCGTAGCGGTAGCGGCCGACCAGCATCGTGTTGCGGCTGTGCGCGACGCCGGCCATGTCGCCCTGCTGGTGGTGCGCCAGCACGACGGTCAGCGGGCCGGCCTCGTACGTGGCGGACGCGCCGATGGTACGGTGCTTCGCCGTGTCGCCGGCCACTTCGCCCGCGCCGTACAGCACCTCGGCCTGCAGGTCGTGCCACTTCGGCGACTGGTAATCGACCGAGTTGTCGACGCGGGTCAGCGTCGAGAAGATGTTCTGCGCATTGCCGGCGAGACCCGTGCAGAACGGGTCGGCGATGTCGCGCAAGGCCTTGTAGTAAGGGGCGTACTGGCGGCCGAGGCTGATCGAGCCGGCGGCGCCGGACAGGCCCACGAGGGCCTGGCGCCCGAACAGCAGGCCGCCCTGCCCCGCCTTGCCGGTGTCCATCCCGATGCCGTTTTCCAGCACGAAGAACGCGCTCAAGCCGTCGCCGAGGTCTTCCTTGCCCTTGAAGCCCAGGCGCGAACCGGACGCCACGCCGCTGCTGACGTTGTCCATCGAGCCGGCCGGGCCGCCCCGTTCCAGCACGATGCCGGCATCGGCCACGCCATAGACTTTCACCAGGGATTGCGCCTGGACGCAGGCAGCGGTCAGGCTCAGCGCGCAGGCGCCGGCGATATATCGATATTTCAAGCAAGTCTCCATTGGTTGTGTGATCGTTGTGTGCGGGTCGTACGGACGGTCAGCCGACCTGCGCCGCGACCGGGGCGACCTGTTGCGGCGACGTCTCCAGCGCGTCTTCCCAGTTCGCGACGACGGCCGTGGCGATGGCGTTGCCGACCGCGTTGGTGGCCGAGCGGCCCATGTCGAGGAACTGGTCGATGCCCATCAGCAGCAGCAGGCCCGCTTCGGGGATGTGGAACTGGTTCAGGGTGGCGGCGATCACGACGAGCGACGCGCGCGGCACGCCGGCCATGCCCTTCGACGTCAGCATCAGCAGCAGGAGCATGGTGATCTGCGTGCCCAGCGACAGGTCGATGCCGTACGCCTGCGTGATGAACAGGACGGCGAACGTGCAGTACATCATCGAGCCGTCCAGGTTGAACGAGTACCCCATCGGCAGCACGAAGCTGGAGATCTTGCGCTGCACGCCGAACTGGTCCAGCGCCAGCAGCAACTTCGGATACGCCGCTTCCGAGCTCGCGGTCGAGAACGCGAGCAGGAACGGTTCGCGGATCAGCACCAGCAGGCGCAGCACGCGCTTGCCGATGAACAGCGAGCCGCCCAGGATCAGCAGCAGCCACAGGCATACGAGGCCCAGGTAGAAGCCGCCCATGAACTTCGCGAACGTGACGAGGATGCCCAGGCCGTTCGTGGTGATGACCGACGTCATCGCGGCGAACACGGCCAGCGGCGCCAGGTTCATGATGACGCCCGTGATGCGCAGCATGACCTGCGCCAGCTGGTCGATGACGGCGGTGAGGCCCGACGCCGACTGACCCAGCGCGCCCAGCGCGCCGCCGAAGAACAGCGAGAACACGAGCACTTGCAGGATCTCGTTGTTGGCCATCGCCTCGATCGGCGACTTCGGCACGAGGTGGACGACGAAGTCCTTCAAGGTGAACGCCGACGTCTTCAGCCCGGTGGCGGCATCGACCGGCGGCAGCGGCAGGTTCAGGTGCGCACCCAGCTGCATCACGTTGGACAGGATCATGCCGAGGCTCAGCGACGTCAGCGAGGCGATGACGAACCACCCCATGGCCTTGACGCCGATGCGGCCGGCGGCGCGGCCGTCGCCCATGTGCGCGATGCCGACCGTCAGCGTCGAGAACACGAGCAGCGAGATGATCATCTTGATCAGGCGGAGGAACACATCGGTGACGATGGAAACGTGTGCCGCGATGTCGGCACTGATCTGCTTGTCCGCGACGGTTTCATGGCAACCGTAACCAACGGCGACACCCAGTACCATCGCGATCAGGATGTACAGGGTCAGGGGGCGTGTCTTCTTCAATTTAATCTCCAGATCGAGGCGCTTGCTGCGCCGCGTGTTGTCATGACCGGCGGGGGGCACCGGGTGTACGGACAACAGCAATACACATGCCAGAATGGCTGCCAGACATTTGTTCCGGCAACCCTATGATTTGGAAGGAGTTTTTCTGGAGAAACTAACTGATGGCGGCCCTGGCCGTACCGAAATCCAGAGGGTCCGGCTGGGCGCCGTATGAAAACTTGGAAGGGTTACTGCGACAGCGACTTGAGGCCTTTTCCCAGTTCCTCGATGACTGCGTTCTTCGACTGGTTGACGGCAATCTGGTTCTGGATCTGGGCCAGCGCATTCTGCGCGGCCATGGTGGCGAGCGCGGACGCCTGCATGGCCGCCATGTCGTTGCCGGCGGACGCGGGCGCAAGTCCCCGCGGCGGCGGGCGCAGCTGGCGAGGCGCCGAGCCGGCACCTCCCGTGTTGCCGGTCCGGACTGCGGGCGGCGCCAGCCGGGCCAGCGGTCCGGTGACGGCCGCGCGCGCGGGTCGCGCGGTGGCGCCGGCAGCGGGCGCGCTGGCCGGCGCCGGTCCGGGTGCCGCGTGCGCGCCGATCGTCCCCGCGGACGGCGCGCCGATGCGATTGATGGTCATGATGGTCCTCCCTGGTTGACATTTGACGGCGCGGACTTCGCTGGCCGCGCCGGACGGGTTGCCGTTATTGCGACAGCGCCTTGACGCCCTTGCCCAGTTCGTCCTCGACCTGGTTCTTGGCCTGGTTCAGGGCGATCGCGTTCTGGATGCGGGCGATCGCATCCTGGGCCGCCATGGTGGCGTATGCCGATGCCTGCGCCGCGCCGATGTCCGCGCCGGCGGCGCCATACGCGCCGGCGCCGGCGCCGACGTCCGCGCCGGCCTGCGCGGCGTCGCTGCCGTTGGCGCCGTCCTTGTCCTTGCGCTTGTCGGCGTCCTTGCCTGCGTCCTTGCCTGCGTCCTTCCCCGCGTCCTTGTCCGCGACCTTGTCGGTGCCTTTGTCGGCACCCTTGCCCGCGTCCTTGTCGCCGCTCGCGTCGGCGGCCTTGTCGGTGCCCTTGCAGGCCGTCTTGTCCGTGCCCTTGCCGGCACCCGTGTCGGCGAGCTTTTCCGACGTGTGGAGAGTGCCCGCGTCCGGGCCGTTGCCGGCGTCGGCGTTCGGCGCACCCCGGCGGCCGGCCGGGTCATGGCCGGCGTCCGCGCCGCCGCCGCGATGGCGATGACGGCCCGACAGCGCGTCCGCCGCCAGCGGGGCCGCCGCACCGGCCGCCAGTACCGTGCCGCCCGCCGCGGCCGCGCCCGCGTCCCCGCCGGGGACCGAGCCGATCTTCTGGGCCACCTCGTTCGCGGCCGCGCCGGCCGCGAGTCCCGCGCCGCTTTCCGCCGCGCGCTTGAACAGGCCCTTCGGACCACCGACGATGTCGCCCACGAAGCCCTGCACCGCCGAGTTGCCGACGTGGCCGGCCTCCATGGCGCCGACCACCGCGTTTGCCGCCATGCCCTCGGGCGTCAGGTCGCAGGCGAGCGACACGGCTTCGCCGGCCACGCCCAGGACGTCGCCACAGGCCTTACGGAAATCGCCCGAGGCGATGTCCTTGGCGGCATTGATGGTGCCGTTCACCGTACCCTCAACCGCGTCGGCCACGTCCTGGACCATCTTGTCGGCGACGTTGCGTTCGAAGTCGACCGCCTTGTCCTCGAAGCCCTTGACCTTCTGCGCCATCTTGTCGAGCGACTTATTCAGGTGCATGTCGGTGGTGGCGTCGCAGATCGCCTCGATTTCCGTCTTCGGGAGTTCGGTGAATGCCTTGACGCTGCACTGCGCGCAGCGCACCGCGTCGTTGAGGGCCGCCTTGAACCTGCCGTGGGCGACGTCGTCCGCCATGTGGATGGCCGCCTCGCCGGCGTGGACCGCGTCCTTGGCGATGTTTTCGACGCCGTGCACGACGTCCTTGGCCGCATGCTCGATCGCATGGCCCAGATGTTTGAAGAAGCTCTTGAAGCTCATGTTGATTGCCTTTCTGCGAGTTGAAATTGGATTCCGCCGGGCCCGCGAAGAGCCCGTTCCAGCGTAGCGGCCGCGGCGCGGCGGGCCTGCGCGCGGAACGAAGCCGCGCGCTGCGGCGCGAAGCGGCTCAGCCGCCGTGCGCTTCGACGATGCGCCGGATCGACGCCTGGTAACGTGCGCGCTCCGCCGGCGTCTCGGAGTGATAGGCGCCGACCGCGTCCCACGTGTTGCCGTACTTGAGCATCATCTTGCGCAAGTGCCAGGCGGCGACGTAGACCCCGACGCACGGCTCCATCAGCCGGGACGGGGCGATGCCCCAGCGCCGCAGTTCGCCCGCGTGGACCGAGTTGATCTGCATGAGGCCGTAGTCGACGGAGCCGTTGGCGTTGCGGTGCAGCGCGTCGCCGCGGCCGTGCGATTCCTGCCACGCGATGGCGCGCAGCACGGCCGGATTGACGTGCTGGTAGGCGGCCGCCTCGTCGAAGCAGTCGGCATGTGCGGGCGCCCACGCCCCGACGCACACGGCAAGCGCGACGAGGCGGCGCATCACACGGCTCCGGGTTCGTGGTCGGACGATGGGGCGTGCGGCGCGGGCTGCCGGGCCCACGCGCGCACGACGTCCGGCGGCGCCGCCGTCGCGTACAGTTCGCGGTCCGTGTTCACCGTGCGGCTGGCCATGGAGACGACGCCGAAATTCAGGCCGCGCACGTCGGCGGCGCTCTGCGACTCGATCGCCTGCATCTGCATCGGCACCCACGAATGCTCGTCGCTCAGGCGCGCCATCATGTGCTGCGAGATCTGCGCGAGGCGCGGATCGTCCGGGTTGCGTGCGTGGATGACCGAGGCCAGCGCGGCGCTCTCGTCGAGACCCTTGCGCACGTCCGCGCGCAGGCGCGAACGCACCGCGTAGCGCTGGCCGGGACCCGCCCAGTTCTCGACGCGGGACATGAATTTCTGCATCTCCTGCGGCCCCTCTTCCGGCCCGTGCGCGGCCACGAACACGCGCTCGAGCTGTTCGTGGCGGCCCGGCTCGGCCACCATCGCCTTGAACTGGGCGGCGTCGCGGTAATCGACTTCGCGCAGCGTATAGGTCTCGGACAGGCGGCCGTTGTCGACGAGCGCGCGGAACGTCGTGTTGACGCCCTTGTCCACGAGGCTGAGATTCATCTGCTTGCCGAACATCGGAATCGGACGGTTCAACGTTTCGGACGTCGGGTCCGTCGTGGTGCCCGGCGCGAACGTGCCGCTGCCGCCGGCCAAGGGAATCGTCGGCACGACCGTGGAACCGCTCACGGTGGCGTTCACCTGGAAGCGCGACAGCTCGTTATTGCGGATCATGCGGTGGTCGCCCGTGGTCTCGGTACGGCGGTTCATGGCTTTCGACGTGAGGTCGGCGGTGATGCTGGCCGCGGCGCTCACGCCCGCGGACTCGAACGGCTTGTCCGACGCGATGCCCACGGCGCGCGCGTTGACCGACCCGGTGGCCGTGTGGTGCAGGCTGTTGGCGGACTGCGATTGCCAGCCGATCGACAGCGTGTCACTGTCGAGGAATTCGCTCGCGAGATGTTCCCACGTCCGCGCCGGATCCAGCTTGGCGCCGTCCGGGCCCTTGGCGAGGGCGAACATGGTGTCGATGAACTTGACCATCTCGTCGCGCGACTTGCCGGCATTCCAGCCTTCGCCGTTCGGATTCTCTTCGCGCATCGTGCGCACCATCACGCCGCGCACGCGCGTCGTGTCGCCCGCGAGCGGCGTCACGGTCGCGGCACCGCCGCCCTGCAGCCCGAATTTCGAGAAGCCCTTGCGCAGCGACGTCGCGATGCCGCCACCGAGGCCGCCGGCGACCTGGCGCTGGGTGCCGAGGAACACTTCGGCGCCGTGATGACTCGTGCCGAAGCTGAACACGGCATTGTTGGCGTGCAGGACGCGCACGTCGGCCACCGGCGTCACCGACGCCTTCACGGTCCAGCCGGACAGCGCCGCCGTAAACTGCTCGGACGCCTTCTTCAGCGCGATCGACACCGCATTGGTGTTCACGCCCAGCGTGCCGCCACTCGACGCGGTGACCGCGGCGCCCCACTGGTGTTCCTGCATGAAGGTGCGTACGAACGCCTGCACGCCTTCCGGGGTCAGGTCGGCCGGCTTGGTGTTGGCCGGGTCGACGAGGGTGGCGGCCTTGCGCATGGCGGCGCCGAATGCCGTCTCCCGGTTGGCCGTCGGGCTACCTTCCGGCGCCGGTTCGGACTCGTGCAGGCCGCCTTCCTTGGCCCACGCGCGCACGTTCTCCAACGTCACGCTCTTGCCTTCCCAGTGCGTCAGCTTGGCGGCCAGCGCCTGCACGCCGCTTTCCGGCACGCCGTGCCGGGCGGCGATGTCCAGTGCCACCTGCATCAGCGCGTTCTTGTCGAGCACGTGACCGAGCGGGCGCGTCTGCTCCATCGTGGCGGTCACGTAGTGCAGCAGCGCGCCGCGCTCCACCGCGGGCGCCAGCGGCGTGCCCGGCGTGGCCAGCGCGTGCGCGTCCGCATCCGCGCCAGTCCTCGGCAGGTGCGCCGCGAGGTGCTCGCTCAGGGTCGTCATGGCAGTGCCGACGTGCTTGTCGAGCGCCGTCATGTTGTCGTCCGGGTGACCCTGCGCGGCGTTGTTGACGCCCATCGAGCGCAGGGGATCGATCGGCGACTTCTTGCGGCCGAAGGCGTTGTGCACGCCGGCCATCGCCAGCTTTGCCTGCGCCTTCACGAACGGTACGGCGGTGGCCGGCTTGCGCACGTCCAGCTTCACCGCGCTGTTCTTGTCGTGCTTGGCCGCGCGCGCCACGTATTTGCCGAACTTGGCGAGACGGCCCTGCAGCTTCGACAGGTCGGTGCCCGGACCGCTTTCGCGGAAGCCCTGCTTCCACGCGAACACCGCCGCCTTGTCGGCCGGCGGCAGTGCCGCGTACGGGCTCGCGCCTTCGACGGCGGGCGCCGCATGCATGCGCAGCTCGACGGCGAGCACGGTTTCCGCCAGCGTGGCCGGTGCACCCGTCGCCACCTTCAGCGTGGCGTGCATGCCCGCCTGCGCCAAGGGGTCGCCGTGCACGAGCTTGAGCTCTTCCGACACCTTGGCGGCCGCCGTCAGCAGGCGCTGCATGCCGGCCTGGCGCTCGGGCGCGGGCGGCGGCTGCATCATCTTCAGCAGCGCCTGGAAGCCGGCGTGCGTGGACGCCAGGCCGGCCGCCGTGCGCAGCGCGTCCACCCCCGCCCCTTCCAGCGTGCCGGACTTCAGCGCGTGCAGCATCGCGTCCACCTGCGGCCCGGAGCACAGCGTCGCCAGGGCGGCCGTCGCGCGCTCGGGATCGCGCGCGCATGCCTGCGCCAGGTGCTCGCCCACCAGCAGGTGCTGGGTGAACGGGAAGCTGGTGGCCGGCGGGTCGGCCGGAAGATGGCTGCCGCTGGGTGCGGCCGGTCCCGCCAGCGCGGGCATCAGGTGGTCGATCAGCACGGTCAGGCGCGCCGCCGACTGCATCTGGTTGCGCGGATGGGCGAACATGTTCCAGACGTGGTCCTTCAGCGCGACCTCGTCGTGCAGGGCCGCCATGGGCTCGGCCGGCTTGCCCGTCTTGGCCGGCGCCGGCACCTCGGGCGCGATCTGCTTGACGACAGTGCGCATCGTCTTGAGGTAATTGTTACGGTCGGCGCCGAGCGGGCCTTTCGGCAAGGGCTGGCCCGGCGCCGGCGGCGGCGGCGCGGGCCGCATGCGCGGGGGCAGCTGCGCGGGCGCCAGCGCGGGACCGGTCTGCGGCAGCTGCACGCCCTTGGCCGGCCGCGTGCGCACCCGCGTGAACAGGCTCGACGTCTGTGTGCCTACGTGCTTCGGGGCCGGATTGCGCATCGTGTGGGCGACGTCGTCGACCGTCGGCCGGCGCGGGGTGGCGCCGGCGCCAGGCGCCGCTGCGGGCGGCGGGGGCGGCGGGGCCGGGTGCGTTTCCGCGACTTCCTCGATCTCGCTGACGGCCGGCGGCGTCGGATGGACGGCCGCGCTGCTGCGGTTGCTGCGGTTGCCGCTGTCGCTGCTGTCGCTGCGCATCAGTTGCGCCAGCGTCGGCAACCGGTTCAGTTGTGCGGGCGCGCTGCCGCGGCGGGCGCGGGGCGCGGCGGCCGGTGTCGTCGACGGTGTTTCGGTGGTGGCATGGTCGTCGACGTGATACGGAACGATTTGGGAAGTGCTGCCGGTGCGGATCATGCGGAACTCCTCGAGAAGGTGCGTTGGGCCAGCTTAGCGGGCGCGGACGGCGCCTTCGCGCGGCAAACGAAGGCGTCGCCGCCGCGCCGAAGCACCGGTCACGTGGGCGTGACGACGCGGGGCGTGAGCAGGAACAGGCGGCGGAATTTCTGCTTCTGGTCCTGCTTGTTCTTGAAGAGCGCCCCGACAACGGGCAGCTTCGACAGGAACGGCACGTCCGTGTTCCCCGTGGTGCTCTGCTCGACCGAGTACCCGCCGATCAGGAGGCTTTCGCCGTCGCGGATCAGGGCTTCCGTGTCGATCTCGCTGTTGCTCACGACCGGGAGCTGGCCGACGAGCTGGCCCGTCAGCTGCCCGTCCTCGATGTGGACCGTGAGCCGGATCCCGCCGTCGGCCTGCGGCACCACCATCGGCAGCACGCGCAGCGAGGTGCCGGCCGAGACGCTGTACAGGTCGGCCGATTGATAGCCCGCGACCGGCACGTAGAACGTCGTCTTGTTGTCCATGACGGCTTCCACGTGGTCCAAGGTGGCGACCTTCGGGCTCGCCGTGATGCGCGCTTCGCTCGTCTGCTCCAGCGCACTGACGCGGGCCAGCAGGTAGCGGCCCGCGCCGCCCAGCACGGCCGTCAGCGTGCCGCCGGTGGGCGTCAGGGCGGGCGTGTTGTCGGTGCCGGGCGTGCCGAAGCCGGACGGGTTCAGGGAGCCGGGGAAGCTCGCCTGCGCCAGGTTGCCGGCGCCCGTCTCCAGGTCGAGATGGCTGCCGTGCAGGCGCCAGTCCACGCCCAGCTGCGCCAGCGCGTTCTCGGTGACGTCGATGATGCTCGCGCTGATCTCCAGCACCTGCGGCCGGGTGTCGAGCGTGGCGATCAGGCGTTCGTAGTCGGCCATTTTTTCCGGCAGGTCGCGCACCAGCACCGCGTTCGTACGCGGGTCGGGTTGGATCGTGGGCATGTCGTCCTCGGCCGCGGCGGTGCCCTGCCCCGCGGGCGGCGCCGGCTCGGTCGCGGCGCCCGCGGGCAGCGGCGGCTTGCGCGGCGTGCTGTCGGCGCCGCCCAGGCCGGGCAGCGCGGCGCTCCAGAAGCCGCCCGGCGCGGCCGGCTGCTCGTTCTTCGGCGCGGCGCTGGCGACGCGCGCCACGAGGCTAGTTGCCACCGGCGCCAGCGGCGGCGCGGCGGCGTTTTTCTGGTACATGCTGCGCAGGATGCCGGCCACGCCGGGCAGCGTTACCTGCTGGCCGCCGATGCGCAGCGGATGGTCGGCCGCCCAAGCGTACCGCAGGGGAAACACGCGCACTTCGAGCGTGCGCCGCTGCTGGTGGTCGACGTCGATCTTGTGCGCGAGCTCCGTGACCAGCTCCACGTAGCGCGGCGGCCCCGACACGAGCACCGTGTCGGTCGGGTCGTCGTACACGATGGCGAAGCGCGGATCGGCGATGCGCAGGCGGGTGACGGCGGCGCGCAGGTCGGCCGGATGGGCGTGCGACAGGCCGATCGACGCGCTCTTCACCTCGTTGGCGCCGGCCACGTACAGCACGGTGCCGTCGTAGTACCAGACGAAGCCGAACGACGCGGCCAGGTGGTCGAGGAAGCGCTGCGGCGACTCGGCGAAGCTGCCGGTGACGTTGCCCTCGACCTGGGGCGAGATCGACGCCATCACGTTCTGGCTCGCGGCCAGCTCGCGCAGGATTTCCTTGACCTCCTTGTGGTCGGCAACGTACTTGATGCTGCCGGTGCGCCAGGGGATCGTGTGGGCCGCGGCGGGTGCCGCGCTGGCCGGTTGCGCGCAGGCGAGCCAGAGCGCCAGCAGCGCGGCGCCGGACGGGAAACACTTGTGCATGGGATTCCTGTGGTGGTGACCGGCGGCGTTCAGCGGCAGACGCTGGCCGACGGCGCTTCGTTGAACTGTTTGCGGTAGCCGCGGATCAGCGACGAGCGGCTCTTCAGCCCGAGCCGGTGCGCCGTCTTGAGGATGCCGTCGCCGGCGCCGTCCTCGGCCAGCAGCTCGGCGCGCACGGCGTCGAGCCGCATGCGTCGCAGCACGGCCGTCGGCGACATGCCGAGGTTCTCGCGGAACGCCAGTTGCAGCGCCCGTTCCGTGACGCCGATATGGGCCGCGATCTCGCCCGTGGACAGGTCGTTGTTGCGGTAGTGGTCGGCGATGTAGCGGTACGCGCGGCGGTACTTGGCCGGCAGGCGCGCGCTGATGTCGTCGCTGGGCTGGGCGGCGGGCAGCGCCATGCCGTCCAGCGGCTTGATGACCTGGGTCTCGCTGCGCAGGCATTGCAGCGCCTCGGCCGTGTACGCGGCATACGCCTTGAATGCCGCGGCGGCGTCGCCCTTCAGCATCGCGATCTTGGCCTGGCAGTAGCGCTGGTCCAGGCTCCAGCGCCGGTCGCGCGGGTCGGCGTGGCGGCCGCGCTGCAGGCTCTGCTCGGCCAGGTCGACGTGTTCGCCGGCCAGCGCGGCGAGCGCGATCTCGACGTGCATGGCGACGTCGCTGGCGCTGTGACGATACAGCACGCTCATCACGTCGCGCTCGCCGTCGGCCAGGCGCAGCAGCAGGGCCAGGCACGCATGGCGCCGGGCCGCCAGTTCCGGCGCCGGCCGGCGGGCGTCGCAGGAGGCCATGGCGTCGGCGAAGCGCTGCCACTGGGCGCGGTGGTCGCCGCGCACGGCGGCCGACTGCCAGAACACGTGGTCGCGCAGGCCGGCGGCGCAGCGCACGCCCAGCCGCACGGCGCAGTCGAGCGCGAGCAGGTCGGCCAGCAGCAGCCAGCGGCCGTCCTCCGCCGCGTCGCCCAGCACGCGCGCCTGGCGCAGCGCGTCGTCGCACGCGGCCTGCTGGCCCAGCTGGTGGTGCACGAGCGCCGCGCCCAGCACCGCCTCGGCCTTCTGCGGCACGGTCGCGGCGCCGTCCTGGACGATGCGGGCGAAGCAGTGCAGCGCGGCGCTGTAGCGGTGCATGTTCAGCGCCTGCCAGCCCGCGTTGCGGCACGACAGCAGGCGCACGGCGTCGTTCGATTCCTGCAGTTTTTGCGCGCGCCGGAAATGGTCTTCTGCGTCTTCTTCGTAGCCCAGCAACAGGGCCGCGTCGCCCAGCGCCTGCAGCGCCGGCGCGTCGGCCATCCCGTCGTCACCACCCAGCCGACGCGCGTGGCGGTGGGCGGCCTCGAAGTCCCCGTCCTGCATGGCGCGGGCATAGGACGGCATGGCCTGGTCATGGGTTTGTGCGGAAATCAGCGCGAGATAAATCTGAAACATGGGCGTCACCTCGTTCGTGCAACATGCGATGGGAGCAGCGCCGGATTGGCTGTCTGCAGTGCACCCATGGTCGCAAAACAACGGAACGTTGACGATCCCGCAAATGTCGGATAGCCCCGCCCGACAATTGTCCGACGCAAACATTTAGTCTGTGGTACTGTGAAAAATGTTTCCAATTCTCAAGTAACAAAATCGGAGAACAGATGAGCGACGCGGCAGAATTGACGATCCTGGTGCTGGAAGACCAGGGCCTGGTGCGCGCCGGCATGCGGGAACTGATCCGGATCGCGCAGCCGGCAGCGCACATCGAAGAGGCGTCCAGCTACGACGACGCGATCGCGCTGCTCGGCACGAAGCGCTTCGACCTCGCCTTCCTGGATTTCACGCTGAAGTCCGAAAAGACGGGGCTGGACGTGTTGAAATACCTGCGCGAACAGAACCTCGAGACCCGCGCCATCATGCTGTCCGCCCGCGCCGACCGGCCGCTGGTCCTCGAATGCATCCAGGCCGGCGCCTGCGGCTACATCCCGAAGGACACGGACCACGAAGGCATCTTCCAGCGCGCGCTGGATACCGTGTTCCAGGGCGGTATCTTCGTGCCGGTGACGGCGATGGCGCGCGACGGCATGCACACGCCGCCCGTCACGCCGCTGCCCAGCGTGCCGGCGGCCGAGCTGGGCGTGACGGGACGCTGCGCCGAAGTGCTGTACTACCTGTGCCAGGGCTTGCCGAACAAGACCATCGCCAACAAGATGCAGGTCGAGGAAGGCACGATCCGCAAAGATTACGTGCCGAAGCTGTTCCGCATCTTCCAGGTCACGCGCCGCACCGAGCTGCTGGTGGAGGTGTCGCGCCGCGGCGTCATCATCCCGCCGCTGCCCCACTGAGCGGCACGGCGGGCTTCACGGGCATTCCCAGAACCAGCATTCGACGGCCTGCGCGTACACGTGGCCGCCCTCGCACGCGAGGCGGTGGTGCGCGTCGTGGCAGATCAGGTCGATGTGTCCTTGCGGGTCGTACGGTCCCCACAGGCCGACGAAGCGGATCACGCCGTGCCGGTCGCCGACGCGTTCGCGCAGCAGCGCGGCGCCGAATTTTTCGGGTTCGCCCCAGATCGTGCACAGGTAGTTCGCGAGTGTCTCCTGCTTGATCTCGATGAACCTGCCACGGTACTTGCCCTCTTCGATCTTCAGGTAGCCGGCCGGGAGGTGGACGCCGGCGCCGTGAAGGGCGAGGCTCATGCGGATGGCGCACGTGTTGCGCCAGTCCGAGTCGAGTATTTTTCCCGTGTGTCCGATCCAGCGCCACAGCTCTTCGGGCGGGACGTTGTACGGATCGGGAAAGTGCATGCGCAGCAGCGCATAGGGTGGTGTGGGCCTGAACATCAAGTCCTCCCGGGTCAAGGGCAGCAGCCATCGGGTGGACAAGGCCACCGCTCCTGCCACATGCGTACGAGATGATCCGATGCGCGCTCCTTCCGCTGCGCGGCCTTCAACTTGCGCAGGTAGGCCGTCGCATCCCTGCGCATGGCCTCGGGCGACTGCTTGCGCAGCTTGACGTGCGTGCGCCCCGTGTAACACCACAGACCACTCTCGGTGGCGTCATACACACCCTTGACGTACTGGATGGCACCGGCGTCACCCTGCTCCAACCGGCGCAGCAGGTCGCCCGCCGTGAGCCACGGCGACGGCGCCGGAACCGTCTTGGCCGGCGTCCCCGGCATGATGAACGGATGCTCGTCGTCCGGCACCTGCGCCATGGTCGCGGAGGATGCCGCCAGCATCAGGGCCAGTGCCGCGGCGGCTGAACGCACGTTCGATGCGGCGTCCATGTCACGCGACCCGGTTGGTGGCCAGGTCCCAGCCGCCGGCCGTATTGCCGCCCGCGCCGCCCGCGATGCGCTGCTGGGTGTAGCGCCACTTCACCCGCGAGAATTTCAGGCCGACGTGGTCCAGCATGCCGATGCCCGCGGCCACCGACTGCGCCACGTCGCCGATCACCACGTTGTCCAGCTCGACCTCGTAGTACTTGACGCGCGTGCCCTGGCCGTCCGCCCGGAAGAATTCGAACCGCGCCTTCGGGATCGTCCGGCCCGGAGCGCATTCGATCCGGCCGGGATGCTCGCCGTCGGCCGATTCGCCCCGGATGCCGTCGAGCTGCAGATATACGTCGATTGCCATCGCCGCCTCCGTGAAGTTGACGGGGCATCGTCGCAAACCCGGGTCCGGCGCGACTTATTGGCGATCAACCTCCGGCCGCCGGCAGATCAACGGCGGCGCTACCCGCATGCGGCACGGATGGTGGCGAGCAGCGCCGCCGCGCACACGGGCTTGCGCAGCACCGTCGCGTGTTCCAGCTCGTCCGTCAACGCGACCCGGGCGCTCTCGCCGGTCAGCACGACGACGGGCAGTATCCAGTCGAATTCGTGCGTCACCATGCGCACGACGTCGCGCGCCGTGCGGCCGCCCGGCAGCGAATAATCCGTCAGCACGAGGTCGGGCATGCGTTCGAGGCCAGGCAGCAGCGCTTCCAGCGCGGCCAGCGATTCGACCGACTCGTACAGCACCCGGTATTCGCGCAGCAGCACCTCCGTCGATTGGCGCACGAGGCCATCGTCCTCGACGTACAGCACGTACAGGCCCGCGACGTCGGCCGCATCCGTGGGCGCGACGGCCGCCGCCACCGGGGCCGCCACGTCGCCCGCGGTGGCACGGGGCACGCTGACGGAAAAGCGGCTGCCGACACCGGCGCGCGAGCGCAGCTTGAGCGCGTGGCGCTCGAGCAGGGCCAGCGACGACGCCACGATCGACAGGCCGAGACCGATGCCGCGGTTCCGGTCGCGTCCCGGATTGGCGACCTGGAAGAATGGCTTGAACACCTGCTTCTGCAAGGCGTCCGGGATGCCGACGCCGTTGTCGACGATGTCGACCCGGCAGTGGTGGCGCAGCCGCACGACGCCCACGACGACGACCGCCCCGCCGGGTCGCGTGGGATCGCTGTACTTGATGGCGTTCGACAGCAGGTTGGCGAGCACCCGGCCCAGCATCTGGCGGTCGCTGCGCACGGCCAGCGAGCCCGCGGCGGGCAGGCGCAGCCGGATGTCCACCTGGCGCGGCTCGCTGAGCGGGCGCAGCGCCAGCACCGTCTCGGCGACCAGTTCGCCGAGGTCGAAGCTGCCGTACTCGGCGACGATGGCGCCGCATTCCAGGCGCGACAATTCCAGCACCGCGTTGAACGACGAGCGCATGGCGTTCGTCGCTTTCTGCGTCGTGTCGAGCAGCTCGCGGCCCTTGGCGACGTCGCCGCGGTCGAGCGCGTGGCTGGCCGCGCCGAGCAGGTTGCCGATCGCCTGCATCGGCTGGCGCAGGTCGTGCGCGGCCTCCGCGACGAACTGCGACTTCTTGTGGTTCTCGTGCAGCGCGCGGCGGCGCGACCGTTCCTTGTCGCGCAACTTGAAGAAACCCACGACGGCCACCAGCAGCGCCACCACGATGCCCAGCGCCAGCTCGAGGTTCTCGTTTTTCAGCTCGGCCTGCTGCAACTGCGTCTTTTCGCGCAGCGCCGCGATCTCCTTCTGGCGCGCGGTGACCTCGAACTCGGAGCGGATCTTCAGCGTGGCGCGATCGAGCGCGCGCGCGGCCATGTCCTCCTTGAGCTTACCCAGTTCGCGCACGGCGGCATACGCTTCGCGGTACTGGCCGGCCCGCTCGTACGCTTGCGCCATGTGCTCCAGCGTGTCGATGACGGACTGGTCGTCCTTGCCGGCCCGGTAGACGGCCAGCGCCGCACGGACCTCGCCTTCGCCCTGCCGCACGGCGCCAAGGCCGATATGGCACAGGCCCATGCTGGCGCGCGCGTCGACACTGTCGCTGGCGCTGGGATGCGCCGGCAGCAGCGCCAGCGCGCCCTCGGCCAGGTGCAGGCAGTCGGCATAGCGGCCGGCCTTCCACGCGTTTGCGGCGCGCCTGAGCTGCATGCTTTTCTCGAGCTGCTTGTCGCCCACCAGCCGCGCCAGCGACAGCGCCTGCTGGCACGCGCGTTCGGAACGTTCCGGCTGGCCCAGCGAGTCGTACAGGTCGCAGCGGCCCTGCGCCAGCATGCCCTGCATGGCTTGCGCGTGCTGGGCGTCGGCGATCGCCTGCGCCTGCAGGTTGTAGTCGAGCGCCTGGCGGTAGTCGCCCATCTGCGTGTACAGCGTGCTGATGTTGTTCAGGGCGATCGCACGGTGCAGCACGTCGGTCTTGCTGCGGCCGTCCAGCAGGCCCAGCGCCGCGGTCTGGTGGCGCAGCGCGCTCTTCATGTCGCCCTGCTGCTCGGCACACATGGCGGCCGTGTCGTGCATGGCGGCGCTCGTGCGGTGCACGGCGCCATCGTCGCGCGCGAGCGCCGCCTCGACCACCTGCACGCACTCGGCCTGCCGGCTGTCGAACAGCGACAGCACGCGGGCCCGGTAGTTCTGCGCCCACAGCTCGCTCTGCAGGTCGTGCTCGCGCGCGCCGAACGCGGCCAGTTCGTCGATGTAGCGGCGCGCCCGCTCGTCGTGCGCCTCGACGTAGAAGTTGACCAGGGTGTTCAGCGTCTTGCTGCGGTCGTCCAGCGTGGCCGACGCCGGCATATGGTCCTGCAGCGCCTGCAACTGCGTCAGCGCCGCCTGGCGGTCGGTCTGGAACAGGCCGAGGATCCGCATCAATTCGGCGTGCACGGGCGTTTCCGGCGGGTCGGCCGCCTGTGCGGCGCCGGCACCGCAAAACGCCACGCACGACAACCACACGGCACGGAGGAACAAGGAACGCAGGACGGACATGACAACTTTCATCGGTTGGGCGCCGCGCCCAGCACGCCATGCCGGACGAAGCGCTCGAAATGCTCGAAGGTGAACGAGGTCTTCGCCTGTTCGGCGAAGGTGCCGGTCAACAGGACCAGCATCAGCAGGGCGACGGCGCCGCGCACGGGCTGGCTCAACGTGGTCGGCTCGAGCTTGTCGGCCGCCTTGGCCACGAGCCCGAACCCCAGGTCGATCAGCACCAGCACGAGCATCACGGGCGCCGCCAGCTTGACGGTCGCCGCCGCGATGCCGTCGACCTGGCTGATCAGGAAACTGTCGGCCAGCGCGTCCAGCGACGGCAACGTGGCCGTCAGCGGCCACCAGCGGAACGACGCGAAGATCGCCCCCAGCAGGAACAGCATGCCGCCGGAGACGTAGAACAGCACGATCGCGAACTGGATCAGCACGTTCGACACCGGCGTGGCCTGCTCGCCGCGCAGCGGATTGCTGGTCTGGACGTTGTTGAAGCCCGCCATATTGTCGATCACCACCCCCACGCTTTGCGCTATCCAGAACACCGGCGACGCCACATAGCCGATCACCATGCCGATGAACATCTCCTTCCCCACCAGGATCAGCGCGGTCACGCCGTCCAGCCGCGCCAGCGTGTCGGCCGGCTGGCCGGCCGCGATGAACCAGCCGATCAGGTACACCACGCCGTTGCGCGCGCCGCCCGGCAGTACCTGGTCCGACGTCGCCGGCAGCACGACGAATACCACCAGCAGCCGGATGCTGCACAGCGCCAGAAGGGTCACCACCGCGTACAGGCTTTCATGCGCCTGCCACAGCGTGGCGAGGTTGTCGAAGCCGCTCATGCCGCCTCCGCCCTGCCGGCGCCGCGCCGTGCCAGCGCCGCCTCGGCCGCTTCCTCGTCGTGCGCATCCTGCTGCGCCGCGTCGGCCATCCTGGCCTCGTCGGCCAGGCGCCGGGCCAGGTCGTCGCGCCGGGCCGTGGCCGCGGCGATTTCCTGTCGAGTTTGCCGAATGTCGTGCTGTTTGTCCAAGACATTTTGCTGCGCCGCACCCAGCGCGGCAGCGGCTGCCGCCTGCCGGGCGGCGAGCTGGCCGCGCCACGCGTCGTACTCGAGGTAGCGCTGCGGCGACACGCCGGCCGCGCCGGCCAGCAGCGCGTCGAGCCGCGCGGCGTGGTCGGCCAGCGCGGCGTCGGCCGCGACGACGTCGGCGGCGCGCTGCTCGGCGGTCGCCTCGGCCTCGGCCAGCGCCGCGCGCCGCGTGGCCAGCGTGCGCTCCAGGCGGCCGATGGCGCGCGTCGCGGCCCCGTGCAAGACGTGCCAGGGCGACCGGCGGCCCCCGCTCATGACGCGAGCGCGGCCAGCTGCCGCAACGTGTCGCCGGGGTCCGCGCATTCGTCCGTCGCCTGGTTGAGGAAGGCGGCGATGGCGCCCTGGCGGGCGATGGCGTCGTCCGCTTCGGGATCGGCGCCGGCCTGATATTCGCCGATCTGCAGCAGCGTCTCGACGGCGTCGTACTTCGCCATCAGGGCGCGCACGCGACCCGCGTGGGCGCGGTGCTCGGCATCGACGACCTGGCTCATCACGCGGCTCAGGCTCCCGAGCACGTCGATCGCCGGATACTGGTTGCGAGCGGCGATGCGGCGCGACAGCACGAGGTGGCCGTCGAGGATGCCGCGCACTTCCTCGCTGATCGGGTCGCTGCCGCTGTCGTCCTCGGCCAGCACCGTGTACAGCGCCGTGATCGAGCCACGGTCTCCCATCCCGGCCCGCTCCAGCAGGCGCGGGAGTTCCGCGAATACCGAGGGAGGAAAACCGCGCCGGGCAGGCGGTTCGCCCGCCGCCAGGCCGATCTCGCGCTGGGCGCGCGCGAAGCGGGTCAGCGAATCCATCATCAACAGCACGCGCTGGCCGCGGTCGCGGAACCATTCGGCGATGGCGGTGCCGACGAAGGCGGCCTTGGCGCGCTCGATCGACGAGCGGTCCGACGTGGCGCACACGACGACGCTGCGCGCCATGCCGGCCGGCCCCAGCACCAGCTCCATGAATTCGCGCACCTCGCGGCCCCGTTCGCCGATGAGGACGATCACGTTGACGTCGCTCGCGGTGCCGCGCGCCAGCATGCCCAGCAACGTGCTCTTGCCCACGCCGGCGGGCGCGAACACGCCCATGCGCTGGCCCTCGCCCAGCGTGGTGAGACCGTCGATCAGGCGCACGCCCGTCGGCAGCGCCGTCTCGATCAGCCGCCGCGTCATCGGATTCGGCGCCGGCGCCTGGATGCTGACGTGCTCCGCGCAGTGCAGCGGGCCGGCGCCGTCGATCGGTCGGCCGAAGCCGTCCAGCACGCGCCCGCGCAGCGCGTCCCCGACGCCCACCGCCAGCGGCTGGCCGTGGCCCGTCACGCGGGTCGCGCGGCACAGTCCTTCGACGCTGCCGAACGGCGCCAGCACGGCCAGGTGGCGCGTGAAGCCGACCACCTCGGCCTGCTGCAGCAGGCTGCCGTCGGCCTGGCGCAGATCGCACAATTCGCCCAGCTGCACGGCGAGGCCGCCCACGCGCAGCAACGTGCCCGTCACCTCGACGACCTTGCCGACACGTGCCGCGGCGGGCTGCGCGGCGACGGACGCTTCCATGGCGTCGGCCAGCGCGTGCAATGCGTGCGAGCGGTCGTTCATGGTGCCGTCTCCAGCGCGCGGTCGAGCGACTGGCGCAGCGCGGCCAGCTGGGCCGGCAGGCCCGCGTCGAGCACGCCGTCGTCCCATTCGCACACGCAGCTGCCGGGTGCAAGCGCCGCATCCTCGACGATGGCCGGGCGCACGGCCCAGGCGGTGCCGGCGAAGACCTGGTGCACGTGCGCCGCGTCGTCCGGGTGGATGGTCACCGTCAGGAACGATGCCTGTTCCAGTTCGGCGCCGACGAGGTCCGCGGCGCGCCGGAACAGGCTCTCGCGCGGCGCGTCCGTCAACAGCTTGCGCGCGGCCGCGAACACGATGGCCGCCAGGCGCTCGCGCATCGCCTGCAACGCGGCCCGGCCGTCGCGTGCGCCCGCCTGCATGCGCGCGTGCGCGTCCGCGAGGCCCTGGCGGTGGCCGGCCGCGTAGCCGAGCCGCGTGCTGCCCGCCGTGCGCCGCTCGGCGTCCGCCTCGATCGCCGCGGCGCGCGCCTCCGCCGCCGCCACGATGGCGGCCGCCCGCTGCCCGGCCTCGGCCAGCAGCGCGGCGCCGCGCTCGTCGAGCGCCTGCGCTGCGGCGTCCAGCGCCAGCAGCTGCGCGACGTCTTCGCGCCGCACGACGTCGCCGCCGACGCCGAGCAGGCCCGTGTCGCCTCTCAGCCAAATAACCATGCCAGCTCCGGATACAGGGTGGGAAGGAGCGCCGTCAGCGCGGCGCTGTCGCCGGTCGGTCCGTCGGCCGGGCCGCCCGCATGTGCGACGGCGCCGGCCGGCAGCACTACCTGCACGAGGCGGCGCAGCGTGGGGTCACCCCACGCGCCGTCGCGCTCGAAACCGGCGTAGCCGTCGACGGCCCAGTCCAGCAGGGTGGCGTGGCGCGGCCAATGATCCGCAGCCGGCGCGGCGTCGGCGCCGGCGGCGCGCAGGCCCGCCAGCGCCGGTGCGCCGACGAAGCCGCGCAACCCGGCCAGCAGCGCACCGTCGACACAGCGTGCCAGCGCGGCCCGGTGCGCGTACAGCGCGCGCGCCGCCAGCACGACGAGCAGCGCGGGCTTGTCCAGCGTCGCCAGCCGGTGCGTCGGCGGCGTGAAGGCGGCCGGCGCCACGGGCCCCAGCCGCAACCGGCTGCGCAGCAGTGCGCTGCGCCACAGCGGTGCCAGGTCGGGCGACGGCGGCACGAAGCCCTCCTCGCGCGCGAGTTCGTCGAGCCAGCTCGGGTCGATGTCGTCGGCCAGGCGCCGCAGGCGCGACTGGTAGGCCTGCAGCAGCAGCGACAGTTCGAGCACGGGCAAGAGTGGTGTCGCGTCCATCACGCCACGCCCTCGCGCCGCGTCACGCGTCCGCGCAGGCGCGCCAGCACTGCGGCCGGCAAGGCGCCGCGGCGCAGCCGCCACGCGGCCAGCGCCAGCACGAGCAGGCCGAGCGCAGCCGCGCCGCCCCACAGCAAGCCCCGCGGCAGCCGCGTCACCCGCGGCGGCAACGGCGCGGCTGCGGCGCCCTGCACCAGCACGACGCTGACGTTGTCGTAGCTCAGGCCCTCGACGCTGTGCACGACCAGGTTCTTGATGCCGGGGACGAGCGACGCGACATCGGTATTCGGCCGGTACTTGATGAACACGGACGCACTGGGCGGCTTGACGACGCTCGACAGCGGATCGTTGTTCGGCAGCGCGATCTCGACGTGCGCGAGCGCCACGCCGTCGATGTCGTTCAGCGTGCGCGCGAGCTGCTGCGAGACGCCGAAGATGAAGCGCACGCGCTCCTCCGTCGGCGTGGAGATCAGGCCGTCTTTCTTGAACATCTCGCCCAGGTTCGTGTACTTCGCATGCGGGAGGCCATGCGCGTGCAGCGCTTCCATGGCGCGCGCGAAGTCGTCGTCGGCGACGCTGACGAGCCAGCTCTTGCCGTCGTCGGGCGAACTCTTGGTCGCCGCGATGCCGGCTTCCAGCAGCACGGTCACCATGTCGTTGGCGTCGCTCTCGGACAGCTGCGCGTACAGCTGCTTGCTGCAGCCGGCCAGCGCGGCGGCGAGGCAGAGCAGCACAAGGAGGGATCGGAGGGTGGTCATCATTGGTTCTTCATCAGCGTCTGGATCGCCGTCTTGCCGGATTCGGCCAGCGTGTTCACGACGTTCAGCTTGAACGACAGCACCGCCATGTCGGTCTGCATGTGCATGACGGCGGCGGCGGCTTCCGGCATGCTCGTCATGTCGCCGATCGAGAACGACTGGATGGTCTCCAGCGTGGCCCTGGCGGCATTGTCCTCGGCGCCGACGATGCGGCTCAGCTGCGACGGGCCGTGCGTGCGCGCCTGGCCGGCCGGACCCTGGCCGACCTGCTGCATCAATGCGGCGAAGCGGTCGACGAGCGCGGACGGCGCGGACGGTGCGGCCGCGGCCGGCGCGACGGGTGCCGCCGGAGCGACGGGCGACACGGGGGGAACGGGTGCGATCATGTCGACTCCTCAGGCACGCAGGTAATAGGCGGGGGCCAGGTCGGCGGCGACGGGCGCCGGCACGGCCGCGGGCTCGGGCCCGGCGTCCGGCGCCTTGCCGAACAACAGGTTGACGAGGGCCACCGCTTCCGGATCGTCGTTCCGGGTCAGCACCTCGTTGGCGCTGATGCGCCAGGCGTCGTCCCCGGACGCGTACAGGCACATGGCCTGCAGCGCGGTGCAGATCGGCAGGTTCTGCATGTCGGCGCTGCTGCCGTGCAGGTTGCGCAGCACTTGCGTGGCCTCGATGTAGCGCTTGCGCTTCATGAGCAGCCACACGTCGAACGTATCGAGTTCGCGGAAGCGCGGCCGCAGCACCCGCAGCGCCGCCAGCAGCGCGTCCGACTCGGCCAGCTTGCCGTGCTTGATCCCCGCCATCAATACCTCGATCAGGCCGGTGACGACGACCCTGTCGCAGTTGCTGTAATCGTTCATGAGCTTTCCTCGCATTGGTTGCATCCGCAAGATGTCTTGCGCCGGAGGACACAGTAGCCGCCGGTGCGGACGGGGCCCGCCGCCGAAGCGAAGCGTCCGCGCACGAAACGAAACGACCCTCCCCGCTTCGGCCCATGCGCCCGCCCTTCGTTCGGCGCCGCGGCCGCGCTGAGCAAACGGCCGACAATCCGGGCGTGACTTTCACGAACCCGGCGACGCCATGTCAGACGAAAAAACCGAACAACCCAGTGACAAGAAGTTGGAGGACGCCCGGCGCGACGGCAAGGTCGTCAAGAGCACCGACCTCACGGCGGCCGCCGTGCTGCTGGCCACCGGCGGCCTGATGCTGCTGGCCGGCCCCGCGCTCGGCGACGGCCTGCGCGCGCTGCTGGCGTCCGCGCTCGACCCGGTCGCCGTCGGCCGGCCCGACGCCGACCTGCTGCTGTACGCGCGCCGCATCGGCCTGCAAGGCCTGCTCCTGCTGGCGCCGTTCCTGCTGGTGGGCGTGCTGGCGGCCGTCGTGGGCACGCTCGCGCAGACGGGGATCAACCTGTCGTTCAAGCCCGTCGAGCCGAAATTCGACGCCGTCAATCCGGGGGCCGGGCTGACCCGCATCTTTTCCATGCGGTCGATGGTCGACCTGGGCAAGATGACGGTCAAGGCCGTGCTGATCTTCCTCGTGATGTGGAAGACACTCACCTTGCTGGCGCCGCTGCTCGTCGGCGCCGCGTATCAGCCGGCGCTCGACGCCGCGCAGCTGGCCTGGCGCGTGCTGGCCCGCTTCCTCCTCGTCGGCGGCGTGCTGTTCCTGCTGCTGGGCGCGGCCGACTACGGCATCCAGCACTGGCTGTTCATCCGCGACCAGCGCATGAGCAAGGACGAGGTCAAGCGCGAACACAAGGAGTCCGACGGCGACCCGCACCTGAAGGGACAGCGCAAGATGCTCGCCAAGGAAATCGCCCTCGGCCCGCCGCCGCCGGACCGCGACCGGCTGCGCCGCGCCCAGGCCGTGATCGTCAACCCGACCCACTACGCGGTGGCGCTGTGCTACGAGCCCGGCGGCCTCGGGCTGCCGCAGGTGGTGGCCAAGGGGCTCGACGAGCAGGCACTGGAAATCCGCCGCATGGCCCAGGAACTGGCGATCCCGATCGTCGGCAACCCGCCGCTGGCGCGCGCGCTGTACACGGTGCCTCTGGACGGCGCCATTCCCGAACCGCTGTTCGACACCGTCGCCGCCATCCTGCGCTGGGTGCGCGACATCGGCACGCCGCACGCCGGCGACGTGCCGCCGACTTCTTCCCACCTCGTGGACCCGCTATGAAACTGCCCGGAAAAATGGAATTCGGTGGCGAGATCGCCATCGCCGCCCTCGTCGTGGCCGTGATCGCGCTGATGATCCTGCCACTGCCGACGTTCGCCATCGACAGCCTGCTCGCGCTCAACATCGCCGTCTCCGTGACCCTGTTGATGATGACGATGTACATCCCCAACGCGGTCGCGTTCTCGTCGTTCCCGTCGCTGCTGTTGTTCACGACGATGTTCCGGCTGTCGCTGAACATCGCATCCACGAAGTCGATCCTGCTGCACGCGGACGCCGGCCACATCATCGAGAGCTTCGGCGAACTGGTCGTCGGCGGCAACCTCGTCGTCGGACTCGTGGTCTTCCTCATCATCGCCACCGTGCAGTTCATCGTCATCGCCAAGGGGTCGGAGCGCGTGGCCGAAGTCGGCGCCCGCTTCACGCTCGACGCGATGCCCGGCAAGCAGATGAGCATCGACGCCGACCTCCGCGCCGGCAACCTCACCGCCGACACCGCGCGCCGCAAGCGCGCCATGCTCGCGATGGAGAGCCAGCTGCACGGCGGCATGGACGGCGCGATGAAGTTCGTCAAGGGCGACGCCATCGCGGGCCTGATCATCACGATGGTCAACATCCTGGCCGGCATCGTCGTCGGCATCACGTACCACAACATGAGCGCGGGCGAGGCGGCCGGGCGCTTCGCCGTGCTGTCGATCGGCGACGCGATGGTGTCACAGATCCCGTCGCTGCTGATCTCGGTGGCGGCCGGCATCATGATCACGCGCGTGGCCGACGAGCACCGCGAGGGCGAGCAATCGCTGGGCGCCGAGATCGCCCGCCAGCTCAGCGGCAACGCCCGTGCATTGTTCAGCGCCGCCGCCCTGCTCGCGGCCTTCGCGTTCGTGCCCGGCTTCCCGTCGACCATGTTCCTGCTGCTGGCGGCCCTCGTGGGCGCGGCCGGCGCCGTGCTGCGCAAGAAGGAGCGCGCGGCCGCGTCGCCGGACGCGCAACTGCCGGCACTGAAGCGCCTCGGCGGCGTCGACGACAAGCAGGCCGCCCCCACGATCGCCGCCTGCGCGCCGCCGTTTTCGCCGCCGATCGCGCTGCGCCTGTCCGCGCCGCTGGCCGCGCTGCTGGACCCGGCCGCGCTGGACGCCGCGTTCGAGCGGGCGCGCCAGGGCCTCGTCGAGGAACTGGGCCTGCCGTTCCCCGGCGCCGCCGTCTGGACGAGCGCCGCGCTGGACGGCCTCGCCTACGAACTGGCGCTGCAGGACGTGCCGATGGGCGAGCAGCGGCTGGAAGCAGGCGCCGGCGCGCCGGAAGCGGCCCTCGTCGACGCGACGGTGACGGCGCTGCGCGCGCACGCCCAGTTGTTCGTCGGCCTTCAGGAGACCCAGTGGCTGCTGGACCGCGTGGCCGCCGACTATCCGGGGCTCGTGGACGAAGTCAAGAAGGCGCTGCCGGTGCCGCGCATCGCCGACGTATTGCGCCGCCTGCTCGAAGAACGCATCCCGATCCGCAACATGCGCGCCATCCTGGAAAGCCTCGTCGCTTGGGGGCCGCGCGAAAAGGACATGCTGACGCTGTGCGAATACGTGCGCGGCGACCTGGGACGCTTCATCGCCCACCGCGCCACGGGCGGCCAGCGCAAGCTGCCCGCGATCCTGCTGGACAGCGGCGTCGAGCAGCTGATCCGCCAGGCGATCAAGACGACGCCGGCCGGGAATTACCTCACGCTGCCGCCGGACCAGGTGCAGGCCATCATCGCCCGCATCCAGCAGATCGCCGGCCCCACGCCCGTGCCGCTGCTGGCGGTGGTGACGTCGATGGACATCCGGCGCTACGTGCGGCGCATGATCGAGCAGCCGCTCGCCTGGCTGGACGTGTATTCGTTCCAGGAGCTGGGCGGTAACGTCGACCTGCAACCGCTCGGCAAGCTCGCGCTGTAGCCGCCATGACGATCAAGCCGACGCTCGTGCAGGCCGTGCGCCTGCTGCCTCGTTCCGACACCGCGCCCGCCGGCCGTGCGCGCGCGCTGCGCGGCCGCTTCCAGGACCGGCTCGCGCCCATCGCCGACGAATCCGGCCCCGCGCTGCCGGACGACGACGCGGCACCGGACGCCGACGCGCACGCGCCGCAACCGGTCACGGCGACGAGGCCCGACGCCGCGCCTCCCATCGCCGCCGAACCGGCCCTGTCGCGGCGCGTCGTCCACGCGTGCATGCGCGACGAACATGACGGCCTGCGCATCGCGCGGCTGGCTGCCGTCATCGGCGAATTCGTCAACGCACCTGCGATCCTCGACAGCGGCTGCTGGGAATTGCAGATCGCGCTGGACCCCGCGCTGCTGCCCGCCACCCGGTTGCGCCTGCATCTTTCGTCCTGTCGCTTGTCGCTTCGTTTCGAGAGCGCCGACCGCGACGCCCGTTGCGTAATCTTGGACAACAGCCGGGAATTGCAGCGCCGCCTGCACGCGCTGCTGCCGCCGCACATCGACGTCGACATCGCCTGCTGGTGACGCCGGCGCCGCACCGAGACCACATCATGCCCCGAGACAGCAAAAACATCGCCCCGCTGCATCCCCGCCTGCCCCTGCTTACGCCTTCGCTCGCGCGCCTGACGCGCGTGCTGTTCACGCCGACCGCAGCCGCCCTCGCCGCCCCGGCGGAATGGCGCATCGTGCCGCTGGCGCAGGGCAGCGCCCCCGCGCCCGCGCAACCGGCCTGCCTGCATTTGCACAGCGCGCATGGCGGCCTGCGCTGCGTGATCGACCTGGACGCGCACCCCGCCCTCGAAAGCGCCGCGCTGGCGGCCGCCGGCCACTGGCGCGCGGCGCTGGCCGACGCGCTGCTGCGCCCATGCTGGACCATCCTCACGCAACTGGGCCTGCCCGCGCTGTCGGTCGCGGCGCTGCTGACGGACGCCGACGCGACCGCGCACCACGGGGGCATCGCACTGCAACTGCGCGCCGACGGCGATGCGGCGGCACCCGCCCTGTTCATTACCGACATCGATGCCGGCCTGCTGGACGCGCTGGAAGCGGCGCTGCCGCCGCCGGCCGGATTGCCCGACTGGCTGGACGCGCTGCCGCTGGGAGGCAGCGCCGTGCTGGCCGGACGCCGTGCCACGACGGCCTTGCTCGCGTCGCTGCGTGCCGGCGACGTGCTGCTGGGCTGGCGCGGCGGCATGGCCGGCAGCGCGCAGCTCGACCGCGTCACCTTGCGCTGGGGCGCGGCGCGGGGCCGGCACGTCGGCGCCGTCGCCGCCATCGCCGGGCGCGCCGTCACGCTGGCCACCTCTCCCACACTTTGCCTGGAGTCCCATCCCATGGATCACACGGAACATCCCGTCACCGACGTCGCCGCGCTGGAGCTGCCCGTCACGCTGGAAATCGTCACGCTCGCCATGCCGCTGCAGCAGATCGGCGCCCTGCTGCCGGGCCAGGTGCTGGAACTGCCGCTGGCGCTGGCCGACACGCGCGTGCGCCTCGTCGCCTGCGGCCAGACGCTGGGCCACGGCAAGCTAGTGGTCGTCGGCGAACAACTCGGATTCCAGGTCACGACCATGGTGCACCAAGATGAGCCAGACGCCTGATTTCGCCTCGCTGATCCTCGGCGTCTTCGCCCTCGCACTGCTGCCGTTCGCCGCCATGGTGGTGACGTCGTACACGAAGATCGTCGTCGTCCTTGGCCTGCTGCGCAACGCGATCGGTGTCCAGCAGGTGCCGCCCACGACGGTCCTCAACGGCATCGCCATCATCGTCTCGTGCTACGTGATGGCGCCGGTGGGCATGGAGGCGATGAAGCAGGCGCAGACGCATGGGGCGGAAGGCGGCGGCAACGCCGTCGTGCAGCTGCTCGACGGCGCGCGCGACCCGTTCCGCCAATTCCTCGTCAAGCACACGAACGAGCGCGAGAAAGCGTTCTTCCTGCGCTCGGCGGCGCAGGTCTGGCCCGCCGACAAGGTCGCCCAACTCAAGCCGAACGACCTCGTCGTGCTGGCGCCCGCGTTCGTGCTGACGGAACTGACGGCCGCCTTCAAGATCGGCTTCCTGCTGTACCTCGTCTTCGTCGTCATCGACCTGGTCATCGCCAACGTCCTGATGGCGCTGGGACTGTCGCAGGTCACACCCAGCAACGTCGCCATTCCGTTCAAGCTGCTGCTGTTCGTCGTGATGGACGGCTGGTCGACGCTGATCCACGGCCTCGTCCTGACTTACAGGTGACACGATGGACTTCGACAACATCGGACGCTTGACGTCCTCCGCAATGATGCTGTGCCTGCTCATCTCGCTGCCGGCCGTGCTGGTGGCGGCCCTCGTCGGCCTGCTCGTCTCGTTCGTGCAGGCGGTGACGTCGCTGCAGGATTCCAGTATTTCGCACAGCGTCAAGCTGGTGGCGGTATCCGTCGCCATCATGCTCGCGGCGCCCTGGGGCGCCTCCGCGATCCTGCAATTCGCGCGCAGCGTGATGCAGGCCATCTTTTCATGAAGGTCGACGGCGCAGGGCCCGGCGCGCTGCAGCTGCTGCAGGCACAGGCCGACATCGAAGCCGCCAACCGGCCCGTGCCCGGCCTGGCGGCGGCGCAGCGTAACCTGTCCGGCCGCCGCACGGGCCTTGGCCACGCGGCCGCGGCTCAGGACGCCGCGCCGCCGGACCTGGTGTATGCGCCGCTGCACCACACACGCCTCGCCGCCCTGCAGAACCAGCTGCGTTCCAGGAAAAAGCGCGGCGCGGCCGGTTCGGAAGCCAACGACAGCGCCAGCGAGTTCGAAGAACTGTTGCTGCTGCTCGAAGCGAAGGCGCAGTCGCAGACGACGGCGCTGCCGCAGATCCGCGTGGGCGCCCGGCGGCGCGGCGACCAGCCGGACCAGCATGCGGGCGAACGTCCGCCATCGCCATGGCCGCGCGCCGGCGAAGACCACACGCCGCCCACCCTGCGCGAGCGGCAGCAACAGGCCGTAGACCGGCTGGTGCGCGACCACGTAAGCGCGGGCTGCACGGTCGACGGCGCCATGCGCGCGCTGCATGCGCTGCAACGCGATCCCGAGCACGCCGTGCCGCTGGCGACGGCCGTGCTGCACGTCACGCGCGAATTCCTCGCCCAGCCCGCCGCGACCGGGGCCGCCAGGCTGGCGGACGTCAAGAGCCGCCTGCTCGCGCTGCTGCCCCCGCCCACCTCCCACGCGGCGCCCGCGCTGCGCCAGCTGCACCTGCTGCTGCCCGTCCTGTTGCTCAATGCCCAGCGGCCGCGCACGTCGCGCCAGCGCGCGCTGGCGCTCGCGAAGATCGACGTCCTGCTGCGCTGCGCCCGCCGCTAGACCTTCATCCACAAGTACGAGCCGTCGGCGATCTGCTCGAACATCTCGTCGTCCGTCTGGAAGATATTGTCGCGCCAGTAGCGGCCGTGTTCCGCGTAATGCGCGAGCAGCCCGGCGAGCCCGTCTCCATCGAGCCCGTCGTGGAACTCGACCCGCACGACCATCACGATGCAGCCCGTGTCCGCGTCCATGCCCAGCTGGGCCTGGTCCTGCGCGTAGATCAGCAGGTTCGCCTCGAGCAGCAGGCGGAAGACCTTGAGCGTGCGGCCGCTCGTGACGATGCCGTAGTTGACGTTCAGGTAGAGCGCGTCGGGGTCGGTCTCGACGTGGTCGACCAGCACCTCGAAGCCCTCGACGTCGAGGATGCGCTCGTCCAGCACCGTGTCGACGTCCGGGATGCCCATGACGGCGCACAGTTGCTGGACGACGGCGGTATAGCGTTCTGCGCTCACGATAAGTCCGATCCGGTGAAAGACATAAAAAAACCGGCTTGCGCCGGTTCTCCGATACTGCGGGAAACGCCGCCGCACCAGGGCGCGGCGGCGTGGCCGGCATTACTGCGACAGCGCTTTCACGCCCTTGCCCAGTTCTTCGATGACGGCGTTCTTCGCCTGGTTCAGCGCGATTTCGTTCTGGATCTGCGCGATCTTGTCCTGTGCGGCCATCGTGATGCGGGCTGCCGCTTCGGCTGCGGCGATGTCTGCGCCGGCTGCGCCGTAGGCGCCTGCGGTGGAAGCGCCGCTCGATGCTTTGCTGGTTTTCGACATGGTGTAACTCCTTTACGTTGAGGGACTGCGAAAATGGGGGTGCCGGATCGGCGGGGCCCCGCGGACGGCGCCGGCGCGATGCCGGCCCCGGCGCGGTCGGCGTTCGATTACTGCGACAGCGCTTTCACGCCCTTGCCCAGTTCTTCGATGACCGCGTTCTTCGCCTGGTTCAGCGCGATTTCGTTCTGGATCTGCGCGATCTTGTCCTGTGCGGCCATCGTGATACGAGCTGCTGCCTCGGATGCGGCGATGTCTGCGCCGGCTGCGCCGTAGGCGCCTGCGGTGGAAGCGCCGCTCGATGCTTTGCTGGTTTTCGACATGGTATGACTCCTTCAAAAAATGATGATCAAATACGCGTGGTTGGACAACGGGTACTGCGAACTACAACGTACTGCTGGGGGTTAAACGTGTTGCTGCCGCATGGCCTGGCATATCTGCGCGGCGGCCAGCAGGCCGGCGTGCAGCGTCTGCTTTTCCTTGCGCAGCGCGGGGTCGGCCTCGGCCGCCCAGCCGTCGAAGGCGGCTGCGCTGTGCTCCAGCGCGACGACGACGGCGCGGCAGCGCGGATCGTTCGGGTTGGATTCGACCAGGGCCTGGAAACGATCCATGTCGGCCACGATCGGGGCGGTCAGTGCGTCAAACATCGGATCTCCTCGTATCAGTCGTGGGCGGCCATTGACGCGCCCGGAAAATGCTTGCTGCCGTCGAGCGACTGCACGTAGCGCAGGCCGCCGGCATCGAGCGCGGAATCGCTGTCGGCCACGCTCCAGCCGGGACGCACCTCGGTGACGTCGGCATCGAGCCGGCCGACGGCCGGGCCGAGGTCTGCGGCCAGCTGCGCCAGCCTGCGCTGGACGGTGGCGCCGTCGCGGGTGGTGCCGGTGACGATGAAGCGGCCGTTGCCCGCGTAGCCCGCCTTCAGGGTCGGCTCGTGCAGCGATTCGCCGATACTGGCCAGCACGTCGTTGACGACGGCCAGGTGGGCGACCGCGTGGTCGGGCGCGGCGCGGCGCAGCAGGTCGCGCACGGCATCGGCGTCGGCGCCGGTGGCAACGACGCCCTGCACGACCGTCATGCCGTCACGCTGGCTGACGTGCAATCCGCCCTGTCCGATCCCGGCCAGCAGCGCCGGAATGTCGGAGCGCATGCCGTCGCGCGCCGCCGCCGGGGACGCCGGCTGCATCGCGAGCAGCGCGGTGCTGAGCAGCGTGGCCGGCACCGCGACGGCGCCCAGCGCCAGCCAGCGGCGCGGGGGCCGCCGGCGCGTCGGCAGCACCGCCGCCGGTTCGGCCGCAGGCGCGGCCGCCGGCGCGGTCGCGGGGTCGCCGATGGACAGCGCGATGGCGTCGAAATGGAGCGTCTCGTGCTCGACGACGTCGATCGTGGCGTCGCCATCGTGCAGGCGGATGCGGCCGTCGGCGTCGATGGTCACGTCGATCGTGGCGTGCGCCCAGTCGCTGACGTGGACGGCGGCCGCGTCGTCGCAGCCGATGCGCCAGGTGCCGGGCGCCAGCTGCAGCGACGCGCCGCGATGGCGTCCGCTCAGAATACGAATGTGCTTGTTCATGGTTCCACTCCTGGCTCGGTGCCGAAGCAAAGTGCGTCGGTCCATGAGTCGTACTGTATCGGCCGGGGACCCGCGGCCCGCGCCGCAAACCGAACTTGTATCGCGCTTTCCGAACGGCGCCCCGGCGGCGTTACAATGCCGCGACGATTCAACCGCACGGGGCTCGACATGGAAACCAAATGGCTGGAAGACTTCATTTCACTGGTCGAGACCAAGAACTTCAGCCGCTCGGCCCAGCTGCGGCACGTGACGCAGCCGGCGTTCTCGCGTCGCATCCGCTCGCTGGAAAACTGGCTCGGCACAGACCTGATCGACCGCACCACGTTCCCCACGCGCGTCACGCCGGCCGGCATGGTGTTCTACGAGCAGGCGCTGGAAATGCTCGCGCAGATCAACGGCGTGCGCGACCTGCTGCGCCACAACCGCGCGGCCGCCGAACAGACGCTGGACCTCGCGGTGCCGCATACCTTGTCGCTGACGTTCGTGCCGAAGTGGCTGGCCGCGCTGGAACGCGACTTCGCGTCGATCAACAGCCGCCTCATCGCCCTCAACGTCCATGACGCCGTGCTGCAACTGGTCGAAGGCGGCTGCGACCTGCTGCTGTGCTACCACCACCCGCGCCAGCCGGTGCAGCTCGACCCCGGCCGCTACGACATGCTGCTGATGGGCCGCGAAGCGCTGTGCGCCTATGCCCGCTGCGGCGCCGACGGGCAACCGGCCTACCGCCTGCCCGGCCGCAAGGATGCCCCGCTGCCGTTCCTGTCGTACACGGCGAACGCGTACCTGGGACGGATGGTCGACCTGATCCTCGCCGACGCGCACCCGGGGCCGCACCTCGAAAAACGCTACGAGACCGACATGGCGGAAGGCCTCAAGATGATGGCGCTGGACGGCCACGGCGTCGCGTTCCTGCCCGAGTCGGCGGTCGTGCGCGAGGTCGAGCAGGGGCAGCTCGCGCGCGCCAGCGACGCGGGCACGTGGGAAATCGAGATGGAAATCCGGCTGTATCGCGAGCGTCCTTCCGACGCACGTCCCGGCAAGCCACTCGTCGCCAACTTGTGGGAATTCCTCGCCGCGCACCCTGCGGTGGCGTGATGCTTTTTGCGCATACCTGCATGCGCAAGCAGCATTGGCAATGATCCCGTAGCCCATCCTATGATTCGTTCGCCGCGCATCAGCCTGCGCCCGAACCATCACCGACTATCGGAGACATTGCATGACCAGCCACGCCCTCCCCTCCTACCTGAATCCCGACGACCTCGGCCCGTGGGGCCAGTACCTGCAGCAGGTCGACCGCGTCACGCCGCACCTGGGCAACCTGGCGCGCTGGGTCGAAACGCTGAAGCGTCCGAAGCGCATCCTCACCGTCGACGTCCCCATCGAGCGCGACGACGGCACCGTCGCCCACTACGAGGGCTATCGCGTCCAGCACAACCTGTCGCGCGGCCCCGGCAAGGGTGGCGTCCGTTTCCACCAGGACGTCACGCTGTCAGAAGTGATGGCGCTGTCCGCGTGGATGTCGGTCAAGAACGCGGCCGTCAACGTGCCGTACGGCGGTGCCAAGGGCGGCATCCGCGTCGATCCGTCCACCCTGTCGAAAGGCGAGCTGCAGCGCCTCACGCGCCGCTACACGAGCGAGATCAGCATGCTGATCGGCCCGACGAAGGACATTCCGGCGCCGGACGTCAATACCAACGAGCAGGTCATGGCCTGGATGATGGATTCGTACGCCATGATCGAAGGGAATCTGTCGACGGGCGTCGTGACGGGCAAGCCGATCTCGCTCGGCGGCTCGCTGGGCCGCCGTGAAGCGACGGGCCGCGGCGTGTTCGTCGTCGGCCAGGAAGCGGCACAGCGGCGCGGCGTCGCGATCGCCGGGGCCAAGGTCGCAATCCAGGGCTTCGGCAACGTGGGCGGCATCGCGGCCACGATCTTCGCCGATGCGGGCGCCAGGATCGTCGCCGTGCAGGACCACACGGGCACTGTCGTGCGCGAAGGCGGCCTCGATGTCGCGCAACTGCATGCGCACGTCGCCGAAGCGGGCGGCGTGAAAGGCTTCCCCGGCGCCGACGCGACGCTGGAACGCGACGTGTTCTGGGACATCGAATCGGACATCCTGATCCCGGCCGCGCTCGAGCGCCAGATCACGGCGGACGTCGCGCAGCGCCTGCGTACGAAGATCATCCTGGAAGGCGCGAACGGCCCGACGACGCCGGAAGCGGACGACATCCTCGTCGACAAGGACGTGCTGGTCGTACCGGACGTGCTGGCCAACGCGGGCGGCGTGACGGTGTCGTACTTCGAATGGGTGCAGGATTTCTCGAGCTTCTTCTGGACCGAGGACGAGATCAACGCGCGCCTCACGCGCATCATGCAGAACGCGTTCGACGCCGTGTGGACGGTCGCGCAGGAGAAGAAGGTGTCGCTGCGCACGGCCACGTTCATCGTCGCGTGCACGCGCATCCTGCAGGCGCGCGAGGTGCGCGGCCTGTATCCGTAAGGCCGGATGACGGCGCCCCGGGATCGCATCTCGTGCGCTCCCGCGGGCTGCCGCATTGTTGACGCTCAGTTCCCCACCAGGGCGTCCTTGAAGCCCTGCAGCGCGGGCTTCGGCGCGAAATTCCCGTCGAACAGCAGCGGCCAGTCGGGCGATCCGGGCTGGTTGATCCAGCTGTCCGTATCCCACACGCCCCACACGGTGATGCCGGCCCGCTGCGCCGCCGGCACCGCGCGCAGGTAGGCGGCGACGATGTCGTGATAGCGCTGCTGCTGGCGCAGCGCGGCATCCGCCGTGAAGCTCGTGTAGGCGCTCTTCATGCTCACGTCCAGTTCCGAAATCTTGACCTTCAGGCCGCGGTCCGCCACGGCCTTCAGCGACGACTCGATGGCGGTGATGGTCGGCCAGTCGATCGTCACGTGCATCTGGAAGCCGACGCCCGTGATGGGCACGCCGCGCGAGCGCATGCCGTCGATCAGCGCGAGCAGGTTCGTCGTCTTCTGCCCGCCCGCTTCGATGTTGTAGTCGTTGTAGAACAGGTCGACCTGCGGATCGACGGCGCGGGCGTTGACGAACGCCTGGTCGATGAACGCCTGGCCCATCTTCTGGCTGAACAGGCTGCTGCGCAGGATGTTGTCCACCGTCGGCTGGCCATCGTCAGCGAGCGCCTCGTTGACGACGTCCCAGCTTACCACCTGGCCCTTGAAGTGCGACACGATGGTCTGCACGTGGGTCTTCAGCATGGCGGCGAAGTCGCCGGTGTAGTTCGTCATGAAGCTCGGCACCTGGTAATCGGCGTGCCAGATGAGCGTGTGCCCGTGCACGTCGATGCCGTTGGTGTGGGCGAACGCGACGAATGCGTCGGCCTGGTCGAACGTGAACGTGGTCTCCTGTGGATGCAGGTAACCCATCTTCATGATGTTCCCCGCCGTCATCTGGTTAAAGTTGGGGAAGACGACGGCCTGCTGCTGCGCGCTCGTGCCGCTGTTGATGATGCTGTTGTTCTCGAAGCCCGCGTTCACGGCGACGCCGATCGGGAAGGCCGCCAGCGATTTAAGCCCCATGCCGGCCGTCTGCGTGGCGAAGTTCGCCGTCAGCGACTTGTTGCCGTCCATGGTGATCGTCAGCGGATTCGTGCTGCCGGTAGTGGCGCCGCTCCAGCCGGTAAAGCTGGAACCCTGGGCCGGCGTCGCCGTGATGGTGACGGTGCTGCCCGCCTGGTAGCTGTAGCTGCCCGGCGCCGGGCTCGTCGTGCCACCGATCCCCGCATCGATCGCGAGCGTGTAGTTGGCGGCGCCGGTCGTGTTGGTACCGTTGACCTGCAGCTGCGCCCCGCCCTGCTTCGCCACGTAGCGGATATAGTAGTTGCCGTTGATGCGCGCGGGCATGATGTTCGACGCCACGTTGGCGTACGACACGCCGTTGATCGTGAACGTGTCCGCGAGCCTCGACGAGACGCTGTCGATGGTGCCGGAGGTGACCAGGCAGACGTTCGCGGGGCCGCTCAGGACGGTCGGCAATGCCACCGGCTTCGGGTTGTTGCACGTCGCGCCCGACGTGCCGCCGCCCGCCGTCTTCTGCGCCGCGGCTGCCGCGTCGGCACCGCCGCAGGCGGCGATCAGGCCCAACAGGCCAACCAGAACCAGATATTGCAACCACTTCCCGATGCTTCGTACCGTTTCCATACACTCCCCTTCGCTGGACGCGCTCGGCCATGCCGACGGCGCGAGCGAATGCTACGCGCCCGCGTCGCCGCGTACGTTATGAAAATCGTCAGGCAGTTTTTCGAAATTGATCAGCGAGCGTTCTCGGACGGCACGGACGTCGATTGGACCGGCGCAGGCGACGTGAATTCCGGATGGGCGAGCGTGAGCGGCTGGTTCACGGTGCCCGTGTAAAGCACGAACAGCTTGACCGGTTTGTCGCCCAGGGCGCGGCCGTTGTGCAGGGTCTGCACGACTTCCGGCAGCGTGTCGCCCACATGCAGCTGGCGCGTCGCGCCATTGCCCTGGGTGACTTCCAGCGTCCCCTCCAGCACATAGGCAAACGACGGCACGGAATGCTCGTGCCAGCCCGTCTGGCCGCCCGCCGCGATCTCGACGATCAGCGCCGTGACCTCGGCCTGCCCCGCCGGATAGACGAGCGGCTTGCCGTCCCAGCTGGTCGAGGTTTTCAATAACGGCGTCACTTTGACGGAAGCGGAATTGTCGAGCGCGCAGGCCGGATGTGCCCACGCCAGCATCGCGGCCAGGGCAAGAAGTCGATGTTTCATGGATGAGGATGGAGGTGGCGTATTTACTCGCGGAGTTTATCAAATAACCACGGTTGCCTCCAAGCATTCCCTCAGCCAGGTGTTTGCGCTACGGCGGTAGTCAGCGTTGGTTTCGAGCAATGGTAAGCAGTGAGGCCACAAAAATGAGCATATAATCGTCGTTACTGACGCAGCACGAGCAGCCACCGGAGTGAACCATGGCAACGAAATTGACCAGGCAACCTGCCGAACTTCAAGGGCCAAGGGAAACCTGTATCAAAAACACGTCCATCGCCGATCAGGCCATGCAAGCGTGGAGCCGGATTCCGTCCAATACGAAAGTTGAAATCCTCCAGGCTGTCGAGCAGCCGTGCACTGTACGCGACGCCAGCCTGAAGACCGTAAAAGTTGGCGAGCAAACTTTGATAGTAAAAAAGATGTCCTCCGGGTTCAGGGTGTTATACGAGCCAGGTATCGATAGCAATACGATCGTGTCCGTGTTGACGCCTCGTGAAGTGGGTCTGCTGAAAGGTTGATCTTGGCGAGCAGCGGATCGACGAAGACGAACACTGTCGCGGCCAACACCTTCCACACGTTTAATTTTGACGCTACAACACTTCCGCAATGGAAGGCCGATCTTGCGGCGTTCAGCACGCTGATCTCGGCAGGGGCCGCGCCCGATGGCGTCGGCGAAACTGCGTTACTGAAATGGTTTGGTGCGTCGGCAGAGCGGATTGCCCTGCTGGCGTATGTCATCCACGGCATCGTTCCCACCCACGTCGCGCGTGAGCTCACCATCGGCGACTTCCGCGCCGACTTCGGCTGGGCCGAGGTCGACCCGGCGGTCGATGCCACCGTCGGGTTGATCGAACTGGAAAACTGCGAGCCCCACACGCTGTTCGAGAAGAAGAAACGCAAGGCGCCGTACCTCGGGGCGCGCTTCCTGGGCGGGTTTGGCCAGCTTGTCGATTGGTGCGCATTCGGGCAGGCACAGGCCAGGGCGGATGCGGCCATCTCCCTGATCCTCGGGCCTCAGCACGCAAACGCATCGTACGTGTTCGCACTCGTGGCCGGTGACCGGCGCTTCGCCAATGACGCGTTATCGCAGACCCGGTTGCAGTGGTGGCGCGAGAACATGCAAGTCGGTCATGGCACGACGACCATGACGTTCGATCTGCTGCTGCAGTCCGGGCAGCGCAAACTGCAAATCCTGAGCAGCGCCAAATAGCGGTAAATGACAAAGAGACGAAGCCGCCCACCGTTCGCACGATGGGCGGCTTCGTCACGGGCTGCCGGGCGCGCTGGCCCGGCTTGAGGATCAGCCCAGGCTCTCCAGGCGGATGCGCACCACCTTGCCCACGGTCGTCGCGAGGCTCTCGATCTTGGCGATCGCCGCGTTGACGTATTTTTCGCGGGTCTGGTGCGTGATGATGACGATGTCCGTGCGCGCCTTCTCGCCCGGCTCCTTCTGCAGCACGGCGTCGATCGAGATGCCGGCGTCCGCGAGGATGCGGGTCAGGTCGGCCATCACGCCCAGCTGGTCCTGCACGGTCACGCGCAGGTAGTAGCTGGTGCGGATCTCTTCCATCGGCAGGATCGGCACGTCGGCCAGTTCCGTCGGCTGGAACGCCAGATGCGGCACGCGCGAGTACGGGTCGGCCGTCGCCAGGCGCGTCACGTCGACGAGGTCGGCGATGACGGCGGACGCGGTCGGCTCGGCGCCGGCACCCTTGCCGTAATACAGCGTCGCGCCGACGGCGTCGGCCTGCACCAGGACGGCGTTCATCGCGCCTTCGACGTTGGCGATCAGGCGCGCGCCCGGCACGAGGGTCGGGTGCACGCGCAGCTCGATGCCGTCCTTGCCGTCGACCGTCGTGCGGCGCGTGATGCCCAGGAGCTTGATGCGATAGCCCAGCTGCTCGGCATAGCGCAGGTCGACGGCCTGCAGCTGGCTGATGCCCTCGATGTGGGCGCTGCCGAACTGCATCGGGATGCCGAACGCGATGGCGGACATGATCGTCAGCTTGTGCGCCGCGTCCACGCCTTCGATGTCGAACGTGGGGTCGGCTTCCGCGTAGCCCAGTTCCTGCGCCTGCTTCAGGACGGTGCCGAAGTCGAGGCCCTTGTCGCGCATCTCGGACAGGATGAAGTTCGTCGTGCCGTTGATGATGCCGGCCACCGACTCGATGCGGTTCGCGGACAGGCCTTCGCGCAGCGCCTTGATGATGGGGATGCCACCGGCGACGGCCGCTTCGAACGCGACCATCACGCCCTTGGCCTGCGCGGCTTCGAAGATCTCGTTGCCGTGCAGCGCCAGCAGCGCCTTGTTCGCGGTGACGACGTGCTTGCCGTTGGCGATCGCCTGCAGCACCAGTTCGCGCGCCAGGTCGTAGCCGCCGATCAGTTCGACGACGATGTCGATGTCCGGGTTGTTCACGACGGCGAACGGGTCGGCCACGACTTCGACGTCGCTGCCGACGATACGCCTGGCGCGTTCGAGGTTGCGCACGGAAACCATGGCGACTTCGATGCCGCGGCCTGCGCGGCGGCGGATTTCTTCCTGGTTGCGTTCGAGGACGTGGTAGGTGCCTGCACCGACGGTGCCGAGGCCGAGCAAGCCTGCTTTGATGGGTTTCATATGATTTACTGTCTGCTGTCTGTCGTTCTCAGCGCGCGTGGCGGCGCCGGTAGCCGTCGAGGAAGCGCGCGATACGGGTGCACGCGTCCGTCAGGTCGTCGGAATTGGGGAGGAAGACCAGGCGGAAATGGTCCGGCGTCTTCCAGTTGAAGCCGGTGCCTTGCACCAGCAGGACTTTTTCCTCGGACAGCAGCTCACAGATAAATTGCTGGTCATCGGCGATCGGGTAGATCTTCGGGTCGAGGCGCGGGAACATGTACAGCGCAGCTTTTGGCTTGACGCAGGTAACGCCCGGGATATCGGTCAGGAGTTGGTGAGCCAGGTCGCGCTGGCGTGCGAGGCGGCCGCCGGGGGCCACGAGGTGCGCAATGCTCTGGTGGCCGCCGAGGGCAGTCTGGATCGCGAACTGGCCCGGCGCATTCGCGCACAGGCGCATCGACGCGAGCATGTTCAGGCCTTCGATATAGTCCTTCGCATGGCGTTTTTCGCCCGAGAGGACCATCCAGCCGGCACGGTAGCCGCACGAGCGGTAGTTCTTCGACAGGCCGTTCAGCGTGACGAACAGGACGTCGTCGGCCAGCGAGGCGATCGACGTGTGCTCTTCGCCGTCGTACAAGGTCTTGTCGTAGATTTCGTCGGCGTAGATGATCAGCTGGTGCTGGCGCGCCAGTTCGACGATTTCCAGCAGCACGTCGCGCGAATACAGCGCGCCAGTCGGGTTGTTCGGGTTGATGACGACGATCGCGCGCGTGTTCGGCGTGATCTTCTTGCGCATGTCGTCGATGTCGGGCAGCCAGCCGGCCTGTTCGTCGCAGACATAGTGCACCGGGTTGCCGCCGGCCAGGCTGACGGCCGCCGTCCACAGCGGATAGTCGGGCGCGGGCACGAGCACTTCGTCGCCGCTGTTCAAGAGGCCCTGCATGCCCATCACGATCAGTTCGGAGGCGCCGTTGCCCAGGTAGATGTCGTCGATGGTGACGCCGCGGATGTTCTTTTCCTGGGTGTAGTGCATGATCGCTTTGCGCGGTGCAAACATGCCCTTGGAATCCGTGTAGCCGGCCGAGCCGTGCATATTGCGGATCATGTCCTGAACGATCTCGTCCGGCGGATCGAAGCCGAACACGGCCAGGTTGCCGATGTTCAGCTTGATGATCTTGTGGCCATCTTCTTCCATCTGGCGCGCGATCTGCAGCGCCGGACCACGGATCTCGTAGCAGACGTCGTCGAGCTTGTTGGATTTCAGAATCGGTCGCAAAATATCACCTTGGAAATAATGGCTGCGGAAAAATGCCTGTTATGCAGCCTGAGCGGTAGCGCGTTGTTGCAATGCGAAAAACTTCATTCTGCCCAAACGGCCCGGATTAAGCAACCCGCCATTGCTGGCATGTCATGGAAAACAGTTACAATACGCGCCCTGTGCCTGTCACTCCCGGCTCTCCATCATGAAGCTCCATTCCAGCAGCACCGAAAAATACCAGACGGTCACCGGCTACGACCGGTCCGGCGTCGAGATCAACGCGCAGCGCTTCGACTACAGCGTGCTCGTGATGCCCGAAGTGACGCCGCGCGCATGGCCCGTCTCGCGCTTCGAAGACTTGAAAACGGAACATTTCGAAGCCATCGCCGCGGACAAGCCCGACGTCGTCATCCTCGGCACGGGCGAGCGCCAGCGTTTCGTCCATCCGCGCCTCGTGGCGAGCCTGTCGGCCTTGCGCATCGGCGTCGAGAGCATGGACAGCCATGCCGCCTGCCGCACCTACAACATCCTGATGGGCGAAGGCCGCAAGGTCACGCTCGCCCTGATCATCGACACCCAAGACGAGGGCGCGAAGGCCGAATGAACGACCTGCACCGCAACAAGACCTTCACCTGGACCCTGCTGATCGCGTTTGCCATCGTCCTGCTGTACGTACTGGGCGCGCGCACGCTCGTGCCGCCCGACGAAGGCCGCTACGCCGAGATGGCGCGCGAGATGTTCGCCAGCGGCGACTGGGTCACGACGCGCCTGAACGGCATCAAGTATTTCGAAAAACCCCCGCTGCAGACGTGGATGAACGCCCTGTCGTTCACCCTGTTCGGCCTCGGCGACTGGCAGGCGCGCCTGTGGACGGGCCTGTGCGGCCTGTTCGGCGTCGTGCTGACCGGCTACGCGGGCACGCGCGTGTTCGGCGCGCGCATCGGCTTCTACGCCGCGCTCGTGCTGGGTTCCTCGTTCTACTGGGTCGCGTGCAGCCAGATCGATTCGCTCGACATGGGCCTGTCCGGCATGATGACCCTCGCGCTGTGCGCCCTCCTCGTCGCCCAGCGCGACGGCGCGTCGGACGCGGAGCGGCGCAACTGGATGCTTGCGTGCTGGGCCGGCATGGCGCTGTCGGTGCTGGCCAAGGGCCTCATCGGCCTGATGCTGCCGGGCGGCGTGCTCGTCGTCTACACGCTCGTCTCGCGCGACTGGGCCATCTGGAAGCGCCTGCACCTCGTCAAGGGGCTGATCCTGTTCTTCGCCATCGCGACGCCGTGGTTCGTGCTGGTCGGGATGAAGAATCCGGAACAGCCGCACTTCTTCTTCATCCACGAACACTTCGACCGCTTCCTGAAAAAGGAACACCACCGCGAAGCGGCATGGTGGGTCTTCTTCGCCCTGCTGGCCGCCGGCAGCGTGCCGTGGCTCGGCGTGCTCGTGCAAAGCCTGGTCGCGGGCGCGCGCCGCAACGGCGAGACGGGTACCTTCCGTCCGCGCCTGATGCTGCTCGTGTGGGTCGCGTTCATCGTCCTGTTCTTCACGAAGTCGAATTCCAAGCTGCCCGGCTACATCCTGCCCGTGTTCCCCGGCGTCGCGCTGCTCGTCGCGCACTACCTGGACGGCGGCACGCGCCGCGGCCGCATGGTCACGGCCGGCATCACGGCGCTGATGGGCATCGCGCTGCTCGTCACCGTCCCGTTCATGCAGAAGCTGGCCAAGCATGCGGGCGAGAACGTGCTGTACGCGGCGTACCAGCCGTGGGTGCTGGCGGCCGGCCTCGTGCTGCTGATCGGCGGCTGCCTCGCCACGCTGTACGCGCGCCAGATGCTGCGCGACCTGTTCGTCGTCGTGCTGGCCGTCGCCGGGTTCGCCGGCACGGAGCTGATGCTCGTCGGCTTCGAGCCGATCGGCCAGGTGCGCGCCGGCGTCAACCTGCTGCCGGCGTTGAAGGCCGCGGGTGCCGCCAATCCGGCCGTGAACGTCTATTCGGTCGGCATCTACGAACAGTCGCTGACGTTCTACCTGCGCCGCCCCGTCGTCCTCGTCGACTACCGCGACGAATTCGACTTCGGCCTGCAGCAGCAGCCGGAACTCGCGATCGCGGACATTCCCGCGTTCGTCGCGAAGTGGCGCGCCGACGCGGCGGCCGGCCGCCGCGCGGTGGCGATCACCCGCCCCGAGATCGCGGCCGAGCTGAAACGCCAGGGCGTCCCCCTGCGCATCGTCGCGGCGGATGCGCGCCGCACCGTCATCGCGACTCTTTGATCACGTCCCATGAACCTGACCACGTTTGCCTTCATCATTTCCGGCGTCCTGCTGAACGCCTGTGCCCAGATCCTGCTGAAAGCGGGCACGAACGCCCTCGGCGGCGCCATCCATCTCACCATGTCCACATGGTTCCAGACCCTCGTCAAGGTCTTCACCACCTTGCCCGTGCTGGGCGGCCTCGCGTGCTACGGCATCTCGCTCATCGTGTGGATCATCGGCCTGTCGCGCACGGACGTGACGATCGCGTACCCGATGTTGTCGCTGGGCTATGTCGTGTCGGCGTTCGGCGCGTGGATGTTCCTGGGCGAGGCCGTATCGCCGCAGCGCCTCGCCGCCATCGGCGTCATCATCGTCGGCGTCGTGTTGCTGGCGAGAACGTAATACGGCGGCGCGCAATGCGCTGCTACAATGCGGGCTTTGCCCGCGTTAACAATTGAACACGCTGGCAGGCCGCACGACGGCTTGTCGCGAACGACGTCCTTACCGAGAGAATAACGAGCCTCCCATGACTGCCGAGCTGCCCTTCCTGCCCTTTTCCCGGCCCACCATCGACGAAGACACCATCACCGCCGTCGGCGAGGTGCTGCGCTCCGGCTGGATCACGACCGGACCGAAGAACCAGGCATTCGAGGCGCTGCTGTCCGAGTATTTCGGCGGCCGTCCCGTGCGCACCTTCAATTCGGGTACCTGCACGATGGAGATCGCACTGCGCATCGCGGGCGTGGGCGCCGGCGACGAAGTGATCACGACGCCGATCTCGTGGCCCGCCACCGCCAACGTGATCATCGAAGTGGGCGCGACCCCGGTCTTCGCCGACATCGATCCCGTCACGCGCAACATGGACCTGGACAAGCTGGAAGCCGCGATCACGCCGCGTACGAAGGCGATCATCCCCGTCTACCTGTCCGGCCTCCCGATGGACATGGACCGGCTGTACGCCATCGCCGACAAGCACAAGCTGCGCGTCGTCGAGGACGCCGCGCAAGCCATCGGCTCGCAGTGGAACGGCAAGCGCATCGGCTCGTTCGGCGACTTCGCCTCGTTCAGCTTCCAGGCCAACAAGAACATCACGACGGGCGAAGGCGGCTGCCTCGTGCTGAACAACCTCGAAGAGGCGCGCCTGGCCGAGAAATACCGGCTGCAGGGCGTGACGCGCAGCGGCGTGGACGGCATCGACGTCGACGTCCTGGGCGGCAAATACAATATGAGCGACATCATGGCCACCATCGGCCTGGGCCAGATGAAGAACCTGGAGAAGCTCACGGCGCACCGCGCCGCGCTGGCGCGCCACTACTTCGACTGCTTCGGTCCCGCCTTCGAAGCGCAGACCGGCGCGCAGTTGCCGATCCAGGCCTTCGGCACGAGCAACTGGCACCTGTTCCAGATCATCCTGCCGGACAACGGCCCCGGCACCCGCGCCGACTTCATGACGCGCATGCAGAAGGAACACAACGTCGGCACCGGCTACCACTACGCGCCGATCCACCTGTTCACCCTCTACCGCGAGCGCGGCTTCAAGGAGGGGATGTTCCCCGTCGCCGAAAAGATCGGCCGCCTGACCGTCACGCTGCCGATGTTCAATGCGATGACCATCGCGGACGTCGAGCGGGCCGTGGGCGCAGTCAAAGCGGTGCTGGCCAAATGACGGGGGTATCGATGATGAAGCCGGAAATCTCCGTCGTCATTCCGGTCTATAACGAGGAAGCGGGCCTCGCGAACCTGTTCGCGCGCCTGTACCCGGCGATGGACGAACTGGGCCTGCCGTACGAAGTCATCTTCGTCAACGACGGCAGCCGCGACAACTCCGTCGCGATCCTCGCGGAACAGTACCGCAAGCGTCCGGACGTGACGCGCGTCGTCCTCTTCAACGGCAACTACGGCCAGCACATGGCGATCCTCGCGGGCTTCGAGCAGACGCACGGCCAGATCGTGATCACCCTGGACGCCGACCTGCAGAACCCGCCGGAAGAGATCCACAAGCTGATCGCCAAGATGCGCGAGGGCTACGACTACGTGGGCTCGATCCGCCGCAAGCGCCAGGATTCCGCGTGGCGCACGGTGGCGTCGAAGGCGATGAACCGCGTGCGCGAGCGCATCACGAACATCCACATCACGGACCAGGGCAACATGCTGCGCGCCTACGGCCGCAACGTGATCGACCTCGTGAACCAGTGCGGCGAAGTGAACACCTTCGTGCCGGCGCTCGCGTACAAGTTCGCGCGCAAGCCGACGGAGATCGTCGTCGAACACGAGGAACGCGCGGCCGGCGAATCGAAGTATTCGCTGTACAGCCTCATTCGCCTGAACTTCGACCTGATGACCGGCTTCTCGCTCGTGCCGCTGCAGATGTTCTCGCTGCTGGGCATGACCTTGGCGCTGCTGTCCGCGCTGCTGGTGATCGTGCTCGTCGTGCGCAGATTCCTGCTCGGCGCCGAGGCCGAGGGCGTGTTCACCTTGTTCGCGATCGCGTTCTTCTTCATGGGCGTGATCCTGTTCGGCATCGGCCTCGTGGGCGAGTACGTGGGCCGCATCTACCAGCAGGTGCGCGCGCGGCCGCGCTACGTCGTCGCCACGATCCTGCAAGGCGTGCCGCCCGACATGGCGGAAGTGAACGCGCTCGAGAAGCGCCAGGTCGGTCGCTGATTTCCCCATGCCGCCGGGCCTTGCCGGCCCAGGCGGCGCAACACCATCACGCCGTCACGGCCCAAAGAACATGACCCAACCCCGCAAACGCGCAGTCGTCTTCGCCTACCACAACGTGGGCGTGCGCTGCCTGAAGGTGCTGCTGGCCGGCGGCGTCGACGTCGCCCTCGTCATCACGCACCAGGACAGCGCCACGGAAAACATCTGGTTCGAATCCGTCCTCTCGCTGTGCGAGACGGAAGGCATCCCGTACCTCACGCCCGACGACGCGAAAGGCGCCGACCTGCTGGCCGCCATCCAGGCCGTCCAGCCGGACCTGATGTTCAGCTTTTATTTCCGCCACATGCTGCCGCAGGCGATCCTCGACGTCGCGCCCGCGTACAACATGCACGGCTCGCTGCTGCCCGCCTACCGCGGTCGCGCCCCCACCAACTGGGCCGTGCTGCACGGCGCGAAGGAAACGGGTGCCACGCTGCACGAGATGACGGTGAAGCCGGACGCCGGCGCCATCGTCGCGCAGCAGGCCGTCCCGATCCTGCCGGACGACACGGCGTTCGAAGTGTTCGGCAAGGTGACGGTCGCGGCGGAGCTGGCGCTGTACAACGTGCTGCCAGGCCTGCTCGCGGGCACGGCGCCGCGCATCCCGAACGACCTGACGCAGGGCGGCTACTTCGGCGGCCGCAAGCCGGAAGACGGCCGCATCGACTGGAGCAAGCCCGCGCAAGACGTCTACAACCTGCACCGCGCCGTCGCGCCGCCGTACCCCGGCGCCTTCACGGACGTGGGCCCGCGCCGCTACGTGATCGAACGCGCCCGCCTCTTCAACGGTAATGTGCATGGCCTCCCGCCGGGACTGGCCGTCGTGGATAATGCCATCCTCGGCGTCTGCGGCGACGGCCGCGCGCTCGTCATCCACAGCCTGCTGGCCGACGGCCTGCACATCTCCCCTGCCGAACTGCGGGCACAACTCCAGGAAAACCCAACATGAAAAAAGTCCTCATCCTCGGCGTCAACGGTTTCATCGGCCACCACCTGTCCAAGCGCATCCTCGAGACGACCGATTGGGAAGTGTATGGCATGGACATGTCGTCCGACCGCATCGCGCACCTGCTGGACAATTCGCGGATGCACTTCTTCGAAGGCGACATCACGATCAACACGGAATGGGTCGAGTACCACGTCAAGAAGTGCGACGTGATCCTGCCGCTGGTCGCCATCGCGACGCCGTCGACGTACGTGAAGGAGCCGCTGCGCGTCTTCGAACTGGACTTCGAGGCGAACCTGCCGATCGTCCGTTCGGCCGCCAAGTACAAGAAGCACCTGATCTTCCCGTCGACGTCGGAAGTCTACGGCATGAGCCGCGACGCGGAATTCGATCCGGAGAACTCGGAACTGGTCTACGGCCCGATCAACAAGCCGCGCTGGATCTACGCCTGCGCCAAGCAGCTGATGGACCGCGTGATCTGGGGCTACGGCATGGAAGGCCTGAATTTCACCTTGTTCCGCCCGTTCAACTGGATCGGCGCCGGCCTCGACTCCATCCACACGCCGAAGGAAGGCAGCTCGCGCGTGCTGACGCAATTCTTCGGCCACATCGTGCGCGGCGAGACGATCCAGCTCGTCGACGGCGGCCACCAGAAGCGCGCGTTCACGTACGTCGACGACGGCATCTCGGCGCTGATGAAGATCATCGAGAACAAGGACGGCAAAGCGACCGGCCAGATCTACAACATCGGCAACCCGGTCAACAACTACTCGATCCGCGAACTGGCCGACATGATGATGAAGCTCGCGGCGGAATACCCCGAATACGCGGCCGGCGCGCAGAAGGTGAAGATCGTCGAGACCAGCTCGGGCGCCTACTACGGCACCGGCTACCAGGACGTGCAGAACCGCGTGCCGAAGATCGAGAACACGAAGAACGACCTGGGCTGGGCGCCGACCGTGTCGATGGCGGACGCACTGCGCCACATCTTCGACGCCTACCGCGGCCAGGTCGCGGCTGCGCAAGCCCTCGTCGATTAAAGAAGGACACGCCTTGGCACCGCTGCTCGTCCTCAAGATCGACGTCGACACCTACCGCGGCACGCGCGAAGGCGTGCCGAACCTCGTGCGCATGCTGACCGCGCACGGGGCCGGCGCGACGTTCCTGTTTTCGCTGGGGCCCGACCACACGGGATGGGCGATGCGGCGCGCGCTGCGCCCGGGCTTCTTCCAGAAAGTGTCGCGCACCTCGGTCGTGGAGCACTACGGCTTCAAGACGCTGATGTACGGCGTGCTGCTGCCCGGCCCCGACATCGGCGCGAAAGGGGCGGCCGAGATGCGCGCCGCGCGCGACGCCGGCTTCGAATGCGGCATCCACACGTGGGACCACGTCTGGTGGCAGGACAACGTGCGCGGCCGCGACGCCGCGTGGACCGACCGCATCATGCAGAAGAGCGAGCAGCGCTACGCGCAAGTGTTCGGCGAGGCGCCGCACACGTTCGGCGCGGCCGGCTGGCAGATGAACGCGCACGCGTTCGCCCGTCACGATGCCGTCGGCTACCGCTACGCGTCGGACAGCCGCGCGCAACTGCGCGACGACGGCTCGCTGGCCGACCCGCACGCGGGCCCGTACCGCTACCGGGGCCTGGCGCACATCCAGATGCCGACCACGCTGCCGACGCTGGACGAACTGCTGGGCCGCGAGATCGACGGCACCGTCATCGACGAACACAATATCGCCGCGCACATCCTGAAGCTGACGGCGAATCCGCAGCGCGACCACGTGTACACCTTGCACGCGGAGCTTGAAGGACAGAAACTCGCCCCCATATTCGAGCAGCTATTGTCAGGTTGGAAAGCCCAAGGTTACCAACTTGCCTCGATGGCGGACTATTATGAGAAGATAAAACAGGAAGCGCAGCCGCTGCCCGAGCATCCGGTCCAGTGGGGCGAATTGCCGGGGCGATCAGGCGAGCTGGTCATCCTCGATACGCTGAAGTAAGACGCGGCGCCAGGCCGCGAGACAGGAGAAAACCGTGGCCGAAAGCCCAACCGCAGCACCCGCATCCGCACCAGGCGCCGCCGCGCCCGCGGTCGACGACGTGATCGCCAACTTCAGCGCGCCGATGACGGGCGAGCAGACCTTCGAGCTGAACGGCCGCCCCGCCCGCTACACGGTGCTGTACTTCTATCCCAAGGACAATACGCCCGGCTGCACGACGGAAGCGATGAACTTCCGCGACCGCTACGACGAGTTCAACGCGCTGGACACGGCGATCTACGGCATCAGCCGCGATTCGCTGCGCTCGCACGAAGGCTTCAAGACGAAGCTGGGACTGCCGTTCGACCTCATCTCCGATCCGGACGAAACCGTGTGCAACCGGTTCGACGTCATGAAGATGAAGAATATGTACGGTAAAAAAGTGCGGGGGGTCGAGCGCAGTACGTTTGTCATTGACGCTGACGGTAAGTTGGTGAAAGAATGGCGTGGCGTGAAAGTCAATGATCACGTCCAAGAAGTGCTGGATTTCCTAAACGGCCAGCCTTGATAAGCGGGCTGGCGATGGTTTCGACAAACCTTTAGCCGAGCGTTCGCCTATTTTGAGTCACTGTTTTACCTCACCGCATCATTCCAATCTGGCTGCCGGCCAGGGCCCCCGTCCGGGCCCGGCGGCGCCTCGCAGCTTCCCCCAGTTGCATCTGTCCGCCCGGCGGCGCGCCAGCGCCGCGCGGAGCGTTTTTCCGACTTTTTTTCTGGATTGAGAACCTGATGCCACTGCCTAAACTCCCCACCAAGCCGGCAACCATCCTGCTGGCCAAAGATTACCCCAGGGCCGAACCGGGCAAATCGCCTGTCCGCGCAGCCGCGAAGGCGGAGAACGACCCGGTCGAAGACCTGATCAGTGGCCCGGCCGTGCCGGCGCCCAAGACGACGAAGGCACGCAAGTCGAAGGCCGCGCTGCTGGCCGAAGCGCCCGCGCGCGAAGAGAAGCCGGCAGCAGCAGCCGCGCCGGCCGCTGCGCCCGTCACCGCACGCGCCGAAAAGCCTGCAAGGCCGGGCAAGATCGCGGGCAAGGCCGCGAAGCCGGGCACCGCCGCCAAGCTGCGCGAGTCGGACATGAACGAACCGCATCCGGCCAAGCACAAGCCGGTGGAAGTCAACGTCAAGTCGCCGGCGAGCCGCAAGGCCGACACGGCGGGTGCCACGAAGGTGTTCGTGCTCGATACGAACGTGCTGATGCACGACCCGACGTCGCTGTTCCGCTTCGAGGAGCACGACGTCTACCTGCCGATGATGACCCTGGAAGAACTCGACAACCACAAGAAGGGCATGTCGGAAGTCGCGCGCAACGCGCGCCAGGTCTCGCGCACCTTGGATGCCCTGATTGCGAACGTCGACGACGAGGCCATCGAGAACGGCATCCCGCTCGCGAAGCTGGGCAACAAGGATGCGAAGGGCCGCCTGCACTTCCAGACGCGCCTGAACGGCGCCGCGCTGCCCGAGGGCCTCCCGTCCGGCAAGGCCGACAACCAGATCCTCGGTGTCGTGCGCGCGCTGGAAGCGGAGCAGCCGGGCCGCGCCATCGTGCTGGTGTCGAAGGACATCAACATGCGCATCAAGGCGCGCGCGCTGGGCCTCGCCGCCGAAGATTACTTCAACGACCATGTGCTGGAAGACACCGACCTGCTGTACTCGGGCATCGTCCAGCTGCCGGACGACTTCTGGACGAAGCACGGCAAGGGCGTGGAGTCGTGGCAGGAGATCAAGGGCGGCTACTCGTCCACGTTCTACCGCGTGACGGGTCCGCTGATTCCCTCGCTGCTCGTGAACCAGTTCGTGTTCCTGGAACCGCAGAACGGCGAGGCGCCGCTGTACGCCCAGGTCAAGCAGATCAACGGCAAGACCGCGGTGCTGCAGACCCTGCGCGACTACTCCAGCAACAAGAACAACGTCTGGGGCATCACGGCGCGCAACCGCGAGCAGAACTTCGCGCTGAACCTCCTGATGAACCCGGACATCGACTTCATCACCCTGCTCGGCCAGGCCGGCACGGGCAAGACGCTGCTGGCGCTGGCCGCGGGCCTCGCACAGGTGCTGGAGACGAAGGTCTACAACGAGATCATCGTCACGCGCGTGACGGTGCCCGTCGGCGAAGACATCGGCTTCCTGCCCGGTACGGAAGAAGAAAAGATGTCGCCGTGGATGGGCGCGTTCGACGACAACCTGGAAGTGCTGATGAAGTCCGACGGCGACGCCGGCGACTGGGGCCGCGCGGCGACGCAAGACCTGATCCGCTCGCGCATCAAGATCAAGTCGCTGAACTTCATGCGCGGCCGCACGTTCGTGAACAAGTTCCTCATCATCGACGAGGCGCAGAACCTGACGCCGAAGCAGATGAAGACGCTCGTCACGCGCGCGGGCCCCGGCACGAAGATCCTCTGCCTCGGCAACATCGCGCAGATCGACACGCCGTACCTGACGGAAGGCTCGAGCGGCCTGACGTACGTCGTCGACCGCTTCAAGGGCTGGAGCCACGGCGGCCACGTGACCCTCGCGCGCGGCGAGCGTTCGCGCCTGGCCGACCACGCGAGCGACGTGCTGTAACGCCGCTGAGCCGAAGATAACCGGAACGACGCTAACAAAAAGCCTGTGCACCGCGAGGTGCACAGGCTTTTTTTCGCTCGTCGCCGCTCAGCGCACGATGCAGTCCGTGCCACCCTGCTGCGCCGCCGCGCCCTGCGACGCGACCGGTCCGGGGACGTTGGCCGCGAACGACGGCGGCGGCGCGAATTTCAGGCCCGGATTCTGCGGCACGACGATGGGTGGCTGGTGCAGGTTCGGCACGAAGCCGAACTGCCCGGCCGGGAAGTTTTGCGCACCGCCCGCGTTCGTCACGACGATCATCCCCTCCTGCACGGCCACGTGCAGGCCGGGCGCCAGCGGGGGCACGGGAGCGGCCGATGACGGCGCGGGCGACGGCACGGACGATGGCGCGGACGGCACGCCGGCCGCACCGTCGACCCACTGCGCGATGAACGTCGTGCCGCGGATGCCGATGGTGGCGGTCGGTGTCTTCAGCGAGAACTTTTCCTTGTTGCGCTTGCCCAGCAGGCCCGTGATCGAGCGCAGTCCGCCCTTCAGGAGGCTGAACGCGGCGCTGTCGCCGTCCGGCTTGTCCGCGTCGTACGCATAGTTCTCGATCCTGAAGGTCGTGCCCGGGCGCAGCGTGATCTCGCCGTGGTCGACGAAGCGGATCTGCGCGTACGTGTTCCGCTCCGTGACGAGCGTGTCGCCGTTTTCGACCTCGGACTGCGCGGCCAGCACCTTGACGGTGCCGTCGGCCTTGCGGTCCATCAACGGCCCGCTCAGGTGCGCGACGACGCCCACGACCTGCCCCGCCCACGCGGCGCCCGTTGCCAGCAGCAGCGCGCCGCAGACGAGCGCGCGGGCCAGCGCCTCAATTGCAGTACAGTTTCGCCGCAGGTTTTTCATTCTTGACTCCCGTATGTTCCGCTTGCGCCGCGGTCGCGACGCGTTCGCCGACCTTCCCGTCTGTCGTGCCGCCGTCGCCCGCGCCGGAAGCCGTGACGGCCGGGGCGGGGGTGGCCGTGTTGATGAGTTGGACCGTCGTCTGCACGGCCTGCGCCACCGGCGCGGCCGTGTCCTTGCCGGCAGTGCTGCCGCTGAACGTGACGCAGGTGGCGTCGCCCGGATGCGTCGTGCAGAACGCCGCCGTCGGCAGCACGGCCTCGCAGCCGGCCGTACTCGGCGCGGCGGCGCACGCCGCAAGGCTGGGCAGGCGCACGTCGCAGCCTTGCAGGCCCGGACTGCCGATGCACTGGGTCAGCGTCGGTAGTACGACGTCGCAGCCCGGCAACTTCGTGTTGCCCTGGCATTGCGTCAGCGTGGGCAGGATGCCGGTGCACGAGGGGTCGTGCGGAGTCGCGAGGCAGGCCGTGAAGCCCAGCGCCAGCACCTGCGCGCAGCCTGCGAGCGTCGGCGTGGCCTTGCACACGTCCAGCGGCGGCAGGATGCCGGCGCAGCCCGCGCCGGTCGGATTTGCGACGCACGCGTCGAACGCGGCGGCCGCCAGCACGGCCTTGCAGCCATAGACACCGGCGTCCGCGCGGCATTTATCCAGCGGCGGCAGGATCGTCCCGCAGCCCGGCGCAGCCGGATCGGCCATGCACGCGGTGATGGCGTCGTGTGCCTGGACCACGGGCGCGCAGCCGGCCGTCGCGGGATTCGCCGCGCACATATCGTAAGTCGGCAGGATCTCGCCGCAGCGCGCGCCGGCCGGATCGGTCACGCACGCCTGGACGGCGGCCGCCAGCACGGGCGCGCAGCCCGGGGCCGCGCGGTTGGCGAGGCATGCGTCCAGCGTCGGGGGCGCAACCGGCGCGCCGTTCACCAGCAGCTTGTCGGGGCTGGACACGGCGACGCTGTCGGCCGCGATCTGGGTCGAACCGCCCGTCATGCTGACGCTGCCGGTGTCCGTCGCGACGCGCGCACCGGGCGTGATCGTCAATGCGCCTCCATTGTCCGCGAGCAGGCGCACGTTGCCGCTCGTCGTCGTCACGCGGCCGTTGATGGTGAGGGGGCTGTGGGTCGTCAGGCTGATGTCGCCGCTCGCCGTGCGCACTTCGCCGCTGGCGGCCTTCACGGCGTCGCCGCTCTCGTACACGGGCACCGTCATGCCGCCGATGCTGTCGATCGAAATGGCACCCGTGTTGCCGGCGCCATCCTGCACGGCGCGCACGACCGTCAGGGGCCCCATGTTGGCGACGTTGATCGGCTGGCCGCCCGCGCCCTGGTTATACGCCAGCAGCGTGCCGGCTTGCGTCTTGAGCGGATTGTCCGCCGTGCCGATGCCGGCGCTGGACGTCAGCGACAACGTGCCCACGCGCAGCAGGCCATTGCCGTAGATACCGGCCGCATCCACTGTGGCGACGGCACCGCCAAGGCCCGCGTCGAACGTCACGGCGCCACCGCTGACGAATTGCATGCTGGCGTTGGGCGCGACGACGCCGGACAGGCCGTCGACCGTGCCGAAGCGGAGGTCGCCCGCCGTCGTCACGTGGAACAGGTCGGCGTCCGTGGTGCCCGCGAGCATACCGATCTTGTTGGCGCCCGTGAGGACGACCTGGCCGCCGCGCACCACGAGGGCGTTCGCGCCGACGGCGCCGTCACCCGTCTCGTAGATGCCCGCCGTGGACCCGAGCGCCAGCGTGCCGGACGTGGTCAGCGGCGCCTTCACGTTCAATACGCCGGCGCCCGCGTCGAGCCGGAAAACCATGGACGTGCCCGCGCCCGCGAGCGCGATGGGGCCGACGACGTCGATGCCGCCCGTGCTTTGCGCCAGGCCGCCGACGGTGAAATCCGTCGCCTTGACGTAACCCAGTGCGGCCTGGTCGAGCACGAAACCGTCACCGCCGCCGAGGCTCACGTGCGCGGCCTGGCTGTTCGGCATCAGGCCCACGGCGGGCGCCGTCACGGCCGCGGCCACCGTCAGGCGGTCGCCCTGCAGCAGAATGGACTTCGATGCCGTCAGCGCCGCTTCGACGTCGACGATGCCGCCGACGGCATATTGGTTGATGGTGAACTGGCTGGCCGCGCTCGCGGACAGGTCCACCGGGGCGCGCACGCGGATGTCGCCGGCATTCGCCAGCACGACGTCCGACGCGGCGTTCAGCGCGCCGTCGACCGTCACGGCAGCCTGGTGGCCGCCGTCGCCCACCTGGATCGTGGCGAGGTTCTTGCTCAGGCGCTGCAGCGCGTCCGCGTCGAGCACGAGGGTGCCGGCGCTGTCCTTGTCCGTGCCGATGCTGATCGCGCGGTACGGGTCGGCCGACAGCAGCGACAGCGTCGGCAGCTGGCCGTTGCCCACGATATTGCCCGCCAGGGTGATCTGGTTCGCGCCGATGCCGATGTGGTTGCCCGTCTTGAGGGTGCCGCCGGCGCCGAGCAGGAACGCATTCCCTGCGCGGAAATCGAGGTCGCCGCCGGCGCTCACCTGCGCATTGACGTAGATGTTGTTGCCCGCTTGCGCACGCACGCTGCCCGCCGCGTCCAGCGCGTCCGTGACAGTGAGGTCGTGCTGCGCCTGCAACAGGACGTCCGTGCCGGCCGCCGTCAGCGTGCCAGGTGCCACGCGCGTGACACTCCCCATTGCGGACTGCGCGCCCGCGACGACGTCGCCCGCGCCGGCCGTGCCGCCCGCGACGACTTCGATGTCGTACGGCGCGAGCTGCCACGTGCCGTTCCTGCCTTTGTCGCCGGACGCGTCGACCGCGATACCGTCGACGTCGACTGCGTAGCCCGACGTGTTCACCTTGCCGCCCTGGGCGGTGCCGCGTGCGGACACCGTGCCGTGGGCCTTCGTGTCGCTGTCGGCCGCCAGTGCCACCTTGCCGCCGTTGCCGGCGTTGCCGTCGGCATGGATGGAGGAGCCGGATTCGACGTTCGTGGTCTGCGCATGCTTGCCGTCGGGCTGGCCATCGTCGCCGACGAGCACCGTGCCGCCATTGCGGCCGCTGGCGTCGATGCCCGCGCCCTTGACGACGGCCACCTGTTCGCCCAGCACCTTGACCGTGCCGCCATCCGCCGTATTGCCGCCGCCGGCGCTGGTGACGCTGGCGGCATCGAGCGTGACGGCACCGCTGGCCTTCAGCACGATGCGGCCGTTTTCGCCCATCGCGGCGCTGTCCGCGTTCGCGGTGCCGCGCTGGTTGACGAGGGCCCCGTAGATGCCGATGCGGCCGCCCTGGGCGATCACCTGGCCCAGGTTCAGCGCCTGGTTCCCTGGAGCCGATATCTCGACCCGCAGGTCGGGGTCGGACGAGTCCACGAGCTGCACGCTGTTGCCGGCCGCGAGGACCACGTCGCCCTTCGGCGTCGTGATGACACCCGCGTTTTCCACGTCCGGCGCGATCAGGAAGACCTGGCCGCCCTTCGGCGTCGTGATCGAGCCTTCGTTGCGCACGGTGCCGGCGATCGCGCCAGCGCCGGCCTGGAAGGTCTTGTTCCCGGCGATGAAATCGGCGTCGGTGATGTTCAGCGACGACGCCACGAGGCCGTTCACGTCCACGCGCGATCCCTGCCCGAACAGGATGCCGTTCGGATTGATCAGGAAGACCTTGCCGTTGCTTTGCAGCGCACCGAGGATTTTCGTCGGGTCCTGGCCCAGCACGCGGTTCAGCACCGCGCTGTCGGCGCTCTGCTGGATGAACTGGGTGGTCTCGCCGGCGTCGATCGAAAAGGTCTGCCAGTTGATGATGGTGCCCGGCGTGTTCGTGATCGTGAACACGGTGCCCTGCTGCGAAAAGGTCGCCTGGCCCGCCGCCACCTTGGGCAACGTGGGTGCGGCGCCGGCCGCGCCGCACCAGCATGCCGCCACCAGCAGCGCGCCGAGGCGGCGCCGGGTCGAAACGAGTGTCGATGAAATCATGGAGTCGTCCTCAATACGCCAGCGCCACGCGCACGTGGAGCTTGTTCCTGCTGGTCGCGTTCACGTCGCCCGCGTGCATGCCGTGGCCGTAGTCGAGCTGTACGCTGGCCGAGCCGCCCAGCGCGAAGCGCAGGCCCAGGCCCGTGCTGGAGATCGCGGCGTGGTGCAGCTCGCCCGGCAGTGCGTGGTTGCGCTCGCCCCACGCGGTGTCGTAGAAGCCGAGCAGGCGGCATTGCCAGCCCGCGCGGCCGCACAGGTCGGGCGTGTACAGTTCCACGTTCGCCACGACGCCCGTGTCCGTCGCGAGGTCGCGTTCGCCGAAGCCGCGCACGGTCGTCGCGCCGCCCGCGCCGAACTGCTCGCCCGGCACGAGCGCGTCGTGCGTCCACTGGCCGTTCAGCAGGACGCGCGTCTGCCAGTCGCCCGGAAGCAGGTTCGCGAACGACGCCGCGAAGCGCACCATGCGGTAGCCGGCCTTTGCGCCGCTGCGCACGGCCGCGAAGTCCGCGGCACCGCCGCGCGAGCCGCCCGCCACGTTCTGCAGCAGCGCGACAGTAAAGTCGGCCTGGCCGTCCGCCGTCGCCCGGGTGCCCGCGTAGCCGATGCTCACGGGGCGCACGGTGACGTCGTTGCCGAAGTCCTGGGTGCCGAACATGACGCTGTTGCGGTAGGCCTTGACGTCGATGCCGTACACCAGCCGGCCCTCCAGGTTGCCCCGCTTCGCGAGCACCTGGTTGTAGCGCGCGCCATAGACCGTGCCCTTGCCGCTCACGGCGAGGTTGAACAGGCCCGCGTTGATGGCGCCCGAATCGACGTCGGAATAGCTCGCGAACAGGTCGAGCGAATCGCCCAGGGCGTATAGCGGGACGTGGTAGCCGGCGGCCCACACGGCCACGCGGTCCGGGCGCTCGGCCGTCGTCGTGTACTGCAAGGTGCCCACGTGGTCGCGGCCCCACAGGTCGGCATGCTGCAGCAGCACGCCTGCGTGGGTCTTGCCGGTGGACTCGGTGCCCGTGTTGTCGACGTTGAGCATGACCTTCCACGGCCGCTCGTCCGTGACCTGGACCCGCGCATCGACGGCTTCCTGGCCGCCCTCGCCTTCCGCGCCGGCCAGCGTCAGCTTGATCTTCTTGGCGGGGTTCTCGTTGACGAGCTTGAGGTTGCGCGACACGGCCGCCAGGTTCGGCGTGGCGCCGGGAACGATCGTCGGCAGGCTGGCGCGCACGTTCGCTTCGGAGAACCAGCGGTTGCCCGTCACCTCGACCTGGCGCACGGTCGTCTGCACGACGTTCAGGCGCACGGCGCCGCCGTTCAATTCCTGTTCCGGCAACTGCACGGTGACCATGTCGTAGCCGCGCGCGCGGTAGAGCGCCTCGAGGGCTTCCAGCGCGCGCTGGACGTCGCCGAAATCGCGTCCGGCGCCCGTGTACGGCGCGACGGCGGCCTGCACGTCGGCGGCCGGCAGCACCGTGTTGCCGCTCACGTCGAAGCGGCTGATCTCGAACCGGATCGGATCGTCGGCCCAGGCGGCGCCGGCGGCGGCGGCCAGCGCGGCGCCCGCGACCAGGCGTGCCAGGCGTGCCAGGCGTGCGAAGGGTAATCTCGTGTTTTGCATGACGAATTCGTTATTGTTCTGCCCAAGGAAGCCAGGGCGTGCGGCATGACGCATTTCCGCGAGTGTACCCAATTTTCATTGCCTCACAGAAAAATTGTTACGTACTCGACGCCTTCCCGACAGCATCGTTAATACCCCGACAATGGGACGTTGTGCGCCCGACACAGCGTCACTTCGTCTCGAACGTCGTCACCCCGTCCCAGCCGGCGCCGGGCGGGGCGTCGCGCCAGCGCGCGATGCGCTCGAGGTAGAGCAGGTACAGGGCCCGCCGGGGATGCGCCGCCCGCAGCGCGGCGACGGCGTGTTCCGCGCCATCCCAGTCCTGCGCACGCACGCGGGCCAGCGCCGCGTCCCATGCGGCCAGTTCCGCCAGCACGGCGGCGTCCAGGTCGGCCGGCCGGCCCAGCGGTTCGTAGATGGCGACCGGCGCGTGCTTGCCCTTCACGCGCACGAGGTCCAGCTCGCGGTAGACGAAATCCGGCGCCGCCAGCCGCGTCGCTTCGCCCACAACGACGCCGACGCCATACACCTTCGTGATGCCTTCCAGGCGCGACGCGAGGTTCACGGCATCGCCCATCACCGTGTACGCGCGGCGGATCGCGGACCCCATGTCGCCCACGTGCATCAGGCCGGAATTGACGCCGATGCCGATGGCGAGCGGCGGCCAGCCGCGCTGGCGGAACTCGGCGTCCAGCCGGGCGGCGCTGGCCTGCATCAGCAACGCGGTCGCGACGGCGCGGCTGGCGTGGTCGGCAAACGCAACGGGCGCGCCCCAGAACGCCATCACGGCGTCGCCGATGTACTTGTCGAGCGTGCCCTGGTGGCTGGCGCGGATGTCTTCCGACATCGCCGTCAGATAGCGGTTGATGTACTCGCGCAGCGCCTTCGGCGCGAGGCCTTCCGAGATCGTCGTGAAGCCGCGCACGTCGACGAACATGACGGACAGCTCGCGGCTCTCGCCTTCCATCGTGTAGGCTTGCGGATTCTCGGCCATCTGCGCGACCAGTTCCGGCGCCACGTATTCGCCGAAGCGCGACACGAGCGCGCGGCCCTTGCGGTACTCGAACAGATAGCCCCACGCGACGTTCACGACGAACAGCAGCGCGACGAGCAGCAGGCAGATGACCATGTCGACCGCCCAGTCCATCTCGCGGTACAGGAAGCCGTTGAAGCCGACGACGGCCGCGAACACGGCGCCGGACGCCAGCACGGCGGGCAGCGGCGCCAGCGCCGGCAGCAGCAGCGCGAGCAGCGTGCCGGCGACGAGCACCTGGAAGAATTCGATCGCCGTCGCGTAGTCCGGGCGCGACTTGAAGCGCCCGTCCAGGATCGACTTGATCACGTTGGCGTGCACTTCCACGCCCGGATAGTCGCCGTTGACGGGCGTCGAGCGCAGGTCCTGCAGGCCGGGCGCCGTCGTGCCGACGAGGACGATGGCATCCTTCAGCACGGGCGCGGGCACCCTGCCCTGCAGCACGTCGACGGCCGCCACGTAGCGGAACGTCCCGCCCTGCGGGCCGCCCGGGCCGCGGAACTGCACGACCGTCGTCAGGCCGTCGCCGACGGGGATCGCGCGGCGCCCTTGCGGCGACGTGAGGACGATGGCATCGGCGCCAGCGGCGCCAGCCTGGCCGGAGACGGCTTCGTCGCCGAAGTCCGGACGGATCGCGGTCGCGCCCAGGTAGACGGCCGCCGTCGCGAGGCCCAGCGACGGATAGTAGCCGGTGCCGATCCGCTGCAGCAGCGGCACGGTGCGCACGACGCCGTCCGCGTCCGGCGCGACGGTGAAGCTGCCGGCGCCGCGTGCCGCGGCCTGCAGTCGCGCGATGTTCGCTTCGTAACCGGGCGCGCGGTAGGCGTCGAGCTGGCGCCCGCCCAGGTCGGCGACGGTGAACGCGGGTGGCGGCAGCACGCCCTTGGCCAGGATCGGCGATACGTTATAGCCCAACACGACGGGCCGCCCGGCCAGCGCCTGCGCGAAGCGGCCGTCGTAGTCGAGTTCCGGGCGCAGCGCCGCCAGCTTCGCTGCCATCTCCGGCACGTCGTGGAGTTCGCGGCGCGCGAGCCGTTCCAGCACGGCGTAGCCGGAACTCGTGTCCGGCTCGGGGAACGACACGTCGAAGCCGATCGCGCGCACGCCGTAGCGGCCCGCGAGCTGGTCGACGAGATGCGCCATCACGTCGCGGCTCCACGGGAAGCGCCCGACGGCGGCAAGGCTCTTCGGGTCGATATCGACGATGACGATGCGCCGATCGGGCGCCGGCCCTTCCAGGCGCATGCGCAAGTCGGCGACGAGGGTGTCCTGGCGCTCGATGGCGTGGCTGTGCCACGTGCCGTTCGTGTACAGGGCCGCGGCGAGCGTGAGCACGAGGCCCAGCGCCCAGCGCGCGCCGTAGCGGCTCCGTGCCTTGTGCAAGCGGCCCATGCGTTACGGCCGGTAGCCCGGGATCGCCGCCTCGTCGACGGCGTCGATCTGCGATGGATCGAGGTTCTTGCGGGCGAACTTCAGGTAGACCTTCTGGCGCACGAAGATGTCGAACAGGTCGGGGTCGATGTGGCCGTTGAGGGCGAACTTGCCGAGGATGTGCAGCGACTCCGACAGCGTCTTGCCTTTCTTGTACGGGCGGTCGCGCGCCGTCAGCGCCTCGAAAATGTCGGCGATGGCCATCACGCGCGCCTGCACGGACATCTGCTCGCGCGTGAGGCCGCGCGGATAACCCTTGCCGTCCATGCGCTCGTGGTGGCCGCCCGCATATTCGGGGATGTTCTTCAGGTGTTTCGGCCACGGCAGCGATTCGAGCATGCGGATCGTCACGACGATGTGGTTGTTGATGATCTTGCGTTCGTCGTCGTTGAGCGTACCGAAGCGCACCGTCAGGTTGCGCACCTCGTCCTCGTCGAGGAAATCGGCTTGCACGCCGTCCGGCCCCGTCCAGCGGTACGCGGCGATGCGGCGCACGCGGTCCTGGTCGGCCTCCGACATGCCTTCGCTGCCCACGTTCGCGCCGCGCAGGAACTCGCGGTCCGCGCGCAGGCGCGCCTGTTCGGCGGCCAGCGCGGCGGCGATGGCCGCGCTGGCCGCGCCCTCTTCGCACTGGGCCCGCAGCGCGCGGATCTCGGCGTCGCGCAGCAGCACCTCGAAGCGCGTGTCGATCATGTGGATGCGGTCGAAGATCGTCTCCAGCTTGGTCGCCTTGTCGACGACGTGCACGGGCGTCGTGATCTTGCCGCAATCGTGCAGCAGCCCGGCCAGCCACAGCTCGCGGCGGTCGGCATCCGTCATGCGGAAGTCCGCCATCGGGCCGCGCTCGGTCTCGTGCACGGCCTCCGCCAGCAGCATCGTCAGCTCGGGCACGAACTGGCAATGGCGCCCCGTGTACGGCGATTTCTCGTCGATGCCGATGTTGATCAGGTTGACGAGGGCTTCCAGCAGCCGCTCCATCTGCACCACGAGCTGCTGGTTCGTGAGGGCCACGGCCGCCTGCGCCGCCAGCGCCTCGATGAAGCGCTGGTCCGTGTCGGAGAAGGTGCGGATGGCGCCCGTCTCGCGGTCGCGCGCATTGATCAGCTGGAGCACGCCGACGAGTTCCCCCTCGTGGTCCGTCATCGGCACCGTCAGGTTCGATTGCGAGCGGTAGCCGAACGTCTCGTCGAACGTCAGCATGCCGGAAAAATTGAAGACGTCCGCGCGATACACGTCGGCGATGTTCACCGACCGGTGGAAGTTGGCCGCATAGGCCGCGACGGATGCGAGGTTCTTCTCGCCGGCGTCGTCGACCAGTGGAATGGGCGGCAGGTCGATCGGATTGCCGCTCGTGCCGCCCTGGCGGATGCCCAGCGTGTCGTTCAACCAGATGTGGAAGCACAGGCTGCGCCCGTCGGCGCTCGGCCGGTACAGCGTGCCGCCGTCGGCGTTCGTCATGCTCTTCGCGACCTCGAGGATGCGGTCGAGGAAGATGTCGATGTCGTCGTGGCCGTCGCCCAGGGCGACGCTGACCTCCGTGAGCAGGTCGAGGCGCTCCACGATGTCGGTCCGGGTGAGCTCTTGCATGATCATTGTCCGCGGGTCCGGGTATGTTTGCAAAGAAACAAGGATTTCCGGACCGAAATTTTTAACAGTGTAGCTGTGTTACGCCGCGCTGTACACACGCTGCGGCGAAAATGCAAAATTCGGATAATCGGTTACAGATTGCCGCTATGATCTGACATATATTGCAACGGTGCGGGCGCAACCGGGGCGAACAACGCAGACGACGAGGCTGCGCAGCAAGGAGCGATGTCATGAAATTCAGATTCTGGGGCGTACGCGGATCGATCCCGTCCCCCGGGCCGCAGACGGTGCGCTACGGCGGCAACACGACGTGCATCGAAGTGCGCGGCGACGACGGCACCCTCGTCGTGCTCGACGCCGGCACCGGCATCTACGCGCTCGCCCAGGACTTGATGCGCCGGCGCGCGCAAGACGGCGCGGAAGTGGACGCCAACATCTTCGTCACGCACAGCCACTGGGACCACATCCACGGCCTGCCCCTGTTCACGCCGCTGTTCGTGAGCGGCACGCGCGTGTGCCTGCACGGCGCGCGCGACGACGCGACGGGCCGCGGCATCGAGCACGTGATGGGCGTGCAGCTGCAGGACAGCTACTTCCCCGTCAGCGAGGAACGCATGAACGCCACGATCGAATACCGCACGCTGGCAGCCGGCGTGCCGCATGCCGTCGGCGACATCGTCGTGCACAACGTCACGATGAACCACCCCGTCACCAACTTCGGCTACCGCGTCGAATGCGGCGGCCGCGCACTGTTCTTCACGGGCGACCACGAGCCGTTCTTCAACCCGCACGCCCCCGGCAGCGCGGAGCACGCGGCCGCGCAGCGCGAGATCGCGCGGCGCGAGCGGGAGATCGAGCTGGCGGTGGAAGGCGTCGACGCGCTCGTCGCCGACTGCTCGTACACGGTGGAAGAATACCCGTCCAAGCAGGGCTGGGGCCACGGCACGTTCGACGCCGCGATCGCGCTGGCGCTGAAGACGGGCGTGCGCAGCCTGTACTGCACCCACCACGAGCCCACCCGTTCCGACGCCAGCCTGGAAGCCGTGTTCGGGGAGGCGCTGGCACGCTGGCAGGACCGGTTGGGCGGTCTCACCGTGGCGCTGGCGTACGAAGGCCTGGAAGTCGAGCTGACATGAGTGCCGATTTCGTGGAACGGCGCCAGGGCGACCGGCGCCAGCATGACGAGACGGGGCGGCGCCTGGACGTCCAGCGCCGCGTGCAGGCCATCACGACGCGGATCCACGCGACCCGCAACCTGGACCAGATCATGCTCGACCTGGGCCGCGACTTCTGCGAGCTGTTCGACTGCGACCGCTTCACCTTGTACGTCGTGACGCCCGAGCAGGACGCCCTCGTCGCCAAGGTCAAGACGGGCCTCACGTCGATCCGCCACCTGCAACTGCCGATCGGGCCCGGCTCGATCGCCGGCTTCGTCGCGCTGTCGCGCCAGACCGCCAACATCGCCGACGTGTACGACGAGGCCGAGCTGCGCCGCCTCGGCTCCAACGTGCGCTTCCAGCGCGGCGTCGACCAGCGCACGGGCTACCGCACGCGCGAGATGCTCGTCGCGCCGCTGCTCGACACGGAAGGCGCGCTGCTGGGCGTCATCCAGTTCATCAACCACCGCGCGGGCGGCCCGTTCCCGGCCGCGTACCACGAGGGCCTGAAGCAGTTGTGCGAGACCCTGGCCGTCGCGCTGGGCCAGCGCCTGCGCGCGCCGCTGCCGCGCGGCCGCTACGACGCCCTCGTCACGCGCAACCTCCTCACGCAGCAGGAACTGGAACAGGCCACACGCCTCGCGCGCGAGCGCGACGCCGACATCGAGGACGTGCTGCTGGGCGACTTCCACCTGAAGCCGGCCCAGCTCGGGCAGGCGCTGTCCGACCATGCCGGCGTACCTTACGAACCGTTCCGCGCCGAACGCGTGAAACCCGTCGAGCTGCTGCGCAACCTGAAGCCGCAGTACGCGCTGGAACAGGGCTGGCTGCCGCTGGAGGACGGCCCCGACGGCCTCGTGCTGATGGCGCTGGACCCGGAACGCGTGGCCGCCAGCCGTATCGCCGCCCAGGTGTTCAGCCGGCCGCGCATTGCCTGGCGCGTGACGACGCGCCACGACCTGCGCCTCACCGTCGCCCAGTTCTTCGGCGGCACCGTCGCCGAGGATACGAGCGTGGGCGAACTGCTGTCGCACCTCGACGAAGACGTCGCTTCCGATGCGGAAGGCGACAACGCGGGCGCCGACGTCTCGGCCGCCGTCGAGAACGAACTCGTCAAGCTCCTGAACCGGATCATCGTCGACGCCTACCGCCAGGGCGCGTCCGACATCCACATCGAGCCGCAGCCGGGCCGCGGCAAGACCGGCGTACGGTTCCGCAAGGACGGCGTGCTGGTGCCGTACATCGAGATTCCGTCCAGCTACCGCAACGCCCTCGTCGCGCGCGTGAAGATCATGTGCGACCTCGACATCTCGGAACGGCGCAAGCCGCAGGACGGCAAGATCCGCTTCCGCAAATACGGGCCGCTCGACATCGAGCTGCGCGTCGCGACGATTCCGTCCAGCGGCGGCGTCGAAGACATCGTCATGCGCATCCTGCAGGCCGGCGAGCCGATCCCGCTCGACAAGCTGGGCGTCCTGCCGCACAACCTGGAACGCCTGAAGGCGACGGTGTCCAAGCCCTACGGCCTGTTCTTCGTGTGCGGCCCAACGGGCTCCGGCAAGACGACCACGTTGCACTCGATCCTCGCGCACCTGAACACGCCGGAGACGAAGATCTGGACGGCGGAAGACCCCGTCGAGATCACGCAGAAGGGCCTGCGCCAGGTGCAGGTCAACCGCAAGGCGGGCCTCGACTTCGCGTCCGTCATGCGCGCCTTCCTGCGCGCCGATCCGGACGTGATCATGGTCGGCGAGATGCGCGACCGCGAGACCGTCAGCACGGGCATCGAAGCATCGCTGACGGGCCACCTCGTGTTCTCGACCTTGCACACGAACAGCGCGCCGGAATCCGTCGTGCGCCTGCTCGACATGGGCATGGACCCCTTCAATTTTGCCGACGCGCTGCTGGGCATCCTCGCACAGCGCTTGGCGCGGCGCCTGTGCACGGCGTGCCGCCAGCCCTACCAGCCGGACGGCGCCGAGCTGGAGGCGCTGCTCGACGAGTATTGCGAGGAATTGCGCGGCCAGGCGGCCTACGCGGCCGACCCGGCCGCCGCGCGCGCCGCCGTGCTGGCCGGCTGGCGCGCGCGCCACGGCGGCGCCGACGGCCGCTTCACGTTGTACCGCGCGGTGGGCTGCGCCGAGTGCACCAAGGGCTATCGCGGGCGCGTCGGCCTGCATGAATTGATGATCGGCAGTGAGCGCGTCAAGCGCCTGCTGACCGAGCACGCGCGCGTGGCCGAGCTGCTGGCGGCCGCGCTCGAGGACGGGATGCTGACCCTGAAAATGGACGGCATCGAGAAGATCCTGGACGGCGTCACCGACATCAAGATGGTGCGTGCCGTCTGCATCAAATAACCACCGACCATTCCAGATCAAGGAGAGAAGCACAATGAACCGCATCGTCCCGTCCGCGCTGGCCGCGGCCGCCATCGCCCTGCTGTCCGGCTGCGCGGCCGACGCCACGCAATCGCAGCAGCCGGCCGACAAATACCTCGACGCCAGCTATACCCCGACCGGGACTCTCATCCCGCGCAAGGCGTCGAAAGGCGCAGGGGACAACGTGACGATCGTCGACAAGCAGGCCCTCGAGAACGACCGCAACAACAATAACGGCACCAACAACTGGGCCGGCGCCGGCCACTGACGCACGCCCGACGCGACAAGGGCCGGGCGTTTGCGCGCCCGGCCCTTTTTTCATGCCCCGTCCGCGCCGCGGTCAGTCGTTGGCGTTCTGGACGAACACGGCCGCCGTGCGGGCCGGGATCGCGAACGTGCCGCCGGCCGGATCGAAGGCGGACGCCCTCACGACGTCGTCGCTGCCGTTGCGCTGGGCGCGGTGCAGCTGCAGCTTGCGGCCCTTCAGTTCCGGGATCGCGATCGTCTTTTGCACCTTGTCGACGTTGAACACGACGACGACGGCCTTGTACTTTGCGCCCGGATAGCGCGTGCCGTCGATCGAGAGCGCGACGATGCCCGGCACCTGGTCGGGGCCCACGTTGTAGAACTTCAGGCGGTCGATCACGTCCTGCGCCGTGCGCAGGCGGAACAGCGTGGTGTCGGAGCGGATCGCGAGGAAGTCCTCGAACGCGCCCTTCGCCGCCAGGATCGCGCGCGTATCGGGCTTGACCAGCGGGTTGGTCAGAATGGGCGACATGAGCCACCAGTTGTCCTGGTTCGACCCGGCCATCGGCAGGCCCACGCCGAAGTTGTTGGACGCGTAGCTGTAATCCAGCTTGTTGAACCAGTCGCCTGCGTTGTAGCTGTCGCGGTCGAGCGATTTCGAACGCAGGATCTCCTGGCCCGCATGGAAGAACGGCACGCCCTGCGCCAGCAGGTTGACGGCGGCACCCAGCGTCTGCACGCGCACGCGATCGGACAGCGACGTCCCTTGCGGCAGCTTGTACGCGTTCACGTCGAACAGCGTCTGGTTGTCGTGCGCCTCGACGTAGTTGATCGTCTCGGCCGGATTCGCCGCGAAGCCGGCCTGCTGGCCGAAGTAATCGATCTGCGCGTTCGTGCGCAGGCTGCCGAAGCGGTCCGTGAAGCGGTAGTCGCGCAACGTGCCGGACAGCGCCACGCGCACGAGGTCCGCGAGGCGCAGCGCGTCGTCGCGGGTCTGCGTCGATTGCGAATTCGGGTCGAGGTAGACGCCGTTGATGAAGCCCTGCTGGCTGACGAGCCACTGGCCACCGTCGCAGCAGCCGCCGCCGCGCACGGCATCGCGGATGCGGTCGTTGAACGAACCGATGCCCGTGCCCGCCATATTCGCCTGGCGCGCCTGCACGAAGCGTGCGTCGTTGGCGACGGAACCGAAGTTCCACGCTTCGCCATACAGGTAGATGTCGCGGCCGGCGGCCTGGTTCACGCTTGCCTGCAGGCGCTTCAGCAGGTCCAGCGGCGTGAAGCCCATGATGTCGAAGCGGAAGCTGTCGACCTTGTACTGGCGGGCCCACAGCGACACGGAGTCGATCATCAGCTTGCCCATCATGGCGTTTTCCTGCGCGGTGTCGGCGCAGCAGCTGTCGTTCAGGATGTGGCCATCGCTGCCCAGGCGGTAGTAATACGTCGGCACGATGCGGTCGAGGACGGACAGCGGCCCTTGCTGCGACTGGCTCGTGTGGTTGTACACGACGTCCATCGTCACGCGCAGGCCCGCTTCGTGCAGCGCCTGCACCATCGCGCGGAACTCGCGCACGCGCACGGCGCCGTCGTCGGCATCCGTCGCGTAACTGCCTTCCGGCGCATCGTAGTGGACCGGGTCATAGCCCCAGTTGAAGCAGTCCGTATCCGCCACGGCGGCAACCGCGGCCTGCTGCGCCGTCGAATCGGCGGCGGCATCCGGAATGGACGGCGTCACGCAGCCCTTCTCGTTGACGCTGGCGAAGTCGAAGCTGGGCAGCAGGTGCACGTGCGTCATGCCTACCTTCTGCAGCGATTTCAGGTGGCGCATGCCGTGCGAGTCGCCGTCCGTGAACGCCAGGTATTTGCCGCGGTGGGCGGCGGGCACGGTCGTGTCGGAGGCGGAAAAGTCGCGGATGTGCAGTTCGTACAGCGCGATGTCGGTGGGCGCGTCGAGCTTCGGGATGCGCTGGTCGTCCCAGCCGGCGGGCTTCATCTGCACGCTGTCGAGGTTCGCGGCGAAGCTGCGGGCGCTGTTGGCGGACAGGCTCACGGAATACGGATCCGTCACCGTGTTCGTCACGATCTTGTTGTCCGCCCAGCGCGACAGCACCTGCACCGTGTATGTGTAGTAGGCGCGGTTCGCGAGCGTCGGGTCGTTGGCCGTGGTGCTCCACACGCCGCTGGCCGCGTCGCGCGTCAGCGGGACCGTCGCCGGCGTCGCCGCGTTGGCGGTCGCGTACAGGTTCAGCGCGACGGATTTCGCCGTCGGCGCCCACACGCGGAACGTCGCGCGGCCGGCGCGGTCGAACGACACGCCCAGCTGCGCCTGCGCGGCTTTTGCCGCATACAGGTCGTCCAGCAGGCCGGCCGTCTGCAGCGACGTCACCTGCACGAGGTTGCCGCCGCCGTCGTACTGGGCGATGGCGAACTGGCCGCTGACCATCGCCGCGACCTTGGCCGCGTCGGCGTCAAGCAGCCGCAGGCCCGTGGCGCCGGCCAGGTGCGGGTACTTCTGACGGAGCGCGTCCGGCAGCGCGGCCACCGTCAGCTCGAACGCGCTTTCCGCGCCGGACAGGCCGATGGCGCCGCCCGGCGTCGGCGCGAGGCCGCCGTTCGCGGCGTAGAACAGTTTGTAGGTGCCGTTCGCATCCGCGCCCGGCCATGCCAGCGTCGTCGCGGACAGCCAGTGCGCCTTGGCGAGCGCCAGGTTGCCGTAGCTGAGCGCGGGCTGGTTCGCGTAGACGGTGCAGTCGCCCTCCAGCATCCAGACCTCCTGCCCTTTCGTCGCGACGTCGGCGTTCAAGTCCGCGTGCTGGTCGGCGCCGCAGTTCTTCGTGCCGCTGCCGTCCGTGACGAGGAACCAGATTGCGCTCTTGCCGGCAGCGAGCGGGATGTCGACGTAGCCGCCGAAGCCGTCGCTGCTGGCGAACATAAAGCGATCGGTGATCCAGGCGGAGCTGGGTTTCTGCGGGCCGTCCCACGAATACACGCCCCACTGCGCCGCATCGTTCTGGACGCGGTGGAAGTGCATGCGGATGCTGCCCGGCGCGACGGGCGTGGCGGCTGCCGAGGTGGCGAGCGCCAGCATCCGGTTGCCCGATGGCGCGCCCGGCTGCGCCGTGTCGCCGGCACCGCAACCGGCCAGCAGCAGGCCGGCGCAGGCGGCTGTGACGACGCCTCGCCATGAAGTCAAACTACTTTTCGATTTCATATTGTCCCCTCTTCGTTCTTATTCTGACCGACGGGCGTGACCCGGACGGCAACGCTGGCCGGCGATCGGCTGTAATATTACTACGGACGTTAGTAAAAATGAAAAGGAAACCGTGCACTGTGGCGCGAGCGCAAATTCGGGGTCAGAGCAAAAGAAATCGGAAATTCGGGGTCAGAGCACTTTCACAAGAAAGAACGCAAAGGCATTTCCGTCGACATAGCCGCGCTCAAATCGCGAAGATTCCCTCGGCAACGGAAAACTGTCGCTTCCACACAGCCATGGCACAAATGCTCTGACCCCGAATTTTCGGAATGATGTGCTCTGACCCCGAACCCGCGGCGGAATCGGGTAGGAGGGGGAGTCGCCTCCGCCGTCCTCCCACAACACCGGACGTACGGATCACGTATCCGGCGTTTCCTGACAACCGGGTTGCCCCAGCGAGCTTGGTTTCGTGCGTCGTGTCGCCTGTCGGTCTGCTGACACCGCCATCATATGCGCGGGACTTCCGGCCCCACCTTTTGCTGTCGGCTCTCCATCCGGAGACTTGCTGCCCTGCCCGCTCAGAGATCACGCGTGACTGTCCGCTCATGTCAGGTTCAGCCCTTCGCCACTCCGGTTCCGAGCGGCTACTATGGCCTCTGCTGACTCCCGTCAATCCATCCCGGCACCTTGCGGTGCCAGTAGCACATGGCAGATTGGCGGGTCTCCCAGGGTAATTCGCGCGACCTTCCTGCTTATGCCTGTCGGATTTACGTCGTAGCGTTCCGTGCAAGTATAGGGCTTTAGTGATATCGGCCACCTCACCCCGCTACGCCGCCTGTTATCCGCTTCCTGTTCGTCAGGCCAGCATTTTGCCTGCGGCTTCCTTCAGATTCCGCCTTACGACGGACACCCTTGCCGTTCAGCTAGCACTTCCCCTTGCCGGGTGTGCGGATGACTTTCACCTCCAAGTCATCCGACACGCCACCACAGCGGGTCGGATAGCGCCAGTCACGGCGCTGCGCGCCATGCCTGGCGCACCGAAAAAAAGGCAGCCGGATGGCTGCCTTCGGGATGCTGCGCGGTGCGCTTACAGGATGTGGGTACCGACCCACCACGCGATCGCGGCCATGAACGCCGACGCGGGAATCGTGAAGACCCAGGCCCACACGATGTTGCCGGCCACGCCCCAGCGCACGGCCGATGCCTTCTGCGCCGAGCCGACGCCGACGATGGCGCCCGTGATCGTGTGCGTCGTCGACACCGGCACGCCGATCGCGCTTGCGATGAACAGCGTGATGGCGCCGCCCGATTCCGCGCAGAAGCCGCCGACGGGCTTGAGCTTCGTGATCTTCTGACCCATCGTGCGCACGATGCGCCAGCCGCCGAACAGGGTGCCCATCGAGATCGCCGTGTAGCAGGAAATGATGACCCACAGCGGCGGCGCCGCGTCGCCGGCCTTCGACACGCCGGCCACGATCAAGAGCATCCAGATGATGCCGATGGTCTTCTGCGCGTCGTTGCCGCCGTGGCCCAGGCTGTAGGCCGCGGCCGAGAACAGCTGCAGGCGGCGGAACCACGTGTCGACCTTGCGCGGCGGAGTGCGCACGAAGATCCACGACACGGCCAGCATCACGAGCGAGCCCAGGATGAAGCCCAGCAGCGGCGACAGGATGATCCACTGCACGGTCTTGAGCAGGCCGCCACCGACCAGCGCGCCGGTGCCGCTCTTGGCGACCGCGGCGCCCACCAGGCCGCCGATCAGCGCATGCGACGACGACGACGGGATGCCGTAGTACCAGGTGATCACGTTCCAGATGATGGCGCCGACGAGCGCGCCGAACACGACGTAGTGGTCGACGATGTGCGGATCGACGGTGCCCTTGCCCACCGTCGACGCCACGTGCAGGCCGACGGTGAAGATGGCGACGAAGTTGAACATCGCGGACATCGCGACCGCGGTCTGCGGACGCAGGACGCCGGTCGACACCACCGTCGCGATCGCGTTGGCGGCGTCGTGGAAGCCGTTCATGAAGTCGAAGACCAGCGCTAAAAAGATGAGCAGGCCCAGCACGTAAATGCTGATGTGAAGAGAGTCCATTTGTTCTTGTTGTTCCGGTCGTTACGCGTTTTCGACGATGATGCCTTCGATGATGTTGGCAACGTCTTCGCAGCGGTCGGTCACGGTCTCGAGGATCTCGTAGATGGCCTTCATCTTGATCAGGTTGCGCACGTCCGGTTCGTCGCGGAACAGTTTCGACATCGCGGCACGCATCACGTGGTCGGCGTCCGATTCCAGGCGGTCGATCTCTTCGCAGATGGCGACCATCTTCTGGGCGTTATCCATGTTGTGCAGCATGCCGACGGCCTGCTGGACCTTTTCGCAGCACGCGAGGCACAGCTCGGCCAGCCGCTTCGCTTCCGGCGTGACGGCGTGCAGGTCGTACAGCGAAATGGTCTGCGCGGCGTCTTCCATCATGTCGAGGATGTCGTCCATGCGGGTGATCAGCTTGTGGATGTCGTCGCGGTCGAGCGGCGTGATGAACGTCTTGTGCAGCAGGTCGACGCACGCATAGGTGACCTTGTCCGCCTGTTTTTCGATGCTCTCCACGGCGTGCGTGCGGTTTTCCAGGTCGTCGAAGTTGGTCATCAGGCCGACCATCTCTTGTGCACCCTTCACGCACAACGCGGCGTGCTGGTTGAACAGGTCGAAAAATTTGCCCTCCGTGGGCATCAGGCGTCCAAACATAGGTTCTCCGTTGGGTAATTCTCTTGGGACTTCTCGAAAGTCGCGGCGCCCGTCCTCATGGAGCGGGCGCCGCGATCCTTGACTGCTATCGGCTTAATCGCCCTGGTAAATACCGAGGTTGCCGCTGTAATTGCCGAACTTGGTGTACATGCCCATCCAGGTCACGCGAATGGCGCCGATCGGGCCGTTACGCTGTTTGCCGATAATGATTTCGGCGGTACCTTTGTCGGGCGAGTCCGGGTTGTAAACTTCGTCACGATACAGGAAGATGATCACGTCCGCATCCTGTTCGATAGCGCCCGATTCGCGCAGGTCGGACATCACGGGGCGCTTGTTCGGGCGCTGTTCCAGTGAGCGGTTCAGCTGGGACAGCGCGATCACGGGGCACCCCAGTTCCTTCGCCAGGCCCTTCAGGCTTCGCGAGATCTCCGAGATCTCGGACGCCCGGTTGTCGCCCGGCTTGGAACCCTGCATCAGTTGCAGGTAGTCGACGATGATCAGACCGAGCTTGCCGCACTGGCGCGCCAGGCGGCGCGCGCGCGCGCGCATCTCGATCGGGTTCAAAGCGGGCGTCTCGTCGATGAAGATCTGCGCGTCGTTCATCTTCTGGATCGCATGCGTCAGGCGCGGCCAGTCCTCGTCCAACAGCTTGCCGGTACGCAGGCGGTGCTGGTCGAGCTGGCCGATGGAGCCGAGCATACGCATCGCCAGCTGCACGCCGCCCATCTCCATCGAGAAGATCGCGACCGGCAGGCCGGCGTCGACGGCCACGCTCTCGCCGATGTTGACGGAGAAGGCCGTCTTGCCCATCGACGGACGGCCTGCGACGATGACGAGGTCGCCCGGCTGCAGGCCGGACGTCATCTTGTCGAGGTCGATGAAGCCCGTCGGGACGCCCGTGATCTCGCCCTGGTTGTCGCGGCTGTACAGCTCGTCGACGCGCTCGACCACCTGGGTCAGCAGTGGCTGCACGGGCAGCCAGCCTTGCGCGCCGCGGGCGCCCTGCTCGGCGATCGCGAAGATGCGCGATTCGGCCTCGTCGAGGATCTGCTTGACTTCGGCGCCTTGCGGATTGAATGCCTTGCCGGAGACTTCGTCGGCAACGGTGATGAGCTGGCGCAGCACGCCGCGATCGCGCACGATCTCGGCATAACGGCGGATGTTGGCAGCGGATGGCGTATTCTGCGCCATCGCATTCAGGTACTGGAGGCCGCCCACGTCCTCGGCCTTGCCGAGCTGGACGAGCGCCTCGTACACGGTGATCACGTCGGCAGGCTTGCCGGCATTGATCAGGCGGACCATCTGTTCGAAGATGATCCGGTGGTCGTAGCGGTAAAAATCCTCCGCGTGCATGAAGTCGGCAATGCGGTCCCACGCCGCATTGTCGCGCAGAAGGCCGCCGATGACGGACTGTTCTGCTTCGATGGAATGCGGGGGGATGCGGAGCGACTCGATCTGCGGGTCTGCTGGGGTGTTCATGGCCGGCATTATACCCGTATCCGATCAGGCGCTGAAATCATTGGTGAGTTTCCAAAAATAAAAAAGCCGGGGCGTCCCCGGCTTTTCTCATTCTGGCAACAGAACGTTTCTTAGGCAGCTTCGCCCACGACAGCGATGGTGATTTCCACCACGACGTCGGTGTGCAGAGCGACCGACACCGGGTGCTCGCCCGTGGTCTTCAGCGGACCGGTCGGCATGCGCACTTGTGCCTTCTCGACGGCGAAACCTTGCTTGGTCAGGGCTTCGGCGATGTCGAAGTTGGTCACGGAACCGAACAGACGGCCGTCGACGCCTGCTTTCTGAGCGATGGTGACGGTCATGCCGTTCAGCTTGTCGCCTTGGGCTTGAGCGGCGGCCAGCTTCTCGGCAGCTGCTTTTTCCAGTTCGGCGCGCTTGACTTCGAACTCGGCCACGGCAGCTTGCGTTGCGCGGCGGGCCATTTTTTGCGGGATCAGGAAGTTACGTGCGTAACCGTCCTTGACCTTGACGACGTCGCCCAGGTTGCCGACGTTGACGACTTTTTCCAGCAGGATAACTTGCATTTTATTCTCCAGTAATCTGACTATGCTTTGATGTCGCGACCGACGATTAAGCGTTGTGCAGGTCGGTGTACGGCAGCAGAGCCAGGTAACGGGCGCGCTTGATGGCGGTGTCCACTTGACGCTGGTAGTGAGCCTTGGTGCCGGTCAGGCGTGCCGGCATGATCTTGCCGTTTTCCTGGACGAAATCCTTCAGGGTGTCGACGTCTTTGTAGTCAACCTGTTCCACGCCTGCAGCGGTGAAGCGGCAGAATTTCTTGCGCTTGAACAGCGGGTTCTGCTGTTTACGCTTCTCTTTGAGCTTAGCTTTGTTTTTGTCGAACTTTTTACCGAATGCCATTTTGAGGCTCCTGTATCTATCTATAAACGTGCCCGCAACTTCGCAGTTTCTTACTGCTTATGCGGCACTGAAATCAATGATGTGAAACACCAAGCTTTTGCTGTGACGGCTTTTCCTGGCCAGGAATCCCGTGAAGCGGTACATCGCGCCCAACTCGGCGTTGGCAAATCGTCCCGAAATCTCGCCCGCGGCAACCGCGGGAATCTCGAAATCGACCTGCCTGTCCATCCTCGCTTCCGTCTGCGTCGATCCGTGTTGCAGGACGCCGCCCACGATGGGGATGCCGGCCGGTGTGTAGCGCAAGGTGTCGCGTTCCAGAATGCTTGCGACCAGCGACAGCTCGTTCACTTACTGCTCGGTGCTCCCGCGAGAGATTTAGGCTGCAGCGGCCGGAGCGGCGGCCTGCTCGGCGCGGTGGCTCTTGGCTGCGTCTTCGCGCTGGACCGACTTCATCATCGGCGACGGTGCGGTTTCAGCTTTCTTCATCTTCACGGTCAGGTGACGCAGCACGGCATCATTGAATTTGAATGCGGTTTCCAGCTCGACCAGGGTCTCGTTGTCGCACTCGATGTTCAAGCAGATGTAGTGTGCCTTCGGCAGCTTCTGGATCTGGTAAGCCATTTGACGACGGCCCCAATCTTCGACGCGGTGGATGTTGCCGCCGCGCGAGGTGACCGTGGTCTTGTAGCGTTCGATCATCGCCGGGACCTGCTCGCTCTGGTCCGGGTGGACGATAAACACGATTTCATAATGACGCATGAAACACTCCTTAAGGACGTTTAAACAAATGCCCACCTCGGCGTCAAGACGAGTGTGGGAAGGGAAGCCCGACATTATAACCGTAAAAACGTCAAGTGCACCACCTTTGTCGCGCTGCGTGCCGCAGCGCGAAAGGCTCGGGACGCGCGCTGCGTGCCGCACCGCGAAAAAAACTTTGAAATCCCCTTGCGCGCGGCGCAATACTGTACAAAAATACAGTCTCATCCCGCACCGCAACCAAGACGAACATGCTAAAGCTCACCGCACGGCAAGAACAGATTCTCAACCTGATCAAGGAAGCCATCGACAACACGGGCTTCCCGCCGACTCGCGCCGAAATCGCCCAGGAGCTTGGCTTCCGCTCGGCCAACGCGGCCGAGGAACACCTGCAGGCACTGGCCCGTAAAGGCGCGATCGAAATCTCCCCGGGCACGTCGCGCGGCATCCGCCTCGTCGGCCAGTCCGCACCGGAGTCGAAGTCGGCCATCCCGTCCTTCGTGCCGGCCATCCCGCCGAACCTGATGTCGCTGCCGCTCGTCGGCCGCGTGGCTGCCGGTTCGCCCATCCTCGCCCAGGAACACGTCGAAGCGACCTACTCCGTCGATCCGGCGATGTTCTCGAGCAAGCCCGACTTCCTGCTGAAAGTCCGTGGCTGGTCGATGCGCGACGCAGGCATCTGCGACGGCGACTTCCTCGCGGTCAAGAAAGTCGACAGCGCCAAGAACGGCCAGATCGTCGTCGCCCGCATCGGCGACGAAGTGACGGTCAAGCGTTACCGCAAGACGGGGGCCACGATCGAACTGCTGCCGGAAAATCCGGACTTTTCCGTCATCACCGTCGATCCGGGTGCCGACGAGTTTGCGCTGGAAGGGCTGGCGGTCGGCTTGTTGCGGTCCTGGCACTGAGTTTTCGACACCTTTACTCTTTCGCCATCATGGCGATGCGCAGGCCCGCGTGATGCGGGCCTTGTCGTTTCAGGAGAGTTTTGGTGATTAAACAACGCGGCTTTTTCGTTAGAATCCCGATGCGCCGGACTGCGGCGCCGTGACCATCGAGGAGCCGTTTGCCGCACCATCCTGACATTCATCCACCCCGCGCGCCCGCGCTGGCAGCGGGCGTCGCGCGCCCGCAGGGAAGGCTGGCAATTGCCATATCGGTGTCTGCGGCGGCGCATCTGCTGTGGTTGGGCCTGGCCCATCCGTGGCCCGTTCCCCGGTCGCCTTCACCCGACTACGATGCTGCGCAGCTCAGACTGACGCTCGCCAGGCCCGGGCCACGCGTGGCGGTGCCCGCCGCCGCCCCACCGCCCGCGCCTGGCGCAGTGCAGCCAGTGCGACACCCGGCGCGGACATTATCTGCGCGACCGCCGCAGTCCAGGCTTACCGTCAACCCGGTGCTCCCGGTGACGCCAACGGAAACGCCCGCGGCACCTCGGCCCGAACCCGCGTCTGCAGCACCGATGGAGACGCCTCGTCCCGCCCGCGAGGACATCGTTGCGGCCGCCGCGCGCGACGCGGCCGTGATCGCACGCGAACTTAACCATGCACCCGGTGCGACCCAACGCTTCCGCTCGCGCACGCAGGAGGAGCTCGACCGCCGGTTCGACGCCGCTCACGCGGCAGGCGGCAGTTGGTTCCGGTCTGCACACGTCGAAGAGATCACGACGGCGGCCGACGGCAACATGCGCGTATACCGCATCGTCACGCCGGTGGGCTCGTTCTGCCGCACGTATCCGGCAAACGGCAGCCCTCCCATGAACACGACGTGCCCGCGCTAGCTGCCCGCCCGCCGCGTCACTTATCGTCCGGATCGCGCGGCGGCGCGTTCTTGACCATCTCGTTGTGTTCCTTGACGTACGCCTCGGTACCCGCGCGCCACGCGTCGAAATCCGCGATGACAAGCTTGCCGGCCACCTTCGTATCTTCCGCAAGGCGGTCGCCCACGTCTTTCAGGTGCGCCGCAGCCTTGTCGGACTCGTCCTTCGTGAGCAGCTTGGCGATGTCGTCCGGGATGCGCTTGGTCAGCGGCAGCGACGCGTTCAGGTGTTTCACCCAGCGGTTGTGGCAAGCCTCCCAGTCCTTCATCTTGCCGCTGTAATAATCGATTTCCTCGTTGACCTTCGACATCGCGGGGAAGCGCGGCGCCGGGCAGCGGTATTCGGTCGTGCGCAGGTCGGACCCGTCGTACTTCGCGATCCAGTAGTCGAGGTCGGCGCGGCGCGCCTCGCGCTGCTTCATCAGCTCCAGCGACGCGATGGCGACGGAATTGCCCTTCGCGGCGGCCTTCTGGAACCATTGCGCGGCCTTGTCCATGTCGATGGCACCGGCCTCGCCATAGAAATACATTTCGCCCAGGTGCTGCTGGGCCATCACGTTGCCGGCGTTCGCCAGCTTCGTGTACTTCTGCAGGGCGTCCGGATACGCCTTCTTGGCGAACAGCGCGTCCGCTTCGGCGAGTTCGGCGGCGGCATTGGCGGACGGCGCGGCGGCGGCCCCTTTCGCGGCGCCGGCCTTTGCCTGGGATTTGGCGGCGGGCTCCGCGGCGAGTGCGCTCGCGCCGCACAGCAGTGCGGCGCACAACAGGACAGTCTTCATGGGCATGCGGTCCTAGAATAGAGAGATGGCAACACGACGATCATAACCGCTGCGCCGCGGGCACTCAACGGGGACGGCCTGCCGCCCTCCCCGGCTTTACGGGGTTTTACGACAGCAGCTTTACGACAGCGCGTTGCCGAAGTCGGCCAGCAGGTCGGCCGTGTCTTCGATGCCCACCGACACGCGGATCAGCGATTCCGCGATGCCCATGCTGGCGCGGCGCTCCGGCCCCATCTCGAAGAAGATCGTGTGCGCGACGGGGATCACGAGCGTGCGCGTGTCGCCCAGGTTGCTGGCCGGGATGCCGACCCTCAGGCGGTTCAGGTAGTCGAAGCAATCGATGCCCTCTTTCAGCTCGAAGCTGAACAGCGAGCCGTACGCACGGAACTGCTCGGACGCCAGCTGGTGCTGCGGGTGCGACGGCAGGCCCGGGTAGTGGACGGCGGCGACGCGCTCGTCCGCTTCCAGCATCTGCGCCAGCGCGAGCGCGTTGGCGCATGTGCGTTCCATGCGCAGCGCGAGCGTCTCCGCGCCGACGGCGATGTGGTGCGCTGCTTCCGGCGCCAGCGACGCGCCGAAGTCGCGCAGCCCTTTTGCGCGCAGCTGGGCCATGCCCTGCGCCGCCGGCGGCTGGCGGCGGAAGTTGTCGGCGATGTTCGGGTAGGTGCTCCAGTCGAAGACACCCGTGTCCGTCAGCGCGCCGCCCAGCGCCATGCCGTGGCCGCCGATCGACTTCGTCAGCGCGTTCACGACGAGGCCCGCGCCGACGATCTTCGGGCGGAACAGGTAAGGCGTCGTCATCGTGTTGTCGACGACGTACAGGATGCCGCGCGCGCGGCACAGTTCACCGATGCGCGCCAGGTCGGCGATCTGCGTGCGCGGATTCGCGATCGTCTCGACGAACACCATGCGCGTGGTCGGCTTCAGTGCGGCTTCCACGTTGGCGACGCCGGTCGCGTCCACGAACGACACCTCGGTGCCCTGCGACGCCACCGTGTTCCACAGGCTGTTGGTATTCCCGAACAGGAACGACGACGATACGACGTGATCGCCCGCGCGCAGCAGCGCCTGCGCGAGCGCGCCGATCGCGGCCATGCCCGTCGCAAAGCACAGCGTGGCGACGCCGTCTTCCATCTTGGTGATCTTGTCTTCCAGCGCGGAGACGGTCGGGTTACCCTGGCGGCCGTAGCGGAAGCCCGGTTCCTTGCCCTGGAAGACGGACGCCAGCTGGCGCGCGTCCGTGTAGCCGAAGGCGACCGACGTGTGGACCGGCTTGTGCAGCGAATAATGCTCGATCGGCTTGCGACGGTCGTTGTGCAGGATGGTGGTGGTAAAGCCGTAGGATGGTTTGTCGCTCATGATCATTCAATGATGGGCCATAACTATGTAGGGTGGGCTCCCCGAGCCCACGCGAACGCTCGCTGGGTGCCGGCGTCTGCGTGGGCACAGCGTGCCCACCCTACGTGAAGGCGAAGCGAGCGTCAAACTCCAGCTTATTCCGCCGCGACGGGCGGATTCAAATTCAGCTGCGTCCGCACGAGGTCATCCGACGACTTGCCGGACGATTTGTGGCGCACGTTCTCGAGCTGGTCGAGATACGCTGGCGAGATGTCGCCCGTGATATAGACGCCGTCGAAGCACGATGCTTCCACGTTCGTCAGCGCCGGGTTCACGTCCGAGATCGACTTGCGCAGGGCATCGAGGTCCTGGTAGACGAGGCGGTCGGCGGTGATCTCGCGGCACACTTCCTCGACGGTGCGGCCGTGCGCAATCAGCTCGTCGCGCGTCGGCATGTCGATGCCGTACACGTTCGGGTACAGCACCGGCGGCGCGGCCGACGCGAAGAAGACCTTGCGGGCGCCCGATTCGCGCGCCATCTGCACGATCTCGCGGCTCGTCGTGCCGCGCACGATGGAGTCGTCGACGAGCAGCACGTTCTTGTCCTTGAATTCCGACGCGATCGCATTCAGCTTCTGGCGCACGGATTTGCGGCGCATCGTCTGGCCAGGCATGATGAACGTACGGCCGATGTAGCGGTTCTTGATGAAGCCTTCGCGGTATTCCACACCCAGCTTCAGCGCGAGCTGGATGGCGGCCGGACGCGACGAATCGGGAATCGGCATCACGACGTCGATCTCTTCGACCGGGATCTCCTTGCGGATCTTCTCGGCCAGGTATTCGCCCATGCGCAGGCGCGTCGCGTACACGGAGGCGCCGTCGATCACGGAGTCAGGACGGGCGAGGTACACGTATTCGAACGCGCACGGGTTCAGCGACGGGTTCTCGGCGCACTGGCGCGTGTGCAGCTGGCTGTCGGCGTCGACCCAGACGGCTTCGCCCGGCGCGATGTCGCGCACGAAGCGGAAGCCCAGGCCTTCCAGCGCGACGGACTCGCTGGCCAGCAGGTATTCGGGGCCGTTCTCCGTCTCGTTGATGCCGAGGCACAGCGGACGGATGCCGAACGGATCGCGGAACGCGAGCAGGCCGTGGCCGGCGATCTGGGCGATGACGGCATACGCGCCGCGCACGCGGCGGTGCACTTGGGCGACGGCCTTGAACACGGCGTCCGGCGCGAGCGTGAAGCCGTCGGCGGCCTGCGCGATCTCGTGCGCGAGCACGTTCAGCAGCACTTCCGAATCGGAGTTCGTGTTGACGTGGCGGCGGTCGTTGCGGAACAGTTCTTCCTTCAGCTGTTCCTGGTTCGTGAGGTTGCCGTTGTGCGCCAGGGTAATGCCGAACGGGGCGTTCACGTAGAACGGCTGCGCTTCCTCTTCGCTGGACGAGCCGGCCGTCGGGTAGCGGCAGTGGCCGATGCCGGAATTGCCCTGCAGCGAACGCATGTTGCGCGTGCGGAAGACGTCACGCACGAGGCCGTTGGCCTTGTACATCGAGAACATGCTGCTGTGATTGGTTGCAATGCCCGCCGCATCCTGACCGCGATGCTGCAACAGCAGCAAAGCATCATATAACAGCTGGTTGACGGGGGCTTGCGAGACGACGCCGACGATGCCACACATGGTGTGCTCCTAATACCGTGAAGAGATGTTCAAAACTGTACGTGCTGCGCGAAGGCAGCGGGCAAGAAAGGCTTGACCGTGCGCGCTCCGGTTTCCGCCAAGGGCGAGAGCAGCGCGTCTTTCCAGAAAGCCTGCTGGGGAATGGATGTCATCCCGCACAATATGACGCCGGCCAGCACGATTACAATGCCCCGCCCCAATCCGAACAGGCCGCCGAGGCCGCGGTCGGCCAGGCTCAGTCCGGAGGCCTCGATCAGTGCGCTGATCGCGAGGGCCAACAGGCCCATCAGCACGCGCACACCGAGGAACAATGCAATGAAGGCAACGATCAGCCGCAAGGCTTCACCCGGAATCACGGATGGTAGCATGGGCGCGAGCTTCGCACCGAAGGCGTTGGCGACGATGAAGGCCGCCACCCAGCCGGCCAGCGACAGGATTTCCTTGACGAGGCCGCGCATGGTGCTGATGACAACCGACGCGACCAGAATGAACAACACCACGTAGTCGAAAATCGTCACGGCGCGGCTTCTACGTTCATGGTCGGCATCGGGCAGGCAGGCGTCAGACCGGTGTCATGGCGCCGGACATGCCCAGGCGGCCCAGTTTGGCGCGGACTTTTTCGGCGTCTTCCTTGTTCAGGGGGCCGACCCGCACCCGGATCAGTTCGCCGGACGGCGTCGTCGTCTTCTGCGTGTACGACGAAATGCCCGCTTCGCGCAGCTTGGCCTGCACTTCGGCCGCCTTTTCCGCGCTCGACATGGCCGCGACCTGCAGCACGTATTTCTGCGGACCGGACTCGGCAGAGCGCTCCTTCTCGGCGGCCTTCTCGGCCTGCTTGCCTTCCAGGATCGCCAGCGCGCGCGCCGTGTCGTCATGCGGCTTCGCGGGCTTCTCGTCCGCTTTCGGCTTGACGGGGGCCTTGTCTTTTTCCGCTGGGCGCGGCTCGGGCTTCGCTTCCTTGTGCTCGGCCTTGGGTGCGTCCTTGTGCTCGGGCTTAGGCGTTTCCTTGTGTTCGGGCTTGGCGGGCTCGGGCTTCGCAGGTTCGGGCTTGTGCTCGACCTTCGGCGCGGTCACCGCGTCCGGCTTGGCGGCCGGGGCCTTGGCGGCCGTCGCCGCATCGATCACTTCCTCGCCCTTGTCGACGCTGTCCGCGGCGGATACAGCCTTCTCGGCAGCGGGCACGGGCAGCGGCGCGGCCTTGTCCTTCGCGGGGATCTGGATGGCGATGTCGCCGGCGATCGGCTTGGGTTCGGAATCGAGCAGCATCGGCAGGCCGACGGCGGCCGCGAGCGCCAGCGCGATGGCGCCGACGAGGCGGCGGCGGGCCCGCTTCTTTTCGGGGAGCATGGGGTCGTTGCCGGGACGGCGGGTCGCGCCGCCACCGGCGTTGCTGGCGCGCTTGGCGCGGGCGCGTTCGCCGATCGCGGCGTCGTCGTCCTTGCTGTAGAAGCGGCCACTGTCCTCGGCGAGGCGGTCCTGCTTGCTTTTACGGGAGAACAAACCCATGCGGTGTCACGTCAATGAAGAGAGGATTTACGGGCCGCCATCACGCCTGCTACGGTGTAGAACGAACCAAAGACCACTATTCTATCATCCTGTCCGGCCCTGCTTGTTGCATCTGCGAATGCTTCGGCCGGATTCGCGAACGTTTTGACGGAGAATTCGTCGTCTTTCGCGCCCGCCGGCCTCAACGCATCGAGCTTCGCGGCCAGCGCGGCCGGGTCGGCCGAGCGGGGCGACGGCAGCGCCGCCACGCACCAGTGGTCGATGTTGGGCGCCATGTGCGCGACGACGGCATCGATGTCCTTGTCCTGCATGATGCCGAACACGGCGTACGTGAAGCGGTGGAACCCCATGTTCGACAGGTTCTGCGCGAGCGTCGCCGCCGCGTGCGGGTTGTGCGCGACGTCGAGGATCGTCGTCGGGCGGCCCGGCAGCACCTGGAAGCGGCCCGGCAGCTCGACGAGCGCGAGGCCCGTGCGCGCATCCTGCGCCCCCACCGGCAACACGTTGCGCAACGCTTCCAGTGCAGCGAGCGCGGCCGATGCGTTCAGCAGCTGGTTGGCGCCGCGCAGCGCCGGATACGCGAGCGAATTGCGGCGCTGGTTGCGGCCGCCGTAGGCCCACTGCTGCTTGTCGCCCTGGTAGTTGAAGTCGCGACCCAGCAGCCACAGGTCGGCGCCGATGTTTTCCGCGTGGTCGATCAGCGATTGCGGCGGCTGCGGGTCGCTGCAGATCGCCGGCTTGCCGGGGCGGAAGATGCCGGCCTTCTCGAAGCCGATCTCCTCGCGCGTATCGCCCAGATAATCCTTGTGGTCGATGTCGATGCTCGTGACGATGGACACGTCGGCATCGATCACGTTGACGGCATCCAGGCGGCCGCCGAGGCCCACCTCGAGGATCGCCACGTCGACGCCGGACGTAGCCAGCAGGTGCATGATGGCGAGCGTCGTGAATTCGAAATACGTGAGGTCGATGTCGCCGCGGCGCGCCTCCACTTCATCGAACGCCGCGATCAGAGAGGCGTCGCTGGCCATCTCGCCGTTGATGCGGGCGCGCTCGTTGAAGTCGAGGAAGTGCGGCTTGATGTACAGGCCGACCTTGTAGCCGCTCTGCAGCAGCATCGCTTCCAGCATGGCGCACGTGGAGCCTTTGCCGTTGGTGCCGGCGACCATGATCACGGGGCAGGAAAAGGCCAGGCCCATGCGCTCCTTGACGGTGCGGACGCGGTCCAGTCCCATGTCGATGTGGGTTTCGGCGTGGCGCGACTCGAGCAGCGCCAGCCAGTCGGGCAAGGTGGTCGGGAGATTGGGCATGGGAGGCTTCAAAATGCGAACGGCCGGCGCCGCAAAGCGGAAGCCGGCCGTTCGTGATGAACGATCAGGCGATGACGTCGGCCGGCTGGCTTTGCAGCAGCGCGAGCAGGTGCGCGAGTTCCTCGCGCATCTTGCGGCGGTCGACGATCATGTCGATGGCGCCTTTCTGCACCAGGAACTCGGAACGCTGGAAGCCTTCCGGCAGCTTTTCGCGCACCGTGTTCTCGATGACGCGCGGGCCGGCGAAACCGATCAGCGCCTTCGGTTCGGCGATGACGACGTCGCCCATGAACGCGAACGAGGCCGACACGCCGCCCGTCGTCGGGTCGGTCAGGATGCTGATGAACGGCAGTTTTTTCTCGGACAGCTTGGTCAGCATGGCGGTGGTCTTGGCCATCTGCATCAGCGACAGCAGGCCTTCCTGCATGCGCGCGCCGCCGCTGGCGGTAATGCAGATGAACGGCACCTTCTGCTCGAGCGCCACCTGGGCGCCACGGGCAAAGCGCTCGCCGAGGACGGAGCCCATCGTGCCCGCCATGAATTCGTAGGCGAAGCACGCGACGACGACCGGCAGGCTCATGATCGAACCGCCCTGCACGACGAGGGAATCGGTCTCGCCGGTGGCTTCCATCGCGTCTTTCAGACGGTCAGGATATTTCTTGCTGTCTTTGAACTTGAGGGTGTCGACCGGCAGCACGTCCTGGCCGATCTCGTAGCGGCCGCCTTCATCGAGCAGCGCGTCGAGGCGGTCGCGGGCGCGGATGCGCATGTGGTGGCTGCACTTCGGGCAAACATGCAGGTTCGACTCGAGGTCGGAGCGATACAGGACCGACTCGCACGACGGGCACTTGACCCACAGGCCCTCGGGCATCGTCTGGCGTTTGGCGGCATCGGAGCGCTGGATCCGGGGGGGCAGCAGCTTTTCCAACCAACTCATGTTCTCTCCTTTGCGGCAATTCTGGAATTGGGCGTAGTGTAATCGCTCGAATACAGATTGTCGAATTCTTGCCGTTAATAACTTGCTTTTTAGGCAATCTTGTGCTTGGCGAAATTCGGGGTCAGAGCATCGTTTCACTACGATTCGGGGTCAGAGCGAATTTCCTTCGGCAGCAAAAAGAGGACTCCGATCCATTGTTCCTGCCGCGGCGCGTGTCGTGCTCGCTCTGGCAGGACCAACTTGATTGGTCGCCGGTAAATTGCCAAGAAAAGCGCTCTGACCCCGAATTTGTGCTCTGACCCCGAATTTTAGCGCGCGTCCAGCGCTTCCCGGATCCCGGCGACGAAGGCGCGCACGGCCGCCGGCCCCTGCTCCTTCGGCGTGTTTTCCAGCTCCTGGATGATTCGGCTGCCGATCACGACCGCATCCGCCACGGCCGCCACCGACTTGGCGGTCGCGGCGTCGCGGATGCCGAAGCCCACGCCGATCGGCAGCTTGACGTGCTCGCGGATCGCGGCGACGCGCTTCGCGACGTCGGCCGTGTCGATGCCGCCCGCGCCCGTCACGCCCTTCAGCGACACGTAGTACGAGAAGCCGCTGCCATGGCGCGCCACCTGCTTCACGCGCTCGACCGTGGACGTTGGCGCGAGCAGGAAGATCAGGTCGAGGCCGTTCGCCTTCATCTCGGCGGCGAACGCTTCGCATTCTTCCGGCGGATAGTCGACGACGATGGCGCCGTCGGCACCGGCCGCCTTGGCGCGGCGGACGAATTCGCTCTGGCCCATGCGCTCGATCGGGTTCGCGTAACCCATCAGGACGACGGGCGTGTGCTCGTTCGTCTTGCGGAATTCCGCGATCTGCGCGAACACGTCGGTCATGCTGACGCCGAACGTCAGCGCGCGTTCGCAGGCACGCTGGATGACGGGGCCTTCCGCCATCGGGTCCGAGAACGGCACGCCCAGTTCGAGGACGTCGGCGCCGCCTGCGACGAGGGCGTGCAGCAGCGGGACGGTCAGTTCCGGCGCAGGGTCGCCGGCGGTGATGAAGGTGACGAGGCCGGTCTTGCCCTGCTCTTTCAGGGCGGCGAAGGTTTGTGCGATACGGGACATGCTCTGATTCCTTGTTCTGTGGTTGGCAAAGGTTGAATGGGGCTCAGCCGAAGTTGAGTCCCGCCCGTTGCGCCACGGTGTGCATGTCCTTGTCGCCGCGGCCCGACAGGTTCACCAGGATGATCTGGTCCTTCGGCAGCGTGGGCGCCAGCTTGGCGGCGTAGGCGATCGCGTGCGACGATTCCAGCGCCGGGATGATGCCCTCGATGCGGCAGCAGTCGTGGAAGGCGGCCAGCGCCTCGTCGTCCGTGATCGACACGTATTGCGCGCGCTGGCTGTCCTTCAACCACGCGTGTTCCGGACCGACGCCCGGATAATCGAGGCCGGCCGACACGGAATGCGTCTCGATGATCTGTCCGTGCTCGTCCTGCAGCAGATACGTGCGGTTGCCGTGCAGGACGCCGGGAAAGCCCGCCGTCAGCGACGCCGCGTGCTTGCCGGAGTCGAGGCCCTCGCCCGCCGCCTCGACGCCCACGAGCTTCACGCCCGCCTCGTCGATGTACGGATAAAAGATGCCCATCGCGTTCGAGCCGCCGCCGATGCAGGCGACGACGTAGTCCGGCTGGCGGCCCGTCATCTGCGGCATCTGCACGCGGCATTCCTCGCCGATCACGGACTGGAAGTCGCGCACCATCATCGGATACGGGTGCGGACCGGCGACCGTGCCGATGATGTAGAACGTGTTCTCGATGTTCGTGACCCAGTCGCGCATCGCTTCGTTCAGCGCGTCCTTCAGGGTCTTCGAGCCCGATTCCACCGGGACGACCGTCGCGCCCAGCAGCTTCATGCGGTAGACGTTCTGCGCCTGGCGCTTGACGTCCTCGCTGCCCATATAGATCACGCATTCGAGGCCGAAGCGGGCGCAGATCGTCGCGGTCGCGACGCCGTGCTGGCCTGCGCCCGTCTCGGCGATGATGCGCGGCTTGCCCATGCGTTTCGCGAGCAGCGCCTGGCCGATCACGTTGTTGATCTTGTGGGCGCCCGTGTGGTTCAGGTCTTCGCGCTTGAAGAAGATCTGCGCGCCGCCGCCTTGCTCGGACCAGCGCTTGGCGTGGTAGACGGGCGAAGGACGGCCGACGAAGTGCGCCAGCTCGTAGCGGTATTCTTCGAGGAACTCGGGGTCCTGGCTGTAGCGCGCGTACGCGTCGTTCAGCTCGGCCAGCGCGTGGCTGAGCGTCTCGGCGACGAACGAGCCGCCGTACGGGCCGAAGTGGCCGGTGGTGTCCGGCAGTTGGTAGTCGGGGGTCTTGAACAGCGCCCGGGCGCCGCTAACTTGATTGGCTTTCATGGTGTTCCTGGCTCAAAAGGGTGGCATCGCCTGCCCGCGCCGCGTCGATGAACGCGGCAATCTTGCGGGCATCCTTGATTCCCTTCGACGCCTCGACACCGCTACTGATGTCGACCGCGAAGGGGCGTACTTGCGCCACCGCGCCAGTCACGTTGTGTACGCTCAAGCCACCACTCAAAACGACCCGAGGCGCGAGCTCTTTTGGAATTAGAGACCAATCGAAAACCTTTCCTGCGCCGCCGTAGGCATCGACGTAGGTGTCGAGCAGGAGACCCGAGAACCAGGGCGATGCGGCGCGGTATTGAGCTTCCGATTCTAGCAAATCGGCGCCCGTCGTGTCAGGTTTTACGCGATACGCCCGCGTGAACGGCCGCTGCACGGCGGCCGCCAGCGCGGCGCACTCCTCGGGCGTTTCGTCGCCGTGGAATTGCAACAGCGATACCGGCCCTGCCGCGACGACGTCGCTCACCTCGTCCACCGTCGCGTTGACGAACAGGGCGACGGCGTTCACGTACGGCGGCAGTTCACGGGCCAGCTCGGCGTAGCGCGCCGCGGTGACGTAGCGCGGGCTCTTCGGATAGAACACGAAGCCGAGGGCGTCGGCGCCGGCGTCGATGGCGGCGTGTAGGTCTTGTTCGCGGGTGATGCCGCAGATCTTGATTCGGGTGCGGGGCATGATGGCTCGACGATGGAACGTGCTGGATCGGCCGCCGTAGGCTGGGCTCCCCTGCGCCCACGCGAAAGCCGGCATGACGCAAACTTACGCGTGGGCACGGGGTGCCCACCCTACGGCAGGTAGTCAGTCGAGTATTTTACAGCCAAGGCAGCGGAGCGGCTGGCTCCTGCGGCAATCCCCACTTCGGATCGTAGTCGATCGCGGCAAGGTACAGCCCATCCGGCATGAACGTGGGCGCCGCCGCGTCGCGCGAGCGCGCGTCCAGCACCTCGGCCATCCAGCCCGGCTCGTTGCGCCCCGTGCCCACGTAGATCAGCGACCCCATGATGTTGCGCACCATGTGGTGCAGGAACGCCGAGGCGCGCACCGTGAACACGATGATGTCGCCCATCCGTTCGATCTTCACTTCGTGCATCTGCTTGACGGGCGAATTCGCCTGGCAGCCGGATGCGCGGAAGCTCGTGAAATCGTGCGTGCCGATCAGATGCGTGGCGGCCTCGCGCATGCGCTCGACGTCGAGCGGGCGGAACACCCAGCCGGCGCGCCCGGCCAGCAGCGCGGACGGGTTGGCATGGTTGTACAGCACGTAGTGATAGGTGCGCGAGCGGGCCGAGAAGCGCGCGTGGAAATCCTGCCCGTCGGCGTCCGGTGCAACGACGTGGGCCCAGCGCACGACGATGGATTCGGGCAGGAAGGCGTTCGTGCCGCGCACCCACGATTGCGGCGCGCGTTCGAGGTCCGTATCGAAATGGACGACCTGCTCGATCGCGTGGACGCCGGCGTCCGTGCGGCCGGCGCATGTCGTCGCGAGCGGCGTGCAGGCAAATTTCTCGAGTGCGATCTCCAGCCGATCCTGGACCGTGTCGCGCGAAGGTTGTTTCTGGTATCCGTTCCAGCCGGTGCCCACGTACTGGACACCCAAAGCGATGCGTGCCAAAGACCCGTTACCTCACGCCAGCGTCGCGCGCATCGAGTTGGCCCGTGCCGCCTGCTCCGGATTGCCGCCGCGGATGACTTCCTCCAGCAGCTCGCGCGCCCCTTCCTTGTCGCCGATTTCCTGGTAGGCGATGGCCAGGTCGAGCTTCGTCTCCATCTCCATGTGCGCGGGCGACAGAGCGCCCGCAGGCGCGGTATCGGCCGCCGGCGCGGCGAACTCGGGCTCGGACAGCGACTGCACTTCCGGCAGCGGCAGGCTGCCGTCGGCCGGCAGGTCGAGGTCGAAGCCGCCCATGTCGAACTGCGGCACCACCGGTTCGGTCACCGGTTCGATGACGATGCGGTCCGGCTCGGCGAACGTTGCCTCCGCCGGCGCCGGCGTGGCCGGGATGTCGAACAGGTGGGCGTCCAGCGCGGCCGTCGGGATCGACGCCGGGCTTTCCGCATGCGGCGTCTCGGGCAGGCCGAAGTCCATCGCGTCGAGGTCGAACAGCGGGTCCCTCGCCTCGGACGCAGCCGACGCTGCCGGCTCGGCGGGCAGGCTGGCCTGCAGTTCCGTCGGCAGGTCTGGCAGATCGAATTCGCGGGCCAGGCTGGCCATCTCGATGTCGGCAGCGGCGGGCGGCACGGCTGTAGGCACGGCGGTAGGCGCCAGCAGGTCGTGGTCCGTGTGCGCTTCCAGTTCCGGCACGGGGTTCGGCGCCGGTGCGGCAAAATCCATGTCGAACGCGAAGTCCAGCGGGTCGTGTGCGGCCTTGTCCAGCGCAACAGCGGGTTCCACCGCCTCTACCGGCTCGACCGGTGCAGGTGCAGGCGCGGCGGGTTTCTCGAAGGCGCTCATGTCGAAGTCGAAGTCGGGCACGTCGTTCGCTTGCGCGGCTTGCGCTGCGGGGGCCGGCGCGGGGGCCGCCTCGACGGGCTCGAATGCCAGGCCGCCCAGGTCGAAGTCGAGCACGTGGTCGTCTTCCATCGGGACCGGCGTTGGCGACGGCGCATTGGTCACGGGTGCCGGTGCCGGCTGCGCGGTCGCCATGGCGTCGGCGAAGTGCTGGCCGAAGTCCATCGCGGCGGCCGGCTGCGTGGCGAACGGATCGGCCTCGTGCGCGGCGGACGCGCGGAAGGCGTCGTCGTCCAGTTCCTTCGACAGCATGGCCTGCTGGCCCAGTTCCTCGGTGCTGTGCACCGGGACGGCCGGCGCGGCGCTGTGCGCGTACAGCGGATTCATGGGGTCGATCGACAGGCCCAGTGCGGCGGCCTGCGCCCATTCGTCGCCCTGGCCGCGCGTCGTCGCATACAGCTCGGTCGCCTGCGTCTCGAACGCGCGCAGGTCCTTGCGGGCCGCGTAGATCTCGAGCAGCTTCAGGCGCACGGGCGCGCGCTCCGGATGCGTGCGCAAGGCTTCCTTCAGGATTTCCTCGGCCTGCGCATCGCGGCCATAGGCGATGTACACGTCGGCTTCCGCGACCGGATCGACTTCGTTCGTGTCGAGCTGGCTGGCGGACGGCGCGAAGCTGGAATTGAAGACGCTGTTGTTCGTGTCGACGCTCTGCCCGCCCGTCTCGGCGAACATCGAGTGCGCCGGTTCGGTCGGCACGCCGAGGACCGAAGGCTCGGCCACCGTCTTGACGACCAGCTTCTTGCGGCGCTGGGCGACGAGCAGGCCACCCAGCAGCAGTGCGGCCGCGGCCCCGCCGACGAGCGGCAGGTTGTTCATGATGAAGTCCATCAGGCCCGGTTCCGGCGGCGCTGCGGCCGGCTTGACGGCAGGCTTGATGGTCGGCAGTTTCGTCGGTGCCGCCGGGGCGTGCGTCGCAGCGGCCGTCGGCGCCTGCGGTTGCGCGGCTGGCGCGGCAGGCGGTGCGGACGCGTTCTTCGCCGCCTCGGCGCCGGCCTTGTTCTTGACCGTGGCCAGCTTCTCGAGATCGCTCACGTTGCGTTCGAGTTCGCGCACGCGCGACTGCGCATCGGCCAGTTCCTTCTCCTTGGCGATGCGGTCCTCGGCGCTCATCGTCGTGCTCTTGCCGGCCGGCTTGGCCGGCGCGGCCTTGGACAGGCGCAGCTTGTCCTGGGCTTCGTTGGCGGCGGTCGGGCGTTCCTCGACCTTCGCGGTGATCTTGCCGGCCGCGCCCTGCCCCGCTTCCGGGGCCTTGGCAGGTTCGGACGCGCCGACCTGGCCCGCCAGCTTGTTGCGGTAGGCGTTGAAGTCGGCCGCGTGGGCGACGACGACGCCATGCGCCTCGGCGGCATCCGCGCCGCGCACGGCGTCGCCTGCGGGCACGGTCAGGATGCGGCCGGACTTCAGCCGGTTCATGTTGTTGCCGATGAATGCATCCGGGTTCGCGCGGTACAGCGCGACGAGCATCATGTCGAGCGACACGTCGACGGGCTTGACCTGGGCGGCGATACGGCCCAGGTTGTCGCCCGGCTTGACGCGGTATTTCGACGCTGCGCTCTCGTCACCCTCCGCGGCCGCGCGCTCGCTGCGGCGCGGCGGGTGGCCGGCAATGCGGTCCGGTTCCTGTGCGCGTGCCGTGTCCATGGTCGACGGTGCGGCGGCCTGCGGACGGGCGGCCGGCGCGGCGCGGGTCTCGCTCGGCGCGACCTGGGCCGATTGCGTGGCGCGCAGCTCGGCAGGGTCGAGCAGGAACGTGTATTCGCGCACGAGGCGGCCGTTATTCCACGACAGTTCCAGCAGCATGTCGACGAACGGCTCGTTCAGCGGCTGCGTGGAGCTGACGCGGATGAACTGGCGGCCGCCGCGCTGCTCGACGGTAAAGCGCAGCGACAGCAGGGCCGGATTGAAATCGATGTTCGCGGCCTTGAATGCCTCGGGCGACGCGAGCTTGGCCGACAGGCCGGACGCCTCCTCGCCGGACACCGCCGTCAATTCGATCTCGGCGCGCAGCGGTTGGCCGAGCGCGGACAACACCGTGAGCTTGCCGAGGCCCGCCGCGTGGGCCGCGGACGTCAGGACCAGCGCACTTGCGACCGCCGCGGTGAGTTTCTTCAGCGCGGACGACTTCATCGGGAGGCGGTGAGTGACATGCATAGATTCGAAAGCGGTGTGGGTTGACGGGGGCGCACGGCTTGCCCGGAGGTCCCAGCAACATATCATCATGCACTGTGGCATGCAAGTTCTGCAGGGAGAAACATTCAGCGGGTCTGAGATATGTAGACGGTGTATTCAGACTTGTGATGTTTTTTGGATGATCCCGTGTCAGTTCGACAGCACGAAAGGATAATCCATCGCAGGCGGCCCAACAATGAAAAAGGCGGCCCGCGGCCGCCTCTTTCCCGCGCCCGCAGGCGCAGCTTACATCACTTGTCCAGGACGATGCGCAGCATACGGCGCAGCGGCTCGGCGGCGCCCCACAGCAGCTGGTCGCCGACGGTGAACGCGGAGATGTATTCCGGGCCCATCGACATCTTGCGCACGCGGCCGACCGGGATCGTCAGGCTGCCCGTGACGGCGGCCGGGGTCAGGTCGCGCACGGACGCTTCGCGCGTGTTCGGCACGAACTTCACCCACTGGTTGTCGTTCGCGATGATGTCGTTGATCTCGTCCAGCGGGACGTCCTTCTTCAGCTTGATGGTCAGCGCCTGCGAGTGGCAGCGCATCGCGCCGATGCGGACGCACAGGCCGTCGACCGGGATGACACTGCCAGCAGCGGCGTTGCGGCCGAGGATCTTGTTCGTCTCGGCGCCGCCCTTCCACTCTTCCTTCGACTGGCCGTTGCCCAGGTCCTTGTCGATCCAGGGGATCAGGTTGCCGGCCAGCGGCACGCCGAACTGCTTCGTTTCTTCTGCCGACAGGCCGTGCTGCGTCGCGAGCACGCCGCGGTCGATTTCCAGGATCGCCGATGCCGGGTTGTCCAGCAGGTGCTTGACGGACGAGTTGATCGTGCCGAACTGGGTCAGCAGTTCGCGCATGTGCTGCGCGCCGCCGCCCGATGCGGCCTGGTACGTCATCGACGTCATCCAGTCGACGAGGTCGTGCTTGAACAGGCCGCCCAGGCCCATCAGCATGCACGACACGGTGCAGTTACCGCCGATGAAGTTCTTCACGCCGCGCGTCATCGCGTCCTTGACGACGTTCAGGTTCACGGGGTCGAGCACGATGACGGCGTCGTCGTTCATGCGCAGCGTGGACGCGGCGTCGATCCAGTAGCCGTTCCAGCCGCTGGCGCGCAGTTTCGGGAACACTTCGGTCGTGTAGTCGCCGCCCTGGCACGAGATGATGATCTCGCATTTCGACAGTTCGGCGATGTCGGTTGCGCTCTTCAGCGTGGTTTCGTTCTTGGCCATTGCAGGCGCAGCGCCACCCGGATTCGAGGTGGTGAAGAACACCGGCTCGATGTGGGCGAAATCGCCCTCGTCCTGCATGCGCTGCATGAGGACCGAACCGACCATGCCGCGCCAACCAACCAGACCTACTAATTTCATGATTAATCCCTCGTTTGAATTTACTCCGCCCCGTTCGGCGTATTCCTTAGTTCACGCAATTGGTGGGCACGGGGTGCCCACCTTTGAACGTAACGTTATTTCAATCTAACGCGTTGACGACCGCGTCACCCATCTGCTCGGTGCCGACGCGTGTCGTGCCTTCTTCGTAGATGTCCGGCGTGCGCAGGCCCTGCGCGAGCACCTTCTTGACGGCGTTCTCGATGCGATCGGCCTGTTCGGCCTTGCCCAGCGAGAAGCGCAGCATCATGGCGGCGGACAGGATCGTCGCCAGCGGATTCGCGACGCCCTTGCCTGCGATGTCCGGTGCCGAACCGTGCGACGGCTCGTACAGGCCCTTGTTGTTCGCATCGAGAGAAGCCGACGGCAGCATGCCGATCGAGCCGGTCAGCATCGCGGCCGCATCCGACAGGATGTCGCCGAACATGTTGCCGGTGACGATCACGTCGAACTTCTTCGGCGCGCGCACGAGCTGCATCGCGGCGTTATCGACGTACATGTGTTCGAGCTCGACGTCCTGGTATTCCTTGTGCACGTCCGTGACGATGTCGCGCCAGAACTGGAACGTCTCCAGCACGTTGGCCTTGTCGACGCTCGTCACGCGGCGGTCGCGCTTGCGCGCGGCCTGGAACGCGACGTGGGCAATGCGGCGGATCTCCCCTTCCGCATAACGCATCGTGTCGAAGCCTTCGCGCTGGCCCGCGAACGGACCGTCCGGGCATTCGCGCACGCCGCGCGGCTTGCCGAAATAGATGTCGCCCGTCAGTTCGCGAATGATCAGGATATCCAGGCCCGACACCACTTCCGGCTTCAGGGTGGACGCGCCGGCCAGTTCCGGATACAGGATCGCGGGACGCAGGTTCGCGAACAGGCCCAGTTCCTTGCGCAGGCCGAGGATGGCCTGTTCCGGACGCAGCGCGCGCTCCAGCGCGTCGTACTTGTAATCGCCGACGGCGCCGAACAGCACGGCGTCCGCCGCTTTCGCGAGTGCCAGCGTACCCTGCGGCAGCGGATGACCATGGGCGGCATAGCCGGCGCCGCCGACTTCCGCGCTTTCCAGTTCAAACGATTCGCCCAGCGCGTTCAGCACCTTGACGGCTTGCGCGGTGATTTCGGGACCGATGCCGTCGCCCGGCAGAATGGCAATCTTCATGTCTTGTTCTCGTTCAGATGGTGTTGGCGAGCCACGGCTGCGCACGGAGGTGGCGCTCTTCGAAGGCGCGGATCTCGTCGGCGTGGCGCAAGGTGAGGCCGATGTCGTCCAGGCCGTTCAGCAGGCAGTATTTGCGGAAGTCGTCGATGGCGAATTCGAACGCGAGGCGGCCGTCCGGCGTGCCCACGGTCTGCTTCTCGAGGTCGACGACGAGCTTGTAGCCCGGGAAGGCCTTCACTTCGTTCATCAGCTGCTCGACTTTCGCTTCGTCCAGCACGATCGGCAGCAGGCCGCCCTTGAAGCAGTTGTTGAAGAAGATGTCGGCGAAGCTCGGCGCGATGATGGCGCGGAAGCCGTATTGCTGCAGGGCCCACGGCGCGTGCTCGCGCGACGAGCCGCAGCCGAAGTTCTTGCGGGTCAGGAGGATCGACGCGCCCGCGTAGCGCGGCTGGTTCAGCACGAAGTCCGGATTGACCGGGCGCTTCGAATTGTCCATGCCCGGTTCGCCGTGGTCGAGGTAACGCCATTCGTCGAACAGGTTCGGGCCGAAGCCGGTGCGGCGGATCGACTTGAGGAACTGCTTCGGAATGATGGCGTCGGTGTCGACGTTGGCCCGGTCCAGCGGGACCACCACTCCTTCGTGTACGGTGAATTTATCCATGGTTCCTAATCCTTACTTGCCGCCTGCGCCCGTGATGACCTGGCCGACTTTCTGCACGTCCTTGCCGACGCCGGAGATGGTGTTGCAGCCAGCTGCAGCGATTGCGATGAGTGCGAGAACAATGATCTTTTTCATATGGTCGTAGGATGGGCACCCCGTGCCCACCAATGTATGCGATTACGAAACGCATGGTGGGCACGGGGTGCCCACCCTACTGTTTATCAGATTTTACGAACATCCACGAAATGGCCCGCGATGCCGGCTGCCGCGGCCATCGCCGGCGACACCAGGTGCGTACGGCCGCCCTGGCCCTGGCGGCCTTCGAAGTTGCGGTTCGACGTCGACGCACAGCGCTCGCCCGGTTCGAGGCGGTCGGCGTTCATCGCCAGGCACATCGAGCAGCCCGGTTCGCGCCATTCGAAGCCGGCGGCCTTGAAGATCGCATCGAGGCCTTCGCGCTCCGCCTGTTCCTTCACGAGACCGGAACCCGGCACGACCATGGCCAGCTTCACGTTCGACGCGCGCTGGCGGCCGCGCACGACGACGGCGGCGGCGCGCAGGTCTTCGATGCGCGAGTTGGTGCAGGAACCGATGAACACCTTGTCGATGCGGATGTCTTCCATCGCGGTGTTCGGCTTCAGGTCCATGTAGACGAGCGCCTTTTCCATCGCGTCGCGCTTGACGGGGTCTTTTTCCTTGTCCGGATCGGGCACGCGGCCGTCGATCGTCGTGACCTGCTCGGGCGACGTGCCCCAGGTCACCTGCGGACGGATGTCCTGGGCATTCAGCTGGACGACGAAGTCGAACTTCGCGCCCGGATCGGTGTGCAGGGTGCGCCAGTAAGCGACGGCCTGTTCCCACTGCGGGCCGACGGGCGCGAACGGACGGCCCTTGACGTAGTCGATCGTGGTGTCGTCGACGGCGACCATGCCGGCGCGCGCGCCCGCTTCGATCGCCATGTTGCAGACGGTCATGCGGCCTTCCATCGACAGCGCGCGGATCGTCGAGCCGCCGAATTCGATGGCGTAGCCCGTGCCGCCGGCTGTGCCGATCTTGCCGATGACGGCAAGCACGATGTCCTTCGCGGTCACGCCGGCCGGCAGGTCGCCGTCGACCTGCACCAGCATCGATTTCGATTTCTTCGCGAGCAGCGTCTGCGTGGCCATCACGTGCTCGACTTCCGACGTGCCGATGCCGTGCGCCAGCGCGCCGAACGCGCCGTGCGTGGACGTGTGCGAGTCGCCGCAGACGACCGTCATGCCCGGCAGCGTGGCGCCCTGCTCCGGCCCGATCACGTGCACGATGCCCTGGCGCTTGTCGTTCATGTTGAAGTACGTGACGCCGAAGGACTTGGTGTTATTGTCCAGCGTCTCGACCTGCAGGCGCGACGTGGGGTCGGCAATGCCGTGCGAGCGGTCGGTGGTCGGCACGTTGTGGTCGGCTACGGCAAGATTGGCCGAAGTGCGCCATAGCGGGCGACCGGCTTCGCGCAGGCCTTCGAACGCCTGCGGGCTGGTGACTTCGTGGACCAGGTGACGGTCGATATACAGCACGGTGGTGCCATCCGCATCGGCACGCACGACATGCGAATCCCAAAGTTTGTCGTAGAGCGTTTTTAACATGTCAAATCCAGTGAAACGACCGCTTATGCGGGCATGGTCTTTGATTATGCCATATTTGTGCAATGCGGAAGCAATGCCCTGCGAGCATGATTATTCCAATGAACTCGTCGTTACAAAAATTTTGTTTGGACGACCATCCCGACATGCAAATAAAAAAAGCCTGCGCATTTCCTGCGCAGGCTTTTCGTAGCTTTGTAGCAAGCGAAAAGCGGATATCCGCTTTTCGCGCCGTCGGCGTCGTTTATGCTGCGAGGCGGACCGTGGTGCGGCAGCCATCCATCAGGAACGACAGCCCCACGACCAGCACGAGCGAGCCTTCGGCCGAGCGCGCCGTACCCGTGATGCCGTCGACGTTCAGCGCCGTCATCGGCTTGATCACGAGGTCGGCCGTGCCGTCGACGGCTTCCACCGCGATGATGTACGGCTGCGGGGCGTTGATGACGATCCCCACGCGCTCCACGCATTCCTCGTAGCCGAGCGACAGCGCCAGCGAACGCACCGGCAGCGGACGGCCCTGGTCCTTCAGCACCGGGGCACCGCCGACCTGCATGAAGGTTTCCGGCAGTTCGACGACGCGCTCGACGACGGCCATCGGCAGCGCCAGCTGCGCGCCCGACGTCGACACGAGCATGGTCGGCACGATCGACAGTTCGATCGGCAGGCGGATCGAGAACTTCGTGCCACGGCCCAGGTTCGAGTCGATGCGGATCGCGCCGCGGTTCTTCTCGACGGCCGTCTTGACCACGTCCATGCCCACGCCGCGGCCCGAGACCGACGACGCCACTTCCTTCGTCGAGAAGCCCGGCAGGAACACGAGCTGGTACGCTTCGTCGTCGCTGGTGGCCTGGTTGTCGCCGATCAGCCCCTTTTCGAGCGCCTTCTTGCGCAGCTTGGCCGGGTCCATGCCGCGCCCGTCGTCCTGCAGCACGATCATGACGCTGTTCGCTTCCTGCCATGCTTTCAGCAGGATAAAGGCCTTGGCCGGCTTGCCGTTGGCGACGCGGTCTTCCGGACCCTCGACGCCGTGGTCCAGCGCGTTGCGCAGCATGTGCACGAGCGGGTCGTACAGGCTGTCCACGACGACGCGGTCGACTTCCGTCTCGGCGCCTTCGATGGTCAGCTCGACGTCCTTGCCGAGGTCCTTCGCGAGCTCGCGCACGAGGCGCGGGAATTTCTGGAACAGGCGGCCGACCGGCTGCATGCGGGTCGCCAGGGTGGCGCGCTGCAGCTCGGCCGAGTAACGCGATGCGCGCTCCAGCGTTTCCGTCAACGTGGCCATCAAGGTGGCGGCCTGCCCTTCGAACTTGAACTGCGACAGGCGCTCCAGCAGCACGGCGGCCTGGTTCGCGGCCTGCACGGATTCACCCGCGACTTCCAGCAGCGCGTCCAGCTTGACCGCGTCGATACGGATGCTCTCGTCCTTGGCGGGACCGGTTGCGGCCGGCTTGGCTTCGTTGCGCCGCTCGACACCGTCCCAGCCCGGCTTGCCGGCGGCGGCAGCTTCGGCCGGCGCGGCCTGCGCGGGTGCTGCGACCGCCTCCGCCGCGGCTGGCGCGGCGGCCGGTGCAGCGCTCGGGGTGTACGTGCCCGGCGGGACGACGGCCATGTACATCGCTTCCCAGTCGAGACCGTCGGCGCCTGGCGCGGCGGCCGGGGCGGCGACGGGCGCTGCCACCGGTGCCGGCGCGGCGGCCGGAGCCGGCGTCGGCGCGGCCGGAGCCGGTGCCGCCTTCGGCGCAGGCGCGGCGTCCTTGCCGGCGATCGCTTCCTTGAGCATGCGCTCGAGGTCGGCCGGCATCTGCGGCAGCTGGTCCGGCGTGGCACCGTTGTTCAGGTCGCTCAGCTGGTCGGCCACGAAGCCGGACGCCTGCAGCGACGCTTCGATCGCGGCGGGCGTGACGGGGGCCGCGCCGGTGCGCAGCGCGTCGAACAGGTTTTCCGTCAGGTGGCAGGCGGCGACGAGCGCAGGCAGCCCCATGAAACCCGCGCCACCCTTGATGGTGTGGAACGAGCGGAACACCGCGTTCAGCGTTTCCTTGTTGTTGGGATCGCGTTCGAGGTGCAGCAGATGCTCTTCAACATTCGCTGCAAGATCCATCGCCTCGACGACGAAATCCTTGAGCATTTCATCCATTAGAATCCCAGATCGGCAAGAAGGTCATCGACACTGTCCTGGTCGAGCGCCACGGTCGGCACCGACGGACCCGACATCAGCGGCTGCGGCTGTTCCTGTGCGGCCTGTTTCTGCGCCAGCTTTTCCTTGACGTCGGGCGGCGCGCTGTCCTTCAGCAACTGGGTCAGCTCGTTCTCGACCGTCTTGGTGATGATGACCACTTTCTTGATCAGCTGGCCGGTGATGTCCTGGAAGTCCTGGGCCATCATGATCTCGAGCAGGCGTGCCTTCTCGGCTTCCGTTGCTGCCGACACCATCTGGGCGAACTGGCGGGAGTCGCCGGCCAGCGCCTTGAACTGTTCGATCGAGAGCTTGCCCGAGAACAGGTCGTCCCAGCGGTTTTCCATGTCCTTGGCCTGCTTCGACAGCAGGTCCTGGGCGGGCATGCCGTCGTCCAGCGTGTTCAAGACCTTGTTGGCCGCCTGTTCCGTCAGGGTGGCGACGTACTCCAGGCGGTCCTGCGCGTCCATGATCTGGGACGATGCCTCGGTCAAGGCCTTGTCGTAGCCCAGCTCGCGCAGCGAGTCGTGCAGCAGGCGCACGATGCCGCCGAGGCGCTCGTACATGCCTTTTTCATGCTCTTCCCCGACCGGCTGCTCGGCCGCCGCGGCGACGGGCGTAGCGGGTGCCGGCACGACGGCCGGCGCCGGCGCGTTGGTGGCCGCGACCTGGTCGAACAAGGCCTCCAGGTCGTCCGTGTCGCCGCTGTCGCCGCCGGCAGCGGGCTCGGGGGCGGGAGATGGAGCGGCTGCGGGTGCGCTGGCACGCTGCGCTGCCACTTCCTCGAATAGTGCGTCGAAATCGTCAGCGGCGTCGGTCATAGTCCCTGCTTCTCCATAATTTAAATGTCGCGATGTCTTTGCTGTGTGCGGTACGGCTGCCGTCATTACACTGACGGTAAGAATTTCCGACGAGTGTATCAGTGTGGTTGCCGTAGGTAAATCTTCTGAAATGCCCGCGTTGCTGAATAGTGGGTAATCTTGGCCTGTCGACAATCTTTTACAGCCATTTTTGAATAATTTCGCAAAGTATCTGTTGTATTTTTTTATCGCGATGGAATTTGTGACAAGCGGTATTTGCCCGCGACTGGCCGAGCATATCACTGAGCAAGATCAACCATTTACGTTCTGCCAAGAAGGCCAACGCGAACTACAATGGGAGTGTAGCGTGACGTGAGGGAGGACTCACCATGTACCAGAAGATTCTGATCACCACCGACGGCTCGACGGTATCGCAACATACCGCCTGCGCCGGGGTCAAGTTCGCTCAACAGATGGGCGCGGAAGTACTCGCCCTGTTCGTCGCGCCCGAGTACCAGTACCCTGTGTATGTCGAGATCGTGCCTCCCGCCTACCCCAGCGAGGAGGAATACGTCGAGCAGATGCAGCGCCTGGGTCTGGAATACATGGGGTCGGTCATGCGCTCGGCGGAAGGTTGCGGTCTCAAGCATGCGTGCATGACGGCGTTTTCCGACGCGGCGGCGCTGAAGATCGTCGACGTGGCGGAACAGCAACACTGTGACCTGATCTTCATGGGCTCGCACGGCCGCAGTGGCTGGGGACAGTTGCTTCTCGGCAGCGTAACCAACAAGGTGCTGTCCCATACGACCAAACCCGTGCTCGTGCACCGCCTGATCCGGGAGCCCGGCACCTGAGTCATACCGGGAGTCGCCGCGTCGTGCAAAAAAAGGCAACGGCAGTGTTGCCGCTGTGATATCTTTTTACCTTCTATTTTACAATTGATCCATACGGATACTTTATGATTCGCATTGTCATCGCCGACGACCACACGATCATGCGCGAGGGTCTCAAGCGTATTCTCGACGGCGCACTCGACATCGAGATCGTCGGCGAGGCCACCAACGGCTTCGAAGTGCTGTCGCTGGTGCGCCAGGGCGGCTTCGATCTCCTGCTGCTCGACCTGTCCATGCCGGGCCGCAGCGGCGTCGACCTGATCCGCCAGGTGCGCAGCGAGGCGCCCAAGCTCGCGATCCTGATCCTGACGATGCACGAGGAAGAGCAGTACGCCGTACGCGCCATCCGCGCCGGCGCCCAGGGCTACCTGACGAAGGAAAGCGCGGGCACGCAGCTCGTCGGCGCGATCCGCAAGGTGGCGGGCGGCCGGCCGTACATCAGCACGGAAGTCGCCGAACAACTGGCGCTGAACATCATGGCCCCGAACGAACAGCTGCTGCACAAGCAGCTCTCCGACCGCGAATTCGAGGTATTCTCCCTTCTCGTGGGCGGCAAATCGATTACCGAGATCGCCAACAACCTGCACCTGTCCGTCAAGACGGTCAGCACGCACAAGACGCGCATCATGCAGAAAATGGGCATGACATCGCTGTCGGAAATGGTCCAGTACGCGGTCGCGCACCGGCTGCTGGCGCCGATGAAAGCCTGACGGGGCCGCACGAAACAGCGCACGAAACAGATTTGACATTCGACGACATTATTTGTGCCCTGTCCCGGCGACTTTCTTCGCCATGCAGGGCGGTTCGCTCCCGTTGTCCTACCCCGCCTTCACCCGCTTTCTCTCTCGGTGCGCCATCAGCAGTAAGAAAATTCCTACACACTGACGCGCCCTCCTACTGCACATTCAGCCGTTGCTGATATTAATGCCGGACTCGTGTTGGCATACTGACTTCAGCGTTTCGACTTGCCTACGGTCCATATCCGTATCCAGCCTTCAGCGCGATGCCAGGCACCGCAACGGCACGACCGGACCGCAGCTTGCTTCTTTGAAATCCTAAACCCTGGAGATGAGTATGCAGTCCCCGCTAACTTCAGAACAACGCAATGCCGCACCGTCGACCCTGCACTCGTCACAGATGGAAGCGGGACGCCAACGCCAGGGCCGTCTCTGGTCGAACCTGAAAGAGGTCTGCGACCTGCTCCACATCCCGGCCGCCGTATCGATGAACACGGAGGAGCTGCTGTTCCAGCACGTGCAGTTCAAAACCGGCCAGCGCGTACACACGATCGGCCAGGCGTTCGACACGCTGTACATCGTCAACTCGGGCTTCCTGAAGACGGTGCTGATCGACGAATTCGGCAATGAACAAGTCCTGAGCTTCCCGATGAAGGGCGACATGCTCGGCGTCGACGGCATCCACACGCGCCACTACGCATCGGAAGCCGTCGCCCTGTCCGACTGCGACCTGATCCTCGTGCCGTTCAAGAAACTGACGGCGCTCGGCCGCGTGCACGCCGAGCTCGAGAACCTGATGTACGGCGTGATGAGCCGCGAACTGGTGCGCGAGCAGGCCATGATCGGCATGCTGGGCGCCCTGTCGGCGGAAGCGCGCGTGGCCCGGTTCCTGATCTCGCTGGCGGAACGCTTCGCCGCGATGGGGTATTCGAGCAAGCTGTTCAACCTGCGCATGACCCGCCACGAAATCGGCAGCTATCTCGGCCTGACGCTCGAGACGGTCAGCCGCACGCTGTCCGCGTTCAATGAAATCGGCCTCATTACGGTCGACCAGCGCACCATCGGCATCAAGGATCCGGACGCACTCAAGACGCTGCGCCGCCTGCCGCCGTCGCGCTCGCGTGCCAAGCAGAACGCCAAGCACAAGGCCGACGCGGATTCCTCGGGCGACGGCCAGGTCCTCGCCACGGTCTGATTGCCCGGCGGCCGCGCCCGCCATCTGCAAGTCGAACGAAAAAAAAGCCGGTTCCTCGCGGAAGCCGGCTTTCTGTCTTGCACGCCCGCTCAGTCGCGGATCAGCACGCCGTCGGCAACCTTCACCCGGTCGCCGACGCGGAAGCCCGGGTTGTTTTCGTAAGGAATGGTCTGCGTGGCACCGTTCGGATAGCGCACGACGACTTCGTAGCGCTGGCTCGTGCGCGCGTTGCGCTCGATCTCGCGGCCCGCGAGGGCGCCGCCCACGGCACCGGCGACGGTGGCCGCCGTGCGTCCGCTGCCGCTGCCGACCTGGTTGCCCAGCAGGCCCCCGACGACGGCGCCCGCGCCCGTGCCCAGGTAGCTGCCGTCGCCGCTGACCTGCACCACGTTGACGGCTTCCACCGTCGCGCAATTCGTGCAGTAGCGCGCCACGCGCGGCTGCGTGCCCGGCGGATTGATGCCCTGGCCACTGCCGCCCGCCATCAGCGGTTGGCCCAGCGTCGCCGTCGAATAGCGGCCGTTGGCGCGGATCGTGGCCGTCACGGCGGCGTCCGGCGCGATACGGTCATCGCGGCGGATCGTGTACAGGCCGCTGTACTCGCCCGGGCGCACTTCGGGCAGGAAGAAGATGCCGCGCGTGCCGGCGATCTGCACCTCGACCTTCGCGTTCGGCGTACCGCGTACCGTGAATTTCAACTCGTTGCCCGGCCCCAGGTCGTCGCTGCCGCGCACGTCGAAGCGCTCCACGTGCGGCATGTTCGATGCCGTGCGGTCGATGGCGTCGTCGCGGCCGGGACCGCGCACGAGCGATTCCGCCAGCAACCGGGTCGTGACCATATTGTTCACGCGCAGGTTGGCGGTGACGGCGCTGGCCGGATTGATGCGGTCATGCGTGCCGATCGTGTACGTGCCCTGGTAAGTGCCCGGCGACGTTTCCGTCAAGGTCAGGTTGCGCGTGGCGCCGTCGATGCGCAAGGTGGCGTAGCCGCCCGGCGTGCCGTACAGGTCGAAGTTGAGTTCCGTGCCCGGTTCCAGGCGCCGCACTTCGTCCACGTTGAAGCCGTCGATGCGCGGTGCCAGCCGGGCCGCGCGCGGATGCTCTTGCGCGTGCACGGGCACCGAAACTGGAAGCGAGACGAGAGGCAGCGCGGCCACGACGGCCGCAGCCAAGGTCTGTCGGGTTGTTGCCATGGGGTCCTCCGGCGAATCTTGTTGTCGATATGATCAGCTTACGCCGCGCTCCCGCCGGGTTCGGTGCGTTGCCGAACGCTGTGCACGGCTTCCCCGGAGGACACAAAGATGCGATCGCCGGGCTCGGGACGCATGACGTGCCCGCCGGTAAAAGATCCGAACGAAGGAAGAATCATCCTACGAGGCCCTACCACGAAACACGGCAGGCGCAATGCGTCGAAACGTGTCGCCAAGACATACACCGGGTGGACGTGGCCGGCCAGCACGTAACCTGGCGCGTCCAGGTCGGGGTGGTGGCAGAAGGACATCGGGCCGACCGTGTACGGCTCGTCGACGAGGTCGATGCCGAGCACGGCGGCCGGGTCGCCCGCGTGCTTGTCGTGGTTGCCCCGCACGAGCGTCAGCACGAGATCGCAGCGGCGCCGGCGCCACGCGAGCATCGCGGCCTGCGTGCCTGCCGCGTGCGCCGCGCGCGCGTGCAGGAAGTCGCCGAGGAATAGCACGTGGTGCGCGCCCGTCGCATCGATCAGGGCGTCCAGCGCATCGAGGTTTTCGCTCGTCGTCCCGCGCGGCACGGGGATGCCGAACGAGCGGAACGCGGCCGCCTTGCCGAAATGGATGTCGGCGATCGCGAGCATCCGTTCGCGCGGCCAGTACACGGCCTTCTGCGGCAGGAGCACGAGCTGCTCGCCGCCGACGTCGACGGTGACGCTGCTCACGCTGCTCATACCTCCGCCGCCTTTTCCAGCTCGCGCACCATGCGCGCGACGCGGTCCGCCAGCTTCTCCGTGCTGACCTTTTCACGGAAACGCTCGACCATCAGCGGAAAGCCGAACGGCGTGGCGCGCTTCACTTCGCAAAACGCGACGCGGCGCGCATGCAACTCGACCAGCGTGTCGCGCAGCCGCGTCAGCTCCAGTTCCTGCTCCAGCACTTCGCGCTCGGCCTGCGTGAGCAGCAGGTTGCCGCTGTCGTGCTTGCGGAAGACTTCGAAGAACAGCGACGACGACGCCTGCACCTGGCGCATCGACTTGTGCTGGCCCGGATAGCCCTGGAAGATCAGCCCCGCGATGCGCGCCACTTCGCGGAAGCGCTGCTGCGACAGCTGCGTCGCATTCAGGCTGTCCAGCACGTCCTCGAGCAGATGCGACGTGTCGAACAAGCCGACGTCCTCCCCCGTCGCTCCCGCGAACACGGTGGCCCAGTCGACGGCTTCGGGCGACAGCAGCTCGAACCCGTAGTCGTTGACGGCGACGGAAAACGTGCTGGGCATGATGCGCCCCACGCGGAACGCGAACAGCGACGCGAGCCCCGTATGCACGGCCCGCCCCGCGAACGGGTACATGAACAGGTGATAGCCTTCGCGGCTCTTCATGCTTTCCACGACCATCACGTCGCTGTCGGGCAGCGCCGACCAGCGCGCCTGGATCTCCAGCAGCGGCTGCAGCGCGCGCATTTCCGGCCCGTCGTAGATGCCCTCCCTGGCCAGCTTGAGTTCTTCCAGCGCCGCATGCGCGAGCTCGGACGACAGCGGCATCTTGGTACCCATCCAGCGGCTGACGGCGCCGCGCGTCGAGTCCGAACGCTTCACATACGCCGTCATCTCGTGCACGCGCACGAGTTCCAGGATGCGGCCCGAGAACAGGAAGCGGTCGCCCGGCTTCATGCGACCGATGAACGATTCCTCGACGCTGCCGATCCGCCCGCCGCTCACGTATTTCACCTGCATCTGCGCGTCCGACACGATGGTGCCGATGCCCATGCGGTGGCGTCGCCCGATCTTGACGTCGGGCACGCGATAGACGCCCTCCTCGTCCGGCAGCACGCGCTTGTATTCCGGATAGACCGTGAGGCTCTGGCCGCCGCGCGCGACGAAGTCCAGCGCCCACTGCCACTCCTCCGGCGTCAGGTGACGATACGACCACGCGCTTTTCACTTCCTCGTAAAAGTCCTCGGCGCGGAAGCCACCGCCCAGCGCGACGGTGACGAGGTGCTGCACGAGCACGTCGAACGGCTTGTTCGGCACCAGCCGCGCCTCGATGCGGCGCGTGGCGACGGCGCGCTTGGCACCGGCCGCCTCCAGCAATTCCAGGCTGTTCGTCGGCACGAGCGTCACGCGCGAGATGCGGCCCGGCGCGTGCCCGCTGCGCCCCGCCCGCTGCAGCAGGCGCGCGATGCCCTTGGCGCTGCCGACCTGCAGCACGCGCTCGACGGGCAGGAAATCCACGCCGAGATCCAGGCTCGCCGTGCACACGACGGCCTTCAAGTCGCCACGCTTGAGGCCCGTCTCGACCCATTCGCGCACCTCGCGGTCGAGCGAACCGTGGTGCAGCGCGACGAGGCCGGCCCAGTCGGGACGCGCTTCGATGATGTTCTGGTACCACAGCTCCGATTGCGAGCGCGTGTTCGTGAAGACCAGCGTGGCCTCGTGCTGGTCGATCTCGGCGATGACGGCCGGCAGCATCTGCAGGCCCAGGTGCCCGGCCCACGGAAAGCGCGCGACGCCGTCCGGCACGAGGCAGTCGACGACGATCTGTTTTTTCAAATCGCCCTCGACGAGGACGCCCCCGTCCGGATCGCCCAGCAGCACGCCGCGCGCTTCCGCCAGGTTGCCCATCGTGGCCGACAAACCCCACACGACGAGGCCCGGATTCCAGCGCTTGAGCCGCGCGAGCGCCAACTGCACCTGCACGCCGCGCTTGCTGCCCATCAGCTCGTGCCACTCGTCGATGATGATCATGTCGAGGTGCTTGAACTGGTCGCGCGCGGCCGCGTGCGACAGCAGCAGCGACAGGCTTTCCGGCGTCGTGATCAAGGCGCCCGGCAGCGACTTCGACTGGCGCGCGCGCTCGGCCGCGCCCGTGTCGCCCGTGCGCGCGCCGATGCTCCACGTGCCGATGACGTCCGGGCTCGCGGCGCCCAGTTCCGCCGCCGAGGTTTCGAGCGAACGCTGCGTGTCCGCGGCGAGCGCGCGCATCGGCGTGATCCACAGCACGCGCAGGCCAGTGTTGGCGCGCCTGCTGCGATTCGCCCCGCGCAGCATCGCGGCAAACCAAACAGCGTACGTCTTGCCCGCGCCCGTGTTGGCATGCAAGAGGCCCGATTCGCCGGCCACCGCCGCCTTCCACACGGCGCGCTGGAACGGGAAGACCTTCCAGCCACGCGCCGCGAACCAGGCGTCGATGGCCGCTTCCGCCTGCGTCTTGCTCATGGCGTGACGGCTCCCAGCAAGCCTTTCAACGTGTCGAGCGTATCGGCTTCCTCGACCGTCTTGTCGTCGCGCCGGCGCAGGATGCGCGGAAAGCGCACGGCGATGCCGGCCTTGTGGCGCGTGGACAGCGCGATGCCCTCGAAGCCGATCTCGAACACCATCGTCGGGCGCACCGAGCGCACGGGCCCGAACTTCTCGATCGTTGTCTTGCGCACGGTGTTGTCGACCTGCGCGATCTCCGCATCCGTCAGGCCGGAGTAGGCTTTCGCGAACGGCACGAGCTTGCGCGCCTCGCCCTCGCCGTCCCACACGGCGAACGTGTAATCCGTGTACAGCGACGCGCGCCGGCCGCTGCCCGCCTGCGCATAGATCAGCACCGCGTCGACGGCGTACGGATCGATCTTCCACTTCCACCATGTGCCCACGTCTTTCGTGCGGCCCACGCCGTATTGTGCGTTCCGTGCTTTCAGCATCATGCCTTCGACCCCACGCGCCCGCGATTCCGCGCGCAGCTTGCCGAGGTCATCCCAGCTGTCGGCCGTCACGAGCGGCGAGATGCGCAGCCGCGGCTGCGCGGCGCCCGTGACGAGCGTCTCCAGCAATGCACGGCGTTCGTGCTGCGGCAGCGTGCGCGTGTCGACGCCGTCCAGTTCCAGCAGGTCGTACGCGAGCAGCACGGCGGGAAGCTCGGCCAGCAGTTTCGCGGACAAGGTCTTGCGGCCGATGCGCTTCTGCAGGTCGGCGAACGGCGCCGGTGCGTCGCCCGTCGTCCAGATCAGCACTTCGCCGTCGACGACCGTCCCTTCCGGCAGCGATAAACCCGCCAATTCGGGAAAGCGTTCCGTGATCAGGTCTTCGCCGCGCGACCAGAGGTAGTTCTGGCCGCCGCGCCGCACGAGTTGCGCGCGGATGCCGTCGTACTTCCACTCGACCTGCCAGTCGTGCATGTCGCCTAACGCAGCGGGGTCGCCCTGCAACTGGTGCGCGAGGAAGAACGGATAAGGCTGGCCGCCGCGCAGCCGGTTCTCGTCGGGGGACTCCCCGGCGATCAGTTGCAGGAAGCCCGCCGCCGTCGGCTTCACGCGGCCGTCCGTCCAGCCCATCAGGCGCTGCGCGATCAGCTTGGAGTCGACGGCGGCGATCGAGGCCAGCGCGCGCGTGACGAGCAGCTTCGACACGCCGACGCGAAACCCGCCGCCGATCAGCTTCACGAACAGGAAGCGTTCGCGCCACGTGAGTTCGTCCCAGTACGAGAACAGCGCCGCGCGGATCGTGCCCGGATCGGCGCCGCGCAACGGGCCGATGCGCTCTTCCATCCACGTTGCCAGGCCCACGTCGCTGTGGCGCTTCGGCGGCGGCAGGATGTGGGCGATGGTCTCCGCCATGTCGCCGACGGCGGCGTACGATTCGTCGAACAGCCAGTCGTCCAGGCCTGCGTATTCGATCGCGTACTGGCGCATCAATTTGCTCGGCACGGCCTGGCGCGGCTTGCCGCCGGCGAGGAAGTACACGGCCCACGCGGCGTTTTCCGGCGCGGCGCTGGCGAAGTAATTCTGCAGCGCCTCGAGCTTGCGGTTGGTGGCGGTCGTTTCGTCGAGTTCCGCGTACAGGCGGGCGAATTCACGCATCGTTCGCCTCCTGCGCTGCCTCCGGCGGCGCCTGCGGTTCGCCCGGCGTGGCAGTCACGGCTTCGTCGTCCTCCTCGCCATACTCCGTGTCGAACGCTTTCGCATCGAGGCCGATCTGGCACAACCAGCGCACCATCACGGGAATCGAGCCGTGCGTGACGATCACCTGGTGCGCGCCCGTCGCGTGGATCGCCTCCATCAGGCCGGGCCAGTCCGCGTGGTCGGACAGCACGAAGCCGCGGTCGACGCCGCGCCGCCGGCGCGCGCCGCGCAGCAGCATCCAGCCGCTGGCGAAGGCGTCGCTGTAGTCGCCGAAGCGGCGCGTCCACGGCGAGCCCGATGCGGACGGTGGCGCCAGCACGAGCGCCTTCTTCAAGTCCGCCTTCTCCGTCTCGCTGACCATCTGCGTGTGCGGCAGCGCCACCCCGCCCTCGCGGTAGACGCGGTTCAACGGCTCGACGGCGCCGTGGCACACGATGGGGCCGATGGACGGATCGAGCCCGCTGAGCAGCCGCTGCGCCTTGCCGAACGCGTAGGCGTAGAGGATGCTCGTGCGTCCTTCGTCCGCGTTGCGGCGCCACCAGCGGTTGATGTCGTCGAACACGTCCTGCTGCGGGTCCCAGCGGTAGATCGGCAGGCCGAATGTGGATTCCGTGATGAACGTGTGGCAGCGCACGGCCTCGAACGGCGCGCAGGTGGCGTCCGGCTCGACCTTGTAGTCGCCCGACGCGACCCACACCTCCCCGCCAAACGCCATGCGGATCTGGGCGGACCCCAGCACGTGCCCAGCCGGGTGCAGCGAGATCGTCACGCCGTTGTGGACGATGCGTTCGCCGTAGGCCAACCCCTCGATGTTGATGTCCTGGCCGAGGCGCGACTTCAGGATGCCCACGCTCTGCGCGGACGCGAGGTAGTGCTTGTGGCCCCAGCGCGCGTGGTCGCCGTGCGCATGGGTGATGACAGCCCGGTCCACCGGCCGCCACGGGTCGATGTAGAACTGGCCCGGCACACAATACAGGCCTTCCTTGCGTACGACGACCATGTCTCCCATGCGGCTGGCGTCCCTCCTCAGGCAGGTGTCACGTAATCGGCGACGAAGGCGCGCTGCTCGCCGTCCGGGAATTCGATGTTGACCTGGTCCCCGGTGGCCGAGAGCACGATGCCCTCGCCATACTTGGGCACCGTCACGCGCGCGCCCACGTCGAACGCGGGCGCGGGCGGAGCATCCGCGTCGGGTTCGCGATCGAATTCGTCGTCGCGGATTTCTATCTCTTCCGTCAGCACGGCGGCCGGCGGATTCAGGCAGTTGTCGCAGCGGCAGCACTTCTCGAAGCCTTCGACTTCGTCGCCGAAATAGTCGAGCAGGAGCTTCCAGCGGCAGAAACCGCTCACCGCATACGATACCATCTGTTCCAGCGCTTCCTTGTCGCGCTCCTGCTTCTGGCGGTAGACCTCGGCCAGCGCCGCGAACAGTTTATCGCTGGGTTGCGCGCTGCCGGGGAGGTAGGCGAGCTTGCGGTTCTGGCGCAGCAGCTTCGCATCCTTCAGCAGCTTCAGGCAGACTTTCACGTGCGGCCCCGCGAGATCGCCCACGACGTCCTCGACGCGCTCCGGCGTTGCCGTCTCGTTCTCGGCCAGGTCGCGCACGGCGTCGTGCACGGCGCGGATCTCGTCCGCCGTCGGGTAGTGCTTCACGAGGAAGAACTGCTGCACGCGCTTGTCGTCCTGCAGGAACAGCAGGGTGCAGCTGGCGTCGCGGCCGTCGCGGCCCGCGCGGCCCGATTCCTGGTAATACGCTTCCAGGTTCGCGGGGATCTGCAGGTGGATCACGAAGCGCGTATCCGGCTTGTCGATGCCCATGCCGAACGCGTTCGTCGCCACCATCACGCGCCGCTCGTCGCTCATGAACAAGTCCTGGTTCGCGCGCCGCTCGCTGGCTGCCAGCTTGCCGTGGTACAGCGTGACGGATTCTCCGGCGTCCAGCAGCACCTGGTACATCTCCTCGGCCGCCTTGACGGTGGCCGCGTAGACGATGCCCGTCCCCTTTGTTTCGCGCACGAGGCGCAGCGCTTCCTGCAGTTTTTCGTCAGGGTTCGTCACCTGCACGACGGCATATTGCAGGTTCGGGCGGTAGATGCCCGTGTTGATGACGTTCATCCGCGGCCGGTTCAGTTGGCGGCCGATGTCGTCGACCACGTCTTCCGTCGCCGTCGCCGTCAACGCCAGCACGGGCGGGCGGCCCAGCGCATCGATCGCGCCGGCCATCTCGAGGTAGGCCGGGCGGAAATCGTGGCCCCATTGCGAGATACAGTGGGCTTCGTCGACGACGACGAGCGCGATCTTCACGCCCGCCAGCACGTCGACGAATTCCGGCATCGTGAGGCGCTCGGGCGTGCAGAACACGATCTCGCAGCGGGCCTCGCGGATCGCGGCCAGCGCCGCCCTCTCCTCGTCCGCCGACAGGCTGCTGTTGACCTGCTCGGCGCGGATGCCGAGTTCCTCGAGTTTCTCCAGCTGGTCCTTCATCAGCGAAATCAGCGGCGAGACGACGACCGTCATGCCGCTGAGGATGCGCGCGGGGATCTGGTAGCACAGCGATTTACCGCTGCCGGTGGGCATGATCGCCAGCGTGTCCTTGCCGTCGAGGACGCTGTCGATCACGCGTTGCTGGCCGTCGCGCAGGTGCTCGATGCCGAATACATTCTGCAGCAGGCGACGGATGGTATTGCGGCGTACCGCGAGGGCACCCTTGTGCAGGAGCTTGGGGTCGTGTGTGGTCATGATGGACGACTGTAAGCCTGAGCACGGCCACACGCCATAGGACGCAACCTACAGCGACCGTAGGATCGCTACGACGGGCTACCACGACGGCTCATACACGGTGACGAGGCTTATTCCTACAGCGCCACGGATTGGCAGCCGATAGTTTCCAGAATGCACACGATCTAAGATGAGATCAACATTTCCCAGCATTCGGCACCTGGAGGTTCATCATGATCCGCTTCTTCCCCACGGCCTGGACCGCAGCCTACGTCGCCCTCACGAGCATGGCGACGTGGCTGCTGTGTGAAACGGACGCGCTCGGCGGCTTCGCGCCGCTGTTCTTCCATTGATGCCGCCGCGCTCTCATCCCGACGCCCGCCGGGCGCGCGTGCGCTGCGTACGCCCCGGCCGACTCTCTCTTTGCGCGACGCGCGCCGGCGCCGCCGTCGTGTCGGCGCGTCCGCACACCCGTTTTCATCATTGTTACAAATTAGCAGTTGAACAACACGGGAGGAGCACCACACCTGAGGCAGGAGGACTCATCCATGAAGTACGCCCTGTTATACGACGATGACGCGGCCGCACGCCGCCACAGTGCCACCCTGCTCAAATCGCTCGGCTACGTCGTCGCCGAGACGACGACGGCCCAGGCCGCGCTGAACGCCATGCAGGCGCTGCACTTCGACGTGGTCCTCACGGCAAAGTCGCACGCGAGCGGAGAACGCCGCGCGCTGCCGGGCGAAATGTCCCGCCTCGGCCCCGATACGGCCACGATCCTGCTGGTCGACGAGGACGAGCCCTTCCCCCCGCAGTACGACGAGTTCAGCGCCACCGTCACGAAACCCGTCACCGTCCGCTCACTGCGCCACGTGCTCGAATTCGGGCTGGACGGCACGGGCGCGCGGCCGGTGCCGGCCGCCGTCCGCTACGAACGGCGCGACGGGCAGCGGCGGCGGCATGCACGCACCGCGGCCGCCACCCGGCGATAAAAAAGGCAGCGCCCTCGCGGAAACGCTGCCTCTGCAACAGCCCGGACGAACGCCGGGCCAGACTCCCGTTACGCCGCCTCGACGGCCACCGGCATCCGGATCAGATAGTCGAATGCGGACAGTGCCGCCTTCGCCCCCTCGCCCGCCGCGATGACGATCTGCTTGAACGGCGTCGTCGTCGCATCGCCCGCGGCGAACACGCCCGGGACGTTCGTGCGGCCGTGCGCATCCACGACGATCTCGCCGAAGCGCGACAGCTCCACCGTGCCCTTCAGGAACTCCGTGTTCGGCACGAGGCCGATCTGGACGAACACGCCGGCCAGTTGCACCAGGCGTTCCTCGCCGCTCAAGCGATCCTTGAACTTGATGCCGTTGACCTTGCTGCCGTCGCCGGTGATCTCCGTCGTCTGCGCGTTCACGTGGATCGTCACGTTCGGCAGGCTTTCCACTTTGTTGACGAGCACCGCGTCCGCCTTCAGCTGCGGCGCGAATTCCAGCAGGGTCACGTGCTCGACGATGCCCGCGAGGTCGATCGCCGCTTCCACGCCCGAGTTGCCGCCGCCGATCACCGCGACGCGCTTGCCCTTGTACAGCGGGCCGTCGCAATGCGGGCAGTAGTTCACGCCGGCGTTCTTGTATTCCTGTTCGCCCGGCACGTTGACGTTCCTCCAGCGCGCGCCCGTCGACAGGATCACGGTGCTCGACTTCAGCGAACCGCCGTTCGTGAACTGCACTTCGACCAGTTCGCCCGGCGCGCCCGGCGGGATGATCTTCGCGGCCGTGTTCTGCGTCAGCACCTCGACGCCATAGTGGCGCACCTGGGCTTCCAGCGCGGCGGCGAATTTCGGGCCGTCCGTTTCCAGCACGGAGATGTAGTTCTCGATCGACATCGTGTCGTTCACCTGGCCGCCGAAGCGCTCCGTCGCGATGCCCGTGCGGATGCCCTTGCGTGCCGCGTACACGGCCGCCGCCGCACCCGACGGACCACCGCCGACGATCAGCACGTCGTACGGATCCTTCGCGTCCAGTTTCGCCGCGTCGCGGGCGCCGGCGCCCTTGTCCAGCTTGGCGACGATCTCTTCGATCATCATGCGGCCCGAGCCGAACAGCTCGCCGTTCAGGAACACCATCGGCACGGCCATCACCTTGCGCGACTCGACTTCGGCCTGGAACGCGCCGCCCTCGATCACGGTCGTCTTCACCCGCGGGTTCAGGATGGCCATCAGCGACAGCGCCTGCACGACGTCCGGGCAGTTATGGCACGTGAGCGACATGTACATCTCGAAGTCGTAGTCGCCGTCCAGTGCCTTGATCGCATCGATCGTCTCGGCCTCGACTTTCGGCGGATGACCGCCCGTCCACAGCAGGGCCAGCACGAGCGACGTGAACTCGTGGCCCAGCGGCAGGCCGGCGAAGCGCAGGTTCATGTCGGTGCCGGCGCGCTTCAAGCTGAACGACGGCTTGCGTTGGTCGTTACCGTCGGTGCGCAGGGTGATCTTGTCGGCGCGCAGGCTTTGGATGGTCTGCAGCAGGTCGAGCATCTGCTTCGACGTGTCGCTGTCGTCCAGCGAGGCAACGAGCTCGAATGGCTGCTGGACGCGTTGCAGGTAGCCGGCGAGTTGGTTTTTCAGTTCTTGTTCGAGCATGATCGTATCCTTTCGTTCAGTCGTGTTCAGGCCGATGCGGTCCGTCACGGACGCATCCATCCAATCTAAATAGTGAATCTGGAAGGCAGATCGACTAGCGAGATCGCCTGTTTATCTATGCGGACCCATTCCGGTTGGGCTCGTGGGAGGGGGCGGTCCCGACCGCCCCTCGCGGTCCAGACCGTTCGGTGGGCACAGGGTGCCCACCCTACTACTGCCGTAGGGTGGGCGGCCTCCGCCCACCAAACGTTCCTTCTTAGATCTTGCCAACCAGGTCCAGCGACGGCTTCAGCGTTGCGGCGCCTTCGGTCCACTTGGCCGGGCAGACTTCGCCCGGGTGCGATGCGACGTACTGGGCTGCCTTCACCTTGCGCAGCAGTTCCGACGCGTCGCGGCCGATGCCGTTGTCGTGCACTTCCATGACCTTGATCTGGCCTTCCGGGTTGATCACGAACGTGCCGCGCAGGGCCAGGCCTTCTTCTTCGATCATGACTTCGAAGTTACGCGACAGCAGGCCGGTCGGGTCGCCGATCAGCGGGTAGTTGACCTTCTTGATCGCGTCCGACGTGTCGTGCCATGCCTTGTGGGCGAAGTGGGTGTCGGTCGACACGCCATAGACTTTCACGCCCATCTTGTCGAATTCCGGCTGGAAAGCAGCCAGGTCTTCCAGTTCGGTCGGGCAGACGAAGGTGAAGTCCGCCGGGTAGAACATCAGGACCGACCACGTGCCTTTGAAGTCGGCTTCGGTCAGGTCGATGAACTTGCCTGCGTGGTAAGCGGTTGCTTTGAACGGCTTGATTTCGGTGTTGATGATGGACATGCAGTACTCCTCTTTCGGGGTTAAAAAAGCTTAGGTGTGCACTATACCTTGCGCACGGATCGAAGTGAAATTGATTGAACAGATTTTATCAATTGATTTTAGCTATCGCGTGGGGTGGGCACCCCGTGCCCACGCGAACACCCGCTCTGTGCGAACGTTACGCGTGGGCACAGGGGTGCCCACCCTACAACGCGACCGCAGGCTGCGTGGCCATCTCCGTGCAGGGCAGGATGAGGCTGAAGGTGGCGCCCTCGCCCGGCGTGCTCTCGACCGTCAGCTGGCCGCCGTGCGACAGCGCGAGCTGGCGCGAGATGTACAGGCCCAGGCCGAGGCCCTTCGGCTCGCCGCTCTTCGCGCCCCGCTCGTACGGTTCGAAGATGCGTTCGAGAAAATCGGGCGCGATGCCCTTGCCGTGGTCGCGCACCGAGATGCGCGCGTTGCAGCCTTCCGTCCGGACGCTGACCTCCACGGCCCCGCCGCCGCCATAGCGCAGCGCATTCGTCAGCAGGTTGACGACGACCTGCTCGATGCGGAACTCGTCCCAGAAGCCTTCGACGGGGTCGTGCGGCACCAGCACGACATTGGCGCCGGCCGCCGCGGCCTGCAGCGACAGATCGTTGACGACGCGCTCCAGCAAGGCCATCAGCTCGACCTTCGCCGGGCGGATCGACAATGTCCCGCTCTTCATGCGCGACACGTCCAGCATGTCGTCGATGAGCCGGATCATCGCCTTGATCTGGCGCTCGTCGCGCTTGATCATGCTGCTCATCTGTTCCGGATTGAACGCGGGCAGATTGCCCCGTTTCAGCTGCAGGCTGCGCATCTGCGTTTCCAGGAACAGCGTGTTCAGTGGCGTACGCAGCTCGTGCGCGACGAGGGACATGAACTCGTCGCGCATGCGCAGCGAGCGCTGCAGCTCGGCCTGCGTGGCGTTCAGCTCGCGCAGCAGCACTTCCTGCTCGCGCCGCGCCGCTTCCAGCGCCTCCATCTGGCGCTGCATCTCGCGGCGCTGCTGGTCCAGCGTGACGAACACGTGCACCTTGCTGCGCACGGCGTCGGGGTCGAGCGGCTTGTACAGGAAATCGACGGCGCCCGTCTCGTAGCCCTTGAACGCATAGTTCAGCTCGCGGCCCGCGGCGGACACGAACACGATGGGGATGTTCCGGGTACGCGACGTCGAGCGCATCAGTTCGGCCAGTTCGAAGCCGTCCATGCCCGGCATCTGCACGTCCAGGATCGCGAGCGCGAACTCGTGTTCGAGCATCAGCGACAACGCCTCCTCGCCGGACTGGGCCTGGAACACGAGGCGTTGCTCGTCACGGATGAGGGCGTCGAGGGCGCGCAGGTTTTCCGGCAGGTCGTCGACGATCAGCAGTTTGCTAGGGTCGTGTGCGCTCATGGTTCATTCATCTCCAACATGGGCAACAGGGCGTGGATGCGCGCCAGCGGCAGGATCAGGTTCGGCTTGCTGCGGTGGATGGCGCTCACGGGCATCGTGGGCACCTGCGCGTCGGCCGGGTCCTGCACGATCGTGAAGCCGCCGCGCGCGCGGATGCGGGCCATGCCGTCGGCGCCGTCGTGGTTGGCGCCCGTCAGCAGGATGCCGGCCAGCCCGGGCCCGTACGCGTCCGCGCTCGATTCCATCAGCACGTCGATGGCGGGCCGCGCGAAGTGCACGGGCGGCTCGCAGCTGAGCGAGAACGTGCGGTCGCTCTCCACGGACAGGTGGTAGCCGGCCCCGGCGAAATACACGGTGCCGGGCACGATCTCTTCCTTGTCCACCGCCTCCTTCACGGGCAGCGGCAGGCGCTCGTCGAACAATTCCGCCAGGCGGCTCTCGCGGTCGCCCGGCAGGTGCAGGATGCAGAACACGGCCAGGCGGAACCTGGCAGGCAGCGCCGGCAGCAGCGCGACGAGCGCGTCCACGGCGCCGGCCGAGCCGCCGATGACGACGGCCTCGAAGTGCCGGCCGCGCAGGACGGCGCGCAGCGCATCGTCGGCGGCGTGGACGACGGCGGACGTCATGGCCCCACCTTGCGGAACACCCGTTCCCGCTTCGCGAGCGCTTCGAACCGCTGGGCATACGTGGAAAAATCGATGCTTTCCTTGCTGCCGAGGCCGAGGAAGCCGCGGTGGCACAGCGATTCATGGAACAGGCCCAGCACCCGGTTCTGCAGGCGCCGGTTAAAGTAGATCATCACGTTGCGGCAGCTGATGAAATGCGTCTCCGCGAACACGGCGTCCGTCGCCAGGCTGTGGTCGGCGAACGTGACGTGCTCCACGAGCGCGCGGTCGAACAGCGCACCGCCGTAGGCCGCCGTGTAATAGTCGGAAAACGCGCGCGTGCCGCCCGATTTCTGGTAGTTCTCCGTGTAGCGGCGCATCTTGTCGAGCGGCATCACACCGCGTCGCGCGGCCTCCAGCGAATCCGGATTGATGTCGGTCGCGTACATCTGCGTGCGCTCCAGCAGGCCCTCCTCGTGCAGCAGGATGGCAAGCGAATACACTTCCTCGCCCGTGCTGCAGCCGGCCACCCACACGTTCAGCGACGGATACGTCTTGAGGAACGGCACGATGAGCCGGCGTACAGCCAAATAATAATCCGGGTCGCGGAACATTTCCGTAACGGGGATGGTCAAAAATTGCAGCAGCTGCGTGAACGCGGCCGGGTCGTGCATGACGCGCGCCTGCAAGGCCGAGACGGTATCGCAATCCATCACGCGCATGGCGGCGAACACGCGGCGTTTTTGCGAGGCGCCCGTGTAGTCGCGGAAATCGTAGTTGTACTTGAGGAAGACAGCTTCGATCAGCATCCGCAACTCGATGTCGACGTCGCCCGGCGGATTGTGCATGGGCTTCTTCAAATGCGCTCCAGCGTCGGCATCCACACGCGCAGCAGCGAGTACAGCCGGGTCAGGTCGATCGGCTTGGCCAGGTAATCGTTGGCGCCCGCCGCCAGGCATTGCTCCTGGTCGTCCTTCATCGCCTTCGCCGTGATCGCGATGATGGGCAGGCGCGCGAAACGCTTGTCCTGGCGGATACGGCGGGTCGCTTCCAGGCCGTCCATGCCGGGCATCATCACGTCCATCAGCACGAGGTCGATGGCATCGTTCTCGTCGAGCTTGGCGATGGCCTCGAAGCCGTTGCGGCCCACTTCCACCTTCGCGCCCCGTTGCTCGAGCGCGCTCGTCAGTGCGAACACGTTGCGCACGTCGTCGTCCACGAGCAGGATCGTGCGCCCTTCGAACACGCGGTCGCGCCCGCGCACCGTCTTCAGCATCGACTGGCGCTCCGACGACAGTTCCGACTCGACCTTGTGCAGGAACAGCGTCACCTCGTCCAGCAGACGCTCCGGCGAACGCGCGCCCTTGATGATGATCGAGCGCGAGTACTTCAACAGCTCCGCTTCCTCGTCGCGCGTGAGGTTGCGGCCCGTGTACACGATGACGGGCGGGAACGAGCACAGTTCTTCGAGAGACATACGCTTGAGCAACTCATTGCCCTGCATATCGGGCAGCTTCAAGTCGATGATCATGCAATCGAAAATCTGCGTGCGCAACAAGTCCAGCGCTTCCGTGCCCGAGCCGACGGCCGCGATCTCGACGTCGGCATCGGCAATCAATTGCACGACGCTGTCGCGCTGGCGCTCGTCGTCCTCGACAAGCAGCACGCGCTTGATGGTCTGCGACGACTTGTCCTTCAGCTTGCGGAACACGTCTTCCAGCTGCTCGCGCGACGTGGGCTTCAGCGCGTAACCGATCGCGCCCAGGTGCAGCGCCTCGCCGCCGTTGTCCTGGCTGGACACGACGTGGACGGGGATATGCCGCGTGGCCGGGTTGTCCTTCAGCTGTTGCAGCACGGACAGGCCCGAGCGGTCCGGCAGGCGGATGTCGAGCAGGATGGCGTCCGGCGTCTCGCCCGTCGCCAGCTCCAGCCCTTCCTGCGCCGTCAGCGCGACGAGGCAGCGGAATTCCATGTCGTGCGCGAGGCCGTACAGGATGCGCGCAAATTCGGGCTCGTCCTCGATGACGAGCACCGTGCGCACGCCGGCGGCGGGCTCCGCGCGGTCGTCCGTGAATTCGGGCTGGGGCACGCCCTGCGGCGGCCCGACGGCCGGTGCCGGTGCGGGTGCCGCGACGGGCGCCGGCGCCTGGGCGGGCGGCAGCGCGGGCGGCGTCGCGGCGACGGTGCCGTTGCGCGGCAGGCTGAGGAGGAAACAGCTGCCCTCGCCCGGCGTACTCGTCAGCGTGAGCGTGCCGCCCAGCAAGCCGGTCAGGTCGCGCGAGATCGACAGGCCCAGGCCCGTGCCGCCGTATTTGCGCGCGGTGGACCCGTCGGCCTGGTGGAAGGCGTCGAAGATCTTGCTCTGCTGCTCCGGCGTGATGCCGATGCCGGAATCCTGGACGGCGAACTGGAACCAGCCGTCCGCGTTCGCGCTCACGTTCAGCGTGACCTTGCCGGCATCCGTGAACTTGACCGCATTCGACAACAGGTTCTTGAGGATCTGTTCCAGGCGCTGGCGGTCCGTGTGGATGCTGGCGGGGACATCCGGCTCGACGTGCACGCGGAAATCCAGCTTCTTCTGGCGCGCCAACGGTTCGAACACGCGGCCGAGGCCTTCGATGGCGCGGCGCAGCGGCACGTCTTCAGGTACGAGCTCCAGCTTGCCGGCCTCGACCTTGGAAATGTCCAGGATGTCGTTGATGAGGTTGAGCAGGTCATTGCCCGCCGAATAAATCGTCTGGGCAAAGCGCACCTGTTCTTCGTTCAAATTGCCGGACGCATTGTCGGCCAGCAGTTTCGCGAGGATCAGCGAGCTGTTCAGTGGCGTGCGCAATTCGTGCGACATGTTCGCGAGGAATTCCGACTTGTACCGGCTCGCCCGCTCCAGCTCGAGCGCCCGCTCGCGCAATTGCTCCTGGGCTTGCACGAGCGCGCTGTTCTTGGTGTCGAGGTTCGCGGCCTGCTCGGCCAGCTGTTCGTTCGTCTGCTCCAGCTCGGCCTGCTGGTTTTCCAGCGCCGACTGCGATTCCTCCAGCGCCCGCGACTGCTCTTCCAGTTCCTCGTTCGCCGTACGCAGTTCTTCCTGCTGCACCTGCAGCTCCTCGTTCAGCGCCTGCTGCTCTTCCAGCGCCGCTTGCAGGCGCTGGCGATGCACGACGTTGGCGACCGCGGCGCCGACGGACGCGGCGATCGTTTCCATGAACTGGACGTCGCGCCCGCGCACGTCGTGCAGGAAGCCGATTTCGATGATGCCCTTGATCTTGCCGAAGTTCGACACGGGCGCGATGAGAAGTGCCCGGGGCGCGGCCTCGCCCAACGCCGAACCGACCTTGATGTAATCGGGCGGCAAATCGTTCAACGTGATGATGCGGTTCTCGCTGGCAGCCTGCGCAGCCAGCGACTCGCCCGGCTGCACGATGCGGCCGCGCTCGGTCTCGTCGTGCGCGAAGCCATACGTGCCGATGCGGGTCAGCGTGCCGTCGTCATTGCGGAAATACATCGCGCCGACGACGCCCTCGACGTAGCGCGCCACGTAGCTCAGCACGACCTCGGCCAGCGGTTCCAGGCTCACGATGCCCGTCGTCTTCGCGATCAGGTCCGTCTGGCCCGAACGCAGCCAGGCCTGCTGGCGCAGCTGGTCGTTGTGCTCCGCTTCGTCATTCAAAATGCTGTCGTACGACTTCGACAGCGTCACCAACTCGCGCCGGCCGAACAGCGCGAGCAGCCCGGCCACGATGAGGCTGAACGCGAGGAACGCGGCGACGGACCACGCGATCACGGAGCGCGACGTCGCGTTGCGCGCCTGCAGGATGCGTTGTTCTTCCTGGATGAAGTCGAGGAACTCGCGTCGTACCTGGTCCGTCAGCAGCTTGCCGCGGCCGCTCTTGATGCTCTGGACGATGTCGACGAAATCGCTGCTCTTGCCGCGCCGCGCGATCATGTCCTCGGCAAAGGCCTGCCACTGGCCCTGCGCCGCGCGCACGCGTGCGATGCGTTCGACCTGCGCGGGATTGTCGTCGACGAGGCGGGACAGGTTCGCGAGCTCGGCATCCATGCGCGGCTTGGCCGACAGATAGGGCGCGAGGAAGTCGTCGTCGCCGGACAGCAGGTAGCCACGCATGCCCGCCTCCATGTCGGACGACAGCCGGTTCACTTCGTTGGCACGGCCGATCACGTGCTCGGAACGCTCGACCCAGCTCAGGACGTTGATGAGGTAGGCGATGATGCCGACGAACACGATCGCGCTGAGCACACCCATGCCCAACGGCATGGCGACGTTGCGCGACAGGATGCGGCGGAACTGGTCACTATCGATGGTCGAACCAGGCATGCTGTGTCGTTACTCTTATGAAAAAAATATCCCAAGTGTAACGCAAGCACGCAAACCGGCGCGCTCGCTTGAACGTGCATTTTTATTAAGTCGCCGAGATTGCGCGGCGTTACAGTGTACTTACACGGAACTTCAAAGGAATTGCATGAGTCGTAGGGTGGGCACCCTGTGCCCACGCGAACGCCAGCATGACGCGAACGTTACGCGTGGGCACGGGGTGCCCACCCTACAAAGCGTCACAGGAACGGGGACAAATAAGCTGCCGTCCGGCTCGCCTTCACCGCGGCGACCTCCGCCGGCGGGCCGGCCGCGACGACCGTCCCGCCCGCCTCGCCGGCACCGGGGCCGATGTCGATCACCCAGTCGCACGTCGCGACGACCCGCATCGTGTGTTCGACCATGATGACGGTGTTGCCCGCGTCCACGAGGCGGTCCAGCTGGGCCAGCAGGCGGTCGGCGTCGAACGGGTGCAGGCCCGTCGTCGGCTCGTCCAGCACGTATAAGGTGCCGCCGCGGCCGGCGCGCTGCAGCTCCGTGGCCAGCTTGATACGCTGGGCTTCGCCGCCGGACAGCTCCGTCGCGCTCTGCCCCAGGCGCAAATAACCGAGCCCCACTTCGCGCAGCACCGACAACGGCCGCGCGACGCTCTCCTCGTCCGCGAAGAACGCATACGCCTCGTCGACCGTCATGCCCAGCACGTCGGCGATGTTGCGGTCGTTGTAGCGCACGGCGAGCGTGTCGGCGTTGTAGCGCGCGCCGCCGCACGTGGGGCAAGGCGCGTACACGCTGGGCAGGAACAGCAGCTCGACCATGACGAAACCTTCGCCCGCGCAATGCTCGCAGCGGCCCTTCGCCACATTGAACGAGAAGCGCCCGGCGTCGTAGCGGCGCTTCTTCGCGGCCGGCGTGGCCGCGAACAGTTTTCTCACCTGATCGAACAGGCCCGTGTACGTGGCGAGGTTCGAGCGGGGCGTGCGGCCGATCGGCTTCTGGTCCACGCGCACGAGGCGGCGGATGCCGTGCAGCGCCCCCGCGATGTGGCCGACGGTCGGGATGTCGGCCTCGCGCTCGAGATCCATCGCATCATCGCCCTCCTCGTCGGCCGCGCCCTGGCCCAGCGCCGCGCCGACGAGGTCGACGAGCACCTGGCTGACGAGCGTCGACTTGCCCGAGCCGGAGACGCCGGTCACGCCCGTCATCACGCCGAGCGGGAACGCGACGGCGAGGCCGTGCAGGTTGTTGCGCGTGACGTTCTCCAGCCGCAGCCAGCCGGTCGGCTCGCGCGGCGTGCGCGCAGCCGGGCGCACGGCGTCTTGCGCATCCGTGAACAGATAGCGCCGCGTATGCGAGCCCGCCACGGCACGCAAACCGTCGGGCGGGCCGCTATAAAGAATCTGCCCGCCCTTCTCACCGGCCTGCGGCCCCACGTCGACGATCCAGTCCGCGTGGCGGATCACGTCCAGCGCATGCTCGACGACGAACAGGGAGTTACCCGCAGCCTTCAAGCGCGCGAGCGCGTCCAGCAGCGCTTCCGTGTCGGCCGGATGCAGGCCGGCCGACGGTTCATCCAGCACCTACACGACGCCGAACAGGTTGGAACGCACCTGCGTGGCGAGGCGCAGGCGCTGCAGCTCGCCCGGCGACAACGTGGGCGTACTGCGCTCCAGCGCCAGGTAGCCGAGGCCCAGCGCCAGCATCGTGTCGAGGCGCGCGCACAGGTCCGCGGCGATGCGCTGCGTGACGATCAGCTGCTCCGGATGTTTATCGGCACGCGCCTTGCCCTTGGGCGCCGTACCGTCCGCGTAGGGCCGCAGCAGCGCTGCGAGCCGTTCGAGGGGGACGCGCGACAAGGTCATGATGTCCATGCCGGCAAACGTCACGGACAACGCTTCCCGGCGCAGGCGGCGGCCCTGGCACAGCGGGCATTCCGTGCTCACCATGTAGCGTGCGACGCGCTTCTTCATCGACGCGCTTTCCGTGTTCGCGAACGTCTGCAGCACGTAGCGGCGCGCGCCGCTGAACGTGCCCTGGTAGCTGGGCGTCTCCTTGCGCTTCAGCGCGCGGCGCGTCTCCGCCGGCGTGAGCCCGGCATACACGGGCACGGTGGGCGTCTCGTCCGTGAACAGGATCCAGTCGCGGTCCTTCTTCGGCAAATCGCGCCACGGCGTGTCGACGTCGTAGCCCATGGTGACGAGGATGTCGCGCAGGTTCTGGCCGTGCCACGCGGGCGGCCACGCGGCGACAGCGCGCTCGCGGATCGTCAGGCTGTCGTCCGGCACCATCGACGCCTCCGTCGCGTCGTACACGCGGCCAAGGCCCGAGCACTGCGGGCACGCACCTTCTGCCGTGTTCGGGGAGAACGATTCGGCGTACAGCAGCTCCTGGCCGGACGGATAGTCGCCGGCGCGCGAATACAGCATGCGCAGCGAATTCGACAGGGTGGACACGCTGCCGACGGACGACCGCGTCGTCGGCGTGCCCCGCTGCTGCTGCAGCGCGACGGCGGGCGGCAGGCCGTCGATGTCGTCCACTTCCGGCACGGGCATCTGGTGGAACAGGCGCCGCGCGTATGGCGAGACGGATTCCAGGTAGCGCCGCTGCGCCTCCGCGTACAGCGTGCCGAATGCGAGCGACGACTTGCCCGAGCCGGAGACGCCCGTGAACACGACGAGGGCGTCGCGCGGGATGTCGAGGTCGACGTTTTTCAGGTTGTGCTCGCGCGCGCCGCGTACGCGCACGTGGCCGGCTTTCGGTGGGGAGTCGCGCATACCTGCTCCAGAGGGGTCACGATGCGGCGATTTCAACACACCCGCATGCGCCCGTCGGTGCGGTCGGGCACAGTGACGGGCGGGCTAGTCGGCCTTGAAGTTCTGGCCCAGCGACTGGGGCTTGTTCAGCAGGATCGTGCGCGGATCGCGGCAGATGACGACCAGCACGACGATCGTGGCCAGGTAGGGCAGCATCGACAGGAACTCGGACGGGATCGGTACGCCGAGCCCCTGGCCGTGGAATTGCAGCACCGTCACACCGCCGAACAGATAGGCCCCGAGCACCACGCCGCGCGGCTTCCACGTCGCGAACACGACCTGCGCCAGTGCGATCCAGCCGCGGCCGGCCGTCATGCCCTCGACCCACATCGGCGTCAGCGCCAACGACAGGTAGGCGCCGCCGAGTCCCGCCAGCGCGCCGCCCGCCAGCACGGTCGCGTAGCGCAGCTTCACCACCGGCATGCCGATCGCATGGGCGCTGTGCGGCGCCTCGCCGACGGCACGGATCAGCAGGCCCAGGCGCGTTCTCGCCAGCATCCAGCCCGTCAGCAGCACGAGCGCAAGCGACGCATACACCATCGCATCGAACGAGAACAGCAACGGTCCGACGAACGGCAGGTCGGACAGCACGGGCACGTGCAGCCGGGGCAGCGGCGCCACGGTCTGGCCGACGAGGTCGCGCCCGACGAACGCCGAGAGGCCGATCCCGAACAGGGTCAGGGCGAGGCCCGTCGCGACCTGGTTCGTCTGCAGCGTGAGCACGAGCACGCCGAACAGCAGCGCCATCGCCATCCCCGCGAGGAGCGCGGCGGCAAGGCCCAGGGCGGCGGAACCCGTGTGCAGGGTCACCGAAAACCCGGCGACGGCGCCCACGAGCATGATGCCCTCCAGACCCAGGTTGAGGACGCCGGAACGTTCCGCCACGAGCTCTCCGGTCGAGGCGAGGACGAGGGGCGTCGCGGCGCCCGCCGTGCTGGCGAGGAAGGCGACGAGGTAATCGGAATTCATGCGGTCTCCTTCGCGACGACGGGCACGGCCACGAGCGCGGGCGCACGGGGCTTGATGCGGTAATGGATGAACAGGTCGGCCGCGAGCAGGTAGAACAGCAGCAGGCCCTGGAACAGGCCGGTGATGGCGGACGGCAACTGGAGCTCGATCTGCGCCGTCTCGCCACCGATGTACAGCAGCGACATCAGCAGGGACGCCAGCAGCACGCCGACCGGATGCAGGCGGCCCACGTACGCGACGATGATGGCGGCGAAGCCGTAGCCGGGCGACACCGACGCCTGCAGCTGGCCCAGCGGCCCCGCCACCTCGCCCACGCCCGCCACGCCGGCCAGCGCGCCGCTCGTCAGGAACGCGATCCACACGTTCTTCGGCTCGGAAAACCCGGCGTACAGCGCGGCGGCCGGCGCCATGCCGGACACCTGCATGCGATAGCCCGCGAAGCTGTGGCGGCAAAAGAACCACGCGCCCGCCACGGCAAAGAGCGACAGCAGGAACGCGGCATTCACGCGCAGGCCTTCCTTCAGCAGCGGCAGCATGGCGGCGTCGCCGAACATCTTCGATTGCGGGAAGTTGTAGCCGGCTGGATCGCGCACGGGGCCGTGCACGAGATAGCCGAGGAACAGGTACGCGACGTACACGAGCATCAGCGACACGAGGATCTCGCTGGTATTGAACCGCGTGCGGAGCAATGCAGGCACGGCTGCCCACGCGGCGCCGCCGATGGCGCCTGCGACGATCATCAGCGGCACCAGCCACGGTCCCTCGGCGCCGTCGAAATACAATGCGACGCAGCCGGCGGCGACGGCCCCCATCGTCAGCTGGCCGTCCGCGCCGATGTTGTGGACGTTGGCGCGAAAGCCGATGGCGAGGCCGATGCCGCACAGGATCAGCGGCGTGGCCTTGAGCAGCAGTTCGCCGATGCCGTACCAGGACGTGAGCGGCTGGATAAAATACACGTAGAACGCGTGCAGCGGCGCCTGCCCGAGGAACAGGAACAGCAGCGAGCCCGAGACGAGCATCGCGGCGGCGGCAATGAGCGGCGACGACAGCATCATCGCGCGCGAGGGTTCGGGACGGGCTTCAAGCCGGGACATGGGTCTCTCCTTCAACAGCAAAATCGCCGCCCATCCAGCGGCCGATTCGATCGACGGTGGTGGCGGACGTCGCGACGGCGGGCGACAGGCGGCCCTTCGCCAGCACGGCGATGCGGTCGCACATCATGAACAATTCGTCGAGTTCTTCCGACACCACGAGGACGGCCACGCCCGCGTCGCGCAGTTCGACGATGGCCTGGCGGATCAGCATGGCGGCACCGACGTCGACGCCCCACGTGGGCTGGGCGACGACCATCACTTTAGGTGCCAGGCGGATCTCGCGCCCGACGATGAATTTCTGCAGATTGCCGCCCGAGAGGCTCGCGGCCGCGGACGACGTGCCGCCGCACTTGACCTTGAAGCGCTCGATGACGGCGGCCGCGAATGCACGCACGGCGCCGCGCCGGATCACGCCGCCCGGCGCCATGCCGGCGGCGGGATTCAGGTAGCCGGTCAGCAGCGCATTGTCGGCCAGCGACAGCGCGGGCACGGCACCGCGACCCAATCTCTCTTCCGGGACGAAGCCGAGTCCCAGCCGGCGGCGCGCGGCGGCATCGAGGCGGCCGACGTTCTTCCCGAGCAGCCGGATCGACGCCGCGTCCGGCGCCAGCCGCTCGCCGGAGATGGCTTTCAGCAGCTCCTGCTGGCCGTTGCCCGAGACGCCGGCCAGCCCGACGATCTCGCCGGCGCGCACGGCCAGGGAGACACCGCGCAGCGTGGTGCCGAACGGGTCCGCGCTCGGCAGGTCGAGCGCGGCCAGCGCCAGCGCCACCTCGCCCGGCGTGCGCGGGGCCAGGGTGCAGGTGGGCAGGTCGCCGCCGATCATCAGTTCGGCCAGCGAGTGCGCCGACTCTTCGCGCGGGACGGCGGTGCCGGCCACGCGGCCCGCGCGCAGCACGGTGGCGCGGTCGCACAGGGCCTGGATCTCGTCCAGCTTGTGGCTGATGTAAAGGATGCTGACGCCCTCGTCGCGCAGGCGGCGCAGCGACACGAACAGTGTCTGCACCGCGTCCGGCGTGAGCACCGACGTGGGCTCGTCCATGATCAGCAGGCGCGGCGATTGCAGCAGGCAGCGCACGATCTCCACGCGCTGGCGTTCGCCGACCGACATGCTGTGCACGAGCCGGTCCGGATCGAGCGGCAGGCCGTATTGCTCCGAGACGGCGCGGATGCGCGGCGCGAGCGCGGCCGGCGGCGTCCTCCCGTCCAGCGCGAGTGCGATGTTCTCGGCGACCGTCAGGGTCTCGAACAGCGCGAAGTGCTGGAACACCATGCCGATGCCCAAGCGGCGCGCGGCCGACGGCGAATCGATGCGTACCTGCCGGCCCTCCCACATGATCTCGCCGGCGTCCGGCTTCGTGACGCCGTAGATCATCTTCATGAGGGTGCTCTTGCCGGCCCCGTTCTCGCCCAGCACGGCGTGGATCTCGCCGGGCATGACCGTCAGGTTCACGTCCGCGTTGGCCACGACGGACGGATAGATCTTCGAGACCCCGAGCAGCCGCAGGCGCGGTTCGCTGCGTTCGTGGGGATCGCCCATTCTGACTCCAATCGTTGTATACAAAACGTGGTTGTCGTTTGCAAGTTGCGTGCCCACCGCCCTGCGGGCACAGGGCGCACGATTTGTATACAAACCGCACCGACGCGGGTCACCGTCTCACCGAAAACGCGCACGTGCCTGCCGCCGGTGCGGCGGATGGGTACGGACGCGCGTGTGCACGATTCCTGCTTCCAGTGTCGCCAATCGCATCCCAGACATGGAGACAAGCATGACCGACATCGCCGCCCCTTCCGCACCGGCGCGCAAGCGCGGGCTCACGGCCGTCGACGAGCGCATCTACCGCGCTGTCGTGAGCGCCGTGATGAGCCACCGCCTGCCGCCCGGCACCCGCCTGGGTGAAGCGGATTTCTGCGCGCTGTACGACGTGAGCCGCACCACCGTGCGCAAGGCCCTGCAGCGGCTCGCGCACGACCACATCATCGAGCTGCGCCCCAACCGCGGCGCCGTCGTGGCGTCGCCCACGCCCAAGGAGGCGCGCGACGTATTCGCGGCGCGGCGCGCGCTGGAGCGTGAAATCGTGCCGCTGGTCGTGCGCCGCGCGACGCCCTCGTCCCTGCAAGCGATCCGCGCGGCCATCGATGCCGAAGAGGCGGCGCGCCATGGTGCCGACCGCGCCGCGTGGATCCGGCTGGGCGGGGAATTCCACCTGCTGCTGGCGGAACTGGCCGGCAACGCCGTGCTGCAGCGCTTCATGGCCGAACTGGTGTCGCGCTGCTCACTGATCATCGCGCTGTACGAAAACCCGGGAACGCCGATGTGCGGCAACCACGACCATCACGACCTGCTCACGCTGATCGAGAACGGCGACGCCGACAAGGCCGTCGACCTGATCGAACACCACCTGCTCGAGATCGAGGCCCGCCTGCACCTGGGCGACCAGGATCGCAAGGTCAACCTCGCGGAAGCGCTGGGCGAGCGCTGAACGGCCTGGCCCGCAACTTGCATATGGATGAGGTCGAGATTGCATCCGATCCCGTTCGCGATCGGATGCAATCGCAATGCCCCCCCACCATAACAAGGAAACCGAATGAAGACGTCCGCCTGCCTCGCCCTCCTCGCCGCCTTCTGCACCACCGCCGCCCACGCCGCCGACTGGAGCGACACGTCGCTCAGCTGGCGCTACGGCACCAAGTTCTCCGAACCGTACAACGGCGAAGACATCACGAAGCACGTCATCAACTTCTCCAACGTCAGCGGCTACAAGTACGGCAAGAACTTCTTCAGCGTCGACTTCCTGTTCTCCGACTCGCACGATCCGTCCGCCGTGGGCGCATCGAGCGGCGCGCACGAAGCCTACGCGGTGTACCGCCACACGCTCGACCTGGGCAAGGTGACGGGTGCGAACCTCGCCTTCGGTCCCGTGCGCGGCGTCGGCGTCACCGGCGGCTTCGACGTCAACAGCAAGACGGACGCCGGCTACAACTCCAAGAAGCGCATGCTGGTGCTGGGTCCCACGCTGATGTTCGACGTGCCGGGCTTCCTCGACGTCAGCCTGCTCGCCCTGCGCGAGAGCAACGCACCATTCAACGGCTTCACGAGCACGTCCACCCCGCGCTACACGTACAAGACGCACGCGATGCTGACGGCCGCGTGGGGCATCCCGTTCACGCTGGGCGTGCCGTTGTCGTTCGAGGGCTACGCCAACTACATCGGCACGAAGGGCCGCAACGAGTTCGGCGGCCCGACGGCCGTCGAGATCAACGTCGACGCGCAGGTCATGTACGACCTGAGCCCCGCCATCGGCGCGGCGAAGAACACGCTGAAACTGGGCCTCGAATACCAGTACTGGAAGAACAAGTTCGGCAACCCGACCGACATCGCGAAGGGCGCCACCGCGAAGACGCCGATGGTCCGCGCCGAGTACCACTTCTGATCCATCCATCCTTCACTGAAAAAGGAACACCATGAACCGTCGCACACTGCTCGCCGCTGCCCTCCTGTCTTCCCTCGTCGCCCTGAATGCGTACGCGGCCGATCCGCTGAAAGTGGCCTTCGTCTACGTCGGCCCCGTCGGCGACGCGGGCTGGACCTATGCCCACGAACAGGGCCGCCTGGCCATGGAAAAGGCGCTTGGCGGCAAGGTGGTCACCACCTATGTCGAGAACGTGCCGGAAGGCGCGGACGCCGAGCGCGTCATCCGCAAGCTCGCCGCCGACGGCAACAAGCTCGTCTTCACGACGTCGTTCGGCTTCATGAACCCGACGGAGAAGGTTGCAAAGGCATTCCCGAACGTCGTGTTCGAACACGCAACCGGCTACAAGCTCGCGAAGAACCTGGGCGTGTACGAGACGCGCCAGTACGAAGGCACGTACCTGCAGGGCGTCATCGCCGCGAAGATGAGCAAGTCGGGTACCATCGGCTTCGTCGGCTCCTACCCCGTGCCCGAGGTGATCCGCAACATCAACGCGTACACGCTGGGCGCGCAAAGCGTGAACCCCGCGATCAAGACGAAGGTCGTGTGGATCAACAGCTGGTACGACCCGGCCAAGGAGCGCCAGGCCGCCGAGACCCTGATCGCGCAGGGCGCCGACGTGCTCACGCAGAACACGGATTCGCCGGCCACGCTGCAGGTGGCGCAGGAAAAGGGCAAGTACGCGTTCGGCTGGGATTCCGACATGGCGAAGTTCGCCCCGAAAGCCCACCTGACGGCAACGACGAATTCGTGGGGCGACTTCTACACCCGCACCGCGCAGTCCGTGATCGCGGGCACGTGGAAGAGCGCGGAAGTGCGCGGCGGTCTCTCGGAAGGCATGGTCAAGATGTCGCCGCTGAACGCCGTGATCCCGGCCGACACGGCCAAGCTGTTCGACGCGAAGAAGGCGGCCCTGGTCGGCGGCGAGATCAAGCCGTTCCACGGACCGATCAAGGACCAGTCGGGCGCCCTCAAGGTGGCGGCGGGCAAGGAGCTGTCGCTGGCCGACCTGAAAGGGATGAACTGGTACGTGCAGGGTGTGGAGGGCACGATTCCAAAATGAGCGAACCGACCCCGCAGGATCAGGCGTACCTGACCCGCGTGTTCGCGCTGGCGCAGCGTTCGCGCGACGAAGGCCACCACCCGTTCGCGGCCATGGTCGTCGGCGCGGACGGCACCGTCATCGCCGAGGCGATGAATGATTCGTCCACGGACCGCACGGCGCACGCGGAGATGAACGCCCTGCGCGCTGCCTCGCGCCGGTTCGGCCCTGCCGAACTGGCCGGCGCCACGCTGTACAGCAACGCGGAGCCGTGCGCGATGTGCGCGGGCGGCACGTACTGGAGCGGCGTCGGGCGCGTCGTCTACGGCATGTCGGAAACGAGCCTGCTGGCGCTGACGGGCAGCGATCCTGAGAACCCGACGCTGTCCCTGCCCTGCCGCGACGTGTTCGCGCGCGGGCAGCGGGCGACGGAGGTGATCGGGCCGCTCAGGGAAGACGAGGCGAAGGAAGCACATCGGGACTTCTGGAACGCGACGTAAGCGCGTCGCACATCCTGTCGATTCCGGTCCCCGGCTGGAATCGCCCCGCCACGTCCCGCGTCCGTTCGTCCAGACCGGGCGCGGCCAGCAGACCGCCCAGCGCACGCACGAGCCGTCGTTCGTTCAGCCGCGCAGCGGGCAGGCTCCCGCCGACGCCGAGCGCCGTCACGCGCGCGCCATTGTCGAACTGGTCGTGCGCCAGCGGTACGACGAGCTGCGGCGTGCCCGCGCGTAAGGCTTCCGCCGTCGTGCCGATGCCGCCATGGTGGATGAGCGCCGCCGCATGCGGGAGGAGTGTCCGCAGCGGCACGTAGTCCTGCCACAGCATCGTACCCGGCAAGTCGGCCGGCACCTGGTCGCGGTGCGGCGTGAGGAAGACAGCGCGGCGGCCCAGTTGCTGCGCCGCCGCGCGCGCATGGCGGAAGTACGCGGCTGCCTGTGCGTTGCCCGTGCCGTGCGTGAACACGAGCGGCGGCGGGCCGGCGTGCAGGAACGCTTGCAAGTCGGCAGAGAGCGTTGTATCCGCGTTAGGATCGAACAAAGGAAAATCGCCGCGCACCAGCGGTTGCGGCCAGTCCGGCTGCGTGGGCGCGAACCAGTCGGGGAACAAGGTCAGCGACAGATCCGGCACGGTGGCGATCCAGTCCATCAGCGACGGCACCGGTTGCAATGCATGCGCTGCTCGGGCCGCGTTCACGTCCGCCAGCGCGACGGGATCGATGAAGCGCCGTCCGACCCAGCGCCAGAACGCGCGCCGCGCCGCCAGCGGCACCCACGCCGGCACGCGCCACGGCCCGATCATCAGCGGATCATGCACCGTCATGAGGTTCGCGGGCGCCAGGTACGCGGCCGCGATCTTCACGCCGGGATGCACGGCGCGGCACAGGTCCGCCTCCGGCAAGGCCAGCGGATGCACGAGCAGCACGCAACGCTCATCCGCCGGCAGCCCTTCGACAAACGGCACGATGCGCGCCATCGCGGGCCGCGTGGCGCGCCAGACGACGCCGAAGCCGCGCGTCGGATGCCACAGGTCCGGGTCGTGCAGCACGGCCTCGTCGACGGGCAGGCCCGTGAACGGCAGCCCCGCCGCGCGGACCCACGGGCCGTGCTGCTCGGGCGCGAGGAAGCTGACGCGGTGGCCGCGTGCGCGCAGGCCCAGCGCCAGCGCGATGAACGGGAACAGGTCGCCGGCCGAGCCGATGGTGACGACGGTGTAATGGGTGGGTGCGATGACGGCCTCCGTGCAAGGTTGCCGTGACTGTACGCGAGACCGCGCGACTCAGAGAAACCGGTCGAGTATCTTCCTGCTGCCCCTGTCGATCGCAAACATGTCGCGAATGAGGAAGTGGATACCGTGGCTATCCGCGATCAGCAGCGAATACGCACCGAGCCGGCGGATGTCTTCCTCACCTTTCAGCACGAATTCCGTGTCGCCGCGGTCCGTCGCGACGGTCCACGTGCACGGCGTCGCGAAGCTGGACACGGCCTTGATCGCCCGGATTTCCGGCATGAATTCGCGGCCGTCCAGTTCTTCCGTCACGAGCGCGCGGATCTCGGCCGGCATCGTCTCGAGGTCGTCGATCCAGCCGACTTCCTTGCCGCCGTCGCGCACGAGCGAGATGCCTTTCATGGGCGCCTGCACGGGGAACGAGCGCACGGGCGCGACGCCGACGAATTCCTCGCCCTCGGCGTTGGTCAATATCAGCTTGCCGAACGCATCCCGGCGGAGTGTAAAAGTGGTCATCGTTCAGTCGTCCTTGCTGCCGTCGTCGTCCGGGTCCTGGTCGACGTTGCGCGCCTGCGCCTCGTACAGGCGGTAGTACGCGCCTTCGCGCGCCATCAGTTCGTCGTGGTTGCCCTCTTCCACCACCTGGCCGCGGTCCAGCACGATGAGGCGGTCGGCCCGGTGCAACGTGGACAGGCGGTGCGCGATGGCGATCGTCGTGCGGCCCTGCACGAGGTTGTCGAGCGCCTTCTGGATTTCTTTTTCCGTCTCCGAGTCGACGGACGAGGTCGCCTCGTCGAGGATCAGGATCGGCGGGTCGATGAGCAGGGCCCGCGCGATCGAGATCCGCTGGCGCTCGCCGCCGGACAGGCCCTGGCCACGCTCGCCGACCATCGAATCGTAGCCCTGCGGCAGGCGCAGGATGAATTCGTGGGCGTGCGCGGCGCGGGCGGCGGCGATGATCTCTTCGCGCGTCGCGTCCGGCTTGCCGTAGGCGATGTTCTCCGCGATGGTACCGAAGAACAGGAACGGTTCCTGCAGCACGAGGCCGATGTGGCGGCGGTAGTCCGCGACGGCGAAGCTGCGGATGTCGCGGCCGTCCAGCAGGATCGCGCCTTCCGCGACGTCGTAGAAGCGGCAGATCAGGTTCACCAGCGTACTCTTGCCCGAGCCCGAGTGCCCCACGAGGCCCACCATCTCGCCGGCCTTGATGTTCAGCGAGATGCCGCGGTTGACGGCGCGGTTGCCATAGCGGAAGCCCACTTCGCGCAGCGCGATATTGCCCTCGACCTTGTCCAGCTTGACCGGGTTGACGGGGTCCGGCACGCTCGACACGTGGTCGAGGATGTCGAAGATGCGCTTCGCCGCGGACGCGGATTTCTGCGTGACGGACACGATGCGGCTCATCGAATCGAGTCGGACGTAGAACCTGCCGCTGTACGCGATGAACGCCGACAGCACGCCCACGGTGATCTCCTGCTGGCTCACCTGCCAGATGCCGAAGCACCAGATGATGAGCAGGCCCAGCTCCGTCAGCAGTGACACGGTCGGCGAGAACAGCGACCACACCTTGTTCAATTTGTCGTTGACGGCCAGGTTGTGCTTGTTCGCCTCGCGGAAGCGCGATGCTTCCCGGTGCTCCTGCGCGAACGCCTTCACCACGCGGATGCCGGGGATCGTGTCGGCCAGCACGTTGGTCACTTCGCCCCACACGCGGTCGATCTTTTCGAAGCCCGTGCGCAGCTTGTCGCGCACGACGTGGATCATCCACGCGATGAACGGCAGCGGCACGAGCGTGATCAACGCGAGCTTGGCATTGATGCTGAACAGGATCACGCCCGTCATGATGATCATGAGGACGTCGGACAGGAAGTCCAGCAGGTGCAGCGACAGGAATACGCAGATGCGGTCGGAGCCGCTGCCGATGCGGCTCATCAGGTCGCCCGTGCGCTTGCCGCCGAAGAATTCCAGAGACAATCTCAGCAGGTGTTCATAGGTTTCGGAACGCATGTCGGCGCCCATGCGCTCGGACACGAGGGCGAGGATGTACGTGCGGCCCCAGCCGAGCGCCCACGCGAGCATGCTCGATGCGAACAGGCCCCCCATGTACATGTAGACGAGGTGCGTATCGATGTGCTTGCCGTTCTGATAAGGAATCAGCACGTTGTCCATCAGCGGCATCGTCAGGTAAGGCGGAATCATGTGTGCGCCGGTACTTGCCAACATGAGCAAGAATCCGAGCAGCAATTGGCCTTGGTACGGCCGCGCGAAGCGCCACAGGCGGAACAAGGTCCACGTCGACGGCGGGGTGTGCAGCACCTTCGTGCAGATGGGGCACTCTTCCTGGTCCGGTTCGAGCGGCGCCTTGCAGCTGGGGCAGGTATGCTGCTCGGGCGGCTGCACGGCGATGCCGCTGACGTGGCTTTCCACCTGGTCGTGGAACTGGTCGACGACGCGGATGGCTTGCAGGTTCTGGCCCAGGGTGAAGCGCCAGGCGGCCAGCAGACCGTTGGCATCGACGAGTTCGAGGTGGCCGACGCCCGCGTGGTCGTAGTGCCGCATTGTCAAACCGGCACGATACGGCCAGTCGCGCCACATCGTGTCGCCGGGTGCGCGGGTGAGCAGGCGATAATTCGTGACGACGAGGATACCCTTGGTGAAGCGTAATTTCGCATCGAGGTCAACCTCGACGCTGTTTAAAACGTTTTCCCCTGGCGCAAGCTTTTTCGCGACGTCCGCCTGCCAGTGCTCAGGCAGGAAACCGGCAACGGGTGCCGGCGGAACGGAGTGAACAAGTTGTTGAGTTGTCATGTGATGCCGCCGGTGAAGGCGAAGTTGGTACCAAAGGCTGGCAGATCTGTACGATGGAACGTTGCGGGTGGTAATGCCGTTGACACGCGCGCGGACTGAAAGGCAGCGTACTGGCGTGTACGGTATTCTATCGGAGGGGCCAGACTGGCAGAAATCGGTACGGCACGGTAAGCTTCGTTCCGGCAAGTATACAACATGTGCATTGTGGAAAGAGGAGAAGTGGTCGCCGCGATCCGGCAACCGCGTTGAAGACCAACGATGTGCAAACATAGGCAACGCCACGCGATGAGAGAGCGGTCATCGCGTGGCTGGATATTTTCATGACATATAAGAAAGACATTGCAATTCTTCGTGTAAGCCACCTCCGTGGCCCGAACATCTGGACCTACCGCCCTGTCATCGAAACATGGCTCGACCTCGGCGAACTCGAAGAATGTCCTTCGAACACCCTTCCCGGCCTGTATGAACGCCTGACCGCCTGGCTGCCGGGACTGATCGAACACCGCTGCGGCGTTGGCGAACGGGGCGGCTTCCTGGAGCGCCTGCGCGACGGTACGTGGGCCGGCCACATCCTTGAACACGTTGTCCTCGAATTGCAGAACCTGGCCGGCATGAAGACCGGTTTCGGTAAAACCCGCTCCACAGCGGACCGCGGTATCTACAAGATGGCATTCCGCACGCGCCACGGGACCGTCGGCCGTGCCGCGCTGGAGGCAGGCCATGCGCTGCTGATGGCCGCCATCAACGACACCCCGTTCGACCTGCAGGCCAAGGTCGCGGAACTGACGGAACTCGTCGACCGCTACTGCCTCGGCCCGTCCACGGGCCACATCGTCGACGCGGCCACCGACCGCCGCATCCCGTCGATCCGCCTCACGGAAGGCAACCTCGTGCAACTGGGCCACGGCGCCGCGCAGCGCCGCATCTGGACGGCCGAGACGGACCGCACGAGCGCGATCGGCGAATCCATCGCCAGCGACAAGGACCTGACGAAGACCCTGCTCGCTTCCTGCGGCGTGCCGGTGCCCGAGGGCTCGATCGCGCGCAGCGCGCAGGCCGCGTGGGAAGAAGCGCAGGACATCGGCCTGCCGGTCGCCGTGAAACCCGTCGACGGCAACCACGGCCGCGGCGTATCGCTGAACCTGATGTCGGAAGCGGACGTGCACGCCGCCTACGCCATCGCGGCCGAGGAAGGCGATTCCAGCGCCGTGCTCGTCGAGCGCTTCATTCCCGGCAACGAACACCGCCTGCTCGTCGTGGGCTCGAAAGTCGTCGCGGCCGCCAAGGGCGAATCGCTGTGGGTCGTCGGCGACGGCGTGTCCACGGTCACGCAGCTGTGCGACAGCCAGATCAACATCGACCCGCGCCGCGGCGACTCGGAAGAATTCCCGCTCGGCCTCGTCACGCCGCACGACAGCGAAATCCAGCTGGACCTGAAACGCCAGGGCCTCACGCCCGATTCGGTCCCGCAAGCGGGCCAGAAAGTGCTGATCCAGCTGAACGGCAACGTCGCGGACGACGTCACGGACGACGTCCACCCGGACGTCGCGTACATGGCCGGCCTGGCCGCGCGCGTCGTCGGCCTGGACATCGCCGGCATCGACCTCGTGTGCGAAGACATCTCGCGTCCGCTCGAGGAACAACGCGGCGCCATCATCGAAGTCAATTCCAGCCCCGGCCTGCTCGCCCACATCAAGCCCGCGAACGGCCAGCCGCGCGACGTCGGCAAGGCCATCGTCGAGCACCTGTTCGCGGAAGGCGAGACGGGCCGCATCCCCGTCGTGGGTATCACCGGCAGCACGGACGCCGCGCTGGCCGCGCGCCTCGTCGGCACCGTGCTGAACCTGGCCGGCAAGCACGTGGGCGTGGCGAACCGAGAAGGCCTGTTCCTCGACGGCCGCCGCGTGACGGCGCAGGACGGCACGCGCTTCGACGCGGGCCAGCGCCTGCTGATCAACCGCACCGTGCAGGCCGCCGTGTTCGAATCGAACGCGCGCACGATCCTGTCGGAAGGCCTGCCGTACGACCGCTGCCAGGTCGGCATCGTGACGGACATGTGTGACGTCGCCGACGTGGCCGACCTGTACGTGCGCGACGACGATGCGCTGTACAACGTCGTGCGCAGCCAGGTGGACGTCGTGCTGTCCGACGGTGCGGCCGTGCTGAACGCGGCCGACACCCGCGTGACCGCCCTCGCCGACCTGTGCGACGGCGCCGTGCTGTTCTACGCGCAGGACGAAGCCAACGCCACCCTGCAGGCGCACCGCGCCGCGGGCGGGCGCGTCGCGTTCGTGCGCGGCGGGCACATCGTGCTGGCCCAGGGCGGCGAAGAGATGCCGCTGCTGGGCATGGACAAGGTCAAGCCCGCCACCGCCGCGCAACCGGACGCCCTGCTCGCGGCAGCGCTGGCCGGATGGGCGCTGGACGTCCCGACGGACCTGATCTGCGCCGGCCTGCGTACCTTCGACGCGGCCGCCAAACAGGGCAAGGCTCAATAACGATACGTGCCCGGTACGACCGGGCCTGCGCGCGCCAGCTGCCAGGAGCGGTGGCGCGCAAGACCCTAAAGGAAAGATCTATGGAAGTCACTCGCGTACGGGCCCTGCGCGGTCCCAACCTCTGGAGCCACCACACGTCGATCGAGGCGATCGTCGCCTGCACGCCGGAGGAGGAATCGGTCGGCACGCTGTCCGGCTTCGAGACGCGCCTGCGCGCCCTGTTCCCCGACATCGGCGCGCTGCAACCGACCGGCCATGACGACACGATCCCGCTCGCGCACGTGCTGGAAGTCGCCGCGCTCGCCCTGCAGGCGCAGGCCGGCTGCCCCGTCACGTTCAGCCGCACGACGGCCACCCTGGAGCGCGGCATCTACCAGGTCGTCGTCGAATACAGCGAGGAAGACGTCGGCCGCCTGGCCATGACCCTGGCCGAGCAGCTGTGCACGGCCGCCCGCAACGATGAGGCGTTCGACCTCGACGCCGCGCTGAAGCAGTTGCGCGACCTCGACGAAGACGTGCGCCTCGGCCCCTCGACGGGATCGATCGTGCACGCCGCCGTCGCGCGCGGCATCCCGTACCGCCGCCTGACCGAGGGCAGCCTCGTGCAGTTCGGCTGGGGCAGCCGCCAGCGCCGCATCCAGGCCGCCGAGATCGACGCCACCGGCGCCATCGCGGAATCGATCGCCCAGGACAAGGAACTGACGAAGACATTGTTGAACGCGGCCGGCGTGCCCGTGCCGCTGGGCCGCGCCGTGAGCGACCTGGATGATGCGTGGGCCGCCGCGCAGGAGATCGGCCTGCCGGTCGTGATCAAGCCGAAGGACGGCAACCAGGGCAAGGGCGTCACGGTGAACGTCACGACGCGCGAACAGCTGGATGCGGGCTTTGCCGCCGCATCCGAATTCCGCGACGACATCATGGTCGAAAAATACCTGCCGGGCCACGACTTCCGCCTGCTCGTCGTCGGCAACAAGCTCGTCGCCGCCGCGCGCCGCGACCCGCCGCACGTCGTGGGCGACGGCACGCACACGGTGCGCCAGCTCGTCGAGATCGTCAACAAGGACCCGCGCCGCGGCGACGGCCACGCGACGTCGCTGACGAAGATCCGCTTCGACGACATCGCCCTCGCCTCGCTGGCCAAGCAGGGCTACGACGCGGAATCCGTGCCGCCGAAAGGCCAGCGCGTCACCCTGCGCAACAACGCGAACCTGTCGACGGGCGGCTCCGCGACCGACGTCACGGACGACGTCCATCCGGAAGTGGCCGCGCGCGCGATCGCGGCCGCGCACATGGTCGGCCTCGACATCTGCGGCGTCGACCTCGTGTGCGACAGCGTGCTGAAACCCATCGAGGAACAAGGCGGCGGCATCGTCGAAGTGAACGCGGCGCCGGGCCTGCGCATGCACATCTCGCCGTCGTTCGGCAAGGGCCGCGCCGTCGGCGAAGCCATCATGGACACGCTGTACGCGCCGGGCGACGACGGCCGCATCCCCGTCGTCGCCGTGACGGGCACGAACGGCAAGACGACGACCGTGCGCCTGATCGCCCACCTGCTCACGAGCTCCGGCCTGCGCACGGGCATGACGAACACGGACGGCGTGTACATCCAGGGCCGCCGCATCGACAGCGGCGACTGCAGCGGCCCGCGCAGCGCGCGCAACGTGCTGCTGCACCCGGACGTCGACGCGGCCGTGTTCGAGACGGCGCGCGGCGGCATGCTGCGCGAAGGCCTCGCGTTCGACCGCTGCCAGGTCGGCGTCGTGACCAATATCGGGGCCGGCGACCACCTGGGCCTGAACTACATCACCACATTGGAAGACCTCGCGGTGCTGAAGCGCGTGATCATCCAGAACGTGGCGCCGAACGGCATGGCCGTGCTGAACGCGGCCGACCCGATCGTGGCCGCCATGGCCGACAACACGAAGGGCGACGTTACCTACTTCGCCGCGGACAGCTCGCTGCCCGTCATGCAGAAGCACCGCGCGCAGGGCCGCCGCATCGTCTACGTCGACCGCGGCCACCTCGTCGCGGCGCACGGCAAGAAGGAGGAGCGCGTGCCGCTCGCCGACGTGCCCATCACGCGCGGTGGGGTGGTCGGCTTCCAGGTCGAGAACGTGATGGCGTCCGTGGCGGCGGCATGGGCCGTCGGCATCTCGTGGGATGCGATCCGCCTGGGCCTCAAGACCTTCGTCGGCGAGAGCGACAACGCGCCCGGCCGCTTCAACGTGTTCGACTACCGCGGCGCGACCGTGATCGCCGACTACGGCCACAACCCGGACGCCATCCAGGCCCTCGTGGGCGCCGTCGAATCGATGCCGGCCAAGCGCCGCTCGGTCGTCATCTCGGGCGCCGGCGACCGTCGCGACGACGACATCCGCGACCAGACCCGCATCCTCGGCAAGGCGTTCGACGACGTGCTGCTGTACGAAGACCAGTGCCAGCGCGGCCGCTCGGAAGGCGAAGTCGTCGCGCTGCTGCGCGAGGGCCTCGCGGGTGCGCCGCGCACGACGTTCGTCGACGAGATCAAGGGCGAGTTCGTCGCCATCGACAAGGCGCTGGCGCGCCTGCAGCCGGGCGACCTGTCGCTGATCCTCATCGACCAGGTCGACGAGGCATTGGCGCACATCACCAGGCGCGTGCAGGAAGGCTGACCGACTGTTCTCGGTCTCCGGAATGGGCGCCGCGTGCGCCCATTTTGCTTTTGTTGGTGCTCCTCAGAAACCCCGACCGTCGTTCGCCGACAATGTCCGGTGGACCCGCGCACGCTACGTTAGCCAACGAACGCGCCCGGGACGGCAACTGTCATACCATGGATATCGTGGACATGCTTCCTGTCGGTGGTGTGATCACGCCATTCAAGCCAGCGGTGCAACCATGACGATCGACAAGGACACGCCACCCCAACCCGCCCCTGCCGGCGAGCCGCCACCGGACATGCCGTTCCGGCGCCTGCTCTACCGCTTCCTGTTCTTCGACTGGCTGTTCCGCGACGTCAGCGCCGCGCGCAACCTCTTCGAACGGCACGCCGCGCACCAGCACAACCGCAAGATGAGCCGCTACCTGCCCGTCTACCTGCGGCGCTGGTCGTTCCTCACGGCGTTCGATTTCGCGCTCGGCGTCCTGTTCGAGAAAGTCCTGCAGGCCGGGCTGCTGTCCGCCTGGTGCTTCACGTGGTCGTGCGTGACGTTCACGGGGATGGTCGTCATCACCGTCGCGTGGCTCATCCTGAATCATGCCCGCCTGTCGTGACCGCCTTTGTGTTTGACGCCCAGTAAGTTGCCACAGCACAATTACGCGACGATGGAGGTCTGCACTCACAGGAGACCGCCATGACTTACCGCTGGATCGACGACAAGGGCTTGCTGAAGAAAATGCTGGGCGAACGGCGCACGGACCGCTGGACGGCCGACAACGTGCAGGACGCGCTGCGCGCGCGGGGCGTGCACGCGGCCGCGCGCGCGATGGAGTACCGGCGCGTCCAACTGGACACGGCGTTGCGCATCCTCGCCGTGCCCGGCAGGCGCCGCCGTGGCCTGCTGCCTTGACTGCGCATCGAGGGCGAACGCGATAAAACGGTTCGCCCTGTCTTCATCGTGGATGTGAGCACGTGCGCGAGGATAGTTGTTGACAACGATCAGACCAGAAAATACGATCGACTCAAGAAAATGGAGTCGGGAGCTCCCATGGTCTACGTACTTGCCTTCGCGGCGCTCGTGATCGTCGCCCGCATCGCCGGGCCCATTCTCGCCCACAAGGATCACGACCGGGAGCTGCGCCAGGCGGAGTACGAGCACCGTACCGCCGTGTATGGCGATCCGGACGAACGATGATACCTCCGCAGGCTTGTCAATAAAGACCGGCCTGTCAACATTTCATGCAACCGCCATGATGGATTGCGTGCGCTACTGATCCATCAGCAGGTATTTCTTCACGACGCCATTCTTGTCGAACAGGATCGACAATTCCCGTTTATTGTCGGCGCTGCTGACGACGAGATTCACGTACGGCATGGAATCCACGGCTTTCGAATACCCGACCTGGTACAGCCACAATTCATACCCGTTGGCGAAGGGGGTGACGTTGGCGCGACCGAAGGCGGCCTCGATGTCGGCCTTGGTCGATTTGCCGATGACGATGACCCGTGCCGCCCCCTGCTGCGTCAACGTGGTGACGGTGCCATTGCCGGTGGCGGCGCAGCCCGCGAACGCGGCGGCGAGCACGAACGCCGCGATGCAGCGGCAGGCCCGCGTCATGATCGAATGTCCTGTCATGACCGTGCTCCGGCAGCAGGCGACGTCCGGACCGCGGCGGGCGCATCGTCGTCCATGAAGTCGAACTCCAGCAGCGTGTCGTCCGGCCAGCCCTGCTCGTACAACGACTTGAACTTGACCATGAACACCCGTTCGCGCAGGAACGTCCAGTCTTCCTGGTTCGGCATCATCGGGGCCGTCGGACCGTGCAGCATCGCGGCCGGCATGACCTTGCGCCGGCTTCCCGCAACGAGCGCCACGCTGAACACGGGCCGGTCGGCGAAATAAAACATATTGATCGGCATCGTGCGGCACGGATCCTCCATCTTCGTGATCATCATGTTGATGGGGTGGTGCACGTACGCCACCAGGTCGCCCACCATGGCCACCTTACACTCGAGCAGCAGGTCGCCCAGGCGCCGGGCATTGGGCGGCACGCCCTGGCTGCGGACGTCGGCCCGCCAGGCCAGGCTGCCGATCTTGCGGTTGAAGCGGACGACGGCCTTGTCGTCGGCGGCAGCGGCGTCACGCGGCAGCGTGAACGTCCCGTCCGGCGCCAGCGGCACGGGAATGCTCGTGTGATCGCCGGCAATGTGGAGAACGAGACCGTCCATCGACACGCCGGCATGGCGCGGGAAGACCTTGAACCGCAGCGACGCCGTCGGCGCGAGGCCGTGGTTCGCCACGAAGACATCCATCGCGGCCAACATGTCGCGGTACGGTTTTTCGTCGCGATCGCGCGCGGTGCCCTGCACCTCCACCTTCGGCACGGATTTGTCCGGGACGTCCCGCGCGAACGCCGCGATCGACACGCACAACCACGCCGCGCCCGCCAGCCATTGTCTCCAATACTCACACGCCATTCGAACGTATCCTTTTCGGAAATCGTTAAATGTACGGTAATCGTTGCATCGAGGACAACCTGAAGATTCTGCCAGGCCCTATTTCGCCAGTCCCCGCTCGACCGCATAACGCACGAGATCAGCATTGCTGCTGAAATTCATTTTCTGCATCAGCCGCGCCTTGTGGGTGCTGACGGTTTTGCTGCTGAGGCCGAGGTCGGCGGCGATCTCGTTGACGGTCTTCCCGGACGCCAGCAAGGCCAGGACGTGGAACTCGCGCGCGGACAACTTGTCGTGCGCCGCCTCGAGCTGCCCGTCGCCGGCGTCGAACACCAGCTGGTCTACGAGCGTCGGATCGATGAACTTGCCGCCCGCCGCCGTCTTGCGGATGGCCGCGATCAGCACCTCGGGCTCCGTGTCCTTGGTCAGGTAGCCGGCGGCGCCCGCCTTGAACGCCGCCCGCGCCACCTGCACTTCGTTGTGCATGGTGAGCACGAGGATGGGAAGATCCGCATCATGCGACCGGACTCGGGCAATCAGGTCGATGCCGCTCGGGCCGGGCATGTTCATGTCCAGCAGGACGAGATCGAAACGGTCCCGGACCAATGCGTCCAGCACCTGGTGGCCAGTGTTCGCTTCGCCCGCGACCTCGACGTCGTCGACTTGCGCCAGCAATTGCTTCAGCCCGCCGATGACGATCGCGTGATCGTCCGCTATCAATATCCGGATCATCCCTTCCTCGCCAAGCCGTGCATGGTCGAATCCTCCGCCGGCGCTAGGCCGGCAACTGTCTCAGCGCGATAGCCCTCGCCCGCTCGGCCCTGGCGCGCGCGGGCGCCGCCGCCACCGCCGGCAGCCCGTCCAGCTTGAACACGCTGACGGTGTCCGCCAGCTTGCGCGCCTGGTCCTGCATCGAGTCGGAGGCGGCCGCCGCCTCTTCCACCAGCGCGGCGTTCTGCTGGGTGGTCTGCTCCATCTGCGCGACCGCCTGCGTCACTTGTTCGATGCCGGCGCTCTGCTCCTGGCTGGCCGCGCTGATCTCGCCCACGATGTCGGTCACGCGCCGGATGCTGTCGACGACCTCGGTCATCGTCGCGCCCGCCTGTCCGACGAGGCGGCTGCCCGCATCGACCTTGTCGACCGAATCGTTGATCAGGGTCTTAATGTCCTTGGCGGCGACCGCGCTGCGCTGCGCCAGGTTGCGGACCTCCGTCGCAACCACGGCAAACCCGGCGCCGTTCGCACCGGCGCGCGCCGCTTCCACGGCCGCGTTCAGCGCGAGAATATTGGTCTGGAACGCGATGCCGTCGATGACGCCGATGATGTCGACGATCTTGCGGGCCGACTCGTTGATGGAACTCATCGTGCCGACGACTTCCTCCACCACGCTGCCACCCTGCCGCGCGACGTCGGATGCGGTCACGGCCAGCCGGTTGGCCCGCAGCGCGTTGTCGGCGTTTTGCCGCACTGTCGACGTCAGTTCCTCCATCGCCGACGCCGTCTCTTCCAGCGAGCCCGCCTGCTCTTCCGTGCGCGACGACAGGTCGACGTTGCCGGTGGCGATCTGCTGCGACGCCGACGCGATCGTGTCGGTGCTGCCCCTGACTTCCCTGACGATGTTCACGAGGCTCGCGTTCATGTCTCTCAATGCCCGCAGCAACTGGCCCGTTTCGTCGAGGCTCGCCACGTCGATCCGGCTGGTGAGATCGCCGCCGGCGACGGTCTGCGCGACCTGCACCGCTTCCTTCAACGGACGGACGATGCCGCGTGTGATCACGTACGCGAAGCCGCCGCCGACCAGGAAGGCCAGCACCGCCAGTGCCGTCAACAGGGTACGGGCCCGCCGATACGCCTCGTTCGCGTTTGCCACGCCGTGTTCGCTCTGCATGTTCGCCTGTTCGACGAGCGAGGCCAGGTCCTTCGTCCACTTGAACTGAAGCGGGCGCAACTCCTTGATCAGGACGTCGGTGGCCTCCTTCTGCCTGTTCTGCTTTGCGACGTCGATGGCCTTGGCAATGACGGGCCGGGCCGCGATGTCGTCGTCCCGGATCGCGGCCACGATGGGGCCGGCGCCGGATGCCAGGTCCTGCTGGCTTGCGAGCAGCTTCCCGAGCTTGTCGGCCGCGTCGGCATACGCCGCCTCCTGGCGCCGGACGCGCTGCAACTCGGGCTGCTTCTCGTCGAGCGTCTCCATCAGGGCCAGGTTGCGTAGCGCGATCATCCTGTCGTCGACCGTCATGCGCATGTCGCGAGCCAAGGTCAACACGGCATTGTCAACCGCGACGATCCGCTCCAGATGCGCGTGCACTTGCCCCATGCGATTGATGCCCAGCCATGCGGTCGCGGCCAGCAGGACGAGGACGACGGCGTAACCGATGCCCATCCGCGTCCCGATTTTCAGGTTTTTCATGTCAGTCTCCAATGTTGCACAGTACTTCGCCGCCGCACCGTCAGGATGCGGGCGACGCCGTTTGTTTATTCAGGAAATTTTCGAAGTCGGCAAGGGGCATCGGCCGGCCGAACAGATACCCTTGCGCGGCGCGGCAGCCGCGCTGCTTCAGGTAAGCCGCCTGCTGGGCGGTTTCCACCCCTTCCGCCACCGATCCCAGGTTCAGCGCGGCAGCGATCGACAACATGGCCTTGACCAGTTCGCTCTTCTCGGCCTGCCCGTCGATGCCGTCGACGAACGTACGATCGATCTTGATGCGGCTGACGGGGAAACGGTGGAGGTAGCTCAGCGCCGAATAGCCCGTCCCGAAATCGTCGATCGAAATGGACGCGCCCATCGCGTCCAGCGCGGCCAGCATCGACACGGTCCGTTCGCTGTCTTCCAGCAGCAGGTTCTCGGTGATTTCCAGGTCCAGCCACGCGGGCTTGCACCCGGTGTCCGCGAGAATGCGGGCCACCGCGTCGACCAGTTCGTTGCGCACGAATTGGCGCGGCGACAGGTTCACGGCAATCTTGAGAGGCCTGCTGCGCCGCGCGTTCCACCGCGCCACGGCCCCGCAGGCGACGGACAGCACCCACTCGCCGATCTCCACGATCAATCCGGATTCCTCGGCAATCCGAATGAAGTCGTCCGGCTCGATCAGCCCGAGGCCCGGACGGCGCCAGCGCAGCAGCGCCTCGGCCCCGATCAGCAGACCCGTCTGCAGGTCGATCTGCGGTTGGTAATACACCTCCAGCTCGCCGTTTTTCAGGGCTTTGCGCAGCGCAAGTTCCTTGTCCATCCGTTCGAGCGAACGTGCGGTGAACTCGCGCGCATAAAACTGGAAATTATTGCGCCCGGCGTGCTTGCCGTGGTACATCGCGGCATCGGCGAACTTGAGCAGCGACTCGACTTCGCCCCCGTCGACGGGAAAGAGGGCGATGCCGATGCTGCCGGTGACGAATAATTCACGGCCGTCGATCAGGAGCGGTTCAGCCAGGTACCGGAGAATCTTGTCGGCGACTGCCGCCGCGTCGTCCATCCCGCGCACGTCCGGCAGCAGGATCGCGAATTCGTCGCCGCCGAGCCGGGCCACCGTATCGAGCGTGCGGACGCAATCCTGGACGCGCTTCGCCACCGCGCACAGCAAGCGGTCGCCCATCGTGTGGCCCAGGCTGTCGTTGACGTTCTTGAAGTGGTCCAGATCGAGCAGCAGCAGGGCGAACTCATGGTCATGGTACCGGGCGTCGGCGATGGCCTGGGAGATCCGGTCGCCCAACAGCAGGCGGTTGGGCAGCGCCGTCAGGGGATCGTAGAAGGCCTGGAGATGCACCTGCCTGCGGTAGCGGCCGAGTTCCGTCACGTCGCGTCCGACCGCCAGCACGCGCGTGATCCGGCCCGCACCGTCGAACTGGGGACTCACGCGCACCCGGTCGCAGACCTCCTCGCCCGCCACCTGCCAGCACATGTCGACCTCGCGCACGTCGCCGCGCTCGAGCACGTCGCGCAGGACCTGCATGAACATCGAAGACCTTGGGCCTCCCGGCGATTCCGCGGGCGTCTTCCCCAACACGTCCGCCGGATCGCCGCCCAGCGCCGCGATCAACCGCGCGTTCGCATAGACACGGCGGCACGCCGCATCGTAGTGCGCAATGTTGACGGGCGCGTGTTCGACGAGCTCGCGCAACTCCGCCGAACATTGCAGCAATTCGTCTTCCAGGTCGTGTTGCGGCGCCAGGTCGCGGCCGAACACCAGCAAGCCGAGCAGGCTGCCGTCGGCGGCCGCTTCCGGAACGATGCGCAGCCGCGCCGCCGCACGCCCGCCGGCAGCGCCGATGAAGTCGAGTTCGGCGGGCTCGCCGGACGCCGCCACCTGGTCGAGCGCGCGTTGGTAGCGCGCCACGGCGGTCAAGGCCGGCGCGACCTCGCCGATACGCCGGCCCGTCACCGCGTCCGCACATCCGATGAGCCGGGCCCAGGCCGGGTTGGCGTACACGATACGGGTCGCGGGATCGTGGCGGGCCACCGCGTCCGGCAACTGCTCGACCAGGGCACGCATCTCGTCTTCGCGCGTGCGCCGCGTGCGTGCGTGCGTGCGTGCGCCGGGTTCCCGTTCCGTCCCGTCCAGGCACGCCACGTCAACCGCCTCCGCTGCGCGATCGTCCTGTTCGCCTGGTAGTGAGTCCTGCTGCGTCATTTCATCCCTCGTTTGATCCATGAAGAACCAGCCAAGGCATATCTTCCTATGCGCAACAACGGGGTGCCATCAGGCAATCTTGATTCTTGGGTCAGGCAGCGGTAAATACAGGGGTAGGGATCGCCCTACAGGACGCAATCAGTCGGGCTGGGCTTGCGCCTCGTGCGTGGACGGGGTGCCGAGCGGTACGCGGACCACCACGGTCGTCCCCCTGCCCCGCGCACTGTCGATATCGATCGCGCCGCCGACCATCAGCACGCGCTCCCGCATGCCGACGAGGCCCAGCGACGACTTGCCGACCTGGCCGGGCTCGAAGCCCACGCCGTCGTCCTGCACGGTCACCTGGCAATACGCATCGCTGCTGTCCAGGGTCACCGTCACTTCGCCGGCCTCGGCGTGGCGCGCCACGTTGGTCAGCGACTCCTGCACGATGCGGAAGATCGCGGTCTGGCTGTCGTCGTCGAGGACGATGTTCTCGTCCTCGACGAGCAGCGTGGCCGCGATGCCGGCATGGCGGCGGAACTCGTCGACCAGCCACTCCAGCGCCGGCTGGATGCCCATGTCGAGCGCGGCCGGGCGCAACGACGCGGCCACGTTGCGGACGACCTGGATATTCCGGTCGACGAGCTGCGTCATGCCTTTCGCGTGTTCCGTCAGCGCCGGGTTGTCCTGGCCAAACCGTACGCGCAACAGCGACACGCTCATGCGCAACGCCGTCAGGAACTGGCCGAGTTCGTCGTGCAGTTCGCGCGCGATGTGTTTGCGTTCTTCCTCGCGTGCAGTGTGCTGGCGCGCGGAGAGTTCGCGCAAATTCTGCTCGGCCTCTTTCAGCGCCGTCACGTCGCGTCCGATCGTCAGCACGCGCACCACCGTCCCGTCCACGTCGTATTCGGGCACGGCGTGAAACACGTAATGCCTGGGCTTGGCGCCGGGCTGTTGCCAGGTCAGGACACTCTCGGCCCGCTCACCGGTCGCCATGACGCTGCGCAGCATGTTCTGGCAGGCTGCCATGCCGGCGTCGCCGAAGCCGCTGCCGCCCGGCGCCTGCTGTGCCGACGTCGCGAACAATGCCGTGTAGGCGGGGTTCACGTAGACGCGGCGCCAATCGCGGTCGTAGCGGGCGATCAGGTCCGGCGAGTTCTCCGCCAGCGTGCGGAACTTGCGCTCGCTATCGCGCAATGCCGCTTCGGCTTGCTCGCGTTCCTCGATCTCCTGGCGCAGACACCGGTTGGCTTCGCTCAGTTCCGCCGTGCGTTCCGCAACGCGGCATTCGAGCTCGTCGTGCGAGCGCTGGAGCTCGGCATTCTTGTCTTCCAGTTGTTTTTGCAGCCAGCGCAGCCGCATGTGCGTGTCGATCCGCGCCAGCACTTCCGCCAGTTGCAACGGCTTGGTCACGTAATCGATGCCGCCGGCCGCGAACCCCATCAGCTTGTGCTCGACCTCGACGAGCGCCGTCATGAAGACGACGGGAATATCGCACGTCGTGCTCCGCTGCTTCAGGCGCCGGCAGACTTCGAAGCCGTCCATGTCGGGCAGCATCACGTCGAGCAGGATCAGGTCGGGCAACGCAAGCGCCGCCCGTTCCAGCGCCTCCTCGCCTTCCTGCGCGACCAGCACCCGGTAGCCGCAGTCGACGAGGAAGTCGGCGAGGATTTGCAGGTTCGCGACCGTATCGTCGACGACGAGGATCAGTCCGTCGCGCGCACGCACGGTGAGGCCCGCGTCATTCGACGAGGCCATGCTGGACACCGTAGCGCACCAATTCCGCGTTGGAGCTGAAGTTCATTTTCTGCATCAGGCGCGCCTTGTGCGTGCTGACGGTCTTGTTGCTGATCGCGAGCTCGTCGGCAATATCGTTGACGCTTTTCCCGTGCGCCAGCAGCCTGAAGATGTGGAATTCGCGGTCGGACAGGAGTTCGTGGGCCGGCTGTGTATCGGATTCGGCCTTTCCGAACACCATCTCGTCGACGAGCAACGGGTCGATGAAGCGGTGGCCCGCCGCCGTCTTGCGGATCGCCGCAAGGAGGACTTCCGGCTCATTATCCTTCGTGACATAGCCATTGGCGCCTGAACTGAACGCCCGCCTGACGGCCTGGGCCTCGTTGAGCATGCTGAGGACGAGGATCGGCACCGTGATGTCGTGGCGCCGGATGCGCGCGATGAGGTCGACACCGCTGATGCCGGGCATGCCCATGTCCAGCAGAATGAGGTCGAACTGCTCGGCGCGCAGGGCTTGCAGCACCTGGGCACCATTGATGGCTTCGGCCGTCACTTCAATATCGCCGGCGATCTGCAACAACTGCTTCACGCCGCTTCGTACGATCGCATGATCGTCGGCCAACAGAACTCGAATCATCGCTTCTCTCCGGAGTCGAACGATTGTAGTTCAAATGAATGAGTGCGAACAAGCCCGGCGGCACCACGGCCGAGGCTCGCGGCGGCCAGGCTGCCTGTTGGCGACCGAACACGGTAAAATGGCGGCCTTGGCAAGTTCTTGCCGCGCTGTCCGATTTGACCACATGAACGTTCCACGCGAAATCAACGCCGACGCGGCCAAACGCCTCGCGACCGAAAAGCACACCCCGATGATGCAGCAGTACCTGAGCATCAAGGCCGACTACCCCACGATGCTCGTCTTCTACCGGATGGGCGACTTCTACGAGCTGTTCTTCGAGGACGCCGAGAAGGCCGCGCGCATCCTGGGCATCACGTTGACGGCGCGCGGCACCTCGGGCGGCAATCCGATCAAGATGGCCGGCGTGCCCTTCCACTCGCTCGATCCCTACCTCGCGAAACTGGTCAAGCTGGGCGAGTCGTGCGCGATCTGCGAGCAGATCGGCGACCCCGCGCTGAGCAAGGGCCCGGTCGAACGCAAGGTCGTGCGCGTCGTCACGCCGGGCACCTTGACGGATGCCGACCTGCTGCCGGAGAAGGCCGAGCGCCCGCTGCTCGCCGTGTGCACGGTCGCGAACCGCAAGGTGGTCACGACGGGTCTCGCGTGGATGTCGCTGGCGAGCGGGGGACTCCGGCTGATGGAATTTTCCGGCGACGCGCGCACGGCCGCCGTGCGCCTCGTGCAGGAACTGGAACGCATCGCGCCGGCCGAGGTGCTGCGCGCGGACGGCGGTGCCGACCTGTTCGAGGAATCGCCGGTCGGCCACACGGCGCGCGTCCCGGAATGGCATTTCGAGGTCGTGCACGGCCACAAGGCGCTGCTCGACCAGCTCGGGGTCGCGACGTTGTCCGGCTTCGGCGCGGACGGCCTCGGTGCCGCGTTCGGCGCGGCCGGCGCGCTGCTGCGCTATGCGCAAGCGACGCAAGGCCGCGGCCTGCAGCACGTGAAGAGCCTCGCCGTCGAATCGGAGAGCGAATTCATCGGCCTCGATGCGGCCACGCGCCGCAACCTCGAATTGACGGAGACGATCCGCGGCTTCGAATCGCCCACGTTGTTCTCGCTGCTGGACGGCTGCCGCACGGCGATGGGCTCGCGCCTGCTGCGCCACTGGCTTCACCACGCGCGGCGCGACCAGCGCGTGGCGCGCGCGCGCCACGAGGCGATCGCCGCGCTCGCACAGCGCGACGCCATGCAGGGCTTGTCCGCGACGCTCGCGCACGTGCCGGACATCGAACGCATCACGACGCGCATCGCGCTGCTGACGGCGCGTCCGCGCGACCTCGCCAGCCTGCGCGACGGCCTCGCCCAGCTGCCGGGACTGCGCGAACAGGTGGCGCGCTGCTTCATCCCCGGCGACTCGTGCCTGCTGCACGACATCCACGACGCCATCGCGATCCCCGAGGCGTGCGCGGACCTCCTGCAACGCGCCATCGCGACGGAACCGGCCGCGATGGTGCGCGACGGCGGCGTGTTCGCGCGCGGCTTCGACGCGGAGCTCGACGAGCTGCGCGCGCTGTCGGAAAACGCGGGCCAGTTCCTCGTCGACCTGGAAGCGCGCGAGCGTGCCCGCACGGGCATCGCCAACCTGCGCGTCGAATACAACAAGGTGCATGGCTTCTACATCGAGGTGACGAACGGCCAGGCCGACAAGGTGCCGGACGACTACCGCCGCCGCCAGACCCTGAAGAACTGCGAGCGCTACATCACGCCGGAACTGAAGGCGTTCGAGGACAAGGCCTTGTCCGCGCAGGACCGCGCGCTCGCGCGCGAAAAACTGCTGTACGAGCTGCTGCTGGCCGACCTCGCGCCGCACATCGTGTGCCTGCAACGCATCGCGTCCGGCATCGCGCAGCTCGACACGCTGACCGCGCTCGCCTCCCACGCCGCGCGCTACAACTGGTGCATGCCGCAGCTCGTCGAGGAGCCGTGCCTGACGATTACCGAAGGCCGCCACCCCGTCGTCGAAAACCAGATCGAGCGCTTCATCGCCAACGACTGCAAACTGTCCAACGACCGCCGCCTCCTGTTGATCACGGGCCCGAACATGGGCGGTAAATCGACGTTCATGCGCCAGGTCGCGCTCATCACCTTGCTCGCGTACGTGGGCAGCTACGTGCCGGCGACGAATGCGACGATCGGTCCCATCGACCGCATCTTCACGCGCATCGGCGCGTCGGACGACCTGGCCGGCGGCCGCTCCACGTTCATGGTGGAGATGACGGAATCGGCCGCGATCCTCAACGGCGCGACGGAGCATTCGCTCGTGCTGATGGACGAGGTGGGCCGCGGCACGTCGACGTTCGACGGCCTCGCGCTCGCGTGGGCCATCGCCCGCCACCTGATCGAGACGAGCCGCAGCTTCACGCTGTTCGCCACCCACTACTTCGAACTGACGCAGCTGCCGGAACAGCATCCGAGCGCCGCGAACGTGCACCTGTCGGCCGTCGAGCACAAGGACAGCATCGTGTTCCTGCACGCCGTGCAGGACGGTCCCGCGTCGCAGAGCTACGGCCTGCAGGTGGCGCAACTCGCGGGCGTGCAGCCTGCCGTCATCCGCGCCGCGCGCAAGCACCTGGCGCGGCTGGAAGCGCAGGCGCTCGATGCGACACCGCAGCTCGACCTGTTCGCGCCCGCACCGTGCGACGATGCCGATGCCGATGCCGATGCCGATGCCGCGCCGGCACCGCTGCCGCAAGCGGACGAATCGCCCGCGCTGGCCCTGCTGGACGCCATCGATCCCGATGCCCTGAGCCCGCGCGAAGCGCTCGAACGGCTGTACGAGCTCAAGCGCCTGGCGTCGGCGTGACGATGCCACGACGCCGCTCGGTACTCCTGCTCGCCCTCGCCGTGCTGCTCGCGGGCGGCGCGCGCGCGGAGGCGCGCGAGGATGACGCGCACCGCTTCGCCATCATCGGCCACGGTTTCACGGACGGCGGCGACAAACACTTGAAGCAGGCGCTCGCCGACAACGACGACGGCGCCGTCGCCTTCCTCGTCGTCACGGGCATCAAGGGTGCGAACGAGCCCTGCACGGACAAGCTGTACCAGAAGCGGCGCGACCTGATCGACGAGGCGCGCCGGCCCGTCGTCGTGCTGCCGTCCGGCAGCGACTGGACCGAGTGCCGCAACACGGCCGGTCGCTCGAATGCGATCGAACGCCTGAACCGCATCCGCGAACTGTTCTACGGCGAGCCGGACTCGCTGGGCGCGCGCAAGCTGTCGTTGACCCGTCAATCGATGAGCCCGCGCTTTCGCAGCTATGCGGAGAACGCGCACTGGTCGGTCGGCAAGGTGCTGTACGCCACGATCAACATGCCCGCCAATAACAACCACTACCTGAACGAAGCGGGCCGCAACAGCGAGTACGAAGACCGGCTCGTCGCGAACCGCTTCTGGCTGAACCGCCTGTTCGCCATCGCGCGGCGCGACAAGCTGGAAGCGGTCGTGCTGTTTTCCGAAGGGGACGTGAAGGCGCTGTCGCAGCCGACGGGCCTGCAGGCCCTGCTGCGCGACGCCGCGCCGGACAACGACGGCTTCGCCGAGCCGCGGCGGCTGATCCTGTCGCTGGCACAGAAATTCCACGGCAAGGTGCTGCTCGTCGACGGCACGCGCGTGCGCGGCAGGCCGGCGATCGAATGGCGGGGGAACGTCGGCCATCTGGCGGCCGGCGCGGATGCGCTCGAAGTGGTCGTCGATCCGGCGGCGAAGACCTTGTTCAAGGTCGATCCGCGCAAGGTGGAGACGGCGAAGCCGGCCAGGGGCCAGTGACCGCCCGGCCGACCCGAGGCGCCATGGATTACTGCAGCGGCTGGCTGCGGAAGTGGTCGCCCGGCTCGCTGTCTTCCATGTCGTCGTGGCCGTGGCCGTGGTCATGGCCATGGGCGCCGTGCACGTGGCCGTGCGCGATCTCTTCCGGCGTCGCGGCGCGCACGTCGATCACGGACAGGTCGAAGCGCAGGGCCATGCCGGCCAGCGGGTGGTTGCCGTCGAGGACGACCTTGTCGTCGGCGATCTCGGTGACGGTGAAGATCACGGGCTCTTCGTCGCCGCCTTCGGCCACGCCTTCGAACTGCATGCCGACTTCGATCGGTTCCGGCAGGCGGTTGCGTTCCTCGACCTTGACCAGGTTCGGATCGTAGTCGCCGAACGCGTCTTCCGGCTCGATCTGGATGGTCGACGTGTAACCCACGTCCTTGCCGTCCAGCTCTTCTTCGATCTTCGGCAGCGTGTTCTCGTAACCGCCGTGCAGGTAGACCATCGGCTGGGCGCCGTCTTCGATCAGGTTGTTCTGCGCGTCGGACAGCTTGTAATTCACCGACACAACCGTGTTCTGGGCAATCTTCATTGCACTTCCTTTCGTGGGTAAGGCCGCGATTATAACCCTACCACCGGTTGGCCCTCCGCGGCGCTGGTTATAATGGACGCATGCAAAAATTACAGCTCCTCGGGAACATCACCCCCGCCCAGTTCCTCCGCGATTACTGGCACAAGAAACCCCTGCTCATCCGCCAGGCGATCCCCAATTTCAAGCCGCTGCTCAAGGTGGACAAGCTGGCCGAGCTGGCCAAGCTCAACCACGTAGAGTCGCGCCTCGTGACGCTCACGGACGGTACGTGGGACATGCAGCAAGGCCCCCTGGCCGAGCTGCCGCCGACGACGCAGCGCGAATGGACGATGCTCGTGCAGGGCGTCAACCTGCACGACGAGAAGGCGGACGCCCTGCTGCGCCAGTTCCGCTTCGTGCCGGACGCGCGCCTGGACGACCTGATGGTCAGCTACGCGACGGACGGCGGCGGCGTCGGCCCCCACTTCGATTCCTACGACGTGTTCCTGCTGCAGGCGCAGGGCAAGCGCCGCTGGCGCATCGGCGCGCAGCAGGACCTGACGCTCGTCGAGGGCTTGCCGCTGAAGATCCTCGCGAACTTCGAGCCGGAACAGGAATTCGTGCTGGAGCCGGGCGACATGCTGTACCTGCCGCCACACTACGCGCACGACGGCGTGGCCGAGGGCGAATGCATGACGTATTCGATCGGCTTCCGCGCGCCGTCGTTCCAGGAACTGGGGGAAGCGTTCCTGCAATTCATGGCCGACTCGATCGACCTGCCGGGCCGCTATGCCGACCCCGGCCTCGCGCCCGCGAAGAACCCGGCCGAGATCCCGCGCGACATGCTGACGACGGTCACCGAGGAACTCAACAAGGTGCGCTGGGACGAGGAAGACGTCACGATCTTCCTGGGCGAATACCTGTCCGAGCCCAAGCACAACGTGTTCTTCACGCCGGTGGCGAAGCCGCTGACGGTGGGCCGCTTCATGGAGCAGGCCGCGAAGAAGGGCCTCCGGTTGTCGCCCAAGACGCTGATGCTGTACCGTGGCAAGCACGTGTTCATCAATGGCGAATCGTTTGCCGTCGGACGCGCGGACAAGACCGTGCTCGACGTCCTCGCCAACGAACGGGGCCTGCCCGGCAGCCTGCTGGACCAGGCGTCCGACGACGTGCTGGACGCGCTGTACACGTGGTACCAGGACGGCTGGCTCGAATTGGCCTGATAATGTACTGATCATGACGGATCCCTTGCTCCAGCCCTTCGACACCCGCGCCGCGTTCCAGCAGCATCTGGGCGAGGTGCTGGCGCGCGCGCAGGCGACGCTCGTCATGTTCGATCCCGATTTCGCCCTGTTCCGGCTGGGCGCGCCGGACGTCGACGCCGCGCTGCGCCGGTTCCTGCACGGCGGCGGCCAGCTGCGCCTCGCGCTGCACGACCCGGCGCACCTGGAACGCGAGGCGCCGCGCTTCGTCCGGCTATTGCGGGATTATGCGCACGGCATCGAATGCCGGCGCACGCCGCGGGGGTTACGCGACCTGACGGATTCGTTCTGCATCGCGGACGACCAGCACATCGTGCGGCGCTTCCACAGCGATCACCTGCGCGGCGAGGCCGCTTTTGACGCACCGCAACAAACCGAGCTGTCGCGCCAGCGTTTCGACGCGATTTGGGCAGAATCACAGCCGGGCCTGCAGGCAAGTGTTACCGGCCTGTAATTACATGTGTTGCGTGTTTTCTCCTATGAGAACTAGCGCACGGACGGCGGCATCGCCTTGCCAGAAAATGAATGTTGCCCGTTCTGGCAACTGTTACGTCTTGACACGACTTTTCTATTGCGATTCAGTAAATTTGGCTATAATATCGGGTTAGGAAGGTTCCGTTGTCTGTAGGCACTTTTTCCAAAGTATACAAACAAGAGAATTCCTGACGAGCGATAATTACCGGTAATTATTCATCGCACCACCCTTTTGAATTAATTAAGGAAAAACCATGAAAAAATCTCTGCTGATCGTTTCCCTGCTGGCTGTTGCTCTGGCTGCCTGCTCGAAGAAAGAAGAAACCACCGTGACCCCGGCGGCTCCGGCTGCTGAGACCACCGCTCCGGCTGCCGCTCCGGCCGCTCCGGCTGCTGACGCTGCTGCCACCCCGGCTGCTCCGGCCGCTGCTGACGCTGCCGCTTCGGCTGCTTCGGCTGCCGCTTCGGCTGCTTCGGCTGCTGCTGAAGCCGCTTCGGCTGCTGCTGCTCCGGCTGCTTCGAAGTAATTCGAATCGCTCTGAAAAAACCGGCCTGCGGGCCGGTTTTTTTACGTCTGTACGATTTGCATATGTTTGGTGGGCACGTCTCATTGGATTGATGCTCCCGGCATCAATGCCCCAGGCCTCAAATGCCCCCCTACGGCTGCGGTTATTACGTCCGTACGATTTGCATACGTTCGGTGGGCACGGGGTGCCCACCCTACGGCTCAGGCGTAATTCGTAGGGTGGGCACCCCGTGCCCACCAAATAAAAAACCGGCCGAGGCCGGTTTTTTGTTTGCGCGAAACGCGATTACTTCAGCTCGTCCGCCAGCAGCTTGAGGATCTTGGCACCGGTCGGCGACGTCTCCGGCTTGCCGTCGTTCGTCTGCACGGTCACGTCGGTCGACGTCGCGCCCTGCACGGTCGAGACGAGCACGCGGTACTTCTGCGCTTCCTTGTTCTTGTCTTCGCCGCCGAACAGCTTGCTGAAGAAGCCTTCCTTCTTGACGGCGTCCGGATCGACGTAGCGCACGTAATAAATGCCCTGCACGCGGTCGCGGTCTTCCACGGTGAAGCCGACGCGGTCCAGCGCCAGGCCCACGCGGCGCCACGCGCGGTCGAAGCCTTCGTCGATGACGACCTTGTTGCCTTCCAGCTTGGCGTGCTGCGGCTCCAGCGGCGCGTTCGTCACGAATGCCGTCGCGTCCTTGACCTTGGTGCCCGTCAGCTGCGCCATCAGGCGACCCAGGAATTCCGCTTCCAGTTCCGGATCGTTCGGACGCGCGGTCCACGTCGTCGTTTCCTTCTGCGGGCCCGTCAGTACTTCCTCGGCGCCGCGGTGACTGATGTAGATCTCCGTCGTGCCGTCCGGACGGCGCTCGAGGCGCGTACGGAACTTGTCGCGCTCGCCCGTCGAATACGCGGAATCGAACACCTTGCCAATCGTGCGGCGGAGGAAGTCCTGCGGGATCTTGGCGCGGTTCTCGGCCCAGTTCGTTTCCATGATGCCGGTCTGGGGCGACTCGGTCTCGACGGTGAAGCCCGAGTTATGCCAGAACTCCAGCAGTTGCGGCCACAGCTGCTCCGGCGTCTCCTTGATCACGAGCCAGCGCTGGTTGCCGTTGCGCTCGATGCGGATCGTGTCGGTAGGCACTTGGCCGATCTGCTCGCCGGACGCGGCCGCGACGGCCGGTGCGGTGCTGCGCTGCTGCTGGAAACCCGAAGCCGTCGCGACGCCGCGGCCATCCGGCACGGCGTAGCGGTTGTCCTTTTGCAGTTGCGTCAGGTCGGGCGGGATGTCCAGAGGAGCCGCCTTCTTGGAAGCCTTGTAGTCCACCTTGTCCGATTCGAACACGGTCGTGCACGCGGCCAGGCTGAATGCGATGGCGGTCAGCGCCACGGTGCGGGCTGCGGTGGAAGTCATCATCTTGCGATTCGTCATGTCGTTAAAGCTGGTAATGCAGCAGGGTCCGGGGACCGTTATCAAAGGACGCCGGAAGCGCGCAATGCGGCGCGTACGGTGTCGTGGTATTGCGCGGCCAGCGGCGCCAGCGGCAGGCGCAGGCCGGGCGGCATCTTGCCCATCTCGGCCAGCGCCCATTTCACCGGCACCGGGTTCGGCTCGACGAACAGCTTGCTGTGCAGGTCCAGCACGCGGTTGTTGATCTCGATCGCGCGCGCGGCGTCGCCGGCGAGGGCCGCCTTGCACATCTCGGCCATCGCGCGCGGTGCCACGTTCGCCGACACCGAGATGTTGCCGGCGCCGCCGCATAGCATCAGCGCCAGCGCACTCGCATCGTCACCCGAGAACACGCCGAACGATTTGCCCTTGCCGGCGAACGAACGGTCGATGTCGCGCAGCAGCTCGATGCAGCGCGCGAGGTTGCCCGTCGCATCCTTGATGCCGACGATGTTGTCGATGGCAGCCAGGCGCACCACGGTCTCGTTGGCCATGTCGGCGACGGTACGGCCCGGCACGTTGTACAGGTACACCGGCAGGTCGGTCGATTCGGCGATCGCCTTGAAGTGGCGATACATGCCTTCCTGCGACGGACGGTTGTAGTAAGGGACGACCTGCAGCGATGCGTCGGCGCCGACTTCCTTGGCGTGGCGGGTGAGCGCGATCGCCTCGGCCGTCGAATTGCCGCCCGTGCCGGCCATGACCGGGATGCGGCCGGCAATATGGTCGACCGTCAGCTTGATCAGTTCGCAGTGTTCGTCCGGGCTCACGGTGGCCGACTCGCCGGTCGTGCCGACGATGCAGATTGCGTCCGTACCTTCCGCCACATGCCAGTCGAGCAGTTTGCGCAGGCTGTCCCTGTCCAAACTGCCATCCTCGAACATCGGTGTGACGATTGCTACTATGCTGCCCTTAATCATAATCAGTGGACCGTGCCGTTAATAAATAAATGTCGATTGTAGCGGATAGCCTGGTGTTATGGTTCATTCCACACCATATAAATGGCATGGTTACAGCTTGGTTACATCTCCGTCAGCCGTCGATCCGGACACTCCCGGGATCGACGTCCGGCGCCGCCGCACACAGCCGCTGCACGCGCGCGGGACGGGGCGCATCGACGACGCCGTCCTCGTACGCCAGCACCCGCAAGCCGTGGCCCAGCGCCATCTCCAGCAACTCGCCGGGCGCCAGCAGGAACGCCGGATTCGATGGCTTGCCGAAGCGTTCGTTCCCCTGCGCGAAGGTTTCGTAGACGAGGATCCCGTCCGGCGCCAGCGCCGCCGCCAGGGGCGCGAACAGCGGGCGATGCAGGTAGTTCGTGACGACGACGCCCGCGAAACGGCGCGGTGCGAACGGCCAGGCCGCGCCGTCGGCCTCCAGGTCGTGCTGCAACGCGGTGATGCCGGGGCCGGCGGCCTGCGCCAGTGCCGTCGCGTCACGGTCGACGGCCAGCACGGGGTGGCCCAGCGCCGCCAGCAGGCGCGCATGACGCCCGCCGCCGCAAGCCAGGTCGAGCACCTCGCCGTGCGGAATCGCCGGCGCCCAGCGCGCGACCCAGGCCGATGGAGTATCCGTCGCGCCGTGCATCAGGTGTACGACAGACCCATGGCTTCGCGCACGTCGCGCATCGTTTCCTGCGCCAGCTTGCGGGCCTTCTCGCAGCCGTCGGCGACGATGGCGCGCACCAGCGACGGGTCGTCGACGTATTGCTGGGCACGCTCGTGCATCGGCTCCTGCTCGGCCAGCACGGCGTCCACGACGGGCTGCTTGCACTCGAGGCAGCCGATGCCGGCGCTCGTGCAGCCCTTCATGACCCACTCGCGCGTAGCCGCATCGGAATAGACCTCGTGCAGCTGCCACACGGGGCATTTCAGCGGATCGCCCGCGTCGCTGCGGCGCACGCGCGCGGGATCGGTCGGCATCGTGCGGATCTTCTTCGTGACGGATTCCGGATCCTCGCGCAGCGAGATCGAGTTGCCGTAGCTCTTCGACATCTTGCGGCCATCGAGGCCCGGCAGGCGCGACGCTTCCGTCAGTTTCACTTGCGGCTCGACGAGGATGATCTTGCGGCTGCCCTCGAGATAGCCGAACAGGCGCTCGCGGTCGATGTTCGACAGGCTGCCCGCCGCGTCCAGCATGGCCTGCGCCTGCTCCAGCGCGGCGTCGTCGCCGTCCTGCTGGTACGCAGTGCGCAATTCCGCATACAGCTTGGCGCGCTTGCTGCCGAGCTTCTTCACCGCTTCCAACGCCTTCTGTTCAAAACCCGGCTCCTTGCCGTACAGGTGGTTAAAACGGCGCGCAATTTCTCGCATCATCTCGATGTGCGGCACCTGGTCCTCGCCGACCGGCACCTGCGTGGCGCGGTAGATCAGCACGTCGGCCGCCTGCAGCAGCGGGTAGCCGAGGAAGCCGTAGGTGGCGAGGTCGCGGTTCGCGAGATTCTCGATCTGGTCCTTGTACGTCGGCACGCGCTCGAGCCAGCCGAGCGGCGTCGCCATCGACAGCAGCAAATGCAGCTCCGCGTGCTCGGGCACCTTCGACTGGATGAAGATCGTGGCCTGCGCCGGATCGATGCCGGCCGCCAGCCAGTCGATCACCATGTCCCAGGTGCTCTTCTCGATGATGGTCGGGTCGTCGTAGTGCGTGGTCAGCGCGTGCCAGTCGGCCACGAAGAACAGGCACGGCAGTTCGGACTGCATGCGGATCCAGTTCTTCAGCGCGCCATGGTAGTGGCCAAGGTGCATCAGCCCGGTGGGGCGCATGCCGGAAACGACACGGTCGGGAAACATAGCGGTATCAGGTCAGGAGAATGTTCAGGGGAGACACGATCAGGTGCAGCAGCAGCTTCGCGATCAGCTCGACGAAGAACAGCCAGTAGCCGATCACGTTCGGGAAGCCGATCCGCGGCAGGAAGATCAAAGCCAGCAGGATGATGAAGCTGTACGGCTCCAGGCGCGCGAACTGGAACGCGGCCTTGTGCGGCAGGATCGAAAACAGCACGCGTCCGCCATCCATCGACGGGATCGGCAGCAGGTTGAACGCCATCAGCCACAGGTTCGTCTTCAGGCCGGCATCCGCCACCAGGTGAGGGAACGACTCCTGTACGCTGAAGTAGTCGAGGAAGATGCCCAGCAGGACCCATATCAGCGCCATCAGGAAATTCGCACCCGGACCGGACAGCGCGACCCACGCCATGTCGCGCTTCGGATGGCGCATCTGGCCGTAATTGATGGGCAGCGGTTTCGCGTAGCCGAACACGAAGCCGGACATCAGGTACATCACGACCGGAATCAGGATGGTGCCGACAGGATCGATGTGGGCCAGCGGGTTGAAAGTGGTACGCCCTGCGGCGTGGGCGGTGTTGTCCCCGAAGCGCTTTGCGACGAATGCCTGGGCGGCGTCGTGCATCGTGATCGCAAAGAGGACCGGCAGTGCGTAGACCGCCAGATTGCGTATAAGTTCATCCATAAACTGCGATTCTATCAGAGCGCGCGATCGGACCGGCCGCGGCCTACAAGCCGAAGGCGGCCGGGTCGCCGCGGCCCGCGCGCACGAGTTCGGCGTCGGAGCCCGTGAGGTCGACGATCGTCGTGGGCTCCAGGGTGCCGGCGCCGCCGTCGATCACGAGCTCGATCTGGCGGTCGAGGCGGTCGCGCACCTCGTCCGGGTCGGACAGCATCTGGTCGTCGCCCGGCAGCTGCAAGGTGGTGCCGATCAGCGGCTCGCCCAGTTCGTCCAGCAGCGCCAGCAGGATCGCGTTTTCCGGCACGCGGATGCCGATCGTCTTGCGCGACGGGTGCGACAGGCGCCGCGGCACTTCCTTCGTCGCTTCCAGGATCACCGTGTACGGCCCCGGTGTGACGGCCTTCAGCTGGCGGTACTGGCGGTTGTCGACACGGGCGTACGTGGCGATCTCGGACAGGTCGCGCACGAGCAAGGTGAGGTGGTGCTTCTCGTCGACGCCGCGGATGCGCCGCAGCTTTTCGACGGCGGCCTTGTCGTCGAGCCGGCACACGAGCGCGTACGCGGAATCGGTGGGCGCGGCGACGATGCCGCCGGCCTGGATGATCTGCGCGGCCTGGCGGATCAGCCGCGCCTGCGGATTCTGCGGATGGACTTCGAAGTACTGGGTCATCGCGCGAGCCCCGTCTGGCGCAGCGCCTGCAGTGCCGCGATGCGTTCTTCCATCGGCGGGTGCGACGCGAACAGCGCGCCCCAGCCGCTGCCGTGGCCGGAAATACCGGACGCCGCCATCGACTGCGGCAACGCGCCCGGCTGCAGGCCGCCCAGGCGCGCGAGCGCATGCTGCATCGGCAGCGGGCTGCCCAGCAGCTGGGCCGAGCCCGCGTCGGCGCGGAATTCGCGCTGGCGCGAGAACCACGCGACGATCATCGACGCGACGAGGCCGAACAGGATCTCGCACACGAACACGGTGATCGCGTAGCCGATACCGGGCCCCCGCTCGTCGTTCCCGCGACGGAACACGACGTTGTCGACGAAGAAGCCGACGACGCGCGCGAGGAACACGACGAACGTGTTGACGACGCCCTGGATCAGCGTGAGCGTCACCATGTCGCCGTTCGCCACGTGCGCGATCTCGTGGCCCAGCACGGCCTCCACTTCCTCGCGGTTCATGTTGGCGAGCAGGCCCGTCGACACGGCGACCAGTGCGGAATTTTTGAACGCGCCGGTGGCGAACGCATTCGGCTCACCGTCGTACACGGCCACTTCCGGCATGCCGATGCCGGCGCGCTGCGCGAGGTTGCCGACGGTGCTCAGCAGCCACGCTTCCGACGCGTTGCCCGCTTGCTCGATGACGCGGGCGCCGGTCGACCACTTGGCCATCGGCTTGCTCATCAACAGCGACACGATGGCGCCCGTGAAACCGACGACGAGCGAGAACACGAGCAATGCCCCCACGTTGATGCCGCGCGCGCCGACGGCCCGGCCGACGCCGAGGACGTTCAGCACGATCGACAGCACGAGCACGACGGCGAGGTTGGTGGCGAGGAACAGCAGTATGCGCTTCATGGGGGACGGATCTCCTGTTGCGTGGGTACGCGTCATGTTTGCGTTACGCCGACGTTCGCGTGGGCGGGGGCCGCCCACCCTACGATCGGGTCGATATCGTAGGGTGGGCACCCCGTGCCCACGCGACGTTCGCGTGATGCCGGCGTCCGCGTGGGCGGAGGGCCGCCCACCCTACGATCGGGTCGATATCGTAGGGTGGGCACCCCGTGCCCACGCGACGTTCGCGTGATGCCGGCGTCCGCGTGGGCGGAGGGCCGCCCACCCTACGGTTCAATATCAGTCCGACAAGATAAGGGCCAACTGCCGAAATTTCAAGCTTGGCGGCTCAGAACCAGTCATGCCAGACCGGCGTCAGCCCGGCCGGCAACGGCGGCAGGCGATCGAACTCCACGCGCGACTCCCCCGGCGCGTGAAAATCCGTCCCGCGCGACGCGAGGAAGCCGTAGCGGCGCGCCACCTCGGCATACGTCGCGTACTGGTCCGGCGTGTGGCTGCCCGTGACGACTTCGATCGCATTGCCGCCCAGCTGCTTGAACTCGTCGAACAGCGCGCCCTCGGCCGTGGCGTCGAAGCGGTAGCGGCCTGGATGCGCGATCACGGGGACGCCGCCGGCGGCGCGGATCCAGCCCATCGCGTCGGCCAAGGTGGCCCAGCGGTGCGGCACGTAGCCCGGCTTGCCTTCCGTGAGGAAGCGGCGGAACACTTCGGACGTCGTGGAGCAGGCGCCCGTCTCGCACAGGTAGCGCGCGAAGTGCGTGCGCGACAGCAGGTCGGGGTTGCCGACGTATTTCAGCGCGCCTTCGTAGGCATTCGGGATGCCGGCCTTGTCCAGCTGCGCGGCGATCTCGCGCCCGCGCGCGTCGCGCCCGTCGCGCGTGGCGGCGAGGCCTTGCAGCAACGTGGGATTGTCTTCGTCGATGCGCAGGCCGACGAGGTGCACGGTCTCGCCGGCCCACGTCACGGAGATTTCCACGCCGGACACGAAACGCATGCCCAGTTCCTCCGCCTTCGCCCGCGCGGCCTTGATGCCGCCGACCTCGTCGTGGTCCGTCAGCGCCCACGCGTCGACGCCGCCCTTGCGGGCATACGTGGCCACGGCGGCGGGCGCGAGCACGCCGTCGGAGACGTTCGAGTGGCAGTGGAGGTCGACTTTCATGGCAGGAGTCCGGACGCAAATAGCTGTATGAACATCCATTGTACGCGGTTCACCTCGGGTGCGAATGGTGGGCTCGGGGAGCCCACCCTACGGCACCGTCATCGTAGGATGGGCACCCCCGTGCCGACCGGATGCCGGCATTACGTCGACTCGACCAGGAACGTCTCAATCATGCGCGCCAGCATCTCCGGCTGGTCGTGATGCAGCATATGCCCCGCGTCCGGCATCATGCGCGGCGTGACCTTCGCCAACTGGGCCAGGCGGCGGTCGACCTCGTGGCGCGCCTCTTCCTTCGGTCCCATCCAGCGCCACATGTCCGTGTGCTCCGCCTCGACCCACAACACGGGCGCGGTGATGCGGCGCCAGCACGCGAGCACCTCGTCGATCTGGTACAGCAGCGGCCCCGGCATCTTGTGCGCCGGGTCGCCCAGGATCTCCCACTCGCCCTGCCCGTTCTGCGCGGCCCAGTGCTGCGCAAGGAAGGCGGCGCGCTCGGCCGGCAGGCGCGGGTTGGTCTTCTGCAGCCGCGCCGCGACCTCTTCCAGGCTCGCATAGCCGCGCATCGCGGGCGGTGCCTTCACTTCGTCCAGCCACTTGGCGTAGCGGCCGGGCGCCTGTTCCGGACGCGTGGCCGGCAATCCGAAACCTTCGAGGTTGATGAGCTTCGCGATGCGTTCCGGCCGCACGCCCGCATACACGCTGACGATATTGCCGCCCATGCTGTGGCCAAGCAGGTTGACGGGCGCGTCCGCCGAGTAATGGTCGAGGATCGCTTCCAGGTCGGCGAAATAGTCGGGGAACCAGTACGTGTCGTTGCCGGAGCGCTCGGTGAGGCCGAAGCCGCGCCAGTCGTGGGCGATCACATGCCAGTCGCCCTGCAACGCGTCGACGACGAACTGGAACGAGGCCGACATGTCCATCCAGCCATGTGCCATGAGCAGCTTGGGCGCGCCCTCGCGGCCCCAGTGGCGGACATGGGTGCGCAGTCCGCGGATGGTGAGGAATTCGGAACGGGACGGTGTCATGGCGTTTCCTGTTTGGGATTGAAATTAGTACGATCGTTCGCATTATAAGCACGAAGCTTGTTTTTCCGCTGGCGGGCCCCATCTGCCCTGCTTGCCGGCGACCGTGGACGCGACGGCGGGCGCGAGGGCGTAAAATACGGCCATCTCAACCTTCCGCGAGTACTCCATGGCGATTTACCAGTTGGGCGACGATGCGCCCGAGATCGATCCGTCGGCCTACGTCGCCGACACGGCCAGCCTGATCGGCAAGGTGACGGTCGAGGCGGATGCGTCGGTGTGGTTCGGCGTGACGATCCGCGGCGACAACGAACGCATCACCATCGGCGCGGGCAGCAATGTGCAGGAAGGCACGGTGATGCACACGGACATGGGTTTCCCGCTCGTGCTTGGCAAGAACGTCACCGTCGGCCACCAGGCGATGCTGCATGGCTGCACCGTCGGTGACGGCGCGCTGATCGGCATCCAGGCCGTGGTGCTGAACGGCGCGAAGATCGGCCGTGGCTGCCTCGTGGGCGCCGGTGCCGTGGTCACCGAAGGCAAGGAATTCCCGGACCACTCGCTGATCCTGGGCGCGCCGGCCAAGGTGGTGCGCACGCTCACGGAAGACGACCTGCTCCGCCTGCAAGGCAATGCCGCCAGCTATGTCGAGCGCGGCAAGCGCTTCAAGGCGGAGCTCAAGAAAATCGGATAAAGAATGACAACTGAAACCAGCAAGGACATCCTCCAGAAATTTATCTTCGACAACGCAGCCGTCCGCGGCGAGCTCGTCGAGACTTCCAACGCGTGGCGCGAGATCCAGTCGCGCCACGCCTATCCGAAGGCGGTGCGCGCCTTGCTGGGCGAAATGGTCGCCGCGGCGGCGCTGCTGTCCGCGAACCTCAAGTTCAACGGCTCGATCGTGATGCAGATCCACGGCGATGGCCTCGTGAAGCTGCTCGTCGTCGAATGCGACGCGAACCTGCGGATGCGCGCGACGGCCAAGCTGCGCGACGGCGCCGACGTGCCCGACGATGCGACCGTGACGCAGCTGCTGAACCAGCACGGCCGCGGCCGCTTCGTGATCACGCTCGACCCGCTCGACAAGGTGCCGGGCCAGCAGCCGTACCAGGGCGTCGTCCCGCTGATCGGCGACGACATCGCCACGGTCATCGAAAACTACATGCTGCGCTCGGAACAGATGGACACGAAGCTGTGGCTCGCGGCCGACGAGCACGTCGCGCGCGGCCTGCTGCTGCAAAAACTGCCGCGCAACAGCGCCATCGAAGGCCAGGTCAAGCAGGCGAGCGAGGAAGAAGACCTCGACACGTGGAATCGCGCCGTCATGCTGGGCCAGACGCTGAAACAGGCGGAACTGCTCACGACGGACGTGGAAACCCTACTGCGGCGCCTGTTCTGGGAAGAGACGATCCGCGTGTTCGACCCGCTCTATCCGCAATTCCATTGCACGTGTTCGCGAGAAAAAGTCGCGAACATGCTGCGCACGTTGGGCAAGACGGAAGTCGAGGCCGCCCTGCACGACCTGGGCGAACTGGGCGTCAACTGCGACTTCTGCGGCAAGCACTACGGCTTCGACGCCGTCGACTGCGCCCAGCTGTTCGCAAGCGATACGACGGCCGATGCCGTGGCGCCCGCATCCGGCGTCAAGCACTGATTCTTGCGCCGATGGTGGCTTTCGACCATCGGCGTTTTCTATTGATTTCATTAAAAATATAAACTGCGGCTATCGACGCATCCTGTTAAGCTGTCTTCATTGACACACTAACAGGAGAAATCGATGAGCAAGATCAATATCGGCATCAGCACCGAAGACCGGGCCAACATCGCCGCCGCGCTGTCGCGCGTCCTGGCGGACAGCTACATGCTTTACCTCAAAACCCACAATTTCCACTGGAACGTGACGGGTCCGATGTTCCAGACGCTGCACGTGATGTTCATGGAGCAGTACACGGAGCTGTGGAACGCACTGGACAACATCGCGGAACGCATCCGCGCGCTGGGCCATTTCGCGCCGGGCACCTACGCCCGCTTCGTGGAACTGTCGTCGATCAAGGAAGAAGCCGGCGTACCGACCGCGCAGGAAATGATCCGCCAGCTCGTCGACGGCCAGGAAGCGCTGATCCGCACGGTGCGCGAAGCGTTCAAGATCGCCGACGACGCGAACGACCAGCCGAGCGCCGGCATGCTGAGCGACCGTATGGAGATCCACGAAAAGAATGCGTGGATGCTGCGCTCGTTCCTCGAGAACGGCCAGGGCGCCTGATCCTTCCTTTTTTTGCCGCAGACGACCCGTCGCGACGGGTCGATGTGGCGTTCTCTTGATTGCCGCAGACGACCCGTCGTCACGGGTCGATGCGGCATTCTCTTGGTTGCTGATCGGAAGGTCAGCGGCGCCCCTGTCGGAATCGCCTGATTCCAGATGACCGCCTGGATCGACTTGCGCGGAATCAATTGGCATAAATCAACGACGCGTTTCAATGGCCTCCAGTGTACGAACCCGTGCACTTGTTATCGGGAATGTGTCGCTTTTTCGCGTCCCGTTTTACAACTTTTGGAGAACCGGATGAAATCAGTACGTGCCAATGATGCAGACTGCCTCGCCAACACAGCCGCCGGCCAGGATGCCGCCTCGCCCCGCAAAGTCATCGCCCGCTACCCCATCGCGACGATCGGCTCGCGCACCCGTCGCGGGGGCGAAGTCGTGCTCGGGGAGCAAGGCGAACCGGCGGACGACTACCGCGTCGCCTGCGTGGGCGACCGGGTGCGCTACCCGGACGGCAGCGAGAGCGTGATCGTGTCGGGCGCCGGGCACGCGTCGACGTATGCGAACCGGCCGATCGCGCTCGTCGGCAGCCACATCGCGAACGGCGACCGCATCGTGGCGCGCGCGCAAAGCATCGGCGAGATCGTTGTCGTGGAAGGCGAGCCGATCGCCGGCCTGCTGGAACCGGGCTACGCGCTGCCGGCCGCGGCCGGGGCAGCCTGACGGGCGGCCGCCGGCGTGCGCGGCTGCTCGCAGTCAGCGGCAGCGAACGCCGGCGGGCGCTCGGTAGGGTGGGCACTCCGTGCCCACGCGGTGATACGTAACATCGGGGTACCCGGACAGGAACCCACTGACACCGACTTAGTTCAGCGCCCCGTCCGCCGGACGGTGCAAATCGATGACCTTCATGATCGACAACAGCGCATCGAGGCCGATTTCCCCGGCCTCGAGCGCGGCCGCCAACTCGGCGCGCGGCACGCCGGCCGCGGCCGCGAGCGGCGCGAGGCCCCCGGCGCGCGCGACGAGCGCCAGCGCCTGCGTCATGGTGTCCGGATCGCCGGCGTCGAACGCGGCGGCGAGATAGCCGGCGACGCCTTCGAGCGTGTCGAGCGGCGGGGAAGCGTCTGCGGCGGTCATGGCATCAATCCTCGGCCTTGCGCCCGTCCTTCTTGACCTTCGGCGGGGGCGGCGGCGGCGGTTCCGTCATCATGACGGCCGGCTTCTCGTCCTTGCGCAATACCTGCACGAAGATCTCGTTCGACTTGATCATGCCCAGTTCGTAGCGCGCGCGTTCCTCGACGGCGCCGAGGCCGTCCTTCAGGTCGCGCACTTCCGATTCGAGCTTGGCGTTGCGCGCCTTCAGCTGTTCGGTCCTGGCGCGCGTGGCTGCCACCTGGGATTCCAGGTCGGCCACGGTGAGCCAGCCGCCCTTCCCCAGCCACAGGGGATACTGGATCAGCAGCAGCAAGGCTGCCAGGGCAAGGGTGATGAGGCGCATGGTGGAAACGGCTGGGCGGAATGACAATACGGGCCCGGAGAACCGGACCCGTATCGAATACTACTCGATTACTTCAGGTTATAGAAGGCGTCGCGGCCCGGGTAGCTGGCGATGTCGCCCAGGTCTTCCTCGATGCGCAGCAGCTGGTTGTATTTCGCCATGCGGTCGGAACGCGACAGCGAGCCCGTCTTGATCTGCAGCGCGTTCATGCCGACGGCGATGTCGGCGATGGTCGAGTCCTCGGTCTCGCCCGAACGGTGCGAGATCACGGCCGTGTAGCCGGCGCGCTTGGCCATCTCGATGGCGGCGAACGTTTCCGTCAGCGTGCCGATCTGGTTGATCTTGATGAGGATCGAGTTGGCGATGCCCTTCTGGATGCCTTCTTTCAGGATCTTGGTGTTGGTGACGAACAGGTCGTCGCCCACCAGCTGGACGCGCTTGCCCAGGGCCGCGGTCAGCGTGGCCCAGCCTTCCCAGTCGCCTTCGGCCATGGCGTCCTCGATCGAGACGATCGGGTATTTGTCGCACCAGGTCGCGAGCATGTTGGTGAAGTCCTGCGCCGACAGTTGCAGGCCGCCTTCGCCTTCCAGCACGTACTTGCCGTCCTTGTAGAACTCGCTGGCGGCGCAGTCCAGGCCGATGGCGATGTCCTGGCCGGCCACGTAGCCGGCCTGCTCGATCGCTTGCATGATCAGCTTGATGGCTTCTTCATGGTTCGCGACGGACGGGGCGAAACCGCCTTCGTCGCCGACCGCCGTATTCAGGCCCTTGCTGTGCAGGATCTTCTTCAAGGTGTGGAACACCTCGGCGCCGTAGCGCACGGCTTCCTTGAACGACGGCGCGCCGACCGGGATGATCATGAATTCCTGGATGTCCAGGTTGTTGTCGGCGTGCGCGCCGCCGTTGATGACGTTCATCATCGGCACCGGCATCTGCATCGCGCCCGAACCGCCGAAGTAGCGGTACAGCGGCAGGCCCGCTTCTTCAGCGGCGGCCTTGGCGACGGCCATGGAGACGGCCAGCATCGCGTTCGCGCCCAGGCGGCTCTTGTTCTCGGTGCCGTCCAGGTCGATCAGGGTGCGGTCCAGGAATGCCTGTTCGTTGGCGTCCAGGCCCATGATGGCTTCGCTGATCTCGGTGTTGATGTTCTCGCAGGCTTGCAGGACGCCCTTGCCGAAATAGCGCTTCGGATCGCCGTCGCGCAGCTCGATGGCTTCGCGCGAACCGGTCGAGGCGCCCGACGGGACGGCGGCGCGACCCATCACGCCGGATTCCAGCAGCACATCGCACTCGACGGTCGGATTGCCGCGCGAGTCGATGATTTCGCGGCCGATGATATCAACGATAGCACTCATGGTAGTTCATTCTCCAGAAAGTAAAAGTTGCCTAAGCGCGGAACGACGCCGAGCCGCATGGCGCCGTCAGATTAACTCGGTAGGGTGGGCACCCCGTGCCCACGCGTAACGCCGACGAGCCGCATACGTCACGCGTGGGCACAGGGGTGCCCACCCTACTAGGTACCAAAATTATCAAGAGAAATCGGACTCGATAAAGCCGGCCTTCTTGACGATGCGGTCGATATCGACCAGGGTAGTCAGCAAATCCTTCATGCGGCCGAGCGGCACGGCATTCGGGCCGTCCGACAGCGCACACGCGGGGTCCGGGTGCGTTTCCATGAACAGGCCCGACACGCCCGCCGCCACCGCCGCGCGCGCCAGCACGGGCACGTGCTCGCGCTGGCCGCCCGACGACGTGCCCTGCCCGCCCGGCAGCTGCACGGAGTGGGTGGCGTCGAAGACGATGGGGCAGTTCGATTCGCGCATGATGGCGAGCGAACGCATGTCGGACACGAGGTTGTTGTAGCCGAACGAGACGCCGCGCTCGCACGCCATGAACTGGTCGGGCAAGCCTGCTTCTGCAGCGGCTGCACGCGCCTTGTCGATCACGTTCTTCATGTCGCCCGGCGCGAGGAACTGGCCCTTCTTGATGTTCACGGGCTTGCCGGAACGAGCGCAGGCGTTGATGAAGTCGGTCTGGCGGCACAGGAAGGCCGGCGTCTGCAGCACGTCGACGACGCTCGCGACGACCGGGATTTCTTCTTCCGTGTGCACGTCGGTCAGCACGGGCACGCCGATTTCGCGGCGCACGTCCGCGAGGATCTCCAGGCCCTTTTCCATGCCGGGACCGCGGAACGACTTGCCGGACGAACGGTTCGCCTTGTCGAACGACGATTTATAGATGAACGGAATGCCCAGCGCCGAAGTGATTTCCTTCAGTTGCCCGGCGACGTCCATCGCCATCTGGCGCGACTCGATCACGCAGGTGCCGGCGATCAGGAAGATCGGCTGGTCGAGGCCGACGTCGAATCCGCACAGTTTCATGCTGCATCTCCTTGCAGTGCAGGCGTGTTTGCCGCTTGCTGGTTGCTGTTCGCGGCCTGGTGGGCCAGCGCAGCCTGGATGAACGACGAGAACAGCGGGTGGCCGTTACGCGGCGTCGACTTGAACTCGGGGTGGAATTGCACGCCCATGTACCACGGGTGGACGCTGCGCGGCAGTTCCATGATCTCGCACAGGTCTTCGTTCGGCGTACGCGCGGCGACGACGAGGCCCGCCGCTTCGACCTTCGGCAGGTAGTAATTGTTCGCTTCGTAGCGGTGGCGATGGCGCTCCGTCACGACGTTGCCGTAGATCTCGGCAGCCAAGGTGCCCGGGTTCACGGCGCACGTCTGCGCGCCCAGGCGCATGGTGCCGCCCAGGTCGGAATTGCTGTCGCGCTTCTCGACCTTGCCGTCGTGGTTCTGCCACTCGTTGATCAGGGCGACGACCGGCTGGTCGGTCTCCGGATCGAATTCCGTCGAGTTGGCGTTCGGCAGGCCGGCCATGTGGCGCGCGTATTCGATCAGCGCGACCTGCATGCCCAGGCAGATGCCGAGGTAAGGGATCTTGTTTTCGCGGGCATAGCGGGCGGCCATGATCTTGCCTTCCACGCCGCGCTTGCCGAAGCCGCCCGGCACGAGGATGGCGTCGTACTTGGCCAGGTTGGCGCAGCCCGTCGACTCGATTTCTTCCGAGTCGATGTATTCGATGTTGACGCGGCTTTCCGTGTGGATGCCGGCGTGGCGCAGCGCTTCCGTCAGCGATTTATAGGACTCGATCAGGTCGACGTATTTGCCGACCATGCCGATCGTCACTTCGTGCTTCGGGTTCTCCAGCGTGTGGATCAGCTTCGTCCACATCGACAGGTCGGCCGGCGGCGCGTCGATGCCGAGGGCGTCCAGGATGATGTCATCGAGGCCCTGGTCGCACAGCACCTGCGGCACCTTGTAGATGGTGTCGACGTCCCACACGGAGATGACGGCCTGCTCTTCCACGTTGGCGAACAGCGAGATCTTGGCGCGTTCGTCGTCCGGGATGCGGCGGTCGGCGCGGCACAGCAGCGCGTTCGGCGAAATGCCGATCTCGCGCAGCTTCTGCACCGAGTGCTGCGTCGGCTTGGTCTTCAGTTCGCCGGCGGACGAGATGTACGGCACGAGGGTCAGGTGCACGAACGCTGCGCCCTTGCGGCCCTGGCGCAGCGACAGCTGGCGCGCGGCTTCCAGGAACGGCAGCGACTCGATGTCGCCGACGGTGCCGCCGATCTCGACGAGCGCCACGTCGACGCCTTCGGCGCCGCGGCGGATGTAGTCCTGGATCTCGTTGGTGATATGCGGGATCACTTGCACGGTCTTGCCGAGATACTCGCCGCGGCGTTCCTTGCGGATCACCGATTCATAGATCTGGCCGGTCGTGAAGTTGTTCACCTTCTTCATCCGCGTGCTGATGAAGCGCTCATAGTGGCCCAGGTCCAGGTCGGTCTCGGCGCCGTCGTCGGTGACGAACACTTCGCCGTGCTGGGTGGGGCTCATCGTGCCCGGGTCCACGTTGATGTACGGGTCGAGCTTGAGCATGGTGACTTTGAGACCGCGCGATTCGAGGATCGCGGCGAGGGAGGCGGCCGCGATCCCCTTACCCAGGGAAGACACGACGCCGCCAGTGACGAATACGAATTTGGTCATTGTGCAGAAGGTGCCGAACGGCACGCGCGGGAAATAGAAATTATACCTTAAACCTGCCAATACGTCCTCAGTCATGGCCAAAGGGCAATGACTGGTTGTCGTCCAAACGGCAAAAAATGTCTTCAGAAAAATTTTTCTTCCAGGAATTGTCAAACATACCAAACTGTGGATACACTGACATTCTTTCTTCTACGTCAAGAAAATCCGGCCATGCACGAACTCGACGACAGCACCGCCACCCTCCCGCCCACCGTCGCCGCGGAGACGGCGCACGGCCTGACGTTCTCCGGCGGCGGGGCCGAATACTTTCGTATCTGGATCGTCAACCTGCTGCTGACGGTGGCCACGCTGGGCATCTACTCGGCCTGGGCCAAGACCCGGCGACTGCAATATTTTTACCGTAACACCCAGCTCGCGGGCGCCAGCTTCGACTTCCGCGGCGACCCGAAAGCGATCCTGCGCGGCCGCATCCTCGCGGTGATCGTGCTGGCCGCTTATCACTATGCGTTCGGCTTCTCGGTGAAGGCAGGCCTGGTCACGATCGGGCTGCTGCTGGTCGGGCTGCCCTTCATGATGCGCTCGGCGCTGCGCTTCCGCCTGTCGAACACGGTCTACCGCGGACTGCCGTTCGGCTTTTCGGGAAGCATCGGGCAAGCGTACCTCGTGTACCTCGTGCCGGTGGCGATCTTCGTGCTCCCCGGCGCCCTGCTGGCGCTGTACCCCGGCACCCCGTGGGCAGCTGCGATCTTCCTGCTGTACCTGGCCTGGCCGCTGATCCACGGCGCGATGAGGACTTACCAGCACAAGCACCTGATGGTGGGCGACCAGCCCGCCACGTTCCCGCTCGGCATGACGAACCTGGCCAAGCCCTACCTGTTCGCGATCCTGATGTGGCTGGGCATGATCGTGCTTTGCTTCATTGCCGGCGTCCTGTTCGCGGTGACCTTGGGCAAGCATGCGTCGAAGTTGGCGATGGCCCTGTCGTTCCTCTTCGGCATCGTGATCGTCTACGGCACCATGCTCCTGATCGGCCCGTATGTCATCGTGCGCTTGAACAACCGGGCGTGGTCCGCGACGAGCTTTCCCGGCGTGCGCATCACGTGCGCGATGAAAGTCTGGCCGTATATGCGCCTGCAGATCGTGAACGTGCTGCTGACCATCCTGACCCTCGGCCTGTACCGCCCGTTTGCCGCCGTGCGCACGTGGCGCTACCGCGTGGCGCACGTGACCGTCGATACGCCCGACGGCTTCGAACAGGCCGTGCTCGCGGCGCGGCGCCCGTCCGCCGCCGCGGCCGGCGATGGCGTCGCCGATTTCCTCGGCGTGGACCTGTCCTGGTAAGGAGATTTACATGATCGCCGCACAATTCTTCGATGGCCACAGCGCCCGCCTGCAACCGGTCGGCCTGGACGTGCGCGCCGGGCACCTGCACGTGGACGCACCGGATTTTTCGCGCAGCTATCCCTTGTCGGCCGTCGTCATGACCGAGCCGTTCGAGCGCGCGCCCCTCTTGCTGCGCCTCGGTGACGCCTCGTGCGAAGTGCCGTACGGCCCCGGGCGGCAAGCCATGCTGGACGCGCTCGGCTACAGCAAGAGCCGCGTGGAACGTTGGCAGGCGAACTGGCCGGCGGCCGTCGTCGCCCTCGTCCTGCTGCTGGCGCTGCTCGCTGGCGGCTTCTTCTGGGGCCTGCCGGCGGCCGCCGAACGCATCGCCGCGCACTTGCCGGCATCGGTCGACAAGAAGCTCGGCGAGGCGGCGCTCGCCGGCCTGGAAGCGCGCGGATTCGTGACACCCTCACGTCTCTCGGAGGACCGCGTCGCCGAAGTCCAGGCCCTGTTGCCGCGCGTCCTGCCCGCGCACCCGCGCGTACCCGTGCGCGTGCTCGTACGCGCATCGACCATCTTGGGCGCCAACGCGCTCGCGCTGCCGGACGGTACGATCATCGTCACGGACGACATGGTCCGCCTCGGGTTCGACGACGACAATGTACTCGACGAGGACGGCAAGGCCGGCCTGCTGGGCGTGCTCGGCCACGAAGTCGGCCACATCGAACTGCGCCACGCCACCCGCGCCATGACGGGCTCGTCGTTGACGGCCGCCCTGTCGGCCACGCTGTTCGGCGACTTCAGTGCCGTCGCTGCCGGCCTGCCCGCCGTGCTGACGCAGATGCAATACTCGCGCGCGATGGAATTGCAAGCGGACGACTACGCCGTCGGCGTCCTGCGCCGCAACCGCCTGTCGCCGGATGCCCTCGCGACCGCCCTGCAAGCACTGGAACGCCAGCATCCCGGCGAGAACAACGTGCCGCGCTGGCTGCGGCAATCGATGACCTACCTGTCGACGCACCCCGCGACAGCGGAGCGCATTGCGCGCCTGCACGCAGCGTCCCATCCCTGACTCTTCCCCATGCCGCGTCCCGCCACGATGGCGCAGACGCGGCACAGTTTTATCTGGTATGCATCAGGTTGTCACCTGCGGACAACATTATGGTGATAATGCGCTAACGTTCCGCGCGCGAGATTCCACAAAGTAACAAATTTTCCCCTTCCATAAGTAGAATTCGTAACGGAGACGCTTTTCCGGACCGGATTTCCCGGGGTTGTCAACTCGATACGGCAAACATTCCGCCGCCGACGTCGCCGCCGCGACGGACGCCCCACCTGCCGGACACAATAAATCACGCTTCACGTAAGGAAGAATCGTATGGGCTTTCTCGCCAACATGAATATCGCGAAACGTCTTGGTGTGGGCTTCGCCCTCGTGCTGGGCCTCACACTCGTCATCGCGGCCGCCTCCGTCTGGCGCCTGAATGCCATCGCGGACGCCACGCGCGCGATGATGGCCGTGCCGCTGGCCAAGGAACGCATGATGGAGGAATGGCACATGCAGACGTTCGCCGCCGTGCGCCGCACGGCCGCCATCGTCAAGAGTTCGGACCCCAGCCTCGTCGAATTCTTCAAGGCTGACGGCGTCAAAACCGCCTCGCGCTCGACCGAGCTGCTCAAGCAGATCGAGGCGCTGCTCGACAGCGACGAAGAACGCGCCCTGTTCAGCCGCATCACCGAGCTGCGCAAGGCCTATACGTCGTCCAAGGAACGGGCCATCAAGGCCAAGGCCGATGGCGACACCGCGGCGGCCGACCGTATCCTGAATCAGGAATACATGCCGACGTCGGAAGCCTATGAAGGCAAGCAGGCCGAGCTGGTCAAGATGCAGCAGAGCCGCATCGACGCCGTCGCGAAAGACATCGACAACGCCAGCCGCAACAGCGCGCGCATGATCATGGTGGTGGCCGGTGTCGCCGTGCTGTTCGGCGCCGTCTGCGCGTGGCTGCTGGCCCGCGCCATCGTCGCCCCGATCCGCCAGGCCGTCGATGTCGCGGAGAAAGTCGCGGCCGGCGACCTCACCCAGCGCATCGAAGCCGAGGGCCAGGGCGAAACGGCCGCCCTGCTGCGCGCGCTGCGCCACATGAACGACGGCCTCGTGGCAATCGTCTCCCAGGTGCGCAGCGGCACCGACACCATCGCCACCGCGTCGGCGGAAATCTCGGCCGGCAATATGGACCTGTCGAGCCGCACCGAACAACAGGCGGGCTCGCTGGGCACGACGGCCAGCACGGTCGAGCAGCTGACGGGCACCGTGCGCCAGAACGCCGACAACGCGCGCCAGGCGAGCCAGCTGTCGATCGCCGCGTCGGAAATCGCCACCCAGGGCGGCGCCGTCGTCGACCAGGTCGTGCAGACCATGGGCGCCATCAACGATTCGTCGAAGAAGATCGTCGACATCATCAGCGTCATCGACGGCATCGCATTCCAGACCAACATCCTCGCGCTGAACGCGGCCGTCGAAGCGGCGCGCGCCGGCGAACAGGGCCGCGGCTTCGCCGTCGTGGCGGGCGAGGTGCGCACGCTGGCCCAGCGCTCGGCGGCGGCGGCGAAAGAGATCAAGGAGCTGATCGTGAACTCGGTCAGCAAGGTCGAAGACGGCACGAAGCTCGTCGACCAGGCCGGCACGACGATGAGCGAAGTGGTCGACAGCATCCGCAAGGTGAGCGATATCGTCGCCGAGATCGCCAGCGCCAGCGGCGAGCAGAGCGCCGGCATCGAACAGGTCAACCGCGCGATCGCCGACATGGACTCCTCCACGCAGCACAACGCCGCCCTCGTCGAGGAATCGGCCGCCGCCGCGACCGCCCTGAGCGAGCAGGCCGACAAGCTGGCCGAGGTCGTCAGCCTGTTCCACATCGGCACGGAGGCGCCGGCACCGAAAGCGGCGCCGAAAGCGGCTCCGAAAGCGGCACCTAAGGCCGTCTCCAAGGCCGCGCCGGCGCGCGCCGTCGTCGCCGTCGCGCCCCGTGCGTCCGTCGCCAAGCCCGTTCCGAAGGCCGCCCCCGTCGGCGAGGAGTGGGAAACCTTCTGATGCCGCCCGAGCCCGGCCGTACGCGTGCGGCCGGAGCGAATCGCCAGACTCGGTTATTCTTCTGCTTCCGGACAAGAACGCTGCGAGGAGGAGGGGAAAATGTCCTACGAGGAACGCGACGACTACGGCATGTACAAGAACAAGCACGGCAAGGGACCCGGCCCTGAACTGATGGGCGCGAACACCTTGATCGGCGACCACGTCCACAACCTGCAGAACGAGCACCTGGGCGTCATCAAGGAATTCATGGTCGACATGCGCACGGGCGCCATCGCCTACGCGGTGATGTCGTCCAGCCGCTTCCTCGGCCTGGGCGAAAAGCTGTTCGCCGTGCCCTGGCAGGCACTGACCCTCGACACGCAGCACAAGCGCTTCACGATGGACATCCCGAAGGAGCGCATCGAGAGCGCGCCCGGGTTCGATACCGACCACTGGCCCGACATGGCCGATACGCGGTGGATGGGCGCGGTTCACGAGTACTACGGCACACAGCCTGCCTGACAAGGCATGTCGGATCTTTGCAGCGCCGCCCCGTGCGGCGCTTTTCATTTCTGCCGAGCCCCTAGCAAAAATCCCGGCTGCGCGCATCCAGCTTGCCCAGCAACTGCGACATGTCGACGAGGCGCTTGGCCACGAGGTGCCGCACCTCCCCTTCCCTTTGCCACACGCCGTACACGCCCAGCAGCGACGCGTTCAGCACTTCGCGCCGCTGCTGCTCGACGAGCTGGGGCCAGACGATCACGTTGACGTTGCCCGTTTCGTCCTCGATGGTCAGGAACAGCACCCCATTCGCCGTGCCCGGACGCTGGCGCACGGTGACGATGCCGCAGGCGCGCGCCAGCTGGCCGTTCTGGAAATCGTGCAGCACGTCGGCCGGCAGGAAGCGCTTGGCCAGCAGGCGTTCGCGCAGCAGCGCCAGCGGATGGCGGCCCAGCGTGAGGCCCTGCGCGCGGTAGTCGCCGACGATCTCCTCGCCTTCCAGCGGCGCGGGCAGGACCGGCACCTCCTCGACGGGCGCCGTGGGCCGCAGCAGGTCCTTGTCGGGCACGGCGCCCACGGCCTGCCACAAGGCCTGGCGGCGGTGCCCGGCCAGCGCCCCCAGCGCATTGCCGGCGGCCAGCACCTGCAAATCGCCCCGGTCGAGCCCCGCACGGCGCGCGAGGTCGGCCACGTCGGCGAACGAACGCACCGCGCGCGCCTCCTCGATGCGCCGGGCCGCCTCGTGCTTCATCCCGCGCAGCATGTGCAGGCCCAGGCGCACGGCCGGCTGCGCACGGGGGACGTCCTCGCGCTCTTCGACGCTCTCTTCGTCGCGCTCTTCCAGCGTCGATTCCAGGCTGCTTGCCGTGACGTCGACGGGGCGCACCTCGATGCCGTGGCGGCGCGCATCCTGCACGAGCTGGGACGGGCTGTAGAACCCCATCGGCTGGCTGTTCAGCAGCGCGCAGAGGAATGCCGCCGGCTCATGGCACTTGAGCCAGGAACTGGCGTACGCGAGCAGCGCGAAGCTGGCCGCGTGCGATTCGGGAAAGCCGTATTCGCCGAAGCCCTGGATCTGCTGGAAGATCTGCTGCGCGAACTCGATGTCGTAGCCGTTCCTTTGCATGCCGCCCACGATGCGCTGGTAATAGTGCTCCAGGTTGCCCTTGCGCTTCCACGCGGCCATCGCGCGGCGCAGCTGGTCGGCCTCGCCGGGCGTGAAGTCCGCCGCGAGGATCGCCACCTGCATCACCTGTTCCTGGAAGATCGGCACACCCAGCGTGCGGGCCAGCGCCAGTTTCATTTTCGGGCTCGGATACACGACCTGGTCCCTGGCCTGGCGCCGCTGCAGGTAGGGATGCACCATACCGCCCTGGATCGGCCCCGGGCGCACGATCGCAACCTGGATCACGAGGTCGTAGAATTCGCGCGGCTTCATCCGCGGCAGCATGCTCATCTGCGCGCGCGATTCGATCTGGAAGACGCCCACGGTGTCGGCCCGGCAGATCATGTCGTAGGTAGGACGGTCGTCGTGCGGGATGTCCTGCAGTTCGAACGGCATGCCGCGGCGCAGCGCGACGAGCGCGAGGCAGCGGCGCAGCATCGACAGCATGCCCAGCGCCAGCACGTCGACCTTCATGAGGCCCAGTTCCTCGAGGTCGTCCTTGTCCCACTGGATCACGCTGCGGTCCACCATCGTCGCGTTCTCGACGGGGACGAGGCGCGACAGCTTCCCGCGCGCCATCACGAACCCGCCCGGATGCTGCGACAGGTGGCGCGGGAAGCCGAGCAGGCGCTGGGCCAGCGACGCCCATTGCCGCGCCAGCGGCGCTTCCGGATCGAGGCCGCTCTCGACCAGGCGGTTCAGCAGGTCGGCCTTGCCGTCGAACCAGTGGTGCTGCTTGCAGACCTTGTCGACGATGGCGAGGTCGACGCCGAGCGCGCGGCCGCTGTCGCGCAGTGCGCTCCTCGGCCGGTAGCTGATGACGACGGCGGCCAGTGCCGCGCGGGTGCGGCCGTATTTTTGATAGATGTACTGGATGACCTCTTCGCGCCGCTGGTGTTCGAAGTCGACGTCGATGTCGGGCGGCTCGTTGCGCTCCCTCGAGATGAAACGCTCGAACAGCAGGTTGCCCTGGGCCGGATCGACTTCCGTGATGCCCAGGCAGTAGCACACGGCGGAGTTGGCGGCCGAGCCGCGGCCCTGGCACAGGATCGCCTGCGAGCGCGCGTAGCGCACGATGTCGTACACGGTCAGGAAGTAGTGCTCGTAGCGCATCTCGGCGATCAGCGCCAGCTCGTGCTCGATCTGGTCCTGCACCTTGACCGGGACGGTGCCCTGGAAGCGCCGCAGCGCGCCCGTCCACGTCTCGGCACGCAGATAGCTCGCGGCCGTGTGGCCGGGCGGGACCACCTCGTCCGGGTATTCGTAGCGCAGCTCGTCCAGCGAGAACGTGCACATCTGCGCGATGCGGACCGTTTCCTCCAGCGCCGCCTGCGAATAAATGGCCGCCAGGCGCGCGCGCGAGCGCAGGTGCTGCTCGGCGTTCGGCGCAAGCCGGTAGCCGCATTCGGCCACCGGCGTGCCGATGCGAATGGCCGTCATCGTGTCCTGCAAGGGCTTGCGCGAACGGACGTGCATCGTCACATGGCCGCAGGCGACGACGCGCAGGCCGTGCTGCCGCCCCACTTCCTCGACGGTGAACCGGTGCGCGTCGTCGAACGCACGGTACAGCAGGTTCATGCCCAGCCACGCGCGGCCCGGGAACGTCTGCGCGACCCACGCCGCCTGGAGGTGCAGGCGATCGACGTCGTCCTGCAGATGTCCCGGATACGCGGGCAGCAGGATCGCCAGGCAGTCCGGCATCCCGCACAGGTGCTCGAGGTCGTCCGGCGGCGAATCGAAGTCGGATGGATGCAGCAGGTAAGTGCCCTTCTCGCTGCGCGTGCGCCCCAGCGTGATCATCTCCGCCAGGTTGCCGTAGCCGTTGCGGTTCTGCGCCAGCAGCACGAGGGAAGGCCCGCGCCGCCCGTCCGGATACTGCAGGTGAAAGTGCGCACCGATGATCAAGGGGAGCTTTGCCCGCTTGGCCTCCGCATGCGCGCGCACGACGCCGGCCAGCGAGCACTCGTCCGTCAGCGCCAGCGCCGCGTAGCCCAGCTGCACGGCGCGCTCCACCAGTTCTTCCGCATGCGACGCCCCTTGCAGGAACGAGAAATTCGACAGGCAGAACAGTTCCGCATAGGCAGGCAGCTCATCGTCCGGCGCATCGTCCGGCTCGAGGTCGGGATGGGCGGGCGGCGCTGGATGGGGTGGCGGCAGGTTTCGCATGGTCACGTTAAAATGGTTTTTATCATGCAATACTGTATAAAAACACAGTATATACGACGACCCCGACCTCGCCAACCATGCACATACATTCCTTGCGCTGCTTCAGTGCCCGCCCCGGCGCCGGCAATCCGGCCCTCGTCATCGAAGACGGCGATCAAGACGCCGCCGCGCGACTGGCCCTCGCCCGCGCGCGCGACACGACCAGCGTCTTCCTCGACACGGCCGCCGATGGCGCGCTCGTGATCGACTACTACTATCCGCACAAGCGCAGCCCGCTGTGCCTGCACGCGACGCTGGCCGTGGCGGCCGTGCTGTTTGCGCGCGATCCGAACGCCGGCACGATCGCCGTGCGCACGGCCGTCGAAGGGCAATTACTGGAACTGGCGCGGGACGACGATGGCGCACCCGGCGTGTATTTCGTGCGCCTGTCCGCCCAGCCTGCCCCCGCGCTCGACGTGACGGTGGACGCTTGCGCGGCGCTGCTGGGCACGGCGCCGCGGGCGCTGGTCGCGCCGCCGCGCGTCGCGTCGATCGGCAGCCCCAAGCTGCTGGCGGAGGTGGCGGACACGGACGTCCTGTACGGCCTCGCGCCCGACCTCGCGCGCATCGCCGCGTGGGGGAAGGACGTGGGCGTGAACGGGATCTATGCGTGGTGCCGCCGGGACGACGGCACGTTCGAGGGCCGCAATTTCAACCACCTCGACCCGGCCCTGGAAGACAGCGCGACGGGCGTGGCGGCCGGCGCGCTGACGGTGCTGCTGGGGCAAGACATCGTGCTGCGCCAGGGCCATGCGACGGGCGCCGATTGCCTGATCCGCACGCGCGTGGACGGCGGCGCCGTCTGCGTCGGCGGCGCAGTGAAAGCCGGTTGACCGAACAGGTGTGACGGGGTGCGCTTCGTGCCAGAATGGCGGCGGCGCGGCCCCGTACGCTCGTGAACATCCCTCAACCCGCCGCGCGACGAAGGAGATTGCGATGTCGAGAAATGCGGTAGGCTGGTTCGAAATCTATGTCGACGACATGACGCGCGCCTGTGCGTTCTACGAAGCCGTGTTCGGGAAAATGCTGGAGCGCCTCAGCGCGGAAGGCGACGCGGCGACGTCCGAATTGCAGATGTGGGCCTTCCGGGGCGACCCGAACGACGGCGGCGCGGCCGGCTCGCTCGTGCAGATGCCCGGGTTCAAGGCCGGCGGCAACAGCGTCATCGTATATTTCAGCTGCGCCGATTGCGCCGTCGAAGCGGCGCGCGCGGCCGCGCACGGCGGGCGCATCTTCAAGGACAAATTCTCCATTGGGCAGTACGGCCACATCGCCCTCGTCGAAGATACCGAGGGCAACATGATCGGCCTGCACTCGATGAACTGATCAGGCCTGCGGCGCCATCCAGGCCAGTTCCCAGATATGGCCATCGAGGTCTTCGAACCCGTGGCCGTACATGAACCCGTGGTCCTGCGGCGGGCGCGGCGCGCGCCCGCCGGCAGCGACGGCCTTCGCGACGAGGCTGTCGACTTCCTCGCGGCTCTCGCAGCTCAGGCAGACGAGGACTTCCGTCGCTTCCTTCGCCTGCACGATCGGCTTGTCGACGAACGTCTTGAAGAACGGCTCCGTGAGCAGCATCGCGTAGATGCTGCCGTCCGCGATGACCATGCAGGCGCCGCTCTCGTTCGTGAACTGGGGATTGAACGTGTAGCCCAGCGCCTCGAAGAATGCCTTGGATTTGTTCAGGTCCTTGACGGCCAGGTTGACGAAGATCTGCTTGTTCATGATGCCTCCTGAGTGTTGGATGAAAGTGGATGCCACATCCCGACGACGAACGGGACATCACGGAATCGACAGCGTCATCAAAAAAATTTCCGAAATTCGGGGTCAGAGCACAAATCGAGGCCAGAGCACACTCCGTGCGGTGCTCGAAAAAGTGCTCTGACCCCGAATTGATCTGAAAAAAACTGCCGCCGTCCTTGCCGGCACTGCCGGCAAGGACCCCGCTCAGCTTCGCCAGGTCGACATTCCCGCCGCTGACGAGGATGCCCACCTTGTTGCCGCGCAATTCATCGCGCATGCGCCGCGCCGCCGCGAACCCGAGGCAGCCCGTCGGCTCGACGACGATCTTCATGCGCTCGGCGAAGAAGCGCATGCACTGCACCAGTTCGTCGTCGCTGGCCGTCAGGATGTCGTCGACGGCGCGCCGGATGATGGGGAACGTGAGGTTGCCCAGGTGCTGGGTCTGGGCGCCGTCCGCGATGGTTTGCGGGGTGTCGATGTGCACGATCTCGACCTTGCGGAACGGCACACGAAGAAGGCGTCCAGCGGGCCGACTTCCTCGAACAATTCCTTCGCCGCCATGCCCTGCCCCGCGATCACGTCCGGATGGTGCATGTTCTCGCATTTGAAAAAGACCTGGGCGCCGAACGCCTCGTCGATGGTGCGCGACGTCAGCACCGGCGTGCGGTTGGCGACGCCGGCGATGCGTCCGGCAGCCTGGGCGACATCATCATAGGCGGGGAGCGGGAGCGGGAGCGTACTCATCCTGATTTCCTTCCGGGTCGTCGACAGGTGGCCGAATTGTAATTGTTCCCTGTTGTACTTATGAGACGTTCAATGGTTGCCCACATGGAAATTCTTTAATATGCAGTTTTCCCCACGGAGCCCACCCCTTGAAACTTACAACGATCCGCCAGTCTGTCCTGCTCGGCCTCTACGGCAGCGCGGCGCTGGCCCTCGCGCCGGCCGCCTTCGCACAAAATGCAACGGGCGCCGTCGCTTTGGACAACAACGTCCAGACCGTCAACATCGTCGGCTCGCGCCGCGTCGGCAACACGTCGTCCACCGATACCCCGGTGCCCGTCGACTACATCCCGCTGACGAAGGCCGCCGAGCAAAGCGGCCAGTTCGACCTCGCGCAGACCCTCGCGAACATCTCGCCGTCGTTCAACTCGACGCGCCAGACGGGCGCGGACGGCGCCGACCTGATCGACTCCGCCGCCCTGCGCGGCCTCGGTTCCGACCAGACCCTCGTGCTCGTGAACGGCAAGCGCCGCCACACGACCGCGCTCGTGAACCTGTTCGGCGCGCGCAACCGCGGCAACACGGGCACGGACATGAACGCGCTGCCCACCTTGGCCATCAAGGACGTGCAGGTACTGCGCGACGGCGCCGCGGCGCAGTACGGCTCGGACGCCATCGCCGGCGTCCTCGACATCGAGCTGCGCAAGGACCTGGGCTGCGAAGCCGTGGCCGGCTTCGGCGAATACTCGAAGCACGACGGCAAGAACTGGCTGGCGTCCGCGTACTGCGGCGTGGCCGTCGCCGACGGCGTGCTGGGCATCACGGGCGAATACTACGACCGCGGCCGCTCGAACCGCTCCGATCCGGGCAGCCTGCGCATTATCGGCGACACCAAGTCGAAGAACGAGACCGTGTACGTGAACGGCGAATTCCCCGTCGGCCCGGGCAAGCTGTACCTGACGGCCGGCGCCCAGACGCGCGACGCGTCGTCGGCGGCATGGGCGCGCGGCGGCGTCGGTTCGGACGACATCCCGTCGCGTAACTCGGCCGCCATGTACCCGAACGGCTTCGTCCCGTTCATCAACGGCGACATCGACGACCGCTACGGCATCATCGGCTACCGCACCCGCATCGGCGAATGGGCCAGCGATTTCTCGCAGACCTATGGCTACAACCGCATGCGCTACAACATCTCGCACACGCTCAACGCGTCGATCGCGAACCTGGACCTGATCAACGGCGGCAAGGGCGTGAGCCCGTCGCAGTTCGACGCCGGCGGCTTCTCGTTCCGCCAGCTGACCTCCAACGCCGACTTCAGCCGCTTCTACGACGACGTCCTCGGCGGCCTGAACGCCGCATTCGGCTTCGAGTACCGCAAGGAGAACTACCAGATCTTCGCGGGCGAGCCGGGTTCGTACATCGACGCCGACGGCGTGGGCGTCGGCGGCAACGCCGGCAGCCAGGGCTTCCCGGGCTTCCAGCCGGGCGACGCCGCCAACCGCGACCGCCACAGCACGGCCGCCTACATCGACTTCGAAGCGGACATCGCCCCGCGCACGAAGCTGCAGGCCGCCGCGCGCCACGAGCGTTATTCCGACTTCGGCTCGACGACGACGGGCAAGCTGGCCGCCGCGTTCAAGGCCACGGACGACGTGCTGCTGCGCGCCTCCGCGAGCACGGGCTTCCGCGCGCCGTCGCTGCAGCAGGTCTACTTCTCGTCCACGTTCACGGACTTCGTCGCCGGGGTGCCGACCGACGTCGTGCTCGCACCGAACGGCGGCCGTGTCGCCAACGCGGCAGGCATTCCGAAACTGCACGAGGAAAAATCGAAGAGCTACACGTTGGGCACGACGTGGACGCCGACCAAGAGCATCTCCGTCACGGCCGACCTGTACCGCATCCAGATCGACAACCGCATCGTGCTGTCGGGCCGCTTCGACGCCGACAACTACCCGGCCCTCGGCGCCATCCTGCAGAACCTGGGCGTGGGCCAGGCGCAGTTCTTCGTGAACTCCGTCGACACGCGCACGCAGGGCCTGGACCTGACGGCGTCGCACCGCACGAGCCTGGGCGGCGGCAAGCTGAACACGTACCTCGCCATGAACTTCAGCAAGACCGAAGTGACGGGCGTGCACGCGCCGGCCTCGCTGGTGGGTCACGAAGACGTGCTGCTGTCCGAACGCGAGCGCCTGTTCATCGAACAGGGCGGCCCGCGCCGCAAGGCCACGCTGGACTTCGACTACACGCTGGGCCAGCTGGAAACGGACTTCCGCATCATCCACTACGGCCCGCAGACGCTGGGCACGTTCGATGGCCCGCCGGTGCCGGACCAGTACTACAAGTCGAAGACGTCGGCCGATCTCGCGTTCACGTGGGCGTTCACCGAGAAGACCAAGCTGACCGTCGGCGGCACGAACATCTTCAACGTGCATCCGACCCAGCAGAATCCGGACGAGACGGACAACGGCTTCAAGTACGAGAGCGTGCAGTTCGGCCTGAACGGCGCCGCGTACTTCGCGCGGCTGTCGCACAAGTTCTGACCTGCAAGGTAAGCACGGGGGCCGGCAGTGACGTTCGCGTGCTGCCGGCTTTCGCGTGGGCACAGGGTGCCCACCCTACGTTTGCTCGATATCGTAGGGTGGGCTCCCCGAGCCCACGCGTAACGCCGATATATCGCAAACGTCACATCGGGAACGTGACGGTCGCTTCAAGACCGCCCAACCGCTTCGATTCGCCCAGCGCCAACGTGGCGCCATGCCGCTCCGCGATCGACTTGATGATGGCGAGACCGAGCCCGCTGCCGGCCGCGTCGCTGCCCGGCACGCGGTAGAAACGGTCGAACACGCGCTCGCGTTCCGCCGGCGGGATGCCGGGGCCGCTGTCCTCCACGACGACGCGCACGGCGCCATGTTCCACCGTCACCGACACGTCGACCGTGCCCCCGTGCGGCGTGTACTTGATCGCATTGTCGATGAGGTTGCGCAGCAGGATCATCAGCGCGTCCGGTTGCCCCTCGATCCCGGCGGCGTCCGCGCGCGGCAGGCCCAGGTCAATGCCCTTGGCCGTGGCCACGCTGGCCAGTTCCGCCACGGCGCGCTTCGCCGCGCCCGCGATGTCGACGTTCTGGCGCGGCGCGCCGCCCGCCATGCTGGCTTCCTGGCGGGCCAGCACGAGCAGCTGCTCGACGAGGCGCGTGGCCCGTTCGATGCCGGCCGTCAGGCGGCCGACGGCGACGCGCTTCGCCTCCGGACTGTCCGACCGCTCCAGGCTCTGCACCTGCAGCTTCAGCGCGGCGAGCGGCGTGCGCAGCTCGTGCGCGGCGTCGGCCACGAAATGCTGCTGGGCGTCGAACGCCGTGCGCACGCGGCCGAACAGCAAATTCAATTCCTGCACGAGCGGGCGCACCTCGTCCGGCAGGCCCGCTTCGGACACGGGCGACAGATCGTCCGCCTGGCGCGACGCCACCTGCTTGCGCACGCGCGCGACGGGTTCCAGCGAACCGCTGACGACCCACCACACGACCAGCATCAGGATCGGCATCATGACGGCGATGGGACCCAGCGTGCGCAGCGCGAGATTGCTTGCCATGCTGCGCCGCACGGCCAGGTCCTGCGCGACCTGCACGGTCTGGGTGTCGGTCTGGATCGAGAAGATGCGGTACGTGGTGCCGTTCGCGCGCACATTGGAAAAGCCCAGCACGGCGCGCTGCGGCAGGTGCGCGTGCGAGGCGCTGCGGAACACGCGCACGCCGTCCGGCGACCACACCTGCACGACGAGATCGTCGTTGCCGCTGATCGGGGCGTCGCCGTTCGCGTCGTCGGCGCTCGTCAGCGGCGCGCGCGAGCGCAGCGACAGCGCCATCTGCTGCATGTGGTAGTCGAAGATCTGGTCGGCGTCGTTGAGCGCGGTGCGATAGGCGATGGAGGCCTGCGCGACGGCCGCGATCGTGATCGCCGCCAGCAGGAACCACAACAGGCGCCCGCGCAGGGAATGCGTGACCTTCATTTTCATGCGGTCCTCACACCTTCGGCACCATATAGCCCACGCCGCGCACGTTCTGGATCAAGTCGCTGCCCAGCTTCTTGCGCAGGCCGTGGATATAGACTTCCACGGCATTGCTGGACACTTCGTCGCGCCAGCTGTACAGCTTTTCCTCGAGCTGGGCACGCGACAGCACGGCGCCGGGACGCGCGACGAGCGCTTCCAGCACGGCCCATTCGCGCGCCGACAGCACGACGGGCTGGCCGTCGACCAGCACTTCGCGCGTGGCGGGATTCACGGAGATGTTCTTGTACTCGAACACGGGTTCGGCGCGCCCGGCGGCGCGGCGCAGCAGCGCGCGGATGCGCGCCAGCATTTCATCGAGATCGTAGGGCTTGAGGACGTAGTCGTCCGCGCCGGCATCGAGCCCGGCGATGCGCTGGGCGACGGCATCGCGCGCCGTGGCGACCAGCACCGGCGTGCGGTCCTTGCGGGCGCGCATCGCGCGCAGGACCTCGAGCCCGTCCTTGCGGGGCAGGCCCAGGTCGAGCACGACGAGGTCGTAGTTCTGGTTCTGCATGAGGGCCGTGTCGGCCATCTCGCCATCCTTGACCCAGTCGACGGCGTAGTGCTCGGCCCGCAGCAGGTCGAGCACCACTTCACCGATCATCGTATCGTCTTCCACCAGCAGCAGCCGCATTCCATCTCCCGATTTTCAGAAACCCTGCCGGTACGGCACGACGATGACGTCTCAGCCGATGCGGACGGGGATGAAGATCTTCTCATCCCCGCGCTGGATCAGCAAGGCCACGGACTTCGAGGACTTGCCCACCACCTCGCGCACCTGCGCCACCGACGATACCGGCTTGCCGTTCACCGCCAGCAGCAGGTCGCCCGGCTGCACGCCGGCCGCTTCCGCCGCGCCGCCCGCATCCTCGATCACGAGGCCGGCCGGCACGCCGGCCTGGCGGCGCTCCATCGGGTCCAGCGGACGCAGCGCGAGGCCCAGCTTGGCGCCGCCGTCGTTCCTGGCCAGCGTATCGCGGTCGAGACGCTCCGGCTTGTCGTTGGCGCTACCCAGCGTGGCGTCCACGTGGACGATCTTGCCGTCGCGCCAGACGTCCAGTCCGATCCTGTCGCCCGGCTTGGACACGGACACGATGCCCGACAGATCGCCCGCGCCGATGATGGGCTGGCCGTTGACCTTGCGGATCACGTCGCCCGACTTGATGCCGGCCTTCTCGGCCGCGCCGCCGCGTTCCACGTTCTCCACCAGGGCGCCGTCCGGCGACTCCAGCTTGAACGAATCGGCGAAGTCCTGGTTCACGTCGCGCATCTGGACGCCCAGCTTCGCATGCTTCACCTTGCCGGTGGCGACGATCTGGTCCTTGATGCGCACCGCGACGTCGATCGGGATCGCGAACGACAAGCCCTGGTAGCCGCCCGTCTGGCTGTAGATCTGCGAGTTGATGCCGACCACTTCGCCGCGCGTGTTGAACAGCGGGCCGCCCGAGTTGCCGGGGTTCACGGCCACGTCGGTCTGGATGAACGGCACCGGATCGTTCGGCAGCGAACGGCCTTTCGCGCTGACGACACCCGCCGTCACGCTGCTTTCCAGGCCGAACGGCGAGCCGATCGCCAGCACCCATTCGCCGACCTGCAGGTTGCGCGTGTTCCCGATCGGGACGACGGGCAGGTTCTTCGCGTCGATCTTCAGCACGGCGACGTCGGTCTTCGGATCGGAGCCGAGGACTTTCGCGCGGAATTCGCGGCGGTCCTGCAGCTTGACCGTGACTTCGTCGGCATCGCGCACCACGTGCGCGTTGGTGAGGATGACGCCGTCCGGGCTGACGATGAAGCCCGATCCGGCGCCGTAAACGAGTTCCCCGCGTCCGCCGCCGCGCGGTTGCTGCGGCTGGAAGCGGCGGAAGAATTCGAAGAACGGATCGTCCTCGTCGAACTGCGGCATCTGGCGCTGCGACACCTTCGTCGTACCCACGACGCGGACGTTCACGACGGCCGGGCCGTTGTGCGAGACGATCTGGGTAAAGTCGGGCAATGCCACCCCGACCGGATTGCCCGCCACGGGCGCGGGCGTGGCCGCTACGGGCGCCGTGGTCGCTGCCACGGGCGCGGTGGCCGCTGCGGCTGCAGCCGTGGCGTTATTGTGTTCGACTGCGATCGCGCCCACCGCTCCGCCAATGACACCGGCCACGATCAAGGCCAGCGTGAGACGTTTTGCGGTGATGGCAGTAACGGCACCTTCGTTATGCATTTACGTGCTCCTAGATTGGAAAAAGTGGATTCGAAAACTGCTCTTTTCGTAGGGAGTATATTGGCGCAGCAGTCTTAGACATCCCTTAATTTCCAGCTCGTAGGGTGGGCACCCCGTGCCCACGCGTACGTTCGCACAACGCCGGCGTTCGCGTGGGCACGGGGTGCCCACCCTACCGGTTATCGGTCCGCACGACGTGGGACGTAAACGACGAAAGGCGCCGAAGCGCCTTTCCGTTACGCGATCACGCTGCGGTGATTACGCGGCGTGCTGCTGTTGCTGCGGCTGCTCGAGCACCTGCACGTTGTCGGTGTTGCCGTTGGCGTCCGCGATCGCGATCTTGCGCGGCTTGAACGCTTCGGGCACTTCGCGCACCAGTTCGATGGTCAGGATGCCGTTGTCGAAGCCGGCGCTGACGACCTTCACGTGGTTGGCCAGCTGGAAGCGCTGTTCGAAATCGCGCTGGGCGATGCCGCGGTGCAGGAAGGTGCGCTGCACGTCGTCCTTCTGTTTGCGGCCGGTCACGAGCAAGGTGTCGCGTTCGGACGTGATCTCGATCTCGTTGCGGGTGAAGCCGGCGAGCGCCATCACGATGCGGTATTTGTCTTCCGAAACCAGTTCGATGTTGTACGGCGGGTAGCTCGGCGCGCTTTCGGCGCGTTGCTCGAGCAGGTTCACCAGGCGGTCGAAGCCGATTGCGGAGCGATACAGGGGAGACAGGTCAAAAGTACGCATGATTCGATATCCTCTAAAAAGTACAAGCGATAAGTTGACGGACCTCATCGTGAGCATCCGTTGGAACCAATCTAATGGCCCCCTGCCGCGTTTTCAAGCCGTACAAAATATCTTTTTATTGGCCGGTTTTAAAATTTCGTTTGGATCGGTGCCTGGAGGAATGCCGGCGCCGCGCACGGTGCTACACTCGGCCGTTTGCGTCTCTTTCCCCAGGTTTCAGCCATGTCGATCTTCAAGCTCGCTTCCACCGTCTCGGCCACCGCGCTCGCGCTGGCGCTGGTCTTCCCGGCCCGTGCCGACGTGCCAGCCCCCGTCGACCAGCCCTACCCCGGCACCATGGTGCTGAACGTCGATGCGACCGACCTGTCGCAGCAGATCTTCCGCATGCACATGACGATTCCGGTGAAGCCCGGCCCCCTCACGCTGCTGTATCCGCAATGGCTGCCCGCGAACCACGGTCCGAACGGCCCGATCACGCAGCTGGCGGGCCTGAAGTTCACGGCGAACGGCAAGCCCGTCGCGTGGACGCGCGATCCGCTGCACGTGTACGCGTTCCACCTGACCGTCCCGGAAGGCGCCACGACACTGGAAGCGGACTATCAGTACCTGTCGCCGCTGGACACAAGCCAGGGCCGCATCACGATGACGGACGACATCCTGGGCGTGCAGTGGATCTCGACGACCTTGTACCCGGCCGGCTACGTCGCGCGCGGCGTCAACGTGCAGGCCAACCTCAAGCTGCCCGCGGGCTGGCAGTACGCGACGGCGCTGGAGACGGACAGCCGCGCCGGCGACGACGTGCACTTCAAGACCAGCGACCTGGAAACGCTGATGGATTCCCCGCTGTTCGCGGGCCGCTACGTCAAGCGCTTCGACCTCGACCCGGGCGCCAAGGTGCGCGTCACGCTGAACGTCTTTGCCGACACGCCGGAAAGCCTGGAAGCGAAGCCCGAGCAGATCGCGCCGCACCGCGCGCTCGTGCAACAAGCGTATAAACTGTATGGTTCGTATCACTACGACCACTACGACTTCCTGCTCGCGCTGTCCGACGAATTCGGCGGCATCGGCCGCGAGCACCACCAGTCCAGCGAGAACGGCGTCAAGCCGGGCTATTTCACCGAATGGGCAAAGGGCGAAGCGGGACGCGAATTGCTGCCGCACGAGTACACGCACTCGTGGGACGGCAAGTTCCGCCGCCCGGCCGGCCAGAACGTCCCCAACTTCAACACCCCGATGGACAACGAGCTGCTGTGGGTGTACGAAGGCCAGACCCAGTACTGGGGCAACGTGCTGGCCGCGCGCTCCGGTCTCGTCTCGCCCGCGGGCGCGCGCGACGCGCTGGCCGCGAGCGCCGCGCGCTACGACAGCGTGGCGGGCCGCGCGTGGCGCACCGTGCAGGACACCGTCTACGATCCGATCATGAACCCGCGCCGCCCGCTCGGCTGGGCGAACTGGCAGCGCAGCGAGGATTACTACGTCGAGGGCCTGCTGATCTGGCTGGACGTCGACACGCGCATCCGCGAGATGTCCGGCGACAAGCGCTCGCTGGACGATTTCGCGCGCGCCTTCTACGGCGTGAACAACGGCAGCCACCTGCCCGCGTTCTACACGTTCGACGACGTCGTCGCGACACTGAACAAGGTGCAGCCATACGATTGGGCGAGCTTCCTGCGCACGAAGCTGGACGGCCACGGCCCGGGCGCCCCGCTCGACGGTCTCGCGCGCGCGGGCTGGAAGCTCGTCTACACGGACACGCCGACGGACTACATGAAGGGTGCGGACGAGCGCAACAAGTCGCTGGACCTCACGTATTCGCTGGGCTTCACGGTCGCGCAGGACGGCGCCGTGCGCAACGTCGTGTGGGATGGACCGGCATTCCGCGCGGGCCTGGCCGCCAACTCGACCGTCATGGCCGTCAATGACCGCGTCTACAAGCCGGAACTGCTGAAGGCTGCGATCAAGGAAGCGAAGGAAGGCAAGCCCATTCGCCTGCTGGTCAGGAAGGGCAACGTGCTGCGCACGATCGCGCTCGACTACCGCGACGGCCTGCGCTACCCGCGCCTGGAGCGCATTCCCGGCACGAAGGACCGGCTGGAGGCGATCTTCGCGGCCTTGCGGTAAGTCATCGTCCTGTCATGAATGCCTGCTAGGCTGAAACTGCCGACAACAACACGACAAGGAGGCAGACATGGGATGGTTGAACACATTGCGCGCCGCACGGCTGCGGCGCACGTCACCCTGGCAGGCCGCGCTGGCGGACCTGCCGGCGGGACTGGAGAGTTACTGGCGCGCGAGCGCGCCGCGCGAATACGAAGGCATCCGGACGGATGCCTTTTTTTTCGTCCGCGCGGCGGAAGGACTGCTGCGGTTCTTCGACGCGGTCGGAAGCAGCGACCGTCCGTGCGCCCTGCCCTCCGATGCGGCCGACTCGGTATGGCATGCCTGGCTGCGCTGGAACCCGATCTCGCTGGAGACATTTTGCCGGCGCAACTTCGGCACGACGGTGCCCCACGTCGAACGGGCGGCGCTCGCCGACGGCGCCCTCCTCCACACGTTCGCGACCTGCTGCGCGCACGACGGCGTCAAGCCGGGCGGCATGCGCCTGCCCGCGCTGTTCGGCCTCGATGCCGCGCTGCGCATGCCCGGCGGGCATGGGTACTGGAACCGGGGCGGCGACGTTCACTATGCGCGGCTGAACGAGCGGGGACGCGGCATGTGGCGCGCCACGCCGCATCCCGAGCTCGCGCTGCCGGCCCTGTACGCGGCGGGCCTCGTCGACAGTGCCATCCTCGCCGCCCACCTGCGCCGGCGCGACACCGCGACGGATGGCAGTTCCTGCGGCGGCATCGGCGACCTCTCGTTTGGCGGCAGCGACAGCGCAAGTTCGAGCCACCACGGCGGCTGCAGCTGCGGCAGCAATTGCGGCAGCAGCTGTGGCAGTAGCTGCGGCGGCAGCTGCGGTGGCGGTGGCGGCGACTAACAACCTGTAGGGTGGGCACCCCGTGCCCACCAGTCGTCCGCGGACCAACGTGCGTTTGGTGGGCACAGGGGTGCCCACCCTACTTGGTCAACGGATGATGTCCGCCAGCTCGGCGGCCACCTGGCGGCCCAGCAGGTGGATGTGCCAGCCGTCGACGAAGCCGTGATGGGCCTGCACGGAGAACGGCAGCTGCAGGCCGCCGGGCCCGTCGCGGAAACGCCCCCAGGCCAGCGACGGGATATCGGGGGTGGCCAGCGACGCCATCGGATGCTGGATGGACGTGAAATCGAGCCACGGCATGCAAGTGACGAACACCTGGTCCTTCGCGTCGCGCGGCGACATCGTGCGGTACTTGATGTTCAGTTCCGTCATGCTTGAGGCCTGCTCCCGCGCCGCCTGGCCGCGTGCGACGAATTCGCGCACATCGTCGGTCCAGTCGAACTGGGCGAAATTCAGGTCGCCGTGCTGGTTCATGACAGTGAACGACGGCACGAGACGGTCGATGCGAATGACTTCCCCGTCCACGATGCGGTAGCGGAAATTCTTCACCTTCAGCACGGCGCGCAGGACGGCGCACAGCATCACGTGGAACGGTGCCAGGTCGTGCGCCTTGCACCAGGCCCGGAAATCCGGCACGTCGAGCGTGAAGCACAGGTTCACCGCGGGGCTTTCCATGCGGTCGAAGAAGTCGAAGCGGTCGCGCCGCCGCTCGAAGTCACGCATGCGCGGCTCCCGTTTCCGCTTGCGCGCCGAGATAGCGCGCGCTCCATGCCGAGATGACGCCGGCGACATAGGCCGCGTCCTCGCGCCGCGAAATCAAGTGGTCCATGCCGTCCAGCGACACGAAGCTTTTCGGATGCCGCGCCAGTTCGAAGATGCGGGTGGCGTTGTCCATGCTGACGGTGTCGTCCTGCGGCGCCTGCATCACGAGCAGCGCGCGCCCGAGCGTGGCGATCTTCTCGTGCAGCTGGTGGCTGCCTGCGTCCTCGACGAAATGCTGGCGGATGTTGAAATCGCGCCCCGCGAGCTTCACGCGCGCCTCGCCTTCCCGGGCGATCGTGTCGAGGTGCCCGGACAGCAGCTTGTTCACGACGTAGTGCGGGTCGCTGGGCGCGGCGATCGTCACGACGGCCCGCGCCTCCGGCACGCGCTGGGCCGCCGCCAGCACGGCCGCGCCGCCGAGGCTGTGGCCGATCAGGAGCTGCGGCGCCGCGTAATGATCGCGCAGGTAATCGGCGGCCGTGACGAGGTCCTCGACGTTCGAGGAAAAATTGGTGTCGGCGAAATCGCCATGGCTGGACCCGAGGCCGGCGAAATCGAAGCGCAGCACGGCCACGCCGAGGCTTGCTAAACCGCGCGCGATGTGCGTGGCGGCCAGCACGTCCTTGCTGCAGGTGAAGCAGTGGGCAAAGATGCCGTAGGCGCGCGGGGTGCCGTCGGGGGCGTCCAGCTTGGCGGATATCTTGCCGTGCGGGCCGGGGAAGTCGATACGTTCGGTGAGCATGGTGGTTCGTTGTGCGTTCTTGAAAGCGGTGGTGCTGTCAGGCGCATTGTGGAGCAAGCGGGGAATGTTTGCTTGCAACAGGGCGGAAATCACCCCGGCCGGCGTGGGAATGTGTGAATTTTCTTGGCGGTAAAGTTGCTATGCTGATCTCTTGATCGATTCAGTTTGGTTTCAGGCGAACTGCCTGTGATGTTCAGGCATCCCATACGATCAACCGGAAGACGGGTTGCCCGGCAGCGTCAAAAAAGAACCTGGCGATGTTTTCGCCATTATATTTATTCCAGTTAAGTCCAAAATTCCGCCATGAGAAATGTAAAGATTGTGTTTTTTTCGCTAACAATATTACTCGGCTTTATGGCAAATGTTTCGGCTACCGAATTTCAGTTGCCGGCCCTGAAGATCCAATTCATACGCGCAGTCGGAGAGTATGAAAACCCCGTATTTAGCAACACAATTGAGCTGTGGTTTACGACACCCTTGCAATTCCCCTCCGGCTCATCTTGCACCGATACGAGGCGAGTATATATCAGTAGCAAGAACTATCATCTTGTAGCTGCGGCGTATATGGCTTTCTCAAAGGGAAAGACCGTGAACGTCGCATTGGATGAATCTTTACCGAACCGGAGCGGCGCTTGCGAAGTAACTTATTTGGATATATTGCCACAATAGGATGCGGACACATGAGAGGATGATCTCAATCCTCTCGAACTTGATATGTCACACAGGAAGTTAGAGCGGCCGGTCAAAACACTTCTTCGCAAATGATGTTTATCCCTGCCGCCCACGCCCCTGATTTCCCTGGATAAATAAATATCCACTAACCATTGATGTTATGCGATATATAAAATGAATAAAAAACATGTTTTTTTAATGGCGCTAGTTTTTCTCTATAGCTTCTCAACAAATGCATTTGCAAACTACTCTTGCTCCGGCACGGTAGGTTATCTGGGACTGAACAGCAATGGCGGCGTTGTGGTCGCCTTAACAAATTCGACGAAAATACATACAATTTGCAGCATGGGCACCCAGGGAGCATTTTTAATGGTACCTGTTGCCTGTAAAGCGGCTTATGCGACGCTGTTGGCGGCAAAAGTTTCGGGAGCGTCGATTACACTTTACTACGAAGAAAATGGCTATACCTGTGGCACTATCCCAGATTGGTCCGGGATTCCAAGCACCTATTTTGTCGAGGGTCCCTATTGACGCCCGCATTGATTATTTTCCCCAGAATTTAAGGCATCATTTAGGTTATTATTCGCATATCGCACTGACTGAAAAATAGAAATTGTCAGACACGATCTTAACTATGCCTTTTAATCTACGAGCAGAAGATATTCCCTGAGGTTTTAACATCAACTGGACCGTAATGAAATTTTATAAAAATATCATATTGTTGACTCTGACTGTATTGACATACTCGAACAGCCTGAATGCATACGCGGGTGAGGACCTCAGCCCGCGAAAAATCCTCGATATTGGTTGCCACAATACTGACGGCACATGCTTTGTGGACCTTGACGGTGCTGCATTTGGCGCGTCACTCAATTGCCCGGTCGGTGCAGGCAACCAATTCAGATTTGACAATAGTGACACTGCAGTTGGGAAACGAACTTTCGCTGCGCTTATGGCTGCTTACCTGAGCGGCAAACATCTGTCGGTACATCTTGGTGGATGTAGCGCTCAGGGATGGCCGACCGTTCAGTGGTTCTACGTAGTGGATTGAGGTTAAGTAAAGGCGCCGCGAATCACCTAAGTTATCGCCGGAGGTCTATTTAGGTGCAGCGCTGTCACATGCAGCCAGTTGAAATCATTTTCCTTCAGTTCACCTATTTATAATCCATGAAAACGGAACAGCTCTTCCGCAAAATCTTAATTTCACTGATAGCATTTTTCATCTCCAGTGTAGCTATCACTGCAATCGCACAGAGCCAATCGACCGATGAATATCAAAAAACGGTTAGGCAATTAGGCGCGCAGACGGACTATTTTTATGTATCGTTTAACGAGCCCTTCACACTTAATTGCGCATATGGTGTCGCCTATATTTCATCGGATCACAAAGGTCTGTATGTGCAACTTCTGGCTGCCAAGCTATCCGGCAAACGGATCAGCCGTATAGTGTATAGCCAATCGAATGGCCCTGGCAGTTCTTGCAATGTGGACCTGATTGAGATTACGGACTAACATTTTCTCTTGACTGAATTTACGCACCTTGAAAAAATTAACTTTCCTTTCCCTTATTTACTTCTGTGCCTCAATCGCAGCATTCGCAGGCTCGCAAAGTGGTCAGGTGAAAAACGTTATCATCAGGGCAAGCGATGGTCTCGTTTATGTCGAAGTGACCGGAACAGCCGAGAACAAACCTGGTTGCGCGACACATTCATATTGGATGATAAAAGATGAGAAGTCGCTCACCGGACGGCAACAATTAGCGAGTCTCTTGTTGGCTCAAGCAAATGGTCAAACGGTAAGCATTATCGGCAACGGGAGTTGTACGCGCTGGTCGGATGGCGAAGACATTGATTACATCATAATAAATTCAAAATAATATCGTCGCGCTATGACTGAGAAACGCCGTTTCTATCGCCCTCTCGATCAAGTTGCGGCATCTAGCACGGAAAATATCTATTTCTTATCTCGCCAAGGACACTAAATGAAGAAATTTTTAATCCTCATGTGTTTGATTTTTTGCAACTTAGCAAATGCCCAGACCTTTCAGACCGCTAAAATCACGGGTTTTGTCCCAAGTCACCTCCAAGACAAAGAAGTATTTATCGTGAAGATTGAAGGGAACGTTTCCGGCGGTTGCAATACCACCGCACGTTTTGCTATCGATAGTTCTCAGCTCCATTTCAAAAGCGTGCGAGCAGCGATTATGACAGCTTTCGTCTCCCAAACACCCATCATCGTGGCTTACACGGAAACGTGCAATATGTTCCCAAATGCTTGGGATATTGCATACGTGTGCGTCGGCCCTATCAATTGTTAAGGCGATGGCGAACAGGATTTAGGCGCGACAGTGATGATATTCGCGAGAATCTATCGGACCGACTTGGTTCGACATGCGAAACTACGCCTCAGCGCCGGCGCGTGCACTTGAACGTAAACGTGGACGTGGGGCGTCGGCAGCAACATCGGGAAAGAAATTGCTCCGACAGGGCATTACGAGTGGCTCAAGTGGACTCGCAAGAGACGTCCTTCGACAACTTGTCCATACCGACAATCATAAGATTGTCGCAGCAAAGATCAACTTCCGAATCGCTACACGGAGAAATTATGAAAACAGCACGCACTTTAGTTTTTATTCCCATATTTCTCTCACTTTTCATATCGCGCTTCGCATACGCATGGGATGGCGTGGCAACGGGAGTAATCAGCAAGATTGACACAGTCAATGAAACAAACAATTTTGAATTAAGAGTTTTTCTTGGCTCGACAGTCATGTGCAACAACACGACCCCAAGTATGAACACTTGGGGCTACCTCAACTCTTCCGACCCCAATTACAAAACTACGGTTGCCAATTTAATGGTTGCGTTTTCGGCAGGAAAAACCGTAACTATCTTTACGACGAACGAAGGCGGCGGATGCCATATTCATTATGTGTCCGTACAGGCTTGAATTAGGGAGAGACCCGACTATATCGCGAAGCTAAATCGTCCCCTCACCCGAAAAGCCCGTGCACAAACCACCTCGGCCCGTCCTCGCTGGTGCCGATACGCTCCCGATACACCCAGTACAACGCATGATCCTGTCCTTCGGCGACAAAATAATCGCGCGCTTCCGGACCGTCCCACCAGCCGGCTTCGATGCGTTCGGCGCTCGAAACCAGCCGCAATGGCGTGCCGTAGAACGGATAGTGCCCCTTCATCAATAGCGCGATAGGGCTGGGCAGCAGCCATGTCGGACGCGGCAAGCTCGTCACGTCGGGCGGCAACTGGGCGTTGCGTGCCTTGTCGCTGACTTTTTGCTGGACCGGCACCCACACATTCGCCTGGTCCGAGCGGTAATCCGCCACCGGCAGCGGCTGCAGGACGTTTTCCGGGCCCAGGCGCGCCGCCAGCAGTTCCAGCATGCGCATGCGGTCGTCGTCGCTGCCGCCCGGTTCGGGAAACAGCGACGCATTCGGCGGCGCCATCGGCCGCACCTGCATGGCTTCCAGCACGAGGCCGATCACGGGCGCCTCCAGCACCAGCCGGCCCAGGCGTTCCCTGAGCAGGCGGACCAGGTGCTCGTCGCGCCACGTCGGCTCGGCCAGCACGACGTCGACACACGTCGGCGCGCGCGCCACCCTGCCCCGTTCGTGCTCCAGCTGCAGGACGATACGCTCCACCGCCAGCTGGCGTGCGCACAACCAGCCCGTCAGCTGCGCCAGCAAACATTGGGCACCTGCCAGCAACAGCTCGGCGTCATCGATGCGGTCGTACAGTTCCAGGCGCGCACGGAACGTCTCGGGCGGCGATATCCACTTGAACAATTCGACCGTCAGGCCATAGGCGGCGTCGAGCTGGTCGAGCAGCGCCCGTCCGCAGCGCCGCTGCAGGCCGGGACGCGGCAGGCGGCGCAGGTCGCCCAGCGTGCGGCAGGCGATGCCGTCGAACCAGTCGGCGAACGGACGCGACGCCGGCATCAGCGCCACGGCCAGCCGGTCGAGGCGGCGCAGCAGCGATTCCACCTGCACGACGCGTCCCGCATTCGCGCGCGCCATCAGCCATGCCCCGCGCGCGGTGGGCGCGCATGCGAGCGATGCCGTGAAGCCCAGCGCGCGCACGCTCGCGTGCACGCGCCGGCACAGCGCGCGCACGCCGCCGAACAGGCGCAGGCTGGCGCCCACGTCCAGCAGCAGCGTCGCCTCCTCGCCGTCCGTGACTTGCGGCGTGTACTGCAGCAAGGTCAGCGCCACCGCCTGCAGCGCGTCCGCTTCCAGCCCGGGCGCGCGCACGTGGACGCGAGCGTCGGGCAGCAACATCACGACGCCGCCGCGACGCATGCCGGCATGCACGCCGGCGTCCAGCGCGGACGGCGAGGCCTGCAGCACGCGCTCCCGTTCGAGCACGACACTGCCCGTGTCAATGGACCAGCTCGGTGCGAACACTTCGAGCGGCAACAGGGGCAGGTGTAGTCCGATCCACAGGCGCATGACGATTGGGCAGGTAGGAAGTCAATGGAAGAAACAGGGTCTTGTCGCGCTGCGGTCCCCGGCGTTTTACGAAACTGATCTCGATACCGCCCGGCTGCGGCCGCAAGGCCAGGCGCAGCGGTGCGGGCGAGGCGTCCTGTCTGGCCGCCAGGGGCCGCATCATGAAGAACAGCGTCTCCCCCGCCTGCGCCGCCAGGTGCAGCCGGCGCAGGTGTTCGCCACGCACGTGGTTTTGCCAGAACAGCAGCGCGCCGCAACTACCGCTGCGCAACACCTGCTCGGCCGCCCACAGCGCGTCGGACGTGCTGCCGGTACGCAGCCAGATCAGTTGCGACGGCGGCACCCCGAGCGTGGCCAGCGCCAGCACCTGGGGCGGATGCGGTGGTTGCAGCAACACGACGCGCCGCGTCGCGACGTCCGCCAGTGCGGGACGCAGCAGGCGCATCTCGCCGATGCCGGACTGTTGCAACAGCAGGTCGATGAGAACCCCCGTCGGCCAACCGCCGCCCGGCAGGTGGGTCGACAGCGCGAGATGGCCCGTGTCGATGCAGCGCGTGTCAGCACGCGCCAGTTGCGAAGCGAGCCAGAGCGACGGGTGCAACGACTCCGGCGCTGCAGATATTGAACCTGAGCAATGCATGTTTGATGCGAAGAAATACTGTATAAACATACAGTACTATTCTCATCAGGTTTTGGCAAGGTTGATCTTCTTGAATGTCAGAATGTGAACAGCGGAAGTAACGATTTGCGGTTCGCGAGCGGTGGCTTGCTCATCTAGACGGCCTGGGACAGCATGTGCACGGGGTGGGCGTGCAGGTGTTTCAGGTGGGGATGAAAGGATAAGGGCAGGCTGCGGCTCGCCCGGGCATCTGCGGATGCGGAGACTGCGGAAATGGAACAATGACGCGATCGGGAGTTGTCCGCTTCCCGCGTCATTGCACCGAGGTCGGCCAGCCAGGCCGATTACTGCGTCACGTCACCAATATAAACAGGAGCTGGAGCACTTCCATAAGTAGGCAAAGTTGAACAACTACCATCGCCGTTAAAATAGATATCAGCGACGCCATTCTTCTTTTTGATAGCTTCAAGAAGACCAAACCAGACGGCGCACGTCGTCGGACTGACGCCTTGGCGTTCGGTGTTCAAGTTGCACACAACCGTATAGTCGCCTCGGCCGCTGTGGAGAACGTTCAGCGAGCCATCCGCGTAAACCAGAACGTTAATTACCTTTACGTTGCATTCATAGACTGCGGCAGCTTGTTGGGAGAAGAAAAGGCCAGCTACCAATAGAACAAGATGAGATAAAAACTTTTTCATATTTTCACAATCAATCAAATAAATAATTAAGGAGATTTTAATGATTAGCTATTTGATTTCCACATAATAAGCTGACGGCACGCCACCCCAATTAGGATTCGCCCCGCAGTTAAACGATGCGCCGTTATAATAGATTCCCACAGTCTGATTGAGGGCTTTTGCCTGCAATAACATTGCATAAATCGTTTTGCATAGTGCAGGCTCTATAGTAAATGTGCCTTGGGCAATAATATTACAGATTGAATGAATATGATTTACATCATTCAATGAAACAAAAAGACTCCCACCGGCTTGCAAACCCACATAGTTCACCGTTCCCGAGCAACGTACATCCGCTGAGGCACTAAAGGATATCATCAGAAGGCAGATTGCCAACCCTATCTAGTTTTCATATTCAAGAGAATCATGCAAAGTTAATTATTCAAGCAAGACAAATGAGCCAGGAGATTCTTTAACTCCAGCTAGGGCGGCACCTGCTTCAGAGTTTCCAAACAATCTCTATAGCCGCTCACGCGGCAGCATGAAGATCCGGGTCAGCGGTGCGCGCACAACGAGCACGGCCGCGATTTGCCAGGCATCGCGCGGGTCCAGGTCGCAGCGCAAGCCGCACAATCTGCGCTGCTCGGCTTCGATCTCGGCCAAGTGGGAAGGATCGCTTTCGCTACCCTCCCAAACCTCGGCCACTAATAACTCCCAGTGCTCTCAGCACGTCCTGAGCGACGACCATTTTGACACCGGGCTGAACAGTTGCCACAAAAATTATAATTGCTTAGATGCAATTATCTGCAAATTCTTTCAGCTCATTCATCCCGAGACTTAAACGTCAATTCGATATGAGCATCATTTTGCCAATCCTCATACCCGAGAAGCGAGCCTTCCATGCGACTGAAACCTTCATTCCATCCCGAAATGCTCGAAGTCTTTATTAACAATATAAATGCGTCTATTCTCCATTCTTCGCCTGGAAGCGCATAAAAAACATACCGCACCAAATGCTTTCCACAACGTTCTATAATGACTTCGCGCCTTATTATGCTGCCCGCATCAACAAATTTTTTATAATAGCGATCCGGAATCAATTCCAATTCCGGATCATCTCCAATCATTTCGTAAAACACCGCCAAAGGCTTTTGCTTGCGAAGCATCAAGCTCAGCTCTCGTCCAGTATGATTTCGATAAGGAAGTGCATCTAGATTAACCCATGTCCTGAGCCTGGCATGCGTTAGATTATTAGGCACACTCATCCTAAATCTGCCCACCAGTTTTTCAAGAGCCTCAGCAGTTATTTCACATAAAAAAGGGCGATTTAAATCCGTTTTATTTAATCCGGTCAATGAAATGACAAATTCCTCATCGTTGGTTTCGAAGATTGAGTCGTACTCAATACAATTTGTTTCCTGATCAATAAGTTCTAAGACGTATTTTCGCACTGGCATATAGAATCCGAAAAGGCTTGAAATTTTTAATTTCTTATCTTGCTCCCGCGCCGCCAATTAGGAGCGCGGGAATAGTTATCTCAGGCGCAAAAATTATCCCGCCAACAACAACGACACCTCCCGCGATAACTTTTATCAAAGTACTCTTATTTTCGTTGCCCCCACCAGTCGGACACGACTTCGGTGTCGCACCAAATTTTTCTTGGCCATCTTCAGAGTTATCCGGACTTTCTGCTGCCGTATCATTCGAAGGATTGGGCGGAACGCCACCCTTTGGACTTTGTGACTTTCCATTGCACCACTGGCAATAATCCCCGAAAAGTCCACCGTGATAGCCACCACAGTTCGTACAGGGCCAACGAGGACTTTTGGGAGCTAAACCAGTTGCGTCAGAAAATGCAAGAGGATCCCCCCCGACATATGCATAGATAGTTTGCCCCGTCATACTTTCGTCGTATGCGCAGGCATTTTTCTCAGGCAGATCAACGGCTTGCGGCGACAAAACGAAGGCACACCTCCAGCATGGGCGGAATTTTTTCCAGACGCGCATTTTGGCCCGGTGATGCATTTCCGGCCAGCGACGTATTTATTGTACGGCATGCGCCGCCATCGGCGGCCAGGGAGGAAGTCGGGGGAAGGATTGGCGGGATGAGACTGGCCCGGCCGAAATGCCGGGCGCGGCGATACGCGCGGCGGCGCGCCTACCTGTTCCAGTAGGGATAGCCGACCCGCTCGTAGTATTCGTAGGCCATGTCGCGCTCGTCCGACCCGTGGCTGGCGTAGCCGTCGTCGCGCGGGTCGTCGGCGTAATTCGTGATGCCGCACAGGTCGGCGATGAAGCCGCGCAGCACGGTTTCGGGCGGAACGCCGTCCCGCCGGCACAGCTCGATGAACTCATCCGGCAGTTTCAAGGTGAGGGTGCGGCGCGGGCGTGGCATGGCGTTTCCTTTCCCGGGTCAGTCGTCGTTCGCTTCGTCGGCCAACGCGTCCAGCCACGCCTGGCCGGCCGCTTCGGGCATGCGCGGTGCGTCGGGCGCGTCCTCGCGCCGCAATCTGGCCGGGTGCGTGGCGTCGTGGATCGCGCGCAGGTGCTCGATGCTGACGTGGG
>NZ_JAAQOM010000011.1 GCF_011682055.1 Telluria antibiotica | reverse complement strand
AGCTCCTTGAAGGGTCGTTCGAGACCAGGACGTTGATAGGTCGGGTGTGGAAGTGCAGTAATGCATTAAGCTAACCGATACTAATTGCCCGTACGGCTTGTCCCTATAACCTTGGCAGTCATTGCCAATACAAGGGTTCAGCTGTTTGTTGAGACAACAGATTAAGAAACCACTTCTTCCAGATTCAGGGTAGCGCTCGCGAACACGCAGCGATACCCGTACAAGTTATGCCTGATGACCATAGCAAGTCGGTACCACCCCTTCCCATCCCGAACAGGACCGTGAAACGACTTTGCGCCGATGATAGTGCTGCAACCAGTGTGAAAGTAGGTTATCGTCAGGCTAGTTATAAGCGAAACCCCGTCAGGTGACCCTGACGGGGTTTTTCGTTTTGGGAAAACGAAGCCCGCTCGCTTGGATTGCCACCGGCAATCCTCGCTCTGAGCGGGCTTTTTGCTTTTCAGCGACGCTCGAAAAGCGCCATTTAAATCGGAAAAATCGGAACCTGACAAGCTGACATTCCAGCAGTTGTAGAAAAAGCGAAAACGGCTAGCATCGTTGGCCTACCCTGACGGCGCGCCAATGCGCAGGCCATTGCTTTTTCTACTTCAAGGAGCAGCATGTACCTTCATCGTGTTTCTGCCCGCCGCCTGGTCGTCACCGCGGCCATGGGCGCTATCCTTGCCGCGTGCGGCCCGCACACCGGCGGCACCGCAACCACGACGCCGCCCCCGCAGTTCAGTGCCGAAGTCATCCGCACGACGCACGGCGTCGTCCACGTCAAGGCGGCCGATTTCCGCAGTCTCGGCTACGGCATCGCGTACGCGTACGCGCAGGACAATCTGTGCATGTTTGCCGATACGCTGTTGACCGTACGGGGCGAACGTTCGCAATATTTTGGTGGCGACGCCCACGCCACCGCACGCAAAGGGGACGAATACGGCGCCGCCAGCGGCTTCATGGACCTCAAGAACGAGGACAGCGATTTCTTTTTCAAAGGCTATCTGGACGTCGACCAACTGCGCGCCGGCTACGCGGCAGGCGCCAAAGAGCCGCGTGACCTGCTGGAAGGTTATGTTGCCGGCTACAACCGCTACCTGAAGGAGAACGCCGGCAAATTTCCGGCTGCCTGCCACGACGCCAAGTGGGTCAAGCCGATGACGGTCGAGGACATGTACCTCGTGCTGGCCGAGAAAGCGCTGCACGCATCGGGCGAGGTGTTCGCGAAAGAGGTCGTGGCCGGCGCACGTGACGCGAACGCGACGGTCGCCGCACGCGGGCCGCAGCGCAAGCTCGATCCCGCCTTCCTGCTCGCGCGGCTCGACAAGGTCGTGCACCAGGGCTTCGGCAGCAATACGCTGGCCGTCGGCAAGGATCTGTCGGCGAGCGGCCACGGCCTCCTGCTCGGCAACCCGCACTTCCCCTGGGCGAGTACCGACCGCTTCTACCAGGCCCACCTGACGGTCCCCGGCCGCTACGACGTGATGGGTGTCGCGCTGGGCGGCATGCCGACTGTCGTCATCGGTTTCAACAAGGATGTCGCCTGGTCGCACACCGTCACGGCGGCCACGCACTTCACGACGTTCAAGCTCGCGCTCGATCCCGGCGATTCGACGGGCACCACGTACCTGATCGACGGCGACAAGAACAAGATGACGTCGAAGACGGTGTCGGTCGACGTCCTCATGGCGGATGGGACGACGGCCAGGCACAGCAAGACGTTCTACTTCAGCAAGCAAGGTGCCGTGATCGTCAAACCGGAAGCGGGGCTGACGTGGACCAGCACGACCGCGTACGTGCTGGCGGACCCGAACCGCGACAACACGCGCATGCTCGAGCAATGGCTGGGAATCGGCACGGCGACGAGCGTCCAGGCGCTCAAGTCGTCGCTGGATGCCGTCGTCGGCCTGCCGTGGGTGAATACCGTCGCGTCCGACCGCACCGGCAACGCGCTGTATGCCGATGCGAGCGTCGTGCCCCGCGTCACGACGGACAAGTTCGCCGGCAACTGCCTGCTGCTGCCCGCTCTCGTGCTGTTCGACGGCGCGCGCAGCGCGTGCGCGTGGGGCCAGGACGCGAATACGCCGCCCGGCATTTTCTCGCCCGCCAATGCGCCATCGATGCTGCGCACGGACTACGTCGGCAACTCGAACGACAGTTATTGGCTGACCAATGCCCGCTCCCTGCTCACGGGACCGCCGCCGCTGGGGTATTCGCCGCTGTACGGCAAGGTCGGCGCCGAGCAGCGCCTGCGCACGCGGATCGGCTTCATCCAGTTCGAGGAGCTGGCCAAGCAGGGCCATAAATTCCAGCTGTCCGACTTGCAGACGCTCGTGTTCGCCGACCGCATCTACGCCGCCGAGCTCGTGCTGCCGGACTTGCTCGCCGCCTGCCCGAGCGACGATGCGACCCTCGTCCAGGCCTGTGCCGTGCTCGCCGCGTGGGACCGCCACGCGAACGTCGACAGCCGCGGCGCCGTGCTGTTCCGCGAATTCTGGAGTGCGGCATCGCAAATCCCGAACAAGTGGAAAGTGCCGCTCGACCCGACCGACCCCGTGCACACGCCCAACGGCATGGCGCCCGCCGCGCTGCCGGCCATGTTCACGGCGCTGAAGAACGCGGCGTCGCTGTTGCAATCGCTGAACATCCCGCTCGACGGCAGGCTGGGCGATTACCAGGGCGAGACACGCAACGGCGTGCGCACGCCGCTGCACGGCGGCGTGGGCGACATCGATGGTTCGTACAATTCGCTGCGGATGAGCACGGCCCTGACGGCCACAGGCTACAACAACGTCTACTGGGGCACGAGCTATGTGCAGACGGTGACGTTCGACGATGCCGGCCCCGTCGCGCAGGCGATGCTCGTGTACGGCCAGTCGACGGACCCGACCTCGCCGTATTACGCAGACCAGCTGGGGCCATACTCGCGCAAGGAGTGGACGACGTTGCCCTTCAGCGAGACGAGCATCAACGCGGACCCGAACCGCACGCGCATGACGTTGACACAGTGACGCCGTTCACGCCTGGGACAGCGGTGCCGGGTCCTGGGCGACGGCCGTCGCCGTCTTGCTCCGCGTGATGCTTTCGCCATCGCCGCGGCGCAGCCGGGCGAAGACGATCGACGACAGCATCGTCATCACGGCCAGCGTGAGGAATGCGTGGTGCAGCGCTTTGGTGACCATCACCTGGTCCGTCTGCGGGACGCGGCCCAGGAACCACGCCGTCACGAGCGAGCCGGTGGCGAGGCCGAAGCTCATCGACAGTTGCTGGAATGACGACGCAATCGTGCTGGCCATGCTGGAGTCCTTCGATTCGACGTCGGCATACGCGAGCGTGTTCATGCTCGAGAATTGCAACGAGTTGAAGAAGCCCTGCAGCAGGCCGATGCCGGCAATCGCATACCACGGCGTGGCCGCGCCGACGAGCGAAAAGAGGCCGATCGTCAGGCCGATGCAGATCGTGTTGACCACCAGCACCTGGCGATAGCCGAAGCGCGCGAGCACTTTCGGTGCGATCAATTTCATGCCCATCGCGGCGGCTGCAGTCGGCATCATCAGCAAGCCCGATTGCCACGGCGCCAGCTTCAAGCCCAGTTGGTACAGCAGCGGCAGCAGGAATGGCAGACCGCCGATCCCGAGGCGCGTGATGAAGCCGCCCAGCACGGACAGGCGGAACGTACGCACGTTGAACAACGCCAGGCGCAGCAAGGGGAATTGGGCCTGGCTCGCGTGCCAGGCGTAGGCCGCGAGCAGGGCGACGGACAGCGCCAGCATCAGGCCGGCCGTGACGGGATCGAGCGTGTGTTCGCCGAAGACTTCCAGCAGCCACGACAGGATCGCCGTGCCCGAGCTGAAAAGGATCAGGCCGATCACGTCCAGCGGGCGCGGCTCGGCGCCGTGGTAGTCCGGCATGTGGCGCCAGACGAGGTAGAGCGCGAGCAGGCCGACGGGCACGTTCACGAAGAAAATGGCGCGCCACGACGTCACGTGGACGATCAGGCCGCCGACCGTCGGCCCGAGCAGCGGTCCGATCAGCGCGGGCAGGATCACGAAGTTCATCGCGCCCAGCAATTCGTTCTTGGGAAACGTGCGGATGATCGACAAGCGCCCCACCGGCATCATCATCGCGCCGCCCAGGCCTTGCAGCAGGCGCGCCGCGACCATCATCGGCGCGTTCAGCGACAGCCCGCACAGCACGGAGGCCAAGGTGAAGATCGCGATCGCCGTGCCGAACACGCGCTTCGTGCCGAAGCGGTCGGCCATCCAGCCGCTCACGGGGATGCCCACGGCGAGGCTGAGGATGTAGCTCGTGACGACGGATTTGAGGCTGAGCGGCGTGACGTGCAGGCTGGCCGCGATGCTGGGAACGGCCGTGTTGACGATGGTGGCGTCGAGCTGCTCCATGAACAGGGCAGCCGCCACCAGCCAGGGGAGGTAGCGCTTGATGGTGTCGGTATCGGTCATCGGATGGTCTGATGCGACGCGCGGGACAGGCGTCGCCCGTCCCGATTGTCACACATTCGGGGTCAGAGCACATTTTCGAAAAGTGCTCTGACCCCGAGGCGATGGCCGATCAGTAGTGGTACGCCGCCTTCAGCATGAACAGGTTCACGCCGCCGTTCGGATGCTTGATGCCGCCGTTCGAGTAATGCTGCAGGCGTGCGCCCAGTTCCCATTTGTTGGCGAACACATAGCCGACGCCCACGTGGTCGGCGAATTCGTACGCCGTCGACAGCTGGCGGTGCGTGTTGCGGTACACGCTCGAGAACAGCGCGGCGCCGATGCCGGCGTCGGCGTAGAGGCCCAGCTTGTCGTCCGCTTCCCAGCGGAACACGGGGGTGATGCCGATCACGGCCAGGTTCTTGCGGCTGCCCGGCACGTCGAGCCACTGGTTGGCGCGCCAGTACGCGACGTTCGCGTCCCAGTAGCCGGACAGGTGGTAGCCGCCGGCCGGCAGCCAGTTCTTGTTCCAGTCTTTCTGCATCGCGAGGCGGACGACCTGCACATGTTCGCCACCGCCGAGTTCCACCGACGAGGAATCGAACATGCCGTCGGCCGCGTGGCCCGCCTGCATCGCCGACAATGCGGTCACGGCCGCCAGGTAACGCATCATTTTTTTCATGGACATTGCCTTTGCTGTAAAAGGAGCCGTGGAAGCGAAAGGTCACGGCAAGACCGCTATTGTAGCGAGGTCGTTGCAAGGACGTGGTCGGCCTATCAATTGTTACAATATGATCAATGGATATTCGAGAGGAAGCAATGACGTTACCGACCGTGGCATTTCTCGGCATTGGCCTGATGGGCAAGCCGATGGCGACCCGGCTGGCCCAGGCCGGCTATCCCCTGCGCGTGTGGAACCGCACGGCCGCCAAGGCCGAGGCGTTGCGCGCGACCGGGGCCGAACCCCATGCCGAGCTGGCGGATGCCGTGCGCGGCGCCGCCATCGTGATCTCGATCCTGGAAGCGGGGCCCGTCGTCGGCCAGGTCATCGACGACGCGTTGCCGGCCTTGGCTGCGGGCACGCTGTGGATCGACATGAGTTCCACGCGCCAGGACGAAGCGCTGGCATTCGCCGCGCGTCTGCAAGCGGCCGGCTGCCGCTTCGTCGACGCGCCCGTGTCCGGCGGCGTGGGCGGCGCGGAAGCGGGGCAGCTCGCGATCATGGCCGGTGCCGATGCGGTCGACTATGCGCAGGCCGAGCCCGTACTGCGCGTGCTGGGAGCGCCGAAAGCCGTCGGCCCCGTCGGCAGCGGCCAGGTGGCCAAGTTGTGCAATCAATTGATCGTCGGTGCCACCATCAACGTCGTCGCGGAGGCGCTGCTGCTGGCGGAAGCGGCAGGCGCCGATCCGGCCGCCGTGCGCGAAGCGATCCGCGGCGGCTTTGCGAGCAGCCGCGTGCTGGACGTGCATGGCCAGCGCATGCTCGAGCGGAATTTCATGCCGGGCGGCCAGGTCAAGACGCAGCTGAAGGACCAGCGCAACATCCTCGCCGCCGCGAGCGCCGCCGGCGTCACCTTGCCCGTGACTGCGCTGGTGACGCGGCAGTACGAAACCATCGCAGGCGACATCCCGTCGGCCGACCACGCTGCCGGTCTCATCGCGCTGGAGCGGATGAACCCGGGCAAGCGTCTCGGCACGGCCGAGGACAAGCTGCCGTAATCAGGCCGATTTCAACGGCAGGCTCATCTCGACCAATTTCGCCCAGAAGCTGGCGCCGATCGGCAGCAGGTGGTCGTTGAAGTCGTAGCTGCCGTTGTGCAGCTGGCACGGGCCGAGGCCGTGGCCGTGGTGCCGATGGTCGCCGTCGCCGTTGCCGATGAAGACATAGCAGCCCGGCTTTTCCTGCAGCATGAACGCGAAGTCCTCGGCGCCCATCGTCGGTTCGACGTTCGTGTCGACGTTGTCGTTGCCCACCACCGCACGCATCGCCTCGATGGCGAATGCCGTCTGCGCCGGGTGATTGACGAGGGGCGGGTAATTGCGCTTGAACGCGAAATCGACAGTGGCGTTAAAACCCGCCGCGAGGCCGTTCGCGATCTCGTGCATGCGCCGTTCGATCAGGTCGAGCACGTCCGTCGAGAATGTACGCACGGTGCCGATCATGACGGCTTCGTCGGGGATGACGTTCGTCGCGCTGCCGGCGTGGATCTGCGTGATCGACAGCACCGCGGTGTCGAGCGGATTTTTTTCGCGCGAGATGATGGTCTGCCAACCTTGCGCGATCTGCACGGCGACCATCACGGGGTCGATGCCGCGGTGCGGCTGCGCGGCGTGCGCGCCCTTGCCCTTCACGACGACGCGGAACTCGTTACTGGATGCCATCATCGGCCCGGCGACGACGCCGAAGCTGCCCGCCTTGATGCCCGGCCAGTTGTGCATGCCGTACACGGCTTCCATCGGGAAGCGCTCGAACAAGCCATCGTCCATCATGCGGCGCGCACCGGCACCGCCTTCTTCGGCCGGTTGGAAAATCAGGTAGACGGTGCCGTCGAAGTTGCGGTTCTGCGACAGATAGTGGGCTGCACCCAACAGCATCGTTGTGTGCCCGTCATGACCACAAGCATGCATCTTGCCCGCATGGCGCGACGCGTGCTCAAATGTGTTGAGTTCCTGCATCGGCAGGGCGTCCATGTCGGCGCGCAGTCCGATGGCGCGGTCGGAGGTGCCGTTCTTGATGATGCCGACGACGCCCGTCACGCCAAGACCGCGGACGACGGGGATGCCCCAATCGGTGAGGCGTGCGGCCACCACGTCGGCCGTACGTTGTTCTTCGTAGCAGAGTTCGGGATGGGCGTGGATGTCGCGCCGGATCGTTTCGAGCTCGGATTGGTAAGCGAGAATAGGTTCGACCAGTCTCATTGTTTCTCTCCGTTTGCTGTGATGCCTCTTGGGCATGCATCTATTGAACTATTGTAGCCCTTCCATCATGTGCAACGCCAGGGTCGCCACGGCTGCCGCTGGAATCGTATAAAGTGCTGGTTTATCGACGTTTTTCAGGATGAATCCGATGACCAAGACCATCGTCCGCGGCGCCTGCCCGCATGACTGCCCCGACACCTGCGCGCTCCTCGTGACCGTGGAGGATGGCGTGGCCACGGAGGTCAAGGGCGATCCGGATCATCCGACGACGGCCGGCGTGTTGTGCACGAAGGTCTCGCGCTACCTCGAACGCACGTACCACCCCGACCGCCTGCTGTACCCGATGCGCCGCGTCGGCAAGAAGGGCGAAGGCAAGTTCGAACGCATCACGTGGGAGCAGGCGCTCGACGAGATCGCGAACCGCCTGCAGCCCATCGCCGCGCGCGATCCGCAAGCGATCCTGCCGTACAGCTATTGCGGCACGATGGGCCTCGTGCAGGGCGAGGCAATGGCGATGCGCTTCTTCCACACGCTCGGCGCCTCGCTGCTCGACCGTACCGTGTGCGCGAACGCGGGCGCCACGGGCTACAAATACACGATCGGTGGTTCGATCGGCACGGACACGGAACAGTTCCAGGATGCGAAGCTGGTCTTGATCTGGGGCGGTAATCCGATCGCGTCGAACCTGCATCTGTGGACGCGCCTGCAGGAAGCGAAGCGCCGCGGCGCGAAGCTGATCGCCATCGATCCGTACCGCTCGCTGACGGCGGAAAAATGTCACCAGCATATCGCGCCGATGCCCGGCACCGACGCCGCGCTGGCGCTGGGCATGATGCACGTGCTCGTGAAAGAGAACCTGCTCGACCACGACTACATCGACAAGTACACGTTCGGCTTCGCGCAATTGAAGGACCGCGTGGCCGAATGGACGCCGGAGAGGACCGCGCAGACGTGCGGCATCACGGTCGATGAAGTGCTGGACCTCGCGCGCGAGTACGGGCGCACGGCGCGCGCGGGCGAGCCGGTCGCGATCCGCATGAACTACGGCCTGCAGCGCGTGCATGGCGGCGGGATGGCCGTGCGTACCATCGCGTGCCTGCCCGCGCTCGTGGGCGCGTGGCGCCATGCGGCCGGCGGTGTGCAGTTGTCGACGTCGGGCACGTTTCCGGCCGATAAAGTCGCGCTGCAACGTCCGGACCTGTTGCGCGGCAAGCTCCCGCGCACGATCAACATGAACACGATTGGTGCCGACCTGCAGAAGGAGGCGTCACCCGCATTCGGTCCGAAGATCGATGCCGTCATCGTCTACAACTCGAACCCGCTCGCGATCGCGCCCGATTCGGCGCAGGTGCAGCGCGGCTTCGAACGCGAAGATTTATTTACCGTGGTGCTGGAACACTTCCAGACCGACACCGCCGACTACGCGGACATCCTGCTGCCCGCCACCACGCAGCTGGAACACGTCGACGCGCACCTCGCGTATGGCCACCTGTACATGATGGCGAACAATGCGGCGATTGCGCCGCTGGGCGAAGCGAAACCGAATACGGAAATCTTCCGCCTGATCGCGAAGCGCATGGGCTTCACGGACCCCGCGTTCGACGAGACGGACGACGAACTGGCCGCGAAGGCGTTCGACAAGAAGCATGAGCGCGCCGTGCACTTCGACTGGCCGTTGCTGAAGCGCACGGGCTGGCAAAAGCTGAACATGCCCGCGGCGCCGTTCGCCGAAGGCGGCTTCCCCACGCCGTCCGGCAAGTGCGAGTTTTATTCCGCGGCCATGCAGGCCGACGGCCTCGATCCGCTGCCGACTTACATTCCGAACTATGAGTCGGTCGCATCCAACCCCGAACTGGCAGAGAAATATCCGTTGGCGATGATTTCTCCGCCGGCCAGGAACTTCCTCAACTCAACCTTTGTCAATGTCCAGAGCCTCCGCGCAACGGAAGGTGAACCTCACCTGGACATCCATCCCGTCGATGCGGCCTCCCGGGGCATCGCAGACGGCGAGATGGTGCGCATCTTCAACGACCGGGGCGCGTTCGTCGCGCGCGCCCGGGTCACCGCCCGCGCGCGGGCCGGCCTCGTGGTCGGCCTGTCGATCTGGTGGAAGAAGCTCGCCAGCGACGGCAAGAACGCCAACGAAGTCACCAGCCAGCGCCTGACCGATATGGGCAGGGCGCCCACCTTTTACGACACGCTGGTGCAGGTTGCTAAAGTATCGGAAAGCGCCGCACCATGATCTGGACCTATGAAACTCAATCGAATCACCCCGTGGTTCCGCTCCGTGCTGGTCGCAGGCACGGCAGCGGGGCTGCTGGCCAGCTGCTCGACGCTGAACTACTACACCCAGGCGGCCCAGGGCCAGCTTGAACTCCTGTCGGACGCCCGTCCGATCGACGACTGGATCGCCGACCCCGGCACCAGTACCAAACTGCGCCATCGCCTCGAGACGGCGCGCCAGATCCGCCGCTTCGCAGTTGCCGAAATGGCTTTACCCGACAACAACAGCTATAAAAACTACGCTGCGTTGAAGCGGCAATACGTGCTGTGGAACGTCGTCGCCACGCCCGAGCTGTCGCTGCATCCGCTGCAATGGTGCTTCCCCGTGGCCGGCTGCGTGAACTACCGCGGCTACTACAGCAAGGAAGCGGCCGAGTCGTATGCGAAGGAATTGCGCGACGCGGGCGACGACGTCGAGGTCGGCGGCGTGGCCGCATATTCCACGCTGGGCTGGTTCAGCGACCCGTTGATTTCCACGTTCATCAATTACCCGGACGGCGAACTGGCCCGCATGATCTTCCACGAGCTGGCGCACCAGATCGCGTACGCGCAGGGCGATTCGCAGTTCAACGAATCGTTCGCGTCGACGGTGGAAGAGGTCGGTGTCGAGCGCTGGATGGACCGTTTCGGCAACCAGCAGATGCGCGACGCCTATGCGCGCTACCGCAGCCGCAAGAAGGATTTCCTTGGCCTGTTGATGAAGTACCGCAAGGCGCTCGAGCAGAACTACGCGGTCGTCGACCGCAGCGATGCCGAAAAGCGCGTCGTCAAGGTGCGTTTGTTCCAGGAGCTGAAGGACGAGTACCAGATCCTGAAGGGCAACTGGGGCGGTTATGCGGGTTATGATCGCTTCTTCGACCAGCCGTTGTCGAATGCCCACCTGGCGTCGATCGCGACCTACGAGGACTTCGTGCCCGCATTCCGTGCGTTATTACAACGCGAAGGCAGCTTCCCGAAGTTTTATGGCGCCGTCAAACGCCTGGCCGAGATGGACCGCTCGGACCGCCACCGGATCTTGAACGCGATGGTGCCGCCGCTCGTGGCCGCGCCCTTGATGGTGCAGCGCAGCGAAACGCGCCCGTAGCCATTTGCGCAAAACGTCGATAGAGTCGTTGTTCGAAAAGCGCAAAAGTGCTTGCGTCCGCGCGCACTGCCCGATAGCATCTTGCTTAGCAATATCAGCACGACCGTGCGATTTTTTCGGTCGTCGATACGCAAGCGATTTTGCCGGGCTCAGAAAACGATAACGACACTGGAGACAGAGGCACCGATGGACAAGATTTGGCTCAATGCTTATCCGCCTGGCGTGCCGGCGGAAATCGATCCCGACCAGTATGGCTCGTTGGTGCAACTGCTGGAGGAATCGTTTCGCAAGTATGCGGCGAACAACGCGTTCGTCTGCATGGACAAATTCCTCACGTACGGTGAACTGGACGGCATGTCGAAGCGCCTCGCGGCGTGGCTGCAGAGCCGCGGGATGAAGCCGGGCGCGCGCGTGGCCGTCATGATGCCGAACGTGCTGCAGTACCCCGTGGCGCTGGCAGCGATCCTGCGCGCCGGCTACGCCGTCGTCAACGTGAACCCGCTGTACACGCCACGCGAGCTGGAGCACCAACTGAAGGACTCGGGCGCCGAAGCGATCATCGTGCTCGAGAACTTCGCGCACACGGTCGAGCAGGTGCTGGGCAAGACGGCCGTGCGCCACGTCGTCGTCGCCAGCATGGGCGAACTGCTGGGCGGCGCGAAGGGCATGCTCGTCAATTTCGTCGTCCGCAACATCAAGAAGATGGTGCCGGATTTCTCGATCCCGCAGATGGTCCCGTTCAAGGATGCGCTGGCGCAGGGCGCGAAGATGTCGTTCCAGCCGGCGCAGAGCAAGGGCAGCGACGTCGCGTTCCTGCAGTACACCGGAGGCACGACGGGCGTCTCGAAAGGCGCGACGCTCACGCACCGCAACGTCATCGCCAACGTGCTGCAGATGGAGGCGTGGTCGAAGCCGGCGATGAGCCAGCCGCCGCTCGTCGCGTTCCCGACGATCGTGTGTGCGCTGCCGCTGTACCACATCTTCGCGCTGACGGCGTGCGCGCTGTGGGGCATGCGCGTGGGCGCGCTGAACATCCTGATCCCGAACCCGCGCGACATCGCGGGCTTCATCAAGGAGCTGAGGAAGTACCGCATCAACATGCTGCCCGCGGTGAACACGCTGTACAACGCGCTCGTCAACCACCCCGATTTCCGCAGCGTCGACTTCACCGCGCTGAAGGTGTCGAACGGCGGTGGCATGGCCGTGCAGCAGGCCGTCAACGACAAGTGGAAGGCAATCACGGGCACCAACATCATCGAAGGCTACGGCCTGTCGGAGACGTCGCCCGTGGCCACGTGCAACCGCTGTGACATCGCAGGCTTCACCGGCACGATCGGCCTGCCGGTACCGTCCACGGAGATCGCCATCGTCGACGACGACGGCAAGCCGCTGCCGGTGGGCAGCGTGGGCGAGATCGCGATCCGCGGCCCGCAGGTGATGGCAGGCTACTGGAACCGTCCGGACGAGACGGCGAAGGTCATGACGGCGGACGGCTTCTTCAAGTCGGGCGACGTCGGCATCATGGACGAGAACGGGTACGTGAAGATCGTCGATCGCAAGAAGGACATGATCCTGGTCTCGGGCTTCAACGTGTATCCGAACGAGCTGGAAGCCGTGATCGCGGCGCATCCGGGCGTGCTGGAATGCGCGGTGGTCGGCGTGCCGGACGAGCATTCCGGCGAAGCGGTGAAAGTGTTCGTCGTGCGTCGCGACCCGAACCTGACGGCCGACCAACTGATGGACTACTGCAAGCGCGAGTTCACCGGCTACAAGAAACCCAAGTACATCGAATTCCGCGACGAGCTGCCGAAGACGAACGTCGGCAAGATCCTGCGCCGCGCACTGCGCGAGGAAAAGCAGGCGGCGTAGCGTCATCGCGCAGCGCGCATGAACCGCCCGTTTGCCGGGCGGTTTTTTTGCGCATACGATTTATATGATTGAGAACTAGCGAGGCAATGACATGGACAAATTCTGGCTGAAGTCGTACGAGGCGGGCGTGCCGGCGGAGATCGACTGGACGCAGTACCGCTCCCTCACGCACCTGCTGGAGGATTCCTTCCGCAAGTACGCCAACCGCAAGGCTTTTGCGTGCATGGGCAAGTCCATGACGTTCGCGGAGCTGGACAAGCTGTCCGGCGCGATGGCCGCCTGGCTGCAGCAGCGCGGCCTCGAGCGCGGTGCGCGCGTGGCGATCATGCTGCCGAACGTGCTGCAGTATCCGGTGGCGATGGCCGCCATCCTGCGCGCCGGCTACACGATCGTCAACGTCAACCCGCTGTACACGGCGCGCGAGCTGCAGCACCAACTGAACGACTCGGGCGCGGAAGCCATCGTCGTGCTGGAAAACTTCGCGCACACCGTCGCGGAAGTGGCCCCGCATACGAAGCTGAAGCACGTCATCGTGGGCAGCATGGGCGACCTGCTGGGCGCGAAGGGCCTGCTCGTCAACTTCGTCGTCCGCACCGTCAAAAAGATGGTGCCGGCGTGGTCGCTGCCGTCCGCCGTGCCGTTCAAGCGCATGCTGGCGGAAGGCGCGCGCCTGTCCCGCAGACCCGTCGAGTGCAGCCATGAGGACATCGCCTTCCTGCAGTACACGGGCGGCACGACGGGCGTCTCGAAGGGCGCGGTGCTGAAGCACAAGAACGTGATCGCCAACGTGCTGCAGAACGAAGCATGGTTCGCGCCCACGCTGGCGAAGATCCCGGCCGGCGACACGCCGCAATTCGTGTGCGCGCTGCCGCTGTACCACATCTATGCGCTGACCGTGTGCGCGCTGATGGGCCTGCGCGCCGGCGGCACCAACATCCTGATCCCGAACCCGCGCGACATCGGCGGCTTCATCAAGGAGCTGAAGAACTACCGCGTCAACGTCTTCCCGGCCGTGAACACGCTGTACAACGGCCTGTTGAACCATCCCGAATTCGCGAGCCTCGATTTTTCGGGCCTGCTCGTGTGCCCGGGCGGCGGCATGGCCGTGCAGAAGGTCGTGGCCGACAAGTGGCTCGCGGTGACGGGGGCGCCGATCGTCGAGGGCTATGGCCTGTCGGAGACGTCGCCGGTGGTCGCCGCGAATCGTTGCGACATCAAGGAATTCACGGGCACCATCGGCTATGCGCTGCCGTCGACGGAGCTGCGTATCGTCGACGAGGCGGACAACGAAGTCCCGTTCGGCACGGCCGGCGAGATCGCCGTGCGCGGCCCGCAGGTGATGTCCGGCTACTGGCAGCGTCCGGACGAGACGGCGAAGGTCATGACGCGCGACGGCTTCTTCAAGACGGGCGACATCGGCATCATGAACGAGACGGGCGCCGTGAAGATCGTCGACCGCAAGAAGGACATGATCCTCGTCTCCGGCTTCAACGTGTACCCGAACGAAGTGGAAGACGTCGTCGCCGCCCACCCGGGCGTGCTCGAGGTGGCGTGCGTGGGCGTGCCGGACCAGCATTCGGGCGAGGCCGTCAAGCTGTACATCGTCAAGAAGGACAAGAGCCTCACCAAGGAGGCGGTGATGGATTATTGCAAGGAGCAGCTGACCGGCTACAAGCGTCCGAAATTCATCGAGTTCCGCGACAGCCTGCCGAAGACGAACGTCGGCAAGATCCTGCGGCGCGAGCTGCGCGACGAGAAGCAGCCGGCGTAAGTAGTGTGGGCACCCCGTGCCCACGCGGACGTTTGCGGTCCGCATACGTTATTAGACGGCCGTGATTTCCACTCCTGGCCGTCCATCCGCGATCCGGAAGGCCGCCAGTTCGCGCTGCGCTGTCTTCGGGTCGCGCACCTCATCCAGTCCCATGAAATGCGTGCGCGTCTCCCGCGGCGTGATCTCCATCAGCATGTAACCCCGCTTGTCGCTGCGCCCGAACCGGATGTGCGGGTTCATCGCCACGTATTGCGACGTGCGCTGCTGCGGGCGCGAATTCGACGTGACGGACGTGCCGACGAATTCCGTCGCGACGACGGGGTTGGCCTTCGACACGGGCCGGTTGAAATCGCGCCGCAGCTCCGTCGCGTAGAACGTGTGGACGTCGCCGCCCAGCACGAGCGGGTTCGCGGCGCGGGAGTCCACGAGCGTGTCGAGCAGGCGCCGGCGCGCGGCCGGATAACCATCCCAGCCGTCCGTCCAGAAGCGGCCGGCCTCCGTTGGCGTGACCGGAATCTGCGACGACTGCGCCATCAAGGTCTGCTGCGCGAGAATGTTCCAGCGCGCCCGCGACGACGCCAGCCCGGCCTGCAGCCACGCTTCCTGTTCAAGCCCGAGCATCGTGCGGCGCGGATCGAGCAGGGCGGGGCAGGCGCGCGGCGTCACGGAATTCGAGCCGCCATGGCCCGGATGCGGGCACACCTCGTATGCGCGGTACTGGCGGTCGTCGAGCACGTGAAAGCGCGCGAGGCGTCCCCAGTCATAGCGCTGGAACATCCGGACGTTCGTGAAGCTTTTCGGAGGCGGCAGGCGCAGCGGCATGTGTTCGTAGAACGCCTGGTAGGCGGCCGCGCGGCGCAGCCAGAAATCCGGCGCGAGGCGCTCGTCGCGGTCGGCCGCGTAGTCGTTCGCGACTTCATGATCGTCCCACGTGACGATCCACGGCGCGGCCAGGTGGGCGGCTTGCAGGTCGGGGTCCGTCTTGTACTGCGCGTAACGGCGGCGGTAGTCGGCAAGCAGGAACGACTCGTCCTGGCGCACGATACGCATGCCCGGCGGCGGATGCTGCAGCCGGTACGCGCCCCATTCGTAGATGTAGTCGCCGAGGAAGGCGACGAGGTCCGGATTCGCCTGTTGGATGTAGCGGTGCGCCGCATAGCTGCCGAATTCCCAGTGCTGGCACGATGCGACGGCCAGCTTGAGCATATCCGGCATGCTGTCCGGCGCGGGCGCCGTGCGCGTGCGGCCGACGGGACTGACGGCATCGCCCAGCATGAAGCGGTACCAGTACCAGCGGGCCGGCTGCAGGCCCCGCACGTCGACGCGCACGCTGTGCGCCAGTGCCGGTGTCGCGACGGCGCTACCTTTCGCGACGATGTCGCGGAATGCCCCGTCGTGCGCCACTTCCCAGCGCAAGGTGAGGGCGAGAGGGGGCGTCTTCGTCGCGTCGAGCGGATCGTAGGCGATGCGCGTCCACAGGACCACGGCATCGGGCAGCGGTGACCCCGACGCGACGCCGAGACTGAACGGATAGCCGGCCCCGTTCGACGGCCTGGCGAGCAGCAGCGACGACGACGCCGCAGTGGAAGCCGCCGCCAGCCGCGCGGCGTTCAACAGGAACAGGCGGCGCGGCCAGGACATCGAAGCGAGGTTAATGTGCGATGAGCGATTCGAGCGGCGGCAACTGGCGCGGCTTGCGGTCCGGGCCCGTGGCGACATAGGTCAGCGTGGCTTCCGTCACCTTGACGACGTCCGTCTGCAGGCGGTTGCGCTCCGCGTACACCTCGACGTAGACGGTGATCGACGTATTGCCGACCTTGACGACGTCGGCGTAGAACGACAGCAGGTCGCCGACGAACACGGGATTCTTGAACAGGAAGGAATTCACCGCGATGGTGGCGACGCGGCCGTTGGCGCGGCGCACGGCCGGCAGCGAGCCGGCGACGTCGACCTGGGCCATGATCCAGCCGCCGAACACGTCCCCGTAGACGTTCGCATCGGACGGGGCGGGCATCATCCGCAGCACGGGCATCTTTCCTTCAGGCAGGCGGGTGATGGACGGGGTCGGGTTTACTGGCTGGGTCATCTTGAATTCTCGGTAAAGGCTACAATCCTCTCGATTGAACCATAAAACCTCGAGCCCTGCCATGCGACGCTCTTCTTCGAACACCCCACCACCCGCGCTTGACCCGAACGCGAAACGGAACGACTGGGCGACCATCGCCACCCTGATGCCCTACCTCTGGGTGTACAAGTGGCGCGTACTGGCCGCGCTGATTTGCCTCGTCGGTGCCAAGATGGCCAACGTGGGCGTGCCGCTCGTGCTGAAAAAGCTCATCGACGCACTGACGATCAGCCCTTCCAATCCGCACGCGCTGCTCGTGCTGCCGCTCGGCGCGCTCGTCGCGTACGGTGCGCTGCGCTTTTCAACGACGCTGTTCACGGAGCTGCGCGAATTCCTGTTCGCGCGCGTGACGCAGCGCGCCGTGCGCACGATCGCGCTGAAAGTGTTCCGCCACCTGCATGCGCTGTCGCTGCGCTTCCACCTGAACCGCCAGACGGGCGGCATGACGCGCGACATCGAGCGCGGCACGCGCGGCGTCAGCTCGCTCGTGTCGTATTCGCTGTTTTCGATCCTGCCCACGCTCGTCGAGATCACGCTGGTGCTGGGCTACCTCGGCACGCACTACGACGCCTGGTTCGCGGGCATCACGGCCATCGCACTCGTCACCTATATCACGTTCACGGTCACCGTCACGGAATGGCGCACGCACTTCCGCCGCACGATGAACGAACTGGATTCGAAGGCGAACACGAAGGCGATCGATTCGCTGATCAACTACGAGACGGTGAAGTACTTCAGTAACGAGGACTACGAGGCGCAGCGCTACGACGAAGGCCTGCAGCGTTACGAGCAGGCCGCCGTGCGCTCGCAGACGTCGCTGTCGTTCCTCAACAGCGGCCAGTCCCTGATCATCGCGGCGGCCGTCACCGCGATCCTGTGGCGCGCGACGCAGGGTGTGATCGACAAGACGATGACCCTGGGCGACCTCGTGCTCGTGAATTCCTTCATGATCCAGCTGTACATTCCGCTGAACTTCCTCGGCGTGATCTACCGCGAGATCAAGCAGAGCCTCGCCGACATGGAACGCCTGTTCGGCCTCCTTGAACAAAATCGGGAAGTGGCAGACTCCCCCGATGCGAAGCCCCTGGTGACGCATGGCGCGAAGGTCGAGTTCTCGCACGTCGACTTCAACTACGACCCGAAACGCCAGATCCTGTTCGACGTCGACTTCACGATCCCGGCCGGCACGACGACGGCCGTCGTGGGCCACAGCGGCTCGGGCAAGTCGACCTTGTCGCGCCTGCTGTACCGCTTCTACGACGTGCAGGGTGGCGCCATCCGCATCGACGGCCAGGACGTGAGGAACGTCACGCAGGATTCGCTGCGCCACGCGATCGGCATCGTCCCGCAGGACACGGTGCTGTTCAACGACACCATCGAATACAACATCGCGTACGGCCGCCCGGGCGCAAGCCGCGCCGACATCGTGGCGGCCGCGCGCGCCGCGTCGATCCACGACTTCATCGAAACGCTGCCCGACGGCTATGCGACAATGGTGGGTGAACGCGGCCTCAAATTGTCCGGCGGCGAGAAGCAGCGGGTCGCGATCGCGCGCACCCTGCTGAAGAATCCCGCGATCCTGATCTTCGACGAAGCCACGTCGGCGCTCGATTCGAAGTCGGAGCAGGCGATCCAGGCGCAGCTGAAGGAAATCGCGAAGCAGAGAACGACGCTCGTCATCGCGCACCGCCTGTCGACGATCGCCGACGCCCACCAGATCCTCGTGCTCGACCACGGCCGCATCGTCGAGCGGGGCACGCACGCGTCGCTCATCGCGGCGGATGGCCTGTACCGGCAGATGTGGGACCGCCAGCAGGCAAGGCAGGACGAGGACCTGGCGTCGCCGCCGGTCGAAGTGGTACAAGACTAGGATTGAAGAGAATGGAAAAACAGATCGTCGAGATCGACATGGCCGACGTGGGGCACGGCAACCCCGCCTGGATCGCCGCGCTGGAAGCGGGCAAGGTGCTGTACTTCCCCAATTTCGGACAGCGCGGCTTCGCGCCGCAGAAGGAAGAGCTGGCGCTGTTCCGCGAAGACATCCGCGATCCCAAGACCCGCAACATCAGCCTTTCCGCCAGCGGCGACTTGAAAGGCGTCGTCGGCGACGATGCGACGAAGGCGCTGATGGCCGGGATGATCGGCCGCTTCCGTGCCGAGGCGGAAGGGCTGCTCGCGAACCTCGTGCCGCGCTACGGCGAACACCTGCGCCGCGGCGCGACGAGCTTCCGGCCGGCCGTCGTGCAGAACCGCGTGCAGTCATGGCGCGCGGACGACCGCCGCCTGCACGTGGACGCGTTCCCGTCGCGCCCGAACTACGGCGAGCGCCTGCTGCGCGTGTTCACCAACGTGAACCTGGACGGCGAGCCGCGCGTGTGGCGCGTGGGCGAACCGTTCGAGGACGTGGCGCGCCGCTTCCTGCCGAAGGTGAAGCCATACGCCGCGTGGCAGGCGAAGGTGCTGAATGCGCTGCACGTGACGAAGTCGCTGCGCAGCGAATACGACCACATCATGCTGCAGCTGCACGACGCGATGAAGTCGGACCTCGACTACCAGAAGAACGCGCCGCAGGTCACGTTCGGCTTCCCGCCGGGCTGCGCGTGGGTGTGCTTCTCCGACCAGACGTCGCACGCCGTGATGGCGGGGCAGTACATGATGGAGCACACGTTGCAGCTGTCGCCCATGCACCAGTACGATAAGGATGCGAGTCCGCTGGCGATTCTGACGCGTATGAAAGGGCATGCGTTGGTGTGACGCATACGTTGCGGTGGGCTCGGGGAGCCCACCCTACGAATTGGTGTGACAAACTAAAACGGCCGCAATCGCGGCCGTTTTAGTTGATGCGTAGGGTGGGCACCCCGTGCCCACCAATGCGTGCATCAATAGGTGTAGAACATCCGCTGAATCTCTTTGGTGTCGTTCGTTTTGGTCAGCGCCAGCATCAGCAGGATGCGCGCCTTCTGCGGATTCAGCGTGTCGGCCACGACGAAGTCCAGCTGGTCGTCGTTGGCTTCGCCGTTGCGCGCCACGATGCCCTGGCCCACGCGGCTTGCGCGCACGATGACCACGCCTTTTTCACGCGCGGCCGACAGGGCGGGGCGCACCTTGTTCGGCAGGCTCCCGTCGCCCACGCCCGCGTGGATCAGGCCCTTGGCGCCAGCGGCGACCAGCGCGTTGACGGCCGTCGGGCCCACGTTCGCGTACGTGTAGGCGATGTCGACCTGCGGCAGCGCGTTCAGGTTGCTCACGTCGAATTCCGTGTCGACGGTGTGCTTGCGGGTCGAAGCGCGGTAGAAGTGCGGTTGGTTGCCCACCACGTAGCCCAGCAGGCCCAGTTCCGTGGACTTGAACGTGTCCGTCGTGGTCGTGTTGGTCTTGCTGACGTCGCGCGCGGCGTTGATCTGGTCGTTCATCACGACGAGCACACCCTTGCCGATGGCGTCCTGGCTGCCGGCGACGAGGACGGCGTTGTACAGGTTGATCGGGCCGTCGGCCGAGATCGCGGTCGACGGACGCATCGCGCCCACCACAACCACCGGCTTCTTGCTCTTCACGACGAGGTCGAGGAAGTACGCGGTCTCCTCGATCGTGTCGGTGCCGTGCGTGATCACGATGCCGTCCACGTCGGGCTTGGCCAGCAGCGTGTTGACGCGCTTGGCCAAGGTGAGCCAGTGCTCGTTGCTCATGTTTTCGCTGGCGATCTGGAAGACCTGCTCGCCCGTCACGTGCGCGACCTGCTTCAGTTCCGGCACGGCCTTGATCAGGTCATCGACGCCGACCTTGGCGGCCGTGTAGCCGACCGTCGTCGTGCTGGTGGCGCCGGTGCCGGCGATGGTGCCGCCGGTGGCGAGGATCACCACGTTCGGCATGCGGGCCGCCGCGTGCGCGGTGGCTGCGCACAGCATGAAGAGAACCAGGGCGAACCAGGCGCGTATGGATTTTAAAAACATTTCATCTCCTTTTTTAACAATTTTTGGAAGGCAAAAAAAAGGCTCCTTGGGAGGAGCCTGTTCGGGGCGCTTGTCAGCGCAGCGGCGCTGTGGCGATGTCCTTGTCGGCAAGGGCGGGATCGGTAAGATCGCCCTCCCACTTCGCGACGACGGCGGTGGCGATGCCGTTGCCGATCACGTTCGTGGCCGAGCGGCCCATGTCGAGGAAGTGGTCGATGCCGAGCAACAGCAGCAGGCCCGCCTCGGGAATGTGGAACTGGCTCAGCGTGGCGGCGATGACGACCAGCGAGGCACGCGGCACGCCGGCCATGCCTTTCGACGTCAGCATCAGCACGAGCATCATGGTCATCTGCGTGGACAGCGCCAGTTCGATGCCGTACGCCTGGGCGATGAAGACGGACGCGAACGTGCAGTACATCATCGAGCCGTCCAGGTTGAACGAGTAGCCGATCGGCAGCACGAACGCGGCCAGGCGGTTCTTGACGCCGAAGCGTTCCAGGCCTTCCAGCGTCTTCGGATACGCGGCTTCCGACGATGCGCAGGTGAACGCGAGGATCGTCGGTTCGCGCAGCAGGCCCAGGAGCTTGAACAGGCGCGGGCCCACGAACAGCACGCCGATGGTGATCAGGATGACCCACAGCAGCGCGATGCCGAGGTAGAACTCGCCCATGAATTTGCCGTAGGTGGCGAGCACGCCCACGCCACTCGTGGCGACGACACCCGCGACGGCCGCGAACACGGCGAACGGCGCGAAGTTCATCACGTAGCCCGTCACTTTCAGCATGATGTGGGCGGCGCCGTCGATGGCGTCGATCAGCGGCGTGGCGCGCGCGCCCACGGCGGCGGCGCCGGTGCCAAAGAAGATCGAGAAGATCACGATCTGCAGGATCTCGTTCTTGGCCATGCCGTCGGCGATCGACGTCGGCACGAGGTGGGTGATGAAGTCTTTCAGCGTGAGGCCGGACGCCGTGATGCCCGACGATGCGCTCGTCGCCGGCAGCGTGCCGGACAGCGCCATCGCGTCACCGGGGCGGAACAGGTTCACGAGGATCAGGCCCAGCGTGAGCGAAAGGAGCGAGGCGATGACGAACCAGCCCAGCGCCTTGACGCCGATGCGGCCGACTTCCGCCGCGTTGCCCATCTTGGCGATGCCGACGACGAGCGTGGAGAACACGAGCGGCGCGATGATCATCTTGATCAGGCGGAGGAACAGCGTGGTGACCAGCGACATGATGTCGGCGAAGCCCTTCGGGTCGGCCAGGCTGGTGTTCGCCACGTAGCCGGTGGCGATGCCGAGGACGAGGCCCACGAGAATCCAGGTGGTGAGGCGGTTTCTTTTGTTCATAAATTTCCTCTGGGGTGGCGGCGCAGGGGAGATCGTCCGTCCTGTTCCGATGCCATGGCACAATCTCGTGCAAGATCAGGGAGTTACCGGGTATCTTGTACTGATGATATTGACAAGTCCCGGCAGTATCCTTGCCGATGATGGTGCTGTCAAGCACGCCCGCGGGCGGGCAAATAAGCAACACGAATACTTGGAAAATCGCTCGTTAAGTAATCTGAATTTTTGGAAAGCACGTTCAATGATCGTCATCGACAATGTCAGCAAGTGGTACGGGCCCTTTCAAGTGTTGCGCGATTGCACCACGCAAGTGGCGCGCGGCGAGGTGGTGGTCGTGTGCGGACCGTCCGGTTCCGGCAAGTCGACGCTCATCAAGGCCGTCAACGGGCTGGAACCGTTCCAGCAGGGGGCGATCCACGTGGACGGCACGTCCGTCGGCGACCCGGCCACGCAACTGCCCGCGCTGCGCGCGCGCATCGGCATGGTGTTCCAGAATTTCGAGCTGTTCCCGCACCTGTCCGTGCGCGACAACCTGACGCTCGCCCAGGTCAAGGTGCTGAAGCGCTCGCGCGACGAGGCGACGGCGAACGGGCTGAAATACCTCGACCGCGTGGGCCTGCTGGCGCACCAGGACAAGTTCCCGGCCCAGCTGTCCGGCGGCCAGCAGCAGCGCGTGGCGATCGCGCGGGCGCTGGCGATGGACCCCGTCGCCATGCTGTTCGACGAGCCCACGTCCGCGCTCGACCCCGAGATGGTGGGTGAAGTGCTCGACGTGATGACAGGGCTCGCGCAGGACGGCATGACGATGATGGTCGTGACGCACGAGATGGGCTTCGCGCGCCGCGTGGCGGACCGTGTCGTGTTCATGGACGAGGGCCGGATCGTCGAGGAGGGCGCCGCAGATGCGTTCTTCGCGGCGCCGGCGTCCGATCGCGCGCGCGAATTCCTGACCCGGATCATCCATTGATCACTTGATTACATGTTACGCAACACGAGGCTCGTCCCGCCCGCGATCAGTACGAGCCACACGACCTGCTTGATGCGCTCCGCCGGCAGCCGCTGGTGCAGCCGGTTGCCGACGTACAGCCCGCCCAGCGCGAACGGCAGCAGCACGCCGACCAGCAAAGGCAGCGCCGGCTGGCTGTACAGGCCCGCGCCCGTGAACAGCACGAGGCGGGAGACGGCGCTGAAGAACAGCACGCCGCTGAGCGTGGCGCGCAAGACCGTCTTGTCGTCCAGGCGGCTCGTGAGGAAGATCGTGTAGAACGGCCCGCCCGTGCCGAACAGCGCCGTGAACAGGCCGCCGACGACGCCGAATGGCCCGGCCCATATGGGCGCGAGCGTCTTCGGCTTGCGGTGCGCGAGCAGGCTCCACGCGGAATACGTCAGGATGAACAGGCCGAGCACGACGAGCAGGATGCGCTCCGGCGCGTGCACGAGCGCGAGCACGCCGACGGCCATGCCGACCACCATGAACGGAATCAGCCGCAGTGCCTCGCGCTTTTCGATGAAGCGGCGGTTCTTCAGGCCCAGCAGCACGTTCGAGACGAGGTCGAATACGAGCATCAGCGGCACCGCCGTGCGCAGCGGAATGAACAGTACGAGCAGCGGCATCGCCGTCACGGACGAGCCGAAGCCGGTGAGGCCGAGCACCGTATAGCCGAACACGATGATGAGTGCCAGCTGGGCGAGCGTGAGCGTGTCGAACGTCATGTTTGCGCAGGCAGGTTGACGATACGACGATTCTAGCCTTATTGGATATTTTCGTTCTGTATTGCAATGTATCGTGCGCACCTGGAAAGCATGCCGGACGCGGGGCGTGCAGGTAAAATGTCGGGGTTCGCAATCCGAGAGCTGCCATGTCCACCATCGAATCCCCCGCCTCCATCACCATCACCCGTCCCGACGACTGGCACCTGCACCTGCGCGACGGCGCCGCGATGGCCAGCGTACTGCCGCACACCGCGCGCCAGTTCGCCCGCGCCATCGTCATGCCGAACCTGAAGCCGCCCGTCACGACGGCTGCGCTCGCGACGGAATACCGTGCCCGCATCCTGGCCGCGCTGCCGCAAGGCATGGCGTTCGAGCCGCTGATGACGTTGTATCTAACTGACAACACGGAACCGGACGAGATCCGCCGCGCCCGCGACACGGGCTTCATCCACGGCGTGAAACTGTACCCGGCCGGCGCGACGACCAATTCCGCCGCGGGCGTCACCGACCTGAAGAAGTGCTACAAGACGCTGGAAGTGATGCAGGAACTGGACATGCCGCTGCTGACGCACGGCGAAGTGACGGACCAGCACATCGACCTGTTCGACCGCGAAGCCGTGTTCATCGAGCGCGTGATGCGTCCCCTGCGCCGCGACTTCCCGGAACTGCCGATCGTGTTCGAGCACATCACGACGAAGGACGCCGCCGAATACGTGGCGGAGGCCGAGGGCCCGATCGCCGCGACGATCACGGCGCACCACCTGCTGTACAACCGCAACGAGATCTTCCGCGGCGGCATCCGTCCGCACTACTACTGCCTGCCCGTGCTGAAGCGCGAGGAACACCGCCTGGCGCTGGTGACGGCGGCGACGAGCGGCGACGAGCGCTTCTTCCTCGGCACCGACTCCGCACCGCACGCCGTGCACACGAAGGAGTCGAGCTGCGGCTGCGCCGGCTGCTACACGGCGCTGCACGCGATGGAGCTGTACGCCACCGCCTTCGAACAGGCCGGCGCACTGGACAAGCTGGAAGCGTTCGCGAGCCTGAACGGCCCGGCCTTCTACGGCCTGCCCGTCAACGAAGGCACGATCACGCTGGCGCGCGAGACGTGGAGCCTGCCGGCGACGGTGCCGATGGGCGAGCACGACCTCGTCCCGCTGAACGCCGGCGAACAGATCGGCTGGAAGATGCTGTAACGGATGTTCCCGGAGATCGACTGGACGCGGCCATGGTACGACACGGTCCGTCCCGCTTTCGAAGGCCTCATCGATGGCCCGTTCATCGAGGCCTTCAATGCGAATGCGGCGCGGCTCGGCCTCGTCAACGACCAGGGCCAGCCCGTCCGCTTCGTGCCCCAGGCAGCGCTGCCGGAGGGCGCGGCGTACGAAGCGTTCATCGGCGCGACGGGATGCGTCCCGACACGCGAGAACCTGCATGATTTCTTCAACGGCCTCGTGTGGCAGACCTTCCCCCGCATCAAGCGTGAATTGAACGCGCTGCAGGCCGCCCAGATCGCGCAGGCCGGTGTCGGCAAATCGCGCGGACCGGCGCGCGACGCCGCCACCATCTTCGACGAGAACGCGGCGCTGCTCCTCGTGCGCGATGGCGCTGCCGGCCGCGCGCTCGTCGACGACCTGCGCGCGCACCGCTGGCGCGAGGCGCTGTACGACCGGCGCGCGCTGTTCGGCCGCGACGCCGAGCTGTGGCTGTTCGGGCACGCGCTGATGGAAAAGCTCGTCGCGCCGCGCAAGGCGATCACGGCCCACGTGCGCGTCGTGTTTGCCGGCGACGATTTTTTTGCGCTCGACCGCGCCGGGCGCCGCGACTGGATCGACGCCGCGGTGTCCAACGCCATAGCGGCCGAGGGCTTGTCCACGGCCGGCTTCACGCCACTGCCCGTCCTGGGCGTGCCGGGCTGGTGGCCGGACCAGAGCGAAGCGTTTTATCTCGACCACACCGTGTTCCGGCCCAAGCGGCCGGCCAGTCATACCGAAGGAGGACACCATGACCGATAAGGTACGTTGGGGCATCCTTGGCACGGGCAAAGCTGCCAAGGCATTCGCCACCGCACTCAAGGACACGCCGGACGGCCAGCTCGCCGGCGTCGGCTCGCGCAACCTCGCGACTGCCGAACTCTTTACACGCGAATTCGGCGGGACGGCATACGGCTCGTACGCGGACCTCGTGCATGCCGCCGACGTGGACCTCGTCTATGTCGCCACGCCGCTTCCCGTGCATTACGAGAACGTGCGCCTGGCGCTGGAGTCGGGCAAGGGCGTGCTGTGCGAAAAGGCGTTTACCGTCAACCGTCGCCAGGCAGAGGAACTGGTGGCGCTCGCGCGCGCGAACAACCTGTTCCTGATGGAGGCGATGTGGACGCGCTTCCTGCCCGCGCTGGCCGAGGTGCGCCGCATCGTCGACTCGGGCGAGATCGGCACCGTGCGCCAACTGCACGCGGACCTCGGCTTCAAGGCCGACGTCGGGCCGGAGCATCGCCTGTTGAATCCCGAGCTGGGCGGCGGCGCGCTGCTCGACATGGGGGTCTATGTGCTTTCGATCGCCATGGCGCTGCTGGGACCAGTGGAAAGCGTGCTGGCCCAGGCCGACTTCGGCCCGACGGGTGTCGATGAACAGACGGGCGTCCTGCTGCGCCACAGCGGCGGCGGCATGTCCGTGTGCAGCTGCTCGCTGCGCGCGCGCCTGTCGAGCGAGTTGACGATCGCGGGCGAGCGCGGCCACGTGCGCATGAACACGATGTTCTACCGCACGCAGACGGTGACGGTGGCGCGTGCCGACGGCATCTCGCGCACGGTGCCCACGCCTTACCTCGGCAACGGCTACGTGCACGAGGTGGCCGAAGCGCAGCGCTGCTGGCGCGCGGGCCTCGTGGAAAGCCCGGGCATGACCCATGCCGACACGCTGGCGCTGATGGGCCTGATGGACGAGATCCGGCGCCAGATCGGGCTGACGTACGAGGCCGACCAATCGATGACAACCAAGGAGAATCCATGAAACGCGACCCCCGTTCGACCAGCCGCATGCGGCGCCTGAATGCCCGCCAGCGCAAGAAGCTGCGCGTCGGCGAATTCCAGGAGCACTGCTTCGACGTCGAACTCGTGTTCCACAGCCCGATGCGCGGCGAGCCGTATCACGACTTCATCCACGATTTCTTCGGCGCGCTGGAAGAGCGGGGCCTGCTCGGCGGCGGCTTCGGCGGCCGCGAGCCGTTCAGCGAGACCGAGGGCGTGATTGCCCGCATCGAGCGCGGTTCGCCCACCGTGGAAGACCGCGAGGCCGTGATCGCGTGGCTGCGCGCGCGGCCGGAAGTGGTCGATGCGCGCGCCCTGGACTTCAAGGACGCGTGGCATGGCTACAACTTCTAAATGACTGAGCTGAACGGCTGAGTTGTAAGCATCTGTCAGCAGAGTAAGCGATTGTAAAGCCCGTCAACAGGCGGGTTCTCGGCCGCGTTTCAGGATCAAGTGCAACGCAAAACGACGTGCACCAACCCCAAACACTCTGAGGACCCTTCATCATGAAAAAGACCATCGCTACCCTGATCGCCGGCCTGTTCGCAACCGCTGCCTTCGCCCAGGCGCCCGCGCCTGCCGCCGCTAAGCCGGCCAGCACCGCGGCCGCGGCCAAGGTCGAAGCCAAGCAGGAAAAACAGGCTGCCAAGGCGGAAGTGAAGGAAACGAAAGCCGCCGCCAAGGCCGACGTCAAGGAAGCCAAGCAGACCGCGAAAGCCGACGTGAAGGAAGCCAAGCTTGACGCCAAGGCAGAAGTCAAGGAAGCCAAGGCCGAGGCGAAAGAGACCAAGAAGGATGCCAAGGCCGAGGTAAAGGAAGCGAAGGCGGACGCCAAGCATGCCAAGGCCGAGAAGAAGGCCGAGCACAAGGCAACGACCGTTGCCGCAGCGACCCCGGCAACGACGAAGTGATCTGCCGATGCTCTATCGAAAGCCCGCACGATGCGGGCTTTTTCTTTGGTATCTATCGTGCCGGATCGCCAAGGCAGTTGCAGTTCCTGTAAGCATCCGTCAGCGACGTAACCGTTTGTAAAGTGCGTCAACAGACCGACGGACGCAGCCGTTGAAGGCATAAGTGACACACGAACGATGTGCACCATGACCGATCAACTTCGAGGACCCTTCATCATGAAAAAAACCATCGCTACCCTGATCGCCGGCCTGTTCGCCACCGCAGCTTTCGCCCAGACGCCCGCCCCGGCCACGAAGCCCGCAGCGCCTGCCTCGAAGCAAGCCGTGCTGGTCAACAATGCCGACGTGAAGGCATCGAAGACCACGACCACGACCAAGGCAATGCCTGCCGACACGAAAACGGCATCCGCCGACATGAAGGCGGCGCAAGCCGATGCGACGGCCGCCAAGACCGATGCCAAGGCAGCGAAGGCCAGCGCCAAGCACGCGAAGCACAAGGCCAAGCATGCGGCGAGGACCGACACCATGAATAACACCAGCGACACCTCCTCGGCCACGCCGGCACCGACCGAGAAGCCGGCACCGGCACCTGAAGCGACGCCGACCCCGGCGCCTGCTGCCGACGCCACGCCGGCGCCCGCACCGGCAGCGACCCCTGCACCGGAAGCCGCTCCGGCGCCGGCACCTGCCGCTCCGGTCACCCAGTAATGAAGCCCACGCGGCCGGTTGTAAGCGTTTGTAAAGCCCGTCAACAAGCCCGCAGCCGCCCGCGTTTTCAGGATCAAGTGACACGCAACGACGTGCACCAGCCCCAAACAACCTCTGAGGACTCATCATCATGAAAAAGACCATCGCCACCCTGATCGCCGGCCTGTTCGCCACCGCAGCTTTCGCCCAGACCCCGGCACCTGCCGCCACGACGACGACGACCGCGACGCCCTCCGTCGCGAAGACCGAAGCCAACGCCGACGTGAAGGCCGCGAAAGCCGACGCACAGGCTGCCAAGGCCGACGCGAAGGAAGCCAAAGCCAGCGCCAAGCACGCGATGCACCGCAAGCACAAGGCCAAGCACCACGCCGTGAAGAAAGAAGCCGCGAAGGACACGACCGTCGCCGCCGACACGACGGCACCGGTTGCCAAGTAATCCCGCAGTCCCCTCCGAAAGCCCGCGCGATGCGGGCTTTTTTTACGGCGTCGCCGGCCCATCGCGATGCATCGCGCGGAACAGGCCCGGGCTCACGCCGAAACGGCGCGCGAACGCTTTCGACAACTGGGCCGGCGTCGGGTAGCCCGTCTGCGCGGCGACCGACTTCAGCGCCAGCGTCGTCTGCAGCAGGCCGCGCGCATGGTCGAGGCGCAGCGTCTCGACGAAGCGCGCCGGCGTCTCGCCCATTGCGTCCGTGAAGCGGCGGTGGAACGTGCGCGGCGACATCCCCGCGCGCGCCGCCAGGCTGGCCACGTCCAGTGCGTCGTCGAGATGTGCGCGGATCCAGTCGACGAGGCCGGCGAACGGCGCGTCCGCTTTTTCCTGCGCCGCCAGCACGGTGCTGAACTGCGATTGATAGCCCGGCCGCCGCGCGTACAGCACGAGGCGCCGCGCGATCGCGTTGGCCACCGCGTCGCCCAGGTCGCGCGCGACGAGCGCCAGGCACATGTCGATGCCGGTGGTGACGCCGGCCGACGTCCACGTGCGGCCATCCTCGACGTACAGCGCATTGGCGTCGACCTCGACGCCCGGATAGGTGCGCCCGAGGATATCGGTCGCTTCCCAATGCGTGGCGACGCGCTTGCCGTCCAGCAGGCCGCACGCCGCCAGCGCGAACGCGCCCGTGCACACGGATCCGTAGCGGCGCGCCCGCGCGCACGCGCGCCGCAGCCATGCCTGCGCGGCCACATCCTGTGCCAGTGCCTGCAGGCCGCGCTTGCTCCCGCCGGCGACGAGCACCGTGTCCAGCGCGCCCGGCTTGAGCCCTGCCAGTGGCGCCGTCACGAGTGCGAGGCCGCAGTTGCTCGTCACGTGGCCGCCCTGTGGCGACAGGATGTGGAGGCGGTAGAACGGGCTGCCGGTGAGGTGGACGGCGGCGTCGTTGGCGGCGCCGAAGACGGCGGCCGGCCCGGTGACGTCGAGCACCTGCACGCCGTCGAAGGCGAGCAGGGCGACCTGGCGGAGTCTGGATGGCATTGGCAGGATTCGACAAAAGATTGACATTGCTGCCAATGCTAGCCACTTCCTAGAATGGCGTCACCTTTCATCGACGGAGCCTGCCATGACCACTGCCTTGCACATCGGATTCCTGCTGTTTCCCCACGTGACCCAGCTCGACCTCACCGGTCCCGCCCAGATCCTGAGCCGCGTCCCCGGCGCGCAGGTGCACCTCGTGTGGAAGACACGCGACCCGGTGCCGACGGACGTCGGCTTCACGATCAATCCGACGACGACGTTCGCCGACTGCCCGCCGCTGGACGTGCTGTGCGTGCCGGGCGGCTTCGGCATCGAGAAGCTGTTCGGCGACGCCGATACGCTGGCCTTCCTGCGCCGCCAGGGCGGGCAGGCGCGCTACGTCACGTCCGTCTGCAACGGCTCGCTCGTGCTGGGCGCCGCCGGCCTGCTCGACGGCTACCGGTCCGCGTGCCACTGGATATGGCTGCCGTTGCTGACACGCTTCGGCGCCGTGCCGGTGGCCGAGCGCATCGTGCGCGACCGCAATCGCATCTCCGGCGGCGGCGTGACGGCGGGCATCGACTTCGGCCTCGCGCTGGCGGCCGAGCTGGCGGGCGAAGACGTCGCGCGCACGATCCAGCTGGCGCTCGAATACGATCCGCGGCCGCCTTTCAACGCGGGATCGCCCGACGGCGCGGGGCCCGAGCTGGTGGCACGCTACCGCGCGATGGTGGCGCCGCGGCTGGCGCAGGTCGAGGCGACGTTGGCGAATACGGCTGAGCTGTAAGCGTTTGTCAGCCTTGTTAGCATTTGTAAATCGCGTCAACAGGCGGGCGGGATGGGCCGTTTCAGGTACAAGTGACACGCAAACGTGGTCACGCAACCCCAAAACTACGAGGACCCTTCATCATGAAAAAGACCATCGCTACCCTGATCGCCGGCCTGTTCGCAACCGCTGCCTTCGCCCAGGCGCCCGCGCCTGCCGCCACCCCGGCCGCGGCCAAGGTCGAAGCCAAGCAGGAAAAACAAGCTGCCAAGGCGGAAGTGAAGGAAGCCAAGGTCGAGGCCAAGGAAGCCAAGGCTGACGCCAAGGCGGAAGCGAAAGCCGACGTGAAGAGCGCCAAGGTCGCTGCCAAGCACACGAAGGCCAAGGCCAAGCATGCCGCCAAGACCGCTGCGGCCAAGACCGAAGCCGCCAAGGACACGACCGTCGCTGCCGTGACCCCGGCGCCGGCAAAATAAGTATCGGCGCATACTGACCGACCCGTTCACCGCATCACGCAGGAGCCAACGTCATGAAACGTACCATCGCCACCCTGATCGCCGGCCTGTTCGCCACCGCCGCATTCGCCCAGACCCCGGCGCCGGCGCCGACGACCGCACCTGATTCGGCCACGCCGCCGGCCGTCGCGAAGGCGGAAGCCGCGCACGACAAGCAGGACACGAAGGAAGGCAAGAAGCACGTGGGCGTCGTCAAGCGCCACAAGAAGGCCGTCGCCACGACGGGGCAGAAGGGTGCGAAGAAGGATGCCGCGGCCGACGCGACGGCACCGGCACCGACCAAGTAATACGCGTCAAAGCGTCATGACAATGGCCCGTTCGCGGGCCATTTCCTTTGTGTGGACCGGGTTTGACGTAGGGTGGGCACCCCGTGCCCACGCGGACGTCGGCACAGTGTTAACGGCCGTCACGACCGTTAAACCTTCAAGAACTCCTCCCGCCCGCCCAGCCAGCGCTGCAGGTGCGCATCGACAATGGCCTCGGCCTCGGGCCGGTCCGACTCCAGCAACCACGCCGCCACGTCGCGCGCCTGCTCGACGATCCACTGGTCCGTCTCCAGGTTCGCGAAGCGCAGCATGGCCTGGCCGGACTGGCGCGCGCCGAGGAATTCGCCGGGGCCGCGGATCTCCAGGTCGCGCCGCGCGATCTCGAAGCCGTCCGTCGTCTCGCGCATCGTCATCAGGCGCTGCTTGGCGACTGGGCCCAGTGGGCTTTGATACAGCAGCAGGCACACGCTCGCAGCCGAGCCGCGGCCCACGCGGCCGCGCAGCTGGTGTAGCTGCGACAGGCCGAAGCGCTCCGCGTGCTCGATCACCATCAGCGACGCGTTCGGCACGTCCACGCCCACCTCGATCACCGTCGTCGCCACGAGCACGTGCACGTCGCCCGCGGAAAACGCGTCCATGATCACCTGCTTCTCCGCCGGTTTCATGCGCCCGTGCACGAGGCCCACGACGAGGTCGGGCAGGGCGGCGGCGAGCGTCTCGTACGTCTCGGTGGCCGTCTGCAGCTGCAGCGCTTCCGATTCCTCGATCAGCGGGCAGACCCAGTACACCTGCCGGCCCTCCTGCGCGGCCGCGTGCACGCGTGCGATGACTTCGTCGCGCCGGTTCTGGTCGATGGCGCGCGTGACGATGGGCGTACGGCCCGGCGGCAGCTCGTCGATGATGGATACTTCCAGGTCGGCGTAATACGTCATCGCCAGCGTGCGCGGGATCGGCGTCGCCGACATCATCAACTGGTGCGGCACGAGGCCGTCGGACCCCTTGTTGCGCAAGGTGAGGCGCTGGCCCACGCCGAAGCGGTGCTGTTCGTCGACGAGCACGAGTCCCAGCTTCGCGAACTGCACGCTGTCCTGGATGAGGGCATGCGTGCCGATCACGAGCTGCGCTTCGCCCGATTCCGCCATGTCGCTGGCCGCCGTCTTGTCCTTTTTCTTCAGGCTGCCCGTCAGCCACGCGACCTTCACGCCCAGCGGTTCCATCCACGCGGCGATCTTGCGGAAGTGCTGCTCGGCCAGGATCTCCGTCGGCGCCATCAGCGCGGCCTGGTAGCCGCTGTCGATGGCCTGCGCGGCGGCGAGCGCGGCGACGACCGTCTTGCCGCTGCCGACGTCGCCCTGCAGCAGGCGCTGCATCGGATAGTCCTCGCGCAGGTCGCGGCGGATTTCTTCGACGACGCGCTGCTGGGCGTTGGTCAGCTTGAACGGCAGCGTCTTTAAAAACGCGTCCGACAATGCGCCGACGGCACCCAGCACCGGCGCCCCTTTTTCGCGGCGTGCCTGCTGCGCGCGTTTCAGCGACAACTGCTGCGCGAGCAGTTCGTCGAACTTCACGCGCGTCCACGCGGGGTGGCTGCGTTCCGTCAGCGCGTGCTCGTCGACGTCCGGCGGCGGGTAGTGCAGCAGGCGCACGGCCGGCTGGAACTCGGCCAGGTTCAGCTTCTCGCGCACGGCGCGCGGCACGGTGTCGGTCCAGTCCACGCGCTTCATCGCGTCCGCGATCGCGCGCCGCAGCACCGTCTGCGACAAGCCCTCGCCGGACGGATACACGGGCGTGAGCGAGTCGGGGAGCGGGGCGCCCTCGTTGACGATCTTGTAGACCGGATGGACCATCTCCGCGCCGAAGAAGCCGTGCCGCACCTCGCTGCGCGCACGCAGGCGCGTGCCCTCGGCCAGTTGCTTGACCTGGCTGCCGTAGAAATTCATGAAGCGCAGCTGGATGTCGGAGGTCTCGTCGGCGATGGTCACCAGCAGCTGGCGCCGCGGTTTATAAGCGATCTCGTTCTTCGTGACGACGCCTTCGACCTGCGACACGTGGCCGCCGCGCAGGCAGGCTTCGCGGATGGGCACGATCTGCGTCTCGTCCTCGTAGCGCATGGGCAGGTGCAGCACGAGGTCCATGTCCGTGCGCAGGCCCAGCTTGGCGAGCTTGCTCTCGATGCTTTTCGGTGCTGGCTTGGCGGCGGCGTTGGCCGCCGGTTTGGCATTCATGGCTGGCATGACGGTTCGTTGGGGCGTGTTGTCGGCTTATCAGTATTTGCGCATAACGGTGATGGCCTGCGCCCGCCGGCTGAAATCCGGGTGTAAAATAATGGGTTCGCCGCACGCTGTAGCCCGTATTGTAAGGCGCCGGCACCAGTTTTTCCCAGCCAAGATGAGCAAAACGTACTCCCTCTCCGACTTCGACTTCGACCTGCCGCCCGAGCGCATCGCCCAGGTGCCGCTGCCCGACCGCAGCGCGTCGCGCCTGCTGCAGCTGGACGGCGACCGCATCACCGACCGTCATTTCTCCGACATCGTCGACCAGCTCGCCGCCGGCGACACGCTCGTGATGAACAACACGCGGGTGCTGAAGGCGCGCTTCTTCGGCCAGAAGGATACGGGAGGCCAGGTCGAGGTGCTCGTCGAGCGCGTGCTCGACCCGCGCACGGTGCTCGCGCAGGTGCGCGCCTCGAAGTCGCCGAAGGCCGGCTCGCGCATCCGCCTGGCGGACGCATTCGACGTGGGCGTCGGCGAACGCGCCGGCGAATTCTTCACCTTGCACTTCGACGGCGACGTGTTCGAGCTGATCGAGGCCCACGGCCGCCTGCCGCTGCCGCCGTACATCGAGCACGATGCCGACGACTTCGACGAGCAGCGTTACCAGACCGTCTATTCGAAAGAACCGGGCGCCGTCGCCGCGCCGACGGCCGGCCTGCATTTCGATGAGGCGCTGCTCGCCAGGGTCGCGGCGAAGGGTGTGCGCATCGCGTGCGTCACGCTGCACGTGGGCGCCGGCACGTTCCAGCCCGTGCGCGTGGAAAACCTCGCCGAGCACAAGATGCACAGCGAGTGGTACACGATCCCGCAAGAGACCGTCGACGCCGTGCGCGCCGCGCAGCAGGCCGGACGCGACGTGGTCGCCGTCGGCACGACGTCGCTGCGCGCGCTGGAATCGGCATCGCAGTCGGGCGAACTCGTGGCCGGCAGCGGCGACACGAATCTGTTCATCACGCCGGGTTACGCCTTCAAGACGGTCACTCGCCTGATCACGAACTTCCACCTGCCCAAGTCGACGCTGATGATGCTCGTTTCGGCCTTCGCCGGCTATGACGAGATTCGCAAGGCGTACGCACACGCGATCGCCAGCGAATACCGCTTCTTCAGCTACGGCGACGCGATGCTGCTCACGACGGCATCACGCGCAACCAAGAATTGAACCCATGCTCGAATTCACCCTCCTCAAGAAAGACACGAGCGGCCTGTCGCACGCGCGGCGCGGCCGCTTGACCCTGAACCACGGCACCATCGAGACGCCCATCTTCATGCCCGTCGGGACCTATGGCTCCGTCAAGGCGATGGCGCCGAACGAGCTGAAGGAAGTCGGTTCGCAGATCATCCTCGGCAACACGTTCCACCTGTGGCTGCGCCCGGGCACGGACGTGATGGACAAGTTCGGCGGCCTGCACGGCTTCATGGGCTGGGACAAGCCGATCCTCACGGACTCCGGCGGCTTCCAGGTGTTCTCGCTGGGTGCGATGCGCAAGATCACGGAAGAGGGCGTGAAGTTCGCGTCGCCGATCGACGGCTCGCGCCTGTTCCTGTCGCCGGAAATCTCGATGCAGATCCAGCGCTCGCTGAACTCCGACATCGTCATGCAGTTCGACGAGTGCACGCCGTACGAGATCGACGGCCGCCCCGCGACGGCCGAGGAAGCCGCGAAGTCGATGCGCATGTCGCTGCGCTGGGCCCAACGGTCGATGAACGAATTTAATAAGGGCGAGAACCCGAACGCGCTGTTCGGCATCGTCCAGGGCGGCATGTACGAGCGCCTGCGCGACGAATCGCTCGCGGGCCTCGAAGAGATTGACTTCCCGGGCCTGGCCATCGGCGGCCTGTCGGTGGGCGAGCCGAAGGAAGACATGATGCGCGTGCTGCAGCACGTCGGCCCCCGCCTGCCGGAGAACAAGCCGCACTACCTGATGGGCGTCGGCACGCCGGAAGACCTCGTGGAAGGCGTCGCGAACGGCGTCGACATGTTCGACTGCGTGATGCCGACCCGGAACGCGCGCAACGGCTGGCTGTTCACCCGCTTCGGCGACCTCAAGATCAAGAACGCCCGCTACAAGGACGACCAGTCGCCGCTGGACGAGTCGTGCTCGTGCTATTGCTGCAAGAATTTCTCGCGGGCTTATCTGCACCACCTGCACCGGTCCAAGGAAATCCTCGGGGCGCGGCTGAATACCATCCACAACCTGCATTACTACCTGAACCTCATGCAGGAGATCCGCGATGCCATCGATGCGGATCGGTTCAATGAGTTCCGCGTCCAGTTCAACGCGGACCGTTCCCGCGGCGTGTGATCGTCCTGTAGGGTGGGCACCCTTGTGCCCACGCGGACGTCGGCATGACGCATACGTTACGCGTGGGCACGGGGGTGCCCACCCTACGTCAATCATCCCGCGAATTAAATTTCCGATAACTCTTGCATTCGGGCATTGCCGTTCCCACATGGCGGGAATCTGGCTGTTGACACTTTGCCGGTGCTAGAATACAGCGCTTGTTTTTTCACTTATACAATCGGAGTCCTTGTGTTCATTTCCAACGCGTACGCGCAAACCGCCGGTGCCGCCGATCCGGGTCTGATGGGCAACCTCACCACGTTCGCCCCGCTGGTCCTGATGTTCGTGGTCATGTACTTCCTCATGATCCGCCCGCAGCAGAAGCGCCAGAAAGAGCTGAAATCGATGATGGATGCGCTGGCCAAGGGCGATGAAGTGATCACGGTCGGCGGCATGCTGGGCCGCGTGACCAAAGTCACCGACACCTATGTCAACATCGAAGTGGCTGCCGGTACCGAAGTGGTCGTGCAGAAGAACGCCGTGACCGCGCTGCTGCCGAAGGGCACGCTGAAGTCCCTGTAACGCCGGCCGCGCGGCCCGCGCCGCGCTCCGCCCGATCCTGAACGCTGGAGCATCATGAATCGTTACCCCCTCTGGAAATACATACTGATCCTTGTCGCAGTACTGGTCGGCCTGCTGTACACGGCGCCGAACTATTTCGGCGATTCGCCGGCGTTGCAGGTGACGACGTCCAAGGCGACGGTCAAGGTCAACAGCGACACGGTCGGCAAGGTCGCCGATGCGCTCAAGCGCGAAGGCATCCCCGCCGACGTCGTGAGTCTGGAGGGTGCGGGCGACAGCGCGTCCGTGCGTGCGCGCTTCGCGACGCCGGACGCCCAGTTCAAGGCGAAGGCGGCGCTCGAGCGCGACCTGAACCGCGACCCGACGGACCCGGACTACATCGTCACCGTCAACCTGGTCAAGAACACGCCCGCGTGGATGCAGGCGCTGCACGCCAAGCCGTTGAATCTCGGCCTCGACCTGCGCGGCGGGGTGCACTTCCTGCTGCAGGTGGATGCCAAGGCCGTGCAGGACACCCGCATCAAGAGCGTCCTCTCCAGCGTCCGCAGCGAGCTGCGCGAGAAGAACATCCGTCACGCCGGTATCGACCGCGTCGGCAACGACGTCGTGGTCAATTTCCGCGACGAGGCCACGCGTACGCAGGCGCACAACGTGCTGGCCAACCAGAACGCCGACCTGGCATTCGCCGATGCCGCCGACGGCAACGACCTGAAGCTGGTCGTCACCCTGAAGCCGGCAGCGCTGCAGCGCGTGGTGGAAGAGGGCGTCAAGCAGAACATCGCGGCACTGGGCAAGCGTATCAATGAACTGGGCGTGAGCGAGCCCGTGATCCAGCAACAGGGCCGCGACCGCATCGTCGTCCAGCTGCCGGGCGTGCAGGACGTCGCCCACGCGAAGGACATCATCGGCCGTACCGCGACGCTGGAATTCCGCGTGACCGACGATACCGTCACCCCGGGCACCGAGCTGTCCGCCGCGATCCCGCTGAATTCGGAACTGTTCACCGAAGGCCCGGGTGCACCGGTCGTCGTGTCAAAGGACGTCGTCGCGACCGGCGACTCGGTCATCAACGCCGTCGCCAGCTTCGACCAGAACCAGCGTCCGGCCGTGAGCATCGAGTTGAACAGCGAGGGCGGCCGCAAGATGCGCGCCATGACCCGCGAGCGCGTCGGCAAGCGCATGGCCACGCTGCTGAAGGAAAAAGGCAAGTACAGCGTGCTCCAGGTCGCGACCATCCAGAGTGAATTCGGTTCGAACTTCCAGACGACCGGCATGGCCAGCCCGCAAGCCGCCGCCGAGCTGGCGCTGCTGCTGCGCGCCGGCGCGCTGTCGGCACCGATGGAATTCGTCGAGGAACGCGTCGTCGGCCCGCAGCTGGGTGCCGAGAACATCGCCAAGGGCCTGCATTCCACGTTGTGGGGCTTCGTGGCGATCGCGATCTTCATGATCATCTACTACCAGCTGTTCGGCTTCTTCAGCGTCATCGCGCTGGCCTGCAACCTGCTGTTCCTGCTGGCCCTGCTGTCGATGCTGGGCGCGACGCTGACCCTGCCGGGTATCGCGGCAATCGCGCTGGCGCTCGGTATGGCGATCGACGCCAACGTGCTGATCAACGAACGCATCCGCGAGGAACTGCGCGCGGGTAACACGCCGCAGGCCGCGATCTCGGCCGGCTTCAGCCATGCATGGGCGACGATTCTCGACTCGAACGTGACGACCCTGATCGTCGGCCTGGCATTGCTCGTGTTCGGTTCGGGCGCCGTGCGCGGCTTCGCCGTCGTTCACTGCCTGGGCATCCTGACCTCGATGTTCTCGGCCGTGTTCCTGTCGCGCGGTGTCGTGAACCTGTGGTACGGCCGCAAGAAGAAACTGGGCAAGATTGCCATCGGCACCGTGTGGAACGCGAATGCCGCAGGGGCCGGCACGGCCGTCAAGAAAGGTTAATCGGGGTAGAACATGGAATTTTTCAAGATTAAACGGGACATCCCGTTCATGCGCCACGCGTTGATCTTCAACGTGATCTCGGCGCTGACCTTCGTCGCCGCAGTGTTCTTCCTGGTGACCAAGGGCCTGCATTTCTCGGTCGAGTTCACGGGCGGTACCGTGATGGAGCTGCGCTACCCGCACGCGGCCGACCAGGAGAAGATCCGCCGCAGCCTGGAAAAGCTGGGCTATGAGCAGCCGGAAGTGGTGCCGTTCGGCACCGCGCAGGACATCATGCTGCGCCTGCCGGTCCGCAAGGACGTCTCCGGTTCGGGCACGTCGGCCACCGTGTTCAACGCGCTGTGCGCGGCCGAATCCGGTGCGCCGAAGCAGGTCCAGCAGACCACCGACAAGGGCGAGAACGTCACCCGCACCAGCTGCGTCAACGCGGCCGGGGCGGAAGTCGTGAGCCTGCAGCGCGTCGAATTCGTCGGCCCGCAGGTCGGCGACGAGCTGGCGCAGAACGGCTTGAACGCGCTGATCATGGTCGTGATCGGCGTGATGGTCTACCTGGCCGTGCGCTTCGAATGGAAGTTCGCCGTCGCCGCGATCGTCGCCAACCTGCACGACGTCGTCATCATCCTGGGCTTCTTCGCCTTCTTCCAGTGGGAATTCTCGCTGACCGTGCTGGCCGCCGTGCTCGCGGTGCTGGGCTACTCCGTCAACGAATCGGTCGTGATCTTCGACCGGATCCGCGAGACGTTCCGCAAGGAGCGCAAGCTGTCCGTGACCCAGGTCATCGACCACGCGATCACGAGCACGATCTCGCGTACGATCATCACCCACGGCTGTACCGAGATGATGGTCCTGTCGATGCTGTTCTTTGGCGGCCAGACGCTGCACTACTTCGCCGTCGCGCTGACCATCGGTATCCTGTTCGGCATTTACTCGTCCGTGTTCGTCGCGGCCGCCATCGCCATGTGGCTGGGCGTCAAGCGCGAAGACCTGATCAAGCCGGTCAAGCCGAAGGATGAAACGGACGGCGCCGTCGTGTAATCCGGTCCGTTCCGACAAAGCCGCCCGGCCTGGCCGCGGCGGCTTTTTTTATGGTGCTGCTCAATACATGATCGCCTTGATATAAAAGATTTTTCTTTGTGTGAAGCAGCGCACAGAGGCCCGCTCAAGGCTGCCGTACTATGGACTCGTCTCTTTCAGGACATCCCTAGTTTTGGACTTCACCCGCTCCCGCAAGGAGCGGGTTTTTTTATGTCCGTGCCGTCCGAGGTATTGCTGAGTCCTAGCGAGACGAACAGCCGAACATGCGATAAAGTCGAAAACCATACTGCCCATCTGGCTGGCGGATACTTCAAGGACGCTTACCGATGCCGCGCCTCCTTAGACTTCCGCAACCGGCCCAGGCTGTGTAAAAACTTAGGTTTCGGGAAAACGGAACCGGGTCTGTGAACGTTGATCCAGTATCTCATCAATACGGCTGCCGCATGAAGCGCTTTATCGAAGGCGAACATCGAGCTATCATGGGTCGGAAGCATAAGTACTTCCGGCCCATTAGCGTTATTTCTACAGCTTCGGAAGTGCTTTTTTACGGGAAAATACGAAAAAGAGCGATTTGGGTCCACAAGAAGGGTTAAGTCGCTGACTGAAATTCGTATGTCTGCATATTTCATTTTTTTGGTTCATTCGTCATCAAATGATCAATGGCACGACATAATTTGATAGCCAACAAATGCCGGGATTACATGCGCGGACACCGGGGTTGGACCGCTTTAATTTTTGCTGCCGCTTTTCTTTCAATGTTTGCGCCATATGCACACGCCGAGGTCATTGAAGAGTTCTTTTCGATACCTTCATCCACACCAAAAATCGAGATCAAGGGCAGCATAGCCCAACCTGCATCGCCGGCGAGTGCGGCGCGGCCCACAATCATTCTTGTGGGCGGTACTTATTCGTCGGCGGATGGTGAACTTTATGTCCAACCTTTCCCCGAGGCCCGCAGAGGAAAATTCTGGTATAGGGATGTGGCGATGCGTTTAGCTGCGCGTGGCTACAGAGTAATCAGATTCGACAACCGCGGCTTGGGAAGCGTATTGAGATGCGAAAAACAAGTCGGGCGCGCCCTGATGCTGACCGAATATGCTTTCAATGTTGATTGTCTCGATTTGAATGCCGCAGGAACTACTACTGGCGAGACGCGAGCGGAAGACCTAATGGCAATAATCGATATGGCTCGAGCACGGTGGCGCTCGCACGACGTTATTATCGTTACTCATTCGGAAGGAATTGTGCCCGCAGCCAAGCTAATACAAGCGGGGAAAATTGATCCACTCGCCCTGGTTCTGATCGGAGGTTTCGCGAGTTCACCGCGTGATTTGTTCCACTGGCAGCTTGTTGATCGCCAAATCGAATGGTTACAGGATATCGCAAGTCAACATAATGGGGTCATTACCAACGCCGATATCGATAAGCTTCCTGACGCGAAAACCCGTCACTATTCGGCAATGGACCTGTTGAAATGGAAGACTGACTCATTTAGCGTTCAAGACCTCGTCGACATCAGGGGAAAGCTCGAGGAACGCTACCAGCACGATGTGAAAGAGTTAATAAACGCGCCTCCCGATACCAAGCAGCTTGTGAACCTTAGTGACGGTGCCCTTATAAATGTTTCGGCTGTGAAAGCTGTTTATATCTCGGAGTTGCTAAGCGATAAAGTTAGCATACTGGATAGGCTAAAAGATTACCGGGGAAGCATCACATTTGTGTTCGGGCAGGACGACATCATGATTAACGTTGGCACGCAGGAAAAACTCATTGCGTATGCAAAGCAGCCGGCTCGCGTATCGGTTGTCGCGATAGAGGGCATGGATCATTGGCTCGGCAACCACGATCACAGCGTTAACGAGAATGGCATGGTCGCCTTGATCCAAGCAGTGGAAGCAGCGAGCAGTGCTACCTGGAGCAGTAGATTGAAATGAGAGACTAAGTACGCCTAACAAAACCCCATAGTTGCTCTACAGACAACAGTCTGATACACTGAGCCGTGCCGACCGGCCAAGTTCGGCCAGGAGCGGATCTCGTACCATGGCATTCAACATCGAAAACTCCTCGCCAGAATTTCTTGCGAAGCTGAAGCAGCGGCTAACCGAGTACCGAAACTCGGTAGGGACATGTCTTCCTCAACGATGCCGAATGGTGCAGTATGCCGGTGCAGACAAACCGAACGGTCTAGACATAGCTCCAGCACAAATCGAGTATGAAATTTCGTTTGCCCTTGCGGAAGGTTTCGTTGTCGACTGGCTTCTCGAGAACTCGGTCCTCTACATCTGCACACAAGAACCGGGATGTCCCGCGCCGCCATGGGACAAGGTGAAGGCGGAAGAAGCATTGATTGACGTCGACGCGCTTCTACGAAAAGCAGGTTTTGACGTTTAACGCCATGTCGGACTATTTCTGCCTCGGGGCGATAGCGGGCGTACACAGCCGTGCTTCGGCAGCTAAGATGGCGGTCGTGTTCCGAAACGGACTGATGCCATGGCCCAAGCACTTCTTCCCGAAGACCTTTGGTCGCTTATAGCAGCTCATCTCCCGACCCACAGCAGGTCGCCAAAAGGCGGACGGCCGCGTCTCAATGATCGCGCGACCCTAACTGGCATCCTGTTTGTGCTCAAGACCGGAATACCATGGGAATATTTGCCGCGCGAACTCGGCTGCGGCAGTGGCATGACTTGTTGGCGCCGGCTCCATGAATGGATGAAAGCTGGCGTTTGGCAGCGAGTCCACGAGGCAGTTCTTCGACGGCTGCGCGAGCACGATCAAATCATGTGGGATCGAGCTTGCGTTGACGCTGCCAGTGTTCCGGCCCCTGCCGGTGGCGAGCACACGGGCAGAAATCCTACTGATCGTGGCAAGCTCGGCTGCAAACACCACCTGCTCGTAGATCAGCGCGGGTTGCCCTTGGTAGCCAAGATCTCGGGCGCCCAGGTACACGACTCGCGTTTTCTTATTCCACTCGTTGAAGCTATCCCAGCGGTCAAAGGGCTTTGCGGTCGTGCGCGGAAACGTCCGGGTAAGCTGCACGCTGATCGGGCATACGCTTCGCGAGCACATCGGGCTTGGCTACGCCGACGAGGTATCGCAGCACGTATCGCGCGATATGGTGTGGAGTCTCGAGAAAGGCTCGGCCGATGGCGTTGGGTCGTTGAGCGCACCTTGGGATGGCTACACCGCTTTCGCAGGTTGCGCATCCGGCATGAGCGGCGAGCAGATATCCATCAGGCGTTCCTTTCGCTTGCCTGCTCGCCGATCTGTTGGCGGTATGTCGAACGGTTTTGTTAGGCGTACTAAGAACGATGGAATGGATGCTCCACCCGGTCACGGCACCTTCCGTATGGCATAGGCAGCTAGACAAAGCGTTGTGATGCCTAACGCCAGCAGAATCCAAGCCGTCAAAGTCATCGAGCTCACCCTTTCTATAACGTCTGCTCTTGGCCCAGGCTGTGTAAAAACTTGGGTTTTGGGCAAACGGAACCGGGTCTGTAAACGTTGATCCAGTATCTCATCAATACGGCTGCCGCATGAAGCGCTTTATCGAAGGCGAACATCGAGGACAAGGCACGCTGCTGCCTGCGCTACTGGACGACTACGTTTCCGAGGACAATCCGGTGCGCGTAGTCGATGTATTTGTCGAAGAGCTGAACCTTGCCGGGCTTGGCTTCAAGAGGGTACAGCCAGCGAAAACGGGGCGGCCCGCTTACCACCCGGCCGTGCTGCTCAAACTCTACATCTACGGTTATCTCAACCGGATTCAGTCGAGTCGACGGCTTGAGCGCGAAGCCCAACGTAACGTGGACTTGATGTGGCTGACGCAGCTGTCAGCAGCGACTGGCACCCGACTTCAAGACGATCGCCAGGAACCCGCTGCCAAACAGGCGAAAGCGGTCCGCCTCAACGACAAGATTGCAGCGCTGAAAGACCAGATGGCGGCGCTCACAAAGATCGAAGCGAAGCTGCAAGAAACAGGCGAAACACAGATTTCGCTCACCGATCCGGATGCACGCTCGATGATGACACGGGGCTCGGGCATCGTTGGCTACAACGTGCAGACTGCCGTCGACACAAAGCATCATTTGATCGTCGAGCACGACGTAACGAATAACGGCAGCGACCGCGATCAATTGTCCGGCATGGCCAAGAAAGCGCGTACGGCAATCGGGACGCCAAAGCTTACAGCGATAGCTGACCGCGGCTATTTCAAGGGTGAAGAGATTCTGGCCTGCCATGAGGTCGGTATCAGTGCCCTGGTACCGAAGGTGAAGACATCGAATGCCATGGCTGACGGCAGGTTCGACAAGGCCGATTTCATCTACGATCCTGAGAAGGACGAGTTTCGCTGTCCTGCGGGACAAGCACTGATCTGGCGTTTTGCGAGCATCGAGAATGGCCTCAAAAACCATCGCTACTGGAGCTCGAACTGCAAGGATTGCCCGCTCAAGACGAAGTGCACGCCGAGCCAGCAGCGCGGAGTGACGCGATGGGAGCATCAGGACGTGCTCGACGACATGCAGACACGCCTGTACCAGAGTTGGAAGCGCCTTCGGCTCTCGTCCACCTTGGCCCAACTGCTTGATAGAAGTAGAGGAATAGGCAGGACCCTGACGTCGCGAGTGACTTGTTCTGCCCCTTCCCGACGAATTATCCGGAAATTCCGGATAGTTGCCTTCTCCAACGATGCCGGCAGGGCCGCGCTGTCGGTGAAGACGCGTGCGCGCGCCGGCGCGTAATTTGCCGGCACATGAATAAGTCAAAATATTTAACAAATGTGAGTCACCGCACAGAGGCGATAGGCCGTGGAGGCCTAAGATGAACTCGTCTCTTTCAGGACATCCCTAGTTTTGGACTTGGCCCGCTCTTCGGAGCGGGCATTTTTTTGCCTGAGGGTTGCCCTGCCCGGACGCACCACGAAAAAAAACGTCGTCCCTGCCTGCGCAGGAACGACGTCGGTGCAGCAGACCCGTTGCCGGGTCCGGGGAGGGAGCTTAGAAACCGTATTTCAGGCCCACGGTGTACACGTCGGGCTTGGCGCCGAACGCCTTGTCCTTGCCGTAGCGCTCGTACTCGGCGTTCACGGCGAGGTTCTCGTTCAGCTTGTACTCGACGCCCACGCCGCCATACAGGCCCGTGTCGTAATTGTTGACGTGCGTACCGGCGCCGTTGTCGTACTTGCGCTCGTTATAGGCCACGCCCAGCTTGCCGTAACCGGAGAAGCGCTCACCCAGCGGGAAGTTGTACTTGCCGGCGACATAGGTACCGGAACCCTTCACGTTACCGGCGCCGACGTTTTCCTTGCCGAAGTCGGTGTAACCCGCTTCCACGCCCCAGTTCTGGTCGACGTTGTAACCGCCGTAGATCTTGCCGCTGGTCTTGTAGCTGTCGGAAGTCTGGTTGTTGGCCGTGGCAGCGCCGACGCCGACGTAGGCGCGCGGTGCGTTCGTCTGGGCCTGGGCGGCGCCGGCGACGGCGGTGGTGGCGATCAGTGCGAGCAGCAGTTTTTTCATGGTTCACTCCTTAGTGTTCTCGGGGCTCGCGATTCGTCGTGAATCGCAATATGGCCAAGATAGCACCGTGTTTCCCGAAGAGAAGTTCTCAATCGGTAAGGAATGTAACAAGATGAAAGTAAATGACCAAAAAGTCACATATGTACGGCAACACACCGACCGCGCGGGCGGCCGATGCCAGGCAGGAGCAGGGAGCAGGGAGATCAGGCCAGGGCGGCCGTGAGGCTCCGGACTTCGTCGTCGGATTCCTCGAGGATGGACGAGAGTGTGCCGTCGCCGACGGCGAAGTCGATGGTGGCGCCCACTTGCATGCCGCTCACGCCCGGATCGCGTTCCAGCAGGGGCGAGCCGACGGGCGCCAGGTCGTTGGCCAGCAGCAGCGTATCGCCCAGCGTTTCCGGCGGCAGGGCACGCATGCCGTTCCACAGGGCTTCGATGGCGCCCATCACGGGGGCTGGCACGCCCAGCTTGAGGAGGACGCCGCGGCCGATCGCGGTCTCGCCATGTTCGATCCACTCGTCGGCACCACCGTCCAGCAGGCCCGGGAATTCGGCCGCGCGCGACAGCAGGTAAAAGCCGCCGACCTCGTGCACGATGCCGGCGAACATCGCCGTTTCGGGATCGACGAACGAGACGCGCCGCGCGATCACCTGCGACAGCGCGGCCACGTGGGTCGAGTGCAGCCACAACTGGTCGGCTTTCGCACGCAACGCCGGGTCGCGGATCTCGCTTGCCAGCTGGCGCACGATGACGGCGGCGGCGAGCGCGCCCAGGGTGCGGAAGCCCACGCGCGCGACGGCCGCCTTGACGTTGGTGACGTCGTTGCCGAAGCGGTTATAGGCGGCCGAGTTGGCGATGGCGACGGTGCGCGCGGCCAGCAAGGGTTCCGTCTGGGCGAGGCGCGCCGCTTCGTCGATGTGACAGTCGGGGTCGGCGAGCGCGCGCTGCAGCTTCAGCGTCGCGTCGACGTGCGTCGGAAAATGAAGGTCGCCGCGCCCGGCTTGCGCGGCAATGCTCTTGAGGGCGTCGATTCTGTCCATGGGAAAAAATTATACCCCCGGGCAGGTCGTCAGGGTTCGCTGAAAATGGCGTCGCAGCCGTCCTTCTGCTCTTCCTTGTCCTGCAGTTCGTCGATGAGGCCCAGGTCGAACAATTCCTCGACGGCGTTCATGAAGCTGTTCAGCGTGGCGGCACCGATCACGCGGTAGATGTCGCCGGCGTCGTTGCGCACGCCGATCACCATCGGTTCGTCGCGCACTTCGGCGGGCGGGGCCACGTCGAGCAACAGGTTGCCGATGATGTGTTTGTCGAAATGGGGAGGCTTTTTGCCTTCGAGCAGGGCAGTCTTCATGTCATCTTTCATCGGCGGGGACATGCCCCGCGCGGAGTTCGCCAGGCACCGCGGCCGCCAGGTCCGGCGCGTCGAGCCGGGTGCGCAGGCGGTGCAGTGCGTGGTCCAATTGTTCGAAATCGCCGTCGCCATAATCGGCGAACAGCAGCTTGCCGTGCGCAACCACGGCCGGAAAGACCGTGTGGAACAGGGTATCGCCGGCCGCCGTCAGACGCACGAGAAACGAGCGCTTGTCGTCGCATTTGCGCACGCGTTCCACGAGGCCCTTCTGTTCGAGCCGGTCGATGACGCCGGTCAGCGTGCCCTTCGTGATCAGGGTACGCTCGCCCAGTTCCTTGTACGTCATGCCGGGCGTGTTGCCGAGGGTGGCGATGATGTCGAATTGCGGATGCGTCAGCCCGTGCCGGCGTACCGGTTCGGCAACGAAGCGTTCGAACCCTTGCAGGCATTCGGCCAGCAGGCGCACACTCTTCAGATATCGTTCACCCATGAAACGATTATAGCCGCCAGCGCGGTCCGGCCCCAGTCTTCATCGTTGCCGTCGCGTCCGTTACCATAGCAATCTTCCCGAACTCGCGTCACTTTCATGACCCAGCATCTGCGTGGCATCCTCGCCCTCGTCGTCGTCGTCCTCGTGTGGGGGACGACGTTTCCTGCGATGAAGGAACTGACCGCCTATTTTTCCCCCGTCTGGATCATCGTGACGCGCTTCGCCATCGCAACCGTCCTGCTGGCGCCGTTCCTGTGGCGCGCGCGCCGGACGGACCTGATGCTGGGCGGCACACTGGGTCTGCTGCTGTTCTTCTGCTACCTGTTCCAGGTGGAGGGTCTCGCGCTGACGACGTCGAACCGCAACGCCTTCATTTGCGGCCTGAACGTGCTGGTCGTGCCGCTGCTGGGCCTGCTGGGCGGCCGGCTGCCGGAGCGCCGCATCGTCGTCGCGCTGCTGCTCGCGATCGCCGGGCTCGTCGCGCTGTGCTGGGACGGCGGCGGCGGCTGGGGCCGCGGCGACACGCTCGCGCTGCTGGCCGCGCTCACGTTCGGCGCCTACATCAAGGTCATGGAAATCTACACCCGCCGCGCCGTGCGGCTGATGAGCGTGACGGCCGCGCAGATCGGCACCGTCGCCCTGTGCGCCGCGCTGTGGCTCGTCGCGCGCGAGGTGCCTCACGGCGTCGAGGAAGCCGCGAACTACTGGACGCACATCGGCCACGGGCTCGCCCGTTATGCCCCGAACTTCGCCTACCTGGGCGTGCTGTGCACGGCCGCCATCATCTCGATGCAGACGTGGGGCCAGGCGCGCACGAGCGCCAACGAGGCGGCCGTGATCTATGCGTTCGAGCCCGGCGGCGCCGCGTTCTTCGCGTATTTCTGGCTGGGCGAGGCGATGGGCGGCCGCGGCTGGGTCGGCGCCGCATTGTTGATCTCCGGTATGATTGTCAGCCAATGGAATGCCGAGAGCCGGCCGCCCGCCGCGCTCGCCCCCGAGTGATGACCCCAGTCCGTATCGATGCAGCCGCTTGAACTGTCCCGCCTTGCGCAGGAGGCGCCGTTGCGCGTGCTGCTCGTGCATGCGGGCGAGCCGGACGCGCTGACGTGGTCGGGCCTCGTGCAGCCGCTGCGGCTGGCGGCCAAGCTGTTGGGGCCGGAGCGGCTGCACGTGGACGTGCGCACGCCCGACAAGTTCACGGCCGACCAGCGCCTGTGGCACCTCGTGCTGCTCGTGGCGGACGAGGCCGAGGCGGCATTGCGGCCCGCCAACCTGCGTACCGTCATCGCCCGCTGCCGCGCGGCCCCGTGCTGGGGCGGCGTCGGCGCGGGCGTGCTGTGGCTGGCGGAGGCGGGCGCGCTGAACGGTGCGCGCGCGGCGTTGCCGTGGTCGCTGTATCCCGACGTCGACATGCGCGCCGACCAGGTCCTGCTGAGCCCGCACCTGTACGAGATCGACGGCGCCCGCGTCACGTGCTGCGGCGGCGCGGCCAGCATCGACTTTGCGCTGACCCTCGTCGACCTGCTGTTCGGCGCGACCGTGCAGGCGCAGGTGAAGGAAATCCTGTGCGTGGACCGCGTGCGCGGCCCGGACGAGCGCCAGCGCGTCGCGCTGCAGGCCCGCTTCGGTGTGCTGCAGCCGAAGCTGACCGAAGCCGTCACGCTGATGGAAGCGAACATCGAGGAACCGCTGTCGACCGACGAGATCGCCCAACTGGCGGGCGTGTCGCGCCGCCAGCTGGAACGGCTGTTCAAGCAGTACCTGGGCAGCCTGCCGTCGCGCTACTACCTCGAACTGCGCCTGCAACGGGCGCGCCAGCTGCTGCGCGACACCAACCACTCCATCGTGCAGGTGGGGCTGATGTGCGGCTTCTCGTCCGGCTCCCACTTCTCCACCGCCTTCGGCGCCCTGTTCGGCAATACCCCCCGCGAGGAGCGCCAGCGCAAGCTCAGCCAATGAGAGCTTATGTAGGGTGGGCACCCTGTGCCCACGCGTGACGCCAGCACCGTGCTAGCTTTCGCGTGGGCTCGGGGAGCCCACCCTACCCAAAAAAGTTGTTGCTCGTCCAAAAATGAAAATGCCTGTCGCAGTTTGGAAAGAACGGCAAGGTTTGGCTTCTCTATAATGGATCGCTCGGCGCGGCTGCTGGAGTCCGCGCAATCTCTTATTTGGATGAGGAAAACGTCATGAATGCTAAGCTCGAATCGGGTGTCACCACGCGGCCTGTCACACGTCAGACTTTCGACGAGGTGCTCGTCCCGACCTATGCGCCGGCCGCGATGGTCCCGGTGCGCGCTTCGGGCCTGGACGTGTGGGACCAGGAAGGCAAGCATTACCTCGACTTCACCTCCGGCATCGCCGTCTCGAGCCTGGGCCACTGCAACCCGGTGCTGGTCGACGCGATGACCCGCCAGATCAACACGCTGTGGCACCTCGGTAACGGCTACACGAACGAGCCCGTGCTGCGCCTGGGGGCCGCGCTGACGGAAGCGACGTTCGCCGACCGCGCCTTCTTCTGCAACTCCGGCGCGGAAGCCAACGAAGCGGCACTGAAGCTGGCCCGCAAGTACGCGCACGACAAGTTCGGCCCGCACAAGTCGCGCATCGTGTCGTGCTATTCCTCGTTCCACGGCCGCACGCTGTTCACCGTGTCGGTCGGCGGACAGTCGAAATACACCGAAGGCTTCGAGCCGCTGCCGCCGGAAATCAACCACATCAACTACAACGACATCGAGTCCGCACGCGCCGCCATCACCGACGACGTGGCCGCCGTGATCGTCGAGCCGATCCAGGGCGAAGGCGGCGTGATCCCGGGCGACGTCGAATTCCTGAAGACACTGCGTGAACTGTGCGACAAGACGGGCGCGCTGCTCGTGTTCGACGAAGTGCAGTCGGGCGTGGGCCGCACGGGCGCGCTGTACGACTACATGAACGTGGGCGTGACCCCGGACATCCTGACGTCGGCCAAGGCACTGGGCAACGGCTACCCGATCGGCGCGATGCTGACGACGGACGAAGTCGGCAAGCACTTCACCGTGGGCACGCACGGCACGACGTACGGTGGCAACCCGTTGGCGACGACCGTCGCGCTGAACGTGATCGAGCAGATCAACCAGCCCGCGTTCCTGGCGCGCGTGCGCGAAGCGAGCGCGAAGGTGTTCGCGAACCTGGAGAAGCTGGTCGCCGACTACCCGCAGCTGTTCGCCAAGCCGCGCGGCAAGGGCCTGCTGATCGGCCTGCCGATGGCCGAAGGCTACAAGGGCAAGTCGAAGGACTACACGAAGGTCGCGGAAAAACTGGGCCTGATGCTGCTGATCGCCGGTCCGGACGTCGTCCGCCTGGCACCGGCGCTGATCGTGTCGGATGCGCAGATCGCGGAAGCCGACAGCATCATGCGCAAGGCCGCCGACGCGTTCCTGGCCGGTTAAACAACCGGCATGATCCGGCCGGAAGGGGAGTATCCCAGCCCGGCCGGCGCCATCCGTTCGATGTCATTGTCGGGAGAATCCATGTACGTAGTTCGTCCGGTAGAACCAGCGGATGTCGGCGCCCTCGAGACGCTGCTTGCCGCGTCCACGCCGGGAGTGCACACCCTGCCGCGCACGCGCGAAAAGATCGCCGCGTTCGTGGAGCGTTCGGTGGCATCATTCGCCGCCCACGTCGACATCCCCAGCGAAGAGTCCTACCTGTTCGTGCTCGAAGACGTCGAGTCCCGCGAGCTGGTCGGCACCGCCGCGATTCACGCGTCGGCCGGCTCCAACGGCACGTATTTCGCGTTCCGTAACGATGTGATCCAGCAGGTTTCGCGCGACCTGAACATCAGCCACAGCGTGCATGCGCTGACGTTGTGCTCGGAGCTGACGGCGTATTCGCAGCTGTCCGGCTTTTATATCCGCCACCGCGACACCGCGCGGCGCGAAGCGGCGCTGCTGTCGCGTGCCCGCTTGCTGTATGCCGTGCTGGCGCCGCACCGCTTTGGCGACCGCTTCTTCGTGCCGCTGGCCGGCGTCACCGATGAACATGGCCAGTCGCCGTTCTGGGATGCGCTGGGCCGCAAGTTCTTCAAGATGGATTTCCTCGATGCGGAGCGCACGATCGGCGGTGCCCGCAACCGCACCTTGATCGTCGAGCTGATGCCGCACTACCCCGTGTACGTGCCGCTGCTGCCCGGCCCCGCGCAGGCCGTGATGGGCCAGATCCACCCGAGCGGGGAAATGGCCTTCGACCTGCTGACGGAAGAAGGCTTCGAGGCCGACGAATACATCGACATCTTCGACGGCGGCCCGATCCTGCAGGCGCACAAGCACGCGCTGCATTCGTTCTCGGGCTCGATGGTGAGGAAGGTGGCGAACGCGGAACTGCAGCCGCCCACGCGCGGCGGCAAGGCCGCGATGGTGAATTACGCGGTGGCCAGCAGCGAGCGCAAGTTTCGCGCGATCGTGCTGCCGTGCGACCCGGCGGAGAGCTCGGACGCCATCTGCCTGCCGCCCGCGGCACGCGAGGCGCTGGGCGTCGCGACCGGCGACAGCGTCATCTGCGTACGCATCTGACGTGAAGGACAATCATGAGGAACCCATGCTCGTAATCCGCGCAATCACCCTGAACGACATCGATCCGCTGATCGAGATGGCGCGCCAGGTCGGCAGCGGCATGACCACGCTGAAGCCGGACCGCGCCATGCTGGGCGAGCGCGTCGAGACCGCGGTGGCATCGTTCGCGCAGACGATTCCGCCCGAAGAACGCGACTACATGTTCGTGATGGAAGACACGTCGAACGGCCGCCTGGCCGGCGTGTGCGCCATCAAGGCCGCCGTCGGCCTGACGGAGCCATTTTATAACTACCGCATCGGCACGCTCGTGCATTCCAGCCGCGAACTGAACGTGTTCACGCGCATGGACACGTTGTACCTGTCGAACGACCTGACCGGCTCGACGGAACTGTGTTCGCTGTTCCTGATGCCGGAATACCGCACGGGCTACAACGGCAAGTGGCTGTCGAAGAGCCGCTTCCTGTTCATGGCGCAGTTCCAGCACCTGTTCACGGAAAAGATCATCGCCGAGATGCGCGGCTACCAGGCGGAGGACGGCACGTCGCCGTTCTACGAAGGCCTGGGCCGCCACTTCTTCAAGATGGATTTCAACCACGTCGACGGCCTCACTGCGCTTGGTAAAAAATCGTTCATCGCGGAGCTGATGCCGCGCCAGCCGCTGTACGTCGCGTACCTGCCGGAAGACGCGCAGGCCGTGATCGGCCAGGTGCACCGCTCCACGCTCCCCGCGCGCAAGCTGCTGGAACAAGAAGGCATGCACTACGAGGGCTATGTCGACATCTTCGACGCGGGCCCCGTGCTGCAGGGCCGCGTGGCCGAGCTGCGCGCCGTGCGCGACAGCATCCTGACGACGGCCGAGGAAGGCCAGCCGGAAGGCGAGTGCGAAGTCACGCTCGTCTCCAACACGAAGCTCGACGATTTTCGCATGGTCCTTACCCAGGCCTGCGACGGTGGCCGCAAGGTCGCGCTCTCCGCGCGCGAACTCCAACTGCTGCATTGCCAGCCGGGCGACCTTATCCGCTCGCTGGCCCTCAACGTAAGGAAGAACAATGGCTAACGTATCGAATTACATCGGCGGCGAATGGCTGGCCGGCTCGGGTCCGCTGCTCGCGACCATCGACCCATCCACGGGCCGCCAGACCTGGACCAGTAACGAATCGACGGCGGAAGACGTCGACCGCGCCGTCAAGGCCGCGCGTGCCGCGTTCGAAGACTGGGCACTGACGCCGCTCGAGCGGCGCATCGCCGTCTGCCAGCGCTTCCGCGACCTGCTGAAGGAGCACAACGAGGAACTGGCCGCCATCATCGCCGAGGAAGTGGGTAAACCCTTGTGGGAAGCCCGCACGGAAGTGACGACGATGGCGAACAAGGTCGACATCTCCGTGCAGTCGCATGCCGCGCGCACGGGCGAGACCAGCAGCAAGGTCGCCGACGGCAACGCCGTGCTGCGCCACCGTCCGCACGGCGTGTTCGCCGTGTTCGGTCCGTATAACTTCCCCGGCCACCTGCCGAACGGCCACATCGTGCCGGCGCTGATCGCGGGGAACACGCTCGTGTTCAAGCCGAGCGAATACGCGCCGCGCACCGCGGTCCGCACCGTGCAGTTGTGGGAACAGGCCGGCTTGCCGAAGGGTGTGCTGAACCTCGTGAACGGCGGCCGCGCGACCGGTGTCGCGCTGGGCCAGGCAGACGTCGACGGCGTCCTGTTCACCGGCAGCAGCCAGACGGGTGCCGCGCTGCACAAACAATTCGGCGGCCAGCCGGGCAAGATGCTGGCGCTGGAAATGGGCGGCAACAACCCGCTCGTCGTGTGGGACGTCGCCAACGTCGACGCGGCCGTGCACCACACCGTCATGTCCGCATTCATCTCGGCGGGCCAGCGCTGCACGTGCGCGCGCCGCCTGATCGTGCAGGATACGCCGCAAGGCCAGGCGTTCATCGACCGCCTCGTGGAAGTGGCCCGCACGCTCGCGGTGGGGCCGTCGAACGCGGACCCGCAGCCGTTCATGGGTCCCGTCGTTTCGGCCGCCGTCGCGCAACGTCTCGTGCAGGCGCAGGAAATGATGGAAGCGCAGGGCGGCAAGGTCTTGCTGCGCATGCGCCAGCTCGACGCGAACGCGGGCTTCGTCACGGCGGGCATCGTCGACGTGACGGATGCGAAAGGCATCCCGGACGAGGAATGGTTCGGCCCCTTGCTGCAAGTGATCCGCGTGGCCGATTTCGACCAGGCCATCGCTGCGGCCAACGCCACCGAATTCGGCCTCGCCGCGGCATTGTTGTCGCCGTCGGAAGACTTGTGGAAGCGCTTCGCCATCAAGGCGCGCGCCGGCGTCGTCAACTGGAACCGTCCGACGACGGGCGCCGCCAGCTCCGCGCCGTTCGGCGGCGTGGGCAAGTCCGGCAACCACCGTCCGAGCGCCTATTACGCGGCCGATTACTGCGCGTACCCGGTCGCGTCGATCGAAACGTCCGAGCTGGAAATGCCGGCCAAACTGTCTCCGGGATTGAGTTTCTAACATGCGCAACGCACGCGAATTCAACTTCGACGGCCTCGTGGGTCCGTCGCACAACTACGCCGGCCTCTCGTTCGGCAACGTCGCCTCGTTCAACAACGTGAGGAGCGCGTCGAACCCGCGCCAGGCCGCGCTGCAGGGCCTCGCCAAGATGCGGGCGCTGGCCGCGCGCGGCTTCGCGCAAGGCCTGCTGCCGCCGCAGGCGCGTCCGAACTTCCGCCTGCTGCGCCGCCTCGGCTTTTCCGGCACGGATGCCGACGTGTTGGCGCAGGCCTATCGCGAATCGCCCGTGATCCTCGCGTGCGCGTACTCCGCGTCGCCGATGTGGACGGCCAACGCCGCCACGGTCAGCCCGTCCGCGGACACCCGCGATGGCCGCGTGCACTTCACCGCCGCGAACCTGAACAACAAGCTGCACCGCGCGGAAGAGCATGCGCAGGCCACGCGCACGTTGCGCGCGCTGTTCGCGAATCCGGACCGCTTCGTCGTGCACGATCCGCTGCCCTCGACGCCCGCATTCGGCGACGAGGGCGCCGCTAACCACACGCGCTTCGCCAGCGCCCACGGGGCGGCCGGCGTCGAGTTCTTCGTGTACGGCCGCGTCGAGTTCGACCCGTCCGCACCGGCACCGGCCAAATACCCGGCGCGCCAGACCCTGGAAGCGTCGCAAGCCGTCGCCCGGCTGCACGGCCTCGATGCCGCGCGCACGGTGTTCGCGTCGCAGAACCCGGACGTCATCGACCAGGGCGTGTTCCACAACGACGTGATCGCCGTCGGCAACGGCAACGTGCTGTTCTACCACGAGCAGGCCTTTGCCAATGAAGCGGGCACGCTGGAAGCGCTGCGCCGCGCGCTCGGTGTCACCGGCACCGACCTGCGCGCCGTGCGCGTCGACACGGGTGTGGTCCCCGTCGCCGATGCGGTGGCGAGCTACCTGTTCAACAGCCAGCTGCTGTCCAAGCCGGATGGAGGCATGGCCCTCGTCGTCCCGCACGAATGCCGCGAGACGGCGACCGTCGCGCGCTACCTGGAGCAGCTGGTGGCTTCCGGCGGGCCCATCGACGAGCTGGTCGAATTCGACCTGCGCCAGAGCATGCGCAACGGCGGCGGCCCCGCGTGCCTGCGCCTGCGCGTCGTGCTCACGGACGAGGAAGCGACCGCGATGCACCAGGGCGTGCTGATGACGGAAGACCTGTATGCGCGCCTCGTGCCGTGGGTCGAGCGCCATTACCGCGACCGCGTCGAGCCGAAGGACCTGGCCGACCCGCAACTGGCAATCGAGTGCGCGGCCGCACTGGAAGACCTCGAACGCATCCTCGGCTTGCCGGGATTGTATGATCTGGCATGATTCGTAGGGTGGGCACTCCGTGCCCACGCGGACGCCTGCATAACGCTAACGATACGCGTGGGCTCGGGGAGCCCACCCTACAGTAAAAGATAGTTTCCGGTAACAAGGAAGCACGAATCTGGACGGGACAACCCTGTCCACACAAGCCGGGAACATGTGGCCACAAGCCGTGACGAACCCGGCGCAACTATCAGCTTGGAGAAGCAAATGAACAAAGACATGCCTCATGACCTGCGCACCCAGACCCTGGCGCTCGTCAACGAGAACAAGCCGGCCAACGCCCCCGAACAAGTGGGCGCGCTGATCGGCGCCTGGATCGGCGCCCTGGACGAGGACGACCTCGCCGGCATCGATCCGCGCAACCTCGCCGCCATCCTGTGGGACGCGTTCGCCCAGGTGGCGCAGCGCACGACGGACGGCTGCCAGATCGCGCAGATGCGCGCTACGGACGGGCGCAGCGGCATGTCGACCGCCTTGCTGATCCTGAACGAGGACATGCCCTACCTCGTCGACTCGTTCGTGATGGCGCTGCGCCGCCAGCGCGTCGTCGCGTCGGGCGTCATGAACGCCGTGCTGCCCGTGCGCCGCGACGAAGCCGGCCGCGTGGTCGCCGTCGGCGAGACCGGCGCGCCGCTGGAATCGTACGTCCTGTGCCTGCTGGCGGAAGACCTGCCGCAGGACGAACTCTCCGAACTCATCGCCCGCATCCAGATGGTCGCGCGCGACGCCGCCACCGTGCACCGCGACGCCGTCGCGATGGCCGACCGCATGACGGCTGTTGCTGCCGCCGCGGCAGCCCAGGGCACGCCGTCCGGCCAGGAAGTCGCGGCATTCCTCGACTGGGCCAAGAACGAAGGCTTCGAGCCGTTCGGCTACGCCTACTATTTCGTGAAGCCGGGCGTGCGCGAACTCGAACGCGACATCCCGAGCCGCATCGGCGTCCTGCAGGACACCGCGCACCCCGTGTACGGCACCTGCCTGCAGAACATCCCGGGCGACTTCGAGATCCTGTCCAAGCGCGACGAGACCTTGTCGATCGTGAAGGCCGACGTGGCCGGCACCCTGCACCGCGACCAGCCGCTGGACTTCATCGGCGTGCGCGACACCGACACGCAGGGCAACACGATAGGCGAGCACTGCTTCGTCGGCCTGTTCACCCGCGCCGCCACGTCGACGCCGCTGGCGCGCCTGCCGTTCGCGCGCGGCCGCGTGGCGAAGGTGCTGTCGATCGCCGGCGTGCGCCAGGAAGGTTTCCGCGCCGAGAAATTCCTCGAGATCCTGGAATCGCTGCCGCGCACCGAGGCGCTGGAAGCCGATCCGGAATGGCTCGCCCAGGTGTGCAGCTCCGTCGTCTCGCTGTACAAGCAGCCGCGCGCGAAAGTCTTCGCCCGCCGCGACGTGTACCACCGCCACCTGAACGTCCTCGTCTACCTGCCGCGCGAGCGCTACAGCGCCGCAGTCGTCGCCGCGCTGGCGCAGGCGCTGAAGGACAGCTCGGGCGCCGTCGACGTGCGCACGCAGACGCTCGTCGCCGACGGTCCGCTGGCTCGCGTGTACCTGATCGCCCAGGCCGCGCGCTATCCGCTCGACCTCGAAACGGACATCCAGAAACCGCTGCTGTCCGTGCTGGACGGCTGGCACGACCGCTACACGGCACTGACCGACACCGTGGAAGACGTCCCGACCCGCAACGCGCTGCGCAAGCTCCTGCCCACGCTGCCGGTGAACTACGTGGCCGCGACGGCGCCGGAAATCGCCTTCCGCGACGTGACGGCGCTCATCGCGAACGGCCAGCAGGGCCACGTGTCCGTGCGCATCGAAACGGATGAAGCCGGGGTCACGTCGCTGCGCCTGTACTCGGCGAACACGATGCCGTCGCTGTCGCGCATCCTGCCCGCGCTGCAGAACGCCGGCGTCGCCATCGACCGCGAACAGAGCTTCTGGATCGACACGGCCGACGGCACCCGCCGCTACATCACGAGCCTGATCGTCGACGCGGATTCCGCCGCCAAGCTGGCCAGGCCGGGCGTCGCGGACGTGGCGGGCGAATTGTTCGCCGCGCTGTTCAACGGCGAAGCGGAAGACGGCCGCCTGAACGGCCTCACGATCGAAGGCGGCCTGTCGATGCGCGAAGTGCAGCTCGTGCGCGCCTACATCAGCTACTGGCGCCAGGCCGGCAGCAAGTTCTCGACCCGCTACATGGCGGAGACGCTGCGTCCGCGCGCGGCCCTCGTCAAGGAACTCGTCGAAGGGTTCACCTTGCGCTTCGATCCCAAGCTGTCGGATGAGGAACGCGCATCGGGCGACGCCAAGCTGGCCACCTTGAAGGCAAGCCTCGCGAAGGTCAACCACGCCGACACCGAGGAAATCATGGCCGCGCTGGTCGACCTCGTGATGGCGACCGTGCGCACCAACTATTATCAAAACGACGGCGAGAAGATCATCTTCAAGCTCGACACGAGCCACCTGGCGCTGGTGCCGGAACCGCGTCCGTTCCGCGAGATCTACGTGTTCTCGCGCCGCTTCGAAGGCGTGCACTTGCGCGGCGGCCCCGTCGCGCGCGGCGGCCTGCGCTGGTCCGACCGCATGGAAGACTACCGCACCGAAGTGCTGGGCCTCGTGAAGGCGCAGATGGTCAAGAACGCCGTCATCGTGCCGGCCGGCTCGAAGGGCGGCTTCGTCTGCAAGCAGATGCCGAAGGATGCGGCGCGTGACGTCGTGGCGGCCGAAGGCGAAGCCGTCTACCGCCTGTTCATCGCGAGCCTGCTCGAGGTGACGGACAACCGCGTGCGCGGCGAGATCGTGCCGCCGACGGACACCGTGCGTTACGACCAGGACGACCCGTACCTCGTCGTCGCTGCCGACAAGGGTACCGCGACGTTCTCCGACATCGCCAACAGCATCGCCGTGTCGCGCGGCTTCTGGCTGGGCGACGCGTTCGCATCGGGCGGCTCGAACGGCTACGACCACAAGAAGATGGGCATCACGGCGAAGGGCGCGTTCGAAGCCGTCAAGCGCCACTTCTACGAGATGGGCCACGACATGAACACGACTCCGGTGACGATGGTCGGCGTGGGCGACATGTCGGGCGACGTGTTCGGCAACGGCGTGCTGCTGTCGCGCCAGCTGAAAGTGCTGGCCGCGTTCGACCACCGCCACATCTTCCTCGACCCGAATCCGGACGTCGTCGTGTCGTTCAACGAGCGCAAGCGCATGTTCGCGCTGCCGCGTTCCTCGTGGGAGGACTACAACAAGGAACTGATCTCGGAAGGCGGCGGCGTGTTCCCGCGCACCTCCCGCCACATCGAGCTGTCGCCGCAAGTGCGCGAAGCGCTGGCCATCGAAGAGACGAGCTTGAGCCCTGAAGAACTGATGCACCGCATCCTGCTGGCGCCCGTCGACCTGTTCTACAACGGCGGCATCGGTACCTACATCAAGGCGTCGAGCGAATCGCACGCCCAGGTGAAGGACCGCGCCAACGACAACATCCGCGTCAACGGCAACGAGCTGCGCGTGAAGGTCGTGGCGGAAGGCGGCAACCTCGGTGCGACGCAGGCCGGCCGCATCGAATTCGCGCTGGCCGGCGGCCGCATCTTCACGGATGCGATCGACAACTCGGCCGGCGTGGACTGCTCCGACCACGAAGTGAACGTCAAGATCTGGCTCGACACGGAAGTCAACGCGGGCCAGCTGGACGAGGGCGAGCGTAACCGCCTGCTGACGGAAATGACGGGCGATATCGAGAAGCTGGTCCTGCGCGACAACACGCTGCAGACGCACCTGCTGGTGCGCGAGGCGCAGGCGCAAAGCAACAGCGCCGTCGTCGACGGCTATGCGGCGCTGATCGCGAGCCTGGAGGCGGAAGGCGCCGTGTCGCGCGAGCTGGAACAGCTGCCGAGCGAGACGGAACTGCAGCGCCGCAAGGCACTGGGCCTGGGCCTCACGACGCCGGAACTCGCGGTCGTCGTCGCCAACGTGAAGAACCGCTTCAAGCGCCTGCTGGCCGCGCTGCCGCTGACCAGCCAGCCGTGGGCCGAGACCATCCTGCGCCCGTACTTCCCGGCGCAGCTGGTCGCCACGCGCGATCCACTGGCGCACCCGCTGTCCAACGCGATCCTCGCGACCGTGCTGGCGAACGAATCCGTCAACCGCTGCGGCCCGCTGATGCTGCGCGACCTGGCGCTGGAACACCGCATCGACGACGTCGAGGTCGTGAAAGCGTGGGGCCAGGCCTGGGCCGCGCTGCACCTGGCGCCCGTGTTCGAGGCGCTGGACCATGATGCGCTGGCCGTGCCGCGCGACGTGTCGCAGACGGTCGACGCCCGCACCCGCGTGATGCTGCGCACCGTGATCGAAGGCGTGCTGTCGCTGCCGGCGGAGCAGGCCGGTGCCGGCGGCATGGAAGAGCTGTCGAACCTGTTCGCCCAGCCGGAACAACTGCGCCAGCTGATGCCGGCCAAGCTTGACGCGGACAGCCATGGCGGCCTGTCGCCGTCGTTCGTGCAGGCGTGGAAAGCGGTCGACACCGTCGAATCGCTGGCCGCTTTCCTGTTCGCGGCCGTGTCGGTGCAGCGTCCGCAAGGCATGTCGCTGGCCGAGTTCCTGCAGGTCGGCATGCTGCTGCGCGCGCGGGCCGGTATCGATACGCTGGAGCGCGGCCTCAAGCTGCCGGCCATCAGCAAGTCGCAGGAACAACTGCGCAACTACGCGCTGCAAGCGCTGCGCCGCACGCAGCAACGCCTGCTGCTGGAAGTGCTGGAAGCGAGCCGCGCCACCGGCGACATGCAGGCGGCCGTGCGCGAACTGACGGCGGCGATGGGCCTGTCGGGCGGCCATGCCCAGCCGACGGACCTGGAGCAGGCGATGCTGGCCGTGTGGTCGCTGTCGGAAGGTTCGAGCCCGGACCGCATCGCAGCGGGCAATGCCGCGGCCTCGGTCGCGACGTTGGCGTAAGCGATGACGGCCACCTTGCCGAAGGAAATCCGGGCGCTGGCCGAAGGCGACTTCGGCGAGGTGGCCGCCCGGTTCGCGGGCGCCGGCTTCACGGTCGGCGAGCCTGCGAAGGGTGTGCTGACGGTGAAGGCGGCAACGCCGTCGCCGGACCGTCCCGCCGTGCTGCTGTCCGTGGGCGTGCATGGCGACGAGACGGGGCCGATCGAGATGGTGGCCTATGCCATCGACGCGTTGTCGCGGGCACCGCATGAACTGGCGGTGGACCTGATGCTCTGCGTCGGGAACATCGACGCCATCGCGGCCGGCAAGCGCTTCATCGACGCGGACCTGAACCGCATGTTCCGCGACCGGCGGGGCGACCTGGCGGGCACGTTCGAAGCCGGCCGTGCGGACGCGCTGATCGCGGCCACCGCGGCGTTCTTCGACGGCACGGGGCCGCGCCGCTGGCACCTCGACCTGCACACGGCGATCCGCGCCTCGCGCTATCCGCGCTTCGCCATCGTGCCGGAGCTGATTGCCGATGCGTCCCGCCGCGAACTGATCGCGTGGCTGGGCCTCGGTGGCATCGACGCCGTCATCATGAACCCGGCATCCGCGGGCACGTACAGTTATTGGACGGCCGAGCGCCACGGCACTGCGGGCACCACCGTGGAGCTGGGGCGCATCGGGACGCTGGGCCGGAACGACCTGTCGCAGTTCGCGGCGATGGCCGATGCGCTGGCTGGCCTGCTGCGCGGGCACGCGCGGGCGGGTGGGACAGCGCCCATCGTGTTCAATACGGCGCAGTCGATCACCAAGCTGTCCGATGCGTTCACCATGAGCTTCGGGCGCGATACGGAGAATTTCACGCCGTTGAAAAAGGGCGACGTGATCGCGCGCGACGGCGAAACCGTTTATACCGTTCAGCACGACGAGGAGTGTGTCGTGTTTCCGAATCCGGATGTTCGGGTCGGGCTGCGGGCCGGGATCATGGTCGTCCGTGCCGGTTGAACGCGTGGGCACCCCGTGCCCACCGTAACCGTCGCGTACTACCCCGTTTTCCTTGTCATGAACGACGCGCTTCCACGGCGCGCGTTAGACTGTCCCTTTACGCATGCATTTGGTGGGCACGTGGTTGATGCCCCTGGCATCAATCACCCCACCCTACGTTAAGGGAGCGCAGTCACCCATGAGCAAGCTGTTTTCACCGATCGAGCTCGGCCCGCTCGCGCTGGCCAACCGCATCGCCATCGCGCCGATGTGTCAATACTCCGCCGAGCAGGGCTTCGCGACCGACTGGCACATGATCCACCTCGGCCACCTCGCGCTGTCCGGCGCCGGTCTCCTGATCATCGAGGCGACCGCCGTGACGGAGGAGGGCCGCATCACCTACGCCGACCTTGGCCTGTGGTCCGACGAGCACGCGGCCGCGCTGGAACCCGTCGTCAACGCGATGCGCAAGCATTCTCCGATCAAGATCGCCATCCAGCTCGCGCACGCGGGCCGCAAGGCGTCGAGCGAAGTGCCGTGGCTGGGCGGGGCGAGCATCCCGCCCGATCACGTGCATGGCTGGCAGACCGTCGCGCCGTCCGCGCTCCCGCACGCCGACGGCGATGCGGTGCCCCAGGCGCTCGATGCCGACGGGCTCGCGCGCGTGAAGGAGGGCTTTATTGCTGCCGCGCGGCGTGCCGATGCGCTGGGCCTGGACGCCATCGAACTCCACGGCGCCCATGGCTATCTGCTGCACCAGTTCCTGTCGCCGCTGTCGAACCGGCGCGACGATGTTTACGGCGGCTCGCTGGAGAACCGCATGCGTTTTCCGCTGGAAGTGTTCGCCGCGGTGCGTGCGGCCGTGTCGGCGGAGATGGTGGTGGGCATGCGCATCTCCGCCAGCGACTGGGTCGACGGCGGCTGGGACCTGGCGCAGAGCATCGTGTTGGCGCGCGAGCTGGAGAAGCTCGGCTGCCAGTTCATCCACGTGTCGAGTGGCGGCGTGTCGCCGCAGCAGAAGATACCCGTCGGGCCGGGCTACCAGATCGAGTTCGCCGCGCGCATCAAGGCGGAAACGGCGATGCCCACGATCGGCGTCGGTTTGATCACGGAGGCGAAGCAGGCCGAGACCATTGTGCAGACGGGCCAGGCCGACATGGTGGCGCTGGCGCGCGCCATGCTGTACGACCCGCGCTGGCCGTGGCACGCGGCGGCGGAGCTGGGGGCATCGGTCAGCGCGCCGCCCCAGTACTGGCGCTCGCAGCCGCATGAGCTAAAACACCTTTTCGGCGATACGCGGTTGGGCCAGCGCTGATACGGGTGACGCAACGTTTTGGTGGGCACGTTTCATTTGAGGCCGGCGGCCTCAAATGAAACGTGCCCACCAATGCGTACCCGACGCGAGCGTTTTTTTGCCGCGCCCGATCAGAGCAGGTGATCGAGCAGCTCCGGCCCGAACACCTCGCGGTGCAGGCGGGCCGCCGGCACGCCCGCGTTCAGCAGGCCGAGCCACTGCGCCTGCATGAACTTGTGCGGGCCGCACAGGTACACGTCCGCTTCCTCGCGCGGCCATGCCGGCAGCTTCGCCACGTCCATGCGGCCTTCGATGACGCCCGCCGCGCCCTGCGCATCCTCGTGGAAGGTGACGACCGACAGGTTCGGCATGGTCGCCTTCAACCCCTCGACTTCGGCGCGCAGCGCGTGGTGGCCCGCGTCGCGGGCGGCGTGCGCGAAGATCACGTGGCGCTGCGGATTCACCTGCGCCACGCGCTTCAGGCTCGCGACCATCGGCGTGACGCCGACGCCTGCCGACAGCAGCACGATCGGTTTGTCGCCTTCAGTCTCCGGGGTGAATTCGCCGAACGGATGCGACACCTGCAAGGTGGCGCCGACCTTCACGTTGGCGTGCAGCCAGTTCGACACTTCGCCGGCCGGCATGTCGTCGACGCTGTCTTCGCGCTTGACGGAGATGCGCAGGCTCTCGCCGTCCGGCGCGTCCGACAGGCTGTACTGGCGCAACTGGTGACGGCCGCCCGGCAGGTCGACGGCGACGCTCACGTACTGGCCCGGCTTGAACGCGGGGACCGGCTTGCCGTCCGCTGGCACGAAGCGGATCGACAATACGTTCACGCTCTCGGTCTTCACGCCCGTCACGCGCATCGGGCGGGTCTCGCCCGGCTCGACGCCGGCCGTGTTGTACAACTTGGCTTCCGCCGCAATCAGCAGCTTGGCGAGCGAGTTGTAGGCTTCCTTCCAGGCGTCCAGCAGCGGCGGCGTGGCGGCGTCGCCCAAGGTGGCGGCGATCGAGTCCAGCAGGTGCTTGCCGACGATGGGGTAGTGCTCGGCGCGGATACCGACCGACACGTGTTTGTGCACGATCCGTTCGACGACCGGGCCCAGCGCGCCCGGATTGCCGATGTTGGCCGCATACGCAAACACGGCCGACGCCAGCGATTGCTGCTGCGCCCCGCTGGCCTGGTTCCCCATATTGAAGATCCGGGTCAGTTCAGGATGCGCACCCAGCATGTTCGTGTAGAACAGCCTGGTGATCGTCAGGCCGTGCTGGCGCAGGACGGGGACGCTGGCATCGATGTAGGGACGGGAAGCTTTCGAAATCATGGTGATTCCTTTAATTATGCATTTTAAATGCAGATTTAAGATTCAAAAAAATGCCCGCTTGGCGGGCGTTGCCATCAATACTAAGTTAATCCTCACTCACCGGCTCAGGCGCCGGCAGACTGCCTTTCGCCACGCCGCCATCCCAGAACATGCGGTGCATGCGCATGACCTGCTCGCCGGTATTGCCGGCCGTGGCTTGGGCCAGCGTGTAGCCGTCCATCGCGTCGTAGAACGCACGCATGCCGGTGCGGAGCATGCCGCGCAGCTGGCAATCGAGCTTCAGCGCGCAGTCGGTGCCGTCGCAATCGACCAGTTCATTGTCCTCGCCTTCCAGCTTGCGCAACACCTGGCCGATGGTCAGGGTCGCCGGATCGGCCGCGAGACGCAGGCCACCGTTGCGTCCACGCGTCGCCTGGACCCACCCCAGCTTGGCCAGCTGCCCGACCACTTTCACGAGGTGGTTCAGCGGAATGTCGAACTGCTTGCCGATCTCGGCCACTGTCACCGGATGCGGACGTTCTCCCGCACGCTCCAGGTAGATCAGGACGCGCAGGCCAATATCGGAGAATCGGGTGAGTCGCATTGGGTAAGCTCAGTGGGTACAAGTGTATTCTACCCGCTTGGACGTATTCTACATAAACATGCATTAAAAATGCATATTTATATGAAGTATTTTTTTTCCGCATTGATAGCAGCACGGAAAGTGGACCTATAATCGCGGACTTTGGATAGATAACAGCGCGCTACCCGCGCGCGCCAAGAGGAAGACGCCGTGAACCAGACCCTGGGCCAAAAGCTCATTCGCACCAAGACGTCCGAGCACAAACTCGAAGACGGCCATGCCCACGCCCTGGGCCGCACGCTGGGCTTATTTCCCCTGACCATGATCGGCGTCGGCGCCACGATCGGCACCGGCATCTTCTTCACGATGGTGGAAGCCGTGCCGAAGGCCGGTCCGGCCGTCGTGCTGTCGTTCCTGATGGCCGCCCTCACGGCGGGTCTCACCGCGCTGTGCTACGCCGAGCTGGCCGACCGCGTGCCCGCGTCCGGCTCCTCGTATTCGTTTGCCTACGCCACCGTCGGCGAGTTCGGCGCCTTCGTCGTCGCCGCGTGCCTGCTGCTGGAATACGGCCTCGCGGCCAGCGCGACGGCCATCGGCTGGTCGGACTATTTGAACAACTTCCTGCAGAACGCGCTCGGGTGGCAGATCCCGGACGCGCTGCGCTCGCCCATGGTCGTGGCGGGCAAGACGGGCGGCGTCGAATTCCACGCCGGCCATATCAACCTGCCGCCGATCCTGCTCGTCGTGCTGTGCTGCGTGCTGCTCATCCGCGGCACGAAGGAATCGGCGACGACGAACGCCGTCATGGTGGTGATCAAGCTGGCGATCCTCGTGTTCTTTTCCGTGATCGCGCTGTCCGGCTTCGACATCCGCAACTTCCACCCGTTCGTCTGGCCGGCCAACGGCCACGGTATCGGCGGGCTCGCCGGCGTGACGGCGGCCGCCGGCACCGTGTTCTTCTCGTTCATCGGCATCGACACCATCGCGACGGCCGGCGAAGAAGTCAAGAATCCCACGCGCGACGTCCCGATCGGCATCCTGGCCGCCCTGTGCATCGTCACCGTGTTCTACATGCTGGTCGCGATCGCCGCACTCGGCGCCCAGCCGGCCACGCAGTTCGCCGGCCAGGAAGCTGGCCTCGCCGTGATCCTGCAGAACGTGACGGGCAAGGCCTGGCCGGCGCTCGTGCTGTCGGCGGGCGCCGTCATCTCCGTGTTTTCCGTGACCCTCGTGACGATCTACGGCCAGACGCGCATCCTGTACGCGATCGCCAAGGACGGCCTCGTGCCGCAAGCCTTCCGCACCGTGAATCCGCGCACGCAATCGCCGGTGACGAACACGCTGATCGTCAGCATCGCCGTCGGCACCGTCGCGGGCCTCGTCGACTCGACCTTCCTGTGGGACATGGTGAGCATGGGCACGCTGGTCGCGTTCATCGTCGTGTCGATCGCCGTGCCCGTCATCCGTCGCAAGCAGGGCGATACGGGGCGCAAGGGGTTCCGCGTGCCGTTCGGGCCTTACCTCGTGCCTTGCCTGTCGATCGTCGCCTGCCTGTACCTCGTGTGCGGGCTGTCCAGCACCACGTACACCGTCTTCACCATCTGGATGACGGTGGCCGTGCTGACCTATTTCGGCTACGGTATCCGCAACAGCCGCCTGAACAAGGTCGAGGCGGTGCAGGCGGAGTTGACGCACTGATGCGCCGCGTCTGCGCCATGGTGGGCACCGTGTGCCCACGCGTCACGCAAACACACCGCAAATGTCCGCGTGGGCTCGGGGAATCCACCCTACGCGCTACCGGGCGAATGGTCGAACATGCGTCAGCGCCGTAGGGTGGGCACCCCGTGCCCACCGACCGCGATCGTCATTGCGCCAGCGGCCGCACGTAGGTCAACAGGCTGACGAGCGTCTTGCCCGGCTCTTCCCACGGCACCATGTGCGCCGAACGCTCGAACCACACGGCCCGCTTCGATGGCGCCTGCACCTGCGCGAGCCATGCCTCGGTGGGTGCCGTCGGCGTCGTGTAGTCGTGCCGGCCCAGGAACATCACGACGGGGATCGGGAAGCGCTGCACGTTCGACAAATCCACCTGCACGAATTCCGGCAGGATGCGGCCCAGCGTCAGCAGGTTGCCCTGGTCGATGGCCTGCGCCTGCTTCGCATCGTAGTCCGGCGACAGGCGCGGGCCGTCGAAGTAATAGTCCGATTCGCTGCGCCACGCACTCAGGCCGCCGTAGTACTGCGGCCACTTGCGTGCCACGATGATGCGCTCGCGCGTGATCGGCAGGTTGCCGGGGTAGGGCGCGATCGACTCCAGGTCGTGCAGCGCTTCCTCGTTCTTGTGCAGCTTCGCCTGCTCCAGCGCGTACTCGAAGCTGATGCGCTCGTTCTCGCGCGTGCTGATCACCTGGCCGATGCCGACGTAGGCATAGAATAAATCCGGCCGCTTCAGCGCCGCCTTCATCGACACGATGGTGCCCCAGCTGTGGCCCATCAGGATCAGCTTCTTCTTGCCGTAGCGCTGGCGCAGGTGCTCGGCCACCTCGATCGCGTCGTCGACGTAGCGGTCGATGTGGATCGTGTCCGCGACCTTCTCCGGCGCCATCTCGCCATACGTCCTGCCCGCGCCGCGCTGGTCCCAGTTCGCGATGGTGAAGTATTCCTCGAGCGGACGCTCGAACTGCCACAACGTGGGCGTGACGGGCGCTGCGGGCCCGCCGTGCACGAACAGGACCATCGGGTTGTCGCGCTCCTGGCCGCGCACGCGATGCCGAGCAGGGCCCAGCACCCGATCCAGATTCGTTTCATTGCAGCCTCCTTGTTCTCGATGTGCGGGCAGTGTAGAGGGATGGCCGCGTGTGGCACAGGTGCGATGGGGTGAATTGCGCATTGGGCGGGATGAGCTGCAGATGGCGCGGGTGAAATACTTGATACACTTGTCCGACTGCCAACAAATCGACGAGACCCCATGCATACACAGCCCGAGCCGACCCGCAACGACATCCTCCCGCCGCAGGTGGAGCACCTGAACACCATCCTGCCGGACGATCCCCTGCTCATGATGGGCGCCGGCCCCGTGCCGATCCCCAGCGCGGTCGCGCGCGCGAATTCGGTCGTCATCAACCACCTCGGCGAGACGATGGCGAAGATCATCGGCCAAGTGAAGGACATGGCGCGCTACGTCTTCCAGACCCGCTCGAACTGGGTGCTGGGCGTGGCCGGTCCCGGCTCGGCCGCGATGGAAATGGCGATCTGCAATCTCGTCTGGCCGGGCACGCGCGTGCTCTCGATCTGCAATGGATTCTTCAGCGGCAGGATGGCGGAAATGAGCCGCCGCGCCGGCGCGGACGTCGTCGAGATGAACGAGATCTTCCCGCACTCGATGTCGCTGGAACGGCTGGAGCAGCTGCTCGACCAGCACCGGCCGCACTGCCTGACGCTCGTCCAGGGCGAAACGTCGAACACGACGTTCAACGCCGACGTGAAGAACATCGCGCGGCTGGCGAAAGCGCGGGGGTGTCTCATCATCGTCGATGCCGTGTGCACTCTGAGCACGACCCCGTTCGAGATGGATGACTGGCAGGTCGATGCCGTGATCACGGGCGGCCAGAAAGGGCTGTCGTCGATTCCCGGCGTCTCGCTGCTCGCGTTCTCCGATGCCGCGTGGAGCCGCATCCGCGAACGGCCGACGCCCAATACGCACTGGTGCCTGGACGCGCTGCTGGCCGAGAATTTCTGGCACAAGGCGTCGTACCACTACACGGCGCCCGTGTCGGGCGTGCTGGCACTGCACGAGGCGTTGCGCCTCGTGTGCGAGGAAACGCTGCCGGTCCGCTTCGCGCGCCACCTGCGCTGCTCGACGGCGCTGCAGGACAGCATCGAGGCGATGGGCCTGTCGCTGTTCGCGCCCGCGGCATCGCGGCTCAATTCCGTCGTCGGCATCACCCTGCCGGAAGGCGTCACCAGCCAGGCCGTGTGCTCCACGATCTCCAGCCGCTACCAGGTCGAGATCTCCGGTTCGTTCGGCCTGCCGATCGTCCGCATCGGACAGATGGGCGAACAGTGCCGCGCGCATCACCTGTTCCGCACGGTGCACGCGCTGGGCAGCACGATGCGCGACCTGGGTGCGACCGTCGATCTGCCGGCCGGCATGGCCGAACTGGAGAACTCGCTGCAGCGATCGAAAGCCGACGCCGACTGATCACAACACGCCCATCTCCTTGAGAAGGTTGTCCGCATGGTCGACCTTCTCCATGTTCCACAGGATGTAGCGGATGTCGACCTGGATGTCGCGCGTCGCGCGCGGGTCGAAGTCCCAGTCGGAGATGATGGAATCGAGCGTGTTGTCGAACGCGAGGCCCACCAGCTCCCCGCGCGCGTTCAGCGCGGCGGAGCCGGAATTGCCGCCCGTGATGTCCAAGGTGGCGAGGAAGTCGACAGGGACGGTCTTCAGTGCCGGGTCGGCCCAGCGGCCGAAGTCCTTCGCGCGGATGGCGGCCAGCTGGCGCTCGGGCGCATTGAACTCGCCTTCGCCCGTGTGCTTCGCGACGATGCCTTTCACGGTCGTGAACGCGGTCCATGAACCCGTGCCGTCGGCGCCGTAGTCGCGGCCCTTCACGTTGCCGAACGTGACGCGCAGCGTGCTGTTCGCATCCGGGTACACGGCGCGGCCGCGGCTGTGCAGGTACGCGATCTTCGCCTTCATATAGCCGGCGTAGGCCTTCTGGATGTTCCCCGCGAGTTCGTCCTCTTCCGCCTCGCGTTTCATATCGGCGTCGTACATCGCGACGGCGGCCTTGATGAAGCTGTCGTTGCTGGCCTTGAAGTCCTGCGGGGTCTTCGTCAGCCACGCCGTGCGCACATCCTTGTCCTGCAACTGCGAACCCGCGTAGATGCGGTCGAGGGCCGCTTTCAGCTCGGCTTCGCCCATGCCCGGCCGGATGCCGAGGGCGGCATCGAACGCGGCGTCGTGCTGGTCGGCGGGCTGCGCGTTGTATTGCTTCAGGAAGTTCAGCACGAGGGCCTTGTCGACCTTCTCGTCGTACGTGCGGTCCTGGCCGCCGATGACGGACGCCAGGCGCGGCACGTCGCGTTCCTGGTAGCCGGACTTGCGCTCGATGTCCGGCTTCGTGCGTTCGTTCGCAAGGCGGTACAAGGTGCGCGCCGAGTTCAGGAAGCGCGGCATCGAATAGCCGAGGAAGAAGTCGCGCCGCAGCTCCGCGTCGCGCCGGGCGATCAGTTTTCCGGCCGCCGCGATGTCGGCGCCGAATGCCGCGCGGCGCTGCGGGTTCGCGTCGACCCAGGCCTTCAGCGCCTCGTGCTCGGCCGTCTTGCGCGCAAGGATGTCGCTGCCCGCGTAGCTGGCGAGCATGCCCTTGCGGTTCTTGTAGTAGTTGTTGACGCTCGCGATCTGGCCCGCATACTTCAGGTGCGTGGCCGGATCGTTCTTCGTCTCGCGCTCGATGATGGCGAGCGTCTCGCCCGATGCCTTCACGAACGCGGGGTAGTTCCAGTCGAACGTGAACGCCACTTCCGACGGCAGGCGGTGGCGGTTCGTGCGGCCCGGGTAGCCGAGGGCCATGACGAAATCCCCTTCCTTCACGCCGTCTTTCGCGATGCGCAGCCACAGCTTCGGCCGATACGGGACGTTGTCCTTCGCGTAGTCCGCCGCTTTGCCGTCCTTGCCGACGTAGGCGCGATAGATGCCGTAGTCGCCCGTGTGGCGCGGCCACATCCAGTTGTCCGTGTCGCCGCCGAACTTGCCGATGCCGACGGGCGGCGCGTGCACGAGGCGCACGTCGCGGATCTCGAGCTGCTTGATGCGGTAGAACTCGAGGCCACCGTAGAAGCTCGCGACAGTGCAGCGGCGGCCCGGGTCCTGCTCGCATTCGGCGACGAGGATTTTCTGGTTATTCTCCATCGCGTCCTGGCGCGCCTTGCCCGCCAGCTTGGCGACTTCCGGCGTGATCACGCGGGTGCTGACGTTCGCGACGTCTTCCGTGACGAACACGCGGCTGCCCGGCGCGGCCGGCAATTCGTCTGCCATCGTCTTCGCGAGGAAACCGTCGGCGAGCAGGTCGCGCTGCGGCGTGGAATTCACGGCCACGCTGTTGTACACGCAGTGGTGGTTCGTGATCACGAGGCCTTGCGGCGACACGAACGACGCCGAGCAGCCCCCGAGGCTCACGATCGCGCCCAGCGGGAAATCGGTCAGCCGCGCGAGGCTCGCCGGATCGAGCTTGAGGCCGTCGGCCTTGAGCTGCTTCGCGACTTGCGGCAGCTGCTGCGGCATCCACATGCCTTCGTCGGCATGCGCGGCGATACTGGCGAGGATGGCGAGCGAGAGAACGGGCGGTTTCATCGCGTGTCCTGCGCGATCAAAGCTGGGTCCCGATCAGGTCGGCCAGCTTGCCGCCGATCTTTTCCGAGAACGGCCGGTTCTCCCATGCCTGCAAGGTGATGGGGCGCGCGTGCTTCCAGTCGTCCTCGAACACGGCTTCCTGCTGCTTGGCGAAGCCGGCGTCGAGCACGTTCAGGTTCGCCTCGTCGTTGAGGATGAACGAGCGGTTGTCGAAGTTCGTGGAGCCGACGGAGACGAGCAGCGAATCGACGATGAGCGCCTTCACGTGGTACATCGTCGGCTGGTACTCGGCCATCTTGATCCCCGCAGCCAATAATTCGCCCCAGCGCTCGCGCGACGCGGCGCGCACGACGTCGGAATCGATGACGGGACCGGGCGTGATGATGCGCACGTCCACACCCCGTTTCGCCGCCGCGATGAGGGCCTTGATGGCCAGTTTGTCCGGCACGAAATACGAGTTCGACAAATGAATCGTGCGGCGCGCTGCCGTGATGGCGAGCAGGTACATCAGGTGCATGCTCTCGCTGCCGCCCGTCGGCGAGCTGGCGAACATCTGCGCGGGCATGTCGCCCTTCGCCGTGAGCGCGGGGAAGTAGTCGGGGCCGTCGAGCACGGCGCCCGTCGCCTTCGTCCAGTTGTCGTTGAAGACGGCCTGCATCTGGCCGACGACGGGGCCTTCCACGCGAAAATGCGAGTCGCGCCAGTGGTCGGGGTCTTGCGCGTGGCCGCGCCATTTGTCGGCGATGCCCACGCCACCCGTGAAGCCGACCTTGCCGTCGACGATCAAGAGCTTCCTGTGCGTGCGGTTGTTCAGGCGCGCGAGCTTCCACCACACGGGCTTGTGATAGCGGTGCACCTCGACGCCGGCCTTGCGCATCGCGTCGAGCGATGCGTCGTCGATCTTCATGCTGCCGATCCAGTCCAGCAGCACGTGCACCTTGACGCCGGCGCGCGCCCGTTCCGACAGCGCTTCCGTGAATTCGCGGCCGATCGTGCCTTCCCAATAAATATACGTTTCGAAGCTGACCGACTTCTGCGCCGAGCGGATCGCGTCCAGCATGGCGGGGAAGATCTGGTCGCCGTTGAGCAGCGCGTCGGCCTTGTTGCCCTCGACGATGGGCGGACCCAGCAGCACGCCCAGCGAGCGGCGGAACTGCGGGTCGTCCGTGTCGTATTGCCGGGTCAGCTGCGTATCGATCTTTTTTTCGCCGGGCGAAAAATTCAGCACGAGCAAGCCCGCCACGAGGGTGACGATACAGGTGATGAGGACGACCATGGGACGTTTGATGCGCATGAGTTCGGGTTCCGGACGTAAAAAAACCAACGCCAGCCGACGTTGGTTTTCAAAGCGGGGCTTGCACCTGCTTAGCGGACGCGGCCGCGACGCAGCAGATTCACGATGGCGAGCAGGATGACGGCGCCCAGGAACGACACGAGCAGCGACGAGACACTGAAGTCATCTGAATTGATGGTGCCACTGCCGAATAGCGGAGACAGCAGCCAGCCACCCAGGAAGGCTCCGATGATACCGACCACGACATTGAGAATCATGCCTTGCTCAGCATCCGTTTTCATGACCATGCTGGCGAGCCAGCCGAGCACACCACCAACGACGATCCAGATAATGAATAACATGTTGAGTCCTCCTCAAGTTGGAAAAAACATACTCCAGGCCAATTGAATGCCGAGGCCATGTGCAAAGTCTAGTGATGCACACGGTACGGGGTCGGTGCGCTGCCGAACGTTAGACGCGCAATCCGGCGTTGTGTTCTCTTGTGGTGCGGAATCTCCCCGCCAGAGTGCGTCATCGAACAGAAGGTCGTTGTTGGGCAGGCATATCGTGTAAATCACCTTGCATCACCCGACCCCGGCACTCCGGACCACATCGATTACCGAAAGGATCCATCATGGCTACTTACGACACGACAACGACGACGACGACCAAAGACAATCGCATGATCACCGGCCTGTTCCCGGACCGTGACAGCGCGGAGCGCGCCTACAATGCGATCTCGACCCGCGGCTACACGAAGGACGACGTCAACCTCATGATGTCGGACTCCACCCGCAAGACCTTCGCCGACTCCGAGACTGAGCTGGGCAGCAAGGCCGCAGAGGGCGCCGCTGCCGGCGCCGGCATCGGCGGCACGATCGGTGCCGTGCTGGCCGGCGTGGCCGCCATCGGCACCTCGCTCGTGATCCCGGGCGCCGGCCTCGTCATCGCCGGTCCTCTCGCGGCAGCGCTCGCCGGTGCGGGCGCCGGCGGCATCACCGGCGGCCTGATCGGTGCACTGATCGGCGCCGGCATTCCGGAAGAGCGCGTCAAGCACTACGAGGAAGGCATCAAGAACGGTGGCATCGTGATGGGCGTGACGCCGCGTTCGGACGAAGACGTTGCCTACCTGAACCAGACTTTCGTCGATAACGGCGGCTCGCACGTGATCGGCACCGGCATCGGCGCGGCAGCAGGTGCCGCCACCGGCGCCGCCCTCGGCGCGGTCGGCGGTCCGATCGGCATGGCGGCCGGTGCCGCGATCGGCGGCATCGCGGGCGGCATGGCCGGCAAGGGCGTGGGCGAAGTCGTCAATCCGAAGCCGGGCGACGACCTGGGCGAACACTATCTGGCCAAAGGCACCGGCGCAGGCGCGGGCGCAGCGATGGGCGCGGCGGCCGGTTCCGTGGCAGGACCCGTGGGCGCGCTGGCCGGTGCGGCGATCGGCGGCCTGGCTGGCGGCGCAGCGGGCCGCGGTGCGGGCGAAGTGGCGAATCCGCATTCGGAAGACCGCCTGCATGAGCACAACCTTGCCCAGGGCACGGGTGCCGGCGCGGGAGCACTGACCGGTGCAGCCGTCGGCAGCGCCGCAGGGCCGATCGGCACCGTCGCGGGCGCAGCCATCGGCGGCATCGCGGGCGGCATGGCCGGCAAGGGCGCGGGCGAAGTCGTGAACCCGAAACCGGGCGACCAGCTGCATGAGCACAACCTGGCCGGCGGCGTCGGCGCGGGCGGTGGCGCAGCGGCAGGTGCCGCGCTGGGCGCCGTGGGCGGCCCGGTGGGCATGGCAGCGGGTGCCGCGATCGGCGGCATCGCCGGCGGCATGGTCGGCAAGGGCGCGGGCCACCTCGTCAACCCGACGGCGGAAGACGCGTACTGGCGCACGAACTACCAAACCCAGCCGTACTACAGCACGGGCTACACGTACGACGATTATTCGCCGGCCTATGCGCTGGGCTACAACAATGCCGGCCGCTTCCCGAGCTACGACATGGCCGAGCCGCACATGGCGGACGAATGGGACCGCATGAAGGGCCAGTCGCGCCTGTCGTGGGAGCAGGCCAAGTCCGCCAGCCGGGCCGCGTGGGACCGCGTGGAGCGTGCGATGCCGGGTGACCTGGATCGCGATGGCCGTTGATCGACGGTACGCGAACGTTCGGTGGGGTGAATGATGCCGGGGGCATCATTCACGAGCCGTAGGGTGGGCACCCCGTGCCCACCACCATCGTTCGCGGCACCGCAAAAAAAGACAAAGCCCCGCGGCCGTTGCTGGCCGCGGGGCTTTGTCGTTTGCTGTCGGGATTACTGCTTGACGGCTTCGACCTGGATGGCCAGCTTGACTTCCGGCTTGAAGCCCATCTTGACGCCGTAGTCGACGCCGAAATCGGCACGGTTGAACGTGGCCGACGCGTCGGCGCCGCACACTTCGCGCTTCAGCATCGGGTGCTGGATGCACTTGAACTGGCTGATGTGCAGCGTGACCGGCTTGGTGACGCCGTGCAGCGTGAGCTCGCCGTCGACGGACGTCGGCACGTCGCCCTTGAACACGAGCTTGCCCTTGTAGTTCGCGGTCGGGTACTTGGTGACGTCGAACATGTCCGGGCCCTTGGCGTGCTCGTTCAGCTTGGTGTGGCCGAAGTCCAGGCTGGTCGCATCGATGTTGATGTCCACGGTGCCCGTCTTGTTCGCGCGATCGAGGACGATGGTGCCGTCGGTCTTGTCGAACTTGCCGCGCCAGTTCGACAGGCCGCCGAAGTGGTCGGCCTCGAAGCTCGGGAAGGTGTGGCCGGAATCGACCTTGTAGACGTCCGCGAAGGCGGCGCTGGAAGCGAAGACGGCGGCGAGCAGGGCGAGATGCTTGAGTTTCATGTAAGACGATCCTTTGACTTGAACGGTGGGTTGTTGATTACTGTCCCGCGGCAACGCGGAACTTGATGACGACTTCGTCGGCGACCATGCTCGTGTCTTTCCACTCGCCTTCGCCGATGTTGAACGCCAGCCGCTTGATGGGCAGCTGGCCTTCGAAAACCTGTTTGCCGCCTTCCGGCTTGACGGTGACGGGGAAGGTCACGTCCTGGGCACGGCCCTTGATCGTGAGCTTGCCCGACACGGAGAGCTTGCCCGCGCCGGCCGGCTTGATGGCGGACGACACGAAGGTGGCCTTCGGAAACTTGGCCGAGTTGAACCAGTCCTTGCCCGCCACTTCCTTGTTGTACTCGGCCTCGCCGATGTCGAAGCTCGCGGTGTCGATGTCCATGCGCGCGCTCGCCTTGTCCGGATGCGCGGCGTCGTAGTCGATCTGCGCGGCGAAGCTCTTGAACTTCGATTCGACGGGCACGTTCATCTGCTTGAACACGGCCGAGACGCTGCTGTGCGCCGCGTCGGTCTTCAGCGGCACGGCGCTGGCGATCAGGGTGACGCCGGCGAGGACGGCAGCGAGGGTGCCACGGGTAAATGTCATGGATATCTCCTTCAAAGGGAACGGCCCGGCAGCATGCGTCCGAGCGTGCCGTCGCGGTCGATCAACTGGTGCTTCAGGGCGGCTGCCACGTGCAGGCCGACGAGGCCGGCCATGACCATGTTCAGCCAGTAGTGGATGGGCTTCAGCGTTTCGGCCAGTGCCGGGTTCTTGGCAATCAGCACCGGCAGCTGGAACAGGCCGAAATAGACGACCGGGAAGCCGGCCGCCAGGGTGTAGAAATAGCCGGACAGCGGCACGGCGAAGATCAGCACGTACAGCAGGTGGTGCAGGCCGTGGGCGGCACCGCGCTGCCATGCGGGCATCGAGTCGGGCAGCGCCGGCGGACGATTCTTCAGGCGCCACAGGATGCGCAACGTGGCCAGCAGCAGCACGGTCACGCCGGCCCACTTATGCCACGAAAAATACTTCAGCTTCGTGGGCGAGATGCCGGGCATGTCCGTCATCACGAGCCCCAGCGTGAACGCGCCGATGATCAGCACGGCGATCAGCCAGTGAAGCACGATGGCGGTCGGGGTGTAGCGCTGCATGGGGTCTCCGATCAATTAGTACGCGTTAGAACTAAATCTTACCAAATCCGCTGGCTTAAGCATTAAGCAGCCTGCATTTCCTTGGACGCACTAGCATGACTTGCGTGCGGACGTGGTTTTGCAATACGGACACTTTACCTGTTCCAAATATTGTGCGGAAGCCACCTGGGCGGATAACTTTGTTCAACCAGCGGCACAATCCGTGGTACGTTTGCCAGTCTCTACCGTACGTACGAGAAAATCCGTCCTGCATGAAGGTAAAATATTGAGAAAATGGATTTATAAAACATAATGGTTGGGAAATGATTATTTCCTTCGATAAGCGATGAACGCGATGGGCCGCACCTTCCCCTGGACCTTGCTGCTGGCCGGCCTGGCGCTGGCACAGCCGGCACGCGCAGACGACTCGGTGCGGCGGCCAGCCGGGGAATTCGCCGACCTGTCGATCGAGGAACTGGCGAACATCGACGTCACGTCCGTGTCGCGCCGGCCCGAGCGCCTGCAGGACGCGCCGGCGTCCGTGTACGTGATCACGGCGGAAGACATCCGGCGCGCGGGCGTTCGCAACCTCGCGGAAGCGTTGAACCTTGCACCCAACGTGCAGGTCGCGCGCGGCAGCAACACCAACTATTTCATTTCCGCGCGCGGCATGAACGGTACGAGCAACAGCCCGGCCAACAAGCTGCTCGTGATGATCGATGGCCGCTCCGTGTATTCCCCGCTGTTTTCCGGCGTGTTCTGGGACGAGCCGGACGTGATGCTGGAAGACGTCGAACGCATCGAGGTGATCAGCGGCCCGGGCGGCACGTTGTGGGGCGTGAATGCCGTCAACGGCATCATCAGCATCACGACGCGCCACGCGCGCGACACGCAGGGCGATCTGCTCATGCTGCGCGCCGACAGCGACGGCGGCGCGGCCGCGTTCCGCCACGGCGGCGCCATGACGGGTGGCGCGTGGCGCGCGTACGCGAAGGTGTTCGGTCGCGCCCGCAGCGAACTGGCGTCCGGCCAGTCCATCGACGACGACTGGACGCAGGGCCAGGCCGGGTGGCGCGGCGACTGGCAGCGCGGCGCCGAGCGCTTCAGCGTGAACGCCAACGCGTGGCGCGGGCGCGAGGGCCAGCCGGCGCCGGGCGTCATCGGCGCGCCGGGCGCGGACCAGGGCCTGGGCGACATCACGATCCACGGCGCCAACGTGACGGGACGCTGGGAACACCTGCTCGACGGCGGCGGCAGCGTGACGGCGCAAGCGTATTACGACTACCGCTACCGCCGCGTGCCCCCGACGTTCAGCGACGCCGTCGACATCGCCGACCTGCAGCTGCAGCACGCGCTGGCGCCGCTGGGCCGCCACAGCATCGTGTGGGGCGGCGAATACCGCTACAGCTGGGACCACGTCGGAAACAGCCGCTTCGTCGCGTTCCTGCCCGCCAGTGACAAGCAGGCATGGGCCAGCCTGTTCGCCCAGGACGAGGTGGCGCTGCGCGACGACCTGCGCCTGACGGCCGGCGTGCGCTGGGAGCGCAATCCGTACACGGGCGCGGAATTCCTGCCGAACGTGCGCCTGTCCTGGCGCGCCACGCCGGCGCACGCGTTCTGGGCCGCCGTGTCGCGCACGGTGCGGGCGCCGTCGCGGCTGGACGTGGATGCCTATGTGCCGGGGGCGCCGCCGTATTTGCTGGCGGGCGGCCGCAGCGTGCGCGCCGAGACCGCGCGCGTGTTCGAGCTGGGCTACCGCGGCCAGGCGGGGCAGGTCGTGTCGTATTCCGTGACGGCGTACCGCAACCTGTACGACCACCTGCGCACGCAGGACGTCACGCCCGACGGCAGCGCGATCGTGTTCGGCAACCTGATGGAAGGGCGGTCGCGCGGCCTCGAGGCCTGGGGCAATGTGCAGGTGACGGACGCCTGGCGCCTCGCGGCGGGCGCCACGGTGCTGCATGAGGAATTCACGTTGAAGCCCGGGAGCGGCGACGAAGGCAGCGTGCTGACGACGGGCCGCGACCCCGCGTACACGGCGCAGCTGCGCTCCAGCCACGTGCTCGACGAGGCACGCGAACTGGAGGTGGCCGTGCGCCGCAACGGCCCGCTGGGCTACCCGGACGTGCCGGCCTACTGGGCCATCGATGCCCGCTTTGGCTGGCGCTGCGCGCCCGGGGTGGAGTTATCGGTGATCGGCACGAACCTGAACGGCGGCCATGCGGAATACGGGGTTGCGCCCACGCGCAGCGAGGTGCCGCGGACGGTGGGCGTCAAATTGACGTGGCAGCGCTGAAGTACGCGTCGCGGTAACAAACACATGGTGGGCACGGGGTGCCCACCCTACCGGTAACGCAAACGTAGGGTGGGCGGCCTCCGCCCACCAACTGTCAGCGTCGCGGGAACACATGGTGGGCACGGGGGTGCCCACCCTACGCGGTGTTTAGATGGCTTTGGCCAGCTGCGCCGCCAGACCCGTGTAATTCGCCGGCGTCATCGCCAGCAGCAGGTCCTTGGCGTCCTGCGGAATCGCCAGCTTGCCGATGAATTCCTGCAGCGCGTCGCGCGTGATGCCCTTGCCGCGCGTGAGTTCCTTCAGCTGCTCGTACGGGTTCTCGATGCCGTAGCGGCGCATCACGGTCTGCACCGGCTCGGCCAGCACTTCCCAGTTCGCGTCCAGGTCCTGGGCGAGGCGGGCCGGGTTCACTTCCAGCTTGTTCAGGCCGCGCAGGCAACTGTCGTACGCGAGCAGCGCGTAGCCGAAGCCCACGCCGATATTGCGCAGCACGGTGGAGTCGGTCAGGTCGCGCTGCATGCGCGAGACCGGCAGTTTATCCGCCATGTGGCGCAGCATGGCGTTGGCGAGACCCAGGTTGCCTTCCGAGTTCTCGAAGTCGATCGGGTTGACTTTATGGGGCATCGTCGACGAACCGATCTCGCCGGCCTTCAGCTTCTGCTTGAAGTAACCGAGCGAGACGTACGTCCAGATGTCGCGGTTCAGGTCGAGCAGGATCGTGTTCGTGCGCGAGACCGCGTCGAACAGCTCGGCCATGTAGTCGTGCGGCTCGATCTGGATGGTGTACGGGTTGAACGTCAGGCCCAGGCGCTGCTCGATGACGTTCTTCGAGAACGCCGGCCAGTCGAAGCCCGGGTACGCGGACAGGTGCGCGTTGTAGTTGCCGACGGCGCCGTTCATCTTGCCGAGGATTTCCACGTCGGCGATGCGCTTCACGGCGCGCTGCAGGCGGGCGACGACGTTCGCGAATTCCTTGCCGAGCGTGGTCGGGCTCGCAGTCTGGCCGTGCGTGCGCGACAGCATCGGCAGGTCGGCGTTCGCGTGCGCGATCTCCGTCAGCTTGGCGATCACCGCCTGCAGCGACGGCAGCAGCACGCCGTCGCGCGCGGCCTTCAGCATCATGCCGTGCGACGTGTTGTTGATGTCTTCCGACGTGCACGCGAAGTGGATGAATTCGGACGCGGCGACCAGTTCCGGCACGTCCTTCACTTTCTCTTTCAGCCAATACTCGACGGCCTTGACGTCGTGGTTGGTGACGGCCTCGATTTCCTTGATGCGGGCGGCGTCGCTGTCCGAGAAGTCGGCGGCCAGCTTGTCCAGCAGGGCGCCGGCCTGCGCGGAGAACGGCTTCAGCTCGGCGAAGCCGGCCTGCGACAGCGCCTGCAGCCAGGCGATCTCCACTTTCACGCGGTGGTGCATGAAGCCGGCTTCCGACAGGATCGGACGCAGCTTGTCGGTCTTGCCGGCGTAGCGGCCGTCCAGCGGGGACAGGGCCAACAGGGTCGAGGAGGAGGCGGTAGAGGTCATGGGAGGACGGAAGCGGTGAGTGCAAAAACGAGATTCTACCATCGGCAGCCTGGGGCCGGCCGCTTTGTCAAGTCTCATTTGGCCACCGTTGCACGCGGTTCCCGTGCGTTCGGCGGGCGATAGGCCGATGCTATACTGTATGCCAATCTCCATTACTGAGCATTTATGAAACTCATCGGTTCCTTCACCAGTGCCTATGTGCGCAAGGCGCGCGTCGTGCTGGCAGAAAAAAAGCTCGATTATCAGTTCGAGCTGGAAAATGTCTGGTCGGCGGAAACGAAGATCGCGTCGTCGAACCCGCTCGGCAAGGTGCCCTGCCTCGTGATGGAAGACGGCAGCACGATGTACGATTCGCGCGTCATCGCCGAATACCTCGATACGCTGACCCCCGTGTGCAAGCTGCTGCCGCCGAACGGCCGCGACCGCGCCAACGTCAAGGTGTGGGAAGCGCTTGCGGACGGCGTGCTCGACGCGGCCGTGCTGGCCTACCTGGAACGCACGTGGCGCCCGGCCGGGCAGCAGAGCCAGGCCTGGTTCGACCGCCAGATGGGCAAGGTGCACGGCGGCCTCGCGGTGATGGCCGAAAACCTGGGCGAGCAGCCGTTCTGCATGGGGATCCATTACACGCTGGCCGACGTCGCCGTCGGCTGCACGCTGGGCTGGCTGGCGTTCCGCTTCCCGGACATCGCCTGGCGCGACACCCACCCGAACCTGGCGCGCCTGTTCGACAAGCTGTCCGAACGGCAGTCGTTCAAGGACACGGTCCCGCACTGACGCCCGCCCAATGACGACGCCATCCCGGCGGTTGCAGATGGCCGATATCGCACGCCTGGCCGGCGTGTCGACGTCGACCGTGTCGCGCGCGCTCAGCCACAGTCCCCTCGTCAACCAGGAGACGCGCGACCGCATCCTCGACCTCGCGCGCTCGCTGAACTACACGATCAACATCGGCGCGCAGAATCTGCGCCTGCAGCAGAACCGCACGGTGGCCGTCGTCATCCCGATCGACCAGTCGTCGCGCCAGCAGCTGTCCGACCCGTTCTTCCTGTCGATGCTGGGCAGCCTCGCGGACGCGCTGAGCGAGCAGGGCTTCGACACGCTCGTCTCGCGCGTCGACGCCGACCGGGTCGATGCGGCCTCCGCGCCGTTCGACGGCGGCCGCGCAATCGGCGTGATCCTGATCGGCCAGGGCCGCCATCACGACCAGCTGAACAAGATGGCCGCGCGCGGCGTGCCGTTCGTCGTCTGGGGCGCGCAACTGCCGCAGCAGTTGTACACGACGGTCGGCGGCGACAACGTGACGGGCGGCCGCCTCGCGACGGAACGCCTGCTGGCGCAGGGCCGGCGCCGCATCGCCTTCCTCGGCGACACCACGCTGCCCGAAGTCGAACAGCGCTACCGCGGCCACGTGCAGGCGCTGGCCGCGCACGGCATCGCGCCCGACCCGCAACTGCAGGTTGCCGTCTCCTTCCTGCCCGAGAGCGGCGGCCAGGCCGTGGCGGAACTGGCGCGCCGCGGCGTCGACTACGACGCAATGTTCGCCAGCAGCGACCTGCTCGCGATGAAAGCCATCCACGCCATGCGAGCGCAGGGCCGCGACGTGCCGGCCGACGTGGCCGTCGTCGGCTACGACGATATCGAACTGTCCGGCTACTTCCACCCGCCGCTGACCACTATCGGCCAGCCGCGCGACGTCGCCGCACGCGCGCTCGTCGACGCGCTGCTCGTCCTCGTCGACGGCCGCAGCGCGCCGTCCGTCAAGCTTCCCACCGAACTGATCGCCCGCGCCAGCGCCTGAGCGGCCGATTTGCCGCAGTGCCCTGTGCAAGCTTATTTGCAAACGTTTGCAACAACAGTGTGGGGTGGGCGCCCCGTGCCCACGCGGACGCACGTGGCCCGGCGGCATTGGCGCACAGGTGCGGGGCGACGACCCAACGCCGACGTATTGCGGCGTTTTTGCAACGTTATTGCAATCGTTTGCAATTTTCGAAAAATCGAGAAATAATGGCCACGTGCCTGAGAAGGTGCCAACAAATCGAGCGCCGCACGGCGGCCAACATAACGGAGGAGACATGGAAGTTCGCATGAAACACACGGCGCGTGCCGTGGCGCTGGCTTTGCTGCACCTGGGCGCGGCATCCGCGCAGGAAGCGGCCGCGCCGGCCGACACGCAATCGACCGACGGCCTGAAGATGGAGCGCGTCGTCGTCACCGGTACGCCGATCGGTTCCAGCAAGATGAAGTCGAGCGTCTCGGTCAGCACCCTGGAAGCGGACGCGATCCAGAACCTGGCGCCGACGAGCGCCGCCGAAGTGCTGCGCGCGATCCCCGGCGTGCGCTCGGAATCGTCCGGCGGCGAAGGTAACGCCAACATCACCGTGCGCGGCGTCCCGATCTCCGCGGGTGGCGCGCGCTACGTGCAGATCCAGGAAGACGGCCTGCCGGTGCTGCAGTTCGGCGACTTCAACTTCATCACCCCGGACAGCTACGTCAAGATCGACGGCTCCCTCGACCACGTGGAAGTCGTGCGCGGCGGCTCGGCATCGACGCTCGCCACCAACTCGCCCGGCGGCATCATCAACTTCATGTCGAAGGACGGTTCCCAGCCGGGCGGCAGCATCGGCCTGTCGCGCGGCCTCGATTACGACAGCACGCGCGTCGACTTCGACTACGGCAACCACGTATCGGACCATGACCGCTTCTTCGTGGGCGGCTTCTACCGCCGCGGCGAAGGCATCCGCAACGCGGCCGGCAAGGACGAGCGCGGCGGCCAGCTGCGCGCGAACTTCACGCACGACTTCGACGGCGGCTACGTCCGCGTCTCGCTGAAACACCTGGACGACCAGAGCCCGACGGCGCTGCCGGTGCCCGTCCTCGTCAACAACGGCCACATCTCGGAAATCGCCGGCATCGACCCGCGCTACGCATCGTTTTATTCGCCGTACTGGGTCAAGGACGTCTCGCTCACGAAGGGCAACGGCCACGTGTCGAGCGACGTCAACGACGGCCTGTCCGTGAAGAGCAATGCGATCGGCCTGGAAGGCTCGTACGACCTGGGTAATGGCTGGACCGTGACGGACAAGTTCCGCAAGGCGTCCAACAGCGGCCGCTTCATCGGCGTCTTCCCGGCCGACAGTGGCACGGTGGGCAGCTATACATTCGCGACCGGTCCGTCCGCCGGTCAGGCGTACAACGGCCGCGCGCTCAACGCCGTCGTCTTCAACACGTCGATCGACGACGCGGGCAACACGCTGAACGACGCCCGCGTGACGAAGACGTTCAAGCTCGATGGCGCGAAGCTGAACCTGACGGCCGGCTGGTACTCGTCGCTGCAGAAGCTGGGCCTGACGTGGAACTTCAACCAGTACCTGCTGCAGGGGACCGGTGACGACCCCGCGCTGCTGAAGACGGCGAACAGCACGCCCGGTTTCGTCGGTCCCGCGTTCGGCGCCTGCTGCTCGCGCGCCGTCGACGTCGAATACCGCACCAACTCGCCGTACGCGAACATCGGCTGGGAGCAGGGCCCCGTCAACCTGGACGCCAGCGTGCGCCGCGACCGCCAGCATGCCGGCGGCAGCGCCAACATCGCCACGAACGCCGCGACCTACGACCCCGCCACCGTGCAGCACGTCGACTACGACATCGGCCACACGTCGTATTCCGTCGGCGGCAACTGGCGCGTGACGCCGGCGCTGGCACTGTTTGCCCGCACCAGCGAAGGCGTGGCGTTCAACGCCGACCGCATCCTGTTCGGCACCCCGCTGGACGGCAGCGCGCCGATCAGCATCAACACCGTCAAGCAGCTGGAAGGTGGCGTGAAATGGCGCAGCGGCGGCCTGTCCACGTTCCTCACGCTGTTCCGCGCCCGCACCAAGGAGTCCAACTACGAGGCGACGACGCAGTTGTCGACCGCGAACAGCTACGACGCGAAAGGCGCCGAACTGGAAGCCGCGTATCGACTCGGCGACTTCCACGTGACGGGCGGCCTCACGCTGACGAACGCGAAGATCACGGCGACGGCGCCGGGCGGCGAAGCCACCATCGGCCACACGCCGCGCCGCCAGGCGCATGCCGTGTACCAGCTGGCGCCGAGCTACGACCTGGGCCCGGCCAGCTTCGGCCTGACCGTGGTCGGCACGGGCAAGAGCTGGGGCGACGATGCCAACACGCTCGTCCTGCCGGGCTACACCGTCGTGCACGCGTTCCTGAACTACCAGGTGACGCCGAAGGTGCAGCTGTCGCTGAACGCCAACAACCTGTTCAACCGCATCGGCTACACGGAAATCGAAGGCGACGGCCACGCCGCCCGCTCGATCACCGGCCGCGCCGTGAAGGCCAGCGTCAAGTACGCGTTCTGACGCGTTCCCTCCCGGGCCGGCGCACCGCCGCCGGCCCATCATCCAGATTCTTGAGATTCATGACGACGATGTCACTTCCCCTGCGCCGCCTGCTCGACGCGTTGCCCGCCGGCCGCCAGGCCGACGCGCGCCGGCGCGCCGCGCGCCACGAGGCCGTGCTGGCCGACCGCCTGCAGCGCCTGTATGGCCACCTGCCGGGCCACGCCGCCTGGCTGGAGAGCCTGATGACCGACGTGGGCTGCCTGATGGCTGCGCGGCCCGCCGCGCTGCAAGCCGTCGATGCCGCCCGCGAGGACGACCCGACATGGTTCTGCGCGCCGACGATGCTGGGCTACAGCGCCTACGTCGACCGGTTCGGCGGCAACCTGCGCGGCGTGAAGGAGCGCATCCCGCACCTGCGCGACCTCGGCGTCACGTACCTGCACCTGCTGCCGTTCCTGCGCCCGCGCGCGGGCGAGAACGACGGCGGCTTCGCCGTCGCCAGCTTCGACGACGTCGACCCGCGCCTGGGCACGGTCGCCGACCTGGAAGACCTGACGGCGTCGCTGCGCGAAGCGGGCATCAGCCTGTGCTCCGACCTGATCCTGAACCACGTGGCGGACGACCACCCGTGGGCGCAAGGCGCCGCTGCAGGCAACCCCCACCTGCGCGACTTCTTCCACGTGCTGGGCCGCGAGCAGGCGGACGCGTACGAAGCCACGCTGGGCCAGGTGTTCCCGCAGGCCGCGCCCGGCAACTTCACGCACGTCGATGCGATGGGGGGCTGGGTGTGGACGACGTTCTATCCATTCCAGTGGGACCTGAATTACGCGAACCCCGCGGTATTCGCGGCCGTCGCGGCCGCGCTGCTGCGCCTCGCGAACCGCGGCATCGACGTGTTCCGCCTCGATTCCACGGCGTTCCTGTGGAAGCGCCTCGGCACCGATTGCATGAACCAGCCGGAAGCGCATTGGCTGCTGCAGGCGCTGCGTGCCATCGTCGACATCGCCGCGCCGGGCGTGCTGCTGAAGGCCGAGGCGATCGTCCCCACGCGCGAACTGCCCGCGTATTTCGGCGCCGCCGACGCACCCGAATGCCACCTCGCTTACCACAGCACCTTGATGACGGCCGGCTGGGCGGCGCTCGCGGAAGAAGACGCGAGCCTCGTGCGTGAAGTGGCCGCCGCGACGCCCGCGCTGCCGGCCGGGGCCAGCTGGCTGACCTATGTGCGCTGCCACGACGACATCGGCTGGAAGCATTTGCTGGCCGAGGCGGGCGATATCTCCCGCCTGGCCGCCGTCGCGCATTTCTACAACGACGGCGCCAGCTACGCGGCCGGCACCGGCTTCCAGGGTGGCCTCGCCACCAACGGCACGGCGGCCGCGCTGTGCGGGTTCTCCTCCGACCCGTCGGACGCCGCGTTGCGCCGGCTGCTGCTCGTGCACGGCCTCGCGCTGTGCTTCGGCGGCCTGCCCGTGCTGTACACGGGCGACGAGCTGGCGATGGCCAACGACGGCAGTTACCGCGACGACCCCGCGCGCGCGCACGACAGCCGCTGGATCCAGCGCGCGCCGTTCGACATCGTCCGTTACGCGGAGCGCAACGATGCGACGACGCCCGCGGGCCGCGCCTACGCGGGCCTGCGCCGCCTGATCTGCCTGCGCCGCGAACTGCCCGAGCTGGCGGCCGGCGTGCCGTGCACGGTGCTGCCGTCCGACGATCCGGCGCTGTTGGCGCTGGCCCGCGGCGACGGCTTCCGGGCGCTGCTCAATTTTTCCGGCCGTTCGTTCGCGATCGACCTGGGCGCCTACGGCGGCACCGGTACGCTGGCGCTGGCCCCTTGGGATCAGGTTTGGCTGCATCGCGGCCGGCCGTTGGCATGATCCATGATGAGGAACGACATGACACAGAGTGGACAACAGACCGTCGCCGTGTTCGGCGAAGCGCTGGTCGACGACTTCGGCGACCGCCAGGTGATCGGCGGCGCGCCGTTCAACGTGGCGCGCCACCTGGCCGCGTTCGGGCAGGATGCCCTGATGCTGACGCGCGTGGGCCTCGACGGGAACGGCGCCCGCATGCGCGCCGAGTTCGAACGCTTCGGCCTCACGATGGCCGGGCTGCAGGTCGACGCGACATTGCCCACGGGCGCCGTGCGCGTCGACCGTCTCCCCGATGGCGGCCACCGCTTCACGATCCTGCCGCAACAGGCTTATGATGCGATCGACGGCAATGCCGCCGTCGCGGCGCTCGACGCTGCGCGGCCGGCGACGCTGTATTTCGGCACGCTGGCCCAGCGCGAGCCGCAGTCGCGCGACGCGCTGATGCGGCTGCTGGCGGCAACGGACGCCTGCCGCTACCTCGACCTGAACGTGCGTGCAGGGCAGGTGACGGAGCGGTGCGTGTACGCGTCGCTGCACGCGGCCGACATCGTGAAGGTCAACGAAGAGGAGTTGCAGGACTTGTTCGGCTGGTACACCCATATGCGCCTCCCGACCGACGACATGGCGGACGCCGACGTGCGCCACGCGTGCGCGACCTTGCTGCGCGTGTTCAACCTCGCGGGGCTGATCGTGACGCTGGGCCCGCGCGGCGCCGTGTACTTCGGCGCCGACGGCGCACGCCACGCCACGCCGGCCCCCGTCGCGCCCGTGCAGCTGGCCGACACGGTGGGCGCGGGCGACGCGTTTTCCGCCGTGTTCCTGCTCGGCCGCGCGCGCGGCTGGCCGCTGGACGTCCTGCTCACCCGCGCCAACGAATTCGCCGGGGCCGTGTGCGGCATCGTCGGCGCCGTCCCGGACGATCATGCGTTCTACCGTCCATTCATCGAACGCTGGGAGACACCATGTCCAAGCCACGCATGACGTTCTGGCAGATCGTCAACATGAACATCGGATTCTTCGGCATCCAGTTCAGCTTCGGTCTGCAGCAGAGCAGCATGAGCCCCATCTATAAATACCTCGGCGCGGACGAGGCGAGCCTGCCGTACCTGTGGCTTGCCGGGCCGATGACGGGCCTGCTCGTGCAGCCGCTGATCGGCGCGCTGAGCGACCGCACGACGAGCCGCTGGGGACGGCGCACGCCTTACTTCCTCATCGGCGCCGTCCTGTGCAGCATCGGCCTGCTGGCGATGCCGTACAGTCCCACCTTGTGGATGGCCGCGAGCCTGTTGTGGATCCTCGACGCCGCCAACAACGTGACGATGGAGCCGTACCGCGCGTTCGTCAGCGACAAGCTGCCCGCGAGCCAGCACACGCTCGGCTTCCTCACGCAGAGCGCGTTCACGGGCCTGGGCCAGACGCTGGCGTACCTGACGCCGTCGCTGCTCGTCTGGATCGGCATGGACAAGGACGCCGTCAACGGCAGCCACATTCCGCAGGTCGTCGTGGCCGCGTTCCTGATCGGCGCCGTGTGCTCGCTCGTCTCCGTGCTGTGGTCCGTGAAGACGACCCCCGAAGACCCGCTGCCGGCCGAGAAACTCGCCGCCATGCGCGCTGCGCCGGGCGGCTGGCGCCACACGCTGGCGGAGATAGTCGCGGCCGTGCGCGACATGCCGCCGACGATGAAGCAGCTGGCGCTGGTCAAGCTGTTCCAGTGGTACGCGATGTTCTGCTACTGGCAATTCATCACGCTGTCGCTGGCACGCACGCTGTTCGGCACGAGCGACGCGGCGTCGCCCGGCTTTCGCGACGCGGGCCTGCTGAACGGCCAGATCGGCGCGTTCTACAACTTCGTCGCCTTCCTCGCCGCGTTCGCCCTCGTGCCGTTCGCGCGCCGCATCGGGCCGCACGTCGTGCACGCCGTGTGCCTGCTGCTGGCCGGCGCCGGCATGCTGGCGATCCCGCACATCCACACCCCCGTGCTGCTGCTCGTGCCGATGGTCGGTATCGGCCTTGCGTGGGCCAGCATCATGGGCAATCCGTACGTGATCCTCGCTTCCAGCCTGCCGCCGGAACGCACAGGGGTCTATATGGGGATCTTCAACATGTTCATCGTGATCCCGATGATCATCCAGATCTTCACGCTGCCGCTGATCTACCGCGGCTGGCTGGGCGGGAACCCGGAAAACGTCATCCGGCTGGCCGGTGTGCTGCTGATCTGCGCCGCCGGCGCGATGCGACTGGTGCGCTACAATGCCCCGGGTGCGATCGAACGGACGGAGACGGCGTATGGTGAAATGGAACGGGATGGCGGTGGTGTTCGGCGAGGTGCTCGTTGAGGAAGGCACCGGCGCCCCGGTCGTGGGCGGTGCACCGTTCAACGTGGCGCGCCACCTGGCCGCCTTCATGGCGCCACCCCTGCTGATCACGCGCATCGGCGACGACCGCAACGGCGCGGCCGTGCGCGCGGAGCTGGAGCGCTTCGTCATCCCGGACGCCGGCCTGCAGGTCGACCCGATGGAAGAAACGGGCCGTGCAGTCGCCGAGCGCCACGGCGGAGCCCCGCGCCTGGCGCTGCTGCCGCGCCAGGCCTACGATTTCATCGACCCGCAAGCGGCCGCCGCGGCCGTCGCCGACGGCGGCCGTCACGACACCGTGTATTTCGGCACGCTGGCCCAGCGCGAGGAGCGCTCGCGGCTGGCGCTGACGGCCGTGCTGGACGCGACGTCCGCACTGCGCTTCCTCGACCTCAACCTGCGGCCGGGCCAGGCCACGGAAGCCATCGTCACGAAGTCGCTGACGATGGCCGACGTCGTCAAGGTCAACGAAGAGGAATTGCAGGCCCTGTTCCAGTGGTATTTCCAGATCGGCCCCGACGACCCGGCGCTGTCGACGGAAGAAGTGCACGCGGCCTGCCGCGCGCTGATGGACCGGTTCTCGCTGCAGGCGCTGATCGTCACGCTGGGCCATCGCGGGTCCGTGTACTTCGGCGCGGACGGCAGCTACGTCGCCACGCGCGACAATCCGGTGCCGCCGTTCGTGATCGACACGGCGGGCGCCGGCGACGCGTTCTCCGCCGTCTTCATGCTGGGCCGCGCGCGCGGCTGGCCGCTGGACCTCACCCTGGAGCGCGCCAACGAATTCGCCGGCGCGATCTGTGCCGTCAGCGGCGCCGTGCCCGGCGATATGGGCTTCTACGACAAGTGGGTCGCGCGCTGGCGCGAGAACGCGGCCTGACCTCGGCGGCGATGGCGGCCACGCCGCCGTGTCGTTCGGCACGACCTTCCGTCACGCGTAAAAAGCGAGAAACAAGAGCATATAAGTAACTTGCTGCTTGGCACTTTTATATGTACTATTGGAAATAGTATTATGGAAATAATGCCATCAGTATAGGATCCACATGAAGTTGCTCAACCGCGTGCCCGTTTTGTGGAAAGTCCTGTTCGCCCCGGCCATCGCCATCGTGTGCATGGTTGCCTATCTCGGCTTCACGGCCTTCGTCTCCAAGCAGAACAATCGCAGCCTGACCGACGTGCGGGACGTGCAATATCCCGTGCTGGACGCGATGACGGAGAACACGGGTTCGCTCGACAAGATCATCGATATCCTGAACAGTGCCGCCACGGCCGGCGAACCGGAGCAACTGCCGAACGCCGACGCGCTGGCCGCCAAGGTCCGCGACAACTATGCCCGCCTGCGCCGCATCGACGGCGCGCACGCCCGGGACCTGCAGCGCCTGACCGGTGAATTCGACGTCTACTACAAGGAAGCGCGCGACGTCGCGGACGCGATGGCGCAGCATGCGGGACTCCCCGCCAAGGACAAGATGCAGGCCATGGCGGCCAACCTGGCCACCTACCGCAAGGACGCCGCCGCGTTCCGCACCGCGTCGCGCGAGCATTTCATCGCCACCATCGACGCCGCGACCGGTGCGGCCAACCGGGCAGTGCTGGGTGGCGCGGCCATCGGCACGCTGGGCGTGGCGCTGACCATCGGCGTCGCGCTGCTGGTGGCGCGCATCCTCGTGGGGCAGTTGCAGCAAGCCGTGCGCGTGGCCGAGACGGTGGCCGCGGGCGACTTGACGAGCACCATCGAAGTCACGTCCAGCGACGAGACGGGCAAGCTGTTGCTGGCCCTGCAGCACATGAACGCGAGCCTCGTTCGCATCGTCAGCCAGGCGCGCCTCGCCACGGACACGATCGCCGCCACGTCCGAACGCATCGCGGACGGCAACGGCGACCTGTCCGCGCGCACGGAGCAGCAAGCCGCCGCGCTCGTGCAAACGACGTCGTCGATCGGCGGCCTGACGGGCACGGCCAAGCAGAACGCCGTGAGCGCGGCCCAGGCCAACGCCCTGGTCGGTTCCGCGGCCGATGCCGCGAAGCGCGGCGGCGAGGTGGTGGGGCAGGTGATCGACACGATGGGCGCGATCCATGCGTCCTCGCGCCAGATCGCGGACATCGTCAGCGTCATCGAGGGCATCGCGTTCCAGACCAACCTGCTCGCGCTGAACGCGGCCGTGGAAGCGGCGCGCGCGGGCGAGCAAGGGCGCGGTTTCGCCGTCGTCGCGGGCGAGGTGCGCAGCCTGGCGCAGCGCTCGGCCACGGCGGCCAAGGAAATCACGGCGCTGATCGGGCGCTCCGTCGAGCAGGTCGAACTGGGCACGAAGCTCGCCGACCAGACGGGCAGCACGATGGGCGAGATCGTCGCCGGCGTGCAGCGCGTGACGTCGATCATGGCCGCCATCGCGGCGGCCAGCACCGAGCAGACGGATGGCATCGAGCACGTCAACGCCGCCGTCGCCCAGATGGAGCAGGACACGCAGCACAACGCCCGCCTGGTCGAGGAGACCGCGGGCTCCGCCGCCGAGCTGCGCGCACAGGCCGCGAGCCTGGCCCAGGTCGTGAGCGTGTTCACGCTCGCGCGTACGGATGCCCCGCCGGCACGGGCGCCGAACGCACGCTTGCCCGCGCCGCAGTTGCGCCGCGCCTGAGCGCACTCCGCTTTACCCCTTTCGTCAACGTCACTGTCCAACATGAAGAAACCAATCATGGCAGGACCGGCAGCCCTCGCGGGCGCGGTCCTGGCCACACTGCTGGCCGCGCCCGCGGCGCGTGCCGAAATCGGCATCATCGTCTCGTCCCACGCGGCCAATCCGCCGCCGCTGGCGCAGGTCTGCCAGGCGTACCTCGGCAAGGTCAAGGCGCCGACCTCGATCAACTTCAACGAAAAGAGCCCGCTGCGCGACGAGTTCTATGCCAAGGCCTGCAAGAAGACGCCGGCCCAGGTGCTGGCCACGTGGAGCAAATTGATCCTGACCGGTACGGGCACGCCGCCGGCCGAAGTCGACAGCGCCGCCGCCATGAAGAAGGCCGTGGCGGCCGATCCGAACGCCGTCGGCTACATCGACAAGAAGGACATTGATCCATCCGTGACGATCATCGCCACGGTCAACTGACCACCGCCTTGCACCACCGTCTACCGAATCCAAGCATACGCATGAAAACTTTATTGATCGCCGCCCTGCTGGCCAGCGCGGGCGCGTCCCATGCCGATGACCTGAGCGTCACCGGTTTCGCCACCCTTACCGCCGGCAAGGCCTACAGCGGCTACGACGGCCAGTTCCTGGACGCCCAGTGCCCCTGCTTCATCGGCAATTACGAGCACGGTGCCGTGTACGACAAGAACGAATGGAGCGCCACACGCGAATCGCTGGCCGGCCTGCAGCTCAAATACAAGCTCACCGACAAGCTCTCCGCCACGGCGCAGGCTGTTTGGCGCGCGTCGCGGCCAGGCAAGCTGGACGTCGACTGGGCCTATCTCTCCTACGACGTCGCCCCCGACACCACCGTGCAGGTCGGCCGGCGCCGCCTGCCGATTTACGCCTATTCCGACAGCGTCTACATCGGCTATTCGCTGCCCTGGGTGCGCGTCCCGCAGGACATCTACGGCTGGGAAGTGGGGGCCTATAACGGCGTCAACGTGCGCCATACGCGCAGCTTCGGCGACTGGGCCGTGACGGGCACGCTGTTCGCCGGCCAGGAAGTCACCAAGGACAATATCGAGCAGCGCAAGATCTATTACGGCTACAAGGTGGACGACGCCTGGAAGCACATCCTGGGCGGTTACCTGGACGTGTCGGACGACGTGTTCGGCGCGCGCCTGATCTACATGCAGAACTCGATCGACCTGACGTTCCACCCGCCGGGCGAGGACGTCTCGTCGTCCAACGGCACGCGCCAGCGCATCATCGGCCTGTCCGGTACCATCGACTACGGCAACTGGCTCGTGCGCGCGGAAGCCAACCGCTTCATGCGTCCCGCGCTCGACTACAAGTCGTCCAGCTGGACGACGACGGTGGGCTACCGCGTGGGCCAGTTCACGCCGCTGGTCGGCTATTCGTCATACAAGGAAAAACTGACGCCGACCTATACGTCGACGCAGAACGACACGACGCGCTTTGCCGCCGTGCGCTGGGACTTCAGGAAGAACATGGACCTCAAGGTGCAATGGGATGCCGTCAAGGATTCCAGCAACTACGACTTCACGCATGACGCCAAGCTGTTCAGCGTGACGCTGGACCTCGTGTTCTGACGGACGCCGCCGAGGGTAGCTGGGCGGCGCGCATTGCCGCCCCTTATTCGCCCATCTGCGACTGCAGGTAGTTCTGGATGCCGACCTTGACGATGAGGTCGAGCTGCGTCTCCAGCCACTCGATGTGTTCCTCGGTGTCCTCGAGGATGTCGAGCAGCAGGTCGCGCGACACGTAGTCGTGCGCGATTTCGGCGGCGGCGATGCCTTCCTTCACCGTGATCTGGGCCGCGCGTTCCAGCTTGAGGTCGCATTCCAGCATCTCCTGCGTCGACTCGCCGATCAGGAGCTTGTGCAGTGCTTGCAGGTTCGGCAGGCCGTCCAGCATCAGGATGCGGTCGATCAGCCGGTCGGCATGCTTCATCTCGCCGATCGATTCGTCGTATTCCTTCTTGCCCAGCTTGTCGAAGCCCCAGTGCTTGTACATGCGCGCATGCAGGAAGTACTGGTTGACGGCGGTGAGCTCGTTGGTCAGCTGCGCGTTGAGCAGCCGGATGATGTTGGGATCGCCCTTCATGGATTGCCTTTGCGTGCGGTTGTCGTCATAGCATCATAGCAAACCGCGGCCCGGCCGGCGACAGCGATCAGATCGCCGCCAGCGCGAGGCCGCCCGCCGCCAGCAGCGACACGGCGCCGATCACGATGCCCACCGTGCGGCGGCGGTTGGTGAGCGCCCACAGCACGACGCCCGACAGCGACAGCAGGATGATGGAGCCGGCCAGCGTGTCCACGAGGAGGATCCATCCCACGCTCATCCCGACACCCTTGTGCAGGTTGACGAGCGTGCCGAAGACATTGTTTTCGGCGCGCTTGACGGTGACGTAGCTGTTGCCCACCCAATACTCGGCCTGGACGTTGCCCGACGGCGACGTGAAGCTGGCGCTCCAGCGCGCCGGTTGCACGATCGACTTGTCGCCCCACGCGACCGGACGGGCGGCCTCGGACTTCACGCGACCCGGTTCCGGCTCCAGCCGCAGCGAGCGCTTGAGCCACGCGGCCAGCGCCTGCGGATTGCCGGGCGCGGGTTGCGGCAGGGGAATCTGCACCGTCGATTCCTGCGCCTGGGCGGCGGGAATCTTCAGCACGGCGCGGTGGTTGAGGAGGATGCCGGTGCCGCCGAACAGCAGCCCCAGCACGGCACCCCAGAGACCGATCCAGCCGTGGGTCTTGCGCAGCCATTTCACGATGAGCGCACGGCGCGAAGGCTGCGGGGGAGGCTGGACCGTAAAGGGCGCTTTTGGCGGACGGAACGGAATGACGGGCATAGGAGTGAAATCTGGGCGCATCGGAAGTCACATATTACCAAGACCGGAGGGGGCGTGGTCGGGTGCGCGCGCATTGTGCGGAGCAACATCCGTCGCCACCGCCGCGGCGGGAAAAGACGACCGGCGTCGCTGGCGCCGCTGGCGCGGCGACGGCCGGCAGGAGTGGAACAGGGATCGTGCGCGTCAGGCGGTCAGGCCGTCGTGCGGCGTACGGCGCAGTTCGGTAACGACCGTCCTGCTCTCCAGGTGTTCGTGCATCACTTCGCGCGCATAGCTGACGCATTTGCCGCAGCAGGTGCCGACGCCCAGTTCCTTGTACAGGTCGGCCATCGACGTCAGGCCAAGGTCGACGGCCTGGCGGATTTCGCGGTCGGAGATGTTATTGCAGACGCAGACGATCATGAAAGGTTCCGGAGTGTGAACGAACAGCCAGTTGTTTGGGCTATAATGCGAATCATTCTCATTACCCTTCGTATTCTGCGGAAGTCGGATCGCGAATGCAAGTATTTTTGTTGCGTTGTTGCGTAAAAAGCGGCCGAGTGAGCTGAAGTAGTCAAACCGCAAATAGAAATAATTCGCATTTAGGTTTATGATGTACCCAACCGTTACTGCATCGCCATTCTCCGGAAGCGACACCATGACTCTTGCACCCACCCTGACCACGCTCGACAGCCTCAAGGCCGGCCAGAGCGGCACCGTGATCCACCTCGCGCCGAACGCGGTCGGCAGCCGCGACGGCGGCATCGACGTGTCGCGCCGCCTGATGGAATTGGGCTTCGTGCCGGGCGAGCGCATCCGCATGCTCAAGCGCGGGCTGCCCGGCGGTCCGCTGGCGGTGAAGGTAGGCCAGTCGACGTTCGCCTTGCGCCGTTTCGAGGCGGCCCTCGTCTCGATCCAGCCGGAGTGATGGAACGGACATGGGAGCAGTAGATCAGCAGGTCCAGGCGGCCGCAAAAACGCCGCTCGTCGCCCTGCTGGGTAATCCGAACTGCGGCAAGACCGCGCTGTTCAACCGTCTTACCGGCGCGCGCCAGAAGGTCGCGAACTACGCCGGCGTCACCATCGAGCGCAAGGAAGGCAGTTTCACCTTGCCGGGCGGCCGTCCGCTGCGCGTGCTCGACCTGCCGGGCGCCTACAGCCTTGCCGCCCACACCCCCGACGAAGCGATCACGCGCGACGTGGTTGCCGGCCTGCGCGCCGGCGAGCAGACGCCGGATGCCGTCGTCTGCGTCGTCAACGCGACGAACCTGCGCCTGAACCTGCGCCTCGTCCTCGAGATCAAGCGCCTCGGCCTGCCGATGGTGCTGGCACTGAACATGGTCGACGTCGCGAAGAAGCGCGGCATCGAGATCGACACGGCGCGCCTGTCGAAAGAGCTGGGCATGCCCGTCATCGAGACCGTGGCCGTGCAGGCCGGCGGCGAGAAAGGCCTGCTGGCGGCGCTGGAAGCCATGCCGCTCGACCTGCGCGTCACGCCGAACCCGCTGTCCGCCATCGATGCCGTCCCCGTCGAGGAGACGCAGCGCGAAGTGCGCCGCATCATCGACGCGACGGTCAGCTACGACAACGACAAGGGCAACCTGAGCGAGCAGATCGACCAGGTCGTGCTGCACCCCGTGATCGGCCCCATCATCCTCGCGGCCACGATGTTCCTGATTTTCCAGGCCGTGTTCAGCTGGGCCAACGCCCCGATGGACCTGATCAAGAGCGGCGTCGACGCGCTGGGCCACTGGGTCGGCAACGCGCTGCCGGACGGCCCGCTGCGCGGCCTGATCGTCGACGGCGTGTTCGGCGGCGCGGGCAGCGTCCTCGTGTACCTGCCGCAGATCCTGATCCTGTTTTTCTTCATCCTCGTGCTGGAGGATTGCGGCTACCTGCCGCGCGCCGCGTTCCTGCTCGACCGCATGATGGGCGGCGTGGGCCTGTCGGGCCGCGCATTCATCCCGCTGCTGTCGTCGTTCGCCTGCGCGATCCCCGGCGTGATGGCCGCGCGCACGATCCAGAACCCGCGCGATCGCCTCGTGACGATCATGATCGCGCCGTTGATGACGTGCTCCGCGCGCCTGCCCGTGTACGCGCTCGTGATCGCCGCGTTCATCCCGCACCGCGAACTGGGCGGCGGCATCAACCTGCAAGGGCTCGTGCTGTTCCTGCTGTACGCGGCGGGCATCGTCAGCGCGATGGGCGTCGCCTACTTCTTCAAGCGCACCGTGGGCGCCAAGGGCCACCAGCCGCTGATGCTGGAACTGCCCGCCTACCACTGGCCGCATTTGCACAACCTGGCGCTGGGCCTGTGGGAACGCGCGCGCATCTTCGTCACGCGCGTGGGCACCGTGATCCTCACGCTGATGATTCTCGTGTGGTTCCTGTCCAGCTTCCCGGGCGCACCGGAAGGCGCGACGCATCCGCCGATCTACTACAGCATCGCGGGCATGCTGGGCCGGGCGCTGGCCGTCGTGTTCGAGCCGATCGGCTTCGGCTGGCAGATCTGCATCGCGCTCGTGCCGGGCATGGCCGCGCGCGAAGTCGCGGTCGGCGCGCTGGGCACCGTGTACGCGCTGTCGACGACGGGCGACGACGTGGCCAGCTCGCTCACGCCGATCATCGCCGCGTCGTGGTCGCTGCCGACGGCGCTGTCGCTGCTCGCGTGGTACGTGTTCGCGCCGCAGTGCCTGTCCACGTTGTCGGTCGTGCGCCGGGAGACGGGCAGCGTGCGCTACGCCTTCCTGATGGCCGGCTACATGTTCGCGCTCGCGTACACCGCGTCATTCCTGACCTTCCACATCGCACGGGCCGTGCTGGGGAGCTGATCATGATCCAGTACCTGATCGTCGGTTTGATCGTTGCCTTTGCCGCGCTGTATGGGGCGGCCAAGTACCTGCCGAAGGCGTGGCGCGAGCGGCTCGTCTACAAGCTGTCGCGCGGCACGGGCCGTGGCCGCATCGTGAAGTGGCTCGGGACGGATTCGAGTTGCGGCAGCGGGTGCGATACGTGCGGCACGTGCGAGACCGAACCCTTGCCGGAAAAAGACGCAAAAGGCCGCAAGATCATCAAGATCCATACGTAGGGTGGGCGGCCTCCGCCCACGCGGACGGGAGCATCACGTTGACGTACGCGTGGGCACGGGGTGCCCACCCTACGCCTTAGTTCCAACCAACTCTATCAATCGTTTTGCATCGAACGGCGCCCGCACGCGCGCGGCCCGGCGTTCCAGCGATGCGTCCTCGTATCCGCTCGCATACAGCTCATGCTCGCCGTGCAGCCGGACGTACACGAAGTCCGCCGTCACCGCGTCGATGTCCGGCCATTTGCCCGCAGTATCCGCGATCACCAGCGCCACGCCATGCTTGCGCAGCAGCGCGATGGCAAGGGCCTGGCCCGTGTCGTGCGGCAGCAGGGACAGGAAGCGTTCGACCCTGTCCGCGTCGAAGCGCAGCTGCGGCGGGAACTGCCACAGGATGGGGCCGAGCTTCTCGCGCAGCGCGAACACGCCCGACGCGAGCACGTTGGCGAGCGGCGTCTCGATGCCGCGCAATTTGAGCATGTGGGTGAGGAAGCGATTGCCCTTCACGGCGAACACGAAGCCGGGCGGATAGAACACGCCGCGCCACGGCGGGTAACGCCAGCCGGAGATGCCGATGAGGATTGCGCCCGTGCCGGCAGTCTAGGCCGGCGCGCGGGCGCAATCCGTGCGGTGCCGAACCGTGGATTACTTCGCGGCCTGCACCACCGGCAGTTCGATCGCGCTTTCCAGCCCCGGCGCGTGGTAGACGCGCTGCGTCGCCTTGCGGTAGTCGCCCGGCTTCGCGTAGAAGATGTTCGGCACGAAGGTCTGCGGGTTGCGGTCGTACAGCGGGAACCAGCTGGACTGGATCTGAACCATGATGCGGTGGCCCGGCAGGAACACGTGGTCGACGTTGGGCAGCGCGAAGCGGAAGCGCTCGGCCTTGTTCGCGGGGATCGCGGCCGGCTTGTCCAGGCCCTGGTAGTAGCGGCCGCGGAAGATGTCCATCGCGATCGGCAGCTCGTAGCCGCCCAGCTCGGGCTGCGCCGCCACTTCGTCCGGGTACACGTCGATCAGCTTGACGACCCAGTCGCTGTCCGTGCCCGACGTCGACGCGTACAGGTCGACCATCGGCTGGCCGGCCAGCTGCAGCGGCGCGGTGAGCGGGGCGCTCGTGTAGGTCAGCACGTCGGGACGGTCGGAATAGCTGCGCTGGTCCGTCACGAGCCACGGCTTCCACACGTTCGCGTCGCCCATGTGCACGGGACGCGGCACGAACGGCACCGGTTTCGCTGGGTCGGACACGTATTCGTCGAACGCGGCCGCCTTGTCGGCCTTGCCTTGCGCCTTGTCGAAGCCGAGACCGAAGCCCGGCTTCAGGTACAGCGGCGTGGCGGCCGGCACGAGCGGCCACTGGTCGAGGCGGCGCCAGTGGTTCACGCCCGTCTGGTACGACCACACGGGCGGCGTGTCGAACGCGGGGGCGCCGTCCTTCAGGTACTGGTTGAAGAACGGGAGCATGACCTCGCGGCGGAATTCGCGCGCGGTATCGCCCGTGAATTTCAGCGCGCCCAAGGTCGAACCTTCGTAATTGACACCGCTGTGGCGCCACGGGCCGACGACCAGCGAATTCATCTTGTTGGTCTTGTCCTGCGGCTCGACGGCGGCATACGTGGCGTAGGCGCCGTAGATGTCTTCCTGGTCCCAGCGGCCCACGACGGTCATCGTGGGCACGCTCAAGGGACGCTTGGCGAGGATCTTGTCCAGCGCCTGTTCCTGCCAGTAGCTGTCATACGCGGGATGCTCGAACAGCTTCTTCGTGAAGTTCAGCTGGTCGAGGCCGTACAGGTGCGCGAAGTCGGACGTCGAGCCCGCGCGCAGCCACGCTTCGTAATCGTCGTTGATGCCGGTGACGATCTGTTCGCCTTCGCCGCGCGCCGCGTTCTGGCCCGCGATGTACGACAGGTTCGGGTTGCGGAAGGCGCCGTTGTGGAACCAGTCGTCGCCGCGCCAGCCATCGACCATGGGGCTCATCGGCACGGCCGCCTTCAGCGCCGGGTGCGGTTCCACGAGGGCCATCAGCACCGTGAAGCCTTCATACGACGAGCCCACCATGCCGACCTTGCCGTTCGATTGCGGGACGTTCTTGACGAGCCAGTCGATCGTGTCGTACGCGTCGGTGCTGTGGTCGACCTTCGTGTCGTTCAGCGGGCCGCGCACGGGGCGCGTCATCACGTAGTCGCCTTCCGAGCCGTATTTGCCGCGCACGTCCTGGAATACGCGGATGTAGCCGTTCTCGATGAACGCGTCGTCGCCGTCGCCCAGCATCGAGGCCATGTGCGGGCTCTTCATGCGTTCCGCGCGGTGCGTGGCGTTGTACGGCGTGCGCGTCAGCATGATCGGCGCCTTGCCCGTCATGACGCTCTTCGGGATCACGATCACCGTGTGCAGCTTTACGCCGTCGCGCATGGGGATCATCACGTCCTGCTTCACATAGTCGGCGTTCGGGACCGTCGTGGTGAACTTGCCGGCCGGGATGTCCGGCGCCATCGGCGAGGTCTGCGCATGCGCCGCGGTGGCGAAGCAGGCGGCGAGCACGAGGGAAAGGGCGGACAGTGAGGGCAGGCGGTGACGCGACATTGGATGGTTCTCCACGGGGACGGTTGAATAAGCAACTTGGGTAAAGTTGCAACAAAACATAGTACCCAACCGTTGGAAACTCTGCAAACGCGTCACCGAAATTCGGGGTCAGAGCGTAAATTCGGGGTCAGACCACTATCTGAAGTACGGTCTCTTGAGCAAGCCGGTAGGTCAGGCGTTGCCGGCTTCGCCGCGCGCTGGCGATCTATCGTGGTGCCGCATGTCGATCCCGCAGAAGAACTGTCCCGTTGGACACTGATTCATAATGTGCTCTGACCCCGAATTCGCACCTAGATGTGCTCTGACCCCGAATTACGCGGCCAGGCGCTTGCGGCCCGCTTTGGCGGCGAGGGACTGGGCCGACGCAGCCAGCTTGAACGTGCCGACGACGGCATCCAGCTCGCGCGCCTGTTCCTGCAGCGCGGCCGCGGCGGCGGCGGCTTGCTCGACGAGGGCCGCGTTCTGCTGCGTCGCGTCGTCCATCTGCGCGATCGTCTGGTTGACCTGGGCGATGCCCGTGCTCTGTTCCTGGCTCGACGCGGCGATGTCGCGCATCAGGACTTCCGCACGCCGCACCGACGCGACGATCGCTTCCATCGCCTGGCCCGCGCCGTCGGCCAGCGCGCTGCCCGCGTCGACCTTGGCGACGGAATCCAGGATCAGCTGGCGGATCTCCTTCGACGCCGCGGCCGAGCGCTGTGCCAAGGTGCGCACCTCGCCCGCGACGACGGCGAAGCCGCGTCCTTGTTCTCCCGCGCGTGCCGCTTCCACGGCCGCGTTGAGGGCGAGGATATTGGTCTGGAATGCGATGCCGTCGATGACGCCGATGATCTCCGAAATCTTGCGCGAGCTTTCCGTGATGGCGCCCATCGTGCGCACGACCTCGGCGACGACAGTGCCACCTTTCTCGGCCGACTGCGCCGTCTCGGACACGAGGCGGTTCGCCTCGATCGCGTGCTCGGCATTGTTGCGCACGGTCGACGTCAGTTCTTCCATCGCGGCAGCCGTCTCCTCGATGCTCGACGCCTGCGCTTCCGTGCGCGCGGACAGGTCCATGTTGCCGCGTGCGATTTCTTCGGACGCGCCCGCGATCACATGGCTGCTGTCGCGCACCTTGCCGATCGTGCCGCTGAGCGAGCCGACGAAGCGGTTGAAGGCCTGGGCCAGCTTGCCGACCTCGTCATCGCTGTCCGATTGCAGACGGCGGCTAAGGTCGCCTTCACCGTCGGCGATCTCGCCCAACATGCCGGCCGCGCCCATCACGGGCGCCGAGATGGCACCGGCGACGAACCAGATCGAGGCGAGGCCGATCGCGCCGCCGACGACGGCCGCGATGATGGCCGACACGGCGGCCGGGCGGCCGATATTGTCCAGCACCTCGGCCTCCGGCACTTCGGCGATGACGTACAGCTTCAGCTCCGGCACGTACGACGAGGCGACGAACTGGCGGCCCGCCGGCGCGTCGTAGCGGCTCGATGCGAACGCCTGCTTGCCCAGCAGTTCACGTGCGAGCTCGGGCGTGAAGCCGGGTTGCTTGTCGAGCGTATGGTGGCCGTCGAGCAGGCCGCGGTCGCGGTGGATGATGAGCACGCCGTCGCTGTTCACGAGGTAGACGTAGCCCGACTTGCCCAGGCGGTAGTTGCGGATGCTGTTCGCCAGCGCTTCGGCGGAAAGGCCCAGGCCGGTGACGGCCAGCTTGCCGCCCGGCGTCTGCACGCGCGAGTCGATGAACAGCATGTAGACGCCCGTGGTGCCATCCTTGTCCAGATTGAGCGTGTAGGGTGCACCACTGTCGAGGAATTTCTTGAACCACGCATCCTTGTCGGCCTTCTTGTCGATCGTGCGATCGAGACCCTTTTCGATGAAGTATTTCGACGTGGTGTCCGACACCCAGAACACGGTGGCCGCGTTGTTCGCCTGCTGCAGGCGCTTGGCCTGCGTCGTCCACGCGGCGAGGCCGTCGTCCGGATCGCCGGCGTCTTCCCACGCCTGCAGGAACGTGTTGTTCGCGAGCGTCTGCGAGATCGCCGCCGGTTCCGCGATCTGGCGCTGGATGTCGTTGCGGATCGCGCTGATCTGCGCCGGCAGTTCGTTGCCGACGACCCGTTCGCGCATCTGCGAACTCGTCATCGTGATCGACAGGGTGGAGGAGATGGCGATGAATACGAGCAGGCAGACGCCCATGCTGAGCATGAGCTTGGTGCGGATGGCGAGGTGACGGAACTTCATGATGGCCCACGTTGATTTAGGGAAACATAAATTGAGTTTAATCACGGAGATGTGGGATGACGTTCGTCATGCTCGATTTCGGCAAAAAATCGCGCGCCGGCGCGGCATCCCTACAACGTTCTCTTATAGTCTTGCAAATGTTCGAATATCGAATGGCAACAGGGATATATCGGGTATTCGCCAAGGCATATGGCTTTTTGGGAAACGGTGCCGTTGTCAGTTTGCTTCTGGTCGGCACGCAACAATGCTAAGCTACCGCCTTTATCACGTCCGCCAACCTCCATGATCGTCGTCCATCACCTGAACAACTCGCGCTCCCAGCGCATCCTGTGGCTGCTGGAAGAACTGGGCCTGGAATACGAGATCAAGAAGTACCAGCGCGATCCGAAGACGATGCTGGCGCCGCCCGAGCTGCGCGCCGTACACCCGCTCGGCAAGTCGCCCGTGGTCCAGGACGGCGACCTCGTCGTGGCGGAATCGGGGGCGATCATCGAGTACCTCGTGGACCGTTACGGCGCGGCGCTGGCGCCCGCGGCCGGCACGCCGGAGCGCCTGCGCTACACGTATTTCCTGCACTATGCGGAGGGCTCGGCGATGCCGCCGCTGCTGCTGAAGCTCGTGTTCGACCGTGTCGAGAGCAGTCCGGCACCGTTCTTCGTGCGCCCGATCGCGCGCGCGATCGCGAACAAGGTCAAGGACACGTTCGTGCTGCCGCAGATCCGCCAGCACCTGGCCTACCTGGAGGGAGAACTGGGCAAGCGCACGTGGTTCGCGGGCGACGCGTTTTCCGCCGCCGACATCCAGATGAGTTTTCCGCTGGAAGCGGCCGCCGCGCGGGGCGGATTGGCCGCGCAATATCCGAACCTCGTCGCCTTCCTCGACAAGATCCACGCACGGCCGGCCTACCGGCGCGCGCTCGAGCGGGGCGGACAATACGACTTCGTGAAGTAAGCAAGACATGGCGAAGCTGCTGGCCATCGACGGTTTGAACATCGTGCGACGCGTGTACGAGGCGAGTCCCGAGCCGGACTCCGACCTCAAGGCGAGCATCGCGCTACGCCACGCGTTCTCGTCGTTCCGCAACCTGCTCGAGGCGCACGCGCCCACGCACGTGCTGGCCGCGTTCGACTACGGTGGCCCCACGTGGCGGCACGCGCTGTATCCGCGCTACCGCGAAGGCCGCGCGCCGATGCCGGGTGTGCTGCGCGAGGCGCTGCCGGAATTCCACGAGCGCCTGACGAAGGCCGGCCTGCACGTGCTGATGCTGCCCGAGGTCGAGGCCGACGACGTGATCGGCACGGGCGTGCTGCGCTGGCTGGCCGAGGGACGCGGCGACGCCATCGTCGCCACGACCGACAAGGACCTGCACGCGCTGATCGCGCACGGGGCGCTCGTGTGGGATCATTTCAAGGGCGAGTGGCACGACGACGCGTGGGTGCGCAACAAGTTCGGCGTCGCGCCGGAGCGCCTGCACGATTTGCTGGCCTTGATGGGCGACCCGACGGACGGCGTGCCGGGCGTGTCGAAGGTCGGCATGAAGACGGCCGCGCGCCTGCTGAACGCGTACGGCGACCTGGATGCCGTGATGGCCGGCGCCGGCATCCTCAAGACACCGCTGGGCGAGCGCCTGCGCGCGGAACGGGAGATCCTGGACGTGTCGCGCAAGCTCGTGCAGCTGAAGACGGACGTGCGCCTGGGCGTCACGTGGAATATGTTGACCTATGAGGCCCATTGAAGTGGAAAAGAAACCGATGCTCAAGGCGATCATCGTCGACGGCAGCGCCGTGGCGCGCGGCCTGCTCAACACCGTGCTCACGGACGGCGGCTACGACGTCGCCGGCCAGGCCCACACGGCGGCGGCCGGGTTCGCGCTCGCGCTGAAGCACCAGCCGCACATCTTCTGCATCGCACGCGAGCAGTTCGAGGACGGCCAGGACGCCATCGCCGAGCTGCGCGCGCAGCTGCCGAAAACGCTGATCTTCATGGTGTCCGGCACGCTCGACGCGGCCGCGATCCAGGCGGCGCTGGCGGGCGGCGTGCACGGCTTCATCGTCAAGCCGTTCAAGGCCGATACGGTGCTGAAGACGATCCGCAATACCGTGCTGGCCATCGTCAAGAAACACCGGGGTGCTTGAAATGCGGCAGGCGGCGGAGGGAGAGGCCGGCGCTATGCCGCGACCTTGTTCGCGGCCAGATCCCATCCCCCGACCGTACTGCCTCGCACGCCGCCGGCGATACCCTGCTGCGTATACGCCTATTTGATTTTCGAGTACTTCAAACTGACGTGCTCGCTGAGCAATGTGCCCTCGTCGACACCGGCCACCTGGCCGAAGCCGCCACGAAAATTCGCTCGATGACGTCGACGCACGTGAACGGCAAAAAAGTGCTGGCGCGCGGCCTGATTTTGCGTCGATCGGCGCAGAGCGCGCCGTTCCTGGAAGCCGCAAAAGCGGCCGCAGTGGCGAAAAATAAGCGAAGGAGGCAAATATGTCCGCTGTACGTATCTCCACGCATTTGCTGACTGTGGCCACCGTGCTTGCGCTGGGCACGCATCCGGCGCAGGCGAAGCAGCCCGGGAAAGACGCCGATATTCTCGGCACATGGACGCTTACCAAGGTCCTCGATTCAGCCGACATCGCCTCGCTGACTGACGAGCAGGCCGCTGCGCTGGTCGGCAAGACCATGGTCGTGCGGCGCGACGGCGTGGTGGTCGATGTCGAACCTTGTCGCGAGCCGGAATTGACGCGCCACCGCGAAGACGCGGCGAAGTACATGCGTGAAGGCTACCATGCCCGCGTCGGCTATCTCGGACTACCCGACACGATCACGGTCATCGACCTTGATTGCACCGAAGCGTTCCTGAAAGGCAAAGGAAAGATTGTGGTGTTTTGGCGAGGCGACTTCTTTGACGCGATGAAGCAGCCACTGCCAACACGCTGACGCTTACGCCGCGTTCTTCGCCGCCGCCAGCAACCCCATCTCCTCGGAGCCGAGCAGCTTGTCGATATCGAGCAGGATCAGCATGCGCTCGCCCACGGTGCCCAGGCCCTGCAGGTAGTCGCCCGACACGGTGGCGCCCAGGTCCGGGGCCGGCTTGATCTGGTCCGGCGTGAGCGTCACGACGTCCGACACGCTGTCGACGACCATGCCGATCGTGTGATTGTTGATGTTCAGGACGATCACGACGGTGAACGCGTCGTACGTGGCCGTGCCGACGTTGAACTTGAGGCGCATGTCCACGACCGGCACGATGATCCCGCGCAGGTTGACGACGCCCTTCAGGTAGTCGGGCGCGTTGGCGATGCGCGTGACGGCATCGTAGCCCCGGATTTCCTGGACCTTCAGGATGCTGATCGCGTATTCCTCGCCGCCCAGGCGGAACGACAGCACTTCGGTCGCATTGTTGACGATGTCTTCAGTCATGGTATCCCCCGCAATAAATTTTCCATACGGAAATATACCTGAAGACTAAGACATTTTTGCGTCCGATGCGATGGATGAATGGCAACCGCGGCCAAAAATGGCGCGGCTGCGGGGAGAACGCAACAGAGGGCAGGCGCGGCCGGGCGGCCGCGCCGGATCAGACGGCGCTGGCCGTGTCGATGATGCCGCCGCCCAGGCACACGTCGCCGTCGTACAGCACGGCCGACTGGCCCGGCGTCACGGCCCATTGCGGGTCGGTGAACGCCAGCGAGAAGCGGTCCATGCCTTCCGGCGCCACCGTGCACGGCACGTCGGCCTGGCGGTAGCGGGTCTTGGCCGACAGGCTGCGGGCCTGCGGGGGCTCGCCCGCGATCCACGACGCCTGGCCGGCGCCGAGCTGCGCCGACAGCAGCCAGGGATGGTCGTGGCCCTGCACGATGTACAGCGTGTTGGTGGCGATGTCCTTGCGCGCCACGAACCATGGCTCGCTCGTGCCGTCCGCGTTCTTGTGCGATTTCAGGCCGCCGATGCCGATGCCCTTGCGCTGGCCCAGCGTGTAGAACGACAGGCCCACGTGCTCGCCGACGGTCTGGCCGTTGTCGAGCTTGATCGGGCCCGGCTTGTGCTGCAGGTAGCGGCCGAGGAATTCGCGGAACGGGCGCTCGCCGATGAAGCAGATGCCCGTCGAGTCCTTCTTCGCCGCGTTGGGCAGGTTCAGCTTTTCCGCGATCTTGCGCACTTCCGTCTTCGCGATCTCGCCCAGCGGGAACAGCGATTTCGACAACTGCGCCTGGTTCAGGCGGTGCAGGAAATAGCTCTGGTCCTTCGTCGCATCCAGCGCTTTCAAGAGTTCGAACTTGCTGCCGTTCTGGCGCACGCGCGCGTAGTGGCCGGTCGCGATCAGGTCGGCGCCCAGCTTCATCGCGTGGTCGAGGAAGGCCTTGAACTTGATCTCGGCGTTGCACAGCACGTCGGGGTTCGGCGTGCGGCCGGCCTGGTATTCGCGCAGGAATTCCGCGAACACGCGGTCCTTGTATTCGGCGGCGAAGTTCACGGCCTCGATGTCCACGCCGACGACGTCGGCCACGCTGGCCGCGTCGATCCAGTCCTGGCGCGAGGAACAGTATTCGGAATCGTCGTCGTCTTCCCAGTTCTTCATGAACAGGCCGACGACGTCATAGCCCTGTTCCTTCAACATCCAGGCCGCGACCGAGGAGTCGACGCCGCCGGACATCCCGATCACGACTTTCTTTTTGTGCATAGCTTCAGGTTACGTCCGGTTTGATGGTTAGCCCGCTGTTAAACACCGAGTGGTCCGTGTACAGCAGGTCGAGCGGGGTGCGCTTGCCCGCCAGGTAATCGTCCACGCAGCGCAGCACGATGGGGCTGCGGTGGCGTTCCTGGCACGCGGCCAGTTCGTCGCGCGTGAGCCACAAGGTGCGCAGGATGCCGTGGTCGAGCGCCTGGTCGAACTGCCTGCCCGGCTTGCCGCAGAACGTGAAGCGCAGATACGTCACGTCGTGCCCGCGCGATTTCGAGTGGTAGCGCGACAAATACATGCCCACGAGGGCTTCCGGGATGAACTCGTGCGCCGTCTCTTCCATCGCCTCGCGGATCACCGCCTGTTCGAGCGATTCATGCGGGTCGAGGTGGCCGGCAGGCTGGTTCAGGCGGATGCCGTCGCTGGTTTCTTCTTCGATCAGCAGAAACCGGCCATCGCGCTCGATGATGGCAGCGACGGTGACTGACGGTCTGAAGGTATGGGTCATGCGCGTCCTTGTAGTGAGCCGACATTCTACCTTGATGGAACGTGCGTTGCTCGGGCGCACGCTGCGGTGCAACAGTTCCTGACAAGTTTGAATATTGATTTGAAACAAAAAGCCAATGGATACGTCTAGTCCACCGCACGCGGTGCCATGAAAATTGCCGATCTGTTTACGAAAAACCACTCATCTGTATTGATCGCGGGCATTACATGCTAGATTGTGGACAGTTTATCAATTATACGGAGGCATCATGAGAATTGGTGTGCCGGCCGAAACGAGGCCGGGCGAGACGCGTGTCGCTGCAACTCCCGAAACCGTCAAGAAGCTGGCCGCGCAGCACGAAGTCCTCGTGCAAGCGGGTGCCGGCGTCCATGCTGCCGCGATCGACGACGCGTATGTCGCCGCCGGGGCCCGCATCGTCACGGCGGCGGAGGCGTTCGGCGCGGACCTCGTCCTCAAAGTGCGCAGCCCCGATGCCGACGAGCGCGCGCTGATGAAGCCTGGCGCCGCCCTCGTCGGCATGCTGAATCCGTTCGATACGGACAACCTCGCCGCGCTGGCGCAGCAGCAGGTCACCGCGTTCGCGCTGGAAGCGGCACCCCGCATCACGCGCGCGCAGTCGATGGACGTGCTGTCGTCGCAGGCCAACATCGCCGGCTACAAGGCCGTGATCGTGGCCGCGAACGCGTACCAGCGCTTCATGCCGATGCTGATGACGGCCGCCGGCACCGTGAAGGCGGCGCGCGTGTTGATCATGGGCGTCGGTGTCGCGGGCCTGCAGGCCATCGCCACCGCGAAGCGGCTGGGCGCCGTCATCGAGGCTTCCGACGTGCGCCCGCCCGTGAAGGAACAGGTGGAATCGCTGGGCGCCAAGTTCATCGACGTGCCGTTCCTTACGGACGAGGAACGCGAGATCGCGAAAGGCGTGGGCGGCTACGCGCGTCCGATGCCCGCCGACTGGATGCGGCGCCAGGCGGAGCTCGTGCACGAGCGCGCGAAGCTGGCCGACATCGTCATCACGACGGCGCTGATCCCCGGCCGCAAGGCTCCGGTACTGATCTCGGAAGAGACAGTGCGCGCGATGAAGCCGGGTTCCGTGATCGTCGACATGGCCATCGAGCAGGGCGGCAATTGCCCGCTCACGGAGCTGGGCAAGACGGTGATCAAGCATGGCGTGACGATCGTCGGCGAGCCGAACCTGCCGGCGCTCGTGGCGGCCGACGCGTCCGCGCTGTACGCGCGCAACGTGCTGGACTTTTTGAAGCTCGTGATCGACAAGGACGGCAAGCTCGTCATCGACCGCGAGGACGAGATCGTGCGTGCGGTGCTCGTCGCGATCGACGGCGACGTGCTGCGCAAGGCGGCATAACCAAGAGGGGGACGTCATGGAAATCAGCCATACCATCATCAACCTGATCATCTTCGTGCTGGCGATCTACGTCGGCTACCACGTCGTGTGGACCGTCACGCCCGCGCTGCACACGCCGCTGATGGCGGTGACGAACGCCGTGTCCGCGATCATCATCGTCGGCGCCATGCTGGCAGCCGGCCTGACGGAAGGCTTGACCGGGCAGATCGCCGGTACGATCGCCGTCGCGCTGGCGGCCGTCAACGTGTTCGGCGGCTTCCTCGTCACGCAGCGCATGCTGGAGATGTTCAAGAAGAAGGAACCCAAAGCGAAGGCCGCGCCTGCCGGCCAGGATGCCGCCGGCGCTGCACGTGCCAAGGAGACCGCATGAACATGATCAGCATGAACGTCGTGACGCTCTTGTACCTCGTGGCGTCCGTCTGCTTCATCCAGGCGTTGAAGGGCTTGTCGTCGCCCGCGTCCGCGCGCATGGGCAACGCGTTCGGCATGACGGGCATGGGCATTGCCGTCGTCACGACCATCGCCCTGATGTTCAAGCTGAAGGAGCAGATGCAGACGGGCGGCATGGGCTTCGGCCTTGTGCTGCTGGGTGTCGTCGTCGGCGGCGCGATCGGTGCCGTCGCCGCGAAACGCGTCGAGATGACCAAGATGCCGGAACTGGTCGCCGCCATGCACTCGCTGATCGGTCTCGCCGCCGTGTGCATCGCCATCGCGGCCGTGTCGGAGCCGTGGGCCTTCAACATCGCCGCGCGCGGCGAAGGCCTCCCGTTCGGCAACCGCCTGGAACTGTTCATCGGCACGTTCGTCGGCGCCGTCACGTTCTCCGGCTCCGTGATCGCGTTCGGCAAGCTGGCCGGCAAATATAAATTCCGCCTGTTCCAGGGCGCGCCCGTGCGCTATCCGGGCCAGCACCTGATCAACCTGATCGTCGCCCTCGCCATCATCGGCCTCGGTCTCGTGTTCTGCTTCTCGGGCGGCACGGCACCCGCGTGGACGCCGTACATCGTGATGGCCGTGCTGTCGTTCGTGCTGGGCGTGTTGATCATCATCCCGATCGGCGGCGCCGACATGCCCGTCGTCGTGTCGATGCTGAACTCGTACTCGGGCTGGGCGGCCGCGGGCATCGGCTTCTCGCTCAACAACTCGATGCTGATCATCGCGGGTTCGCTCGTCGGCTCGTCCGGCGCGATCCTCTCGTACATCATGTGCAAGGCGATGAACCGCTCGTTCTTCAACGTGATCCTCGGCGGCTTCGGCGGCGAGGCGGCAGTGGCGGACGCGGGCGGGGCGAAGGAACAGCGTCCGGTGAAATCGGGCTCGCCGGAAGACGCGGCGTTCATCCTGCAGAACGCGGAATCCGTGATCATCGTGCCGGGCTACGGCCTCGCGGTGGCGCGCGCGCAGCACACGGTGAAGGAGCTGGTCGACAAGCTGACGGAACACGGCGTGCAGGTGCGCTACGCGATCCACCCGGTGGCGGGCCGCATGCCGGGCCACATGAACGTGCTGCTGGCGGAAGCGGAAGTGCCGTACGACCAGGTGGCGGAGATGGAAGACATCAACGGCGAGTTCGGCCAGACGGACGTGGTGCTCGTGCTGGGCGCGAACGACGTCGTGAACCCGGCCGCGAAGGACCCGAAGTCGCCGATCGCGGGCATGCCGATCCTCGAGGCCTATAAGGCCAAGAGCATCATCGTCAACAAGCGGTCGATGGCGTCGGGGTATGCGGGGCTCGACAACGACCTGTTCTACCAGCCGAACACGATGATGGTGTTTGGCGATGCGAAGAAGGTCATCGAGTCGATGGTCAAAGCGGTCGAGTGAACCCGCATCGCTGACGTAGGGTGGGCACCCCGTGCCCACGCGAACGCCAACGTACCGCAAACGTCCGCGTGGGCTCGTTTCATTTGGGGCCCCCGGCCCCAAATGCCCACCCTACGCGATATCGAACGTGTCGATTGTCAGCGGCGCCCGAACATCATCAGGTCGGCAAGGAGCATCCGCGCCGGTTTGACGGTATCCAGCGCCGCCAGCGCGAGCCCGAACACGGGCTGCAGCGGCCCCGTGTTCGCGAACACGCGCGCCATCGCGTCCGTCGTGTGGATGATGGCGCCGCGGTCGCGTGCGCGTTCTTCGGCGAAGCGCGCCAGCGCGTGCGCGATGCCGTGATCCCCGTCGATGCCGCGCGCCAGCAGCCTGGCCAGCACCGCCGCATCGCGCAGCCCGAGATTCAAGCCTTGTCCCGCGACCGGATGCAGCGTTTGCGCCGCATTCCCGATGGCGACCGTGCGCGCGCTGAAACGCGGGTCGGCATTCAGCCCCAGCGGGAACGCGGCCCGCGCCGCCACGCGCGTAAAGGTGCCGAGGCGTTCGCCGAATGCGTCGCCCAGCTGGCGCAGGAAGTCGTCCTCGCCCAGGTCGAGCAGCTGCTGCGCGCGTTCCGGCCGCACGCACCACACGAGCGCGTACTGGTGGCCGTCGGGGCCGTCCTGCGGCAGCAGGGCGAGCGGGCCTTCGTCCGTGAAGCGTTCGAAGGCGCGGTGCGCGATCGGCGCACTCGTCGAGACGCGGGCGATGACGGCCGTCTGCACGTAGTCGCGCCGCTGCGTTTTTTCCGCCTGCTCGCCGAACACGCCGCCTTCCGCCTGCACGGCCACCTTCGCCCGGAGTGTCCGGCCATCGTCCAGGTCCAGCACGCCGCCGCCGCGGTCTTCGTGCAGCGCGGCCACGCGCACGGGGCGCAGCACGCGCACGCCCGCGCGCGCGCAGGCGCGGGACAACGCGTCGACCACGTCGCCGTAGCGCGCCACATAGCCCAGCGCATCGACCCTGTGTTCCGCGCGGTCCAGCATGCTGCGGCCCAGGTGGCCGCGGCGCGACACGTGGATCTCATGGATCGGCGTCGCGTGCGGCTGCACGTTGGCCCAGGCGCCCACGTCGACGAGCAGCATGCGGCTGCCCCACGACAGCGCGATCGAGCGCGGATCGGAGATGGCCTGGCCCAGCGCCTTCGCGTCGATGAGGACGATGCGCTCGCCCGCGACGCCGCGGTGCGCCATCAGTGCCGCCAGCGCGAGCCCGACGGGCCCGGCGCCGCATATGGCGACGTCCGCGTGCAGGTCCTGTTCAGCCATGCGCCGTCCCCACGATCGCTTCGATCTCCGCCACCGTCTTCGGCGCGGACGCCGTCAGCAGGCGGTAACCGTCTGCCGTGACGACGACGTCGTCCTCGATGCGGATGCCGATGTGCCAGAAGCGCTCCGGCACGCCGGCGGCGGGACGCACGTAGATGCCCGGTTCCACCGTCACGACCATGCCCGGCACCAGCGGCCGCGAGGGTTTGTCGGGATGCGTGACGTCGCGGTAGGCGCCCACGTCGTGCACGTCCATGCCGAGCCAGTGGCCCGTGCCGTGCATGTAGAACGGGACGTGGGCCTTGGCGGCGATGGCGTCGTCCACGTTCGCGTAGGTCGATGCATCGACGAGGCCCAGGTCGAGCATGCCCTGCACGAGCACGCGCAGCGCCGCCTCGTGGAAGGCGCTGTACGGACGGCCGGGCGCGATGGCGGCAAACGCCGCGTCCTGCGCGGCCAGCACCAGTTCGTACAAGGTGCGCTGCGCCTCGGTGAAGCGGCCGTTCACGGGGAACGTGCGCGTGATGTCGGACGCGTAGCCATCCAGCTCGCAGCCCGCGTCGATCAGCACGAGGTCGCCGTCCTGCATCTGCCGGTCATTGACGTTGTAGTGCAGGACGCACGCGTTCGGGCCCGACGCCACGATCGGCGTGTAGGCGGGGAACTGGGCGCCGTTCTTGCGGAACGCGTACAGCAGTTCCGCTTCCAGCTCGTACTCGAACATGCCGGGGCGTGCCGCGCGCATCGCACGCGCGTGCGCGCCGCCCGAGATGTCACCGGCGCGCAGCATCAGCGCCTGTTCGTCGGCGTCCTTCACGAGGCGCATCTCGTCCAGCAGCGGCAGCAGGTTCACGAACGTGCCGGGCGCGGTCGTACCCGTACGGCCTTGTGCGCGCACGGCCTTGATCCAGCTGGTCACCTGCGCGTCGAGCGCGGCGTTCGAGGCCAGCGCGTAGTACAGCGCGGACGCGTTGGGGAGGATGCGTGCCATGTGCGTATCGAGTTCGCCGATCGGGTACGCGTCGTCGAATCCGAACGCCGTGCGCGCCGCTTCCGGGCCGTGGCGGTAGCCGTCCCAGATCTCGCGCTCCACGTTCTTCTCGCGGCAGAACAGGATGGCGCGCGCGGGCTTGTCGCCTTGCGCGGCGACGAGCACGAGCACGCTTTCCGGTTCCGTGAAACCGGTCAGGTAATAAAAATGGCTGTCGTGCCGGTACGGATAGTCGCTGTCGGCGTTGCGCGCGACTTCCGGCGCCGTGGCCAGCACGGCGACGCTGCCTTCCTGCATCTGCGCGGCCAGGCGCGCGCGGCGTGCCGCGTAATCCATCAGGTGCCCGCTTTCGGCTTGGAACCGGGCGGCGCGTTCAGTTCTTCCAGCTGGCGCACGGTGCCCACATTGACCCATTGGCCGTCGTAGATTTCACCGCCGATGCGACCCAGGTCAATGAACTTGCGCATCAGGGGGCCGAGCCGCGAAACTTCGCCGGGCTTGATCCCGTCAAACATCTCGGGACGATAGACGCCGATGTTCGAGAAATTCCATTTCGGGGTGCCATCGTTCGACAGCGTGTACATCGTCAGGCCGAAGTCGCCGTCCGGGTTGTGCCACGGGTTCGGCGTCAGGTACAGCCAGGCGATGTCGCGCTTCTCGGGCGGAATGGGCTGGCCGACGGCGTCGGTGTCCTTCAGCACGTCCTTGACCTGGTCGAAGTCGAAGTAGGGCGCGTAGATGTCGCCGGAGACGGCCAGGAACGGTTCGTCACCCAGCAGGTGCAGCGCGTTGGCGATGCCGCCGGCCGTTTCCAGCGGCGTCGGCTCGTGCGAGTAGACGATGCGCGCGCCGTAGCGGCTGCCGTCGCCCAGCTCTTCCTCGATCATGTGGCCGAGGTGGGAGTGGTTGATGACGATGTCCGGCATGCCGGCGCGCACGAGGTTCAGCACGTGCCACGTGATGAGGGGACGGCCGCGCACCTTGAGCAGGGGCTTCGGGCAGGTGTCGGTCAGCGGACGCATCCGCTCGCCGCGGCCTGCGGCGAAGATCATGGCTTTCATCGGATCGACTTTTAAAAGGTGTAGCCGACCTGCGGCGCCTTGTCCTCGAAGGCGTCGAGCAGGCGTACGAGCGGGCGCAGTTCGGTGTAGCGGTGGGCGGTCTTGCGCACGTATTCCATCACCGTGGGCAGGTCCCCCATATAGGTGGACTTGCCGTCGCGGTAGTTCAGGCGGCAGAAGATGCCCAGGATTTTCAGGTGGCGCTGCAAGCCCATGTACTCGAAGTCGCGGTAGAACGCGTCGATGTCCGGATTGACGGGCAGCCCGACCTGCTTCGCGCTCTGCCAGTAACGCACGACCCAGTCCAGCACGAATTCCTCGTCCCACTGGATGTACGCGTCGCGCAGCAGCGACGCCAGGTCGTAGGTGACGGGGCCGTAGACGGCATCCTGGAAGTCCAGCACGCCCGGGTTGCCCTGGTCGAGGAACATCAGGTTGCGGGAATGGAAATCGCGGTGCATGTAGACTTGCTGTTGCGCCAACACGTTGGCCGTGATGGCCTCGAACACCTTGTCGAGCTGGGCGCGCTGGGCGTCGTCCAGCTGCACGCCCAGGTGACGGCCGATGAACCACTCGGGGAAGATGTTCAGTTCGCGCAGCACGAAGGCGCGGTCGAATTCGGGCAGCACGCCGGGCTGGCTCGCGAGCTGGAACTTGATCAGCGCGTCGACGGCGTCCGAGTACATGAACGACGCATTGTCGACGTCCAGGCGCTGCAGGTACGTCGTCGTGCCGAGGTCGGACAGCAGCAGGAAGCCGGCTTCCACGTTGCGGGCCACGATGGCGGGCACGGTGACGCCGGCATCGCGCAGCAGGCCGGCCACGTTGATGAACGCGGGTACGTTTTCGCGCTCCGGCGGGGCGTCCATCGCGACGAGGGTGGCGCCCAGCTTGTCGCGTAGCGCCGGCACAACATCGAGGCGGAAATAGCGGCGGAAACTCGCATCCGTCGACGCGGGGCGCACGGTGGCGACGTCGACGAGGTCGAGCGAACCGAGCCATTCTGTCAACAGGGCGAGGCGGGTATCCTTGTCGTGGGAGGTGGGAGCGTGTTGAGACTGAGAAGACATGAAGCGTCCCGGTGAAACGGGTTGGTGATAGGAATTCCCATATAATACGAGATTCAATCCAAAAAATCGCCCTCTATGGTGCAACGCGATCTTTCATGAGCTGGATGACGGCCCTACCATTCCCGCCGCGGCGAACCGCCGCCCTGTCCGCCCTCGTGGCCATGGCCGCGGGGCCGTTGTATGCACAGACGGCAGCGCAGCCGGCGGCCGCGCCCATGCCCGCGCCGGCCCATCCGAACGAGCAGGATCTTCCGATCACGATGCGTGCGGAGGAATTCAGCGGCCGCCCCGATCGCATCCTGAACATGGTGCGCAACGTCGAGATCACGCGCGGCGCCACCGGCGTCACGGCCGACACGGCCTGCTACCGCCGCGTCGAGGACGAGGTCACGGCCGAAGGCAATATCACGATGTGGCGCTTCGGCGACCGCTACAAGGGCGATGCCCTGCAACTGAACCTGGAAACGGGCAAGGGCTGGGTGCTGCACCCCGCATACCGCCTGCATGTGAACAATGCGCAGGGCAGGGCCGACCGCATCAACTTCCTCGGCGAGGACGAGGCCGTCGTCGTCGACGGCACGTACAGCACGTGCGAAGGCCCCAATCCCGACTGGTACCTGAAGTCCAGCACCCTGCGCCTGGACCAGGGCCGCGACATCGGCACGGCGGGCAAGACCATCATCTATTTCAAGGACGTGCCCATCATCGGCACGCCGGCGATGTCGTTCTCGCTGTCGGGCGCACGCCGCTCCGGCTGGCTGCCGCCCACGATCGGCCTGGGCTCCAAGGGCTCGGCCGAGCTGATGGTGCCGTACTACGTCAACATCGCGCCGAACCGCGACCTGACGCTGTTCCCGCGCTACATCTTCGCGCGCGGCCTGCAGCTGGGCGCGACGGGGCGCTACTTGGGCGAGACGGGCGCAGGCGCATACAGCGGCGAGAGCCACGTGGAATTCCTCGCGAACGACGGCCTGGCACACCGCAACCGCTGGTGGGTCGACACCCTGCACAACCAGGCGCTGGCGCCGGGCTGGGCGTTCGGCTGGAACGCGCATGCGGCGTCCGACAACGAATACCCGTCCGACTTCTCGCGCACCGTCGCCGCCAGCGCCGTGCGCCAGCTCGTGCGCGAACTGCACACGGAGTACTACGGCCAGTACTGGAACCTGACGGCCCGCGTGCAGGACTTCCAGATCCTGCAGGACCCGGGCGCCGTGCTGAATCCGGCGCTGACGGTGGCGACGCCGTACAACCGCCTGCCCCAGGTTAACTTTCACGCCGGCCGCTACGACGTGCTGGGCGGCTTCGACTGGGCGGTCGACGCCGAGGCCGTGCGCTTCTCCCATCCGGACGAGAAGCAGGTGCAGGGCAACCGCGCCAACTTCGTCGGCCAGGTCAGCTATCCGTGGGTGCATCCGGGCTGGTTCATCACGCCCAAGGTCATGCTGCACGCGACGCAGTACGACCTGACGAGCAACGTCAACAACGACAACCACATCTCGCGCGTGCTGCCCACGTTCTCGCTGGACGGCGGCATGACGTTCGAGCGCAAGTCGTCGCTGTTCGGCCCGGACGGCACACAGACCCTGGAGCCGCGCCTGTTCTACGTGCGCACGCCGTACAAGAAGCAGGACGACATCCCCAATTTCGACACGGGCGTGGCGGGCTTCAACTACGCCCAGCTGTTCACGGAAAACCGCTTCGTCGGTGCCGACAAGGTGTCGGACGCGAACCAGCTGACGGCGGCGATCGTGTCGCGCTTCATCGAGTCCGACGGCGCCGAGCGCCTGCGCCTGGCCGTCGGCAACCGCTATTATTTCTCCGACCCCAGCGTGCGCCTGAATTCGAGCGAGCCACGCAACCAGACGCGCTCGGACGCGCTGGTGGCGGCGTCGGGCCGCATCTCGGAGTCGTGGACCGTCGACAGCGGCGTACAATACGATGCACAGGCGCGCAGCCTGTACAGCTCGAATTTCGGGGTGCAATGGCAGCCGGCCCCGATGAAGGTGTTGAACCTGGAATACCGCTTCCAGCGCGACACCTTCGGCCTTGCCAACGGCTTCCGCAACGTCGACGTGTCGGGCCAGTGGCCGCTGACGCAGCGCTGGTATGGCGTGAGCCGGGTCAGCTACTCGACGCGCGACCGCAAACTGCTCGAGAGCCTCGTGGGGCTCGAGTACAAGGCGGATTGCTGGGTCTTCCGCATGGGCGCACAGCGTTTCGTGACCGCCGCGCAGACCCTCTCCACGACGAGCTTCTTCCAGCTCGAGCTGAACGGCCTGTCGCACCTCGGCGTCGGCAACGCGCTGGATACCTTCAACAAGAGCATCCCCGGCTACACCCGGCTGAATACCAACGTCGGCCGCCCCTGACCGGTCCATGGACAACCCGTTACCTGAAATGAGTGCTTTCCTGAATATGCGTACTACCCGTCTGTCCCCACGCCGTCCGCACCAGCTCAAGCTGGCGGCGGTGCTGCTGTGCGCCTTCGCCGCCGGCGACGTCCTGGCCCAGGCCGCACCGGCCGCTCCTGCTGCCGCTCCCGCCGCCAAGCCGGCCGCCGCTGCGCCGGCAACGGCGTCGACGAAGCCGGGCACCGGCTTCCTGCCGCCGGCGTCCAGCAATGCCCACGTGATCGATTCCGTGTACGTGATCGTCAACGACGAAGTCATCACGAAGCGCGACGTCGAGCAGCGCGTGGCCGAGATCATCCAGCGCCTGAAGGCCCAGGGCGCGCAGATGCCGGCCGAGGAAGACCTGCGCCGCCAGGTCGTCGAGGCCATGATCACCGAACGCGCCCAACTCCAGATGGCCAAGGAAATGGGCGTGCGCGTCGACGACACGACGCTCGACCGCGCCATCGGCCGCATCGCCGAGAACCAGAAGATGAGCGTGCAGGACATGCGCAACGCGATGGAGAAGGAGGGCCTGCCGTTCTCCAAGTTCCGCGAGCAGATCCGCAACGAGATCATGATGCAGCGCCTGATCGAGCACGAAGTCGACAGCAAGATCCAGGTCACGGACGCCGAGATCGACACGTACATGGCCGCCGAGAAGGCCGCCGCGGCCGACAAGGTCGAGGTGGACATCGCGCAGATCCTCGTGCGCATCCCGGAAAACGCGTCGCCCGAGCAGATTGCCGCGCGCAAGGCCCGCGCCGACGAAGTCGCGCGCCAGCTGCGCACGGGTGCGGACTTCGCCAAGATGGCCGCTACGTATTCCGATTCGCCGGACGCACTGAAGGGCGGTGCCGTCGGCTGGCGCGACCCGGACCGCCTGCCCCCGATCTTCGCGAGCGAACTGCACAAGCTGAAGCCGGGCCAGGTCACGCCCGTGATCCGTACCAACGTCGGCTTCCACATCATCAAGCTGGTCAATGAACGCAAGCTGGAAAGCGAGCAGAAGCCCGACCAGGCCGTCGTGCAGCAGACGCACGCGCGCCACATCCTGCTGAAGATCACGCCGACGCAGACCGAGGACGAAGCCCGCAAGAAGCTCGAAGACATCCGCCAGAAGATCGTGAGCAAGCAGGCCACGTTCGAAGACATGGCGCGCCAGTTCTCGCAGGACGGTTCGGCGTCGAAGGGCGGCGACCTGGGCTGGCTGTTCCCGGGCGACGCGATGCCTGAATTCGAGAATCCGATGAACGCGCTGAAACCGGGCGACGTGTCCGAGGTCATCAAGACCCCGCTGGGCCTGCACATCGTGCAAGTCGTCGAGCGCAAGTCGGAAGACGTGTCGAAGGAGAAGGAACGCTCGGCCGCGCGCCAGGTCCTCACCGACCGCAAGCGCCAGGAAGCGCTGGAAGACTGGAGCCGCCAGGTCCGCGACCGCGCCTACGTCGAGTTCCGCGAGGACAAATAAGCGATGTCCCCGGCAGGCACACGCCCCACGCTCGCCATCACGGTGGGCGAGCCGGCCGGCATCGGTCCGGAGATCTCGATCCGCGCGGCGTGGGCGCTGCGCGGCGCGGCCCGGTGCGTGCTCGTGGGCGATGCCGCCTTCTTGTCGCTGACGGCGAGCCTGATCGACCCGGCGATCCGCCTGTCCGCGATCTCCACGCTCGCACTGCGCCATAGCGGCCTGCCGCACTTCGGCCAGGACGTCATCCCCGTCGTCGATGTGCCGCTCGACGCCCACGTCGTGCCGGGCAAGCTGGATGCCGCCAACGGCCGCGCCGTGCTCGCGACGCTCGACCTCGCGATCGAGGGCACGCAGGCCGGCTGGTGGGATGCCATCGTCACGGCCCCGCTGCAGAAGAGCACCATCAACGATGCGGGTGTCGCGTTTTCCGGCCACACGGAATACCTGGCCGAGAAGACGCAGACGCCCAAGGTCGTCATGATGCTCGCCGGCTCGCCCGGTAACGATCAACCGTATCTGCGCGTGGCGCTGGCGACGACGCACCTGCCGCTGAAGGACGTCCCGGATGCGATCACGCGGGACAGCCTCGCGCAGGTGCTGGACATCCTGCACGCGGACCTCGTGCAGAAGTTCGGCATCGCGTCGCCGCGCATCCTCGTGACGGGCCTGAACCCGCACGCGGGCGAGAACGGCTACCTGGGCCGCGAAGAGATCGACGTGATCGAACCGGTGCTGGCCGACGCGCGCAGCCGCGGCATCGACGCACGCGGCCCATACCCGGCCGACACGCTGTTCCAGCCGAAGTATCTGCAGCACGCCGATGCCGTGCTGGCCATGTACCACGACCAGGGCCTGCCCGTGCTCAAGTACGCGACGTTCGGCCGCGGCGTCAACATCACGCTCGGCCTGCCTTTGATCCGCACGTCCGTCGACCACGGCACGGCGCTCGACCTGGCCGAGAAAGGCCTGGGGCAGGCCGATTGCGGCAGCATGGAAGAGGCGATCCGCGTCGCCGTCGCCATGGTGCGCGCACAACAGCAACAACCCGCATAAGACAATGAAACACGTAGCCCGCAAGCGCTTCGGCCAGAACTTCCTGACCGACGACCACGTCCTCCACGACATCATCGAATCGATCGGCCCGCGCCGCGGCGACACCATGGTCGAAATCGGCCCTGGCCTGGCCGCGATGACGGCGCTGCTGCTCAAGGAGCTGGACCACATGCACGTGGTCGAGCTGGACCGCGACCTCGTCGCGCGCCTGGAAAAATCGTATCCGCGCGAACGCCTGACGGTCCACTCGGGCGACGCGCTGAAGTTCGATTTCGGCAGCATTCCCGTCCCGGAAGGGAAGAAGCTGCGCGTGGTGGGCAACCTGCCGTACAACATCTCGAGCCCGCTGCTGTTCCACCTGGCCGACTTCGCCCACCTCATCGAGGACCAGCACTTCATGCTGCAGAAAGAGGTCGTGGAGCGCATGGTGGCGGAGCCGGGCACGAAAGCGTACAGCCGCCTGTCCGTGATGCTGCAGTGGCGCTACGACATGGCCATGCTGTTCGTCGTGCCGCCCACGGCGTTCGATCCGCCGCCGCAAGTCGATTCCGCCATCGTGCGCATGGTGCCGACGAAGCGCCAGCTGCCGGCCGACGCGCGTACCCTGGAAGCCGTCGTGCAGAAGGCGTTCTCGCAGCGCCGCAAGGTGATCCGCAACTGCGTGGCCGGCATGTTCACCGAGCAGCAGCTCGTCGACGCCGGCATCGACCCGGGCGCGCGCCCGGAAGCCGTGGGGCTGGAACAGTACGTGGCGCTCGCCAACATACTGAAGCCGCTGGCCTGACGCGCCTCGGCGCCTGTTCCAACGAACCCTCGCGAACCGCATACGTTACGCGTGGGCACGGGGTGCCCACCCTACCAGGGTACCGAGATAGATCGTAGGGTGGGCACCCCTGTGCCCACGCGGACGTTCGCGAACCACGTACGTTACGCCACCGAGATAGGTTCTTAGCGGCCGGCCTGCCAGCCGCGGGCCCGCGCCGCTTCTTCTCCCGCCGCGTCGAGCGGCTTGCCCGCGATGCGTTCGTCGACGGCGTCCAGCACGGCCGCCGGCAACGCGCTGCCGGCCTGGCGGTAGCCGCCGGCGGCCTCGGGCGCCGTTTCCGACAGCACGGGAATCTTCCATTGCCCGCCCGCGCGGCACGCGAGGCCGGCCGACGTCCCCATGACGAAGGTGCGGCAGTAATCGCCGTCGCGGGCGGCGAAGCTGACGCCGACCTTGACCTTCCCGCTGCCCTGGCCGCCGACCTGGCTGTCGAGCGCGGACGCGAGTTCGCCCCGCGCCACCACCTGGCCGCCGTTGCCGGCGATGGCGGGCGCGCCGCCGGGGAGGGCCTTGCCGGCCAGGACGCCGACGACGAGCATCGCCGCCAGCGCACCCCATTCCGGCCACGACCACGTGCGGCGCGCCTTCGCGGCCGTGCGCTCGGCCCGCGCCGCATCGAGCGACAGCACCGGCGCCGGCGCGGGCGGCTGCAGCCGCGCGGGCACGGGCTCGTCGAGGATGCCGGCAAAGGCGGCGGCGACGTCGGACCGCAGCGCGCGGTGGTTGGCCACGGCATTGGCGACGGCCGGGTCGTCGCGCATCGCCTGTTCGATGGCGGCGCGCTCCTGGGGATCGAGCTCGCCGTCGGCATAGGCCATCAGGGTTTCATCGGAAAATCTCATCGTGTCCTCTAGGTCTGATCGGCGAGCAACTGCTGCAGGGCGTCGCGGGCGCGGGCGAGGCGGCTGGTGAGCGTGCCGATGGGGATCTCCAGCACCTCGGCGGCTTCCTTGTACGGCAAGCCGTCCACCAGCACGAGGCCGACGACGAGCCGGTGCTCCTCGGACAGCAGGCTGATCGCCTTCTGGACCGCGAGCCGCTGCTGGTGCGCCTGCGCCGTATCGTCGCCCACATGTTCACCTTCCTCCTCCGGCGCGAACAGCTCGGCGCGCCGGGTGCGGCTGCGTACTTCGTCGATCCATGCGTTCTTGATGATCCGGAAGAGCCAGCTGTCGAGCCGCGTCCCCGGTTCCCACTGTTCGCTGCGGCCGAGCGCGCGCTCCATTGCGATCTGCACCACGTCGTCCGCATCTTCGCGGTGAAAGGTCAGCGCCCGCGCAAAACGGCGCATGCGGGGCAGTAGGGCGGCAATCTCGTCGGCAAGCATGAACAGTGTCTATGTCAGGTAAACGATCCGAACGGGGATTTTCTTCCCAACCCCGTTCGTTTATACGGTATCGCCCAATCATATATGATCTCCTCATGAAATTCCCTTTCGTAAACATGCGTGTCGCCACGGTCGCCGTGCTGCTGGGCGCGGCGGCATCCGCGCACGCGCAGCTGGGCCTGCCGTCGCTGCCGCTGCCGGGGCGCATCGGGCCGGTGGGGCTGGACGGCCTGCGGCGTCCCGTCGACCGCCTGCTCGACCGGGCGCCGCTGCCGGACCTCGGCAGCCTGCGCCTCGACACCGTCAAACAATTGCTGCGCAATCATCCTGACCAGCTCGAGGCGGATCCGCGCGGCGAACCGGCGCTGCGGGGCGAGGTGCTCGCGTGGTCGCCGTCGGATGCGGCGCTGCAGGCCGCGCGCGGCGCGGGGGCGACGATCGTCAGCGACGACGTGCTGCCGGGGCTGGGCGACCGCATGGTCGTGCTGCGCCTGCCGGCCGGTGCGTCGACAGCCGCGATGGTCGAGCGCCTGCGCGCCATCGATCCGGACGGCAGCTACGATTTCAATCACGTCTATACCGGAAGCGGCGCGGCGGGCGGTGCTCGTGCGGGCGATGGGGCCGCGGTGCGCGTCGGCCTCGTGGACAGCGGCGTCGACGGCGATCATCCCGTCTTCGAGGACGCCGCCATCACGCGCTGGGGCTGCGGCGGCCAGGCCGTCCCCGCGCCGCACGGCACGGCGGTGGCGGCGCTGATGGTCGGGCGCTCCGACCACCTGCACGGCGCGGCGCCCGGCGCCTCGTTGTACGCGGCAGACGTGTATTGCGGCAGCCCGGTGGGCGGCGCCGCGGACCGCATCGCCGCCGCGCTGGGCTGGCTCGACCAGCAGGCGGTCGGCGTCGTGAACATCAGCCTCGTCGGGCCGTCGAACGCGCTGCTGGCGCGCGCCGTCGCCGCGATGCAGGCGCATGGCCACCTGCTCGTGGCGGCCGTCGGCAATGACGGGCCTGCGGCACCGCCGCTGTACCCGGCCAGCTATCCCGGCGTCGTCGGCGTGACGGGCGTCGACCGGCGGGGCAAGCCGTTGCCGGAAGCGGCGCGCGGCCCGCAAGTGAAATTCGCGGCGCCCGGCAGCCAGATGGTCAGCGCCGCGCCGGGCACGCCGCCGTACCGCCAGGTGCGCGGGACGTCGTTCGCGGCACCCATCGTCGCCGCGTTGCTGGCGCAGCGCCTGCCCAGGCCCGATCGCGCCGGCGCCGCGCGCGCCGTGGACGCGCTCGCGCGCGAGGCCGGCCATGGCCAGGCCGTCGCCAACGACGAGATCGGATACGGCATCGTTGGCGCCGACGTGCGCACTGACCCGTCCGACCTGCGCTGAAAAAAATTTTAAAAATATTTTGGAAGGGATGGAAGAAAACGGCGAGCTGGTCCGTTTTCCAAGTATCGGCGGCGTACTTTGCCGCTCACTGACAAGGAGAACAGACATGAAAGCCAAACAGATTGCCCACCACATCGCCCTCATCCTCGCCATCGGCATGACCCACCAGGCGCATGCGCAGCTGCTCGGCGGCCGCATGGGCGGCTCGCTGGGCGGTTCCATCGGCGGCATGATCGGCGGTGGCGGCATGGGCGGCATGGGCCGCATGGATTCGATGGGTGGCCTGCGCGGCGACGGCCGCATCGTCCGCGATGCGACGGACGATGTCCGCGGCGGTGCGAACCGCGGTGCCGATGCGGCGGGTCACGCAAACCGCGGCACGACGGACACCGCCGGCGCGGCGCACGGCACGGCGGACGGGGCGCGCGGCAATGGCGTCCTCGGTGCCGACGTGGCCGGCCGCGCGACCCGCGGCACCGGAGACATCACCGGCATGGCGCATGGCGCAGGCGACGGCGCGGCCGGCGCGAGCCGCAGCGGCGGCCAGGCTGCGGGCAATGCGTCCGGCAGCGGTGCCCTCGACGGCGCGCTGAGCGCGTCGCGTCAGCCGGCCCCGGCCTCGAGCACCGGTGCGACCCAATCCGCACCCCAGGCGGCAACCCAGCCCGCGACCCAGCCAGCCGCACCGGCGCAGCGTTCGGGCCTGTTGTCGGGCATGGGCGGTCTCGGCGGGAACGCCTCCGGCACGGCCGGTGCGGAACGTTCGGCGTCCGTCGATGCGGGCAACGGTAGAACCTCGGCCCGCGCCGACGGTTCCGGTTCGGCCGGCGTGGACGGCAGCGGCGCGGCCAGCGCCTTCGGCAGTGCTGCCGGCGCGGCAGGCCAGGCACGCGACCGCATGGTGACCACCGGCAGCGAAGCGGCCGGCACCGCCCGCGGTGCGGCGGGCCAGGCACATGACCGTGCGACGACGGCCGGCAGCGAAGCGGTCGGCACGGCGCGCAACGCAGCAGGCGCGGCACGCGACCGCGTGGCGACCACGGGCAGTGCAGCGGCTGGCACGGCGCGCGGTGCGGCCGGCCAGGCACGCGACCGTGTCGCGAACACTGGCGGCGAGGCGGCCGGTGCCGCGCGGGGTGCCGCCCACGCGGTGCGCGACGGGGCATCGGGCTTGAACGGCAGCGTGGCGCTGGACGGCAGCGCGGGCGGCTCGGCGTCGGGCAGCGCGGGCGGTTCGTCCACGGGCGCGAGCCAGGCGTCGAGCGGCGCGTCGCACAAATAAGCCGGCAGCGGGGAGGCGCCTACAGCTTCCCCCGCCAATACCGGCGCGCCTTGTCGAACACGCGCGCGCCGACCTTTCTTCCGAACGCCTGCGCATCGTCGCGGGCGTTCGTCATTCCGGCCGTAGCCGCCTGCGTGAACGTGGTCCAGCGCGCGCCCGCGCCCAGCCGGTCGCTGCCCGTGAAGCGGCGCAGGACCTCGGCGGCGCAGCCGGCCAACACGGCCGGATCGTCGCGCGCCGCGCGCGCGGCGTCGGCCAGGCCATGGGCCAGCACGACGAACAGCAGCACGTCGCGGTCGTCGTCGTAGCCGTCGCGCAGCGCGACGTGCCGGGCCAGGCGGCACCAGTGCTGCAGCGTGCGCATGGCGGCAGCAGGTTGCGGCGCGGCCGTGCGCGGTTCGGCGGCCTCGGGCGGCAGCGGTGCGAACGGTGGCCCGTTCCGGCCGTCGAGCGCAGCCGCCGCCTGGGCCAGGCCGATGCCCGCAGGACTGAACCGGGCGGCGGCCGCGGCCGGATCGAGGCCCAGGATCGCCATGCGCGCGTCCGCGTCCGGCCGCGCGTGCGGGAGCAGACCGACGAGTACGTGGCGCGCCGCATGGCTCATCGCGGCGGCCTTGCTGGCGGCGTCGCGTTCGGCGCGCGGCAGGCGGACGGCCACGCCGTGCACGGTCTGGCGCGCGCTGCCGTCGTAGGCGGCCCACGCGTTGTACATGGCGCCGTGCAGCAGCGCGAGCGCATGCGCGCCGAGCGGACGTGTGCCGATCGCCCGCAGCGCGACGGCGTTCCAGCCGCGCACCGTGCCGGCCGTCCGCGCCGCCCCGTTCGCATCGAGTTGCAGGATGTTCCAGCGTTTCATGTCGCCTCCACGTGTGCCGCAGAGGAGTATCGCCAGCGCAGCCGGTGCGGCTGTTGAGCGTACGCATGCGCGGGCGGACGTGCCGCAACGCACCATCGCGTTTTTACGCCTTTTATCCTGCGTTTTGTGCAGTTCGTCGCAGTCCGGTGGAAGCCAAGGGCGCGTGCGCCTACAGTGACATCATCCGAAGCCGATCACGGCGCCGACCCAACCGACGAACCTTCAAGGAGAAGCAAAATGAACGTCCTCAAGAACATGGAAGCCATTTTCCTCGCCGCCGCCGTCCTCGTCGGTGTCACCAGCGCCGCACAGGCCGCCAGCGTCGCCAAGCACGCCCGCTACGACGCCCAGGTGACGATCGAAGGCCAGCAGATGGCCGTCGTCAAAGTCACGGCGAAGCGCCTCCCGGCCGCCGCCAAAGCCGCCATCTGATCCACGCACGCCATCAAGGAGCCGGTCATGAACATCCTGAAAAACATGGAAGCCATCTTCCTCGCCGCCGCCGTTCTCGTCGGTGTCACGAGCGCCGCGCACGCCGCCAGCGTCGCCAAGCATGCCCGCTACGACGCCCAGGTGACGATCGAAGGCCAGCAGATGGCCGTCGTCAAAGTCACGGCGAAGCGCCTGGCCGCCGGCTGAAGCGCGGCCGCAGAACCGCATCACGCAACGTCTGACATACCGCAGCAAGCCACTGCCGACCGGCAGTGAGCGATGAAGAAACGGCCCGGCTGCCACGCGGTCCACGGCGCCGTGAAGGCAAGCCTTACCGACCATGCCGGCCTCGCGCCGGCACCCCGAGACTCCGACCAGGCGCACTGCCGAGCCGCCGCCGATCGCGCTCGCGCAGTCGATGCGCCGGCATGCGGGAAACCTGCGGGCGAAAAAAAAGCCCGCTGTTGAGGCGGGCTTAAATCCAATTCTTTTCTGAGGAGAGTTGGAGGAGACAGGTGCAATTATGCTGCGCTACAGCATATCAGTCCAATTTTTGTTTCGCATAGTCGATATACGAATTCTCCATATCTCATCCATTCGGCGCGAACGGTCGCTCAGCTCGATTTGACGCAGGTGACGACGAGGTTCGTGACGCCGCCGGCTTTTTCCGCCGTATCGTCCATGGTGCCGCCGCCCGTGCCGTTGGCGCCGCCCGTGACCGTGCACGTCTGGTCTTTCGGCTGGGTCAGCACCGTCACGCCATACGTCGTGCCGTAGGGAACCGAGTTCATCGCGAACCGTACGTCGGCACCGGTCGGGGCGTTGGCGCTGTCCAGCGCCGGATTGACCGGCACCGGGAGGTACGTGCTGCCATTGGCCAAGGTGAGGCCGGTTCCGGTCAGGCCCTTGACGGTGCCGGTGAGCGGGAACGTATTGACGGCGCACACGTAGTGAATGTCGATCTTGGCCAGCTGGCCGGCCGTGCCGCTCTTGGGGAACGTCGGCGACGAGCAGGTCTGGTGGGCGGGCTGGGCGCCCAGCGCCGTGACGGTGCCGTTGGTGACGACCTGGCCTTTCGGGATCACGTCATACGTCTGGCCGTATTCGATCTGGTTCGGGAAGACGAACGTGACGTCCTGGCCGGCCGTGGCGGGCGGGTTGACGGTGTAGTCCATGCCGTTCGTGCTCAGGGTGAGGCCCGGGTATTGCAGGTTGGTGACCGTGACGTTGATCGGGAACGTGGCCTTGCCGCCGCCGCACGACGCCAGCGTGACCGTGATCGCGAGGGCGAGGGCCGGACGCGCGAGGGAAAACTTCATGTGGGTCTCTCCAGTGTTTAAGCGCAGGTGACGGTGACGGTCGTGTTCTCGTCCGAGCCCATGGTGCCGGAGCCGTTGCCGCTGCTGCCGCCGCTGACGGTGCACGTGTGGTTGGCCGGCTGGGCCAGCACGGTGATGCCGTAGGGGCCGTCTTCGTTCACGGGCGACATCGATACCGACGTCGTGCCGGCCGGCGCATCTTTCTTGTCCGCGCCGTTGACGATCGTGATGCCGACGCCGGTCGGGTTGTTGACCACCACGGTCAGCGCGTGCTGCTTGATCGTGCAGGCCACGCTGATCTGGTAGATCGAGTAATAGTTGGCGCGCGCCTTGCCGTTGTTGACATGGCATTCGCTGGCGTTCGACGGGATGCTCTTGACCGTGATGTTGAACTGGTCATCGGTCGATACACGGTTAGTGAACTGGAACGACGTATAGGGGTACACGACGGCCGTATCGTTGCCGCCATTATTTTGCAGCACCAGGCCGTCCTTGGTCACGTTCTGGACGGCGCCGCCCAGGGTCAGGTCACCGCTCCCGCCGCCACAGGCGGACAGGACCAGCGCGCATGCCAGCGAGACGGCGCTGGCACGCAGGATCGAGCTCTTCATAAAATCTCCACAGTGGAATGGTGGCGCGCACGCGGCGCCGGTACGGCTGAATGGAAAAATACCCATCATTTTAGTGCATTTGCCAAGCCCGGACGCCATTTGCCTTTGTATCACGGTGTAACCATGAGCCCGCACCGCAGCGGCATTGCATTTCCGCGCCGCCCTCGTTATGCTTGGACCGCTCCTTTCCACTCTCCAAGCTTCGTTTCCGAAGCCGCAATCGATGAACACGCGCCGTGCCTGGCCGAAGGCCATCCTGTTCGACCTCGACGACACGCTGTGGCCGATCGCACCCGTGATCCTGCAAGCCGAAGACAAGCTGTTCGCCTGGTTGCGCGAGCACGCGCCGCGCGTGGCCGAACGCTTCACGATCGACTCCTTGCGCCAGGCGCGCCTGGAACTGCTGGCGCGCAAGCCCGAGCTCCACCTCGACCTCGGCAAGCTGCGCCACGCGGGCCTCGTCGCCGCGTTCGAGGAGGCCGGCGAGGACGCAGCCAAGGTCGAGCACGCGATGACGCAATTCTTCGCCGCGCGCAATGCCGTCGTGCCGTACGACGACGTGCTGCCCGGCCTGCTGCGCCTGAAGAAACGGGTGCTGATCGGTTCCATTTCGAACGGCAACGCCGACTTGCGCACGATCGGCCTGTCGCACCATTTCAAGGTGTCGGTGGCGGCATCGCAGTTCGGTGTGGCCAAGCCGGATGCGGCCATCTTCCTCGCCGCCTGCAAGGAACTGGACGTGGCGCCCGAGGACGCGGTCTACGTCGGCGACGACGTGCTGCTCGACGTGCAGGGCGCCCAGCGCGCCGGGCTGCGGGCCGTGTGGATGAACCGCACGGGCTCGGAGAAACACTTGGAACACGACGTGGTACCGGATGCGGTCGTGCGCGACTTCGACGAACTGCTCGACTGGCTCGGGCGCGAGCACGGATGAAGCACAAGCGCGCGTCGAACGGGCATAATGACAGAAATGAAACGATGACAACCGGACGGACCACCCGTCCCCATTCAGGCTATGCAACTCGATAATCGTGCCCAAACCCTGCTGAAAGCCCTGGTCGAGCGCTACATCGCCGACGGCCAGCCGGTCGGTTCGCGCGCGCTGTCGAAGATTTCCGGCCTCGACCTGTCGCCGGCCACGATCCGCAACATCATGGCCGACCTGGAGGAAATGGGCTACGTCGCCAGTCCGCATACGTCGGCCGGCCGCATCCCCACGCCGCGCGGCTACCGCCTGTTCGTCGATACGTTGCTCACCGTGCAGCAGATCGACGAGAACGCCGTCGAAGCCGGCATGCGCCTCCCCGCGCACCAGCCGCAGAAGGTCCTCGCCAACGCGGCCCAGATGCTGTCGTCGCTGTCGCAGTTCGCCGGCGTCGTGCAGAGCCCGCGGCGCGAATCGGCGTTCCAGCAGATCGAATTCCTGCGCCTGTCGGAAAAGCGCATCCTGCTCGTCATCGTCGATCCGCGCGGCGACGTGCAGAACCGCCTGCTGCTGACCGACGTCGACTACACGCCCGCGCAGCTGATCCAGTCCGCCAACTACCTGAACCAGCATTTCGCCGGCCAGTCGTTCGACCAAGTGCGCGGCCGCCTGACGGGCGAGTTGCGCCAGCTGCGCGACGACATGGGGCGCCTGATGCAGGCCGCGGTGGAGGCGGGCAGCGAGGCGCTGGCCGAGACGGACGACATGGTGATCGCGGGCGAACGCAACCTGCTGTCCGTGGCCGACCTGTCGTCCAACATGAGCTCGCTACGCCAGATGTTCGAGATGTTCGAGCAGAAGACGGGCCTGATGCAGCTGCTCGACGTGTCCAGCAAGGCCGGCGGCGTGCAGATCTTCATCGGTGGCGAATCGAAGCTCGTGCCGATGGACGAGATGAGCGTCGTCACGGCGCCGTACGAGGTGAACGGCAAGATCGTGGGCACCCTCGGCGTCATCGGGCCCACGCGCATGGCGTACGAGCGCGTGATTCCGATCGTCGACATCACAGCGAAACTGCTGTCGAACGCGTTGAGTCATTCCTGAAGGGTGGCGACCGGCGGGGGCCGGCCGGGATGCCGGTCAGTGCCGGTGCGGGCAGTCGGTCTTCTGGCAGTGGCCGTAGATGGCCAGCGCGTGCTCGGCGATCTTGAAGCCACGTTCGCTGGCAATCTTTTGCTGGCGGCTTTCGATCTCGTCGTCGTAGAACTCTTCCACGTGGCCGCAATCGAGGCAGACGAGGTGGTCGTGGTGCGATCCGGCGTTCAGCTCGTAGATCGCCTTGCCGGTTTCAAAGTGATTCCGATTCAACAGGCCGGCCTGCTCGAACTGGGTCAGCACCCGGTACACCGTCGCCAGGCCCACGTCCATATTGTCGTTCAACAGGGTCTTGTAGACGTCTTCCGCCGTCAGGTGCCGTACCGTGCTGTTCTGGAAGATTTCCAGGATTTTTAACCGCGGCAAGGTCGCTTTCAGGCCGCTGGCCTTCAGGTCGGTTGGATTGTTGCTCATGTTTTGTTACTCGGATATGGGCGGAGTGCTTTATGATATAGCGTTTTCAGAGCCTCCGCCTCATCGATTTTTAAGGTCAGATATGCGCAATAAAGCCGTTTTCCATCGTTCCCACGCGCGCGCAGCGCTCGTGGCCGGCCTCGCCTGCATGACGCTGGCGCTGTCCGGCTGCGCCGCCTGGCGCAACCAGACCAAGCCGGCGGAAGCGGCGAACACCGCCCCCGCCGCGGTCGCCGCCGACGCGAGCAAGTCCGCGGCCATCGCGAATTCGGGCGCGCAGACGACGACCGTCACCAAGCTGCAGAAATTCCTCTGGGTCTTTTCGCCGTACCGTCCGGACATCCAGCAGGGCAACTTCGTCTCGCAGGAAATGCTGAACCAGCTGAAGGTCGGCCAGACACGCGACCAGGTCAAGTTCATCCTCGGCACGCCGCTGCTGCAGGACGCCTTCCACGAAAACCGCTGGGATTACCCGTTCTATCTCGCGCGCGGCAACGGCGAGCTGACGACGAGCCGCGTCACCGTCTACTTCAAGGACGACAAGGTCGACCACTTCGACGGCGGCAACCTGCCGACGGAACGCGAGTACATCAATCGCCTGATCGGTATTTCGAAATACGAGGAAAAGTCCGAGCAGGAATCGCTGGACGAGTTGAAGCGCAAGCGCGACGAGGCCGCTAAGGGCGGCGGCGGTGGAGGACAATAACATGACGCAACTGAAAATCGCCGTTGCCGGCGCCAGCGGCCGCATGGGCCGCATGCTGATCGAAACCATCGCCGCCGCGCCGGACGCCGTGCTCGCGGGTGCTCTCGACCGCGAAGGCAATCCGTTCATCGGTTCCGACGCCGGCGCGTTTTCCGGCCAGCTGACCGGTGTCGTGATCCAGTCGGTCCTCGACAAGGGCCTGGCGGACGCCGACTACCTGATCGACTTCACGCGCCCGGAAGGCACGCTGCACCACCTGGAATACTGCGCCGCCCACGGCATCAAGATGATCATCGGCACCACCGGTTTCGATGACGCCGGCAAGGCCGCCATCCGCGCCGCCGCCGAGAAGACGGCGATCCTGTTTGCTCCGAACATGAGCATCGGCGTCAACGTCACGATGAAGCTGCTGGAAATGGCTGCGAAGAATTTCTCGGAAGGCTATGACATCGAGATCATCGAAGCCCACCATCGCCACAAGGTCGACGCCCCGTCCGGCACCGCGCTGAAGATGGGCGAGGTGATCGCCGACGCCCTCGGCCGCGACCTGAAGGAATGCGCCGTCTACGGGCGCGAAGGCGTGACGGGCGAGCGCGATCCGTCGACGATCGGCTTCGCCACCGTGCGCGGCGGCGACATCGTGGGCGATCACACCGTGCTGTTCGCCGGTATCGGCGAGCGCATCGAGATCAGCCACAAGTCCAGCAGCCGCGTCAGCTACGCGCAGGGCTCGCTGCGCGCCGCCCGCTTCCTCGCCGACAAGTCGACGGGCCTGTACGACATGCAGGACGTGCTGGGCCTGAAGGGCTGAGCGCGCGCCTGCTGAACTGGACGGCCATGCCGGCAATCTGCTGGCATACTGGCCGCGAGGCGTTTTTTAGGAGAGTTACATGGCCACCGTCGAGCTCAACGGCGCCGCGATCACGGACGCGGAAAGCTTCCACGTCGAGAGCCAACGTGCGTTCGGCTTTCCCGATTCGTACGTGCACACGATGGATTCGTGGGTCGATTGCCTGAGCTATCTGCGCGACGAGGACGGCATGAGCAGCGTCCGCCTGAAGAAGGACGAGGTGCTGCACATCGTCGTGACGCACTCGGAAGCCCTGCGCGAGCGGGCGCCGGACGTGCTGGAAGAGATGGCGTTCTGCATCATCGGCATCAACGAGCGCTACGAGGACTACGGCGAAAAGCCGGCGCTGGAACTCGAACTCCGCTGATTTCGCATGCATTCGGTGGGCACGGGGTGCCCACCCTACGATATTCACGCATTGCCGTAGGGTGGGCACCCCGTGCCCACCATGCCGAACGACCGGTATAATGTTCCGCTCACCTCCTTCAGTCCGCAGAACATCATGCAAGAAAAATATAGTCCAGCCGAAGTCGAACAGGCCGCGCAGGCCTACTGGAAGTCGATCGACGCGTATAAAGCCGTCGAGAACGACCCGCGTTTCCCAAAAGGCAAGTATTACGCCTGCTCGATGTTGCCTTACCCGTCGGGCAAGCTGCACATGGGTCACGTGCGCAACTATACGATCAACGACGTGATGTACCGCTACCTGCGGATGAACGGCTACAACGTGCTGATGCCGATGGGCTGGGACGCCTTCGGCATGCCCGCCGAAAACGCGGCGATGGCCAACAACGTGCCGCCCGCGCAGTGGACCTATTCGAACATCGCCCACATGCGCGGCCAGATGGAATCGATGGGTCTCGCGATCGACTGGTCGCGCGAGATGACCGCCTGCAAGCCCGAGTACTACAAGTGGAACCAGTGGATGTTCCTCAAGATGCTCGAGAAGGGCATCATCTACCAGAAGACGGGCACCGTGAATTGGGACCCCGTCGACCAGACCGTGCTCGCGAACGAGCAGGTCATCGACGGCAAGGGTTGGCGCTCGGGCGCGGTCGTCGAAAAGCGCGAGATCCCGATGTACTACGTGCGCATCACGGACTACGCCGACGAACTGCTGGACCACGTCGAGAACAAGCTGCCCGGCTGGCCGGAGCGCGTGCGCATCATGCAGGCCAACTGGATCGGCAAGTCGACCGGCGTGCGCTTCGCGTTCCCGCACGTGATCATGGACGAGCAGGGTGAGCTCATCAACGACGGCAAGATGTACGTCTTCACGACGCGCGCCGACACGATCATGGGCGTCACGTTCTGCGCCGTCGCGCCGGAACACGCACTCGCGCAACACGCCGCGAAGGACAACCCGGAACTGCAGGCGTTCATCGCCGAGTGCAAGCAGGGTTCCGTCATCGAAGCCGACATGGCGACGATGGAAAAGAAGGGCATGCCCACGGGCCTGTTCGTCACGCATCCGATCTCCGGTGAGCAGGTGCCGGTCTGGGTCGGCAACTACGTGCTGATCACCTACGGCGACGGCGCCGTGATGGGCGTGCCGGCCCACGACGAGCGCGACTTCGGCTTCGCGAAAAAATACGACCTGCCGATCAAGCAGGTGGTGGCCGTCGAAGGCCAGACGTTCTCGCTGGACGGCTGGCAGGAGTGGTACGGCGACAAGGAACGCGGCGTCGTCATCAACTCGGGCAAGTACGACGGCCTCGATTACACGTCGGCCGTCAACGCCGTCGCGGGCGATCTCGCGAACCTGGAGCTGGGCGACAAGAAGGTCACGTTCCGCCTGCGCGACTGGGGCATCTCGCGCCAGCGCTACTGGGGCACGCCGATCCCGATGATCCACTGCGAAAAGTGCGGCACGGTGCCGGTGCCCGAGAAGGACCTGCCGGTCGTGCTGCCGGAAGACTGCGTCCCGGACGGTTCCGGCAACCCGCTGAAGAAACACGAAGCGTTCCTGAAGGTCGACTGCCCGTGCTGCGGCGCGGCCGCACGCCGCGAGACGGACACGATGGACACGTTCATCGACTCGTCCTGGTACTACATGCGTTATACGTCGCCGGGTTCGAACGATTCGATGGTCGACCCGGCCCGCAACGATTACTGGATGCCGATGGACCAGTACATCGGCGGCATCGAACACGCCGTGCTGCACCTGCTGTACGCGCGCTTCTGGACGAAGGTCATGCGCGACTTCGGCCTCGTGAAATTCGACGAGCCGTTCGTCAACCTGCTCACGCAGGGCATGGTGCTGAACGAGACCTACTACCGCGAAGACGCGGCGGGCAAGAAGACCTGGTACAACCCGGCCGACGTGACCCTGACGTTCGACGAGCGCGGCCGTCCGCAGTCGGCGGTGCTGAAGGAAGACGGCCAGCCGGTCGTCATCGGCGGCACCGAGAAGATGTCGAAGTCGAAGAACAACGGCATCGACCCGCAAGCGCAGATCGAGCAGTACGGCGCCGACACGGCCCGCCTGTTCACGATGTTCGCGGCGCCGCCGGAGCAGACGCTGGAATGGTCGGAGTCGGGCGTGGAAGGCGCGAGCCGCTTCCTGCGCCGCGTCTGGGCATTCGGTTACGCGCAGCGCGAGCGCGTCGCCGCCGCGCTGGCCGGCCAGCAGGCGGGAACGCCGGCCGGCGCTCCGGTGGATGCTGATCAGCAGTCGCTGCGCCGCGAAGTGCACAAGGTGCTGCAGCAGGCCGACTACGACTTCAAGCGCATCCAGTACAACACGGTCGTCTCCGCGTGCATGAAGATGCTGAATACGCTGGAGTCGGCGAAGCTGGCCGAAGGTACGGCGTCCGACGCGGTGATCACGGAAGGCCTGTCGATCTTCCTGCGCATGCTGAATCCCGTCGCGCCGCACATCACGCACGCGCTGTGGCAGGAACTGGGCTATGCCGGCAAGTACGGCGACATCCTCAACGTGTCCTGGCCGGAAGTCGATCCGGCCGCGCTGGAACAGGCGGAGATCGAACTGATGATCCAGGTGAACGGCAAGTTGCGCGGTGCCGTGAAGGTGGCCAAGGATGCCGACAAGGCCGCCATCGAGGCCGCCGCGCTGGCGTCGGAATCCGCACAGAAGTTCATCGAAGGGACGCCGAAGAAGATCATCGTCGTCCCCGGCAAATTGATCAACATCGTGGTGTAACGGATGCGCACCCTTTCCAGGAAGTGGGTAGTGCGCGCCGTCGCGGCCCTGCTGGTGGCAAGCAGCACGGCCGGCTGCGGCTTCCAGCTGCGCGGTTCGAACGGCAGCTACACGATGCCGTTCCACAGCATTTATCTCGGCTTCCCGGACACGTCCGCGCTGGGCACGGAACTCAAGCGCAACCTGCGCGCGACGGGCCAGGTGGACATCGCCGACAAGGCGCTTGATGCGGAGGCGCAGTTCGTGCTGCTGGGCGAGTCGCGCAACAAATCGATCCTGTCGCTGAACAGCCTGGGCCGCGTGCGCGAATACCTGCTGACGTACACCTTGTCGTTCGCCGTGCGCGACGCCAAGGGTGTCGAGCTGGTGCCGCCCACGCAGATCTCGCTGCGCCGGAACATGGCGTTCGACGAGACGCAGGTGCTGGCCAAGGAATCGGAGGAAGCGCTGCTGTACCGCGACATGCAGGCGGACATCGTGCAGCAGATCATCCGCCGCCTGGCCGCCATGAAGCCGGCCACTTGACGGGCACTTGACCGCCACTTAACGACAAAGCGAAAAGGACCACCATGCAGTTGCGGCCCGAGGCACTCGACGGCCACCTCGCCAAGGGGCTCGCGCCCCTGTACGTGATCACCAGCGACGAGCACCTGCTCGCGCTGGAGGCGGCGGACAAGATCCGCAGCCGCGCGCGTGCGCAAGGCTATTCCGAGCGCGACGTGCTCACGGTCGAGCGCAGCTTCAAGTGGGGCGAGCTGCTCGCCGCGAACCAGGCCATGTCGCTGTTCGGCGACAAGAAGCTGATCGAGCTGCGCATCCCCGGCGGCAAGCCGGGCAAGGACGGCAGCGCGGCGCTGCAGAGCTACGCGAAGGACCTGAACCCCGACAACCTCACGTTGATCACGTTGCCGAAGCTGGACTGGCAGACGGCGAAGGCGTCGTGGGTGGCGGCGCTGCAGCAGGCCGCGGTCTACGTCGAGATCCCGAACGTGGAACGCGCGCAGCTGCCGGGCTGGATCGGCACGCGCCTCTCGGCGCAGAACCAGAGCGCGGACCGCCAGAGCCTGGACTTCATCGCCGACCGCGTGGAGGGCAACCTGCTGGCGGCGCACCAGGAAATCCAGAAGCTCGCGCTGCTGTACGAGCCGGGCAAGCTGACGGTCGAGCAGGTGATGGACGCCGTGCTGAACGTGGCGCGCTACGACGTGTTCAAGCTGTCGGAAGCGATGCTGGCGGGCGATCCTGCGCGCCTCGTGCGCATGCTGGAAGGCTTGAAGGGCGAGGGCGAGGCGCTGCCGCTGGTGTTGTGGGCCGTCTCCGAAGAAATCCGTACACTGCTAAAATTGAAGGCAGGGATGGCGCAGGGACGCCCGCTGGGCGCGCTGCTGAAGGAATACCGCATCTGGGGCCCGCGCGAGCGCATGATGGAACCGGCGCTGCGCCGGATCTCGCTGCCTACGCTGGAAGCGGCGCTGCAGCAGGCGGCGCAGGTCGACAAGATGATCAAGGGCCTGCGCGCGAAGCAGTTCGCGGGGGATGCGTGGGATGCAATGCTGCAGTTGGCATTGAGAGTCGCATCGTAGGGTGGGCACCCCCGTGCCCACGCGGACGTCGACATGCCGCAAACGTCACGCGTGGGCACGGGGTGCCCACCCTACGGAATGAATATTACGGATAACGGACAAAGCACGATGGACATCACCGAGTACATGCACACGATCGGCCGCCAGGCCCGCGCGGCCTCGCGCGGCATGGCGCGCGCGGACAGCGCCACCCGCAATCAGGCCTTGCTGCTGATCGCCGCCGCCATCGAGCGCGACGCGGACAGCCTGCGCGCCGCCAACGCGCGCGACATGGAAGCGGCGGCCGCCGCCGGCCTGGAACCGGCGCTGCTGGACCGCCTCGCGCTGTCCGACAAGGCGATCGCCACGATGGTCGACGGCCTGCGCCAGATCGTCGCGCTGCCCGATCCGATCGGCGAAATCACGGACCTGAAATTCCGCCCGACGGGCATCCAGGTGGGCCGCATGCGCGTGCCGCTGGGCGTGATCGGCATCATCTACGAAGCGCGCCCGAACGTGACGGTCGACGCGGCCGGCCTGTGCATCAAGAGCGGCAACGCCGCCATCCTGCGCGGCGGCTCGGAAGCCATCCACTGCAACCGCGCGCTGGCCGCCCTCGTGGAAGAGGGCCTGCGCGGCGCGGGCCTGCCGGAACACGGCGTGCAAGTCGTCGAGACGACCGACCGCGCCGCTGTCGGCGCCCTCATCACGATGCCGGAATTCGTCGACGTGATCGTCCCGCGCGGCGGCAAGGGCCTGATCGCCCGGCTGATGCAGGAATCGACGGTCCCGATGATCAAGCACCTGGACGGCATCTGCCACGTCTACATCGATGCGAAGGCCGACATCGCGAAGGCGCTTCCGATCGCCATGAACGCGAAGACGCACCGCTACGGCACGTGCAACACGATGGAGACGCTGCTGGTGGCGCGCGCCATCGCGCCGACCGTGCTGCCGCAACTGGCCGAGCTGTATGCGACGAAGGAAGTGGAGCTGCGCGCCGACCCGGAAGCGCTGGCGATCCTGCAGGGTTATCCGCACCTCGTGCCCGCGACGGAAGAGGACTGGAGCACGGAATACCTGGCGCCGATCCTCGCCGTGAAGATCGTCGACGGCATCGACGCCGCGATCGAGCATATCAACACGTATTCGTCGAAGCACACGGACGCCATCGTCACCGAGGATTACACGGACGCGATGCGCTTCCTGCGCGAAGTCGATTCGGCCTCCGTGATGATCAACGCGTCGACGCGTTTCGCCGACGGCTTCGAATACGGCCTCGGCGCGGAGATCGGCATCTCGAACGACAAGCTGCATGCGCGCGGGCCGGTTGGACTGGAAGGTCTCACGTCGCTGAAGTACGTGGTGTTCGGCCACGGTGAGGTACGCAAGTAGGGTGGGCTCCCCGAGCCCACGCGAAAGCTGTCGAGACGCAGACGTTACGCGTGGGCACAGGGTGCCCACCCTACGTAAAGGACACTATGTATCTTTGGATTAAAGCGCTGCACATCGTCTTCGTCGCCTCGTGGTTCGCCGGCCTGTTCTACCTGCCGCGCATCTACGTGAACCTGGCGCAGGAAAGCAACCCGGCCGTCGTCGAGCGCCTGCTCGGCATGGCGCGCCGGCTGTACCGCTTCACGACGATCCTGATGGTGCCGGCGCTGTTGCTGGGCCTGTGGCTATGGCTGGGCTTCGGCATCAAGGGCGGCTGGCTGCATGCAAAACTGGCGCTCGTGCTGCTCGTGATCGGCTACCATCATGCGTGCGGATCGCTGCTGAAAAAATTCGAACGTGGCGTGAATACGCGCAGCCATACATGGTTCCGCATGTTCAACGAGGTGCCGGTTTTGCTGCTGCTGGCCATCGTGATTCTGGTCGTCGTAAAGCCGTTCTGACCTGACTGATTTACACTTGCTTGATTGGCGGCCGGGCCTGATCCCGGCCGTTTCGTTTTTAACTACGGATAAAGGGTACCCCCATGGCTTCCTATTTTTGCCCCTGCCCGCGCGGCATGGAACAGGCGCTGGCCGACGAGCTGGCCGAGATCGCACACACCACCGGCAGCGCCACGCTGAAGGTGCACAACCAGGTGCCGGGCGGCGTGCACTGCTCGGGCGCCGACGCGGACGCGTATCGCATCAACCTGCATTCGCGCATCGCGTCGCGCGTGTTGCTGCGCATCGCGAACCGCAACTACGCGAACGAGAACGACATCTACGACCTCGTGCTGGAACAGCCGTGGGAAGACTGGTTCAGCGTCGACCACACGATCCGCGTCGACATCACCGCCATCAAGTCGCCGCTGACGAGCCTCGAGTTCACCACGCTGAAGATCAAGGACGCCGTCTGCGACCGCTTCCGCGACCAGTTCGGCCGCCGCCCGTCCGTCAACACGCGCGAGCCGGACATGCGCATCATGGGCTTCCTCGACCAGCGCAACTTCACGATCTACCTCGACACGTCCGGCGAAGCGCTGTTCAAGCGCGGCTGGCGCGAAGAGACGGGCGACGCGCCGCTGCGCGAGAACCTGGCCGCCGGCCTGCTGCGCGTATCCGGCTGGAAGCCGGGCGTGCCGCTGTTCGATCCGATGTGCGGCTCGGGCACGATCCTCATCGAGGCAGCGCAGATGGTGCAGGGCATCCCGCCCGGCGCGCGCCGCCGCTTCGCGTTCGAGAAGTTCAGGAATTTCAATGGGAAGGCCTGGCAGGAGATGAAGACGGCGATCACGCCGAATCCGCTGCCGGCCGAGCCCACGATCTTCGGCTCCGACATCTCCGGCGACATGGTCGCGATGACGCGCCATAACCTGCGCTCGGCCGGCATCCTGTTCGACGTGCCGCTGAAGCAGATCGAGGCGCAGCAGGTGCAGCCGCCCGTCGCGACACCAGGCATCCTGCTGACGAACCCGCCGTACGGCGAGCGGATCGGCGTGCGCGGCGATTCCACGATCCCGCAGGACGAGATGGCCGTCGGCTTCTACCAGCAGCTGTCCGCCACGCTGAAGCAGCGCTTCGCCGGCTGGACCGTGTACCTGTTCACGGCCGACCTGGGCCTGCCCAAGATGCTGCGCTTGAAGGAATCGCGCAAGACCCCGTTCTTCAACGGCGCCCTCGAATGCCGGCTGTTCCGCTTCGACATGGTCGCGGGGTTCAACCGGCGCTCATCACAGCTCGACCCTGCGAAACCGAAAGAAGACTAAACAATGCTGCCCGAACCCGAACCGGACAATCTGCCGAAAGACCCCGTCCTCCCCGTCCCGCTGCCGGCGCCGCGCAAGATCGCGATGCTGTCCGCGGGCGGCCTCGCGACCCTGCTGGCCGCGCTGTCGATGCTCGGCCCGTTCTCCGTCGACGCCTACCTGCCCGCGTTCCCCGCGATCCAGGCGTCCTTGAACGCGACCGGACTGGAAGTGCAGCAGACGCTGACGGCGTACATGCTGGCATTCGCCGTGATGGCGCTGTGGCACGGCGCGCTGTCGGATGCGTTCGGGCGGCGCAACGTGGTCCTCGTCGGTTTGATCGTGTTCGCGGTCGGCACGCTCGGCTGCGCGTCCGCGCATTCCGTGCACTACCTGTGGGTCTTCCGCATCATGCAGGGCGTCTCGGCCGGTGCGGGCGTCGTCGTGGGCCGGGCGATCATCCGCGACCTGTATTCGGACGCGCCGGCCGCGCGCCTGCTGTCGATGGTGACGATGATTTTTTCCATCGCCCCCGCGATCGCGCCCGTGCTGGGCGGCTGGGTCGTGTCCGCGTTCGACTGGCGTTCGATCTTCCTCGGCCTGCTCGCGTTCTCCATCGCGCTCTGGTGGGTGTGCTGGCAGCACCTGCCGGAGACGATACCGGTGGAGCGCCGCCAGCCGTTCAACCCGCGCTTCCTCGCGCGTAACTACTGGGACATCTTCAGCTCCGTGCTGTTCCAGATGAAGTCCGGGATCGTCGCCTTCAACTTCGGCGGCATGTTCCTGTTCATCGCGGGCGCGCCCGTGCTGCTGCCCGTGCACCTGCATCTCGGGCCGTCGCAGTTCGCGTGGCTGTTCGTGCCGGCCGTGAGCGGCATCTTCCTCGGCGCGCTCGCCGCCAACCGGCTGGCGGGACGCATGACGTTCTCGCGCCAGATCGGCATCGGCTACGCGTTCATGCTGGCCGCCGTCACGGGCAGCGTCGCGTACCATGCCGTGCTGCCGCCGGCGCTGCCGTGGACCGTGCTGCCCATGTTCTTCTATAACTTCGGCAGTTCCATCATCAACCCGAGCGCCACCTTGCTCGCGCTCGACCTGTTCCCGCACATCCGCGGCACCGTCGCGTCGTGCCAGTCGTTCGTGACGACGTTGATGGGCGCGCTGGTGGCTGGCATCATCGCGCCGGCGCTCACGGATTCCGTGCTGGCGATGGCGCTCGGCCAGGCTGCGTTCGCGCTGGCGTCGCTGGCGTGCTGGTTGACATCCCGTCAATATCGCCGGTACAAGGCGTTGGCTTGAGCGTGAAGTTGTAATGATGCGAGCGATGAATAAATGCTAAATTTCTACTTCTAATCTGCGCTTTGTCAATACGCCTTGGCTGAATTTTGACTCTAAAACGCATCAATTTTAAAGGGAAATATTGTTCCCGGCCAGAAATGTATATATGCTAAGATAAGTTTTTCATGCCTGGAATAACGATGTAATAACTTTCCTGTTCCAGGGACCGCGAAAACGAACGCTGTGGCAGCCCCCGCAGGGGAGGCGGCCATCACCTATAAAACAAGTTGGCGGCCGTGCTTGAATCCATACATCAACCAGATCAGGACATCCGCAATCGCCTGCTGATCGCGCGACTGCCGGCCATGCCGCAGATCCTCATCAAGCTGCTTGCGCATCTGCAGGCGGACGATCTGGGCATGCCGGAACTGGCTGCGCTGGTGGCGAAGGACGCGGGCATGACGGGGAAGATCCTCGCGGTCGCCACGAGCTCCGCGTACCACCGCAACAGCCGCCAGCCGAACCTGGAGCAGGCGATGGTGGCGCTGGGCACGGACATGATCAAGACGCTGGTCATCAGCGACTCCGTCTTCCAGACCTTCAACAGCTTCCCGAATTCCGGCGCCACCGACTTGCGCGCGTTCTGGAAGAATTCGCTGATGGCGGCGGTGCTGGCGCGCGAAGTGGCGCGCCGCATCGACTACGCGCAGCCGGAAGAGGCGTACCTGGCGGGCCTGCTGCACAACGTCGGCCGCCTCGCGCTGCTGGCGACGGCGCCGAAGGAATACGCGTTCAACTTCACGGCGCTCGACGACGAGGACCTGTGCGCCGTCGAGCAGCGCACCCTGCAGATCACGCACGCGGAAGCGGGCGCCTGGCTGATCGAACGCTGGCAGCTCGATTCCTTCCTCGCCGACTCCGTCCTGTACCACCATGAGCCGAGCGAGCGCCTCGAAGCGGCGCATCCGTTGATCCGCATCGTACGCGTCGCGCACGTGCTGTCCAGCCATGCGAACGACGAGGCGCTCGTCGACGAGGCGCGCGGGCTGTGCGGCCTCGATCCGGACGCGCCCGACGAATTGCTGGGCCTCGCCGCGCGCCAGGTCGAGAAGGCCGCCATCCACCTCGGCATCGACCTCGCGGGCGCCGACGATCTGCCGGTGCCGGCCGCGTTCGCGCCGCCGCCGCCCGTCGATCCCGTGCAGCAGCGCCTGTCGGAAGAAGTGCGCAACCTGGTGCTCGTGTCGGAAGTCGGCCAGATGTTCACGCGCCAGCAAGGCAATGGTGGAGAAAGCGGCCTGCTGGAAGCGATGACGCGTTCGGCGCGCATCCTGTTCGATTTCGAGAACGCCGTCGTGCTGCTGGAGAATCCGACCGGGCAAGCGCTCGTCGGCGCGCCGACGGTGAACCAGCAGCGCATCGCCGAATTCACGATCCCGCTGGCGAAGGGCGGCGCCGTCGCGCAGGCCGCTCTGGACAGGAAGCTGGGCTTCATCCGCCGCGACGGTCGTCCGCTCGGCCTGGCGGAAGAACAGCTGCTGCGCATGCTCGGCACGGAATCGCTCGTGTGCCTGCCGCTCGTCGCAGGCGCGCGCTGCCTCGGCGTGCTGGTGGGCGGCGTGGCGGGCTGGCAGCTGCCGGCGTGCCAGAAGCGCGAGCGCTTCCTGCAGGCGTTCGGCGCGCAAGCCGCGGGCGCGCTGGAGACTGCGCTGTCGGAACGGGGCCACGCGCGCCGTCAATTGGCCCACGTCGCGGAGGAATACCGCGAGGCGTCGCGCCGCGTCGTACACGAAGTGAACAACCCGCTCTCGATCATCAAGAACTACCTGTCGGTCCTGGACAGCAAGCTGGAACGCCAGGAACCGGTCAGCGCCGAGCTGTCGATCCTGAACGAGGAGATCGACCGCGTCGGCCAGCTGGTGGGCAGTCTGACGCAGATCCAGCCGGCCATCGCTACGGCGAATATCGAAGGCGGCGTGCCGGCGGCGGACGTGGCGAAAGTCGTGGACGACGTGCTGCGCCTGTTCCGCACGACGAATTTCGTCCCGTCGAACGTGGAGATCGTCGTCAGCATGCCCGACGACGCGGGGCGCATCGAGGGCGACCCGGACATCCTCAAGCAGATCCTCGTGAACCTCGTGAAGAACGCGATCGAGGCGTTGTCCGCCAGCGGTGGCCGCATCGAGATCGCCAACCGCGGCCACGTGAACCGCGAACGCAGGCTGTACCTGGAACTGGTCGTCTCCGACACCGGCCCGGGCCTGTCGCGCGACGTGCTGGCGAACCTGTTCTCGGCCGTGAAGAGCACCAAGGAAGGGCCGCACCACGGCCTCGGTTTGTCGATCGTGCACAGCCTGGTCAAGAAGCTGAACGGGCATATCGCCTGCCGCAGCGGCACGACCGGCACCAGTTTTGAAATCCTGCTGCCGGCGCATGCCGGCGCCGGCGCCCCGGCCGCTTCGCCGGTGCGCGCGCTTGGATCCGTATAAGGCAACAATGAATCCATTCTCCGCCAGCGCCCCGTCGTCCAGCCCCCACGACGCGCAAGCGTCGCTCGGCAACGACCAGCCCCGACTCCTGCTCGTCGACGACGAACCCCGCCTGCTCGCTTCCCTGTACGAACTGCTGCAGGGCCGCGGCTACCAGCTCGTCACGGCGTCCACCGGCAGCGAAGCGCTCGCGCAGCTGTCGCGCCTGCGCTTCGACCTCGTGCTGCTCGACCTGCGCCTCCCCGACATCGGCGGCCACGAGATCATGGATTTCATCAACGAGAAAGGCATCGAATCGGACGTGATCGTGATGAGCGGCGAGGTCGGCATCGACGCCGCGATCGGCGCGCTGAAACGGGGCGCCTACGACTACCTGCGCAAGCCGTACAGCCGCGAGGAGCTGCTGAAGACCGTGGCGAACGCGCTGAAGCAGCGCCGCCTGGAAGAGGCCAACGCACGCATCGCGAACCAGCTGGAAAACTCGGAGAAGATGTACCGCTACCTGGTCGACTCGTCGCCGGACATCATCTACACGCTGAACCACGAAGGCAAGTTCACCTTCATCAACGACCGCGCGTACCAGCTGCTCGGCTACAAGCGCGAAGAACTCATCGGCCAGCATTACTCGATCCTCGTGCACGACGAAGACCTGGAGCGCGCGCGCTACGTGTTCAACGAGCGCCGCGTCGACGAACGGGCGTCGCGCAACGTCGAGCTGCGCCTGAAGTGCCACGCGGGTTCGAACCAGGAACGCACGTTCAACAATACGCTGATGACGATCTCGCTGAACGCCATCGGCATGCACGTGCCCGACCAGGAAGTGCGCAAGCTCGAGTTCTACGGCACCTACGGCGTCGCGCGCGACATCACGGACCGCAAGCGCGCGGAAGAAGTGATCTCGTACCAGGCCTATCACGACATCCTGACCGACCTGCCGAACCGCATCCTGTTCAAGGACCGCCTGGGCCTCGCCGTCATCCAGGCCAAGCGCAAGCAGACCGAACTCGCCGTGATGTTCATCGACCTGGACCGCTTCAAGCTCGTGAACGACACGCTGGGCCACGTGAAGGGCGACGAGCTGCTGCAGCAGGCCGCGGGCCGCCTGAAGGAATGCCTGCGCAAGGGCGACACGCTCGCGCGCCAGGGCGGCGACGAATTCACGATCGTGCTGCCGGAACTGCGCGACCGCGACGACGCGCGCATGGTGGCCGACAAATTCCTCGAGGTGCTGCAGGCGCCGTTCGACCTGGACGGCCACGCCGTCCACATCTCGGCATCGATCGGCATCGCGGTGTATCCGGTGCACGGCGAATCGATCGACGAGCTGCTGCGCCACGCCGACATCGCCATGTACCAGATCAAGGGCCAGGGCAAGAACGGCCACGCGTTCTACGACCCGTCGATGCAGGACGTGTCGCACCAGAAGATCGCGCTGGAGCAGAGCCTGCGGCGCGCGCTCGAGAACGAAGAGCTGGAGATGTACTACCAGCCGCAGATCGACGCCATCAGCGGCCGCATCGTCGGCGCCGAGGCGCTGATGCGCTGGAACCATCCGACGCGCGGCATCGTCTCGCCGGGCGAGTTCCTGCCGTTCGCCGAAGAGAACGGCCTGATGCTGCCGATCTCCGACTGGATGATCGGCGCGCTGTGCCGCGACATGCTGCAGTGGAAGACCATCGGCGGCAACCAGGTGCGCCTGTCGCTGAACCTGTCCCCGCAATACCTCGACCGCGGCGACTTTTTCGAGAAGATGCGCGGCGCGCTGGTGCGCTACGGGATCGCGCCGAGCCAGATCGAAGTCGAGATCACGGAGAACATCTGCATCCGCAATCCGCAGCACGCGATCGAGCAGCTCAACAAGCTTGGACAGCTCGGCGTGTCGGTGGCGATCGACGACTTCGGCACCGGCTACTCGTCGCTGGCCTACCTGCACCGCTTCCCCGTCCACACGATCAAGATCGACCAGTCGTTCGTCAAGGAGATCCACGACGAGCACGGGCATTATCCGGTCGTCCTCGCCATCATCTCGATCGCGCGCGGCCTGGGCCTGAACCTGATCGCGGAAGGCGTGGAGACGGAGTCGCAAGCCCGCTACCTGCGCTCGAACGGCTGCCTGACGATGCAGGGCTACCTGTACCACCGCCCGATGCCGCTGGGCCACTTCATCGACGTGCTGCGCACGCAGGGATTGCCGGCGGGCGCGTCGAACATCCTCGCCTTCCAGGCCTGATGCGCCATGCCCGACCAGGCCGCACGCCGCGAGCTTGAGGCCCGCCACACGGCGGAGTTCCTGCGCGTGAAAGCGCTGGCCGAGCGCGGCGTCGCGACGGCCCAGCACAGCCTGGGCTTCATGTACGTGAACGGCCAGGGCGTGCCGCGCAACTACGAGCTGGCCGTCGCGTGGTATCGCATGGCCGCGAGCAGCGGCCTCGAACAGGCCCAGTACAACCTCGGTGTGATGTACCAGAAGGGCCAGGGTGTCGCGCAGGACCTGGGCCAGGCGTTGTACTGGTATCGCCAGGCGGCCGAACAAGGCTATGTGCAGGCCCAGTACAACCTCGGGTGGCTGTACGCGAAAGGACAGGGCACGCCGGTCGACGTGCACGAGGCGCTGCACTGGTTCGGCAAGGCGGCCGCGCAGGGCGACCCCGGCGCGCAGCACAATCTGGGCATGATGTACGAAGGCGGCAAGGGCGTCGCCCAGGACGTCGCGCAGGCCATCGAGTGGTATCGGAAGGCGGCCGAACAGAATTACGCGCGCTCGCAGTTCAATCTCGCCCTTCGATATGACAGCGGCCAGGGCATCGCGCGCGACGTGCAGCAGGCCATCCACTGGTTCCGCAAGGCCGCGGAGCAGGGCTATGCGCCCGCGCAGTTCAACCTGGGTCTCCGTTACGACAAGGGCCAGGACCTCCCGCAGGACAGCGAGAAGGCGATCCTGTGGTATGGCCGCGCGGGAGAGCAGGGCCACGCGAGCTCGCAGTTCAACCTCGCGCTGATCTACGATACGGGCCACGGCGTCGCGCGCGATCCGCAGCTGGCGCTCGCATGGTTCCGGCGCGCGGCGGAGCAAGGCCACGCCGCCGCGCAGGACAACCTCGGCCTGCGTTATGAACATGGCCAGGGCGTCGAGCAGGATTTTGTGCAGGCCGCGCACTGGTACGCGCTCGCCGCGGAGCAGGGCTTCGCAGGCGCGCAGTACCACCTCGGCCAACTGTATGACACGGGCCATGGCGTGGCGCAGGACCCGGCGATCGCGCTGGACTGGTATCGCAAGGCCGCCGAACAGGGCCACCTGCGCGCGCAGTTCGATCTCGCGCTACGTTTTGAAAGCGGCAATGGCGTGCCGCAGGACGAGCGCGAAGCCGCGTACTGGTATCGCAAGGCCGCCGACCAGGACTACGCGCCCGCGCAATACGCGCTGGGGCAGCTGCTCGATCGTGACGACACGGGCACCGTGGATCCGCGCCAGGCGACGCTGTGGTACCGCAAGGCGGCCGAGCAGGGCCACGCGCTCGCGCAGTTCGCGCTGGGCCTGCGCCACGACAGCGGCCATGGCGCGGAGCGCGACTACGAGGCCGCCCATTTCTGGTACCTGTGCGCCGCGCGCCAGGGCCATGCGCGCGCCCAGTTCAACCTCGGCGTGATGTATGCGGCGGGGCAGGGTGTGCCGACCGACCTCGTGGAAGCCTACGCGTGGCTGCATCGCGCGGGCGCCGCCGGCATCGCGCCGGCCGCCAGCTACCTCACGCGCGTGAGCGCGCGCATGGAACCCGCGCTGCTCGCCCAGGCGAACGGGTACATCGGCGCTGCATAAGCGTAGGGTGGGCACCCCGTGCCCACGCGAACGTCAACATGCCGGATGCGTCACGTGTGGGCTCGGGGAGCCCACCCTACATGAGCGTCTGCGCGAGGAACGACTCGATCGCATCCGAACTCGCCGTCGGCGCGCTCAGGTGCGGACAGTGCCCCACGTTGTCGATCACGCGTAACGTGCTGTGCGCCAGGTGGCGGTGCAGCCAGTCACCCACTTCACGCGGCACGATCAGGTCGTCGCTGCATTGCAGGATCAGCGCGGGTGCGGTGGACTTCACCACGTCGGCCCGCACGTCGGTGTTGAACGTCACGCGCGCGAAATGCTTGGCGATGGCGGGGTCGTTGCGGCAAAAGCTGCGCGCCAGTTCCTCGCCGAGCGCCGGCTGGTTCGGGGCGCCCATGATCGCGGGCGCCATCTTGCGCGACCAGTTGATGAAGTTGGTCTCCATCGCGGCCAGCAGGCCGTCGATGTCTTCGCGATTGAACCCGCCGACGTAATCGCCGTCGTTGACGTAGCACGGTGATGGCCCGACCAGTACCTGCGCGATGAAGCGCTGCGGCGCCGCGACCGTCGCCAGCAGCCCGATCGACGCGCCCACCGAGTGGCCGACGACGATGCATGGGCCGGCCGCGCAGGCGTCGAGGATGTCCAGCAGATCCGTGACGTGGCCCTGCAGGCTGCCGTACTTCATGCGGTCGTAGGCGGACAGGTCGGAGCGGCCGCTGCCCGTCAGGTCGTACAGCACGACACGGAAGCGGTCGGCGAAGGCCGGTGCGATGTGGCGCCACATGGTCTGGTCGCAGCCGAAGCCGTGGATGAACACCATCGTCGTCGTCCCCGCACCGGTGACGTGGACGTTGTTGCGGAACTGTACAGACATGGTGAATCCTGAGCGGCATGGGGCGATCCGTCGATATTAACATCGTGAAATTGCAGCGGCCGGATAAAGCCGGATAAACATGCGCAGCAACCGTGCGTGCGCGCACGGCGCGGCAGCCGCGATTTGCGATATACTGTACATATATACAGTATGGGCAGCGTAATGGAACTCAAAGACAAGCTCGAGATCCTGGCCGACGCGGCCAAGTACGACGCCTCGTGCGCGAGCAGCGGCGCGCCCAGGCGCGACTCGGTCGACAAGGACGGGCTGGGCGCCACGAATGGCATGGGCATCTGCCACAGCTATACGCCGGACGGGCGCTGCGTCTCGCTGCTCAAGATCCTGCTGACGAATTTCTGCGTCTACGATTGCCAGTATTGCGTGAACCGGCGCACGTCGAACGTGCCGCGGGCGCGCTTTTCCGTCGACGAAGTCGTCAAGCTCACGCACGATTTTTACCTGCGCAACTACATCGACGGCCTGTTCCTCAGCTCCGGCATCATCCAGTCGAGCGACTACACGATGGAGCAGCTGGTCGAGGTCGCGCGCCGCCTGCGCGAGGACCACCAGTTCCGCGGCTACATCCACCTCAAGACGATCCCCGACGCCGACCCGCGCCTCATCGAGCTGGCGGGCCGTTATGCCGACCGCCTGTCCGTGAACATCGAACTGCCCACGCAGGACAGCGTGACGAAGCTCGCGCCCGAAAAGAACGTCCAGACGATCAAGCTGGCGATGGGTTCGATCCGCACGAAGCTGGACGAAAAGGACGACCACCCGAAGGCGCCCGTGTTCGCGCCCGCGGGGCAGAGCACGCAGATGATCGTCGGCGCGGACGCGAGCGACGACCGGACGATCCTGCATACGGCGCAGACGCTGTACGGCAGCTACAAGCTCAAGCGCGTGTACTACTCGGCGTTCAGCCCGATCCCGCACAGCCCGTCCAGCGTGCCGTCCGCGCCGCCGCCGCTGTTGCGCGAGCACCGGTTGTACCAGGCCGATTTTCTCCTGCGCGGCTACGGCTTTACGGCGAAGGAGTTGATGCCCGCAGCCGGGAACCTCGCGCTGGACATCGATCCCAAACTGGGCTGGGCGCTCGCGAACCGCGACCACTTCCCGCTCGACCTGAACCGCGCGGACGAGACGATGATTTCGCGCGTGCCGGGCATCGGGCTGCGCACGGCGAAGCGCCTGATCGACTTGCGGCGGTTGCGGCGTATCCGCTGGGAAGACCTGTCGCGCCTGCGCTGCAGCCTCAAGAAGCTGGCCCCGTTCGTCATCACGGCGGACTACAAGCCGGCGCAAGGCACCGCGTCGTCCGACCTGCTGCGGCGTAACCTGGCCGACGCCCCGCAGCAGATGAACCTGTGGCCGGAGCTGCAGGCCGCATGATGGATGCGCCGGCCGCACTCCAACCCGCGGACGCGCTGGTCCGGGCCGGGCAACCGCTCGTCGTCGACACGTTCGCCGCATGGCGCGAGGCCGCGCGCGAGCTGCTCGTCCACGGCATTCCACCGGAGCAGGTGACGTGGGGGACGCCGCACATGGACGACCTGCTGTCCGGGACCGCGCCGGTCTCGGGTGCGCCGCCGACGGCCGAGGCCTCGCATAATCCTTCCACACCGCCGACCGAGCCGTTGCGGCCCGCGCCGCACATCCCGCGATCGCTGATGGAGATGCTGCAGTCGGCCGCCTGCTGCCGCGTGCCGGACCGCTGGGCGTTCCTGTACCGCGTGATCTGGCGCTGGCAGCAGGGCGAGCACGACGTGCAATCTCCCGCCGACGAGGACGGCGCGCGCCTGCACGCGATGGTGAAGGCGGTGCACCGCGAGGAACACGACATGCATGCCTATATCCGCTTCCGCGAGCGCCCGGAAGAAGCCGGGCCGCCCCGCTTCGTCGCCTGGTACGAGCCGCGCCACGACGTGCTGCCCCAGGTGGCCGAGCATTTCGTCGCGCGCATGGGCAAGATCAGCTGGATGATCGCCACGCCGGACGCGAGCGTCCTGTGGGACGGCCACACGTTGCACAACACGGGCCCTCTCGTGCGCGACGCCGCCGACCTCGAGCAGGGTAGCAAAGACGGCGGGGAAGCCCTGTGGCTGACGTACTACCGCAGCGTGTTCAACCCGGCGCGTCTGAACACGGAGGTCATGCACCAGCACATCCCGACGCATCGCTGGAAGAACCTGCCCGAGGCGAAGATCGTGCCCCAGATGGTGAGCGCGGCCGCGCTGGGTGCGCGCAAGGTGGGGCAGTACGAGGCCGTCGGCCAGCGCAAGGGCACGACGATCCCCATCGCTCCCGAGGACGCCCAGCCCGACCGCGAGCAGCCATCCACCTTGGACGAATGCCGCCGCTGCGAGCTGTGGGAATTCGCCACGCAGGCCGTCGGCGGCGAGGGGCCGAAACGGGCGAAGATCATGTTCGTCGGCGAGCAGCCGGGCGACCAGGAAGACCTGGCCGGACAGCCGTTCGTCGGCCCGGCCGGCAAGCTGCTCGACCGCGTGTGCGAGGCGGCCGGCGTCGACCGCGACACGGTCTACGTCACCAACGCCGTCAAGCATTTCAAGTGGGAGCCGCGCGGCAAGCGGCGCCTGCACAAGACGCCCGCGCAGCGCGAGATCGAGGCCTGTCACTACTGGCTCGACAAGGAACTGGCGAGCGTGAAGCCGACCGTCATCGTCGCGCTCGGCGCCACCGCGCTGAAATCCGTACTGCGCACCGCGAACGTCACGCTGAAGAATTCCCTCGGCAAACCGCTGCGCCACGAAGGCCGCTGGGTCGTCACCACGTACCACCCGTCGTACGTGCTGCGCGTGCCCGGCGAGGACGCGAAGCGCGACGCGTTCAACACGATGGTCGAGGGCATCAAGCTCGCGCACGACCTCCTGCAGCGGCCCATCGACGTCCCTGATGCGTGAACATTGCCGTCGCAACATATGCATGTCATAAATGTAACACTTCGTTGCCCCGGTAGGCGGGGCGCATCGCTGGCGCTAATCTGTTGTGCACACAACAACAAAGGGATGCACGATGAGCAAACACACGACATGCGCGTTGTACCTGAGTTTCCTGACTTTGCCGGCGCTGGCGCAGACCGCGCCTGATGCGGCCCCCGCGGCCGTGCAGCCGGCCGCCGAGGAGCCGGTCCCGGCCACCGTCGTGGTCGAAGGCCGCCGGCCCGGCCCTGGCGTCTGGAAGGTGTCGAAAGGCGACCACGTGATGTGGGTGTTCGGCCTGTACACGCCGCTGCCGCAAAAGATGGAGTGGGACGCGTCGCATGTCGAACGCCTCGTCGCCAAGTCGCAGGAAGTGCTGCAGCCGCCCGGCTTCACCGTCGGCATGAGTTGGTGGCGCGGATTGACCATGCTGCCGACGATGATCGGCCTGCAAAACAACCCGGACGGCGCCAAGCTGCAGGACGTGTTGCCGCCGGACGTGTACGCGCACTGGCAGGCGTTGAAGGACAAGTACATCGGCAACGACGACGGCGTCGAGCGCGACCGCCCGCTGTTCGCGGCCGAGAAATTGCTGCATGCGGGCCTGAAGAAGAACGGTCTCGTCCAGAACATGGCCGTGTCCGGCGAAATCGAGAAGATCGCCAAGCAAAACAAGGTCAAGCTGACCGGGACCATGCTCGGCATCCAGCTCGACGATCCGCGCGCCACGCTGACGGCGTTCAAGAAGGCGCAGATGGAAGACCTGGCGTGCCTCACGCGGACGGTGCAGGGCCTGGACAAGGATATCGGCACGATGCGCGCCGGCGCCAATGCCTGGGCCGACGGCAATATCGCCGCCTTGACGCGTCTGGACCTCGCGGAGCGGGACGAGGTCTGTGCCGACGCCGTGCTGAACAGTTCCCTCGCCAGGACGACGCCCGCCTTCCAGAACGTGCGCGAGCGCATCCGCGCCAACTGGATGAAAGCGGCCGAAAAATCACTGGCCGACAACACGTCGACGTTCGCCCTGCTGCAGATGAAGGACATCGTCGGCCCGAACAATTACTTGGCCGACCTGCGGGCAAAAGGCTACACGGTCGAGAGCCCGAAGTGACACGGCCGGTGCGGGGTTGTGACATATGCATGTCAAACTCGTAACACTTCGTTGCATTTGCTTGTAGTCGTGGCGGCATCCCGAACGTTAAGCTTGCAGTACACAACAATAGGGATGCCACCCCGATGAGAAAGAGAACCCTGCGCCGCGCCTGCGCGCTGTGGCTGGGCCTGCTGGCGTTGCCGGCGCTGGCCCGGAGCACGGACCAGGCCGGGCCACCGCCAGCCCAGCCGGCCGCCACCGACGCCGCCGCCGCCCAGCCCGGCATGCCCGCGTCCGAGCCCGCCATCGCCGCGGACGCCGTCCCGGCCACCGTCGTCGTCGAAGGCCGTCGTCCCGGTCCGGGCGTGTGGAAAGTGTCGAAGGGGACGCATGTGATGTGGGTGTTCGGGACGTACGCGCCGCTGCCGCAAAAGATGCAGTGGGATGCGTCGCGCGTGGAGCGGCTCGTCGCGAAGTCCGACGAAGTCTTGATGCCGCCCGTCGCGAAAGCGCATATCGGCTTTTTTCGCGGGCTGACCGCGCTGCCCAGCCTCATCGGCATCAAGCGCAATCCGGACGACGCCGTGCTGCACGACGTCGTCCCCGCCGACGTCTATGCGCACTGGACGACGTTGAAGGCGAAATACATCGGTGACGACGACGGCGTCGAGCGTTACCGGCCCGTGTTCGCCGGCGAGGAATTGCTGCTCGCGGGCCTCAAGCAGAGCGGCCTGGCCTACGGCAGCGAAGTGCTGGGCACGATCGAGGACATCGCGAAGAAGAACAAGGTCAGGATGAGCGATTCCGGCTACGACGTGATGCTCGACGACCCGCGCAAGCTCGTGCGCGACTTCAAGAATTCCCAGGTCGACGACCTCGTCTGCTTCACGAAGACACTGGACAGCCTGGACATCGACCTCGAGACGATGCGCGTGCGTGCGAATGCCTGGGCCAACGGCGACATCGGCCAGATCCGCGGCCTGAATTTCGCGGAGCGCCGCGATGCCTGCCTCGATGCGATCCTGAACAGTTCGATCGCGAAGGATGCCGCCGCGCTGCGCCAGATGCGCGAACGCCTGCGCCTGTCGTGGCTGCGGGCGGCGGAGAAGGCGCTGGTCGCCAATGCATCGACGTTTGCCGTGCTGGAAATCCAGGATATCGTCGGCCCGACCAGCTACCTCGCCGCGCTGCAGGCCAAGGGCTACACGGTCGAGAGCCCGCGGTGAGCAGACAGGTGAGCGAACATCAGGCCGGCTCGCCCGGCAGCCCCGGACAGTCCTCGCGCGACGCCGCCTGGGCCACGTGCGCGCCCGGGGGCACGTCGTGCGTGAGCCAGACGTTGCCGCCGATGACGGCACCCTTGCCGACGGTGATGCGGCCCAGCAGCGTGGCGCCCGCATAGATCACGACGTCGTCCTCGACGACAGGATGGCGCGGCAAGCCCTTCTGCAAGGTGCCGTCGGCATTCTCGGGGAAGCGCTTGGCGCCCAGGGTGACGGCCTGGTACAGTCGCACGCGCTGGCCGATGACGGCCGTCTCGCCGATCACGACGCCCGTGCCGTGGTCGATGAAGAAACCGGCGCCGATCGTCGCGCCCGGATGAATGTCGATGCCTGTTTCCCCGTGCGCCAGCTCGGCGACGATGCGCGCCAGCAGCGGCAGGCCGAGCCCGTACAGGTGATGCGCGAGGCGGTGGTGGATCATCGCGAGGATGCCCGGATAGCACAGCAGCACTTCATCGACGCTGCGCGCGGCGGGGTCGCCCTGGTAGGCGGCGATCACGTCGCTGTCGAGCAGGATGCGGATGCCGGGCAGCGCGGCGCCGAACGCGCGCGTGGCGTCCAGCGCCTGTTGCTCGATGTCGGTATCGGTGAGGTGGCGCAGCGCGGCGCTGTAGCGCAGCTCGATGCGCACCTGGCGCAGCAGCGCGTGCAGCGCGGTGTCGAGCGCGTGCGCGACGTGGAAGTCCTCGCTTTCCTCGCGCAGGTCGGGCGGCCCCAGGCGCAGCGGAAACAGCACGCCTTTCAGCTGCGCCACGATGCCCGCGAGCGCGTCGCGCGACGGGAACTCGATGCCGCGCACTTCGCCGCCGGGTCGATGGGCCTGGCGCCACTGGCGGCGTGCCGTGTGCAGGTCGCGTACGATCGCGTTGATGTCGAAGTCGGCCATCAGTCGTGCTCCCGGCAGCGAACGTCGCGCAGGTGCGACCATAATGTGGACAATGAGTCGGCGCGCGCCACGGTGCCTCCGCTGTGTTGATGGACCAGTGGTCAATATACGAGCTCGGCCATGGGCGGCCCAACGTTTTTTTCGGCACTAGCTCATGCTGAAAACGTCTAAGGCGCGTGACGCTCGGCCTGAGCGTGGTCAATATGCGGATTGCCGTCCGCGTGCCGGCGCCGTTGTCAACCGAGGCCGATCCCGCGTAGAATGCAGGCAACGCGGGTGTAGCTCAATGGTAGAGCAGAAGCTTCCCAAGCTTACGACGAGGGTTCGATTCCCTTCACCCGCTCCAATGAAAAAGACGCCGAAGCGCCTTGGTCATTGCTCCACAAAATGCATGGCGCCTCACAAAAACCTGTTCGTTCTGACTTGGAACAATCCACGGCGATGCGTTAGCCCAGCCGCAGGCCTCGTCCCACACAGTCTTCCATCGTCCGTCATCAGCGGCGCGCCACATGCTTGTCCGGGCGCGCCGCAGTTGTTCGGATGTCGATGAATCAGCGCGCCTTGCGACGGCGACCGGCGGCGACGCCCACCAGGCCGAGGCCCAACAGCGCGATGCTGGCCTGTTCCGGCACGGCCGATACGTCGACCGCATTGCCGGCGTATTGCATGCCGGTGTAGAAGAACGCGTCATAGGAGGAACCGCCGCCGTTGAGCACCTGCCGGACCGAGGCGAGGGGCCGCTAAAGTCCAAGATGGTCCAGGTGAAATTCCAGCCGGAATCGAGCGCCGCCCCATGCCGAACGCATAAGACAGGCTGCACGCAAGTGTAAAAAATTCCGACAACTGAGTGGCCGGTTTCCTAAGGGAATGATATGCTGACAAGATTGTAAAAAGGGCTGCGTAGACTTTGTCGTTTCCGTTGCCATTTCCGCCGCGCAGCCGTGCGCGCCTGTGACATGCCCCTTATGGCACACTGATCTTGTTGCCCCTACCAGTATCAATCATGCAAGAAGACGGACGATGGTTTGACCAAGCTACCCCGCCCCCGGACCTGCCCGACAGCGCCGGCCCCCTGATGTTCCTGAGCGCCGGCGGCGATATGGGAGCCATGATGCGTGCGCACGACTGGTCCGCGTCGCCGCTGGGACATCCGCGCACGTGGCCGCAGGCGCTGCGCACGGTCGTGGGCCTGCTGCTGAATTCGAAGTTCCCGATGTTCGTCGCGTGGGGCCCCGAGCTCGGCTTCCTGTACAACGATTCCTACCGCGAGATCCTCGGCGACAAGCACCCGGCCGCGCTCGGCGGGCGCTTCCACGACATCTGGGCCGAGATCTGGCCCGACATCTCCCCGCTGATCGAGCGCGCCCTGCGCGGCGAGGCGACGTATGCCGACCGCCTGTACCTCGTCATGAACCGCCACGGCTACGACGAGCCCACGTGGTTCACGTTCTCGTATTCGCCCGTGCGCGACGAGACCGGGGCCATTCCCGGCATGTACTGCGCCGTCGTCGAAGTGACCGACCAGGTGCTGGCCGAGCAGTACCGCGACGAGGAGAACGAGCGCCTGCGCGACCTGTTCGCGCAGGCGCCCGGCATCATGGCCGTGCTGCGCGGCCCCGAGCACGTGTTCGAGCTGACGAACCAGTCGTACATGCAGCTCATCGGCCACCGCGCCATCGTCGGCAAGCGCGCGCGCGACGCGCTGCCGGAAATCGTCGGGCAGGGCTTCCTGGAACTGCTCGACCGCGTGTACGCGACCGGTGAGCCGTTCGTCGGCCACGCACTGCCCGTGCGCTTGCAGCGCGAGCCGGACGGCCCGCTGGACGAGCGCTACGTCGACTTCGTGTACCAGCCAATCCGCGACGCGAACGGCCAGGTGAACGGCATCTTCGTCGAAGGCAGCGACGTCACGGACCGCAAGCTCGTGGAGGACGAGCTGCGTGCCGCGAATCGCCAGAAGGACCAGTTCCTCGCGATGCTGGCGCACGAGCTGCGCAATCCGCTGGCGCCGATCATGACGGCGGCCCAGCTGCTGAAGCTCGGCCGGCTCGACGCGAAAAGCACGGCCAACGCCAGCGAGATCATCGTGCGCCAGGCCGAGCACATGACGGACCTCGTCAACGACCTGCTGGACGTCTCGCGCGTCACGCGTGGCCTCGTCACGCTGGAGAAGGAAGAACTGGACCTGAACGCGCTCGTCGCCGCCGCCGTCGAGCAGGTGCGGCCGCTGATCGACACGCGCCGCCACGCGCTGGCCTTGCAGCTGTCGGACCGGCCGGTGCACGTCACGGGCGACCGCACGCGTCTCGTGCAGGTCATCTCGAACATCCTCAACAACGCCGCCAAGTACACGGCGCCCGGCGGCCGCATCGTGCTGGCCGTGACCGTGGACGACAGGGCGGCCACCGTCGCCGTGCGCGACAACGGCATGGGTATCGCGCCGGAAGTCCTGCCCTACATCTTCGACCTGTTCACGCAGGCCGAGCGCACGCCCGACCGGTCGCAGGGCGGGCTCGGGATCGGCCTGGCGCTCGTCAAGAGCCTCGTCGGCCTGCATGGCGGCACGGTGCACGCGCGCAGCGACGGCCTGGGGCAGGGCAGCGAGTTCTCGATTACCCTGCCGTGCGCTGCGCGCCCGCCCGCGCAGGCGCGCGAGGCCGGCGGGGACGGCACCGCGGTGCCGGACAACGGCAACCTGCGCGTGCTCGTCGTCGACGACAATGCCGACGCCGCCCAGATGCTGGCCGCGCTGCTCGAAGTGCAGGGCCATATCGTCAGCGTCGAGTACGACGGCCACGGGGCCCTCGCGCGGGCGCGGGCCGAGCATCCGGACGTGCTGTTGCTCGACATCGGCCTGCCCGACATGGACGGCTATGAACTGGCACGCCGCCTGCGCGCCCAGCCGGAAAACGCGGCCGCCACGCTCGTCGCCCTCACGGGCTATGGCCAGAACCAGGATCGCGAGGAAGCCCAGCAGGCCGGATTCGACCACTATCTCGTCAAACCCGCGGACTTGAATGAGGTCAACGAAGTGCTTGCGTTGGCGGAGGCGCGACGCTGATCCGCAGATTCAATCGTGCGCGTATTGCCGTCCGGAACCTGTAGGGATATTCTTGGTGCATGTGTCGCGCGGATGCATCCTGCATGCGTGGGCTGCGCGCCCGCGGCGCATATTTTCGTACCATTGGCATGTCATGCCGCGGCACGGCGGGATACTGGAACGAACGTATGGACGAACTCATCGGCATTATTGAAGGGACGGAGGACGACACCGCGTGGGCCGAGCTGGTCCATCCGGACACCACGGACGTGTCGCCCGCGCCGGCCAAGAGGCCCGTCGAGCGCTATCGAGGGCGGCCCGCGGCGCCCGCGTCCACGCAGGCCGGCCATGCCGCCCATGCGACGGCGGGGCCAGCCATCCGGCGCGTGCTCGTCGTCGACGACAATGCCGACGCGGCGCAGACGGTCGCGATGCTGCTGGAGGTGCTGGGCCACGAGACGGCCGTCGAATATGATCCGCTGCAGGCGCTCGCCTGCGCGCGCGAACGGTCGTTTGACGCCTTCGTCCTCGACATCGGCCTGCCGGGCATGGACGGCCACGAGCTGGCGCGCCAGATCCGCACCTTGCCGCAGGCCGCGGGCGCCCTGTTCATCGCCCTGACGGGTTATGGCCAGCAGCAGGACCGCGACGCGTCGGCCGCCGCGGGCTTTCATTACCATTTCGTGAAGCCGGCCGACGTCGATGCGCTGGCGCGGGCGCTGGCCGGCGGCGTGCCGGAATGACGTTGCAAAGTCGTCATACTTGCGTGCCGCCTTGTCATCAACCTGTCACTTTCACTTCTTACACTGCGAGTTGCTGAACAGTAACTAAGCGTGCGCCGCCGGCGCGCGCCTTCTGACGGAAACCGCATGTCCAAGCCCAGTGCGCACACCGCCCCGCGCACCTACCGATTCCTCGCGCTGCTGTGGCCCGCGCTGGCGCTGCTCGCCTGCGCCGCCCTGTGGACCGCCACCATCCTGCACGGGGGCGCCGAACGGCGCCGCGCCGAGGAGCAGGCGTTCAAGGAAGCCGACGCGTATGCCGAAGCCTACGAGCAATACGTCACGCGCTCGGTCGCACAGGTCGACCAGATCACCATGCAGCTCAAGCACAGCTGGGAACATGCGCGCGACCGCAACCTCATCGAGAACATGCGCCGCGACGGCATGTTCACGGATGCCGCGTTCGTCAACGTGAGCGTCGTGGGGCCGGACGGCGCGATCCGCTCGTCCAGCCGCATCCACGGCCGCGCGTTGAACCTCGCGTCCGCCGCGTTCTTCGTCCAGCACCGCGACAACATCTCGACGGCGCTGCGCATCGGCGTGCCCCCGCTGGAGCTGGACGAGGCGCGCGGCACGATCCTGTTCACGCGCCGCCTCGACACGGCCGACGACGAATTCGACGGTGTGCTGCTGATGGCCGTCGACGCCGCCTATTTCACGTCGTTCGTCAGCTCGCCCACGCTGGGCCCGGGCAGCCTGCTGGCCCTCGTCGGTACCGAGAACAACCTGCGCGTCGAGCAGGATGCGCGGGGCACCGTGCGTACCCAGGGCACCGCGTCGCTGCTGCCCGCGAACGCCGATCGCTGGCCCGTCGCGCGCGGCGTGCAGCTGGTCACGGGACCGGGTGGTTTCGCCGACGGCGAAGCCCGCGTGCTGGGCTGGCGCCGTTCCAGCGCGTATCCGCTCGTGACCCTGGTCGCGCTGTCGCACACGGCCGTGCTGGAAGCGGCCGACGCCTACTGGACCGACAGCCGCAACCACATGCTGCTGGCCACGGCCATGCTGGTGCTGGTGGCGCTGGGCGCGAGCCTGCTGTCGCTGCGCGCGGGCGCGCGGGCGGGCGAGCGGGCCGAAATCCAGCGCGCCTACCGCACCGCGACGGAGAGCGGCAACGACGGCTTCTACATGGTCGCGCCGGTACGCGACCGCAAGGGCCAGACAGTCGACTTCCGCATCGTCGACTGCAATGAGCGGGGCGCGTCGTTCTACGGCGCCACGCGTGCGGAACTGGTCGGCAGCCTGATCTCGGAACTGCACCAGGGCGCCTCGTTCGACGACCTGGCCACGAACTACCGCACGGCGCTGGCCGTCGGCTTCCACCAGGAAGACCGGCGCATGCCCGACTCCAACCGCCTGAACATCCGCTGGGGCCACCGCCGCATCGTGCGCGTGGGCGACGTCCTCGCCGTCACCTTGCAGGACATCAGCGAGCGCAAGGAACACGAATCGCAGCTGGCGCGCCTCGCCAACGAGGACAGCCTCACGGGCTTGCCGAACCGCCACTGGTTCCTGAACTTCGTGCCCACGGCGCTGGCGCGCGCGGAGGACGGCGGCCACGGCGCAGCGCTGCTGTTCATCGACCTCGACGAATTCAAGCAGGTCAACGATACGCACGGTCACGCCATCGGCGACCGCCTGCTGCAGCTCGCGGCCGAGCGCCTGCTGTCGCAGCTGCGCCCCGGCGACAGCGTGGCGCGCTTCGGCGGCGACGAATTCGTCGTGCTCCTGAGCCCCTTCGACAGCGACCAGCAGGTGGCCGTCGTGGCCACCCGCATCGTCGACGCGTTCAGCAAGCCGTTCGCCATCGCCGATGACCAGCACATGATCGGCGCCTCCGTCGGCATCGCCGTGTACCCGCGCGACGGCCTCGATGCTGCCACCCTGATCCGCCACGGCGACATCGCCATGTACGCCGGCAAGGCCGAAGGCAAGGGGCAGTACCGCTTCTTCGACCACGCACAGTCGAACATCCTCAAGACGCGCACCCAGTTGCGCCAGCGCCTGCTGGAAGCGATCGACAAGCGCCAGTTCGTGCTGCACTACCAGCCGCGCGTCGACACCCGCACGGGCGAGCTGCTGAGCATGGAGGCGCTGCTGCGCTGGGAGCATCCGCAGCTGGGCATGATCCGTCCGGACGAATTCATTCCGCTGGCCGAGGCGAGCGGCTTGATCGTGCCGATCGGCGCCATCGTGATCGACATCGCCTGCGCCCAGCTGGCGGCCTGGCGTGCGCAAGGTGCCGTGCCGGTGCCCGTGTCGATCAACGTCTCGCCCAAGCAGTTCCTGCGCGGCGGCGTGCAGCGCGAACTGGCCGACGCGTTGGCGCGCTACCACGTGCCGGCCGGCCTGCTCGAAGTGGAGATCACGGAGTCCGCGATGATGGGTGACCAGGCCGAGATCCTCGCGGAACTCGCGGCGATCCGCGCGCTGGGCGTCAAGCTGCACGTGGACGATTTCGGCACCGGGTATTCGTCGCTGTCGCAACTGCAGCGCATGAAGATGGACGTGCTGAAGGTCGACCGCTCGTTCACGGCCGAACTGGGACGCTCGAAGGAAGGCACCGTGTTCTTCCAGGCGATCGTGTCGATGGCGCACGCGCTCGGGATGGAAGTCGTCGCGGAAGGCGTCGAGAACGAGGCGCAGTTGACGATCCTGCGCGCGCTGAACTGTAACGAGGTGCAGGGCTACCTCGTCGCGCGCCCGCTGCCTGCGGCGTCGATCGCGCCGCTGCTGGCGCAGCGCTTCCTGTTCGGCGACGCGCTGGCCGCGTGACGTTCGCGTATGTTGGCGTTCCTACCCTACGTAGTCGGTGGCCGTAGGGTGGGCACGCCGTGCCCACGCGGACGCTTGCGTTGTGTTTGCGTTACGCGTGGGCACAGGAGCGCCCACCCTACGTGATGCCGCTCATGCGCCCAGCAGGCTGCCGCTGCGCCACGCTGTCGCACTGGCGATCTTACAAACGTGCATGCCGCGCAGCAGGTGCCGGTGCGCCGTGCTGGCGAACAGCACACCCGATTGCGTCGGCCGCAACGTGGTCGTCCTGCCGCTGACCGGGTCGACGATGTCGGCGACGGCGTCGCCCGCCCGCACCTGATCGCCCAGCTTCTTCAGGAACACGAGGACGCCCGCGTGCGGCGCATGCAGCGGCTCGACGCCTTCCAGCGGCGTGGGTTCGCACAGCGGAGACGGCAGCGGTTCGACGGGCACGTCGACGACGCCTTCGCGCGCCAGGTATTGCAGCACAGCGTGCGCGTCCCGTTCGGCGAGGTCGTAGCGCACGTCGTTCTCGCCGCGCAGCTCGACCGTCACGCCCACGCAGCCGAGCGGGATCGGAAAGCGGTCGCCGAAGTGCTTCCCGAGTTCCCACCACACGCGGCTGCACGCCTCGTCGAACGGCTCGCCGCCCGATTCCGTCGCTAGCAACACGGCGTGCGCGCCCATCAGCGCGGCCAGCGGCATGGCGCGTTCGGCCAGCGGCGTGCCCGTGTACATATGCAGGACGGCCTCGTTGTCGCAATGGAGGTCGAGCATGATGTCGGCGTCGATCGCCAAGCCCAGCAGCGTCTTCTTGAGTTCTTCCGTCGCGTTCTTCGGCAGCCATGCTGCCACCTCGCGCCGCGCGTGCTCGCGCACGAGGGCCGCGTTGGCGGCCGGGTCGCGCCCCAGCTTGTCTTGCAGCGAGGTCTTCAGCGCGTCGGCCACGTGACGGTACGAGCGGTTGAAATTGGTGCCTGTCGCCAGGTCGAAGCGACCGAACGGCGAACCGTGGATCACTTGCGACAGCCCGATCGGATTCGCCGCGGGCACGAGGATGATCTCGCCCGTGACCTTGCCTTCCGCATCGAGCCGGTCGAGTTCGCGGCGCAGCACGTGCGCGACGAGCATCGCGGGCACCTCGTCCGCGTGCAGCGAGGCCTGCACGTAGACCTTCCTGCCGCGGCCCGGCGTGCCGTAGTGGTACGAGGTCAGGCGGTAGGCGGCGACGTTGTCTTCGGTGGCGATGGGGTGGGTCTGCTGGCGCATGGTGGCTCCTCGTTGCAACAGACGCATTATGTCCGAGATCGGTGCGCGCAAGCGCCGGGTTATAATGGCGCCCGCTTTTTCATCACTCTTCATCGATCTCCCATGTCTGCCGATACGCCTACCAACGAGCAGGGCCGCCCCATGCTCTACGACCCGACCGAACGCCGCATCCGCAGTTTCGTCACCCGCGCCGGCCGCCTGTCGACCGGCCAGGCGCGCGCGCTGGAAGCCTACGGCCCGCGCTACCTGATCGAGTACCGCAAGGCGCCGTGCGACTTCCACGCCGCGTTCGGCCGCACCGCGCCGCTGATCCTGGAGATCGGCTTCGGCATGGGCGACACGACGGCGCATATCGCGAAGGCGATGCCGGACAGGGATTTCATCGGCGTCGAGGTGCACACGCCCGGCGTCGGCAGCCTCCTGAAACTGGCCGGCGAACAGGACATTCCCAACCTGCGCCTCATCCAGCACGACGCCGTCGAGGTGTTGAACAATATGGTGGCCGACGGTTCGCTCGCCGGCGTGCACATCTTCTTCCCCGACCCGTGGCACAAGGCGCGCCACAACAAGCGCCGGCTGATCCAGCCGCCGTTCGTCAAGCTGCTGTGCGAGAAGCTGGCGCCGGGCGGCTACATCCACTGCGCCACCGATTGGGAAGACTACGCCGTGCAGATGCTGGAAGTGCTGGGCAATGAGCCGGCGCTGCAGAACACGGCCGAGGCGTATGCGGAGAAGCCGTCGTATCGGCCGCTGACCAAGTTCGAGAACCGGGGCCTGAAGCTGGGGCACGGGGTCTGGGATCTCGTCTTCACCAAGCGGTGTCGGTAATCGTAGGGTGGGCGGCCCCCGCCCACGCGAACGCTCGCAATCCGCATACGTAACGCGTGGGCACGGGGTGCCCACCCTACGATGTGATGGATGCCATAGGGTGGACTCCCCGAGCCCACCATGTGTTCACGCGACGCACCGCATGATGCGCGCGGCCGTGTTACACCATCTCGCTGATGATGCCGACGATCTCGTCGCCGTACGAGGTCAGCTTCTTCTCGCCGACACCCGACACGCCGCGCAACTGGTCCAGCGACACCGGCTTGACCTTGGCGATCTCGCGCAACGTGGCGTCCTGGAACACGACGTACGCGGGCACGCCGTGCGCGCGCGCCGTCTCGACGCGCCACCAGCGCAGCTTGTCGAAGATCGCCTGTTCGGACTTCGACAATTCCATCTCTTCGTAGCTCGCGCGCGGCGCCGACGTGCGCTTCGGCTTGACGGGTTTCTGGTACTGGCGCAGCTGCACCGGCTGCTGGCCCTTCAGCACGGGGCGCGCGGCCTCCGTCAGCTTCAGGGAACTGAACGCGTCGTGGTCGACGGTGAGGAGGCCCAGCGCGATCGTCTGGCGCACGATGGCGCGCCATTCCTGCTCGCTGCGTTCGGCGCCGACGCCGAACACGGACAGCTTGTCGTGGTGCCACTGGACGATGCGTTCGGACGACACGCCGCGCAGCACGTCGATCACGTGGCCGGCCGCGAAGCGCTGGTCGACGCGGTAGATCGCGGACAGCAGCTTTTGCACGGGCACCGTCGCATCGAACGACGTCGGCGGGATGAGGCAGGTATCGCAATTGCCGCAGGGGCCGGAGCGCTCGCCGAAGTATTCGAGCAGGCGCATGCGGCGGCAGCTCAGCGTCTCGCACAGGCCCAGCATCGCATCGAGCTTCGACGACAGCACGCGCTTGAAATTCTCGTCGGCCTCGGATTCGTCGATCATCCGGCGCTGCAGCACGACGTCCTGCAGGCCGTAGGCCATCCAGGCGTTCGACGGCAGCCCGTCGCGGCCCGCGCGGCCCGTTTCCTGGTAATAGCCTTCCAGCGATTTCGGCAGGTCGAGGTGGCAGACGAAGCGCACGTCCGGCTTGTCGATGCCCATGCCGAAGGCGATCGTGGCCACCATCACGATGTTGTCCTCGCGCAGGAAGCGCGACTGGTTGTGGGCACGCAGCGAATGCTCCATCCCCGCGTGATAGGGCAGGGCGCGGATGCCGTTCTCGTTCAGGAATTCCGCCGTCTCCTCGACCTTTTTTCTCGACAGGCAGTACACGATGCCGGAGTCGCCCGGGTGTTCCGTCGAGATGAAGTCGAGCAGTTGCTTGCGGGCGTTCGTCTTCTCGACGATGGCGTAGCGGATGTTCGGCCGGTCGAACGACGACACGAACTGGCGCGCCTCTTCCAGCTGCAGGCGCTGGGCGATTTCCGCGCGCGTGAGCTGGTCGGCCGTCGCCGTCAGCGCGATGCGCGGCACGTGCGGGAAGCGCTCGTGCAGGATCGACAGCCGGATGTATTCGGGCCGGAAGTCGTGGCCCCATTGCGACACGCAGTGCGCCTCGTCGATGGCGAACAGCGAGATGTGCGCCGACTCGAACAGCTCCAGGCAGCGCGGCGTCATCAGGCGCTCGGGTGCCACGTACACGAGGTCGAGTTCGCCGGTGCGCACCATGCGCTCGATGCGCAGGGTTTCCTCGAACGTCTGCGTCGAATTCAGGAAGGCGGCGCGCACGCCCACCTCCGCCAGCGCGTCGACCTGGTCCTGCATGAGGGCGATCAGCGGCGAGACGACGACGCCGACGCCGTCGCGGAGCAGCGCGGGAATCTGGTAGCACAGCGACTTGCCGCCGCCCGTGGGCATCAGGACGAGCGCGTCGCCGCCGGACGCCACCTGCTCGACGATGTCGGCCTGCTGTCCGCGGAAGGCGGGGTAGCCGAATACCGTCTGCAGGATCTGCAGCGCGCGTTGCTGGATGTCGCTCGTCATGGTGGTGCTTGCTGCGTGAGAATCAATCGGCCCAGACGACCCAGCCGAAATGGGCGGTGATCAGGACGACCACACCGAACACGATACGGTACCAGGCGAATCCCGTGAAGGTGTGCGTGCTGATGAAGCGCAAGAGCCAGCGTACGCACAGGAAGGCGGAAATGAATGCCGTCACGCCGCCGACGAGGAACAGCGGGAGATCGGTCGCGTGCAGCGCGTGGCGGGCCTTGAAGACGGAATACACGGTCGCGCCCAGCAGCGTGGGAATCGCGAGGAAGAACGAGAATTCGGTGGCGGCCGTGCGCGACAGGCCGAACAGCATGCCGCCGATGATCGTGGCGCCGGAACGGCTCGTGCCCGGGATCAGGCCGAAGCATTGTGCGCAGCCCACCTTGAGCGCGTCGAGGAGGGTCATGTCGTCCACGGTCTCGACGCGGTGTGCGCCCGGCAGTACCTTGTGGCGATGTTCCGCCCACAGGATCACGAACGCGCCGACGATGAACGCGGTGGCCACGGGCACCGGCGCGAACAGGTGCGCCTTGATCGCCTTGATGAACAGCACGCCCAGCACGGCCGCCGGCAGGAAGCCGACGATCACGTTGAGGACGAGTTTCTGCTGGCGCGGATCGGACATGACGCCACCTACCGCGGCACCGATGCGCGCGCGGTATTCCCACATCACGGCGAAGATGGCGCCGGCCTGGATCGCGATTTCGAACACTTTGGCCACTTCGCCCGTGAAATTGATCAGGCTACCCGCCAGGATCAAATGACCCGTGGACGAGATCGGCAGGAATTCGGTGAAGCCCTCGACGAGGCCCATGATGATCGCTTTCAGGGCGAGAATGATATCCATTTGGTGTATGTGTTCGGTAGGGTTGGGGTCATGCGCGGACGGTGTTGCGCGGGCCGCAAGCTTACCATGAGGAAGGGGGCCGCCGTCGAGTTACCGTGTCTACATGGAAGCGGTCAAGCGCTCCAGTTCTGACAAAAAAAGCATCGCGTGCTCGCGCGTGTCGCCGCACATCTCGCGCGAGGGCGGCAGGCTGCCGCAGACGCGGGGCCGGTCCGGCTGCCCGAAAATCTTGCAGCCGTTGTGCTCGTCCAATTGCACGCAGCGCACGCCGGGCGGCTTCCCATTCGGCATGCCGGGGATGGGGGACGTGATCGACGGGGCGATGCAGCAGGCGCCGCAGCCGGGGCGGCAGGAGACGGAGGAAGACGGGATAGGCATCTAAAGACGGGCGGCAGGCAAGCAGCCAGTATACTACCGACGGCGCCTTATCCTCAGGGTTCTTGACTGGCCCTATCCCCAGGTCTATATTTGCTGACTCAACAGTTAGTTGTCGGACAGAAGCATGCCATGCCCTTTTGACACCAAGCCGCGCTGGGAGCGCCGTAAGGACGCGCGGCCCCAGGAGTTGCTCGAGGCGGCCATCGACCTGTTCGTCGAGCGTGGCTATGCCGCCACACGCCTGGAAGACGTCGCGCGCCGCGCCGGCGTGTCGAAGGGCACCTTGTATTTGTATTACGAAAACAAGGAAGAGCTGTTCAAGGCCGTCGTGCGCAGCAATATCGTCCCCGTGATCGGCGAGGCGGAAACGTCCGTCGCCGAGTTCGACGGCCACAGTTCCGACCTGCTGCGCCACCTGATCCACTCGTGGTGGCAGCGGCTGGGCGCGACGAAGGCGTCCGGCATCATCAAGCTCGTCATGGCCGAAGCGGACAATTTCCCCGAACTGGCCCGCTTCTACCAGGAAGAAGTCATCAACCGCGGCACCCGGGCGATGTCGTCGATGCTGGAGCGCGGCGTCGCGCGCGGTGAATTCCGGCGCATTGACGTGACCATGACGACCCAGGTGCTCTTCGCCCCGATGCTCACCCTGATCATCTGGAAGCATTCCGTCGGCCCCTGTCCCCGCGGCGAGCTGGAACCGCAGGCCTTTCTCGACACGTTCCTCGACATGGCGCTGCATGGCCTGTTACCGGCCGCACCGGCCGCGTGATCTCTTTTCCTACGTCAAGACACGGTTTTCAGGGTTTCATGCCCCTTAAACTGCAGACTGTCGCAATTTCCCCTGGCGTCCGGCAGCATGTCGTTAAGATATGTTTGCTGAAGCCGTTCAACGATAAAATATCGGATTATTTATTTTCACACCGAGTCTACAGATGAATATCGAACAAGCCCGCTTCAACATGATCGAACAGCAGATCCGTCCGTGGAACGTGCTGGACCAGGATGTGCTCGACCTGCTGCACGTCGTCAAGCGCGAACAGTTCGTGCCGGCGGCGTACCAGAACCTGGCCTTTGCCGACGTCGAGATCCCGCTGCCGGGCGGCGAAGCCATGCTGGCACCGAAGTTCGAGGCGCGCATCCTGCAGGAAGTGGGCGTCCGCAAGCACGAGACCGTGCTGGAAATCGGCACCGGTTCGGGCTACATGGCCGCGCTGCTGGCGCACCGCGCCGCCAAGGTGACGACCGTGGAAATCAATCCGGAAACGGCGGAACTGGCGAAGAAGAACCTGGCCAACGCGGGCATCCACAACGTGACGGTCGAGACGGGCAACGGCGCGGAAGGCTGGGCGAAAGGTGCGCCGTACGACGCGATCGTGATCTCGGGCGCGCTGGAAGTGCTGCCGGAAGCATTCCTGAAGCAGGTGAAGGTGGGTGGCCGCATCGCCGCCATCATCGGCCAGGCACCCGTGATGGAAGCGGCTATCATCACGCGCACTGGCGAAGACACCTACGGCACGATCAAGGTGTTCGAGACCAACGTGCGCTACCTGGCGGGCGCTCCGGTGCCGTCGCACTTCCAGTTCTGAGCGGAGACGCAATATGCAGCACATTACCGCTCCCGAACTGGCCACGTGGCTGGCCGACCCGTCGCGTCCGAAGCCGCTGCTGCTCGACGTGCGGGAAAACTGGGAATTCGAGACCTGCCACATCGAGGGCTCGACCCAGATCCCGATGAACCTCATTCCAATCCGCGTGAGCGAACTGGACGACGGCCAGGACATCGTCTGCGTATGCCACCACGGCGCGCGCAGCATGCAGGTGGCCGCCTTCCTCGAGCGCAACGGGTTCAGCAACATCACCAACCTCACAGGCGGAATACACGCCTGGGCCGTGCAGGTCGATCCATCGATGCCGAAGTATTGACGATCTGCGTCCTTAACAATTGATGACTCCGACGGAGAAAGTAATGCAGAAGCCCCTCATCGCCGTACTGTTGGCCAGCGCGTTTTCGCTCAATGCCCAGGCGGCCGATCTGATCCAGGTGTACCAGCAGGCATTGGCGAACGACGCCACCTATGCCAGCGCCCGCGCGGCCGCCGCCGCCGGTCGGGAACGTATCACCCAGGGGCGTGCCGGCTTGCTGCCGACCGTCGGCGTCTCCGGTGACGTCACGAAGAACAACTCCGACTTTACCTCGTGGAACAACAGTCCGCTGCTGGGCGGCGGCAGCAACCTGCGCACGAACGAGGTCCAGGTCACGCTGCAGCAGCCGCTGTTCCGCTGGGACCGCTGGGAAACCTATCAGCAGAGCAAGCTGCAGCAGGCGATTTCGGAAGCCCAGTTCGCGCAGGCCCAGCAGGACCTGATCACGCGCGTGGCGCAGGCCTATTTCGACGTGCTGGCCGCGCAGGACACGCTGGAATCCACGCGCGCGCAAAAAGTCGCCGTGACGGAGCAACTGGCGTCCGCCAAGCGCAACTTCGAAGTCGGCACGCAGACCATCACCGACACCCATGAAGCCCAGGCCGCGTACGACCTCGTCGTGTCGCAGGAGATCGCCGCCGTCAACGACCTGGAGACGAAGAAGACGGCGCTGCAAGCCATCATCGGCACCGCGCCGTCCACGCTGGCCACCTTGCGGACGGGCGTGAACCTGACGGCGCCGCAGCCGGTCAACGTGGACCAGTGGGTGTCCGCCGCCGAGAACCAGAACTACGCCGTGACCGTCGCGCAACTGCAGCTGGAATCGGCCAAGCGCGACATCTCGAAGAACCGCGCCGGCCACTACCCGACCGTGGACCTCGTCGCGTCGTCGCTGCACCGCGACGTGAATGGCCAGAGCACCGGCTCGGGCAAGACCAACAGCAATGCGATCGGCATCCAGTACAGCATCCCGATCTTCAGCGGCTTTGCCGTGACGAGCCGTGTGCGCGAGTCGATCGCGCTGGAAGACAAGGCCCGCAACGACCTCGAAGCGAACCGCCGCAACGCCGCGCTGGTGGCACGCCAATCGTTCCTCGGCGTGAACAGTGGCTTGGCGCAGGTGAAGGCGCTGGAAGCGGCCGAGGTGTCGAGCAATTCTGCGCTGGAATCGAACAAGCTCGGTTACCAGGTCGGCGTGCGCATCAACATCGACGTGCTGAACGCCCAGCGCCAGCTGTACCAGACCCGCACCGACCTGGCCCGTGCGCGCTACAACACGATCCTGGCCGGCCTGAAGCTGAAGGCGGCGGCCGGTTCGCTGCGCGAGGAAGACCTGCAGCCGATCAATGCGTTGCTGCAGCAGCCGTAGTCAGTCGGGGTCAGAGCTCAACCGAGAAATTCGAGCTCTGACCCCGAATCAGGACGTTGAAACGGCGCTGCGGCGCCGTTTTTTATTGCCGACGACGGTGCCGGCACCGTCGTCGCAGGGCAGGGGTCAGCTGCTGAGGCCAGCGCCGCCGGCGTGGTCGGGGCGCTCGATCAGTTCGACCTTGTAGCCGTCCGGATCGGTGATGAAGGCGATCACGGTCGTGCCGCCCTTGACGGGGCCAGGCTCGCGCGTGATGTTGCCGCCGGCCGCGCGGACCTGGTCGCAGGTCTTGTAGATGTCCTCGGCCGAGATCGCGATGTGGCCGTAGGCCGAGCCCATCTCGTACTTGTCGACGCCCCAGTTATAGGTCAGTTCGAGTTCCGCATGATCCGGGTTGCTGCCGTAGCCGAGGAAAGCCAGGCTGTACTTGTATTCGGGGTTCTCGCTCGTGCGCAGCAGCTTCATGCCGAGCACTTTCGTGTAGAAGTCGATGGAGCGCTGCAGGTCGCCGACGCGTAGCATGGTGTGCAGGATGCGCATTGTGGTCCTTGTCGTTTCATTGGCAAAGCGGGATTTTATGCGCTCGCACGGATTCGTGCAGGCGGATGGTGGGCACCCCGTGCCCACCAATTGCAATCAAGCCTGCAGCTTCGCGTCCAGTGTGATGTTCGCATTGAACAGCTTGGACACCGGACACCCTTCCTTGGCCTTGCGCGCCGCTTCCTGGAACGCGGCATCGCTCGCGCCGGGAATCGTCGCAACGAGTTCCAGGTGCACGGCGGGAATCGCGAAGCCGCCATCGACCTTGTCCAGCGACACGGTGGCCGTCGTCTCCAGCTTTTGCGCCGTCATGCCCGCTTCGCCCAACTGGGCCGACAGTGCCATCGTGAAGCAGCCCGCGTGCGCGGCCGCGAGTAGTTCTTCCGGATTCGTGCCTGGCCCGTTTTCGAAGCGGGTGTTGAAGCCGTATTGCGACTGGTTGAGGACGCCGCTTTGCGTGGACACGGTGCCCTTGCCGTCCTTGAGTCCGCCGCTCCAGACGGCGCTTCCCTTACGTTTGATCATTTAGCTGCTCCCTGGTTGGTGGCGGCCGGCGTGATCCGCCAGATGGTGTTGCCGACGTCGTCCGCCAGCAGAATGGCGCCGGTCTTGTCGACCGCGACCCCGACCGGGCGCCCGTATGCGTGTTCATCCTTGCCGAGAAAGCCCGTCAGCACGTCCTGCGGCGGGCCGCTCGGCTTGCCGTTCGCGAACGGCACGAACACGAGCTTGTAGCCGGCATACGGCTTGCGGTTCCATGAGCCGTGCTGGCCGATCAGTGCGCCGTTCTTGAACTGCGGCAGCAGGTCGGCATCGTAGAACGCCAGGCCCAGCGAGGCCGTGTGCGCGCCCAGCGCATAGTCGGGCGGGATCGCCTTGGCCACGAGGTCGGGGTTCTGCGGCTTCACGCGCGTGTCGACGTGCTGGCCGTAATAGCTGTACGGCCAGCCGTAGAACGCGCCATCCTTCACGGCCGTCATGTAGTCCGGCACGAGGTCGTTGCCGAGCTCGTCGCGTTCGTTGACGGCGGCCCACAACGCCTTCGTCTGCGGCTGGAACGCCATCCCGTTCGCGTTGCGCAGGCCGCTCGCGTAGATGCGCGACTTGTCGCTGGCGACGTCGTATTCCCAGATGGCGGCGCGGCCCTTCTCGATGTCCATGCCGTTCTCGGCCACGTTGCTGTTCGACCCGACCGAGATGTACAGCTTCTTGCCGTCCGGCGAGGCGACGACGTTCTTCGTCCAGTGATGATTGATGCCGGACGGCAGGTCCAGCACTTTCGTACCCTGGGCCGCGATGCTCGTGGCGCCCGTCTGGTACGGGAATTTCCACAGCGCGTCGGCGTTCGCGACGTACAGGTCGTTGCCGACGAGGGCCATGCCGAACGGCGCGTTCAGGTTTTCCATGAACGTGACCTTCGTGTCGGCCGTGCCGTCGGGTTTGAAGCCGCGCAGCAGGATGATCTTGTCGGGCGACGCAACACCCGCGCCCGCTTCCTTCTGCGCCACCCCCTGCACCTTGGCCCGGATGCCTTTTTCCTTCGGCGCGTTGCCGGGCTTGTTGCTCTCGGCAACGAGCACGTCGCCATTCGGCAGCACGTACAGCCAGCGCGGATGGTCGAGGCCCGACGCATACGCAGTGGCGGCCAGGCCCGCGGCCGGCGTCGGGTGCGTGCCTTGCGGCCACGGGTCTGCCTTGGCGATGTTGATGGTGGGGATCAGCGATCGCTGGGGCGCGGGCAATGTCGGATTCGGGCCCCAGCCGGCGGGATATTGCTGGGCGAAGGCGTTACCGGCGCCCAGCAGTGGAAGAAGCAGGAACGCAAGCCTGGCGCGTGGTGTCATCGATTTTTCCCCCCATCGGGGATCGTCGAATCGTGGTCGCGCATGTCGCGGTGGCGGTCCGGCTGCGGGTTCGCCTGGCCGGTGGCGTCCGGTGCCGGCGTGACGGCTTCGCTGATGCCCGGGGTCTGGCGCGCATCGGTGTCGACGAGGCCCTGCTCGAGGTCTTCCGCCGCCTGCTTCATGATACCGCGCGGCCTGACGCCCTGGGCATCCGGCGATTCGTCGCGCTCGTGCGGTTCGCGCTTGTAGCTCTGGTCTTCGATGTTCCGGTCGGTATTCACGACACGGTCTTTTTCTTCCTGCACCATGACAACCTCCTTCGATTCAATTGATTAAATCCTAATCCTTCAGGTCAAAGGCGGTCGCGCAATTGGATGATGCTTTTTTGAAATTAACTGGTTAACATACTGGTTTATATGACAATTGCCCTCAAGTCGTGAACACGCGAGCCCATCTTCATCACACTGCCAGCGATTGCCCGAATTGCGGGGCCGTCGTTTCCGGTAATTTTTGCCACGACTGCGGCCAGGAAACCGTGCTGCATCCGCCCAGCACGCGCGAATTCCTGCACGAATTCATCGGCCATTACGTCGCGCTGGAAGGCAAGCTTTGGAAGTCGCTGCTGCTCCTTTTGTTCCGGCCAGGACAGCTGACTTTGGAATACATCAAAGGCCGCCGGGTGCGCTACGTCCAGCCATTGCGGCTGTACCTCACGTTCAGCCTGATCTTCTTCGCGGTGATGAAGTACACCGGGCACGACGGCGTGAGCATCGGCACCGCGGCCGACCAGGCGGTGACGGCGCAGGCCGGCACGCGTGGCAGGAGCGACCTGGTGCGCGAAGACAAGCCGGGCGAGATCGTCGACGGCACGGCGGAACTGCGCCACGGTATCGCCAAGGTGAACTCGCATTGGGGCGAGAACATCGAACGATTCACCAAACTGGCGCCCGACGAACGGAACCAGGTGCTGAAGACGGCCTTCTACGGTTACATGCCGTACGCCGTGTTCCTGATGATGCCGGTGTTCGCGCTGTACCTGAAGGTGCTGTACCTGGGATCGGGGCGGCGCTTCGGCGAATACCTGCTGTTCGCCTTGCACGTCAACGGATTCGCGTTCCTGGCCATGACGCTCATGATGCTCGTGCCCGGCTTCCTCGGCATCGCCGAGTGGGTGCTGGGCCTGTGGCTCGTGTTCTACACGCCCATCGCGATGCGGCGCGTGTACGGCGGCTCGCGCATCGGCACCGGCCTGCGCTGGGTCGTGCTGATGACGCTGCACGTGTTCGGCATCGCCCTGGCGATCGCTGCCGCGGTCGGGTTCGGCATCCTCCATTGAAGCGGGCTGGACCGTCCGCTTGCCGGAAGTCCATCCGCCCAACTATACTGTGTGTTTGTACAGTATTTGCTGAGTTGCGATAGTGCAGAAGCCGGGCGAATCGGTTAATCTTCTGTCTCCCTATCACCTGCTGCCGAGAGTCGTAATGTCCGTGACGCCTGAACCGCAACAAACCATCGCGCTCGTCGTACGGCACAACACGGCCGGCATCGACGAGCCCGTGCAGGCCATCGTCGACTTCCTGCAGGGCGCCGGCTACCGCGTCGTGTTCGAGCAGGAGACGGCGGGCCACGTGAAGGTGGCCGGCGTCGACGCGATGTCCATCGACGAGATCGGCGCGCACTGCCGCACCGCCATCGTCGTCGGCGGCGACGGCACGATGCTCGGCATCGCCCGCCAGCTGGCGCGCTACCGCGTGCCCCTCATCGGCATCAACCAGGGCCGCCTGGGCTTCATGACCGACATCCCCATCGACCGCATGCTACCCGCGCTGGGCGACATCCTCAGCGGCAAGGCCAAGACGGAGGAACGCTCGCTGCTGGAAGCGCGCGTCGTGCGCGACGGCGTCGAGATCCATTGTTCCGTTGCCGTCAATGACGTCGTCGTCGCGCGCGGCACGGGCGCGGGCATGGCGGAGCTGAAGGTCACGGTGGACGGCACGTTCATGTACAACCAGCGTTCGGACGGCCTGATCGTCTCGACGCCCACGGGCTCGACGGCGTACGCGCTGTCGGCCGGCGGCCCCCTGCTGCATCCTACCCTGGCCGGCATCGTGCTCGTACCGATCGCGCCGCACGCGCTGTCGAACCGGCCGATCGTCGTGCCGAACACGAGCGACATCGTCGTCGAGATCATCAACGGCCGCGACATCAGCGTGAACTTCGACATGCAAACGTTCGCGAGCCTGCAGCACGGCGACCAGATCATGATCTCGCGCTCGCCCCACACCGTCACGTTCCTGCATCCGGAAGGGTGGAGCTACTACCACACGCTGCGCGAGAAGCTGCACTGGAACGAATATCCGTCCGGTGACGGCAAGCTCAAGTAAATCAGCATCCATCAGGAGATGAGTTTCTTCATGTTGCGCACATTGACCATCCGCGACTTCGTCATCGTCGACACGATCGAGCTCGAGTTCTCGAACGGCTTCACGGTGCTCACCGGCGAGACCGGCGCCGGCAAGTCGATCCTGATCGACGCCCTGCAGCTCGCGCTGGGCGGCCGCGGTGACGCCAGCATGGTGCGCGAAGGCGCGGCCAAGGCCGACATCAGCGCCGACTTCGCGCTCACGTCCGCAGCGAACGTGTGGCTGGAACAGAACGAGTTCGACACGGACGAGGGCGGCGCGCTGCTGCGCCGCGTGATCGACAACGCGGGCCGCTCGAAGTCGTACATCAACGGCGTCGCCGCCACCGCCAGCCAGCTGCGCGAACTGGGCGAGCTGCTCGTCGACATCCACGGCCAGCACGCGCACCAGTCGCTGCTGAAGCTCGATGCCCAGCGCGCGCTGCTCGACAACCAGGTCGCCGTGCGCGACCCGGGCGCGACGGCGCAAGTGCAGGAAGTCGCGAGCGCGTACAAAGCGTGGAAGGCGCTGGCGCGCCAGCGCGAGGAATTCGAGACGAACGCGAAGAACGTGCTGCTGGAACGCGAGCGCCTCGAGTGGCAGGTCGGCGAGCTCGATAAACTCGCGGTGAAGCCGGGCGAGTGGGCCGAGATCACCAACGAACACAGCCGCCTGTCGCATGCTGCGAGCCTGATCGAAGGCGCGCAGGAAGCACTGACTGCGCTGTCGGAATCGGAGCAGCCGATCCTGTCGCAGCTGTCGTCGCTGAACCAGAAACTGGCCAAGCTGGCCGGCGTCGATGCGGACCTGCAGGCCGTGCTCGACTGCATGGAGCCGGCGCGCATCCAGTTGCAGGAGGCCGTGTACGCGCTGAACACGTACGTCGACAAGGTCGAGCTCGATCCCGAGCGCCTGTCCCAGGTCGACGCACGCATGGACGCCATCCACAGCACCGCGCGCAAATTCCGCGTGACGCCTGATGAATTGCCGGACGAACACGCGACGTTGAAAGCCAAGCTGCAGCAACTGGCCGACGCGAGCGACGTCGAGGGCCTGCGCAAGCAGGAAGAGAAGGCGAAGGCGGCCTACCTGGCGGTCGCGCAGAAACTGTCCGCGACGCGCGCGCAGGCCGCGCAGCGCCTGTCGTCGCAAGTGTCGGACGCGATGCAGGAATTGTCGATGAGCGGCGGGCGCTTCGTCGTCGCGCTGAACCCGTGCGAGCCGGCCGCGTACGGCATCGAACAGGTCGAGTTCCTCGTGGCGGGCCACGCCGGCGTTGTGCCGCGGCCGCTGGCCAAGGTGGCGTCGGGTGGCGAACTGGCACGCATCTCGCTGGCGATTTCCGTCATCACGGCGAATGCGACGACAGTCCCCACGCTGATCTTCGACGAGGTCGACACGGGCATCGGCGGCGGCGTGGCGGAAGTCGTCGGACGCCTGCTGAAGCGCCTGGGCCAGAGCCGGCAAGTGCTGTGCGTCACGCACCTGCCGCAGGTCGCAAGCCAGGCGAACCAGCACTTCCAGGTCGCGAAGGACACGACCGATGGCGGCAAGACCGTGTCCCGCATCGACGTGCTCGACAACAAGGCCCGCGTGGAAGAGGTGGCGCGCATGCTGGGCGGCATCGAGATCACCGAGACCACGCGCAAACACGCGCGCGAACTGCTGGCGTCCTGAGCGAACGACCTCCATGCCTTTCAACAAAGAACCGCCGCACCAGCACGGCACCGTCGCGAAGAGTGCCATCGTGCTCGTCAACCTCGGCACGCCCGATGCGCCGACGCGGCCCGCCGTGCGCCGTTACCTGAAGCAGTTCCTGCTCGATCCGCGTGTCGTGGAGATTCCGCGTGCCGTGTGGAAGCTGATCCTGTACCTGGCGATCCTGCCGTTCCGCTCGGGGCAGTCGGCAAGAAAATACGCGACGATCTGGCGCCGCGACGGCTCGCCGCTGAAAGTGTACACGGAGCGTCAGGCGACGGCGCTGCAGGCGATGCTCGTCCAGCGCGGCCACCACGACGTCGAGGTGGCGATGGCGATGCGCTACGGCGTGCCCGCGCTGCCCGACGTGCTCGACGAATTGAAGGCGCGCGGCGCCGAACGCATCGTCGTGCTGCCCGCGTACCCGCAATACTCGGGCACGACGACGGCATCGATCTGGGACGCCGTCTTTGACCACTACAAGAAGGTGCGCAACATCCCCGAGCTGCGCCTCGTGAAGCATTACCACGACCACGAAGGGTATATCGAGGCGCTGGCGCACTCCGTGGAGACGTACTGGGATGCGCACGGCCGCGGCGACAAGCTCGTGATGAGCTTCCACGGCGTGCCCAAGCGCACGTTATTACTGGGCGACCCGTACCACTGCGAATGCCACCGGACGGCGCGCCTGCTGGCGGCCCGGCTGCGCCTCGCGCCGGACCAGTACATGGTGACGTTCCAGTCGCGCTTCGGCAAGGCCGAATGGCTGCAGCCGTACACGGCGCCCACGGTGCAGCAGCTCGCGCGCGCGGGGGTGAAACGGATCGACGTCATGTGCCCCGGCTTCACGAGCGACTGCCTGGAGACGCTGGAAGAGATCAACATGGAAGTCCGCCACGATTTCGAATCGAACGGCGGCCAGGACTACCACTACATTCCTTGCCTGAACGACAATCCATCCTGGATCGTCGGCATGGCCGAGATCGCCGAGCAGCACCTGATCGGCTGGCCGACGATGCTCACGCCCGCGCAACGCGAGGCGCAGCGCCGCGATGCGGAGACCGCGCGCGAGCATGCCATAAAAATGGGCGCGTAATCGACTCATTGAATGGATACGCGGGCATGACATGTCGGCGTGTATGAATTTGCGTAGGGTGGGCGGCCTCCGCCCACGCGGACGTTCGCGATTCGCTGGCGTTCGCGTGGGCACGGGGTGCCCACCCTACGTCAGACAGCGACGATGGGATGTTAGAATGCCACGTTTTGCGGGGCCGACCCGAGTTCCGCCAGGCAAATCGCAGCCAGCGCGAGCAGGGTGTAGATGAGCACGGCGCCGCTTATCAGATGCAGTTTCATGATCGTTCCCATCGGGTCGGTTCGGACGGATGTCTTAACAGAACGATAGTAGAACGGCTGGCTGTCGATGGTGACTACAAGCAAGTAAATCTTGTAACAAAAGACTACGCATATCTGCATATTAATCCGGCAATTCCCCTTGAAAATGTAGGCGATTGCCCAATATGGGGGCCTGTGTAAGCGGTATAACCGTCCAATCAATCAGCCAAGTCCTTGATTTCAGGAGTTTTTTCGATGCAAGACCAAGAAAACCAAGAGGTGAGCAATCAGCCGGAGGCGGAAGCTGCCGACGCGGCAGCGCAAGGTGCGCCGGCGAACGAGCCCGGCCTCGAAGAACAGCTGAGCGCCACCGAAGCCAAGCTGGCGGAGATGCATGACGCGTTCATGCGTGCCAAGGCCGAGGCCGACAATATCCGCCGCCGTGCCCAGGAAGATGTGAGCAAGGCCCATAAATTCGCGATCGAAAGCTTTGCCGAGGCCATGGTGCCTGTGCGCGACAGCCTCGAGATGGCCTTGAAAGTCGAAGCGCCGACGGTCGAATCGATCAAGGAAGGCGTCGAGATGACCCTGAAGCAGCTCACCGCCGCGTTCGAGAAGAACCGTTTGCTGGAAGTGATGCCGCAGCCGGGCGACAAGCTCGACCCGAACAAGCACCAGGCCGTGGCCGTGGTGCCGTCCGACCAGGAAGCGAACACCGTGGTGACCGTGCTGCAGAAGGGCTACATGATCGCCGACCGCCTGCTGCGTCCGGCCATCGTGACCGCCGCGGCACCGAAATAATGTCGCGTTGAGGGCTCAATAAGCTCTTGAAAGCAGACGACATTTCCCAATATTCGACACATCTGAAAACTGAGTACTAAAAAGGAAAATATTATGGGCAGAATCATCGGTATCGACCTGGGCACCACCAACTCCTGCGTGGCGATCATGGAAAATGGTCAGCCCAAGGTCATCGAAAACGCGGAAGGCGCCCGCACGACGCCTTCGATCATCGCTTACCAGGAAGACGGCGAGATCCTCGTCGGTGCGCCGGCGAAACGCCAGGCCGTCACCAACCCGAAGAACACCCTGTTCGCGGTCAAGCGCCTGATCGGCCGTAAATTCGACGAGAAGGAAGTCCAGAAGGACATCAGCCTGATGCCGTACACGATCACGAAGGCCGATAACGGCGACGCGTGGGTCGGTGTGCGCGACAAGAAGCTGGCACCGCCGCAGATCTCGGCCGAAGTGCTGCGCAAGATGAAGAAGACCGCCGAAGACTACCTCGGCGAAGAAGTGACGGAAGCCGTCATCACCGTCCCGGCCTACTTCAACGACTCCCAGCGCCAGGCAACCAAGGACGCCGGCCGTATCGCCGGCCTGGACGTCAAGCGCATCATCAACGAGCCGACCGCGGCCGCGCTGGCATTCGGACTGGACAAGACCGACAAGGGCGACCGCAAGATCGCCGTGTATGACCTCGGCGGCGGTACGTTCGACGTGTCGATCATCGAGATCGCCGACGTGGACGGCGAGAAGCAGTTCGAAGTGCTGTCGACCAACGGCGACACGTTCCTGGGCGGCGAAGACTTCGACCAGCGCATCATCGACTACATCATCGACGAGTTCAAGAAGATCAACGGCCTCGACCTGTCGAAGGACCCGATCGCCCTGCAGCGCATCAAGGCCTCGGCCGAGCGCGCGAAGATCGAACTGTCGTCGTCGCAGCAGACCGAGATCAACGAGCCGTACATCGCCATGGCGAACGGCGCGCCGGTCCACCTGAACCTGAAGATCACCCGCGCCAAGCTGGAAGCGCTGGTCGAGGAACTGATCGCCAAGACCATCGAACCGTGCCGCGTCGCCATCAAGGATGCGGGCGTCAAGGTCTCGGACATCGACGACATCATCCTGGTCGGCGGCATGACCCGCATGCCGAAGGTGCAGGAAAAAGTTAAAGAGTTCTTCGGCAAGGATCCGCGCAAGGACGTCAACCCGGACGAGGCTGTTGCAGTCGGCGCCGCCATCCAGGGCTCCGTGCTGGCCGGCGACCGCAAGGACCTGCTGCTGCTGGACGTGACCCCGCTGTCGCTGGGTATCGAAACCCTGGGCGGCGTGATGACCAAGATGATCCAGAAGAACACGACGATCCCGACCAAGTTCTCGCAGGTGTTCTCCACCGCCGACGACAACCAGCCGGCCGTGACCATCAAGGTCTACCAGGGCGAGCGCGAGATCGCCGCCGGCAACAAGGGCCTGGGCGAGTTCAACCTGGAAGGCATCCCGCCGGCACCACGCGGCACGCCGCAGATCGAAGTGACCTTCGACATCGACGCCAACGGCATCCTGCACGTGGGCGCGAAGGACAAAGCCACCGGTAAAGAGAACAAGATCACCATCAAGGCGAACTCGGGTCTGTCGGAAGACGAGATCCAGAAGATGGTGAAGGACGCCGAGCTGAACGCGGAAGAGGACAAGAAGGTCAAGGAACTGGCCGAGTCGCGCAACCAGGCCGACGCGCTGGTGCACTCGACCAAGAAGTCCCTGACCGAGTACGGCGACAAGCTGGACGCCGGCGAGAAGGAAAAGATCGAAGCCGCCATCACCGACCTGGAAGGTTCCATCAAGTCGGGCGACAAGGCCGAGATCGACGCCAAGGTGTCCGCACTGTCGACGGCTGCGCAGAAGCTGGGCGAGAAGATGTACGCCGACATGCAGGCCCAGCAGGGCGCCGCGGGTGCGCAGGCGGCTGGTGGCCAGCCGGGCGCGGAGCCGGGCAAGCAGGAAGACGACGTCGTCGACGCCGACTTCAAGGAAGTCAAGGACGCCAAGTAATGACGTCCTGGCGGGGCGGGCTCAACTGCCCGTCCCGCCGCCGCAACCCGCCGAGCCGAAGCGACCTCATGGTGCCCGGCTCGGTTTTTTTGTGGTCTTGAACACCGCGGGTCCAACTAAGCCGTTGTTTTTACGGCCGAGTTGAGCAGGCCCGTCATGCTCACTGTATACTCGTATCCTTTTGGGCTGTGCGTTTGCAGGTGATTGCCTGGTTCGCCACAGTTCTTTTGTAGATAGACAGCAAGGTGCCGACAAATGGCAAAGCGTGATTTTTACGAGATCCTCGGCGTCGCGAAGAGTGCTTCGGAAGACGAGATCAAGAAGGCCTATCGCAAGCTTGCGATGAAGTACCATCCGGACCGCAATCCCGACAACAAGGAAGCGGAAGAGAAGTTCAAGGAGGTCAAAGAAGCCTACGAGATGCTGACCAATCCGGAAAAGCGCGAGGCTTATGACCGCTACGGTCACGCTGGCGTCGATCCGAACGGCGGCATGGGCGGCGGCTTCGGTGCCGGCGGCTTCGGCGATGCGTTCGGCGACATCTTCGGTGACATCTTCGGCGGCGGCCGCGGCCGCAGCTCGGGCCCGCAGGTGTACCGCGGCGCCGACCTGCGCTACAACCTGGAAATTTCGCTCGAGCAGGCAGCCGCCGGTTTCGACACGACGATCCGCGTGCCCAGCTGGGACAAGTGCGACACGTGCCACGGCAGTGGCGCGAAGCCGGGCACGTCGCCCGTCACCTGCTCGACGTGCCACGGCCACGGCCAGGTGCGCATGCAGCAGGGCTTCTTCTCGATCCAGCAGACTTGCCCGAAATGCCACGGCAGCGGCAAGATCATCCCGGAACCGTGCGCGGCCTGCGGCGGCGCCGGACGCATCAAGCGCAACAAGACGCTGGAAGTGAAGATCCCGGCCGGTATCGACAGCGGCATGCGCATCCGCTCGACCGGCAACGGCGAGCCGGGCACGAACGGCGGGCCGCCGGGCGACCTGTACGTCGAAATCCACATCAAGCCGCACGCCGTGTTCCAGCGCGAGGGCGACGACCTGCATTGCGAAATGCCGATCTCGTTCTCGAAGGCGGCACTGGGCGGCGAAATCGAGGTGCCGACTCTGGCCGGCAAGGTCTCGTTCACAATCCCCGAAGGCACCCAGACGGGCAAGACCTTCCGCCTCAAGGGCAAGGGCATCAAGGGCGTGCGTTCCGGCTATGCGGGCGATCTGTTCTGCCACGTCGTCGTCGAGACGCCGGTCAAGCTCACCGAGAAGCAGAAGGACCTGTTGCGCGAATTCGACCGCCTGACGAATGAAGGTGGCGCGAAGCACAGCCCGCAAAGCAAGGGCTGGATGGACAAGGTGAAGGACTTCTTCGAGTAAGATAGCGAATGGACCGCCGGGCGCGCGAGCCCCGGCGGTTTTTTTTGACCACAGTGTGGTTGATTAAACAAGTTTTAGAACAAGGTAAAACGCCATGGCAAAGACCCCGACCGGCCTCACCGCCGCAGACCTCTTCGAACGCAACCGCCAATGGGCGGCGTCGATGATCCAGGAGGATCCCGACTTCTTCAAGGACCTGGCTTCGCAGCAATCTCCGGAATATCTGTGGATCGGCTGCTCCGACAGCCGCGTGCCCGCCAATGAACTGGTCGGCATGGCACCGGGCGAGCTGTTCGTCCACCGCAACATCGCCAACGTCGTGTCCCACTCGGACCTGAACTGCCTGACCGTGCTGCAGTTCGCCGTCGACGTGCTGAAGGTCAAGCACATCATCCTGTGCGGCCACTACGGCTGCTCGGGCGTGGGCGCGGCGCTGAACAATACGCGCGTCGGCCTGGCCGACAACTGGCTCGGCCACGTGCGCGACGTCCGCGACAAGCACGGCAAATACCTGGGCAACGTGGCCGGTACCGCCGCCACCAACCGCCTCGTGGAACTGAACGTGGCCGAGCAGGTCATCAACATCGCGCAAACGACGGTCGTGCGCGATGCCTGGGAAAGGGGCCAGGACATCACGATCCACAGCTGGGTCTACGGCGTGCATGACGGCCTGCTGCGCGACCTCGGCGTCACCGTCAGCAGCTACGAGGAGATCAAGCCGAAGCTGGACCGCATCCTGCAAGGCTACCTGAAGTGACGACGCCCGGCGGCGAGCTCGACCAACTGCGCGCCATCGTGCGCCAGTTCGTCGACGAGCGTGATTGGGACCAGTTCCATACGCCGAAAAACCTGGCGGCGGCGCTGTCGGTGGAAGCGGCCGAGCTGCTGGAACATTTCCAGTGGCTGAACGACGGCCGCGCCGATGAACTCGGCGCCGACAAGCTCGTCGAGGTGCGCCACGAGATGGCCGACGTGCTCGTGTATCTCGTGCGGCTGGCCGACAAGCTGGACGTCGACTTGTTTGCCGCCGTGCAGGAGAAGATGGTGCTCAACCGGGCCAAGTATCCGGCCGATCAGGTGCGCGGGGACGCGCGCAAGTATCACGAGTACAAACGCTGATGGCTGTGCATGGGTTTGGTGGGCACGGGGTGCCCACCCTACGGCTTGTTAGATAATCAGGTAGGGTGGGCACCCCGTGCCCACCTTATGCGTGCCCGCCGAGGTAGTACGTCAGCAACCCATCCGAACTGTCGATCCCGACCACGCCCATCAAGCGCCTGAGCTCCGTATCGACCCGTTCGCGCCTCTCCGCGGACTGCTCGCGCGCATCCTCCAGCGCCGGCTGGAACTGCTTCAGCACCCAGAACTTCGTCGGATGCGCCGCGATCCCGGCGATCAGCCGGTCCGTCACGCGCGCGAGGCTGTCGTCCAGGCCAGGGCCGGCGCGGAACGCCCGCAGCGCGTCCAGCGTGCGCGGCACGACGAACAGCGGCGCGTCGCGCACCCAGCGGAACGGGTCGTCGGCCATCACATGCCGCCCAGGCAGATGTATTTGATGACGAGATAGTCGTCCATGCCGTATTTCGATCCTTCGCGTCCCAGGCCCGATTGCTTGACGCCGCCGAACGGCGCCACCTCGTTCGAGATCAGGCCCGTGTTCACACCGACCATGCCCGTCTCGATCTGCTCGGCCACGCGCCATACGCGGCCGATGTCGCGCGCGTAGAAGTACGACGCCAGGCCAAATTCCGTCGCGTTGGCGAGGGCGATCACTTCGTCCTCCGTCTTGAAGCGGAACAGCGGCGCCACGGGGCCGAACGTCTCATCTTCCGCGATGAGCATCTGCGGCGTGACGTCGGCGAGCACGGTCGGCTCGAAAAACGTGTGGCCCAGCGGATGGCGTTTGCCGCCCAGCAGCAGGCGCGCGCCCTTGCCCAGCGCGTCGGCGATGTGGTGCTCGACTTTTTCGACGGCCTTCTCTTCGATGAGCGGCCCCTGGTTCACGCCCGGCTCCATGCCGTTGCCGACCTTGAGCTTCGCGACGGCGGCCGTCAGCTTCTGCGCGAATGCGTCGTACACGCCGTCCTGCACGTAGATGCGGTTGGCGCACACGCAGGTCTGCCCCATGTTGCGGTATTTCGAGGTCATGGCGCCTTCGACGGCCGCATCGAGGTCGGCGTCGTCGAACACGATGAACGAGGCGTTGCCGCCCAGTTCCAGCGACAGTTTCTTGACGGTCGGCGCGCATTGTTCCATCAGCAGGCGGCCGACTTGCGTGGACCCGGTGAAACTGAGCTTGCGTACGATGGGGTTCGCGCACATTTCCGCGCCGATCGTCTTCGAATCGCCGATGACGATGGAGAACACGCCTTTCGGCACCCCGGCGCGCTCCGCGAGCATGGCCAGCGCGAGGGCGGAATACGGCGTCAGTTCGGCCGGCTTCAGCACGATGGGACAGCCGGCCGCGAGCGCGGGCCCGACCTTGCGGGTGATCATCGCGGCCGGGAAATTCCACGGCGTGATCGCGGCGCACACGCCGATCGGCTCTTTCGTGACGACGATGCGGCGGTCGCGCGCGGGCGCTTCCAGCACGTCGCCTTCGATGCGCTTGGCCTGCTCGCCGAACCATTCGATGAACGACGCGGCGTACGCGATTTCTCCCTTCGATTCCGCGAGCGGCTTGCCCTGTTCCGCCGTCATGATGGCGGCGAGGTCGTCGGCGTTGGCCAGCATCAGGTCGTTCCATGCGCGCAGGATCAGCGCGCGTTCGCGCGCCGTCTTCTTGCGCCACGCGGGCCACGCGGCCTGCGCGGCCTCGATGGCGCGCCGCGTTTCCCCCGCCCCCATGTGCGGCACGGTGCCGAGCGTGTCGCCGGTGGCGGGATTGCGCACGGCGACCGTCTTGCCGTCATCCGCATCGCGCCAGGCGCCGTCGATGTAGGCCTGCTGGCGCAGCAGGGAAGGATCGTTGAGGTTCAGCATCGGTTCCTCGTCATCTCGTTCGGGCGGCATCACGATAGCACGGTGCCCGGGAACGGGCCGTTTGTGTTGGCATCGTTCTTCAGTTGACGTTAAGCTTTTGCTACGGGTTATCACTGCGAACCCGTTCACAAGCAGATTCCAGGGAAGCGTTTTTGCCGGACTGCGCATTCCTTGATGTGGAACAACGGCCACTCGCGTTCGGACCAGTTTGTACGTATGATGGTTCCTGTGCGCTCACTACGAGGTAGAGACCATGCGCCCGATCGTTTTCGTCCCCGCTTGCACCCGCGATTTCGGTGAGCACCCTTACCACGCGGCCCAGCACAAGTATGTCGATGCCGTCGTCCTCGGCGCCGATTGCGCGCCGCTGATCATGCCGTCGCTGGGGGAAGCGCTCGACCTGGAGACGATGCTCGCGCTGTGCGACGGGATCATGCTGACGGGCTCGGCCTCGAACGTTCATCCTAGCTATTACTCCGAAGAAGTGCTCGATCCGTCGCTCCCGCAGGATCCCGCGCGCGACCAGACGACCTTGCCCCTGATCCGCGCTGCCGTGAAGCGCGGCGTCCCGATCATCGCCATCTGCCGCGGCTTCCAGGAAATGAACGTGGCATTGGGCGGCAGCCTGCACCAGGCCGTGCAGGCCGTGCCGGGACACTTCGACCACCGCGAGAATCCGGAACTGGGCATGGACGAGCAGTATGGCGACGCCCACAAGATCCAGCTCGTGGAAGGTGGCATGCTGCATCAGATCATCGGTTTGCCAGAAATTCCCGTGAATTCCCTGCACGGCCAGGGCGTGAACGAACTGGCGCCCGGCCTCGTCACCGAAGCGACGGCCGAGGACGGCCTCGTCGAAGCGTTTTCCGTGGGCGGCGCGCCCGGCTTCACGCTGGCCGTGCAATGGCATCCGGAATGGCGCATCGTCCACAATCCACACTCGATGAAGATGTTCGGCGCGTTTGGCGACGCCTGCCGCACCTACCGGGCAACGAAACGGACACCGCTATGACCCCCGACGCGAAATGGGCGGTCACGCCCGTCCCATAGCTTCCCAGATCCCTGCTCGACACACACGCAGCCGAAAGGCGGCGCGCCCGCGCTTTGGCTGCCCTTTTCAACGGACAGAGGAAACATCATGGCTATCCGCGACAATTTTTCATACAACGACATGGACGAGTGGCTCAATGGCAAGCGAGTCACCGAAATCGAATGTCTCGTCCCCGACTTGACGGGCGTCGCGCGAGGAAAAATCCTTCCGCGCGTTAAATTCACCGAAGACCGCGGCATGCGCCTGCCGGAAATCGTGCTGGGCATGACCGTGACCGGCAATTCGCCGTCCGACGACGACGCCTTCGACCGCGCGATCTCGACGACGGACCGCGACATGATCCTGAAGGCAGACCCGGGCACGATCACGATGGTGCCGTGGGCCGTCGATCCGACGGCGCAAGTGATCCACGACTGCTATTTCTCCGACGGCAAGCTGGTCGACTTCGCCCCGCGCAGCGTGCTGCGCCGCGTGCTGAAACTGTATGCGCAAAAGGGCTGGAAGCCGCTCGTCGCGCCGGAACTGGAGTTTTATCTCACGGCGAAGAACATCGATCCCGACCTGCCGCTGGCCGCGCCGATCGGCCGCAGCGGCCGCTCGGAGACGAGCCGCCAGGTCTACAGCATCGACGCCGTCAACGAGTTCGACCCGCTGTTCGAGGACATCTACGACTACTGCGACATGATGGGCCTCGACGTCGACACCCTGATCCACGAGATCGGCGCGGGCCAGATGGAAATCAACTTCCAGCACGGCGAGCCGCTGGGCCTCGCGGACAAGGTCTTCTACTTCAAGCGCACGTTGCGCGAAGCGGCGCTGAAGCACGACATGTACGCCACTTTCATGGCCAAGCCGATGGCTGGCGAGCCCGGCTCGGCGATGCACGTGCACCAGAGCGTCGTCGACGAGGAGAGCGGCCGCAACATCTTCAGCAACCCGGACGGCTCGCCGTCCGACCTGTTCCGCCACTACATCGGCGGCCTGCAGAAATACATGCCGTCCGCGATGGCCATCGTCGCGCCGTACGTAAACTCCTACCGCCGCATCGTGCGCCACACCGCGGCCCCCATCAACCTGCAGTGGGGCGTCGACAACCGCACGGTGGGCTTCCGCGTGCCCGTCTCGGGCTCGCAGGACCGGCGCGTGGAAAACCGCGTGATCGGCGCCGACGCCAATCCGTATCTCGCCCTGGCCGTCACGCTGGCGTGCGGCTATCTCGGCATGCAGGAACAGCTGGAGCCGACGCCGATGGTGGAGGGCAGCGCGTACAAGATGAAGGTCGAGCTGCCGCAGGGCCTCTCCGAGGCGCTGACGTCGCTGCGCGGCGACGACCGCCTGCGCGACGTCCTCGGCGAGCGCTTCATCGACGTCTATTCCGCCGTCAAGGAATTGGAGCACCAGGAATTTATGACGGTAATTAGCCCGTGGGAACGGGAACATTTATTGCTGCACGTTTGACCATGCGACGACGACAAGGAGATCATCATGACTTTCGACAGCATGGCAATCGGGGCAGGCCCGCGCGCGACGGCCCGCGAAGACGCCGACACGCGCCTTGACACCCGCACGCTGCAACAACTCGACAGCGCCCACTTCCTCCACCCGTTCACCGACCACGGCGCCCTGGGCGCGAAGGGTGCGCGCGTGATCGTGCGCGGGGACGGCATCCACGTGTGGGATTCGGACGGGCACAAGATCATCGACGGCATGTCCGGCCTGTGGTGCGTGAACGTGGGCTATGGCCGCACGTCCATCACGCAGGCCGTCGCGCGCCAGATGGACGTCCTGCCGTTCTATAACAGCTTCTTCAACACGACGAACGTGCCGGCCGTGAAGCTGGCGGAAAAGCTGGCGGGCCTGGCACCGCCCGGCTTCGAGCACGTGTTCTTCACGAGTTCCGGTTCGGAGGCGAACGACACGGCGCTGCGCATGGTCTGGCGCTACTGGCAGCTGATGGACCAGCCGGAACGCCGCATCGTCATCAGCCGGCGCAACGCCTACCATGGCAGCACCGTGGCGGGCGCGTCTCTGGGTGGCATGGCGGCGATGCATGCGCAGGGCGCGCTGCCGATTCCCGGCATCGACCACATCGAGCAACCGAACTTCGCCGAGCACGGACGGGGCTTGTCGGAAGCCGAATTCGGCCTGCTGGCCGCGGACTGGCTCGAACGGAAGGTGCTGGAACTGGGGCCGGACAAGGTCGCCGCGTTCATCGGCGAACCCGTGCAGGGCGCGGGCGGCGTCATCATCCCGCCGCAGACGTACTGGCCGCAGATCCAGCGCATCTGCGACAAATACGGCATCCTCCTGATCTCCGACGAGGTCATCTGCGGCTTCGGCCGGCTCGGCACGTGGTTCGGCTGCGAGCGCATGGGCATGCGGCCCGACCTGATTCCGTTCGCGAAGGGCGTCACGTCCGGCTACGTGCCGCTGGGCGGGGTGCTCGTCGGCGAGCGGGTGGCGCGCGCGCTGGTCGAGCGCGGCGGCGACTTCAACCACGGTTTCACGTACTCCGGCCATCCCGTCGCCTGCGCGGCGGCGCTGGAAAACCTGCGCATCATCGAGGACGAGAAACTGGTCGAGCGCGTCGCGCGCGAGACGGGGCCGCACCTGAAGGCCGCGTTCGCGCGTTTGGCGAACCACCCGCTCGTCGGGCACGCGGAAGCGATCGGCATGGCGGCCGGGCTGAATCTCGTGCGGCGCAAGGGCGCGACCGTGCACGACTGCGAACCGTTCGCGCGCGATTTGGCGGTGGGGATGGTGTGCCGGCAGCACATGTTCGACAACGGCGTCATCATGCGTGCCGTTGGCGACCGGATGATCGTGGCGCCGCCGCTCGTGATGACGGGGGCGCAGATCGACGAGATGGTGGAGCGGATCAGGCTTTGCCTCGACCTGACGCTGGTGGATGTGCAGCGACGTGGATGGCTCGACTGATCACAGGCATGGTGGGCTCGTTTTACGGCCGCGTGTGATGCAACGTTTCGCGTGGGCTCGGGGAGCCCACCCTACGACATCGAGGCAATCGTAGGGTGGGCACCCCGTGCCACGCGGACGCTCTCTACACGCTCAACGCCGTCTTGTGCGGCTCGTGCCGGTTCTTGAGCACCTGCGGCGCCAGCGACCCGACGAACATGCCCGCGAACGCCGCGATCAGGCCGGCCAACTGGCCCGGGAAGTGTTCGCCCAGCGGCGAGATCTGCGGGAAGAACACGATCCACGTGGTGATGCCCGCCGCCAGCGACAGGATCGCGCCCTGCGTCGTCGCGCGCTTCCAGTACAGGCCCGTGACGAGCGGCACGAACGCGCCCACGAGCGTCACCTGGTAGGCGGACGACACGAGGTCGTAGATCGACGTGCCCTTCATCGCGATGGCGTACGCCAGCACGAGCGATGCGAACACGACGATCGTGACGCGCATCGCGAGCAGCTGCTGGCGGTCGCTCATGCCCGGGCGCAGGTTCTTGAGGATGTTTTCGGTGAAGCTCGTGGACGGTGCCAGCAGGGTGGCGGACGACGTGCTCTTGATCGCGGACAGCAGCGCGCCGAAGAACAGGATCTGCATGATCAGCGGCATCCTCGTCATCACGAACGTGGGCAGCACGCGCTGGTAATCGCTCTTGGCCAGGTCCATCGCCTGGTTGCCCATCACGATGACGGCGCATGCGACGACGAACATCGGCACGAACGCGAAGATGATGTAGCTGGCGCCGCCGATCACGGCGCCGGCTCTGGCCGTCGGGGCGCTCTTGGCCGACATCACGCGCTGGTACACGTCCTGCTGCGGGATCGAGCCCAGCATCATCGTCACCGCGGAGCCGACGAAGAAGGCGATGTCGGTGAATCTGCCTTCCGGCAGGAAGTGCCACAGGTCTTTCTGGTGCGCCATGTCGATGACGGCGCCCGCGCCGCCGGCCAGCTGCGCCGAAAACATGGCGATGATGGACAGGCCGATCACGAGGACGATCATCTGGATGAAGTCGGTGATGGCGACGGCGAGGAAGCCGCCGATCACGACGTAGATCAGCACGGCGAGCGTGCCGACGATCATGCCGACGGTTTCCGACATCGCACCGTTCGTCAGCACGGAAAACACGAGACCCAGCGCCGTGATCTGCGCCGCCACCCAGCCGAGGTAGGAGAGGATGATGGCGACCGAGCAGAACACTTCGATGCCCTTGCCGTAGCGGGCGCGGTAGTAGTCGCCGATCGTCAGCAGGTTCAGTTTATACAGGCGAGCGGCGAAGAACAGGCCGACGAGGATCAGGCAGGTGCCGGCGCCGAACGGGTCTTCCACGAGGGCGCCCAGGCCGCCCTGCACGAATTTCGCGGGGATGCCCATCACGGTCTCGGCGCCGAACCAGGTGGCGAACGTCGTCGTCACGACCATGATCAGCGGCAGGCTGCGGCCGGCGACGGCGAAGTCGGACGTGTCCTTGATCCGCGTACCGGCCCAGACGCCGAGGCCCAGCGTGCCGAGCAGGTAGAGCACGACGGATGAAATCAGGATGGTATTCATATCAGTAAGTGCTCCGTGCGACGGCGGAAATAGTAAATGCGGGTGGGAAAAATCCCGGATTATAGCGGCAGAAATCGGCGTTTGGATCGATTTTGTTTGCTAGTATCGGCCTGACAACAGGATGACGTCCGGAAGGAGGCAGGATGACCACGCACAGCTGGCATGAGCGTTCCAAAACGGTGCGGATCGACGGTCGTGCCGTCATCGGCGGCAGGCGCGTCGACGCCGTTTCCGGCGCCCGCTTCGACGACATCTCTCCCATCGACGGCCGCAAGCTGGGCGAAGTCGCCCGCTGCGACGGGGCCGATGCCGATGCGGCGGTCGCCAGCGGCAGGGCGGCGTTCGAGGACGGCCGCTGGGCCGGCAAGGCACCGGCGGAGCGCAAGCGTATCCTCGTCCGCTTCGCCGACCTGATGCTCGCCCACGAGGACGAGCTGGCCCTGCTGGAAACCCTCGACATGGGGAAACCCATCCGCTACAGCAAGAGCGTGGACGTGTGCCTCGCGCAGAACTGCATCCGCTGGTATGGCGAGGCCATCGACAAGCTCTACGACCAGGTCGCACCGAGCCCGCAGGACAGCCTGGCCCTGATCACGCGGGAGCCGGTCGGCGTCGTCGCCGCCATCATTCCCTGGAATTATCCGATGCTGATGGCCGCGTGGAAGATTGGCCCCGCACTCGCCGCCGGCAACAGCGTCGTGCTGAAGCCATCGGAAAAGGCACCGCTCACGTCGCTGCGGCTGGCCGAGCTGGCGCTGGAAGCCGAGGTGCCGGAAGGCGTGTTCAATGTGCTGCCCGGCTACGGCGACGAGGTGGGGCGCGCGCTGGCGCTGCACATGGACGTCGATTGCATCGGCTTCACGGGGTCCACGCGCACCGGAAAACAGATCGTGCAGATGGCGGGGCAGTCGAATTTGAAACGGGCGTGGACGGAGCTGGGTGGCAAGTCCGCCAACATCGTCTGCGCGGACTGTCCGGACCTCGACGCGGCCGTCGCCGCCGCCGTGGGCTCCATCTATTTCAACCAGGGCGAGAGCTGCAATGCGCCGTCGCGCCTGTTCGTCGAGGAATCCATCCGGCAAGCGTTCCTCGACAAGGCGCTTGGAATGATTCCGCAATACGCGCCGGGCGATCCGCTGGACGAGGCGACGGTGATGGGCGCCATCGTCGACACGATCCAGATGAAGACCGTGCTGGGCTATATCGACGAGGGCAAGGCGGCCGGCGCGCGCCTGCTCGCAGGCGGCAACGCGGCGCGCGTGGAGACCGGCGGGCTGTACGTCGAACCCACGTTGTTCGACGGCGTGGACAGCAGCATGCGCATCGCACGCGAGGAAATCTTCGGGCCCGTGCTGTCCGTGCTGTCGTTCACGGATCTCGACGACGCGGTGCGCCAGGCGAACGCGACGCCATACGGCCTCGCGGCCGCCGTGTGGACGTCCGACATGAGCAAAGCAATCCGCACGGCACGCAGGCTGCGCGCGGGGACCGTGCACGTGAACCAGTACGACAACGACGACATCACGGTACCGTTCGGCGGTTATAAACAGTCGGGTAACGGGCGCGATAAATCGTTGCACGCGTTCGACAAGTACACGGAACTCAAGACCACCTGGATCCAGATATGATCCGCGATCGGTGGGCTGGTTGGACGGCCACGATGTGCTGGCGTTACGCGTGGGCACGGGGTGCCCACCCAACGGCTGGCGTTACGCGTGGGCACGGGGTGCCCACCCTACGGCTGGCGTTACGCGTGGGCACGGGGTGCCCACCATGCGTACCGCGATGCGTGCGTAGGGTGGGCGGCCCTCCGCCCACGCGGACGTGTGCGATGTGTTGGCGTTACTAAATCGCCATCTCGCGCAGCACCTTCGACGCCTCGCGGCTCGCCGTCAGCACCGCCCCGTCGCGCATCGTGATCTCGAGCTGCGACTGGTCGTCCGCCCGCATGGAGTCGACGAAGTCGAGGTTCACGAGCGCCGAGCGGTGGATGCGCATGAAGCGGCCCGGGTCCAGCTGGGCTTCCAGCTGCGAGATCCCGATGCGCACGAGGAAGGTCTGGCCGCGCGCGGAAATCGCCGTGTACTTGGCGTCGGCCATCATGTACGCGATCTCGTTCACGGACAGCGGGAAGATGCGGCCGCGGTCGCGCACGAGGATGCGTTCGAGCCGGGCCGGCGTGCGCTGCATGCCTTGCGCGAGGGCGCCGTCCACGACCTCGCGCGCGGGGATGGCCGCGCCGGGCGTGTCGAGCAGGCGTGCGACCGCGGCGTCGAAGCGGGCGCGCGTAAAAGGCTTCAGCAGGTAGTCGACGGCGTTCAGCTCGAACGCCGTCACGGCGTATTGATCGTACGCCGTCGTGAACACGATGTCGGGGACGACGGTCAGGCGGCGCAGCACTTCCAGCCCCGTCATCTCGGGCATCTGGATGTCCATGAAGACGATGTCGGGGCGGATGCGGTCGATCTGCGCGAGCGCGCTGGCGCCGTCGGCCGCTTCACCCACGAGGCGCAGGCCGTCGTGGGCATAGATGAAGTCGCGCAGGACGTCGCGCGCGAGCGGTTCGTCCTCCGCGATGAAGACGGTGCGGGCGTTCATGAAAATTCCTTGTCGTTGGCGGCGAGCGGGATGGCCATCGTGACGACGAAGCCGGCACCCGGCGACGTCTCGATGGCGAGGGCGTCCGCCGTGCCGTATTCGAGTTGCAGGCGGCGCTCGACGGTGCGCAGGCCCAGGCCGTTCGACGCGCGCACGCGGCCGAGGTCGGCGCCCGGGCCGTCGTCGCCGACGGACAGCACGAGCGTGCCCGTGCGCGGGTCGAGGCGCGTGCGGATCAGCAGGCGGCCCGGCCGGCTGTGCGGGTTGAAAGCGTGCTTGATGCTGTTCTCGACGAGCGGCTGCAGCGACAGCGCGGGCAGCACGTGGCTGGAAGCGGCATCGTCCAGGTCCCAGTCGACCTTCAGGCGCGTGCCCAGGCGCAGGCTTTCCAGTTCGAGATAGTCGCGCACGAAGCGCAGCTCGTCGTTCAAGGTGACGTGGTCGCTGCCCGTCTTTTCGGTGTCCAGCACGTAGCGCAGCATGTCGGAGAACTGGAACAGCGCCGTTTCGGCAGCGTTCGGGTTCTTGCGGGTGAGGGCGATGATCGAGTGCAGCGTGTTGAACAGGAAGTGCGGGTTGAGCTTGCTGCGCAGCGCGTTCAGTTCCGACGCCACGAGCAGCGCGTGCGCCTGCTGCGTCGCCACCTCCTGGCGCCGCCGCGCCGCGTTCGCGCGCACCATGTGGAACGTCGTGGCGATGACGCCGTAGCCCATCATCGAGTACAGCACGGGCCAGACGTAGAACGACAGGGGCTGCGTCCAGCCGTAGACCAGCCCCGGCAGCCCGTACGACAGGGTCGCGTACGCGGGCGCGCCCACGCCGTGGATCAGGCAGCGCACCTTGAACGGCACCTGGCGGCGCTCCATCCAGCCGCTCAGGGGCCAGTGCAGGGCCAGCACGAGGGCTTGCGGCACGATCCACAGCATCGGGACGAGGCCGCGCCAGTTGTAGGCCTGGGTGCTGGGGTCGGCCAGCCGCAGCACGACGGCCAGCAGCAGCATGTACGCAAGCCAGCCGAGGGCGTAGTTACGCCACATGCGGCTCGTGGGCATCGTCGTGGGTGTCATCAGCAGGTCCATCCGGAAAGTATGCCGCAGGAACGCGCGCATTGCGATGGCCGCGGCGCGAAGTGCGGTAACCGGGCAACCAATTGCGGAAATGCGGAGTTGCGGCGGCGGCAACCGGGCCGTCCGACCCGCGCGCGGCGCAATGATCCCCGGTGCTATATTGGCCGCATCGAGTCAAGCGAGGAGTGTGATGGATTCCGAAGCGCATAATCCGATGCGCGATTTCCTGCGCGAACATAACATCCATGAAGTCGAGTGCGTCATTGCCGACATGACAGGCATCGCCCGCGGCAAGATCCTTCCGAAAGACCTGTTCCTGGCCGGCGAACACATGCGGTTGCCGAAGAGCGTGCTGCTGAACACCGTGCACGGTGAACAGCCGAACAACACCCCGTACGTGGGGTCCACCGATCCCGACATGATCTGCGTGCCCGACCCGGCCACGATCCGCGTCGTGCCCTGGGCCACGGAACGGGTCGCGCTCGTCATCCACGATTGCACGAATTTCGACGGCAGCCCCGTCGACCTGGCTCCGCGCGCCGTGCTGCGCCACGTGCTGGCCCGCTATGCCGAGCGCGGCTGGACGCCCGTCGTGGCGCCGGAGATGGAGTTCTACCTCGTCGCGCGCACGACGAACCCACACGAGCCGCTGAGCCCGCCGACGGGCCGCAGCGGCTTAACGGAGCAGGGCCGGCAGTCGTATTCGATCGACGCCGTCAACGATTTCGATCCGTTTTTCCTGGAGCTGTCGGCGTTCTGCAAGCAGCACGAGCTCGGTGTCGAGACGCTGATCCACGAGGCGGGTGCGGGTCAGATGGAAATCAATTTCACGCATGGCGACGCGCTCGAGCTGGCCGACCGCGTGTTCCTGTTCAAGCGCGCCGTGCGCGAGACTGCGCTGCGCCACGGCATCTTTGCCACGTTCATGGCCAAGCCGATGGAGACGGAGCCGGGCAGTGCCATGCACGTGCACCAGAGTATCGTCGACGGGGATGGGCGCAACGTCTTTTCCAACGACGACGGGTCGGAAAGCGTGCTGTTCCGCCACTTCATTGGCGGGCTCGAGCGCTACGTGCCGCCGGCGACACTCCTCTTCGCGCCGCACGTGAATTCCTACCGGCGCCTGTCGCGCTTCCAGTCGGCACCGATGAACGTGCACTGGGGCTACGACAACCGCACGTGCGGCATCCGCATTCCGAATTCCGGCCCGGCCAGCCGGCGCGTGGAAAACCGCGTGCCCGGCGTCGACGTGAATCCGTATCTCGCGATGGCGGCGACGCTCGCCTGCGGCTTCCTCGGCATGGCCGAGGGACTGGAACCGCCCGCGCCGACACCGGAAAGCGCGGAGCATATCCACGGCGACCTGCCGCGCAACCTCGAGGATGCGATCCTGCAGTTGCGTGGCTGTCCGGCACTGGCCGACATGCTGGGGCCCTTGTTCGTGCAGGCGTTCTGCGAAGTGAAGGAGCTGGAGTTCGCCACGTTTTCGCGGGTGATCAGTTCGTGGGAGCGGGAGCACCTGATGCTCCTCGTCTGATCATGCGCGGTGGGCACGGGCGCCCACCCTAACCGGGTACGTTCAACCGGATGACAGGCCGTAGGGCGGGCGGCCTCCGCCCACGCGTACGTTTGCGTCATGCCGGCTTCCGCGTGGGCACGGGGTGCCCACCCTACTAAATCCCGTCCGTTCGAGTAGGGTGGGCGGCCCTCCGCCCACCATTGCGTGCGTCGCCGCGGTGTCACCCGCATGGCAACGTGATCGTCACCCGAGTATGCCCGTCGCCCGTCTCCATGGCCGCAGCGCCCCGCTGGACCTCGGCCATCAGGCGGATCGAATACGTGCCCAGGCCCAGCCCGCCCGGCTTGCCGGCCGTGGCGTACTTGTCGAAGAAGCGGTCGCGCATGGCGGGCGGCACCTCGCCCTCGTTGTCGATCACGACGCGCACCCCGCCGGGGCCGGGCGCCACGTCGACGCGGATCGTCCCGCCCGGGGGCGCCGCCTCGGCCGCATTCTTGAAGGCGTTCGTGAACATCGAATAGCACAGCAGCGACTCACCGAGGCACACGACATCACCCGGCGCCGCGCACTCGAGCGCGATGCGGCGGTCGGGAAACGCGAGCTCCGTCTGCCGCGCCACGCGCGCGAGCAGCGCCGCCATGTCGAACGGCCGCAGCGCCGCGCGGTATTCGCCCTTTTCCATCTTGTGCACGTCGAGCGTGCGGTTGATCAGGTCGAGCGCGTGGTTGGCCGCCATCTCGATCATGTGCGCATGCTCGCGCTGCGGCTCGGGCAGGCCGGCATTGATCAGGGCCTGGCTCGCGTGCAGGGTGACGGCGATGGGGCTCTTGAGGTCGTGGCGCGTCATGCGCTCGACGTCTTCGCGCAAGTGCGCGTTCTCGATCAGCAGGCGGTTCTGGCGCTGCAGGTCTTCCATCGCCGTGGACAGCGCGAGGTGCGTGGCGATGCGCGCCTTGAGGATCGCCGGGTCCGCGGGCTTTGGCACGTAGTCGACGGCGCCCAGGCGCAGCCCGCCCACGACGTCGTCGACGGCATCCTTCGCGGACAGGAAGATGACGGGGATGTGCGCCGTCTTCGGATCGGCCTTCAGCCGGCGGCACGTCTCGAAACCGTCCATCGCCGGCATCATGATGTCGAGCAGGATCAGGTCGACGGGGAAGGCGGCAGCGATGCCCAGCGCCTTGCTGCCGCTGATCGCCACCTTGATCGCATAGTCGTCCTTCAGCGCGCCCGCGAGGACCTCGATGTTGGTCGGGATGTCGTCCACGATCAGCACCGTGCAGCGCTTCAGCCGCTCGGCCAGCGGCGCCTGCAGGCCGATGACGTCGACCGCGACGGGCGCGGGCTCCGCTGCCGGTAGGGATGCGGCGGCCGCGGCAGCGGCCGCCGGACTGTCGGGCACTGCGCCGATCATCGCCATGAACTTGCTGGCGAAGCTGTGCACGGTGAATGGCTTGATCATGTACGCGTCGACGCCGGCCTGCAGCGCGCTGCGCACGGACGCCGGGTTGGCCTCGGCCGTCAGCATCATGAACGGCGTGCGCGCATGGCGCGCGTCGCGGCGCATCCAGCGCAGCAGGTCCAGCCCGCTCATCATCGGCATGCCCCAGTCGCCGATCACGACGTCGATGGGCTGCTGGCGCATCAGCGCCTGCGCCGCCTTGCCGTTATCGGCCTGGAACACGTTGGCGAAGCCGAGGTCCGCCAGCACCCGGCGCACGGCGGTGCGGATCAGCTGGTAGTCGTCGACGATCAGGATGGCGGCGGACTTGTCCATGGTGTTCCGATACTGGTTCGACCCAGTGTAGCAACGAACGCATCCCCATCCAACCATGCGGTGGCCGGAGTTAACGAAAAGATACGTTATGCATGTTTGTGCATGTTTTATCGTTTTGTTGCGTGTTTTTGCTGCAGCGTGTACAGTGGCGGCCTCACAGGAGGTGTTATGCAATTGGCGGAAGAACGACGGCAACACATCGTCGACACGGTCGAGCAGCAGGGCAAGGTGCTCGCGGCCGAACTGGCGCAGCGGCTGGGCATATCGGAAGACACGATCCGGCGCGACCTGCGCGACCTGGACGCGGCCGGCCTGCTGCGCCGCGTCCACGGCGGCGCGATGCGGCGCACGCGCGCGGAGCCCAGCTTCGGGCAGCGACTCGACGCGGACGAGGCGCGCAAGGCCATGCTGGCGCGCGCGCTGGCCGACGCCGTGCAGCCCGGCGACACGGTGCTCGTGGACGCCGGCACGACGAACCTCGCGTTCGCGCGCCTGCTGGAAGACGGCCGCGCCGCCGCCATCATCACGAACAGTCCGCAGGTCGCGCTGGGCCTGGGCCACTTGCGCGCGACGCGCGTCGTGCTGCTGGGCGGGATCTATTCCGCGCACGCGGGCGCCGTGCTGGGCGCGCAGACCGTGGCGGAAATCCAGCGCCTGCGCGTGAACCTGGCCATCGTCGGCGTGTGCAGCGTCGAGGCCGACCGCGGCCTGGGCGCCAGCGACGCGGAGGAAGCCGTCGTCAAGCAGACGATGCTGGCGGCGGCGAGCCGGCGCGTCGTCGCCGTGCTGAACGAGCGGCTGGAAGCGCCGGCCCCGTTCCTCATCGCGCCGCTCGCGGACATCGACCGCCTCGTGCTGGAAGCGGATGCTGCGCCCGACGTGCTCGCGCGCCTGCGCCGGGGCGAGCGCGCGCCCGAGATCGTGCTGGCCGCGCCAGTGGCAAGGGGGCGCGCATGAGCCGTCTCGACGACGCCAACGCGCTCGAACGGGCGCCCGCGACGGGCTTGAATGCCGCGCGCTGGTCCGTGTCGACGATTTTCCTGCTCAACGGCGCCGGCATCGGCGTGTGGGCCGCGCACGTGCCGCTCGTGCAGGCGCGCGCGGGCATCGACACGGGCGTGCTCGGCTTCCTGCTGCTGACCATCGCCGGCGGCGCGATCTCCGCGATGCCGCTGTCCGGCTGGATGGCCGGGCGCTGGGGCACGCGCGCCGTCGTGATCGGCGCCGGCCTGCTGTTCGCGCTCACGAGCGCCCTGTTGATGAACTTGGGCGGCCTCGTGCCGCTGTTCCTCGCGGCGTACGCGTTCGGTGCCAGCAACGGCGTGCTGGACGTCGCGATGAACGCCAACGCCAGCGAGGTCGAGGCGGCGCGCGGCATCCCGACGATGTCGTCGTTCCACGGCTTCTACAGCCTCGGTGGCCTCATCGGCGCGGCGCTGGGCGGCGTCCTGATCGGTGCGGGCTTCGGCGACGGCAGCGGGGCGCTGATGGTGAGCGTCGCCATCGCGGCCGTCGTCGCCGTGTGCGCGCGCCGCCTGCTGGCCGTGGCGCCGGCGCCGCACGCGAGCCACTTCGCGCTGCCGCGCGGGCCCGCGCTGTTCCTCGGCTTGCTCGGGCTGTTGTGCTTCGCCGTCGAAGGGGCGCTCGTCGACTGGAGCGCGCTGCTGCTGACGGAGCGGACACGGGTCGACGCGGCGACGGCGGCTTTCGGCTACTCGGCGTTCTCCGTGGCGATGGCCGCGTGCCGCTTCGCCGGGGACCGCCTCGTGCTGCGCTTCGGCGCGCTGCGCGTCATGGTGACGGGCGGCGTCGGGATGTTCGCGGGGCTGATGCTGGCCGTCGTCAGCACGCATTTCCTGCTGTCGGCGCTGGGCTTCGCGCTGATCGGGCTGTCCGCGGCGAACGTCGTGCCGCTGATCTTCGCGGCGGCCGCGCGCATGCCGGGGATGTCGGCCGGCGGCGGGCTCGCGACGGTGGCGACGCTCGGCTATGCGGGGCTGCTGATGGCGCCGCCGCTGATCGGGTCGATTGCGGCGCACACGAATATCGCGGTGGCGCTGGGTATCCTGTCGGTGTCGGGGATCGTGATCGCGGCGAATGCGCGGATCGTGAAGCGGCACGGGTGATCTGCCGAGGTGCCGTAGGGTGGGCACCCCGTGCCCACGCGTAACGTCAACACATCGCAAACGTCCGCGTGGGCGGAGGCCGCCCACCCTACGAATATTCTTTGAGCACCGTGTATGTGCCGCCGCGCGATTCGACGAGGGCATAACCGCCGACCGCCCAATCGATCGCGGGACCGCTGGCCGGCACGCCCGCCCCATTTGCCCGCCGCGCCATCGTCACGTGCGGCCGATAGGTACGCGCTTCCGGCGTGAGGCCCAGCGCCACCAAGGCATCGGACAGCCGCGCATGCAGGTCCAGCAACCCTTGCGGCTCACCGTGCGGCGCCAGCCACGCGATCCCGCCGTGCATCAACTCGGGGCGGCCGAACTGCAGGTTGAATGGCGAAAAAGACACCTGGAACCCGTCCAGGAATTCGGGCAGCCGCGCGGTCGGCTGGTTGCCGAGGAAGTGCAGCGTGACGTGCAGCTTGTCCGTGTGGACGGGCGTCGCGCCGCGCGGCCACGTCCACGCGTCGCGCCATGCGCGCAGCTGGTCGCGCACGGCGTCAACCGGCCACAGGGCCAGGAAGAGGCGAACGCTGTCCGGCTGCGTCGCTGTACTCATCTTCGCATCAGAAGCAGTGTTCCGCAGCCGGGAAGCTGCCGTCCTTCACGGCCGCCACATAGGCCTGCACGGCCGCGTCGATGCTCGTCTGGCCTTCCATGAAGTTCTTCACGAAGCGCGCCTTACGGCCCGGGAAGACGCCCAGCAGGTCGTGCATGACGAGCACCTGGCCCGAGCAGTCGGGGCCCGCGCCGATGCCGATGGTCGGCACGTGCAGCATGCCCGTCACTTCCTTGCCGAGCGCCGCCGGCACCGCTTCCAGCAGCACCATCGCCGCGCCGGCGTCCTGCAGCGCCTGGGCGTCGCGCTTGAGCTGTTCCGCGCCTTCGTCCGTCTTGCCCTGCACGCGGTAGCCGCCCAGCTGGTGGACGAATTGCGGCGTGAGGCCGATGTGGGCGCACACGGGGATGCCGCGCTCCGTCAGGAAGCGCACGGTCTCGGCGAGCCACGCGCCGCCTTCGATCTTGATCATCTGGGCGCCCGCGCGCATCAGGGCGGCGCAGCTGTCGTATGCCTGCTGCAGGGTGCCGTAGCTGCCGAACGGCAGGTCGGCCAGCACGAACGCGTGTTTGCGGCCGCGCACGACGGACGCCGTGTGGTAGACGACGTCGGCCACCGTCACGGGCAACGTGGAATCGTAACCCGCGCACACCATGCCCAGCGAGTCGCCGATCAGGAGGATGTCCACGCCGCAGCGGTCCATCAGCGAGGCGAAGCTGGCGTCGTAGCAGGTGAGCATGGCGATCTTCTCGCCGGCCGCGCGCATCGCCAGCAGCGCGGGCAAGGTCACGGCCTTGCGCACCGGCGCATCGTTCGTCGAGTTTCCGCCCAAATAAGCGCTCATAGTCTTCCTTTGCAAATCGAGATGAGCCGGAGGATCGCCCCGGCGTGGCCACCGTCCCGGACAGGCTTGCGGTGACAGGTGCGCCCGGGACGGTTTGTTAAGATGCGCGATCTTACCTGAAAACGCCAGCGACGGACGGCATCATCCCATGGCCACGACCATCCTCATTATCTTCCTCATCGTCTATCTCGGCATGATCCTCGGCGGCCTGCCGTTCCTGCGGCTCGACCGCACGGGTGTCGCGCTGCTCGGGGCCATCGCGCTCATCACCATCAATGCGCTGAGCCTCGAGCAGGCCGTCGCCTCGATCCACCTGCCGACGATGGCCCTGCTGTTCGCCTTCATGGTCGTCTCCGCGCAGATGCGCCTCGGCGGCTTCTACGACTGGGTCACGAACAAGCTGGCGGGCCTGGGGCTCGGCCCCGCCAGCCTGCTGGCCGTGCTGATCGGTGTCTCGGCCGCGCTGTCGGCCGTGTTCAGCAACGACATCGTGTGTCTCGCGATGGCGCCGCTGCTCGTCGACGCATGCCGGCGGCGCCAGCTCGCGCCCGTGCCGTTCCTGCTGGCGCTCGCGTGCGCGGCGAACATCGGCTCGGCCGCCACGTTGATCGGCAACCCGCAGAACATGCTGATCGGCCAGACGATGCGGTTGTCGTTCGACGGCTACTTTGTCGACGCGATCCTGCCCGTCGCGCTGGGCCTCGTGCTGTGCTGGGTGCTGATCGTGCACCAGGCGAAGGGACGCTGGGAGGAAGCCGCGGCCGCGCCCGACGCGCAGGCCCCGGCCATCGCGTTCGATGCGTGGCAGACGACGAAAGGCCTCGCCGTCGCGGGCGCGCTGCTGGTCGGCTTCCTCGTGGCGCCGTGGCCGCGCGAGCACATGGCGCTCGTCGGCGCGGGCATCCTTTTGATGAGCCGCCAGCTGCGTTCGCAGAACATGCTCGGGCTGGTGGACTGGGAACTGCTCGTGCTGTTCATGAGTCTCTTCGTCGTCAACGCCGCGCTGCAGCGCACGGGATTGACGGGAGAAGCTGTCGGCTGGATGGCCGCGCACGGGCTGCGGCTCGACCAGCCGGGCGCGCTGTTCGCGACGACGTTCGTGCTGTCGAACCTCGTCTCCAACGTGCCGGCCGTGATGCTGCTGATCCCCGTCGTCCACCACCCGCTGGGCGGCGTGATGCTGGCGCTCGTGAGCACCCTGGCGGGCAATCTGCTGATCGTGGGCAGTATCGCGAACATCATCGTCGTCGATGCGGCGGCGCGGCGCGGGATCGCCATCGATTGGCGGCGTCACGCGCGTGTCGGTGTGCCGGTGACGCTCGCGACGCTGGCGATTTCCGGCGTGTACCTGGCGCTGCGTTTTTAACGGAACATTTGCTGGCGCTGCGGTTTTTTTAGTAGGGTGGGCACCCCTGTGCCCACGCGGAAGCCGGCGAATGGCAAACGTTCGCGTGGGCACGGGGTGCCCACCCTACGGCTAGGTCAGCTTTCCGACGTTTTGGTTCGCGACGCTCGCGAGCAGCGCGCTCACGGCGCCGCGGCCCGGGATGACGAGGTCCGGCGCGACTTCGGCCAGCGGCGCCAGCACGAACGCGCGCTCGTGCATGCGCGGATGCGGAACGATCAAGGTGGGCGCGTCAATGATGATCTCGTCGCCGTACAACAGCAGGTCGAGATCCAGCGTGCGCGGCGCGTTACGGTAGGGCCGCTCGCGGCCATGCGCCTGTTCGATGGCGAAGAGCGCCTGCAGCAGCGCGTGCGCATCGAGCGTCGTGTCGAGGACGGCGACGGCGTTGACGTAGTCGTCGCCGGAGGAATCGATGGGGGCCGTGCGGTACAGCGACGATGCCTGCACCAGGCGTGCGCCCGGCAGGTGCGCGAGGCGCTCGATGGCATCGACCACGTTCGCGCGCGCGTCGCCGAGGTTCGCGCCGATGCCGACCCAGGCGATCATTCTCCGCTTGCCGCCTGTGCGTTCGACCCTGCGTCCGCCGGTGCGCCTTCGCCTTCCGCGCGGCGCGGACCGCGGCGGCGCGGGCGTTTCTTCTGGCTCGAGGGCTGGACGTCGCGTGCCGAATTGATCAGGCGTTCGCGCTCGGCGACGTCGCCGGCGTAGAACGTCGTCCACCAGTTGCCGATCTCCGCATCGAGCTCGCCCGATTCGCAGCGCAGCAGCAGGAAGTCGAAGCCGGCGCGGAAGCGCGGATGCTCCAGCAGTTTATAAGGCGACTTGCCGTTGCGGCGCTCGAAGCGGGGCTGCATGGCCCAGATGTCGCGCATGTCGGTGGCGATGCGGCGCTGCAGGGCCAGGTTTTCCGTCTGGTTGTCGAGGACGTCGTCCGCCGCGAGGTGCAGCGCGGGGATCGGCGATTCGCCTGCCGCGCGGTAAGCGGTCCACTTTTCCAGCACCTGGTGCCACAGCAGCGACGCGAACAGGAAGCCCGGCGACACGCCCTTGCCGGCTTTGACACGCGTGTCCGTAGACTCCAGGGCCAGGGTGACGAACTTCATGCCGATCGGCTGTTCCAGCACGACGTCCAGCAGCGGCAGCAGGCCGTGGTGGAGGCCGGAAGAGCGCAGCTCCTTCAGGCAGGCCAGCGCCTGGCCGCTCATCAGGAGCTTCAGCATCTCGTCGAACACGCGCGCGGCGGGCACGTTGTTGATCAGCGGGGCCATCACGGGGATCGGTGCGCGCGTGGCCGGCTCGATCGTGAACCCGAGCTTCGCGGCGAAGCGTACGACGCGCAGCATGCGGACGGGGTCTTCGCGGTAGCGGGCTTCCGGCTGGCCGATGATGCGCAGGACCTTGGCGCGGATGTCCTCGATGCCGCCGTGGTAGTCGAGCACCGTCTGCGTGGCCGGGTCGTAGTACATGGCGTTGATGGTGAAGTCGCGGCGCTCGGCGTCCTCGTGCTGCGGGCCGAAGTTGTTGTCGCGCAGGACGCGGCCGTGTTCATCCTTCGGCGCGTTGTCGCTGCCCTTGCCGCGGAACGTCGTCACCTCGAGCAGGTCCTGGCCAAACATCACGTGCACGATCTGGAAGCGGCGGCCGATGATGAAGGCGCGGCGGAACAGCTTCTTGACTTCCTCGGGCGTGGCATCGGTGGCGATGTCGAAGTCCTTCGGCTTCACCCCGAGCAGCAGGTCGCGCACGGCGCCGCCGACGACGAAGGCCTTGAACCCGGCTTCCTGCAAGGTCTGCGTGACGCGCACCGCGTTGTTCGACACGAGCTTCGGATCGATGCCGTGCTGCTCCGGCCCGAGGATCACGGGTTCGGTGGGGTCGCGCTCGTCTTTGACACCGAGGATTTTGCGGATGAATTTTTTAATCATTGAAGAGATGCAGTGAAGTCCAGCCGAGGGTGGCGGCGTGTTGGCTCAGTTTCTCGCTCGGATTGGTCGCGATCGGGTGGGAGACGACCGACAGCAGCGGGATGTCGTTGTGCGAATCGCTGTAGAACCAGCTGCGCGCGAAGCTGTCGAACGGGCGGCCCAGGCCGTCCAGCCACGCATGCATGTGCGTCACTTTGCCGTGACCCTGCGTGGGCGTGCCGGCCAGCTTGCCGGTCGGGTGGCCGCGCTCGTCCAGTTCCGGCTTCGCCGCGATCAGGTGCTCCACGCCGAACTCGCGCGCGATCGGCGCCGTCACGAACGCGTTGGTGGCGGTGATGATCGCAACGAGGTCGCCCGCGTCCTGGTGCTTGCGCACGAGGTCCAGCGCTTTCGGACGAATGGCGGGCTTGATCACGTCGCGCATGTATTGCGCCTGCAGGTCCTTCAGGTGGGCCGGGTCGAAGCGGGCCAGGGTGCCGAGGGCGAATTCGAGGTATTCGACCGGGTCGAGCGTGCCGGCGTTGTACTGCGCGAAGAAGGCGTCGTTGCGACGCTGGTGTTCGCCGGCGTCGACGACGCCCTGGCGCACGAGGAACTGGCCCCATTCGTAGTCGGAATCGATCGGCAGGAGGGTGTGGTCGAGGTCAAACAGCGCGAGGTCGTTCATTCTTTGGGTTCGGAGTGTGGACTGCCGGTATTTCCCTGTAGCAATAAATCGCGCAGCAGCGGTACCGTGACCGGGCGCTGGGTCTCGAGCGAATATTGGTCGAGCGCATCCAGCATGGTCGACAGGGAGCGCATGTCGCGCTTGAAATGGGACAGCAGATAGGGTAACACGCTGGCCGACAGCGTCAAACCGCGGGCTTCCGCGGCCTGGGTGAGGGCGGCGATCTTCTGGTCGTCGGAGAGGCCGTGGATCTGGTACACGAGGCCCCAGCCCATGCGCGTGCGCAGGTCTTCGCGGACCGGGAGCACGGCCGGCGGCACCGGCCCCGTGCAGACCATGTACGCGCCATGCTCGCGCACCTGGTTGAACAGGGCGAAGGCGTCGATCTGGCGCTCGGGCGACAGCTGGTCGACGTCGTCCACGAGGTACAGGCTCACGTCCGGCGCGAGCACGAACGCCTCGGGGCCGCTGTCGGCCGCGATGTAGCGCGCGCCGTCCGTTGCGGCCAGGCCTTGCAGCAGGTGCGTCTTGCCGGCGCCCGTCTCACCCCACAGGTAGCAGAAATGCTCGCGCGACGCGCGCTGGGCGAACTGGTGCATCAAATGCGCCATTTCGGCATTTTCCCCTATCTGGAAGGTGTCGAGGCTTTGCGCCGGCTCGGCGCCTAAATCGAGCACCAGCTGTTTCATGGCTTGGTTCTCACAATGTCGTGTGCGTATGAATCAGCCATTATAAAAGCTGCTGCGCAGATAGTGGCGTTTCAGGTGACGGAATGCCACCATCAGCACCGCGGATGCCGGCAGCGCCAGCAGCACACCGACGAAGCCGAACAGCTGGCCGAACGCGAGCAGTGCGAAGATCACGGCCAGCGGATTCAGGCCGATGCGCTCGCCCACGAGGCGCGGCGTGAGGAAAAAGCCTTCGATGACCTGGCCCGCGCCATAGATGACGGCCACGGCGATCACCCCGCTCCAGTCGGAGAATTGCAGGATGGCGGCCGTCAGCGCCAGCGCGAGGCCCAGGCCGTACCCCAGGTAGGGGATGAAGACGAGCAGCCCCGTCAATATGCCGACGGGCAGCGCGACCTCGAACCCCGCCAGCGCCAGCGCCGCCGAATAGTACAACGCGAGCACGAGCATCACGAGCAACTGTCCGCGCAGGTATTGCGCCAGCAGCGCGTTGACTTCCTGCGCCATGCCCACCGTCTGGCGCACCCAGCGGCGCGGCACGGCGTTTTCCAGCTGCAGCAGCAGGCGGTGCCAGTCCAGCAGCAGGTAGAACAGCACGACGGGGATCAGGATGGCCGTCGCGATCCAGCCGAGCAGCGCGCTGCCGCCCACGCGCGCGGACGCGAGCACCGTGGTCCAGATCTCGTCGCCCGACGTCATGATCTGCTGCGTGAGGATCGTGCGCAGGCTGCTGCCGTCGAGCTTGATGTGGATGCCCAGCTGCGCGAGGCGCGGCGACAGGACGGTGTCGATGCGGGCAAGCGCGTCCGGGATCTGCGCCTGCAGCAGCGGCAGTTCCGTGCGCAGCACCGGAACGACGATCAGCACGAGGGCGGTCACGGCGGCGAGGAATCCGAGGATCACGACCGCCACGGCGAGCGAGCGGGGCAAATGGAACTTGCCGAGGCGGGTGCGCTCCAGCCGGTCGACGGCGCCGTTCAGGGCGTAGGCGAGGATGGCGGCCGCGATGAACGGCGTGAGGATGGGGCCGAGGGCGTACAGCAGCAGACCGCAAGCCAGCCAGAGTGCCAACCAAAACGCCGATTGCTTCTGCTCCGGACTGAGGGAAAATGGCATGTATTGTTGTTCTTGGTGGTTAAAACGGTGCCGCGGCAGGCGGTTTTGATAAAATAATGGATTGACCGACCGACCATCGGTGCCCCGTACCGTCCGGCGCCCCGTTGTCAACCGCCTACTATTTTACCGCCTCCGCTGCCAAATACCATGAGCCAACCATCTAATGTTTCTCTCTCCTACCGCGACGCCGGTGTCGATATCGATGCCGGTGACGCCCTGGTCGAAGCGATCAAACCATTTGCCAAGCGCACCATGCGCGAAGGCGTGCTCGGCGGAATTGGCGGCTTCGGCGCGCTGTTCGAAATCAGCAAGAAGTACAAGGAACCGGTCCTCGTGTCCGGCACCGACGGCGTCGGCACCAAGCTGAAGCTGGCGTTCGAGCTGAACCGTCACGACACGGTCGGCATCGACCTCGTCGCCATGAGCGTCAACGACATCCTCGTGCAGGGCGCCGAGCCGCTGTTCTTCCTCGACTACTTTGCCTGCGGCAAATTGGACGTGCCGACCGCGACCGCCGTCGTCAAAGGCATCGCGGCCGGCTGCGAACAAGCCGGCTGCGCGCTGATCGGCGGCGAGACGGCCGAGATGCCGAGCATGTACCCGGACGGCGAATACGACCTGGCCGGCTTCGCCGTCGGCGCCGTGGAAAAATCGCAGATCATCGACGGTACCAAGATCGCCCCGGGCGACGTCGTGCTGGGCCTCGCGTCGTCGGGCATCCACTCGAACGGCTATTCGCTCGTGCGCAAGATCATCGAGGTGTCGAAGCCGGACCTGGAAGCGGACTTCCACGGCCGCAAGCTGTCCGACGCGCTGATGCAGCCGACCCGCATCTACGTGAAACCGCTGCTGGCGCTGATGCAGGCGATGGAAGTGAAGGGCCTCGTGCACATCACGGGCGGCGGCCTCGTCGAGAACATCCCGCGTGTGCTGCAGGATAACCTGACGGCCGTGCTGGACGCGAAGTCGTGGCCCCTGCCGCCGCTGTTCCAGTGGCTGCAGCAGCACGGCGGCGTGGCGGATGCCGAGATGCACCGCGTGTTCAACTGCGGCATCGGCATGACCGTGATCGTCTCGAAAGAGAACGCAGACGCCGCCGAGGCGCAGCTGAAGGCGGCCGGCGAGACCGTCTACCGCATCGGCGAGATCCGCGCGCGCGGCGAAGGCCAGGCGCAGACGATCGTCGAATAAGCCCTGCGGACTTGCAAGTGAAACGGGGCGCCGCGGCCCGACTGTAGACTTGTAGGGTGGGCACCCCGTGCCGACGCGGGCGTGCGCAGCCCGCACACGTCCGCGTGGGCGGAGGCCGCCCACCCTACAGCCACGCATGCTTTGACGGGGCGCCGCGGCGCCCCGTCGTCATTTGCGTGCCGTGCGTGCCAGGCCTTACCCGGCGGCCGGTGCGGCCATCGTCACCTCGCCCGTGCGGATATGGTAGAGCGCCATGCCGTTGCGGCGATGGAAGCGGAACGCCGGCACGCTCCAGTCGACCTCGATGCGGTGGTCCTTCTTGAGCACTTCCAGTTCGGTCTCGTGCACGATGCCGTCCGCCGTGAACACCTTCACGAAGTAATGCCAGCTGTCGGAGCGCGGGTCGCCGTCCCGTTCGGCCGTGTGACGGTTCGTCATGTGTCGTAGCGGATCGATGAGGTCATTCCGGCGCCCGGATATGCGCCACGAGCCCGCCGCTCTCGCGCGGCGGCGGCGCCGTCAGGAGGCTCGCCACGACGAGCGCCAGCGCCCCGGCCGGCACGCCGAATACGCCGGCGGAGATGGGCGCGATGTGGAACCAGACGGCATCGAGGCTCCCGCCCAGCATCGGATTCGTGTGCAGCATGTAGTACAGGCAGACGAGGAACCCGGTCGCCATGCCCGCGATCGCGCCCGCGAAATTCGCGCGCTTCCAAAACACGCCCGCCACCAGCGCCGGGAACATGGCCGACCCCGCGAGCGAGAACGCGGCGCCCACGAGCGACAGGATGTCCGCCGGCTTCTGCGACGCCACGTACGCGGCGATGAACGCGACGGCCAGCAGCAGCAGCTTCGAGATCGTCACGCGCTTCTGCGTCGAGGCGCCCGGGTCGACGATCTTGTAGTAGATGTCGTGCGACAGCGCGTTCGAGATCGCGAGCAGCAGCCCGTCCGCCGTCGACAGCGCCGCCGCCAGGCCGCCCGCCGCGACGAGGCCCGAGATCACGTACGGCAGCCCGCCGATCTCCGGCGTGGCGAGCGTCAGCACGTCGCCGTCGATCGCGACTTCGGCCAGCTGCACGATACCGTCGCCGTTGACGTCGACGATGCTGATCAGCGGGTTCGACTTGTCGACGTTGGCCCAGTACGAGACCCAGGTCGGCAGCGTGTCGTAGCTCGTGCCCACGACCGCAGTGTAGATGTCGTACTTGGCGAGTACAGCCAGTGCCGGCATCGTCAGGTAGATCAGCAGGATGAAGAACAGCGTCCAGAACACGGACACGCGCGTCTCGTGCACGGATGGCGTCGTGTAGGCGCGCATCAGGATGTGCGGCAGCGCGGCCGTGCCGAACATCAGGCAGAACACGAGCGCGAGGAAGTTGTTGCGGCGGATGTCCGATTCCTGCCGGGTCTTGCCGGGGAACGGTTCCGCGTGCGGCTCGGGCGGCTGCGCGCGCGCGAGGTTGGCGGCGCGCAGGTCGTTCCACACGTGTGCCGCTTCGTCCGCCGTGCGCGGATAGTCCAGCAGCGCGCGCTCGGCGCTGCGCACTTCGGTCAGCGGCGCGTTGCGGCTGCGCGCCGTGTCGAGGCGTCGCTGCGCCTCGATCTTGCCTGCTTCCCAGGAATGCGGCAGGCCCGCGATGCGCGTGCCGTAGTCGTCGGCGCGGACGCGGAAGACGGCGCGCACCTCGGCCTCGCGCGGGTCCGCCGCCAGCTGGGCCTCGCGCTTCGCCAGTTTCGGCAGCACGGAACCGTACGCCACCTGCGGCACGGGGTTGCCTGCCAATTTCACCGACAACCACATGGTCGGGATCAGGAAGGCGACGAGGATGATGATGTATTGCGCGACCTGCGTCCACGTGATGGCGCGCATCCCGCCCAGGAACGAGCACACGAGGATGCTGGCGAGGCCGAGGAAGATGCCGACCGAGAAATCGACACCGGTGAAGCGCGACGCGATCAGGCCCACGGCGTAGATCTGCGCGACGACGTACGTGAACGACACGACGATGGTGGCGCCGACGGCGAGCGCGCGCACGATGCTGCCCCGCCGCGTGCCGGCCTCGCCGCCGTAGCGGGCGGCGAGGAAGTCGGGGATCGTGTACTGGGCGAAGCGGCGCAGATAGGGCGCGATCAGCAGGGCGACGAGGCAGTAGCCGCCCGTCCAGCCCATCACGTACGCCAGCGCATCGAAGCCGTGCAGGTACAACGTGCCGGCAAGGCTGATGAAGCTGGCCGCCGAGATCCAGTCGGCTGCCGTCGCCATGCCATTGAACAGCGCGGGAACACGCCGTCCCGCCACATAGTATTCGGACACGTTCGAGGTGCGGCTGACGACGCCGATGATCGCATACAGCACGATCGTGGCGAACATGTACAGGTGGCCGATCCACTGGCGCGGCATGCCCTCGTTTTCCAGGATCGCCAGCGCGCCCAGGAACAGCCCGAAGCACAGCGTGAACCACAGGTAGTAGCGGGACAGGCGGCGGAAGTAGCTGCGCGTCTTCGCCTTCGTGGCCGCGGCGGGCGGTGCGGCGCCGGTCATGGCGTCGCCTCCAGCATGCGCGCGAAGTCGCGGTCGAGGATGCGCATGCGCCAGGCGTACGCGCCGATGATGGCCAGGTACGTCAGCGACGCGCCCTGCGCGGCGAGGTAGAACGACAGCGGCCAGCCGAACACGGACAGGTGCGCGAGGTCGCGCGCGAAGAACACCGTGCAGAAGCTCGTCGCGAGCCACAGCGCGAGCAGCAGCGCGACGAGGCGACGCGCGCGCGCCCAGTGTGCGGCGCGCGCGGCGAGGATGCGCGCACGCCGACGTTCCTCGTCGCGGTCGGGGTCAGATGAATGGGCGGTCTCGGTCGGCATCGGGGTCAGGCATGACGGTGGGCGGGAAGGTCAGCCGGAACAGGCTGCCGGGGAATTTCTTGTGCGTGCTGCGCGGGTTGTTGAAGATCTCGATCTCGGCCCCGTGCTGCTGCGCGATCTCGCGCACGATGGCGAGGCCCAGGCCGGAGCCGGGCGCGCTCGATCCGAGGATGCGGTAGAAGCGCTCGAACACGTGGTGGCGCTCGGCGGGTGCGATGCCGGGGCCCGTGTCCTCGACTTCGAGCAGCGCCTGGTTGCCCTGGCCAATGTTCGTGCCGCGCACGCGCACGGTGACGCTGCCGCCGGGCGGCGTGTAGCGCAGCGCGTTGTCGATCAGGTTCGACAGCAGCTCGCGCAGCATCATGGCGCTGCCGGCGATTTCCGGCGGGTCGCCGATCACTTCGTAGCCGAGATCGATCTCGTGCGCGAACGAGGCTTGCACCCAGTCCTGCACGACGTCGCGCGCGAGCGCGGCGAGGTCGAGCGGGGCCAGCGCGAGGCCCGCGTGCGGCTGGTTCTCGGCGCGCGCGAGCGCCAGCAGCTGGTTCACGAGCCGCGTGGCCGATTCCGAACTCTTGGCCAGCTGTTCCAGCGAGCGGTGGATCTCGTTCGGATCGACCTGGCGCAGCGCCAGCTCGGATTGCATGCGCATGCCCGCCAGCGGCGTCTTCATCTGGTGCGCGGCGTCGGCGATGAAGCGCTTCTGCGCGTCGATCGTGTGGGCGAGGCGTGCCAGCATGTCGTTCAGCGAGCCCACGAGCGGCGAGATCTCTTCCGGCACCTGGCGCGAATCGATCGGAGACAGATCGTCCGGCGGGCGCGCGCGGATGCGCTCCTGCAGCTGCGCGAGCGGCGACAGCCCGCGCGACAGGGCGAACCAGACGAGCGCCAGGATCACGGGCAGGATGATGAACTGGGGCAGGATCACGCCCTTGATGATCTCGTTGGCGAGCTGCGCCCGCTTGTCCAGCGTTTCCGCCACCTGCACGAGGGCCAGGCGCGGTTCCTCGGACGCGTCCAGCAGCGGCTGCAGGTTGACCCAGGCGTAGGCGATGCGCACCGGGGCGCCGTGCAGCGTCTCGGTGCGGAAGTGCACGCGGCCGCTGCGCTCGGCGTCGTCGGGGTTCGGCAGCGGCAGGTCGCGGTCGCCGTCGACGATTTCGCCGCGCGGGCCGCTGATCTGGAAATAGACGCTGTCGACGTCGTCGGCACGCAGGATGTCGCGCGCCGTGCCGCCGATGCGTGCCACGACCTTGCCGTCCACTTCCTTGACCTGCTGGGCAAGCACCGTGACGCTGTCTTCCAGCGCATGGTCGAACGGTTGATTCGCGATCGACTTCGCGACGAGGTAGGTGATGGCGATGCTCATCGGCCAGAGCAACAGCAGCGGGGCCAGCATCCAGTCGAGGATTTCGCCGAACAGCGAGTGCTGGATGCTTTCTTCCGGCTCGGGCTGCGGCGGCACGTACAGCGATTCGAGCGGCTCCGCGGCGGCGCGCGGATCCGGTCCGGCCGGGCGCCGCCTCAACAGCTTCACTTGTGGGGGCTGGCCGCGTCGGTGCTCTTGCGAGCGCCGTCGCGGGCATTGTCGGAATAGCGCTCGAGGCAGTAACCGAGGCCGCGCACGGTGGCGATGCGGATGCCGTCCGTCTCGATCTTCTTGCGCAGGCGGTGCACGTACACCTCGATGGCATTGTTCGACACTTCCTCGCCCCATTCGCACAGGTGGTCGACCAACTGCTCCTTCGAGACGAGGCGCCCCGTGCGTGCCAGCAGGATCTCCAGCAGGCCCAGCTCGCGCGCGGAGAGGTCGAGCATCTGGTCATTGATGTAGGCGCTGCGGCCGACCTGGTCGTACACGAGCGGGCCGTGGCGGATCACGGTGGAGCCGCCGCCCTGGCCGCGGCGGGTGAGGGCGCGCACGCGGGCTTCCAGCTCCGACAGGGCGAACGGCTTCGGCATGTAGTCGTCGGCGCCGGCATCGAGGCCGCCCACGCGCTGCTCGATGGAGTCGGCCGCCGTCAGGATCAGCACGGGCAGGAGCGACCCGCGCGCGCGTAGGCGGCGCAGCACGTCGAGGCCGGACAGCCTGGGCAGGCCGAGGTCGAGGATCAGCAAGTCGAATTCCTGCGTGGACAGCGCCGTGTCGGCATCCTGCCCGTTCTTCACGCAATCGATCGCATAGCCGGACTGGCGCAAGGAGCGCGTCAGCCCGTCGGCCAACACGCTATCATCTTCGGCAAGTAAAATACGCATCGCTCCCCCGGCTTTTGTTGTTCGATCCCGCTTACCCGCTTATTGTGTGTCAAGTTACGCAACATGTCGAATCGGTCAAGCGACAGCAAATACCGCTTGCCAAAACCACTGGGATTTTATACAGTACTTCCTATTGAAATCGCGCGAGCGGCCCACACCTTGGTTCACTCTAGGACAGAAAGAAAGTTATGGACGACAAAAAATCCGCAGTAAATGCAGCCGAGAAGGGCAAGGCGCTGGCAGCAGCCCTCGCGCAGATTGAAAAGCAATTCGGCAAAGGCTCGGTGATGCGCATGGATACCAATGCGCCTGTCGAGGAAGTGCAAACCGTCTCGACCGGCTCGCTGGGCCTGGACATCGCCCTCGGCGTCGGCGGCCTTCCGCGTGGCCGTATCGTCGAGATCTACGGTCCGGAATCGTCGGGCAAGACGACGCTGACCTTGCAGACCATCGCCCAGATGCAAAAGCTGGGCGGCACCTGCGCGTTCATCGACGCCGAGCACGCGCTGGACGTGACCTATGCGCAAAAGCTGGGTATCAAGCTGGACGAGCTGCTGATCTCGCAGCCGGACACGGGTGAGCAGGCACTGGAAATCACGGACGCCCTCGTGCGTTCGGGCAGCGTCGACATGGTGGTCATCGACTCGGTGGCGGCGCTGACGCCGCGCGCCGAGATCGAAGGCGACATGGGCGATTCGCTGCCGGGCCTGCAAGCCCGCCTGATGTCGCAGGCGCTGCGCAAGCTGACCGCATCGATCAACCGTACGAACACGCTGGTGATCTTCATTAACCAGATCCGTATGAAGATCGGCGTCATGTTCGGCAGCCCGGAAACGACGACGGGCGGTAACGCGCTGAAGTTCTACGCCTCCGTGCGCCTGGACATCCGCCGTACCGGTTCGATCAAGACGGGTGACGAGGTGATCGGTAACGAAACCAAGGTCAAGGTCGTCAAGAACAAGATCGCGCCGCCGTTCAAGGAAGCGCACTTCGACATCCTGTATGGCGAAGGCACGTCGCGCGAAGGCGAGATCATCGACCTGGGCGTGGACAACAAGATCGTCGAGAAGTCGGGTTCGTGGTACAGCTATAACGGCGAACGCATCGGCCAAGGCAAGGACAACGCCCGTATCTTCCTGCGCGAGCGTCCGGCACTGGCACGCGAGATCGAAAACAAGGTCCGTGCGGCCCTCGGCGTGCGCGAACTGCCGCCGGCCCCGGCCGGTGATGCGCCCCAGCTGTCCGTCGTCGGCGACGAGTAATCGTCCCTGATGGTGCGCCAGCAGCTGAGCCTCAAGGCTCGCGCGTTGAAGTATCTGTCGACGCGCGAGCACAGCCGGCTCGAGCTGGCGCGCAAATTGTCCCGTTATGCGGAGGAGGGCGACGACGTCGAAGCCCTCCTCGATTTCCTCGAAAAGAACAACTGGCTGTCGCAGGAACGGTTTGCCGAGTCGCTCGTGCACCGGCGTGCCGGCCGCTACGGCAACAGCCGGGTACTGTCCGAACTCCAGCAGCACGGCGTGAAGGGCGAGGCGCTCGACGAACTCAAGTCCGGATTGAAGGAAACGGAAATCAAACGGGCGCGGGAAGTCTGGCGCCGCAAGTTCGGCACCGTCCCGCAAGACGCCGAAGAGCGCGGCAAGCAGATGCGCTTCCTGCTGCAACGTGGTTTTTCCCAGAGTGCGGTCCGTGCCGCGCTGCGGGGTGGCGACGACGACGAGTTCTGATTCGCCGGTCCACTGATCTCTTCTTTGTGAATGACCGACTGCCGCTTTGTTTATGACAGTCCGGTGACGTGACAATGCGCGCACATTTGCGGTTTCGTCATCACAACCTAGCAACATCTCCCCCGATCTTCCTTCCAAAAACCCTTGTGTCACCGAGGATTCGGTGCACAGCCCGGCACCCTGTGCTAAACTTTCATGGTTTAAGCAGCGCCGCAAGAGCGGTTGTTGCCGTAGAAGCTGCGGCAACGTGCATCAGGCACAACGGCTGCAAATTTTTTCGCCGCATTCCGGCATTGGTGTTTATGCCCCTGTCTCCACCCGCTCCGCGTAAGCCTCGGCACACGCGCGCCATTACTGTCGACGTGTTCGCGCGCGATGATGGCCTGTGGGACCTCGACGCCTGCATCCGCGACACCAAGACGCACGACATCGCCCTGCCTTCCGGCCCTCGTCCGGCCGGCTTGCCTGTGCACGAACTCAAGCTGCGCGTGACCATCGACCGCGACATGACCATCGTCGACGCCGAAGCGGCGTCCGATGCCGTCCCCTATCCCGGTTATTGCGACACCATCGGCCCTGCCTACAAAAAGCTCATTGGCTTATCGCTGCTGAAACATTTCCGATTGCATCTGAAAGATCGCCTGTCCGGGGTCCTCGGCTGCACCCACCTGACCGAACTCGCGCAAGTCCTGCCCACCGCGGCAATCCAGGCCTTCGCCGATGACGCGATGGCCAACCGCTCGGCCGAGACTTCGACCGAACGGCCTTATGAACTGGACCGCTGCCACGCGCTGCGTCTCGATGGCCCTGCCGTCGAAACCTACTATCCGCGCTGGGCTCTCAAGGCGGTGCCGGGGTAGTGTTGTCCGGAGTAGACTCCGGGTTTGTCGCAATTTAAACCGCATTTCTAAACTACATCAGTAACAGAAGAAGGGAAGCCAGCATGAAAATCCATGAGTATCAGGGCAAAGAGATCCTCCGAAAATTCGGAGTGACCGTTCCGCGCGGCATTCCGTGTGACTCGGTCGACGGAGCTGTCAAGGCAGCTGAAGAGCTGGGCGGTCCGGTCTGGGTGGTCAAGGCCCAGATCCATGCTGGCGGCCGCGGCAAGGGCGGCGGCGTGAAAGTCGCCAAGTCGCTGGAACAAGTGCGCGAATACGCGGACCAGATCCTGGGCATGCAGCTGATCACGCACCAGACCGGCCCGGAAGGCCAGAAAGTCCGCCGCCTGCTGATCGAAGAAGGCGCCGACATCAAGAAAGAACTGTACGTGTCGATGGTCACCGACCGCGTCACGCAGCGCGTCGTGCTGATGGCCTCGTCGGAAGGCGGCATGGACATCGAAGAAGTCGCGCACAGCAACCCGGAAAAAATCCACACCATCGCCATCGATCCGGCCATCGGCCTGACCGACGCCGACGCTGACAGCATCGCCGCCAAGATCGGCGTGCCGGAAGCCTCGATCGCCGCCGCGCGCGCGAACCTGCAAGGCCTGTACAAAGCCTACTGGGACACCGACGCATCGCTGGCCGAAATCAACCCGCTGATCCTGACCGGCGACGGCAAGGTCGTCGCCCTGGACGCCAAGTTCAACTTCGACTCGAACGCCCTGTTCCGTCATCCGGAAATCGTCGCCTACCGCGATCTGGACGAAGAAGATCCGGCTGAAGTCGAAGCATCGAAATTCGACCTGGCCTACATCTCCCTGGACGGCAACATCGGCTGCCTGGTGAACGGCGCCGGCCTGGCCATGGCCACCATGGACACCATCAAGCTGTTCGGCGGCGAGCCGGCCAACTTCCTGGACGTCGGCGGCGGCGCGACGGCAGAGAAGGTGACGGAAGCCTTCAAGATCATGCTGAAGAACCCGGGCCTGAAAGCCATCCTCGTCAACATCTTCGGCGGCATCATGCGCTGCGACGTGATCGCCGAAGGCGTGATCACCGCATCGAAGGCCGTCTCGCTGCAAGTGCCGCTGGTCGTCCGCATGAAGGGCACCAACGAAGACCTGGGCAAGAAGATGCTGGCCGACTCCGGCCTGCCGATCATCTCGGCCGACACCATGGAAGACGCAGCGAAGCAGGTCGTTGCCGCTGCAGCTGGCCAAGCTTAATTCGCGAAGGAAATAAAATGTCGATTCTGATTAACAAAGACACCAAAGTCATCACCCAAGGCATCACCGGCAAGACCGGCCAATTCCACACGCGCATGTGCCGCGACTACGCGAACGGCCGTGAAGCCTTCGTCGCAGGCGTGAACCCGAAGAAAGCCGGTGAAGACTTCGAGGGCATCCCCATCTTCGCGAGCGTCAAGGAAGCCAAGCAGAACACGGGCGCGACCGTCTCCGTGATCTACGTTCCGCCGGCAGGCGCCGCCGCCGCCATCTGGGAAGCCGTGGAAGCCGAGCTGGACCTGGCAATCTGCATCACCGAAGGCATCCCCGTCCGCGACATGATGGAAGTCAAGGACCGCATGGCCAAGGCCGGTTCGAAGACCCTGCTGCTGGGCCCGAACTGCCCGGGCCTGATCACGCCGGACGAGATCAAGATCGGCATCATGCCGGGTCACATCCACAAGAAGGGCCGCATCGGCGTCGTGTCGCGTTCGGGCACGCTGACGTATGAAGCCGTTGGCCAGCTGACGGCGCTGGGCCTGGGCCAGTCGTCGGCAGTCGGCATCGGCGGCGACCCGATCAACGGCCTGAAGCACATTGACGTGATGAAGATGTTCAACGACGATCCGGACACGGACGCCGTCATCATGATCGGCGAAATCGGCGGCCCGGACGAGGCGAACGCCGCGTACTGGATCAAGGACAACATGAAGAAGCCGGTCGTCGGCTTCATCGCCGGCGTCACCGCGCCGCCGGGCAAGCGCATGGGCCACGCCGGCGCGCTGATCTCGGGTGGTGCCGACACGGCACAAGCCAAGCTGGAAATCATGGAAGCCTGCGGTATCACGGTTACCAAGAACCCGTCGGAAATGGCTCGTCTGCTGAAGGCGATGCTGTAATCCTGCGGATTCGCATCCATTGAAACGGGACGCTTCGGCGTCCCGTTTTTTTTCGTCCAGCTGGCACGACGGAGCGACACTTTTTGTCGCGGCTCAACAAAATTCGTCCTCCCGACAATTTTCGCCAAGTTCCGTGACAAAAATTGTCAGGCAATAAGGCAAAAAATACACCAAAAACCACAATTTATTAGCACGGCGATAACGATTCCGTGTGGAAATGACCTGGCACGCCGGTTGCATATAGGAAAGGGCAGAAGCAAGCAGTACCGGATACGAAACAGCCCTTTAAATTTTGCAGTACCAACCTGGAGAGACATCATGAAAGCACCGAAAATCGTCAAGAAAGCCCAAGCCGGCTTCACCCTGATCGAACTGATGATCGTTGTCGCGATTATCGGTATCCTGGCCGCCGTGGCCATCCCGGCTTACCAAGACTACGTCGCCAAGTCGAAGTTCGCCGCAGCACTGGGCGAAGTGTCGGCAGGCAAGACCGCCTTTGAAGTCAAGCTGAACGAAGGCGCGACCCCGGGTGCTGCTAGCGACGTCGGCCTGTCGACCACCCCGACCGCGAACTGCTCGAAGTTCGACGTGGACGGCACCTCGCTGACTTGCACGATCGTCGGCGGTCCGTCGACCGTCTCTGGTCAGAAGATCGTCCTGACCCGTAGCACCGACGGTGGCTGGACCTGCGCCGCAGATACGATCAAGCAGAAGCTGATCGGCACCACGGGCGTCTGCGTCGGCCAGAGCTAATCGGACCTCGTCTTCCGACGATTCCCTCAAAATGCCGCTCAGTGTAAGCTGAGCGGCATTTTTTATTATCTTCGATAACGACAATGACGACCGCGACTGCCACACTCGACAACCCTCCGGGCTGGAAGCGGATCCTGCCCGCCGGCTATTTGGTCGCCCTCATCGTCGTCGTGGGCATCAATTTCTTGAGCAGAAATGGACACGATGAGCAGCGCATCCATGAAATCGCGCTATTGCTCGCGACCGGACTCGTGCTCGTTCTCGCGAGGTCAGCCGCGCTGATGGAATTTTTCTGCGCGTCCTGGGGCGGTCGCGCGCTTGCCCTGTTTTTTGCGTGTGGCGCAGCCTCCACCACAATGGCGTATGCACCCGGTTACGCCAGAGTCGAGGTTGCGTTGTTCTTACTGTTGCTGGCAATTGCACTGGCGATCGCCGAGCAAGTCCAACGCGGCGGTATTCCGCTGATGCGCATGGCATTGCAGGCGCTCGGTTGCGCGGCCGTGCTGCACGCGGTCCGGATCGTCGTCAATTATTGTGCGTCCTTCGCGCTGGGCACCCAACTTGAACCCCTGGATTTTGCACCAGGCTTCAGCAATCACCGTTTTTTCAACCATACCCAGACGGCGCTGCTTCCGTTGCTGGTCCTCCTTTACTGCCTTACGCCGCGCGCTTCGCGCCTGCGTTACCTGTGGCTGGCGCTGGTCTCGCTCTGGTGGCTGAGCATTTTCGCCACCACGGGCCGTGGCACCGTCATGGGCCTTGCGGCCGGCGTGATTATCGCCGTGGTCGTGCTGCGCCGCTCCGCAGTTCCGTATCTGAAGACATTCGCGTTGACTGTGGCAGGCGGTATCGCCATGTACGTCGTCTTCCTTGTCATCATTCCAGTGATCGCTGGGCACGGCAGCTTTGGCGCTTTTGAATTCGCTCTCGAACGTAGCAGGAACGACCCTTCGAGCATGCGCTTTTTTGTATGGACTAATGCTCTCGAGCTGGGCCGCCAGCATCCATGGTTCGGCGTCGGTCCGATGCACTTCGCCCACGATGCCGCCCGCTTCCGCTGGGCGGCGCATCCGCACGACTGGGTGCTGCAGATCGCCGCCGAATGGGGACTCCCGGCGCTGTTGTTGCTGGGCTTCGCGCTGTTTCGGGGCATGCGCGCGCTCGTCCGCTCGCGGGCGGGCATGGCGTCCATCGAGAGCGGCAATGTTGTATTGCCTGCACTGCTCGTCAGCGGCGCTGCGGTGCTCGTCGATGGTCTGGTCTCTGGCCTCATCGTGATGCCCCAGAGCCAGCTCGCGATCGCCATGTACCTGGGCTTTGCCATCGCCTGGGTGCGCATGAGCAGCCCGGCGGAACAGCCACCACGCGCGGCCGGGGGCGCAATGCGGCTCGCCAATGTCGTTGTCCTGTCAGCTGCGCTGGCCAGCCTCGTCGCGGGAACGTATGCCGACATCGTGGACGTGATGCATGACGGTACGCCGAACGCGGCCGCCAATCGAGGCCTGCGCTGGCCCCGACTTTGGGAGCAGGGCTTCTTCTGAACGAACGTCCGAGTCGGCCTCAGACGATCTTCTGCCGATCCGCCAGCAACGCCTCATACGTGAGGTTCTGCAGCAACGTGTAGTGCGCCGGATTCAGCCCCGAGAACTGCACGCCATAGGCAAAGCCCTCGGCCTGTTCCGCTGCCGTGGACAGCGCGCTGATATTCCGCACGGTCGACCGCGCGCGGACGCGCACTTCCTGGTTGTTGGGCGGCGCCAGCAGCACGAATTCCAGGTCGAATTCGTCCTCGTCCTGCGGCAGGCTCTTCTGCGATTCGATGCGCGCGCCGCTCACGCTCAGGTTCGTCAACAGGCAGTCGGCGGCGGCGGCGGCGCCGTTCACCGGGACGATCCTGGCGGGAATGTCGACCTTGACCCTGATCGCCGTGCGCAGGCTCGTGCCCTGGATCGTGCGGGGGAACGAGATGTGTAGGTACGACAGCGGCCGGCCGAACACGCGCTCGACCGTGCACGCGAACGAGCATACGTGGATGCCGGAGAACACGCGTATCGTCACCCGCTCGCCTTCGACCAGTGCGATGGGCGCGCCGCTGTCCATCGGCATCTTGACGATCAGGTATTCGTCCTTCAGCCAGCCGATCAGCGTCGAGAAATGCTGGACGGGCTTCAAGGTCCGGTGCGTGATGAATTGCAGGCGTACGCCGACCTGCAAATGCATCGATTCGAATTCGAATTCCTGGGGCTTGAGTTCGTGTTCCGTTTGCGGCTCGCTCATGGTGCTCCTTTAACCGTGCTCAAGACCAAGTTTACGATCTTGTGACACAGCAATAGTAGCACCATGGGCAACTGCTGAGGTTCGTATTTACTGTTTCAGGTGCTGGTCGAGCCATCCGATGACGGTGTGATGCCACAGCAACGAATTGGCCGGCTTCAGCACCCAGTGGTTCTCGTCCGGGAACACGAGCAGCTTGCTCTCGATGCCGCGGCGTTGCAGCGCCGTGAACGTGGACAGGCCCTGGGCCGTCGGGATGCGGAAATCGAGGTCGCCCTGCACGACGAGCATCGGCGTCTTCCACTTGTTCACGTGCAGCACGGGGTTGAAGCGCTCATGCTTTTCCGGCACCGTGAAGTAGGGACCGCCGTTTTCCCAGTCCGTGAACCATTGTTCCTCGGTCGAATAGGCCATGCCGCGCGTGTCGAACACGCCGTCGTGGTTGACGATGCATTTGAAACCGTCCGGCCAGTTACCCTCGATCCAGTTCATCATGTAGCCGCCATACGACGCGCCCAGCGCGCAGGCGTGCGAGCGGTCCAGCCAGGCATATTTCGCCACGGCCGCGGCCAGGCCTTTTTTCAAGTCTTCGAGCGGCTTGCCGCCCCAGTCGCCGCTGATGGCGTCCGTGAATTTCTGGCCGTAGCCGGTCGAGCCGTGGAAGTCGATGAAGACGGTCGCATAGCCGGCGCCGGCGTACACCTGTGGATTCCAGCGGTAGCTCCAGCCGTTGCCGAAGCTGCCTTGCGGGCCGCCGTGCACGAGGAAGGCGATCGGGTACGATTTGCCCGGCTCGTAATTCCACGGCTTCATCACGTGGCCGTAGACCGTGTCGCCGTTCGCGCCCTTGAACGAGAACTGCTCGTACTCGCCCCAGCGCACGTCGGCCAGCTGGGCTTCGTTCACGCGCGTCAGTTGCGCCGCCTTGTTCGTGCCCAGCTGCATGCCGAACAATTGCGCGCCCGATGCCAAATTCGTTTGCGTGTAGGCGACGGTATTGCCGCGCACGTCGAAGCCGCCGATCGAGCCCTTGTCGGTCAGCGGCGACACCTTGCCGCTGGCCACCTCGATGGCGAACAGGCGATGCTGGCCGACGTCCTCGGCGTCCGCGACGAGCGTCTTGCCGTCGGCCGTCCACTGCAGGCCGCCCGGCGAGCGGTCCCAGCTTTCGGCCACGTTGCGCTTCTTCCCGCTGGCGAGGTCGAGCAGCACGATGTGGTAGCGGTCGGCCTCGAAGCCAGGGCGCGACATCGCGAGATACGCGAGCGTGCGGCCGTCCGGCGAGAACACGCCCTTCGTGTCCCAGGCGTGGTTGTCGGCCGTCAGGTTGCGCGGCGTGCCGCCGGCGGCGGGGACCGCATACAGGTCGAAGTTGGTCGACCATGCCTCGGTCTTGCCCGCGATGCGGACGGAGAACACGACGGTCTTGCCGTCCGGGCTGAAGCGGAATTCCTCGCGGTCGCCGAACGGTTTCGACGGGACGTCGCCGTCGAGCGAGCCCGACAGGCTGACGGGCGTGCCGTTCACGCGGCCGGACGCATCCAGCGGCGCCGCGTACAGCACGTTGTTGCGGCCATCGGACCACGTGTCCCAATGGCGAACGAACAGGCGGTCATAGATCTTGCCGCTGGCCTTGTCCTTCTCTTTCGCGTCCAGGCGCGCCTTGGTGCAGGCGAGATCCGCGCAGTCGCGGAACACGGCCATGCTGAGCAGCATGCGATCGCCCGCCGGCGCCACGCGGAATGCGTCCACGTCGAGCGGCAGGTCCGTCACGCGGACCGCGTCGCCGCCCGCCGCCGGCACGCGCCACACCTGGCCGGACCCGGAGCGCGACGACAGGAAATACACGGCGTCACCGTTCGGCGACCATTCGGGATCCGTGCTGCTGGCCGCGTCCGACGTCAGCCGTTGCGGGGTCGGGTTGGCGGCGCGCAGGTCGACGACGTACACCTCGGTGTGGCCGCGGTTCTTTCCCATGTCGGTCGTGCGCACCGTGTAGGCGACGCGGCTGCCGTCCGGCGACACCGCCGGGCTGCCGACCCGTTCCATCGCCACCAGGTCCCCGACCGTGAATCCGCGCGGTGCGGCGACCGCGCCGAGCGTCGTGCCCGCCATGGTTGCGGCCAGCGCCAGCATACCTAATTTCATTCTGTCCTCTCGCTTGTGGCTTGTGAATACGCGGCCTGCCGGGTTGGCTCGGCCGGTGAAAGGAAGCAATTTACCACGCGAAAAACATGTTGGGGAATGCAAGCATGCGGCGGCGCGGTGCCGGAAAAAGAACGCCCCCGACTGGGCGGGGGCGTTACGGGACGGCGGGACGCGATTGGCCGACGGTCAGAACTCTTCCCACTCGTCCGCGGCCGCTTGGGCGGGGACGGGTTTCGCGAGGCCGGCCTTCCGGGGGACGGCCTTCCCGGCAGGCTTGATGGCGGGTTTCACGAAGGCCGGTTTCGCGGCCGGCGCCGCGAGCGTGGCCCGGGCGCGGGTGACGCGCGCCGCCGGGGCGGGTGCAGCGGCGCGCGCGGGCGCAGGGGGCATGGGCGGAGCGGGCGGCGCCGACGGCGCGGCGCCTGCCGCGCGGCCATCGATGCGGAACACGCTGACCAGCTCCGCCAGCTTGCCGGCCTGGTTCTGCAGCGCTTCCGACGCGGCCGCCGCTTCCTCGACGAGGCCGGCGTTCTGCTGCGTGACGTTGTCCATCTGGCTGATGGCCTGGTTGATCTGCTCGATGCCGCTCGTCTGTTCCTGGCTGGCGGCGCTGATCTCGGCCATGATGTCGGTCACGTGCTGGATGCTCTCGACGACCTCGTGCATCGTGCTGCCGGCCTTGTCGACGAGCCGGGTGCCGGTGGCGACCTTGTCGACGGAGTCGCCGATCAGCGTCTTGATCTCTTTCGCCGCGGCCGCCGAACGCTGGGCCAGCGTGCGCACTTCGCCCGCGACGACGGCAAAACCGCGCCCCTGTTCGCCCGCACGCGCCGCCTCGACGGCCGCATTCAGCGCGAGGATATTCGTCTGGAAGGCGATGCCGTCGATCACGGCGATGATGTCCACGATCTTCTTCGACGAATCGTTGATCGAGCCCATCGTCTGCACGACCTGCGCGACGACGAGGCCGCCTTGTCCGGCCACGGTCGATGCCGTTTGTGCCAGCACGTTGGCCTGGCGCGCGTTGTCGGCGTTCTGCTTCACGGTCGACGTCAGCTCTTCCATCGACGATGCCGTTTCCTCGAGCGAGCTGGCTTGCTGTTCCGTGCGCGACGACAGGTCCAGGTTGCCGCTGGCGATCTGGCCGGACGCCGAGGCGATCATGTCCGTGCCCTGGCGCACTTCGCTGACGATGCGGGCGAGGCGGTCGCGCATGGATTTCATCGCGAACAGCAGGCTCGTCTCGTCGCCGGCGCGCAACTGCACTTCCGTGCCCAGGTCGCCGTCGGCGATGCGGCCCGCGACTTCGGCCGCATACCCGGGCTCGCCGCCCAGCTGGCGCGTCAGGGCGCGCGTGATCACGATGCCGAAGCCGAAGCCGGCCATGGCGCTGAGCACGACGAGCACGAGCAGCGTGGTGCGGCTGCTTTCGTACTCGCTCTTGTTGTGCAAGTTGTTTTGCTCGGCCAGCTTCTCCTTGAAGCGGGCGAGGGTCGCCATTTTTTCATCGATGCTCTGTGCTTTCGGCAGGAACGTATCGAACAGGAAATCGACGGACGCGTGCTGTTGCGCGAGCGGCTCCGCCTTCATGCGCTTGATCAGTTCCGTGATCAGGCCGTCGAAATCGCGCACCTGGGCATCCGCTTCCGCGAACGTGCGCTTGCCGTCTTCCGTGTAGAACAGCGGGCGCGCATTGTCGAGGTTCTGCTGCAGCGCCTGCTTGTATTTGTCGAGGTTGCCGAGGATCCTGGCGCGCTGTTCTTCGGTCGGCGCCAGCAGCGCGCCGCGCAGCGCGCGGCCGATGTAGACGACATTGATGTTGGCTTCCTTGACGTAGGAAATGCCCAGCAATTCCTTCTGGTACATGACTTTCGCGCGCTCGTTCATTTGCGCCATGTTGTAGACGGCGATGCCGGCGACGATTGCTCCAAGCATGACGACGGTCAGGAAGCCGAGAGTAAGACGGGTGCCGACTTTCATTTGCTGGAACATAGTGGTCTCCTGAGAAGTGGCGAGAGTCGGGAAGGGGCGCCCGCACGCTGCACGTTCGCGTCGGGTCGATTTCATGTTAATTGATGTGCGGCAATAATTCTAAGCACAAAACTAACGAATACTCACAATCTGGCGCGTTTTCCCAACACTCCTCAAGGAGGAAGTTTTGTTTCTTATCAGGCAATCAAGCAATGATTTGGCAACGAGGCATTTTTCGTGAACTCTCTGTCCATTTTGTCGGGATGGCATCGGGCGTCCATACGAATGTGACACAATTGTCGAGTTCAATAAAAACGATAAGGAGAGAGACAATGAACGATCGATACAAACCCGATGGCTACAATGCCGTGTCGCCCTACCTGCTCGTGCAGGACGTGCGCACGCTGCTCGACTTTCTCGCGCATGCGTTCGGCGCGACCGAATTGCGGCGCCAGGTCGACGCCGACGGGGCGCTCCGGCACGCCGAAGTCCGGATCGGCGATTCTGTCCTGATGGTCGGGTTCAGGCCGTGGGCCGAGTTACCGATCGGGTCCGTGCACGTGTACGTGGAGGACGTCGACAAGGTGTATGCGCGGGCGCTGGACCAGGGCGCGACGAGCCTCGCGGCACCACGCGACCTTCCGTACGGCGACCGGTCGGCCGGCGTGCAGGATGCGCAGGGCAATTACTGGTGGATCGGGACGCGGCTGTGCGGCGTGGCGGCAAGCGGCCAATGACGCGCTCTGCAACGAGTTCGACCACAAGCTTCACGGGCAGGGCGGACTCGCCTTCCGCGAATTGACGTCGGACCGGAACACGATAGGTTGCGCCGGCGGCCACACGGTGGCGTCCGGCGCACCCTGCCGTGCGCGCTGCGCATGCAGCACGATCGTCTGTACGTCGCCATGCCGCGCCGACTTCGCGCACACGGGGTCCGCGTTCGCCGCGTCGCCCGTCATCGCATACGCCTGGCAGCGGCAGCCGCCGAAGTCCTTCGCCTTGTCGTCGCACGTGCGGCACGGATCCTTCATCCAGGCATCGCCGCGGTAGCGGTTGAACGCGGCGCTGTCGTACCAGATGGCCTTCACGCTGGTCGTGCGCACGTTCGGGAAATCGATGCCCGGCAACGTGCGGGCCGCGTGGCAGGGAAGGGCGGTGCCGTCCGGCGCGATGCCGAGGAACACGCTGCCCCAGCCGTTCATGCAGGCTTTCGGTTGCGCCTCGAAATAGTCGGGTACGACGAACAGGATGCGCATCCGGTTGCCGATCCGCGCGCGGCACGCATTCACGACGCTTTCCGCGCGCGCGACCTGTTCCCGCGTCGGCATCAGCTGGTCGCGGTTGACGAGCGCCCAGCCGTAATACTGCGTGTTGGCCAGCTCCAGGTAGTCGACGCCCATGTCCAGGGCCATGTCGATGATGCGTTCCACATGGTCGAGATTGAAGCGATGCAGCACGACGTTCAGCACCATCGGATAGTCGTACTGCTTGATCAGCCGCGCGACGCGGGCTTTCAGGTCGAACGTCTTCGTGCTCGACAGGAAATCGTTCAGCTCGCGCGTCGAATCCTGGAACGACAGCTGGATGTGGTCCAGCCCCAGTTCCTTCATGCGCGCGAGGCGCGCCTCGGTGAGGCCGATGCCGGACGTGATCAGGTTCGTATAAAACCCCAGCCGGCGGCCTTCGCCGACCAGGTCTTCGAGATCGTCGCGCAGCAGCGGCTCGCCGCCGGAGAAGCCGAGCTGCGCCGCGCCGAGCCGGCGCGCCTGCTGCATCACGTCGAACCATTGTTCCGTCGTCAGTTCGGTGCGGCCGTTGGCGTAATCGACCGGGTTGTAGCAGAACGGGCAGTGCAGCGGGCAGCGATAGGTCAGCTCGGCCAGCAGCCAGAGTGGCGGCGCGATCGCAGGGGCGATGGTCGGGGCGTTCATGAGGGGCTCACACGATCCAGCCGCGTTCGCTGGCGACGCGCAGGAAATCGTCGACGTCGCCCCGCAGCCCGTCGCAGTGGAACGCCTGTTCGAGTTCGTCGACGATCGCCGGCACGGTATGACGGCCATCGCAGCGTTTCAGGATCTCGGCCGCGCTCGGATTCAGTTTGACCATCCCTTCCGGATACAGCAGGACGTGTGTGCCCTGGGCCTCTTCCCACTGCATGCGGAACAGGCGCGACAGCGCGGGTTGTTCGGGAACGGTGTGCATGGCTAACCTCCTCACGGATAGGCTTTCTCGATCGCGTCGAGCATTGCCCACAGGATGTCGAGTTTGAACTGCAGGATGTCGAGCGCGCGCTGTTGCTGGACCTGGGTGGTGAAGTGGCCGAGCGTCACTTCAAGGCCGTGTTCGACGTCGCGCTCCGCCAGCGAAATGCGGCTGCGGAAGTACTGCAAGCCATCGGGATCGATCCAGGGGTAATGGGTGGGCCAGGTGGCCAGCCTGTCCTTGTGGATCTTCGGCGCGAACATCTCCGTCAGCGACGAGCAGACGGCTTCCTGCCAGGGCACCTGGCGCGCGAAATTGACGTACGCATCGACGGCGAAGCGCACGCCCGGCACGACGTGACGCTGCGACCACAGCGCCTCGCGTTTGAGCCCGACGGCCTCGCCGAGCCGCACCCAGGCCTCGATACCTCCTTCGTTCCCTCCCCAGCCATCATGGTCGAGGATGCGGCGCACCCAGCGGCGCCGCGTGGCGCGGTCCGGGCAGTTGGCGAGGATGGCGCCATCCTTTTGCGGGATATTGACCTGATAATAAAAGCGGTTGGCGACCCAGCCCCGGATCTGCTCCGGGCCCAGCAGGCCATCGTTCATCTTGACGTTGAACGGGTGGTGGATGTGGTAGCCGGCACCTCGCGAACGCAATTGCGCCTCGAACTCGTCGCGGCTCCACGGAGACATCGTTGCGGTGGTCATAGTCTGATCTCCATCCCGTCGAACGCGACTTCGATCCCGTGGCGCGCGAGCAGGGCGCGTTGCGCCGAGTCTTCGTCGAGGATCGGGTTCGTGTTGTTGATGTGGATAAGTATCTTGCGTTGCGCGTTGACGCCGTCGAGCACGGCGATCATGCCGCCGGCGCCCGATTGCGGCAGGTGCCCCATGTCGGCCGCCGTCTTGCCGGACAACCCCAGCGCGATCATTTCGTCCGCCTGCCAGAAGGTGCCGTCGACGAGCACGCAATCCGCCCGGCCCAGCGCGGCCTCCACCGGTGCGTCGATCGCGCCGAGGCCGGGTGCATAGAACACGCATAGTCCTGAGTCGACGTCTTCGATCAGCAGGCCGATGTTGTCGCCCGGGTGCGGATCGTGCCGGTGGTCCGAATACGGCGGTGCCTTACTGGACAGCGCGAGCGGCGTGAAGCGGATGCCGGGAATGCGCGGCACGTGCACGCCACCCGCGGTCGGCAGTGCGTGCCAGCGTACGCCGCAATAGTGCGACAGCACGGGGACGAGCGGCAGTCCTTCGTTCAGTTCGCGCCAGACCTGGGCCGTGCAATAGAGGGGCAGCTCTTTCCCCTCGCGCAGCATCAGGAGGCCGGTGACGTGGTCGATCTGCGCATCCATCAGCATGACGGCGGCGATGCCGGAATCGCGCCGCGCGCGCGCCGGCTGCAGTGCGGGCGTCGCGCGGATCTGCGTGAGGATGTCCGGCGAGGCATTGATCAGCACCCAGTCGGTCCCGTTGGTGGACACGGCGATCGATGACTGGGTGCGCGCCGTCGCGCGGACGGTACCGTTGCGCAGCCCGGCGCAATTGCGGCAATTGCAGTTCCACTGCGGGAAACCGCCTCCGGCCGCGGAGCCTAGTACGACGATGTTCATGACGGGGTCCGGTGAGCCCGCGGCGTCGCCGCGGGCATGGCTGCATCAGCGATTCGCGATGTACATCGTGATTTCGAAGCCGAAGCGCCAGTCGGTGAATTCGGGTTTGGTCCAGGCCATGGTGGTCTCCTTGATCGTTGGATGGGTTGTGATTGCGCGACGCGCAGTCAAGGAGGAATTCGCAATATCCGTGCCACTCGTCAGGGGGGCTGACGGCGCGGGATAGTCGGGGAAGGGTGTGTCAAAGCGGGACAGTCGTATTGCACAACGATACATCTGTGACACGGTTCAGGCGCATGATGCGCACCGCCGGACGCCCCGGCCGGCGGGCAGGCGTCCGGCGGCGGGGACGATCAGAATTCTTCCCAACCGTCGCCGGCCGTGGGGGCGGGAATCCTTGCCGCCGCGCTGGTCGGCGCGGAACGGAGCGCCGGCTTGGTGGCCGGGCGGCTGGCCGGGCGCGCCAGTGCCACGACGGCCGGCGTCGCGCGCTGCGGGGCGCTCGGCGCTGCCGCCACGGCGCGGTCGTCGACGCGGAACACGCTGACCAGCTCCGCCAGCTTGCCGGCCTGGTTCTGCAGCGCTTCCGACGCGGCCGCCGCTTCCTCGACGAGGCCGGCGTTCTGCTGCGTGACGTTGTCCATCTGGCTGATGGCCTGGTTGATCTGCTCGATGCCGCTCGTCTGTTCCTGGCTGGCGGCGCTGATTTCGGCCATGATGTCGGTCACGTGCTGGATGCTCTCGACGACCTCGTGCATCGTGCTGCCGGCCTTGTCGACGAGCCGGGTGCCGGTGGCGACCTTGTCGACGGAGTCGCCGATCAGCGTCTTGATCTCTTTCGCCGCGGCCGCCGAACGCTGGGCCAGCGTGCGCACTTCGCCCGCGACGACGGCAAATCCGCGGCCCTGTTCGCCCGCACGCGCCGCCTCGACGGCCGCATTCAGCGCGAGGATATTCGTCTGGAAGGCGATGCCGTCGATCACGGCGATGATGTCCACGATCTTCTTCGACGAATCGTTGATCGAGCCCATCGTCTGCACGACCTGCGCGACGACGAGGCCGCCTTGTCCGGCTATGTTCGATGCCGTTTGCGCCAGCACGTTGGCCTGGCGTGCATTGTCGGCGTTCTGCTTCACGGTCGACGTCAGCTCTTCCATCGACGATGCCGTTTCCTCGAGCGAGCTGGCTTGCTGTTCCGTGCGCGACGACAGGTCCAGGTTGCCGCTGGCGATCTGGCCGGACGCCGAGGCGATCATGTCCGTGCCCTGGCGCACTTCGCTGACGATGCGGGCGAGGCGGTCGCGCATGGACTTCATTGCGAACAACAGGCTCCGGTCGTCGCCGGGACGCAGCTCGACGTCGGTGTACAGGTCGCCGTCGGCGATACGGCCCACGACTTCGGCGGCATACGTCGGTTCGCCGCCCAGCTGGCGCATCAGGCCCCGCGTGATCAGCACGCCGAACGCCGTGCCGGCCAGCGCGCTGAGTGCGACCAGGGACAGCAGCAGGGTGAGGCTGCTTTCGTAAGCGTCGCGATTGGAAACGCTGGTGAGCCGGGCAGTCTTTTCCTTGATGGCAGCCAGTTCCGTCATCTTGTCGTCGATCAGCTGCGACTTCGGCTGGAAGGTATTGAACAGGAAATTGATCGAGTCCCGTGGTTGTAGGACGCCCTCCGACCGGATTCGTTTCGTGAGCTCGTCGACCACGCCGAGGTAATCACGCAGCAGGGCATCGGTTTCCGTGAACGTACGCTTGCCGTCTGCCGAGTAGAACAACGGGCGGGCCTTGTCGAGGTTGTCCTGGATTTTTCGTTTGAACTTCTCGATGTCGTCGAACTTTGCGGCGCGTTGCGCTTCGGTCGGCACCAGGATGGCGCTGCGCACGATGCGGCTCACGTAGATCAGGTCGATGTTGGCCTCCTTGACGTACGAAAGCCCCAGCAGGTCCTTTTCGTAGATCGCCTTCGCCCGGACGTTCATCTGCATCAAGTTGTAGATGGCGATGCTGGCGACGGTAGCGCCCAGCAGGACGACGACAAGGAATCCAACGGTCAGGCGCGTGCCGACCTTCAGTTGTTGAAACATCATATCTCCTTTGGTCCAAACGGCAGCTTTTGTTCGCTGCTGTCTGTCAATACTACTTGACTGCAGGAAATTGTATGAAGGGATTAATTCAAAGAAGCGCCTGTCTTTCGGTATTTTTGCCACACTGAATTCGATTGCAGCAGTGGTCTTACCCGAAGTTAATAAGAATTTTCTTTATTGCAACAAAATGCTCGACGATTTACTCAGCCTGGGTCGCCGTCCAGTCGCCCGACTTGCCGCCGTGTTTTTCCAGCACGCGCACATCGGTCATCACCATCCCGCGGTCGGCCGCCTTGCACATGTCATAGATGGTCAGCAGCCCCACCTGCACGGCGGTCAGCGCTTCCATCTCGACGCCGGTCTTGCCCACCGTCTCGACCTGCGCGCGGCAATGGACGCTGTAGTTCGCGTCGTCGATCTCGAACTCGACGGCGACGCGCGTGATGGCCAGCGGGTGGCACAGCGGGATCAGGTCGCTCGTGCGCTTGGCCGCCATGATCGCGGCGACGCGCGCCACGCCCAGCACGTCGCCCTTCTTGGCGCTGCCCGCTTTCACGAGGTCGAGGGTGGCCGGCTGCATGCGGATCGTGCCGGCGGCGACGGCGATGCGGTGGGTCGCGTCCTTGGCGCCCACGTCGACCATGTGGGCCTGGCCGGTCGCGTCGAAATGGGTCAGGGGGCTGGCGTCGGCGGAGGGAGTTGTCATGTTGTCGTGGGAGCGAAGTCACAAAATAAAACCCGGCAGGGGCAGCGGCCGGGAAGCGGTTATCATAGCACCGTGCAACCACACCCGATTTCAACGATGTCCCAGCGTTCATCTCGATGGCCATGGCGCCGTGTCGCCACGGCCGTCGGCCTCGCCGTGGCCACTGCCGCCGCCCTGGCCGCCCCCACCGTCCCCGTCCTGCACGGGAGCGCCGATACCACCGGTTTGCCGACGCTCGGCGACAGCGCCCGCGCCGACTTGTCGCCCGTGATGGAGCGCAAGCTGGGCGAAGAAATCATGAACGACATCCGGCGCGATCCCGATTACCTGGACGACGACGCGATCATCGAGTTCCTGAACAACTTCGGCGAGAACCTCGTGTCGTTCGCGCCCGGCGCGCGCGGCGAGATGAATGCCGATTTCTTCTTCTTCGCCGTGCGCGACCCGATGATCAACGCGTTCGCGCTGCCCGGCGGTTTCATTGGCGTGCACTCGCAATTGCTGCTGTCGGCGCAGAACGAATCGGAACTCGCGTCCGTGCTGTCGCACGAGATCGGCCACGTGCAGCAGCGTCACATCGCGCGCATGATCGGCCAGCAGAAGCAGGATGCGCTGCTGCCGCTGGCCGCCCTGCTGCTGGCGGCCCTCGTCGGCAAGGCGGGCGGCGGCGCCGATGCGGCGATGGGCGTCATGATGGGCGGGCAGGGCCTCGCGATCCAGCGCCAGCTGAACTTCAGCCGCGACGCCGAGCGCGAGGCCGACCGCGTCGGTTTCCAGACGATGCGCGCGGCCGGCTATGACACGTCCGGCATGGTGGCGTTCTTCAAGCGCCTGCAGAGCACGACCCGGATCTACGGCGAGGCACCGGCCTGGCTCAGCAGCCACCCGCTGACGGGCGAGCGCATCGCCGACATCCAGTCGCGCATCCGCGAGAATCCGAAGCCGATCCACATCCGGCCGGACAGCATCGAATTCCACCTCGTGCGCGCCCGCGTGCGCGTGCTACAGGACGAAAGCCAGAAAGGACGCGAGGAAGCGAAGGCCACGTTCCAGAGCCAACTGGCGCAGCAGAACATGCAGCAACAGACGGCCGGGATGTACGGCATGTCGTTCCTCGCTCTCAAACAGGGCGACCTGAAAAGCGCGCAGAGCTGGCTCGACAAGGCAAAGGCGTCGACGAAGCCGCGCCCCGGCGTGTTTTCGAGCGAGCGCACCGGTACGGACGGCAGCGCCATGTTTGCCGCGCTCGGCACCGAGATCAAGCTGGCGCCGGGGCAACCGCCCGACGTCGTGCACCAGGCCGTGCAGGACGGGGAATCCGCGTACCAGAAATTTCCCCTGTCGCGCATGCTGGCACGCCAGTATGCCGACGCGCTCGTCGCCGACGGCCAGCTGGACAAGGCGGCCCAGTTCCTGCGCGACCAGGTGCAGCAGTACCGCGAAGAGCCGAAGCTGTACGACCAGCTCGCCAAGACCTACGCTGCACAGGGCAAGATCGCCTTGCAGCACATGGCGCTGGCCGAATCGTATGTGCTGACGGGAGCGCTGCCCGCCGCCGTCGACCAGCTCAACCTGGCGCGCAAGGCGAAGGACGTGTCGTTCTACGACCAGGCCGTCATCGACGCCCGCGAGCGCGAGTTGAGCGAGCGTCAGAAGGACGAAAAGAAAGAGAAGAAGGACAAGGACCGCTGAAGCGGGCTTTAAACCTTGCTAACGTGACGCGAACGTTACGCGTGGGCACGGGGTGCCCACCCTACGCGTGCGCGTGCAGCACGTCGGGCCGGCGCACGAAGTCGAAGCGGCCCGGCACGTCGTCCGCCGCGATCCGTCCGACGACGAGGCGCCGGTCTTGCCAGCGCAACGCGAGTTCGCCGTCGCCGCCTTCGAGCCACGCCATCACGTCGTCGTCCGCCGCCGGGCGGCCATCCAGTTCGAACGCCTGCAGCAGCTGCGCCGCGTCGCGGTCGTCCAGCTGCGCGACCGTCTGCCCGGCGCGCAGCAAGATCCCGCCCGCGTCCGTGAGCAGCGCCTCGTCCGGCGCGCCCAGCGGCTGCCCCGTATGCAGCACAAGGCCGTGCGCGGGGTCGGTGCGCGCGACGAACGGCGTTGCCTCGAGGTTCACGTACACGCGTTGCGGGCCGTTCTGGAAATACCAGCAGCCCCGTTCATCCGCCAGGTAATTGCGGGCGATGAAGCCGACCAGTGCGGCATTCGTCAGCCTGTCGCCGGGCGCCCCGGCGCGTTGCGCGGCCTCGTCGCGCATGCGCCAGCCGCCGCGCGCATCCAGCGCGAGCCAGCCGTAGCAGTACGGCACGTTCGGCCACTTGGCCATTGCCTGTTTTACGATGTCGTCCATGGGTTCAAGCTTGGCATACCCGCGCGGGCGTCGGCGCGCGCGTGGCGGGGGAGTCCACGCGGCCGGCCACGTGGTCGAAGAAGCCCAGGATGCGTTGCGGCAGCCAGTCGAGCCGTCCCGGGAACGGACCTGCAGAAAAGCCGACGTGGCCGCCCGTCGCGGGATACTCCAGCGTCACCGCCGGCGCGGCCGTCCGCGGCAGGTGGCGGCCGGGCAGGAACGGATCGTTCTGCGCGTTCAGCACGAGCGTCGGGACGACGATGTCGTGCAGGACGTGGCGGGCGCTGGCGCGGTGCCAGTAATCATCCGTGTCGCGGTAGCCGTGCAGCGGCGCCGTGACGACGTTGTCGAAACTGTATAAATCGTTTGCGGCCAGCAGGCGGTCGCGGTCGAACAGGCCGGGGAAGCGCTCCAGCTTCGCGAGTGCCTTCGGCTTCAGCGTCTGCAGGAACATGCGCGTGTACAAGCGGTTGAAGCCGGACGACAGCGCGGCGCCGCCGGCCGCCAGGTCGAGCGGGGCCGACACGGACACGGCCGCGTCGACGATGTCGGCGCCATGCCCTTGCTCGCCCAGCCAGCGCAACATGGCATTTCCGCCGAGCGAGACGCCGGCCACGTAGAGCGGCCCGGGATAGCGGGGGCGCAGGCGGCGGATGATCCAGTCGAGTTCTTCGGCGTCGCCGGAATGGTAGAAGCGCGGCGCCAGGTTGGCTTCGCCCGAGCAGCCGCGGAAATGCGGGATCGCGCCATGCCAGCCGCGCGCCGCGACGGCGGCCATCAGGCTGCGCGCGTAATGGCTGTCCGACGAGCCTTCCAGGCCGTGGAACAGCAGCACGCAGGGGGCATCGGCCGCGGCACCGTCAACGAGGTCGACGTCGATGAAATCGTGCCCGCAAGGCGTGTCCCAGCGCTCGCGGCGGTACGCGACGGCGGGCTTCGCGATGCAGAGCGCCGGATAAATCGTCTGCAGGTCGCCGCCGGGCAGCCACCAGGGCGCCCGGTAGTCCGATGCGGCGGACGCCGCGGCGCGGGCAGGGCTCACGGCAGGCGCACCGGGCAGGCAGAAATCAGTGGTGGGCCAGTACGGTGCCCGGCTTCAGGCGGTACTGGGTGCCGCAGTACGGGCACTTGGCATTGCCATCGTGATCGAAATCGAGGAAGACGCGCGGGTGCGACGACCACAGCGGCATGGCCGGGTTCGGGCAATAGGCCGGCAGGTCCTTGGCTTCCAGTTCCACGACCGGGATGGTCTTGTCGTTCATTGATTTCTCCGTCAGCAAGATGAGCACAGGGAATCCCGCTTCGGCATTCCCAAAACCACGATTTTAACGGATTCGATGTCGTTGCCGGAATGGCCCAGTAGAATAGCGGCCTTAAATTTTCCACAAAGAAAGCTCCGCAGGCGCGGGCGGCGCGCTGTTGCAAGCCGATCACCCTGCCGTGCTTGTATGGACTGTCCTGAGCGTTTCTGGTGTTTTCCACAACCGCCACTAAGGTAAAATAGCGTTCTTTAAACATTCCACCACTCTGACAATGGCCGTTCTCAACTTCACCCGCTTGCAAGACCTGATCGACCAAGGCGCGCTGAAAGGTAAGCGCGTCTTCATCCGTGCCGACCTGAATGTCCCGCAGGACGACGCCGGCAACATTACGGAAGACACGCGCGTGCGCGCTTCGGTTCCCGCGATCCGCGCGGCGCTTGATGCGGGTGCGGCCGTGATGGTCACGTCGCACCTGGGTCGTCCGACCGAAGGCGAGTTCAAGCCGGAAGACAGCCTGGCGCCCGTTGCCAAGCGCCTGTCCGAGCTGCTGGGCCAGCCGGTCGAGCTGAAACAGAACTGGGTGGACGGCGTCGACGTCGCGCCGGGCCAGGTCGTGCTGCTGGAAAACTGCCGCGTCAACAAGGGTGAAAAGAAGAACGCGGACGAACTCGCGCAGAAGATGGCCAAGCTGTGCGACGTGTACGTCAACGATGCGTTCGGCACCGCGCACCGCGCCGAAGCGACCACGCACGGCATCGCGAAGTTCGCGCCCGTCGTTGCCGCCGGCCCGCTGCTGGCCGCCGAGCTCGACGCGCTGGGCAAGGCGCTGGGCGCGCCGCAGCGTCCGCTGCTGGCGATCGTCGCCGGTTCCAAGGTGTCGACCAAGCTGTCGATCCTGCAGAGCCTGGCCGACAAGGTCGACAACCTGATCGTCGGCGGCGGCATCGCCAACACGTTCATGAAGGCCGTGGGCCTGAATATCGGCAAATCGCTCGCGGAAGCCGATCTCGTCTTTGAGGCGAAAACCATCATCGACAAGATGGCCGCCCGTGGCGCGACCGTGCCGATCCCGGTCGACGTCGTGTGCGCGAAGGAGTTCTCGCCGACCGCCGCCGCGACCGTGAAGGATGTGAAAGACGTGGCCGATGACGACATGATCCTCGACATCGGTCCGAAGACGGCAGCCCAGCTGGCCGAGCAGATCGGCAAGGCCGGCACCATCGTGTGGAACGGCCCGGTCGGCGTGTTCGAATTCGACCAGTTCGCGGAAGGCACGAAGACGCTGGCCCACGCCATCGCCGCGTCGAAAGGCTTCTCGATCGCCGGCGGCGGCGACACCCTGGCTGCGATCGCAAAATACAATATTGCCGACAAAGTCGGCTATATCTCGACCGGCGGCGGCGCCTTCCTCGAATTCCTCGAAGGTAAGACGCTTCCGGCGGTGGAGATCCTGCTGCAGCGTAGCGCTGCGAAATAACACCTCACGGTCACCAGCGCAGTCCACGGGCTGCGCTTTTCACTTCAAGGATAGACAATGTCTCGTGGTACCAAGATCGTCGCAACCATCGGCCCCGCTTCCTCCGACTTCGATACGCTCGTCCGCATGATTCGTGCGGGCGTGGACATCGTGCGCCTGAATTTCTCGCACGGCCGCGCCCAGGATCACATCGACCGCGCCAACCTGGTGCGTCGCGCCGCCGCCGAATGCGGCCGCGAAGTGGCGATCATGGCCGACATGCAGGGCCCGAAGATCCGCGTCGGCAAGTTCGAAGAAGGCAAGATCCTGCTGGAAAACGGTGACCGTTTCATCCTCGACGCCCGCTGGGGCGAGAACGGCGAACTGGGCAACCAGGAGCGCGTCGGCCTCGACTACAAGGCACTGCCGAACGACGTCCGTCCGGGCGACACGCTGCTGCTGAACGACGGCCTGATCGTGCTGATCGTCGAGCGCGTGGCGGGCAGCGAGATCCACACGATCGTGAAAGTCGGCGGCGACCTGTCGAACAACAAGGGCATCAACCGCCTGGGCGGCGGCCTGACGGCGCCGGCGCTGACCGCGAAGGACATGGAAGACATCAAGACCGCGATGAGCTTCCAGGCCGACTACCTGGCGATCTCGTTCCCGAAGACGGCGACCGACATGGAAATGGCGCGCCAGCTGGCGAACATCGCCGGCGAGCCGTCGGGACACAAGCCGATGATGATCGCGAAGATCGAGCGCGCGGAAGCGATTCCCGTGCTGCAGGAAATCCTGGACGCCTCCGACGGCATCATGGTCGCCCGCGGCGACCTTGCCGTCGAAGTGGGCAACGCGGCCGTGCCGGCGCTGCAGAAGCGCATGATCCGCATGGCGCGCGATTCCAACAAATTGGCGATCACCGCGACGCAGATGATGGAATCGATGATCGTCAACGCCGTGCCGACCCGCGCCGAAGTGTCGGACGTGGCGAACGCCGTGCTGGACGGCACCGACGCCGTGATGACGTCGGCCGAGACCGCCGCCGGCAAGTGGCCGGTCGAGACGGTCGAGATGATGTCCGCGATCTGCGTGGAAGCGGAACGTTCCGAATACAACAAGCTGGAAGCCGACTTCCTGAACGTGCAGTTCACCCGCATCGACCAGTCGATCGCGTACGGCGCCCTGTTCACCGCGCACCACCTGCGCGTCAAGGCGATCGTGGCGCTGACCGAGTCCGGTTCGACCGCGCTGTGGATGAGCCGCCACCACGTCGACACGCCGATCTACGCGCTGACGCCAAGCGTCACCACCCAGCGCAAGGTTGCGTTGTATCGTAACGTGCATGCGTACCACCTGACGCAGCGCGGCGACAGCAGTGCCGTCCTGAAACAGGCCGAAGACCTGATGGTCGCGAATGGCATCGTCAAGAAAGGCGACATGATCGTCGTCACGTGGGGCGAGCCGATGGGCCAGGTCGGCGGTACGAACGCACTCAAAATTGTTCGCGTCGGAGAATTCGATTAAGAGGGAGCTCAATACCTGTGCGCGCGGCCGCAACCCGCGGCCGCGCCAAACTGTCGAACGGAGTGATGTGCATGGCTGACGCGCCTGTCGCGCGAGGCCGGCTGCATCCGCGCGCGCAGCAGGTGTGAGACCCGGAAAGGTTTCTTTATTCCTATGGAGCTAAACCATGGCACTCGTATCAATGCGTCAACTGCTGGACCACGCCGCCGAACACGGCTACGGCCTCCCGGCGTTTAACGTCAACAATCTGGAGCAGGTCCAGGCCATCATGGCCGCGGCCGACCAGACCGGCAGCCCGGTGATCATGCAGGCGTCGGCCGGCGCCCGCAAATATGCCGGCGAAGCGTTCCTGCGCCACCTGATCGACGCCGCCGTCGAAGCCTATCCGCACATTCCCGTCGTCATGCACCAGGACCACGGCCAGTCGCCGGCCGTCTGCATGGCCGCGATCCGCTCCGGCTTCACGTCCGTCATGATGGACGGCTCGCTGGAAGCGGACGGCAAGTCCGTCGCCTCGTACGACTACAACGTCGAAGTGTCGAAGGAAGTCGTCAAGTTTGCGCACTCGATCGGCGTGACCGTCGAAGCGGAACTGGGCGTGCTCGGCTCGCTGGAAACGATGAAGGGCGACAAGGAAGACGGCCACGGCGCCGACCGCACCATGACCCGTGAAGAGCTGCTGACCGACGTCGCGCAGGCCGCCGACTTCGTCGCGCGCACCCAGTGCGACGCGCTGGCCATCGCCATCGGCACGTCGCACGGCGCCTATAAGTTCACGCGCAAGCCGACCGGCGACATCCTCGCCATCGACCGCATCAAGGAAATCCACGCGCGCATTCCGAACACGCACCTCGTGATGCACGGCTCGTCGTCGGTCCCGCAGGACCTGCTGGCCATCATCCGCGAATTCGGCGGCGACATGAAGGAAACGTATGGCGTGCCGGTCGAGGAAATCCAGGAAGGCATCAAGCACGGCGTCCGCAAGATCAACATCGACACCGACATCCGCCTGGCGATGACGGCCGCGATCCGCAAATACCTGTTCGAGAACCCGTCCAAGTTCGACCCGCGCGACTACCTGAAGCCGGCTCGCGAAGCGGCGACGCAAATTTGCAAGGCACGCTATATCTCCTTCGGCTGCGAAGGCATGGCTGCCAAGATCAAGCCGATTCCGCTGGAGAAAATGGCTGAGCGCTATAAAGCTGGCGAACTCGCTCAGATCGTTCAGTAAGTGCATTACGCGTGGGCGGAGGGCCGCCCACCCTACGGTCGCGGTATCTCGTAGGGTGGGCACCCTGTGCCCACCATGCGTTATCGATACGCATTGGTGGGCACGTTTCATTGGATTGATGTCCCCGGCATCAATCCCCCCAGGCCTCAGATGCCCTCCCTACCGCGCATCGTTTGCTTTTGACGACGATGACGTGAGAATCACGTAAAATATCGCTTTGGCACCGGTTCTCCCGAACCGCCGCCCATCCGACCGGCCTCTTCGCCGGTCTCGCTTTATCAAGATATTCCCTCTATGAAAAGCCTCTACCAATCCACTATTTCTTCCCTGCCATTGCTGGGCCGCGGCAAGGTCCGTGACAACTACGCCGTCGGCGACGACAAGATCCTGATCGTCACGACCGACCGCCTGTCGGCCTTCGACGTCGTCATGAACGAACCGATTCCCGGCAAGGGCATGGTGCTGAACCAGATGACCGATTTCTGGTTCGAAAAGCTCGGCCACATCGTGCCGAACCACCTGACCGGCGTCGCGCCGGAATCCGTGGTCGCGCCGGAAGAAGTGGAGCAGGTGAAAGGCCGCGCCGTCGTCGCCAAGCGCCTGAAGCCGATCCTCGTGGAAGCCGTCGTGCGCGGCTACATCATCGGTTCGGGCTGGAAGGATTACCAGGCGACCGGCGCCGTCTGCGGCATCCAGTTGCCGGCCGGCCTGCGCCAGGCCGACAAGCTGGCCGAGCCGCTGTTCACCCCGGCCGCGAAAGCCGACCTGGGCGAGCACGACGAGAACATCAGCTTTGCCGACATGGAACAGCGCATTGGCGCCGAGCTGGCCAATAAAATCCGCGACATCAGCATCCAGCTGTACAAGACCGCCGCCGACTACGCGGCCACGCGCGGCATCATCATCGCCGACACCAAGTTCGAATTCGGCCTCGACGACAACGGCGTGCTGCACCTGATGGACGAAGTCCTGACGGCCGATTCCTCGCGCTTCTGGCCGGCGGACTCCTACGCGCCGGACATGTCGCCGCCGTCGTTCGACAAGCAGTTCGTGCGCGACTACCTGGAAACGCTGAAGGACTGGAACAAGACGCCGCCGGCGCCGCCGCTGCCGCAGGACGTCATCGAAAAAACCCAGGCCAAGTACTTCGAAGCCATCGAACGCCTGACGGGCGAGAAGCTGAAGGTCTGAGATGGCGGAACAACAGAAACCGCTGGTCGGCGTGATCATGGGTTCCAGTTCCGACTGGGACGTGATGCAGCACGCCTGCGCCATGCTGAAGCAGTTCGGCGTGCCGTTCGAGGCGCAGGTGATCTCGGCGCACCGCATGCCGGACGAGATGTTCACGTACGCGGAAACGGCCCGCAGCCGCGGCCTGCGCGCCATCATCGCCGGTGCCGGCGGTGCCGCGCACCTGCCGGGCATGGTGGCCGCGAAGACGGTCGTGCCGGTGCTGGGCGTGCCCGTGCCGTCGAAATACCTGCGCGGCGAAGACTCGCTGCTGTCGATCGTGCAGATGCCGAAAGGTGTGCCCGTGTCGACGTTCGCGATCGGCGAAGCCGGTGCCGCGAACGCCGCGCTGACGGCGATTGCCATCATCGCCACGACGGACGACGCGCTGGCCGGCCAGTTGGAACAATTCCGCCAGCAACAGACCGCCGCCGCCAAGGCCATGACCCTGCCCGTGAACGAGTGATGAGTAATACGAAGTCCCAAGCCTATCTCCCGGCGGCCGGCGAACCGGCCTGGCTGGGTGTGATGGGCGGCGGCCAGCTGGGCCGCATGTTCGCCCACGCCGCGCAGGCGATGGGCTACCGCGTGGCCGTGCTGGAGCCGTCGACCGACTGCCCGGCCGGCCAGGTGGCCGAGCGCCTCGTCGAGGCGGGCTATGAAGATGCCGCCGGCCTCGATGCGTTGTCCGCGCAATGCGTGGCCGTCACGACGGAATTCGAAAACGTCCCGGCCGCCAGCCTGTCGCGCCTCGCGCAGCAGGTGTTCGTCGCGCCGGACGCACACGGCGTGTCCGTCGCGCAGGACCGCATCGCGGAAAAATCGTTCTTCGTCGCCTGCGCTGGCAAATCCGGCGTGATGCCGGCGCCGCACAAGGTGATCGCGAGCGATGCCGACGTCGACGCCATCGCCGACGACCTGCTGCCCGGCATCCTCAAAACGGTGCGCATGGGCTACGACGGCAAGGGCCAGGTGCGCGTGCGCACGCGCGAGGACGTGCGCGCGGCGTGGGAGTCGATGGGCCGCGTGACCTGTCTGCTGGAAAAGATGCTGCCGCTGGCGTACGAAGTGTCCGTGCTGACGGCGCGTGGCGCGGACGGCGAGTCCGTCGTCTACCCGATCGCGGAAAACGTGCACCGCGACGGCATCCTGTTCACGACCACCGTCCCGGGTCCGAACGTGTCCGCCGACTGCGCGCGCGAGGCGCAGGATGCGGCCCGTGCCATCGTGGCCGAGCTCGGTTATGTCGGCGTGCTGTGCATCGAGTTCTTCGTGCTGGCCGACGGCTCCCTGGTCGTCAACGAGATGGCGCCGCGCCCGCACAACAGCGGCCATTACACGATCGACGCGTGCATCACGAGCCAGTTCGCGCAGCAGGTGCGCGCGATGGCCAAGCTGCCGCTGGGCGATTGTCGCCAGCATTCGCCCGCCGTCATGCTGAACATCCTCGGCGACGTGTGGTTCGACGGCGCCGGCGACGTCGCGCGCGAACCCGCGTGGGACCGGGTGCTGGCGCTGCCCGGTGCGAACCTGCACCTGTACGGCAAGACGGATCCGCGCCGCGGCCGCAAGATGGGGCACGTGACGTTCGTCGCGCCTTCGCTGGCCGAAGCCCAGGCGAGTTTCGCGCAAGCCTGCACCATCCTGGGAATTACGTCGTGACGGATGATGTGATCGCCGCGGCCGCGCGCGCGCTCGAGGCCGGCCGGCTCGTCGCGCTGCCGACGGAGACCGTGTACGGCCTCGGCGCCGACGCGGAAAACCCGGCCGCCGTCGCCGCGATCTACGCCGCCAAGGGCCGCCCGCAGGATCACCCCGTGATCGTGCACGTGGCGCCTGGCGCTGACCTCGACTACTGGGCCACCGACATCCCGTCGGAAGCCCATCAGCTCGCCGACGCCTTCTGGCCCGGCCCGCTGACGATGATCCTGAAACGCGCGCCGCACATCCCGGACGCCGTCTCGGGCGGCCAGGACACGGTCGGCATCCGCTGCCCGTCGCATCCGGTCGCCATCGAGTTATTGCAGGCGTTCAAGGGCGGGAAGGGCGGCGTCGCCGCGCCGTCCGCGAACAAGTTCGGCGCCGTGAGTCCGACGACGGCGCAGCATGTGCGCGACGAGTTCGGCGACGACATCGGAGAACACGGCCGTATCGCGTTCGTGCTGGACGGCGGCCAGAGCGAGGTCGGCATCGAATCGACGATCGTGGATCTCTCCCGCCTGGCCACGCACGGTCCCGTGCTGCTGCGTCCCGGCCATATCTCGGCGGATGCCATCGCTGCCGTCATCGACCAGGTGCCGGCCCGTCCCGATGCCGCGGCGCCGCGCGCCTCCGGCACGCTGGAATCGCATTACGCACCGCATACGCCCGTTGCCATGCAGGACACGGCGACGCTCGTCGACACCCTGTCCCGCCTGCATGCGGCGGGGCGCACCGTCGCGTTGATTCATTACTCCGACCTGCCGGCCACGCATGCGGCAGTCCGCCTGCCGGCCTCGCCGGACGGGTTTGCCCATGCCTTGTACGCAGCGCTGCGGGCGATGGACGGTACCTCCGCCGACGTCATCCTCGTCGAAGCGCCGCCGCAGGATGGCCCGTGGCTTGGCGTCAACGACCGCCTGCGCCGCGCCGCGCACGGTTCGACCGGCATCGTGCACGGGCTGATCAACGACGCGCCCGCGTTGTAATCCCTCCGGCATGGCGCACGACACAGTCTGCCCCGACTGTGGTGCGCGCGCCACGCATTTATTTCTGTTCAACATTGTCACGTTCGGTCATGAACACGGCGGTAGCGTTGCTATAATCGGCCGCTGCCGGCCTTGTCCCTGCCTCGGCTATTCGCGTGTTGTTGCTCGTGCACGACAAAGGTTTTCTCTATACAACCATGCCGAACGCTGGCATATTGTTACGACACGAATAGCACGGCCGTTCGTTGCAAAAGAAAAATTCTTTAGGAGACACAATGCGTAAGACCTCATTCGCGCTTGCACTGTTGACCGCCGCCGCACTGGCGGCATGCGGCGGCAGCAGCCCCCGCGGCGGTGACCAGACCCCGGCCACCAAGTTCAGCGCTCAGGTATCGTTCGGCGACAGCCTGTCGGACGTCGGCACCTATGCGGTTGGCACCGTGAAGGCACTGGGCGGCGGCAAGTTCACGATCAACGGCGACAATACGTCCGTCAACCCCGAGCTGACGGGCAAGAACTGGACCGAAGTCCTCGCTGCCCAGTTGCAGCTGCCGGCACCGTGCCCGGCCCAGACGGGTCTGCAGGGCGACGCGACGCAAGGCCTCAATGTACCGATCACGTTCAACGTCAGCTGCCTGAACTATGCGCAGGGCGGCGCGCGCGTGACCGATCCGGTCGGCCCAGGCAACCGGCTCACCGGTGCGGCGCTGGGCGCGACCACCGTGCCTGTCGTGACGCAGATCGCGAACCACCTGGCCAAGACCGGCGGCAAATTCAGCGGCACCGAACTGGTGACCGTGATGGCCGGCGGTAACGACATCCTGTTCCTGATGGGTCAACTGTCGGCCAGCGCCACCGCTGCCGGTACCGCGGCCGGCGCACAGGCGTTCGCCGTGTCGCTGACGACCCAGCTGGCTGCCGGTGCGCCGAACCCGGCCACGGCTGCACAGTCGATCGGCCTCGCGATCCAGACCGAAGCAGCGCGTACTGGCCACACCGATACGTCGATCGTGCAGGCTGCAGTCACCGCTGCCGTCATGGCCGGGAATACTGCCGCTGCCCAGGCGACCGTGTATGGCCCGATGGTAACCAAGGCCCAGGCCGACGCCACGGCCGCCGGCCAGAAGGCAGGCGCCGACTATCTGACCGCGAACGCCGCTGGTGTCGTCACCGCGATGGCCACGGCGGGCGGCCAGCTGGCGGCCCTCGTCAAGACGCAGATCGTGGCCAAGGGCGCGAGCTACGTCGTCGTGAACAACCTGCCGGACGTCGCCTCGACGCCGTCGGGCAAGTCGCAATCGGCTGCTGTCCAGTCCCTGATCAAGACTGCCGTCGACGCCTTCAACGCGCAGCTCAAGGCTGGTGTCTCGGGCGATCCGAAGATCCTGTACGTCGACCTGTGGACCGTCAGCCACGACGAGGTCATCAACCCTGGACCGTACGGCCTGTCGAATACGTCGACCCCAGCCTGCGGCCCGAACGCCCTGGGCACCACGTCGCTCGTCTGCAACGCGAAGAACGTGATTGCCGGCGACGTCAGTCACTACATGTTCGCCGACGACGTGCACCCGACGCCGTTCGAGAACTGGCTGGTTGCGCGCTACGTCCTTGAGCAGATGGCCACGAAGGGTTGGCTGTAATCGTCACGACAGCCCGCCGGGAGATGGCGGGCGATCAATAAGAATCAGGAGAAAACATGAAAGTAAGTTCCAATGTCGTGAAACTGCTGGTAGCTGCGGGCGCGCTGGCTGTGGCGGGCAGCGCCGCGGCGCAGTCGAAAGGGCAGTGGGCCGTGTCGGCAGGTGCCGCCCAGATCACCCCGCACGTGACGAGCGGCGCGATCACGGCCCCGGCCCTGCCGAATTCGCTGGGCGACGTCGGCAAGGACACGGAACCCGTGATCGTCGTGAATTACGGTATCACCGACAACATCAGCGGCGAATTCACGTTCGCGAAGCCGTACAAGCACAGCCTGTATGGCGCGGGCGCCATCGCCGGCACGGGTGAACTGGGCACCGTGCAAGCGCTGCCGCCGACCGCGTTCCTGCAATACCGCTTTTTCCAGCCGACGTCGGCATTCCGTCCGTACGTGGGCCTGGGCGTGACCTATGCCTACTTCTACAAGGAAACTGGCTCGTTCCGCATGACCGCGCTGACGAACCCGGGCGGTCCGGCGACGACGTTCAGCATCGACAACAAGTGGACCGTGTCGGGCCAGATCGGCGGCGTGTGGAATTTCAGCCCGAAATGGTTCCTCAACGCCGCCCTGGTGAAGACGCGCCTGCGGACCGACGTGCACTTCTCGACGCACCAGGGCCAGCACATGAAGCTGGATCCGAACTCGACGGTGCTGACGCTGGGTTACAAGTTCTGAGCATCGTCTCAGCATGAAAAAACCCGCCACCGGCGGGTTTTTTTACGTCTGGTGGGCTCGCGGAGCCCACCCTACGATATACATTGGCCGTAGGGTGGGCACCCTGTGCCCGCCATGCGTACCGCTATCGTCAGAATGCGGCGATACCGGTCTGCGCGCGGCCCAGGATGAGGGCGTGGATATCGTGCGTGCCTTCGTACGTGTTGACGACCTCCAGGTTGACGAGGTGGCGCGCCACGCCGAACTCGTCGCTGATGCCGTTGCCGCCCATCATGTCTCGCGCCATGCGCGCGATGTCCAGCGACTTGCCGCAGGAATTGCGCTTCATGATCGACGTGATCTCGACGGCGGCCGTGCCTTCGTCCTTCATGCGGCCCAGGCGCAGCACGCCCTGCAGGCCCAGCGTGATTTCCGTCTGCATGTCGGCCAGCTTCTTCTGGATCAGCTGGTTGGCGGCCAGCGGCTTGCCGAACTGCTTGCGGTCCAGCACGTACTGGCGGGCGCGGTGCCAGCAGTCTTCGGCCGCACCCAGCGCGCCCCAGGCGATGCCGTAGCGGGCCGAGTTCAGGCACGTGAACGGACCCTTCAGGCCGCGCACTTCCGGGAACGCGTTTTCTTCGGGACAGAACACCTCGTCCATCACGATCTCGCCCGTGATCGATGCGCGCAAGCCCACCTTGCCGTGGATGGCCGGTGCCGACAGGCCCTTCCAGCCTTTTTCCAGCACGAAGCCGCGGATCTTGCCTTCGTCATCCTTGGCCCAGACGACGAACACGTCGGCGATCGGCGAATTCGTGATCCACATCTTCGAGCCGGACAGCGAATAACCGCCGTCGACCTTGCGCGCGCGCGTGACCATCGAGCCCGGATCGGAGCCGTGGTTCGGTTCCGTGAGGCCGAAGCAGCCGATCCATTCGCCGGTCGCCAGCTTCGGCAGGTATTTCTGCTTCGTCGCCTCGTTGCCGAATTCGTAGATGGGCACCATCACGAGCGACGACTGCACGCTCATCATCGAGCGGTAGCCGGAATCGACGCGCTCGACTTCACGCGCGATCAGGCCGTAGCTGACGTAGTTCAGGCCGGGGCCGCCGTATTGCTCGGGGATCGTCGGGCCGAGCAGGCCCAGTTCGCCCATCTCGCGGAAGATGGCAGCGTCGGTGGTTTCGTGGCGGAAGGCTTCGAGGACGCGCGGCAGCAGCTTGTCCTGGCAATAGGCCGCGGCGGCATCGCGCACCATGCGCTCCTCGTCGAGCAGCTGCTCGTTCAGCAGCAGCGGGTCATCCCAATGGAACTGGGCTTTGTGGGGCGTAGCGGAACGGCTCATGGGGCTCCTGTCTCAATTCTTGTAAGAATGGTGGGCGGGCGAAAGGATGGTCGCCCGGGTCGAGCCATTATAGAAACCCCGCCTTGCCGCATCTTTTCAAACTGCGACAGGCATTTTCATTTTTAAACGAGCAAGAACGCGCGTGGTCCGGATCAGGTGCTGCTGAAGCGCCCGCCATGGAACAGCAGGGCGGATTGCGGATGCACGGCGCAATCCTCGACTTCGCCCACGAAGATCACGTGGTCGCCTTCCGGATAGCGGCTGCGGTTGTGGCATTCGAACCAGGCGGAGACGCCTTTCAGGATCGGCTGTCCGGTGCGCGACAATTCGTACTCCACGCCTTCGAACGGGTCCTGTCCGCGGCGCGAAAACCGGCGCGCCAGCTCTTCCTGCCCGGCGGACAGGACGTTGATCACGTAGTGCGAATTCCCCGTGAAGATGGGCAGGCTGTTGGCGATGTTCGACAGGCTCCACAGCACCAGCGGCGGCTCCAGCGACACGGAATTGAACGAGGACGCGGTCAGTCCGCGGAATTTGCCGTCGCCGAGGCGCGTCGTGATCACGGTGACGCCGGTCGCGAACTGCGACAGGGCCTGGCGGAAATGGGCGGAATCGAAACCGCGCGTGGCGGCGCGAGGTGAGCTGGTGTTCATGCGCGCATTATGCCACCAATGGGCTATTCCCCTCGGGCCGGCCCTGTTTCGGTCCTGCACAAGCATGCGCTTTCGGTTACAGTAAAGCTATGGAAAACAATTCATTCCTCGAGGAGTCAGTATGAGCCAGCAATCCGCAACCGAAGTGGCCATCCTGGGCGGCGGGTGTTTCTGGTGCCTGGAAGCGGTCTATCTGGAAGCGCGCGGTATTCTCCGCGTGGAATCGGGCTATATGGGCGGCACGACACCCGCCCCGACGTACGAACAGGTGTGCGCGGGCACGACGGGCCATGCGGAAGTGGTGCGCCTGGAGTTCGATCCGGGCGTGATCAGCTACCGCGACATCCTGGAAATCTTTTTCACCATTCACGACCCGACGACGCTCAACCGCCAGGGCAACGACGTGGGCACGCAATACCGGTCCGCGATCTTCTTCACGTCGCCGGAGCAGGAAGCGATGGCGCGCAAGGTGATGGCCGAGATGGCCTCGGTGTGGGATGCGCCGATCGTCACGCAGGTGCTGCCGGCCGAGCAGTGGTTCAAGGCCGAGGATTACCACCAGAATTATTTCGCCCAGCACCCGCTGCAGGGCTATTGCGCATTCGTCGTCGCGCCCAAGGTGGCCAAGTTCCGCAAGACGTTTACGGACCGCGTCAAGTAATTTCCAGCGGTGCCGTAGGGTGGGCACGCCGTGCCCACCAAGCACATCGGTCACCGATACATATACTTCCGCGACCACGGCATCAGGTCCGGCGTGTCCCCTGCCTTGCCGCACACGATCTGGTACAGGCTGATCCAGTCGTGCGCGAAGCCGTACGCGCAGCCGGCCAGGTAGACGTGCCAGATGCGGAAGGTCTTGGGGTCGCACGTGGCCCGGATGCGGTCGGCATTGTTCTCGAAATTCTCCGTCCACTGCGCGCACGTGCGGGCATAGTGGCGCCGCAGGTTTTCCACGTCGCGTACTTCGAGCCCGCCTTCCTGCATCGTGCGGATGACGGTCGAGAGGTGCGCCAGCTCGCCGTGCGGGAACACGTATTTGTCGATGAATTCGCCACTGCCGTGCGGGCTGTTGCGCTGCTCGACGTCCGTCGTGGTGATGCCGTGGTTCATCACGACGCCGCCCGGCGCCAGCAGCTTGTTGATGCGCCCGAAGTACTCGGGCAGGTGGTCCACGCCGACGTGCTCGAACATGCCGACGCTCGTGATACGGTCGAACTGGCCGTCGACGTCGCGGTAGTCCTGCAGGCGGATCTCGATGCGGTCCTGCAAGCCCGCCTCGGCCACGCGCTTGCGCGCGAGCTCGCACTGGCGCTCGGACAGCGTGACACCGACGCAGCGCGCGCCGAACTTGGCGGCCGCGCGGATGACGAGGGCGCCCCAGCCGCAACCGATGTCGAGCAAGGCCTGGCCCGGCTGCACGCCGATCTTGGTGAGGATGTGGTCGATCTTCTTTTGCTGGGCCGTGGCGAGGTCCTCGTCGCCGTTCTCGAAATAGGCGCAGGAATAGACCATGGCCGGATCGAGGAACAGGCTGTAGAACTCGTTGGAGACGTCGTAGTGGTAGCGGATGGCCTCGGCATCCTTCTCGCGCGTGTGCGGCGAGACGAGGCGCATGGCGGCGCTGGCGACGCGGCTCGTGCGCGCCGGCTTGCCCGTCGTTTCCGCGAGGGCCGAGCCCACCTGGATCATGTCGGCCGCGCGGCCTTCGATCTCGAGCGCGCCTTCGACATAGGCCTCGCCCAGGTTGCCCAGCGACGGCGCGAGCAGGTAGCGCAGCCCGCCCGGATTCGGTACGCGGATCTTCACGCGCGGCTGGTCGGACGACAGGTCAACGTGCGCGCCATTCCACAATTCGACGCGCAGGGGCAGGTTGAACTTGCTGCGGATGCCTGAAGTCCAGGCGGAAAGTTTCATCTGGTCGAACACGCGAATTCCTCCGGCTAGTCCTGGACCAGATGGCTGGCTCAGGGTTGCAAACGTTGCCGCGCCCAGCTGCCGTCTTCCTGCCGCGTGTAGACGATGCGGTCGTGGAAGCGTGAACGCCGCCCCTGCCAGAACTCGATCCGTTCCGGCACCAGGCGAAAACCGCCCCAGTGTTGTGGCCGTGGCGGTGCTTCGCCATATTGACGCGCCACTTCCTCGTAGTGTTCTTCGAGGGCGGCACGGCTCGCGATCGGTTCGCTTTGCTCGGACGCGATCGCCGACAGCCGGCTTTTCAGGGGCCGGCTGTTGAAATACTTATCGCTTTCCTCGGCACTCGTGCGCTCGACTTTCCCTTCGATCCGCACTTGCCGTTCAAGTTCACTCCAGAAGAATAGCAGAGCCGCAAAAGGATTGCTTTCCAGTTGCTTGCCTTTTTGGCTCGCGTAATTCGTGTACCACGTGAAGCCGCGCGCATCGAACTGCTTGACGAGCACGATGCGCGACGTCGGCCGCCCATCCGCGTCGACGGTGGCCACGCTCATCGCGTTCGGCTCGTTCACCTCGGCCTTCAGCGCTTCCTCGAACCAGCGCGCGAACTGCGCGACCGGGTCGTCCGCGACGTCGCTCTCGTCGAGGCTCGCCTGGCCGTAGTCCTTGCGCAGGTCGGCCACGCGTTCGCCGATTGTCGGGGCCGCATGTGACGCCGGTGTGACGGACGCTGCCGGCTCGTCCAGGCCGCGGCGCCGGCGCATCGCACCGCCCAGGCGGGCCATCTGCTCCGGCCCGAACAGGCGCAGCGCCATCGGCGCCACGAAGCCTTCCTCGCGTTCCATGTGGCCCTGGTAGCACTGCACGAAGCGGCGCACGATCGAGGCCGACAGCTGCGTGCCGCTGCCGTCCGCGATGGCCGCCAGCTGCTCGTGCAGGTCTTGCCACATCGCATCCATGTCCTTGTGTTCCTGCAGGATGCGCGGCGCCAGCGCCTGCAGCGTGGCCGCATCCTCGCCCTGGGCGACGGCACGGAGCATCGGCAACAGGTCCTGTTCTTCGTCGTCGTGATGCAGGTGGGCCGCCTTGTCGAAGTATTTCAGCACGGCACTTGCCGCCTGGCGCGCCTGTTCGTCGGCGCCGTATTCCGGCAGGTGGACGAGCAGTTTTTCCAACGTGGCGAGCTGCTTGCGGATCCGCCCGTGGCAATGCTTGAGGACGGCGACGGGCTGGTCGAAATCGGGAGCGGGTTCGGGAAGTAAGGTGTTCATGGTTGCTGTTGTGGACGCGCAGTTTGCGGATGATTTTTTGATTGACTGAAAGTTATTTTAGGGCAAGGAGCGCCATTCCGTCCGGTAAAATGAAAGGATCATGACTACGATTTCCACCTCCCTCCCTGTGACGGTTGCGGACGACATGCTCGCCGACGTCGACTTCGGCCGCCGCTTCGGCGGCATTGCCCGCCTCTACGGCGAGCGTGCACTGGAACGTTTCCGCGCGGCGCACGTTTGCGTGGTCGGCGTGGGCGGCGTCGGCTCCTGGATCGTCGAAGCGCTCGCGCGCAGCGCCGTGGGCCGGCTTACGCTCATCGACCTCGACAACGTGGCCGAATCCAACATCAACCGGCAGATCCAGGCCTTGTCCACGACGGTCGGCATGCCCAAGATCGAGGCGCTGAAGCAGCGCATCGCGCTCATCAATCCTTACTGCGAAGTCGAGCTCGTCGAGGATTTCATCGATCCGGACAATATCCCGGCGATGATTGGCACAGACCGGCCTGGCGCGGCCCGTTTCGACTACGTCGTCGACGCCATCGACAGCGTGAAGGCGAAGGCCGCGCTGATCGCGTACTGCAGCCGGCAGGCGATTCCGCTGATCGTCATCGGCGGCGCCGGCGGCCAGCTCGACCCGACCAAGATCGAGGTGCGCGACCTCGCCCGCACCGAGCAGGAGCCGCTGCTCAAGAAAGTGCGCAAGGTGCTGCGCGCCCAGTACGGCTTCGCGCGCGGCGAAAAGAACAAGTACCACATCGACGCCGTGTTCTCGATGGAGCCGCTGCGCTACCCGGAAGCGGGCGATGCGTGCGCGGTCGACGCGAACAGCATCACGGGCCTGAACTGCGCGGGCTTCGGCTCGAGCATGGTCGTCACGGCCACGTTCGGCATGGTCGCGGCCGGGCATCTGCTGCGCAAGCTGGCGGAAGAGGCCAATGCCGTGCCTGCGCCGGCACTTGTAACCGAGTCCGTCGACGCTGTGCAACCCGAGGAGGCCTTGCTATCATAGGATTGGTTTTTTCTTACTGATCCATGAAAGAGGCTCCATGATCCGTCGTATCGCCTTCGCAAGCCTGGTGCTGGCGGCTGCTGCCGCCCACGCGCAGGACGCATCCCGGCAGGCCGGCAACGGCCTGCAAGGTCCCAAGGACCCGGCCCAGGCCACCGCCACCGCCGCCGCCCCCGCCAACCCGACCAATCCCGTCAACCCGGCACCCGACGCCCAGGCGGAGCAAGGGCCGCAAGTCCAGGTCATCGACCACGTGATCGGCAAGGGCGCGGAAGCGACCATCGGCAGCAACGTCGTCGTCAACTACACGGGCTGGTTCTACAAGCCGCTGGCCACCAAGCAGCACGGCCGCAAATTCGACTCGTCGCTGGATGCGGGCCGCGAACCGCTCGAGTTCCAGCTGGGCGCGCACCAGGTCATCAAGGGGTGGGAGCAGGGCGTGCAGGGCATGAAGGTGGGCGGCAAGCGCACCCTGATCATCCCGAGCGAACTCGCCTACGGCAAACGGGGCGCCGGCGGCGGCTCGATTCCGCCGGATTCCGACCTGATCTTCGACGTGGAACTGTTGAAGGTCAAGTAAGTCCAAATTCATCAACCTGGAGGACTGCATGCGTATCGCGAACGACGTGACGGAATTGATCGGCAATACCCCCCTGGTGCGGATCCGCCGCATGGCGCAGGGCGCCGGCGCCGACATCACCGCCAAGCTCGAGTTTTATAATCCGGCCCATAGCGTGAAGGACCGGATCGGCTGGGCCATGATCGAGGCGGCCGAGCAGGCCGGCAAGATCGGCCCGAACACCATCATCGTGGAACCCACGAGCGGCAACACGGGCATCGCGCTGGCGATGGTATGCGCGGCGCGCGGCTACCGCTGCCGCCTCGTCATGCCCGAGACGATGAGCAACGAGCGCCGCATGCTGCTGCGCGCGTACGGCGCCGAACTGGTGCTGACGCCGGGGCCGGAAGGCATGCTGGGCGCCATCCGCCGCGCCGAGGAAATCGTCGCGGCCGATCCGAACTGCTTCATGCCGCAGCAATTCAACAACCCCGCGAACCCGGACGTCCACCGCCGCACGACGGCCGAGGAAATCTGGCGCGACACCGACGGCAAGGTCGACATCCTCGTGGCCGGCGTCGGCACGGGCGGCACGATCACGGGCGTGGCCGAAGTGATCAAGGCACGCAAGCCGGGCTTCCAGGCCATCGCCGTGGAACCGGAAGCGTCGCCGATCCTGTCCAAGGGCACGAAGGGCCCGCACCCGATCCAGGGCATCGGCGCCGGCTTCATCCCGGAAGTGCTGAATACGAAAATCTACGACGAGGTCATCACCGTCAAGAACGACGACGCGTTCGAGACGGCTCGCGCGGCCGCGCGCGAGGAGGGCTTGCTGGTCGGCATCTCGTCGGGCGCCGCCCTGTGGGCCGCGATCCAGGTCGCCAAGCGGCCGGAGAATGCGGGCAAGCTGATCGTGACGATCATCCCATCGTTCGGCGAGCGCTACCTCAGCACGGCGTTGTTCGCGAATCTCGCGGGCTGATCAGCGCGCGTTTCAAAAAAATGGCCCGCCGATGCGCGGGCCATTTTTTTAGTGGATTCAATGCGGGTGCGGGTGGGCGCGGTGGCCGTGATCGTGGCCGTGATGATCGTGGTCATGGCCATGGTCATGGTCATGATCGTCGTGCGCATGCGCTTCCAGCCCGTCGTGCAGGCTGCAGCTGCTGTGCTTGGTCGTGCCTTGCTCCACCTGCAGCGTGCAGTGGTGGATGGAGAAGTACTCGCGCAGATGGCGGGTGACGTCGTCGATGGCCGCGTCGCCCGGATAGCCGGCCGGCATGACGAGGTGGGCCGTCAACGCGGTCTCCGTCGTGCTCATCGCCCAGATGTGGACGTCGTGCACTTCCGTCACGCCGGGTTGCGCGGCGAGGAACGCCGTCACGGCTGTCGCATCGACGCTGGCCGGCACGCCCGCCAGCACCATCTGGATCGATTCCCTCAGCAGCGACCACGTGCCGACGACGATCACGATAACGAGCAGCAGGCTGACAACCGGGTCGAGCCATGTCCAGCCCGTGTAGATGATGACGATGCCGGAAATGACCACGCCCAGCGACAGCACGGCATCGGCCGCCATGTGCTGGTAGGCGCCGCGCACGTTGATGTCGTCCTTGCTGCCGGCCACGAACAGCCAGGCCGAGAAGCCGTTGATCAGCACGCCGATGAAGGCCACGATGGACACCGTCGTGCCGGCCACCGGTTCCGGATGGGCGAAGCGGTGCAGCGCTTCCCAGGCGATGGCGCCGCACGCGACCATCAGCAGCAGGGCGTTGGCGAGGGCAGCCAGGATGGTCGTCCCGCGCATGCCGTACGTGAAGCGGCGCGTCGGCATGCTTTTCGTGAGCAAGGCGGCGCCCCAGGCGAGGCCGAGGCCGAGCACGTCGGACAGGTTGTGGCCGGCGTCGGCCATCAGCGCCGTCGAGTTGGCGATGAAGCCGTAGACGAATTCGATGGCGACGAAGGCCGTGTTCAGCGCGATCGCGAGGCCGAACGCGCGGCCGTTGTCGCCTGGCGCGGGGTGGTGATGGTGGCCATGTCCATGGCCGTGGGAATGGTGGTGACTCATGCGTCCAGTCCGGTGGTTGATTCGGTGACGGGTTCGGCGATGTGTTCGAACATGTCGGAGAGCAGGCCGCTGATGTGGGCATCGGCGGCCGCATAGAACACCTGCTTGCCCTGGCGCTCGGCCTTGACGATGCGGGCCGCACGCAGCAGGCGCAGGTGGTGGCTGACCAGCGAGCTGGACAGGTTCAACGCCGCCGCGATGTCACCCACCGCCGTCGGCTGCGCGAGGCAGGCGAGCACGATGCGCAGGCGCGTCGGGTCGCCCAGCAGGTGGAACAGGTCGGCGAGTTCGTCGACGGCATTGTCGATGTCGGGTGGGATGCTCATGCTTAACGTGTGAAGAACTGTTCACATGTTAAACGCATAGGCGTGACGAGCGCAAGTCACATTTGACGCCGTGCACAACGTCTGTTGCCTATCCGACTCCGGACCATGACCGCAGGGCTGCGCTACAATTATCCTTTTGCCATGCAATAAATATGGTCAATACTTCGTCTACCGCCACTAAATTGCCACTCTTCATCCGCGCGCTGAGAAGCCTCATGTCGCGCGTCGGCAAGGTCACGGTGACGGGGACCGGGCACCTGCATGGCCCGGTCGGAAAAGTCATCGTCTGCAATCACGTGGGTTGGGCGGATCCGTTATGGGTCGGCTATGCAGTGCTGCCGCGCGTCCTGCACCAGATGGCGAAAAAAGAGCTGTTCGATCATCCGGTCAGCGGCTGGTTCGTACGCTCCGGGGGCGGGTTCCCGGTGGATCGTGGCAACCCCTCGACGGCCACCATCAAGCACGCGGTATCGCTTGTCGAGCAGGGCGGCCTGGTGCTGATCTTCCCCATGGGCACACGCAATCAGGACAATGCGGACGCCAAGCGGGGCGCCGCGACGATCGCATTGCGCGCTCGCGGAGAAATCGTGCCTGCCCATTACCAGGGACCCGACCGGATCCGCTTCGCACACCTGTTCCGCCGGCCGACGATCCGCATCACGTTTGGCGCGGCCGTCGCCGTGCCGCTAGACGCCACCGCCAATAAAGCGACGGCGCTGCAGTTGACGAACGAGCTCGACCAGGCGATGCAGCTCGTATCGCAGCAAGCCGCGTCCGTCTGAATCGTGTGAGTGGCGGCCTCAGGCCATCACTGCACCTGCCCATCCGCATCGCGCACTTCCGGCGTGCCGAGTCCCTGCTTCTGCAACTGCGGCGCGATCGCCGCGCGGTCGCCCACGGCGATTACCTTCAGGCGGTCGGGCTTCAGCCACGTTTGCGCCGCCGCCTGCACCTGCGCCGCCGTCACGGCGCGGAACCGGTCCGGCAAGCTGCGCCAGTAGTCGGCCGGCAGGTCGAAGACGTACGTCTCGGCCAGGCTCGCGACGGTGCCGCTGTTCGTCTCGAACCGGCCCGGCAGCGAATACACCTGCGAGTCGCGCGCGCCCGCGAGCTCGGGGGCCGGCAGCGGCTTGTCGCGCATGCCGTTCACTTCCTTGAAGATCTCCGCGACGGACGGCCCCGTGACGTCCGTGCGCACGCTGCCCGCGATGGTGAACGGGCCCGGCGTGCGGTCGTAGCGGAACGCGGAGAACACGCCGTAGCTGTAGCCCTTTTCCTCGCGCAGGTTGAGGTTGATGCGGCTCGAGAACAGCCCGCCCAGCGCTGCGTTCATGACCTGCATGGCGGGATAGTCTTGTGTCCTGCGCGCGGCCGCGATGGCCGTCACGCGCAGCGCCGTCTGCGGGGCGCCCGGCTTGTCGACGACGACGAGGCGCGCCTTGCTGCCTTCCGGATCGCCGACCGCCGACACGGCCGCGTCGGCCTGTTCCCAGCCGCCGAAGCGCTTCTCCGCCAGCGCACGCAGTTCGTCCAGCGTGATGTCGCCGGTGACGACAAGGGCCGCATTCCCCGGCAGGTAGTGGCGGCGCCAGAAGCGCACGAGGTCTTCGCGTGTCGTGGCGCGGATCGCCTGCTCCGTGCCCAGTTGGCCGTAGCCGTACGGGTGGTTCGGGCCGTACAGCGCGCCCGCCGCGGCGACGGCGGCGACCAGCGCCGGGTCGTCGCGCTGCTGCGTCAGGTCGCCCAGGCGCGCGGCGCGCTGGCGCTCCACTTCCGCAGTGGGAAAGGCCGGATGCTGCACGACGTCGGCCAGCACGTCCAGCGCCTGCCCGAACGTGGATCGCAGCGCGAGCAGCGACACGGTCGACGCGTCGTTCGACGCGTCGCTGCCGAGGAAGGCGCCGAGCTGCGCGATCTCGTCGGCGATGCGCGGCGCGCTGCGCGTGGCCGTCCCTTCCTGCAGCATCTGCGCCGTGTAGCCGGCGAGGCCCGGCTGGTCGGTCGGGTTGGCGTCGGAGCCGCTTTTCACGACCAGTTCCGCCGCCACGAGCGGCAGCGCGGGGTTCGGGTGATGGATGACGGTCAGGCCGTTCGGCAGCGTGAACGAGGCGCCCTGCGGCAGCGCGAAGCGGGGCGCCGGGCCCGGCTTCGGCGGCGTGCGGCGCCACGGCTCGTCGCGGTTGATGCCGGCGGACAGTCCCGTCTTCGACGCCTTCGGCGGAGGCGGCGTCGGGACATCGGGCCCGAGATCCGGCTTGCCCGGCACGCCGGAGACGATCACGCGCGCGTTCGGTGCCAGGAACGCCTGCGCCACGCGGCGCACGTCGGCCGCCGTCACGCGGCGCAGGCGCTCGACGTCCTTCGGCAGGTAGCCCGGGTCGCCCGTGTACTGGTTGTACTGGTTGATCTGGTTCGCGAGGCCCGTGCCGCCCAGCTTCTCGATCCCCGTCAGCATCGCCGTCTCGATCGTGTTGCGGGCGCGTTCGATCTCCTGTTCGGACGGCCCGGTGTCGCGCAGCGTCTTCAGCTCGGCGTCGATGGCCGCTTCCAGTTCGGCCGCGTCGTGGCCCGGCCGCGCGGTGGCGTCGACGATGAAAGTCGACGTGAGCGCGTTCGAATTCTGCGCGGCGGACGCTTCCTGCGCGATCTGCTGTTCGTACACGAGCGACTTGTACAGCCGGCTCGATTTGCCGCCGGCAAGGATCTGCGCCGTCACCTCCAGTTCCGCGTCGCCCGGCTGGAACGCGGGCGGCGTGAGCCACGCCATGTACACGCGGGGCAGCTCGACGCGGTCCGGCACGACGATGCGGCGCTCGCGCGTGATGGGCGGCGTGGCCACCTGCGGGTGGACGACGGGCGCGCTGCGCTTGAAGCTGCCGAAGTACTTGGCCACGAGGGCGCGCGTTCTGGCCTTGTCGATGTCGCCCGCGATGACGATGCTGGCGTTGTTCGGGCCGTAGTAGCGCTTGAAGAAGTCGCGCACGTCGGCCAGCTTCGCGTTCTGGATGTCGGCGTGCGAGCCGATGACGGCCGCGTAATACGGATGCGTCCTGGGGAACAGCGCGTGGTTCAGCGTTTCCTCGACGATGCCGTACGGGCGGTTCTCGACGCTCTGGCGCCGCTCGTTGCGCACGACGTCCTGCTGGTTCGACAGCGCCGTCTGGTCCAGCACGTCGAGCAGGTAGCCCATGCGGTCGGCGTGCACCCACAGCGCCAGTTCCAGCTGGTTCGACGGCACAGTGTCGTAGTAATTCGTGCGGTCGTAGTCCGTGCTGCCGTTGCTGTCGGTGGCGCCCGCGCCTTCCAGCAGGCGGTCGGCGAGGCCGCGCGGCAGGTGCCGGCTGCCGGCGAACATCATGTGCTCGAACAGGTGGGCGAACCCGGTCAGCCCCGGCGCCTCGTTGGCGGGGCCGACGTGGTACCAGATGTTGACGGCCACGATGGGCAGCCGGTGGTCCTCGACGAGGATCACTTCGAGGCCATTGGGCAGCGTCGTCTTGTCGTAGCGGACCTGCGGCACGGCCGCCGCCGCACCGGGCTGCGCGAACGCGGCCGGCGCGCCGGCGCACAGCAACAGCAGGGACAGGGCGGACAGGAGGCGTTTCATGGGGACTCCGTTTTTTTAATGACAGGCGGCGCTGCCGTGGTCGGCCGGCGCGACCCCGAACGAATACAGCCGGGTGGACTCGATGAATTCCCAGCCGTAGCCGCCCGGGTACAGGCGCAGCCGGAGCACGCCGGTGCGGTTGCTGTCGCGGACTTCGCTGTGCGGCACGGTGAGCAGGAACGGCGTCGGATACGCCCCGCCCGTGCCGACGACGAACTGGCGGATGCCGCGCGCCGGGTCGAGCCGGCCGTCGGCGTCCTGCGGGGCGAAGCGTTCGTAATCGTGGTCGTGCCCGGACAGCACCAGTTCCGCGCCGGCGTCGTACAGCACCTGCCACGCGTCGCGCATCTTCGGGATGCTGCCATGGCCGCCCGAGCTGTACAGCGGATGGTGCCAGTAGGCGAGCGTGCAATGCGCCGGATGGGCCGCCAGGTCGGCGCGCAGCCAGTCCAGCTGGGCCGCGTGCCGGGCCGGGGCGAGGTTGCTGTCCAGCGAGACGATGTGCCAGCCGCCGAGGTCGAAGCTGTAGTAGCCGCGGCCCGCGCGCTCGCCCCACCAGGCGAAATAGGGCGTCGCGCCAGGCGTGTAGTACTCGTGGTTGCCGGGCGCGGGCCACGTGCGGTCCTTGAAGCGGCCCCACGTGGGGGCGTAGCAGTCGGTGAATTCGCGCGCGGCGCCGCGCGGGTAGGTCAGGTCGCCCAGCGCCAGCACGACGGCACGCGGGTCTTGCGCGAGCCCGGCCGCGACGGTTGCGGCGGTGTCCGCCGCGCCCGAGTACGCGGGGTCGGGATAGGCGCAGCGCGCGATGTCGCCGGCCGCATATACGGTGACGCCCTCGTCGAGGTCGGCGGCGGCAGCCGGACCGGCGAGCGCGGCGAGCAGCGCCGCCGCGGCCCGCATCGGCACACCCCGCATCCTACTCGAGGAGGCGCAGCAGGCCGGCCAGCGCGTGCGCCACGGTCTGCTCGCGCACCGCGTGGCGGTCGCCGGAGAAGACGAGCCGTTCCGTGTACGTCGTATCGCCCTTGGACCAGCCGAAGCACACGGTGCCCACGGGCTTGCCGGGGACGGCGCCCGTCGGGCCGGCGATGCCCGTCGTGGAGACCGCCACGTCGGCGTTGCTGTTGGCGACGGCGCCTTCGGCCATGGCGCCCGCGACTTCCTCGCTGACGGAACCGAATTGCGCGATCAGCGCGGCCGGCACGTCCAGCATCTCGGTCTTGGACGCGTTCGAATAGGTCACGAAGCCGCATTCGAACCAGCCGGTCGAGCCGGGGATTTCCGTGATGGCCTGGGAGACGCCGCCGCCGGTACAGGATTCGGCGGTGGCCAGCAGCAGGCTCTTGGCTTCGAGTGCCCGGCCCACACGGGTGGCCAGGTCGAGGATGTCGTTCGTCACGTGTCGCTCCTTTGTATGATGGCGGCCGGGGTGCGCCGCCAGGGTCTCCAGGATCAGTCGTGGGCGCGCCGCCGTGTGCCGGCGACAGGATCCGCAGCGCGCTCGGGTCCATTCTAGCGCGCCTTCCCGTGCGCGGCGTTGGAATCTTAACGAAAAGCCACGGCGGGCACGATGCGCCGGCCGTCCATACGATTGCCGGTGTATTTATCGTCGTGGATGCATGCCTTCGTTCCGTGCGACATTACCTGCGGCCGTGCTGCTATCCTGCTCGACTTGCGGGCCGGCCGTGGGGCTCGCCCGCACCGTTGTCCACTGACCGAACCAGGACCTCGCATGCCGCTCGACCGTTTCGCGCATGGCCATCCGGGGCCGGCATACCCGTGATGGCGTCGTCCTTCTCAGCCGCGCGTCGCGCCCGCCAGGCGGTGCTGTGCCTGCTGATCCTCGCAGATGCCGCCCAGGCCCGGGCCGCCCCCGTTGCCGCCCCTGAGCGCAAGCTCAAGGCGGCCTACCTGTACCGCGTCGCCACGTTCGTCGACTGGCCGGACGCCGCATTCCCGCGTCCCGGCAGCCCCTTGAACGTCGGCGTCGCCGGCGACGACGCGCTGGCCGACGAGGCCGAGCGCTACATGGCTGGGCGCCTTGTCCACGGCCATTCGCTGGCTGTCCAGCGCATCGACCCCGCACGTGCCGTGCCGCCCGGGCTGCAGGTCCTGTACGTGGCGCCGGGGGCGGCGCGCACGCGCCTGCTGGATGCCGTACGCAGCCGGCCCGTATTGACGGTCTGCGACGGCGCGCCCGTGCAGGGCTGCGTGATCGGGCTCGTGGCGGACGGGGCCCACCTGCGCCTGCACATCGACCGGCCCGAGGCGCTGGCCGCGCAGCTGCGCATCAGCGCGCGCCTGCTGGCGCTGTCCGCGTGGTGATGCCATGATCCGGCCGCGCCGCTCCATCCGCGAAAAACTCGTCACGATCGTGATGTCGACGACGCTCGCCGCACTCGTCGTCTCGGTGGGCACCGTCGTCGCCTACGACCTGCGCAGCTACAAGCACGCGCTGCTGAACGACCTGGCGACGCAGGCGGAACTGGTGGGCCACATGACGTCGGCCGCGCTGGCCTTCGACGATGCCCGGCTGGCGGGCGAGAATCTTGCGCTGCTGCGCAGCCGGCCGTCGGTGCGCGCGGCCGCCATCTACGACGAGCACGGCGCGCTGTTCGCGACCTACGTCGCGCCCGGCGAGGCCGGCGTGTTCCCCGTGCGGCCGGCGAAGGGCGGGCGACCCGTGCGCGCGGGCGCCAAGGAAACGTATGTCGGCGACGGCGACGAGCTGGTGCTGTACAAGCCGATCAGCGAGAACGGCGACCTGCTCGGCACCGTGTACCTGCGCTCGCAGAACCAGATGATGGCGCGCATGCGCGACTACCTCGTGATCTGCGTGTGCGTGACGGTGCTCGCGCTGTTCACCGCGTGGCTGCTCGTGCGCCGGCTGGGCCACACGATCACGACGCCCATCGACGCCATCACGAACATCGCGCGCGAAGTGGTGGCACGGCGCGACTACTCGCGGCGCGCGCCGCGCATCAGCGAGGACGAGGCAGCGGAACTCGTCGACTCGTTCAACGCCATGCTGACCGAGATCGAGCAGCGCACGCGCGCGCTGGAAGACTCGAACCGCGAGATCGCGCGCGAAGCCCAGGAACGGGCGCGCGCGCAGCAGGAAGTGATGCGCCTGAACGAAGGGCTGGAGGCGCGCGTGCAGGAACGCACGGCCCAGCTGGAACTGGCGAACTCGGAACTGGAGCTCGCGATCGAGGAGGCGCGCAATGCCAACCAGGCCAAGTCGGCGTTCCTGTCGTCGATGAGCCACGAGCTGCGCACGCCGCTGAACGCGATCCTCGGCTTCGCGCAGATCCTGGCGTCGAACGACATGCCGACGACGCCCGAACAAAAGCAGGAATTCGCGGGCCACATCCTGAAGTCGGGCCGCCATCTGCTCACCTTGATCAACGAGATCCTCGACCTGGCCAAGGTGGAGGCGGGCGCCGTGTCGCTGTCGATGGAGCCGGTGCCGCTCGCCGACGTGCTGGCCGAATGCCGGGGCATGATCGCGCCGCTGGCCGCCACGCGTGGCGTGCGCGTGCTGTTCCCGGAAGCGCCGACGGCCCGCGTGCAGGCCGACCGCACGCGCCTGAAGCAGGTGCTCCTGAACCTGCTGTCGAACGCCGTGAAGTACAACCGCGACGGCGGCGCCGTCGTCGTCGACTGCGCGCAGCCGGCGCCGCAGCGCCTGCGCCTGTCCGTGCAGGATACGGGCATGGGCCTGTCGCCCGAACAGGTGGCGGGCCTGTTCCAGCCGTTCAACCGCCTCGGCCAGGAAGCGGGCACGCAGGAAGGCACGGGCATCGGCCTCGTGGTGACGCGCCGCCTGGTAGAACTGATGGGCGGCGAGATCGGCGTCACCAGCAGCCCTGGCGTGGGCAGCGTGTTCTGGATCGAGCTGGCCTGCGTCGACCTCGGTGCCGCCACCGCGCCCGAGGCGCCGCCCGCCGCGCATGTCGGCGCCGGGCCGGTCCGTGCCGACGGCGCCTCGGCCGCAAGCCCGGCCACCGTGCTGTACATCGAGGACAATCCGGCCAACCTGAAGCTGGTGCAGGAAATCGTGCGCTTCCGTCCCGACCTGCGCCTCGTGTGTGCGCCGGACGGCCACTTCGGCCTGTCGCTCGCGCGCAGCCAGCTGCCCGACGTGATCCTGATGGACCTGAACCTGCCCGGCCTGTCGGGGTTCGAGGTGCTGGCGCAGCTGCGCCGCGAACCGGACACCGCGCGGATTCCGGCCATCGCGGTGTCCGCCAACGCCATGCGCGCCGACATCGACCGTGCGCTGGCCGCCGGCTTCGCGCGCTACCTGACCAAGCCGATCGACATCGGCCAGTTCAACGAGGCCATCGACGGCGTGCTCGCCACCCGCGCCGTCGACGAGAAACAGCCCCAGTGAGGACGCTCCATGATTTCGCCTACCGACATCCGCCGCGCGCACATCCTCGTCGTCGATGACGAGCCGGTGAACGTGCAACTGCTCGAATTCCTGCTCAAGTCCAGCGGCTACGAGCACGTCGCCAGCACCACCGATCCGCGCCAGGTGGCCGCGCTGCACCTGCAGCACCGCTACGACCTGATCATCCTCGACCTGCAGATGCCGCACATGGACGGCTTCCAGGTCATGGAGGCGCTGAAACCGATGGAGCGCGAGTCGTGGCTGCCCGTGCTCGTCGTGACGGCGGAGCCGGACAAGAAGCTGGCCGCGCTGGAGGCCGGCGCGCGCGACTTCATCGGCAAGCCGTTCGACACGGTCGAGGTCCTGACGCGCATCCGCAACCTGCTCGAAGTGCGCCTGTTCCACCAGGAGTCGCGCGACTACGGCGCGCGCATGGAGCGCAAGGTGCGCGAACGGACCGCGGAGCTGCAGCGCTTCCGCGGCGCGATGGACGCGACGTCCGACGCCATCTTCCTCGTCGATGCACGCACGATGGCGATGGTCGACGTCAGCGACGGCGCCTGCCGCATGCTGGGTTTTTCGCGCGAGGCGCTGTTGCGCATCGACCCGGTGGCGCTGGGGCTCGCCGAGCGGCCGCAGCTCGAACGCTATGCCGACCCGGCGTCGGCGTCGCGCGAGCACGACATCGTCGAGACGGAGCTGCTGCGCGCGGACGGACAGGGCGCCGTGCCGGTCGAGATCAGCTGGCAGCTGCAGTACGAGAACCACGACCGCATCCTGATCGCGGTGGCGCGCGACATCAGCGAGCGCCTGCAGGCGGCGCAGCGTTTGAAGCACATGTCGAACTACGACAGCCTGACGGGCCTGCCGAACCGCAGCCTGTTCTTCCACACGCTGCGCGATGCCATCGAGCTCGCGCAGGACAAGAACTGGCGCATCGCCGTCCTGTTCATCACGCTCGACCGTTTTAAAATCGTCAACGATTCGCTGGGTCCCGCGCTGGGCGACGAGCTGCTGCGCCAGTTCAGCACGCGGCTGGTGCGTTGCGTGCGCCTGCGCGACACGATCGGGCGTCTCGGCGGCGACGAGTTCGCGCTGATCCTCACGATGACGCGCGAGCAGACCGAGGACGAGGCCGTGAGCGTCGCCAACGAGGTGCGCGAGGCGCTGCGCGCGCCGTTCGACCTGAACGGGCAGCAGGCCGTGCTGACGGCCAGCATCGGCATCGCGATGTACCCGGACGACGCCACCGACCCCGGCACGCTGGTGAAATACGCCGACGTGGCGATGGTGCGCGCGAAGGAGGCAGGCCGCGACGGCTACCGTTTCTTCACGGCCGGGATGAACGTGCAGGTGCTGGCCCGGCTCGAGCTCGAGCTGGCGCTGCGCGGCGCCATCGAGGGCGACCAGTTCGAGCTGCACTACCAGCCCAAGCTGGACCTGAACACGGGCCGCGTGACCGGCGTGGAAGCGCTGCTGCGCTGGCGCCGTCCCGGCACGGGCCTCGTGTACCCGGCCGAATTCGTGCCCATCCTGGAAGACACGGGCATGGTCGTGCGCGTGGGCGCGTGGATCATCGGCGAGGCCTGCCGCCAGATCGCCAAGTGGATCCAGGAAGGCGTGCGCGACGTGCGCGTGGCCGTGAACGTGTCGAGCCGGCAGTTCGTCGAGGGCGACCTGGAAGGCGACATCCGCACCGCGCTCGCGGAACACCGCGTGGACCCGGGCCTGCTCGAACTGGAGCTGACGGAGAGTGCGCTGATGTCGAACTTCGAGCACACGGTGCAGGTGCTGGAGCGGCTGAAGGCGCTCGGCATCCGCATCGCCATCGACGATTTCGGCACCGGATATTCGAGCCTCGCCTACCTGAAGCGTTTCCCGATCGACAAGCTGAAGATCGACATCGCGTTCGTGCGCGACATCACGACGAACCCGGACGACGCCGCGATCGCGCTCGCGATCATCAGCATGGCGCACAGCCTGCACATGCAGGTAATCGCGGAAGGCGTGGAATCGCGCGCGCAGATGGCGCTGCTGCGGCGCCACCGCTGCGACGAGATCCAGGGCTTCCATTTCGCGCGCGCGCTCGCGCCCGCCGACCTGGCCCGGCTCGTGCTGGAAAACCGCGCCCAGCCCACGCGGCCGGCAGAGGACGACCGCAACGTCCAGACGCTGCTGCTCGTCGACGACGACGTCAACATCCTGGGCACGCTGCACCGCCTGTTCAGGCGCGACAACTACCGCGTGCTGACGGCCGCTTCGCCGGCCGAGGCGTTCGAGCTGCTGGCGCTGTACCACGTGCAGGTGATCCTGTGCGACCAGAAGATGCCCGTCATGAACGGCACCGAATTCCTCAGCAAGGTCAAGGAGATGTATCCGGACACGATGCGCATCATCCTGTCCGGCTACACGGGCGTGGAGACGGTGCTCGACTCGATCAACCGCGGCGCGATCTACCGCTTTTATACGAAGCCGTGGAACGACACGGAATTGCGCGACAACGTGCGGCTCGCGTTCCGCCAGTACTGGCTCACGCATGGGCCGTACGACGATCGCAAGGCGCCGCGCGGGGACGAGGAGGCCGCGTGACGGGGTGCGCTTGGTGGGCACGGGGTGCCCACCCTACGATGTCCCGTTCCCCGTTCCCCGTTCCCCGTTCCCCGTTCCCCGTTCCCCGTTCCCCGTTCCCCGTTTCCCGTTTCCCGTTCCCCGAACCCCGAACCCCGAACCTCGAACCCCGAACCCCGAACCCCGAAC
>NZ_JAAQOM010000010.1 GCF_011682055.1 Telluria antibiotica | reverse complement strand
GATCAAGGCTCTCAAGAAATTCGGTCTGATCGACCAACCTGCCTGAGTCGCGAGCTGCACAATTTTTGATGGCCTACCCCGGCCAGGCATCCGCACGTCTTTTGGATACGTTCTTTCACGTTACGCGACTGCTCGACGTATCAATGTCGCCGGTGATGTGGTGGGCACGGGTGCCCACCCTACGCGACTGCTCGACGTATCAATGTCGCCGGTGATGTGGTGGGCACGGGGTGCCCACCCTACGCGAAGCAATCCGTAGGGTGGGCTCCCCGAGCCCACCGTGCCGACCGAACAATTCCTCTAAAGTCCCGCCAAATCAAGGGCGATTCCACGCACGATGCGCTAAGATGCGCGAAGTATTGCCTTCCACACACGGCAAGAACACGCATCCGTCGAAAGGAATCACCATGACTTTGCAAGACCAATTCGCCCAGGCACAGCTCGATTCGAAGAACCTGCCCGAGCGCCCGGACAACATGACCCTGCTGAAGATCTACGCCCTGTTCAAGCAGGGTTCGAGCGGCGACGTCACGGGCGAGCGTCCCGGCTTCACCGACATGGTCGGCCGCGCCAAGTACGACGCGTGGGCCGCGCTGAAAGGCACCTCGCAGGACGACGCGATGCAGCAGTACGTCGACCTGATCGAAGAATTGAAGGGCGCCTGATCAGGCAACCGTAAACGTCTTGCGCATGCTTTCCGCCACCTTCTGCTCGATGGTGGATGCGAAAGCGCTCATCAGGAAGCCCAGCTGGATGCGCAAGGCGGCCTGGCGCTCGCCGAGGGTGAGCGCCCCCTCCACGCCGCTGCGTGCGAAACGCAGCACGTCCCCTTCCCACTTGCACTGCAATCCATATTCGCGGGCCAGCTTGTCGGCGACCTTCTGGGCGGCGACGCGCGCGTCGGTCTGGCTCAGGCTGTGCGGCTGGGTGATGCTGATGTCCGGCATTCGGCTTTCCTTACTGATTCAAAACAAACAAGCCCGCCATGATGCCAGTTGGCGGACGCAAAGGCCAGCGCTTGCCTGGAGAATAATCAATTGATGAGTCTCAATGCCCACATCGGGGCAGGGACGACCATTCCTCGTACCACCCAAGGAGGAAGCGACCATGGACTCATCCGCCCCCGCCAAACACCCACAGCCCCCCGTCGGTTTCGTGCCGACGCCCAGCGCCCGTTACCGCCAGCACCGCAAGGCCGCGCAACTGCTTGACCAGCCAGGCCACCCGCGGCCGCTGGCCGGCCCCGGCAGCGCGTCGCCGTCCGAGGCGCGCATGCCGGCCGAGCCCTACGCGTCGGGCGCGCGCGTGCTGATGTGGAAGCAGGACCCGTCGGTGGACGAGATCGGCACGCGCAAGGCCTTCCTGCCCGGCGTCGTGCTGGCGGGGCCGCGCGACGCCCGCATCGTGCTGGCGTCGAGCGAGCCCGGCATACCGCCGGTCGAACCGAATGCGTTCGGCGACTTCGTGACGATGCCGGACACGCCGCAGTTCGACGCCGTCCACACGTTCGCCGTCGTGCGCCAGACGTTGACGATGTACCAGCGTGCGCTGTCCACGGCGGGCAACCCGATGCCCCTGCCCTGGCACTGGAACAGCGCCACGGACACGGCGCCGCTGCAGGTCTGGCCGTACGGCCTGCCGAACGTGATGAACGCTTATTACAGCCGCACCCAGGCCTGCCTGAAATTCGGCGACTTCGTGCCGAACGGCGCGACGGCGCGCGTCTATACATGCCGCTCGTTCGACATCGTGTCGCACGAGACGGGCCACGCCGTGCTGGATGGCCTCAAGCCGCAATGGTTGCATGCCGGCAATCCGCCGCAGACGGGCGGCCTGCACGAATCGTTCGGCGACCTGACGGCGATCTTCCTCGCGCTGTCCCAGCTCGACCAGTGCGAGGCCGTCATCGCCCAGACGAAGGCGCGCCTGCACGACAAGACGTTCCTGGCCGACATCGCGGAGCAGTTCGGCCTCGCCCTCGGCAGCACGACGGGTCTGCGCAACGCCGACAACGACCTTACCTTGTCGCAGGCGGGCACCGAGGTGCACGCGATCTCGCAGGTGTTCACGGGCGCCGTCTACGACATCCTCGCCGACGTGTTTGCCCTCGAGCGCGATCCGGCGCTGGAGGATTGCGCCAGCGTGCTGCACCGCGTGGCCGGCTGGCTGCGCGGGCTCCTGCTGCGCGCGCTGATCGCCGCGCCGGATGCGGCCGCGAGTTTCGCCGACGTGGCCAACGAGATGCTGCGCATCGCCGCTGAAGACGGCAAGCCGCAGGCCGTCGTCAACGCCATCCGCGACCGCTTCGCCCAGCGCGAAGTGTTCGGCGTCCCTGCCGGCTTCGCGAGCGACCACCCGGCCGGCCTCCGGCTGGCGCCGCTCGTGACGGACGCGCCAGGCGCCCGCCAGGATCGGCGCGCCTGCTGCGGCACCATGAACCTGGCCGAATACTACGACGTCGAACGGGTGCTGCAGGCCGAAGCGGATGCGCTGGCGCGCTGGTGCGCGGAGCACGGCCGTCCCGGCGCCCCCCTTGCCGCGCCCCTTGCGCTGGCGACGGTCACGGTGACGGACGACTCCGGTGCCGCTGTCGGCACCACGGCCGTTGTGCACCTGCCGGCGCCGGACAAGCGTGCCGCGCCCCCGGCGCTGCCGCTGCCGGACGGTCCCCAGCCGGCCACGCCGTAACCTCGCGCGTTGGTGCCGGCGCCTGCCCGGACGGCCCCGCAGAGGCCGGATTCCGCGGCCGGCACGGGGGCGCCGGGCACATTTGCTTATGTGTATTGTGTATAAGCCTGATTTGTCGTAGAAGCAGAATTGCCCTAAAATACAGTGCTTTGCCGCGTCCGGCGAACGCTCTGTAGAAAATCACACGCCGCCGCTTCCACTCATTGATAGGACTGTTATGACCCACGTTGTCACCGAATCGTGCATCCGTTGTCGCTATACCGATTGCGTGGATGTATGCCCGGTAGATTGTTTCCGGGAAGGCCCGAATTTCCTCGCGATTGACCCGGACGAGTGCATCGACTGCGCCGTGTGCGTGGCGGAATGCCCGGTCAACGCGATCTACGCGGAAGAGGACGTGCCGTCGGACCAGCAGCAATTCATCAAGATCAACGCCGACCTGTCGCGCAACTGGCCGTCGATCACCAAGACGAAGCCGGCCCTGCCCGACGCGGACGAGTGGAAAGACGTCAAGAGCAAGCTGGACCAGCTGGCCCGCTAATACGTTCGTGAGCGCCGGCCTCCGGAGCGCCGGCCGCCACGGCCGGCGTTTTTTGCCGGCCCCTGCAGGCGTGCGCCGTTCATGGCACACTATTCGCCCTCGCCTTACCTACAGCACATAATTTTCAGGAAAACAGCATGACTACGACCCCCGAAGCGGGCACCATCGCTCCCAACAGCTCCTTTGCCGGCGCCATCGAAGCCGATGCCGTGATCATCGGCGCGGGCCCGGTCGGCCTGTTCCAGGTGTTCGAGCTGGGCCTGCTGGAGATCAAAGCCCACGTGATCGATTCGCTGCCGGCCGTCGGCGGCCAGTGCGTGGAGCTGTATCCGGACAAGCCGATCTACGACATCCCGGCCGTGCCCGTCTGCACGGGCCAGGAACTGACCGACAACCTGCTCAAGCAGATCGAGCCGTTCGAACCGACCTTCCACCTGGGCCAGGAAGTCACCACCGTCCAGCGCCGTGAAGACCACCGCTTCAACGTCGAGACGTCGACCGGCACCCGCTTCATCACCAAGACGATCTTCATCGCGGCCGGCGTCGGCTCGTTCCAGGCGCGCACGATCAAGGTCGACGGCATCGAGAAGTTCGAAAACAGCCAGCTGTTCTACCGCGTCAAGGACCCGAGCCTGTTCGAAGGCAAGAACCTCGTCATCTGCGGCGGCGGCGACTCCGCGCTGGACTGGGCGCTGAACTTCGTCGGCAAGGCCGAGTCGGTCGTGCTCGTGCACCGTCGCGAAGACTTCCGCGCCGCACCGGCTTCCGTCGCCAAGATGAAGCAGCTGTGCGAAGACTATGAAATGCAGCTGATCACCGGCCAGGTCACCGGCTTCGACGAGAAGGACGGCCAGCTGTCCGAAGTCAAGGTCACCGGCGCCGACGGCGTCACGCGCCGCGTCCCGCTGGACATGCTGATGGTGTTCTTCGGCCTGTCGCCGAAGCTGGGCCCGATCGCCGAGTGGGGCCTGGACATCGAGCGCCGCCAGCTGAAGGTCATGGACACTGAAAAGTTCGAGACCAACGTGCCGGGCATCTTCGCCGTGGGCGACATCAACACCTACCCGGGCAAGAAGAAGCTGATCCTGTCGGGCTTCCACGAAGCCGCGCTGGCCGCCTTCGGCGCCGCGCCGTACATCTTCCCGGACAAGAAGATCCACATGCAGTACACGACCACGTCGCCGAAACTGCACAAGATCCTCGGCGTTGAAACGCCTGTGTTCGACTGACCGTTCCGTAACGCTAGTACGACGAAAATGCCCCGCCGATGCGGGGCATTTTTCTTATGTACTGCACTTAACGAACCGGCTCGTACAACTGTGATACATATTGTGCAATACGGTAAATGAACAATTGCGACTCAAATCTTTGTTGCCCCAAGCCAAGCGGAATGAGCCTATAATTGACCGAAAATGTAGCGCAAACGTTTGCAATTGCGCCCAGAGTCATGAAGGAAAATAATTATGCTTTACCAACTGCACGAGATGCAACGCTCCTTCCTGAACCCGCTGATGCAGTGGGCCGATGCCTCTGCCAAACTGTTTTCGAATCCAGTCTCGCCGTTCGCGCACACCCCGTTCTCGCAGCGCATCGCTGCCGGCTACGAGTTGATGTACCGCCTCGGCAAGGACTATGAGAAACCTGCTTTCGGCCTGACTTCGACCATCATCGACGGGAAGACGGTCGGCATCATGGAACGCGCTGTCGTCAGCAAGCCGTTCTGCAAGCTGATGCATTTCAAGAAAGACATGAGCGACGGCGAGTTCGCCGCCCTCAAGCAGCCGACGGTGCTCGTCGTGGCTCCACTGTCGGGCCACCATGCGACCTTGTTGCGCGACACCGTCCGGGCGCTGCTGCCGGACCAGGACGTCTTCATCACCGACTGGGTCGACGCGCGCATGGTGCCGCTGTCGGACGGTCCTTTCCACCTGGACGACTATATCTACTACGTGCAGGACTTCATCCGCCACCTCGGCCCGGACGTGCACGTGATCTCCGTGTGCCAGCCGACCGTGCCCGTGCTGGCCGCAATTTCGCTGATGGCGACGAACAAGGATCCGAAGCTGCCGAAGTCGATGGTCATGATGGGCGGCCCGATCGACCCGCGCAAATCGCCGACGGCCGTCAACGACCTGGCCGTCGAAAAGCCGTACTCGTGGTTCGAGAACACGGTGATCTACGCCGTGCCAGGCAATTACCCGGGCTTCGGCCGCAAGGTGTACCCGGGCTTCCTGCAGCACGCCGGCTTCATCGCGATGAACCCGGGCCGCCACGCCCAGAGCCACCGCGAGTTCTACCAGCACCTCGTGCGCGGCGACGACGATTCGGCGGAAGCGCACCGCAAGTTCTACGACGAGTACAACGCCGTCCTCGACATGCCGGCCGAGTACTATCTGGAAACGATTAAAACCGTATTCCAGGAAACCCGCCTGCCGAAAGGCACGTGGGAAGTCGGCGGCCAGCTCGTACGTCCGCAGGACATCAAGGACGTGGCGCTGTTTACCATCGAAGGTGAACTGGACGACATCTCCGGCGCCGGCCAGACCCATGCCGCGCACGACCTGTGCTCGGGCATCCCGGCCGACAAGCAGCAACTGTTCACGGCGCCGAAGTGTGGCCACTACGGCATCTTCTCCGGCCGCCGCTGGCGCGAGATCATCTGTCCGATGATCGGCCAGTTCATCCGCAAGAACGCCTGATCCTTCCGGCGCATCTCCGACGATGCCGCGGCCCGTGCCGCGGCATTTTTTTGTGTAGCCGCGGTGTGCGCGGCTTTTTTTATTTGGCGGCCATGTGCGCGGTGCGATACCGCTGCAACTCGTCACTCAGCCACCGGGCGCTGGGCACCGGCTGGACCGTTCCGCAACGCACCTCGTAGGCCTTGCCGCTCATGCTGCTCCCGGTGGCCGCCCGCGTGATGAACGCCTGGGTGTCCGGCACGAGGTCGCGCTTCTGCAGGTAGGTGTATTTTTCCTCGAGGTGGGCGCGGGCCTTCTGCGCGTCGTACCAAGTGCCGTTGCGGTTGAACTGGCAGCCGGAATGGCCCAGGTAGTCGAGCAGGTGGGCGACTTCGTCGCGCGTGCGCGCGTCTTCGGCCGCGAACGCGGACGGGCCGGCGGCCAGCGCCGCGAGAAGGGCAAGGTTCAGCAGCTTCGATGTCATCGCATGAAAATGGGCGGGTTGTTCACCCGCCCAGTGTAAGCGATCAGGCCGCGTCGTGCCGCTTGCCGGCCTCGATCGTCCAGTGCAGGCCGAAGCGGTCGACGACAGTGCCGAACACCTCGGCCCACGCGGTCGCGCGCAACGGGATCTGCACGGTGCCGCCGTCGGCCAGGGCAGCAAGCGTCCGCTCGGCATCAAGCGCCGACGCGCAGGACAGCGTCAACGAGACGCCCTGGAAGCCGGGACTGACGCCGTGGCCGTCGGCAAGACAAAAACGGACGCCGCCGATGACGACGCCCGCGCGCAACGTGCGATGCGCCGTGCCGGGCTTGACGTGGGCAGCGTCGACGATGTCGCCGACGCGGTGATGGAACAGGATGTCGGCGCCGATGGCGTCGCGGTAGAAGGACAGGGCCGCTTCGCACGCGCCCGGGAAGTACAAGGTAGGTATCGCTTGCATGGTTGCTCGCTCGATGATGGGTCAACGGCCCACCGAGCGGCATCATGCGGTCAACATGACGACAGTCGGGCCTCGTGTGCGCTCGGCGGGAATGCGGTGTTCACGATGGCCCTCCTTTCTTCGGTTGAATGCCAGTCAAGTCTAGACCAGATGGCCGCCGGGTTCAAGATGTCCGGTGGCCTTTCGACGAGGCCCGGCTTTTAGCGGATAATGACGGTTTATCCAGATTCGAAGCAGCACTGCCGTGACCAAGACGCTCGCCGACCAGATCGAAGACCTGCTGCCGCAGACCCAGTGCACCAAATGCGGCTATCCCGCCTGCCGCCCGTACGCGGAAGCGATCGCGCGCGGCGAGGCCGAGATCAACCAGTGCCCGCCCGGCGGCCTGGAAGGCGTGGCGCGGCTCGCGCGCGCGACGGGCCGCCCCGTCATCCCGATCAATCCGGCGAACGGCGTCGAGCGCCCGCGCCCCGTCGCGTTCATCGACGAAAGCCTGTGCATCGGCTGCACCCTGTGCATCCAGGCATGCCCCGTCGACGCGATCCTCGGCGCGGCCAAGCAGATGCACACGATCCTGCCCAGCCTGTGCACGGGCTGCGACCTGTGCGTGGCGCCCTGCCCTGTCGACTGCATCGCGATGATCCCGCGCACGGACGACCCCGCTAGCGAGCCCACCGGCTGGGACGCCTGGTCGCAGGAACAGGCCGACGCGGCGCGCGCCCGCCACGATTTCCGCACCGAGCGCCTGCGCCGCGAAAAGGAAGAGAACGACGCGCGCCTGGCCGCCAAGGCCGTCGAGAAGATGCGCGCCGTGACGGCGGAAGAGACGAATACGGCGGAAGAGCTGGCGGAAAAGGAACGCAAGCGCGCGATCATCGCCGCCGCCATCGAACGCGCGAAACAGAAAGCCGCCTCGGACAAGAAAGACTGACGCATCGATGAATCCCGCCAAACGCCTCGCCATCTTCACGCGCTTTCGCGACGCCAATCCGCATCCCACCACCGAACTCGAATACACGACACCGTTCGAACTGCTGATCGCCGTGCTGCTGTCCGCGCAGTCGACGGACGTCGGCGTCAACAAGGCCACGCGCAAGCTGTACCCGGTGGCGAACACGCCGCAGGCGATCCTCGACCTGGGCCTCGACGAACTCAAGACGTACATCTCGACGATCGGCCTGTACAACAACAAGGCCAAGAACGTCATCGCCACGTGCGAGATCCTCGTGAACCAGTACGGCGGCGAAGTGCCACGCTCGCGCGAGGCGCTGGAAGCGCTGCCCGGCGTGGGCCGCAAGACGGCGAACGTCGTGCTGAACACGGCGTTCGGCGAACCGACGATGGCCGTCGACACGCACATCTTCCGCGTCGCGAACCGCACGAAGATCGCGCCCGGCAAGAACGTCGACGAGGTGGAGATGAAGCTGCTGAAATTCGTGCCGAAGGAATTCCTGCACGACGCCCACCACTGGCTGATCCTGCACGGCCGCTACACGTGCGTGGCGCGCAAGCCCAAGTGCTGGAACTGCATCATCAACGACCTGTGCGAGTACAAGGACAAGACGCCGGCACCGGCCGACGCGTGACGCCCGTCACTTCGTCAGGACCAGCGAAAAGAATATCCGCGTCGGCCCGTTCGACAGCTTGAAGAACAGCTTGTTGCGGCCCTTCCGGAAGTGCACCGTGCGCTTCCCTTCACTCAGGTTGTAGTCGCGCACGAAGGTATTCCGCGTCTCGTAGACCTGGTTGAAGAACCAGTCCTTGTGGACGTTCCCGCCTGCCCAGACCAGCCTGTCGTTGAGCCACAGCTGCGCATCGTCGTCGGCGCCGACCCAGATCGTCAGGTCGCGGTCCGCGTCCATCATCAGCTCCGTATAGCCGTAGTACACGGCGTCTTCGGCGTGCACGGGCGGCATCAACGGATAGCGCGCCATGTCGACGTAATCCCATGAGACGAGGCGCCCGCCCTTGCCGCGGTAGGCGGCGTCCAGCACGACGCCCTGCTCGGGCGGATGGCGGTAGTTGGCGAACAGCCCTGCGCCGTGGCGGCCATCGAATGGCCCGATCACGTACCAGCGGTTGACCCAGACGCGGTTCGCGTACGTGCCGCCGGGACCGATGATCCGGCCCGCGCCCTTGACCATGGTGGCCGCGTCGACCTCGGGAACGTGGCCGACGCCGTCGTCCAGGAAGGGACGCAGGCCGTCGCCGGCGTAGGCCTTCGTCACGCGGTCCGGCAGGTCGGGATTTTTGAATGCGGCGATCCGGTCCAGCATGATGGTGCCCGCGCCGCTGGCGGTCCCGTTCCCGATGCCTTTTCCAAGCTTGCCGCGGCCATCGGGATTGCCATTGGGGTTGCCGTTGCCTTTGCCGACACCGCGCTGCGCCGCCCCCGCTACGCCCGCCGCGACCTGCACGCCGTTCTGCTGCTGTTCCAGCTGCTGGCGGCGCTGTTCCAGCACGTCGCGCGCCTTCGCTTCGAGCTTCTCGATCTGGGCGGCCGGGTCGGCGGCATCCTTCGGTTCAGGCGCGGGCGGCTCGTCTGCCGCGGGCGCCGTCGCGATCTGTTCCAGCGCCTTGTCCTTCGGGATGTCGAGCAGTTGCGCCAGCCGTTCGGCCTTCGCGTCGCGCTCCAGTGCATCGATCTTGCGCGACAATTCCTTCGCCTGTTTCAGCAACTCGCCCGGCGCTTTCGGCTGCGCGCTGAATTGCACCTCGTCCTCCTTGCCCGGCGCGGGATGCGCGGCCGCGCTTTGTTCGAGCAGCGACTTGATCCGCTCCATGTCGTGCACGCGCTTGTCGAGGCGGGCCTGTGCCGTCAGGCGCGCGCCCGCTTCGACCTGCCGTTGCTGCCGCTCGAGACGCACATGTTCGATGTGCCGGCTGCCCAGGTGGAGCAGCACGGCGAGCGGCACCGCATGCAGCACGATCGACGAGAGCAGGAACGGATGCCGCCGCACGTGCGCGAGCAGCGGCGTGCGGGGAGCCGGGGCGTCGTCGAGGACCATCGTCAACGCGTGTGCATCGACACGTGGGTGAGGCCCTCGAACTGGCACAGCTCGAGCACGTGCACGATGTCCTGGTAGCGCGTGGACTGGTCGCCGTCGATGCGCACCGGACGCGCCGGGTCGCGCGCCGCTTCGCGCTTGAGCAGGTCGTGCAACGCCTGCGTGGACACTTCCTTGCGGTCGACGTAGAGCGCACCCTTGACGTCCACGCCGATGACGAGCGGCGCCGGGCTCGCCATCGCGCGGTCGAGGGTGACCTGCGACGTCGGCAGCACGATGGGCATGTCCTTCTCCGGCTTCTCGCCGTCCGGGTGCCGGAACGACGTCGCCACCATGAAGTACATCAGCAGGAAGAAGATGCAATCGATCAGCGCGATCAGGCCGATTTCCGGCTGCTCGTCGTCACCGAGATCAATGCGCATGGACGACCTCCAGGGTGCGCGCCGGCATGCCGTCCAGCACGCGGTTCAGCTGGCGCTCCAGCGCAATGCCGATGCCGACCATGCGATTGCGGAAGACGTGGTGCATGGCCAGCGACGGCAGCGCCACCGACAGGCCGGCCGCCGTGTTGACGAGGGCTTTCGAGATGCCGCCCGCCAGCAAGGTCGGATCGCCCATGCCGTTGAAGGCGATCACGTGGAACGATTCGATCATGCCGACGACGGTGCCCAGCAGGCCGACGATGGGCGCGACGGTCGCCACGACGTTCAGCGCATACGCCTTGTGCTGTTGCAGGCGCAATTCGACGCCCGCCATCTCGGCCACGCGTACGGCCAGTTTCTCGGCGGGCAGGTGGCGCTGCTCGACCATCCAGCCGAGGATGCGCGCGAGGCTGCTGTCGCCGTCCGCCACACGTGCGCGCAACTGGTCGAAGCGCCCGGTGCGCCACAGGTTTTCCGCCTCCTCGGCCAGGGCGGGCGGCGCCACCTTCGCCAGCCGCAAGTTCACGAGCCGTTCGAGCGTCACCGCCAGCGCCAGCACGGACAGCAAGCCGATCGCGACGATGCCCACGCCGCCGTGGGCCAGTTCGGCACCGAGATGCAGGTCCTGGGCATGGGCCGGCAATGTGGACAGGGTCAGGCAAAGCAGGCCGAAGCGTGAAAGTCGGGACATCGTCTTCCTCTCGTGGAAACGTGTTAGTGCTCGTCAATGTAGCACAAGAAATTCGCAAAATGACAATGGCTTATTCCTTTTAATGGCAATTTTTACTACCACGCCATGGAATATATGGATACCACAAAAAGGAATATTGCTAAAACGTTATAAAATTTCCGACGACACATAGCGGAGGCGACGACGATGTATTCCCACGTATTCATCGGCATTACCGATTTCGACCGGGCGCTCGCGTTCTACGGACCGCTGATGGCGGCGCTCGGCATGGAGCAGCGCTTCTGTGACCGGTCGCGCCCGTGGGCCGGCTGGGAGGTGCCGGGCCAGGCGCGTCCGCTGTTCCTGATCGGCGCCCCGTACGACGGCGCGCCCCAGGCGCCGGGCAACGGCCAGATGACGGCCTTCCTCGCCCCCGACCGCGCGGCCGTCGACCTGGCCCACGCCCTCGCGCTGGCGCACGGCGGCAGCGACGCAGGGGCGCCGGCGCTGCGCCCGGAGTACCACGCCCATTACTACGGGGCCTATGTGCGCGACCCGGACGGCAACAAGCTGTGCGTGGTGTGCCATGATGCGCCGCCCGACAATCCAACCTGAAGAATCGCACCATGCACCTGCCGCCGCGGTGAGAATGCGCGTATTTATTGCGGCATGGGGCGTGCTACAGTCACGACCGACCAACCATCACAGCGAGATGCCATGCCCCGTTCCGTCCCGCGCGCCGTCGCGCTCCCGGTCGTCCTGATCGCACTGTTCGGCGCCTGCGCCGCGCTGTCGGCCTGCAACCGCAGGTCGGACACCGAGCAAACCCTCGAGAACGCACGGCGCGAACTGCAGGTCGTCGGCACCAAGCTCGCAGCGCTGCCTGCCCGGTGCGCGGTCGGCGATACCGCCGGCGCACCGGGCCAGTGGATCGAGTCGCGCACTGCGGCGGGCGCGCCGGGCAGTGCCTACACGTACGTTTTCACGTTCGAGTCCCCCGTCCGGAGCCGTGCCTTCGGCGTCGCGTTGAATGCGACCGCCCTGCAGAACCTGGAGAAAGTGGAAACCCGCGACGCCGCGGGCACGTGGACCGAGGCCTCGACGGGCGCACCGGCGGGCGCCCCGACCGACTGCGAATTCGTGAAAGTGGCGCAACGGTTCGCGACGGGCGAGCGCGACGTCGCCGCGCTGCGCATCACGATCCGTCGCGTCCGTGAAAATGTCACCGTCGCCGATGCGCGCCTGCTGAAGGCCGACTGAACGTCGGCCCGGAGAACATCAGAGCAGGACGAGGTTATCCCGGTGCACGAGCTCGGGCGCCTCGACGTAGCCGAGGATGCCTTCGATCTCGCTGGACGCGTGGCGCATGATGCGTTTGACTTCGCCGCTCGTGTAGTTGGTGAGGCCGCGCGCGATCTCGTGGCCCGCTTCGTCCACGCAGCCCACGAGGGCGCCGCGCCCGAATTCGCCGCGCACCGCGGTGACGCCGATCGGCAGCAGCGACTTGCCTTCCTTCGCCAGCTTCTGCACGGCGCCGGCGTCCAGCACGAGCTGCCCAACCGTGTGCAGGTGGTCGACCATCCACTGGCGGCGTGCCGTCAGGCGCGCGGTCGGTGCCGTCAGCTGCGTGCCGATCGCTTCGCCGTGCGCGAGGCGCGTGAGGACGTTGTCTTCGCGGCCCCAGGCGATCACCGTGTGGGCACCGGAGCGCGCTGCGCGCTTCGCGGCCAAGACCTTCGTCAGCATGCCGCCGCGGCCGATGCTGCTGCCGGCGCCGCCGGCCATCGCTTCGAGCGACGTGTCGCCGGCCTGCGCCTCTTCGATCAGGCGTGCGGCCGGGTCCTTGCGCGGATCGGCCGAATACAGGCCCTTCTGGTCCGTCAGGATCACGAGGACGTCCGCCTCGATCAGGTTCGCGACGAGCGCGCCCAGCGTGTCGTTGTCGCCGAACTTGATCTCGTCGGTGACGACGGTGTCGTTCTCGTTGATGATCGGGACGACGCCGAGGCCCAGCAAGGTGGTGAGCGTGGAGCGCGCGTTCAGGTAGCGTTCGCGGTCGGCGAGGTCGGCGTGCGTGAGCAGCACCTGCGCCGTTTTGACGCCGTGGCTGCGGAAGCTCGTTTCGTAGATCTGCGCGAGGCCCATCTGGCCGCAGGCGGCGCAGGCCTGCAGTTCGTGGATGTCGGTCGGGCGCGACGTGAAGCCCAGGCGCAGCATGCCTTCGGCGATGGCGCCCGACGACACGAGCACGACTTCCTTGCCGAGCGAGCGGAGCGACGAGATCTGCGCGGCCCAGCGCGCGATGGCGTCGTGGTCGAGGCCGCGGCCTTCGTTGGTGACGAGCGAGGAGCCGACCTTGACGATGATGCGGCTGGATGACTGGAGGACGGAATTCATGGCGACGGTCGGATAGACAGGAAGCGTCCTCGCGGGCGCAGGCCGATCAGCGCCAGGCCGACCGCCAGCTCGATCCCGCTGACGACGAACAATAAGCCCTGGGGCAGGCCGATCGCGAAGGCCGCGACGAAGCGGCCGAGCGGCTGCGCCAGGATGGACAATGCGGCGAGGTCGCCGAGGATGGGCTGGTCGCCCTGCCTGGCTGCCAGCAGAGCCAGCCCCGCGGTGGCGAGGCGCACTCCGACGTAAAGGGCGTAGAACTGGCTGTAGCCGTTCACGCCCACGAGGAACAGTCCCATCGCATCCGCCACGCGGTCGGGATTCAGCAGCGCCGCGAGCGCGGCCAGCGACTGCGCGGTGGCGGCCACCGACAGCAGCCGGCCGCGCAGGCGCGCGCGCAGGGCCGAATTGGCGATGTGGGCGAAGGAGACTGCCAACGCTTAATCTTCGAGGATCTTGAAGCGGGGATCGTCCGGATCGATCGACGAGATGCCGCGCGCTTCCTCGGTCATCTGCGTCTCTTCCGAGCGCTGCTCGCTGTGGCGCGTCGCTTCGAGATGCTTGTAGATCGCGTGCACGAGGTCTTCGCAGCCTTCGCGGTTCAGCGCCGAGATCTCGAAGACGGGGCCCTTCCAGGCCATGCGCTTGATGAAGTCCTTGACGACCTTCTTGCGCTCGTCTTCCGGCACGACGTCGAGCTTGTTCAGCACGAGCCAGCGCGGCTTGTTGAGCAGTTCCTCGTCGTACTTCTCGAGTTCCTTCACGAGCGCCTTCGCTTCCTTGACGGGGTCGGTCTTGCCGTCCATCGGCGCGAGGTCGACGATGTGCAGCAGCAGGCCCGTGCGGCTCAGGTGGCGCAGGAACTGGTGACCGAGGCCGGCGCCTTCGGCCGCGCCTTCGATCAGGCCGGGAATGTCGGCGATGACGAAGCTCTTCGCATGCGACACGCGCACGACGCCGAGGTTCGGGTGCAGGGTGGTGAACGGATAGTCCGCGATCTTCGGGCGCGCGTTCGAGACGGCCGTGATGAACGTCGACTTGCCGGCATTCGGCATGCCGAGCAGACCCACGTCGGCCAGCACCTTCAGTTCGAGGCGCAGTTCGCGGCGCTCGCCGTCCTTGCCGTCCGTCTTCTGGCGCGGCGCGCGGTTGGTGGACGTCTTGAAGTGGATGTTGCCCCAGCCGCCCTCGCCGCCCTTGGCCAGCAGCTCGACCTGGTCGTGCTCCGTGAGGTCGGCGATGATCTCGCCATTGACGTCGTCGACGATCAGGGTGCCGACCGGCATGCGCAGGTAGACGTCTTCCGCGCCCTTGCCGTAGCAGTCGGAGCCGCGGCCCGGTTCGCCGTTGCGCGCCGTGTGCACCTTGGAAAAGCGGAAGTCGACCAGCGTGTTGATGTTGCGGTCGGCGACGGCGTAGATCGAGCCGCCGCGACCGCCGTCGCCGCCGTCCGGGCCGCCGAACGGGCGGAATTTCTCGCGCCGGAACGAGGCGCAGCCGTTGCCGCCGTCGCCGGCGATGACTTCGATGCGTGCTTCGTCGATAAACTTCATGATGGGACCACCAAAAACGAGAGGCTGTGTCACTGTTAAACGGGCCAGGCATCCATGATAGACGAAGGCCGCGGAACGATCCGCGCTTAACGGTGACAACGCCGAAAATTAAAAAGGCCCTACCGGAGGGCAGAGCCTATCGATTGCAAGGCTGGACGCCTTACTGCGCGGGATCTCGCCGTGGCGCGATCCCGCTGCCGCCTGATTTAAGCGGCTGCCGCTTCTGCAGCGATGACGGTCACGTACTGCTTGGAACCGACGCCTTGCTTGACGAACTTGACCGTGCCGTTCACCAGGGCGAACAGGGTGTGGTCCTTGCCGAGGCCGACGTTGGTACCAGGACGGATCGTGGTGCCGCGCTGGCGCATGATGATGCCGCCTGCGTTGATCGACTGGCCGCCGTAGACTTTCACGCCGAGGCGTTTGCTTTCTGAGTCACGGCCGTTTCGCGTAGTGCCGCCGCCTTTTTTGTGTGCCATTTCAAATGCTCCTTGATGACTGAAGAAGGGACGCGCGGCGATTAGCCGTTGATCGCAACCACTTGGATTTCGGTGTAGTTCTGGCGATGGCCCTGACGCTTCTGGTAGTGCTTACGACGACGCATCTTGAAAATGCGCACTTTGTCGTGACGACCATGCGACACAACAGTCACGCGAACCGAAGCACCTTCCACCAGCGGAGCACCAAACTTGATGCTCTCGCCCTCGCCGACGGCGAGAACCTGATCGATAGTGAGTTCGGAACCAATGTCTGCCGGTATCTGTTCTACTTTGAGTTTTTCGCCAGCGACAACTTTATATTGCTTGCCACCGGTTTTTATGACCGCGTACATGATTTGAAACCTCATTGATTGTTAAGAAATATTCCCTGCATCCAGGCGAGGTAAACAGCCGGGGATTCGGGGAACAGAGGATTATACATGGAATGGTGCGCAGCGTCAAAACGGTTGTGGTGGCGCGGCAGGCCTTGCCGCCTGGCCTCTGGCGCCACTGGAAAAGGGTCGGGATTTGGGGGCGGGAATTGATTGCATGTCGTATAATCGCGACTCAACAAAACCTATCCGCATCCAACGTCAGCAGGTCCGCCTTGTCCGCCGCTACCCAAAACGCACAACAGAACCCCATCACCCGCACGATCGCAGCCGACATGGAGGCCGTCAACACGGTGATCCGCGAGCGGTTGCAGTCCGAAGTCGCGCTGGTGAACCAGATCGCCGAGTACATCATCAGCGCCGGCGGCAAGCGGATCCGTCCTGTGCTCGTGCTGCTGCTGGCGAACGCCTACGGCTACAAGGGCACGGGCCACCACGAGCTGGCGGCCGTCGTCGAATTCATCCACACGGCCACCCTGCTGCACGACGACGTCGTCGACGAATCGTCGATGCGCCGCGGCCGCCAGACCGCGAACGCCATGTTCGGCAACGCGGCCTCCGTGCTCGTCGGCGACTACCTGTATTCGCGCTCGTTCGAGATGATGACGAGCCTGGACAACATGCGGATCATGCAGATCCTGTCGCGCGCCACGACCGTCATCGCGGAAGGCGAAGTGCTGCAGCTCTTGAACATGCACGATCCGGACGTCACGCAGGACAGCTACCTGCGCGTGATCCGCTCCAAGACGGCGAAGCTGTTCGAGGCCGCCGCGCAGCTGGGCGCCCTCGTGGCCGGCGCGAACGACGCGCAGATCGACGCGGCCGGCGAATACGGCCGCTCGCTGGGCACGGCGTTCCAGCTCATCGACGACGTGCTCGACTACGCGGGCGACGCCGCCGAGATCGGCAAGAACGTGGGCGACGACCTGCGCGAAGGCAAGCCCACGTTGCCGCTGATTTACGTGATGGAAAATGGCACGCCGGAACAGCGCGAACTGATCCGCACCTGCATCGAACAGGGCGACGAAACCCATTTTGATGCCGTGCTGGCGGCCGTCACGAACAGCGGCGCGCTGGACTATACGCGCCGCGAAGCGGAGGCCGCGGCACACCGCGCGGCAGCGTCGATCGCCGACTTGCCGGACAGCGAATACAAGGCCAGCCTGCTGCAGTTATGCGCCTTCGCTGTTGACAGAAACCATTGAGACAACTATAGTAATGCCTTCCCGAGATTTCGGTGACGAAGTCTCAAACAGTCGGGGTGTAGCTTAGCCCGGTAGAGCGCTACGTTCGGGACGTAGAGGCCGGAGGTTCGAATCCTCTCACCCCGACCATCTGTTTTTCTCCCTCAGAAGTACCCATACCAGTCGGGGTGTAGCTTAGCCCGGTAGAGCGCTACGTTCGGGACGTAGAGGCCGGAGGTTCGAATCCTCTCACCCCGACCACTCCCCTTTTCGCACCCTCCGCTATTGCCGGCCTGCTTGACAGGCACCCTCTCGTATCCTACGCTCCCGCCGCTATCGACAGACGAAGGGAACACATGCGCGCACTGACCTTTTGCAGAATCTGGCTGCGACCCGTCGCCGTGGCCAGCCTGCTGGCAACCGCACTGGCGCCGGCGCACGCGAGCCGCCTCGACGACATCGCCGCGCGCGACGTGCTGCGCGTGGGCGGGACCGGCGACTACAAGCCCTTCAGCTACAGGTACGCAGACGGCGAATTCGTCGGCATGGACGTGGAACTGGCGGGCGAGCTGGCGCACTCGCTCGGCGTGCGGCTGCAACTGGTGCCGACCAGCTGGTCGACGCTGATGGCCGACCTGGACGCGGACAAGTTCGACGTGGCACTGAGCGGCGTGTCGGTGACGGCCGAGCGGCAAAAACAGGCGCTGTTTTCGGTGCCCTATCTGCACGACGGCAAGACGCCGATCACACGCTGTGAAAACGTCGCCCGCTTCCAGACGCTGGCGCAGATCGACCGCCCCGAGGTGCGGCTGATCGTCAATCCGGGCGGCACCAACGAACGCTTCGCCCGCGCCCGCGCGCCGCACGCACAGCTGACCGTGTACCCGGACAACGTGACCATCTTCGGCCAGCTGGTCGATGGTGCGGCCGACCTGATGATCACCGACGCCATCGAAACCCGTTTGCAGCAGCGCCTGCATCCACAGCTGTGCGCCGTGCATCCGGACGCGCCGTTCGACTCGATCGACAAGGCCATCCTGCTGCCGCGCGATCCGGCGCTGAAGACGTATGTCGACCACTGGCTGCGGCCGCGCCTGGACGGCGGCGGCATGCAAGCGCGCCTGGACCGCTGGCTTGCGTTCCCGTGGGGACTGGAGCCGTTGCGCCAGGCGATCGACCAGCGCCTGCTGCTGGCGCAGGACGTGGCGCGCGCCAAGTGGAATGCGAAGGCCGCCATCGAAGACCTGCCGCGCGAAGAGCAAGTCATCGCAGCGGCGGTGCGCCAGGGAGGCCCGCTGGGCCTGCCGGAGGCATGGGTACGCAGCGTGTTCCGCGCACAGATCGAAGCGTCCAAGACGGTGCAGCGCGCGCTCTACCGCCGCTGGGAAGCGGAAGGCATCGGCCGCTTCGACGACGCGCCCGACCTCGCCAAGACCATCCGTCCGCAGCTGGACCGCCTGACCACCCAGCTGCTTCGCTCCATGGCCGACAACCGGGCCTTGCTGCACGACGGCGGCCGCCGGGACGACGTCGCCATCGCCATGCACGCGCTGCAGGCACGCACCCTCGACCCGACCGCGGCCGACCAGGCGCTGGCGCCCTTCCTGTCTCACCCGTAACGCCTGCCCGGCGATGCTGCGATAACGGCACAGCGCCAGGCCGCGTTGCCGTGGCCTGGCGCTGGTCGAATCTACGATCGGATTACTTGCCGCTTGCCGCCCGCATCCGCACCGCCAGCGCAGCAACGCTCGCCACGACGGCCAGCGCCACGACACCGTTCCAGCCCCACGCGGCCAGCGCCTGGGCACCCAGCGCGCCGCCCGCCGCCATGCCAACGAACATGGTCGTCATCAGGATCGCGTTGAGGCGGCTGCGGGCTTCCGGCGCTATGCCGTAGACGATGGTCTGGTGCGCGATCAGGCTTGCCTGCACGCCCAGGTCGAAGCCGACGGTGGCCAGCGCCAGCAACACGAGCTGCGCGTGCGGCGACAGCGACGGCAGCGCGAACATCACGGCGAATGACGCGACGCTCAACGTGGCGCCAAGACGGGTCACCCATTGCGGACCACGGCGGTCGGCCAGGCGCCCGGCGAACGGGGCGGCCAGCGCGCCGACGGCACCGGCCAGGCCGAACGAACCGGCGGCGGCCGAGCCGAGGTGGAACGGGGCGCCGTGCAGCATCACGGCCAGCGTCGACCAGAACGCGGAGAACCCGACCGCCAACAGGCCCTGGGCCAGCGCCGCGAGACGCAGCGCCCGGTGCTGCTTCCACAGCGCGGCGAGCGATGCCAGCAGCGCCGGATAGGCGACGGTGCTCGTCGGCTTGAAGCCCGGCAGGCCGCGGGCGAGGATCGCCGTCATGAACGCGGCGACGACGGCCGCGCCGCCGAACACGGCGCGCCACCCAAGTGCTTCGGCGACGAGACCTCCGACGACGCGCGACAGCAGGATGCCCAGCAGCAGGCCCGTCATGACGGTGCCGACGATGCGGCCACGGTGCTCGGGCGGCGCCAGCGTGGCGGCGGCCGGGACGATGTCTTGCGCGACGGTGGCCAGCAGGCCCACGGCGAGGCTGCCGGCGAGCAGCACGGACAAGCTCGGCGCGGCGGCGATCGCGACCAGCGCGACGGCCAGCAGCAGCGACTTCACGACGATGATCGTGCGGCGGTCGAAGCGGTCGCCCAGCGGCGCGAGAAACAGTAGGCCGAGGGCGTAGCCGAATTGCGTCATCGTGGGAATCCAGCCGACCGCCCGGTTGCTTGCGTGCAGGTCGCCCGCGAGCGTGCCCAGGATGGGCTGGCTGTAGTACAGCGCGGCGACCGACAGGCCCGTGCTGGCGGCCAGTAGGAAGATCAGTGGCGAGGTCAGCCGCGGCCGGATCGGGATGACGGTCGCCGTGGTGGTTGCAATGTCCATGGTGGGCTCCTGAGTGGTGAGTTGTTGCATCGCATTATGCGGAGGCACGCCACGGCCGGGTAGCAGCAGCCGGCGTCAAACTGTTATACGATAGGCGTATGAACACAGATTTTTCATCCATGAATCCATCTGCGGATCGTATGATGCTGGTCGAGACGTTCGTCCGCATCGTGGATGCCGGCAGCCTGTCCGCCGCGGCGCGCGCACTGGCAACCACGCAGCCGACGATCAGCCGCCGCCTGAAGGCGCTGGAGAAATCGCTGGGGGTGCGGCTGCTGCAGCGCTCCACACACGCGATGAAACTGACGGACGACGGCATGCGCTGCTATTCCCGCGCGAAGGAACTCATCGCGGGGTGGCAGGAATTCGAGAGCGAGATCCGGGGCGCCGTGGACGAGCCGGTGGGCATGCTGCGCGTCGTCGCGCCGCACGCGTTCGGGCAGCAGCAGCTGGTGGCACCGCTGGCGGAATACCTGGCGCGCTATCCGCGCATGACGGTGGACTGGACCCTGCACGACCGCACGCCGGACTTCATCGGCGAGGGCATCGATTGCGCGATCCGCGTGGGCGACATTCCCGATCCGTCCGTCGTGGCGATCCGGCTGGGCGACGTGCCGCGCATCGTCGTCGGTTCGCCCGCCCTGCTGGACGGCGGCCCCCTGCCCGCCCATCCGGACGAGCTGGCGCGGCTGCCGTGGATCGCGGTCAGCCATTTCTATCGGGACGAGGTGGCGCTCACGCACGCGGCGCGCGGGGAGACGGTGCGGCTGCCCATCCAGCCGCGCCTGTACACGGACAATCTGTACGCGATGCGCAATGCCGTCGTGCTGGGTGTCGGCGCGGCGATCGGCTCGCGCTGGGCGCTGCGCGAAGAGCTGGAGGCGGGGCGCCTGGTGCAACTGGTGCCGGAATGGCAGGCGTCGCCGCTGCCGATCTGGCTGATCTATCCGCCCGCGCGCTTCTATCCGGCGCGGCTGCGGCGCTTCATCGACATCATGCGGGTGGCGGTGCCGCAGGCGTTCGGCGTCGTGGCGCCGCCGGCCCGTTGATCCGCCGCGTCATTGCCTTGCGTCGGGTGGGCGGCCTCCGCCCACGCGGACGCCGGCATTGTGCAAACGTCCGCGTGGGCACGGGGTGCCCACCCTACGTTATTCTGCCTTGCGTTGGGTGGGCGGCCTCCGCCCACGCGGACGCCGGCATTGTGCAAACGTCCGCGTGGGCACGGGGTGCCCACCCTACGGCGTTCGGATAACGCGGACGCCGGCGATGTGTTGGCGTTGTTTCAGGCTTCCGCCGCCTGCGCCTGCGCCTCGGCCAACAGCGAGCGGATCTCGGGGATGCACGACCCGCAGTTGCCGCCCGCCTTCGTGCACGCCGTGACGGCGGCCGCGTCGCACAGGTTGTCGCGGCGGATCGCGATCTCGATCGTCTTGCGGCCCACGCCGAAGCACGAGCACACGGTCGGCCCCGCGTCGAAGGCCGGCTCTTTCGCGCGGCCCGCGAGAAGGCTCATGCGGTCGGCCGGCTCCAGCTGCTCCTTGCCGAACATGCTCGCGAGCCAGGCGCGGGCCGGCAGGTCGGCGCGCTGCGCGACGAACAGGCACGCCTCGATGCGGCCGTCGACGAGGTGCACGGCGCGGTACATGCCGCCGTTCTTGTCTTCGACCTCGATCCAGTCGGCGTCGTCGTCATGCACGTCCAGCAGGCCGCGGGCCCACACGGCCGCGTTGGCGAACGGCTTGCGGCCCGCCAGTTCGTAGCGCACGAAGTCCTTGCCCTGCACGCGCGTCCAGTTGGCGGCCTCGCGCAGCGGCAGGTCCGTGCGCGACAGGATGAAGCCATACCACGTGACGCCGAACGGTTCGATGCGCACGGGCGTGTGCTTGAATTCCGGCTCGCCCGACACCGGATCGACGGCCGGGTTCACGACCGTCCCCACGCGCGCGTCGGACGCCGTCTGGCCGCTCCAGTGGATCGGCATGAACACGCTGCCGCGCGCGATGCCGCCGCCGTGCTGCACGCGCGCCACGACGGCGCCCCAGTCGCTCGTCACGCGCGCCAGTTCGCCCGCCTTCACGCCGGACAGCAGCGCATCCTGCGGGTGCATGTCGATATACGGTTCCGGGATGTGCTCGGCCAGTTTCTGCGAGCGCCCCGTGCGCGTCATCGTGTGCCACTGGTCGCGCACGCGGCCCGTGTTCAGCACGAGCGGATACTCGCCGCCCGGCAGGTGCGCGGGCGCGCGCGGCACCGTCGGCACGAAGCGCGCGCGCCCGTCGCCGTGGGCGAAATGGCCGTCGCCGAATACACGTGCCGTGCGCTCCGCCGGCGTACGCACGGGCCACTGGACCGGCTCGAGGGCATCGTAGTCGGCGCGCGTCATGCCGGCCAGGCCCGTGATGTCGAACACGCGGCGGCGCTGCCCCTCGGTGCCGTTCTTCCAGCCGGACAGGCGTGCGTGCTCGTCGAAGATCTCGTGCGGGCCCTTGAACGCGAAGCCTTCGAAGCCCATGCGGCGCGCGACGTCACACATGATGTCCCAGTCGGCGCGCGCGCTGCCCGGCGCGGCCAGGAACGCGCGCTGGCGCGAGATGCAGCGCTCGGAATTGGTGACGGTGCCGTCCTTCTCGCCCCAGCCGAGCGCCGGCAGCAGCACGTGCGCCGCCTCGTTCGTGTCGGTGCCGAGGACGATGTCGCTTGCCACCACCAGCTCGCATTTTTCCAGCGCGCGCCGTGCCTGGTCGGCGTCGGGGAGGCTCACGAGCGGGTTCGTCGCCATGATCCACACGGCCTTGATCTTGCCGTCCTCGATGGCGCGGAACAGGTCGACGGCCTTCAGGCCCGGCTTGTCCGCCACGTGCGGCGAGCCCCAGAATTCCTGCAATGCCGCGCGCTGCGCCGCATCGTCGAGGTCCATGTGCGCGGCCAGCATGTTCGCAAGGCCCCCCACTTCGCGGCCGCCCATCGCGTTCGGCTGGCCCGTCAGCGAGAACGGTCCCATGCCGGGGCGGCCGATGCGGCCCGTGATCAGGTGGCAGTTGATGATGGCGTTGACCTTGTCGGCGCCGGCGGTCGACTGGTTCACGCCCATCGTGAACGCCGTCACGACCTTTTCCGTCTGCGCGAACAGCTCATAAAAGCGCTCCAGGTCGTGCGGATCGAGGCGGCAGGCCTTGGCCACGTCGGCCAGCGAACCCGCCTTGCCGGCCGCGTCGAGCGCATCGGCAAGGCCCGTCGTGTGGGCGTCGATGAAGCCGTCGTCGGCCGCATGCTCGGCCAGGTGGGCCAGCAGGCCATCGAACAACCACACGTCCGTGCCCGGCTTGACGGGCAGGTGCAGGTCGGCGATGTCGCACGTCGCGGTGCGGCGCGGGTCGATCACGACGACCTTCATCTCCGGCCGTTCCTGCTTCGCGCGCGCGATGCGCTGGTACAACGTGGGGTGGCACCAGGCGGCGTTCGAGCCGACGAGCACGACGAGATCGGCCAGCTCGAAGTCTTCGTAGCTGCCCGGCACGACGTCCTCGCCGAACGCGCGCTTGTGGCCGGCCACCGCGGACGACATGCACAGCCGGGAGTTGGTGTCGATGTTCGCGCTGCCGACGTAGCCCTTCATGAACTTGTTGGCGACGTAGTAGTCCTCGGTCAGCAGCTGGCCGGAGACGTACAGCGCGACGGCGTCCGGCCCGTGCTCGGCGATGACGCGCGCAAAGCCTTGCGCGACCTTGTCCAATGCCTCGTCCCAGGTCGCGGCGCGCAGAGCGCCCTCTTCGCGCAGCATCGGCGACAGCAGGCGGCCGTGGTTGCCGAGCGTTTCGCCAAGCGCGGAGCCCTTCACGCACAAGCGGCCCTGGCTGGCCGGGTGCGCCGTGTCGCCGGCGATCGCGAGCGCGCCGTCCTGCCCGACCTTGGCATTGACGCCGCAGCCGACGCCGCAATACGGGCACGTCGTACGGACGGTAGTGGAAGCAATGGGAAACTGCGCGGACAACTCCATGTGAAACTCCTCGTCAGGCCGCCTGCGCTGCGACGTCATCCGAATGCGCGCGGCCGAACAGCAACTGGTCGCGGATGGACGAAATGTCCGTCCGCTGTTGAATCAGGTCGAAATACCAGGGACCGTCCGCGACGTCCCCGTACAGCACGGCGCCCGTCAGGCGGTTGCCCGCGACGACGAGGCGCTTGTAGATGCCGCTGCGGCGGTCGCGCAGCACGAGGTCTTCGCTGCCCTCGCCGCCGACGATGTCGCCGGCCGAGTACAGGTCGACGCCCGTCACCTTCAGCTTCGTCGCAGTGGCCTGCTGCACGTAGCGGCGGTGGCCCGAGCCCGCGAGGTGGGCGGCGGCAACGCGGGCCTGGTCCCAGATCGGCGCCACGAGGCCGAACGTGGCGCGGCGGTGCTGTACGCATTCGCCGACGGCGTACACGCGCGGGTCGTAGGTCTGCAGCGTGTCGTCGACAACGATGGCGCGCTCGCAGTGCAACCCTGCGGCCTTCGCCAGCTCGACGTTCGGGCGCACGCCGGCCGCCATCACGACGAGGTCGGCGTCGACGGTCTCGCCGTCCTCGAAGCGCACGGACGCGACGCGGTCCGTTCCTTCGATGGCGACGGTCTGGCGGTTCAGCAGGATGCGCAGGCCGCGGAGCTCCAGGCTCGCGCGCAGCAGTTCCGCGGCGGGCGGATCGAGCTGCTGGTTCATCAGGCTGCCCATCACGTGCACGACGGCGACTTCCATCCCCTGGCGCAGCAGGCCGTTCGCAGCTTCCAGGCCGAGCAGGCCGCCGCCGATGACGACGGCCTTCCCGCCCGCGCGCGCGGCAGCGAGCATCGTGTCGACGTCGCTGATGTCGCGAAAACCGATCACGCCCGGCAGCTGGTGGCCCGGCACCGGCACGATGAATGGCTTCGAGCCGGTGGCGATCAACAGGCGATCGTACGGCACGGCGAGGCCCGACGCGGCATGCACGACGCGCTTCTTGCGGTCGATGCGCACGACGGGGTCGCCCGCGTGCAGCGTGATGCCGTTGGCGTCATACCACTCGCGCGTGTTGAGCATGATGTCGTCGACGGTCTTTTCGCCGGCGAGCACGGGCGACAGCAGGATGCGGTTGTAATTCCCGTGCGGCTCGGCGCCGAACACGGTGATGCGGTACATGTCGGGCGCGAGCTTCAACAGCTCTTCGACCGTGCGCATGCCCGCCATGCCGTTGCCGATGACGACCAACCGCGGATGCGCATGCGAGGCTTTCATTTACGCCCCCACCCAGACCTTGCCGTCCTCGACGCGCACGGGATAGCTGGTCACCGAGTGATGCGGCGCCTCCAGGCATTCACCCGTCTGCAGGTCGAAGTGCTGCTTGTAGATCGGCGACGCGACGACGACGCGCTCGCCGATGCTGCCGACGATGCCGCGCGACAGGACGGCCGCATCCGAATTCGGATCGTAGTTATCGATGGCGAACAGGCGCGGCTCCGCGGCGCCCACGCGGAACACGGCCACCTGGCGTCCGTTGAGCAGGGCGGCGACGCCCGTGTCCGGGACGATCTGGTCGAGCGAGCAGACGGCATTCCACTGGTTCAGTTGGATATCGCGATGCATGGTGTTCTCCTTGGTTCGGTTCGGGTCTATCGATCAGGCGACGGCAATGGGGATGGTGCGGCGGCGTTCTTCCACGGTGGCCGGACGGATCTGGCCGCGCTCCGGCATGAACACGACGTTGTCGTCCGTGCCGTCCGTGTTGACGAAGCTGCGGAAGCGCTGGCGCACGGCCGGGTCTTCGACCGCGTTCTTCCACTCGTCGGCATACGTGTCGACGACGCGCTGCATGTCCGCTTCCAGTTCCGCGGCGATGCCCAGCTTGTCGTCGATGACGACCTGCTTCAGGTAATCCAGGCCGCCTTCGAGGTTCTCGCGCCACGTGCTCGTGCGCTGCAGGCGGTCGGCCGTGCGCACGTAGAACATGAGGAAGCGGTCGACCAGTTTGACGACGGTCGCTTCGTCCAGGTCCGACGCGATCAGTTCCGCGTGACGGGGCTTCATGCCGCCGTTGCCGCACACGTACAGGTTCCAGCCCTTCTCCGTCGCGATCAGGCCCACGTCCTTGCCCTGCGCCTCGGCGCATTCGCGGGTGCAGCCCGACACGCCGAACTTGATCTTGTGCGGCGCGCGCAGGCCCTTGTAGCGATTTTCCAGCGCGATGGCGAAGCCGACGGAATCGCCCACGCCGTAGCGGCACCACGTGGAGCCCACGCACGATTTCACCGTGCGCAGCGACTTGCCGTACGCATGGCCCGACTCGAAGCCGGCCGCGATCAGCTCTTCCCAGATCGCGGGCAGCTGGTCCACGCGGGCGCCGAACAGGTCGACACGCTGGCCGCCCGTGATCTTCGTGTACAGGCCGTATTTCTTGGCGACCTGGCCGACGGCGATCAGGCCTTCCGGGGTCACTTCGCCGCCCGGCATCCGGGGCACGACGGAATACGTGCCGTCCTTCTGGATGTTGCCGAGGAAGTAGTCGTTCGAGTCCTGCAGGCTCGCGTGCTCGGGCTTCAGCACGAAGTCGTTCCACGTCGACGCGAGGACGCTGGCGGCGACCGGCTTGCAGATGTCGCAACCCAGGCCCTTGCCGTGCTTGTGCAGCAGCTCGCCGAAGGTCTTGATGCCGCCCACGCGCACCAGGTGGTGGATTTCCTGGCGCGAGTACGGGAAGTGTTCGCACAGGTGGTTGTTGACGGCCATGCCGGCCTTCGCCATCTCGGACTTCATGATCTGCGTGACGAGCGGCACGCAGCCGCCGCACGACGTGCCTGCATTCGTGCACGACTTGATCGCGCCGATATCGCAGGCGCCGCCCGCGACCGCGTCGGCGATGGTGCCCTTGCTGACGGCATTGCACGAGCAGACTTGCGCGGATGCCGGCAGCGCCTCCACGCCCAACGCCGGACGCGCGGCACCGTCAAGCTGCGGCAGGATCAGGAATTCCGGCGACTCCGGCAGCTCCATATCGTTGAGCATCATCTGCAGCAGGCTGCCGTATTCGGCGGCGTCGCCGATCAGCACGGCGCCCAGCAGCTTCTTGCCGTCGTCGGAGACGACGATCTTCTTGTAGACCTGCTTGCGCTCGTCCGTGAACTGGAAGCTGCGCGCGCCCGGCGTGTTGCCGTGGGCGTCGCCGATCGACGCGACGTCCACGCCCATCAGCTTCAGCTTCGTGCTCATGTCGGCGCCGGCGAACTCGGCTTCCTGGCCGATCAGCGCGCGCGCGACGATGCGGGCCATTTCATAACCCGGCGCGACGAGGCCGAACGTCTGGCCGCCCCACGATGCGCACTCGCCGATGGCGTAGATGTTCGGGTCCGACGCGAGGCAAGAAGCGTCGATGGCGACGCCGCCGCGCGGGCCCAGTTCCAGGCCGGCGGCCTTCGCGAGTTCGTCGCGCGGGCGGATGCCGGCCGAGAACACGATCATGTCCGTCTCGAGGAAGCTGCCGTCCGCGAACTCCATGCGGTGCCTGGCCGACTCGCCGTCCACGATGCGCAGCGTGTTCTTCTGCGTGTGCACCTTGACGTCCAGCGCTTCGATCTTGTTGCGCAGGACGCGGCCGCCCAGGTCGTCGACCTGCACGGCCATCAGGCGCGGTGCGAATTCGACGACGTGCGTGTCGAGGCTCATGTCGCGCAGCGCCTTGGCGCACTCGAGACCCAGCAGGCCGCCGCCCACGACGACGCCGGACTTCGAACGGGCGCCGCATTCCGTCATTTTTTCCAGGTCTTCGATGGTGCGGTAGACGAAGATGTCGTCGCGCTCCTTGCCCGGGACGGGCGGCACGAACGGATAGGAGCCGGTCGCGAACACGAGCTTGTCGTAGGCCAGCACGGCGCCATCGGCCAGGGTCACGGTCTTCGCATCACGATCGACCGCCACGGCCTGCGCGTTCAGCTTCAGGTCGATCTGGGCGGCATGCTTCTCGAAGAAGCCCGGTGCGACGAGCGACAGCTGGTCGGCCGTCGTGCCCGAGAAGTACGACGACAGGTGCACGCGGTCATAGGCAGGACGCGGTTCCTCGCACAGCACGGTGACGTGGAAGTGCGTCGACTGCGCGGCCTCCGCGAACAGGGTTTCGAGGAATTTGTGGCCCACCATGCCGTGGCCGATGACGATCAGTTTCATGTTGCGACTCCTTGCTTGCTACGACGTGTATGTGGTTCAGGCGGCTGCGGGTGCCGGCGTTTCGGGGGCGGCGAGCGAGAAGCGCACACCGATCGCGCACAGCGCCGCGACGAGGACGGCGCCGCCGAGGATCATCAGGGTCTGGCGCACGTCTCCGGTCGCCTTCATCAGGAAGCCGGCCAGCACGGCGCCGACGTTGCCGCCCGCGCCGACGATGCCGGCCACGCCGCCCAGCGCCTTGCGGCTGACGAACGGCACCAGCGCATAGGTCGAACCGCAGGCCATGTGGGTGCACAGGCCGAAAGCCAGCATGGCGACGATGGCCATCGTGACGCTGGTGGTCTGCGAGAACCACAGCAGGCCAAGGCCCTCGCCGATCATCAGGATGAACAGCAGGTTCACGCGGGAATTCAGGTCGCCGCGCGCGGCCGCCTTGTCCGAGATCCAGCCGCCGAGGGCACGGGCGAACAGGGCCAGCAGGCCGAAGCTGCCGGCGGCCATCCCGGCCGCTTTCAGCGACAGGCCGAAGTGGTCGACGTAATAGGTGGCGGCGACGTTGTGGATGAACAGTTCGATGCCGAAGCAGGCGCCGTAGGTGATGAACAGCAGCCAGGCGCGGTAGTTGCGGCAGGCTTCGAAGAAGCTCGCCCAGCCGCCCTTGCCGCCCGATTCGAACGGCACGCCGGCGGCGCGCAGTTCCGTGAAGTTACCTTCCGGGCAGTCCTGCGTGAATTTGTAGTAGACGACGGACATGATCAGCATCAGCACGCCCGGCACCAGCAGCGCGACGCGCCAGCCCATCGTCTCGTTCACGCCCAGCATGATCACGGCGCCCATCAGCAGCGGCATCGTGGCTTGCGCGACGCCGCCGCCGCTGTTGCCCCAGCCGGCCGACGCCGCGTTCGCGGTGCCGACGACCTTCGGGCCGAACATCACCGAGGTGTGGTACTGGGTGATCACGAAGCTGGCGCCGACGGCACCGATGCCGAGGCGGAACAGCAGGAAGCTCTCATAGCTCTGCGACATGGCGACGCCCAGCACGGGGATCGCGCCCAGTGCCAGCAGGCCGGTGTAGGTCTTGCGCGGGCCGAAGCGGTCGCACAGCGGGCCGACGATCAGGCGCACGATGATCGTGATGGCGACGGCGGCGATGTTGATGTCGGCGATCTGGCCGACGGACAGGTGGAACTCGCCTTTAATCACCGGCATCAGCGGTGCGCAGGCAAACCAGGCGAAAAAGCAGACGAAGAAGGCCACCCAGGTCAGGTGGAACGCGCGCATCGGGGGCGTATCAAAGGAGAATAGCTTGATGCTGTTTGCTTTGCCGGCCATGTTTTTCTTCCCTTCTTAAAAACGAAAAGGCGCCCGCTGCGTACCGCGGCCGCGAATGGGAATCGCGTGTGCGGTGCAGCGGACGCCGTTGTCCTGTTGCCGCCCCTCCGTTGGGACAGCGCTGTGATGGGAGGTCGCCTTTGACCCCTTACCTCCCTATGTGCAAGACCCGTGCCAGATGGTTTTCCCTCATAAGACCGTATTTACCCGGGTCTCCCGCTTCATTGCAGTGCACCATGCACGGTAATAACGCACGCAAATGAGGCACGCGCTGACGCACCCGTTTGGCATGGTGCAGGCGCTAGGCGCCGGCGAGGGCGACACGGCGGATGGGAAAGGCGGCCGCATACGCGGCCGGCGCGCTGCCGTCCCATACCTTGCCGTCCATGAGCACGGAGCGGCGGGTCAGGCTCGAAGGTGCGGGCACGCCGGCCAGCACGGCGGCCTCGCGGTACAGGCCCACGCGGTTCACGCGCGCGGCCACGGCCGCGTAGTCGACGTCGTCGCGCAGCAGGCCCCAGCGCCGGTGCTGGGTCATGAACCACATGCCGTCGGACAGGTAGGGGAAGTTGGCCTCGCCGTCCGAGTGGAAGCGGACGGGGTCGGGATCGATCCAGCGCCGTCCCAGGCCGTTCTCGTACTCGCCGTGCAGGCGCGCGGCGATGGCGTGGCGGTCGGCGTTCACGTAGCCGGGACTCGACAGCACCTCGGCGGCCGCGTCGCGATTCTCGCCCGCCGCGTCGAGCCAGCGCGCCGCTTCCAGCACGGCCGCGACCAGCGAGCGGCACGCGTGCGGATTGGCGTCGACGAAGGCCGCGGTCGCGCCCAGCGCCTTGCCGGGGTGGTCGGGCCAGATGTCCTGGCTCGTGGCGGCCGTGAAGCCGCTGCCGTCCAGCAGCGCGCGGGTGCTCCACGGCTCGCCGGCGCAGAAGCCGTCCATGTGGCCCGCCGCGAGGTTCACGGCCATCTGGCTGGGCGGCACGGTCACGGCCTGCACGTCGCGCAGCGGGTCGATGCCGCCGGCGGCCAGCCAGTAATAGAGGAACATCGCGTGATTCCCCGTGGGGAAGGTGTGGGCAAAGGCGAAGCGGCGCCCGCCCTTGCGGACGGCGGCGGCCAGTTGCGGGAGGTCGGCGATGCCCTGGCGCGCGAGCGCGCGCGCGAGGGTGATGGACTGGCCGTTGCGCGACAAATTCATCAGCACGGCCATGCGCCGGGTCACGCCGCCGATGCCGTTCTCCACGCCGTACAGCATGCCGTACAGGACGTGCGCCACGTCGGTCTCGCCCTGCAGCAGGCGGTCGCGCATGCCCGACCACGAGTGCTGGCGGCACAGGTCCAGCTTGATACCGTATTTGTCGTCCAGCCCCAGCACGGACGCCATCACGAGGGGCGCGCAATCCGTCAGAGGCATGAAGCCGGCCCTGATCACGGTCTTTTCCGGGCGGTCCGATCCCGACACGAAGGCATGTGCCATGCTGTTCCTTATTCTTACCCGAGGAGATCCTCGACATCCAGGATGCGCTGGGCCACTTCGGCCAGCTTGAGTTTCTTGTTCATCGCCATCGTGCGCAGCCGCTGGTAGGCCTCTTCTTCCGTCAGCTTGTTGCGCGCCATCAGGACGCCCTTGGCGCGCTCGATCAGCTTGCGGTCGGCCAACTGGCGGCGCGTGTCCGACAACTCGTCCAGCAGCTTCTGCTCGCGCTGGAAGCGCTTCAGCGCCACGTCCAGCACGGGTTTCACGCGCTCGGCCTGCAGGCCATCGACGATGTACGCGGTCACGCCCGCGTCGATCGCGGCGTCCATGCTGGACGGCGTCTGGTCGTCCGTGAACAGCACGATCGGGCGCGGCTCGTCGCGCGTGGCGATCACGATGTGCTCGAGCACGTCGCGCGCGTCGGATTCGCTGTCGATGATGATCATGTCCGGCTGGATCTGCGCGATCCGCTCGGGCAGGAAGATGTCGGCCGGCAGCATGGCTACGATGTCGTAGCCGGATTCCAGCAGGCCGATGCGCAGCGCGGTGTTGCGCCGAGCCTGCGCGGCACGCGCGGACTCGTCCGTGACGTGATCCGTCGCAGTGTTGACGACGACGATGCGCAACGTGCGCTGGACCTTGGAAGGCGATTTCATGCCCTTGGGGCAAGCAAGTTTCGGGCCATAACTGCCGAGCGCGGCGATCAGGACGGCGTCAGATATTCACGGACCGAATCGCGGGAGTGCACATCCGCAATAGTTATCTCACAGAAATATTCACAAAACGAATGGGAAGCATCACAAATCAAAAGTTCATTTATGACGCGGTTCTCCCTATACTGCATCGCAACACGACAGATTTCTCACCGGAGATGACCATGACGACCGCAACGATCACCCAGGCAGACAAGGGTCTGCGCCACCACCTGGCAGACGCATTCGGCAAGATCCGCGCTTTCGCGATCGAGCTCTATACGGCACACGGCGGCTGGTTCGCCCACGACGCCGCGCAGCCGGCCAGCGGCGCCTTCGCCCGCAACCGCACCGTGGCGGACCGCGTGATCCTGGGCCCGTTCTGCGCCTCCGCGCTGACCGCCGACATGGCACGCAAATCGTCGACCCACTAATACCATCATCCAAGGATAAAATCATGACCCCGATCGAATACCTCACCGTCGCCATCGCCGCCGCCGCCGTCATCACCCGCATCGTGATCTTCGTGCGCAACCCGACCGTCACCGCCCCTGCCGACCTGTGGCTGGCGAACGCGCCGACCGAACTGTGGATGGGCGAATACGCCCGCCCGAAAAACGCCGCCTGATCGACGGCAGCGCAACGACGTCTCCCGACGCCCGGCATTGGCCGGGCGTTGTCTTTTGTGCGGCGATTCCGCCCAGCACCGTTGTCGGCTGAGATAGAATGCTTTTTTGCAATTCTGACCAAGAAAAGCAAACTGTTCCTCATTTATCCACCCGACTGATGATGCGACTTCCCTCTCTTGCCGTTCTCGCCGCCCTGCTGGCGCCCCCTGTTTTTGCCGCGACACCCGTGACCCTCGACGACGCGATGGCCAGCCCCGACTGGATCGGCACGCCCGTCGAAGCGGCGTGGTGGAGCTGGGACGGCAAGCAGGTGTTCTACAAACAGAAGCGCACGGGCTCGCCGCTGCGCGACACGTGGGGCCTCGATGCGGCCCGGGGCGGCCGCGCGGCGCAGGTGGCAGACGCCGACCTCCCGAAGCTCGACACCCCGGAAACGCTGTACAACCGTGCGCGCACCCGCGCCGTCGTCGTGCGCAACGGCGACCTGTTCGAACGCGACCTCAGGAACGGCGCGCTCGTGCAGATCACGCGCAGCCATGGTGGGGCCGTGCAGGCCGTGCAGGCCGTGCAGTATTCAGCCGACGAGCGCAGCGTGCAGTTCCGCATCGGCGACGACTGGTTCGGATGGGACCGCAACGAGCGCGTGCCGGCACCGATCGCCCTGCCCCGCGCCGCCAAGGACCCGAACGTGCCGGAACCGGATGCGCTGCGCGACATGCAGCTGCGGCTGTCCACGATCCTGAAGCGCCAGAAGGACGAGCGCGACGCGGCGCGCGCCCAGGCCGAGCAGGAACGCCGCGCCGACCCGACCCGCGCCCCGGCCCCGATCTACCTCGGCGACAGGATCGCCATCGTGAACAGCGCGCTGTCGCCGGACGGGCGCTGGCTGCTCGTCGTCACGGGTCCGAAGGATGCGCCCAAGGGCCGCGCGGGCAAGATGCCGCGCTACGTGACGGAAAGCGGCTACGAGGAATTCTCGGAAGAGCGCACGCGCGTGGGCCGCAACGCGCCCGCGGGCCAGGGCCTCAAGCTCGTCAACCTGGCGACGCACGACGTGAAGGACCTGGCGCTGGACGTCCTGCCCGGCATCGCGACGGACCCGCTGGCGCAGCTGCGTGCCGCGCACAAGCTCGAGCCGCTGAAGGGCCTGCGGCCGGTGACGATCGGCTCCGAAGGCGAAGGCATCGTGTGGAGCCAGGACGGCAGCAACGCGGCCGTGCAGCTGCGCGCCGTCGACAACAAGGACCGCTGGATCGCCACCGTCGACCTGCCGCACGCTGCCCTGAAACCCGTGCACCGCCTGACGGACGAAGCCTGGATCAACTACGACAACAACGACTTCGGCTGGCTGCCGGACGGCAGCACGCTGTGGTATCTGTCGGAAGAAACCGGGTACTCGCACCTGTACGTGCGCGACGCGGCCGGCCGCACGCGCGCGCTCACGCAAGGCGCGTGGGAAGCGACGGACGTGGCGTGGTCCGCCGACGGCCGCACGGCCTGGGTGATGTGCAACCGCAAGGCGCCGCACACGTACGAAGTCTGCGCTGTCGACGCCGCGGCCGGCGCCACGCGCGAAGTGAGCAGCCTGGCCGGCGTGCAGGATTTCCGCCTGTCGCCGGACCAGAAGAAGCTGCTCGTCCATTATTCCGGCCCGTACCTGCCGGCGCAGATCGCGACCTTGCCGTCGTCCGGCGGTGACGCGGTCCGCCTGACCGACACGCGCACGCCGGAATTCAAGGCGCACGAGTGGATCCAGCCGCAATTCGTGACGGTGCCGTCGACGCACGGCGGCGCGCCGATCTGGGCCAAGCTGTACCGCCCCGCGCAGCTGGAGGCCGGAAAAAAATATCCGGTCGTGATGTTCGTGCACGGCGCGGGCTATCTGCAGAACGTCACGCAGCGCTACACGCCGTACTTCCGCGAGCAGATGTTCCACAACCTGCTCGTGCAGAACGGCTACGTCGTCCTCGACATGGACTACCGCGCATCGAAGGGGTATGGCGTCAAGTGGCGCACGGCGATCTACCGCCAGATGGGCCACCCGGAGCTGGACGACTACCTCGACGGCGTGAACTGGATGGTCGCCAACGAACAGGGCGACCCGGCCCGCGTGGGCATCTACGGCGGCAGCTACGGCGGCTTCATGACGTTGATGGGCATGCTGCGCGCGCCCGACGTCTTCAAGGCCGGCGCCGCGCTGCGTCCCGTGTCCGACTGGACCTCGTACAACCACGAGTACACGTCGAACATCCTGAATACGCCGGACGTCGATCCGGAAGCGTACAAGACGTCATCGCCGATCGAGTACGCGCAGAACCTCAAGGGCCATCTGCTGATCGCGCACGGCATGGTCGACGACAACGTGTTCTTCCAGGACTCAGTGCGCATGGCCGAGCGCCTGATCGAATTGAAGAAGGACCACTGGGAGCTGGCGCCGTATCCGCTCGAGAAGCATTCGTTCGTGCAGCCGGAGAGCTGGTATGACGAGTATCGGCGCATCTTCCAGCTGTTCGAGCGCACGTTGAAATAACCCGTTTTCGGTGCGCGTACGCTTGGTGGGCTCGGGGAGCCCACCCTACGGCCGAAACAAATCAAACGTGTGCGGACCGCATGCCTACGCACGTATCGACGACGTAGGGTGGGCACCCCGTGCCCACGCGTAACGCCAACATGCCGCAAACGTTCGCGTGGGCTCGCATTTCATGCCCCACCCTACGGCGCTTTTGCTCCCGCCTCGAACCACGCGCCGATCTCCGCCCGCTCGGACTCCGTCATATTGGTCATGTTCGCGAGCGGCATCGCCTTCAACTGCACGGCCTGCTGGTAGATGCGGGGCGCGTTCTGCGCGATGCCGTGCGCGTCGTCCAGCATCACGCCCGCGGGCGCGCTCGCGAAGCCCGGCTGCGTCGGATGCGCCGCATGGCACGACACACAGCGCTGGGCGACGATCGCCTGCACGCGCAAGAAATCGACCTTCCCCGCCGCGACGGCAGGCCGCGGCGGCGCCAGCGCCACCGCGAGCCCCAGCAGCAGCGCCACGCCGATGGCCGGATACACCCACTCGACGCGTCCCTTGTGGCGCAGGTTGAAGAAGTGGCGGATGAAGACGCCAGCCGCCATGATCACGCCCAGCACGGCCCACGCGTGCGGATGACGGTAGGTCATCGCGAAGTGGTTGCTGATCATGATGAACAGCACGGGCAACGTGAAGTAGTTGTTGTGGACGCTGCGCTGCTTGCCGCGGATGCCGTACACCGGGTCGGGCTTCTGCCCGGCGCGCATCGCCTCCACCATCCTGCGCTGGCCGGGAATGATCACCATCGCCACGTTCGCGACCATGATGGTGCCGATCATCGCCCCCACGTGGATGTACGCGGCGCGGCCGCTGAGCACATGCGTCAGCAGCCAGGCCGCGCCCACCAGCAGCGCGAACACGACGATGCCGAACGCGAGATCGTGCTTGCCGAGCGGCGAGCGGCACAGCAGGTCGTACACGACCCAGCCCGCGACGATGCAGCCCAGCCCGACGCCGACGGCCTGCCAGGGCGCCAGGTCGGCCACGGCGCGGTCGACCATCATCGCCTGCGCGTTGAGCCAGTACACGATGACGAGCAGCGCGAAGCCCGACAGCCACGTCGAATACGCTTCCCACTTGAACCAGTGCAGCTCCGCCGGCAGCTCGGCCGGTGCGACGAGATACTTCTGCGGGTTGTAGAAGCCGCCGCCGTGCACGGCCCACAGCTCGCCCGCGACGCCCTTGTTGGCGAGGTCGGAGCCGGGCGCGGGCGGGCGCAGCGAATTATCCAGCCAGACGAAGTAGAACGAGGCGCCGATCCAGGCGATGCCGGTGATGACGTGCAGCCAGCGCACGAGCATGTTCATCCATTCGAGTACGTACGGGACCAGGTATTCCATCGGGACTCCTCAGCGTGACCGGCAGGCGACACCACCGCCGATATATTTTCTGGAACATGAAAAATAACGTATATTTAAAATCAGACTACGTATATAACAATCATACCAAGCAAGCCCCATGTCCAGCCTGCCCCAGCACCTCGACCTGCACCTGATCCGCATCCTGTATCTGCTGCTCGTCGAGAAGAACGTCTCGCGCGTCGCCCTGAAACTGAACCAGCCGCAGCCGTCGATCTCGGCGTCGCTGCGCAAGCTGCGCGAGCTGACGGGCGACCCGCTGCTCGTGCGCGGTGCGCGCGGCATGGTGCCCACGCAGCATGGCGAAAGCCTGCTCAAGCCCGCCAAGCGCATCCTCGACGAGACGGAAAGCCTGTTCGTGCGCAGGACGCCGTTCGTACCGGAACAGGCCGACCGCACGTTCCACATCGCGGCGCCCGACTACCTCGACACGCAATTCCTGCCCGGTGTCGTCGCCTCGATCCGGCGCGGCGCGCCGAACAGCCGCGTGACGATCCACCACCTCGGGCCGGGCACGGACTACCTGCGCATGCTGTCCGACGGCGAGATGGACCTCGTCATCGCCAACTGGGACGAGCCGCCGCCGCACCTGCACATCTCCAAGTTGTTCGAAGACCCGATCATCTGTACGATGCGGGCCGACAGCGCCTACGCCAAGCGCACGGCGTCCGACGCGATGACGGTCGAGGACTATCTCACCCTGCCCCACATCGCGCCGACCGCGATGCTGCCGGGCTACCACGGCGTCATCGACGCCTTCCTCGAACGCCAGGGCCTGCACCGCAAGGTGGCCGTGGAATCGCCCTATTTCGGCCTGATCCCGTACATGCTCACGCAGACGGACCTCGTGCTGACGACGGGGCGCCAGTTCATCCGTTTCTACGAAAAGACGCTGCCGCTGAAGAATTTCACGGTACCGATCAAGTTCCCGCCGATGCGCTTCTACCAGCTGTGGCACCAGCGTGTGCACCAGTCGCCCGAGCACAAGTGGCTGCGCGATCAGGTGACGGCCGCGGCCAAGGTGGTCGTCAACCGGTAGGGGTTAAATCGTAGGGTGGGCACCCCGTGCCCACCGTGCATTGCCGAAACGCGTGCATTTGGTGGGCACGGGGTGCCCACCCTACCTGGCCTGCTGCATCTGCGCCGTCAACTGCTGGAATTGCAGCGCCAGTCGCCGGCACGGTTCCTGCTTGGCTTCACACAGCACTTTCATCTCGACGAACGTCCCCTTGTCCGTCTTGCGGACGATGCGCCGGACGACGGCCGGATACGCGTCGTGCCCCTTCGGCACGAACGACCACACGGCCAGTTCCGGCTTCTGGACGGTGACGACGGTCCAGCCGTCCGGATGGCTGAACTTCGCGTCCGGGTTCTTTTCCAGCGCGGCCAGCGCGTCGGCGACCTTCGCGTAGCCGAGCGGGCGCGGCTTGTCCTGGGCGTGGACGTGGCCGGCCAGGACCAGCGCGGCGGCGAGGAAAGACAGTGCAAATCGTTTCATGGGGCAATATCGGGTTGTCATGGCGGCATCGTGACACGGGCGGCGGATCGCGGCAACACGATTCGCAGGGCCCCGAGGGCGTCGATCCGTGTGAGAATCACGTGCGGCAAAAAATATTTGCGCCGCGCATGAACCTTCGCGCGGCCGGCAGGTATTCACGGCAAAACAGCAGAGAGCGCATGGGTGGACAGACATACTGAAGGATCGCCGCCTGCGGCCGGCGCGGCCGAGGGCGAAGCCAGCCTGGTCGGCCGCGTGGCCGCCGGGGACCGGCACGCCTTCGAGACGTTGTACCGCATGTATTTCCCGCGGCTGGCACGCTTCCTCCAGCGCATGACGCGCAGCGTGCCGCTGATCGAGGAAATCGTCAACGACACGCTGCTCGTCGTCTGGCAGAAGGCCGCCACGTTCGACGGCAGCTGCAAGGTGTCGACGTGGGTGTTCGCGATCGCGTACCGCAAGGCCTGCAAGGCGCTGCACGCCCTCGACGAGCCGACGGCCGACACGGCCGACGAGTACGCGGGCGACGACGCCGGCCGGCCCGACTGGCGCTTCGAGCAGCAGCGCCTCGCGCATGCCGTCGACGCGGCCGTCGCGACCTTGCCACTAGCGCAGCGGGCCGCGTTCCAGCTGACCTTCTATCACGACATGGGTTACGCAGAAATCGCAGAAATCATGGAATGTCCCGTCAACACCGTCAAGACGCGCCTGTTCCACGCGCGCCGCCGCCTGGCAACGCTGCTGGAAGACCAGCTGGAGGTCCGGTCATGAACCCGCACAGCAACCGCGTCACCGCGCGCCACGCCGAAGCCCAGGACGTCCTGCCCTGGCTCGCCAACGGCACCCTCACGGGCACCGAACTGGAACACGTGCAGGCCCACGTGGAGACGTGCGCCGACTGCCGCGCCGACCTCGCCGCGCTGCGCACCGTGCGCGCCGCTGGCCCCGCGCTCCAACTCGACCCTGACCTCGATTTCGATCCAAACCGCGCGCTGGCGCGCCTACTGCCGCGTCTCGACGATGCGGCAGCCGTGGACGACGACGGCGCACTGCCGGCCTGCGCCCCGGCCGCAGCGCCAGGCGCGGAGCCGATTGCCGCCGCACCCGGCCTGCTGCAGCGCTGGCGCGAACGCTTCGCCGCCAACGACGGCGCCTGGCTGCGCGCGGCCGTGGCGGCGCAATGCGGCGTGATCGCCGTGCTCGCAGTGCTGCTGGCACGACCGGCCGCCCACCTTGAAACGCCGGATGCGTACCGCGTGCTCGGCGCCGGCGGCGCGAACGGCGCGGCGCGGCTCATCGTCACGTTCCGCCCCGACACGCCGGAGCGCGAACTGCGCCGCATCGTGCGCGCCAGCGGCGGCCGCATCGTCGGCGGGCCGACGGTCACGGATGCGTGGCTGGTCGGCGCGGACGGCCAGGCCGCTCCCGTGCTGGACCGGCTGCGCGCGGAACCGGCCGTCACCCTGGCCGAACCCTTGTCCATGGACGGCCGGCCGTGAACCAGCGACATACCGGCATCTTCGCCCGCCTCTTCGCGCTGTGCGCCGCCCTGTGCGCGCTCGCGTGCGTGGTGCCGCGCGCGAGCGCGGACGCCCCCGACGCCCGCCAGGCCGCACAGTCCGGGCACCAGGTGCTCGTCATGCTGCGCATGCCGTCGCCGCACTTCCGTCCCGACGGCGCCTACGGCGGCGGCTACACGGACGACGGCACGCGCGCCGCGCGCCGCCGCGTCGCGCGCGAACTCGCGGCCGCGCACGGCCTGCGCGTCGTCGACGACTGGCCGATGCCCGCCATCGGCATCGACTGCTTCGTGATGGAGGAAGCGCAGGCGGGACGGGCCGGCCCCGTCGACCGGCTGCTCGATGCGCTGGCGCACGACCCGCGCGTCGAATGGGCCCAGGCGATCCAGGAATACCGGGGCCTCGACGCCGGCGACCCGCTGCTCCCCGTGCAACCGGCCGCGCGCGCCTGGCAGCTGACGTCGCTGCACCGCGCCAGCACGGGACGGGGCGTGACGGTGGCCGTCGTCGACAGCGGCATCGACGAGAAGCACCCCGACCTCGCCGGCCAGGTCAAGCTGCGCCGCAACTTCGTCGACACCTACCCCGATGCGGCCGAGGCCCACGGCACGGCCGTCGCCGGCATCATCGCCGCGCGCGAAGGCAATGGCCTGGGCATCGCGGGCATCGCGCCGGACGCGCGCCTGCTGGCCCTGCGCGCCTGCTGGGAAACGGAAGGGCCGCCCGCGCGCTGCAACAGCTTCACGCTCGGCAAGGCGATCAACTTCGCGCTGATGAGCGATGCGCGCGTCATCAACATGAGTCTTGGCGGACCGCGCGACCGGCTGCTGCAGGCGCTGCTCGACGCCGCCCTCGCGCGCGGCGTGACGCTCGTCGGCGCGGCCGATCCGAACCAGCCGGACGGCGGCTTCCCCGCGTCGCACCCGGGCGTGATCGCGGTCGCGTCGGACACGCAACAGGCCCCTCCACCGGGATCGCTGCGGGCGCCTGGCACGGACGTGCCCACGTCGTTGCCGGGCGCGCGTTGGGGGATGGTGTCCGGTTCGTCGTACGCGGCGGCCCACGTGGCGGGCCTGGCCGCGCTGATGCTGGAGCTGCGCCCGGACACTCCCCCGGCCCGGTTGAAGGCCGACCTCGCGGGCGGCGCACGCATCCTGCCCGCCGCGCTGGCGTCGGGAGCTCGACAAGCTGGTAGCATAGACGCCTGCGCGGCCGTTGCGCGCGCCGCCGGAACCTGTCTCTGCCTATGCCCTTCGACTGCCACGACCGCCAGCCTTCCCGCCCCGCACCCGCGTTGACGGGCGCGCGTACACTCTTCCTTGCCGCCGCCATGCTGGCGCGCGGCGCCTGTGCCCAGACCAGCGCCGACCTCACCCTCGTATCGGGGTATGCGATGCGCGGCATGTCGCTAAACCCCGATCCCGCCCTGCAGCTGCGCGTCGACCATGACGCCGCCGGCGGCTGGTACACGGGCGCCTTCGCCTCGCCCATCAAGCTGTACGGCCGCGGCCAGGGCCTGCTGATCGTCTACGGCGGACGCGCGGCGCCGCTGACGTCGCGGCTGTCGTGGGACGCGGGCGTGTCGCGCACGATCTACCTGCGCAACCACGAGGTCGATTACCACGAGTTCTACGCCGGCCTGACCCTCGACCGCGTCAGTGCGCGCCTGTCCTATTCGCCCGCCTATTTCGGCGCCGGCCGCACCGCCTATCTCGACGTGAACACGGGGGTGCCGCTGGGCGAGCGGGTCTCGCTGGCGCTGCACGGCGGCATCCTGCACCCGTTTGCCGATTACCGCCGCAGCGGCCCCGACCGCACCGACCTGCGCGCCGCGCTCGCGTACGACACGTCCGACTGGCGCCTGCAGGCCGGCTGGCAGACGCTCATGCACGCGTCCGACTACGAACGGCCGCGCGCCCGCGCCCTGTTCGCCAGCGCCAGCGTGCGCTTCTGAAAACACCTGCGATTCGATTGAACCTTGCACGCGGACGGGGGCATTAACGTCGTCCCTTCGACGCGTCCATAGAGGAGCAATCATGAACCTGCAACCGAAAGCGGCCGTGCGCATGCTCGCGGCCGGCCTGTCCAGCATCGTGCTGGGCGCCTTCGTCGCGGCCTGCGGCGGCGGCAGCGACCATTCGATGACCCCGCCACCGACGATGACGAGTGCCTTTGCGACGACGGCCCTCGTCTCCGACCAGAGCACGGCCGGCGCCGCGCATACCGACACGAAACTCGTGAATGCCTGGGGCCTCGCATTCAACCCGACCGCGTTCGTCTGGGTCGCGAACAACGGTACCTCGACGTCGACGCTGTACGACGGCAACGGCGTGCCACAGACGCTCATCGTCGCGATTCCGGCCGGCACCGCCGGCGCCGCTGCCCCGACGGGTATCGTCTACAACGGCAGCACCGACTTCAAGGTCACGCAGAACGGCGTGACGGGCGCCAGCCCGTTCATCTTCGTCGGCGAGGCCGGCACCGTGTCCGGGTGGTCGCCCACCGTCAACCGCACGAACGCCGTGACGGCGGTGGACACGGGCGGGAATGCCGTCTACAAGGGCGTCGCGATCGCCAGCTACGCGGGCGCGAACTACCTGTACGCCGCCGACTTCCACAACAACAAGGTCGACGTCTACGACGCCAACTGGCAAAAAGCCACGCTGCCCGGCAGCTTCACGGACCCGGGCCTGCCCACGGGCTATGCGCCGTTCGGCATCCAGGCCATCGGCGACCGCATCTACGTGGCGTACGCGCAGCGTGAAACGGCCGGGAACGACGAAGTCAAAGGCGCGGGCCTGGGCGTCGTCGACGTGTACGACACGGGCGGCACGATGGTCAAGCGCCTGACGAGCGGCGGCGCGCTGAACGCACCGTGGGGCATCGCGATGGCACCGGCAAACTTTGGCGATTTCAGCAACGACATCCTCGTCGCCAACTTCGGCGACGGCAAGATCAATGCATACAACCCGACCACGGGCGCGTTCGTCGGCACCCTGTCCAAGGCCGACAAGACGCCCATCGTCATCGACGGCCTGTGGGGCATCGCGTTCGGCAACGGCGTGAACAACCAGCCGACCAACACGCTGTTCTACACGGCCGGGCCGGGCGACGAGGCGCACGGGCTGTACGGGCGCATCGACCTGCAGTAAGCGGTCACCCCGGCAGGAAGGACGCGAACATCGCGATCGTCGCCGCCGCCATCACGCCCGTGCACAACCAGCCCAGCACGGACAGGCGCGGCACGATCGTGAGGTCGCCCATGATGCGCTTGCTCATCGCGACGAGCATCATGATCGCCATCACGGGCACGGCGATGACGCCGTTCAGCACGGCGCTCCAGTACAGTGCCTTGATGGGGTCGAGCGGCATGAAGTTGATGCCGACGCCGGCCAGGGTGGCGACGATGATGATCGCGTAGAACTTGCGCGCGGCCGAGAATTCGGCACCCAGGCTGCTCTTCCAGTGGAACGTGCCGGCCATCGCGTACGCGGCCGATCCTGCCAGCACGGGGATCGCCAGCAGGCCCGTGCCGACGATGCCCAGCGCGAACAGGATGAACGCGAACTCGCCCGCGACGGGCTTCAGCGCCGATGCGGCCTGCGCGGCCGACTGCAGGTCGCGCACGCCCTGCGTGTGCAAGGTGGCGGCCGTCGTCAGCATGATGAAGAAGGCGACGGCGTTCGACACGCCCATGCCCACCCACGTGTCGAAGCGGATGCGCTTGAGCTGGCGCACGGCCTGTTCGGGCGCCTTGCGCAGCGGCTGGGCGGCATCGTCCGCGCGCAGTTCCTCGACTTCCTGCGACGCCTGCCAGAAGAACAGGTAAGGGCTGATCGTCGTGCCGAACACGGCGACGATGGTGGTCAGATAATCCTTGTTCCACGCGATGTGCGGCCACACGGTGGACTTCAGCACGTCGTGCCACGGCACGTGGACGACGAACACGGTGGCCACGTACGCGAGCAACACGAGCGTGAGCCACTTGAGCAGGTTCACGTAGCGCTGGTAAGGCACGAACACCTGCAGCAGCACGGACAGCATGCCGAAGCCGACGGCGTACCAGTGCGCGCGGCCGGGCGCGACGAGCGACATCGCCTCGCCCATCGCCGCCACGTCGGCCGCGATGTTGATGATGTTCGCGACGAGCAGCAGGCCGACGATCGCCCACACGACCTGGCGCGGCGCGTAGCGTTGCAGGTTCGTCGCGAGGCCCCGCCCCGTCACGCGGCCGATGTTCGCGCTGATGACCTGGATCGCGGCCATCAGCGGATACGTCAGCAGCAGGGTCCACAGCAGGTTGAACCCGAACTGCGCGCCGGCCTGCGAATAGGTGGCGATGCCGCTCGGGTCGTCGTCCGCGGCGCCCGTGATCAGTCCCGGGCCCAGCTTCGACAGCCAGGTCGAGGCTTCCGGCGACGGCGCGGCGATGGTGCCGTCGGCATCCTTGTTGTCATGCTTGTCCATGAGGCCATCATGCACCCGTGCACGCAGACGATATGTACGCCTGCGCACACAGTGCACGGCCCGTAATGATCAGCAGAGGATCACTTCTCCGCCGCGATCCACTTCTCCACCTGCGCCTGCAGGATCGGCAGCGGCAGCGTGCCGTCGCCCAGCACGACCGCGTGGAACTTCGCATAGCTGAACTTCGGCCCCAGTTCCTTCTGCGCCCGCGCGCGCAGCTCGAGGATCTTCAGCGCACCGGTCTTGTACGCGAGCGCCTGGCCCGGCCACACCATGTAGCGCTCGACCTGGTTCGCGGCGCGCGCCTCGCTGTAGCCGAGGTTGTCCATCATGTACGCGATCGCCTTCTCGCGCGACCAGCCCTGCGCGTGCATCCCGGTGTCGACGACGAGTCGCACGGCGCGCAGCAGCTCGTCGTTCAGGTGGCCGTAGTACGCGGCCGGGTCGTCGTACAGGCCGAATTCGTGGCCCAGCGTCTCGCAGTACAGCGCCCAGCCTTCACCGTAGGCGGCGGCGCTCGGGTGCTCGGTGAAGAACTTGCGGAAGTCCGGCAGCGGCAATTCCTTCAGCAGCGCCGCGTGCAGGTGGTGGCCCGGCACGCCCTCGTGCAGGAACAACGTGGTCATGCCCACCGTGCTGTAGTCCTTCGGATCGTTGACGACGGCCCAGAACACACCCGGATGCGAACCGTCCGCCGCGACGGGCGTGTAGTGGTCGGACGCCGTGGCGCGCGTCAGCTCGGGCTCCAGCTGGATGTCGAGCTTCGCCTTCGGCAGCAAGGAGAAATACTGCGGCAGCTTCGCCTCGACGGTCGCGTAGATCGCGCGGTAGCGGTCCAGCACTTCGCGGTCGCTCTTGAACGGCTTGAAGCGCGGCTGGGCGGCGACCCATTGCGGGAACGTCTTCAGCGGGCCGTCATAGCCCAGCTTCGGCGCCAGCGCCGCCATCTCGTGCTGGATGCGCGCCACTTCGCGCTCGCCCAGCGCGTGGATCTCCGCCGGCTTCTGGTCGAGGTTCGTGTTGTTGCGGATGCGCGCCTGGTACCACGCGGCGCCGTCCGGCAGCGCGCCGTAGCCCGCCGTCGAGCGGCCCGCCGGCAGGTAGTCCTTCTCGAGATAGGTGTTCAGGCGGCCCAGCGCGGCATCGATCTTTTGCGCGGCGTCGCGGTAGCCGGCCGTCAGCGTCTTCTTGTCCTGGTCGGAGAAACCGGCCGGCAGGTTCTTGATCGGCGTGTAGAAAATGCTCGCTTCCGGATCGGCGGCGGCCAGCTGGCGGAACTGCGGCAGCATCGACGCCGTGATGGCCTTCGGCTGCACGACGCCCTTCCTGACGCCCTCCTTCATGTTGGCGATGGCCTGGTCGATCCACGCGGGCAGCTGCTGCAGGCGCGCGAGGTAGGCGCGGTACTGGGCCGGCGTCGCCAGCGGCTGCGAGCCCGTGCCGCTCGCGTAGTTCGCCAGGTTGCTCGGCACGTTGTCGAAGTGGTTCAGCGGCAGCAGGTGCTCGGGGAAGCGTTCGAGGTCGAGCTGGCCGCGGATCTCGAACGCGAGGATGTCGTAGTTCAGGCGTGCCTTGTCCGACAGGCGCGCGCGGTCGATCTTGCGTAACTCGTCCAGCAGCTTGTGGTTCGCCGCGAAGTAGCGGGCGCGGACCTGCGGCGCGATCGCCATCCCCAACTGGTCGTCGTAGCGGCTGTCGCCGTTGGCGGTGGCGTACAGCATCGGGTCGAAGCGGGCGCGCGCGTCGTAGAAACGGGCGGCGATGCTGTCCACCTGACGCTCGGAAGCGGATGCGGACGGGGTGGCGGGGGTGGTCGCGGCCTGGGCGGACAGGATAGGCGCGCCGGCCGACAACAGGGCCGCGAGGATGGCGGCGTTCAGGGTGCGGTTCATGGGTCTCCTTTGTGAGGTGCTTCCGCAAGGATACTACGGGTTGCCCGATCGACCACACCATCGCCGAGCCCCATTTTGGCGCATTTACGCACCGCAACGGTGCTTGTGCACGCTTTAGGAGCAACCCACTGTGCATGCTCACTGGGAGTGCGCCTTTTCACCAAATTGGAACGTTTATTGCTACCCAGAAGTGCTAATTCGACCAACTTGCACTTTTTTGGAGTAGTAACGCATGGATGCATATAAAAGTGGCGCGGATGCGCTCTTCATCTTGCTCGGCGGGATCATGATCCTGGCGATGCACGCCGGCTTCGCCTTCCTCGAGCTGGGCACGGTGCGCCGCAAGAACCAGGTGAACGCGCTGGTCAAGATCCTGATCGACTTCGCCGTCTCCACCATCGCCTACTTCTTCGTCGGCTATGGCATCGCCTACGGCATCCACTTCATGGGCGCCACGAGCACCCTCGTCGCGAAGAACGGCTACGAACTCGTGAAATTCTTCTTCCTGCTGACGTTCGCCGCCGCGATCCCTGCCATCATCTCGGGCGGCATCGCCGAGCGCGCCAAGTTCCACCCGCAGATGGCCGCCACCGCCCTGCTCGTGGGCCTCGTCTATCCGCTGTTCGAAGGCATCGCCTGGAACAACCGCTTCGGCATCCAGGACTGGCTCGCCGCCGCCTTCGGCGCGGGTTTCCACGACTTCGCCGGCTCCGTCGTCGTGCACGCCGTCGGCGGCTGGGCGGCGCTGCCGGCCGTGCTGCTGCTGGGCGCGCGCCGTGGCCGCTACACGAAGGACGGCCGCATCTCCGCGCACCCGCCGTCGAACATCCCGTTCCTCGCGCTGGGCGCGTGGATCCTCACCGTCGGCTGGTTCGGCTTCAACGTGATGAGCGCGCAGACGCTGGACAAGATGAACGGCCTTGTCGCCGTCAACTCGCTGATGGCCCTCGTGGGCGGCACGCTCGTCGCGTTCGTGATGGGCAAGAACGACCCGGGCTTCGTCTACAACGGCCCGCTGGCCGGCCTCGTCGCCGTGTGCGCCGGCTCCGACCTGATGCACCCGATGGGCGCCCTCGTGACGGGCGCGGTGGCAGGCGCCATCTTCGTCGTCATGTTCACCCTGGCGCAGAACCGCTGGAAGATCGACGACGTGCTGGGCGTGTGGCCCCTGCACGGCCTGTGCGGCGCATGGGGCGGCATCGCCGCGGGCATCTTCGGCAGCCAGGCGCTGGGGGGACTCGGCGGCGTGTCGTTCGCGTCGCAGCTGATCGGCACCGTGCTGGGCATCGTCATCGCGGCCGGCGGCGGCATCATCGTCTACGGCCTGCTGAAGGCCACCGTCGGGCTGCGTCTCGACGCCGAGGAAGAATTCGACGGCGCCGACCTCGCCATCCACCGCATCAGCGCGACGCCGGAACGCGAAACCACGTTCCAGTAAGCGTCACACCCCTTGTGCGGCCGCGGCCTCGCCGCCGCGTGCCAGCGCACGCCGGATCGCGTCCGCCAGCGCCGCCGGCTCGACCGGTTTGGCGAGCGCGGACAGGCGCTCGGCCTGGTCGCGCGCGATGCTCGCGTTCGAGCAGTTGCTGGCGGTCGGCGGCCGTCGCCTGCGACATCGCGAGGATGCGCGCGTTCGCTTCCAGCCGGGCGTCGAACACGGATGCGATGAGGGCAAGCCCCAGCACGCAGAACGTCGCGAGCACGATCCGCGTGGCCATGCACACGCTGTCGGCGGGGAGGTTCGCGGCCGCCATGCCCGTGTAGTGGACGCCCATGATGGCGAAGCCCATCACGACGGCGGCGCCGACGCGGGGCAGCAATACGTCCGGCGTGCTGCGGCGCAGGCGGAATGCGATCCACAATGCGAGCGCCGACGCGACGATCGCGACCAGCACCGAGAGCGCGAACAGCAGCGGGTCGTACACGATCCCCGGCTGCAGGCGCATGGCGGCCGCGCCCATGAGTGCATCGCGTTGATGCCGGCGCCCATGATCACGGCACTCACGCCGAGGCGCACGGGGCCGAGGTCCGCGCGGCTGACCTGCCACAGCGCGAGGCCCAGTATCCAGGCGAACCTGGAAGGGCCCGCCGCTTCCGCCACGCGGCCGGCGAGCTCAGTGCCGGATACGACGCGACGATCGCGACGAGAATCGACACCAGGACCAGCGGGGTCTCGTAAAATCCTGTCAGCATCGGCGACGTGCGCGGTAGCGGGTTGGCGGAAAATGGCCGACATGGGCGCGAACGTCATGTGCGTAGGGTGGGCTCCCGGAGCCCACGCGGACGTATGCGACGTGTTGGCGTTACGCGTGGGCACGGGGTGCCCACACTACCAGCTTACTGGCGCATCGGGTCGGCGAAAGTTCACAGTATGCTACCGGCGCGCGCGTTCAGCCAGCATGGTGACAGGAATTCACTCGCTGTTACTTTTGTGCAAAAATATCATCCCGCTCGGGCACGGCGGCGCCGGCGATACCGGCCCGCTCCAGCATCGCGTGCAGCAGCACGTTACAGCCGGCTTCCAGATGCCCCGGCTGGGCATCCTCGATCTCGTTGTGGCTGATGCCGTCCTTGCACGGCACGAAGATCATGCCGGCGGGCGCCAGCCGCGCCACGTAGATGGCGTCGTGGCCGGCGCCCGATACGACGTCCATCGTCGAATAGCCCAGCTTTTCCGTGGCGGCCCGCACGGCGCCCACGCAGTCCGGGTGGAACGGGCACGGCGGGTAGTACGAGACGCGCTCCAGCACGATGGCCAGGCCCGTCTCGCGCCGCGTGCGCTCGACGAACGCCTCGATCTCGCCGTGCATCGTGTTGAGCAGATCGTCCGTCACGTTGCGCAGGTCGATGCTGAACTTGACCTGACCCGGAATCACGTTGCGGCTGTTCGGGAACACCTGCACCATCCCGACGGTGCCGCGGCCATACGGCGGATAGCGGTTCGCGATGGCGACCGTCTCCTGCATGATGGTCGTCGCGACCTGCAGCGCGTCGCGGCGCAGGTGCATCGGCGTGGGGCCCGCGTGCGCTTCCATGCCCGTCACCGTGCAGTCGTACCACGACAGGCCCATCACGGCGGGCACGACGCCGATCACCTTGTTCGCATCTTCCAGCACGGGGCCCTGCTCGATGTGCGCCTCGAAATAGGCGCCGATCGGGTGGTCGCCGGGCACCTGGTCACCCTGGTAGCCGATCCGTTTCAATTCGTCGCCGACGGACTTGCCGTCGACGTCGCGCGCCGCATACGCCGTCTCCAGGCTGAAGGCGCCGCAGAACACGCCGGAACCCATCATGACGGGCACGAAGCGCGAGCCTTCCTCGTTGGTCCAGAACGCGACTTCGATCGGCGCCTCCGTGCGGATGCCGCTCTCGTTCAAGGTGCGCACGACTTCGAGGCCGGCCAGCACGCCGTAGTTGCCGTCGAACTTGCCGCCCGTCGGCTGGGTGTCGATGTGGCTGCCCGTGACGACCGGCGGCAGGTCCGGCTTCGTGCCCTCGCGGCGCATGAAGACGTTGCCGATCGCGTCGACGGTGACGGCCAGCCCCTCGGCCTTCGCCCACTGCACGACGAGGTCGCGGCCCTGGCGGTCGAGGTCCGTCAGCGCGAGCCGCTTCACGCCGCCCTTGTCGGTGGCGCCGATTCGCGCCAGTTCCATCAGCGAGTTCCACAGTCGCTTGCCGTTGATGCGCAGGTCGTTCATCTCGTTCTCCGTTCAGGGGGTTGTGCCGAACGCCGGCCGTTCCACATAGCGTCCCGCGCCGCGTTCCGCGCGCAGGTCGCCGTTCGCGTACACGAGCTTCCCGGCCGCCACCGTGTGCGTCGGGATGCCGCGCACGGTGCGGCCTTCGAACACGTTGAAGTCGCCCTTCGAATGCTGCGTGGCGGCCGACAAGGTGCGCGTGCCGTGCGGGTCCCACACGACGATGTCCGCATCCGCGCCCACGGACACGGAGCCCTTGCGCGGGTAGATGTTGAAGATCTGCGCCGCGTTCGTCGACGTGATCCGAACGAATTCGGACGGCGTCAGGCGCCCGGTGTTCACGCCCGCATCCCACACGACGGCCATGCGTTCCTCGACGCCGCCGCAGCCGTTCGGGATGCGCGTGAAATCGTCCGCGCCCATCGCCTTCTGGCCCGCGCAGAACGTGCAGTGGTCCGTCGCCGTCGTGTGCAGGTTACCGCCCTGCAGGCCCTGCCACAGCGCGGTCTGGTGGTGGCTGGAGCGGAACGGGGGACTCATCACGTAGGCGCGCGCGACTTCCGGATCGGGATGGCGGTACACGCTGTCGTCGATGACGAGGTGCCCGGCCAGCGCCTCGCCGTACACGCGCTGGCCGCGCGCGCGGGCACGCGTGATGGCCTCGAGCGACTCCGCGCACGACACGTGGACGATGTAGACGGGCGTACCGAGGACTCCAGCGATGGCGATCGCACGGTTCGCCGCCTCGGCCTCCACTTCCGGCGGCCGCGACAACGGATGCGCCTCCGGCCCACGGATACCCTTCGCCACGAGCTCGCGCTGCAACTGGTACACGAGCTCGCCGTTCTCCGCGTGCACGGTCGGGATCGCGCCCAGTTCGAGCGCGCGGCGGAAGCTCTTCACGAGCGTCTCGTCGTCGGCCATGATCGCGTTCTTGTACGCCATGAAGTGCTTGAAGCTGTTCACGCCGTGTTCCTTGACGAGCGTGCCCATGTCCTCGTGGACCGAATCGTCCCACCACGTGACGGCGACGTGGAACGTGTAGTCGGCCGCCGCCTTCTCGGCCCAGCCGCGCCACGTGTGGAACGCGTCCATCAGGCGCTGCTTCGGGTCGGGTATGACGAAGTCGATGATCGTCGTCGTGCCGCCCGCGAGACCCGCCGCCGTACCGGTATAAAAATCGTCGGCGGTGACGGTGCCCATGAACGGCAGCTGCATGTGCGTGTGCGGGTCGATCCCGCCCGGCATCACGTACTGGCCGCCCGCGTCGACGACGGTCGCATGCGCGGGCGCCTCGAGGTTCTCGCCGACGGCGACGATCTTGCCGCCCTCGGTCAGGACGTCGGCGCGGAACGCGCGGTCGGCATTCACGACGGTACCGCCACGGATCAGGATGGTCATTGTGTTCCCCTTGTGCGAACTGCGTTCAGTCGAGCGAGCGGGCCGGGCGCAGCGCGGGCGCCGCCCTGCCCTTCATCATGACGCCGTACACGAGCGCGGAGATCGCGATCCCCACGAACCACGCATATGTGTACACCGTCTTGAAGCCGGCGCCCACGTCCGGGAACGACGCGGGAAACGCGGCGTTCAGGAAGCCCGGGATGTTCGGCAGGACGCCGGCGACGAAGGCCACGATGGCGACCGGGTTCCAGCCATTTTTATAGCCGTAGATGCCGTCGTCCTTGTACAACTGGGTGACGTCGAGCTCCGTGCGGCGGATCAGGTAGTAATCGATGATCAGCACGCCCGCTATCGGCCCGAGCAGCGCCGAATAGCCGATCAGCCAGGTAAAAATATAGCCCTGCGTCGATTCCAGAATCTTCCACGGCATCATCACGAGCGCGATGCCCGCGGTGATGTAGCCGCCCGTGCGGTAGGAGATGAGGCGCGGCGCCAGCGCGGAAAAATCGTACGCGGGGCCGACCAGGTTCGCGGCCAGGTTGACGCTCACGGTGTCGACCAGCAGGACGATCAACGCGACCAGCACGGCGGAGCCGGTCATGCGGCTCGCGAGGTCGACGGGGTCCCACAGCGCCTTGCCGTACAGGACGACGGTGGCCGACGTGACGATCACGGCCAGCGCCGCGAGGAGGCCCATCGGCACGGGCAGGCCGACGGACTGGCCGAGGATCTGGTCGCGCTGCGTGCGCGCGAAGCGGGTGAAGTCGGGAATGTTCAGCGCGAGCGTGGCCCAGAAGCCGACCATCGCCGTCAGCGACGGCCAGAACGTGGGCCAGAACTGGCCGGCCTTCTTGCCGCCGTCGACGAATTGCGATGGCGCGTCCAGCAACGGGCCGAAGCCGCCGGCCTTGTCGTAGACCCAGCCCAGTAGCACGAAGCAGATCACGATTTTCAATGGCGCGGTGTACGTCTCCAGCTTGCGGATGGCGTCCATGCCGTGCACGATGAACCAGAACTGGATCGCCCAGAACACGATGAAGCACAGCAACTGGGCGCCGTTGATGCCGAGGCCGGCGAACTTCGCGCCGCCGATCTCGTGGCCGGCCAGCACGCCCAGCAACGTGTAGATCATGCTGCCGCCGAACCACGTCTGGATGCCGTACCAGCCGCAGGCGACGATGGCGCGCATCAGCGCCGGCAGCCGCGCCCCGCGCGTGCCGAACGCGGCGCGCGCGAGCACGGCGTACGGGATGCCGTACTTCGTCCCAGCGTGGCCGATCAGGAGCATCGGCAGCAGCACGATGGCGTTCGCGAGGAACACGGTGAACACGGCCTGGTACGCGGACATGCCGCCCTCGATCAGGCTGGCCGACAGCGTGTACGCGGGGATGCACATCACCATGCCGACCCACAGCGCGGCGAAGTGATACCAGCGCCACGTGCGCTGCGCGGCGCTCGTCGGCGCCAGGTCTTCGTTCCACAGGTCCTGATTTGTTGCGGGGTCGGTGCTCATCGGGAGGTCTCCATCGAGTTGGCGGTACAGACAGCACTTAGCAAGAGCGATGCCACCGTAGGGTGGGCACCCCGTGCCCACCAAATGCACGCGTTTCGGCAATGCGTGGTGGGCACAGGGTGCCCACCCTACGGCTACCGCCTTACGCCTCGTCCAATGTTACCTCCGCCCGCGGATTCCGTGGGTCCTGCGTCCAGTTCATGTACGGCTTGCCCGTCTGCTGCGGCACCATCGTGATGCAGCCCTCGACCGGACAGGTGATCTCGCACAGGTTGCACCCGACGCACTCCGGCTCGATCACCTCGTATTTGCGCGCATTGCCGTCGACCAGCCGCGCGATCGCCTGGTGCGACGTGTCCTCGCACGCGACGTGGCAGCGGCCGCACTGGATACACTTGTCCTGGTCGATGTGCGCGATGACCTGGTAATTCATGTCCAGGTATTTCCAGTCCGTCGTGTTCGGCACGGCCTTGCGCGAGAACGCGGCGATGTTGTCGTACCCCTTGCTGTCCATCCAGCGCGACAGGCCGTCCTTCATCTCCTCGACGATACGGAAGCCGTGCAGCATCGCGGCGGTGCACACTTGCACCGATCCGGCGCCCAGTGCGATGAACTCGGCCGCGTCGCGCCAGTTGCCAATGCCGCCGATGCCGGAGATCGGCAAGCCCTTCGTCATCGGATCGCGCGCGATCTCGGCCACCATGTTCAACGCGATCGGTTTCACCGCCGTGCCGCAATAGCCGCCGTGCGTGCTCGCGTTGCCGACGGCGGGGAACGCCACCATGCGGTCGAGGTCCAGGTGCGTGATCGAATTGATCGTGTTGATCAGGGAGACGGCATCCGCCCCGCCCGCGAGCGCCGCACGCGCGGGGGCGCGCACGTCCGTGATGTTGGGCGTGAGTTTCACGATCACCGGCAGCCGCGTGTACGTCTTGCACCAGCGCGTGACCTGCTCGATCAGGTCGGGCTGCTGCCCCACCGCGGCGCCCATGCCGCGCTCCGGCATGCCGTGCGGGCAGCCGAAATTCAGTTCGATCCCGTCCGCGCCCGTCGCCTCGACGAGCGGCAGGATCTCGCGCCACGGCGCTTCCTCGCACGGCAGCATCATCGACACGACCAGCGCGCGGTCGGGCCACGCCTTCTTGACCGCGGTGATCTCGCGCAGGTTGATTTCCAGGCTGCGGTCCGTGATCAGCTCGATGTTGTTGAAGCCGATGACTTCACGGTTCTTGCCATGCAGCGCGGAGTAGCGCGACGACACGTTGACGGCGGGCGGGTCTTCGCCGAGCGTCTTCCACACGACGCCGCCCCACCCGGCCTCGAACGCGCGCACGACGTTATAGGCCTTGTCGGTCGGCGGTGCGGACGCCAGCCAGAAAGGGTTCGGCGACTTGATGCCGCAAAAATCGATGCTCAGGTCGGCCATCATGCCTCCGTTTTGGAAAGGATGTCGTCATGGATCGCCAGCGCGGCCAGCTTGCCGTGCTGGACGGCCTGCACCGTCAGGTCCTGCCCCGGCGCCACGCAGTCGCCGCCCGCGTACACGCCCGGCAGCCTGGTGCGGAAGCGAGCGTCCACGTTGATCTTGTCGCCCGCGCGTTCCAGTTCGCGCGCAAGGGGGTCGGACAGCGCATCGTTGTCCATGTGCTGGCCGATCGCCTTGAATACGGCGTCGGCCGCGATGTCGACGAACGTGCCGGTGCCGGCGAGGCGGCCGTCTTCCAGCCGTGTCTCCTCGAAGCGCATGCCGCGCACGCGCCCCCCGTCGTCCAGCAGGACCTCATGCGGCGCTGCCCACGTGCGGATGCGCACGCCGTTCATTTTCGCGATCTCGATCTCGTGACCCGTCGCGCTCATCGCATCGACGCCGCGGCGGTACACGAGCGTCACCTCGTCCGCGCCGAGCCGGCCGATCTGCACGGCCATGTCGACCGCCGTATTGCCGGCACCGATCACGACGGCGCGCCGCGGCACCGGGAGCGCGGTGAGGTCTTGCGCCTGGCGCAGCGTGGCAATGTAGTCGACGGCGGCCATCAGGCCCGGCGCGTCCTCGCCCGTGAGGCCGAGGCGGCGGCTGGCGCCGAGGCCCAGGCCGAGGAACACGGCGTCGTAGCGCGTGTGCAGGTCCTGCAGGTGCAGGTTGCTGCCGAGGGTGCGGCCATGCTGGATCTCGATCCCGCCGATCGACAGGAGGAAGTCGACTTCCTGCCGGGCGAAGTCGCCGGGCAGCTTGTATTTCGCGATGCCGTATTCGTTGAGACCTCCGGCCTTGTCGCGTGCCTCGAACACGACGACGTCGTGACCCAGCATCGCCAGCCGGTGCGCGCACGACAGGCCGGCCGGACCGGCGCCCACGACCGCGATCGTCTTGCCCGTCGCCGGCGCGCGCTGGAACGGGTGGCTGGTGAAGTGCGCGTTGTCGATGGCGTGGCGCTGCAGCAGGCCGATCTTCACCGGCTGGCCCTCGGCATCGTGATTACGCACGCAAGCGTCCTCGCACAGGATCTCCGTCGGGCAGACGCGGGAGCACGCGCCGCCGAAGATGTTCTGCTTGAGGATGTTGACGGCCGCGCCCTCGACGTTACCGTCGTGGATGTTGCGGATGAAGCTCGCCACGTCGATGCCCGTCGGACACGCGCGGGTGCACGGCGCGTCGTAGCAGTACAGGCAGCGGGCGCTTTCGATGGCGGCCTGGCGCGCCGTCAGCGGCGGCGCGAGGTCCGTGAAGTGCTCGGACAACGCGTCGTGCGTGCCGGCCGCGTGCGGCAGGTGGTGGAGTGACTCGATCATTTGGCATCCCTTTTTATGTATGCGTCATGCCGGCGTTCGCGTGGGCACGGGGTGCCCACCCTACGTCCAAATCAACGGTTCGTGTCCGTTATTTCATCTGCGGAAACGCGAACTCCGCCCCGCTGCTTGCCGTGTTCGGCCACCGCTGCATGACGGCCTTGTGCCGCGTGTAAAAGCGCACGCCTTCCGGCCCGTACGCGTGGTGGTCGCCGAACAGGCTTTTCTTCCAGCCGCCGAAGCTGCTGAACGCCATCGGCACGGGCAGCGGCACGTTCACGCCGACCATGCCCACCTGCACCTGCCGCACGAATTCGCGCGCCACGCCGCCGTCGCGCGTGAACACGGCGACGCCGTTGCCGTACTCGTTGCGGTTGATGAGCTCCAGCGCGCTACCAACGTCCGGCTGGCGCACCACGCACAGCACGGGGCCGAAGATTTCTTCGCGGTAGATCGACATCGACGGCTGCACGTGGTCGAACAAGGTGCCGCCGACGAAGAAGCCGTTGTCGCGGCCGGGCACCTTGAAGCCGCGGCCGTCGACGACGAGCGTCGCGCCCTGCTCCACGCCTTCGCCGATCAGTTTTTCGATGCGCTGCTTGGCCGCCTGGGTGACGACCGGTCCCATCTCGGCGCCGTCCGTCATGCCATCCGCGATCTTCAAGGCGCGCGTGCGTTCGGCCAGCCGCGCGACGAGCGCATCGCCCGCGTCGCCGACGGCGACGGCCACCGAGATCGCCATGCAGCGCTCGCCGGCCGAACCGTACGCGGCGCCGATCAGCGCGTCGACGGCCATGTCCATGTCGGCGTCCGGCATCACGACCATGTGGTTCTTCGCGCCGCCCAGCGCCTGCACGCGCTTGCCGGCTGCGGAGCCGCGCGCATAGATGTATTCGGCGATCGGCGTCGAGCCGACGAAGCTGACGGCCTGGATGTCCGGATGGTCGAGCAGCGCGTCGACGGCCGTTTTGTCACCCTGCACGACGTTGAACACGCCGTCCGGCAGGCCCGCTTCCTTGAGCAGCTTTGCATGCAGCAGCGACGCAGACGGATCGCGCTCGGATGGTTTCAGCACGAACGTGTTGCCGCACGCGATGGCGACGGGGAACATCCACATCGGCACCATCACGGGGAAGTTGAATGGCGTGATGCCGGCGACGACGCCCAGCGGCTGGCGCATCGACCACGCGTCGATGCCGCGCGCGATCTGGTCCGTGAACTCGCCCTTCAGCAGCTGCGGGATGCCGACGGCGAACTCGACGACTTCGATCCCGCGTGCGACTTCGCCTTTCGCATCGGCGAACGTCTTGCCGTGCTCGCGCACGACCATCGCCGCGAATTCGTCCACGTGGCGCTGACACAGCTGCAGGTAGGTGAACAGCACGCGGGCGCGCGCCAGCGGTGGCGTTGCGGCCCAGGCGGGGAACGCCGCGCTCGCGGCGGCGACGGCCGCGTCGACGTCGTCACCGCTCGCAAGCAGAACGCGCGCGCAGGGCTCGCCCAATGCCGGGTTGTAGACGTCGGCGTGGCGTCCGCCGGTGCCGCCGTGCGCGCTGCCGTTGATGAAATGGTGGATCGTTTCCATGGTCGCTTTCAGTCGAGGTTCTTGAGGACGGTGGCCAGTTTGCCGAACAATTCGTCGATGTGCTTCTTCTCCAGCACGAGCGGCGGCGACAAGGCGATGATGTCGCCCGTCGTGCGGATCAGGATGCCGTCGGCGAAGGCCTGCTTGAACGCGGCGAACGCGCGCGCGCCCACCTTGCCGGGGATGCTCGCCAGTTCGATGCCGGCGACGAGGCCGATGGTGCGGATGTCGATCACGTGCGGCAGGCCGCGCAGGCTGTGCACGGCGTCTTCCCAGTACGGCTGGATCTCGCGCGCGTGGTCGAGGATGCCCTGCTCCTGGAACACCTCGAGCGTGGCGAGCGACGCGGCGCACGCGAGCGGATGGCCGGAATACGTGTAACCGTGGAACAGCTCGATGCCGGCCGGCGCGTCCATGAACGCGTCGTGGATGAATTTTTTCGAGAACACGGCGCCCATCGGCACGGTGCCGTTCGTGAGGCCTTTCGCCGTCGTCATCATGTCGGGTTCGACGTCGAAGTAGTCGACGGCGAACGGCGTCGTCAGGCGGCCGAAGCCCGTGATCACTTCGTCGAAAATCAACAGGATGCCATGCTTCGTGCACAGCTCGCGCAGGCGCTTCAGATAGCCTTTCGGCGGGATCAGCACGCCCGTCGATCCGGCCACGGGTTCGACGATGACGGCGGCGATCGTCGACGGGTCGTGCAGCGCGACGATGCGTTCCAGTTCGTCCGCCAGCTCGGCGCCGTGCTCCGGCTCGCCCCGCGAGTACGCGTTCTTCGCCAGGTTGTGCGTGTGCGGCAGGTGGTCGACGCCCGGCAGCAGCGGGCCGAACGCCTTGCGGTTCGGGCCGATGCCGCCGACGGACAGCCCGCCGAAGCCGACGCCGTGGTAGCCGCGCTCGCGCCCGATCAGCCGCGTGCGGCCCGCGTCGCCGCGCGCCTTGTGGTAAGCGAGCGCCATCTTGAGCGCGGTATCCACGCTTTCCGAGCCGGAGTTCGTGTAGAACACGTGGCCGAATTTATGGTTCGTGTAGTCCATCAGGCGTTCGGCCAGGTCGAACGCGGCCGGGTGGCCCATCTGGAACGTGGGTGCGAAGTCGAGCTGGCCGACCATCTCGCGCACGGCCGCGACGATCTTCGGCTGCGCATGGCCGCACGGGACGCACCACAGGCCCGCGGTGCCGTCCAGCACGGCGTTGCCGTCGACGTCCTTGTAATACATCCCTTCGGCCGAGACGAGCAGGCGCGGATGCGCCTTGAAGTCGCGGTTGTTCGTGAATGGCATCCAGAAGGACGACATCGATTCGGGTCTAGACTCGTTCATGCGACTCCCCTTTTGAATTCAATCGCCGGCGGTACGCTGGCGTTCGCGTGGGCACAGGGTGCCCACCCTACGACAAGCTCATCCGTAGGGTGGGCTCCCCGAGCCCACGCGGATACATGCAAAATTTACCAACTGGCAAAAACAATGATGCAATAATAGACAGCAGGACAACAGTGGCACATATACACAATCTGCAAAAACGCCCAACCGTACTGGTAGCATAGCCTGTACAGTTGCCGGCGTCGCGCCGATGGAATCGCAATGGAGACAATGGAGAAGAACGACAGTGGCGCATGGCCCGTGCTGGCCATCGACCGCCAGCGCCGCGGCAGCCTGGTCGACCAGATCGTCGCGGCCATCGCCGAGATGGTCAATCGGCGCACCCTGCCGGCCGGGACCAAGATGCCGTCCGTTCGACAATTCGCAAAAGTGAACGGCGTGTCCACGTTCACGGTCGTCGAATCGTACGACCGCCTGCTGCACCTGGGCCTGTTGTCGTCGCGGCGCGGGTCGGGCTTCTTCGTCGCGCGCGGCGAGGCGCCCGCGCAACCGGCCGCCCTGCCCGTCTCCGCCAACGTCGTCGACACGCTCACGCCCGACCTGTATTCCGGCCAGTCGGACGCGCTGCCCGTCGGCGCCGGCTGGCTGCCGCCCGAGTGGTATGGCGAATCGACGATCCTCGACGCCGTGCGCCACGCGATGAAGATCCCCGCGGGCCGCCTGCGCGGCTACGGCCATCCGCTCGGCTTTCCCAGCCTGCGCCAGCATCTGGCCTCCACGCTGTCGGCCGACCTGTGCGCCGTGGAGCCCGAGCAGATCCTGCTCACGCACGGCGCCACGCACGCATTCGACCTCGTGCTGCGCACACTGACGCGGCCGGGCGACGTCGTGTTCGTCGAAGACCCCGGCTACAGCAACCTGCTTGCGCTCGTGCGGCACCATGGCTGCATCCCCGTCGGCATTCCGCGCGGCGCGCACGGCCTCGACATGGACGTGCTCGCGCGCGAGGCGCAGGCGCGCCAGCCGAAGCTCATGTTCGTCAACACGGTGCTGCAGAATCCCCTCGGCACGTCGCTGTCGCAGGCGCAGGCGCACCGGCTGCTGGCCCTGTCCGAGCAATTCGATTTCTGGCTCGTCGAAGACGACATCTACCGCGAACTGGCCGCGCGCGGCGACTCGTCGCTGGCCGCGATGGACGGGCTGCGCCGCGTGATCCGCATCGGCAGCTTTTCCAAGACCCTGTCGCCCGTGCTGCGCGTGGGCTCCATCTGCGCGTCCGGTTCCCTGATGCCGGAACTCGTGCGCGTCAAAATGCTGACGGGCCTGACGACGTCGGAAGTGAACGAGCGCGCCGTGTACGATGCCATCAGCAGCCGCGCCTACCGCAAGCAGGTCGAGCGCCTCGTGCTGCAGCTGGACGGCGCGCGCGAACTGGCGCTCGAACGCCTGGGCGACGCCGGCCTCGCGCCGCTCGCGCGGCCGCGCGGCGGCATGTTCGTCAGCGCCGGCTGGCCGGAGCCGGGCCGCAACGGCCGCGCCATCGCCGAGCGCGCGCTGCGGGCCGGCATCCTGCTGGCGCCGGGCGAATTCTTTGCGCTGCAGCCGCCCGCGACCGCGTGGTTCCGCTTCAACGTCGCCTATGCCTACGAGCCCGCGCTGCTCGACTTCCTGCGTTCGATCCAAGGAGATATGCCATGACCACCGCCACCGTCAAGCGCCGCGCCGTCAACCGCGACAAGGTCGAAGCCGCGATCCTGGGCGAAGCCGTGCGGCAGTTCGCCGAATGCGGCTACGAAGGCACGTCGATCGCCACGGTCGCCGAGCGCGCGGGCCTGTCGAAGCAGAACCTGATGTACTACTTCCCGACCAAGCAGGCCTTGTACGAACGGGTGCTCGACAACGTGCTGGACGACTGGCTCGCGCGCATGGCGAGCCTGTCCGACCCGACGCAGGAGCCGGGCGACGTCCTGCGCGGCTACGTGCGCGCGAAGCTGCAGTTCTCGCGCGAGCAGCCGCTCGCGTCGCGCGTGTACGCGATGGAAGTGATCGGCGGCGCCAAGCTGTACGCCGACCAGATCCGGCGCCGCGTGATCCCGCTGCTGCGCGCCGACATCGCCGTGTTCGAGCGCTGGATCGCGGACGGCAAGATCGCACCCGTCAACGCCACCCACCTGCTGTTCGCCGTCTGGGCCATGACGCAGTCGTACGCCGACTTCGCCGCCCAGATGACGCTCGTGCTCGACCGCGAGCAGCTGCTGCCATCCGATTTCGACGACGCCGAGCGCCTGATCACGGGCATGGTGCTCGCCGCCGTCGGCCTGAAGGAGACCCCATGCCAGTCCTGAGCCCCATCGAATTGTTCACGCCGCGCCTGAAGCTGCGCTGGATGGATGAACGCGACGTCGATGCCCACTACGCCGTGTTCTCCGATCCGGAGGTGACGCGCTACTGGAGCAGCGGTCCGTGGACGTCGCTCGACCAGGCGCGCGAGCACATCGCCGCCGCGCAGGCCGCGTACGCGGACGGCAGCGGCATGCGCCTGGGGATGGAATTGATCGAAACGGGAGAACTGATCGGCAGCGTGAGCCTGCACCGCTTCGTCGACGCGAGCCGGCGCTGCGAGGTGGGCTACGCGCTGGCGCGCGCCCACTGGGGTGGCCGCTACGTCAGCGAAGCGCTGCGCGCCCTGTTGAACTACGGGTTCACCACGCTCGACCTGAACCGCATCGAGGCCGACGTCGACCCGCGCAACGGGGCGTCGGCGCGGGTGCTGGAAAAGCTCGGGTTTCAACAAGAGGGCTTCATGCCCGAGCGCTGGATCGTGCAGGGCGAGCCGGCCGATACGGTCTATTACGGCCTGCTGCGCCGGCACTGGAACGGCTAGACGACGATCACCAGTCGTGGTCCGTCCGCTGCCACGCCGGCAGTGCCTGGATGCGCTCGAACCAGGCCAGCAGGTGCGGATAGTCGGCCAGCGGCAGTCGCGCCTTCTCCTTGTACATGAGCGGCGCGACGACCGCGTAGTCGGCCAGAGAAACGGCATCCCCGACGAGCCACCGGCGCGTGGCCAGGTGCTTGTCCAGCACGCGGGCCGCCTCCGCCAGGTCGGCCTCGCCGCGCGCCACTTCTTTCGGGTCCGCGTCCTGGCCCGTGACGTATTTCTTCCAGAGGTGTTCCCACGTGAGCACGCCGATGGCCGGCGCGAAATGCTGGCATGCCCAGAACATCCAGCGGCTCACGTCCGCGCGCGCCCGGCGCTCCTGCGGCCACACGGTCTGGCCCGGCGTGCCGTCGGCCAGGTATTGCATGATCGCGCACGATTCCCACAACACGAAATCACCGTCGATGAGCACGGGCAGCTTGCCGTTGTCGTTGATCTCCCCGAGGCGGCGGCGGTCGTCCTGGCTGGCCAGGTCGATCTTGACGAGGTCGAAGTCGACGCCGAGGTGGTCGGCCGCCAGCAGGACGCGGCGGGTATTGGACGAGTACGGATTGTAGTAGAGCTGCATGTGTCGTCTCCTGGCTGGTTGGCAGATGAAACCATGTTAAGCCCGGATACTGACAAATCCTGTCAGGAGTGTCAGGAGTACTCTGGGATGTCGTACGCCTGGCGCCACTGCCGCAGCAACTGGTGGCGCGGTGCCGGATAGCGTTCCGTGCTCGCCTCGGCACTGACGATGCGGTCCATGCGGAAGTGGCGGATCGCGTCGCGCAACTCGCACCAGGCGGCCATCACGCGCTTGCCCTCGAAGAAGGCGAGCGCGAACGGCCACACGACGCGTTCCGTCGGCGTCTCGCGCTCGTCGCGGTAGGCGATGCGCAGCTTGCACTGGCGCCGGATCGCCTCGCGCGTGGGCTGGATGTAGGCCTCGACCGGCACTGCGGCGGGAAACGCCGGCACCCACAGGCTCGTCTCGGCCATGTGGTCGCGCAGGTCGCGCGGCGTCGCGGTCGCGATCTTGGCCAGCGTGCGGTCGGCGGCGTCGGACAGCGCCGGATCGCCCTGCTGGCGCACCCAGCGCGCGCCCAGCACGAGGGCTTCCAGCTCGTCCGCGTCGAACATCAGCGGCGGCAGGAAGAACCCCGTGCGCAGCACGTAGCCGACGCCCGCCGAGCCGTCGACGGGGGCGCCCAGCTGGGCGAGCGTCTGGATGTCGCGGTAGATGGTGCGCTCGGACACGCCGAGGCGTTCGGCCAGCGTGGCGGCCGTCACGGGGCGGCGATGGCCGCGCAGGGCATCCATCAACTGGAACAGGCGTCCGGTGCGGCTCATGGCGTCGGATGTCTCGGCAGGAAGTGGAAAAGTTTCACGGACGACATCATAGTACGACGGACCGGCCCCGTCCATCCGGCCGCACGACCAGTCATCCCGCATTTCCGGCAGTTCGTCGGCATGCCATAGCCACCTTGCTGAGACGGATGTAGAGTGACTCCATCGCAACACCTCATCGCAACACGTTACCGCAAGGAGTCATCATGACCAGGACCCATTCCCGCAGCTTCGGCGCCACGCTGGACGACCTCGCCCGCGACATCGTCGACGCCTGCCGCCGCGCCGCGCGCGCCATCGCCGCGATGCCGTGGCCCGCCATGCTGGCCTGCTGCATCGCCCTCGCCTTCGTGATCAGCATCCTGCCGCTCGCGCTGTGCCTGTTCGTGCTGTTCATGGGCCTCAAAGTCATCGCGGGCGCGTTCATCGTCGACCGCCGCCGCGCGCATCGGGAAGGCTTGGACGACCCCTACGGCAAGCAATAAGCGGGAGGACGCCATGCGCGCCAGCGACATCAACCAGGTGCTCGACTTCGTTCGCGACGCCTTCAACGAAGCCAGCAAGGTATGGTGGCGCTTCTTCGACTGGCTCGCCGTCGTCGGATGGCGCCAGCTGTTCCTCACCTGGTTCTTCGTCCTCGTCTTCTTCGCCATCGTGCACACGCCCGAGCCGGCGCTGTGGTACATCTTCATCTCGTTCGCCGTGAAAGTGCTGGCCGGCGGCAAGCGCCGCGCCGAGCTGATGGCGCGCGAAGCGACGACGCAGGCCAACGTGGCCACTTTGGAACGCCGCCTGATGGAGGCGCAGATGGCGGCGCTGCAGGCCCAGGTCGAGCCGCACTTCCTGTTCAACACGCTGGCGCTGATCGGCCAGCTGATCGAGACCGACCCGCCGGAAGCGGCGCGCGTGCACGCCCACCTGATCGACTACCTGCGCTCCACCTTGCCGCAGATGCGCCAGCGCGGCGGCGCCACGCTCGGCAAGCAGGTCGAGCTGTCGCGCGCCTACCTGGCCATCATGCAAGCGCGGATGAAGGAGCGCCTGCACGTGCGCTTCGACGTGCCCGACTTCCTCGGCAGCGCCCCGTTCCCGCCGATGATGCTGCAGACCCTGATCGAGAACGCCATCAAGCACGGCCTGGAACCGAAGATCGAAGGCGGTACCGTCGCCGTGCGCGCCCACGTCGTCGATGCGGACCTGCACGTGGAAGTGTGCGACGATGGCGTCGGCATCGACCCGCACGCGGACGACGGCGTGGGCCTCGCCAACATCCGCGAGCGCCTCGCGCTGCTGTACGGCGCGAGCGCCTCGCTGGACATCAGCACGCCGCCGGGCGGCGGCGCCTGCGCCACGATCCGGCTGCCTTACAAAATGATGGAGGACGCGTGAACCCGGTTACTGCCCTGATCGCCGACGACGAAGCCCCGATGCGCGACCTGCTGCGCGCGCGCCTCGAGCAGGCGTGGCCGGACCTGCAGATCGTGGCCGAGGCCGCGAACGGCGTGGAAGCCGTCGAGCTGGGCGAGAAGCTGCGGCCCGACATCGCCTTCCTCGACATCCGCATGCCGGGCCTGTCCGGCATCGAGGCGGCCCGGCGGCTGTACGAGCGCTCGCACATCGTGTTCGCGACCGCCTACGACCAGTACGCGCTGGACGCGTTCGAACAGGGCGCGCTCGACTATCTGCTGAAGCCCGTGTCGGCGGAACGCCTCGCGACCACGTGCGCCCGGCTGCAGGCGCGCCTGCGCACGCGCGCGCAAGGTGCGGCCGCCGCCCCGCAGGACATCGGCCAGCAACTGGCGAAGCTGACGACCTTGCTGGAAAACCGCGGCAAGCCGGAGAAGCCGGCGTACCTGCGCTGGATCCAGGCCCAGGTGGGCGCCAGCCTGCGCATGGTGAGCACGCGCGAGATCCTGTTCTTCCAGTCGGACGAAAAATACACGCGCGTGCAGACCGTCGGCGCGGAATTCCTGATCCGCAAGACGCTGAAGGAATTGCTGGACGAGCTCGACCCGGACGAGTTCTGGCGCATCCACCGCTCGACGCTCGTGCGCGTGGACGCCGTCGCCGAGGTCAAGCGCGACTTGCGCGGGCGCCAGATGTTGAAGATGCGCGGCTGGCCGGGCGAGCTTGAAGTGAGCCGCAATCACAGCTATCTTTTCCAGCAGATGTGAATCCCGAAAGGAGCCCGCCATGCCCTCGATCGCCATCCCCTGCCTGCGCTACCGCGACACCCCGGCCGCCATCGACTGGCTGTGCGAAGTCTTCGGCTTTGCCTGCCAGGTCGCCGTGCCCGGCATCGACGGCGCCATCGCCCACGCGCAACTCACGTTGGGCGACGGCATGATCATGCTCGGGTCCGTCAGCACCGAGGGAGAGTACGGCAAGGTGCTCGTGCAGCCGGACGAGATCCGTGGCCGCCAGACGCAGACCGTCTACCTGCAAGTGAACGACGCCGACCGTGTGTGCGAGCGCGCTCGCAACGCCGGCGCCGTCATCCTGCAGGAACCGGCCGACACGGAATTCGGCAGCCGCGGCTTCATGTGCCGCGACCTCGAAGGGCATGTGTGGAACGTCGGCACGTACGATCCGTGGAAGCCCGACGATTTGTTCTTGCCGAACAGGTAGGCGGCGTTACGCGTGGGCTCAGGGAGCCCACCCTACTTGAACCCACGTAGGGTGGGCACCCCGTGCCCACGCGGACGTACGCGATCCGTTAGCGTGACGATGTCAGTTCAATGACGTGTCATCCCGTTGACGTTACGATGTGGTAGGGTGGGCTCCCTGAGCCCACGCGAACGTACGCGGTCCGTTGGCGTTACGCCGTCGGTCAGCTGAACAGGCCCTCGTCCGAACCATCGCCGTCGAAGAAACCCTGGCCGCTATCGAGGTTGTCGGTGTCGACGCCGCTGTCGAACAAGCCCTCCGACGACGCGCCATTGTCCAGTACGCGGTCGACGTCCCCCAGGCCCGCCTGCTCCGCCAGCGAGCTGCCGGACTGGTCGTTGAACAGGTTGTTCGCGGGATCGTCGCTGTTCAGCAGGCGGTTCCCGCCGCTGTGGTGGCCGAACATGTTTTCCAGGCCCTGGAACAGGAAACCGCCGGCCGCCACGCCGGCCGCCGTCGCGGCGATGGAGCCCAGCGTGCTGCCGAGGCCTCCGCGCAGGAAGCCCGACGACGGCGCGCTCTGGTATTGCGGCTGATACTGCGGTTGCGCTTGCGGCTGCGATTGATACGGTTGCTGGACGTCACGCTGGTAAGACTGCGCCGGCTGCGACCGGCCACTATTGCCCCAGGTATTGGCGTCGAGGAATTGTCCGCCGCCTTGCTGGCCGGCATGTTGCTGGTCGAGCTGGCTTTCCAGGCCGGCGATGCGCTGCTTCGCATTCTTCAGCGCCTGGTCGAGCAGCAACGCGCGTTGCACGAGCAGGTAGGCAGCGTCGGGCTGCTGGGCCACCGCGCGCTGGATCAGGGCATCCGCCTCGGGATCCTTCTGGATGCCATGGGCCTGGACCAGCTGGTTCAGGAAGTCGTTCAACATCTGCGAATCTTGCGGGCTCATGACGTCTGCTCCTTTGAATGGATGGATAGCCCCCATGTTGTGGGGCCGTCCCTGAATTCAAGTTTGACACCATCCCGGCCCGCCTGCCTTAAACGGCGCTGAACCGTGCGCCGTGCGGCGTGGACTTACTGCTTGAGGTCCCAGCCGCCGAACGCGTTCGGCAGTTGCGCGGCAGCCGTCGTTTCCATCACGTCGCCCTTCAGATTCGCGAGCACGACGGGCAACTCGTTGCCGCCCAGTTCCAGGATCACCTGGCGGCAGGCGCCGCACGGGGCGATGGGGCCATCCGTGTCGCCGATCACGGCGAGCGCCGCGAAGTCGCCCGGCGTGTAGCCGTGGGCGATGGCGGAAAAGAATGCCGTCCGCTCGGCGCAGTTGCACAGGCCGTAGGACGCATTCTCGACGTTACAGCCGCGGAACACGCGGCCGTCCTTCGTTTCCAGCGCGGCGCCCACCTTGAAGCGCGAATACGGCGTGTACGCGACGTCGCGCGCGGCGCGCGCTTCTTCGATCAGTTTTGCGTATTTCATGCTCGACTCTTACGGACGGATGGTCTTGTAGATCATCGGCTGCGCGGCCGGCTGTTCGGCCGCGATGCGGTACGCCGCCTGCACTTCGCGCACGGCGCGCTCGGCCGCGTCCTGCGTGCGCGCGTGCACGAGCGCGAGCGGCTGGCCCGCTTCGATCTTCGTGCCCAGCTCGACGAGGTCCGTCAGGCCGACGGCGAAGTCGATCGGGTCTTGCGGACGGATGCGTCCGCCGCCCAGGCCGACGACGGCCAGGCCCAGGCCGCGGCAATCCGTCGCGTACGCATAGCCGGCATCCAGCGCCGGCACCGGCACGACGATCGGCGCTTTCGCGAGGTGGGCATCGGGATTCTCCATCAGGTCGGCCGGGCCGCCCAATGCCGTGACCATGCGCGCGAAGCGCTCGGCCGCCTCGCCCGAATCCAGCGCGTGCTGCAGCTTCGCGTGCGCTTCGTCGCTGGTCGCGGCGAGGCCGGAGATGACGAGCATCTCGGCGCACAGGGCCATCGTCACCTCGTGCAGGCGGGCCGGACGCGCCGCGCCGGTGAGGTAGTCGATCGCGACGCGCACCTCGACGGCATTGCCTGCCGCCGGGCACAGCGACTCGTTCATGCCCGTCAGGATCGCGGACGTGCGCGTGCCCGCGCCATTGCCCACGTGGACGATGGACTCGGCCAGCTCGACCGATTTGTCATACGTCGGCATGAACGCGCCGCTGCCGACCTTAACGTCCATGACGAGGGCATCGAGGCCCGCCGCCAGCTTCTTCGACAGGATCGAGCCCGTGATCATGGCGACGGATTCGACGGTCGCCGTCGTGTCGCGGATGCTGTAGAAACGCTTGTCGGCCGGCGCCAGTTGCGCGGTCTGGCCGATGATGGCGACGCCCACGTCCTTGACGATCTTGCGGAACAGGTCGGGGTCCGGCACCGTGCAATAGCCGGGGATCGAGTCGAATTTGTCGAGTGTGCCGCCCGTGTGGCCGAGGCCGCGGCCGGAAATCATCGGCACGTAGCCGCCGCACGCGGCGATCATCGGGCCGAGCATCAGCGAGACGACGTCGCCGACGCCGCCCGTCGAATGCTTGTCGACGACGGGGCCCGGCAGGTTCAGCGATTTCCATTCCATCACCTGGCCGGAATCGCGCATCGCGAGCGTGAAGGCGACGCGCTCGTCCATCGTCATGTCGTTGAAGTAGACGGCCATCGCGAGCGCGGCGATCTGGCCTTCCGTGACGCTGCCATCGGGGATGCCGCGCACGAAGAAACGGATCTCTTCGGCGGTCAGGGTGCCGCCGTCGCGTTTTTTGCGGACGATTTCTTGGGGGAGGAACATAACGTTCTCGCTTTAAACAATCGGTTCATAAAGCCGTAGGGTGGGCATTTGAGGCCGGGGGCCTCAAATGAAAACGTGCCCACGCGGAAGCCGGCTCTGTGCTGGCGTTACGCGTGGGCACAGGGTGCCCACCCTACGATGGCACATGCCGCGCCATATATTCGAAAAACTTACACGCCGTACGGAATCCACACGTTCTTGACCTGGCTCGCATGCTGTAAAACGGCACGCCCGCCCGCCTGCTTCGCATCGAACCAGTCGCGCCCTTTGGCGCCTCCCGTCCACGTGCGCTTCAGCGACTCGGCCGACAGCTTCTCCACTTCCGCGCAGCCCTCGGCCGAACCGTCGTGGCGCCACACGGCATCCACGTCGAAGTGCGACGCCAGCGTCCGCGCCAGCTCGTCGTGGCTGCCCGTGACGATGTTCAGCGCGCCGCCCGGCAGGTCGGACGTGTCGAGCACTTGGTACAAATCCAGCGCGGACAGCGGATGCGCTTCCGACGGCACCGCGATCACGCGGTTGCCCAGCGCCAGCGCGGGCGCCACGAGCGAGATGAAGCCCAGCAGCGGGTTCTCGTTCGGGCACACGATGCCGATCACGCCCACCGGCTCGTTCAGCGCGACGGTGATGCCGTGCATCGGCGGCTGGTGCGCGAGGCCGTCGTACTTGTCGGCCCATGCGGCCCAGTAGAACAGGCGCTCGACTGACGCTTTTACTTCTCCTTCGGCATCCTTGGAGCCAGTCTGCGCAAAGATGCGGGCGGCGAATTCGTCGGCGCGGATCGCCAGGTTCTCGGCGATGTAGTACAGCACTTGCGCGCGGTTGTGCGCCGTGGCCTTCGCCCAGCCGGACGCCTTGTGCGCGGCCTCGACGGCGTTGCGGATGTCCTTGCGGTTGCCCTCGCCCACGTCGGCCAGGAAGTCGCCGTTCGTGCCAATGATCGCGCGGCTGTACGCACCGTCCGGGCGCGCCTGCTTGCCGCCGATGTACAGCTTGGCCGTGCGGTCGACCGCGAACGGGCTGTCGCCGGCGGCCAGCTTGACCTTACCTTTTTCCGCGATGACCGGGGCTGCCGGACGCGCATCTTCCGCCAGCGGCACCAGGTATTCCGTCATGCCTTCCTTGCCGCCTTCGCGGCCGAAACCGGATTCCTTGTAACCGCCGAAACCACATGCGGCATCGAACTGGTTCGCCGTGTTGATCCACACGACGCCGGCCTTGATCTGCGGGGCGACGTCGAGCGCGAGGCTGATCGACTCGCTCCACACGCAGGCCGCGAGGCCGTACACGGTGTTGTTCGCGAGCTGCACGGCTTCGCCCGGCGTGCGGAAGCTCGACGCGACGAGCACGGGCCCGAAGATTTCCGTCTGCGCGACGACGGCGGACGTCGATGCGCCCGTGATCAAGGTGGGCAAGTACCAGGCGCCGGCTTGCGGCGTCTCGGCTTCCGGCTGCCAGATCTCGCACCCTTCCGCGCGCGCCGATTCCACGAGGCCGTGGATGCGCTGCTGCTGCACGGGGTCGACGAGGGCGCCGATGTCGTTCGATTTGTCGAGCGGCGAGCCGACGCGCAGGTTGCGCATGCGTGCCTTGACCTTCTCGATGAAGCGCGGGTAGACGCTCTCCTGCACGAGCAGGCGCGAGCCGGCGCAGCAGACCTGGCCCTGGTTGAACCAGATCGAGTCGACGAGGCCTTCGACGGCCGCATCGAGGTCGGCGTCGTCGAAGACGATGAACGGCGACTTGCCGCCCAGTTCCAGCGACAGTTTTTTACCCGTGCCGGCCGTGGCCTTGCGGATGATGCGGCCCACTTCCGTCGAGCCGGTGAACGCCAGCTTGTCGATGCCGGGATGGTTGACGATCGCCTCGCCCACGCGGCCATCGCCCGTGACGATGTTGACGACGCCGGCCGGCACGCCGGCCTGCTGGCAGATCTCGGCGAACAGCAGCGCGCTCAAGGAAGTGAACTCGGCCGGCTTGAACACGACCGTGTTGCCGGCCGCGAGCGCCGGTGCGATCTTCCATGCCAACATGAGCAGCGGGAAGTTCCACGGCACGATCTGGCCGACGACGCCGACGGCGCGGTAGTCCGCGAATTCTTCCGATTGCAGCTGGGCCCAGCCGGCGTGGTGATAGAAATGACGGGCGGCCAGCGGCAGGTCGGCGTCGCGCGTTTCGCGGATCGTCTTGCCGTTGTCCAGCGTCTCGAGCACGGCGAACAGGCGCGAGTGCTTTTGCAGCAGGCGCGCCAGCGAATACAGCACTTTCGCGCGGCCGTGGCCACCCAGGGCGACCCAGCCCGGCTGCGCGCGGCGCGCGGCGTCGACGGCGCGGTCGATATCGGCCTGCGACGCCTGCGTCACTTGCGCGAGTTCGCTGCCGTCGGCGGGGTTGAACGAACCGAACGTCTCGGCTGCGTCCGTCCAGGCGCCGTCGACGAACAGGCCGAAACGGCGGCCATGGGCTTCCAGCCACGCTTGCGCTTCCTTGGTGCTCTCGGGTGCGGGGCCGTAATCCATAGTCTGAAGAATCTCTTTAATTGTGGGCATGGCGAATCATCCGTTGTCGGTTCAAGGTTGCGCGTGGCGATGTGCCGCGGAATAGCTGCCGGTGACGTAATGCTCGAGCTGGCGCTCGATGTCGGTCAGGAGGCTGGAGGCACCGATGCGGAACAAATGCGGTTGCAGCCATTCGTTACCCAGCTCTTCCTTCATCACGGTCAGGTATTGCAGTGCGGTCTTGGCGGAGGACACACCCCCGGCCGGCTTGTAGCCGACCTTGTAGCCGGTGCGTTCATAGTACTCGCGGATCGCTCGTACCATCACCAGCGACACGGGAATGGTCGCGTTCACACCTTCCTTGCCGGTCGATGTCTTGATGAAATCGGCGCCTGCCATCATGCAGACCCACGATGCTTTTGCTACGTTTTCCAATGTGACGAGATCGCCCGTCGCGAGGATCGCTTTCACGTGCGCGTCGCCGCACGCCTGGCGGTACGCGACCATCTCGTCGTACAGCGCCTGCCAGTTGCCCGTCAGGACGTGCTGGCGCGTGATGACGATGTCGATCTCGGTGGCGCCGGCCGCGACGGACAGCTCGATCTCGCGGATCTTCGTTTCCATGCTCGACAGGCCGGCCGGAAATGCGGTCGACACGGCGGCGATCGGCAAGCGGCCCTGCAGCACGTGCACGGCCGGCTGGATCATCTCGTGGTACACGCACACGGCGCCCGTCGTCAGCGAGTCGATGCCCAGTGCCTGCATCAGGTCCGCGCGCAGCGGGCGCATGGCCTTGCGGCACAGGCGCTCGACGCGGCCCGGCGTGTCGTCACCCGACAACGTGGTCAGGTCGATGCACTCGATGGCGCGGATCAGCCACGCGGCCTGGTACTCCTTCTTGACCGTGCGGCGGTTCGCGAGGCTCGCGGCGCGGCGGTCGGCGGCGTTGCGGTTGACCTTCAGGTGGTTGATCCAGCCCAGGTCAAGTTCGATCGCGGTATTACGTTTGAAATCGAGGTTCGGGCTCATAGCAAAGCAGTTCCGTTGGCAGTAGGTTTGACGCCGAGGTGGTGCGCCAAGGTGGCGCCGATGTCGGAGAACGTGTCGGACACGGGCAGCTCGCGCGCGGGTGCGGCCGGGCCGAAGAACAGCATCGGGATGTGTTCGCGCGTGTGGTCGGAACCGGGCCATGTCGGGTCGCAGCCGTGGTCGGCCGTGATGACGACGAGGTCGCCCTCTTTCAGCTTCGCGATGAAGTCCGGCAGGCGCGCGTCCAGCTCGTGCAGCGCGTTCGAATAACCGGCGACGTCGCGGCGGTGGCCGAAGTGCATGTCGAAGTCGACGAAGTTCACGAACGTCAGCGACTTGTCCGGCGCCGTATCGGTCACTTCCAGCAGGCGGTCGAACAGCGCCATGTTGTCGGCGCCCTTGATCAGTTGCGTGACGCCCTGGCCCGCGAAGATGTCGCTGATCTTGCCCAGCGCGATCACCTCGCCGCCGGCATCCTTCACGTGGTCCAGCAACGTCGGGGCGACCGGGGGCACGGCGTAGTCGTGGCGGTTGCTCGTGCGCTTGTAGTTGCCGTTGCTGCCCGTGAACGGACGCGCGATCACGCGGCCGATGTTGTACGGCTTGACCAGTTCATATGCCGCTTCGCACACTTGATACAGGCGCTCGAGGCCGAAGTGTTCTTCGTGCGCGGCGATCTGCATCACGGAGTCGGCCGACGTGTAGATGATCGGCTTGCCCGTCGCGACGTGTTCGTCGCCCAGCTCCGTGATGATCGTCGTGCCGGACGCGTGGCAGTTGCCGAGCCAGCCGGGCACCTTCGTGATCTCGGCCAGCTTGTCGGTCAGCTCTCGCGGGAACGTGGGGACGGTCTTCGGGAAGTAGCCCCAGTCGAACAGCACGGGCACGCCGGCGATTTCCCAGTGGCCGCTCTGCGTGTCCTTGCCGGTCGAGCGCTCGCGCGCGACGCCCCAGGCGCCCGTGAAACCGTCGCGCTTTGCGAAGCCCGCGGGCCATGCGCCGCTCGCTTTGTGCGCGGCGGCGCCGAGGCCGATGGCTTCCAGGTTCGGCAGCGCCATCGGCGTGCCGGCGTCCGCCGCCCACTTGGCGATATGGCCGAGCGTGTTGGCACCCGTGTCGCCGTATTTGTCGGCGTCGGGCAAGGCGCCCAGGCCGAAGGAGTCCAGCAGGAGGATGAATGCGCGTGACATGTTATCCCTTCCTTATTCCGTTTGTTCCCGTACTCAAGCCGTCTTGCCCAGCCGTTCGACGAAGCCGTGGATCAGCGTGACCATGTCCTTCGCCGCAATGGCAGCATACTTCAGCGTCTGCTCGTGCGACAGCGGGAACGACGTCAAGCCTTCGGCCAGGTTGGTGATGGCGGACATGCCCGCGACCTTCAGGCCGCAGTGGCGCGCCGCGATCACCTCGGGCACGACGGACATGCCGACGACATCCGCACCCAGCGCCTTGAATGCGCGGATCTCGGCGGCCGTCTCGAAGTTCGGGCCCGGGCACGCCAGGTACACGCCTTCGTGCACGGTGATGCTCTTCTCGGCCGCCGTCGCCTTGACGAGGTCGCGCATGCCGGCGTCGTACGCGTTGGCCATGCTGAAGAAGCGCGGGCCGAAGCGGTCGTCGTTCGGGCCGGCCATCGGGCTCCCCGGCAGCAGGTTGATGTGGTCCGTCAGCACGACGACGCTGCCCGCATCCACTTCCGGCCGCAGCGAACCCGCGGCATTCGTCACGAACAGCAGTTCGCAGCCGATCAGTTTGAAGGTGCGCACGGCCGACGTCATCACGCCCGGGCCGTAGCCTTCGTAGAAGTGGCCGCGGCCCTTCATGCACGCGACGGGGACGCCCGCCAGCGTACCCAGCACCAGCTCGCCGGCGTGGCCGTGCACGGTGCTGATGGGGAAGCCCGGCAGGTCGGCATAGCTGATCGACACCGCGTCCGTCATCTGGTCGGCCAGCACGCCGAGGCCGGAACCGAGGATCAGGGCCACGCGCGGCGTGAAGCCCGGCTTGCGGGCGCGGATGACGTCGGCGGCTTCGAAGGGGGAATTGCTGAACAGGTGAGTAGTCATTGTCGCGGTCGGATCGAGGATGAGGCGCGGCGGCGCACCGAAATGTGGCAACTATGCATGATTGTCGATTGGTATGGCAAATACCATTTTTCTGGTCGATTTATATCTTCACGGTATAAATTCGCGCTAGACTGGATGCGGATGCGTTGACCACGACCAAACAAATGTTTAAGATGAAAAACAAAAGTTTATCCCATCTCGAACCGTGACCGAACCCTCAAAGAAACAACAGCTGTACGAGGCCATCCGCGCGAACCCGTTCATCTCGCAGCAGGAGCTCGCGAACCAGCTGGGGCTGTCGCGCTCGGCCGTCGCCGGCTATATCGCGGGGCTGATCCGCGAGCGCAAGCTGCTGGGACGCGCCTATGTGCTGCCGGTGCACCGCCCCGTCGTCTGCGTGGGCGCGGCGAACCTCGACCGCAAGCTCCGTTCCGTCGATGCTATCGCGCTGCGCACGTCGAACCCGGCCAGCCTGGGCGAATCGTTCGGCGGCGTGGCGCGCAACATCGCGGAAAACCTCGCGCGCCTCGGCACGACGGTCGCGCTGCTGACGGCCATCGGGGCCGATTCCTCCGGCGCCGCCCTGCTCGCCCATGCGGAAAGCCTCGGCATCGACGTGCGCGGCGCGCTGCGCCTCGAAGGCTGCTGCAGCGGCACGTACACGGCCGTGCTGGACCGGGACGGCGAGATGGTCGTCGCGCTCGCCGACATGGCATTGTACGACCGCATGGAGCCCGCGTTCATCGACGCGCGCCAGGCGCAGCTCGCGGGCGCGGGCCTCGTCGTGGCCGACCTGAACCTGCCGCAGGAGACGGTCGCCGCCCTCGCCGCGCAGGCGCGGCGCGCCGGCACGCCGCTCGTGCTGGTGGCCGTGTCCGAACCGAAGATGGCGCGCCTGCCATCGGACCTCGCCGGCGTGCGCCTCATGATCCTGAACGCCGGCGAACTGGCGGCCCACCTCAAGCGTGCGCTGCGGGACGACGCTGCGATCAGAGCCGCCATGCGCGACGTGCAGGCGCAGGGCGCGCGCGACGTGATCGTCACGCGCGGCGCGCGCGGCGTGCTCGTCACCGCGGGCGACGGCATCGTCGACCTGCCCGCGCCGGCGGCAAGCGTCGTCGACGTGACGGGCGCCGGCGATGCGTTCGCGGCGGCCGTCTGCTGGTCGCTCGTGCAGGACGACGGCGCGGACGACCTCGTGCTCGCGTGCCGGCGCGGCCTGCACCTGTCGTCGCTCACCCTGGGCGTGCCCGAAACCGTGCACCCGGGCCTGGGGCCGGACAGCCTCGCCACCGAACATCCTTTGCTTTCACAGGACTGAACATGCAAGCCTTCCTCCAGTTTTCCCCCGAAGTGGCGGCCGCGCGCGCGGCCGGCAAGCCCGTGGTCGCGCTCGAGTCGACGATCATCTCGCACGGCATGCCGTACCCGCAGAACGTGCAGACGGCGCGCGAGGTCGAACAGGTGATCCGCGACGCGGGCGCGGTGCCGGCCACCATCGCCCTCATCGACGGCAAGATCTGCGTGGGCCTCGCCGACGCGCAGCTCGAACAGCTGGGCAACGCGCAGGATGCGCTGAAGGTCAGCCGGCGCGACCTCGCGTACGTGCTTGCCGAGAAGAAGCTGGGCGCGACGACGGTGGCCGCGACGATGATCTGCGCGGCCCTCGCCGGCATCGAGGTGTTCGTCACGGGCGGCATCGGCGGCGTGCACCGCGGCGCCGAGACGAGCTTCGACATCTCGGCCGACCTGCAGGAACTGGCACGCACGAACGTCGCGGTCGTGTGCGCGGGCGTGAAATCGATCCTCGACATCGGTCTTACCCTGGAATACCTGGAAACGCACGGCGTGCCGGTCGTGAGCGTGGGCCAGCCGGGCTTCCCCGCCTTCTTCACGCGCGAATCGGGTTTCAATGCCGACTTCCAGCTCGACACGCCGGCGCAGCAGGCCCGCTTCATCCGCACCAAGTGGCAGCTGGGACTCACGGGCGGCGTCGTTGTCAGCAATCCGGTGCCGGTGGAGTCGGCGATGCAAAGCGACGAGATCGACGGCATCATCGCCCAGGCGCTGCGCGAGGCGGACGCGCGAGGCGTCAAGGGCAAGGCCGTGACGCCCTTCCTGCTCGCCCGCATCAAGGACCTGACGGGCGGCCGGAGCCTCGCCACCAACATCGCGCTCGTGAAGAACAACGCGCTCGTCGGCGCGCACCTCGCGGTGGCGCTGCACGCGGCAGCCCACGTGTGAGACCCATCATGTCGATCGACCTGAAGCAGCTGAAATACTTCCTGGCGGTGGCCGAGGAAAAGAGTTTTTCGCGCGCCGCCGAGCGCCTGCACATCTCGCAGCCCCCGCTGTCGCAGCAGATCATGAAGCTGGAGAGCGAGCTTGGCGTGCGCCTGTTCGCGCGCACGACGCGCAGCTTCGAGCTGACCGTCGCCGGCAAGGCGCTGATGCACGAGGCGGCCGACCTGCTGGGCCGCATGCGCATGACCATCGACACCATCCGCCAGATCGACCGCGGCGAAGTGGGACGCCTGCGCGTGGGCATCGTCGGCTCCGCGATGTGGGGCCCGATTCCCGGCCTGCTGGAGCAGTTCCAGAGCCAGTTCCCGCGCGTGACGTGGACCATCCACGAACTGGGTCCGAACGACCAGTGGGACGCGCTGCGCGGCAAGCAGATCGACGTCGGCTTCTGGCGCGAGCCGAAGATCGACGAGGACATGCTGAGGAATGCAGGCCTGCACCAGGAACTGTGCTTCCGCGAGGACGTGTGCGTCGCGATCAACGACCAGCACCCGCTCGCGCAGCAGAGCGCCATCGAACTGATCGACATCGCCCAGGAACCGATGCTGACACTGCACCTGGACCAGTCGGCCGAGCCGCGCTACCTGATCCAGTGCTGCGTCAACGCGGGCTTCCAGCCGACGATCTTCCAGGAAGCGGCCGAACCCCAGACCCTGCTCGCGATGGTGGGCGCGGGCCTGGGCGTGGCGCTGATGCCGTCGACGACGAGCCGCATCGGCTGGCCGGGCGTGCGCTTCCTGCCGATCCGCACGAATCCGCCGTCGGCCAATCTGTACATCACCTACCCGACGCAGGACGATGCGCCTGTCGTGCGGGCGTTCCTCAATATTCTCAACCCCGCCGGGGAATCGTAGGGTGGGCACGCCTGTGCTCACGCGGAAGCCAGCATGACGCAAACGTTCGCGTGGGCACGGGGTGCCAACCCTACGTCGAAACATCCCGATTAATGCATCGCGCCGCCCACTTCCCGCGTATCGGTCTCCATGACCACCGCCACCTCCACCGCGATGCGCAGCGCATCGACGATGTCACGCAACGCCATCGACGGCGGCCGCTCCGGCCGGTCGGCCGCCTGCTCGGGCAGGAACGGCACGTGGATGAAACCTGCCTTCAGCGGCTGTCCGACCGCATGGTGCATCAGGCCGTAGAACACGTGGTTGCACACGAACGTGCCCGCCGTCTGCGACACGCTGGCCGGAAAGCCGCGCAGGCGCAGCGCCTTCATGATGGCCTTGACGGGCAAGGTGCTGAAATACGCGGGCGGGCCGGCGGCCACGATGGGCGTGTCGACGGGTTGCGCGCCCGCGTTGTCGCGGATGGACGCGTCGTCGATGTTGATGGCCACGCGTTCCAGCGAGATCTCGGAACGGCCGCCGGCCTGGCCGACGGCGATCACGACGTCGGGCTTCACGTCCGCCACGGCGTCGCGCAGGACGTCGGTGGCGCGGCCGAATTCGCACGGCAGCTGGCGCGCGCTGACGGTGAAGCCGGGCCCGGACCAGCCGTCCAGCGCGCGCGCGGCTTCCCACGACGGGTTGATGGTGGCGCCACTGAACGGCTCGAAGCCGGTCAGCAGCACGGTCTTGACGGGAGCGGGTGTGGATGCGGTCATGGTCGCCTCATCGATACATCAAACAATACAGCAGGACGATATTCGCGCCCAGCAGCGGCAGCGCAGTCGGCAGTTGGGCCTTGATCACGGCATTCTTGTCGGGCAGGTCGAGCAGCAGCACCGGCACGACGTTGAAATTCGCAGCCATCGGCGTCATCAGGGTACCGCAATAGGCGCTGAACATGCCGATCGCCGCCATCACGGCGGGATTCGCATGGTAGACGCCGACCAGCACGGGAATCCCGATACCGCCCGCGATGACGGGAAACGCGGCGAAGCCGTTGCCCATCACGACGGTAAATAATGCCATGCCCACGCAGAACGCGGCGCAGGCGAGCAGGCGCGAATCGAGCGGCAGGTACGTCGTCGCGACGTGCGCCACCGCCTTGCCCACGCCCGCCTCGGCAAACAGCAGCCCGAGCACCGCGAGCATGTGCGGCAGCACGACGGCCCAGCTCATCGCGTCGATCAGCCGGCGCGCCTCGCGCACGCCCTGCAGCGGCGTCGCTCGCGTGAGCCCGCACGCGAGCGCCAGCGCGGCGAGGCTGCCGCAGCCCATGCTGACGAGCGTGAGATTGTTCGGGTCGAGCAGGAGGCGCGCGCCGACGTGGACGTCCTTCAGCGCGACGGAACCCAGCATCGTGACGGCGGGAATCGCCAGCGCCGGCACGAGCAGCCGGTTGCCCAGCCGGGCGGCGCTGGCTTGCCGGTCCGCTTCCGGCACGACGGCGGCGCCGCCGGGCCGCACGAGGCCGGCGCCGGCGACGAGCGCCATCGCAACCATCAGCACGCCCGCGACGGCCGGCGGCAACCGTTCGCCCAGCAAATAGACGAGCGCATACAGGCCCCAGAACAGCGCCGTCGTCATGCGGCGCGGGTTCGTCGTGTCGCGCACGGTCATGACGGCCGTCGCCGCGAACAGCAGGCCGACCAGGACATAAAAGACGTCGAGCGAAATCATCGTCCTCCCGTCTCGCGCCGGATGCGCGCGTCGAGCCGGCGCAGGTTCCACGCGTGGACGACGAACGCCGTCACCGCCGTCGGGATGCCCCACAGGGCCATGCGGATCGGATCGACGTCCAGGCCCTCGGCCTTCAGGATCGTCTGCATCAGCACGATGGCGCCGAACGCGACGAAGATGTCCTCGCCGAAGAACAGGCCGACGTTGTCCGTGGCCGCGCTCATCGCCCGGATGCGCCGGCGCAGCGGCTCCGGCAGCGTGCCATGGCGCGCCTCGGCCGCCGCCTCGGCCATCGGCGCGACGAGCGGACGCACCATGTTCGGGTGGCCGCCGAGGCTCGTCAGGCCGAACGCGGCCGCGACTTCGCGCGCCAGCAGGTACACCGTCAGCAGCCGACCCGTCGTCGCCGAGCGGATGCGCGCGACGCTGGCCTGTGCATGCTCCTTCAGGCCGAAGCGCTCCAGGAGGCCGATCGCGGCCAGCGGCAGCAGCAGGATCAGCGGCAGGTTGCGGGTCTTGATGAACGCGCGGCCCAGCGATTCCAGCAGGTGCATCAGGGGCATGTGCGCGGCCCACCCCGTCACGCCGCAGGCGGCGATGACGACGAGCACGGGATGGAGGCGCAACAGGAATCCGGCGGTGACGACGGCGATGCCGAGCAGCGGCCACAGGTTGACGGCGGTGTGCATGGTCCTCCAGCGGTTGTGGTTGCGTGCGGAATCTTACCTTACGGACAAGCCGCCCCTCGTCGTGCAATCGTTAGTGCACCAATAATGAATCAGCGAATGCGTTGCCGTAACGCAACGGATGTTGTAAGTGCTTGTAAAGTTTCGTACCGACCCAGCCAGTCACACCGCTACACTGCAAGCTATCCCTGCACACAGGAGCTTGCATGCCTCGGTTTTCCGGCGGCGTCGCACCGCGCGGCCCCGCTACTTCTTCCTCTCCAGTTCCCGCTGTCCACGCTCGTTTCCCCTTCCACCTTGCCTTCTTGGCAACCGCCGGCCTCGTCGCGGGACTGACCGCGCAGCCGTGCTTCGCCTCGCTGGGCCGCGCGCCGAGCGCGCTGTCCGCCGCGACGGGCGCGCACCAGGCGAGGACGCTGGCGGCGACTGGCGCTACGGCGGCCGCCGGCTACACCGTCAACACGACGGTGCTGGAAACGGGCACGACGGTGCGCGAATACGTGGGCAAGGACGGCGTCGTATTCGCCGTCACCTGGAACGGCCCGTTCCTGCCCGACCTGCGCGACCTGCTGGGCCAGCATTTCACCACGCTCACGAACGAAAGCGCACGCCACCCGAAGGCGGGCCGCAACCGGGTCCGCGCCGCGACTCCGGACGTGACGATCGAATCGACCGGCCACATGCGTGCCTACACGGGCCGCGCCTGGGTGCGCAGCCTGCTGCCGGCCGGCTTTGACACGGATACCCTCGAATGACGACGATGCTCGATGTACGCCGCGGCCTCGCGGCGCTGGCCACGACGTGCGCCTGTTTGATCCTGACCGCGTGCGGCGGCGGTGGCGGTGGCGGTGGCGGCAGCACCGGCAGCACCGGCTCGACCGCAGCGTCCGTGGCGAGCCCATCCGCGCCGGCCGCCGTCCAGCCGACGGCCGCGATCTCCGCATCCACCGCGACCGTCACGGCCGGCCAGCCGCTGACCTTGACGTGGAGCTCGCAGGACACGGGCGCGACGGCATGCACGGCGTCCGGCGCCTGGTCCGGCCAGGTCGCCACGAGCGGCAGCCAGCAGGTGACGCCGGCCGCGCAGGCCGGCGCCTACACGGCCACCTATACGATCACGTGTGGCCAGGCAAGCAACAGCGTCGCCGTGACGGTGGCGCCGCCCGCGAACGCGATCCCGATCGTCGTCGACAACGGCCCCGCGGGCGCGGGCGGCCCGTTCAACGCGCCGTTCGTGAGCGTCACCGTGTGCCGCCCCGGCACGACGGTCTGCCAGACGATCGACCACGTGCTGCTCGACACGGGCTCCTACGGCCTCCGCCTGATCGCCCCGCTCGACGGCGCGCTGGCACTGCCGACCGTCACGTCGAGCACCGGCGCGGCCGTCGGCGAATGCGGCCAGTTCGTGAGCGGCTACACATGGGGCGCCATCGTGCAGGCCGACATCAAGCTGGCCGGCGAGACGGCCGCGGCGCAATCGATCCAGCTCATCGGCCAGGCGCCGGGCGGCGTGGCGACGGCACCGACGTCGTGCAGCAGCACCGGCAGCAGCATGAACACCGTCGCGACGCTGGGCGCCAACGGCATCCTCGGTGTCGGGCTGTTCAAGGAAGATTGCGGCCAGGCGTGCGCGAGCAGCGCCATCAGCGCGACGTATTACGCCTGTGCGAGCGGCACGTGCACGTCGACGGCGCTGGCGCTGGACAAGCAGGTCGCGAATCCGGTCGGCGCCTTCGCCGGCGACAACAACGGCGTCGTCGTGTCGCTGCCGGCCGTCGGTGCGTCCGGCGCGACGTCGCTCAAGGGGACGCTCACGTTCGGCATCGGCACGCAGCCGAACAACGGGCTCGGCACGGCCACGCGCTACGTCGCCAATTCCAGCGGCGACTTCACGACCGTGTACAAAGGCACGACAATGACCGCCAGCTTCATCGACAGCGGGTCGAACGGCCTGTACTTCGACGACACGAGCCTGCCGGCCTGCACGTTGAGCACGGACTTCTATTGCCCGACGAGCCCCCAGAGCCTGAACGCGACGGTGATGGCCTACGACGGCAGCGCGTCGAGCAACGTGGCGTTCACCATCACGGACATCGACCACCTGCCGGGCGGCACGGTGGCGGGCTGGGTCGGCGGAAAGTACGACACGAAGAAGCGCAGCGGCAACGCCTTCGACTGGGGCCTGCCCTTCTTCTTCGGGCGCAACGTCTACGTGGGCATGGCGACGAGCACGAGCCGGCCGTACTGGGCGTTCTGAGCACCCTCAGTCCGGACGGACCGGGTTGGCGGCATCCTTGCCGACCACGGTCGTCCACGGCCGCACGCGCCACTGCTTCACGAGGCCGTGCACCACGTACGGATCGGCGCGGGCGAAGCGCTCGGCCGCGTCCGGCGAGTCGCCGGTGAACAGCAGCACGGCCTGGTCGGCCGGATCGGCCAGGGCGCCGGCGATGACGATCTCGCCCCTCTGCTGCGCAGCCCAGGCGAGTCGCAAGTGTTCATTGCGGAATTCACCGCGGCGCGCCAGGTAGTCGGGCGCCAGCTCATAGATCAGCAAAAAGTGCACTTCGATCTCCTCGAACGTGGTGGCAACATCGGTCGACGACGAGTGTAACCGACGGCGGACCGTGCCGCGCCCGTCCACGGGGCCCGGGCCGCACTAATGCGCTGACGCGTTGCCCGGTGCGGCGCCGACGTGGCGGTTCGGGGCGCCCGGCGTCGCCAGGTCACCCGTCGCCGTCATCACCGTGCCCGCGGGATGCGATCTGGCGAGCGGGCCGGTGAAGGCGATCCCCGTCCCTGCCACGCTCGCGCCCGCGTCATGCGCGCGCGCCAGCGGCGCCGCGAGCGTCAGCTTGCCCGCCCGCCACGCGGTGTCCACCGCCGCGACGACACCGGTCTCCTCGTCCGCGCCGCTGCCGATGACGAGCGCCTGGCCGACCGTGAACGGGTGCGGGTCGTCGACGCGGACGACCGTGGCGCCCTTGTCCGCGGGCGCCGACGCGCGCGTGATCCCGTGCGAGCCGACCGTCGCGACGGTCAACGTCTCCGCATCGGCGCCCGCATCGAGGACGACCGCCTGGCCGGGCGACAAGTGCCCCGTCGTGGCGACGGTGACGCGCGTCGCGCCCGCAGCGGCGCCGCCCGTCCGGATCGAAGCGGCCGTCACGAAATCGGTGCAATCGTTGTCGGTGTCCTGGCCGTCCGGATAACGGCCCGTGCTGCCCTGCGTCGCATCGACCTGCGCGACGGCGCCGCTGAACGGGATGCCCGGGAGCGGCCGTTCCCACGACCGCGCCGCGGGGATGCCCGGCGCGTCCGCGTGACAGGTGGCACCCTTGTTCGCTGCGCTGCGGAAGCCGCCGGACGCCCACGGATCGACGACGTCGCCGTAATTCAGGCTGTCGACGACGTGGCCCGCCGCGTCGCGCAGCACCATGCTGCCCGCCTCGCGGGAGACGGCCGGGCCACCGAACCACTGGTCCGGCGTGCCCTGGAAGCCGGCCGTGGTCACGGTCGCGACCCGCACCACGTCATCCGTGTCGTGCGCACGGCGCAAGGGGCGATCGAGCACGATCCCGCTGCCGGCCGGACGCACCGGTTCGTTGCTCGCATGGGCGTGACGGGTGGCGGGCGTGAACCGGATGCCCGTGCCGCGCACGCTGAACGGCAGGTTGGCGGCATGGTCATACTTCAACGGCGCCGCCAGCTCGACACCGGTACCTGGCTCCACGAACGGTTCGCTGGCCGCGTGGTTTTGCGCGAGCGCCGGCGCGATCGTCAAGGTGAGGTCGGTGCCGGGCTGGCCTTCGACCTTCACGATCTCCACCGTTTCGAGGCTGCCGGGCGCGCCGATCACGGCTGTCCCGGGCGTGTAATCGACGTGCTTCGGCGTGGGGAAGCCGCTCGCGCCGTGCACGACGATCGTCGTCGCGCCGGCGGCGGCAGCGCGCGCGAGGCTCGTGCGGCGCGCGGCCGTGCCCACGTTCTTGACGGTGACCATGTCGATGCCGTGGTCGACGCTGTCGATGTCGAGCCGGAGGGTGTCGCCGGCGCTGATGCCATCGGTCGACGTCACCTGGATCCGTGTCGCCCCCGCTGCCGCGTCCAGGCCGAGCCACGCCTGGCTGCCCGCCGTGCCGACGCCGGTGATGGTCACTTTCTCGTAGTGTTCCGTCGTGCGCCCGACGACGGGATACGTGGTGCCGTAGCCGAGCGCGAGCGTGTCGCCGACGGCGAAGCCCTCGGTGGTGGTCACGGGTACGCTCGTGGCGCCGGCCGGGATCGTGATGATGGGGCCATCGGGCAACGGCTGCCACAGCGGTGTCGCCTGGCCGGCCGCCGTGCCGACGCGGACGACCTTGCGGGTTTCCCCGTCCGCACCGTTGCCGACGACGATCGTGTCGCCCGGCTGGATGCCGTCGAGATTGCGCACGTGGATGGTCGCGTCGCCGGGCGCGGCGGGCAGCACGAGACCCGAATTGGACAGGCCCAGCACATGGAAGCCATGCGGTGCCAGCGTGGTGTGGGCCGGCATCGTCACCGCGGAGAACACGGGCTCGCGCGCCGCGTGCTGCGTAAAGGTCCAGTGCGAAATGTCGACCGGCTTGTCGCCCGCGTTATGCAACTCGATGAAGGCATTCGTCGCGTTGCCGCGCGCACCGTCGCTCAGGCGGAATTCGTTGATCTTCACGGGCGCCACGTTGCGCACCTTCGCCGCCGCCGATTCGACGCGGCGCGCGCGCGTCGCGGGATCCGTCCACGTCGCGACGCCGTTCACGTCGGCATTCAGCGCCGCCGCGCCCGACGTCACCTTGAACACGGCATGCACGCTGGCGCCCGGCGCGATCATGTCGGCGAAGGACTGCGCTGCCCCGGCGCGCCAGCCCTGCGGCACGGCCAACGACAACGTGACGCCCCGTACACTCCCGCCCGTCGTGTTCGTGAACGTGACGGTCATGTCGCGGGACTCCCGTGGCGCAAAGGTGTGAGGGCCGGACGGGGTGTCGGGCGCGGTCCCGACACTGACGGCCGCCACGTCGTAGCGGGCAGCGGCCACGTTCTGCGCGACCAGCTGGTCCGTCTCGTTCGACGGATAGGTGCGCGGCGCCGTCATCGCGCCTTCGTAGAACGTGCCTTGCGACGCCGTGCTGTTGTCGCCGCCATTTCCAAGGATGACGGCGCCCTGCTTGCGCATCGGATCGTACGAGGCATCGATGCGGCGGCCTTCATACATGACGGCCAACTGTCCCCGCTGGGCATCGCCGCCCAGTGTCGCCCAATGTCCGGGCCTGCCTTTCGTGACGGCGGTGACGAAGCGCGTCGCAAGCGTGGGCAGGTTGGCGCACAGCTTCGACTTGTCGTCGTTGACGCAACCGACGAGGTTGTTCTCGTGGTCGGCCATCACCCACGGCCCCGGTCCGCTGCCGTGATACCAGCTTTTCGCATTGCCGAAATAGATCGCCTCCATCGTGCCGTTGTCGTCGTCGATGCTGTCGATCTCGCCGTTGCCGTAGTCGAAGCAGCAGCCCTCGTCGTAGTGATGGCCATTGATGACGGCATATTGGCCGCCCGCCTGGTCGTCGACGGGCACGCCGTGCGTATCGTTCAGGCGCAGGCCCATGCCCGGCGCGATGTACACGCCATACACTTTGTGGCCCATGACGGTGACGGGCGCCAGGTCGGCGAGCGGCAGATTGTCCATGCCGCCCAGCGCGGGCCCCGTCCACGTGCCGCGCGGCGCCTGCACGAGGTGGTTGCGCTTGCCCGACTGGTCGTACAGGATCGTGATCCAGCAATAAGTATTGGCGCAAAAGGCGTCCTGCGCCTTCGCGTTCGCGTAGCCGCCCGCGTCGGGAACGGGTCCGCGCGCCGGCGGCACGACACCGACGTCGAGCGTCTTGCCGTCCGACTGGCGCATCACCTGGTACAGCGGCCCGTCGTACCCGGCGTAGAGCGCGCGCGTCGTGCTGTGCGCGGCCACGCACGCTGCGCCCGCCTTGGCGTAGACGTCGCAGGGGCCCTCGGGCCGGGCCGGTTGCGTGGATGACCACGCCGGCAGACTACCAATCAGCAGCGCCAGCGCGATCGGCAGGCGGGCGGCAAGTTTCAGCATGGAATGTTATCGATATCGTATGAATCTCCCATCATAGGGTCGATCACACCCGCTGAACCAATTACTTTTTTGCTTCGACCGATACCGGATTTGCGATGGCTGAACCGTACCGTCCCCGCTGGTCCGCCGCGCGCGCCACGATCGCGTCCGCGCGCACCTGCGCCCGGGCTTTTTCGGCCTGTGTCAGGCCGGTGCCGATCTCGTCGAGGAAGGGTCCGTTGAACGGGATCGCCTGCGGTTCCGGCACGCCGTCCAGCTTGACCATGATGTCGCGCAGCGCGATGCCGTACGCGAGCGCGCTCTGGCGGTCGGCGGCGATCGCCGGGTGCCCGAACCAGAATCCCGTGAACAGCTGGTACAGGCTCGACCAGTAGCCATCCTCCGCCTGGGCGCTCAGCATGCCGTTGACGCGCGCCTTCCACTCCTTGACGAGCGGATCGTCGGGGCGCGTCATCAGCGCGGTCGGGTCGCCGAACGGGCCCTCCTCGACCAGTTCCGCGAGCGCGCCATCCACGCCCGCGCGCGCGGCGCGCTCGAGGTGGTCGATGCGCGCCATCTTCGTTCTTTCGTTCAGCGTGGCGCAGGCGTGCGCGGGATCGGCGAGCGTGTCCGGCTCGTCGCCGTCCCGCTCCGGCAGCCGGCCCGTGCGCTCGAACACGACGCAGGCGTGCAGCAGCCACCACGCGCGGTAGGCGTCGCGCGCGTCGCCGCTCGCGGCCAGGCGGTCGATGCGGTGCGCCAGCGGCTCGACGGGCGCCGGCGCAGGCACGTCGGACAGCCACGCCGGCGCCCCGGCAGCGGGCGACGGTGCCGCCGGCACCGGGATGGATGCAGGTGCGGGGGCGGCCGGCTGCGGCGCCCGCCACGCCGGCGCCACCAGCACCACCACCAGGCCCAGTGCCGCACATGCCGGCACGACCGTTTTCCACTTCACCTCGCCTCCTGCGTTCTTCGTTCATTAACAGCCTAACAAAGGGGTCACCACGCCGGCAACGGCGATGCTGTAACAGGATGTTGCGGCAAAGCTACTGTTCAAGAATCCGAGCCATAATCAAGGCGTATTTGATGGGCAGCGCACAGAATTGTCCGGCACGCGGGGGTAGACTGTAATCATGAGCACACACAAAAAATTGGCGGCAGGTATGGCTGGGTTTGCCAGCATGTTGTGGCTGGGCCTCACGGCCGCGGTCGCGGCGAACCAGCGCCGCCTCGTGTTCAATCCCACCGTCGAGCGCGAAGTGGCGCATCCGCGCAGCAGCGGCCACCGCACCCGCCCCGTCGTGCTGCGCGCGAAGGACGGCACGCGGCTGTCCGGCTGGCTGATGACGCCGCGCACACCCGGCTCGCGTCCCGCCGTCATTTATTTCGGCGGCCGCTCGGAGGAAGTCTCGTGGGTCGTGCGCGATGCCGGCAAGCTCTTTCCCGGCATCGCCGTGCTGGCCGTGAATTACCGCGGCTACGGCGATTCGCAAGGCGATCCGGCCGAGGCGCACATGATCGACGACGCCTGCATGCTGTTCGACTGGATGGCCGCGCACCACCACGTCGATCCGCGCCGCATCGCCGTCGTCGGCCGCAGCCTCGGGTCCGGCGTCGCCGTGCAGGTGGCGAAGGAACGCCCCGTGCACTCCGTCGTGCTGATCACGCCGTACGATTCGATCCTGGCGCTCGCCAAGCGCAAGTTCCGCGTGATGCCGATCAAATACATGCTGCGCCACCGCTTCGAGTCGATCAAGTACGCGCCCACGTTGAAGGCACCGACGTTCGTGCTGCGCGCGGCCAGCGACGATATCGTGCCCCATTCGCACACCGACCAGCTCGTCGGCAAGCTGGCCCAGCTGATCGGCGACGAGACGGTGCCCGAGTCCGACCACATGAACATCCCCTACCTGGAAGACACCCAGGCCCGCATCGCCCGCTTCCTCACGTCGCAATTCGCCAAGCCGGTCGAGGCCGCCGGGCTGCCGTCGACGGCGGCTATCCCCGCCCCGGCGCCGACGGAGATCGTCGTCCCATCCGCCACGACGGCCGCCGCCGTGGTCGCGGCCGCGGCGATTCCCGCCCCCCTCGCCGAGCCATAACCGCAACACCTCGGCGGTCTGCAAGAAACCCCTGCGGATGCGCGTCGATTTATATGCCAAGCAAATAAATCGCTAAGCAAAATCGTATTTGCCACGAATAAACTGGCTGATGCATAGTGCCAAGATGGGTTGCGAAGGTCACCACATTCCCGCACAGCATCATGGTCCAGACACCTGCCGAGCTTGTTGCGACGACACGACAGCGCGCGGCCGGCCAGGCGCAATCATTCCCCTCCCAGCACAGCCATTGCGCCGGTACAATACGGGATTCAGGAGCCAATCGATGAAATTCAAGCATATTTGCATGACGATCGCGGCGTTGTGCCTCAGCGCCAGCGCCAGCGCCGACATGGCCGGCGCCAAGCTCGCGATCGTCTACGATGCCGGTGGCAAGTTCGACAAGTCCTTCAACCAGTCCGCCGCCGAAGGCGTCGCACGGTTCACGAAGGAAACCGGCGCCAAAGTGTTTGAAGCCCAGGCCAATTACGACACGCAGGCCGAGCAGGTGCTGCGCGCCCTCGCCCGCAAGAAGCTGAAGCTGATCGTCTCCATCGGCTTTTCGCAGACGCAGCCCGTGCAAAAGATCGCGGCCGAGTACCCGAACGTGCATTTCGTGATCATCGACGGCAATGCCCAGGGCAAGAACGTCAACTCCGTGCTGTTCAAGGAGCAGGAAGGCTCCTACCTCGTCGGCGTGGCCGCCGTGATGGCGTCGAAGACCAAGACGATCAGCTTCGTCGGCGGCATGGACATTCCGCTGATCCGCGCGTTCGCCTGCGGCTATGCGCAGGGCGCGAAGGCGATCTACCCGAAGGTGCAAGTCTTGCAGAACATGGTCGGCACGACGAGCGCGGCATGGAACGACCCGGCCAAGGGCGGCGAGCTGGCGCGCGCACAATTCGACCGCGGCTCGGACGTCGTGTTCGCCGTCGCGGGCGGCTCCGGCATGGGCGCGCTGCAGATGGCCAAGGAAAAAGGCAAGCTGGCGATCGGTGTCGACTCCAACCAGAACTACCTGTATCCGGGCACCATGCTGACGTCGATGGTCAAGCGCGTCGACAACGCCGCCTACGACGCCTTCATGAAGGCCCGCAACGGCCAGTTCACGTCGGGCATCACGTACCTGGGCCTGAAAGAAGGCGGCGTGGACTGGGTGCTCGACAAGGACAACCGCATGGTCGTCACCCCCGAGATCGAAAAACGCGTGCTGGCGGCGCGGGCCGACATCATCGCCGACAAGGTCAAGGTGGTCGATTATCGCGCGGCCGGTTCCTGCCCGCAGTAACGTATCGAATGCCATAAAGCCCCAAGCGCGCCGCGCCGGATGCATGCCGGCGCGGCGCGCTTTTAAATGAATGCCCCTTTTATTCTGTCTACCGAAAACGGACCGCTATGCAGTCAGCCGTAGAATTTCGCAACATTAGCAAAGCCTTCGGGGCGGTGCAGGCGAATGCCGACGTCAGCTTCGCCATCGCCAAGGGCTCGATCCACGGCGTGATCGGCGAGAACGGCGCCGGCAAGTCGACCCTGATGAGCATCCTGTACGGCTACTACAATGCCGACAGCGGCCAGGTGCTGATCGACGGCCAACCCCAGGACATCCGCACCAGCCACGAAGCGATCGCGCTGGGCATCGGCATGGTGCACCAGCACTTCATGCTCGTCGAGAACATGACGGTCCTCGACAACGTCATGCTGGGCAACGAAGGCGGCTTCAAGCTGGCCGCCACGCGCGGCGCCGTCGAAGCGAAGCTGCGCGAGATCTGCGACCGCTACCGCCTCGACGTCGACCCGCTCGCGACGATCCAAGACCTCTCCGTCGGCGCGCAGCAGCGCGTGGAGATCCTCAAGCAGATCTACCGCAGCGCCAACATCCTGATCCTCGACGAGCCCACCGCCGTGCTCACGGCGCAGGAGACGGCGTCGCTGTTCGAGATCCTGCGGCTGTTCAAGGACCAGGGCAAGACCATCATCCTGATCACGCACAAGCTGCAGGAGATCATGGAAATCACGGACGAGGTGACGGTGATGCGCGCCGGCCGCGTCGTCGGTGCCGTGAAAACGGCGGAGACGTCGAAGGAACAGCTCGCCAACATGATGGTCGGCCGCCCGATCCAGAGCGAGCTGCCGCGCGCGCCGTACAACCCGGGCGCCGAGGTGCTGAAGGTGTCGAACCTGCAGCTGAAGGATACGAATGGCGTGTCTCTCCTGTCCGACATCGACTTCACCGTGCGCGCGGGCGAGGTCGTCGCCATCGCGGGCGTGTCGGGCAATGGCCAGAGCGAGCTGCTGGAGATCCTGTCCGGCATGCGCCTGCCGACTTCCGGCAGCGTCGATTTCCTCGGCCAGCCGCTTCCGTACGCGGACCGCACGAACGCGGACGGCCTGCCGGCGACGTTCCGCGAGCTGGGCATCGGCCACGTGCCGGAAGACCGCCTGCGCGACGGCGTGATCAAGGATTTCTCCGTCATGCAGAACACGGTGTTCGGCTACCAGGACAAGGTCAAGAACCGCTGGGGCCTGTTCGACTACACGAAGATCGCGGCGCGCTGCGCTCACCTGATGACGGCGTTCGACGTGCGGCCGAACAATCCGGACCTGCGCATCGGCCTCCTCTCGGGCGGCAACCAGCAGAAGGTCGTCATCGCGCGCGAAGTGGCGGCGCAGCCGAAGCTCATGCTCGTCGGCCAACCGACGCGCGGCGTCGACATCGGCACCATCGAAAGCATCCACACGCAGCTGCTGCGCCTGCGCGACGAAGGCGTGGCGATCCTGCTGTCGTCCGTGGAACTGGAAGAGGTGCGTGCGCTCGCCGACCGCATCATCGTGATGTGCGGCGGCCGCATCGCCGGCATCCTCCCCATCGACGAATTCGACACCACCCGCATCGGCCTGCTGATGGGCGGCATGCACAAGTCCTGATCATGAAAAAGACCGAACTCCCACGCTGGGCCACGGCTTTCGTGCTGCCCGTCCTGAACCTGATATCGGCGCTGCTCGTCGCGGCGCTCGTGATCCACCTGCTTGGCGAGAGCCCGGCGGAATCGCTGCGCATCCTCGTCGACAGCGCGATCCTCGATCCCGAGGGCCTCGCGTACACGCTGTTCTACGCGAGCACCTTCATCTTCGCGGGCCTCGCCGTGTCGATCGCGATGCAGGCGGGCCTCTTCAACATCGGCGCCGAAGGCCAGATGTATATCGGCGGCCTGGGCCTGACGTGGGCCGTGCTGGCGCTCGACGCCCACCTGCCCGGCATCCTGATGATCCCGCTCGCGATGATCGGCGCGGCCGTCTTCGGCGCGCTGTGGGCCTTCATCCCCGGCTACCTGCAGGCGAAGCGCGGCAGCCACGTCGTCGTCACGACGATCATGTTCAACTTCATCGCCGCGAACGTGATGAACTGGCTGATCCTGAAGCTGATTCCGGAAGGCCAGCAGAATCCGGCGTCGCGCGTGTTCGCCGACAGCGCCGCCCTGCCCCTGCTGAACAAGGTATTGCCCGTGCTGGGCGATGCGCCTCTGAACATCAGCTTCATCCTCGCCATCGTCGCCCTCGTGGTCTACGGCGTCGTCGTGTGGCGTTCGTCGTGGGGCTACCAGCTGCGCGCGACGGGCCTGAACGCGCACGCCGCGCATTACGCGGGCGTGAAGATCAGCCGCACCATCATCGTCACGATGCTCGTCTCGGGCGCGCTGGCGGGTCTCGGCGCCGTCAACTCCGTGATGGGTTCCACGCACTACCTGTCGCTGAACTTCCCGGCGGGTGCTGGCTTCGTGGGCATCGCCATCGCGCTGATGGGCCGCCAGCACCCGGTCGGCATCTTCCTGTCGTCCGTGCTGTTCGGCGCGCTGATCCAGGGCGGCTTCGACCTCTCGCTGGAAAAGCCGAACATCCCGCAGGAGACGTTCATCTTCATCCAGGGCCTGATCATCCTGTTCTGCGGCGCGATGGAGAACTTCTACGCCCCCGCGGTCCTGAAACTGATCAACGTCACCCGCGCCACCAAGGAGGCTTGAATGGAAGACTTCCACATCGCCAGCATCATCGTCTCGACGATCCGCAACGCGCCCGTGCTGATGTTCGCCGCGCTGGCCGGCCTGTTCGCCGAGCGTTCCGGCGTCGTCGACATCGGCCTCGAAGGCAAGATCCTCGCATCGGCATTCGCATCGGCCGCCGTCGCCTACGCCACGCAGAACCCGTGGTACGGCATCCTCGCCGGCATGGGCGTTTCCGTCGCCCTCGCGATGGTGCAGGCGTTCGTGTCGATCACGCAGAAGGGCAACCAGCTCGTCGCCGGCATCGCCATCAACATCGCGATGAGCGGCCTGACGTTCGTGCTCGCGCAATTCTTCTTCCAGCAGGGCGGCCGCACGCCGGACCTGCGCAACGCGCGCCTGCTGGACGTGATCCTGCCCGGCACCGCCGCACTGGACAACATCCCCGTCATCGGCTGGCTGTACGGCCACGTGATCGGCGGTCAGTCGGTGCTCGTGTACGTCGCGTTCCTGCTGCTGCCGATCGTGCACTGGGTCGTGTACCACAGCCGCTTCGGCCTGCGCCTGCGCGCCTGCGGCGAGAACCCGCATGCGGCCGACGCGGCCGGCGTCTCCGTCGAGCGCACGCGCTATCTGGCCATGCTCGTGGCGGGCGTGCTGTGCTCGTTCTCGGGTGCCTATCTCACGCTGGTCCAGAGCGGCTTCTTCCTGCGCGACATGTCGGCCGGCGCCGGCTATCTCGCGCTGACGGCCCTCGTGTTCGGCAACTGGCGCCCGCTGCACACGGTGCTCGGCTGCCTGATGTTCGGCCTGTTCGGCGCCATCCAGATCCAGCTCGAAGGCGTCGACCTGCCCGTCGTTGGACGCTTGCCGGGGTCGCTGATCCAGGCGATTCCCTACGTCGTCACTGTCGTCGTTCTCGCGGGATTAATGGCCAAGTCCGTCGCGCCGAAAGCGATCGGCAAGCCGTTCGTAAAGTCGCGGTAATTATCGGTGCGCCGATAGGCAAGCGGTTGTTGAACGCGTGGACGGGAGACCCGTCCACCCTACCACTGCCTTTCGTAGGGTGGGCGGCCCTCCGCCCACGCGGACGGTGCCGATATGTTGGCGTTACGCGTGGGCACGGGGTGCCCACCCTACGGCGCTTCCGGTGCCGCATCACTCGTTCGCGCTGCGGGCCGACCGTGCCAGCGTCCACGCGAACCCGACCCCGGCCGACACCCCGGCCTTCTTCTCGAACAGCGGACTGTCCTGGTTCGCATTCCCCGCATAGCTGTCCAGCCGTACGAACCCGAACACGCGCACGTCCGGGTTGACGCGGACCGTGCCGAACACGCCCGTCCGCACGAGCATCAAGCCGCCATCGGCCCGGTAGGCCGGCCGGTCCGCCGTCGCGTACTGCGGTGCCACTTCGTAGAAATAGCGGTGGATGCGGCGGTCGCCGAACACGGCGCCCAGCTGGGTCTCCAATGTCCAGCGGCCGCCGTCGCCGCGCTGTTCCCACACGAGGCGCGGCTCCGTCGTCCAGCCCTGGCGCCTGAAACCGCCGCGGCCTTCGATGACGGCCCGCACCGGCAGCTCCGCGCGCAGCCGGCCCGCAGCGCCCAGGTCGGCGAACTTGTATTTCACGCGCGGGCCGAATTCCACGAGCGTGCCGAGATCGGGCATGCCGCGCCGCGCCGCCACGTCCTTCGAGTGCGCCGGCAACGCGGCGGCGAAGCCGACGTCGAACTCCACCCGGTCCGTGTTCACCAGGCGCGCGCCCACGCCACCCTGGTCGACGCGCAGCACCTTGCCGCGGTACAGCAGGAACGGCAGCGCGATGCCGCGCGTGCTGCGGTCCGACGAGGCCGGGTACGCGGGCGTGCTGAACACGGCGGCGCCCACGCCCGCCTCCCACAAGGGCACAGTACGCGCGTCGCCATCGGCGGCGGCGGCCGGCAGCGCGATCAACAGGGACAAAGGCAGGGCGAGACGAAACGAGGTGGGCATGGAAGCGGTCCGGTACGATGGGACGCCAATTCTAACGGAGAGTGCATGAAAAAGCCGCCGCGGCCTCGTGGGCACGCGGCGGCTCGCGCAGGATAGCGGCCGCGCGCATTACGGCCAGCTCACGGCCAGATCGCCTTCAGCAGCGCGGCCAGGCGGTAGCCGCCCTTGATGATCTGCGTCTTCGCCAGCGCGGAGCTGGGCACCGGATAATCGCCCGGCACTTCCAGGCTCCACGTGTAGTACGTCGCGCCTTGCTTGTCGACCTGCGGCACGATGGCGCCCGCCGTGACGCCGGCGAACGCCGTTTTCGACACGGCCAGCGTGTCGTCGGCCCACTGGTAAGGCCACGTTGCCGGGTCGCCCGCGCTCTTCGCGACCGCGGGCCTGGCGGCGATGACGGCCTGGGCGAACTGCTCCGGCGTCTTCGTGCGGATGCGGCGGAACGCATAATCGACCGTCGTGCTGTCCCAGTACGAGTGGAACGGCTTCGTCAGCGCCTTCGGCACGCCCGGCTTCTCCGGCTTCGGTTCGCCCGGCGGGATCAGATTGGCGGACATCTGCTCGATCTTCGCGTCGTCCAGCAGGAAGTTGTTGCCGCCGCGCGAATCGAAGACCGCGGTCTCGTCGATCTCGGCCTTCGTCGTCGGCACGACGAAATGCCCGTCCTTGTCGACGAACGCCGCGCCCACGTGCAGGGGCTGGACAATGTCGCCGGCCAGGTGCGTGACGAGGATCAGCGCCTGGCGCTGCGTGAAGTTGTGCGGGTTCGTCACCGGCGTGTCGTTGCCGCGCAGGACGGCGATGCACTCCTTCAGGGTCTGCACGATGTCGTCGTCGGCCGTGCCGGGCGCGCCGTCGTGGTAGTGGTCGAGCTGGAACGGCACGTCCGTGTAGTGGTATTCGCTGTGCTTCGGATTCGCGGCCACGTACGCGATCATGTCCGGCGTCTGGGGACCGCACCAGTTGCCTTTCACGCAGTCGGGCCACGTGGACACGGCTTCCAGCGATTCGCCCGGCAGCAGCATCGCCTTGACGTGGCGCTCGGCCCGGGTGCCCTTGATAAGCTGGTCGGCGATGGCGCCGACGGCGCGGTGGCCGTCCGTGCCCCACGCGGCCGCGTCCAGCGACACGGAGGCGCCTACGAGCAGCAGCGCGCAGGCGATCGTTTTCGGCAGAAGATTTCGTTTCATACTGTTTATATCGTTATCGGATTTTGCGGATGCGCTGCGGCGCGGCCACGGCCGCGGCGCCCATCTCCGGATGCTTCTGCAGCCAGGCGACCAGCGCGTCGAGATCGCGCACGCCCGTGTCGGCACGGCGCGTGCCCTGCGCGAACGCGGGGAAGTTGTCGCCGCCGCCTGCCAGGAAGTTGTTGGCCACGACGCGGTAGACCTTGTCGTCGGCGAGCGGCACGCCATCGACTTTCACGCTGCCCGGTACGACCCGGCGGCCCGGCGGCTGCGTGCCGTCCCAGTCGTACGCGAGGCTGCCCGACACTGCGAGGATCGACGCGCCGGACGACGCGGGCCGGTCCCACTGCTGTTCGAGCAGGGTGCGCAGCTGCGCGCCCGTGAGGTCCATCACGACGAGCGTGTTCCCGAACGGGAGAACGGCCTGGGCCTGGCCGAACGTGACGACGCCGCCCTCGCCCGATTCCAGGTCCTTGCGGATGCCGCCCGCGTTCATGAAGCCGATCTGCACGCCCTGCTCGCGCGTGGCGGCGACGGCCGCGTCGGCGATCGCATCGCCCAGCGGCGATTCGCCCGACGGCGCCTCGTGGCGGGACAACGCCCCCGCGATGCGCGCCACCGGCTTGCCCAGCTCCGCGCGGCTCTTCGCGCGCACGTCGGCCAGGTAGGCGGACAGGCCGGCGTCCGGCGTGAATGCGTCCGGGGCCATCACGACGTTGCGCACCTGGATGTCCTCGACAGCCTTCGTGACGGGATCCAGGGTGAGCTTGATGCGCGACAGCAGGTGGCCGTAGGCGTCGGCCTGCGTGACCACCTTGCCGTCCACCTTGCACAGATAGCCCGTGTGCGAATGACCGCTGATGACGAGGCGGATGGCCGGGTCGAGCTTCTTCGCGATGGCGACGATGGGACCGTGCAGCGTATTGCAATCGGCCTCGTCGTACGGCTGGTCGGCGAAGCCGCCTTCGTGGATCAGCACGACGAACACCTGGGCGCCCTGCGCGCGCAGCGCGGGCAGCTGGGCGTTGATCGCGGCCGCTTCGTCGCGCACGTCCAGGCCCTGGATCGCCGCAGGCACCGTCACGGACGCGAGGTCGTGCAGCACTGCGCCGATCAGGCCGACCTTGATGCCCTTGACGTCGACGACGCGCGACCCTGGCACGAGATTCTTGCCCGTGCGCGCGTCGACGACGTTGGCCGCCAGGTACGTGAAGCCGGCGCCCTTGAAGTCCGGCGCGTAGCGGCAGGCCTTCGCGGGGCGCGGCGAATCGCAGCCGCCATGCTGCTGGCGCAGCAGCTCCTGCGGGCCCTGGTCGAATTCGTGGTTGCCGAGCGAGCTGGCGACGAGGCCCATGCGGTTCAGGGCCTCGATGCTCGGCTCGTCGGCGAACATCGACGACACGGCGGGGCTCGCGCCCACGAGGTCGCCGGCGGCGACGAACAGCAGGTCGGGGTCGTCCTTGCGGAAAGCGTCGAGGGCACCTTTCAACACGTCGATGCCGCCGGCCTGGATCGTGCGCGGCGCGGTGGCGCCGGGCGGCGTGTACGTGTACTTGCTGGGTTCGAGGTTGCCGTGGAAGTCGTTCAGCGCGACGAGGTTGATCTCCAGCGGACCTGGCGGCCGGGCCGGCGTGCCGGCGCAGCCGGCCAGCAGCAGCGCCGCGCCGAGGGCCAGCAGGGACGGACGGAAGACGATCATGGGTAGCCTTTTTTAATGCGGACAGCGGTCGCCGATTATGGCATCGGCGCTTCTGCCTCGGGTCTTTACGGACGGCGAAACAACAACGAAAAAACGGCCGGTGTCGCCACCGGCCGTTTCGTCACGTCATGCGACGGCGTTCAGATCGAAACGATCAGAACTCGTACTTGACGGTGACCTGTGCCGCCCACTGCGACTCGCCCTTGACCTGGCGGATCTGCAGCGGGTCGACGGTCGAGCGCACGGCGTACACGTAGCGTCCGTTCGGATCGAGGCCGGCATAGTCGACGAAGCCGCGGGTCTGGCCGCCCGCCGAGAAGAACGGCGCCTCGTAGATATGGCCCCATTTCTTGTTCAGCAGGTTGCCGAAGTTCAGGACGTCGAACGAGATCGATGCCTTGTTACGCTTGAACATGCCCGGGATTTCCTGGCTGATACGCAGGTCGAAGCTGTTGGTCCACGGCGAGAAGTCGCTGTAGCGGGCCACGGTGTGGCCGGCGGCCTGGCGCAGCGCCTTGTTGGCGTTGACGATGTCCCAGAAACGTTGCTCGTTGGCGTGGTTGGTCGCCGTATCGCCCGCGAACACGACCTCGCCCGAACCGAACGCTTTCGGGATGTACATCAGGTCGTTGCTGCTGATGCCGTCGCCGTTCGCGTCGTTCTTGAAGGTCCAGCTGTACGGCTTGCCGGTACGGCCTTCGTAGAACACGCCGAAGCGGGTCTTGTACGTGCCGAAGAAGGCCTTCTCGAAATTCACGAGGGCGTTGATGCGGTTCTTGACCAGGTAGGCCGAGTTCGCGGCCACGTTGTCGTTCGGGTTCAGTGCCGAACGGGCGCCGTAGTTCGAGCCGGACGTCGACGACGTCAGGTTCGACACTTCCGTCGCATACGTGTGGCTCGCGGCGATCGACCAGCCCAGGCCCTTCGTCATCGGGTACGACAGCGCCAGGGTGGAGACGCGGTTCTCGCCCTTGTCCGTGTTGGTGACCTTGATCACGTTGCCGAACGCGGCGTTGGACAGCGACTTGGTCGTGTTGGTGCAGCCTTTCGTCGTGCTGACGGCGTTGTTACCCACGCTCCAGCAGTTCTGCGACAGGCCGTTCGCGTTCCAGAACAACTGGCGGCCGTCCTGGCCGATCTTCGTCGGCTGGCCCAGGTTCAGGTTCTGGAAGAAGATCGCGTCCTTCGTGTGCGCGTACAGCACCTCGGCGCTGGCGACGAGGCCGTACCACGGCAGTTCCGTCTCGAAGGCCAGGTTGGCTTTCCACACGGACGGCTGCTTCACGTTCGGATCCAGCAGGTCGACGTTGGCCACCGGCGCGGACGAGCCGCCCAGCTTCGGCTGGTTGTTGACGTCCGTGCTGAAGGTGCCGGTCGGGGTGCCCGCGGTCGGCGGGCACTTCGCGTTACCCGTGGCCGAGCAGTTGATCTGCTGCGTCGTCATGCCCGTGTTCTGGTACGGGTTTGCGAGCCAGACGGACATCGCGGCGCCCTGGAACAGGCCGAAGCCGCCGCGCACCTGCATGCGGCGCGGGGTGTCGAAGTTGTAGTTGAAGCCGAAGCGCGGCTGGAACAGCTTGGTGCCGTCGATCGTCTGCTGGTTGTTGTAGCCGAAGCCGCCCGTCTGGCGCGCGTTCGGGTTCAGCACGACGGCCTGCGCCACTTTCGGGTTGGCGACCGGCTGGCCGCCGACGCCCACGTCATCCACGCGGAAGCCGTAGTTCAAGGTCAGGCGGCGGTTGACGTTCCACGTATCCTGCAGGAACAGGCCCGTGTTCGTCATGTTGAACGCCGCGACGGCGTCGTTCAGCGTATAGCCCGGCGCCGGCACCTGCAGCGTGTACGACGTGAAGCGGCCCGTGCGCAGGTTTTCCAGCACGGCGGCTTCGACCTGGGCCTGCGACGCGGTCGTGCAGTTGATGCTGCCGAACGAGTAGGTCAGGTTGTTGTCGCAACCGAAGGTGTAGTTGCCGTACACGTTCTGCAGGAACGCGTTGTAGATCTTGTTCTTCTGGTAGTCGGTACCGAACTTGATCTCGTGGTCGCCCAGCGTCCAGTTGGCGCCCGCGTAGAAGTCCTGCGTGCGGGTGCTCAGCTTGTTCATGTGGCGCGAGTTGTCCGTGCCCAGGTTGATGGTGCGCGAACCCGTCGTCACGTTGCTCGGCGTACCGGCCGGCAGCGCGCCCGTGAATTGCACGCCGATGGTCGGCAAGGTCGTGTTGTTGGTCGGGACGGAATCGTAGTTGCGCGTCGAGGCCTTCAGTTCGGTCGCGAACGTGGGGGTCCAGTCCGAGAACAGCTGGGCCACCGTCGTCTCGATCTGCTTGCCCTGCGAGTAGTACGCCGAATCCAGGCTCAGCGCGGTGGCGCTGAAGGTCGAGTACTGCGGCTCGGCCTGCGTGGTGCGCTGGTAGCGGATGTTGGCGCGGTGGTTGTCGCTGATGTTCCAGTCGACCTTCAGCATCTGCTCGCGCGACACGAAGTTGCCGCCGCCCTGGGCCAGGTTGCCCGCGTTGACGCCGTAGCGGCTCTTCATGATGTTCTGCACCGCGGCGATCTCGGCCGGGGTGATGGCGACGGTCGTGCCGTTGCTCGAACCGACCGGGCCGTAGTCCGGCGCGCTGCGCGAGGAATTCGTCTCTTCCGACAACGCGTACAGGAACAGCTTGTCCTCGACGAGCGGGCCGCTTGCCCACACGCCCTTGGTCGTTTCCTTGAACGGCACCGGATCCGAATACGTGCCGTTGGCCGTGTTGTAGCGCTGGCCGGCCAGGCGGTCGTCGCGGTACACGTAGTACACGCCGCCCTTCCACTGGTTCGTGCCGGACTTGGTGACGGCGTTGATGTTACCGCCCGTGTAGCCCTTCTGCGTGACGTCGTAGTTGGCGACGTTCACCTGCGTCGACTGGATCGCCTCGATCGAGATCGGCTGGCGCGTCGTCGGGCTGCCGTTGGCTTCCAGGCCGAACGTGTCGTTCACGTTCACGCCGTCGATGGTAATGGAGTTGTAGCGCGAGTTCTGGCCCGCGACGGAGAGTTCGCCGCGTTCCTTGTCGGTTTGCGACACGCGCGGGTCGGCACGGGCGTAGTCCTGCAGGTTGCGGTTGACCGACGCCTGGATCTGCAGCTGCGCATTGCTGATCGCGGTGCCCGCGCCCATATTGGTGCGGTTGAAAATCTCGGAACGGGCGCGGTTGCCGGCGATGGTCACAGTCTGCATCGGCGCGCCGACGGTGGCGTCGACGGTGGCGGTTTCCGCCAGTTGCAGGTAGATGCCTTCGCGTTTCTCGGTGACGCCGTCCTTGGTGATAATGATCGTGTACGGACCGCCCGTACGCAGGCCGCGCGCGACGTAGCGGCCTTCCGCGTCGGTGACGACGTTGCTGACGGAACCGGATTCGGTGTGGACGATTTGCACTTGCGCCCCGGCGGCCGGCCGGCCGTCAGCGCTCGTGACGCGACCGCCGACTGCCGACGTCGTGTTCTGCGCCAGTGCCGGCACGCCGGCGAGCGCGATCGACAGAGCCAGCGCCAGCTTGGTCAGCTGGATCCGTTTTTGATAGATCATTGGATTCCCCAAATAGACTTGATGTTATGGTCGGGAACGGATGTTCCCCTCTCTTAGTACTGCAAACACTCAACGGGCGCGCTTGTGGCGGCCTGTTCTCATTCGGTCGGTCTGCTGTTTCGTGGTGCGGTCGTTGATAAGAATGCACCGGCAAAAAGCAGCGCAGGCGAGTCTAGCGGCTTATTGTTTCCAGGCTATTACACCCAAAATCCGCTCTTTTTATCCGACGTTGGCTTAATAAAAGGCCAATATGCATGAAGGCTCTTTTCCAGACAAATACGTTTTCTTTTTGGAATTTATATCTTGCGCGTATAAGTCGCTTAAAAATCATGCATCGAGTCGTGTATGGGTTGCCTGTTCCCTCAGGAACGGACACGGCCGGATTATAAATGCGGCATTCCATAATGAAATTCTTTCGCTTGTTTTTTAAGCAAACAGAGCGTGAATTCCAGGATTCTGTAGCGAGTTGGCCACAGCATCCGCATATGCACGGATGGTTTCGGCGCGCCCGGGCGGGCGCAAGTCGGCGGGAAGGGGACGCCGGCGGCGGGGCCGCCGCCGGCTGGAGGCTTGACGCGGCTGCAGTCAGTGCTTCACGGTGGTGCGGTCGAGCGCCGCGATGTTCGCCTCGAAGCGCGCATAGCGGACGTCCAGCTGGTGCGTCAGGCGCGCCTTGTCGGCTTCCGGCAGGAAGCTGTAGCGGATGCCGTTGTACGACGCCTTCTTGATTTCCGCATAGGTCGGCTTGTAGCGGCTGGCGAACAGCACGTACTCGTTCGCCAGGTTGTGGCGCGTGACGCCGGCGTCGTCCGTCGAGATCACGTAAGGCACGCCGTATTTGCGGTACAGCGTGATCGGATGGTTCTCGCCCTGCACGCCCTCGATGAACGCATTGGACGTCAGGTTGATCTCGACGGGGATGTCCTTCGCCTTCATCGTCTTCATGATGCCGACGGCATTCGTCTCGTGCGCGAGGTCGATGCCGTGGCCGATGCGCTGCGCGCCCGCCACGTTCAGCGCCTGGTCGATGTGGTACTTGAGGTCTTCCGGCGGCACGTCGCCCAGCGCCAGCTCGCCCGCGTGCATCGCGACGTTGACCTTCGGGTACGCCTTCTTCAGGAAGCGGAACATCTGCATGTGCAGCGTGTAGTCGCGCATCGAGACCATCTGGCTTTCCTGGCCCACGATGTTCACGCCGACGATCTTGCCGCCCCGCGCCGCCGCCTCGAACGCCGCGAGCATCGACGAGAACACGCGCGACGGCGAGAACAGGCGCACGACATAGGTCTGGTAACGCATCGTGAAGTTCTCGTCGTCGATGCCCTGCGACGCGTCGTCGACGGTTTTCACGAACGTGTCGACGGACGCCTTGAACGTCGGCGTCGCATCGAGCTTCTGGCGGGCCGCCTCCAGCAGTTGCGCGAACTTCGCGTCGTCGCGCGCGCTGTCCCATGCGCGCTTGTCGAACTCGGGGTCGGACACCGTGTCCGGGCTCTTGAACATCGTCTCGATATAGCTCACGTTCTCGGCCAGCGCGCGGTTCTTCAGCTCGAGCAGGCCCTCATGGAAGCTGTGGTCGGAGACGGGGCCGAAGTAGCCGAAGGTCTGGAAGAACTGGCGGTCCGGCGGCGGCTGGATCGCGCCGTGGTTGTTGAAGTCCTTGCTGGACCAGCGCTGCAGCAGCTCGCGCCACACCGCATCGTCCGCGTACACGTCGGCCGACGACAGGCACGTGCGGTCCTTCGCCTGCTTGGCGCGCTCGCTGTCGACGACGTTCTTCTCCGTCTCGATGCGATACGTGATCTTGTTGACGCAGGCGCCTTGCTTGTCGAGCCAGTCGACATAGGTCTCCGCATAGATCGCGCCGGAATAATGGTGGTGCAGGTCGCCGCCCTTGGGCATCTGCGAGAAAAAGAGCACCAGTTCCGCCGTCTTCGGCTTATCGCCCGCGATCAGGGCGGCGTAGTGGCGGGCGGCAGCCGCCTCGTTGGGGCCGGACGCAGGGGTGCGCGCGGAAGCGGCGGCCGCGAGGGCCGCCAGGGTGATCAGCAGGCTGCTGCTCAGGGTTTTGGTCATCATCGTCTCGGCTGTGAAAGGGATTCGTTCAGGCAGCCGGGACGCCGGGGCTCAGCGCGCCCGCTCGTGCACCTGCTTCCCCGCCGCGTAGGTGGCGCGGATCGCGCGGTCGTCGCCAAGCAGCGCCAGCGCGAACAGGGTTTCCTCGAGCGAGTCGCCGTTCGCCGTGCGGCGCGCCAGCAAGGGCGTCGCCTTCGGGTCGAGGACGATGAAGTCCGCCTCGGTGCCGGCGGCAAAATTGCCGATCGTCCCTTCGAGCTGCATGCTGCGTGCGGCGCCCAGCGTGGCCAGATAAAACATGCGCAGGGCCGGGAGATAGCTGCCTTTTAGTCGCGCAACTTTATACGCTTCATTCATTGTTTGCAACATCGAGAACGACGTGCCCGCGCCGACGTCCGTGCCAAGGGACACATGCGCCTTCACGCTGTCGGCCTTCGCCACGTCGAACAGGCCGCTGCCGAGGAACAGGTTCGACGTGGGGCAGTGCGAGATCGCGGCGCCGGTATCGGCCATCAGCGCGAAGTCGGCGTCGTCGAGCCAGATGCAGTGGCCGAACATGGCGCGCGGGCGCATCAGGCCATAGTGCTCATAGACCTGCAGGTAGCTGCGGTTGTCCGGGTACAGGCTCTTCACCCATGCGCATTCGTCGCGACTTTCCGACACGTGCGTCTGGATGTACGTGGTCGGGAACGCGCGCGCCAGCTCGCCTGCGGCGCCCAGCTGCGCCGGCGTGGACGTGGGCGCGAAGCGCGGCGTGATCGCATACAGCGCGCGGCCGTTGTTGTGCCAGCGGCGGATCAGGTCTTCGCTGTCGCGCAGGTCGGCCGTGTCGCGCAGGAAGTCCGGGCAGTTCCGGTCCATCAGCACCTTGCCGCCGGCCATGCGCAGGTTGCGCGCGGCGCTGGCCTCGAAGAACGCATCGACGGATTCCTTGTGCACCGTGCAGTACACGAGCGCCGTCGTCGTGCCGTTACGCAGGAGCTCGTCGAGGAAAAACTCCGCGACGGTGCGCGCGTGCACGGGGTCCTTGAACTGGCGCTCGGTCGGGAACGTGTAGTTCTCCAGCCAGGGCAGCAGGTCCGGCGCGGGCGAACCGATCATGTCCGTCTGCGGGAAGTGCAGGTGCGTATCGATGAAGCCGGGCGTAATGATCTGGCCGCGGTAGTCGACGACGGGCGTGCCGGGCGGCAGCGTGGACACGAGCTTGTCGTGGTCGCCGGCGGCGAGCACGCGGCCGTTCTCGACGACGAGCAAACCATCCTCGTGCCAGGCGTGAGCATTCTCGGCCACCGCCGGATCGGCGTGGAAGTGCAGCAGGCTCGCTCGGTAGGCCTGCACGGTGCGGGTATCGTTGGACATCTCAGTCTTGTTCCAGTGGGACTTCGGTTGCGGCCTGCGGTGCGGCGTGGGCCGCCGCCTCCCAGACCATCAGCAGTTGCGCGACGACGGCGACGGCGATCACGGCGGGTTCCTTGCCCTCGATGCCGGGGATGCCGATCGGGCACACCATGTCGTCGAGGCGGGCGCGGGAAATGCCGCGGTCGCGCAGGCGGTGCTCGAATTGCTTGCGTTTCGTGTCGGATCCGATCAGGCCGAACCAGTCCTGGCCGGCGGGCCGCCGGAGGATCGCTTCGGTCAGGCACTGGTCGAGCGCATGGTTGTGCGTCATGACGAGGAAGCTCGTGCCGGGTGCGGCCTGGCGTGCCAGGACGTCCGGCATGTCCGTCGCTTCGACGACGACGTTGGCCGGCACGACGGACGGGAACATGTCTTCCCGCTCGTCGACCCACGTCACCTTGCACGGCAGGTCGGCCAGCAGGCGCACGATGGCCGCGCCCACGTGGCCGGCGCCGAACAGCATCACGTGCGCGCGCGGCGCCGGGACGTGGTCGACGAGCCAGCGCCGGCCCGCGGCATCGAGCAGCACGCGCGTGCCGCCGCTGCGCGCGAAGTCGGGCCAGCGGCCGCCCCGGCGCAGGATCGTGTGGCCCAGCGCGTCGACGAGCGCGAGGTCGGGTGCGCCGTCCAGCGCGACGGCGCGCCAGACGTCTTCATGGCGGCGTGCCGCGAGCTCGGCGCAATGGTCGCGGTCGGCCAGCTCGAACGCGAGGTGCACGACGCCGCCGCAGCACTGGCCGAGGCTGGGGCCGAGCGGGAAGCGCTCCAGGCGGCGCGCTTCGCCGCTGGCCAGCATCGCGCGTGCCGTCTCGACGCCGCGCAGCTCCAGGTGGCCGCCGCCGACGGTGCCCCACTGACCCAGGGCATCGACGAGCATGCGGGCGCCCGGTTCGCGCGGCACGGAGCCGTCGACCTTCGCGACCGTGATCAGCACGGCCGGCCGGTCGGTGGGGATCTGCCAGGTGTCCATGTCAGGCTGCCTTGTGTTCCTGCACGGCCTGTTCGACGAAGGACACGGCGTCGAGGATCGCCTCGCTCGTCGCGGGCGCGCGCAGCGGCGGATTGACCTTGTGGTCGCCGACGGCCGAGATGGCGTCGCGGATCGCGAGGAACACGGAGAACGGCAGCAGCAGCGGCGGCTCGCCGACGGCCTTCGAGCGGTGGATCGAATCGGCCACGTTGCGGTTGTTGAAGAGCTTCACCGTGAACGCATCCGGGCAGTCGGACACGCCCGGGATCTTGTACGTCGAGGGCGCATGCGTCATCAACTTGCCCTGCGCGTTCCACCACAGTTCTTCCGTCGTCAGCCAACCCATGCCCTGGATGAAGGCGCCCTCGACCTGGCCGATGTCGATGGCGGGGTTCAGCGAGTTGCCGGCATCGTACAGCGCATCCGCGCGCAGCAGCTTCCATTCCCCGGTCAGCGTGTCGATGACGACTTCCGCGACCGCCGCGCCGTACGCGAAGTAGAAGAACGGGTTGCCCGTCATCGTCTTCGGATCCCAGTGCAGGTTCGGCGTCGCATAGAAGCCGTCCGACCACAGCTGCACGCGCGACAGGTACGCTTTCGCCACCAGTTCGCTGAACGGGACCTCGTGGCCGTTCGCGAACACGGTGTCCGCGACGAAGCGCACGTCGGCGACGTCGCCGCCGTACTGTTTCGCGGCGAAGGCGGCGAGACGTTCGCGGATCTGGCGCGCCGCATCCTGCGCGGCCTTGCCGTTCAAGTCCGCGCCCGTCGATGCGGCCGTCGCCGACGTGTTCGCGACCTTGCTCGTGTTCGTCGCAGCGATGCGCACGCGAGTGAGATCGACGCCCAGCTCGTGCGCGACGACCTGCATCACTTTCGTGTTGACACCCTGCCCCATCTCCGTGCCGCCGTGGTTGACGAGGATGGAACCGTCCACGTACACGTGCACGAGGGCGCCGGCCTGGTTCAAGTGCGTCACGTTGAAGGCGATACCGAATTTCACGGGTGTCAGCGCGAGGCCCTTCTTCAGCACGGGACTCGTCGCGTTGTACGCATTGATCGCGTCGCGGCGCGCACGGTATTCGCTCGTCGCCTCCAGCTCGCCCACCAGTTCGTGGATCACGTTGTCGACGACGGGCTGGCCGTACGGCGTGACGTTGCGGTCGATCTTGTCGTAGAAGTTCAGCTTGCGGATGTCGAGCGAGTCCTTGCCGAGGTTGCGCGCGATCTCGTCGATGATGTACTCGATCGCGATGGCGCCCTGCGGGCCGCCGAAGCCGCGGAACGCCGTGTTCGACTGCGTGTTCGTCTTGCCGGCCGCCGCGCGGATGTCGCAGTCGGACAGGTAATAGGTGTTGTCGAAGTGGCAGACGGCGCGCGTCGCCACGGGGCCGGACAGGTCGGCGGAGTAGCCCGCGCGGCTCACCATGTCGACCTTCGCCGCGAGGATGCGGCCCGAGTCGTCGTAACCCACTTCGTACAGGTAGTGGAAGCAGTGGCGTTTACCCGTGACCATCATGTCGTCGTCGCGGTCCGCGCGCAGTTTCACCGCGCGGCCCAGGCGTTTCGCGGCGATGGATGCCGCGGCGGCCCACAACGCCGACTGCGATTCCTTGCCCCCGAAGCCACCACCCATGCGGCGGCACTCGACGACGATGTTGTGCGAATGCAGGCCCAGCGCGTGTGCGACGACGTGCTGCATCTCGCTCGGGTGCTGCGTGGAGCACAGCACGAGCATGCCGTCGTTTTCCTGCGGGATCGCGTACGAAATCTGGCCTTCCAGATAAAACTGCTCCTGGCCGCCCACGTACAACTCGCCCTTCACGCGCAGCGGCGCGCGCTCGAACGCCGTCTCGGCATCGCCGCGCGTCAGGCGCATCGGCGGCAGCACGTACGAGCCGGCGGCGCGGGCGGCCTGCGGCGTGAGGATCGCGGGCAGTTCTTCATAAGTGACCTTCGCCTTCTTCGCGGCGCGGCGGGCCAGGTCGTGGCTGTCGGCGACGACGACGAAGATCGGCTGGCCGATGTACTGCACGAGACCGTCCGCGAGGATCGGGTCGTCGTGGATGATCGGGCCGCAGTCGTTGGTGCCGGGGATGTCCTTCGCCGTCAGCACGGCGCGCACGCCGCGGCTCGCGAGCACGTCGGAAAAATCGACGTCGAGGATGCGGGCGTGCGCCTTGCTGGACAGGCCCAGCGCGGCGTGCAGCGTGCCGCGCACCTCGGCGATGTCGTCCGTGTAGTCGGCCTGGCCCAGCACGTGCAGCCGTGCCGATTCATGGGCTTTGCCGAGGCCGACCTGCTTCCATTCGGCCTTGGTCAGTGCGGGGGATCCTGCGTCGTTCATGTGTGTCTCCTCAAGCCAATGCGGTCGCGAACGGGTTGACCGCGGTGGGCGGCAGGGGGTTGTCCTTGCGCGTTTCGAGCCAGTAGCGGCGCAGCAGGTTCTGCGCCGTCTTCATGCGGTAGGCGCTCGAGGCGCGCATGTCGGACAGCGGCGCGTAGTCCTTGGCCAATGCGTCCATCGCGTCGCGCACGGCCGCTTCGTCCCAAGCGCGGCCGTTCAACACAGCCTCGGCCTGCGCCGCGCGCTTCGGCGTCGCGGCCATGCCGCCGTAGGCGATGCGCGCCTCAACCACGATGCCGTCTTCCAAAGTGAAGGCGAAGGCGGCGCAGACGGCCGAGATGTCCTGGTCGAAGCGCTTGGCCAGTTTATAGGTGCGGAACGCCACGTTCTTGCGCGGCAGCGGCACGCGCACGGCTTGCACGAACTCGCCGTCGCGCCAATCCTTGACCTGGTAGCCGAGATAAAAGCTTTCGAGCGGTATCGTGCGCTCGCCTGCGGGTCCGCGCAGCACGAGTTCGCTGCCGAGTGCGATCAGCCACGGCATCGAGTCGCCGATCGGCGAACCGTTCGCGACGTTGCCGCCCAGCGTACCCGCATTGCGGATCGGGAGCGAGGCGAAGCGCTGCCACAGCTCGCCGAGTTGCGCCTCGTAATGCTTGCAGATCGCGCCATACGCGTCTTCCAGGGAGATGCCGGCGCCGATCTCGAGGAAGCCGTCCTGCTCGCGCACGGTCTTCAGCTCGGCCACGTGGCCCAGGTAGATGATGTCCGTGAGTTCGCGCATCTGCTTCGTGACCCACAGGCCCACGTCCGTGGAGCCGGCCAGGATCGTCGCCTTCGGATGCGCGGCACGCGCGGCAACCAGTTCGTCGAGGGTGCGCGGGGCGTGGAACGTCTGGCCGTCGTATGCGTAGGTGGCGCCCGCGTCGCGCTGCAGCGCACGCAATTGCTGGGCGACGGCGGCACGGTCGAATTCGACGCGCGGCAAGGTCACCATGCGCTTGGCAGCGTCGATGATGGGGCGGTAGCCGGTGCAGCGGCACAGGTTGCCGGACAGGGCGTCGTCGATGTCGCAGCGGCTCGGCTCGCGGCCCTCCTGCTTCAGGTACATGCCCCACAGCGACATCGCGAAGCCCGGCGTGCAGAAGCCGCATTGCGAGCCGTGGCATTCGACGAGCGCTTGCTGCACGGGGTGCAGGTTGCCGTCCTGCTGCGCCAGGTCCTCGACGGTGAACAGCGCCTTGCCGTCCAGGGTGGGCGTGAACTGGATACAGGAATTGACGGAACGCATTTGCAGCTCGCCGTTCTCCAGCGATCCGATGACGACGGTGCAGGCACCGCAATCGCCTTCGGCACAGCCTTCCTTGGTGCCGGTGCAGTGCAGGTCCTCGCGCAGATGCTGCAGGACGGTCTGCGTCGGCGCCACGTCGTTCACTTCATGGACGGCGCCGCGGTAGAAAAATCGGATCGGTGTGGACATCGTTGCCTCGGACGGTGAAAGTGTGCTGACAGGATGCAAGAGTAGCACCGGGGGTCAGGCCTTATATATCTGGATGCCGATTTTGAATATCAGATATTTTCAATATAGAAGGGGCGCGCTGCGCCCGCATGCTCCAGCATGCCCCTCTTGGAGGCGGCACGCAATCCATCCTGGACGCGGCCGAGTTGCGAAACTTGCTATCCTTGGGCTGTCACCGGGAGGCTTCATGGCATTGCACATCGTTCACTTCATCGGACCGATCAACGCGAATTCCGCGTGCACCGTGCGCAACCTGTGCCTGCAGGCCCTGCAAAGCGGCGCGACGGAGCTCGAACTGCACATGTCGACGGAAGGCGGCAACATGACGGCCGGCTTTGCCCTGTACTACTTCCTCAAATCGCTGCCGCTGCCGCTGACGACGTGGAACGTGGGCAGCGTGGAATCCGTCGGCGTCGCCATCTTCCTGGCCGGCGGCAAGCGCTACGCCTGTCCCGGCACGCGCTTCCTCATCCATCCGCTGCACTGGGGCTTCGGCAACCTCGTCGCGGCGGACCACGCCCGCATCTCGGAATGGCGCGACTGCCTCGACTTCGACGCCGAGCGCTATGCCGCCATCTACGAAGACGCCACCCGCGGCGCGCCCGGCGCCCACGACATCCGCTCCTACCTCACGGCTTGCTCCCGCATCTACACGGCCGAGCAGGCGGTGGAGGCCGGCATCGTCCACGCGGCGCGCCAGGCACGGCTGCCGGAAGCGGGCACGACGTCGCACTGGTGGAATTAAGATCGTCATGAAAAACTGACAGTACGTAGTGTCGGTTTGCAACAACAAAGTTAGCCCTAACGTGCCGAACTAGAGTGATTATTCGCGCATTTTCCTTGCGGCAAATTTTCATGGCGCTCTACAATTTATTACAGATTCGTTACCCGGCCGAAACCAACGCCACGGCAGTGTCTCTATAACAAAAACCGTCCACCCGCAGTCTTCAGCAGGTAAATCCCATGAAAAAACGCATCATCGCGAGTGCGCTCGCTATGTCTTTTGCCGTGCCTTGCGCATTCGCGCAGGACGCTTCCGCCGTGCGCATCAGCGGCTTCGGTACCGGCGCCCTCACCTGGACCAACACGGACAAGGCCGAGTTCGGCCGTCCGAACCAGGCCAGCGGCGCGAAGAAGGACGTCACCACCGGCGTCGACTCCAACTTCGGCGTGCAGGCCGACTATGCCGTCAACAGCTGGCTGTCCGTGACGGGCCAGGGCCTGGTGCGCAAGGACGCGCAGGACGACTTCGGCGCCGAGCTGGCCTGGGCGTTCGCCAAGGCCAAGGTCTCGGATGACGTGTCCATCCGCGTGGGCCGCATGGGCGTTCCCGCGTTCATGATTTCCGACTATCGCAACGTGGGCTATGCCAACACGATGCTGCGTCCGCCGGCCGAGATGTATGCGCAGATGCTGTTCAACACGGTCGATGGCGCCGACATCACCTGGCAGCACAGCTATGGCGACACGACGTACACCGCGCAATTTGCTGTCGGCAAGAGCGACGTCGACATCGCCGGCGGCCCGAAACTCGAAGGCCGGCGCCTGACCGCCGTGAACCTCGTGGCCGAGCACGGCCCGCTGACGGTGCGCTTCGGCCGCGTCGACGGTCACCTGAACCTGACCGGATCGCCGTCGCTGACGACGCTGCTGACCTCGCTGAACACGTTCGGCACCGGCTACCACATCCCGCAGGCAAACCAGCTGGCCACGGACATCGACGTGCGCGACAAGAAGGCGTCGTTCACGTCGCTCGGCGCCACGCTGGACTGGAACAACGTCCTCGTGCAGAGCGAGTACGCGAAGCGCAAGACCGACAGCTACGTCAACGACACGACGTCGTGGTACGTCATGGGCGGCTACCGCTTCGGCAAGATCCTGCCGTACTACAGCCACGCCAAGCTGACCATCGACGATTCCGTGCACAACGGCATGCCGGCGGCCTGCCCGGCCGGCTATCCGGCCGCCTGCACGCCGACGATCGCCGCACTGTCCGGCTTCGTCGCCGGCCTGCGCTACACCGGTGTGAGCCAGGGCGAGCAGCAGACCGACTCGATCGGCGTCCGTTGGGACTTCTACCGTTCGCTGGCGCTGAAGGTGCAGTTCGACCACGTGCGTCCGAGCCAGAAGGGTGGCCTGCTGATCAACTCGCAGCCGGGCTTCCATGGCCCCGTCAACGTCGGCGCCGTCGCGCTCGACTTCGTGTTCTGAAAGGGATGTCGATGAAACATCTGATCAAGAGCGGCGTCGCCGCCACCGTACTGCTCCTCGCCCTGCCCGCCATGGCGGAAGTCGTGGTCGTGGTGAATCCGAAAGCCGCCGAGTCGTCGATGACGAAGGACCAGGTCGCCCAGTTCTTCCTCGGCAAATCGACGGCGATGAGCCCCGTCGACCAGCCGGAAAGCGCCCCGATCCGCGCCGAGTTCTACAAGAAGGTGACGGACAAGGAAGCGTCGCAGGTCAAGTCCTTGTGGTCCAAGCTGGTGTTCACCGGCAAGGCCACGATGCCGAAGGAAGCCGCGGACAGCGCCGCCGTCAAGAAGATGGTGGCGAGCGACCCGAAAGCCATCGGCTACATCGAAAAGAGCGCGGTCGACGCCTCGGTGAAAGTCATTTACACACCGTAAGCGTCCCTAACCTCCCTCCCCCCGGTCCGCCGGGTGGAGGGATTTTGAATTTAGAGGAAACGGCATCATGAGCATCAAGCGCAAGATCTGGGCACTCCCCGTCATCTCCACCATCATCTTCGGCCTTGGCGTGGCGGTGTCCGCCAGCATCGCGAACGGCGCCCTGAACTCGATCCACACGACCGAAGCCGTCGACTATCCCGCGCTCGGCACGGCGAAGGCGCTGACGACCGACCTGCAGGGGATTACGGACGGCCTGCGCGATGCCGTGTCCGAAGGCGACAAGAGCCGTGTCGCCCAGATCGGCGACCAGGCGAACAAGGTCCGCGCCAAGCTGGCCGAAGTCGCCAAGATCCCGGGCATGGATGCCACGGGCAAGCGCCTCACGAAAGAATTCGAAGATTACTATGCGCCGGCCCTGTCGTCGGCCAAGATCATGCTCGAACTCGAGCAAGGCGATCCGCAGGCCACGGTACAGCGCATGCAGAGCGCGCTGACGGTGCTGAATGCCGACGTCGCGAAGTTCAACGAGCAAGCCCAGCAGAAATTCAAGGACGGCATCGCGCGCAGCGCCTCGAGCGTGAATCGCGTGTTGTCCGTCACCATCCTCACGGCACTGATCGTGATCGCGACCCTCATCGGCGTGTCGTGGTTCGTCATCCGCACCATCTGGCACCAGCTGGGCGGCGAGCCCGAGTATGCCCGCGAAATCACGCGCGCCGTCGCGGCCGGCGACCTGTCGATGGAAATCCGCCTCGAGAAGGGCGACGAGCACAGCCTGCTCGTCGCGCTGCAGGAAATGCGCACGCGCCTCGCGACGATGGTGGCCGGCATCAAGACGTCGGCCGAGACCATCGCGACGGCCAGCGCCGAGATCGCCAGCGGCAACGCCGACCTGGCCGGCCGCACGGAATCGCAGGCAGGCAGCCTGGAGCACACGACGCGCGCCGTCGAATCGCTGACGGACACCGTCAAGACGAACGCCGCCAACACGAACCAGGCGAACGCCCTCGTCGTGTCCGCCACCGACATCGCCACCCGCGGCGGGGAAGTGGTGGGCAACGTCGTGACCACGATGGGCGCCATCAACGCGTCCGCGAAGCAGATCGTGGAAATCATTTCCGTGATCGACGGCATCGCCTTCCAGACGAACATCCTGGCGCTGAACGCGGCCGTCGAAGCGGCGCGCGCGGGCGAACAGGGCCGCGGCTTCGCCGTCGTCGCGGGCGAGGTGCGCAGCCTGGCGCAGCGCTCGGCCGCCGCCGCCAAGGAGATCAAGCAGCTGATCGGCGATTCCGTCGCGAAGGTCGATGCCGGCAGCGCGCTCGTCGACGAAGCGGGCGCCACGATGGAACAGATCGTCGCGTCGGTGCGCAAGGTGCACGACATCATGGCCGAGATCAGCGTGGCCGGCCAGCGCCAGGCCGAAGGTATCGAGCAGATCGGCCGCGCCATCGACGACATGGACCAGATGACGCAGCAAAACTCGGCGCTCGTCGAGGAAGCGTCGGCCGCGGCGGAATCGCTGGCGGAGCAGACGGAGCAGTTGTCCGGCGCGCTGGCGCAGTTCAAGCTGGCAACCAGCCCCACGCTGGCCCCGTCCGCCGGCCACGCGCGGCTGGCGCTGGCGCGCGGCTGACGCCGCGGCACCCCGGCGCGGGTGCCGCCCAAGGGTGCCGCCACTTCGAGGGCAACGGAAGCCAAGCACCCTGCCCCGATTCGGAGTATGCTTGAATCATCAAGCGCCGTACTGCACGCAGTGACCCATTGCCTGGTCGCGCTGATTCAACGGCAACGCACGGAACCCGGCCGTCGGTGACGGCCACTCGCCGGCACGGCGCGCGTGGTACAGGGTACCGTGCGCCATCTCTGCCTGAAGCGCCAAGCTCGCCGATACCCTTCGCCACGACACCTCGGGGGGTTCATCATGCGACACACTTTGAAAGCAGTCTTCGATCACCGCAGCGATGCCCAGCACGTGCTGGACGAATTGCTCGCTTCGGGCTATCCGAGCACCGACCTGGCGCTTTCGGACACCGACGACGACCACGCGGCAGGCCTTGCCACGTCGATCCGGCACACCGCCGCGCGGCTGCTCGGCGCCCTGCATCACAAGGATGCCGGGACACAGCGCCACGTCGTCACGCTCACCACCGAATCCGATCCGGCGGCCGAGCGCGCCGCCGGCATCATCGCGCATTTCCATCCGGCGGCACTCGAAGACATCCGTGACGAGCCCGTGCCGCGTGCCGCACCGGACAGCGCCCCGATCCGGCGGCGCTATCCGCCCGGCACCGCGCCCGGCGCCCTGCAACACCATCCACGCGAGGACAGCCATTATTTCGGCACCCAGAACGCGTCGGCGCCACCGGCCGGCAACACCTTCCGGGAATCGCTGGGCTCGATCGCGCAATGGAGCGACCCGGACGAGGAGGATCCCCTTGCCTACATTCCAGCCCCGCCGCCTGACCCGCCCCGCGCCGACACGATGCTTGCGAGCGAAGGCGGCGCCGGAGAGGCGTGGGAAGACGTCGAGCCTGTGCTGAAGAGCGACTGGGAACGCAGGCACGGCGACAGTCCGGCGGCGGCGTGGGAAAAGGTCAAGATGGCCGTACGCCATGGCTGGGAGCGGACGAGGCATTGACGATCGTGCGTGCCCGCGACGATCCATCATGAACCCCGTCACATCATTTTTGGTCTGCGTCAGCCTCGGCGTCGGCGCGGCCCTCGTCTACTGGGTCAATCCGCTGCTCGGATTACCGTTCGTCGTGCTGGCCGTGCTCCTCGCGTTCTCGCTGAAGATGGCCAATACGTGGCAAAAATTCGTCATCTTGAGGCTGGGGAAACTCCACAGCGTCAAGGGTGCCGGGCTGTTCGCCATCGTGCCCGTCATCGACAACGTCGTGGCCGTCATCGACGGGCGGATCCAGACGACGGCCTTCAATGCCGAGCAGGCGTTGACGAAGGATACCGTCCCCGTCAACGTCGACGCCATCATCTTCTGGCACGTGCACGATGCCGAGAAAGCCGCCCTGGCGATCACGAACTACCGCGAGGCGATCGACCGTGTGGCCCAGACGTCGCTGCGCGAAATGATCGGCATGTCGATGCTGGCGGCGCTGCTGTCCGAGCGCAAGGAGGCGGACGCGCAACTGAAGGAATCGATCGGCCGCAAGACGGCGCCGTGGGGTATCACCGTCGGGTCCGTGGAAATCCGCGACGTCGCCATCCCCGTCGTCCTGCAGGATGCCATGTCGCGCCAGGCGCAGGCCGAACGGGAGAAGCAGGCACGGGTCATCCTCGGCTCCGCCGAAGCCGCCATCGCCGGGAAGTTCGTCGAAGCGGCCGGCATGTACGCGGGCCATCCGGCCGCCCTGCAGCTGCGGGCGATGAACATCATCTACGAAACGACGAAAGAGCGCGGCGCCACGATCCTGATCCCGAGTGCGATGGTCGACAGCCTGAACCCGTCCGCGGCGCCGGTCTGGCCAAACTTGCAAGCCCCCTCCCCTTGACTTAGAATCGGCCTCTGACGATTCTTGACGGTGATCCTTGGAAACCGTACCACTCTGGGTGCTCATCCTCGCACTCGCTCTGCTGATCCTCTGCTCGGCCTTCTTCGCGATGGCGGAAACCGCCCTGATGGCGGCCAATAAATATCGCCTGCGCCATCTCGCGAAACGAGGCAACCGCGGCGCCATCACCACCTTGTGGCTGCTGGACCGCACGGACAAGCTGCTGTCGCTCGTTCTCATCGCCAACACGCTGATCAATGCGATGGCGACGGCGCTCGTCACCGCGATCGCCATCCTGTTCTTCGGCCACGAGGAAAGCGTGATCACGATCGCGACGGCCGTCGTCGCCTTCCTGCTGATCGTGTTCGCGGAGATCTCGCCGAAGATCATCGGCGCGACGTACCCCGAGCGGATCTCGCTCGGATCCAGCTACGTGCTGCGGCCGCTGATGAAGGTGGCGAAGCCGGCGATCTGGTTCGTCAACCTGTTCGTCAACGTCCTGCTGCGCCTGCTGCGCATCCGCGGCGCGGGCGTCGGGCACGCGGAGGCCCAGCAGCGCCTGTCGCCTGAAGAATTGCGGTCCGTCGTGCTGGAGGCCGGCAGCTACATCCCGCAAAAGCACAAAAGCATCCTGCTGAACCTGTTCGAGCTGGAAAAGATCTCCGTCGAAGACATCATGACGCCCCGCAGCCAGATCGAGGCGCTGAACCTCGCGCTGTCGGTCGATGAGCTCAAGGCGGAGCTGACCACCTGCTACCACAACAAGCTGCCCGTGTACGAAGGCGAGATCAACCGCATCGTCGGCATCCTGCACGTGCGCAAGGCCGTCGCGCTGCTGAACGAGGAAGACGACCTCACGACCGAACACTTCCGCGAACTGTTGACGGAACCCTATTTCATTCCGCAAGACACAGGCGTCTTCACGCAGCTCCAGTATTTCCAGGAAAACAAGGAGCGCCTGGGCATCATCGTCGACGAGTACGGCGAGGTGCAGGGCCTCGTCACGCTCGAGGACATCATCGAGGAAATGATCGGCGATTTCACGACGTCCACGCCGGGCGCGGCGCGCAGCGAGGCGATGGCGTGGAGTGCCCAGGGCGAGGTGCTGCTCGAGGGCACGACGCCGCTGCGCGACATCAACAAGAAGCTCGGCCTCGACCTCCCCCTCGACGGCCCGAAGACCGTCAACGGGTTGCTGCTGGAACAGTTGCAGGAGATTCCGGAATTCCCCATCGCCCTCAAGATCGGCAACTGTGTGATCGAAGTCGTGCAAGTGCAGAACCAGGCCATCAAGGTCGTGAAACTGTTGCGGCCGGTCGCGGTCAAACGCTGGCTCGCAGCCTGATCGGGCTGCATCGGCCCAGCGCCGCCGGTCGCGATCCGGCGGTAAGCCCTTGTTCTTGCACGAGGAATAACGATGTTATCGACCCGGCATTGCGTGTCGGTTACATGCCACTTCGTCCACGTGGTATGTATACCTCTTCCCCCACGACAAACTCTTGACCGATTTGATGCCCACGGGCATCATCAAGACCATCCGCCGGGACCGTCTTCCCGGTCCGGCTTCTTGTCGCCCTTCCGACCTTAACCATATGGCAGCAGTCCTCCCCAACACCACCCCTGGCACCGCGTTGCCCGGGTTGGCGCGTGCCCTGCTGCAGGCCGGACGGCTCACGCCTCCACAAGCGGACGTGCTGCAAAAGAAGGCGTCCGCCGACAAGGCCGGTTTCATCGATACCTTGCTCGGCAGCGGCACCATCGATCCCCGTTCCCTGGCCGCCTTCTGCGCCGAGACGTTCGGCTATCCGCTGCTCGACCTCGCGTCGTTCAGCCCCGACTGCCTGCCCGTCAACGCGATCGACCCGAAGCTGATGCAGGCCCAGCGCGTCGTGGCGCTGGCGCGGCGCGGCAACAAGATGTCGGTGGCGCTGTCCGACCCGACGAACACGCAGGCTCTCGACCAGATCAAGTTCCAGAGCGAATCGACGGTCGAACCGGTGATCGTCGCGCACGACGCGCTGCTCGCGCTGCTGGCAAGCATCGCCAAGACCGCCGACCAGGACTTGAGCGAGCTTGTCGGCGACGAAGGCGACATCGAATTCGCCGACGAGGAACCGCCGCCGCAGGGCCAGGAAGCGGCCGCCGCCGCCGCCGAAGTCGAGGACGCGCCCATCGTGCGCTTCCTGAACAAGGTGCTGATGGACGCCATCAACCTGGGCGCGTCGGACATCCACTTCGAACCGTACGAAAAGCAGTACCGCATCCGCCTGCGCGTGGACGGCGTGCTGCGCGACCACCTGGCCCCGCCGCTGTCGATCCGCGACAAGCTCGTCTCGCGCATCAAGGTGCTGGCCAAGCTCGACATCTCGGAAAAGCGCGTTCCGCAGGACGGCCGCATGCGTCTCGTGCTGTCGCCCACGAAGACCATCGACTTCCGCGTCAGTACCTTGCCCACGCTGTTCGGCGAAAAGACGGTCATGCGTATCCTCGACGCGACGCAGGCCCAGATGGGCATCGACGCGCTCGGCTACGACCCCGACCAGAAAGCGCAGCTGATCGATGCCATCACGCGCCCGTACGGCATGGTGCTCGTGACGGGCCCGACGGGTTCCGGCAAGACGGTGTCGCTGTACAGCTGCCTGAACCTGCTGAACAAGCCGGGCATCAACATCTCGACGGCGGAAGACCCGGCCGAGATCAACTTGCCCGGCGTGAACCAGGTCAACGTCAACGACAAGGCGGGCCTCACGTTCCCCGTCGCGCTGAAGGCGTTCCTTCGCCAGGATCCGGACATCATCATGGTCGGCGAGATCCGCGACCTGGAAACGGCCGACATCGCCATCAAGGCGGCGCAGACGGGCCACATGGTGTTTTCCACCTTGCACACGAACGATGCGCCGTCCACCTTGACCCGCCTGATGAACATGGGGGTGGCGCCGTTCAACATCGCGTCGTCCGTCATCCTGATCACCGCGCAACGCCTCGCGCGCCGCCTGTGCACGTGCAAGCAGCCGCTCGAGATCGGGCGCGACACGCTGAAGGCGGCCGGCTTCCGCGACAGCGACCTCGACGGCGACTGGAAGCCCTACGGCCCGATCGGCTGCGAACGCTGCCTCGGCTCCGGCTACAAGGGGCGCGTGGGTATCTACCAGATCATGCCGATTTCGCCCGCGATCGAAGCGCTGATCCTGGCGAACGGCAACGCGATGCAGATCGCCGCCCAGGCCGAGGCCGACGGCGTGAATTCGCTGCGCCGGTCCGGCCTGTTAAAAGTGAAGCAAGGGCTCACGAGCCTCGAGGAAGTGCTCGGCTGCACGAACGATTAAGGAACCGCTATGGCAACGACATCCGTCCCGGCGCGCCGCGCCGCCGGCACCCAGGTCAAGGAACACATCTTCGCCTGGGAAGGCAAGGACAAGACCGGCAAGACCGTGCGCGGCGAAATGCGCGCCGGCGGCGAGACCATCGTGAACGTGACCCTGCGCCGCCAGGGCATCATGGTCACGAAGGTCAAGAAAAAGGTTTATCGCAGCGGCAAGAAGATCCAGGACAAGGACCTGACTTTGTTCACGCGCCAGCTGGCCACGATGATGAAGGCCGGCGTGCCGCTGCTGCAATCGTTCGACATCGTCGGCAAGGGCCATGCGAACCCGTCGATGTCGAAGCTGATCATGGACCTGCGCGCCGACATCGAGACGGGCACGAGCCTGAACAACGCCTTCCGCAAATACCCACTGTACTTCGACCCGCTGTTCTGCAACCTCGTGGGCGCCGGCGAGCAGGCCGGTATCCTGGAAGACCTGTTGACGCGCCTGGCGATCTACAAGGAAAAGACGCTGGCGCTGAAGAGCAAGATCAAGGGCGCGCTGATGTACCCGTGCGCCATCATGGCCATCGCGTTCATCGTCACCGCGGTCATCATGATCTGGGTCGTGCCCGCGTTCAAGTCGGTGTTCTCCAGCTTCGGCGCCAACCTGCCGGCCCCGACCCTGATCGTGATGGGCATTTCCGACTTCGTCGTGCAGTGGGCGTGGATTATCTTCCCGTCGATCTTCGCGGCGTTGTACTTCTTCTTCCAGACCTGGCGCAGGTCGCTGAAGATGCAGCAGGCGATGGACCGCATCCTGCTGCGCCTCCCCGTGTTCGGCGACGTGATCCGCAAGGCGACGATTGCCCGCTGGACCCGCACCCTGTCGACGATGTTCGCGGCCGGCGTGCCGCTCGTGGAAGCGCTCGACTCCGTCGGCGGCGCGTCCGGCAACAACGTCTACCTGGAAGCGACGAAAAAGATTCAGACGGAAGTGAGCACCGGTACGAGCCTGACGGTCGCCATGCAGAACGCCAATGTCTTCCCGAATATGGTGACGCAAATGGTGTCCATCGGCGAGGAATCGGGCGCGCTGGACGGCATGCTGGGCAAGGTGGCCGACTTCTACGAGGAAGAAGTCGACGAGGCCGTCAAGACGCTGTCGTCGCTGATGGAACCGCTGATCATGGTGGTGCTGGGCGTGCTGATCGGCGGCCTCGTCATCGCCATGTACCTGCCTATCTTCAAGCTGGGGTCGGTGGTCTGATCGGACGTCGATGAGTTGAAGGACTGTGTTACCGGATGCTCATGGAGGACAGCGCTGTCGACCAGTACTTGGTAGCGCTGTTTTTGAATGCCTTGCAAAAGACAGCCGGGCATCGTCAGCGACACGAATACGAGCGCTCCTGCCGCGGCTGTTCGCCTCCTGCGGCCGGCGCCGCCGGCCCCGGAAAGGAGCGCAGCGCCCGCAGGGGGCGACAGGGCGACTGCACTCCATGCGACGCAAAGTGCGCCGACAAGCAACGCCCTCGATCGGTGCGCGGCTGCTTGCGGCGGCTGCGATGCATGTGTTGTTGTTCCGAGCGGTATATTGCTTGTCCGCTTCAGTGTCCATTTGCCGACCAATGGGGCGCGTCGCTGGTTAGTTTCAAGACGCCATAGCCGGCGCCGATAGTCCGACGGTAGTTCTCCACATAGGCTCCTCCTTGTCTCATCGGCAAAGACCACGCCGCTTTTCGGCGAGTATGTCGTGCCGAAAAGCAGGAACTCTGATATTTGGCAAGGAAGCCCGAAAGGAAACGTACGGATTGCGCAGTACGTGGCTGTTCGGGGAGCCTCCACGCATGCGGCCGCTCGGTAAAATCCCTGTAAATCAACGTCATGGGACCTGGCACGACATGCGAAGACGTCCTAGAGCGCATGCCAGGCGCAGCCCGGCTAACCCATCCACCATAGGTAAGACCGTGCGCTACCGCACAGTGCAACCAGGCAATAGCTGATAAGTTCGAACAGCTTGTTGTCAACTGATCGGTTTATCATGCCCTCTTGTCCCGAATGTGGTTCCACGTACGTGCGCCGGGTCGCGCGCACGCCCTCGATGCGCCTGCTGTGGGGCAGCGAGCGCCTGCTGTGCAGCGATTGCGGCGCACGCTCGCTCGTGTTCCCGAAATTGCGTCAGTTCGTGGCGCGCCACCCGAACATCCACCAATTCCTGAAGCGTTTGCCGGACAGCAGCGGCGTCGCGCGCATCATCCCCGAACGTCAACGCTCGTCCTGAGCGCGGCCCGGCCGGTCGAACCCGGCCAGCGCCTCGAATTGCCCGGCCGCGAAGTCGATGAACAGCCGGGTCCGCAATGGCAGGAACTGGCGCGACGGATACAGCAGATATAAATCCTGTGCCCGCGCCGACCATGCTTTCAGCACCCGCACGAGCTCGCCGGCGTCCAGCAGGTCGCGGACCAGCCATGCCGGGCACACGCCGATCCCGCTGCCCAGCACGAGCGCCTCGCGGATCGCCAGCGCATTGTTCACGCGGAAGCGGCTCGCGGTCGGCAAGCGCACCTCTTCGTCCCCGCGGAACAGTTCCACCGTCGTGCCGGGCGTCCAGGCGAAACGCACGAAATCGTGCCCGGATAAATCGTCCGGCACCGCGGGCACGCCCCGCCGCGCCAGGTAAGCGGGTGCCGCCACGAGAAAGCGCGGGACCGTCGCCAGGTGCCGGCCGACGGCATCCGGCGGCAGCGTACCGCCCAGCCGGAACGCCACGTCGACACCCTCCTCGACGAGGTCGACGAAACGATCGTTCAGGATCAGTTCGACGTCGATGGCGGGATGGTCCGCCATGAATTGCTGCACCATCGCATTGATGCGGAACTGGCCCAGCGCGACGGGCGCATTGATGCGCAACAGCCCCGCCGCCTGTCCCGTCATGCCCTGCACGCTGCCCACGGCGGCATCGAATTGCTCGATCACGCGCTTGGCGTCGGCGTAGAAGCGCTGGCCCTGTTCCGTCGGCGCCAGCGCGCGCGTGCTGCGCTCGACCAGGCGCGCGCGCAACTGCCGCTCCAGGTGGGCGAGCGATTTGCTGACGGTGGGCTGTGTCGTGCCGAATTCGCGGGCGGCGGCCGACATGCTGCCCAGCTCGAGGGTCCGCACGAACACGCGCAGCGCATGCAAGGTGTCCATTGATATATTCCAAATTGGAATGAGTAATCCGCAATCCTACCATCTTCATCGGCATTCCAGAATGACCTATCGTGACGGCTCACCCAAGGAGCCCACGATGACCCGACCACCCCTTTCCCACCCGATCGCGGCATTGACCCTCGCCCTCACGCTCGGCGCAACGGCCCGGCACGCATGCGCGGGCGAGCGCTGGATCACGTCCTGGTACGCCGCCCCGCAACCCGCCTGGGACGCCGGCTTTGCGCTGCCGATGAACGTCCCGGCCCAGGTCGATAACGCAACCCTGCGCGAGACCGTCCGCCTCAGTGCAGGCGGCCCGCGCGTACGGCTCGTGTTCTCGAACCGCTACGGGCACGAGCCCGTCCGGCTGGGCGCCGTGCACGTCGGCCCGGCCGACGATCCGGACGCAAGCCGCGCCCTGACGTTTGCCGGCCAGCCCGGCGCGGCCATCCTGCCGGGTGCCACGGTGACGAGCGATCCCGTGACCCTCCCCGTGCGGCCGCTGTCTCGGCTGGCCGTGACGACGTGGCTTCCCGCGCCCACGACCGTCGCCAGCTTTCACTGGGGTGCGCAGCAGACCGTGCGTCTCGCGGCGGGCGATGCAACGCGGGCGGGTCCATTCGCGGAGAGCGCCCGGTTCGGCGGCCGGCTGTTCCTGAATGCCGTGCTCGTCGAGGCACCGGCGGCAGCCCGCACCGTCGTCGTCCTCGGCGATTCGATCACGGACGGCAACGGCTCGACACCGGACGCGGACCGCCGCTGGCCGGACGTGCTCGCCGAACGGTTGGCCCCGCTCGGCATCGCCGTCGCCAACGCGGGCATCTCGGGCGGGCGCCTGGCGCGCGACGGCATGGGACGCAGCGCCCTCGCCCGCTTCGAACAGGACGTACTCGGCCAGCCAGGCGTCACCGACGTCATCGTGTTATTGGGCATCAACGACATCGGCTGGCCCGGCAGCCCGTTCGCGCCGGGCGAACCTCCGGCCACGCTCGATGAACTGGCGGCCACATACCGGCAACTGGCTGCGGCGGCGCATGCGCGCGGCGTTCGCGTGACGGCCGGTACGCTGCCGCCGTTCGAGGGTGCGCTCGCGGGCACGCCCTATGCCGGCCACTACAGCCCGGACAAGGAGCGCATGCGCCAGCAGCTGAACCGATGGATCCGCACGGCCGGCGCGTTCGATGCCGTCGTCGATTTCGATGCCGTCCTGCGCGATCCCGGCCATCCACGCCGGCTGCGCGCCGCGTTCGATTCCGGCGACCATCTGCATCCGGGCGATGCGGGCTACCGCGCGATGGCCGAAGCCGTCGACATCGCGCGGCTGCTACAGTGAGCGGATGCCCAAGTCCAGCCAGCGCACCGACGCCACAAGACGCAGGTTTATTTGGTGCAGGTTTTCCCGCCCACGCCGTGGAAACCCTTCGCTTTCGCGTCGGCCTCCGTCATGTACTCGCCCTTCTTGGTCTTGCCGTAGTACTTGCTGCCCTCGCAGTGGTAGACCTTGCTCGAGCTGTTTGCCCAGACCTTCCCCGAACCGCCGCCGGGCGCCTGCTCTTTCTCGGCCGAAGCCGCTTGCGCGGTCTTGCCGGCCGCCGGCTTGGCCTGGCTCGCCGTGCTCGGGGCGGCGCTCGGACCGAGCGGATTCGGTACGGTCGTCTGGGCAAAGGCCGCGACAGCCGTCAATGCGCCCAACAGGCCTATGAGATATTTTTTCATGATCGCTCCATGTGGTTGTGCTGATTTACCGGCCACGGCCGGCGTCGCATCATATTCGCAGACAACATGTCGAACCGGAAAATAACCAAACCGTAACGTGTGCGCGCCCGACGCCGAGCTAACATTTTATTCATTGTAAATACCCATTACTCATTCGGACGGGGAGACATGGACGACATCTATCCTCTTGCCGCTCCACAATTGCTGGACGAGCGGCCCGGACTGCGCGAGCATATGGCAGACGTGCGGCTGGGCCGTGTCGTATCCACGGCCCCCTTGCCGCCCGGATCGCCCTAGACCGCCATGTCCAAACCGCCGCCCGAGCTCGACGAGATCGCCCCGCTGCTGCGCACCGACGCCGCGGGGACGGTGCGCGACGAGACGGGCACCGCCGATGCATTCCTGTCGCGCCGCTTCATGCTGGGCACCCGCACGTGGGCCCTGCTCGTCCTGCTCGCGCTGTACTTTGGGCCCGGCCTCGTCGGCCACCAGCCGTGGAAACAGGACGAGACCTACATCGCCGACATCGTACGCACCATGCTGACGACGGGCGACGCCGTCGTGCCCCGCATGGCCGGCGAAGCGTTCATGGAAAAGCCGCCGCTGTTCTACTGGGTCGCAGGCGCGCTGGCGTCGCTGACGTCACCCGTGCTCGCCCTGCACGACGGCGCGCGCCTGGCCACGGGCGCCTTCCTCCTGCTGGCTTGCACCGCTCTGGCGCAGTGCGGCCGGCGCTGGGTCGACGCGCAGTACGGCCGCACGACCGTGTTCGTGCTGCTCGCCTGCTTCGGCCTCGCCGCGTACGCGCACCTGATGCTGACGGACACGGCCCTCCTCGCCGGCATCGCGCTGGGCATGGCGGGCCTGCCCCGCTGGCGCACGCGCCCGATCGCCAGCGGGCTGCAGGTAGGCACCGGCATCGGCATCGGCTTCCTCGCCAAGGGCCTGCTCGCGCCCGGCGTCTTCGGCCTGTCCGCGCTGCTGCTCCCGCTGTGCTTCGCGCGCTGGCGCGCGCGTGCGTATGCGCAGACTGTCCTCGTCGCGCTGCTGGCCGCGCTGCCGTGGCTGACGCTGTGGCCGGCCGTGCTGTGGTCCCGGTCGCCGGCGCTGTTCCACGACTGGTTCTGGATGAACAACATCGGGCGCTTCGTCGGCTTCGCCGTGCCCGTGCTGGGGGCGGCGAACGATCCGGGCTTCTGGGCCAAGAACCTGTGGTGGCTCACGTTCCCGGCCGCGCCGCTCGCCGTTGCCGCCCTGTGGCGCGACCGCGCGCTGCTGGCCACGGACGAACGCATGCAGTCGGCCGCCGTATTCGCGGCCGTCATCCTGGGCGTGCTCGTCGCGTCGGCCTCCGCGCGCGACGGCTATGTGCTGCCGCTGCTGCTGCCGCTCTCCCTGCTCGGCGCGCGCATGGCGCTGACACTTCCGCCGTCCATCGAGCGCGTCTGGCGCACTGGCGCGCGGGGCCTGTTCGGCGGCATCGCGCTGGCGTTCTGGTGCATCTGGGCCTACGTCATGTTCACGCGCGATCCGCTACACGTACACGCGCTGTACGGCCTGCTGCCGCCCGCGCCCGACCGCCACATCGGCGTGCTGCCGCTCGCCTGCGCGCTGGCCGCGACGGCGGGCGCGGCGTGGTGCATGGTGCTGCATCCACGGCGGCAGGCGGCGCTGCAGACGTGGGTCGTCGGCCTCACGCTGTGCTGGCTGCTGGCCGCTACCCTGTTCATGCCGTGGGTCGACGCGGTGAAATCGTACCAGCAGGTATTCCGTTCGCTGCAGGCGGCGCGCGGTCCCGCCGCGGGCTGCATGGCCAGCTACGGCCTGGCCGAAAGCGAGCGCGCGATGCTGCACTACTACGAGGGCATCGTCACGGAGCAGCTCGAGACGCGGCCGTCGTCCTCCTGCACGCTGATCCTGCTGGAAGACCCGAGCGGCCGGCTGCCCCGCTGCAGCGACGACGCGTCGTGGCAGCCCGTCTGGGACGGCGCCCGCCCCGCGGACCACGACGAACACTTCTGGCTGTTCCGGCGTCCGCCCGGCGCCGCAACGTGCTCCAGCGAATGACCGGCACGCAAATTGCATTGACTCCCTGCAACGCAATCTTGCGATAGCGACCAGCCGTCCGGCACAACCCGCGTGCGGACGCGACGAACTTTCGGTGCAAATCGGACCCATCCGTCCGGTTCTGGTGCAAATCTGTCGAACATTCGTGGCATTCATGGACATCCAGAACATCAAGATCACCTCCCTTCCCGCGCGCGCCCGCTGGCGCCGCGCCCTGGCCGCGGCCGAACGCTTCGACACGGGCGACCATGCCGCCGGCCTCGGCCGCTGGTGGCTCGACCGCGCCGGCGGCCGCGTCGCGCTGTCGGCCGTGGCCGCACGCTTCTTCGGCACCGACCGCCATCCGAGCCCCGCTGCCTGCCTGGCCCGCATCGAAAGCGAAGACCGCGACGCCGTGCGCACCGTCCTCGACCGCATCGTGGCCGGCGACGGCGGCGCCGAATGCGAATTCCGTGTGCACACGGACGGGCAAGGCCTGCGCTGGCTGCGCCTGCAGCAGGTCGCGATGCCGGGCACCGTCGCGAGCGGCATCCTCGTCGACATCACGGCCGCCAAGCAGGCCGCCGCGCGCGAGCGCTTCAACTTCGCGCTGACACAGTACCTCGTCGGCACCGACAGCATCGACGACGCCGTCGCCGGCATCCTGCAGCTCGTGTGCGAAGAGCTGGGCTGGGAATGGGGCGCGTTCTGGGCGCTCGAGGACGATGCGGGCGCGCAGGCGATGCTGCGCTGCCGCTATGCGTGGCACGCGCCGCGGCAGGCGCTTGCGCCGTTCCGCCGTGCGAGCGGGCGGCTCGGGATGGCGCCCGGCGAAGGCATGATCGGCACCGTCTGGGCCAGCGGCGACGCACGCTGGATCGAAGATGCGAGCGGCACGGCCGACCTGCTGCGCGCGGATGCCGCTCGCGCGTGCGGCCTGCAATCAGCGTACTTCTTTCCCGTGACCTTCGTCGCGTCCGACGGGCGCCTCATGCGGCCCGGCGTGCTGGAATTCTTCAGCGTGCTGCAGCGCCAGCCAGACGCCCAGCTGCCGGGCCTCGCCAAATCGATCTCGGCGATGATCGCCCAGGCCATCGAACGCATGACGCAGCAGGAGCGCATCCGCGTGCGCGCCCAGACCGACGAGATGACGGGCCTCGCGAACCGCGCCCATTTCTACGACCAGCTCGACCGCCTGTGCCGCGACGTGCCGGCCGGCCAGACGTTCGGCGTGCTGTTCGTCGACCTCGACCAGTTCAAGCCCATCAACGACGCGTTCGGCCACGACGCGGGCAACGTCGTGCTGACGGCGTTCGCGCAGCGCCTGCGCACGCTGGCGCCGCCGGGCTGGCGCATCGGCCGACTGGGCGGCGACGAATTCGCGCTGCTGTCCGCACCGGGCGCGACGGCGGACGAACTGGGGCACGTGGCCGAGACCGTGCTGGACGCGGCGCGGCGCCGCTTCGTCTACGGCGAGCACCGCCTGGCGATCTCGGCCAGCATCGGCATCAGCACCTATCCCGAGCACGGCACCAGCACGCGCGAACTGCTGCACGCGGCCGACGCGGCCATGTACGCCAGCAAGCGCAACGGCCGCAACCTGGCCAGCCACTTCAGCGTCGACGGCACGCCGGCCGACGCGGGGCAACGCATCAGCCTGCTGACCGACTTGCACTATGCGATCCGGCGCGGCGAATTCTTCCTCGAATACCAGCCGATCCGCACGAGCACGGACATGGAGATCGACGCCGTGGAAGCGCTGATCCGCTGGCGCCGGCCGAACGGCGAGATCGTGCCGCCGAACGTGTTCATCCCGCTCGCGGAACAGAGCCGGCTGATCGTCGACATCGGCAACTGGGTCGTGCGCCAGGCGTGCCACGACCTCGCGCGCCTGCGCGCGGCCGGCCTGGACGGCGTGCGCGTGCACGTCAACATGGCGGCGCCGGAATTCATCGACGCCGAATTGCCCGAGCGGCTCTCCGGACTGGCTGCGGCGGCCGGCGTCGATCCGCGCCGCATCTGCCTCGAGCTGACGGAAGGCGTCGTCATGAAGCATGCGGACAAGTCGATCGCGATCATGCGCGAGCTGCGCCGGCGCGGCTTCGGCATCGGCCTGGACGACTTCGGCATGGGCTATTCGTCGCTGTCGCTGCTGAAGAACCTGCCGATCGGGTCCCTGAAGATCGACCGCCTGTTCATGGCCGGCGTGCCCTACGACCGCAACGATTGCGCCATCGTCCGCTCGATCCTCGACCTCGGCCGGCACATGAAGCTGCAAGTCGTGGCCGAGGGCGTCGAGACGGACGCCCAGCTGGGCTACCTGCGCCAGTTCGGCTGTCCGCTCGTCCAGGGCTGGCTGCCGGGCCGGCCGGTGGCGCTCGCGCGCCTGTTCGACCTGATCGCGCAGCCGCAGGCCGCTTGAGCACGGGCGCCGTCAGTGCACGGCGATGGCGGATATCTCGACGGCCGCGTCCTTCGGCAGGCGCTGGACCTGCACGGTGGCGCGGGCCGGCGGCTTGTCCTTGAAGTACGTGCCGTAGACGGCGTTCAGCTTCGCGAAGTCGTTCAAGTCCTTCACGTAGACCGTCGTCGACACGACGTTATCGAGCGTCATGCCGGCGGCGGCGAGCACGGCCTTCAGGTTCTCGAACACCTGCGCCGTCTGCTCCTCGATGGTGCCGAGGTTCGTCTGTCCCGTCTTCGGGTCGATGGGGATCTGGCCGGCCAGGAACACCATGCCACCGGACCGTATTGCCTGCGAATACGGGCCGACGGCGGCCGGCGCGTCCTTGCTCGCGACCACTTCTTTCTGCGGCACGGACGTCGCGCCATGAGCCGCACCGAGCGGCAACGATGCAACGAGGGCAATGCCCAGGCAGTGCTGGATCTTCATGATGTTCCTTTCGTTATCGTGGACGGGGGAACGACGGAAGGCAGCGCGGCGCCCACCATCCGGCCGGAGGGAAGCACGGAACAACTGGCAGGCACCACCGCGCCCGCCCAGTCTAGCGGGCGTAAGTACGCCGTCAAACCACAGAACGCATAGGGCCAGGAATACCACACTTTCGGCCACGGTTGCGTGGGCGCCTCATGGTGCTGCCCAAAGGACGGGAAAACCCCTAGAATAGTTGATTCACGGAATCAGCCACCCTTCGGAGCATCATGTCACCGGATTTCCTGCTCTTCGCCGCCCCAGCGACCCTCGCCGCGACGCTCGCCGCCCTTCTGTTCGGCCTGTTGATCGGCAGCTTCCTGAACGTGGTCGTGTACCGCCTGCCCGTCATGGCGCAGCGCGAACTCGACAACTACATCGCGCACGAAGCGGGCAAGGACTTGCCGCATCAGGACCGCTTCAACCTGATGGTGCCCCGTTCCGCCTGCCCGCACTGCGGCCACCAGATCACGGCGCTGGAAAACATACCCATCGTCAGCTGGTTGTTCTTGCGCGGCAAGTGCAGCGCGTGCAAGGCGCCGATCTCGCCCCGCTATCCGATCGTTGAAGCCGTCACGGGCCTCCTGTCGGCCGTGCTGGTCTGGCATTTCGGCAGCGGCTGGCTGGGCCTGGCCAGCCTTGTGTTCGCGTACTTCCTCATCGCGATGACCCTGATCGACTACGACACGAAGACGCTGCCGGACGATCTCACCTTCCCCCTGCTGTGGCTGGGTCTGCTCATCAACCTGGACGGCACGATCGTCCCGCTGCGCGACGCCGTCATCGGCGCGATGGCCGGCTACATGTCGCTGTGGGCCGTGTACTGGCTGTTCAAGCTGGCCACCGGCAAGGAAGGCATGGGCTACGGCGACTTCAAGCTCTTGGCCGCGCTGGGCGCGTGGATGGGCTGGGCGATGCTGCCGACGATCATCATCCTGTCGTCCGTCGTGGGCGCCATCGCCGGCATCAGCCTGATCGTGTTCGCGCGGCGCGACCGCAACAATCCGATCCCGTTCGGACCCTATCTCGCGGCGGCTGGTATGATCGCGCTGTTGTACGGCATCCCGCTCACCCGCTACGCGCAGGGCTTCCTGGCCGTCTAGTCACGGCCGGGCCCGACGATCGCATGGAATCTTCCGGCCAGACAGTGTCCAAATCTCACCCCGGCCCCCGCTTCGCGGTGGGCCTCACCGGCGGCATCGGCTGCGGCAAGACGACCGTGGCCGACCTGTTCGCCGCCCGCGGCGCCGCCGTCATCGACACCGACCAGATCGCCCACAGCCTGACCGCGCCGCACGGCGCCGCGATGCCGGCGCTGATCGACGCGTTCGGTCCCGACTACGCCACCGCCGACGGTGCGCTCGACCGCGCCCGCATGCGCGCCCTCGTGTTCTCCGATCCCGGCGCGCGCGCGCGCCTGGAAGCCATCCTGCACCCGCGCATCCGCGATGCGACGGCGGCCGCGGCGTTGCTCGCGGACGGCCCGTACACGATCTTCGTCGTACCGCTGCTGATCGAATCGGGCACGTGGCGCGAGCGCGTCGCGCGCGTGCTCGCGATCGATTGCTCGGAAGCGACGCAGGTCGCACGCGTGATGGCGCGCAATGGCTTGGCGGAAGAGCAGGTGCGCGCGATCATGGCCGCGCAGGTGACGCGCGCGCGCCGCCTGGACGAAGCGGACGACGTGATCGTCAACGACGCCGGCATCGACGCCCTGCTGCCGCAGGTGGAGCGCCTGCACCGGTTTTATCTTGACGAAGCGGCAAGATTGGCAGAGCAACCCAGCCAGCGTTTGTAATTTTGTGCATGATGGTTCAGAATCACGAGGTTGCCCGCCAGCCTACATTCAGAGGAATGAGAGGAATGTCATTTTGATCGTCTATGAATACCCATTCAACGAGCGGATTCGCACGTTGTTGCGGCTGGAGGACCTGTACGAGAAGTTCAAATTCTTTGTAGCGCAGGAACATCCTCTGCAGCATCATGTCGCGCTCGCGACGATCTTCGACATGCTGGAAGTGGCGGGCCGCGCCGACCTCAAGTCCGACCTGCTGCAGGAACTGGAGCGCCAGCGGCAAAGCCTGCTGGGCTACCGCAGCAACCCTGCCGTCGCCAAGGACGCGCTCGACGCCGTGCTGGCCGAGCTCGACACCGTCAGCAACGCCCTCGTCAACGCACAGGGCAAGACGGGCCAGAACGTACGCGACAACGAATGGCTGATGAGCATCCGCGGCCGCACGATCATCCCCGGTGGCGCCTGCGAATTCGACCTGCCGTCCTACCATGCATGGCAGCGGCGCTCCGCGGAGCAGCGCTACGCCGACATCATGGGATGGTTCACGCCGCTGGCCCCGCTGTTCGACGCGCTGGCCCTCGTGCTGCGCCTGCTGCGCGATTCCGGCGGTCCCGTCAAGATGATCGCCTCGTCCGGCAGCTACCAGCAGATGCTGCAGGGGAAGGTCTACCAGATGCTGCGCCTGTCCGTCGACGAGGCGCTGGGTGCCATCCCCGAGATCTCCGCCAACAAATACATGCTGTGGGTGCGCTTCACCACGCAGGGCGGCGACCTGAAGCCGAAGCCGCTGGAAGAAGACGTGCCGTTCGAGCTCACGCTCTGCAATTTCTGATTTTTAGCCTTTTTAGAAGCACATCATGACCGTCGTATCCTGCCCCACCTGCGGCAAGAAGGTCGAATGGACGGAAGCCAACAAGTTCCGCCCGTTCTGTTCCGACCGCTGCAAGCAAATCGACCTGGGCGCCTGGGCCGAAGAGAAATACACGATCCCCGGCGCGCCGCCCGGCGACGCCGACGAGGATGCCGTCTCGAAGGAATAAGACAGCAAGGAGTCCGCATGCCGTTCGTCACGCTCACCGTCCGCAAGCCGAAGACCGCCGCGTTCAAGGACAAGGTCCTGGCTGCCGTCCACGCCGCGCTCGTCGCGACCGGCGTGCCCGACACGGACCGGTTCCAGCGCGTGCTCGAACTCGACGCGGCCGACTTCCGCTACGACACCCACTACCCCGACGTCCAGACGACGCGCACGGACGACTTCGTGCTGATCGAGATCGTCTGGTCCGTCGGGCGCAGCGTGAAGGTGAAGAAGAAGCTGCTGGCCGACCTGATGGACCGCCTGCGCGCCGACGGGTTCGATCCCGAGAACGTGCTGGTCGTGTTCAAGGAAACGAGCTGGGAGAACTGGTCGTTCGCCGGTGGGCGGCTGCTCCACACGTGAGGCTCGCGGCCGCGCTGGCGCTGGCCGGGATCCGCTTCTACCAACGTTTCGTCTCACCGTACAAGGGCTTTTCCTGCGCGCTGCGCGTGACCACGGGCGGCATCAGCTGCTGGGCCTATGGCCACGCCGTCATCGCACGTTTCGGGCTCGTGCGCGGGCTCGGCTTGCTGCAGCGACGGTTCGCATTGTGCGGGCACGTGCACCGGCGCTCGCACGCGTGCCCGCCGCCACATCCGCGACTGAAGTACCAACTGGGTTTTTGCGACGCGCCGTGCGACCTGCCCTGTGACGGGCATGGCCACTGCGTTCCCGCCGATACCGTCATCGATGCGGCGAAGTGCGTGCTTGATGCGAGCGACTGCGGATGGCCGTCGTGCAACGGACGTCGGCACCGCGGGCGGACGCGCCGCAGCGAGCAACTGGACGCGGCGGCGGAGCGAGTCAGGCGGCGCGAAGCGAGGGTCAGGGACGAACGAGACCGCTGAATCCGCTGGAACCTCAGCCGCCGATCAGCGCATTACAGTTCGGGTTCCACGGGAAATTGTGGATGTCCCGCGTGTCGTTCACGCTGATCGTGCCCGGTGCCGGCGGCACATTCGGGTACAGCAGCGTGTAGTTGTAGGTCGCCGCGTCCGACCCGTCCGGCAAGGTGCCGCCGACCATGATCCCGACCGGCCGGTTCACGGTGACAATGCCGTTCGCGGGTACGGTCACGGGCCCGCCCATGCTGCCGAGGTTCGATTGTTCGTCCGACGGCGGATTGACCTGCAGGGCGCCAGGGTTGAATTGCCAGGTGACCGGCGGCGCGGTGTTGTCGATGGTCTTAATGCGGAACAGTACGATCGCATGCCCCGGCGGTGCCGTGACCGTGCCGTCGGGTAGTGTCGCCGTGTTACAGGCGCCGATCTGGTCGTAGTGGATGACGGCGATCTTGATGCCGCCCGGCGGCAGCGGGCAGCCGGCCAGCCCGGCGCCGAGAAGGACGATCGCGACGGCCCGCTTGGCGGGGCCCCGGAATATGCGTTCCATCGTATGCCTCCATCGTTATGCGGCAGCCGGCAGGTTGCGATGCCAGCGTGCCAGGGCGGCCAGCGCCAGGGCGCTGGTCATGGTTCCGTCGTCGCGGTGCGGGCCGCGCGGCAGGTCGTTGTTGCCACCCTGCCCTTGTGGCGGCACGAGCAGGCTGCAACTGCCCGGCCAGCCCGCGCAGGTGGCCGCCGCGAGCAGGCGGTGCGCGTGCCAGGCGGCGAGTTCGGCGTGGCGTGGCGCGATGCTGGCCAGCGCCAGCAACTGCAGCGCATGGTCGAACACGCTCGCGTCCTGTCCGCCCTGCGCCAGCAGCCACGTGTCCAGCTCCTCGAGCACGGTGGATGGCACCCCGCCCGTGCCGGCCAGCGCGACTGCCCGCCAGGCGTGGCCATACGCGGGCGTCTCCCACCAGAACGGCACGGGCGCGCGTGCGCACAAGGCGGCACGCAGCGGCGCCAGCGTGGACGGCGGGCACCCGGCCGCGCGCAGGGCCAGCAAGGCGACGGCGGTCACTTCCGCATGCGCGCCGCACCAGTCGCCGAAGCGCGGCTCGTCGAACGTGTGCGCGTCGCCGGCCGGATCGACGTAGCGCAGCAGCACGGGCACGGCCGCGCGTGCCTGCGCGGGGGCCGCGGTGGCGAGCAGCAGCAGTGTCCAGGCGGTGCTGTCCGCGTCGCAGCCGGTGCCCCGGTTGTAACCCCAGCCCTGCGGGCGGGCGCAGCCGAGCAGTGCGCGCGTCGCCTGTTGCAGCGCGTGGCGCAGCACCGGCGTCGGGCTCGCATGCGCGAGGCACCATGCGATCCAGGCCGTGCACCAGCACTCGGACGCGCCGGGCTGCAGCGCGAATTCGCGCCAGAAGCCGTCACCATGCTGGCGCCGCGCCAGCGCATCGGCGACGCAGGCCGTCAGTTCGGCGGCGTCGGCGGCAAGCCGACCGGAGGCCGGACCGCTCACCAGTCCGACGGGTCGGTGATGCCGACGCACACGCCGCACGGATAAGGCGTCTTCGTCTTCTCGTAGCCCTGGATCGTGTTGTTGCGGCATACAAAGACTTCCTTGCACCACAGGACGAGTCCCGTGCAGAAGGTATCGGTGCGCGCGAAGCGGCAATCTTCGCCGCTGGGCGTGTCCCAGACGCCGGCGGCCGCAATCGGCGGCGGGGTATCGGACAGGGCAGTAAAACCGGGCAGCATGGCAATCTCCTCGGGTGGGTCAGGGTTCAGTAATGGGGCATCCGCAGCGCGGCGGTGCCCGGCGTGTCGATCAGCAGCGCCGGCTGGCCGTTGCGCGCCGCCCCGTGCGGGCGATAGGAAAAATAGAGGCGCCAGCCTGCGAGGCCGCTGCGGTCGTATTTCACGCCGACGTAGCTGAGCGTGCGGGCGCGCAGCGCGCGGCACAGCGACAGGCAGGTGTCGATGCGCTCCGGGCTTGCGCCCTGCTGCTGCAGGAACGGGAGCGCGCGCGCCAGCGGCACGTTGGCCGGGTCGCATTTGAGGGCGGCGATGTCCCCGTCGTCCGCGACGTCGACGCCGATCACGCCGACGCTGCCACCGGGATGCAGCGCGCGCAAGTCGCGGGCGATCGGCGCGCAGGCATCCTCGGGCCAGCCGAGCGCGCCGGCCAGCTGCTGCAAGGCGGCCGCGCCGAACCCATGCACGTCGCGCTCGACGCGGAAATACACTGCCAGCCGTTCGCCCCCGTCGGCATCGGTCCGGATGCCGAGGCCGCGGGCGCCGGGACAGCCCAGCGCCTGCGCGAGCGCGGCCACCGTGTCGGACCGTACCCGCAGCCGTGACGTCGCACCGAGCAGCGCCTGCAGCGCAGGTGCGGCCGGCTCCTGTGGAAAGCGCAGGTAAGCGGTCAGCGCGCCGATGCGGCGGCCGTCCGTGTCGATGCGCAGCAGGATGGCGTTCGGCAGCATGGCCGCGACCAGCCGCTGCACGGTGAACAGCCACGTCCCGGGCAGCCCTGCCGCTGCCGCGACGCGGGCCAGCGCCGTTCCCACGTCGCCGCGCAGCGGCACCGTGATGCCCTGCACGCCCTCGCGGTGATCGATGCTGTATTCCACGTTCGCGGCGGATTCGCCCAACAGCGCGAGCACCGCCGCGGGCAAAGGCGGCGGCAGCAGAGTCATAGCGGCATGCCCAGCATCGAGTTTTCCAGCCACGGCTGCAGCCCGAGCGGGCCGCGCTCGCCGTCCGCATCGGAGACGAACGGCCATTCCTCGGTGACGTCGACGCGGGTGAACAAGCGCTCCGTGATGCCGGTGGACCGTTCCGTGAAGCCGAGGATCACCGCTACCTGCCGCCGGGCGGACACGCCCTGCACGAGCCGCGTCTCGATCCGCTCCAGCACGTGCCGTTCGCGCTTCTCGGCGGCGGCCAGGAAGATGCCCGGGTGCTGCATGATCAGGTAGTTCAGCGCACGGTGCACGTCGGTCGCGCCGACGTTCTCGGTCGACTGGACGATGCGGTGGAACAGGGCACGCGCCGTATCGGTGAAGGCGTCCACGGGAATGTTCCGGTCCTTCAGCGCCGCGTCCAGCGTGTGCGTCAGCGTGCCGCTCCATTCGTCGAGCCGGAACGTGTACAGCTGGTCGACGAGGAGCACGGGGGCCAGCACGCCGCCGCACGCCTGCGGCGGCGCCATCGGCCCGAGCCGTCCGACCGCCACGGCATAGGCATCCTGGGCTTCGCCGGCAGCCAAGGCCTCGAACAAGGCGCCGCGCAGGTAATTGCCGGCCGGCGCCAGGATGTAGGCGGGGCTGCCGCCCACGGTGAACAGGTAGCAGGCTTGCGCGGCCAGGTGCGGATTTTTTTCCAGTACCGCGCACAGGCGCGCAAGCCGGCCTCCCGGCGCGTGCCCCAATGCACGTTCGCGCTGCTGGTACTCTCGCTCCAGACCCAGCGATGGAAAGCGCACCTCGATCCGGCCAAGCGCGTACACATACTGCTGCGGCGGCGCCCCCGCCTGGGCGGCACAGCTGGGGCAAGGCGCGTGGGCTGGGGCGGGCGGTGCGCTGGCGTGGTCCGGAGCGGCTTCGGTCATGATGGCTTCCTTTCAGGACAGGGGCAAATGCTGGAATGCACGCCAGACGTCGAGGTCGGGCGGCAGCGTGCGGCTAGCCGGGCCGGTGCCGCGATGCAGCGCGGCACACAGATGGGCGGCGGGCAAGGGACTGCGCGCGACCAGTGACGCGAGTGCCGCGCCCGCCAGCGCCGCGGCGAAGCTCGTGCCGGACGCGGTCGTGGCGCGTCCGCCGGCCAGCACCACGGGCACCGCGTGGCCCGGGGCGCCGATGCCGCGCGCGGCTCGCGGCCCCCAGGCGCTGCCGGCCGTGGTGACGGGCACGAGTGCCGGGTGCGCGTACAAGGGATGGGCGATGGCGCCGCCATGGTTGCCGGCTGGCGCCAGTACGGGTATGCCGGCAGCGTGTGCCGTATCGAGCGCGGCCTGCGCAGCCTGCAGGAAGCCGGGCGCGGTACCGAGGAATTCGAAGCCCAGCAGGATGAAATCCGGCCGCGCCGCGCACGCCTCCAGCAGGTGCTGCGCGCAGCGCGCACCGGCTGCCTGCGCGTCGCCCAGCGTGGGCCAGCACAGCAGGTGCATGTGGTCGTCCGCGCCCGGCACCACGAGCAGCGATGCCATGGCCGTCGCGTGGTCGGATGGCGTCTGCATCGCCTCCGGGTCGCCCCGGGCGACCAACGAGACGCGCGCAAAGTGGGGCGCCGTCGCGTCGACGGGTCCGTCCAGCAGCGCGACCGTGGTGGCACGCATCGCACACCGTGCCCGCAGCAGGCGCGGGAAACCGAGGCCCGCGTACAGCACTTCGCGCTGCATGGTGAGGTCCAGACCCGTCATCGCGATTCCTTTTGGTAATCGGAGAGGTGCTACAGGCAGTCAGGTTAGAAGGTTAGCAGGTTTGCACGCCGTGTCCAGTCCGATCGCAGCAATGGCGACGAGGGCGCGCGTCTCTATTCGATTTCGACTCGATGTCGCAACAGTTTTATACGAATGCGATCGCGCGCGGTGGTGTGGTGACTGATTGTCAAACTGCGCGTGCCTGCGTACACTGCCGACGAAGTTTCCCGTCAATTAACAAGGAGCCATCCGTGGGCATTCGCGCTTTCTTTGCTTCGATTACACCGCAAACGCTTGGGCAATTTCTGGAAGACCCCGACATGGTCGAAGCGCTGCTGTATCCGGACTACGATAGCTTGCCGCCGAATTCCATGAGCCTGGACAAAGCCTGGCATGGCCTGCATTACCTGCTGACGGGTGACCCCGTGGGCGGCGAACCACCGTTATCGCTGGCGATTCTCGATGGAGCCGAAATCGGGCCGGATCTCGATTATGGACCGGCACGCTATCTGACGCCGGACGAGGTCAAAACTGTCGCGCAAGCGCTGGCCGCGCTCACGCCGGAGACGTTGGCGCAACGGTACGATCCGGGCGCGATGGAAGAGAAGAACGTCTACCCCGCCATCTGGGCGGAGGAAGGGAACGAGGGGCTCGAGTTTCTGCTCGGTTACTACTCGGCGTTGCAGCGGTTCTATACGGACGCGGCCGCGCGCGGTGACGTCGTGATCCACTGCCTGACTTGATCGTCCCGTGTCGGCGCACGAGGCTCAAGCAGCCTCGCCGCGCCCCGCATACCGCACCTGATCCAGCCACGCCAGCAACGGAATCGTCGCCGGCAGCAGCGGACTGACGGCATACGCGCCCTGCCACGCGAAGGCCTGCCCTTCCAGGCTTTGTGGTTCGCCTTCCCATTCGCGGCTGATGTAGAAGTACAGGCGCACGTGCGCGTGCTCGTACACGTGTTCGACGCAGCACCAGGGCTCGGCCGAGATCACCTTCACGCCCAGTTCCTCGACGAACTCGCGCTGCAGCGCGTGGAAGATGTCCTCGCCAGGTTCGACTTTCCCGCCCGGGAATTCCCAGTAGCCGGCGTACGGTTTGCCGTCAGGGCGCTGGCCGAGGAGCACGTCGCCGTTCGGGCGCATCAGCACGCCCACCGCCACATCGACCGGCTTCTCAGACATCGACCTGTTCCTGACTAGGCGCGGGCGGCAGCTTGCCCGCGTAATCCTTCGCGAACTGCCACGCCACGCGGCCCGAGCGCGAGCCGCGGCCCAGCGCCCAGCGCAGCGCGTCGCCGCGCGCGGCCGCGATCTGCTCGGGCGTGCAGCCGAAGCTCGTCAGCCAGTGGCCGACGATGTCCAGGTAGTCGTCCTGGCGGAATGGATAGAACGACAGCCACAGGCCGAAGCGCTCCGACAGCGAGATCTTTTCCTCGACCGTCTCGGCCGGGTGCAGGTCGTCGTCGGCCACGTGCTTGTAGCCGTCGTTGTCCGAGAATTTTTCCGGCATCAGGTGCCGGCGGTTCGACGTCGCGTAGATCAGCACATTGTCCGACTGCGCCGCGATGCTGCCGTCCAGCGCCACCTTCAGCGCCTTGTAGCCCGCTTCGCCCTCTTCGAAACTGAGGTCGTCGCAAAAGATCACGAAACGCTCCGGCCGGCCCGCCACGAGGTCGACGATGTCCGGCAGGTCCGCGAGGTCGGCCTTGTCGACTTCGATCAGGCGCAGGCCCTGCGGCGCGAACTGGTTCAGGCACGCCTTGATCAGCGACGATTTGCCCGTGCCGCGCGCGCCCGTCAGCAGCACGTTGTTGGCGGGGCGCTTGCCCACGAACTGGCGCGTGTTCTGCTCGATCTGTTCTTTCTGCTGGCCGATGTGCTGCAGGTCGTCGAGGCGGATGTGCGATGCGTGCGTCACCGCCTGCAGATGCTTGACGTTGCCCGCGCCCGGACGCTTGCGCCAGCGGTACGCGTAGCCGTGGCGGAAATCCGGATCGCGCGGCGCGGCGGGCGGCAATAACGCCTCCACGCGCGCCAGCAGGGCTTCGGCGCGGTGCAGGAAATTCTCCAGCTGGTTCATCGAATCAGGAACGGTAGTCGGCGTTGATCGAGACGTAGTCGTGCGACAGGTCGCAAGTCCACACGGTGGCGTCCGCGTCGCCGCGCGCGAGCACGACGCGCACGAGGATCTCGGCCTTCTTCATCACGCGCTGGCCATCCTCTTCCTTGTACTCGGGATTGCGGCCGCCGGACTTGGCGACGAGGACGTCGTCCAGGTACAGGTCGAGCTTGGCCGTATCGAGGTCGTCGACGCCCGCGTAGCCGATGGCCGCGAGGATGCGGCCCAGGTTCGGGTCGGACGCGAAGAACGCGGTCTTGACGAGCGGCGAGTGGGCGATGGCGTAGGCGATCTTGCGGCACTCGTCCATGTCGCGGCCCTGCTCCACCGTGATCGTGATGAACTTGGTGGCGCCTTCGCCGTCGCGGATGATCTGCTGCGCCAGGTGGCGCGAGATGCCGGTGACGGCGTCGCGCAGCGCGATGTAGTCCGGGCTGTCGGTCGAATCGACGACGAGCGAACCGGCGCCCGTCGCGACGAGGATGAACGAGTCGTTGGTCGACGTGTCGCCGTCGATCGTGATGCTGTTGAACGAGCGGTCGGCCGCGTACTTCACGAGTTCGTCCAGCACGGGCTGCGCGACCTTCGCGTCGAATGCCAGGTAGCCCAGCATCGTCGCCATGTTCGGCTTGATCATGCCGGCGCCCTTGCTGATGCCCGTCATCGTGACGGTGTGGCCGCCGACCGTCGTCGTCAGCGACGCCGCTTTCGGCTGCGTGTCCGTCGTCATGATGGCTTCCGCCGCATTGAACCAGTTGTCGGCCTTCAGGTTCGCGATGGCGGCCGGCAGGCCCGCGACGATCTTTTGCACGGGCAGCGGTTCCAGGATCACGCCCGTGGAGAACGGCAGCACCTGCTGCGCATCGAGGCCCAGCAGGTGCGCGACTTCCGCGCACGTGGCCTGCGCGTTCGCGAGGCCCGGTTCACCGGTACCCGCGTTCGCATTGCCCGTGTTGACGACCAGGGCGCGGATCGGCTTGCCCCCGGCCTTCACTGCCGCCAGATTCGCCTTGCTCACCTGGACCGGCGCCGCGCAGAAGCGGTTCTTCGTGAACACGCCGGCGACGGTCGCCCCTTCGGCGAGCTTCATCACCAGCACATCCTTGCGGTTCGGCTTCTTGATGCCGGCTTCGGCGTAACCGAGTTCGATGCCGGCGACGGGTTTCAGTTCGGCGGCGACGGGCAGGGGGGAATTGACGGCCATGGCGTTCTCTAATGAAAAGATGGAAAGAAGGTCCGGTATTGTAACGCCTCATCGGCGAGCACACCGGTAAGCCGCCGGTGTTAATACATGCTTAAGTTGGTCAATTGATAATCGGAAACATCACGAACGGGGACATGCCTCTTTGGTAAGATGCCCCATCTACCGGAGGATCGATGACCGACAACCAACGCGACGTAGCGAGCGCCGGCTTTTCGCTGGCGATCGTGCTGTTCGCCCTGTTCCTGACGCAGCGCTTCATCCTGCCGTTGCTGTGGGCGGCCATCCTGTGCATCGCCACCTGGCCGCTGTACGTGCGCGTCCGCACGGCGTTGAAGGGGCGCGCGATCCTCGCCGCGGCCCTTGTCACCATCGCGATGGCCATCGCCTTCATCACGCCGCTCACGCTGGGCGTCACGCAGGCCGCGCGCCAGGCGCCCGCGCTGGCCCAGGTGGTCGCCAACGCCAACACGGAAGGCCTCGCGGCGCCCGAGTGGTTGCACCGCATCCCGTTCGCGGGCGACGCCATCTACAACTGGTGGCTCGCGACCCTGGGCCAGCCGCACGGCCTCGCGCACCTGCTGCAGGACGGCTCCGTCGGGCGCATGCAGACCGCGAGCGAAGTCCTCAAGCGCGTGGGCAGCGGCGTCATGCACCGCCTCGTCGACATCCTGTTCGCGTTCCTGTGCCTGTTCTTCTTCTACAAGGACGGCGTCGCCCTGCAGCGCCAGACGGACGCCATCGGCGCCCACCTGATCGGCACGCGGCGCTGGACGCTGTTCTCTCTGAAGGTGCCCGTCGCCGTGCGCGCCACCGTCAACGGCCTGGTGCTCGTCGGCCTCGCGGAAGGCGTCCTGCTGGGCATCGGCTACCAGTTCGCGCACGTACCGTCGGCCATGCTGTGGGCCGCCGTCACGGGCATCCTCGCCATCATCCCGTTCGGCGCTCCCCTCGCCTTCGGCGCGGCCGCCGCGCTGCTGGCGTGGCAGGGCGCGACGATCGCCGCGATCGCGATCGTCGTCCTCGGCGTCGTCGTGCTGTTCGTGGCCGACCATTTCGTGCGTCCCGCGATGATCGGCAACGCCACGCAACTGCCCTTCCTCGCCGTCCTGCTGGGCATCCTGGGCGGCGTCGAGACGCTGGGCCTGATCGGCCTGTTCATCGGCCCCGTCGTGATGACGCTGTTCGTCACCTTGTGGCACGAAGCGCGCGCGCTGCGCGAAGCGCAACCGCTGGACCTCGACCCGACGTGAGGCCTGCTACAGCTGGGTGATCGTACCGATGATGACGGTAATCGTGACTGCCGACAAAAGCGTCGTCCAGGTGATGATGGATGCCATGGTTTCGGAATCGCCTCCCATTTGACGCGCCATGATGTACGCATTGCCGGCGCATGGCACCGATGAGTACAACAACGCAATGTGGGCAGGCGTTCCCGACGCCCCCTGCACCTTCAACAGCGTCAGGGTGCAAAGCGGCATGACCAGGAGTTTGAGACCGACGGCATAACCGGTGGCGATCGCCTGGCGAGCTTGCATGACCAGCATCAGGCCCGCACCCACCGACATCAAACTGAGCGGCGTTGCCGCATTGCCGAGATACGTCAGGAACTGCCTGGCGGCGCCAGCAACATGCAAGTCGGCCACGTTGAGCGCGAGGCCGAGCATGGCGCCGATGATCAGCGGGTTCTGCACCATGGCGGCCACGGTGCCCTTGAACGATTTCTTGCCGCCGGTGCCGTAATGGTTCATGACGAGCACACTCATCACGTTCGTCAGCACGATCATATAGGCGACGAACACGCCCGATATCGCCACGCCTTCCGCTCCGGACAGCGACTGTGCCAGTGCAACGAACACGTAGGAGTTGTAGCGTACGCCGCCCTGGAAAATGGACGTGAACAGATCGTTGCGCACGGTGACCACACGTTGGGCAACCAGGATGAAGATCGCGACCAGCAGCGTGCCGCCCACGGTCGCCAGGATCGAACTGGACGTGTTGGCACTGGCGAAGTTTGCATCGCTGACGTCAAGCAGCAGCAGCGATGGGAAAAAAACGTAGTAGACAAGTTTGTCCGCCGCCTTCCAGAAGCCGTCGTCGCGCACGAAGCGGTTCTTGACCAGATAGCCTGCCGTGATGAGCAGGAAGATCGGCAGCACCGACATAAAGATGTTCAGCATTCGACTGTTTCTCCCGGCTGGAACACACGGGACTTCACAGGATTGAGATTTCGGTGGTTCCACAGGTTGGCCGCAACGAAGACGCGCTGCACCCAGCGCATCGGGTTGTCGAACTCGTCATTCGTGCCGCTGAACTTGTCACGGGAATGCAAGGTGAAGCGATTGTCGATATACACCAGGCGGCCGGGCGTCACATCGACGCCAAATGAACTTTCGCGTATCGCCGCGTAAAAATTCTCCATCGCGGCTGCAGCGGCACTCGATTGAGGTTCCACCATGTCCGGATAGAACACTGCGCTGACCTCGGGCAGGCTCGCGCTGCCGCGCACCAGAGGCACAGGTTCGGTCTGGACAATATTGCCTCGACGCCAGCGATAAGGGACCTTGATGCGGTACAGCGGCATGCGCAGACATTCGATGTCTTCCGCGGTCAAGTTCTGCAGGGCGATACGCGCATCCGCCAAACGGGTCAGTGGACCTTCCGGGTCGTGACGAACCCCGGTCAGCAAGAGTCCCAGCGGCGAGAAATTGAAGTCCCCCATGAACTTCAATGCGGCGTTCTCGATGTGAAAATCCAGTTCCACTTCGGAACCAAGGCCAGTGTATTCACGTTTTGCACGCTTGGTCGGGATGAGATTGTTCACGATGTCTCCCCCTTCGAACAGGATCGAATACGGTTCGCCGATCAGCGCTGCAAACGCCATGATCAGGTTTTCGCTGACGTGCCCGCTCTTGGATGCAGGCGTGAACACGTCCGGATCCGGCGTCGTGAAGACCTGCTCGTCCGTCGGCAGGTTTTCGAAAACAAGATGCGACCTCGGCTGGATGGATGCGCGCTGTTCCGACAGCGCGTCGATGATACGCCGCGGCAGCGTCGAAATCGCCGTCATGCGCAAATCCGTGATGTAGGCCAGCGAGCCGCTGGGATCATAGGCGATCTTGTTTAACGCGTTACCGAGGCGATCGCGTTCGGTGTCGGTCAATTTGAAAAGGCAAGTATTATTCATTTTTTAGTGATGTTCCACGTGCTTCGGGTGAATACATGACGCGCATGAATCCAGATAATTGGCATGACCTACCGGGGCCAATATGAGAAATTGAAAAGACTCCACGAACAATTGATTGCGCGCCGAAGGCACCGCACAGGCATCGCAGACTCATTCTTTAGCGACGGAATTATCTTGTTTGATAATTACAGTGTCAATATCAAAACAAATGAACTATAAATAATAGGAATTTTCTGAGTGTATATTCGCGACAATCGCTTAACCATCAAGATTTCCAATATTCGCATCGCACCGATATTTCCAATAAATCAGACATCAGCCGATATCTTTTTCCAATTATTTGTCCAATCAGAATAAAACCTTGAATTGCCGCGGTTTTCGGTGGCTTTATTGTTTGGCAGTACCAATAGCCATGGCCTGGACCGACTACCAGTGATGAAGAGCGTGAGCAGGTTGGAGCGGGAAGTGCGCGAGTTGCGCAGGGACAAGCGAATCGGTGTGTCAGGACAGCGCCGAGGAGCGACACACTGCCACCGAGGCGGTGGCATGTCGATATGATCAAAACACCGGCTTATAGCGGAGCATCAATCAGCAACTCTGGCCTCAAGGCACGGATTCGCAGTTCAGTGAAATAACCGCCTGCCTCGTTATATTGCAAGAAATGACGTCCACATGCCTGACAGCGCAATACTTGACTACGATTGCAGGGGAAATAACGCGGTGCAATGGGCGCGTCTTCGCTCTCATACCGCGTGCCTTGCGGATGATATTCACTGAACGTCGGTTCGTCGTAAGGATCGTCGACGAGGGTTCCGATTTCCTCAAGACCGTCCAGATCGAGCGAAAGAGGCAGTTTTTGCCAAGCCAGCAATGGAACGGCACTGCATTTGCAGGTCGCCGTCACGGCAGCCGATGCGGCGGCCAGTTGCGACAATTCAGGGAAATCAATTTTATTCATGCATGGACTCATTTTTAAATGGCCGACATGTCGGCGTATTTTGCGCAAGGGTAACATATATCGCGTGAATTGTAGAGGTTGTGCGATACTGCGCAACCGGCTCGGGCCCACGGATACGAACGGATAAACCTGATGGCAAAAAGGTTTATCCGATTTATCTGTCTCGACTTGCGTCAGTCGGCGTAACAGACCTGGACACGCATTATTTGCTTTCCAGCGCCGGAACCTCTTGACCCTCACGCCACGTGAGGCCTGACCATGGCATCACGCTGAAGAACGGAGAGACACGATGCTGAAAGTGGGAGAGCTGGCCGCGCTGGCCAACCTGACGGTGCGCACCCTGCACCACTACGACAGCATCGGGCTGCTGCGTCCTTCGGCGCGTTCCGATGCCGGCTACCGGCTCTACGACCGCGATGACGTGGCGCGCCTGCACCGTATCCAGGCCTTGCGCGCATTCGGCATGAGCCTGTCCGACATCGGCCTCACGCTGGACAGTCCGGCGGGTTCGCCCCTGGCGATCGTCGACCGCCAGCTGGAATCGCTCGAGGTGCGCATGGCGGAAGCCCGGCGCCTGCGCGGCCAGCTGCTGCGCGTGCGCGAACAACTCGTGCGCGGCACCGCGCCGGACCTGTCCACGTGGCTCACCACACTGGAAAACACCATGGACATGACGAACGTGTACGAACGCTATTTCAGCAAGGAAGAATTGCAACGCATGCCGATGAGCGGCAGCGACGCCGCACAGGCCGAGTGGCAAGGCATGGTCGAACAGGCGCGCGGACTGATGGAGTCACAGGTGCCGCCGACCGCGGGCGCCGCAAAGGCCTTCGCCCTGCGCTGGCTGCAGGTCTTCGAGCGCGATACGGGCGGCGACCCGGCGCTGCAGGCGAAACTGAACGTGATGGCAGCGCAGGAGAAGGAGGCTGTCGGCTTGCCGGCGCACGTCTTCGACTACGTGAAGGCCGCCGTCGGCGAACTCAAGTTCGACGCCTGGGCGAAATACATGCGGCCGGAAGTCATCGACCGCATGCGCCGCCACTTCACCGCGCGCGGCCACGAGTGGACACCGCTGATCGCGCAAGTGCAGGCCGAGATCAAAGCCGACCCGGAAGCAACGGGCGCGCGCGCGCGCGACCTCGGGCGCCAGTGGCTGGCGCTGTTCCACGACATGGTCGGCGACGATCCGCAGGACGTCGACGCCTTCCGTAAGGGCACGGCGACGGATCCCCTGCTGCGCATGGGCCCGGGCATCGGCGATGCGACGATCGCCTGGCTGCGCAAGGCGATGAGCGCCTGACGTCCGCACGGCCCGCCACCGCGGGCCGTTATCCATGCCCGAGCAGCATCTTCGCGACGGGCAGCCAGGCCGGCCAAAGATACAGGCTGACGTGCGTGACCTGCACACCGAAGCTCCAGATCAGGCCCGCCACGTAGGCGGGGTGCAGGCGGCCCCGCGTGACGAGGTCGCAGGCGCCGATGCCGAGCACCATGACGTCGTTCGTCAGGTGCAGGGTCAGGAACGTCGCCCAGAAACTCTGGCCCCAGTGGCCGAACGGGTAGGCGGCGCCGACCGCCCCGCCGAGCCAGCGCGCGAAGCCCGCCGTGCTCAATTGCAGGATCGCCAGCAGCATCAGGCGCCGGTGGGCCGCCGGCCGCTTGCGATACACGATACCCGCCACGCTCAGGCCCACGAAGCCGATCAGGTCACCCATCTGGACGCTGAAAAACGCGGGGTCGCTGTGGTCCGTGCCGAAATTCCGGGTCTGGATCGTGTACGCCGTCGCCGTGCCGACGATGGCCATCACGGCGATCCACCACCCCATCGCCACGCCGAGGCGCCGATGCAGCGCCGGCCGCGCCGACCGTACCAGCAGGACTTGCGCCGTGTATCCGACCAGCCATGCGACGAACACGGCGGAATGCACGTGCAGGATAGCGGGGTAAGGCGGGTCGCCGTTGCTGACGTGGCGCGCGACCTCGCCGCCGAAGCCGAGGATCATGCCGAGCCAGATCAACCCGACATAGATGAGGATGAGCACACCGTCGGCGGGGTGGCTGGGCGCGAACGTGCGGCGCGGCGGTAGCGGCGGTGCGGCGGCATCGGTCAACATGGTCGGTCCTCGATCAACGCGGAACCACGATGTTACCCGGCCCGCCGCGCCGGAAAAATCATGAATATCGTTTATCCGGTTTATCAAATCCGACAGCGCGGCCGGGACAAAAAAAAGCACCCCGCAGGGTGCTTTTCGTCGGGTGCTACGGCATCACGCCAGCTTGCCGTGGCAAGCCTTGAATTTCTTGCCGCTGCCGCACGGGCACGGGTCGTTGCGGCCGACTTTCATGCCCAGGTACGTGGTGGCCGGATCGTCCGCCATCGCCGTGGTGCCCGGCGTCGCCGCGAGGGGCGCCATCAATTCTTCCGGTGCCGCCGTCGGGTCGAAGTCGGCGTGCTGGTAGTTGATGTTTTCCAGGTGCGCGGCGGCCGCCTGCATCGCGGCTTCCGCCGCCTCGACTTCCTCGCGGGTCTGGATGCGGACCGTCATGATGGTGCGGATCACTTCGTTCTTGATCTGGTCCAGCATGGCGCCGAACAGCTCGAACGCTTCGCGCTTGTATTCCTGCTTCGGGTTCTTCTGCGCATAGCCGCGCAGGTGGATGCCCTGGCGCAGGTGGTCCAGCGCGGCCAGGTGCTCGCGCCAGTGCGTGTCGATGTTCTGCAGCATGACGTTGCGCTCGAAGCCGCCGAACGCTTCCTTGCCGACGATGCCGACCTTCGCCTCGTACGACGCTTCGGCCGCAGCCAGCACGCGCTCGAGGATGTCGTCGTCGTTCAGGTTCGGCTCGTCCTCCAGCATCTTCGCCAGCGGCACCTGCAGCGCCCATTCGTCGGCCAGCACGCGTTCGAGCGTCGGGATGTCCCACTGCTCTTCCACCGATTCCGCCGGCACGTGCGTGCGCACGACGTCCGTGAAGACACCCGTGCGCAGCGATGCGATCAGCTCGGAGATGTCGGCCGCTTCCAGCAGCTCGTTACGCTGGGTGTAGATCACCTTGCGCTGGTCGTTGGCGACGTCGTCGTATTCGAGCAGCTGCTTGCGGATGTCGAAGTTGCGGGCCTCGACCTTGCGCTGGGCGCCTTCGATGGAGCGCGAGACGATGCCCGCCTCGATCGGTTCGCCTTCCGGCATCTTGAGGCGGTCCATCACGGCGCGCACGCGGTCGCCCGCGAAGATGCGCAGCAACGGGTCGTCCAGCGACAGGTAGAAGCGCGACGAGCCCGGGTCGCCCTGGCGGCCCGAACGGCCGCGCAGCTGGTTGTCGACGCGGCGCGACTCGTGGCGTTCGGTACCGATGATGTGCAGGCCGCCCTGCGCCACGACGTGGTCGTGCAGCGACTGCCATTCCGAACGCAGCTTCGCGGACTGCTCTTCCTTCTGCTCCGGCGACAGCGATTCGTCGGCCTCGATGAACTGGATCTGCTTCTCGACGTTGCCGCCCAGGACGATGTCGGTACCGCGGCCCGCCATGTTGGTGGCGATGGTGATCATCTTCGGACGACCCGCCTGCGCGATGATCTCCGCCTCGCGTGCGTGCTGCTTCGCGTTCAGCACGTTGTGCGGCAGGCCCGCCTTCGTCAGGATGCCCGACAGCAGTTCCGAGTTCTCGATCGACGTCGTGCCCACGAGGACCGGCTGTCCGCGCTCGTAGCAGTCGCGGATGTCGACCAGCATGGCCTGGTATTTTTCCTGCGCCGTCTTGTAGACCTGGTCCTGGCGGTCCTTGCGCTGCGACGGCTTGTTCGGCGGGACGACCACGGTCTCCAGGCCGTAGATCTCCTGGAATTCGTACGCTTCCGTGTCGGCCGTACCCGTCATGCCGGACAGCTTGCCGTACATGCGGAAGTAATTCTGGAACGTGATGGACGCGAGCGTCTGGTTCTCGTTCTGGATGCGTACGCCTTCCTTCGCTTCCACGGCCTGGTGCAGGCCGTCGGACCAGCGGCGGCCCGTCATCAGGCGGCCCGTGAATTCGTCGACGATCACCACTTCGTTGTTCTGCACGACGTAGTGCTGGTCCTTGTGGTACAGGACGTGTGCGCGCAGCGCGGCGTACAGGTGGTGGATCAGCGTGATGTTGGCGGCGTCGTACAGCGACGCGCCTTCCGGCAGCAGGCCCATCTTCGTCAGGATGGCTTCGGCCTTTTCGTGGCCGGCCTCGGTCAGCAGCACGGTGTGCGCCTTCTCGTCCTTCGTGTAGTCGCCCGGGACTTCGACCTGGCCCTTGCCGTCCGGCGTCTCTTCGCCGATCTGCAACGTGAGCAGCGGCGGGACTTCGTTGATCTTGTGGTACAGCTCCGTGTGGTTCTCGGCCTGGCCGGAAATGATCAGCGGGGTACGTGCCTCGTCGATGAGGATCGAGTCCACTTCGTCGACCACGGCGAAGTTCAGGCCACGCTGCACGCGCTCGCGCATCTCGTACACCATGTTGTCGCGCAGGTAGTCGAAGCCGTACTCGTTGTTGGTGCCGTAGGTGATGTCGGACGCGTATGCCTTCTGCTTGCTGTCGTGGTCCATCTGCGACAGGTTCACGCCCGTCGTCAAACCGAGCCAGCCGTACAGGCGGCCCATCTGCTCGGCGTCGCGCTGGGCCAGGTAATCGTTGACCGTCACGACGTGCACGCCCTTGCCGGACAGCGCGTTCAGGTACACGGGCAGCGTGGCCATCAGCGTCTTGCCTTCGCCCGTGCCCATCTCGGCGATCTTGCCGTAATGGAGGACCATGCCGCCGATCAGCTGCACGTCGAAGTGGCGCATCTTCATGACGCGCTTCGCGGCTTCGCGGCAGACGGCGAACGCTTCCACCAGGATGTCGTCCAGCGTCGCGCCCCCGGCCAGGCGTTGCTTGAATTCGTTCGTCTTTGCCTGGAGATCGGCGTCGGACAGCGCTTCCATCTGCGGCTCGAGCGCGTTGATGTCGCGCACGGATTTTTGGTATTGCTTGAGCAGACGCTGGTTACGGCTGCCGAAAATCTTGGTCAGGAATGACATGCTGTGTTCTTCAAAAGTACGCCGCGAAAAAGGTCCGAGGAGCCCCGGATGATAGCAAAAACATATCCTCCTGAGAGCGCCAATGGCAAAAAGCCACCGATTTTATCATGCGATCCGGCCACACTTGGGGGTCGCGGGGCGTATCACAAGTGCGGCTGGCAAAAAATGTTATCAAACTGCATTCGATTTCACACAGCGCGCACGATTGTTCGCGGCAGGGGGCGCGGCTGTGGTATGTTCCGAGCATGCAGTCCCCGAACAATCAGCGTCCCTTCCACATCTACGGCACCCGCGACCGCAAGACGTCGTTCGGCGCCACCGACTTCCTGCGCGCCAACGACCGCCTCGCCGCGCTCATGCCGACCGCGCTGCGCGTCGGTAACCTGCAGCGCGACGTCAAGAACATCCTGCCGCCGATGTACGCCGGCTGCGACGTGCTGTCGTTCCAGGATGCCGTGCTGACCCTCGCCGTGCCCTCCTCGGCCGTGGCGGCCAAGCTCAAGCAGCAGCTGCCGAAGCTGCAGGCGAGCTTGCAGAAGAAGGGCTGGCAGGTGGACAACGTGCGCATCAAGATCCAGATGCGGCCGAACGTGCCCGTGCGCGAGGAGCTGAAACCGTCATCGCTGACGTTGCCGCCGACGGCGGTGGAAGCGTTCGAGGAATTGGGAGAGAGTTTGCCGGAGACGCCGCAGAATGCGGCATTGAAAGCGGCGCTCAAGCGGCTGGCGGAGCGGCGCAAAAACACGTGACCGGCGCGGACCTCAACACGACGCGCACGTTACGCGTGGGCTCGGGGAGCCCACCCTACGGCTGCGAGATTTCGTAGGGTGGGCACCCCGTGCCCACGCGGACATTTGCGAAGTGTTGGCGTTACACGTCGGCAGGAGATCGCCCTACGTCAGCGCCCACTCCCGCTCCATCTGCGCGCCATACGACACGGGCGCCGTTTCCGACGCGTCGAACGTGACGATCTCGTACGATTCCGGCTGCGCCAGCAGCTCGCGCAGCAGCAGGTTGTTCAGGCCGTGGCCCGATTTGTGCGCCTCGTAGCTGGCCAGCAGCGGCGCGCCGACGAGGTACAGGTCGCCGATCGCGTCGAGGATCTTGTGGCGCACGAACTCGTCTTCGTAGCGCAGCCCGTCCGCGTTGAGGATGCGGTACTCGTCCATCACGATCGCGTTTTCCAGCGAGCCGCCGCGCGCCAGGCCCATGCCTCGCAGGCTTTCCACGTCCTGCATGAAGCCGAACGTGCGGGCGCGTGCGACCTCGTGCACGTACGAGACCTTGCCGAAGTCGACGACGGCGCGCTGCGTCGTGCCGTCCACGGCCGGGTGGTTGAATTCGATGAAGAAGTCGAGCTTGAAGCCATCGTAAGGCGTCAGGCGCGCCCATTTCTCGTTGGCGCCGCTGCCCTGGCGGACTTCGACCGGTTTCAGCACGCGGATGAATTTCTTCGCAGCGGCCTGCTCCTGCACGCCCGCCTGCTGCAGCAGGAACACGAACGACGACGCGGAACCGTCCATGATCGGGATCTCTTCGGCCGTGACGTCCACGTACAGGTTGTCGATGCCGAGGCCGGCACAGGCCGACATCAGGTGTTCGACGGTCGAGACGCGCGCATTGCCCTGCGTGAGCACGGACGCCATGCGGGTATCGCCCACGATGTCGGCATTCGACGGGAACTCGACGACGGGGTCGAGGTCGACCCGGCGGAACACGATGCCCGTATCGATGGCCGCGGGGCGCAGGGTCAGCTCGACCTTGGTGCCGGAGTGCAGGCCGACACCTGTTGTACGCACGAGCTGTTTGATGGTTCGTTGTTTGAGCATCGTTCGATTATATCGTAGGGCTTTCGGACGCGCCGGCGGGCTCCTCGGACCGGTGGCGGGAACACCACGTTTTCAGGGATGCTCGGCCTCGGCGTGCACGGTTTCGTGGCGGATCAGGTACAAGCCGCTGCCGATGATGATGGCGCCGCCCAGCAAGGTATATGCATCCGGCAAGGTTTTCCACATGAGCCAGTCGATCGCCACGCCCCAGGCCAGCGCCGTGTACTCGAACGGCGCCACCACGGACGCCTCGCCATGGCTGAACGCTTCCGTCAGCGCCAGCTGGCCGAAGAAACCGCTGATGGCCAGCGACAGGATCAGGACCCAGTGCTCCGCCTGCACGGACACCCAGGCAGGTGCGGCGAGCGGCGTCGCGCCCGCGGCCATCAACACCATCAGCCAGAACATCATGTGCTCGCCCCGGTCCGTGCGCGCGAGCACGCGGCCGGCGACGGCCGACACGGCATAGCACACGGCCGCGGCCAGCACGGCGAGCCCGCCCAGCGAGAAGAAGCCGGCACCGGTCGGGCGCAGGATCACGAGCACGCCGGCCATGCCGACGCCGATCGCGATCCAGCGTGCACCGTTCACCCGCTCGCCCAGCACGATGACGGACAGCGCCGTGATGAGGATCGGGCCCACGAAGAAGATCGAATAGGCTTCGGCCAGCGACAAGGTCTTGAGGCCGTAGGTGAACAGCGACAGCATCGCGATGCCGATCGCGCCGCGCAGCAGGTGCAGCGGCCAGCGGATGCGCAAGAGCGAGCGCTGGCCGCCGCGCCAGAATAGATAGGCGCCGACGAGCGGCAGCGCGGACAACGCGCGGATCGCCGCCACCTGCATCGCGGGGAAGTGCGCGGACAGCAGCTTCATCGTCATGTCCATGATGGAGAACATGGCGACGCAGACCAGCATCGCGCGGATGCTGCGCATATTCCCCGCGAGCCGGCTCACGGGAGCGTCCCTCACAGCGGCTTCTCCATGAACAGCGACAGCGGGTCGTCCCGATAGTCGCCGAACGGTTCGCACCGTTCGAAGCCCAGGCGCTCATACAGGCCGATCGCTTCCGGCTGATGAATACCGGTCTCCAGGCGCAACACCGACAGGCCGGACATCCGCGCGAACATCACCAGATGCTCGAGCAGCTTGCGGCCCGTGCCGAGACCGCGCTTGCGCTCGTCCACGAACATGCGTTTGACTTCGCCATAGTGCTGCTTGTTGACGAGCGCCGCGCAGCCGACCGCGCCACCGTCGATGTCGCGCGCGACGAGGAACAGCACGTCGCCCTGCATCAGCGACGCGATGTCCAGCAGGTGGTTGCTCTCGGCCGGATACAGCGCGGCGCAGTACGCGTCGAGGCGCGCGAGCATGTCGCGCACCTCGAGCTGGTCCGGCGTTTCGGTGTTGATGATCAAGGGTCGATCAGCCCAGTTGCTTCAGCAGCGTCTCGGCCGACGACACGTCGAAGCCGCCGGTTTCCACGTTCAGCTGCTTGACGACGCCATCCTGCACGAGCATCGAGTAGCGCTGGGAGCGCACGCCGAAGCCCTTGGCGACGAGGTCGAATTCCAGGCCCAGGGCCTTCGTGAACGCGGCGCTGCCGTCGGCCATCATGCGCACGGTGCCGGTGGCCTTCTGGTCGCGGCCCCACGCGCCCATCACGAACGCGTCGTTGACGGAGATGCACCAGATCTCGTCGACACCCTTGGCTTTCAGTTGGTCCGCGAGCTTGATGTAGCCCGGCAGGTGCTGGGCCGAGCACGTCGGCGTGAATGCGCCCGGCAGGCCGAAAATGGCGATGGTCTTGCCTTTCACGAGGTCGGACACGTTGAACGTGTTCGGGCCGAGCGCGCAACCTTCGGTTTCGACGTCGATGAATTCTTGCAGGGTGCCTTCCGGCAGGCGGTCGCCGATCTGGATGGTCATGATGGGATTCCTTTCGAGTTTGAAGAATCCGCAAGTATGCCTGATATGCCAGATTTCGGCTTGGTGGGCACGGGGTGCCCACCCTACGGCATCGGACAATCGTAGGGTGGCCCCCCGTGCCCACGCGCGACGTCGGCGTAACGCGCATAAAACGAAAGGCCAGGCTGCTTGGAACAGCCTGGCCCCGCATCATGGAGCGCCGGTGGTCAGCCGGCGTTGGAGTGTGCTGCTTAGTCGGCTTGCTTGCGCAGGAACGCCGGGATGTCGTAGGTTTCGACGCCGTTGTTCTGCATCGCGCGCACCTGCTCGGACGCCTGCTCGCGGCGCCACACGGCCGGCTGCTTCATGCCGTCCATCGCGCCGGCGCCGGTGGCCGAACCCATCGTCACGCCGCCCGTCACACCAGGCGTGCCCGACATCATCGGCGCGCCGTACGTGCCGGTGCGCAGGACTTGCTGCGGCTGCACCAGCGAGATGCTGGCCTTGTTCTTGCCCAGGCCCGTCGCGACGACGGTCACGCGCAGTTCGTCGCCCATCTCGTCGTCGTAGGCGATGCCTTGTGCGATCGCGGCGTCCGGTGCGGCGAACGCGCGCACGGCAGCCATGACTTCCTTGATCTCCTTGCCTTTCAGGCCGCGCGACGCGGTGACGTTTACCAGCACGCCCTTCGCACCCGACAGGTCGATGCCGTCCAACAGCGGCGATGCGACGGCCTGTTCGGCGGCGATGCGCGCGCGGTCGACGCCCGACGCGGTCGCCGTGCCCATCATGGCCTTGCCCTGCTCGCTCATGATGGTCTTCACGTCGTTGAAGTCGACGTTGATGTGGCCCGGGACGTTGATGATCTCGGCGATACCGGCGACGGCGTTGTTCAGCACGTCGTCCGCATGCTTCATCCAGTCCAGCATCGATTCGTCTTCGTAGATGTCTTCCAGCTTCTCGTTCAGGATGACGATCAGCGAGTCGACGTGCTTGGTCAGTTCGGCCAGGCCGTTTTCCGCGACGTCCATGCACTTCGCGCCTTCGTACGAGAACGGCTTCGAGACGACGGCCACGGTCAGCGCGCCCAGGCTCTTGGCGACTTCCGCGACGATCGGCGCGGCGCCCGTGCCGGTACCGCCACCCATGCCGGCGGCGATGAAGACCATGTGCGCACCGCGCAGCGCGTCTTCGATGCGCATGCGCGATTGCTCGGCCAGCTGGCGGCCGATTTCCGGACGCATGCCCGCACCCAGGCCGGACTCGCCGATCTGGATGATGTTGTGGGCGCCCGATGCGGCCAGCGCCTGGGCGTCGGTGTTGGCCGCGATGAATTCCACGCCCGCCACGCCCTTGTTGATCATATGTTGAACCGCATTACCACCCGCGCCGCCAACGCCGACGACCTTGATGACCGTGCCCAATGCTGCGTTATCGACCATATCGAACTCCATGATGAACTCCTAATCTCGATGAGCCGTTTCCAAGCCCGAATCCTCGCGGACATCGCCAGGACTCGAGATTGGAAACGCGCCACTATTTTAAAAATGTTTCGTGTCCGTTACCAAGCAAATCTGCTACTAGCTGTTACTAAACCTCGAAAAACCCGCCACGCGTTGCGTTTACGTTGTTCCAATCCTGGCCCACGCGCGCTGCGGTCCTTCGCCGCCTCAGAAATTCCCGAGGAACCACTCTTTCATTCGCTGCCACACCGCCTTCACCGAACCATCCTGACGCGTGACGATGTGACCGCGCAGGTACTGCTTTTTCGCTTCCAGCAGCAGACCGAGGACCGTCGCATAGCGCGGGCTACGCACGACGTCCGCCAGTTGGCCGCGGTATTCCGGCGTGCCGAGGCGCGCCGGTTTGAGGAATATGTCTTCCGCCATCTCGATCATGCCCGGCATGATCGACGAGCCGCCCGTCAGCACGATGCCCGACGACAGGACGCCTTCGTAGCCGGATTCGCGCACGACCTGGTGCACCATCGCGAACAGTTCTTCGACGCGCGGCTCGATCACGGCGGCCAGCGCCTGGCGCGACAGCGAACGAGGTCCGCGGTCGCCGAGGCCCGGCACTTCCAGCGTCTCGCCCGGATCGGCCAGCACCTGCTTGGCCACGCCGTAGCGGATCTTGATCTCTTCCGCCTCGCCCGTCGGCGTGCGCAGAGCCATCGCGATGTCGCTCGTGATCTGGTCGCCGGCGATGGGGATCACGGCCGTGTGGCGGATCGCGCCGTCACTGAAGACCGCGATGTCGGTGGTGCCGCCGCCGATGTCGATGAGGACGACGCCCAGTTCCTTCTCGTCGTTCGTCAGCACGGAATCGGCCGACGCCATCGGCTGCAGGATCAGGTCCGAGACCTCGAGCCCGCAGCGGCGCACGCACTTTACAATATTCTGCACGGCCGACACCGCACCGGTGACGATGTGCACGCGCACCTCGAGGCGGATGCCGCTCATGCCGATCGGCTCGCGCACGTCTTCCTGGTTGTCGACGATGAATTCCTGCGGCACCGTGTGCAGCAGTTGCTGGTCGGTCGGGATGTTCACGGCCTTCGCCGTCTCGATCACGCGGGCCACGTCCGTGGCCGTCACTTCCTTGTCCTTGATGGCGACCATGCCGCTCGAATTGAACGAGCGGATATGGCTGCCGGCGATCCCTGCATACACGTTGCGGATCTTGCAGTCGGCCATCAGCTCCGCTTCCTCGAGGGCGCGCTGGATGGATTCGACGGTCGCTTCGATGTTGACGACAACGCCCTTCTTCAAACCCTTGGACTCGTGCTGACCGAGTCCGATCACTTCATGGCGCCCATCGGCCATCACCTCGGCCACCACCGCCACCACTTTCGAGGTGCCGATGTCGAGGCCGACGATCAGGTTCTTCGCGTCTTTTGTCATGTTTGCTGTCGCCTGCTTAGTTAGATCTGCTTCGTTGTTTTGGTAGTCGTTTTTTTCTTAGCCGCCTTGACTGGCTTGGTCGCATCCGCGGGGATGCTCAGTGCTGCCGACGACAGGGCCAGGCCGTTCGGATAGCGCATGTCGATGGTGTCGATGCGCCCTTCCTGCAACCTCGCGACCAGCTGGGGATAGATGCTCACCAGCCGCTGCACCCGCGCATGCAGCGTGTCGTTGTCCTTCTCGCGTCCCAGCTCGACGCTCATCCCATTGTTCAACTTCACGGTCCACGCGTACCGGTTCGACAGGCTGATCGACTCCGGTACCAGGCGGATCGGCGCGAACCAGCCGCGCAGTTCCGCGAAGCGCGTCAGCACTTCCTTCTCGCTGCCGGCGGGACCCTCGAACGCAGGCAGTTCGTGGTCCTCGTCGGCCTCGGCCAGGTTGGCCGTGAACACGTCCCCCTTCACGGACAGCAGCTTGCCGTCCTCGCCCCACGTGCCCAGCGCCTCGTGCTCTTCCACCTGCACGATCAGCTGGTTCGGCCACTCGCGCCGCACGCTGGCCTTGCGCACCCACGGCACGGCTTCGAACGTGGTCCGTACCTGTTCGAGGTCGGTCGTGAAGAAGTTACCGCTGATCTTCCCGATCACGCCGTTACGCACCGTCAGCTCGTTCACGTGCTGCAGGTCCAGCCCGTACATGCTCTCGACCCGCACCGCGCGCAAGGTGAACATCGGGCGCTGCGACAGCCACCACACTCCCGACGCCACGCAGGCGAGCGCCACCAGCGCGGTGAGCGCGCTGGCGATTGCGTTCAGAGCTCGCACGTCATGCCACATCTTTATTCCCTAGTCCTTTACTTCTTCGCCTGGCCGGCCTTCAGGCTGGCGGAGCGCAGGATATCCACGCACAGGTCTTCGTAACTCGTGCCTTCCGCGCGCGCCGCCATCGGCACGAGCGAGTGCGTCGTCATCCCCGGCGACGTGTTCACCTCCAGCAGGAACGGCGCGTTGTCCGTGTCGCGCAGCAGCACGTCGATGCGGCTCCAGCCTTCGCAGCCGAGCGCACGGTACGCGTTCACCACATGCGCCTGGATCGCGGCCGTCGTCTCCGCGTCGAGCGGCGCCGGGCAGTGGTATTGCGTATCGTCCGTGAAGTACTTGTTCTGGTAGTCGTAATTGCCTTCCGGCGCGACGATCTCGACGATCGGCAACGCGCGTGCCGTGGGGCCCGTGCCCAGCACCGGCACGGAGAATTCGCGGCCCTGGATGAACTGCTCGACCAGCACCACCTTGTCGTACTGGCGCGCCAGGTCGACGGCGGCCTGCAGTCCGGCGGCGTCCGTGACCTTCGTGATGCCGATCGTGGAACCCTCCAGCGGTGGCTTGACGATCAGCGGCAGGCCCAGCTCGGCGACGATCGCATCGGCGTCGACGGCCGCGTCGGCGGCGATGGTCACGTACGTCGGCGTCGGCACGCCGGCCGCCAGCCACACGATCTTCGTCGTGACCTTGTCCATGCCGACGGAGGATGCCATCACGCCGCTGCCCGTGTACGGAATGCCCAGCAGTTCCAGCGCGCCCTGCAGGGTGCCGTCCTCGCCGTAGCGGCCGTGCAGTGCGATGAACACACGGTCGAATTTTTCCGCGGCCAGTTCGGCCAGCGAGCGCGCGGCCGGGTCGAACGGATGGGCGTCGATGCCTTTCGAGCGCAGCGCCTGCAGCACGCCGCTGCCCGAAATCAGCGAAATCTCGCGCTCGGCGGACCGGCCGCCGAACAACACCCCGACCTTGCCCAGGGCTTTTGCGTCGGTTTCAGAAATGCTCACGATGCTACCTTTTGATTCGAAGTCAGTTGATGGGGGACGCCACCGATGGAGCCGGCGCCCATGGTCAGCACGACGTCGCCGTCGCGCGCCACCTTGAAGATCGTCGCCGGCATGTCGGCGATCGCTTCCACGAAAATCGGTTCGACCTGGCCGCCCGCGCGCAGCGCACGCGCGAGCGCGCGGCCGTCGGCCGCGACGATCGGGGCTTCGCCGGCCGGATAGACCTCCGCCAGCAGCAGCACGTCCGGCGCGGCCAGCACCTTGACGAAGTCCTCGAACAGGTCGCGGGTGCGCGAATAGCGGTGCGGCTGGAATGCCAGCACGAGACGGCGGCCCGGATACGCGGCGCGCGCGGCAGCCAGCGTGACCTGGGCTTCCACGGGGTGGTGGCCGTAGTCGTCGACGAGCGTGAAGCTGCCGCCGTCAGGCAGCGCGACGTCGCCGTAGCGCGTGAAGCGCCGGCCCACGCCATTGAATTCGCGCAGGCCCTGCGCCGTCGCCGCGTCGGGCACGCCGATCTCGCGCGCGATCGCGATCGCGGAGCACGCGTTCAGCACGTTGTGCATGCCCGGCTGATTCAGCACGAACTCCGTGTCCGGATAGCCCCGCTGGCGCACGGTGAAATGCATCTGGATGCCCTCGGCGCGCGCGTTCAGGGCGCGCACTTCCGCGTCTTCCGAGAAGCCGTACGTCGTCACGGGCTTCGTCACCTGCGGCAGGATGGCCCGCACGTTCGCGTCGTCGATGCACATCATGGCGCGGCCATAGAACGGCAGGCGGTGCGTGAAGTTGACGAACGCGCCCTTCAGCTTTTCGAAGTCGTGCTCGTACGTCTCCATGTGGTCGGCGTCGATGTTCGTGATCACCTCGATCATCGGCGACAGGTTCAGGAACGACGCATCCGATTCGTCCGCCTCCGCCACGATGTATTCGCCGCTGCCCAGCTTCGCATTGGCGCCGGCGCTGTTCAGGCGGCCGCCGATGACGAACGTCGGGTCGAGGCCGCCCTGCGCGAGCACCGACGCGACGAGGCTCGTCGTCGTCGTCTTGCCGTGCGTGCCGGCGATGGCGATGCCGCGCTTCAGGCGCATCAGCTCACCCAGCATGATCGCGCGCGGGACGATGGGCACCTTCGCGGCGCGCGCGGCGACGACTTCCGGATTCGCTCCGTTGACGGCGGTCGACGTGACGACGGCGTCGGCGCCGGCGATGTTCTCCGCCGCGTGGCCGATGCGCACGTCGGCGCCGAGGCTTTGCAGGCGCTGGCTGGCCGCGTTCGACGCGAGGTCCGAGCCGGACACTTTATAGCCGAGGTTCAGCAGCACTTCCGCGATGCCGCTCATGCCGCTGCCGCCGATGCCGACGAAGTGAATGTGTTTGATCTTGTGTTTCATTGTCCGCCGTTTGCCAGTTCTTCGAGTACGCGCGCGATCGCCGCATTGGCGTCGCGCCGTCCCACCGCCTGCGCCGCCTCGGCCATCGCCAGGCAGTCGTCGCGCGTGGTCGTTTGCAGCAGCTGCGCGAGCCGCTGCGGATTCAATTCGCCTTGCGGCAGGTGCACCGCGGCCTTCTGCCCCGCCATCCAGGTCGCGTTGTCGCGCTGGTGGCTCGTCGTGCTGGCGACGAACGGCACGAGCACGCTCGCGACGCCGGCCGCCGTCAGTTCCGACACGGTGATCGCGCCCGCGCGGCAGATCACGAGGTCGGCGTTCGCATATTCCGCCGCCATGTCGTCGATGAAGTCGACGACATTCGCCTGCACGCCTGCCTGCGCGTACGCGGCGCGCAATGCGTCGATGTTCTTCTTGCCCGACTGGTGGGTCACCGTCGGCCGCAGTCCTGCGGGAATCAGCGCGAGTGCCGCGGGCACGCTGTCGTTCAGGACTTTTGCGCCGAGGCTGCCGCCGACGACGAGGATGTTCAACGGGCCGCTGCGATTGGCGAAGCGGTGGCCCGACGACGGCATCTCGAGGATTTCCTTGCGCACCGGATTGCCGGTGACGATGGCCTTGCCCGCAGCCTTGCCGAAATCCGCGGGGAAGCCGAACAGCACGCGCTGCGCGAGCGGGGTCAGGGTCTTGTTCGACAACAGCAACGCGGCATCGGCATTCACGAGCGCCAGCGGAATGCCGCGCGACCGCGCCATCATCCCGCCCGGCACCGTCACGTAGCCGCCCATGCCCAGCACGACGTCCGGGCGGCGCAGTGCCAGGTATTTGCGGACCGAGGCAAAGCTGGCGACGAGCTTGAACGCGCCGGACACGGTGTGCGCGAGGCCCTTGCCGCGCATGCCGGCGAAGTCGATCGAATCCAGCGCGATGCCGTGCTTCGGCACGATGTCCTTTTCCATGCCGTGCATCGTGCCCAGCCACGACACGTCCCAGCCGCGCTCGCGCATCGTCTGCGCGATGGCGATGCCGGGGAAGATGTGGCCGCCGGTGCCGGCCGCCATGATCATCAGGCGTTTGCTCATTGGCGGCCTCCCCGCATCCGTACCCGGTTTTCGTAATCGATGCGCAGCAGGATCGCGAGGCCGACGCAGTTGAACAGCACGCCGGAACCGCCATAGCTCATCAAGGGCAACGTGAGGCCCTTCGTGGGCAGCAGGCCCAGGTTCACGCCCATGTTGATGAACACCTGCACGCCGACCCAGATGCCGATGCCTTTCGCGGCAAGGCCGGCGAAATGCTGTTCCAGCGCGATCGCTTGGCGGCCGATGTCGAACGCGCGCTTGACGAGCCAGTAGAACAGGCCGATCACGACGAGCACGCCGGCCAGGCCCAGTTCCTCGCCGATGACCGCCATGATGAAGTCCGTGTGCGCTTCCGGCAGGTAGTGCAGTTTCTCGATGCTCCCGCCCAGGCCCACGCCGAAGATCTCGCCGCGGCCGAACGCGATCAGCGAGTGCGTCAACTGGTACGCCTTGTCCAGCGCATTGCCCTCTTCCCACGGGTTCATGTACGCGAACATGCGCGCGCGGCGGAACGGCGAGAACGCGATGATGGTCGAGAACACGAGCACGAGGACGGCGCCGATGCCGCCGAACCAGATCATGTTGAAGCCGCCCAGGAACAGGATGCCCATCGAGATGCAGACGACGACGCCGAACGCGCCAAGGTCGGGCTCAAGCATCAGCAAGGCGCCGACGAGCCCCATCGCGGCGGCCATCGGCATGAAACCCTTTGTCAGCTTGTGCATGAACTGCTGCTTGCGCACCGTGAAGTCGGCCGCGTACAGCACGGACACCACCTTCATGATCTCGGACGGCTGCAGGTTGAACACCTTCAGCGACAGCCAGCGCCGCGCGCCGTTGACGGACGTGCCCACACCCGGCACCAGTACGAGCGCCAGCAGCACGAGCGTGGCGACGAACATCAGCGGTGCGAGCTTCTGCCACGTCGCGACGGGAATGCGGAATACGAACAGGCCTGCCACCATCGAGATCACGATGAACATGGCCTGGCGCACGAGGAAATAATTGTTCTTGCCGGCCAGGTAGGCGAACTTCGGGGAATCCGGCAGCGCAATCGAGGCCGAGTAGACCATCACCATCCCGAACAGCATCATCAGGATCACGACCCACACGAGCGGCTGGTCGTATTCCATCATGCGCGACGGCCGCGCGCGCGTCGCGATCGTCGCGTCGGCGGCGCTGCCGCCGAACTTGAAGGGAATCTGGAACGCCATCAGATCTCCTGTCCCTTCTCGAGTGCGATGTCGCGCACGGCGTCGACGAACACCTGCGCGCGGTGCGCGTAGTTCGTGAACATGTCCAGGCTCGCGCACGCGGGCGACAGCAGCACGACGTCGCCGGACTTCGCGAGACCGCTGGCGCGGCGCACGGCTTCCGGCAAGCCCGGCAAGTCGAAGCACGGCACGCCGGACGGTTCGAGCGCGGCGCGGATCGCGGGACCGTCGCGGCCGATCAGGAGCACGGCGCGCACGTAGCGCGAGCACGGGCCCGCGAGCGGGCCGAAGTCCTGCCCTTTGCCATCGCCGCCCGCGATGAGGAGGATCTGGCGGTCCGTCTCGCCGAACGTCTTGCCCAGGCCTTCCAGCGCGGCGACGGTGGCGCCCACGTTGGTGCCTTTCGAGTCGTCGTAGTACTCGACGTTGTCGATGCTCGTGACGAGTTCCACGCGGTGCGGCTCGCCCTGGTATTCGCGCAGGCCGTGCAGCAGCGGCGCGAGCGGCAGGCCGACGGACCTGCAAAGCGCGAGTGCCGCCAACGCGTTCGAGGCATTGTGCAGGCCGCGGATGTGCAGCGCATCGGCCGGCATCAGGCGGTTGACCGTGATCTCGATGGGCTCCGCCGGTTCGTTCTTCTTTTTCTTCTTTTCGGGTTCGTCGGCCGGATTCGCGTTCGCGAGCCACAGCACGCCGCGCTCGCTCACGAGGCCGAAGCTGCCCGGCGCGTCGGGCTCACCCGTGCCGAACGTCGTCACGGCGGCGCCAGGTGCCGTCATGGCCATCACGACGGCGTCGTCGCGGTTCAGCACGCGCACGGTATCCGCGCCGAAGATGCGAGCCTTGTCGGCGGCGTATGCGGCCATGCTGCCGTGCCAGTCGAGGTGGTCCTGCGTGATGTTCAGGACGGTCGCCGCGTCCGGGTTCAGGCTGTACGTCGTGTGCAGCTGGAAGCTCGAGAGTTCCAGCACCCAGGCTTGCGGGAGTTCACCGGCATCGATCACTTCGCGCAGCACGTCCAGCGCCGCGGGGCTGATGTTGCCCGCGACCTTCGTCGTCAAGCCCGCGCGGCGGCACAGCAGGCCCGTGAGGCTCGTGACCGTCGTCTTGCCGTTCGTGCCCGTGATGGCGATGACTTTCGGCGCATAGCCCTGCTCCGCATTCAGCGCCGACAAGGCTTGCGCGAACAGCTCGATCTCGCCCCACAGCGGCACGTGGCGCGCGGCGGCAGCCGGCGCGATCTCCGCCAGTTCGCGGTCCGGCGCGAGGCCGGGACTGACCGCGACGAAGTCGACGCCGTCCAGCAGGCTCGCCGCGAACGGGCCGGCGACGAAGTCCGCGTCCGCCACGGCCGCACGCAATGCGGGCAGGCGTGCCGGCTCGGCACGCGTGTCGGCCACGCGCACGCGGGCACCGCGGCGCGCGAGCCACAGCGCCATCGCCAGGCCCGATTCGCCGAGCCCCAGTACCAGTGCGGTCTTGCCTTCGTAGTTCATCGTTCGCCCATCAGCGCAGTTTGAGGGTGGAGATGCCGATCAGGACGAGGATCATCGTCACGATCCAGAAACGCACGACGACCTTCGTCTCCTTCCAGCCCTTCTGTTCGAAATGGTGGTGCAGCGGCGCCATCAGGAACACGCGGCGTCCCTGGCCATATTTTTTCTTCGTGTACTTGAACCAGCTGACCTGGATGATGACGGACAGCGTCTCGGCGACGAACACGCCGCCCATGATGAACAGGACGATTTCCTGGCGCACGATGACGGCGACGGTGCCGAGCGCGCCGCCCAGCGCCAGCGCGCCCACGTCGCCCATGAACATCTGCGCGGGGTGCGCGTTATACCAGAGGAACGCGAGGCCCGCGCCGGCCATCGCGCCGCAGAAGATCAGCAGTTCGCCTGCGCCCGGGATGTGCGGGATGAACAGGTATTTCGAATACGTCGCGTTACCGGTCAGGTACGCGAACAGGCCCAGCGCGCCGCCCACCATCACGGTCGGCATGATGGCGAGGCCGTCGAGGCCATCGGTGAAGTTGACGGCGTTCGAGGCGCCCACGATCACGCAATACGTGAGCGCGATGAAGCCCCACACGCCCAGCGGATAGCTGATGGTCTTGAAGAACGGGACGATCAGGTCGGCCTTCGGCGGCAGGTCCATCGAGAAGCCGGACTGCACCCACGCGAAGAACAGCTGCCACACTTCCCACGGCGTCGCGGCCGAGACGGAGAACGCGAGGTACAGCGACGACGTGATGCCGATCAGCGACATCCAGAAATACTTTTCGCCCGAGCGCATGCCTTCCGGGTCTTTGTAGACGACCTTGCGGTAGTCGTCGACCCAGCCGATGGCGCCGAAACCCAGCGTGACGACGAGCACGGGCCAGATCAGGCGGTTCGACAGGTCGCACCACAGCAAGGTGGACACGCCGATCGCGATCAGCACGAGCACGCCGCCCATGGTCGGGGTGCCGTGCTTGGTCAGGTGCGTCTGCGGGCCGTACGTGCGCACGGCCTGGCCGACCTTCAGCGCCGTCAGCTTGCGGATCACGGCGGGACCGCACAGCATGCCGATGCTGATGGCGGTGATCGTCGCGAACACGGCGCGGAACGTGATGTAGTTGAAAACGCGCAGCGGACCGATGTAGTCCCGAAAATATTGTGCGAGCCAGAGCAGCATAAGTCTAGTGGGCTTCCTTGCCGGTGTTGGTTGATGCGATCAGGTGTTGGACCACGCGTTCCATCTTCATGAAGCGCGAGCCCTTCACCAACACAGTTGCGTCAGATTTGCTGCCCAGTCGTTGATCCAGTGCTGCCAATAATTCGTCGAACTGCTCGTAGTGTTGCGCTCCCGATCCGGTCATGTGGCGAGCCAGGTCGCCGGTCGCGAGCACGGTGTCGATGCCGCGGCTTGCGGCATACGCACCGATTTCCTGGTGAAACTCGGGTCCTTGCGTGCCCACCTCGCCCATGTCGCCCAGCACGAGGATGCGCGGCGCCGGGTACTGCGCGAGCACGTCGATGGCGGCGCGCACGGAGTCGGGGTTGGCGTTGTAGCTGTCGTCGATGACGGTGGCGCCGCACGTCGCCTGCTTGCGCTGCAGCCGGCCGCTGACGGGGGCGAACGCTTCCAGGCCGCGCACGATGGCGTCGACGGGAACGCCGGCGGCGAGCGCGCAGGCGATGGCGGCGAGCGCATTGCGCACGTTGTGGACGCCTGCGGCGGAGAGATTAATCGTGAAGCGTTCGACACCGGCTTGCACGGCGAGTTCGCTACCGAAACCGGTCGCCGTGTACGTCGCGCGCACGTCGCACCGGTCGTCCAGGCCGAACGTCATGACCTTGCGGTCGCCGGCCAGTTCGCGCCACAGCGCCGTGTACTCGTCGTCGCCGGGGAACACCGCGACGCCGTCCGCCGGCAGCGCCTGCAGCACGGCGCCGTTCTCGCGCGCCACGGCTTCCACCGTGTGCATGAATTCCTGGTGCTCGCGCTGGGCATTGTTGACGAGGGCGACGGTGGGCTCGGCGATGGCGGCCAGGCGCGCGATCTCGCCGGGGTGGTTCATGCCGAGTTCCACGACGGCGGCCTGGTGGGCGGTCGTCAGGCGCGTCACGGTCAGCGGCACGCCGATCTCGTTGTTCAGGTTACCCTGCGTGGCCAGGCGGCCTTCCGCGCCGAACGCGGCGACGAGGATCGCGGAGATCATTTCCTTGACCGTCGTCTTGCCGTTGCTGCCGGTGACGCCGATGACGGGGATGGCGAAGCGGCGGCGCCAGAAGTTGCCGATGCGGCCCAGCGCGGCGAGCGTATCGGGCACGACGACTGCCGGCAGCGGATAGTTGTCGGGCAGGCGCTCGACGACGACGGCCGCCACCGGGTTGCCGACCAGCTGGCCGAGGAAGTCGTGGGCATCGAAGCGTTCGCCGCGCAGCGCGACGAACAACGACCCCGGCATCACCTGCCGGCTGTCGGTCGACACGCCCTGGAAATAAGCGTCGCGCGTGACGTGCGCGCCTTCGATCGATCCCACGAGTTGTTCCAGCGAGCCGCGAATCATCAGACAGTCCTCATCATCGTGAGCCGCGCGGTCAGCGCGAGCGCGGCGTGGTCGGCATCGGAAAACGGCATTTTCCGGCCTTTGATTTCCTGGTAGGGCTCATGCCCCTTCCCCGCCAGCAGGATCACGTCCGGCTTGGCGGCATGCTTGACGGCCGAGAGGATCGCCGCGGCGCGGTCCTCGATGGCCTGGTAAGTCGACGTCGGGTGGTGCGGGTCCATGCCGGCCACGATCTGGTCGATGATGGCGCGCGGTTCCTCGCTCCTCGGGTTGTCGCTCGTGACGAGCACGTGCTCGGCCATCTGCGCGATGCGGCCCATCTGCGGGCGCTTGCCCGGATCGCGGTCGCCGCCGCAGCCGAACACGCACCACAGCTGCCCGCCGCGCTCCTGCGCGACCTGGCGCAGCGCGACCAAAGTCTTTTCCAGCGCATCCGGCGTGTGCGCGTAGTCGATCACGACCATCGGCGCGTCCTGGCCGCCGATCCGCTGCATGCGGCCCGGCGCCGGCACGAGCGTCTCGACGGCGTCGAGCGCGGCGCGCAGTTCAACGCCTTTCGCCAGCAGCGCGCCGAGCACGGCCAGCACGTTGCTGGCGTTGAAGTGGCCGACCATGTGCGTGCGCGCGGTGGCGCTGCCGAACGGCGACTCGAGGTGGAATTCGCTGCCGTGCGGGCGGCTGCGCAGGTTCGATGCGCGCAGCACCGCCACGCCGTCCAGCACGGGTTGTTCGTGCACGGCGCGCAAGGTATAGCCGATGACGGCGACGTCCGGACGCTCACTGCGCAGGTGCTGCGCGATGCGCACGCCGGCTTCATCGTCCAGGTTCACGACGGCCGTCTTCAGGCCCGGCCAGTCGAACAGCTGGCGCTTCGCCACTTCGTACGACGCCATGTCGCCGTGGTAGTCGAGATGGTCGCGCGTGAGGTTCGTGAACACGGCCACGTCAAAATGCATGCCCGCCGTGCGGTGCTCGACGAGGCCGATCGACGACACCTCGATCGCGAGCGCCGTCGCGCCCGCGTCGCGCAGGCGCGCGAGTTCCGTCGCCAGCAGCACGGCGTCCGGCGTCGTGTAGCCGGTCGCGTCGAATTCAGGCTCCGCGTGGCCGCGCACGAGGCCCACGCCCAGCGTGCCGATGACGGCCGCCGTCTCGTCGAGGTGCGCGAGCGCCTGCGCCGTCCACAGCGCGCACGACGTCTTGCCGTTCGTGCCGGTCACGCCAACGGTGAACATGGCCGCATCCGGCGCGCCGTAGACCGCATGCGCGATCGGGCCGGCGTTGCGCTTCAGGTCCGGCACGGCCAGGTGCGGCACGCCGAGGGCTTCGTCGAACGCGAAATCGCGGTCGTCGTACACGACGGCGGCGGCGCCGTTCTCGATGGCGGAAGCGATGAAGCGGCGGCCGTCGGCCGCCTCGCCGGGATAGGCGAAGAACACGTCGCCGCGACGTACGCGGCGAGAGTCGGAAACGAGACGGCCGCCTGGTGCGGCGGCCTGGATCCAACCAGTGATGTTCGGCGTCTCGGCCATCAATTGCTCTCCTCGAGAGGATGTTCCGGGATGATGATATCTGTGACCGTGGAGTCGGGCGGTACGTTAGCCGCCCGCAATGCATTCGCCGCGAGCGCTGCGAATGTGGGCGCGGCCACCGCCCCGCCCGTGTGGAACGGTCCGGACGGATCGTCGATCATCACGGCGATGATGAAGCGCGGATTGCTCATCGGCGCGATGCCTGCAAAGGAGCCGACATAGTGCGTCTGCGAGTAGCGGCCGTTGATGACCTTCTGTGCCGTACCGGTCTTGCCGCCGACGCGGTAGCCGGCCACCTGGGCCTGCGCCGCGGTCCCTTGCGGGCTCACCACCGACTCCACCATCGTGCGGATCTGCGCGGCCGTCTTCGCCGAGATGATCTGCTGGCCGACCGGCTTGTCCGTCACCTTCTGGAACGACAGCGGGATGATGTCGCCGTCGCGCGCGAAGATCAGCCAGGCGTGTGCCAGCTGCAGCAGCGACATCGAGATGCCCTGGCCGAACGACATATTGGCCTTGGCGACGATCGGCCACGATTTATACGGACGCACGCGGCCGGCCGCTGCGCCGGGGAAGCCGTAGCGCGGCGCCTGGCCGAAGCCGACCTTGGTGAACATCTCCCACATGTCCTGGGCCGTCAGCAGCTCGGAGATCTTGGTCGTGCCGATATTGGACGACTTCTGGATGATCGTGCTGACGTCGATGACGCCGTGCGGGTGCGTGTCGCGGATCGTGTGGCCGCCCGTCTGGTAGCGGCCGTTGCCCGTGTCGAACAGGGTGGTCGGCTTGATCAGGCCCTTGTCCAGCGCCAGCGCGACGGTGAACGGCTTCAACGTGGAACCCGGCTCGAACGTGTCGGTGATGACGCGGTTGCGCAGCTGCTCGCCGGTCAGGTGCGAGCGGTCGTTCGGGTTGTACGTCGGCCAGTTGGTCAGCGCCAGCACCTCGCCCGTGTGCACGTCCAGCACGACGGCGGCGCCGGCCTTCGCGTGGAATTTCTCGACGGCGTCCTTGACGCTGTTGTAGGCGATGTACTGCAGCTTGGAGTCGACCGACAGCGTGATGTCCTTGCCGTCGTGCGGTTCGCGCGACAGGCCCACGTCCTCGACGATGCGGCCCAGGCGGTCCTTGATGACGCGCCGGCTGCCCGTCTGGCCCACGAGGTTCTTCTGCTGCGCGAGTTCGATGCCTTCCTGGCCCACGTCCTCGACGTTCGTGAAGCCGACGATGTGCGCCATCACGTCGCCTTGCGGGTAATAGCGCTTGTATTCCTTGCGCGTGTCGATGCCGTCGATGCCGAGCTTCTCGATCCTGGCGATGACGTCCATCTCGACCTGGCGCTTCAGGTAGACGAAGGTGCGGTCGGAATCGAGCTTCTTCAGCAGCTCGGCCTGCGGCATGTCGAGCAGCTGCGCCAGTTCGCGCAGCTTCGCCGACGACGATTCCTTGACGTCGTCCGGGATCGCCCACACGGCCTTCACGGGCAGCGACGACGCGAGCACGATGCCGTTGCGATCAAAAATCTTGCCGCGCGTGGCCGGCAGTTCGAGCGTGCGCTCGTAGCGGCTCGCGCCCTGCTTCTGCAGGAACCGGTTCGACACGCCCTGCAGCCACAGCGCGCGGCCGGCCAGCGCAAGGAACGCGGAGAACAGCACGAACAGGACGACGCGCGAACGCCAGTCCGGCAGGCGCACGGCCAGTACCGGGCTCTTGGAAAACGCCACGCCCTTGGCGGCGGCGACGCGGGATGCGCTGGTGCCGGCCTTCATTTACCGCCTTCCATCAGGTATTGGGTGCGCGCCGGCGACAGCGGCGCCATGTCCAGCTGCGAGCGCGCGATCTGTTCGATGCGTTCGTTCTTGCCGAGGGTCGACTGGTCGAGCTGGAGCTGGGCCCAGTCGATCTCCAGCTGGCGCTGCTGCTGTTGCAGCCTTTCCTGGTCGATGAACAAATGGCGCGCCTGGTAGCGCGCGTTCACGACCGACAGCGCGCAGCCGACCAGCAACGTGGTCAGGACGACGTTCAGCTTGCCGCTCATGCGGCACCTCCGGGCAGGCGCTCGGCCACGCGCAGCACCGCCGAACGGGCGCGCGGATTGGCATCGACTTCGGTGCCGGAGGGCTTGGTCTTGCTGATCAACTTCATCAAGGGCTGGGGCAAATCGACGGCGCGGATCGGCAACCGGCGATCCGGCTGCTCGACCTTGGCCTTGGACGCCAGGAACTGCTTGACCATGCGGTCTTCCAGCGAGTGGAAGCTGATCACGGACATGCGCCCGCCGGGCGCCAGCAGTTCGAAGGCGGCGTTCAGACCTGTTTCAAGGTCCTCAAGCTCTTGATTGATGAAAATCCGGACAGCCTGAAAGGTGCGGGTTGCCGGATCCTTGCCTTTCTCCCGGGTTTTGACCGCGTTTGCCACGATTGCGGCAAGCTGTCGTGTGGTTGAAATTGGCTCGACTGCCCGGCGAGCAACAATCGCCTTTGCAATCTGAAAAGCAAACCGTTCTTCCCCATAATCGCGAATCACCTTTTCCAGTTGTTTCTCCGGCACCTCCGCCAGCCAGGCGGCGGCGGAAATGCCCCGTGTCGTATCCATCCGCATGTCCAGGGGACCGTCGTTGCGGAAGCTGAACCCGCGGCTCGCGTCGTCGACCTGGGGCGAGGAAATGCCCAGGTCCAGCAGGATGCCGTCGACCTGGCGCACGCCCCGCGCCGCCAACGCTTCGCGCATCGTCGCGAAGCTGTCGTGCACGATCGAAAAGCGCGGATCGTTCATCTGTTCGGCCGTCGCGATCGCCTGGGGATCCTTGTCGAAGCCGATCAGGCGGCCCTCGGGCGCCAGCTTCGACAGGATCAGCCGGCTGTGACCGCCGCGGCCGAACGTACCGTCGATATAAATCCCTGCGGCGCGCTGACCTTCCAGGGCAAGCGCGTCGACTGCTTCATCCAGCAGCACCGTACGATGCTGCAAACCGGGCACCGGCTGAGTCACGTTCATCGGCGCCTTAGAAGGAGAAATTGGAAAGGACGTCGGGCATGCCACCCGCGACGGCCAAGGCCTCGTCGGCTGCCAGCTTGGCGGCGTCCCAGATCTCGAAATGAGTCCCCATCCCGAGCATCATCACTTCCTTCTCCAATCCCACCGCATTGCGCAGCTCGGGCGAAATGAGCACCCGGCCCGCGCTGTCCATCTCGACATCGCAGGCGTTCCCCAGGAAAATGCGTTGCCACGCCCGTGCCGACATCGGCCAGGCGGCGATCTGTTCGCGATGTTCTTCCCACACCGGGCGCGGGAAGAACAACAGGCAACCATGCGGGTGTTTCGTGAGCGTCATACGGCCTTCGCATTGCTGCATCAAGGCGTCACGATGCTTGGCCGGTATTGACATCCGTCCCTTTGCATCGAGATTAATCGCTGACGCGCCCTGAAACACGTTGTACCTAGTTTTGGAGAGTTATCAGTCTGGTTGTTTTTAGGCGCCGGGAGACCCACCGATCCCCCCACAAAACTACACTTTTTGCCACTGTTTCCCACTTTAGAGGAAGCGTTGACTGTGGTCAAGCGAATTCACGTTTAGAAAACGCGAAAATTGCCAATGAAACCAAGGACTTAGCGAACTTACTTGACGGAACCTCAAGTAAAAATGTTGAGCAAAATTAGGCACTTAGGTCAAACAATGCATGTGCTACCTCATCTGCACACATGTGTTTTACCCTTGATTAAGAACAACTTTTAACCGCCGGTCGGTCGGCGGAAAACAGACGGTGCGGATGGGTCAAAATTGCGGATCGATGCGGGGCGGGTTAGGATAAACGCAAGGCGACCACCCAGCCGTTTCCGATTCGCTTGGCGGCCGGGGAGCCCCGTATGATAAGTGAGTCCGTACTACCGCGCAGGAGATTGCCATGAGCATCACACTGGCCCGGAGCCGCGCCGTGTATGACCTCAACGAGGTCCAAGGCGCGCTCGACCGCAGCCGCGGACGTTCTCCCGAACTCGAAGCGTTCTACGAACGCATGCTCGAGACCGGGGCCGAACGTTTCGTCACCACGCCCTCTTCCATCGACGCGCTCGACCCGCTGTTCGAGGAATGTCCCAATTTCGACGACGTCCTGGACGACCTCGCGCGCTACCTGCGCCTGGCCCATGCCGGCGACAAAGGGTTCAACGTCATGCCGATCCTGCTGCTGGGCGGCCCGGGCGTGGGCAAGACGCATTTCGCCAAGCGCCTGGCGAAGGTCATGCAGACCGACTGCGAACTGATCAGCATGAATGCCCTGTCGGCCGGCTTCGTCATCACGGGGAGCTCGGCCAGCTGGCGCGGCGCCAAGTGCGGCAAGGTGGCCGAGCGCCTCGTGCGCGGGCAGTTCGCGAACCCGGTGATCGTGCTGGACGAGGTGGAAAAGGCGACGGGCTCCTCGCAATCCGACCCGCTCGCCGCGCTGTATCAGTTGCTGGAGCCGGAAACGGCGAGCGCGTTCCGCGACGAATTCATCGACGTCGACATCGACGCGTCGCAAATCTTCTGGGTGCTGACGGCGAACTCCACCGAAGGCATTCCGCATCCGCTGCTGAACCGGATGGCCGTGTACGAAGTGCCGGCGCCGACGCCGGAACAGGCCGCCGGGATCGCCCAGCGCATGTATGCGGGCCTGCTGCGCGAGCTGAATCTATCCGCGTTCGATCCGCGGCTGGACGACGTCGTGCTGGACAGGCTCGCGGGCGTGTCGCCGCGCGACCTGCGCAAGACCTTGTTGGACGGGCTCGGCTATGCCGTCGCGGACGGGCGGGCGCACGTCAAGGTCGACGACATCCGGCTCAAGCCGACGCCGGGCAAGGGGCGGATCGGGTTCTGACCCGCCCCGTTCGCTGGATGCTTACTTGACGTTGAAGGCCACCAGCGCGTCGGCGTTCTGGATGTACAGGATGCCGCTGCGCGTCAGCGCGAGCTTGCCTGCCGCCGGATAGCTCCACACCGTCTTGTGGCTGCGCAGGTCGATCGCGTAGGTCGCCACGTTGGTGCTGACGAACAGCAGGTTCTTCGTGACGAGCGGTTCAGCCACCCAGCTCACTTCCGCGGCTTGCGGCGGGGTCCACGACCATTGCAGCGCGCCATCGGTCTCGCCCCGGGCTTCGACGCGGTACGGATTGGTGTTCGGCGCGTACACGACACCGGCAGCATAAGCCGGCGTGAGCGAATAGTTGCCCGGGATGCGCCAGTCGACATAGCTCTTGGCGATGTTGAACCGGAGCAGTTCATTGCCGTTCGTGCCGCCATACGTCGACGCATTGCCGTAACGCGCAACGAACAGGCTGCCCGGGGCGCCCAGCACGGGCGCACCGCCCATCTGGAACGTATAGGCATTGCTGCCGTCGCGCGCGGAGCTCAGCAGCTTCCCTGTCTTGCGGTCGATGACCTGCAGCGTGCCATCGAAGAGATAGGCGGCACTCGCGTCCACGGCCGGGATCGACAACGCGTTCTGGCTGACGTTCGCGACGAACATCGGCTCCCCGGCCGCAGAGATGCCATACAGCCCGCCATAGGTGCCGTTCGTGTAGGCGGCATCGTCCACCGCGACCGCCGTCATGGAACCGAAACCCCACTGTGAACCGACAGGCGCGCGGAACCGCACCGCACCGCTGGCGGCATCGAAGCCGAACACCGTCGTCGGCTGCTGGCCGGCGCCCATGTAGACGATGCCGTTGGCGACCGCAGGCGGATTGACCGACGGGCTCGCCATCGTGCTGACGTCGTACGACCAGACGGTGCTGCCGTCATATTCCTTGCGCGCCTTGAGCTGGTTGTTCCCGGCCGCATAGAAGATGCCGTCGGCAGCGACCAGCGTCGCCGTGTAGGCCGAATAATAATTGCTGGCCTGACTGAGCGCGCCCATCTTCCAGCGCGGCAGCAGCTGTTCCGGCTTGATTTCCACCGGCACATAGCCGGTATGGGCGGCGTTGCCCTGGAAATTGCTCCAGTCCGGCACATCGGTCCAGGGCGTCAGCGCAGTCAGGTGGTCGCCCGGCCAGGCCGTCCCGGATCCCAATACGGTCACGTCATAAGGCACCGTCATCGAAGGCACCGTCTGCGGCGTGGCGCAGGCCTGATCGGCGCACAGCTTCAGCGTGATGTCGCCGGTATAGTGACCAGGGGGCGTGTCGGTGACAGTCGCCAGCGAGAGCACATAGCTGCCGTCCGTGCCCGCCGTGACGCCGACCTGCTGGCCGATCACGCCCGCCTTGTCGCTGGCGGTGACGACGAGCGTGCCCGCCGGCGTGAAACTCGGCTTGATCTGCACGTCGAACGCCACCGGGGCGCTCTGGGCGGCGTAGCGCGTGACGCCGCCGGACAGGAGCTTGACCTCCGGCGCGGCAGCCACGGGCGGCGGCGGCGGCGTGCCGCCAGTGCTGCCGCCATTGCTGCCGGTGCTGCCGCCATCGCTGCCGCCACCGCAGGCGGTAAGAGCCAGGCAGGCCAGGCCGATCGCAGTCCGGCCCAGGAGGGTCAATTCCATTGTCTTTTTCATCATTTCCCTAGTGGCCGCGCGGCGGCCGATGCGCATGCTCGACGTCGTTGCGACGCATGCGGTTGTCGTTATCGTGGTGTTTGCTGCGCGGACAGATATAGACCCACCCGCAACCGCGCATCATGCCATCGGATGGGTATGTACAAACTCTCTAATTGTCACAATGGACATATTTATTGATAGAAAGCTAGTTATATGATGGTCAAACGATCGCCATGTCTTCGGTGCGCAAATAATTCACGAGTTCGTCACGCTCGAACGAGCCGTCCCAGTCCCGTTCACCGAGCAGTTGCGGCAGCGCGCTATGGGTCAGCAATGCGTGGAATCGGTCCTTGATGAGCTGCGGCCGGATGTCTTTCACGCGCACGCGCGAGACCTTGCGCGACAACTCCATGACGATGCCGTACAGGACCCAGTCGAGCTGCACGAGCAGCATGCTGGCTGACTGGATCGCCCGCGGGGCGATGCTCGCTTCGTACAGATGGGCGACCGACGATTGCCGGGCCCCGGCGTCAGCGTCGTCGCCCACCAGTTCTTCCGGCCACCACATCAATACCTGGTTCAACAGGCAGTCGAAGTCGGCATTTTCGGGGAGGATGATTTGCCCAACAAACATAAAACTCTCGATAAACCCCGGCGATTTAGCATATGCATGCCAATGCCGTGCGATCTGCAAAAGGAACGGCATCGCGCCGGATACCCTTGATGATTGAAAGGAAAGACTCTTACCCGGCAGTATATCGACGAAAGTCAACGGAAAGCTCTCACAATTTCACATTGAGCAGATGACGCCAGGAATTTTTGTGCGCCTACTCTGTTGCGACTATTGCAATAAGCCCAGCGGTCGCCATATGGCCGGCATCGTTCACGATCAGGAGACGCCATGTTCGGCACCGGCCATCCACGTCCGCTGCACCGCAAGGAAGTGGCCATGCAGGTCGTCCGGCACGCCGCGCGAGAGGCGGCCGGCCATGCGCTGACGGTCGACCCGCCGGACGGACGCGACGCGGCCGCGCCGGCGGTGGCGCCGGCGATCCGGTTCGACGTCGTCTACACGCTGCCCGAATACCTCGGCTTCGTGCACGACCACTTGACGTCGACAGTGCGCCGGATGGCGCCCGCGCAGCGCCTGCGGCAGACGCTCGTGCCCGTTGCGTTCGCCGTCATTGCCCTGGCCATCGCCTGGATGATCGGGCCCGGCTGGGCCAGGACGGCCGCGCTCGCGTGCGGCGGCCTGGCACTCGCGTGCCTGCCCGCCGCCGTCAGCGCCTGGGTCGTGCTCATCGGCACCCCCGTGTTCCTGTACAAGAAACGCCGGATGCCGCGCTGCGCCTTCCGCATCGACGCCACCGGCATCGAACGCACGACGCGAGCCGGCACGGTGGCGCGCAGCTGGGCCGACATCCGCGGCGTACGCCGCTATCGGCGCGGTTTCCTGCTGATGTATGCGCAGGGCGCGATCCCGATCCCGTACCGCTGCCTGGACCGCGGCCAGATGGCAGCCCTGCGCCGTTTCGCGCGGGCGCGCGGCGGCAAGTGATTACTCGTCGACCTTCGCGTCCTCGCTCTTTGCGACTTCCATCACGCGACCTGAACCTGGCCGCGTTCTTACGCCTCGCGGAGGGAACGCAATGCCAGAGCGACCAGCACGACTATCGTCGCGCGACCTACGCAACATACTTTCAGATGGATCCGTTAAGCGAGAGCTCAACGGACGTGCATACATTGGTAGCGCACAAACAGCAATGAAAAATCATCCAGGGAAATTACACGTTAATCGCCAAATCACACAACAAACGATTTTTTATCTTGTCGTGTAATACCATTACTCGAAATTCCAAAACAATACAAAAACCTATTATTAGCAAGACCTTACCACTATAGCCGAGCCAGATCGCGTGCAAAATTGTCCAAAAGAAAATCCGGGGTAATCTCACTGATTTTCTCGCTACCCACGGAGACATAGTTCCACAAATATATTATATTATCCATGTTAATAGGAATTTTTTGTTCCAACATGCATAACGATTTTACGACGAGTTGTTTGTTGATTCGAAAAAATTCCTTCGCCAAAGAAATATCTGCATCGAAGATATCTGCGATCTCGGAGGAGAGCTTCGCTTCCACCCTCATCCTTAAAGCTGTATGCAACATTGCGACCCAATTTTTTTTCCGATAATGTTTGTACGAGAGCTCATCGAAGATTTTCTTCATGCTCCACTCAGCAGTCTCAAGAGTAGCGACCACACCATTTAATGCGCGATACAGATCATCTTCATTATCCCAGTGCGAAGGATATTTATATCGAAGGTCATGCTCAACCTCATGCCACCCCTCCGATACAACCGTCTCGCTACGGATACGACGTCCGTGGGGACGACGTCAATTCGCTATCGTCGCTTTGATACGCGGTAGGATGCGGACATCCCGCGCCGGGCTGCGCGCTTGGGACGCTGACTACCCTATTCGTCGACCTTCGAATCCTCACTCTTCGCGGCTTCCATCGCCTCCGGCTCCAACTCCTCGGCGGCCTTGTTCATGCGGATGAACACGCCCCAGCCCGACAGCAGCACGCCGGCCGCGATCAGCACGGACGCCGCGTGCGGCAGCAGCTCCGGTTCCTCGTGCAGGGCCTTGAACGTGCCGACGAGGCCCTCGATCGACAGCGCGACCACGACGACCACCATGAAGCGCGACAGGTAGCGCCGCACGCGCGTGGGCGCGCTGATGTGAGCGTCGCGCACGACTTCTTCCTCGGTGATGGTCTGGGCGATCTGCAGCGACACGACGGCGATGGCCAAAAGGCCGATCGCCTCGATGGCCATCTCGGCGCTCTCTTCAAGATCGGCGCCGATGGCGCGCCACCCCGTCTGCACGGCCAGCACCGTGATCAGCACGGAGACGAGCACGAACAGGAACCCGAGCATCGCATGCGCGCTCGAAAAGAAAATCTTCAGGAATTTCAAGACGCCTCCGGTCGCAACGAATCGACGATGTCGCGCCGATTGTGCCCGATCCGCCCGGGCGCGGCCGCACGCGACGCTTCAGTGCGGGTCGGGCGCGGCCCACGCGCGCGCGTGCGCGACCGCGCGCGACCAGCGCGCCATCATCTCGGCGCGCCGGGCGGCCGGCAATTGCGGCTCGAACCGGCGTTCGCTCTTCCACTGGGCCGCGATCTCGTCGCGCGACGACCAGAAGCCGACGGCCAGGCCCGCGAGGGAGGCGGCACCGAGGGCCGTCGTCTCCGTCACCTGCGGGCGCACGACGGGCACGCCCAGGAGGTCGGCCTGGAATTGCATCAAGAGGTCGTTGCGCGCGGCGCCGCCGTCCGCGCGCACTTCGTGCACGGCGCAGTCGGCGTCTTTCTGCATGGCGGCCAGCAGTTCCGCGCTCTGGTAGGCGATGGCCTCGACGGCGGCGCGCGCGACGTGGGCGGCCGTCGTCCCGCGCGACATGCCGACGATGGTGCCGCGCGCATATGCGTCCCAGTGCGGCGCGCCGAGGCCGACGAAGGCCGGCACGAGCATCACGCCGCCGCTGTCCGGCACGGACAAGGCGAGCGCCTCGACGTCGGCCGACTGCTTGATGATGCCGAGACCGTCGCGCAGCCATTGCACGGTGGCGCCGCCCATGAACACGCTGCCTTCCAGCAGGTAGTCGGTGTGGCCGGCGATGGTCCAGCCCACGGTGGCCAGCAGGCGGTTGTGCGATTGCGGCGGCGTGTCGCCCGCGTGCATCAGCATGAAACAGCCGGTGCCGTACGTATTCTTGACCATGCCGCGCCGGTGGCAGGCCTGGCCGAACGTGGCCGCCTGCTGGTCGCCCGCGATGCCGGCAATGGGGATCGCGCGGCCGAACCACGCGGGGTCGGCCTCCGCGACGATGCCGGAACTGGGCACGACTTCCGGCAGCATGGATTCCGGCACGCCGAACAGCGACAGTAACTCGGCGTCCCAGCGCAGGCTGTTGATATTGAAGAGCATGGTGCGCGATGCATTGCTCGCGTCCGTGACGTGGCGCCCCGTCAGTTTATAGGTGAGCCAGCTGTCGACGGTGCCGAATGCGAGCTCGCCCCGCTCCGCGCGCGCCCGCGCGCCCGGCACGTGCGTGAGCAGCCATTGCAGCTTGGTCGCGGAAAAATAGGCGTCCAGTTCGAGCCCCGTCTTGCGCGCGATGAGCGGGGCCTTGCCGGCGGCGCGCAAGTCGTCGCAGAGTTCGGCCGTGCGCCGGTCCTGCCAGACGATGGCGTGGCACAGCGGCTCGCCCGTCGCGCGGTCCCATACGACGGTCGTTTCTCTCTGGTTCGTGATGCCGATGGCGGCGATGTCGGCCGCAGCGACGCCACTGTCCGCGAGGACCTGGCGCGCGCACGCGAGCTGGCTGCGCCAGATGTCGAGCGGGTCGTGCTCGACCCAGCCGGGCTGCGGAAAATGCTGGGGATATTCCTGTTGGGCGATGCGCACGGGCTGGCCCTGGCGGTCGAACAGGATGGCGCGCGAACTGGTGGTGCCCTGGTCGAGGGCGAGGATGTAACGCATCGTCGTCGAACTCCCCGGGCCGTGAATGATGTGTAAAGCAGGCCGATAGGCCGGATTCTGTGTAACGCCCTTGCGGACGCTATGACAGCCATTCCTCTAGGCGCCGAATTACTCCGGCGCTCAAGCTTCCTACCCGCACGCTCCGCGAGCAACCTCAACGCGTGCCTATTTGGAATTGCTCCAGGTGGAGGTTACCGCGTTTCACCGTAACTTAATACGCTCGTCTCTGTGGCCCTATTCCTCGCCTTATACCCGGCTTGCGCCAGGCTTTCGGCGGACGGCCGTTAACCGTCACCCCGCTCTGTGGAGTCCGGACCTTCCTCCCGCCCACGACCTTGCGGCGTGGACCAGCGGCTGTCTGGCCTGCTTCACGGGAAGCATTGTACCCGATGCGCCGCTGCCTTTTGTGAAAGCTCGTGTCGCTATTTCAAAAGCCAGTGCCGGACGAGTTGCATAGAATGCCCGGATTCCATCGTGATAAGGACGACCTCACCATGACGCACCCTTCCCGCAGCGGCGGCCAGATCCTGGTCGATGCGCTCCAGGTCCACGGCGTGGACACCGCCTTCGGCGTGCCCGGCGAAAGCTATCTCGACGTACTGGACGCGCTGCACGATTCGGACATCCGCTTCGTCATCAACCGCCAGGAAGGCGGCGCCGCGTTCATGGCCGAGGCCTACGGCAAGCTGACGGGCAAGCCCGGCATCTGCTTCGTCACGCGCGGCCCCGGCGCGACGAACGCCTCCATCGGCGTGCACACGGCGTACCAGGATTCCACGCCGATGATCCTGTTCATCGGCCAGGTCGGCACCGACTTCATGGACCGCGAAGCGTTCCAGGAAATCGACTACCGCCGCATGTACGGCCAGATGGCGAAATGGGTCGCGCAGATCGACCGCGCCGAGCGCATCCCCGAATACATGGCGCGCGCGTTCCAGGTCGCGACCAGCGGCCGTCCGGGCCCCGTCGTCCTCGCGCTGCCGGAAGACATGCTCGTCGCACGCGCGGAAGTCGCGGACACGCGCCGCTACCAGCCGACTCAGGGCGCGCCATCGGCCGCGCAGATCGACCAGCTGCGCACGATGCTGGCGGGGGCGAAAAAACCGCTGCTGCTGCTGGGCGGCGGCACGTGGACAGACCAAGCGTGCGCAGACGTGCGGAGGTTCGCGGAGGCGAACGCCCTGCCCGTCGCGTGCGCGTTCCGCTTCCAGGACCTGCTGGACAACGAGCATCCGCAGTACGTGGGCGACGTGGGCATCGGCATCAATCCGAAGCTCGCGGCGCGCGTCAAAGAAGCCGACGTGCTGATCGCGTTCGGCCCCCGGCTGGGCGAGATGACGACGAGCGGCTACTCGCTGCTGGAATCGCCCGTGCCGCGCCAGCGCCTCGTGCACATCCACCCCGATCCGGAAGAATTGGGCAGCGTCTACCAGGCCGAGCTGATGATCGCCAGCGGCGCGCCGCAGGCCGCAAGCATGCTCGCGGCGATGGAACCCGTCGATGCGTCGGCGTGGCTCCACACGGTCGAAGACGCGAAGGCCGAACTGCGCGCGTGGCAGGAACGCCCCGCCATCTTCAAGGACGGCACGGCGCCGCTGGACCTGTGGCAGATGGTGCAGGACCTGCAATCCACGCTGCCCCGCGACACGATCATCACGAACGGCGCCGGCAACTACGCGACGTGGGCGCACCGCTTCTGGCGCTACGGCGCGATGCGCACGCAACTCGCGCCGACGAGCGGCGCAATGGGCTATGGCGTGCCGTCGGCCGTCGCCGCGAAGATCGTCCGGCCGGAGCGCACCGTCGTGTGCTTTGCCGGCGACGGCGAATTCATGATGACGGGCCAGGAACTGGCGACCGCCGTGCAGTACGGCGCGGGCGTCATCTTCCTGGTCTTCAACAACGGCATGTTCGGCACGATCCGCATGCACCAGGAGCGCACCTATCCGGGCCGCGTGTCGGGCACGCAGCTGCACAATCCCGACTTCGCCGCGCTGGCCAAAGCCTACGGCGGCCACGGCGAGGCGGTCGAGACGACGGCCGATTTCGGCCCGGCCCTCGCGCGCGCCATCGAGTTCACGCGCACGCAAAACCTGCCGGCGCTGATCGAGCTGCGCTACGACGGCAACCTGATCACGCCGGGCGCCACGCTGGACACGATCCGCCGCAACGCGCAGGCGGCAAAGGCCGGCTGACGCTTCGTCAGGCGACGACGAGCCCGCGCAGCGCGGGCACGACGTCGTGCAGGCGCGCCACTTCGACGGTGGGCAGCGCCTCCGTGTCGTTGGCGAGGCCGCCGGGATTGAACCAGCAGCTTTCGATGCCGAACCGGTTCGCGCCCAGGATGTCGGCATCGAGCCGGTCGCCGACGATGACCGTCTCCGCGTGCTTGAACGCGCGCGCCATGTTGACCGTGTAATCGAAGAAGCGGCCGTCGGGCTTGGCGTGGCCGCACGCTTCGGACGTCGCGACGAACGAGACGTGGTCGCGCAGGCCCGAGCTGGCGATGCGGCGGTGCTGGATGTGCTCCACGCCGTTCGTGATGATGCCCACTTCGCCGATGGCGGCCAGCGTCTCGCACAGCTCGCGTGCGCCGTCGATCAGCACGACCGTGTTCGACAGCGATTCCAGGTACAGGCGGCTGGCCGCTTCCGGGTCGAGGTCGAGGCCCGTCGCGTCGAACGTCTGGCGGAACCGTTCGACTTTCAGCACGTCCTTGGCGACGGCGCCCGTCTCGAAACGCTTCCAGAGTGCCATATTGATCGCCTGGTAGCGGACGAACAGGCCGTCCGGCAGCGCGGGCAGGCCCAGCGCACGCATCGTGCGGTCGAACGACAGGCGTTCGGACGCCTTGAAGTCGAGCAGGGTGTCGTCGAGGTCGAACAGGAAGAGACGGTGTTTCATGGCGAGCGCCGCGCCGCCGGGCGCGGCAAGTGGTCTTTCGGAAATGACAGGATACCAGTGCCGTGGCCTGCCGTGGTCTTGACGTGCCCGATTGCTTTCCGGTTACCCGACAAGGGGAACCGGGCCCGCTCTGGTAGAATACGCGCGACCCTTTCGGCACTTGCCGCCCTCCCGAATTACACAATGTTTAGTTTCTTCAAAAAGAAAAAACCTGAAGCCGAGACGCCGGCCGCGGTCGAACCCGCAGCGCCTGCCCCCGACGCGCAGCCCGAGCCGGCGGCCGAGCAGCCGGGTTTCCTGCGCCGCCTGTTCGGCGGTGGCGACGATGCGGCGGTCGACACCGCGGCGGTCGACACCGCTCCGGTAGAAACCGCATCGTCCGCCTACGATGGCCAGCTGTTCCCCGAAACGGCCGAACGCCCCGTCAGCGAAGCGGAAGCCAAGCGTTCCTGGATGTCGCGCCTGAAGGCCGGCCTGGCGAAGACGTCGACCAACCTGTCGCTGCTGTTCGTCGGCGCGCGCATCGACGAAGACCTGTACGAGGAACTCGAGTCCGCCCTGCTCATGTCGGACGCCGGCATGGACGCGACCCAGTACCTGCTCGACAACCTGCGGCGCAAGGTCAAGGAAGACAAATTGCTCGATGCCGCCGCCGTCAAGGTGGCGTTGAAAGGCCTGCTCGTCGACCTGCTGCGCCCTCTCGAAAAGCCGCTTGAACTGGGCCGCCACGAACCGCTCGTGATGATGATCGCGGGCGTCAACGGCGCCGGCAAGACGACGACCATCGGCAAGCTGGCCAAGCACATGCAGCACCATGAACAGTCCGTGCTGCTGGCCGCCGGCGACACGTTCCGCGCGGCCGCGCGCGAGCAACTGATGGTCTGGGGCCAGAGGAACAACGTCACCGTCATCTCGCAGCAGTCCGGCGACCCGGCCGCCGTCGCGTTCGACGCCGTCCAGTCGGGCAAGGCGCGCGGCGTGGACGTCGTCATGGTCGACACGGCCGGCCGCCTGCCCACGCAGCTGCACCTGATGGAAGAGCTCAAGAAGATCAAGCGCGTGATCGGCAAGGGCATGGACGATGCCCCGCACGAGATCCTGCTCGTCATCGACGGCAACACGGGCCAGAACGCGCTCGCGCAAGTGAAGGCGTTCGACGACGCGCTGCAGCTGACGGGCCTCGTGATCACGAAGCTGGACGGGACGGCCAAGGGGGGCATCCTGGCCGCCATCGCGCGCACGCGTCCCGTGCCGGTGTACTTCATCGGCGTGGGCGAGAAACTGGAGGACCTGCAACCCTTCAGCGCCGACGAATTCGCCGAGGCGCTGCTGGGATAAACACGCGATGATCGAATTCCAGTCCGTCTCCAAGAAGTACTCGGATTCCGCCAGCACGCTCGCGCTGGCGGACGTGTCCCTGAACATCGCCAAGGGCGAGCTGGTGTATCTGGCCGGCCCGTCCGGCGCCGGCAAGTCCACCTTGATGAAGATGGTCGCCGCGATCGAACGGCCCACGTCCGGCCGCGTGATCGTGAACGGACAGGACGTGAGCCGCATCCGCAAGGCCGGCATCCCTTTCCTGCGCCGCAACCTGGGCCTGATCTTCCAGAACCAGCGCCTGCTCAACGACCGCCACATCCTGGCCAACGTGATGCTGCCGCTGCTCGTCACCGGCGCGCACGCCGCGCAGGCCGAGCAGCGCGCCCGCGCTGCGCTGGACAAGGTCGGCTTGCTCGACCGCGCGCTGGCGCTGCCGATGGCGCTGTCCGGCGGCGAACAGCAGCGCGTGGCGATCGCCCGCGCCATCGTCAACCGCCCGCAGATCATCCTGGCCGACGAGCCGACCGCGAACCTCGACCGCGCCGCCGCCGACAAGGTCATCGACGCGCTGCACGCGTTTCATTCCGTGGGCGTCACCTGCGTCATCTCGTCCCATGACGACGAAATCCTGGACAAGGCGGCACGCGTGATTCGCCTCGAACACGGCCACGTGGTGGGAGGTGCCGCATGAACAACTGGTTCCGCCAGCACCGCTTCGCCCTCGGCGCCGCGCTGTCGCACGTGCGCAAGGCGCCGGGCAGCTTCCTGTTCAACGTGCTCGTCGTCGCCGTCGCGCTGGCACTGCCGTTCGCGGGCGTCACCTTGCTCGACAACGTGCGTCCCCTGTCGGAAGAATTGTCCGTCGACCCGGAACTCAGCCTGTTCCTCAAGGCCGACACGCCGCGCGACCAGGCGCAGGCGCTCGCGCCGCAATTGCAGCGCATCCTGCACGGCGCCCACGCGAAAGTCACGTTCGTGCCGCGCGAGCAGGCGCTCGCGAGCCTGAAGGAAAAAAGCGGCCTCACGGACGTGATCGAGACCCTGGGCGACAACCCGCTGCCGGACAGCTACGTGATGAAGCTCGAAGGTTTTACGAGTCGCGCCGACGCCGCGCGCGTGGACGGCATCGCCGAGCAGATGCGCGCGCTGCCGGGTGTCGATTCCGTGCAGGTGGACTCGGCCTGGGTCAAGCGCCTGGCCGCCCTGCTGGGCGTGCTGCGCCTGGCACTGCTGCTGCTCGCCGTGACGCTGGGCGTCGTCGTGATCGCCGTCGTGTTCAACACGATCCGCCTGCAGGTGCTGACGCAGCGCGAGGAGATCGCCGTGTCGAAGCTGCTGGGCGCGACCGACAACTTCATCCACCGTCCGTTCTACTACACGGGCGCGCTGCTGGGCCTGTGCGCGGGCGCGGTGGCGCTGGGCGCCGTCACGCTGGCGCTGCGTCCGCTGAACACGGCCATCGCCGAGTTCGCCCGCCTGTACGCATCCGAATTCCAGCTGGCCCCGCTGCCGCCGCTCGGCATGGCGGGCTTGCTGGCGATCAGCGCGGGGCTCGGGCTCGTCGGGGCCATGTTGTCGGTGCAGCGGCATCTGGCGCGGTTGAACTGACCGCCTCGCTGGTCCATAAAAAAACCCACCATCAGGCGGGTTTTTCGAATCCGGGGTGGTCCCGCGGAACGGGACCAGAACTGACCTGGCGTCATCACCAGTATGGAGGCTGGGAGAGGACAAAACCTAGGGCTGCGCCTGCAGTATACCGTCGTAAGTACCTCATTCAAAGGTGATTCACGATGGATTGGAGCGATCTCGAAAGGCATTTTTCGTCGGCCCGGCTGGGACGTTATCGCGCCGCATGCGATGGCGACGAGTCGAGGGCGGCAAGGGCATATGTGAACAACCTGCTGCTTGCGGAAGCAACGATGCCCATGCTGAACGACATCGAGATCGCGCTGAAGAACGGCGTTCATCAGCGCCTGACGACTCTGTACCTGCGCACGGATTGGTGGGAAGCATGGACGAACAACGCGTCGTTCGCATGGCAGGTCCGCGAGGTTGGCAACGCAAAAGTCAAGCTGCAACGCCGGGCGGAAGCCCTTACGCCCGACAAAATCATTGCCGAGCTGGCCTTCGGCTTCTGGAGTTCGCTGTTTAACGTCCACTTTCAGTCGATACTGTGGAAGGATCTGCGCCTCGTCTTCCCCCGCTGTCCGAAATCGCAGCGCCAGCGCCATACCGTGTCGTCTGCGCTCAATCAGATCCGAGAGCTGCGGAACCGTGTCTTCCATCACGAACAATTGCTTTGGCTAACGCCCGCCCTGATCGATCTGCACACAAAAGGCGTGGAAGTCATCGGCTGGCTCGATCCAAAGCTGCCGCCATGGCTTGCTGGCCATGATCGCCTGCCGGCAACCTGGTTTGCTGTTCAGCCAATTTAGACCGAGCAGATCGCACTGGCCCTGTGAACCCATCCGCTGCTGGCCAGTCTAATCCGGCAGCGGACACGAGGCATTCGCCTACACGACAACGTGCGCCAGCAAACAGAAGGCGCAGCATGAGTCGCCTAACCTGTCTTCTACGACTTTCAAACGTTACGAGTGTCACACTTGACGTACATCATTTGAATCGCTGATGCCCTGCTCTACAGTTGAACCGGCCTCGGTTTTTGGTTCCTGTGGACAATACTTTAACGAAACTTAAACCCGTCTCCAGGAATATGGTGCCGCCTAGCACTCACCTCAAGAGAGTGCTAATATAACGTCAGACTATCGCGGGAAATGGTTTTGATAGCACCGTCAGCATCCCGACACAAGCCAGCCAGTGGTGCCTCCGGGGCCCTGGAGATGGCGAGACGATGCAGCAGCTTAACAGAGGGAGTGACTATGTCCGCACAATCCGCATTGGTCCCGGCCGGCAGTCGTGCTCTGGGGCTGGGTTTCAGTGGCAATCTCGGTAATATCGACGCCTATATCTCGGCAGTGAACCGCCTGCCGATGCTGACCCACGAAGAAGAAGTGTCGCTGGCAACGCGCCTGCAGGAAAAGAATGATCTCGATGCGGCTCAGAAGCTGGTGATGTCTCACCTGCGCCTGGTCGTCTCGATCGCACGCGGCTACCTGGGCTACGGCCTGCCGCACGCCGACCTGATCCAGGAAGGCAATATCGGCCTGATGAAGGCAGTCAAGCGCTTCGACCCGAACCAGGGCGTGCGCCTGGTGTCCTATGCCATGCACTGGATCAAGGCCGAGATGCACGAATACATCTTGAAGAACTGGCGCCTGGTCAAGGTTGCGACGACGAAGGCGCAGCGCAAGCTGTTCTTCAATCTGCGCAGCAACAAGCAGGGCCTCGATGCCATGTCGCCGCAGCAAGTCGACGATCTGGCCAAGATGCTCGACGTCAAGCGCGAAGAAGTGATCGAAATGGAAACGCGCCTGTCCGGCCGCGACATCGCACTGGAAGCGCCGACCGACGACGAAGACGACAAGTTCTCGCCGATCGCCTATCTGTCCTCGGACCAGCAGGAACCGACGAAGGTGCTGGAAGGCGAAGAGCAGGTGCGCCTGCAGTCGGAAGGCCTGGAAACGGCCCTGTCCAAGCTGGACCCGCGTTCGCGCCGCATCGTGGAAGCCCGCTGGCTGGCCAACGACGACGGTTCCGGTGCCACGTTGCACACGCTGGCCGAGGAATTCGGCGTGTCGGCCGAGCGCATCCGCCAGATCGAATCGGCCGCGCTGAAAAAGATGAAAACCTCGCTGGCGGCTTACATGTAAGCCATCCACAGCCAACGACGAAGGCACCTGCGGGTGCCTTTTTTCTTGCCCAAATTCGGGGTCAGAGCACATTATTTTAAAAGTTCGGGGTCAGATCCCCTTCCGGCAAGACGCCATCGCCCCGATCGCGTCGCCATTGGTCGTGAACGGGGCCGTTCGTGCACATCGAAAAAATGTGCTCTGACCCTGAATTTTTCAGAAAAAGTGCTCTGACCCCGAATTTCAGGCAGGCATCTCGATTCGCAGCCGAGGCCAGCGGCCCGGCCAGTCCTTGGCGCGGAAGCGCGCCAGGTAGACCGCCCGTTTCTCCTCGGCGAAACGCCGGGTCGGCTGGACAACCAGTCCGAACAGGTCGTCCAGCCCGAACGGCGCCGCCACCTCGAGGGTATCGTCTTGGCCAAGCCGGACACCGACCGCCGTCGCCGTCTCCGGCCAGTACCGCATCGCATCCGTGGCGGAGGCATATGGCGCATCGCCATTGCGCACGTGCATCCGTGCCTGGTTCTTGACGGACCAGTCCAGAGTCCCATCCCGGTCCCGCAACGCCCGTTCGAGAGAGGCATCCCGGGCCGCGTCGCCTTGCTCCGCATAGAACCAGATCACGTCGATATCTTGCGAAAGCGGCGACGCCGCAAGCCCGTGCACGTGATCCCACACGCAGTTGCGCACGAACCCGGCGGCCACCCAGCAATCCGGCAGGCCGAGAGCGCGCACGGCACGCAGCACGTCCATGCGCCGTTGGTCGGACGCGATCAGCGCCTGCAGCGCGGCCAGCCGTTCCACTACGCCAGCTTCGCCTTGAAGAACGCCATCGTCCGCGACCACGCCAGCCTGGCCGCGGCCTCGTCGTAGCGGGGCGTCGTGTCGTTGTTGAAGCCGTGCTCGACGCCGGGGTAGACGAAGTGCTGGTAATCGACGTGGTTCGCCTTCAGCGCCGCCTCGTACGCGGGCCAGCCGGCCAGTACGCGTTCATCGTTGCCGGCGTCGTGGATCTGCAGCGGCGCGCGGATGCGGGCCACGTCGGCCGCCGGCGGCTGCATGCCGTAGAACGACACGACTGCCGCCAGGTCCGGCAGCTGTGTCGCGAGGTAGTTGGCGATGCCGCCGCCGTAGCAAAAGCCCACGACGACGACCTTGCCCGTCCCCTGCGGCAGCGTCGCGAGCCCGTGCGCGGCGGCGATGAAGTCGGCGCGCGTCTTGGCCTGGTCCAGCTTGGGGAACAACTCGCGCGCCTTGTCCTCGTCGCCGGGGTAGCCGCCCAGCGGGTACAGCGCGTCCGGCGCGTAGGCGATATAGCCGTCGAGCGCGATGCGGCGCGCGATGTCCTCGATGTGCGAGTTCAGGCCGCGGTTCTCGTGCACGACGAGGACCGTGGGCAGCTTGCCCGTCGCATTCGCCGGCTGCGCCAGATAGCCATGCACCTTGCCGTAACCGTGAGGCGAGGAAAAGTCGAGGTGGCTGATCTTCAAGCGCGCGTCCGCCGGGGCGACCAGCGGCGCCGCGAACGACGGCGACAGCTGCGCCAGCAAGGTGGCGGCCGTCGTGCCGCCGGCAGCGTAGCGGCCCGCGCGCGCGAGGAAATCGCGGCGCGACACGCGGCCGTGGACATAGCCGTCGAACAGGCCTAATACCTCGGGGTCGAAATCCGCTGCGCTCAAACGCGTCATCTCAGTCTCCGGTCGGGTTCAAATGAGCGCCAGCATACGCCCTTTCAGATCCGGACGACGATCCGCCGCTTGTACAGCTGCCACAGCCCTGCCCCGAGCACGAGCAGCAGCAGCGCGGAGTACGCGGCCGACGCGACGCGCGGCTCGGGAATCGCGCGCGCCAGCAGGGCCGCCAGCCGGTCGTGCGCGCTGCCCGCACCGCCCAGCGGCAGCTGCATCACAGTATCGATCAACGTGATGCCGACGAAGGCCAGGGTCGCGTTGGTGCCGAAGGCAAGCACGGGCCGCGTCCATGCCGGGGCTGCGCGGCCTGGCGGCACGAGCCGCATCAGCGCGAGCAGCGCCAGCAACGTGAAGCCGCCGGACAGCAGCGCGAAGCTCGGGGTCCACAGTTTTTTCACGACCGGCATGAGGGGATCGAGCAGCAGCCCGCCCAGCAGGCACGCCGCGCCGGCGATGGCGATGGCCGTCAAGGTGGCGCGCCTGTGCGACCGCATCAGCAGCACGGATGCGGCGACGCCCAGCAGCATGTTGACGAGCGCGCCCAATGTGGACACAAGACCTTCCGGGTCGTAGGTGACGACGTCGCCCGTCCGCCCCCACGGCCACAGGTGCGCGACGCCGAACACGGCGCGGTCGACGACGGCCGGCAGCGCGTGCGCGGAATCGAAGCACGCGCGGCCGCAGCCGGGCGCGTCCCACGCGAGCAGCAGCGCGCCATAGCCCGCCAGCAGCACGGCGATGGCCGCGACGAGCCCGCCCACGCGCAGGCCGTCGCGGCGCAGCGCCAGCGCGCATCCCGTGCCGGCGATCGCATAACACAGGCCGATGCGCTGCAGGATGCCCGGCAGGCGGACGTGGGCAACGTCGAACCCCGGCAGGAGGTTCAGGAAGACGCCCAGGGCGACGAGGATCGCGGAACGGCGCAGCACGTGGCCCGCGAGGGCCGCCCTGCCCTGGCCCTCGCGCCGACGCAGCGCATACGGCAGCGCGGCCCCCGCACAGAACAGGAACGCCGGAAAGATCATGTCGGCGATGGCGAACCCGCGCCACGACGCATGCGTGAGAAACGTGAACCGGTCGTCCCAGCCGCCCGCGTACGCGACCATCACCATGCCCATCACGGCCAGGCCGCGCAGCAGGTCGATGGCGACCACGCGCGGCGCGCGGGCGCCCGTGGCCGCGCCCGGCCGCGCTGCCGCCGGCGCCATGCCGGCCCCTATCTCCGCATCGAAACGCATCGGCTCGCCCATCGTCGCCTCCGTTATGAAAACGATTTCAACTATCCGGCGAAGGCGGGCTGTCGTCAAGTCCTGATGCATGGTCGGCAAGGTTGCCCGAAAGCCAATAGAATGGAAGACCACCCAACACAGGAGGTTCCATGCAACTCATCGGCATGCTCGATTCGCCCTTCGTCCGCCGCGTGGCCATCACGTTCGACCTGCAGGACATCCCGTTCGAACACAAGGCGCTGTCGGTCTTCCGCAACTTCGACGAATTCGCGGCCATCAACCCGACGGTCAAGGCGCCGACGCTCGTGCTGGACGACGGCTCGTTCCTCATCGATTCCACGCTGATGCTCGAATACGGCGACGCGCTGACGGGCCGCTCCCTGCTGCCCGCCGCCCCGGCCGCGCGTGCGCGTGCGCTGCGCGCGATCGGCCCCGCGCTGGCCGCGTGCGAAAAGACGGCGCAGATCGTCTACGAGCACAACCTGCGTCCGGCGGAAAAAATACACCAGCCCTGGCTCGACCGCGTGCAGGAACAATTGCTCGCCGCATTGAAGTTGCTCGAGGCCGAGGCGGACGCATTCGACGTCGACGCCCTCGACCAGGCCGCCGTCAGCGCCGCCGTCACGTGGTCGTTCGTCCGGCTGATGGTGCCGCAGATCGTCGCGGGCGATGCCTTCCCGCGCCTGGCCGCGTGGACCGCGCGCGCGGAAGCGCTGCCCGTCTTCCGCCGCTATCCGATCGATTGAACGGCCGCACTGGCCGAATCGCACCGGCCCCGACGGGCGGTTTTGTTATGATTGGCTGTTCGCAAACAAAGGACGCTTCATGACGCCGCCGCGCCCGCTTGCCGCTCTGGCCGCCACCCTCGTGGCGGCGTCGTTTTCCCTGTTCGCGGGCTGTGCCGCCGCGCCGCCGCAGGACGCCGTGTATCCGCTCCGCCCTGAGCAGAGCGTCGCCCTGGCGCATGGCCTCGTCCTCACGTACGACAGCTACAGCGACAGCCGCTGCCCCGCGAACACCCGCTGCGTGTGGGCCGGACGGCTGATCTTCCGCTTCGTCGTCCACGGCCCGGACGGCGCCGAGGAATTCACGCTTGGCCCCGACCAGCCGACGGCCACGCCGCCGTCGCTGCACGGCGCCCGCATCGCCCTCGACACGTCCGCGATCCCGCCCGCACGCGCGGCCGGCACGATGCGGCCGGGCGACATCATTCCCGTCACGCTCAAGATCACGGCCCCGCCCCGATGAGCGCCGCCACCCACATCCACTTCCTGCGCCAGCCATGACCACTTCCGTCAAAGCCCTCACTTGCGGACTGATCCTCTCGATCGTCCTCGCGCCGCCGCTCGCCCTCGCCAAGACGCCCGTCGCCACGGGGACAGGGGGCGCCGTCGCCACGATCAGCGAAAAGGCGTCGGCCGCCGCGATCGCCATCCTCGACAAGGGCGGCAACGCCGTCGACGCGGCCGTCGCGGCGGCGGCCACGCTGGGCGTCACCGATCCGTTCAGCTGCGGCATCGGCGGCGGCGGCTTCATGGTCGTGTATCTCGCGAAGGACAAGCGCGTGATCACGATCGACCACCGCGAGACGGCCCCCGCGTCGTTCAGCCCGACCGTCTTCCAGGACAACGGCAAGGCGATCGATTTCGACACGGCCGTCGCCAGCGGCGCGTCCGTCGGCGTGCCGGGCACCGTGCGCGGCTGGCACGAGGCGCTGGAGCGTTACGGCACGATGTCGTTCAAGCAGGTGCTGGCGCCCGCGATCCAGGTCGCGACGAAGGGCTTCCCCGTCAGCGAGACGATGCACGGCCTGATCGTCGGGAACGAAAAGAAGTTCGGCATGTTCGAGACGACGAGCCGCCTGTACCTGAAGAACGGCAAGGCGCTGCCGACGGGGACGATCGTCAAGAACCCGGACCTCGCCAAGGCCTACCGCGAGCTCGCGGCGAAAGGATATAAAACGTTTTACGAAGGCCCGCTGGCGCAGGCCGTCGTCGCCGCCGTCAACCGGCCGCCCGTCACGGCCGGCAGCCAGGTCCGCCCCGGCACGATGAGCCTCGCCGACCTCGCGAACTACGAGGTGCGCATCCGCCAGCCGATCCGCTCCACGTACCGCGGCTACGACGTGTACGGCATGCCGCCGCCCAGCAGCGGCGGCGTGACGGTGGCCGAGGCGCTGAACATCCTCGAAGGCTTCGACCTGAAGTCCATGCCGCGCGCGAACGCGGAGCACCTGTACCTGGAAGCGAGCCGCCTTGCGTTCGCCGACCGCAACGCCTATGTCGGCGACCCGGAATATGTCGACGCGCCCATCGAAGGCATGCTGTCGAAGCAGTTCGCGGCGCAGCGCCGCTCGCTGATCCGCCCCGACCGCGCGGCCGGCGTCGTCCCCGCCGGCGACGCCTTCCTGTACGAGAACGACCGCAGCTTCCCGCTGCGCCCGCAGCAGGACCTGATCATGCGCGAAGGCACGCACACGACGCACCTGACGGTGTCGGACAAATGGGGCAACGTCGTCGCCTACACGTTCACGATCGAATCATGGGGCGGCAGCGGCATCGTCGTGCCGGGCTACGGCTTCCTGCTGAATAACGAGATGACGGACTTCGACTTCACGGGCCCCGCACCCAACATCCCGGAAGCGGGCAAGCGCCCGCGCAGTAGCATGGCGCCGACGATCGCGTTCAAGGACGGCAAGCCCGCGTTCACCATCGGCAGCCCGGGCGGCGCCACGATCATCACGACGGTGCTGCAGACGATCGTCAACTACGTCGATCTCGGCATGCCGATGGACCAGGCCATCGACGCGCCGCGGCTGTCGCAGCGCAACGCCAAGGAGACGGCCGTCGAACCGGGTTTTACGGGCACCCCGCAAGCCCAGGCGCTGGAACAGTTCGGCCACAAGTGGGAAGCGAACCCCGAAGAAATCGGCGCCGCCAACGCCATCGTGTTCAACCCGGACGGCACCGTGACGGCCGTCAGCGAAGGCCACCGCCACGGCATCGGCACGGCGCTCGTGCAGAAGCGCGGGCACTGAACCCGCGCCCTGATCACGCCATCCGCCCCGCCGGGAACGCGGGTGGCGCGGCCAGCATGCGCTTCCAGTCGAGCCGCAATTGCACGGCGCAGATGGCAGGCGAGATCGCGATGAGCCATGGCCACACCGTCGTGCCGGTCACGTTGGCGAGGCCCATGGCCACGAGCGCCTGGGCGGCGACGTAGGCGGCAGCACGCAATGCCAGCGCCGGGTTCCAGCCGCCACGTTCGCTCGCATAATCGCTCAGCAGACCCATCATTGCCGCCTGGCCGGCCACGCAGCACAGGACGAGTTGGCGCAGCAGCGCATCCGGGCCGGTGGCGAACGGCAGCACGACGGCGGCGATGGCCACGGTCAACAAGACCCAGATCGAGAGCGCCTGACGCAGCATGCGTGTGGCGAGGCGCTGGTTCAGCAACGCGGCATCGCCGGCCAGTGGCGTCAGGCGCAGCAAGGCCTGCTCGCCTCGCGTGCGGCGCAGTTGCTGGCCGTACTGGGCCGTGCTGAACAAGACGATCAACGCCAGCGCGCCGGGAGCGACGATGGCGATCTGGCCGACGAACGCTTGCACGGCGGCGCCTTGCCACCGGCCCAGCGCGACATTCGCACCGACGGCGATGAGCAGCATGACGGCGATGGCGCCGATCCAGGCAGTCCAGTGTGCCGTCGGGCCCAGCGCATGCATCAGCATGGTGGCCGGGTCGGCGCGGCGCCGATCGCAGCGCAGTGCGACACGGTAGAACGAGAGATTGCCTTGCCCGACCATGCCTTGCGCCGTGGGCTGCTTGTCCTGTGTGCGCAAGGCGAACTGGTTCACGCGCTTGAGCTGATCGTCACGCCGTCCGAAATAGGCGTCGCCGCCGGCAGGATACAGCCAGCGTAGGCCCCACACCGCAGCGGGCAGGAGCAGGACGTCCAGTGTCCAGAGGGCAGCGTTGCCGGTCATCGGCGCCGCCCACGCCGGCGGCAGCATGACCTGCACAAGCCACGGCCCGTTCCCGCCCAACATCATCAGGTAAGGCACGTATTTGTTCCCCGCCATCAGCAGCGCCATCCCCAGCGTGGCGAACGCGACGAGCGGCAGCACGTGCCAGTTGCCGAGGCCGTACGCGATACCGAGCGTGGCGACGAACCAGTACGCTGCCGTCATCTGCCGCAGGCGGCGACGCTGGCGCGGCAGCAGCCACGCGTTGATGGGCGAATTCATGCGGATCGAACCGGGCACGAACAGGAATGTCCAGATGAACGCCAGCGCCATGAAGGCGGCGGCGATGATGAAGCGCAGCGCTTGCAGGGCCTGCAGGTCGCCGAGAATGGCCACGATGAGGCCGCAGGCGACGACGACGCCGGCGATCGCGCACACGGCGCGCACCCCGCCCGGCTCGCGCTGCGCCGCGGCCGCGCGCCAGATCATCCGATAGTCGTACAGCGCGGCGTTCATTGCGTCACCTCGATGAACAGGTCTTCCAGGCTGAGCGGTTCCACGCGCACGCCCGGCTCGCGCGCGAGACGCGCGACGTCGTCGCCGGGCGCCTGCACGATCACGCTCGTCATCGCGCCCTCGTGGCGCCGGCGCACTTCTCCCGCCAGCGGTGCGACCGACAAGGTGGCGGCCGGCACGACGATACGGCGCGCGCCTTCCAGCAGCGCGTCCGTCTGGCCCTGCAGCGCGATGCGGCCATCCTTCAGGAACGCGAGGTCGAACGCGACGCGCTCCAGGTCGGACAGGATGTGCGTCGAGAACACGACGGTCGTGCCGCGCTCGATCACCTGGTCGACCAGCTCGCGCAGGAATTCGCGCCGGCCGACGGGGTCCAGTGCGGACACGGGTTCGTCCAGGATCAGCAGGACCGGATCGTGCGCCAGCGCGCGGATGATGGCCAGTCTCTGCTGCTCGCCGCCGGACAGCCGCTTGATCGGCTTGTTGCGCAGGTCGGGCCCGAAGCCCCAGCGCGACAGCAGGCCCTCGACCTTGGCCGCATTCCAGCGCGGATACATGGCGCGGAAGTAGTCGAACATCTGCACGGGCGTCAGCCAGTCGAACAGGTCGGTCCGCTGCGGGACGTAGCCGATGCGGCCGCGCGCGTCCTCCGACAGCGCGGCCACGTCCTCGTCGAACAGCGACACGCCGCCGGCGTCGGCCTCGCGCAGCCCGAGCATGCACTCGAGCAGCGTGGACTTGCCGGCGCCGTTGCGGCCCAGCAGGCCGACCACCTGGCCGGGCGCGATCTGCCAGTCCAGCCCCGCGAGCACCCGCTGGCTGCCGAAATGCTTGCTGACCGAAGACATGCGAACGATGGGGGCACTCATTTTGTTTCCTTCAGAATGGTTGCGAACAGGGAGAGGACGGTGTCCGAATCGAGTTCGAGCTGGCGCGCCTCCGTGGCCGCGCGCTCGAGCGTGGGACGGAGCAGGCCGACGATGTCGGCTTTCGCGGCCGGCGCAGCCGACTCGGCCACCACCATGCCGAGCCCGCGCCGGCGCGCCAGCACGCCTTCCATTTCCAGCAGGCCGTAGGCCTTCGACACGGTCATCGGATTCAACGTGAGCGCCTGGGCGATCTCGCGCACGGACGGCATCTCGTCGCCGGGCCGGAGCTGGCCGCTGGCCGACAGGCGCCGGACCTGCTCGACGAGCTGGCGGTAGATCGGTTCCGGCGATCCGGTCGCGATCGAAAACAGGGAGGCGGGATGGGTTGGCATGGCGTCTACTGTATTAATTGAGTAATACAGTAGGACGAAAAACCGCCAGGGTCAAGGACTTTCTACATGCTGGCATCTCAATGTCTGGGTCGCGACCAGACGCGGCGCGGGGACGCACTTGCACGCGCAAAGATCATCCTGCAATGCGTACCGCCTGCCCTCCCAGTCGTCGGGGAGCCGGGGGCCGGCGCAGACGATCACGCCGTCGCTGTGACACTGCGGACAACTGACCTTGTCGCCCTCCAGTGCCATGCGCGCGCCATCGATCGACGAGAGGCTCGACGCGCCGATCACGGTGCCTCCTGCAGTCGTCCTCGCGCCAAGCGTGATGTGGTAGCGCTTCATGTGTCCTCCATGGATGGATGAGAAGGAAGCACAATCTACGCGCGTGGCCACGGCTGCCGGCTGATCGTCGTCAATACCAAAAAAGACGGCTCCCGAGGGAGCCGTTAAAAGGCGTGGGCGCCAAGCCGCCCACGTGGGAAGCCGCGGACGGAGACGGGTCCGCGGAGAGAACAAACAACGATTACAGGTGCGGGACGATCAGCGGCATGAGGTCGTCGAACGTGCGGCCGGTGCCGTTCTCGCCGATCGCATGCATCTTCCACTCGCCATTGTGGCGGTACAGCTTGGCCATGATCTGGGCCGTGTGCGAACCCTGCACGGACAGGTCGTAGCGTGCGATCTCCTTGCCATTGTTCGTATCGAAGATCCGGCAGAACGCGTTCTGCACCGTCGAGAAATTCTGGCCCGTGAAGCTGTTGACGGTGAAGACGAGCGACCTCACGTTAGGCGGCACCGTGCGCAGGTCGACGACGATCTGCTCGTCGTCGCCATCGCCCGCGCCCGTGCGGTTGTCGCCCGTGTGCGTGATGCTGCCGTCGCGGCTTTTCAGTTGACGGAACCAGACCACGTCGACGGGACGGTTCGTGTCGTCGAACATCACGACGGACGCGTCGAGGTCGATCGCGTCGCTCTTCGCGCCGAAGCCGAAGAAGCCGCCCTTCTTCGCCACGTCCCAGCCGAGGCCCATCGTTACGCGCGACAGGGCGCCGCCGGCTTCCTTCTCAAGCGAGATCTTCTGGCCCTTCTGCAGATTCACTGCCATTTTTCAGACTCCTTTCATGCGTCAGCGCGCAGGCGCCTGCGTCCACGCTTTGAACGCGGCGCGGTTGCGCGAACAGACGTAAATCTTGCCGCGACCGGAGAAGCGCAGGACGATGCCTTCGCCGCTGGTCTGGCTGTTGATCAAATTGCCCAGGAAGCCACCGCTGGTGCCGGTCGTGATCGAGATCTCGTAGTGCAAGGTGCTGTCCCAGGCGACGACGTGCGAGTTGTCGATGATCGCGTCCTTGCCCGGTTCCACTTCCAGTACGCTCATCGAGCCGAAGCCGGACACGACGACCTGGCCGCTGCCCGCCGTCTCCGTCACGAAGAAGCCGCCGCTCTGGGCGAACAGCGCATTGCCCAGGCTCTGCGTGCGCACGCGCAGGTCGACGCCGGATGCGGCCGCGACGAACGCGCCATCGCTGATGATGTACTGGTTCGGGCCGCAGTCGACGATCTGCATCGCACCGGGGAGCGTGGGCGACAGCAGGCAATCGCCATCGCCGCGTGCCGCCTCGATGTGCTGCTGGAAGAACGACTCGCCGTTGGCGAAGGTGCGCATCAGCGCGCTGCCCAGGCCCCCTTTCATCTTGCCCTTCAGGTCGAGCGTCGATTCCATCATGACCATCGCATCCGATTCGCAGTAGATGGTCTCGCCGCGCTTGAGCGACACATGCAGGAAGGGATCGACGTCCCCGGTCACGGTAAACACTGGCATTTGGCTTCCTTTCAGGACGGCACGTTGGTCAGACGCTCACGCCATAATTCTTGGCAAGGGGGCCGAGGCCGCCGTTGAAGCCCTGGCCCACCGCGCGGAACTTCCAGTCGGCGCCGTTACGATACACCTCGCCGAAAATCATCGCGGATTCGGTCGAACCGTCTTCGGACAGGTCGTAGCGGGCGATCTCGCTGTCGTTCGCGCCGTTGATGCAGCGGATGAACGCGCGGCTCACCTGGCCGAAATTCTGGCGACGCGTGTCGCCCTCGTGGATCGTCACCGCGAGCACGACGCGGTCGACGTCGGCCGGGACCTTGGCGAGGTCGATCGTCACCGTCTCGTCGTCGCCGTCACCGGCGCCCGTGCGGTTGTCGCCCGAGTGCACGACGGCACCGTCGGCGGAGCGCAGGTTGTTGTAGAAGATGAAGTCGGCGTCGGAACGCACCTTGCCGGCCTGGTTCAGCAGGAACACGACACCGTCCAGGTCGAACGCCGCGCCGTCCGTGCTGCGCAGGTCCCAGCCGAGGCCCAGTTTCAGTTTGGCCAGGCCCGGTGCTTCTTTCGACAGGTTGACGTTGCCGCCTTTTTGCAAGCTGATTGCCATGATGGTTCTCCATGTAGGGTGGGCACCCCGTGCCCACCGAGTTTCACGTTATCGGTTCGCATGGTGGGCTCGGGGAGCCCACCCTACGTTCCGTTCCACACCGTCTATACGATTGCCGTAGGATGGGCACCCCGTGCCCACCGTCATGCATCACTCCGCGTGCGCCAATTCCTTCGTGTGCACACCCAACGCTTCCTGCTTCTTGCGATACCGGATCGACGACCACACCGAGGCACCGATGAAGGCGACACCCGCGAGGCCCGTCACGAGCTCCGGCACGTGGAACTTCATACTGGCCAGCATGATCAGCGCGAGGATACCGATCGCGTAGTGAGCACCGTGTTCCAGGTACACGAACTGGTCGAGCGTGCCCTTCTCCACGAGGTACACCGTCAGCGAACGCACGAACATCGCACCGATCGCGAGGCCCAGCATGATGATCACGACGTCGTTGGTGATGGCAAAGGCGCCGATCACGCCGTCGAAGCTGAACGATGCATCCAGCACTTCCAGGTACAGGAAGCCGCCGATACCGCCGCGCTTGACCATCTCGCCCACGTCGCCGCCGCCCTCTTCCGATTTCTCGAGCATGTTCGACAGCACGTCCACGCCGACGTAGATCAGGATGCCCCACAGGCCCGACATCAGCACGACCATCTTCTGCGCTTCCGGCACCAGCGTCAGGCTGCCCATCAGCGCGCCGATCGCGATCATCACGGAGATCGACGACACCTTGCCGAGCGATCCGAGCTTTTCTTCGAAGTGGCCGAGCCAGTGGTGCTCCTTCTCGTCATCGAACAGGAAGTTCAGGAAGACCAGCAGCAGGAACATGCCGCCGAACGCCGCCACTTCGGCGTGGTGGTTCGTCAGGTGCATCGAGTACTGCTTCGGGTCCTGCAACGCCATGTTCCACACGTCCATCAGGCCCAGGTCGGCCGCCACCGCGACGATCACGAGCGGGAACAGCAGGCGCATGCCGAAGACGGCGATGATGATGCCCACGCCCAGGAACAGCTTTTTCCAGAACGGGTCCCAGGTCTTCAGCACGGAGGCGTTGACCACCGCGTTGTCGAACGACAGCGAGACTTCCATCACCGCGAGGATCGCGGCGATACCCACTGCCGTCAGCGCGCCGGCCAGGCCGGCATGCGAGTAGCCCCACCACGCGGAGCCCACCAGGCACAACGCCGTCACGATGAACGACATCCTGAAATGTTTCATTCTCATCTCCCTTCTGGGATGTATGTTGTTGACAAGGCGCAGTGTAGAGGCGATGATCCGAATGAAAAAGCGAAGATAACGAGAGAATCACTTCGGAAAAACCTGCGTTATTCACTCAATAATGAAAACCGACATCAATTTCCGTCACCTGTACTACTTCTGGGTCGTGGCCAACGAAGGGGGTATCACGCGGGCTGCCGAACGTCTCGGTCTCGCCGTGCAGACGGTCAGTTCGCAACTGACGTTGCTGGAACAATCGCTGGGCAAGACCTTGTTCGCGCAGCAGGGCCGGCGCCTCGTGCTGACGGAAGCGGGCCGCTTGGCGCTGGGCTATGCCGACCAGATCTTCCTGCTGGGCGAGCAGATGCAGGAAGCGCTGAACGAATTCGACAGCGGCCGCACGCGCCTCACCGTGGGCATCTCGGATTCGCTGCCGAAGCTGTCGGCCTACCGCATGCTGGAAGCGGCCACGCGGATGGAGCGGCCCGTGCGCATCGTGTGCTACGAGGACCAGTTCGAGGCGCTGTTGGCCGACCTGGCGCTGCACAAGCTGGACGTCGTGCTGACGGACCGCGAAGTGCGCGCCGGCGCGACGTTGAAGGTGTTCAGCCACCAGCTGTTCGACAGCGAGATGGTCGTCGTGGGCGCGCCCGCGCTCGCGCAGCGCTACGGCGGCGCCGGCGCGGGCTTTCCGCAGAATCTGAACAGCGCGCCGTTCCTGCTGCCGGCACGTAATAATGCCCTGCGCGGCAAGATCGACGAATGGTTCGTGCAGCATCACGTCCGGCCGGACGTCGTCGGGGAGTTCGAGGACAACGCCCTCCTCAACACGTTCGGCCGGCGCGGCCTGGGCCTGTTCTTCGCGCCGGCCGCGCTGGCGGACGACGTGGCCGAGCAGTTCGGCGCCGTGCAGGTGGGCCTCGTGCCGACCGTGCGCGAACAGTTCTACATGATTTCGAGCGACCGCAAGATCATGCATCCGGCGGTCGAGGCCATCCTGGCGGGGTCGCAAAAAGGCGGCGCCGCGGCCTGACCGTTACAATGGTCCCGGCTTTGCCTTCTGAACAAATTTACTATTTATGCAAAACGTACTGCTCGTCGTTCTCGCGCTGCTGCTGGTGGCGCTGAACGGCTTCTTCGTGGCGGCCGAATTCGGCATCGTCACCCTGCGCAAGACGCGCGTGCGCGCCATCGCCAAGACGGGCGGCCTGCGCGGACGCATCCTGTTCAAGGTCCACAGCCAGCTGGACGCCTATCTCTCCGCCTGCCAGCTGGGCATCACGCTGGCGTCGCTGGGCCTGGGCTGGGTGGGCGAACCCGCGTTCGCGAAGCTGATGGAGCCCGTGTTTGCGCTGCTCGGCATCACGAGCGCGCAAATCATCCACGGCGTGTCGTTCGTCGTCGCGTTCAGCGTGATCTCGTTCCTGCACATCGTCGTGGGCGAGCTGGCGCCGAAGTCGCTCGCGATCCGCGTGCCGGAAGCCGTCGGCTTGTGGAGCGCCTTGCCGCTCTACGGCTTTTACTGGGCGATGTACCCGGCGATCTGGGTGCTGAACGAAAGCGCGAACCTCGTGCTGCGCATCGCCGGCCTGTCGGGCGTGGGCAGCCACGAGACGCATTATTCGAACGACGAATTGAAGATCATCCTGCGCACCAACACGGGCGCGCCGGGCGAACGCTTCACGCACGACGAGCGCCACATCCTCGCGCAGTCGCTGGAGTTTTCCCAGCACACGGTGTCGGACCTGATGCGGCCCATTAACGAGGTGAGCGCGCTGTACGCGAGCCGGACGCTGGAACAGAACCTCGACACGATGCGCCGCAACCGCTTCTCGCGCTACCCGTATTTCGACGAGGACGGCGAGGAAGTGCTGGGCGTGATCCACCTGAAGGACTTGTTCTTCGCCGAGCAGTCCGGCAAGGACGTCGACGACCTGACGGAGTACCTGCGCCCCGTCGACCTGATCTCCGCGCGCACGCCCGCGATCGAACTGTTCCGCCGGTTCCGCGGCGGCGCCCCGCACTTCGCACTGATCGGCGAAAAGGGCAAGCGCCCCGTCGGCTTCATCACGCTGGACAACCTGCTGGGCGCGATCGTCGGCGAGATCCGCGACGAATTCCGCCTCAACGAGAACGACTGGCTGCCGCAGGGCGATGGCACTTATATCGGCAAGGCGAGCCTGCCCATCGTGTCGCTGGAGCGCGTGCTCGGCATCGACATCAATAACGAAGAGATGGGACTGGACGAGGTGGAGTCCGTCGGCGGGCTGTTGATGGCGAAGCTGGGCGACATCCCCAAGCAGGGCCAGCGCATCGAATTCCCTCAGTTCGACGTCGTCGTCAAGAAAACGAACGGGCCCCGCATCCTGCTCGTGAAAGTGATTCCACAGCTGGAACGCGGGGCCGACGAGGATGACCTCGACTGACCGGGCTTGATCAGTCGCGTGCGCCGACGGCGTTGGTCTTGCGCGTCGCCGATTGTGCCGTGTGCCAGTACGACTTGGTGCCGATGATGCTCAGGTCACCGGTCAAGCGCGGCAGGCGCGGACGATAGCTCAGGTCGATGTCGTTGAAGTTCAGGGTCACCGCATTCGTGCCGGGCGCATCGCGCGTCACGTCGCCCGTGCAATAGCCGACGTACACATTCGAATCGATCTTCTTGTCACCCAGCGCCTTGCTGCTGACGTACAAGGGATACGGCTTGTGCTTCGCGTCGTCGTAATAGCGCGACATCGCCACGAACGTATTGTGTTCGACGGTGAGCCCCCAGCTGCGCGTGGCCAGGGCCGACTCCACGCCGAACGTCAACGATGCGCCATTCGAGCCATTGCCGGAGAAATTCTTCACGAAGATCGTGTTACGCACGGTCAGTTCGCCACCATCGGGGACGTCGAGCAGGTACGACTCGCCCAGCTCGCCCGTCGCGGCACGGTGGCCGGTCAGGTACGAGCCTTCGATGATCGTCCGCTGCGCACGCGATTTCAGCTCGTGGCCGTAGTACGAATCGTGGCTCCACGAACCCGTCACGCGGAAGGTGAACGTCGGATCGGTGGTGCTGCCGTTGATGTACGCATTGTGCTCGGGGCCGCCGCCGCCGCCGTTGCTGTCGAGTTCGACGTTTTCGAACACGATCGAGCCCGCCGTGTTACCGGTCGAGAAAATACCGTTGGCGCTGTGCTGCTTGAAGCCGGCGATGCGGACATTACGCAACGTCAGGTCCTTGGCCGCGTTGACGTAGATCGCCGCCTTGCCGAGCCTGCCGCCGGTCGGCGAATCGACGATGTCGAGATTTTCGATCGTGATGTTGCTCGCCCACGCCGTGACCTTCTTGTCCGCATCGTACGCACCGTCGATGTAGATGAGGCCCTGTCCGTAGGTCGAGTTCGAAGCGCCCGTCGGCGGATTGACGATCACCGGACGCTTGCCGTCGACCGTAACGCCGCGGATCGTGATGTTGCTCGGCACCACGTATTTGCCGGCTTTGAAGTCCGCATCGTTGGCGAAGTTCGGGCCGATGTAGATCTGCATGTCCTTGCCGCTATAGACCGCCGGGTAGACGAGGAACGTGTCGCCGCTCTTCCATTGGAGGTAAGGCGCCCGGCGGAATGGACCGACGCTCGTGTCGGTGCCATTTTCGCTGTTGGGCTTGGAACGCGTGGCCGGGTCGCCGCCCAGCGCGGTATAGGTCGCGATGGGCACACCGTCGCGCACCTGCACGATCTTCGGCGTGCCGGACGTCGCCGGCGCGGCCTGCGTCACGATCGACGCCGGGTTCCAATTCCATTGCGTCGGGTACTGGCCGTCCTGGCAAAAGTTGGACGAGTACTGCGTTGCCGGCGAATAGCTTTCCTGCCCGAGCAGCGTCGCCGCGATCGGGGGCGGAGGAAGGCTGGACGCGATGTCGGCGGTCGTCGGCGTCGGTGCAGGTGCCGGCACGGGTGCGGGTGCGGGCGCCGTGGTCACCGTCGCAGGCGGCGTGGATTCGGTCGTCGTGGGCGTCGTGGACGGCGGCGTCGCCGTGGGTACCGACGGCATGGACGATGCGGTCGACGTCGTGGATGCCGTCGTCGATACCGGTTCACCCATGCCGCCGCCTCCGCCGCAGGCGGACAACGTGCCCACGGTACCGAGGATGGCGGTCAACATTACTGCGCGGCTGGATTTAGATTTCAATTTGTAATCTCGAGTCAATGGTAGAAATACCGACAAAAAATTATTTTCCCGTAGTAACCGGATTTTACCACCGGAAATAATTTTCCCACCGGAAAATGTCACGTGAATTGCGCAGAACCAACAAAGTGTTGACAGTTGCGCCAGCGCAGCCAGGCGCTGCGCCCGCCATCCGTTGTCGGTCGATCATCTTGCGGCGCGTCACGCGCCAGCAGTGCGCCGCGCTTCCTCGCGATACCGCCCGGGCGACTTGCCCACCAGCCGGCGGAAGTCCGATGTGAAATGGGCCTGGTCGAAATAGCCGAGGCCTTGCGCCAGCGTGGCCAGGTCGACGTCGGCACCGGTCGCCAACTGGTCCGCCGCCTCGTGCAGGCGGAAGCGCCGGATCACCCATTTCGGGCTCACGCCCACGTACTCGCCGAACAGCGCCTGCAGGCTGCGCACGCCCATGCCGGCCACGCCAGCCAGCGCCTCGACGTGCGTCAGGCCGGGCGTACCTTCGACCGCGCGCAGGATGGCGGCGATCTTGTCCACCTGCGGGTCGGGCGCCGGCAGGACGGTGCGCAGCAGCGCGTTCGCCGCGTCGACCATCGCCGTGTCGTCGGGCGTGTCCAGCACGGCGTCCTGCGCGGCCATCTCGTCCCACGGGAAGACGGCGGACAGCGGCAGCACCTTGTCCGTGATCGTGTGCAGCGGCCGGCCGAGGAAGGCGCGGAAAGCGCCGGGCCGGAAACGCAGGCCGCATACCTTGCCCGCATCCTTCAATTCATAATCGAACGGGCCCGTCGTGAGTCCCCAGATGCCCGTGCGGGCGCGGTCGAACACAACGTGCACGCAAGGGTAAGGCAAGGTGCGCTGCGTGTGCGCGGGACGGCCCCGCAAGTCCCACTCGACGACCCAGTAATGGTCGAGGAACGGCGCCAGGTCGGGCGGCGGCAGGTAGCGGCCGAGGCGGAACATCCGGCCGGCAAGCGCCGGTGCGACCACACCCTTGGCGCGGTCCGTAACGGTATGCAGATTGCTCATCGATCTCGTCGCAGTCGTGAGAATCCCGCGATTCTAGCATTCGCGTTTTTCCAAGACCGCGGTCGTGACGGCGCCTAAGCTGGCAATTCACCGCCATCACGAGGACGCCATGAACCTGACCTTCTTCCACGCCCCGAATTCGCGCTCCGGCGCCACCCGCATCCTGCTCGAGGAGCTGGGCGCGCCCTACGACCTGCACGTGCTGAACCTCAAGAAGAACGAGCAGCGCGCGCCGGCCTACCTGGCCGTCAACCCGATGGGCAAGGTGCCCGCCATCGTGCACGACGACGCCCTCGTCACCGAACAGCCCGCGATCTTCATCCACCTCGCCGACCTGTTTCCCGATGCGGGCCTCGCGCCGGCGCCGGGCGACCCGCTGCGCGGCCCCTACCTGCGCTGGCTCGCGTTCTACGGCTCGTCGTTCGAACCGGCGATCAACGACGTCGCGATGAAGCGCGAGCCGGCGCCGCCGATGATGTGCCCCTACGGCGACTTCGACACGATGCTGGCCACGCTGACGCGCCAGCTGCGCGCAGGCCCTTACCTGCTGGGCGAGCGCTTTTCCGCGGCCGACGTCCTGTGGGGCACGGCCCTCGGCTGGATGACGATGTTCAAGCTCGTGCCGGAACTGCCCGAGGTCATGGCGTACATCGACCGCGTCAGTTCGCGTCCGGCCGCGCGCCGGGCCGCGGAAGCGGATGCGCAGCTCGCGGCCGCGCAAGGTTGACGACACTCGTCGCCGTTGTCATGGTGTCGCGCACCTGGCCATGCGGGTGGCGGCGGCCTGCCGAGCGACGCCGCCGCAACCTGGCGCCACCGGTTCGCGGCGTGGCGTGCACGGTCCGGCGCAACCCGCTCGACCGGGCGTGGCGGGCGCCGCTATCGTGGCGTCTCCACCACTTCGGAATTCATCATGCGCGCTGCTCTCTCGCTCATCCTCGCCGCCTGCCTCGCAGCCTCCTTCGGCACGCCGGGCCACGCGGCCAATGTCACCACCGACGCCGACGTCGCCGCCATCCGCCAGGTCGTGCAGCAATTCCAGACCGCCATCGTCGCCCACGACGGCAAGACCCTCGGGTCGCTGTTCATGCCCGAAGGCGGCGCCTGGCGATCCGCGCTGGACGAAACGACGTACGCCGCCGCGAAATCCCGCAACCCGGCCGCGCCGCGGACGATGCCGTCGACGTGGCAGGACTTCGCCGGCTTCGTCCAGCGCTCCACCAAACCGATCGAGGAACGCTTCCACGACGTGCGCATCGACACGAACGGCACCGTCGCGTCGGTGTGGTTCGACTTCGAGTTCCTCGAAGAAGGCAAGGTCACGAACCGCGGCAGCGAGACGTGGCAGCTCGTGCGTACGGACGACGGCTGGAAAATCAACGCGATGCTGTATTCCATCGGACACTGACGCAGGCTAGAATGACCGCTTCCTCGCGCACGAGCCTCCCGTGAAAGACGACATCCCGCTGGCCATCCCCGTGTTCGCCGCCCTGCCGGTGTTCGCCTGCATGGTCATCCTCGGCCTGCCGGCACTCGGCCATGGCCACGCGACCGAATTCCGCATCCTCTTCTTCGTCGCCTGCGCCGTCTGGACCGTGCCGCTGACGCTGATGCAGCGCGCCCTGTGGCGCCAGGGCCGCGCGTGGTGGGCGATGGCCCTCGTGCTGCTGGCCGTGACGTATGCGATGTCCGTCGTGAACAGCTTGCTGGGCCAGCGTCTGGCGATCGCGCTCGGGCTGGAGCAGGGCTACCACTGGGGCGACCTGGTGCGGGGCCTGGACAGCTGCTGGCTCGCGCTGATCGCGTTCTGCGCCATGCACGCGGTGGCCGTGTACTACGTGTCGCTGCAGCGCACCCGGCTGCGCCTCGCGCAGGCGCTCGCGGACGCGCGCAACGCCGAGCTGCGCGCGCTGCGGCTGCAAGTCAATCCGCACTTCCTGTTCAACACGCTGAACGCCGTGTCGGCGCTCGTCGCGGCCGGTGCGAACCGCGACGCGAACCGCATGCTCGCCAGCGTATCCGAATTCCTGCGCGCCACGCTCGCGCACGACGGTCGCCACGAGCACTCGCTGGCCGAGGAACTGGCGCTCACGGAAACGTACCTGGACATCGAGAAGGCGCGCCTCGGCGACCGCCTGCAGCTGACGATGCACGCGGGCCCCGACCTGCTCGATGCCGCCGTCCCCTACCTGATGCTGCAGCCGATCGTGGAGAACGCGGTCCGCCACGGCATCGCGCCGCTCGGTGCGCCCGGCCGCATCGACATCCGCATCGCGCGCCACGGCGCCGCGCTGCGCGTCGACGTGCACAACGACGGCGCGCAGCCGGCGGCGCCAGGCCGCGGCATCGGCCTGCCCAACGTGGCGGAGCGCCTGCGCCACCTGTACGGCGATGCCCAGCGCGTCGACGCGGGCTGGCGCGCCGACGGCCGCTTCCACGTGGCCCTCGTGCTGCCGCTGCGGGAGGCCGCATGATCCGCGTCGCGCTCGTCGACGACGAACCGCTGGCGCGGCTCGCCGTGAAGGCGCGGCTCGCGCGCCATGCGGACATCGCACTCGTCGCGGAATACGGCGACAGCATCACGGCCGCTGCCGGCCTTGCCGCCGTCCGTCCGGACCTCGTGTTCGTCGACGTCGAGATGCCGGGCCGGAACGGCCTCGACATGCTGGCCGCCCTGCCCCGCGCCGAGCGGCCGCTCGCAATCCTGCTCACCGCGCACGACAACTTCGCCGTGCGCGCGTTCGACCTGGCCGCGCTCGACTACCTGCTGAAACCCGTCGACGACGACCGCCTGGACGAAGCGCTGGACCGCGCCCGCCTCGCCTTGCCGTACCGCCGCCCCGACGCGGCGCGGCCCGCGGCGGCGGCGTGGACGCGCACCTTCTCCGTCCGCGTCGGCACCCGCACCGTGCTCGTCGAGGCGACCGACGTGGAACGCATCGAGGCCGACGGCGACTACGCCACCCTGCACGTCGGCAGCCGAACCTACCTCGTGCGCGAACGCCTGCAGGCGCTGGCGCTGCGCCTCGACCCAAGCGTGTTCCAGCGCGTGCACCGCTCGTCCATCGTGCGCCTGGACCGCATCGCCGAACTGCGCGCGCTGACCAACCGCGACGCGCTGCTGCGCCTGCGCGACGGCACGCTGCTGCGCGCGAGCCGCACCTACATGCCGGCGCTGACGGAGGCGCTCGCGCGCCGCAACGGCGTGCCGGCTACCGAACCAGGCAACCCGGCCCACATCGCATGACCGAACCCGTCACCACTCCACGCCTGCGCGGCCTTGACCTGCTGCGCGCTGCCGCCATCCTGCTCGTCCTGATGACGCATTACGCCGGCTTCGTCAACCGCGCGCCCACGTTCGGCGCCGTGGGCCAGGCCGGCTGGGCCGGCGTCGACCTGTTCTTCGTGCTGAGCGGCTACCTCATCGGCAACCAGTTGCTGGCGCCCGCGGCGCGCGGCGAAGACTTGTCGTTGAAGGCGTTCTTCGTGCGGCGCCTGCTGCGCACGCTGCCGAATTACTACGTCGTGCTGGCCGTGTACTGGCTGTTCCCGGGGCCGGCGCTGGGCGGGCCGACCGCGCCCGCGGCGTGGCGGTTCCTGACGTTCACGCAGAACTTCGGGCTCGCCTACGGCCAGACGTTCTCGCATTCCTGGTCGCTGTGCATCGAGGAGCAGTTCTACCTGCTGCTGCCCCTCGCCGTGCTGGCGCTGGCCCGCAGCGGCTTTCCCCTGAGGCTCGCGTGGACCTTGCTGGTCGGCGCCATCGCGGGCGGCATGGCCACGCGCGCCGCGGCGTTCCTGTTGGACGGCCACGACGCGTTCTCGGCCGAGGTCTATTATTCGAGCTTCTGCCGCGCCGACGAACTGCTGCCCGGCGTCGCCATCGCGCTGCTGCGCAACTTCCACCCGCAGGCGTTCGCGCGCCTGCTGCGCCACGCGAACGCGCTGTGCGCCGCCGGCCTCGCGGCGAGCATCGGCATCCTCACGTGCATCCACCTCGACTGGCCGACGACGTGGGTCACCTCGACGTTCGGCTTCTCGCTGGTGGCGCTGAGTTTCAGCCTGCTCGTGTGCGCATCCCTCGCGCCGCACTGCGTGCTGAACAGGATCCACGTGCCGGGCGCCGCGTCGCTGGCGCTGTGGTCGTACGCCGTCTACCTCGTGCACAAGCCCGTGTTCATGGTCTTGCGGCCGCAGCTGGAACGTCTGCACGTCGACACGGGCGCGCCCGTGACCATCGTGGCCGTCATGGCCGCGGGCATCGCCGGCGGCTGGCTCCTCTACCGCTGCGTGGAGACGCCGTTCATGCGCCTGCGCGCGCGCTGGAGCGCCACGTACGCCACCGCTCGTACCACCGAACACGCATTCCGTCGCACGGCCGGCACACGCTGATCCGCGCGGGTCTAGAGTGGCCGCATCGCCACTCGCCGGATGCCGCCATGCTGGAGCTGCACAACGTCACCAAGACCTTCGGCAAGAACGTCACGGCCGTCGCCGACGCGTCACTGCGCCTCGCCACGCTCACGCGACCGAGCGGCGGCCGGATCCTGTTCGACGGCGGCGACGTCGTGGCGCGGCCCGATGCGCTGCGCAACCGCCTGGGCTACCTGCCGCAGGACTTCGACGTCTACCGCAACGTGACGGCGCTCGAATTCATGCGCCACTTCGCCGCACTGAAGGGCGTGCGCGACGCGGGCCGCATCCGCCGCCTGCTGGCATGAGTGCGGCCGTCCCGGGCGGGTCGGCGCGGCGCTACTGGCGCCAGTTCGCCGCGAGCGTCGTGCTCGGGCTGATGTTCACAGGCGTCGCCATACTGCACGTCGCGGTGACGGACCCGGTGCGCGCGGCCGCCTTGCTGTCCGGCGTGTTCGCGCTGGCCGCGTTCGCGACCATGCTGGGCCGCACGAGCGGCACGTCGCGCACGTTCCTCGCGCTGTTCCTGCTCGTCCTGTACGTGAGCGCCAACGTGAGCCGCGGCGCGTGGGCCGACGTGGTCGGCTTCCACGGCACTGCGACGGCCGCATCGAGTCTCGCGTGGGCGGGGCTCGGCGTGCTCGCGCTGCTTAGCGGCCATCTGTGGAACCGGCGCGCGCTGCCGGTCTGAGACGTCAGGCGCGCGCCCTCGGCCGCCGCCACGTCTTGCCCGGCAAGGCAAGCGTGGCGGACGGGCCGGCGTCATGCCGCCGAGCCGGACGCCTTGCGGCGGCGTGCGCGGCCCAGCACCAGGGCGAACGCGCCGGCGCCCAGCAGCAGCGGATTCGCCGGTTCGGGCACCTGGCCGGCGGGCGGCACGGAAGCGACGGTGGTGAAGTCGTCCATGACGTACCAGCCGGTGTCGCGCGTGATGGTCAGCGACGACACGTTGTTGAACGCCGCGGCCGCCCACACGTAGGCGTCGCCGATCGCGACGTGCCCCGTCGTGCCGATCAGGTTATTGCCGGCGTCATAGGCGGAAATGGCGACCCACGACGCCTTGTCGGCGGGGCCGACCGGCGCCGCGAACCACGCGCCGGCGAAATTGAACGGCGTGGCGCTGCTGATGGTGGCGCCGTCGTCGCTGAAGCCGTTCACGGCGAAATGCGTGCCGCCGTGGGCGGCGTTACCGTAGCCGACGGTGTTGTCGCCGGCGAACCAATCGTCGCCGAAGGTCAGGCCGGCGTACGGATTGAGATCGCTCAGGCTGGTGGGGTCGCCGTCCGTTATCACGACGTCCTCGAAACCGATGACACCGGCGTTGGCGGCGCCGGCCAGCATCAGGCTGGCGCTGGCGATCAGGGCGAACAGAGTCTTTTTCATGATGTTGTCCTTTGCTGTGTCAGGGTGCGTTATTTGCAGATGTCGCCGGTCACTTGCGGCATATTCACGTTCATCGCGTCCTGGCCGCCGAAGACGAAACCGAACGAGGCCGTCCCGCCCGGAGCGATGTCCTTGTTCCAGCCACCGCCATCCGAACCGGTGAACGTCGGCGCGGTGCCCGTCACGACGCCGTTCCACGCGTTGCCCGCCACATACGTGCCGTCGGTGTAGGTCCAGGAGACCTGCCAGCCATGCAGCGTTTCCGTACCCTGGTTGGTGATCGAGACAGTGGCGATGCCACCGCCCCACCAGCTGCCGGAGAGTTGGTACGTGCACAGGGCGGTGGGCGCCGGCTTGACCGGCACTTGCGGCACCACTTGCACGTCGCCGTTCGCATCGATCTTGCCGTAGGCGATGCCGCGGCTGTTGGTGCTCATGTAGACCGTGCCGTAGGTGTTCATGTCGCCGTTGACCCAGCCCTGGATCGCGCCGCCGTACTGGTGGGCATCGTCGTTGACGCGATCCCAGTGCGCGCCCTTGTCGATCGACCGCAACAGGCCACGCGACGCCCCCACCGTGCCCCACATGTAGAGGGTCGGATAGTTTGCGCCGGGCGCTTCCTTGCCCAGGCCGACGGCGCCGCAGGAGCTGATGCCGCCCACGCTCGTGAAGGTGACGCCCGAGTCGACCGAATGGGACAGGCCTTTGGAGTCCAGGCAGGCCCACACGTCGCCCTCGATGCCGGGCGTGGCGCGCACCAGGCTGTTGCCGCCCACCGCCAGGCTGGCTTTCGCGGTGAACGACACGCCGCCATCGGTGCTGACCAGCATCTGGCCGCTCGCCCGGTCGTAGACGTAGAACTTGGCCGGGTTGACCTTGTCGGCGACCGGATAGGCGTCCTTCACGGACAGGCCGGCCACCGGCGTCCAGTTGGTGCCGAAGTCGGTCGAACGGTATGTCGTGGTCGAGCCTGCCGGGCTGTGCAGCAGCACGAAGCCGTCGGCCGACAGGGCCACCCTGCCGAAGTTGCCGTTCATGGACGGCGCCGCTTGCCAGCTCGCGCCCATATTCGTCGAGACGTAGATCTTGTCCCAGGCGGCCCGCGCCATCACTTGCGGTGCCTGCGCCGCAACGGCGAGGCCGGTGTTCGTGCCACCGCCCGGATTATGGCGGATGCCGTACTGGGCCGGATCGGTGTGGACGAAGCCGTCGTAGTCGCCGATGGTCGACACCAGCGGGCCGCCCGGAATGCTCTCGACGGCGGTCGGGACGCTCTCTTCGATGCCGTGCACGTCGAACTTCCAGGTGCTCAGCGATGCATCGATGTCGCTCGTCTTGAACACGCCGTTACCCGAGATCACCCATGCGCTCTTCGAATCGAAGGGGTCGAACTCGACGTCGCCGGCCCAGTGGATCGACGAGTACTTGACCCAGTCGATGCCGTTCGGGTCGATCTCGAAGCCGCGTTGCATCAGGTCGACCCAGGAGCGGCCCGCGTCGTAGGACGTGAAGATGTGGTCGCCGTAGGTGGCCGGCTGCTGTTGCTGCAGCCGGTACATGTTGGTGGTCGACGTGATCAGGTGTTTCGGATTGTTCGGGTCCACGCTGATGCCGGCGAACGCGTTGGTCATGCCGGCCGGCGTGACGTTCGTCCACACGCCGAGGATGGTGTTGTATTCCCAGACCTGGCCCGTGGTCATCGGTTCGCTGTCGTTCAGGCCGTGCGGTCCGGCGCCGTTGGCATAGGTCAGGTACAGGCGTCCCTTGGACGTGATTGCCGCGCGCTGCGGCATCAGGCTCGTCGGCGCGCCCGCGACCGGGGCGAAGGTGACGCCGCCGTCCTTGCTCATGTACAGGCTCGGTCCGGCCGAACCGTAACGCGACACGCCGACGTAGATGCGCTTGGCCGTGCCGCCGCTGACGCTGGTCGGATCGAGCAGCACGAAGCTGATGCCGTTGCCGTTCGCCGTCGAGCCCACGGTCAGTCCGGCCACGTGGGTCCACGTCTTGCCCGAATCGACGCTCTTGAACAGGCCGTTGTCGCGGGTACCGACGAACAGGACGTTGCTCGAACCCGGGTCGACCTGCAGTTTTTCGCCATTCTGGCGGCCCATGCCATTGCCGTGGGCCTTGAACTGGGACGTCACGTCGACCAGGTCGAAATGCTGGCCATAGTCGGTCGAGCGCATGATCACGGTCTTGCCGTTGCTGAAGTAGCTGGTCCCTGCCAGCATGTAGACGGTGCCCGGGTTGCGCGGGTCGACCGCGATCGACTCTACGCCCATCAGGCCGGTATCCGCTTCGCTGATCCAGTCCGTCAGCGGGATCCAGCGGCTGTTCTGGGTGTCCCAGCGGTAGGAACCGCCCACGTCGGTGCGGGCATAGACCACGCCGCGCTCGACCTTGCTTGGGATGACACCAATGACATAACCAGCGCCGCCCATTGCGACGTTGTCCCAGCGATAGGTTTCGGCGTTCGCGCCCAGCGAGAACAGCAGGCCCAAGGTCAGGGCCAGCGTTTTTTTCAATTGCATCGTTGTCTCCGTTTTTAGTCTTGGAAGGTCCCAGCCTGTTCCCGTCGTCGAGGACGAGGGCTGAGTGACTTTATGAGCGGAAACAATTATGTAAGGACGATGCACGTGCTAATAGTCCATTAATCACTAGCCTGATTAATGAAATACATCAAAGCATTTCCACACGGAATCTATTCAAAACTATCCATGTGCGACCGCCGTGCCGGCGTCGGATCAGGCGCCGTCGGCGCCCTGCTTCACGATCGGATCGCGCGTGTGCGTCCAGCCACTCATCAGCGAATAGCCGACGGCCAGCAACGTGGGCCCGATGAACATGCCGACGAAGCCGAATGCGATCACGCCGCCCAGTACGCCCAGCAGCGTGAGCAGGAACGGCAGGCTGGAGCCGCGGCTGATCAGCATCGGACGCACGACGTTGTCGACGCCGCTGATCAGGAAGAAGCCCCACACGAGCATGAAGATGCCCCACCCCGTCTCGCCCTGCGCGAACAGCCACAGCGCCGCGCCGCCCCACACGATGGGCGGGCCGACGGGAATCAACGACGACACGAACACGAGCACCGACAGCAGCGCCACCGCGGGCACGTGCGCGATGGCGAAACCGGCGGCCGCGACGAGCGCCTGCGCCAGCGCCGTACCGAGCAGGCCGTACATCACGCCGCGCACGGTCTGGCCGACGATGTCCATGACGTCCGGCGCGTCGTCACCCATGATGCGGCGCATGGCGGCGGCGATCACGTTCATCAATGCCGCGCCGTCGCGGTAGAAGAAGAAACTGACGAATGCGGCGAGGCTCATCTGCGCGACGCCGGCGCCCAGCATCATCCCGCCGGACAGCAGCGCGTGGCGTGCCGGTTCGACCATGCGCCGCGCCAGTTCCATCATGCGTTCGCGGCTGGCGACGAGCTGGCGCAGGTAGTTGTCCAGCTGGTCCCCGACGAGCGGGATGTCGCGCACCCACGCGGGGGGCAGCAGCTCGCCCTGGTCCAGCGCGGCGCGGATCTGGTCGAACGACGATGCGACGTTGTCCGCGAGGTTGTAGGCGACGAGCGCCAGCGGGATGATCACGAGCAGCGTGAGCGACAAGGTCATCGTCAGCGCGGCGGCCGTGCGCCGGCCGCGCAGGCGCCGCAGCAGCTTCTGGTACAAGGGCCAGGACGAGATGACGACGGCCGCCGCGAACAGGATCGCGGCCAGGAACGGTTGCAGGACGTACAGGCAGCCGACGGTCAGCAGGATGACGGCGCCGGCGCGCGCATGATTCCTGCCTGGCCGCGTGTCCATCAGGAGAGCAGCTGGCGCAGGTCGTGCACGATCGGGTCAGCGCCCTGGCCGTGGCGGATGAACAGGCGCAGGCGGCCGTCGCGGTCGAAGACGTAGCTGCCGGCCGTGTGGTCGATCGTGTAGCTGCCCGGCTCCGTGCCCGGCACCTTCGAGTAGAACACCTTGAAATCCTTGGCCGTCTTCGCCGTCTGGTCAGGCGTGCCGCGCAGGCCGATGAAGCGCTTGTCGAATGCGGGCACGTACTGGGACAGCAGTTGCTGTGTGTCGCGCTCGGGGTCGAGGGTAATGAACAGCACCTGCACCTGGTCGGCGAGCGGCCCCAGTTTCTGCATGACGGACGCCATTTCCGCCATCGTCGTCGGGCACACGTCCGGGCATTGCGTGTAGCCGAAGAAGACGACGACGACCTTGCCCTTGAAGTCGGCCAGGGTGCGCGGCTTGCCCGTGTGGTCGGTCAGCGCGAAGCCTTTCGCGTAGTCGAGGCCCGTGACGTCCGTGTTCTGGAAGGCCTCTTTCTGCTTGCCCGGCAGTTTGTCGCATGCGGCGAGGGAGACGGTCAATGCGCAGGCGGCGACGAGCGCGGGCAGCAGTTTTTTCATCATCAGAATGGCAGGTAGTGTTTCACGTAGTGGTCGACGAGCAGCGCGGCGAACAGCAGCGACAGGTACACGATGGACCAGGCGAAGGCCTTGCGCGCGACCTGGTCGCTGTAGTGCTTGTGGATCATCCAGCCGTAGCGCAGGAAGATCGCGTTCAGCACGACGGCGGCCGCGAGGTACACGACGCCGCTCATGCCGACGGCGTACGGGAACAAGGTGCACGCGGCGAGCGCGACGGAGTACAGCCATACCTGCTGCCCCGTGTACTGCATGCCGTGCGTGACGGGCAGCATGGGCAGGCCGGAACGGACGTAGTCGTCGCGGCGGTACATGGCCAAGGCCCAGAAATGCGGCGGGGTCCAGACGAAGATGATGAGGACGAGCAGCCATGCCTGCATCGGCACCTCGCCCGCGACGGCGGCCCAGCCGAGGGCGGGCGGCATCGCGCCGGACAGGCCGCCGATGACGATGTTCTGCGGCGTGTTCGGCTTCAGCAGCACGGTGTAGATGAGGGCATAGCCGACGAACGTGACGAACGTGAGCCACATCGTCAGCGGATTGACCATCGTGTACAGGATGCCCATGCCGGCGCCGCCGATGATGGCGGAAAAGATCAGCACCTGCGTGGGCGACAGCTCGCCCATCGCCGTGGCGCGGCGTGCCGTGCGGGCCATGCGGGCGTCGACTTCCGCCTCGATCAGGCAGTTGACGGCGAATGCGGCGCCGGCCAGCAGCCAGATGCCGATCGTGCCCCAGACGAGCACGTGCCAGCCGGGGAAACCGTCGGTGGCGAGGAACATGCCGATCACGGCGCAGAAAACGGCCAGCTGGGTGACGCGCGGCTTGGTCAGCGACCAGTACTGGGCCACGCGGCTGGGCGGTTTGTGGATGGCGGTTTGCGTAATCATGGGTGGCTCGCGGACGTCGCCGCCTCACGTCGTGGACTGCGCAGCGCCAGCTCGAGTTGATACTGTATCTTGTAGTTTAACATGGTCACCAGCAGGACGAGTCCTGCCGCCCCCGCGTTGTGCAGCACGGCGATGGGCAACGGGAAGCGCAGGTACACCGTCGCGATGCCCGTCATTGCCTGGGCGGCAAGCACGAGCGCCAGGTTGCGCGCCGTGCCGTGCAGGCCCGGCAAGCGCCATGCGCGCCACGCCGTCGCGCCCAGCACGAGCACGACGACGAGCGCGAAGTTCCGGTGCACCCAGTGGATCGCGGTCAGCGCGCCAAATGGCAGGTAATGCCCGGCGGCCGTCTTGCCCAGTTCGCGCCACAACGTGAAGCCATGTTGCCAATCCATCTCTGGGACAATTTGTCCATTACAAAGCGGGAAATCGCTGCACGCCAGTGTCGCGTAATTGGTACTCACCCACCCGCCCAGCGCCAGTTGCACGAGCAGCACGGCGCCCGCCAGCCACGCGAGCGGACGCAGGCGGCGCAGCGCCTCCACGGACGCGGCCGGGGCCGGCGGCGCGATCAACTTGTCTTCGCGGCCGCCGAGCCAGACGGCCAGCGCCAGCAGCGTGAGGCCGAACAGCAGGTGCAACGTGACGATGACGGGCTGCAGTTTCAACGTGACGGTCCAGGCGCCGAACGCGCCCTGCACGCACACCCACAGGAACAGCACGGTCGGCAGCAGCGGCCCGTGCGCGGGACGCCCGCCACGCGCGCGCGCGCGGCGCCACTCCAGCCACGACGCGACCATCAGCCCGATGATCAGGAAGCCGATGCCCATCGCGAGGAAGCGGTGGATCATCTCGATCCAGGCTTTCACTTTCGTCACGGGACCGGTGGGCATCAGCGCCTCGGCCGCCGCGATGTGCTCGTGCGCGAGGAACGGGTTCGCTTCGCCGTAGCAGCCGGGCCAGTCGGGGCAGCCGAGGCCGGAGTCCGTCAGGCGCGTAAAGCCGCCGAACACGATCAGGTCGAACGTGAAGAACGCGATCACCCACGCCAGCTTGCGGTATTTGTTCGTACCGGTCGCCGTCCACACGAGCGCGAGCGGCACGCTGGCCGCCAGGATGCCGGTCAGGGCCAGCAGGATGAAATTCGAGACTTCCATGGTGGTCAGCCGACGGACGACGCCTTCAAGAGCTTGTAGATGTCCTTGTAGACCTTGCGCACTTCCTTGAACTCGGGATCTTTCGGGAACCGCATCATCAGGTGGCCCAGCGGATCGATCATGTAGATGTGGTCGGCCGGCGTCGTGCCAGGGTCGGCGGGCAGCCACGAGGCGACCGCCTTCTCGTCGGCGCGCAGCATGTGGGTGCCGTCGAATTCGCGGATGACCAGCGTGTCGAGCGGCGCCTTGTCGGTGATGAGCCAGACGCGCTCGATGCGGTCCATCTCCTTGCCCTGCATCAGGCGCAGCTGGCGCATCGCGAACAGCTGCTTCTGGCACGCGTCCGGGCAGGCGCCCGGTCCCACCATCAGCATGACCCACTTGCCCTTGAACTGGTCCAGCGCCTGCGGGCGGCCGTCCAGCGTGGTCGTCGCCATCGCGGGCACCGGGTGGGCGCGCTGGTCGATCAAGGTGCCGTAGTTGTTGCGCTTCTCGGGCTTGATGACGTAATACGTGAAATACGATGCGATGATCGGCGACGCGCACACGGCCAGCACCAGCCACAGCATGCGGTGGCTTTTCTTGCGGGGGATTGCTGCCGCGTCAGCCTGCTTGTTTGGTTCCACTTCGAAATCCTGTCATCACAAAAAATAGGAAGGCCATCGCGGCCAGCGCATACCACTGGAAGGCATAGCCCTTGTGGCGGTCGACGTCGACGGCGGGCGCAGGCCAGTTGCGGATGGGTTCTCCGGCCGCGGCCGCCGGCGCATCCGCGCTCGTCTGTTCGACCACGACCGGCAGCACGGCCAGGCCGCTGGCCTGCGCGAACGTGGCCGGGTCGGCATTCTGCACGATGGCGCCGGGCTTGAGTGGCGGCGCCGCCCCGAGTTCCATCACGCGTGCCGGACGCAGCACGGCGACGCCTGCGATCGTCGTACGCCCGGCCGGCGTGGCCACATGCGGCACACGGTCGTGCACGGCCGGATCGCGCGGCAGCCAGCCCCGCTCGACGAGGACGACGGCTCCGGTATCCGCTATTCTAAACGGCATCAGCAAAATGAATCCGGTACGGCCGGCGAGCGGCCGGTTGTCGAGGAACAGCGGCCAGTCGCCGACGAACTCCCCCGTCACGGCGACGCGGCGATACTCGGCGGTGGCCGGGTCGAGGGGCTTCCCGTCGAGCACGAGCGGCGGCAGCGCGGCACGCTGCGTGAGGCGGGCCTGCAGCGCCGTCTTCTCGGCCGCGCGGCGCACCTGCCAATTACCCAGCATCACGCCGAGCGTCACGAGCGCGAGCATCGCGAGGAAAGGAATGGTTCTAAAACGGAAGCGCAGTCGCATACAATGCTCGTAAAACCCTGACAACCCACACTACTGGCCGCCCATGAAAATCGTCGTCGCCATCGCCTTCGTGCTCATCATCGGCAGCCTTGCCTCCGCGCTGTTCTTCCTCATGCGCGACAAGGGCCGCAGCAACCGCACCGTACAGGCCCTGGCGATGCGCGTGGGGCTGTCGATCGCTCTGTTCCTGTTCGTGCTGTTCTCGTACAAGATGGGCTGGATCCAGCCAAAGGGCCTGCACGCATAAAAAAACGTCGCTCCCGCGCGCGCGGGAACGACGTTGCGGATGTGTAGGGTGGGCACCCCGTGCCCACGCGTGACGTTCGCGTGATGCCGGCGTCCGCGTGGGCGGGGGCCGCCCACCCTACAGCCAGTACACGACCACGTACAGGCCCAGCCACACGACGTCGACGAAGTGCCAATACCACGCGGCACCCTCAAAGCCGAAATGGTGTTCCGGCGTGAAGTGGCCGCGCAGCACGCGGTACAGCACGACGGACAGCATGATGGCGCCCATCGTCACGTGGAAGCCGTGGAAGCCCGTGAGCATGAAGAACGTGGAGCCGTAGATGCCCGACGACAGCTTCAGGTTCAGTTCCGTGTACGCGTGGTGGTATTCATACGCCTGGAAACCCATGAAGATGGCGCCCAGCAGGATCGTCGCGAAGAGGAACAGCGCGGTGCGGGCGCGGTGGCCGGCGCGCAGCGCGTGGTGGGCGATGGTCAGCGTGACACCAGAGCTCAGCAGCAGCGCCGTGTTGATCGTTGGGATCGGGAACGGGCCCATCGTGCTGAACTGTTCCACCGTGCCGGCCGGGCCGACATTGCCCCAGTGGCCCGAGTAATCCGGCCAGATGATCTTGTGGTCGAGGTCGGACAGCCACGGCATCGAGATCGTGCGGGCATAGAACAGCGCGCCGAAGAATGCGCCGAAGAACATCACTTCCGAGAAAATGAACCAGCTCATCGACCAGCGGTAGGACAGGTCGATGCGCTCGCCGTACTTGCCCGATTCCGACTCGCCGATGGCGTCGCCGAACCAGTTGTACAGCACGATCAGCATCGCGACGATGCCGGCCGTGCACACGCCAGGACCCCAGGCGGCCCCGTTGACCCAGCCGGACGCGCCGGCCATCGTGCATAGCATCGAGATGCCGGCCGCCAGCGGCCACCGGGACGGGCCGGGGACGAAGTAATACGGCGCGGTATGGGGTGAACTCATGTATATCTCCTCAATCAAGCATTGTTTCGAATCCGGGGTATTGCACTTCCCTGCTTTCGTGTTGCTTATATTTTTTTCTTAACCTTTGGCGACGACCATCCGCACGACAAAGACGAGGATGCCGATGAACAGCGCCACCCCGATCAGCCCGCCCACGATCACGTGGATCGGGTTCAGGTTGGCCGCGTCGTGCTCGTAGTCGCGGCGCTTGCGCACGCCGAAGAACGACCAGAACACGGCCTTCATCGTGGCGCCGAACGACGCGGTTTTTACGGACGCCTTGTCGTCCTTGTCGTGGTTTTCCATGATCAGTTCTGCGCCGCCACGGCGCCGCCGATTTCGAAGAACGTGTACGACAGCGTGATGTCCTTCACCTCGCGCGGCAGTTTCGGATCGATGAAGAACACGACCGGCATCTGCTTCGCCTCGTTCGGTTTCAATACCTGCTCCTTGAAACAGAAGCACTCGACTTTCTTAAAGTACGGCATCGCGGACTGGGGCGCATAGCTCGGGATGGCCTGCGCCTTCACGGTACGCGCCTGCGTGTTCACGACTTCGTAGACGACGGTGGCCATCTCGCCCGGGTGCACGGCTATGCTGCGCTGCGTCGGACGGAAGCGCCACGGGCCCTGGGCGTTGCCGTCCAGGGTGACGGTGATCGTGCGCGTCTTGTCCACCTGCGTATTGGCCGGGGGCGCCACCGTGCCGTCCTTTTGCGTGAGCACGTTGATGCCGAGCGCCTCGCACACCTGGCGGTAGATCGGCACCATCGCATAGCCGAAGCCGAACATGATGCACGCGACTACGACCAGCTTCGTGAGGACGGTCCGATTCAGACGCAGGCGGCCGGATTCCTCGTGGCGGCCTGCGTTCGTTTCCGCTTGCATGACGTCCTCAGCTCAGCCACAGGCGTTTGACGAACAGCGCGACGAAGAAGAACAACGCCAGCCCGGCCAGCCACAGGGCCGTGCGCCGGTTGGCCTTCTTCAGCTGCTGCGAACGAGCGTCGTTCATCACCGTCTCACTTCACCACGGGCGGGTGCTCGAAGGTGTGGAACGGCGCCGGGCTCGGCACGGTCCACTCCAGGCCTTCCGCGCCTTCCCACGGCTTCGCCTCGGCCTGCTTGCCGCCGCGGATGGTCGGCAGCACGACGAAGAACAGGAAGTACACCTGCGTCAGGCCGAACAGGAACGCGCCGACAGAGACGATCTGGTTGAAGTCCGTGAACTGCACGGCGTAGTCCGCATAGCGGCGCGGCATGCCGGCCAGGCCCAGGAAGTGCATCGGGAAGAACGTGACGTTGAACCAGACCAGCGAATTCCAGAAGTGGAACTTGCCGCGCCATTCCGGATACATGTGGCCCGTCCATTTCGGCGCCCAGTAGTAGAAGCCGGCGAACAGGGCGAACAGCGAGCCTGCGACGAGCACGTAGTGGAAGTGGGCGACGACGTAATAGGTGTCCTGCATCTGGATGTCGATCGGCGTGACGGCCAGGATCAGGCCCGTGAAGCCGCCCATCGTGAACACGAAGATGAAGCCGACGGCGAACAGCATCGGCGTCTCGAACGTCATCGATCCCTTCCACATCGTGGCGACCCAGTTGAACACTTTCACGCCGGTCGGCACCGCGATCAGCATCGTCGCGTACATGAAGAACAGCTGGCTCGTCACCGGCATGCCGGTCGTGAACATGTGGTGGGCCCACACGATGAACGACAGGATCGCGATCGATGCCGTCGCGTACACCATCGATGCGTAGCCGAACAGCGGCTTGCGGGCGAATGCCGGGATGATCTGCGAGACGATGCCGAATGCCGGCAGGATCATGATGTAGACCTCGGGGTGGCCGAAGAACCAGAAGATGTGCTGGTACATGACCGGGTCACCGCCGCCGGCGGCGTTGAAGAACGACGTGCCGAAGTGGCGGTCGGTCAGCGTCATCGTGATGGCGCCTGCCAGCACGGGCATCACGGCGATCAGCAGATAGGCGGTGATGAGCCAGGTCCAGCAGAACATCGGCATCTTCATCAAGGTGAGACCCGGCGCGCGCATGTTCAGGATCGTGACGATGATGTTGATGGAACCCATGATCGACGACGCGCCCATGATGTGCAGGGCGAAGATCGCCATGTCCATGCCCGGGCCCATCTGCGTCGACAGCGGCGCGTACAGCGTCCAGCCGGCCGCGGTGGCGCCGCCCGGGACGAAGAACGACGCGGCCAGCAGGATGGCGGCAGGCGGCAGCAGCCAGAACGAGAAGTTGTTCATGCGCGCGAACGCCATGTCGGACGCGCCGATCTGCAGCGGGATCATCCAGTTGGCGAAGCCGACGAACGCCGGCATGATCGCGCCGAACACCATCACGATGCCGTGCATGGTGGTCAGCTGGTTGAAGAATTCGGGGCGGAAGAATTGCAGGCCGGGCTGGAACAGCTCGGTGCGGATCATCAGCGCCAGCACGCCGCCCGAAAGCAGCATGGTGAAGGCGAACCACAGGTACAACGTGCCGATGTCCTTGTGGTTGGTGGCAAAGAGCCAGCGGCGCGCGCCGACCGGGTGGTCGTGCGCGTGGTCGTGGCCATGGTCGTGCGTATGATCGATGGTGCTGGAAGTCATGTCGGTATCCTAGTCGTGCGGGACAGCAAGGGCCGAAAGCGGTGGCGCGACGGCCCGGTCCCTTGAATCCAAACGCTTGTTGAGCTTGTCTGCCTTATTTGCCGCGCGCAGCCAGGACCTCGGACGGCTGGACGATGTTCTCGTCGGCCTTGTTGGTCCAGTTGTTGCGGGTATAGGTGATGACGGAAGCGATCTCGGAATCCGACAACTGCTTCCACGCCGGCATCGCCGACGGATACTTGCCGCTGTGCTTGCCGTTCAGCAGTACGTCGATCTGCCCGGCTTTCGGACCGAGGACGACCGGCGATCCGACCAGCGGTGCAAACGCGCCCGGCACACCCTGGCCATTGGCCTGGTGGCAGGCCACGCAGTTGGACGCAAAGACTTTTTCGCCTTTGGTCTTGAGCTCGTCGATGGTCCAGACCTTGTTCGGGTCATCGGCCAGCGCGGCCATGCGCGTCTTCTCGCCGTTGACCCACGCGGTGTAGTCTTCGGCCGAGACGACTTTCACGACGATCGGCATGAACGCGTGGTCCTTGCCGCACAGCTCGACGCAATTGCCGCGATAGGTGCCGATCTGCTCGGCCTTGAACCACGTGTCGCGCACGAAGCCGGGGATCGCGTCCTGCTTGACGGCGAAGGCCGGGATCGTCCACGAGTGGATGACGTCGTTGGCCGTCAGCACGAGGCGGACCTTCCTGCCGACCGGGACGACGACGGGATTGTCGACCTCGAGCAGGTAGTTCTCCGTGCGCTTCTCGGTGGGAGCGACGCCCGGCTCGCCCACTTGCGTGCGCGGCGTGGCCAGGTTCGACAGGAACGAGATGCCTTCGCCCTCGCCCTTCAGGTAGTCGTAGCCCCATTTCCACTGCATGCCCGTGACCTTGATGGTCAGGTCGGGGTTCGACGTGTCCTTCATCTGCACGACGGCGTGCGTGGCCGGCAGGGCCATGCCGATGACGATCAGGAACGGGATGATGGTCCAGGCAATCTCGACCGTGGTGGATTCGTGGAAGGTGGCCGGCTTGTGGCCGAGGGATTTGCGGTGCTTGAACACCGAGTAGAACATGACGCCGAACACGCCGATGAAGATGACGAGGCAGACCACCATCATCCAGTTGTGCAGGCTGTAGATATAGGCCGCGATGCCCGTCACGGGTTGCTGCAGGTTCAGCTGAAGTGCTTCCGGACGTCCGGTCACGACTGGACCGGGCTCCGCTACTGCCGGAATGCTGGCCGCCGCTATCGCGAGACCCAGCATCAACGCTTTGAATCGTTTTGCATATGTCATGTTGTCCCCAACCACCTTTAGAAGAGAAATTTCTTGAACGGAAGCGATCCTCCATACCGATGGAGGAAGCCACGGAAGACAACTTCCGTTCCGAAATCCTTTTTAAACTAAACGCAACCACTTCCCGGGCGCCGGCGGACGCTGCGGGACTCGACACCGTCCAGCGGGGCGCCGTCTGGCACCCTCGATGAACGATGACTTCAAACCTTGCTTGCGGGGGATACTTGATACGTTGCCACGTATCCCCGGGTGATGCTCCAACCTCCAGGCGTGTCGACGAATCGTTGCGATTCGTCGAGTTACCCTTCGACCCTACGCTTTTATGCTTAATTTTTTAGCGTTTTTTTGATTCAGTCGAAAAAAGTGTGTTTGATTATACTGAAAGCGGTAATTTTTATTCAAGGAAAATTACCGCGATCGTATACACCCTGCATACACGACACCGGCCCGGCGCTCGTCACCGCGGCCGCGGCGGCTGGAAGCGGACGATCGCCTCCCCCGCCGCGGTCGTCTTCGGCGCGGGCCGGAATGCATGGCCGTAGATGACCTCGAACGTCAGCCCCAGCTTGCCGTCCGCGCGCCGCCCCGCTTCCAGCGCGTCGCGCATGCGCTGCCACGCGGCCCGGCCGACGAGGCCGCGGCGGCGCGTGGCCAGCGGATTGCCGCCGAACGCGCGCACGTCGGCCAGCAATTTGTCGGCAGTGTCGTACGTGACCGTGATCTGCTCCATGTCCATGACGGGCGTCGTGAACCCCGCTTCCACGAGCTGGTCGCCGAAGTCGTGCATGTCGACGAACGGCAGCGTGTGCGGGGTTTCGTCCATCGCCGCGAACGCCGTGCGCAACTCGCGAAACGTATCCGGACCGAAATTCGAGAACATCAGCAAGCCGTCCACGCGCAGCACGCGGCGCCATTCGGCGAACACGCGGTCGGGTTGCGGATGCCAGTGCAACGCCAGGTTCGACCAGACGAGGTCCAGCGAGTTCGGCCCGAACGGCAGGTTGCCGAAGTCCGCGCAAACGAGGTCGATGCCGGCCTTGGCCGGGAGCAAACGGCTGAGCAGCGACCGGGGCGCCTGCGCGGACCCGGCTGCGGCCAGCATCGCAGGTACGGCGTCGAGGCCCAGCACCTGCGCGGCCGGGTAGCGCTTCTGCAGTTCGGCGATGTCGACGCCCGTGCCGCAGCCGGCGTCGAGCACGTGGCGCGGTGCCGTCTTGACGAGCGTGAGGCGGTCGAACATGCGGCTGGCGACCTCGCGCCGCAGGAAGTCCGACGGGGCGACCCGGTCGGGGTCGGAAAACAGCTGGCGCACGCGGACCGGATCGATCGGCGCGCTCATTTTGGATGGGGCTTGGGGTGAAACCATGGCGGGGCTGCGGTGAATGGGATAATGGCGCGAGTGTACATGATGGGTTTTGGGTCCGTGCGCGATGGCTAAGTTTGGCAACTCATCTGGCAACCTGACGATGTTCCGTGTCCCGGCCGTAAGACTCTGGCCGGGGGCATTGCTGCGCGTGCTGCTGCCGTCGACGTGCGCCCTGTGCGGCGGCGGCTGCGACGACGTCGTGTGCGCCGGCTGCCGCGACGCGTACGCGCGCCCGCGGGCGATGCGCTGCGAACAATGCGCGAATCCGCTGCGGGAACCGACTGCCCTCTGCGGCCGCTGCCTGGACGATCCGCCCGCGTTCGATGCCACTGTCGCGGCCGTCGATTACGCGATTCCGCTCGACCAGCTCGTCCTTCAATTAAAATTCGGCGCCCGCCTCGCGCTGGCACCATGGTTCGCGCGCCAGGTGCGCGACGCCATGCTGGCCCGGCCGAACCTGGCGCTGCCCGATCTGCTGTGCCCCGTGCCGCTGGGTCCGCGCCGGCTCGTGGAGCGCGGCTTCAACCAGGCGCTGGAAATCGCGCGGCCACTGGCGGCGGCGCTCGGGGTAGCATGTCATCCGGCGCTCGCGCTGCGCACGCTCGACACGCCGGCGCAGTCGGGTACCGCGCCGGACGCGCGGGCGCGCAACGTGCGCGGCGCGTTCGCCGTGGCCGATCCGGACGTCGTCGAGGGGCGCCACGTCGGCCTCGTGGACGACGTCATGACGAGCGGCCACACGCTGGGCGAACTGGCCGCCGCGTTCAAGCGCTGCGGCGCGGCGCGCGTGACGAACCTCGTGTTCGCGCGCACGCCACCCCATCCGTAATCGAAGGAGAGTTAATGTTTCACGTCGTACTGGTCGAACCCGAGATCCCGCCCAACACGGGCAACATCATCCGCCTGTGCGCGAACACGGGGGCGCAGCTACACCTCGTCGAACCGCTCGGCTTCCCGCTGGACGATGCCAAGATGCGCCGCGCCGGCCTCGACTACCACGACTACGCGACGATGAAGGTCCACAAGAACTGGGACGCGTTCCTCGCCGACGCCAGGCCGGACCCCACGCGCATGTTCGCGATGACGACGCACGGCTCGGCGCCGTTCGCGGACGTCGCGTTCCGTCCCGGCGACGTGTTCGTGTTCGGTGCGGAATCGCGCGGCCTCGACCCGGCGTTGCGCGAATCGTTCCCGCCCGCCCAGCGCATCCGCCTGCCGATGATGCCCGGCAACCGCAGCCTGAACCTGTCGAATACCGTGGCCGTCGTCGTCTACGAGGCGTGGCGGCAGAACGGGTACGCGGGCGGGAACTGAGGCCGTTCAGAACGTCCGCGTGGGCACGGGGTGCCCACCCTACGATGTAGCGATGCCGTAGGGTGGGCACCCTGTGCCCACGCGTAAGCCGGCGGACCGCAACGCCACGCGTAGGCAGTGTATTCTCAGCCGCCGTATTGCCGGATTTTGGCCACGAGCCTGGTCGTCGACCGGTCGTGCGCAAAGTCGATGGCGACGGCCTTGCCGCCGTACGCGATCACCGCCTTGCCTTCCGGGATCTCGCTCATGACGTAGTCGCCGCCCTTCGCGTAGATGTCGGGGCGCGCTTCCTGGACGACTTCCAGCGCCGTGTCCTCGTCGAATTCCACGACGAGGCTGACGGATTCCAGCGCGGCCAGCACGGCCATGCGGTCGGCCAGCGTGTTCAGCGGGCGGTCGTCGCCCTTGCCCAGGCGTTTCACGGACGCGTCCGTGTTGACGGCGACGACGAGCGACGCCCCCAGTTCGCGCGCCTGCGCCAGATAGGTCACGTGGCCGCGGTGCAGGATGTCGAAGACGCCATTCGTCAGCACGACGGGTTGCGGGAGGTCGGCGACGCGTTGGGGCAAGGTCGCGCGGGTGCAGATTTTTTGTTCGAAGATAGCCATGACCGCATTCTAACTCGCGGCCGGCGGTTCCTCTTCCGGCTCGTCGATCAGCATCGACAGCTCGGCCGGCTTCGCGGCGGCACCGCCCTCCCCGGGCTCCTTGCGCTCGCCCGACAGCTTGATCTGCAGCCGCAGGCCGTTCGCGGAATCCGCGTTGCGGATGGCCTCGTCGTAGCTGATGAAGCCTTTGTTGTAGAGCTCGAACAGCGCCTGGTCGAACGTGCACATGCCCAGCTCGCGCGACTTCTGCATGATCTCCTTGATGCTCTGGAAATTACCTTTCAAGATCATCTCGCCGATCGTCGGCGTGTTCAGCAGGATCTCGATGGCGGCCTTGCGGCCCTTGCCGTCTTCCGTGCGCACGAGGCGCTGCGACACGATGGCGCGCAGGTTCGACGACAAGTCCATCAACAGTTGGTTGCGCCGCTCTTCCGGGAAGAAGTTGATGATGCGATCCATCGTCTGGTTCGCATTGTTCGCGTGCAGCGTGCCGAGGCACAGGTGACCCGTTTCGGCGAACGCGATCGCGTGTTCCATCGTTTCCGTGTCGCGGATCTCGCCGATCAGGATCACGTCCGGCGCCTGGCGCAGTGTGTTCTTCAGCGCGTTGTGCCACGACAGCGTGTCGACGCCGACCTCGCGGTGCGTGATGAGGCAGCTCTTGTTCTTGTGGACGTATTCGACGGGATCCTCGACCGTGATGATGTGGCCTGCCGAATTGCTGTTGCGGTAATCGATCATCGCCGCGAGCGTGGTCGACTTGCCGGAACCCGTGCCGCCGACGACGAGCACGAGCCCGCGCTTCGTCATCACGACGTCCTTCAGCACCTCGGGCAGGTCGAGCTTTTCGAAGTTCGGGATTTCCGACGCAATCGTCCGCACGACCATGCTCACGCTCTGCTGCTGCACGAACACGTTCACACGGAAGCGGCACACGCCCGGCAGCGAGATGGCGAAATTGCACTCCATCTCCGCCTCGAACTCGACGCGCTGCCGCTCGTTCATCAGCGCCAGCGCGAGCGCACGCGTGACGTCGCCCGTCAGACGCTGGTTGCTCAGGGGTTTCATCGCGCCCTGGTGCTTCATGCTGGGCGGGAAATCGGCCGAGATGAACAGATCGGAGCCGCCCTGGTGGTTCATCACCGTGAGCAGCTTGTGCATATAGGCCTGGGCTTCCGCCGGGCCGAAGTTCGAAGACATGGGATGCCTCATTGTTAACGCACGGCAACATCGCCAGCCCGGCCATTATATCCATGGCTTTACCGGTAAAATAGTGCCAGACTGCCTGAAAATCAGGCAAACGTGTCTTCCAGAACACGGCCGGTAAGAACATACTCAAAAACCATGACACTGACCGAACTGAAGTACATCGTCGCCGTCGCACGCGCCCGCCACTTCGGGCATGCGGCCGAAGCGTGTTTCGTTGCCCAGCCTACGCTGTCCGTCGCCATCAAGAAACTCGAGGACGAACTGGGCGTGACCCTGTTCGAACGGGGTGGATCGGAAGTGTCCGTCACGCCGCTGGGCGCGCAGATCGTGGCGCAGGCCGAGCGCGTGCTCGAGCAGACGGCCGCCATCAAGGAACTCGCGAAGCAGAACAAGGGCCCGCTGTCCGGACCGCTGCGCCTGGGCGTCATCTACACGGTAGGCCCGTACTTGCTGCCGCCCCTGGTGAAGAACCTGATCGAGCACGTGCCGCAGATGCCGCTCGTGTTGCAAGAAAATTTCACCGTGAAATTGCTCGACCTGCTGCGCCAGGGCGAGCTGGACGCCGCCATCATGGCCTTGCCGCTGCCCGAACACGGCATGGCCGTTCAGCCGCTGTACGACGAACCGTTCGTCGTCGCGATGCCGAAGAATCATCCGTGGGCCAGCCGCACGGACATCTCGGCCGAGGACCTCAAGAGCGAGACGATGCTGCTGCTGGGCACGGGCCACTGCTTCCGTGACCAGGTGCTGGAAGTGTGCCCGGAGATGGCGCGCTTCTCTTCGTCGCCGGGCAACGGCATGCAGCGCACGTTCGAGGGCTCGTCGCTGGAAACGATCCGCCACATGGTCGCGAGCGGCATCGGCCTGACCGTGCTCCCGCGCGCGTCCGTGCCGGACATGAGGGACCCGAACGGCATGCTGACGTTCGTCCCGTTCAAGGACCCGGCACCGTCGCGCCGCGTCGTGATCGTCTGGCGCAAGAGTTTTACCCGCCGCGCCGCCATCGACGCCGTCGTGAAGGCCGTCGCCGATTGCGGCCTGCCCGGCGTCGAGATGGTCACGCTCGAGGCCGCGGCCTGACGCACGGCGGCGCCCGCCGCCGCCACCTCACCGTATGCCTCGCGCCGGCCGCCGACCACCGGCCACGGCCCGACAGGCTACAATCTGCGACTTGCAGATTTTCAACCAGACTCGACACATGAACAAGCTGGCGCTCTATTTCCGCCTGGTCCGGGCCCACAAGCCGATCGGCATCCTGCTGCTGCTGTGGCCCACGCTGTGGGCATTGTGGATGGCGTCGAACGGCCATCCCGATCCGATGATCCTCGCGATCTTCGTCGTCGGCACGGCGCTGATGCGCTCCGCCGGCTGCGCGATCAACGATTACGCGGACCGCGACTTCGACCGCCACGTCAAGCGCACGGTGGACCGCCCGCTGACCAGCGGCCGCATCAAGGGCTGGGAAGCGCTGATGGTGGCGGGCGTGCTCGCGATCGTGTCGTTCCTCTTGATCCTGCCGCTGAACGCGCTGACGAAGGCGCTGTCCGTCGTCGCGGTGATCATCGCGGGCAGCTATCCGTATTTCAAGCGCTTCTTCGCGCTGCCCCAGGCGTACCTCGGCATCGCGTTCGGCTTCGGCATCCCGATGGCGTTCGCCGCCGTGCAGGGCCAGGTGCCGGCCGTCGCGTGGTGGCTGCTCGTGGCCAACGTGTTCTGGTCGCTGGCCTACGACACGGAGTATGCGATGGTCGACCGCGACGACGACCTCAGGATCGGCATCCGCACGTCCGCCATCACGTTCGGCCGCTACGACGTCGCGGCGATCATGGTGTGCTACGCGGCGACCCTGGGCATCGACCTCGCGTGCGGCTGGTCGCTGGGGCTGCGCTGGTGGTTCGTGGCCGGCATTCTTGTCGCGGCCGCGATGGCCGTCTACCACTACACGCTGATCCGCGGGCGCGACCGCATGCGCTGCTTCGCCGCGTTCAACCACAACAACTGGTTGGGTGCGGCCGTGTTCGCTGGCGTCGCGCTAGACTATGCATTAGGATAATATTGTCCGTAACATAATCGATAACGAAAAGGTTCATCCCATGATGGAAAAAATCCCGACCCAGTCCGGCGCCCGCGACCAGTTGCTGTCCGACCTGAAGACCGTCATCCAGGACGCGGAAGCGTGGCTGCGCCACAGCGGCCACCTGACCGGCGAAGAATTCAAGGCTGCCAAGGTCAAGTTCGAGCGCACGCTCGTGAAGGCCAAGGAAGACATCGTCCGCCTGGAAGAAGCCGCCGTCGAAAAAGCCAAGGTCGCCGCCAAGGCCACCGACGAGTACGTGAAGGAAAACCCGTGGAAGGCCGTCGGCCTCGGCACCGCAGTCGGTGTCGTGATCGGCATGCTGATCGCCCGTAAATAATGGGCTTCCTGGCGGCTGGAGGACGCATCGCGGCGACGCTCGCCGCGATGGTCGGCACGCGCCTGGAACTGGCCGCGGTCGAGTTCCAGGAAGATGCGCGCCGCCTGCTGGGCCACGTCGCGTGGACGCTGTTGGCGGTGTTCCTCGCGGCCGGCGCCCTGCTGCTCGCGGCGCTGTTCGTCATCGCGCTGTTCTGGGACACGTACCGCCTGCAGGCCGTCGGCGGCATGGCCGTCCTGTTCGGCGCGGTGGCCGGTATCATCCTCATGAAGGTCCGCGCCGGCATGAACGCGGAGGCGCCGCTGCTGTCCGCCACCCTGGCCGAGCTGCGCAACGACATCGACTACCTGCGCCACGCGGTGGCACACTCGCATGCCGGAGGCGCCGATGAATAAAGCCGCCCTCGCCGCCCGCCGCGCGGCATTGATCGACCAATGCGCCGAACAGCGCGTGGGCCTCGCCTACGAGCTGAAGGCGCTGCGGCCGTCGAACCTGCTGGGCGGTTTTCCGCTGGCGGGCTATGTCGCCGCCAACCGCAAGCTCGTGCTGGGCGTGGCCGGCACCGTGCTGGGACTCGCCCTCATGCGCCGCAAACGCCTAGCCGGCCTCGTCACCTCGGCGCTGTCCGTGTGGAAGACGGCGCGCGGCGCGCTGGGTATCGTCGCGCAGTTGCGCCGCTGAGCGGTCACTGGCGGCAGCTCAGGCGCACGAGCTCGTTTTCGCGCAAGACGACCCGCATCGCTTCGCTGTCGCCGCAGCGATACACGACCCGCAAACGCTTCGGCTGGCCACGGGCCGGGTCGCCGCACAAATGGTTGCCGGCGTGGAGGTTGCCGTCGTTCCGTTCGACCTCGTTGCGCACGGCCCTGATCGCGTCGCAGGTCATGCCGCGCGCGCCGTATTCCGCCTCTTCGACGTACAGGCGGGGCCAGTGCCGGCCTTGGCCTTGTTCTCCGAGGGCGGCGTTCTTGCCAGCAACGAAGCCGTCCGCGTAACCCCGCCGATATTCGGTACTCTGGGCGAACACGGACGCCGACGCGGCCGTCAACGCGAGAATGGCGGCGAGACGCATGACAGGCAGATCATGGATTGCCATTGTTTTCTCCTGAACAAGTTGATGACCGATGCTAACGTACCGCTCAGGTACGTTCTGTACGGACGACCACAGTGTGCCGGTCCAGGCCGGGAATGGCTGTCGATTCCCCTGTAAGAGACGTTTCAGCGTGTAAGGCGGGCGGATACGTCACCGCGCCAGCGCGGCGCGCTGCGTATCGTCGCGCAACTGCGCCGCGGATCAAGCGGGCGGGATCTCGTCCAGGGACGCGTACACGCGCTTGCCCAGTCTTTTCGCCGTCGCGACCATCAGGTCCGCGCCCGCTGACGCGCCTTCGATCCGCAACACCGCATCGCAGCGTTCGAGCAGACGTTGCGCATGCGGATGAAAGACCGCATCGTAGACCGCGTCCCCAGCCTTGTTCGAGCCCGCCAATCGCACCGTCGGCAGCGCGAGCCATTCGCCCAGCACGGGCAGGTGTCCGGCCTCGTACAGCGGCATCACGCACGCCTCCATCGCCGCCACGTTCTGCCTGATGCGGTCAGGGTCGTCGTCCGTGCCGGAGCGGTACGGCCCCGCGATCAGGATCATCATGCCGCGCGGCGCAAACAGGTGGATCTGCGCATACTGCAGCAACATGATCGTCTTGCCGTCGACGATGCCCGTACCGACCATCGAAAGCGCCGCGTCGACGTCGAGTTCCAGCACGTCCAACCGCTCGCCCTCCTCCGCGACGCCTCCGCCCGCGGCCACGCGGTCACGCGGTTCGTATTCGGCCACGAAAAAGTGCAGCCGCTCCGTCACGCTGCCCGGACTCATGAACGCGTCCCACAGGCGGCGCACGGTACCGACGCGATAGCCCGTCTCCTCTTCGACCTCGGCGCGAATGCGCTCTTCCGGACTCGCACCGTCCAGCAGGCCGGCCGCAGTCTCGACGAGAAAGCCATCGTGCCCGTTCACGTAAGCCGGCAGGCGGAACTGCCGCGTCAACACGACGGTGCGCCGCGCGCGGTTGTACAGCAGCAGCGTCGCGCCGTTGCCCCGGTCATAGGTTTCGCGGGTCTGCACGTCCCAGCCGCCATCCGCCATGCGCAGTGCGAACGTCGTCTTTTTCAGCACGCCCCAGTCGTCCGACAGGAGTTGAACCTGCCTTATTTCTACACGATCCTGCACGATATACTCCAGCATTTGAAGATGATGTAAACTATCGTGCAATATCGTGCAATGTCAAGCACGACGAAAGGAAGGCATGCTGACGAGCCAACGCAAGCAATATCTGATGGACGTCCTGCGGCGCGACGGCCAGATCGTCGCCACGAGGATGAGTGCGGAACTGAACGTGTCGGAAGACACGATCCGGCGCGACCTGCGCGAACTGGCCAGGGAAGGCCTGCTGCAACGCGTGCACGGCGGCGCCCTGCCCGCCAGCCCGGCGCTGGCCGACTTCGCCACGCGCCACGGCATCGCCACGGACGACAAGGCCGCCATCGGCCGGGCCGCTGCCGCGATGGTCCAACCGGGCCAGGTGGTGTTCGTCGACGGCGGCACCACCTGCGCCCAACTCGTGCGCGCACTGCCGCGCCACTTGCGCGCGACCGTCGTCACGCACAGCCCATCGATCGCGATGGAGCTGATGGACCATCCGGACATCGAGGTCATCATGCTCGGCGGCCGCCTGTTCCGGCACTCGGCCGTGGGCGTGGGCGCGGCGACGCTGGAAGCCATCGCCCAGGTTCGCGCCGACACGTACTTCATGGGGGTGACCAGCGTGCATGCGGACAGCGGCCTGTCGACCGGAGACTACGAGGAAGCCTGCATCAAGCGGGCACTGTGCCACGCGGCGGCCGAGACGATCGTGCTGGCCTCGTCGGAGAAGCTGGCGACGGCGTCGCCGTACCGGATCGTGGGGCTGGCCGAGATCAGCGGGATGGTGATACCGGCGCGAACACGCGAGGAACTACTGCAGCCTTATCGCGAGATGGGTATTGCGATGACATTGGCGGAGTAAATTCTCCGGCCCGACGGGCAGGAACGAAGCCACTGGAACGTGACGACAATCGTTCAGCACGCGCGTTGCGATTCGGCGCCTTCCCAGGACGACACGCCGGCAATCGACGTCTTCATGACGACCTTGCCTGACGCAAGCGCGCGCTGCGGCGAGGCGACGAGCTCGTCGAAGCCGATCGCCTCCCCCGCAGCGAGATAGAGTCCCATCCAGCCATTGCGCTGGAGCCGCTTGACCTGGTACAGGCAACGGTCGGCGATGTCGATCACCTGCTCGACGCTGAACTCTGCCGGCACGTCGGGATCGAACGGGAAGCAGGCAAAGCCGATCGAACAGGTCTTGCGCAGGGTGCGCCCCTGTTCCAGCGCGAACGCATGATCTTCCACCGCAGACCGGAAGCGCTCGGCGATGTCCGGCGCCTGTGCGCGGTCGGTGAAGCGGCTTACGACCAGGAACTCTTCGCCGCCCCAGCGCAGCGCCATGTCGCCCTCGCGGCAGACCTGGCGCAGGATGGCGGCCATCTGCACCAGCACCGCGTCGCCGTTGGCGTGGCCGTAGGTGTCGTTGACCGCCTTGAAGTGGTCCACGTCGATGAGGAAGAACAGCAGGTCCTGCCTGCCGGGCTCGGTTGCCATCCCGTCGCCCGCGCGGCGCCGGTGGGCGCGCACGGCCATCGCGCTGTCGGCGCCGATGCACTTGGACAGGTAGCGTCGGTTGTTCAGGCCGGTGAGCGGGTCGGACAAGCTGATCTCTTCCAGCCTGTGGTTGATGTTTTCGAGGTCGGTATTCTTTTCGGCCAGCTCCTGGGTACGCTCGCGCACCTTTTGCTCGAGCATCGCGTTGATCGCGACCTGGCGCCGCACCTTGCGGTGCTGCGAGCGCACGAAGCCGCCCAGCGCGCCCAGCGCCAGCAAGGCGTACAGCGTCCTGGCCCACCACGTTTCCCACGGCGGCGGCAGGACGTGGATGCGCAGCGTCGTCGGCTGGTCGTTCCACACGCCTTCGTCGTTGCTCGCCTTGACCATGAACACGTAGTCGCCGGCATCGAGGTTCGTATAGGTGGCCGAGCGCCGGCTGCCGACCTCGTTCCAGTCGCGGTCGAAGCCGGCCAGGCGGTAGGCATACCGGTTCTTTTCCGGGTTGCGGTAGCCGAGCGCGGCATACTCGATCGTGAACACCGACTGGCGATAATCGAGCGTGACGTCGCGCGTCTGTTCGATCACCTGCCGCAGGGGCGCCCCCTCGGCGCCGACGACGACAGGTTTGTTGAAGATCTGGAAGTCGCGCAGGACGACGGGCGGGCGGTAGCTGTTGTTCGTCACGTCGGCCGGGACGAACCGGGTATAGCCCTGCGTGCCGCCGAATGCCAGTTCGCCCGAACGCAGCTTGAGCGCGGCACCGATGTTGAACTGGTTGCCTTGCACGCCGTCGTTGCGGGTGAAGGTGCGCACCCGTCCGCTGGCCGGGTCGAACTCGGTCAGGCCGTTGAGCGTGCCCAGCCACAGCCTCCCTTTGGCGTCGCTCAAGATCGACACCACCGCGTCGCTGGGCAGCCCGTCGTTGCGGCCGTAGCGCCGGACCTGGCCGGTGGCCGGATCCAGGCGATCGAGCCCGCCGCCGCGGGTGCCGAGCCAGACGATGCCGTCGGGCGCCGGGTAGACGGCCAATACATTGTCGGCCGAAATGCTGTGCGCGTCGCCCGTGCGGTGCCGGTAGTGGGTGAACGTGCCGCTGGCGGGGTCCAGCCGGTCCAGGCCGTTGCCGGTGCCGAGCCACAGCCTGCCCTGGCGGTCTTCGTCGATGGCCCAGACGAGGGGCGACCCGATGCCCGCGTCATCGCCCGGCCGCGGCACGAAGCGCGTGAAACCGTCCTTGTCGCGCTCGTAACGGTCGAGTCCACCACCGACGGTGCCGATCCACAGCCTGTTGGCGCTGTCGTTGAACACGCGCCAGGTATTGTTGTTGCTGATGGTCGTCGGATAGCGGTAGTCGACGAAGTAGGCGCCTGCCTTGCCGCTGTGCGGATCGAAACGGTCCAGGCCGCCCTCCCAGGTGCCGAGCCACAGCGTGCCCTCTCGGTCTGCGGCAATCGACAGGATCGCGTTGGCGCTCAGGCTGCCGGGCCGGTCCTGCTCGTGCCGGTAGTAGGCCATGCGGCCGTCCACGCCCAGCCTGTCGAGACCGCCGCCATCGGTACCCAGCCACAGGTTGCCGGCGCCATCCTCGTGCAGCGCGAGCACCGAACTATGACTCAGGCCGCCCTCGCCCTTGCCGTGCGAACGGAAGGCGAGCGTGCCCGTGTTCAGGAAGCTGATTCCGCTCGGAAAGGAGCCGATCCAGACGTCGCCGTTATTGTCCTGGAAGATGCTGCGTGCATTGTCGCTCGCCAGCGCGTGCCGCCCGCTTTCGTTGGCCTTCAGGTGGACGAATGCACCGGCGCCCGGCTGCAGCACGTCGACGCCGAGCACGGTGCCGGCCCAGACCGCGCCGTCGCGGTCCAGCATCACGGTGGATACGTAGTTGTCGACGATGCTGCCGGTCCGGCGTTCGTCGTGCACATACCTCGCGAACTTGCCCGTGCCCGGATCGAAGGCGTCCAGCCCGCCGCCCGCAGTCCCCAGCCACAAGCGGCGGTGCGCGCGGTCTTCGGCCAAGGACGTCACCACGTTGTGGCTCAACGCGTCCGACGCGGCGCCGGCCTGGTAGCCGCGGAACGTACGCGTGGCGGGGTCGAACCGGACAAGGCCGGCGCCGTCGGTGCCGATCCAGACCGTGCCCTTCCCGTCCACCAGCAAGGCCTTGATCTGGTCGGCGTTGGGGAAACCGTTATGGTAGGTGGTGAAGCTGCGCCCGTCGGGGTTGAGCCGCGCGAGGCCGCCATAGGTGCCTACCCACAGCGTGCCGGAACGGTCGAGCGCCAGCGCACGCACGGTGTCGCTGACCAGGCTGCCGGGTTCGTTGGCCGCATGCTGAAAGTGGACGAAGCGCTTGCTGGCCCGGTCGAACCGGTTCAGTCCCCCGTCGGTGGCCACCCACAGCTCGCCGTTGCCGTCTTCCGCGATGGCCCATACGGCGTTGCTGCTGATGCTGTCGCGCTCGGCGGGCTTGTTGTGAAACACCTCGAAGGTGTAGCCGTCGTAGCGCGCCAGCCCGTCGGTACCGCCGAGCCAGATGTAGCCCTCATGGTCCTGGAAGACCGCGTTCACGGCGCCCACGGTCGCCCCGTCCTCGGCCAGCCGGGCGACGAACTGGCTGTCGGGCGACGGCGCCACGGCCATGCACGACGTGCCGACGCACAGCAGTGCAAGAGCGCAAATCCAGCGATGAAACAGGATGGTCATAATCACGTGGCAAGAGATACGGGGAGGCCGCCGACGTGTCAGGACACCCGGGCACGATCATGCTATCGTAATCTGATTCTTTAATGCAACTTTATTTTCGTTTATGAAAATATAATTGCATGATGAATCACTGATTACGACGATTCAGGCGTCCTCGCCTCACCGCCCCAGCAGGCGCCGCAACTGCGCCCGCTGGTAGGCGCCGAAGCCGTCGCTGAACAGGCAGCGGATCAGCGGATCGTCGACGACGTCCGCCTCGGCGAGGTCACGTTCCGTGTCCGCATCGAACACGGCATCGTTGATCCGGACGTACATCGACGTCAGCGATTCGCCCAATGCCAGCGCCGCGTACAGCTTGGCGGCGGGGACGTCGGTCGTCCAGCCCGGCGGGCCGTCCGCGGCGCCCGCATGCACGGCGCTGCCGTCTTCCAGGCGGTAGCGGAAGCGCGTGACGGCGCCTTCGTGATCGTAGATCGACAATTGCCAGACGCGGGGCCGGTCGAAGAACTCGCAGCCGGCCTCCGTGTCCGCGTAATTGTCGAGCAGCGTCGCGCGGCAGAAGTCGAGCACCTGTGTCCACTGGTCTTGCGTCAGCGCGGGGAAGTGGCGGGCGATGTCGCTCGTCGGCGGCGCGTCCGCATTGCCTGCGTAGACGTAGTCGACGTCCTGGTCGCCGACAGGGATGACCCAGTCCAGCGGCGGCGCGGGATGCAGCCCATCCGCATCGAGCCGCATCGACACCGATGGGTTCATGCGCACCACACGCGCCCGCGGCAGCGCCGCGCCGACCTGCTGCGCGAACAGGGCGTACGAGATCGGGAAGAACGCGCGGTTGTACCACGACCACGGCTCGAGGACGAACTGGCAGGAACTCGGCACGACGTGGCGCGGGTCCAGCGCCGCGAGCTGCGCCAGCCACTCGTCCGGCAGCGCGGGGGGCGCGGGCGCGGCGCGTGACGGCGCCAGCACCTCGATCTCGCGCATGGTCTGGAACGGCCACAACACGAGGTCCCACGGCTTCTCCGCGACGAGGCGCGCGAGGGCCGCGTCGTCGATCCAGGAATCGACGACGTTCAGCACATTGAATCCGGCGGCGCGGATCTGGAACATCGAGTCCACCTCCGCATCCATCGCTTCGCGCGGCACGACCTGGAACGGGCCCACAATCACCGGCTCGTCCAGGCGCAGGGCGTGCACGCGCGTGAAACCCAGCTCGCGCACCATGTCGAACAGCTCGTCGAACAGGCAGTACAGGTACAGCGGGGTCGCGCGGTCGAGCAAATCCAGGCTCTCGAGCGAGCAGTGGTCGTCGTGGAAGTGCGAGATGAACACGGCGTCGAAGCGCTGTTGCCGGATCGACGCCGCGTCGAACCGCACGTCGGGAAACGCGTGGCAGTTGCGGCTGAACGGGTTTTCGAAGATGGTGTCGAAGGCGATGCGCGTGCCGGCGCACTCGAACACATAGCCCGCGTGCAGGATCCGCGAGACCGTCAGCGCGGCCATTCAGTCGAGGCGCTTCAGGCGCTGGCCCAGGATGCCCCAGCGGCAATCGACGCCGTCCAGCCGGGCGCACAGCGCCCAGCCGGTGCCGATCTTCTCGACCGTGACATCGGTCTCGATTTCCTTGGCCAGTTTCTCGGCCCAGCCGCGCGCGGCGCCCTGGCCCTTGAAGAGCTCCTTGCCGTCGTAGATGACGGTGGCGTCGAAGACGGGCATGGCGAATACGGTCATTGCTTCCTCTGCATTGGGTACGAACCGCTATCGTACCACTGGAGCCTCCCGTCAGCCCTGCGGCGCCGACCAGACGAGGTTCCACAAATGGCCGTCGAGATCTTCGAAACCCTGGTCGTACATGAAGCCGTTGTCCTCCGGCGGATGCGGTATGCGGGCGCCGGCGGCGGCCGCCTTCGCGATCAGGGTGTCCACTTCATCGCGGCTCTCGCAGCTCAGGCAGATGACGACCTCGCTGGCCATGCGCGCCGGTGCGATGGGCTTGCCCGTCAGCGACTCGAAAAAGGCTTCCGTCGTCAGCATGGCGTGGATGCTGCCTTCCACGACGTCGATGAAGGCCGCGTTGTCGCCGCTGAACCGCGGGTTGAGGCGGAAGCCCAGCGCGGCAAAAAAGGCTTTGGAACGCTCCAGGTCCTTGACGGGCAGGTTGAAGATGATCTCTTTGTTCATGGCGTCCTCGTGCGAAAAGTGGGTGGATGACAGGTCCTGCACCCTGACGACGAACGGCGGCGCACGACATCGACACGGCCGCGAAAAAAAATCGCAGCTTACCAGGCCTGGACGGACGCGAGCCCCGACGCGGGGTCGCTGGTACCGTCGAACCCCGTCTCGACGCGGCCGGCGAACCGCCACGCCGCGTCGCCGCAGCGCACGGCCGCGTCATGCCACGGACCGGGCAGCATGATGACCTCGACGGCGCCCGCGGCGAGGCTGACGGTGCGCGGTGCCGGGTCGGCATACGCCAGCATCGTCACCGTCGCGTCGCGCGGGGCGTCCGTGCCGTTGCGCAGCTCGAGCACGATGCGCTCGCCCGCGCGCGCCGCGCGCACGGCGATGCCCGGCACGCCGGTGCCGCGCAGGCCGCGGTGGAAGCCGTTCGGGCCGAGGATCCACAAGTCGTAGGCGCCGGATGCCGTCCAGGTGTCCGCGAGCTGCTTGCCCGCTTCCACCGTGTAGCGGCGCGGGACGGCATCCAGGCGCAGGCGGTCGTAGACGTGGAACACGGCGCCGGCCGTGCCGCCATTCGCGAACGTGAGCACGACGCCGTCCGCGCGCGGTTCGGCCAGCACCTCGAGCAGGTACGGCAGCGCGCGCGACGGCCGCGTGCCCTCCTCCTGGCGCGGCGCCGCCTGCGCCGATTCCGGCGGCACCTCGATGGCGGGCGTGGCGCGCTGGCGGACGCGTTCCGCGTCGGCCTGCGCCGTGCCGAATGCGGGCAGGCGCGGGATCGATGCGTCGGGTGACGCGAAGTCGAAGCAGCTCGTCAGGTCGCCGCAGACGGCGCGGCGCCACGCGCCGATGTTCGGCTCCATCACGCCGAAGCGGCGCTCGAGGAAGCGCACGATCGACGTGTGGTCGAACACCTGCGAATTCACCCAGCCGCCCTTGCTCCACGGGGACATCACGAGCATCGGCACGCGCGGCCCGAGGCCGAACAGGCAACCGTCGCGGTGGCATTCGTCCGCGAAGCCGACGGTGGACTTGCCGGCGCGCGATCCGTCCGGCAGCAACGCGGGCGCAGCCGGTGGCGGCACGTGGTCGAAGAAGGCGTCGTTCTCGTCATACGTCAGCAGGAACACGGTCCCGCTCCACACGTCGGGGTCGGCGAGCAGTGCTTCCAGCACCTGCAGGGTGTACGCACCGCCCTGCACGGGCGTGGATGGATTCGGGTGCTCGCTGTACAGGCGCGGCGGGATGACCCAGCTGACCTGCGGCAGGCGGCCGTTCACGACGTCGTCACGCAGGCCGTCCAGCGTGGCGTCGCGCAAGGTGGTCGACAAGCCCTTGTCCGCCAGCGGATGCGGGCGCGCCGCGTGCGCCGCGCGGAAGCTCCGGAACGTCTGCAGCAGATTGCAACCATAGTTGTCCGCCATGTCGTTGTAGACCTTCCAGCTGACGCCCGCCGCGTCGAGGCGTTCCGGATACGTGGTCCACGTGAAGCCCCGTTCGACGGGGCCGAAGCCTTCCATGCGGTTGTCGATGGCGGGACCGCCGTGGCGGCCGGACGGGTCGTTCGTCCCCGTCATCATGAACAGGCGGTTCGGGTTCGTGCCGCCCTGCAGCGAGCAGTGGTAGGCGTCGCACAGGGTAAACGCGTCGGCCAGCGCGAACTGGATCGGCAGCTCGGCGCGCGTGTAATAGGCCATCGACGCATCCGTCTTCGCGCGCGGCCAGTTGCCCATGCGGCCGTTGTCCCAGGCGGCCTGCGCGTCCGGCCACGTGTGCGGCAGGTCGAGCGCGGGCTGGGCGTTGCCGGCGCTGGCATCGAGCCGGTACGGCATGACGATGCGGCGGCCGTTGTGCTGCTGCCAGACCGTGCGGCCGCCTTGCACGGGAATCGTCATGCGGTCGCCGAAGCCGCGCACGCCGGCCAGCGTGCCGAAATAATGGTCGAGCGAGCGGTTTTCCTGCATCAGGATGACGACGTGGCGCACGTCGGCGATGGTGCCCGTGCCGCGCCGCGGCGGCACGGCCAGCGCGGCCTGCAGCAGCGGAGGCAGCGCGCCCAGGACCGTCGCGGCGGTGGCATTGCCGAGAAAGCGGCGGCGTGACGGAGACGGCATCGTGCATCCTTTCGCCATGCGTGTTCGATGGATCAGAATCTAGCACGGCCGGATGACAAGCGGATTGCACGTGATCCCCCCTTCCGGTCAGCGATTTTTGTTATCGATACCTAAAACTTGGTATGATCGCTGAAAAACCACCGGAGACCCCATGAAATCCATTCTCGCCTCCCTGGCCATTGCGGTGCCGCTGGCCCTGTCGGGTTGCGCCTATGCCGCCGATACGGCGTCCAAGCCGATGTACCGCGACCCCGTGTCCGACGGCGCGGCGGACGTCTCCATCGTGTACGACCGCGCCGCCAGGCTGTGGAAGATGTTTTATACGAATCGACGGGCCACGCTGAAGCTGCCCGACCCGAAAGACGTCGCCTGGGTGCACGGCACGGCGATCGGGATCGCCACGTCCCCGGACGGCGTGCAGTGGCGGTACCAGGGCACGGCCGATTTCCCCAAGGCGTGCACGGACGTGACGTCCTGGGCGCCCGAGATCCTGTACGAAAACGGAACGTACCACATGTGGCTCACGGTCGTGCCGGGCATCTTCAACCGGTGGGGCGCACCCGGCGCGGACGGCCGCATCGAGCACCTGACCAGCACCGACCTGTCCACATGGAAGTGTGAAGGCACCGTGAAGCTGGATACCGGCCGCATGATCGACCCGACCGTCGTCAAGCTCGGCGCGGGCTGGCGCATGTGGTACAAGGACGAGCGCGCCGGCAGCCGTATCCTCGCCGCCGACAGCCAGGACCTGCGCACGTGGAAGAAGCTCGGCGACGAACCCGTGAATCCCACCAAGGGCGAGGGGCCGAAGGTATTCCGCTTCAAGGGGTTTTACTGGATGGTCGTCGACGTGTGGAAGGGCTTGATGGTGCTGCGGTCCGACGATGCGACCCACTGGACGGAGCGGCCGGGATACGTCCTGGGCGAGCCGGGTCACCATGCAACGGACCGGGCCAAGGGACAGCATGCGGACGTCGTCGTCGATGGCGATCGCGCATTCATCTACTATTTCGTCCACCAGGACAACGAGCCGGAAGCGGCGACGGACGCGCACTGGCACCAGCGCACGGTCATCCAGGTGGCGGAGCTGGTGTTCAAGGACGGCTGGCTAAGCGTCGATCGCGACAGGGATGTCGCGTTCCGGCTGGCGCCGCCGTCCCCGTAGCGCTCAGGCGTCCTTGCCCATCTCCTCGCCCAGCTCGCGCCCGCGCGCGGCGGCTGCCTTCATCGCGGCGACGATGGCTTCCTTGACGCCCGCCGCTTCCATGCTCGTGATCGCGGCGTAGGTCGTGCCGCCTTTCGACGTGACGCGCTGGCGCAGCACGTCGACCGGTTCATCCGATTGGGCCGCCAGTTGGGCCGCGCCCGTGAACGTGGCCAGCGCGAGCGCCTTGCCCTGCTCCGCCGACAGGCCCATTTCCGCCGCAGCCTGCTGCATCGCTTCGAGGAAGTAGAACACGTACGCGGGGCCGCTGCCCGACACCGCCGTCACCGGATCGATCAGGCTCTCTTCGTCCAGCCACACGGTCTGGCCGACGGCGCGCATGATGCTGTCGGCGGCATCCTTCTGCGCGGCGCTGACGCCGGCCATCGCCACCATGCCCGTGATGCCCTGCCCGATCAGCGCCGGCGTATTCGGCATCGTGCGCACGATGGCGCCGTAGCCGCCGAGCCAGCGCGACAGGTCGGCACCGCGGATGCCCGCCGCGATCGACAGCAGCAGCGGCTTGTTCGCCAGCTGCGATTGCAAGTGCACCGTCACGTCGCGCATCTGCTGCGGCTTCACGGCGAGCACGATGACGTCGCTCGCGGCGACGGCCGCGCCGATGTCGGGCGACGCCGTCACGCCATATTGTTCACGCAGGCGCGCCAGCGCGTCGGCGTTCGGGTCGACGACGTGGATGTCCGCCGCCTGCGCGACCTTGCCGGCCAGGCCGGCGATGAGGGCGGTGGCCATGTTGCCGCCGCCGATGAAACTGATTTTCATGTAAGCCTTATTCATAGTGGCGCGCGCCGAAGATCGCGCTGCCGATGCGTACGATGGTCGCGCCTTCCAGCACGGCCGCTTGCAGGTCGCCGGACATGCCCATCGACAGCGTGTCGACGTGGATGCCGGCTTTGACGAGGTCTTGCGCGAGCGCGCGCAGGCGCGCGAACGGCGCCCGCTGCAGCGCAAGGTCGGCCTGCGGTTCCGGAATCGCCATCAGCCCGCGCAGACGCAGGTTCGGCAGCTGGACGACGGCCTTCGCCAGGTCGAGCAACTCCTCCGGCTTCGCGCCACTTTTGGTGGCCTCGCCGCTGATGTTCACTTGCAAACAGATGTCGAGCGGGCCCAGTTCAGGTGGGCGCTGTTCGGACAGGCGCTGCGCGATCTTCAAGCGCTCGACCGTGTGCACCCACTGGAAGCTCGTCGCGATGGGCCTTGTCTTGTTGCTCTGGATCGGACCGATGAAATGCCATTCCAGCATCACGTCCGGTCGCGCTTTTGCCACAGCCGCGATCTTGTCGACGCCTTCCTGCACATAGTTCTCGCCGAACGCGCGCTGGCCCGCAGCCATCGCTTCCAGCACGGCTTCCGCAGGAAACGTCTTCGAAACGGCCAGCAATTGGACCGTCGAACGGGGCCGTTTCGCGGCCTCGCAAGCGGCCCCGATTGTCGCTTCGACAGCTTGCAAGTTGGCGGCGATTGTGGACATAATGGTTTTCTACAGGAAATATTTTTCGGTTACATCGGTGCTGCAAAAGCCCAAGGATTATAAATGGACATCTCGGAACTGCTGGCGTTCTCCGTTAAGAACAAAGCGTCGGACCTGCACCTGTCGTCCGGCCTGCCGCCGATGATCCGCGTGCATGGCGACGTACGCCGCATCAACCTGCCGCCGCTGGAGCACAAGGACGTGCACGGCATGATCTATGACATCATGAACGACGGCCAGCGCAAGCAGTACGAAGAGATGCTGGAGTGCGACTTCTCGTTCGCGATCCCCGGCCTCGCGCGCTTCCGCGTCAACGCGTACAACCAGGAACGTGGCGCCGCCGCCGTCATGCGGACGATCCCGTCGAAGATCCTGTCGCTGGAAGAGCTGAACGCGCCGAAGATCTTCGCCGACCTGGCGATGAAGCCGCGCGGCCTCGTGCTCGTGACGGGTCCGACGGGCTCCGGCAAGTCGACCACCCTGGCCGCGATGATCAACCACCTGAACGAGAACGAATACGGCCACATCCTCACGATCGAGGACCCGATCGAATTCGTGCACGAATCGAAGAAGTGCCTGATCAACCAGCGCGAAGTGGGCCCGCACACGCTGTCGTTCAACAACGCGCTGCGCTCGGCGCTGCGCGAAGACCCGGACGCGATCCTCGTCGGCGAGCTGCGCGACCTGGAGACGATCCGCCTCGCCCTGTCCGCCGCCGAGACGGGCCACCTCGTGTTCGGCACCCTCCACACGTCGTCCGCGGCGAAGACCATCGACCGTATCGTCGACGTGTTCCCGGCCGAGGAAAAAGAGATGGTGCGCGCGATGCTGTCGGAATCGCTGCAGGCCGTGATCTCGCAGACCCTGTTGAAAACGAAGGATGGCTCCGGCCGCGTGGCCGCGCACGAGATCATGATCGGCACGCCCGCGATCCGCAACCTGATCCGCGAAGCGAAGATCGCGCAGATGTATTCCGCCATCCAGACCGGTTCCAACGTCGGCATGCAGACGCTGGACCAGAACCTGACGGACCTCGTGCGCCGCAACGTGATCTCGTCCTCCGCCGCGCGCTTCGCCGCCAAGATCCCCGAGAACTTCCCCGGCTAACCTGAAAGACGACGATGGAACGCGACCAGGCCTCCAAATTCATGTTCGACCTGCTGCGCCTGATGGTCAGCAAGGGCGGCTCCGACCTGTTCATCACGACTGGCTTCCCGCCCGCGATGAAGATCGATGGCCGCATGACGCCCGTGTCCAACCAGGCGCTGTCGGCGTCGCACACGGCCGACCTGGCGCGCGCCATCATGAACGACAAGCAGGCCGCCGGCTTCGAGCTGACGAAGGAAGCCAACTTCGCCATCAGCCCGGGCGACCTGGGACGCTTCCGCGTCTCCGCGTTCATGCAGATGGGCGCCGTCGGGATGGTGCTGCGCGTGATCACGACGACGATCCCGAAGTTCGAGGACCTCGACCTGCCGGAGGTGCTGAAGGACGTGATCATGACCAAGCGCGGCCTCGTGATCATGGTCGGCGCCACGGGCTCGGGCAAGTCGACGACGCTCGCGACGATGGTCGGCTACCGCAACGAGAACAGCCACGGCCACATCATCACGATCGAGGACCCCGTCGAATTCGTCCACCCGCACAAGAACTGCGTGATCACGCAGCGCGAGGTCGGCGTCGACACGGACAGCTTCGAGGCCGCGCTGAAGAACTCCCTGCGCCAGGCGCCGGACGTGATCCAGATCGGAGAAATTCGCGACCGCGAGACGATGGAGCACGCGATCGCGTTCGCCGAGACGGGCCACCTGTGCCTGGCCACCCTGCACGCGAACAGTTCGAACCAGGCGCTTGACCGCATCATCAACTTCTTCCCGGAGGAGCGCCGCCAGCAGCTGCTGATGGACTTGTCGCTGAACCTGAAGGGCCTGATCTCGCAGCGCCTGGTGCCGAAGAAGGAAGCGAAGGGCCGCGTCGTCGCGATGGAGATCCTGCTGAACTCCCCGCTGATCTCGGACCTGATCTTCAAGGGCGAAGTCCACGAGATCAAGGAGATCATGAAGAAGTCGCGCGAGCTGGGCATGCAGACGTTCGACCAGGCGCTGTTCGACCTGTACGAGGCCGACAAGATCACCTACGAGGACGCGCTGCGCAACGCCGACTCCGTGAACGACCTGCGCCTGAACATCAAGCTGCACAGCAAGCACGCGAAGAACCGCGACTTCTCGGCGGGAACGGAATCGCTCGGTCTCGTCTGAGGCACGCACGGTGGGCTCGGAGAGCCCACCCTACAGCTGGTCCGACGCACTTGCCGTAGGGTGGGCACCCCGTGCCCACCAACCGCACCGCGAATGCTTAAAGCACATCCCACCGCTGCACGAGCCCCAGCAAGTGCACGAGCCCATACCCGAAACAGATCAGCGAACTCCACACGACGAACGGCGTGACCCTGCCCCCGTTGGCAACGACGAGCGGGCCATACCCCACCCCGCGCACGAGGTAGACGGCGGTGATGGCCACGAGCGCGGCCTTCGACAGCGGCAGCGGGCCGATGACACCGGCCCCCGCCAGCGCATACACCGACCACGTGAACAGCACGGCCGCGATCCCCAGCGTGATGACGTCCGGGTAGCGCCTGCCCTGCTCGGCCGCGCGCGCGAGGCGCTCGCCCGCGCCGAAGAAGCGGTACCACGCGGGACCGCCCGCGATGATGCCCAGGTGGAGCAGCGCCGCGATGGCGCTGAGCAGCGCACCCGCGGCGAGTGGCATGTTCACGGCAGTCTGCATCCGGTCCTCCTTTGCCTTACACTGTTGGCTTCGAATCCACCCGAGCATACAGGAGCCCGCGATGAACGTGTTCGACTTCCAGGCCACTTCGCTCGACGGCGAGCCGGTCGACCTGGCCCAGTACCGGGGCAAGATCCTCCTCGTCGTCAACACCGCCAGCAAATGCGGCTTCACGCCGCAATACGAGGGCCTCGAGGCCTTGTACCGCGAACTGCACGGCCGCGGCCTCGAAGTGCTGGGCTTCCCCTGCAACCAGTTCGGCAGCCAGGAGCCGGGCAGCGAAGCGGACATCGGCGCCTTCTGCAAAAAGAACTACGGCGTGTCGTTCCCGATGTTCGCCAAGGTCGACGTCAACGGCGACGCCGCGCATCCGCTGTGGAAATACCTGAAGAACGCGGCACCGGGCGTGCTGGGCACGGAAGGCATCAAGTGGAACTTCACCAAGTTCCTCGTCGGCCGCGACGGCACCGTGCTGCACCGTTACGCGCCGCAGACCAAGCCGCAGGACATCGCGGGCGATATCGAGAGAGCGCTGCAGCAGTAGGCGTCAGCGCCGCGCGAACCACGCGATGACGGCGTCGTAGTCCTTCTGCACGTCCGCCATCGAACCGCCTTCCGGCACCAGCCCATGGTTGGCGCGCGGCACGCGCCGGAACGTGACGTCGCGCCCCAGCGCGCGCAGGCGCGCGTACGCGACCTCGGTCGACACGATCGGCACGCTGGCATCGCGCATGCCGCTGGCCAGCCACACGCGCGCCTTCGACTGCACGAGATCCTCGCCTGGCGCGTGCGCGAAGAACGTGCTCCAGCGCAGGTACGTATGGCCCCAGGCGAACTTGTCGGTGCTGCGCGGGTCGGCGTTGATGGCGTCCACCGTCGCGTCGATCTCCGCGAGGCGCGCCTGGATGGCTTCCTCGCTGCCGCCGGCGCCGTACGCGTTGGCGGCGAAGTCGAACAACTGGCTCGTGCCGGTGCCGCCGATCAGCGCCACGTGCGTCACCGCGGCTTCCGCGCGGGCCAGGCCGGCCGCCATCACGGCGCCTTCCGACACACCGAACACGAGCACGCGGCTGCCGTCGACCCAGGGCAAGGCGAGCGCATGGCGCAGCGCGGCGCGTAGCGTATCCAGCCAGCTGTCGTAGGAAAACCCGGCGTTGAACGCGGCCGGGCAGCCCGTCGCGACGCCCGCCGGCGCCTGCCGCGACGCCTGCGGCGGCGCGTCCGGCTGGCCGGGCTTGTCGACGACCATCACGGCATAATCGCCCTGCTGCGCCAGCGGCACGAAATTGAAGATGGTGGAATACCGGTTCGGCGTACCGAGACCGACGAACGGCGGAATGCAGCCCGACCCCTGCACGAACAGCACGAGCGGCGCCTTGTGTGCGGGCCGCGAGATGACGTAGCGGACGTCCGGTGCGCCCGTGCGCTGCAAGGTGTAGCGGGCGCCGGCGCCCTTGCCGAAGTCCATCGGTTCTTCCCGCACGGTGGGCGCGGCCACGGCGCCGGCGGCGAGGAGGAAGCCGCAAACGGCTGCGAGGAAGCGGGTGCGTCGGATCATGCTTGGCCTAAGAAATGAGGAAACCCGGATCATCCCACGAACAGACACGCGACAGGCTATCGAAAACTCACGGCTCGCATGCGGCGCGGACGTCGTGCCGTCGCGCTGCCGGGTTACAATCAAATTGAACAAATTTAATCGCCGGACAACCTGCCAGGACCGCCGTGACCAAGGATCTCGACAACACCGATGCGCTGCGCCGCCTCGTCGCCGCAGTAGCTCTCGGCGACCGCGCGGCGTTCCGCCGCCTGTACGACGCGACGGCGGCGAAACTGTTTGGCTTCGCGCTGCGTATATTGAGGAAGGACGAGCTCGCGGAAGAAGCGCTGCAGGATGCCTTCGTGTCGATCTGGCACGGGGCCGCCGGCTATCAGCCCCATCTCGCCGCGCCGCTGACGTGGATGACGACGATCGTGCGCAACAAGGCGCTGGACATGCTGCGGCGCCAGGATGACGCGGTCGAACTCGATGCGCAGCAGTTCGATGCGGACATGCTGCTGGCCATGCAGGACCCGGCCGCCGGACCGCCGGACCGCATGCAAATGACGGACGAGGCGCGCGCGCTGGCGCATTGCATGGCGGCGCTGGAAGGCAGGCAGCGCCAGGCGATCGGCATGGCATATTTCCACGACCTGTCGCACAGCGAGGTGGCGGTCCGGCTCAGCCTGCCGATCGGCACCGTCAAGACGTGGATCCGCCGTGGCCTGGACAAATTGAAAACCTGCCTGTCGAAACGAGAAGCGGCATGAACATCCAAGACAATCCGGTACTGCGCGACAAGCTGGCTGCCGAATACGTGCTCGGCACGTTGCGCGGCAGCGCGCGGCGCCGCTTCGAACGCTGGCTCGCCACCGACGCCGCGCTGCGCGGCGCCGTCGCCGGCTGGCAGGCGCGCATCGTGCCGATGGCCGAGTGGAGCGCGGTACCCCCGCCGGCGCGCGCATGGGACGGCATCGAACGCCGGCTCGGGTTCGCCCGCGCGGTGCCGGCGTGGCAGTTCTGGCGGATCGAGGGCGCCCGGCTCTGGGGCAGCCTCGCGGTCGGCGGGGGCGTGGCTGCGGTGGCGCTGGCCGTCGTGCTGGCCGGCCGCGTCCGGGAGCCGCAGCTGCAGCAGGTGGCCACGCTGCTCGACGACCAGGCGCGGACCGCGTTGGTGGTGGCTGCCGACGCGCGCCGCGCGCGCATCGACGTGCGCGTGGCCGACAACGTGAAGGTGCCGGACGACCGCACGCTGCAGCTGTGGGCCATCACGGCGGCCGGCAAGACGCGCTCGCTGGGCATCCTCCCCGATAACCGCCACGCCAGCCTGCGCCTGGACCAGCGCGCCGTCGGGCCGGACGTGGTGCTGCTGGCAATCAGTCTGGAACCGAAAGGCGGCTCGCCGGATCCGAACGCGCCGACGGGCCCCGTGCTGTACAAGGGCGCTTGGGTGAAACTGTAAGGTGGCCTACACGGGGAGCAGCTTCAGGTCGAACAGGCGCTCCCCGAGCCACAGCGCGGCCACGAGCATGATCGCGCCCGACCCGCCCACCAGCACCACGCGCCGGTAGAACCAGGTGGCGCGCATCAGGTAGGCGAGCGGCAGGAAGGCCGCGACGATCGCCAGTTGTCCGATCTCGACGCCGAGGTTGAAGCCGACCAGCGACGCCGCCAGCGCGCCCGGCTGCAGGCCGAGGTCGGCCAGCACGCTCGCGAAGCCGAAACCGTGCACGAGACCGAACAGGAAGGCGGCGGCCCAGCGCCGCCCGCGCGCGACGGGGAGCACGTTGTTCAGCGCCGCCAGCAGCACCGACAGCGCGATCGCCGACTCGACCCAGCGCGACGGCAGCGCGACGACGCCCAGCGCGGCCAGGCTCAACGTGATCGAGTGCGCGACGGTGAACGCCGTCACGATCTTCAATACGTCGGCCAAGGCCGCGCGCAGGCCGGCCACGGCGCGCCAGCCGCGCCCATCGCGCACCAGCACGGCCGGCAGCAGCAGCGACACGAGGAACAGGATGTGGTCGTAGCCGATCCAGATGTGCAGGATGCCGTGGCGGACGTAGGCCAGGAAACCGCTGGCCGCGCCGGCCGCGCCCTCGTCGACCGTGGCGCGCGGATGGTCGCTGCCGAGCACCAGCGTGCGCACGGCGTCGCCGTCGCGCACGCTGGCGAGGCCCTTGTGCTGCGGGTCGACGTCGGCGAACAGCCGGTACTCGACGGCGAGCGGTCCGGCGCGCGGACAGTGCGCGGCGAAGGCGAGCACGGTATAGGTGCCGTCCGTGTGCGTATCGACGAGCTGCGAGCCCGGCACCAGTGCGCAGGCGGCGCCGCCGCGCTCGAGGTGCAGGCGCGCGAGCGCGTACGCGGCGATCGCGCCATGGCGCGCGCGCACTTCGTCCCAGGTCAGCCGGCCGTCGTTGTCGGCATCGAGGCCGATCGCGTAATCGAGGTCGCGCAGCGCGATGTCCCACTCGCCGCGCACGTCCGCGCTCCCCTGCGCCAAGGTCAGGCGCAGGTACGCATCGCTCGGCTTGTGCGCCATCGCGGGCAGCGACCAGGTCGCGGCGGCCATGAACAGGCCGATCAGGATCCACAGGCGTTTCATCCTTTGCCTCCGTCGAGGTTGAATTGTGCGGCGAGGCGCGCGAGCCGGACGTCTTCCACGTGCGCGCCGCGCATCCAGTCGAGGACAGGGCGCGCCGCGGCGACGTCGCGCGCGACAAGCGCCGCTTCGAGCAGGATGCGGGCATCCGGCGTTTCCTTCTGCACGTCCCAGTTGCGGCGGGCGAGCGCCAGCGCGCGGCGGGCGTCGCCGCGCAAGGCCAGCTCGAAGCGGGCCTGTTCGCGCAAGTGGACGCCGTCGCCGCGTCGCTCGCCCGCATCGAAGCGGGCCGCCAGCTCCACCAGTTCGGGCGCCAGGTCGCGCGCGCGGCCGCCCGCGCGCAGCGCGAGCGCGTGGCGCAGCAGCAGGCCATCCACGCGGGCATGCGGCGCCAGCAGCGCCGCCGCCTCGTCGTGGCGGCCAGCGTCGAGCAGGAAGTCGGCGTAGGCGCCCAGCAGGTAGGTGTCGCGCGGGGCGACGCGCAGCGCAGCGCCGAAGCGCGCGTCGGCGCTGGCCGCGGCGCCGCGCCGCTGCGCCATTTCGGCCAGCATCGTCAGCACCCAGGCGTCGACGGCGGGGTCGTCCGCGCCACCGGCGCGCGCGCGTACGGCCGCGAGCAGGCGTTCGCTCGCGGCGAGGCGGCCATTCATCGCGCCCACGTTGGCGATGCAGGCCGTCGTCACCAGTTCGTCGGCGAGGCTGGACACGTGCGCGCAACTGCGCGTGGCCGCGGGATAGTCGGCGCGCACGGTTTCGACGGTGGCGCGGGTCAGCCAGGCCTGCGCGTCACCGGGCTGCTGCGCCGTCAGCGCGGCGAGGTCGGCAAGCGCCTCGGGAAAGCGGTGCTCGCTCTGCAGCAGCGTCGCGCGCAACAGACGCACCTGCGGCGGCGGTGCTGCCTGGTCCCACCACGGCCCCAGGGCCGCCTGCGCGTAGCCGTAGTAGCGCGGGTCGGCTTCGCGCCGGCCGACTTCGATGTAGCGGCGCGCGACCTCCACCGCGCGCGGCAGGTCGCGCGGTGCCTCCTGCAGGCGCGCCCGCAGCGCGCGCAGTTCGCGCTGTTGCGGATCGGCGCGCCACGGCAGCTCTTCGAGCACCTCGGCGCCGCTGGCCGGCAGGCGCGGGGCGGCGCTTGCCCCGGCGCCCGCGCAGGCCAGCAGCGCCGCCACCAGGGTGCGGATGGCGACGCCGGGCTTCATGGCAGCGCCTGCGGCTCGGTGGCTTCCGGCATGGTCGCCGCGGTGTCGTCCACGGCAGCCGGTTCGGTATCGTCCGGCGCGCTCGCGACGAGGCCCGCGACCTGGATCGTGAACGGGTCCGTGGCCGCCGTGCCGCCGCCCGGCGCGGGCGGTGGCGGCGTCATTGCAGCGCTGTCGTCGTGGCTGCCGCCGCCGCACGCGGCCAGCAACGCGCCGAGCAGCAGCGCGGATGGCAAGAGCAAGAGTGTCCTCATGATCGTCTCCTTCGCGCGCTCATTGTTGCGGCGAACCCGGAATCGGGGTCTTCAGGTACGGGAAGCCGTTCGTGAAGAAGCTGTCGTCCAGGTAGGCGCCATCGGTGAAGTGCAGGCCGCCGGCCGGCGCGTCGGACGGCGCGCAACCCAGATTCAGCGTGCACAGCTTGCCCATCACGACGCGCAGCGCGATGTCGACCACGTCGTCGCCCGGACGGCGTCCGTTCGGGAAGCCGGCGTTGTCGCCGTCGATCACGCCCAGGCGCTTCTGCGCACCCATCGCCACCGGGGCGATCGACGTGTTCAGGCGCAGCATCTCGGACGGCGTCACCTTGGCCGGCTGGTTCAGGCCCTTCACGCCGGTGAGGAACGCGGTGACGAGGTCGTTGCGCGGGAAGTTGGTCGGGGCCTTCGCGCCGGCGTTCCCGTACAGGATCTCGATCAGGGCCGGCAGGGTCGGATTCGTGACGTAGTCGGCGAACTGGGCATCGTTCATCGGCTTGCTGGCATTGAAGCGGTCCTTGTCCTTCAGGCCGATCACGACTTCGTTCACGAGCGGCATGCCCAGGCGCGACACCTGCGTCCACGCGCCGCCATGCTTGGCCGCACCGGTGCCGCCGCTGGCCGGCACGGGATTCAGCAGGCGCGCCTGGCGCATGCTGGCCGTGGTCCAGCCGCCGATCACCGGATCGCCACCTGCCGTGAGGCAGGATGCCGCGACTTCGAGTTCGATGCTGGTCACGTTCTTGTCGGCCAGGTCGTCTCGCGCGGCCTTCTCGGCGCCGGCGGAAAACTCGGTGGCCGGGGCCTTGATGTTGATGAGGTCGAACGTCTCGCCCAGGTTCACGACGAACGGGTCCTTGCGCTGGCCGACGAACATGCGCGCCGGCGTCGAACAGCCCGGAATGTTGACCGAGTAGACGTGCTTGGCCGCGTACGCCGCGTAGTTCGGGATCGATTTGTTGCCGATGTTGTCCAACGGCTTGTCGAAGACGGTACCGCCCGCGGCATTGGTCACGGCGCTGCGCTGGCCGCCGCGGCGGTCGCCGCGCACCACGGAGACGGAGTAGGTCTCGCGCACGTTGGCGCCGGCCGCGTTCGGGTCGGCGATGGCGCCGCCGTTGATGACGAGCGGGATCGACACCTTCTTGCCGCCGACGGTCAGCTGGGCATCCTTGTTCGCATTCTGGAAGCGGAACTGGAACGTGATGTCTTCCTTGGCGTCGCCGTTGTTGTCGATGTGGATTTCGTACAGCGCGTCCGGGTCCATCATGAAGTAGTTCGGGCCGCCATACGCATCCTGCAGCGGCACGTAGTTCGCGATCAGCGTCACGAACCCCTCGCGGCCCGGCTCGTAGCTGCGGAACATGTAGAAGTCGGTGGCATCGACTTTAGGCTGCTTCGCGATGAACGGCGCCTCGCGGTGGCTGGACGCCTGCACGGGCACCTGGACCGCGGCGCCGGCACACAGGGCCGCGACCAGTGCGCGCAGTGCGACGCCGGCGGCGGTTTTGGATGTGTTCTGTTGCAACATGATTCCCCCTCTTTGCTTGGTCAAGGTTGACGATTGAGCACGAATGCCTTCCTTGTACGCAGGCGAGAAGCGGGTGGATTCAGGTTTTTGAAAAAAAAACGGCGGCTTTTCCGCCTCGGCAACATGCTATGCTCGACAAGGCACCTGAAATGCATCAACATTTTGCCGAGTCGAACATGCGAGGAATGGAATGAGTCCTTGGGTACGGTTGCCGATACTCGCAACGTTCAGCACGTTCGCTGTCACCACTCTCGCGTTGTTCATCAAGGGCGACCACAAAGCTGCCACTGGAGCGCTCGTCGTCACCGGCATGGTGACGCCACTCCTGTTCGATACGCTGTGGCCAGGCAAATACAAATAGCGCAAGCCCGACGGGGACATGGAAGACAGTTTCGTCAATCGATTACGGCCGTTCCGCACCGATTATCCCGGCCTCGACGGCACGATTTTTCTTGCCCTGCTGATACTGCTGGGTGTTGCGCCGATCGTGGTCATGGTGGCGCACTTGTTCCGAACACTGCTGAGCCACATTTAACCCGGCAGCGTGCCGGCCGCCGACCGACCTGCTTGCCGCTCAGGGTAGCGGTGGCTCGGGATAAAAAGTCAGCGCGTCTCGACGCGCGCCGACGCGTGGATCGTGCACCCACGATGCACGTTCTCGAGAAAGCGCAACGCCTCCCCCAGCCGGCACGACGCGGGCAGCAGCCGGCCCAGCGATTCGTCGTCGGCGACGCGGTCGACGCCGTACGCGATCGCGCGCGAGACGTCGCGCGCCTCGCGGCCGTCGCTGTTGTACAGGGCGTCGTACACGCCGACCTCTTCCCACAACGGCACGTAGCCGGGACTGATGCTGTCCTGGAACGCGACGGACGGCGCCGCGTCCTCATCCTGGGATATCAGCCGAAACACGAAACTCACGGGTCACTCCATCGAACCTTGAAACGAGGCGCCGATGCTATCACGGCACGCCCGCAAGTGCCCGGTGGACGAGCGCAACCCGGCGCGTCACCGGCGTCGCCGTGCCCGCCATACGGTCTTACTTGACGAAAGGCCAGCCGTCCGACGTGAAGCCGAGCGTGTTGATACCCAGCGTGGCGCGGCCGCCGTTGTTCCCGTCGTAGTAGTGGTACACATAGGTCGGCGCGTTGTTGTTGCCGGCGTCGGTGAACACGCTGCCGCCGCCCGGGCCGATGATGTTCCCGTGGGTGCTGAGCAGGATGGTGCCGCCGCCGGCCGTCAGCGCGACGCCGCCGCGGTCCACGTACGGCCCGGTCACGCTGGTGGAACGGCCGACGATGGTGCGGTAGGTGCTGGTGGTGCCGTTGCAGCAGGCGTTAATCGGCGCGAAATAATAGTAGTAGCCGTTGTAGTAGTAGATGAACGGTCCTTCCTCGCCCGCCGACGGATTGCCGCGTTGCGCCAGCGTGTACACGGTGGTGTTCGTCTTCGATTGCAGGCCCGTGCTCGGGTCCAGTTGCATCAGGTGGGTGCCGTCGGTCCACGAACCCCACGCCATCCACCAGTTGCCGCTGGCGTCCTTGAACGGCGCAGGGTCGATGGCGTTGTCGGTGGTCGCCCAGAAGCCGGACGCCGGCTGCGTCGACGTGCTGGTCCACGACCTGGTGACGAAACCCTTGTCGGTCCACGGACCTGCCGGCGACGTGCTGGTGGCCACGCCGATCACGGCTTCCGCGCCGGTGCTGGGCAGGTAGGGAATCGAATAGTACTGGTAATACGTGCCGTTCGAGACCAGCATGCTGGGCGCCCAGATGTCGGTGTTGGCGCCGTTGTTCCAGCCCTTCGGCGTCTGCAAGCCGCCCCACGAGCTGAAGTCCGGGCCGATCGACGGGCAGTTCGGCGCATAGCCGCCCATCTGCGCGCTGGTGCAGCTGGTGTACATCGTGAAGTTGGTACCGTCGGTCGACGTGGCGACCGTCTGGTGCGAACCGTACAACCAGTATTTGCCGCTGGTGTCGCGCAGCATGAACGGGTCGTGCACGAAGATGCCGTTGCCGGCGACGGCGCGCGGCGCCGGATAGGGGCTGACCTGCGTGTTCACCAGCTGCCACTCCTGGCACGTGCAGTTGGTCAGGCCCCACTGGTCGATGGTGGCCGCCGTGGACGTACTCGCCATGTACACTTCCAGATACTTGCCGCTGTTGACGTTCTGGATCAGGAAGTTGCCGTCCGCCGCCTGGGTGACGGTCCACAGGTGATCGGACGTGCCGTTGTCGGACCATTGCACGACTTGCGCGCCGTCCGCGGTGGAGGCGTTGGCCACGCCCAGCACCTGGTGGGTCAGCATGTTCTCGATGTTGTACTGCCCGTTCCCCATTGGCATGAAGTGCCACAGGTGGTCGGACGTGCCGTTGTCGGTCCACTGGACCACTTTCGAACCGGCGGCCTGGCTGGCGCCATCGATGCCCAGCACCAGGCCGCTGTTGACGTTCTTGATCTTGTACTGGACGCTCGTGTTGATGGTGATGGCGGCGTGCGCCGAAAAAGCCACGCTGGCCAGGCCGGCCAACATGACGAGATACGAAAATAGACGTTTCATGGAGACTCCGCTGAAGGTCAGTCGAATGCCGAATCGGTCGGGAATGCCAGCGGAGGGAGAAAGTCGGCCCCGTGCGCGCGCGCACCGGGCATGGCAAGGTATTCCATATGATCTCCGTTGTCGTTGTAATCGTCCCCACACTTCCGGCGGGTGTTTACTACGATTGCAGTCTACTCAGCGGCAACGGAAGGTACCAATCGTATTTATGATGTGCTTAATACTCAATTCGATATCGGACGCCGGTCGGCCGCCAGCGCCCGGTCGACGAGTTCGATCCAGTGCGACACCGGCGTCGCCGCCCCGACTGCAGGTGCGTGATGCACCCCACGTTGGCCGGCACGTATTCGCGCGCCCCCGTCGCCTCCCGGTTCGCCAGCTTGCGGTCGCGCAGCGCGTGCGCGATGTCCGGATGGAGCACGGCATGCGTCCCGGCCGAACCGTAGCACAGGTGGCTTTCCGCGCACAGCACGACGTCGACGCCGGCCGCGCGCAACACGCGCTCGACCTTGCCGCGGATCTGCTGGCCGTGCTGCAAGGTGCACGGCCGGTGGAACGCGACGCGCTCGTGGACGCGGCCCGCCAGCAGGCGCGCGACGTCGCCCTCGAAGTCGCTCATCACTTCCGACAGGTCTTGGATGATGCCCGCCGCGATGACGCTCGCGACGGCATTGCCGCCCGTCGCCACGTCGTCGAACGATGCCGTGATCACTTGCGCCCGCGCCGGCAGCACGGCACGGAGGGAATCATGGAACGAATGTAAGCACAACCCTTGGGATTTGGCGTATGCTCCGCCTATCTTTTTTTTGGGCGGGATACCACCATGGGCAATCGACTTTCGAAGATCGCGACCCGCACGGGCGACGACGGCAGCACCGGCCTGGGCGACGGCAGCCGCACGGGTAAAGACAGCGCGCGCATCGCCGCTTTAGGCGACGTGGACGAACTCAATTCCTTCGTCGGCCTGCTGCTGTGCGAAGACTTGCCGGACGGCCTGCGCGAAGAACTCGTCACCATCCAGCACGACCTGTTCGACCTGGGCGGCGAGCTGTGCATCCCCGGCTACCAGCTGATCAAGACGGAACAGGTTGCACGCCTCGACGAACTGCTCGAGAAGTACAACGCGGACCTGCCGATCCTGAAGGAATTCATCCTGCCGGCCGGCTCGCGCGCCGCATCGCTCGCGCACGTGTGCCGCACCGTGTGCCGCCGCGCCGAGCGCGCCATCGTCACCCTGTCGAAGCTGGAGACCATCAACGCGGAACCGCGCCAGTACGTGAACCGCCTGTCCGACCTGATGTTCGTGCTGGCGCGCGTGCTGAACCGCCACGCGGGCGGCACCGACGTGCTGTGGCAGCACGAGCGCAAGCGTACCTGACGGGGGGCGGATGACGACGACCTTCGACGTCCGCTTCCATTCCGGCCGCGCCAACTGGCCGGCGAATCCATTCCACTTCCGGGGCAAGGGCCAGGTCGTCGTCGAGCGGGACTTCGTGCTCGTGCGCGGCAACAGCCATCGCTCGTTCCACCTCCCCGCGCACGCGGAGCACCGGCTGCGCGTGGTCGACATCGTCAACGCCCACACGGAAGGCGAGGACGTGTACTTTCGCGTGCAGGGTGTGCACGAGGATCTCGTCGTCGGCTTTTCCATGGCGGACGCGCAGGCGGCATCCCGCCTCGTCGCCCTGCTGCCCGCGCGCCAGACCGATGACTTCCGTGTCGCCCACGCGGAGCACCACGCCTTCCACGACCGGATCGATTACTGGAGCCCGTCGGCGCCCGTGATCTGGGCGGTGCTGACCTTGAACATCGGCGTCTACTTCCTGATGTGGCTCATGCGCCGCAGCTTGCCCGGCGGCGCGATCGGATCGATGCTGGGCTGGGGCTGGAATTCGACGTACGACGCGTTCCTGCGCGCTAACCAGCTGGTCGCGTGGGGATCGAACGCGGGCGACAGGACCCTGCACGGGGAATGGTGGCGCCTCGTCACGTCGCTGTTCCTGCACGGGAGCCTGCTGCACCTGGTATTCAACATGCTCGCGCTGTGGCAGGTCGGCGTGCTCGTCGAGCGCCTGTTCGGCAGCGCGCGCTTCATCGCGCTCTACACGATTGCCGGCGTGTGCGGCAGCATCGCCAGCGTGATGTGGAATCCGCACGTGAACAGCGTGGGCGCGTCCGGCGCGATCTTCGGCCTCATCGGCGGCCTGTTCGCCTTCATGCGGCGCGAGAACAGCGGCGTGCCGCCCACCGTCGTGCGGGACTTGCGCGGTTCGCTGCTGCCGTTCCTGGCCTTCAGCCTGGTGGCGGGTTTCGCCTACCCGCACACCGACAACGCGGCGCACATCGGTGGCCTCGTGGGCGGATGGCTGGCCGGCCACCTGCTCGCGCGCTCGCTGCACGTACCGGCGGAGAATCCGACATGAACGACGACTTCATCGGCATCTACGACGCCGCCCTCACGCCCGCGCAATGCGCGCACATCCTGGACCGGTTCGAGGCCAGCGACAAGCATGCGCGCGGCCGCACGGGCATGGGCGTGGACGTGGCGAAGAAGGACAGCTGGGACATCACGATCAGCCAGTACAAGGAATGGCACGACGTGTGCGGCCTGATGGCGACGGCCGTGCGGCATCACCTGGCCGACTACATGGACCGTTACCGCGCGCTGCTGCTGGGCGCCCTCGCGCCGACGGTCGCGCATCTGGCCACGGGACAGCCGGTGGGGCTCTCGCTCGACAACTTCGACGAATGCGGCCGTCCACACCTGCCCGCGCTGATCGACGCCATGTACCGGTGCGGGCCGATCAACCTGCAAAAATACCTGCGCGGCAGTGGCGGCTACCACCACTGGCATTCCGAGATCTATCCGCAGAACGCCAGTTGCGAGACCCTGCACCGGGTGCTGCTGTTCCAGTTCTACCTGAACGACGTGGCGGATGGCGGCGAGACGGAATTCCTGTACCAGCGCAGGAAGGTCGAGGCGCGCCAGGGCCGGTTGATCATCGCGCCGGCCGGCTTTACGCACACGCACAAGGGGCATGTCGCGACCAGCGGCGACAAGTATGTGGCCACGTCGTGGATCCTGTACCGCCGCGCGGAAGAGTTGTTTTCGTAGCCTTATCGCGATGCGAACATTTGGTGGGCACGGGGTGCCCACCCTACGGCGTCCAATAACGTAGGGTGGACTCCCCGAGCCCACCGGACGTTGCCGCTCAGGTGTTGTTGACGACGAGCCGCGGTTCGCCGACGCCGAAGCGTTCGCGGATCGATGCGGAGATGCCGTGCGCATCCAGCCCGACGGACGCCAGCAACGCGGCCGGGTCGCCATGGTCGATGAAGCGGTCCGGCAGGCCCAGGATCAGCAGGGGCTTGACGATGCCGGCCTCCGCCAGCGCCTCGGCGACGGCCGAACCGGCGCCGCCCATCGTGCAGCCCTCTTCCACCGTCACCAGATAGTCGTGATCGCGCGCTAGCTGCTTCACCAGGTCGACGTCCAGCGGCTTCACGAAGCGCATGTCGGCCACGGTCGCGTTGAGGTCTTCCGCGGCACCGAGGCTCGGCGCCACCATCGAGCCGAACGCGAGGATCGCCACGCCCTTGCCTTCGCGCCGCACGACGCCCTTGCCGATGTCGAGGACGTCCAGCGCCGGATCGATCGCGGCGCCCACGCCCGCGCCGCGCGGGTAGCGCACGGCGGCCGGGCCGTTGAAACGGTACGCGGTCGTCAGCATCTTGCGGCACTCGTTCTCGTCCGACGGCGCCATCACGACCATGTTCGGGATGCAGCGCAGGTAGGCGATGTCGTAGTTGCCCGCGTGCGTGGCGCCGTCCGCGCCGACGAGACCCGCGCGGTCGAGCGCGAACGTCACGTCCAGGTTCTGCAGCGCCACGTCGTGGATCAGCTGGTCGTACGCGCGCTGCAGGAACGTCGAGTAGATCGCGACGACGGGCTTCATGCCTTCCGTCGCCAGGCCGCCCGCGAACGTCACCGAATGCTGCTCGGCGATGCCCACGTCGAAGTAGCGGTCCGGGTGTTCCTGGTTGAAGCGCACCATGCCCGAGCCTTCGCGCATCGCCGGCGTGATGCCGACCAGGCGCTTGTCGACGTGCGCCATGTCGCACAGCCAGTTGCCGAATACCTCGGTGTACGTGATCTTCGTGGCCTTCGCGGGCTTGATGCCTTCGCTCGGATTGAATTTACCCGTGCCGTGGTACAGGATCGGCTCGGCCTCGGCCAGCTTGTAGCCCTGCCCCTTCTTCGTCACGACGTGCAGGAATTGCGGGCCCTTGAGCTTCTTGATGTTTTCCAGCGTGGGGATCAGGGAGTCGAGGTCGTGGCCGTCGATGGGGCCGATGTAGTTGAAGCCGAATTCCTCGAACATCGTGGCCGGGACGACCATGCCCTTCGCGTGCTCTTCGAGCTTCTTCGCCAGTTCCAGCATGGGCGCGGGCAGCATCGTCTTGCCGACGTTTTTCGCCGCGGCGTAGAACTGGCCCGACATCAGGCGCGCCAGGTAGCGGTTCAGCGCGCCGACCGGAGGCGAGATCGACATGTCGTTGTCGTTCAGGACGACGAGCAGGTCGACGTCGTCCTCGACACCCGCATTGTTCAGCGCCTCGAAGGCCATGCCGGCGGTCATGGAGCCGTCGCCGATGACGGCGATGGCCTTGCGTTTTTCGCCCTTGATCTTCGCGGCCGTTGCCATGCCGAGGGCCGCCGAGATCGACGTCGACGAGTGCGCCGTACCGAACGTGTCGTACTCGCTCTCGTCGCGCTTCGGGAAGCCGGACAGGCCGTTCAGCTGGCGCAAGGTGGGCATGCGCTCGCGCCGGCCCGTGAGGATCTTGTGCGAATAGGTCTGGTGGCCGACGTCCCACACGATGCGGTCTTCCGGCGTGTTGAACACGTAGTGCAGCGCGATCGTCAGCTCGACGGTGCCGAGGTTGGACGACAGGTGACCACCGGTCTTGGAGACGGAATCGAGCAGGAACTGGCGCAGTTCGTGCGCCAGCGGCGTGAGCTGGGTACGCGGCAGCTTGCGCAGGTCGGCCGGGTTGTCGATGGTATCTAACAGTTTCATTTATGCCTTCCGCTGCACGATCAGGTCCGCGATCTCGCGCAGCCGCAGTGCTTGTTCTCCGAACGGTGCGAGCGCGTCGTGCGCCTGCCGCCGCAATTGTTCGGCCAGCGCCTTGGACGGCTCCAGCCCCAGAATCGACACATAGGTCGGCTTGTTGTCGGCCGCGTCCTTGCCGGCCGTCTTGCCCAGCGTGGCCGAGTCGGCGGTGGCGTCGAGCACGTCGTCGACGACCTGGAACGCGAGGCCGATGGCGCGCGAGTACTCGGCCAGCGCTTCCCGCTCGTGCGACGCGAGGTCGCGGCCGGCCAGCGCGCCCAGCAGCACCGAGACGCGCAGCATGGCGCCCGTCTTCAGTTGGTGCATGCGCTCCAGCTGTTCCAGGGTGAGGCTCAGGCCGACGCTGTCGAGGTCGATCGCCTGGCCGCCGCACATGCCGGCCGAACCCGCGGCTTCGGCCAGCAGGCGCAGCATCGCGACCGTGCGCGCGGCCGGTACCGTGGTCGTCCCGGCCAGCACGTCGAAGGCTTGCGCCTGCAGCGCGTCGCCGACGAGCAGCGCCGTCGCTTCGTCGTACGCGACGTGCACGGTGGGCTTGCCGCGACGGAGATCGTCATCGTCCATGCACGGCATGTCGTCGTGCACGAGGGAATACACGTGGATCATCTCGACGGCGCTGGCCGCGCGCGCGAGGGCGTCGGCGTCCGCGCCGAACAGGGCACCGGCCGCATGCACGAGCAGCGGACGCACGCGCTTGCCGCCGCCCAGCGCCGTGTAGCGCATCGCTTCGTGCAGCTTCGTCGGCGCCTGGCTTGCGGGCGGCAGGAAACGGTCGAGGTCGGCTTCGGCGGCGGCCTGGACGTCCTTCACCCAGGCCTGGAAATCGGGCGCGGCGGTCATACGTCGTCCTCGCCGTCGGTGCTGAACGGTTTCAGCATCTCGCCTTCCAGGACCTTCACCTGCGACTCGACTTTTTCCAGCTGGGCCGCGCAATAGCGCACGAGCTCGGAACCGCGGGCATACGCGGCGACCGATGCTTCCAGGGGCAATTGCCCACTTTCCATTTGCGTCACGAGTTGGGCCAGTTCGGCCATCGCCTGCTCGAAAGATTCCGGCGGCTGCGCGGCGGTGGCCGGTGGTGCGGCGCTCTCCGCGTTTGTTTTATTTGGCATAATGAGTTTGATCGATTCGGGGCCGGGCGACACCGCGCGTAACGCGTGCGCGGTGCGTCAGTCTAATCGCTTATTCTAAACAATCCTGTATCGACATGAACGGTGCACCTGTCGCCGCCAACTTGCAAGCAAGGATACATTTTATCGCAAAGCGCCTCGGGATTCATGAAAACGATGCCTTTTAGGCAATTTTTGAACACCCACGTACCACAACCGCGCGCGGGCCCGGGACTGGACGGCCTTTTACAGGCTATAATCTCCGGTTCTGTCTCCGAAATACCGTATTCCGCTCTTTAAAGGAGCGAGAACGCCAAATAAGCGGCAGCACTGTTGGTCGGGATGCGACGCCCTCAAGCGCAGCCGTACGCGATACGGCAAGCAGGGGCGTTGTGCCGGACCACGATGCGGCTCGCCCTGGATTCTCGATGCTCCCCTAAAAATACTGGTTCTCGGATTCTTTCTCTTCTTTGGCTGAAATCTGTGTAAAGGGGGGTTGGGATGTCCGATCTGGCTACCCACGCCAAGCTGGCGCGTTCGCTCGCCCAGCTTCCGGTAAATGTCTACTTCGACGACGCGCTGCTGCAGCGTGAATTGCAGCAATTGTTTCTCAAGGGGCCCCGCTACGTCGGCCACGAGTTGATGGTGCCCGAGGCGGGCGATTTCGCGACCCTGAAATCGGAGAACGAGGGTCGCATGCTGGTGCGTAACGCACAGGGCATCGAATTGCTGTCGAACGTGTGCCGCCACCGCCAGGCGCTGATGTTCAACGGCCGCGGCAACGCGAAGAACATCGTCTGCCCGTTGCACCGCTGGACCTACGACCTGAAGGGCGAACTGATCGGCGCGCCGCATTTTGCCGATACGCCCTGCCTGAACCTGTCCAAGACGCCGCTGCAGAACTGGAACGGCCTGCTGTTCGAGCAGAACGGCTACAACGTGATGGACAAGCTGAAGCACATGTCCGTGACGAAGGACCTGGACTTTTCGGGCTATATGTTCGACCACGTCGAGGTGCACGACTGCGACTACAACTGGAAGACCTTCATCGAGGTCTACCTGGAGGATTACCACGTCGAACCGTTCCACCCCGGCCTCGGCAACTTCGTCAGCTGCGACGACCTGCGCTGGGAATTCGGCCCGGACTACAGCGTGCAGACGGTTGGCGTGCACCGCGGCCTGCAAAAGTCCGGTTCGGCGACGTACAAGGCCTGGCAGGAGCAGGTCCTGAAGTTCAACAACGGCCAGGCGCCGAAATACGGCGCGATCTGGCTCACGCTGTACCCGAACATCATGGTCGAGTGGTATCCGAACGTCCTCGTCGTGTCCACGCTGTGGCCGCTGGGGCCGCAGAAGACGCGCAACGTCGTCGAGTTCTACTATCCGGAAGAATTCGTCCTGTTCGAACGCGGCTTCGTCGAGGCGGAACGCGCCGCGTACATGGAGACGTGCGTCGAGGACGACGAGATCGCCCTGCGCATGGATGCCGGCCGCAAGGCGCTGATGGAACGCGGCGTCACGGAGGCGGGGCCGTACCAGTCGCCCATGGAAGACGGCATGCAGCACTTCCACGAGTGGTACCGCAGCAAAATCGACGATATTCCTCCGGGGATGTGATGGCTGGTTGCTGATGGCTCCACTCTGGATGTTGTGCGCCAGCTTCCTGTTCGCCGCCATGGGCGCGTGCGTGAAGCTGGCCTCCTCGCTCTACTCGACGTCGGAAATCGTGATGTACCGGGGGTTCATCGGCAGCCTGATGCTGCTGCCGATGATCCGCCTGCAAGGCGGCTCGTTCAAGACCGCGTTCCCGAAAGAGCACCTGTGGCGCAGCGTCGTCGGCGTCGTCTCGCTGTGGCTGTGGTTCTACGCCATCGCGAAGCTGCCGCTGGCGACGGCCGTCACCCTCAACTACATGGCGCCGATCTGGCTCGCCACGTACATGTTCTTCATCGGCTGGTGGCGCGGGCGCGGCTTGCCCGAATGGCCGCTGGCGCTCGCCATCGCCATGAGCTTCGTCGGCGTCACGCTCGTGCTGCGGCCGGCCGTCGAGACACATGAATGGGTGGGCGGCCTCGTCGCCATCGCCTCGTCCGTGATCGCCGCGATGGCCTATATGCAGGTACGCCGCCTCGGTCAGATGGGCGAGCCGGAATACCGCGTCGTCTTCTATTTTTCCGTCACGATGGGCTTCGCTGGCCTCGTCGGTTCGCTGCTGGGCAACGGCATGAGCACGTTCCGCCCCCAGTCGTGGCACGGCATGGCGCTGCTGGCGGGGATCGCCGCCAGCGGCCTGCTCGCGCAGATCGCGATGACGCGCGCCTACCGCATCGGCAAGGTGCTCGTCGTCGCCAACCTGCAGTACATGGGCATCATCTTTTCGAGCCTGTGGGGCATGATCCTGTGGGGCGACGTCTTCGACTGGCACGTCTGGCTGGGCATGGGCGTGATCCTCGCCTCCGGGATCGCCGCGACGTTCTACAATACGACCCGCACGGCGCGCGGCGCCGTCGTCAAGGAAACCGACCCCATCGCCAGCGAATAAAGGAGCGCCATGTCCAGCTACACGACCCTCATCGAACCCGCCGCCCTGGCAGCGCATGTGAACGACATGCGCGTCCGCGACCCCAAGTGGGTCGTCGTCGACTGCCGCCACGACCTGATGAACCTCGCCGCTGGCCGTGAAGCCTACGCGGCCGGCCACATCCCGGGAGCCGTCTTCGCCGACATGGAGACGGAGCTGTCGGGCGCCAAGCGCGACGCGGCCGGCGCCTTCCGGGGCCGCCATCCGCTGCCGGAAAAGGACGCGTTCATCGAGCTGCTGCGCCGCTGGGGCGTGGACGACGACACGCAGGTCGTCGCCTACGACGCGCACGGCGGCATGTACGCCGCGCGCCTGTGGTGGATGCTGCGCTGGGTGGGCCATGCTGCCGTCGCCGTGCTGGATGGCGGCTTGCCCGCGTGGCAGGCGGCGAACCAGCCCGTCGTCACGGACGTGACGGCCCCGCGCGCGCGCGGGGGCGTGTCCGCCCGCCCTGCCCTCGTGACGACGGTCGACGTAGACTCCATCCTGCAGAACGTGGAACATGGCGGCAAGACGATCGTCGACGCGCGCGCGCCGGACCGCTTCCGCGGCGAGAACGAGACGATCGACCCCGTCGGCGGCCACATCCCGGGCGCGAAGAACCGCTTCTTCAAGGACAACCTGCAGCCGGACGGCCGCTTCAAGACACCCGGGCAGCTGAAGGCGGAACTGGGCGCGGCCGTGGGCGACGCGCGTGACGCCATCATGCAATGCGGCTCCGGCGTGACGGCGTGCCACAACCTGCTGGCGCTGGAAGTGGCGGGCATGCCGGGCGCGGCGTTGTATCCGGGGTCGTGGAGCGAGTGGACGGCGGATCCGAAGCGGGCCGTGGCCACCGGCAACGGCTGATAGTGGGACAGCGGCACGAAGGCGCCGCTTTGTGAAACTACGTGACTGACGCTCAGTGACTGAAGTCGTAAGGCGCCGGCAGGAAATCGGCCAGGGTGAACAGCACGACCATCACTACCAGGGCCATGACCACGTAGGCGCACCGCGACGGCTTGTCGCGCAGCGCAACAACCAGTTGATTCACCAGGCTTGCCATGCTTGCCTCCGTTCGGGTTACGGTTCAGCATAGGACGCCTGGAATCGCCGTGTCAACTGGACAGCGCAACCATGGCGCGATCCGTATCTTTTAGTGGCCGTGCGTCAGAACGAGGACGATCACGACACCGAGGCCGATCAACAATACCTGCGGAATCGACTCGCGCACCGTGGCGCGGCGCTGCATCTGCGGCATCAGGTCGCTCACGGCGATATAGATGAAGCCCGACGACGCGAACACGAGCACATACGGGATCATGTCGCTGGCGCGGTCGAGGGTCGCATAACCGAGCACGCCGCCCAGCACGGCCAGCAGGCTGCACAGCAGGTTGAACACGTACGCGCGCACGCGCGAGAAGCCGGCGTTCAGCAGCACGATGAAGTCGCCGATCTCCTGCGGGATCTCGTGGGCGATGATGGCGACGCCCGTCACGATGCCCAGCTGCGGATTGGCGAGGAAGGCCGCCGCGATCAGGATGCCGTCCGTGAAGTTGTGCATGCCGTCGCCGATCAGGATCATCCAGCCCGCGCGCCCCGCCTGGCGCGCGTCGTGGCCGTGGGCGTGGTGGTGCCCATCGCCCTCGTGGTGATGCGAATGGCGCAGCAGCGCCACTTTCTCCAGCAGGAAGAACGCGAGCAGGCCGCCCAGCAGGGTGGCGAACAGCGCGTGCGTGTCGGCCTTCGATTCGAACGCTTCCGGCAAGGCATGCAGCAGCGACGTCGACAGCATGATGCCGACGGACAGGCTCACCATGCGTTCGACGACTTTCGCCAGCAAGGTGAACGAAAACACCGCGGCGGCCGTAATGCTGACCACGCCCGCCAGGCCAGTCGCCAGCAGGATGGAAATGAGAATCGGGTCGATTTAAAGCCTCTGGTTATTCTTGGACAGCGGACGCAAACCCGAGATTGTACCCTCCCGCGCGCGAACCCGTGCAATCCGGCAAGCCGCCGGACGGGTGGCGGGGGATCAGCCGGCGCCGTGCTCGCGGAACCAGGCCAGCGCGCGCGCGAAGCCGTCGCGGGCGGCTTTGGCGTTGTACGTGGGGCGGTAGTCGGCGTTGAAGGCGTGGCCGGCGTCCGGGTACACGACGATTGCGGAATCGCTCGTGCCCGCGCCCAGCGCGGCGATCATCTGTTCGACCGTGGCGACGGGGATGCCGGTGTCCTTCGCACCGTACAGGCCGAGCACGGGCACCGTGAGCGAGGACGCGATGTGGATCGGATGCGTCGGCTGGCCCGGCGGGTTCGGGTCGGCCACGAGCTTGCCGTACCACGCCACGGCCGCCTTCACGCGCGGATTGTGCGCTGCGTACAGCCACGTGATGCGCCCGCCCCAACAGAAGCCGTTGACACCCAGGCGGTCGACGTCGGCGCCGTTCTTCGCGGCCCAGGCCACGCAGGCGTCGAGGTCGCCCATGACGTGTGCATCCGGCACCTTGCGGATGATGCGCGCCATCAGCGTGTTGATGTCGGGGATCGTGGACGGGTCGCCCTGGCGCACGAATAAATCGGGCGCCAGCGCCAGATAGCCCTGCTTGGCGAAGCGGCGCGCGACGTCGGCGATGTGCTCGTGCAGGCCGAAGATCTCGGACACGACGATCATCACGGGAAGCTTGTCCTGCCCGGCCGGGCGGACGTGGTAGAGGGGGATGTCCTGGCCGTCGACGGTCAGCGTGGCCATGCCCGCGGCGAGGCCGTCGGTATCGGTGTGGATCACGGATTGCGCCGCGACCGGCTGCGCGGCCGCAGCGAAGCCGTTGCCGGGTGCCTGCGGGGCGCTTGCGTTGTCGTTCATTGCCATCCTTCGTTCGGTCATGAAAGGCTTGCTATCTTAGCAGCGCCCTCCGCGACACGCTCGTCCGGCAGGCGGTGCGGCGCCCGGCGCGCCGCACCGCGGGCGACGCTTACGGCGTCAGCGTGAAGTTGACGCCGGTGGCGTTGGCCGTCGAGACGTCGACGAGGCTGATCGACTTCGTCGTGTAGCCCGTGCCGCTCGCGTCGACCTGGTACTTGCCCGCGCCCGGCACCACCGTCGGGGCAGCCGTGAAGGTCAGGGGCACGGTCGCGCCGCTGTAGGTCGCGTACATGGGCGTGGCGACCGGCAGGTTCGCGATCGTGTAGGCGCCGGTAGACAGGTCGGCACCCGCGTACTTGATGGTCACGGTCGGGCCGGCGGTGAACGCCTGCTTCGCCGACACATACGCTGCCTCGGTGGCGTTCGCCGGCAAGGTCACGGTGCCCGCGATCGACGCCATCGCACTGGCCGGAAGGTCGATCGGCGCGCTGGTGCTGCTCACGACGGTGCTGCCGGTGGACGCGACCGGCACGGTGGCGATGACGGCGGCCGCGTGGTTGTCGGCCGTGATGACGACGTCATAGTTGCCGCTCGGCAGGTGCGACAGGAAGAACTCGCCCGGCTTCGCGTCCGTCGCCGGGTTCGGCACGGTGGAAGCGATCACCTGGCCGTTCTGCTCGGCGGACACGGTGACGTTGCTGCCCAGCAGCGACGTGGCGATGACGCCCGAGATGCCCACTTGCGCGACCGGGACGACCTTCACCACCGGCTTCAGCAGGTATTTGCCGTTGCCTTGCGTGACGACGGATTTGCAGGCGTTGAAGTCGAGCGCGAGGTCGACATGCTGGCCGGCCGCGACGTCGAATTCGTTGACCAGCTTGATGCCGCTCTGGATGGCGCTCGGCGTCGTCAGCGTCGTTTCCGTGCCGCCCGTCGGGACGACCGAGTTGGCCATGCCGTTGCCCGTATTCGGGTCGAGCACGAGGCGCAACTGCGAGTAATGGCCGGCCGGCAGCGTCGTCTGGCCCAAGTCTGTGAGCACGCCGTTCGAGAGATCCAGCAGGTTGATCTTGCGCGCCGGGCTCAGCGTGATGTCAGTCCAGCCGGCATCCGTATCGCTCGCGGTGGCGCTCGTGTTGACGCGCACCTTGTTGACGGTGACGTTGACGGCGCTGAAGCCGCAAGCCGGGGCATCGGTCAGCGCAACGCTGAGGGTGCCGGCCGTGGCGGTGGGCGTGGTACCGCCGCTGCCGCCGCCCCCGCCGCCGCAGGCGACGAGAGATGTTGCAATTAGAACGCTGCCTGCCAGCAGCCCGGCTTGGTGGAATGTCGTTTTCATAATCGTTTTCCTTCGTGGATGCCCGCCTCAGCACGGACGGTCATTCCAATGTACATTCCAAACGGCAACTTTTATGTTAGACGACGCACATTGAAACGTCTGCTTACACATGAAGCATTTTGTAGTCGTATGCATACAACCATTCGTGGCGCCCAAGATAATGATCAAGATATGTTTGACAACATAATATGCGCGTGTACCCTCCTACCAACCGATCGGTATGGAGAAAAACATGGCACCGCACAGCCGGATGCGGATGCGGTCACGCTGGAGCACATCGTCGAATTCTACCGGGCTCTCGGCGGCGGCCAGCGTGATGCGGGGATGGATGGGTCGCTGCGGGCAGAGGCACGCTTGGCCATCGTGCCGGGGACGACGCATTACGACTTGCTGGCCACAACGGCCGTCGCACGACTGGCCGACGAATTCCTCTGATAGTAGGGTGGGCACCCCGTGCCCACCGAGTGCAAGCGTCACGGCAACGCATGGTGGGCACAGGGTGCCCACCCTAACGGTCATTGCAGAGCGGCCGCCCCGGGGCATGAAAGAATACAGGGTGGAAGGCTGGCGATAGAGGTCGAGCATTAATCGTGGAGGTAAATCCCCGACCCT
>NZ_JAAQOM010000001.1 GCF_011682055.1 Telluria antibiotica | reverse complement strand
CAGTTCTGCGGATCACGTTAGGGTCGGGGATTTACCTCCACGATTAATGCTCGACCTCTATCGCCAGCCTTCCACCCTGTATTCTTTCATGCCCCGGGGCGGCCGCTCTGCAATGACCGTTAGGGTGGGCACCCCGTGCCCACCGAACGCACGCGTTCACGCGGCCGGCTTGACGACCAGCGCCTCCACGATACTTCCCACGTAACAGACGACGAACACGATCTCGGCCAGCTTCACGCCGATCGGCGTCGGCGCATTCTCGATCTGCGCCTCGATCGCGGCCGGATCCGTCGTCTTGCCGCTCAGGACCTGATCCACGACGGTATTCGCCTCGCCCAGCGCGAAATTGAAATACAGGATCCCGGCGATGGCGGCCGGCGCGAGGAACAGCAGGCCGCGCGTGCGCCGCCCCAGGTAGTACTGGCCCGCGCCAGGAAACACAAGGGCCGACAGCAGCGCGCCCACGCCTTTACGTCTCATCCGAACTCCTCTCTCTCACGGTTGCTGGCTTGACCCATCACAAGGGACAAGCCGCGGGACGGCGTACATTCACTTGATGCACGCCGGAAATTTTGACCCGGCCAGGAGGAGACCATGACATCCGCATTGCCCCTCGACCTGCTGCACCGGGCCGCGTCGTAGCATGCTGGCCCGCCTGCGCATCGGCTCCAAGCTGCTGCTCGCGCCCGGCGTCGTGCTGGTGCTGCTCGTGCTGCTGTCCGGCGCCAGCTATTACGGGATGGTACGCCAGAACGCGTCGCTCGACAGCATCGTCCAGCGCCGGGCCGCGAATATGCGGGCCGCGGCCGAGCTGTCCGCCTCGGCTCGCGCCGCGCATGCCGAGGCTTACCAGGTGCTCACGTGGATCAGCGGCAGCTTCCCGCGCTTTCGCGTCGACCCGCTTGCACAGGACCTGCAGGCCCGCCAGGGTGCCGTCGACCGGGATCTGGCCCGGCTCGCGCGCCGGACGGCCGACAGTCCGGACGAGCAGCGCTACGTCGAGCAGGCGCGCGCCGCGTGGGCGCAATACGTGCCGGCCGTGCGCGACGTGATCGCGATCGCCCGCATCGATCAGTCGATCAGCGCCAACGCCATGGTCAAGGCCGAGCGCGCGTTCGCCGTCGTGGCCCAGCGCCTGGCGGAACTGGCGCGGCGCGAGCAGGCCGCGTCCGAGCAGGCGTCGTCCGACGCGGCGGCCGACGTCCGGCTGTTCGGGATCGTGGCGCCCATCGTGATCGCGCTGTCGATCGCGGCGGCGCTCGCCATCACGACGGCCGTGCGGCGCGCGCTGCTCGCCGACATCGGCGCGATCGGCGCGGCGGCGAGCGGCCTGGCGAGCGGCGACCTGACGATCCGCGCCCGTGCGTACGGCGACGACGAGATCGGCCAGACGGCCCGGCTGCTCGACACGGGCATCCGCGGCCTGAACGGCCAGTTGCGTACCGTGCTCGATTCCGCCCGTTCGATCGGCGCGGCGTCGCGCGAGATCACGCTGGGCAGGGCAGGCATGCCGCCGCGCGCGCACGTGCGCGAGGCGGTGGAGCGCACGACCGTGTCGCTGCGCGCGCTGGCCGACGCCTTCGACGCAGGGGCCGCCGGCGCGCGCGCGGCCGACGCGCTGGCGGCCCGCGCCGACACCGTCGCGGACGAGGGCAACGCGAGTGCGCACCGGCTCGTGGCGACACTGGCCCAGGTGCGCCGCGCGTCCGTGCGCATGGAGCGCCTCAACGCCGCGCTCGAAGGTACGCTGGCCCGCGCGGCGGACGTGGAGGGCGGTGCACTTGACGCACGCGCGCTGGCGCGGCGCGCGCGTCAAGCGGCCCGGGAGGCCCGCATGCTCGCGCGCGAGACGGTGGCCGCCATCGACGATGGCGGCGCTTGCGTGCAGGGTGTCGGCGCCGCGGTGGCCGGCCTGGCGGAGGTCGTGGACGACATGGGGGGCATCGTCGACCGCATCGGCGACGCCGGCCTCGAACGGTCGCGCGAGCTCGCGGGCGCGACGCAGGCGATCATGCGCATGGACGAACTCACGCAGCAAGGGTCGCGCATGGTCGAGGAGGCGGCGCTGGCCGCGCGCGCACTGCAGCAGCAGGCCCTCGGCCTCGCGCGCACGGTGGCCGCGTTCCGGCTCGACGACGCCGGGCAGGGCGCAAACGAAACGGCCCCGCCGGGAACGCATGCACTGCGTCCCGGCAGGGCCGGGCGTCCCTACCTCCGGCTGGCGAGCAGCCGGGGCAAGAATCGCTGAATTCCGCTGCGTCACGCGTGGGCGGAGGCCGCCCATCCTACGAGCTGCAGTCACGCGTGGGCACGGGGTGCCCACCCTACGGCTGTAGGGTGGGCGGCCCTCCGCCCACGCGTAGCGTGTTACTCGTAGTCCTCGATCGGCGCGCAGCCGCAGAAGAGGTTACGGTCGCCATACGCATTGTCCGCGCGGCCGACCGGCGGCCAGTACTTCTTCTTGCGCAGCGACGGCACCGGGAAGGCGGCCACTTCGCGCGAATAGGTGTGTTGCCAGTCGTCGGCCGTCACGACTTCCGCCGTGTGCGGCGCGCCCTTCAGCGGATTGTCCATGCGGTCGTACTCGCCGCGCTCCACCTTCACGATCTCGGCGTGGATGCAGATCATCGCCTCGATGAAGCGGTCCAGCTCCGCCTTCGCTTCCGACTCGGTCGGCTCGATCATCAGGGTGCCCGGCACCGGAAAGCTCATGGTCGGCGCGTGGAAGCCGAAGTCCATCAGGCGCTTCGCGACGTCCTCGTTGCTGATGCCGGTGGCGTCCTGCAGTGGGCGCAGGTCGATGATGCACTCGTGCGCGACGAGGCCGTCGTGGCCCGTGTACAGCACCGGGTAGTGCGGCGCCAGGCGGCGTGCGATGTAGTTGGCGTTGAGGATCGCCACTTCCGTCGCCGCGGTCAGGCCTTCCGCGCCCATCATCGCGATGTACATCCACGAGATCGGCAGGATCGATGCGGAGCCGTAGGGGGCCGAGCTGACGGCGCCGATGCCTTGCTCGTCGCGCTGGTAGCCGGTGGAGGCCTGGTTCGGCAGGAACGGCACGAGGTGTTCGGCCACCGCGACCGGACCGACGCCGGGGCCGCCGCCGCCGTGCGGGATGCAGAAGGTCTTGTGCAGGTTCAGGTGGCTGACGTCGCCGCCGAACAGGCCGGGGCCCGCGACGCCGACCAGCGCGTTCATGTTGGCGCCGTCGACATAGACCTGGCCGCCGTGCGCATGCACGATCTCGCACAGTTCCTTGATGCCTTCCTCGAACACGCCGTGCGTGGACGGGTAGGTGACCATCACGCAGGCCAGGTTGGCACTGTGTTCTTCCGCTTTCTTCTTCAGGTCCGCGAGGTCGACGTTGCCGTTGGCGTCGCACGCCGTCACGACGACCTTCATGCCGACCATGTTCGCGGACGCCGGGTTCGTGCCGTGCGCCGACGACGGGATCAGGCAGATGTTGCGATGGCCCTCGCCGCGCGACTCGTGGTACTTCTTGATGATCAGGAGGCCCGCGTACTCGCCCTGCGAGCCGGCGTTCGGCTGCAGCGACACGCCCGCGTAGCCCGTCACGGCGCACAGCATCGCTTCCAGCTGGCCGATCATCTCGCGGTAGCCGACGGTCTGGTCTTCCGGTGCGAACGGGTGGATGTTCGAGAACTCCGGCCACGTCACCGGGATCATTTCGGACGTCGCATTCAGCTTCATCGTGCACGAACCCAGCGGGATCATCGTGCGGTCGAGGGCGAGGTCCTTGTCCGCCAGCGCGCGCAGGTAGCGCAGCATCTCGTGCTCGGCGTGGTAGCGGTTGAACGTCGGGTGCGTCAGGTAGGCGCTCGTGCGCGCCAGCGCGGCCGGGTACGCGTCGGTGGCGTCCTTGTCCAGCGTGTCGACGTCGACGTCCGCGCCGCCGAAGATTTTTACCAGCAGCGCGATGTCGTCGCGGGTGATCGTCTCGTCGAGCGAAATGCCCACGTGGCGCGCGTCGATGCGGCGCAGGTTGACGCCGTTGTCGTTGGCCACGCGGTGGATCTCGTCCGCATTGTCGACGATGACGGTCAACGTGTCGAAGTACGTGTCGTTCGCGAGCTGGAAGCCGAGGCTCTTCAACGCGGTGGCCAGGATGCCCGTGTAGCGGTGGACGCGGCGGGCGATTCCAGCCAGGCCTTGCGGGCCGTGGTAGACGGCGTACATCGAGGCCATCACGGCCAGCAGCACCTGCGCCGTGCAGATGTTCGACGTCGCCTTTTCGCGGCGGATGTGCTGCTCGCGCGTCTGCAGCGCGAGGCGATAGGCCGGGTTGCCCTGGGCGTCGATCGTGACGCCGGCCAGGCGGCCCGCCATGCTGCGCTTGTATTCGTCGCGCGTGGCGAGGTAGCCCGCGTGCGGGCCGCCGAAGCCCAGCGGCACGCCGAAGCGCTGGCTGTTGCCGACGACGACGTCGGCGCCCCATTCGCCCGGCGGCGTGAGAACGGTCAGCGACAGCAGGTCCGCGGCGACGACGACCATGCTGCCTCCCGCATGCAGCTTCTCGCAAGCGGCGCGGTAGTCGCGCACGTCGCCGTTCACGCCCGGGTATTGCAGCAGCACGCCGAAGCAGCTCTCCGTCAGGTTGTCGATGTCGGAGGCCGCAATCGTGCGCACCTCGACGCCGATCGGCAGGGCACGCGTCTGCACGACTTCCAGGGTCTGCGGCAGCACGTCGTCGGCGACGTAGAACACTTTCGATTGCGATTTGCCCACGCGCTGGATCAGGGTCATCGCCTCGGCCGCGGCGGTGCCCTCGTCGAGCATCGACGCGTTGGCGATGCCCATGCCCGTCAGGTCGGTGATGACCTGCTGGAAGTTCAGGATGGCTTCCAGGCGGCCCTGCGAGATCTCCGGCTGGTACGGCGTGTATGCCGTGTACCAGGCCGGGTTTTCGAAGATGTTGCGCAGGATGACGGGCGGCGTGTGCGTGCCGTAATAGCCCTGGCCGATCAGCGACTTCATGACCTTGTTCCGACCCGCGATGCCTTTCAGCTTCGCGAGCGCGGCCTGCTCGGGCAGCGGCTCGAAGAACTGGCCCAGGTCCAGCTTGTCCTTGCGGCGGATGTTGGCGGGAACGACGGCGTCGATCAGCGCGGCGCGTGACGCGTAGCCGAGGACGGACAGCATGGCCGCCTCTTCGGATGCGGACGGGCCGATGTGGCGCGGGATGAAGCCATCGCGTGCTTCGAGTTGGGTCAGGCTGGTGCGGGTCATGATGGGCACGAAAAAAGTGAGTGGGGCGTGACGCGGAAGGAACGGCAGGTCGAGCTAAGAAGTACAGGCAGGCGCGCCGCGCGGGCGCGCCTGCGAACAACGATCAGCCTTCGGTGGTCTTGCCGTAGGCCGCTGCGTCGAGCAGGTTGTTGAGGGCAGCAGGATCGGACGGCTGCAGCTTGAACAGCCAGGCGTCGTACGCGTTCGCGTTGATCGAGTCCGGTGCGTCGGCGGTCGCCTGGTTCACGGCGGTGACGGTGCCCGACACGGGCGCGTAGATGTCGCTGGCGGCCTTGACGGATTCGACGACGGCGGCGTCATCGCCCGCGGTGAAGGCTTTGCCGACCTGCGGCAGTTCGACGAACACGATGTCGCCCAGGGCGTCCTGCGCGTATTCGGTGATGCCCACGGTCAGGGTGCCGTCGGCCTCCTGGCGGACCCACTCATGGGATTCGGTGTACTTCAGGTCGGCTGGGATGTTCATGTACGTAACTCCGTAGTGATGGATGGTGCGGTAAGTATAGTGTTGTTCGATCAGGATGCCAGGATCTTGCCGTTACGCACGAACGGCAGCTTGACGACGGACGCGGCCAGCTTCTTGTCGCGGATTTCGACGTGCACCGTGTCGCCGACGGCGACGTCCAGCGGCACGCGCGCGAGCGCGATCGCCTGCTGCATCGACGGGCTGAACGTGCCGCTCGTGATCTCGCCGGCATTGCCGGATGCGGCCACGACTTTCTGGTGGGCGCGCAGGATGCCGCCTTTTTCGCGCAGGATCAGGCCGACGAAGTTCTGTTTCTGGCCTTGCTGCTGCAGCGCGGATTTGCCGATGAAGTCGCGCTCGGACACGAGGTCCACCGTCCAGGCGAGGCCGGCGTCGAGCGGCGAGACGGTGTCAATCATGTCCTGGCCGTACAAATTCATGCCCGCTTCCAGGCGCAGCGTGTCGCGCGCGCCGAGGCCGGCCGGCTTCACGCCGGCGGCGGCGAGGGCGTTCCACAGCGCTTCGACCTGGCTCGCGGGCACGCCGATCTCGAAGCCGTCCTCGCCCGTGTAGCCGGTGCGCGCGATCATCAGTTCGCCGAACGGCGTGCCTGCCACGATGACGGCATTGAACGGCTTCAGGCCTTCCGACGCGGCTTGCGCCTGCGGCACCACCTGCCACACTTTCGCGCGCGCGTTCGGGCCCTGCACGGCGACGAGGGCGATGCCGTCATCGCTCAGGTCGGCGCGGCGCGGGATGATGGTCAGATTGCTGTTGGTGGCATCGTTCTGCTGGCGGATCCAGGCGATGTCCTTCTCGGCCGTGCCCGCGTTGACTACGAGGCGGAACCAGTCTTCGGCGAAGTAGTAGACGATCAGGTCGTCGATGACGCCGCCCTGCGGGTTCAGCATGCACGAGTAGAGGGCCTTGCCCGGTGCCTGAAGCTTGTCGACGTTGTTCGCGAGGAGGCCGCCCAGGAAGGCACGCACGTTGGCGCCTTTCAGGTCGACGACGCACATGTGGGACACGTCGAACATGCCGGCATCGCCGCGCACGGCATTGTGCTCCTCGATCTGGGAGCCGTAGTTGACGGGCATGTCCCAGCCGCCGAAGTCGACCATCTTGGCGCCAGCGGCACGGTGTACGGAATTGAGCGGGGTCGCTTTGAGCGTCATGGATGGATCCTCGGCAGAAAATGGGGTCGCGCACGCGGTCGCCCGCATGCTCTCGCACCCCTCTGTCCTCGGTACCTGAGAGATAGCGGCGCATGTGCTGTCCGCCTGCCCCTTCGGTGGGCCGCACGGGCCGCTCTCCAGAGTTGGTCCGCCGCGCGTATCGCACAGCAGCCCTCGACCGGTCCGGTTGCCTGAGAGTTTTTGGGTAATGCCCCTTCGGCGGCAGCCTGCGCTGCGCTCTCCCGGTCAAGACTGCGAAGTCTATGTCAGTGGTGCCGGGAAGTCAATCCGACAAGGCCGCGCCGAAGGTGGCAGCAAGGGCGACCGGCCGGGGCGCGCACTATTGCAGTGCGGCACCATGGGCCTGCGGACGGGTTTTGTTACACTTGCCCCAACGACCTTGCGATAGAAGAGACCCCACTATGAGCGAAGATCAAGGAAAACCGAAAGAAGGGTACTTCACCCTGTCCGGCGACGTGAACAGCGACATGGTGCATCGCGTCTTCGAGGCGGTGGCCGGCATGAACGACGACGGCATCGAGACGGCGCACATCCTCGTGCAGTCGAACGGCGGCTATGTCAGCGACGGCCTGTGCCTGTACAACTTCCTGGCCAATGCGCCGGTCGAGTGCATCATGTACAACGGGGGCGCCGTCGCGTCGATCGCCGTGATCCTGTTCCTGGCGGGCAAGCAGCGCTATGCGAGCGAGACGGCGCGCTTCATGATCCACAAATCGCATGCGACGGCGTCGCCGGGGTCGCGTCCGGATGCCCTGAACATCATCGTCGAGGGCTTGCGTGCCGACGACGCGCGCACGGAATCGATCCTGCGCAAGACCGTCGAGCTGACCCCCGAGCAGTGGGGCATCCACCAGTACGGCGACCTGCACCTGAACGCGCGCGACGCGAAGGCGGCGGGCATGATCGACGACGTCCGCGACTTTGCGCCGCCCAAGGGCGCGTACCTGCGCAACATCTGATTCAGCGGGGCGCGGCGCCGGCGCGCCTACGTCCACGCTGCGCCAAAACAGACAGAGCCTGTAGCGGTGTCCCGCTTCAGGCTCTTTCCGTACTTCCTGTGTGGCGACCGTTGTTGACCGGGCCCGGAAATCGGACCGGTCCGGCGCGCGCCGCGATCAGCGCTTGTTGTCGTTCTTGTGGCTTTGACGGCCAGCCTCGGCATGCTGCTCCGGGGTGCCGCCGCGGGTGCCGCCCGAGCCGCCCGAACGCGAGCCCGAGCCGGAGCCCGACTGTTTGTTGCCGTCGTTCTTGTGGCTTTGCTGGCCAGCCTTGACGTGCTGTTCGTGGGAGCCGCCCTGGTTGCCCGAGCGCGAAGAATTCTTGTTCGCCATGATCATTCCTTTCGATAGTGGAAATGTCCTGCTTGCCGAAAAAGTTTCTACCAAACATTGATATTTGGTAGCGATGTCGGTGGTGCAATGATGAGAGCCCGGCAATTGAACGGGTATCGGATCAATTCTTGGACTGTTGTAGGACTAGACGCATTTCGAAAGCAATAATTTTCTCCTCCAGAGCATTATTCGCATAATCTTATTCGTCGGCAACCGTATTTTGCGGCGCAACATAGCGTTTTGCAGCATTAATAAGGCTTTTCAATAGCATAATCATTTTTCGGTGTTCCGTTGGGTCGACGCCAGTGGTCACGCCGCCGTTATTGATTTTCATTGCCACTTGGAAATTATGTGCCACAATACATGCACACCTTCCTACGCGCACGATGACCTCAAGCCATGTCCAGACTCCGGCCGCCAAGCCTGCGTCCCCGCAGCAGGAGACGCTGGACACGCTCGCCGGTATCGTCGCCGACTACGTCAAGGAACACTTGACCGCGATGACGGCCCGCATGGCCGCGGCGCTCGGCGACGTGGGGCAGCAGCAGGGCGACCCGCAGCAGGTCTACCAGCGCGTCAAATCGGCGCGACTGCTCAAGGACAATGCCTACGCGTTCTTCCACCTGGCGTCCGGCGCCATCGACGCGGCCGTGCGCCGCGAACTCGGCCGGCTGTCGCCGCAGCCCGCGGCAAAACGTCCGTCGGCCGCGACGCTGAGCCTCGTCCCGCTGGAGGAGATGGACAGCCGCCTCGCGCTCGGCGCGCTGGCCCGGCCGTTCGACATCGCCCATTCCGACCTGCTTGCCACGCTGGCCGTGCGGCTCGGCATGCTGCTCGGCCGCGGCGTGCTCCGGGCCGACAGCAACCCGTTCCGGCCCGACGTCTTCCTCGGCGCAATCGACGACGCGTGGCGCGAATTCGAGCCGGAAGCCGAGGCGCACGGCCTCGTCCAGCTCCTGCTGCGCCCCGAGATCCTGTTCGACTTCGCACCCCTGCTCGACGCGCTCGTCGCCGCGCTGCGCAAGGTGGGCCAGCCGGGCTCCGTCGACGCCTACCGCATCCAGAAGACGGATGGCGCGGCCGCCGCGAAGGCGGCCCGCGCGGGCCAGCGCGCCGCGCTCGCCGAACAATTGCGCAAGCTGTTCGGCGACGACGGCGGCGACGATGGCGTGCCCCTCATCCCGGACTTGCCCACGCTGCCGTCCAGCGGCGGCGGCTGGCGGCCCAGCGGCGCGGGCGCGTTCGCGGCGCCCCCTGCGCAGGCGGGACAGGCGCCGGACGCGGTCCGGTCCGGCGTCGGTGCGGCCGCTGCGGGCGGGTTGCCGGCCGGCGTTGCGGTGCACGGCGGACCGAACGGAACCGCTAGCGCGGCGCACGCTGTCGGGACGCTTGCGGGCCCCGGCGTGGCGGCGGTCGCAGCAACCGGGGCCGGCGTCCAGCCAGCGGCCGGATTCGCAGCGCCGTCCGGCGCGTCCGCCCAGCCTGCCGCCGGCGTCGGGCCTGGCGCGACCGGGCAGGGCGCACACACGGCGGTCGCGCCGGCTGCCGGCTTCGGCCCCAGCGCTGCTGGCGCAGGATCGGGCCTGCCGCCACAGTTCGTCGCCGGGAACGGCCAGGCGCCGGTCGCCAATGCGGGTCAAGCCGGCTGGTCGGCAGCCGTGCAGGGCACACTTGCGCAATACGGCGGCGCGGCACCGCTGCTCGACGTGTTGGCGCGGATCGAACCGGTGCTGGCGCATGCGGTCGAGGCCGGGGCCGCCGCGCCGTCCGGCGGGGCAACCGGTGCGCTGCCGCACAACGTGTTCTACCTGCCGCGCCTGAAGCAGAGCTTGCCGCAGGGCAGCCTGCCGCGGCGCGACGAGCGCACGCTGGACCTGCTGTCGCGCGTCTTCGAGACCGTGCTTCTGGACGACAGCATCCCGCCGCGCACGCGCGAATTGCTGCAGGTGCTGCAAGTCCCGGTGCTGAAGGCGGCCTTGCTGGACAAGAATTTCTTTTTCGAGGAAGCGCATCCCGCACGCCGCCTCGTCGACCTGATGTCGCGCGTCGGCTGGGAACAGCACGAGAACCACGACGATCCGCTGTTCCAGGCCATGCAACGCAGCGTCGCGCGCGTGGGCGAGGCGCAGCCGGACGCGTTCGCTAACGCCGTCGCCGAGCTGGAAGCGGGCATCGCCGCCGACGAGACGGCGCAGGATGAAGCGCTCGCCGCACCCGTCGCCAGTGCCATCCGGCAGGAAAAACGCGATGTGGCCGCGCGCCAGGCCCGCGACGCCATTGCGCTGCGCGTGCAGGGCGGCGGCGTCGTCGACGTCGTCAGCGGTTTTCTGGAACAGCGCTGGGCGACGGTGCTGACGTTCGCGTACACGATCGAGGACACGCGCCCGGGCGCCGTCGGCAATGCGACGCGCGCCATGGACGACCTGATCTGGAGCGTCAAGCCCAAGGCCACGCAGGAGCAGCGCAAGGCCCTGATCGCACGGCTGCCGCGCCTGCTCGCGACGTTGAACAAGTGGCTCGACGCGATCAAATGGCAGGATGCGGAGCGCCTGCAATTCTTTGCCCGCCTGGCGGAGTATCACGCGGCGATCGTGCGTGCGCCGATCGAACTGTCGCCGGAGCGCCAGCTGGAACTGGCCGTCGAGGCCGCCCAGCAGGACGCGCTGCGCCGCGTCGAACTGGAGAATGCAGCCCTTGACCGGGCGGCGGCGCGGGAGGCCGAGGTGTCCGCCGTCGACGGCCTGGAGCGGGGCATGTGGCTCGAATTCCGTACGGCCGAGGGGGCGCGCAAGGTCAAGCTGGCATGGGTGAGCCCGTTGCGCACGCTGTTCATTTTCTCCGGCGCGGGCCGGCGCGAAGCGTTCTCGCTGTCCGCCGAAAAGCTGGCCGCCGCGCTGAACGCCGGTAACGCGCGGGTGCTCGCCATCGACGGCGTCGTGGGGCAGGTGTTGTCCGAGGCGATGGCGCAAGGGGCCGTCAACGACCCGTCCGTCGCGCTCGCGATGCCGTAGCTTCCGCATCCGCATCCGCATCTGCGTGGGCGCTCCTGTGCCCACGCAGATGCCAGCGGTTTGTTGGCGTTACGTGCGGGCGCAGAGCGCGCGCCACGTGTTGGTATCTGCCTCCCGGCCGGGTTATAGTCGCACCGGCACCATCCTCGTACCGCCGCAGCAAGCTCCCGCGCCCCCATCTTCCGGCACCGGACCGCGCAGGCGCGCCCGCCGCAGCCGCCGCGCTCGGGCGCCCACGTTACCCGCCGGGCACGCACACCGGCCAAAACTTGGCCGAAAAGCAAGGCACAGATGGTATGATGCAGCCTTTATCGACTTCCCCCTGACCCTAAGCGAACGTGCGTCTATCCTCCATCAAATTGTCGGGATTTAAGTCTTTCGTCGATCCCACCAATTTCCAGGTGCCGGGGCAGCTGGTCGGCGTGGTTGGCCCGAACGGGTGCGGCAAATCGAACATCATCGATGCCGTACGCTGGGTGCTGGGCGAATCGAAAGCGTCGGAGCTGCGCGGCGAGTCGATGCAGGACGTGATCTTCAACGGCTCGACGAACCGCAAGCCGGCCGGCCGCGCGTCCGTCGAACTCGTATTCGACAACAGCGCGGGCAAGGCGGCCGGCCAGTGGGGCCAGTACGCCGAGATCGCCGTCAAGCGCACGCTCACGCGCGACGGCACGTCGACGTATTTCATCAACGGCCAGCCCGTGCGCCGGCGCGACATCCAGGACATCTTCCTCGGCACCGGCCTGGGGCCGCGCGCCTACGCCATCATCGGCCAGGGCATGATCTCGCGCATCATCGAATCGCGCCCGGAAGAGCTACGTGTGTTCCTCGAGGAAGCGGCGGGCGTCTCGAAGTACAAGGAACGCCGGCGCGAGACGGAAAACCGCCTGTCGGACACGCGCGAGAACCTGCTGCGCGTGGAAGACATCCTGCGCGAGCTGAACGCCAACCTGGAAAAGCTGGAAGCGCAGGCGGCCGTCGCCAACCGCTTCCATCAGCTGCAGGCAGACCAGGAAGAAAAGCAGAAACTGCTGTGGCTCCTGCGCCGCAACGAGGCGAAGGCCGAGCAGCTGCGCTGGTTCCAGGAGATGGAGCAGGCGCAGACCGCGCTCGAATCCCACAACGCGCAGCTGCGCAGCCTCGAACTGGACCTGGAACGCATGCGCCAGGCACACTACGCAACGGGCGACCGCCTGCACGCGGCGCAGGGCGCGCTGTACCAGACCAATTCCGAGATCGGCAGCCTGGAAGCGCAGATCAAGTTCGTGTTCGAGTCGCGCACCCGGCTGCAGAACCAGATCGGTACGCTGACCGCGCAGCGCGAGCAGTGGCTGAACCAGGCGGGCGAGACGCAGGAGCAGATCGAAGAGGCAGAATTCCGCCTCGAGGAGCTGGCGGCGCGCGTGGAAGGCGCGCAGATCGCGGCGGAAGCGCAGAACGAACGCCTGCCCGATCTCGAAGCGGCGTGGCGCGACGCGCAGAACAAGTCGACGGAATCGCGCGCCCGCATCATGCAGATCCAGCAGCGCATCGAGCTGTCGTCCGCGCACCAGCGCAACGCGTCGAACATCCTCGCGAACCTGGCCACGCGGCGCGAGCGCCTGCAGCAGGAGCGCTCCGGCCTGAACCTGCCGGATGCGGGCCACCTCGACAACCTGCGCCTGCAACTGGAAGAAAAGCAGCAGGCGCTGGAAGAACAGAACTTCATGCTGGAAGAGGCGGCGAGCCGCCAGGAAGCCGTCGAGCAGGAACGGCGCGACGCGCATGCGCAGGTGCAGCAGGAATCGAGCGCGAGCGCGAAGCTGGAAGCGAGATTGTCCGCGCTGCGCCAGTTGCAGGAACGCGTGCAGACGCAAGGCAAAGTGCAGCCGTGGCTGCAGAAGCACGAGCTGGACAAGCTACCGCGCCTGTGGCAGAAGCTCGACATCGAAGCGGGCTGGGAGACGGCGCTGGAATCCGTGCTGCGCGAGCGCACGGGCGCGCTGGAAGTGTCGAACCTCGACTGGGCGCGCGGTTTCTTTGGCGACGCGCCGCCGGCCCGCCTCGCGCTGTATTCGCCGGCCACGGGCGGTGCCGGTACGCCGGATCACCACGGCCTGAAACCGTTCGCGAGCCTCCTCAAACTGAACGACCCGGGCCTGCGCGGCCTGCTGGACGACTGGCTGTTCGGCGTGTACGCGGTCGACGACCCCGGCACGGCGCTCGCGCAGCGATCGAAACTGCCGCAGGGCGGCTGTTTCGTCACGCCGCAAGGCCATATGGTCACCGTATCGAGCGTGCGCTTCTACGCCGCGGACGCCGAGCAGGATGGCGTCCTCGCGCGCCAGCACGAGATCGACAACATCGGCAAACAACTGCGTGCGCACGCGCTGTTGCTGGACGAGGTCCGCACCCGCGCGACGCGCGCCGACGCCGCGGTCGCGGAGCTGCAGCGCCGCCTGCAGGATGGCCGCCAGAAGGTCGCCACCTTGCAGCGCGAGGTGCATGCACTGCAGATCGACGTGGTGAAACAGGCGGAGGTCGAGGCGCGCTTCAACCAGCGCAGCGGCCAGATCTCGGCGGACCTCGACGAGATCGCCGCGCAGGAAGCGGAGCAGAGACAGGCGAAGGCGGAAGCGGAAGCGCAGTTCGAGGAGCTCGACATCGAACTGGCCGAGCTGCAGGGCGCGCACGAGGATGGCCAGGTCGAGTTCCAGGAACAGGAACGCGTGCTGGCCGAGGCGCGCAACCGCCTGCGCGACCTGGAGCGCGCCGCGCAGGAAGCCGTGTTCGCGGAAAAGACGCAGCGCACGCGCATCGAGGAATTGCGTCGCACGATCGCGACGGCGCAGCAGCAGGCCGCGCAAGTTTTGGACAGCATCGCGGCCGGCAAGCTGGAACTGGAAGCGCTGGAGTCCGGCGCGGCGGCCGAGGGCTTGCAAGGCTTGCTGGCGCGCCGCACGGAACAGGAAAAGGCGCTTTCCGACGCACGCCATGAACTCGACCAGCTGACGCAGCAACTGCGCGCGGCCGAGGAAGCGAAGCTGCAGGCGGAGCGGGGCCTGGACCCGCAGCGCGGGCGCATCACGGAGATGCAACTGAAGGAACAGGCCGCGCGCCTGAACCAGGAGCAGTTCGCGGAAGCGCTGTCCGCCACGGGCGCCGACGAGGCCGCGCTGGCCGAAAAACTCGACCCGGACCTGAAGCCCGCGTACCTGCAGGGCGAGGTGACGCGCCTGACGAACGCCATCGCGGCGCTCGGCGCCGTCAACCTGGCCGCCGTCGAGGAACTGGCGCAGGCCACGGAAAGAAAGCGCTTCCTCGACGCGCAGAACAACGATTTGCAGGAAGCGATCGGCACGCTGGAAGGCGCGATCGCGCGCATCGACCGCGAGTCGCGCGACCTGCTGCAGGACACGTTCGACCGCGTCAACCACCATTTCTCGGAACTGTTCCCGATCCTGTTCGGCGGCGGCCAGGCGAAGCTCGTGATGACGGGGGACGAGATCCTCGACGCCGGCGTGCAGGTGATGGCCCAGCCGCCGGGCAAGAAGAACGCGACGATCCATTTGCTGTCCGGCGGCGAGAAGGCGCTGACGGCGACGGCGCTCGTGTTCTCGATGTTCCGCCTGAACCCGGCGCCGTTCTGCCTCCTCGACGAGGTCGACGCGCCACTGGACGACGCCAATACGGAGCGCTTCTGCCGCATGGTCAAGCGCATGTCGGACCATACTCAATTCCTCTTCATCTCGCACAACAAGATTGCGATGGAGATGGCCAACCAACTGATCGGTGTGACGATGCAGGAGCAGGGCGTATCGCGCATCGTGGCGGTGGACATGGAGTCCGCCGCGAATTTCGCTACTGAGGCACAAGCAGCATGACAGACCTTCAAATGAGCCTGATCGCGGCCGGCGGCGTCTTCGTCGTCGGCGTCATTAGTTACAACAAGTGGCAGGAGTACAAGGCCCGCAAGAGCGTGGAGCGCGCGTTCGCGCACGACCACGACGACGTGCTGATGAAGGGTGGCGCGGCGGCGGACGTCGCCCCGGCGCACGCCGGGCGCCACGAGCCCGTGCTGGACGGCGCGCCGCCGAACCACGACGCGCTGATCGAGCCGAGCATCATGGCCGAGCCGCTTCAGCATGCCGCGCCGGGCGCCATGCCCGCGGCAGCGCCGATGGCGGCGGCCGCCGCCGCGCTCGACCCGATCGCCGGCCTGCCCGCCGTGAAGCCGGAAACGCCGCCCGCGCAACTGGCCGAGAACCTCGTCGACCCGCTGATCGACTGCCTGATCCCGCTGAATTCGGAAGGCCCGCTGCGCGGCGACCGCATCCTGCCCGCACTCGTGAAGCTGCGCCGAGTGGGCAACAAGCCCGTGCACTTCGTGGGCCTGGCCGTGAACGGCGACTGGGAACCGATCGTGCACGGCGGCGTGTACACGAAGCTGCAGGCCGGCGTCCAGCTGGCCACGCGCACGACGGCGCTGAACGAACTGGAATACTCGGAGATGGTCACCCGGCTGCGCGCCGTCGGCGACGAGATTGGCGCCGAGCCGGAAGTGCCGGACATGATCGAAGTGATGAGCGAAGCGAAGACGCTGCACCGCTTCGTTGCCGGCCACGATGCCCAGCTGGGCGTGAACCTGGCGTCGAAAGGGGCGCCGTGGGCGATGGCCACGTTGATCGGCGCGCTGGAAAATGCCGGGTTCGACGTGCGCCCCGACGGCAAGTTCGTCATGCCCGACCGGGAAGAGGGCGGTGGCACCTTGTTCACCCTGTCGACCAACGTCACCTTGGGCGCCGACACGACGTCGCGCCTCACGTTGCTGCTGGACGTGCCGTGCGTGGCACCCGCGCGCGACGGCTTCGGCAAGATGGTCGCCTGCGCGAAGGACCTGGAGCAGCGCCTGGACGCCGCCATCGTCGACGACTACGACCAGCCGCTGACGGATGCCACCCTGGAAGAGATCGCGGGCCAGGTGCGCGAGTTCTACCAGGAGATGGACGCTTCCGACATCGCGGCCGGCTCCACGCGCGCGCTGCGCCTGTTCAGCTGAGGTGGCGATGAGCGGACCGCAGGACGACCTGGAGCGGATGGCGTGGCTCGTCAAGGAGCTGAACCACCACATCTACAACTACCACGTGCTCGACGCGCCGACGATTCCCGACGCCGAATACGATCGCCTGTTCCGTGAACTGCAGGCGCTGGAAGAGAAGCATCCGCAGGCCGTGTCCGTCGATTCCCCGACGTCGCGCGTGGGCGCGGCGCCGATCCCGGAATTCAAGCAGGTCACGCATGCCGTGCCGATGCTCTCGCTGAACAACGGCTTTTCCGACGAGGACATCGACAACTTCGACCGCCGCGTGCGCGACGGGCTGGGTCATGCGCACGTGCAATACGCGGCCGAGCTGAAATTCGACGGCCTCGCGATGAGCCTGCGCTACGAGAACGGCGTGTTCGTGCAGGCCGCCACGCGCGGCGACGGCTACACGGGCGAGGACGTCACGGCGAACATCCGCACGGTGCGCGTGATTCCGCTGCGCCTGCGCGGCGACGAGGTGCCCGACGTGCTGGAAGTGCGCGGTGAAGTGCTGATGTTCAAGGAGGATTTCGAGCGCCTGAACCAGCGCCAGCGCGACGCGGGCCAGAAGGAGTTCGCGAACCCGCGCAATGCCGCGGCGGGCAGCCTGCGCCAGCTCGACGCGCGCATCACGGCGCAGCGCCGGTTGCGCTTCTTCGCCTACGGCATCGGCCTGCTGGAAGGCGCCGCGCTGCCGGAATCGCACTCGAAGGCGCTCGACTGGCTCGACGAACTGGGCCTGCCCGTGTCGAAGGAACGCGCGGTGGTCACCGGCTGCGAAGGCATGCTGGGCTATTTCCGCGACATCGGATCGCGCCGCAAGGCGCTGCCGTACGAGATCGACGGCGTCGTCTACAAGGTCGACCGCCTCGCGGACCAGCGCGAGCTGGGCTTCGTGTCGCGCGCGCCGCGCTTCGCGCTCGCGCATAAATTCCCGGCCGAGGAAGCGCTGACGACTGTGTCCGCGATCGACGTGCAGGTGGGCCGCACAGGCGCGATCACGCCGGTGGCGCGGCTGGTGCCCGTGTCGGTCGGGGGCGTCACCGTCACGAACGCCACGCTGCACAACGAGGACGAGGTGCGCCGCAAGGACGTGCGCGTGGGCGACACGGTCGTCGTGCGCCGCGCCGGCGACGTGATTCCGGAAGTGCTGTCCGTCGTGCTGGAACGGCGCCCCACACCGGTGCCGCCCGTGTACGAACTGCCGAAAAGCTGCCCCGTGTGCGGCTCGCACGTCGTGCGCGAGGAGGGGGAGGCGGTCGCGCGCTGCTCCGGCGGCCTGACGTGCGCCGCGCAGCGCAAGGAAGCGATCCGCCACTTCGCGGGCCGCCGCATGATGGACATCGAGGGCCTCGGCGACCGCTATATCGACAGCCTCGTCGAAGCGGACCTGATCCACGGCGTGGCCGACCTGTATCGCCTCACCCTGGACGATCTGTTGAAGATGAAGCGCCTCGCCGATGAGCGCGACGGCACGACACCGGAGACGGTCAAGCAGGGCAAGGTCGCGACGAAGTGGGCCGACAACCTGCTGGCCGCCATCGCCGCCAGCAAGCATCCGCCCCTGGAACGCCTGCTGTTCGCGCTGGGTATCCGTCACGTGGGCGAGTCCACGGCGAAGACCTTGGCTGACTGGCTGGGCAGCCTCGCACTGGTCCGGCGCGCGCCGGCTGCGCTGCTGCGGGTGCTGCCCGACATCGGCGGCACGGTCGCGGAAGCCATCGCCGACTTTTTCGCGGAACCGAAGAACCAGCAGGCGCTCGACGCCTTGCTCGCGGCCGGCGTCGCGCCGCAGGGCGAGCATCCGCCGCGCGCCCAGCTGCGCGAAAAACTCGACGACGTGGGCCTGCTGGCCGCGCTCGGGGTCCCGAAGCTGACGGAGCCGCGCGCGCGCCAGCTGCTGGCCGACGGCCGCACGCTGGACGACCTCGCGCACCTGAGGATCTTCAGCGTGTTCGGCCTGCCGGACGGCGTGGCCGGCGCGCTCGAACAATGGATGGGCGAGCCGGGCAACCGCGACATGCTGGCCGCGCTGGCCGCGCTGCGCACCGAGCTGTTGGCGCTGTTGCCGCAGGATGCCGCCGACGCGGCCGGCCCGTTGACGGGCAAGACGTTCGTACTGACGGGCACCTTGCCGACCATGTCGCGCGACGCGGCCGGCGCGCTGATCGAGGCGGCGGGCGGCAAGGTGTCGGGCTCCGTGTCGAAAAAGACGTCGTACGTCGTCGCCGGCGCGGAAGCGGGCAGCAAGCTGGAAAAGGCCGAGCAGCTCGGCGTGACCGTGCTGGACGAAGCCGGTCTGCTCGCGCTGCTGGGCGGCGCACAGAATACAACTCAATAATGGATGGAGCTTCACAATGACCGCAATTAAGAAAGCAGTATTCCCTGTCGCCGGCCTTGGCAGCCGCTTCCTGCCGGCGACCAAGGCGCAGCCGAAGGAGATGCTGCCCATCGTCGACAAGCCGCTGATCCAGTACGCGGTCGAGGAAGCGGTGGCCGCCGGCATCACGGAACTGGTGTTCATCACGGGCCGCAACAAGCGTGCCATCGAAGACCATTTCGACAAGGCGTACGAGCTGGAGTCGGAACTGGAAGCGGCCGGCAAGAAGGAACTCCTGAAGCTCGTGCAGCAAGTCATCCCGAAGAACGTCAACTGCATCTACATCCGCCAGCCGGCCGCGCTGGGCCTGGGCCATGCCGTGCTGTGCGCGCGTCCCGTCATCGGCAACGAACCGTTCGCCGTGCTGCTCGCCGACGACTTCATGGACACGGCCGAAGGCCACAAGCCCGTGCTGGCGCAGATGACGGATTTGTACGGCTACGAGAAATGCAGCGTGCTCGCCGTGCAGGACGTGCCGCGTGCGAACACGCGCCAGTACGGCATCGTCAGCGCGCGCGCCTACCGGCCGGACCTGGAACTGGTGTCGGGCATCGTCGAGAAACCGAAGCCCGAGGATGCGCCGTCCACGTTGGCCGTCGTGGGCCGCTACGTGCTGTCGGGCGCGATCTTCGAACACCTGGAAAACCTGGGCACGGGCGCCGGCGGCGAAATCCAGCTGACGGACGGCATCGCTGCCTTGATGGCGCGCGAACGCGTGCTCGCGTACCGCTACGCCGGCACGCGCTACGACTGCGGCTCCAAGCTGGGGTACTTGAAGGCGACGGCCGCCATCGGCATGAAGCACCCCGAGACGGCCGAAGGCTACCGCGAATTCCTCGCGCAGCTGTGTGCGGACCTACCGAAATGACGATCCGCGAGATCCTCAAGATGGGCGACCCGCGCCTGCTGCGCGTGGCCGAACCCGTACGCGACTTCGACACGCCGGAACTGCACGCACTCGTCGCCGACATGTTCGAGACGATGCATGCCGTCGACGGCGCCGGCCTCGCCGCGCCGCAGATCGGCGTCAACCTGCAGCTCGTGATCTTCGGCTTCGGCCGGAACCAGCGCTATCCCGACGCACCTGCCGTCCCAGAGACGGTGCTGATCAACCCGGTGTTGACGCCGCTGTCGGAAGAGATGGAAGAGGGCTTCGAAGGTTGCCTGTCGGTGCCGGGGCTGCGCGGCAGCGTGCCGCGCTACACGCAGCTGCATTACGAAGGCGTCGACCAGTACGGACGCGCCATCGTGCGCGACGTGGACGGTTTCCATGCGCGCGTCGTGCAGCACGAGGTCGATCACCTGCACGGCATCCTGTACCCGATGCGCATCCGCGATTTTTCCCGCTTCGGCTACACCGAAGTGATGTTCCCGAACCTCGACCCGAAGGCCGACGATTGAAGCCGTATCACTTATTCGCCACGTGCGCGCTCGCGCTGGCAGGCGCCTGCGCGCATGCCGATGACCTGTTCACGAAGATCGACGCCGACCCGAAGAGCGAGCTGTGGATCGACAGCGGCTTCGCCACGTACCACTTCGATCACGACAAGAACCTCAACGGCGGCAACCGCGGCCTCGGGGTCGAGTACCGCTTCTCCGGCACGATGGCGGCCGCCGCCGGCCGCTTCGTCAACAGCGACCGCTATTACTCGAACTATGCGGGCGTGCTGTGGCAGCCGTACGCACTGGGCCCCGTGCGCCTCGGTGCCGCGATCGCGGCATTCGACGGCTATCCGAAGATGCGCGACCGCGGCTGGTTCCCGGCCGTGATTCCCACGTTTACGTACGAATACCAGCGTGTCGGCCTGAACGTCGGCGTGATCCCGACCTACAAGGATCGCCTGTACGGCGGGATTTCCGTGCAACTGAAGGTCAAGTTGTTCTGATTGCCTGCGCTGAACGGTGGGCGGAGGCCGCCCACCCTACGTGCTGTCGATGAATTCGACGAGCTCCCGTAGGGTGGGCACCCCGTGCCCACCAATCGCGATCGCTTATTGATATGGCGACTTGCCGCCTTCCGCGATGAACGTGTCGATGCGCGCCCGCAGCACGGGCAGCGGCACGGACCCGAGTTGCAGCACCGTGTCGTGGAATGCGCGGATGTCGAACTTGTCGCCCAGCGCCGCCTCGGCCTTCCGGCGCGATTCGACGATCGCCATCTCGCCCAGGTAGTACGACAGCGCCTGGCCCGGCCACGAGATGTAGCGGTCGACTTCCGTCTCGATCTCGTGGTCCGACAGCGCGGTGTTGTCGTGCATATAGGCCTGTGCCTGCGCGCGCGTCCAGCCCATCGCATGGATGCCCGTGTCGACGACGAGGCGCGCGGCGCGCCACGCCTGGTAGCTCAGCATGCCGAACGTTTCGTACGGCGTTTCGTACATTCCCATCTCGCTGCCCAGGCGCTCGCAATACAGGGCCCAGCCTTCGCCATACGCCGAGATGTAGGCACGGCGGAACGGCGGCACGTCGGTCTGCTCGAGCGCGATCGGCATCTGGAACGCATGGCCCGGCGCCGATTCGTGCAAGGTGAGCGCGGGGAGGCTGTACAGCGCGCGAGCCGGCAGGTTGTACGTGTTGACGAGGTAGATGCCGGGGCCGCCGCGCGCCGACGTGTAGTACGGCGCCTGGTCCGCCGGGACGGGCTGGATGGCGAAGCGGCGGCGCGGCAGGTAGCCGAAATACTGGTCGGCCTTGCCGTCGAACTTCTTCGCGATCCACGCCGCGTCCTTCAGCAGTTCGTCCGGCGTCTTTGCGTAGAAGCGCGGGTCGCTGCGCAGGAAGGCGAGGAACGCGGGCAGGTCGCCCTTGAAGCCCGCCTGTGCCATCGTCTGCTGCATCTCGGCGCGTATCTTCGCCATCTCGGCCAGGCCGATCGCGTGGATCTGCGCGGCCGTCAGGTCGGTCGTCGTGTACTCGGCGATCTTCGACTGGTAGTACGCCTTCCCGTCCGGAAGGCTTTCGGCCGCAAGCGTCGCGCGCGCATGCGGGACGTACTCGTCGCGCATGAAGCGCAGCGCCTTCGCGTACGCGGGCTTGACGGCGTTGCCGATCAGCGCGATGCCCTGGGCGCGCAGGCGTGCCTGCTCGTCCATCGAGATCGTCGCGGGCATCGTCTTGAAGGGCAGGTACCAGACGGTGTCCTCGGGGCGCTGTGCGTCCGCCATGGCGACGAGCGGCGCGTCGCGGCCGGCCAGGGTGACCTGCGGCGGCGTGAAGCCGCGCGCGAGGCCGGCGCGCATGTTGTCGAGTTCCTCGTCGAAGTAGCGGGGCAGGTCGGCAAGCTGGGCCAGGTAGCCGCGGTATTCGTCGGCCGTCTTCAAGGGCTGGCGCGCGACGTAGGTGATGTCGGACCAGAACGCGCTGTCCGCATTCACGGGCTGCTCGTACTCGCGGAAACGCTGCGCGGCGACGAACGCGGCGATCTGCGCGCGGTACACGGCGTAGTTGATGCGCTCCCGCGGCGACAGGTCGGTGGACCGGATGGCGTCCAGGCGGCGCAGCACGCCTTCCCACTCGCCCAGCCGCGCGGCCTGCGTGCGCGCATCGACCTTCGGCAGCGCGGCGCCCGCATCGCGCGGCTCGTCCTCGTCCCAGGCCATGCGCTGCTTCACGCGCCATTGCCACTCGGCCTTGTAGATCGCCTGGAAGCGGGCATCGGCGGCGGCCATCGCGTGCGCGGGTGCGGGGCGGGTGGCGGCCGGGGCGGTGGCCGGCGCGAGCAGCGTCGACAGGGCGAGGGAGAGGCTTGCGGCGAGCATGGTCTGCTTCATGGTGGTCCTGTGGTCGAGGTGGGGCGAGGCCGGGTAATGCCTCAGCCCGCGATCTTACCGCTGCGCCACGCCTGCCGCCAGTGCGGCTGAGCGAGGATGATGAATTGCCATGTTTGTATTGACGCCATTTTAAAAATTTAACTTTCCCCGCGCGGGTTATAATGGCCGGACGGAAGGCCAGCCGAGGCCACGCCGCCCCGGCACGACAACCCCGACACCACCCCTGCATGGATAAAGACGAAAACAGAGCGCAGCAGGTTGCCGCCGACAGGACGTCGGACGCGACGCGGCCCGGCCACGTCGAGCCCCTGATCCGGCCCTGGTCGCGCCTGGGCCGGCAGCTGGTGCCGCTGATCGGCGAAGGCGGTTTCGTCGCGTTGTTCACCCGTTCCGCGCGCCTGCTGGCCCCGCCGCGGGAATGGCTCAGCGTCGATACCGCGCGCAGGACGAGCAGCCTGCTGCTGACGTCCCTCGAGCGCGACCTCGCGGCGGCCGACCCCGCCGAGGCGGCCGCGACGCACGAAGCATTGATGGGCACGTTCGTACGCCAGCTCGGCGCCCTCATCGGCCCCACGTTGACGGCGCGGCTGCTGGCCGAGACCGGGGCAGACGGCGCACCGCACAAGAATCAAGAGGAGCACAAGCAATGAGCGGAAAAGTAACCCTGGCGAAATTGTGTACCGGCGTGCCCGGGCTCGATGTTCTCCTTGGGGGCGGCCTCACCGAGTTTTCGTTCACGCTGATCGCGGGTGCCCCTGGCAGCGGCAAGACGACGCTCGCGCACCAGATCATGTTCGCGCTCGCGAACGCGGAGCGGCGCGCGCTGTTCTTCACCGTGCTGGGCGAACCGCCGCTGAAGATGCTGCGCTACCAGCAGCAGTTCTCGTTCTTCGACATGGACAAGGTCGGCCCGGCCGTCCGTTATGTGAACCTGGCCGACGACCTGCGCTCGGGCGACTTCAGCGGTGTGCTGGAGCGCATCATGCGTGAAGTGGAGGATTTTTCGCCGAGCCTCGTGTTCGTCGATTCGTTCCGCTCCGTCGTGCAGACGGCCCGCAGCGGCAACGAGGGCCTGTGGGACCTGCAGCACTTCGTGCAGGAACTCGGCTCGCGCATGGCGACGTGGCAGGCGACGACGTTCCTGATCGGCGAATACAGCCAGGCCGACGTCGAGGCCAATCCGATCATCACCGTCGCCGACGGCATGATCGCGCTGTCGCACAACCTCGACGAGGACTCGGTCGTGCGCAAGATCCGCATCGTCAAGATGCGCGGGCAGGCCCATATGGCGGGCGCGCACACGCTGCGCATCACGGACGACGGCATCCGCGTGTATCCGCGCCTGCTGACGCCGATCCCGGACGCGTACCAGACGATCGCCGACGGTCCGCGGCGCATCCCGCTCGGCGTCCCGGGCCTGGACGAGATGCTGCACGGTGGCCTGCCGCAAGGGCATACGCTGCTTGTGTCGGGGCCCACCGGCATCGGCAAGACGATCCTCGGCACGCGCTTCCTGCAGGCGGGGGCCGCGCAGGGCGAGAAGGGCGTGGCCGTGTTCTTCGAGAAGCATACTTCGCGCCTGCACAACAGGGAACTCGTCAAGCTCGTGCGGGACGGGCAGGTGACCGTGCTGGAATCGCTGTCGCTGTCGCTCACCGTCGAGGAACTGCTCGACCAGCTGACGGAAGCGATCGAGCGCACGGGCGCGACGCGGGTCGTGATCGACTCGCTGTCCGAGATTGGCCTGTACCTCGCGCCGGAGTTCCGCTACGACCTGCGCCTGTCCGTGTTCCGCACGCTGTCGATGCTGGCGCGGCGCGGCGTGACGGCGCTCGTCACGGTGGGCTACGACGACAACTCGCCGAACTGGCGCTTCTCGATCGACAACCTGTGCTTCCTCGCCGATGCCGTGCTGTCGATGCGCTTCGCCGAGGTCGAAGGCCACGTCTGCAAGTTCATGACCGTCATTAAAGTGCGCGGTACGAGCCACAGCAACGAGCTGCGCGAGTACCGCATCACCGATGCCGGCATCGAGGTGGCGCCGCACGCGCCCAAGCTCGATGCCCTGATGTCGGGCTTCCCGACGCGGCGCGAGCCGCACAAATAAAGGCCCAACATGGGAACGTACCGACAAGAGCCACCCGCCTCCGCGCAGCGTTCCATCGAAGATCTCATCTGCGACAACCTCGGCGAGGCGATCCCCGACGCCGTCCTGCTGCGCCGCATCCGCGCGCTGGAGGCCGAGCTGGACGCCGCGCAAGCGCTCGCCCGGCGCCAGGGCGAGGAACGCCTGGTCATGGAGGCGGCGCTGGCGGCACTGCGCGAGGCGAACGAGCACCTCGTCCTCGCCACGGTCAACGCCGAATACCAGCGCGAGGATGCGGAAGCCGCGAACCGGCGCCAGAACGAATTCCTCGCCATGCTGGCGCACGAGCTGCGCAATCCGCTGTCGCCGCTGGCGATGGCGGCATCGCTGCTGGAACGCGAGGCCGGGGCCGCGCCGCAGCAACTGAAGCTGGCCCGCGTGATCGGGCGCCAGGTCGACCACATGGCGCGCCTGCTCGACGACCTGCTCGACGCGGCGCGCATCAGCAGCGGCAAGATCACGCTCGAGGTCGAGGCGCTGGCGTTGGCCGACGTGCTGCGCCACGCCGTCGAGACGGTGCAGCCGCGCATCGCGGAGCGGGCGCAGACGCTCGACGTCGACCTGCCGGCCGAAGCGGTGGCCGTGGCGGGTGACAAGGTGCGCCTTGCCCAGGTGTTCACGAATTTGCTCGGCAATGCCTCGAAGTACACGGGCGACGGCGGGCGCCTCGCGTTGGCCGCACAGGCCGGGCCCGACGAGGTCGTGGTGACGGTGGGGGACAACGGCACCGGCATCGCCGCCGACGTGCTCCCGTATATCTTCGACCTGTTCACGCAGGGCCCGCGCTCGCTGGCCCGGTCGGAGGGCGGGCTGGGCGTGGGGCTGAACGTCGTGCGCAACCTCGTCGGCATGCACCGCGGGACGGTGGAGGCCCACAGCGACGGCCCGGGACTCGGCAGCCGCTTCACGGTGCGCCTGCCGCGTGCCGCCGGCCTGCCCGCCGTGCCCGCCGAGCCGGCACGGACGGGCGCCACGCTGCGCCGCCGCATCCTGCTCGTGGAAGACAATGCCGACGCGTCGGCCACCCTGGCCGACATCCTGGCCGCGGAAGGGCATGACGTCGTGTGCGCCGCGGACGGCCGCGCAGGCCTGGCGCTGGCGCTCGGCCGCCAGTGGGACGTGATCGTATGCGATATCGGCCTGCCGGAACTCGACGGGTTCGCCCTGATGCAGGCGCTGCGCGCGCAGCAGGAAGGCGCGCGGCCTTACGCCATCGCGCTGACGGGCTACGGCCAGCCCGACGACGCGGCGCGCGGCCTGGCGGCCGGCTTCGACCGTTATCTCGTGAAACCTGTCGGCACGAGCGCACTGCTGGCCGTCGTGGCCGATGCGCCCGTCCCGGCGCGCGCCTGACGGCGCGCGCCGTCAGCGCCGCAGCAGGCGAGCCAGGCGGTCGACCGCCTGTTCGATCCGCTCGTATTTCGTCGCGTAGGAAAAGCGCACGTGCTGTTTCGGCGCGGCGAAGCCGAAGTCGTCGCCGGGCACGAGCGCCACCAGCGCGTCGCGCAGCACGGCCATCCCGAACGCGCTGCTGTCGCGCGCGTCCCGGTGCGGGACCTGCGTGATGTCGGCGTACACGTAGAACGCGCCGTCCGGCAGCACGGGCACCGTGAATCCGAGGTCGCGCAGCGCGGGCACGAGGAAGTCGCGGCGGCGCCGGAATTCGCGGCGGCGTTCCTCGAAGATGGCGATGGCCTCAATGTGGAAAGCGGCCAGCGCCGCGTGCTGGGCGATCGCGGGTGCGCAGATGAACAGGTTCTGCGCGAGCTTCTCGACCGCGGGCACCAGCGCTTCCGGCAGCACGAGCCAGCCGAGGCGCCAGCCCGTCATGCTGAAGTACTTCGAGAAGCTGTTGACGGTGATGACGTCGTCGCCGAACGACAGGGCGCTCGTCGCCCGGTCGCCTTCCTTCTCGCCGTAGTACAGGCCCTGGTAGATCTCGTCGATGATGGAAAAGCCGCCGCGCGCGCGCACGGCCGCGACGAGGTCGCGCGTCTGGTCCGGCGTCATCGACGTGCCCGTCGGGTTCGACGGCGACGCGACGATCACGCCGCGCGTGCGTTCCGTCCAGCGCGCCGCCACCTGGGCCGCCGTCAGCTGGTAGCGTTCCGCGGGGCCGGACGGCACGAGCACCGCGTTGCCGCCGAACGCGCTGACGAAATGGCGGTTGCACGGGTAGCTCGGGTCGGGCATCAGGACCTCGTCGCCGTCGGCCACGAGCGCGGCGCAGGCCAGCAGCAGGCCGGCCGACGCGCCGGCCGTCACGACGATGCGCTGCGGCGCGACGTCGAGCCCGTAGGCGCGGGCGTAGTGGGCGGAGATGGCCTCGCGCAGCGCGGGCAGGCCCAGCGATTCCGTGTACTGCGTGGCGCCGCGCTGGATCGCCTCGACGGCCGCGCGGGCGACGATGTCGGGCGCCGTGAAGTCGGGTTCGCCGACGCTCATGCTGATGACGTCCTGGCCGGCGCGCGTCATGCTTGCTGCGGCCTTGACCATTTCCATCACGCGGAAGGGTTCGATGGCGTCGACACGGCGCGCCACCTGGATTCGATTGTCTGCCATGGTAGGTCTGGAACGGAGGAATCCCGCTATCTTAGCCGATGCGGGCGTTCCCTGCCGCCGCCCCTCACGCCATGGCCGGCGCGCCCGCCAGCAGCGCGGCGCAGCCGTGGGCTGGCAGCGGACGGCTGACGTAATAACCCTGGATCTCGTCGCACGCGTACTGTTCCAGCTCGCGGATCTGCTCGACGTTCTCCACGCCCTCCGCCACGACCTTCAGGCTGAGGCTGTGCGCGAGGCGGATCACGGCCTTCGTGATCGCGGCGTCGTCCGGATCGTCCGGCAGGTCGCGCACGAACGTGCGGTCGATCTTCAGGGCGTCCAGCGGGAAGCGCTTCAGGTAGGCGAGGCTCGAATAGCCGGTGCCGAAATCGTCGACCGAGAGCCGGATGCCGAGCGCCTTGATGCGTGTGAGGATCTCGACGGCGGCCTCCGGGTTCGCCATCAGCATCGATTCCGTCAGCTCGAATTCGAGCAGCGCGGGGTCGACACCCGCGCGGCCGACGATGCGCTCGACGGCGCCGTCCAGGTCGGCCTGCTGCAACTGGCGCGCGGACAGGTTGATCGCCACCGGCCGCACGGTCATGCCCTGCGCCTGCCATGCGGCGAGCTGGCGGCACACTTCGCCGATCACCCATTCGCCGACGGGCAGGATGAGGCCCGTGTCCTCGAGGATGCCGATGAATTCCAGCGGCGGCACGAGGCCGCGCTGCGGGTGGTTCCAGCGCAGCAGCGCCTCGAACCCGCTGATGGTGCCGGCGGCGAGGTTCAGCTTCGGCTGGTAGTGCAGCAGGAATTCGCCGCGCTCCAGCGCCTGGCGCAGCTGGACTTCCGTCTGCAGCCGCTGCGCCGCGTTCTCGTGCATCGCGGCGACGAAGAACTGGTAGTTGTTGCGGCCGCCGTTCTTCGCGCCGTACATGGCCGTGTCGGCGTTCTTCAGCAGTGCCTCGGCGTCGCACCCGTTCTCGGGATACGTCGCGATGCCCACGCTGGCCGACACGAACAATTGCTGGCCCGCGAGGTAGAACGGCTGCGCCAGCGCGTCGATGACGCGCGCCGCGACGGCCGCCGCATCGGTGTCGGCGGCGATCGCGGGCAGCACGACGGCGAATTCGTCGCCGCCCAGCCGCGCCACGACGTCCTCGTCGCGTGCGCACGCACGCAGGCGCTTCGCGGCCTGCACGAGCAGCTGGTCGCCCACGCCATGTCCCAGCATGTCGTTGACGTTCTTGAAGCGGTCCAGGTCGATGAACATGACGGCCGCGCGGTCGCCGTCGCGGCCCGCGCGGGCAATCGCGTCTTCCAGGCACTGGGCGAGGCGGCGCCGGTTCGGCAGGTTCGTCAGCGGATCGTATTGCGCGAGCCAGGTCAGGCGGTTGCGCGCCTCGTGGCGCTCCACCGCGGTGGCCAGGATGTTTGCGACGCCGTGCAGGAAGCTGGCGTCGTCCGCGCCGAAGCGCCGGGTGCCGGTGGCGTACACGCCCAGCACGCCGAACATGCGCTCGCCGCACATGATGGGCGTGTCGATGCCGTCCGCGATGTCGTGCGCGGCGGCCAGCGGCGCGAACCACGTGCGCCGCGCGGCCCGTTCGCCCGCGGCGAGGGTCTCGCCCGGCACGTGGCCCAGCTGCAGGCCCGTGGCCGGCGCGAGGCGGCCCGCGCCGGCGCGCAGCACCATGCCGTTCGGCGTCGCTTCGAACAGGCCGGCGCACGGGGCGCGGACGCCGCGCGCGGTGGTGTCGGCGGCGTCCGCGAACAGGTCGTCGAGGTCGTTCGCCGCCAGCGCCTTGCGGCCGAGTTCCGCGATCAGGGTCTGGCGCTGCGCGTTCTCGACGATCGTGCGCTCGAATTCCTTGCGTTCCGTGATGTCGATGTCGATGCAGATATAGCGTTCGACGGCGCCGTCCGCGCCGAACATCGGGACGATCGTGCGGTGCCAGTGGCAGCGGCCCTGGCGTCCCTCGATCACGACTTCGCCATTCCACACGCGGTCGGACGGCCGCCACGGCAGGCGCGCGCCGGCGGGACGGCCCACGTCGCCCAGGCGCTGGCCCACGACCTCGGGCCGCGTGAAGCCGCTGCTCGTGACGAACAGGTCGTTCACCCCGGTGACGATGCCCGTCGCATCGGCCTCGCTCACGATCGCGGCCTGGTCCATCGCGCTCTTGTGCTGCACGAGGGAATTCATCAGCGAGTCGATGCGCTGGCCGAACTGGTCGCGCAGGCTCGCGGCGCTGCGGTTGACGGCGCGGATCGCTTCCTTGATCTCCGTGGGCGCATCCGCCAGCAGCGCGGCTTCCGCGGTGACGCGGCCGGCGGCCACGTCGTCCTCGAACGAGCGCAGGCGCCCCAGGTTGTCGAGCCAGCGGCGCACGAGGGTACGCATCAGTGCGAGGCTCGCCACGAACACGATCGACGCGACGCCGGCCGTTTCCAGCACGAGGCTCCACAGCTGGGCCGCCAGCTTTTCCTCGTCGAACTGCAGGCGCACGACGCCGTAGTCGCGCCCGCCAACATTGGCGATGCGGTTGACGTCGAACAGCTTGGCTGCGATGAGCTCCGTCAGCCAGCGCGGCGCCAGCGCACGCGTCACGCGCGGCGCGTCGACGCGCAACGTGCCGCCCGCCATGTCGATGAATTCGGCGCGCTTGAACGGCGACTGGAACAGCATCTTGCCCAGCGTGCGCTTGACGGTGTCGTAGTCGCCGACGACGACGCTGTCCTCGATCGTCTGCGTGGCCACTTCGACGAGGGTCAACGCCGTATCCTGCGTTTCTTCGATGTGCTGCAGGAACTGGTAGCGGTAGAACAGGCCGAGGCCCGTGCCCAGCGACAGCAGCAGCGTGAAGCTGAACACGGTGAACACGCGGCCGACGAGGGAGCGCGGCAGCAGGAAGGCCAGCAGCGCTGCCGGGGACGACAGCCGGCGCGGCCGGCGCAGAAGGGCGCGGAGCAGGATCATCGCGGCGGTGTCCTCAGCGCACGTCGAGCGGCGCCGTCGCGCAGAACGCGCGGTAGCTCGCATAGTCGGCGCCGGTGGCGGGGACGAAGGCGAATGGCGTGTCCGAATGCACGAGCGTCGTCGCCTCGGCGAGGATGCGCGCGCCTTCCGGATCGCGGTTCATGTCGAAGAACGCCCGGGCGACGGCGCGCGCCTCGGCGGCGGGCACGCGCGGCGACGCCATCAGCGCGAGGTCGGTGAACGGCGGGGAGGTCCACAGCACGCGGAACGCCTTGCGCTCGCGTCCCGCATAGTGCTGCGCGAGCTGGGAGCTGGCGCCGGCGGCCCGGACCCTGCCGGCGAACAGCTGCGTGAAGACGGCATCCGCATTGCCGGCGAAGACCACGTCCACGGGCATCTTGTGGCGCAGCAGCTCGGCGTAGGCGACCTTGTACGCGATCGTCGCTTCCGGCCCCGGGAACGCGACCGGGGTGCCGGCCAGCTCCTCGATGCGATGGATCGGCGAATCGGCAGGCACGACGATCTGTGCGCGCACGGGTGACGTGTTGCGGCGGCCGAACACGGTCCACCCCAAGCCTGCGCGTCCCGGACAGAACAGCCGGTTCGTGAACGCGAAATCGGCCTCGCGCGCCAATACGTAACTCATCGCGTCGGCCGACGTGCGGCCCAGCTTCAGGTTCAGGCGCACGCCGCTCTTTTTCGAGACGTATTCGATGATCGGGTTCCAGAAGCTGGCCGACACTTGCGGGCTGTACTGGTTCACGGGTGCGAAATTGTATGACGGCGACTCGGCGGCGCGGGCGGCGCCGGCGAAGAACACAACGGCCGCGAGGGCCAGGACGGAATGGGCGAAGTAGGGGTGGAGCATGCTGTACGGTCGGCAAGATTTCTTGAATATAACATATTTCCGCTTTGCAACAATATAGAGACTTTTACCAATGTGTCCGTGATTCCTGGTTACCACGATTCCGGATGAATATTCCGCAATGCGAGATGGCGAGGTGCGTCGTCACGCGGCAAAAGCGTGGACGGCGGCGCGCTGATCCCGGTAACCTTCTGTTCATTACGATCGCAATGTGACTACGGCCGTTGGCTGTTATCGCTATCGTTTTTGTATCGAGAAATGGAACGGTGACAATGTAAACAGCGCCATTTGACGGTCTCGCCACATTTTCGATCGCCGTCGACGGGGATTTCTTCAAATTTTGTTAAACATGGCGAGCACGATTGAAATTCGATTGGCACTGATCGAATTGTCAAGTAGTCTGAAGTTCCAAGGTGGTGGCAACCAATAATCGACAATCATGGCCGACTCGACACCTGACGCATGGCTCGGGGTCCGCGACAACGATGTTGTGGAAGCGGTATTGCGTGAACGTCCCGCCCACCTTCCTGCGCACGACGGGGCCGATGAGACGAGGAAGTTCGCGGCGCTGGCGCAGGCAATGGCTGATGCGCCCCACGACGCGATGCAGTGTCTGGCGGACGCCCTGTGCACGCTGTGTGGCGCCGATGCCGTCGTCATCGCCGTGCGCGATGGCGCGCTGGACTCGACGCCGGACGGTACGGAAACGGTGCGCTGGTGCGCGCTGTCCGGCGCACTCGCCGGACAGGAGAGCCGGCACTGGGCGCTGGGCGACTGCGCCTGCGGCGTCGCCATCGAGGCCGACAGCGCCGTCCTGTTCGAGCACCCGGCCGAGCAGTTCCCGTCGCTGCGCTCCACTGGCCTGTCTCCCCGTGAATTTCTCGGCGTCCCGTGGCACATCCGCGGCCGTGCCGTCGGCGCAGTGGGGATCGTGCTGGGCGCCGACGGCGACGCGCTCTTCGACGCCGACGACCTGCGCCTGCTGCGCGCCGGCGCCGCGTTCGCCGCGGCGGCCCACCAGGCCGGCGGCGGCCGTGCCGGGTCGGACGGCGGCGAGATCGAACGCAAGGTGGAGGAGCGCCTGCGTCCCGTCCTCGAAAGCAAGGAACACCTGGAGCGCGAGGTCGAGGAAAGCCGCGCGGCCGAGCGCGCGCTGCGCGAGCACAAGGCCCTCATCGACGCCACCCTCAGCATCGGCACGGTCGGCGTGCTGTATTTCGACATCGACGGCACGGTGCGCGATGTCAACCAGGCGTTCGAGCGGATGACGGGCTATACGTGCGACGAGCTGCGCACGATGCCGAACTGGCGCGACATGACGCCGCCCGAATTCTGGGACGTGTCGGCACGCGCGCTGCGCGACCTCATCGACCACGGCGTCACGTCGCCGTACACGAAGCAGATGCGGCGCAAGGACGGCAGCCGCTGGTGGGGCCTGTTCGCGCCCGCGCGCATCTGGGGCCAGGGCGCGAACGCGCGCTGCGTGCTGTTCGTCATCGACGTTACGGAAAACAAGGAGACCGAGGCACGCCTGGCCGAAAGTGAAGAGCGGTTCCGCGCGATGGTCGAAGGGTTCGCGCAGACGGTGTGGGAGACGGACGCGCACGGACGCGTCATCATCGGCTCGCCCAGCTGGACCGCGTACACGGGACAGACGGAAGCGGCCTCGCTGGGCGTGGGCTGGATCGAGGCCGTGCACCCGGACGACCGCGCCTACGTGCTGCGCGAATGGCGCGCGGCCGTCGGCACGCGCCGCGTGCTCAATGCCGAGTTCCGCGTGCAGTCCGCCGCGGGCGGCTGGCGCTGGACCAATGCGCGCGCCGCGCCGCTGTTCAACCGCGACGGCAGCGTGCGCAAATGGGTCGGCATGCACATCGACGTCGACGAGCGCCGCCGCACGCAGGCCGCGCTGGCGGAAAGCGAGCGGCGTTACCGCATGCTGTTCGAGGCGATGGACGAGGGCTTCCTGCTGGCGACGGTGCGCTTCGACGATGCCGGACGTGCCGTCGGCCTCGACTACGCGGAAGCGAATCCGGCCGCCGTGCGCATGGCCAACATCGCCTATGTGGGACCCGGCCAGTTGCGCATGCGCCCCGAGCACGAACCGTGCTGGCTCGACGCGTGCGCCCAGGTGGTGCGCACGGGCGTGTCCAGCCGGTCGCAATGCTTCTCGCCGCCGCTGTCCAGCTGGTACGATTTCTTCGTCTATCCCGTGGGCGGGCGCCAGGTGCCGCGGGTGGCGATCCTGTTCCACGACATCACCGTGCGCAAGCGCGCCGAGGATGCGTTGCGCGAGAGCGAAGGGCGGTTCCGCGCGCTGGCCGACGCGTCGCCCGCCCTCGTGTACCAGTTCGACGTCGACGGCAACGTCATCTACCTGAACCAGCGCTGCGTGACGGACGAGGCTCCGGCCGGCCCCGGCACGAGCGGCTGGACCGACATCGCGCGGCCGGACGACATGGATGCCTACCTGCGCGACGTGTACGGCGGCATCCGCAAGAACGGCACCTTCACCCAGCGCTTGCACACGCTGGTGAAGGGCGGCAGCTGGCACTGGTTCGAATCGCATGCTTCGCCGTGGTATTCGGGCGAAGGCGAACACCGTGGCTACGTCGGCATCTCGCTCGACATCACGGGGGCCGTGCAGGCCGAGGAGGCCCTAAAGGAGGCCGATCGTCGCAAGGACGAGTTCCTTGCGACATTGGCCCACGAACTGCGCAACCCCCTGGCTCCGATCAGCAATGCCGTGCAGCTGATGCGCCGTCCGGATGGCCGGCGCCAGTCCGACCGCGTGGTCGAAATGGTCGGGCGCCAGGTCAAGCAGATGGCGCGTCTCGTCGACGACCTGCTCGAAGTGTCGCGCATCACGCGCGGCAAGATCGACCTCAAGCTGGAGCGCGTGCCGTTCACCGAGATCGTCCACAGCGCCGTCGAGACGAGCCAGCCGTTGATCGACCGGGCGGGTCACCAGCTGGCCGTCGCGCTGCCGGAGCAGCCCCTCGTCCTGGAGGCCGACCGCGTGCGCCTGACGCAGGTGTTCTCGAACCTGCTCAACAACGCGGCCAAGTACACGGACACGGGCGGCCGCATCTGGTTCGACGTGCGCCGCGAGGACGACCAGGTCGTTGCCACCGTGCGCGACACGGGTATCGGCATCCCGGCTGACGCGCTGCCGGGCGTGTTCGACATGTTTGCCCAGGCCCACCGGTCCACCGGGCGGGGGCAGGGCGGGCTCGGCATTGGCCTGACGATGGTCCGCAGCCTCGTCGAGATGCACCACGGTACCGTGGAAGCCCGCAGTCCCGGGCCGGGCCAGGGCAGCGAATTCATCGTGCGCCTGCCGCTCGCACCCGCCATCGACGTCGACGACGTGCCGCAGCTGGGGCACGCGCGGCCGGCCGCGCCGTTCCACGGCCAGCGCATCCTTGTCGTGGACGACAACCGCGACGCGGCGGACACACTGGGCCTGCTGCTCGAGGCGGACGGCGCCGAGGTACGTGTCTGCTACGACGGCCGGGCCGCGCTGGCGGCGGCGGAATCGTTCCTGCCGACCAGCGTCCTGCTCGACCTCGGCATGCCCGGCATGGACGGGTTCGAAGTGGCGCGCCGCCTGCGCCAGGACGAACGCTTCGCTGGCGTGCGCATCGCCGCGCTGACCGGATGGGGGCAGGACGCCGACCGGCGCCAGACGCGCAACCGCGGATTCTCGCACCACCTGACCAAGCCCGTCAGCATCGAGGACTTGCATCAGATTCTTGCCTGAGACGACCAGGAGGCTTGGCGAAACAATAAGTTACAAAAATGTGACATATGCCACTCGCATTTACTTCACTGTGTGCGTTAGCGAACGTCAATATTGCCAGTTGCTGCGTAGACTGATCTCAACGTCAAACGATGTTGGGAGGCAGCGATGGCGTGGATTTCACATATGGTCAGGTATCTGGGCGTCCTGCGCGAGCCCCAGTTACAACATCCCGAGACGATCTCGGACCTCCCACCGTTCGCGCTCCGCCAGGCTCTGGAGGCGTTGCTGCGCACAGGTTGGATGAAGACGTTCGAATACGAAGCGGAGGATGCGTGGGTCGACTACGCGCGCGTGGATTTGCGCCGTGGACGGTCGAAGCTCAGGCTCGAGTGGGACTTGGACACGGGAGGCACCGTTGCGGGCCCACGGGCCATCCTGAACGAGCTGCACGTGCTCGATCCGTGGACGCAGATGCGGCACGCGCACTGACCGGCACGCGTACTGAGCAGCGCGCGTCCGCCGGCGCGACGTCGATCAGAACCGCTCGTCCGCGCCCAGGTAGCGCCACTGTCCAGGCGGCAAATCGCCCAGCTTGACGCGGCCGATGCGCACGCGTTTGAGGCCGATGACCTTCAGGCCCACCATGTCGCACATGCGGCGGATCTGGCGTTTGCGACCTTCCTTCAACGTGAAGCTGAGTTGGTCGTCGTTCTGCCAGCGCACCTTCGCGGGCAGCAGCGGCTTGCCGTCCATCCATAGGCCGTGGTTCAGCTTCTTGAGGTCCGTATCCGGCAGGCGCCCCGGCTTCGTGTATTGCACGCGCACGAGGTATTCCTTCTCGATGGCCGTGTCTTCGCCGATCAGCTGCTTCGCGATGCGGCCGTCCTGCGTGAGGACGAGCAGGCCGACGGAATCGATGTCGAGGCGGCCGGCCGGCACCAGGGACTTCAGTTGCGTGGGGTGGAATTGCTCGGGCGACGGATCGTCCGCCCAGCGGTTTTCCGGCTTGACGAGCACGACGGCCGGTTTATAGCCGTCCTCCGCCTGGCCGCTCACAAAGCCGACAGGCTTGTTCAACAGGACGGTCACGCGCTTCGCCTGCTGGGCGGCGGCCTGGCGCTCGACGGTGATTTTCTGGTGCGGCAAGACTTTGCTGCCGAGCTCGGACACGACCTGGCCGTCGACGCGCACCCAGCCTTTCGCGATCCACTCGTCCGCCTCGCGGCGGGACGAGAGGCCAAGTTCGGACATGCGTTTGGACAGGCGTACGGGTTCGGTCATGGTCACTTCAACTTCAATAAAACAAACAAATCAAATCTTGACGGCGTCCAGCAGCTCGGTCTCCAGCTGCACCTGCATGCGCTGGTTGTTCAGCGCCTGGCCGTCGATGAGGAATACGTCCTCGACGCGCTCGCCGAGGGTCATGATCTTCGCGGTGTGCAGGTTGATGCGATAGCGCGCGAGCACGTTCGCAATCGCGTACAGCAGGCCGTTGCGGTCGTTCGCGCCGATCGACAGCACCCAGAACTGACCGCGCTCGTCGGGACGCATGTCCACGGTCGGCGTGATGGGGAAGGTGCGCGACATGCGCGACAGCCGGCCCCGCAGCGGCGGCGACAGCGGTTCCTGGCGCACGAGCACTTCGCACAGCTCGTGCTCGATCAGGTTGATGATGTCGCGGTAGCTGTTGGCGAAATGCTCGTCCGTGATGAGGAACGTGTCGAGCGCGTAGCCGTCCTTCGTCGTGTGGATCTTGGCGTCGAGGATCGAAAAATTCTTGCGGTCGAAATAGCTGCAGATGCGCGCGAACAGGTCGGGCTGGTCTTTCACGAAGATCGTCACCTGCAAGCCTTCGCCGATCGGTGCCAGGCGCGATTTCACGACGGGCTTGTCGCGCCCCAGCTTGTCGTACAGGCAGCGCGTCTGCCAGGCGATGTCGGACGCATCGTGGCGCAGGAAGTAGGCCATGTCGAGCTGCTTCCACAGGGCTTCGTGCGCGTCCGCAGGAAGGCCGAACAGGCGCAGGGTGGCCAGCGCTTCCTGCTGGCGCGCGCGCAGTTCGCGGTCGGCGGACGGCGGCTCGCCGCCCAGGACGCGCAACGTCATCTTGTACAGGTCTTCCAGCAGCTTGGCCTTCCACGCGTTCCACACCTTCGGGCTCGTGCCGCGGATGTCGGCCACGGTCAGCAGGTACAGCGCCGTCAGGTGGCGCTCGTCGCGCACGAGGCGGGCGAACGACTGGATCACGTCCGGGTCGGACAAGTCCTGCTTCTGGGCGACGACGGACATCGTCAGGTGGTGCTCGACGAGGAACACGACGAGTTCCGTGTCCTCGTCGGACAGGCCGTGGTCGCGGCAGAATTCCAGCGCGTCCGTCTTGCCCAGTTCCGAGTGGTCGCCGCCGCGGCCCTTGGCGATGTCGTGGAACAAAGCGGCCACGTACAGCAGCCAGCGGTCGCGGAAGTTGGCGATCAGTTGGCTGCAGAACGGGTATTCGTGCGCGTGCTCCGTCATCGTGAAGCGGCGCATGTTCCGCACGACCATCATGATGTGCTGGTCGACCGTGTACACGTGGAACAGGTCGTGCTGCATCTGGCCGATGATGCGGCGGAAGTTCGGCAGGTAGCGGCCGAGGATGCCCATGTCGTTCATGCGGCGCAGCGCGTGCACGAGGCCGCTGGGCGCCTGCAGTACGCGCAGGAACAGCGCGCGGTGCTGCGGGTCGTGCCGGAACGCGTCGTCGATGAGGGTGCGCGCATGCCACAGCGCGCGCATCGTGCGCGCCGTCATGCCCTTGATGTCCGGACGCTCCGTCATCAGCACGAAGATTTCCAGCACGGCCGCTGGCGTCGCTTCGAACGTGGCGTCGGCGGCGATGTCGATGAAGCCGCCCACCTCGTTGAAGCGCGGATTGATCGGCACCGGCTGCGACGGGGTGGGGAACAGGTGTGCCTCGATGTTCTGCAGCAGGATCGTGTTCAGCTGGGTGACGGTCTTCGCAGCCCAGTAATAACGCTGCATCAGGTATTCGCTGGCGCGGCGCGCGCCCAGGCCCGTGCCCGTCGTCGCGAGGCCGAACGTTTCCGCGATCGCCGTCTGGACGTCGAACACGAGGCGGTCTTCGCGCCGGTTCGTCTGCAGGTGCAGGCGCACGCGGATGTCCTTGAACGCGTATTCCTTTTCCATCAGCTGGCGTGCTTCCTCGCGCGTGATCAGGCCGCGGATGGCAAGCTGGGTCCAGGAATTGCCGAGGCCCGCCGCCTTCGCGACCCACAGGATCACCTGCAGGTCGCGCAGGGCGCCCGGGCTTTCCTTGACGTTCGGCTCCAGCGAAAACGGCGTGAATTCATACTTGGCGTGGCGCAGCCGCATCTCGGCCGTCTTGGCCTGGAAGAAGGCTTGCGGGTCCATCGCGGCGTCGTAGCGGTGCTGCAGCTCGCCGAATACCGTCATGCTGCCCGTCACGAGGCGCGCTTCGAGCAGGCTCGTCTGCACCGTGATGTCGGCCGCCGACTCCGTCATGCATTCGTCGACGGTGCGGATGCTGTGGCCGATTTCCAGGCCCAGGTCCCACAGGAGCTGCACGAAGTTTTCCAGCTTGGCCTGCACGATCGCGTCCGGCGGCGTGCCCAGCAGGATCAGCAGGTCGACGTCGGAGCAGGGGAACAGTTCGCCGCGCCCGTAACCGCCGACGCCCACGAGGGCCGCGTTGGCGGGCAGGCCCGCCGCGTGCCAGGCGTCCGTCAGCACGCCGTCGACGCTGTGGCGCAGGCCGCGCAACAGTTTTTCCGGCTTGCCGTTCTCGCGGAACTCGGCGATGACGTGCTGGCGTTCGGCCTTCAGGCGCTGCTTCAGTTGCAGCGGCTGCAGGGGCTGTGGCGGGGCGATGGTGGCGGTGGACATGGCGGTTCGATAGGGGCGGCGGAACGCGGCCGGCGCACCGGCCGCACGGGTTACGGATCAGGCGGCGACGGCGTCTTTCGGTTGTGCGATGGCGGGCGGGGGCGGCGTGCCGGCCGACGTGGTCAGCACCTCGTAGCCCGTCTCCGTCACGAGGATCATGTGTTCCCACTGGGCGGACAAGCTGCGGTCCTTCGTCTTGATGGTCCAGCCGTCCGGCATTTCGCGGATCTCGCGGCGGCCCGCGTTGATCATCGGCTCGATCGTGAAGATCATGCCGGCCTTCAGCTCCTCGCCGGTGCCGGGGCGGCCGTAGTGCAGCACCTGCGGCTCTTCGTGGAACACCTTGCCGATGCCGTGGCCGCAGAATTCGCGCACGACCGAATAGCCGGCGTTTTCCGCGTGCTGCTGGATCGCGTGGCCGATGTCGCCCAGGTGCGCGCCCGGTTTCACTTTGGCAATGCCCAGCCACATGCATTCATAGGTGATGTCCGTCAGGCGGCGCGCCAGCTTCGACGGCTCGCCGATGAAGAACATTCGGCTGTTGTCGCCGTGATAACCATCCTTCGTGATGACGGTGACGTCGATGTTGACGACGTCGCCGTTCTTGAGGACCTTGTCGCCCGGAATGCCATGGCAGATCACGTCGTTGACGGACGTGCAGACGGCTTTCGGGAACGGCGGATAACCGGGTGGCGCGTAATTCAGCGGCGCGGGGACGGTGCCTTGCACGTTGACCATGTATTCATGGCACAGACGGTCGAGTTCGCCGGTCGTGACGCCCGCCTTGACGAACGGGGTGATGTAGTCGAGCACCTCGGCACCGAGGCGGCCCGCGATGCGCATGCCGTCGATGTCTTCCGGGGTCTTGATGGAGATGGTCATGGTGATCCGTTCTGCAATGTGTTCTGTATCAACCATTATAAGTGATTCAAGGCGGGGCCGGGCCAGCCCCTGGCCGGCCCACTGATCCGGGGTGCGCGGGCGGAAATGTGCGCAAGCTTGAAATTCGTGTCAAATCCCGCTAGAATCTCGGGTTGCTCGTGTTCGTATCGGGCAAGCTCGTGAAAAGCCGTGTTTTGATGGTTTCAAGCCACGGTCTCATTTTTAAATCGCGAATGCGGTCGACAAGGGTGCCCGTCAAGGGTGGACTGGCCGTCATTCAAGAACCAACCCTGGAGAATTACAATGTCTGTCACTATGCGCGAAATGCTGGAAGCCGGTGTTCACTTCGGCCACCAGACCCGTTTCTGGAACCCGAAAATGGCCCCGTTCATCTTCGGTCATCGCAACAAGATCCACATCATCAACCTGGAAAAAACCATGGCGATGTACCAGGATGCGATGAAGACCATCAAGCAGATCGCCGCCAACCGCGGCACGATCCTGCTGGTGGGCACGAAGCGCCAGGCTCGCGACATCATCGCCGCCGAAGCGCAGCGCGCCGGTGTGCCGTACGTCGACCAGCGCTGGCTGGGCGGCATGCTGACCAACTTCAAGACCATCAAGACCTCGATCAAGCGCCTGAAGGACATGGAAGCCGCCATCGAGTCGGGTGAAGTCGAGAAGATGAGCAAGAAAGAAGCGCTGATGTTCTCGCGCGAACTGGAAAAGCTGCAGAAATCGATCGGCGGCATCAAGGACCTGCAGGGCGTGCCGGACGCGATCTTCGTCGTGGACGTCGGCTACCACAAGGGCGCCGTCACGGAAGCCGGCAAGCTGGGCATTCCGGTCATCGGCGTGGTCGACACCAACCACTCGCCGGAAGGCGTGACGCACGTCATCCCGGGTAACGACGACTCGTCGAAGGCCATCACCCTGTACGCACGCGGCGTCGCCGATGCGATCCTGGAAGGCCGTGCGAACGCGTCGAACGAAGTGGTCGAGATGGTCAAGTCGGCCGACGACTTCGTCGAAGTTTCCGAGCAAGCTTAATTCCCGGCGGGCCCTGGCCCGCTGAGCAGTAAAGGGGCGCCGAGCCTAAGATCGAGCGCCCCTTTTTGCAAGCAATTCCTGGACAGATCAACAATTTTGCAAGACGTCGCATCGACGGCTTGCTCCGATATTAGGAGAAATGACATGGCAGCGATTACTGCAGCGATGGTGGGCGAACTGCGCGCGAAGACCGACGCACCGATGATGGAATGCAAGAAGGCACTGAACGAAGCCGATGGCGACATGGCGCGTGCCGAAGAGATCCTGCGCGTCAAGCTGGGCGGCAAGGCATCGAAAGCGGCATCGCGCATCACGGCCGAAGGCGTCGTGACGGCCTACGTCGCCGGCAACATCGGCGCGCTGGTGGAAATCAACAGCGAAACCGACTTCGTCGCCAAGAACGACGAGTTCATGGCCATGGCCAACCTGGCTGCCAAGCTGGTTGCCGAGAACAACCCGGCCGACGTCGCTGCCCTGGCCGCGCTGCCGGTCGACGGCAAGACCTTCGACGACGTGCGTACGGCACTGATCGGTAAAATCGGCGAGAATATGACGGTTCGCCGTTTCCAGCGCTTCGAAACGACCGGCAAGCTGGCTTCGTACCTGCACGGCTCGCGCATCGGCGTGATCGTCGACTACGATGGCGCCGACGAGCAAGTCGGCAAGGACGTCGCCATGCACATCGCCGCGATGAAGCCGGTCTCCCTGTCGGCTGAGCAAGTGCCGGCCGAGCTGATCGAGAAAGAGCGTTCGGTTGCTCAGCTGAAAGCCAAGGAAGACGCCGACAAGGCCGTCGCCGAAGGCAAGCAGCCGCAGTCGGCCGAGATCGTCGCCAAGCGTATCGACGGTTCGGTGCAGAAGTACCTGAAGGAAGTGTCGCTGTTCAACCAGGCTTTCGTGAAGAACGACAAGCAGAGCGTGGAACAGATGCTGAAGGCCGCCAACACCACCGTGAAAGCGTTCACGATGTACGTGGTCGGCGAAGGCATCGAGAAGAAAGTCGACGACTTCGCAGCAGAGGTCGCAGCCCAGATGGCTGCCGCCAAGCAGTAATAAACAGAACGGGCCGCAAGGCCCGTTTTTGTAACGGTCGTAGGGTGGGCACCCCGTGCCCACGCATGACATATGCGTCACGTTGGCGTCATGCGAACATCATGCTTGTAGCGGCATGGCGTTCCGCGTGGGCTCAGGGGAGCCCACCCTACGTCAGCAGTACCGAATTCGAAACATTCAATGATCACAGGAGCCCCATTCATGACAAAACCAGCCTACCAACGAGTCCTCCTCAAACTGTCTGGCGAAGCGCTGATGGGCGACGATCCGTTTGGCATCAACCGCGCCACCATCGAGCGCATGGTTGCCGACGTTGCGGAAGTGTCGAAGCTGGGTGTGGAACTGGCTGTGGTGATTGGCGGCGGCAACATCTTCCGCGGCGTGGCGCCTGGCGCGCAAGGCATGGACCGCGCGACGGCCGACTACATGGGGATGCTGGCCACCGTGATGAATGCGCTCGCGCTGGCCGACGCCATGCGCCAGCAGGGCATCACCGCCCGCGTGATGTCCGCGATCGGCATCGAGCAGGTGGTCGAGCCGTACGTGCGCCCGAAGGCGCTGCAATACCTGGAAGAGGGCAAGGTCGTCGTGTTCGCCGCCGGCACCGGCAACCCGTTCTTCACCACCGACACGGCCGCCGCGCTGCGCGGCTCGGAAATCTCGGCCGAGATCGTCCTGAAGGCAACCAAGGTCGATGGCGTATATACTGCCGATCCGAAGAAGGACCCGCACGCGACCCGCTACGAACAGATCTCGTTCGACGAAGCGATCGCCAAGCACCTGCAGGTGATGGACGCCACGGCGTTCGCCCTGTGCCGCGACCAGAAGCTGCCGATCAAGGTGTTCTCGATCGTCAAGCCGGGTGCGCTCAAGCGCGTGATCATGGGCGAGGACGAGGGTACACTCGTACACGTTTAATCATTTATAGAAAGACAGGAGAGCAGCATGTCCGTCGCTGACGTTAAAAAAAGTGCCCAGGACAAGATGGCGAAATCCATCGAGACCCTGAGAAGCAATCTGGCCAAGGTTCGCACCGGCCGCGCCCACACCGGCATCCTGGACCACGTGATGGTCGACTACTACGGCTCGCCGACCGCGCTGCCGATGGTCGCCAACCTGACCTTGATCGACGCCCGCACGATCGGCGTCCAGCCGTATGAAAAGAAAATGCTGAACGTCATCGAAAAGGCGATCCGCGAATCGGACCTGGGCCTGAATCCGTCGACGTTCGGCGAGATGGTCCGCGTGCCGACGCCGGCGCTGACGGAAGAGCGCCGCAAGGAAATGGTCAAGCTGTGCAAGTCGGAAGCGGAAGACGCGAAGATCGCCGTCCGCAACGTGCGCCGCGACGCCAACGAACAGCTGAAGAAGCTGGTCAAGGACAAGGCGATCTCGGAAGACGACGAGCGCCGCGCCCAGGACGACGTGCAGAAGATGACCGACAAGGCCGTCGTCGACATCGACAAGCTCGTTGCCGAAAAAGAAAAAGAAGTGATGACCGTTTAAGCCGATACGTATTGCGGCGCCCTCGGGTCGCGGGTATCGTTGTGGACGTCGGACCGGCAGGCTAGGCCTGACCGGTCCGTTCCACCTTTTTCAGTCGCCGTCTTCGCAGTCGTCCGGCGGACGGCGACCGTGATCCTTTGCAGTCTTTTCGCAGTCCATTTATGATTTTCAAAAGTTCGACCACCGCAGTTCCCGAAGCGCCGACGGTGCCGCGCCACATCGCCATCATCATGGACGGCAACGGCCGCTGGGCGACCAAGCGCCTGCTGCCCCGTGTGGCCGGCCACGTCAAGGGCGTGGACGCCGTGCGCAAGATCGTCGAGGCGTGCGTGGACCGTGGCGTGGAATACCTGACCCTGTTCGCGTTTTCGTCGGAAAACTGGCGCCGTCCCGCGGACGAAGTGTCCTACCTGATGGGCCTGTTCGTTACGGCGCTCGAGCGCGAAGTGTCCAAGATGCACGCGAATAACATCCGCCTGAAGGTCGTGGGCGATTTGTCGCGCTTCGCGCCTAAGCTGCAGGACATGATCGCCAACGCCGAGCGCCGCACCGCGAACAACAGCCGCCTGACCGTCACCATCTGCGCCAACTACGGCGGCCGCTGGGACATCATGCAGGCAACCGGCAAGATGGTCGCCGCGAATCCGGGCGTGACCGAGTACACCGAAGAGATGCTGGCCCCGCACCTGGCGATGGCCTACGCGCCCGAGCCCGACCTGTTCATCCGCACGGGCGGCGAAGAGCGCATCTCGAACTTCCTCCTATGGCAGCTCGCGTATTCCGAGCTGTACTTCACCGACACCTTCTGGCCGGACTTCTCGCCCGAGTCGCTCGACACGGCGATCGCGTCCTACCAGAGCCGGGAACGCCGCTTCGGCCGCACCGGCGAACAAGTCGCCAACACGGCTAAACAAGGCTGAATACCTGATGCTCAGAACCCGCGTCATTACCGCCGTCGTGCTGCTGGCAGTCCTGCTGCCGGTCCTCTACTTCAACAACTACATGGCGTTCGCGGTGGTGGCGACGGTGTTCTTCGGCGCCGCCATCTGGGAATGCTTCCGGCTGTTCAACCCAGACACGCACAACGCGCACGTGATCGCGCTGGTCTGGGCCGCCGTCTTCGCGATGGCCGTGTTCACGGGGCACACGAACCTGTCGTTCTGGGCCGCGCTGAGCGTGGCGCTGTGGATCGCGCGGTTCGCGCCGTCGCTGAAGATCGGCCTGCCGCCGCTGCACACGCCCGCGAACACGCTGCTGTCGCTCGTGTACGCGTTCGCCGTCGTCGGCTGCTTCGCGTCCATCGTCGCCCTGTATTCGCACTCGCCCGTGTTCCTGCTGTCCGTGCTCGCGATCGTGTGGGTGGCCGACATCGGCGCCTACTTCTCCGGCAAGGCGTTCGGCAAGCGCAAGCTCGCGCCATCGATCTCGCCCGGCAAATCGTGGGAAGGCGCGATCGGTGGCGGCATCGCCGTGCTCGTGCTGGCCGGCTTGTCCGTGCAGTTCGGCGGCGACGCCTTTGCGAACACGTTCGCCGCGGCCGTCCAGCATCGCTACGGCTGGCCGGCGCTCGTCGTGGTGCTCGTGCTGATGGTCGCGGCCAGCATCGTCGGCGACCTGTTCGAATCCCAGCTCAAGCGGCGCGCCGGCATGAAGGACAGCAGCAACCTGCTGCCGGGCCACGGCGGCGTGCTCGACCGGATCGACGCGCTCGTCCCCGTGCTGCCGCTCGCCGCGCTGATCGGGGCGCGGCTGTAACACACACCAGGTCGTTCGGACAGGGCGGCGCCGCTGCGGCGCCTGCCGTGCCAGAATCCCTTAACGCCATGGGACGACCCTGACAATGGAACGCAACATGCAACGCATCACTATTCTGGGCGCCACCGGCTCCATCGGCGTCTCGACCCTCGACGTGCTCGCGCGTCATCCGGACAAATACCGCGTCTACGCCTTGAGCGCGCACGAACGCGTGGACGCGCTCGCCGCGCAATGCCGCGTGTTCCGCCCGCAGCGCGCCGTCGTCGGCACGGCGGCGGCGGCGGCGCGCCTGCGCGACCTGTTGGCCGGGCTGCCGATCGACGTCGCCCATGGTGAGGCGGCGCTGTGCGAGATCGCTTCCAGCCCCGACACCGACACCGTGATGGCCGCGATCGTCGGCGCCGCCGGCCTCGCGCCCGCGCTCGCGGCCGCGCGCGCGGGCAAGAAGATCCTGCTGGCGAACAAGGAAGCGCTCGTGATGTCGGGCCAGCTGTTCATGGACGCCGTGAAGGAGCACAAGGCCACCTTGCTCCCCATCGATTCCGAGCACAACGCGATCTTCCAGTCGCTGCCGGGCACGTATGGACGCTCGCCGGACGCTGCCGGCGTCGCGAAGATCCTGCTGACGGCTTCCGGCGGCCCGTTCCTGCAGCGCGCCGTCGAGACGCTGGAAGCCGTCACGCCGGAAGAGGCGTGCAAGCATCCGAACTGGTCGATGGGCCGCAAGATCTCCGTCGACTCCGCGACGATGATGAACAAGGGCCTCGAAGTGATCGAGGCGCACTGGCTGTTCGGCGCACCGGCCGACCGCATCGAGGTGGTGATCCACCCGCAAAGCGTGATCCACTCGATGGTGTCGTACGTCGACGGCTCCGTGCTGGCGCAGCTCGGCAACCCCGACATGCGCACCCCGATCGCCCACGCGCTCGCGTACCCGGAACGCATCGCGTCCGGCGTCGAGCAGCTCGACCTGACGCAGTGGGCCGCGCTCGCCTTCCACAAGCCCGACTTCGACCGCTTCCCGTGCCTCGCGCTCGCCTTCGACGCGCTGCGCGCGGGCGGCACGGCGCCGGCGCTGCTGAACGCGGCGAACGAAGTGGCGGTGCAGGCGTTCCTGGACCGGCGCATCGGCTTCCGCGACATCGACCGCGTCGTGCGCCGCGTGATGGACGAGAATCCGCACGGCGCGGCCACCAGCATCGAGGCCGTGATGGCCCAGGACGCGCGTGCCCGCGCCGCGGCCGAACGCATCGTGCATGCGTCGTAATACGATTTCGAGCGGGCCCTGACGGGAGAAAGTCATGAACCTGATCCACACCCTGCTGGCGTTCCTGTTGGCCCTGGGGCCCCTGATCATCTTCCACGAACTGGGGCACTATGTCGTCGCGCGGCTGTGCGGCGTGAAAGTGCTGCGTTTCTCGATCGGCATGGGACGCATCGTGTGGTCGCGCCGCTTCGGCCCGGACCAGACGGAATGGGCCATCTCGGCGCTGCCGATCGGCGGCTACGTCAAGATGCTCGACGCGCGCGACCCCGCGACGGCGCCCACCAACGACGCCGACCTGCCGCGCGAATTCACGCGCCAGAACGTGTGGAAGCGCATCGCCATCGTGGCGGCGGGCCCCGTCGCCAACTTCATCCTCGCCATCTTCCTGATGGCCGCGTTGTTCATGCACGGGAAGGAGGAGCCGGGCACCCGGCTGCGGCCGATGGCGCCGGCGTCCGCCGTGTACCAGGCGGGCGTGCGCGGCGGCGACGTCGTCACGGCGGTCAATGGCCGCCCCGTGCAATCGTGGACGGAACTGCGCTGGGAACTGGTGCGCGCCGCCGTCGACAAGCATGCGGCCGAACTCGCGTTGCGCGGCCCCGTGGCCGATTCGGCGCCGTACCGCGCCGTGCTGCCGGCCGACCGCATGGCGGCGCTCGACGTGGACGGCGACGTGCTGGGCGTGCTCGGCATGCAGATGTGGCGCCCGCGGCCGACGATCGAGAAGGTCCTGCCGGACGGCCCCGCCGCGCGCGCGGGCCTGCGCCAGGGCGACCTCGTGACGACGATCGACGGCAAGCCCGTCGTCGACGGCATCGCGTTCATCGAGGCCGTGCGCGGCGCGGCCGGCAAGACGCTGCAGGTCGGCGTGCTGCGCGGCGCGGATCAGGTCGTGCTGCCGGTGACGCCCGACCGCGACCCGCAATCGGGCAAGGGCATCGTGAAGGCGATGATTGCGCAGGCGCCGGAGCTGGTGACGGTGCAGGCGGGCCCGCTGGAGGCGGTCGCGAAGGGCGCCAAGCGCACGTGGGAAACGAGCGCGCTGACCGTCAAGATGATCGCGAAGATGATCGTGGGCGAGGTCTCGCTGAAAAACGTGACGGGCCCGATCACGATCGCGGACGTGGCCGGACAGACGGCACGCTCGGGCGTCGAGCCCTTCCTCGAGTTCATCGCATTCATCTCGATCAGCCTGGGTGTAATGAATCTGTTACCAATTCCCGTTCTGGACGGTGGCCATTTGCTGTATTATTCGCTGGAAGTTTTGACCGGGCGACCCTTGCCCGCGCGGATCGGCGAGATCGCGCAGCGTGCCGGGGTAGGCCTGCTGTTCATGCTGATGGCGCTTGCCGTCTTCAACGACCTGGTGCGACTGCTCTGAACACACGGCACTCCGATATGTACGCTGCGTCCGCGGCGGGCATCGGAGCGTCCGGCTTAGGTGGTACAAGCCCCGGCGTAGCACACGTAACGTTGTCCAATGACTGACCCATTGATCTAACCGATGAATTTACAACCCGAACGTTTTGCCCATCCGCGTTTTGCCTTGCCCTCCCGTCGCAGCTTGATCGGCGCCGCCGTGCTGGCCCTCTGTGCCGGCCATGCCGCCGCCGTCGCTCCCTTCGTCGTGAAGGACATCCGGGTCGAAGGCATCCAGCGCACCGAGGCAGGCACGGTGTTCAGCTACCTGCCGGTGCGCGTGGGCGAAACCTTCGATGACGACAAGGGCACGGCCGCGATCAAGGCGCTGTACGCCACCGGCTTCTTCAAGGACATCCGCCTGGAAGAGGAAAACGGCGTGCTCGTGGTGCTGGTCGAGGAACGTCCCGCCATCGCGGCCGTCGAGTTCACGGGCACCAAGGAATTCGAGAAGGACATGCTCGTGAAGGCGCTGAAGGAAATCGGCGTCGGCGAGACCAAGATCTTCGACAAGGCATCCGTCGACCGCGCCGAGCAGGAATTGAAGCGCCAGTACCTGTCGCACGGCCTGTACGGCGTCAAGATCACGACGACCGTCACCCCGATCGAGCGCAACCGCGTGAACATCATGTTCAACGTGGACGAGGGCGACGTCGCCAAGATCAAGCAGATCAACATCGTCGGCAACAAGGCGTTCTCCGACAAGGAGCTGCGCCAGCTGCTGCAACTGAACACGTCCGGCTGGCTCACGTGGTATTCGAAGGCCGACCAGTACTCGAAGCAGAAGCTGACCGGCGACCTGGAGACCATCAAGTCGTGGTACCTGAATCACGGCTACCTGGAAGTGAACGTCGAGTCCACCCAGGTCTCGATCACGCCGGACAAGAAGGACATCTACCTCACCATCAACATCACGGAGGGCGAGAAGTACACCGTCTCCGGCATCAAGATGGACGGGGAGATGTTCGGCCGCGAGCAGGAGCTTAAGAGCCTGATCCTCCTGAAGCCGGGCCAGACCTATTCCGGCGACCTGCAGGAAGCGTCGAACAAGCGTATCGCCGACCGCCTCGCGAGCTTCGGCTACGCGTTCGCGAACGTCACGGCGAACCCCGAGATCAACCGCGAGAAGCGCGAAGTCGCATTCACGTTCTTCGTCGATCCGGGCAAGCGGGCGTACGTACGCCACATGACCATCTCGGGCAACACGATCACGCGCGACGAAGTGATCCGTCGCGAATTCCGCCAGTTCGAGAGCTCGTGGTACGACCCGAACCGGGTGAAGCTGTCGCGCGACCGCGTCGACCGCCTCGGCTACTTCAAGGACGTGACGGTGGAGACGCCGGAAGCGCAGGGCACGAACGATGCCGTGGACGTGAACATCGCCGTCGTCGAAAAACCCACCGGTAACTTCATGGTCGGCGGCGCGTTCTCGCAGGCGGAGAAATTCACGTTCACCGCGTCCATCACGCAGGCCAACTTCGCCGGCAGCGGCAACACGGTCGGCATCGAACTGAACACGAGCCACTACAACCGCACGATCTCGTTCGCGCAGACGAATCCGTACTTCACGGACGACGGCATCTCGCGCGCATTCCAGCTGTACCTGCGCACGTCGCGTCCGCCGGCGCTGAACATCGGTTCGTACACCGTGCGCCAGCAGGGCGGCAACCTGACGTTCGGCGTGCCGTTCTCGGAAATCGACACCGTCTACTTCGGCGCGGGCCTCGAACGCACGCGCCTGGAGACGGACGAGAGCTCGCCCACGCTGTACAAGCAGTTCGTGATGCAGAACTCGAAGGACGCGACGGCGAAGGCGACGGGCATCGGCGAGGCAACGACCAACGCCATCCCGCTGACGGTGGCATGGGGCCGCGATTCGCGCGACTCCGCGATCACCCCAACGCGCGGCCGCTACCAGCGCGCCAACCTCGAGATCGACGCGGTCGGCGACGCCAAGTACTACCGCATGATCTACGAACACCAGTGGTACCGCCCGATCACGCGCTGGATGACCCTGGCGCTGAAGGGTGAACTGGACTACGGCGCGGGCCTCGGTGGCCACGCGTACCCGGTCTTCAAGAACTTCTACGGCGGCGGCATCGGTTCCGTGCGCGGCTACGAGAGCTCGTCGCTGGGTATCGTCGACCCGCGCACGTACGACGCCCTGGGCGGCGCCAAGCGCGTCATCGGCAATGCCGAGCTGCAGTTCCCGTTCCCGGGCAGCGGCCAGGACCGCTCGCTGCGCTGGTTCACTTTCGCCGACACGGGCCAGATCTACCAGGAGCACGAGCCGATCCGCACGTCGCAGCTGCGCTACTCGGCGGGTATCGGCCTGTCGTGGATTTCGCCGGTGGGTCCGCTGAAGTTGAGTTATGCTAAGCCCTTGAACGCGAAGCCGGGCGACCGCCTGGAGCGCTTCCAGTTCCAGATGGGTACCGGTTTCTGATCGACCCATCGCCGAAACAAGGATTGCGAAGAATGATGTTGAAAAAATCGTTAGCCTCGTTGCCGCGCAGCCTCGCGCTGGCGCTGTTGTGCGCCGGTGCGATGGCGCAGGCGTCGGCGCAGACCGCCACCAGCCGCATCGGCTTCGTGTACACGGAACGCCTGATGACGGAGTCCAAGCTGGCCAAGGCGGCGGACGCGAAGCTGCAGTCGGAATTCTCGAAGCGCCAGAAACAGCTCGACGACGCCGTGCAGAAGTACAAGCAGAGCCGCGAGAAGTTCGACGACGAAGCGCCGAAACTGTCCGACGTCGACCGCACGAAGCGTACGCGCGAACTGCTCGACATGGAAAAGGACGTACAGCGTATGCAGCGCGAGTACAACGAGGACCTGTTCCAGCGCAAGAACGAGGAGCGCGCCGCCATCGCCCAGAAAGCCTATAAACTGATCGAACAGGTGGCCGAGCAGGATCACCTCGACGTCGTGCTGCAGGAAGCCATCTGGACCAGCCCGCGCGTCGACATCACCGACCGCATCCTCAAACTGCTCGACAAGTGAGCCGCACGCGGCTCCCCCGATGCCGGCCGGCTCGATGAGCGGCCGGCAATTTTTACTTCTTTTACGGAACGACCACGATGGGCACTCGACTGGGTGATTTGGTCGAACGCTTCGGTGGGCAGCTGGTGGGTGACCCGAACCTCGAGGTTCAGGGCATCGCACCGCTCGACAGCGCCGGCGCTTCGCACATCAGCTTTCTCAGCAACAGCAAACTGCGCGCACTCGCGGCACAAAGCAACGCGGCCGCGCTGATCGTCTCGCCGCTGGACGACGCCACCGTCGCCACCACATATGCCGGCGCACGCATCATCACGACAAACCCCTACGCCTATTTCGCCCGCGCCGCCCAGTACTTCGTGGCGCTGGACGAGTACGTGCCGCCGGCCGGCATCCACAGGAGTGCCGTCGTGGACGAGACGGCGCAGGTCGACCCGACGGCGACCATCGGTCCGAACGCGACGGTGGAGGCGGGCGCCGTGATCGGTGCCGGCGTCCGGATCGACGCGGGCTGCTTCGTCGGCCGCGAGGCGGAGATCGGCGCCGACACGCACTTGTTCGCGAACGTGACCTTCCATGCGCGCTGCAAGATCGGCAAGCGCGGCATCCTGCACTCGGGCGCCGTGATCGGCACCGACGGCTTCGGCTTCGCGCGCGAGAACGGCGTGTACATCAAGATCCCGCAGACGGGCCGCGTGCTGCTGGGCGACGACGTCGACGTGGGCGCCAACACGACCATCGACCGCGGTGCGCTCGACGATACCGTGATCGAGGATGGCGTGAAGCTCGACAACCAGATCCAGATCGGCCACAACTGCCGCATCGGCGCGAACACGGCGATGGCAGGCTGCGTGGGGGTAGCGGGCAGCGCCAAGATCGGCAAGAATTGCACGTTCGGCGGCGCGGCGATGGTGCTGGGGCACCTGGAAATCGCGGACAACGTCCATATCTCGTCGGGCAGCATGGTGTCGCGTTCCGTGCTCGAACCGGGGCAGTACACGGGCTTTTATCCGCTCGCCAAGAACGCCGAATGGGAAAAGAGCGCCGCCATCGTGCGCAACCTGTCCTCGCTGCGCGAGAAGATGCGCAGCCTGGAAAAACAGATCAAACAACTGACGGAAGCACCAGAAGAAAAATGACAACCGAAACTACGACAAATAAAACCCTGGGCATCAACGAGATCAAGGAATACCTGCCGCACCGCTATCCGCTGCTGCTGGTGGACCGCGTGGTCGACTACGAGATCGGCAAGACCATCACCGCCATCAAGAACGTCACCGTCAACGAGGAATTCTTCAACGGCCACTTCCCGCACAAGCCCGTGATGCCGGGCGTGCTGATGATCGAAGCGCTGGCGCAGACGGCCGCGATCCTGTCGTTCATGACCATGAACGTCAAGCCGGACGAGAACTCCGTCGTGTACTTCGTCGGCATCGACAACGCGCGCTTCAAGCGTCCCGTCGAGCCGGGCGACCAGCTCAAGATGGACGTCGAGATCGTGCGCACGTCGCGCGGGATCTGGAAGTACAAGGCCGTCGCCAGCGTCGAAGGCAAGGTCGCCGTTGAAGCGGAACTGATGTGCACCATCAGGGCGAACGAAAAAGCGGGGCAGTGATGAGCAAGGTCCACCCGAGCGCGATCGTCGACCCGAAGGCGGAGCTGGACTCCACCGTCGAAGTCGGCCCGTACTCCATCATCGGGCCGGACGTGCGCATCGGCGCGGGCACCGTCGTCGGGCCGCACGTCGTCATCGAGGGCCACACGACGATCGGCCGCGACAACCGCATCTTCCAGTTCGCGTCGCTGGGCGCTGCCCCGCAGGACAAGAAGTGGGCCGGCGAGCCGACGCGCCTCGACATCGGCGACCGCAACACGATCCGCGAATTCTGCACGTTCAACCTGGGCACCGCGCAGGACGCGGGCGTGACGCGCCTGGGCGACGACAACTGGATGTCCGCGTACACGCACCTCGCGCACGATTGCCAGGTCGGCAGCAACACGATCTTCTCGAACAACGCGCAGCTCGCGGGCCACGTGCACGTGGGCGACTGGGCGATCCTGTCCGGGTACTGCGGCGTGCACCAGTTCTGCAAGATCGGCGCGCACGCGTTCATCGGCATGTACACGAGCCTCACGCAGGACGTGCCGCCGTTCGTCCTCGTTTCCGGCAACCCGGCCGAGGCGCACGGCGTGAACATCGAGGGCCTCAAGCGCCGCGGGTTCACGCGCGAGCAGATCAACGCGATCCGCGCCGCGTACAAGCACATCTACCGTTCCGGCCTCACGCTGGAAGAGGCAAAGGCGAAGCTGGCGGAAGAAGAAGCGGCCGCCGGCGATGCGGCGCCGCAGCTGCGCGCCATGCGCGACTTCCTCGACACGACGACCCGTGGCATCGTCCGCTAACACGTCGCTGGCCCTCGTGGCCGGCGAACTGTCGGGCGACCTGCTGGCCGCGCGCCTGATGGCGGGCCTGAAGCCGCACCTGCCGGACGTCGCCTTTTCCGGCATCGGCGGCCCGCGCATGCTGGAGCAGGGCCTCGTCTCCGACGTCCCGATGGACACGCTCACCGTGCGGGGCCTGCTGCCGGTGCTGCTGCGCTACCGCGAACTGAAGGGCATCCAGAACCGCCTGCGCGACCGCCTGCTGGCCGAGCGGCCGGCCGCGTTCATCGGCGCCGACTACCCCGGCTTCAACCTGGGCCTGGAAGAGCAGCTGCGCGCGGTCGGCATCCCGACCGTGCACTTCGTGGGCCCGCAGATCTGGGCGTGGCGGGGTGGCCGGATCAAGAAGATCCAGCGCGCCGTGTCGCACATGCTCGTGATCTTCCCGTTCGAGGAAGAGATTTACAAGAAGGCCGGCGTGCCCGTCACCTACATCGGCCATCCGCTCGCGGAGACGATCCCGCTCGTGCCCGACGTCGCCGCTGCGCGGCGCCAGCTCGGCCTGCCGGAAGACGCGAAAGTCGTCACCGTCATGCCGGGCAGCCGCATGTCGGAAATTAAGTACCTGACGGAGCCGTACGTGCGCACCGTGCAGTTGCTGGCCGCGCGCGATCCGTCGCTGCGCTTCATCGCGCCGATGGCGGGCGAGCGCCAGAAGGCGTATCTTGAGGAGCTGGTGGCGAAGGCCGGTTTGCAGGACGTGCCGCTGCAGCTCGTCGACGGCGCGTCGCACGCGTGCATCGCGGCGGCCGACGCCGTGCTGGCGGCGTCCGGCACGGCGACGCTGGAAGTGGCGCTGTTCAAGAAGCCGATGGTGATCGCGTACAAGGTCTTGCAGGCGGAGTGGATGCTCATCAAGAACATGGGCTACCTGCCGTGGATCGGGCTGCCGAACATCCTCGCGCGCGATTTCGTCGTGCCGGAATTCCTGCAGCACGCGGCGACACCGCAGGCGCTGGCGGACGCCGTCTGGTTCCAGCTGACGGACGAGAACAACCGGGCGAGGCTGAGTGAACGCTTCACCGAAATGCATCACAGCCTGCTGCGCGATTCCGCGCGCGAAAGCGCCCGCGCCGTGCTGCAGGTGATAGGCAAAGCATGAGAAAAAAGAAGTTCGATTTCTACCCCGGCCTGCCGCCGAAGAACCGGCCGTTCACGCTGGAAGACATCGTCTGCGGCGTGGACGAGGCCGGGCGCGGGCCGCTGGCCGGCCCCGTGTTCGCGGCCGCCGTGATCCTCGATCCGGCCCGTCCGATCGAGGGCTTGCGCGATTCGAAGAAGCTGACGGAAGCGCGCCGCGACGAGCTGGCCCCGCTGATCAAGGCGCACGCGCTGGCCTGGGCCATCGCCGAATGCTCGCACGCGGAAATCGACACGCTGAACATCCTGCAGGCGACGATGCTGGCAATGCGCCGCGCCGTCGAGCAACTGGCGACCGTGCCCACGATCGCCCTCATCGACGGCAACCGCTGCCCGCAGTTCGCGCCCCACATCCGCGCCCATGCGGTCGTCGAGGGCGACGACAAGGTGCACGCGATCTCCGCCGCGTCGATCCTCGCGAAGACGGCCCGTGATGCCGCCCTGGTCGCGCTGCACGACACGTATCCGCAGTATGCGTTCGACCAGCACAAGGGCTATTCGACGGCGCTGCACCTCGCGCGCCTGCGCGAGCATGGGCCCAGCCCCGTCCATCGGCGCAGCTTTGCCCCGGTCCGCGCGCTCATCGAGCCCGATCTGTTTTCGGAGCTCGCATGAAGAGCATCACGTCGCGCGACAACCCGTTTTACAAGGAATTGAAACACCTCGCCGGCAGCAGCCACGCGCTGCGCAAGGCGGGGCGTTCGCTGCTGGACGGCGTGCACCTGTGCCAGGCGTACCTCGACCTCGTCGGCCAGCCCGCGCACTGCATCGTGTCGGAAGGCGCGCTCGCCAATGCCGAGGTGGCGGCCATCGTCGACCGCGTGACGGCGCCGGCCACGTCATTGCCGGACGCGCTGTTCGGCGCGCTGTCGCAGGTCGAACACGGCATCCATCTGCTGTTCCTCGTCGAGACGCCGCGGCCGCAGCGGCCGGATGCCTTGACCCGATCGGCCGTGCTGCTGGACGGCGTGCAGGACCCGGGCAATGCCGGCTCGATCCTGCGCAGCGCGGGTGCGGCCGGCATCGGGCAGGTGTATTGCAGCCCCGGCACGGCGTCGATCTGGTCGCCGAAGGTCTTGCGCGCCGCGATGGGCGCCCACTTCGTGCTCGAGATCTTCGAAAACGTCGACCTGGCAAGCGTCGTGCGCACGGCGCGCGTGCCCGTGCTGGCGACCAGCGGCTATGCGAGCGAACGGATCTACGACGTGGACCTGTCCCGTCCCGTCGCCTGGCTGCTGGGCCACGAAGGGCAGGGCGTGTCGGACGCGCTGCTGAACCTGGCCACCCACCGCGTCGTCATCCCGCACGCGGGCGCCGTGGAATCGCTGAACGTGGCGGCCTGCGCGGCCGTGTGCTTCTTCGAACAGCTGAGGCAACAACACGCCGTTCGCCAGCCATAGACGCCACCGTCCGTTCAGGTTACGCTTCGTCCACGTATCGATGGAGTTGAGATGGACATGGGGCAATCGCAGTTGCAGTCTTTGCATTTCCTGGTGGCGGAGGCCGACCCGGTGCAGCGCCGCGCGCTGATCGAGGCGCTGGGCCAGGTGGGCGCGACACGCGTCACGGACGTGCCGGACGGCCCGATGGCGCTGCGCACCCTGCAGGCCAGCTTCACGCCCAAGGTGGACGTCGCCATCATCGACCTCGACCTGGGCGGCATGGACGGCCTGGAACTGCTGCGTGCCATCGCCGCATTGAAATCCACGGTGCGCCTGATCGTCGTAGGCGCCCAGCCTGCGAGCGTCCTGTTTTCCGTCGAGAGCCTCGCACAGGCGCACGGCGTCGACCTGCTGGGCACGATCGCCAAGCCCGTCACGAGCACGAAGCTGAAGGCCTTGCTGGACAATTACCAGCCGCCGGGCCGGCCGGCGCCGCCGCAGCCGGGTCCCAGCTTTTCGTTCGCCGAGGTGGGCGTCGGCCTGCAGAAGCGCCAGTTCGAACCGTTCTTCCAGCCCAAGATCGAGCTGGCGACGGGCCAGGTGAAGAGCCTGGAGACGTTCGCCCGCTGGCGCCATCCCGACCACGGCATGCTGGGGCCGTCCGCGTTCATCGGCGCGCTGGAGCAGAACAACCGCATCGACTTCCTCGACTGGACCATGCTGGAAATGTCGGTGGAGCGCTGCCGCCGCTACCACGACCAGGGCATCCCGATCTCCATCTCGCTGAACCTCGCACCGGAGACGCTGGCGCACCCGAACTTCATCCGCCAGGTGGCGTCGACGATGACGCGCCACGGCGTGCTGCCCGACTACCTGACGTTCGAGATGACGGAATCGTCGATCCTCAGCTTCGACGCCGACTTCATCGAGCGCCTCGTGCGCCTGCGCATGATGGGCTTCGGCCTCGCCATCGACGACTACGGCACGGGGCGCTCGAACCTGCAGATCCTCGCGCGCATCCCGTTCTCGGAACTCAAGATCGACCGCTCGTTCGTCGACGGCGCGTCGAAGAAGCGGCCGCTGGGCACCGTGCTGAAATCGTGCCTCGGGCTGGCGCACAGCCTCGATCGCATGTCCGTCGCCGTCGGCGTCGAGACCCGGCAGGACTGGGACTTCCTGCAGGACCTCGGCTGCACGTACGCGCAGGGCTACCACATCGCCAACCCGATGGCCGCGGACGAATTCCCCGGCTGGCTCGAGGACTGGCGCCACTTCTTCTGAATGGACGGCTCGGCACCGCCCACGGCCACCGCCAGCGCGTCACGCGCGCGCGGCGCCTACCGCCATCCGTATCCCGGTGTTGCCGGACGCCTGCTCGCCCGCGTGCTGAATGCGCGCACGCTCGCCCGCGTGCGGCTTGCCCTGTTTGCGCGCCTGCCGTTTCCCGTCTTGCGCAGCGACGTCGCCGACGTCGTCTACGTCACGTGGATGGTCGATGCGCGCGCCGCGGCGGCCTTGCTGCCGGCCGGACTGCGCCTGTGGACGCATGAAGGGAAGACGCCGCTCACGGTGCTGACGTACCGGCACGGCCATTTCGGTCCTGCGCTGGCGGGACCCTTGCGGCGCCTGTTCCCGTCGCCGCTGCAGAGCAACTGGCGCCTGTACCTGGACGGCCCGCTGCCGCCGGGGGCGCCTCCGCAGACGGTCTGGTTCCTGGAAAACATCATCGACAACGGGGCCTATGTCGCGGCCACGCGCCTGTTCAGCGACATCATGCAGACGCACCGGCCCGCGCATTTTTCGCACGGCCCGCGTGGAGACGGTTACGCGACCCGCATCGAGCCGGGGGACGGCAGCGCGCCGTCGTTCGCGTGCACGGTGGCCCCGGCCGTGCGGCCCGCGCTGCCGCCGGACTTCGCCGCCGCGTTCGCGAGCTGGAACGATGCCGTGACGATGCTCGCGTGCCAGGACGCGGCGCTGGGCTGGTCGGCGCGGCTCGGGAAGCTCGTGCTGTCGCACATCGACCTGCCGATTCCGCTCGATGCCGTGCGGGCGCTCGTGCCGGCGGGACCCGTCGCGTGTTCGCTGCTGGATGCGCTGCCGGCGGCGGGCGAGCCGCTGTGTTTCCTCGTGCCGCAAGTACCGTTCAGGGTGCTATCGGAAACGGTGCTGGCGGATCCGCGTTCCGGTGGGCTCGGGGAGCCCACCCTACGATAAGCTGGCCGGAGGGTGGGCACCCCGTGCCCACCAACCGTGTCCCGCCACGCGGCTCAATACTCGCGGCGATCGGGCTTGATCTCCTGGAGGATCGTCGTCGAAATCTCCTCGATCGACTTCGTGGTCGACGACAGCCAGCGGATGCCTTCGCGCCGCATCAACTGCTCGGCCTCGTTCACCTCGTAGCGGCAATTCGCCAGCGACGCGTACTTGCTGCCCGCGCGCCGCTCGTTGCGGATCTCGGACAGGCGTTCCGGCGTGATGGTCAGGCCGAAGATCTTGTGCTTGAACGGCGGCAGCGCCGACGGCAGCTTGCCGCGCTCGAAATCGTCCGGAATCAGCGGGTAGTTCGCCGCCTTGATGCCGTATTGCATGGCCAGGTAGAGGCTCGTCGGCGTCTTGCCGGAACGGGACACCCCGACGAGGATCACGTCCGCATCCGCCAGGTTCTTGTGCGACTGGCCGTCGTCGTGCGCCAGCGAGAAATTGATGGCCTCGATGCGGTTCTTGTATTCCTCCGTGTCGACGACGTTGTGGATGCGGCCGATCGTGTGCGTCGACTTCACGCGCAGCTCCTGCTCGAGCGGAGCGACGAAGGTCTGGAACAGGTCCATGTGCATGCCCTGGGCGGCGCGGATCACGGCGGACAGGTCGTGCTTGACGAGGGTGGAGAACACGATGGGGCGCTGGTTGTCGGCGATGGCGACGTCGTTGATGCGGCGCGCGGCCTCGTAGGCCTTCTCGATCGTGTCGATGAAGGGCAGGCGGATCTGGCGGAAGCGCATCTCGAACTGGCTCAGCACCGCGTGGCCGAAGGTCTCCGCCGTGATGCCGGTGCCGTCGGAAACGAAGAAAACGGTGCGGGCGGTGGCCGGACTGTCTGGGGTGCTCGGGTGGGACATGATGTTTTTTTGAATAGAGAATGACAAAGTTGCAGCCCTAGGGCTGTGTAACCCAGTCGCACGGGGTAAAATGCTCGGCAACTGGTTTTGATTGTGCTGTACGACGCCAAGAATAACAAGAAATCCCCCGCAAACCCGACCAGCCTGCCGCGCGAAGCCGGCCAGGAGCGCAGCCGTGTCCCGCACGGCAACGCCCGGCCAGCCGCCGCCGCCTCGCCAGGCTGTGTCGTCACCGGGACGTCGGCAGCCAGCCGTACAGATTTCCATCATCAAAAAGGTGTTTTACCATGACTAACCTGTCGAATGCAGTACTGAAGGCGCCCGATCCAACAGCCTCGGCCGAAAGCGTGTACGTCGCCTCGTTCGAGACCCTGCGCATGACCGACGTCGAATCCGTCGGCGGCAAGAATGCGTCGCTCGGCGAGATGATCAGCCAGCTGGCCGAAGCCGGCGTGCGCGTGCCGGGCGGCTTCGCCACGACGGCGCAGGCCTTCCGCGACTTCCTGAACCACTCGATCGACGGCGGCGCCTCCCTCGGCGACCGCATCGCGACGCGCCTGGAAGGCCTGGACATCGACGACGTCCGTTCGCTGGCGGCAGCCGGCGCGGAAATCCGCCAGTGGATCGTCGACACCCCGTTCCAGCCGCGCCTGGAACAGGAAATCCGCAGCTTCTACGACCGCCTCGTGGCCGATTCGGACACGGAAGTGTCGTTCGCCGTGCGCTCGTCGGCCACCGCGGAAGACTTGCCGGACGCCTCGTTCGCGGGCCAGCAGGAGACCTTCCTGAACGTCGTCGGCATCGACAACGTGCTGGAAGCGATGAAGCACGTGTTCGCGTCGCTGTACAACGACCGCGCCATCTCGTACCGCGTCCATAAAGGCTTCACGCACGCGGAAGTCGCGCTGTCGGCCGGCGTGCAGCGCATGGTCCGTTCCGACACCGGCGCGGCCGGCGTCATGTTCACCATCGACACGGAATCGGGCTTCCAGGACGTCGTGTTCGTCACGTCGAGCTACGGCCTGGGCGAGACCGTCGTGCAGGGCGCCGTGAACCCGGACGAGTTCTACGTGCACAAGCCGATGCTGGCACAGGGCAAGAAGCCCGTGATCCGCAAGAACATCGGCTCCAAGCTGATCAAGATGGAATTCACGAAGGAAGCCAAGGCCGGCCGCTCCGTGCAGACCGTCGACGTGCCGGTCGAGCAGCGCAACCGCTACTCGCTGACGGACGACGAAGTGGTCGAGCTGGCGAAATACGCCGTCATCATCGAGAAGCACTACGGCCGCCCGATGGACATCGAGTGGGGCAAGGACGGCCGCGACGGCAAGCTGTACATCCTGCAGGCGCGCCCGGAAACGGTGAAGTCGCAGCAGAAGGCGACGGATTCCCAGCAGCGCTTCAAGCTGAAGGGCACGGGCACCGTGCTGACCTCCGGCCGTGCGATCGGCCAGAAGATCGGCGCCGGCCCGGTCCGCGTCATCAACGACCCGTCCGAAATGGAACGCGTGCAGCCGGGCGACGTGCTCGTCGCCGACATGACCGACCCGAACTGGGAACCCGTCATGAAGCGCGCTTCCGCCATCGTGACGAACCGCGGCGGCCGCACGTGCCACGCGGCGATCATCGCACGTGAACTGGGCGTACCGGCCGTCGTCGGCTGCGGCGACGCGACGGAGACGCTGAAGGACGGCACGTTCGTGACCGTGTCCTGCGCCGAGGGCGACGAGGGCCGCATCTACGACGGCCTGCTGGAAACGGAAGTGACGGAGACGGCGCGCGGCGACCTGCCCAAGATCCCGACCAAGATCATGATGAACGTCGGTAACCCGCAGCTCGCGTTCGACTTCCAGTCGATCCCGAACGGCGGCGTGGGCCTGGCCCGCCTGGAATTCATCATCAACAACAACATCGGCGTGCACCCGAAGGCCATCCTCGAGTACCCGAACATCGACAACGACCTGAAAAAGGCCGTGGAGTCGGTCGCGCGCGGCCACGCGTCGCCCCGCGCGTTCTACGTCGACAAGCTTGCCGAAGGCGTGGCGACGATCGGCGCCGCGTTCTGGCCGAAGCCCGTCATCGTGCGCCTGTCCGACTTCAAGTCGAACGAGTACAAGAAGCTGATCGGCGGCTCGCGCTACGAGCCGGACGAGGAAAACCCGATGCTGGGCTTCCGCGGCGCCGCGCGCTACCTCGCCGAGGACTTCGCCGAGTCGTTCGAGATGGAATGCATGGCCATGAAGCGCGTGCGCGACGAGATGGGCCTCACCAACGTGGAGATCATGATCCCGTTCGTGCGCACCCTGGGCCAGGCCGAGAAGGTCATCGCCCTGCTGGCGAAGTACGGCCTGAAGCGCGGCGAGAACGGCCTGCGCGTCATCATGATGTGCGAAGTGCCGTCCAACGCGATCCTGGCCGAGCAGTTCCTGCAGTACTTCGACGGCTTCTCGATCGGCTCGAACGACCTCACGCAGCTGACGTTGGGTCTCGACCGCGACTCGGGCATGGAGCTGCTCGCGAAGGACTTCGACGAGCGCGATCCGGCTGTGAAGGCGATGTTGTCGATGGCGATCAAGGCTTGCCGCGCGCAGGGCAAGTACATCGGCATCTGCGGCCAGGGGCCGTCCGACAATCCGGACTTCGCCGTGTGGCTGGTGGAGCAGGGCATCGAGTCGATGTCGCTGAATCCGGACTCCGTGATCGACACGTGGCAGAAGCTGGCGTCGCTCTGATCGTTTGAGCGTCCAACGAAAAACCGCTGCTGCTGCAGCGGTTTTTTTATGCGTCAGGCGCGTGCTGCGGTTTGCTCCGCGGCCGGGGCCGCGGCGTGCAGCCGGTCGAACGCCCGCTGGAATTCATCGAGCTGGCGCGCCAACGGCGGTGTCGCGAGCGGGCGCAGGCGCGCGAGCAGCGTTTCGCCGTCGGCCACGCGCTGCGTCTCGAGGCAGGCGCGCAACAGGCTGAAGCCGGCCTGCGCGCCGTGCATCGCCGGTTCGTAGACGGGCCCCACGAGCGTGACGACGAGCCCCGTGTGGCCGTGGCGGGCCAGGTCGGCGGACATCGTCGTCAGCGCGCTGCCGTCGACGTCGGCGGCGGCCAGCACCGCGGTGTACTCGTCGCGCGCCGCCGGCAGGTCGCCGGCCGCGAGGTGGTGGCGGGCCAGCATGAGCCGCGCGCGCCAGCTGCCGGGCAGGGCGCATGCGTCGCGCAGCGCGTGCAGGAAACCGCCTTCGCCGGCGCGCTCGCGCTCGATGGCGAGCCAGCCGTTCAGCGCGCGCTCGTAGTTCGGGTCGAGCCGGACGGCGCGCCGCAGCAGGTCGGCCGTGGCCGTCGCGTCGCCGCGGTAGTGGGCGACCTTGGCGAGGTTCGTCAGCAGCACGGCCGTCTCGCCGGCGACCCGGATGCCTGCCCGCAGCACGGCCTCCGCTTCGTCGGGCCGGCCGCTTTCCAACAGGACGATGCCCTGCGTGGCATGGCTCCGTTCCGGCAGATCGTCGATCTGGACGAGGCGCGCGGCGGACGTCATCAGCTCCGGCGCGAACCCGTCGGCCAGCGCGGCCATGATGGTGCCGTACAAGGCGTCCGGCGTGTTCCAGTGTTGCTTGAGGCGCGGGTGCAGGACCTTGTCGCGCCATTCGTCCCGTGGCATCGCCGTGTGGCGGCCGTGCTCGCCCGCGGCCACGATCGCGTCGTGGGCGGCGGCGCGCTGCGTGGCGGGCGGACGGGTGCGGAACGCAGCGAGCAGGCGTTGGAACATGATGGTCTCCAGTGAGCAATTTTCAGTGGGGGCAATGCAGGCATTATCAAATTTCATTTCCACTTGGAAATTGATCTTCCCTGGTGATGACCTCGCTTTGCGATATCGGTCAATACCGGGATACGGGAGGATACGCTTGGCGTGAGGACAACAACATTAACATCTCGTAAAGTTTCCTTGTTTCATCGGCAAGGTGGCCGGGGCCCCGCGGCACGACGATCCTTCGTCAAATGTTGGGAACTGAGCAATAAATTTTGACTCTACGAGGAAAAACGTTACACTTTGGCAAAACCTGAACCTGCTGGAGATTGTCGATGAAACGTTTCACCGTATTGCCGGTATTGATGTGCATGATGTGGGCGGGCGCCGCCCGCGCCGCCGAGCCGACCTTGTGCAAGTCCTTGTGCGACAGCGAACGGCGCGAATGCCGTGCGAACGTCCCGGAGCTGGCCGCGGACCGTTCCGAGGGCTTGATGCCCGACAGAAACCCGATGGCCCGGGCGGCGCAGCACGAGGTGGCCACGCCCGCATCGCAGGCGATCGAGAACGTCGGCACGGCGGGACGCCGGCTCGGCCACGCCGGGGAGTGCGACGCGACCTACCTGCGCTGCACGCGCGCGTGTGCGGCGCCCCAGGCGTCGTCCGTCTTGAAGCCGGAAGCGGCCCGCCGCAACCAGCAGGGCCGTTGACGCCGCGCGCAGACGCAGTAGACTGGCGCTGACGTTCGCGCCGCCCTCGTGCAACCCTCGTCGCGGAGCGGCCGGGGATCCGATTACGGAGGAGATCATGGCTGACTGGATGGGCTGGCTCGTAGCGGCCGGCGTGCTCGTGATCCTGGAGCTGTTCACCGGGACGTTTTATCTGTTGATGATCGCCATCGGCCTCGCGGCCGGCGCCATCGTCGCGCTGGCCGGCCCCGGCGTTCCCGCGCAGGCCATCGTCGCCGCCATCGTCGGCGTGCTCGCGACGGGCCTGTTGCACCGCTCGCGCTTCGGCCATCCGGCGCGCACCGACGCCCAGCGCGACCGCAACGTCAACCTGGACATCGGCCAGCGCGTCACGGTGCCCGCCTGGGACAACGGCCGCGCGCGCGTCATGTACCGTGGCGCCCTGTGGGACGTGGAGCTGACGCACGGCGTCGCGCCCCATGCGGGCGAGTTCCGCATCGTCGAGGTGCACGGCAGCCGGCTCGTGGTGGCGAATCCATGACGAAGGCGCACGTCCGCATCCTGCTGCTCGCGGCCATGCTCGTGTATGGCGTGGTCGACGCGCGTGCGAAGACCTCGGGCGTCCAGGCCAACGGCTGGATCGTCCTGTCCACGCTGCTGTTCAGCTTCCTGATCTTCAGCTGGTATCGCCTCGACAGCGATGCGCGCCTGTACCGGCGCACCGTCCTGCTCAACATCGGCATCGTCATGGCAGCGATCGTCGCCGTGCCGTACTATCTCGTGCGCAGCCGTCCGGCCGGGCAGCGCGGTGCGGCGCTGCTGCGGCTCGCCGGCTTCGGACTGCTGATGATCGCCGCGGGCGTGGCCGGCGGCACCGTCTACCTGGCGTTCGCTCCCGGCGTCGCCTGAACTTCTTCCGCCCTTCGAAAGGACAACCATGGGATTCTCGTTTGGAACCGTCGCGCTGGTGATCTTCATCGTCGCCCTGGTCTTCGTGTTCAAGACCATCAACGTCGTGCCCCAGCAGCACGCGTGGGTGGTCGAACGCCTCGGCAAATACCACGCCACCCTGGCGCCCGGCCTCAACATCGTCGTGCCGTTCATCGACCGCGTGGCCTACAAGCACAGCCTGAAGGAGATCCCGCTCGACGTGCCGCCGCAGGTCTGCATCACGAAGGACAACACGCAGCTGCAGGTGGACGGCATCCTGTACTTCCAGGTGACGGACGCCATGCGCGCATCGTATGGTGCGTCGAACTACATCCAGGCCATCACGCAGCTGGCGCAGACGACGCTGCGCTCCGTGGTCGGCCGCATGGAGCTGGACAAGACGTTCGAGGAGCGCGACCACATCAACACGACCGTCGTCAACGCGATCGACGAATCGGCCGCCAACTGGGGCGTCAAGGTGCTGCGCTACGAGATCAAGGACCTCACGCCGCCCGCCGAGATCCTGCACGCGATGCAGCGCCAGATCACGGCCGAGCGCGAGAAGCGCGCGCTGATCGCCGCGTCCGAAGGCCGGCGCCAGGAAGCCATCAACATCGCGACCGGCGAGCGCGAAGCCTCGATCGCCCGCTCGGAGGGCGAGAAGCAGGCCGCCATCAACCGCGCGCAGGGCGAGGCCGCCGCCATCATCGCGCTGGCCGACGCCAGCGCCAGCGCGCTGCGCGAGGTCGGCGAGGCGATCCGGTCGCCGGGCGGCATCGACGCCGTGAACCTGCGCGTGGCCGAGCACTACGTCGACGCGTTCGGCAAGCTCGCGAAGACGAACAATTCCATCATCGTCCCCGCCGACCTGGGCGACATGAGCGGCCTGATCGCGTCGGCCCTCACCATCGTGAAGTCGCAAAAGGCGTAACGGGTGCGGGTCGTCGTCGTCACGGGCGCGTCGGACGGCATCGGCGCGGAGATCGCGCGCCAGCTCGCGGCGCGCGACGGCGGCGGCGTGGCCCTCGGGCTGCGCGAAGAGGGCGCGATGACGGTGGTGGAATGCGCGCGCCGGATCATCGCGGGCATGGACGGGCGCCGGCGCGAAGTCGTGATGACGCTCAAGGGCAAGCTTGGCCGGATCCTTAAGCTGGTCGTTCCCGGCCTGGTCGAACGCATTGCCCTGGCCGCTCTCAAGGACGACGTCAAACCGCGCTGACGGAGGGCCTCCGCGGCGCGCAAGGAGCCGCGATGAGCCACCAGCGTGTCGTGTTGTGGGTGATGATCCTGATGGCCGCGACGGGCTTGCTGGATGCGAGCCGCGCCGACGATGCGGCGCAGCTGCACCTGGCCGTGGGCGTCGCTGTCAGCTACCTGTGCTTCCTGTGGTACCGCGGCGACAGCGACGCGCGCGGCTACCGGCGGTCGCGCTGGCTCAGCGTGGCCCTCGTCGCGTTCACGGTGGCGACGATCCCATACTACCTCGTGCGCAGCCGGCGCGGCGGCGAGCGGGGGCAGGCGCTGCTTGCCTACGCGGCCTATCTCGCGGCCGCGGCGTTCGCCGTGTGGGTCGGCATGGCCGTCCACATCGGGCTCGCCTAGCCCATCGGCATGGCGCCATTTAATCCTCTGTTAAGCCTTGCCCCGCCGAAGCCGCGTATAACACCCCAAGCACGGCCAACCATAACCACGAGCGGGGTCCTGAATGAAGAATTGGGTGCGCAACAACAAAGGTTTCCTGGCGTTTCTCATCCTGTTCGGCGTGTTCCGCACGGCCGTGGCGGACTGGAATCCGATCCCGTCCGCGTCGATGCATCCGAATTTGCTGGAAGGCGACGTCGTGCTCGTGAACCGGCTCGCGTTCGACCTGAAGGTGCCGCTGACGGACGTCGTGCTGGCGCACCTGGGCGAGCCGCACCGCGGCGACATCGTCACGTTCCGCTCGCCGCGCGACCGGACGCTGCTGATCAAGCGCGTCGTCGCGCTGCCGGGCGACGTCGTCGAGATGCGCAACGAACGCCTGTACATCAACGGCCGCGGTGCCGACTATCGCATGGTGGAGCAGTCGCTCGATTCCGTCGGTGGCGCGGCGATGCGTGCGCTGCAGCTGGCCGAATCGTGGGACGGCAAGGGCGCGCAGCCGCGCCGCCACATCCAGATCATGCCGGACGTGATGGCGCCGCGCACGTTCGGCCCCGTCACCGTGCCGCAGGGCGAATACCTGATGCTGGGCGATAACCGCGACAACAGCGCCGACTCGCGCGTGATCGGCCTCGTGCCGCGCAAGCTGCTCGTGGGGCGCGCCGAGCGCGTGCTCGTCTCCGCCGACTACCAGGGCAACTGGATGCCGCGCACGGAACGCTTCGGCATGTCGCTGTACCGCCAGGACTGATTCAATCATCGCGCGCGCGCAGGCGGCACTGGCTGCGCCTGCGTGCCCTCGGTATTACGCGCGCCGCCGCCGCAAAGGCGCGGCGGCGCGCCGGGACGGTTCTTGCGATTCCCGCTACAATTTCGCCTTCGGACGCTCGCATGGTGCAGTGCCGATGTTCTATTCAAGGCATGCATATGCAAAGACTCCTGACCGTCATCCTCGCCTGCCTCGGCATGGTGGGCGCCCTCGCGATCGACACGTATCTGCCGTCCATTCCCGCCATCGGCCGCGCGTTCGACGTGGGCCCCGTGGCCGTGCAGCAGACGCTGTCGGTGTTCCTGTTCATGTTCGCGTTCATAATGCTGTTCTACGGCACGCTGTCCGATTCCTTCGGCCGCCGTCCCGTCATCCTCGTCGCGCTGACGATCTACACGCTGGCGTCCGCCGGCGCCGCGCTGGCGCCCACGTTCGGCTGGCTGTTGCTGTTCCGCGCGCTGCAGGGCATGTCGGCCGGCGCCGGCTCCGTGATCGGCCAGGCGATCGTGCAGGACCGCTTCAGCGGCGCCGACGCGCAGCGCATGATGTCGCACATCATGATGGTGTTCGGCCTCGCGCCCGCGATCGCGCCCGTGCTGGGCGGCTGGCTGCACGTGACGTTCGGCTGGCGCGCGACGTTCGTGTTCCTCGCGCTGTTCGGCACCGTGATGCTGGTCGCGAGCTGGCGCCTGCTGCCGGAAAGCCTGCCGCGCGAGAAGCGGCACGCGTTCCACGGCGTCGCCATCGCGCGCAACTACCTGAAGGTGCTCGGCCATCCGCAATTCGTGCTGCTGTCGCTGTCCGTGGGGCTCGCGTTCGGCGGCCTGTCGCTGTACATCGGTTCGGCCGCGAATTTCGTGATGGAGATCCTGCACCTGCCCGAGACGGCGTTCGCCTGGATGTTCATCCCCCTGATCAGCGGCATGGTGATCGGCTCGGCCTGGGGCGGCAAGCGCGCCGCGCGCATCCCCGCGCCGCGCATGCGCGCGATCGGCTTCGCGACGATGCTGCTGGCCTGCATGCTGAACGTGGGCTATACGGCGCTGGCGGGCGGTGCCGTCGCCGTGCCGTGGGCCGTGCTGCCGCTGATGGTCTACACCTTCGGCCTTGCCGTGGCGATGCCCGCGATCCAGGTGGGCGCGCTCGCGCTGTTCCCCGACAACCGCGGCCTCGCGTCGTCGATGCTCGCGTTCATCCAGATGATGTCGTTCGCGCTCGTCTCCGGCCTCGTTGCACCGCTGCTGTTCGACAGCGCGTTCAAGCTCGCGTGCGGCGTCGCCGTGGGCCTCGTCGGCAGCTTCCTGGCCTGCCAGCTGGGGATGGCGCTGGCGCGCGGCCGGGTGGCGACGGCCTGACCCGCCGCGAACGGCCGGCCGCGGACACGATGATGTATATTGCCGGGATTGTCCACCGACCGTCGGCCATGCGCACTTCGCTTCGCACTTTCGTTTTCCACCTGCTGCAGGCCGGCCTCGTCGCCGCGGCCGCGTGCGCGCCGGCCGCGGCGGACGTCCGGACGCAGGTGGCGCAGGCCGAAAAGCTCGCGGACACCGATGCCGCCGCCGCGCTGCGGCAGCTCGAGGCGCTTGCCGCGGCGGCGCGCGGCCGCTCCGAGCGCGACCTGCTGGACGTGGAGGCGGCGCGCTGCTGGGTGCTGGCGTACACGGAGCCCGCGCGCGCCATCGACCTCGCCGCCGCCTTGCTCGCCGATCCCGCCAACCATGACGCGCCGTACGTGCACGTGTGCCGCGGCTATGCGTACGAACGGTCGCAGCGCGTCGACGACGCGCTGGCCGAATACGATGTCGGCATCGAGCAGGGGCGCCGGACCGGCGACGACGTGGCGCTCGCGCGCGCCCTCGCGCTGCGCGGCGAGCAGCGTCACGTGCGCGGCCTGTACGGCGACGCGATCGCCGACCTGCAGGAGGCGTACGCCATCGAACACCGCCTGGGCAACCGCGGCAACGAAAGCTATGTGCTGAACGCGCTGGCGAATCTGTACGGCGACGCCAACGTGCGCGACTACGACGCCGCGCTCGACACGTACGCGCGGCTGCTGGCCGAGCATGGACAAGCAGGAGGCGAGCGCGAGCTGGCCACGGCGCACTTCAACATCGGCACCACGCTCGAGAACATCGGCGACCTGGCGCGCGCGCGCAGCCACTTCGCCACCGCGCTGCAGCTGGACGAGGCGCGAGGCGCGCCGCCGGAGGACATCGCGGAAGACAAGCGTGCCTACGGCGTCATCCTGTCCAAGTCGGACGACCACGTGCACGCGCTCGCGCTGCTGGGCGAGGCGGCCACCCTGCTGCAGGCGCATGCGCCGCGCGACGCGGACGCCGTCGCAACCTTGCGGCTGTCGCGCGGCGCCGCGTACCGGCGCGCCGGACGCCCGCTCGATGCGCTGGTCGACCTGGAAGCGGCACGCCGCTATTTCGCGGCTGGCGGCAACATGCGGTTCCTCGTCAAGGTCCACGAAGAGCGGGCGCTCGCGTTCGCCCAGGCGGGCAATTGGCGCGCGGCATATGGCGCGCAGCGCGCGATGGGCGAGGCGCAGCGCGACATCGAGAAGCAGACGCTGGACGAACGCATGGCGCGCCTGCGCGTGCAGTTCCAGGCCGAGCAGGCGCGCTTGCACAACGCCGAGCTGCAATACCAGAACACGTTGCAGCGGCGCGACCTGGACGCCGCGCGCCACGTACGGCGCTGGCAATACGTCGCCCTCGGCGCGTGCGCGGGACTGGTCGTCATGCTCAGCATCGTCGCTGTGCGCCAGCGCCGCTTCAGCCGGCGCATGCGCGACCTGGCGCTGACGGACGAGCTGACCCGCCTGCCGAACCGCCGCCACTTCATGGCGCTCGCCGACGAGGCGTGCGCGGCGGCGTGCGCACGGGGCGGCCCGCTCGCGCTGGCCGCGCTCGACATCGATCACTTCAAGCACATCAACGACCGCCACGGCCACGCGGCCGGCGACCTGGTGCTGCAGCGGGTCGCGCATGTGCTGCGCGTGGCGCTGCGGCCGGGCGACGCGATCGGGCGCACGGGCGGCGAGGAATTCGTGGCGCTCTTGGCCGGTGCGACGGAAGACGATGCGCTGGGCGCGGCGGAGCGGCTGCGGGCGGCCGTCGCGGACATCGATTGCGCCGGCCTGCCGGCTGGCGTGCGGCCCAGCGTCAGCATCGGCGTCGCGGCCTGGACGGGCCCGGACGACACGCTCGACGCGCTGTGCCGGCGCGCGGACGCGGCGCTGTACGCCGCGAAGGAGGGCGGCCGCAACCGCGTGGAGCTGGCCGCGGCCTGACGGAGGGAGCCGCTCGGCGGCGGTGCGGCCGCGGGCCGCTCAGCGGCGGTGTTGTTTCATCGCCTTCTCGACTTCGCGCTTGGCGTCGCGGTCTTTCTCCGTATCGCGCTTGTCGTGCTGTTTCTTGCCCTTGGCGAGGCCGACTTCGCATTTCACGCGGCCGCCCTTGAAGTGCAGGTTGAGGGGAACGAGGGTGTAGCCGGACCGCTCGACCTTGCCGACGAGCTTGTCGATCTCGGCCTTGTGCAGCAGCAGCTTGCGGGTGCGCAGCGCTTCCGGATGGCTCCAGGCGGACGCCGTCGTGAGGGCGCTGATGTGGGCGCCGAACAGGTACAGCTCGCCGTTGCGCACGACGACGTACGCTTCCTTGATTTGCACGCGGCCGTCGCGGATCGCCTTCACTTCCCACCCTTCGAGCACGAGGCCGGCTTCGTAGCGGTCCTCGATGAAGTAGTCGAAAAAGGCTTTTTTATTGTCAATAATACTCATGGAATCGCTAATTTCCGCGCGTCGGTTAAACTATCGTTGAAAAATGCAACGTAACCAACATCATAACAAACGGTTGACCAATGGCAGTAGTGCACAAATCAGTTTTCCTCGGGTACAGCGCCGAACAGATGTTCGACCTCGTCGCGAAAGTCGAGGACTATCCGAAATTCCTCCCCTGGTGCAGCGGCGTCAAAGTGCTCGAGCGCAGCGACGACAAGCTGGTGGCCTGCCTGCAAATCAATTTCCACGGCGTTAAGCAAAGCTTCACGACGTCGAACCACAACCAGCGTCCCACGCAGATGAAGATGCACCTCGTCGACGGTCCGTTCAAGATGCTGGAAGCGACGTGGAGCTTCAAGGCGCTGCGCGCCGACGCCTGCAAGATCGACTTCGACATGCAGTACGAGTTCTCGAGCGTCATCCTCGAGCAGCTGGTCGGCCCCGTGTTCGGCATGATCGCCAACACGATGGTCGATTCGTTCTGCAAGCGCGCCGAGGTTATCTATGGCTGAGCCGGGGGAATTGCAAGTGGTTGTGGCGTATGCGACGGCGCAGCACGAGTTCGTCCGTCCGCTGCGCGTGACGCCTGGCACGACGGTCGGCGAGGCCATCGAGCGGAGCGGCGTGCTGGCGAGCTTCCCGGACATCAACCTGGTGACGCAGCCGGTGGGGATCTACGGCAAGAAGAAGGCGCTGGACACGGTCTTGCGCGAGCGCGACCGTATCGAGATTTATCGTCCGCTCGTGGCGGACCCGAAGGATTCGCGCCGCAAGCGCGCAGCCAAGAAGCAGTCGACGCAGGCGCCGGCCGCGTAGTCTAGCGGAGGCGGAGCGCTTGCGTTACGCGTGGGCACGGGGTGCCCACCCTACCCGGGGCACCCGGCCAGCACGCGCCGTGCACGCGCGAGGCGGGCAGCCTTGTCCTCGTCCGTCAGCACGGCGCGTTCACCTTTTTCGTTTACGCCGATCATCCGCCTCGTCTTCTTCATGAAGTATTCCTCTTCGCGCGCGGCCGTGCAGGCGTTGGCGTGCTCGACTTTGAGCCGCGCTGTTTCGGCTGCCTCGCGCGCGTCGGCCTCGTACCGCGCAGTGCGTTCGCGGTACGCCGCTTCGCGGTCGGCCAAGGTCGGCAGTGCGTGCTTCGCGCCTGCCGCCGGCGAGGCCTTGTCGACATCCGTCGTCGGGACTGCTGCCTCGACCGGTGTCGCTGCAGTTGCCGAGCGCGGCGCCTGCAGGATGCGCGATGCGGGCGTCCCCACAGGCGGCGGGCGGTCGGAGAACACGCGCGTGCCGTGGTCGTCGATCCACGAGTATTGGGCATGCGCATACGGCGCGAGCAGCAGCGCAGCGCCGGCGCACAGCGCGCGCAAACAGCGGATCGGTTTCATCGGATTATTTCCTTGCGTCATACCCTGATTTCGCCATGCCGCGCGCCCACTGTCAATTGCCGCATTGCGGTAATTCCGGTCGTTTTCTGGCAAGGCGGCGACGTTTTCCTGGAGTTTCTGTATAATTCGCTTTTGCGCCTATAGGAAATCAACTATGCGTCTTCTCCAGAAAGCACTCACGTTCGATGACGTGCTGCTCGTCCCGGCCTACTCCAACATCCTCCCGGCCAACACGTCCCTGCGCACGAAGCTGACCCGGAATATCTCGCTGAACATTCCGCTGCTGTCCGCCGCCATGGACACCGTGACCGAAGCCCGCCTCGCAATCGCGATGGCGCAAGAGGGCGGTATCGGCATCATCCACAAGAATCTTCGTCCGGCCGACCAGGCGCGCGAAGTCGCGCGTGTCAAGCGTTTCGAAGCGGGCGTGCTGCGCGACCCGATCACGATTCCGCCGACGATGAAGATCCGCGAAGTTCTGGCGCTGGCCCAGCAACACGGCATCAGCGGCTTCCCGGTCGTGGAGGGCAAGCAGGTCGTCGGCATCATCACGAACCGTGACCTGCGTTTCGAGGAAGACCTGGACGCCGAGGCGCGCGCCAAGATGACCCCGCGCGACAAGCTCGTGTACGTCAAGGAAGACGCCGGCACGGACGAAGCGAAGCGCCTGATGAACAAGTTTCGCCTGGAGCGCGTGCTCGTCGTGAACGACGAGTTCGAACTGCGCGGCCTCATCACGGTCAAGGACATCCTGAAGTCGCACGAGCACCCGAATGCATCGAAGGATGCGCAGGGCAAGCTGATCGTGGGCGCGGCCGTGGGCGTGGGCGACAAGGACAAGGAACGCGTCGAGCTGCTGGTGAAGGCCGGCGTCGACGTGCTGGTGGTCGATACGGCGCACGGCCATTCGCAGGGCATCCTCGACCGCGTGAAATGGATCAAGACGACGTACCCGCACGTCGACGTCATCGGCGGCAACATCGCGACGGCCGCTGCCGCACGCGCGCTGGTGGAAGCGGGCGCGGACGCCGTCAAGGTCGGCATCGGCCCCGGCTCCATCTGCACGACGCGTATCGTGGCGGGCGTGGGCGTGCCGCAGATCACGGCGATCTCGAACGTGGCCGAAGCGCTGGCCGGCACGGGCGTGCCGTGCATCGCCGACGGCGGCATCCGCTACTCGGGCGACATCTCGAAGGCGCTGGCCGCCGGTGCGCACACCGTCATGATGGGCTCCATGTTCGCCGGCACGGAAGAAGCGCCGGGCGAGGTGATCCTGTACCAGGGCCGCAGCTACAAGGGCTACCGCGGCATGGGTTCGCTGGGTGCGATGGCCGAAGGCTCGGCCGACCGCTACTTCCAGGAAGCGTCGAGCAAGGCCGACAAGTTCGTCCCGGAAGGCATCGAAGGCCGCGTCGCCTACAAGGGCAGCGTGCTGGCGATCATCTACCAACTGGTCGGCGGCGTGCGCCAGTCGATGGGCTATTGCGGTTGCGCGACGATCGAAGAACTGCGCGAGAAGGCGGAGTTCGTCGAGATCACGTCGGCCGGCATGCGTGAATCGCACGTGCACGACGTGCAGATCACCAAAGAAGCGCCGAACTACCGTACCGAATAATCGATCGGCCAAGGTGGGCACGTTTCATTTGAGGCCACTGGCCTCAATGCCCACCCTACGAATACCATCTGACGTAGGGTGGGCACCCCGCGCCCACCATTCAACCATCACCACCACATGCACTCCAAGATACTCATCCTCGACTTCGGTTCCCAGGTCACCCAACTGATCGCCCGCCGCGTGCGCGACGCCGGCGTGTTCTCCGAGGTCTTCCCTTACGACATCGGCGACGATTTCGTCCGCAACTACGGCGCCTCGGGCGTGATCCTGTCCGGCAGCCACAATTCGACGCTCGAAGGCGATTCGCCGCGCGCCCCGCAAGCCGTGTTCGAGCTGGGCGTGCCCGTGCTGGGCATCTGCTACGGCATGCAGACGATGGCCGCGCAACTGGGCGGCAAGGTCGAGAACGGCAAAGTGCGCGAATTCGGCTACGCCGAAGTGCGCGCCCGCGGCCACACGAAACTGCTGAACGGTATCAACGACTTCGTCACGGACGAAGGCCACGGCATGCTGAAGGTGTGGATGAGCCACGGCGACAAGGTCCTCGACATGCCGCCGGGCTTCAAGCTGATGGGCTCGACGCCAAGCTGCCCGATCGCCGCCATGGCCGACGAGGAGCGCAACTTCTACGCGCTGCAATTCCACCCGGAAGTGACCCATACGACGCAGGGTGAAGCCATCATCGGCCGCTTCGTGCACGAGATCTGCGGCTGCAAGAGCGACTGGAACATGCCGGACTACATCGGCGAAGCCGTCGAGAAGATCCGCGCGCAAGTCGGCACCGATGAAGTGATCCTGGGCCTGTCCGGCGGCGTCGATTCGAGCGTGGCCGCCGCGCTGATCCACCGCGCCATCGGCGACCAGCTGACCTGCGTCTTCGTCGACCACGGCCTGCTCCGCAAGGACGAGGGCAAGATGGTCATGGACATGTTCTCCAAGAACCTCGGTGTGAAGGTGCTGCGCATCGACGCGTCCGACCAGTTCATGGGCCACCTGGCGGGCGTCAACGACCCGGAGCAGAAGCGCAAGATCATCGGCCGCGAATTCGTCGAAGTGTTCCAGGAGCAGGCCAAGCGACTGACGAGCGCCCGCTGGCTCGCGCAGGGCACGATCTATCCGGACGTGATCGAATCGGCCGGCAAGGGCAAGAAGGGCCAGACGATCAAGAGCCACCACAACGTGGGCGGCCTGCCCGAAACGCTGAACCTGAAGCTGCTGGAACCGCTGCGCGAACTGTTCAAGGACGAGGTGCGCAAGCTGGGCGTCGCGCTGGGCCTGCCGCACGACATGGTGTACCGCCACCCGTTCCCGGGTCCGGGCCTGGGTGTGCGCATCCTCGGCGAAGTGAAGCGCGAGTTTGCCGACCTGCTGCGCGAAGCGGACGCGATCTTCATCGAAGAACTGCGCAACACGCCGTTCGAATCGCCGCGCGTGCCGGGTATCGACGCGGGCAAGGCGCCGATCAACTGGTACGAAGCGACGTCGCAGGCGTTCGCCGTGTTCCTGCCGGTGAAATCGGTGGGCGTCATGGGCGACGGCCGCACCTACGAATACGTCGTGGCGCTGCGCGCCGTGCAGACGCTGGACTTCATGACGGCGCAGTGGGCGCATCTGCCGCACGAGTTGCTCGGGAAGGTCTCGAATCGCATCATCAATGAAGTGCGCGGCATTAATCGCGTCGTGTACGACATTTCTGGGAAACCGCCGGCGACGATTGAGTGGGAATGATTCCCGACTCGGCAATAGATGGCAATCTCAGGCATTAGAGATGAAGCAAGCCCCTGATTTCAGGGGCTTTTTTCTTTTCGCGTCGGCAGAAGTTGGCAACAACAAGCAGCATAAAGCACCATCTTTTGATGGTATCGAAAATGGTGCGATCTGAGGGCAGTACCATCGTGTGTACCGCGTACCATGTTGTAGGTACTCACTCAAACATGGTACACGAACTCGCTAAGTGTTTGAATATATTGAGAAATATTATCGTAGACTCTCTCTCCACAGACATGGTATCAGGAGGCGCACATGCTAACAGATGCTACCCTACGCAGTCTCAGGCCAAAGGAGAAGCCGTATAAGATTTCTGACCGCGACGGACTATATGTGTACGTGCTGACGTCAGGTACCGTCTCGTTCCGATACAACTATTCGATCAACGGACGCCAAGAAACCCTTGTTCTCGGCCGCTATGGGCCCAACGGGATCAAGCTCGCTGAAGCCCGCGAGCTTCTTGTTGAGGCCAAAAAGGCGTTAGCGGCAGGTCGATCGCCCGCCCGCCAGAAAGCCGCAGTCAAGGAACGAAGACGCGAGGAAAACACGTTCGGCGAATGGGCAGTGGAATGGCTCGACAAATACGTGATGGCAGAATCCACTAGGGATATGCGCCGCTCAGTGTATCAACGCGATTTAGAGCGGCCGTTTGGAAGACTGAAACTGGAGGAAGTCACTGCGGACGAGTTGCGACGTCTGTGTGACCGCATCGTCGAGCGCGGCGCGCCGGCAACTGCTGTACACGCTCGTGACATCGTTATGCTGGTCTTTCGGTATGCGCGTGATCGCGGTCAAAAGTTATCGAACCCGGCAGACGACGTAAGGCCCAGCTCGATAGCGCGATTTCAACCGCGTGACCGAGCCCTAAGCGGTGAAGAGATCCGACTCCTCTACCATTATCTCGAGAAAGTGGCCACCAGCCCGATCCTACGCCTCGGGGTGAAGTTGCTGTTGCTGACGATGTTGCGTAAATCCGAGATGAGCGAGGGACGTTGGGCGGAGGTAAGCTTCAGTGAGCGCGTCTGGACAATACCTGCCGCGCGGATGAAGCGTCGTAACCCGCATAATGTCTATTTATCGGAACAGGCTCTTGATATTCTCGTCACGCTAAAAACGTGCGCTGGCGGCTCCGAGTTCATTTTCCCCGGTAGATACGATAGTGATCAGGCGATGAGTAAGGCCACCCTGAACAGAGTAACGATGGCCGTGCTCAGCGAAGCGCGCGCTGATGGGGTGCCGCTAGCTACGTTCACGCCACATGACTTTCGACGCACTGCCTCGACGGTGCTCCACGAAGCGGGCTTTCAATCGGACTGGATTGAGAAGTGCCTTGCGCACGAACAGCGCGGGGTACGGGCAGTCTACAACAAAGCCGAATATGCCGAGCAGCGTCGGCATATGATGCAGGCATGGGCAAACATGATTGACAACTGGACTTCTAACGCGACTTAGATCCAGGAGCAGGTTGCTGGACGCCTGCAGCCTTTTGGCAGGCAATCCATTCGTCGATTTCCGAAAGGTCCCAGACAACCAGGCGCGCGGTCACGGAGAAGCGCTTTGGAAACTTGCCGCGCTTTTCCAGATCTAGGATCGTGCGTTCACACAGTGGTACTTTAATCTTCAGTTGTTTGCGGTTGATTACGACGCGTCCAAGATTTTCCTGTTGAACGCGATGAGAATCCAAAGTCGTCATTGCTAGCTCCTTCCAAGAAATGATGGATTTATGATGATCTTTCGAATTTGTTAGTGCCAACATTATTTATGAAGAACCATAAATGGTTTATTTAATAATATGCGTTGCGCGTACGTGGCGACTGTTTACGATCAAGCGTGACGGTGCGATTGAGGAGAATCTAACGGGTTCTGCTTGGAGGTAGGCTGCCAGAACAATCGATGGCGCAGTGTTGCGTTGACGAAATGATCAAGCGGACCGAGGAAGAACGTTTACAGAGTGGGAGTGGGCGGGACCGTAGCAATTTTATAGGACGCGCTTTTTTTCTAGGAACTTCGGTCCGTGGTCACATGCTTGTCGAGCCGGAAGCAGGATCAGGTGTAGTACCGTAGAGTCGGGGCGTTGGAGTTGGCCGGCGCGAACCAGGTGCGGCCCAGGTGTTAGGCGGTGGGCGCGTGCCCCGGCTGGAGGCGCTGGCGGCCTACATCGAATGGTGTCCGATGATTTGGGCGACGCGCCCACCTAAGGACGTGGCCGGCCGGATGATTACGGGACTGCTGCTTTCGATGTTGGTGGTGTGGACGGGGTACTTGTTGCTACGGGGCCGGTTGCTCGCTAAAGCGACAATGCCCGCGGCACCGAAAGTCCGATGACGAGTTCTCTCGAGAACACAGCACGACGTTTATCATGCTCGAGTTCGACGAAATGTCACCATTCAAACCGTTCATCGTCGACTCGATCGCGTGCCGTTTCACGTCGTCGCTCAGCGGAGACGGCTTCTGTGATCTCAACCTTGGCTGCGATGACCACCGGTTCCAGCGATGGAAGTACTGATGAAATGCTGTCCAGGAGCCGCGAGTTTGCCTCTATTATCGCGGCCCGTGAACCGCTCCAACTCGTTGGCTGAAACCGGGCGATAAACGCCGACAACACTTGTCCAGGATTCGGTGCACCGACAAGTAAAGCGACTGCTTGCTCAGACCACACGAGAGATTCGCTTTCTTCCGCATGCCTGCTGAACGACACGAATTCAGCTGCCAGCGGATAGCGAACGACAGCATCCGCGTTGCACCACTCGATGAGCGTATCGCACGAGATCGTATCAGCGGGGTTGTTCCGGTGAGCCCCAAGACAATCAAATACGTCTACGCCTGCCGCTCGATCGTCGTCGCTACCGGCGAACAGTGCGTCCAATACGCCCACCGGCTGCACTTCCAAAAGCGCCGTAAGTAGCTCGTTGTTATTGAAGGAATAGGTCTTGTGGCTTGCTACAGCGTCTCGGAGTTGTCTCGCGACATCAGCCGCGTGCGGGCTGACGTCGGCTGCGGCAAGGCACGCTTTGACAACCTCCGCAAGCTGGTATGCTTTGCTTGAATTATCGGTGCAGAATTTGATGTGCCGAAGCAGCCCGGCGCCGGCCAATAGAAGTTCCGGCTCGTGATCGCGCTGGTCGGAGCGGTCCGAATGGAAGCGCATGGATAGAATTTCCAACGCAACGTCAAAGCCGTCGGGCTGGCCAGCAATGAGTAGGAGCAGATCCTTGAGTGGGCCTGCAGGCGCACGGTCGGTAACCCGGCCGTACGCAAGGAATCGGTACATCCTTACCGGCACACCGGTCAGTAATGCCCGCTCAAGCCTGCCCATCCCGCGTTTGTCGATATCTAAGGCCGTTTGTAATAAAGGGACGAATGCTGCCAGGTCCGGTGTCGCCAGCATGGCGTCGAGAATGCTGTGTACGAGGTCATGGTCCCGCTTCCAGAGTTCTGCCAGAAAACCCCTGAGCACTTGAACGTCCTGCTGCTCCGGCGGAACCTTAGCAAGTTCTTCAACGAATCTGGCCCATGTAGCTTGGGTTTGCGGCGATGTCGCGGCCACGCCTTGGCCAAGCGTCCACGCCCTGACTCCGCCACGCAGCATGACGGGTAAGAGCTGTTCAAACAATGTATCGTCCGCGCCTACTATCTCGCCGAGCTCGCGCGCTCTGGACTCGAGGCGTGCAGAGGCCTCCGTGAAGTCATCGTCAATCGCTTCCAGTTCTTCCAATTCGAGGGTACCTGACCGTTCACTCAACGCAATAGCCATTACCTGCTCGGTGATGTTGGACGGCCTTAGAACGGCCTCCAGCATGGTAAGGCGGGCTGCGCCCTGCTGATCACGCTGACTTCGGCCGAACCGCAGCGTCTGTTTGCATGCGAACCAGCCTTCGCGCCAGAACCCGTCTGCAGCAAATCGATGGGAGAGCCTTTCGGTCTGGTCGTACACACCTGCGATCGTCCACAGGCCGTTGAAATTCCGTGCTAGCGTGCCGCGCATTTCATTGCTAAACCATTCGTTCAGCGGCGCTAGACGCTCGATCAGCGTGAGTGCGGCGGAGTACCAGTGGGTCAGTTTTTCCTCGTTGTCAGGGAAAAAGCCGTAATCCCTCGACCTTGCCCCGAACTCGAATTGGTAACCACCGCTGAAGTGACTGGTCTTCAACACCGCATCCATGGCACGCAAGCCCAATGCTCTTGCCGCCGACTGATCTGAACGAAGAAGCCGTTCGATTACTGCCAAGCGCTGTTCGATTGTTGCATGAGTGCCAGAAAGACAAATTGGGAACAGGGAGACGAACGCATCCGAAATTTCTTTCGCCGCCCGCTCATCTCCGTTCTCTAATGCAGCTCGTGCCAACATCTGGACACTTCGTTCGAACAGTGGCGGGTCATAGGCAAGAGAGCGTAGCAGGGGCAAGTGCTGTCGCCATACCGACGCTGCTAGATAGGGACTACTGACCGAGACGCGTTCGAGAGCCGAGAGCGCCGCTTCGGGCAGCACTGGCGCAACGTTATGAAACATCGTTCGTCCGAGGTCGCTGAGCGCCGACACGTTGTATAGAAGCCCCTCAGGTGCGAACCATCGTTCAACGATAGCGATGGCGGCAGGTTGGTCATGGAGGAACGAAAGCCGCCGCGAGAACGATTTGGCAAGCCGCTCTGTGCCGCCTGATACAAGCTGATGGTCGATAAAATCGTAGGGCGTATCCTCCAATGCACGTGCTGCGAGTCGATTCGCAATGGCATGCGGCAATACAGCCCGCCATGGACCGCGCTGCTGAACCAGATCGCGCCGTAGCAACTCTCGCACATGCCGAAACGTCTCCGCCGGGGCTTGACCAGCGAGCGCGGCCAAGCGGGGAAGCTCAGCTTCGTTGCCCGTTAGATCCGTTCCCTGGAATGAGTAAACCAGCGAGCACATTTGGGCGGTCAGGAGCAGAGCGTTATCAGAATCCTGTCGTTGCCGGAAGAGCCGCTGAAATAACTCTTCGTCGGACAGGCCTGAAATGCTATCCGATCGATCGACCGTTTCAGCAAGAGCGATCGCAATGCGCGCGTTACCTCCCGACGCGTTGGCGATAGTACGCGCATCGACTTGGGACAATTGGGAGTAGCGTCGCCGAAGCAAGGCTTCGATCAATGCGGGCGAGGAGGTGTCGAGCCGCACCACTTGAGTCCTCTCGGGCTGGTCCTCACGCACGTCATACTCGATCGTCAGCACGCTGACCGTGCTGCCTTGTCCTCCGCACACCTCTGCCAGTCTGCGGTGCAGGTCCGGCGGGCAGTTATCGACAATAAGGATGGCACGTGTACAGTTCGCGATGAGATCGGACGCCAATCCAGTCGGTTGCGGATCCGGGTCATCGGATAGATTGGCGTAGATCGCGAGTGACGGAGGCAACGGCCATGATCCAATACGCGCGTCGAACAATGCTTGGGCCAAACGGGTTTTGCCAACCCCGGATAGCCCAACCAAGCGGATAACTTTGCCGGCAGTGGCCAGTTCGTCGCGAAGCCCGTCAATAGCCTGGACGACCGATTGTGCCGGGGCGTCACGGTGTTTACCGAGGTGCAGACGCAGTTTGTCGTCGAGCAGGTACTCCGCGTCGGGGCCTTCGTGCGCGCCGCCCCATTGACCGTAAGGGCGCCAACCGACAGACGCTCGGCCAATTTTCTCCTTCACCCAGCTGATCAGACCAGGATGACACCGAACCCAGCTGGCCAAGCGCGTCCGATCGTAGAAGTCCGTACTCAGCTGATCGGCATTGCCGACATCAGTCAGAGCCTCGCGCAGGGCATGTTGTCGGGTTTGAAGAGCACTGTCCGCGGTCGAACCGGTGGAGCTCACGATAATGTATGCGCCCGACTCGTCCGCCAGTCTCCGAATAACAGGGCGGATTGCGCCATCTGGTCGCATCTCGGCGATGATCTCGGCCCGCGGCATGTCGGGCTTCTTCACTTGGAACCCGGTCGATGGACGCGGAATATATCCGTCGATCCTGGTGTCGAGAGGGAGCGCCACGCGCACATCCAGCCCGCCATCCGCAGCCGTCTGGCTGCCTCCCCACGTGACCGTGGCGGGGGACAACCCGCGGGATGACAGCTCGGCTTCGCATAAGCGTGCAACGAGTGTACGGAGGTCGGTGTCGTTTAGTTGAAGAATCTCATCGGGTGTTATGTCGAACAACTCGCTTCTCCACAGCTGGGGTCGCCAATTCTACTGCGAGACAAGGTTTGTCGGGGAACCGGCAAAGGCGATGACGAAGAGCCACGTGAGAGCATGTGCCGAAGGGCTCGCGCCACATACGTCTTAGTGTGGCTTTACGCACTGCTAACCACGCTAGGGGTGATACAGCTACCCAATAACCCAGAGCATTACTTGGCGGACGTGGCCTATCACGGGATTCAGGAGAATGATTTCGCTCGCGTCGTTGCTAACGATCTGGCCGGCCTAGCGCTGGCGCAGCATGTGCTTCGCTTGTTCCCGCCTACCTATTTTGTTCTTTTCCACTCGTATGTGCCGGCAGGGATCTATTGAGTGTCGTGCTCCTGTGGTTGTAGGAGATCCTTTACCGATTCGGGCTGCAATCGCGATTTCACTTGTTCGAGAAGTGCGCGCTGCATCTTGCTACGTTCGCTGTCTAGCGGCGGTAATTCGCGAGCAAACCGTTCGACTCTTTCCGCAAGCTCGACGTCGCCTTTATATCGCAGTGCCGCAGCGTTACGCGCGAGCTCTTTCAACACCTTGCGTCTGCGCGCCGCCATAGCGATCTCCCATGGTTTAGGTTCGGCGAGCCCTTTGTGCAGATCATCCGCTGCTTCAGCAAAGCGGCGCGCGTGGGCTGTGGATACGTCGCCGCGTTCTCTGATGTGATATTCAGCGCTGCCTCGGCCTTTGAGCGATACGCCGCGTTCTGCCCTTGCGGTGGCGTTGGCCTCGATACCGCGTGCGCGCAACTCGGCCGCGAACGATTCGCGCCAGATACGGAGTGTCGATTTTCGAATATGAAGGCGATATCCATCTTCGTCTTCCGCGCGTACGACCACGTGCACATGCGGATGTGGCGGCGGATTACGGCTCGGGTCAGTTTCGGGCGTATGTAGTGCCATGATGTACTGACGCCTAGAAAAGCGAAGTTGTGCGAAAGCCTGCACTGCCTCGAGCAGCTTGTCCGGCGCGGTCTTCGCCGGCATCGAAAAAATGATGTTGAAGGAATGGTGCAATGTTTGACCACGCTTGTCGTGAGCGCGTTGCAAATCGAGATCCCACGAGGCATGCACGTCCCTCAGATTGTCCTTGCCGTCCAGGTGCTCGCCGCTTTGGTCGACCGTCATCAGAGCCCCGTTGCGCGAAATGTAGTTCATGTAGCGGAGTACGCCAGCACTCTTCGACCCGCCACCTGTGACCTTAATGACGACTTCCGGCACGCGTGCAACGGTTCGACGCAGCCTGTCTTTGGTCGACCGCCAGTCGCTATCAATCTTGCTCGATTGTGTCTGTGGCCGATAGACGAGCCGTCGCAGGCCGGACTTGCGCCCGTTACGGCTGGGTACGACTGAAAGCTTACTGGACATTTGTCGCTCCCCAGGTCCGTAAATTCGCCAGCACGAGTTGTTTGACCGCCGTGGCCTCGATATCGAGCAGCATCCGGATGAGTTCGAAGTCGACGGCGGACAAGTCGAGCGAGCCGGAATCAATGTTCGCCTTCCTGGCGATCTGGTTGATGTTCCGGCCGATATCCGCCAACTGCCGGGCGACTTGCCTGACTGCGTTGACCTCGTCGTGGCACAGTACCGGTCGCCTATCAACATGCACATACAAGAGGTTCGCAAGGTAGGCGCTGCGATACCACCGCCGCTGTGCCGCCAGCCGTCCGAGTTCGTTGTAATAGTAGGGCTCGAGGCGCACGTGCACCATCTCGGTTTTTGCGCCCGCATGCGCGGCTGCATAAGCCTGAGCCGGCAATCCCGCACTTGCCGTCGTTTGCGCGTGGCCGCCATTCTCGTCCCTGATGAAATCCTTGATCAACGCTCCAGCCAGGCGTGAGGTCGTCACTGACCTTGCCCGCGCAAGCGCATCGAATGCCTCTTTGATCTCCTCATCGACCCTTGCTCCGATCACCGCCATGACAGTTCTCCTGATTGGCCCAACGCGAAAGCCGACTCGCTTTCTGCTGGCGCTTGAATTCAACGGTTCTTTCTTGTTTTAGGTTTTAAGAGGGCAGGATAGACTGACGTCTCGCGTTGTTAATCCTTGCGGATTAACAGACGGGTCCTCGTCCCTTCTGGACTGCGAGCGCACACCTCACACCTCGCTCACAATCACGACGCCCTTGGGCGCAACGGCCCGTAAGGCGGCGTGGAAGACAACTTGCAGGGCGACCCCACCCACTGCCAGGCAGGCCCCACCGATCAGCAGCGGCGTACGATCACGCAGAAAGAGCAGGCAGAACAGGAAGAGGATGATCCCACCCACCACAGCCAAACTGGCGATAGGAACAAGCACACGCCCCACCAGTAACAAGACGACGTAGAGGCTGTACCTGACCGCTCCGAGCACCGTTTTACCAGTTACGACAGCTACTATTTTCGATACGTGTCTCACGTCCAGCTCCCTCGCAAATCGATGCCTGATGTCCCATCAACCACCTCGTAACGTCATCGCCTAAATACCAACTCGGATAAAGGCACGTCCAAAGTTGAGTCTGCGCCATCGACGACGATCGGCACCGTCGCGCCTAGAACAACTCTGGCGCGTTTCCCCTTGTACTGAACGACTATCCCTCCAGCGTCTGGTGGCGGTGTGTCAGGCGTAGTTGCGCGCGTCTCGGATTGCGGACGACGTCGCGGACCTTTTTCGTCATGACGAAATTGAGGTGTTGTCGATGCAGCTGACGGTTCTGGCGAAGGCAGCTTTTCGTCATGACGAAATCCAGAGATTGAAGGTTCCGCTGCCGCTCCTGCGTAGCCCTTGGTAACGGCGGAGTGGCCGGAGCGGAAACTCTCCAACGCATCCTTGATTCCTTCGCGGGTAACCTGCGAGACGTGCTGGCACCAGGATTCGATCTCCGCCGGGAATTCTTCCCATGCTTGGCGCAGGTCGTATAAGGTCCGTGCGGACGTGACTCCGTTGGCGTAAGCACGGTTCACGCATTCGGGGGCGTCGAGGAGCGCCAGGTGCTCGGTGATGAAGTTCTGATTCTTCTTCCGCATCCGCTGTGCGATCTCGCCCTTCGTTTCGCCTGCGTCCAGCCTGCTCTTGATGAAGAGGGCACGCGCCCGCGTACTCAAGCCGGTCCGCAGTGCGTTCTCGTTAAACTGGTCGTAGCTGTCGAAGCGTTCATCCACGAATCCCGGTATCGTCGCCAAACTGTTGTTGCGTGCGGACTTGTAACGACGGTGTCCATAGTTGATCACGTACTTGCCTCGGATGGCCGGGTGAGGGCGCACCGAGATCGGCGTCTTTATCCCGCGCTCGGCGACATCCGCATCGAGTTCTTCCTGTGCTGCAATGGCCACAGGTGAATTCTCGTCGTCCGCATTGCGTGGGTTTTCGGGATCAGGAAGGATGTCATCCACAGGGATCGGCAATGGTTGCCCCTTCGCTGCACGCTCTTCATACGCGAGATCGGCGAAGCCAGTAAGGTTCATGCGGGTGTTCATGTCGCCACTCCTGTGCCTTCCATTCTTTCCATCAATATGTCGAAGACGGCGCGGATTTCCTTCCCAGCGTCGCGAGCTGCGCTCTTGATGCGACTGTGGTTTTCGCCGGCTACGCTTTCCCGAAGGCGCCACACGGGCACCTGCGCGCCCGCAGCTTCGCGGTAGGCCTGGCGGTCTAATATCGGTTTCGGGAACATGTACTGGTGATGGGAGGCCAGCAGCTCCTTAAAATCCCGGACTTGGGCGGGTTGGCGCATATCGAACTCGTTGGCGAGGATGCCGAAATTGACCAGGTTGGGATTGAAATGCTGCTGGATGAATTTGATCCGCTTGATCACTTCGGCCGACACCGCGACGCTGAAAGGGTCGATCTTGCACGGAATGATCGTAAAATCGCTGGCGACGAGGAACGCGTTGGCAATACGACTGTTGGCCCCTGGCGTATCGAACGTCATGTACTCGAAATGCGGTGCCAGTTCGGCCAACCGCGCACGCAGGTTATCGACCAGTTCGCTATCGTCGACATCGGACTGCTCGATCTCGCGCAGGCGGATTCTGTCGGCTGGTATAAGGACCAGGCTGGGAAATTCGTCCGGTAATGGCAGAGGCTCGTCTAAGAATAGATCGGCAGCGTTGAATTCCGTGATCGCATGCGGCGCCATTGCCTGGCTCGCATTGCCCTGTTCGTCGCCATCCACCAGGGCAGAGCGGCGTTTTCTCTCCGTCGCATGGTGGGCGAAGTTGTAGCTGGTCGTCGTCTTGCCCGTGCCGCCTTTCTGGCTTACTGGCATGAATTTGATCATTTCAGTAGCCTCCTTCTCGCGATGTCCGCCATCTCTTCGACAACGTCGGCGACATTGTCCGGAAGCGCCACATTGACGGCGCGCCATCCGTCGGGACGGCTGCCCGACTCCACATGCGTACGCCACGCACGCGCCACCATTGCACTCACGCCTTGTTCGGTCATCCGCAACTCCGTTGCGACGGCGCGCTGCTTCACGCCGTCCACGAGCACTCGGCGGATGTGCTCGATGTTTTCCTCTTTTTGACGTTCCAGATGCGGCCGGATGAAATCGAACTCGGCTGGTGTCAATCGCTTCCGTACTGTCATTTGCTCCTCCCCGGGAACACGGCCGCTCACTGCTCCGTTAGCTAAAAGGTACGCGTTTAGTCAACGCGAAACTCTGCGTTGGATTAAACCGGCAGCGCGGGGGAGGGCTAATGTAGAACGCATAACCCGTTGAGGATACCCATGTTACATCGTGTCGCTTTCATCATCTTGTCGTCGGTGGTCGTGCCATATGTGCAAGCTCAGCCTTTCTATCCGGTTGTCGCCAAAGCGGAACAAAAGTCTCGCGACGAGGATAGGCGCCTGATCCTGCAAACCGAACTCGCGACGGAGCGCGAGGCACTCTCCAAGGTAAACGCGAGGCTCGGTGAGGGCACTTCGAAAGAAGACAGGGATGCCGTTCACCGGCACGAAGAAAACATCAAAGCGCTCCAGCGTGAACTGGAAGGCGACGCGCAAAGCGGTGGAGAAGCGCCTCGTCGTCTTTCAGTAAGGGCACTTCACCCGGCAGCAAGTACTGGCGCGCGTGCTCCGCGATTCTGGGATCCGTACAACCGGGCTATCGACTTAACCGATTCATCAACCAGCCAAAGGAGTGAAAGCCATGAGTAACAAGACTCAACGTGTACTTGCGTTCGTGCTTTGTGCAGGGCTACTGGCACTGCAAGCTACGCCTGCGATGGCGCAGTTTACGGGCGCCGGAACGCAAGCCACCAACTGGTTCGTGCAGCTGCTCACGCCTATCGTGCCGCTCGCGGTCGCGGCGGTCGGCATTCTGTGCCTGACTGGCCGTGTCAACTGGGGATGGTTCCTCGGAGGTGTCCTGGGTACCGCCCTGTTCTTCGGCCGCGACCAGGTCGTCACCATGTTCCGCGGTTGGCTGGGAGCGTGATATGGAGCGCGAGGAGGGGATAGACGTCGACCTGCTCGCGGTGGCACTCACCCGGCCATCGACCATCCTTGGTGTTCCCTACGAGGCATGCATGGTGAACATACTCGTGTCGGTCGAGGCGTTGTCCCTGACCGAAAACCTGCTCTGGCTGCTGATGTGCATTCCGGTCCATGGCATCTGCTATCTGATCACGCTGAACGACCCGCGGTCGTTCGAGCTTCTTCTGTTATGGGCTCGGACGACGCTCGGGACGCTCATCGCGACGCGATGGCATTGGCATGCGTCGTCATACAGTCCGCTGTCGTTCAGGGAACGTTTCGGCTCATTCAGGCGTTGGCGTATCAAAAGGAATTTGAAACTGGAGGTCCACGCATGAAAACCTCGACATCACGCAGGATTGCAATGCGGCGCGAAACACTGGTCGCGCGCAACGTGCCGTATGAAGGTCATTTGACGCCGTCCATTATCGACACCAGCTCGGGCGAATGCCTGTGCGTGCTGCGATTGGCCGGCGCCGCCTTCGAATGCGCGGACGATGACGACATCAACAACCGGCATGCACGTCTCAATCGCATTGTCATGAGTCTCGCGGACCCGCGTATCACGGTCTGGCAGCATATCGTCCGCCGCCGAGAAAGCCAGTATCCCGACGGCGTTTTCCAGGCGGGCTACGCGCATGAATTCAATGAGCGCTACAAGGCCCGGATTTGCAGTGAGAACCTGATGGTCAACGAGTTGTTCATGACCGTCGTATTGCGGCCGTTCCGCAGCAAAGCCCATGGATTGCTGTCGACGCTGCTATCGTCGCGTACGACCGGTGACATCAGGATGCGGCGTGCGGAGCAGGTCGCGGAACTGGATCAGATCGTCACCGATCTCGTTGTATCGCTGGGTTACTACGAGCCTGAGCGACTGTGCGCGTACGAACAACGCGGCGCGCTTTTCTCGGAACCTGCCGAATTCTTCAATTTCCTTCTAACCGGGAGATGGGAGCCGGTACCGTATGCGCGGGTGCCGCTCAAGTACCAGATTGGCGGCGCGCGCCCGGTCTTCGGCAATGAGACCGTGGAAATACACGATGCCGACGTGAGCCGTTTCGGGGCGATGCTCGGCATCCAATCGTACCCTTCCGAAACGACGCCGATCTTCCTTGACGAATTGCTGACACAGCCGGTCGAGCTCGTGGTCACCCAGTCGTTCGAATTCCAGGCGCAGGACGCCGCGTTACGCAACATGCGGATGAGGGCAAACCGCATGGAGAACGCGCACGACGCGGCGAGATCGCAGATCGACGAGATCCCGGAGATCGCCGACGACCTCACCTCCCGCAGGACCGTCATGGGCAGTCATCACTACAACGTGTTCGTGAAAGCGGACTCGCTGGATGCACTCGATTGCGAGGTGGCCGAGGTGCGCCGCGTCCTGGTAGACGCCGGTATCAAACCGGCACGCGAGGACCTGGCGCTCGAGGCGGCGTTCTGGGCGCAGTTGCCGGCCAACTTTGCAATGCGGCCGCGCCTCTCGCCCATCAACAGCCGTAATCTTTGCGGATTTTATCCGTTGCATAACTTTCCCGTTGGGCGCCGCAACGGCAACCACTGGGGAGATGCGATCGCGATGCTGATGACCGCGGCCGGCACACCGCATTACCTCAGCCTGCACGCGTCGGACCCTCAGGCAGCGAACGGGGGCGGAAAGAAGGACGTCGGGCACACCGTTCTGTTCGGGCCCAATGGATCGGGCAAGACGGCTACCGTGTGCTTCCTGTTGTCGATGATGCAGAAGTTCGGCGTGACGTCGGTGCTTTTTTCCAAAGACCGTGACACTGAAATCGCGGCCCGGCGCTTGGGGGCGGAAGTGCATACGCTCCGGATGGACGAGCCAACGGGTCTGGCGCCATTCCAGCTCGACCCTGCGGAACCATCGAACATACGCCACCTGCAGCTCCTCGTGCGAAAGCTGATGAGCCGTCCGGTCGTTACCGAAACCGGTCTCGAAGTCGACACGAAACCGCTAACGGTGCAGGACGAAAAGGACGTAGACAAGGCGATTGCCCATGTGCTGGATATGGCCCCGGCTGCGCGCCGGCTCGGGCGGGTGCTCGACTTCCTTCCGAAAGGCGAACTGTATGACCGACTGGCCCGATGGTGCTATGCCCGCGAGCCAGGGAGGCAGGACGGCCCGCTGGCATGGGTGTTCGACAACCCTTCGGCCACGATCGCTAGCGAACTCGGGACAGTGCGTACCACCGTGTTCGATACCACTGCATTCCTCGACGACGCCGAACTGCGCACGCCGATCGCACTGCACCTGTTCCACCTGACGGGGCGCCTGATCGACGGCAGGCGCCTGGCCGTGTTCTTCGCTGAATTCTGGAAGTCGATAGGCGACAAGCATTTCGCCGCGTTCCTCAAGGACCTCCTCAAGACCTTGCGGAAGAAGAACGGTCTCGTCGTACTCGATTCGCAGTCTCCGAGCGACGCTTTGCGGCATCCCATGGCGCGCACGTTGATAGAGCAGGTCGCAACCATGATCCTGTTTCCCAATCCAGGCGCCGACCGTACCGAATACAAGGAAGGCCTGGGGCTGTCGGACCGGGAGTTCAGCCTCATCAAGACCGACCTGCCCGAAGGTTCGGGGATGTTCCTGCTGAAGCAGGGGCGCCATTCCGTCGTGGCCAAGCTGCCGCTCGCCGGCATGGACGACGACCTGGCGGTACTGTCCGCGCGCACTTCCAACCTCGAACTGATGGATCGCCTTATCGCCCAGTATGGAGAAGACCCCGCCGCATGGGCTTCCCACTTTGACAATGAAAGGAAATCCGCATGAACCTTCGTCTCCTCATCGGCGCCGCCGTGCTGACAAGTGCGTCCGCACATGCCTATGCGCAGCTGACCGTCATCGATCCGGCCGTGCTTGGGCAAGCCGTCAAGCAGGTCAAGGCCTGGAGTGACCAGTACAGGCAGATGGCCACACAGATCGAGAGCATCAATTTCCAGATCAAGTCCATGACTGGCGATCGCGGTATGTCTCGCCTGTTGCCCGCTGCAGTCCCCGCATTGCCGTCGGACTGGGCTCGTTCGATGAGTCAGCTTTCCGTGCTTGCACAGCAGATCCGCAGCGCGCAAGCGGTACTTCGGCCGGACCAGGCTGCGCAGCTCGCTCCCGAGCTACAGCGCTTCCTGGCGCAGGCGCAGGACGTATCGGCAGCCAACCAGGCGATGGCGCAGACCGCATTCAACGACGCGGCCATGCGCCAGGCCCGGCTGCAGGTCCTCACGGACACGCTGGCGAGAACGGAGGACCCGAAGGCGGCATACGACCTGGCCAACCGGATCGCCATCGAGCATGCGGAACTCGTCAAGGACCAGAACCAGCTGGAAGCCGCGGCGAACGGCGCCGCCGCCCAGGACCGCGCGCAGCGGCTGATGATCAGCCAGATGCGTGCGGGGGCGGTCGGAACCTCTATTCCGCGTGTCGAAGTGCCGCTGCCGTGAGCGTTGACCACCATTACCCGTTATCGGAGGACTGCATGAAATCCACTCTATTTGCTGTATCCATGGCCGCTCTCATGCTCGGATGCGGACGGGAAGCCGCGATGGCCATCCCGGAGCTGGGCGATCGCGTACTCACTGTGGACGAATTCCTGGCCCAGCCGGATCTGCGAAACAAGGTGGGCGTGTTATGCCGGAACGATCCCGGCAGGATGGGGGCGACGCCGAATTGCGTCAACGTGCGCCGCGCCGACCACATCGCATCGATGGGAACCACCGACAAACTTCGTCTCGACCTGGCACATTAGGAGCGTTGATCATGGCCGCGCCGACTCTCTATCGCGATAGCCTGAACTACATAAACGCCGTGTGCGAATCCTACGTGGGAGAAAACGTGGTTGCGGTCGCTCGCGTGGTCGGTCCGTTCCTGACGACGATGTTGGTTCTTTACGTGGCCTTATGGGGCTTCGCCAGCATACGCGGCTTGATCAGGGAGCCCGTCAACGAGTTTATCAACCGGATCGTGAAGTTGGCCGGGATTCTTTGTATCGGGTTCAATACGGCGAACTACAACATCCTCATCACCAACACATTCTTGCGTGGTCCGGACGAATTCGTGGCAGGTCTGGCACGAAGCTCAGGCACCAATGGCGTGATCAGCGGGCTGGATGCCATGTTGAACGACGGGTTGTTGCTGACAACGCGGTTCTGGAGCAAAGCCGGCGTTCTCGACGGCGACTTCGGCATGTACCTGATCGCGGCAGCCGTCATCGTCATGACGATCGTGGTGACAGCCTATGCATTTTTTCTCATGGCCTTGTCGAAGGTCGTTCTGACGGCAGTCGTCGCCATCGGTCCCGTGTTCTTCATCGGGTTGCTGTTCGAAGCCACGGCGGGCTTTTTCAACTCCTGGTTGCGCCAACTCGCCAACTACTTTCTCGTACCTGTGCTCGTTGTGATGATCAACCTGCTGGTCATGAAGCTATTCGCGAGCGCCGCCAGTGGGCCGACAGCGATGACGTCGAGCGCTGAAGTCGCGGAGGCCTTTCCGTTCCTGGCGATGGGTCTGGTATGCCTTCTCGCGCTTGCCTCGGTACTCAGTATTGCCGCAGGACTGGCCGGTGGCGTGTCACTGTCCTCGTTCGGAATGGGCCGGTTCGCAGGCAAATTGTTGCTCTCCAACGGCACGAAGTTTGGAAAACAGATTGGCATGCAGGGTATGCGACCAGTGGCGTGGACAGGAAAGAAAGTGGCGCGCGGGACCTGGGGCGCCTATCAGAACAGAAGTCGCAATTCGATTCGTCCGACCAAAGCCAAAGTGAAATTGCTGACCTACACACCGTGAGGAACAAATGCGCAAATTTCTGATCGTGCTGGCCACGGCCAGCGTACTGAGCGGATGCACGAGCACGCCGCTACCCAAGTGCGATGGCAGCGACCGTCGTCCGATCAATGCCCCGGCCAGCGTCCAGACCGGATATCCCAGCTGCAGCGCCGCCGCATAAAGGAGCATGCAATGAATAGCCGATCCAAAGCAGATCAACTGGTCGAAGAGTTGGCCGCCACCCGCGCGCTGATCGACGCCCATGCCGACATCCAGAAGATGCTCGATCTGGCCGCGGACGAAGCCGACCGCCGTGCCATCGCGGGCGAAACGTCGCGCCGCGTCGCTTGGCGAGTGGCAGGTTCGTTCGGTGCCGTCGCCATCGCTTCCATCGCCGTGGCCGGCGGCGCCGTCGCGACGTCGATGCGGCCGGCGCCGCCGCCGCAGGTACTCGTGGTTGACAAGGCGAACGGTGTCGTGCAGCCGCTGATCTCGCTGGCTGACTTCCAGATGTCTCCGGAAGAGGCGACGATACGCCGGAACGTCAACACGTTCGTCCTGGCCCGCGAGGGCTACAGCTACGAACAGGCGGACACCCACTACTACACGGCCGCAGCTTTCATGAGCCCGCAGCTCCAGGCGCAGTGGGCGCAGACGTGGGACAAGTCCAACGCCGAATCGCCGCCCAACAGGTACAAGAAGGAGAGGAGGGTACGCGTCAAGATCGGTGCCATCACGGTACTACGCAACGGCTTGGGGACGCCTATCGGCGCACGTGCCAGCTTCACGAGAAACGAGCTGGTGAACGATGTGGAGGAAGCTCCGACGGAGTGGATCGCCAACATCTCGTTCCACTGGGTGAACCAGCCCACGAACGAGCGTGACCGGCGTATCAACGATCTCGGCATGGAGATCACCGACTACACGGCGGATCGCGATCTCGGGACGTCCGGGCGAGGTGTCGCCGAACGTGTGGCGTCGAAAACTGTTGCACGCCAAGCCGCGTCTCCGATGGCGCTGGTGTCACCGACTAACGTCAAGCAGGTGTCGCCATGAGCAAGCAGCTCATATTCGGCGTGATCGCGCTCGCGGCAGCGGCCGCCACCTATGGTGCCCAGCTTCCGGAGGCAGGGCAGAAGGATGCACGCATCCGGTTCGCCACATATGACCCGTACGACGTGGTCACGATCTATACGCGCGACGGGCTCGAAACGCACATCGTTTTCGATCATGACGAAAAGGTCGTCGACATGGCTGGCGGCGATGTCGATGCGTGGGGCGTGGCGACCAAGCGCTTCCGTGACGGTCTGTTCATCAAGCCAGCAGGGATCCTGCCTGACGCGAATCTACACGTGGTGACGACGAAGCGGACGTATACGTTTGACTTGAAACAGGCCGATAAACGCAAGGGAAGCGTCGGTTTCTTGACGGTTTTCTTCCGCTATCCCGTCACTGAACACACCGCTAGCGCCGCGCCCAGCGTAGCCGAGCAGGCGCGCACCTTGCTGGATGCGACGCCACCGGCGAGCAATCGTCGTTACTCGGTCCAGGGATCGAGCGAACTTGCCCCGGTGGAGGCATCGGACGACGGCAGGACCACCTTTCTCCGGTTCCGCGCGACTGCGAGCATTCCGGCCGTGTATTCGGTCCGCAGTGGCGAGGATTCACTGGAGCAGATCGAGAGTCCGGTCATGAGGGACGACATGATGCAGGTGCCTGGCGTGCACCGCAAGCTGGTGCTGCGTATCGGACGCGAGATAGCCTGCGTGTTCAACGATGGTTTCGACCAGGACGCGCGGCGGCCCGCCACGAGCACCGCGTCGCCGCAGGTCGACCGGATTTTGAAGGGAGCTGCGAAATGAACCTGTTCAAGCGTCAGCCCGAAGAACCCGACATCGAAGACGAAAACAGTATCGAAGGTGAGCGTGTCCTAAGTTCCGTCAACAGAGGGATTACGCTGCAAAACAAGCTCACCAACTGGGCGGTGATCCTGGGGGCTTGCCTGTTCGCGGGCGTCCTGCTCTACAAGTACTACGCCGGTATGTACAAGCACTACCAGGAAGCGAAGACAGCGCCGAAGGACGCTACGCGCACGCTGGCGACTACCACGCTACCGCCGCTGTCGATGCCGGAGCCCGCGCCGGTAGAGGCGCCGGTGATTGCGAAGGAGACGGACAAGTTGCCGCCGCTGAAGGCATCGACAGATCTTGCGTCAGCCGCCAAACCGGCGCCGGCCGGAACGGTGTCCGGCCAGCAGCCTGTGAGAAGCCAGGCGGATATGGTACGGGACCGTCGTCTCAAACGTGAGGTCCGCTTCAGTCTGGACACTGCAGGCGTAGCGTCGTCGGCCGTCGCGAGCGAAACTAGCGCGCCGATTGATACCGTGTCGACAGGAAGTTCGCCGCGAAAGGCTCCGGCCAGCCTTCCGCAGCCCGGCGGATACCCGGCGGCGCGCGCCTACATGCTCCCCGATCCGACACTCATGATGACCCGGGGTAAGGTGATTCCTTGCACGGTCGTTCCCGCAATCGACACCACGCTGACCGGGACTGTCACCTGCGTGACTGCCGTGGACGCCACGAGCGCCGATAACAAAGTGTCGCTGATGGACCGCGGTACTTACTGTGTTGGCAAGCAGGGCGGCGGCGTCATGCATGGCCAGCGCCGGGTCGGCATCATCTGGCAGCGCTGCGAGACGCCGCAGCATGTGCTGGTACCGCTCGATTCGGATGCGGCGGATTCGCTGGGGCGCACGGGCACTCCTGGAGAAGTCGACAATCACTTCTGGGACCGGTTCGGTTCAGCCATCGCGCTCAGCCTGATCACTGATGTCGGGCCATACCTCATCGCCACCGCCCAGCGCGGAAACGGCAACACGACGATTGGTTTTCCCACGATCACCGGCCCCCAGGAGGTCATGTCCGAGGTGTTGAAGAGCACGGTCGCCATCCGGCCGACGATCACCGCCTCGCAGGCTAGCCAAGTGTTGATTTACCTGGCCGGCGACATCGATTTCCGCGACGTCTACGAACTGGAAAGGAAGCGACCATGAACGACATCGCGATCGCTGGGGAAGACGCTTCCACGCTGGTACTGCACCTGGAGCCTATCGCTGCGCACCTGAACGACGAGAGCGTCACCGAAATCGTCATCAATCGGGCCGGCGAGGTACTGCTGGAGCGGTCGGACGGCTGGGAGGCGGTCAGGAACCCCGCCATTTCGCATCAGTGGTGCGACGGTCTCGCGATGCTGCTGCGTAATCGCGCGAACCAGGACCTCGCGGAAGACTGGCCGCTGCTTGGCGCACAGCTGCCGGGAGGCATGCGTGTTCAAATCGTCATCCCGCCCGCCATCGAAGCCGGGAAGGTCTCGTTCACGACCCGGCGTCCGATAGGCGAGCCGTTGTCGATGTCCGAGATCATCCAGGGCGGGGCCTTCGAAGACACGCGGTGCGAACAATCGTTGCTGATGACGCCAGACGAGCGGGCGCGGATCGAGGCTTTGCTTCCGGACCGGGACCGCTCTATGCTCGACCTGTTCCGCAAGCGTCAATGGGAGGCGTTCTTTTGCGAGGCGGTCGAAGGTCGGAAGAACATTGTGTCGTCGGGCGCGACCGGATCCGGCAAGACCACGCTCGGCAATGCGCTTGCGGCGATGATCCCGATGCACGAACGCATCATCACCGTCGAGGACGTGGCGGAGATGCGCCTGCCTCACGCCAACCAGGTCAACCTATTCTACCCAAAAGGTGCGAACGGCGTATCGAAGCTGCGGCCGCGCGACCTGCTCGAGGCGACGCTGCGCATGCGGCCGGACAGGGTACTGTTGGCCGAACTGCGCGGTGACGAGACGTTCTTCTTCATCCAGAACGTCCTCAACTCGGGACACCCGGGCACGATCACCACCGTCCACGCGACGCGGGCCAAACTGGCTTTCCGCCGCCTTGCCCTCATGATCAAGGGGAGCGCGGAAGGGGCACGACTCGACCTCGACGATATCTTCGCGAACCTGTATGCCCTCGTCGACGTCGTCGTCCAGATGGAACGGCTGCCGGGAGGGCGCCGTGTCGCCTCCGAGGTCTACTTCGATCCCGCGTTCGCGGTCCGTCAGTTGGGGTAGGGGGATGCAATGCTCATCACTCCGATCGACAGTCCGCGTCTCAAGGCGATGGCGTTCGGCGCAATACTGCTTGGCGCCGTACTGACAGCCCTCTACCTGGCGAGCTACCTGTTCCTGATCAAGCTTGCGAACCCCTTGCTTCCGCCGTCGGCGGCGACGCCGACGACGGTTTTGCGCTACTGGCAGCAGTACGGAACCGATCCATACACACGCCGCTGGCTGATCGGCTGTCTCGTCATCGGAACGGTCCCGGTGAGTGCCATTGTGATCGCCTTGTGCCGGCCTGTGAATCGTTCGCTGCATGGCGACGCGCGTTTCGCGACCAGGCGCGAGGTTGCCCGTGCCGGCCTGTTCGCCGAGACCGGAATCATCCTTGGCCGGTGGGGAAGACGTTATCTCGTCCTTGGACGTCAGCTTGCCGCCATCGTCATCGCACCTCCGCGGTCGGGCAAAGGTGCAGGCCTCGTCCAGCCCAACGCGCTTTCCTGGCGCGGAAGCATTGTCGTCAACGACGTGCGCAAGGAGTGCTACAGGATCACCGCAGGATTCCGCAGCCTGTTTTCCGATGCCTACCTGTTCGATCCCCTGTCGCCCAAAGGCCTGACGGCACAATGGAACCCGATCTCGAAGCACTATGTACCGGACGATCCTCCGCTTCGCGTCAGCGCCTTGCAAAAGCTCGCGAACCAGTTGTCTCCCGATCCGGCTTCGGGCGATCCGTTCTGGCCGGCGTCTTGCCGCGACCTGTTCCTTGGCATCGGCCTGTACGTGATCGAAACGCCGTCGCTACCGCGCACGATGGGTGAGATGGTGCGCCAGATCATGCACGGCGCAGATGATTCCGTAAGCGACCACTGGAAGCGAATCATCCGTGAACGCGATAAATCGCAGAGTCCATTGTCATCCACCTGTAAGCGGATGCTGTACGACTTCATCGCCTTGAGTCCCCAGACGCAGTCGTCGGTGCGCAAGACGTTCACTGCGAAGTTGCAGTTGTGGACCGACCCACTCGTCGACGCCGCGACCAGTGCCGACTCCTTTAACTTCTACAACGTGCGCCGCAAGCGCCTGTCGATCTACCTCGGTGTCAATCCCGGAGATCTGGATCGGCTGTCCCTGCTGATGAACCTGTTTTTTACGCAGCTGCTGGATGCGAACATGGACAAGATGCCTGAAGACGATCCGACCATCCGTTACGAGCTGCTGCCGATCATGGACGAACTGGCTGCCCTTGGCCGGATGCCCATTATCGAAAAGAGCATCCAGCTAATGGGCGGCTATGGCATCCGTCCGCTGCTGATAGCGCACTCGGTGCCCCAGCTTCGCGCCGTCTACGGGCCGGACCATACGAAGAACATCATCGCCTGCTGCGGAGCGCGTGTCGTCTATGCGCCCAACGACAACGACTACGCTACAGATATCTCGCGCGAGCTTGGTACCTTCACCGCGGACAGCACATCGGATTCACGGCAGGCCATGAGCGTCCGCCCGGGCAGCGTCACCAGGTCGAAGACGGCGCGTGCACTCCTCAATCCGCAGGAGGTCAAGATGATGGGAGTGAATAACGAGATCGTCTTCGTTGAGCACTGCCTGCCGATTTTCTGCCGAAAGATTTGGTACTGGCAGCGCCTTGTATTCCTGCGTCGCGCAAACCGTCCGCTGCCCGAGATTACGCCGATCGAGATCACGATGCCGGCACCGCCACCACCATTGCTTGAGAAAGATGACGCACCCGCCGGCAAAGCCAAATCGCCACGCGACATCACTCCGCAGGACGTGCCAAAGCTCGGCAAATTGAAGCTCACCGATTACGCGGCGGAATTCAAGAATGTCCAACTACCGAAAGGAGAAAAGCTGACCGGCGAAGATCTGCAAAGAGTTTTCGATTCCTTCATCCGTGAAGTTGAAGTGACAACCTGACAGGAGTTGATAATGAGTATCGAAGACAAACAGGAACACGGGGCACCTGCACTGGATAACCCAATGCCGAGCGACCCGAACGACGATTCAAAAGCGGCGCGAGCGCTCAGGGCTGGGCAGAACGGTAGTGCCGAGGTCACGACATCAAGTCCACGCAGGAGCCGAACTGCCAAAACCCAGGAAGGAACGGGAACCGGCGATCCCGCCCAACAAGCCGCGGCAGCTGCCAGTCCGGCACGGAAGACCCGGACATCATCGAAGGCTGTGGATGCAGCGGAGCCAGCGCAGACTGAACCTCCCGTTTCAAAACGTGTGCGACGCCGGGCATCTTCGACCCCGGATGTCGCGCAGCTTTCGACGCAGTCAGCACTACCTCAGGCTATGCCCGAGCGAGGTGACATCCCTCCTGTCACGGAGGAGGCAATCAGATTCCTTGCCAACCCCGAGGCAAAGGTACCGGACATATTCAAACTGAAACCACAGAGCCGCGAATTCGTTCTGTACCACGTGTCGAATATGCAGCGATTGGAAGCGGAGATCGCATCCGGGCGAAGCTACCTGGCTACGCACATGCCAAAGTTTAGTCCCGAGTTTGAAAAAACTGCTGACGCTATCTTGGCAAGGCTGGCTACGTCGGGACGCGCGGTTGCAGGCAAGGTAGCGCAAGATGCTGGTAACTCGACGTCCACCAGTCCTGCAAATTTCTACGGACCGCATCAGGTTACCGAAGTAATTCAGGTAAAGGCATCGCCCCGAATTGTTCGTGGGGCCAAGGTACGTGAAGGCGACGTCGAGAACACAATTGAACGCGGCCCTCTACACGAACTCGACAAACGGCCATCAACCGATATGCCGCAACAGGAGCCCGGAGGCGACGGTGGCAAGTCGACGCCAGGCTTGAGTAAGAAAGTGCTGCGGATGATCGGTAGCTCCGCTCAGGTCGCTGGCGCTTGGCTACACAGTAGAGCGACACCGGCCGTGACAGCGACAGTTGCTGAGCGATTAGTAGTCCCGGGCAACGAGCCAGTGGTGGCAGAGGACAAGACCAAAGCTGTGCCGGCGAGCGTGGTTCGACGCTTCCTTAAGGTCGAGACCGATTACTACTTCCCAGACAAAACGCTCGCGTTCGTTGACCGCGGCGAAAAGCTGGCGACACGGGGTGCCCATCCAGAAGTCGTTCGCTCGCTCGTCGAAATCGCCCAGGCTCGCGGTTGGTCGAATATCACGGTCAAGGGTACTGAGGAATTTCGACGCAGTGCATGGATGGAGGCAGCTCAGGCCGGACTGAAGGTCGCAGGATATCAGCCTACGGCCCTGGACTTGGCCGAGTTGGCGAATCGACCCGTGAATAACATGGTCGAGAAAGGACGAATACCGGACCTCGGCAAGGCTCCAGCGTCGCCATCTGTTGCTGCGTCGGGGCGGCCTCAAACTGGCGGGCGGAGCGCTGAGACGACGCCGAAGGTACCTCCAGTTCCTAACCCTGAATTATTCGCAAAGGCTTCGGCGTTCGAGAAGGACAAACCATCGTTCGTCTTGAAGAATCATCCCGAGCTCGCGCCCGCATACGGCGTCGTCGACGTAGCCAGGAAATTCGCGGAAGCGCATCTTCCCGAGGAGGCGAGGGAAGAGTTTGTCGGTCTCGCCCGGCGACATGTTTTACAGAAGATCGTTACTGGCGAGACCGTGAAAGGGCCAAAGATCTACATGTCGCATGCGAAGAGCAGAAAGGCGAACGATCGCGAGCCTCACGTAGCGAAGGAAGCTATCGATCAGGGCAAGGCACCGCGTGCTAAAGAGGTGGCGAAAGAGCGGTAGGCGTACTTGCCGTTTCTTTTCGAGCTGTAATCGACCCACCTCTGCAAAGAGCGTGGGTACTCGGTTCTCAGGAGGTCATCATGTTATCGTGGGACGACGAGCCGCCGAAAGCGCAGGCACATGGCAAACGCGTGAACGCGGACGACAAGCGCATCATTAACGCCAAGACCGACGTCAACCAGCTGGTCCCGTTCAAATATAAATGGGCGTGGGACAAATACCTGGCCGGATGCGCGAACCACTGGATGCCGCAGGAAGTGAACATGCAGCGCGACATCGAACTGTGGAAGAACCCGAATGGCCTGACCGAAGACGAGCGCCGCATCGTCAAGCGCAACCTGGGCTTCTTCGTGACCGCCGACTCGCTGGCCGCCAACAACATCGTGCTGGGCACCTACCGCCACATCACGGCGCCGGAATGCCGCCAGTACCTGCTGCGCCAGGCGTTCGAGGAAGCGATCCACACGCACGCCTACCAGTACATCGTGGAATCGCTGGGCCTGGACGAGAGGGAAATTTTCAACGCCTACAACGAGATTCCGTCGATCCGCGACAAGGACCAGTTCCTGATCCCGTTCATCGAAGTCATCAACGATCCGACGTTCCACACCGGCACGCTGGAAAACGACCAGAAGCTGCTGCGCTCGATCATCGTGTTTGCTTGCCTGATGGAAGGCCTGTTCTTCTATGTCGGCTTCACGCAGATCCTCGCGCTGGGCCGCCAGAACAAGATGACGGGTGCCGCCGAGCAGTACCAGTACATCCTGCGCGACGAATCGATGCACTGCAACTTCGGTATCGACCTGATCAACACGATCAAGATGGAAAACCCGCAGCTGTGGACGGCGGAATTCCGCGAAGAGATCAAAGGCCTGTTCCTGAAGGCCGTGGACCTGGAATACCGCTACGCCGAAGACACGATGCCGCGCGGCGTGCTGGGCCTGAACGCAGCGATGTTCAAGGGTTACCTGCGCTTCATCGCCAACCGCCGCGCCGTCCAGATCGGCCTGGATGCACTGTTCCCGAACGAGGAAAACCCGTTCCCGTGGATGAGCGAAATGATCGACCTGAAGAAGGAACGCAACTTCTTCGAGACGCGCGTGACCGAGTACCAGGGCAGCGCTGCTTTACAGTGGGATTAACGTATTCGTGAACATCGTACTCTACGTGCGCGCGCAACGCCCAGAACGACGCCCCTGAATCCAACGTTAAGACCCGGGTCCGAATCTTAATATCGGCTTTAGAAGCCACGTTGACGGAACTGATGAGCTTGATGGACGATCACCGACTGGCATCAGCCATCGGAATGACAACATCAAGGAGACTCATCATGAATTTGCCCGCCATGTTCACCCACTGGGCGGCGCGCGCATGCATCGCCCTGGGCATCGCGACCGCGGCAGCCGGCGCCTGGGCGGACGAGCTGCTGGCGACGGTCGACTCGCCCGGCAAGGTGCTCACCGTATCCATCGAGGCCGCCATTGACGGCCGCCTGTCGTACCACGTCGACCGGCGCGGCAAGCCCGTGATCGCGCCGTCGCGGCTCGGCATCGTGCTGGCCAGCGGCGCGCCGCTCGATGCCGGCTTCGCGCTCGAACGTAAATCCTTCGGCGACTACGACGACACCTGGGAGCAGCCCTGGGGCGAGCGTCGCTTCGTGCGCAACCACTACCGCGAGATGCGCGTCGACCTGCGCCAGAAGAGCGGGCGCCGGCTCGGCATCGTGTTCCGCGTGTTCGACGACGGCGTGGGCTTCCGCTACGAATTTCCCGCGCAGCGCGATGGAAAACCCGTGGCGATCTCGGACGAGTTGACCGAGTTCGTCGTCGCGCAGCCGGCCAACGCATGGTGGCAGCAGGCCGGCGAAGTGTGGGCGCTCGAGTACCCGATCCAGAAGACGCCCCTGCGCGAAGTGGGCATGGCGAATACGCCGCTGACCGTGCGGCTCGACGACGGCACCCACGTCGCCTTCCATGAGGCGGCCCTGGTCGATTATGCCTCCATGTGGCTGCGCCGCGTGGAAGGGCAGACACTGCGCGCGCACCTGGCGCCGTCCGCGCATGGCGCGCCGGTCGTGCGCCAGGGCGGGTTCACGACCCCGTGGCGCACGATGCAGATCGCCGACAGCGCGGCAGGCCTGTACATGTCGGACCTGATCCTGAACCTGAACGAGCCGAACGCGCTCGGGGACGTGTCGTGGGTCAAGCCTTCGAAGTTCGTCGGCGTCTGGTGGGAAATGCACCTGGGGCTGACGACGTGGGGTTCGGGCCCGAAGCACGGCGCCACCACGGCGAACACGAAGCGCTATATCGACTTTGCGGCCAGGAACGGCTTCCGCGGCGTACTGGTCGAGGGGTGGAACCTCGGCTGGGACGGCGACTGGGCCGGCAGCGGCGCCGACTTTAGTTTTACGCGCCCGTATCCAGACTTCGACTTGCCCGGCCTCGCGAAATACGCGGCCGAACAGGGCGTGCGCCTGATCGGGCACCATGAAACCGGCGGGAACATCGCGCGCTACGAGGCGCAGATGGACGACGCGTACAAGCTTTATGCGCGGCTCGGTGTCGACAGCATCAAGACAGGCTACGTCACCGACGGCGGCGCGGCGCGCTTCGCCGGCCCGGGCGGCAAGACCTGGTTCGGCTACACCGATTCGCAGGACGGCGTGCGCCACTATGTCGAGGCCATCAAGAAAGCCGCGCGATACAAGCTGGCGATCGACACCCATGAGCCAGTGAAGGACACCGGCCTGCGCCGCACCTATCCTAACTGGATCTCGCGCGAGGGTGCACGCGGCGTCGAGTACAACGCCTGGGGCAATCCGGTCAACGGTGTCGACCATGAGGCCAACCTGGTGTTCACACGCATGCTGAGTGGTCCGTTCGACTACACGCCGGGCGTGCTGAGCCTGAAAGGCGCGGGCGACAAGTGGTTCAATTCCACGCAGGCCAAGCAGCTCGCGAACTTCGTGGTCATCTATTCGCCCGTCGTAATGGCGGCCGACCTGATCGAGCACTACGAACAGTATCCGGGTCCATTCAAGTTCATCAAGGACGTGCCGACCGACTGGGCGGACACACGGGTGATCAACGGCGAGGTCGGGCAGTTCGCGACCATCGCGCGCAAGGACCGCCATTCGGATGCGTGGTACGTCGGCGCCGTGACGGACGGCGCGGCCCGCACGCTGCGGCTGCCGCTGCAGTTCCTCGACCCCGGTAAGGCCTACGTCGCGGAAATCTATCGCGACGGCGAGCAGGCGGATTACCGTACCGCGCACCGCTTCGACCTCGTGATCGAGAAGCGCACCGTGACGAGCACGGACGTGCTGGACATGGCGCTGGCGCCGGGCGGCGGCCAAGCGATCCGTCTCGTCCCGCAATCCTGACATCGAGGCACCGCGCCCGCCGAGGGCGTGGCCGACGTGGGGCGCCACACGGCATCCCGGCAGTCATCAACCTACTGTTCAATGCCTACGGTTTCAACATCGTGCGCGGCAGCGGCAACAGAGGCTGGTATCCGCCAGCCGTTAGTGCCCGGCCGCGGCGCCGCGGCGCCGAACGAGCGCGTCGACCAGCAGGTCGGTGACCAGCAGGTGAGGCAGGAGCGCGGTGCTGCCATGCGCCGCGCCGCGGCGCGGCGGCAGGCCGGTCGCGATCTCGACGGGTGCCTGGGCGAACGGCGCCACGGTCACGTCGCCGACGACGATCGCGCCGTGGCCGTGACGCCGGTAGCGCGTGATGGTGTCGGCCAGCGCCGCGGTAGGCAGGCCGCGGCAGAAGAACAGTCCGACCGCGTGCGCGGTCGCCGGCCCCGAGGGAGCGCCGCCGTAGGCCGGCGCGTCGGGCGTCAGCGCGTGCACGGCACGGCTCAGCAGCGCATCGCGCGCGTAGGCCGCCGCGGCCAGCAGGTCGTGCGAAGCCATGCAGGTGACGCCGGCGGCGCCCGCAAGCAGAGCTGCGGCTTCCGCGATATGCGCGCGCAGCGCCAGGTGGCGCAACTTGTCGACGAGTTCGGTCGCAGAATTGAGGAGGGGATGGTCGGACGTGGCCGACGCTTCCGTCCTCGCGTCGCCACCGAGGACGGCGACCATCGACAGCTTTAGATCGGTCAGGCCCTTGAATCCGACCGCGCGGCAAAAGCACAGGATCGTCGGCGCGCTGGCGCCCGACTGCGAGGTGATGCGGCTGATCGGCGTGCGCGCCAGGCCGCCGGGGTCGGCCAGCACGAAGTCCGCGACCTGGCGTTCCGCGCGGCTGAGGGTAGGGTAGATCCGTGCGATCCGGTCGAGCACCGAATTGGCTGCCAGGGACGCGGAGCAGGGAGGCAGCGGTAGTTCCATAGCGAGAAATGCTATCACGCACCCTGTGCGAATACCGTGCAAGGCGACTTTTGTAAATGCAACCTTAAGTTTTGCCGGGCTAGACTTTGCGAATGAGAATTTTCTTGATCGAAGACGCGACCACGGCGGGTGCCATGTCAGGCGTCGCTGCTCACTGTCCTGCGACCGATCGCCGTACAGGAGCGGCTGAGCATCCCGAACGCGCTCGGACGGAGGTAACGCGTCTACACGTCCTCTCTTATCAAGTACCTAAACTACATCGTGCGGCGTTGCGTTAGTCGTTTTCGCAACACTCGCCAAACCCAAGTTTAAGGTTTCATTTGGGTTTGTGCGAAAGCCAAGAAGTCCCGTCAATTCGGCATACAGGCCACGTAAGATCCCTCTCGATCGCTCGTCGGTCAGGTGGAAAGCGCCCAGCTCCCCCAGCGCCTCCTCCGAGCGTCTAGTTAAACTACCTATCTGGAGAAAAGAAGTGAACAATAAAATTAAGTCGCCCGCCCAAGCCTACGGGATGCAGCCCACGCCCGTGGCGCTGGCGTGCGCCCTGCTGATGCTGGGCACCGGCGGCAGCGCGGCGGCGCAGGAGACAACGAACGTACCGGCCGTGGAAACGGTCCAGGCCACCAACGGCCCCATGAAGACCGTGACCGTGACCGGCATCCGCAGCGGCATCGAGGCGGCCATCTCGATCAAGAAAAACGCAAACTCGATCGTTGAGGCCGTGTCTGCCGAGGACATCGGCAAGCTGCCCGACAGCACCGTGGCCGAATCGGTGTCGCGCCTGTCCGGGGTGACCGTGCAGCGCGACAAGGAGACGGGCAAGGCGTCGCAGGTGAGCGTGCGCGGCCTGTCGCCAAGCTTCAACGGCTCGCTGCTGAACGGACGCGAGCAGGCGTCGACGGGCGAGGACCGCGCGCCGCAATTCGAATTGTTCCCGGCCGAGCTGACCGGCTCGGTATTGGTCTACAAGACGCCGACGGCGAGCCTCGTCGGCCAGGGCCTGGCGGCGACGATCGACCTGCGCACGCTGCGGCCGCTGGAGTTCGGCAAGCGCGTGATGGCCGCCAGCTACCGCAAGGAGCGCATCGGTGTCGACGCCGGCGGCGAGGAAGGTTCGGGCAACCGCAAGACCCTGTCGTACATCGACCAGTTCGCCAACCGCACGCTGGGCGTGTCGTTCGGCCTGACCTCGTTCAAGCAGGACAACGGCGACGAACTGCTGTTCGACACGTGGGGCGGCTATGCGCCGAAGTACAACTACGACGGTACCGACGTGATCGTGCCGGGCGGTTTCAAGTCCGATTCCACGCACAAGTACCTGACGCGCGACAGCGCCACCCTGACCCTGCAATACAAGCCGAACGCGAATTTCAAGACGACCGTCGACACCTTCTACTCGTACGGCACGGAGAATTCGCGCACCGTCGGCCTCGAAGGCGCCATCGCGCTCAACGCCGGCATCTACGATCCGGACGGCGTGCTGTCCAACCCGACCATCGCCAACGGCGTCGCCACCAGCGGTACCTTCAGCAACTACAAGGGCGACATTCGCAACATCAAGTACCGCGGCAACGACAAGTTCAAGTCGATCGGCTGGAACACCGAGTGGAAGACGGGCGACTGGCGCATCGAAGGCGACATCGGCCATTCGTCGGGCTTCCGCCACAATTTCCAGTACGAGACCACCGCCGGCCAGCCGGGCAACACGCCGGCCGCCCAGCTCGGTTCGATCTCGTGGACCGGCTTCAACGGCACCAACTTCACTGACGTCAAGTACAAGCCGAGCCTGGACTACACGGACCGCGCGATCATGAAGCTGACCGACGTCGACGGCTGGGGCGGTGGCCCGGCGACCCCGCAGGCCGGCTATTACTCGTCCAACATGATCAAGGACAAGCTCAACACCTTTCGCCTGACCTTGCACCGCGAACTGGAATGGGGTCCGGTGGTCGGCGCCCACGTGGGCGTCAACGCCACCCGCCGCGACAAGGTCCGCTGGGGCGACGGCGAAGGCCGCCTGTCGGTGCTCGGCGCCGACGGCTATGCCGCCGCGACGATGCCGGGCACGGAGACCTCGATCGCCGGCCCGGTCGGCATCCGTGTCGCGAGCGTCGATCCGACCGGCACGCTGGGTTCGATCTACGGGCTGAACACCTGGGTGGATGCGACCGTGCTGTCGCGCGACTGGAAGGTGAAGGAAGACGTCGACACGCTGTACGGCATGGCCGATCTCGACGGCAAGCTGTACGGCATTCCGTACACCGGCAACATCGGCGTACAGGTGCTGCGCACCCGCCAGACGGGCTCGGGCGTGTCGGTCGACCAGTCGCACTGCACCGGCATCACCGTCGATACGTGCCTGTTCTCGGTCGTCAGCGACGGAGACAACTATACCAACGTGCTGCCCAGCCTGAACCTGGCGTTCGACCTGGGTAACGAGCAAGTGCTGCGCATCGGCGCGGGCAAGCAGATCGCGCGCGCGAACATGGACTACATGCGCAACGGCCTGACGTTCGGCGTGCCGCCCTCGTCACCCTACAAGGACATCTCGCTGGAGGGTAACGGCGGCAATCCGAAGCTGCGTCCGTTCGCGGCCCGTTCGTTCGACCTGTCGTACGAAAAATACTTCGCCAACCGCGCGTATGTGGCGGCCGCGTTCTTCTTCAAGAAGCTCGACAACTACATCATCAACTCGCCGCGCCTGTTCGACTTCGCGCCGTACGTCAGCCCGACCACGGCGTTGCCGACGACGGGCGCGTACAAGGGCAGCACGATCGGCTTCCTGACCCAGCCGACCAATGGCCACGGCGGCACGATGCGCGGCATCGAGCTGGCCGCGAACATGCCGTTCGCGCTGCTGTGGAAACCGCTGGACGGCTTCGGCGCCACGTTGAACTACTCGTACACGGACACCAACGTGTCGCTGCCGACGGTCGGCTTCAAGGGACCGAACAACCAGCCGGTCTTCGCAAACGACGTGTCGTCGATCACGTTGCCCGGACTGTCGCGCGACGTGGCCAGCATGCGCCTGTACTTCGAAAAGGCCGGGTTCCAGATCTCGTACACGATGCGCTACCGTTCGGCCTACGTCGGCCAGATCAAGGACTATCGCAGCGATTCGCAGCTGACCAACATCCGCAGCGAATCGATCGCGGACGTCCAGGCATCGTACGAGTTCCAGAACGGTCCGCTGAAGGGGGTGTCGGTGTTCGTGCAGGGTAACAACCTGACCAACACGCCGTTCGACGAGTTCACCAAAGATCCGAACACGATCACCCAGACCAAGAAGTACGGCAAGTTCTACGCGGCTGGCGTGACCTACAAGTTCTGATCCGCACCAGCGGTTCCCTGGCTCCGCGCCGCCTTCGGGAGGCGCGGAGGTTTTTTTATTCGCGGACGCTTACCGGCCGCTGTGGAGTCGCCATCGATGCGTACCGGCGTGTCTCGGATGTTCGCGATCGTCGCGTTCGACAGGATCGCTTGGCGCTTCGAGATGATATTGGTGCGAGGCGTCCACGAACGCGTGATCGATGCCGCAGGCCTGTCCGGTGCCGCCGCCGCACGCGGCCAGGACGGCGCTCGCGAGCGCGGTGAAAACGAAATTCTGTGGTCTCATGGTTATCGTCTCCTTGGTATCGGGTCGGGGTGACCGAGCCGGATGCTAAAACAAAGAAAGCCCGCAAACATGGGCTTTCCGGAGAATCGAACACGCGCAAATACAATCTTAAGACGTCCCCCCGGCGAACTCGATGGCCGCGGTGAGGCCGCGGCCGTCGTCGCCGTCAGCCAGCACGATCACGCCGCCGTTGCGCGCCGCGCCCCGCTCGGCGATCGCCAGCCCCAGGCCGCTGCCGAGCTGGCGCTGGCCGGGCACCCGGTAGAAACGCTCGAACACTTTCTGGCGCAGCAGCGGGTCGATGCCGGGCCCCTGGTCCGCGATCGACAGGCGCAACCGGTCGCCCTGGCGTGACAGGCGGACAACGATCCTGCCGCCTTGCGGCGAATACTTGACGGCGTTGCTGACCAGGTTGTCGACGGCAGCGGCCATGCTCTCCAGGTGCAGCGGCACGCGCGCGTTCTCGTCGGCCGTGAATTCGATCTCGATGTCGTGCTGCACCGCCAGCGGCGCCGCCACGGCGAGACGTTCGCGCACGAATTCGGCGACGTCGGTGAGCGGGCACTCGTCATCGGGCCCCGATTCCGTCTGTGTCCGCTCCAGTGCCAGCAACTGGTGCACCGTATGGGTCGCGCGCGCCACGCCTGCGCGCAAGCCGTCGGCCGGTTTCGCGGCGCGCTCGGCGATCTCCTGGCTGCAGCGGCTCAGCAGCACATGGGCATTGATCTGGATGGCCGCCAGCGGCGTCTTGAGCTCGTGCGCGGCATCGGTGAGGAATTCATGTTCGCGCTCGATGCGGTGGCTCAGGCGCGACATCAGCTGGTTGATCGCGTCGACCAGTGGCGACAGTTCGCGGTACTTGGAGTCGGGTAGCGGCGTCAGGTCGGCGTCCGAGCGCAGGGCGATGGCGTCGGCGATCGAGTGCAGCGGCCGCAGGCCGATGCCGACGATCAGCCAGGCCGGCACCAGCAGCAGCGGCAGGCTGAAGATGGGCGACGACAGCAGGAAATTGACGCCCCACTTGGTCAGCATCCATTCGTCGTCCACTTCGTGCTGGCGCTCGACCACGATGCCGCTGGCCGGGGCCTCCTCGACCCAGCGCACCCACCCGTATTCCTTGTCCGTGGCCACCGCCGGCAGACGGTCCGGCAGCGCGGGTTGCGAGTTGTACAGCAGGCGCCCGTGCTGCCAGACGCGCACGCGCACGTGCGAGTGGTAGTCCAGCTCGCGGTACAGGCGCTGGTGCACCGTCTCGAGCGACTCCAGCACCGTGCGCATGCGCGCGGGGTCGTGGCTGATATCGGTCAGGTGCAGCAGGATATTCGCCGTGTACGACTTGTTTTCGCTGAACGTGCGGGCGCGCTGCGTGAGCTTGGCTTCGACGAAGACGTAGGCCAGGCCGAGCACGGCCACCGACAGGATGACGACCGAAAAGCCCAGCATCAGCCGCCGGAACAGCGACGATTTCCTAGGCATCGCTCTGCACCATGTAGCCGACGCCGCGCACCGTGCGGATCGCGCAGTCGCCGATCTTGCGGCGCAGGTTGAAGATGTGGACGTCGAGCGTCTGCGTCTGCCCCTCGCTGTGCGGCAGCGCGCGCCGTTCCAGTTCGGCGCGGGTGAGCACGCGGTTGACTTGCTTCATCAGCGTGAGCAGCAGCGTGTACTCGGTCTTCGACAGCGGCACCGGCGTGCCGGCGCGGGTCACCGTCATGCGGCCCTCGTCGAGCACGAGGTCGCCCGCGGTCCACAACTGTTCGTCCTGCGCGCCGAGGCTGCGTCGCACGATCGCGCGCAGGCGCACCAGCAGTTCGGGAATCTCGAACGGCTTGATGAGGTAGTCGTCCGCGCCCAGGTTGAAGCCGCGGATGCGTTCCTGCAGGCTGTCGCGGGCGCTGATGATCAGCACCGGGACGCGCACGTCGGCTTCGCGCAGGCGGCCCAGCAGGTCGCCGCCGTCGCCGTCCGGCAGGCCCAGGTCCAGGATCACGGCGTCGAAATGTTCGGCCTGCACGCGCGCGCCGGCATCGGCGGCGAGGCGCAGCCATACCGCGGTATGGCCCTCGTCCTGGAACACGGACAGCAGTGCCTGCCCGATCGCCAGGTCGTCTTCGATCATGAGAATCTTCATGCGTCGAGTGTAGCAGCGGCGTATCGTTCCGCTGCCACGGCCAATCTTAAGATTGTGTTTATGAGTGCGCGATTGCAACATTCGTCTTGTGAACGCACGCCAGTGTGCTGCGGACCCGAATCTTAAGACTGGGTTTAGCGGTGCCGTTGACCCAACGTCCGGCATGGCGGAGGATGCGCTACCGTGTTTCTCCTCTTGGGACCTGCGCTTGCGCGGGTCCGTTTTTTTCGATCGACATCCATGAAATATTCACTCGCGCGCATCCTGCTGGCCTCGATCATCGGCGCCGCGGCGGCAACGGCCCACGCGGCGGCCCCCTACGAGCCCAGGGAATACGTCCAGTTCCGCCATGCCGACTGGACGAAAAACGCCAGCATCTACCAGATCAACACTCGCCAGTTCACGCCCGAAGGCACGTTCAACGCCGCCACGGCGCAGCTGCCGCGCCTGAAGGAACTCGGCGTGGATATCCTGTGGCTGATGCCGATCCACCCGGTGGGTGAATTCAAGCGCAAGGGCGCGCTGGGCAGTCCGTACGCGGTGCGCGACTATCGCGCCGTGAATCCGGAATTCGGCACGCTGGCCGATTTCCGCCGCTTCGTCGACCGCGCGCACGCGCTCGGCATGCACGTCATCATCGACTGGGTCGGCAACCACACCTCGTGGGACAACGTGCTGCGCGCCAGCCACCCGGACTGGTACGTGCGCGACAGCGAGGGCAAGCCGCAGCCGACGCCGTGGTACGACTGGGACGACATCGTGGACCTCGACTACGGCAAGCCGGCGCTGCGCCGCTACATGACGGAAGCGATGGTCTACTGGGTGAAGGAGGTCGGGATCGACGGCTTCCGCGCCGACGCTGCGGGGCTGGTGCCGCAAGACTTCTGGGACAACGCCGCCCGCGAACTGCGCGGGGTCAAGCCGGTGTTCATGCTCGCCGAATGGGAAAGCCGAGACATGCACCGCGATGCGTTCGACGCCACCTATGCGTGGAGCTGGTGGGACACGCTGCACGACATCGCCAAGGGCAAGCGCGACGCGACCGCGCTGTATTCCTACTACGCCTGGAACCGCAAGTTCTATCCGCGCCAGGCCTACCGCATGTTGTACACCACCAACCACGACAAGAACGCGTGGGACGGCACCGAGTTCGAGATCTTCGGCGGCGCGGTCGACGCGGCCATCGTATTCAGCTTCGTCAGCGAGGGCATGCCGCTCGTGTACAACGGCCAGGAGGCCGGCAACCGCAAGCGTCTCGCGTTCTTCGACCGCGACCCCATCGAGTGGAAGGCATCGCCCTACACGGACCTGTACAAGAAACTGCTGGCGCTGAAGAAGACCAACAGCGCGCTGTGGAACGGCGAGTACGGCGCCGTGATGGACCAGGTGCCGAACGACGTGCCGAAACAGGTGTTCAGCTTCGTCCGCGCCAATGCGAAGGACAAGGTGTTCGTCGCCCTGAACCTGTCGGCGCAACCGGCGGCGGCGACGTTCGGTAAAACGCTCCACCACGGCACGTACCGCGACTTCGCCACGGGCGAGACGGTGACCGTGAACGCCGCCACCCGCTTCGAGATGGCGCCGTGGAGCTACCGGGTGCTGGTCAAATGAGCGCGCAAACCCCGCTGCGTCGGATCGTCATCCTGGGCGGCGGCACGGCCGGCTGGATGACCGCGGCCGCGCTCGCGCGCGCGCTGGACGGCCGGATCGCGCTCCAGCTCGTCGAGTCGGATGCGATCGGCACCATCGGCGTCGGCGAGTCGACGATCCCGATGATCCGCCGCTTCAACACCGCGCTGGGCATCGACGAGGACGAGTTCGTGCGCGCCACGGGCGCCACGTTCAAGCTGGGCATCGAGTTCCGCGACTGGGGCGCCATCGGCGAGCTCTACATGCACGGCTTCGGCCGCTTCGGGCAGGATCTCGCCACGCTGCCGTTCTACCAGTACTGGCTGCGCATGCGGCAGGCGGGCAAGGGCGGGGGCCTGGCCGCCTATTCGATCAACCAGATGGCCGCGCGCGCGCACCGCTTCATGCGCGCCGACCCGTCGCACGGCAATTCGCCCCTGGCCGACATCACGCATGCGTTCCACATCGACGCCGGCCTGTACGCGCGCTACCTGCGGGAATACGGCGAGCGGCTGGGCGTCGTCCGCACCGAGGGACGCGTCGCCGAGACCCTGCTGCGGCCCGAGGACGGACATGTGCGTGCGTTGCGGCTGGACGGCGGTGCCGTGGTGGAGGGCGATTTGTTCATCGACTGCTCGGGCATGCGCGCGCTGCTGATCGGCGACGCGATGGGCGTGCCGTTCGAGGACTGGAACCGCTGGCTGCCATGCGACCGCGCCTGGGCGGTGCCATGCGCGAAGACGAGTGCGCTGCCGCCGTACACGATCGCGACGGCGCGCCCGGCCGGCTGGCAGTGGCGCATCGGGCTGCAGCACCGCACCGGCAACGGCCACGTGTACGCGAGCCGCTTCATGGACGACGCCAGCGCGCGGGCCATCCTGATGGATAACCTCGACGGCGCGCCGCTCGGTGAACCGCGGCTCGTCAAGTTCCGCGCCGGGCGGCGCGAGAAGTCGTGGGTGAAGAACGTGGTCGCGATTGGCCTGTCTGGCGGTTTCCTGGAACCGTTGGAGTCGACGTCGATCCACATGATCCAGACCGCCATCGCGCGCCTGCTGGATTTCTTCCCCGACGCCGCGTTCCAGCAGCGCGACATCGACGAATTCAACCGCCAGGGCGCGTTCGAGGCGGAACGCATCCGCGATTTCCTGATCCTGCACTATCACGCGACGACGCGGGCCGATACGCCGTTCTGGGATTACGTGCGCACGATGGCCGTACCGGACACGCTGCAGGCAAAGACCGACCTGTACCGCTCGCGCGGCCGCATCGTCCGCGAAGGGAACGAGTTGTTTTCGGAGGTCGCGTGGCTGCAGGTGCTGGAAGGGCAGGGGATTGCGGCCGGCGGCTATCATCCGCTGGCCGACGTGCAGGCGGAACACGAGGTGGCCGGCTACCTCGGCGACATTGCCGGCGTCATCGGGCAGTGCGTCGACGTGATGCCCGCGCACGCCGACTTCATCGAAGCGATCCGCAGGCACCCGTGCGACGGTCAGCAACGGTAAGTGCTTATGGCGCCGTGAACACCGCCTTGACGGACGCGTCGAGCGCGCCCTTCTCGATGTAGCCGATGGCCTTCGGGTCGGCAGCGACCGCCTTCTTGACGGCCGCGCTGTCGGCCACTTCCTTAGGCATCGTGGCCTTGCCGGTAAAGACCAGCTTCGACCACAGGACCTTCACCTGGGACGGTTCCTTGTCGGTCACTTTCTTGTAGAACTCGGCGCGGATGGCCGCGCTTTCGGGCTGGTCGACCGGCGTCATGGATGTCGACTTGCCCAGGAAGACCTGGGCGACCTGGTCGCGCGACATGCTGGCGTCCGCCGCCTTCGGATTGACGATGACGACCACTTCGGCCCGGGCGGGCGCGCATGCGGCGAGGAGGATTGTGGCCATCAGGGCCTTGATGTTGTTGGTCATGAAACCTTCCATAAAACACGAAATCGATGGCGACGGCGCCGACGGTGACGGGGCCGCGGAAACCCGGCTTGGCGTTCACGAAAAAGCCGGTGGTTTGCGGATCGACACGGTCGATCTGGACCTTGATGTCGGCCGAGCGGAACGCATCCCAGCGCATACCTATGCTGTTGGTGCTTTGTGCCGACACGCCAGTCGTGGAGCTGTGGTTGTAGTAGGGCAGCACCTTGCCGAAGCGGTAGCCGGCCATTGCATACCACGAGCGCGAAATGCCGACGAGGCCGTGGGTCTTCGCCACTTCGGTCTGCAGCACAATATTGTTCCAGTCCAGCATCGCGCCTGCCGAGTCAAACCACACCCTGCGTGCCGGCAGCGTGACCATCGAGGTCTTGCCGCCCGGGAGCGTTACGGGAACGGTGAGGGTCAGCTTGCCGTCCACCTGACCGGCGCGCAAGGTGAGCGGGCCATGCTCGATGACGAAGTTCACTGCATGTTCGCTCGTGATGGTCGCCTGGTCGGTCTTGTTGCGACCCACGGAGAACGACGCGCTGACGCTCGTGTCGCCATAGTTCTGCTGCCACGTGATATCCCCGCCGTCCAGGTGGCTGACCGGGATCTGGTTATACACTTCCTGTGCGGGGCGCAGCATCGTGTTAGCGTAGCCCACATGACGGTAGTCCGAGATCATGAAAACGGGCATGCCGACGCGGCCAACACGCACGCTCCATTGATCCGACAGCTTGACCTTCGCGAATGCCCAGCTGAGGTCAGCGCCATAGTCGTCCGCGCCATCCTTGCTGACCAAGCCTTGACCGGTCAGCGACAGCCAGTCGTTGACGCGGTAGTCGGCCTGCAGGCCGAGGTTGGAGTCGACACCGGTGCGCGGCGACTTGCCGGCGCCGCTGGCCTGGCCGGCGCGTGCGAACTGGGCGTCGTCGGTATCGGCCCAGGTGAGGGTGAATGGATCATCCTCTGGAAGCGGGTGAAGGGGGGATTGACGGAAAGCGCGTTCGCCGAAGACACACTGGAGAGCACCGAGCGCATGCACGAGCTGCGCGCGTATGGCATCTGCTTTTCGCTCGACGAGGTAGGGACCGGCCATTCCTTCATGCGCGACGTTGGCACCAATCCCGAATCGGTGCCCGTCGTGGAGGCGATCATCCTGCTGACGGGCAAGCTCAAGCTCGATATCGTGGTCGAAGGCGTCGAGGATGAGGCCCAGCGCAGTTTCCTGATCCACGGCGGCTGTTTCTCGATGCAGGGATTCCCGCTGGGTCGGCCGCTTCCAATCGCCGAGTTCGAGCGCCTGTAAGACCTCATCTGAATCTGGCTGGCCAGGCGTCGATAACCGGGCAGCGTTGTGCGATACCTGGTTTGCTTTTCGGAACTGGAATTCGTCAGGGAGTCTACACCGCGAACGTCCGACGGCGTGGTGGAGGGGCTATCGGCGCGCTAAGGTAACAGGTTGATCAATGCAAAGTCATATGGACCGGTCCAGGAGCCCGGCACATGGCCTTGCTTTTGCTCATCCGGATCCATTGCGCCAAGGGGCAAGGCGACATCGGAGGATGGTTGTGTAGGTGGTATGGCCACAGACGGCACGGGCGGCATTGGGAGGGTGACGCTCGACATGACCGGATCCATCTTGTCTCCACCGTGTAGTTATATCGTATTTGTAGCGTAGCGCACCGGGTCGGCCTGTCAAGCTGAAAGTTCGTTCGCCTTTCGAGTGATAAGGATGCGAACGTTCCTGTGCATGGTTCGCATGCGGAGTGAGATAGTGTCCCGGGACTGATCCCGGCGAGGTCGTCACGGCACCGACCATGAGCACTGTACCCGGCGGAACGACTGCCGCACGCTCCCACATGCGCTGGCCGAACCGCCGGCATCGCCGGCCAGCTTATCGTGGAGCGGAGCCGAGCGGCACCGCATGCATCCAGCCATGCTTGTCGGGCGCCGTGCCACGCTGGATGCCGAGCAGGGCATCGCGCAGGGCCATGGCGACCGGGCCGTTGCCACCATCATTGACGACCTGTGCGAAGCCGCGGCCCTTGATTTCGCCCACCGGCGTGATCACGGCCGCCGTACCGCAGGCGAACACCTCGGAGATTGCGCCAGACGCGATATCCTGCAGTACATCGGTCAGCCGGAGCCTGCGTTCTTCGGCTTTCAATCCGAGATCGGCGGCAAGGTCCAGCAGGGTCGACCGCGTTATCCCGGCGAGCAGCGTACCGGTCAGCGCGGGCGTCACGACGACCGGTTCGCCATGTTGTCGGTACACGAAAAACAGGTTCATGCCGCCCATTTCCTCGATGATTTCGCGTTCGATCGCGTCCAGCCAAATCACCTGGTCGCAACCCTGGTCCTTGGCTTCCGCCTGCGCCAGCAGACTGGCCGCATAGTTACCCGCACACTTCGCTTCGCCCGTGCCGCCCGGCGCGGCGCGTACGTAATCCTTGCTGACCCAGACACTGACGGGTTTGAGCCCTTGCGGGAAGTACTCACCGGCCGGCGAGGCGATCACGAGGAACATATACGTTTCGGATGGACGCACGCCGAGGTAAGGGTCCGTGGCAATCATAAAAGGCCGCAGGTACAGGCTCTCTCCCGGGCCGGAGGGTACCCAGGCTTCGTCAATCGCCACCAGCGCTTCGCTTGCGCCGATGAACAGGTCTTTCGGGATCGCCGGCATGGCCAGGCGCCGTGCGCTGCGATTGAAGCGGTTCCAGTTCTCGTCGGGGCGGAACATGCTGACCGATCCGTCCGGCTGGCGGTAGGCCTTGAAGCCTTCGAAAATCGCCTGTCCATAATGCAGTACCGACGCGGCTGGCGACAGCGGAATCGCAGCATATGCCTTCACTTCGCCATCCTGCCAGGTGCCGTTACGATAGTTGACCACTGCCATGTGATCGGTGAACACGCGACCGAACTGAATGGCCTTCAGCTCTTTCTCGCGTTCTGCTGCAGCGAGGCGGGTGGTCGATGGCGTGATTTTAAAGGTCGGGTCGGAGGCTGGCATGTCGAAGGATGAAAAATGAGATCGTGGGTTTATAAATTCTAACCGACAATTTGGGAATCGACTGCCTTGGCCCCGCAACGGTCGTCGCGACGGTTCGTGGAGGGCACGCTACTTCCCGACCTGCTCGCCAGGCTGAAAACCTTTACACTCTGGGTCGTATCCCATTGAGAATTCGTTGAATGCAAGATCAAACAAGTGACAGCCGTGTCCGGCTAAGTGATGCAGAGACTATCCTGGACAGCATCACCGACGCTTTTTTTAGCCTCAACAGTAACTGGGAGTTCTCCTATGTCAACCGTCAGACGGTCGCGACACTCGGATGCGAGTCCAAGGACCTGCTCGGAAAAAGCATATGGGATGTGTATCCCGGTACCGTGGGAAGCGACTTCGAACGGATGTATCGAAAAGCGGCCGAAGAGCGCACCTCCCAGACATTCAACTCCTACTATCCCGATCACGACCGGTGGTATGACGTCAATGTGTATCCGGCTCCAGACGGGTTGTCCGTTTATTTTCGTGATGTTACTGCCCGTATGCGTGAGGAGGAGCGCCGCACCGCACTGGTCAACTTGACCGACATCTTTCGCGACCTGAGCAGGCCGGAAGAGATCATGTACAGAGCCGCTGAAATCCTGGGGCAGACACTGGGCGCAAGCCGGGTGGGATACGGAACCATCGACCCTGTTGCCGAAACACTGCACGTCGTCCGCGACTGGAATGCCCCGGGTGTGGAGAGCTTGGCCGGCACGCTGCACCTGCGGCATTATGGATCGTTCATTGATGACTTGAAGGCAGCGAAGCTCGTTGTCGTCAATGACGTCGACAAGGACGGCCGTACTGCAGATTTTGCAACCGCTTTGAAGGAACGCAGCGCGGCCTCATTCGTCAATGTGCCGGTGGTCGAAAAAGGTAAATTGGTTGCGGTCATTTTTGTCAATGGCGCACAGGTTAAAAACTGGTCGGCTGAAGAACTGGTGTTTATCAGGGAAGTCGCTGAACGAACCAGGATTGCCAGCGAGCGGGCCAGGAACGCAGCAGAACTGGACAAGGTCATCGCGGAATCGGAACGCCGCCGCCGGCTCTACGAAGCCTGTCTGGAGAATACCCCGGACCTGGCCTATGTTTTCGGACTGGACCATCGGTTTATCTACGCCAACAAGGTATTGCTGCGGATGTGGGGCCGCACCTGGGATGAGGCGATTGGAAAGACCTGCCTGGAGCTCGGTTATGAGCCATGGCACGCGGACATGCATGACCGCGAGATCGATCAAGTCATCGCCAGCAAGCGATCCATTCGTGGAGAAGTACCGTTTGAAGGCACGAACGGCCGACGTATCTATGAGTACATTTTCACGCCGGTACTCGGCCTTGACGGCCAGGTGGAAGCCGTCGCGGGCACGACGCGCGACGTGACGGAGCGTAAGCAAACGGAAGAGAGGTTGCTCGCTGCAGACCGTCGCAAGGATGAGTTCCTGGCGATGCTAGCCCATGAGTTGAGAAATCCCCTGGCTCCCATCGCCGCAGCCGCCGAGGTTCTGCAGGCGCCTTCCCTGGACGACAAGCTGACCAAAAGGACTTCCCGGATCATTGCCCGCCAGGTCAAGCATATGACGGCTCTTGTCAACGACCTGCTGGACGTGTCGAGGGTAACCCGGGGTCTGGTCAGGATCGAAAAAAGCTCGCTGGACCTGAAATCGATCATTTATAGCGCAGTCGAGCAGGTCAGGCCATTTATCGAAGCGCAACGCCACCACTTGCACTTCGATCTGGCGGCGGAGAAAGCCTATGTGATGGGGGACCAGAAGCGCCTGGTGCAAATTATCACCAACCTCCTCAATAACGCAGCCAAATATACACCGCAAGGCGGCGACCTTCGCTTGAGACTGGTGGTCGAGGCAAATGCGCTGGCGCTAACGATCGAAGACAACGGCATCGGTATACCGGTGGAGCTGCAGTCGCAAGTCTTCGAGCTGTTTACCCAGGCGGAGAGAACATCAGACCGTGCCCAGGGAGGACTGGGGATCGGCCTGGCCCTGGTCAAGAGTCTGACTGAACTCCATGGCGGAACGATCAGCTGCTTCAGTGAGGGCCGAGGTAAAGGAAGTCAGTTTACCGTGCGACTCCCGCGCCACCATGTCGCGCCGGATGCGGCGGTGAACGAGAGCGGCAATCTGCACCCAGCGTCACGTCCGAAGCAGCCCCTGCGTATTCTGGTCGTGGACGACAACATCGACGCGGCACAAATGCTGGCTTTATATCTTGAAACGTTGGGTCATCAAGTTCTGATCTCGCATTCGTCGACCCTCGCGATCGTCCGCGCCACCCAGGAAAAACCCGACGTATGCATACTCGATATCGGGCTTCCGGAAATGGACGGTAACGAGCTGGTCCGTCGATTAAAGGCGGAGCCCGAGACCGCGCATGCACTCTTCATTGCGGTGACAGGATACGGTCAGGAACATGACAGGCTCAAAACCATGGCAGCTGGATTCAACCACCACCTTGTGAAACCGGTCGACGTTGCCAAGTTAGCGAACTTGCTGACCCAGCATCGACCATGAATGCGTCCAGCCTATCACCTCGTCCGCGCAGGCTCGGCGCAACGCGGCAATGGCAGACAGGCTGGACACTGGGGCATAACTACATGCGTTCAAAGACGGCGGCGATGCCCTGACCACCGCCGATGCACATGGTCACCAGAGCGTAGCGGCCACCGCTGCGCTGCAGTTCGTACATCGCCTTGACGGTGATGATGGCGCCCGTGGCGCCGATCGGATGGCCGAGGCCGATGCCTGAACCGTTGGGATTGACCTTCGCGGGGTCCAGCTCAAGTTCCTTGGCAACGGCACAGGCTTGGGCGGCAAAGGCTTCGTTGGCCTCGACTACATCCATGTCGGCAACGGTCAACCCGGCTTTCTCCAGCGCCTTGCGGCTTGCCGAAACCGGGCCGATGCCCATGTGTTGCGGATCGACCCCGGTATGAGCATATGACACCAGGCGCGCCAGCGGCCTGATGCCGCGGCGCTCGGCCTCGCCGCGTTCCATCAGTACCAGGGCCGCGGCGCCATCGTTGATGCCGGAGGCGTTGCCGGCCGTAACGGTGCCGCCTTTCTTGAACACGGCCCGCATGGCGGCCAGGTCTTCCAGCGTGGTGTTGCCGCGGGTGTGCTCGTCCTTGTCGAACGCGATCTCGCCCTTGCGCGACTGCAGCTTGATCGGCAGGATCTGTTCGCGGAAGTAGCCTGCCTCCGTGGCATGGGCGGCGCGGCGGTGCGATTGCAGTGCCAGGGCGTCCTGTTCTTCGCGCGACACGGCATGGCGCTCGGCCACGTTCTCCGCCGTGACGCCCATATGGATCGTGTTGAATGGATCGGTGAGGGCGCCGGTCATCATGTCGGTGAAGCCGACCTCGCCCATGCGGGTGCCCCAGCGCAGCGCGCTGCTCGTGTGCGGCGCGCGGCTCATGCTCTCGGCGCCGCCCGCCACCGCGACATCGCAGTCGCCCAGCAGCACGGATTGCGCGGCCGAGATCACGGCCTGCAGGCCGGAACCGCACAGGCGATTGAGGGTGAGGGCGGGCACATGCTCGCCGATACCTGCCTCGATGGCGGCCACGCGCGACAGGTACATGTCGCGGGGCTCGGTGTGAATGACATTGCCGAATACGACATGGCCGACTTCTTCGCCGTCGACGCCGGCACGGCGCAATGCCTCGCCGGTGACCCGGGCGGCCAGCTCGGTCGGCGGTACATCTTTCAGGCTGCCGCCGAAAGAGCCAATCGCAGTACGGACACCGCTGACAATTACAACTTCACGTTTCATGACATCTCCAGTTGATAGTGATGGACGGATCGCGCAGGACGATTCCAGGTATTCTTTTGGGCCCCTATCCGATACGTGCGGCCCCGGCCAGCTTCTGCCACGTATCGATCACCGAGTCCGGGTTCAGCGACATCGACTCGATGCCCTGCTCCATGAGCCACACGGCGAAGTCCGGGTTGTCCGACGGCCCCTGGCCGCAGATGCCGACGTACTTACCTTTCGACCGGCAGGCCCATATGACGAGCGTGAGCAGCGCCTGCAGGGCGGGATCGGATTCGTCGAAGTCGTTCGCGAGCAGCTCCATGCCGGAGTCGCGGTCCAGGCCCAGCGTGAGCTGCGTCAGGTCGTTCGAACCGATCGAGAAGCCGTCGAAGTACTGCAGGAACTGCTCGGCCAGGATCGCGTTCGACGGCACTTCGCACATCATGATGACGCGCAGGCCGTTCTCGCCGCGCTTCAGGCCGTACTTCGCCAGCAGCGCGATGACCTTCTCGGCCTGGCCCAGGGTGCGCACGAACGGGATCATGAGCTCGACGTTGGTGAGGCCCATCTCGTCGCGCACGCGTTTCATCGCCATGCATTCCATCTCGAACGATTCGGCGAAATCCTCGGCCAGGTAGCGCGCGGCGCCACGGAAGCCCAGCATCGGGTTTTCCTCGTCCGGCTCGTAGCGCGAACCGCCGATCAGCTTCTTGTACTCGTTCGACTTGAAGTCGGACAGGCGCACGATGACGGGCTTCGGCCAGAACGCGGCGGCGATCGTCGCCACGCCTTCCGCCAGCTTGTCGACGTAGAACGCGCGCGGCGACGCGTGGCCGCGGGCGACCGATTCCACGGCCTTTTTCAGGTCGTTGTCGATGTTCGGGTACTCGAGGATCGCCTTCGGGTGCACGCCGATATTGTTGTTGATGATGAATTCCAGGCGGGCGAGGCCCACGCCGCCGTTCGGGATCGACTGGAAGTCGAACGCGAGCTGTGGGTTACCGACGTTCATCATGATCTTGACCGGGATCTTCGGCAGGTCGCCGCGTGCGGATTCCGTCACTTCCGTTTCCAGCAGACCGTCGTAGATCCGGCCCTCGTCGCCTTCGGCGCAGGACACGGTCACGAACGTGCCGTCCTTCAGCGTCTCGGTCGCGTCGCCGCAACCGACGACGGCCGGCACGCCCAGTTCACGGGCGATGATCGCCGCGTGGCACGTGCGGCCGCCGCGGTTCGTCACGATGGCCGAAGCGCGCTTCATCACGGGTTCCCAGTTCGGGTCCGTCATGTCGGCGACGAGGACGTCGCCCGGCTGCACGCGTTCCATTTCGGACGGATCGTTGATGACGCGGACCGGACCGGCGCCGATCTTCTGGCCGATCGCGCGGCCCGACGTCAGCACAGTGCCCGTGCCCTTCAGCTTGAAGCGCTGCTGGGAATCCGTCGCCTTCTGCTGCGACTTCACGGTCTCCGGACGCGCCTGCAGGATGTACAGCTTGCCGTCGCGGCCGTCCTTGCCCCACTCGATGTCCATCGGGCGGCCATAGTGCTTCTCGATGATGACGGCATACTTCGCCAGCTCGACGACTTCCTCGTCGGTCAGCGAATAGCGGTTGCGCTGCTCGATGGGCACGTCGACGGTCTGCACGGAGCGGCCGGCCTTGGCTTCCTTCGTGAATTCCATCTTGATCAGCTTGGAGCCGATGTTCTTGCGGATGACGGGCTTCTTGCCCTGCTCCAGCATCGGCTTGTGCACGTAGAACTCGTCCGGGTTGACGGCGCCCTGCACGACGGTCTCGCCCAGGCCGTAGCTCGACGTGACGAATACGACGTCCTTGAAGCCCGATTCCGTGTCGATGGTGAACATGACGCCGGCCGCGCCCGTGTCGGAACGGACCATGCGCTGCACGCCGGCCGACAGCGCCACTTCGGCGTGCGTGAAGCCCTTGTGCACGCGGTACGAGATCGCACGGTCGTTGTACAGCGATGCGAACACGTGCTTCATCGCTTCCAGCACGTTGTCGATGCCGACGACGTTCAGGAACGTCTCCTGCTGGCCCGCGAACGAAGCGTCCGGCAGGTCTTCCGCGGTGGCCGACGAACGGACAGCGAACGACACTTCCGTGTCCGAATCGGCGACGAGGCGGTCGTAGAAGGCTTCGATTTCGGCCTGCAGGCGCGGCTGGAACGGGGTGTCGATGATCCACTGGCGGATCTCGGCGCCACTGGCGGCCAAGGTACGCAGGTCGTCCACGTCGAGGCCTTCCAGGCGCTTGGCGATGCGGTCGCCCAGCGACGGACCGCCGTCGATCGAGTGGTTCAGGAAGTCGCGGAAGGCCTGGGCCGTGGTGGCGAAACCGCCCGGCACGCGCACGCCGGCCTCGGCCAGCTGGCTGATCATCTCGCCGAGCGACGCGTTCTTGCCGCCGACCGACTCGACGTCGGTCATGCGTAGGGTTTCGAACGAGGCAACATACACGCTCTCGCCGGCCGCTGTGGGATCGGGCGCCTTCAATACTGCATTCGACAGGTTAGTCACGATAAAACGCCTTCACATATTGGGATAATTCGGCCCGCCGCCGCCTTCCGGCGTCGCCCACACGATGTTCTGCATGGGGTCCTTGATGTCGCAGGTCTTGCAGTGCAGGCAGTTCTGGGCGTTAATCTGGAGCCGCGGCGTATCGGCGTCCGATCGCACGAACTCATAGACGCCCGCCGGGCAGTAGCGTTGTTCCGGGCCGTCGTACCTGGCGAGATTCACCTGGATGGGCAGCGTGTCCGAGCGCAGCTTCAGGTGGATGGGCTGGTCTTCGCCATGGTTGGTATTCGAGATGAACACCGAGGACAGGCGATCGAAGCTGAGCTTATTGTCCGGCTTGGGGTAGGCGATGGGCGTAAAGTCGGACGCGGGGCGCAGCCGTTCGTGATCCGCATGCCGGTGGCGCAGCGTCCAGGGCGCCTTGCCGCGGAAGACGATCTGGTCGATGGCCACCATCAGCGTACCCGCACGTAAGCCCAGCGCCATGCTGGGCTTGAAGTTCCGCCCCTTGTGCAGCTCTTCGTACAGCCACGAATGGCGGAACGCCTGGGGCAGGGCGGCCAGCTCGTCCCCGGCCCTGCCGTCGGCCAGCGCGTCGAATGCCGCCTCGGCCGCCAGCATGCCCGTCTTCATGGCGGCGTGGCTGCCCTTGATGCGCGCGGCATTCAGGAAGCCGGCATCGCAGCCGATCAGCGCGCCGCCCGGGAAGACGAATTTCGGCAGCGACTGCAGCCCGCCGGCGGCAAGCGCCCGGGCGCCATACGAGATACGCCTGCCGCCCTCGAAGAAGGTGCGGATCTCCGGGTGGGTCTTGTAGCGCTGGAATTCCTCGTACGGCGACAGATGCGGATTCTCGTAGCCCAGGCCGATCACGTACCCGACTGCGACCTGGCTGTTTTCCAGGTGGTAGAGGAAGGAGCCGCCATAGGTATCCGCATCCAGCGGCCAGCCCGCGCTGTGGATGACGAGGCCGGGCTGGTGTCTGGCCGGATCGATCTCCCACAATTCCTTGATGCCCAGCGCGTAGGTTTGCGGGTCCCGGCCCTTGTCCAGTTCGAACCTGGCGATCAACTGCTTGCCGAGGTGGCCGCGGGCGCCTTCCGCAAAAAACGTGTAGCTGGCGTGCAGTTCGATGCCGGGCTGGAACGCATCGGTCGGATTGCCGTGGCGGTCGATACCCATGTTTGCCGTGGCCACGCCACGCACCGACCCGTCGTCGTGATACAGGACTTCGGCGGCCGGAAAGCCGGGAAAGATTTCCACGCCGAGCGCTTCGGCTTGTTGTCCCAGCCAGCGGACGACATTGCCGAGCGAGATGACATAGTTGCCGTGGTTTTGGAAGCAGCCGGGCAAGGCCCAGTTGGGCGTAAGGTAGGCCTTTTGTTCGGTGAGGAACAGGAACCGGTCTTCCGTCACCGGGGTGTTCAGCGGTGCGCCCAGCTCCTTCCAGTTTGGAAACAGTTCGTTCATCGCGATCGGATCCATGACCGCGCCCGATAGGATGTGCGCGCCGATCTCGGATCCTTTTTCCAATACGCAGACGGAGACATCGGTCCCCTTTGCGGAAGCCAGCTGCTTGAGCCGGATCGCCGCGGACAACCCGGCGGGGCCGCCGCCGACGATGACCACGTCGTATTCCATCGTCTCGCGCTGACCGTACTGTTCGGGGGAATTGCTTGTGTCTACCATGATGATCTATACGTTTTGATTCGATGAATGGCGCTTTGCCGCGAGCGCATTGCCGGCCTGGCTCGACCCTGCGCGTCCCAGCTGCCGGGAAATGAACTGTCCGGCCTCGACCACTTTTTCGAGGTCCACCCCGGTGTGGATGCCGAGCCCGTCGAGCATGTACAGGACATCCTCGGTTGCCACATTGCCGGTCGCCCCTTTCGCATAGGGGCAACCGCCCAGGCCCGCAACGGAGGAATGGAAGATCGACACGCCGAGCTGCAGGGCGGCGTAGATGTTGACCAGTGCCTGGCCGTAGGTATCGTGAAAATGGCCGGACAGCCGGGCGAGCGGATAGTCTTGCGCGACCGTCTCGTACACGGCCTGCACCTTCGCCGGCGTACCGGTGCCGATCGTGTCCGCGATATCGATCTCGTCGCAGCCGAGGTCGCGCAGCCTGCGGACGACGTCGGCGACATCCTCCGGCGCCACCTCGCCCTGGTACGGACAGCCGAACGAGCAGCTGATGCTGCCGCGCAGCCGGATCGAGTGCGCCTTTGCGGCCCGCGCGACCTCGCGGAACCGTTCGATCGACGCGGCAATCGAGCAATTGATATTGCGTTGCGAGAAGGCTTCGGACGCGGAGCCGAAGATCACGACCTCGTCCGCCCGCGCAGCCAGTGCCGCCTCCAAGCCTTTCATGTTCGGTGTGAGCGCCGAGTAGACGACCCCGGGACGACGCCGGATCCTGTCCATGACCTCGCCCGACGTCGCCATCTGGGGCACCCACTTGGGCGAGACGAACGAAGCGGCTTCGACGTTGGTCAGGCCCGCGTCGACGAGGCGTTCGACCAGTTCGATCTTGGCCTCGGCCGGAACCGTCTCCTTCTCGTTCTGCAACCCGTCGCGCGGACCGACTTCGACGAGCTTCACATGCGTTGGCAGTGTCATCATGGTTCGCTCAAGCGGGCTTGAAGGTCAGCAGTTGCACACCGTCGGACACCTGGTCGCCCACGGCGTACAGGAGCTCCTCGACGATGCCGTCGGCGGGCGAGGTGATCGTGTGTTCCATCTTCATGGCCTCCATGATCAGCAGCGGCGTGCCTTTCTCGACCACGGCACCCGGTGCCGTCAACAGCGCCACGATCTTGCCGGGCATGGGAGCGGTCAGGCGGCCGCCTTCGGTTTCGGCATCGCCGGCATGGGCCAGCGGATCGCTGTACTGCAGCGTCGTATGTTCGCCGCGATGGAAAACGTGGACGTGCTGGCCGTCGCGCACGACATGCCCGCGCACGACGGCGCCGTCGAGCTTGATCGTAAGCAGCGTCTCCTCGCGTCCGGCCAGCGTCATCGACGCCACCTGTCCGCCGACCCGCACCTGCCAACCCGTGCGCTGGTACGCGATGTCCAGCACCTGCGTTCCGGCATCCTCGCCCAGCTCGATCCGGTGCGTCAGCGTGCCGTTCATCCGCCATCCATTGGCGCCGGCCCACGGGTCCGTGACGCCCGGTTGCCGTCCGTCGTCGAGCAGCCGCGCCGCGGCCAGTGCCAGCACGGGCAGGGACGCGGGACGGGCGGGCGGGAACAGGCTGTCGCGATGGCGTTCGATCAGGCCGGTGTCCAGGTCGGCCCGGGAAAACGGCGTGCTCGTCACCAGCCGCAGGAGGAAGCCGACGTTGGTCGCGAGCCCGACCACCTGGTACCCGGCCAGCGCCTGCGCCATGCGCGCCAGCGCCTCGTCGCGGTCCCGGCCCCACACGATCAGCTTGGCGATCATCGGGTCGTAGAACGGCGAGATGGCGTCACCCGCGCGCACGCCCGAATCGATGCGGACCGCGGCGGGGTCCGCGGCGCCCGCGCCCTGGCCGAGCTCGAAGTGCACCGCGGCCGGCGTGCGCAGGTGGCGCAGGGTCCCGATCGACGGCAGAAATCCCTTTTCCGGATTTTCCGCGTAGACGCGGGCCTCGATGGCATGGCCATGGATCTGCAATTCATCCTGGCGCTGCGGCAGCGGCTCGCCGGCGGCGACCCGCAGCTGCCATTCCACCAGGTCGGTACCGGTGATCATTTCCGTGACCGGATGCTCCACCTGCAGGCGCGTGTTCATCTCCATGAAGTAGAAGCTGCCGTCCTGGTTGGCGATGAATTCGACGGTCCCCGCACCGACGTAGCCGACCGCCTTGGCCGCCGCGACCGCGGCGTGTCCCATTGCGCGGCGCCGCTGTTCGGACATGCCGGGCGCCGGTGCTTCCTCCAGAACCTTCTGGTGCCGGCGCTGCACGGAGCAGTCGCGCTCGAACAGGTAGACGCAGTCGCCGTGCGAGTCGGCGAACACCTGGATCTCGATGTGGCGCGGCTGGATCAGGTATTTTTCCACCAGCACGCGGTCGTCGCCGAAGCTGCTAATGGCTTCGCGCTTGCAGGACTTGAGCGCGGCCTCGAAATCCTCGCCGCGTTCGACGATACGCATGCCCTTGCCGCCACCGCCGGCGCTGGCCTTGAGCAGTACCGGGTAGCCGATCCGGTCCGCCTGGCCACGCAGGAAGCCGGCATCCTGGTTCTCCCCGTGGTAGCCGGGCACCAGGGGGACGTCCGCCGATTCCATCAAGGCCTTGGCGGCGGACTTGGAGCCCATCGCGCGGATGGCAGAGGCGGGCGGTCCGATGAAGGCGAGGCCGGCGCGCGCGCAGCTGCCGGCGAACGCTTCGTTTTCCGACAGGAAGCCGTAGCCCGGGTGGATCGCCTGGGCGCCGGTCGCGAGCGCCGCCTCGATGATTTTCTCGGCGCGCAAATAGCTTTCGTTGGACGGCGCGGGACCGAGCAGGACCGCTTCGTCGCATGCCGCGACGTGCTTCGCATCCGCATCGGCTTCGGAATACACTGCGACCGTCTTGATGCCGAGGCGGCGCGCGGTCGCGGCAACCCGGCATGCGATCTCGCCCCGGTTGGCGATCAGAATTTTGTCGAACAAGTCGTTCTCCTTGTATTTATGGCAGCCAGGCCGGCTTGCGTTTGTCGAGGAAGGCGGTCACGCCGTCGCGGCCTTCGCTGGAGGCCCGGATCAGCGCGATGCGGTCCGCCGTGTCTTCCAGCAGCGCTTCCGTGACGGGTTCCCCCGCGATCTCGCGCACGAGCCGTTTCGCTTCGCGCACCGCGTTCGGACTGTTGTTGGCCAGCGCCTGCACGATACCCGCGACCCTCGTGTCGAGGTCCGCGGCCGGCACGATCTCGTGCACGAAGCCGATGCGGTGGGCTTCCTTCGCATCGAAGCGTTCGGCCGTGAGGAACCAGCGGCGCGCAGCCTGTTCTCCCATCGCCTTGATCACGTACGGCGAGATCGTCGCCGGGATCAGCCCGAGTTTTACTTCGGACAGGCAGAAGTTGGCCGTATCGACCGACACGACCACATCGCACGCGGCCACGAGGCCCATGCCGCCGGCGTAGCAGTCGCCCTGCACCTTCGCAACGACGGGCTTCGGGCACGTATAAATGGTGCGCAGCATGTCGGCGAGGCGCATGGCGTCGGCGCGGTTTTCGCTGTCCGAATAACCGGCCATCTTCTTCATCCAGTTCAGGTCCGCGCCCGCGCAGAATGCGGGTCCGTTCGCGCCGAGCACGATGGCGCGCACGAGCTCATGGCGTCCCAGTTCGTCGAAGGCGAGGGCCAGTTCGGCGATGCTTTGTTCGTTGAACGCGTTGCGCAGGTCCGGGCGGTTCAGCGTGACGTGGCCGATGCGGTCCGTGATCGTGACAGTGAGGGTTTGATAGTCCATGTCTGTCTCCTCACATGCGGAACACGCCGAACTTCGTGTCCTCGATCGGCGCGTTCAGCGCGGCCGAGAGGCCCAGGCCCAGCACCATGCGCGTGTCGGCCGGATCGATCACGCCGTCGTCCCACAGGCGCGCGGTGGCGTAATACGGGTGGCCCTGGTGTTCGTACTGCTCCTTGATCGGCTGCTTGAACGCGGCTTCCTCGTCCGCACTCCACTGGCCGCCGCGCGCCTCGATGCCGTCGCGCTTGACGGTCGCCAGCACCGACGCCGCCTGGTCGCCGCCCATCACGGAGATGCGCGCATTGGGCCACATCCACAGGAAGCGCGGCGAGAACGCGCGGCCGCACATGCCGTAGTTGCCGGCACCGAACGAGCCGCCGATGATCACGGTGAACTTGGGTACGGAGGCCGTCGCGACCGCGGTCACCATCTTGGCGCCATTGCGGGCGATGCCTTCGTTTTCGTACTTGCGGCCGACCATGAAGCCGGTGATGTTCTGCAGGAAGACGAGCGGGATCTTGCGCTGGCAGCACAGCTCGATGAAGTGCGTGCCCTTCAGCGCGGATTCCGAGAACAGGATGCCGTTGTTGGCGATGATCCCGACCTTCATGCCGAAGATGTGAGCGAAACCACAGACGAGCGTCGTGCCGTAGCGCGCCTTGAATTCGTCGAACTCGCTGCCATCGACGATGCGCGCGATGACTTCGCGCACATCGAACGGTTTGCGGGTGTCGACGGGGATGATGCCGTACAGCTCTTCCGGCGCGTGCTTCGGTTCCGCGGCTTCGCGTAGCGCGCCCTGCTGGGGCTTGGTGCGGTTCAGGTTCGAGACGATGGTTCGCGCAAGCGCCAGCGCGTGCGTGTCGTTTTGCGCCAGGTGGTCCGCCACGCCGGACAGCCGCGTGTGCACGTCGCCGCCGCCGAGGTCTTCGGCCGTGACGACTTCGCCTGTCGCCGCCTTCACGAGCGGCGGGCCGCCCAGGAAGATCGTGCCCTGCTCCTTGACGATGATGGATTCGTCGCTCATCGCCGGCACGTACGCGCCGCCCGCCGTGCAGGAGCCCATCACGACGGCGATCTGCGGGATGCCCTTCGATGAGAGAGTCGCCTGGTTATAGAAGATGCGGCCGAAGTGGTCGCGGTCGGGGAACACGTCGTCCTGGTTCGGCAGGTTGGCGCCGCCCGAGTCGACGAGGTAGATGCAGGGCAGGTTGTTCTGCTCGGCGATCTCCTGCGCGCGCAAGTGCTTCTTGACCGTCATCGGATAATACGTGCCGCCCTTGACGGTGGCGTCGTTACAGACGATCACGCATTCCTGGCCCGCGACGCGGCCGATGCCCGTGATGATGCCGGCGCCGGGTGCTGCACCGACTCCATCGTCACCCTTGTACATCGCAAATGCGGCCATCTGGGAGAATTCGAGGAACGGGGTGCCCGGATCGAGGAGCATCTGTACGCGCTCGCGCGGCAACAGCTTGCCGCGTGCGACGTGCTTGGCGCACGCGGCCTCGCCACCCCCCTTGGCGATCTGCGCCACCTTGGCGCGCAAGTCGTCGACGAGGGTTTGCATGGCGGCGGCGTTGGCTTTGAAATCGTCGCTGCGCGGGTTGAGTTTGGAGTCGAGTTGGGTCATGGCGGGGCCTCGTCAAGCGGTCTCGCCGAACAGCTCGCGCCCGATCAGCATGCGCCGGATCTCGCTCGTACCGGCACCGATCTCGTACAGCTTGGCGTCGCGCCACAGACGGCCCACCGGGTACTCGTTGATGTAGCCGTTGCCGCCCAGCGTCTGGATCGCTTCGCCGGCCATCCACGTCGCCTTTTCCGCGCTGTACAGGATGGCGCCGGCCGCGTCCTTGCGCAGGGCGCGGACCTGTTCCGGGTTCGCTGCGCGGTCGCAGGCCTGGCCGACCGCGTAGACATAGGCGCGACAAGCCATCATCGTCGAATACATATCCGCGATCTTGCCCTGCATGAGCTGGAATTCGCCGATCGCCTGGCCAAACTGCTTGCGCTCGTGGATGTACGGGACGACGACGTCCATGCAGGCCGACATGATGCCCAGCGGACCGCCGGAAAGGACGGTGCGTTCGAAATCCAGGCCGGACATCAGCACGTTCACGCCCTTGCCCACGCCACCCAGCACGTTTTCCACCGGCACTTCGCAATCCTGGAACACCAGCTCGCCCGTATGCGAACCGCGCATGCCCAGCTTGTCCAGTTTTTGGGCGATCGAGAAACCTTTAAAGCCTTTTTCGATGAGAAAGGCGGTCATGCCGCGCGGGCCGGCCTCGATATCGGTCTTGGCGTAGACGACGAGGGTGTCGGCGTCCGGACCGTTCGTAATCCACATCTTGGTGCCGTTCAGCACGTAGCGGTCGCCCTTCAGGTCGGCGCGCAGCTTCATGCTGACGACGTCGGAGCCGGCGTTCGGTTCGGACATGGCCAGGGCACCGACGTGCTCGCCCGAGATCAGCTTGGGCAGGTACTTGCGTTTCTGTTCTTCGTTGCCGTTGCGCTTGATCTGGTTGACGCACAGATTTGAGTGGGCGCCGTACGACAGGCCGACGGACGCCGACGCGCGCGAGATTTCTTCCATGGCGACGATGTGCGCCAGGTAGCCCATGTTGGCGCCGCCGTATTTCTCGCTGACGGTGATGCCGAGCAGGCCCAGTTCTCCCATCTTTTTCCACAGGTCCATCGGGAACTGGTCGGTGCGGTCGATCTCGGCCGCGCGGGGGGCGATTTCGCTCGCGGCGAACTGTTGTACGGCTTCGCGCAGGGCGGCGATGTCTTCGCCGTGGTCGAAGGTCAGGCCCGGCAGGGCGATCAGGTTGTTCACGATGTGGTCTCCATATTGGTAGGCATGTCAATTCAGGGGGCGAGGCATCGATCGGCGGCACGGTCCCGCAGCGTTTCGAACAGGCCGGTCACCTGTTCGACCAGCGCCTGATCGACGTTCACCAGCACGCGCGTGTGGAATGCGAGGGCTTCCGCATGCACCTTCCGATACCGTTCGCGCCCGGCATCGGTTAGGCGCACACGCTTGATGCGCCGGTCGCCCGGGCACGCCATGCGTGTCACCAGTCCGGCTTCCGCCAGGCGGTCGATCATCAAGCCCATCGACGGCGCTTCGATGCCGAGGCGGTCCGCCAGCGCGCGCTGCGACAGGTCCGTATCCGAACGGGCCAAGACCGCAATGGCCATCCAGGAACCCGAGCCCACGGCCAGGTCTTTCAGGCGGTCGTCGAGCGCAACGCGCCAGGCGCGTGCGGTGGAATACAGGGCGATGGCGAATCGCTCCGCCAGCAAGGGATCCGGCGCTGCGTCGTCGCCGGGCGGTCGTAGTGCGCGCCTACGCATCGCCGCGGACCCGTTCGCGCGTCGCTTCAAACGGACGCAGGCCGGTCCAGCACAGCCAGAGCGCGACGAGCGCCGTGGGCAGGACCGTGGCGCTGATTGCCCAGTGCAGCATGGCATCGTCGTGGAAGATCCGGTCCGATACCAGCGCGACCAGCGTCGGACCCAGTCCGATGCCGAGCAGGCCCGCGATCAACAGGTAGACCGAGATTGCCTGACCGCGCAGATTGTTCGGGCAGACTTCCTGGATGCAGGCCGGCGCCGCCGACTGTGCGATGCTCAGGCCCAGTACCGAGCAGCCGAGCAGCACGAAGGCGGTCGTCGCTTCGTTCGCCAGCGGCCACAGTGCCGCCAGCGGGGCACACACGAGCGTGCCGACCAGTGCGACCTTGAAGCGCGCGGCGGGCACCCGCATGCGCAGCCAGCGGTCGCTGAGGTGGCCGCCGATCAGGGTGCCGCCCAGGCCGGCCGCGGCGATGATGGCGCCGAGGACGATGCCGGCGCGGCTGGCGGGCATGTGGAAGCGCCGGTCGAACAGCGCCGGGGCCCACGACAGCATGCCGTAGCCGATCATCGCGAGCAGCGCGGGATACGTCAGCAGGCGCGCGAACGTGGCGCGGTGCTGCTTGAGAAAGGCAACGAATTCGCCGACCGTGCTTTGTTGTGCCTTTGTGCCCTGCTCGCGCCGCAGCGGTTCGCGCACGGTGAACAGGAGCACGCCGAGCACGATGCCCGGCGCGGCCGCGGCCAGGAAACAGATGCGCCAGGCGGGCAGCGTGCCCAGCAGGGGCAGTGCCATGCCCGTCTTGGGGATCGCACCCAGCAGCCAGCCGCCCAGCAGCATCGATGCGCCCGACCCGACGGCCAGCGACGTGTAGTAAAAGGCCAGCGCGCGCCCGCGCCGCTCGGGGGCGACGTAGTCGGCGATGATCGAGTACGCGGCGGGCGCGAGGACGGCCTCGCCGACGCCCACCCCCATGCGCGCCAGGAACAGGACCGCGTACGAGCCGGCAACTCCCGACACCGCGGTCATCACGGTCCAGAACAGCAAGCCCCAGACGATCAGGTTGCGCCGCACCGCGCGATCGACCAGGCGCCCGAGCGGCAGGCCCATCAAGGTGTAGCAGATCGAGAAGGCGTACCCCTGCAGGAGGCTGAACGCCGTGTCCGAGATCTGGAACTCGGCCCGGATCGGCCGCACCAGCAGGGCCGGCAGCTGGCGGTCGAGCTGGGAAAACAGGGTGACCAGGAACAGCACGCCGATCACCCAGGCGGCGTAGCCCAGGCTGGGGTAAGGGGCCGCCAGCCGTTGGCGCGGAAGGATTTGCATGGTGGGGTTCCCGGATGGCGCTAGAAGCGGAGCTCGAGGTTGACGCCGAAAGTGCGCGGATCGCCCGGCGTCTGGTTGTTATAGCCCTGGATGTAGAAGGAGTTCGAGCGCGCCCAGTAGTATGTGCCAGCCAGGTTCTTGCCCCAAAGGCTGATTCGCGTGCGGTCGCCGCGCAGTTTGAGCGTGGCCATGGCGTTCAGCAGGCCGAAGGCCGGTTGGGTGTTCGAGGCGATCTGCCCGGCCGTCAGGGGCTGGAAGGGCAGGGTGTTGGTGTTCACCGGCTGGAAGTAGGCGACCTTCGCGCGCCAGTCGTAGTCGAGATGCAGGTCGAGCGGACCGAGCGGCGTGGCGAGCGGGTAATCCGCGCCCAGCGCGACGGTGGTCTTCGCGGTCGTGACGAACGACAAGCCCTTGAACGGCCCATTGTCGAACTCGGGATCGGTCAAGCCGATGCCGGCGCTCACGGTCAGGTCCGCTAGGCGCAGCAGCGCGTCCGCTTCCAGCCCCTTGATGGTGGCGTCGCCCGCGTTCACGACCGAGCTGATGGTGGTCGTACTGCCGGGCGGGAACTGCGGCGCGATCTGCTGGATATCCTTGTACTTGGTCAGGTACGTCGCCAGGTTCAGGCGCAGCCTGCGTCCCAGCAGTTCCATCTTCGCGCCCGCCTCGTACGACAGCGCCTGTTCCTTGTCGAACGGGGCATAGCCGAAGGCGCTGGTGGCGCCGGCGGGCTGGAAGCCGCCCGAGCGGAAGCCGCGCGACACCTTGCCGTACACTAGCGTGCCGTCCTCGAGCTTGTAGTCCAGGCCCAGCGTCCACGGCACGTAACGGGCGCGCAGCGACGGGGGCACGTAATGGCAGTCGCCCTGGTCGAGCCCGGCCGCCGCCAGGGCGCAGCCGGCGCTGCCGGCCAGCATGGCCCCGGTCTGCACCAGGTAGCGCGGCGCGTTGTAGTCGACGCTGCGTTCGTCGCGCACCAGGCGTGCGCCGGCGCTGGCGCGCAACCGCGGCAGCACGGTATAGGTCAGCTGCCCGAACACGCTGACGGACGTCTGGCGCGAATCGAATTCGTTCAGGCGGCCCAGGGTGTTGGTGCCCGAGGGCGTCGTCACGAGGCTGCTGTCGCGCAGTGCCTCGCCGAGGTAGTAGGCGCCGGCAATCCAGTCGAGGCGGTCGTCCAGGGCGTTGCCGTACACCTGCAGTTCCTGCGTGAACTGGTGGCCGTCGACGGCGTAGCGCTGCAACTGGTTGACGAACACCGGGGTCGCGTCCAGGTCGTAGCCGCTGACGGTGGCGAGATGGCGGTAGGCGCTGATCGACTTGAGCGTGGCCGGCCCCGCGTTCCAGCGCAGCGTGACGGTCGAGTCGTTGACGTCGGTCGTATTGCGCGGGTTAAAACCGGCCTGGCTGGTGTAGCCGCCGTCCTGGACATACCGGCCGATCGGCGCCAGCGCGCGCGCGGCGATGGCGGGATCGAAGTAGTTGACGATCCAGACCTGGGACGCGGCGTCGCTGCTGAACTTGTCGTAGGTGAAGTCGACCAGCAGGTCCCGCGACGGCCGGGTGCGCAGCGAGGCGCGGACATAGCGGCGGTCCTCGTCGCCCAGTGGCTCGCCAAGCGGGGCGCTGCGCCCGTAGCCGTCGTGCCTGAGTCCGTCGACCACGAGGCGCAGCGCCGTGGTGGCGCCCAGCGGCAGATTGAGGATGCCGGTCAGCGCGCGCTGGTCGTAGTTGCCCACGCCCGCGACCACGCTGCCCTCGAACACCTGTTTCGGCGCCTTGGTGGTCATGTTCAGCGCCCCGCCGATGGTGTTGCGGCCGAACAGCGTGCCCTGCGGTCCACGGATGACCTCGACCGCGTCCATATCGACCAGGGCCGCGTTGGCGCCGGCGGTCCGTGCGTAGTACACGCCGTTGACGTAGATGCCGACGGTCGGATCGTTGTTCGACGAGATCGAGGTCGGCACGATGCCGCGCATGCCGATGATCATGTTGTTCTTGCCGACCGGGGTATCGCTGATGAGCAGCGACGGCGCGTTGGCGCTGAGCGCCTTGATATCGCCGAGCTGACGCCGGGCCAAGTCCTGGGCGTCGATGGCGGTGACGGCCGCCGGCACGTCCTGCAGCGCCTGTTCGCGCCGTTGCGAGGTGACGATGACCCGGGGTACCGACGGCGCCGCGTCGGCTTCTGCCTGCGGGGCGGCTGGGGGCGCGTCGGGCGGCGCGGCGAGCGCGGCGCCGCCGAGGATGGGCATGGCGCAGCTGCCCGCCAGCACGCGCAGTGAGGCGAATGGGGTCATGCGTGTCTCCGTGATCGGTGTTATCGGTTCCGGCCGGATCGGGTGGCCGGGCCGCGGGCATTGTTGGCCATGCGTGTGCGGCGTGGCGCCCGCGCGCGGCGGGCGACCTTGGGTGTTATCCGGGCTTGCGACACGACGCCGCGATCTTGTTCCCGTCCGGATCGCGGATATAGGCCGCATACGCGTCCGGCGCGAACGGGCGCGGGCCCGGCGCGCCTTCGTCGGTGGCCCCGAGCTCGAGCGCGCGGCGATGGAATTCGTCGATCGCCGCCCGCGTCGGCGCCGCCAGGCCGATGGTCAGGCCGTTGCTCGCCGTGGCCGGCTCGCCATTGCGGGGATACCCGACCATGAACTGGGCGGCCTCGACGCCCCAGCCGCAGATGCGGCCTTCGACGTCCAGCAGGCGCCGGAAGCCGAGCGGCGCCAGCACGTGATCGTAGAACGCCCTGGCGCGCGCCAGGTCGTGGGTGCCGAGGGTTGTATGGGTGATGATGGTCATGTCGTGGTCTCCTGTTCCCGATGTGCCGATTGCCGTGTGAGGGTCAGCGCTTGCTGATCTTGATGTCCGTGAGTTCCAGGTCCCACGTGGCGGGCGTGCAGCCTTCCTCGCGCAACTGGTACTTCAGCACCCGTCCCTGCGGGTTTTTCGGCATCGACGCGCGGAACTCGATGTAGCGCGGCAGGGCGTAATAGGGGACGGCATCGACTGCCCAGTGGAACAGGGCTTCCGGCGTCAGGGCGCAGCCGGGCTTCAAGATCGCGGTGACCTTGACGTCGTCTTCGCCCTTGTCGGACGGCACCGCATGGACCGCGACTTCCTCGAGGTCGGGGTGCGCGGAGAATGCCGCTTCCATCTCGAAGCTGGAGATGTTCTCGCCGCGCCGGCGCAGGTAATCCTTCTTGCGGTCGACGAAATAGAAGAAGCCGGCGTCGTCGAATTTGCCGATGTCGCCGCTGTGGAACCACATGTTGCGCATGACCTTCATGGTATCGGCCGGCCGGTTCCAGTAGCCCATGAACATGATGTCCGGGCGCAGCGGGCGTACCACGATTTCTCCCGGCGTATTGGCCGGCAGCTCGCGATCGAGGTCGTCGACGATGCGCACGTCGAAATCCGGGATGCGCTTGCCGGACGAGCCGGGGGCCGCGTATTCCCCGCCGGGCAGCGAGGTGATGACGCTGGCCTCGGTCAGGCCATAGCCGTTGCCGCCGACCTGCCTCGCGCCGAAGCGCTCGCGCCAGATCTTCTTCGTCTCTTCGGTGAACGGATTGCCGCGCACGGTATGGATCTGGCCGAAGCAGCGCCGCGCAGCCTCGCTGTCCGGCGCCTGGGCGAGCAGGCCGCCCATGCCCCCGAGGATCGACGCGATGGTGGCGCCGCTGCGCTCGACTTCGGGCCAGAAATTCGAGACCGAGAAGCGTGGCACGATCGCGACGCGCGCACCCACCAGGATGTTCGACAGCACGCCGACGCACATGGCGTTCATGTGGAACAGCGGCAGCGGGGTGATCGTGATGTCGTCGGCCGTCGCCGGGCCCGCGCGCAACTGCAGGCGCGCCAGGTTGCACATGTAGTTATAGCTCAGCATGCAGCCCTTCGAGGGGCCGGTCGTGCCGGAGGTATAGACGATGCAGGCCAGGTCGGACGGTGCCGGCTTCGCCGCGAACGGCTCGTCGCAGTGGCCGCGGTGCTCGTCGAGCGCGGCGATCCGGAACGGGGAGGGCGGCAGCTTGTCCAGCGTACCGCGATGGAGCAGCAGCGCGGCGTCCGGCAGGCCCTCCGCGACCTGGGCGATGCGCTCGACGTAGTCCGCCTCGCAGATCAGGATGCGCGCCTTCGAATCGGCGATCTGGTGGCGCAGGAATTCGCCGCGCAGCGCCGTGTTGATGGGCACGTTGACCGCGCACAGCTTGTTCGCCGCGATCCATCCCGCCACCGCGTCGATATTATTGTCCAGCATCGTGAGGACGGTGTCGCCCGCGCGCACGCCCAGTCCGGCCAGCGAATGCGCGAGGCGCGTCGTCAATTGGTCGAATTCGCCATAAGTGGTCAGTTTTCCGCCAAAGTCGAGCAGCACGCGGTCGGGGTGTGCCGCCACTGCCCTGTCGAGCGCCGCGATGACGGTGTCCTGTTGCCCCACCGACCACGTATCGGGATTGCCCATGCCTGCCATGTCGTCTCCTGTTTTGCGATAATTTATGTTCGGAATATAAACACAAATGCGAAAAGTGTCAAAGAAAATGGTTTTGATGGGGCGCCTGTGCGCTTTTCGCACCGGTGGCGTTGCGCTACAATCGTGGTTCGAAAAACGTTTGCAAAGAAATCGATGACCGCTTCAGTCAAAGCAGCAAAACAGACGGCGGCACCCAAGCCGAAAGCGTCCGCCAGGACTGCGGTCGCCGTCAAGGCGGTTGCCAAGCGCGCCAGGCCCGCGGCCGATCCGGCGTCCGACAAGCCCGTCAAGCGGGCCTCCAGACCGGCGGCCAAGCCGGCGGCCCCGCAGGCCGATGCGCCGGCAGCCAAGCCAGCCGCCAGGACGGCCGTCAAGCCGGCCGCCAAGGCAGGGACGAAAGCCGCGCCGAAGGTCAAGCTGAACAAGCGTTCGAGCGAAACCATTGCCAAGATCCTGGCCGTTACCGAGGAAATCATCCTGCGCTCGGGGGCGGAGCGCATCTCGATCCTCGACGTGTGCGACGAAGTCGGTATTTCGCGCGGTACCTTCTATCGCTATTTCTCGTCGCAGGACGACCTGCTGGACGCCTTCTCGCGCCACAAGCGCGACCAGTTCCATGCCACGCTGCAGAAGACCGCGGCCTCGGAGGACCCAGACGAGCGCTTCCAGGCGCTGATCGAATTCATCGACGACTACCTCGAGAACAGCCGCGCGCGGCGCCTGCTGCTGGTGGCGCCGGACTATGCGACGCGCTGGCTGCAGCGCATCTTCGCCGACTCGGTACACCGCTTTCAGGACATCCTGGGGATCGTGTTCGATGCGTGGGAAGAGCGGCACGGCATCGTGATCGACCGGGAACTCGTGTGCGAACTGATGGTGCGCTACATCATGAGCGACGTGCTGGTGCCGGCCGGTCCCGACCGCCGCAACCTGATGCGCCGCATCGAGCGCTTCGTCCTCATGCTGCTCTCGGGACGGGTGGCGCGCCGCTAGCCATGCTTTGACCCGCAGTCAAACCGTTGCGCTGTCGCACAGCGGCGCCGCCGTGTTCCAATCGCCCCCGACGGGTACGTCCCAGACGGGCATGTCCGGGACGGGCATGTCCCGACCGGGATACCGATAACGACACGATCCGCGCGAGCGGGAGGAGACAGCATGACGGGAACGAAGCAGTACGACGCGGCGATCGTCGGGGGTGGGCACAACGGCCTGGCGGCCGCCTGCTACCTGGCGCAAGCCGGCCGCAAGGTGGTGGTCATCGAAGCGCGCGACAAGGTCGGAGGTATGGCCTCCAGCGGCTACCTGATACCGGAGGCCCCGCGCCACTTGGTCCATCCATGCGCGCTCGACCTGATGTCGCTGCGCGTGCATCCCATGATGCCGAGCGAGCTGCAGCTGGAGCGCCACGGTTTTCGCCAGGTCGACATGGACCCCGGCTACGTCTACCTCCACCCCGACGGCAGTTCGCTGGTATTCGGCCGCAGCGCCGCGCAGACCGCGGCCGAGATCCGGCGCTTCTCGGCACGCGACGCCGACCAGTTCCTGGCGTTGATGAAGCTCGTCGACGCCTTCATCGACATCGCGATCCCGATGATGCGCGTCGATCCCGCGCGGCGCAACCTCGGCGCCAAGTGGCAGTCGCTGCAGGCGCTGCTGAAGCACCGCAAGCTGAAGCCCGAACTGATGGCGCTGATCGGCAGCCCGGCCTATACGTCGATCATGGAACGCTTCGAACACCCGGTGACGCAGTCGGCCCTGTGCTGCCTGCTCGGCGCGGCCGGTCCGATCGCCGCGGAGACGACCGGCATCTATTTCGCGCTGCTGGGCTTCATCCACCGTTTCGGCCTGGGCCGCGCGGTCGGCGGTATGCAGACGCTGTCGGATGCGCTCGCGGCGCGGCTGCGCGAGCTGGGCGGCGACATCCTGCTGGCGGCGCCGGTTGCCGAGATCGTCGCGCGCGGCGGCCGGGCCGGCGGCGTGCGCCTGGCGGACGGCAGGCTCGTGCAGGCCAGCGCCGTGGTCGCGTCCATCCATCCGAAGATGGCGCTCGAGATGGTCACGCCCGGTGCACTCGACCGCCGCACGCTGACCCGGGTCGCGCTGGCGCCCGCCAACGCCCACGGTGCCTCGCCCCTGAAGGTGGACGTCGCCTTGTCGGGCCAGGTCGCCTATGCGCGCCACGAAGCGCTGCGTCCCGACGGCCTCAGCCTGCGCAAGAGCGTGCTGCTGATCGGCACCGTCGAGGCGGTGCTGGACAACTTCCGCTGCGCCGCGCGGGGCGAGGTGTCCGCGCTGCCCTATCTGTGGATCACCGCGCCGTCGGCCGTCGATCCCGGCCAGGCGCCGCCCGGCCAGGACATCGTCTACCTGTATCCGGTGGCGATGCCGGTCGAGCCGCGCGAGGGGTGGGATGCGATCCGCGACCGGGTCGGCCAGCAGGTGATCGACCACGCGGCCGCGTACATGGACGGCTTGAAGGAAGGCGAGATCGGCCGGCGCATCGAGGCCGCCCCCGACCTCGCGGCGCGGCTGAACGTGCATCGCGGATGCGTGGTGCACATCGATACGAATCCGGCACGCAGCGCGCTGATGCGCCCGGCCGCGGGACTCGGGGGCGATACGCTGCCGGTCGCCGGCCTGTTCCTCGGCGGCGCCGGCGTGCACCCGGGCGGCGGCATCAACGGCCTGCCGGGGCGGATCGCGGCGCAGCGCGTCGAGCGCTTCCTGGGCCGGCGCTAGCGTCCCGCGCGCGTCAACGGATCGAGCGTGCCGCGCTCGCGCTCGACCGCCGCCAGCACGAAGGCCACCGCGAAACGGCGCCACGTGTCCGCATCGGCCCCGTCGGCCATGTCCAGCCCGGCGAGCGTCGCGACCGTGTAGCGGTTGACGTACGCGCTGGTCGTCGCCAGAGCCGCCATCGCCAGCAACATGTCCGCATCGACGTCGGCGCGGAAATCGCCGCTCGCCACCCCGCGCGCCAGTGTGGCGCGCATCTTTTCCTTCAATTGCGGCGCCAGGCCCGTGAAGCTGTTGCGCGGCGTGGTGTGGCTCTCGTGGTAGCGGATGCCTTCCTGCGCCAGCGCGCGCAATTCCCCATCGTGGTACGGCCGCAGCATGTTGTCGAGCAGGGCGCGCAGGGCCTCGCGCGGGGCCAGGTGGTCCAGCTCGTGTTCCAGCAGCGTGGCCATGGCCTGCGCCGACGACTCGTCCAGCACGCAGGCGAACAGCGCTTCCTTGCTGCGGAAATAGTGGTACACCAGCTGCTTGGTCACGCCCGCGGCCTGGGCGATGTCGTCCACGCGCGCATCCGCCAGCCCGCGCGCGGCGAACTCGCGCCGCGCCGCGCCGGTGATGCGCCGGAGCGTGTCGCGCTTGTTGGGCGGCGCCTTCGCCGCGGTCGTGCCGGCGCAGCGGGGGACAAGGTCGTCTCGGGTATCCGGCAGGTCGGCCATGGTCGTGGAATCGATGGAAACAGCCGATTTTATCGCATGCCGCTTGACTCGGCGTCAAATAAAGTCGATGGCGACCGTCGGCGCGGCCGCCTAAGATGTGCACACCATTCAAAAACATGTTCATGTCCGCCCGGCGCGGCCGTGGACGCGAGGAGACATCATGAGCACCGACACCATCGACCTGGAAAGCGCCTATTCGGCGGTATCCGACACCTACAAGGGAACGGGCGACATCCACGCGGCCTGCCGCGCGGCGCGGGAGCGCTCGCCGATCTTTGTCGGCGACTTCATCCGCCAGTTCGGCGTGCCGACCAATGCCGGCATGCAGCAGGGCACGCGCCCGACCTTCGCGCTGTTCCGCCACCAGGACGTGATGGCGGTGCTGCGCGACGCGTCGGCATATACCAGCGGCTTCATCGCCGAGGGACTGGGCGCGTTCTTCGACGGCCTGATCATCCTGGCTATGGACGGCGAGCAGCACCGCGACGTGCGTGCGCTGCTGCAGCCGGCCTTCATGCCGGAGACTGTGAACAAGTGGCGCGACCAGATCGACGCGGTCATCCGCAAGGATTTCCTCGAACCGATGGCCGCGCGCGGGAAGGCCGACCTGATGGAATTCGGCCTGGCATTCCCGATCCGCGAGATGTATGCGCTGATGGGCTTCCCGACCGATAACCCGGACGCCTATCGACGCTACGCCGGCTGGGCGCTGGCGATGGTCGGCGGTAACCAAATCGATCCCGCCAAGGCCGGCGAGGCGAGGCGCAACGCCGGGATCGCGGTCAAGCTGCTGTACGACGCGATCCTCGAGGTGGTGGTGCGGCGGCGCGCGGACGGCAGCCAGGGCGACGACCTGATCGGCCGGCTGCTGCGCGCCGAACACCAGGGACGCAGGCTGGACGACCACGAGGTCACCACGTTCGTGCGTTCCCTGTTACCGGCGGCCGGCGAGACCACGACCCGCACGTTCAGCTCCGTGATGACCCTGCTGCTGACCACCCCGGGCCTGCAGGCGCGGGTGCGTGCCGACCGCAGCCTGGTGCCGAAGCTGATCGACGAGGCGGTGCGCTTCGAGCCGGTCGCCACGTTCAAGGTGCGCGAGGCCGCGCGGGACGTCGAATTCCACGGCGTGACGATCCCCAAGGGCTCCTTCATCCAGTGCATGGTCGCGTCGGCCAACCGCGACGAGGCCGTGTTCGAGCGGCCCGACGAATTCGATATCGACCGCAAGGTCAAGCCGTCGTTCGGCTTCGGCTTCGGGCCGCACATGTGCATCGGCCAGTTTGTCGCGAAAATGGAACTGGCCTGCGCCGTCAACGCCATCCTCGACCTGCTGCCCGGCCTGCGCCTCGATCCGGACATGCCGGCGCCCGTCATCGAAGGCGCCCAGCTGCGCGGCGCCGCCCACATCCACGTGCTTTGGGACTGAACGCCATGCAGACATTCAAGACCGTGCCGGAACGCGCCGATTTCGATTACCAGTGCTTGGTGGGACCGCAGAAGGTGACCGGCGCCGGCCTGGCCGACCTGCGCGACCACTTCGGCCTGAAGCTGACCAAGCACATGCCCTTCGGATGCGTGCGCGACGCCGGGGGCGACATTTACGCGATGGTGCGCGCCCTCAACGCGCCGGGCAGCAGCCCGAACCCGACCAAGTTCATCTACCAGTCGACCCGCATCGGCGACGGCAGGCACGTGCGCATCGACAAGGCGCGCAGCGCGGCGCAGGCGCCGACCATGTTCCCGCGGCGCTGGCTGGACGGTGACACCGCCGGCTGGGCCAGCCACGAGGACGAGGCGGGCAACCCGTGGCGGATCACGGCGTCCGGCACGCACTTCAGCTGGCAGGAAGACGGGCTGTTCGCACTGGAAGGGCGCCTGCTCGGCCAGGGCATGCAGTGGTATCTGCCGGGGCGCGACTGGGGCACGTTCTACGTCTCGCAGTTGTACGATGTTGCTGGCATGTGCGAAGGCCGGGCCGTGAAAGGCTTCATCACGCTGGACCAGGCCTGGATGGCGGAGGGCGGCGCCATCCATTTCAAGAAGGACCTGGTGGTCAACCACGGCATGCACGTGATCTGGTGGACCTTCGTCACCGTGTACACCGACGGCAGCTGGGACCTCGGCTCCTTCATGGTCGGCCATGGCAGGCTCGGCTACGCCATCTTCCAGAACGAGAAAGGCGAGATCCGCTGCACCACGGATATCGAGGGCGAGGTCGTGCACAAGCCGGGCAGCTATTTCGTCGAACGTGCGCACATCGTCGTCGGCGGCGTCGAGACCTGGGAATTCGTGCCCGATCCCAAGGGCGAAATGATCGATTTCGTCGGCGGCTTCCCGATCACGGCCCAGCAGGAAGGCCGCTGGCGGCGCCGCGGCGACACGCGCACGCCGGACCGTTCGCTCGGCTGGGGAGAGACGGACCGGCGCAACGGCAGCGCGCGCAACGTGCGACCGGTGAGTCTGGCCGGCGCGGGAGAGCAGGCATGAGCATGAACGAGGACAGCATCCGCCACTTCATGCACACCCAGGTCGCCTGCTGGAATGCCGGCGACCGGGCCGGCTTCCTCGCCGCGTACCGCGCGGCCGCGGCCGGCGGCCTGGCCATCGAGTACGTCGGCCGCCCGGCCACGGACGGCTGGGCGGTGCTGGACGCGATGTGGGAACGGCAGAACGCCGCCATCGAGATCGAGGAGGCGGCGCTCATCGTCAACGGCGCCGAGGCGGCCTGCCACAACCGCAACCGGTCGAGACGCGACGGCACGATCATCGAGACCATCGAGCTGTATCGCTTCGAGCCGGACGGCAGGCTGCTGGTGCGCTACTTCATCCGGCACGGGTGAATGCACAAGAACGTCGACAATTTCCGGAAACGCGTTTATATTGAACATAAATAGAAATTTTGTTCAATAAAGTTATCCCGCGCCGGCGCTCGCCGGCATGACAGTGGGAAGGAGACAAGCATGGCTGGAGTTCCGTACGACGTGCCAGGGGCAACGCCGTGAGCCGCCTGCCGCCGGTGCCGCTGGACGCATTGCCGCCGGAGCTGGGCGCGGCGGTCGCGCGCGGGCGCGCCAGCCGCATGCTCAGCACCACGCTGCCGGTCCAGGTCTGGGCGCACCGGCCGGAAGCGGCGGCGTCCTGGCTCGCCACCCTGGAAGCCATGCACCTGCGCGGGGTGCTGCCCGGCCGCCTGAAGGAGCTGGTGCGGCTCCGGATCGCATCGATCACGAATTGCAAGGCCTGCCAGCTCGCGCGCAAGGACGACAGCGTCGATGCGGACGACCTGGCCTGCCTGGCCGCGGACTCGGCCCGCTTTTCACCGGCCGAGCAGGCCGCGCTGCGCTACGCCGAGCTGTTCGTGGGCGACTACACGGCCATCGACGACGCGGTGTTCGCGTCGCTCAAGCGTCACTTCACAATTCCCGAAATCGTCGAGCTGAACATGTTCTGCGCGCTGATGCTGGCCGGCGGGCGCATGACGTATGTGCAGCAGGCCTACGAGGACGCGCCGTGACCGGCCGGCCGATCCTGCACGGCATCCGCGTGATCGAGCTGGCCTGCGACGAGCCAGGCGGGACAATCGCCGGCCCGGCGGCCGGCCTGCAACTGTCCGAAGCCGGCGCCGAGGTGATCCGGATCGAGCCGCCGGGCGGCGCGCCCGCCGCCGACTCGGTGCTGTTCTCGGTGCTCAACCGCGGCAAGCGGCGCGTGGCGCTCGACCTCGACGGTGCGGCCGGGCGCGCGACGCTCGCGCAACTGCTGGACGGCGCCGACGTGCTGCTGCACGGCCTTGGTCCCGCGCAGGCGCAGGCGCTCGGCCTGGACGATGCGGCGCTCGCCCGGACCTACCCCGGCCTGGTCGTTTCCGCCATCGGCGGCTGGCCGCGGCACCACCCGCTGGCGACGTCTCCTGCGCGCGAGACCCTGGTGCTGGCGCGCCTCGGCCTGCTCGACGAGCAGCCCGGCCACCGCGCCGGCCCGGTCTTCGTGCGCATGCCGTTCGCCGGCTGGCTGGCCGCGTGGTTCTGCGCCATCGGGGTGATGGCGCGCCTGGTCGCGCGGCGCCGCGACGGCCGCGGCGGCGCCGCCCATACGAGCCTGGCCCAGGCGGCGCTGGCGCCGATGGGCATGCACTGGGCCCGCGCGCAACGGCCGACGCCGGCGTTCGCCCGGGGGCTGTCGAAGAGCACGCCGATCCCGCTGCACCGCTGCCAGGACGGCAAATGGGTCCACGTCCATTATTCGCCCGACGCGGCGCCCTGGATGGCGGAGGCGCTGGCGGCCATGGGGCCGGCGGCGGTGGCGGCGGAAAATGCGAAATACCCGCCGAGCCACGTGGCGCCCAATTTCGGCGCCAACAAGGCCATCATGGCGACCCGTCCCGCGCAGGCGTGGGTCGAGCACTTCTGGGCGCACGACGTCGCCGCCCAGGTTGCGGCGCCGTTCGGCGCCATCTATGCCAGCGAACAGGCGCGGGTCAACGGTTATGCCGTCGCGCTCGACGACCCGCGGCGCGGCACGGTGTGGCAGCCGGGGCCGGCCTACCTGAGCACGCCGCCGCCGCGGGTGCGCGGGCCGCTGCGCGCGCTCGAGCCGGCGCCGGCGGATTTACGCGGACGCGAACCTGCGGCGCCGGCGCCGGCCGCCGCCACGGCCGCTGCGTTGCCGCCCCTGGCCGGCATCAAGGTCCTCGACCTGGGCGCCTACCTCGCCGGTCCCTTCGCCACCATGCTGCTGGCCGATCTCGGCGCCGACGTGATCAAGGTCGAGCCGCCGGCGGGCGACGCGATGCGGCGCCTCGAGCGGGTCTTTGCCGGCACGCAGCGCGGCAAGCTGGGCGTCACGCTCAAGCTCGGCGCGCCCGACGCGGCGCCCGCGCTGGCCGCGCTCGTGCGCTGGGCCGACGTGGTGCACCACAATATCCGCCTGCCGGCCGCGCGCAAGCTCGGCGTGGACGACGCGGCCCTCAGGCACATCAAGCCGTCGCTGGTGTTCTGTCATATCAGTTCCTACGGCCCGGCGGGTGAACGGAAGGACTGGCCGGGCTTCGACCAGCTGATGCAGGCAGCGTGCGGCTGGGAGACAGCATGCGGCGGCGCCGGCAATCCGCCGATGTGGCTGCGCTTCGGGGTCGGCGACTATCTTGCCGCCCTGTCCTCGGTGTTCGCCGTGTTGCTGGCGTTGTACCGGCGCGACGACGGCGGGGAAGGACAGTCGGTCGCGGCGTCGCTGCTGGGCGCCACCTTGCCGACCGTCGCGGAGGCGGTGATGCTGGCCGACGGCACGGTCACGCCGGTCGCCCCCCTGGACGCGGCGCAGACCGGCGTCTCGCCCGATCACCGCCTGTACCGCTGCCTGGATGGCTGGCTCGCGGTGGCGGCGCTGGACGAGGGCGAAGCGCGGGCCCTGGCCGGCCTGGCCGGGGCGCCCGCCCAACGCGAGGCCTGGTTCGCCGCGCTGCCACGCGCGGACGCGCTGGCGCGGCTGCGCGCCGCCGGCGTAGCGGCCCAGCCGGCACTGGAACAGCAGGGCGACACCTTCTACGACGATCCCGGCCATGCCGCCGCCGGCCTGCATGCGCGCTATCGCCATGCCGTGTACGGGGAGCTCGAGCAGGTCGGCGCATTCTGGGATTTCGGCGACCTGCCGCTGGCGCTGGACCGCGCGCCGCCGGCGCTCGGAGAACACAGCCGACAAGTCTGGGACCTGCTCGGCCTCGACGCGGCCCAGGTCGCGGCGCTGGAACGACAGGGCCTGAGCAGCAGCCCGAACCCATCGATTGGATAACCCATGAACGAACTCGATTTTTCAGGCAAGACCGTGCTGGTGGTCGGCGGTTCCAGCGGCATCGGCAACGGCATCGCCCAGGCGTTCCGCGCACGGGGCGCCGAGGTGCACGTGTGGGGCACCCGTGCCCGTGCCGCCGACTACGACGCGGCGGAGGGCTCCGACCTGGCGGGCCTGCACTACGCCCGGGTCGACGTCGGCAACGCCGCCGAGGTGGCGGCGACGACGCCGGCCTTCGACCGGCTCGATGTCCTGGTGTGCGCCCAGGGCACCGTGCGCTACCGGCGCGAGGAATTCAAGGTCGAGGCGTTCCGCGAGGTCGTCAACGTCAACCTGGTGAGCCTGATGGCCTGCGGCGACCGTTTCCACGGCATGCTGGCGCGGGCCCAGGGGACGATGATCATCGTCAGCTCGGCCGCCGCGTTCCACTCGACCGTCGGGACACCGGCCTACAACGCGTCCAAGACCGGCGCCTTCGGCCTCACGCGCACCTTGGGCGAGGCCTGGGCGCGCGACGGCATCCGGGTCAACGGCATCGCGCCCGGCCTGGTCGCCACCAAGCTCACGCGCGTGACGACCGGCCATCCGGACCGGCTCGAGTCGGCGCTGCGCAAGATCCCGCTGGGCCGGCTCGGCACGCCGGCCGACATGGCCGGGGCCGCGCTGTTCCTGGCGTCGCCGCTAGCGGCCTACATGCTCGGACAGACCCTTCTGGTCGACGGCGGCCTGCTGCTGGCCTGAGCGGGGCGGGACGAAACTATCACATCAGGAGACACGACATGGCATGGGATTTCGAGACCGATCCGGCCTTCCAGGCGGAGCTGGACTGGATGGTGCAGTTCGTACGCGACGAGGTGGAGCCGCTCGAACATGTACTGGGCAGCCCGTGGAACATCCACGACCCGCGCTTCAGACAACTGGTGCGCCCGCTGCAGCGCCAGGTGAAAGAGCGCAGGCTGTGGGCGTGCCACCTCGGTCCCGAACTGGGCGGCGCCGGCTACGGCCAGGTCAAGCTGGGCCTGATGAACGAAATCCTGGGCCGCGCGCTTTTCGCGCCGATCGTGTTCGGCGCCCATGCGCCGGATTCCGGCAATTGCGAGATCCTGGCCGCCTACGGCACGCCGGAACAGAAACGGCGCTTCCTCGAACCGCTGCTGGCCAACGAGGTCGTGTCCTGTTTCGCCATGACCGAGCCGCAGGGCGGCGCCGACCCGAAGGTGTTCACCTCGCGCGCCGTGCGCGACGGCGACGGCTGGGTGATCGACGGCCAGAAATGGTTCGCCTCGAACGCGCGCTACGCCGCCTTCTACATCGTGATGGCGGTGACCGATCCGGCGGTCTCGCCCTACCACGGCATGAGCATGTTCGTGGTGCCGGCCGACACGCCGGGCATCGAGATCATCCGCAACGTCGGCGTCGCCGACGACCCCGAGGCGACCCACGCCTACCTGGACTTCCGCCGGGTCCGCGTCGGCGCCGACTGCATGCTGGGCGGGCCCGGGGAGGCCTTCGCGATTGCTCAGGTGCGCCTGGGCGGCGGGCGTGTGCACCACGCGATGCGCGTCGTCGGCCAGGCGCAGAAGGCGCTCGACGCGCTGTGCGAGCGGGCGCTGTCGCGCAGCACCCAGGGCTCGCTGCTGGCGGACAAGCAGATGGTGCAGGACAAGATCGCCGATGCCTGGATCCAGCTCGAGCAGTTCCGCCTGCTCGTGATGCGCACGGCCTGGCGCATCGACAAGTACCACGATTACCAGAAGGTCCGCAAGGATATCGCGGCGGTCAAGGCGACCATGCCGAAGGTCCTGCACGACATCGCCTCAAGCGCCCTGCAGGTGCACGGGTCGATCGGCGTCTCCAACGAGATGCCGTTCGTCGGGATGATTGTGCGCGCCTACCAGATGGGACTGGCCGACGGGCCGACCGAGGTGCACAAGGTGACGCTCGCGCGCCAGCTGCTGCGCGACTACGCGCCGAGCGACGCGCTGTTCCCCGCCTATCACCGCCCGACCGCGGCCGCCGCGGCGGCGGTTAAATTCGGCACGGAGCCCGCGTGAGCGCCGCGCTCGACCTGCAGGCGCTCGCGTGCTGGATGGACCTGCTCGGCCTCGGCGAAGGACCGGTCGGCACCGCGACCGCGCTGACCGGCGGCACCCAGAACATCCTCCTGCGCTTCCGGCGGGCCGTGGGCGCCGAGTACGTGCTGCGTTGCCCGCGGCCGGAGGCCGGCCCGGACGTCCGGCGCGGCTTCCTGCGCGAAGCGCGGGTGCTGCGGGCGCTGGCGTGCAGCGCGGTGCCGCACGCCGCGTTGATCGCCAGTTGCGACGACGACGCGGTGCTGGGCGTGCCGTTCTACCTGATGATGCCGGTGGACGGGTTCACCGCCACGCCCGACCCGCTGCCGCCGCCGTACGCCGGCGACCCCGCCTGGCGCCGGCAGATGGGGCTGGCGATGGTCGACGGCCTGCTGCGCCTGGGCGAGATCGACCCCGGCGAGGCCGGCCTGGCCGATTTCGGCAAGCCCGACGGCTTCCTCGAGCGCCAGGTACCGCGCTGGCTGCGCCATCTCGACGCGTGCCGCCACTATGCCGGCTGGCCGGGGCCGCACGCGCTGCCCGGGCTGGACGACGTGGCGCAGTGGCTGCGCGAACGCGTGCCGGCCCGGTTCACGCCGGGCATCCTGCACGGCGACTACCATCTCGGGAACGTCATGTTCCGGCGCGACAGCCCGCGCCTGGCCGCCATCATCGACTGGGAGCTGGCCACCGTCGGCGATCCGCTGCTGGACCTGGGCTGGCTGGTCGCCACCTGGCCGGATGCGCAGGGCCGCGGCGCGGGCACGATCCGCGTCGCCCCCGCGGCCGGGCTGGCGACGACGGCCGAACTGGTAGCGCGCTACGGCGCCGGCAGCCGGCGTGACCTGGGCGCCATCGACTGGTACGTCGCGCTGGCGCGCTTCAAGCTCGCCATCATGCTCGAGGCGAGTCATGCCCGCGCGTGCGCCGGCCAGGCCCCGCGCGCCACCGGGGACGCGCACCATGCCTCGGCCGTGCGGCTGCTGGAACAGGCGCGGGAAGCCATCGGGGTCGGCCATGCATAGTCCCGCGGCGGACACCCGGGACGCGGCCGCGGCGCGCGCCATGCGTCCGGCGCTGGCCGCCATGGTCGCCTGCCAGGTCGGCCTGCATGCGTGCGTGCAGGGCGTGCGCCTGGCGGCGCCGCTGAACGTGCTGCGGCTGGGGCATTCCGCTTGGTCGGTGGGGCTGGTGATGACGATGTTCGCGCTGTTCCCGGCGCTGCTGGCGCTGCCGGCCGGGCGCCTGGCGGACCGGCGCGGCTACCACCTGCCGGTGCGCCTCGCCGCCCTGTGTTCGCTGGGCGGCACGTTGCTGGCGGCCGCGCTGCAGAACCGCTTCACGCTGTGCGCCGCCGCCGCCCTGTGCGGGGCAGGGGCGGGCTTCGGCATGATCGCGATCCAGCGCAGCGCCAGCCGGTTCGCCCGCAGCGACGGCGAGCGCCTGCGCGTGTTCAGCTGGATCGCGCTCGCGCCGGCGCTGGCCGGCCTGTTCGGGCCGATGCTGGCGGGCTTCCTGATCGATCGCGCCGGATTTTCCGCCGCCTTTCTCGCGCTGGCGCTGCTGCCCGTCGCCACCCTCCTGGCGGCGCAGGCGGTGCCGCGCGAGGCGCCGCGGCCGGCCCCGATGCCGGGGGCGCGCAAGACCTCGGCCTGGGATCTGCTGCGGCTGGCGTCCGTGCGCCGGCTCGTCTTCATCAGCTGGCTGGTGTCGGTCAGCTGGGACGTGCACGGTTTCGCCTTGCCGCTGCTGGGCGTCGAGCGCGGCCTGAACGCTTCCGCGCTGGGACTGGTGCTCGCGTCCTACGCCGTGGCGTCGATGACGGTGCGGCTCCTGATGCCGCTGGTCGCGGCACGCCTGTCGCGCCGCGCGCTGCTGTGCGGCGCGCTGCTGCTCACCTGCGCCGTGTTCGCGGCCTATCCGTTGTTCCACAGTGCCTGGGCCATGGCGGCCTGCGCGGGCATCCTGGGCATCGGGCTGGGCCTGGTGCAGCCGGCCATCCTGGCCACGCTGCACGACGCGACGCCGCCCGAGCGCCAGGGAGAGGCCCTGGCGCTGCGCTCGATGACCTTGCACGCGTCGATGGCCGTGATGCCGCTGGTGTTCGGCGCGATCGGCACCGGCGCCGGCGCGGCAGTTCTGTTCTGGTTGATGGCGGGCGCCCTCGGGCTTGGCAGCCTGCAGGCGCGCACCATCCGTTTCCATCGCGAGGTTTAACAGGGGAGAGAGCATGACACTCGAAGGCAAGCGCCTGATCGTCACCGGCACCGCCGGCGGCATAGGCGCCAGCGTATTGCGCGGCCTGGTCGCGGCCGGGGCGCGGGTCGCCGCCATGGACGTGAACGACGCCGCGGGGCGGGAGCAGGCGGCACGTGCCGACGCCGCCGGGCCGGGGGCGGCCAGCTACTTCCACTGCGACGTGCGGCTGCGCGGCGAGGTGGAGGGCGCGTTCAGGGAGGCCATGGCGTGGCTGGGCGGGCTCGACGGCCTGGTCAACATCGCCGGCATCGAGCGCGCGGCGCCGGCGGAATCGATCGCCGACGCCGACTGGGACCTGATGTTCGACGTGAATGCGCGCGGCACCCTGAACACCAACCAGGCCGCCTTCCCGTACCTGCGCGAGCGCGGCGGGCGCATCCTGAACTTCGGTTCGGCGGCGGGCGTCATGGGACTGCCCGGCTGCGCCCATTACTCGGCGGCGAAGGCGGCCGTGCTGGGCTGGACCCGGACCGTGGCCAAGGAATGGGGCCGCCACGGCATCAGCGTCAACGCCGCCGCGCCGGGCATGTGGACGCCGATGTACGAGGCGCACCGCGCGCGCATGGACGCCGCCGCGCTGGCCGACCACGACCGCATGATGGCCGGGCTGATTCCGCTCGGCGGCAAGCTGGGCGATCCCGACCGCGACATGACCCCCTTCGTCGTGTTCATGATGGGCGAGGGCGCGCGCTTCATCACCGGCCAGACGCTGGCGGTGGACGGCGGGCTGATGATCCCCTGAAATCGGCGCCGGCCGGCTCATATTGCTTGGCAATTCCCCATAAATGGAGCACTATCTCGAAAAGTGTTCAAATTAGGCCTGGGCGGTGTCCAGGTCAGACCAATGGAGGATGACAATGAGCAGTGCAAGCAAAGTGAGCCTGGAGAGCGCCTATTCCGGCGTAGCCGACAACTACCGCGGCGAGGACGTCGACCTGCACGCGATCTACCGCGACATGCGCAGGAACTCGCCGATCATCGCCGAGAATTTCATGGGCAAGCTCGGGGTGCCGAACATCGCCGGGCTGGATCCGAACCGCCCGACCTTCACGGTGTTCAAGTACAAGGAGGTGATGGCGGTGCTGCGCGATGCCGCCAACTACACCAGCGGCTTCATCGCCGAAGGCCTGGGGTCGTTCTTCGACGGCCTGATCCTCACGGGCATGGACGGCGAGGCCCACAAGAAGGCGCGCGCGTTGCTGCAGCCGATCTTCATGCCAGAGGTCGTGAACAGTTGGCGCGACACCAAGATGGACCCGATCGTGCGCACGGAATTCCTGCAGCCGCTGGCGGCCGAAAAGAAGGCCGACCTGATGGATTTCGGCCTGCTGTTCCCGATCCGCTTGATCTACGCGCTGATCGGTTTCCCCGGCAACGACCCCGAGAAGATCAAGCAGTATGCGGCATGGGCGCTGGCGATCCTGGCCGGTCCGCAGGTCGATGCCGAGAAGGCCGCGCAGGCACGCAAGGCCGCCATGGAGGCGGCCAAGGCGCTGTACGACGCCACGCACGAGGCGGTGGTGGAGGTGCGCCGCAACGGTGCCGAAAGCGACGACCTGATCAGCCGCCTGATCCGTGCCGAAAGCGACGGCCGCCGCTTCGACGACCATGAAGTCACGACGTTCGTGCGCTCGCTGCTTCCGGCCGCCGCCGAGACGACCACGCGCACCTTCGGTACCCTGATGACCTTGCTGCTGGAGCGGCCCGAACTGTTGGCGCGCGTACGAGCCGACCGCAGCCTGTTGCCGAAGGCCATCGACGAGGCGATCCGCTTCGAGCCGGTGGCCACGTTCAAGGTGCGCCAGGCCGCGCAGGATCTGGAACTGGCCGGCATGGCGATTCCGAAAGGCGCCATGGTCCAGTGCATCGTCACGTCCGCCAACCGCGACGAGGAGGCGTTCGAACGCAGCGAGGAATTCGATATCGACCGCAGACCCAAGCCGTCGTTCGGCTTCGGCTTCGGCCCGCACATGTGCATCGGCCAGTTCATCGCCAAGACCGAACTGCAGGTCGCGGTCAACGCCGTGCTCGACCTCATGCCCAACCTGCGCCTCGATCCGGACCAGCCGCCGCCGCGCATCACCGGCGCCCAGCTGCGCGGGCCGAAGCACGTCCACGTGGTCTGGGATTGAACGCTTCAACATTTTTATGAACAGAATCCAAAAAAGTGTTTAAAAAAATCCGGATTCTGTTCTAGAATTGACGGCAGAAGAAAGCCGTTCCGCATTGGAGCGTATTCCATTCCTTGGAGACAAACATGAAATTTGAAGACCTGATCCTTGTCAGCGTGGACGACCACGCGATCGAACCGCGCGGCGCTTTCGACCGCCACATGCCCGCCAGGTTTAAGGGCCGCCAGCCGCGCGTGGAGAACATCAAGGGCCGCGACGTCTGGGTGTTCGAAGACCGCGCGACCGGCTACATGGGCCTGAACTCGGTGGTCGGCCGCCCGAAGGAAGAGTACGGCATGGAGCCGCTTTCCTACGAGCAAATGCGCCGCGGTACCTGGGACATCAAGGCGCGTGTCGAGGACATGAACGCCAACGGCGTGCTCGGTTCGCTGTGCTTCCCGACCTTCCCGGGCTTCGCCGGCCAGCGCTTCCAGATGATGAACGACAAGGAAGTCAGCCTCGCCGCGATCCAGGCCTACAACGACTGGCACCTGCACGACTGGTGCAACGCCGCGCCGGGCCGCTTCATTCCGCTGATGATGGTGCCCTGGTGGGACATGCAGGCCGCCGCGGCGGAAGTCAAGCGCCTCGCGGCCCAGGGCGTGCACGCGCTGACGCTGTCCGACAACCCGACCGTGCACGGCTACCCGTCGATCCACAACGACCACTGGGATCCGCTGTGGAAGGCGTGCGCCGACAACGACGTCGTCATCTGCTGCCACATCGGCACCGGCGTCAAGGCCGCGCACGCGTCGGACGAATCGCCGATCGACGCCTGGATCACCTCCATGCCGATCTCGATCTCGAACTCGGCCGCGGACTGGATCTGGGCGCCGATGTGGAAGAAGTATCCGAAGCTGCGCATGGCGTTGTCGGAAGGCGGCATCGGCTGGATTCCGTACCTGCTCGAGCGCGCGGATTTCACCCACAGCCATCACCACGAGTGGACCAACTCCAACTTCGGCGGCAAGAAGCCCAGCGAGATCTTCAACGAACATATCATCACCTGCTTCATCGAGGATGCGTTCGGCCTGAAGAACCTGGACTCGATCAATGTCGACAAGGTCACGTGGGAATGCGACTACCCGCACTCCGACTGCACCTGGCCGAACTCGGCCGACGTGTTCTGGAAGCAGGCGCAACACCTGTCGGACGAGGTGATCAACAAGATCACCCACCTGAACGCGATGCGCGAGTTCTCGTACGACCCGTTCGCCATCCTCGGCCGCGAAAACTGCACGGTCGGTGCCCTCAAGGCGCAGGCTACCCACGTCAGCACCGAACCGGCCCTGGGCCTGGGCGGCGCGGCGCCGGAACGCGACCCGAACCGTCCGGTGACGTCGGGCGACATCAACAAGATGTTCGCCGCCGCGGACGCGCAGACCGCGCTCTGACCCTCACTGCCGCGATCGCTCCGCGCCGGCGCGCGTGGAGCGATCGTTCCAATGCCCATTCGAAGCATGAGCGACCATGTCCATTGACCAGTTCACCTACAGCCCCATCCCGCCCGAGGCCGAGGCGATCCGCGCCGAGGTGCGCGGCTTCCTCGCCGACGCGCTGGCGGACGTCCCGCCGGTCCGGCGCGCCGAGTCCTGGATGGGATTCGATGCCCGCTTCAGCCGCCGACTCGGCGAGCGCGGCTGGATCGGCATGGCCTTGCCGAAACGTTATGGCGGCGCCGAGGCCAGCCCGTTCGCCCGCTACGTCGTCATCGAGGAACTGCTGGCGGCCGGCGCGCCCGTGTCGGCGCACTGGTTCGCCGACCGCCAGAGCGGCCCGCAGATCCTGCACTACGGCACCGAGGCGCAGAAGGATTTCCACCTGCCCGCGATCTGCCGCGGCGAGCAGTTCTTCTGCATCGGTATGAGCGAGCCGAACTCCGGTTCCGACCTGGCCTCGATCAAGAGCAGCGCGCGGCGTGCCGGCGACAAGTGGATCGTCAACGGCCAGAAAGTCTGGACGACCAACGCCCACCGCTCGCACTACATGATCGCGCTGCTGCGCACCGATCCGGACAGCCGGCGCAACGAGGGCCTGTCGCAGTTCATCATCGACCTGTCGCTGCCGGGCATCACGATCCGCCCGATCAAGGACCTGACCGGCGCCAGCCATTTCAACGAGGTGTTCTTCGACGACGTGGCGCTCGACGCCGGCGCCCTGATCGGCACCGAGGGCCAGGGTTGGGCCCAGGTCACGGCCGAACTGGCCTTCGAGCGCAGCGGACCGGAACGTTTCCTGAGCTCCATCACGCTGCTGCAGTCGCTGGTCGGGGCGGTCGGCGCGGACCCGGACGCGCTGCAGGCCCGGGACATCGGCCGCCTGACCGCGCGACTGATCACCTTGCGCCAGATGTCGCTGGCGGTCACCGCCCAACTGGCGGCCGGCCGTAACCCGGCCTGGGAAGCGTCGGTCGTCAAGGAACTGGGAACGACCTTCGAGCAGGACATCCCGGAGCTCGCCGAGGCGCTGCTGGACGTCGCCCCCGCCACGCGCGGCGGCGGCGACCATGCCGGCGTGCTTGCCTACCTGATGCAGGAGGCACCTTCATTTTCACTGCGCGGCGGTACGCGCGAAATACTCCGCGGAATCATCGCGCGCGGATTGGGAATGCGTTAATCATGAGACAAATGTTCGATTCAACGGTCGAGCGCCTGTTCGCCGACCTGGCCAGCCCCGCTGCGGTGCTGGCGTGCGAGGACGGCCACTGGCCGCAAGCAATGTGGACGGCTGTCGAGGAGTCCGGGTTCCCGGTGGCGCTCGCGCCCGAGGCGCTGGGCGGGGCGGGCGCCAGATGGACCGACGTGTGCGGCGTGATCCGCCTGGCCGGGCGCTTCAACCTGCCGCTGCCGCTGCCGGAAGCGATACTTGCCAACTGGCTGCTGGGCGCGGCAGGGCTGGCGCCGGCAGCCGGCGCGGTCACCGTCGCCGGTGCCGGCTCGCTGCGGCTGCGGGATGGCGTGGTGAGCGGCGAAGCACTCGACGTTCCCTGGGGCGACGCCGTACCTCTGGTAGTGGCGGTGACGGGCGGCGCCGAGCCGGCCGTCGTGCTGCTGCCGACCGGGGCGGCGCGTCGCCGCGACGGCGCCAACGTCGCCGCCGAGTCGCGCGCGGCACTGGTGTTCGAGGGCGTTGCGCCGGTCGCCCAGGCGCCGCTGCCGGCGGGCTGGCCGGCGGACGTGCTGCTGCTGGGCGGCGCCATGGTACGCGCGGCCCAGATCGCGGGTGCGCTGGAAGGCGTGCTGGCACTCGCCACCACGTATGCCGGCGAACGAGTCCAGTTCGGCAAGCCGATCGGCAGCTTCCAGGCGATCCAGCACCAGGTGGCGGTGCTGGCCGAGCACGCAGCCGCGGCGGTGATGGCGGCCGAGGCGGCGTTCGCGGCGGCGGACACGCGCATCGTGCGACTGCAGGCGATCGCCGCCAAGATCTGCGCGTCCGAGGCGGCCGGCATCGGCGCGAGCGTGGCCCACGCGGTGCACGGCGCGATCGGCTTCACGCACGAGCACTCGCTGCACCTGAGCACGCGCCGGCTGTGGTCCTGGCGCAGCGAGTTCGGTTCGGCCAGCGCCTGGTCGCAGCGGCTGGGGCGGGCGGTCTGCGCCGCCGGTTCGCAGGGCTTCTGGCCCGGCGTCACCGACGGCCGTTTCGATACCCTGCAGGAGCAGCGCGCATGAGCCCCTTCCTGGCAATCGAACGCGAGGACGCGATCCTGACGGTGCGGATGGACAGCCCCGAGACACGCAACGCCCTGACCACGCCGGCGCAGATGCAGGAATTCGTCGACCTGTGCGCGGCGGTACGGCTCGACCGGAGCGTGAAGGTGATCATCCTGACCGGGAACGGCCCCGCCTTCTGCGCGGGCGGCAACGTCAAGGACATGGCCGAGCGCGGCGGCATCTTCGCCGGCTCGCCGTACGAGGTCAGCGAAAGCTACCGCAACGGCATCCAGCGCATCCCGACCTGCCTGTACAACCTGGACGTCCCGGTGATCGCGGCGCTGAACGGCCCGGCGATCGGCGCCGGCCTCGATCTCGCCTGCATGTGCGACGTGCGGATCGCGGCCGACGGCGCCAAGTTCGCCGAGAGCTTCGTCAAGCTGGGCATCGTGCCCGGCGACGGCGGCGCCTGGCTGCTGCCGCGCATCGTCGGCATGCCGAAGGCCAGCCTGATGGCGCTGACCGGCGACGCGATCGACGCCGCCACCGCGCTGGCGTGGGGCCTCGTGACCGAGGTGGTGCCGGCGGCGCAGTTGCACGACACGGCGCTGGCGCTCGCGCGCCGCATGGCGGCCAATCCTTCGCATGGGCTGCGCCTGACCAAGCGCCTGCTGCGCGAGGGCCAGCACATGCGGCTCGACTCGCTGCTCGAGATGTCGGCCGCCTACCAGGCGCTGGCCCATCACACCGAGGACCATGCCGAGGCGGTGTCCGCCTTCCTCGGCAAGCGCGAACCGCAATACCAGGGCCGCTAGGCCCGGATCATCATCAGGAGAAGCAGCATGCGCAGTGTGTTCCGTGAAGACCACGAGATGTTCCGCGAAATGGCCCGGCGGTTCATCGAGAACGAGATCGTGCCCCACTTGCCGGAGTGGGAGCACGCGGGGATCGTCCCGAAGTCGGTGTGGCGCAAGGCCGGCGAGGTCGGCCTGCTGTGCTCCACCGTGCCCGAGGAGTATGGCGGCGCCGGCGGGGACTTCGGCCACTCGGCCGTGATGATCGAAGAACTGGCGCGCGTCAACGCCACCGCGATCGGCTTCACGACCCATTCCGAGATCGTGGCGCCCTATATCGTCGCGTACGGCAGCGAGGAACAGAAGCGGCGCTGGCTGCCCCGGATGGTCAGCGGCGAGATGATCGGCGTGATCGCGATGAGCGAGCCGGGCATCGGTTCCGACCTGCGCTCGATGCGTACCAGCGCGCGGCGCGACGGCGACGATTACGTGGTGAACGGCCAGAAGACCTTCATCACGAACGGCGGCAACGCCGACCTGATGGTCACCGCGACCAAGCTGGATCCCGGTGCCAAGGAGCTGACCCTGGTCTGCGTCGAGGCCGACCGGCCCGGCTTCTCGAAGGGCAAACTGCTGGAAAAGATCGGCCTGAAGGGGCAGGATACGTCCGAGCTGTTCTTCGACGACGTGCGGGTACCGGTAGCGAACCGCCTGGGCGAGGAAAACAAGGGTTTTTCGTACCTGACGCACCAGCTGGCGTGGGAGCGCACGATCATCGGTTTGCGCGCCGCCGCGAGCATCGAAGCGCTGCTCGAGGATACGCTGGAATACGTCCGCGAGCGCAAGGTGTTCGGCAAGTCGGTGTTCGACTTCCAGAACACCAAGTTCAAGCTGGCCGAGTGCAAGGCCCAGGCCACGATGTTGCGCGTGTTCGTTGACGACTGCCTGGGCAAGGCGATGCGCGGCGAGCTGTCGGCCGAGGTCGGCGCGATGTGCAAGCTGATGGGATCGGAAATGCAGGGCAGGGTGCTCGACGAGCTGCTGCAGCTGCACGGCGGCTACGGGTTCATGAGCGAGTACAAGATCAGCCGCGCCTGGGTCGACGCCCGCGTCGCGCGCATCTACGGCGGCACGTCGGAGATCATGAAGGAAATCATCGCCCGCTCGCTGTAATCCCTCAGCCTCCGCTGGTCCGTATCAGGAACTGGCGGAACGCCTCGCCCGGCTGCTCCAGCGGCCGGTCGCGGTGCCAGATCAGCCCCACCTCCATGTCCGGCACGACGTCCAGGATCGGCCGCGTCTCGATCTTCTTGCCCTCGAGCGACCAGTGGCGGTACACCATGTCCGACAGGATGCTCACGCCGAAGCCATGGGCGATCAGGCCGCGCAGCGCTTCCATCGAACTGGTGCGGAAGGCGATGTGCGGCTGCACGCCACGCGCGGCCCAGTAGCGCCGCGTCGACGCCTCGCTCTCGTCCACCGTCACCTGGATGTACGGATACGCCGCGATATCGGACAGCGCGGCATTGTCCCTGCCGAGCAGCGGATGGTCGGCCGCCATCCACAGCTGGCGCCGCGAACGCACCAGCACGTGATGGCCGAACCGCTCCCGTTCCGGCATATTCGACAGGATCACCACGCCGACATCCAGCCGTCCCGCCGCGACCTGTTCCTCGATGGCCTCGCGGTGCATGTCCGCCAGGTCGATCTCGACATCGGGGTACTGGGCGCGGAAACGCGCCAGCAGCGGCGGCAGGAAATAGCCGAGGAGCGTGTACGAGGCCCCGACCCGCAGCGTGCCGGCCAATTGCAGCGCCGGCAGGTGCTGCTCGCGCAGGCAGTCGGCCAGCGAGTCGAGGATGCCGCGCGTGCGGTGGTAGAAGCGCTGGCCGTCGGCCGTGAGGGCGACCCCGTGCGGCCTGCGCTCGAACAGGCGCACGCCCAGCTCCTGCTCCAGCATCAGCACCGCGTTGGTGATCGCCGACTGCGACACGTGGGCGCGCGTGGCGGCCATCGAGAAGCGGCCGGTCTCGGCCGCGGCGACGAAGTAGCGCAGCTGGCGCAAGGTGACGTTATCGGTGCTGGACATGCGTTTTTCTGATACCTGGGCTCATGATTCTTGATTTTACGATAGTTGAACATTTTTGTAGACTCTGTTCATAAAAACTTTTGACGGAGACCTATCGATGAATTCGCCGCTAACGCCTGCCGCCGGGGCAGCGCTGCGCGCCGTCGCGCTCGACGACAAATACACGGTCGATACGGGACGCATCTATCTCAGCGGCGTACAGATGCTGGCGCGCCTGCCGATGCTGCAGAAGGAACGCGACCGCGATGCGGGCCTGAACACCGGCGGCTACGTGTCCGGCTACCGCGGCTCGCCGCTGGGCGGACTGGACCTCGCGCTGTGGAAAGCGAAAAAACACCTCGACAGCCACGACGTCGTGTTCCAGCCCGGCCTGAACGAGGACCTGGCCGCCACCGCGGTGTGGGGCACGCAGCAGGTCAACCTGTACGACAGCGCCACCCGCGACGGTGTCTTCGGCATGTGGTACGGCAAGGGGCCCGGCGTGGACCGCTCGGCCGACGTGCTCAAGCACGCGAACGCTGCCGGGACGTCGGCCAAGGGCGGCGTACTGATGCTGGTGGGCGACGACCATGCGGCCAAGTCGTCCACGGTGGCGCACCAGTCGGAGCACCTGCTGGTCGCATGCGGCATTCCCGTCCTGTATCCGTCCACCGTGCAGGAATTCCACGATTACGGCCTGCACGGCTGGGCGATGAGCCGCCATGCCGGGCTGTGGGTGGCGATGAAGTGCGTGACCGACGTGGTGGAGTCGTCGGCATCGGTGGAGATGGACCCGGAGCGCCTGCGCATCGTGGTGCCGGACACGCCGATGCCGGCGGGCGGCCTGAGCATCCGTTGGCCCGACGGCCCGCTGGAGCAGGAAGCCCGCCTGGTCGAGCACAAATGGTATGCCGCTCTCGACTATGTCCGCGCCAACAAGCTGAACCAGGTGGTGCTCGATGCGCCGCAAGCGCGCTTCGGCATCGTCGCGGCCGGCAAGGCGTATCTCGACCTGCGCCAGGCGCTCGTCGACCTGGGCCTGGACGAGGCGGCCTGCCGCGCCATCGGCATCCGCATCCTGAAGGTCGGCTGCGTGTGGCCGCTGCACGCGGACGACGTGCGCGAATTCGCTGCCGGGCTGGACGAGATCCTGGTCGTCGAGGAAAAGCGCCAGGTGCTCGAGTATGCGATCAAGGAGCAGCTGTACAACTGGCCCAGCGACCGGCGTCCCCGCGTGTACGGCAAGTTCGACGAGCGCGGCATGGAAGGCGGGGAGTGGGCCACGCCGCGCGGAGAATGGCTGCTGCCCGCGCGTTATGAACTTTCGCCCGCGCTGATCGCCAAGGCGGTCGCGCGCCGTCTCGGCCAGGCCGGCCTGCCGCCAGAGTTGCGTGTCGCGATCGACGAGCGCCTCGCCGTGATCGCGGCCAAGGAGCGCGAGGCCGCCCGGCCGCGCGTCACCGCGGAGCGCAAGCCCTGGTTCTGCTCGGGTTGTCCGCACAATACGTCGACCAGGGTCCCGGCGGGTTCGCGCGCGCTGGCCGGCATCGGCTGCCACTACATGGCGTTGTGGATGGACCGTAACACCGAGACGGTGGCCCAGATGGGCGGCGAGGGCGTGAGCTGGCTCGGCCAGATGCACTTCACGCGCGACAAGCACGTGTTCGTGAACCTCGGCGACGGCACCTATTTCCATTCCGGCCTGCTGGCGATCCGCGCGGCGATCGCGGCCAAGGCCACGCTGACCTACAAGATCCTCTACAACGATGCTGTCGCGATGACCGGTGGCCAGCCGGTGGACGGCACGCTGACCGTGCCGCAGATCGCCCAGCAGGTGGTCAGCGAAGGCGCGGTGCGGGTCGTCGTGGTGAGCGACGAACCGGAAAAATATGCGCAACGCGCCGGCCTGCCGGACGCCGTCACCGTGCACCACCGCGACCAGTTCGATGCCCTCCAGCTCGAACTGAGGGAGCTGGCCGGCGTGTCGGTCATCATCTACGACCAGACCTGCGCCACCGAGAAGCGGCGCCGGCGCAAGCGCGGCGAGCTTCCCGACCCGGCACGGCGCGCCTTCATCAATCCGGCGGTCTGCGAGGGCTGCGGCGATTGCTCGGTGGCGTCGAACTGCCTGTCGGTCGAGCCGCTCGAGACCCCGCTCGGCACCAAGCGCAAGATCAACCAGAGTTCCTGCAACAAGGATTTCTCGTGCGTGAACGGATTCTGTCCGAGCTTCGTCACCGCCGAGGGGGCGCAACTGCGCCGTCCCGGGACCGCCGCGCCGGCCGCCGTGCAGGCGCCGCCGGTTCCGGAGCCGGTGCAGGCGGCACTCGACGGCGTCTGCGGCATCGTCGTGCCCGGCGTGGGCGGGACGGGCGTCGTGACGATCGGTGCGCTGCTCGGGATGGCGGCACACCTGGAAAACAAGGGTGTCAAGGTGCTCGACATCACCGGCCTCGCGCAAAAGGGCGGGGCCGTGCTCAGCCACGTGCAGATCGCGGCCCATCCGGACAGCATTTACGCGACGCGTGTGCCGACGGGCGAGGCGGATGTGCTGATCGGCTGCGATGCCATGGTGGCCGCGTCGGGCGACGCGCTGTCGCGCGTGCGGCGCGGACGCACCCGCGCCGTCGTCAACAGCGCCTCGGTGCCGGCCGCCGCCTTCCTGTCGAATCCGGACTGGAAGTTCCCCGGCGCCGACACGGAAGCCGACCTGCGCACCAGCATCGGCGACGCCTGCGAGTTCGTCGATGCGAACGCGCTGGCGCTACGCCTGTTCGGCGACACGATCTACGCCAACCCGCTGCTGCTCGGCTATGCATGGCAGAAGGGCTGGGTGCCGCTGGGACGCGCGGCGCTGCTGCGCGCGATCGAGTTGAACGGCGTGTCGGTCGAGAAGAACCAGCAGGCCTTCGAGGCCGGCCGGCGCGCGGCACACGACCCGGCCGCGTTGCCGTCGTCCGCCGCTGCAACGCAAGCCAGGCCGCTACAGATGCCTGTCACGCTCGACCGCCTGATCGACCAGCGTGTGGCCCTGCTGACGGCTTACCAGAATCCAGCGTACGCGGAGCGCTACCGGTCGGCGGTGGAGCGGCTGCGCAAAGTGGAGTCGAAAGTCGATCCCGGCGGCAGGCTGGCGCTGACGGCGGTGGTGGCGCGCAACCTGGCCAAGCTGATGGCGTACAAGGACGAATACGAAGTCGCGCGCCTGCACAGCGCCCCCGAGTTCCTGGCCGAGTTGCGCAACCAGTTCGAGGGCGAGCCCGGCAAGGATTACCAGGTGTATTTCCACCTGGCGCCGCCGCTGACCGCCGCGCGCGACGCCGCCGGCCGGCTGGTCAAGCGACGCTTCGGTCCATGGATGATGCGGGCATTTTCCGTGCTGGCCCGGTTCAAGGGATTGCGCGGCACGCCGCTCGACCCCTTCGGCAAGACCGCCGAACGGCGCCGCGAACGCCGGTTGGTCGAGAATTACTTTAACCTCGTGCAGCTGTTCTGCGAAACCCTGACCCCGGAACGCCTCGACGCCGCCATGGAGCTGGCGCGCGTGCCCGAAACGATACGCGGCTATGGCCACGTGAAGGAAAAGAACATGGACGCGGCCTCCGAACGGCGCGTCCAGCTGATGGCGCTCTACCGCGCCCTGGCTCAACATAACAAGACCTGAAGGAGATAGCATGAAAATACTGGTACCCGTCAAACGCGTGGTCGACTACAACGTCAAGGTTCGCGTCAAGTCCGACGGCAGCGGCGTCGATATCGCCAACGTCAAAATGTCGATGAACCCGTTCGACGAGATCGCGGTGGAAGAAGCCACGCGCCTGAAGGAAGCCGGCAAGGTCACCGAGATCGTGGCCGTGACCTGCGGCGTCGCCCAGGCCCGGGAAACCCTGCGTACCGCGATGGCGATCGGCGCCGACCGCGGCGTGCTGGTCGAGACCGGTGCCGAGATCGAGCCGCTGGGCGTCGCCAAGGTGCTGAAGGCACTTGCCGTCGAAGAGCAGCCGCAACTGATCATCCTGGGCAAGCAGGCGATCGACGACGATTCGAACCAGACCGGCCAGATGCTGGCTGCGCTGCTGGGCTGGCCGCAGGCGACGTTCGCATCGAAAGTCGTGCTGGAAGACGGCAAGGTCACCGTGACCCGCGAAGTGGACGGCGGCCTGGAAACCGTGCAGTTGACCCTGCCGGCCATCGTCACCACCGACCTGCGCCTGAACGAGCCGCGCTACGTTACGCTGCCGAACATCATGAAGGCCAAGAAAAAGCCGCTGACGACCGTCAAGCCGGAAGACCTGGGTGTCGACGTCACGCCGCGCCTGAAAACCGTCAAGGTCGCCGAGCCGGCCAAGCGTTCGGCCGGCGTCAAGGTGCCCGACGTGGCGACCCTGGTGGCGAAGCTGCGCACCGAAGCCAAAGTCATCTAATCAAGGTTAAGGAATACATCCATGGTCGTACTCGTCATTGCTGAACACGACAACGCCTCGCTGAAGGCCGTCACCCTGAACACCGTTACCGCAGCCGCGCAATGCGGCGCGGTATCCGGTAGCAACGTCCACATCCTCGTCGCCGGCAGCGGTTGCGGCGCCGTCGCGGAACAAGCGGCCAAGGTCGCGGGCGTGGCTAAAGTGCTGGTCGCCGACGCGCCGCAATTTGCCGACGGCCTCGCCGAGAACGTCGCCGAGCAGATCCTGGCCGTCGCCGGTAACTACTCGCACATCCTGGCCCCGGCCAGCGCCTACGGCAAGAACGTGCTGCCGCGCGTCGCCGCCAAGCTGGACGTCGCCCAGATCTCGGAAATCACCAAGGTCGATTCGCCCGACACGTTCGAGCGTCCGATCTACGCCGGTAACGCCATCGCCACCGTCCAGTCGACGGACAACGTGAAAGTCATCACCGTGCGCGGCACCGGCTTCGACGCCGCCGCAGCCGAAGGCGGTTCGGCCGCCGTCGAAACCGTCGCCGCCGTCGCGGATTCGGGCAAGTCGAGCTTCGTGGGCCGCGAACTGGCCAAGTCGGACCGTCCGGAACTGACCGGCGCCAAGGTTGTTGTTTCTGGCGGCCGGGGCATGGGCTCGGGCGACAACTTCAAGATCCTGGAACCACTGGCCGACAAGCTGGGCGCCGCGATGGGCGCATCGCGCGCGGCCGTCGACGCGGGCTACGTGCCGAACGACTGGCAGGTGGGCCAGACCGGCAAGATCGTCGCGCCGCAACTGTACATCGCCGTCGGTATCTCGGGCGCGATCCAGCACCTGGCCGGCATGAAGGATTCGAAGACCATCGTCGCCATCAACAAGGATCCGGAAGCGCCGATCTTCTCGGTGGCCGACTACGCACTGGTGGGGGATTTGTTCGAGGTGGTGCCGCAACTGGTCGAGGCACTGGGCTGAACGGCGCGCGTTCCCGCGCGCTGGAATGAAAAACAGGGGCTGGCGCCCCTGTCGGTGTCAGTAGCGGGCCGCCACCACTTCCGGATCGAACACCTCCTGCGGCGTTCGCACGCTCGGTCCGAGGATCGGACCCACGACCTCGTGGCCCCAGGTCGACAGCTTCTCCGGGTTGAGCTCGAAACCGTCGTCATGCCAAGGTTCGAGCTCGGCGATGCATTCGATGGCGAAGCCCGACGGCGTGAAGTGATAGAAGGACATGTGCGGATCCTGGGTATGCTGGCCGAGGGTCATCATCATCTGCAAGCCCTTCTTGCGTACCAGGTCATAGGTCTCGCCGACGTCGCGCACCGAATTGACGGTGATGCCCACGTGCTGCACACCGGCCTTGCCGGGACCGAAGCCGTAGGCGATGTCGTGGCTGGTATGGGTATTGAGCTTGGCGCCGAAGAAGCCCGTCTTGCCCTTGCCCGCGCCGGCGCCGTAGTAGCGCATGCCCATGACGACGGTCAGGAAGTGTTCCAGCTCTGGTCCGAATTCCGGCGTGATGACCACCACGTGGCCGACACCACGTTCGCCGCAAGTGAAGCCGCCGTGCGGGCGACCCGGCTGGAACGAACGGGGCATCCATTTCTGCGCGTAGAACAGCTCGTGCTGGTAGCCGACCGGATCGCGGAAGCGGATCAGTTCCTTGACGCCGCGGCGCTCGCGCAAGGCGTCGTCGGCAAAGGTGACTTCGACGCCGTGCTCGCGGAAGCGCTCCACTGCGGCATGGAACTCGAGCTTTCCTTTTGCTTCCCAGCCGATGTAGGCCAGTCGGTCGATCTTCCCGGGGTGGAAGGCGATCCGGTGGCGCCGGTCGTCCATCCTGAAGTACAGCGATTCCTGGTCGTCCTCCGGCGCGTTGCCGGTCTGGAAGCCCATGACCTGCGGGCCGTATTCGCGCCAGGCGTCCAGGTTGGCGGTCTCGAAGCCGAGATAGCCGATGCCGATGATGTCCATTGTCTCCTCCTTTCGTTTTATGATTGGTACGCGCCGCTAGACGGCCAGCAGGCCGCCGTCGACCACGAGGTCCGAGCCGGTCATGAAGCGCGCCTCGTCGGACGCGACGTAAAGCGCGAGCGAGACGACTTCCTCGGGCTCGCCGGGCCGGTCCTGCAGCACGCCGTCGAGGATGACGCGGCGCATCGCCGGATTATCCACGAAGGCGGCGGTGCCGGGCGTGCGCACGAAGCCCGGGCTGATGCTGACCGCGCGGATGCCCAGCGGCGCGCCTTCCACCGCCAGCTGGCGCGTGAAGGACACGACCGCGCCCTTGGCCGCGCTGTGCGCGCTGAGCCCGGCCGCGCGGGAACCGCCCCAGGCCGCGGTCGAGGCGATATTGATCACTACGCCGCCTTGCGCCGCCAGGTGCTTCCACGCCACGCGGGTCGTGAAGAAAATGAGGTCGAGTTCGTTGCGGATGGTGTAGTGCCAGTCTTCGACCGACATCTCGCCGACCGGCGCGAATTTCGCCGCCGACGCATTGTTGTACAGGATGTCGATACGGCCGCATTCCTCGGCGGCGGCCTCGACCCAGCGCTGCGCCTGTTCGGGGTCGCCGAGGTCGACCGGCGCGCTTCCGTGCAAGGTAAAGCCTTCGGCCGCCATCAGGCGCGCCGTTTCCTCGTGTCCGGCGCGGTCGACGTCGCAGCCGACCACGGTGGCGCCTTCGCGCGCGAAATACAGGGCCGCGACGCGGCCCTGGCCGCCGCCGGTGCCCGTGATCAGCGCGACCTTTCCAGCTAATCGGTTCATGCGGGGGCCTCGACGGCGATGGCCTCGGCCGGGCAGGCGGCGGCGCCTTCGCGCGCGCTCTCCAGCAGCTCGTCGGGGACGACGTCGCTGTCGACGTAGACGATGCCGCCGGCATCGAGCTTGTAGATTTCCGGGCAGATGGCGGCGCACAGGCCGTAACCGCAGCAGCGGCTGCGTTCGATGACTACGCGGTGAAGCAGTTGATCGCTCATGATTCGTCTCTTTGGTAATTATCCGGCCGCGGCGGCCGTGAGACGATTATGCACACAAATCGAAAAACTGTCACGTTTTGCGCGAGACTAGAACAGGATGTTGCCCACCTTCGTTGCCGCCTTGCGCAACGCCTGGCCGAGTTTCTCGATCTCGGCTTCCGCATGCTGGCCGCGGAAGGTCACCGCGGACATCGCGTACGCCATGGTGCCGGCACGGTCGTTGACGGGCGCCGCGATCGCGAGGATGCCGGCGGAGAAATAGCCGTCGTCGACCGCCCAGCCCTTGCCGCTTGCGTCCGCGACCTGGCGGCGGTAATCGTCGAAGCCGAGCGGACGCGCCCAGCGCACCTTGTCGAACGCGGCGCGCAGGCGCTCGTCGTCCAGGCCGAGCTTGCCTGCGAACAGGCGCCCGCTGGCGCCCATCAGCACCGGCAGGCGCTGGCCGATCGCCATGTCGATGCGCAGGTCGCCGGGGCTCGTTTCCGAACTGACCAGCACGATGCGGTCGTTGCCCATGCGGCGCCACAAGGTGACGGTGACGTGGTGCGCCGCCGCGAATTCCTGCATCAGCGGGCGCACGACGTCGAGCCGCTGGCCCTGCGTGACCAGGTGCTCGACGAGCTTCGCCAGCCCCAGTCCGGTCGTATAGGTTTTCGACAGCGGGTCGAAGTCGAGCATTTCCTCGGCCACCAGGGTGCGCAGCGTGTTGAAGCAGGTGCTCGGATTGATCGCCAGCTCGCGTGCGATATCGGCCGCCCGCTCGGGCGAACCGGATGCTGTCAGGAAGCGCAGGATGCGGATCGCGTTGACGACGGGCTTGACGGTGACGCCGGTCGAGGAATCGGACTGGTCGTCGCTGGGGGTGTTGCCTGCCATGGTGTGCTCCGGACAGGATGCCGCGGGGCTCCGCGGGCAAATCCATGTCTAAAATCCAATTCTAAGGTTAGAATCGTTACGGAGCAAGGCCAGGGCGCGGAACGCCCGGTCCCTAGTCGCGTACCAGCAGCAGGCTGCCGGCCAGCGGACCACCGCCGGAGGCTACCACCGAGACCTGGTGCGGCGCCGCCTGGCGCGCGCCGCCGCGCCCCCAGAGCTGGGTGCACGCTTCGTGCACGTACCCGAGGCCATGGGTACGGCCGCCCGACAACTGGCCGCCGTTCGTGTTCACGGGTACGGTGCCGTCGAGGGCGATGCGCTGTCCCCCTTCGACGAAGCGGCCGCTCTCGCCGCGCGGACACAGGCGCAGCGACTCCATCCACATCATCGTCAGGATCGAGAAGCCGTCGTACAGCTGGGCGGTCCCGACCTCGGACGGTTTGACGTCGGTGCGCGACCACATCATGTCCGCGGCATCGCGCGTGGCCATCGCCGTGAGGTCGATCTGGTCCCAGGACCAGGGCTGGTGCAGGGCCGCGCCGATCGCCTCGATCCGCACCGGCGGGTTGGACAGGTCGCGGGCGGCGTCGGCCCGCGACAGGACGATCGCGGTCGAGGCGTCGCAGTGGACGTCGCAGTCGAGCATGCGCAGCGGCGTCGAGATCATGCGCGAGGCCATGTAGTCGTCCATGGTCAGCGGCGTGCGGTAGATCGCCTTGGGATTGAGCGCCGCGTTGGCGCGGCAGGTCAGGGCGATCTGCGCCAGCTGCTCGGGCGTGGTGCCGTAGTCGTGGAAATGGCGCTGCGCGTACATCGCCATCAGGTTGACCCCGGATAGCACGTTGAAGGGCGTATACCATTGCCAGGAAGCGCTGCTGTCGCGTCCCACCGTCTTGTTGGTCAGCGCGCTGGCGCCCTTGTCCGTCTGGCGCCGGGTCGCTTCGGTAATGGTGCGGAAGACCAGCACGTGGCGGCACAACCCGGCCGCGATCGCCATCGCGCCGTTGATGACGCCGGCCAGAGGCCCCGGTCCTTCGTAGCCGCCGCCGTACCAGTTGACCTTCAGCCCGAGTGTGCCGATCAGCGCGTTCGGCCCGACCGGGGAAAACGCGTCGCCATTGTTGTTGTCCCCCGGCCAGCAGGAAACGCCGTCGATGTCGTCGCGGGTCAGGCCGGCGTCGGCGATCGCTTCCAGGCAGGCATCGAGCGTGAGCCGCATCGCCGACTTGTCCGACGGTCGCCGCACTTCCGACTGGCCGATGCCGGTGATCGCCACGTTTTTCTCATGAATCCGGTCGCTCATCATGCCGCCCTTTCGAACAGGGGAATCCAGACGTCCTCGACCTGCTCGAAGCGGACGCGCACCGGCATGTCGATGGCCACCTGGTCCGGATCGATCCCGACGATATTGGTCACGAACTGCAATCCCTTCTGCTCGGCCAGCTCGACGATGGCGATGACAAAGGGTTCCTTGAGGTCGGGGCGCCAGGGTTGGTGATTGACCGTATAGGTGACGACTTTTCCGCGCCCGGAGACTGGCTGAGGCGCGACGTCCTGGCTGAGGCAGCGTGGGCAGATCGGCGCCGGCGGCTGGAAAAAGCGTGCGCATGCGGCGCAGTGGTGCATCTGCAACTGGCCGGTGGCGCCGCCCTGCCAGAACGCCCGGTTGTCGGCGGTGAGTGCCGGAAGTTTTCTTGTCATGACTTGGCCTTTGGCTAGCGATTGCGGACTATTCTCGGGAAGATTCTACAACTTTGTAGACATAAATTGAAAATATGTTTAAAGTTTTCGCGAAAGCGCTACTTTTAACCAGGAACACAAAGAAAGGTCACACGATGTCCCCTCGACTCGATTCCCGCGTCATCGTCATCACCGGCGGCTTCGGCGCGCTGGGCCGCGCCGTCGCCGCACGGCTCGTCGCCGCAGGGGCGCGCGTCGCGCTGCTCGACCGCGCGCCGGTGGCGCAGGCCGGTTTGCCGGATGTCGCGCTGGCGCTCGGCGGCGTCGAGCTGGGCGAGGAAGCCGGTTGCCAGGCGGCGTACGCCCAGGTCGTCGGCGCCCTCGGCGCGGTGCACGGCGTCGTCAACGTGGCCGGCGGGTTCACCTGGGAGACGGTCGAGGGCGGCACGCTGGCCTCGTGGGACCGGATGTACGAGACCAATGTGCGCACCGCGGTCGTCAGCTGCCGCGCCGCATTGCCCTACCTGCTCGCGAACGGCGGGAGCATCGTCAACGTCGGCGCCGCCGCGGCGCAGAAGGCCGGCACGGGCATGGGCGCCTATGCCGCGTCCAAGGCCGGCGTGGCGCGTCTGACCGAAGCGCTGGCGGAAGAACTGAAGGACCGCGGCGTCACGGTCAACGCGGTCCTGCCGAGCATCATCGACACGCCGGCTAACCGCGCCGACATGCCGGGTTCCGACTTCACCCGCTGGGTCGCGCCCGACAAGCTGGCGGCGGTCATCGCCTTCCTGCTCTCGGACGAGGCGTCGGCGCTGACCGGCGCGTGCATCCCGGTCAACGGCCGCGTCTAGCATCCCGCGCCACCGGCGCGCGGGCAACCATAACAAGAACGGGAGACACAACATGAGACTGGTTACTTACCGCGATGCGTCCGGCGCCATGCGTCCGGGGGCATTAATCGAATCCGACACCGCGATCGTCGACCTGAGCCGGGCCGCCAGTGCGACCGGCCTGGGCGGCTGGCCCGCGTTCGGCAGCATCCTGGCGCTGGTCGAGGCGGGCGACGAGGCCATGGCCGAGGCACGCCGCCTCGTCGCCCGCGCTCCGGCGGACGCGGTCGTCGAGCGCGCCGCGGTGAAACTGTGTGCGCCGATCCAGCCGCCGCCGCAGATGCGCGACTGTTCCTGCTTCGAACTGCACCTGAAACAAAGTTTCGCGGCGGCGCGGCGCGCGCGCGTGGCCCACCTGCCGAATCCGGAGGAAGCGCTGGCGCAGATGAACACGCGTGCCGACGAGCGGGTCATCGCCACGTTCAACCGCCAGCCGATCTACTACAAGTGCAACCGCTTCGCCGTGGTCGGGCCGGACGACGACGTGATCTGGCCCGCGTACAGCAAGGCGATGGACTTCGAACTCGAATTCGCCTGCTACATCGGGCGCAAGGGCAAGGACATCCCGCGCGAGAAGGCGCGCGGGCACATCGTCGGCTACACGATCTTCAACGACATGAGCGCGCGCGACATGCAGGCGGTGGAGATGGGCGGCATGCTGGGCCCCGCCAAGAGCAAGGACTTCGACACCGGCAACGTGATGGGTCCGTGCCTGGTCACCGCCGACGAACTTCCCGACCCCTACGACCTCACGATGGTCGCGCGGGTCAACGGCGAGGAGTGGGGCAGGGGCAGCACGCGCGACATGCGCTGGCGCTTCGAGGACGTGATCGAGCACATCTCGCGCTCCGAGACCTTGTACCCGGGCGAGGTGCTGGGCTCGGGCACGGTCGGCAACGGCTGCGGACTCGAGCAGCTGCGCTACCTGAAGCCGGGCGACGTGATCGAGCTCGAGGTCGAGGGCATCGGCATCCTGCGCAGCCGCATCGTGCGGCCCTGAGCCGCGCTCCGCAACGCTTTCCGGCGCCACCGGCCGCAGAGTCCGGGACGCCGCTTCCACGACCTTACAGGAGACAACCATGGTCGGAACCAAGAACGGCGCGGCGATCGACTTCGCCGAATTCAGGCAGGGCTGGCGCGTCCTGTTGCTGGCGATCGCCGGCGTCATGATCAGCATTAACGCCACCCTGCTGTACGGCTTCGGGGTGCTGGTGATTCCCCTGCAGCAGCAGTTCGGCTGGCCGCGCCCGGCGCTGCAGGCCGCGATCAGCTTCCTGTTCGGCGGCGCCGTGATCGGGTTGCAGCTGGTCGGCTGGCTCAACCTGCGCTTCGGCATCAAGCGCGTCACCCTGGTGTCGCTGTTCACGATGGCGCTGGGCTACCTGGCCACCACGCAGATCCGGGGTTCGGTGTGGTCGTTGTACGCCGCCTTCTTCCTCCTGCCCATCGTCGGGATGGGCGCGCTGGCCGTCACCTGGACCCAGTTGCTGAACCTGTGGTACGTGCGCAACCGCGGCCTGGCGTTGGCGCTGGGCCTGTCGGGCACCGGGATCACGGCCGCGGTCACGCCGCCATTGTTCGCCTGGGGCGTGGCCCACTGGGGCTGGCAGGCGCCGTTCGTGATCCTGGCGCTGGGCAACGTGCTCATCGGGATGCCGCTGACGCTGGCCTGGTTCCGCCTGCCGCAAGTGCGCGCGGCAGGGGAGGCCGCCCAGCCGGCGCCCGCGCTGTCCGGCATGAGCTTCCGCGCCAGCGTGGCGTCGCCCAAGTACTGGATCTGCAACGTCGCGTTGTGCCTGGTGGTGTCGGCGGTCATGGGCATGGTCACGAGTACCGTGCCGATGCTGCGCGACCGCGGCCTGGCGCTGGCCAGCGCCACCCAGGTGTTCGCCTGGTTCGGCATCGCGCTGATCGGTGGGCGCCTCGTGGTCGGCTACCTGCTCGACAGGCTGTGGCCGCCCGCCGTCGCCGCCGTCAGCCTGGCGTTGCCGGCCGCTGGCGCCGCGATCTTCCTGTCGGGCAGCGCCGACCTGGCCCTGCTCAGCCTCGCGGCCGCGCTGGCGGGCCTGGGCGCCGGTGCCGAGTTCGACATCGCCGCCTTCCTGATGGCACGCTATTTCGGCCTGAAGGACTACGGCCGCATCTTCGGGCTGCACCAGGGCCTGATCACGGTGGCCTCGGCGGGCGCACCTCTGATGTTCGCGGCCATGTTCAGCGCGACCGGAAGCTACACGACGATGCTGGTGTATTGCGCGGCCAGCACGCTGGCGGGTTCGCTGCTGCTGCTGACGCTGGGGCGCGTTCCCCAGGCGGCCATGCAGGCCCGCGCCGCGGCCTGAGATTTTTATTTACCGAGGAACCGAAACATGTCGCTCAATTCCGTAGTGATCGCCGGCGCCGGGCACGCCGGCGTGCAGGTGGCCTTGTCCCTGCGCCAGGAAGGCTTTGCCGGCCGCATTGCCCTGGTCAACGACGAACCGTGGCTGCCGTACCAGCGCCCGCCGTTGTCGAAAGCCTATCTGCTGGGGAAGATCGACGCCACGGCGATGCAGTTCCGCCCGGCGGCGTTCTATGCCGAGCAGCGCATCGATCTCGTGGCGGACCGCGGCGCCGCCATCGACCGCCAGAATCGAAGGCTGCTGCTGGCCTCCGGCGCGGCGCTCGACTACGACCACCTGGTGCTGGCCACCGGCGCCCATAACCGGCCCCTGAACGTGCCGGGCGCCGCGCTGGCGGGCGTGTACGGCGTCAAGACCCGTGCCGATGCCGAGGCGCTGGCGCCGCTGCTCGCCACGGCCCGGCGCGTGGTCGTCATCGGTGCCGGTTTCATCGGCCTGGAATTCGCGGCGGTCGCGGCGGCGGCCGGTGCCGCGGTCGAGGTGCTGGAGCTGGGCGAGCGTCCGATGGCGCGCGCGGTGTCGCCGCAGATGTCCGAGCTGTTCCGCGCGGCGCACGCGTCCTGGGGCGTGAATTTCCGCTTCCGCACCGCGGTGTCGGAAATCGAAGGCGACAACGGCAAGGCCGTGGCGGTGCGGGCGGCGGACGGCGAGAGGCTCCCGGCCGACCTGGTCGTGTACGGGATCGGCGTCATCCCCAACGTCGCACTCGCGCTCGAGGCGGGCCTGTCGATCGACAACGGCATCCGCGTGGACGCCAACCTGCTGACGTCCGACCCGCACATTTCCGCGTTGGGCGATGTCGCCTCGTTCCCCTGCCTGCAGAACGGCGAACGGCTGACGCGCCTGGAATCGGTGCAGAACGCCGTCGACCAGGGCCGGCTGATCGCCGCGCGCCTGACCGGCAAGCCGGCGCCGTACACGGCCCTACCCTGGTTCTGGACCGACCAGGGCAATCTCAAGCTGCAGATCGCGGGACTGTCCACGGGCGCCGACAACCACGTCGTGCTGGGCAACCCGGCGACGCAGCAGGTGTCGGTGCTGTGCTTCCGCGGCGAACAGCTGCTGGCGGTGGAGTCGTGCGGGCGGATCGGCGACCACATGGCGGCACGCAAGATCCTCGCCCGTCCGCCGGCGCTGACACCGGCGGTGGCGGCGGCGCCCGGCTTCGACCTCAAGGCGTGGGAAGCGGCGAATCGCTGAAGTCGCGCAGCCAGGCCTGGTCGTCCAAGCACAGTGCCTCGGGACGCGCGCTGAAGTCCCAGGTCGAGCCGACGATCCGGATCGCCTGCGGCGCGCGCGCGGGCTGCTGGGCGTAGCAGCGGCCGGTGAGGTGGGCGTGCGGCTCCTGGTCGATGTCCTTCAGGCGGCCTAGCGAGATCAGGGCGCAGCGGCGCAGCACGAGGGCCGCTTCCGCCTCCCCGGTCGGCAAGGTGCCCAGCGCCCAGCGCGCCATCCCCTTGCGCATGTCGACGCCGGCATACGGCGCCGGCCCCAGAATCGTGCTGCCGTCGACCTCCCAGTCGAGGAGCGGCGCGCCGTCGCGCCACAGGCGCGCATGTGAGCGTCCCTCGACGTGGCGCGGCACCTCGATGTCGTAGCGCCGATAGGGATCGCCGCGCGCGGCGAGGGCGATCGCCAGTCCGGCAAGGTCGAACATATGGGTGCACTGCTGGGTCGCGTCGGTGTACAGCGTGACCGAATTGGCAACACCATCCAGGCGCATCCCGGCCAGGCGGTTCAGCTCGGGCGCCGCGCCCGGGCAGGCGCTGAACGGATGGCGCGGCGTTTCCCCGCGCACCGCGGTCACGACGCCGCCGCGATGCTCGAGCGCGACACGGAAATGATGAAAGTCGTCCTCGAGCACGGCGCGCACCTGTCCACCCTGGTCGTCCTGTTGGCCGGCCAGCTCGATGCGTCTGCGAAAGCGTTGCATGGAGTATTTCCTGGTATGAGTTGATGGAGTGAATGTGTACAATAACAGAAAATCTGTTTAAAAGTGAGGAGGGGTGACATGGATCTTCTGAAGGACAAGGTGGCGCTGGTGACGGGCGCCGGCGGCGGCATCGGCCGTGGCGTGGCGCGCCGTTTCGCGCGCGAGGGCGCGGCGGTGGTGATTGCGGAGATCGACCGCGCGAGCGGCGCCCAGGTGGCGCGCGAGGTCGAGGAACTCGGCGGCAGGGCGCTGTTCGTGCATACCGATGTCCTGCAGAAGGCGTCGGTGGAGGCCGCGGTGGCGGCGGCGGCCGAGCGGTTCGGCGGGCTCGACATCCTCGTGAACAACGCGTTCGTGCCGACGCCGAACGTCTTGCTTGAAGACAAGACCGACGAGATGCTGGAACAGACGCTGACGTCGACCGTGAAGGCCTGCTGGTGGGCGATGCGCGCGGCGCTGCCGCACATGCGCGCCCGGGGCGGCGGCAAGGTCGTGAACTTCTATTCGATCGACGTGGACATCGGCGCCTGGCTGCATGCCGACTACAACACCGCCAAGGCGGGCATCGTCGGCCTGACGCGCAGCGCGGCGGCCGAGTGGGGCCGCTTCAACATCACAGTGAACGCGATCGCGCCGACGGCGATGGGCGCCACGTTCCACAAGCTGGCCGCCGAGAATCCGGGATTCGCGGAGCGTTCGGCGGCCATGCGCCCGCTGGGGCGCTGCGGCGACCCGGAGGACGACATCGGCCCGGTGGCCGTGTTCCTGGCCAGCGACATGTCGCGCTACGTCACCGGCGAATCCTTCCACGTGGACGGCGGGCTGCACCTGCCCGGATACAACTCGCGGCCGGCCCATGTGCCGGTCAGGGAATACTGATTCATCTTTTTTGATTGGATGCCTGTAACGATGTACACCCCACCCGCCGCAAGGGCCGGCCAGCCCGCGACCGACAAGCGCAACCGGCGCGCCGAGGCGACCATCGAGGCCATCCTCGCGGCAACCGAGGCGATCGTCCTGCGCGAAGGGTCGGACCGCATTTCCGTCCTCGACGTGTGCGCGCTCGCGCAGGTGTCGCGCGGCACGTTCTACCGTTATTTCTCGTCGCAGGACGAGCTGCTGGACGCGTTCGCGCGCCATAAGCGGTCGTCGTTCCAGAAGGCCATGGCGGACGCGGTGGGGCCGCACGTGGATCCCGACGCGCGCTTTCACGCGCTGGTGCGCTACCTGGACAACTACGCGGCGCACGGCCAGGCCCGCCTGCTGCTGCGCGCCGCGCCGGAATACACGCTGCGCCTGTTCGGGCGCCTGTTCCACGAATCGCTGGTGCGCATCGAGGAACTGATGCGCGCCGTGTTCGATTCCTGGGACCGGCGCCTGGGCATCCGGACCGACCGCGAACTGATCTGCGAACTCCTGATCCGCTGCGTGCTGAGCGAACTCGTGGTGCCGAACAAGCAGCCGGAAGACGGCATCCGCCGCATCGTTGCGTTCCTGTATTCGCTCGTCGAATGCGAGGCGCGCGCAACGCCGGAAAAATAAAACTAAACACATTTGCCATTTCTGTCTATTTTTGGCATGATGGGTCCTGATGCAAAGCACCGACCGAGTGCAGCCTGATGGAGACAACGTAGCGCTTGCGGGCAGGCCCTGTTACGGCCCTGTTGCGGCCCGCTGTGTCCGGACGATTGCGCCGAGTAGTCGGAAAATCAATCGCCACAGGGAGACACCACATGCTCATCGACCTTCACGCCCACGCCCCGCATCCGGGTTACTACAACCAGCACCCGCACTGGGGCCCCTTCTTCGAACAACGTCCGGACGGCGACATCAAGCTGCGTGTCGGCCACTGGATCCTGTCGCTCGGTTCGCCGGAACGCCGCGCGGCCCTGCAGAAGGCGCGGGCCGAAGGCAAGACGCTCGACATCAACCAGTACCTGGACCGCTGGGCCGACCCGAAGACGCGCCTGGCCGGCATGGACGCGGCGGGGCAGAGCGCCCAGGTGGTGTCGGTGCCGTCGCACTGCTACATGTACTGGGCCGAGCCGGAGTTCGGCGTGCCGTTTGCCCGCAAGGTCAACGACGTGCTGGCCGAGTACTGCTCGGCCGCGCCGAACCGCCTGATGGCATGGGCCCATGCGCCGCTGAACGTGCCGGTCGAAGCGGCCAAGGAAATCCGCCGCGCCTGCACCACGCTGGGCGCCAAAGGACTGGTGGCGGGCGGCGCCAACTTCGGCGGACTCGAATTCGATTCGCCGGAGCTGGACCCGGTATGGGAAGCGCTGTGCGACCTCGACCTGCCGATGTTCGTGCACGGCTATAACCAGTCGGTGACGTGGGGCGAGAACGCCAACAGCGACAACTACGAGACCACGGCCATCGTCGGCATGAACTACGACGAGACGAAGTGTTTCTGGAACATGATCAACGGCGGCGTGTTCGACCGCTTCCCGAACCTGAAGGTCTACATCACCCACGGCGGCGGCTTCGTGCCCTACCAGCTGGGCCGCCTGGCGCAGACCAATCCGAACCTCGACGTGGCGCACAACAAGAAGCCCGTGCTCGAGTACCTGAAGAACTTCTATTTCGACGTCGAGCTGCACGAACTGCCGATGCGCCAGGCGATGATCGAGGTCATCGGCGCCGACCGCGTGCTGTACGGCTCGAACTTCGGCGGCAGCGACGCGGTCCGCCACGACCTCACCGACGGCCTGCGCCTGTCCGACGAGGACCTGCAGAAGATCCGCTGGAAGAACGCCTGCGACCTGTTGCACATCGATCCGTCCACGCTGGTCGAGGTGGCCAAGCCGGCGGCGCACGCGGCATGAAGATCGCGCGCTGCACCGATGGCGGTGCTCCCTTCTGGGCGCTGGTCGACGCCGGCGAGCAGACGTTGCGCCCGATCGCCGGCGCGTTCGCCGACTGGGCGCCGGCACTGACCCGCGCGATCGCCGCCGGCCGCGCGGACGAGGGCAGGGAAGCCTTGCCCGTGTTCGGACCGGCCCTGGCGCTGGCAGACGTCCGCCTGCTGCCACCGGTCGAGCCGGTCAACCGCGTGGTCGTGGCCGGCGCCAACTATGCCAAGCACCTCGCCGCCGACTTCGGATTGAGCTCGCCGCAACAGCCGATCGCCTTCCTGAAGGCGTACGGCGCGCTGATCGGGGCCAGCGACCCGATCCGCTACCCGCCGCTGACCAGGGAGCTGGACCACGAGGTCGAACTGGTGGTGGTGGTCGGCGCCACGCCCGTCGATCCCGCGCAGCCGCTCGCCAGCGTGCTCGGCTACACGGTCGGCAACGACGTGTCGGCGCGCGACCTGCAGCGCAGCGGCCCGGCCGGCATCGGCATGGACCTGTTCGCGGCCAAGAGCCAGGACCGCAGTACCGGCGTCGGCCCCTGGATCGTGACGCGCGACGAGTTCCCGGCCGGCAGCCCGCGCCTCGGCCTGACATTGAAGGTTAACGGGCAGGTACGGCAGGACAGCAATACCGGCGAGATGACGTGGGACGTCGGGCAGTTGCTGAACTTCGTCGAGGCGCGCTCCAGCTTTGCGCCGGGCGACATCATGTTCACCGGCTCGCCCGCGGGCGTCGGCCAGGGAACGGGCCTGTTCCTGCAGCCTGGGGATGTGGTCGAAGCGAGCGTCGAAGGTATCGGCGCCATCAGGAATATCGTCGGGCCCCGGCCCGGCGCATGAGGAGACAGGAATAATGATCGACAAGAACGAGATCGTCGTCGTGGTCGGCGCCGGATTGATGGGCACCGGCATCGCGCACGCATTCGCCAGTAGCGGCTTCGTCACGCGGCTGGTCGACAGCAATGGCCAGGCCCTCGACAAGGCGGTGCAGAACATCCACGCCATCGTCGACGCCGGCGTCAAGCTCGGCAAGCTGGCGCCGGAAGCGGCGGCCGCGGCCAAGGAACGCCTGAGCGTGCACACCGGCCTGGCCACCGGCGCCGCCGGCGCCGGCCTGCTGGTCGAGACGGTGTCCGAGAACCTGGCGGTGAAGAAGGCCGTCCTCGCCGAGGCCGTGCCGCTGCTGGCCGAGGGGGCGCTCGTCGCGACCAACACGTCGGCGCTGTCGGTGACCGAGATCGCCACCGCGGTGCCGCAGCCCGAGCGCGTGATCGGCATGCATTTCTTTAACCCGGTGCACAAGATGAAGCTGGTGGAGCTGGTGCTCGGCATCGCCACCGACGCGGCCACCGTCGAGCGCAGCCGCGCCTGGTGCGACGCGATCGGCAAGACGTCGATCCTGGTCAACGAGTCGCCGGGCCTGACCACCAGCCGCATGTCGGCCATGCTCGGCAACGAGGCGATGTGGATGCTGCAGGAGGGCACCGCCAGCGCCGAGGATATCGACACCGCGCTGCGCATGGGCTTCAACCACCCGATGGGACCGCTGGAACTGGGCGACCTGACGGGCTGGGACACGCGCCTGTCGGTGCTGCGCTACCTGCATGCGACGCTGGGCGAGAAGTTCCGTCCGTGCCCGCTGATCATCAAGATGGTCGCGGCCGGCCGCCACGGGCGCAAGACCGGCCACGGCGTGTACCGCTACGACGAGGCCGGGCAGCGCGTGCCGGGTTCGGGCCTGAAAGCGAGCGCGCTATGAAGGACGTCTACATCGTCGAGGCGGTGCGCACGCCGGTCGGCAAGTACAAGGGCAGCCTGGCCGGCGTGCGCGCCGACCACCTGGCGGCGCACCTGCTGAACGTCCTGATGGACCGCGCCGGGATCGACGCCGGTGCCGTCGACGACGTCATCTTCGGCTGCGTGACCCAGGTTGGCGAACAGTCGGCCAACATCGCGCGCACGGCGCTGCTCGGCGCCGGCTGGCCGGACGCCATTCCCGGTCTCACGATCGACCGCAAGTGCGGCTCCGGCGAGGTCGCCGTGCACCTGGCGGCCGGCCTGATCGCCGCCGGTTCCGCCCAGGTGGTCGTGGCGGGCGGCGCGGAGAACATGAGCCGCGTGCGCATGGGCGGCAACCGCGAGATCTACGGCGAAGCCTTTGGCTGGATGGCGGCCGACCGCTACGAGCTGACCAGCCAGGGCGAAGCCGCGGAACGCATCGCCGACAAGTGGAACCTGAGCCGCGCCGAACTCGACGCCTATGCCGTCGAAAGCCACCGGCGCGCCGCCGCCGCCGCGCAGGCCGGGTATTTCGGACGCGAGATCGCCGCGGTGCCGGTGGCGGCGCTCAAGGAGCGCGACTGGGCCGAGCCCGCGCCGGACAGCCTGGACGCGGACGAGACCATCCGTCCCGGCACCAACGCCGACAAGCTGGCCACGCTGAAGTCGAGCTTCCGCCCCGACGGCAAGCTCAGTGCCGGTAACTCCTCGCAGATCTCGGACGGCGCCGCGGTGCTGCTCCTGATGTCGGGCGACGCGGTGGACCGCCTGGGACTCAAGCCGCGTGCCCGCATCCGCGCGTTCACCACGGTCGGCGCCGACCCGACCTTGATGCTGACCGGCCCGGTGGCGGCGACGCGCAAGGTGCTGGAGATGGCGGGGCTGGCGGCGGGTGACGTCGACCTGTTCGAGGTGAACGAGGCGTTCGCGCCGGTGCCGCTGATGTGGGCGCGCGAACTCGACGTGCCGCTCGAGCGGCTGAACGTCAACGGCGGTGCGATCGCACTGGGCCACCCGCTCGGCGCCAGCGGCGCCCGGATCATGACGTCGCTGCTGCACGAGCTGGAACGGCGCGATGCGCGCTATGGCCTGCAGGCGATCTGCTGCGCCGGCGGCATGGGCACCGCGACCCTGATCGAGCGGCTCTGAACCAACAACAGGAGACGGCAATGCATATCGATTTGAGCGGCAAGCGCGTCATCGTGACCGGTGCCTCGCGCGGCATCGGCCTCGCCATCGCGCGGGCATTCGCAGCGGAGGGCGCCCGCGTCGCCATCTGCGCCCGGACGGCGGAGGACGTGGAGGCGACGGGCCGCGAACTGGCGGGCCAGGCGCAGGCGGTGATCGCGCGCGTCGTGGACGTCACCGACAGCGCCGGCGTCAAGGCCTTCGTCGAGGAGGTCGCCGCGAGCTGGGGCGGCGTCGACGTCCTCGTCAACAATGCGGGCCAGGGCCGCGGCGGCAACCTCGACACCCTCACGCCCGAACAGATCCTCGAACACGCCAACATCCTGCAGATGGGGCACTTCCGCTTCGTGCAGGCGGTGGTGCCGCACATGCGCCGCCAGCGCTGGGGACGCATCGTCGAGATCAACGCGCTGGCCGGCGCCATTCCGACGCCCGACGGCATCCCGTCGGTAATCAACCGCGCCGCCTGCCTGGCGTTGTCCAAGTCGCTCGGCATGTCGCTCGCCCGGGACAACATCCTCGTCAATTCGCTCAACATGGGGTGGGTCGATACGGGCCAGTGGGACCGCCACTACCGCGAGGTGGGGCCCGGCGTCAGCCGCGAGGAGTTCGACCGGATGGTGCTGAAAGTCGTGCCGCTGGGACGCTTCGGCAAGCCCGAGGACGTGGCCGGCATGGCGTTGTTCCTGGCCAGCGACTACGCGGGTTTCATCAGCGCGGCCTCGATCGACATCGCGGGCGGGCTGCAGGGGCAGATCGCGTACTACCCGACGTTGAAGCGCGAATTCACCGAGATGGTCCGCGAACGCAACGCTGGCGACAGTGCGGCCTGATGCTGCCGCATCGACTTCGCTATTCTAAATACAGAATACGAATCGAACAGTAGAATAACGCGAATAATCTTGCTACAATCAGGATGCGTCAAGAGTCTCGTTTCCGTTGGGCCGAATACAGTCGAGCAGCACGGTTCATGGGAAGGACTGAGCAGTACTGAGCGATTTTTTAAAAATCAGCCATAACGATAACGACAGGAGACAAGCCCATGTACCAGGCAAGTGGTAATTCCATTCTCGCCAGCCACGCGCTGCGCGGCATCGCGGTGGCAGCCGCCCTCGTTTGCGCCAGCCACGCGCTGGCCGGCGAAATCGAGGTGAGCAATCCCGACGTCAAGATGCGTCTCGACGCGACGGTGCGCTACACCGGCGGCGTGCGCACCGAAAAGCCGGACACCCGGCTGCTGAACAACTACATCTACGACGAGGGCGATTCGAAGTTCGACCGCGGCGACATGGTCACCAACCGTGTCGACCTGCTGACCGAATTCGACGTCAGCTACAAGAACAAGATTGGCGCGCGGGTCTCGGGCGCGGCCTGGTACGACCAGGCCTACGACGATCACACGGTCAAGTCGCCGGCGGGTTTCGTCACCGCCTACCGCAACAACCGCTACAACAACGAAGTGGCGCGCTACGTGAACGGGCCCTCGGGCGAGATCCTCGACGCCTTCGTGTGGGCCAACGTCGACCTGGGCCAGGTGCCGGTCAACGTCAAGGTGGGCCGCCAGACCAACGTCTGGGGCGAGGGGCTGCTGCTCGGCGCCCACGCGATCTCGTACGGCCAGTCGCCCGTCGATGGCGTCAAGGCGGCGATCAATCCCGGCGTCGAGACCAAGGAAGTGTTCCTGCCGGTCGGGCAGATCCATGCCAGCGCCCAGGTCACCGACAACCTGACCCTGGTCGGCCAGTATTACTACGAATGGAAGCCGACCCGCATCCCGCATGCCGGCACCTACCTGATGGGCGCGGACACGGCGCCGTCGTCGGACTTCCTCGCGTTCCCGATCCCTGGTGTCGCGGCCCAGATCATCGAGGCGCGCAAGCCGGGCCAGCATGGGAACTGGGGCGTCGGCGCGCGCCTGAACGTCGAGGCGATCGAATCGACGTTCGGCGCCTACTACCGCCGCTTCGACGACTATTCGCCGGAACTCGGCGTCCAGCTGCTCGATTTCAAGGGGCCGCTGCCGACCCGCGCGCGGTTCCTGTACCCGCAGGACGTCGAGCAGATCAGCCTGAGCTTCGGACGGGTGATCCATAGCGTCGCCGTCGGCGCCGAACTGTCGTACCGCAAGAACGGCGCGTTGAATACGCCGTCGTCCGTGGTCAGCGACACCGGCGCGCGCGGCGACACCTGGCACGCCGTCCTGAACGGTATCTACATGCTGCCGGCGACGCCGGTCTGGCAGACCGGCACCCTGGTCGCCGAACTGGCGTACAACCGGCTGGACAAGGTCACCACCAACCCGGCGCTGTACCGCTCGGTCGGTTCGGCGGCATGCGTCGACTCGCGCACCGGCAAGGCCGGCTCGGGCACCAGGGACGACGGCTGCTCCACCCGCGATGCGTGGATCATGGCGCTGAAATTCTCGCCCCAGTACCTGAACGTGCTGCCGTCCTGGGACCTGTCGATCCCGGTCAGCGTCACCTATGGTTTGTCGGGCAACGCGCCGACGTCCGGCGGTGGCACGCAGGGCGAAGTGCGCTGGTCCGTGGGCGCGACCATGACGTATGCCTCCAAGTACGAATTCGCACTCAGCTACGCCGACCGCAACCTGCCGGTACGCGAACTGAACGGCAAAATCACCGGCGGCGCGGCGCATAGCAATTCGTCGGTCGGGGTCATCGACCGCGGCTGGCTGTCATTCACCTTCAAGACGGCATTCTAAAGCGCCGCACACAGGAGACAAATCATGAACAAGCATCGACTTGCACTGGCATTGCTGGCTGGCTTCGCCGGCGTCGCCCAGGGCGCGGTAACGGCCGAGGAAGCCAAGCAGCTGGGCAGCACGCTGACCCAGGTGGGCGCCATCAAGGCCGGCAACAAGGAAGGCACGATCCCGGCCTACACCGGCGGGCTGACCAAGGCGCCGGCCGGGTTCAAGGCCGGCAGCGGGTTCTGGGCCGACCCCTTCAAGGACGAGGCGCCGAGCTTCCGCATCGACGCCAAGAACTGGCAGCAGTACGCCGACAAGCTGTCGGACGGGCAGAAGGAGTTGTTCAAGAAGAACCCGGGTTTCTACATGGACGTCTACCCGAGCCACCGTACCGCCGCGCAGCCGGAAGCGGTGCTCACCAAGACCGTGCGCAATGCCACGACCTGCAAGACCGCCAAGAACGGCCTGGCGGTCGAACAGGACTGCCGCGGCGGCTTCCCGTTCCCGATCGCCAAAACCGGCTACGAGATGATGTGGAACCACCAGTTGCGCTACAAGGCCGACACCACGACCAAGCAGTCGCGCTCGTGGGTCGTCGACTCCAGCGGCAAGGCCGTGATGACGGCGCAGCAGCAGACGTTCGAGGAGACGCCGTACTACCACGATGAACTGGACGGCCGCGACGGCGAGATGTACTGGCGCACCTACTCGGTCACCAGCGCACCGATCCGCAAGGCGGGCGAAGTGACCGGCCTGATGGACTTCCTCGACCCGACCGAGAAGCCGCGCCGCGCCTGGAGCTATGCACCAGGGCAGCGCCGGATCAAGCTGGCGCCCGAATTCTCGTACGACACGCCGGTGGCGAGCATGGGCGGCGTGACGCTGTTCGACGAACTGTTCGTGTTCTCGGGACAGATGGACCGTTTCGACTTCAAGCTGGTGGGCAAGAAGGAAATGTACGTGCCCTACAACGAGTACAAGCTGTACTTCGGCTGCGGCGTCGAGGAGCAGTTCAAGGAAAAGTACCCGAATCCGGCCTGCTGGCGCTGGGAACTGCATCGCATGTGGGTCGTCGAGGCGACGCTCAAGCTGGGCTTCCGCCATGTCTACGCGAAACGCACTTACTACATCGACGAGGATACCTACGGCGCCATGCTGTACGACGCGTATGACCGCAGCGGCCAGCTGTACCGCTCGATCTTCAACTCGATGGTCCAGCTGTACGACGTCAACGCGCCGTACATGGTCAAGAACGTGGTCTTCGACTTCAACAAGGGCATGTACGCGCTGGTCAACGACGGCCTGGTCGGCGGCTACGGCGTGGTCACCAAGCCGCGTCCGAACCGCGAACTGAATCCGGAATCCATCGTGGCCAAGGAAACCGCACGCTAGTCCGGTTCTTGCCGGGCAGGACCGTGCGGCCTGTCCGGCCCTGTGGCGGGCGTCTCCCTGGAGCGGTGCCCGCGCGCACGGATTCGTGCATCGCGATGGAGTCTGTTGTGAACAATTTGAATACGATCGTTGCGCGACCCGGCCGGCTGGCCCGCGTCGTGCGACATATGGCGGCGGCCCTCGCCATAGCCACCCTGGCCGCGGGCGCGGCGGGCAGCCCGGATCCGATCGACACTGCGGCGGGCCTTTCGGCGGCGGCGTTCAAGCGTCCGCTGTCCGGCATCGCCGCGCAGGGCAGTACCGTCGTCGCCGTCGGCGCACACGGTACGATCCTGCTGTCGGAAGACGCCGGCACGACCTGGAAGCAGGCCGCGGTGCCCGTGGCCGCCGACCTGACCACGGTACGCTTTACCGGACCGGGCGTCGCGTGGGCGCTGGGTCATGACGGCGTGGCGCTGCGCAGCGTCGACCGCGGCGCGACCTGGAGCAGGGTGCTCGACGGGCGCACCCTGCTGGCACTCCTGAACAACCATTACCGCGGCCTGGCCGCGCACGGCGACGCCGGCGCGCTGGCGGTGCTGGACGAGGTCAAGCGCGCCGCCGCGCAATCGGCCACCCCGGACGTGCTGTCCTATCCCTTCCTCGACATCAGCATCGACGCGGGCGGCGAAGGGTTCCTGGCCGGTGCGTTCGGCCTCCTGCTGCATACGCGCGACGGCGGCAAGAGCTGGGAGCCCTGGCTCGAACGCGCCGACAACGACCGCCGCATGCACCTGTATGCGCTCGAACGGGCGGCGGACGGCGTGTTCTACCTGGCGGGCGAGCAGGGCCTGCTGCGCCGCTACGACCGCGCGGCGGGCAGTTTCGCGAAGCTCGAGTCGCCTTACGCGGGCACGTTTTTCGGGCTGAAAGCCGGCGAGGCGGGACTGGCCGCCTTCGGCCTGCGCGGCAGCGCCTTCGTCAGCGCCGATGGGGGCACCCGCTGGAAGCAGGTCGCGCTCGGCACCGAGGCCACCGTGGTCGACGCCGTGGCCTGCGCGCCGGGCGAGATGGCGTTCGTGACGCAGGACGGGCGGGTCCTGCTCGGCCGTGGCGCAAGGGCGACCGACGCCGGCGCGGCGCGCGGCGGCGAGGTGGCTGGCGCAGCCCAGGCCGGGTCGGGCCTGCTGGTGCTGGCCGGCAGCGCCGGTACAAGACAGGTCCGCATCCATGGCTGCGGCACGGATAACGCAAGAATCGGAAAGAACTGACATGGCAGCGCACGGCAATCAACCCCGCATGCCCGTGGTACGGGACGTGCAAGACTTCGATCGCGCTTCGGGCAACCTGCTCGAACGCGTGATCTTCAACCACCGCCTGATCGTGCTGCTCGCCTGCCTGCTGGCCACGCTGTTCCTCGGCTATTCGGCGACCCGGATCAAGGTCAATGCCAACTTCGAGCGCATGATCCCGCTCGGCAGTCCGTACATCCAGAACTACCTCGCGAACAAGGCGCAGCTGCCGGGCCTCGGCAACACGGTGCGGATCGTCGTCGAGAACAAGACCGGCGACATCTACGACCCAGCCTACCTCGACGTCATGCGCAAGGTGAACGACGACCTGTACATGATCGACGGCGTCGACCGCTCGTGGATGAAATCGATCTGGATGCCGATCGTGCGCTGGCGCGAGGTGACCGAGGACGGCATCACGGGCGGCCCCGTGATGCCGCCCCAGTTCGACGGCAGCCCTGCCGAACTGGCCAGGCTGCGCGCCAACGTGGCCAAGGCAGGCATCGTCGGGCGCCTCGTCGCGCTCGACATGAAATCGAGCATGATCGTCGCGCCGCTGCTCGACCGCGACCCCAAGACCGGCGAACCGCTCGACTACGGTGCATTCTCGCGCAAACTGGAAGACAAGATCCGCACCTACGAAAGCGCGAAGGTGGGCATCCACATCGTCGGCTTCGCCAAGATCGTCGGCGACCTGATCGACGGCCTGAAGGCGGTCATGATGTTCTTCGCCGTCTCGGTGGCCGTCGCCACCGTGTTCGTCTACCTCTACACGCGCTGCGTGCGCAGCACCGTGTTGCTGGTGTCGGCTGCGGTGATCGGCGTCGTGTGGCTGCTCGGCCTGATGCAGCTGCTCGGCTACGAGCTCGACCCGTACTCGATCCTGGTCCCGTTCCTGATCTTCGCGATCGGCCTCTCGCACGGCGCCCAGAAAATGAACGGCATCATCCAGGATATCGGGCGCGGCACCCACAAGTACGTGGCCGCGCGCTACACCTTCCGGCGCCTGTTCGTGGCCGGCGTGACGGCGCTGCTGGCCAACATCGTCGGCTTCGCGGTGCTGATCATCATCGACATCCCGGTCATCCGCGACCTCGCGATCACCACGAGCATCGGCGTGTCGGTACTGGTCTTCACGAAGCTGTTCCTGATTCCGGTGGCGCTGTCCTACATCGGCATCGGCAAGAAGGCGGCGCAGCGCGCACTGGACGCCGACCGCGACATGGCGCAGGGACAGTCGCTGCTGGGCCGCGTGTGGGGCCGCCTCGACGCGCTGACCGGGCGCCGCTGGGCGTTCGGCGTCAGCCTCCTCGCGCTGCTCGTTACCGTGGCGTCGGCGATCGTGATGCAGGGCCTGCGCATCGGCGACCTCGACGCCGGCGCGCCGGAACTGCGGCCCGATTCGCGCTACAACCGCGACAACGCCTACATCACGCGCAACTACGGCCTGTCGAGCGACCAGTTCGTGGTGATCATGAAGACCGCCGACGAAGGCTGCCGCCTGTATTCGGCGCTGACGAAGATGGACGGCCTCGCGCAGCTGCTGCGCGCGGACCCGGCGGTGCAGACCACCACGTCGCTGGCCGAGGCCGTGCGCTTCACCACCGCCGCGATGTCGGAAGGCAGCGCCAAGTGGATGACGATCAGCCGCAACCAGGCGATCACCGACGGCGCCATGACGGCGGCGGCGATCGCCACGCCCGACATCACCAACCAGAGCTGCTCGGTGTCGCCGCTCGTCGTCTACCTGCGCGACCACAAGGCCGACACCGTGGCGCGGATCCTCAAGACGTCGAGCCAGTACGCCCAGGCCAACAACACCCCGGCCGGCGCCAAGGAGCCCGTGACCTTCCTGCTGGCCGCCGGCAATGCCGGCATCGAGGCCGCGACCAACATCGAGGTCGGCAAGAGCATCGTCATGATGTACCTGGCCGTCTACGGCTCGACCGCCCTGCTGTGCCTGATCACGTTCCGCAGCGTGCGGGCCACCATCGTCGCGCTGATCCCGCTGGTGATCACGACCGTCCTGTGCAAGGCGCTGATGGTCTGGCTGGGCATCGGGCTGAAAGTGGCGACCTTGCCGGTGATCGCGGTCGGGGTGGGGGTCGGGGTCGACTACGCGCTGTACCTGCTGTCGGTGCAGCTGGCGTGCCAGCGGCGCGGCGACAGCCTGCGCGCCGCCTATCGCCGTTCGCTCGACTTCACCGGCAAGGTCGTGGCCCTGGTCGGCATGACGATGGCCGCCGGCGTCGTCACGTGGGCCTGGTCGCCGATCAAGTTTCAGGCCGACATGGGCATCCTGCTGACCTTCATGTTCCTGTGGAATATGCTCGGCGCGCTCGTGCTCACGCCGGCGCTGTCGTATTTCCTGCTCAATCCCCGCCGCGCACAGGACGATGCGTGCGTCAGCCCTACCTTGGAGAAAAACTATGTTTGACCTGCTGCTGTCAGCCGACATGATGCTGCCCGACCCGGACGGCATGACCGACCTGCTCGTGAGCAAGCTGGGGGTGCACAGCCACCCGAACTGGCGCCAGGCCTTCGACAACCATCCGTACATTGCGCATTTCCTGCGCGTGCACAAATCGCTGGCAGTGTCGCCGACGCGCCTGGAACCGCAGTGGCACCTGGACTACGACAATCCCGGCGACCCGATGTTCCACGAGTTCCTCGAGAGCCTGAAGGACTACCAGGGCCGCCACCGTCCAATGCTGACGCACTCGGTGGTGCTGGCGCTGCAGGGGTCGAAGTTCGACGTCTTCGTGGACAAGCTGATGCGCCGCGGCCTGGCCTTCCGGATGGCCCAGCGCACGCCCGAGATGCCGTTCGACCGCCTGTGGCTGGGAGCGACGCCGGAACGCCCGCGCTACACGCCCGCCGTCGACGGCGGCCTGTGCATCGAGGTGATGCCGACCGAGCCGCTGCAGATGCCGCCGGAGACGTTCGCCAGCCCGCCGGCCCAGCCGCGTGACCCGAAGCCGGGCGACATGGTGCGGATCAGCGCGCGCGCCTTCATCGTGCGCGATCTCGACCACACGCTGCGCTGCTGCTCGACGAACCTCGACTGGGAACCGCGCGGCGGCGTCGAACTGCTGGCCCGCGAAGGCCAGCGCCGCGCCGTGATGCCGTTCACGGTCGCCAACAGCGCGGCCCTGCACGTGATCCAGCCGACCGCCTGGAACACCCCGGCCGCGCACTACCTCAACAACTGGGGGCCGGGCCTGTACTACATCCGCATCGCGGTGAACGGGCTGGAGGCCAAGGCCGACGACCTGCGCGCGCGCGGCACGCGCTTCACCTGGGTCGAGGAATCGGAATCCGCCGGCGGACGCCCGCTGATCCGCATCGAGCCGTCGGAACTGCGCGGCCAGGTCATCGAGTTCGAGGAAGCGTGACATGGACGACACCGAATCGAAAGGCAGCGACGGCGTGCGGGCGCGCATCGTCAACGAGGCCGTGACCATCGAGCGCGAAGGCGGCCTCGGTTGGGTGGTGCTGACGCGCCCCGGCCAGATCAACGCGATCAACGACGACATCCGCAACGGCGTGCCCCAGGCGCTGCGCGAACTCGACGCCGACCCGGCGATCCGCGTGATCGCGATCCGCGGCGCCGGCCCGCGCGGGTTTTGCGCCGGCGCCGACATCAAGGAAAAGCGCGGCCCGGAAACCGCGATCGAGGTGCGCACCCGGATGCAGGGCGCGCGCTGGATCGAAGCGATCGACGCCATCCAGAAGCCGGTGATCGCCGCGGTGCACGGCTATTGCATGGGCGGCGGCCTGGAACTGGCGCTGGCCTGCGACATCCGCTACGCGACGCCGGACGCCGTGTTCAGCCTGCCGGAGACGGCGCTGGGCCTGATTCCCGGCGGCGGCGGCACCCAGCGCCTGGCGCGCGTGGTGGGACCCGGGCGGGCGATGGACCTGCTGCTGACCGGCGAGCGCCTCGACGCGGCCGCGGCGAAGGACATCGGGCTCGTCACGCGGGTCGCGAGCGCACCGGACGCGCTGGTCGAGGAGGTGCGCGCGTTCGCCACGCGCATCGCGGCGCGCGCACCGGCGGCCACGCTGCTCGTCAAGCGCGCGGCCCGCAGCGCCCTCGACCTGGAGCTGAAGCAGGGGCTCGACCTCGAACTGGACCTGTTCGCCCTGCTCAAGCCGAGCGAAGACGCACGAGAAGCCGCGCTGGCCTTCAGCGAGAAGCGGCCGCCGAATTTCATCGGCCGCTGAGCGCGGCCCAACCTGAGGAGACCGGGTATGAACGAACAAGAACACAAAGGGAAGCTGGACGGACGGGTCGCTATCGTGACCGGTGCCGCCGGCGGCCTGGGTGCCGAGGCGGCGCGCGTGCTGGCGGCGCATGGCGCGCGGGTGGCGATCGTCGATATCGACGGCGAGGGCGCGCGCCGGGTCGCGGCCGGCATCGACGCGCAGGGCGGGCAGGCGCTGGCGCTGCAATGCGACATCGCGAGCGAGGCCGAGGTCAGCGCGATGGTCGAAGCGGTGGTGGCGCGCTTCGGGCGCGTCGACGTCCTGCACAACAACGCGGCCGTGCTGAACGTCGAACAGCGCCGGCGCGACCGCGACGTCGTCAACATGGACGTCGAAGCCTGGGACCGCGCCATGGCGGTCAACCTGCGCGGCGCCATGTTGTGCAGCAAGTACGCGATCCGCGAGATGCTCAAGCATGGCCGCGGCTCGGTGATCTTCGTCACGTCGGGCCTGGGCGCGCAAGGCGACCTGTCGCTGACGGCCTACGCGGCCTCGAAGGCGGCGCTAGCGATGCTGGCGCGCTCGGTGGCGGCGCAGTACGGCAAGCAGGGCATCCGCTCGAACGCGCTGCAGATCGGGCTGGCCCCGGCCGAGAACGCGCACGAGAGCATGCCCGCGCCGCTGCTCGAGATCCTGCGCGAGAACCACCTGACGCCCGAACTGGGCACGCCGCGCCAGATCGCCGATGTCGTGGCGTTCCTGGCGTCCGACGAATCGGCCTTCGTCACGGGCACCACGCTGGTGGCGGACGGCGGCTTCGGCAGCCACACGCCTTCGCTGGTGGCGATGAAGGCCTTGTTTGCGCAGACCGGCGCGAAGGGAATGTGATGAAAGCTGCCATCATTCATGAACGCGGCGCGGCACCGGTCATCGCCGAGTTTCCGGCACCGGCGCCGCGCGACGGCGCGGTCCTGATCGACGTCGATACGGCCGGCCTGGGCGGCTGGGACGTGCTGGGCGCGTACCGCCTCGGCGTGCAATACCCGTGCGTGATCCGCGGCGAGGGCGTGGGCCGCGCGCCGGACGGGCGCCGGGTCTATTTCGGCGAGCGCTCGGTGCTGCCGTACGGCGCCTGGGCCGAGCGCACCCTGGTGCCGGTCGAGGAAGTCTGGGACGTGCCGGACGACGTCGACGACCGCACCGCGATCGCGATGGGGATCGCCGCCACCGGCGCCCTCGTGCCGCTGGAGCAGGCGAAGATCCAGCCGGGCGAGCAGGTGCTGGTGCTGGGCGCGACCGGCACGCTGGGCCAGATCGCGCTGCAGCTGGCGCGGTTCCTGGGGGCCGGAAGAGTCGTGGCCGCGGCCCGTTCGGCCGACGCGCTGGCGCGGCTGAAGGCGCGCGGCATCGCCGACGAGATCGTGGTGCTGGGCGGCGGCGACGATGCCGCGAAACTGCAGACGGTCACGGACGAGGGCTTCGACGTCGTGCTCGACCTGGTCTGCGGCCAGCCGATGCTGGATGCGCTCAAGGCGACGCGCTGGGGGGCGCGCATCATGACCATCGGCACCGGGGCCGGACGCAAGGTCAACCTGGACATCGCCGACCTGCTGTTCCGCACGCTGTCGTGCATCGGCACCGGCCAGCGGCCCCCGGCCGACCGCCGCGCGATCTGGGAGCGCCTGCTGCGCATCGCGCGCGAGCAGGACATCCGGATCGATTACAGCGAGTTCGCATTCGACGACGCCGGCGCGGCCTGGGCGGCGCAGGTGGCCGGACCGCACGCGAAGATCACCGCGCGCGTGCGCGGCTGACGACCCGGCGCGGAAGGGACACGAATGACATCAGGACAATGGTGGATCGTCGCGCTGTCGGAGCAGCTGGCGCCGGGCAAGACGCTGGCGGTGGTCTGCGACGGCGTGCAGGTGGCGCTGTTCCGTAGCGCCGCCGGAGAAGCGTTCGCGCTGGAAGACCGCTGCCCGCACCGGCGCGTGCTGCTGTCGCCGGGGCAGGTCAGGCCGGGCGGGTTGCAATGTCCCTACCACGGCTGGACCTTCGACGGCGCGAGCGGGCGCTGCACCGATATCCCGAACCTGCGGCGCGACGAGAAGATCCCGCCGGCCGCGGCGCGCGCGTATCCGGTCGCCGAACTGAACGGCTTCATCCATGTGCATACCGGCGCCGGCGACATGCGGGGCACGCTCCCGGGCGCGGCCTACCGGGCGGCGGGGCGCGAGTTCACCGGAAGCGCGGTGGCGGCGATCGCGTTCCCCGACTATCTGGACGTCATGCTCGACGGCCCGGAATGCCTGCTCGACTTTCCGGGCGTGACGATCACCGACTTCTTCATCGGCGATCCGCGCCGCGACGGCGGGCATCTCGTGCTCGATCGCGGCGCCGTCTGGAAGGGCAGGGGACCCGGCCCCGCTTTCGTGCGCGACCATCCGCTGCTTGTGCGTACCCGCGTGCCGCTGGCCGGCGGCGACGTCGTAGTGGAATTGCTGGACGCGTCCGAACAGCCGCTGGTGACGCTGCTGGTCGCCGCCAGCGCCAACCGGCGCGGGACCACCAGCCTCGTATGGCGTGGCTTCGCCCATGCGCGTTCGCACCCCGGGCCGCCGGGCTGGCGCCTGCGCAGGCTGGCCGGGGCGGCGCCGTTCACGGTGCGGGCCGACATCGACGGACGCGCCATCGCGGCGCTCGAAGCGGCGCCGTCGCGCGAACGGCGGGATCAACTGGAGGATGTCGCATGAACATGGATGACAAGGCGGCGCGCTTCGCCGCGCCGGACGGGAAACGCGACTGGATACCCCGTAACATCGACCTGCGCGACACCTGGTTCCCGGTGGCCTACAGCGCCGACGTCGGCAACCGCCCGTTGCGCCGCATCGTGCATGCGCAGGACGTCTACCTGTGGCGCGAGCTGGGACGGGTGCGCGCGGCCGAGTTCCGGCCCGACCTGCTGGAGAGCCGGCGCGCCGGCGCCACCGCCTTCACCGGCGGTTCGTGCTACTACCGCGTCCATGAGCGCTACGGCTACGTGTGGGTCTGGTACGGCAATCCCGACAACGCGCACGCGGACCTGATCCCGCTCATTCCGTTCCTGCCGGCGGACGGCGCGGGCATTCCGCGCTATACCCAGCGCTCGGTGCGGTTCGACGCCGCGTCGCCGCTGTCGGTCGAGAACCTGATCGACCTCACGCATGCCGATTTCCTGCATGCGAACACCATCGGCGACGGGCAATCCGAGAGCGACGTCGTCGAATTCAGCTCGACGTCCGAGACGCTGACGCGGACCCGCATCGTCACCCGCAAGTCGGTGGCGCCGGTGATGCGCTGGATCGGCGGCGTGCGCGCGCAGTACCAGGACCTGCGCGCGGTGCTGCACGTCCACCTGCGCAACAACCTGTGCATTTCCTATCCCAGCTTCACGCCCGGCTACGCGATACCCAACGTGCAGCCGTTCGTGCCCGTCGGGAAGCACCGCTCGCGCGTCGACCAGACCAACTACACGGTGCACGCGCCGGCGCCGTTCCGCTGGCTGATGCCGCGCATCTCCTACGTCATCCAGCCGCAGGACAACTCGGTGCTGCGGCCGCAGAACGCGCGCTACTTCGATCCGGGCAAGCGGCGCGATCTCAGCTCGCGCTTCGACGCGCCGGGGAACCGCTACCGCGTGCTGATGACGCGCCTGGCCGAACGCCAGCGCGCGGGCGACTTCGGCTACGGCGCCGATGCCGATCCGGCACTGGATATTTCCGCCGTCCTCGGCATGCGGCCCTAGGTGCAGACCGGCGCCGTCGTCCGGGCGTCCGGCCTGCCTGGCATCACCTTGATCCTGGCCGGGCTGGCGATGCTGGGACCGTTCTCGATCAACGCCTACCTGCCGTCGTTCCCGGACATGGAACGGACGTTGCACACGGACCGGGTCGCGCTGCAGCAGACGATCTCGGTGTATTTCGCCGCGTTCGCGTTCATGTCGCTGTGGCACGGCGCGATTGCCGATGCCTGCGGGCGGCGCCGGGTGGTGCTGGCCGGACTGGCCACGTATGCGCTGGCCTCGCTGGGCTGCGCATGCGCCACGCGCGTCGGGCAGCTGCTGCCGTTGCGCGCGCTGCAGGGCTTCTCCGCCGGTGCCGGCATCGTGATCGGCCGCGCGGTGGTGCGCGACCTGCACGAGGGGCCGCTGGCGCGGCGCATGATGTCGCAGGTCGTCATGATGTACGGGCTGGCGCCGGCGGTCGCGCCGCTGGTCGGCGGCGCGCTGCAGCGGGCGTTCGGCTGGCGCGCCGTGTTCCTGTTCCTGGCGCTGCTGGCAGCGAGCCTGTTCGCGGCGGTGGCGTTGCGCCTGCCGGAGACGCTGGCACCGCAGGCGCGCCAGCCGTTCCGCCTCGCGCCGCTCGCGCGAGGCTACGCGCGCGTACTGGGCAACCGTGCGTTCATGACCTGGTCGCTGGCCTACGCCGCGATGTTCGGCGCGTTCTTCATCTACGTGCTGTCGGCACCCGTGTTCCTGATGCGGCACCTCGGCCTGGGCGAAGGGGACTTCCTGTGGCTGTTCGGACCGGCGACGGCGGGACTGGTCGCCGGCTCGGCGCTGGCCGGCAAGGCCGCCGCGCGCTGGCCGGTGCGGCTCACGCTGCAGGCCGGGTTCGCGCTGATGGGCGCGGCGATCGCCTTCGACCTGGCCATCTGCCTCGCGGCCCCGGCGGGGGCCGGCTGGTACGTTCTGCACCTGTTCGTGTTCAATCTCGGCATGGCGCTGGCGATGCCGACACTGACGATCCGGGGACTCGACTGCGTCCCCGAACGGCGCGGCATGGGGTCGTCGGTGCAGCTGTTCGTCCAGACCGGTTTCAATGCCCTGATCGCCGCGGTCCTCGCGCCGCTGCTGTGGGGATCGCTGCTGTCGCTCGCGCTCGGCGCGACCGTGTTGTTCCTGTGCGCCGGCGCCGGCGTGCTGCTGGCCGCGCATTCGCCGACACATTCCTGAAAAGAGACGGAGATAACACGATGAAATCGATAGACATGAAGACGACGGTGGCGGCACCGGCGCAGGCAAGGCGTGGTGGCGCCGCCCGGGCCCTGCGCGCCCTGGCATCGATGGCCCTGGCGGCAACGGCGCTCGCTGGCTGCGGCGGCGGCAGCGATCATGCGCCCATCTGCAGCGATGTCTCGATCGCGGTGGATGCCGGCCATATCTACGGCCAGTGGTGCCGCCCGGCGGATGGCCCTGGCGCCAAGGTGCTGCAAGTGCTCGTGCATGGCGCGACCTACTCGCACACCTACTGGAATTTCCCCGGGTTCGAGGGCCGCTACTCGTACTCGAACCATATGAACCGTGCGGGCTATGCCACCTTGGCCATCGACCAGCTCGGCGTCGGCAAGAGCACACACCCGCCGAGCGATCAGGTGACCTATGCCACGGCAGCGAAGGCGGTGGCGCAAGTGGTGAGCGCCGTACGTGCCGGGGCGCTGGGCGACTCGTATGGCAAGATCGTCGTCGTCGGGCATTCCATCGGTTCGCTGGTGGTGCTCGGCGGCGTGGCGCAGTACGGCGGTGTCGACGGCATGCTGCTGTCCGGCTTCTCGCATTCCCTGGGCGGCGCAGGCTTCGGCAAGTTGACGGCCAGCGTGGTGCCGGCGCTGAACGACCCGATCACGAAGGCCAACATTCCCGCCGGCGACCTCGGGTATCTGAGCGTGCTCCAGGGCCGCGCGGTGTTCTATCAATCGGGTGACGCCGACCCGGCGCTGATTGCCGCTGACGAGGCCACGCACAGCGAGCTCTCGGGCTTCCTGAACGCCGCCGATTACCTTGCCGTCGATGCCGGCGGCATTCGCGTGCCGGTGCTGGTGGCCAACGGCATGAACGACATCGCATTCTGCAGCCAGGGCGGCGGCGGCTCCACTACCGACTGCAGCAGCGCCGCCACGTTGCGGGCCGCCGAGCTGCCGTTCTTCGCGGCCGCCACGCCGCTGGAGGCGTACGTGCTGCCCAATGCCGGTCACAACCTGAACCTGACGCTGCAATCGCAGACCTGGTACGGCGCGGCACTGCACTGGTTCCAGACCCACTTCCCCGTGAACTGATCGCTCACGCGACTCCCGAGGCCTGATCTATTTTCCGATGGTTCAGGTGATATAGACGAGGTCGTACCGGTGCCTGGCATAGCTCACCGGTTCCTGGATCTCGACCGCGTGCACGCCCGGAATGCCCTTGATGTCGTTGTCGACCATCTCGGCCGCTTCGGTACGGCTCTTGCTGACGAGGACCGCGACGACGTCGAACCGTCCCATCGACAGCGCGACGAACGTGCAGGCGTCCAGCTGCGCCAGCCGCTCGGCGATCCTGCGTGCCTGTCCAGGCAGTGACTTGATGCGCAGGATGACGCCGGTCCCCAGACCGCTGGCCTCGAAGTCGGTGACCATGCCGAGCCGGACGGCCTTGCCTTCGATGAGCTTCCTGAGGCGCTGGCGCACGGTGCCTTCGGAGATCTGCAAGGCGCGTCCGACCTCGCGATTGCTCATCCGGCCGTTCTCCCGCAGCAAGTCGATGATGGCGGTATCGGTCTCGTCCAGTTTCAGGGTCATTTTTCACCTTTCACAAATTCACGAAATCGCTGCGGTACTTGAGGATCTCGGCGAACAGGGTGAGTTCGACCGAGCGCACGCCCTTGATCCGGCCGATGTCCTCGGCCAGTGCCTGCAGGCCGGCCAGGTCCGGCGCCATCGCCATGAGTGCGAACGACGGATCGCCCATCAGGATGCTGATCAGGGTCAGGCCGTCGAGCTTCGCCAGCTCTTTCGCGATGGCTTCGACCGGTCGCCCGGCCGTGTACACGTCGACGTTGGCAAACGCGTGGTAGCCCGCGGCGCGGAAATCGCGCTGCGCCATCACCTTCATCACGCGCTCGCTTTCCAGCGCGCGGATGCGCGACGCGATCGTCACCTCGCTCACGCCGAACCTGTCGGCCAGCGCCTTGTTCGTTTCCTGCGGACTGGCGCGCAGGGCGCCCAGGATATCCCGGTCCAGCTCGTCGAGCGGCCGTTCGTTCTTCATTGGGTGGATCATCGGCTCGTCAATTGTCTCGTTTTGCATGCTAACCGCTCACCTTAGCACAGGCGCTGAACGTGGGGCAAGGCGTACTCCTCGTGAGTAATTCGTAGTATTTAAATCAAAATATTACGCATAAACACGTAGGAATCGATTTATTTTTATTTTGCGTAGAAAATGAGCGAAATGTATACGCTAAAATTTATCGTACGTATGGCGGCGGCCCGTTTGGCCTCAGGACACGGCGGCGTACGAAACAGGCGGCCATGAGGCCGTGACAAAAAGAGCAATTTGGAGGAGACACCATGAGAAGCATCGGAATGCGGATGCCTGCAGGGCTGGCCCTGCGCGGCGTATCGGTGATGTTGTTGATGGCGTGGACGGGCGGTGCGTCCGCGATCGATATCCAGACGGGCAACCGCGACCTCAAGCTACGCTGGGATAACACCCTGCGCTACAACCTGGGCGTGCGCGCCGAGCGACCCGATACGCGCATCCTGAACAACCCGACTTACGACGAATCGGACGGAAAGTTCGACCGCGGCGATGTCGTGACCAACCGGGTCGACCTGCTCAGCGAGATCGACCTGAGCTACCGCAGCCTGCTCGGTGCCCGGGTCAGCGCCGCCGCGTGGTACGACAATGCCTACGACGACCATGCGGTGCGCAGCCGGGTGCCCGGCTACGCGTCGAGCTATATCGGCGACCGCTACAATTCGCACGTCGCGCGCTACGTCAATGGTCCTTCCGGCGAAGTGCTCGATGCCTTCGTCTGGGGCAACGTCAAATTCGGGGTCATGCCGGTCAACGTCAAGCTCGGACGGCAGACCAACTATTTCGGCGAAGGCCTGCTGATCGGGGCGCATGCCATTTCGTACTCGCAATCGCCGATCGACGGCGTCAAGGCGGTCACGAGTCCCGGCATCGAAACCAAGGAAGTGTTCCTGCCGGAGTCGCAACTGTTCCTGAAGGCGCAGGTATCGCCGGCGCTGGCGCTGGCCGGGCAGTATTTCTATGGCTGGCATGAGTCGCGCCTGCCCTACGGCGGCACGTTTTTCGGGCCGGCCGATCCGTTTTTCGAGGGGCCCGACCGCCTGCCGGTCGCGCCCAACGGCGCCACGCTGGCGCGTGCCCCATCGCTCATGCCGGGCAAGCGCGGCAACTCGGGCGTGAGTGCGAAGCTGAATCTCGAGGCCATCGAATCGAGCCTCGGGCTCTACTACCGCGAATTCGACGACTACAACCCCTGGTTCGGCCCGAACCTGACCGGGTTCGTGACGGTGCCTGGCGTGGGCACCGTGCCGACCGCCTATCGCCTGGCTTATCCGACCGGCGTAAAACTCGTCGGCGTGAGCGCCGCCCGCGTCGTGGGTCCGGTCAGCGTCGCCACCGATATCTCGGTGCGCAAGGGTGGGGCGCTGAACACCGATGCCGTCAGTCCGCTCGACCAGGAGGGGCCACGCGGCAATACGCTGCACGTCGTGGCGAACGGCGTCTACCTGCTGCCTGCCTCCCGCTTCTGGGACACGGGAAGCTTTGTCGCCGAGGTCGCGTACAGCCGCCTTTTGAAAGTGACCCGGCATCGCGAACTGTACAAAGGCACGGGCGAGACGGCGTGCGTGGCGCCGGACGGTGCCCCTGGCGGCAGGCGCGATGGATGCTCGACGAAGGACTATGCGGCGCTCGCCTTGCTGTTCACGCCGCAGTACCTGCAAGTGCTCCCGTCCTGGGACCTGGATCTTCCGCTGTCCCTGAACTATGGCCTGACTGGCAACGCGGCCAGCGCCGGCGGCGGGAACGAAAAGTCGCTCTCGTGGTCGGTCGGCGCAAAGATGACCTTCGCCCAACGCTACGAATTCTCGCTGCAGTACGCCGATGCGCATGCGCCCGGCAGGTACGACCCGACCGGAACCGTGCTCATCGGCGGCAACGGCAGTGTCGGCAACAACGACCGCGGCTGGCTCGTATTCACTTTCAAGGCAGGCTTCTGACCACCTCTGGAGACAGCAAATGACTATCAAGCACCTGTATTGCGCCGTCCTGATGGCGCTCGCGGCAACCCGTGCGCTGGCCGCCGTCGGCAATGACGAAGCCAGGCAACTCGGCACGACCCTGACCGAATTCGGCGCGATCAAGGCCGGCAACAAGGAAGGCACGATCCCGGCGTACACGGGCGGCCTGACCAAGGCGCCGCCGGGCTTCAGGCGCGACAGCGGGTTCTGGGTCGATCCCTACAGGGACGAGAAACCGCTGTACCGGATCAATGCCGGCAACATGGAGCAGTATGCGGACAAGCTGAGCGCCGGGCAGAAGAAGCTGCTGCGGCAGAATCCCGACTACTACCTCGACATCTACCCGACGCACCGCAGTGCCGCCTTGCCCGACCACGTGCTGAAGGCGACCGTGCGCAACGCCACCACCTGCAAGACCCTGAAGGACAACTATGCGGTCGATACGGCGTGCCGCGGCGGCCTGCCATTCCCCATCCCCACGAACGGCTACGAGGTCATGTGGAATGTGCTGTTGCGGTATGTCGGCGACAACGGCTTCACCACCGCGAACGGCCGGTCGTGGATCGTCGATGCGAGCGGCCGGCCCACGATGACGTCGGACCAGTACACCCAGGTCGAGAAGCCGTATTACCAGACCGGCCTTGCCGACCGCGATCCTCAGCTGTACTGGCGCGCGTTCGCGCTGACCAACGCCCCGGCGCGCAAGTCGGGACAGGCCGAGCTGATCGCCGATTACCTCGATACCGTCGACAAGCCGCGGCGCGCGTGGAGCTACAGCCCCGGCCAGCGGCGGGTGAAGCTGGCGCCCGAGTTCGTCTACGACACGCCGGTCAGCGCCCTGGGCGGCGTAATCCTGTACGACGAGCTGTTCATGTTCTCGGGGAAGATGGACCGCTTCGACTTCAAGTTGCTCGGCAAGAAGGAGATGTTCATTCCCTACAACAGCTACAAGTTCAATTTCGAATGCAAGGACGAAGCGCAGTTCACGCCGAAGCATGTGAACCCAGGCTGCGAACGGTGGGAGCTGCACCGCGTCTGGGTCGTCGAGGCGACCCTCAAACCGGGGTTCCGCCACGCGTATTCCAAGCGCACGTACTACGTCGACGAGGACACATACGGCGCCGGCGGGTTCGATTCGCTCGACCATAACGGTGAACTGTACCGCTCGATGTTCAATTCGGTCTTCCAGGCCTACGACCACGCGATTCCGCTGGCCCTCAAGAGCGTCACGTACGACTTCAATCGCAGCAATTACGCGGTGCTGGGCGATGCCTCGGTCGGAGGTTTCCTGATTCCGGGCAGTGCGTTGCCTGAAAGGGAAATGACGGTGGAGGCCATGGTCGCGCGCGAAACCACGCGTTGACCCGCGGTGGCGCCCGTACGCCACCGAATTCAGGAGACAACATGAACCAGGAATACGATTTCATCATCGTCGGCGCCGGCTCGGCGGGCTGTGTGCTGGCCAACCGCCTGTCGGCCGATCCCGGCACGACCGTCCTGCTGATCGAAAGCGGTCCCGCGGACAGCCACGCATTGATCCAAATGCCGCGGGGGATCGGCAAGATGCTCACGCCCGGCAATCCGCATGTCTGGAGCTATTCCGCCTCCAAAGGCGCGGGCCGCGACACCGAAGACTGGCTCAAGGGCCGCACGCTCGGTGGCTCCAGTTCGATCAACGGCATGGTGTACCTGCGCGGCCATCCTGCCGAATACGACGCGTGGGAAGCCGCCGGCTGTACCGGCTGGGGCTGGAAGGACATCGGGCGCTGCTACCGCGCCATGGAAGACCACGAGCTCGGGGCATCGGAAGCGCGCGGCGCCGGCGGCCCGCTGAAGGTGTCGATGCATCCGGCCGGACATCCGCTGTGCGAGGCCGTGATCGCCGCCGCCGGGCAGGCCGGGGTGCCGCGCGTCGACGACATCAACGCGGCACTCCACGGCGGCATCGGCTATCAGCCGCGTACGATATGGCGCGGACGGCGCTGGAGCGCGGCCAGGGCGTTCCTGGCGCCGGCGCGCGCGCGCCGCAATCTCGACGTGCGCACCGGAACCGACGTGCTGCGGGTCGTGTTCGAGGGCGGCCGCGCGGTCGGGGTTGAACTGCGCGCAGGCGGTACGGTCGCGGTGGCGCGGGCGCGGCGTGAAGTCATCCTGTCGGCCGGGGCACTGAACACACCGAAGCTGCTGCAGCTGTCGGGCGTCGGTCCCGCGGCGCTGCTGGCGCGGCACGGGATCCCGCTGGTGGCGGACATCGCCGCGGTGGGACGGCATCTGCTCGAGCACCGCTGCATCATGCTGCAGGTGCGCGTCAGGAGCGGCAGTCTGAACCGTGAGTTCGCCGGCGTACGGCTGCTCAAGAACCTGTTGCGCTACTTCACGGGCGGGAGCGGTCCGATGACGCACGCGGCACACGAGGTGTGCGCGTTCGTGAAGACGCGTCCCGAGCTCGCGCGCCCGGATGCCGAGCTGGGTATCGGCCTGTATTCGATCGGCGTGGAGGACGGCAAGATCGTCCTCGAAAAAGAGCAGGGCATGACCTGGGTCGGCTATTTCACCAATCCGGACAGCGAAGGATCGGTCGCCATTTCGAGCGCCGACCCCGATGCCGCCCCCCTCATCGACGCGAACTACCTCAGCACGGCCAACGACCGCCGCCATTCGATCGACCTCGTGCGCTTCATGCGCAAGATGCTGATGCAGCCGGCGCTGCGCCCGTACGTGGTGGCCGAGACCCAGCCGGGGCCCGCCTGCGCGAGCGACGAGGAGATCGCCGAAGCGTTCTTCACCCATGGCTCCACCGCCTTCCACGCGGCCGGCACCTGCCGCATGGGGGCGGACCCCGGCGCCGTGGTCGATCCACACCTGCGTGTCCGTGGCGTGGAAGGGCTGCGCGTGGTGGACACGTCGATCATGCCGACCCTCATATCGGGCAACACCAATGGTCCGGCCATGGCCATCGCGATGCGTGCTGCCGAACTGATCCTCGCATCGGATTCCCCGGCCGCGCCCGCCGTCCGGCCGCCTGCCGCCACCAACGCCGTCCTGCCCTGACCACTTTGGAAGAGAGAGAACACACATGAGCATTCCCTTTACCCATCTCGATCGGCTCTACATCAACGGCGAGTGGCACGCGCCGCTGTCGGGCCAGACCGAGCCTGTCCTCAATCCCGCCACCGAGGACGTCATCGGCATGGAACCCGTCGGCGGACTGGCCGAGGCCGGCGCCGCCGTGGGAGCCGCACGCCAGGCCTTCGACAGCGGCCCCTGGCCGCGCATGACCCCGGCCGCGCGCGTCGACACGATGCGCAGGATGCACGCGGCGCTGGCCAGCCGCGCCGCGCAGATCAAGGCGCTGATGATCGCCGAGGGCGGCATCACGCACGGATTGGCGGAAGGCATGTTCTTTGCGCGGCCGATGGAGATCTTCGCGGCCGCGATCGCGCGCGCGCTGGTCCCGACCGAGCGCCACTTGCCGGTGGAGTCCGCGCCGTCCCCGTTCGCGCCGGCCGGGCCGCGCCTGCTGGGCGGCGGCACCATCGTACGCGAGCCGGTCGGCGTCGTGAGCGCCATTACCCCGTACAACGCGCCGTTTCTCACCAACCTGTCGAAACTGGTGCCGGCCCTGTTGGCGGGCAATACCGTCATCCTCAAGCCCTCGCCGTACACGCCGTTCTCGGCCTTGCTGTTCGGCGAGATCGCCAGCGAGATCGGCTTGCCGCCCGGGGTATTGAATGTCGTCACCGGCGACGCGGACGTCGCGCGGCTGCTGACGTCCGACGCTGGCGTCGACATGGTGACGTTCACCGGTTCGGATGCCGTCGGCGCCGCCATCCTTGCCCAGGGCGCGCCGACCATCAAGCGTTCGCTCCTCGAACTGGGCGGCAAGTCGGCGCTGATCGTCCGCGCCGACGCCGACGTGCAGAAGGCTGCCATGGAGGGGCTGTTCCAGGTCTCGACCCATTGCGGCCAAGGCTGCGCGCTGGCGACGCGCCATCTGGTGCACAACGCGATCCGGCCCGCCTATATCGAGACCATGCGCGCGGTCGCCAGCCAGCTCGTCGTCGGCGACCCGGCGGATCCCCATACGGTGGTCGGCCCGCTGATCCGGGCGGTGGCGCGCGAGCGCGTCGAAAGCATGGTCGCGCGGGGACGGGACGAGGGCGCGCGCCTGGTGATCGGCGGTGGGCGTCCGGCTCACCTAGGTAAAGGCTATTTCCATAACGTGACGGTGTTCGACGACGTCGACAACGGCATGTCCATCGCCCAGAACGAAATCTTCGGACCGGTGGCGTGCGTGATCGGCTTCGACACGGACGACGAAGCGATTGCCATCGCCAACGACAGCCGGTACGGCCTGTATGGCGGCATTCACTCGCGCGATCCGGCCAAGGCTTACGAGATGGCGCTGCAGGTGCGTACCGGCGGCGTGGTCATCAATGGCGGCCTGTACCGGTTGATGGATGCGCCATTCGGCGGCTACAAACGTTCCGGCCTCGGACGCGAATACGGCGAACACTGGTTGAACGAGTACACACAGGAGAAAACCATCGTGTTTCCGATAGGCGTTTAGGGGATGTCGAGACGGCTCCTGGCTTCCTGAAACGGAAGCTTCGCAGTCGTGCCACCTCGGCGCGACTGCTTTTTGTTCGACTGCATGGCCCCCCCCGCAGCGGCGCGATTCGCGCGATGGGCGAAGCAGGGCCAGGTCACGCCTTTACATTCATCGCTGTAGGTATATTCCACAATGTTTTCGTCGAATTTTGTTAGGTAAATTCTAGAAGGGACGCGATATAGAGGACATTAATTGCTTTATTTGACGCCCTGTGTACGAAGCCTTTTCAGCAGTACTCAACAAATGGAGACATTGCAACTCATGGAAAAACCTTCATCGAAGGCGGCGCTGGCCGCCGCTGTCGCCGGCGTCATGGTGGCAGCCTGTGGCGGCCACTCGGAGTCGACCCCTGCCGCTCCGGACATCACGCTGCTTTCTTCGAAAGCCGACTACGTGGCCGGCGACTCGGTCCTGGTCGATATCGCAGCGCCCGCCGGCGGCGCAATACCGGGTCAGCTGAAAGTGCTGGCGAACGACGCCAATGTGTCCGCCGCATTCGCGCCGGATCCGGCGCACGCGGGACATTTCGTCGGCCTGGTCGCAGGCCTCAAGCCAGGCACCAACGTCATCTCGGCCGATGTCGGGGGGCGCGCAGCGACGACGCATGTGACCAATTACGGCAACGGTCCCATGTTGTCCGGCCCCAGAACGACGCCCTTCAATTGCCAGACCCAGGATTTCGTCCTGCCCGACGGCTCCAGGCTCGGTCCGCCGACGGACGCCAATTGCTCGGCGCCGACCGTTGTCCAGTACCTGTACCTGCCGGTGGGCGGGAACACCCTGAAGGTCCTGCCGGATACCAAGGCGCTGCCGGCGGACGTCGCGACCACGACCACGACGAGCGGCGCGACCTTGCCGTTCGTCGTGCGGATCGAAACCGGCACCATGAACCGGGGCATCTACCAGAACGCGGTCCTGTTCAACCCGGCCAAGGATGCGGCGCCGAGCGCGCTGACGCCGCCACCGGGGTGGAACAAGGGCCTGATCGCCGTGCACGGCACCGGTTGCGCGACGGGCTGGTACATCCAGGGCGCCGCCATGGGCGTCAGCCCCTACACGGCAACCAACCTGAAGCGGCTGGGCGAAGGCTATGCCGTGTTCACGAACACGCTGAACCACCCGACCAACAGCTGCAACGCCCATCTCGCGGGCGAGACCACCTTGATGGGGAAGCAGCACTTCATCAAGACGTTCGGCGTGCCCGCATTCACCGTCAGCGTCGGTACGTCGGGCGGGTCGTACACCAGCCTGCAGATCGCGGACGCGTTCCCGGGCCTGTTCGACGGCGTCTTCATCGACGCGACGTTCCCGGACGCGCTGGCGATCTCGATGTCCGCGATGGACGACAAGCTGCTGAACCACTATCTCACCGTAATTAACGGTTCCGGCGTGTCGGAACAACAGATGGTGGCGGTATCCGGCCACAAGTCCGCGCGTGCGTGGTACGACCTGGCGGTGCAGTCCGGCCGGACCGATCCGGTCTCGGGCCGCACCGAAACCATTCCGACCACGGGCTCGTTCGGCGGCGGGTATGCCGCCGGCGCGTTCAATGCCGCCGTCCCGCTGCCCCAGCGCTGGGACGCCACCACCAATCCGGGCGGCGCGCGCGCGACGGTATTCGACGTCGGCCGCAACGTCTACGGTGTCGATGCGCAGGGCTATGGCCTGCGGCCGTTCGACAACGTCGGTGTCCAGTATGGCCTGGCCCAACTGAGCGACGGCACGCTGACGGTCGATCAGTTCCTCGACCTGAACGAGAAGATCGGCGGCTACGACCGCAACGGCAACTACATCGCTGCGCGCAGCACCGGGTCGGTGGACGCCATCAAGCGCGCCTACCAGGTCGGCATGCAGCTCGGTGCGAACGGCGGCCTGGCGGCGATCCCGATCTTCGACCTGTCCAACTTCTACGACGAAGACAATTACTACCACTACCAGTGGTTCCACTTCGCGATGCGCGAGCGCCTGCGGATCGCCAACGGGGACACGAAGAACCACGTCATGTGGCGCGGCGGCGTGTCGTTCGCCGATCTGTTCGGCATCGCTACGCCGGGGCGTGCGGAGCGCGCCGCAGTCAATGCCAAGGCCCAGGCCGACGCATGGGCGCTGTTCGTCCAGTGGGTGAAGGCGTACAAGGCGGACCCAGGCACGGTGCCGCAGCGCGACAAGGTTGTCGCGGCCAAGCCCGCTGCCGTTGTGGACGGCTGTTTCACGCTGTCGACCACGCCGCGCTTCATCGCCGAGACGCAAACGCCAGCCGCAACCGGCGCCGCCGGGACGTGCAACGCCATCTGGCCGACGTGGACCTATCCGCGCGCGCAGGCTGGGGAATCGATCGCGGCCGACAAGCTCAAGTGCGAGCTCAAGCCGGTGTCGACCGGCGACTACAAGGTGGCCTTCAGTGCCGCGCAGTCGGCCCGCCTGCAGGCGATCTTTCCGAGCGGTGTCTGCGACTGGTCGAAGTCCGGCGTGAACCAGGTGCCGGTGGTACCGTATCCGTCGGTCGGCCCGTCGCCGGTCAATCTCGTGTTCGACATCACCACGCAGTAACCGCGGGCTAAAAGAAAACCCGCCCGCGCCTGGCATGGCGGGGGCGGGTAGTCGGAGCGCCTGTGCTTACAGGAAGATGCCGAGGTTAGGCGTACCCAGCACCGCCTGGTCGATGATGACCTCGCGCCGGGCCAGCTGGTAGCCCGACTCGGTCTTGCGGATCACGTCGTGGCGCTCGCACGGGATCAGGTCGAACTTGTCGTGGTCGAAGCGGTTCCGGGTCATCAGCAGGTAGCTTTGCACCTTGAACTCGTCCTCCTTGTCGGTACGGTAGACGCGGATGTTCGAGACAAGGTGCTTGGTGCGCGACGGCGGGTCCTCGCCCCAGGCGCTGCGGGTATCCATGACGCGCATCACGCGCAGCATGATCGAGCGGTAATCGTCGTACATGTGCTGGACGGTGCGCACGACCGACTTGTCCTGGTCGCGCGTGGCACGGGTATGCCGCAGCGGCACCGTGTATTCGATGTCCTTGGCGACCATCGCGATCCAGTCGCGCAGGCGCAGCGTATCGAACAGTTCCGCCTCGTCGTACATGAACTCGACCATGTCGTTGTACAGCGGGCTGCCGACCGGGACCCGGTTGGCGCGCAGCGACGGCGGCAGCGGCGTCGGCTCGAGCGGGTTCTTTTCCATGGGTGTCTCCTGGGGGTGTTGTTGGTGTACGGGTTGCTGGCTCATTTTTCGCTCGTCATCAGCTCGTGCCAGTACTTCCACCACGCCCACTGGGTGTCGTCCTTCGTGAAGCCGTCGCCGACATGACCCGGTCCCGGCCAGCCTTCCGGTGCGCCGTTTTCGAACAGGGCCTGGTATTTCATGGTGATGGTCTTGCTCATCGCGCCCTTCGCCACTTCGGTCTGGTGCGGCCAGGTGTCGGAATCTTCCATCTCGACCATGCCGGAGGTGCCCAGCATCTGCACCGACTGGCGCAGCATGCGCGCCTTGAGCTCGGGCGGCGTGTCCTTTTCGGCGAAGATCCAGTTCATGAACTCGAGCTTGTCCGGACCTTTCGGAATGTAGGCGTGCAGGGCGCAGGCGCCGACGATCGTGCCGTCCGGTTGCGGCAGATAGATGAACTCGAACAGGCCGTTCGGGAAGAACCCGCCGACCTGGGGCGGGCGCCAGGACATCAGCTTCAGCTGGCCGTCGTCGAAGCGCTCCAGCAGTTCCGGCACCATCGCCGGCGTGATGCCGGGCGGCGGCAGCACGGTCAGCTTTTCGGCCGGGGTCAGCTCGGCCGGGTCCTTGCCGGTCAGGCGCACGATCTTGCGGTCGAGTTCGATGCAGCGCAGCGCATGGCCGTGGTCGGTCCAGACTTCGCTGCCGTACATCTCGGGCGACAGGTCGGCGCCTTTGCCTTCAGCGTCCGGCTTTTTCGCGTACGGACCGACTTCGCCCAGCCAGCGGTGCAGGGTCAGGGTATGGAATCCGTCGGCGGCGGATTGCTCGCAGGCGGTCTTCCAGTTCGCATTGATGCGGAAGCGCTGCGGCGGGCCGAGGACTTCGAGGCCGCCTTTCGTGCGCAGGAACAGGGTGTCGAAATAGTACTTGGCGTCGCCGAAGAATTCTTCCAGGCTGGGGCCGTCGATATTCCAGGTAGCGAAGATCAGGCCGCCATACAGCGCGACGCGCGCCTTCTTCAGGCCGAGCTGTTCCTTCGGCGTCATCTTCCCGTGCATGCACTCCTTCTCGATCGGGGCGCCGATGAAGTCGCCGTTCGGCTTGAAGGCCCAGCCATGGTAGATGCACATGTGGACGTTGGTGTTGCCGGCGTCGTGCGTCTGCACCCGCATCGCGCGGTGCGGGCAGACGTTCAGCGAGACGTGGATCTCGTTGTCGCGGTCGCGCGCGACGATGACGGCGTCGGAACCCATGTCGCGCGTGACGAAGTCGCCCTTGTTCGGGATTTCGGTTTCGTGCCCCAGGAAGATCCAGGTCTTGGCGAAGATCCGCTCCATCTCGAGTTCATAAAGCTCGGGGTCGGACAGGGCGCGTACCTTGACTTCGCGTGTCTCGTGGTTGATCAGGTCCGAGATCGTGGTCCCGTCCCGCAGTGTCGTTTCGGCATGCTGGTGCATCGTTGTCTCCTTTGTTTTCCTGCTCGCTGAATTGTACACAAATAAGGAATTTGTTCAACAAACGATGGGCCCGGCGGCGAATATATTTTTTTGCCGTGGCCTGCAGGAATCAGTCCGTTTCGGCCGGCACCGCGCTGCCGCGCCGCAGCACGACCGGAATGCCGCCGCTGCGGCGCTTGACCATCCACTGGGCCAGTGACGCGTCCATGTAGTCGGCATGGCCGGGAAACCAGCGCGCCAGCTCGCGCGCGAGGGCGCGACAGGTATCCGCATGACGGCCGCCGGCGAGCAGGCCGCGCACCTCGTGCACCGACGCCAGGACCTTGGCGTGTTCATCGAGGTGGCATTCGGTCGCGGGGAAGCCGGTGGTGACCATCCACTCGCGCTCCTCGTCGAAATGGCGTTCGGCATGGTCGGCGAAGACGTCGAGGCGGCGCGCCAGCTCGGCATCGGGCGCGGCGAGCAGGGCCGCGACCAGGTCGACGAATTCGCGATGGGTGGCGTCCATCTGACCGTAGCCGAGGAGGAACTGGTCGGTCCAGGTGAAGTCTGGTTGGGGTGTCGCTGACATGGTGCCGGCTTTCGCGTGAGGGCTGGTCGGGAGATTTTGGTTACACTTTCTCAAAAAGTGTCGAATAAATGTTAGCATGAGTCGGCCCGCGGGCGCCACCTGACAATCATCCATGGAGAAGCATCGATGCATGCCGAGATCGACACGATACCGTTCCGCCTGATGGACGGGACCCACGCCACACTGTCCAGTTACCGCGGCAAGGTCGTGCTGCTGGTCAACGTGGCATCGCAGTGCGGCCTGACGCCGCAGTACGAAGGACTCGAGCGCTTGTTCGAGGCCAGGCGCGAGGCCGGGCTGGTCGTGATCGGCTTCCCGGCCAATGATTTCGGCGCACAGGAGCCGGGCAGTAACGAAGAGATCTCGCAGTTCTGCAGCACCAGGTTTGGCGTCGCGTTTCCCCTGGCCGAGAAGATCTCGGTCAAGGGGCCGGCGCGCCATCCTTTGTACGCCGCACTGACCCGGGCGCAGCCTGCCGCCGTGGATCCGGCGCAGGGCGCTCTGCGGCAGAAACTGGGTGGCTACGGCTACGAGGCCGGCGACCCGTCCGACGTGTTGTGGAACTTCGAGAAGTTCCTGATCGGCCGCGACGGCCGGGTCGTCGCCCGCTTCAATCCCGACGTCGCGCCCGACGATCCGCTGTTGCTGGATGCGATCGAGCGCGCCCTGCGCGGCTGAAGCGGAGCGGGAAGACCGATGGACACGCGCACGCCAATCCCCTGCATCGGCGCTCGCAGCATGCCGTTCGACGACGCCTTCCTGCGCGATCCGTACCCCACCTACAAGGCGTGGCGCGACGCCGAGCCCGTCTTGTGGCGGGACGAAGCGTTCCAGGGGGCATGGATACTGACGCGCCATGCCGATGTGGAGTTCGCGCTGCGCGACCCGCGCTTTTCGTCGCAGCGGACCGGCGGCTGGGTCAAGCGCATCGCCGGCGCCGACGCGCGGCCGCGCCGGAGCCGCGCGCAGGCGGCGCTGGAGGATTTCCAGCGCATGTTCGCACGTGCGATGGTGTTTCTCGATGCGCCCGACCACCGGCGCGTGCGCCGGGCCATGGCGGCGGGTTTTCATCCGTCCATGGTGCGCGCGCTGGCATCACAGGTCGAGCACCTCGCGAACGAGCTGCTCGATCCGCTGGACGCGCGGGCGGGCTTCGATTTCATCCAGGCCGTCGCCCGTCCGCTGCCGTCGCGCGTGATCGGGCTGGTGCTCGGCATCGACCGGCGCGACGAAGACGAGTTCGTCGCATGGTCGGAGGCACTCGCCACCTTCATCGGTGCCCTGCAGCCGTCGCTGGAGCAGCTTGGCGCCGCCCGGCACGCCCTGCTGCAGATGGTGCGCTACTTCGACGCTCTCGTGCCGTTGCGGCGGTGTGCGCCAGGCACGGATCTCGTCAGCAGGCTGGTGCAGGCCGAGGCCGCCGGGGAACTGCGCGCCGACGGCGAACTGGCGGTGCAATGCGCGATGCTCCTGTTCGCAGGCCATGAAACCACCCGCAATCTTCTCGGCAATGGACTCCATACTCTGTTGTCGCACCGCCGGCAGTGGGACCGGCTGCGTGCGGAACCGGCATCGATGCCGGCGGCGTTGCGCGAGATTCTCCGCTACGACAGTCCGGTGCAATACACGGGCCGCCGGGTTGCCTGCCAGCTGACCTTGCACGGGCATACGCTGCGCCGCGGCGACCTCGTGCTGGCCATGATCGGCGCCGCCAACCGTGACCCCGACCGCTTCGCCGACCCGGATACGTTCGACATCGGCCGCCGCGAGGGTAGTCATCTGTCTTTCGGGACAGGTCCGCACGTCTGCATCGGCGCCGGGCTCGCGCTGCTGGAAGCCGAGGTCACGCTGCGCGACGTCATGCGACGTTGGCCGGCACTCCGGCTGGCCGATTCGTCGCCGCAGTGGAACGGCAACGCGGGATTGCGCGGGCTGGCGCGCATGACGGTGCACAGCGAATCCTGAGTCCCTGCTGGCGCGCGGTCTTCCACTCACCGACGCGGCGCGACCGGCGCCCGGGACTTCCTGTGGCCGACCCGCTAACATTGCGCGATCGTCATAAAAATGAACATAAATTGAATTTGTGTAAAGAAAACGATGTATATACGCAACCAACGGGTGATTCTTGTAGGAAATCAAACAGGAAAATCCTAGAATTTCGACAGGGTTTCCGAAGCGAAACTTATCTGTCTTAACTCTAGAGGGTATATGAAGGCTATCGTTCTTACTTTGCTCACCTTGCCGCTGGCTGTCTCGACCGCCTATGCGCAGGACACTTCCCCAGTCCGCATTACCGGATTCGGCACCGGCGCTCTTACGTGGACCGACACCGACGGTGCGGAATATTCCCGTCCGAACCAGGCCAGCGGCGCCAAAAAGAATCCCGTGACGGGCGTCGACTCGAACCTGGGCCTGCAGGCCGACTATGCCGTCAACAGCTGGCTGTCGGTGACTGCCCAGGGGCTGGTGCGCAAGGACGCGGAGGACGATTTCGGTGCCGAACTCGCATGGGCATTCGCCAAGGCGAAATTGTCGGACGACGTCGGTGTACGGGTCGGGCGCCTGGGCGTGCCGGTCTTCATGATCTCGGACTACCGCAACGTCGGCTACGCCAACACGTTCCTGCGTGCGCCGGAAGAACTGTATTCGCAAGTTCCTTACAAGAACATCGATGGTGCGGACATCACCTGGCAGCACAGCTACGGAGACACGACGTACACGGCCCAGTTCGCCTATGGCCGTTCCAAGGCCGACCTCGCGGGCGGCCTCACGATCGAGTCGCGCAGGGTGGGAGCCCTGAACCTGGTCGCCGAGCACGGCCCGCTCACGCTGCGCCTCGGTCGCGCCGAAGCCCACCGGACCACGGTCTACGATGCGCCGACGCATACCAGCCGTCCGAGCGCAGGGCATGGAACGTTCACGTCGGCTGGCGCAGGCCTGGACTGGAACAACATTGTCGTGCAGTCCGAATATGCCAAGCGCAAAACCGGCGGCGTGGCGCCCTCCAAGGCGTGGTACGTCATGGGCGGCTACCGCTTCGGCAAGGTCCTGCCGTACTTTACGCATTCCGAGCTGAGGAGCGAGGGCGCCGTGGCCAACATCGCGGCGCTTCCCACTGCCGTGGCGGCACGTCTCAGCCAGATCAACAACGCGACGGGCGCGGGCGAACAAACCACCGATTCGGTCGGCGTGCGCTGGGACTTCTACCGGTCGCTGGCCCTGAAGGTGCAGTTCGACCGCGTGCGTCCCAACGGGACGGGTCTGTTGCTGAACCCGAAGACGGGCTTCCACGGCCCGGTCACCGTCGGTGCCGTCGCCCTCGATTTCGTATTTTAAGGAAGCCGTGATGAAACAACTGATCAAGATCTGGCTCGGTACCGCCGCACTCGCCCTGGCCCTGCCGGCCATGGCCGAGGTCGTGGTGGTCGTGAACCCGAAAGCTGCCGAATCCTCGATGACGAAGGATGAGGTCGCGCAATTTTTTCTCGGTAAATCGAGCGCCCTGAGCCCGGTCGACCAGCCCGAAAGCGCCCCGATCCGCGCCGAGTTTTATAAGAAGGTGACGGACAAGGAAGCGTCCCAGGTCAAGGCCTTGTGGTCCAAGCTGGTGTTCACCGGCAAGGCAACGATGCCCAAGGAAGCCGCCGACAGCGCCGCCGTGAAGAAGATCGTGGCGAGCGATCCCAAGGCGATCGGCTACATCGACAAGAGCGCGGCCGACGCGTCGGTCAAGGTGATTTATACCGCACAATAAGCGTGACGACCGCCCGGTCCACCGGGCGGCGAACATGCGATTCAGGAGACGGCAGCATGAGCATCAAGCGCAAGATCTGGGCACTTCCGGTCATCTCGACCATCATCTTCGGCCTCGGCGTGGCGGTCTCCGCCAGCATCGCGAGCGGTGCCCTGGACTCGATCCACACGACCGAAGCCGTGGATTATCCGGCGCTGGGCACGGCGAAGGCGTTGACGGCGGACCTGCAGGGCATCACCGACGGCTTGCGCGATGCCGTGTCCGAAGGCGACAAGGCCCGCGTCGCCCAGATCGGCGACCAGGCCAACAAGGTCCGCGCCAAGCTGGCCGAGGTCACCAAAATCCCAGGCATGGATGCCACCGGCAAGCGCCTCACGAAGGAATTCGAGGATTACTATGCGCCGGCCCTCTCGGCCGCGAGGATCATGCTCGAACTCGAGCAGGGCGACCCGCAGGCCACCGTGCAACGCATGCAGGGCGCGCTGACGGTACTGAATGCCGACGTCGCCAAGCTCAACGAGAAGGCACAACAGAATTTCAAGGACGGCATCGCGCGCAGCAGCTCGAGCGTGCGTCGCGTGCTGTCCGTCACCATCATCACGGCATTGATCGTGATCGCCACCCTGATCGGCGTGTCGTGGTTCGTCATCCGCACCATCTGGCAGCAGCTGGGCGGCGAGCCGGAATATGCCCGCGAGATCACGCGGCTTGTTGCGGCCGGCGACCTGTCGATGGACATCCGCCTCGACGCGGGCGACCAGCACAGCCTGCTGGCCGCGCTGCAGGAAATGCGCACGCGCCTCGCGACGATGGTATCCGGCATCAAGACATCGGCCGAGACCATCGCGACGGCCAGCTTTGAGATCGCCAGCGGCAACGCCGACCTGGCCAGCCGCACGGAATCGCAGGCTGGACGGCTTGAAAATACCACGCGCGCTATGGAATCGCTGACCGACACCGTGCGTGCCAACGCCGCCAATGCCAGCCAGGCCAACCAGCTCGTGGTTTCCGCGACGGGCATCGCCACCCGCGGTGGCGAGGTGGTTGGCAACGTCGTCGCTACCATGGGCGCGATCAACGCGTCCGCCAGAAAAATTGTCGATATCATCACCGTGATCGACGGTATCGCCTTCCAGACCAACATCCTCGCGCTGAACGCGGCGGTGGAAGCGGCCCGTGCGGGCGAACAGGGCCGCGGCTTTGCCGTCGTCGCGGGCGAGGTGCGTACGCTGGCCCAGCGCAGTGCCGCCGCCGCCAGGGAAATCAAGGAACTCATCGGCGACTCGGTGGCCAAGGTCAACGCGGGCACCGCACTCGTCGATGAAGCGGGGACGACGATGGAGCAGATCGTCGCGTCGGTGCGCAAGGTGCACGACATCATGGCCGAGATCAGCGAGGCCGGCCAGTGCCAGGCCGAGGGGATCGGACAGATCGGCCAGGCCATCGGCGACATGGACCAGATGACCCAGCAGAACTCGGCGCTGGTCGAAGAAGCGTCGGCGGCGGCCGAGTCGCTGACCGAGCAGACTGGCCAGCTGTCGATGGCGCTGGCGCAGTTCAAGCTCGATCATGCAGTGCCCCGTTCCAGGCGCCATCAGCCCGAGCGTATGGCGGTCGCATTCGATAAAAATGCATGAAAAATAACTAATTGTCGCGAATAACGTTGCCTTCAGGCTACAAAGATTTCCGTAAAAATCGTATATACCGCATTCGGACTCTATAATCGGCCCACGATTGTTTCAGTACGGCGGCCGGCTTGTACGAGGGAATGTGGAAATGGAACTTGGACTGTTTGCGCGATCGCGACGCGCTTTGGCGCGGTGGCTCTGGCCCGGCGTGGCCAGCGATACTGCAGCGCCGGATGTGAACGTGCGCGATGCCGGCTTGCTGGCCATTACCGACAACTTGCCGGCGCTGATCTGCCAGTTCGACCCGCACGGGAATATCCTGTTTGCCAATGCCGCAATGAGAGCGCGGCTTATACTCAGTTACGAGGAGTTGCTGGGGCGTCACATATCGACAGGCCTGTCAGCGAAGACGTATGGTCTGATGAAAACCTACATCGACCAGGCGCTGACGGGAGAAGGTTTCACGTTCGAATTCGCGATCGCGCTCGATAAGACCGAGCACTACTATTCATGCAACTTCGTTCCTGAAATCGATCCACAGGGCAAGCTGCTCAGCGTATTCTCGATATGGCAGGATGTGACCGAACGCAGGGCGATCGAACTGCGCCAGGCCGCAGGGGAACAACGCCTGCGCGTGATCACCGATAACCTGCCTGTCCTGATCGCATACGTGGACCGCGAACTGCATTTCGAGTTCTGCAATGCGACGTTTACCGACTGGACCGGGATGCGCCCGGATGACCTGGTTGGACGCAGCCTGATGGATGTGATCGACGTCGCCGACCCCAGCCGCGCCGAGGTGGTCAAGCCGTTCCTGTCGCGTGCGCTGGCCGGGGAACGGGTCGAGTTCGAACTGCAACCGACACCCGGTCGGAACGACCGCTGGCTGCAACTGAACTTCATACCTGAGACCGATGCGGCGGGCCAGGTCGCCGGCCTCTATCTTCTGAGTACCGATGTGACCCATCTGAAGCAGGCGCAGCAGGAACTCGCCAACATGGCACGTTTCGATGCCCTCACCAGCCTCCCGAACCGCCTGTACCTTGACGAGAAACTGGAAGAGGCTGCGCGGCGCGGCAGCCGCAACGGGCGTCCGATGGGCGTCGCCTTCCTGGACATCGATTATTTCAAGCAGATCAACGATACCCTCGGCCACGCCGTGGGCGACCAGGTGCTGCGCGAATTCAGCAAGCGCCTGCTGGGCTGTGTGCGCCAGACCGACGTCGTCGCCCGGCTCGGCGGCGATGAATTCCTGATCGTGCTGGAAGACGTCGGCGACAGCGCAATGCTCGGGATCGTCGGCGCCAAGATTGTCGAAGCGATGAAGGCGCCATTCATGCTATCCAGTGGCGCCCTGCGGGTCAGTTCGAGCATCGGGTTGGCGTTCGCTGCCGGTGTTCGCATCGTGCCTGCCGATCTGCTGGAGTGCGCCGATGTGGCGCTCTACCAGGCCAAGCGGGAAGGGCGCGCGACCTACAGACTCAAACACTATGACGGTACAACCTCGTCCAAAGAAGACGGGCATATCCCCGCATGAACCGCGTGTTCCAATCTGTCGTTTCATGTAACGCAGATGTTGCATGTTGCATTTCGAGTTGCAGAGCATGAAACGAAAAACGTTTCATTCGCGGATGTCGGATCGATCCCGTTAGCTGGTCAGTGCTGCTAAGTCACTGAATTGCCAGAAAGAACAGTCAAATATTGAACCTTGGCACGGCGTTTGCAGTTGAGCAGTGTATTCAACTCTGAAACCGTGCGAAAGGTCATCAATGTTCCAATATTCCGCTGGCGCCGCATTCCGGCAGGCCGTCCGGGAAGAACATCCGCTGCAGGTCATCGGCGCTATCAACGCCAACCACGCGCTGCTGGCCAAGCGGGCCGGCTATCGCGCGATCTACCTGTCCGGCGGCGGCGTGGCGGCCGGGTCGCTGGGCTTGCCGGACCTCGGCATTTCCGGGCTCGAAGACGTGCTGATCGACGTGCGCCGCATTACCGACGTGTGCGACCTGCCGCTGCTGGTCGACATCGACACGGGCTTCGGCTCGTCCGCCTTTAATGTCGCGCGCACTGTGCGCTCGCTGGTCAAGGCCGGCGCCGGCGCCTGCCACATCGAGGACCAGGTCGGCGCCAAGCGTTGCGGCCACCGTCCGGGCAAGGAAATCGTCAGCCAGGGCGAGATGGTCGACCGCGTGAAGGCCGCCGTCGATGCGCGCACGGACGACAACTTCGTCATCATGGCGCGCACGGACGCGCTGGCCGTCGAGGGTCTCGATAAAGCCGTCGAGCGCGCGGTCGCGTGCGTGGAGGCGGGCGCCGACATGATCTTCCCGGAAGCCATCACGAGCCTGGAGATGTACGTCCAATTCAAGAAAGCGGTGAAGGTGCCGATCCTCGCGAACATCACGGAATTCGGCGCGACGCCGCTGTTCACCGTGGACGAGCTGCGCGGCGCCGACGTCGACCTCGTGCTGTACCCGCTTTCTGCGTTCCGCGCGATGAACACTGCGGCCGAGAATGTCTATAAAGCTATCCGCCGCGACGGCACCCAGAACAACGTCCTCGGCACGATGCAGACCCGCGCCGAATTATACGAGCGCATCGATTACCACAGCTACGAACAGAAGCTCGATGCGCTGTTCGCCCAGAACAAATCTACACAGGAGACAAAGAAATGAGCGAAGCACAAGATACCCCGACCTTTAAGCCGAAGAAATCTGTCGCCCTTTCCGGTGTCGCCGCGGGTAATACCGCGCTGTGCTCCGTGGGCCGCTCCGGCAACGACCTGCACTACCGCGGCTACGACATCCTGGACGTCGCGGGCAACAGCGAGTTCGAGGAAATCGCCTACCTGCTCGTGCACGGCAAGCTGCCGAACGACGCGGAGCTGCGCGGCTACAAGGCCAAGCTGAAATCGCTGCGCGGCCTGCCGCACGCCGTGAAAGCGGCGCTGGAAGCGCTGCCGGCCGGTGCCCACCCGATGGATGTAATGCGAACGGGCGTGTCGGTGCTGGGCTGCGTGCTGCCGGAAAAAGAGGACCACAACATTGCTGGCGCGCGCGACATCGCCGACCGCCTGATGGCGTCGTTCGGCTCGATGCTGCTGTACTGGTACCACTACAGCCACAACGGCAAGCGCATCGAGGTGGAGACGGACGACGATTCGATCGGCGGCCACTTCCTGCACCTGCTGCACGGCACGAAGCCGTCGGAGGAGTGGGTGCAGGCGATGCACACGTCGCTGATCCTGTACGCGGAACACGAGTTCAACGCGTCCACGTTCACGGGCCGCGTCATCGCCGGCACGGGTTCCGACATCTATTCGGCGATCACGGGTGCGATCGGCGCGCTGCGCGGTCCGAAGCACGGCGGCGCAAACGAAGCCGCGTTCGAGATCCAGAAGCGCTACGAAAACGCGGACGAGGCGGAAGCCGATATCCGCAGCCGCGTTGAGAACAAGGAAGTCGTCATCGGCTTCGGCCACCCGGTTTATACGATTTCGGATCCGCGCAACAAGGTGATCAAGGAAGTGGCGCGGCGTCTGTCCGACAAGGCCGGCTCGACGACGATGTTCGACATCGCCGAGCGCCTGGAATCCGTGATGTGGGAAGTGAAGAAGATGTTCCCGAACCTCGACTGGTTCTCGGCCGTCTCGTACCACATGATGGGTGTGCCGACGGCGATGTTCACGCCGCTGTTCGTCATCTCGCGCACGTCCGGCTGGTCGGCGCACGTCATCGAGCAACGGATCGACAACAAGATCATCCGCCCGAGCGCTAACTACGTCGGTCCGGAAGACCTGAAGTTCGTGCCGCTGGCCGAGCGCAAGTGATCGGGGCGACATGAACAGCCAATATCGCAAGCCCCTGCACGGCACCAACCTGCATTACTTCGACGCGCAAGCCGCCGTCGAAGAGATCCAGTCCGGTGCCTGGGACACCCTGCCGTACACCTCGCGCGTGCTCGCCGAAAACCTCGTGCGCCGCTGCGAACCGATGGTGCTCGTGCCGTCGCTGAAGCAGCTCATCGAGCGCAAGCGCGACCTCGATTTCCCGTGGTACCCCGCGCGCGTCGTGTGCCACGACATCCTCGGCCAGACGGCCCTCGTCGACCTGGCCGGCCTGCGCGACGCCATCGCGCAGGAGGGCGGCAATCCCGCGCTCGTGAATCCGGTCGTGCCGACGCAGCTCGTCGTCGACCACTCGCTGGCGGTGGAGTGCGGCGGCTTCGATCCGGACGCGTTCGCGAAGAATCGCGCCATCGAGGACCGCCGCAACGAAGACCGCTTCGACTTCATCGAATGGACCCGCAAGACGTTCGAGAACGTCGACGTGATCCCGCCGGGGAACGGCATCCTCCACCAGATCAACCTGGAGCGCATGAGCCCCGTCGTGCAGGTCAAGGATGGCGTGGCGTTCCCCGACACGCTCGTCGGCACCGATTCGCACACGCCGATGGTCGATGCGCTGGGCGTCATCGCGATCGGCGTCGGCGGCCTGGAAGCGGAAAGCGTCATGCTGGGCCGCGCGTCGTACATGCGCCTGCCGGACATCGTCGGCGTCGAGCTGACGGGCAAGCCGGGTCCCGGCATCACGGCGACCGACATCGTGCTGGCGCTGACGGAATTCCTGCGCAAGTCGAAAGTGGTGTCCGCCTACCTCGAATTCCACGGCGAGGGCGCCGCGAATCTGACGCTGGGCGACCGCGCGACGATCTCCAACATGGCCCCGGAATACGGCGCCACGGCGGCGATGTTCGCCATCGACGAACAGACGATCAAATACCTGAAGCTGACGGGCCGCGACGACGATCTGGTAAAACTCGTCGAGCTGTATGCGAAGGAAACGGGCCTCTGGGCCGACACGCTGCGGAACGCGCAGTACGAGCGCGTGCTCAGCTTCGACCTGTCCACGGTCGTGCGCAACATCGCCGGCCCGTCGAATCCGCACAAGCGCGTGGCCACGAGCGAACTGGCGCAGCACGGCATCACGGGCACGGTCGAGAACGAGCCGGGCAAGATGCCGGACGGCGCCGTGATCATCGCTGCCATCACGAGCTGCACGAATACGAACAATCCGCGCAACATGGTGGCCGCCGGTCTCCTCGCGCGCAACGCGAACGCGCGCGGGCTCGCGCGCAAGCCGTGGGTAAAGTCCTCGCTCGCGCCGGGCTCCAAGGCCGTGCCGCTGTACCTGGAAGAAGCGGGCCTGCTGCCCGAGCTGGAGCAGCTGGGCTTCGGCGTCGTCGCCTTCGCGTGCACGACCTGCAACGGCATGTCCGGTGCGCTGGACCCGGCGATTCAGCAGGAGATCGTCGGGCGCGACCTGTACGCGACCGCGGTCCTGTCGGGCAACCGCAATTTCGACGGCCGCATCCACCCGTATGCGAAGCAGGCGTTCCTCGCGTCGCCGCCGCTCGTCGTCGCATATGCGATCGCGGGCACGATCCGCTTCGACATCGAGAAGGACGTGCTGGGCCTTGATGCCGCCGGCAATCCGGTGCGCCTGGCGGACATCTGGCCGAGCGATGCGGAGATCGACGCCGTCGTCGAGCGGGCCGTGAAGCCGCAGCAGTTCCGCAAGGTCTACGACATCATGTTCGCGCGCCGCGAAGCCGGGGACGCTCCCGTGTCGCCGCTGTACGACTGGCGCCCGACGAGCACCTACATCCGCCGTCCGCCGTACTGGGAAGGCGCGCTGGCGGGTGAACGGTCGTTGACCGGCATGCGCGCGCTGGCGGTCCTGGGCGACAACATCACGACCGATCACCTGTCGCCGTCGAATGCGATCATGCTGAACAGCGCCGCGGGCGAATACCTCGCGAAGATGGGCCTGCCGGAGGAAGACTTCAACTCGTACGCGACGCACCGCGGCGACCACCTGACGGCGCAGCGCGCCACGTTCGCGAATCCGACGCTGAAGAACGAGATGGTGCGCAACGCGGACAACACCGTGCGTGCCGGGTCGCTCGCGCGCATCGAACCGGAAGGCACCGTGACCCGGATGTGGGAAGCGATCGAGACGTACATGGAGCGCAAGCAGCCGCTGATCGTGATCGCTGGTGCCGATTACGGCCAGGGCTCGTCGCGCGACTGGGCCGCGAAAGGCGTGCGTCTCGCGGGCGTGGAAGCCATCGCGGCCGAAGGCTTCGAGCGCATCCACCGCACGAACCTCGTCGGCATGGGCGTGCTGCCGCTGGAATTCCAGCCGGGGACCACGCGCCTCACCCTGGGCATCGACGGCACCGAGACGTTCGACGTCGTCGGCGAGCGCACGCCGCGCGCGACCTTGACGCTCGTGATTCATCCTCGCAGCGGTGAGACTGTCGAGGTGCCGGTGATCTGCCGTCTCGACACGGCCGAGGAAGTGTCGATCTACGAGGCGGGCGGGGTGCTGCAGCGGTTCGCGCAGGACTTCCTCGCGTCTTCCAAAGTCGCGGCGTAAAGGAATACCATGGCCCACGCACCCCAAATCAGGATCCCCGCCGTCTACATGCGCGGCGGTACTAGCAAAGGCGTGTTCTTCCGCCTCCAAGACCTGCCGGAGGCGGCGCAGGTCCCCGGCGAAGCTCGCGATAACTTCCTGCTGAGCGTGATCGGCAGCCCCGACCCCGATGCCAGGCATGGCGACGACATGCGCGGCGCGACGTCCGGCGCGATCGAGACCGTCATCGTGTCGAGGAGCGCACGTCCCGGCCACGACGTCGATTGCTTGTTCGGCCAGGTCCACGTCGGCGCATCCTTTGTCGATTGGAGCGGCGACTGCGGCAACCTCTCGGCGGCCGCGGGCGCTTTCGCCATCGGCAGCGGCCTCATTCATCGGGAGCGTCTCCCTCGAAGCGGCATCGTGAACGTACGCATCTGGCAGGCCAATATCGGCAAGACGATCGTCGTTCGCATCCCTGTTACGCATGGGCAGGCGCAGGAGACGGACGACGTCGAGCTGGAATTCATCGACCCGGTCGTCGAAGTCAAAGGAAGCGGCAGCGCCATGTTCCCGACCGGGAAGCTGGTCGATGAACTGGACGTCCCGGGGATCGGCTCGTTGCCCGCAACCCTCGTCAACGCCGGCGTCCCGACGATCTTCGTCAACGTGACCGATATCGGTTACACGGGTACGGAAGTCCAGGAAGCCATCAACGACGACCCGAAGGCGCTGGCGCTGTTCGAGTCGGTCCGCGCCGAGGGCGCCGCGCGCATGGGCCTGATCGCGCCAGCGGAGGAGGTCGCGTCAAGCAAGCACGCGCCAATTGTCGCCTTTGTGGCAGCGCCTGCCGATTACGTGTCGTCGAGCGGCCAGCGGATTGCCGCAGGAGACATCGACCTGGTGGCGCGCATACTCTCCATGGGTAAACTGCACCACGCCGTGATGGACACAGTGGCGGCGGCGATCGGCAGCGCCGCCGCAATTCACGGCACGGTGGTCAGCCAGGCTGCGAATGGCGATAAACGCGAGGTACGCATTGGCCATCCATCCGGCACCTTGCTCGTGGGCGGTGACGTGCGTCGGATAGGCGGAGAATGGATCGTGATCAAAACCATGATGCGCCAAAGCGTGCGCGTGCTGATGGAAGGCCACGTTGGCGTGCCGGACCAAACGGTCTGAATCGATCCGGCCATTCCCTTCAGTCGATCCCGGGACGTTGAGCATGGGTAAAGCGGGAAGGACGCCACTGTGCCGGGTGGCGGAACGCGACGATGCCTTGCTCGACGTGGCCAAATATCTGTTTCTTGAGCGGGGATTCGCTCAGGTCAGTATCGAGTCGATTGCACGTGCTGCGGGCGTGGCCACGCGGACGATCTATACACAATTCGGCGGCAAACATGGCGTGCTGTGCAAGATCATCGATCGTGAACTCGGGCGCGACATCGCCTGTTCGGCCGAGCTTTGGGACGCGCAACAAGGCGTCGACATCACCTTGAGCACAATGGCATTCAACCTGCTTCGCCACACGCTTTCACCCGTGGCGCGACGGTTGTACGCCGACGCCATGGCCGCGCGTGACGTCGCTGTCGCGGAGAAAATCGATCCTGTTCACTGCGGACCATGGCGGCGGCACCTGGAGCAATACTTCGCCACGGTCATATCGGCAGAGCGTTTTGGTCCTGCATGTGAGGCGGATGTGATGTCCGATATGTTTTTGGGGTGTGTTATCGGAGCCCAGTCGAGAGCACTCAAGGCGAGTCCGGCTTCCCTTTTTGATGAGCCGGCGTTGCGAGCGGTGGCGGCCGACGTGACGCGCCGGTTTCTGACTTCGGTGGCTATTCTCGTACCGCAGTGTGCTATTGACCAGTAGAGAGTGTGAGCAACACAGGTATCGATTTCGACGTGGGCGTTCCGGCGCCGTTCGCTACACTGTCGAGGGGAACCAGCGGATTCGTCTCCGGATAATAAGCACCCAGGCAGCCGCGCGGTATATCGTAGGCCACCAGCATGAATCGATCGGCACGTCGTTCGATACCGTCGTCCCAGACGCTCGTGATGTCTACCCATTGGCCTGCGGCCAGGCCGATCATCGCCAGGTCGAGCGGATTTGCGAACACGACACGGCGCATGCCGAACACGCCACGATAGCGGTCGTCCATGCCGTAGATCGTCGTGTTGTATTGGTCGTGAGAACGCATCGTCATGAGCACGAGAAGCCGGTCTCCGTAACGCGCACGGGCACGGTGGATCGGTGTGTCCCTGTCGATTGCATTCACGACGAACTGCGCCTTCCCCGTTGCGGTGATCCACTCGCGTTCGCGCGACGCGACTTTCAGGTGAAATCCTCCCGGTGCGGCGACGCGCGCGTTGTAGTCGTCAAAGCCGGCAATGGACAGTTCGATCGCGTCGCGGATGCGTGCATAGTCATCCACATACCAATCCCACGGCACGTGTGCCGATCCCAGCGTTGCCTTGGCCATGCCGGCGACAATCGCGACTTCCGACAGGAGGTCAGGGGAGGCGGGACGGACGATCCCATACGACATGTGGACCATGCTCATCGAATCCTCGACCGTCACGCCTTGGGAAACACCCTGCTGGAGATCGATCTCCGTGCGGCCCAGCGTGGGAAGGATCAGAGCATCCTTGCCGTGTACCAGATGACTGCGATTGAGCTTGGTCGTGACATGGACGGTCAGCGCGCACGACCGCAAAGCTTGGTAAGTCCTAGGCGTGTCCGGCGCGGCCGCGGCAAAATTGCCTCCCAACCCGACGAAGACTCGGACGTGGCCGTCCAGCATGGCCTTGATCGTCTCGACGGCATCGTAGCCGTGCCGGCGCGGCGGTTCGAAGTTGAATGCCTTGCCAAGCCGGTCGAGGAAAGCCTGGGTCGGTTTTTCTTCGATGCCCACGGTGCGGTCACCCTGCACATTGGAATGGCCGCGCACAGGGCAAAGGCCGGCACCAGGCCGGCCGATATTCCCGCGCATCATCATCAGATTCGACAGCATCTGGATCGTCGCCACCGCATGCTTATGCTGAGTAAGACCCATGCCCCAGGTCGCGATAACGCGTTTGCCCGTTGCGTAGATGCGCGCCAGGTGCTCGAGTTTTTCGCGTGGTACACCGGATTCGGCGAGGATGTCCTGCCAGGACTCGGCGCGCAGGTCGGCGCAGAAGGCGTCATAGCCTGAAGTGTGGCTTTCGATGAATGCGATGTCGACCAGCCGGGGAGCGTCGGCGGCACGTGCCTCGTCGTCCAGTTCCAGCAGGCGCTTTGCGACGCCCTTGATCAGCGCGAAATCGCCGCCGAGCTTGGGCTGCACGAACATCGAACTGATAGGCGTGCTGCCGTTCGTCAGCATCTCGAGCGGCGCCTGCGGATCGGTGAAACGTTCCAGGCCGCGTTCGCGCAACGGATTGATCGAGACGATCGTCGCACCGCGCTTGGAACAGGCACGCAGTTCGCCAAGCATCCGCGGGTGGTTGGTGGCCGGGTTCTGACCGAAGATCAACAGCGTGTCTGCGTGTTCGAAATCTTCCAGGGTCACGGTACCTTTGCCGATACCCACTGTCGTGGGCAGCCCCCGGCTAGTCGGCTCATGGCACATGTTGGAGCAGTCGGGGAAGTTGTTCGTGCCGTACATGCGTACGAACAGCTGGTACAGGAAGGCCGCTTCGTTGCTGGTGCGGCCCGACGTGTAGAACGCGGCACGGTCCGGATCATCCTGCGCGCGCAGATGCCGTCCGATCAAAGCGAAAGCGTCGCTCCACGCGATCGGCACGTAGGTGTCGGTCGCGCTGTCGTAGACGAGCGGATCGGTCAGCCGGCCATGCTGCTCCAGTTCGTAGTCCGACTGCGCCATGAGCTCGGCCACTTTATAGCGGGCGAACAGGTCCGGGCCGGCGCGTTTGCTCGTGGTCTCCGCAGCAACCGCCTTGACACCGTTTTCACAAAAGCCGAAGGTCGACCTATGGACCGGATCTGGCCAGGCGCAGCCCGGGCAGTCGAAGCCGTCCGGCTGATTCTGCTTGAACAGCGTCTTGTAGTTGACGCCGCTGACCTTCTCCCTGACCAGGTTGATCGCGACCTGTTTCACTGCACCCCAGCCGGCGGCCGCATGATCGTAGGGGGCTATGTGTCCTTTCGCTGCGGGCTTGCTCAAGATTGTCTTCCTTCCGTGTTGCCCGTATTGTTCGAATATCGGGAAAGCGCTAGCGTACGGGGAAACTGTGCTGGCCGGGGTGTACACAAGTCCCGTTCGAGGATGAGTACAGTTGGGCAATTGGATGAGCACAGATGCCCGTTGGGTTATAGTCGTCATTTTGTGTGGGCGGGGCATTGAATCTGTACGAGGCGCTGGCGGCGGAAATCGAAAAACTGGTGACTCGCGGTGTGCTGCGGGAGGATGACAAAATCCCGTCCGTACGGCAGGCCAGCGTGCACCACAAGGTCAGCATCAGCACGGTCCTGCGGGCCTACGCGCTCCTGGAGAGCCGGGGCGTGATCGAGAGCAGGCCGCAGTCCGGCTATTTTGTGCGGGTACGGGCCGCAAATTCGATCGCGCCTTCACGACCACTTGCGTCGGACATGACACTGTCGGCGGACGTGGATGTCAGCCGCCTGGTGCTGAAAACGCTACGCTCGATCGGCAACGACGGCGCGATCCCGCTGGGTTCGCCCTATCCCGATCCCGCCTGCTTTCCGCACGAACGGCTGAGCCGGTACGCCAATGCCATCGCGCGGCGTCAGGGCCAATGGGGCGTCATCAACGATTTGCCGCCGGGGCATCCAGAATTGATCCGTCAGATCGTGCGGCGGCACTTGAAAACCGGTCTCGTTGTCGATCCGGGCGAAGTCGTCGTGACCGTGGGCGCGACCGAAGCGATCAATCTCTGCCTGCAGGCGGTGGCGCAACCAGGCGACGTGATCGCGGTCGAGTCCCCGACGTATTACGCCATGCTCCACGCGATCGAACGCCTGGGCATGCGCGCCATCGAAGTGCCGACGCGTCCGGATGAGGGAATCGATCTCGCGGCCCTGGAGCGTGCGATCGACGAGTATGCGATCGCGGCTTGCATGGTCATGCCGAACTTTCAGAATCCCCTCGGCTTCCGGATGAGCGACGAGCGCAAGCGTGCGCTTGTCGAACTGACTGCCCGGCGCCGCATGCCCGTCATCGAGAACGATGTCTACAGCGAGCTGTACTACGACGGCGGTCATCCAGCTTCGCTGAAGTCGTTCGACCGTGCGGGATTGGTCCTGCATTGCGCATCGTTTTCGAAAAGCCTTACGTCGGCCTACCGGATAGGCTGGGCGCTGCCCGGGCGTTATACGGCCCAGGTCGAGAAACTGAAATTCCTCGGCACGCTGGCCACCTCGTCCCTGCCGCAACTGGCCATCGCAGAATATTTGAAAAACAACAGCTACGATGCTCACCTGCGCAGTATGCGTAAGCGTTTTGCCCAGCAGGCCCGCATCATGGCGGCTGCCGTACTGCGCTTTTTCCCGCCCGGCACGCGGGTGTCGACGCCGCGGGGCGGGTACGTCTTGTGGGTCGAATTGCCGGGCAGCGTCGACGCCATGGCGCTGTATGCGCGGGCGCTCGGAGAGGGTATTACGATCGGGCCTGGCAATATGTTCTCAGCGCGTGGCAACTTCAATCATTTCATTCGACTGAATTACAGTTATCCGTGGACGCCACAGCTTGAAGCCGCGGTCATGCGGCTCGGGGCCCTTGTTGCGGAGATCGCGCTCGAGACCTCTTGACTGGGCAGACAATCCGGTGACTGAAAGTGCTGTGACTTTTCGTCATTTGAGCGGTTTAATCCAACTATGGAAGTGTGTCCTGTTGATGCCCGTATGGCGCCAGCTTGCGAGAATCTGTACGCTTTAGATGTCAAAGCCGGAGGCGCCGCCAGTAATGAAGATAGTGTTGCCGGAAATTTTCATGTGTCGTCTTTAAGAATTGAGCGACACTTATTTTGACCTCCAGCCGGACGTGAGCTGGGACAAAATCAGCGCAATTTAGGACATTAAGACTGTCGGCGCGCAGAACTTCGCCAATGCCTTGATGAGGCGCGATGCCGGCAGCGCGCTGCCGATCTGGTGCTATTCGAACGGCTCGTAGGAATGAAAGGATCGTCCAGTGCGTGATCCCCAAAGGCTGCACGGTTCGAGGGCGTGGCACGGCCGGATCCGGCCGCCTGGGGAGGGTCGCTTGCGCTGCGACACGATTTGTACCCCATGGTCCATATCATGGTATCGACCATGGTATGGACCAGGCAAATTCGTGAGAATTCCTTTGGTCTCAATGGCTTGGCTCAGCCATTGATAATCGAGTGGGAGTGAGTTTCACTCTGGAAACTTAATTTGCAGTACTTAAAAGCTCGCCTCGTTTCGGCGGGCTTTTTTACAGAATACTGCGGGTGAATACTCCGTCGTTGAGCTCACTCAAGCTCAGTGATTAGGTGAAGCTGCCGTCCCAACTGAACACGCGACCGTCTACTCAAGGCCGCTGTGAATCACATTGGGGTAGCAAGCGTTTATGCAGCGGCCTGCAAGTAACCGGTTCGTGAGCGGCGTTGTATCTTTCGAATTCCCATCCCGACACAATCCTGTCCGAGTTCAACGACACGGAGCCGGACATGGATCAGCTGGAATCTTCTACTTCAAAGGATGCGGTGTGGCGTAGCCGCTTACAACGGCATGCGCAAAGCGGCAAGACCATTGCAGCTTTCTGCCGTGATGAATCGGTGTCGACAGCTACCTTTCATATTTGGCGAGCAAAGCTGGCCGCTGCCGGAGCGCATTCAGTTACACCCGCGCAGCCAGCGACGTTCATTGACCTCGGCGCCGTCAAGAATACCGCCGGCGTCACGCCGGCGGCGTGCCCTCCAACACCGACGACGTCGCCTGCTGGAATCGACGTCCGGATCGATCTCGGTGACGGCATCGTCCTGACGATCACGAGACGCTGATGTTCTTCCCAGAAGGTCAGGTGCGCGTCTTCCTGTATGGGCAGCCGGTCAACATGCGCCTCTCGTTCGATGGTCTGTATGCGCTGGCCAGGCACGTCATGCACCAGGACCCACTGTCTGGCCACCTGTACGCATTTATCAACCGGCGCGCCACCCAGATCCGCGTCCTGTACTTCGACCGCAGCGGCCTGTGCGTGTGGAGCAAACGCTTGGAGCAAGGGCGCTTCGTGAGCAACTGGGACAACGTCGCAAGCCGGGAAATGGACTGGACGGGCCTGAAACTTCTGCTTGAAGGGATCGAGCCGAAGCAGGTGCGCAAGCGTTACAAAAAACCTCTCGACCACGCCCAAAATGCGCCTGTTCACTCAACGAAAACTTTATAATCTTGGCATGCCTTCCGACCCACAATCCGCTTCCGAAATCGCTACTCTGGCGGCGGGGTTGACCGCGCCGGAGATGAGCGCTTTGATCGGCGCGCAAGAGCGCGAAATCATCCGCCTGCGCCGCCAGGTAGCGTGGTTCCAGCGGCAGATTTTTGGACAGAAGAGTGAGCGTCGGATGCCTGAACCGGAAGGTGTCCAGGGCACGCTGGGCGAGGCGTTTGACGTCGTTCCCGATGATGTGGCGCCCGCCAAAACGACCAGGATCGAGGCGCACGAGCGCGCACCCAAGAACAAGAACAGGAAACTCATCGATGGCAACGATGACGCGGCCCTGTTCTTTGACGAATCGAAGGTGCCGGTCGAGGTCATCACCGTTGCCAATGACGAGACAGCAGGACTGGACCCGGTGGACTTCGAGGTGATCGGCGAAAAGATCAGCTATCGCCTGGCCCAGCGTCCAGGCAGCTACGTCATCCTGAAGTACGTCCGCCCGGTCATCAAGCTGCGTGCTAGTCAAACGCTGTCCTGCGCTCCGGCTCCGGTCGGCGTACTGGACGGTTGCCGCGCCGACGTCAGCTTCATTGCCGGCATGATCATCAACAAGTTCGCCTACCACCAGCCGCTGTACCGCCAGCACGTCAAATTGCAGGATTCGGGCATCAACGTCAGCCGTGCCTGGATCACGAAGCTGATGCCGGCTGCGGTATCGCTGCTCGAGCCGATCTTCAACGCCCAACTGGAGTCGGTGCGGCGCTCGCGCGTGATCGCGATGGACGAAACGCCAATCAAGGCGGGACGTGCCGGCCCAGGCAAGATGAAGGCGGCATATTTCTGGCCCGTCGTGGGCGAACAGGACGAGATCTGCTTCCTGTACTACCCCAGCCGTGCGGCCAAGCACGTCGAGACCGCACTTGGCCTGCAGCGGCCCAATGGCACCGTATTGCAGAGCGACGGCTACAGCGCCTATGAGCATTACGCGAAGAAGACGGGGATCACGCACGCACAGTGCTGGGCTCACGCACGCCGTAAAATCTTTGACGCCAGGGATATCGAGCCGGCGCAGGCCGACCAGGCATTGCACGCGATCGCCGCTCTGTACAAGGTCGAGCAGCAGATCCGCGACGATGCCCTGACGGGGCAAGCCAAGCTCGTCCGCCGCCAAGAACAATCGAAACCCGTGCTCGAACGCTTCTTCGCTTGGATCGACGAGCAGTTCGACAAGCGCGGCTTCCTGCCGAGCAGTCCCTTCCTCGGTGCGCTGGCGTATATCCGTGAGCGTCGGGTCGGCCTGTCGGTCTACCTGGACGATCCGGAGGTATCGATCGACACGAACCACCTCGAGCGCGCGCTGAGGGTCATCCCGATGGGCAAAAAGAACTGGCTGTTCAGCTGGACCGAGCTGGGCGCGAAGCACATCGGCATTGTGCAGAGCCTGCTGGCGACCTGTCGGCTGCACGACATCAATCCGTACGATTACTTCGTAGATGTGCTGCAACGCGTTGGCCAGCATCCGGCGTCACTCATCCATCAGCTTACGCCACGGAACTGGAAGCAGATGTTCGCCGAGAATCCGCTACGGTCGGACCTGCATGACCTCGGCGGCCGACGCACATGCGCCGCCGCGTGATCGCTTACTGACGTAGGGCTTCACGAACTGCGGGGCCATTAGCTTTACGGTATGCCCCATTTCGCTCAGCTTGCGTGCTTAGTAGTGGGCGCTGCCGCAGGCTTCCATCCCAATCAGGCACGGCTCGAGCTTAACGAAAAACGTTAGCATCTCCGCACGCCTGAGCTGCTTTCGCAGGCAGGGCTTGCCGTGAGGATCGACACCATGTACCTGAAATACCGTCTTTGCCAGATCAATACCGCATGCACTCAGCTTCATGTTGGACGCTCCTTTCTGGTCGTGGATCGCTTACACATCCACTTTGGCACGTCGATGCCGTTTCAGGAAGGATGCGTCCATTCCATTAGAGCCGCCAAATCCTCCCTTACTCGCAGTTTACGCCAGAGCCCTCTTAACAACTCGGCTTGAACGGTCGCCTTTATAAGAATGAAACCTGGATTGCAAGTTCCTTGACCAATGCTTGGTTCGCATTGGTCACTCCATAGGAATTCAGACAAACGCGGAAACGTAGTGTTACCCAGCTTTCGTTAGCCCAGCAGTTTATGGCAGCGTAGTACAAAATCCTTGAGGAGAAATCATGTCGAGCATTACCGCACCAGCCTATGACCCGACCACTACTGCCGCCGCAATGGCCCAGAAATTCGTCGCCGGGACCCAGCAACAGATCACCAGCCAGACCGCCGTGGCAAACGCCACGTCGAGTGGATTGTCGGCCCTCAGGTCCGCGATCTCGGCCTTTCAGACAAGCCTGAGCTCGCTGACCGGCCTCAACAGTTCAATGCTGGCTCAGGCCGCCACTTTCTCCGATACCACGATCGGCAGTGCCACCGCAAAGCCGACCGCCGCCGCCGGCACTTACAGCCTGTTCGTGCAGCAGCTGGCCACGGCAAGCCAGGTCTCGTACAACGGCCTCTCCGACGGCAGGACGCCGGGGGGGACGCTGACGGTGAAACTGTCCAACGAGACCACCGCGACTCCCACGGCATCGTTCAACGTCGACCTGTCGGCGGCGTCCGCCGATACGAACAAGGACGGTGTGCTGAGCATCGCCGAGGTGGCGGCCGCGATCAACCGTGCTTCCGGCAATAACGGTCTGGTCTCGGCCGGCGTGGTGACCATCGGCACCGACACGCGGCTGGTGCTGACCTCGAAGAACACTGGCGCAGCCAATACGGTTTCGCTTGATCCTTCTCTCGTGACCGACGCGACGTTGAAGGCTGGTCTGGGCACCCGTAACATCATGACCGCGGCCCAGGATGCAATCGTCCTGTTCGGCGGCAAGACCGGCACGCCGATGCAGCAATCGTCCAACACTTTTACGAACATCAATGGCGTGACGGCGACCTTCACCCGCGCACAAAGCTCGACCGAGAATCCGGTCACGCTGACGGTGAGCAGCGATACCGCCGGCACGATCAAGAATGTTCAGTCGTTTGTCGACACGTATAACAAGCTCAAGAGTGCGGTCGACGGCCTGGTCTATGCGGGCAATGCGAGCAGCAACAAGGCAGCGGGCGCCTTCGTCAACGATTCGGGGGTCAAGGCACTGCAAAGTCGCCTGGTCGACCTGGTGCGCCCGACCGGCAGCCTGTCGCTGGCCGCTTATGGCATCACCGCGAACCGCGATGGCAGCCTCGCGCTCGACTCGACGCGCCTGACCAAGCAGCTGGCCGTCAATCCGAACGGTCTGGACCAGTTGATTGGCTCGAGCAGCATCGGCAGTCCGAGTGGTATCGCGGGCAATTTGAACACATACCTGAATACGTGGAGCAATAGCGCTACTGGTCAAATCCAGCAGCGCACCAATGCTAACACTAAATTGCAGTCTGACCTGACTAAGCGTCAGGCCGATCTGAGTACGCAATATGACACTGCCTATCAACGTTACCTGAAGCAATTTACGGATCTGCAAGCGCTGCAGTCGACCATGAGCAGCAACTTGTCTATGTTCGATGCCATGTTCGGTAGCAAGTCCTGAAGGGGCACTGCCTCTTGGAATACTGGATACTGCCGAAGCAAGTGCTTTCGCCAGGTGGCCGCCTTCGAACTTTGCGATTCCACCTTGTCCATGTCCGGCTTCGTGTGTCGAACTCGGACAGGATTGTGCTGGCCTGCGAAACCGAAAAATATAACGCCTCTCAGGAACCGCTTACGGCTGGACGCGCAGGGATTTCGCGCGGTCCCGTCGCTGCGCTACGTTCTGCCGCGCACGCCGCGCTGGTTCAAGGAGCACGAGCGCGACCCGATCGAGCGAGAAATCGAGGTCGACTCGGTGCCGACCGGCGGCTTCACGCGCGACGGCCGCTTCGACACGCTGCGCGACCAGGCACGTGCCCCGCTGTTCGATCCGGCGGAAATGGCCAACCGCGACGAGGCGGCCCTGGCCGCCCGGCTGCGCGTCGCACCTTACGCGGCCGAATTCGCGCGCGTGTTCGGCCGCGCCGCCCTGGCCGACGACACACAGGCAGTGGCAGGTCTGACGATGGCGCTGGAGCGCTTCCAGCTGGACGACCCGAGCTTCGCGCCGTACACCAGCAAGTTCGACCGCTACCTCAAAGGTGAGGCTCGGCTGAGCGAACCGGAGCAGCGTGGACTACGCCTGTTCGCCGATCCCGGCAAGGGAAATTGCGCGTCGTGTCACACGGTGGCGCCCGGCGCGAACGGCGCGCCGCCGCTGTTGACGGACTACTCGTTCGCTAACCTGGGCGTGCCGCGCAACCGGACCCTGCGCTCCAACGCCGATCCGGCTTTCTTCGATTTGGGTCTGTGCGGTCCGCTGCGTATATCCCGCACGGGCATCGACGACAAGTACTGCGGCGCATTCAAGACCCCGAGCCTGCGTAATGTGGCGACGCGCAGCATATTCATGCACAACGGCGTGTTCACCGACCTCGCCGATGCCGTCCGTTTCTATGTCGAACGCGATATCCGACCAGCACGCTGGTACGGGCGCGGCAAGTCGGGACAAGTCGAGCGGTACGACGACCTGCCGCCGGCCTACCGCAAGAACGTCGACCAGTTGACCGCGCCAATGGATCGCCGACCCGGCGGCAAGCCAGCTCTGAACGAAGCGGACATCCGCGACATCGTCGCCTTCCTGCGCACGCTCACTGACGCGGATGCGCTACCAACGGGCCCGGCCGAAATGGGCACGACGGCGCACCGTGCGCGCTCCCAGTCCAGACGATAAAAACGTGTCAACGTCACGTCGGCGAGCGGTGTGTACAACCTGATACACGTGACGCCGGAGCCGGGCTGGTGGCTTATGCGAAGCGGAACAGGGCCGCTGACGTAGCGACCAGCACCGCACGGCGCGCTTCGGTATCCGGCAGCCGGATGTCGAGCTCCCGTCTCGCAGGTGATAGTCGGTTCGGGTTTCGAACTGCGTGTGCAGCCGGTCGCTCCCACGCCAGCCGGTCGCTCCCACGCCAGGCGGCCGATCCCAAGCGCGTCGCACACCAGCGGCGTCGCATTGCACCAGCGGCCGCAAGATGCGCGGCCGGTCAGCGGCCTGGAAATGCGCGTCGACCCTCAACTCTCGTTCTGCAACATGTCGCAGCCGGTCGTGCCACGACTCGTCGAAGAAATCGGAAAGCAGGGCGCCGCCCGGGCTGTCCATCCGCCTGAGTTCCGCCATCGGCGTCTTCAGCGCCACGCCTCCGATGCCTCTCAGACGTTCCAGGTGGCACTAAGAGAAGACCTGTGCCGACATCGGTCATCGTCCTACACGGTAACGAGCACAGCTCTCTTTGCTGCAATGCAGCATCGCGCGACAATTCCGGTATGTCCTTTGGAGCTGAATATGCTAAATGCAATGCTGGATACCTGGTCGAGTTTCGTCCGGCCGCCGTGGGGCGGCCAATTCGAATGGTCACGGGAAGGTCCGTCGACTTCGTCGGCGGAGGAAAATTTTGTCACACGACACTTTGACGATGAGGCGGGTTCGCTGCAGTACAAGTTGTTCGTCCCCGCCCGGTATTCGGGTAATCCACTGCCGCTGGTCGTGATGCTTCACGGAGGAGGTCAGGATGCGGATGATTTCGCACTCGGGACAGGCATGAACGCATTGGCGGAAGAATACGGTTGTGTTGTCCTATACCCCGAACAGTCGTCGCGCGCGAACTGGAGCATGTGCTGGAACTGGTTCGAGGAATATCATCATTACCGCGGTCAGGGCGAACCAGGCCTGATCGCGGCGCTCACGCGTAAAGTGATCGATGTTCATGCAATCGATGAGACACGTGTGTACGTCGCGGGGCTCTCCGCAGGCGGGGCGATGGCGGTGATACTCGGTAGGACCTACCCCGAACTGTTCGCCGCTGTCGGCTGCCACTCCGGCCTGGCGCATGGGAGTGCGACGGACAGCTATGGTGCAATGCAAGTGATGAATGGCGGCGTCGATGCGAACGCGCGGGTCCACGCGGCACCTGCAGACAGCCGGCCCATCATTGTGTTTCACGGCGACGCGGACTTTACGGTCCATCCCAGCAATAGTACAAGTATCGTACGGCAGTTTCTCGACAACTACGAGGCAGTGTCGGTAACAACGGAAGCCAGAAGCGCTCGCGGGCGCATGTATGAGCGGCAGGTGCATCAAGGAGTGGATGGCCGTGTCGTAGTCGAGCACTGGATCATCAAGGGCGGCAGGCACGCCTGGTCGGGCGGTACGGGGCGCGGCAGCTACAGCGACGAGAGTGGTCCCGACGCCAGCCAGGAAATGCTGCGCTTTTTCCTGAAATCTGCCTGAGGTTCGTATAAGTCGGGCTTTGTCGACTGTGACCCTCAAATGACCGGTAACGGCATCGTGCATCTATCCCTCGAACCCGGACGTGCGATCCCGCCAGCACGTTCATTCATAAGGGAGTGTACGGTAAGTGCCGTTCACTTCCTCGGCACAAAACCGATCGGCGGTTATGTTGTGCAGAGTCCGCCTCGCTCCTTTAATTATCTATTCATTATTCGACTGGTAGGCTGGGCATCAATGTAATTTGGGTCCAGCTACGATGGTCTACCGATTCTTTTCGTGTATGTGTTGCCTGGCGGTGGCCGGTTGTGCGACCTACCGGCCATTGCCGCTCGGGGCGGTGCCCGAGCTGCCCGGGGGCCTTGCCCAAGTCCAGGTCGACACGCGCAGCCTGCCGTTTCCCGTGCTGGCCGCGCACCCCTTCGATCCGCGCGACGGCCTCGACGAGATCGAGGTCGCCACGCTGGCAGTGGTAAACAATCCCGATCTAAGACTGGCGCGCGACGATCTGGCCGTGTCGCGCGCCCAGGCCTTCGCTGCCGGCCTGTTGCCGGACCCGCAGCTGGCGTTGGCCGGCGATTTGTCGAACAGCGATGCCGGTCCGGGCGCCACGCGTGCGTTCAGCTTTGGTCTCAGTTACGACGTCGGGGCGCTGATCAGTCATGCCGCCGGCCGCCGTGCGGCTCAGGCCGACGTCCAGAAGACCGACCTGGCGCTGCTGTGGCAGGAATGGCAGGTCGCCTCGCAGGCGCGGCTGGCTTTTGTCCGGCTGACCTATGGCCGGCGCCTGCTGGCCGTGCTGGACGCGAACCGCAGGTTGTTCGCCGACCGCGCCGCGCGCACGGGACAGGCGCAGCGACGCGGCCTGCTCACCGGCGATGCGGTGTTGCCAAATTTGACGGCGCTGCAGGACATCAATAAACAAATGTACGATCTGCAGCGCCAGCTGAGCCAGACCGCGCATGATCTGAACACCTTGCTCGGCCTGGACGCCCGCGTCGATCTGCGCCTGCAGGACGGAGCACCGGCCGCGTTCGCGGACGAGGGCGCGGCGGATGGCGCGCTAGCCGAACTTCCCCGACGCCGCCCCGACCTGCGCGCCTTGGTCGCAGGCTATACCGCGCAGGACCAGCGTTACCGCGCCGCGCTGCTGGCCCAGTTCCCGGCGCTGAACGTGGGCCTGACCCGCTCGCGCGACAATAGCAACGTGTACTCGAACAGCCTGGGCATCACGCTGTCGCTGCCTCTCCTTAACCGCAACCGCGGCAACATCGTCATCGAGCAGGCCACACGCCAGAAACTGCACGACGAATATCAGGTGCGCGTCCAGGCGGCGCGCAACGATATCCGCGCCATCCTCGACCAGCAGCGCCTTGATCGCGAACAGCTGGGGAGCATCGAAACCGCGCTGGACCAGTTGGAGCCGGCCATCCAGCGCAGCGACCTGGCGGCCCGCTCCGAATTGATCGACGCGCTCGCGTATGCGAATGCACGTGCGGCGCTGCTCGCGAAGCAGGCCGAGCGAATCAACCTACTACAGCAGATCGCTGAACAGCGCGTCGCGCTGCAAACCTTGCTCGGGATCGCGCCCGATGCATCTTCGTCAGGACATCAACAACAATGAAGATTTCCACTCTCGTGATCGGCGCCGTGGTCGTGGCCTTGGGCGCGGGGGCGGCCTGGCACTGGCATGCCGGCGCCAGCGCCGGCGCTGCCGACGCTGCGCCGGAAAAAGCGATTGATGCCAGCGCGCTGGTCCGGGTGCAGCCAGTGTCCCGGCAGACCATGGCCCAGATCCTCGACTCCTTCGGTGAAATTGCAGCGGGCAAACCGGAATCCGTCAGCTTTCCGCAGCCAGGCCAACTGCTTCAGCTGCCGCTGGTGCCGGGCCAGCGCCTGCGCCGCGGCGATACCGTTGCCGTGATCGGTACCGATCCGAATGCTACGGCTGCCTACACGCAGGCATCCAACGCGGTCGGCTTCGCCCAGCGCGAACTGAAGCGGCAGCAGGAGCTCGAGGGTTTGCAACTGGCCACCCGATCCCAGGTCGATGCCGCGCGCAAGCAAGTGGAGGATAGCCAGGCCGCGCTGGCGGCACAAGCGAAACTGGGTGGCGCCCACGCGAGCGTGACGTTGACGGCCCCGTTCGACGCCGTCGTGACCGCATTGGCGGCCGCGCAGGGCGAACGTGTCGCCGCCGGCGCACCCGTCGCCCAACTCGGTCCCACCGGCCACCCTCGCGCGCTGCTGGCGATCGAGCCGGCCCGAAGTGCGGCGGTGAAACCGGGGATGCCGGTCACGCTCAAGCCGCTGCTGGACGGTGCCGCCCCGATCGCGGCGCACGTCGCGACGGTCGATGGCGTCGTCGATCCGAAGACCCAGATGGTGACCGCGATCGTGAACCTGCCGGCCAGCGCGGCCGCCGGCCTGGCGGTCGGGACGCGCGTGGAGGCGGCGATCACGCTCGGCGAGGGCAATGCCTGGAGCGTGCCCCGCCAGGCGGTGTTGAGCGACGAGCAGGGCAGCTACCTGTTCCAGGTCGCGGGCGGCCATGCGCATCGCGTCGCGGTGAAGGTGCTGGGCGAGTCCGCGCAGACCTATGGCGTGGACGGTGGGATCGACCCGGCACTGCCGGTGGTCGTGCTCGGCAACTACGAGCTGCACGACGGCATGCCGGTGCGCGAGGGGAAGCAATGACGCTGGCCGGCTGGACCCAGGCGCATCGGCGCTCCATTCTGTTCCTGCTCGCGATGCTGGCGCTGGCCGGCCTGGTCGCGGCATTCCGGCTGCCGGTATCGCTATTCCCGACCGTGGACTTCCCGCGCGTGGTCGTCTCGATCGATGCAGGCGACCAGCCGGCCGAGCAGATGGAAATGCTGGTCACGCGTCCGGTCGAGGAAGCGGTGCGCCGGGTGCCGGGTGTGCGCAACGTGCGCTCGACCACCAGCCGCGGCTCGGCCGAGGTGTCCATCAACTTCGACTGGGGCCTCGACATGGCGGCCGCTGCGCTGCAGGTGAACGCCGCCATCGCCCAGGTGCAGGGCACGCTGCCGGCGACGACGCAGGTGCTCGTACGGCGCATGGACCCGACCGTGTTCCCGATCATCGCCTACAGCCTGGTCTCGAGCACGCTTTCGGAGGTCGCCCTCCATGACCTTGCCGAGTTCCAGCTGCGTCCTGCGCTGTCGAGCGTGGATGGCGTCGCGCGCGTGCAGGTTCAGGGCGGCGCGATCGAGGAATACCGGGTGACGGTGGATCCGGCGCGCCTCGCGGCGGTCGGACTGGCGCTGGACGACGTTGCCAAGGCCGTGTCGGCGGCGAACGTGATCAGCGCGGTCGGTCGCCTGGAAGACCACTACAAGCTGTACCTCGCCGTGTCGGACACCCGCCTCGATTCGCTCGCGCGGCTGCGCGCACTGGTGCTGCGCAACCCCGCCGGCGCCATGCTGCGTCTCGCCGACGTGGCCACCGTCGATACGAGCACGGCCCCGAACTGGACCCGCGTCACCGCCGACGGCCGCGACGCCGTGCTGTTCTCCGTCTACCAGCAGCCGGGCAGTAACAGCGTACAGATCGCGCAGGATATCAAGTCGCGCCTGGACGGTCTGCGCAAGCAACTGCCGCAAGGCGTGCAGATCGCCAGCTGGTACGACCAGAGCGAACTGGTGACGGCGTCGGCAGGCAGCGTGCGCGACGCCGTCCTGATCGGCATCGGGTTGTCGGCGGCCGTGCTCCTGCTGTTCCTGCGCAACCTGAAGGTGACGCTGATCGCGATCGTCGTCGTGCCTGCGGTGCTGGCCAGTACTGTCGTGCTGTTGTACGTGCTCGGCATGAGCTTCAACATCATGACCCTGGGCGGCATGGCGGCCGCGGTCGGCCTGATCATCGACGATGCGATCGTGATGATCGAGCACATCATGCGGCGCCTGCAGGGCGGAGACGGCGAGGTGCACAGGCGCGTGATGGCCGCCGCGCTCGAGTTCCTGCGCCCGCTGGCCGGCTCGAGCGCCTCGACCCTGGTGATCTTCGTCCCGCTCGCATTCCTCTCCGGCGTGACCGGCGCCTTCTTCAAGGCCCTGTCGCTGACGATGGCGGCGGCGCTGTTCATCTCCTTCCTGATCAGCTGGCTGGCGGTGCCGCTGCTGGCCGACCGCTTCCTGAATGCGAAGGACGCCGAACACGCGCCCGATTCGAGTCTGGTGCGCTGGCTGCACGGCCACTACCGACGCGTGTTCGGCGCGCTGCTGGCGCGACCCTGGCTGCTGCTGGTCGGCGTGGCGCCGCTGCTGCTGGCCGGTTTTATCGCCTACCGCGCGGTCGGCTCGGGCTTCATGCCGGCAATGGACGAGGGCGGCTTCGTGCTCGACTACCGCGCGCCGCCCGGCACCGCGCTGACCGAGACCGACCGTCTGTTGCGCCAGGTCGAGGCCATCATCCGTGCCACGCCCGACGTCGCCACGTATTCGCGCCGCACCGGCGCCGGCCTGGGAGGAGGCCTCAACGAGGCCAACCAGGGCGACTTCTTCGTGCGCCTGAAACCGTCGGGTCGGCGTCCCGTGGACCAGGTGATGGACGACATCCGTGGCCGCATCGAGCACGAGGTGCCAGGCGTCGAGGTCGAGATGGCCCAGCTGATGGAAGACCTGATCGGCGACCTCACGGCGGTGCCGCAGCCGGTCGAGATCAAGATCTTCGGCGACCGTCCTGACGCCCTGGCCGCCAGCGCGCGTGCGGTGGCGGCGCGCCTGGCCAGGATCGATGGCGTGGTCGACGTCAGGGACGGCATCAACCCCGCCGGCGACGCGATGGACATCCGCGTCGACCCGGCGAGAAGCGCGCTCGAAGGCATGGACGCCGATGCAATCACCCGCTACGTTTCCGGCGTCCTCTCGGGCACGGTCGCGACGCACGTACCGGGCGGCGTCAAGATGGTCGACGTGCGTATCTGGGTGCCGCAGAACCAGCGTGCCACGGAGACCGATCTGCGCCGGCTGCGCGTGGTCGCACCGGACGGCCACGCGTTTCCGCTGCAGCGCGTGGCCGAGATCCATGCGGTCACCGGCCAGGCGCAGATCACGCGTGAAAACCTCAAGCGCATGGTCGCCGTCACCGCCCGTATCAGCGGGCGTGATCTCGGCTCCGTGATCGCCGACGTCCGGACAATGATGGCCCGGCCGCGCACGCTGCCCGCCGACAGTTATTACCAGCTGGGTGGCCTGTACGAACAACAGCAGATCGCCTTCCACGGGTTGATGGCGGTATTCGCAGCCGCCAGCGCGCTGGTGTTCCTGCTGCTGTTGTTCATGTACGAAAGCTTCCGTCTGGCGTTGTCGATTCTCGTCACCGCGTTGCTGGCGGTGTCGGCCGTGTTCATCGGCCTATGGCTGACGAAGATCGAACTGAACATCTCGGCCATGATGGGCATGACGATGATCATCGGTATGGCCACGGAGGTCGCGATCTTTTACTACTCGGAGCAGCAGGAACTCGTCGCCGACCGTCCACGCGAGCAGGCCTTGCTGGAGGCCGGATTGAACCGCATGCGGCCGATCGCGATGACTACGCTGGCCGCGATCCTGACCCTGTTGCCGCTGGCGTTCGCACTCGGGCGCGGCTCCGAGATGCAGCAGCCGCTGGCGATCGCCATCATTTCCGGGCTGGTCGTGCAACTGCCGCTGGTGCTGCTGTTGATGCCGATCCTGTTCCACCTGATGCGCGGACGCTCGTCCGGCGCGGACGAAGCCTGACGCTGTCCTTCATATGGAGAAACCGTGAAACCTGTCCTGATCAAACCGTTCCTCGTCGGCGCTGCGCTGGCGGCCTGCCTGTCCCCGGCCACCGCCGCCGAGCCGGTCCACTACGCCGTACAACAGCGCTGGGACCTCGGCCCGGCAACACGCTGGGACTATCTCGCCATCGACACCCAGCGCAACCGCCTGTTCGTCACGCGCGGCGACCGGTTGCAGGTGCTCGATGCCGCCAGCGGCAAGTCGGTCGGCGAGATTCCCAATACGGCCGGCGTGCATGGCGTGGTATTCGCACAGGACCTGAAGCTCGGCTTCACCAGCAATGGCCGCGCCAACACCGTTACCGTGTTCGACCTCGACACGTTGCGGGTCGAGCGCGAGCTTGCCGTGAAGGGCGCGAATCCGGACGCGATCCTGTACGAGCCCGCCACCCGCAAACTGTACACGTTCAACGGCAAGAGCAAGGACGTGAGCGTGTTCGACGCCGCGAGCGGGAAGCAGGTCGCCACAATTCCGGTCGGCGGCAAGCCGGAGTTCGCGGCCACCGACGGCAAACGCGTCTACGTGAACATCGAGGACAAGGACGAGATCGTTGCGATCGACGCCGCGACGGACCGCGTGCTGTCGCACTGGCCCCTGGCCGGCTGCGACGAACCGAGCGGACTGGCGCTGGACACTGCGCACGCGCGGTTGTTCTCGGTGTGCGGCAACCGTGCGATGATGGTCACGGACAGCGCGAGCGGCAAGGTGGTGGCGCGCATCGCGATCGGCGACCATCCGGACGCCGCACACTACGATGCCGGCACCGCCACCGTGTTTTCCTCAAACGGCGCGGGTACGCTGAGCGTGGTGCGCCAGCTGGACGCCGACCACTATGCGCCGGCGGTCGAGGTGCCGACCGTGAAGGGCGCGCGCACCATGGCGTTCGATCCGGCGAGCCGTCGGGTGTTCCTGCCGGCCGTCGTCGACAAAACGTTCACCATGGTGGTCGTCGGCCCATGAGCGCGCGGTTTGCGGTAAGCTGGCGGCGCGATTTTCCAGGTGTCCCATGACAAATTCACGCTCCCGCATCGACCACCCATGCGCCTGCTGCTGATCGAAGACGACCCGATGATCGGCGACAGCATCGCCGAAGGCCTGCGCGCGGAACGCTATGCGCTCGACTGGGTGCGGGACGGCGGCGCCGCGCAGCTGGCGCTGGTGACGGACGTTTACGACCTGTTGTTGCTCGACCTCGGCCTGCCCGGTCGCGACGGTCTCGACGTGCTGCGCCAGTACCGCGACCGCGGCGGCCGGGCGCCGGTCCTGATCATTACGGCGCGCGACAGTACCGCCGACCGCGTGCAGGGGCTGGACGGCGGCGCCGACGATTACCTGGTCAAGCCGTTCGACCTGGAAGAGTTGTTCGCGCGGGTGCGCGCACTGCTCAGGCGCGGCGCCGGCCGCGCGCAACCGGATATCGTGCACCGCGGCGTGACATTGCGCCTGACCGCGCACGAGGCCCTGCTCGACGGGCAGCCGCTGCCGCTGTCGGCACGCGAATTCGCGCTGCTGGCCGCGTTGCTTGACCCGCCCGGACGCGTGATGTCGAAGGCATTGCTGGAGCAGAAGCTGTACGGCTGGAACGAGGAGGTCGAGAGCAATACGGTGGACGTCTACGTGCACCGCCTGCGCAAGAAGCTCGGTGCAGATTTCATCAGGAACGTGCGCGGCGTCGGCTATGTGGCACCGCTGTCCTCATGAGGACCTCATGAGGACAATGCGTAGCCAACTGCTGCTCGGGCTGCTAAGCGGGACCCTGGCGTGCACCCTCGTTGCCGGCGGCGCCATCTACTTCAAGGTCCTGGAAGAATCCAACGAGCTATTCGACTATCAGCTGCGCCAGATGGCGACGACGCTGCCGACCACGCAAGCCGGCTTGCCGGCGCGGCGCGAGCATGGCGATCCCGAAGAGGAGGTGGTGATCCAGGTTTGGGACCGGTCCGGGCGGCTCGGCTACATCTCGACCACCGCGCACGTACTGCCGGCCGCCGCGCGGCCCGGTTACGCGACGCTGACCGGCAACGACGATACCTGGCGCGTCTATCTCGCCGAGCGCGGCGGCGACCGGGTGCAGGTGGCGCAATCCGTGTCGGCGCGCGAGGAACTCGCGGCGCGCCTGGCATTGCGTTCGCTGCTGCCGTTCCTGGCCATGCTGCCGATACTGGGCGTGCTCATCTATGCCGTCGTGGGACGCGGCTTGACGCCACTGACGCGGCTCGCGCAGGCGCTGGGCCGCCGCTCGCCGAGCGACCTGCAGCCGCTCGCCGAGCGCGACCAGCCGCCCGAGCTCAGGCCCGTCGTCGCGGCGATGGACGACCTTCTGCTGCGGCTCGACCATGCATTGCATAGCCAGCGCGCCTTCGTGGCGGATGCGGCACACGAGCTTCGTTCGCCCTTGACCGCCCTGCAACTGCAGCTCCAGCTCGCAGAGCGCGCCACCGACGACGTACAGCGCGCGGCCGCGTTCACCAAACTGCACCAACGCCTCGATCGTGCCATCCATCTGGTGCAGCAATTGCTCACGGCCGCCAGGCAGGAAGGCGACGCAGGCGAAGCGGCCCCGGCACCGGTCGATCTGCTCGAACTCGCGCGCGCCTGCATCGGCGAGCGCTACGACCAGGCCAGCGCCAGGGGCATCGATCTGGGCATCGTCGAGACCGAAGCGGACCTCGACGGTCCATGCCTGTCCGGTAACGCCGACGGCTTGCGTATTCTGGTCGGCAATCTGCTCGACAATGCGTTGCGCTACACGGCGCCCGGCGGCCGCGTCGACGTCACCATGACCCAGACCGATCGCGAGATTACGCTGCAGGTTGCCGACGACGGGATCGGCATCGCGCCGGCGGAGCGCGAACGGGTGTTCGACCGCTTTTACCGGGGCGCGGGGCATGCCGAATGGGGCAGTGGACTGGGCCTGTCGATCGTGCGCAGCGTCGCCAATGCGCATCGGGCGACCGTGACGCTCGACGACGGGCCGGCAGGGCGCGGGTTGATGGTGACGGTGCGGTTCCCGCGCCGCTAGCGGCTGTGCGCAAAACGCCAACATTACCAATCGTTCATGTCGGCGCACCGTAACGACCGGGTCATATTGCGTGCATATAGTTGCCAAATTTCAAAACGTTAGCGTTCCATAAATTTGCCAACTCATCATCCTCACCAATGACCACGCATCCGTTCTCGCGCCGGCGCCTTGCCGTCTCCGTTTCGCTCGCCCTTGCCACCCTGTCGGCGCAGGCCGCTCCTGAAGTCGCTCCCGCCGCCGATGCCGCGGACGCCGGGCCCGTGCCGACCGTCGTCGTCAGCGCCCGCAACGGCGATTACCTCGGCAACCACACGGCATCCGCCGCCGCGCCCACGCAGTCGAGCCTGGCGGCTACCGAGCCGCAATCTATCATCACGCGCGACTTCATCGAACTGTCGGTGACGCCGGCCGCCGAGTACAGCCGCATCGTGAATATCGCACCGAGCCTGTCGGGCGATTCCGCCAACGGTCCCGGCCTGTCGGAAACGAAGACGACGATGCGCGGCTTCGGCGACGATCAGTACAACATCACGTTCGACGGCATTCCCTGGGGCGACACGAACAATCCGGCGCACCACTCGACGTCGTTCTTCCCCGGTTCCGTGATCGGCGGCGCCATCGTCGAGCGTGGCCCGGGCAATGCGGACAACCTGGGCTATGCCACCTTCGGCGGCTCGATCAACCTGTTCTCGAAGAAGCCGTCGAAGGAGCAGCACACGAGCGTGTTCGGCTCGGCCGGCACCTGGAACACGCGCCTGGGCGGCGTGTCGTGGGAAAGCGGCCAGCTGGCCGGCTGGGGCAACGGGACGATCCAGCTGAACTACCAGCACCTGCAGTCGGACGGCTACCTGACCCGCAACACGATCAACAGCGACAACTACATGCTGAAGGTGCGCCGGCCGCTCGGCGAGTCGACGGTGGCGACCTTCTTCGTGTCGGCCAACCAGATCGGTTACGTCCAGCCGGACAACAACAAGGGACCCACGCTGGCCCAGGTGGCGAAGTACGGCAAGAACTACAGCCTGAACGACGACCCGGCCAGCTTCAACTACGCCGGCTTCAACCACACGTCCAAGAACACGGACTTCGACTACCTGCGCCTGGAAACCAACTGGGGCGCGGGCTGGGCGACCGACAACCAGCTCTACACCTACGCATACGACAACGAAACGATCTCGTCGACCGACCCGACCGGTCTGACGGCACCGGGCACCAAGGCCGGCCCGAAGGGCAATGCGGACATCCCCGGCATCGACAAGCGCAACAAGTACCGCGTCTGGGGCGACATCCTGCGCCTGAACAAGTCGTTCGAGGCGGGCACCTTCCGCACCGGCGTGTGGTACGAGCGGTCGGACACGGACCGCCATCAGTATGACCTCGACCTCACGCTGGGCGTGCGCGACCCGCGCGAAACCAAGCCGGTGCCGGTGACGTTCCCGGACGTGCTGTTCGACCAGCAGTCGACGATCCATAACGTGCAGCCGTTCGCGCAGTTCGAGTGGTCCGTCACGCCGGATCTCACCGTCACCCCGGGCGTCAAGCGCGTGCAGATCCGCCGCGCCGTGGACGCCGCCGTTAACCAGACGACGCGCGTGCTGCAGCACACGTCGGTCGAGTACAAGGCGACGCTGCCGTTCCTGACGGCGAACCAGCGCATCGGCGATGGCCTGGCCGTGTACGCACAGTACGCGGAAGGCTTCCAGATCCCCGACCTGAAGTCGTTCTATATCGCCGACCCGACGAAGAACAGCTCGGACCCGCAGAAGTCGACCAACTACCAGCTGGGCATCGTCGGCGAATCGAACGCACTCACCTGGGACGTCGACCTGTACAAGATCGATTTCAAGAACAAGTACGTATCGAACGGCCTCGGCGGCACCGACGCCGCGTACGTCAACGTGGGCGGCGCCACCTACAAGGGCATCGAGGGCCAGGCCACATGGCTGGTCGGCGGCGGCGTCGCGCTGTACGCCAACGGCTCGAAGAACAAGGCGGAGGCCAACGACACGGGCAAGACGATTTCAGGCTCGCCCGACATGACAGCCGCTCTGGGCCTCCTGTACAACGCCGGTCCTTGGGCGGGTTCGCTGATCGGCAAGCGCACGGGCGCCGTGTACCAGGCCGACTACGATCCCGCAAAGCCGGCGGCCTACGAGGCGTACCGCACGGGCGCGTACACGAACATCGACTTATCGCTCGCCTACCGCTTCGCCAACCCGGGCATGAATTTGCGGGCGCTGAAGCTGCAGCTGAACGTGTTCAACCTGGCCGGAAAGCAGGACGTGACCTCGATCTCGCCGGGCAAGACGGTGTCCGGCGACCAGTACACGTTCCAGGCGCCGCGCAGCTTCCAGGTGTCCGCGCGCGCCGACTTCTGACGATGCGGCGAACGGTCTCGCTGGCCGCGCTGGCTCCGCTGTTTGTGATGGCCAGCTGCAGAGCTCTCTCGGGCGGCCTGACAGGTCACGCTCCGCGAACTCATGTGGTGAACGGTGTGGTGCAGAGCCAACTCTTTGATTTTTAGACGTCAAAACGGCCTGCAAAGTCGTCTCGGATCGTGGCTCGTTCATCATGGTATCATTCGTGGCATGGCCCTGAGAGGGCTCGAGAATGACTCTGAAATTCAACAGCTTTGCTCAGCCATTGATGATCGAGTGGGAGTGAGGTTTCCCCTTGGAAACTCTGCTTTGGGAATTGAAAAAGGCTCGCTTCGGCGAGCTTTTTTGCAGCATAAATCGCCTGTGCGGACCTGCTTTGACCGGGTTCAAGGTCGTCAATTTGAGTGACTTCGCTGACTCGTCACGAGAAGGTGTGCGCCCGGCCACGCAGCAGTTCTCGTGCTTCCGTGAGCAATGCGAGCTGCCGTGGCAAGCAGACTGCCTGCAAGTCGTAGCGCTCGACGATGGTCGATCGTGCGGAACTACGCATGGCGGCGAGCGCGGGACCGGCCTCCAGCACGTCGACCACTTTTCGAACGAGCATGTCGGTGTCAAAAAAATCGACCAGGAAGCCATTGTCTTCATCCACGATGACTTCCGTGACCGGGGCGGTGCAAGAGCCTACTACGACGCAGCCCATCGACATGGCTTCCAGCATCGACCACGACAGCACGAAGGGATAGGTCAGGTAGACGTGGCAGCGCGATACGCGCAGCATGTCGCGGAACTGCCCATAGGGCACTTGATTCAGAAAATGCACCCGAGTCCAGTCGACGTCGTCCTCCAGTTCGGCGCGCATCGCTTCGCGGTAGCTGCGGCCATCTGCGCGGGGAGGGCCGTACGACGTGCCGTCCGCGCCCACGATCAATACCTCGGCATGGGGCCTACGGCTGAGAATGCCGGGAAGGCTGCGCATGAACATCGGAAAGCCCCGGTGCGGCTCGAGATTGCGCGCGACGTATGTCAGGACCTCGTCCTCCTTGCTGAGGATGCGCCCGCCGGGCAACGTGAACGTCGCGCTGTCCAATGGGCTCGCCCATGCCGTGTCGATTCCCTCGTGCATGAGTCTGAGTTTGTCGTGATAACGAGCAGGGTAGCCTGACCGCTGCCAATGCGTCGGGCATACGCCGATGTCGACCGTATCCAGACCCAGCAGATTACCCATATTCTTGCTGCGGATGCGCGGTCCGGTATCCGGACTGTGCACATCACCGGGATCGAAGCCGACGTCGGCGCCAAACTGGCGGTAAAAGAACTCGAAGTAGCCGATCAGCGGCACGTCCGGATATACGTCCTTCAAGTACCAGATCTCCCCCCAGCCATTGTGCCCGGCCATGACGTCCGGAACGAACCCGCTCGCGCGCAGGTCGAGGGCAATGCGGGCCACGCTCTGCCCGTTCAGGATGGCCGCTTCCGTGTCCTGCAGGTAATGATGCACGCCGGGCGAGGGCGCACGCGGTGGACGATAGCGAATCACCCTCACCCCAGGAAGCGTGAAATGCTGATGCTGGGTCAGGAAAACGACCTGGTTGCCCGGCTGAGCGCCAAGATGGCGCACCAAGTGGAGGTATTGGCCAGCGAAATTTTGGTGGACGAACAAGTAGTTCATGAGTTTCCTTTGGGGAAATTCTATCAGACACAATTAACGTTCTTGTTGCAATGTTGCAACTAGACAATAAGTTGCAGTTCAAGTATGTTCGTTGGAAGATTTCTTTTAATCATGTACAAATGAACTTACGACGCGCCCAACCCGGGATTCTCACGAACCGACAAGTCACAGCGGGCGACATATGCGCGACATGATCGAAACGGACGAGGACCATGTCCCGCCCAGCGTGCCGACCATCGGTCAAAGTGATTTTGTCTCGTCCCTCGGGTGCCTTTGCACGATCCATCGCGTGCCGTTCAGTCCGCCGCTGCTGCTGCAACAGTTTCCGCCGCCTTACAAGCCGGACGATTTGGTCCATGCAGCGCGCAAATTGGGACTCAAGGCGGAGTTGCGCTTGGGCACGGTGGACCTTTCAGCGGTACGCGGCCCCGTTCTTGTCTTGCTCGCGCTCGACGCCAAGCTCGTGCCCGCGCTGGTCGTCGCGCGCAAGGGCATGGATGTTGTCGTGTTCGAGGCTGGCAGCGACATGCCCGTGACGCTGCCCTTAACCGCATTCGGCGAGAGGCTCCTGCCGTGGAGCATGTGGTGCAGCGCGGTGCCAGAACCCGTGACCGACCCGGACATGCCCCGCAACGAAGCGTCCGCGTTCGGTTTCCGCTGGTTCGGTGCGGAATTGCTGAAACACCGCAAGGTCTGGCGCGAGGTGTTGCTCGCTTCGCTGGGCATCCAGTTGCTGGCACTCGGGCTGCCATTGTTCACCCAGGTCATCATCGACAAGGTGGTCGTGCACCGCACCGAGAGCACACTGTGGGTGATCGCCGCCGGCATGGGCCTGTTCATGGTCTTCAGCGCGATCCTCGGCTGGACCCGACAAACGCTCATTCTTCACACCGGAAACCGCGTCGACGCCGTGCTGGGAAGCGCGGTGTGCCAGCACCTGTTCAAATTGCCGCCGCGGTATTTCGAGCAGCGGGCGACGGGTGTCATCGCGGCAAGGTTGCATGGGGTGGAATCGATACGCGAGTTCCTCGCGGGCGCCGCCGTCGCCCTGGTGCTGGACATTCCCTTCCTCGCGATTTTCGTTGCCATCATGCTGTGCTACAGCATCAAGCTGAGCGTACTCGTCGGCTTCGTGCTCGTGCTGCTGGCGGCATGCAGTGCGGCGGTCGCCCCGCTGTTCCGCAAGCAACTGAACGAACAGTTCGCCCTCGGCGCCCGCAACCAGGCGTTCGTGACGGAATACGTGGCCGGGATCGACACCGTGAAAAGCCTGCAGATGGAGCCGCAGTTGCGGGAGCGCTACGACGGCTTCCTGGCGACCTATCTGGAGGCCAGTTTTCGAACGCGGCAGACGGCCAATACGTATTCGACGGTCGCCAACGTGCTCGAGCAGGCGATGACCCTCGGGGTGCTCGTACTCGGCGCCTATACGGTCATTCACGATCCCGCGTTCAGCATCGGCATGCTGGTGGCATTCCAGATGTTCGCAGGGCGGGTGTCGCAACCCGTGCTGCGCCTGGTGGGTCTATGGCAGCAATTCCAGCAGGCCCGGATGTCCGTGCAGCGCCTCGGCGATATCCTGAACGCGCCCGTCGAGCCCTATTCTGTAACGCCTTCGCGGCAGGGCGGTGGCCCTGGCCGCATCGATATCGAAGCGATCAGCTTCCGCTATCACGAACAGCAGCCGCTGCTGTACGAAAACTTTTCGCTGCGGGTCGAGCCGGGCATGACGGTGGCGATCACCGGACCGTCCGGCAGCGGCAAGAGCACACTGACGAAACTTCTGCAGGGCTTTTATCGCCCCGCCGGCGGGCGGATCCTGCTGGACGGCGTCGATATTTCGACGTTATCGGCGAACGAACTGCGGTCGCACTTCGGTGTCGTACCGCAGGAGACCGTGCTTTTTTCGGGAACGATCCTCGACAACCTGATGGCCGCGAATCCCCACGCCACATTCGATGATGTCGTCGAGGCCTGCCGCATGGCCGAAATGCACGAGGCGATCGAACGCCAACCCCAGGGGTACCAGACCGTGCTCGGCGAACGCGGCGTCGGCCTGTCGGGTGGCCAGCGCCAGCGCCTCGCCATCGCCCGCGCCCTGCTCAAGCGGCCACGCATCCTGATCTTCGACGAGGCGACCAGCAGCCTGGACGAAGAAACGGCCGACCAGGTCGCCAAGACCATCAACGTGCTGGGACGCGAGCGCATCGTGTTGTTCATCACCCATAAATTGCCGCGCAGCCTGGTCGTGCACAGGACCGTTGCAATCGGCCGTTCCGGCCCACTTGCCAGGAGACCGATGCCATGCGCGCCTTCCGTGCCGTCGCCGCCGGTGTTTTAATTCTCACGTTGCATTGCATTGCGCAGGCAGGGGCCGGGCCAAAATGGAAGCTGGATATTCCCAACCCTGACCTTCCGCAGGATCCGTTGTGCGACAGGTTGCAAAAGGTCGTTGACGACTATTTTCATCGTTACCCGAAGCTTCCTGCGGTGTGTATCGGGACGGCACTGGGAGGTGCCTTCGATCTTCCTCCATGGGAACCGATAGCCTATCCCGGCCGGAACTTTGCTGCCGTCATTGAAAAATACATGCAGGTATTCTCGCAAGACTTTTTTGCCGACCAGGATGCTGGGAAGCCGGTGGAAGACATGTATTTTTACCGAGCGGACGTGACGCGGAAAGAAGGCGGAGCATTTTTCGTTTGGAGGGGGAAATTTGATGACCCCATCACGCCGTATCAAAACGTCCCCGGGGCAGTGAAGACCATCTTGCAATACCGGGTTCCAAACCCGCTCGGAGGATGCGTCAGCAAACCGGATCGCGATTTTAACGAGCATTTGATCCTGATGACTCCGGATCTGTCCAGGCCGTTAAAGCTCGAAGACTCGACCGCTCGCAATCTGCTGGTCGATTCCAGCCTGCGTCTCCACAATGGCCAGCCGATCCTGATTTCCGGTCCAGATGTTTATAGCCAGTCGCCTATAGGATTTATTCCGATATGCAGTTTTAAGAAGAAGTAGCGATCCAATATTTGTTGGTTGAATAAAAATTTTATAGGACAAAGACTGCTAATAATTTTTGTGGAGGCCGTCGCAAATGTCTGGAGAATTTACTGATGCCCCGTGCTGTTCACAAGACCCAGTCCACTTATCAGGAGGCTCATGCCATGCGTACCATACTTGCCATCACCAGCGCTGTATTGATTCTGATGCAGCATGGCGCCATGTCTGCCGAGCATGGAGGTCACTGGGCGGTTCAAAGCTCCGCCATACCCGATGACCCGATTTGCGCCAATTTGCGCAAGGAAATCCAGACGTATTTCCGGCGCTATCCCGCGATGCCGGAGGCATGTGTTGCCGCGGCGCTGAGCGGTGCGTTTGAGATGCCGCCGCTTCAGCCAGTTTCCAATCCGAGCCTCGATTTCGTCGCGCATATCGAAAAATACCTGCAGGTAGGAGCCAGCGCCTATTTCGCCGACCTGGATCGTGGTGTCGCTCCAGAAGACATGTATGAATACCGGGCCAGCATCTTCAAAAAGAATAATGAGCAAATGTTTATTTGGCGCGGTCCTATGGCCGATCAGTTCTCGCCGTATGGGACAGTGCCGGGAAAAACAAAAACGATCTTGCAACTTCGCCGGATGAAGTCGAGCGGCGGATGTGATGGCAAGCCGGACCAGCGATATGTCGAGGAAAATGTTTTGATGGCCGACGATATGTCGGGCCCGTTACGACTCGATGCATCGGTCATCGATAATTTGCTCGCCAATGCGCGACTGCGGGTTTACAGAGGAGCCCCAGTTTTTATCGTCGGACCAAAGGTGTTTAGACAGACGCAGTATGGGCTTGCGCCGATGTGCTCATTTAAGACCATCAAAGTGCGTTCGCGATAGCTATCGTCTCGGAAGCTGTGCATGATCATTGCAATGTTTCACGTTCAATACGGAAAGAATTTATATGACGAATCGGTTTTCTTGGCAGAAGAGCCCGGTCAGCGGCGACTTCGTGAGCAACCTGTACAAGTTCCTTTATCCTCTCGAGGTCGGCGAAGATGGGCCTCTGGTCCTGACGGATGTGAGAGGCAATCCTACAATTGGGGTCGGATACGACCTCGTTACTGGTGACACGGAAGAAAAAAATAGAATTCTGAGAGTCATGGGATTCTCGGATGCTGCGATTACATCTACGTCACGCCCCCCAGGCAATCGTGGGGCAGCGATTGATTACGATTATCTCACTCTAATCAGAAAGGAATTTCACACGGGAGGCAATCGTGGCCGTATCAACGATATCATGGCAGCCCGCGCCAAAGAGACGGATCCTGACTTCCTCCGCGTGGTTGGATCGAATCTGCGCCCCAGTTTTGCTTTTGCTAATGAGGAGGAGGTGAAAAGCATTTTTCCGCTTGCATGGCCCGCGTATTTGGAGAAAATGAAAGCACCGGTTCCGCAACTCGAATCCGAACCTGACTCCAAAACCTCACGCGAGATCATGACACTGTCGTCGTTGACGTGGAATGGTGGCGTAGGCCTTCTCGGTACAAAACTTCCAACTGCACTGAGCCAGGGTAATCGTGCAGAAGCATGGTACGAAATTCGCTACGGCAGTAACAAGCGGTATGACAGGGGGCTTCAGAAGCGCCGCTTTTTTGAAGCCGAAGTCTTCGGCCTGTATGATGATCCCGGCAAGGTTACCGCCGCCGAGGCGACCAACGTTCTGCAAATGCTGTCCGAGAAGCGTGTCAAGATCATGGAGTACGAGCACGCACTCGGCCAGCCGCCCGATGGCAAACCTATTCCGAAGGCGAACCTGATTCGGGGCATGTCGCCCCTTAATGCAGCGAACGTTGATTTCAAAGACCTGATCAAGGCCGGATTTTCGCCCACGATCAAAACCCTGAACGAAGAACTGGCGCCCGCCGCCACTGCATATGTCGCCAATCTGAACCAGCGGTACGCCGGCATCAACCTGATCGGCAAGATCCTGCAAACCGATGCCTGGAGCCCCGTCCGCAACCCGTCGAACATTTACGTGGCCTGGGACGCGGGCGCCTCGCTCAACGTTAGCCCGAACGAGACCGGCACGTTCGCGAGCGGCACGGCCAGCCTGCTCGTCGGCCAGATGGGGCGCGACACGCTGGTAGGCGGCAAGGGATCTGACCTGATGTTCGGCGGCGACGGCGACGTGCTGCGCGCCGGCACGGGCAACGAGACGCTGGTCGCGGACGGCGGCGCCGAGACCTTCGAAGGCAATGCCAACGCCACGGTCAACTACGAGGTGTTGACGCGCAATGGCGGCGTGGTCCACGTCAAGCAGACCAAGGCCCGGGACGCGTTGTTCATCGATAACCTACAGGCGGGCATAACGTTCGGCAGCAAGACCGTGGCCGTCGCCGGGAAGGCCATGACCTGGACCGATGCGGCCGATCCGGCGATGACCTATCGTTTCGTTCCCGGCGCGGCCAAGGGCGGCGTCGGAACATTGACGATCAGCGGCGGCCGGGCGGGGAATGCGCAGATCGTCATCGACGATTTCGACCTGGGACAGGCCCAGCAAGCGGGCTATCTCGGCATCCACCTCACGGACCGGCCACAGGTCAAGCTGGGCCAGTCGGTTGACGGCACCACTGTCAAGGGGACGCTCGCCCCGCTCGACATCTCGTTTGCGACGACCGTCGACTACGCGCGTACCGTCGAACTCGACCTGAGCGGCATCGACTTGGACAAGCTGCGTCTGAATACCGGCGCGGACAATCTCCAGGTCACGGACGGCAAGGTCACGATCACTGTCGGTGCCGGCGAAGCCGGTGTCACGCTCGGTCTGGTCTATCTCGACCCGGCCGCCAGCGCCACGGCGCAGCTGCGGGTCGGCCTCGTCGGCGACGAGGGCGATGCGGCTGATGCTTCCACATTGTCGGTGGCCTTCGACCGCAGCGACACCCCGGCGGCGCCCGACTTCTCTCACAACCAGGGGCTGGCGCCCGAGCAGATGACGGTCGACCGCAACGGCGTGCCTGTGACGATCGACGCGTACAAAGGCGGGGACGGCTCGTACAGCGTCGACGGGCGTGGCGGCCCGATCTCCGTCAAGTTGGGCAACGGTAACAACATCGTCGCCGCCGGCGCGGCCGACGACGCGATCGTCGTGGGGAATGGCGACAACCGTCTGGCGCTGGGTGGAGGCAACGATATCTTCTGGGCCGCGAACGGTGACAATGTAGTCGAGGCCCAGGGCAGCACGGCCATCGGCTACCTGGGCTACGGCCACAACCGTTTCTACGGTAACGGCGAGGTCGGGCTGGCGGCCGCGCTGGACGCCGCCGAGACGGGGACGCCCAGGAGCCGCAAGGGCAACCTCGTCACTTTCGGTGGGGGCCAGGCGACCGTGGTTGCAGGCGCCGGGAACGATTTGTACCTGCTTGGCGACGCGGACGCGGTAGTCGTGCTGGGTGCTGGAAATTCGACAGTAGCGGGCGGCGTCGTCGGTTCGCAGCTGGTGGACACCTGGAATACGCGGCTCCGGCGCGACCAGGATGGGTACCACATCGATTACCTCGACATGAACGTCACGAGCACGTCGACGACACCGGTCCAGGACGGCTACGACGGGAACACGATGCAGGGGCTCGCTGTCGGCGGCGGAAACACGACGATCTTCGGTGGCAGCGGGAACAACGTCATCATGGCCGGCAACGGCTTGAATTACATCGACGCCGGCAGCGGCAACAGCAGTATCTGGGGCGGCAGCAAAGGCGACACCATCTTTGGCGGCACCGGCGACGTGCTGATCGATGGCATGGGCGGCGACGACGTCATCCATGTGGAAAGCGGCAAGGACCTCGTGTATGGCGGCTCCGGAAACAACTCCATCTATGGCGGCAGCGGCAACGCGACGATCTACGCAGGCAGCAGTCCCGACCGGGCATCGGCCGACGGAGACAACTATGTCGAAGCCGGCAGCGGCGACACGATCGTCTACGGGTCCAGCGGCAACGACACGCTGATGGGCGGTTCGGGCCACGCGACCCTCGTGGCCGGCGACGGCAACGCGACCATCGTGGGCGGCACGGGCAGCACGGTGATCCAGGGCGGTGCCGGTCACGACGTCATCTGGGCCGGCGATGGCGGTACCACGGACATGCCGACCACGATCCTCGCTGGCACCGGCGATACCACCATCTATGGCGGTCGCGGCGTCGATGTGATCCAGGGGGGGGCGGGTACGACGCTGATCTATACGGGCGACGGCGGCACGCCCGACGCCCGCACGACCGTCGTCGGCGGCAGCGGGGACACGACGATCCACGTCGGCTCGGGCTTTGCCTCGGTGCAGGGTGGAAGCGGCCAGACCGTCATCTTCGGTGGCGACGGCGGCAGCGCGGCCGCGCCGGACGTCCTCGTTGCCGGGAGCGGACCGACCACGATCTACGGCGGCACGGGCGTCGCCCAGATCCATGGCGGCAGCGGCGACAGTGTCCTCTACGCAGGTGACGGCGGCACGTATGATGCGCCGACCGTACTGTATGGCGGCGTCGGCCGCACGACGCTGGTGGGCGGTAGCGGCGTCAGTCAACTGATTGCCGGGACGGGGCCCGATACTTTCGAGCTCGACGGCAGCGGCACGACCACCATCTTCGGCGCCAAGCAGGACGACGTGATCCGTTTCGGGCCCGGCATCACGCTCGACGACGTCACGTTGACGCCGACCTTGTACGACGATGGCAGTACGGCGCTCGTCATCGACGCCGGGGGCAGCGCAACGCTCGTCGGCGGCATCGGCGACGGCGTCGACGCCTTCCAGTTCGACGACGGTACCGTCCTATCAAGGACACAGCTGATGCATGGCGGGCAGATGGGGACGCTCGACCTTGCCGGCAACGGACATGAGCTCCTGGTCAGCAACGTGGATGGCGAGGACTTGCGCGGCACGGATACCACCTACACCGCATTCGCGTACGGCGACGGCAGCGTGGTGCACGCGGCCAGCGGCAGTTCTACGCTGGTTGGCGGTGGCGCGGACATCACCTACGCGGTAGAGACGTTGGAGAGCCACACTGTCGTGCGGTCCAGCGCGGCGGACGATGTCCTGCAACTGACCGTCGCCAACGCGGACGACGTGCAGCTCGTCCCGGGCAGGGGCTTCCAGGAACTGCGCTTCGGGGCGTCCGGCTCCGTGCGCGTGGAGGGCACGCCTGCCCAGACATTGCAGACCGTCCAGTTTGCAGATGGTACCCGGACGACCATGACCGACCTTGCCACGCGCAACGGCGTGCGGTTTGACAATGCGGACGGTTCCTACGGGCTGATGCGGCACGACAGCCAGGGCAACGTGACCGTCGCCTTCTATTCCTCGACCGGCGTGAAACAGAGCCGCACGTGGAGCAGGGCCGACGGTTCGTCCGGAAGCGATACCTATCGCATCGACGGGTCGTCGACGGGCACGGTACGTCAGTCCGACGGCAGTACGGCAACCTACGAGGACGATGGCCGTGGCATGGTTACCACGCAGTTGCGCGATGTGCGGGGCGCCTTCACCGGATCGACGGTCGCCACGACTGGCCCGCAGGGGCGCGCGGTCACCACCTATGACGCCAATGGCGCGAAGCTGAGCACGACCTGGACCCGCGCCGATGGCAGCCACGGCACAGACGTGTTCGCCGCCGACGGCAGCGCCTCTGGTACGGCCGTCGGAGCCGACGGCACGCAGGTGGCCTACAGTGACGACGGCAAGGGCTTGCGTACGGAACGCCACCTCGACCCGGCCGGCGCATTGACCAGCACGGTGGTGACGCGCACGGACGCTGCCGGCAACGTCACCACGACGAATGCCGACGCCGCCGGCGCGACGGTATCGGACACCTGGCGCCACCCGGATGGCGCGCATGGCGGCGATTTCTTCAATGCGGACGGTTCGTCGTCGGGCTATACCTACGCGCCCGACGGCAGTTATACGACCTATGTCGACGACGGCAAGGGCACGACGAGCACCACCGCATTCAACGCGGCCGGCGTCGCGATCGGTGTGACGACGACGACGCCGGCCGACAGCGGCGGTGTCCGTACCGACAACCCAGACGGCACGTATGTGGTGCGTACCGGCAGCGGCAGCAACCTGACCTGGACGACCTACAGCGCGGCCGGCGTGAAGCTGTCCGACAGCTGGTCGCGCGCCGACGGTTCGAGCGGTGGCGATGTGTTCCAGGCCGGCGGCGTCGTCACGGGCCGCACGTACCGGCCGGACGGCAGTTATGCGATCCGGTCGAGCGACGGCAGCGGCGTGTCCACGGAGACCTTTTACGACGTCAACGGCAACAAGACGGGGGGCACCTATACACTGACCAATGCCGGCGTGCAGTCCATCACCGAACAGTTCGACGCGAACGGCAGGTTGATCGGCGAGACGTGGCGGCATGCCGACGGCCGCACCGGCAGCGACCCTGCCGGCGCCCGCGACATGTTCGGCTTGCAGTTCGGGGCCACCATGGTCACGTTTGGCACGGCCGGCACGGTCATGAACGGCGTGACGATCCGCATTCCCCAGGACACGCCCACCGCGCGCATGGGCGCCGAAGCCGAGATGTTCATCACCGTCAACGGCGTCGCCGGGACGTCTTACAGCATACGCGGCTTCAATCCCATTGGTTCCCCCACCCGCACCACGCTGGAAATGTACGATGCGCTCACCGGCATCGTCTTCACCGGCACCGACACCACCACGGCCGGCACGTCCTGGCGCTTCAGCCAGAAGGGCAAGGAGAGCCTGTACCTGGACGGCTTCGGCAACGGCGTCATGACCGGCTATGCGAGCGATGGCCACCGCGTCAGCGACATGTGGTTCCACAACGATGGCTCCGCCGGCTACACGTTCTATGGCGCGGATGGCAGCTGGCATGGGCAGGTCGTTGACGTCCACGGCGTCGTGACAACGGTCGACAGCGGCGGTGTCGTCGGCCAGGAAGGGCCGACAAGTGTGGGCGACCCCACTGGCACGGGCGTCGCGCCCGACGCGCCGACGCCGTCCGCGCCGGCCCAGCTGGGCGCCGCGGCCACGGCGCCGGTGACGCACGACGACCGCAGCGCCGTGGTCGGCGTCGGCTATGTCGAGCCCACGCGCACGTTCTCGCGCGTGGACGGCCAAACCGTCGAGTCCGTGGTCACGCCGCTCGGCAGTGCCGTCGTCAGCGTGAACGGCGTCGTTGCCGCGACCGTCGATACCGACCCCGGCTACAGCCTCCAGCGCTCGATCGACGGCAAGACCTACCGCTGGAATTACGATCCCGCCGGCATCTTGCTGGCGCGCACGGTCGATGACGGCAATGGAGTGACCACTACCGAGACGCTGGACGCCGCGGGCAGGCTGACGGGTTCCAGCCTGACGATCGCCATGGCGGACGGTAGCGTGCGTACGGTCCAGTATGATGCGGCAGACCGGGCCGTGGGATCGAGCACGACGACGGTAGCGGGCACCGTGACGACCACGCTCCTCTATGATGCTGCCGGTGCCGCCATCGGAAGCCGGGTGACGACGAGCGACGGCGCGGGCAGCAGCGGCACGATCGTCTATGACGCCGCCGGCAATGTCAGCGCGTCGTCGCGGGTCGAAGTCCTCGCCCCGGGTACGGTGCGTATCACCCAGTTCGACGCGTCCGGTGCGCAGACCGGCGCGTACATGATGGCCGTGGATGCCGCCGGCAACATCACGACCTCCAACTACGATGCCGCAGGAAGGCTGACCGGCAGCGTGGCCGCGATGCCGAACACCGACGGCGCCTACCGAACCGGCAACTACGACGCCGCCGGCAAGCTGACCAGTTCGACCGTACTCGGATTCGACGGCGACAGTACCGTCTTGTCCGTCTACGATGCACATGGCACCTTATTGCGGTCCAGTGCTGTCGGGCCAGATGCGGTGCTGACTTCCAGCGACAATGCCGGCGCCACTGTGCAATATCGGCCAGATGGCAGCAGCGACGTCACGCATGACGACGGTCGTGGCAACCGCGAGGTGATCAGCTATTCGTCCGGACACGTGATGACCGCGCGCGCATGGCAGCAGTCGGACGGCAGCCACGGCACCGATCGCTACGAGCCGGACGGGCGCGTCACGGGCGACGCGGTCGCGACCGATGGCAGTCGCTCCACGTTCGTGACCGACACAGCCGGGACGCGCACGACGACGCGCTGGTCGGACGTGGGCGCCGTCCTTGGCACCACCGTGACCGCAATCGTCGACGGTGCGTCGCGCACGACGTTCTACGGCGCAGACGGCGCGCCCCAGTCGGCACGTTGGAGCGAGGCGGACGGCACGACCGTGAATGTGATCTATGTCGCTGACGGGGGACGTACCGAAACGCGCCAGATCGCGGACGGCACGTCGAGCGTGATGACGGACGACGCAAAGGGCAATGTCGAGACGCTGTTCTACGACGCCGCCAAGCACAAGACGAAGCGGATCTGGAAACTCGCCGATGGGGCGTACGGCAACGATCTTTTCGATGCGTTCGGGGCCAGCGTCGGCCACGCGGTCAACGCGGACGGCTCCACGGTCGATTCGACGGACGACGCTCATGGTAATACGTCCTGGATCAAAAAGAGCGCGGCTGGGGTGGAAATCGAGCGCGGCTGGCACTACGCCGACGGTACGCAGAAGACGCTCTGGAGTCCGGGCGACTCCATGACCCACGTCAAGGAGCAAGCCGCGGACGGCACCTACGTCATCCGAGTGTTCGACAACCTGGGTAACCTGTTCGTGACGAACTACGATGCCGCCGGAAACGAAACGACGGAATCCTGGCAGACTCCTGACGGCGCCCACGGTTCCGGCGAACGCGACAGCGACGGCGTCCTGCGAACATATGCCTGGGACGCGACCGGACGCCAGACCCGGTTCGCCATGACGAGACCCGACGGATCGTCGTACGTCACCCTGTTCCATTCTGATGGCGGCAGCGATTCGACCGACACGACTGTGCCGGACGCGCACGGTATCGTTACCGCGACCAGCACCTATTTTGGTCCGGGCGGGACGTACCTGGGACATGCCACCGGTCTCAGCGATGGTCACGGCAACAGCACGCTGCAGCGCTGGGACGCGTCCGATGTCCTGATCGAGCAACGCTGGACCCGCAGCGACGGCACCAGCGGTAGCGGCGACGGGCTGGTCGACGAGGCGCAGGTGACCGATGCGGACGGACGCCATCTTGTCAGGCGCATCAATGTATTCGGCGTCGTGACGAGCGACACGTGGACGGCGGACGATGGCAGCCACGGCAGCGACACGTTCGGCGACGACGGCACAACCGAGGGCACGGCGATTCGTGCGGACGGCGGCCACCGGGATTACGTGAACCGCGCCAACGGGGAAGCGCGCTGGACCGATTACGACGCCGCCGGCCATGCGCTCGCCGGCTACCAGAAATACGCCAATGGTCAGTTCTCGGGTTACACCAATACGTACACGGGCGATTTCCTCAGCGGCGATACCTGGTACCAGTCCGACGGTAGCTACGGCAGCGATCGTTATGAGCCCGATGGCAGTTCCTCCGGCAGCAACTATTCGGCGTCTGACGCGACGACCTACTCCTACACGATCAATACCGACAACGTGGCGTTCTACAACTACACGGCGCCGGACGGACGCCATGGCACCAGCAGTTGGTATCCGGACGGCTCGAATTCGTCCACTGACTACGCCGTCGACCAGACCTACACCACGACAGTAAATGACGCTGCAGGAAATTCGGTGGTGACGTACTACGACCAATACGGGTACAAGCTCAGGGATACGTGGACGCATGCCGACGGCTCAACGGGTAGCGACGTGTTCGAACCAAACCGGGCTCCTGTGGCCGTCGTCGAGCTGACCCCGCAGCGCGCGCAGGAAGCCAGTCCGTTTAGCTATGTGCTGCCGACAGCGCTGTTTAGCGACCCGGATGAGGGCGAGGTGCTCGGCTACAGCATCCGTGGCGCAGACGGTACCGCGCCGCCCGACTGGTTGCACTTCGACCCGGCGACGATGACCTTGAGTGGCACGCCCGCCGCGGGCAGCGCGGGAGCCCTGCAATTGCAGGTGGTGGCAACCGACCGCGGTGGCCTGACGGGCGTCGCGCCTATCGAGCTCGACATTGATTCCGCCGGCACGGCGACGGCGCATCAGTCCGACGGCAGCGCGCGCGTCGCCACCGCGGCAATCATCGAGTCGGTCATGCCTGACGGTCAAGTCGTGCCGACGTTCGATGCCGTCAGGTTCGCGCAGGCCTACGCCGCCGCGCAGGCAGGGGAAACGATCGCGAATCATTGGGCCATCGCCGATACGCTGCTCGCCGCGCATCTCGGCGGTCCGGCGATGGGGGTCGTGGAGATGGCGTATCTCGATGTCCAGCGCACCCAGATGGACGGTGTCGCCGTTGCAGCGGGTGGAGGGCCGACGGACGCCAGCGCTGGCGTGGCTGGGCCGAACGGCTTGATTTGGAGCGGGGTCAGGCAAACCCCGGGAGCGTTGGCATGAGCAAGATCCACGCTTCCCTCGTCGAAACGGCGTTCTCTCCCGGCCTGCTGGCCCTCCAGGACGCGCCGCCGCCAACACTGCCGCGCCGCGTGTTGTGGTGTGTATCCATCCTCTGCCTCCTGCTGATCTGCTGGTCCGCTGTCGGGCGGCTGGACATTGTCGCGAGCGCGGACGGCCGTCTCGTGCCGCAATCGTACGTAAAGATTGTGCAGCCGGCCGAAGCCGGCATCATTCAGCAGATCCTCGTGCGCGAGGGCGCGCAGGTGAAGCGTGGCGATGTCCTCATCCGCATGAACTCGCGCTCCAGCGAGGCCGACCGGCAGTCGCTCGCCGGCGAACTGGCCCTCAAGCGGCTGGAACTGCGCCGCATAGACGCAGAGCTGGGCATCGCGCCTTGGAAGGCGATGCCGGGCGACGACCGGAATCTATTTGCCCAGGTCGAGGCCAAGCTGCAGGCACACCGTCAAGCGTGGAACGACCAACTGGCCCAGCAACGGGAGACTGTGCTGCGCGCGGAGCACGACCAGGCGTCTGCCGACGCCACGCTGGCCAAGCTGCATGCTGTGGCGCCACTGCTGAAGCAGCAGGCCGATGCCTACGCCGACCTGGCCCGCCAAGGTTTCGCCGGCGAACTGATGGCGCGCGACAAGCAACGCGAGTATCTCGAAAAGACCGAGGACACACGGGCCCAGGCTGCCAACCTTTCGAGCCTCAAGGCTGCCGTGGCCCAGGCCCGGGAGCGCGAGCGCGAACTGACGTCGCGGTACACGAGTGATTTGCGCAACGAACGGGTCGACGTCTACGGACAGATCGACAAGCTCCAGCAGGCAATGGTCAAGGAGGATTTTCGGAGCGGCCTGATGGAATTGCGTGCCCCACAGGACGGCACCGCGAAGGACTTGGCAACCCACACCGTCGGCGCAGTGGTTGCACCGGGGACGGTGCTGCTGTCGGTCGTTCCGGTCCAGGAGCAGCTGATTGCCGAGATCTTTGTCCAGCATGAGGACGTAGGCTTCATTGAGACAGGTATGCCCGTATCGCTGAAGCTGCGTACGTTCCCGTTTCAGCAGTATGGCTTAATGCCGGGGAGGGTTATTCAGATCAATCCCGACGTATCGGACACTGGCGACAAGAGCACAAAGCCCCAAGGCTACCGCGCAATCGTCGCACTCGACACCCAAAGGCTGCGCTCGCCGGACGGCACGACGCATCCCTTGGTGGCCGGGATGCAGTTGACGGCCGAGATCAGGGAGGGCAACCGGACTGTGCTGCAGTATCTGCTCTCGCCAATATGGGAGGCGGTACATGACAGCGCCCGCGAGCGCTAACCGCTGAGTGGTGGGACGGTGAGACGTCGTTCCAAACGGCCGACGGTGGCCGCAGATGCTGGTGACCGCCGCTGCTGTTGCGGGAGCGGTTTGTTTGAGTCCAGCCGGTAGCAGATCATTCGCGATACCATGAACGTAGGGCTCAAGAGCGGGGGGGGGGGCGCAGCAGGGAGACAATTGACGTGATACCCCGTTATTGCCGGTTCATGGATTGATAACCTTGGCATGGTATCGTGAATGGTACTGACTCAGGAGTGCTATTAAATTCGTAAGTAATTCACATACTTAGCTCGACGATTGATAATCGAGTGGGAGTGAAGGTGTTTTTGTAAGTGATTGATTTTTAAGTAGGAATGGGCGAGCCGTTGATCTTTCGAATCGAATGATCAACGGCTTTTTTATTTCTACGGCGAAATGCGACTCTCAGAGAACAACGTGTCGACTTCAAGCACAGGTGCGATTTATGCGCCGGCTACACTTGTGTCGCTTCAGTTCCGGTTGCCTGATTCAGATGTGGCAAGCTACTGCCCGATAATCAAAACGTGTGACGTATCCCAGTCTCTACCTCACGCCCGCTGAAACCATTTCTTGCCGAGTTCAGGCGGACGTCACCACCGTTGTTCGTATAACCGGCGGCGGCGTAGAGTAACGTCCGTTTGCTGAGCGGATAGGTGTAATCGAGGCCATACTGATCGGAGACCCCGTCGCGCAGATTGCGGATGTCGTTGCGATTCCACGATGCGCAGATCGTGCCGCGTCCGGCGCCGACGGTCACCCCGGTCATGTAGCTGCGCATGACCACTGCGCCGCCATTGCCGGCACGCGTATCGCCGTAGATGCCGTGAAGCTTGAACGACCCAAAGTCGTACACGGCGCCGGCGATCGCGCCTTTCACCTTGACACTCGCGGCTGCCAGATGCACCGCGGGGACGAGCGCGCCCAGTTGCGTCGATGACGCGCCGAGGTCGACACCATCCGAATGCTGGTACGCCGCGCGTACGTTCCAGCGGCCGGTCACGTACGATACCGAGGCGAAGTCGCTGCTGTTGCTGGCGAAGCCACCTGTCCTTTCGCCGAACGCATGGCCTGCGGAGAAACCGAAGCCGTTGCGCATGTCGACGTGATATGTGACCGAATTGTCTGCACGGGATAACGGGTCCGTTTTTCCGAGACCGTAGCCGAACACCCGTTGCGCATTGCCGGTGCCGTTGATGACGAACGGGTCGACCGTGAACAGCACATCGTAGAGTGCCGTCGTTTGCCTGCCGAACCGGATCGAACCGAACGCGCCGTTCAATCCGACCCAGGATTGGCGGCCGAAGAGACGGTTGCCGTAGCCCAGCGTGCCGTCGTCGGCATTGAATCCGCTTTCCAGTTGAAAGCTGGCAGAGAGTCCGTTGCCGAGGGCTTCCGTGCCGCGGAAACCGAGGCGCGACGCCCTTTGCTGGCCCGATCCGACCGACAGCGTGTCGTCGTTCGACGTGGCGGCATTGCCGTAGCGGAGGCCGACGTCGACGATCCCGTAGAGCGTGACGTTGCTTTGCGCGGACGACGCGCCGCTCGCCAGGACGAGTAGTCCCGCTGCGATGATTGGTGTTTTCATTGTGTTGACCGAACAGGTGAATAGGGGGTACGCCGGGCTTGCATGCCGGGCGTACCCATGCCGCCGGAAAGCGGGAGCCGGTTATTTGTCGGCGAAGACCTTGTGCGCGAACGCAGCGATCGCGTCGGCCATGGCTTGCGGCTGTTCGGGCGCCAGCGCGTGGCCGGCATTGGGAATGACGACGACCGTGACGCGATCGCCCAGCATGTTTTTCAGGACCTGGGAAAAGCGGCGCGGCGCCACAGCATCGCTTTCGGCCTGGAGGTCGAGGATGGGAGCCGTGCCCGCGGCGAAGTAATCGTCGACCGGCGTCGTGTTGCGCGCGTGCGATTCGGCTTCGTGCGTTTGGGCGTGCCAGCCGGTCAGCCATACATGCGGGTCGTTACCTGGAGCGAAGAACGCCTTGCGCAGGTACTCGAGGCGCTGGGCTACGGGCAGCTTCATGTCGCCGGCGCCATCGATGGCCTTGCGCATTTCCGGGCCGATCGGCTTTTCGTTGGACCCTGGCGGCACCTTGCCCGCCGATGCCGCCGCGATGACGACGCCGCGCACCAGGTCGGGACGGTCGGCCGCGAGCTGGCGCGCCGCGAAGTTGCCCCATGCGTGGCCGACGACGACGACCGGCCCCTTGTTTTCGTTTTCGATCACCGCGGCGACGTCCTTTGCGAAATCGTGCACGCTGAGGTGGTCCATGGGGCCTTTGCTGAGCCCGATCCCGCGCGGTTCCGGGCGCAGCACCCGGAACCCGTCCGCCACCAGGCGCTCGGCGACCTGGTCGTAGTCGCGGACGGAGCGCCCGAGCGACGGCAGCATGACGATGATGGGGCCTTGTCCCTCGCGCATCACGTCGATTTGTACAGTGCCGTACTTGACGAGTTGATGATCCGCCGTGACCGCCGTGCCGGCGAATGCGGATGCCGACAACGTGGCGGCGAGGACGAATGCGTAGCTGAGGTTACGAAGTTTCATGTGAGTCTCCTTATCGATGTGTTTATTCGCGTTATTGCGCGCCGATCGGGTCGAGGCCCGTCTTCACGAACGTTGCGGCAGCCTCGGGCGTTTTCAGATAGGCGAGGAATGCCTCGGCCGCCCTGCGCTCCTTGGCGTCCTTGCCGATCGCCGCGGAGATGACGCTGACCTTCTGCACGGCTTCCGGCAGCGGGCCGACGTACTGGATGCCGGGGATGGCGCGCAGCTCGCTGATCTGTTGCAGCCCGAGGTCGGCGTCGCCGCGTTCGATGGCCGTGCCGACCAGCTCGCGTCCTTGGATAGGTACGCTCTTGGCCTTCATCGCGTCCGCGATGCCGAGCTCCGGAAACAGCGTGCCGACGATGTACTTGCCGCTCGCGCCTTCGGAAAATGCGACGGACTTTGCCGCGAGCAGCGTGGCGCGCAGGCTGTCGACCGACGCGATGTCCGGCCGGGGCAGGCCCGCCCGCACGGCGACGCCGACGCGCGACCCGGCCAGGTCGATGGCGGTACCGGCCAGCAGGTTGCCCTGTCTGACCTGATCGGCCATCGCCGCCTTGATCATGAAGCAGACGTCCATCGCTTCGCCGGCCTTGATGCGCATGGGCAGGGCGTCGGGCGAGCTGCCGTACGAAGGGCCCCACGAGACGATCAGGTGGTGGCCGGACTTCCTCTCGAAGTCGGGGCCGAGCTGCTTGAACGCCGCGGACAGCGCGCCCGTGGCCAGTACGTGGATATCCGCGGCCTGCGCCGCACCGGGCAACCAACCCGTGCAGCCGAGCGCGAGCAGGGCCGTCGCGCAATGGCGGGTCATCGACTTGTTCATTTCATCATCTCCTTATCGTTATTCGAGTGGCGCGGCGGGCGTGCGTCGCCGCGACGCGCCGTCGTGGTACGTCGTGCAAAACAAAAAAACGAGGCCGGCGTGGCCGCGGCGTCAGGCGTATAGGCGCTGCGGGTTATCCACCAGTACCGCCTGGGCGGTCGCCGCGTCGCGGCAGACGTCCACCAGGAAGTCGAGCAACCGGGCGTCGTCGGGCACGGGGCCCTCGATGTTCGGATGCGGCCAGTCCGTGCCCCAGATCGCGCGCTGCGGTGCGGCGTCGAGCAGGCGGCGCGCGAGCGGCAGCGCGGCGTCCCACGGTGCCGGCGCGCCCTGCATCGCGCGGTCGACGCCGGATAGCTTGATCCAGCGTTGCGGGTGCGCCAGATGGCGGACGAGGCGCTGCAGCGCGTCGTCCCATTCGCCCGTCGCGTCCTGGCGCGCCATATGGTCGATCACGAGCGGCATGTCGAGGTCGCGCCAGGCGTCGAGGACGGGGAGCATCTTCGCGAGGTGGCCGTGCAGCAGGGCATGCCAACCCAGCGGACGCACGCGCTCGGCGACCCTGCGCAAGCGGTCCATGTCGCGATCGCCGGGCAGGTGTCCCATGAAATTGAAGCGCACGCCGCGAATCCCGCCTTCGTGCAGCGCCTGAAAGTCCGCGTCACGCACGGTCTCGTCGACGAGCGCCACGCCGCGGTACCGTCCATCCGTCGCCGCGAGCGCCGCGAGCAGCGCGCGGTGGTCCGTCCCGTAGCACGCCGCCTGCACCAGCACGCCGTGGCCGATGCCGAGCCGTTCGTGCATTGCCAGCAGGTCGGCCATGGGCGCGGCCGCCGGCCTGTAGGCTGCGTTGGCGGGCAGGGGAAACGCATCCCACGGTCCGTAGATGTGGGTATGGCAGTCCCATACGCCGCCGGTGAGCGTGGGCCGTTTCATCAATCGCACCTTGCGGTCATGCCGCCGTCGACGACGATCTCGGTGCCGGTAATGAATTGCGCCTCGTCGGACGCCAGGAACAGCGCCGCGTTCGCGGTATCCCGGCCGTCGCCCATGAAGCCGAGCGGAATGCGCGAGAGCCGGCTTTCCAGCAGCTTGTCGACGTCGCCGCCGCTGCGCTGGCCGGCGAGGCGGGCCTCGACCATCGGCGTATGCAGCTGGCCCGGTACGACGGTGTTCACGCGGATGCCTTTTTTCGCATACTCGACGGCGACGACCTTGCCCAGCTGGATCACACCGGCCTTGCACGCGGCATACGCGACTTGCGCAGACCCCGTCCAGCGGAGGCCGGACGTCGACGCCGTGTTGACGATTGCGCCGTAGCCCTGCGCCTCCATTACGGGCAGTACGTGCTTGCAGGTCAGGAACACGCTCTTCAGGTTGAACGCGACTTGGGCATCCCATTTGTCTTCGGACAGCGCGACCGGACCTCCGGCCGCCGAGCCGCCGACGTTGTTGACGAGAATGTCGACGCGCCCGTATTCGGCCTTGCACGCGGCGACCATGGCTTCGACGGCGGCGCTGTCAGTAACGTCGCAGGTGTGCGCCGTGATCGTGCCGCCGGCTTCGCGCACGCGGCGGATGGTTTCTTCCATCGCTTCCATGCTCTTGTCGACGGCGAAGATCTGCGCGCCCGCCTGGGCGAACAGGACGGCGACAGCGCGTCCGTTGCCCCAGCCCGGGCCGACGCAGCCGGCGCCGGTGACGATAGCGACCTTGTTGTTCAGGCGCCCCAGCGTGGACGGATGTGTGACTGGTGTTTCCATGCTGCTTTCCTTAATTCGTAGCGTTGGGAAGTTCGGGCGTGACGCCCGCGGGCGGTGGCACCTCGAAGACTTTGATCGTCATCGAGATCAGCGTGTAGTAGCCGGCCACGCCGACCAGGTCCACGAGTCTGTCGCGGCCGATTTCGCGTTCGAGCTCGGCATACAGCGTGTCGTCGATGGCGCGGTGATCGTGGAGCTGCCGCATGAACGCATGGACCAGCGCTTCGTCGCGCCTTGCGTAGGCGGGCTCGCGGCCGTCTCGGATCGCATCGAGCACGTCGAGCGACAGGCCCGCTTCCAGCGCGAACGGCTTGTGTGCGGCCCACTCGTATTCGGCGAGCCAGTGGCGGCCCATCAGCATGATGGCGAGTTCCGACAGGCGCGGCGGCAGGCTGCTGTCGTAGCGGCAGTAGCGGCCCAGCGCCTGGGCGCGGTCGGCGAGGCGCGGCCGGTGGAGCCACACGGCGAGTGGGCCGCGGACACCCTTGCGCGGGCCGCTGGCGATGGCGTCGTAGACCGCGCGCTGCTCGGCGTCGAGGCGCTCGGGATCAATAGGTGCAATGCGTGACATGTCGTTTCCTTGGTTGCAGATCGGTTGCAGCTCAATTGCCGATACTCGATTGGACCGGCTGGGACTGCGCGGCGGCTGCGTCCCGCTGCAGGCGGGTGCCGCGGGGACGCGTTCCCGTTTCGCGAGCGAAGGCTTCCGCATCGAAACCGTTCTCCCAGCGCGAAATCGTGAAGACGGCGATCGTGTTGCCCACGACGTTGACGAGAGCGGTAGCCGTCGCCATCACGCGGTCGATGCCGAACAGCAGTCCCAGTCCGCCAAGCGGCAGCGTGTGCACCGACTGCAGGGTCGCCGCGAGTTTCACGAACGCGCCGCCCGCCACAGTTGTGCCGCCTTTCGAAGTCAGGCTCAGGATGGCGAGCAGGCCCAGCTGCTGCCACAGCGAGAACGGCGTGTCCGTTGCCTGGGCGATGAAACCGATCGCGATCGCCATGTAGATCGACGTGCCGTCCAGGTTGAAGCTGTAACCGGCCGGCAGGACAAAACCGACGACGACTTCGTCGCATCCGGCGCGCTGGAGTTTTTCGATCAGGCGCGGGAAGGCGACTTCGCTGGACGCGGTGCCGAAGATCAGCAGGATCTCGTCGCGAATCAGCTTCAGCACGGCGAAGAAGGGCAGGCCGATCATCCAGCTGATCGAGCTCAGGACGCCGAACACGAATACCAGCGATGCGCCGTAATAGACAACGATGACCTTCAGCAGGTACACGAGCGTCATGCCGCCGTAGCTGCCGATCGCAGCCGCCATGGCGCCGAACGCACCCAGCGGCGCCAGCTTCATGATGAAAGCGAGCATGCGGAACAGGACGGTTTGTGCTTCGTCGATACCCCGCAGGAGCACGGAATCCGCGCCGACCGAGACGTTCAACGCGAGGCCCGCGAGGATCGAAATGATGAGGACCTGCACGATGTCGCCCTTGGCGAATGCATCGACGAGCGTGTGCGGAATGAGGCCGAGCAGGTAATTGACCACCGAAATCTGGCCGGCCCCCGAGGCGGCCTTCAGCGCGTCGGCGCTTTCCGCCATGTTCGTCGCGTGGAGTCCGGCGCCGGGCTCGAAGACGTTCACCAGCACGAAACCGACGATCATCGCGATGGTGCTCACGACTTCGAAATAGAGGAGGGATTTCAGGCCCAGCCGTCCCAGCTTGCCCATGTCCTTGACGTGCGCAAGGCCCTGGACCAGGGTACAGAAGATGATCGGTGCCAGCATCATCTTCAACAGCGCGATGAACCCTTGGCCCAGCGGTTTCATCGAGATGGCGGTTGCCGGTGCCACGAGACCGAGCACGACAGCGCATGCGAGTCCGATCAACACCTGCACATGCAGTTTTTTCAGTTGGTTCATCACGTCTCCTAAGGTCGCCGGGGCGTCCTGTTTTGATTGGCCTGCTATTTGTATGAAGCATAGGTGCATGCAAAAACTTTGACAAAGACCGTATGAATATATGATCCTATGCTTCTTCGGCATGGCTGGCGGTTGACATGGATATACGAGAACTCAGGAGCTTCATTCACGTGGCGCGGTCGGGAAGCTTCAGCCGTGCGGCCTCCGAGCTCTACATCGCCCAGCCGGCCTTGAGCCGGCAGATCGCGAAGCTAGAAGAGGAAATAGGCGTACCGTTGCTGATCCGCCACGGCCGCGGCGTGCGCTTGACGGCCGCCGGTGCCAGGTTGCTGGAACGGGCCGAAATGATCACGCACATGGTGAACGAGACCGGCGAACAGGTCCGTGCGAGCACCGACGAGGAGGGTGGCCATCTGGCCGTCGGCCTGCCCCCGACCATCGGGGCGCTGATCGGTGCCGATCTGATCAAGGATTTCCGCACGCGCTGGCCGCGCGTCACGCTGCACCTGCGCGAAGGCCTCAGCAGTTCGCTGCAGGAGTGGGTGCTCGACAAGCGGGTCGACCTGGCCGTCGTGTACAACCAGCCGCTGTTGGATGCGTTCGACGTCCGCCCGCTGTTCAGCGAACCGATGATCCTGATCGGTCCCGCCGGCGCACCAGGGCGCAAGCGCAGCTATCATATCCGCGATCTCGCGGACGTTCCCCTGATCCTGCCCGGTCTGCCCCACAGCAACCGCCGCCTCGTCGAGCAGGCAGCGATCCAGCACGGTGTCCGCTTGCGCGTCGAAATCGAAGTCGACAGCGTTGCTCTGACGAAGCAGCTCGTCAAGGCGGGACTGGGCTATTCCATTCTCACCCAGGTTGCGATCAAGGACGAGGTGTCACGCGGCGACGTGGTCGCCTATGCGATAGAACGTCCTTCGATCCGGTCGACCGTGGCCATCACGACGCTGCGCGAGAGCCGGCCATCGAGGCTTGTCGATGCGTGGTCGACCATGCTGCAGGAAAAGCTGCAGTCGCTGATCGCCAGCGAGGCATGGAAGAACGATGTGATCTGGGCATAGGCGACTTGCTGCGCAACGCGCGCGGTCGCGCCGGTCTTTCTCAGCGTGCGCCACATGGATCGCGCGTCCGAGCTCGGGAACATGCTGGCGGCAGTGTATTCGGGTTACGACGACCACGGCATCGCACACCTACACACTCAAACATGGTACGTGGATATGCTAAGTGGCTGAATCTATTTAGGAAATCCGGGTCAAACCTAGCCCCTGCAGACACGGTATCGGGAGGCCCATATGCTGACAGATGCTGCCCTGCGCAGTCTCGAGCCAAAGGAGAATGAAATGGACGCCTCCCACCTCTGCCGTTCAAGCGACGTGCGTCGAGGAAAGGATGAGTAGCAGGGTGAACGTTTGAGGGAAAGCGGAAGGTGGACCCTCGCGGGCCAACGGCGTCAGAAGCGCCTAAAGTGAAAGCGCAATGCTTTCAAGGCTAACCGGAGGATCCACATCATGAATGCTACTCCCAAATCGGTGGTCGGTGTCGATACGCCAAAAGCGTGTTCCAGCTGTACACGGTGGACAAGGAAACAGGCGAAGTGATGAACCAGCAGATCAAGCGCGCGCAGTTCCTGCGGTGGTTCGCCAACCGCGCTCCCTGCCTGGTCGGCATGGAGGCATGCGGCGGCTCGCAGCGCCCGTTAGGAGAATGAGGCGTGGGCCAGCGGATTTCATGGGGGCCAGCGGCTTTGCCGCGCACAAGGCCGGATGTAGAACAGCGACTTTCCTCGTCTGAACAGACCTGAAAAATACCTTGCAAAAGGCAGGCGTCCATATAGAAGCCATACAAAGTTTCCTGCCGGGCTACCATTCCAAGCAACTCGCGGCCTTCGCCGCGCGCTTCCGGACCGAGAATGCGGTGCCCCGGCGCGGCGCTCGGCTGGTCGCCGATCTTTCACCAATGAATTGGCTGGCCATGTATTGCTTGGGTATATACTGAACCCGTATTATCCGATTTCCCGTCGGTACGAATATGAAGCTATGGCTCTCCCGTGCGACCAGGATCGGTTACGTCCTGATCGTCCTCCTGCTGCTGGCGACACCCGTCCTGCTGGTCTGGCAGCACTACGGGATGACGCGCACCCTCGAGATTTCCCCGCAGCACCCGTACGGCGTCACGGTGACCGACGACCGCGACACGACGGGTGGCAACCGCTCATATGGCAATTCGGTCGCTTCCCTGACCGTCACCCGGGATGCCTTCATTATGCGTTGCTATCTGGGCGCGGCGGCAAGATATCCGTTCTGCAAATTCCGGTTCCTGATGGGCGATCCGGTCAAGGGCATCGACATGTCCGGTTACGACTCGATCGCATTCGACATGCGTTATTCGGGCCGGGGTCAACATTCCCTCAAGCTTCATATCATGAATTTCGAACCGGAATTTTCCACGCTGAGTGACTGGAATTCGCAGCGGTTCAACGAATTGCTCATCGACGTACCCGCCGAGACCAGGTTCACGGCTCCGATGCGTGCCGCGCGCACCGCGTACTGGTGGCAATACTCACGCCAGATCCCGCTATCCAAGAGCTACGCCCGGTTCGATCACGTCACGACCATCGAACTGTCGACCGACAACTACAACGACACTGGGCAAGTCGTTACGGTCGAGTTGCGGAAGATCGAGTTCCGCGGAAAGTGGATATCGAAGACGACCCTTCTGATCTGGCTCGTGTCCGCATGGATCGCCTGCGGCATCCTCGGCCTCTCGCTGGGCCTGCTTCACTACCGCTCCAACCTGTTAGCCAACAAGACCCGCCTCGAGCAACTGGCCGCCATCGACCGGGAACGCAAGGAAGCCGCGGCAGCGCGCGAAACGGCGATGGCCGAGGCCGTCGCCCTGGCACGCCAGCGCAGCAGTTTCCTCGCGCAGATGAGCCATGAATTGCGCACCCCGCTCAACGCGATCATCGGCTATGCCCAGCTGCTCGCACGCGACCGCCGGCACTTGACCGAACGGCTGGCATCCAGTCTGGCGACGATCCAGGAGAGCGCCCAGCATCTGCTCACGCTGATCAACGATATCCTCGACCTGGCCCGGGTCGAAGCCGGGAAGATGACATTGCATCCGGCCGCCGTCGATCTCGGCGCCTTCCTGCAAGTGCTCTCCAACATCATGCGCGTCAAGGCCGAGGAAAAGAGTCTGACGTTCAGCTGCGAACTCGCGCCCGGCCTTCCGGCCGCGGTGACGATCGACGAAACACGGCTACGCCAGGTGCTGCTTAACCTACTGGGCAATGCCGTGAAATTCACCGACAGCGGGAAAGTCTGCATGAGGGTGCTGCCCGCGCCAACCACCGATGCGCCAGATGGGCAGCCCACCGCGCGGCTGCGTTTCGAAGTGGCCGACAGCGGCATCGGCATGAACGCGCAACAGCTCGGGCGCATCTTCCAGCCGTTCGAACAAGTGGCGAGTGCGCAGCGGCGCGAGGGCGGCACGGGCCTGGGCCTGGCGATCAGCCAGCAACTCGTGCGTCTCATGGGCGGCCATATCGACGTCGTGAGCGATGCCGGCAAGGGGAGTACGTTCTGGTTCGAGATCGACGTGCCGGTGGCTGCCAGCGGTCCGGGCGCCGTTCAACCGCAAGACACGCTCGTGGGCTATGAAGGCGAAAGCAAGCGCCTGCTCGTCGTCGACGACGTGTCGCAGAACCGTGCGATGATGCTGGACCTGCTGCAGGACGCCGGCTTCATCGTGGGCGCGGCCACGAACGGCCTGGAGTGCGTGGCCCTGCTCGACAGTTTCAAGCCTGACCTGATCCTGTTGGACGTCATGATGCCGGTCATGGATGGCAACGAGACGACGCGGCAGATTCGCCGGACGCCGGGATGGAGCACCGTCCCGATCATCGCCGTGACCGCCAGCGCCAGCGCGGAAGACGAACGCAAGAGCATGGACGCAGGCGCCAACGCTTTCCTCGCCAAGCCGATCGACCTGGGCGTCCTGCTGCGCACAGTCGGCAGGCTGTTGTCGCTGAAGTGGATCACCGAGCGGCCGGCGCCCCAGGCATTCGCCCCGGCCGAAACGGACGAAGCCGGCATGGCCGGCCCGCCGGCCGAAGAGATCGAGGAACTGTGGCAGATCGTGCTGATCGGCAATATGCGGCAGATCCGCGAGCGGGCCGTCTACCTGCGGGGGCTCGATCCGGCCTATGCATCGTTCGCGAGCCGCCTGGACACGCTGGCGCAGGGCTACCATTCGAAGCAACTGGTGGCTTTCGTCGCGCGCTTCCGCGCCAAGGACGCGGTGCCGCGGGCGTGACGCGCGGCTGGTGTCCAAGCTTTCGGCTGTGGGTGACCGGTCATGTATTGCTTGGGTATATACTGAATCCGCATTATCCGATTTCCCGTCGGTACTCACATGAAGCGATGGCTCTCCCGTGCAACCAGGATCGGTTACGTCCTGATCGCCCTCCTGCTGCTGGCGACCCCCGTCCTGCTGGTCTGGCAGCACTACGGGATGACGCGCACCCTCGAGATCTCCCCGCAGCACCCGTATGGCGTCGTGGTGAACGATGACCGCACCGCCCCGCGCGGCATCCCCACGGGCGGCAGTTCGGTCGCTTCATTGACCATCACTCAAGATGCAATCATCATGCGTTGCTATCTGGGGCCAACCATCGAATATCCGTTCTGCGACTTGCAGTTCCAGGTAGGCGGGCCGGACAAGGGCATCGATCTGACTGGGTACGACTCGATTGCATTCGACATTCGCTATTCGGGTCGCGGTCGGCATATCGTCAAGCTGCACCTGCTGAATTTCGAACCGGAGTTCGCCGCGCGGGGCGGTTGGGATGCCCAGCGGTTCAACGAAGCGCTCATCGATGTTCCCGCCGAGCCCGGATTCGCGATCCCGATGGATGCAGTGCGCACCGCCGACTGGTGGCAATTCCAACGCCACATCCCGCTGTCCAAGAGCGATCCCCGGCTCGATCATGTCACGGTCGTAGAACTGGAGGCGAGCGAAAACAGTGCCGCTGGGCAAGTCGTAACGCTCGAAATGCGCAAGATCGAGTTTCGCGGGAAATGGATCTCGAAAACCGTCCTTCTGACCTGGCTGGTGTTCGCATGGATCGCCGCCGGTATTTTCGGCCTGATTCTGGGACTCTTGCACTTCCGCTCCAACGTGTTGGCCAGCAATACTCGCCTGGAACAACTGGCCGCCATCGAGCGGGAGCGCAAGGAAGCCGAGGCGGCGCGCGAAAGGGGGCTGGCCGAGGCCGTCGCGCTGGCGCGCCAGAGAAGCAATTTCCTGGCGCAGATGAGCCACGAATTGCGAACCCCACTCAACGCCATCATCGGCTATACCCAGCTGCTCGGACGCGATCCCCAGTCCCTGACCAAACGTCAAGCGTCCGGCCTCGCGACCATCCACGAGAGCGGCCAGCACCTGCTCACCCTCATCAACGACATCCTCGACCTTGCGCGGGTCGAGGCCGGCAAGATGACGCTGCATCCGGCCGCCGTCAACCTCCGCGTCTTCCTGCAGGTCCTGGCCAACATCATGCGCGTCAAGGCCGAAGAGAAGGGCCTGGCATTCAACCATGAACTCGCGCCAGGTCTGCCGGCCGCGGTGACGGTCGACGAAACGCGGCTGCGCCAGGTCTTGCTCAACCTGCTGGGCAATGCGGTGAAATTCACCGATAGCGGCACAGTCTCTCTACGGGTGCTGCCGGCCTCTGCGGCCGAGGTGCCCGAGGGCCAGGACGGCGAGGCCACCGCGCGACTGCGCTTCGAAGTGGCCGACAGCGGCATCGGCATGACCGCGCAACAGCTCGGGCGCATTTTCCAGCCGTTCGAACAGGTGGCCACCACGCGGCGGCGCGAGGGCGGCACCGGACTTGGGCTGGCCATCAGCCAGCAACTGGTGCACCTCATGGGTGGCACGATCGAGGTCGCTAGCAAACCGGGCAAGGGCAGCACATTCTGGTTCGACATCACCATACCGGTGGCGACCTGCAGCCCGGCCGCCGTGCAGCCGCAGGACACGCTGACGGGCTATGAAGGGGAGCGCAAGCGCTTGCTTGTCGTCGACGACGTGCCGCAGAACCGCGCGATGATGCTGGACCTGCTGCAGGACGCCGGCTTCATCGTGGCTTCCGCCACGAATGGCCTCGAATGCCTGGTCCTGCTCGACAGCTTCAGGCCGGACCTGATCCTGATGGACGTCATGATGCCGGTAATGGATGGCAACGAGACGACGCGGCAGATACGCCGGATGCCGGGCTGGGGCGCTATCCCGATTATCGCCGTGACCGCCAGCATCGGCGCTGAAGACGAACTTAGGAGCTTGGAGGCCGGCGCCACCGCGTTCCTTGCCAAGCCGGTCGAACACGACGCCTTGCTTCGCACCATCGGCAAGCAGTTGTCGCTGAACTGGATCATCGGCAAACCGACGCTGGAACCGGCTAGGCTGGAAGCTGCCGACAGCGCCGACCTGGTCGGCCCGCCAGCCGAAGAGATCGAAGTGCTCTGGCGCCTGGCGCGCATCGGAAGCATGCGCGAGATCCGGGAATGGGCCAATTGCCTGCAGGCGCTTGAGCCGGCCTATGCGCCGTTCGCGGCGCGCGTGCGTACGCTCGCGCAGGGCTACCATTCGAAGGAACTGGCGGCCTTCGTGGCGCGCTACCGGAGCGAAAACGTCGTGCCGCCAGTTTGACGCCCTGTTTTTGCTCAAGAAACTTGACCACGCGACACCGCGATTGCCAGAGCGTGGGGTGTGTCGATCCCGTTCGTCGGTGACGTTGAACGAAGCATGACGCCTTGCTGTCCAATCCGGGCCACTGATACCACGCGGTCGATCCACGACGTTCCCTGCTCTGGTCGGCGCCGGGTCACCGGTCAGCTCCAGGGGATTTTTTTAAATGCAGTTTTACGCTAAACTGCGTTTGATTTAACGTTAAACTCACAGCGACCCGGCCGTGGCTTGCTGGCTTCGCTTCCCCACGCTTGAGAAAGATCCACGCGAATGACGAAAAATTCCTCCAACACACTCCGTTTGGCCATCCGTTTGTTCCCCATACTTCTGCTCGCCGCTTGCGGTGGCAGCACAAGCGGCGCCGTGACCGTACCGATGGCCAATGCCGTCCCTGTCGTGGCCGATAAATCATTGCCGGACTACATCGAAAGCGGGGGCCTCAAAGGTGCTCTTGGCGTGCACGATCCAGTCATGATCAAGGGCGGCGATACCTATTACGTGTTCGGCACTTTTACCGGCATCAAAACGTCGAAGGACATGACCACCTGGACGAATGCCGGTGCCGTATTCCCGGAGGGCGTCAAGCTCGGTTGGTGGAGCAAGGATATCCCGCAAGGCGCCCAGATCTGGGCACCCGATATCTCCTGGCACGACGGCAAGTACTGGATGTACTACGCGGTATCGGCCTGGATGAACTTCAATTCCAGCATCGGCCTAGCCACCAATACCACGCTGGATCCGTCAGACCCGGCTTATAAATGGGAAGACCAGGGTCAGGTCATTTCGTACAAAAATGGCGGCGAAGGCGTCAACGTCATCGACCCGAACGCGTTCCTCGACAAGGACGGCAGGGAGTACCTGCTGTACGGTTCCTTCAAGTCCGGCTTGCGGATGGTCGAACTCGATCGTAAAACCGGCAAACTGCTGTCCGAAACGCCGACGCCCACCGTCCTCACGAAGTCGCTCGGCGAAGGCGTATTCCTGATCAAGGACCCGCAGTACTACTACATCTTCGCCTCGCGCGGCATCTGCTGCAGCGGCGCGAACAGCACCTACCAGATTGTGATGGGTCGCTCCAGGACGATCACCGGGCCTTATTTGGCCAAGGACGGCGGCAGTTGGGTCGACGACAAGTATTCGCTGTTGCTGGCGGGCGACGAAAATGAACCCGGTCGCGGGCATAACGGCATCTACTCGGAAGGCGACACCACCTATCTGGTCTATCACGCCTACACCAAGGCGTTCGATTACAACTCGGTACTCAACATCAAGCCTCTTTACATGGACGCCGACGGCTGGCCGACCGTCACGCCGACCAAAACCAAATTCCAGATGGAGCCATTCGAGCAGAAAGTCTTCGCGGGCAAGTGAGCAGGATCAGAAACGCGATTGGTCAACAAGTTGCGCAACGTGGCGGGCGCGCCGCACAGCCATGCCTGCGTTCTTCGGCACGGACGCCGTCGAGACCAAGCCAAAAAACCACGGGGGGTGGAGGATGCCGCGATTCTTCTTGCGTTTTGGTTTTACGTTAAACTAAAATTCGTTCCGACCGGACATGCAACGTCCATTTTTTTTGCGCAATCTGGTTTAACGATAAACCAATCGGCGTAATTGTCCAGGTTCGATCGATAACAGTAAAAAACTTCAGGAGACATAAGATGAAAAGAAACACAACGGCGCCTTTCGCGCTCAAGGTGACCGTGGCCGCACTCGCGTCGGCCGGCGTCCTTGGCAGCGCCCCGGCGTGGTCACAGGAAGCTGCCCCGGCCGACGCGCCACAAGTGGAAGGGAAAACCGTCGTGGTGGTCACCGGCGTGCGCCGGGCCGCGCAAACGGCGCAGAAAATCAAACAGGATGCCGACAACGTCGTCGACTCGATCGTCGCGGACGATATCGGCAAATTCCCGGATACGAACGTGGCCGAGACGCTGGCGCGCGTCACCGGCATCCAGGTCCGGCGCGACGCCGGCGAAGCCAATTCGGTGTTGATCCGCGGCCTGCCGGGGATTTCGACGCTGCTCAACGGCCGTGAAATGTTCACGACGACCGGCCGCTATATCCAGTTGGCGGACATTCCATCGTCAATGCTGCAGCGCGTGGATGTGTACAAATCGCAGAGCGCGGAATTGCTCGAAGGCGGTATCGCCGGCGTGATCGACGTGCGCACCAACCGCCCGTTCGACTTCAAGGGAGCCACCGTCAGCGTGAATGCGGGCGCGCGCCACCTGGACAAGGCGCACCGTACCAACCCGGACGCGAACGCCCTGTTCTCGAATCGCTGGAAGACGGATGCCGGCGAGTTCGGCGCGCTGGTCGGTCTGTCGTACGTGAAGAGCGATTACTGGGAAGAGCGCAGCTTCCAGTCTTTCCCGATCTCCAAGGACTGGCTCGGGGCAGGCGCGACCGGTCCGGACGTATTGGGGCTGCAGACGATCTACGGCAAGCGTAAACGCACGGCCGCCAATTTCGCCGCGCAGTACAAGCCCAACGCCGACCTGGAATTCTACGCCGAGGGCCTTGCGTCCCATTTCCAGGGTAACGACCAGACCGACCTGCTGGTGGGCTTTCCCTTCTGGGCCAGCAGCAGCAGCGCCACCATGATTCCCGGCACCAAGGAAGTCGATACGGTGACATCGCAGAACGCCAACACGATCCTGTCGACGCAGGCACGCTACGCGGACAACAAGACGTCCCAGGTCGCCCTTGGTGCGAAGTGGCGGGTCGCGCCCGGGTTGCGTCTGACCTCCGAACTGGCGCATACCGACTCGAAATACGTCTGGCGCAATCCGATCCTGGACGTGATCACCAACGTTCCGAACGCGTATGGCAAGACCAACGTCGACGGCGGCGCGTACGTGAAATACAGCGGTTTCGATATCGGCAATGCGGCCAATATCAACCTGTTGCAGTTGTTCGACCGTTACGGCAACGACAAGGGGAGTTCGACCGACTTCCGCTCGGACGCCATTTTTACGCCGGCGAACGACGGCTTGTTCAAGGAATTCCTGGCCGGCGTGCGCGCCAACCGCCGCACCGCGGAGTCAATCAAGTCGTTCGAGGGCAGCGTTTCAGCGCCGAATAACGTCAAGGCATCGACGCTGCCTGCCATGACCTGCAACACGCCGACGTTGTCGCGCGATTACGGCACGCAGACCTGGTACACGCCATGCGCGAGCTATTTGCTGGACGATACCGCGACGGTTCGGCAGGCGGTGACGGGCAACCCGGCCGCCAAGGGACTCGATCCGGGGTCGTTCTTCAAGGACGTCGAAAAGAACGTGTCGATGTACGTGTCGAGCAAGATCGGCTTCGATGTCGGCGCCATTCCCGTTGACGGTCTGCTGGGCGTGCGTGTGACGCGGACCGATTCCGACCTGATCGGCAAGAGCCAGGTCAACGGCCAGTACGTGGAGACGCCGGTCAGCGCGAGCGGCACCAACGTGCTGCCGAGCGCGAACTTCAAGGCCAGGCTGCCGCATGATGTCATCGCGCGCGTTGCCTATGCGAAGACGCTGACGCGTCCGAGCTTTGCACAGCTCAATCCGGGTACGGCCTACGTCGCGGCGAACGGCACGACAGTGCAGGCGACGGCCAGTGGCGGCAATCCGAACCTGAAGCCATTCACCGGCCAGAACCTGGATACGGCGCTGGAATGGTATTTCGCCCCGACCGGCATGCTTGGCGTGACAGTATTCCGGCATAACTTCGACGGCTACATCATCAACAAATCGGTGCCCGAAATGTTCCAGGGCATCAAGTACGACACCAGCCGTCCGTTCAATACCGACAAAGGCCATTTGCAGGGCCTGGAAATGTCGTACCGCCAGTTCTACGACAGGCTGCCGGGCTGGCTGGGCGGCTTCGGCATGGAGGCGAATGCCAGTTATATGGAAGGGGGCCTGACGTCATCCATCGTGCCGGGGTTGCAGGGCAAGCCGTTCAGTGGCATGTCAAAGAATTCGTACAACTTGGTCGCGCTGTATGAAAGGGCAGGCGTTTCGGCGCGCCTCGCCTATAACTGGCGCTCGAAGTTCGTCGAAGTCTACGGCGATCACCCGAGCAATTCGGGCAACGCGCCGGCGCGCGATTTGATTGCTGCGCCAATGTCCACGCTGGATGGCTCACTGAGCTACAAGTTCACGCCGAACCTGTCGGTCACTCTGACCGGCACCAACCTGCTGAACTTCCAGTATGTCGATTACTGGACCGACCAGCGGCTGTATCCACGCGATACGCGCCGTTACGACCGTACGTTCGGGCTGGCGCTGAACTGGAAGAACTGATCGCACGGTCGATGTGTTACGCGCGCGGGTGCGGCGCCGCCGTTGATTCCCGGACGATCAGTTCGAGGCCGGGAACGCACTCCATCGGCGGGGCGTCGTACTTGCGTTCCTGGATTTCGATCAGCAGTTCCACGCCGCGCGCGGCCATCGCGGCAGTGGGGATGGCGACTGTTGTCAGCGCCGGGCGCGACTGGCTCGACACCATGATGTTGGTGATGCTGACGACAGAAATTTCGGCAGGGACCGGACGGCCCAACTGAGCAGCGGCGTCGAGGACGCCCAGTGCGGCAAGGTCGTTCGAGACGAAGACCGCCGTCAGGTCCGGCATGGCGGACAGCAGGTCGAGCGCCGCCGCTTTTCCGCCTTCGAAGGTGTCCGCGCAAAAACGCATCGCCGCAGCAGGGCAGGCCAAGCGGGCCTTGCGTATGACGTCGCGGAAGCCCAGGTAGCGCAGGTTGTGGATGCCGTCTTTTGGGCTAGCGATGATCGCGCCGATCTGGCGGTGGCCGAGTCCGGTCAGATGGGCGGTTGCCATCCGTCCCGCTTCGCGGCCGTCGAAGGCGAGGCAGGGGAGGCCCGGATGCGTGGCCGGGTCTTCCCACAGGTTGAGGACGACGGGCGTGCCCTGCGCGACGATCTGCTGGAGGTGCCCGACGTCCAGGCCCGGATTGTTGGCGACGATGACGCCGTCGGACAGCGAACCGGCCACTTCGTCGAGGAAGCGGGTTTCCTTTTCCGCTTCGTAGTCGGTGTTGCAAACGATGAGATAGCGCTGGTGCTTGCGGGCTGCCTGGTCCACGTACAGCATGAGCTCTGAATAGAAGGGATTCGTGATGCAGGTGAGCACCAGGGCGAAGGTGGGGGCTTTGCGCTCGACCAGCGCACGTGCCGCGAGGTTGGGGCGGTAGCCCAGGTGCGCGACAGCGTCGAGTACCCGTTGTCGGGTCGACTCGCCCGTCCTGCCGCGTCCGCGTAAAACGTTGGTCACGGTGGTCGGAGTGACGCCGGCATGGGCCGCTACTTCCTTGATGGTTGCCATGAATTGATTCGAAAGCCTTGCATGTGAATGGATGTCGGGATTTTCCTTGAAATTAGTTTCACGTTCAACTAGTATTATCAAAGTTTGGTTTAACGTTAAAGCACTTGAAGAGTTTTTCATTTTCTGGCTCAGGAGTAGTGGATTACGGGCGCGCGCCCGCGACCACGCGTGCATACACGTCGGCTCTTGAAATCATATAAACCGTTTTCGTCTCCTTGGCCATGTTGGCCTTTGTGGCAGCCTCGGCTGCCACTTTTTTGTAGGAGGGCGAACGTGCTCGACGCACGTTTTTTCGCTTTTGTACGATCACACGACGGCAATCGGGATCTGCTTTTTCCTGCGCCTGATCGCGCCGTCACTCACAGGAGGATGGTCATGAATCGATTTGCAGTGGGACTCGTATTACTGATGGCATTGGCGACCCAGGCGCGCGCTCAGGTAGCAGTGAGCGACGCCGTGCAGTTCAAGATCAAAAACGTCAATAGCGGATTGGTGCTCGCGATTCCCGGCGCCAGCCAGGCCGCGGGAACCAACGTGATTCAATGGAGCGACACCGGCGGTAGCGAGCAATTGTGGCATTTCATTTCGATGGGCAGCGGCCAGTACAACATCGAAAACCTCGCGACCCACCAGCTGCTGGGCGTGTCGAGTGGATCGAAATCGGTCGGCGCGCAAATCATCCAATGGGCCGATAACGGCACGGCGGATCACCTGTGGATGGTCGCCCAGGCGTCCGATGGCAATTATCTGATCAAGAACGTCAACAGTGGCTTGTACCTCGACGTCTACCAGGGGAACACCTCGACGAGCGCCGTCATCGACCAATGGAGTGCGTCCGGTTGCCTGTGCCAGGAATGGCAGCTGGTGAGCACCGGCATCGATCCGTGTCCGGCACCCGGCACCGTGAGCGGCAACGGGACGGGCGTGCACGATCCTTTCATGCTGCGCGACGGCGGCGGGACCTACTGGCTGTACGGCACCAACAATACGCTGGCGTCGTCGAGCGACAGGATCAATTTCACGAGTGCCGGCAGCGCGCTGGCGCCGATACCTGCGTGGACCGGCACCTATACCAAGGGCGGCACGTTGTGGGCGCCGAATGTGGCGCGGATGAACAACACGTACTACCAATACTATTCCGCATCCAGCTATGGATCGCAGACCTCGGCCATCGGTGTCGCCAGTGCGTCCACGCCGAACAGCACGGCGTGGACGGACCTGGGGACTGTGGTCACGTCGAGCGCATCGACGCCCTACAATGCCATTGACCCAAGCATCATCCAGGATCAGGCGGGCGCCTGGTGGATGTCCTACGGATCGTGGTGGAACGGCATTTACCTGATCAAGCTGGACCCGGCCACCGGCAAGCAATCGACGGCCAATACGACGAACTACCACTTGGCCCAGCGTCCGAAGGGACTGGAGGGTTCGTATCTCTACTATTACAACGGGTATTACTACCTCTTCGCGTCCATCAATAACTGCTGCAGCGGTGCGAACAGCACATACCGGATCATCGTTGGCCGTTCGAGCTCGGTCACCGGCCCCTACCTGGACCGCGGCGGTGTCAATTTGCTGAGCGGCGGCGGCACGATCGTCCTGAGCGCGCACGGCAACATCAAGGGACCCGGCGGCCAGAGCCTCATGACCGACAGCGACGGCCCTTTGATGGTCTACCACTACTACGATGCCAATAACAATGGCAATCCGACGCTGGGCATCAACCGTATCGCCTTTACGGCGGATGGCTGGCCTTACGTGTATTGATGCCCTGATTCGATACGCCGATTTTTTATCTGTATAGGAACGACGCAATGAAGCTGCACAAGTCTGCTTTTCCTGGCTGGCGGATTTTGGTTCGCCATGTTTTGTTCGCAGTGCTCGGCGGGCTGTTCGTCATGCCGGCGTACGCCGACGCCGGACGCGAACGGCTGTCGCTCGATCGCGGCTGGCTGTTTCATCTTGGGGATGTACCATTCCACGTGCCCGCCACGCAGGACGAAACCTATTACGCCACCAAGGCCGGCATGGCGTCAGGTGCGGCAGCCGTGAAATTCGACGACACCGCGTGGCGCAAGCTCGACCTGCCGCACGACTGGCAGGTCGAACAGCCATTCGACCCGAAAGCGAATATGGCCCAAGGCTTTCGCCCACGCGGCATCGGCTGGTACCGGCGCTATATCGCCCTGCCCGAAAGCGATCGTGGCCGGCACGTCGAACTCGAATTCGGCGCCATCGCCACGCATGCCACCGTATGGGTGAACGGTAACCTCGTCAACCATAACTGGTCGGGCTACAACGAGGTGCGCATCGACATTACGCCGTACCTGCATTATGGCGACCGGCACGCTAATGTCATTGCGGTCCGCGTTGACGCGGATGCGATGGAAGGCTGGTGGTACGAGGGGGCCGGCATGTACCGTCACACCTGGCTGGTGAAGACCGATGCCGTGCACGTGGTGCCCGACGGCGTGCGCGTCACGCCGCGCGAGGTCGCGGCCGGCAACTGGGAGATCCCGGCCACCGTCACGCTCGATAACGACGGCAAGCAGGAGGCGCGGGTCGACGTGGAGATGGTGGTCACCGGGCCGGACGGCAAACAGGTGGCACGTCGCAGCACGTCGATCGCGGTGCCGGTGCTTACGCAGGTGACGGCCTCGCTGCCGATGGCGATACGCCGGCCGGCGCGGTGGTCGCTCGACCGGACCACGCTGTACCACGTGACGACGACCGTGCGGCGCGATGGCAAGGTGGTGGACCGGCTGGCACTGGATACCGGCTTTCGCACGCTGCGGTTCGACGCCGCAAAAGGGTTCTTCCTCAACGGCGAGCACGTCAAGTTGCAGGGCGTGTGCCTGCATCAGGACCATGCCGGCGTCGGCGTCGCCGTGCCGACCTCGATCTGGGCATTTCGTCTGCGCCGCCTGAAAGAACTCGGGGTGAATGCGATCCGCTTTTCGCACAATGCGATCGCCTCCGAAGTGCTGGACCTGGCCGACCGCATGGGCTTCCTGGTGATGGCCGAGAACCGCAATTTCAATCCCTCGCCGGATTACATGAAGCAGTTCGAGTGGATGCTCAAGCGCGACCGCCATCATCCCTCGGTGATCCTGTGGTCGGTGTTCAATGAAGAACCCGTGCAGGCGACCGAGGCCGGCTACGAAATGGCGCGGCGCATGGTGGCCGTTGCCAAGGCGCTCGATGGCACGCGTCCAACCACGGCCGCCATGAGCAATGGCTTGCTCACGCCCCTGAACGTCTCGCATGCGGTGGACGTCGTCGGCGCTAACTACCAGATTCCCGAGTACGACAAATTCCATGCGGCCCGTCCAGACAAGCCGTTTACGAGTTCGGAAGATACGTCGGCATTCATGACGCGCGGCGAATTCGCGACCGACAAGGCGCGTCATATCGAGACCAGCTACGACACTGAGGCGCCAGCCTGGGGCAATACCCATCGGGACGCCTGGCAAGCGATCGGCACGCGTGATTTCGTCGCCGGCGGCTTCGTCTGGACGGGCTTCGACTATCACGGCGAGTCCTGGCCCTACGCATCGTGGCCGTCGGTCAGCTCGTTCTTCGGCATCATGGACTTGAACGGTTTTCCGAAGACGGCGTACTACATGCACCAGGTCCAGTGGATCAAGGATCGGCCGCTCATCTACATCGCGCCGCACTGGAACTGGGCGGGCAAGGAGGGTCAGGAGATCGTGGTCAGAGTGATGTCCAACGCCGAGCGGGTGAAGCTCTTGCTCAATGGTCGCGAGATCGGCGAACAGAAGGTCGACCACTATCGCATGAACGATTTCAAGGTGAAATATGAACCAGGGAAGCTGGACGCGATCGCCTACACCGGTGGCAAGGAGGTGGCGCGGACGAGTGTCGAGACCACCGGCCCGGCCGTTGCGCTGGAACTCGTACCTGACCGCGGCATGCTCAATGGCGATGGCGACGACGCCATGCCGATTACCGTGCGTGCACTCGATGCGCAAGGCAGGGCAGTGCCGATCGCGAACGATGAAGTGACCTTCGAGACCGCCGGTGCGGGCAAGTCGATCGGTCATGGCAACGGTGATCCAAATTCGCACGAAGACGAGAAGGGCAGGACGCGCAGGCTGTTCAACGGCCTGGCCCAGTTGCTCGTGCAGAGCAACTGGGCCAGCAGCGGTTCGATCGAAGTCGACGCCAGCGCTCCCGGGTTGCGGGCCGCGCACCTGACGATTCCAGTCAGGGCAGCCGCGCCGGTAGCGTACGTGCCTGCGGGGGCGCCGCCGGTCGACGACAAGCCGTAGAGCTGAATTGCTCAATTCGACGGCAGTGTCCCGGATTGCCGCGCCACTGCCGGAACCTTGCCAGAGCCACCTTAAGAGGGATTCAGTTTCGCTTCTGGCAACGAGACCGCTCAGCAAGGTGCGCAGTGCCATCGTCTCCTGCACCCAAGTCGCTTCTCCATGTCGGCCTCGAACGCGTTCGTCCTCAATGTCGTGCAAGCAGTCATGCCCTTTTGCACGCCGTTGAGGTGCCTTCGACACATGGTATAGCTAATGGTATTGTCGAAGCATCAATCCTAAACGGCATGAAAATTCAGTTAGTTGGCCGAGCCATTGATCATCGAGTGGGAGTGAGTTTCCCAAAAGAAATTTAGTCCTGCCGTCTTTAAAAGCCCGCTTTATCTTGGCGGGCTTTTTTACAGAATAGCGCAGGGAAAGTCTGTCTCGTTGAGCTCACTCAAGCTTGTTGAGCAGATGGATCTGCCGCGCCGACTGAGCGCACGAATGTTGCGAGAGATCGATGTGCACCCGTTGTGGTAGAAAAGTGCTCTAACAGCGGCCTGCACAACCGTCTGGACGGGTTCGACTCCTATCCTCGCCTATAGCATAGCTGTAGATCGGCGCCCCAGCGCTGATCTACGTCAGCGGCACACTTTGCCGCCGTCGAAGACTGCATGCACCTCCCGTTTGCATATATCGAGAACGCCGCTACATGAGCCGCGGGTCAATTATCTCAACTCTGTGTCGGTGGAACCGCCAGCAGGCCACAGGGCCGCATCGCGAAGGGTAGTGGGTAAATTATCGATGAGGTCACTGGACTGATTACGACAGCCGATTGTACTTCTCGTCCTTACGAAGTTCGCCGCTTAACCAGGCGACCAGTCGTTTGGTTTCAGAGCGCTCCGTCAGATGCGATGCCACCCAGATCGTCAGCTTGTTGGGTCCAGGAACGAAGCCAAACGGCGCGACTAATGCGCCACTGTTGAGATCGTCCTGCACCAGCATACGCGGCACATTAGCGATGCCCAATCCGCAGCGAGCGGCTTGAATAAGTAGATAAAAATGCGGAAAGCCTTCGTCCAGAACTAGCTCTCCTATCGTTGGGTCATAGCATTGCCTCCATTCCGACCAAGCCCGTTCGCGCGTTCGTGAATAGATCAACCGGGCTCGATGCAAATCCGCCGTCGTGTGTATTTGATTGGTCCTCAGGTATTCCGGTGAGCACACGGGCCCGACCCATTCGTCACAGATATCGGTACGAACAACATCACGTGGCAACTCCTGTGACGATAAGCGAATGGCTACGCTTATTTTGTCGTGTGTAAAGTCGAGTGGTCCTGATGTCATGTGGTACTGCAAATCGACGTCCGGATTTTCTTGGTCAAAGGTAGATAACCGAGGTAGCACCCAATACATCATGATTGACGTTGAACAAGCCAGGGTAAGTGGCCCCGGCTTGAGTTGATCAAGACTGGCTTGGATTTCATCGAACCCGCGCTTCAGGCCATCCGCGAGCCGCTGCCCCTCGTTCGTTGGTTCTGCGCCCTGAGCAGTGCGCGGCAGCAATAGCACCGCGAGTGTTTCTTCAAGTAGGCGCACCTGCCGGCTTACGGCCCCGTGCGTAACCGCCAGTTCATCTGCCGCGGCAGTAATCCACCTATCGATCGGCGGCGTCGCTGCTGGACTACGTAATACCGGCTAACCGGCAGATGTTGGTGTCGCTCGGCCGCAGCCAGCAAGCAGAAGCGATTCGCTACGGCCGGGCAGCAACGATGAGTGCTCCTTGCTGATGGAGATGCTTCAGGAAACGACTGGCATAGTCTTCAACGACGGCATTTTGCACGCTGGGACGTTTTGCTAGCGCAGTACGCCATGCCGAAATGCGCGGAAGACCGTCGAAAATCGGCTGCGCGACCGCGGCGTCGATGATGTCAAAGTAACGGAAGAGCGGGGCGTAAACCGCGTCGACCATGCCAAAGGCCGCGCTATCGAAAAACGGCCCGATGTTCATTGCAGACTCGAGTTTGCCAAGCCGCTCGCGAAATGCCGCGCGCTTCGCCGCGGCGGTCGCGGAGTCGCGAGCGTGGAGAAACTGCCAGGCGTCTGCGAACGTCTGTCCGGCAAACTCGATCCAAGCACGTTGCCGGGCGCGTAGTAGCGCGTCATGAGGGTACATCGGCGCTCCGCCTTGCGTTTCGTTGAGGTACTCGCAAATCACGATGCTTTCGAACAGGATCGCGTCCTCGGCATCCGCTTGGCGCACCTTGAGTACCGGTACCTTGCCCGTCGGCGAAAGTGCCAGGAACCAGTCCGGCTTGGCCGACAGGTCGACGTCTATCCGATCGAATGCTACGCATTTCTCGAGAAGCACGATCGCGGCGCGCTGGACGAAGGGGCAAAGCGGGTGGCTTATCAGGGTAAGTGCAGTCATAGTGATGTGATGCGGTCAATCGCTCATGGAGAGGAAACAGCGGACGAGGTCTTATTTATTGCGTACCGCTGTCGCCTGATGGTTGGACTGGAGGCTTTGTCGCCCAGCCCCGCAGCAGACGTTCAGCGTGTCGTCGACTCGGCCGAAGCCGGGCCGCATTCGCCGAACGCCTGTGCTGTGTGCCTAACCGTTCAGCAGGCGCCCGCCGTCAACGACGATTTCGGATCCTACCGTCCAGCGAGACTCGTCCGAAGCCAGATACAGGACGGCTTGGGCCACCTCGTCGGCCGTGCCGAAGCGGCCAAGCGGAATGCTCGCGGCAATATCCTTGTTGACCTGTTCGCGGTAGGCATCCGGAATCCCGAGTTTGTCGTACAGCGGCGTCTCGACCGGGCCCGGGCTGACCGCGTTCACACGAATGCCACGTCCCAGCAATTCCGTAGAAAGGGTCTTGGACATGTTCAGGAGCGCGGCCTTCGTGGCAGCATAGACCGACGAGCGGTCAGCGCCGGCATGCGCGCTAACGGAGGTGGTGAGTACGACTGAAGCGGGATTGGCGAAGACCGGGAGCAATGCCTGCAGCAGGAAGTAGGGACCTTTGACGTTGATGTCAAAAGAGCGGTCGAACATCTCTTCCGTCCATTCCTCGATGGGCACCCAGACCGACACGCCGGCGTTCAGAAAGGCAATGTCCAGTTGGCCGTAGTGGTCCTTGATGGTTTGTGCTAACTGCTTTTGTGCGGCTACGCTTGCTGAGTCAGCGCGCAATACCGGGACTTCCGGTCCCAGTTCGGCCTGCGCCTTTGCGATCGACTCGGGATTCACGCCCGTGACGATGACACGGGCGCCTTCCGCCAGAAACTGCTTTGCCGTCTCGAGCCCGATGCCACTGGTGCCTCCGGTGATAAGAGTACGTTTGCCTTGTAAGCGCGACATTGATTTCTCCTGTAAATGACGACCAAGTTGGTCGTGGAAGAGACATGATGTTCTCATGCTGAAACATCGAGAAGACAACGATTCTGTATATAATTCATGCGTTTTTCGCATGAATATGGGCAGACTATGGACCGCTTTCTTTTGATGACATGTTTCGCGCGTGCCGTAGAGACAGGAAGCTTTTCTGCTGCCGGCCGTGACCTGGGCCTTGGGCAGCCGAATGTCAGCCGCTACGTGGCGGCGTTGGAGGACCGTTTGCAGACACGACTGCTTTACCGGTCCACGCGCAAGCTGTCGTTGACCCCGGAGGGGGAGCGCTACTATGCCGACGTTCGGCGAATCCTCGATGCTGTCGATGAATCTGAATCGTCCTTCAGGAACAACGTCGAGCCTTCGGGGCTGTTGCGTGTCGCCTGTCCAACAGCGCTTGCGCACGCATTCGTGTTGCCGCATGTGCCGGCATTTTTGGAGCGGTATCCTCGGTTGACGCTGGATCTTCAGCTTAACGATCGCTACGTGGACCTGATCAATGAAGGGACCGAACTTGCCATTCGCATCGGCAACCTGGAGGACAGCGCTCTGCGTGCGCGCCGTCTAGGATGCTACGAACGCGTCTTTGTGGCGGGCACCGACTACTTAGCCAAACGTGGAGTCCCGCAGACACCGGATGACCTGCGTGACCACGACTGCGTCATTTACACGCTGCTGTCGTCTGGAGCGGTTTGGCGTTTTCGAGATGTCGACATTCCGATATCAGGAAGGTTCAGGGTCAACTCGCCGGACGCCGTGGGTGCTGCCGTCGAGGCAGGCTTAGGCGTCGGACATGGACCGGCGTGGCTGTTCGAGCGCGGGCTGCGCAGCGGCCGCTTGCAGTTCATCCTGACGAGTTACACTGCGCCACCTGTTCCGGTGCAGATCGTTTATGTTGCAAACAGACTGCTGCCGACGCGGGCGCTCGTTTTCATGGATTTCATGGCTGACGTGTTTTCGAAAATTCCAGCCCTGAACGGTAGCGGCTCTTTGCCGGCGGGTTAAGAGGCCCGATTGAATTGTTGGCGATTTTGGTTGTCGTCGTCACAATACGTCAGGTTGTCTCGTCGCTGTGCGGCGATCTGGTTTTTGCAGTCTCGTTGCACTCCAGAGAGCGGCTTGCCGCGCCGGCACATCGCCATTTGTTTAGCCGACGTCCTACTGCAAAATTGTTTCCTGTGGCATGCCTTGCGCGATGACGTCCCATATTATTCGACCGGTCGGTTTAGCGAATGCCTGCGTCTAGTTGAGGGAGCCGATGCACACGCAATGTGCAGGCGAGCCTGACAGGCGAGATAGAAAGACTTCTGGCGTCATGTCGTCGCCATGAACGGCGCGGCGCGGCTCGACGAAATCCAATCCTTGATGAAAGGATTCTGGGCAGAGTTCACAGTAAATTTTTCGTGACTACTTAGACGGGCTGCGATTCTGTCCTCGCGTACTCGATGTGAGACTGCGGTGCGCCGCTTGGTGGCAATACTGATTGGCCGCGGTTACGTGGTCATCGATATTGTTATGTAACTATTTTTTGTAATGGTTTCGCGAGAACGACGGCGCAGCATTTGGCGAAGGCCGCGTGGATAGGCGCCGGGGTAAGTCCGAAAATCGCCATTTTCATAGGCGACATGGCGGATACCGCCGCACGCGAACAATAATTTGTTCGAAACTCTTGCTAAAAGGCGGGGCGAGCGCATGTCGGGTCGATGAGAGCATCGTACAGCCAACGGTGTTGTCGAAGTGCCAATTTGAAAAGCCTTGGAAACTCGGGCACTTAGCTCAGCCATTGATCATCGAGTGGCGGCAGTACGAGACGGACCACGATGCAGAGCGCAGGATGTCATCCCGGGTTGACAGCCCGTCGCGATTGGCACTCAGACCCACAACATGAGCGTATTCGCAGTCGCCTGCAGCGCCGGGACGCATTTCGCGGTCGCTTCCGCAGTGGAGCCGTTCGCGCTCGACATCGAAACGGACAGTGCCCCGATCAGGCGTCCACGCCGACTCTTGAGCGGCACCGAAATGCCGCGCATGCCGATCTCGTACTGGTTTTCGGTGACGCCGAAACCCTGTGCGCGGATGCCCTGCAACTCGCGCAGCAACTGGTCCTTGTCGAGGACCGTCATGTGCGTGAATGGCACCAGTTCCACGCGCGCGAGGTAGGCCTGCAATTCGTCGTCCGGGAGCGCCGCCAGCAGCACACGGCCGGCGGTCGACGCATAGGCGGGCAGGCGCGTGCCCGGCTCGAAGCCCGGCGTCACGTGGCGCGGCGCGTTCACGCGGCTGACGTAGACGACGTCGTCGCGCTCCAGCACCGAGTAATTGGTTGATTCTTGCAACTGCGCGGTCAAGTGCTGCAGATAGGGCACGATGGCGCGTGGCAGGCGTGCCGAGTCGAGATAGGCGCGCCCGAGCGTGAGCACTTTCGCGGTCAGCCAGAAGACACGGCCGTCCGTCACCGCCATGCCGGTATGCACGAGCGTGAGGAGGTAGCGCCGCGCGGCGCTGCGGCTGATGCCGATCCGTTCCGCGACGGCCGTGGCAGTGAGGCGCGCGTGCTCGTCGTTGAACGCGGTAATCACGTCGATGCCTGTTACGAGAGCCTCGATGATGTCGCGCTGGGCGACCTCAATGTCGATGGGTTCGGTTTTTTTCATGGTTTAGATTTCGGGCATTTTGTGCGCTAATCGCGCAAACGGAGCGATTGTCGCATTTTCTCCGGTTTGCCCCCGTATTTTTGTCGAATTGTCCTTCCTATACTGCGTCGTACATCGTTACGCAAGGAACACCATGGACAGGCAACCTTCGCCACCCGACGCCGACAATCCGCTCGGCATCGACGGCATCGAATTCATCGAATACGCCACGACCCGGCCGCAGGCGCTCGGCGCGCAGCTGGAGCAGCTGGGCTTCGTGGCCACCGCGCGGCACCGTTCGCGCGAAGTGACACTTTACCGCCAAGGCAACATGCACCTGATCGTGAACGCCGACCGCCGCTCGCTCCCGCAGTCGGACGGCGATCCGCAGGCCACCGTGATCGGCGCCGTCGCGTTGCGCGTGCGGGACGCGAGCCAGGCTTACCGTCGTGCGCTCGACCTCGGCGCCTGGCCCATCCCGACGCGGGCTGGCGTGATGGAACTGAACATCCCGGGCGTGCACGGTCCCGGGGATTCGATCCTCTACTTCGTCGACAGCTTCCGCGACTTCTCGATCTACGACGTGGACTTCCGCCCGATTCCGGGCGCGCCTCCCGCGCCGCCGGCACTGGCAGGCATGCACCTGTTCGGGGTCGTGCAGGCCATCGGCGCCGGCCGCACGCCGGAATGGACGGATTTTTACCGCCAGCTGATGGCGTTCCGCCCGCTGGCGGAAGGGCACTGGTTCGGCGTCGTCCACAAGGGCACGCTGCTGGAAAGTCCGTGCGGCGGGTTCTACGTCCAGCTGGTCGAACCGCCCGAGGGCGCGGCCGGCCTGCGCTGGGAAGAGCAGCTGATCCGCGTCGGCTTCGGCGTGCCGGGCGTGGCACAAGCCGTGCGCGCACTGCAGGCCCGCGGCGTGCCGTTCCTCGATCCCACCGCGCCGACGGAGGATGCGAAGGGCGCGCTGACCCAGCTCGTGCAGGGTGTCAGCTTCGAGCTTGTCGCAAGCCAACCGGGAGGCCGTCATGCTTGAGATCTCCGGCACCACGAAAATCTTCCCCGTCATCGGCTGGCCGGTCGAACAGGTCAAGGCGCCGATCCTGTTCAACACGTATTTCAAGCGGCACGGCATCGATGCGCGCGTGGTCCCGCTGAAGATCGCCCCGGACGCATACGCTGCCGCGGTGCGTATGCTCATGGCCGTCGAGAACGTGGGCGGCATTTTCGTATCCATTCCGCACAAGCCCGCGAGCGTGGGGGCGGTCGACGTCGTCAGCGCGCGCGCCGCGCTGGCCGGCGCCTGCAATGCCATCTACAAGGGGCCCGAGGGCGTCGTCCACGGCGATCTGATCGACGGCGAAGGTTTCATTCGCGCCTTCGACCGCACGTGCGGCGGCGCCGCGTTTCCCTGGGAGCAGGGACGTGCGCTCGTCGTCGGCAGCGGCGGCGTCGGCTGCGCGGTCGCGGCCGCCCTGGCAGCGCGTGGCATCGCACGTCTCGACGTGTGCGACAACCGCGCGGATCAGGCGGCGGCGTTGCGATCCCGGCTGCAGGCCGCCTATCCCGGCACCGTCGTCGGCCTGGGACGGCCCGTCGCTGAAGGCTACGACGTCGTCGTGAACTGCACACCGTTGGGCATGCACACGGACGACCCGCTGCCGATCGACCTGCGCGGCGTGGATGCCGCGTGCATCGTGGCCGATTGCGGCATGAAGATCGAGACGACGCGGCTGCTGGCGGAAGCGCAGGCGCGCGGCTGCCGCATCCAGAAGGGCAAGGAGATGATGATCGAGCAGTCGCCGCTGTACCTGGAACTGTTCGGCTGGCCCGGCGTGCCCGCATCCGCATTCCGCGCACTGGAGGTGCTATGAATCTCGCGAGCTTCGGCATGGACACCATTACCCTCGGCGGCTCGCTGGCGACCAAGCTGGCGGCATCGCGCGCGGCCGGCTTTGCGCAGATCATGCTGTGGGCGCGCGACCTGACCGGATATCCGGGCGGCCTTGCCGCGGCCGTGGAGCTGGTGCGCGCGAGCGGCCAGCGCGTGACCGGCATCCAGGTGATGCGCGATTACGAGGGCCTCGACGGGAACCTGCACGAGTACAAGCTCGATGTCGCCCGCCAGATGCTCGAGGTCTGCCGCGCCGTGGGCGCGCCACTGCTGATGGTGTGTTCCAGCACGTCAAGCCACGCCAGCGGCGACATCGGCCTGATCGCGCGCCAGCTCGCCAAGCTGGCCACGCTCGCGGTGCCGCTCGGGGTGCGCATCGGCTACGAGGCGCTGTCGTGGGGCCGGCACGTGAACCAGTTCACGCAGTCGTGGGACGCGGTCGCGCTGGCGGACCACGCCAACCTCGGCGTCGTGCTGGACTCGTACCACATCCTCGCCAACCGCGGCGACATCGACGGCATCGACGAAATCCCCAGCGACCGGATCGCGCTGGTGCAGCTTTCCGACTACATGTGGCGGGAGCTGCGCAGCCCGGAGGAGCGGCTCGAAACGGCCCGCCACCTGCGCGTCTACCCCGGCGAAGGCGCACACTCGGACGAGCTGGCGCGCATGCTGCGCTGCCTGTCGCGCGCCGGCTACCGGGGCGACTACAGCTTCGAGGTGTTCAACGACGACTACCAGCAGCTGTCGCCGGACTTCGTCGCGCGGCGCGCGCATGCGAGCGCGAAGTGGGTGACCGACCAGGTGCTGCGGCGCAGCCTGCAGGTGCGCCAGGCAGCATGCGTGGAGGTCCCGGCATGACGACAAGGAAGGCAGTGCTGGTGCTGAACGGGCCGAACCTGAACCTGCTGGGCCGGCGCGAACCGGCCGTGTACGGCGCGCACACGCTGGACCACGTGCGGGGCCTTTGCATGGACACGTGCGCGCAGCACGGTTTCGATCTCGACTTCCGCCAGTCGAACCACGAGGGCGTACTGATCGACGCGCTGCACGAGGCGGGCGTGGCGCAGGCCGAGGGCAGGTTGGCCGGCGTGGTGCTGAATGCTGGCGCGCACACGCACACGTCGCTCGCCCTGCGCGACGCGATCGCGGGTGCGCGGGTACGTACGATCGAGCTGCACATCACGAACGTGCATGCGCGTGAAGACTTCCGCCACCACTCGTGGATTGCGCCCGTCGCGGAAGGCGTCATCGCGGGATTCGGCATCCGCGGCTACGCGCTGGCGATCGCAGCGCTGGCCGCCTGAGCACGCACGACAAAACAAGACCTATAACGACAATCAGGAGACAACCATGAAAGTGAGCACCTTGTGCGCTTGCCTGGCGGCGGCTTGCCCGACGCTGGCGCTGGCCGGCACCGGACCGGATTCCGGCGTGACCATCTACGGTAATTTCGACGAGTACATCGGCTACATCCGCAGCGACAGCGGCGCCCACGTACTGGGCCTGAACGACGGCGCGATCCTGCGCAGCCGGCTGGGCTTTCGCGGCGCCGAAGACTTGGGCAACGGCTGGCAGGTCCGCTACACGCTCGAACTGGGCCACAACGCCGACACCGGGACCAGCGCCGAGTCGACGCGCCTGTTCGACCGCCAGGCGTGGATCGGCATCGAGACACCCATCGGCGAACTGCGGCTCGGCCGCCAGAATACCGATATCTTCCTGATCGGCGGCGCCATCGACTACACGGAGCGCACGACGTTCGGTTCCGTGGTGAACACGTTCGGCGTGCCGTCGCGCTACGAGAACGACGTGTCGTTCAAGACCGTGCGCCGCGCCGGGTTGCAGGGCAGCGTGCATTACGCGCTGCCGGAAAATGACGGCGTCAGCGTGCGTGGCCGCCATCCGGTCGTCCAGCTGGCGGTCGACTGGCAGGGCGGTCCGTGGCGCGCCGGCTATGCCGGCCTGCGTGCCTGGGCCGAGGATGCGGGAACGGTGCGCACGGCCATCCGCTACGACAACGCCTACCTGAACTACAAATACGGGCGCGGCACGCTGTACGCAGCCGTCCTGCGCAGCAATAATTCGACGAATAACGCCAACGGCTGGAATGCCGCGTCCATCCTGAGCAACATCGGTTCGCCGAACAACGGCGTGGCCGGCACCGACCCGCACGCGCGCCGCTTCTACAACATCTGGCAGCTGTCGGCCGACTTTCGCGTCACGCCCAGGCTGCGGGTGGGGGTCCTATATGGCCGCCTGCGCGACACGAGCGGCGGCGGCGCCGGCGCGGCCGGCTGCAACGCGGGCACCTATTACGAACTCTCGAAGCGCACGACGTTGTACGGCTTTGCGAGCCGGCTGGCCAACGAGGCGCGCGCGGGCTTCCGCTTCAGCAGCTCGGCGGCGCCGTCGGCCAACCTGGCCGGCGCCGACGTCAACGGCCGTGCGCTCGCCGGCCTGCAGCTCGGCATCCTGCACCGATTCTGATAACTTGAACATTCTGGAGGACGACATGGCTTCAACGACGCTAAGCAACGAATCGGGCGCGACGCCCTTGGCAACCGAAACCGCGGCGCCGGCACCGGGCGGTGCCGCTCCACGCAAGGCCGCGCTGGCCAGCTGGATCGGCAGCGCGGTCGAATACTACGATTTTTTCATCTACGGGACGGCCGCGGCCCTCGTGTTCGGCAAGATCTTCTTCCCGGCGTTCGACCCGGCCGCCGGCACCATCGCCGCCTTCGCCACGTTCGGCGTCGGCTACGTCACGCGGCCGATCGGTGCGCTGCTGCTGGGGCACATCGGCGACCGCCACGGGCGCAAGAAGGTGTTGACCCTCACCCTGCTGCTGATGGGCCTCGCGACGTTCCTCGTCGGTTGCCTGCCCACGTATCACCAGGTCGGCCTGTGGGCGCCTGGCTTGCTCGTCGTGCTGCGCATGTTCCAGGGCTTGTCCGCCGCGGGAGAGCAGGCCGGCGCGAACTCGATGACCCTTGAACACGCGCCCGCCGACAAGCGTGCGTTCTACACAAGTTTTACCTTGTCCGGCACGCAGGCGGGCCTGATCCTGGCAACGCTCGTGTTCCTGCCCGTATCCGCGCTGCCGGAAGAGCAGTTGCTGGCGTGGGGTTGGCGCATCCCGTTCTTTCTCTCCGCGGTCGTCGTCATGATCGGCTTCTGGGTGCGACGCACGTTACCCGAAACGCCCGCGTTCGAGCACCAGGCCGCGGAAGGCAAGGCCGCGCGGCGACCGCTCGTCGAGCTGGCGCGCCACCACAAGGCGTGTGTGCTGCGCGTGATCCTGGGGGCGCTCGTCGCCGTCGTGTCGACCGTGTTCAGCGTGTACACCCTGTCGTATGCGGTGAATACCATGCACCTCCCGCGCGCCGCCATGCTGACCCTGCTGGTCTGCGCGAACCTCGTCGCTCTGTGCGCGATCCCGCTGTTCGCGGCGCTGTCGGACCGCATCGGCCGCAAGCCTGTGTTCATCGCCGGCGCGCTCGGTTCCGGCCTGCTGGCGTGGCCGTACCTGTGGGCGATCGCGCACGCCAATATGCCGCTGGTGTTCGCGTGCGGCCTGCTGCTGTCGGGCGTCGTCTACAGCGCCGCGAACGGCGTCTGGCCGGCGCTGTACGGCGAGATGTTCAACACACGCGTGCGCCTGTCCGGCATGGCCGTCGGCACCCAGCTTGGCTTCGCGCTGGCCGGCTTCGCGCCCACGATCTGCGCCGCCCTCCAGGGCAACGATCCCGGCAATTGGGTGCCCGTGGCCGCATTCGTGACCGCGGCTGCCGGCGCCGCCGCGCTGACGGTGGCCACGTGCCGCGAGACGTGCCGCACGCCGATGGCGGAACTGGGCAAGCAGGTCTAGGTTGTTGCGGTGAACTGCGAATCCTTGACGGCGGCGCAATGCCGCCGTATTCGTCAGCATCCAGTGGCTTGCTGACGTAATCGTCCCAAGTCTGGTTGCACTCCGAGGTCCGCGTTCATCAGGGTTGCCGGCTTTGATGCAGCGACCGAACGTCCTTGTTTGGGCGGTGTTGCCGCACAGTGTACGATGGGCCCGACTCCCATCCTCGCCTCCATCCTAGTTCCCGAGTTGTTGTCGACTGCCGTCGGGAGGACGGGATGAGTCTTGCAAGGCGATCAGCCGGCTCCCCGAATGTGTGTATACTCGAAATTTTTCTGATGTGGTCCCATGCCTGCTGATCGACAAGACAGAACATCGCCCTTGACCAGCCGCGCCCAGCGCGTGTCTCCCCGCGACCTGGCGGCGGCTCTGCTTTCTCTGGCTGCTGTGCTCGGAGCCAGTCCCGTGTTGGCGCAAGCAACCAAACCGTCACCGCCTGCGGCCACAGCCGCGCCCGTCAAGCTCGACACTGTCACCGCGCGCCGCGGCGACATCCGGCAAACGGTCGACTCTGCCGGCAAGCTTCAACTCCACACATGGGCCGACGTGTACGCCCAGATTGGCGGACAGGTGAAAGAGGTGTTGGTCGCCATCGGTGACACGGTCCAGGTCGACGAGGCCCTGCTCGACATCACGCCGACCCAACAACCCGCCAAAGTCGAAAGCAATCGTGCCCAGATGGCCCGACTGCAGGCGGATCTGGCCGACCAGCGCGCGCAACTTGAATTCGCCCAGCTTCAGTTCAAGCGCCAGACCCAGTTGAAAGCGCAAAACGCGACCCGCGAGGAGGCCTTCGAATCGGCGCGGATGAACGCGTCATCGGCAACCGCGCGCGTCGATGCGATCACGGCGCAGATCCACGAACTCGAAGCAACACTGAAAATCGATGAGGAAGCGCGCCAGAAAACGCTGGTAAGGTCGCCGATTGCCGGCACCGTCGTGTCGATGGCGGCGCGCACGGGACAAATGCTCGCTGCCGCGCAACCTGCCGCACCGCTGCTCCGGATTGCCGACCTGTCGGAAATGACGGTGGCCGCGCGCGTTGCGGAAGACGATGTGACGCGCTTGCGGCCTGGCATGGCAGCGAGTTTCACGACCCCTGGCTATCCGGGAAAACACTGGTCGGGAAAGCTGCGCCAAGTCATTCCCATCCCGGCCGACGGCACGGGCGAGCAGGGCAAGCAGGCCTTTTATACTGTCCTGTTCGAGGTCAAGAATCCGGACCGCGAACTGATGAGCGGCATGAGTGCGCAGGTCCAGTTCGTCGTCGCGCAGGCGCGCGATACATTGCTGCTGCCCGCGAAAGGCCTCGGTGCGCAGGACGAGGACGGCCAGTACAACGTCAATGTGCTCGACGCCGGCCAACACGTTGCCGCCCGCAAGGTGAAGGTCGGATTGCGCAATTCGCAGCAGGTGCAGATCCTGTCCGGCTTGGCTGCAGGCGACAAGGTGCTGGTCGGCCCCGTGCCGAATGTGCTTCCTGCGCCGGATGCCGGCACGACGTCCGCCATGGCATCGGGCTCCTGAGGCACGCCGATGACGCACCGCGCCTTGACGCTGACATTGTTGGCTTGCTCTGTGCTGACGGGATGTGCCAGCCATGCACCCATCGCCGAACCGCCGCCCAAGGTCGACTTGCCTGCCGGTTGGACCGTCCCTGGACCGCCGAACCATCCGGAGTGGCCTGACAAGAATTGGTGGCAGCGGTTCGGTAGTGCTGAACTGACGCATCTTGTCGATGAAGGCCAGTCCAGCAATCTGGAACTCGCGGGCGCACTGGCGCGCGTGAAGCAGGCCGAGGCCGAGGCGCGCATTGCCGGCGTGTCTTTGCTGCCGACTGCAAATTTCTACAGCGACGCCAGCCGCGCCGTGCCGATCAGAAGCGGCAGCGCGAGCACCTCCGCCGGCGGCTCGTTGCAGGTATCCTACGAAGTCGATTTCTGGGGCAAGAACAAGGCGAGCGTGGCATCCGCGGAAGCATCGCTCGAGGCGAATCGTTTCGACCGTCAAACCGTGGCATTGACGGTCACCAGCGGCATCGTGTCGACCTATCTGCAGGTGTTGTCGTTGCACGACCGGCTTGTCGTCGCGCGCGAGCACGTCGCGAACGCCGAACATGTCCTGAAGCTGGTCGAGGTACAACAAAGCGCGGGTGCCGCCTCGACGCTCGATCTGGCGCGCCAGCGGTCCGTCGTGGCGCAGCAAAAATCGGACATACCGGACTTAATGCAGCAGGAGCGCGAAGCGCAGTCGGCGCTGGCAATCCTGCTCGGTAAAACGCCGCAGACATTCTCCGTCGGCCAGGTTGGACTGGACACGATTACCTTGCCCGAGGTGTCGCCTGGCTTGCCGTCCGAGCTCCTGTCGCGCCGGCCCGATATCCGCCGCGCCGAGGCCAACCTGGCTGCCGCCGATGCGAACGTCGCCGTCGCCCGGGCGAACTTGTTCCCCAGCATTAACCTCACCGGGGCGATGGGCGCGCAAAGCAGCGCCTTGCTGTCGCTGCTCAATGCACCGAATCTGCTCGCCAATGTCAGTGCCTCGCTGATGGCGCCAATTTTCGATGGCGGCCGACTGAAGCGGGAACGCGACCTCGCCATCGCGCGAAAACAGGAACTGGTCCAGGTGTATCGTGCGACCGTGATCGCCGCCCTGTCGGAAGTGGATACGGCGCTGGGCCAGATCCGCAGCCTGGATGAGCAGCGGCGCTTGAAGTCAGCCGAACTGGAGCAGGCGCGCCAGGCGTACGACCTGGCGGAAATCCGATACAAGTCGGGCGCCGAAGATTTGATGACGGTGCTCGATACGCAGCGCGCGTTATCGGACGTGCAGAACGATATGGGGAAATTGAAATTGAAGCGCCTGCAGGCGACGGTGTCTTTGTACAAGGCACTCGGCGGCGGTTGGAAGGACGATCAACGCTTAGGCAATCAGCCTGCCGCAAAAACTTGATCAATGGTGGCAGGGCGCCCAGTCAGGACTGACGCCTGGTCCGATCGCCGGTTCGGCGATCACGCTCCTGAGCCACTGGTTCCGCTAGCAGCGACCATTAGCCATCCTGTTGCGGTAGCGAAGCGCGTTGACGGCGACACGGGTTGAGCGAATTTTCACATCGTCCGGTCAAGTGAAGCGAAACAGGGTTGCCGGCGTATCGACCAGCACCGCGTGGCGCGCCCCGGGATCGGGCAGGGAAGCGTCGAGGGCCTGGCGTGCATGCGCATAGTCGACCTTGCTCTCGAATTGCGTGTGCGGCCAGTCGCTCCCCCACACCAGGTGATCGAGGCCGAATGCATTGCGCAACAGCGGCGTCGCCGCCAGCGCGATCTGCTGCCCGGCTTCGTTACCGCCATTGCGATAAGCGCCGGACAGTTTGACCCACACGCGCCGGCTGGCGCCGGCGTCGAGCAGGAACTGGAAACCAGGATCGCGCACGCCTTGCGCCGGCGCCGGCCGTCCGAAATGGTCGACGACGACATTGACGCCGGCCTGCAGCAGCGGCGGCAGGATGCGCGGCAGGTCGGCCGCCTCGCGGTGCACCTCGACCTGCCACCCGAGATCGGCGACGCGTCGCAGCAGGCCGCGCCAGGCCCCGTCGGCGAAATCCGGAAGTGCGGCGCCGCCGACGAGGTTCAGGCGAATGCCCACGACACCCAGGCCGTCCATCCGCCTGAGTTCCGCCATCGGCGTCGCCGGCGCCACGACCGCGATGCCGCGCAGGCGTGCCGGCTGCTGCGCCAGGGCGGCGAGCAGGAAGCTGTTGTCGGTACCCAGGAAGCTCGGCTGCACCAACACGCCGCGCGCGATACCGTTCGTGTCCAGCATGCCGAGGTAGTCGGCGAGGAGGGCGTCGTAGTCGGGCGCGTAGCGGCGTTCGCGCGCAAGCGTCAGCCCGCGGCGGAAGACGTGGGCGTGCGTGTCGACGGCCGCCAAGTGGAGCGATTCGTCGCGCTGTGCGGTACTCGCGCAGCCTGTCTGGAGAGGAGGTAGCAGTGTGCTGGCCATCGCGGCTTGAAATTGTCGTCGGTTCATCGGATGTCGGGTGCCGGCAAGGGGGCACGCTCCGTGTCGGAAGATAGATCCTGCTGCAGCATCTTGCCGCGGGTTTCGGGCAGCGCAAGGACGGCCACCACGACGAGCGCATACGCGAGGCCGGCATCCACGCCGATCGCCGTGCCGAGCGACATGTCGCGGCTCATGTGACCGACCAGTATCGGAAAGCCCGCGGACACGATGCGCCCGAAGTTGTAGCAGAAGCCGACGCCAGCGCCGCGCATCTCGCCCGGATAGAGTTCGTTGAACAGGGCGCCCAGGCTCGCAGGAATACCGGCTGCAAAGAATCCGAGCGGGAAGCCGAGGACCAGCATCGCGGTATTGCCCAGGTCAAGGAAGACGTAGGCCAGCACGGTGACGACGCAGCAGGCGGCAAAAAGTGCGAGATTCGGCCGGCGCCCGATGCGGTCCATCAGCCACGCGCTGGCGATGCAGCCGCACCAGAATGCAATGATGACGATGGCGAGGTAGCCGCTCGTCGCCAACACCGACAGGTGGCGCTCCGTCTTCAGGTAGGTCGGCAGCCAGGTCATGAGGGCGTGGTAGCCGCCGTGCGCGCCGACGCCGACGAGCGCGCCGACGATCGTCACGCGCAGTACGTCCGGCCGGAAGATCGCGAACGGATTCACTTGGTTGGGTGCGCGCCGCGCGCGATCGAGCAGACCGCGCGCCGGCTCGGTGATGTTGCGGCGTACGTAGACGATCAGGAAGGCGGGGAGGACGCCGATGCCGAACATGACGCGCCATGCGAGGTCCGGTGGCAGCAATATCGTGACCACGGCGTACAGCAGCACGGCGCCGCCCCAGCCGACGGCCCAGGCGCTCTGCACGGTGCCCATCACTTTGCCGCGGTGTTCCGGCCGAATCGCTTCGGCCATCAGCACGGCGCCGGCGGCCCACTCGCCGCCGAAGCCGAAGCCCTGCAACGCCTTCAGCACGAGCAGTTGGCTGAAGGTCGCGGCGAATGCCGACAGCAAGGTGAACACCGAGAACCACACGATCGTCAGCTGCAGCGCACGCACGCGGCCGATGCGGTCGGAGACCGCTCCCATGATCCAGCCGCCGAGCGCGGACGACACGAGCGTCACGCCGCTGACGAGGCCAGCGTCTGTCTTGTCCAGTCCGAATGTGGCGATCAGGACGGGAATTGCCAGGCTGAACATCTGCACGTCGAGCGCGTCGAGCGCCCAGCCGCCGAAGCAGCCCCAGAATGTCTTGCGCTCCTGGGACGTGATGTCCCGGTACCAGTTGAACATTGTAGTCTCCGTCGGGCCAGTGCCCGTTGTCGTTATCGTGGTGATGGTGTCAACGCTTGCGGGCGAGCAGCCGCAAGGTCACGCAGCCGATCGCCGAGATGGCCGCGATCGGGAGCAGGGCCAGCGCGAAGCTGCCGGTGGCTTCCTTGATGGCGCCGAGCAGGGCCGAGCCGGCGAACCCGGCCAGGTTGCCAACCGCATTGACCTGTGCGAGGCCGGCCGCGGCGGCGGCACCTGGCATCCATTCACTGGCCAGTGCCCAGAACGGACCCTTGAAGATGTAGGTGCCGGTGACGGCGAGCACCAGCAGCGCGACCGTCAGTGCGAGCGACGCGTGGGTGAGCGGCACCAGCGTCAGGCTCAGGGCGACGGTGGCCAGCGGCATGCCGCTGTGCCAGACGCGTTCGCGGGTGCGGTCCGAGTGGTTGCCCCACCACAGCATGAGCAGCGCGGCGACGCCGAACGGCACCGAATTCAGCAGGCCGGTCTCAAGTGTCGACAGGCCGAACGACTTGATGATCTGGGGCTGCCACAGCGACAGGCACTGGCTCGCGCCGGACGCGCCGGCATACACCAGCGCCGCGGCCAGCACATAGCGGTTCAGCAGGATGTCGCGCAGGCGATGCGTGCCTTTATTCGCCTTGCCGGCGGCGGCGTGTTCGCTCTCGAGCTGGCGCACGAGCCACGTCTTTTCTTCCTGGTCCAGCCAGGCGGCTTGCTGCGGCTTGTTGGTCAGCAGCCACGGCACCATCAGGCCCAGCAGGACGGCAGGCGCCGCCTCGATGACGAACATGAGCTGCCACCCCTGCATGCCGAACAGGCCGTCCAGCTGCAGCAGCGCGGCCGACAGCGGCGAGCCGACGAAGCTCGACAGCGGCACCGCCACCATAAAGATCGCGATGATGCGCGCGCGGTATGCCGCCGGGAACCATTGGGTGATGTACAGGATGACGCCGGGGAAGAAGCCCGCCTCGGCCGCGCCGAGAAGGATGCGCATCGTGTAGAAGGAGTTCGGCCCCGTGATGAAAGCGGTGCAGGCCGACACGATGCCCCAGCTGATCATGATGCGGGCGATCCACAGGCGCGCGCCGACCTTTTGCATCGCCAGGTTGCTCGGGATCTCGAACAGCACGTAGGTCAGATAGAACAGGCCGCCGCCGAGCCCGAACGCTGCGGCATTGAGGCCGATCGCATGGTTCATCTGCAGCGCGGCGAATCCCACGTTGACGCGATCGACGAACGCGATGAAGTAGCCGATCATCAGGATCGGCAGCAGGCGCCATGCGACCTTGCGCATGGTCCGGCGTTCGAGGTCCGAGACGACGCGCGGCGCCGTCTCGAGGGTGGTGGAATGCATGTGTATCTCCGGGGCGAATTGAATGGGTAAAAGGGGGCCATTCCCGCCTGTCGCCAGGCTGGCCTCTGTCGTTACGGCGCGGCTGGAAAGCCGGTCAGCGAATCTCTACGTGGTAGCGGAACTTGTCGGCCGGGCCGCGCGAGCGGCGCCATTCGAGCGGTTGCCTGTCATAGCCGAGCGCCAGCCGTTCGACCACGATGACGGGTGCACCGCGCGGCAGCTGCAGCAGGCGCGCATGCACGTCGTCGACGGCTTCCGCAGTCAGGTCTTCCTCCGCCGACGCGATCACCTGGCCGCAGCGCTCTTCGTACAGCGGGTAGAGCAGGTCGCCGAATTCGCTCGTGTCGATGTCCAGCAGGTTCTCGAATTTTTCCCTCGGCAGCCAGATCGATTCGGCCAGCAGCGGCGTGCCGTCCAACACACGCAGGCGCGACAGGTGGATGACCTTGGTGCCAGGCGCGATGCGCAGCGCGGACGCCACCGCCGACGGCGCCTCCACGACTTCGCGCCGCAAGATGCGGCCCTCTGGAACCTGGCGCTCGCCCGAATCCTTCTGGAAGCGGAAGAAGCGGAACAGCGACGAATCGAAGCGGGCGCGCCGCACGAATGTGCCGCGGCCTTGGAAGCGCTCGAGCGTGCCTTCTGCCACAAGCATGTCGATGGCCTTGCGCACCGTGCCGATCGAGGCGGAGAACTGCTTCACCAGTTCCGCCTCGGTAGGAATTGCTTCGCCCGGGCGCCATTGCTGGGAGGCGATCCGCTCGCTGAGCTCGTCGCGCAGGCGCTGGTACAGCGGCAACCGGTCATCGTGTTTTGACGAGAAGTTCATCAATACCTCTAATCATATATATGAATAATTGAATTGCACTGTACAGAGCCTGCGGACGTTCGTCAACAGGAAGCTGACCATCCGTTATGGGTGTCGCATACAGAGAGCCAGCCACTCCGAACCGGGCAGGAATCGATTGAGCTTGGGCTGCGACACGGGGCGGCCGCGGCGGCGGGCTACCCCGGCAAGGCCAGGACTTTCAAGCGCCCCATGAGCCCGGTGCGGTGGTGCCGGGATCGATCGCGTGCAGCGACTCGCTTCGACCATACACCTCAACGTCTCCTTGTCAAGACGTCAAGACCGTTGTCCCACGCACGCCGCATCGTGCACAGGGCAGACAAAACGGTTGACGCCGACAAGTCTACCGCCTACCATAATCATAATTATCGTTATGATTTGACCGGATCGGACAGCCGAGTCCGCTCAAGCTTCTTCACGCCAACCAGAAGGAACCTGTATGCGCTTTTCCGTCTTCCTCAACGCCCGCACCATGACGCCGGACGCCGACCGCCAACTGATCGTCGACCTGGAGAAGCACGCCGTCCTGGCGGGCAGCCTCGGCTTCGATGCCATCTTCCTGCCGGACCACCACTTCAACGGCTACATGGCCATTGCCAGCGACAGCTACATGTTCGCCTCGTACCTGGCCGCGAAGCTGCCGGACATGCACTTCGGCTTCTCCGTGACGACCGTGCCGCTGCATCACCCGGTCCGCTTCGTCGAGCGCATCAACATCCTTGACCACCTCACGAAGGGCAAGCTGCTGGTGGGCGTGGGCTCCGGCACGACGCCGGAAGAAATGATCGGCTTCGGCGTGAACTACAAGGATGCCGGCCGCATTGCCGAGGAAAACCTGGCTGCGGCGGAAGCGCTGTGGAACAAGCGCATCGAAGACGAGGCGATCGAACTCGACGGCTTCCACAAGGGCCGCGTGCTGCAGCGTATCGCCCCCAGCCCGTACGGTGAAAAACACGCGCGCCTGATGCCGGTGGCGATGAAGGACACGAGCATCACGCGCGCCGCGGTGAACGGCTGGCCCGCCTTCATCCCCGCGTTCACGCCGCCGCAGATCGGCGGCCTGGAACCGCTCACGCACGTGAAGAAATACTTCGGCAAATACCACGAGCAGCTGCTGGCTGCCGGCCACGACGAGCGGACCGTTGCCGACGCGCTGTCGTGGACGACGCACAGCTACCAGTGCGTGCACCTCGCGGAGACGGACGAACAGGCGCGCAAGGAAGTGCTGGAGATCCTGACGGCGTACCAGGAAGCCGTCGACCGCGAAGCCGCGTTCAACGCGAAGGCCGAAGCCGACGACGCCAATAAGAAGAGCGACCGAACGGGCAGTGCGCTGACGGAGGAATGGATGGCCACGTGGTGCCTGTACGGCAGCCCGGCCACCGTCATCGACAAGCTGCGCGCGTACCAGCAGGTCGGCATCGGCAACATCCTGTGCGGCACCGTCACCGGCCCGCTCACCGAGCAGCGCCTCGCGTACGCTGACCAGACGCTGCGCCTGCTGGCTCAACATGTGATTCCGGCATTCCAATGAGCGATACGACGTTGACCCTGGATGAGATGGCGACGCTGACAGCGGGCGTGTCGATGTGGTCCACGGCCACCGTCCCGCACGCTGGCGTCCCGTCGCTGGCGATGGCGGACGGCCCGATGGGCGTGGCCGGCCCGCGCGTGGACGAGCGCGACGTGTCGCTGTTGACGCCCGCTCCCGTCGCACTGGGCGCCAGCTGGGACCGGGAACTCGTGCAGCGGGTCGGACGTCTCGTCGGCGGCGAAGCGATCCGCCGCAAGGTGGACCTGATGCTCGCGCCGAACCTGAACCTCGCCCGCAGCCCGCTGGCCGGGCGCGCGTTCGAGTATTTTTCCGAAGACCCGCTGCTGTGCGGCCGCCTCGGCGCGGCATGGATCCAGGGCTGCCAGTTCGTCGGCACGGGCGCCGTCGCGAAGCACCTCGTGTGCAACGACAGCGAGACGGCACGCGATTCCATGAACGCCGTCGTCGACGAGCGCACCTTGCGCGAAGTCTACCTCGCACCGTTCGAGATGGCCGCGCAAGCCGGCTGCGCCGGGATGCTCACCGCCTACAACAAGGTGAACGGCGCCTGGTGCGCGGAGGCCGGCAAGGTCGTGCGCGACGTCGCGAAAGGTGAATGGAAGTTCGACGGCGTGTTCATGAGCGACTGGTTCGGCACGCATTCGACCGCGCCGTCGCTGAACGGTGGCCTCGACCTCGAGATGCCGGGCCCCGCGCGCTTCCTCGGTGCGAAGAGCGCGGGCGCGGTGGCGGAGGGGCAGGTCGACGTCGAACGTGTGCGCGACGCCGCCCAACGCGTGGCACGCACGGCACGGCGCTTCGGCAAGGACAAGGGCGCGCCGCTGCCGCCCGGCGATGCCGCTTCGCTGCTCGTCGAAGCCGCCGCCGCCGGTTTTACGCTGGTGCGCAACGAGAACGCGATCTTGCCGCTGGACCCCGCGCGCTATCCCCGTATCGCGGTGCTCGGCCCGAACGCCACTGCGCCATGCTTCCAGGGCGGCACGTTCGCCAAGATCGCCGTGCGGCCCGATGCGCTGCTGCCGCTGGACGCGCTGCGCGCCCGTTTCGGCGACACGATCGTCGCGTACGAGCCGGGCGTCGATCCGCAGCCGAAGCTGCCCCGCATGCCCGCGCGTCCCGCACGCGACGTGGATGGCTGCACGCGCGGCATGACGCTCGACTACTTCGACAATCCGGATTGCGTCGGCACGGCGATCCTGAGCGAGACGCGCGACACCAACTCGTTGACGTGGTTCCACGGCGTGCACGCGGCCGGCGCGCTGCAGCAGGCGGCGGCCACGCGGGCGAGCGGCGTCGTCACGGCCAATGCCGACGGGCCGCACCGGTTCTACGTCGGCGGCACCGGCGCGCTGCGCCTTCTGGTCGATGGCGTGGAAGTCTTCCGCCGCGACGAACAGCTGGCGCCCGGCGACGTGATGGGCCGCCTGAAGAGCGGCGATGCCGACAGCGTCGCCGTCGACCTGCGTGCCGGCCAGGAAGTGGCCGTTGTCGCGGAACTGCGCTACACGCCCGCCCGCTGCCAGGGCCTGTGGTACGGCGTGCGCGGCCCGGACAGCAACGAGGCGATGCTGGCCCGCGCAGTCGCTGCGGCCCGCGCGGCGGATGCCGTGGTGCTGGTCGTCGGCGAAACGTCGGACGCGAGCGTCGAAAGCAAGGACCGGATCGACACGCGCCTGCCGGCCGAGCAGGTCGACCTCATCGAACGGGTGTGCGCGGCGAATCCGAATACGGTCGTCGTCACGAACGTGGGCCACGCATTCGACACGCGCTGGGAGCCGCAGGCGAAAGCCGTGTTGCATTGCTGGTACCCGGGCGAGGAATTCGGCCGCGCGCTGGCGCAGGTGCTGGCGGGCGACCGCGAGCCGGGCGGCCGCATGCCCGTCACTATCGCCCGCGACGATGCCGATTATCCGGCGCTGTCGCTGCAGCCGGATGCGAACGGCGACCTGCCTTACAGCGAGGGCACGCGGGTCGGCTACCGCGGCCTGGCCGCGCGCGGCATCGCACCGCGCCAGGCGTTCGGCGCCGGTTTCGGCTACACGACGTTCGCGCTCGCCGACGCCACAGTTCAAGCGGGGGAGGACGGCTGGACCGTGACCGTCGTCGTGTGCAATACCGGCATGCGCGCCGGTGGGGAAGTCGTGCAGGTGTACCGCACGGTACCCGAGCTGACGCTCGTCGGGTTCGACAAGATCCACCTCGAACCGGGCGAAACGCGCACGGCGCGCATCGCCATCGAACGCCGCCGACTGCAAACGTGGCAGGACGGCTGGACTGACCTGCCGGGTCCCGTCGAACTCTTCGTGGGCCGGTCCAGCGCCGACCTGTCCCTTGCCGTACAAGTCAATACGAATTAACCAGGAGATCATCATGAATGCCATCGATACCCATTTCGCCGACCGTCCATTCATCGTCGGCATCGGCGGCACGACCCGCCCGGGCTCCAGCACGGAGAGCGCGCTGCGCACGGCGCTGCAGTACGCCGAAGACCTGGGCGCGGAAACCCAGCTGTTCGGCGGCGAAGCCCTCAGCACGCTGGACGTGTTCTCGCCTGAAGTGCGCGAACGCAGCCCGGCGCAGCGCGCCATCGTCGACGCGGTGCGCCGCGCGGACGCCGTCATCTTCGCATCGCCGGGCTACCACGGCGGCGTCTCGGGCCTCGTCAAGAACGCCATCGACCTGCTGGAAGACCTGCGCGCCGACGAGCGCGTGTACCTGGACGGCATGCCGGTCGGCTGCATCGTCACGGCTGCCGGGTGGCAGGGCTGCAACACGACGCTCGGTGCGATGCGCTCGATCGTGCACGCGCTGCGCGGTTGGCCGACGCCGCTGGGCGTGACCTTGAACACCGCCGGCGTGAAGCTGTTCGATGCGCAGGGCCAGTGCCTGGACGCCCAGGTGGCGGCCAGCCTGAGGGTGCTGGCGGAGCAGGTCGTCAACCCGGCTGGTGTGTTTGTGCAGCGGAATAAAAAATCAGAATTATTGTTATAAAAGCTGTGCTATCCTGATCAAAAAGAACCATACCCGCGGAGACACAAGCATGAAGATTCATCCGATAGGGACCGGGCCGGCGAGCCCGTCCCGTAGGGCGGCGCTCGGCGCGCTGCTGGCCGGCGTCGCCACGGCGGGTGCCTGGTCCAGCGCGTCGGCCGCGACCGCCCTGCAAGCCGCCGGCGCTAGCGCGGTACGCCCGACCGGCTTCACCAAGCCCGAGCTGAAGATCCTGACGGTGGCCGCCGACACCATCATCCCCGTCACCGACACCCCGGGCGCCGTCGCGGCCGGCGTACCGCATTTCATCGACGCGCTGGCGAAACACTGGATGAACGGGGACGAACTGGCGCAGTTCCGTGCCGGCCTCGCGGACCTCGATAAACGGGCGCAGCAGCGCTACCGGCACGGTTTCGCCGCCTGCACTTCGGCCCAGGCCACCGCGATCCTGCAGGATCTGCGTGCAGCGAGCCCGTACGAAGGCCGCACGTTCGAACTGGCTGCGCGCATCGAAGACCCGAAGGCACCGTTCTACCTGCGCCTGCGCGACTTCGTCGTCTATGGCTATTTCACGTCCGAGATCGGCAGCACGAAGGAGCTGCGCTACGTGGCCGTGCCGGGGCGCTTCGACGGCGATGTCGACGTCAAGACGTGGCCGTACCAGAACGTCATCTGATCGGAGCAAAAAGGACAACCATGAATCAAATGACCGAATTCGACGCGATCGTGATCGGCTCCGGCATTACCGGCGGCTGGGCGGCGAAGGAACTCACGGAGAAGGGCCTGAAGGTCCTGATCCTGGAGCGGGGCAAGCCGCTCGAACACCAGAAGGGCTACGTGCACGAATTCACGCCGCCTTGGCAGGCGCCGCAGCAGGGCCTGCCGGACCGCGCGCTGGACGCGCGCGAATACGAAATCCAGAGCAAGATCGAGCGCGGCGCGTTCAGCTGGGCGAACCGCCAGTACTGGATCAACGACCGCCAGAACCCGTACGAACAAGTAAAACCGTTCCGCTGGCACCGCACCGACGTGCTGGGCGGCCGCTCGCTGACGTGGGGCCGCCAGTCCTACCGCTGGGGGCCGGACGACTTCTTGCAGAACAAGCGCGACGGCCACGGCAACGACTGGCCGATCCGCTACGCCGACCTGGAACCGTGGTACACGCACGTGGAAAAATTCATCGGCGTGAGCGGTGCGCCGGAAGGGCTGGAGAACTTTCCCGACGGGCACTACCTGCCGCCGTTCGAGATGACGGCACTGGAAAAGCACCTGAAGCGCACGGTCGAAGCGAAATGGCAGAACCGGCGCGTGACGATCGGCCGCGTGGCCAACCTGACGGAAGCGCTGGACGGCCGCGGCCGGTGCCAGCGGCGCGCCATCTGCAACCGCGGCTGTTCGTTCGGCGCGTATTTCAGCTCGCTCAGTTCTACGCTGCCGGCCGCGCAGAAGACGGGCCTCCTCACGATCCGCACGGACAGCGTCGTGGAAGCGATCGACGTCGATCCGCAGACGAAGAAGGCGACCGGCGTGCGCGTGATCGATGCGAAGTCGGGCGAGCGCCTGCGTTTCGGCGCGAAGGTGATCTTCCTGAACGCGTCGACGTACGGCACGCTGCAGATCCTGCTGCAATCGAAGAGCGCGCTGCATCCGAACGGCATCGGCAACCACAGCGACGTGCTGGGCCGCTACCTCGTCGACCATGCCGGCGTGGGCGCGTTCGCCGAGATTCCCGGTTTCGACGATCGCAACTACAGCGGCCGCCGTCCGACGGGCATCCTCGTGCCGCGCTTCCGCAACATCGGCGGCCAGGATGCCGACGCCGACTTCACACGCGGCTACGGCTACCAGGGCGGCGCGATGCGCGACGACTGGACAAATACCGCCGCACAGACGGATGGCTTCGGTGCCGACATGAAGCATCAGATCGCGCGGCCCGGCAAGTGGATCGCGTTCCTCGGCGCCTTCTGCGAACAGCTGCCGCAGAAGGACAATCGCGTGACGTTGAACGAGAACAAGCGGGGCGGTTTCGGCCTGCCGCAACTGAGCTTTGACGTGGCGTACGGCGAGAACGAACGGCGCATGAAGCTCGACGCGGCCAAACAGGCGGAGCAGATGCTCGTCGCCGCCGGCGCCAAGCACGTCGTGACGATTCCCGTGCGCGCGATTCCCGGCGTCTCCATCCACGAGATGGGCGGCGCACGCATGGGCCACGACCCGGCGGAGTCCGTGCTTAACGCGCACAACCAGGTGCATGGCGTACCGAACCTGTTCGTCACGGACGGCGCCGCGATGGCATCGTCCGGCACGGTGAACCCGTCGCTGACGTACATGGCCCTGACGGCGCGCGCGGCCGACTACGCCGTCGCGCAACTGAAGGCGGGGGCGCTGTGATTTCGGCTAGAATCCGCCTTTACCTTCACTGACCACGACGACGACATCCATGGAGAGCGCAACTGCCCACGCCCGGGCGCCCAAGCAGGGCCGCAGCCGGCAATCGTTCGACCGAATCATCGAGGCGACCATCGACCTGCTGCGCGAGCGGTCCTACGACCAGATCACGCTGGCCGAGATCTGTCAGCTGGCCGGCGTCTCGACCGGCGCGCTGTACGGCCGCGTGACCGGCAAGGACGAGCTGCTGCGCGCCGTGCAGGTGCGCTTCTTCGAGCGCCTGGACCAGGCGTTCACCGACGAGGCCCAGCGCATCGCGGCGCAGGCGCACGGTCTCGCGGAGGTCGTGCCGGCGGTCGTGGCCAGCCTCGGCAACCTGCTGAAGGAGAACGCCAGCGTATTGCGCTCGTTCATGCTGCGCGGCGCCGTCGATGAAGTCATCGGCGCGGCGGGCAAGAAGTCGGCTGAGGGGAACCACGGCAAGTTCAGCCGCCTCGTGGAAGCGTGCAAGGCCGAGATCCGCCATCCGAACCCGGACCGCGCGATCGAGGCGAGCATGCTGCTGATCTATGCGACCCAGGCCCGTTTCCTCGGCCTGGACAGCTTCGGCGGCAAGGGCGAGGCGCGCGGCTGGGAAGAACTGCTGGAAGACCTGAGCGACATGATGCTGGCGTACCTGCTGTTCGTACCGGAACGCTGAACGGCGGCGGCTTTTCGCCGCCATCTTTTTGAATCTCAACATAACCAGAATTACGATTATAAAAATGACGACCAACAAACTCCGCTGGGCCTACATGGACCACTGGCGCATCGACACGCCGCAGGGCCAGCTGTCGCAATACACGTCCGTGCAGCGCTTCGACGATTTCCTGAAGCAGGTCGCGGCGCTCGGCTTCGAGGCGATCGAGACGTTCGACTTCCACCTGGGCCCGCTGCGCGAACTGTTCGGCAGCCTGGAGAACGCGCGCGCGTTCATGCAGTCGCGGGGCATCGACAAGGTGCTGAGCCTGTTCCACGCCGTGATGTACGACGAGCGCCAGAGCGCGCCGCACGTGCGGTCCACGCACGACCACATCGTCAACTACGCGGAATACATCATGCGCTCCAGCCAGGGCCTGGGCGTGGAAAACTTCATCGTGATGCCTGCGGGCCTGTACTACGACGTGGAGCCGGTCACGGACGACAAGATCCGCGCCTGCGCCGAGCTGTGGAACCGTGTGGGCGAGATGACGCAGAAGTATGGCGTCAAGACATGCTGCCACCATGAGTTCTTCTGCGGCATCCGCACGGCGGAACAGCTGCGCAAATTCTACGAGTGGACCGACCCGCGCTACGTGTTCTTCTACTGCGACACGGCGCAGCACGTGATCGCCGGCGTCGACCCGGTCGACCTGTACCTGAAGCTGGCCGACCGCTGCGGCGGCTTCCACATGAAGGACACCTTGCACGTCGACCTGACGGGCGACTACCGGCGCAAGCCCGACGCCGAAGTGATGGCGCCGACGACGCCGCGCTGGTTCCACGAAATGGGCGTGCCCGGCGGCCTCGTCGACTTTCCCGCGATGATGGCTGCGATGAAGGACCGCGGCTATGAGGGCTGGGTCGGCGTGGAGCACGACAAGGCCGACGTCGGCGGCGGCAACTACCCGGAGAGCACCGCGTTGTCCGCCTGGTACATCCAGCACGTCCTCAAGAAAATCTACGCCTGAATCGAATGACCACCATGCATAAACAGATCAAATGGGGCTATGCCCTGAACCAGTGGAAGGCCGGCTTCACGAGCTTCGCGCGCCCGGAAGAAATCGAACGCGCCTTCAAGGTGACGGCCGCCTGCGGCTTCGACGCCGTGGAACTCAACGCGGGCAGCGGACGCTGGGACCCGATCGGGCGTCCGGAAAACATCGCCATCAACTTCGGCTCCGCCGACCACTTCCGCCTGAGGCTGAAGGACTGGGGCATCAACCGCGTCGCGTCCACGTTCTTCGACCCGACCGTGATGAGTTTCGAGGAACTGCACTTCGGTTTGATGAGCACCCAGCCGTCCGACCGCCCGCGCATCCTTGCGCAGGCAAAGATCCACGCCGAGTTCCTGGCCGAGCTGAAAGGCGAGTTCCTTGTCGTGCGGCCGTTCCCGTCGTGGTGGAAGGAGGGCGGCCTGACCCCCGAGCGCATTGCGGCGGCGGCAGATTGCTGGAACGCCGTCGGCGCGATGACGGCGGCACTCGGCCTGAAAACCGTGCTGCACGTGGACGTGCTGTCCGCGCTGCGCACGGCCGAAGAGCTGGAGCGGCTGATGTCCCTGTGCGACGCGGACAACGTGGGCCTGTGTTTCGACACGGCCGAGCTGACGATCGCGGGTCACGACGTCGTCGCACTGTACCGCCGCTTCCACAAGCGCGTGTGGCACTTCCAGTTCAAGGATGCGCTGGCGACCGACACGCTGGACGAGTACAGGCTGCAGAACGCCGAGCGCGCGCTGGTCGCCGCGGGTGGCGAGCGCCAGATCCAGCGCTGGTTCGGCGAGATGGGCACAGGCCTCGTCGACTTCCCGGCGCTGCTGGCCGCCATGCGCGAGCTGGGCTACGCCGGCTGGATCATCGTCGAAAGCGACAAGGGCCCGGCGCCGATCGCAACGGGGATGATGCTCAACAGCTGGTACAAGCAGCACGTACTGGACCGCGTCGCAGCCTGACCGTCACGAGAGGATCGCCATGCATCCCACTTCCATGTCGACACCCGCAGTATCTCCGCTCGCGGCGGCGCCGCGCCGCCACGGCGGCCTCGCGCAGGGCATCGCGCTGATGGCCATCGTGAACATGCCGTCGCTGGCGCTGTCCGCGCTCGTGCCCGGCCTGCCGCAGCTGTTCCAGCAGTTTTCGAACGTGCCGCATTTCCAGCTGCTCGTCCCGATGATCATCACGGTGCCGTCGCTGTGCGTGGCGCTGACGTCCGGCTTCACGGGCATGCTGGCGGACCGCTTCGGCCGCCGCAACCTGCTGCTCGCCGCGCTGTTCGCGTTCGCGCTGCTGGGCCTTGCGCCGCTGCTGTTCGACAGCCTGCTGCTGATCGTCGCGAGCAGGGTAGTCGTCGGCGTGGCGGAAGCGGCGATCCTCACGGTCGGCAATGCGCTGATGGGCGACTACTTCGAAGGCCCACAGCGCGAGAAGTGGCTCGGCTACCAGAACATGCTGTCGCCGCTGATCGGCTCGTCGATCATCCTGGCGGGCGGCGTGCTGGCGGGCGTCCACTGGCGCTATCCGTTCCTGCTGTACCTCATCGGCTTCGCCGTGTTCGCGCTGGCGTGGTTCGTGTGCTGGGAGCCGCAGCGCGACCATGCCGCGTCCATGCAAGGCACCGCCCCGTCGGCGTTCCCGTGGCGCTCGACCCTGTTCGTGTGCGGCGTCACCGTGCTGTCCTCGATGGTGTTCTTCGTGCAGGCCGTGCAGCACGGACGCATTTTCGGCGACATGGGCGTCGCGTCGCCGGAGCGCATCAGCGTGCTCGTGACCATCGCCAGCCTCGGCACGATCCTGGGCGGCTATCTGTTCAAGCGCCTGGGCGGCGTGTCCGTCACCTTGCGGCTGGCGACCAGCATGGCGCTGTACGGCACGTGCTATGTGGGCGTGGCGTGGGCGCCGAATGCGACGGTCGGCCTGCCGCTCGACGCGCTGGGCCAGGTGGGCGGCGGCCTGCTGCTGCCGGCGCTGATCGCGTGGGCGCTCACGCACTACCGCTTCGAACATCGTGGCCGCGGCATGGGCTTGTGGGGCGGCGCGTTCTTCCTCGGCCAATTCCTCAGCGCGCCGCTGCTCACGCTGATCCAGGGCGCGGCCGGCACCTTCCTGGCCAGCGTCGCCGCCATCGGCATCACCTGCCTGTGCGCTGCAGTCGCGCTGGCGGTGACCGGCCTCGCGGCGCGGCGCGCCGCTTCCTGACTTTTTACGAAAGATTGATATGACATTTGCAGCTTGTATCGAATGGATGTTCACGAAGGGGAACGACGACCTCGCGTCGCGCGTCCGCGCAGCCCACGCGGCCGGCGTGCCGGGTGTGGAATTCCACCTGTGGCGCGAAAAAGACCTGGACGCGATCGAACGCGCACTCAATGACACTGGCGTGCGCCTCGTGAGCTTTTGCGTGGAACCCCGCTGCAGCCTCGTCGACCCGGCCGATCGTGACAAGGTGCTGGCCGCGATCGCCGACGCGATCCCCGTCGCGCAGCGCTTCAAGGGCGCCGGCATGGTGGTGGCTTCCGGCTTCACGCGTCCGGACGTGCCGGAGCAGGAACAGTTCGACGCCGCCGTATCCGTGCTGCGTCGCGCCGCCGAGATGGCCCACGCGGCAGGCACCGTGGTGTGGCTGGAGCCGGTGTACATGCTGCTGCACGGCCAGCGCATGTTCGTCGACACCATCGGGCGCGGCCTCGATATCGTCGCGGCCGTGGACAGCCCGGGCCTGCGACTGCTGGCCGACGTCTACCACGCGGCGCAGACGAAGGAGGACCTCGCGAGCGCCATCGGCGCCCGTATGCGCTACGTGGGCCACGTGCAGGTGGCCGATACGCCGGGCCGCCACGAGCCGGGCACGGGCACCATCGCCTGGCCGGCCGTGATGGATGTGCTGCGGTCGAAAGGCTACGACGGCCCCATCGGCCTGGAATATTTTCCCAGCGTGGACGATGCCGAATCGCTGGCCCTGACCCGGCGCGCGCTGGGCCTGGCGTAACGAGGCGAGGGGCGCGATGCGATTCAATAAACTGGACCTGAACCTGCTGGTCGTGCTGAACGCGCTCCTCACCGAGTGCAACATCAGCCGCGCGGCGGAAAAGATCTACCTGAGCCAGTCGGCGACGAGCAGCGCACTCGCGCGCCTGCGCGACTACTTCAACGACGAGCTGCTCGTCAGTGCCGGGCGCCAGCTCGTGCTGACACCGCGCGCGAAGGACCTGGTCGAGCCGGTGCGCGAAGTCCTCATGCGCATCGACAGCACCATCGCCACGCAACCCCAGTTCGACCAGGCCACCGAGACGCGCACGTTCACCATCCTCGTGTCGGACTACACGATGGCCGTGCTCGTGCCGCCGCTGCTGGAGGCGCTGTACCGCCAGGCGCCGGGCGTGCGCGTGAGCCTGCGCCACCAGTACGACCGCCAGCCCGCCGATGTGCTGGAACAGGGCGACGCCGACTTCCTCGTGATCCCGTCGCAATACCTCGCCAAGGAGCACCCGTCCGCCGTGCTGTTCGAGGAAGACTACCTGTGCGTGACGTGGGAAGGCCACAGCCGCATCCAGGACAAGCTCACGTTCGACGACTACCTGTCGTGCGGCCACGTGATCCCCACGTTCGCCAGCGCCAATCCGCTGCCGACGCTGGACGGCTGGTTCATCGAGAGCTACGACGTCAAGCGCCGCGTGGAAGTCACGGCGCCGACGATGACGGGGCTGCCGTCGCTCGTTGTCGGCACCGACCGCATCGCCACCGTGCACCGCCGCATCGCGCTGCGCGCGCAAGAGTCCTTGCCCATCAAGGTGTGGGAACCGCCGCCGCGCATTCCGCGCCTCGTGCAGTCGCTGCAATGGCACCGCCACCGCAACAACGATCCGGCCATCCGCTGGCTGCGCGACCTGTTCGTCGACGTCGCGCGCGACGTTTAATCCTTACCAGAGTTCCAACATGACCGAAGCCGTTACCAGCGCGGAGGGCAGCGCGCACCATGCCGCAGCAAGCTACAGCCACCGCCGCCGCACGCTGGCGCTGATCGCCGTCGCCCTCGCGTTCGTGATCGACCTGCTCGACACGACCATCGTCAACGTCGCCGTGCCGTCCATCGGCGCCACCCTCCATGCGCCCAAGGCGGCGCTGGAGTGGATCGTGGCCGGCTATGCGACGGCGTTTGCGGTGCTGCTGATCGTCGGCGGCCGGCTCGGCGACAGCCACGGCTACCGCCGCATGTTCCTCACGGGGATCGCCGCGTTCACGGCGACGTCCGTCGCGTGCGGCCTCGCGCCCGACACCCTGAGCCTGCAGGTCGCGCGCCTGCTGCAGGGGGCGAGTGCCGCGTTGATGGTGCCGCAGGTAATGGCCCTCGTGCAGGTGATGTATCCGCCCGAGGAACGCTACAAGGTCTACACCGTGTTCGGCTTCCTGGGCGGCTTCTCGGCCGCGCTGGGGCCCATCGTCGGCGGGCTGCTGATCGACGCGAACTGGCTGGGCCTCGGCTGGCGCCTCACGTTCCTCATCAACCTGCCGCTGGGCGTGATCAGCCTCGTGGCCGGCGCGCTGCTGCTGCCGCCAGGCCGGGGAGTGCATCCGGTCGCCGTCGACCTGCGCGGCGCATTGCTGTCCGTCGTCCTGCTGTTCGCGCTTTTGACGCCCCTGATCGAAGGGCCGTCGCGCGACTGGCCGCCGGCGTTGGTCCTGATGCTGCTGGCGGCGGTGCCGCTCGGCTGGATCACGTGGCGCCATCTATTGAAACGCCAGGCCGGCCACGGCGACGCCCTCGTCGACCCCGCGCTGTTCCGGCTGCGCAAAGTGGGTCTGGGCCTGCTATGCACCCTGTGCGTGAACCCGATCATGCCGGGCTACCTGCTCGTGATGACGTTCGCGCTGCAGACGGGCAGGGGGCTGACGGCTTCGCAGATGGCGTACGCCTGCGCCCCGATCGCGTTCGGCGCGATGACGGGCATCACGCTGCTGGGGCCCCGGCTGAACCGGCGCATCGGCGTGCGCACCTTGCTGGCAGGGATTGGAGTCTCTGCGACGAGTCTGATCCTGTGCGCGTTCGCGCTGGATGGCGACCTGTCCTGGCCGCTGCTGCTGGCGGCCCAGTACGGCATGGGCATCGGCCTGGGCCTGTGCGGGCCGCAGCTGTCGTTTGCCACGTTGCGCGACGTGCCCGTCGCGTCGGCCGGGGTGGCGGCGGGGCTGCTGACGACCGTGCAGCAGGTGGCGGCGGCGTTCGGCGTGGCGCTGGCGGGGCTCGTGTTCTTTCATGGCCTGGATGCGACGGCAGCAGCGGGCTACCAGCGCGCGTATCTGCATGTAATACCGCTGCTGCTCGGCCTTCTGGTCGTCGGCGCGCTGAGTGCTGGTCGGCTCGTGAAGGCGATGCGGCCGTAGACCGCCCGCGTATCCACGGTGTGGATAGCAGCTATCCAAACAATCGCCCAACACCCGCGATTTTTCGCTTGGGGAAACGAAAAGAAGTCGATATCATAATTCTGGTTCTATTTCCTGCACTAGACAGGATGCGGTGGCAAAAGCCGCAGCCAACGACAAGGAGACACGCGATGCGCAACACCCTTTCCCAACCACGCCAGGCCGACTGGCGCCAGGGCTGGATCCTCGTGATCTCCGGCTTCCTGCCCGTGATGGCGATCATCGCCCTCGCACCCACGCTTCCCACCCTGCTGGGCCACTTCCGCGACGTGCCGAACGCCGGTCTGATGGTGCCCCTCCTGATCACGGCGCCCAGTGCCTGCATCGCCCTGTTCGCCCCCGGCGCGGGCGCCATCGCCGACCGCTTCGGCCGCCGCAAGCTGCTCCTGTGGTCGATGGCGTTCTACGGCGCCGGCGGCCTCGTGCCGTTCTTCATCGATAATTTCTGGACTGTCGTCGCGGGCCGCTTCGTGATCGGCTTCGGCGAGGCGGGCGTGCTGACGGTCGTGAACACGCTGCTCGCCGACTATTTCGAAGAGAAGGCGCGCCACCGCTGGCTGATGATCCAGGGCGTCGTCGGTTCCGTGCTGGGCACCGTCACGATCGCGAGTTCCGGCTTCCTCGCCGCGCAGGGCTGGCAGTATCCGTTCCTCGTGTACGCCGTCGCGATTCCGATCCTGGTCGCCAGCTTCGCGTTCCTGTTCGAACCGGAACCGCGCCGCAAGCAGGCGCACGCCGCGCAGGCCGCGACGTCGCCGTTCCCATACGCCGTCGCGCTGATGGTCTGCGGCGTCACCGTGCTGCTGTCGACGATTTACTACGTCCAGGTGATCAACTTCTCCGTGCTGCTGAAGGACCTCGGCGTGGCCGACCCGAAATCGATCGGCCTGTCGATGGCGCTGCCGAGCATCGGCGTGCCGCTGGGCGCGATCCTGTTCAAGATGACGACGCGCTACGGCGCCGGCACGCAGATCTTCCTCGTGTTCCTCGGCTATGCGATCGGCCTTGCCGGCATCGGCCTCGCGCCGGACTACAAGGTGGCGCTGGCCTTCGCGTTCGTGCAGCAGCTGGCCAACGGCCTGATAGTGCCGTCGTTGATCGCCTGGGCACAAAGCAAATTCTCGTTCGAGCACCGCGGCCGCGGCATGGGTTGGTGGGCGAGCTCGTTCTTCGTCGCGCAATTCTTGTCGCCGGCCGTCGTCAACGTGATGCGCGCCGCCGTCGGCAACCTGCAGGGCGCCTTCCTGGCGTTCGGCCTGATCGCGGCGGCGTGCGCCGCCGGGGCCTGCCTGCTCCATTACCGTGCAGCCCGTGCCGCCCGCCCGCAGCCGGGCATGTAAGACCCACCCCCTTTTACGCCAGCAACCGAGGACCCCATGACTACCCAGCATCGCATCAAGCGAGGCGTCTCGCTGTACAGCTATCAGTACGAGACCTTCCTGCGCACGATGACACTCGACGACTGCATCGCCCACGCCGCCGGCATCGGCGCGCGCGGCATCGAAGTCGTCAGCGAACAATCCTTTACCGGCTTCCCGAACGTCCCGCAAGCGCAGATCGACAACTGGTTCGCCTCGCTCGACCGCCACGGCGCGTACGCCCAGTGCCACGACATGTTCATGGACATCAAGCTGTACAAGGACCGCCGCCTGAACTTCGACGAGATGGTCGCGTCGCTGGAACGCGACCTGCACTTCGCCAAGCGCATCGGCTGCCCGACGGTGCGCATCATCGTCAACACGCCGCCGGAAGTCGTCGCCGCCTGCGTGCCGCTGGCGGAAAAGCTCGACATCCGCATGGGCATCGAGGTGCACTCGCCGTTCCACTTCGACCACCCGTGGATCCTGCGCTACACCGAGATCACCCGCGCCACGGGTTCGAACCACGTGGGCTACGTGCCGGACATGGGCATGTACATCAAGCACTACCCGCCCGTCTTCCGCGACCGCTTCCTGCGCATGGGCGCGACGCCGAAGATCGTCGAATTCATCCTGCAGGCGCACGAGGCGCGCGTGCTGCCGGACTACGTGATCATGGACGTGCGCAAGCTGGGCGGCAACCCGGTCGACCTGCAGATGGCCGAGTCGCTGCGCCACAACATCTGGAGCAACCCGCGCCGCATGCTGGAATTCATGCCGTGGATCTTCCACATCCACGCCAAGTTCTACGAGATCGACGAGACAGGCAAGGAACCGGCGATCCCGTACGAGGAAATCATCCCCGTGCTGATCGAGGGTGGCTACGACGGCCACTTGTCCAGCGAATACGAGGGCCAGCGTCACATCGAGGACGCATTCCAGGTGGATGGGCGCGAGCAGGTGCGCCGCCAGCAAGAGATGTTCAAGCGCCTGTTGGGCGAAGTTTAAGAGGAGCGCGGCATGTACGACAAACACATCATCTATCCGGATTCGCTGCATAACGAAGAAGAAGCGGACGGCGCCCGCTGGCACGTGGGCGTGCGCCTGCCTTACTACCGCGGCCAGGTGCTGTCGGCCGTGGAAGACATCGCGCTCACCGTCGATGGCGCGAAGGTGCCGCGCGAGGACGTGCGCTTCACGGTGCGCGGCAAGACGTGGACGCTGGACGAGCTGGAGACGACCTACGACGACCGCTGGGAATTCGGCGAAGTGGCCGAGGTGTCGGTCCCCGGGCGCCTCGCGTCCGGAAAGCACACCGTGACCGCCGCAGTCCAGTTGCGCATCTCGTATCTGCCCTGGAGTCCGGTGACGTCCTGCACGACCGAACTCGCCGTCGCATAAGGAGGCGCCATGGCCACGACGATCAAGGGACCCGCGATCTTCCTCGCGCAGTTCGCCGGCGACACGGCGCCCTTCGACGACTGGAAGGCGATCACGCGCTGGGCCGGCTCGCTCGGCTACAAGGGCGTGCAGGTGCCCTCCAACGACCGCCGCCTGTTCGACCTGGCCCGCGGGGCGCAAAGCAAGACGTATTGCGACGAGATCGCCGGCATCGCGGCGGAAAGCGGCGTGGCCATTACGGAGCTGAGCACGCATTTGCAGGGCCAGCTGGTCGCCGTGCACCCCGCGTACGACGAGGCGTTCGACGGCTTTGCGCCGCCCGAGCTGCGCGGCAACCCGGCCGCGCGCCAGCGCTGGGCCGTGGAGCAGATGCTGCTGGCGGCGAAGGCGTCCGCCAACCTGGGACTCAAAGCGTCGATCAGCTTTCCCGGATCGCTCGCGTGGCCGTTCGTGTACCCGTGGCCGCAGCGGCCCGCGGGCCTGATCGAGACGGCGTTCGACGAACTGGCGCGCCGCTGGCGTCCGATCCTCGACGCGTACGACGACGCCGGTGTCGACCTCGCGTTCGAACTGCATCCGGGCGAGGACCTGTTCGACGGCGCCACGTTCGAGATGCTGCTGGAGCGCGTCGACTACCATCCGCGTTTGAACATCGCCTACGACCCGTCGCACTTCCTGCTGCAGCAGCTGGATTATCTCGGCTTCATCGACCGCTACCACGAGCGCATCAAGGTCGTGCACGTGAAGGATGCCGAGTTCCGGCCCGATGCGCGCCAGGGTGTGTATTCCGGCTACCAGTCGTGGGCGGAGCGCGCCGGCCGCTTCCGCTCGCTGGGCGACGGCCAGGTCGATTTCAAGGCCATTTTCAGCAAGCTGGCGCAGTACGACTTCCCCGGCTGGGCCGTTCTGGAATGGGAGTGCTGCCTGAAGCATCCGGAACAGGGCGCGGAAGAGGGCGCGCGCTTCATCCGCGACCACATCATCCGCGTCACGGACAAGGCGTTCGACGATTTCGCGGGCAGCGCCGGCGACGCGGACCGCAACGCGCGCCTGCTGGGCATCGCGGGAGGTGCGCAATGAACGGCCGCCTCCGCCTCGGCATGGTCGGCGGCGGCGAGGGCGCATTCATCGGCGCTGTGCACCGCCATGCGGCGGCGCTCGACCACCAGTACGAACTCGTCGCCGGCGCGTTTTCGTCGAATGCCGACACGTCGCGTCGCTCCGGCGCGGCGCTCGGACTCGACCCTGAGCGCGTCTATGCCGACTACGCGCAGATGGCACGCGCGGAAGCTGTGCGCGGGGACGGTATCGGGGTCGTGAGCATCGTCACGCCGAACCACATGCATGCGCCCGTGGCGCGCGCGTTCCTGGAAGCGGGCATCCACGTCATCTGCGACAAGCCCGTGACGACCAACAGCGACGATGCGCGCGCGCTGAGGGCGCTGGCAAACGAAAAAGGCCTGATCTTTGCCGTCACGCACAACTACTCGGCGTACCCGATGGTGCGCCAGGCGCGCGCGATGGTGCAGGAGGGACAACTGGGCGACGTCCGCGTCGTGCAGGTGGAATATGCGCAGGACTGGCTGGCGGAACCGCTGGAACAGACGGGCCAGAAGCAGGCCGCGTGGCGCACGGACCCCGCCCGTGCAGGCGGCGGCGCCATCGGCGACATCGGCTCGCATGCGTGGCATCTGGCCGATACCATCGTCGGCCAGCCGGTAGAATCCCTGTGCGCGCAACTGAACACCTTTGTCCCTGGGCGCGCCATCGACGACGACGTCCAGGTGATGCTGCGCTACGCCGGCGGCGCGCGCGGCATGCTGTGGGCCAGCCAGGTGGCACCCGGTCACGCGAACGATTTGCGCATCCGCGTGTTCGGCAGCCGCGGCGGCATCGAATGGCGCCAGCAGCAGCCGAACGAATTGCTGTACACGCCGCTGGGCGAGCCGACGCGCATCCTCGAACGGAACGGACCGGGCACCCATCCGGCCGCGCGCCGCATGGGCCGTGTACCGGCGGGGCATACGGAAGGGTATATCGACGCGTTCGCGGCGCTGTACGCGGAAGTGGCGCGGCATTTGGTGGGACGGCGCGACGGATCCGATCCGGGCGAGGCCTGGTTCCCGACCATCGACGACGGCTTGCGCGGTGTCCTGTTCATCGAAACGGTGCAGGCGTCGTCGTGCGAAGGAGGGGCCTGGGTGCCGTTGCCGGCGCACTGATATCCCATGTCGTAACGCGATTCCGACCGGACGTGCTCGACGCGTCCGGCGGTTGCGCACGCCCCAGCGGCACGTGTCGCTCGCCGCGGCGTCGATGCCACTCAGGCCGTATATCCACCGCATCGATAGCTCGAATCCAAATTATCGGATTGGGGAAACGGCCGGAAACACATAAGATTTTTCGCATGACATCAGCCCACGGCAGCCCACAGAACTGCCGGATTAATTGGAGACACATAATGAAAAGCCCCACGCTGTCCGTCCTCGCGCAATCCCTGTTCGCGGCAGGTTACTTGTCCGCCGCAAGCGCCGCCATGGCGCAGACGGATGAACCGAAAACCGATGCCGCACCCGCAGTGAAGTCGAAAGGCATCACGGAAGTGATCATCACCGCGCAAAAGGTCGCGCAGCCGGCGAGCAAGACGCCGGTCGCGCTGTCCGTGATGTCCGGCGAAGACCTGAAGGAAGCCGGCGTGACGGACGCCCGCTCGATGGCCGAGATGTTGCCGAACGTCGAGATCTCGAAGGAGAGCGGCATGCTGCAGGTGGCGATCCGGGGCGTGACGAGCCTGGACATGACGGAGAAAGGCGACCCGTCCGCCGCGTTCCACATCGACGGCGCTTACGTGCCGCGCTACGAGGCGCAGACGGCCGCGTTCTTCGACCTGGACCGCATCGAAGTGCTGCGCGGCCCGCAGGGCACGCTGTACGGCCGCAACGCGACGGCCGGCGCCATCAACCTGATCACCAACAAGCCGTCGGACAAGCTGGAAGGCAGCGTGAGCGTCGACATCGGCAACTACAACACCCGCCGCCTTGACGGCATGATCAACCTGCCGATCAACGCCATGTGGGCCCTGCGCGCCGCCGTCGACCTGCAAAAGCACGACACCTACCTGAACCCGGGCCCGAACAAAGTGCCGCTGGAGAGCCAGGACGACAAGTCGGCCCGCATCCACCTGCTCGGCAAGTTCAGCGCCGACACGAGCCTGCTGCTCACGGCCGAGTCGAGCAAGATCCAGGGCGGCCCGCCCGCGCCCGTGCCGAACACGAACTTCTTTACCGGCACCCTGGTCGAGAACCTGCCGTTCTCGCCCCCCGGCACCGGCAACAATATCGCGAACCCGGTCTACGTCGACCGCGGCTCGGATACGCAGCGCACGGCCGCAGCGCTGTTCAAGCAGGATGCGAACGCGCACCGCGACAACCGCGCAGATTCGTTCCGCGGCGAATTCAAGACGCGCATTGGCGCCGTCGACATGACGTACCAGCTGGCCAGCATGAACCTGTACCTGGACCAGGTGAACAATGGTGTCTACTTCGGTTTCCCGTTCACCAACCCGTTGTCGGGTAACAGCCATGCGATCTCGCACGAACTGCGCTTCAACTCGACGGGCACTGGGCCGCTGCGCTGGGTCGCCGGGCTGTACTACTTCAACGAGACGATCGAACGCAGCGCGAGTTTCAACACGTTCATCACGGCGCCGTTCGGCAGCTTCACGGTCACGCAGCCGTTCGACTCCGTCATCACCAACAAATCGAAAGCGGCATTTGGCCAGCTGACCTACGATCTGCGTCCGGACACCCGCCTTACCCTGGGCCTGCGCGGCACCCGCGACCGCAAGACGGGCGACGATCCGCTGGGCGGCGCCGCGGCGAATCCCGGCTCCACGTTCAGCGACCAGGCTTACACGGCTGACGTGAGCTTCCGGAATACGAGCTGGAAGGTCGGCCTCGATCATGACCTGATGCGTAACGTGATGGTGTACGCGAACGTGTCGACGGGTTACAAGGCCGGCGGCTTCAACAGCGCCAAGGCTGCAGGTTCGTACAAGCCGGAGACGCTGCGTGCCTACGAGGCCGGCGTGAAAGGCCGCTTCTTCGACAACACGCTGCAGGTGGCGGCCAACGTCTTCCATTACGACTACAAGGACCAGCAGCTGACGACGACGTCGTGCCGCACCAACGACCCGAGCACCTGCGATTCGTACACGGTGAACGCGGCGAACTCGAAGGTGGATGGCGCCGAACTGGAAGGCAAGGTCCGCGTCGGCGACGACGGCGAGCTGCGCGGGTCGTTGTCGCTCACGGATGCGCAGTTCAAGAACTACAAGCCGTCCGCGACCGTCGATTACTCGGGACAGCACCTCGACCGCGCCCCGAGCTCCACCGCGAACCTCGCGTACACCCACCACTTCGCGGTCGCCAGCGGCGGCGAGGTGGCGGCCACGATCGGCACGCACTTCATGGGCTCGTACCTGATCAGCGACCTGGCCGCGAACGTGCGCTACCGCCAGCCGGCCACGCACAAGTCGGACGCGTCGGTCACCTGGACCGACGGCGCGGGCCACTGGACCGTGCAGGGCTACGTGCGCAACATCGAGGACACGATCAAGATCGAGAGCCGCGTGCCGGGCGGGTTCTTTATCAGCGACCCGCGTACCTACGGCGTACGTGTCGGCTACAACTTCTGACGTCACGGGTATCGAGCATGTTCAAGTATTTCCCCACCAATTACGTCTGGAACCTGTCGGTCGATCTCGCGATCGAGATGGGTGCCCGGATCGGCGAGATCGAAGCGATGTGCGCGCCGCTGCAGGAGGCGGCGAAGCAGCCCGACGCCGTCGGCACGAAGGCGTTCCGCGACACGTGGTCGCAAATGGCCGACAAGCTGTGCGGCCTGGCCGAGGAAGACGAGGCGCGCGGCCGCCTCTTCTCCGCCGGCGACAAGTACAACCGCGCTGCGATCTACCTGCTGACGGCGGAACGGCTGCAGGCGCACGGTGCACCGGGCCGGATCGAACTGTATCGCCGGTTCCTCGACGTGTTCGCCCGGGGTGTCAAGCTGACCGGCGAGAACTGCGAGCGCGTCGAGATCCCTTACGGCGACGCGCATCTCTACGGCCTGTACGTACGCGCCGAAAACGTGGATGGCCCGGCACCGATCCTCGTCCAGGTCAACGGCCTGGACTCCACGAAGGAGATGAAATACCGCGTGGGCTTGCCGGCGTGGCTGGCGACGCGGGGCGTGTCCTCGCTCGTCATCGATCAGCCGGGCACCGGCGAGGCGCTGCGCCTGCAGGGCATGCACGCCGTCTACGACAGCGAGCGCTGGGCCAGCAAGGTCGTCGACTGGCTGGAGACGCGCGCCGACGTGGACTCCCAGCGCATCGGCCTGGAAGGCGTGTCGCTCGGCGGCTACTTCTGTCCGCGGGCCGTCGCGTTCGAGCCGCGTTTCGCCATGGGCGTCGTTTGGGGCGCGAACCACGACTGGCGCGACGTGCAGAAGAAGCGCGTCGAGAAGGAGGGCAGCTTCCCCGTGCCGCACTACTGGGAACACGTGCGCTGGGTGTGGGGCGCGAAGGACATGATTGAATTCATGCGGATCGCGGAACACGTCCACCTGGACGGCGTCCTGGACCGCATCAAGGTGCCGTTCCTCGTCACGCACGGCCAGAAGGACTCGCAGATTCCGCTGCACTGGGCCGAGCGCACGTACGAACAGCTCGTCAACAGCCCGAAACGCGAACTGAAGGTGTTCACGGACCGCGAAGGCGGCGTGCAGCACTCCAGCTTCGACAACTCGGCCAATGCCGGCGCATACATCGCCGACTGGGTGGCCGAAACCCTGGGCGGCCGCACCGCCCTCTGAACCACGACACGACAGAGAGAATCACATGAACATCATCGGACCCGACGCGCTGGTCTTTGGCGTGGACGACGTCGCCGCGTGCGCGCAATACCTGACCGACTATGGCCTGGACCCCGTCGATGTCGACAATAAAGGCGGGCGCTTCGAGGCGCTGGACGGCACGGCCATCGTTGTTAAGCACAAGGACGATGCAACCTTGCCCGCCGGTCTCGGCACGGCGAGCATGCTGCGCAAGACGGTCTACGGCGTCGCCGATGCCGCAGCGCTGGCCGCCATCGCAGCCGAACTGCAATGCGACCGCGACGTCCGCACGCTGGAAGACGGCAGCCTCGAGACGGTGGACGACATGGGCTTCGTGCTCGGCTTCCAGGTGACGGTGCGCCGTCCGCTCGACCTGCCCGCCGAAGCCGTGAACGCGCCCGGTGCGCCGAACCGTCCGGTCAACCACACGGCCGTCGACGAGAATGCGCCCGCCAAGCCGCGCACGCTGTCGCACGTCGTCTACTTCGTGCCGGATGCGGCGAAGGCGGAAGCCTTCTACGTCGAGCGGCTGGGCTTTGCCTGCACCGACCGCCTGCTGGGCGCCGGTCCGTTCCTGAAACCCGCCGGCACAGACGACCATCACACGCTGTTCCTGATCCAGACCCCGCCGTTCATGAAAGGCTGCGAACACTTCACGTTCCACATGGGCGGCCCGACGGAAGTCCTGCAGGCCGGCACGCGTTTCGTGAACAAGGGGTACCAGTCGTTCTGGGGGCCGGGCCGCCACAAGATGGGCTCGAACTGGTTCTGGTACTTCAACAGCCCGCTCGGCTGCCATGTCGAGTACGATGCCGACATGGACCTGCACGACGACCAGTGGGCGGCGCGCGCCATTCCGATGAGTGCGGACGCGTCGCAGCTGTTCCTGTTCCAGCAGCGGGACAAGTGGGCTCCGGGTGGACCACCACCCGGAGCGGGCGGTCCGCCGCGGGGTGCCGCCGGCGCCGGCGAAAGGCACTGACGTGTTCCTCTGCCGGCTCGACGAGCTGCCGGACGGCGATTCACGCGGCTTCGATCCGGCGCGCACGGGGCAGGACACGGTGCTCGTCGTCCGCCAGGATGAGCGCGTGTTCGGTTGGCGCGACGCCTGCCCGCACCACGGCGGCACGCCGATGGCCTGGCGCAAGGACGAATACCTGAATGCCGCGCGCGACCGCATCGTGTGCGCGGCTCACGGCGCGCAGTTCGACGTCGCGACGGGCATCTGCACGCTCGGGCCATGCCTGGGGCAGCGCCTGCACTCGGTCGGACTGGTTGTCGACGATAACGAGATCCACATTCGGGAGACATGACATGGCAGCGCCAGTCAACAAGGTTCTGATCATCGGCGGCGGCTTCTCCGGCATGGCCGCCGCCATCGAATTGCGCAAGCGCGGCATCGGCGTCGACCTGGTCGAGATCGACCCCGGCTGGCGTTCGTACGGCGCCGGCATCAGCCTGGGCGGCGCGACGATGCGCGCGCTCGTGCAGCTGGGCGTCATCGACGCGTATCTGGCGGAAGGGGCGGCGTCGGATGGCGTCGCGATCCATATCCCGACCGGCCAGAAAGTCGCGGAACTGCCGACGCCGCGCCTGGCCGGCCCGGACGTGCCGGGCAACGGCGCCATCATGCGCCCGACGCTGGCACGCATCCTGGCCGATGCGACGCGCGCATCCGGCGCGAACGTACGCCTCGGCTGCACGTTCACGCGCATCGAGCAGGATGCGTGCGGCGTGGACGTGACGTTCACGGACGGTACCGGCGGCCGCTACGACCTCGTGATCGGCGCGGATGGCCTGTATTCCAAAGTGCGCGACGCCGTGTTCCGGGACGCGCCGAAGCCGCAGTACACCGGCCAGGGCGTGTGGCGCGCCGTGCTGCCGCGTCCCGCCGACATCGACGGCACGATGATGTGGCTGGGAGCGAAGATCAAGCCGGGCCTGAACCCCGTGTCGAAGGACGCGATGTATCTGTTCGTGACGGAAGACCGCGCGACGAACGACTACATCGACCCCTCCGAATTCCTGCAGCGCGTGAAAGCACTGCTGGCACCGTTCCCCGACCCGCGGCTGCAGCGCGTGCGCGATGCGTTGAACGAGGATTCGCAGATCATCTACCGCCCGCTGGAAAGCCTCTTGATGCCGAGCCCCTGGTACAAAGGAAGAGTCGTACTGATCGGCGACACGGTGCATGCGACGACGCCGCACATGGCGTCCGGCGCCTGCATCGGCATCGAGGACGCGCTCGTGCTGGCCGACGAGCTGTCGAAGGCCGGCAGCATCGACCAGGCGCTGGACCGCTACCTGGCACGGCGCTGGGAGCGCTGCCGCACGGTCGTGCAGAACTCGAGCCGCCTGGGCGAGATCGAGATCGCCGGTGGCGACAAGGAAGAACATGCCCGCATCATGCGCGCGACGCTGGCCGCGCTGGCGGCGCCCATCTGAGGAGACACCATGACCCGCCAATTCATCGACCTGTCGATTTACCTGGAAAACGAACCCCTGTCGGATCCGCCGCCGCTGGCGCCGAAGATCACGTACCAGAAGCACCAGGACACGCTGCACGAATTCATGGCCATGATCCCCGGCACGACGCCGGCGGATTATCCGGACGGCGAAGCGGCTGCCGCGGAGTGGGTCACGATGACGACGCACAGCGGCACGCACCTGGACGCGCCTTACCACTTCCACTCGACGATGGATGCGAAGACGGGCGAGAAGAAAAAGTCCATCACCATCGACGAAGTGCCGCTGGAATGGTGCTTCCAGCCCGGCGTGAAACTGGACTTCCGCCACTTCCCGGACGGTTACGTGGCCACCGCGGCGGACGTGGAAGCGGAACTGAAGCGCATCGGCCACGACCTGCAGCCGCTGGACATCGTCATGGTCAACACGCGCGCCGGCAGCCGCTACGGCCACAACGACTACGTGTCGGCCGGTTGCGGCATGGGCTACGAGGCGACGATGTATCTGCTGGAGCGGGGCGTGCGGCTGACGGGCACCGATGCGTGGAGCTGGGACGCGCCGTTTTCGTACACGGCGAAGAAAATTGCCGAGACGGGCGACGTGTCGCTGATCTGGGAAGGCCACAAGGCCGGCCGCGACATCGGCTACTGCCACCTGGAGAAGCTGCACAACCTCGAAGCGCTGCCGGGCCACGGCTTTTACGTCTCGTGCTTCCCGCACAAGGTGCGCGCGGGGTCGGCCGGCTGGACGCGCGCCGTGGCCATCGTCGACGACGCGCTGCTCGCGTTGCCGCGCGGTTGAGGAGGCGAGGATGAAGCTTGCCACCTATCGCGACGGCTCGCCCGACGGCCGGCTGGTCGTCGTGTCGCGCGACCTGCAACGTGCCGTCGATGCGGGCACCATCGCGCCGAATCTGCTCGTCGCGCTGGAGCGCTGGAACAGCGCCGCGCCCGCGCTCCAGCGCCTGTCCGACATGCTGAACGAGGGGGCGGCCGCGGGCAGCGTCGACTTCGACCCGCGGCGCTGCATGGCGCCGCTGCCCCGCACGTTTCAATGGTGCGACGCGTCCGCGTTCCTGAACCACGGCCGCCTGATGGAGCGGGCGTTCAACACGCCGCCGATCCCCGACTTCGAGACGGTGCCGGTGATGTACCAGGGCGCTTCCGACGATTTTCTCGGTCCGCACGACGACGTGCCGCTGCCGGACGAGGCGCTGGGCATCGACTTCGAAGGCGAGTTCGGCGTCATCGTTGACAACGTGCCGATGGGCGCGACGCCCGCGCGGACGTTGGACGCCGTGCGCCTGGTCGTGCAGCTGAACGACTGGAGCCTGCGCGCGCTGGGTCCACGCGAAATGAAGAGCGGTTTCGGCTTCCTGCAGGCGAAACCGTCGACGAGCTTCGCGCCCGTCGCCGTCACGCCGGACGAACTGGGCGGGGCATGGCGGGATGGCCGCGTGCATCTGGACTTGCAGGTCGAGTGGAACGGCCAGTCGTTCGGCCGTCCGAACGGCCGCGAGATGAACTTCGGCTTCGGCGAACTCGTCGCGCATGCGGCGCGCACGCGCAGGCTGGGCGCGGGTACGATCGTCGGTTCGGGCACCGTGTCGAATGCCGACCGTGCCGTGGGCTCGGCCTGCATCGCGGAGCGCCGCGTCATCGAGATCATCGATCACGGTGAACCGCGCACGGGTTTCATGCGCTTCGGTGACCGGGTGCGCATGTGCGCACGCGGCGCGGAGGGCGAGGCGCCGTTCGGCGTCATCGAGCAGCGCGTCGTGCGCGCCTAAGGTTCGCGTACGCCGGTCGACCGGCGCAGGGCGCGCGCGTCAAAGATCGAGGACGAGTTTCGCGCTCCGGGCGCGCGAGCAGCACGGCGTGAACTGGTCGTTGGCCGCGTGTTCCTCGTCGGTCAGGTACATGTCGCGGTGGTCGGGGACGCCGTCCAGGACGCCGGTCAGGCATGTTCCGCACACGCCTTCCTCGCACGAATACGGGATGTCGACGCCATGCGCGGCCAGCACCTGGATGACCGTGCGGCCGGCCGGCACCGTGACCACCTTGCCGCTGGACGCCAGCTCGACGTCGAAGGCGTGGTCGGCACGCGTGTCGACGGCCGCGCCGGCGAAATACTCGACGTGCAGCTGCGTTTGCACCCAACCCTGCGCCCGTGCGGTCGCCAGCACGTGCTCGATGAAGCCGGCCGGGCCGCAGACGTAGAGACGGGCGTCCGCCTCCGGCTGCGCCAGCAGGGCGGCCGCATCGAGCTTCCCGCCCGGCGCGTCGTCGAAGTGGAAATGCGTGCGGCGCGCGAAAGGGGACGCCAGGATGCGCTCCCTGAACGCGGCCAGCGCGCCCGAGCGGGCGCAGTAATGCAGCTCGAACGCCGCGTCGCGCGCGGCCAGCGTCTCGGCCATCGCGAGGAGGGGCGTGATGCCGATGCCGCCGGCCAGCAGCAACGTGCGCCGCGCCGGCACGAGGGGGAAGTGGTTCTTCGGTGCGCTGATGGCCAACCGGGTGCCCGCCTGCACGCGCTCGTGCATCGCCTGCGAGCCGCCGCGCGACGCGGCATCGCGCAGGACGCCGATCACGTACCGGTGCGTCTCGGATGGGGGATTGCACAGCGAGTACTGGCGCACCAGCCGGTCGCCGAGATGCACGTCGATATGGGCCCCGGCCTCGAACGCCGGCAGGGCGCCGCCGTCGGCTTTTACCAGTTCATAGCTGAAGATGCCGTCGGCCTCGCGCGTGCGGGCGGCGACGATGACGTCGATGGTGCTCATGCCGTCCGCTCCGCCTGTTGCTCGCGCGCCAGCCAGCGGTCGATGATGCGGCGCGACTGTACGCCGCCCGCGTCGATGTTCAGCATCAGCAGCTTGCGTTGCGGATGACGCAGGATGTTCTGCTGCTGGAGTTCGAGCATGGCGCGGTCCTCGCTGAAGATCCTGCCCTGGCCGGTGCGGATCGATTCCGTGAGCGCCGCGTCATGCGGCTTGAAATTGCGCGCCATGCCCCAGAAATACCAGTGCGACGTTTCGGTTTCGGGGGTGATGAAATCGACGACGATGCTCGACGCCTTGTATTCCGCGGGAGCATGGTAGCCGCCCTTGCCGGCATGGGCGACGCCCACCTCGATCATCACGTGGCTGGGCGCGCTGAAGCGGCAGATCTGCCAGCGGTCGACCGGCACGTCGTCGGCGAGGCCATTGCCGCGCAGCGCGGCGCGCCAGAAGGGCGGGGCCATGACGTTCTCCATGAAGCGGCTCGTGATCACCTGCTCGCCTTCGACCTTCGTCGTCACGGGCGCCTCGTCGATCTCCTTCTGGCCGATGCTCGACGCGTGCACATAGGTCTCGTGGGTCAGGTCCATCAGGTTGTCGACCATCAGCCGGTAGTCGCAACCGATGTGATACAGCCCGCCGCCATACGCCCATTCGGGATTGTCCGCCCACTCGAGGTGGTGGATGGCCGCGGGGTCGGCCAGTTCCCTGTCGCCGGGCCAGACCCAGACGAAACCATGGCGCTCCTCGACGGCATAGCTGCGGATGCAGGGAAAGCCGCGCACGCGCTGTCCGGGCATGGCGACGGCCTTGCCTTCGCAGCCCATTTCCAGGCCGTGGTAGCCGCACACGAGGTTGCCGTCGCGGACGAAGCCCAGCGACAGCGGGGCGCCGCGGTGCGGACAAAAATCCTCGACCGCTGCGACCCTGCCTTTCTCGCCGCGATAGAACACGATTTTTTCGCCGCAGATCTGCCGACCCAGCGGCTTCTCCGCGATTTCATCGGGCGTACATGCCACGTACCATGCGTTTTTCGGGAACATCGTTCGTCTCCTGTCTCCGGTCGTTAATCTTCAGTGTACTGAATGTTGGAGGAAGTATCATCCTTTTGCGTGAAGAAGTAAACTGCGGTTTCACACATCACGCCGCGCCCATGAGCACCACACCCATCCCCGAGCATCTCGACCTCCACCAGCATCCCGGGCACCTGCTGCGCCGCGCCCAGCAGATTTCGGTGGCGCTGTTCTATGACGAACTGGGCTCCGAACTGACGCCCGTGCAGTATGCGATCCTGAGCCGTCTTGCAGAGCACCCGGGCATCGACCAGGTCTCGCTCGCGGGCCTCGCCGCGATCGACACGTCGACCGGTGCCACGGTCTGCGTGCGCCTCGAGGAAAAGGGACTGCTCGAGAGGCAGGTGATTCCCCATAACCGGCGCCAGCGCGCGCTGACGATCACGCCGGCCGGCGCGCGGCTGCTGGCGGACCTGGAAGCGGGGGCCCAGCGTCTGCGCGACCGCCTGCTGGCGCCCCTGGCTCCCGCCGAACGGCGCACGTTCATGGCCCTGCTGACCAAGCTCGTGGACGGCAACAACGCGCAGAGCCGCGTGCCGCTGGCCCGTCCGGGTAGCGGGGACGCCTAGCCGGGTCCTGGCGGCCCCTGCCGGTCCCATACCCGCCAGGTATTGACGAGATACCAAATCGGTGTTGGACGCCGTCGCGCGTCTTATCTACTCTGCAATCGAGCGGCGACCGCCGCAGGCCGGCCGCGCCGGACAACGATAACGAGTGGAGACAAGATGCAGGCAAGTGGCGAGCGACATCCCGTCGAGACGCGCGCGGACGCGCAGGCTGCGGCCGGCGCCGGTCAGGCGGCGGGCACACGCGGGCAGGGTGGCTGGTCGGACTGGTCCCTGACCGCGGCCGCGGCCGGATTCCTCGCGGTACTCGTCTCGTTTGCGGGTCCGCTCGCCATCTTCTACCAGGCGGCGCAGGTGGCGCATGTGTCGAACACCATGTTCGCATCCTGGGTCTGGAGCATCTCGCTGGGCGCCGCCGGCGCCGGCATCTTCCTCAGCTGGCGCTTGCGCACACCCGTCATCACGGCCTGGTCGGCGCCCGGCACGGCTCTGCTGATCACGCTGTTCCCCGCCTTGTCGCTGAACGAGGCCGTCGGCGCCTATCTGACCGCCGCCGTCATCCTTCTGCTGATCGGCCTGTCCGGATCGCTGGAACGCGTGATGGCGCACGTGCCGAAGGGGATCGCCAGCGGCATGATGGCAGGCATCCTCGTCCCGTTCGGGATGAACGCTTTCAAGACCGCGGGCTCGCTGCCCGTGCTGGCGTTCGGGATGATCGCGGCGTACCTGGTCTTCAAGCGCCTGCTGCCGCGCTACAGCGTCGTGCTGCTGATGGCGGCGGGCGCGCTGATCGCGTGGCTGGCGGGCGCCACGCATTTTTCCGCCGTGCGCGTCGAATTCGTCGTGCCCCGGTTCATTGCGCCGGCCTGGAGCTGGAGCGCCACGTTCGGTCTCGCGCTGCCGCTCGTGCTGGTCACGCTGACGGGCCAGTACCTGCCGGGCATGGCGGTGCTGCGGACGTCCGGCTACGACACGCCGGTACGTCCGGTCATCGTGACCAGCAGCGTCGTGTCGCTTGCCGTCGCGTGCACAGGCGGCATCACCATCGCCATCGCCGCCATCACGGCCGCCATGTGCACCGGCCCCGATGCACACCACGACCCGCGCAGGCGCTACGTCGCGGGCATCGCGAACGGCGTGTTCTACCTGCTGGCCGGCCTGTGCGGCGGGTCGATCGTCATGCTCTTCGCGGCGCTGCCCAGGGAATTGATCGTCTGTCTCGCCGGCCTGGCGCTGCTGGGTGCCATCACGGCGAACCTGAGCGGCGTGATGGCGGCCGACGACCACCGCGAAGCGTCCGTCATCACCTTCCTGGCCACGGCGTCCGGCATGACCTTCCTCGGCCTGGGCGTCGCCTTCTGGGGCATCGTCATCGGCCTCGCGGCCAGCCGCATCCTGCACGGCCCCGCATCCACCCGCAAGCACCACAAACCATAACGACAAGGAGACAACCCCATGCGACACATCGACATCCACAAGCTGGCCGACGAGGCCAGGTTCAACGGCTTCCACGCCGGCATCCTGACGTGGTGCGCCCTCATCATCATCTGCGACGGCTACGACCTCGCCGTGGCCGGGATCGCGCTGCCGTCGATCATGAAGGAGATGGGCGTCACCGCGCAGAACGCCGGCTTCATGGTCAGTTCCGCGCTGTTCGGCATGATGTTCGGTGCGATCTTCCTCGGCACGATCGCGGACCGGATCGGCCGCCGCCTCGCCATCGTCATCTGCCTCGCCCTGTTCAGCGTGTTCACGGCGGCGGCGGGCATGAGCGGCGACCCGTACATGTTCAGCGTGAACCGCTTCCTCGCGGGACTCGGCATCGGCGGCGTCATGCCGAACGTCGTCGCCCAGATGACGGAATATTCGCCGAAGAAGATCCGCGCCACGATGGTGACCCTGATGTTCAGCGGCTACGCGGTGGGCGGCATGCTGGCGGCCGTGCTGGGCAAGGGTCTCATCGCGGACCATGGCTGGCAATCGGTCTTCCTCGCGGCGGCCGCACCGATCGTCCTGATTCCATTCATCCTGAACAGCCTGCCGGAATCGATGCCCTTCCTCGTCAAGAAGAACCGCCTGGCCGAGCTCCAGCGCACCCTCGCGCGCATGGAGCCCGGCTACCGCGCGCAGCAGGGCGACCGCTTCGAGGTGCCGAGCGCGGACCGGGCCGACGGCGCGCCGATCGGCCGGCTGTTCCAGGACGGCCGCGGCTTCTCGACCATCATGTTCTGGGTCGCGTTCTTCATGTGCCTGTTCATGGTGTATGCGCTGAGCTCCTGGCTTGCCAAATTGATGGCGGGTGCCGGCTACAGCCTCGGTTCCGCGCTGACCTTCGTGCTGGTGCTGAACTTCGGCGCCGTGATCGGGGCCGTCGGTGGCGGCTGGCTGGCCGACCGCTTCCACATCAAGCACGTCCTCGTCGGCATGTATGCGCTGGCCGCCGTCTCCATCACGCTGCTCGGCTACCCGGTGCCGACGCCCGTGCTGTTCGTGCTGGTCGGCCTGGCGGGCGCGGCGACCATCGGCACGCAGATCGTCACCTATGCGTATGCCGGCCAGTTCTACCCCACGGCGATCCGTTCCACCGGCATCGGCTGGGCGTCCGGCGTCGGCCGTAGCGGTGCGATCCTCGCGCCGATCGTGATCGGCACCCTCGTCGGCATGGCCCTGCCGCTGCAGCAGAACTTCATGGCGATCGCCATCCCGGCCGTCATCGCGGCCGTATCCGTTTCCCTCATCAGCCACGGCAAGTCGGCATCCGCCGGCCAGGCCATCGGCAAGGCCGCGCTGGCCGATCCTTCCGAAGCCTGATCCTCCGTTCGCTTCCTCGCCCGCCGGAAACGGCGGCGGTTGCCACGGGCGGCCCGCGCGGCCATGCCCGGGGCAGCGCTGTACCTGCAACACCCACTAAAACGATAGAAACCAACAGGAGACATGCATGAACAAGGCAGTACACAGTGTGCGCGGCACGGCAATCGCGATCGCCCTCGTGGCGGCATCCGGCGCCGGCAGCGCACAGGCGCAGAGCCAGGTCACGGTCTATGGCCTGATCGATGCCGCACTGGCGCACCTGGACAACGCCGACGCGGCGGGCCATTCGGTCACCAAAATGCCGTCGCTGGCCGGCAGCCTGCCGTCGCGTATCGGCTTTCGCGGCACGGAAGACCTGGGCGGGGGCCTCACGGCAGTCTTCACCCTGGAAAGCGGCTTCAATCCGGACGTCGGTACGCTCGGGCAGGGCGGACGCATCTTCGGCCGCCAGGCCTGGGTGGGCCTGCGCGGCACATGGGGCATGCTGCAGTTGGGCCGCATCCTCAACATGACGTACCTGGCGACGGCCAAGAGCGACGTGCTCGGGCCGAATCTGTTTTCGATCAACAGCATCGACCTCTACCTGCCCAATGCGCGCAGCGACAATGCGATCGGTTACGTCGGCACGTTCGACCGCTGGACCGTCGGCGCCACGTGGAGCTTCGGCCGCGACGGTTCCGCAGCGGGCGGCCCGTCCGCGACCGGCTGCGCAGGGGAAGTGCCCGGCAACGCCAGGGCCTGCCGCCAGTACACGGCACTGCTGGGATATGACGCGCAAGCCTACGGCGTCACCGCGACCTACGACAAGATGTTCGGGAATGCGGGCGCCGCGGGCGGATTGACGAGCAGCGCCAACTTCGACCGCCGCGCCACCGTCAACGGTTATGTCATGCTCGGCAAAGCGAAGATCGGAGCCGGCGTCATCGACCGCAAGACCGCGGCCGCGACCGGTGTCGTCGAGTCGGACCTGTATTTCGTGGGCGTCAGCGTGCCCGTTGCCGGCATGCTGACCCTGGATGCGCAGGTCGCCCGCAAGAACGCCAAGGGGTCGGCCGACGACACCAATATGGCGGTGGCGCGCCTGACGTATGCGCTGTCCAAGCGCAGCGCCGTCTACGCCGGCGCGGGCCGCATGGACAACCGCGGCGCGGCCGCGGTCGCGCTGGACGCGGGCGGCACCACGGCCGCCGGCAAGGCACAGAACGGCGTGATGGCGGGCCTGCGGCACGCGTTCTGACGCGGCGCCGGCAACGGCATGCACGTCGAGGGCGGCGGTTGGGCGGCACGGGCCGTCCGGCCGCCGCCCTTTCGTCGTTCAGTCGGCGCTTACCCGTGCCGGTTCGCGCAGCCCCGCGATATCGTCCCGCAGCTGCATCGCGAGAGTCTCCTGTTCCTGCAGCGCGCCGACGACCTGCCGGACGATCCGGACACGCTGGCCCGCGCCGGCCACGATCTCGTCCATCGCCCGCAATGCGCTGTCGGCCTTGCGGGCGCCGTCGCACGCCTGGGCCAGCGTCCCGCATGTTTCGTCGATGGCGGACGTGGATGCGTCTCTCAGCTGCGCCGCGATGTTGCCGATCTGCTGGCCGGCGGTACGGGAACGCTCCGCCAGCTCGCGGACTTCCGAGGCGATGACGGCAAAGCCCCGGCCGCTGGTCCCGGCGCGCGCCGCTTCGATGGCGGCGTTGATGGCCAGCAGATTCGTCTGCCTGGCGAGGTTCTGGATGGTCTCGACGATGCTGCCGATGGTCGCCGCCTGCGTCGCCAGCGCCTGGGAACTCGCGAACGTGCGTTCCAGGTAGTCGGCGACCCTGGTGATCGATGCGACCGTGTCGCGCACGGCATCGCTGCCGCGAGCGATCGCTTCGCCGGAGCGGGCGGCAATCGCGCCGGCCCGTTCCATCTGCGCGACCGCGTCCCCGATCGACGCCTGCAATGCGTCGAGGTGGATGTCGCAGCGGAGCAGGGTCTGCGCGAGGATGTCCTCGACCGGTGTGCGCGTAGGCGTGGGCGCCGCGTGCTCGGCCGGCGCGGGGTGGAACGGGATCGCGGCAATGGCGGCCGCACGTGGGCGGGTCGTGCGGCGTGCGAGCGTGAACAAAGTCGATGTAGGCAGTTTCATGAACCGTCCGAAGGAGTCGTGAAATGTAAAAAGGGCGCCGCGAGGGCGCCCGGTGGGGTCAAGCGGCGAGGAAGCGCCGCAGGTGCTCGGAGAAGGGGTGTTCCGCTTCGATGTTCGAGATATGCGATGCATCCACTTCGGCCAGGGTGGCGTCGGTGATTGCCTCGACCAGCCGGCGCCCATCCGCGACGGTCGTCACGGGATCGGCGCGGCCGGCGATGACCAGCGTCGGGCAGCGGATGGCGATGATGCCGTCGCGCAGGTCCGCCAGCGCCAGCGCATCGCAGCATGCCGCATAGCCTTGCGGGTCCTGTTCGCGCAGCCGGCCGATCATCGCCCCGACGAGCCGGGGCGAGCGCGCGCTGAAGGCCCGCGTGAACCAGCGCGCGGCGGCGCCGTCGGCCACGCCGTCCATCCCGTCACGCCGCACCAGGTCGGCGCGGCTCGTCCAGCCTTCGGCCGTGCCGATGCGGGCCGCCGTATTGGCCAGCACCAGCTTGCCCAGACGCTGCGGCACGTGGATGCCCAGCCACTGGCCGATCATCCCGCCCATCGAGATGCCGCAGAAATGTGCACAGGGGATTGCCAGCGCATCGAGCAGGCCGACGACGTCGCGCCCGAGCGTCTCGAGCGTGAGCGGCGCGGCGCCGCGTTCCGATCGCCCATGGCCGCGGGTGTCGTAGCGCAGCACGCGGAAGTGCCGGGATAGCTCGGCGGCCTGGGCATCCCACATCGAGAGGTCGGTCCCGAGGGAATTCGACAGCACGACACATGGATGCGCCGGATCGCCATCGCTGCGGTAGTGGAGATTCACGTCATTGAGGCGAACGAATGGCATCGTGGTTTCCTCAGCCCTGGTCGCCGCCGGCCACCGGCAGCACGGTCCCGGTGATGTACGACGCTTCGGTCGACGCGAGGAACAGGATCGCGGCCACCTGCTCGGCGATGGTGCCGTAGCGGTGCATGTGGCTGGAGGCCGCGGTCTGGTCGACGATGCCCTGGTACCAGACCTGTTCCTGTTCGCTCAACGGCTCGGGATTGCGCGGCACCTTGCGCGGCGGGGCTTCCGTGCCGCCGGTGGCGACGGCGTTGACGCGGATGCCGTCCTGCGCATGTTCGAAGGCCAGGCTCGCGGTCAGCGCGTTGACGCCGCCCTTGGCCGCCGAATAGGGCACGCGGTAGATGCCGCGCGTGGCCACGGACGAGACGTTGACGATGGCCCCGGCGTGCCGGGCGATCATGGCCGGCAGCACGGCGCGGCAGCACCACAAGGTCGGGAACAGCGAACGGCGGATCTCGGCCTCGATCTGCGACTCCTCGTATTCCTCGTAGGGCTTGGCCCAGATGGTGCCGCCCACGTTGTTGACGAGGACATCGATGCGGCCGTAGTCGTCGATGGCGCGTTCGGCCAGCGCGCGGGCGCCGGCCCAGGTCTCGAGATCGACTTCGGCCACGACCACCTGTGCGCCGAGCGCGAGGGCCTCCTGCGCCGTCTCGTGCACGAGCGGCGAGCGGTCGGCCAGCACCAGCTGCGCGCCTTCCGCGGCCGCCGCCAGCGCGACGCCGCGCCCGATGCCCTGGGCCGCGCCGGTGACGACCATGACCTGGTCCTTGAAGCGGTCCGGATGGATCATGCGGCACCTCCGGCCGTGCTGGTCGCCGAGAACTTTTCGAAGAGGAAGCTCGCTGGCTGGACGCCGGTGGCCTCCAGCCAGCCGCGCACGGCTTCCACCATGGGCACGGGGCCGCACAGGTAGACGTCGACGTCGCCGCCATTCATCCAGTCCGGCTCGACGTGGGCCGTGGCATAGCCCTTGCGCGGATGGCTGCTCGCCCCGTGCGCCACCGTGGTCACGTACTCGAACCGAGGATGCGCTTGCGCGATGCGGTCGAGATGGTCGAGTTCCACCAGGTCGTGGTCGTTGGTGACGGCATACACGAGCCGCACCGGGTGCGTGAAGCCCTTGGCCGCCAGCGTGTCCAGCATCGCCAGGAAGGGTGCGATGCCCGTACCGCCCGCCAGCATCAGCACGGGGCGCTGGACGGCGCGCAGGTAGAAGCTGCCGTATGGCCCCGCGAACGAGATCGCGTCTCCCGGCTGCGCGCTGTCCGTGAGCCAGGTGCTCATCAACCCATTGGGCACGTTGCGCACGACGAAGCTGGCCTGGGTTGCGCCGGGCGCGGAGCTGAAGGAGTATGAACGGGTCTGGTCCGTCCCGGGCACCCTGACGTTGACGTACTGGCCGGGCAGGAAGTCCAGCTCGTCCGGCTTGTCGAGGGTGATCGAGAAGCGGATCGTCGACGGCGAGAGCTGATCCACCGCGGCGACCTTGCCGGGGAAGTCGCCGACGCCCGTCTTGCATGCGGCCGACGTCGCCGGGATGCGCACGACGCAGTCCGAGGTCGGGCGCATCTGGCAGGCCAGCACATGGCCGGCTTGCGCATCCTTTTCCTCGAGCGCGTCCTCGATGTAGCTGTCGGGCGGCATGTCGTACGTGCCGGACTCGCACAGGCCGCGGCAGGTGCCGCAGGCGCCGTCACGGCAGTCCAGGGGAATGTTGACCTTCTGGCGGTAGGCCGCGTCGGACAGTTTTTCGTTGGGGTTGCAGCTGATGAAGCGCGTGACGCCGTCTTCGAACTGCAGTGCGATCGTATGGCTCATGACCGGCTCCTGCTGACTGATTCAAATGTGATAGATGTCGATGACCTGGCTGATGTAGTCGTTTTTCAGGACGACGTACTTGTCCAGGATCCTCGGCGCCGTCCCGGAACAGTCGATCACGTAGCGCGACATGCCGAAATGGCTGTAATTCGTGTGGTAACGGTGGCTCAGCGTGTGCCAGTTGAAGCGCACCGTGACCACCGCGCCGTCGACACTTTCGAGTTCCACGTTGGCGATGTTGTGGCTCGTGCGGGTATCCGGCATCGTCGCGCTCGAACGCTCGGTCTTGATGCGGAAGATCCGGTCTTCCAGGCCCTGGCGGCTCGGGTAGTAGATCAGCGAGATCTCGCGTTCCGGGTCGTCGACCAGCCTGCCGTCGTCGTCCCAGGACGGCATCCAGAAGCGCGCGTCCCGGTCGTAGCACTCGAGCCAGTCGTCCCACTGCTCGTCGTCGAGCAGGCGCGCTTCGCGGTACAGGAATGCCTGGATGTCCTGGATGGTGGTTGGCATGCCGCTCATTGCGCTTCTCCTTTGGCCGCCGCTTCGGTCGCTATCGCTTGCTTCATCACGTCCAGCCAGTAGCGGTGCTGGATCGTGTACAGGCCTTCGTCCTCGGTGCGCACGCCGCTCATCACCGGTTGCAGGCCGATTTCCTTCGCCGCCTCGTCGGGACCCTTGATCCAGTGCGCCGCACCGCGGCACATGTCGTTCCACTCCATGGCCGCGCCGTTATAGCCTTCCTGGCAGGCGCGGAATTCTTCCAGGTCGTCCGGCGTCGCCATGCCGCTGACGTTGAAGAAGTCCTCGTACTGGCGGATGCGGCGCGAACGCGCTTCGGCCGACTCGCCCTTCGGTGCGATGCAGTAGATCGTCACTTCGGTCTTGTTCACGGCGAGCGGGCGCAGCACGCGGATCTGGGACCCGAACTGGTCCATCAGGTAGACGTTCGGATACAGGCACAGGTTGCGCGAGCGGCCCACCATCCAGTCGGCGGCCGGCTTGCCGTACTTCTCGGCGTATTCGCCGTGGCGCGGGTAGTTCGGACGGTCTTCCGGATTCGCCCACTGCGTCCACAGCAGCATGTGGCCGTGCTCGAAGGCGTAGAAGCCGCCGCCCTGGCGCCCCCAGTTACCGGCGTCCATTGCGCGGATCTTGTCTTCGCGCCGGGCCTGCTCCTCCTTGCGGTGATTGGTGGTGGCCGCGTAATTCCAGTGCACGGCGCTCACGTGATAGCCGTCCGCGCCGTTCTCGGCCTGCAGCTTCCAGTTGCCCTCGAACGTGTAGGTCGAGGAACCGCGCAGCACTTCCAGGCCTTCCGGCGACTGGTTCGCGATCAGGTCGATGATCTTGCCGGCCTCGCCCAGGAATTCTTCCAGCGGCGGCACGTCCGGATTCAGGCTGCCGAACAGGAAGCCCTTGTAGCTGCCGAAGCGCGCCAGTTTTTTCAGGTCGTGCGAGCCTTCCTTGTTGAAGCACTCCGGGTAGCCCGCACCCTCGGGGTCCTTCACCTTCAGCAGCTTGCCGCTGTTGTTGAAGGTCCAGCCGTGGAACGGGCAGGTGTACGTCGACTTGTTGCCGCGCTTGTGGCGGCACAGCTGCGCGCCGCGGTGGCTGCACGCGTTGATGAACGCGTTCAGTTCACCGTTCTTGTTGCGCGCGATGAACACCGGCTGGCGGCCGATGTGCGTCGTGTAATAGTCGTTGACGTTGGCGACCTGGCTTTCGTGCGCGAGGTAGATCCAGTTGCCCTCGAAGATGTGCTTCATCTCGAGTTCGAACAGGGCTTCGTCCGTGAAGGCACTGCGGTGCAGGCGGTGGTCGCCCGTGGCCGCGTCCTCGACCAAAAAGTCGTCCAGGCGCTTCGGCTTGAAGGCGTTGACGGGAACGATAGGGATCATGGCGGTTCCTCAGGCAGCGGCGCGCGGACGGTCGACTTCGGCGCTCGGCGCCGCTTCGGTCGCGCGGTACATATGGAAATCGAAGTCGATCGAGGCGAAAGGCTTGCTCAGTTGCTTGGCGTCGAGCTGCTTCGGATCGTCGATGCGAACGACCGGCGGCACCAGGCCTTCGCGGCTGGCGAATGCGAAGTCGTCCCACAGGTATTCGTCGCCGTCGATGTTGATCTGCGTGGTCAGCTTGCGGTGGCCCTCGGCACTGACGAAGAAGTGGATGTGCGCCGGGCGCTGGCCGTGGCGGCCCAGCAGGTCGAGCAGCTGCTGCGTCGTGCCGTCCGGCGGGCAGCCGTAGCCCGACGGGAGGATGCTGCGGAACTGGTAGCGCCCGTTCGCATCCGTGACGATGGTGCGGCGCAGGTTGAAATGCGACTGCGTCTGGTCGAAGAACGAGTAGTTGCCGAGCAGGTTGGCGTGCCAGACTTCGACCTTCGCGCCGGGCAGCGGCTTGCCGTCCTGGTCGAACACGGTGCCCTGCATGAACAGCACTTCGCCCTTGTCCGCTTCGCTGCCGTCGTCCAGGCGGGCGAAGCCCACGCTTTCCGGTGCGCCGGCCACGTACAGCGGACCTTCGATGGTGCGCGGCGTGCCGCCTTCGAGGCCGGCTTTCTGCTCGGCTTCGTCGGCGCGGATGTCGAGGAAGCGCTCCAGGCCGAGGCCCGCTGCCAGCAGGCCCAGTTCGTTCGCGGCGCCGGCGGCCGCCATGTACGACACGCCATGCCAGAATTCGGTAGGCGTGATGTCGAGGTCTTCGATCGCCTTGCACAGGTCGGCCAGCAGGCGCACGACGACCTGCTGCACGCGCGGGTTGGCGGGACGGTCGGCCGCATCCACGACCCAGTTCCTGGCCAGCGTGTCGATGTCTTGGTGGTTCATGTTGTCTCCTTCGTGTTGGTGATGGGTTCAATAATCGTCGTCGCGGACCGAGGACGGATGGCGGCACAGCGGCATCACGTCGATCTGCATGTAGGGGAACAGCGGCAGTGACGTCAGCAGCGTGTGCAGCTCGTCGGCGCTCGCCACGTCGAAGACGCTGACGTTGGCGTACTGCCCGGCGATGCGCCACAGGTGGCGCCACTTGCCTTCGCCCTGCAGGCGCTGGGCGAGGTCCTTTTCGGTCTGCTTCAGCTGGGCGGCCTGCTCGGGCGGCATCGACTGAGGCAGGTTGACGTTCATTCGCACGTGAAAAAGCATGGTGGTCTCCTCATTTGCGCTGCAGGTCGCGCAGCTTGTCCGTGTCGATCTCGACGCCCAGGCCGGGACCGGTCGGCACCTGCAGCTCGAAGTCGCGGTACACGAGCGGCTCGCGCAGCACTTCCTGCGTCAGCAGCAGGGGGCCGAACAATTCCGTATCCCACGCCAGATCGGCGAAGGTGGCGCAGACGTGGGCGGTGGCCGCGGTGCCGATGCCGCCCTCGAGCATCGTGCCGCCGTACAGGCCGATGCCGGCACGCTGCGCGATCGTCGCGACCTCGAGGGCCGGCATCAGGCCGCCGGACTGCGCGATCTTGACGGCGTACACGCCGGCGGCGTCGATGCGGGCCAGCGCCATGGCGTCGTCCGGGCCGTGCAGCGCCTCGTCGGCCATGATCGCGACGTCGAAGCGGCGCTTCAGGCGGGCCAGCGCGGCGGTGCTGTGGGCTTTCACCGGCTGTTCGATCAGGTCGATGCCGCCCGCTTCCAGCCGGGCGATGCCGCGCACCGCATCCGATTCGCGCCAGGCCTGGTTCACGTCCACGCGCACGCTGGCGCGGTCGCCCAGCGCGCGCTTGATCGCCAGCACGTGGTTGACGTCGTCGTCGACGCTGCGCAGGCCGATCTTCAGCTTGAAGATGCGGTGGCGGCGGATGTCGAGCATGTGTTCGGCCTCGGCGATGTCCTTGGCCGTGTCGCCGCTGGCCAGCGTCCACGCCACCGGCAGCGTGTCGCGCACGCGGCCGCCCAGCAGTTCCGACAGCGGCACGTTCAGGCGGCGCGCCTGGGCGTCCAGCAGCGCGGTCTCGAGGGCGCACTTGGCGAAGCGGTTGCCCTGGATGATCTTCCGGATCTTGGCCATCGCCTTCGCCGGCTGGCTCGCCTCCATGCCGATCAGCAGCGGGGCGATATGGGTGTCGATGTTGACCTTGACGCTTTCCGGGCTTTCCTCGCCATAGTTGAGGCCACCGATCGTGGTCGCCTCGCCCCATCCCGCGATGCCGTCGGCGCACCGCACCCGCACCAGGACCAGGGTCTGCACGTTCATCGTGGCGACGGAGAGCTTGTGCGGCCGGACCGTCGGGACGTCGAGCAGGAAGGTTTCGATATGTTGGATCATATTTTTTGCATATAATGCGTTCAGGTGATGACACGATATTCCCCGAAACTATGGGCGTCCAACACCGTTTTGGTATCAAGTCGATACCTGGGAGGTATGAAGATGGAATTGCGACACCTGCGTTACTTCGTCGCCGTGGCGGAAGAGCGGAATTTCACACGGGCGGCGGAACGCCTGCACATCGCGCAGCCGCCGTTGAGCCGCCAGATGCAGCAGCTGGAAGAGACGCTGGGCGTGGAATTGATCGAAAAAGGCTCGCGGCCGTTGCGGCTCACCGAGGCCGGCCAGTTCTTCCTGGCCCATGCCCGCCCGCTGCTCGACCAGGTGCGCGATCTGAAGACCATGACCCAGCGGGTGGGCAAGCTGGAACGCACGCTGTCGGTCGGTTTCGTGGCCTCGACGCTGTACGGCCTGTTGCCGGACATCATCCGGCGCTACCGCGAGCGCCATTCGGAAGTCGAGGTGACGCTGCACGAGATGACGACGATCGAGCAGTTGAAGGCATTGAAGGAAGGGACGATCGACGTCGGCTTCGGCCGCCTGAAGAGCGAGGACCCCAGCATCCGCCGCATCCTGCTGCGCGAGGAGCGGATGGTCGTGGCGGTGTGGCCGGGCCACCGCCTGGCCGAACGGGAGGGGAGCGTGCGGTTGATGGAACTGATCAACGAGCCGCTATTGGTGTATCCGAAGGCGCCGCGCCCGAGCTTTGCCGACCAGGTGCTGGCCGCGTTCAACGAGGCCAACCTGACGCCGGATCATGTGACGGAAGTGCGCGAGCTGCAGATCGCGATGGGGCTCGTGGCGGCCGGCCAGGGTATCGCCATCGTGCCGGAAAGCGTGCAGGGCATGCACCACCGGCACGTCGTCTACCGGGCGCTCGAGGACAAGCACGCGTTTTCGCCCATCCTGTTCAGCGTGCGCCACATGGACCGTTCGCCCGAACTGCAGAACATGCTGGCCGCCGTGTATTCGGTCTACGACGACATGGGCATCCCGTACGTCAAGGAGACGCTGTAAGGCCTCCCTGGCGCGCCGGTAGCACTTTACAACGCGGCGACGAACGTCTCGATCGCCTGCGCGAACGCCTGCGGCCGTTCGATCGCGCCGAGGTGCGATGCCTCGGCCAGCACCTGCAGGCGCGCATCGCGAATCCCGTCCGCCAGCGTGGCCGCCATCTCGACGGGCGTGCCCTGGTCAAGCTCACCAGCCAGCACGAGCGTGGGCGCGGCGATCTGCCCGAGGCGCGCCGTCGTGTCGACGCCGCCGACGGCCGCGCAGCAGCCCACGTAGCCTTGCACGTCCGTCGTGACGAGGCGCTGGCGGAAACGGGCAACGGTGGCCGGGTGCGCAGCACGGAAACCTTCGTGGAAGTAACGGCCCATCACGGCGTCCGCGATCGCCTCGATCCCGTGTTCGCGCACGGTGACGATGCGCTGGCGCCAGGCGTCGCGCGCCGCCTCCGGATAGCCCGACGTCGTATGCGCCAGCACGAGCGCGCCGACGAGCGCCGGGTGACGCAGCGCCAGCTCCTGGCCCACCATGCCCCCCATCGACAGGCCAATCCACACGACCGGACCGGTATCCAGCTCGCGCAGCAAACGGGCCGCGTCGTCTGCCAGGTCGGCCATCGCGTACGGACCTTCGGGCGCATCGGAACTGCCGTGGCCGCGGTGGTCGTAGGCGATCACGCGGCAGTCGGTGGCCAGCAGGTTGGCCAGCGCGTCCCACATCGTCAGGTCGCAGCCCAGCGCGTGGCTCAGCACGACCGTGTGGCGCGGGCGCTTGCCGCTTCTCGGGTCGCGCACGCTGTAGTGCAGGGCGGGAAGGCTGGCCGTGCGGCCTGCGCGGCCCACGCCCGGGTGCGCGCTGGCGAGCGGCGACGCCGGCTCGAGCGTGTAGCCGATCTGCGGTCCGACCTCGCGCAGGATCGCCGCGGCGTGCGCGAACGCCGTGTTCGCGGCCGGCACGCCCGCGTAGATCGCGGATTGCATCAGCACTTCCTTCAATTCGTCCGGCGTCAACCTGCTGTCGGCATCGCCCAGCAGCGCGGCGCGCACGTGCAGTTCGTATTCTTCCCAGCGGCCCAGGGCGATGGTGATGGCGAGGACGATCGTGCGGCGGGTCTTGCGTTCCAGGCCAGGACGGTTCCAGATGTCGTGCCACGCATAGCGCGTGATGAAATTCTGGAAATCGGCGGTGAAGGTGTTGGCGTTCGCGAGCGAACGTTCGACCCAGGCGTCACCGAGGACGGCGCGGCGCTGGTCGAGGCCGCGCAGGAGGTCGTGGTCGAGGGGATCGAAGCTCATGCAATGTCTTTCTTGAGTGCGGCCAGGCGTTCGTGCGCGAGGCGTTGGGCGGGTTCGGTGGCGGCGACAGGGTCGAAAAGGACGTCCAGCCGGCCGATGTCCAGCGACGCCAGCGCGGGATCGGCGCCGATCGTGTCGCGGGCCACGTCGCGCAGGTGACGGCCTTGCGCGACGGCCGCCTGCGTCATCTTCTCGACCGCGGCGTGCGCGGCGGGACGGCCGATGGCGCCCGCGACCCAGATCGACAGCGCTTCCGCCGCGACGAGGCCTTGCAACGCATCGATGTTGGCGCGCATGCGGACCGCGTCGACCGTCAGGCCAGCGAAGGCATCGTTCAGCGCCCGCAGTGCGCCGTGGGCGGACAGGAACAAGGTGGGCCATTCGGCCAGCTCCGCCTGCCAGTTGCCGAGGCCCCGCTCGTGCTGCTGGCCCATCGCGGCGAGCAAGGTCGCGGCATGCTGCGGCGTGCGGGTGGCGGCGGACAGCGCGATCATCGACGACACGGGGTTGCGCTTGTGCGGCATCGCCGACGAGCCGCCGCGGCCGCCGCCGGACGGTTCCGCCAGTTCGCCCACTTCGCCCTGCGCCATCAGCGCGAGGTCCGCCGCGATCTTGCCGAGACTGCCGGTCAGCAGCGCGACTTCCAGGCCGAGTCGCACCCATTCGTCGCGCTGCGTGTGCCAGCTGACGGCCGGTGTCTTCAGATCCAGCGCCTGCGCGACGCGTTGCGCGACGGCGGGGCCGCGTTCTCCCATCACCGCGAGCGTGCCGACGGCGCCGCCCAGTTGCAGCTGCAGGGCGCTTGCCGCCGCCTCGCGCAGGCGCGCGCGGGCGCGCACGAGCGGCGCGAGCCAGCCGGCGACCTTGAAGCCGAAGCCCGTCACCTGCGCGGGCTGCAGCAAGGTGCGCGCCAGCACGGGCGTGGCCAGGTGGGCTTCGCCCAGCGTCAGCAGGTGGCCGCACAAGGTGGCGAGGTCGGCGTCGAGCAGGCGCAGCGCGGTGCGCGTGACGAGCACCATCGCGCTGTCCTGCACGTCCTGGCTCGTGCTGCCCCAGTGGACGAGCGTGGATGCCTCCTCGTCTGTCTCGGCCACGAGGCGCGTGAGTTCCTTCACGAGCGGCACGGCCAGCGTACCGGAGCGGCGGCCGGCCATGACGAGGGCGGGTATGTCGAAACGGTCGGCGCGGCACGCCGCCGCGATGGCCCGCGCGGCGGCGCGAGGCAGCAGGCCTTCGTCGGCCTGCGCCGTGGCCAGCGCCGCTTCGAAGTCGAGCATGGCCTGGACGAGCGCCGCGTCGTCGAACGCGGCGATCATGTCCGGGGTGCTCAACAGGGTGTCAAACAGCGATACGGCCAAGTTGTCTCCTCGTGTTGTGCAAATGGTGGGCACGGGGTGCCCACCCTACGTGTACGTGCAATCGTCGGGTGGGCACCCCGTGCCCACCATGCACGCCGCAACCGTCAGACGTAATCGAAGAAAACGGTCTCTTTGTCGGTCTGCATCCAGATATCCCAACGGTACGTGCCGTCATCCTCCTTGCGCGCGATGAGGGTAACGCGCCGGTCGGCCGGCACCTGCGCCAGGATAGCCGATTCCGCGAGCGTCGCATCGTCCTCGAGGAACACGGCGGTGAACTGGTGCTTCGTCAGCCCGCGCGCGAACACGGTCACGTAGGCCGCGGGTTCGCCCGCGGGGAAGCCGGCGGGACGCGGCGGTACCGACAAGCGCAGGCTGAATTCGCCCGCCTTGCCCGTCGGCGTGCGGCGGAAGCCCGGGATCTCCCGCGCCGCTTCCACGTTCGCGGCCTCCGGCAGCCACGCTTCGATCTGCGCATCGTCGATCGGCTTGCCGTCGCCGTCGTACAGGACGCCGTGCAGGACGATGGTCGGCGCGCTCGTCTCAAGGCGCCCGGCGGCGCAGAAGTCCACCGCCCACTGCCAGCCTTCGTGCGAGAACGGGCCGATCGTTTGCGAAGTCGTGATGTTGCTCATGTCTGTTCCTTTCAGAGTCCGAACGGCGTGGCAGCGCGGCCGCGCAGGACGATGTCGAATTCGTAGCCCAGCATCTCGTCGCCGACCGTGTGCTCGAGCGAGAAGCGCGAGACCAGCCGCTGGCGCGCCGCTTCGTCGGGGACGCTGTTGAAGATCGGGTCGTAAGCGAACAACGGGTCGTTCGGGAAGTACATCTGCGTGACGAGGCGCTGCGCGTACACGTTCCCGAACAGCGAGAAGTGGATGTGCGCGGGGCGCCATGCCTTGTCGTGGTTCTTCCACGGGTACGGGCCCGGCTTGATCGAGACGAAGCGGTAGCGGCCGTCGTCGTCCGTCATCATCTTGCCGAAGCCGAAGAAGTTCGGGTCGAGCGGGGCGTCGTGGTTGTCGCGCTGGTGCCAGTAGCGGCCCGCGGAGTTGGCCTGCCACACTTCGATCAGCGAATTGCGCACCGGCTTGCCGTCTTCGTCGACGACGCGGCCCGTCACGACGATCTTTTCGCCCAGCGGGGCCTTCTCGCCGCGCCGGGTCAGGTCCGTGTCGTGCGGCAGCAGGATGCGGGGGGCGGGATCGATGTTGCGGCTGACGGGGGCCGGCGCCTCGATGCGCAGCGCCGGCTGCAGCGGGCCGCGCTTCACGGTCGATTGATAAGCGGGGTAGATGAGCTCCGGCCACACGCCGGGTTGCACGTCGTCGAATTTCACGTTGTCTCCTGATGTCGGAAGGTTGTGCGAGCCGATCCATCGTAGGAAAACGGCCCGGCGGCGACAAGATAGCCGTGTCGCCCGATTTCCGCTATTCGCACGCTTTGTGCGATACTCGCACAAATTCACACATTTCTGTACGATGGACCAGGAACCCGCCAAGCGCGACATGGTCGCGGGCCTCGACAAGGGGCTGCAAGTGATCGAGGCGTTCGACCAGGAGCGGTCGCGCCTGACGATTGCCGAAGTGGCCGAGCGCACGGGCCTCACGCGCGCGGCCGCGCGGCGCTATCTGCTGACGTTGACGGCGCTCGGCTACATGCGCCACGAGAACAAGCAGTTCACCCTGACGCCCAAGATCCTGCGCCTCGGCCAGTCGTACCTGCACTCGGCGCGGCTGCCGCGCATCGCGCAGCCGCTGCTGTACCGGCTCGCGTACGCGCTGGGCGAGGCGGCGTCCGTCGGGGTGCTGGACCATGACGATCTCGTGTGCGTGGCGGCCGTCAGCGCGGGCCAGCTCATCTCGGCCACGCTGCAGCCGGGCACGCGCGTGCCCGCGTACTGCACGGCGAACGGGCGCATGCTGCTCGCGAGCCTGCCGCAGGAGGAGGCCGAGCGCTTCCTCGCGCGCGCGACGCCGGAGCCCATCACGTCGCACACGATCGTCGACCGCGTCCGGCTCGGCGAGGAGATCGCGCGCGCCCGCGAGCGGGGCTATGCCGTCGTCGACCAGGAACTGGAACTGGGCCTGCGCACGATCGCGGTGCCCGTCAAGAACTTCCGCGGCGACGTCGTGGCCGCGATGAACATCAGCGTGCACGCGGGCCGCATGAGCGTGGAACAGATGGTCGAGCGCTGCCTGCCGACCCTCATCAAGTACCAGGTCGAACTGAACGCGCTGTTATAGGCCGGCGAGATTCAGCGCCTTCACGGCGCCGCGCAACTGGGCGTGCAGCCATGCGCGCTCCTCGTCGTTCACGTCCGGGAACATGGTGTCCTCGACCTGCTTCACCACCGCGTCGCAGCGTGCAAGCACGGCCTCGCCGTCGTCCGTCAGGCTGATGCGGATGATGCGGCCGTGGTCCGGATCGGGCGTGCGCGCGATCCATCGCTTCGCTTCCATCGCCTTCACCATCTCGTTCGCCGATTGCGGCGACATCATCGTGCGCTCCGCCAGCTGGGCGTTGGACAGCGTGCCGAGCACGCGGAACACGGAGAGCGCCGTGTAGTGGGGCACCGTCATGCCCAGCGGCGCAAGGCCGTCGCGCAGGCGCTTGTTGAGGACGTGGTCGAGCCGGCCCACGATGTAGGCCAGGCCGGTGGGCTTGCTGTCGGCCGCAGCGGCCGCGATGGGTTTTTTCGAGGGCATCAAAATTTTTCTTGTCAAAGCGCGCAGGCAGGTCTAGTATAAGTCGCATATCAGGCTACCTGATAACTTCCACACACACCAGGAGACATTGTATGTCCAAATACGAAGGCCGTTGGGAGACCGTGAAGGTCGACGTCGAGAACCGCATCGGGTGGATCACCCTGAACCGTCCGGAAAAGCGCAACGCGATGAGCCCCACGCTGAACCGCGAGATGATCGACGTGCTGGAAACGCTGGAGCTGGACGACGACGCCGAGGTGATCGTGCTGACGGGCGCCGGCGACGCCTGGACCGCCGGCATGGACCTGAAGGAGTACTTCCGCGAGACCGACGGCAAGCCCGAGATCACGCAGGAGCGCATCCGCCGCGACTGCTCGCAGTGGCAATGGAAGCTGCTGCGCATGTACAGCAAGGCGACGATCGCGATGGTGAACGGCTGGTGCTTCGGCGGCGCGTTCTCGCCGCTCGTCGCCTGCGACCTCGCCATCGCCGCCGAGGATGCCGTGTTCGGCCTGTCGGAAGTCAACTGGGGTATCCCGCCGGGCAACCTGGTGAGCAAGGCCGTCGCCGACACGATGGGCCACCGCCAGGCGCTGTACTACATCATGACGGGCGAGACGTTCACGGGCGCGCAGGCCGCGGAGATGGGCCTCGTCAACAAGGCGGTGCCGAAGGCGCAACTGCGTGAAGAGGTGACGAAACTGGCGCAGAATCTGCTGGAAAAGAACCCGGTCGTGCTGCGCTACGCGAAGCAGGGCTTCAAGCGCTGCCGCGAACTGACGTGGGACCAGAACGAGGATTACCTGTACGCGAAGACCGACCAGTCCAATTACCGCGACCCCGAAAAGGGCCGCAAGGAAGGCCTGAAGCAGTTCCTGGACGATAAGACGATCAAGCCGGGCCTGCAGAGCTACAAGCGCGCATAAGACGCGACCAGCCCCCAGCATTTTCAATCAGAGACAACAAAGGAGACCTCTGATGTTCGACACCGATCTGCTGATCGCCGGGCAGGCCCGCCCGGCATCCAACGGCGCTACGTTTGAACGGTGCAACCCCGCCACTGGCGGCGCTGCTCCCGCCACCGGCGCGGTCGCCACGCGCGCCGCCGCCGCCACCCTCGACGACGTCGATGCGGCCGTCGCCGCCGCACGCGCCGCCTTTCCGGCGTGGTCCGCCATGCCGCCGGGCGCCCGCCGCGCCTTGCTGCTCGGCGCGGCAGATGCCCTGGAAGCGCTGCGTCCCCGCATCGTCGATGCCGCCGTCCGCGAGGCGGGTGGCGCGCCCGTCTGGTACCAGTTCAACGTGACGCTCGCCGCCAACATGCTGCGCGAAGCGGCGTCGATGACGACCCAGATCGCCGGCGAAGTCATTCCGTCCGACGTCCCGGGCTCGCTGGCGCTGGGCGTGCGCCAGCCGTGCGGCGTCGTCGTCGGCATCGCGCCGTGGAACGCACCCGTCATCCTCGGCACGCGCGCCGTCGCCATGCCCCTCGCGTGCGGCAATACGGTGATCCTCAAGGCATCCGAGCTGTGCCCGGCCGTGCACCGGCTGATCGCGCAGGCGTTCGCCGACGCCGGCTTCCCTCCCGGTGTCGTCAATTTCATCTCGAACGCGCCGGACGATGCAGCGCGGGTCGTGGAGCGCCTGATCGCGCACCCGGCCGTGCGCCGAATTAACTTCACGGGGTCCACGCGCGTGGGACGCATCATCGCGAAGCTGGCCGCCGAGCATCTGAAACCCGTGCTGCTGGAGCTGGGCGGGAAGAACCCAGTCGTCGTGCTGGACGACGCCGACCTCGATGCGGCCGTCGATGCCGCGGCGTTCAGCGCGTTCTTCAACCAGGGCCAGATCTGCATGTCGGCGGACCGCATCATCGTCGACGGCAAGATCGCGGACGCGTTCATCGACAAGCTGGCCGCGAAGACGGCAACCCTGCGCGCCGGACACGCCGACGCGCCGCTGGCCGGCATGATCGACCCGGCCGCCGCGCGCCGCGTGGATGCCATGCTGGCGGACGCGCGCGAGCGGGGCGCCACCGTCATCCAGACGGGCGGCCTGGAAGGCAATGTGCTGCAACCGGCGATCGTGGACGGCGTCACGCCCGCCATGCGCGTCTACCAGGAAGAATCGTTCGGCCCGATCGTCTCGGTGCTGCGCTTCGACACGGACGAGGAAGCGATCCGCCTCGCCAACGACAGCGAGTACGGCCTGTCCGCGGCCGTGTTCTCGCGGGATATCGGCCGCGCCATGGCCGTCGCCCGGCGCATCGAATCGGGCATCTGCCATATCAACGGCCCGACCGTGCACGACGAGGCGCAGATGCCGTTCGGCGGCGTGAAGGGCAGCGGCTACGGGCGCTTCGGCGGCAAGGCGGCCATCGCGGAATTCACGGACCTGCGCTGGATCACCGTGCAGACCGGTCCGCGCCACTACCCGATCTGAGGAGACCGGCATGCATCACATGCAACCGGCAGGACGGCAACGGCCCGTCCTTCTCGGGAATCCCGAGGTCCGCGCGTGGCGCGACGGCGACGCCTGGCGCGTCGACGCCGTCACGCCGCTCGACCCGGTGCCGCGCCGCTGGACGGACCGCCTGGCGAGCGGCGCGGCTGCGCATCCGGACCGCACGCTCGCCGCCCGGCGCGGTCCGGACGGCCAGTGGATCCGCATCGGCTATGCCGACATGCTGCGCCGGGCGCGCCACATCGGCCAGGCGCTGCTGGACCGGGGCCTGTCGGCCGAACGGCCGCTCGCGATCCTGTCCGGCAACGATCTGGAACACTACCAGCTGGCGCTGGGCGCCGCGTACGCGGGCATCCCGTTCGCGCCGATCTCGCCCGCGTACTCGCTCGTCGCCACCGATTACGGCAAGCTGCGCGACCTGATCGGGCAGCTGACGCCCGGCGCCGTCTACGTCGCGGATGCCGGCGCATTTGCCCCCGCGCTGAACGCGGTGCTGCCGCCCGACGCGGAACTGATCGTGGGCGGCGGCGACTACGCCGGGCGTGCCGGGACCGGTTTCGGCAGCCTGCTCGACACGCCCGTGCGCGACGTGGATGCGGTCAACGACGCCGTCGGCCCCGACACGATCCTGAAATTCCTGTTCACGTCGGGCTCGACGAAGAAGCCGAAGGCGGTCGTCACGACGCACGGCATGCTGGTCGCCAACCAGCAGATGCTGCTGCAGACCTTTCCCTTTTTCGCGGAAGCGCCGCCCGTGCTGGTCGACTGGCTGCCGTGGAATCACTGCTTCGGGGGCAGCCACAACGTCGGCATCGCGCTGTACAACGGCGGCACGCTGTATCTGGACGACGGCAAGCCGACGCCGAAGGAATTCGGGCAGACGCTGGACAACCTGCGCGAGATCGCGCCCACCGTCTACTTCAACGTCCCGAAGGGTTTCGAGATGCTGACGGACGCGCTGGAACGCGACGCCGGCCTGCGCGCGAGCTTCTTCTCGCGCGTAAAACTGTTCCTGTGCGCGGGCGCGGGCCTGTCCCAGGCCGCGTGGGACCGGCTCGACGCCGCCGCGCTCGCGCACTGCGGCGAATCGATCCGCATCATGACGGGCCTCGGCATGACGGAGACGTCGCCGTCGTGCACGTTCGGCACGGGCGATGTGGTGCAGGCGGGCTACGTCGGCGTCCCGGCGCCCGGCTGCCGGGCGAAGCTGGTGCCGGTGGGCGACAAGTTCGAAGCCCGCTTCGCCGGCCCGCACGTGATGCCGGGCTACTGGCGCGCGCCGGACCTGACGGCGGATGCGTTCGACGACGAAGGCTATTACCGCACCGGCGATGCGCTGCGCTTCTACGACGCGGCGCGGCCCGAACTCGGGTTCGTGTTCGATGGCCGCATCGCGGAAGACTTCAAGCTGTCGACCGGCACGTTCGTCAGCGTCGGGCCGCTGCGGGCACGCGTCATCAGCCAGGGTGCGCCGTACGTGACGGACGCCGTGGTGACGGGCCTGAACCGCGCGTCCGTCGGCCTGCTCGTGTACCCGCGCATGGAACACTGCCGCGCGCTGGCGGACATGCCGGCCGACGCGGATGCCGCGCAAGTGCTGGCCAGTCCGCCGGTACGGGCCATGTTCGCGCGGCTGCTGGACAGCCTGAACGCGGGTGCGAGCGGTTCCTCGATGCGCATCGAACGCCTGCTGCCGCTGGCCGAGCCACCGTCGATCGATCATCGCGAGGTGACCGACAAGGGCTCGATCAACCAGGCGGCCGTGCTGGCCCGGCGCGCGGCGCTGGTCGACGACCTGTATGCGGACCGCGCGGAGCTGGCCGTCCGCGCCGACGGGGGAGGGACGCGCACGACGACCTGACGACCCGGAGATCCATCAGCGAACATCACAACGAAAAAATCGCTTTAGAGGAGACATACCATGACACACCGAGGCAATCTGCCGCGCGGTGCGGCGACGATCGCGCTTTGTTTTATCACCGCATTACTGGAAGGGCTGGACCTGCAGTCGACCGGCATCGCCGCGCCGGGCATCGGCGCGGAATTCAAACTGGCGCCCGCGATGATGGGCTGGGTATTCAGCGTGGGCCTCGTCGGCCTGCTGCCGGGCGCCTTCGTGGGCGGCTGGCTGGCGGACCGCATCGGGCGCAAGCGCGTGCTCGTCGGCGCCGTGCTGCTGTTCGGCGTTTTCTCGTTCGCCACCGCCCATGCGTGGGATTTCGACAGCCTGCTGGCGGCGCGCGTGTTCACGGGGCTCGGCCTCGGCGCGGCGCTGCCGCTGCTGATCGCGCTGACGTCCGAGGCGGCCGATCCCGCCATGCGCAGCACGGCCGTCAGCCTGACGTATTGCGGCGTGCCGCTGGGCGGCGCCATCGCGTCCGTCATCGGCATGATCAAGTTCGAGACCGGCTGGCGCACGATCTTCTACGTCGGCGGCCTCGTGCCGATCGCCGTCGCGCTGGTCCTCGTCGTGCTGCTGACGGAATCCGCCAGCTTCCGCCACCAGGCCGCGTCCCACGCGCCGGCCGACCGCCGCCTCGGCGCGCTGTTCGCGGGCAGCGCCCTCGGTTCGACCCTGCTGCTGTGGGTCGCATGCTTCTTCACCCTCACCGTCCTGTACATGCTGCTCAACTGGCTGCCGTCGCTGCTGATCGGGCAGGGCTACACGCGGCCGCAGGCCGGCGTCGTGCAAATCCTCTTCAACCTCGGCGGTGCGACGGGCTCCGTGCTGAGCGGGCGCCTCGTGGACCGCGACCGTGCGGGCCTGGCGGTCGCGATCGCGTATGCGGGCATGCTGCTGGCGCTGGCGGGCCTGGGCCTGTCGGGCAGCTTCGGCCTGACGATGGCCGCCGGGTTCGCGGCCGGCTACTGCGCCGTCGGCGCCCAGGCCGTGCTGTACGCCCGCGCTCCCGCGCTGTACGGGACGCCGATCCGCGCCACCGGCGTGGGCGCGTCGATCTCCATCGGCCGCCTCGGCGCCATCGCCGGTCCGCTCGTGGCCGGACAGGTGCTGGCGATCGGTGCCGGCGCGGCGGGCGTGATGCTGTCGGCGGCCCCCGGCCTCGTCATCGCGTCGCTGTGCGCGTGGAAGCTGTCGCGCCGGGCCGACCCGGAGGCGGCGCGCGCCGCGCAGGCACTCGGCACGCACTGATTCACCCTTGATTCGTCCGTTGTGCGCAGCCCAGACATGGGCTGTGCCGGACGCGCTCGTCCCGACGTTTCGACTCTCACCAGGAGTACACGATGAACCGACACCACACGGCGGCCGCATTGGCCGTCCTCGGCCTGGCCGGCTGCGGCACCGGCCACGACAACACCCAACCGGCGGCACAGCTGCTGCCACAACTTTCGCAGGCGACGGGCGCCACGCTGACTGCCTGCGCGGAGCTCGCGACCCGCATCACGTACCCCGACACGACGATCACGGCGGCCAACGCCATCGCGGCCGGCGTGCTCACCGTCGGCGGCAAGCCCGTCCCCGCCCATTGCCTGGTCAAGGGCGAGATGCTGCGCCGCACGGGCGCCGACGGCAAGGCCTACGCCATCGGCTTCGAGATGCGCCTGCCCGTCGCCTGGAACGGCCGCTTCTTTTACCAGGCCAACGGCGGCGTCGACGGCAGCGTCGTCACGGCCACGGGGCCGGTCGGCGGTGGCGGCCCGCTCGACAATGCGCTGAACCAGGGCTTCGCCGTCCTCAGTTCCGACGCGGGACACGCCAGCCCGACGCCAGACTTCGGCATCGACCCGCAGGCGCGCCTCGACTATGGCTACCAGGCCGTCGGCAAGCTCACGCCGATGGCGAAAGCCGCGATCCAGACGGCGTACGGCAAGGCGCCGGACCGTTCGTACATCGGCGGCTGCTCGAACGGCGGCCGGCACACGATGGTCGCGGCGGCGCGCTATGTCGACCAGTACGACGGCTTCCTCGTCGGCGACCCGGGCTTCCGCCTGCCGCTGGCGGCCATCGCCAACATCGCCGGGGGCAAGACCTACGCCACGCTCGCGAGCACGCCGGGCGACCTGGGCTCCGGCTTCACGCTCGCCGAGCGCAAGCTCGTGTCGGACGCCGTGCTGGCGAAATGCGATGCGCTGGACGGCGCCGCGGACGGTCTCGTGCAGGATACGGGCGCCTGCCAGGCCGCGTTCGACATCGCGCGCGACGTGCCGACGTGCAGCGGCGCCCGTGACGGCACCTGCCTGACGGCTGCCCAGAAGAGCGGCATCGCGGGCCTGTTCGCCGGCGCGAAGACGGAGACCGGTACGAAGATCTACGCGAGCTTCCCGTGGGACGCGGGCTTGGCCACGGACGGCTGGGCGGGCTGGAAATTCAGTTCGCCGCTGACGCGCGATGCCGGCGCCGTGGGCCTGATCTGGTCCGTGCCACCCGAGAATCCGGCCGCGTTCGACGGCACCGCGTTCGCGCTGAACGGCAACCTGGACACGATGCTCGCGCGCGTGGGCGCGACCAGCAGCACCTATCCGGAGTCCGCCCTGTCGTTCATGCTGCCGCCCGATGCGACCAACCTCGCGAAGCTGAAGAACCGCGGCGCCAAGCTGCTCGTCTACCACGGCACCAGCGATCCGATCTTTTCCAGCGACGACACGACCGCGTGGTACGACGCGCTGCGCGCGGCGAACGGCGGCGACGCGTCGAACTTCGCGCGCTTCTTCCGCATCCCCGGCATGAACCACTGCGCGGGTGGCCCGGCGACCGACCAGTTCGATGCGCTGACGCCGCTCGTGGCCTGGGTCGAGAAGGGCCAGGCACCGGACGCCGTGCAGGCCAGTGCGCGCGGCACGGGCAACGCGGGCGGCGTCAACGGGGACGTGCCGGTGTCATGGTCGCCCGCACGCACGCGCCCCCTGTGCGCCTACCCGAAAGTCGCGAAATACAAGGGAACCGGCGACGTGGAACAGGCCGCGAACTTCACCTGCCAATAACGATACCCCAACGAGGAGACAACATGAAATACCTTCCCATCCCTGTACTGGCGTGCGCGCTCGCCGCGCCGGCCGCCTTCGCCCAGACGACCGTGCAGATCTACGGTGTCGTCGACACGAGCCTCTCGTACCTGACGAACGTGGACGCCGCCGGCCATTCGGTGACGAAGATGAATTCCCTGACCGGCGAACTGCCGTCGCGCATCGGCTTTCGCGGCACCGAGGACCTCGGCAACGGCTTGCAGGCCTTCTTCGTGCTGGAGAACGGCCTGTCGCTCGACACGGGCGTGACCGGGCAGGGCAACCGGCTGTTCGGCCGCCAGGCGCAAGTCGGTCTCAAGGGTGCATGGGGCACGCTGACCCTGGGGCGTCAGCTGAACATGACGTACATCGCGCCGCAGAAGGCGGACGTCCTCGGTCCGAGCCTGTTCGCGCTCGGCAGCATCGATCCTTACCTCCCCAACGCGCGCAGCGACAATGCGATCGGCTACATGGGCCAGTTCGGCCCCGTCGTCGTCGGCGCCACCTACAGCCTCGGACGCGACGCGTCGAACGCGGGCGGACCGGCGGCCACGAACTGCGCGGGCGAGGTGGCGGGCAATGCGCAGGCGTGCCGCCAGTACACGGGCCTGATCGGCTACGAGACGAAGGCGTGGGGCGTGAACACGTCGTACGATCGCATGCACGGCAACACGGGTGCGGCGGGCGGCCTGACGAGCAGCGCGAACACGGACACGCGCACGACGCTGAATGGCTACGCGATGCTGGGCACGGTCAAGGTCGGCGCCGGCGTCATCGACCGCGATACGAAGGCTGCCACGGGCCACACGGAATCGGACCTGTACTACCTGGGTGCCAGCTACCCGTTCGGCGCGTTCACCGTGGACGGCCAGTGGGCGAAGCGCGTCACCAGGCATGCGGACGCGGACGTGACGATGCTTTCGGCCCGGCTGACGTATGCGCTGTCGAAGCGGACGTACGTGTACACGGGCGTGGGCCGGATGGTGAACGACGGTACGGCCGCCGTGGCGCTCGACGCCGCAGGCACCGTCGGCGTGGGCAAGACGCAGAACGGCTTCATGGCCGGCTTGCGCCATCACTTCTGACGACGCTCGCGGTATTCCTTTGGCGTGACCCCGGCGTGCCGCTTGAACGCGCGGCTGAAATACGCGGGGTCCTGGAAGCCCAGTTCGTACGCGATGCTGGCCACGCTCGACGGGGCGTAGGTCAGCTTGCGGCATGCTTCCAGCATCAGCCGGTCCTGCACGATGTCGAACGCGGACTTTCCCGCCAGTTTCAGGCACAGGCGGTTCAGCCGCACGGGCGTCACGCGCAGCAGGTCGGCGTAGTGCGCCACCGGGACGCCGTCCTTGTAGTGCTGCTCGACGGCCGCGCGGAAGGCCGCGAACAGGCGGAATTCGCCGTGGCCGGACCCGCTCGCGGCGCGTTGTTCCGCATGCGTGCGCGCCAGCAGCAACAGTACGCTGCGGGCCAGCCACTCCAGCATCAGCGCATTGCCCTGCTGCGGCCAGGCCGCTTCCTCGACCATGTTCTTCAGCAGCGCCTCGATGCGCGCGCGCGGCTGGCGCGCCAGCGCGAGCGACAGCGGCTCGACGAACAGCGGCGCGAACAGCTCGCCGTGGTGGTCGGGCGTGGCGAACAGCACGTTCTGGTCCACCGTCAGCACATAGCCTTGTGCCCCCTCCGCGAAGTCGAACCCGTGCACGACGGACGGGTGCACGGTGATGGCGACGGGGCCTTTACGTTCCCACACGGCTTCTTCGATGACGGCGCGCACGCTGCCCTTCAGTAGAAAAAGTACCTGGAACAGGCCCGGGTGCGTATGGCGTCCAATGTGCCAGTCGTGCAGGCGGCTGCGCGTCTCGATCAGCTCGACGTGTACGGCTTCCGCCGGCGTCTGCTCGCCGTACAGGGCGAAGCGGGGGAAAATATCCATGTCAAAAAAGTACAAGGAATCGATAACTTCATCCATTCTAAACGGGGCTGCGCGCCACTAGCATGGACGTCGACAAGAATTTTTTACAAGGAGACGAATATGCGTACCCAGGTTGCCATCATCGGCGCCGGTCCGGCCGGGCTGTTGCTTTCCCACCTGCTGCACCTGCAGGGCATCGAGTCGGTCGTGCTCGAAACCCGGTCGCGCGACGAGATCGAATCGACGATCCGCGCCGGCGTGCTGGAGCAGGGCACGATGGACATCCTCAACGAGACGGGCGTCGGCGCCCGCATGCGTGCGGAGGGCGCGCTGCACCACGGCTTCGAGCTGGCGTTCGACGGCCGCCGCCACCGCATCGACCTGACGGAGCTGACGGGCAAGGCGATCACGGTCTACGCCCAGCACGAGGTCATCAAGGACCTCGTCGCGGCCCGCACGGAGGCCGGCGCGCAGATGCTGTTCGGCGTGCGCGACGTGGTCCTGCACGGCGTCGCGACGGATCAACCCTGGGTCACGTTCACGCGCGACGGCGACGAACAGCGCATCGACGCCGACTTCGTCGCCGGCTGCGACGGCTTCCACGGCGTGACGCGTCCCGCCATGCCGCAAGAGGGACGCAACGATTACCAGCGCGTGTACCCGTTCGGCTGGTTCGGCATCCTCGTCGAGGCGCCGCCGTCCGCGCCGGAACTGATCTATGCGCGCCACGACCGCGGCTTTGCCCTCGTCAGCACGCGCTCGCCGACCGTCCAGCGCATGTACTTCCAGTGCGATCCGAAGGACAGCGTCGACAACTGGTCGGACGACCGCGTCTGGGCGGAACTCCACGCGCGCCTGGAAAACCGCGACGGCTGGCAGGTCACGGAAGGGAAGATCTTCCAGAAGAACATCGTCGCCATGCGCAGCTTCGTGTCGACGCCGATGCAGTCGGGCCGCCTGTTCCTGGCGGGCGACGCCGCCCACATCGTCCCGCCGACCGGGGCCAAGGGCATGAACCTCGCCGTGTCCGACGTGCGCCTGCTGGCCGCGGGGCTGGACGAGTTCTACCGCCAGGGCAGGACGACCTGCCTGGACCGTTACACGGACGACGCGCTGAAGCGCATCTGGCGCGCCGAGTATTTCTCGTGGTGGATGACGAGCATGCTGCACACGTTCGCCGACGCGTCGCCGTTCCAGCGCGAGGTGCAGCGCGCGGAGCTCGAGAATGTCGTGAACTCGCGCGCGCTGTCCACCGCGCTGGCCGAAAACTACGTCGGCGCGTTCTGACGGCCGCGTACTCTCACAGGCGTTCGATCGCGAGGTTCGACAGCACGGCCTCGCCGGTCGCCGGCACGAAGTCGAGTCGCAGGCTGCCGTCCGTCACCTCGACGTCGAACGCGCGCTCGATCGCCGTCGCGGGGGCGCCCGCCGCCGCCACGATGTCCAGGTCGGCGATCCGCGTCGTGCCGCCGGCGTCCACGCGGAACCGTCGCGCGCCCGGGGGCGCATTGCGGTCCGGCTCCAGGAAACCCAGCCGCACGCGGTAGCGCCCATCCGGCAGCGGAATGCGGTAGCCGAACGTGCCATGCCGTACCGCCGCCCACAGCGCGGCATCGCGCGCATCGGCGACATTGGCGACCCGTACGCCGAAGCGGGGGGCCGTAGGGCGAATCCGGATCCAGCGGCGTCCCCTGGCCGCCCGTGAAAAAATTATCCGATCCGTAACGCTGGCCGGCCGTCGACACGAGTCCGGTGGCGATCTGGCCCGCCGCCAGGTAGACGTTGCGCGCATTGTCCGGCGCCAGCGTCCACTGCACCGTGTCGACGACGGTGGCGTCGCCGTGCATGCCGCGGGCTTCCAGCCGGTTGGCGCCTTCGTCGAGCGTGACGCCGGCGAATACGCAGGTGCGCTGCGGGCATTCGGCCGCGGCGCGGATGCCGATCGTGCGGCCGTTCAGGAACAGGCGGACGGTGGCGGCATTCGAATAGACGCGCACGTCGGTCGCCCGGTACGCGCGCTCCGTGTAGCGGCGTCCGGTGATGTACGTGACGGGCGCGGTGCTCCAGTTGGCCTTGTAGAACCAGAACGGGTCCTTGCGCGTCGCGCGGTCGAACGTGACGAGGCCTTTCGTGTTGGTGCCGCCGATGTCGCCTTCGTGGCGGGTGCCGGAGCCGAAATCGAACATCGCCCAGACGAACGTGCCCCACAGGTAACGGCGCCCGGCCAGTGCCGCGTAAATCTGCTCGTGCACATGGTTCGCGTAGCCCTCCGGCTGCCAGACGACGCGGGTGCGTCCGTGCATGTCCATGCTGCCGACCCGGCCGCCGAGCGGATTGTCGGTCTGGTGCGACAGCGCCGCGCCGGCGCCGTATTCGGACACGCCGAGCGGCTGCGCCGGATACTTCGCGTGGAAACGGTCGAGCGCAGCGCCGAACGCGTCGCCGTCCCCGGGGTAGTACCACAGGTGATAGTGGTTCACGGCCCAGATGTCGGTGATGCCGCCAGTCGGAAGCACGGGGAACATCGGGCCGACGACCGGATAGTCCTCGTTGAAGTCCGCGAGCGTCGTCGGGCGGCGCGGGTCCTCCCGCTTCGCCAGAGCGTGCAGGCGGCGCAGGACCGGCGTCACGGTGTCGGCGCCACGGCACGTGCCGCCCATCGCGACTTCGTTGGCGATCGACCACGTGGCGATGCCGGGGTGGTTGTACTGCTGGCGCACCATCTCGCGCAGCTGCTCGTCCAGGTTGTCGAGGAAGGCCGGCGGGATCGGCGCGCCCGCCTTGCATTCCGCCGGCGTCAGGCTGCGCTCGACAAAGGGCAGTTCCGACCACACGACGAGACCGAGCCGGTCGGCTGCGTCGTAGGCGTGGGCGGTGTACGGGTAGTGGGCCAGCCGGACGGCATTCGCGCCCATCTCGCGCACGAGGGCAAGGGAGGTGTCGATCTCGCGCGGACCGATGGCCCACGCCTTGTCCTGCCAGTCCTGGTGCAGGTTCACGCCGTGCAGGCGCAGCGGGCGGCCGTTCAGGAACAGGCCGGCCTGCGCGTCGAAGCGGTATTGGCGAATGCCGAACGGGTGTTCGACCCGGTCTAGCAGGCGGCCGGCGCCGTCGACCAGGTCGACGCGCAGGCGGTACAGGTAGGGATCGTGCACGCCCTGCCACACATGGGGGCGGACGACGTCCAGGGCCAGCTCGGCGCGGGCGCGCCCCGCGGCCGGCAGCGCCCGGCGTGCCGCCGCCACGGTCCGGCCGGCCGTGTCGACCAGGGCCGCTCGCAGTGCCAGCCCGGTGCGCAGCGCCCGGTCGTCCTCGACGTCGGCGCGCACGCGCAGCCGTGCGCGGTCGCGGGCGAGGGCGATCGTGTCCGCGTACACGCCACCTGCGCCATGGTCGGCCAGCGCGAGGTGCGCGCGCGCCGGCGTTTCGACCAGGGACACGCCGCGGTACAGGCCCCCCGCCATGTTGAAGTCGCCGCCGAGCGGCGCGACGGCGGTCGGGTCCTCGCCGTGCACGGGCGCGCTGTTGTCGACCTTGACCAGCAGGACGTTGCGGCCAGCGGTGAGCTTGCCGGTGACGTCGAAGCGGAACGCCGTGAACGCGCCGCGGTGGCGGCCCAGGTAGTGGCCGTTCAGCCACACGTCGGCAACGATGCTGGCGCCGTCGAATTGCAGCCAGGCGTTCGCGGGCGCGGTGCCCCGTTCGAATTCGAGGCGATACCAGCCGCGCCCGCGCTTGTAGGGCTTGCTGTCCGGGCCGGTCTGCGCCGTACTCGCGGCGTCGACCTGGTTCCACGTATGCGGCAGGGCGACGGATTGCCAGCCGGTGCCGTCCGCGTTGACGGCGGCGGTGTCGGGCAACGCATCGTCCTGCACGAACGTCCAGCGGTCGGTCAACGGCGTCGTGCGCCGCGGGGCGTCGCGCGCGGCCGCGCCGCTCGCGCCGGCCAGCAGGACGGCCAGCGCGATACCGCGGACGACAACAGGAAGGCGCTGCATCGCGGTCTTCATTGCGGCACCAGCTTCGACGCCTGCATCCACTGGGCGAAATGCTCGATCCAGTGGTCCGACGTCGTGCCCTTGCGGCGCATGCCGAAGCCGTGGTCGCCGGCCGCGTACACGTGCAGCTCGGCGGATTTGCCGGCCGCGCGCCAGTCTTCGAAGATCGGGAGGCTGGCCTGGCCGCGCAGGCCGTCGTCTGCCGCGACCGCGAGGAAAGCGGGCGGTGCGTCGCTGGCTACCGCTCGCTTTGGCGCACTGCCGTAGATGACGCCGATGAAATCGGGGCGGCTGGCGGCATCGTAGGCGGTGGCGACGTTCATCGTCACGCGGCCGCCGGCGGAAAAGCCGACCATGCCGATGCGCTTCGTATCGATCCCGTAGTCGGCCGCATACGCGCGCACCCAGCGCAGCGCGGCGAGCCCGTCGTCCTGCGCCTGCGCCACGGCCGGCGTATCGATGGTGCTGTCCTTGCCATGCTGCGCGATGGCGCCGAAGCGTTTCGCCACGACCTGCATGAACGCGGCCGGATCCTGTGGCGTGGGGTCGAGCCGGTAGGCCAGCACGAAGCAGGTGACGCCGCGTTCCGCCAGCCGGCGCGCCACGAGCAGGCCTTCGTTGTCGAACGACAGGCTGAGGAAGGCCCCGCCGGGCGCGATCACGAGCGCCGTACCGTTGGCCTGGCCGGCCGGCGGCAGCGCCGGATACAGTGCCGGCTGCGTCACGTTGCGTAGCGTCGTCTGGCCGAACATCGTCTCCCACATGTCGGTCGCGCACGATCCGGCGGCGGACAGCGGAATCGGCTGGATGGACGGGGCGGGGGCCGGGCGTGGCGGATTGGCTTGTGCCCTGCGCACGAAGTCGTCCGGGCCGGGCTTGCGGGGCGTGTCCTGCGCATGCGCGCCGGCGGCGAGCAGCATGAGGGCAGCCGCGCCGGCGTGGCGGATCGGGGTGGAACGGTCCATATCGTCTCCTTGTCGTTGTCGTCAGGCGCGTCTGGCGTGCGCGCGCAGCAGGGCGATGAAATCGGCGAAGTTGAGTTGCGGGTCGAGCGAATGCGCCATGCGGATCTCGCGACCCGCGACCGAGCGCGTGGTGAAGGGCGTCGCGCCCGGATCGAACGCCGTCGCGGTAACGAGGGGACTGTCGCCGAACGTCAGCGTGCCGCCCAGGTGCACGAACGGCGGCAGGTGGCGGTACTGGTCGACGAGCCAGCGTGCAAGCGGCGAGATGGGCGCGACCTCGTTATTCAGCGTCGCGACCGATACCTGGAAGCTCCGGTATTCCTCGGCGGGGATCTGCAGGACCGGAATCCGTGTCTCCTCGAGCACGAAACGGGCGGCGGCGACGTCGGTCGCCAGGTTGTATTCGGTGCTGTCGTCCCCGGCGGCCGTGCCGCCGATCCACACGAGGCGCATGCGTTCCGCGATCGCGGGCCAGAGGCGCAGCGCCGCCGCCACGTTCGTCAGCGGACCGCCGCACGCGAGGACGAGCGGCAGCGGATCGTCGCGCAGGGCCGCGTCGACGATTGCCCGCGCCGCGCCGTCCGCCACGACCGGCGGACGCGGGCCGGGCCCGGCCAGCCGCAGCAGCTCACGCGCGCGCCGCGCCCCGTCCCGCGCCGTGCGCTCCGGATCGAGGCCGGCCATGCGCGCCAGCTTCGGGTCCAGCGCCGATACGGTCACGAGCACGGTGCGCGTCGCTGGCGCCAGCAACTGGTGCGCCAGCGCGACGAGGCCATCGGGATCGCCGGCGAAGTCGTTGTCGACGATGACGCGGACCAGCGGGCGCTGGACGATGCCCGGCCGGCCCAGCGCCTGCGCGAGCGGAAGCGCCGCGAGGCAGCCAAGCAGGTGGCGCCGCCTCATTGGCGCACGTTCAGCGTGACGGGGCCGATCAGGCCGGACGGCCGCAGCGGCGCGTCCGCCTTGTACGTGGGCGCAGCCGTGAACGTGACTTTCGTGGCGCCCGGCTGCGCGTCGCCGATCAGGCGGTTCACCCACAGGTTCGCGACCCGCACCTCCACCGTGTTGGTCCCGGCGACGACGAGCGGACCCACATCGACTTCGTAGGGTGGCTTCCACGCGATGCCGGCTGGCTTGCCGTTGACGAGGACTTCGGCCACGTCGCCGACCCGGCCCAGGTCGAGCTTCAGCGGCCGGCCCGGCGTCACGCCCGGCGGCAGCGTGAAGGCGCGCGTGTAGACCGACGTCCCCGAGAAGTACCTGACCTGCGGATCGGCGCTGGCGGCAAGCGATCCCGTCGTGCCGTGCGCGACGGGGGCCGGCGCGGCGAGCCCGTCGAAGCGGATCGCCCAGTCGCCGGCCAGCGTGGCGGCCTCGGACCATGACGGCGCCTCGACGGTGACGGCCGGCGCGGCGGCCGGCCGGCGGAACACGACGAACACGGACTCGTCCGCGTCCAGCGCCAGCGGCACGACGGTCGCGCCGTGCTCCGTGCGGTAGCTCGCGGGTTCCGTGCGGCCCGTGTCCGCATGCCAGAATTCGGCAGCCTTGCCCCGCACGTTGAAACGCGCTTCCGTACTAACCGACTTGCCGGAGCGGTTGGTGACGAAGTAGACGTCGCCGTCGGCCAGCCTGCGGTGGACGAACAGCAGGGGCGTATCGGTGCCCTGGACGCTGAAGTCCGGCTTGCGGCCGGCCTGCGCCAGCGCGGCTTCCACGTCGCGGCCGGCAACCACGCGGCCCTTGCCGACGCGGGTGACGGCTGCGCCGCTCCACATCTGCCTGACGAGTGCCGCGAACGCGGCCGGGTCGTCGGCCAGGCCCGCCGTGGCGACGGGCGCAGTGCCGACGATCGTGGCGCCCTGGGCCGCCAGCGCGTGCAGCCGGCGCAAGGTGGCGACGGTCATTCGCGCGCTCGACCCGCCCAGGTACAGCACGCGGTAGCGCGCGCCGCTGGCCGACACGAGATCGCCATCCTGCACCGTCAGCAGGTGCAGCAGGGCGTCCGCGTTGACGAAGTCGTAGGCATAGCGGCGCGGCGCGTCCGCCGGCTGGCCATGCTTGTACAGCGCGACGAGCGGTGCTTCCTCGCCGTAGAAATAGGCGACGTCGGCGTAGAAACGGCCCTGCTGCAGCATCCAGCTGCTGCGCGCCATGTAGTCGACCCACGGCCGCGCCATGCCGGCCCAGGTCTCGTTGCGGTTGAAGTACTGGCCGAAGATCGCCAGCGAGAGCCCGGGCTTCCTGTCGTCGCCCAGCGGCTGGTGCACGGACGTGTGGATGACGGGGAGGTTCACGCCGTTGGCGAATTCCATGTCGATCATCGGGCGCAGGTCGGATGGCGCGAACGCCCACGGTGCCATCGCGCTCGTCATGGATTCCGCAGCGACGAGGTTCTGGCCGTAGATGTGCGACACCGAGGCGGCGCCGCGCATGTCGGCGATCGCGGTCGGGTTCGGGCCGAACTCGGGGCGGTACGTCCACATCGCGGCCATCGGCACGTTCGCGTGGCTGCGCATCGCCATGTCGTCGCCCAGCGTGACGCGCGCGCTTTCCAGCGCTTCGCCGTACACCTTCAGGCCGTGTTCGTGCGCGACGGCGGCCACCGTGCCATAGTGTTCACCGGTCGTCAGGTCGGCGAGGGTGCGGCGCCAGTCGTACAGGAAGGCGTCCGTGCGGGCGCGGGTGCCGATGATGACGCCCGTCAGCGCCGGCAGCCACGGCTGCGCGTCGTAGCCGCGCAGGCGCCGGAACTGTTCCATCAGGCGCGGCGTCCAGTTCGACGAGCCGACTTCGATCGAGTCCGTCACGATGGCGCGCACGCCATGCGCGCCGACGAGATCCTTGCCGGCCGCCTGCCGGTATTTTGCCAGATAGGTTTCCAGGTAGGTGCGCACGGCGCGGCCGTCGTACTTGTCGACCTCGAGGCCCGTCGCTTCCTTCGTGGCCGGGTGGTTTTCCGTCCCCGTGAGCGACCACGCGAGGCGCACGATCTTCCAGGTGCCGGGCGGCGGCGTCCATTCCAGCGTGCCGTCGGCGCGCACCTTGCCGGAAATGTTGACGATGGCGGCCGGGTCGACGCCGGCCTCGCGCGGGTCGAGACCCGCATCGAGCGCGAAATAGTCGTCGACTGTCGCGAAGCCGGCCTTGGCCTCGAACTGGTTGACTTTCGACTCACCCGACAGGACCAGTTGCGCAAGGCGCAGTCCCTTGGCTTGGCCGATCGCGCCGAACGGCCCCGTGTCGGCACCCGCCACTGGCATGAACTGGGGATTCGGCACGGGCGGCTTCGCGCTGACCACGACGCGGAAGCGGGCCGCCGTCACGGGCGCGAAGCCGGCGCTGGCGGGCACCCCGGCCAGCGGCAGGTCCGCGACCTTGCGCCAGCGCGTCCCGTCGGTGCTCGCTTCCAGCACGGCCTCGTACGCCGGGCCCTCGAACATCGATCCGGCGCCCGGCGCGAAGATCGTGGCGGAGCGGATGGTCTGTGGTGCCGGGTAGTCCAGCGTGACGACGACCGGGCGGTCGGCCGTGGGCGCCGCGAGTTCCGCCGCCGCGTCTTCGGTCGCAGCCGCCAGCTTGTGCGCGTCGAGGGTCAGGTCGCCGGCGCGGATGGCGGGCGACGGCAAGGCGGCCGCCCCGGCCGGATACGCATAGACGGCGATGTCGCCGCCCGTGCGCGCGAGCGCGTCGGGGCTCGGCCGCTGGCCCATGATGTCCGGCTGGACGAACAGGTCCTGGAACGGTCCCGTCGTACGCGGCGCGGCCGGCAACGCCATCGCGAGCGGCTTGCCGCCGTCGACCGTGGTCTCGCTCCACACCAGCTTCTTCATGCCGTCCTCGGGCCGTACCCATGGACCGCCGGTCTCGCTCCAGCCGGGCGACGCGGCGATGCCGAATTCCAGGCCGTGGCGTTCCGCCTCCTGCGCGGCGAAGCGGAACGCGTCCGCCCATTCGGGACTCATGTACGGCAGGCGCTTCGGCACCAGCTGGGGCGTCATCATCTCGGCGTCGAAGTTCTGCAGGCCGCCGAGACCCGAGCGCGCCATCCAGTCGATGTCTTTAGCGATGCCCTCCTTGGTGATGTTCCCGTTCAGCCAGTGCCACCATACGCGGGGGCGGGCGCTTTGCGGGGGATTGTCGAAGCCGGATGCGACGGGGTCGGCTGCCGCCCACGCGGGTGCGGACAGGCAGGCGAGGGCGGCGGCGGCCGCAATCAGGCGCAGGGGATGAATGTGTGCGGACATGGCGTGGTTCGTCGTGGGTCTTTCATCAATGGGAACGCGGCCGGACGCCAGGCGCCGCGGCCGCGTGGGGCATCATGCGGTCAGAAACGGTAGTCCAGCGTCACGCCGATGCGGCGGAACGAGTTCTCGCCGAGGCTGTAGGCGAAGCCCGAGCCGGCGCCCTTGCCGGGCAGCGGGTAGATGATGGCGTTCGGCACGCGCTTGTCGCCCAGGTTGCGGTCGTACACTTCGACGCCCCATTTGTCGTCCGGCGAACGCAGCGCAAGGCGCAGCGACGCGGTGGAATGGCCGCCGTAGCCGCATTCGGTGTCGAGCGAATTGCAGAGCCGGACGCGGCTCTTGTAGACGACGTCGCCGCCCAGCTTGAGTTCGTAGTCGCCCGGCAGCGTCCAGCTGTAGTCGCCGTTCAGCGTCGCCTTGTTGCGCGGCGAATAGAGCAGGCGCTGGCCGCCGACGTTCTGATTGTCGAAGCTGAAGCCGGCCGGGTACGCGGTGTCGAGGATCATCGCGACCGAGAGGCCCAGTTGCAGTTCCGGCAGCGGGCGTGCGCGGATATCGGCTTCGACGCCCTTGCTCGTCACGCTCGGGACGTTCAGCGGGATGCAGGAGAGTGCGCCGACGGCCGTCAACGTGCAGTTCTGCTCCTGGAAATCCTTGATCTTCGTGTGGAACGCGGCCACGTCCACGTCCAGGCGGCGGTTCAGGAACGACATCTTCGAACCCACTTCGAAGCTGGTCGGCAGTTCGGGCTTGACGATGTTGCCGGCGGAGTTGCCGGACGCGGTGGCGACGTTGATCGGGGTGTCGTTGTCGATCTGCGGGCCCTTGTAGCCGCGGCTCAGCGTGGCGTACAGGTTGGTGGTCTTCGACAGCGCGTGCTGCAGGCCGATCTTGCCGGACACGTTCGATTGCTGCGCGCTGCCGCTGGCTGCCTTGACGGAGGCGGGCAGGGTGAAGCCGTCGAAGGCGACGACGCTCGATTGCGACTCGTCGGCCGTGACCGTGTCGCGGGTGTAGCGCAGGCCCGCGATGATGCCGGTGGCGTCGGTCAGGTGGTACGTCGCCTGGCCGAACAGGGCCTTCGTGGTCAGGTGCGCGTGCTGGATCGCGTCGGTCGCGATGGAGCGCGGCACGGGCGGCGAGGGCAGGAAGGGGCTCGGCAGGATCGTCGTCGTGGAGTCCTTGTAGTTCTTCGAATCGGCGTAGAACAGGCCACCTACGTATTCGAGCGCTTGCTTCGTGGGCGACGCGATGCGCAGCTCCTGCGAGAACTGTTGCGCATCCTGGTGCGGCGTGAAGTTGTAGACCTTGTCGTAGGTGTTCGACATGCCGATGTTCACGCTGTCCGGCCCCTGCTTGCGCGTGCGGTAGGCGGTGATCGACGTCAGCGTGTCGCCGCTGCCCAGGGTCCAGTCGACCTGGCCGGACAGGCCGCGCACCCGGGTGTGCTGGATTTCCGCACCGTCCGAGCAGACCTGGTTGTTGGTCTTCGAGACCGTCACGCCGCACGACGCGAATTCCGCGGCCGGCTGGTGGTTTCCCGCCGTGTTGGTGGCATAGGCCACCGACGGCGCGAAGAACACGGCGTTCTCGTTGCGCTGGTTCGACGCGTCCGCGATCAGGTTGACGGCCACGTCGCGGTTCGGCTTGAGCAGGTAGCGCAGGCGCGCGCCGCCGTTGGTCGTGACGCTGTCCTTGTCCGTGAGGACGTTGTGGTAGACGCCTTTGTTACGCTCGCCGACGGCGGAGATGCGCAGCGCCGAGATGTCGTTCAGCGGGACGTTGCCCGTGGCGCGCAGGGCTTCGCCGCGCTTGCCCTTGAATTCGAACTGCACGCTGCCGCCATGGTCGCCGATGATCGGCTCCTGGGTGGACATGTTCAGCACGCCGGCCGACGCGTTCTTGCCGAACAGCGTGCCCTGCGGACCGCGCAGCACCTCGACGCGTGCCAGGTCGAACATCAGGCCGCCGGCGGTGGCGCCCTGCGGCACGCCGTCGACGACGACGCCGACCGAACTCTCGGCCGATTGCGTGAACACGGCGGTGCCGATGCCGCGGATCGACGCGCTGCCGCCGGCGCCGCCGGTCGACTGGTCGCCGAATTCGAGCGACGCGGCCGTCTTGGCGAGGTCGCCGATGTCCTTGACGCCGGCACGCTCCAGCTGCGCGGCGTTGACGACGGTGATGGCGACGGGGACTTCCTTGATGCTCTGGCTGCGCTTTTGCGCGGTGACGACGACGGTCTCGATGCCTTTCTCGATCTTCGTGTTCGCCTCGGGACTGGCGCCGCTGTCGCCGGTCTGGGCGCAGGCCGGGGTCCAGATCGCGGCCAGGCTCATGGACAGGACGGTCAGCGAACCGATCGCCGAGGTGGTACGGGGTGCGTGCATATTGTCTCCTAGTGTGGCCGGTTGATGCCGGCCATGTTGTCTTCAGGCGAATCGAGTATAGGTACGTACCTCGACCATTCCAAAGCCGTATTCCGTGATACCTGCTATCGACGTTGGCGGGTGATGATCAAATGGCTGATCGATCGGATTCGCTGATACGTCCTATCGAAACTCTGGTCTTCGGGATGCCCGCGCGCGCTGCTATCGTTTTCACACAAGAAAACGCGAGGAGACACCCCGATGCACATTTCCCCTGAGGCGGGCCGCGGCCGCGCCACGCTCATGCTGTGCCATTTCGCCGGCATGGTCGATCTGGTCGCGTTGCCCGTGTGGATCGGCACGCTCGCCCAGCATTACGGTTTCGATCTCGAGCACGCGGGCATGATCGTCACGGCGTTCCTGCTGGGCGCAGTCGGCGCCAGCCTCGTGGCGGCGCCGTTGTATACCAGGCTGCCGCGCGCCGCCTGTGCGTTCGGCGGCTATGCCGTCGCAGCGCTTGCGTTTCTCGCCGCGTCGCGGGTGGCCGGTTTCGGCGCGCTCGCCGTGCTGCACCTCGTCGCCGGCATCGCGACGGGCACCGCGCTGTCGGTCACGCACGGCACCATCGGCCGGAGCGCCAATCCGCACCGGCTGTTCGCCATGGCCGGGACGGCGCTGGGCATCGGCGCCGTGGTCTTCTATGCCGCCGTGCCGCCGGCCGTCGCCACGTATGGCGGACCGACGCTGTTCCTCGTGTTCGCCGGCCTGATGAGCGCGGCGGCGCTGGCGTGTGCTTTCGGTTTTCCGAACGTTACGACCGGCGGTCGCACGCAGGCGGCGGCGTCGCTGCCCCGTGCCGCCTGGTGCGCGATCCTCGGTGTGGGCTGCCTGGCGTTGAACCAGGCGCTCACGTTCAGCATGCTGGACCGCATCGGCGTGCTGCGCGGCTTCGGCCAGGACCGGGTGAACGGCTTGCTCGTCGTGTGCGGCCTCGTCAACCTGCTGCCGGCCGCCGTCGCCGGCCTGCTGCAGAAGCGCCTGAATCCCGTGCGCGTGGCCCTCGTCGCCGCGCCGCTGCAGGCCGCGCTGGCACTCGTCGTCACCTTGTCCGCCGACTTCCTGCCGTATGCGCTGGCCGGCGCCGTCTATCCGGCCGTGCTGATCTTCACCCACACGTTCCTGTTCGGCCTGATTGCCCGGCTGGACCCGAGCGGCCGTGCGCTCGCCTCGACGCCCGCGATGATGATGACCGGCTCCGCGATCGGTCCCGCGCTGGCCGGCTCCGTCGCGATGCGCGCCGGCTTCGGCGGCCAGGCGCTGCTGGCGGTGCTGGTCGGGGCCGCCGCCACGCTGTCCTTCGCTCTCGTGGCGCGCCGTGCGGGCGCCCCGGCACCGGCGGTCGCGCCCACCCATCAATGAAGGAGACGCCATGAACCCATCCAACCAACTCACCCTCGCGCACGCGGGCGCGATCCTCGCCGCCGCCCTCGCTGCGGCGCGCGCGGACGGCCTGCCGCCAGTGGCCGTTGCTGTGCTGGACGCGTCCGGTCACACGGTCGCCCTGCAGCGCGAGGACGGCGCCACGCCGCTGCGCGTCGACATCGCCATTGGCAAGGCCTATGCCGCCGCCGGCATGGGCGTGGCCAGCCGCGTGCTGCACCAGCGCGCGCAGGACAATCCCGTGTTCTTCAACGCGCTGGCGTCGTCCAGCCAAGGAAAATTCATCCCGCAGACCGGCGCGGTCGCGATCCGCGCCGCGGACGGCACCTTGCTGGGCGCCGTCGGCGCGAGCGGCGGCACGGGCGCGCAGGACGAGGCGATCTGCGCGGCCGGCGTCAACGCGGCGGGTCTGGTGGCCGCATGAGCGTGACGCACGACCATACGGCCGGCTGCGCGTGCGGGATCGACGTGCATGCCCACGTGATCCCGCACGACCTGCCGCGCTACGTGGGAAACCGCTTGCCACCCGACTGGCCGTCGATGGCGCCGGCGCACGCGTGCCACCGCCATGTGATCATCCAGGGCAGCGTGTACCGGACCGTGTCCGAGCGCGCGTGGAGTGCCAGCCGCCGCATCGAGGACATGGACCCGATGGGTCTCGCCGTGCAGGCCATTTCGCCGATGCCGGAGCTGCTGTCGTACTGGATGGAACCGCAGGCGGCGTCCCAGCTGCTGCGCTACATGAACGAACAGATCGCGAACATGGCTGCGCTGTCCGGCGGACGCCTCGTCGGCATGGGCGCCGTGCCCCTGCAGGACCTCGATCTCGCGCTGGCGGAACTGGCTCACGTGGCCGACCGGCTGGGGTTCAAGGCCATCGAAGTGGGCAGCAACGTCAACGGCAAGGCCATCGGCAGCCCGGCATTCGCGCCATTCTTCGCGGCCTGCGCTGAAAAGGGCGTGTCCGTGTTCGTGCATGCGCTGAAACCGGCCGGCGCCGATCGCCTCGTCGGGCCGGACAAGCTGCTGCCCGCGCTCGCGTATCCGACCGACGTCGGCCTGGCCGCCGCCTCCGTGCTGACCTCGAACCTGATCGGCCGCCATCCGGCCCTGAAGATGGCGTTCAGCCACGGCGGCGGCACGCTTGCGTCGCTGCTGCCGCGCCTGGAACAGGCACGCCAGGTCTTTCCGGCCCTGGCCGACGCGATGCGCGAGAGCCCGTCGGCGCAGGCCCGGAGGCTGTTCTACGACACGCTCGTGTTCGACGCGCCGACCTTGCGCCACCTGATCGACCGCTTCGGCGCGTCGCAACTGATGATCGGGACCGATTACCCGTTCGCCTTCCACGACGCGCGCCCGGTCGACAACATCGCTGCGGCCGTCGCGGATGCGGACACGCGCGCGCAACTCGTCACCCATAACGCGGCCCGTTTCCTCGGGCTTTAACAAGGAGTCAACATGCCCGCATGCCCCGCCGGCCAACTGCGCAGCATCGCCATCGGCGTCACCGATCTCGATGCCGCCGAGCGCTTTTATAACGATACCTGGCATTTGCAGACCGTCGCAAGGACAGCGGATGCCGTCTACCTGCGCGGTGCCGGCCGGTTCCACCATATCCTCGCGCTGCACCGCAGCCAGAAGCCCGATGTCCGAAACGTGACGTTCAGCGTGGCGTCGCCCGCCGATCTCGAAGCAATCGCGGCAAGCACCCCGGCCGCGGGCGGCCGTGTGCTGTCCGGACCGGCCGTCGTCGACGAGCCGGGCGGCGGCACGGCCGTTACGATCGCCGACCCACAAGGACGTGTCCTGCGCTTCGTGCACGGCGACGCACGCCACGCGGAAAGCGCGCACGCCGATGCGCCGAGCCGCATCACGCACGTCGTGTTCAACAGCGCGGACGTGGCGGTCGCGCAGCGCTTCTTCGAGGACGCGCTCGGATTCCGCCTGACCGACCGCACGAAGATCATGGCCTTCATGCGCTGCAACAGCGACCACCACAGCATTGCGCTCGCGGACAGCGACGCCGACACGCTGAACCACATCGCCTTCGTCATGCCGGACCTGGATGCCGTCATGCGCGGCGCCGGCCGCATGCGCGACGCCGGCTGGCCCATCGAATGGGGCGTCGGCCGCCACGGTCCCGGCAACAACGTCTTTGCCTACTTCGTCGGGCCGGACGATTTCGTCATCGAATACACGGCCGACGTGCTGCAGGTCGACGAGTCCTACCGGGTCGGTGGACCGTCCGACTGGCAATGGCCGCCGGGGCGGTTCGACCAGTGGGGCGTGTCGCAGCCGCCGTCGGACCGCATCAAGCAGGCGCAGAAAACCATTCGTTTCGCCACGTAGGGTGGGCACCCCGTGCCTACGAACAGCAGACTAATAATGCATCATCCTGAAGGAGAATATCTTGAAATTCGTGACTTATCGAAGCGGCCATGAGAACTGCCTGGCCGTCGTCGACGGCGACCAGATCGTCGATATCAACCGCGCCGTGCCGGATGTCCCGGCCGACGTCCGCGCCGCGCTCGCCGCCGGCATCGACCTCGTCGCGGCCGGCCGCCGTGCGCTCGATTCGACCGCCGCGCGCCAGTCGCTGGCCGCCGTCGCGCTGGCGCCCGTCGTGCCCGAACCGGGCAAGACCGTCTGCCTGGGCCTGAACTACTACGACCACGCCGCCGAGAGCGGCCGCGAGAAGCCCGTGTATCCGTGGTTCTTCCTGCGCGGGACGACGTCGCTGCTGGCACACGGCGAAGCGTCGCCGCGCCCGCGCGTATCGGAAAAATTCGACTACGAAGCCGAACTGGCCGTCGTCATCGGCAAGCGAGCGCGCCACGTCAAACGCGAGGAAGCGCTGGACTACGTGTTCGGGTACGCGTGCTTCAACGACATCTCGGTCCGGGACTACCAGAAGCGCACGCCGCAGTGGACCATCGGGAAGAACTTCGACCGCACGGGCGCGCTGGGCCCCGTGCTGGTGTCGGCCGACGAACTGCCCGCTGGCGGCGCGGGCCTCTCGATCCGGTCGCGCCTGAACGGGCAGGTCATGCAGGATGCGAACACGAAGGACATGATCTGGGACGTGGCCGAGACCATCGCACTGCTGACCGAATGCCTCACACTGGAACCGGGCGACGTGATCGCGATGGGCACGCCGGCCGGTGTCGGCCAGTCGCGCACGCCGCCCGTGTGGATGAAGGCGGGCGACACGATCGAGGTCGAGATCGAAGGCGTGGGCCTGCTCGTCAACACGATCGAGGACGACCAGCCATGAACGGCGACTATGACGTCGTCGTGGTCGGTTTCGGCCCGTCCGGCGCCGTCGCCGCCGCGCTGCTGGGCCAAGCCGGCGTGCGCACGCTCGTCGTGGACCGCACGCACGAGGTCTATCCGAAGCCGCGCGCCATCGCGCTCGACCACGAAATCATGCGCGTGTTCCAGAACCTCGGCCTCGCGGATGCCGTGTCGCCGCACTGCGAGCCGTTCACGCCGTCCGAGTACTACGGCGTCGACGGACGCATGATCAAGCGGCTCGCCACCGTCGAACCGCCGTACCCGCTGGGCCACACACCGTCGATGGTCTTTACGCAGCCGCCCGTGGAAGCGGCGCTGCGCCGCCACGTGCAGGGGCTGCCGGGCGTCGACGTCGTGCTGGGCCGGCGCTTCACCGGCGTCGAGCAGGATGATGACGGCGCCACCGTCCACTTCGACGAGGGCTCGGTGCGTGCCCGCTACGTGATCGGCTGCGACGGCGCGTCGAGTGCCGTGCGCGACGCCGTCGGCATCACGCTGGAAGACCTGGAATTCGACGAGCCGTGGCTCGTCGTCGACGTGCAGGTCAACGAGCAGGGCCTGGCGAAGCTGCCGCGGACCAGCGTGCAGTATTGCGAACCGGCCCGCCCGTGCACGTACGTGATCGGGCCGGGCAACCACCGGCGCTGGGAGATCTCGCTGCTGCCGGGCGAGGATCCCGCGACCATGGCGACGGAGGAGGGTGCGTGGAGCGTGCTGCGGCGGTGGATCGGTCCCGAGGACGCGACCCTTTGGCGCCAGGCCAGCTACCGCTTCCACGCACTGGTGGCGCGCGAATGGCGCGTGGGACGCGTGTTCGTCGCGGGCGACGCGGCGCACCAGCAGCCGCCGTTCCTGGGCCAGGGCATGTGCCAGGGCGTGCGCGACGTCGTCAACCTCACGTGGAAGCTGCGCGCGGTGCTCGGCGGCGAAGCGCCGGACAGCCTGCTCGACACCTACACGGCGGAGCGGCGCGAGCACGTGCGCCGGCTCACCACGCGCATCAAGGAGATCGGCGCCGTCATCTGCGAGCGCGATTTCTCCCGTGCGCAGGCGCGCGACGCGGCCCTGATCGACGCGGCCGGCGGCACCATCCGCACGGTGCCGCGCCAGGACATCATTCCGCCGCTGATGGAAGGTTTGCTGGCGGCCGGCGGCCGCGCCGGCACCGGCACGCTGTTCCCGCAGCCGCGCGTGAACGGACCCACCGGCCCGGCGCTGCTGGACGAGCTGGCGGGCACCGGCTGGCGTATCGTGACGGATCTGCGCACGGCGCAGCTGCCGCCCGGCCTGCCGGCGCTGGCGGAGCGACTCGGCATGTTGATCAGCATTCCGGCGGATGCGGAAGGATTCTCGAGCGGTCCGCACCGCATGCAGGCGAATGAGCTGGACGGCGTGCTCGCGCGCTGGTTCGCCCGTCACGGCTGCCATGCGGCCGTCGTCCGGCCCGATCACTACGTGTACGGCGTGGCCGCTGACGGCGCGGGACTGTACGACCTCGTGGCCAACCTCACGAATTCGCTGTCATGAATCGGTAGGGTGGGCTCTCCGAGCCCACGCGTGACGTCTGCGCATCGATGGCGTCGCGCGTGGGCGGAGGGCGGCCCACCCTACGCTTAACCAGAACAAAGGAGACAACATGGATCATAATGCACGCCGCCGCACCCTGCTGGGCCTGGGCACGGCACTCGCCGGCGCCGCGCTGCTGCCGGCCGCCGCCAACGCCTCTGCTGCCGCGCGCGGGCCGTTCCCCAAAGGCTTCCTGTGGGGCGCGGCCATCGCGGGCCACCAGGCGGAAGGCGACAACGTCGCGAGCGACGCCTGGCTGCTGGAAAACATCCAGCCGACGGAATTCAAGGAGCCGTCGGGCGCCGGCGTCGACCACTACCGCCTGTACGACCAGGACATCGCGACGCTGGCGTCGCTCGGCCTGAACACGTTCCGCTTCTCGATCGAGTGGGCGCGCGTGGAACCCGTCGAGGGCATGTTCTCGGTGGCCGCGCTGGAGCATTACCGCGACGTGCTGCTGTCCTGCCGCAGGCACAAGGTCAAGGCGATGGTCAGCTTCAACCACTTCGTCACGCCCGCATGGTTCGCGGCGCGCGGCGGCTGGGAGACGGAAGGGGCCGAGCAGCTGTACGCCCGCTACTGCGACAAGGTGGCGCGCCACCTGGGCGACCTGATCGATGTCGCGACGACGTTCAACGAACCGAATTTGCCGCGCCTGTTGTTCGGCATCCCGGGCCCGCTCGCAGGCATGGCCGACAACCCGCGCATGAAGGGAATGCTGGCGAAGGCGAGCCAGCTGGCGGGCACGGGTAAATGGTCGTCGTGGATCTTCGGCGATTTCGCGAAGATCGAGGCCGGCCTGCTGCGCGCCCATGCGGCCGGCTATCAGGCCATCAAGGCCGTGCGTCCCCAACTGCCCGTCGGCTTTTCGATCGCGATCGCGGACGACCAAGCCGTCGATGGCGGTGAGGCCATGCGTGACCGCAAGCGCGCCATCGCGTACGAGCCGTGGTTCCGGGCGATTGCGGAACACGGCGACTTCATCGGCGTGCAAACCTATACGCGCGAATTGATCGGGCCCGACGGCGTGCGTCCGCCGCCCAAGGATGCCAAGTTCACGTCGGCGCACATGGAGTACTACCCCGAGGCGCTGGAGGCGACGATCCGCTACACGGCGCAGCACGTGACGGTACCGATCTACGTGACGGAAAACGGCATGTCGACGGATGACGACACCCAGCGCATCGCCTACATCCGCTCGGCCGTGGGCGGCGTCGCGAACTGCCTGAAGGACGGCATTCCGGTGAAGAGCTATATCCATTGGTCGCTGCTCGACAATTTCGAGTGGATCTTCGGCTATGGCCCGCATTATGGCCTGATCGGCGTCGACCGTACGACCATGAAACGCACTGTCAAGCCGAGTGCGCGCGTGCTCGGGAAGATCGCGCAGGCGAACGGCTTGGCGGCATGAAAGGGCGATAGCAGGTATCGCCAAAATGGGCTTTGGCCGGATGCGGTCCGGCCGCTACGCTAAGCCAATCGAATGACAACAGGGAGACACAACGTGGGCGGTATCATTTTTGAAAACGTAAGGATCTTCGACGGCAGCCAGATGCGCCCGGGGACCGGCGCGGTGCGCGTGGAAGGCAATCGCATCGCCGAGGTGGCGGACGGCATGCGCGGCATCACGGCGCTGGCCGGCGACCGCGTGATCGATGGCAAAAGGGGAACCCTGATGCCCGGCCTCGTCGAAGCGCATGCGCATCTGTCGTGGCCCAGCTCCGTCGAGCGCTTCGTGCCCGGCATGGCGCTGCCTCCCGAAGACCTGGTGCTGACGACGGCACGCAACGCGCGCATCCTGCTCGACCACGGCTTCACCAGCGCCTATTCGGCCGGGGCGCTCTCCAAGTCCGTCGAGACGGTCCTCAACACCTTCATCACGAGCGGCGGCATGCCGGGGCCGCGCCTCGTCGCGTCGTCGATCGAGCGCGAGCCGCCGACCATCGAGGAACTCAATCCGGGCAAGGTGGCCGAGCACGGCCACGGGCCCGCCGCCGTACGCGCCTTCGTGAAGGATTGCGCGTCGATCGGCGCCAAATCGGTCAAGTTCCTGCTGTCCGGCGAGGATGCGCTGAAGCCCGGCGCGTCGCAGCAGCTGATGTACACGCAGGAGGAAGCCGATGCGGCGGGCGAGCAGGCGCGCGAGTCGGGCGTGTGGCTCGCGTGCCATGCGCAGGCATCCGACGCCGTCAAGATGGGCCTGCGCGCAGGCTTCCGCGTGCTGTACCACTGCACGTATGCGGACGAGGAGGCGCTCGACATGCTGGAAGCGCGCCGCGACGAGATCTTCATCGCGCCTGCCATCGGCATCATCCAGGCCACGCTGGATGCGGCACCGCCTCCGCACTTCGACATGAGCCACATGAAGAAGAGCGCGGCGGAAGTGCTGGAACTGCAGAGGAAGCTCGTGCCGGAACTGCGCCGGCGCGGGCTGCGCGTGCTGCCGGGCGGCGACTACGGCTTCCCGTTCAACCCGAACGGCCGCAACGCGCGCGACCTGGAACTGTTCGTGAACCTGCTGGGCTACACGCCGGACGAGGCGCTGTCTGCCGCGACCCTGCTCGGCGGCGAACTGATGGGCATGGGCGACGAGCTGGGGCAGGTGAAGCAGGGCTTCCTTGCCGACCTGCTGCTCGTCGACGGCGACCCGACGCAGGATGTGACGATCCTGCAGGACCGCAAGCGCCTGCGCGCCATCATGAAGGACGGGCGCTTCCACAAGGACCCGGCGCTGGCCGCGCTGTGAGGAGGACCGATGACGCCGAATGACAAGCATGCCGAGGTCCTGCGCGCCGTGCGCGCCGCCGGCCCCGTGATCGATCCGCCCGCCGCCAAGGCGTTGTACGCGCCGCTGCTGGCGGACATGGCGCGCGGCGCGGAGCCGGTGCGCGACATCGTCTACGGCGCCGACGAGCGCCACTCCCTGGACATGTACCCGGCCGTCGGTGCGACGGGACCGGCGCCCGTGGTCGTGTTCCTGCACGGCGGAGGCTTCATCCGCGGCGACAAGGCGGACCGGGGACCCGTCGGGCATTATTTTTCGCGGCACGGCGTGCTTGCCGTGCTGCCGAATTACCGGCTCGGCCCGAAGCACCGGTGGCCGGCCGGCGCCGAGGACGTGTCTGCGGTGCTCGCGTGGGCGCGGGCCAACGTGGGCGCCTACGGCGGGAATCCGGACCACATCGTGCTCGCCGGCGAATCGGCCGGCGCGGCGCACGTGGCGGCGGCGACGCTCGTCAAGCGCTTCCATCCGGCCGAGGGGCTGAAGATCGCGGGCGCGTTCCTCGCATCGGGCGTGTACAACGCGGCGCTGGAATTCCTGGCGCGCGCACAGCTGGGCATCGCGACGCCGGACCCGCGCAACGAGGCGTACTTCGGGACGGACTTCGCAAGCTACCGCGCGATGTCGACGGTGGAACTGATCGATGCCGCGCCGTTCCCGCTCGCGATCACGTATGCGGAACTGGACCCGGTCCAGATGCAGGTGCAGGCGGGCGAGCTGTTCGCGCGGCTCGTCACGCGTCACGGTTTCCAGCCGCGCATCGGGGTCATCGCGAACCACAACCACCTCAGCCAGGTCTGTGCGATCAACAGCGGCGACGACGCGCTGGCTGCGCCCTTGCTGGCCTTTGTGCGTGACAGCCGCATGAAAACTCCCTAAAGTAAAGGATCAAGAGGCCGCCCGAGCCATACGATAACAAGGAGACAACCGATGCGTTTCAACCGCCTGGACCTGAACCTGCTGCTGGCGCTCGACGCGCTGCTGGAGGAACAGAACATCACCCGCGCGGCGGCGCGCGTGAACGTCAGCCAGTCCGCCATGAGCGGCATGCTGGCGCGCCTGCGCGAATTCTTCGAAGACGATTTATTGGCCGCGGTGGGCCGCAACATGGAGCTGACGGTGCTGGGCCGCCAGCTCGTCGGCCCCGTGCGCGACCTGATCCTGCACGTGCATGCGACGGTCGGCATCCGCGTTTCTTTCGATCCGGCGCGCGAAACGCGCTGCATGAAGATCATGGTGTCCGACTACGCCACCGAGGTGTTCCTGAACAAGGTGGTGGCGCGCGTGCTGCGCGACGCGCCGAACATGACCCTGGAACTGGTGCCGCTGGCGGACGACGCGGCGGAAAAGCTGCGCCGCGGCGAAAACGACTTCCTCATCATCCCGCGCAACTTCCTCGACCCCGAGCATCCGCAGCGCACGCTGTTCGAGGACCATTACTGCGCCGTGATCTGGGAAGGAAATACGCATGTCGGCGACGTGCTCGACGCGGCCACGTACGAGCGCCTGTCGCATATCGCGCCGATGCTGGGCCGTCCCCGTTCGCCGACGATGGAGGAGCTGCTGCTGCAGGCGCAGGGCGTCAAGCGCCGCATCCGCGTGATCACCAGCGATTTCTACAGCATGGCGACGGCACTCGTCGGTACGGATCTCGTCGCGACGATGCACACGCGCCTCGCGCTCGCGTGCGCGCGCCGGCTGCCGATCCGCGTGCTGCCGCTGCCGTACGATTTGCCGCCGCTCGCGGAATGCCTGCAGTGGCACCGCTTCCAGGAAAACGACCCGTGCCACATCTGGCTGCGCGGCGTGATGCTGGAGATTGCGCGCGGCCTGCCGACCAACGCCGAGCTGCCGATGGCGCCGTTCAGCTTCAATGCCATCGAGACGGCGCGCGCGGTGGCATAATCGGTGCATCCCTCCATCATCGAAAGGAAGCATATGGTCGTCGAAAGCGCCGAAATCCTCGTCAAGGCCGGCATGGAAGAACAATTCGAGGCGGGCGTGCGCACCGCCGCGCCGCTGTTCCAGCGCGCGCGCGGCTGCACGGGCATGCGGCTGCAGCGCGGCGTGGAGAATCCGCGCGCCTACCGCCTGCTCGTGGACTGGAACACCGTCGAGGACCACATGGTCCACTTCCGCGAGAGCGACGATTTCCAGGAATGGCGCCGCCTTGTCGGCCACTGCTTCGACGGCGCCCCCGTCGTGACGCACTTCGTGGCGGCCGTCGACGGTTTCTGACGCCCGTCAGGGCAGCAGCATCGCGAGTTCCTGCGCGCCCTGGCGCAGCACCGGCAGGAACTCTTCCACCATGCGCTCCGGCGTCACGCGCGCCGCGTGCGCACCCACGTTCAGTGCCGCCAGCACGCGGCCCGACGCGCCGCGCACCGGCACGGCGATCGAGCGCAATCCCAGTTCCAGTTCCTCGTTGTTGACGGCATAGCCGTCGCGCCGGACCTGCGCGAGGATCGCGCGCAGCTTGTCCGGATCCGTCACGGTGCGCTCCGTCTTGGGCGTCAGCGTCGTGCGGGCGAGATAGGCATCCAGCTCGTCCTGCGGCAGGTGCGCGAGCAGCACGCGGCCCAGCGAGCTGCAATAGGCGGGCAGGCGGCTGCCGGCGGTCAGCGACACCGACATCACGCGCGACGTCGCCGCGCGCGCCACGTACAGCACCTGGTCTTCTTCCAGCACGGCGAGCGAGCTCGATTCGCCCAGCGCCTTGCTGACGCCGTTCAGGCACGGCTGCGCGGCGGTCGTCAGCGGCGTCGAAGACAGATACGAATACCCCAGGGTCAGCACCTTCGGCTTGAGCATGAAATTGTTCAGTTCAGCGTCCACGTAGCCGAGCTGCCGCAGCGTGTGCAGGCAGCGGCGCACGGCCGCGCGCGGGATGCCCGTCTGCTGGCTGATCTGCGCGATGGTCTGCGGCTTGCGCGTGTCGGCGAAGGCGCGCAGCACGGCGAGTCCGCGCGCAAGCGACGTCATGAAGTCGGGGTCGGCGAGGGCGTCGATCTCTTCCGCGATGGTGCGGGGGGAGGCTGGGGTCGATGGTATGGATGACATGCCGGAATTCTAATCGATGACAGGAACCGCTTGACGGGCGGCGCGGCGCGGGATTACACTTTTTGTGCGGTAAACGAGCATGTGTTCGATAATCGCACAAAACACACAAGGTGACAACCCATGATCGACAAAACCTGTGACTCGCTGGAGCGGGCCGTGGCCGACATCCACGACGGCGCGACCGTCATGATCGGCGGCTTCGGCAACGCCGGCATGCCGGCCGCCCTCATCGACGCGCTGATTGCCCACGGCGCGCGCGAGCTGACCATCGTGAACAACAATGCCGGCAACGGCGACACGGGCCTGGCCGCCCTCATCAAGGAAAAGCGCGTACGCAAGATCGTGTGCTCGTTCCCCCGCCAGGCCGATTCCTGGCATTTCGACGCACTGTACCGTGCCGGCGAGATCGAGCTGGAGCTGACGCCGCAGGGCAACCTGGCGGAGCGCATCCGCGCGGCCGGCGCCGGCATCGGCGGCTTTTTCTCGCCCACCGGCTACGGCACCCTGCTGGCCGAGGGCAAGGAGACCCGCTTCATCGACGGCAAGAATTACGTGTTCGAAACCCCGATCCACGCCGACTTCGCGCTGATCAAGGCGCTGCGCGGCGACCGCTGGGGCAATCTCGTGTACCGCAAGACGGCGCGCAATTTCGGTCCGATCATGGCGATGGCGGCGAAAACCACCATCGCGCAGGTCGCCGAGATCGTGCCACTCGGCGAACTCGATCCGGAAGCGATCGTCACCCCCGGTATCTTCGTCCAGCGCGTCGTCAAGGAGGCAGCATGAGCACCCGATATACCCGCGACCAGATGGCAGCGCGCGTTGCGCAGGACATTCCCGAAGGCGCGTACGTCAACCTGGGCATCGGCCTGCCGACGAAGGTTGCGAACTACCTGCCGTCCGAGAAGGAGATCTTCCTGCACAGCGAGAACGGCCTGCTGGGCATGGGCCCCGCGCCCGCCCCCGGCGAGGAGGACGAGGACCTGATCAACGCCGGCAAGCAGCCGGTGACCCTGCTGACGGGCGGCGCCTATTTCCATCACGCGGATTCGTTCGCGATGATGCGCGGCGGCCACCTGGACATCTGCGTGCTGGGCGCGTTTCAGGTGTCGCACACGGGCGACCTCGCCAACTGGCACACGGGCGCGCCGGACGCGATACCCGCGGTCGGCGGCGCGATGGACCTCGCCATCGGCGCCAAGCAGGTGTTCGTGATGATGGAACACCAGACCAAGACGGGCGAGAGCAAGATCGTCGAGCGCTGTACGTATCCGTTGACGGGCATCGGGTGCGTGAGCCGCATCTATACCGACCTCGCCGTGCTGGACGTGACGCCCGCTGGCCTGCGCGTGCGCGAGATGGCGCCGGGGCTCACGCTGGCCGACCTGCAGGCCGTCACTGCCGCTCCCCTGCTGGCGCCCAACGAATAAAAGGAGAACGAACATGACCGACGCATTCATCGTCGATGCCATCCGCACCCCCATTGGCCGCTACGGCGGCGCACTGAAGGACATGCGCGCGGACGACCTGGGCGCAATCCCCATCCGCGAACTGATGCGGCGCAACCCGGACGTCGACTGGTCCGCCATCGACGACGTGATCTACGGCTGCGCCAACCAGGCCGGCGAGGACAATCGCAACGTGGCGCGCATGTCCGCGCTGCTGGCCGGCTTGCCGCAAGAGGTTCCGGGGTCCACCGTCAACCGCCTGTGCGGCTCGGGTCTGGACGCCGTCGGCAGCGCCGCCCGCGCCATCAAGAGCGGCGAGGCGCGCCTGATGATCGCGGGCGGCGTGGAGTCCATGACGCGCGCCCCGTTCGTGATGGGCAAGGCCGAATCCGCATTCTCGCGCAACGCGACCATCTTCGACACGACCATCGGCTGGCGCTTCCCGAATCCGCTGATGCACAAGCTGTACGGCACCGACGCGATGCCGGAGACGGCGGAGAACGTCGCGGACGACTATGGGATCTCGCGCGCCGACCAGGACGCGTTTGCGCTCGCGAGCCAGGCAAAGGCCGCGCGCGCGCAACAGGACGGCACGTTCGAGCAGGAGATCGTGCCGGTGCTGATCCCCCAGAAGAAAGGCGACCCTGTCCGTTTTGCGCAGGACGAGCATCCGCGCGCGACGGCCCTGGAGACGCTGGCAAAGCTGAAACCGGTCGTGCGTCCGGATGGCACGGTCACGGCCGGCAACGCGTCCGGCGTGAACGACGGCGCCTGCGCGCTGCTGCTGGCGAACGGCGAGGCGGCGGCGCGGTACGGTCTCACGCGTCGTGCCCGCATCATCGGCATGGCGACCGCCGGCGTGGCGCCGCGCGTGATGGGCATCGGTCCTGCGCCCGCCGTGCAGAAGCTGCTGCGCCAGACGGGCATGACGCTGGACCAGTTCGACGTGATCGAGTTGAACGAGGCGTTCGCATCGCAGGGCCTCGCCGTGCTGCGGCTGCTGGGCCTGCGCGACGACGATCCGCGCGTGAATCCGAATGGCGGCGCTATCGCCCTGGGGCACCCGCTCGGCATGAGCGGGGCGCGACTTGTCACCGCGGCCACGTACCAGCTGCATCGGACCGGTGGCCGGTTTGCCTTGTGCACCATGTGCATCGGGGTGGGGCAGGGGATTGCGCTGGCAATCGAGCGGGTTGAGACCAGCGCGTAAGCCATCGGTACCAGCCGCAATCATTGTCGCGTTAGGTTGCGTTCACGAACAACATGGCATGGTACAGCTAATGGTATTGTCGAAGTGCTAATCTGAAAAGTCTTGAAAACTCAGGTGTTTAGCTCAGCCATTGATCATCGAGTGGGAGTGATTCCTGGCCCGGCAATGCCTGGCAAGCTCAGGCATTTGACGTGACGAAAGCCCCTGACTTCAGGGGCTTTTTTATTGTCGGGGCTGGCAGGGCCGGGCAGTGCTGAGCAACGCCGAGCAAAGAATGTCATTGGTATCACACATGGTGTCGCTTTAAACAGACCTTATCAATCGAGCCTCGCAGACCTTTGAGGGACTCGCCAGGCTCCCCCCCTTCTGATCAAATATGCAACAGGAAAATTTATTTTAAAAAATTTTCCGGACGAAATTAGTTGAGCTCCGTCAAAGCTTTCGTATTTCATTTTTGATGGAGTTGATTTGATGATTGTACGTGACGCATTTGCAACAAAATCGCGCAACATTGTCGGTATGCTTTCCGCCATCGCACTGACCGCATGCGGCGGCGGTGCCAGCGACGGGGGCGGTAGCACCACCCAGGTGGCGCAAGCGGCTCAACCTCAGCTGCTTGCAACGGTAACGTCAGTTTCCGAGCTCTACGTAGCCACCACGGGGTCCGACACCAACTCGGGGAGCGCGAGCTCTCCGCTCAAAACGATCGCCAAGGCGTCACAACTTGCCCAACCTGGTACCGTGGTTCACGTGGCACCGGGAACCTATCCTGGCGGTTTCAAGACAGTCGCCAGTGGGACTGCAACGGCGCGCATTCGTTATCAGTCCGATACGCGCTGGGGCGCCAGAATTGTGCCACCATCGAGTTCCGCCACCGATAGCGCTTGGGACAACCGCGGCAACTACGTTGACGTCGTTGGCTTCGATGTCGATGGCAGCGTGTTGCAGCAGGGTACTGCCTGGACGACGGGCATTTACAACGGCGGTTCCAATGACAGCATTGCCAACAATCACGTTCACCACATCAGCAAAGCTGCGTGCACTACGGGCGGCGGCGGCATTGGGGTGGACAGTTATTATGGCGGCGTGAATGCCAGCGTCGATGGCAACGTGATTCACGATATCGGCCCGGCCGTGTGCGCCGACATGCACGGTATTTATTTCAGCACCAACGGTGTTGTGAGCAACAACCTGGTGTATGCCGTCAGCGAAACCGGGATCAGGCTGTGGCACGATGCCAACCGCGTCACCGTGGTGAACAATACCTTGTTCAATACCAATACCGGCATTTCCGTTGGCGGCGGCGATTATTATCATACTGCCGGCCCGAGCGACTACAATCGCGTCAGCAATAATATCGTCTACGATAACCGCAGCTACGGCGTCATCGAAACGGGCGCCACTGGCAGCCATAACGTTTATGCGAACAACTTGCTCGCCAAGAACGCAGTGGCCGACTGGCGGCTCCAGAACGGCCTGCTTGCCAGCGGCAGCATATCGGCCGACCCGGCGTTCGTGAACTACGTGCGGACTGGAGGCGGCGATTATCACCTGAGCAGTGCCTCGCCAGCGATTGACCGTGGCAACGCGACGTCGGCACCGCTGACGGACCTGGACGGGGCTAAACGACCCTCCGGCGCCACCTTCGATATCGGTGCGTACGAATTTGGCGCCGTCGGGGGCACCAGCGGCAGCGGCAGCGGCAGCACGACCACCCAGCTCCCTACGACGGCCAACCATCTGTATGTCGCCACGACCGGTGCTGACAGCAATCCTGGTACCGCCAGTGCGCCGTTCCGGACTATCGCCCGCGCGGCCCAGGTAGCGTTGCCTGACACCACCATCTTGGTCGCACCCGGCACCTATGCGGGGGGATTTCGCACTGCCGCCAGCGGTATCGCGGGCAAGTCCATCTACTATGTGTCGAGCACGCGCTGGGGCGCTCGTATTCTCCCGCCTGCCACCTCGAGCAACGACACGGCGTGGGACAACCGCGGCAATTATGTCGTGATCGATGGCTTCGAGATTGACGGGACGACGACACAGGCCGGCACGCCGTGGTCGTACGGTATCTATACGGGCGGGTCGTATAACACGATCCGTAATACACACGTGCACCATATCGCGAGCAAGGTTGCCTGCACCAGCGCTGGCGGCTCGGCCATCGGCGTCGACAGTTACTACGGCGGGGTGATGGGAACAGTGGACGCAAACCTGGTCCATGACATCGGGCCGGCCGGATGCAGCTTCATCCAGGGCATTTATATCAGTACGTCGGGCAGCGTGACCAACAACATTGTCTACCGCGTTGCCGAAGCCGGCATCCACCTGTGGCATGACGCAAACCACGTGACCATCGCCAACAATACGGTGGCCGCATCGAACACGGGCATCATTGTGGGCGGCGGTGACTTCTACCGCACTGCCGGACCGGACGACTATACGAATGTGACGAACAACATTGTGTATGACAATCGCTACGGCATTTCGGAGCAGGGCTCGACCGGCATCCACAACACGTACACCAATAATCTGGTCTACCAGAACGCGAGCTACGACTGGAGCCTGAAAAACGGACTCAAGAGCGTGGCCGGCATCAGCGCGGCGCCGGGCTTTGCAGCCTACACCCGCACTGGCACGCCGGACTTCCGCTTGCTGACGTCTTCGCCTGCCATTGGCAGCGGCAGCACTGTACGAATGCCTACCAACGACTTTGTCGGTATCGTCCGTACGAGTGCAGACATCGGCGCCTACCAGCATTAAGCACGACCCGTTCGATCCTGTCGCGTGCGCCATTGAGGCGTGCGCGACAGTGACCATCATTTCCTTCCTCGTCCCGGTTCGCACTGTTCTTCAAACGACCGCGACAATTCTTCCCATGAGTGACGTCGCGCAAGCGCGCGTCTGATCTGCGCACGACACTGGCTGCAGGCCTTGGCGCGCAGTGACTTGTCGGCCCTGCCGTCCCTACCGTATTTGTCGCGAGCCGGCCGCATCCTGCGTCGGGACATTACAGGGACATGACGATGAAACGGTCGACCAAAAAGCCGAGCAGCAGTGGTGTCACGGCTCGCTCCAAAAGCAGCGCAGCAACGCGGCGCATGCGTCGACGTGCCGATCCCATTCAGCTGGCCGGCCAGATCGTATACGCCAGCGTGTTCAACACTGCCAAGGATGTGCAGCGTATCCAGCACGTCTTCGTACAACTGGTTCGCGCCACGGTCAGCGACAGTCTGCTTGCGAGTGGCCACACCGGTGCCGGCGTCACCGAATTGGTAAGCACTGTGGTAAGCGAAGCCATCGGCGCAGTTGGCCACGCCGGGGGCAGTCCGGATCTCGTCGTTCGCAGTCTCGCCAAAGGGATCGTACTTGGCGTGCATGAGGTTGGCGGTGACGTCGAACTGGCCGCTTTCCAGACCATGCGGTCTCTGACATGCCACAGCACCGCGTCATGCGGCGACCTGGCACCTATCGCGCACGATGCACTTGGCGGCGTGGCCGAGGCGGCCGACGACATCGGCGCATTCGGAAGCGACATCGTTTTCGAGGCTGCGCGCGGCGCCATCAGCGGCGCTGGCGAAATGAGCACACTGGCGATGGACACCGTCCGCGATGTTCTGCACGGTTTGCTCGGGCACGAGAGTGCGGTCCCGCAATCGTCGTCCCTACAAGACCCGCGGTTCCGTTTTCCGCCACCCCGCTAGCCAGGCCTCCCGCACAGTTGCCCGGGTCATGGCCCAACTCTCGTAGCAGATGTCAGGACGCCCCGGATCATGACCGCTACAAGCACAGACGCCCAACTGATTTCTCGAATCCAGGCTGGGGACCGCGCGGCCTTTGGTGACCTGGTCGATAAACATCATGACCATCTGGTGCGTTTTATTTCGCGCCGGCTTGCGGACCATAGCGATGCCGAAGACCTGGCGCAGGAAACGCTGATCCGGGCCTATTCCGCCATCGATGATTTTCGCGGAGACGCCAAATTTACCACCTGGCTGTTTCGAATCGCCCTGAACATGGTGACGGATTTCCGGGCGATAGAAGCACGCCGCCGCGCTGTCACCAGCGGGGCCGGCGGCGCCTGGGGTATGCCTCAGCAATGGATTGCGGGCCATGTCGATACCGACGACCCCGAGACGCTGCTCAGTACCCGCGAGCTTGGAGAGCGGTTGGCATACGCAATCGCCGGATTGAGTGCTGAGCTGCGCTCCGTGCTGTTGCTGCGCGAGTTCGAAGAGCTCAGCTATGCCGAGATCGCGCGGGCGTTGCATTGTCCGGTGACGACCGTGCGCAGCAGGCTAGCCCGGGCTCGTGAAGTGTTGGCCAGTGCGATCGCGGCCGATGCGAAGCGGCAGGTCCGCCACTAGGTCCCGAGAATTTGGCTTTGAAAGCTGTGATCGATCAACGTCAGCCCACTTTGTGTTGCGAAGATATTTAGGAACATCAAGATGGCGTGACCGCATTCCGCCCTCGTTATCCTGAAGGAGAATGGCAATGAAGTTTCCGTTAACAGGGGCGCTTGCCACCGCACTACTGGCGTGTGGCTGTGCCGGACCCGCCGCACTGCCAGATCGCTCAACGGATCCTGGCGGTCAGGCCGAGCTCACCGTCATCGATCAGCCCCTACTGCACGCGCAACAGCAAGAGCGCGAACGCCGGCGCATCGACGACCTGGCCGCCCTTCGGGGGGCGCCAAATCCCGTGTATCTGATCGGTGCTGGCGATGTTCTCACCGTATTTGTCTGGGACCATCCCGAATTGAACGGCAGGGTCCTTACATCTACACCCGGTGCCGCCGACGCACTGGTTTCGGGTAGCGGGACCAGCAATGCGCTGCTGGTGGACCACGACGGTATGTTGCACTTCCCGTACGCCGGCATGGTCCGGGTGGCGGGGCTGAGCGAAAGCCAGGCCGCCGCCGCGCTGGCCAAAGCGCTCAGCAAGTACCTGCAATCACCGCGCGTCACCCTCGCGGTGCAGGGCTACCGCAGCAAGCGCGTCTATATCGATGGTGAAGTCAAGAATCCGGGACTGTACCCGGTGAATGACATTCCCATGAATTTGCCCGAGGCCCTGCACCGCGCCGGCGGCGTTCTGCCCACTGGCGACCGTAGCCGGGTGGTGCTCGAACGCGGCAAACGGCGCTATCTGATCGACTTGCGCGAATTGAACGGACAGGACATCAACGCCTCAACGATCATGCTGGTGGATGGCGACCGACTGCAAGTCGGCGCGCGCGAGCAAAGCAGGGTGTTTGTGACGGGCGAAGTTCAAACCCCGCGTGCGCTGAGCATGCATGACGGGCGCATGAGCCTCAACGAGGCACTGGGCGAATCCGGCGGCATGAATCCGACCACCAGCGAGCCAAGCCAGGTCTATGTCGTGCGCCGCGGCGCTCGCGGGCCCCAGGTCTTCCAACTTGATGCCCGTGCGCCGGGCGCCATGGCGATCGCCGAACAGTTCGAACTCGAACCCAAGGACCTGGTCTACGTGTCCCCATCGGCACTGGCCAACTGGCACCGCAAGCTGAGTCTCCTGTTTCCGGGCGAGCTGTCGTCCGCGATCAGTGCGACCAAGCCCTAGCAGGAGACGAACATGCACCATATGCACCTCCCACCCGCCGAAATCCACATTCCACATCCGCCGCCTACGCCTCATGTGTCGCCTACGCGCAGTGTGCCAATGCGGACCCCGTTGCGGACCCCGTCTCCCACCAGCGCTGGCAGTGGGCCAGATCTGGTCTCGTATGTGACAGTCATGGCGCAGCACGTGCGCCTGATTGCCGGCTGCACTGCCGCGTTTTTGCTGGCTGCACTGGTGTGGCTGATATGGACGCCGCCAGTGTACGAAAGCTCGATGCTGTTCCACGTTGAAGAAGACAGCCCGGCAGCGCAGCGAAACATGGTGTCGGACTTGTCAACCGCATTCGAAAAAAAGGCTGCTCCTTTGGCCGAAATCGAGCTGCTGCGCTCCCGGCTGGTGGTGGGTACGGTGGTCGACCAGCTTCAGCTGGCGGTCGCCAGCCAGCCGCGCTACTTCCCCGTGCTCGGTGCCCTGAGCGCGCGCTACGGCGGACGTGCGGCGGCCGCTGTTGTTGGCGGCTACGTGTGGGGCCGGCAGGCCCTCCAGCCGGTGCGCTTCGAGGTACCTGATGCGTGGCTCGGCGAGTCGCTGCGCCTGACGGTGCTCGACGGCCAGCGTGTCCGCCTCGATGACCCGTCTGGCAGGAAAGTGCTGGAAGGGCCGCTAGGCACCGAGCTGGAAGGACAGGGGAGTGCCGGCAAGGTGCGCCTGCGCATTGGCCAGCTCGATGCGCTCCCCGGCGCCCAGTTTGACATCCAGCGCCGTCCCCGCCAGGATGCGGTCGACGACTTGCAGCAAGCCCTGCAGGTGAACGAGCAAGGCAAGCAGTCGGGCATCCTCGACGTGCGGCTGGAAGGCACCGATGCGCGCCTGACCGGCCGCATACTGGCCGCCGTCGGGCAGGCTTTCGCAGCGCAGAATCTGGCGCGCAAGCAGGAAGAAGTCAGCAACGCGCTCGATTTCGTCAGCCAGAAGTTGCCGGCATTGGCCAAGCGGCTGGAGCAATCGGAGGAGCGCTTGCGCATGCTGCGCAGCCGCTACGGCAGCATCGATCTGGCCGAAGAGGCGCGTCTCGGCCTGCAGCGCGCCGCTTGGCAACGCCAGCGTCGCGATGAGCTCCAGCAAAAGCGCATCGACCTGCTGACAGGCTTCACCCCCGAACATCCCCAGGTAGTCGCCCTCGACAAGCAACTGGCCACGATCGATCGGAACCTGGCGGAGCAGGCCGCGTACGTCAAGAGCCTGCCGTTGATTGAGCAGGAGCAGGGGCGATTGCAGCGGGAGATCCAGCAGGACAGCGAACTCGTTGGCAGCCTCGGCAAAACCGCAGAACAGTTGCGCATCGTTGCCATGGGCCGGGTCAGTAACGTGCGCCTGGTGGACCCGGCACAAATCCCGCAGCACCCTGTGCGGCCACGTCCGGCACTCACGCTGGCCTGGGCCGCGGTGACAGGACTGTTCCTCGGCTTACTGGCTGCCGTCATGCGCAATAGCTGGCGCGGCGCCATCACTGACCCGGCCGTCGTGGCCAGCATGCTGGGCCGTCGCGCGATGTACGCCAGCATTCCGCACAGTAGTGCCGTGCAGGGCCGGCGGCGCGGCCTGCTGGCGTGGTCGGCACCTGCCGATCCCGCTGTCGAAGCGCTGCGCAGCTTCCGCGCCGCGCTGCTGTATGCGCTACCCCATTTTCACAACAATATCGTGCTCATCTGCAGCCCCGGCGCGCACTCGGGACAATCGTTTGTCTTGTCCAATGTGGCGGCACTGCTGGGTACAGCCGGTAAGCGCGTGTTGCTGCTCGATGCCAACCTGGCTCATGGCCACCTGCATCGCCGCTTCCAGCTGGCCGCGACACCCGGATTGGAAGACGTGCTGGCCGGCCGGGTGCCCCTTGACCACGTCGTGCATCGCCAGGTCAGCGATGGGGTCGACTTCATTGCTCGTGGCGAGCGATCGGCCGAGCGCAGCGAGCAGCTGGTCAACGTGAACTTCGGTGAGCTTCTGGAAACCCTGTCGAGCCGCTATGACGTGGTTCTCGTTGGTTCGGCCCCCGTGCTCGATAGTGCCGACGCGCTGACGATCGGCAGCCACGCCGGCGCGGTGTTCGTACTCACGCGCGCCGGCGTAACCCGCGCAGACCAGTTGCGAGAGGCTGTACTGCGCCTCAATCAGGCGGGTATCGCACCGCAAGGCGTGCTATGCAACGACCTGGCAGCGCGTCTGGGCGAGAGCAGGGGGCAGGCAGCGGCCCGCGAGGAGGGTGGCCGGCCAAACCAGGCTGCGCGGTTGTGACATCTGACGCCACAAAATCGCGGGCACAGTGAGCACAGTCAAACTTCAGCGGGATGGTGGTTTGATACTGATTAAAAATCAATAAGAAATACGGTGCTCGAGATCACATTCCTGCTCCAAATCGACGCGGCAGCGCCGAGCGCAGGTCAGCACCGACGCCCTGGTCGCCACCAGTGCGGCTGTCTGAACTGAACGGGAAAAGCCATGACGGATACATCGCAGCGGATTGGCCAGAGGTTGGCAGCACGCCTGGTTGCTCTGGACCGCCCTACCAAACTGGGCTTGATGCTCGGCGTCGACAGCCTGGCGCTGGCAGCCAGCATGGCGCTCGCGGCGCTTGTCAGCGGTCAGACCGTGGCGGCACTTGCGCTGACAGTGCTGGCGGTGAGTGGTGGCCTTGCCGCACTGGCCGTTGCGCGCCTGTACCGTTCTGTCACGCGCTATCTGGTCTGGCGCAGCCTGGCTTTTGCCAGCGCTGGACTGTTGTTGCTCACCGTCGGGCTGGGCCTGAGTGCAAGCCGCGCCGGCTCGCTTGCACCCTGGTCCTTCGCCCTTGGCTTCGGTGCGGCGGCAATGACCTATCTCTGGTTGTCACGATTGTGCGTGCGCATCCTGCTCCAGCAGCGCAGCACGCCGCACGCGCAGCCCGTCGCGATCTATGGCGCTGGCGAAGCTGGCGCGCAATTGGCACGTGCCATGACCAGCAGCAGGGAGTTCCGGCCGATCTGCTTCTTCGATGAGAAAAGCGCGTTCATTCATCGCAGTGTGGCCGGCCTGGAGGTGTTTCCCGTCTCTGCGCTGCAGGAGCAGGTCGCGCGGCACCGTATCGGCTCCATCGTGATCGCCCTGCCCAGCAGCTCTCCGTTACGGATGCGGGCACTGACCCGTAAGCTGGTTCAGGCCGGCGTCCGGGTGCGCTGGTTCCGTAACCTGCTCGACATGCACGAACAGGGTGAAGTACGGGGCACACTGAGCGAAATACGCCTCGAGCATCTGCTCGGGCGCATACCTGTCGCACCCGATATGCGCCTGTTCGGCCAATGCGTGCAGGGCAAGAACGTACTGGTCACCGGCGCAGGCGGGTCGATCGGCGCTGAACTGTGCCGCCAGATATGTGCATTGCAGCCGGGACGCCTGGACTTGATCGATCATTCCGAGTTTGCCCTGTATACCATCACCGCCGAACTGCGCCGTCGCTGGCCCAGGGTAGCAGTGCATGCCCACCTTGGTTCCGTATGCAACGCTGCCTTGCTCAAGCGCGTGATCGCAAGCGCAGCGACCAACACCATCTATCACGCAGCGGCTTACAAGCATGTGCCGATTGTGGAAGCGAACGTCGTGGAAGGCATCCGCAACAACGTGCTCGGTAGCATGGCGATCGCGCACGCCGCCCATGAAGGAGGCGTGACGACTTGTGTGCTGGTATCAAGCGACAAAGCAGTTCGCCCGACTAACGTGATGGGGGCCAGTAAGCGTATTGCCGAATTGGTCTTCCAGGCCGCAGCGGCCGTACCCGGCACCGTCACGCGGTTTTCGATGGTGCGCTTCGGGAACGTCCTTGGCTCATCGGGGTCGGTGGTGCCCCTGTTCCAGCAGCAGATCGCGCGCGGCGGGCCGCTCACCATCACGCATCCGGAGATCATTCGTTATTTCATGCTGATCACCGAAGCGGCGCAACTCGTCGTGCAGGCCGGCGCGATGGCGCGCGGGGGCGAGGTGTTCGTGTTGGATATGGGCGAACCGGTCCGCATCCTCGATTTGGCCAGGACCATGATTGGTTTGTCCGGCCTGACCGAGCGCAATGGGCGCAACCCGGATGGCGACATCGAGATCGAATACATCGGACTCTTCCCCGGTGAAAAACTGTACGAGGAACTACTGATCGGTGATGGCGCCGAGCCCAGTGACCACCCGGCCATCTTGCGGGTACGCGAGCCGGCGCTGGTCGGCCCGGAGCTGACGCGCCGGATCGAGCAGTTGCTGCTGGCATGCCAGAGCAATGACCGCCGCCAGATCGACGTCACGCTCCGTGCACTGGTGCCGGAATTCCGTACTGCCCCTGAACGGCCCTCCAGGCCAGTCACCACGGCTGTCCAGCGTGAGGTTTCGCACGCTGTCAACACAGTGCGCGCCTAGCGCTCCCATAACCCAGTTTCCTAGAAGGTCTCATCATGCGCGACCACGATAGCTCACTCCCACTGGACAATTTTCTCGCCAAGCTGGACCAACGCAGCGCCACCATTGGCATTGTCGGTCTCGGCTATGTCGGGCTGCCCCTGCTGCTGCGTTTTGCGGACGCCGGCTACAAAGTGCTTGGCCTGGATGTAGACCGTTCCAAGGTGGACAAGTTCAACCGGGGGCGCAGCTATATCGAACATATTTCCGGCCAACGGATCGAATGCGCGCGCGGCGGCGGCGCCGAGGCCAGCACCGATTTCAGCCGCGCTGCGGAGGCGGATGCGCTCATCATCTGCGTACCCACGCCGCTCAATGCCTACCGCGAACCGGACTTGTCGTACGTGCTGGCGACGGTGGAAGCGCTGGTGCCGCACATGCGAACCGGTCAGCTGCTGTCGCTGGAGAGCACGACCTATCCCGGCACCACCCAGGAGGAGCTGCTTCCCCGTCTGCAGGCGCGCGGTTGGACAGTGGGTGAGGACGTATTTCTCGTGTTTTCGCCTGAGCGCGAAGACCCGGGCAATCCGGAGTTCGATACGCGCACCATTCCGAAAATTTGCGGAGGCACGACGCCAGCCTGCCTGCAGGCCGGGCTCGCGCTTTACCGCGTTGCCATCGATACGGTGGTGCCGGTCTCGTCGACCCGCGCCGCCGAGTTGACCAAGCTCTTGGAAAACATTCATCGCGCCGTCAACATCGGCCTGGTCAACGAAATGAAAATCATCGCCGACCGGATGCAGATCGATATCCATGAGGTCATCCGTGCCGCCGCCACCAAACCGTTCGGCTTCACTGCCTATTTTCCCGGCCCGGGACTGGGCGGGCACTGCATTCCCATCGATCCGTTCTACCTGACTTGGAAAGCGCGACAGTTCGGCCTGCATACCCGGTTCATCGAGCTGGCCGGCGAGATCAATAGCGATATGCCCAAATGGGTGGTGGACAAGGTGGGCGAGGCTCTCAATCAGCGTGGCCTCGCAATCAAAGGCAGCAAGATCCTGGTTCTGGGCATCGCCTACAAGCGAAATGTCGACGATATGCGCGAGTCCCCGTCGGTCCAACTGATGGAGCTGTTACGCTCCAAGGGGGCCGAGGTCGCCTATTCGGACCCGCATGTGCCGCACTTCCCGGACATGCGCGAACATCATTTCGACCTCGATAGCGTGGACCTGTCGGCCGCAACGGTGGCCGAGTTCGACGTGGTGCTGCTTGCCACCGACCACACCGCCTTCGACTACCCGATGATCCTGGGCAGTGCCCAGATGATCGTCGACACGCGTGGCGTCTACCGTGACCAAGCAACCAATGTGGTGCACGCATGAAGCGCGATGCGGTTACGGCGTGCAGCGCCCTGCACGATCTACCGGCGCCCTTGAAGGAACGCCGCCTGCGCCTGGCGCTGGTCGGTTGCGGCCGGATCGCCCAGAACCACTTCAAGGCGATTACCCAGCACGCCGAACGCTGCGAGCTGACGGCAGTGTGCGATACCGACCCGCTGGCGCTGGCGGCCGCGGCCGAGCTTACCGGTGCGCGTCCTTTCGCCAGCATGCACAAGATGCTGGCCCACTGCGATGCCGACTGCGTGATCCTCGCCACGCCCTCGGGCCTGCACGCTGAACAGGCAATCGAGGCGGCTGCCAGCGGACGCAGCGTGATCACGGAGAAGCCGATGGCCACCCGCTGGGAGGACGGCAAGCGCATGGTGGCAGCGTGCGACGCAGCCGGCGTGCACCTGTTCGTGGTCAAGCAAAATCGCCGCAACGCCACCTTGCAGCTGCTTAAACGAGCTGTCGCGCAGCGCCGCTTTGGCCGCATTTACATGGTCACCATGAACGTCTTCTGGACCCGACCGCAGGAGTATTACGACAGCGCCAGTTGGCGCGGCACATGGGAATTCGATGGCGGCGCATTCATGAACCAGGCCAGCCACTACGTTGACCTGCTCGACTGGATCGTGGGCCCGATCGAGTCGGTGCAAGCCTACACGGCGACCCTGGCGCGCGATATCGAAGTCGAGGATACGGGGGTGATCAGTGTGCGCTGGCGCAACGGTGCGCTCGGTTCCATGAACGTCACCATGCTCACTTACCCCAGCAATCTGGAGGGCTCGATCACGATCATCGGCGAGCTGGGCACGGTGCGGATAGGCGGCGTGGCCGTCAACCAGATCCAGCAATGGCAATTTGCCGAGGAACGTCCGGAGGATGAGGGCATTGCGCGGGCCAGTTACGAGACCACCTCCGTGTACGGCTTCGGACATCCACTCTATTACGACAACGTCATCAAGGTCATGCGCGGAGAAGCCGCACCGGAGACGGATGGGCGGGAAGGCCTGAAGTCGCTCGAGGTGCTCATTGCAAGCTACCTGTCGGCGCGTGACGGCAGGCGCGTTGCCTTGCCTCTGGAGTACTGAACATGGACCAATTCATCCATCCCAGCGCCATTGTCGACGACGGCGCGCAGATTGGCGCCGGCACCCGCATCTGGCACTTTACCCATGTGTGCGCGGGCGCTCGCATCGGGCCGGACTGCTCCCTTGGACAGAACGTGTTCGTCGGGTCTGCTGCCGTACTCGGGCGCGGCGTCAAGGTGCAGAACAATGTGTCGGTGTATGACGCGGTGACGCTGGAAGACGAGGTCTTCTGCGGACCCAGCGTGGTATTCACCAACGTCTATAACCCGCGCGCCGCTATCGTACGCAAGGATGAATACCGACCCACCCTGGTGCGGCGTGGCGCTTCGCTTGGTGCCAACGCCACCATTGTCTGCGGCGTCACGATCGGATGCTACGGCATGGTGGCTGCTGGTGCCGTCGTCAAGTCCGATACCGCCGACTACTCCGTCGTGGCAGGTGTGCCTGCACGCCATGTCGGCTGGATCAGCCGGCAAGGTGCATCTCTGGTCCCCGACCGGGACGGCTATGCGACCTGTCACCTGAGCGGCGAACGCTACAGGGTAGAGGCGGGGCGGTGCAGCATTCTGTCGTCGCCATTCAGCGCGTCATCCGGCCAAGGATAATCACATGGAATTCGCCGACCTGAAAACGCAGTACACGGTATTGCGCAGCACGATCGATGCGCACATCGCTCGGGTGCTCGAGCACGGCCACTACATCATGGGGCCCGAAGTGGTTCAACTGGAGCGGCAGCTCGCGGAATACACGGGGGCGGCCCACTGTATCACTGCGGCATCCGGCACCGAAGCGCTGCTGATGTCGCTGATGGCCCTGGACGTTGGCCCTGGTGATGAAGTGATCACCACGCCGTTCTCCTTCATCGCCACTGCCGAAGTCATTGTGTTGGCGGGCGCGCGTCCGGTGTTTGCGGACGTCGAACCCGACTCAGGCAACATCAGTGTCGATCGCATTGCCGAGCGCATCACACCGCGCACGCGGGCCATCATTCCGGTGTCGCTGTACGGCCAGTGCGCCGACATGGACGCTATCAATGCCCTGGCCGACCAGCATGACCTTGCGGTCATCGAAGACGCGGCACAAAGTTTTGGCGCCACCTATGGCGGTCGACGCAGCGGCAACTTGTCGCAACTGGCTTGTACCAGCTTTTTCCCGAGCAAGCCACTCGGCTGTTATGGAGACGGCGGTGCGATATTCACGAGCGACGACCGCCTGGCCGCTTCTTTACGGGCGATCCGCGTGCACGGGGCCGAGGAACGCTATGTGCATGCGCGGATCGGGGTTGGCGGACGCATGGATACCCTGCAGTGTGCCATCGTGCTGGCCAAACTGCCCAGTTTCGATTGGGAGCTGGCGCAGCGACGCCGCGCGGCCGCGCGCTACGCCTACTGGCTCAAGGACAATATTCCCGTCATGGCATTGCGTGAAGGGCGGACCAGTGCGTATGCGCAGTACACCATCATCAGCGCACGGCGCGACGCCTTGCGCGCGCGCCTGGAGGCGGACGGCATCCCAAGCGCAGTCCATTATCCGCGACCGATTACTCAGCAGCCGGCTTACTACCAGATGGACAAGGACGCCCACTGTCCTGAAGCGTTGCGCCTTTCGCGCCAGGTGCTGAGTCTGCCGATGGGGCCGTATCTTTCCGACACCGACATCGACCGCATCTGTACCAGCGTCCTGGCGGCCGAATACGATGCGATGGGTGCTACGGAATGAGCACCACGTCAGCCACTGTCAACGTGCCGCCTGTGCTGAAAGTACTGGCAGGCACGCTGGCAGCGCAGGCGCTACCCATCCTCGCGGCCCCGCTGCTCACGCGCCTGTGCACGCCGGCCGAGATCGGGGCATTCGGTACCTGGCTCGGGGTGGCGGCCACTGTATCGGTGGTAGCCACCCTGCGCATGGAGACGCCGATGCTGCTCGAATCGGATCTGGCCGGGCAGGGCGCATGTGTGCGCGTGGTGGCCTACTGGGCGACGGTGTTCGCACTGGCGCTCGTGATGGCCGCATTTGCGGCGCGGCTGGCGGGCCTGCCACTGGCCTCCATGCAGACCTCGCCGGCGCTGTTCATGCTCGGCGGCGCCGTCTGGCTGATGGCTTACCACAGTATCGTGAATGCCTATGCTGTTTCCCATCAGCGCTTTGGTGCCGCCGCGCGGACCAAAGTGTGGACCGTGGTGGCAATCACCGCAACCCAATTGGTACTGCTGCAGTGGTTGGGCCGCGGCTCTGTTGCCCTGCCGCTTGGTCAGCTCGTGGGGCTGCTGCTGGGCGTGTCTGCCGCGCGCCGCTACGTACGCCCGCCCGCCGTGGCGTTGCATTGGCGCCTGCGTCCCGCCGACTGGGGTGTAGTGCGGCGGCACGTGCGGTTCGTGCAGTTCAGCCTGCCTTCGGATCTCCTCAATACCCTGGTCGGGCAGTTGCCCCTGCTGCTGATCGGCAGTGCCCAAGGTGCCACAGCGGCGGGCCTGTATGCGCTGACCCACCGGGTGCTTGCAGCCCCCGCATCGGTGCTGTCGAGCTCAATTCTGGAGGTCTTCAAAGCGCAGGCTGCTCAGGAGTGGCGTAGAAACGGCGACTGTCGCCAGTCCTACCGTCATACGTTCAAACTGCTGCTGGCAATCGGCGCGCTGCCGTCGCTGTTGCTTTGGTGGGTAGCACCGCCTCTGTTCGCCCTGGTATTCGGCCCCAGCTGGCGCGCGGCAGGCGACATGGCCAGCCTGCTTGCGCCCCTCTATCTCGTCGGCTTTGTCGCCAGTCCGCTGGGCTATGTCCTGTATATCACCGGTCGCCAGCATGTCGAGCTGGCTTGGCAGGGTGGGCTGCTGCTGGTCACACTGGCGGCCTTCCTGCTACCGGCCACGCTCCGGCAATGCCTGCTCGCTTATGTCTGGGGCCGTATTGCCATGTACCTGCTGTACATGAGCCTCTCCTACCGTGCGGCGCTGGCGACTTCGCCGTCAAGGGAGCACTGCAATGCACGCTAACCGTACGGTCACCGGCCACGGCCCGCAGGGGTTGCCTCAGGTGGCTTTCCTGCTGCTTTTCCCTGGCTTCTTCTTTTATCACAGTGCCCTCGGCCTGGGTTACATCGGCGCTTTCGCGGGGGGATACTTCACCCCGGCTGCGCTCGTGCTGGTCCTTCCGCTCCTGTTTGCCTATGCGGGGCAGTTGCGTCGCTCCGGCGGTCCCGGGCCCGGCGAACTGGCATTTTTCGGCTTCATTCTGTATATGGGTGCCATGTGGGTGGTGGAGGTTGCCGCTGGTGCCAACGGCACCATCACCCGCAGCCATCTGCTCTTCCTGCTCGACGCAGTGGTGGTATTCATCATCTTCCGGCTGCTGGACGTGCGCGCCGTGTCCTTGCAGCGCGAAGCGCTGGTGTGCCTGCTGCTGATGTCCGCCATTGTCTTTACCTTCGCCCAGGATGGGATGTTCTATCTCGGTAATCTTGGTCTCGCACGCGATCCGGAGGCGGTCGCTACCTATCAGGGCTTTTCACGTTCCTACCTCTTTGTCTATCTGGTCGTGAGCGTACGTTTGCAGTCGAGAACCGCGCGCCTGGCGCTCTACCTGCTGGCTGGCGCCACGCTGTACGTCAATGGTGCCCGCAGCGAATTCGTGGCGATGCTGGGCAGCGTCCCATTGATCGAGCTGTACCGGGCGCGGCAGCGCGCCCGTGCGCTTGGGCTGCTGTGCGCCGTCGCGCTGCTCGTCAAGCTGACCCTTATGTACGGCACCCAATACCTGCCGGAGAACCGCACGCTCGAACTGCTCGATCTTTCACAATCGAGCTCGGCAACATTACGCCATCAGTTGACCGTTCAGGCACTTGAGACCATCGCCAATCATCCACTGCAGGGCAGCTATGCCAGCTATGAGCCGGGAAGCTACGCCCACAACATATTGTCGGCCTGGGTCGACCTTGGCCTGTTCGGATTCCTCGCGCTCGTGGCGCTGCTGTTATGGCCACTTCAGCGCCTGCTCGTGCAGTGTTTTCTGCGACGCGATATGGGTCAAGACGTCGAGCTGCCGCTTTGCCTGTGTTGCACCACGGTGTTGCTTTTACTGGGTTCTCATCACTATCACGACATGTTGATTGCCGCCACTTTGGGATCGTATGAACTCTATAACTCACGATATCGTGCGGACTCGAATCGTTCATCTCAGTTCAGCACATCCGCGGTATGACATCCGCATTTTCACCAAGCAGTGCTGCAGCCTTGCCGCACGTGGCTACCAGGTGTCCCTTGTGGTTGCCGATGGCCTTGGCGACGAGCAGCGCGACGGCGTGCAGATTGTCGACGCAGGCGCCTGTGCGGGACGTCTGCAGCGCATGAGCGCGGGAGTGTGGCGCGTGTATCGTGCGGCACTGGCGTTGCAAGGTGACGTGTATCAGTTACACGACCCCGAGCTGTTGCCGGTGGGTCTGTTGCTCAAGCGGGAAGGGAAGCGGGTCGTCTTCGATGCCCATGAAGACGTACCGTTGCAATTGCTGTGCAAGCCCTATCTGGCGCGGCCGCTGCGGCGCGTGTTCGCCTCCGCATATGGCTGGCTGCAGAAAGTGGCGGCGCACCGGTTTGACGGGATCGTGACTGCCACCCCCAGCATTGCGGGCCGGTTTGCGCCCCACAACAGCGCCACGACGTGCGTTTGCAATTATCCGTTGCTGGCCGAGTTTCAGGCCCCGACGCCATGGGATGAGCGCAACGACACGGTGTGCTACCTGGGCGATATCACGGCCATACGGGGAGCGCATGAAATGGTGCGTGCGATGGGCCGGGTGCGCGGGGCAACGCGCCTGAACCTTGCTGGATGCGCCGCGGCGCCGGAGCTGCTCGGCCAGCTGCAACGCGAACCCGGCTGGCAGCGTGTCAATACCCTCGGGCAGGTCGATCGGAAGGGCGTGCGCAGGCTGCTTGCGCAATCGCGCGCCGGCCTCGTCACCTTGCATCCGACCGCGAACTATCTGGATTCGCTCCCAATCAAGATGTTCGAATATATGGCGGCCGGGATTCCCGTGATCGCCTCGAATTTTCCCGCTTGGCGGGCGATCATTGATACTTACCAGTGTGGCGTTTGTGTCGATCCGCTCGATCCCGATGCGATCGCCGGCGCGATCGATAGCCTTGACGCCGATCCGTTGGCCGCACAGCGTATGGGGACAAATGGCCGCACGGCGGTTTTGACGCACTTCCACTGGGAGCGCGAATTCAAGTCGTTGCTGGCCTTGTATGCAAAACTTCTTGACCGTGAGCCTGCCGCGGCGAGCGTGAATGCCGTGGCTCCCCAGCGGGGAGATACGACGAAAGTGGCACTCTGGCACAAGTATCGTGCCCTGTTGAGCGAGTTGCGGCGCATGCCACGGGTACGACTACAGTTCCAGACCCACCTCAATCCTGCCGAGGTTCGCGCTACCTACCTCAGTTTTACCAAGCCGCACCCGCGTTTTCCCCTGGTCCGCCACAAGGCGATCGGGGTGGCACTCGTGAACCTGCGACAGTTCGACTCCCCGGAACGCTATCTGGCCGAAATCGGTGGCAAAAACCGGGGTGCCAGCCTTGCCCAGCGCGCGCGCAAGCGTGGCTACACGGTTGCCCAGATCGATCGTAATGCCTATGTCGATGAAATTCACGCCATCAACACATCGCTCACCGAGCGTCAGGGGCGCCCGATGTCGGCCGCTTACACGTCCCGAACGCAGCACTTCGATCAGCTCCCCAATTACCGCTACTACGGGGTGCTCGCACCCGGCGGCAAGCTGGTGGCGTATGCCAACATGGGTTACTACGGCGATTTCGCGGCACTTGCTCAGCTGATGGGCTACCGCAACAACGACGGGGCGATGCATTTGCTTCTCGTCGACCTGGTCAGTTCGCTCATTACCGAAAAGCGGGCGCGCTTTCTGATGTATGACACCTTCTTTGGCGCCAGCGCGGGTATGCAGGCCTTCAAACGCATGCTTGGGTTCCAGCCCCATTACGTGAGCTATGAACTGCTTGATTAACGTTGGCCGCCGTATCTATTCGGATTATCTAATGGCCGACCGTACTTCAGACTACGAGGCGCTGCTGAGGGCAGCGATCTGCGCCGGCTACGCGCTCATGTCGGTACGCGACTTCATCGACTTTGGGCAGGCCGCGCCACGACGCATCATGGTGCTGCGCCACGATATCGACACCGATCCGGCCACGGCCCGCCGCTTGTTCGAGATCGAGCGCTCCCTTGGCGTCCTGGCCACCTATTACTTTCGCCTGACCACGCTTGATATCCGGCTGATGGTCGAGCTCGAGAAGTATGGCAGCGAGGCAAGCTACCACTTCGAGGAAATCGCGGATTTCGTGAAGCGACACGACATTCGCTGTCCTGCCCAGCTGCGGGCACGCATGGGCGAGGTCGAAGACCAGTTCTTCATCAATTTTACCGATATCGAAAGGCGCACCGGCATCAAGCTGCGCACGGTCGCCAGTCACGGTGACTTTGTCAACCGCAAGCTCGGCATCATCAACCACGAGTTGCTTCAGAACGCAGCGCTGCGCCAGCGCTGCGGCATCACCCATGAGGCCTACGATCAGGCATTGATGCAGCGCTTCGGCATCTATATCAGTGACCGGCCCTGTCCTGAACTGTATTGCCCATGTTCGCCGCTGGAGGTCTTCGGTATTCATGAGCGCATCTACTTCACCAGCCACCCGGTGCACTGGCGTACGAACTGGCGCGAAACCAGCAGGCACAATCTCACCCGGCTTCGCGAGTCGTGGTCGTGGTAAGGAACTGTCATGCAGATATTGCTCATCAATCATTACGCCGGATCACCCCATCATGGGATGGAATTTCGTCCCTACTACCTGGCCCGTGAGTGGGTCAGGGCTGGCAATGCCGTCTGCATCGTGGCTGCCTCGGCATCGCATCTGCGACAGCAGGCGCCAGTCATGAACGGCCAGCAGATGCGGCAGGAGTGGATCGACGGTATCGACTATCGATGGATCGCTACACCCCGTTACCGGGGAAACGGGCTCGGTCGCATGGCGAATATTGCTGTTTTCCTTGGCGCTCTCGCACGTCGTGCAAAGGCACTGGCCAGCGAGCTGGCGCCCGATCTGGTCATCGCATCCAGTACCTATCCGCTCGATATCTGGACCGCGGCCGCGATTGCCGGCCGCGCCGGCGCACGCCTGGTGTATGAGGTGCATGACCTGTGGCCGCTGACCCCGGTGGAGTTGCACGGCATGTCCCGCTGGCACCCGTTCGTGCAATGGCTGCAGGCAGCTGAAGACTACGCCTGCAGGCGCGCCGATGCGGTGGTGTCGCTGCTGCCCCATGTAGGCAGCTACCTGCAACAACACGGCATGGCGCCGCACAAGCTGCAGTGGATACCCAATGGTATCGATCCGGCCGAGTGGGAACAGGGTGCCGAGCAGCTGCCTGCGCCGGTGTCGGCCCTGTTGGCACAACAGAAAGCGCAGCGACGTTTCGTGGTCGGCTATGCGGGGGGACACGGCAAGGCCAATGCGCTTGAAGCGATGCTCGAGGCGGCGCAGCGGCTCGACCCCCGGCGCTACGCCTTCGTGCTTGCAGGTGCCGGCGTCGACAAGCCAGCCCTGATGGCATCCGCGCAGGGCCAGCAGAACGTATTTTTCCTCGACCCGTTACCCAAAGCCCAGGTACCGGCTTTGCTCGCACAGTTCGACCTGGCCTATCTCGGCTGGCGCCCGCATCCGCTGTACCGTTTCGGGATCGCCCCGAACAAGCTGATGGACTACATGATGGCCGCTTTGCCGATCGTGCATGCGGTCAAGGCTGGCAACGACCCCGTAGCCGAGGCCGGATGTGGCATCAGTATCGCACCAGAGGATGCGACCGCGCTGGCCGACGCCATTGAAGCGCTATCCGCCCTCGACCCGTCTCAGCGCCGGCGCATGGGCGAACGGGGTCGGGCCCACGTGCTGGCACAACACGACTACCGCCATCTGGCGCCGTCCTTCCTGAGCGCGTGCGCTGAACCGTGCGGTGCAATATCCCTGACCTGATGGAGACCACCATGAAGCTGTCCTGCCCTGATCCGCACCCGCTCGCCCCCAAGCCGCAGTTTATGCCATTCTCGTTGCCTGACATCGGCGAAGAGGAAATTGCCGAGGTGCTCGATACGCTGCGTTCCGGCTGGATCACCACCGGCCCCAAAGCGCGCCGCTTCGAGGCCGAATTTGCCGACTATCTGGGCCCGGGACTGCAGGCGCTTGCCGTCAGTTCAGCCACCGCCGGGCTGCACCTGGCGCTCGAAGCGGCCGGCGTAGGGCCCGGCGACGAGGTCATCGTGCCGACCATGACGTTTACCGCCACGGCCGAAGTGGTACGCTACCTGGGCGCGAATCCGGTACTGGTCGACATTGAACCGGCGACGCTGAACATCGACATCGAAGCCATGCGGGCAGCGCTCAGCCCCCGTACAAGTGCAGTGATACCTGTGCATTTCGCCGGTCTGCCGTGTGACATGGACCCGATCATCGCGCTGGCACATGCGCATGGGATGGCCGTGATCGAGGATGCTGCCCATGCTTTTCCTGCACGTTATGGCGGGCGCCTGATCGGCAGCCTTGACAGCGATGCGACGGTATTCAGCTTCTATGCCAACAAAACCATGACCACCGGCGAAGGCGGCATGCTCGTCACCCGTGATCCGTCAATCGCGGCACGCGCACGCGTGATGCGCCTGCACGGTATCCGGCAAGATGCGTTTGACCGTTACGTGTCGGACGTCCCGGCCTGGTTCTATGAAGTGGTGGCCCCGGGATTCAAGTACAACATGAGCGATGTTGCCGCTTCTATCGGGATCCAGCAACTGCACAAGATCGATGCTTTCCTGAGGCGGCGTACCGAGCTTGCATGGACATACCATGAGGCCCTGGCCGACTTGCCATTGGACCTGCCGCCAGCTGCTCCTGCCGGCACCACCCATGCATGGCATCTGTACCCCGTGCGTCTGCAAGCCGACGCCAGCATCGATCGCGACGAATTGATCCGCAAACTTTATGAACGCGGCATCGGTGCCAGCGTGCACTTTATCCCTCTGCACCGCCATCCTTACTGGCACGATACCTACGGACTACAGGACGGACGATTTCCGCACGCTGACCAGGCATACCGCACCATTCTGTCACTGCCGCTCTATACCCGTATGCAGGAGGCCGATCAGCGGCGCGTGGTCGAAGCCCTTGCCGAGCTGTTATGAAGCTCAAGCGCTGCTTTGACCTGGTGGCGGGCCTGATCGGCCTGTGTCTGTTGGCGCCGCTCATGCTGCTCATCGCGTGCTGGGTCAAGTTCGATTCGCCGGGGCCGGCTTTGTTCGTGCAGCAGCGGGTTGGCCGTCATGGGGTGCCATTTGCAATATTCAAATTTCGCACGATGGCGCATGATGGCACGGCGGGCAATGTACCGAGGATGTGGCCCGCACCGTGCATCACCCGTGCAGGCCACTGGCTGCGCCGCACCAAACTCGATGAGTTGCCGCAGCTGGCCAATGTCGTGCTGGGTCAGATGAGCCTGGTGGGCCCGCGGCCTGAACTGGCGCGCTATGTCGCATGCTATCCGCCTGCAGTGCGGGAGAAGGTGCTGTCGGTTGCTCCTGGTATTACAGATTGGGGCTCGATCAAGTACCGTGACGAAGGCAGTTTGCTGGCCGCGGCAGCCGACCCGGAGCGCACGTATATCGAGGACATTTTGCCGGTCAAGCTGGCTTTCTACCAGCGCTATGTTGACCAGCGCAGCTTCTGGATGGACCTGCGCATTATCGCCAGTACAGTGAGCACATTGTGGCGCTAGGAGAGCCGCATTGATCTGCAGTTCAACGTTCCAAGGACGCATCAACGTTGGGGTGAGTGGTCGGGGTCCGCAATAGGTCTGTACACGATCGCGGACGCCGTACAAAAGCTTCGAACCGCAACCACATCGACCTCATCCGCCGATCAAGCGAGGTTGATCCGAGTGTCATGCAAATCGGCGCGCTTACTAATTCCATCTACGCACGATCGCAAGCACGACGCGAATACTGTTGCGCCATGACCCGGCATTGGGGCGACACGCGGCCTTCCGCCCGCAAGTGCAAACGCCGCGTGCGGACGCAAATTGGTGCCGGTATCTTTCCCGACCGCCGGCTCCGGTAGAGCGCTGGACGGCACTGCCATCGGCGTCCGTCATTCAGGGGCTGGAACCATCTTAGGAGCGACCTTGTCCCGTTATTTGACGGTGCTCACTTTGCAAATCAAGAAGGCGTTCCTCACGATTTCCGAACCCCGCCGAGGATTTTCCCTATCCCAGAACTAGCAAATATCTGCGTGATTGCGGATGCTTGGCCGATTCATTGTGGCCGGTGCTGGTGCCAAACTTGTTGCTATCCGATCATGTCCGGCGCTCAAGGCCAGTCGGGTCACCGCCAGGCCGAGGGCATCGGCACCGTCGTTGACGAAGGAGGAATTCGATGGACTCTACGATCGAATACGGACGCGATTCCGGCAACCCGGCCATTCATCAGGATTCTCGATGGGCATGGGCAGAGGACCAGCGTCCCTGCGGTGTGTCGGCAGCCGACGTGTACCTGGCACTGCAAGAGAGAGACCCGTGCGAGACACCCGGCTGCTTGCCCGGCTTACGGCGGGTACACTTCGAGTGCGGCCAACGCCTGTTCGAAATCGGGCAGGCATTTCATACCCTCGCCATCGTCCGCCTGGGCTTCTTGAAAACGTTCGCCGTCAATGACGGCGCGAGTGAACAGGTGCTCGGCTTTCCCATGCGTGGCAGTATTCTAGGTATCGATGGGATTGACTCGGGCCGCCACCAATCCTGTACGCAGGCGCTCAGCAGTGGCGAACTGATTCTGATTCCTTACGTGGCACTGCTGAACCTGGCCCGGACCCATCCAGATTTGTACGCCCGGATCTTCAGCGCGATCAGTGCCGAACTGGAAAGCAACCTGTCGATGGTCAGGCTGCTGGCGCTGCGCTTCGCCGAAGCACGCATTGCGCGTTTTCTCATGCTTCTTGCGTCGCGCCACGCCGCACTGGGCTACTCCGATTCGAAGTTCATGTTGCGCATGCGGCGGTGCGACATCGGCTCTCTGCTGGGCGTTACTCCCGAAACCGTTTGCCGCACCCTGACCACGCTGCATTCTTTGGGCATCATCGAAGTCCGGCACCACAATCTGCGCATCGTCGACCGCCACGCATTGTCGACTGTGGAACGCCTGCCGGCATCCCCGGCGCGACTCAAGCAGATCGAAGCCAACCGCGTGCGCAGGCGCCTCTTGCGCAACTGCCATGAGACAGGCGTGCACCCATTGAGTGGCGCGTCGGCTGAGGTAGCGCCGTGTTGATATTGTCGGTTCCGGCCGTTACGCCCGAGATTTCCTGGATATGCGACGTGCTGTTCAAGACCTTTCTCGGTCTCGATTACGCCCTGCGGCAGGGGCCACCGCGCCAGTATCGCTTGCTGTGCGGGCCCGGCTGGATCGAGATGCCCGATGTGTTTTTCGCCCAGCTCTATCGCCGCGCCTCCGAAGCGGGAGCCAAGGTTCGCTTGCCCTTGCCGCTCTGGGACCCGCGCAGCGCCGGGCTGGATGCAGTGCTCTGCGGAGAAACGGTGCCGGTTATTTTTGGCGAAAGCGCTACCCTGGAGCAACCGGCCGGTGCGATTCGATTGCCGCTGGATATTATTGGCTCGGCGTTCTTCATGCTGAGCCGGTACGAAGAACTTGATAGTCTGGCGCAGGACGAGCATGGGCGATTTCCCGACCAGGCTGCCCTGGCCGTGCGTGCCGGCTTCCAGCAGCGTCCCGTTATTGACGAATACGCCGAGATCCTGTGGGCCGCAATTCAAAAGATATGTCCGGACATGCAGCGCGCGGTACGGGGCGCGCGTACCCTGATCAGCTGTGATGTTGACCTGCCGGTCGATCCGGCATGCGCCTCGGCCTACCGGCTGTTGAAACGCATGGTGGGGCGCAGCCTGCGCCAAGGCACGGCAAGCGGCATGTCGACCCTTGTCGGCAATTACATGGCAGTGCGCCGAGGTGAACACGGGCGCGATCCTTATCTGCAGGCGCTCGACTGGATCATGGAGGTCAATTCCCGCAAAGGGAACCGGGTCGCATTCAATCTCATTCCGGCCGTGACCGACCCTGCAGTTGACCGGAGCATCGACTTGTACGATGCGCGCCTGCTCGATGTGATGCGCACGGTACATGCAAGGGGGCACGAGATAGGTATTCATCCCGGGTATAACACCTATCACCATCCGAACGCCATGTCACGTAGTGTTGCCCGCTTGCGCGCCGCAATGGCGCATCTGGGCATCAGCCAGCCGATTCTGGGTGGACGGCAACACTACTTGCGCTGGCGTGTTCACGTCACGCCGCAACTATGGGAAGAGAACGGTCTTGATTACGACTCCAGCCTGGGCTATGCCAACCAACCCGGGTTTCGCTGCGGTACCTGCCGCGAATTCGCCATGTTCGACTTGGTCGGGCGACGCGCCATGCATCTGCGCCAGCGGCCCTTGCTGTCGATGGAACCCATGCGCTACCGGCTAACAGCGCGGAGCAGCGGAGCTGTGGAAGCGGTGACCCACTATCGGCAGTTATGCCGTCGCTACCGCGGCGACTTTACGTTGTTGTGGCACAACTCGAACCTGGATCATCCGCGTGAACGCGGCATCTACCGCGATATTCTGGCCGCCTAGTGCGGGCGGTACACGGGGCCCGATCCGCTCCGTGTACGCGGGCACGGGGAACGCGAAGGACTGCTAGCAATCAATCAGCTTGTGGGCCACCGCATAGTGCACGAGTTCCACGACCGTGTGCATGTTCATTTTCGCCAGAATGTGTGTCTTGTGGGTGCTGACCGTCTTATTGCTCAGGAATTGACTCTGTGCAATCTCGGCCATGGAGTGCCCCTGGATGAGCAGCCAGAAGATCTCGTACTCGCGTGGCGACAGAGAAGTGTGCGGCAGGTCCGGATTCGGCGACAACCAGGCCTGGGTTATCAGTTCAGCGACTTCCAAATCAATCCATCGCTGGCCACTGGCAACCCGGCGAATGGCCTCAAGCAACTGGCCAGGTTCGCGTTCCTTGTTGACGTAGCCGCGCGCTCCGGCTCGCATGGCACGCAGCGCATACTGCCGTTCATCCAGTCCGCTCCAGACGAGGATGGATATCTTGGGGGCTTCCGAAACAATCTGGGTGATGAGTTCAATCCCATGGCGGCCCGGCATGTTCAGATCCAGCACCAGAACGTCGATATCGAGCGCGCGCACTGCCGCAATCACTTCAAGACCATTGCGGGCCTCGCCAACAATTTCAATATCTTCTTGATGGCCGAGCATGTATTTCAGGCCCTCGCGCATCATCGGGTGGTCATCTGCAATCACCACGCGGATCATGGCGGGCCTCAAGGCTTTCGTGGGGGCAGGGCGGCCGACTGTGCCGACATCATTTGGTCCAGCACTTCGTCCAGCGCCGCGGAGATGCGTGCGATATGGTGCCAGTCGGGGTCAGCCAGTTGACCATCGAGCTCCGTGCAGAGGCGGGCCACCTCGACCGCATCGACCATGCGTGCACTGGGCAGCAACTTATGGGTCTGACGCGCGATTTCCATCGACCGTCGGGCGGCACAGGCCTTGCGTATCTGCGCCGAGCAGTCCAGTGCGACCAGCAGAAACAGCTCACGAAGGCGCAGCGCGGCCTCCGAGTCGCCCCCTGTCCAGCGCGACAGTCCTCCGGTCTGATCCGGTTGTTCTGGTACGGGTTGTGATCGCGACAGGGCTTCGCTGATATGCTGGTATAGCGCGCGCGGAGAAAAGGGTTTGGTCAGGATGGCGTCGAAACCGCTATCGCTGCAGCGCTGCGCATTGTCAACCAGCACATCGGCTGTCAGCGCAATCACGTACGGCGGCGCGGTAGCAGGGTTGCGCCGAATGGCCTGTATCGCAGCGTAGCCATCCATCTCGGGCATTTGCAAATCCATCAGGATGCAGTCGATGCGCTGGCGGGCAAGCACCTCCAATGCAGCACGGCCGTCGTCGGCAACCACTGTCTCGATGCCGCATGGGGCAAGCATCTCCAGCACGATCTGCTGGTTCACTTTGTTATCGTCCGCAACGAGCACGCGAGTCAAGTCGCGTTCGCTCACCTGACACTGCAATTGCTTCCGGGCCTGGTCTCCGTTGGCACGCGCCGTGCCATGGCCCCCGATGGCCTTGCCCCACTTGATCGGGATTTGAACCCAAAACGTGCTACCGACACCAGCAGTGCTGTTGACCCCGATCTTTCCTCCCATTAGTTTCACCAGCTGTTTGCAAATCGACAGACCGAGGCCGGTGCTGCCGTCGTGGTTGATCTCCGGATTTCCTGCCTGATAGAAAGGCTGAAACAACTGCTGTATTTGGCTGGGGGTGAGCCCGATGCCGGTATCGGCTACCTCGAACAATATTTCGGGAGCGCCATCAGGCGCCGAGCGCAAGCTTGCACGGACTTCAATTCGCCCGGCGGTCGTGAATTTGATTGCATTGGAGATATAGTTCAGCAGCACCTGCTTGAGCCGCCCGCTGTCTGCCCGGATGGTTCGATGGAGCTGGGGATCACTGTGGAACGACAGCGTCAATCCCTTGTCCGCTGCGCTTTGGCTCAGGCATTTCAATCCTTCGAAAAAGAGGCGGAAGTCGAAGTCGGCAGGGCGCAGGCAAAACTTGTTGGCTTCGATCTTGCTGAGGTCAAGGATATCGTCGACGACACTCAGCAGATGGGTGCTAGCCATGCGGATCTTGCTCAGGTAATCGCGCTGGCGCGGATCGGTTGCATGGGCCAGCGCCAGATCGGTCAGGCTGATGGTGAGCCCCATGGGAGTGCGAATTTCGTGGCTCATCCGGGCAAGGAAATCAGTTTTTGCCTTGCTTTTGCCCTCAGCAAGTACTTTCTCCTCCCTCAGCCGTGCGGTGCGGATGGCCACCTGTTCTTCGAGGTGCGTATTCAGGCGCTGCAGAGCCTCCTTGGTCTGGAGCTGCTGCGAAATGTCTCGCACCGTGTGCAGGTAAAAGTTGCGTCCATCTATCTTGATACGTTCCCGTTGAACCTCGACGAGAAACTTCTGGTCGAATCGCTGAAGCACGGCGGTATCCATGGAGATCGGCTGGTTCCGCGACATAGACGGTAGGTCTCTCGGGCTGAGCCAGCCGTGGCCCTGCGCCGCCAGCTCGCGTACGTTCATCTGTACCAGCGCCTCCGCAGTAGAGTCCAGCAGCTCGGCCCCCTGTTTGTTGACGAACACGATTTGGCCCGCTTCGTCGTGTACGACGAGCGCTCCGTTGGCCCTGCACGGCGTGTCTCTGACGCGTTCGGTCTGCTGAGACGCCGGGCGCGATGTGCATGGTGCGGTTGCGGCGAAATTCGATGCTGGTGGCTGTGTGCCTACCAGACGAGTATGACAACGGCGTTCTGTTACCGGCGTTCCGTTGCTCTGATTACTCGGCATAGTGTTCCTTTGCTTTTTAATCAAGCCCGTTCGGTACCTCTAACAAGATAGGCAAAATATGCAGGGGCGTCCATACAAAATAAAACTGCAACGTCCTTTTTACTACACACTGCCCGAGCCGGGTACGCTCGACATCGAGGGGCCGTCTGCGCGGTCCAGCCAGCTTTCGCGCCAGTACAAATATTCGGCCCGGGGACATTGGTTCACGCAAGTGCCTTGGCAAACGACCCCGTCTAACACGACCGTATTGCTCAAGTGAACCATCCGTCCGTCCTGTTCCACAATGATCTTGCGAATGGGATAGAGCACCTGATGCCGCTGCCCTATGGCCGGGATCATGGTGGGCGTGAAGCCGAGGCCGCAATTAGTGCCATGTTCATCCAGCGACTCAACGATATCGGCCGCGCCCTTGACATCGACCCAATCGCCGCCGGCCAGCCCCAACGCCCCTTTCGATTTCTTGCCCGGGGTGCCGGCCAGCGACTCGCTCTCCAGGCCAGGGAACAGACGACGGCGTGCGGCACGGGTGGCAATCCGCGCAAATGCGGCCCACGACAGGTCGCCGTTGGCTATCTCGCGAAGAAATGGCAGGACACTCCAGCGGGACAGGGGCCGGCTGGCACCAGCCAGTTCAGTCGATTGGCAGACATAGCGCTCCGCGATACGTGTCGGCAGGGAAGCCGGGTGCTCGCTGATCGGGGCGTCACGGGTTCTTGACGACACTGCCTGAATCGGGAACAGCCAAGCGGTTTTCCAGAACATTTGGCAGCCGCGCTGGCAGCCGTCGTGGGCCTGGCCATCGCAGCGCGCGGTATCGAGGAAGACGGTGTCACGCATCCGACGCATGCCTGCCCCGGCCACGCAAGTACGTTCAACCCGGCGTGTGACACGGAAGGATTGCCCGCACAGCGCCGCCATTTCAGGCATGAATGGCAGACCGTCAAGTTTCCCGTCACTGTCGAGCGTGGCGAGGACATAATCCAGTTCGTGCACTTGCACTAGCTGCCCACGAGAAAGAACTGGGAAAGAAATCGGCATTTTTGATCCCCAGGCAATGATCTAACGGAGATTTTCGATCAGGAATTTGACCGAAGTTTGCGTGAGATCAGGCCGCGTCAAAAAATTGCAGGCCGTTGAATTGCGGGCTTGGCGTAGGCTTTCAAGCCGAGAATGGAACAAGATCGGGGCTGACGGGGCGTCTTTGGTCATGAGCAACGGCAAGTGACGCCAGCCGAGCGCGCCGCGTGCAGTGCTGCACCAAATGCGGCGCGGCGGCCGCAGAGCTCAGGATGATTGAGTCGGACGAGACATTCGAATCGGTCCGAGTTCGGATGGCTCAGGCCGAACACTGTAAAAAAAACTGCCCGGATTTCATGGTTGGTGGCGTAAGAAGTTTCCCCTGCAGAAGGATCTGAACTTCGGGATACTGAAGTCAACGTCGCAGCCGCTCCACTGGAGAACTGACGATCCGGTGCACAAGGGATGCGGTCACACCCATCGACATGAGGAATACGCGGGCTGCCTGCGGGCCGAACGATCTGCGTATTGCCAATGCTTTGTAGATCATGCGAGCCGTTCGCCCGTCTCTTCTGAAATAAGTTGCCGGGACGGCATCGGTTTGAATCTCAAGTCTCGCAGCATCGGCTCGGATCAGCAACCTTTCTATACTCATGAACGGCTCCGGAGTTATTGCTCGACGTTCGTGCGTGGCGAGTCCGATCCCGAGATTCCTGGCCTGAAACGGATCAGGCAGCGCAACCACGCTGTGGAGCGGCCCGGTCGCGTACGGATTTGCATGGGATGCCGGATCACGCCACGCATTAGATTACTGTAGCACTTGCCGGGGCACCGTGCGGGATTTAACACCAGAGATGAGCCACAGGGTCGGGGTGGCCGTGTAGAGTGGGAATCTCATGCGTTCATGGCGCAATGGCACTTCATCGCAGTTCGCGCCACAACAACAGCAAGACGGGTCCGTAAAACAGGATAGCGGTTAGAGCGATCAGACACACTCCCAACAGCACGGACCTGTTGATTCTCGCAGTGGCGATCAGGCGGTGCGTCGATTCGTTGTTCATTGACGAGTTCATGATTGTCTCCTCGGTCGACAGGCCAGTAACCGTACTTTCGACAGATGGTGAGCAATGTCTGTGCCAGGAGAATGATGGCTTACATTTCAATGACTTGGAATGCGCCATCTGCTGTAATGCCCCGAACTGTAAAAGTCTCCGAAAGCCCCCGCAACATGCGGCGTTGCCCAGCGGATCGTTTGGCGCTCATCCCGAGACCTCTTGAACGTCGACACTGAAGCTGTGACTCCGCGGCAAGGACCAGTTCCTGATGCCGTTCATCGAGGTCGTTAGCAGTCTGATGTTCTACGCGCTAGACTGAACTCTCTGGTCCCAATTTGACGATAGTCAAACCTTGATAGCGTCGGCCGCCCTTAGCATGGGGCAGGACGTGTATGAGCTCACGGAGTGTCGATGCTGTCCAACGTCGCTGGCAGTTCCCCGCAAGAGGTCGTGTCCTCGACCCGGCCCGGTGCGACATCGGCGAAGCGCGGACGCGTGCTCGTGCCGCTTGCCGTGCTGGTCCTGATCGCGCTGGGCGCGGCCTACGTGCGGAGCCGGACCGGCCGCGTTCCTGTCCATTATTCCACCGTTGCCGCCAGCGTCGGGACGGTGGCGCCGGCGGTGCTGTCGAGCGGCACCGTCAACCCGGTGACGACGATCCAGGTCGGCAGCTACGTCTCGGGTGTGATCCGGACGGTTTCCTGCGATTTCAATACGCGCGTGAAAGCCGGCCAGTTGTGCGCGCGGATCGACGCGCGTCCGTACGAGTCCATGGTCGAGCAGGCCGCGGCCGTGCTCGGAACGGCGCAGGCCCAGCTGGACAAGGACCGGGCCGGTCTCGCCAACGCGCAACGTATCGAGTCGCGCAACCGGACTCTGGCACAACGCGGGTTCGTGTCCTCGGAAACGGTCGACGCAGCAGCCAGTACGGTCGCCCAGGCCCGGGCCCAGGTGGCACTCGACCAGGCGGACATCGTGCAGCGCCAAGCCCAGTTGCGGGCCGCGCGCATCAACCTCGGCTATACGGACATCGTCTCGCCGGTCGACGGCACGGTCGTGTCGCGCAACGTGACCTAGGGGCAGACCGTCGCGGCGAGCTTCCAGACGCCGACGCTCTTCCTCATCGCCACGGACCTCACGCGGATGCAGGTCGATGCGAACGTCAGCGAGTCCGACATCGGGCAGGTCGTGGTCGGCAACGCGGCGACGTTCACCGTGTCGGCATTTCCCGAGCGCGTGTTTGCGGGCACGGTGCGCCAGGTGCGGCAGGCCCCGCAGTCCGTGCAGAACGTGGTCACGTACGACGTCGTCGTCGACGTGGCCAATGCCGACCTCGAGCTCAAACCCGGCATGACGGCCTCCATCCGCATCGTGAGCAGGCAGGTTGGCCCCGTCCTGCGCGTGCCCGACCAGGCATTGCGCTACCGGCCCGCGCTGGCCGGCGACGCCGACCGAACGCGCGGCCCGCAGGTGTGGGTGCTCGATGCCGGACGGCCCCGGCGCGTCGCCGTCGCGACGGGCCTGGACGACGGTACGTATGCCGAGATCAAGGGCGGCGGCCTACGGTCCGGCGAGGCCGTCATCGTCGCCGAGAACGGCGGCGACACGGCCCGCAGGCCAGCGGCGATGCCCGGCTTGCAGCCCGTGCGCCGCTGACGCCATGGGCGCCCCTTGCATCGACGTCAGGCAACTGGTGCGGACCTACCGCGCCGGCGACGTCGAGGTCCACGCGCTGCGCGGCGTCACGCTGGCGATCGAGCGGGGCGAGTTCGTGGCGATCAGGGGGGCCTCCGGCTCGGGAAAATCGACACTGATGGCAATCCTCGGGTGCCTCGACCGCCCCACCGGCGGCACGTACCTGCTGGACGGGGTCGACGTCGCCGGGCTCGTCGAGAGCTGGCTGGCGGACATCCGGGGCGGCCGCCTCGGGTTCGTCTTCCAGAGCTTCAACCTGCTGGCCCGCACCAGCGCCATCGATAATGTGGCGCTTCCGTTGTTCTATTCCCGCCATGGTCCGCCGGACGTCGCCGGGCGCACCGCGCGCCCGCGCGGCGCTCGACCGGTTCGGTCTCGCCGACCGCGCCGGCAACACGCCGGCGCAGCTGTCCGGCGGGCAGCAGCGGCGGGTGGCGATCGCGCGTGCATTGATCAACGCGCCGGACGTGCTCCTCGCCGACGAGCCGACCGGGAACCTCGATACGCACACGTCGCACGAGATCATGGAGACGCTGGTGCGCCTGAACGGCGAGCAGGGTGTCACGGTGATCGTCGTCACGCACGAATCCGACATTGCCGCCTACGCGCAGCGGGTGGTGACGATGCGCGACGGCGCGATCGTGTCCGACCGCCGCAATCCGGAGCGGACGGGCGCCGTGCCCGCGCCGCGGGCGGTCCGGCCCGCGCCGGCAAGTGCCGGGCAGGCCTGCTCCTGGGCGTTCGCGCTGATGATCATGGCCGCGGCGGCGCAGGCGCTGTGGCGCAACCGGACGCGCTCCGCGCTCACGATGTTCGGCGTGTTCATCGGCGTGGCGGCGCTGATCGCGATGATCGCGGTCGGCCAGGGCGCCGACGATGCCGTGCGCCGCCAGATCGAGAGCATCGGGACGGACCAGTTCGTGGTCGTGCCGGGAGCGGCCACGAGCGGCGGCGTGCGCGCCGGTTTCGGCAGCGCCTCGACGCTGACGGTGGCTGATGCCGATGCGATCCGGCGCGAGGCGGCCATGGTCGGCGCCGTCAGCTACCTGATGCGCCAGAGCGGGCAAGTGCAGTATGGCGACCAGAACTGGACGACCATGATCCAGGGCGTGACCGCGTCGTTTCCGGTCGCTACGCACTGGCATCTCGCCGAAGGCCGCATGCTCGAAGACCAGGACGACCGCGGCGCGGCGCTCGTCGCGGTCGTCGGCGACACCGTGCGCCGCCAGCTCTTTGCGCCGACCGAGAGCCCGGTCGGCGCGACGATCCTGGTGCGCGGCCTGCCGGTGCGCATCGTCGGCCTGTACGCCCCGAAAGGGCAGACGGCGTATGGCCAGGACCAGGGCGACCTCGTGATGGTGCCGTTTGCGACCGCCGAGCGCAAGATCATGGGCGTCGCCACGCCGAGCCAGTCGAACAGCCTGGCCGTGGCGTATCCGCAGGCGCCGAATCCGTTCGGCCTGCAGCCGCGCCTGACCGGCTACGTCAACCAGATCTACGTGCAGGCCAGGTACGTGCCCGTCGCTGCCGCGCCCAGCCGCTCGCATTCCAGGGCCAGGAATCCCAGCTCGTCGGCCGGGTCGACGATGCGCAGGGACGCGCGAATTCGAGGCAATCGATGACACACACCTGCGGCGCCAGGCAGATGTGTTCGGGCCGCAGGTCGCCGTGTCCCTCGACGATCCGGCGTAACCGGACCCGTTCATCGAGCCAGTCCGCCCTGGCTGCGAGCATGGCCTGCTGGGCCGTGCACAAGTCGCGCACGGGGCCTGGCGCGAGGCCGTATGCCGCTCGCGTCAGTGCGCGCCGGTTACGGTCCACGTCGCGCGCGAACGCGGCACGGTAGGCCCCGGCGTCGATGGTCAACGGCGGCGCGGCGCGATAGAACGCGGCCAGGTGGGCCGCGACGCGGCGCAGGTCGTCCTGCCGCACCGACCCGGCACCGATTGCCCGGTCGAGCATGTGGGCGGCCGGGAGGCGGCGCATCCAGACGAGCCAGTCGACGATGATGCCGTCCCCGCCGAGCTGCAACTGTCCGCGCGTATCGACGCGCAGCGCCACGACGCCGAGATAGACGTCGGGCGCGAGACGACGATTCAGGCGCACCTCCTCGTCGCAGTAGCGGCGCCTGGCGGCAAGCGTGCGGGCATCGAAGGGCGCGAGACGGACGGGCTTCTTGAGCTTGTATGCGTAGTCGTCCGTCAGGAACACCCAGGACATATGGGTTTCGATTGTGTTGACGTCGTGCGCCGGCCCCGGAAAGCTCGCAGGCCGCGACAGGAGAGCGAGCTTGGCCTCGGTACCGATTGCGGGGTGTGCGTCCCGACCGTTGAGGGCCGCCGGCACTGCGGGAAGCGGGGATGGCATGCGCGGCCCGGACCCCGCGTCAGTCATGCCTGCTCGTCGGCATCGCCTGTGGCGGACCGGGTCGTGGCGCAGCGGTGGCGATGGCGTCGAGCGGGGTGACTTCTTGCATGGTCGCGGGACTAGGCGAGCGGCCGGGTGGGTGCCGCGGTGGCTGCCTGGACGAACATGCCGATCTTATCCCGGTCCTGTCCGGACTTGATCTCGTGGTCCGCCAGCGCCATGCGGGCGAGCAGCGGCTTGCCGCACAGCGCGGCGATCCCGTCGAGTACCTTGTCGCCGCCCGATCCTCCCATCGTGCAGAAGGCCGCGACCCGCCGGAACCGCGCCGCATTCGCCTGTACGTAGCTGCGCATCGGGGCGCTGAGCCGGCCGACCCAGACAGGCGAGCCGAGGATGACGAGCTCGTAGTCGTCGGGGTTCCTCGTCATGGCGGCGATGGGCGGCGTCTTGCGCGCGAATGCCTCGCGACCGCTGCGCAGGTAGCCGGCCCATCCAGTGCGCGGACGGACATCGCGGACGGGCTCGATATCGCATGCGCACGCCGCCGCGATCCGCGTCGCGACGTCCTGCGTGATACCCGTTCGGGAGTAATAAACGACGAGACAAGGTTTCATGTGAACTCCTTCGCTTCCTGCCCGGCGGCGCCGGGATGCAAACGCGAAGACATCATCGTGCACCCGCGGGCCTCCCAATTTGTTTGAGTTAGATCAAATATGCAATCAGAACGCGGCTGATCTGATCGGCTAACGCGACGCTGCGGCCAATGTATGCCCGGGTCGCGGAGGTGGCCCCGACAAAAGGCGATGGCGGCAACGTGGGCCGCTTCGCGAACCTTGGTCGCGGCGTGAGGAAGCTTTGTCCTTATTGATGCTCGATCGAATCGCGCGCTGCGCGATCAATCAGCCTGGCGACGTCCGCCGGATGGGACACCATCGACATGTGACTGGATGCCAGCGTCACGCGATGCGCACCGGTTTCCTTGGCGAGCTCCCGTTGCACGGCAGGGGGCAGTGCGTGATCGTTCCCGGTGACGAGATACCAAGTGGGCTTGTCGCGCCAGGCCGCATGGGACACCTTCTCGCCGAACGCACCGGCGGCGATTGGCTGTTGTACGGCCGCGAGGAGGCGTGCCTTGGCCGAGGGCACATCCCCCGCCATGACCTGGCGATAGGCCGCTGGATCGTCCAGCCAGATCAGTCCATTCCCGTCGGGCGTCAGGCCCTGCATCGGCGCGTGCAAACGCGTGAGCAGATCGCTGACGGATTCATTGCTGTCGGGGACGAGCGCCGACAGATAGACGAGTCCTTTCACGTTCGGTGCGTTGCCCGCTTCCGTGACCACGGCGCCGGCCCAGGAGTGGCCGACGAGCAGCACGTCGCCTTTCTGCCGGTCCAGCACGCGGCGCGTCGCGGCGACGTCGTCGGCCAGCGACGTCAGGGCATTCTGCACGGCGGTCACGCGGTAACCCTTGCGCTGCAGGATCGCGATGACCTCGGACCAGCTCGAGCCGTCGGCAAATGCGCCATGCACGAGCACGATATTGCGCAGGCCGGGCGCGCCCGGTTCAGCGTACGCGCCCTGCGGAACGACAGCGACCGCCAACGCGGCTGCGGCAGCCATCGTGCGCAGCCATCCGGACCAGGCTCGTCGAAACATTGTCGGTGTCATGGCATTACGTCTCCATGGCGTTGGCTACGAGCAGGGTATCGGTGAACTGCTCGAAGGCCACGATCTTGCCGCCGGCGAGCCGCCACACGTGGGCCACGCGCGCTTGCATGCCCCGTCCGGTGCGCTTGTACGTACCGGAATAGGTGCCGATACCGACGATGCAGTCGCCGCCGTCGACCAGGGACTCGAGCGTCATGCGGTAGTCATTCCACTCGCTGACCAGGACCTTGAACACGTGTGCAGCAATTTGCGCGGGGCCGATCCACGTACCCTCGCAAGGGAAACCCGCCATCTCCGTCCAGCGCGCGTCCGGCGCGACATCGGCCAGCATGGCGGCGAGGTCGCCGCGGTCCGATGCGGCATAGTGCTCGGACACGATTTGCAAGTTGCTTCGCATGATGCTTCTCCGTCTTCAGATTGAACAGCTGTCGGGGCCGCAGCCGAACGCCGCCGGCGCGCTTCCCTGCGACGCCACGTCATCAGGCAGTTGAGCCCTCAGCCAATCCCGCAGCGCCTGCGGGCGGCCAAGGAAGGCTCCCGCGTCGAGCACGGTGAGCTTGCCGTCGCGTTCGAGCACGAAGCTGGGGAAGCCACGTGCGCCGGCGCGTTCCATCAGCCTGCGCGTCTCGGCAATGTGTGCGTGCAGTTCCTCGCGTTGTGCGTCGTCCAGCGCCCGCGCGAAGGCAGTGGCGTCCAGCCCGATCGCGCCAGCCATCTCGACGAGCACGGCGCGGTCGGCGATGCGCCGGCCCTCGACATAGTGCGCGGACTGCAGGCGGGACAGCATGTCCAGGCCGCGGCCGGCGAGCGTTTCGGCCGCCAGCACCGCAGCCGTCGGCGGCGCGGAGTCGAATACCGCCGAGGCATCGCGCAAGAGGCCTTCGAAATAAGCGTCGCCGAATGGCTGGCCGGTGAGCTCCGCGATGCGCCGGTCGTGCGGCATCACGTAGTCACGCAACTGCGGCGTGACCGGTTGCCGGCGCGCCCCCGCCATCATGCCGCCCCCGTGCGCCCGCACGGGCACGACCTCGCGGGCGGCCTTTACCAGCGGGGCGGCGCCATAGCACCACCCGCAAAGGGGATCGTGGATGTAGTGCAGCGTCGTGGTGCTCATGGGCTTCTCCTCAGTACATCGGCCGCGGGTTCACCTTGTCGGCAGGCACCGCCTGCATCACGTCCCAGTGTTCGGCGATCTTGCCGTTCGCGACGCGGAAAATGTCCACGATGACCATTTCCGGGTTGGCGCCCATCTTCGGCTGGCGGGTCTGCACGAAGACCAGGTCTCCCTCGGCCGCGACGCGCAGGAACTCGACCTTGAACTTCGGTCCCTGGAGCAGTCCGAGTTCCTCGACGAACTGCTTGACTGCCTCGGTACCGTCGGCCATGTACGGGTTGTGCTGGATGTAGTCTTTCGCCCAGTAGCGGTCGACGGCGCCGAGGTCGTGGTCGCCGAACAGCGCCTGGTAGGCGTTGAGCACCAGTGCCTTGTTGGCTGCGGCTGTGTCGTGGACGTGGGACTTGGCAGGCGCGGCCGGCTGCGCCTCTGCCGCCTGGGCGGCGGGCAGCGTCGTGGCGCCGAGCGCCAGGACCAGCGACAAGGCGAGTGTTCGGGTCTTGATCATGGTTCTGTTTCCTTGGTTGTCCGTGGTCCGATCACCACTTCATCTCACCCTTGTTGACCTTGGCGCCGATGTCCAGCGCAATACCCAGGCCCGCCCTCGGATACGCCTTCTGCATCGCCTCGATCAGGTCAGCGGCGTTCTTGGCCTTTGCGGCTTCGGCGTCGAAGCGCTGCAGGTAGTCGCGGGTATAGGCAATGCTGCTGGCGTCGAGCGCGGTGCCCGCGGCCATGTGACCCGGCACGACGGTTGCCGGCTTCAGCGCCTGCATCTCGTCGAGCTGTGCGAACCATGCCTGGCGTTCGCTGGGCTTTTGCGTATCGGCCGTCCAGACGTGCAGATTGCCGAACACCGCGATGTTGCCGACGATGGCGCTGAGGGACGGGATCCACATGTACGGACGGTGCGCGAGCTCTCCGGTCGTGCCGCGCACCTCGATCGTTTCGCCATCCACCGTCAGCGTCGTGCCCTCGAGTTCGTCCGGCACGATGGGCTGCTTCGGCGCATTGGCGCCCATCTTCGGCGCCCAGACCGCCATTTTGCCGGCCAGCTTGGCCTGGATTTTTTCGCGCACGGCAGGCGTGGTCAACACCTGGGCCTGCGGGAACAGGCTCTTCAGCGTCTCGGCGCCGAAGTAGAAATCCGGGTCCGCGTTGCTGATGAAGATGGCCTTGAGCGTCTTGCCCGAATCGAGCACGTTGGCGGCGATGCGCAGCGCATCGGCGCGGGTGAAGCCGCTGTCGATCACCAGCGCCTCGGTCTTGCCGCTGATGAGGACGGAATTGACGTGGAAGCTGGGGCCGTCGGCGTTGTAGACCTTCAGGGTCAGCGGCGCAGCGGCCTGTGCTCCGGCGCCGTCGGCGGCGACAACGCCGAGCGCCAGGGCGGGAACGACAAAACGGGCAATCTTCTTGGCTGAAAACATGGCGATCTCCTGAGTCGAATGGGTTGTAATGCGATGCGTACTTTATTCCTATCGATTCAGCAGATAAACTGCCGTTATTGAAATTTATAATTGCATGAATCGATGAAATGGACCGCTGAATGGATCGCTTGACCGCTGCCCGGGTCTTCGTGGAAGTCGCCGAGCGCGGCAGCTTCACCCAGACTGCCGCACGCCTGGAGATGTCGCAGGCCATGGTCAGCCGCTACTTGGCGGCGATGGAAGGCTGGGTGGGAGCGCGCCTGCTGCACAGGACCACCAGGCGCATCACCCTGACCGATGCCGGGCAGGCGGTGTTGTCGTCCTGCCGGCAACTGCTCGAACTGGCGGACGACGTCGAACACATTGCCGGCAACCGCAACCGGGAACCGGAGGGCAAGCTGCGCGTTGCGACATCCAGCTCCTTCGCCGAGGCACAGCTGACCACGGCCGTGGTCGATTTCCAGCGTCTGCATGCACGCGTGCAGGTCGAGTTGCTCGTCGCGGACCGGCCGGTGGATCTCGTCGAGGATCGCATCGATCTCGCGGTGCGGATCACGAACTCTCTGGATCCGGCCATCGTTGCGCGGCCATTGGCGCAATGCCGTTCGGTGCTGTGCGCATCTCCCGACTACCTCGCGCAGGACGGCCAGCCGGCCGGGATCGAGGCATTGAACGCGCATCGATTCGTGACCAACTCCTTTGGCGCCGGGGCGCATTACCGCTTCCGATACCGTGGGCAAACGGTGGACGTGCCGGCCAACGGCATGCTCTTCACCAACGAAACCGCGATCTTGCGCAGAGCGGTTCTCGCCGGTGCCGGGCTGGGCATGCTGCCCACTTATTATGTCGGTGACGATCTTCGCACCGGACGGCTGGTGCGCGTATTGGCCGACTTTGAGCCGGAGCCGCTGGGCATCCACGCCGTGTACCTGTCGCGCCGGCACCGGCCGCTTGCCTTGCAACTGTTGCTGGACTTCCTTGCGCAGCGTTTCGGCGGCGATGTTGCACCGTGGGACAGGAATATGCTGTAAAACCGAGTGGTGCCAAGTCGGATCTGTCGTCCCGACTGCGCACACGATCGTGGCAAGAGACTGATGTGCACACGATTGCCGACGGGAGGGCGGGATATGTTTTGCGAGGCGGTCAGCCGGCTCCCGGAATGTGTGTATTCTCGGAATTTTTCTGATGTGGTCCCATGCCTGCTGATCGACAAGACAGAACTCCGCCCTGGGCCACCCGCGCCCAGCGCGTGGCTTCCCGCGACGTGACCGTGGCTCTGCTTTCCCTGGCTGCTGTGCTCGGAGCCAGTCCCGTGTTGGCGCAAGCAACCAAACCGTCACCGCCCGAGGCCTCAGCCGCGCCCGTCAAGCTCGACACCGTCACCGCGCGCCGCGGCGACTTCCGGCAAACGGTCGACGCTGCCGGCAAGCTCCAACTCCACACATGGGCCGACGCGTACGCCCGGATTGGCGGACAGGTGAAAGAGGTGTTGGTCGCCATCGGTGACACGGTCCAGGTCGACCAGGCCCTGCTCGACTCAAGCGCCAGACCCTTGAAAGCGCAAAACGCGACTCGCGAGGACGCCTTCGAATCGGCGCGGATGAACGCGTCATCGGCAAACGCGCGCGTCGATGCGATCGCGGCGCAGATCCACGAACGCGAAGCGACATTGAAAATCGATGAGGAAGCGTGCCAGAAAACGCTGGTACGGTCGCCGATTGCCGGCACTGTGGTGTCGATGGCGGCGCGCGTCGCGGAAAGCGATGTGACGCGCCTGCGGCCCGGCATGGCAGCGAGTTTCACGACCCCTGGCTATCCGGGAAAACACTGGTCGGGAACGCTGCGCCAAGTCACTCCCATCCCGGACGAGGGCACGGGCGAGCAGGGCAAGCAGGCCTTTTATACTGTCCTGTTCGAGGTCAAGAATGCGGATCACGAACTGATGAGCGGCATGAGTGCGCAGGTCCAGTTCGTCGTCGCGCAGGCGCGCGATACGTTGCTGCTGCCGGCGAACGGCCTTGGTGCGCAGGACGAGGACGGCCAGTACAGGGTCAATGCGCTCGACGCCGGCCAACACGTTGCCGCCCGCAAGGTGAAGGTCGGATTGCGCAATGTGCAGCAGGTGCAGATCCTGTCCGGCTTGGCCCCAGGCGACAAGGTGCTGGTCGGGTCCGCGCCGGATGCCGGCACGAAGTCTCCCGCGGCATCGGGCTCCTGAGGTGCGCCGATGACGTACCGCGCCTTGACGCTGGCATTGTTCGCTTGCTCTGTATCGCGAAGTTCGTGCGGGCGATGGACCCCGAGTGCAAGCCCGCCGACAGCCTGCATCGCGCAACCCTGCTCGTCGCGCTGGCCGACGGCATCACCTGCCAGCTCGGCGCGGGACGGCGCAAGCGTCGCCACACGCGCGGTTTCGACGCCAAGTTCCGCGCCGCCTTCGACAGCATCCTGCCAGGTCCGGCGACGGGCGCTGTGGACGGCTGATCCGCGCGGATCACGCCGCAACGAGGGAACGACAGCAGCCGCTGTCGTTTTCTTTACCTCGAGGCTGTCGTCGCATTCAAGTACGTGCGGCGCTATCCGGGGGCGCTCGCGGTGAGCGTCATCCTGGCCCTGCTGTTCGGCATCCTGCATATCCTGCCGCCGGCGTGGCAACCGTCCCGTCACTGATCCTGAAGGTGTGCCTCCATCCATCCCCCTGTTGGGTGGACCTTTGCCCGGCGGCGGCGACACCGCCGGGCTTTTTTTGCGGTGTTCGCGACTCAGGGCTTGCCGTTGATGCTGGCGGTGCCGCGCGCGCGCGCGAGGGTCGAGCGCGCGTCAGCCACCCCGCGCAAGCGTTCCTCGAGGTAGGCGCTCACGCGCGGATGCTGGCTGAAGGCGACGTTGAAGCGGATGTGCTGGTCGGGCCTGTCGTCGGCGGAAAACGCCGCGCCGCGCATCATGAGGATCTTGTTGCGGTAGGCGTCCTGCACCAGCAAGTCCACGTCCAGCCCGTCGGGCATGGTGCCCCACAAAAAAATGCCTGCGTCGCCGGGCTGCTCGAACCGCACGCCGGCCGCGCTCAGTTGCCGCGTGCTGGCGTTGCGCGCCACCATGATCTTGCGTTGCAGCCGGTCCAGGTGCTTGCGCAGGTTGCCGGCCTTGAGCACTTCGAGCAGCACGTATTCGTTTAGCGCGGGCAACGTCATGACGGCGTGGATCTTCGTGCGCATCAGCAGCTTCAGCAGGGCGGGCGCCGCGGCCAGGTAGCCCATGCGCAGGGCGGGGCTCAGCGCCTTGCACAGGCTGGAATAGTAGATCACGCCGTCCAGTCCGGACAGCGATGCGAGGCGCGTGCTGTGGCCGTGCTGGAAATGGCCGTGCACGTCGTCTTCGGCGATCAGGACGCCGTACTGCTGCGCCATGTTCAGCACCTTGTGCAGGTTGGTGGCGCTGCTGCTCCATCCGGTGGGATTGTGCAACGCCGTTTGCACGAACAGCAGGCGCGGACGGTGCGCGCGGCAGGCGGCTTCCAGTTCGTCGAGGTCGAGGCCATCGGGGCGGCGCTTGATGGGCACCAGGCGCACGCCGTCCTGGCGCAGCCTGCCGAACATCAGGAAGTAGCCGGGATCTTCGACCAGCACCGTATCGCCGGGCTGCAGGAACGTGCGGCAGATCAGATCGATTGCATGGGTGCCGCCGAAGGTCGTGAGGATGTGACCAGCGTCCGCAGCGACGCCGATGCCGCGCAACAGCAGCGCGATCTGCTCACGCAGTTCGGCGAGCCCTTGCGGCGGACAGCGCGACGCCATGCCGGCCGCGCTGCGCGCCAGGCCACGTTGCACGGCGGCCGCCGGCAGCCCGTCCTGCAGCCACGTGGGCGGCAAGGCGCCGCTGCTGGCCAGCAGCACGCCCGGGCGCTGGTCGTTCACTTGCTGGATCAGCCAGACGGGCTCCTGTTCCTGGCCCGCTTCCAGCGCAACCTCGTCGGGAACGGCGCGGCCGGCGTCGCTTGGCGCGCGGACGAAGAAGCCCGCGGTGCCGTGCGTGTCGATGACGCCTGCGGCAACCAGCCTGTCGTACGCCACCACCACGGTATTGGTGCTGACGGAGATCTGTGCGGCGAGCTGGCGGATCGACGGCAGCCTGGTCCCGCCGGGCAGGACGCGTTGCGCGATCTGCTGGCGCAATGCGGCCTCGATCTGCTTGAACAGGGGAACGGGCGAGGAGCGGTCGATGGGGAACATCGTTGAAGTCTAGCGTAAAAACTGCACGGCGAGGACCATCAGGATGCCCCCCATCGCCACGTTGAACATGCGCTGGCTGCGGGGCGCCGTCAGCACGCTGCGGATCGAGACGCCGAACAGCGCCCACATGACGTTGCACGGCGTTCCCACCACTGCGCCGATGACGGACACGAGTAGCGCGTTGGCGAGCAGGTTGCCTTGCGCAGGCAGGAAGACCGATGCCATGGTGATCGCCTTGAGCCAGCTCTTGGGATTCAGCGCCTGGAACAGCGTCGCCTGCGCAAAGGACACGGCCTTCGGTGCGCTGGTGCCCGCCACCGAGGCGCCGGCAAGCTTCCAGGCCAGGAACATCAGGTACAGGGCGCCCGCGATCCGCAGGACCTGCTGCGCCATCGGGTACGCGACGAACACGCTGCCGAGCCCCAGGCACATGAGCATGGTCTGCGCAAGGAGGCCGGCCTGGATGCCGAGGATGACGGGCAACGCACCGCGGTAGCCGAAGCTGGCGCCGGTGGTCGCAAGCATGACGTTGTTCGGCCCGGGCGTGGCGGACATCACGAAGCAATAGCTCATCAGGGGCAGGAGTTCGGTCATGGCATGCAGTCGCAGAGTGGAGGAGGCTCCAGTCTAGAAGCGCGGCACGGCGGCGAACAGGCACAAGGCGCCGCGTGCAGGCACATGCTGTATCAGTCGAACGACTGCTACAGCGGCGATACTGCCGGCCCGAGACGTGGCGCTCAGTCGGCCGCCTTCACCATGTCCTCGATGACCTTCTTGGCGTCGCCGAACACCATCATCGTGTTCGCCTGGTAGAACAGGTCGTTGTCCAACCCGGCATAACCCGATGCCATCGAGCGCTTGTTGACGATGATGCTCTTGGCTTTATAGGCCTCGAGGATCGGCATGCCGGCGATCGGCGACTTCGGATCCTTCGCGGCCGGGTTCACGACGTCATTGGCGCCCAGCACCAGCACCACGTCGGTCTGGCCGAACTCGGCGTTGATGTCTTCCATCTCGAACACCTGGTCGTACGGGACCTCGGCCTCCGCGAGCAGCACGTTCATGTGGCCCGGCATGCGGCCCGCCACCGGGTGGATCGCGTAGCGCACCGCGACGCCCTTGTGCGTCAGCTTTTCCACCAGTTCCTTCAGCGCGTGCTGGGCGCGCGCGACCGCGAGGCCGTAGCCCGGCACGATGATCACGGATTCCGCATTCGCCATGATGAACGTCGCGTCGTCGGCCGAGCCGGATTTCACCGGGCGCTGCGCCTGTTCGCCCGCCGCGACGGTGCCGCCGTCGCCGCCGAAGCCGCCCAGGATCACGTTGAAGAACGAGCGGTTCATCGTCTTGCACATGATGTACGAAAGGATCGCGCCGCTCGAACCGACGAGCGAACCGGCGATGATCAGCATCGCGTTGTTCAGCGAGAAGCCGATGCCGGCCGCTGCCCAGCCGGAATAGGAGTTCAGCATCGACACGACGACGGGCATGTCCGCGCCGCCGATCGGGATGATGATCAGCACGCCGAGCAGGAACGACAGCGCCGTCATCGCGATGAACGGCGCCCAGGCGGGCGCGGTGCCGCCGTCGAAGCAGAACACGAGACCCAGCGCGACGATGGCGACGGCGATGCCGAGATTGACCATGTGCTGGCCGGGGAAGCGCACGGGCGCGCCCTGGAACAGCCGGAACTTGTATTTGCCGGACAGTTTGCCGAACGCGATCACGGAACCGGAGAACGTGACGGCGCCGACGAACGTGCCGATGAACAGCTCGATGCGGTTGCCGAAGGGGAGGGGCTGGCCCTGCTCGGCGATGCGGAACGCCCACGGTTCCGAGACGGCGGCCACGGCGATGCACACGGCCGCGAGACCGATCAGCGAGTGCATGGCGGCGACCAGTTCCGGCATCTTGGTCATCTCGACCTTGCGCGCCGCGACGGCGCCGATGCCGCCGCCGACGACGGTGCCCAGCAGGATGAGGCCGAAGCCGAACGAGCCGGTGGCCATCATCGCCTGCAGCTTGACGATGAGGGCGACGGTGGTGAGCGTGGCGATGACCATGCCCGCCATGCCGAACGCGTTGCCCATGCGCGCGTTGGCGGGCGACGACAGGCCCTTGAGCGCCTGGATGAAGCAGATCGAGGCCACCAGGTACAGCAGGGTGACCATGTTCATGGAGACCGCGTTCATGCGCGGCCTCCCGCTTTCGCCTTCGATTCCTTTTTCTTGAACATCTCCAGCATGCGCTGGGTGACGAGGAACCCGCCGAACACGTTGACGGCGGCCAGGGCCACGGCGACCGTGCCCGCGACCTGCGCGACGATGCCGCTGGTGAGCGCGGCGGCCAGCATGGCGCCGACGATGATGATGGCGGAGACGGCGTTCGTGACGGCCATCAGCGGCGTATGCAGCGCCGGGGTGACGGTCCAGACGACGTGGTAGCCGACGTACACGGCCAGCACGAAGATGATGAGGTTGATGATGGTATGACTGACTTCCATGGAAACTCCGTAATTCGTGATATCAAGCGCTCTTGCGCAGGACTTCGGCGCCGGCGCACAGGAGCGTCGCGCGGATGATCTCGTCCTCGCGGTCGATCGTGAGCCTGCCGTCCTTGTCGACGATCAGCTTGAGAAAATCGAGCACGTTGCGGGCGTACAGGCTCGACGCGTCGGCCGGCACCAGGCAGGCGAGGTCGGGCTGGCCGATGATGTGCACGCCGTGCCGCACGACGGTCTGGTTGAGCTCCGACAGCGGACAGTTGCCGCCCTGCGCCACGGCCAGGTCGACGATCACCGAGCCAGGCTTCATGGCCTTGACGGTCTCTTCGCCGATCAGCACCGGCGCCCGGCGGCCCGGGATCAGCGCGGTGGTGATGACGATGTCGGCCAGCTTCGCGCGCTCGTGCACGAGTTCCGCCTGGCGCCGCATCCAGTCCGCCGGCATTGCCCGCGCATAGCCGCCGCTGCCTTGCGCGATCTCGCGTTCCTCGTCGGTGAGATAGGGCACGTCGATGAACTTCGCACCCAGCGATTCCACCTGCTCCTTGACGGGCGGGCGCACGTCGGACGCCTCGATCACGGCGCCCAGGCGCTTGGCGGTGGCGATGGCCTGCAGGCCCGCCACGCCCACGCCCATGATCAGCACGCGCGCCGCCTTCACCGTGCCGGCGGCCGTCATCAGCATCGGCATGAAGCGCCCGTACGTGTTGGCGGCCAGGATCACGGCCTTGTAGCCGGCAATGTTGGCCTGCGACGACAGCACGTCCATCGACTGCGCCCGTGTGATGCGCGGTACCGCTTCCAGCGCGAAGGCCCACAGTCCCGCTTCGGCCATCGCGGCCAGGTTGGCGGAATCGAACGGATCGAGCATGCCGATCACGATTGCGTCGCGCCGCATCAGCGCGCGCTCGTTGGCGTCCGGCGCGCGCACCTTGAGGACGATGTCGGCGCCGAACGCGTCCGCCGCGGCGGCGATCGTGGCGCCCGCCGCCGCGAACGCGTCGTCGCCGATCGACGCCCGCAGGCCGGCGCCCGACTGGACGAGGACCTCGTGCGTGGCCGCCAGCTTCTTGACGGTTTCGGGCGTGGCGGCGACCCGCGTCTCTCCCGGACGTGTCTCGGCCGGTATCCCTATCTTCATGAATGCTCCTATGGTTGATGACGAAATGGTGTGGCAATGCTCATGCTGCGATGATAAGGGAGGGCTGTCGATCGATTTATATCTTATATAAGACATAAAACATAAAACTTCCGCTCAATAATCAATAGCTTGCCGGTGCGCTTTCAGGATGCGAGATCGGATTTTGCGGAACGGGATCGGGTGCAGCGACTGCGGAGGGCGCGGATTTTGTGATGTGAAATATGGTTCGGCGCTATGAAACGGGGTGCGGGTTTTGACGTCTAGATGGTTGTAGACTTGTCCTATATTCATCTTGAAATACAAACACTGCGGACCTCGCCGGCGATAGGAATTTCCAACGTTAACGCCGGTTGCTTGTCCTATCTTTGATAGCATGTTCTATTGGCGGCAGAAAACTTTGTATGGATTCGTCAAGGAGATCGAGCAGCAATTGTTAGTCCTGTCGTTCGGTCTGCTTGCGCCGACGTCGTCGGTCTTCGGCGTGAAGTCCGCCGGGAAGGGCAATAACGTGCTCGGTGCCGAATGGCTCGTCGTCGCATTGGCGGGGCGAGCATCGTGGTGTACGCGCTCGGCGACGCGGATGCCGCCTGGAGCGTCGCGTATTTTTGCGACGCCTTCCTGCGCGGATGCGGCGGCCCGGCCATCATGGTCCTGGGCCCGATGGCGGTGACGCATGGCTACGGGCCGCTGCCGTATGTCGATCTCTACCTGTTCTGCGGCGCGACGGCGGGCACGGCGGCCCTGGTGGTGGGCGACACGGCCGCGCACGTCCAGCCGGCGTTCTACCTGTGCGTGTGGAGCGTCCTGTCGTGCTACCTTGCCTACATCGCCTGGCGCCTGGTGCGGGCGCGCGCGTTTCGCCATGTTCTCGGCGTCGGACTCGTCCTCGGCGCAGCGCAGGCAGGGGCCGTGATGTACGACTTCTACGCGTTGCCGGGCGACGAGGAACCAGACGGCGCACCTGACCGAGGCACTTGCCGTGTTCTGTCTCGAGGCCCGCGCACCGCTGCCCATACTGCGTGGACGGCGTCCTTCAACGCCGACATCGGCAAGTGCCGATCGCGTACTTCAAGACGATTGTTCGACCTGTTGGGCTGGCGCGCGCGCCGAGGGAGGGCGACAAAGCGCCCGGGCGGACTGATTACTGGTCCAGGCTGGCCAACGCCCAGGACTGCGTCCAGGTAAAAATCGCGTGCCGCTGCTCGTCGCTGAATTCGCCAGCGAGGATCTCGCTCAGGAAACGTGAGACGGACATGCGTACGCGTTGCGGAAGCAAAGCCGCCGTCGCGAGTGACGCCTCGACGTCCGGATGGACGCTCGACATCATGATCTGCACGACGAGCTCCGCATGTTCGGTCCAGCCGGCATCGTCGACATAGTGCATGAGCGTGGCGGCACTGTCGGGCATGTTCGTGGCGTTTGGCATAGGCAGTGCGTTCGGCAGGAGCGTTGAGGTCATCCAGCATACAGCAGGCAGGCAGCGGTGGCGTGAAATCCGGAATAAGCGGGGGTATCGGTGGTTCGCCTTGCAACGATACCGTGGCGCCAGCGGTACACCGATGCCTCCTTGGCTACGTGTCTGTTCAAGGGGAAATGTTTCCCGGGCTCGGAGCAGAGTCGCTACCTATCTGCCCGCGCGGCCGTTGCGACCGTGCGCCGCGAGAAACATGGCGACGGCCGACCGGCAATACGACTCGATGTCGTTGTCGTCGTTGGCTTTCGCCTCATCGAAGCGTGCGATATGCAGGAGATCGGATCCTTTGAAAAGCGCGGCGAACAAGCGGGCGGACCGGGGAACATCGGGCACGTCGAGAATCGCCTTCGCGTGCAACTGCCGCAACCGTGCCTCGATCTGGGCGATGACATGGGCGGGCCCGGCTTCGTAATGGAGCTTGCTTAACGATTTTTGATTCGTCTTGTCGGCCAAGACCATGGCTTCGACACTGCGCACGTCCGGCCTCAACAGCGTGCGCAGCAGGGATGATCCCATCGCCATCAGTTGACCTTCGGCCGAACCGTCGACGCCTTCAACAAGGGCCTGTGGTGCAAACGGATGGCAGTGGGCCGCCATGGACGCGCTGAACAGAGCTTCCTTGTTCTCGAAGTGCCGATAGATGCTCAGCTTGGATATCTTCGCCCGCTGGGCGACCTTGTCCATCGTCGTCCCTTGAAAGCCCAATTCCACGAAGAGTTCGCCGGCGGCGTCGACGATCGTTTGGCGAAGCGCCTCGTTGGCGGGCCGACCGCGCCGGCCATGGTTGTTTTCAGTCACGACAATTCCAGTACTTGACAGTATTTAAATTCGATCGTTATGATACTACGCAGTATCTTAAAGATGCAAGTCAGCCCCCTCCATCCACGACACGGAGCCCATCACCATGAATGACGTCATCATCATCGGCGGCAGCTTTGCCGGCCTCGCCGCCGCCCTGCAGCTCGGCCGCGCCCGTCGAAAGGTCATCGTTCTCGATACCGGCCGGCCGCGCAACCGCTTCGCCGGCCATTCGCATGGCCTGCTCGGCCACGATCACAAGCCGCCGCTGGACATCCTGGCCCAGGCGCGGCAGCAACTGGCGCGCTATCCAACGATCAGGCTGGTCAATGCCCGGGCCGAGAGCGTGTCCGGCGCAATCGACGATTTCTGCGTCGTCACCGACGATAACGAATCCCTGAGGGCACGCCGCCTGATCCTGAGCTATGGGGTCGCCGACCAGATGCCTGATGTGCCGGGCTTTGCCGAAAGCTGGGGCACGTCCATCGTGCCTTGTCCGTATTGCGACGGTTTTGAAGTCGCCGGCCAGCACTGGGGCCTCGTCTGGTCCGGCCCGCATTCGTACCAGTCCGCCAAGCTGTTCGGGGACTGGACCGACAAATTGACTGTCTTCGCCGATGGTCATGACATGCCGCCCGATATCCGGGCCGATCTGGCATTGCGTAACATACCGGTCGTCGACGGAAGGATCGTGGAGATCGCCCATCACGAGGGGCATATCGCCAGCGTCAATCTCGATACCGGCCGCAATATCGCGGTCGACATCCTGTTCGCTCATCCGCGCAACAAGCCGTCCGCAAGCCTGCATGAAGCGCTGGGTCTCGCCACGGTGGATACGCCCGTCGGCATCGCCCTCAAGGTCGACGAGCGCCGTCAGACGAGCATGCCCGGCATCTACGCGGCCGGTGACCTCGCCACGCCTCTCATGCCCTCGGTCACGCAGGCGTCGTCGCAAGGCGCGATGGCAGGTATCTTCGCCCAGCAATCGATGGTGGTCTGAGAGCATAGACTCCTCGCCGGTCTCCCGCAGTTGTATGATGAAACCCTTTCGATGAGTCCGATGCCATGGTATTTTCGATGGTTGGAACCCGGGCAGGCTGAAATCGACGTGTGAAGTCACCGGCGTCATGCCCCGCTGATCGTCGAATGGAAGTAAGGTTTCCTATTGAACTCCGCTCGAGTAGTTTCAGAAGGCTCGCCTCGGCGGGCTTTTTTGTGCACCATGATCGCGCGTGCCGGACCGTTTTAAAGCGTGGCCAAGGTCGAATCGCGATCGAGGACCGATTGTTATCGCGCCAACGGCAAGTATTGCCTGCACGATGGCGCCCAAGCGGTTATGCTGCGTCCTGCAAAATATCGAATTGTTGCATGGACCCACGATGAAGACGAGTCAAAGGAGTTTGCGCGCAGGTATGAAACCACATGCCGTCAGTCTTGCACTGGCCACGACGGTTGCGGCAGCGGGTGCGCCGGAAGTCGGTCACGCTCAAGACAGCGTGCCCGCCGTCATGGTCACTGCGCAGAGTCGCAGCCAGCAAATCCAGAACGTGCCGATCGCCATGCAGACATTGGCCGGCAACGCGCTCAAGGATGTCGGTGTCGCCAACCTGGCCGACATGGACGCGTTCGTCCCTGGCTTGACGGTCGATGCGCTGCAATCGACCCGTCCGCTCATCTTCCTGCGCGGCGTCGGCACCGAGGACTACGGTATCGGCACCGACTCGCCGGTCGGTATCTACACGGACTCCGTATACGTCGGCAAGACCGGCGGCGCGCTGCTGAACTTCATCGACGTCAAGCGGATCGAGGTGTTGAAGGGTCCGCAGGGTACGCTGTTCGGGCGCAATGCGGCAGCCGGCGTCATTTCGATCGTCACCAACGACCCGGTCGAGCGGTTCGAGGCCAGCGGGCTGGTCCGGGTCGGGAGTCGCGGGGCGGTCCATGCCGAAGCACTCTACAACACGCCATTGGCCGAGGGCCTGGCGCTGCGCATCGCGGCGATCGACCAGCGCGACAACGGCTGGGCCCGCAACACCTTCAACGGCCGGCGCGGGGGCGACGACGGTGTCAGCGGCTTGCGCGCCGCCCTGCGCTGGCGGCGCGACGACACCGACGCCGTTCTGGGCTGGCAGCACGAGGTGATGCGCGTGTCCGGCCCGCCCGTATATTCCCTCACGGGCGGGAAGGTCGACTTCACTGGACCTGCGACGTGGGTCGATCCGCGCACGCAGCCGCTGGCCAACGATGCCTTGCCCAATATGCAGTCGCGTACGTTCGACGGCCTCACGCTGCGCGTGACGACGCCGCTGCGCCATGCGACGCTGAGCAGCATCACTGCTTACCGCCACTTCAACACGCAGAACTGGCAGGACAACGACGGCTCGGCGAACCCGGCTGCCTATATCGGCATCGGCAACGTCGAATCGAATTCGACCTGGCAGCAGGAGTTCAAGTTGAGCGGGCAGACCGGCGCCCTCGACTGGGTGGGTGGTGTCAGCGCGTACCGCGAGCGCGCCATCCAGGCGGAGAACGTGAACTTGACGACCCGTTCGCTGGATACGCTGATTCGCCACGCTGCCGGCACGGCGCCGTACGCCACGCTGACGAGCCTCGCCCAGGGCATCGGCCAGGCCACCGGGAACGGAGCGCTGCAAGGACTGAGCCTCGCCGGCCTGCCGTGGCGCGAGAGTATCTACGACAGGGGCGCATACCGTGCTTATGCCGTATATGGCGACATGCTTTGGCATCTGGACCCCGTTACCAATCTCACGCTTGGCGGCCGCTACACGCACGACGACAAGACCTTCAGCTGGTACAACCCGCCGCGTATCGCCACCGAGCTCGACGCGCGTCTCGCCGTCCTGCGGCAAGCACAGCTGTTTCCGACCGCGGTCGCCCTGAAACTGCTGACCCCGCAACAGGCGGCAACGCTGCAGGCAGTCGTCGCGCGCAATGTCGAGTTCAGCAACGCCGTATCGAGCGCCGCGCCGTTCCCCGCATCGAGGAGCTGGAACAACTTCAGTCCGCGCCTCGTCCTGGACCGTCACCTGGCGCCGGACCACATGGTGTACGGCTCGTGGAGCAAGGGCTATCTGGCCGGCGGTTTCGATGCCCTCGGCGTCAATGGCTATTACGACCAGGAACTGGTGACGAATATCGAGGTCGGCATCAAGGGGCAGCTGCGTGCGCTGGGCGTGTCCTATGATGCGTCGATCTTCCATTATGACTACACGAATCTGCAAAGCCTCACCCTGGTGACGGCCAATGCCGGGGCCGGCGTGCCCAGCTACCAGGTCGTCAACAGCGACCAGCGCGCGACGGGGGCCGAGCTGAACGCGCAGTGGATCGTCAACCGGATCTGGCGCCTGAACGGCGCGCTGGCCTATCTCGACCAGACCTATGCGCACTACGTGTCGCCGACCGGTGTCGGGCTCGACGGCCAGCCGGTCGGGGCACCGCGCCTGAGCGCCACCGCGGGCGCCACCGCGCGCTGGCCGCTGTGGGCGGGCACGGCGGACTTCAACCTGATGGTCGGCTACATCGGCGCGCGGCGCTGCAATGCCGACACGACGGCGCAGGGCACGTGCAACCCCGACGGTCATGTCGATGCCGGGGCGGCTCGCGAGAAAGTCGACATGCGCCTCGGCTGGTCGGCGCCATCCGGCAAGTGGGGCGTGGGCGCGGTCGTGACGAACCTCACCAACAAGCAATACGTAACGGTCAGCACACTCGGTTCGGTCGTGGGCTCGCCTTACAGCTATGTGTCCAAGCCGCGCACGGTCGCGCTCGAACTGCGTGGGGCCTTGTGAGCGCTGTGCCGATGTGAGCAGGCCGCCAGCAGATCCGTCTTCAGATAAACATGCAGCACTTTTACAGGAAGGCGCTCGTCGTGTTCGTTTTCCTCCTGATTGCCGATGCGCTGGTCGCGTGCTACTGCGTCTATCGAAGCAATCCATCCCTGTCACTGATGCCGCCGGAACCAGGCGCGACACGGTGGCACGCAGCCGCCATCACGGACGTGTCATTCGGCGGCGCGTCGACGGTCCGCATCCTGGACACGACGCAACGGTCGCTCCGCTTCGACTTCAGGGTGTCCGGAATCATCCCGCATCCCTGGGCGTGGGCCGCATTGTTGATCGACGGCGCGGACGGGAAACCGGGCCTCGCGGACCTGTCGAAGTACTCGACCCTATCCTTTCTTGCGAAGTGCCGGCCCGCAAATTCGCTGATACTCAACGTCGTCACGCTTGACGCGAGCGTCACGAAACAGGGTGTCAAGCAGACCTGGCTGCCTGTCATGACGTATTTCTCCTGCAACGAGAGAGGCATGCCCGTGTCGCTGGACCTTACGCGCCTGGCCATTCCGGGGTGGTGGTACGAGGCCGAACATGTCGACATTGCGCGCAGGTCCTACAGGCTGGACCGTGTGGCGAAACTGGAATTCGGTGCCGGCCCGTTCAGCCTGCACGAGACGGATTCCCATGTCGAGATCAGCGATCTCACGCTGCACGGCCGCGACGATCGCTACCTCGTCGTGCTGGCGGTCGTGGTCGTGCTCGGCTGGTGCGTGTTCGGCGCCTGGTTCTTTCGCGCACAGTCGCGCGCACTCACCGCGACGGTGGACTCCCGGCTCAGGAAGGACCTGACTTTCGTCGCCTATCGGCACCTCACCGTCGAGCCGTTCGAGGACAAGGAAAAAGCGGCCATCCTGCGCTTCATCGCGTCACATTATGCCGATTCCGGACTGGACCTGGACGGTGTCGCCGCGGGCACGGGCGCGAACCGCGGCAAGATCAATGACGTGCTGAAAGGGGAACTCGGCATGACATTCAACAGCTACCTGAAAAAGCTGAGGCTGACCGAAGCGGCCAGGTTGCTGACCGCCGAAGCCGGTGCGACCGTGGCGGAAATCGCGCGTTCGGTCGGCTATGCCAACAGTGCGTATCTCAACAGGATATTCAAGGAAGAGTACGGTTGCTCGCCCAGGCAATTCAGAAACCTGGCTGCCCGGTCGGACATCCTTGGCGACCAGGACCCCGCGGGACGGTAGGCTTTCCCAACAGCTCATCGCGCCGTCCGCGCTTCTCCATGTGATTCTTTCCGTGCCTCGCAAGACGCCGCGGCACGCCTGATCACTTCAACAATCTGCGCACATTCCTAAGAATTTTTGCACAGACTGGAAATTTCCCCAATAAGCATTAGAGCGTCGCCGGATCGGCGCCTACGCTTGCGCAGGCATGAATCGCTTCGAACACTAAAAACAGCCCAGCTTGGAGGAGTTATCTTGAACAGGAAGTGCAATCTTCGTTTCGTCGTCTCGGCCCTGGCCGTCGCTTTCCTTGAAGCCTGCAGTGGCGGCAGCAAGGCGACCAACACCCCCGACATCCTGGCTGCCAGCAAGCCTTCGGCGGCCGCCCCCGTACTGTCCGTCCCGGCGACCCTGAACGTCCATGAAGGGCTGACGGCGACGTTCCTGATGCCGTCGGCGACCGTCGGGGCAGGGCGCAGCGCGAGCTGGTCCATTTCGGGCACCGATGCGGCCCGCTTCCAGATCGATCCCGCGACCGGCGCCCTGGCGTTCCGCCAGGCCCCCGACACGGCGAAGCCCGCCGACGCCGATGCCCACAACGACTACGACCTCGTCGTGCAGGTCAGCGATGGCCAACGCAGCACGCAGGCCCCGCTGAAGGTGCAGGTGCTGGCGTGGAACGACGGCGGTGCGGCCGGCCTGCCGCTGCCGCTCGCGGACCGCGAGGTGGCCCGTCCGTCCGGCACGACGGGACAGCCAGGGCTGCGCGTGCTCGACTGGGCCGGCTTCAAGGCCGCGATGTCCTACACGTTCGACGACTCGCAACCGTCGCAGATCGATCACTACCCGGAGCTGAAGGCCCAGCGCGTCCGCGTCACCTACTACATCAACCCCGCGGCCAACTGGTATCCCAACTTCGACGCGACCTGGAAGGATGCCGTCGCCCAGGGTTCGGAAATCGGTAACCACACCACGCACCATTGCAAGGCCGCGGAGCTGACCGACAACGATCCCGGCACGTGTCCGCAAGGCCTGGGCAGCGCCGGGGCCGAGTTCGACGACACCACCGACTACATCCGCACGAAGATCGGACAGTCCGGCGTCTGGACCACCGCCTACCCGTTCGGCGACATGGACTACAAACCAGCGGCCACGTCGCGCTTCATGGTCGCGCGCGGCGTGTGGCCGGGCATGGTCGCGCCCGGCACCGGTAGCGATCTGATGAACCTGCCGCTTGCACAGGTGCCGGGCGATGCCACGGCGGACGGCCATCCCGTGTCCGCGTTCAACACGGCCGTGGACACCGCCCTGGGCCAGGGCAAGTGGATGATCTACCTGTTCCACACGCTGGTACCCACCACGCAGAACTGGGGCGGCGCGGAGGGCATCGACGCGGTCACGGGCAATATGACTTACGCGAAATCGCTCGGCACGATGTGGATCGACAGCGTGGTCAACATCGGCGCCTACTGGCGCGGCCAGCAGCTTCTGCAGGCGGCAACGCCGACGACCGTCGGCGGCGTGACGACGTGGACCTGGACGCTGCCCCCGAACTTCCCGTCGGGCCGCAAGCTGCGTGTCGTGGTGAATGGCGGCACGCTGACGCAGAACGGCGCGCCGCTGAGCTGGAATTCGCGCGGTTACTACGAGGTGTCGCTGGATGTGCAATCGCTGACCTGGACGCAGTAATCCCTGTTCTTGCCGGCGGGGCTCGCCGCCGGCAAGAGCTGATATGATCCGGGCGGGCTATCGGAAAGGAACGAATCCGGCTGAGCGTTATGCAAGCATTCTTCAGGAAGGCGCTCGTCGCGCTGATCCTCCTTCTGGTCGTCGATGCGCTGGCCGCCGGTTTCTGCATCCATCAAAGCCATCCTTCCACGTCGCTCATTCCGCAGGGGCGAGGGTGGCCGCACTGGCGCCCGGTCACCACGACGGACGCCGCATTGGGCGGGACGTCGACCATTCGCATTCTCGAACCCGGCCAGCAATCGCTCCGCTTCGATTTCAGGCTCACGGGCGCCGCGAACTATCCTTACGTCGCGGCGGACATGCTGCTGGAAGACAGCCAGGGGAATGCCATGCCTGCGGACCTGTCGAGGTACACCACCGTGTCTTTCGTCGCCAAATGCGTGCCCGCGAACTCATTGCTGTTCGCCATGCCGCTATTCGACGCGCGCGTCGCCCAACCGGGCAAGTTCTGGACGTACCCGTCGCCCAGTACCTATTTCTCGTGCAGCGAACGGGGAACGCCGGTGTCGCTGGATCTGACCCGTCTCACCATTCCGCCATGGTGGTTCGGGACGTACAACGTCGATCCGGCGCGCCAGTCCTACACGCTGGACCAGGTTGCCAAATTCGTGTTCGGTATCAGCCACCGCAGCCCGCGCGACGTCGCGTCCCATGTCGAGATCAGCGAATTCACGTTGCACGGCCGCGATGATCGCTACCTCGTCGCACTGGCCATCGTCGTCGCCGCCGGCTGGGGCGCATTCGCTGTCTGGTTTTTACGGGCACACGCGCGCGCCCTGGCCGCGAGCCTGAATGCGCGGTTGAACAGCGACATGCCGTTCGTCGCCTACCGGGAACTGACGCTGGAACCGTTCAAGGACAAGGAAAAGGCTGCTATTCTGCAGTTCATCGGCATGCACTTCGCCGACCCTGAACTGAACATGGCCACCGTCTCCGCGCGGATCGGCGCGGACCGCAAGAAAATCAACGAGATCCTCAAAACGGAGCTCGGCCTGACCTTTACGGGCTACGTCAATGCATTGAGGCTGACGGAAGCTGCACGGCTGCTGAACGACCGGCACGGCACACCCATCGCAGACATTGCGTATTCCGTCGGTTTTGCCAGCATCTCGCATTTCAACAAGCTGTTCAAGGAAGAGTACGGGTGCACGCCCGGGGTGTTCCGGAGCGTTGCAACCCAACAGGCAGCCCCTCCCGAACCTGCGCCGCCGACCGGCACCGCCTGACGCGCTCGAGTCGGACGACGTTCGGGTGTATGCCAGCGCACAGAGCGCGTGCATCGTCGGCGTTATATTGCGATGCAACACAACTTCGCCGGGATCCTATGGCCAAACGCGCCCCGGGCGTCCGCCTCATGCGCACCCTGGCGCGCGCCGCGACAACGCAACAGGCGGCGCTCGTCAGGATGTTGGGCAGCCATGCTACGCCATCGAAAAAACGCAAGCGCAAGGCGGCGCCGCGCCCGCCTGCGGTCGTGGCGCCAACGGCATCCGACCAGCGCTCCGGTCCGCGCGCGCAGGGCCAGTGGCTGGCGGGACGGTATCCACTGCCATCGCGGCCGGGACAGGCCGTCGTGCAGCACATGTCGTACTGGCTGTACCTGCCGACGCCTCGTGCCGACGGCGCGGCACGGGACGGGTGGCCGCTGATCGTGATGCTGCATGGCTGCCAGCAGAGCGCGACGCAGTTCGCCGAGGGCACGCGCATGAACCGGCTCGCGGAAGAAAAAGGGTACGCCGTGCTGTATCCCCAGCAGCCGATGCGTGTGCAGGCGCAGCGCTGCTGGCGTTGGTACGAACGATCGATCCAGCAAGGCGGCGGGGAGACTGGTGCGCTGGCAGGGTTGATCGAGCGCGTGTGCGAGCAGCATCCGGTCGATCGACGCCGCATCTACGCGTGCGGCTTGTCCGCCGGCGCCGGCATGGCGGCCGTGCTCGCCGTGAATCGTCCGGACCTGATCGCGGCCGTCGGCATGCATTCCGGCCCCGTGTTCGGCGCCGGCCACACGCCGATGGGCGCGCTGCAGGTAATGCGCCACGGAGCGGCCGTGCAGTCGGAGGCGGCGATTGTCGCCGTATTGGCGCGCGGCGCGATGCCGTCGATGCCCGCCCTGCTGATCCAGGGCGATGACGATCGCGTCGTACATCCGATCAACCAGCACCAGTTGGCCCGTCAGTGGCTGCAACTGAATGGCTTGCCGCACGGTCCTGCAACGCGCGTCGCCATCAAGCCCGCAGGGCGGGGTGGAAGCCGGAACGCTCACGAGATCCACGACTACCTCGTAGGCCGCAAGGTCGTGCTGCGCGTCGTTCGTATTGCGGGTCTGGGCCATGCCTGGAGCGGTGGCGATCCGGCAATGCGGTTCAATGCGGAAGCGGGACCGGACGCGAGCCGCATGCTGCTGGAGTTCCTTGGCAAGCATCGGCGCGCCGTCAGATGACACGGGCCGAGGCCCGCCCGGCGGCTCAGGCCCGGCGTCGTACGCGCGCCGTCAGCATGCCCAGGCCACCCAACACCAGCGCGATCGATGCCGGCTCCGGTACGTCCGCAGCGAATTGCTGGGCCGAGTAGGTTGCGCCCACCTTGCCCAGATCCGCGTCGCTGATGCCGAACACGTAAAACTTGTTGTCGCCCGCGGTCGCGCGCACGAAGTCATTGTCGTTCGCGACGTACAGCGTGTGCATCAGCACGCCGTTGTCGACCACGTCCGCGCCGAACGCCAGCCCTTCGATCTTGGCCGGGATTTGCGCGGGCGCGATGCCGTTGGCGCCCAACACGGCCACCACATCGAGCACGAGGCTTTTCGCAACCGCCTTCGCCGACAGGTCGCCACTCAGCGCCGCGACGTCCTGTGCGCCATTCAGGTCGATCTTGAAGATCTGCTTGACCGACGCCTTGGTGCCATCCCCCAGGCCCTTGCCGTCGCGTTCGTCGACGAGGAACTGGTGGTCGTTCAGGGCGACGATCTCGCTCACGCCCGAACCGCTGGTCAGCATGTACGCGTATTCGTGCGTGGTGCCGGTTGCGATATCGACCGTCACGATGCGCAGGTTCTTGGCCGCGTCCTGTTCCAGGGGGGCCTGCATGATGCCGACGAGGGTCTTGCCGTCGGGCGTGATCGCCAACCCCTCCATGCCCTTGTTGGCGACGCGGCCGACGGCGTTGCCGCTGATTTCCGCATCGGCTTGTGCGCTCAGGTGAGTGACTGCAAGGTTGCCCGGCAAGGCATACGAGCGGACGCGCTGGCCGGTGGCGCGATCGATCTGGTAGACGTACGGGCCGTATTCGTCGGACACGAAGATCGACTTGCCGTCCTTCGACACGCGTACGCCTTCCGGGTCGAGACGCGCATTGTGCGGGTTGGTCGACGGCTGCGAGGGGTCGAAATTGTCCGAGCGCCCGGAGAAGTAATAATGGCTGGCGTCGTTGAGTGCCGGGGTGGCGCCGGCCGCGTAGGCGAGCCGCGTGGCGCTGTACATCAGCGTCGTGGCGGTCAGCGTCGGCGTCAACGTCCAGCCGCTGCCGCCGCTGTTCTTGACCAGGCCGAGTTGGAGCGTCTGAAAACGGGAGAGATAGGACGTCGTGTTATCGAGTGCCGCATTCCAGTTCGTCGCGTTCGGGCCCCGGTCCGGTGTCGCGATGAAGGTATTGCCACCCGCCCACGCGAGGCCGGAACCGATACCGCCCAGCAGGTTGCCGGCGGTCCCGTTTTCGAGTGATCCAGCCGTTGCGGCAGACAGGTCGCCACCGCTGCCGCTCAGTGTTCCGGCCGCCAGCAACACGGGCGCGGCGAGCGCGGGTTTCAGCCCGCACAGCGCCACGAGAAGGGCCATCGAAAGTGTCGATTTCTTCATTGTCTCCAGCTCCAGTTGATTGAAAATAATTCAACTTTAAAGCTGGATGGTTACCGGACGATTACTGTCGGATTACGCGGATTTTTTGTTCGCGCGCTTGGACGGCTTGTTCTTTTTTGGTTTCCGATCGTCCAGCGCGTTGCCCGTCTTGTCATCCGTCGCGAACGTCTGCGACTGGAAAGCGAAGAAGAACGCCTGGCGCTTGCCGTTCGGGTATTCGAAGACGAGGCCGCCGTCCTGGAACACACCGTTGTCCTTGCGATAGCCGGCGCCATTCCCCTGGTTCATGTGGATATCGTGGATGCCGTTGCCGGGCAAGAAGCGAAAGTAGCGGTCCTTTTTATCTTTCTCGGGCCCCCATTTGCTGCCGAACGCATAGACGACGCTGCCTTCCTGGCGGATCGCCGCGCCGACGGCCGCTTCGATCTTGTCCTTCAAGTCGTTATCGGCTCCCGCCTGATACGGGGGCACGGCGCGCATTGCCGTTGGCTTGATCCAGTCGCAACGGACGTAATCGAGCGCGAGCCCACCGGGTTTCGACGCCAACCGCGTGTAACCCGGTCCCAGTTCCTGCAGCGCGGCCACGTACGTGTCGGGAATCCTGTTCGACGTCATGAACAGTAAATCGGATGGCGCCTTGGGTGCCGACGATTTGACGTTGACCGCGATGCGAAACATGGTTCCGTCTGCGGAAACGAGGATCTGGTAATGGTCGTCGTCGGCATCGCGCAAATGACCGGCGATCGTGCCCTTCAGGACACCGTACTTCGAAACAGGCATGGATGGTTCCTTTCGATGGGGGCAAGCCGATGGCCGGAATGGCATGACGCTCGCCCATCCATCGAGAGTGCCAGAAATTCTCGTGGTTTCTACGTCCGACGAGCAGAAACGGACGAAAAGCGCCCGCTGAAACGCGGGCGCGGAGGAGGGGATGGTGCAGCGGCCCGGCTTACCAGACCGCCTTGCCGGCGCCGTCCTTGAGGTTGTTCTTCCAGGCGGTTTCGATCAGCTTGGCGACCGATTCCGGCATCGGCACGTAGTCCAGTTCGGTGGCTGCGGCGGCGCCGTTCTTGAACGCGTAGTTGAAGAAGTTCAGCACGTCCTTGCCCTTGGCGGCATCAAGCTGTTGCTTGTGCACGATGGCGTACGTCACACCGGTGATCGGCCATGCGGCCTTGCCCGGCTGGTCGGTCAGCACGACGCCGAAGCCCGGTGCCTTGGCCCAGTCGGCGTTGGCGGCGGCCGCCTTGAACGCGTCATCGTCCGGCTGCAGGAAGTTGCCGTCGTGGTTCTTCAGCTGGGTGTGCGCCAGCTTGTTCTTCTTCGAGTAGGCCCACTCGACATAGCCGATCGAACCCTTGATGCGCTGGACGTTGGCGGCGACGCCGTCATTGCCCTTGCCGCCCACGCCCACGACCCATTTCACGGCGGTGCCGGCACCGATCTTCGACTTGAAGTCGGCGTTGGTCTGCGACAGGAAACTGGTGAACAGGAACGACGTGCCCGAACCGTCGGCGCGGTGCACGACCGTGATGTCTTCGGCCGGCAGCTTGACACCCGGGTTAAGGGCGGCGATCTCTTTATCGTTCCACTTGGTGATCTTGCCCAGGTAGATGTCGGCCAGCACCGGACCCGTGAGCTTCAGCTGGCCCGGCGCCACGCCGTCCAGGTTGACGATGGCGACGACGCCGCCCATGATCGTCGGGAACTGCATCAGGCCCGCTTCGTTCAATTCTTCGACCGGCAGCGGCATGTCCGACGCGCCGAAGTCGACAGTCTTGGCCTTGATCTGCTTGATGCCGGCGCCCGAGCCGATCGACTGGTAGTTCAGGCCGTTGCCGCTGGTCTTCTTGTACATCTCCGCCCATTTCGAATAGATCGGGTAGGCAAAGGTCGAACCAGCACCGGTGATGTCGGCGGCCAGCGTCGCGGTGCTCGCGAACGCGGCGGTGGTGCCGATGATGATGGTTGCCAGCAGTTGCTTCATGCGCATATCAGCCTCTCAGCTATTAAGAAAGTGGACGCATTGTAAGCAAGATAAATAACATGTTCATGACATAACTATTGTTGTCAAAGGGATGTGATGCCGCCAGGGGACATCGGCGGCTGACCGATCCGGTCAGGCATGCTCGCTGGGATTCATGGCGGGCGTTCGGCATCGTCGCGCAACTGGCGGCTGATCAGTTCCAGTACCGTCACGAAGTCGTGGTCGAACTGGAAATGGACGAATCCCGACAGGTGCGACAGGCCGAAGCTGTCGAGAAAGAATCCGGTGGAAACGCTTTGCCCCTCGGATACGCGCCAGTACGAGTCCGCGACCTCTTCCAGGACCTGCAGAAGCGCGTCTTCGGTGATGGCGATGCTGCTTCCGTTGGCGGCATCGTCGCGCATTGCCTCGATCAGGGCGGCGCGCGGCACCATCGTCGGTTCGCCTCGCAGCGCGACCGGACTGGCCGTCAGCAGCGCTTGCAATACGCGGGTCGTGCGGCTGGGCAGGCGCGCGTCTTCGGCCAGCAATCGGAACGCGCGGGTGCGATACGTGTATTTCATTCCGCATCCTTTCACGAGGTGTTTCACCTGCAGCAGCCACCCGTTCGAGCGGCGCAGCAGGTGGACACCGCGTCGATGTATCGTAGTGCGGCTTCATGACGAACCCGTGACCTGTTCGCGGACGACGCGCAGGGGCTTGGCGTCGACAACCCGCGTCGGCACCGCCGTGCTGTTCCGGAAATAACTTATACTGAAGAGGCCTGCAATACCAAACCCGCAAGATTTGCAGACAACCTACGAAATCATCCACTTGGAATGAAGTCTTCATAAACTACTTTAAGTGCACTCGGGGCTCTGCTAGCATCCTTCGCTCGCATGGAGGACCGCATGGATGCACGAAAAGAGAACGATGTGAGGACCGACGTCATGACCGCCCGATCCGTCGAGGAAGGGTTGCAGCGTTGCCGTCGGGATGGCGTTCACCCCGCCTTGCTGTTCATGGAACAGGCGGGGGTGCCGCGGTCGGTGGCGCTCCGCGTCCTGTGCTCGCCGGCGTATTTCCGCAAGCAGGATGCCAGGCCATAGCGGCGGCACCGCCGTGACGCCGGCGCGGGCCGGCGTTCAGGCCTCCACGCCGCTCACGAACGCGTCGACCAACCGGTTGAATTCCGCCGCGTGCGTCACGTTCATGCCATGCGATGCGCCTGCGATCGTGCGCAGTTCGGCGCTCGGAATCCACGCCGCCAGGCGCTCCACGTTGGCGCGATACATCGCGGGGCTGTTCGCGCCCGAGATCAGCAGTGTCCTGCACGGGATGCCGGCCGCGCCGGCCTGCGTGTAGGCCGGCAGCGGATCGCGGAACTGTTTCGGCAGCGTGTCGGCATTGTCGATCGCCATCGCGCGGAACGCGGGCGGACTCTTGCGCCAGATGCCGGGCATGCTGACGGAGTCGACGAACATCTGCAGGCCCGCGTCGGTCGCGCCATCCTCGATGAGGTCGGCGACCTGCGCTCGCAACGCGATCGTCGCCGCCGGCAAGGCCGCCTCGTCCACGCCGTCGACCTGCAGCGGGCCGCCCGGGTCGGCCAGCGTCAGCGATTTCACCAGGTACGGGTATTCGCGCGCCAGCTGGAAGGCGACGCACCCGCCGCGCGAGTGGCCGACCAGATGCACGGGACCGATGCCCAGCGCCGTGATGAACTCGGCGAGTTCGGCCACGTGCGTGCTCCAGCCGAACGCACCCGGTATCGACATGTCGTCGGCCGGCCAGTAGTGGCTCAGGCTCACCGATACGCACAGGAAGCGCTGCGACAGGACTGTGACCTGGCTGTTCCAGTACCGGTAGTCGCACAGCGACCCGTGGACGAACACGAGCGGTTCGCCGGCGCCGTGCGTCACGTACGGCATGCGCACGCCGGAGGGCAGGGTGGCAAAGTACGTTTCCGGACGGGCGAGGGCGTGTTGGTCGGTGCGTGCGTTCATGTGTGGCCTCCTTTCCGATACTATGCACCACACCTGGCATCAAGAAAATCGCATAATATTGATCATATCAATCAGATTTTCTGAAGCTTATGAAAGCACTCGATCTCGACGTCCTGAACATGATCGTGGCCGTGGCCGATACCGGCAACATCAGCCGCGCGGCCGAAGTCGTCCACCGCTCGCAGTCGGCGGTGAGCATGCAGATCAAGACACTGGAGACGGCGCTCGGCAAACCGCTGTTCGTGCGCGGCGCCCGCAGCGTGACGCCGACGCAGGATGGCGAAGTCCTGCTGACGTACGCCCGGCGCATGCTCGCGCTGCGCGACGAAGCGTGGGCGGCGGTGGTGCGCCCGGACATCACGGGACGCGTCGTCATCGGCGTGCCCGACGACTACGCGTCGTCGCTGCTGCCGTCGATCCTCAAGAAGTTCTCGGCCACGTATCCCAAGGTCCAGATCCAGGTCGTGGGACTGCCCAGCGTGGCGCTCGCGCCGATGGTCAAGGACGGATCCGTCGACCTGGTCTGCGCGACGCGCGTGAAAGGCCTGTCGGGGGAGTTCATCCGCTTTGAACCGATGGTCTGGGCGGCGTCGCCCGGCGCACGGGGCATCTGGAGCGAGCGGCCGTTGCCGATCGCCGTGTTCCTGCCCGGCAGCGTCGCGCGCGAGAACGCGATCCGCAGCCTCGAACGGGCGAAGATTCCCTACCGGACGTCGTACGAGAGCCCGAGCCTGATGGGGCTCATCAGCATGGTCGAAGCCGGGCTTGCGGTGGCGCCGCTCGCGCGCTGCGCGGTGCCGGCGCACTTCTCCTTGCTCGGCCAGGCCCAGGGCTTGCCGGAAATCGATCCGTTGGAGGTGGTCCTCGCGCGCAGTACGAAATCGAAGCGGCCGCCGTGCGACTTCCTCGCCGAAAAGATCATGTCGGAGCTGCGGCGCTGACCTGGCTGGCGCAGCAGGGCGCCGTCAGATGCCCTGCAGGCTGAGCGCGCGCACGGCGGCGCGCAGTTGCGCGTGCAGGCGCGCCCGCTCGTCCGCGGAGAGGTCGGGGAACATCGCTTCCTCGACGTCGCGCACGACGCCGTCGCAACGCCGCAGGCACGCCGTGCCTTCTTCCGTCAGGCGGATGCGGATGATGCGGCCGTGGGACGGATCGGGACTGCGTTCGATCCATCCCTTCGCTTCCATCGCCTTCACCATTTCGTTGGCCGATTGCGGCGACATCATCGTGCGTTCCGCCAGCTGGGCATTCGAGATCGTGCCCAGCGCGCGGAACACGGACAGCGCCGTGTAGTGCGAGACGTTCATGCCCAGCGGCGCCAGGACCGGCCCGCGGTGCGCTGCCGCGCCGTCCACCTCGGCCATCCGGAGATCCGCGCCTGGCGCGAGGGCGACGTCTGGCACGTCGACGCCGTCACTCCGCTGGCACCGCTGCCGCTGCGCTGGACCGGCCCGCTCGGGCGCGGCGCTGCCGCGCATCCCGGGCGCACGCCCGTCGCGCGTCGCGGCCCGGATGGCGCCTGGATCCGCATCGGCCAGGCGTTGCGCGACCGCGGCCTGTCTGCCGAGCGGTCGCTGGCGATCCTGTCCGGGAACGACCGGGAACGCTTCCAGCTCGCGCTGGGCGCCGCCTACGCCGGGATTCCCTATGCGCCGATCTCGCCCGCGTACTCGCTCGTCGCCACCGACTACGGCAAGCTGCGCGACCTCATCGTGCAGTTGACGCCGGGCGCCGTGTACGCGGCGGACGGCGCCCTGTCCGCACTGGCGCTCGACGCCGCGCTGCCCGCGGATGCGGAGCTGATCCTGGGCGCGGGCGTCCACGCGGGCCGCCGGTGACCCGCTTCGGCGACCTGCTCGACACGACCGTCACCGACGTGGATGCGGCCAGCGAGGCCGTCCACGCGGACACGATCCTGAAATTCCTGTTCACGTCGGGCTCGACGAAACAACCGAAGGCGGTGGTCACGACGCACGGCATGCTGGCCCATCACCAGCAGATGCTGTTGCATGCGTTTCCGTTCCTTGGCGAGGCGCCGCCGGTGGAGTTCGCGCGCACGCTGGACAACCTGCGCGAGATCGCGCCCACCGTCTACTTCAACGTGCCGAAGGGTGTCGAGATGCTGACGGAAGCGCTCGAGCGCGACGCCGCGCTGCGCGCCACGTTCTTCTCGCGCGTAAAGCTGTTCCTGTGCGCGGGCGCCGGTTGCCGCAGGTCGCGTGGGACCGGCTCGATGATCCAATGCCCTGTTTCAACAGGGCTTTCTGCATTCACTGTCCGCTTCCCGACCGCCGGAATTCGCTCACGCTAATCGCTCGAAAAACATGTCGGCGATTCGCGAAAAATGTAAAACACGGCCGCGGGCGCGGCCATTATTGTTTCAATCTTCACCAAGAGCGCTTGATCAAACGAGGAGAAGACATGAGACATAGTTGGGCCATATTACTTTTCACGACGCTCGTTGCTTGCGGAGGCGGGACAGGCGCCACCGGCACGTCGGCATCTGCACCCGTGCAGGCATCGCCACCGCCGCCTCCCGTCGCCGCGCCGGCGACGAGCACCGCGGGCTGCGGCAGCGGTTCCAAGCTCACGACCGGCATGCATACGCTCACCAGCGACGGTATCCAGCGCGGCTACTGGATCGAGATGCCGGCCTCGTACGATCGCAACAAGATCTATCCAGTGATCATCGGGTTGCACTGGCGTGATGGCAGCGCCGCCGATGTCTACGGTTGGAGCGGCTTTTTCGGGCTGAAGAATTTATACGGCGACAATGCGATCTTCATCGCCCCGGAGGGCCTGGACAAGGGGTGGGCCAACACGGGCGACCGCGACATTCGCTTCATGCGCGCCATGATCAGCGAGGTCCAGCAGGGCGCATGCACCGACCCGCAGCGTGTGTTCGCGACCGGCTTCAGCTTTGGCGGCATGATGTCCAACGCCATCGGCTGCCAGATGGGCGACGTGGTGCGAGCGATCGTACCCATGGCCGGTTCGCTGTGGAGCGGCTGTGCCAATTCGTCTTACAAGGTGGCGGCCATGTTCATCCACGCCAAGGACGATAACACCGTGCCGTACTCGGCGGGGATGGAGGCGCGCGATGTTTTCCTGAAGCGCAATAGCTGCAGTGCCATCACGGTGCCCGTGGGGAGTAACGGCTGCGTCGAGTACCAGGGTTGCGACAGCGGCAAGCCCGTGCTGTGGTGCGGCACCGAGACGGGCGGCCACTGGTACCCGAATTTTTCGGCGCAGGAGTCCAAGGCCTTCTTCGATCGGTTCAAGTAGTTCCCCACGAAGGCTGTGTTCGCGGTAATTAAGTGAACTGACACTGTTGCAGCGGTCATACGCATCGTCGAGCTAACTCATGAGAAGCGACGATGCGTGCCGCGCCCTCTCGATCCCTACTGCACCCTGTCGGAAATTTTTACGGAACAACCCGTAGCGAAAATGTTGCCTCGGGTAAGCTCTTGATTATTTTGGGAAATGTTTTTCTGGCATAGATATTGCCTATACTCAATTACTATTACCAAAACCACAGGGCTTACCATGAAAAAACTTATCGCACTGTTCATCGTCTCGGCGTTTGCCCAGGCTGACGCTGCTCCGCTTCTCACGAACGTTGGTCTGAGCACTGCCGTGACCTTCGACGAAGTCGCCACCGGTGCGGGCAACGTGGTGACGAACCAGTTCGCCGCGCAGGGTGTGACTTTCTCGACCAATGGTTCCGGTAACTGGTACGCGTCGGGCAATCCTGGCGGCTACTCTGGCATTGCCAATTTTTCAGGAACGTATCTCGATTCCTTTAGCGGCGGTCCGGCTGCCAGCGAATACAGAATTCAGTTCGGGTCGGCAGTCAGCGCCGCGGGCGCATGGTTCGAATTCAACACGTCGTCGCCCGCTGCCACGTTTTCGAGCTATCTTGGCAACGTGATGCAAGAGTCCTACACGTATAACAATGGCAGCTGCTGCGATTCGGCCCAGTTCGTCGGCTTCACCGGCAACTTTGACGAAATCCGCTTCAACGGCATCACCGGTCGGGACTTCATCATGGACAGCCTCGACTACACCCCGGCCAATCGTGTCCCGGAACCGGGTACGCTCGCGCTGCTGGGAGCTGGCCTCCTCGGTACTGTACTGCGCCGTCGCGCAAAAAACGCATAAGCGCGCAGGATTCGACGCCGGCGACAGATTGACCCGTCCACCGACGTCCGACTGTCCTCACTCGGAACAGCAGTGCAGCAGTGCGAGCAAGGCCTTGCTCGGCATGCCGCAAAAAGATAAAAAGCCGTTGACGATACCGATTCGATCGTCAACGGCTTTTTTGCAGGCGCGCGGCGCGCCGTCAGCCTTCCATCTGCTCCAGTTCCTTGCCGCGCGTTTCATGCACGCAGCGCAGCACGAAGAAGATCGAGATCACCGCGGCCACCGTGTACAGGCCGTAAGCGCCGGCCAGGCCGATGCTGGTGAGCAGCATCGGGAACGTCACCGTGATCATGAAGTTGGACGTCCACTGGGCCGCACCGGCGACGGCCAGCGCGGAACCGCGGATCTGGTTGGGGAACATCTCGCCCAGCATGACCCACATCACCGGGCCCCAGGAAATGTTGAAGAAGATGACGTAGACATTCGCCGCGACCAGCGCCACGACGCCCATCGTGCCGGACAGTGCCAGCTTGCCGTTGGCGTCCAGCGAGGCGCTGGCGAAGGCGAACGTCACGAGGCCCAGTGTCACCGCCATGCCGGCCGAGCCGATCCACAGCAGGGGCTTGCGGCCGATGCGGTCGATCAGGAATACCGTGACGATGCAGGCACCGATGCTCAGGCCGCCCGACAGCACGTTGATCAGCAGCGCATCGCTCTCGGAAAAGCCCACGGCCTGCCACAGCACCGCGCCGTAGTAGAACACCACGTTGATGCCGACCAGCTGCTGGAACGTCGCCAGGCCGATGCCGACCCACACGATCGGGCGCAGCTTGCCGGTCGCCTTGTTGATCAGGTCCGACAGGCGCGGACGGTGGTGGTCTTCCGCCAGCGACACGTCGATCGTGTCGAACTTGGTGCGGGCCGAAGCGGCGCCGTACAGGCGTTGCAGCACGGCCAGCGCCTCGTCCTTGCGCTTCTTCGCGACAAGGAAGCGCGGGCTTTCCGGGATCGTCAGCAGCAGTGCCAGGAACAGCACGGACGGAATCGCCATCATCCAGAACATCCAGCGCCATGCCTCTTGTCCCAGCCACAGTACGCCGGTCGACGCGCCCGCCGCGTGCGCCAGGAAATAGTTGCTCAGGAAAGCGCAGAACAGGCCGCTGATGATGGCGATCTGCTGCACCGTCGCCAGCCGGCCCCGGTAGCGGGCCGAGGCCACTTCGGCGATGTACGCCGGCGACATCACGCTCGCGGCGCCGACAGCAAAGCCGCCCAGCACGCGGGCGGCGACGAAGACCACCGACGTGGTCGCAAAGCCGGCACCCAGCGCCGACGTGAGGAACATCAGCGACGAGATGAGCAGCACGGTGCGGCGGCCCCACAGGTCGCCCAGGCGGCCGGCGCAGAACGCGCCGAGCGCGCAGCCCAGCAGCATCGATGCCACTTCAAAGCCGAGCTCGGCGTCGGTCGAATGGAACGCCTGCTTCAGGCCGTCGACGGTGCCGTTGATGACGCCGCTGTCAAAGCCGAACAGGAAGCCGCCGATGGTGGCGACGCAGCTGATCAGAATGATGAGGCCGGTGTTTTCCGCCTCTTGTATGGGTTTGGTGCTCTCTAGAGCGACGCCGTTCATAAAAGTCTCCTTGGTTTGTTATTACATCTGCTGCGAGCGCGGGTTCAGTGAATGTGGCGCAGTCGATCACCCCTCGGCCGTTGTTGTCCTGCGGCTGGAACGTGGCGGTGACGGGGCGCACCGGCATCCAGTGATAGGCTATAACATCTTATACCATCAAACAAATAGCGCTAACATACTCGTTGAGTCTGGCGGATTTCCGTCCGTGTGTCAATGCATTGCGATGGGGGCATAGGTGAGGTAACAGGCGTCCACGGCATTTTGCTGCCCAGGGGGCACGAGTCGCTCAAGCCGGGTGGCGAGGACGAACAGCAAGGCAGGTGGTTTCGGCACGATGAGCCGTCGGTCCTGTCTTACATCGGTGAGCTGCAACCGGCCGTCGTCGGAAGGATCGAGGCGATGACGCGCCACTATCGCATCGACTTCAGGAAGACGACAAACAGCGCTTATTGGATGAACCACTGCGCAGCTTGCGGCATGAAACAGGGTGATTTTGGACTGTATTGCGAGCCAGGCGGGCCGTTCTCCCCGCTGGACGGGTGGGCAGCATCTCGCGTCGTGCTGCACATGTTTCCCGAACCGTTCAATGCGCGCGCCAACACTGCGTACGGAGATTTCTTTTTCGAGAATATGCGGCGCGCCTGACATTTGCAGGGCCCGACTGCATGTCCGTTCGTCACGCCACCGGAGCGCCCATCTCCATCGGCAACCACAACGTAAACACCGTCCCCTGCGGTCCGGACTGCCACTGCACCTTGCCACCCAGCGCCGCCGCCCGCCGCCGCTGGTTCTGCAATCCGCGTCCGGCACGTTGGGCAAGCACCACGTCGGGATCGAAGCCCTGGCCGTTGTCGCCGATGCGGATGCACACACCGTCGTCGACGACCGCCGTGCTCACATGAATCTCGGTCGCATGCGTATGGCGCAGAATGTTGGCGATACTCTCCTGCACGATGCGCAGGATGTGCAGCGCGCTCGACGGGTTCAGCCAGGCCAAGGTCGGCATCTCGCGCACTTCCCAGTTCAGGTTCACACCGGTACCTTCCAGCCGCGGCTCCAGGCGGAACCGCAGGGTGGCCAGCAGCAGCAGGAGGTCGGCGTCCACGGGCTCCATCGAATCGATCGTCAGCTTCAGGTCGTCCAGGCAATCCTTCAGGATCTGCGACACGCGCGCGTCGCTCAGGTCGCCGCGCTCCACCGAGCGGATGGCGCTGATCAACGACGAACCGAGACCATCGTGCATGTCCTGCATCAGGCGCTGGCGTTCGTCGCTGATGGTCTGGCGCAGTTCGATGTCGCGCAGCCGGCGGTGGCTCGCTTCCAGTTCCGCCTCGCGCGCCTTCAGGCGCTCGGCCAGGCTGGCGTTCACGCGTTCCACTTCCGCGATGGCGGCCACGTAGCGGCGGTACATCAGCGCGCCGAACACGATGAAGCACAGGGCGGGCGTGTAGGCGCCGAAATACCAGCCTTCCGGACTGATCACGTTGTTCTGCAACATCCAGTCCGTCATGCCCAGCGCCGTGCAGCCGAACACGCCGCACACCACCATGCGGCCTTCGCCGGAATGGCGCCATGCGTACACGCCCGACACCACGCAGGCGACGAGGCTCATGACGGCCGCCACCAGATAGATCAGCGGCGTCACGGTCGGCATATTGGGCAGCACGGCCAGCACGGGCAAGGTCAGCACGCCGACCAGCGACGTGATCGTCACCATGGCGCGGGTCAGCCACGTCAACGGCTGGCCGTGCAGCTGGCGCAGGAAAAAGTGCACCGACAGCACGAGCCAGAACAGGGAATTGACGGTCAGCCAGGCGAACCAGTCGTTCTCGATCGGCAGGCCGACGTAGAAATGCAGGCCGCGCATGAAGGCGCTGGCGGACAGGTTGAAGAACAGCAGGTACGCCATGTCGTGCGGCCGCCGGAACCACACGAACAGCGCGAACACGCCGACGGCCAGGAACGCTGCGCTCAGCAGGGCGGGCAATTCCTGCTGCAGCCATTGGCGCACCTGGTAGCCGGCGTGCAGCGCATCCGCGGGGCCGAGCCACAGCGACGACAAGGCCACCTGCGATTGCGGCGTGTGTTCGAGCCGCAGCAGGATCTCCCGCACCGGCGCCTGCCCGGGACCTTGCTCGACCAGCAGCCAGAGCGGCGTGCGCGTGCTGTTGTACAGCGGGCCGTGCTGCTGCGCGCGGTAGGCCAGGCGTCCGTCGATGTAGACCGCGACCGTGCCGTCCGTCTTGATGCGGGCGCCGTACAGGGCCAGCGTCTCCGCGCGCAGCGACTGCGGGGCGACGTCCACCTTGATCCACGTGATGCGCGCCCCGTTTTCGTAGTCGGCGCGCGTGCCCGATTCCGCCTGGCGCAGCAGGGCGATGGTGGGCCGGAACGGCAGCGCGGTGGCACGCCAGGCGCCCGGCAGGCTGCGGCTGTCCAGCGTGGCCGGCGGCGCCGTGTCGCGCGCAACCTGCTGCTGCAGCCACTGCGCCCGCATCAGGTGCAGGCCGGCCGTTTCGCCGTGGCCCTTGTCCACGCTGAGGATGGCGCCGGCCAGCAACACGGCGCAGGAAAAGAACAGCAGGATGCCGCCGATCAGGCGCTGGGAACGGACGTTCATGGATCGTCAGGGCAGCAGGCCGTGGTTGCGTGCCTCGAAGATCGCTTCGGCCTTGGAGGTGACCTTGAGTTTGCTGTAGATGCGGCGCACGAAGGTCTTGACCGTGAAGTGCGACAGTTGCATGAGGCCCGCGATCTCCTGCACGGTGAAGCCCTTCGTGATGTAGTCCAGCACTTCCTTCTCGCGCTGGGACAGCTGGGGCGTTTCGTCGCCCGGCGCTTCGTCGCCCGGCGTTTCGCCGCCCGGCATGGCGGTGCCGGGCGCCGATGCCGGCGCCGCGTTGCGGAAGCGGGCAAGCACCTGGCGCGCGATGATGGGGCTGATCGGGCTGCCGCCGCCCGCCAGGCTGCGGATTTCGTCGCCCATGCGCGCCGGCGAGCTGTCTTTCAGCAGGTAGCCGGCCGCGCCGGCCTCGATCGAGCGCATGACGTGGGTCTCGTCGCCGAAATTGGTGCTGACCATGATGCTGCAGCTGGGCCACTGGCGCGCGGCAGCGCGGATCACGGCGATTCCCGAGCCGTCCGGCAGGCCCAGGTCGACCAGCAGCACGTCGGCCGGCGGGCCCAGCAGCATGGCCAGGCCGTCCGCCTGCGTGCCGGCCAGGCCCACGAGGCGCATGTCCGGCGCGCCCTCGATCACGGCGCCCAGTGCGCGGCTGAAGTCGGGGTCGTCCTCGACGATGGCGACGTGGATCGGGGACGGGGACGAACGGTCTGCTTGCTTCATGGACATATTGTACGACGGCGGCCGGGACGGGAAAGGGCGGCTGATGCGGTGTAGTACTTTTGTGCTACATACAGCGACATTTATTGTGCCTACGATATTGCCTGTTTACAACGCGCGGCCTTCCGGCCCACTGCCCACCCGAATGTCCGTCGACCTCGATCCCGGCCGGCTGTGCCGCCAGTTTCCATTCCCACTGCTCACCCTTGCCCTGATCGGGCTGTCTCATGGCGCGGCGATCGCTCAACAACAGGTACCGCAGGCGCCGCAAGTGACGCCGCGCGACCTGCGCCCGGAGGCGCCGGTCCAGCCGCCGCTCGCCTTGCCGCCGCAGCCGCTGCGCTCGGCGCCGCCGCCCAATGCGGACAAGCTGTTCGTGCGCCTGGGCGAGGTACGCGTGCAGGACGGGTTCGACGGGTTCGCGGACCCGACCGAGCGCCTGGTCGCGCCGCTGCGCGGCCAGCGTATTTCCGTGGCCGACCTGTACGCGCTGGGCGACGCCATCGAGGCGCTGTACAGGGACGCCGGGTATCCGCTGGTACGCGTCGTGATCCCGCCGCAGTCGGTGGCGGACGATGCCGCAGTGCGGATCACGGTGCTCGACGGCTTCATCGAAAGCCTGAACCTGGACGCCGTTCCCGCCCACGCCCGCAAGGCGGTCGCCAGGGCATTGCAGCCGCTGGTCGGGCGGCGCCATCTGCGCGACGAGGAACTGGAGCGCGCACTCACGCTGGCGGGCCGCGGCCCGGGCCTCGGGCTGCGCAGCGCGCTGGGCGCGGGGCGCGAAACCGGCGGCACCGTGCTCGTGCTGCAAGGGAACCTGGTGCCGCTGGCGGCCAGCGTCTCGTCCGACAATCGCCAGTCCGACGCCATCGGTCCCTGGGCGTTCACGGCGCAGGTGCGCGCCAACCAGCCGCTCGGCCTGGGTGAACAGGCATACCTGTACGTGTCCGGCGGCTACCCGCTGGGCACGGCCTTCCATGCCGATGCGCGGCGCCGTGTGGCGGGCGGGGGCTTGATCGTGCCGCTGCTGGACAATGGCCTCAGCCTGAATCCCGAACTCACCGTGTCGGACACGCGGCCGCGCGCGCCGATCGTGCCCCTGGCGTCGCGCAGCCAGTTGAAGCGCTGGTCGCTGCGCCTGATCTATCCGGCCATCGTCACGCGGTCGCAGGAGCTGACCCTGACCGGCGTTGTGGAAGCGAGCCGCCAGAGCGATTCGCTGCCGTTCTTCCAGTTCACGCAAGACCTCGACCGGTTGCGCGTCGCCCGTTTTTCCGCCGACTGGAGCGGCGCCGCCGCCGGCGGCCAGGCGCGCGCCGGCGCCACGCTGTCGCAAGGCACGGGCCGCTTCGGCGGGCGCGGGAGTGCCGAGATCGACGAGACCGGCCTGCCGATGTCGCGCCCCGGCGCCACGGCGGCCTTCACCAAGGTGGAAGCGAACGCAAGCTACGACGCGCCGCTGGAATGGGGCCTGCAGGGCCACACGGTACTGCGGGCGCAGAAGGCGATGCGCGGCGTGCTGCCCAGCGCGGAGATCTTCGGCATGGATGGCGAGGACGGCTTGTCCGCGCTGACGGCCGGCGCGCTGTCCGACGACGGCGGCTGGGTGCTGCGCCAGGAAGTGGCCCGTCTATGGGCCTTGCCGGGCGCCGTCGCCGTCCTGCCGTATGGCTACTGGGCGTGCGCCCGCCCTTACACGCGCCTCCCCGGCGTCACGGCGCAGAGCCATGCCACCTCGTGGGGGGGCGGCCTGCGTTCCGGCTGGCGCGACGTCAGCCTGTCCGCGGAATGGGGCCGCGCATCGATCACACCGAGCGGCCGCCACACGAGCCAGGCCTTCTTTAAAGCACAGGTGCAATTTTGAGAAAAAAAACCATCCTGCGCAGCTCGCGCGTACGGCGCGACATGGCCTGGCCGATGATGGTCGCGGCCAGCCTGCCGCTCGCCGCGCCGCTGCCCACGTATGCGCAAGCGCTGCCGACGGGAGCGACGGTCACGGCGGGCAAGGTCACCATCAACACGCCGAACGCGAACGCACTGGTCGTGCGCCAGGACTCGCAGCGCGGCGTCGTCAACTGGTCCTCGTTCAATATCGGACAGGGGAACACGGTCAGCTTCGTCCAGCCTGACGCCGGCGCGGCGACGCTGAACGTCGTCAAGGGCGCGACGCCGACCGACATCGCCGGCACCCTGAAGGCCAACGGCTCCGTGTTCCTGATCAACCAGAACGGCATTGCGATTTCGGCGACCGGCGTCGTCGACACGCGCGCCGGCTTCGTCGCATCCACGCTGGGGATGTCGGAAGACGACTTCATGGCGGGCCGCAACGTCTTCAGCGGCAAAGGGGGCGCCGTCGTCAACCGGGGCCGCATCGTCACGGGGCCGGGCGGTAACGTGGCGCTGCTCGGGTCCAGTGCCGGCAACGAAGGCGTGATCAGCGCGCCGCTGGGCAAGGTCGCGCTGGGCGCGGCGCAAGCGGCGACGCTGGACCTGTCCGGCGACGGCTATCTGCAGGTGCTGCTGCCGGCCGACGCGAAGAGCGCGGACGGGCAGGCGCTGGTGAGCAATCAAGGCGTGATCGAGGCGGACGGCGGCGTCGTGATGCTGAAGGCGTCCACCGTGAGCGACGCGTTGCGCGAAGCGGTGAACATGCCGGGCACGATCCGCGCGCGCACCGTGTCGGGCCACGACGGCGCGATCGTGCTGGAAGGGGGCGACGGCGGCGCGGTGCGCGTGTCCGGCACGCTCGACACGTCCGCCGCGCAAGGCGTGGCGGGGCGCATCGACGTCGGCGGCGCGCAGGTGGCGCTGGCCGGCGCTCGGCTCGATGCCACCGGGGCCGAGCGGGGTGGCCTCGTGCGCGTGGGCGGCACGTTCCAGGGCGGGAAGGCACAGCCGCCGGCGTCGGAGGATGCGCAGCGCTACGTCGGCCGCTTCGGCACGGCGGCCGCACCGGCCAATGCGTCCACGACGACCGTGGATGCGGCCAGCCGGATCGACGTGTCCGCGCACGGCGCGGCGGGCGAGGGCGGCACCGTCGTCGTGTGGAGCGACAAGGCGACGACCATGCAGGGCAGCATCGCGGCGGGCGGCGCCAAGGCCGCGGGTGCCGTGGAAGTGTCGTCGGCATCGACCGTGCAGTCGGTCGCGCTGAATCGCATCGCGCTCGGCAAGGGCGGCAAGCTGCTGCTCGACCCGCAGGACATCCAGATAGACGACGTGCCGGGCGGCGCCGCGGGCGATATCGGCTACGGCGACAATCCGGGCGGCGTGAGTCACCTGTACTCGGCCGACCTCGTGTCGCTGCTGGGAAGCGGCACGAGCGTGAGCCTGAAGGCCAGCCAGGACATCGAGTGGAACACCTTCAGCGCCGTCGTCACGCGTCCGTTCAACCAGGCCGCCGGTGCGTTGTCGCTGGCGGCCGGCCGCTCCGTCACCTTGAACGGCGTGTTCGGCACGGCCGATGCCGACTGGTCCATCGTCGCCAACGACACCGCGGCCCACGGCGTGGTGGACAGCGAGCGCGGCGCGGGCATGGCCCAGATCAACCTGGGCGGCGCGAACTTCATCAACAGCAACGGCAAGCTGACGTTGACGTTGTCCGACGGCGCCGGCAATACGGAGCGCGACGCGGGCGGCATCTTCCTGGGCAGCTACAGCGGCAACGGCTTGTCCGCCGCGATCGCGCCCGGCGCAACGAACGGCGGCCTGGCGCCTTACATCACGCTCACCGGCGACGTCACGGTCGCGGGCAACATCACGCTGACGGGCAACCTGAGCGTGTCGGCCGCATCGGCCACGCTGAGCGGCAACCGCGTGAACTGGACCACGGAAGCCACGGACGCGCTGCGCGGCGAAGGGGCGTTCAAGTTCGTCGAGAACGGGACCATCACACGCTTCGGCCAGTTGAACGGCGGGCAGGCCACGCGCCTGGCGCTGGGCGACGGCATCAATGCGGGCACGAGCCGCGTGTACGGCGATGCCGACCCGGACGCGGCGTCCCTGGGCACGCCGCTGCTGCACGTGACGTCGGGCACGGCACCCGACGCAATGGGCGACATCCTGGCCGCGGGCTCGCTGGCGGCCAGCGGTCCCGGTGTCACGGCCAACGCGGGCAGCCATACCTTGACCCTTGGCGGCACTGCCGGCCTGGCGTTCAACGGCGGCCTGTCCGGCGGCTACTTCATCGACATGACGCCGGTCGCGATCCCGTTGACCGTCACGCGCCGCACCGTCACCGCGAACGTGGGCGCGGTGCAGGGCACGTACGGCACGGCGGCGTCCGTCGTCACGCTGTCCAACGTCGTGAACAACGACACGCTGTCCGTGCTCGGCACGCTGAACGGCGGCGCCGGGCAGGTGCTGAATGCCGTCGGCGCCGGCTACGGCTTCAGCGACCGGACGGCGGCAGGCACCTGGCCGTACGCGGTGACGGGCCTGTCCGGCGCCGCCGCCGGCAACTACACGCTGGCGCCCGGTTCCTGGACCGGCACCTTGGCCGTCGCGCCGAAGACGGTGACCTACGACACGTTCCACAGCCCGACGCTGGTCTATGGCGACACGGGCTACGAATCGGCCAGCCTCAACGGCGTGCTGGCCGGCGACACGGTCGCGCCGGTGCCGGCCGTCATGTCCGGCGGCGTGGCCGTGCCCGCGGGGCGCCTCAAGGTCGGCAGCTACGACTACGTCGTCGCCGGCTTGAGCGGGGCGGATGCGGCGAACTACCGCATCGCCGCCAGCGGCAACCTGGACACGCCGTTCACCGTCACGCCGCGCGTGCTGGACTACGCCGTCGCCGCCGCCGGCAGCACGTACGGTTCGCCGGCCGCGCTGGGTGCCGTGACCTTCAACAACGTGCTGCCCGGGGACGCTGTCACGCCGGGTGCCGTCGGCATCGACGTCAACGGCGCGCGGTTGACGGGATCGACCACGGCCACCACCCCGGCCGGCACGTACACGCAATCCATCACGAGCGTGGCGGGCGCGGATGCGACCAACTACACGCTGGCCGGCTCGGCGCCCGGCGCGGCGATGGTCGTGGCGCGCAAGCCCGTGCATTGGGCCGGCACGAGCAGCACCCAGGAGTACGGCCAGGACTTGCCGGTGCCGGCGTTGACCGGCGTGATCAATGGCGACGACGTCGCCGGCGTCGCGCAGATCGTGCGCCAGACCGTGACGGGCGACCCGTCGCCTTCCGGCAAGCCGTCCGTGGGACAGTACGAGCTGGGACTCGGGCGACTGGGCGGAACGGGCGCCGGCAACTATATCCTCGACCTCTCCGGCAACCAGAACGCCGTGGTCACCGTGGCGCCAAAGGTCGTGACGTATGCGACCGGTTCGCTGAACGTGACCTATGGCGACGGCGGTGCGGTGCCCGGGTTGACGCTGAACGGCGTGCTCGCCGGCGACGTCTTCGATGTCCGGCCATACGTCCGCAACCTCACGGCGTTCGGCGCCACCGCGATCGACGCTCGCGCGCCGGCCGGCACGTACAGTGTGGAAGGGGTGTGGATCCCGCACAGCGGCGACAACTACGTCCTGAGCAACACCGGCAACACGAACGGCACGGTGACGATCGCGAAGCGCCCGGTCAGCTGGACCGTCGGCAGCGGTACGGCCTTGTACGGCAACGCCCCGGGCAATCCCGTCACGCTGACGGGCGCGCTGCCGGGCGACGACGTGGTGCCGCGAGTGCAGGCCCTGGACGGCCACGGCGCCGGCATCGCGCTGCCCGGCGTGGGCACGTACACGGCGGGCGTGACGGGCTTCGGCGGCGCGGCGGGCGGCAATTACGTGTCCGTCGCGACGGGCAACGTCACCGGCCAGCTGACGATTGCGCCCAAGCCTTTGAGCCTGGTCGTCAAGGACAGCCAGTCCGTGTACGGCACGTTGGGCGCGCCCGCCGTGGCGCTGGACGGCCTGGTGGGGAGCGATACGCTCGGCATTCACGCCCAGGTCTCGCTGTCGAAGAACGGGAGCGCGGTCGCGCTGAGCGACCGCACGCCGGCCGGCACCTACACCGTGCAGGCCACCGCGCAGGTGGACAGCAATCCGAACTACACGCTGCAGAACAATACCGGCACGGCCACCTTGACGGTCAAGCCGAAGGTGCTCACCTATACCGGTCCCACCGGCACGTACGAGTACGGCGCCGTCGTCAACGGCGTCGACCTGCACAACACGCTGAACGGCGTGCTTTCCGGCGACGACGTCACGTTGCCGATCATCCTGCAAGGCAGCTGGACCAATACCGTCGCCAAGCGCCAGGTCGGCGACTATCCGTTCCCCGTGTCGCTGATCCTCGGGCTGCAGGGCCGCGATGCGGGCAACTACAGCGTGACGAGCGTCGGCTCGTCAGATGGCCTGATCACCATCGTGCCCAAGACCATCAACTACAAGACCTGGTTCCTGGACAGCGCGACGCGCCAGTACGGCGACGTCAAAGGCCAGGTCGCCATCCAGTCGGACGTCATGGGCCTTGCGTTCGCGGACGACCGGGTGTCGCTGGGCGCCGCGTCGCTCGCGGGCGCCTCGTATTCCACCGGCGGCTACCTGAACGCCGGCACGTATGCGACGCAGGTCGCGGGCCTGTCCGGTCCGGACGCCGGCAACTACCGCCTGGCCACGACGGGCAACGAGATCGCCTTGCTGACCGTTGTGCCGCGCGCCGTGTCGCCGTCCTGGTCGCTGCTGTCGCAGGGCGGCATCGACATGGGGAGCAGCCAGGTCAACAGCGTGGTGTACGGCAGCAGCGGCGGCGCCCACCCGAGCATGACGGGCTTCACGCCGCTCGCCGGCGACAAGGTCTCGCTGTCGGCGCAGATCCAGCTGCCCGGCGGGCCCGCCGCGGCGCTCGCCGGCCAGCAGCCGGTCGGCAGCTACTTCGTCACCGCGGCCCTGGGCGGCCAGGATGCGGCCAACTACTATGTGCGCGACACGGGCGTGAACGGCGAAGTGGGGCGCATCGACGTCACGCCCCGCCCCGTGAGCGTGACCTACAAGGACTGGCAAGACACGTATGGCATCACGCCGCAGCCGTCCGCCTTGCTCAACGGCGTGCTGCCGGGGCAGGGCGTGCAGGCCGCCGGCCAGTTGCTGGACAGCGCCGGCAACGCCGTCGACGCCGGCTTCCACACGCCGGCAGGCAGCTACACGTACCAGGCGACAGGCCTCACCGGCAGCGCGGCGGGCAATTACACGCTCGTGCGCGACGCAACCAGCTGGCTCGATTCGGCCAGCGGCATGACGCTCACCGTCGGGCCGTCGAACACGGCCAAGGTCCAGGTGGACAAGGCGCGGCTGGCCGTGAGCTATACGGGGCCGACCGACATGGTCTACGGCACCAATCCGACCAGGCCGACCGTGACCGGATTCGTTCCCGGCGATGTGCAGGACTGGAGCCCCTGGCTCACCACGACCGCTTCCCCGACACCGGCCGACGTGGGCAAATCCTTCGATCCCAGGTGGAAGAATCACGTCCCGGCCGGCACCTATGACTTCAGCGTCCAGCTCAGCGACGCGCTCGCGAAGAACTATGAAGTGCCCGCGAAGTTGCCCGGCCTGACGGTGGCGCGGCGCGCGATCGGCGGCGCGGCGGCCGGCGCGTCCTTCGTGTACACGGACCTCAACGGGCTGTATGCCTGGCAGGCCTTGACGGGTACGCTCAGCGGCATCGTGCCCGGAGATGACCTGACGGTGAAGCAGGTCTATGTCGACGGCAAGGGCAGCCAGATCCAGCCGAACCTGTACACGGACGCGGGCACCTATCAGGTGCGCCTGGCGGACCTGGGCGGCACCGCCGCCGCCAACTACGTTCTCGACCCGGCACTGGTCAAGACGGCCTCCGTGGTCATCAAGCCCATGCCGCTGGACCTCCACCTGCCGGCGACGCAGACGTCGACCTATGGCAGCTCGCCCGTCTTCGCCGTCGCGGGCACCTATCCGAAGGACGCCGTGACGTACGTGATCTCCGGGGCCGGCCTGCCGGGCAAGGCGCTGACGGAGCAGGAACCGTCGATCGGCAACGGCTTCAACCGCACGCTGGTGCTGGACCAGCTGGTGGATGCGGGCGAGTATGCCTACACGATCAGCCTGGGAGGTGCCAAGCCCGGCAACTACGTCCTGACCGGCGCGACGGGCGGCACGTGGGCGGTCAAGCCCAAGACGCTGACCTGGACCGTTTCCGCGGGCAGTGGCCAGTACGGCTACTACAAGGATTGCGACGGTTTCAGCTGCACGTCCCTCGTGCCGGGCGTCGACATCGGCAAGCCGGTCTACAACGGCGTCATTCCCGGCGACGACGTGGGAGGCTCGGTCGTGCTGCTGGACCTCAAAGGCGCGCCGATGACGGTCGATGCGAAGACGCCGGTCGGCAAGTACTTCGAAGTCGTGTCCGGCCTGACCGGCGCGCAGGCGAAGAACTACACGCTGGCGACGAGCGGCAACCTGCCCGGCACCTTGACCATCAATCCGCTCTACCTGCGCTATTCGACCGCGAGCAGCGTCGTCATCGAAGGCCAGGGCCAGATCGGCGATGCCGGCAAGGCGACCTTGCAGACGATCGGCGGCGTGCCGCTGCCGAACGGCGACACCATGCCCGACGCGGCGGTCGCCATCTACGTGCCGGCGCCGGCGGACGGGTACGCGCGGCTGGGCACGGCGCTGGAGGAGGGCCGGTATTACTACGAGGCGATCGGGCTGACCGGCCAGTACGCAGGCAACTACCGGCTGCTCCCGGTGCAGAATCACGGGCGCTACAACATCCCCGTCACCCTGAACGACCTCGGCGCTCTCGACGTGTACAAGGACAGCCGCTTCGGCCTCCCGTTCGTGGCGGCCAAGGACTTGCCGGCGCTGCCGGTGGTAACGCCGCCCGATCCGTCGAACTTTGCGGAGACCTATCAGGCCGGCGGCGCCCAGTTCGCGGAGCAGCCGGGCGGCTCCGGCTTCAAGCGCACGACGGGCCACGAAAACAGGCCGACGCCCGATTACGACCGCCCCGTCACCGGTAGCGGCAGCGTCTTCGAAACCCATGTCGGTCCGGGCGGCGTCAGCGCCGCGGTCGGCGGCGCGGCCGGGACGGACCTCGCGAGCGGCACGGTCGACGTCAATGCGCAGGCCAGCGGCGTCGCCACGGCACTCGCATCGTTCGGCGTGAGCGGCGTGACCGTCAGCGCGACGGCGGACGGGCACGTCGACATCACGATCAGCAGCGGTCCCGTGGAAGCCAGCGTCGGCGCGCAGGCCGAAACGGGCGTGCAGATGAAGCTCGGCAGGACCGGCGTCAAGATCGAGGCCGATGCCACGGCCGGTGCCTATGCCAGCGCCGGCGTCCACGGCGGCCTGGGCGGCGGCCTGGACGGCAACGTGAACCTGACGTCCGGCACGTTCGCGTATGCGACGACCAGCTACAACTACGGCGTCACGAACGGCGTGCTGACCATGACGACGGGCGCGCATGCTGGCGTGGGCGCGTCGACGGGCGTCAGCGGCGGCTTCTCGGGCGAGGCGGGCGCGGTGCAGGGCGGCGCGACGGTGTACTCGCCGGGCTCGGTCGGCGGCAACTTCACCGTCGGTGCTGGTTATTCGAACGGCGTCATCGAGGTCAGCCTCGACCTGGGCGCGCAGATCGGCATCGGCGGCCTGGAACTGAAGCTGAATTTCGGCGTCGACGTGGGCAAGGTCGGGCAGGTGTTCTCGGACCTGGCCCGCGGCGGCGGTCCGGACATCTACGAGCGCCAGCGCGACGCCGACAGCCACGCGCTGAGCCTCGCGAACGATCCGGCCGCGCGCTTCGCCTACCTGAGCGGCAACGCGGACTGGAACCACGACGGCGACGGCAGCCGCGACAACGCCGTCTTCCTGCAGCAGTACACGGACATGCTGAAGGCGACGGCGAAGATGGTGACGGACCAGCAGACCTGGCAGAAGACGTTCCTCAACCTGCTGCAGACGGATCCGGCCAAGGCCGTCGCGTTCTCGCGCGCCAAGCCGGACTTCACGCGCCAGTATTGGGATGTGAACATGCAGGCGGGGCGCCTGGGCGTGCGGCTGCGTGTGGAGGACGGCCAGCTCGTGTATGCGAACCTACCGCGATAGAGGAACAATAATGAGACGTTTGAGATGTGTAACGCGCGGTCTGCTCGCCTGTGCGCTGGCGTGGCCGGTGGCGGCAACGTGCGCCACCAAGGGTGACGAGATTGCGCTGACGGGCCAGCCGCGCTCGTGGGACGTGCAGGGCGTCCCGTTCGAAGCCGACGGCTTCCAGGGCGCCCGCTGGGGCATGACCATGGACGAGGTGAAGGCTGCCATCGCGACCGCGTGGCCGGATGCGCTGGCGACGGCCAAGGTGCAGGTCGACGATGCCGCACGCACGACCGCGCTGGCCGTCACGGTGCCCACGCTGGCGCCGGGACCGGGGCCGGCGCAAGTCAGCTACGTGTTCGGCGCCGCCAGCCACCGCCTGGTCGCGGTCCACCAGACCTGGACCCTCCCCGGCAATCCGGACGCCGTGCAGCGCGCGGCATTGCTGCGCGCCGCCACGACCTTGGCGAGCGACCTGGTGGGCTACCAGTGGCCGGACTTCGCGACGACGCGTGGCCGCGTGACGGCGCCGGGCGAACTGATCCTGTTCGCCGGCCGCGACTTCCACGGCGGCGGTGTCGAGATCCGCGTGGGCGGCGTCGCGCTGGACGTCGAATTGCCTGGCGCGGTGCGCAAGCAGGAACATCGGGCGGCACCGGCCGGGCCGGCGCACCTGCGCAAATCGCTGGTCGCGGATATCGACCATCCGGACATCTACACCATCCCGCCCGGCGCCTTCTGAACTTTCAAGATCGGATACCCCATGTTTTCTTTGTTACGCAACACGAGTTTTGCCGGGACCATGCTGTGTGCCCTGGTCCCTGGCGTGTCCCATGCCGCCGACGTGCCGGGCGCGCCGGCCGCCAAGCCACTGCACGAGATCGCGGGCTTTCGCAGCGCGCGCTTCGGCATGAACGAGGACGAGGTGCGCGCCGCGGTGGCGCGCGACTTCAAGGACCAGGCGACCTTGCTGCAGACCGCGCGCCATCCCGATCCGCGCTACAGCATGCTCGTGTTGCCGCTGCCGTCGCTGGAACCGGGGCCCGGCGCGGCCGGCGTGACGTATCTGTTCGCCGGCCCGGAGCACAAGCTCGTGCAGGTCAACGTGCTGTGGAGCACCGGCGACAAGCCGGCCGAGGCGGACCGTACGCGCATCGTGACGGCGGGCGTGCAGTTGGCGGATTACTTCCGCGCGTTGCGTTGGCGCCCCGATGCGGCAACCATGGGCATGCCGCTCGGGGCGAACGGCCTGGTGCTGTTCAGCGGGATCGACCCGCACAAGGCGATGGTCGAAGTGACCGTCACCGGCGTGGCGCTGCGCGGCAGGGACGGGAAGGTTGCGCCCGTCGAAGGTCCGGCCAAGCTGCGCGTCGCGTATATGTCGAGCCTCGGCACGCCGGCCGGAAAATAGTCCGAGGGGAGCCTTTCGGCGGGCGGACGCACGGGGCCGTAAATACCCAAAAAGTCGTTTACTTGGTAGCGCTATCTCACTATAGTCCTGCCAGTCGCCGACGGACCCGCGTCGCCGCCCGTCCACCTGTCGAAAGGCCCTACCGTGATGAAGCTGAAACCGCTCCGTACCGCCATCCTCGCCGCTTGCACATCGCTCGCCGTGCTGCCCGCGGCCCACGCAGTGGAAGTGACGGAGATCGCGCGCTCCGGGCCGGGTTCGTTGAACCTCGTTGGCGGCGCCGGCGTGGCGGCGGTCGCGGTCGATGCCCATGACGACCCGCTGGTGGGCGTCGCGGCCCGCCTGTTCGCCGACGACGTCGAACGCGTGACGGGCAGGCGTCCCGTCATCGGTGCGAAGGCCGTGCGCGGGCGCCCGCTGATCGTCGCCGGCACCTTGGGACACAACGGGCTGATCGACGAGCTGGCCGCCAGGGGCAGGCTGAAGGACCTCGACAAGGTCCGCGGCCGCTGGGAGGCCACGGTGTCGCAGATGGTCGAGCGCCCGTTCCCCGGCGTGGAGCGCGCCTTCGTCATCGTGGGCAGCGATCGCCGCGGCGCCGCGTACGGATTGACGCAGTTGTCGGAACGGATCGGGGTATCGCCGTGGTACTGGTGGGCCGATGCGCCTGTCCGGCGCAGGACGGCGCTGGCGATTCGGTCGGGCACACCCGAGGCCACGGCGCCGGAAGTGAAATACCGCGGCATCTTCGTCAACGACGAGGACTGGGGCATGCATGCCTGGGCCAAACAGACGTTCGAGCCCGAGGCCGGCGGGATCGGCCCGAAGACCTACGAGAAGATCTTCGAACTCATGTTGCGCCTGCGCCTGAACACGATCTGGCCCGCCATGCATGAAGTCAGCCGGGAATTCCATGCCGTGCGCGAGAACGTCGTGCTGGCCGACAAATACGGCATCGTCGCGGGCGCATCGCATTGCGAGCCCATGTTGTACAACAACGTGAAGTGGAACCAGAAGACGCGCGGACCCTGGAATTACCTCACCAACCGCGACGCGATCTACAAGACCTGGGAAGAGCAGGCCACCACGCGCGGCGGCATGGAGGGCATGTGGACCCTCGGCATCCGCGGCATCCACGACCAGGGCATGCAGACGCCGCCCGGCGACATGCCGGGCAAGCTGAAACTGATGGGGGACGTGATCCGGGACCAGCGCAGCCTGATCCAGCGGCACGTGACGACGAAATGGGGCCCTGTCGCCCAGGCCTTCGTGCCGTACAAGGAAGTGCTGCCGATTTACGACGCCGGCCTGGCGCTGCCGGACGACGTGACGCTCGTGTGGACGGACGATAATTTCGGTTACATCCGGCGTCTGAGTTCACCCGACGAGCGCAAACGTGCGGGTGGCGCGGGCGTGTACTGGCACCTGTCCTACTACGGCGGGCCGCATTCCTACCTGTGGATCAATTCGACGGCGCCCGCGCTGCTGTGGGAAGAGCTGCACAAGGCGTGGGACAACGACGCGCGCACGATGTGGATGCTCAACGTGGGCGACCTGAAGCCGATGGAAATCGGCGTCGATTATTTCGCGCGCTTCGCGTGGAGCCCGACGGCGTTCGGGCCCGATTCCCAGCCCGCGTTCCTGCGATCGTTCGCGGCCGAGCATGTCGGCGACGCGCTGGCACCGGCCGTCGCCGATCTGCTGACGGAGTTTTACCGGCTTGGCACGATCCGCAAGCCCGAGCTGATGGTGCGCGCGTGGGCGCTTTCGCTGCCGCGCGAAGAGGCCGCCGAACTGGGCCGCAGCTATGCACGCCTCCTCGAGCAGGAGGCGACACTGGCCGCCAAGGTCCCCGCCGACAGGCGCGATGCGTACGTCGAAATGATCGGCTTCCCCGCGCGCGTGCTGGGCGCCACGGGCGCGATCTTCATGGCCGACCGCGCCGCCCGGCTTGGCGACGATCCCGCCGCGCAAGCCGCGGAGATCGCGCGCCAGCGGGCATTCCTCGAACGCGAAGTCGATGCGTACAACCACACGGTGGCCAACGGCAAGTGGAAGGGCATGATGCCGGGCCTCGTCACGGCGGACAACCTGATGGCCTGGAACAGCCAGGTGCGCTGGCCGTGGGGCGAGCCGGCGGGTGGCGGCGCGCCGGTGGCCCGGCCCGTTGACGAGGGACGTGTCTGGCGCGCGGCCGCCGACGCGGATCGTCAGTCGGCGCTCGGCGGCGCGCGCTGGACGCCCGTCGCGGGGCTCGGACGCACCGGACGCGCCGTCGCGCTGACGCCGGCCGGCCTCGAGTCGTCGTGGGCGGTCACGGACGACAAGGCGCCGGCGCTCGCATTCGATGTCCTGGCGGCCGCGCCCGGCGCCGGCGGGGACGTGCTGATCGACTTCATGCCGACCTTCCGCATCTACCCGGGCAGGAAGCTGCGTGTGGGCGTCAGCGTCGACGACGGGGCGCCACTCGTCGTCGACGTGCCCGGCTCGAGCGGCCAGGAGGACGAGTCGGGCGCCATCCGCCGCGAAGGTGTGCAGAACAATGTCGTGCGCGCGCGGGTGGCCATGCCGGCGCTCGCTGCCGGCCCGCACGTCGTGACGATCCGTGCCATCGATCCCGGCGTCGTCATCGACCGGGTCGCGCTGCCGGCGCCGGCGCCAAGCCGATAATATGATGTTGTTTATATGAGGAAAATAATAGTTCTACAATGAAACTAAAGGTGGCGCGGTGCTAAGATGAGGCCTGCTTCTTCGCGCGACCATGCAGATCTTCAATTTCATTCTCCTCGTCGGTGCCGTCACCGCGCTGCTGCTGGCGGCCGTTGCATGGCAGCGCCGTCATGCGCCCGGCGCGCCGGCGCTGCTGGCGATGCAGTTGTGCGCGGCCTGGTGGCTGACGTGCTATGCGCTGCCGTTCGCGCGATTCGTGCCCGAGGGCGGCCTGTTCCTGCGCATGCGCGTCATCTTCCCGGCCGTCGTCGCGATCGCCCCGATCACCTTGCTGTTCGTGCTGAGTTATACGCGCGGGACGAACGCATTCCGCCCGTCCCGGTTGCTGGCCCTCGCCAGCGTGCCGACCGTCGTGCTGGCGGTCGCGCTGTCGCCGCGGTACGACTGGTGCTTCGGCACCTGGCGCGGCGTGGCCACGGACAGCATTTTCCAGATGGGACCGCTGTTCTGGGTGCATTCGCTGTACAGCTATGCGCTGATCGCGAAATCCGTCCTCGCGCTGCTCGCCGCCTACGAACACGGCACGACGCAGGTCCGGCGCCAGACACGCATCCTGCTGGGCGCGCTGATCGTCCCCATTGTCTCCAACGTGACGTTCATTGCCGGCCTGTCGCCGCCGGACATCGACCCCACGCCGCTCGGCCTCGTCGCCAGCGGCGTCCTCGTCTCGCTGGCGATCTTCCGGCGCGGCCTGTTCGATCTCGTCTCGGTGGCGCGCGAGAAGATCAGCGAAGCGATCACGGACGGCTTCGTCGTCGTCGACGCGCAGCGGCATATCGTCGAAAGCAATGCGGCGATCTGGCGCATCTTCGACATCGAGCCGGCCGCGCAACCGGGCGAATTGCTCGGGGAGAGGATGGCGGAACTCGATGCGCACGTCGCCGGCGAGGGCTATGTCCCGACGACGGCGGAGTTCGTGCATGGCGCCGGCAGGCATCTCGAACTGCGCACGTTCGCGATCTGCGCCGACGACGGCGCGATCCTGGGCTACGTGCTGATCGTGCGCGACGTCACCGACGCGCGCACGACGTCGTTCGCGCTGGAACAGGCGAACAAGCAGCTGCGGGCGCAGCTGGACACCATCCGCTCGATGCAGGCGCAGTTGCAGGAACAGGTCATCCGCGACCCTCTGACGGGCCTGTACAACCGCCTCTACCTCGCGGACGCGCTCGCGCGCGAACTGACGTGGGCCGGCAGGACAGGGCGGTCGTTCGCCGTCGTGATGATCGACATCGACCACTTCAAGTCGGTCAACGACGACCACGGCCATGCGCTCGGCGACACCATGCTGCGCGCGCTCGGCGGCCTGCTGCGGCAGCAGGTCCGGCCGACGGATTCCCCATGCCGTTATGGCGGCGAGGAATTCGTCATCGTCATGCGCGACGTGACGCTCGACCAGGCCGTCGAGCGCATCGACGACGTGCGCCGCGCCTTCGCCGATCTGCGTTTTGCGTCGAACGGCACGGACATCGGCCGCACGTTCTCGGCGGGTGTCGCGCTGTATCCCGTGCACGGCAACGACGACGCGACGTTGCTCGCGGCGGCCGACGCGGCGCTGTATGCCGCCAAGGCCGCCGGGAGGAACCGGGTGTACGGGGCGACGGTGCCTGCGCCGGCATCGACCGCCTGATACCGTCAGCCCGGCCGCGCCCGCGCCGGGCCGCGGCCGGAACCCCCTGCGGGATCAGCGCCGGCGTGCCGCCGGTGCCCGCCACGCCACCAACGCCAGCATGGCCGCCAGCACCAGTGCCGCCGTCGACGGCTCAGGCACCGCCGTCACGCTGCCCAGCTGGCCCGCCGGTGCCGCGACGAGGACTTGGTTGCCGACGGGCGCATCCGGTTGCAGGAACAAGTCGCCCAGGTCGCCGTCCGCGCCCAGGTAATGCGTCGCGTCGAACAACGCCCAGCCGAACGTGGTGCCCGTGTCGCCGGGCGCCATCGTGAAGCCGACGTCGAAACTGAACTTGCCCCCGAGCTGGATGCCCTGGACCAGTTCGCCGCCGCCGGCCGCATTGGTGAACGTGAACGGGCCCGGCGTGCCGCCGGTGACGGCGCCCGTCAGGTCCGGCGCGCCGGCGAGCGCGCCGTTCAGGTTCCACACGGTGGCGGTGGCCGCGGGTGCGCCGTCCAGTCCCAGGAAATACAGGTCGAGGAATGCCGGGCCCGTGCCCAGCGACGCGGTGTCGACGTCGACGTGGTAGATCGGCATGGCCGCCGCCTGCGCGCAGGCGCCGATCATGGCGGCCGCGATGGCCAGCCGGGAGAAGGTGTGCTTGAAGTCGAGCATGGTGATGTCCTTTACTTGACGCTGAAGAGCAGGGGCGCATAGCCGATGCCCGTCTTGGATGGATTGGAGAACGTGGTCGTCAGCGTGACGCTCTGTCCCGGCGCGAGCGCGGAAGGCAGGGCGATGAACGGCACGCCGTTCTGCAGGCCCGTCGCGTTGTCCAGCGTGACGCCGGCCGTCAGGCTCTGCAGGCGCAGCTGCAGGGGCGCGGCCAGGGTCTGGCCGCTGGCGTTCGTGAGGGTCACGGTGCCCGTGTACTTGCCGGTGAAACGGTTCACCGTCAGGCCGGAACGGGAGATCGTGGCGTACGCGGTGACGTCGACGGATTTATCGATGGTGACCGTAACCGCGTGCGGCTGCTCCTTGTTGCCGGCCCAGTCGGTGCTCCAGTAGCTCACCGTGTGCGTGCCGCTGGTGGTCAGGGTGGCCGTGGTGCCGGTCTGCTGGGCGCCGCCGTCGACCGTGTAATAGGTCGCGGCGACGCCGGAGCCGCCCTGGTCGTCCGTCGCCGTGAAGGTGACGGTCGCATCCGTGGTCGCCACGCCCTGCGGCGCGGCGGCCGTGGTGACGGGCGGCGTCGCGTCGGCGCCGTGCAGCGTGCCGTGCAGGCGCACCTCGTTCATGTTGCCGAACCACGTGTTCGGGTTGTACACGCGGATGTAGCGATAAGGGACGAGGCTCGCGACGGGCAGCGCTTGCCAATCGGCCGTCGACTTCGCCGCCGGCGTCAACGTGGTCCAGACGGCGCCGTCGTTCGAACCCTGGAACACGGTCCCGTTGACGCGCGTGTAGTACTGGTCTTGCCGGGCGATGACTTCGGCGCCGGTCAGCGTGACTTGATTACCGGCCTTGAAGTCGAAGGTGATCCACGAACCCGTGCCCGAACCGGCCGAGCCGTTGCGGAAGTCCGAACCGGTGCCCAGGTTCGCGTCGAACAGCGCGTTCACGTTCGTCAGCGTCGTGGCGGCCGTACGGTTCGTCGTCGAGTCGATCAATGTCGCGATGGCGGGCACGTTCTTGATCGTGTCGCTCTCGTCGACGAGATTGAGCAGCGTGCCGTCCGTCGTCTCCGTGACTTCATAGCCGGTCTTGCCGTCCTGCGTGAGGTAGTCGATGGCGAACCTGACGGGGCCAGTCTGCGTGCCCTGGGGCAGCGTGACGGTGGCCGTGTAATTCAGGTTGTCCGCCGTGGTGAGCGCGGCCGGCAGGCCGGCGATGGTCACCGCCACGTTACCGATCGTTTCCTTCGCCGTGAAATTCAGCTTCACGGTATTGCCGGGGACGATGCGGTTGCGCAGCGCCTGCGCGGACGTAAGCGACGCGCTGGCGATGCGGTTCGTCGACGCGGTCACGCCGTACAGCCGCAACTCCGTCATGTTGCCGAACCACGCGCCCGCGTCGACCATGCGGATGTAGCGGTATGGCGTCGGGTCGGTGATCGTCAGGGTCTGCCAATCCGACGTGTTCGCGGTGGCGTTCGAGATCGTCGTCCACGTCGCATTGTCGTTAGAGCCCTGCACGACGGCGCCCGCGATGCGGCTGGCGTACTGGTTTTGCAGGCCGATGACCTCGACGCGGGTCAGCGCCGCGGTGCCGCCGCCGCGGAAGTCGAACATGAGCCAGCCGTTGTTGCCGCTGCCGTTCAGGCGCAGGTCCGTCGCCGTCGTCAGGTTGTTGTCGAACAGCCTGCCCGCGTTCGCCAGCGCGTCCGTCGCGTTGCGGCCGTTCGAATCCGTCACGGTCGCGATGTCGAACAGGTTGGCGATGTAGTTCGTCTGGTCGGCGATGAACAGCGACGTCGAATCCGTCGAGAACAGCACGGGTTCGGCGGGCGTGCCATCGGCAGTGTGGTAGTTGAGGAGGAACTTCACCGTGCCCGGCGCCGTCGTGGGCTTGATGAGTGCCGTCGCCGTCCAGTTCAGGTTGTCGCTCGTCGTGAGCGTGGCCGGCTCGCCCTGGAGCGTGGCGCTCACGGTGTTGATCGGTTCGGACGACTGGAACGAGAGCTTGATCGTATTGCCCGTCACGACACGGTTCTTCAGCGCCTGGTCGGACGTCAGCGATACGTTGGTCAGCTTGTTCACCGTTTCGTAGCGCGTGCCGAAGATCCTGAATTCGCCCATTTCGAGGATGTTATACGACGAGATCAGGTCGATCATCGAGATCTTGAAGAAGCGGTAGCGCTGGCTGCGCAGGTTGTCCGGCACGTTCAGCGTCTGCACGCCTTCGATTGCCTGGGTTTCGTCGGGCGTGATGCGCGTCCAGTTCTCGTTGTCGTTCGACCCGAAGATGGTCACGCCGCCCACGCGTTCCGGGAAGCTCGTGCGCGGCTGGATCTGGAATGCGTTCGCCGCCACCTTGAAGCTGGGGCCGAAGTCCAGGATCAGCGTGCGATTGCTGTCGCGCGCGATGGTGTAGGCGATGAACGAGTCCGTGTTGTTGTCGACGCCGTTGGCGGGCCAGTCGCCGAAGTTCGTCGCGAGGCGCGACTTGAAGAACAGGTTCGTATAGTCCATGCTGCCGTCCTTCAGCAGCGGGGTCAGTTCCTGCAGCCCGGTGACGGCGGTCCTGAGCGTCGCCAGCTTCTGGAAGTAGGTGGCGTCCGTGCTGGAACCGATCGTGTTTTCCATGTCCGCATACGCGTTGTCGTACGCGGTCTTCGTCGACGTGACGTACAGCGTGCCCGGCTTGAACGGCGCGGTGATGGCGCCCACGGTCGTCTGCCGGTCCGCACCGACGAAGATGGTGACCCGCTTGGTGGTAACGGTCGTGCCGTCCGACGCCTCGGCGATGAACGTGTAGGTGCCGGCCTGCGTCGGCTGCCACGAGAACGCGCCCGTGTTCGCATCGAACGTGGCGCCCTGCGGCAGGTTGTCCATGTTGTAGGTCACCACGTCGCCTGCGGCCGGGTCGGTCGCGGACAGGTCGATCGTGGTCGGGACGGTTGCGCCCGCATACGTGTACACGGTCATGTCGCCGCTGCCCGACTTGAAGACCGGTGGGCTGAGCAGCGTGTTGGACTGGACGTTGATGTGGTCGACGTCGACCGTCGTGCCGGCACCCGTGATGGTCAGCGGCAGGAAGTCGCCGAGGTTGACGGGTGCGACGACATAGCGCCACTGGCCCCGCGTGTTCGGCAGCGCGAGCGCATTGCCGTAGACGTCCATCGACGCCTGGCCATTGGTGCGGATGCGGAAACCGATGTTCGGCACGGCGGCACCGTTGTAGCTGTACACGGCATAGCGCGTGCCGTCCGTCGTGGCCGTGCTGCGCACGTACGACGTCGTGCCGTCGTTCTGCGCGACGGACTCGCCGGCAAGCGGCGTGAAGCGGTCTTCCACTTCACGGTACGGATCGACGATCGGGATGCCCAGGTATTTGCCGCCCTCCGCTTCGGCCGCTTTCGGAATCGTCAGCCAGAAATCGCCGCCGCCATCGGCGCCGTCCCAGTTGTAGGCCTTGCGCTTGGCGTAGATCGTCGTGTAGCCCGGCGCCACCTGTTCCAGGTCGATGCCGCGCACGTATTTGTAGTAGTAGAAGGCTTCCCACGTGTTCTGCGTGAGGCGGCCGCGATACGACTGCGACACGTTGGTGTACATCGCACGGATGCTGCCGTCCGGGTTGACGCTCATGGCGACGGGCACCCACGGGATCTCGTAGCCGATCATGAATTTGCCGAACAGCTCGTGGACGGCCAGCAGGCGGTCGTCCAGGAATTCGTACGGACCGACGGCGTTCGCTTCCGTCGACGGCGTACCCGTCTCCGGGTCGACCTTGGTACCCTGCGCCATCATCAGGCGTGCCAGGATTTCCGAGTTCGTGAGGTCGCCGGCGCCGTGGGCCTGGTCGCGTCCCATTTCGACGTGCTGGATTTGCGGGGCAATGGCTTCACCGGTCGCGTCGTTCTTCGTCACCAACCGGAACAACTGCTTGATCGAGCCCGTCCATGCGGGGTCGGGCGCGTCCTTGTTGACCATGAACCATTCGACGGCCTGGTTGTAGCCGTCGCGGTCGCCCATGAAGATCGAGCCGGACATCTTGGCGATCGTCGTGTACAGGTGCTGGTTCATGAACCGGCAGTTGCAGTTGTCGTCGGTCAGGATCACCGGCACGAAGAGGTTGGCCGACAATCGCTGGGTGTCGTCGTCCGTCCACGCGAGCGCAGGGTCCTGGGTGCTGGAATAGCGCAGGATTTCCGCTGCGCTCACCATGCGCTGCATCGGGATCCCGGTATGGATGTGCGCATCGGTGTAGTACGCGTACTTGGCCGGATCCATCTGCTCGTACAGGCGGATGATCCGCATGGCGTTGGCACGATAGACCGAGTCGCCCGTCACGTAGTACAGGATCGCCTGCGTGTAGGCGGTGAGCGCGTCCGCGATGAAGATGCCTTCGGCGCCCTGTGAATCGATCCCGTAGATGCGCGGTTTGGTCGGATCCGACCCGTTGACGTTCGAGATGCCCGGGGTGCGCGATGCCTTGCCCGACTTCAGCATCATGTTGAAGTGGGTGTTCCAGGGTTCCTTCTTCGCGAGCACTTCCGCCCGCATGTTTTCCAGCATGTCCTTCGTGAGCCCGACGCCCGGATGCCTGAAGCCGCTGGCGTCGACGGATTCGCTGATGACCGGCTGGTAGCTGGTGACCAGCGTATCGATCGGGTCGGCGGCAAGCGCGACCCGGGCCGGTACCAGCGTCGCGACGATACCGATCGCCAATGCCATGCACGCGATACGCCTGCACGCATGGTCCAATTTGAATGTACTCATGTTTGTCCCCTCATTGTTCGACCTCGCTATGGGTGTTGTTACCGATAACAAATCGCGCCGGAGACGGTGCGGACACGCAGGGCGCGGCGGCGCCGGCTGCGACCCGGCACCGGGTTCCAGCGGTATTCTTTGATGAAGTACGGTTGAATCCAAGGCATATCGACGACGTCCCGCACCGTCCGGGCGGCTGCGTGCCGGACCATGCCGCCGCAGGCCCCGCGCCGCGCGACGAACGCGGCGGGGACGCATCTGCAGGTTTGCGTTATCGATACCACGCAATTGTAGACCCGATTGCAACCTGCGCACACGATTTTTTTTTGCATTCTTGTCGCGCCCGGCGGGCGGTTGCTGGATTTGCCGATTGGCGCCGGGCGGACGAGAAATCCGTGGACAGGCAGGCAACGGACGGCTAGTATCCGCGATCGATAACACGCGCCATTCTGCTCATCACGAACACCATGTCGACCCAACGCGCAGCCCATCGTCCCGCCTCTTTTCGCCGCCGCGCCGCCGCGCTCGCCGGCCTGTTGGCCGCAGCCGCCATCGCGACGGTGCCTTGCCGGGCGGGGGAGGCAGTGGCGTGGGGCGCCTGGACGCAATGGGGCGACCTGGGCAACGGCCGCTACCGTAATCCCGTGCTGCCGGCCGATTACAGCGACCTCGATGCGATCCGCGTCGGCGACGATTATTACGCCATTTCGTCGACGTTCCAGTTTTCGCCAGGGATGGCGGTGCTGCATTCGCGCGACCTGGTCAACTGGGAGACCGTCGGCCACGCGGTGCCCGACCTGACGCAGATTTCGCCGGAACTCGATTGGCGCCGGATGAACCGCTACGGCCGCGGCATCTGGGCCGGCACGATCCGCCACCACGCCGGCCGTTTCTGGATCTATTTCGGCACGCCGGACGAAGGTTACTTCATGACGAGCGCCGCCAAGGCGGAAGGGCCGTGGACGCCGCTGCAGCGCGTGCTGCCGGCGGCGGGATGGGACGACTGCGCGCCGTTCTGGGACGACGACGGCAAGGGATACCTCGTCGGCACGCATTTCAGCGACGGCTACAAGATCCACCTGTGGGAACTGGGCGCGGACAACGCCAGTCTGGTGCCGGGGACGGACGAGGTGATCTACCAGGCCAAGGGCAGCGAAGCGAGCAAGCTGTACAAGTTCAACGGCACCTATTACCACTTCTTCAGCGAAGTGCGGGGCGACGTGCGCGTGATGATGATGCGGCGCGCGCCGTCCATCCACGGCCCATGGTCGGAAAAGCGCCAGCTGATGCGGGGCGACACGGCGGCCATGGAGCCCAACCAGGGCGGCATCGTGCAGGGCCCCGACGGCAACTGGTATTTCTTCACGCACCACGGCAGCGGCGATTGGTCGGGGCGGGCGGCGAGCCTGTTGCCCGTCCACTGGATCGACGGCTGGCCCGTGATCGGGCAGCCCGACGCCGCCGGCATCGGCACCATGGTGTTGGAAGGCCGGATGCCGGCCGCGCCCTCGACGCGGCGCTTCCCGCAGGGCGGCACCGACGGCTTCGATAGCGCCGCACTGGGCCCCGTTTGGGAGTGGAATTACCAGCCGCGCGCGGACAAGTGGTCGCTCGCGGCCCGTCCCGGCCATCTGCGGTTGCACGCCTTTCCCGGCCTGGACGGCGGCAACCTGCTCAAGGTCGGCAACGTGCTGACACAGCGGGTCGTACGCGCGCGCGCGCCGGCGTTCGTCGCGCGGCTCGACCTCGCCGGCATGGCCGACGGCCAGCATGCGGGCCTGGCGCACTTCACCGCGCAGCCGTGGTCCGGCAATCCGGCCGCGTCGAGTGCGTCGGCCGGCGTCGTGATGGTGGCGGGCAGGCGGTACCTGGAAGTGTCGCGCGACGGCACGACCAAGCGGCTGCAGGCCTGGCCGTACGACCTGATCTGGCTGCGCTCCGCGTGGGGGCTCGACGGCAAGGCCACGCTGGCCGTCAGCGCCGACGGCCAGCGGTTCGTGCCTGTGCTGCCCGACTTCCGCCTGACGTGGGGCGCCTACCGCGGCAGCCGCGTGGGGCTGTTCACGTTCAATCCGGACGGGGAACGGGGGTACGTCGACGTCGACAGGGTGACGTACGCCATCGACGGCGCGGCCCGCTAGGTCAGGCCGAGCGGCGCTGGCGCACGTCCAGCCCGGAGCCCGTCTCGCGGCCGAGTTCCTCGAAGGCGTCGTGCGTCAAGGCCATCAGGCGCTCCGGATCGGGCACCATGGCCTGGTCGACGAACAGTGCCAGCTGCATCTGGCCCGCGTACGAAATGAGGGCCAGTCCGACGCCGATCATGCCCGCCTGCGGCACCCAGCAGATCACGTCCGTCATGCGCGCGCCCGCGAGGAAGCGGGTGCTGGCCGGTCCTTCGATATTCGTCAGCACGACGGAGCCCTTCGACGTGAACAGGTTCAGCGCGAGCCGCTGCAGTGCGCGCGGCAGGGCGCCGGCGATCGACAGGAAGGCCATCGTGGCGCGCGGCTGGTGCGAGCGCTTGATGGCGTTCATGCGCGCGCTCGACAGGCGCAGCCGCTCCAGCGGGCTGGCGACGTCGGTCGGCAGCGCGACTGCGACGAGCCCGAATTCGTTCCCGAGCTGGAACGCATTGCTCTTCTCGCGCAGGTTGAACGTGACGGCGGCGCGCAAGGTGCCCTCGTCGACCTTCTCGCCGCGCTCCAGCAGGTAGGTGCGCAGCGCGCCGGAGACGGCCGCCACCCACACGTCGTTGATCGTCGCGCCCATCTTGCGGGCGAGGTCGTGCACCTGCCACAGCGCGATCGGCGGCAGCCAGACGAGCTGCTTGGCGCCGGCCATCTTGTGTTTGAGCCGGGTGCGCGCATCGAACGGCAGCACGGCCAGCCGCGCGATGTGGTACGCGACCTTCAGCCACGACAGGCCGGCGCCGAGCACGAAGCACGCGGGGCTGCGCGCGCCGACGCTCCAGTGCGGATGGTCGCGCCGCGCGGGCAGCGCCGCGCCGTGGGTGTCCGTGTCGTCCGTCAGGTGGCGCAGCACGTGCACGAGCCCGAGGCCGTCCGTGATGCAGTGGTGGACGCGGAACACGATCGCGTGGCCGCCCTCCACGCGGTCGATCACGCTCATGTGCCACAGCGGACGGTTGTCCGCGAGCGGCGCCAGCGCCATGCGGCTCACGAGCGCCTGCAGCGCGTCGCGGCTCGTGACGCCGGCGACGGGCAGGTGCTCGATGTGCGCGTCGATGTCGAACGTGTCGTCCTTGACCCAGTACGGCACGCCCCAGCGCGTGCGCACGACCTCGGTGAAGCGGGGATAGTTCGGCAGGCGCTGCGCGATCGTCGACTTCAGCCGCTGCAGGTCGAGCGGCCCGGCGAACAGCAGGACGCTGTTGATGACCATCAGGTTACGGTCGCCATCCATGCGCAACCACGCGAAATCACGCCGCGTCATGCGCGTGCCGGTCTGTCTCTTCACTTGGGCGCTCCTCGGTGCTTTTTATTCCCACCCCTGTCCTCGCCGATCGCGGCGCGACGGGGTGTTCACTCAAGAATAATTTAGTGGCAACAACTTGTTTTGGATTGTGCTTGTTCCTGGAGGCCAAATTGATGCCTTTTGGAGTCAGCGCGGTGTCGGCAGGGTGCGTTTGACGGTGTCGCGCGTTGTCCGCGGACGACGAGGTCGATCACGACACAATGGCGTGTAGCATGGCGTGGTTTGAAACGAGGGAAGCGATGACTACGTGGGCATGGGTGGGCTCATCGGTGCGGGCATTGATCTGTTGCCCGATCTGCCTGCAATCCATGGTGGTCAACCCATCCCTTTCGGCGAGTTGTTTGTAGCGGTAATCTATGCCGCGATATCGGCCGCAGTGTTCCGGGGCTTGGCGGTGCGGCGGACGCCGCGCGGCGCCGAGACGGCCACGCGGCGCACGACATGACCGCAGCGACGCCTATTGGTAGGCCTGCAGTTCGCCCGTTTCCGACACCAGTGCGCCGGGGACCGCGGGCGTGGTCCCGCTGTAGGTGAACGTGGACGTGGATTTCAGCGCGCGCGAGCTCGTCCCGGAGGCGTCACGCCACAGGGTCACGGTTTCGGTCCGGGTCGTGCCGTTGACGGTCTGCGTGACGACGGACGTGAACTTGAACGCGGTGAACGTGCCCGCTGCGATGGTGATCGTTTCGACGCCGGCGAAGGTCCCCGATTGGGTATTTGCAGTGCCCGCACCGGCGCCGCACGTTTCGACGTAGTTGGTGTTCCACGTCTGGCCGGCTGTCAGCGGTGACGGCGCACCCGGATAGCCTTGGGTGACCGTGCAACTGACGGCGGCGCCCGTCGACGGCGTGACGGCCCACGACACGGCCTGGCCGTTGGCGTTGTACTGATAGTCCGTGGGATACAGGCTGTGGTCGACCGAACCGGAAACGGTTCGATTGTGGGACGGGTCTTCCTCATGCACGGCAAAGCTGCCGTCGGCACTCACCGCGGTGACGTCCTGCGTCATCGTCCTGTTGATCGTGCTGTTCAGATTGTCGGTCAGCGTTTGGGCAAAGACCAGGTGAGCGCCGGCCTTCGGACGCACGAATGAATACGTGGCCGGTGACGCCTGAGCCGGCGTGTTCGCGCCGCCACCGCCGCCGCATCCGGTCAGCACGGCGGACATCAACAGGCTTGCGGCGAAGGGTGTGCGTCTCATCGTTGCTCCAGTCTTGAATGGTGTTTGGATCGGCGCTGCGGGCGCAACTATACGCTTGTCAAACCAGAAATTAATTTCCGGAACATTACGATACAATTTGCAACTTTGCAGAGCCTGAACTGAGCGGGGTACGACATTCATGGAGTGGACTAAAGAGGATTTTCTGGTGTCGACGGATAACGCGCGACTGCAGCTTGGCGTGATCCACGACTACCTCACGCGCAGCACCTGGGCTGCGGGCATCGATGAAGCGACCGTGCGTAACGCAGTCGGGAACAGCCTGAATTTCGGCCTGTACGACGGCGGCCGGCAGATCGGCTACGCGCGGCTCATTACCGACTACGCGACGTTTGCGTACATGGCGGATGTCTTCGTGATCGAGACTTATCGGGGCAGGGGACTGGGACGCTGGCTCGTCGAATGCATGCTGGACTACCCGGGCATCGAACGATACCGGCGGCTGCTTCTGGCGACGACGACGGCCGCCTGGCTATACGAGAAGCTCGGCTTCTCGAAGCCGGATAATCCCGATCTGTTCTGGCAGGTCAATCGGCCGGATATCTATAGGAAGTAGTTCCGCAAAGTGGAGCAGGGCGGCTTACTGGTGCATATTTCCCTTGACGAAAGTCAGCCCGTCCGGTGCACAATGTGGTAACCGTCACGCGCCCTCACTCCATGACTTCCTTACCGCCCCATTTCCAGCCAGTCGCTTGCGACGAGCCCGGCGTCTATCGCACGTTATTGGAATCGACGAAGGCGATCCCGTGGCGGATCGACTGGGCCACGATGCGTTTCACGTACATCGGCCCGCAAATCGAAGCGCTGCTGGGGTGGAGCCCGGCAAGCTGGCAATCCGTGAACGACTGGGCCGACCGCATCCACGAAGAGGATCGCCAGAAGACGGTCGATTTCTGCGTGGCGCAATCGCAGCAGGGCGTCGACCACGAAGCCGACTACCGGGCCATCACGCGCCACGGCGAGTATGTCTGGATCCGGGACGTGGTCCATGTGGTTCGTCGTCCTGACGGCAGCGTCGGTTCCCTCGTCGGCTTCATGTTCGACATCACGGCGCGCAAACAGGCCGAAGAGAAGATTCTTCAACTGCAGCGCGAGCTCGAAATCCTCTCGTACCGCGACAGCCTGACCGGTGTCGCCAACCGGCGCATGTTCGACACCGTCTATCCCGCGCAATGGGCGAAGGCACGCGACACGGGCCACCCGCTGTCGCTCGTCATCGTCGACATCGATTACTTCAAGCAGTACAACGATCACTATGGCCACGTGCAAGGCGACGAGTGCCTGCGCCGTGTGGCCCAGGTGCTGGACACGGCCGCGTCGCATCCCGGTCACTTGTGCGCACGGCTCGGCGGCGAGGAATTCGTGCTGCTTCTGCCGGGAACGGACGCGGAAGGTGCCCGCATCAAGGCCGAGCGCTGCCGCAAGCTGCTGGCACAAGAGGAGATTCCGCATGCCCGCTCGGGGGCTGGCCGGCTGGTGACCGTCAGCCTGGGCGTCGGCACCATCGTTCCGGGCGCCGGCGACGATCCCGGCGTCTTTCTCGACCGGATCGACCGCCGTCTTTACCAGGCCAAGTCCGCCGGGCGCGACCGGCTGTGCGACGCCGAGGCATAAGGATCGACAAGGCTTCAATCACGGGCGACGCGCTCCAGGCGTTCCGCGCGCTGGGGCAGCAGGATCGCGAGCAAGAGCATGCCGGCGACGAGCGCACCGGACGCCGCGTAGCGGCTCAGCGCAAGACCGCCGGCGGCGACGGGCTTGTCGAGATAATCGCCGACCATCGCACCCAGGGGCCGCGTGAGGATGAACGCGGCCCAGAACAGTGCGGTGCGTGAAACCCGCGGCCACTGGTACAGCGCGACGACGACGAGCAGCCCGGCGCCGAACAGCGCGGCACCGCCGCCATAGCCGAAGCCCCATCCCGCGTCCGGATCGGCCACCCAGTCGCCCAGCGCCGTGCCGAGCGTCTGGGAAAACAGGATCGTGAGCCAGTAGAAGATTTCCGCCGCGCGGGTGTCGAGCCGCTGGATCGATACGGAGCCGAGGTTGCGGTGCCAGGCATACAGGGTTGCCGCCAGCAGCGCGCACAGCAGCGCGGAGCCGCCCAGGTAGCCGATGCCGAGCGAGCGGTCGCACAGGTCGGCCAATGTCGTGCCTACCGTCGTCGTGGCGACGATGACGGTCCAGAACAGGAACGGGTGGAAGCGGCTGGCGCGGATCTGCGCGGCCAGCGCGAGCGCCAGCAAGGCCGCGAACACGCAGGTGCCCGCGAGGTAGCCGAGGTTCATCGACATGGTGACGGTGTCGCCGGCCGTCTCGCCGAGCGTCGTCGCGAGGATCTTGATGATCCAGAATCCCAAGGTGACAGCGGGGACCTTGGCCAGGTCGGCGTAATGGCCATCACGGGCGGTGGCTGCTGAGCGCATGCGGACTCCTGAAAAGACGATGCGCCATCCTAGCCCAAGGCCGCGTCCGCCAGCGTGACGGGTCGGTAACGTCGTGTATCCGCCGACGCGATCGCATCCACGTTGGGTTACCGTGCGACGTCAATCGATAACATTCGTTATATTTAATTCAACATCCGGCCGCGTGCGGTCGAGCGATCGTTGGGTTGACGACATGACGACTACAAAGACAATCTATGGTGCGGTGCTGCTCGCGCTGGCGGCCGGCGCCGCCCGGGCAGACGACCCGGTCCCACCGCCCGCGCAGGACCCGCTGGCCGATCCGGCAGCGCGAACCCTTGATGACCGGCCGTACAAAAGCTATGGCGCGGCCGCGCTGGAAATCGTCGGCTTCCAGGTTGCGCTGAACCGCATCGACCACGCGTTCGTGCGTCCGGACGACTACGGCGTGAGCGTGGGGTCGATCCGGCGCAACCTGCGCAGCAGCTGGGTCGTCGACAAGGACCCGTTCGAGATCAACCAGCTGGGCCACCCGTACCAGGGGTCCGTGTACTTCGGCCTCGCGCGCAGCAACGGGTTGACGTTCTGGGAATCGCTGGGCTATGCGTTCGCCGGCAGCGCCGTGTGGGAGATCGCCGGCGAGACGACGACGCCGTCGCGCAACGACCAGATCACGACGAGCTTCGGCGGCAGCTTCCTCGGCGAGTCGTTGTACCGGATGGCGAACCTCGTGCTGGAGCAGGGCTACGGCCTGTCGCCGCGCTGGCGCGAGGCCGCCGCGGCCGCCGTGGCGCCGTCGGTGGGGTTCAACCGCTACGTGCAGCCGGGGCGCGCCGGCGCGATCTGGCCCAGCAACAGCCCGGCCGTCTACACGCGGCTGCAGCTGGGGGCGGGCGGCATCTCGCGGCGCGTCATCGGGCCGTCGCTGGCGCCGCGCCGCAACGAGCTCGCGGCCGATTTCGCCCTCGACTACGGCCTGCCCGGCAAACCGGGCTACACGTACCACCGGCCGTTCGACTATTTCCTGTTCCGCCTGCGGCTGTCGAACGTGCAGGGTGTGGAAAGCCTTGCCTCGCGCGGCCTGCTGGTCGGCGCACCGTATGCGGCCGGCAGCGCCGTGCGCGGCATCGTCGGGCTGTACGGCAGCTACGATTACCTGGCGCCGCAACTGTTCCGCGTGGCCAGCACGGGCCTGTCGCTGGGGACCAACGCGCAGTGGCGGCTGGCCGATGTCCTCGCGGTGCAGGGCCATGCGTCGGCCGGCGTCGGCTATACGTCGACGGGCACGATCCGCGCCAGCACGAGCGGGCAATACAACTACGGCTTCGCGCCGCAGGCGATGGTCATGGTGCGCCTGATCGGCGGCGACAAGGTGTCGCTCGATGCCACCGCGCGCGAATTCTTCGATGGCAAGCTGACGAGCCCCGAGACGGGCGGCACCGACCGCGTGTTCCGCGGCGACGCGTCGCTGACATATCGGTTCGCCGCCCATCACGCCGTGGCGCTGAAGTACATCACGTCGCGCCGCACGTTCTCGTTCACGGGCGTACCGGAACGGCAGCAGCGGCGCGACACGGTCGGGCTGTACTACAGCTATGAGCCGACCGGCGGCCTCGGCGCCGTGAACTGGTGACGTGAGCCCGCGCCGGGGCGGGAGTCGCAACCCTGCTCGTCGCGTTGTGAGAAACTTGCTATATTTTACGTTCCTTCAACGGCATCCCGGCCATGCATCGCATCGAAAAAACAGTCGTCTCCGCGCCCATGGACGGTGACTTGTGGGACCTGCTGGCCGCGCGCCGCCACGTCGGCCTGCGCCGGCTCCTGGCGCCGGGGCCCGACGACGCGGCGCTGGCGCGCATCCTGGAGGCAGCCGCGCACGCGCCCGACCACGGCCTGCTGCGGCCGTGGCGCTTCGTGCTCGTCCCGCAGACGCGACGCGACGACCTGGGCACCGTGTTCGAGGAAGCGCTCGCCGCGCGCGACCCGGCGGCCGACGACGCGGCGCGTGCGGCCGCACGCGCGAAGGCGCAGCACGCGCCATGCCTGCTCGTCGCGATCCTCGTCGACGATCCCGCGACGCCCATCCCGGGCACCGAGAAGCTCGTGTCGCTGGGCTGCGCGGTCCAGAACATGCTGCTGGCCGCGCAGGCCCTGGGCCACGCCAGCGGGCTCGCGAGCGGCAGCGCGCTGGAGTCGCCCGGCATGCGCCACATGTTGGGCCTGAACGCGCATGAGCGCGCCATCTGTTTCATCGGCTTCGGCACAGCCGGCGCGATGAAGCCACCGCGGCCGCGTCCGCAGCCGGCACAATTTTTTTCGAGCCTGTAGCGTCGGCGGGAGCCTTGGCCTTTGTCGTAGAAATTGCGACATCATCCGTGCGCGAAATGGCCTAAACGAGCATGGCGCTTGTCATATAGACAGCGAAAGTGTCTTTGTTATGACACAGTTGGCGCAATACACGAACATTCTCTACGGCAATGTTTTATAGTTCCGGTGTACGGCTTGATTTATCTTAAGCCTTGAGAGTTCTTTAGACACTGCCATGACCGCAGCCAATACCCAACATCCAGCGACCACGGACCGCGGCATCGTATGCGGACCGGCGAGGTCCGCCCCGTTATCGGTGCCGCCGTGCCCCGATGGGTACGTCGCACTGGAATGGCTCGAGCACGCACCCGGCTTCGTCGCTTGCCTCGCCGGTCCCGACTTCGTGTTTGTCCATGCAAACGACGCGTACAAGCGCCTGGTAGGGCGCGCGGACCTCGTCGGCCTGCCGTTCGACGTCGCGCTGCCGGACGTGGCGGCGCAGGGCGTCATGCCGCTGTTGAAGAGCGCCATGGCGACGGGCGAACGCCTCGTGCAGAGCGCGCGCCCCGTGCGCCTCGCGAGCCCCGATGGCGGCACCCAGCTGCGCTACGTCGACTTCGTCGCCCAGCCGATCCCGCACGGCGGGGCGCAAGGCGGCACGGCACTCTTGATCCTGGGCAGCGACGTCACGATGGAAACCGTGTCGCAGCGCGATCTGGAGTTCAGCCTCACGCACGACGTGGTGACGGGCCTGCCGAACCATGCGCTGTTCCGCGACCGGCTCGAGCACGCGCTGCGGCGCGCGGCGCGGGCCCAGCATCCGCTGCAGGTGGCCGCGCTCCGTCCCGACCAGGTCAAACGGGTCAACGCCCTCGTCGGGCGCAAAGGCGGCGAGCGCATCCTGCACGAGATCGCGCGCCGCATCGAGCGCGCGGCCGGGCCGGAGGCGACTGTCGCCAGCGACAAGGGCGACAAATTCCTGATCCTGCTGGACGGCGGGCAGCAGCCGCAGGCGGCGGCCACGATCCAGGACATCGTCCGCGCCGTGGCGGAGCCGTTGGACCACGCCGACCAGGCCGTGTACGTCACGTGCTCCGTCGGCGCCGCCGCGTTTCCCTTGAGCGGACAGACGGCGGACGGCCTGCTGCTGGCGGCCGACCGCGCCCTCGCGCGCGCGAAGGAAGCGGGTGCAGGGGTGGTGCGTTGGGACGACACGCCGCCGGACGGCGCCGACGTCGAGCGGCTGCGCCTCGGTTTCGCGCTGCGCGAAGCCCTGGCGGATGGCAAGCTGCACGTCCATTACCAGCCGCGCGTCGACCTCGTGACGGGCGCGATCACCGCGGTGGAAGCGTCCGTGCACTGGGACCGCGACGGCGAGAACGTGGCCCCGGCCACCCTGACGGGCATCGCCGACGAATGCGGCTTGAGCGGCGACCTGGGCAACTGGGTGTTGCGCACGGCGTGCACGCACGCGGCGCTCTGGCGCGCGCAGGGCCTGACGGCGGTGCGCGTTGCCGTGAATCTGACGGCGCACCAGTTCACGATGTGCGACCTGGAGCAGTCGATCGCGGCGGCGCTCGCGGAGTCCGGCCTGGCGGCGGACGGCCTTGACCTGGGGCTGACGGAAAACCTCCTGATGGGCGACATGGAGCGTGCCGTCGCGTGCCTGCAGGCGCTGCGCAACCTCGGCATCCGCCTGTGCCTCGCGGGCTTCGGCACCGGCTATTCCAGCCTCGCCAACCTGCAGCGCCTGCCGCTCGACGTGCTCAAGATCGACGGCTCGTTCCTCACGCGCGTGCCGGACGACGAGGGCGCCGCCGCCGTGGTGAACGCCATCGTCACGATGGGCCACAGCCTGGGCATGCGCGTCGTCGCCGACGGCGTCGAGCGGGAACCGCAGTGCGAATTCCTGTCGCGCCACATGTGCGACGAGGTGCAGGGCGGCTACGTGGCGCCTCCGTTGCCCCTCGACGCCATGACGGCCATGCTGCAGGCGGGCGCCGGCCTGGCGCCGCGCCTGCTGCGCTTCAACCGCACGCAACCCACGTTGCTGCTCGTGGACGACGAGCCGAGCATCCTGTCGTCGCTGCGGCGCCTGCTGCGCGGCGACGGCTACCGCATCCTCACGGCGAACAGCGGCAGCGAGGGCCTGCAGATCCTGGCGGAGAACGTCGTCGACGTGATCGTGTCGGACCAGCGCATGCCGGAGATGACCGGCGTCGAATTCCTGCGCAAGGTGCGACAGTCGTACCCGGACACCGTGCGCATCGTGCTGTCCGGCTTCACGGAGTTGCAGACGGTGACGGATGCCGTCAATGCGGGCGCCATCTACAAATTCCTCACGAAGCCGTGGGACGACGAGCAACTTCGTAGCCACATCCAGGAAGCCGTCGCGTACAGCGCGATGGCCAACGAGAACCGCCTGCTCGCGCTGCAGGTGCGCACGGCGAACCAGAAACTCGCCGCCGTGAACCGCCAGCTCGAGACGGTGCTGGCGCGCCAGCAAAGCGAAATCGAGCGCGGCGAGATCAGCCTGGACATCGTCCATGAGGCCCTGGACAATGTGCCCGTGCCAGTGCTTGCCAGCGACGACCTCGGTATCGTCGTGCTCGCGAACCGGGCCGCGCAAGGCATGTTCGCGGGGCGCGGGCCGCTGCTTGGCGGCGACGTGCGCCAGCTGTTCCCCGACCTGCCGGACCGCATGGCGCGCGGCGTCGGGTTTTCGTTCGACTACGAGCAGGACGGCAAGCGCTTCGCGGCCAGCGTGCAGCCGATGGGCAGCGGCAGCCAGTCGCGCGGCTGGCTGATCGCGGTCACCTTGGCGGCATGACGACGATGACACGGTTCCGAGCAGTTCCCGTCGACGAGGCCCGCGCAGGCACGGTCCTGCACGACGACGTGCGCGACGCGGCGGGCAACGTCCTCCTGGCCCGGGCCACGGTGCTGGACGGCGCGATGCTGCGTGCGCTTGCCCGGCGCGGCGTCGCGACGCTCCTCGTCGTCGCCGACGTGCACCATGGCGACACTGCGCAGGATCATCTCGCGGCGGAGCGCGCGCGCGTGCGGGCGCGCCTGGCGTACTTGTGCCGGCACGCGGGCGACGGGCCCGCGAACGGCAAGTTGCGCCTCGTCGTCGAGCAGTACCGCCTGGCGGGGCTGTCATGACGGCACGCGACGTCGCCTTCGTGGTGAACAATTTGCGCGACCTGCCGGCCCTGCCGTCCATCGTGCTCGACCTGATCAGTGCCTTCGGACGCGACGACATCGACGTGACGACCTTGGCGGACAAGATGTCGATGGACCAGGGCATGGCGGCGAAGATCCTGCGCATCGCGAACTCGTCGTTCTATGGCCTGCCCGCGAAGGTCAAGACGGTCAGGCAGGCCGTTCTCGTGCTGGGGTTCGACAATGCGCGCGCGCTGGCCGTCGCGAGCAAGGTCATCGATCACTTCGGCGGTGCGCACCATCCCCGCGTCGCGGAATTCTGGCGCCATTCGATCGCAACGGCGGTGTGCGCACGCAGCCTGGCACGCCACGCGGGCCTGGATCGCGATGCCGCGTTCATCGCGGGCCTGCTGCACGACATCGGCCGGCTCGTATTGGCCGTGGGTTTTCCCGTCGAGTACGCGCGCGTGCTCGACGAGTGTGGGGCCGACGAGGCGACGCTCGGCGAGGCCGAGCTGCGCATCCTCGGCGTGGACCACGAGCGTGCCGGGCAAATGTTGGCCGAGGCGTGGAATTTCCCGGCCGTGATCCGGCGCGCGATCGGCAACCACCACGCGCCGGCCGGCGCCGACCTCGCCGACATTCCCGGCGTCGTGCACGCGGCCAATGCGGTGGTGCTGGCGCTCGACCTGGACGGTGCAGTGCACGCCGCCGTGCCGCCGCTGCTGGACGCGGCCTGGGACAGCCTGGGCCTCACCGATTCACACCTGCTGGCCGCCTGCCGCGAGACGGAAGTACAGTTCGCGGAAGCGTGCCGCCTGCTGATGGGAAGCAAGGATCATGAACGATAACGTCGATATCGACAAGGTGGACGGGGCGGAGCGGGCAGCGGTCGAGGCCGAGCTGACGGCGCTGAACGAACAGCTGTCCATGGCCCAGGCACAGCTGCTCCAGTCGGAAAAGCTCGCGTCGATCGGCCAGCTCGCGGCCGGCGTGGCGCACGAGATCAACAACCCGATCAGCTTCGTGTTCTCGAATTTCGGCACGTTGCAGACGTATGTCGCGAGCCTGCTGCGCGTGCTGGCCCGGTACGAGGAGGCCGAACCGTTCATCGCGGACCCGGACGTCGCCCGTGGCATCGCCGACCTGCGCGAGCAGGTGGACCTCGCGTTCCTGCAGGAGGACGTACTGGCGCTGATGGCCGAGTCCCGCGACGGCATCGAACGGGTGCGCAAGATCGTGCAGGACCTGAAGGATTTCTCGCGCGTCGACGCGCACCAGCAGTGGCAGTGGGCCGACCTGCACCAGGGCATCGACTCCACGCTGAACATCGTCAACAACGAAGTCAAGTACAAGGCCGACATCGTCAAGGAATACGGCGCGATCCCGGAGGTCGAATGCCTCCCGTCGCAGATCAACCAGGTCATCATGAATATCGTCGTCAACGGCGCCCAGGCAATCGAGGGCCGGCGCGGACGGATCACGGTCCGCACGGGCGCGTCCGGCGGCAACGTGTGGATCGAGATCGCGGACAACGGGTGCGGCATCCCGCAGGCGATCCAGTCGCGCATTTTCGACCCGTTCTTCACGACCAAGCCCATCGGCACCGGCACGGGCCTCGGCCTGTCGCTGTCCTATGGCATCATACAAAAGCACCGCGGCCGGATCGACATGCAGAGCGAGGAGGGCGTCGGGACGACGTTCCGCATCGAACTGCCGATCCGGCAACCCGACGCGGACGACAGTACGGAGAAGCTGGCATGAATACGAGTGCGGCCATGACCTTGGACGAGCCCGTGGGCACGATCCTCTGCGTCGACGACGAGCCGAACATCCTGGCGTCGCTGCGGCGCCTGTTCCGCAGGGAGAATTACCGCGTGCTGTGCGCGGGCAGCGCCGCTGCCGGCTGGGCCGTGCTGGAGGAGGAGCGCGTCGACATCGTGATCTCCGACATGCAGATGCCCGAGGTGAACGGCACGGAATTCCTGGAGACCGTGCGCCAGCGCTGGCCCGATACCTTGCGCCTGCTGCTGACGGGCCATGCCGACCACGAGGCGACGGTCGGCGCCATCAACCGCGGCGAGGTCTATCGCTACATCACGAAGCCGTGGAACGAGGACGCCATCCTCCTGATCATCCGCGACGCGTTCGAACGGCAGGCGCTGCAGCGTGAAAAGGTGCGGCTGGAAGCGCTGACGAAGGAACAGAACGACCAGCTGCGCGAATTGAACGCGACGCTCGAGCAGCGTGTGCGCGAGCGCACGGCGGAGCTCACCTCGGCCCAGAAATCCCTGCAGGCATCGCACGAGCGCCTGAAGACGAACTTCCTCACCTTGATCAAGGTGTTGTCGAGCCTGACCGAGATGCGCAGCGGCGCAGTCGCCGGGCACGGGCGCCGCGTCGCCGACCTGGCCCGCCGGATCGCGCTGCGCATGGGGCTCACCGCGCGCGAGGCGCAGGACGTGTTCGTGGCCGGCCTGCTGCACGAAATCGGCAAGACGGGATTCCCCGACACGCTGATCGGCATTCCGGAATCGCTGCTGAAGGGCGACAACCTGGGCCTGTACCGCAAGTACCCGCACCTCGGCGAGGAGCTCCTGATGCCGCTCGAGGAATTGCGCGAGGCCGCGCGCATCATCCGCGCCCACCGCGAACGGTTCGACGGTGCCGGCTTCCCGGAAGGGGCGGCGGGCTTCGACATCCCGCTCGGCGCGCGCATCCTCGCCGTCGCCCACGACTTCGAGTCGCTGCAGCAGGGCGTGCTCGCGCAGCGGCGCATGGACGCTGCGCAGGCGACGGAGCTGGTGGCCGAAAGCCGCGGCAAGCGCTACGACCCAAGCGTCGTCGAGGCGTTCTACGATATCCGCACGGGCCGCACCATCGCGGAGGTGATCCCGGAAATCGCCGTGGGCGTGGCGCAGCTCAAGCCCGGCATGGTGTTGAGCCGCGACCTGCTGTCCGCGGAAGGCGCGCTGCTGCTGTCGGCCGACCACGTGCTGAGCGAGCGCATGCTGAAGCAGCTCGCCGAGTTCGAACGCCGCGCCGGCAGTGAATTGCAATTGTTCGTGAAATCGGGGGCCGCGGATGCGCCGCATACTCATTCTTGACGATGAGCCGTCCGTGCTGGCCGCGCTGCGGCGCACGCTGCGCGCCGCGTTCCCGCAGGACGACGTCGTGATCGAAGCCTTCGACGAGCCGGAACTGGCCGTGCACCGCGCGGGCGAGCAGGACTTCGACGTCGTCATCTCGGACTACCGCATGCCGGGCCTGAACGGCGCCGACGTGCTCCAGCTGGTCAAGGGACTGCAGCCGGACGCGATCCGCATCGTCGTCAGCGCCACGACGGAAATCCTCGACATCGTCGCCGCCGTCAACCGCGCCGAGGTGTTCCGCTACCTGGCCAAGCCGTGGGAGCAGGAGGAACTCGTGGCGACGGTCACGGAGGGGTTCGCGCGGCGCGACCAGCTGGCGGCGTCAAACAAGGCCAAGCCGGCCGTGCCTACCGCCGTGCCTACCGCCGTGCCTACCGCCGTGCCTGTCGCCGTGCTCGACGACGCCCCGGACGACGCCCAGGAGGCCGTGCTGCGCCGGCTCGAGCAGGAGGAGCCGGGCATCACGCGCGTGGATTGGGACGAGGATGGCAACATCCGCCTGTTCTGACCGCGCGGGCCGCACGGCCCCGACAAATTCATGCCCGGGCATTGGCAATCCGATGCCGCGGGACTAATATAGTTGCAATACGGAATTTTTTTGGCATAATCCGGGACCGATCGGTTCAACCGTTTTGCCAAGGGGTGATATCTCATGGGTTTCTTATCTCGTTTAATGGGTGGCGCGGACAGCGGCGCCAGCCAGGTGGACGCCGCCGCGCAGGCCCGGCAGCAGGCGCGGCAGGCCGAGCGCATCAGCCACGAGATCGACGCCGCGTACTACCGCTGGCTGACGGGTAGCGCGCGCTACGAGGCGGCTGCCGAGGTGCAGGCGACGATCCTCGACCAGGTGCGCGGCCTGACGGCGCGCCCGGAAGAGGCGGCCGGGCTCGTGCCGCGCGTGCCCGAGGTGATTCCGCAGCTGCTCAACAGCCTGGCCGAGGAAGACGTGTCGGCATCCGAACTGTCGCGCCTCGTCGTGCAGGACGTCGTGCTCACCGCGGAAGTGATCCGCGAGGCGAACAGCGCCTACTACCGCCCCATGACGCAGGTGAAGACGGTCGAGGCCGCCATCATGATGCTGGGTCAGAACGGCTTGCGCATGCTGCTGGCCCGTGTCGCATTCCGCCCCATCATCAAGATGCAGGCGGACGGCTTTTCGCGCCGCGCCGCGCCGCACGTGTGGGGGCAGTCGGAACGGTGCGCGCTGGCGGCGAGCCTCGTCGCGCCGGGGCTCACGGCCGGCGTGTTCGAAGCCTATCTGGCGGGCCTGATGCAGAACGTCGGGCTGATCGTTGCGTTCCGCCTGGCCGACGGCGTCTGCCCGAACGGCACGATTCCCGGCGGGGACGACTTCGCCCACGAATTGCTGGCGTGCGGCCGGCAACTGTCGGCCGGCATCGCGCGCCACTGGGAATTCCCGCAAGAAGTCACGGAGGCGATTGCGCACGCGGGCGATCCGGGCGAGCTCCACCTCGCGCAGGCCCTCTCGCTGGGCGACCGCATCGCCAAGCTGCGCCTGCTGATCGACGCGGCCGTCGTGGCTGAGGACGACGACCTCGTGACGGATGGGCTCGACAGCTTCCAGCGCCGCTGCCTCGGCAAGCTGAGCCATCTGGAAGCCTGATGTGGGGGCACGTATGCATGGCGCCCGCATCGATGAATGTCAATTTTTAGCAACAATTTATCGATAACGGCTGTCGTTTAATTTACGACACAAATGCCGCTTTTGAGCCGTGCAAGGCGCCGAATTGCGCCTTATTAACAGAAATTTCATGAAATCCGCGTGTAAAGCTCAGTATTGCGATCTTTACGTGCGCATTTGTAGTGCATGACAGTCGCGTCCGCCTGAGACGCCTTCGCCGAGGTCCGCTAGGATCGAATCGTGTGAGCAGAATGCCATCGGTCGCATGGCACTCACGCCGACAGGAGTCCGTCATGGTTTCATCCGCTTTTGCGCCCGAAGCGGCTTTGTCGATGCGCCCGCGGCAGGGCGCGCATGGTGAGCCGCTATGAGCACGTCACCCGACAACCGCAACGACATCGAGATCCTGGTCGTCGAGGACAGCGCGACCCAGGCCCGCCAGCTGGCCCGGCTGCTCGAGACGGCGGGCTACCGCGTGCGCGTCGCCGCCGACGGGCGCGCCGGCCTGGAGTCGGTCCGACAGCAACCGCCCACGCTGGTCGTGACGGACATCGCCATGCCCCGCATGGACGGCTTCGAGATGTGCAAGGCGATCAAGCACGACGAGGGGTTGCGCGACATCCCCGTGATCCTGCTGACGTCCCTCAGCAGCCTGTACGACGTGATCAAGGGCCTGGACTGCGGCGCCGACAATTTCATCCGCAAGCCGTTCGAGGCCGACTACCTGCTGGGGCGCATCCGCTTCATCCTCGCCAACCGCGCGCTGCGCTCGAACGAGCGGGTGCAGCTGGGCATGAAGATCAACCTGGGCGGGCAGACGCATTTCATCACGGCGGAGCGCCAGCAGATCTTCGACCTCCTGATCTCGACGTACGAGGAAGCGATCCACATGACGGAGCAGTTGCGCGCCCAGCAGGAGCGCATCGCCCACTCGTACCAGTCGCTCGAAGGCCTGTACCGCGTCGCCGAGGCGATCAACCCCGTGCTGTCGGAGCAGGACGTGGCCGAGCGCGCGCTCGACCGCGTGCTCGACCTGCCGGGCGTGTCGGGCGCGACGATCCACCTGCTCGACCATGACGGCAGGCCGTCGTTCGCGGTGGCGCGCGATGCCAGCGGCGCCGTTGTCGACCCGTGCGACTGCGCCGCTGCGCCCGCGGCCGGGCAGCCGGCCGTCGTGGCGCGCGCCACGTGCCGCGGCGAGCCCAGTGTGCGCGTGCCGTTGACGACGGGCGTGCGCAGCCGCGGGATGATGTGCCTGACGATCGCCGACGGCGCACTGGCCGACGACGACCGGCAAGTGCTCGAGACGGTCGGCAGCCAGATCGCCGTCGCCATCGAGCGCGCGCACCTGTACGGGAACATGGAGCGCCTCGTGGACGAGCGCACGGCCGCGCTGGAGTCGGAACGGGCGTTGCTGTCGGCCGTGGTCAACCTGAGCGGCGCGCTCGTGTGCGTGCTGGACGGCGACGGCAATATCCGGCTGTTCAACCCGGCCTGTGAGCAGAGTTCCGGCTGGCGCGCCGACGAGGTGCTGGGCCGGCCGTTCCGCGACCTGTTCCGCCGTGCCGACAGCGCGCCCGTGGAAATCAACGCGTCGCCCGCCGGCGCCGTCCCCGTCCAGCAAAGCGGCGAGTGGGTGGCGCGCGACGGCAGCGTGCGCGCCGTGATCTGGTCGTCGACGATGCTGCGCCGCGCCGACGGCGCCGTGCAATACGTCGTCACGACGGGCATGGACGTGACGGAGCTGCGCCGCGCCGAGGAAAGCCTGCGCTACCTTTCGAACTTCGACCGTGAGACGGGCCTGCCGAACGATGTGCTGCTGCGCGACCGCGTGCGCCAGATGCAGGCCAGGGTCAACGACGGCAAGCCGCTGCTGGGCCTCATGCTGCTGCGGCTGACGCGCCTGCAGGTGATCCGCGCGAGCCTGGGCCTGGACGCGGAGCAGTCGTTGCTGCGCCAGGTGGCCGCGCGCCTGGGCGATCTGGGCGAGGCCGATCTCACGGTCGCGCGCACGGGCGAGCGCACGTTCGCGCTGGTCGCGCTGCGCTCGAACGAGGCGGAGCTGGCCGCGCTCGCGCGCGACGTGCTGGACCGGATGGACCTGGTGTTCGTGCACGGCGACGAAGAAGTCCACCTGGACCCGTGCGTCGGCATCGCGCTGTTCCCGAACGACGCCGACGACTACGATGGCCTCACGCAGGACGCCGAGGCCGCGCTGCAGCGCGCGCTGGCCAGCAAGGACGAGCGCTACGCGTTCTACCGCCCGGAACTCAACGACGGCGTCCACGAGCGCTTCCGCTTCGAGAACGCGCTGCGGCGCGCGCTCGAGCGCGACGAGCTCGTCGTGCATTACCAGCCGCAGGCGAGTCTGTCGACGGGCAAGATCATCGGCTTCGAGGCGCTGCTGCGCTGGCAGCACCCGGAGCAGGGCCTGATCCCGCCGGGCCGCTTCATCGCGCTGGCGGAAGAGACGGGGCTGATCCTCGCGATCGGCGAGCGCGTGCTGCGGCGCGCGTGCGAGCAGTCTTGCGCGTGGCAGCGCGCGGGCCTGCGCGCCGTGCCGGTGTCGGTGAACCTGTCGGCGCGCCAGTTTTCGGAACGGGTCGTGGAGACGGTCGGCCGCATCCTCGCCGAGACGGGGCTGGAGCCCAGGCTGCTCGAGCTGGAGCTGACGGAAAGCGCGTCGATGGAAGACCCGCAGAAGACCGTCGACATCCTGTGCGAGCTGAAGGCAATGGGCGTGCGCCTCGCCATCGACGATTTCGGCACCGGCTATTCGAACCTGAACTACCTCAAACGCTTCCCCGTCGACCGGTTGAAGCTCGACCAGTCGTTCGTGCGCGACCTGACGTCCGACCCGGACGACCTGGCGATCGCGCGCGCCGTCGTCGCGATGGGCCACGGCCTGCGGCTCGAGGTGATCGCGGAAGGCGTCGAGACGGAAGGGCAGCTGGCGCTGCTGGCGCAGAACGGCTGCAACGAGATCCAGGGCTATCTGTTCGGCCGCCCCTCGCCCGCGGACGAGTGCGCGCGCATGCTGCGCGACGACAAGGCGCTCGATCTCGGCAAGCTCTCGCCGCAGCCGTACCACCGCACCTTGCTGTACGTGGACGACGAGGTCAACCTGCTGACGGCGATCCGGCGCTCCATGCGCCAGAACGGCTACCGCGTGCTCGTGGCCAGCAGCGCGCGCGAGGCGTTCGAGATCCTGGCGACGACGGAGGTCGGCGTCATCGTGTGCGACCAGCGCATGCGCGGCATGAGCGGCACCGAATTCCTCGCACGCGTGAAGCAGATGTACCCGGCCGCCGTGCGCATGGTGCTGTCCGGGTACACGGACCTGCAGTCGGTGACGGACGCCGTGAACCGGGGCGCGATCTTCAAGTTCCTCACCAAGCCGTGGATCGACGAGGAGCTGGACGAGGCCGTGCGCGAAGCGTTCGTGGAGTTCGAGGCGAAGCGGGGAACGGCGGGCCACTGAGCGGGCCGCGTTCGGCCGGGCCACGTTCGGCCGGGCCGCGTTCGGCCGGGCCGCGTGCTATCGCGCTTTTGGATACCCGCCCGGCCAATTCGTATAGCTGGCGTGCAGAAGGGTGGCTCATACTCCAGCTTTCCCTTTCGATAACCCGCCAACGACCGATCCGTGACCATGACGCTCCTTCCCCGTTCCCTCACCGCCATCGCGTTCGGCGTCGCCGTGCTGTGCGGCGCCGCGCATGCCGCCGACCTGCCCGCACGCGAACGCACGTCGTTCGACGCCGACTGGCGCTTCGCGAAAGGCGACCCCGCCGGCAGCGCCCAGCTCGACGAAGCGAAGCTGGCCGACCCGGCAACAGCCATTCCCGCCGCCCAGCCGGGCTTCGACGACGCCGCGTGGCGCAAGCTCGACCTGCCGCACGACTGGGGCATCGAAGGGCCGTTCAAGCAGGAATACCCGGGCGAGACGGGCAAGCTGCCGTGGTGGGGCGTGGGCTGGTACCGCAAGCACTTCACGTTACCGGCGGCCGATGCCGGCCGCCGCCTGTACCTGGACATCGACGGCGCCATGTCGCATGCCGCCGTCTGGATCAACGGGCATTACGTCGGGGGCTGGCCGTACGGCTACGCATCCTGGCGCGTGGACCTGACGCCGTACGCGAAGCCGGGCGCCGACAACGTGGTCGCGATCCGGCTCGACAATCCGCCCAATTCGTCGCGCTGGTATCCGGGCGGGGGCATCTACCGCAACGTCTGGCTCGTCAAGACGGCGCCCGTGCACGTCGCGCAGTACGGCACGTTCGTGACGACGCCGCAGGTGTCGAAGGACGCCGCGACCGTGTCGATCCAGACGACGGTGGAAAGCGACGGCCGGGCCGCGCAGGTGCAGGTGGCAACGGAGATTTACGCGCTCGACGCGGCCGGCAAGCGCAGCGGCGCGCCCGTCGCGCGCCAGGCGCAATCGGCGCCGGCCAAGGTCGTCGCGGACCGCCAGGCCCAGCTCACGCAGACGCTGACCGTACCCAAGCCCCGCCTGTGGAGCATCGCGAGCCCGCAGCGCTACGTCGCGGTGACGACCGTGACGGACGCTGGCAAGGTCACGGACGTCGTCGAGACGCCGTTCGGCATCCGCACCGCCACGTTCGACCCGGCGCGCGGCTTCCTGCTGAACGGCCAGCGCGTGCCGCTGAACGGCGTGTGCATGCACCACGACCTCGGCGCGCTGGGCACGGCGATCAACGTGCGGGCGCTGGAGCGCCAGCTGGAGGTATTGCGCGAGATGGGCACGAACGCCATCCGCACGAGCCACAACCCGCCGGCGCCGGAGTTGCTGGACCTCGCGGACCGCATGGGCTTCGTCGTGCTGGACGAGGCGTTCGACATGTGGCACGAGGCGAAGACGCCGAACGACTACCACCTGTCGTTCGATGCGTGGCACGAGAAGGACTTGCGCGCGCAGATCCGGCGCGACCGCAACCACCCGAGCGTGATCGCCTGGAGCACGGGCAACGAGATTCCGGAGCAGGGCAGGCCGGAAGGCTGGAAGCTGGCGGCGCATCTCGCGGAGATCGCGCGCGGCGAGGACCGCACGCGTCCCGTCACGTCGGCGTACAACCACGTCGACTCCGGCTATAACGGCTTCCAGAACGTCGTCGACCTGTTCGGCTACAACTACAAGCCGGGCGAATACGGCAAGGTGCATGCGTCCGCGCCGTACCTGCCGATCTTCGGCAGCGAGACGTCGTCGACGATCAGCTCGCGCGGCGAATACTTCTTCCCCGTCAGCGACGACAAGGCCAAGGGCGCCGCGAACTTCCAGGTCAGCAGCTACGACCTGACGGCGCCGCCGTGGGCGACGACGCCCGATGCGGAATTCAAGGGCCAGGACGACAATCCGTTCGTCGCGGGCGAATTCGTGTGGACGGGCTTCGACTACCTGGGCGAGCCCACACCGTACAACGACGACAACACGAACCTGCTGAACTTCACCGACCCCGCGCAGCAGCAGCGCGCCGCGCAGGAACTGGCCGCGTTGAAGAAGATCGCGATGCCGTCGCGCAGCTCGTACTTCGGCATCGTCGACCTGGCCGGCTTCAAGAAGGACCGCTTCTACCTGTACCAGGCCCGCTGGCGTCCGGACCTGCCGATGGCGCACCTGCTGCCGCACTGGAACTGGCCGGAGCGCGTGGGCCAGGTGACGCCCGTGCACCTGTACACGTCCGGCGACGAAGCGGAGCTGTTCCTGAACGGGAAGTCGCTGGGCCGCAAGAAGCGCGGCCCGCGCGACTACCGCCTGCGCTGGGACGACGTCGTGTACCAGCCCGGCACGTTGAAGGCCGTCGTCTACAAGCACGGCAAGCGCTGGGCGGAGGACACCGTGGCCACGACGGGCAAGCCCGCGAAGCTCGTCGTGTCGGCCGACCGCACGAAACTCACGGCCGACGGCCACGACCTCGCGTTCGTGACGGTGGCCATCGCCGACAAGGACGGGCGCCAGGTGCCGCGCTCGCACGACCGCATCGGGTTCAAGCTGTCCGGCCCGGGCGAGATCGTCGCGACGGACAACGGCGACGCGACGAACCTGGAACCGTTCCAGTCGCACGAGCGCAACGCGTACAACGGCCTGGCGCTGGCCATCGTCAAGACCCGCGCCGGCGAGGGCGGCAAGGTGACGCTGACCGCGAGCGCGGACGGCCTCGAAGGCGCGCAGGTCACGCTCGACAGCGCGGCGCACTGACGCATCCTGGTGCGCGGACGCCGCACCATGCGGCGACGCGCACGGCTTCGGCTGGACTGTCCCGCCACGGCTTCATCGACACGGGGGACAACCATGCGGGATGATTTCGATGCCTTCATGCGCCAGCGGAGAGCGGCGTCCGACGCGTTCGTCGGCGGCGATTGCGGCCCGCTCGGCGCCATGTCCACGGACCGCCCGCCCGCCACCCTCTTCGGCCCCGGCGGCGAGAACCGCTTCGAGGTGCTGCACAGCGCCGTCGACGGCGACCTCGCGTACCGGGCCGGCATCCAGCGTTCCGTCGTCAACGTCACGGGCCAGCCGCAGCCCGTGCCCATGGACTTGCGCGTCGCGGAGGTGTTCCGGCGCGAGGAGGGCGCCTGGAAACTCGTCCACCTGCATGCGGACAAGCTGGCCGGCGGCCACTGACGGGCCGCTTGCGTGCGGAGTGTTGTAATCAGGCGATAGTGTCCATGACACTTGCGTATTAGAGTTTCAACAAAGCACCATTTTTGTCCGTTTCCTCCGGATAATGGAACTCCGCACTTACGTCGAGCCCCGCCATGGAATTTGAAGTTTTCGACTCGTTGACGTCGAGCCCCGCACCTGCGCAAGCCGACGCCACGTCGCCGCTGGTCCGGCTGCAATATCTGATCGACAACACGCCGGCCATCATCTATGCCACGGTGCCCAGCGGCGACTTCAAGATGACGTTCGTGAGCAACAACGCGTACAACGTGCTCGGCTATCGACCGGAAGAGATGGTGGCGGACCCGAACTTCTGGTTCGACCACATCCACCCGGACGACGCGCCCAGCATCTTTTCCAGCCTGGCCCAGCTGTTCGTCGACGGCGAAAAGACGTACGAATACCGGTTCCGCACGGCGGGCGGCGAGTTCCTGTGGATGTACGACCGGCTGCGCCTGATCTACGACGACCGCGGCACGCCCGTCGAGGTGATCGGCTCGCTGACGGACATCACGGCGCGCAAGCTGATGGAGCAGAAGCAGCAGCTACTAATCGCGCGGCTGAGCGAGGCGCACGACCAGTTGCTGCAATCGGAAAAGATGGCGTCGATCGGCCAGCTGGCGGCGGGCGTGGCGCACGAAATCAACAATCCGATCGGCTTCGTCAACTCGAACATGGGCACGTTGCGGCACTACGTGGGCACGTTGCTGTCGGTCGTGGACGCGTACAGCGACGCCGTGAAAAAAGAGGCGCCCGGCTCGCCGCTCGCGGCGCAGATCGAAGCGATCGGGCGCAAGGCTGACCTCGGCTACCTGAAGGAAGACATCGCCGACCTCGTCAGCGAGTCGATGGACGGGCTCAAGCGCGTGAAGGACATCGTCCAGGCCTTGAAAGACTTTTCGCACGTGGGGCAGATGGATTGGCAATATGCCGACGTGCACTCGGGCATCGACACCACGTTGAACATCGTCGCCAACGAGATCAAGTACAAGGCCACCGTCGAGAAGCACTACGGCAAGCTGCCCGAGATCAAATGCCTGGCGTCGCAGCTGAACCAGGTGTTCATGAACCTGCTCGTGAACGCCGCGCAGGCCATCCAGAGCAAGGGTGTGATCACGATCGCCACCGGCGCGTCGGAGGGCTGGGTGTGGATCAGGATCAGCGACAACGGCTCCGGCATCGCGCCGGAAAACCTGAAGCGCGTGTTCGAGCCGTTCTTCACGACGAAGCCGGTCGGCAGCGGCACGGGCCTCGGCCTGTCGCTGTCGTACAGCATCGTCAACAAGCACGGCGGCCGCATCGACGTGGCGTCGAAGCCGGGCGTCGGCACCGTCTTCACGATCCGCCTGCCGGTCGTGCCGCCGGGCTCCGCATCCGGGGGCGACGCCGCCGGGGACTGATCCGCTTATTCGTCGTGCAGGCTGATTGCCCGCTGTTCGTCGGCCGGCTTGTCCAGCCAGCGGCGGTGCAGCGCCCGTTCGATGGACTTGCCGCAGACGAACAGCACGAACACAAGGACGAGGGCCATGGCCGCGATCTGCCACGACCCCATGCCGCACAGGATGCCGAGGATGGCCGTGATCCAGATCGACGCCGCCGTCGTCAGGCCGCGCACGCGGTCGCTGCCGTTCTCGCGGATGATGACACCTGAACCGAGGAAGCCGATGCCCGTCACGAGGCCCTGGATCACGCGGCTGACGGCGGCCGCGTCGGCCTCGCGGCCCGTCGCGAGGTCGGCGCCGGCCAGGGTGAGGGCGCACGCGCCCACGCACACGAGGCCCAGCGTGCGGATGCCCGTCGGCTTGCCGTGCAGGTTGCGGTCGAGGCCGATCAAGCCGCCGACGAGCAGGGACGCCGTCAGGCGTAGCATGATTTCCGGGTAATCCATGTCAGGTTTCCGATTCGTTCGCGATCCGGTATTGTCCCGCATCGTACGCGGCCGCGAACAGGTTCCAGTCGGCCAATACCTGCCGCGCCGCCGCGGCGCCCGCCTGCGCGACCCGGCGGCGCCATTTCTTCTTGCCGGCAAACGCGATCAATTCGTCCGCAATCGCCGACCCCTGGCGGCCGGCGCTGCGCAGCTGGGCCCACGCGACGCAGCGCCCCAGCATGGCGATGGCACCGTCGCAGAGTTCCGCCTGGGTGCCGAAGCGGTCGAACGGCAACCGGTCCTCGCTCGGCTGCAAGGCGCGCAGCACGAACGGCCGGCCGCCATGCGTGACGGGATGCAGGAATGCAGCAGTGACGGCCTGCATGCGCTGCTGCACGCCGGCGATGCGGTGCGCGTCGTCATGCCAGCGTGGCTGCAGCCGCGGAAACAGGTGGGCCAGCGACGACGGCACGGCCTGTTTCAAATCGAACAGGTAGTTGCGGTCGGGCGAGCCATGGCCTTCGACGAGCACGACCCAGCGCGCCACCCCGAGGCTGCCCGTGCCGGCGATGCGGCGCGCCACGTCGAGCACGTGGAAGAACGCCGGCGCCGGCTGGCTGGCCGCGAACGCGTGCACGGTCGCCGTGACGGCGGCGCGCTCGGCGTCGGACACGGCCAGCGTGCGGCGCCCGTCGACGAGCAGTCGGCGGCGCCGGCGCACGACACGCGTGCGGCCGTTCAGCCAGTCGATGCGGGAGCGGTCGCGCAACTGGTCGAGCAATTCGCGCACGGTGCCGTGGGCCGTGTCGCGCTCGATCCAGCCCGGTTTGCCGCAGGCGAGCGCGAGCGTATACTGGTCCAGCAGGTGCTCGACGAGTGCGCCGGCGCGCTCCGCCGGCAGGCCGAGCGCTTCCAGGCCGACGTGCAGGCTGGCCGCGAGGCGCACCAGCTCCCACGTGGCCGGCGCGAGGGCCGCTTCGTCGAAATCGTTGATGTCGAAATAGACGAGCCGGTTGTCGCCCTTGTAGCTGCCGAAGTTTTCCAGGTGCAGGTCGCCGCAGCACCAGACGGGGGGCGCCGCCGTGTCGAAGCCGGTTTCCGCCAGGCGGTCGTAGAACAGCTGGCACGTGCCGCGCAGGAAGGAGAACGGGTTGTCGCGCAAGGCGCGGTATTTCATCGCGAGGCGCTGCGGGTCGCGGTCCTCGTTGGCTTTCATGATGCGCTTGACGATGTTCATGCGGGGCCGTGCGGCAGGTTGTCCAGGGAATGCCATCGTACCCACTTCCAGGGTTGAAATGGAACGCGCAGCATGAGAATTACCTTACCGTAATGTGTTGATCGAATGTCGTACCGATGCCACAAATTGATACATTGTGATAGTATTTCCGTGTGGCAATGTATAGTCTTGGTCCCATGGTTCCTCAAATACCGAAACGCCGCCCGCGCGGCTTCACGCTCGTCGAACTGCTGGCTGCCGTCGCCATCGTGGCGATCCTGGCCGCGATCGCCTATCCCACCTACGGCTCTTACCTGGTGCGCGGCCACCGCTCGGCCGCGCAAAGCTATCTGCTGACGCTCGCGCAGGCGCAGGCGCAGTATTTCGCCGATGCGCACGCGTATGCGACCACCACCACGGCGCTGAACCTGCCGCCGCCCAGCGACGTCGCGGCGAATTATTCGATCCAGATCGACGCGTCGGACGGCCCGCCGCCCAGCTTCACGATCACGGCCGCGCCGATCGCGGGCACGCGCCAGGCCGGCGACAGCGTGCTCACGATCGACAACAGCGGCGCCCGGACGCCGTCGAACCTATGGTGACCTCGCGCCGCGGCGGCTTCACGGTGATCGAACTCCTGGCGGTCGTGGCCGTCACGGCGATCCTGTCCGCGATGGCCGCGCCCGCGTTCAAGAGCCTCGTGGCGGGGCAGCGCGCACGCAACGCCAGCACGGACCTGTACGCCGCGTTGATGCTCACGCGCAGCGAAGCGATCAAGCGCAACGCCCAGGTGACGTTGCAGAGCGCCGCGGCCGGCTGGCAGGCCGGCTGGAGCATCCCGAACCCGACCGACACGGGCCACCCGATTGCCAACCACGGCCCCGTGTTGGGCGCGACGATCACGGCGCCGGCCTCGGTCGTCTATTTGTCCAACGGCCGCGTGGCGAGCGACACGTCGCCGTCGTTCGACATCGCCGTCGACGGCGCCTCCACGCACCGCTGCGTGCAGGTCGATCTCAGTGGGCGTCCGCGCCTGCTGTCCACGGGGTGCTGACGTGAGGCAGCCGGCGCGCCCATCCGCCAACGCGGGCCTGACGCTGGTCGAGGTCCTCGTGACCGTCGTCGTGCTCGCCTTCGGCCTGCTCGGCATCGCGGCGCTGCAGGCCAAGATGCAGGTCGGCACCGTCGAGTCGTACCAGCGCGCCCAGGCCGTCGTGCTGCTGGACGACATGCGCGCCCGCCTGCTCGGCAACCCCGCGCACGCGCCCGACTACGTCACCACGGCGCCGCTCGGCACGGGCGACTCATCGCCGACGGACTGCACGTCGCTTGCCATCGGCGCCGCGCGCGACCAGTGCGAGTGGAGCCAGGCATTGCAGGGCAGCGCTGAAAAGACGAGCGCCGGCAGTGCGTCCGGCGCGATGGTCGGCGCGCGCGGCTGCGTCGAACAGTTGCAGGCGCCGAACCCCGCGGCGGGCGTGTGCCAGCCCGGCATCTATCGCATCAGCGTCGCCTGGCAGGGCCTGCATGCGACCCTGGCGCCTTCTCTGTCGTGCGGCGCCAACCGGTACGGCCCGGACGCCAACCGGCGCGCGATCGCCGTGCAGGTGACGATCGGCCTGCCCGACTGCAGCTAGGAACCACGATGGCCTCCACCCCCTTGACCGTCCGCCGCGCCGCCGGCTTTTCCCTGCCCGAACTGCTCGTCGCCGTGACGATGGGGCTGTTGATCGTCGTCGCCATGACCACGCTGTTCTTCCACAACAGCCGCGCGCAGGCCGAGATCGAGCGCGCCAACCGCCAGATCGAGAACGGGCGCTACGCCGTCGACACGCTCGCGAACGACTTGCGCAACGCCGGCTTCTACGGCGAATTCGACCCGACGACACTGGCCACGCCGGCGGCCGTGCCCGACCCGTGCGCCGCCACGCTGGCCGCACTGAAGGCCATGCTGCCGCTGCACGTGCAGGGCTTCGACGTCGGCGACACCTTGCCGTCCTGCGTGAGCGACGTGCGCCCGGGCACGACGCTGATCGTCGTGCGCCACACGCGCGCCTGCGTGGCGGGCGACCCGAACTGCAGCGCCAACGATCCGGCCGGCCCGCTGTTCCAGGCCTCGCTGTGCGGCAATTCGAGCGAACTGGGTTCCGCCAACCCGGCCGACTGGTACGCGCTGGACGTCGACACGTCGCAGCTGCAACGCCACCAGCGCAACTGCACGAGCGCGGCCGGCTCCGGCACGCTGGCCGTCACGCGCCGCTACCAGACGCATATCTACTTCGTCGCCAACAACGACCAGGACGGCGACGGCATCCCCACCTTGAAGCGCGCGGAGCTGCGCAACACGGACACGGGGCTGCGCTTCGTGACGGTGCCGCTGGCGGAAGACATCGAGAACGTGCAGTTCGAATACGGCATCGACACGGTCGGCGACGGCACGGTGGGCCTGTACACGAGCGCACCGGCGAATGCGAACGGCTGCGGCCAGCCCGGCTGCGCGGCCGCGAACTGGCGCAACGTGGTCGCCGTCCGGCTGCACGTGCTGGCGCGCAGCCCGAGCGCGACGCCCGGCTACACGGATACGAAGACGTACGCCCTCGGCACGGCGGCCGACGGCAGCGCGCGCACGGCCGGTCCGTTCAGCGACGGCCGCAAGCGCCACGTGTTCCAGACCGTCGTGTCGCTGTCGAATCCCGTCGGAAGGAAACAGCCATGACCTACCCACGCCGCCAGCAGGGCATCACGCTGGTGACCGCCTTGATCATGCTGCTGCTGTTGACGATGCTGGCGCTGGCCAGCGTCAACCTGGGCAACTCGAACCTGCAGGTGGTCGGCAACATGCAGCGGCGCGACCAGGCGCTCTCGGCCGCCCGTTCCGTGCTGGAAGAGACGATCAGTACCGCCAACTTCACGACGACGCCGGGTGCGGCGCTGGCGAATCCGTGCGGCGCGCCGAACCAGCGCTGCGTCGACACGGACGGCGACGGCAAGACGGACGTCAAGGTCACGCTCACGCCGCCCCCGGCCTGCCTGAAGGTCCAGCCCATCAAGAACACGGACCTCGACATGAGCAGTGCCGAAGACGCCGGCTGTTCGGACGGGACCCCGCAGTTGTACGGCGTGTCCGGCGCGAACGACGGCAATTCCAGCTGCGACAACAGCGTCTGGGACGTGACCGCCGTCGCCACCGACACGGCCACGCAAACCTCGGTCAAGGTCGTCCAGGGCGTCTCCGTCCGCGTCGGCAGGGACGAAATCGCCACCAACTGTCCGCAACCCGGAGCAAGCCCATGACCCGTTCCCGCCCCGCCGCGGCCCTCGCGCTGGCGTTGTCCACGAACCTGGCCTTCATGCCGATCCGCGCGGCCGCCGAAGACATCGACATCTTCACGGGCGCCTCCGGCGGCAGTGCCGTCAATCCGCGCATCCTGATCGTGCTCGACAATACGGCGAACTGGTCGCGCCAGAGCCAGCAATGGCCGGGCGGGCTGCAGCAGGGCCAGTCGGAAGCGCGCGCGATCTCGAACCTGCTGCCCACGCTGGACAGCTCGGTCAGCATGGGACTGATGGAATTCGTCACCGGGGGCAACGCCAACGACGACGGCGGTTTCATCCGCTCCGCCATCCGCCCGCTGGACACCACGGCGAAGGCCAGCTTTACGAGCCAGCTGGGGACCATCTACAACAACATCACGTCGCCGAACGAGAAGCGCAACGCGAATACGCCGTACGGCGACCTGATGTACGACGTCTACAACTATTTTGCCGGCGCCAACGCGTTTTCGCCCGGCGGCGTCATCGCCAGCATTGCCGACTCGGCCGGCTACACGACGCCGTATTCCACGTTCCGCTCGCCGCTGACGGCCGCGAACACGTGCGGCAAGACCTTCGTCATCTTCATCGGCAATACGGACTCGAGAGGTCCCACCAAGGACAGCGATCCCAACACGGCCGCGCTCAACGCACTGAACGGCAGCACCGTGTCGCAACTGGGATTGCCCAACTTCACGGAGCAGAACGCGACGACGACGAGCAACGTGGGCGTCACGGCCGCCTGCTATGCGAGCGCGACGGCTGCGTTGCCGGAGCGGGATGCATACGCGACGCAGTGCGCCGCGTTCACGGAAGGGTGCTCGATCGGCGGGGCGACGGCCAACGTGAATCCCATCGCTTGCCCGGCCGGCAGCCTGGCGTACACGGTCACGCAATCCGTCTACCATCCGGCCACGACGAGCCCCGGCCAGCCCGTGCAGGGCACCGTCACGACGTACACCGGCACGACGACGGGGTATTACTCGACGGCCGCCGATGTGCCGGCAAGCGACCACGGTGACCTGCACGACTGCCCGCAGACGCAGACCACGACCAGCGGCACCAGCACGACGACGACGACCTACAGCTGCTCGTACACGGTCGGCGCCGCAGTCGGCAGCGTGACCACGGCGACGAGCAGCGCCAGCACTACCCAGGACGCGAACGGCAAGGGCGCCGGTTGCTATAACGGTGTCGGCTCGGCGGCCGGCAACTGGAATCCGGCGACGACGACCGACTTCGGCGGCCTGTCGTGCCCGACCAACAGCACGTGCACGTATTCGGGCGCGCTGTCCGGCAACGCCGGCAGCTGCAGGGGTTCCGGCTATCGCCTGGTCCAGGTGACGCAGACGGCGACGAGCAAGCGCCAGTACACGGTCACGCAGACCGTGACGCCGACGTCCGTCAGCAACACGACGACGCCGGCCTACACGACGACGACGAACCTCGGCAAGACGTCGCAATGCTATGCGAGCCCGCCGGCGTCGACGTCCGACTATGCGTCGTCCTGCACGGGCACCAACATCAGCTGCACGTACGGCAACGCGCCGACGAGCACCACGCTGGCATCCTGCCCGGCCGGCACGAGCGCGTACAACATCGTCGGCACGAACATCATCCTGACGGACACCCCGACCGGCACGACGACGACGGACACGGCCCCGTTCAACGCCGACGAGTGGGCGCGCCTGATGCACGACCGTGGCATACCGGTCGCGGGATCGTCCGTGCGCTCGTCCGTGACGACCTATACGATCGACGTCTACAATGCGCAGCAGAACGCCACCCAGACGTCCCTCCTGATGAGCATGGCCAAGGCGGGCGGCGGCAAGTATTTCGCCGCCAAGAGCGAACAGGCGATCCTCGATGCGCTGCGCCAGATCATCATCGAGATCCAGGCCGTGAACTCGACGTTCGCGTCGACCAGCCTGCCGGTCAACGCGACGAACCGTTCGCAGAACGAGAACCAGGTCTTCATCGGCATGTTCCGCCCGGACCCGGACGCCCACCCGCGCTGGTTCGGCAACCTGAAGCGCTACCAGTTGATCGCCAGCGGCGCCAACATCGAGCTGGGCGACGCGAACGGCAACATCGCCGTCAACACGGTGACGGGCTTCGTCACGCCGTGCGCGACGAGCTATTGGACGTCGGATTCGGGCGCGTACTGGAGCGGCCTGGGCATCAATCCCGACCCGGCCAGCGCCTGCGCGACGAACGGCGGCAGCCCGTATTCCGACGTGCCGGACGGCCCGCAAGTGGAAAAGGGCGGGGCCGCCGAGATCCTGCGCCAGGGGAACATCAGCGGCGCGTGGACGGGAGGCCAGGCCGTCAACCGCAACATGCTGACCTTGTCCGGCACGGCGCTGGCATCGTTCGGACAGGCCACGTCGGGCCTGTCCGCCGACGTCGTCAGCTTCATCCAGGGTGCGGACGTCAACAACGAAAAGGGCACGGGCAGCACGACGACGACGCGGCCCTCGATCCACGGCGACGTCATCCACTCGCGCCCGCTGCCCGTCAACTACGGCGGCACGATCGGCGTGCGCGTGTTCTACGGCGCCAACGACGGCGCGCTGCACGCGGTGAACGCGACGAGCGGCGTCGAGAGCTGGTCGTTCGTGGCGCCCGAGTTTTTCGGTCGCCTGCAGCGCCTGAAGAACAACACGCCGCTGGTCAGCTACCCGAACCTGTCGACGTCCATTACGCCCACGCCGACGCCCAAGGATTACTTCTTCGACGGGTCGATCGGCCTGTACCAGAACGCCGACAATTCGAAAGTGTGGATCTTCCCGTCGATGCGACGCGGCGGCCGCATGCTGTACGGCCTGGACGTGTCGAACCCGGACAGCCCCGTGTACAAGTGGAAGGCCGGCTGCCCGAACCTGGGCGACGACACGGGCTGCACGGCCGGCATGTCCGGCGTCGGGCAGACGTGGTCGACGCCGAACGTCGGCTTCATCAAGGGTTATTCGACGACGACGCCCGTGCTCGTCGTGGGCGGCGGCTATGACGCCTGCGAGGACGCCAACACGGCGTCGCCGTCGTGCGGTGCCGGCAAGGGTGGCTTCGTGTACGTGCTGGATGCGAACACGGGTGCCGTCCTGCGTTCGTTCCAGACCGACCGCGCCGTGGCGGCCGACGTCGCGCTCGTCGACGTCGACAACGACGGCTATCCGGACTATGCGTACGCGGCGGACACGGGCGGCAATATCTACCGCATCGACTTCCTCGCCAGCTATGCGGGCCGCGTGCCCGCCGCGCCGGACGCCTGGACGTCGCGCAAGGTCGCGTACACGTCCGGGGCGGGGCGCAAGTTCCTGTTCACGCCGGCGCTGCTCGCGATCCAGGGCAAGGTCTACGTGGCGCTGGGCAGCGGCGACCGCGAGCATCCGCTGCAATCGCAATACCCGTATTCGAACGTGACGAACCGCTTCTACGTCTACCTCGACGACCTGACGGCGGCCACGGGCACGCCGGCCACGAACCTCGACGGCATGACGGACTACACCAGCGGAACGGACTGCTCGACGACGAAGATCCTGCCCAATTCGAGCGCCAAGGGCTGGTACATGAACCTGAACCAGTACGGCCAGGGCGAGCAGGTCGTGACGTCCGCGCTGATCGCGAGCGGCATGGTCACGTTCAGCACGAACCGTCCCGTCCCGGCGGACAACGCCAGCTGCTCGACGGCGCTGGGCGAGGCGCGCGGCTACTGGGTCAACCTGCTGAACGGCTCGGGCGCCATCAACGTGCCCGGCCTGTGCGGCGGCAATCGTTCGTCCGTGTTCGTGGGCGGCGGCCTGCCGCCGTCGCCCGTCAAGGCGAACAGCGTGCCGATCGGGGGCAAGGCGGTGTCCGTCGTGCTGGGCGCCGTGCAGAAGGGCGGTGCCGGGGCGGCCGGCGCCAGCGTGGCGATCTCGCCGCAGCGCATCCGCCCGGCGATCACCTCGAAGCGCAAGCGCGTCTACACGTATACGTCGGGGGATTGAGCGGGAGGGCGGCTGCGGCCGCCCCGTCGAACGTCAGCCCGTCTTTTCGACGGCCTTGACCATGCATTTCGACAGCTTGTCGAAATGGGCCAGCGCGGCCTGCGTGAGCGTGACCTGCTTGCGCCGCGTGTCCTCGGTGTCGGTCAGCATGATCCAGCCTTTTTCGCGCATCGACGTGAGGCGGCTGTGCACCGTGGCCGGCGCGCCGAGTTCCTTCTTGGCCATCATGTCGCGCACGCACAGCCGTTCGCCGTCCTGCATCGCGCGGGCGACGGTCCCGAGGATGCGCTCTTCCAGCGGGTCGAGCATGGGCAGCGACGGCAAGCCGCGCAACGCCTCCGCAAGTTGCAGGAAACGAAGATAGATGTCGGCCGGCCGGTTAGATTTGCTCATGCACGGATTATAATGCGACTGCCTACCGAACTCCATCCATCAGCGACGATCCCTGCCATGCCCAGACCATATACTCCACGCGACGCTGTCGTGCAGGGCGCCGCCGAACGCGCCGGCCTCGCGTGCGCCGGCATCGTCGGCGCCGGCCTGTTCTACCTGACCCTTGCGCGCCTGCAGGATTGGGCCTTTCCCCACGTGGAATTCGTGCGCGGCGTCGGCTGGATCTACCTGCCGGCCGGTGCCCGGCTGCTGTGCCCATTGCTGTTGGGCCTGCCCGGCGCGGTCGGCGTGCTCGTGGGCTCGTGGTGCGAATGCTTCTTCCACCTGTATCCGGACGATCCCGTGCGCTCGCTCGCGGGCGGCCTCAGCTCGGCCCTCGCCCCGTACCTCGTGTACCTGTTCGCGCTGAACGTGCTGGGCATGCAGGCGTCGCTCACGAACCTCACGTCGCGCCGGCTGCTGCTGCTCGTGCCCCTGTTCGGCGTCGCCAGCCCGTTGATGCACCACTTGTGGTTCTGGCTCCACGGCGATCCCGTCGACCTGGCGCAGGGCTTCGTCGTCATGGCCGTCGGCGACATGCTGGGTGCGATCGTCGTCCTGTACTTGTTGAAGGGCATGCTGGGATTGCTGCCGGCACGCGCGCGCCGTCCCTGATTTCATGACCCGGCGGACATGATGCCGCCGCGGATTCATGAGCGGAGTTCATAAGGTCAAGCAATCCCGGCCGGTCATGCCGCGGGCGTTTGCCGTTACCATCGTCGACCTGCGATGAACGACCAACGCCACGAAAGGACCACCATGACCGTCAACGCCTACGGCGCCCACGCCGCCGACAAGCCGCTCGAATCCCTCGCCATCACCCGCCGCGCGCCGGGTCCGCACGACGTGCAGATCGAGATCGCGTACTGCGGCGTATGCCATTCCGACCTGCACACGGTGAAAGCCGAATGGGCGGGCACGGTGTATCCCTGCGTGCCGGGCCACGAGATCGTGGGCCGCGTGTCCGCCGTCGGCGCGCACGTGCACGGATTCCTCCCCGGCGACCTCGTCGGCGTCGGCTGCATGGTCGACAGCTGCCGGCACTGCGCCGACTGCGAGGACGGCCTGGAAAATTATTGCGACGGCATGGTCGGCACGTACAACGGACCGACTGCCGACGCGCCGGGCCACACGCTGGGCGGCTATTCGGAGCGGATCGTCGTGCACGAGCGCTATGTGCTGCGCGTGCGTCATCCGGAGGAGCAGCTGGCCGCCGTCGCGCCGCTGCTGTGCGCGGGCATCACGACGTATTCCCCGCTGCGCCACTGGAACGCAGGACCGGGCAAGACGGTGGGCATCGTCGGCATCGGTGGCCTGGGGCACATGGGCATCAAGCTGGCCCGTGCCATGGGCGCCCACGTCGTCGCGTTCACGACGTCCGAATCGAAGCGCGGCGATGCCGCGGCGTTGGGCGCACACGAGGTCGTCGTGTCGCGCGATGCGGCGGCGCTGGCCGCGCGGGCACGGAGCCTCGACCTGATCGTCGACACGGTGGCTGCGCCGCACGACCTGGACGCGTATCTCACGCTGCTCAAGCGCGACGGCACGATGGTGCTCGTGGGCGCGCCGGCCACGCCGCATCCGTCGCCGCAGGTGTTCAACCTGATCATGAAGCGGCGCGCGCTGGCCGGCTCGATGATCGGCGGGATCCCGGAAACCCAGGAGATGCTGGATTTCTGCGCCGAGCACGGCATCGTCGCGGACATCGAGATGATCCGCGCCGACGAGATCAACGGCGCGTACGAGCGCATGCTGCGCGGCGACGTCAAGTACCGCTTCGTGATCGACAACGCGACCCTGGGGGCCTGACGATGCAGTCCCCGGTGTCGATCCTTCCCGGCCGCGCCGCGCAGGATGCGCCCGCGGCGTGGGGCGCCGTGTTCGCGCTGGCGCTGGCCGCGTTCGCGCTCGTCGCGTCCGAGTTCATGCCCGTCAGCCTCCTGAGCCCCATCGCGGCCGACCTGCGCATCAGCGAGGGGCAGGCGGGGCAGGCCATCGCCGTCTCGGGCGCGTTCGCACTCGCGACGAGCCTGTGCATCGCGCGGCTGGCCGGTCGCCTCGACCGCAAGGTGCTGCTGCTGGGCCTGTGCCTGACGATGATCGTGTCCGGCGCGATCGCCGCGTGCGCGCCGAATCACGCCGTGTTCATGGCGGCCCGCGCGTTCATCGGCGTGGCCATCGGCGGCTTCTGGTCGCTGTCGGCCGCGACCGCGATGCGGCTCGTGCCGGACCACCTCGTGCCGCGCGCGCTCGCGATCGTCAACGGCGGCAACGCACTGGCGACCGTCGTCGCGGCGCCCGCGGGCAGTTTCCTCGGCGCGCTCGTCGGCTGGCGCGGCGCGTTCTTCGCCGTGGTCCCCGTCGCGGCGGTGGCGTTCGCGTGGAAGTTCGCGAGCCTGCCCGCGCTGCCCCCCGCGGCAGGCGCGAAGTCCGCCAACGTGTTCGTGCTGCTGAAGCGCCCGGCCGTCGCGTACGGCATGGCGGGCGTCAGCGTGTTCTTCATGGGGCAGTTCGCGCTGTTTACGTATCTGCGTCCGTTCCTCGAAGGGGCGACGCACGTCGGCGTGGCGGGCCTGACGGGGATGCTGCTCGCGATCGGCGTGGCCGGCTTCGTCGGCACGACGGCCATCGGTGTCTTCCTCGATGCCCACCTGTACCGCACGCTCGTCGTCATCCCGCTCGTGATGGCCGCGCTCGCCGGCGCGCTCGTCGCGTTTGGCGGATCGGCGCCCGTGGTGGCCGTGCTGCTGGCATTGTGGGGGCTCGTCGCGACGGCCGCGCCGGTCGGCTGGTGGACGTGGCTCTCCCGCACGCTGCCGGACGACGCGGAGGCCGGCGGGGGCCTGATCGTCGCCGTCGTCCAGCTGGCGATCGGGCTCGGCGCCATGCTGGGCGGCGTGCTGTTCGATGCGTGGGGCTACCGCGCGACGTTCGGCCTGGGGGCCGTGCTGCTCGTCGTCGCGGCCGCGCTGGCCGGCAAGGCCGCGCGCGCTTAGAATCACGGCATGGCACGCGACAACCTCAGCGACATCCTCGTCTTCCTCGCCGTTGCGCGCGAACGCAGCTTCACGCGTGCGGCCGTCAAGCTCGGCATGACGCAATCGGCCCTCAGCCACACGATCCGCGCGCTGGAGGGCCGGCTGGGCGTGCGGCTGCTCACGCGCACGACCCGCAGCGTCTCGCCCACGGAAGCGGGCGAGCGGCTGCTGCAGAACGTGGCGCCGCGGCTGGAAGAGATCGACGCCGAGATCGCCGCCGTCAGCGAGCTCGGTGACCGGCCCGCCGGCACCGTCCGCATCACGGCGACGGACCACGTGATCGACAACGTGCTGTGGCCGCGCCTGGCCGCCGTCCTGCCGCAGTATCCGGACGTTCACGTGGAGATCAGCGCCGAATATCGCATGGTGGACGTGGCCGCGGAACGCTACGACATCGGCGTGCGCTGGGGCGACCAGGTCGAGAAGGACATGGTCGCCGTGCGCCTGACGCCGGACGCGCGGACGATGATCGTCGGCGCGCCCGCGTACTTCGCGCACCGCCCCGTCCCCACGTCGGCGCGCGACCTCGTGAAGCACGACTGCATCCGCCTGCGCCTCGCGGGCGGTGGCCTGTACGCGTGGGAGCTGCACGACGGCGCCGAACCGATCGAGGTGCGCGTCGGCGGACAGTTCACGTTCAACGGCGTCTACCAGATGCTGGAGGCGGCGCTGAGCGGCTGCGGTCTCGCGTTCCTCACCGAGGACGTGGCCGGGCCACACGTGCGCGCGGGACGCCTCGTCAGCGTGATGGAAGACTGGTGCCACCCGTTCCCGGGCCTGCATGCGTACTACCCGAGCAGCCGGCACGCGTCGCGCGCGCTGGCCGTCGTGCTGGACGCGATCCGTCACAAGGATTGAGGCGCCAGGCACACGAGCTTGATCTCGAGCTGCGCCGCGACGAGCAGCGTCGTCTGCACGAACCCGAGCTCCCCGCGCACGGGATGCCTGAACCGGCGCTCGCCGCCTTCGCGGTGCAATACGTCCTGCTGGTCCCAGCACTGCGCGAACAAGGTGCTGTCGCGCCGTAGCCCGTCGACGAGTGCCTGCATGGCCGCGTCGGCCGGGCGCCGGTGGAAGTCGGCCCGGAATTCCGCGGCGAGCCGGCGCGCCCGCGCTTCCCACCCGACGATGAGGTCGCGTGCGGCCGCATGGAGGAAGACATAGCGCAGCAGGTTGCGGTCGCCGGCGTCGTCGTCGAGCCAGCCGGCGAACAGCGCGGCCGCAGCTTCGTTCCATGCGCGCGCCGTCCACGCGTGGTCGAGCAGGTACGCCGGCGCGCTCACGAGCGCCGGCAGCGCGAGCAGGGCGGGCGCCAGGCCGTCCGAGTGGTCCATTGCCGCGCGCGGGTCCTTGCGATCCGCGAGGTCGAACAGCGACGCGCGCTCCGCAACCGACAGCTGCAGCGCCTCCGCGAGCCGCCCCAGCGCCGCGGCGGACGCCTGCACGTCGCGGCCCTGTTCCAGCCACGTGATCCAGGTGACGCCCAGGCCGGCCGCATCGGCCAGTTCCTCGCGGCGCAGGCCCGGCGTACGGCGCCGGCCGCCGGGCCTTGCGGGTGTCAGCCGGGCGCGGTGGGCGCGGATGAAGGCGCCGAGCAATTGGCGCCGGTGTGCATCGTGCATGGTGCTCCTTATACCAGGATAACTAGGCTCCTTGTAACAGGAAACGGGCTGCCCGACAATGGGTTTTCTTTCCACGACCGGAGCCGCCATGGATACCGCCACCCCCGCAACGCACGATGCCACCGTCCTCGAACAATACGATTCCCGCGCGCAGGCCTACCTGGCCAGCGCCGTCCACGCCGCCGGCGCCGACCTCGAGCGGATGGCCGCGCTGGTCGGCCGTCGCCCGGACGCCATCGCACTCGACATGGGGTGCGGCGGCGGCCACGTGGCGTTCCGCCTCGCGGGCCTCGTCGGCACGGTCGTCGCGTACGACCTGTCGGCGCCGATGCTGGACACGGTCGCCGCGGAAGCGCAGCGGCGCGGCCTGGAGAACATCGTGACGAAACAGGGCGCGGCCGAGACGCTGCCGTGCCCCTCCGCCGCGTTCGAGGTCGTCGCCACGCGCTACAGCGCCCACCACTGGGGCGCGTTCGCGGACGGGCTCGCGCAGATGCGGCGCGTGCTGAAGCCGGACGGCCTCGCGCTGTTCACGGACGTCGTGTCGCCCGGCGTGCCGTTGCTGGACACCTGGCTGCAGACGCTGGAATTGCTGCGCGACCCGTCGCACGTGCGCAATGCGTCGGTCGCCGAGTGGCGCGCGACGCTGGCGTCCGTTGGCTTCGCCGTGGAAGACGTCGTCACGTACCGGCTGCGCCTCGAATTCGGGCCATGGATCGAGCGCATGCGCACACCGGACGTCCACGTGGCCGCGATCCGCGCGCTGCAGCGGCGCGCGCCCGCGGAGGTGCGCGACCATTTCGCGCTGGCGGACGACGGCAGCTTCACCGTCGACACGGCGCTGGTCGTCGCCAGGGCCTGCTGAACACGGTCAGCCCGTGAGGCGGTCGATGCGCAGCCGCTGGCGGTCGTCGGACAGCGCGCGCACGGCCAGCAAGGCGGCGCCCACCGAGGACAGCCCGCTGGCGCCGGCCAGCAGGAACATCAGCAGGATCTGGTATTTGACGGCGTCCATCGGGTCCATGCCGGCCAGCAGCTGGCCCGTCATGATGCCGGGCAGCGTGATGATGCCGGCGGCCGACATCTGGTTCGCGACGGGGATCATGCCGCGCCGCGTCGCGCTGCGCACCAGTGGCCCGAGCGCCGTGCGCAGCGGCGTGCCGAGCGCCAGGCGCGCCTCGATGCGGGCGCGCTCGCGCTGGACGCCGTCGAGGATGCCGTCCAGCGCGAGGCTGGCGGCGTTCAGCACGCTGCCGAGCACGATGCCCATCAGCGGGATGGCGTAGCGCGGCTCGTACCACGGCGTCGGCCGCACGGCGGTCGCCAGCGCCAGCAGCACCGTCGCGAAGCCGGCGCACGACACGACGGCGGCGCTGATCCGGTAATTCATGTGATGTGCGAGGCGCTGGCGCGGGCGGGTGGCCACCTCGCGCGCGGCCGCGGCGATCATGAAGAGGACGACGGCCAGTGTCGCCGGCGCGGACGCCGTCGCGAACACGTGGCGCAGCACGAGGCCCACGATCGTCAGCTGCGCCACCATGCGCACGGCGGCGACGAGGATCTGGCGGTGCAGGCCGAGGCGCAGCGCGAGCGACAACAAGGCGTCCAGCACGATGAGGAGGGCGGCCGCGAGCAGGTCCCACGTACCGAGGTGCACGGCGTTCATCGCGGCTCCCCGTCGGCCGTCAGTTGGCCGTCCTCGAGACGGAAGACGCGCTGCGCGAGGCGGCGCGCCTGCTCGGCCGCATGCGTCACGACCAGCATGGCCATGCCGTGCGCGAGCCGGTCGCGCAGCAGCGCCTCCACGCGCGCGACGGCGTCCGGGTCGAGAGCGGCCGTCGGCTCGTCCAGCAGCAGCACCTGCGGCCTACGCGCCAGCGAGCGGACGAGGGCGAGGCGCTGGCGCTCGCCCGTCGACAGGCGCTCGATCGGCGCGTCCAGCAGCGCGGGCGCCAGGCCCAGCGCGGACAGCGTGCTTTCCACGAACGGCAGGTCGGCAGCGGCGAAGTGGGCGCGCACCGTCGGCTCCCACCATGCCGGTTCGGCGGCCTGGTAGACGACCAGCGCGCGCCAGTCGGGCGCCGGCATCGACGTGGCGGCGCGGCCGTCCAGCAGCGCGTCGCCGTCATGCGGGTCGAGGTCGGCCAGCATGCGCAGCAGGACGCTCTTGCCCGCGCCGGACGGGCCCTGGATCGCGATGCATTCGCCCGCGCGTACGTCGAACGTGAACGGTCCGCCGAACGGCGAGCGCAGGCCGCGTACCGCGAGGCGCGCGGGCGCTGCGCCCGTCGTGCACGCCAGGTCGCTCACGAGCGTGCGGCGGCCCGGATCAGGTCGAACGGCGAGGCGTCGGCAACGAACGAGCGCGAATTCAGGAGGCTCATGTCGAAGTGGCCGAAGCCGCTGTGGCCGGCCTGGCGGTCGTGCCAGTGGCGCAGCGGTGCCTCGTCGGCGCCGAACTGCGCTTCCGCCTCCAGCTGCCGCACGCGCGCGGTGAGCGTCGCGACGGTGCTGCGCAGCGCGGCCAGTTCGCGGTCGCGTTCGCGCAGCGCGTGCTCGTGGTCGAGCCGGAGCTGGCGCAGGCGCTCGTCCGTGTCCGCATGCAGCCGGTCGGCCAGCTCGTCGACGAGGGCCTGCAGCGCGCGGCCCGTGTCTTCGCGGCGCGTGCCGGCGTCGCCGTCCTCGTTGCGCAGCTCCTTGACGTATTTGTGGATGGTCGACTTGGAACCGATGTCGCCCAGCGCGTGGCGCAGCGCGTCCACGGACGGATGGCGCCCTTCCGCCAGCAGGCGGTCGCGGGCTTCCCTGACCTGAGATTTCGTGAGTCCGCTGCGTGCCATCCGTTGCTCCGTGGTTGCCTGCGCCGATCAGGAACTGGCCTGATTCACCAGTCCGCGGTGCTGTGCGCGATTCAGTTTCGGATGCACGACCGGGACGGTCAGCATTGTACTGCCGACCGCCATCAACAGGAGCGCCGTGAACGTTTCGTTCGTGATGATCTGCTTGTCGAGCAGGATGTTGGCGAAGATGATCTCGATGAGACCCTTCGTCTGCAGCAGCCAGCCGATGATCGACGCTTCGCCGTCCTTCCACTTCAGGAGCTTGCCGGCGACGTGGGCGCCGGCCAGTTTGCCGCCGACGGACGCGAACAGCAGCAGGCCGGCCGCGAAGAAGACGGCGTAGCCGCCCAGGTCCCATTTCGTGCGCAGGCCGGTGCTCAGGAAGAAGACGGGCATCAGCGCAAGCAGCACGTTCTGGAACAGGGTATCCAGGTGCTCCTGCTTGAACCAGTCGGCATCCATCACGACGCCGGCGAGGAACGCGCCCACCATGAAGTGCAGGCCGGCCCAGTCGGCGCCGAACGAGCAGGCGATCAGCCAGATCAGCGCCACGTACCAGCGGTCGCTCTGCCCGATCCGTGCCATCAGGCGGCGGAACACGAACGTCAGCACCGCGAACGCGGCGAGGAAGCCCAGCTGGCGGCCGATGCGCTCCCAGTCCAGCAGGATGAGGGCAAGGACGCCCCAGATCGCAACGTCGTCCAGGCTGCCGTAGCGCAGGATGCGCTGGCCCATCGGCAGGCGCAGGATGTCGAGTTTCTGCATCAGCAGCACGAGGATCGGCAGCGCCGTCACGGCGCAGGCCATCCCCGTGCCCAACGTGAATTGCCACGGCGCTGCCTTCGCGCCCATCCAGCCGGGATAGCCCATCAGCAGCGCGGCGGCCGCGCAGCCGAACAGCAGCGGGGTGCCCAGCGCGAGGCCGGCCGTCGTCGCGCTTTCGCGGCGGTAGGTCCACGCCTTTTTCAGGTCGAGCTCGATACCGGCCAGCATCACGAACAGCATGACGCCCCATTGTGCGATGCCGTTCAGCGTCTTGACGACGTCCGGGTTGAACACGAACCGGTGGTAGTCGGGGAAGGCGGCGCCCAGCACGCCGGGGCCCAGCAAGACACCCATGATGATCTGGACGATGACGAGCGGGGCAAAATAGTCCGTGCGGCCCAGGCGCCAGACCAGATAGGGCACGACGAATATGATCAGCAATGCAAGCAGAAAGATTTCCGTGGTACTCATACGTCTCCTCGTTTATATTACGTAATTATGTAATGAGCGAATCGGTATCCTAGCGGGAAATCTGCGATATGAAAAGGTTTTCATACCTGTCAGAACAACGAGGTCGTGTCGTTTCCGCATGGCCGCGAAAAAAATCCGGCGCCCCGCCCGCCTGGTACTAGTTGATGCTCTACAATAGGTGTTCGGTCGCGTGTCACTAGGCGTTCGTGCCTGCGCGCGCAAGCATCAGGAACTCGGATCAATGCTTCACCTGCACAACTCGGCACGCCGCCATGCGCTGGCGCTCGCCTGCCTGGCCCTGTTCGCGGCGCCGCATGCCTTCGCCGCGCCTGCCGCGCCCGGCGTCTACCTCGAGGACCTCACGTCGCCCGAACTGCGCGACCGCATCGCGGCCGGCACGACGACGGCCCTCGTGCCCATCGGCGGCACGGAGCAGAGCGGTCCTCACATCGTCCTCGGCAAGCACAATGTCCGCGCCCGCGTGCTGGCGGGACGCATCGCCGCGCGCCTCGGCGATGCCGTCGTCGCGCCCGTCGTCGCGTACGTCCCCGAAGGCGCGATCGCGCCGCCGGCCGGCCATATGCGGTTCGCGGGCACCCTGTCGATCCCGGACGCCGCGTTCGAAGCGCTGCTGGAAGCGACGGCGAAGAGCCTGTGTCAGCATGGCATCCGCGACGTCTTTTTCCTGGGCGACCACGGCGGCTACCAGAAGAACGAACAACTTGCCGCCGCGCGCGTGAACCGCGCCGGCGGTTGCCGCGCCCACGCGCTGGCGGCGTACTACGATGCCGCGACGGCGGGATTCTTCGCCGACCTGAAGCGGCGCGGCTTCGCCGACGCCGAGATCGGCACGCACGCGGGCCTGGCCGATACGGCGCTGTCGCTGGCCGTCGACCCGGCGCTCGTGCGGCCGGCGCAGGTGGCGGCCGGTGCGCGCGGCGGCGCGAGCGCAGGCGTGCACGGCGATCCGAGCCGCGCGACGGCGGAACTGGGCCGGATGGGCGTCGAGCGCATCGTCGACGCGTCCGTCGCCGCCATCCGCGCCGCCCGGCAGCCGGCATCCGATCCGACTCCGAATTCAACCAAACGAAAGTAAAGAAGCCATCGTGTCATCCAAAGTTACCGTTGGTGCCGTCCTGGCACTGTCCGTCCTGGCCGGTGGGGCCGTCGTCTCGCGTGTCGGCGTTGCCTCCGCGCCGCCCGCGGCCGTGAAGCCCGCTCCAGCCATCGCCACCGTCACGACCGTGGCCGGCATGCCGCCCGTCGTCGATGCGCGCAACCTGTACAGCGAGATCGGCCCCACGCACCTGAGTCCCGCCGTGAAGGGCGACCTGGAACGCATCTACGTGCCGAACCTGCGCTCGAACGACGTCAGCGTCATCGACCCCGCGACGATGAAGGTCGTCGACACGTTCAAGGTGGGCCGCAGCCCGCAGCACGTGATCCCGTCGTGGGACCTGCGCACCTTGTGGGTCGCGAACAATGCCGAGCGCCACGGCGACGGCAGCCTCACGCCCATCGACCCGCGCACCGGCAAGCCGGGCGCGAACGTCACCGTGGACGATCCGTACAATATGTACTTCACGCCGGACGGCAGGTCGGCCATCGTCGTGGCCGAGGCGCGCCACCGGCTCGACTTCCGCGATCCGCACACGATGGCGATGCAGTACGCGATCGAGGTGCCGCAATGCGGCGGCATCAACCACGCCGACTTTTCGATCGACGGCCGCTACGCGCTGTTCACGTGCGAGTTCGACGGCAGCCTCGCGAAGATCGACCTCGTGAACCGCAAGGTGCTGGGCTACCTGAAGCTGTCGATGCCGTCGACGCGCTTCCGCGAAGGCGTCGACCCGACGGCGCCCGGCGCCACCGAGATCTGCTCGGCGAAGAAGGGCATGCCGCAGGACATCCGCAGCTCCCCGGACGGCAAGCGCTTCTACATCGCGGACATGGACGCGGACGGCGTGCACGTCGTCGACGGCGACAACCTGAAGGAAATCGGCTTCGTTCCCGTCGGCATCGGCACGCACGGGCTGTATCCGAGCCGCGACGGCAAATTCCTGTACATCGCGAGCCGCGGCACGCACCGCATCCACGGCAAGCGCAAGGGCCCGGGCAGCGTGGCCGTGCTCGATTTCGCGACTGGCAAGATCGTCGCCAACTGGCCCGTGCCGGGCGGCGGCAGCCCGGACATGGGCAACGTCAGCGCGGACGGCAAGTGGCTGTGGCTGTCGGGGCGCTACGACGACGTCGTGTACCGCATCGACACGAAGACGGGCGACATGCAGAAGGTGAAGGTCGGCGGCGAACCCCACGGCCTGACCGTGTGGCCGCAGCCGGGCCGCTATTCGCTGGGCCACACGGGCAACCTGCGCTGACCCCGGCGTCCGGCGTTGGCGGAGCGGCAACGGTTCGTTGCGCATCGGCCACGTATCGACGAAAACGGATCAATACAGACCTGGTTCATTTCCACATGGATCGGTCTGTTTCTATAATCCAAGTACCTTCCGTTTTCATCGCCCCCCATGTTTAAAAATGTCACCATCAAAACGCGCCTGATCTTCGTGATCGCGCTCCTCGGTTTCGAATTGATCGTCGGTGCCACCGTCGGCATTGTCAGCCTGGGCCAGGCGAACGGCCGCATGCAGGCGATGTACGCCAACCAGCTCGTGTGCCTCGGCCAGCTGGACAAGGTCGTGCGCAGCATGAACCTGAACCAGCTGGCCCTCGCGCGCGCGCTCACGGTCGAACCGTCCAAGGTCCCCGCGCTGCTGGCCGACGTCGAGCGCAACGATGCCGTCATCGACGAGCAGTGGAAGATATATTCGGCCACGGAGATGGTGGACGGCGAAAAAGAGGCCGCCGATCGCTTGCTGCGGGCGCGCGCCAGGTTCGTCGCCGACGCCCAGCGTCCGCTGGTGGAGGCGCTGCGCGCCGGCGACGTGGCGCGCGCGACCGCGCTCGTGCACGGCCCGATGATCGAGGTGTTCGCGCCGGTCCGCGCGGCGATCAATGCCCTGATCCAGTTGCAACTGGACGAAGCCGCGAAAGCCAACGACAAGTCGCGGTCGACGTACGAGATGGTGCGTCTCGTCTGCCTGTCCGGCGTGGCCCTGGGCCTGATCCTCGCCGCCATCGTGGGCGCCATGCTCGTGAAGGGGATCGTGCATCCGCTGGACGAAGCCGTGCGCATTGCCGGCGCCGTGGCCGCCGGCGACCTGACGCAGGACATCCGCGTCCGCGCCAACGACGAGACGGGCCACCTGATGCGCGCGCTGAGCGACATGAACGCGGGCCTCGCGCGTCTCGTGGGCCGCGTGCGCGCGGGCACCGACACCATCGCGTCCGCGTCGGGCGAGATCGCGAGCGGCAACCTGGACCTGTCGACGCGCACCGAGCAGCAGGCCGCGTCGCTCGAGCGCACCGCCGCGTCGATGGAAGCGCTGACGTCGACCGTCCGCCAGAACGCGGACAACGCGCGCCAGGCCAACGTGCTGGCGCAGTCGGCATCCGCGGTGGCCGCGAAGGGCGGCACGGTGGTGACGCAGGTCGTGTCGACGATGGGTGCGATCAATACGTCGGCCACCCGCATCGCGGACATCATCGGCGTCATCGACGGCATCGCGTTCCAGACCAACATCCTCGCATTGAACGCGGCCGTGGAAGCGGCGCGCGCGGGCGAGCAGGGCCGCGGGTTCGCCGTCGTCGCGTCCGAGGTACGCAACCTGGCGCAGCGCAGCGCGGCCGCGGCCAAGGAAATCAAGGGACTGATCGCCGACTCCGTGCAGAAGGTCAATCACGGCTCGGCGCTCGTCGACCAGGCCGGCGCCACGATGGGCGAGATCGTCGGCAGCATCAACCGCGTGACGGACATCATGGCCGAGATCATGGCGGCCAGCCAGGAACAGTCGGTCGGCATCGAGGAAGTCAACCGCGCCATCGTCCAGATGGACCAGACGACCCAGCAGAACGCCTCGCTGGTCGAGGAGGCCACGGCCGCCGCCCAGGCACTGCGCGAGGAGGCGGAAAGCCTGGCGCTCGCCGTCGGCGCGTTCCGGCTCGATGCGCAGGCGCCCGGCATGCGCCGCACCGCCGCGACCGACCCGGTCCGCATGCTGACCGTGGCGTAGGGGATACCCGACAGCGCGCGTGCGGGAGCACCGCTGGCGCCGCCCGTACGAGCGGAGCAGAATGGGAGATCCGATCGACACTGACAGGAGGCTTCCATGGACGACAAGGTGGCACTGGTAACGGGCGGTACGCGCGGACTCGGCAAGGCGATCGCGCTGGCATTGCGCGAACGCGGCTGCAAGGTGGCCGCGACCTGGCATGGCGACGAGGCCGCGGCGCGGCGGCTGGAGGAAGAGGCGGGGATCGCCACGTTCCGCTGGGACGTGGCCGATTTCGATGCCTGCCGCGCGGGTGTCGCGCGCGTCGCCGAGCGGCTGGGGCCGGTCGACGTGCTCGTGAACAACGCGGGCATCACGGCCGACGCGATGTTCCACAAGATGGACGAGGCCCAGTGGTGGAACGTGCTGCGCACGAATCTCGGGTCGATGTTCAACGTGACGCGCCAGGTCATCGAAGGCATGCGCGCCCGCCATTACGGGCGCATCGTCAACATCAGCTCGATCAACGGCCGCAAGGGCCAGATGGGCCAGAGCAACTACGCGGCCGCGAAAGCCGGCATCTTCGGCTTCACGAAATCGCTGGCGCTGGAAAACGCGGCGCACGGCATCACCGTCAACGCGGTGGCGCCCGGCTACTGCGACACCGACATGGTGGCGAAGGTCAAGCCGGAAGTGCTGCAGGCGATCGTCGCCGGCATCCCCGTCGGCCGCCTCGGCACCCCGCAGGACGTGGCGCGCATGGTTGCGTTCCTGGCCGACGAGGCCGCGGGCTTCGTCACCGGGGCCACGTTCGACGTCAACGGCGGCCAGTACCTGGCCTGACCTCATGGCCGCGTCGATGATGGCCATGGTGCTGGACGGCCCCGGGCTGCCGCTGCGCCCCGAGCGCCGTCCCGTTCCGCAACCGGGCCCGCACGACGTGCTGCTGCGCGTGCGCGCCTGCGCCGTCTGCCGCACCGACCTGCACATCGTCGACGGCGACCTGCCGCCGCACCGGCTGCCGCTCGTGCCGGGCCACGAGATCGTCGGCGACGTCGTGGCGGCGGGCGCCCTCGCGGACCGGTTCGCGCCGGGCACGCGCGTCGGCGTGCCGTGGCTGGGCGGCAGTTGCGGCGTCTGCGCGTACTGCGTCGAAGGACGCGAGAACCTGTGCGAGCAGGCGCTGTTCACCGGGTACGACCGCGACGGCGGCTTCACGGAGTACACGCTGGCCGACGCGCGCTATTGCTGCCCGCTGCCTGCCGCCTACGACGACGCGCATGCGGCACCGCTGCTGTGCGCGGGCCTGATCGGCTACCGCGCCTATGCGATGACGGGCGCGGCCCGCCGTCTCGGCCTGTACGGCTTCGGCGCCGCCGCGCACATCGTCGCGCAGGTGGCGCGCCTGCAGGGCCGCACCGTGTTCGCCTTCACGCGTCCCGGCGACCTGCAATCGCAAGCGTTCGCGTGCACGCTGGGCGCCGCGTGGGCCGGCCCGTCCGGCACGGCGCCGCCACAGCCGCTCGACGCCGCGATCCTGTTCGCGCCTGTCGGTGCGCTCGTCCCGCAGGCGCTGGCCGCGACGGCGCGCGGCGGCACCGTCGTGTGCGCGGGCATCCACATGAGCGACATCCCTTCCTTTCCGTACGCGCTGCTGTGGGGCGAGCGCTGCGTGCGCTCCGTGGCGAACCTCACGCGCGCCGACGGCGCCGCGTTCTTCGACCTCGTGGGTGCGGGCGGCATCGCGACGACGGTCACGACGTATCCGCTCGCCGCCGCGAACACGGCGCTGGACGACTTGCGCGCCGGCCGCATCGACGGCGCCGCCGTGCTGCTGCCCTAGGCCGTCCCGGTATCGAGCCGCGGCGCGGCCACGGCGGGCAGCGCGCGGTCGATGCCGAAGCGGCGTACGAGCGCGGCCTTGGCCAGCTGGACGAGCACGAGGTAGCCGGGCAGGATGGCGGAAAGACCCCACCAGTAGCCCGGCGGCAGCGGCACGAGGCCGAACAGGTGGGCGAACGGTGCGTACGGCAGCCAGACGCCGGCCGCGCACACGGCCAGCGTCGCGGCCACCAGCGCGCGCGATGGCGGCACGGCGGCCCACGGTGCGGCGCTCGCGCGCAGCACGTACACGACGAGCGCCTGCGACAGCAGCGATTCGACGAACCAGCCCGACTGGAACAGCGCGGGCGCACGGGCGGCACCGAGGCCGAACCACAGCAGCGCGAACGTCGCGTAGTCGAACAGGGAGCTGAGGGGCCCGAAGCACAGGACGTAGCGGCGCAGGCTGCCGAGTTCCCAGCGGCGCGGCGCGGCGAGGTAGTGCGCCTCGACGCGGTCGGTCGTCACCGCGGTCTGCGAGCAGTCGTACAGCAGGTTGTTGAGCAGGACCTGCAGCGGCGCCATCGGCAGGAACGGCAACAGCACGCTGGCGCCGACGACGCTGAGCATGTTGCCGAAGTTCGAGCTGGCGCTCATGCGCACGTACTTGACGATGTTGCCGAACACGGTGCGGCCGATCGCGATGCCCTCGTCGACGGCGAGCAGGCTTTTTTCCAGCAGCACGAGATCGGCCGCGTCGCGCGCCACGTCCGTGCCGCTGTCGACGGCGATGCCCACGTCGGCGCGTTTCAGCGCCGGGCCGTCGTTGACGCCGTCGCCGAGGAAGCCGACGACGCGTCCGCGCGCCTGCAGCGCCTGGATGACGCGCGTTTTCTGCCCGGGGTTCAGCTTCGCGAACACCTGCGTCGTCGCGACCCGCTGCGCGAGCGCGTCGTCCGACAAGCGCTCGAGCGTGGCGCCGTCGAGGATGGCGGTGGCGTCGATGCCGACGAGCCGGCACACGTGGGCGCAGACGGCTGGGACGTCGCCGCTCAGCACCTTGACGTCGACGCCGTGCGCGCGCAGCCCGGCAATCGCGGCCGCCGCCGACTCGCGCGGCGGATCGAAGAACGCGATATACCCCATCAGCGTGAGGTCGCGCTCGGCCGCCGGGTCGTGGTCGATCGCTTCGTCGGGGCCGAGCGTGCGGCAGGCGATGGCGATCACGCGCAGGCCGTCCTCGTTCAGCCCGTCGGCCGTCGCGCCCAGCGTCGCGGCGTGCGCGGGCTCGAACGGCACGCGCGCGCCCGCGCGCTCCGCGGCGCTGCACACGCCCGTGATCTCGTCGACGGCGCCCTTGCACACGAGGATGCGCGCGCCGTCGGGGCCCTCCAGCACGACCGACATGCGGCGCCGTTCGAAGTCGAACGGCATCTCGCCCAGCTTGCGCCAGCCGGCATCGAGGCGCGCGGGCAGGCCGGGCTGGTCGAGCACGGCCTTGTCGAGCAGGTTGTGCAGCCCCGTCTGGTGGCGGCTGTTCAGGTAGGCGTAGTCCAGCACGCGATCGGAATCGCGCCCGTCGATGTCGACGTGCTTGAGCAGCACGACGCGGTCCTGGGTGAGTGTCCCCGTCTTGTCGGTGCACAGGACGTCGATCGCGCCCAGCGCCTGCACGGCGCCGAGGCGCTTGACGATGACCTTGCGTCCGGCCAGCAGCAGCGCGCCGCGCGCCAGGTTGACGGTGACGATCATCGGCAGCATCTCCGGCGCGAGGCCGACGGCGACCGCGGTGGCGAACAGCAGCGCCTCGTACCAGTCGTGTTTCGTGACGAGGTTCAGCACGAACACGAGCGGCGCCATCAGCGCCATGAAGCGCAGCAGCAAGGCGATCACGCGGTCGATGTCGCGCTCGAACGGCGTCGTCTCGCGCGCCTGCGCGAGGGCCGCGGCCACGTGGCCGAATCCCGTCGCGGCGCCCGTCGCGACGACGAGGGCGCGCGCGCCGCCGCTCGTGACGTGCGCGCCCATGAAGCCGACGTTCGCCAGCGCGGCGGCGTCGCCGGCGCGGGCGGCGGCATCCGGCAGCGCGCGCGCATGCTTGGCGACGGGCAGCGATTCTCCGGTCAGCGCGGCCTGGTCGACGAACAGGTCGTTCGTGTCGAGGAAGCGCACGTCGGCCGGCACGGGGTCGCCCGCGGACAGCACGACGACGTCACCCGGCACGAGCTGCTCGAGCGGCACCTCGACGGTGTCGCCTGCCTTGTTCGCGTCGGCCCGCAGCGCGCGGACGGTCGTGTGCACGAGCGCGCGCAGGCGGCGCACGGCGCTGCCGGAGCGGCGCTCCTGCACGATGCCCAGCAGGGCGGACAGGACGACGATGGCGCCGATGACGGCGGCGCCCAGGGGCTGGCCCGTTGCCACGTCGACGCCGGCCAGCGCGAGCAGCAGCAGCGGCAGCGGCCGCGCCAGCTGGGTCAGCAGGTCGACGATGATGTGGCGCCTCGGCTCGGCGGCGACGCCGTTGCGCCCGAACGACGCGAGGCGTGCCTGGCTCTCCGCGGCGGACAGCCCGGCGGCGCGGCTGCCCAACAGGGCGAGCGCGGCGTCGGGCGCCAGCGCGGCGACGGCCGCGAGATCGGGCGTGGCCGGCGCGGCGGGGGCCGAGCGGGTCCCCATGCCGGGTTCAGTGCGCCAGCAGGACGGGGATGTCCGCCTCGGCCAGCACGGTGCGGCTCGCGCCGCCCAGGCACAGTTCGCGCAGGCGGCTGTGGCCGTAGCAGCCCATCACGAGCAGGTCCGCCGCTTGCGCGCGCGCGAGCTCGAGCAGGGCGGCGCCTTCGTCGCGGGCAGCGGTGCCCAGCAGCGTCTCGGCCTGGACACCGTGGCGGGCGAGCCAGTCGCGCACGTCGGCCAGCTGCGCCTGGAAGTCGCCGCCCGCAGTGCCGGCCAGGTCGGCGACAACGACGGCGTCCGCGCGCTCCAGCAGCGGCAACGCGGCGGAGAGGGCGAGCGACGCTTCCTTGCCGCCGTCCCAGGCGAGCAGGATGCGGCCGGGCAGGGCGGGCGCTTCGGCGCGGTACGGCACGATGACGACGGGACGGGCGGCATTCAGGATCACGTAGTCGGGAATGCGCACGACGCTGCCGGCGGGTGCCTCGTCGGGATCGTCCCGGCTGACGACGACGAGGTCGGCGAAGCGCGCGAGCCGGGCCAGGCCTTCGTCGGCCTGGTCGCACACGAGCCGGCTGTCGTGCGCCGTGCGTTCCTCGGCGGCGATCAGGTCGAACGCGGCCAGCGCGCGCCGGGCGTTGCCCTCGAGCGGCTCGAAATAGCTGGCTTCGAGCGTCGCGGGGCGGATGTCGAACCCGGTCGGGAACACGGCGCGCGACACGCCGGTGAACGCGGCGCCCAGCAGCAGGGCGCCATGGTCGCGCGCGAGCCGGGCCGCGTAACGGATGCGGACGTGCGCGTGGCGCGATTCGTCCACATGCACGACGATCGTCTTGTAGTCCATGGCGGGCCTCAGTGCGCGTGGTGGACGAGGTCCCGGCGCGGGCGGGCGTGCCGGCGCGGCGGCGCGCGGCCCGGCGCGTGCGCCGGTGCCGGCTCGCAGGTTAGGGCCAGCACGGCGTCGAGCGCGTCCGCCACCTGCCGGCCCAGCGCGACGTCGCCGCCTTCGACCTGCGACAGGGTCCGGTGCAGCGCGCACAAGATGATGGCATGGTCGGCGCGGCGCGGGTGCAGGCAGGTGTCGCCCAGCAGTTCGAGCAGCGTTTCCTCGTGGCGGAAACCGGCTTCCACGGCCGTCACGACGGCGGGAAACTCTTGCGAGAACAGGTCGTCGGGTTGCGCCCGCAGCCTCGCGACGCGGGCGCGGAGGTCGCGGCGACAGCGCTGCAGGGCTGCCGTCGCGGCAGGGCGTGCCAGGCCGGGATCGGTGATTCGCATGATAGGCCTCAAACTTGTCGGTGGTGACAAGCAGTGTCTCGGTTGACGCCTGCGTTTCGTTTGATCTACCTCAAAAACGCCCGAATCAGTTGATTTCGGCGGACTGGCGGAAGTGCTGATTGATTCTGCCAATCCCGTTGGCCCGCGCGATCGAAAAAATCATCGGCAGAGCGCAGCGCATGAGCATATGCTGAATTCGTATATACATATACGGAGACGACGATGAAATTCGGTCCGACGCCCGCCCGCATGAAGGCTCACCTGCATCTGTCCCACATCCACCGGCCGCACATCCACCTGCCGCACGTCCACTTGCCGCACGTGCACCGCGACTGGCACGCGTTCGAACCCGTGCTGCGCGTCTGCCAGATCGTCCTGCTGGTCGCGCTGGCTTTGCCGTTCGCGCAATTCGTGGCGAAATCGATCGTGTGGTTGTTCGAAAGACTGTTCGGCTGAGCAGTGAATCGATCAGCACATTGAGCCGCGTTCGGGCCGCGGCTGCTTTAGCATGATCCGGATATCGACTTCCGATCCGGATTGCCATGCCCGTACCTGTTTTCGCCCGCCGCCGCGCCGCCCTGGCGCTGCTGTCCCTGCCGCTGTTGTCCCTCACACTGTCGCGCCGCGCGGCGCATGCCGCCGAGCCGGATGGCAAACGCATTTCGATCATTGATACCGGTGCCGTCGGCGACGGCGCCACCGTCAATACGCGCGCGATCCAGGCCGCGATCGACCGGGTCGCGAACGACCGGGCGGCCGGGCAGGGCGGCGGCACCGTCGTCGTGCCCGCGGGCGTGTTCGTCAGCGGCGCGCTGTTCCTGAAGCCGGGCGTCCATCTCCATCTCGAGCGGGGCGCCGTGCTGCGCTGCTCGACGGACATGCGCCACTTCCCCGTCCAGCGCACGCGCATCGAGGGCCACGTCGAGGAGCACTTCAATCCGGGCCTGATCAACGCGGCGGGCTGCGACGGCTTGACGATCACGGGCGCGGGCACGCTGGACGGCGCCGGCCGGCCGATCTGGGACCGGTTCTGGCAGCTGCGCAATGCCGCCAAGGACAAGGCCGCGTTCCGCAACCTGGACGTGCCGCGCGCCCGCCTCGCGGTCATCGAGGGCTCGCGCGGCGTGACGGTGGACGGGATCACGTTCAAGGATTCCCAGTTCTGGAACCTGCACCTGTACCGGTGCCGCGACGTCGTCGTGCGCGGCTGCAGTTTCGAGGTGCCCGACGATTACGTGCAGGCGCCCAGCACGGACGGGATCGACATCGACAGCTGTCAGGACGTGCTCGTCGACGGCTGCTATTTTTCCGTGACGGACGACTGCATCGCCGCGAAGGGATCGAAGGGGCCGCACGCGCCGGACGACAAGGCCAGCCCGCCCGTCGAGCGCGTACGCGTGCGCAACTGCGTGTTCCGGCGCGGCCACGCCATGTTCACGTGCGGCAGCGAGGCGACCGTCGTGCGTGACGTCCTCGTCGAACATTGCACGGTGCGGGAGGTGGGCGCCGTCGCGCACCTGAAGCTGCGGCCGGACACGCCGCAACGCTACGAGAACATCGTGATGCGCGACCTGGTGCTCGATTCCGCCAAGGGCGAGATCGTGGCGATCCGGCCGTGGAGCCAGTATTTCGACCTGAAGGGCGAGGCGCCCCCGCATTCGTCCGTGCGCGGCCTCGTGCTGGATGGCATCCGCGGGCGGTTCGGCGCGTTCGGCATCGTCGCGCCGAATCCGGGCCAGACCGACATCGGGGGCGTCGTGCTGCGGAATATAAATTTGCAACTAACCGACGAGCGCCTGCAGGTAAAAGGCGCGCCCAGCCCGACGATGGAGAACGTCGTCGTCAACGGCAGGCCCTACGCGGCGTAGGGCCTGCGCGCCGGCAGCGTGGATCAGCGCACGAGGCAGGGGCGCTTGTTGTCGAACTTCCAGCCAGGGATCAGGAACTGCATGGCGGCCGCGTCGTCGCGTGCGCCGAGGCCCATGTTCTTATAGGCCTGGTGCGCCTTCTCCAGCTCGACCTCGTCCAGCTCGATGCCGAGGCCCGGCCGTGTGGGCAGGTGCACGTGGCCGCCCTCGATCTTCAATGGCGCCTTCGTCAGGCGCTGGCCGTCCTGCCAGATCCAGTGCGTGTCGATGGCGGTGACCTTGCCCGGCGCCGCCGCGCCCACGTGCGTGAACATCGCGAGCGAGATGTCGAAGTGGTTGTTCGAGTGCGAGCCCCACGTCAGGCCGAACATCTGGCACAGCTGCGCGACGCGCACGGAGCCCTGCATCGTCCAGAAGTGGGGGTCCGCGAGCGGGATGTCCACCGACTGCAGCTGGATCGAGTGGGCCATCTGGCGCCAGTCCGTCGCGATCATGTTCGTCGCCGTCGGCAGGCCCGTCGCGCGGCGGAATTCGGCCATCACTTCGCGGCCGGAGAAGCCGTTCTCCGCGCCGCACGGGTCTTCGGCGTACGCGAGGATGCCGTGCTTGTCGCGGCACACGCGCACCGCTTCCGCCAGCGACCACGCGCCGTTCGGGTCCAGCGTGATGCGCGCGTCGGGGAAGCGCTCGTGCATCGCGACGATCGCATCCATCTCTTCGTCTGCAGAGAGCACGCCGCCTTTCAGCTTGAAGTCGTTGAAACCGTAGCGCGCGCGCGCGGCCTCGCACAGGCGCACGACGGCGTCCGGCGTCAGCGCTTCCTCGTTGCGCAGGCGCAGCCAGTCGTCGGCGGCGTCCGGCTCCGCGCGGTACGCAAGGTCCGTCTTCGTGCGGTCCCCCACGTAGAACAGATAGCCCAGCATCTCGACGGCGTTGCGCTGCACGCCTTCGCCCAGCAGCGCGGCGACCGGCACGCCCATGAACTGGCCGAGCAGGTCGAGCAGGGCGGATTCCACGGCGGTCACGGCGTGGATCGTCGTGCGCAGGTCGAACGTCTGCTGGCCGCGGCCACCCGCGTCGCGGTCGGCGAACGCCGCGCGCATCGTGTTCAGCACGTTGTTGTATTCGCCCAGCGTCCTGCCGACGACGAGGGGACGCGCGTCCTCGATCGTGCGGCGGATGTTCTCGCCGCCCGGCACCTCGCCGAGGCCCGTGTTGCCGGCACTGTCCTTGAGGATGACGATGTTGCGGGTGAACCAGGGGCCGTGGGCGCCGGACAGGTTCAGCAGCATGCTGTCCTGGCCGGCGACGGGGACGACGCGGAGCTCGGTGACGACGGGGGCGCTGGTAACGATGGTGTTCATGGTGTTGTGTCGAGGGTGGAGTGTGTTATCGGGCCGACAGCGATGTCACGAGCTTGACGCGCGTGATATCGCCGACGACGAACAAGTAGCAGGCAATGGCCAGCGCCGCGTTGGCGCCGACGTAGACGAGGGCGCCGGCGAACGAGCCGGTCGCGTCGACGATGTAGCCGATGGCGATGGGCGTCGTGATGCCGGCCGCGCCGGTGAACAAGGTGAACGTCGACCACAGGAAGATGCTGAATAAATAGGTGATCTTCGATCCGAAGCGGTCGAGCAGCCAGCCGCCCGGCAGCTGGGCGACGACGTACGACCAGGCGAATGCGGAGAACACGAAGCCCATCTGGACGCCCGACAGGCCCAGTTCCTTCTTGATGTCGGGTCCCGCGAGCGAGATCGTCGCGCGGTCGGCGTAGTTGATTGTGGTGATGGCGAACAGCATGGCGAGGATCAGCCAGCGGGTCCGGGTCCGGATCTGCACGGCGCTTGCGGCCTTGACGGTGTGTGCGTTGTTCATAGTCTCTTCCGGTCATGGTTAAAGAAGAGAGACATGCTGTTACCTGGCCGGCCGACCGCAGTTTGAGTGTCTCGGATGCTAACCCGGATCGAGTGCCCGGGTGGCTTATGTTCTGCAAATGATCATAAGCCGTGATCGATACACGATCAAACCAAAGGATGATGCCAAGAATATAGGAATTGAATTAATCCGCGCGGAACGTGGGGAGAACGTCGTGCAGGAACAGGTCCAGCACGGGATTGTCGTTGTTGCGCCGGTACATGCAGACCATGTCGACAGGCTCCGTCGCCATCCTGCGCATGACGATGCCGTCGAATTTGAGCCGGGCCGCGCCTTCCGCGATCAGGGCGGCGCCGATGCCCGCGCGCACGAGCGCAAGCATCGTGTGGACTTGCCCGACGTACTCCACGACGTCCGGCACGATGCCGGCGCGGGCGAAGCGCTCGGTCAGCATCTGGTGGAACGGCCGCGCCTCGTGCGGCGAGTACATGACGAACGGGCGGCCGTGCAGGTCGGCGAGCGTCGGCTCGAGGGGCCAGTCGCCCGCGTCGCGCTCGTGGATCGCGAGCATCAGCGATTCGGTGGCGATCAGTTGGCTGGCCAGCTCGCCGTTCACGGGGTGCGGGCGCATCAGTCCCAGGTCCAGTTCGCCCGCGTTCAGCGCTTCCACCTGCACCGTGCTCACGAGTTCCTTCAACGTGAGCGACACGCCGGGCGCGCGCGCGCGCAACCGACCCACGACTTCCGGCAGCAGGCTGTAGCCGGACGCCGACGTAAAGCCGATCGCGAGGGTGCCTTGCTCGCCCTTGGCGGCGCGGCGGGCGACGAATGCCGCTTCCTCGGCGATGCGCAGGATGCGCGCCGCTTCCGGGAAGAAGGCCCTGCCGGCCGCCGTCAGCCGCACGGAGCGGCTGTTGCGCTCCAGCAGCCGGGCGCCGACGTGATGTTCGAGCAGGCGGATCTGGCGGCTCAGCGGCGGCTGCGTCATGTTCAGGCGCTCGGCCGCCCGGCTGAAATGCAATTCCTCGGCAACGGCAACGAAGCAGCGGAGCTGGCTGATCTCGAACATTGGCTTTTCCTTGGGCAAATCCGGTGGACGACCGCGATTATGACCGATGCGCCGCCCGGCGTGGCCCTCGTGCTATCGTCGGGCCGGATCCAGTACGCACAGGAGGGAACATGAGTGTCGACCAGCGCATCGCCATCGTCACGGGCGCGACCGGCGGCATCGGGCAGGCATTGGTGCGGCGCCTGCTGCACGACGGGGCCAGCGTGATGCTGGCGGACCTGCACCAGGACCGCCTGGATGCCACGCGCGCGGAGCTCGGGCGCGACTTCGACATCGCCCGCATCGGCACCGCGGCGTGCGACGTGTCGCGCGAGGATCTCGTCGCCGCCGCCGTGGACGCGACGATCAAGCAGTTCGGCGCCTGGGACTACGTCGTCAACAACGCCGGCCGGATGCTGTTCAAGCCCATCGAAACGCAGACGGAGCAGGACTGGCGCGACATCCTCGACGTCGACCTGCTGGGCGCGTTCTTCTTCACCAAGCAGGCGTTCCTGCGCATGCGCCGCGGCGGCGCCATCGTCAACGTGTCGAGCGTGCACGCCGTCGAGACGGAGCCCCTCGTCGCGCCGTACGCGGCTGCGAAAGCGGCGCTGCTGTCGCTCACGCGGTCGGCAGCACTGGAGGGCAAGGCGAAGGGCATCCGCGCGAACGCCGTGCTGCCGGGCGCCGTCGACACGCCCATGTTGTGGAGTAATCCGAACGTGGCGGCGGGCGTGGAAATCATCGACAAGGCCGACGTGGGTGCCCCCGAGGACCTCGCCGCCGCCATCGCTTTCCTGCTGGCGGACGATGCCCGCTTCGTCGACGGCACCTCGTTGCGCGTCGATGGCGCGCGCCTGGCGCGTTTGTAGGGTGGGGTGATTGATGCCGGGGGCATCAATCACGCGCAGCCCTTCAGTGCCAGCGCACGGGCATCAGCATCTTCGAGCGGAACCAGCGCGCCAGCAGGTTGCCGCACATCCGCACGATGCCCAGGTGGCCCATCACGTGGCGCTGGTACGTCAGGCCGTACATCGCGAGGGCGAACGGACCATTCACGTGCAGCTGGCGGATGCCGAGCGCGCGGTGCAGGATGCCGACGGCGCCCGCCCGGCCCAGCGACACGAGCGTGCCGTAGTCGCGGTACTGGAAGCCGGGCAGCGATTCCGGCGCCTTGTGCGCGAGCACCTGCGCGAGGTAGACGGCCTGCTGGCGCGCGGCCTGGGCGCTCGGGGGCGCCATCGCCGTCTTGTCCGGATTGAGCAGCGTGCAGCAGTCGCCCATCGCGTGGATGTCCGGGTCCGTCACGCTGCGCAGCTGTGCGTCCACGACGACCTGGTCGTTGCGGTTCAGCGCCACGTTCAGGCTCGTGCTGAAGCGCGGGCCCTTCACGCCGGCCGCCCACACGGTGATCGCGGCGGGGAACACGCGGCCGTCCGTCGTCTCGACTTCGTCCGCGCGCACTTCGGCCACCGCCGTGTCCGTGCAGATCTCGATGCCCATCGCGCGCAGCTTGCGCACGGCGAGGCCCGCGGCCTGCGCGTCCAGCGACGGCAGCACTTGCGGGCCGCGCTCGACGATGCGGATCTGCACCTGGTGCGGCGATTCCAGTCCCGCGAGGCCGTAGTGGGCCAGCGTGTCGACCGTGTGGCGCAGGTCGGCCGCCAGTTCGATGCCGGTGGGGCCGGCGCCCACGATGACGATGTCGATCAGCGGCGCGCCCGCGTCGGTGCGGGCGTTGCGGCGCCGTCCGGCCTGCGCGCACAGGCCCAGGAAGCGCTGGCGGAAGCCTTCCGCGCCCGCCACGCTGTCGAGCGCCAGGCAGTGCTCCTGTGCGCCGGGAATGCCGAAGAAATTCGTCACGGAGCCGTACGCCAGCACGAGGCGGTCGTAGTCGATGACGGTGTGCGCGTCGGGCGCGTCGTCGAACCTGCTGCGGACCGTCAGCGTGCGGCGGGCGCGGTCGACGTGCACGACTTCGCCGCACACGAACGTGAAGTGGTTGTCGACGGCTTGCCGCGCGTAGTCGATCATGTGGTCGGCCGGGTCGATGGTGCCGGCGGCGACGGCGTGCAGCAGGGGTTTCCAGAAGTGGGTGGGCGCGCTGTCGACGAGGATGACGCGGTCCTTGTGGCTGCTGCCTAGGCGGCGTCCGAGCCGGGTGGCGAGTTCGAGGCCGGCGACGCCGCCTCCGACGATGACGATGGACTGCATGGTGTGCTCCCTTCTTTTACGAATCGATGGGGCGGGGCGGGAAGGCCGCCGGCGCCGCGCTGCATTCGCGCATCCGCCGGCGCAGTGCCCGCGGATGCCGGGAAGACTGCGATCAGTGCCGGGTGACCGGCATCACTACCTTACGTACGTCCTTGCGCATGACGACCGGTTTGGACGCCTGTACGCCGATGCGTGCGGTGCGGGCGGCCGCGATGGCGCGCGGCGACGTCGTCACCGCGAGCGCCGCGTCGGGCTGCACGCCCAGTTGATCCAGCACGACGGAATACGGGGCCTTGTGGCCGCGCGCTTCGAAATCGGCGCCCGTCAACACGACGGAGAAGATGTGGTGCGCCGTGTCGCCGAAGCGGTGGCGCAGCTGTTCGCCGGCCTGGTCGTGCGGCAGTTCGGAGATCAGGGCACACGGCAGGCCGTCTTCGATCGCCTTGTCGAGGAGGCGATCGGCGTCGTCGGCCGGTACGCCTGCCGTCCGGAATGCGGATAAGTCGAAGATGAACGCTTGTGTCGTCATGATGTTCTCCTTTTGCCAGTCGTTGTTGCTCGAATTGTTTTTACTATACGGCCGGGCGGGATAAAATAAAAATAAATAATTCTTACGAACGATAAGGAAACCCTTATGTATCCAGCCAGCTTCAAACAGCTGCAGGCCTTGCAGCTCGTGGCGCGCCACCAGAGCGTGTCGCGTGCCGCGGAGGCGATGCACGTCACGCAGCCGGCCGTGTCGCTGCACCTGAAACAGCTGGAGGATGCGGCCGGCGTGCCGCTGACGCGGCGCCAGGGCCGCAACATCCAGATGACCGCGGCGGGCGAACTGCTGGTGGGCTACGCGGAGCGCATCCTCGGCCTGTGGGAAGAAGCGGGCGACGAGATCGCGGCGCTGAAGGGCGTCACGTCCGGTACCTTGCGCATCGGCGCCGTGATGACGGCGGAGCACCTGCTGCCGCCGATGCTCGTGCGCTTCACGACGGGCCGCCCGCACGTGCGTATCAAGCTGCAGGTGGGCTCGCGCCCCGAAGTGATCGGCATGCTCAGTCGCGACGAAATCGACCTCGCCATCATGGGCACGCCGCCGCGCGAATTCCCCACGAGTGCGAGCCGCTTCGCGCGCCACCCGATGGCCTTCTTCGTCGCACCCGGCCACCCGCTGCTCGCGCAGCGCGCCGTCACGCTGGCCGACATCGCGGCGCACAACCTGCTCGTGCGCGAACGCGGATCGGGCACGCGCGCGGCGATCGAGCGCCGCTACGAGGAAGAGGGCGTGGCGCTCGCGATCGGGTCCGAGCTGTCCAGCAACGAGGCGATCAAGCAGATGACGGCGGCGGGCCTCGGCGTCGCGTTCCTGTCCGTCCACGCGTGCACGCTCGAAGTGCGCAACCGGCTGCTCAGCGTCCTCCCCGTGCCCGGTGTCGTCGTGCAGGGCGAGTGGCACGTGATGCACAAGGCCGCGCGCGCGATTCCCACGGTCGCGGCGTCGTTCCACGAATTCATGGTGGAGCACGGCCAGCAGGTCATTTCGGACGAGCTGGAAAGCATTGCGTGGAAGTGAATCCTGAATACATACTCCGTATATGAATCATATATTGGCGTAGATGATGGGTATCGTGAACATCGACGAGGAGCTGCACGACCAGATCCGCAAGGCGAGCGCCGTGTCGTGCCGCTCGATCAACGCGCAGGCCGCGTTCTGGGTGCGCATCGGGATGCTGTGCGAACTGCATCCGACGCAAAGCTTCAACGAGATCATGGCGCGCGAGCTGCGCGCGGCCGGGGTGGTGCCGCAGGCGCTGAAGATCGCGTCATGACGAAGCGGCCGGATGAGGTCGCGCTGCTCGCGGCCGCGGGCAACCTCCTCGCGGACGTGTTCGCGCGGCCCGCCAGCAAGGGGCAGTACGGCTACGCGTTCGCGCTGAACGCGTCGCGCAACGACGTCGTGTGCCACGGCGTGCCGTCGCCCGCGGAGGTGCTGCAAGACGGCGACATCGTGAACTTCGACATCACGCTGGAAAAGGACGGCTACATCGCCGACTCCAGCAAGACCTATCTCGTGGGCGACGTGGCGCCGGAAGCGGCGCGGCTCGTGCGCGTGACGTACGAGGCGATGTGGCAGGGCATCCGCGCCGTGTGTCCTGGCGCGCGCCTGGGCGACGTGGGGCATGCGATCGAGCGCCACGCCACGCGCCACGGCTACGCCGTCGTGCGCGAGTACTGCGGACACGGCATCGGGCGCGAGATGCACGAACCGCCGCAGGTGCTGCACTGGGGCCGGCCGCGCACGGGCCTCGTGCTGCGCGAAGGGATGATGTTCACGATCGAGCCGATGCTCAACGCGGGCCGCCATGCGGTGCGCACGGAGGACGACGGCTGGACCGTGCGCACGTGCGACGGCGCGCTGTCCGCGCAGTTCGAGCACACGGTCGCCGTCACGCGCACGGATGCGCGCGTGCTCACGTTGCGGGCCGGCGAAAAGATGCCGGCCTGACGGCCCGCGGTCCCGGTTTCACGTCATCCCGCGCCGAGCTGGCGCTCCCAATACCCCGGCGTGTTGTAGACAGCCTTCAAATGGTCGATGAAATGCCGGATCTTGGCCGGCAGGTAGCGCTGCTGCGGGAATACTGCCTGGATCGGGTAGTTCCCGACCGCGAAGTCGTCCAGTACCGTCGCCAGTTCCCCCCGTTTCAGCTCGGCCTGGATTTCCCACGTCGAGCGCCAGCCGATGCCGAGGCCTTGCCTCACCCAGTCGAACAGCAGTTCGCCGTCGTTGCAGGCGAGGTCGCCGTCCACGCGCACGGCGAACAGCTTGCCGTCGCGCTGGAACGTCCAGCCCCGCTGCTGGCCGCCCTGCAGGTTGAATGCGAGGCAGTTGTGGCGCGCGAGGTCTTCCGGCGTCCGGGGCACGCCGTTGCGCTCGAAGTAGTCGGGCGTGCCGCACACGACGCGCCGGTTCGGGAACAGCGGGATCGCCACGTAGTTCGGGTCCGTGACTTCGCCGATGCGGATCGACATGTCGTAGCCTTCGCGCACGAGGTCGACCACGCTGTCGGTGAAGTTGAACGACATCTTGAGTTCCGTGTGGATCGCGCGGAACGCGGGTGCATGCGGCGCGACGTGCTTGCGGCCGAACGCCGCGGGTGCCGAGACGACGAGGTGGCCCCGCACCGTGCTGCGGCCGGCGCTGATGCTGTTTTCCGTGATGTCGAAATCGCGCACCAGCTGGCGGCACGGCTCGATGAATTGTTCGCCCAGCGCCGTCAACGTGAGGCCCCGCGTGGAGCGGTGCATGAGGCGCACGCCGAGACGCTGTTCGAGGGCATCGAGGCGGCGGCCCATGACGACGGGCGTCACCCCTTCGGCCAGCGCGGCGCCAGCGAAACTGCCTTTTTCCGTGATGAGGACGAAGCTGCGTATTTCCGTGTACCGATCCATGCTCTCTCCCTGATTCAATACTTAAAGTATCGACAGTGCCGATAATAGCAGCAATTCAACTTGTGCAGGCTTATCGATATGCTGGGTCCATCATCCAAGACCAACCATACCAACGGAGGAGAACATGGCCCGAATGAGAGCGATCGACGCCGCGGCGGAAGTGCTGCGCAAGGAAGGTGTGAGCACGGTGTTCGGCGTGCCCGGCGCCGCGATCAACCCGTTTTACTCGGCAATGAAGAAGAATGGCGGCTTCGAGCACGTGCTCGCCCGCCACGTGGAAGGCGCGTCGCACATGGCCGAGGGTTATACCCGCGCCAAGGCCGGCAACATCGGCGTGTGCATCGGCACGTCGGGTCCGGCCGGCACCGACATGATCACGGGCCTGTACTCGGCCCAGGCCGATTCGATACCTATCCTATGCATTACGGGCCAGGCCCCCCGCGCCCGCCTGTACAAGGAAGACTTCCAGGCGGTCGACATCGAGACGATCGCCAAGCCCGTCACCAAGTGGGCCGTCACCGTGCGCGAGCCCGACCTCGTCCCGCGCGTGTTTCAGCAGGCGTTCCACATCATGCGCTCCGGCCGTCCGGGCCCCGTGCTGATCGACCTGCCGTTCGACGTGCAGGTCGCCGAGATCGAATTCGACATCGACACCTACGAACCGCTGCCCGTCTACAAGCCCGCCGCGACCCGCGCCCAGGCCGAGAAGGCCCTCGCGATGCTGAACGCCGCCGAGCGTCCGCTGATCGTCTGCGGCGGCGGCGTGATCAACGCGGACGCCGCGGCCCGCTTGCAGGAATTCGCCGAGATCGTCGGCGTGCCCGTCGTCCCGACATTGATGGGCTGGGGCGCGATCCCCGACGACCACCCGCTGATGGCCGGCATGGTCGGCCTGCAGACGTCGCACCGCTACGGCAACGCGACGATGCTGGAATCGGACTTCGTCATCGGCATCGGCAACCGCTGGGCGAACCGCCACACGGGCTCCGTCGACGTCTACAAGAAGGGCCGCAAGTTCGTCCACATCGACATCGAACCCACGCAGATCGGCCGCGTGTTCGGCCCGGACTACGGCATCGTCTCCGACGCCGGCGCCGCGCTGGACCTCCTCATCGACGTCGCCCGCGGCATGCAATCGATCGGGGGCCTGCCGGACAGGAGCGCCTGGGCCGCGCAGTGCCAGGAGCGCAAGCGCACCTTGCTGCGCAAGACCCACTTCGACGCGGTGCCGATCAAGCCGCAGCGCGTGTACGAAGAGATGAACCGCGCGTTCGGCAAGGACACGACGTACGTCAGCACGATCGGCCTGTCGCAGATCGCCGCTGCGCAGTTCCTGCACGTGTACAAGCCGCGTAACTGGATCAACTGCGGCCAGGCGGGCCCGCTGGGCTGGACCGTGCCGGCGGCACTGGGTGTCGTCGCGTCCGGCGCCAAGACCGACGTCGTCGCGATTTCCGGCGACTACGACTTCCAGTTCATGATCGAGGAGCTCGCGGTCGGCGCGCAGTTCAAGCTGCCTTACCTGCACGTCGTCGTGAACAATGCCTATCTCGGCCTGATCCGCCAGGCGCAGCGCGGCTTCGACATGGACTACTGCGTCCAGCTGGCCTTCGAGAACATCAACGCACCGCAGCTCGGCGCGTATGGCGTGGACCACGTCGCGGTGGCCGAGGGCCTCGGCTGCAAGGCGATCCGCGTGCGCCAGGTGGACGACATCCAGCCCGCATTCGCCGAAGCGCGCAGATTGATGGCGCAGCATCGCGTGCCCGTGATCGTCGAGATCATCCTGGAACGCGTGACCAACATCTCGATGGGCACGGAGATCGACGCCATCAACGAATTCGAGGCACTGGCCGACCATCCCGGCGACGCGCCCACCGCCATCTGCGTCTGACGCAGCAACACGAGGAGACTGACATGCCAAGATTCGCAGCCAACCTGACGATGCTGTTCAATGACCTGCCGTTCCTCGACCGCTTCGAGGCGGCGTACGAGGCCGGGTTCAAGGGCGTCGAATACCTGTTCCCGTATGCCTTCGAAAAGGAGGCGCTGGCCGAACGCCTGCAGCAGTACGGCCTCACGCAGGTGCTGCACAACCTGCCGGCCGGCGACTGGGACAAGGGGGAACGCGGCATCGCCGTGCTGCCGGGCCGCGAGGCCGAGTTCCGCGAAGGCGTCGCCCGCGCCATCGACTACGCGAAGGCGCTGAACTGCCGCCAGGTCAACTGCCTCGTCGGCATCGCGCCGGCCGGCATCGACGCGGGCACGCTGCGCCGCACCGTCGTCGAGAACCTGCGCTACGCGGCCACGCAACTGAAGCAGGCGGGCATCAAGCTGCTGATCGAGCCGATCAACACGTATGACATTCCCGGCTTCTACCTGACGACGACCAGGCAGGCGCTGGACCTGATCGAGTCGGTCGGCGCGGACAACCTGTTCGTCCAGTACGACGTGTACCACGCCCAGCGCACGGAAGGGGAGCTGGCGAAGACGGTCGAACGCAACCTGGCCCGCATCGCGCACATCCAGGTCGCGGACAACCCGGGCCGCAACGAGCCGGGTACCGGAGAAATCAACTATCCGTTCCTGTTCACTCACCTGGACCGCATCGGCTACGACGGCTGGATCGGCTGCGAGTACAAGCCTGCCGCCGACACCCGCGCGGGCCTGGGCTGGATCGCCAGGCTGGCCGGTTAATCACAACACGCAAGGAGACATATCATGGCAAACATCGGATTCATCGGCCTGGGCATCATGGGTGCCCCGATGGCGGGACACCTCATCGCCGACGGCCACACGCTGTTCACGAACACCGTCGGCCCGACCCCGTCGGCCCTCGTCGAGGCAGGCGCCCGCGTGTGCCTGAACGGCGCCGAAGTGGCGTCGCAGGCGGACATCATCTTCATCATGGTCCCGGACACGCCGCAGGTGGACGAGGTCCTGTTCGGCAAGGACGGCGTCGCCTCGAGCCTGTCGGCCGGCAAGATCGTCGTCGACATGAGCTCGATCTCGCCGGTCGCGACGAAGGATTTCGCCCGCCGCATCAATGGGCTTGGCTGCGAATACCTGGACGCCCCGGTATCCGGCGGCGAAGTGGGCGCCAAGGCCGCGAGCCTGACGATCATGGTCGGCGGCAGCGAGGCGGCGTTCGCCACGGTCAAGCCGCTGTTCCAGAAGATGGGCAAGAACATCACGCTCGTCGGCGGCAACGGCGACGGCCAGATCACGAAGGTCGCGAACCAGATCATCGTGGCGTTGACGATCGAGGCCGTGGGCGAGGCGCTGCTGCTGGCCGCGAAGGCCGGTGCCGATCCGGCGCGCGTGCGCGAGGCACTGATGGGCGGCTTTGCCGCGTCGCGCATCCTCGAAGTGCATGGCGAACGGATGGTCAAGCGCACGTTCGCGCCGGGCTTCCGCATCGACCTGCACCGCAAGGACCTGAACCTGGCGCTGACCACCGGCCGCCAGCTGGGCGTCGCGCTGCCGAACACCGCCACCGCGCAGGAGCTGTTCAACACCTGTGCCGCGCATGATGGCGGCGGGTGGGATCACTCGGCGATGGTGCGGGCGCTCGAGATCATGTCGAACTTCGAGATCGGCCAGAAGCAGGCGTAAGCACCGGAACCGAACGGCCGTAGGGTGGGCACGCTGTGCCCACCCTACGAGAGGAGACGAACATGACGACAACAACGACAATGAATCCGCGCGAACTGCTGGCCAGCATGTTCACCGCCGCCGTGGACGCGGCCCAGCCGGCACTGTGCATTCCGCGCAATCTGCCGCCGCCGCCGAAGGGCCGGACGGTCGTGATCGGCGCCGGCAAGGCGTCCGCCGCGATGGCGCAGGCGCTCGAGCAAAGCTGGCCGGGTCCGTTGTCTGGCCTCGTCGTCACGCGCTACGGTTATGCCGTGCCGTGCGAGCGCATCGAGATCGTCGAAGCCGCCCACCCGGTGCCCGACGCGGCCGGCCGCGAAGCCGCCCAGCGCATGCTGCGCACGGTGCGCGGGCTGTCGGCGGACGACCTCGTGATCTGCCTGATCTCCGGCGGCGGCTCCGCGCTGCTGCCGCTGCCGGGCGAAGGCGTCACCTTGGAAGACAAGCAGGCGATCAACCGCGCGCTGCTCGCGTCCGGCGCCAGCATCACGGAAATGAATTGCGTGCGCCGGCACCTGTCCGCCATCAAGGGCGGCCGGCTGGCCGCCGCGTGCCACCCGGCGCGCGTCGTGAACCTCCTCATTTCCGACGTTCCCGGCGACAACCCGATGGACATCGCGTCCGGCCCCACCGTCGCCGACCCGACGACGTGCGCGGACGCGCTCGAGGTCGTGCGCCGCTACGGCATCGACTTGCCCGAAGGCAGCCGCCACCTGCTGGAATCGGGCATTGGTGAGACGGTCAAGCCGGGCAACCGCCGCCTGGAAAACGTCACGACGCACATCGTCGCTTCGCCGCAGATGGCGCTCGAGGCGGCGGCCGACGTCGCCCGCAAGGCCGGCGTCACGCCGCTGATCCTCGGCGACAGCATCGAGGGCGAGGCGCGCGACGTGGCCAAGGTCATGGCCGGCATCGCCCTGCAGGCGCGTCGCCACGGCCAACCGGTCGCCGGGCCGTGCGTGCTGCTGTCCGGCGGCGAGACGACCGTCACCATCCGCGGCGACGGCCGCGGCGGGCGCAACGTGGAATTCCTGCTGGCGCTCGCGGTTGCGCTGGACGGCGCCCCCGGCATCCACGCGCTGGCCGGCGACACGGACGGCGTCGACGGCGCCGAGGAAATCGCCGGCGCGTTCGTCACGCCCGACACGCTGGCGCGCGGCTGGGAACGCGGCCTGCCGCCGCGTGCGAGCCTCGAGAACAACGATGCGCACACGTTTTTCCGCGCGCTGGACGATTCCCTCATCACGGGGCCGACCTTGACCAACGTGAACGATTTTCGCGCGATCTACGTGGCCTAGGCCACCGCTTGATCAGTCGGGGTCAGAGCGCACTCGTGAAACTCGCTCTCTGACCCCGAGTATGAAATTCGTGCTCTGACCCCGAATTACCCGATTACTAGGACAGCCCATGCTACGCCAACGCCGTGCCCGCATCCTGGCCACACTCGGCCCTTCCAGTTCCACTCCCGACCAGATCTACGCGCTGGCGCTCGCCGGCGCCGACGTGTTCCGCCTGAACTTCAGCCACGGCAGCCACGACGACCACGCCGCGCGCTACCACGCGATCCGCAACGTCGAGCGCGACATCGGCCGCCCCATCGGCATCCTGATGGATCTGCAAGGCCCGAAGCTGCGCGTGGGCCGCATGGCCGGCGGCCGCGCCATGCTGGAGACGGGCAGCCGCTTCCGCCTCGACCTCGATCCGCAAGAAGGCGACGCCACGCGCGCCGGCATGCCGCATCCCGAGATCTTCGCGGCGCTGCGGCCCGGCACCGACCTGCTGCTGGACGACGGCAAGCTGCGCCTGCGCGTCGACGCCTGTGGCGCGGACTTCGCCGAGACGACCGTGATGGCGGGCGGCGCGCTGTCGGACCGCAAGGGCGTCAACGTGCCCGGCGTCGTGCTGCCGATTTCCCCGCTGACCGCGAAGGACCGCGCCGACCTCGCGTTCGGCCTCGAGCTGGGCGTCGACTGGGTCGCGCTGTCGTTCGTGCAACGCCCCGAGGACATCGTCGAGGCGCGCGGCCTGATCGGCGACCGCGCGTGGATCATGGCGAAGCTGGAAAAGCCGGCCGCCATCGATGCGCTGGACGGCATCGTGCAGCTCGCGGACGGCATCATGGTCGCGCGCGGCGACTTGGGCGTCGAACTGCCGCCGCAGCAGGTGCCGGTGCTGCAGCGCCGGATCGTGCATGCCGCGCGTGCGGCCGGGCGTCCCGTCGTCGTCGCCACGCAGATGCTGGAATCGATGACGGCCGCACCCGTGCCCACGCGCGCGGAAGTGTCCGACGTCGCGACCGCCATCTACGAGGGCGCCGACGCCGTCATGCTGTCGGCCGAATCGGCGTCCGGCCAGTATCCGGTGCAATCGGTGGCCGTGATGGACGACGTGATCCGCGAAGTCGAGCAGGACCCGCGCTGGCGCGACGGCCTGGACGCGAGCCACCAGAGCGCCGACAAGACGACTGCGGACGCCATCTGTTGTGCGCTGCGCCGCGTGACGAACCTGCTGGCTCCGGCCGCGACGGTCACGTACACGTCCGGCGGCGCCACGTGCCTGCGTGCGAGCCGCGAGCGGCCGTCCGCGCCTATCCTCGCGCTGACGCCGCACAGCGCGATCGCCCGCCGGTTGGCGCTCGTGTGGGGCGTGCACCCGGTGGCGTTCCAGGAAGCGGAAGGGTTCGATCGCATGGTGGCGGACGGCGTTGCGGCGGCGCGCTTCCACGGCCTGGCCGACGCCGGCGACGACGTCGTCGTGGTGGCGGGCTTCCCGTCCGGCCGGCCGGGACGCACGAACCTGCTGCACGTCGTGCGCGTGGGCGAGGAAGGGGCGCCGTGAGTTTGTGCGCAACTTCGCGGCGGCGGCTCTGGTAAGGTAGCAGGCCCACCACCGACAGGAGATGCGCATGAAGACCCAGGCGGAAAAATCGAGAGCATTCGTCGAACTGCACCGACGCGGCCACTGCTTCGTCATTCCGAACCCGTGGGACGCCGGTTCGGCGAAGCTGCTGGAACACCTGGGCTTCCCGGCGCTCGCGTCGACCAGCGCCGGGTTCGCGTTCTCGAAAGCGAAGACGGATCCGACGATCGCCGTGCGCGACATGTTCCCGCACCTGGCCGAACTGGCGGCCGCCACGGACGTGCCCCTGTCCGCGGACCTGCAGGCGGGCCTCGGTCCGGCGCCCGCCGATGCGGCCCGCACGATCGTCGAGTCGGCGGCGACGGGCATCGTCGGCTGCTCCATCGAGGATGCGACCGACGACCCGGACCAGCCGTTGTTCGACATCGGTCTCGCGACGGAACGCATCCGCGCCGCGGCCGAGGCGGCGCGCGGCCTCGACTTCAAGTTCACGCTGACCGCACGCGCGGAAAACTTCCGTGTGGGCCGCCCTGATCTCGCCGACACGATCCGCCGCCTGCAGGCCTACCAGGACGCAGGCGCCGACGTGCTGTTCGCACCCGGCCTGCGCACGCGCGAGGACATCGCGGCCGTCGTGAGCTCGGTCGACCGGCCCGTGAACGTCATGGTCGGCTTTCCCGGCTTCGACCTGGACGTCGCGACCCTCGCGCAACTGGGCGTCACGCGCGTGAGCACGGGCGCGTCGCTCGCGCGGGCCGCGTACGGCGCGCTGATGCGCGGCGCGCGCGAGATGCTGGACCATGGCACGTTCGGCTACGCGGCGGAGGCGATGGAGGCCGCGGACCTGAACCGCATCTTCGCACCGCCGGGCTGATTCCCCGCCGCTGTGTTCCTCGCTGTACCGGAACGGAACAGCCGGGTGATCCAGGACGGCACAGTTCGGGGCGGCCTCCGCGTGCGACGGTGGTGTCGTGCCATGGAATGGTTCCTGCAATGACCGTAGGCAGACCGGCGGCAAGCGCCGGCACCGACCATCACGGAGACAGGGGCACCACCGATCATGGCATCTCGCACACATCTGCGCCGGGCTGCGTTCGCGGCCGCGGCTCTCTGGCACGCGCGCGCCGCTGCCGAGCCGGACGTGCCGATCGCCGTCGTCGAGATCGTGGGCACGACGCCGCTGCACGGTGCATCCGTCGCGCGCGAGCGGATGCCGGCGAACGTGCAGACGCTCGATGCCGATGCCGTCAACGGCGGCGCCACGCTGACGGATGCGCTGAACCGCCGGCTGGGCAGCGTCGTCGTGCACGAAATCCAGGGTAATCCGTTTCAACCGGACGTCAGTTACCGCGGGTTCACGGCATCCCCACTGCTCGGCACCCCGCAAGGATTGTCCGTCTACGTGGACGGGGTGCGCATGAACCAGCCGTTCGGCGACGTCGTCAGCTGGGACCTGATCCCGCGCGCCGCGATCGCGTCGCTGACGTTGATGCCGGGCTCGAACCCGCTGTTCGGACTGAACACGCTGGGCGGGGCGCTCGCCGTGCGCACGAAGGACGGCCGGCACGATGCGGGCACCTTTGTTTCGGCGCAGGGCGGCAGCGCGGGCCGCGCCGAGATCGGGTTCGGACAGGGCGGCCATGACGACCGTGGCCTGCATTGGTTTGCCACGGGCACCGGATTTCGCGACGGCGGCTGGCGCGCCGCGTCGCCCACGCGCCTGGGCCAGCTGTTCGGCAAGGTCGGATGGCACGATGCCACGACCGACGCGGCATTGAGCGCGGCATTCTCCGCCAGCCGCCTGGCCGGCAACGGGCTGCAGGAACAGCGGCTGCTGGCACGGGATTACGCGAGCGTGTACACGACGCCGGACATCACGCGCAACCGCGCCATGCTGTTCAATGCGACGCTGAGCCACGACTTCGGCGACGACGTGCTGGTGTCCGCGAACGCCTATTATCGCCACATCCGCACGTCGACGCTCAACGGGGACGTGAACGAGGACGCCCTGGGCGACAGCGGGGCTGCGTGGACCGGGCACGTCAACCGCACGGCCGGCACGCAGGCGAACTACGGCATGGGTGCGCAGGCGACGGTCGGCGGACACTTGACGGTGGGCGCGGCGTTCGACGCGAGCCGCGCGGACTTCCGCCAGGGCGCGCAATACGGCGTCGTGAACGCGGACCGCAGCGTGTCGCCCGTCGCCGCGTTCGCGGACGACTCCCGCGTCGATCTCGTCGGGCATACGCGCACGTGGAGTGTGTACGCGGCGGAGCAGGTGCGCGTGCGCGACGGCTTGCACGTCACCTTGTCCGGCCGGTACAACGCGACGGCCGTGCACAGCCGCGACCGCAGCCACCCCGGCGGCGGCCCCGGCTCCCTCGACGGCGACCACCACTTCGCGCGCTTCAATCCCGCCATCGGCATCACCTGGTCGCCCGTTCGGCACCTCAACGCGTACGCGGGCTACGACGAGGGCAGCCGCACGCCGACGGCGGTGGAACTGGGTTGCGCCGACCCCGCCAATCCATGCAAGCTGCCGAACGCGATGGCCGGTGACCCGCCGCTGAAGCAGGTCGTCACGCGCACGTGGGAGGCGGGCCTGCGCGGGACGGCGCACGGCGTGCGCTGGACCGCCGGCGTGTTCCACGCGACGAACGACGACGACATCCTGTTCGTGGCCGACAATGCCGCGGGCTACGGCTATTTTCGCAACGTCGGCCGGACGCGGCGTCGCGGCGTCGAGCTGGGCGCCGAAGGCCGCGCCGGTCCCGTGGCGCTGTCCGCGCGCTATACGTACCTCGACGCGACGTTCGGCAGCGGCGAGACCGTGGGCAGCCCGGGGAACAGCAGCGCGGACGCCGCCGGCAATATCGCGGTGCGGCCCGGTGACCGCCTGCCGCTGCTGCCGCGCCACGTGCTGAAGGCGCGGGCCGAGTGGCGCGTGACGCCCGCGTGGACGCTGGAAGCGGACATGCTCGCCGTGTCCGCTGCGCCGGCGCGCGGCAACGACAACGGCCTGCACCGGCCGGATGGCCAGGGTTTCCTTGGCAGCGGGTGGACGCCGGGCCATGCCGTCGTCGACTTCGGCGCGACGTACGACCTGGCGCCGCGCCTGCGCGTATTCGTCCAGGTCGACAATGTGTTCGACCGGCGCTACGCGACGGCGGCGCAGCTGGGCGTGACGGGCTTCACGGCAGATGGTACGTTCGCGGGCGCAAGCGGTCGCCCCGTGCACTCGGCATTTTACGCGCCCGGTGCGCCGCGCAGCGTGCGCGTGGGCGTGCGCTATGCGTTCGAGTGAACGGGTCTCACGCCCACAGCCGGTACAGCCAGAACGACTCGTCCTCGACGAAGCGGCGCGCGAATTCGGTCGGCGTGAAACCCGTGATGCGGCGTACGGCGCGCGTCATGTGGGCCTGGTCGGCGAAGCCTTCGTCCAGCGCCAGCGCGGCCCAGTCGAACGGCTGGCCCGCCTCGTGGCGGTCGCGCGCGGCGAAGAACAGGCCTTCCGTGCGCACGATGGCCTGCCATTCGCGCAGCGAGCGGCCGCTGAACGACTTGATGCGGCGCTCGACCTGGCGCGGGCTGTGCTCGCGCCGCCATTCGTGCGCGTGCCAGGCGAGCCGCTCCACCCAATGCCGTCCGATCTGGCGCAGCGACGGCTGGTCCGTCGCGCGTCCGCACACCGCCTGCCAGCGGCGCGCGAGGTGGCGTTCGAGCACGGCGATGAGGTCGGCGTCGGGGCTGGCGAGCAGCGCGTCCCACATCGGTGTCCACTCGGGGCCCATGACGTCGGCGGCGCGCACGAACCGGTCCTGGATGCTCGCGAGGTCGAGCCCGAACAGTGCCTGCGCCGCGTCCGCGCGGAAGATCGCCATGCAGCCGTGGCCCGTCGTCTCGGCCCACGTGGTGACGGGATGTGCCTGCGTGCCCGAGACCATGCAGTCGGCGCCCAACGGTTCCCATTCAGGGCCGTGCGGACCCTGGCGCACGGCGCCCACGTCGATGCCGTGGAGCCAGGACAGCGAGACGCAAGGCGACGACGGATAGTGCGACAGGCGCTGCGCGGCATCGAGCTGCAGGCCCCGCGTGTCGCGGCCGACCAGCGCGACGAGCGCGCCCTGCAGCGACGCGGGCGGCAGGCGCAGCCAGTCGGTGGGCGCGCCGGACGGCGTGGTGAAGCGGGGTGCGCGCGTGAGCGGGTCGGGGCAGGGGGCGCGTCGATCCGGCCCTGCGCAGGACCCGTCCGGGCTCATTGGACGGGCTCCCATCCCGTCTTCGTCCAGCGCAGCAGCGTCGGCGACAGCGGATTGGGCACGTTTTTCATCGCCTGCTTCGTCAGACCGCGCAAGGCATCGATGGCTTTCGGTGAGTCTTCGCCGACGTAGAACACGGCGTCCTTCGCGGGCGCGGCGACGATCAGGACGCCGCCTTGCGCCTCGGCCAACGGTGCCCAGCTGTCGTGCATGATCAGGCGGCTGGAATCGTACGCATCGCCGGCCACGCGTCCGATCTCGCCCGGTTTCGCAACGGGCGCCTTGGGCATCAATGGTTCGAGTGTCGCTTTCAGATTGTCGAGGCCGAGTTGGAGCACCTGGTCGGCATTCATGTCGAGGCGCTTGACATCGTCGCTCGTCATCGTGCGCATCGCGCGCGGCGTATCCAGCACCGGTACGACGACGAAGCCGCCGGCGAGGGGCCAGGTCTGGATTTTCCGGCCCGCGGCCGCGTCATATTGGCGGATGTATTCTTCCGGTCGGACCACGAGGCGCACGGCTTCCTTGGCCGGCGGTGCGTTTCGGCTCGCGATCACCTGGGCCACGCCGCGCGCGAAGCGGTCGATCTCGGCCTGGCAATCGTCGGCGCTGTTGTGGCAGTACCGGTAGACCCGATCGAGATTCGCCTGCATCGCGCCGATGGAAAGGGTGAGGGGGCCTATCACCGCGACGGTCTCGCCGCCGAGCGGCTGTTGCCGGATCTGCGCGGCCACGACATCCGTGAACCCGGCTTCGTCCCCGGGAACCGGCGCGGCGCAGGCGTGTGCCATCGCTGCCATGGCGGCAACGGCAATGAACGGTGTGCGGTAGTGGTACAAGCTGGCCTCCTCGACATGCAGTCATATGTTCGCCTGATCGAGCGCGAGCTTGCATTGTAAAGGCTCCGTTGACGCCGTGGTGTCTTTCTGCCAACGTTGGACCTGGCGCGTCGCGCCGCCGTACGACTACGAGGAGGTCGTGCCGCGCTCGCCGCCGGTCGCCGCGACGGGCATCGCCCCCGCGTGCCGCGCGGGCTGCCACGCCGCGCGCGCCAGCAGCAGGTCCGCCACCAGGGCCAGTGCGAACGCGGCGGCACCGACCAGCATCGGGTAGCGGTGGTCGCCGCCGGTCGCCGCGAACAGCCAGGAATACGCGTAACCGGCCAGCGCCTGGAACAGGGCGAACACGGTCGTCGCGCGGCTCCACGCGGCGCCCTGGGCAGGCACGTCCTGCGGCAGCGTGTGGCGGATGCGGCCGAGCGTCAGCGGCACGATGCCGGGTGGGTAGGTGCCGATGACGAACGTGGCGGCAACGAGGATGGCCACGTGATGTGCGAGGACCAGCGCTGCCGCCGCGCCGATCTGCAGGGCCAGCGTGAGACGCGTTGCGTTGCCGATCCCCATGCGCTCGCCTGCGATCCCGTACAGCATCGGCCCGGCCGTCGCGCCGATGCCGTAGACGATCCAGAACAGCGCCGCCGTGTGCGTGCCCATGTGCAGCCCGCGCGCGACGTAGTCGACGAGGAAGACCATCATCGGCACGAGGCCGACGGCCTGCAGTGCGTACTGGCCGTAGACGAGCTTCAGCGCAAAGGCCGCGCGCGCGGGCGCTTTGCCGCCGGCCGCAACGGACGCGGACGCCGGGCCATGCGGCCACCAGCGCCAGCTGGCCAACGTGAGCAGCAGGGACAACGCACCGAGGCCGGCCCAGGTGGCGGCGAGTCCTTCGTTCAGCAGCAGCGGCACGACGGTGCCCGATGCCGCGATGCCGAGGCCCAGGCCGAGGAAGATCGCGCCGCCCGCGGCGCCGCGCCGTTCCGCCGGCAGCCGCGGCAGGATCGTGAGTGCGGCCAGCACCATGATGATGCCGCCCGCGAGGCCCGAGAGGAAACGCCAGCCGAAGAACCACGCGACGGACAGCGGCACGGCGCAGGCGAAAAAGGCGAGGGACGCGAGCGCCATCATGGCCTGCAGCGTGCGCCGCGCGCCAATGCGTGCGGCCAGCGGCCGGCCCGCGAGCGCGCCGGCCAGGTAGCCGAGCAGGTTGGCGGCGCCGAGGAACACGACGTCGCGCGCCGCGAACCAGTGCGCCTCGATCAGCGGCGGTATCAGCGGCGTGTACGCGAAGCGCGCGAGACCGATGCCGACGAGGCTCGCGCACAGGCCGGCCAGGATGGCGCGCGTGGCCGCGGCGGTGTCCAGCGTGGTGTCCGGGTTCGTATCCATGGCTTCGTCCTTGTCGAGTGGCGCGGCGCGGATGGCGGCGTATGTTTGACAGGTTAGTCAAACTTGACAGGTGTGTCAAGAATGGCGACAATCCTTGCCATGGCAGGCACTAAACAATTCGACGAAAACGAGGTGCTGGACCGTGCGATGCTGCTGTTCTGGCGACGCGGGTTCGGCGCGACGTCGATGCAGGACATCGCCCAGGCGACGGGCGTCCTGCGCGGTTCGCTGTACCACGCGTACGGCGACAAGCAGGCGCTGTTCCTGCGGATCTTCGAGCGCTACCGGACGTGGTTCCTCGCGCGCCTGCGCGACGCGCTCGACGCGCCCACGGCGGAGGAGGCGCTGCGGCGCTACCTGCGCTTTACGATCGACACGGTGACCGCGGTCGACGACGATGCGATCACGCGCGGTTGCCTGTCGACGAAGACGGCGACCGACGAGACGGCAATGGACGATGCGATCCGCGCCGCGCTGCGCGGCCTGCTGGACAGCGTGCAGGCCCAGTTGGTCGAGCGCCTGGCGCGGCCCGACGCAGCGGGACGGCTCGCGCTACCGCCCGTATCGGCCGCGCGTCTCGTCGCGACGACGACGCGGGGCATGGTCGTGCTGGAGCGGGTGTATCGCGATCCGGCCCAGTTGCAGGCCGTCGCGGACGATCTCGTGCAGCTGATCTTTGCGCGGCGGGCCTGAACGGCCCACCGACTGCCGTCAGGCCATGTCCAGCGTCGTCTGTTTGCGCAGCAAGGCCCACAGCGAATAGGCGCCGACCAGCGTCCCGAACGGAAAGCTGAACAGGCCAAGCGCACTGATGACGATGACGAACACGCGTGCAGTGCGACTGCCTTTCAGCAGCGCCACGCCGGCGACCACGTCGACGAGTGCCAGCAGGATGAAGAAGCCGAGGAACACGGCACCGAGGCCGAGGACGAACCCCGGCAACTGCGCGTCCCGCATGAAAGCGGCAGCCCCGCCCAGCACGAGGCCCATGAGCAGCGGAACGGCCGCGCCGAGCACGCCGAGGACGATGTGGAGTACGGCGACGATGCGGGTATGGATGTCCATGCGGCCTCCTGAAAAGTGGACCCCAAGTATAAGCGCGGGGACGGGGCGAAAAACTCACGAAAACTCATCCCGGTGATGTCGTTTCCGTTCAATACGGCGCCGGGCCGCCGGCCGAGAATGGGCGACATGAAACCGACCACGCCCCCATCCTGCCCCTTCCACGCCGGCGCGGCGTCCGCGCCGCTGGCATCCCATCCACCCGGCACCTGGCCTCCGGGCCCGCCTTCCGGCCTGACGGGCTGGCAGTTCCTGCCCCGGATGAAGCAAGACCTGTTCGGGACGCTCGACGGCTGGCGCCGCGCGTACGGCGACCTGGTGCACGTGCGCATCTGGCCCGAACACGAGGTGATCGTCACCGATCCGCAGCTCGTGCGTGAACTTCTCGTCGACCAGCACGACGCGCTCGTGCGCTGGGAGCGCGCCATCGACGTGTTCTCGCAAGTGCACGGACACAGCACGCTGACGAGCGAAGGCGCCGCATGGCGGACGAAGCGCCAGGCCCTGCAGCCGCCGTTCGCGCCCAGGCCCGTGCAGGCATTCGTGCCCGCGATTGCGCAGGCGGCCGATGCCGCGTTCGCACAGTGGCCGACCGCTGCCGACGCCTGGCCCATCGAAAGCGCGTTCACGTCGCTCGGCATGGACGTGATCCTGCGGATGATGTTCAGCAGCGGCATCACGGCCGATGCGCGCGACGCCGAACTCGCCGTGCACGCGGCGAGCGTCGCGGGGAACGCGGAGATGTACTGGCCCGCCAGCTGGCCCGACTGGATGCCGTGGAAGCGCACCAAGCGGCGCGCGATCGCCACGCTCGACCGGCTGATCGGCGGCCACGTGCGTGCGCGCATGCGCGTGCCGCAGGCCGAGTGGCCGCAGGATCTGCTCACGCGGCTGCTCGCGCTGCACGTCGCCGATCCGGCCACGTGGCCGTTGAAAGCCGTGCGCGACGAATGCATGACCGCCTTCCTTGCGGGCCACGAGACGACTGCGGCCACGCTGACCTGGTGGTCGTGGTGCATGGCCGCGAATCCGGACGCGCAGGCGCTCGCCCACGCCGAGGTCGACGCCGTGCTGCAGGGCCGCGTGCCCACGGCCGCTGACCTGCCGTCGCTGGCCTATCTCGGGCGCACGCTGCAGGAAACGCTGCGGCTGTACCCGGCGGCGCCCGTGCTGATCTCGCGCCGCGCGGTGCGGCCCGTCACGCTGGGCGGTTGGGAACTGCCGGCGCGAACGATCTTCGCCGTGCCGCTGCAACTGATGCACCACGATGCGCGCTGGTTTCCCGAGCCGCACGCGTTCCGGCCCGAACGCTTTGCCGCCGATGCGCCGGCCATCCCGCGCGGCGCGTTCATGCCGTTCGGGACGGGGCCGCGCGTCTGCCTCGGCCAGCACCTGGCGCTGGCGGAAATGACGGTGCTGGCCGCGCAGTTCCTGCAGCGCTACACGGTCGCGGTGCCGGCCGGGATGGCGCCGCCGCAGCCTGTCTTCAACATCACGCTCAGGCCGCGGACGCCGCTGACGTTGCGTCTCGCGGCCCGCCCGCGATGATCGCGCCGCGCCGCCTGCACCGGGCCGCCGGTGCCGTCCTGGCCGTGTTCGTGACGGTGCACATCGCGAACCACCTGGCCGCACTGGCCGGCGTCGACGCACACGTGCGCTTCATGGAGCAGGGGCGGTTCGTGTACCGGCACCCCGTCGTCGAAGCCGTGCTGCTGGCGTGCGCCGCGCTGCAAGCGGCGAGCGGCCTGTCGATGCTGTGGACGGGAAGGCACCGGCGCAGGATGCTCATCGCCTGGTTGCAGGCCGGGTCCGGCGCCTACATCGCCCTGTTCCTGGCCATCCACGTGGGTGCGGTGCTGGCCGCGCGGATCGTCGGCGGGCTCGATACGAATTTCTATTTCGCCGCGGCCGGGCTGCACGTGTGGCCGTTCGTGCTGTTCTTCGCGCCGTACTATTTTCTCGCGGTGGCGGCGCTGTTCGCGCACCTCGGTTGCGCGCTGCGGCGGGGCGGGGTGGTCGTCGCGTGGACGGCGGGGGCAGGTGTCATCGTCGCGGTAGTGATCGTCGCCACGCTGATGGGGAAGGTGGTGCCTGTCGCGATACCGACGGTGTATCTGGCAACGTTCGGGCGATGACGGGTAGGGAGGGCACCCCTTCGCCCACGCGAATGTCTGCGTCATACAGGCGTCACGCGTGGGCACGGGGTGCCCACCCTACTGAACACCGCTCGAAGTCTTGTCGGGGCGGGTGCCGCGTCCGCAGGCCGCGTCACGTCCAAATCAAAACGTCAATCGAGCAGGTCGAACAGCGCGCGCGCCACGACCTTCGTCGCGCGGCGCAGGTCTTCCAGGTCGATGTGCTCGTCAGCGCGCTTGGCGTTGCTTTCGCCGACCGTGCGCGGGCCGCAGCCGTACAGCACGGCCGGGACGCCCGCTTCGCCGAACAGGCGCGCGTCCGTGTACAGCGGCGTGCCGGCCGCGCCGATCTCCTCGCCGAATACGTTCGTGGCGTGGCGCGACAGCGCGTCGACCAGCGGACGGTTGCCGTCCAGCGGTTGCAGCGCGTTCGCCAGCAGCATGCGCTTGATCTCGACGGTGATGCCCGGCTGGCCGGCGGCGGCGTCCTGTATCACCTTGCGGATCGTCGCTTCCACTTCCGCCGGGTTCTCTTCCGGGATCATGCGGCGGTCGAGCTTCAGCACGACCTTGCCGGGCACGACGTTCGTGTTCGTGCCGCCTTCGATCAGGCCCACGTTCAAGTATGGGTGATTGATGCCCTTGACCTGGCTCTTGACCTGCTTGTACTGCGTGTTCTGGTCGTACAGCGCGACGAGGATGCGCGTGGCGGCCTGCAGCGCGTCGACGCCCGTTTCCGGCACGGCCGCATGGCCCATCTTGCCGTTGACCGTCACTTCCATCTGCAGGCAGCCGTTGTGCGCCGTGATGACCTGGTAGCTGAAGCCAGCCGCGATCAGGAGGTCGGGCTTGACGAGGCCTTGCTGCAGCAGCCAGCCGGGGCCGAGTTCTCCGCCGAATTCCTCGTCGTACGTGAAGTACAGTTCGACGCCGCCCTTCAACGTGGCGCCCAGCGCTTCCAGCGCGCGCGTGGCGAACGTGAACGTGGCGAAGTCGGATTTGCTGACGGCGGCCGCGCGGCCGAACAGCTTGCCGCCCTCGACGTCGCCGCCGTATGGATCGTGCGTCCAGCCTTCGCCCGGCGGCACGACGTCGCCGTGGGCGTTCAGCGCCACCGTGCGTCCCGGGCCGTACTTGCGGCGCACGACGAGGTTCGTGATCGTTTCCAGGCCGGCGGCGTGCACGGCGGGCGCAGGCACCGCGTGCTTTTCCGCTTCGAAGCCGAAGGCCTGCAGCAGGTCGGCGGTGCGCTCGGCGTGCGGTGCGTTATTGCCGGGCGGGGTGTCGGTCGGCACGCGCACGAGCTCCTGCAGGAAGCGCACTTCCTCGTCGAAATGGGTGTCGATCCAGGCGTCGAGCGCCTCGTATGGGGTCTTTGCGGTCGTGGTCATGTCAGGCTTCCGTGGCAAGTTGGTCGAGAAGAGTCTGGAAAGCGCGGACGCACAGGTCGGCGTCGTGGTTGGTGATGGATTCGAGCGGGTTGTGACTGATGCCCGCGTTCAGCCCGCGCAGGAACAGCATCGCCTGCGGCAGGATGTCGTGGATCTTCATGGCGTCGTGGCCGGCGCCGCTGGGCATGCGGAAGACGGGGAGACCCAGCGTCTCCACCGCGCGTTCCCAGCGCTGGCGCCACTCGGTCGCGCAGGGCGCGGCTGCGGCGCGCATCGTCTCTTCGAGCGAGAATTGCAGGCCCCTGCGCGCGCAGATTGCCGCGAGTTCGGCCTGGATGTCGGCGGCCGCCGCGTCGCGCACGGCATTCGTCGTGGCGCGCACGTCCAGCGAGAAGCGGCAGCGGCCCGGCACGACGTTGATGGAACCGTTCGGCACCTCCAGCATGCCGACGGTGGCGACGAGGTCCGATACCGCGCCGCCGCGCCGCTCTGCGAACAGCACCAGTTCGGCTGCAGCCGCGGCGGCGTCGCGCCGCATCGTCATCGGCGTCGTGCCCGCGTGGCTGGCGACACCGACGATCTCGCCGACGAAACGCACGCTGCCGTTGATGGACGTGACGACACCCAGCGGCAGGTCGAGGTCGTTCAGCACGGGACCTTGCTCGATGTGCGTCTCCACGAAGCCGAGATACTTGGATGGATCGCGCTTCAGCGCCGCGATGTCGTCCACGTTCAGGCCCGCGTTCGCCATCGCGGCGCGCATCGTGATGCCGTCTGCGTCCTGCTGGTCGAGCCATGCCGTGTCGAACCCGCCGCACAAGGCGCCCGACCCGAGGAACACGGCCTTGTAGCGCTGGCCTTCCTCTTCCGCGAAGCCGACGACTTCGATGCCGTACGCGAGGCGCTTGCCCTGGCGGTGCAGTTCGCGCACGCAGGCCATCGGCACGAGGATGCCCAGGCGGCCGTCGTACTTGCCGCCGTTGCGCACGGTGTCGTAGTGCGAGCCGGTCAACAGGCGTTGCGCGGAACGGTCGGCGCCGTGGTAGATGCCGACCACGTTGCCGACGGCGTCGATGGTGACGTCGTCGAAACCGCAGTCTTCGCGCATCCATTGCGCCAGCTGGGCGGCCGTCGCGCGGTGCGCATCGGTCAGGTACGTGACGCACAGCTCTCCGCGTTCCGCGTAACCCGGTTCGCTGTGGACGGCCAGCTGTTCGTGCCAGTCCCACACGAGGTTGCCGAACACGGGCTCCTGGCCGAACTTGTCGTCCAGGCGGATCTCGGCGATGCGGTGGATGTTGCGCAGGGCTTCCGCGAATTCGAAGTCCGGGCCGTTCGCGAGGCGGCGCGCGAACGTGGCGATGATCTCCGCCTTCGGCAAGCCCAGGCCGCGCGGGCCACGCACGGCGAGGATGAACGGGAAGCCGAACTTCGCGTTGTAGTCGGCGTTCAGCTGTTGAATGGTCGCGAATTCCTCGGGCGTGCAATTCGTCAGGCCGGCCTTGTTCTGTTCATTCGTCGATTCCGCCGTCAGCGATTTCGCGACCATCGCCTTGCCCGCGAGCTCCGGGTGGGCGCGGATCAGGCCCAGTTGCTCGTCGCGCGATGCGGCGCGCACGGCTTCCACGAGGCCGCGCTTCAGCCGGGCCAGCGTGGAGAACGGGCGCTTGGCCCACGCGCGGCCTGCGATCCACGGCGAGTGTTCGTAGACGCCGTCCAGCAAGGCGGTGAAGCCCGCCTCGTCGGCGGCGTTGAGTGTCTCCAAAGTCAGCATGTCTTGTTTACTCCCACGCGAATGCGGTGTCGGGGTTGTAGGGGTGTACGGTCTTCCAGTGGCGCGCGATGTCGACGCGGCGCGCGACCCACACGCGGTCGTGCTGTTCGATGTAGTCCAGGAACCGCTGCAGCGCGCGGAAGCGCCCGGGGCGGCCCAGCAGGCGGCAGTGCATGCCGATGCTCATGATCGATGGGCGGTCGCCGCCTTCCTGGTAGTGCACGTCGAACGCGTCGCGCAGGTAGGACAGGAACGGGTCGCCGTGCGAGAAGCCCTGCGGCAGGGCGAAGCGCATGTCGTTCGCGTCCAGGGTGTACGGCACGACCAGTTGCGGGGCGTGCGTGCCGTCCGTCTTGCGCACCTTCAGCCAGAACGGCAGGTCGTCGCCGTAGTAGTCGCTGTCGTATTCGAAGCCGCCGTAGTCGGCCACGAGACGGCGCGTGTTCGGGCTGTCGCGGCCCGTGTACCAGCCCAGCGCCCGTTCTCCCGTCAGGCGTTCGATCGCGTCCATCCCGCGCGCCATGTCGGCGCGCTCCGTCGCTTCGTCGACGTTCTGGTAGCTGATCCACCGGTGGCCGTGGCAGGCGATCTCGTGGCCCAGCGCCTTGAATGCCGCCGTCACGTCGGGCGAGCGTTCCAGCGCCATGCCGACGCCGAAGATCGTCAGCGGCAGGCCGCGCTTCTCGAATTCGCGCAGGATGCGCCACACACCCACGCGCGACCCGTATTCGTAGATGCTTTCCATCGACAGGTGACGCGTCGGGAACGATGGCGGGTTGAACATCTCGGACAGGAATTGCTCGCTGCCGGCGTCGCCGTGCAGCACGCTGTTCTCGCCGCCTTCTTCGTAGTTCAGGACGAATTGCACGGCGACGCGGGCGTGGCCCGGCCAGTCGGCGTACGGTTGCTCCCGGCCATAGCCGGCGAGATCGCGTGGATAGTGCTGGGTCATGATGGCTTTGTCTTTGTTCACGGGTGGAGGATGTCGGCCAGGTCGACGCGCTGCGGATCGAGGTGCAGGTTGTGCTGCACGTTGGCCAGGTGTTTCGAGACGAGGCGCACGGCTGTCTTGACGTCGCGCTTTTCGAAGGCGTCGACGATGGCCACGTGCTCGTCCAGCGATTCTTCGGCCGACTGCGACGACTGGCGCATCAGCGCGATCAGCGAGGAGCGAGTCAGGAGTTCGGACAGCATCTGCACGAGCACCTGGTTGCCGAGCATTTGCGCCAGCACGAGGTGGAAGTCGCCCAGCAAACGGGTGCGCCCCGGCACTTCGGCGTTGTCGACGGCGGCGCGCTCCAATTCCAGGTGGTCGCGCAACTGCCTGACTTGCGCGTCGGTGATCGTCGCGCACAACTGTTTCGTCACGGCTGTCTCGAGGATCGCGCGCACTTCGAACACGTCGTTCGCTTCCTCGGCCGTGGGCGTGGCGACGAACGCGCCGCGCGCCGGTTCCAGCACGACGAGGCGGTCGCGCGACAGCTGGTTGAACGCCTGCCGCACGACGGTGCGCGACACCTTGAAGATGTCGCCGATCTTCTGTTCGGACAGTTTCGTGCCCGGCATCAGGCGGCGTTCCGCGATCGCGGTCGTGATGGCATCGACGATGCGCTGCGTGGCGCTGCCGGCCGGTACGCCAGCGGGCGTATCATGGTTCTTGGCAGCGTTGGTCAGCGGGACGATCTGCAGGGGAGTACGGGCTCGGCTCATGGGGCGTTCACACAATAAGTGATTGACATCGTGCTTGGAGTGTATACACTTTTCGAAAAAAAGAAAACACAAAGTGTATGCAATTTCTCAACCGTGAAAGGAAAACAGATGGGACACCTCAGCACCCACGTGCTCGATACGATGAACGGCTGCCCCGCGGCCGGCATGCGCGTGACGCTCGAAGCGCTCGACGGCAACGGCGGCGCGCGCACGATCAAGACGCTCACCTTGAATAGCGACGGCCGCAACGACGGCGGCCCGCTGCTGAATGCGGAGACGATGGCGGCCGGCCGCTATCGTCTGACGTTCGCGGTGGCCGCGTACTTCCGCGAGAAGGGCGTGAACCTGCCCGAGCCCGCGTTCCTCGACGTGGTGCCGCTGGAGTTCGGTATTGCCGATGCGAACGGCCACTACCACGTGCCGCTGCTCGTCAGCCCGTGGGCCTACTCGACCTACCGTGGCTCGTAAGCACCAGTTCTTGTTCTTGTCATAAAAACTTTCCACATTTTTTGAAAGATCGTATACAGTTGTAGATGTCGCCGCGGAGCACATCGGTATCGGGATCGAACCCGGCGCCGGTGGTTGCGATGATTTGCCCCTCACAGAGCCCGCTGTGGTGATGGGACAGTATGGTGTGCCGTTCGCGCCATGCTTCCTTTGTCTTAGAGGCTCTATGGAATCCTATCTGCTCGACTGGGCCAACCTGCTGTTGCGCTGGACCCACGTCATCACGGCGATCGCCTGGATCGGCGCTTCGTTCTACTTCGTCTTCCTCGACAATTCGCTGACCAAGCCCACGTCTCCCGACCTCGTGGAAAAGGGCGTCGACGGCGAACTGTGGGCCGTCCACGGCGGCGGTTTCTACCACCCGCAAAAATACCTCGTGGCGCCGAAATCCATGCCCGAGGGCCTGCACTGGTTCTATTGGGAGAGCTACGCGACGTGGCTGTCCGGCTTCGGCTTGTTCACCGTGCTATACCTCTTCAATGCCGGCACGTTCATGGTCGACAAGCAGGTGCACGACTGGACGCCAGGCGCCGCCGTCGGCACCGCGCTCGGTTTCCTCGTCGCGTTCTGGCTCGTCTACGACACCATCTGCCGCACGTTCGGTCGCAAGAAGAACGGCGACGCCATCGTCGGCGGCATCATCTTCGTGTTCGTCGTCTTCGCCGCCTGGCTCGCGTGCCAGCTGTACGCGGGCCGTGCCGCCTTCCTGCTGGTGGGCGCGATGCTCGCGACGTCGATGAGCGCCAACGTGTTCTTCTGGATCATCCCGGGCCAGCGCAAGGTCGTCGCCCAGCTGAAGGCCGGCCAGCCGGTCGACCCGATCTACGGCTGGCGCGCCAAGCAGCGCAGCGTCCACAACACGTATTTCACGTTGCCCGTGCTGTTCGCCATGCTGTCGAACCACTACGGCTGGCTGTACTCGGGCGAGAACAACTGGGTCGTGCTGGTCCTCATGATGCTGACGGGCGCCCTGATCCGCCAGAGCTTCGTCGCCCGCCACAAGGCCATGGTGCACGGCAAGCGCGTGCCGTGGGAATATGCCGGCTTCGGCGTCGCCGCCCTGATGGGCCTCATCGTGTACCTGGTCCCGAAACCCGAGATCGAGGCGCCGACGATCGCGTCCGCGGCCCCGGTCGGCGCACCCGCCAACAGCGCGGCGGCCGTCGGCGCCACCGCGCAGAACGTCAGCTTCGAACAGGTGAAAGGCGTCGTCGCCCAGCGCTGCTCGATGTGCCACTCGGCCGCGATGGCGAGCAAGGGCATCTCGTTCGATTCGCCCGACTCGATCAAGCGTCACGCCCAGCAGATGTACCAGCAGGCCGTGGTACTCAAGCTGATGCCGTTGAATAACGCGACGCAGATCACGCCCGATGAGCGCAACCTCATCAAGCGCTGGTACGAAGAGGGCGCGCCGACCAACTGACCCGTCGTACCCTGTCCGGCGGCCCGCACGGTGGCCGTCGGACACGCTCGCGCCCCGGCCCACGCGGCCGGCACGTGGCGGGCGGCATGCTTCTTTTGTTTCGAACGCAGTCCAGCAGTACACGCAGTACCGCAGTACCAGCAGTTCATAAAAAACATATCAGGAGACTATGCATGAATCAGCCGTCCCGCCACCCGGTGGACGAACGGTTGCCCCTCGCGCGCCTCGGTGCGCTCGGGTTGCAACACGTCCTCGTCATGTACGCCGGCGCCATCGCAGTCCCGCTCATCGTGGGACGCGCACTCAAACTGCCTCCCGAACAGGTCAGCATGCTGATCTCGGCCGACCTGTTCTGCTGCGGCATCGTGACACTGGTCCAATCCCTCGGCCTCACGTCCTGGTTCGGCATCCGCCTGCCCGTGATGATGGGCGTGACCTTCGCGGCCGTCGGGCCGATGGTAGCCATCGCGAACGCCGTGCCCGGCGTGGACGGGGCGCGGGCGATCTTCGGCGCCGGCATCGGCGCGGGCGCCATTGCGCTGCTGATCGCACCGTTGATGAGCCGCCTGCTGCGCTATTTTCCACCCGTCGTCACGGGCACCATCATCCTGATCATCGGCGTGACGTTGATGCGCGTGGGCGTGGGCTGGGCCATGGGCGGTCCGGACAACACGGCGCAAAGCGTCGACACGGTCAAGCTGGCCGCGATGGTCGATGCGGCGCGCGCAAGCAGCGCCCAAGCCGCGGCCGCGCTGCCGCCGGGAGCCGAGGCGCCCGCGCTGAAGCTGGCCGGCCCCGTGCCGATGACGCCGAACCCGAACTACGGCGCCCTCGACCACCTCGGCATCGCCGCGTTCGTGCTCGTCGTCGTGCTGTGCCTCGTGCGGTTCTGCCGCGGCTTCCTCGCGAATATCTCCGTCCTGCTGGGCATCGTGGCCGGTTGTGTCGTCACGTTCGCGTTCGGTGATATGAACTTCGACAAGGTCGGCAAGGCCGCGTGGTTCCAGCTCGTGACGCCGCTGGCATTCGGCGCGCCCACGTTCGACCTCGTCATGATCGTCACGTTCGCCGTCGTGATGATCGTCGTGATGATCGAGTCGGCCGGCATGTTCCTCGCGCTCTCGGAGTTGACGGGCAAGGACCTCGACCGCAAGCAGCTCGCGGCCGGCCTGCGCACGGACGGCCTGGGCACCCTGCTCGGCGGCCTGTTGAACACCTTCCCGCACACGAGTTTTTCGCAGAACGTCGGCCTCGTCGCCGTGACCGGAGTGAAGAGCCGCTGGGTGTGCGTGGCCGGTGGCGGCATCATGATCGTGCTGGGCATGCTGCCGAAGATGGCGGCGCTGGTGGAGGCGATCCCCCAGTTCGTGCTGGGCGGTGCCGGTCTCGTGATGTTCGGTATGGTTGCAGCAGCAGGCATCCGCATCCTGACGCGCGTGGACTTCCGGAACAACCGCTACAACCTGTATATTGTCGCCCTGTCGATCGGCTTCGGCCTGATCCCGCTGGTGGCGCCGCGCTGGGCCCAGCAGATGGCCCACAGCCTGCATCCGTTGCTGGAGTCGGGCATTCTGTTGACCGCCGTCGCCGCGGTCGCACTGAACCTCTTCTTCAACGGTACCCGCGACATCCCGGCCGAAAGCCATGGAGACGCGGGCGCCACCAACAACAACCCAACTATCGTCCAAGGGAGCAAAGCATGAAAAAAACCGTCCTGACCATGGCGCTGTGCGCGTGCGCGGCAACGTCCGTCCAGGCCGCCGAATGGAGCGACACGTCGATCGGCTACCGCACCGGCAGCCGCTTCCGCGAGCCGTTCAACGCCGACGAGATCCACAAGGACATCATCGACATCAACCACGTGAGCGGTTATGCCTACGGCACGAACTTCTTCAACCTGGACGTCCTGCTGTCGAACAAGTCCGACCCGTCGGCCCCCGGCGCCAGCTCGGGTGCGCAGGAGTTCTACCTCGTGTACCGCAACACGGTCTCGCTGGGCAAGGTGAGCGGCAAGGAATTCGCGTATGGCCCCGTGAGCGACGTCGGCATGACCTTCGGCTTCGACGTCAATACGAAGAACGACGCCGGCTACAACTCGAAGAAACGCATGCTGGTCGTCGGCCCGACGCTCGCGTTCAAGGTGCCTGGCCTGTTGAACGTGGGCGTGTACGGCCTGTGGGAGAGCAACGCGCCGACGAACCAGTTCACGGGCGTCTCCACGCCGCGCTACCGTTACGACACGCACCCGATGCTGGGCGCCGTGTGGGCGTTCCCGATCGGGACGACGGGCCTGTCGTGGGAAGGCTTCGCGAACTGGATCGCGTCGAAAGGCAAGGACGAATTCGGCAACCAGACGGCGCCGGAGACAAACATCGACATGCAGCTGATGTACGACCTGGGCCCGCTGATGGGCGCCAAGGCCAAGACCTTCCGCGCGGGCGTCGCCTACCAGTACTGGCACAACAAGTTCGGCAACGACAGCAAGCACGTGCCGGGCGCGTCGGCCAGCACGCCGATGGTGAAGGCCGAATACCACTTCTGATCCACTTCTGATTTTCCGGACGGGGCAAGGCGGCACGGCGGTGCCGTCCTGCCGCTGCCAGCGGCGCGCTTGCCTTCGGGCGGCGCGCCGTTTTTTTTGGTGTATCCTGACGGCCCTTGCCCCGCCTGGCGCCGGCGGCGCCGGCGGCCATTCTTCCCGACCTCGCGTCACACCACCAAGGAGATCCGGATGCAGCGAACAGACCATGACGTCATCATCGTCGGCGCCGGACCCACCGGCCTGATGCTGGCCGCCGAACTGGCGCTCGCGGGCGTGGACGCCGCCATCGTCGAGCGCAAGCCGACACAGGCGCGCGCGGGCGGACGCGCGGGTGGCCTGCATGCGCGCACGCTCGAACTGCTGGACCAGCGCGGGATCGTCGACCGCTTCCTCGCCGCGGGCAGGACCCATCCCCGCGTCAGCTTCCACGTCCCGCTCGACATCGGCGATGCCCCGACCCGGCACAACTACCTGCTCGCGCTGGCGCAGGAAAAGACCGAGCGATTGCTGGCCGAATGGGCCGACGAACTGTGCGTGCCGATCTATCGCGACCGCGAACTCGCCCGCATCGCGTGCGGCGCGGACGGTGTCGACGTCACGACGACGCACGGCGACACGCTGCGGGCCGGCTGGCTCGTCGGCTGCGACGGCGGGCGCAGCACCGTGCGCAAGCAGGCCGGCATCGGCTTCCCCGGCTGGGATGCGTCCACGAGCTGGATCATCGCGGAGGTCAAGATGACGGAGAAGCCCGTGCTCGGCTTCCACGAGGACGCGTCCGGCCGCCATGCGATGTCGCTGATGGAGGATGGCGAGACGGTCGGCGTCGTGCTGGCGGGACGCGATCCGCGCGCGGCCGGCGAACCGACCTTGGACGAACTCGCGGCGGGCTTGAAAACGATCTACGGCACCGATTTCGGCGTCCACGCGCCCACGTGGCTGTCGCGCTTTTCCGACGCGACGCGGCAAGCGGACGCCTATCGCAAGGGGCGCATCCTGCTCGCTGGCGACGCCGCGCACATCCACCCGCCACTGGGCGGGCAGGGCTTGAACCTCGGCGTGCAGGATGCCGTCAACCTGGGATGGAAGCTGGCGCAGGTCGTTCAGGACGTCTCGCCCGACGCGCTGCTCGATACCTTTGAGGCAGAGCGCCATCCCGCCGCGGCGCGCGTGCTGCGCAATACGATCGCGCAGGGCGTCCTTCGGCGGCCGGACGATCGGACGCCGGTGTTGGGGGAATTCGTCGCGGAGATGCTCTCGATGGACGAGCCGCGCCGGCGCTTTGGCGCCATGATCGCCGGCATGGACGTCACCTACGCCCCTGACGCGCACCACCCGCTCGTCGGCCGGCGCATGCCCGACCTGGACATCGTGACGGCGGACGGTCCGACCCGCGTCTACGCATTGCTGCGCGACGCGCGGCCCGTGCTGCTCGACTTCGCGGGGACGGCCCGCCCGGGTGGCGACCGCGTCCGGCGGTTCGGCGCGACGTTTGCAGGGACGTGCGAACTTCCCGTCATCGGCGCCGTCCCGTTGCCGGGGGCGGTGCTCGTCCGGCCAGACGGGTACGTCGCATGGGCCGGTGACGGCGACGCGCAAGGCTTGCGCGACGCCATGCACACGTGGTTCGGCGCCTGACACACAGGCCGCCACAAGGCTACGCGCGCTCGGCCCCGTCCCGTTTTCGTGCAGCACGCACGACAAAGGCGCCGCGGCGGCGGGCGTGCGCCGTTCGTGTGCATGACGGGTGACAGTCGTTGCCGGCCTGGTGCGACCATGCACCAGCGCGCGGCAGGCGCACGCTGCCGGTGCGCCGCGTGCCCGTCCGCGCCGGGCCGCCAGCGTAGTCTCATCAGGCCCGCTTCTTGCATCACTCCCTACGACGGCGCAACCGACGCCGAATCGTCGTTCAATCAATGCCGCCCAGCGCGGCCCCGAGGGAGAAGTTTCATGGCATACCTGGTGCCTTCAGAATTCGTGACCAAGATGGTCGACGCGGGCGAGTCCAAGATCTATATGTCGACGCGCGACGCGCTGATCCGCGCCTACATGGCCGGCGCCATCCTTGCCTTGTCGGCGGTGTTCGCGGTAAGCTGCTCGGTTGCCACCGGCGTGCCGCTGATCGGGGCGCTGCTGTTCCCGGTGGGCTTCTGCATGCTGTACCTGCTCGGCTTCGACCTGCTGACGGGCGTGTTCGTCCTCACGCCGCTCGCGCTGATCGACAAGCGCCCCGGCGTCACCTTGCCGCGCGTGATCAAGCACTGGGGCATCGTCTTCGCCGGTAACTTCCTCGGCGCGCTCACGGTGGCCGTGCTGATGTCGTACGTCTTCACGTTCGGCTACCACACGGACGGCGGCGCGCTGGCCAAGACGATCGGCACGATCGGCGAGAAGCGCACGCTGGGCTATGCGGAATACGGCTTCGCCGGCATGGTCACGCTGTTCATCCGCGGCATGCTGTGCAACTGGATGGTGTCGACGGGCGTCGTGGGCGCCATGATCTCGACCACCGTCGGCGGCAAGGTCATCGCCATGTGGATGCCCGTGATGCTGTTCTTCGCGATGGCGTTCGAACACTCGGTGGTCAACATGTTCCTGTTCCCGTTCGGGATCCTGACCGGCGCGCACTTCACGTTCCTCGACTACCTGCTGTGGAACGAGATCCCGACCGTGCTGGGCAACCTCGTGGGCGGCCTCGCGTTCACGGGCCTCACCTTGTACTCGACGCACGTGAAGACGGCGCCGAAGCGCTCGTTCAACTGAGCGCGTACGACGCGCGGGCCGGCGCCTGATGTCGACACCACTGACCCTGTCCGTCGGCCAGCACACGGACCGGGGCCGCAAGCCCTCGAACCAGGATTGCCACGGGGCCGCGCTGCCGCGCGAATCGCTGCGCGCGACGAAGGGCGCGGCGCTCGCGCTGGCGGATGGCATCGGCAGCAGTGACGTGAGCCACGTCGCCAGCGCCACGGCCGTGGCTTCGTTCCTCGAGGATTACTACGCCACGTCGGACGCCTGGTCGGTCAGGACGTCCGCCGAACGCGTGCTGGCCGCGGTCAACGCCTGGCTGTACGCGCAGACGCGCCAGAGCCAGGACCGCTACGACCAGGACCGCGGCTACGTCTGCACGTTCACTGCGCTCGTCATCAAGTCGAACACGGCGCACGTGTTCCACGTCGGCGACGCCCGCCTGTACCGCGTCCACATGGGCGCGCAGGGCGCCAGCCTGGAACAGGTGACGACGGACCACCGCGTGTGGGTATCGCCCGAGCGCAGCTACCTGAGCCGCGCGCTGGGCGTGCAGGACCGGATCGACATCGACTACCGCTCCGTCGCCCTCGACGCGGGCGACCTGTTCATGCTCGCGACGGACGGCGTTTACGAGCACGTGACGGGGGCCGACGTGCACGCCGCGCTGGAGGACGCGCCCGACCTCGATGCGGCCGCATGCCGGCTCGTGGAGCGCGCGCTGGAGAACGGCAGCCCGGACAACCTCACCGTGCAGTTCGTGCGCATCGAATCGCTGCAGGCGCGCGAGGCGTCCGAGCTGCTGCGCCAGATGGCGGGCCTGCCGCTGCCGCCGCAGCTGGAGCCGCGCGCGGAGCTCGACGGCTACCGCATCGTGCGCGAGGTCCACGGCAGCAGCCGCAGCCACGTCTACCTCGCGCTCGACCCGGACAGCGGCGCGCACGTGATCCTCAAGACGCCCTCGACTGACCTGGCCGGCGACGGCGCCCACATGGAACGCTTCGTGATGGAGGAGTGGGTCATGGGGCGCGTGCGCAGTCCGCACGTCGTCCGGCCGGCGCCCGCGCGGCGGCGCAGCTGCGTGTACGTTGCCACGGAATACATCGACGGCGTGACGCTCGCGCAATGGCTGCGCGACCGGCCCCGTCCCGGCCTGGACGCCGTGCGCCGCATCGTCGACCAGGTGGCGAAAGGGCTGCGCGCCTTCCACCGCCTCGACATGCTGCACCAGGACGTGCGGCCGGAAAACGTCATGATCGACGGGGACGGCAACGCCCGCATCATCGACTTCGGGTCCGTGAGCGTGGCCGGCGTCGTCGAGATGGCACCGCATGCGGAGGACTGGACCCTGCAGGGCGCCGCGCTGTATGCCGCACCCGAGTACTTCCTCGGCGAGCACGGCACGGTGCGCTCGGACGTGTTCGCGCTGGGCGTCCTCACGTACCTGATGCTGACGGGCGAGCTGCCGTACGGCGTCGAGATCCCGCGCGCGGCGCAGCGCAAGCTCGTGTACCGGTCCGCGCGCGACCACGACCCGGGCATCCCCGCCTGGGTCGACGCCGCGCTGCGCAAGGCGCTGCAGATCGACCCGCGCCGGCGCTACGAGGACGTGTCCGAATTCGTGTACGACCTGCACCATCCGAACGGCGCCTTCCTCGAGCAGCGACGTACGCCGCTGATCGAACGGAGCCCGCTGCTGTTCTGGAAGGCGATGTCGTTCACGCTCGTGCTGGCGCTCGTGGCAGACCTGGCGCTGCGGCGCTAGCGGTCGTCCGCGCACAGGCGCGGCGGTCCCACGTCGAACGTGCAGTGCCGGCGCACGGGCGAGCCTGCCGTCCGCCAGCATGCGCTCGGCCGCAAGGCGACACGGACCCGGCCCAGCGTCGCCGGATCGCCCATGCGGATCACCAGCACATCTGCCGAAGGTGAGGGCGGCGGACATATAATGCGGAACGGATCAGTTATCGAACGAGGAGACCACCCGCGTGAACGCAGTCGAAAAAGCCAGCGCCTTCGTCGGCAAGACCTTTTCCTTGTGGGTGCTGCTGTTCGCCGCCCTCGGGTTCTTCGCGCCGCCGCTGTTCATCGGCTACAAGACGTGGATCGCGCCGCTGCTGGGCATCGTCATGTTCGGCATGGGCCTGACCTTGTCGGCCGCGGACTTCCGCGACGTGTTCCGGCGGCCGAAGGACGTCGCGATCGGCGTCGTTGGCCACTACCTCATCATGCCCGGCATCGCCTACGTGCTGGCCGTCGCGCTGCGCCTGCCGCCGGAGATCGCCGTCGGCGTGATCCTCGTCGGCTGCTGCCCGAGCGGCACGGCGTCCAACGTGATGACGTTCCTGTCCAAGGGCGACGTCGCGCTCGGGGTGTCGATCGGCTCGGTGTCCACGTTGATCGCGCCGTTTGCGACACCGGCGCTCGTGTCGCTGCTGGCTGGCCAGTGGATGACCATTAACACGGCCTCGCTGTTCAAGGACATCGTGGAGGTCGTGATCGTGCCGATCGCGCTGGGCCTCGTCGTCAAGACGTTGTTCCGCCGGCAGGCGGCGGCCAGCGCGCAGGCGCTGCCGCTCGTGTCCACGGTGGCCATCGTGCTGATCATCGCGATCATCGTCGCGCTCACCCAGCCCAAGCTGCTGACGAACGGCTTGCTGATGTTCGCGGCCGTCATCCTGCACAACTTGCTGGGCTTCGCGCTCGGCTACGTCTTTGCCCGCGCGTTCGGCATGAACCTCGCGAAGCGCAAGGCCGTGATGTTCGAGACGGGCATGCAGAATTCCGGCCTTGGCGCCGCGCTCGCGGCCGCGCATTTCAGCGCGCTGGCCGCAGTGCCCAGCGCGCTGTTCAGCGTGTGGCACAACCCGTCCGGCTCGGCGCTGGCGACCTGGTTCGCGCGCAGGTCGGAATAACTTTGCGTCGTGGCAGGCTGCCGTTACGACTGCCCGCCCAATATCGCCTCCACCGCCGCGATCTCATCGCCCGCCAGCGGCGCCATCTGCACGGCCTTCACGGCGTCGAGCACCTGCTGCGGCTTGCTGGCCCCGATCAGCACGGAAGCGATCGACGGTTGGCGCCGCACCCACGCGAGCGCCAGTTGCGCGAGCGTGCGCCCGCCCGTGCGTGCGATCTCGTTCAGCGCCGCGATGGTCGCGAGGCGTTCCGGCGTGATGTGCTCCGGCTTCAGGAACCCGACGGAGCCGGCCGCGCGCGAGTCAGGCGGCAGGGCGCCGCCGAGATAGCGGTCCGTGAGGAGGCCCTGCGCCAGCGGCGAGAAGGCGATGCCGCCGATGCCTTCCCGTTCGAGCACCGGGAGCAGGTCCGTCTCCGGCTGGCGCACGAGCATGTTGTAGCGCATCTGGTGGATCACGAACGGCGTGCCCAGGCGGCGCAGTTCCGCCGCGGCCGCCGCCGTGCGTTCGCCGTCGTAGTTCGAGATGCCCGCGTACAGCGCGCGGCCACTGCGCACGATGGTGTCCAGCGCCGCCATCGTTTCCTCCAGCGGCGTGTTCGGATCGGGACGGTGGTGATAGAAGATGTCGACGTAGTCCAGGCCCATGCGCTTCAGGCTCTGGTCCAGGCTCGCGACGAGGTATTTGCGGCTGCCCCAGTCGCCGTACGGACCCGGCCACATCGTGTAGCCGGCCTTCGTGCACACGACCATCTCGTCGCGATACGGCTTCAGGTCGCGCGCGAGCAGGCGGCCAAAGTTTTCCTCGGCCGACCCGGGCGGCGGGCCGTAGTTGTTGGCGAGGTCGAAGCACGTGACGCCGTTGTCGAACGCCGTGCGCACGATCCAGCGCTGGCGGTCGAAATCGTCATTGCCGCCGAAGTTGTGCCACAACCCCAGCGACACGGCGGACAGCCGCAAGCCGCTGCGGCCGCAGTGCGGATACGGCATGCTGCCGTAGCGGTCGGCCGCCGCCTGGTACATCATGGCGTGACGCGTCCGGCGCCTGCCGCCGGTTTGCACACGTAGATCGTGGCCGGCTTGCCGTCCGGCGAGCGGTACTCGCGCTCGACGGCCGCGCGTGCCGCGTCGACCAGCGCGTGCGGCACGACGGCCACCACGCAGCCGCCGAAGCCGCCGCCCGTCATGCGCACGCCGCCTTGCGTCCCGATCACGTCCTTGACGATGGCGACGAGGTTGTCGATGGCGGGCACGGTGATTTCGAAGTCGTCGCGCATCGACGCATGCGACGCGGCCATCAGCTCGCCCAGGCGTTCGAGGTCGCCGGCAGCCAGCGCGTCGGCCGCGGCCAGCACGCGGTCGTCTTCCGTGACGACGTGGCGCGCGCGGCGCAGCACGACGGGGTCGAGTTCACCGGCACGCGCCTGCAGCGTCGCCATGTCGAGGTCGCGCAGGGCGGGGAGGCCGAAGTGGCGGGCCGCCGTCTCGCACTGTTCGCGGCGGACGTTGTACGCGCTGTCGACGAGGCCGCGCGTGACGTTCGAGTTGAAGATCATGATGGCGGCGTTGTCCGGCATCGGCACGGGTTTCACGTCGAGCGAACGGCAGTCGATCATCAGTGCGTGACCTTCGACGCCGCACGCGGAGCTGATCTGGTCCATGTTGCCGCACTTGGTGCCGACGAAGTCGTTTTCCGACGCCTGCGCGATCAGGGCGATGTCGATCGGGGACAGCGCCTCGAAGCCGGGTAACGTGGCGAACAGGCGGCCGACGGCGACCGACAGCGACGCCGACGACGACAGGCCCGCGCCCTGCGGCACGTCGCCGGCGATCGCCATGTCCATGCCTTGCACGGGCAGGCCGCGCTTGACGAACTGGTCGACGACGCCGCGCACGTAGTTGGCCCACATCGGCTGGCCGACGCGGTCGATGGGGGCGTCGAGGTCGTATTCGTCGAGCGCGTCGCCGTAGTCGGCCGCCACGACGCGCACCTTGCGGTCGCTGCGCGGTTTCGCGGCGATGGCGGTGCGGTAGTCGATGGCGCAGGGGAGCACGAGGCCGTCGTTGTAGTCGGTGTGCTCGCCGATCAGGTTGACGCGGCCGGGCGCCTGGACGAACAGCGTCGGTGCGGCGCCGAATGCGGTTTCGAAGGCGGCGGCGGTACGGGAAAGGCGGTGGTCGGTCATGTCAGGTATTGGCAGATGTGTCGGATTCAAGGTAGTGCACTTCGGATTGCGCACGCAGGCGGTCGGCCGCCTGTTCCGGGGTCAGGTCGCGCTGGGCTTCCGCCAGCATCTCGAAGCCGACCATGAACTTGCGCACCGAGGCGGAACGGAGCAGCGGCGGGTAGAAGTGGGCGTGCAGCTGCCAGCCTTCGGCGTCCGCGTCCGACACGCCGTACGGCGCACCGTGCCAGCCCATCGAATACGGGAACGACGTCTGGAACAGGTTGTCGTAGCGCGTGGTCAGGCGCTTCAGCAGGACGGCCAGGTCGGCGCGCTGGGCGGGCTGCAGCTCTTCCAGGCGGCGCACGGCGAAGCGGGGCAGCACGAGCGTCTCGAACGGCCAGGCGGCCCAGTACGGGACGATGGCGACCCAGTGTTCCGTCTGCACGACGACACGTTCCTGCGCGGCGATCTCGCGCTCGGCGACGTCCAGCAGCAGGCGGCGGCCCTGCTCGGCGTGATACGCCTTCTGCTGGCGGTCTTCCGCGGCGGGCAGGTTCGGCACATAGCTCGTGGCCCAGATCTGGCCGTGCGGGTGCGGGTTCGAGCAGCCCATCACGGCGCCCTTGTTCTCGAAGACCTGGACCCAGCGGTACTTGGCGCCGAGTTCCGCGGCCTGCGCGCACCACGTGTCGATGACGCCTTCGATGGCCGGTACCGACAGCTGCGGCAGCGACTTGGCGTGGTCCGGCGAGAAGCAGATCACGCGGCTCGTGCCGCGCGCGCTCATCGTCTGGAACAGCGGATCGGCGCCCGGCGCCGCTTCCGGCGTGTCGGGCATGAGCGCGGCGAAGTCGTTCTCGAACACATAGGTGCCCGTGTAGTCGGGGTTCTTTTCGCCGTTGACGCGGGTATTGCCCGGGCACAGGTAGCAGGTCGGGTCGTGCGACGGCCTGGCCGAGCGGTCGACGGCTTCCTGCTGCCCCTGCCACGGCCGCTTGGCGCGGTGCGGGGACACGAGAACCCAGTCGCCCATGAGGGGGTTGTAACGGCGGTGCGGATGGTCGGATGGATTGAACATGGTCTTCTTCTGCGATTCGGAAATAGGATGCTCGAAAAGCCGCAGGCGGAGCGGCGCGCGGACCGGGCGAAGCAGAGGCTCGTGCCGGTGTTTGCGGCCATTCTACCGTCGCCGGCGGCGCGCACGGCTGCACTGGCGTGCGGGCTTTTCCTGAGGCAAGAAGCTTAGCGTGACGGCGGGAAACGAGTTATGCCCAATGCGGCCGAAAATATCTTGTTTTCATATGGTACGCCCGTGTTACGGGCTACCGGGGCCGCTGCAGCCGCAGCAGCAGCCACGCGAGGGCGCCCGTGACGAGCGCGGTGAAGAGCAGCACGACCCAGAATCCGTGCGGATGCTGCGACAGCGGCACGCCGCCCACGTTCATGCCCAGGAGGCCCGCGATCAGGTTGATGGGCAGCGCCATCACCGTCACGATCGTCAGCAGGAACAGGCTGCGGTTGTTGTCCTCGTTGACCTGCGCCGCGATCTCTTCCTGCAGCAGCTTGATGCGTTCCTGCAGCGCGGCCAGGTCGGACAGCACGACGGTGAATTCCTCGGTCGACTGGCGCAGTTCCTGGCGGTCGTCCGGCGCGACCCAGGCGGGTGGCCGCTGTAGCAGGCGGAAGAGGGCGGCCGGCTCCGGTGCCAGCAGCCGCTGCAAGCGCACGAGCACGCGCCGCAGCGCGCCCAGGTCCTCGCGCCGGCGCGTGAGGCGGCCCGCCAGGAGCTGGTCTTCGGTCGCGTCGACGCGCGCCACGGCGTCGCGCACGATGTTGACGAGGACGTCGGCCTGGTCGCGCAGCAGGTGCACGAGCAGTTCGACGCTCGATCGCAGCGGCGCGCCTTGCAGTACGTCCTGGCGCAGGCGCTCGATGGATTCCAGCGGCTTGCGGCGCGCGGTGATGACGCCGCGCGGCGTCACGTGCACCCACAACGTGGAGATCTCGGCCGTGTCGACGGAAAAATTATGCAGCACGTCGTTGACGACCGCGATCAGGGCATCGTCCGCCACCTCGATGCGCGTGGAGCGCGACCCCTGGTGCAGGGTCTCGTAGAATTCGTCGGGCAGGCCGGCGTGGGCGCGCAGCCACCGCTCGCTGGCCGCGTTCGACAGGTTGAAGTGGAGCCAGACGAACTGCCCGGCGGCCGGCGCGCGCAACCAGTGGGCAGCGTCCTGCGCGTCGAGCGGCGTCGCCGCGCCGTCCTCCAGCAGGAAGCCCCAGACCAGGCCCGAGACGTCGGAGCCGTAGTTGAACGCCGGTGTCGCCATCATCCATCCCATCGAGATTTTTGGTGACGGCATTGTAGAGCATGCGCCGCGCGGGCGCCGGTCTTCAGGCGGACAGCGTCGTGTCGTAGCGCTTGCCGCCGATGACGACGTTGGACAGTTTCAGGCCCCGCACGTGATACGTGTACCACGGATGCGCCGCGTTGGCGGGCGCGCCGAAGTCGCAGTCCGTGATCGTGACGTCGCGGACGGGCAGCACGGCCGGTGCGGGTGCCGGGCCGTTGTAGTCCGAGGCGACGGGGCCCAGGATGACGAACGCCTGGTAGCACGACGCCGTGGCGCCGGCCTTCGTCCTGACGTTGCCGACCGTGACCTTCGAAATGTGCACGTTGCGCACCTCCGGCGGGCGCACGCGCACGTTGTCCGCGCGCGGCGTGTAGTCGCAATCGAACGTCACGACGGCGCCGGCCGCCGCGGCGACGGTCTTCGGCTCGATCGGTGAACCGGGCAGCGGCGCGTAGAACGAGGGACTCGTCTGCACGCCGTTCGGGATGCTCACGTTATGGACGTGGAAGTTGCGGAGAAAACCGCCGCGGTTCATGTTCGTCTTCAGGCGGATCGCCGTGTTCAGCGGATTCGTCGCCCAGTTCATGTTCTCGAACACGAGGTCGCGCGCGTACACGTTCTCGATGCCGCCCGCCATCTCGCTGCCGAGGGTGACGGCGCCGTGGCCGCTCTGCATCGTGCACTTCTGGATGACGATGTTGCGCGCCGCGCCGTATTGGATGTCGCGGTTCTTGCCGGCCTTGATGGCGATGCAGTCGTCGCCCGTGTTGAACTGGCAGCCCTCCACGAGCACCGTGTCGCAGCTTTCCGGATCGAAGCCGTCGCTGTTCGGCCCGAGGCTGTTCGCGTGCACGTTGCGGATCGCGAGGTTGCGGCACGCGACGGGATGGTGCTGCCAGAACGGCGTGTGCGTCACCTGGTAGCCTTCGAGCAGGACGTCGGTGCAGCCGATCAGCTGGATCATCGGCGGGCGCAGGTAGTGCCCGAGCCCGAACACGCGCCGCGCGAGCGGTACGCCCGCTTCCGACAGCGCGGGCAGGTAGGCGTCGTCCGCGCGCCATTTGTCGCCCGCGCCCTGGATCAGCAGCCGCATTTCATCCGGCAGGCCAGGCGCGACGTCGGCCAGCGACGCCGGATTCAGTTCGTTGACCTGGTTCTGCGCCAGCTTGCCGGGCACGTAGTTCGGCGACTTGTCCTGCGCGACCGAGTTGATCGTCGCGTTCTTGCCCTTCCACGTCCACCAGCAGTCGGCGCGGCCGGGGAACGGGACGCCGCCCTGGCCGTCGAGGATCGCCGTCCAGTCGTCGCCGGTGAGCGCGATATTGTGCTGGTCGCGCGCATAGATCATCGACGAGAAGTTCAGGCAGTCGTTGCTCTGCCAGCGCGACACGACCAGCTTGCCGTTCGGACCGCAATCGACGTCGCCGTATTTCGCATAATCGGCCGGGTCGTTGCTGAAGTAGACGTGGGCGCCGGCGGCCAGGTGCACGTTCACGTTCGACAGCAGCACGATCGGGCCGGCGCAGAACCAGTCGCCGCGCGGGATCACGACGCGGCCGCCGCCCTCCGCATGGCAGCGTTCGATGGCGGCCTTGAACGCGGCATGGCAGTCCTGCGCGCCGGGCGCCGGGGTCTGCAACGTTGCCTGGTCCTCGAACGATATCCACGCCTGCACGGGCGCGAGCTGGCACGGTGCCGCGCCGAAGTCCGTGACGACGTACTCCGCCTTGCGGAATTTCACGGGGTTGGCGAGCCGCTTGGCGATGGCATCGGCCTGGCGCCACGGGTCGCCCGCGGCCGCCGCCTTGCGCGCGGCCGCCAGTGCATGCGCGGGCCCGGACAGCGCGAGGCCGGTGACGGCGGCCGTTTTCAGGAACACGCGGCGTGCTTGGAATTGCTGCTTCATGGTGTCTCCGTTATTCCTGGATGTTCTCGTATTCGCCGAGGTAGATGTCGGCCGGAACGGGGCGCCGGCCGTCGCCCAGCGCCGTGGCGGGATCGAACGGGGTGTCCGCAAGATTGTCCCAATAGTCGTCGGAGCTGAACTGCGCCGGGCGGTGCGCCAGGGTGCCGTTGCGGTTCCATTCGGACCACGGCGCCGTCTTGTCAAAATACGGGCCGATGCGCGAACGGAGGATCACGACCTTGCCGACCGCTTCCAGAGTGCGCTTGCGGATCGTGCCGCGCGGCGCCTCGTACACGTCCACGTCGCCCAGCTTGCAGGCGTAGCCGTCGACGGGAACGAAGCCGTACGGCGTGCAGCGTTCGTTGTGGAACCACTGGCGCGCGAAATAGTAGCGGGTGCCGGCGGTGGCAGGCAGGTCGCTCGTGAACCGGCAGCCGTCGAACACGAAGCCATATTTCGCATGGCGGTTCGTGTCCGGCGCGGCCACGTACGAGGCGGAGCGGCCGCCGATCGCATGGATATCGCACTCCTTGAAGACGGCGATCGTGTCGCCGAAGATGAAGTCGACGTCGCCCTCGACGTGCGTGTCATGGAAGAAGCTGCGCCCCGTCGCGCTGCCGTCGGTCGAGTGGAGGAACAGCGTGTCCTGCAGGCCGAGGAGGCGCACGCGCTCGAACTGCGCCTTGTCCGCGCCGTCCACGCGCAGCGCGACGGCCTGGTGGTGCACGCGGCTGCCGCCCGTCGTGTCGGGGCAGTTGTCGCCGCTGCACTCCGCGCGTGGCGCGGTGGCGGCGCGGTTGTACGCGTTCTCGATCGTCAGGTTGCGGGCCTGGAAGCCGTCCGCGCGTACCCACACGGTGGCGGAGCCCGTCGTCTGCAGCGCGGGCAGGTCTTTCAGTGCGTTGTACATCGCGCGCACGGACGCGGGCGCGTGCTCGAACTGCGCGGCGTAGCGCGAGCGGTACGCCGCGCCCGCCGTCGAGGCATCCAGCGCCGCGCGGATGCGCACGGCGCCCGGGGCGTCGCCCGCGCCGTCCAGCGTGATCGGCGGGGCACCGGGCGGCAGGTACACGAGTTCCTCATACGTGCCGGGCGCGATGCGGATGACGACGCGCCGCGTGCCGCCGGCCGCCACGGCCTGGTCGACGGCCTCCTGCACGGTCGCGAAACGGGACGCGCCGTCAGGCGGTGCGTGCGCGTCGACCGTGTAGTCGGCGTGCAGCGGTGCCTTCGACGCGAGCGGGTCGGCCAGCGGGTCCCAAGGTTCGATCCTTTCGTTGCCGACGGGGCCGACGTACTTCAGCACCTCGCGGTAATCGTAGGCGCGGGCCTGCGCGGCGGTCAGTTGCGGGCGAGGATCGCGGGCGGTCCGCTCCGGGAACGGCAGGAAGCGCGCCGCACAGTCGGCGCGGGCGTCGCGCACGTCGAAGGCGCCCGCCACGCGCGCATGCTCCTGCTTCACGTCGGATGCCGGAGCGATGGCCACGTCCTGCAACGCCAGCGCGAGCGGATGCGCGTCGTCATAGCCCTGCAGCAGGATCCGGCCCGGCGTCGTGCTGCGCACGCGCTCCATACGGATCCCCGCATAGTCGGGGACGAGGTTGCCGGGCTGCGCCGGCTGTTCGTAATGCGTGGTGACCTCGATGGGGGAACGGATGTCGCGCAGGCATACGTCGCGATAGACGATGCCGTCCACACGGCCGCCGCGCATGTCGTTGCTCTTGATGCGCAGGCCAGCCGTCGTACCGTCCATCGTCAGGTCGTCGACGAGCACGTCGTGCACGCCGCCGTTCGTCTCGCTGCCGATCGACATGCCGTGGCCGCTGTAAAAGAGGTTGTGCACGATGGAGACGTTTTCCGTCGGCCCCGCGCCGCCCGCCTTGATGGCGACGTTGTCGTCACCCGTGCCGATGACGCTGTGCGCGATGGTGACGTTGCGCGACGAGATCGGATCGATGCCGTCGGTATTGCGCGCGTCGTGCGGGGTGTCGATGGTGACGCCCCACGCCGTGAAGCCGTCGACGCCGTTCAGCGTGACGTGGAAGTTCGGGGAGTTCACGAGGCGGATGCGGTACAGCGTCACGTCGCGCGCGTTGTCGGCCTGGATCAGGCGCGGCACGTTCTGCCGGGTCTTCTCCTTTTGCGCGCGGCGCGCGATCTGCCACCACGTCTCCGTCTTGCCGAGAATCGCCTGTCCGCCCTGGCCGTCGATCGTGCCGCCGCCCATGATGCCGGCGCCGCGCACGCCGTCGAGCGTGATGAACGGGCGGCAGCCGCGGCCCGACGCATCGTTCGTGCCGCAGGTGCCCGCGCCCCGGTCGAACAGGCGCGGGTCCGTGCTGGCGTACAGCGTGGCCCCCCTATCGACGAGCAGGGTGACGCCGTCGCGCAGCCGTAACGGGCCGGACACGAAGTTGCGGCCGTCGTTGCTGGCCGCGAGCACGACGGCGTGGCCGGGCGCGCATTTGTCGATGGCGGCCTGGATGCGCGCGGCGTCGTCGCGTCCGGACGTCGACGCGGCGCCGGTCAGGACGGCGCAGGCGGGCGGCAGGACGGGCTCGCGCACGGCGCGCCCGTCCTGCGCATGCGCGTGCGCAGCCGCGAGCGCGCACGCGAGCAGGGCGGTGCGTGTCAAGGCTTGCCCCCGTCCTTGAAATAGGCAGCCGTTTCGGGGCGCGCCGCCACGAGCTCCCGTTCGACCATGTGCGCGAAGAAGTCCGCACCCTTGGCGCCCAGGTGCGTGCGGTCGAACGCCGACTTGGCGGCGCCCGCGGGTTCGACCTTGTTCGGATCCGCGGGCTGGCCGTACCCCGGCGGACGGGGCACGACGGCCAGCGTATCCGCCTCGTCCTGGCCCATCGCCTGGACGGCGGCGGCACTGTCGCGGTTCAGGTCCAGCAGCGCGGCGTGTTCCTGCGCGGCGACGCGGCGCGTTGCCGCGGCCCATGGCCCCAGGTCGTCCGCGAGATAGGCGCCCTTGAACGTGCGCCGCGTGAGCGGCGTGACGAGCACGGGCACGCCGCCCAACGTCCGCGTCTCCTGCGCATAGCGCGTCATGTTGGCGGGGAACTGGGTGACGAGGTCCGTCGAGCGGCCCGGCTTGCCCGGTTGGTCGTTGTGGCCGAACTGCACGAGGACGTACGTGGCCTTGAAGCCGGCGCCGTCCTTCAGCATGCGCTCGACCTCGTCCCAGCGGCCCTCGGCGCGGAAGCTGCCCGAGCTGCGGCCGCCCCGCGCGAGGTTCACGCAGGTGACGTCCCGCGTGAAGCGCGCGCACAGGGCGTCGCCGTAGCCGCTCTTGGTGGCCATCGTCGAATCGCCGACGAGGATGACGCGGATGGGCGCGTCGGCCGCGCCGGCGTGGCCGGCCAGGACGAGCGCGGCCAGTGCGGCCAGCGTGGTACTTTGGAATGGCATCGTGGTCCTTTCGGTGTGGGCGCGTTCAGTCGAAGTCGTAGCTGATGCGCACGTTCATCGTGCGGCCGATCGGATTCGCGACGCTGCTCAGGTAGCCGTTGCTGTAGATCGTGTTGTTGGTGATCGGCGGGGCCTTGTCGAACAGGTTCGTGACGCCGAGCGTGACGCGCAGCTGGTTCTGCACGCGCACGGAACCGGTCAGGTTCCACGTCGAGTAAGACGGGATGTCGCGGTAGTACTGCGACGTGACGGCCGTGTTGGCGTCGCGGTAGGTGCTGTTGAAGTTGTTCGTCAGCTGGGCCGAGTAATCGCCGCTCTGCCACGTCAGGCGCAGGTTGTGCTTCCAGCGGAACGTGATGATCGGGAAGCTGGACGTCGTGCCGTTGCTGGCCCAGCCGAACTGGCCGACGTTCGACATCCACGGGCCGCCCGGCACGAGCTGGTTGTCGAATCGGGTCAGGTAGGTGCCGTCGATGGCGGCGGCGAACTGGCCGTAGCGGGTGCGCGCGATGTCCCAGTTGGCCGACACGTCGACGCCGGCCGCGATCTGGCCGCCCAGGTTCATCGTCGTGTTGTTGATGTACGCGAGCGAGTTGTCCGGGTTACGCACGAACAGGTTCTTGTAGTCGGCGTAGTTCGTGAAGTAGACGTTCTCCGGCAGGTTGGCCAGCATGTCCTTCATGTTGACCTGCCAGTAGTCGAGCGACGCCGTGAAGGTGCGTGCCGGTTCGAACACGACGCCCAACGTGCCGCCCTTCGAGCGCTCCGGTTGCAGGGTGTTGTTCGAGCCCGTCAGCTTGTTCAGCTTCGCGTTGCAGACGTCGGCCGCGTTGAAGCCGGCGACGGCCGTGCCGGTGCCGGGAATCGCTGGCGTGGGGCCCGGGCACAGCACCGGGTCGTCCCAGCGGCCGGCCGTCGTCGTGTTGGCGACCGTCGTGCGGTAGCCGTAGCGGTCGAACAGCGTGGGCGCGCGGAAGCCCGTGTTGGCGGAGCCGCGGAACAGGATCGTCTTCGTCGGCTGCCAGCGGAAGCTGACCTTCGGCGTGACGGTCGAGCCCACGTCGCTGTACTTGTCGACGCGCAGGGCGGCGTTCAGGTCCAGCGTCTTGGTGACGGGGGCGTCGATCTCCGTGTAGATGCCGGCCACGTTGCGCGCGCTTTCGCCGTGGGCGGGCACGCTCTTCGCGTACGTGATGTCGGCGGCTTGCGCGAGCTTGGTGTCTTCGTTGGTGTCGCGGTGCAGGTCGGCGCCCAGCGCGAATGCGAGGTCGCCGCCGGCCAGCGCCATCAGCGAGCGGCTGATCGTGGCGTCGACGCCGTAGTAGGCGCTCTTCGAGCTGCGGTTCTGCATGCCATCGGCGGCGATCGATTCGAGGTAGTCGCGGCCCGCCTGGTCCTGCAGGCCGAACGGATTCAACATGCCGTTCGCGAGGCCGTTGATCAAGCCGATGCCCGAGAAATAGCCGGACTTGTAGTAGCCCTTGCGCAGCGACAGGCCGTAGCTCATGCCGGCCTTGTAGTCCCAGTTGCCGAGATGGCCGTCGGCCGACAGCAGCAGGCGCTGGTTGATCTGGTTGTCGCGGGTGACGGCCGGGCCGAAGTCGGCGACGGCCCAGGAGACGGTCAGCGGCTGGTTCGTGATGCCGGCAACGGCCGGTACGCCGCCGCTCTTGCCCGGATACCACTTGCTCGTCGCCGGCAGGATCGGTTTCGCGTTGCCGACGGCGAGGGCCTGCGTCGGGTTCTTGGACGCGAAGATCGATTCGTCGCCGCGCGTGTATTCGAGGGTGACGGTGTTGTCGGCGTCGATCTTCTTCGTCGCCTTCGCGTACATCGACAGCTGCTTGTTCGGGTACAGCGCCGTGCCGTACGTGTCGTTGTCCAGCACGCAGGTGCTCTTCGCGCCCTGGATCGAGTACGGGGCCAGGCAGCCGCTCGCGTAGTACGGGTTCGCCGCGTTCTTGTTGGCGGAGCTCGTGAAGTTGGCGGGCGTCGCATAGCCGCCGCTGGCGGCGCTCGGCGGCAGGCCGATCGCCGCCAGCGCAGCCGCGTCCGGGACGAAGCCGGCGCGGTCCGACAGCAGCAGGCGGCTGCGCTGGTGGAAGTCGACGGTGCCGTAGACGTTCCAGCCGTCCCGCTCCAGGCTGCCCTTGCCGAACGTGGCCTGCAGGCGCTTCTCGTCGCCGCCGCCGTGGCGCTGCGGCTCCACGACCTGCACGGTGAAGTTGCCGCCCGTGACCTCGCGCTTCGTGATGAAGTTGACGACGCCGCCGATGGCGTCCGAGCCGTAGATCGACGACGCGCCGTCGCGCAGGATTTCCACGCGCTGCAGGGCGCTGAACGGGATCGTGTCGAGGTTCGCGTAGCCGTCGGCGATGGCCTCGTTGGCGAGGCGGCGGCCGTTCAGCAGCACGAGGGTGCGGTTCACGCCCAGGCCGCGCAGGTTGATGTTCGTGCCGGACCCCGCGTTCGACGGCTGCAGCGATGCCGATTGCGGCAGCGCCATCATCACGTCGGCCAGCGTCGTCATGCCTTGCTTGACCAGTTCTTCGGCCTTGATCGTCGTGACGGGCAGGGCTTCCTCGGCGGCGAGGCGCTTGATGCTGGAGCCCGTGACTTCCACGCGCTGGATCGGCGCGTCGGCCTGCTGGGCCTGGGCCTGCTGGGCGAGCGCGAGGACCGCGAGGGCGATCGACGACATGACGAAGCGGCGGGACGTGGGGCGGGGCTGCGTGCTGCGGGGGTGGTTCATGAAGCTGTCTCCTGTTGTTTTCGATGACGTGTCGGCGCCCCGGGGAGGCGGCGCCGATGGATGCTTCCTGCTAAACGGTGCCTGGCTAGGTAGGGATCCTCTTCAGACGCTCGGGATCCTGACTGGTCGGACCATTCTAAATTGGTTTGACCACAAGATCAATGTGGTCGGGCCGGTTATAGTGAATTATGTGTTGGGAAATCGACAGGGCGCGAGGGGCGCACGCTCAGTGCGGGGCCGGCATGACCGTGATCCGGACGGGATGCGCGATGCGGCGCGCTTCCGCCGCCACGTACGCCTGCCACGCGGCCTTCGACGTGATGCGGCCGGCGCGATCCCAGGCGGCGCCCACCCAATAGCGCAGCGGCCGGCCCGATTCGACCCTGGCCAGCACGAGGTCGTTCAGCGCATCGTCCGCATATCCCGTCGCTGGCGGCAGCACGATGGCCGTGCCGAACGCGCCGTTCGTCGCCTGCTCGACCCACTGCAGCAGCGCGTGGTTCACCGCGTCGCGCACGAGCGCGACACGGGCCGCCTGCTTCTTGTCCGCGGGCGTCTTGTTCAGGCCCACGGCCACCGTGAGCGCCGCCGGCCCCGCGAACGTGAACGTGCTGTCGACCTGGTCGAGCTGGTGACCCGCGTCCACGGTGAAACGCTTCACTTCCTCGACCTTCGTCCCCGCCGCATCCCATGCGTCGTACGTGAGCTCGAACACGGTGCGCACGGGGCCGTTCGCGAGCACCTTCCACGTCGCGTAGTTGCCGCTGATGGCGAGGTGCCCGCCGTCCCATACGCCCGTGCCGCCGGCCCCGCGCGAGCGGCCGACGTTGTACATGTCCATGCCTTCGCCTTCGTCCTTGTGGTAGTGGTCGTGGCCCTTGTTGTACCAGCGGTCGACGACGGGATAGTCCACGCGCTTGAACCAGATATCGAGGCCGCTCGTCTCCAGCACTTCCTTGCCGCTGCCGGGTGGCGCGGGCGCGGCGAGCGCGGGGCCGTACGTGCGGTGGCCGATGACGTCGTTCTCCCACGCGAAGTCGTCCAGGCGTTCCGGCACGTAGCGCGCGAATGCCTTCGGTGCGAACGGCGGCGTCAGCGCATCGCTTTTTTCGACGACGAACGTCGCCGTCCGTTCTCCCGGCGCGAAGTCGTGCTGGAACAGGAGTTCGCCGTACGCGGCGCCCACGCCCTGCGGGTCCTTCGCGAGCGGCGCGACATTCGTCACCTGGTACGGGAGCACGTGGCCCGCGGCGTCCTTCACGACGAGGTGCTGGATCAGCGCGCCGGGCAGCGCGGCATTCACGTCCCGCCACGGCACCACGATCGTCTCGGACGGGCGCGCCGCGTCGAGGTCGTGGCTCGCCGTGACGGTCAATCGGTCGGCCGCAACGGCGTGCGCGGCCAGCAGGGCGCCTGCGGCGCAGAACAGGAAGTTCGCTTGCATGGTCGGGGCTTTCATCGTGACGTGGTCAGAGGTGTTCGCGGTAGCTGGTCTGCCCGCCGTCCTTCGGCACGTAGTGGTACGTGCGGACGCGGTACTGGATGTCGATCGCCGGGTTGTTCAGCAGGCGGATCATCTCGGCGCCGGCCAGCAGCATCGGGCCATAGCCGTGCATTGCGGTGGTACTGGTGGGACGGTTGTAGTAATAGACCTGGTCGCTCGCGAACGTCGTGCCCACGCACGTGCCTTCCACGCGGCCCTGCGCGTCGATGCGGGCGGACAGCGCGTTCCACCCGGCCTGCGCGATCGAGCCGTACGTCGTCGGACTGATCCAGCCCTCGTTGACGGCGTGCGCGATCGCGTAGACGAACATGGCGCTGGCCGACGTCTCGAGGTAGGAATCGTCGCGGTCGACCATCTGGTGCCACAGCCCCGCGCCGGACTGGCGTTCGGCGACACCGCGCAGCGTCTTCTTCAACTGCGCCAGCACTTGCGGATAGCCGGGATGGTCCCTGGGCAGCACGTCGAGCAGGTCGGACATCGCGAGCACGGCCCAGCCGTTCGCGCGGCCCCAGTAGAAGCGGGGCGCGTCCGGATTGCTTGCGTTCCAGCCGTGCGTGTACAGATTCGCCTGCGGATCGAACAGGTAGCCCGTCATCTGCAGCACGTTCCTGACGGCGTCGTCGAAGTACGCGCGCTCGCCCGTCATGCGCCCCAGTTCGGCCAGCGCGGGAATCCCCATGTACATATCGTCCGCCCACAGCGACATCGCCTGCGGGCGCTGGCGCGCGAGCGTGCCGTCGGGCAGGCGGAACTGGCGCTTCGCGACCCAGTCGCCGCACACGCGGATCTGGCTTGCGAGGTCCGGGCCGATGCCCGTGCTGCGCGCACGCATCATCGCGGCGCACATCGAACCGGCGTCGTCGAGGGCGCGCGGGTCGAGGAAGTGGGCGAAACTGTTCGCGCGCTCGAGGCGGAAACGCTGTTCCTGCGCGCGGAAATAGGGCAGGCGGTCGGCGAAGAACTGCAGGTGGCGCGCGGTCAGCGCCGTGTAGCTCTTGTCGCCCGTGACGGCGGCCGCCTTGATGAGGCCCGCGTGCACCACGCCCATCTCGTACGCCTGCAGGCCGAAGCCGGCATCGCCTTCCTCGACGACGGCGTCGGCGACCGGCGTGCGGAAATCCGTGACGGGCGCGCCGCTGGCCTTGTGCACGATGCGCGTCGGGGTCTGGACGTCGACGTAGCCGCGGATGCGCTGCAGCGCCGCCGCGATCTCGGCCACGACGGGCTTCTTGTACGGGACGGGATACGTGCCCTCGGCCGCGTCGTTCGCGTTCTTGTTGTCGGGGTTGCGATAGGTGCCGTCCGCGTGCGCGGGAACGGCCAGGCACGCGAGAGCGGCCAGCATGGCAAGCAGTCTGGTTGGCGGTTGCAACGTAGTCTCCAATCGTTGTTCGGAGTGACGGTCCTCGTGCCTGTGGCCGGGCCGTTCTATATCTGGTCGGACCATTCTAGGTTGGTCTGGCCACTTTGGCAAGGCGGACTAGCCGCGATATGTTGTTCCGTGGCATACTCGCCCGGACGATGGACGCGCAGGAGGGCGCAGCATGGACGGATCGGGACGCGCAATGATGTGCGCGCTGGCTGCAACGCTGGCACTGGCCGCCTGCGCCGCACGGTCGCCGGCACCGCCGGCCCCCGCGCCGGAAAGCTATACGGCGGAGACGACCTACGCGAAGCTGGCGCCCGCGTATCCGTTCATCCGCATCGCGAGCCGCGCCGTGCCGCCCACCGTGCGCGCGATCACGAACGTCACGTATGTGCGCCGCGCGGGCCACGACCTGCAATTGGACCTGTACCTCCCCGCGGCCGCCGCCACGGCGCCGCGGCCCGCCATCGTGTTCGTGCACGGCGGCGGCTGGCGCGCCGGCGTGCGCGCGAATTTCGCGCCGATGGCGATCCGGATGGCGGAGCGGGGCTACGCGGCCGTCACGATCAGCTATCGGCTGGCGGGAGAAGCACCGTATCCGGCGGCGATCCACGACGCCAAGGCGGCCGTGCGCTGGGTGCGCGCGCATGCGGGCGCGTACGGCATCGACGGCGACCGCATCGTCATCGCGGGCGGCTCGGCCGGCGGGCAGATCGCCGCGCTCACGGGCGTCACGAACGGGGAAGGCCGCTTCGATCCGGATGGCGGGCCCGGTGCCGTGTCCAGCGCCGTGCAGGCGATCGTCAACATCGACGGCCTGTCGGACTTCACGTCGGAAGAAGCGCGCAGATACGAGGACGATCCGGCGAAGCAGCCGTCGTCGGCTGGCGCCTGGTTCGGCGGGCGTTATGCGGAGGAGACGGCGCTGTGGCGCGACGCGTCGCCGCTGTTCCACGTGGGCCCGGACACGCCGCCCGTGCTGTTCATCGGCAGCGCGCAGCGCCGCTTCAGCGTGGGGCGCGACGCGATGGTCGACCGCCTGCGGGCGCTGGGCGTGCCGCACCGCGTGGTGCTCGTGCCGGACACGCCGCACAGTTTCTGGCTGTTCGACCCGTGGCTGGCACCTACGGTCGATGCGACGGACGCGTTCCTGCGCGAAGTCATCCCGCCCCGAACGGGTCGTCCAGGCTCGCCGCCGGCTGCGTGAACCACGCCGGTCCCGCCGCCGTCATGTAGAAATGGTCTTCCAGGCGGACGCCGAATTCGCCCGGCACGCAGATCATCGGCTCGTTCGAGAAGCACATGCCGGGTTCGAGCGGGCGCCGTTCGCCGCCGACGAGGTAGGGGCCTTCATGGATGTCGAGGCCGATGCCGTGGCCCGTCCGGTGCGGCAGGCCAGGGAGTTTGTAGCCGGGCCCGAAGCCGTTTGCCTCGAGCGAGCGGCGCGCGGCCTTGTCCACGTCCTCGCACGGCACGCCGACCTTGGCCGCATCGAACGCAGCGCGCTGCGCCGCCTGTTCCGCGTTCCACACGAAGCGCTGGCGTGCCGTCGGTTCGCCGAACACATAGGTGCGGGTGATGTCGGAGATGTAGTCGTGGACCTTGCAGCCCGTGTCGATCAGCACCATGTCGCCGCGCTTCAAGGTCTGCACGTAGTTCACGCCGTGCGGATACGCGGTCGCCCCGCCGAACAGCACGATGCAGAAGTACGATCCGCTCGCCCCGACCCGGCGGTGCGCGAGGTGGATGAATTCCTGCACCTCCGTCGTCGTGATGCCTTCGTGGAGGATGGCTGCCGCCGCCTTGTGCACGGCGAGGGTCATGTCCATGGCGCGCTGGATCAGGGCGATCTCCGCGTCGGACTTGCGGCTGCGGCACAACGACGTCACGGCGTGCGCGTTCTGCAGCGCATAACCTTCCGTCGCGGCGCGGATGGCATCGAACAGGAACAGCGGCGTGCTGTCGTCGATCGCGAGCACGGGCGTGGCCGCGTCGTTCGCGGCGATGCCCATCTCTTCGAGCACGTTGCGCAGCCGCAGCGCAGGGTTCTCGTGCTCGTCCCAGCACGCGACGTCGCCTTCCACGCCCATGAAGCCGCGGATCGTGGCTTCCTCGAACGCGGGCGCGATGTACACCAGGTCGCCCGCCGCCGGCAGCACGGCGCCGACCATGCGTTCGCTCGGATGCCACCTGGTGCCGGTGAAGTAGGTGAGATTGCTGCCCGCGTTCAGATACAGCGCGGCGATGCCGGTCGCCGCCATCGCGCCCTGTGCGCGCGCGATGCGCGACCGGTATTCGGCCCGTGCGATGGGGACGGCGCCTGCCGTCATGTCCGTCAGCGCGGCGAGGGCCGCCTGCTTGTCCGTTCCTCCGATGGTCATGGTTCTCCTTGTGTCATTCGATACTCGATAGCGCCCGCGCGCTGGCGGGCAGGATGGGTATGCGGCTGTCGGGCGGCGTCCATCCGAACAGGAAGGCGCACGCCGGGCCGCACGTCTTGCCCTGGCACGGGCCCATGCCGACGCGCGTCGCGAGCTTCGCTTCGCGCCAGTCGCGATGGGGCAGCAGCTGCGCTGCCGTGACGTCCTCGCAGCGGCACACGATCGTGTCGGGCCGGTACATCGTCTTCAGCGCGTCGTTCGGCGCAAAGGTACGCGCGAGCAGTCCGGCGAACGCGTGTGCCGCGCGCAGCGCCGGTGCGTCGCGCGCGGCCGGATGCAGGCCCAGCGCAGCGAGGGCCGCGCGCCGGCCTTCCGCGACAGCCTTGTCCACGCCGCCGATGCCCGTGCATTCGCCGGCGGCCCACACGTTTGCGCGGCTCGTCTTTTGCATCGCGTCGACGAGGATGGCGCCGTCTGCCGTCGCGCATCCGAGTGCGCGCCCGAGGTCCGTGTTGGGCACGAGGCCGAAGCCTGCGCCCAGGAAGTCGCAGGCATAGTGCGTTTCTCTGCCTTGTACTGTGACGGTCACGCCGCGCAGTATATCGTCACCGGCCGCCGCGACGATGCGCGCGCCCGTTACGTATGGCACGGTGCGCAATGCCGCGAACAGCGAGACGGCCTGCGCGAACTTGGCTTTGTGCCGGGCCAGCAGCGCGAGCCCGAAGCCGCCGAGTCGCGACCAGGGCTGGTGCTCGACGATGGCCGCCACGCGCGCACCGGCCTGCAGCGCGGTCGCCGCCGTGGCCAGCAGCAGCGGGCCCGTGCCGGCGACGACGACTGTGCGATCACGCACGGGCATGCCGCCCTTGATCAGCGCCTGCAGACCGCCTGCCCCCGTAACACCGGGCAGCGTCCAGCCGGGGAATGGCAGGCTCAGTTCGCGCGCGCCGGTACAGAGCAGCAGGCGTTGGAAGGGGATGGTCGCGCCGCCGTCCGCCGCTTCCACCAGCAAGGTGTTCGCGTCGGCGCAGCCGATGACCTGGGTGCCCGCCAGGTGCGTGAAGCGCGGATGATCGTGCAGCGCGGTCCACATGCGCGTCGCGCGGGCATCGGTCCATCGACCAGGCCCGCCGCGCCAGATCTGGCCGCCGGGCGCGTGGTTGTCGTCGATGAGGCACACGGCGGCGCCGGCGTCCAGCGCGGCATGCGCGGCGGCCAGGCCCGCAGGGCCGCTGCCGACGATGTGCAGCAAAGCGTCTCGTGTCACCAGTCGCCTCCCGTCTCGATGTTCATGCCCGGCGCGCACACGGTGCGGCAGGCGAGTCGATGGGCGCGGCCGTCGATCGTCACGCGGCATTCCTGGCACTGTCCGATGCCGCAGAACGCGAAGCGCGGCTTGCCCGTCACGGCGCGGCGCGTGCACATCGAGCCGGCGCTGACGAGCGCCGCGACGACGCTGGCACCGGATGGCACGTCGACCGCGGTGCCATCGATGGTCACGCGGCAGGTCGTGTCACGCGTGTTCATGCGCGAACCTCGCGGGGGAATACGGTGCGGCGTCGATGGCGGGCGTGCGGCCTTGCATCAGGTCGGCGAGCAGTTGCGCCGTCCCGAACGCCGTGGTCACGCCGAGGCCTTCGTGGCCGCATGCGAGCCACAGGCGGTCCAGCGCCGGATGGCGTCCGATCAGAGGCCGGCCATCGCGCGTCGCCGGCCGCAGTCCCGTCCAGCTGCGGATGATCGTCATGTCGGCGAGGCAGGGCAGCAGCGCGATCGCGGTGCGCAGCACGTGCGCGAGCACGCGCGGGTCGATGTCATGATCGACGATGCCGTCCTGGCGGCACGAGCCGACCAGCCACTGGCCCGTGATGCGCGGCTGGACATTGGCGGCGACGGCGAGGGCGTCGCTGCCGGCCTCCGTCTGGCCGTAGCCCATGCTCACGACCTGGTGCGACAGGCGGCGCGGATAGCGGGCCGTGATGGCGAGGTGCCCCTTGCGCGGGAAGACGGGCGTGCCGGGCAGCAGGCGGGGGACGTGCGTACCCGTCGCGACGACGACGTCGCCCGCGGCGATAAGCTCGCCCGTCGCCAGCGTGACGGACCCCGGCGCGACGCTGGCGACGTCCGCGCCGAACAGCGAGCGTCCACCCAGTGCGACAAGGCGTTCGGCCAGGTCGCGCGCGACGGCGGGCGGATACACGACGCCGTCGCGCGCGACGCGCACGCCGCCCGCGAGGCCGGGGCGCAGCGAGGGTTCGGTGCGCGCCAGTTCCGCGCCCGACAGCGCTTGCGCGTCCCAGCCGCGCCGGCCCAGGCGCTCCGCGCGCGCCAGCGCATGGGCCATCTGCGCCTCGTCCTCCGCCACCCACAACGTACCGCAGCGGACGTGTTCCGCCTCGCGGCCCCGCGTCGACAGGTATTCGTCCCAGCGTGCCAGCGACAGCAGGCACAGATCGAGTTCGTCGTCCGTCTCGTCGAGGGCGACGAGGTGGCCCATGCCGGCCGACGTGACGCCCGCGCCGGGGTGGCGCGCATCCACCAGCAGCACCTTGCGGCCCGACGCCTGCAACTCTGCCGCGCAGGCCGCGCCCACGATGCCGGCACCGACGACGATGACGTCCGGATGCATCACGGCAGCGCGGGGAGCGACGGCCGGCAGGCGATGGCGGCGCGGATCGTCCGTTCGACCTGCTCGCGCCGCTCGCCCGCGAGCGGCAGCCGGGGCGCGCGCACGCGCTCGTTGGAACCGAAGGCGAGCGCTTCCGCCAGCTTGATGTTCTGGACGAGGTACGTGGACACGTCCAGGTCGAGCAGCGGCCGGAACCAGCGGTAGATGCGCAGCGCCTCGTCGTAGCGCTTCGCCTGGACGAGGCGCCAGATTGCCACCGTCTCGTGCGGGAACGCGAGGCACAGGCCGGCCACCCAGCCCGTCGCGCCGGCCGTGAGGGCTTCGAACGCAAGGTTGTCGACGCCCGTCAGCAGGTCGAAGCGGTCGCCGAAGCGGTTGATGATCTCCGTGCCGCGGCGGATATCGTCCGACGATTCCTTCACGGCGACGAAGCGAGGATCATCGGCCAGCTCCGCCATGATCTCGACCGTCACGTCGACGCGGTAGGCAAGGCGGTTCGAGTAGATCATGATCGGCAGGTCGCCGGCAGCGGCGATCGCCTTCAGCGTGGCGACGGTCTCGCGCGGGTCCGTGTGATAGATCGTGCTCGGCACGACCATCAGGCCGTCCGCCCCGGCCTCCCTGGCCTTGCGCGCCAGCGTGCACGCGTCGCGCGTCGCCGCCTCGGCCACCGTCAGCAGCGCGGGCTTCGTGCCGCTGGCTTCCTTGCAGAGCTTGAGGACGGCGATGCGCTCGTCGTGCGACAGCATCGGTCCTTCGCCGAGCGAACCGCAGGCGACGAGGCCATCGACGCCGGCATCCATCTGGATCTGGAAGCAGCGGCGCATCTCGTCATGGTCGAGCGAGCCGTCTTCCCTGAATTTCGTCGTGACGGCCGGAAGAACACCTTTCCACATGCTGTTTGTCTCCTTTGGTTCGGGGGCGATTGAAAGCGTCCATGGTAGGCCGGAACGGGCGCCGGGTCTTGCGCCTGGTGATGCGTCGACACGCCGAAATCGGCACAACGCCGGGTTCCCGTTTGCCATGCCGGCGCGACGCGCCTATATTGGCGCCAGGAGGAGACATGATCGACGCTACGACTGTGCGGGCCATTGAAGCCATTGGTATTGAGGCCGTGGAGGCCGTGTTCGACGCGCTGGACGACATCGCGTTTTTCGTCAAGGATCGCGAGGGCCGCTACCTCAGCATCAACCGCACGATGGTGCGGCGTTGCGGAGTTCGGCACAAGCGCGACGTGCTGGGGAAAACGGCGCTGGAGCTGTTCCCTCGCGCGCTGGCCGAAACCTACCTCGCGCAGGACCGCAAGGTGATCGACCAGGGCGCGCCCATCGACAAGCAGCTGGAACTGCACATCTATCCGGGCCGCAGCCGCGGATGGTGCATCACGAAGAAGATGCCGTTGTTCGGCAAGGATGGCGCCGTCGTCGGCCTGATCGGCACGTCGCAGGACCTGGGCCTGCTCGACGAACTGCATCCCGCCTACCGCCAGATCGCGCGCATCGCGCAACACATCAGCGAGAACTACCAGCAGAACGTGTCGCTCAAGGCGCTGGCGGAAGAGGCGGGGCTGTCGCTGTCGCGGGTGGAACGGTTGTTCCAGAAGGTGTTCCAGCATTCGCCGCGCCAGTTCCTCGTGCAGTGCCGGCTGGCGGCCGCGCGCACGCTCATCGAGCAGAAGCCGCAGGCGCGGATCGCGGAGATCGCGTACGAGTGCGGCTACACGGACCACAGCGCGTTCAGCCGCCAGTTCAAGTCCTACGTCGGCATGAGCCCGACCGATTACGGGCTGCACATGCGCAAGGCGGCCGGCTAGCCGCCCGTCGGGATGCCCCATGCGAACGGGTCGCCATCGTCGAACAGCAGCGTCGACGTGGCACTGACCCATGCGCGGCCGCGGATCGTCGGCACGACGCGGTCGCCGTCGCGCCGGTAGCTGCCTTCGAAGACGCTGCCGATGATGCTCTCCTGGCGCCAGGCGGCGCCTTCCGCCAGCTTGCCGTCGGCGGCCAGGCACGCGAGCTTTGCGCTCGTGCCCGTGCCGCACGGCGAGCGGTCGTACGCCTTGCCGGGACACAGGACGAAATTGCGGCTGTCGGCGGTGGCGGACGGCGCGAACAGTTCGACGTGGTCGATGGGGGCGCCGCCCGTGCCCGTCACGCCTTGCGCGTGCAGGGCGGCCATGACCGCTTCCGCGAACGCCGTCAGCGCCGCAATGTTGGCCGGGACGACGTCGAGGCCGTGGTCCTCGACGAGGAAGAACCAGTTGCCGCCCCAGGCGACGTCGCCCGTCACCGTACCGTGGCCGGCGACGTCGACCGTCACGGCCTTGCGGGCCCGGAATGACGGGACGTTGTCGACGCCGACGGTGCCGTCCGCGTGCAGCTCGGCCGTCACGACGCCGACGGGTGTGTCGATGCGGTGCCGGCCCGGCGCGATGCGTCCCATATGCGCCAGCGACACGACGAGGCCGATCGTGCCGTGGCCGCACATGCCGAGGTAACCGACGTTGTTGAAGAAGATGACGCCCGCCGCGCATCCGGGCGCATGGGGTTCGCACAGCAGCGCGCCCACCAGGACGTCGGAGCCGCGCGGTTCGCACACGGTGCCCGTGCGGACGTGGTCGTGCGCGTCGCGCATGCGCGCGAGGCGCGCGGACAGCGGGCCGTCGCCCAGGTCGGGGCCGCCGTCGACGATGAGGCGGGTCGGTTCGCCGCCCGTGTGGGAATCGATGATCTTGATTGTTTTCATGGTCCTGCAAGGCTAAGGCGCGGACGGGCGCCGGTCTTGTCGGTTTTGGATGCCAGTGGCGGGGAAAGCGGCATACCGTTGGGCGGCGATAGCGCTAGTTCTGGTGTGCGGGATCGGTCACGCTGAAAGCCGTGTCGCTGATCGACAGGCGTGCCGGGTCTATACGCAGCACAGCTTCCAGGTTGGCCCGCGCGCGAAGAATTTCACGCTTGGCTGCGTCGAACACGGCAGTCCGATCAGTGATCGAGTTCGCGATCTTTTGTCGGATGGGACTTGCCACGAATTTGGTGATAACGCTTTCTTCCTCCGGCAAAATTGCTGGAATATCTTTTCCCATTTCTATTTGGTGTTCGTGATGAACTGCGATAAGCGACGCCTCCGTAAATTTCTTTCCAGTAGGGGCCTCGTAGAATTGCCGCGCAGCGCAAATGTCATCTCCATTCATGCCCTCGGCTATTCTGTTGGCAAGAATAGACGTTATCAGGGCGGCGCCTCGGGCCGAAATGCATGGCGCAAGTCTTTCATATTGCGTCACTTAGAAAAGGCTTCGTCCTTTCGAATCCTGCATAGCATCAATGATGGCGAAGTCAAATCGCGCTGGACGCACCAATTCTTCAGCAGGAGGAACTCGGATTTGCAGCGAAACAGGAAGTCGTCATCGCAAAAAACGATGCAAATAGTGCAGTTGAAATAGTTTTCATGTTTTGTTGTTCGGATCGAGACCTTGGACGGGCGTTGCCGAGGGACGTCCATGCGACGCATGTTCGCAGTCGATCGGACGAATCGATCTGCGCCTGATCGTCGAGAAATTCTGCTAACCCATCATGCAACGCTTCGCCCAAGGCTCATCAATGATCACGATCGCCAACCGCCGCGTCCGCGAGTCCAGGGCAACGCGGCGGGCCAAACTGGCTGTCCAGGAATTTCAGGTATTGAGGACGCAGGCGCGCCAGTGCCGTACAGTCGAACGGCGGCTGCTGAATATTCCCGAACAAGTACAAGGTGCCGGTGACTGCGAAGAATTCCTTTGCATTTTCGAGGAAATGCGACGATTGAAAGCGGGCGGGAAACAGGCTCGAATGCTTAACTAGTTGAAACTCTTCCTGAATTTCGGGACGGTCCAGGTGTATCACGCGGAAGTGATAAGCGTGCAGAAATTCGTGCAGCAATATCGGTTTGTTCGGAGGGAATTCGATAGGCTGGACATACACGGACGCGACGCCATCGCGCACCGCAAATATGCCCGGATTGCCGCGCAAATCAGGGTCCACGATAATCGGGGTCTGTTTCATTGCGTCGAGCACCGCCCGAGGCAGAGCAGCGGATTCAATGATGTCGATCTGCTTGAACAGCGACTCGCGCGCCTCGCGCGACAGGCCTCCCCTGGACTCATCGATCTCGAAGCCATTGTATTCCGCGGCGATGGCGTGTGATGCAGCCAGGACCATCAAGACGCTCATGACAAAGTAACGACACAGGTTCATCGGGTTCTGAAGTTGGTTGTCAATCGATCGGCGCATGTTCTTCGTCAGCGGGTCGGCACGGTTGCGCAGGTGCGACCGCAGAGAGTCAGCCCCTTCGTCGGTTAGGCCGACTTGCGTTCGCTCCGGCCAATCTCGGCCGTTTAGCTGAGCTTACCAGGTTACCAAACCGGAAAAGTCACGAACTATCACGACCGGCAGCAGTTGGCCGATCTCGGCGGTTATGACGTGTCTGCGACGAACTTCGCCAGTTCGTCGTAACACCGGTAACCCGGCCCGCGGCCGCACGACGCCAGCGTGAGTATGCGTGAGATTTCATCCGCATTTTCGCCGTATGATCGATGCGGGTCGACACGAAACCCGTTGGCCGGCCGATTACCCACCTCGAGAATTGCTTCATGAAGAAAATCTCAACGCTGAGTCGCCTCGGCCTGATCGTCGGCACGAGTGTCACGCTCGAATTGCTGACCTGGGCGATGGGCGCCTTTTCCGTCCAGGGCATCGTCCGTTTGCTTGTGCTGGCGCTATTGCTGGCGTTGCTGTTGAACGGCTACCGCTTCGCCCGTTACGCACTCGGTGTCCTGTACTTCCTTGGTGGCGTACTCATGATCGTTTCCGCGCTGCGCGCAGGCACGGGGCCGGCCTTTGCCGTTCTCTTCGGCGGGCTCGCCATCTTCTACCTCGTATCGGCCGGTTTTTTCCTCCGCTCGCGCGCACTGCAGGCGATGATCGCCGCGAAGGCGCCGGAACGGCACGCCTCCTGAACCATGCCCACCTGGACTCTGGAAAACGCGGACGACGTGGCCGCGCAAAACAAGTACACGTTCTTCAAGTCGCCCCGTGAGGCGATTGCCCTCGTGCGGCCGGGCGACATCGTCAAGCTGATCTTCGTGTTCGAGTCGAGCGACCCCGAAGCGCCGCGCGCGGAGCGGATGTGGGTCATTGTCGACCGCATCGACGGCGACGGGCGCTTCTTCGGTCGCCTGGACAACCAGCCGCGGTGGATCAAGGATTTGAAGGCTGGCGACGACGTGGCGTTCGACGCCCGGCACATCATCAACACGCGGTACGACAGCGAAGACAACCTCGTCGAGCGCTACATCAAGCGCTGCTACGTGACGCAACGGGTGCTACGGGACGGGGCGAAGGTCGGCTACCTGTATCGCGAAGCGCCCGACCGGGACGACGACAGCGGTTGGCGGTTCACGGCAGGCGACGAGTCGGACGAGTACATGGACGATGCCGATAACGCGGCGTATGTCTCGGTCGGCGCGGTGCTGTCGAAAGACGATTCGTTCATCGACCTGCTCGATGCCCCCACCGGCGCCGCGTTCGAGCGTGACCGTGACACCATGGCGTTCATGCCGGTGATAGACTCCCGGACCGGCGACGACGACTGACGGCGCCGCCGTGCAGATGCGGCCGCGGGCGCGGCCCGGGCCACATCCACGGTCGGGGCGTCAGAACTTGTAGGTCAAGCCCACGTTGAAGAACCGTCCGACGGCACCCGCCTGGTGCAGCGCGGGGTTATAGAACGTCGACGCTGCGCTGCCATAGGTCTGGAAGTCGAGCGGTGGTTCCTTGTCGAACAGATTCAGGATCGACGCGTGCAGGCTCAGCTTGTCCGAGAAGCGGTACTCGCCGAACAGGTCCACGGTCGTGAACGAGCGCACGCTGCAGAACTGTTGCGGCGGCGTGCTCGCGTACACGAACGAGATCGCGTCCGCGCACGTGGCGGCCGACGCCGACGACGGGTCGACGACGGAGAAGCTGCCGATCCAGTTCACGGTCGACGAGACGGTCAGCGGGCCCTGGTCCCAGCCGAGTTTAAGCTGGGCGCGGTCTTTCGGGTTGCCGGTGTCGCCGGACACGCCGGACGGGCCGTGCGTGCCCGCCAGTTCGACGGCGGTGCCGCCGGCCGTGCCCTGCTTGTACGTGAGCAGGTGCGTCTCCGTCAGCTCGGCGCTGAACTTGCCACCGGCGAACGGCCAGGTGAAGCGCGCGTCCAGGTCGATGCCGCTCGTCTGCGTGTACTGCGCGTTCTCGTACGGGTACGGTGCGAACAGCGCGTTGCCGACGGCCGGCGTCTGCGTGGAGATCGAGCCGTCCGGATTCACGAACGGCTGCGCCGTCGGCGTGCCGCGCACGAGGAAGGGCGTCGGATCGTAGTTCGGATCGTTCAGCGCGCTGATGATCTGGTTGTTGATGCGGATGCGGTAGTAGTCGATCGACACGTTGAGGTTGCGGGTCGGCTCGATGATCGTGCCGAGCGTGTAGGAGCGCGACCGTTCCGGCTTCAGGCCCTTGCCCGGGGCCTGCACACCCGCGATCGACACGTTGCACTGCTGCGGGTAGTTGCCCGGGACCGTCGTCGGATCGGGGCCCGGGTTCGCGCACAGCACGGGGTCGGGCTGCGTATTGGCGAAGAAATAGTTACCCGTGTTGCCGACTTCCGCGGGGTTCGGCGCACGGAAGCCTTCCGTGTACGTGCCGCGCAGCGTGAACTGGCTGATGGGCGACCATTTGAAGCCGGCCTTCGGCGTGGTGGCCTGGCCGATCGTCATGACCTTGTCGTGGCGGATGGATGCATCCAGTTCCAGGTTCTTCAGCACGGGCGCCACGATCTCGCCATATACGGCGGCGATGTTCTGCGTGCCGATCGCCCACGCGTTGTTGCCGCTCTGGGTGCCGTTGGCCACGGAAGGCGGCGCCTCGGCGTCGAGGTCGCGGTGCGTGTATTCGGCACCGAGGTTCAGCGCGAGCGAGCCGCCCGCCAGCGGCATCAGTTCGCGTCCGGCCGAGAAGCGCACGAACTGCAGCTTGTCCGTCGCCTTCGCATGCTGCAGCGGCACGATGGCGTCGCGCATGGCTTGCGTGTTGCCGCTGGCCGCCGGGCCGACGAGGTAAGGGTGCACGGGGTCGTTGAACGCGGCCTGCAGGTTCAGGATGTTGAAGCCGTTCGTGATTTCCTGCTTCACGGTGTTCTGCGATGCGCCCACGGCCGCCGTCAGGTCCCAAGCCCCCATGGTGCCGGCAACGTCGGCGCCGAGGCGGAACGTGTCGGACTTGACGCCCGTGCGGCTGCCGCCCAGTTCGGGGAAGTTGTATTGCAGGATCTGCGGCGTACCCGTCGTGTTGCCGGGGTAGGTGGCCGGCACCGTGATCACGATGGGGGCGCCAGGCGGCGTGGCCTGCGGCGGGATGCCGGGGCCGTACGCGAGCGCGGACAGGCCGCTCGTGCCGAGCGTGTTCGCGTAGCGGGCCAGCTGCTCGGCCTCGGAGCGGAAATACGAGCCCTTCAGGTTCAGCTGCCAGTCGCCGCCCAGCTTCTGCACGAACGAGCCGAGCAGGTTGATGTTCTTCGTCGTGGGCTGCAGCTCGAGGTCGCGATCGCGGTAGGCGCATTGGCCGGCGTTGAATTGCGCCGTCGTGCAGCCCGGCAGCATGGTCGTGGCGCCCGTGCCCGGGTCGATCAGGTAGCCCGTGATGCTGGCGGGCTGGAAGCCGTTGGCGGCCGTCGGGACGCCGCGCGTGAGGTTCTTGCCGCCCCACGCTGTCCAGTCGGTATTCGTGAACAGGCCATGGCGGCTGGAGGAGAGGATCTTGCCCTGGCGCCGGTATTCGAGCGCGAGGTAGGCGTTGTGGCCGTCCGCGTCCAGGTCGCCCCAGCCGTAGATGCCGGAGACGTGCGCGGTCCGGCCGTCGCCATGGCCGGTCGCGCCGGCGTCGGCCGTCGCTTCGGCGCCGTTGTAGCGCTTCTTGAGGATCACGTTGACGACGCCCGCGACGGCGTCCGAACCGTAGATCGACGACGCGCCGTCCTTCAGCACGTCGATGCGCTCGACGGCCTCCATCGGGATCTGGCTGATGTCGACGAAGCTGCGCTGACCGTCGTCCGACAGCGCGTACGGGGCCATGCGCTGGCCGTCGATGAGGACGAGGGTCGCACCCACCGTCAGGCCGCGCAGCGAGATGCCCGAGGCGCCGACGGCGAACGCGCCGGGGAACGCCTGCGACAAGGTGCCCTGGCCGTTGGCGGTGATGTTGCGCAGCACTTCAGACACGGACGTGTAGCCGGATTCCTTCAAGTCCTTGGCCGTGATGACCTGGACCGGGCTCGGGGTTTCCATGTCCGTGCGGCGGATGCGCGAGCCCGTGATCTCGACGCGGTTCATGGGGGCGGCGGTAGCGGTGGTTTCGGTCGTCGTGGACGTGGTCGCGTCCTGGGCGGTGGCCATGGTTGGCAGGGCGAGGGAGGCGAGGGCGAGCTGGACGGCGACGACGAGGGGACTACGGATCAGTTTGACGCGAGGCTTGGAACTCACTGGCAATCTCCTGGGTAAATAAATAGGCGATGTGTTTCATTTAACACAACCATGTCGATCTGACCATTCCCAGACACAAAGGTCAAATTACAACTAATTACAAACCAGATTTAATGTCTATACGAGTCCGGCACACGCAAAAGTGTTGTATTTTTGCTCCCCATGCGGCTTGGATGAGGGAAGAGCTTAGGACGGGTCGCGCCGCGCGCGCTTGGCCAGCTCACGGTCGAGCGCGTTGGCGAACCGCTGGCGGTCGGCCTGGCCGAAGGCGGCCGGGCCGCCCGTGTCGACGCCGCTGCCGCGCAGTTCTTCCATGAACGCGCGCATGGTCAGCTGCTGGGCGATGGTGTCCTTGGTGAACCAGTCGCCGCGCGGGTTCAGCGGGAGGCCGCCCTTGTCGAGCACGAGGGCAGCGAGGGGAATGTCGGCCGTCACGACGATGTCGCCCGGCTGTACGCGCGCGACGATTTCGGCATCGGCCGCGTCCGCGCCGCTTGGGACTTGCAGCGCCCGGATGAAGCGCGAGCCGGGCACGCGGATCAACTGGTTCGCCACGAGCGTCACCTCGATCTGCACGCGGTCGGCCACGCGGAACAGGATGTCCTTGACGACGGCGGGGCAGGCGTCGGCGTCGACCCAGATGGGCATGGCGTTGCGCCCTTCAGCCGCGCGAGAACGTGCGCGTGACGCGGTCGAGGTGCGCCCGCATCGCCGTGCGCGCCCCGGCCACGTCCTGCGACGCGATCGCGGTGAGGATGGCGCGGTGGTCGAGGAGGGTCTGCTGGCGCAATTCCTCGGTCTGGAAGTGCTCCGTCAGCTTGTGCCACAGGGTGCCACGCTGGTTCCACAGGTATTCGATGACGCCGACGAGGGCGCTGTTGCCGGCCGCGCGCGCAATCGCGAGGTGGAAGTCGCGGTCGGCCGACTCGTTCTCGCCGCGGTTGTCCTGGTTCTGCTCCATCTGTTCGACGGCGACGAGGATCGCGTCGACGGCGGCCGGCGTCGCATTTTTCGCGGCGAGGGCCGCCACTTCGACCTCCACCATCCGGCGCGCGGCCAGCACTTCGAACGGACCGGGGCCGGCGGCGGGCCGCGCCGACTTCTGCGCCGCCTGTTCGCTGACGTACACGCCGGAGCCGCCGCGCACTTCGACGACGCCGCCCAGCTCCAGCGCGATCAGCGCCTCGCGCAGCGACGTGCGCGACACGCCCAGCTTCGCCGCGAGGTCGCGTTCGGCCGGCAGGCGCTCGCCCGGCTTGATGTCCTCTTCCCGGATCAGCGCTTCGATCCGGCCCGATACCACGCGATACAGTCGCGGTTCCGTCGCAATCGCATCGTGTGGCGCGGGCGTTTTTCTCATTGTGTGCAGTCCAGGAAAATGTGAAGGCGATTGCCAAGGTCGCATCTTAGTTTGGCCCGGATAATGTTGCAAGTGGTCGGACCAAATTGCACGTCGAACCGACGAATGGCGGCTGCTGCCCGGCGACGTGCATACGCATGTACAATGGAAATATTGCCAGGTCGCTCAGAAGCCCGGCACGACCCCGACAGCCGATGAACCGAACCATGACCACCGCCTACCCGAGCCTGAGCCACGCCCAGCGCATTCCGCTGGCCGCGGAAATCCATTCGCGCCCCTTCCTCCGGCTGGAAGCGCCCGAAGCCATCACCCACCTGGCCGTGTACCGCGCCAGCGAATCCGGGTCGCGCAGCACCCACGGTCCCAACCAGCACGCGCTGCTGGCCGCGCTGTGCGGCCATTTCGGCGTCGCGGCACCGAACGTGACGGCGAACCACTTCTATCACGACTTCGGCCGCTTCCGCCTCAAGTGGGAATGCCACACGGAGTTCGCGACGTACACGTTCACGGAAAAGATCGCGCCCGGATTGCCGCTGGCAGACGCGTTCGCGCGCATGCCGCTCGCGCACCTGCCGCAGGCGTGGATCATCGGCCTGCATGGCCGGCTGATGTCCGCCGCGCACGTGCTGCTGGAGCGCGGCGCCGCCGATCCGGCGGCGCTGCAGGACGGATTCGCGGGCAGCAACCTGGTCGGCTCGCGCGTCATGCAGGGCGGCGAGGTGTGGACGGATTTCGCGATCCAGTCCGACGGCTTTTCGCGCTTCGTGCTGCGCGACGTCGAGATGCGCGCGCAGCAGGCGGGCCGCCTCGCGCAGCGCGTGCTGGAGATCGACACGTACCGCATGATGGCGCTTCTGGGCCTGCCCGCCGCGCGCGCCGTGTCCGCCGCGCTGGACGACATCGAGGCCGAACTGGCCACGCTCGCGGAGCGCATGGTCGCCGGCGAGGCCGTCGCGGGCGACCAGGACCTGCTGCAGCAGATCACGCGCCTGGCCGCGCAGCTGGAAAAGCTCTCGCTCGACAACGGCTACCGCTTCTCCGCGTCGAAGGCGTATTACCGCCTCGTGAAGGCACGCATCGAGGAACTGCGCGAGGTCCGCATCGAAGGCGTGCCGACCGTGGAGGAATTCATGGACCGCCGCCTGACGCCGGCGATGAACACGTGCGAGGCGACGGCGGCCCGCCAGGACGCGCTGGCGCGCCGCATCGCCAACGTCAACGACCTGTTGCGCACGCGCGTGTCGATCGTGCAGGAAAACCAGAACCGCCAGATCCTGCAGTCGATGGACCGGCGCGCGGCCCAGCAGCTGCGGCTGCAGCAGGCGGTCGAGGGCTTGTCCGTCGCGGCGATCTCGTACTACGTCGTCGGCCTGCTCGGCTATGCGGGCAAGGGCTTGAAGAGCCTCGGCGTGCCCGTCAACCCGGACATGCTCACGGGAGCGCTGGTGCCCGTGGTGGCCGGTGTCGTGTGGCTGGCACTGCGCCGCATGCACAAGCAGATGCACAAGCGCGGGCACGGTTGACGATGCTGCTCGCGCCCCACCTCGTGCCGGCGTTCGGCGCGCTGGCGCTGGCCGTGCTGCTGCTGGGTGCCGGCGCCGGCCGTGCGCGGCAGCCGCGATTGGGCTTGGTGCGCCGGCCTCGCCGTCGCCTGCGCGGCCGGCCTGGCGTCCGGTGTGCTGGACTGGCGCGGCGTCGCCGCGACGGCCGCGTATCTGGCGCTGGCGTTCGGCGCGCGCGCGAGCGAACGCGCGTGGCTGCGCATCCCGCTGCTCGTGCCGACGGGCCTGTGCGCCTTCCTGTTCGCGCTGCACCGCTTCCCCGGCTTCCACAATCCCGTGCTGGCGGACGCCGTGCGCGTGTCGGCCGGCGCCGCCCCGTTCACCCTGCACGCCAACTTCGACACGGCCGTCGCCGGCATGGTCCTGATGGGCATGTTCTGCGTGCCGATCCGCGCGCGCGGCGCCTGGCTGCCGATGCTGCGCCGTACTGCGCCCGTGCTGGTCGCGACGCTCGTCGTCGTCCTCGGCGCCGGCACGGCGCTCGGCTATGTGCGTCCGGACTTCAAGTGGACGCCGCTGACGCCCTGGTTCCTCGCGCTGAACCTGCTGTTCACGTGCGTGACGGAGGAGGCGTTCTTCCGCGGCTTCATCCTCGGCGGGCTGGCGCGCGGCATGGCGCGCTGGCGCTACGGCACGTTCGTGGCCGTTGTCGTCTCGACGGTGCTGTTCGGCCTCGCGCACGCACGTGGCGGCCCGGCCCTCGTCGTGCTGGCCGCGCTGGCGGGCCTCGGCTACGCGGCCGCCTACGTGCGCAGCGGGCGTATCGAAGGCGCGATCCTCACGCACTTCTCCCTGAACGCCGTCCACTTCGTCGCCTTCACGTATCCGGCGCTTACGCACTGAGGTGCAACTTCTGTAACACGGTGTGACAGCGAACGGTGCGCCCTGCGTGCCGGGGCTATGATCGGCCATCATCCCAAGCTTCATCGACGATCATGACCGCACGTAAAACCACCTGGATGGCCGGCCTCGGCCTCGCGCTTGCCGCCTCGGCCGCGCCCGCGCTCGCGCAGGACCCGCCCGCGCGCGTGGGCCGCATCGCCTACGTCGCCGGCCCCGTCAGCTTTTCTCCCGCGGGCGCCGCCGACTGGGCCCAGGCGCCGCTGAACCGCCCGCTCGTCGCCGGCGACCGCCTGTGGACGGACGCCGGTGCGCGCGACGAAGCGCAGTTCGGTTCCGCCGTTGCGCGCATGGACGCTGGCACGTTGCTGACCGTGCTCGCCGCGGACGACCGCACGACGCAGTTGCAGGTCTCGCAAGGCCGCGTCGACGTGCACGTGCCCCGCCTCGCACCCGGCGAAACGGTGGAGGTGGACACGCCGAACCTCGCGTTCGTCGCGCGACAGCCGGGCGATTACCGGCTCGCCGTCGCGCCGGACGGCAGCACGACCGACGTCACCGTGCTGCGTGGCGCGGGCGACGCGTACGGCGACGGCAGCGCGCTCGCGCTCGCGCCGGGGCAGGGCTACCGCTTCGGCGGCCAGGACTTGAACAACTACGTGCTGCTGCAACCGGTACCGCCGGACGACTTCGACCGCTGGGCCATGGGCCGCGACCAGCGCTACGCGCGCGCCGTTGCGCGCCGCTACGTGCCGCAGGGCGTCGTCGGCGCCGAAGACCTGGACGACTACGGCAGCTGGCGCCAGGTGCCCGACTACGGCACCGTGTGGGTGCCCGACCGGGCGCCGCAAGGCTGGGCGCCGTACCACGCGGGCCACTGGGCGTGGATCGATCCGTGGGGCTGGACGTGGATCGACGACCAGCCATACGGTTATGCCGTGTCCCACTACGGCCGCTGGGTGCGCACGCCGGACACGTGGGCGTGGGTGCCGGCGCCCGTGCAGGCGCGGCCCGTGTACGCGCCCGCGCTGGTGGCATTCGTGGGCGCCGTGCTGGCGGTCGGCGGGCGCTCGGACCCGGGCGTGGGCTGGTTCCCGCTCGCCCCGCACGAGCCATACCGGCCGCCTTATCACGCCAGCCCGACGTACATCACGAACGTCAACGTGACGAACACCGTCATCCAGCAGACGAACATCGTCAATAACGTCACCAACATCCGCTACGTGAACCGCACGGTGCCCGGTGCGATCGTCGCGATGCCCGCGCAGCAGTTCGCGCAGGCCGTGCCGACGGCGCGCGCCGCCATGCTGCTGCCGCCCGGCGTCGCGCGCGCGGCCCCCGTGCTGGCGGCACCGCAGGCGCGGCCGCTGCCGCAGAGCCGCCTCGGCATGCCGCTGGCGGGACGCTTGCCGCCCGCGCCCGTGCAGCAGCGCGTGGCGGTGGCGCGTGCGTTGCCGCGGGCGGCGTTCGTGTCGGGCGCTGCGCTGGCCGGCGCCGCCGCTGCGCATGCGGCGGCGCCGGCGCGGCATGGCGCGCCGTTGGCTGTCCACGGCCCCGTGCCGCCGCTGCGCGTGCTGCGGCCGGCCATCGGCAAGCCCGTGGTGCCGCAGCCGGCGCGCGGACCCGTGCCGGGCGTGGATGCCGCCGGCCGCCAGTTCGCGCAGGGCGGGCGTCCGGGGACGCCGCCCGCCGGACCGGCGGCCTCGCATGGGCCGCAGGGCCTGGTCGGGATGCCGCCGGCGGCCGGACGCGGGCCTGTCCCCGTGCCTGGACCGCATGGACAGCAGTTTGCAGGCCGCATGCCTGCGGCGGCGGGTTCCGGGCCTGTTGCTGAACAGGGCCCGCATGGACCACGGCCCGGCGCTGCCACGCCCTGGGCAGCAGGCCGCGTACCGGTCCCTGCACCGGGGCCGCACGGCCCGCTGCCGACAGCCGGCACGCACCCGGCGACGGGCCCCGGCCTTGCTGCCGTACAGGGTCGGCACGGCCTGCAGTCCGCGTCCGGTATGCCGGTCGTTGCCGGCCCGCGCGGACCCGCGGGCGCGCCCGCGCAAGGCGGCGTTGCCGCGCACGGCGCGTCGTCGACGGCCGTAACGATGGCCGGGCAGCCCGAGGTGCGGCCGGGCCAACCGGGCGGCGCAGCCGTCCCCGGGCGACCCGGCCTGGCGAGCGGCGCGCCCACGCATGGCCCGCGTGAAGCGGCAATGGTAGCGCCGCATGGCGCGACGCCCTTGGGCCCGGCCCGGCCGGACGTGCCGCATCCCGCCGTGCCGCAGATCCCCCCGCCCGCGCGTCCGCCGGAGCGTTTGGTGCAACACGGCCCGGGACGGGACGCGCTGGCGGCGCGGGGCATGAACCGCCAAGCGCAGGCGCCAGCCGTGCCGATGGCCGCCGCCGATCGCCATGGATTCCCGCCGCCGCAGACGGCATCGGTGCCAGCGGGGCACGAGGCACCTCGTGCGCCGGCGCTGCCGCCGGCACACGCGGCGTCCGAGCCCGCGCCGCGTCCGCAAGCGGTGGCGCCCGCTCCGCATGAACCGCCGCATCCGGTACCGCAACCGCCGCAACGCCCGCATGAACCGCCGCGTCCGGCGCCGCAGCCGCCGCACGAGCCGCCGCATCCGCATCCGGCGCCGCCAGCCCACGGCGCGGAGAAGGGCGCGGACAAGGGCGCAGACCACGGCCACCAGCACGGCGACCAAGGCGGCCACTGACGCGTGCGCCCGGCCGCATGCGGCCGGCCCATGCGCACGCAGGCGGTGTAAGATGAGTGTCCACGTTCATCGCCGGCCTGTGCGCGCCGGCCGCACCATGCCCACACTCGACCGTCCCGCCATCGCCCCATCCCGTATTCACCTCGACGGAGCCGCATCGTGATGCTGCTGCTCGTCTTCCTGGCAGGCCTGTGGGCCGGCGTGCAGAATGCGCTGGCCGGCGGCGGATCGTTCGTCACCTTGCCCGCGCTGATCGTCTCCGGCATGTCGCCGCTGGCCGCCAACATCACGTCGACCGTCGCGCTGTTTCCCGCGCAGGTCACGTCCGGGTTCGCCGGACGCAAACTCGTCAGCGGCGCGGGCGGGCTGCCGTTCTGGGCGCTGTTCGTGCTGAGCATCGCCGGCGGCGCGGCGGGTGGATTGCTGTTGCTGCACACGTCACCGGCCGTGTTCGCGCGCCTCGTGCCGTGGCTCGTCCTGTTCGCGACCGCGGTGTTCACGTGGGGGAGTTTCTTCCGCAAGCCGCGCGCCGACGGCACCGTTCACCTGGGCAAGGCGGGGACGGCCGTCGCCCAATTCCTGATCGCCGTCTACGGCGGCTATTTCGGCGGCGGGATCGGCATCCTGATGCTGGCCGCGCTGACGATGGCCGGTCTCTCGGCGCGCAACGCCGGCGCCACGAAGAACGTGCTGGCCGGCGTGATGAATGCGTCGGCCGTCGTGCTGTTCCTCACGTCGCCGCAGTTGCACTGGCTGCAGTGCGGCGTGCTCGCGGCGGGCGCCATCATCGGCGGGCTGCTGGGCGCGTGGGCGCTGCATCGCGTGAACGAGCGGGCGTTGCGCGTGGCCATCGTCTGCATCGGCATCGCCCTCACCGTCGGCCTGTTCCTGAAGCCTTTCTGACACACACCTCAGCCGTGTGCTGGACACCGCTATCCGCTTGGTCTAGAGTGAAATCATGCGGTGTCGCCATCAATGATGCCGCCGGGAAGGTAGGTGTGCCATGCTGGATGTTCTCTACGGCCTCGAACCGGATCTGTCGCTGCACGCGGTCGTGCTCACGGCCGGCTTTGCGACGTTTTTCGTGATCCTGCTATGGCGGCGCTGCCCCAACTGCAGCTGGCAGGAGTGGTCCAGCGAGTTGCTGGGTCGCGACGACAAGGACGACAAGGACGACGCGGCCGAGGAGTGAATGCGGCCCGCGCGGCGTGGCGCGAACCCACACGCGCCACGGCGGGCACTGCCGCGCCGCGGCGATTCGCAGGCGTCACGCCGCCCGGTCGGCGCCCTCGAGCCAGTCGAAGATCTGCGGCCAGATGCGCGCATGCGCGTTGCGGCCCACGAGCACCCCCACGTGCTGCAGATTGACGCCGACGTCGCCCTCGTAATGCAGCACTTGCTTGCGAGGGTTGGCCGTGGCGTCGTGGAACGGCACCAGTGCTTCCGGCGGAATCAGCTTGCTGCGCGAGTCGACGACGGACAGCAGCGGCGAGCGCAGGTCGCCCGGGCCGATCGTCCGGCCGCCGACGACGAGCCTGCCCTGCATGAAAGAGTCGTTGCGGTACAGCGATTCGACGATCTCGGTGAACAGCCGGCCCGGCAGCGGGAATTCGTCGTGCGTCCAGCGTTCCACGCGCATGTGCGTCGTCAATGCCTGCGGGTCGGCCAGCGACAGCCAGCGGTCCGCCCAGCGCTCCCACTGGAACGCCTGCGGCTCCGCCAGCGCGCTCATCATGTTGAGGAAGACGCCCGGCACCTGGCGGAACGCGTCGGCGATCGGGCGCGCGTGCGGCGTCGCGTCGACGAGGCGCGCAAAACAGCTCGACGCGGGCGTGAAGTGCAGCGGGGATTCCAGCAGGATTGTCGCGCGGACGGCGTCCGGGTGCAGGCAGGCGTGGATCGCCGCCAGGATGCCGCCCAGCGAATGGCCGGCGATGACCACCTGGCCGGGCCCGCCGTCGGCCGCGATGGCGCGGCGGCAGGCGGTCAATAAGTGGTCGCCGTAGTCGTCCAGGCCGAAATGGTCGTGCGTATCGGGCAGCGCGAGCCATTCGGCCAGGTAGACCCGGTAGCCGTGTTCCAGCCAGCGCCGCACGACGCTCACCTCGGGCGCGAGGTCCCAGATGTAGGGGCGCTTGATGGGTGCCGGCACGATCAGCACGGCCGGGCCGCCGTTCGCCGTGACCTCGGCCGGCGCGCCGTAGCGGCGCAGGGCCAGGCCGGGTTCCGTGTACAGCAGGGTGGAGGGTGTCTGCTGCGGGCCGTAGCCGGCGCGGTCCAGCATGTCGCCGCGGGCCTTGCGGCTGCGGTCCATGTGTTTCAGGGCCTGTGCGCCGAGGGCGCCCATCGCATTCCAGTTGCTTGCCTGCATGGCGTTCGTCCGATGTGAGTGGAAGACATCGCACTCTACGCCAACGGCCTGCCGCGTCCAAGGGCGCACGGAAGGGACCTGGCCAGCCTTTGCGGCGCATTAAATGCGCCGCGTGCACGATGCCGAGAGGCTATTGTGCACGATTAAGGCTGGCCAGGGCGCGCGGCCTTACTCGACCCAGCTGTGGCCGTCGCGCGCGAGCAGCGCGAACGCTTCGGCGGGGCCCCACGAGCCGGCCGCGTACGGGTGCGGCTTCTCGTCGAGGGTCTGCCAGCCGTCGATGATCGGGTCGGCCCATTCCCACGCGGCCTCCAGCTCGTCGCGGCGCATGAAGTGGGTCAGGCGGCCGCGCACGACGTCGATCAGCAGGCGCTCGTAGGCCTCGGCGCGGCGCTGCTGGAAAGCCGATTGCAGGTCGAGGTTCAGCGCCACCTGCTGCATCTCCATGCCGCTGCCGGGCTGCTTGGCCATGATCTGCAGCTTGATCGCTTCTTCCGGCTGCAGTTCGATGACGAGGCGGTTGGCGACGGCGCCAGCCGTCTGCGGGAACAGGGGGAACGGCGGGTTCGCGAATTCGACGACGATCTTCGACGAGCGGCGCGCCATGCGCTTGCCGGTGCGCAGGTAGAACGGGACCTTGGACCAGCGCCACGTGTCGATGAAGGCGCGCAGCGCGACGAACGTTTCCGTCTTGCTGTCGGCCGGGACGTTCTTCTCTTCGTGGTAGCCGGGCACTTCCTGGTTGCCCGACACGCCGTGGATGTACTGGCCGCGGATCGTGTCGCGCGCGATGTCGGCGAGCGACATGCGGCGCAGCGAGCGCAGCACCTTCAGCTTCTCGTCGCGCACGGCGTCCGGCGCCAGCGACGTGGGCGGCTCCATCGCGACGATGCACAGCAGCTGCAGCAGATGGTTCTGGACCATGTCGCGCATCGCGCCGGCGCCGTCGTAGAAGCCGGCGCGGCTCCCCACGCCCACTTCCTCGGCCACGGTGATCTGCACGCTCGCGATGTTCGGCGCGCGCCACAGCGGTTCCAGGATCGAGTTACCGAAGCGCAGCACCATCAGGTTTTGCACGGTTTCCTTGCCGAGGTAGTGGTCGATGCGGTAGATCTGCGACTCGGCGAAGTGGCGGCCCACGTCTTCGTTGATGGCGATCGCGGACGACAGGTCCGTGCCGAGCGGCTTTTCCAGCACGACGCGGGCGTTGGCGTCGACGAGGCCGCTGGCCGCGAGCTTGTCGCAGATCATCGTGAACAGCGAGGGTGCCGTCGACAGGTAGAACACGCGCTGGGCGCCGGCGCGCGACGCCTGCGCGAGGGCGGAGAAGTCGGGCGCGGCCTGCACGTCCAGGCGCACGTACTCGAGCAGCTTGAGGAAGCCGTCCCAGGTCTTCTCGTTGAAGTTGCTGGCGGCGATGAACGAGCGCGAATTCGCCTCGATGTGGGCGAGATAGGCTTCACGGTCGAAGTCCTGGCGGCCGGTGGACAGGATGCGCGTCGTCGGCGCCAGGTTCCCGTGCAGGAAGGCCATGTACAAGGCCGGCAGCAGCTTGCGCATCGCAAGGTCGCCCATGCCGCCGAAGATGATCATGTCGAGGGGGAGGCCGTGGTCTGCTTCAGTCGAGTGGGTCTGCATGTTGTTCTGGATCGTAGGAGTTGAGATGAGCGTCCGCCAGGGCGTGACGGATGCAACCCGCTGCAGACCCGTGTGTCGGGACGGCCAGCGTGCGGCGGCGGACGTTGCGGGCCGGCTTGTGGCCGGGCGGCGACGCCGCGGTCGGGCGGGATGGGTGCGCCTGTGTCCTGGAACAGGCGATTGTACACCGTGCCGGCGCCTGTGCCGGCACCGGGCTGCGCAGGCCGACCGGGCCCGCGCAGGCTATATCAAAAACTGATAACAAATGGTGAATAAGTGATAAGCGTGGCATGCGGCGGCGCATTAACATGGTGGCTCGTGCGGTGGCGTGGTGGCCATCAGCACGGCCTCGACTTACTTACTCTCGATATCACTTCAGGGCGCCCTCGTGGCGCCCTTTTTTTATGATGCCGATCAGCCAGCCGTACGGCGCCAGCGTGGCCTCCACGGGCTGCCAGCCGGACGCGCACAGGGGCTCGACGGCCGCCCTAACGGAAGCGAACGCACATGTCGTCGACGACAGGTTGGCCAGCACGACGATGTCCTCCTGCTCGTCGCTGCGCATGAAGCCGACGGCGCCCGGCGGCACGTCGTCCAGGAACGCCGTCGCGCCGTGGCGCAGCGCGGCGTGGTGGCGGCGTACGCCGATCAGCTTGCGGTAGTGGTCGTACAGATCGGGATCGCCCGCTTTCCAGTCGAGCTTCCAGGCGCCGGCCAGGACCTGCCACCCGGTCCACGTCGGTTCGTCGAATTCCTGGCCCATCAGGATGTGCGGCACGCCGTCCATGGCCATGAGCACGGCCGCCGCCGGACGGTGGACGGCGCGGCCGAGGAAGGCCGACGCGCGGCCCTGTTCCTTGTCTTCCAGCCAGCGCATGCGCAACGCGCCGCGCGGAAAGCTGTACGTCGATTCGGTCCAGTAGCGCGCGAACGCCGCGCCGTCCGCTTCGCCGCGCGCGCAACGCCGCAGCATCTCGCGCGTGCCGCCTTCGTACGTCAGGTCGCACGCGGCCAGGTGGTGGAATTCGTCGTAAGACTGCGAGATCAGGGCAATGTCGGGCCGGACCTCCGCCAGCGCCGCACGGATCTCGTCGAGGAAATCGCAGGGCGTGATGTCGGCGTCGTCGAAGCGCAGGCCGTCGATGCCGAACCGTTCGATCCAGCGGCGCATGCTGGCGATGAGCGTGTGGCGCAGCGCGCGGTCGCTGAAGTCGAAGCCGGCGAACGCCTCGCGGTTCGGCACGGCGTAGTAGACGCTGCCGTCGGCGCGCCGCGTGTACCAGTGCGGATGCGTGCGCGTGAACGGGTGGTCGATGCTGCTGCGGTTCAGGGTCCAGTCCAGGACGACGCGCATGCCGCGCGCGTGCGCGGCGTCCACGAGCGCGCGCAGGGAGGCGGCATCGCCCAGGCGCGGCTCGATGGCGTCGAAATCGAGCACGTCGTACGGATCGCCAGACGGGCCGACGGGGTGGATGGGCATGATCCACAATACGTCCACGCCCAGTTCGCCCAGGTACGGCAGCTTGGCGCGCACGCCCGCGAAGTCGCCGCCGAAAGCGGGTACGGACAACTGGTAGATCACGCCGTCGCGCAGCCACGCGGGGCTCGCGAGCGCCTGGCGCGCATGGAGAGGCCCGGGCGTAGCGGCAGAGAGGCCGGCGTGGCGCATCAGCACGGCGCCCGTCTCGTCGACCGTCAGGCAGGAATTGTTCTGGCCGTCTTCCGACACCCATGGATTCGCCGGGTCGACGATCCACGCCGTGCCGTCGACGACGAATTTGTACAGATGGCGTCCCGCCGGCACGGGCAGCACGGCCTGCCAGCGCGTGGGCGACACGCGTTCCAGCATGCAGGCGTCCCCTGCCCAGCTGTTGAACGTGCCCGCGAGCGCGACATGGCGCGTGTCGGGCGCGGCGTCGAGCATGAAGCGCACGCCGCCGGACACCGCATGGGGCAGCAGGGCAGGGTCGGCGCGGAATTGCACATCCATGGTTGTCCTTGTCGTTGGTACACCAAGGATGTAATTAAACTACTTAATCGCGATCAAGTAAAGCTGCTTTCTCGATCAGGCGTCGCCATCGTCAAAGTAATTTTGCTACGCACTGTCCCGCTCGACGATCGTGAAGCCGATGTCGCGCACGACCTCCGGGATGTGCTTGCCGGCGATCCGGTCGATGAGGAAGTTCGCGGCAATGGTGCCCATCGCGCGGCCATCCAGGTGCACGGTCGTGAGGGCAGGCCAGGTGTCCGCCGCGAATGCCTGGTCGCCGAGGCCGACGACGGCCAGGCGGTCGGGCACGGCGATGCCCAGCGCGTGCGCTTCCGTCAGCACGCCCAGCGCGACCATGTCGGAGCTGCAGAACACCGCGTCGATGTCCGGACTGGCCGCGAGCAACGCGCGCAACCCCGCGCGTCCGCCCGCCGCCGTGCCCGGCGCGGAGGTCGTGTGGAACGGGATGGCGCCGTCCGGACCCTGCATGTCGAGCCGCACGGCCGCCTGCGCGAACGCGCGGTTGCGGCGCTGCGCCCGTTCATCGGAGGCGCTGATCACGGCGACGCGCCGGCGTCCCCGCTGGTACAGGAATTCCGCGACCGCCTCGCCCACGCTTTCATGCGAAAAGCCGACCAGCATGTCGGCCGGGGTCGGCGTCAGGTCCCACGTCTCGACGAGGGGAATGGCGCTGGCCTGCAGGCGGCGGCGGCCCTGCGCGGAACGCATGATCCCGGCCAGGACGATGCCGTCCGGGCGTCGCCCGATGATCGCTTCCAGCAGCTCGTCCTCGCGCGAATTCTCGTAGCCCGCCTGGCCGAGGATGAGCTGGTAGCCGGCGGCCGCGAGCGTCTCCGTCAGCGACTGGACCGTGTCGAGGAAGACGGAGCCGGCGATGGTCGGCAGGATCGCCGCGATCATCCGGCTGTGCGTCGAGGCGAGGCTGCCTGCCAGCAGGTTCGGCACGTAGCCCGTCCGTTCGATCGCCGAACGCACTTTCTGCACGAGGTCGGGCGACACTTTTTCCGGCGAGTTCAGCACGCGCGACACGGTGATCGGCGCCACCCCGGCGACGCGCGCCACGTCGACGAGCGTGAGGCCGCCTTTCGAGCGGCGTGTCCGCTTCGGCGGTTCGGCAGGCATGTTCATGCGCCGTCTCCGCGACGCGCGACGCGGGCGGTCGGCGCGGCCGGACACGTTCGGTATTGGAATTTCTGGAAAGCTACCATGTCTCTATTACGATCTCCTTTTCGAAATACGATCGCCTACTGAAATAAATAGTTCGGACTCTACGTGCTCTCATGGATAGCGGCAAGCCTTAGTCCAATGAGTTGCGGATTCATGAACAAGGTGGGAAACGTTTCCCATTTATCGCCGGATTCGAATGATTGCGCTACCATCGAATTCGAATTATTTGCGCGTCGATTCAATTGCACTCAATTCAAGCTTGTGCACGCAGGCGGCGACCGGCTAGCACGCCGATTGCGCTACCATCCTAATGGCCAGTGCGTTCAGGTGTAGTCGCGAACGACGGCGAACGGTCGCGATCGGCCGTGAACCGTGCCCCCATGCCATGTATGCCCGGGCTTGGGTGATTGCCCCGCGCGCGCCGGCGCGTGGCGACCGATTCGCTCATGCGTCCGCTGGACGGTTTCTCTGCCGGCGCGCCATACCGACGCAACGTCGTTTTGCGTCGAATTGCTGAGCTATCAATTTTCGATATACTTTCTTGCAAAGAATGCATACATACGATGTTAGCGCACAACAAGAAGTTATGGGGTTTGACAAAACTCACGCATGATCACTACACTCATGAAAACGATTACATAACCATAAAGACTACAACGCCAACGCAATAAATACAGCGTGGAGACAAGGATGCCGATACTGATTCTGTCAATCCCCCTCGCCGCGATCCGCGGTGCTTTCGCATTCCATTCCCATTACCGTCCCGGCGTGGCGCTACCGGCGCACTACACGCTGGATCGGTAACGAACGTGTCCGCGGCCGTCGCACGGCGGTCGTTTTTTCTGTAGTTGAAACTAAGCCCCGCCATCGAGATGGGGCGAATTATGCGCATAGCATAGGAGATAACAATGACTCGATTCAAACGAACCGCGATCGCCGTGGCAGCCAGCCAGATCGCGCTGCTCGCCGGCACGACGGCGCTGGCACAGGAGGCGGCTCAAAACGCCTCTGGTGCTAACGTCGTCGTCGTGACGGGCCAGCGCGCCGCGCTGCAATCCGCGCAAAAGCTCAAGCAGAATTCGGACGAGATCGTCGATTCGATCGTCGCGGACGACATCGGCAAGCTGCCGGACCGCTCCGTCACGGAAGTGCTGCAGCGCGTGGTCGGCGTCACCATCGATCGCACGATGACGAAGGGCGACCCGGAGCACTACTCGGTCGAAGGCTCGAGCGTGAACGTGCGCGGCCTGTCGTACGTCCGGTCGGAACTCAACGGCCGCGATTCGTTCTCCGCGAACGGCGGCCGCGCGCTGAACTTCGAAGACGTGCCGCCGGAACTGATGGCCGGCCTCGACGTCTACAAGAACCCGTCGGCGGAACAGATCGAAGGCGCCGTCGGCGGTCTCGTGAACCTGCGCACGTTCCTGCCGTTCGACTTCAAGGGCCGCAAGATGGCCGCGTCGCTGCAGGACACGTATTCGACGCTCAAGAAGGGCAAGACGTCCCCGTCCGGCTCCTTCATGTTCTCGGACCGCTGGAAGACGGGCTTCGGCGAGATCGGCGCCCTCGTCGATCTCGCGTATTCGGAAAGCGGCACGCGCACGGACGCCTTCCAGGTCGAGCCCTACTATCCGCGCACGGACGTCGTGCCGGGCAAGACCGTCTGGGTACCGAAGGGCTCGCAGTGGCGCACCTTGCAATTCGACCGCAAGCGCGAAGGCGCCTACGGCGCGCTGCAGTGGAAGAAGGATGCGTCGCTGAGTTCCAGCCTGACGTTCTTCAAGTCGCGCTACAAGATGCACTGGGACGAGCAGGCGATCTTCGCCCAGTCCAGCCCCTACAACATCCAGGTCAGCCCCGACGCGACGTTCGACTCGAAAGGCGCGCTGCTGACGGGCACGCTGACCGACCCGGCCGACAAGGGCATCAACTTCGGCGGCGACACGCGTTCGGCCGACCGCAAGTCCGACACGACGGACATCGCGTGGCACGTGCACTGGCGCGCGAACGACCGCTGGACGATCGACACCGACCTGCAGCGCATCCGCGCCACGACGAGCAGCTTCGATTCGACCGTCGCCACCGGTGTGACGATGCCCAGCGAGACGATCGACCTGCGCGGCGACGTGCCGAGCTTGTCGTTCACGCAGGCGGACCGCGCATACCTCGCCAATCCGGCGAACTACTACTGGGCGTTCACGATGGAACACCAGGACCGCAGCAAGGCCGGCGAATGGGCATGGCGCACGGATGCGAAGTACGACTTCGACCATCCGGTGCTGCGCGACATCCGTTTCGGCGTGCGCCTGACGGACCGCGATTCGCGCAACGAGAACTCGAACCCGAGCTACAACTGGGCCGCCATCACGCAGCCGTGGCAGGTGGGCGGCACGCTGACGGGCCTCGCGTACCTGGGCGATTCGCGCTTCGCCAACCAGGTCCAGGTCCACTCGTTCAACAACTTCTTCAACAACAACACGTCGGTGCCCGCGCTCGTCTTCCCAGGCGTGGGCCTGACGACGGGCTACCCGGACAGCTATGCGCTGCTGCACACGTACCCGAACAAGCTGTGCACGGACGGCTCCGGCAAGTGCACGTCGTGGAACCCGGCGACCTTCGGTACCGACCCCGCCGGCCTGAACGACCAGTCCGAGCGCACCGGCGCGCTGTATTCGCAGCTGCGTTTCGGCTTCGACGACTTGAAGTATCCCGTGGACGGCAACATCGGCGTGCGCTACGTGAAGACGAAGATGACGGCGCACGGCTACACGGTCTTCAACCCGAGCTCGTCGACGGGCCCGGGCATTCCGGTGTTCACCAAGTTCTCGCAAAAGCAGGACTTCAGCAACGACTACGGTAACGTACTGCCCAGCCTGAACCTGCGCATGAAGGCGACCGATAAACTGCAGTTCCGCGCCAGCGTGTCGACGGGCATCTCGCGCCCGGACTTCACCGACCTGCAGGGCTACACGACGCTGTCGCAGAACGTGGACAACGCCACCGGCCAGGTCACCTATACGGGCACCGGCACGGGCAACCCGAACCTGCGTCCCGTCCGTTCGCACCAGGTCGACTTGACGGGCGAGTGGTATTTCGCGCCGTCCGGCTCGTTCACCGTGGCGCTGTTCAACAAGCAGCTGAAGGACGTCATCATCAAGCAGTCCTACGGCTACAACGTCTCGGATAATTCGGGCAAGCCGTATACGTTCGCCGTGACGGGCCCGGTGAACGGCGCCGATGGCCACGCGCGCGGTGCCGAGATCACGTACCAGCAGTACTTCGACAAGCTGCCGGGCTGGCTGTCGGGCTTCGGCGTGCAGGCGAACTTCACGTATGTCGACAGCAAGACGTCGCTGCACCAGCCGGTGCACGCGGTGTACTGCTCGGGCGGGAACTCGGCCTCCAACTTCAACCTGAACCTGAACGGCTGCGACATCGATGGCAAGACGTTCGGCGACCTGCCGCTGATCGGCCTGTCGCGCCAGGCGTACAACCTGGCCCTCATGTACGACAAGGGCCCGCTGTCGGCGCGCCTCGCGTGGAACTGGCGCTCGAAGAACCTGCAGAACGTGAACGTCAACGGCACGCAGGGTTCGGATGGTACCGACACGAATCCGGACAGCGCGACGTTCGGCCAGCACAACGTGGCGTGGGCGCTGCCCGTGTGGATGGACGGTTACGGCCAGCTGGACGGCTCCATCACGTACAACTTCACGGAGAACCTGTCGATCGGCCTGGAGGCGCAGAACCTGACGGACTCCAAGACCCGTCAGCTGATGCAGCAGGGGATCGGCTTCAAGGGCCGCGCGTGGTTCGTGTCCGGGCCGCGTTATACGGCGCTGATGCGTTACAGCTTCTGATGTAGTGTAGTCGGACCGCTGGGACAGACGCCCCGTTCGCGGGGCGTTCTTTTTACAGACTTGTAGGGTGGACGGGCTTCCCGTCCACGCGTCCAACTCCCGCATGCGTTGCGGTGATATTCGCGATCGTTGAACGCTGATGCATGGTGCGCTCGGGGAGCCCACCCTGCGGACTTCGACATTCGTAGGGTGGGCACCCCGTGCCCACCGACCGTTTGCGTTACAGGCCGTTCAACCCCAACTCTTTCGCGTGCGCGCGCAGGAACGCCACGTGCGCGCGGCGCGTGTCCGGCCCGTCGTAGGGCAGCAGGGTCCACAGCTCGGACGCCTGCATGTGCCGGCCCGGCGCCAGCTTCTCGTACGGCGCGTGCACCTCCATCTCCATCAGGCCCTTGTCCGGCGCGTCCGGCTGCCAGTCGTTGTACAGCTCGACCTGGCCCTGGTCCGGGTGGATCGCCGTGCGCGGCTGGTGCGCGAACTGGATCACGAGCACCTGGCGGTCGTGGAAGCCCGCCATCCAGCCGGCCGCCGGCTGCAACAGGATCTTGCCGTTGCGGTGCGGCTTGCCCGCGCCGGCCGGAAAGGCGTCCAGCGAGAACAGGCCGTCGGCCAGGGTCCACGTCAGTGGCTGCATGTCCGGCTTCGGCTCGATCGCCTGCTGGCGCACGTCCGCGCGGCGCGCGACGGGCACGTACACGCGCGTGGCCGCGTGGGCGCGCGTGTTGAACCAGATGTCCCACGCGACTTGCGCCTTGCGGACGTTGGCCGCATCCACGTCCAGGCGCAGGCTGTGCGGCTTGCCCGGCACCAGGCTGTAGCGCTTGACGAGCTGCAGGCCGTTCACGGGGCTGGCCGGGCTCGCGAGCGTGACGGCGTCGGCGCTCTTGTCCTCGACCTTGTAGCGCGCGAGGCTCAGGTAAGGATCGGGCGGCCAGGGCGCGCCGGCGCGCGCCGGATTCACGTCCTGGTGCGACCACCATTCCTTTTGTGGCCCGACCCAGATCTCGTGGCCGAGCCACCCGACGTTGTCCGCGGTGGCGTCGACGGCGGCGGATGCATCGCCCGCTGCCGTGTCCACTTTCAGGAAGTTGGAATGGCCGGCCAGCGCGAACGACAGCAGCCGGCCACCGATGGCGTCCGTGACGGTCGCGCGCACGCTGCCGTTGTCGAGGGTGTGGACCGGGAGGTCGGCCGCCGCGTGGGCGGCGGCCACGAGGGCGCAGGGCAGGGCCAGCGCGAGGGCAGTCTTGCGTGGTATGGACATGGGCTGTCGGTTGGTTTGAAATCGGTTTCAGACCGACAGCTTAGCAAAGAATCAGCCGGCCGGGGCGATCGATGCGCCTTCGATGCCGTGCCGCGCCAGCGCGGCGGCGACAACGCCTTCCGCCTTCATCGCTTCCACGAAGCCGGCGACGAACGCGGCGGCCGCCTCGCCACGGCGCTTGGGCACGCCCATCGCCTGGCGGATGACCATGAAGCGGCCGTCCAGCAGGCGCAGGCCGGGCCGCGTGCGCGCATCCGCTTCCAGCTGCTGGCGCACGCCGGCGGCCACGGCGGCGTCCGCATCAAGGAACGTGGCGACGACGGCGGGCGAGGAGGGCGCCCGCACGATCTCCGCGTGCTGCAGGTTGCGGGTCAGGTACAGGTCGTACGCGCTGCCCTTGCCGACGACGACGCGGTGGCCGGCCCGGTCGACGTCGTCGTTGGCGCGGATGGGCGAACCGTCGCGGACGAGGTAGCTGCCCTCGATCAGCACGTACGGCGCCGTGAACGCAATCTCGGTACCGCGCGCGGGGTCGATGGCGAAGAAGCCGACGTCGGCCGCATCGGCGACGACGGCGTCCACGGACCTGGCGGCCGTGTCCACGACGACGAGGGACAGGTCCACGCCGAGCCGGCGGGCGAGTTCGCGCGCGAGGTCGACGGAGACCCCTGCGGCGCCATCGGCCGTCGCATGGGCGAGGATCGGGTTGCCGAGATTGATCGCGGCGCGCAGTACGCCCGTCGGGGCGAGCGCGGCGCGGATTGTGGAATCGGGAATCATCGCAGTCCTTCGATCGGCGGTGCGCGCCGCGGGCCGGCGCGCACCCTGGCGCTTAGCGGGCTTCCGCCACCGCCAGTGCCGTCATGTTGACGATCCGGCGCACCGTCGCGCTGGGGCTCAGGATGTGCACGGATTTCGCCGCGCCCAGCAGGATCGGGCCCACCGTCACGCCCTTGCCCGACGTGACCTTCAGAACGTTGAACAGGATGTTGGCGGCATCCAGCGACGGCATCACGAGCAGGTTGGCGCTGCCGCCGAAGTCATTCTTCGGCTGATAGATGCGGCGGATGTCTTCCGACAGCGCCGCGTCGCCGTGGACTTCGCCCAGCACCGGCAGTTCCGGTGCCGATTGCGCGAGCAGCGCGCGCGCGTCGCGCATGCGTTGCGCGGACGGGCGCTCGGACGAGCCGAAGATCGAGTGCGACACGAGGGCCGCCTTCGGCTCGAGGCCGAAGTGGCGCATCTCCGTCGCCGCGAGCTTCGTGATCGCCGCCAGTTCCTGCGCGGACGGGTTGTCGTTCACGTAGGTGTCGGTGATGAACAAGGTCATCTTGTCGAGCACGAGCGCGTTCATCGCGGCCAGCACGTCGGCGCCCGGCGCGAGGCCGATTTCGTTCTTCACGTGCGCGAGGTGGTCGTCGTAGCGACCCTGCATGCCGCAGATCAGCGAGTCGACCTCGCCCGCGTTCAGCAGGCGCGTGCCCTGCAACGTGGTGTCGCCTTCGGCTTCCACGAGCGTGTAGTCGACGCCGGCCTTCAGGCGCAAGCCCGACTGCTTGATCGCCTGCTCGACCTCCGCCGCGCGGCCAATCAGCACGGGCTTGGCGATGCCCTCGTCGACGACGGTCTGCACGGCGCGCAGCACGCGCGGCTCGCTGCCGTCCGCGTAGGCGACGCGCTTCGGCGCGGCCTTCGCCTTCGCGAACACGGGCTTCATGAAGAAGCCGGTGTGGTAGATCATCTCGCCCAGCTTGTCGCGGTAGGCGTCCATGTCGGCGATGGGGCGCGTGGCGACGCCCGACGCTTCCGCTGCCTTGGCGACGGCCGGCGCGATGGCGGCCATCAGGCGCGGGTCGAACGGTTTCGGGATGATGTAGTCGGGGCCGAAGTTCAGGTCCTGGCCGGCGTAGGCGGCGGCGACGGCGTCGTTGGCTTCCGCCTCGGCCAGGTCGGCGATCGCGCTCACGCAGGCGAGCTTCATCTCCGTCGTGATGCGCGTGGCGCCGCAATCGAGGGCGCCGCGGAAGATGTACGGGAAGCACAGCACGTTGTTGACCTGGTTCGGATAGTCCGAGCGGCCGGTCGCGATGATGCAATCCGGGCGGGCGGCCTTCGCCAGTTCCGGGCGGATCTCCGGTTCCGGATTCGCCAGCGCCAGGATGACGGGGCGGTCGGCCATCGTCTTGACCATGTCGCCCGTGAGCACACCCGCCGTCGAGCAGCCGAGGAACACGTCCGCACCGGCGACGATGTCGGCCAGGGTGCGCGCGTCCGTCGCTTGCGCGTACCTGGCCTTGTTCGCTTCCATGTTCGCTTCACGGCCCTGCCAGATCACGCCTTTCGAGTCGGTGACGAAGACGTTCTCGCGCTTCACGCCCAGGCTCACCATCATGTCGAGGCAGGCGATGGCCGCGGCGCCTGCGCCGGACGCCACCAGCTTCACGGTGCCGATGTCCTTGCCGACGACTTTCAGTGCGTTCAGCAGCGCGGCGCTGGAGATGATGGCGGTGCCGTGCTGGTCGTCGTGGAAGACGGGGATGTTCATCCGTTCGGACAGCTTCTTCTCGATGTAGAAGCACTCGGGCGCCTTGATGTCCTCGAGGTTGATGCCGCCGACGGTCGGCTCGAGCATGGCGATCGCGTCGATGAGTTTATCGGGATCGTTCTCGGCCAGTTCCAGGTCGAACACGTCGACGCCGGCGAATTTCTTGAACAGGCAGCCCTTGCCTTCCATGACGGGCTTGCTGGCCAGCGGACCGATATTGCCCAGGCCGAGGACGGCGGTGCCGTTCGAGATGACGGCGACCAGGTTGCCGCGCGACGTGTAGTCGGCCGCGGTGGACGGATCGGCGGCGATCTCCTCGCAGGCGTAGGCGACGCCGGGCGAATAGGCCAGCGACAGGTCGCGCTGGTTCGACAGGGGCTTCGTGGCGACGACCTCGATCTTGCCGCGCACGGGGCTGCGGTGGTATTCGAGCGCGTCGGCGCGCAGCTGGGTGTCTTTAGCCTCGTTCAGGCTGCTCTCAGTACTCATGGTTTCTCCTTGCCGCTTTGCGCGGACGATGTTGTGAATTCTTGCGGCGTCCGGCGCGCGGCAGGGACCGCGCGCGGACGCGTGCCGGGACCGCCGCCGCGCTCCGAGTCGGCGGCGGGTGGTGGTGCGCCTCCGTCGCCCGCGCGGCGCGGGTGGCCGGGGCTGCACGCGCGCTCCTGGCGCAGGCGTGGACGGGGCGCCGTGGTCAACGGCGATACGCGATCATACGTGATCGCGGCCGATGTTGCCTACTAAGCCAGATATTGGGAATATCACGTAGGCCTGAACATCCGGAACAACTGTTCGGGCCCGACTTCGAAATAATCGGCCGGACCGCCGCCCCGCAGGATGTGGCCTGCGCGTGCCGTGTCGTAGACGCCGTCCGTGAGCAGCGCGCGGTCGACGTGCACGCCGACCACTTCTCCCAGCACGAGCCAGGAGGGCGCCGGCCGGCCCTCCGCGTCCTGGAGGCGCACGAGCTGGGTGAGCCGGCACTCGAACGAGACTGGCGCTTCCCGCACGCGCGGCACGTCCACGAGCCGCGACGGGGCGGGTGTGAGGCCGGCCAGCCCGAACTCGTCGACGTCGGGCGGCACGGCGGCGCACGTCGCGTTCATGCGCTCGGCGAGCGTGCGGGTGGCCAGGTTCCAGCAGAACTGCCCCGTTTCTTCCACGTTGCGGACGGTGTCCTTGTAGCCGATGCTGGCGAAGCCCACGATCGGAGGCGTGTAATTGAAGGCGTTGAAAAAGCTGTACGGCGCGAGATTCGGGACGCCGGCGCGGCTCCTGGTCGAGATCCAGCCGATGGGCCGGGGGCCGACGATGGCGTTGAAGGGATCGTGCGGCAAACCGTGGCCTGCGCGCGGTTCGTAAAAATGGATGTTGTCGGTCATCCGGATACGATACCGCATCCGCCGGAAACGCGTGCCGAGTCACTCAGCCGCCGAACGGCGTCTCCGGCACGCCGCGCACGCCCGGCCGCACGAGCAGCACGGCCCCCGCGAGCGCATCGTCTTCCCGTCCCGGCTGCACGATCGACGTGACGAGCAGCGTGTCGAGATCGGGCCCGCCGAAGCAGGGCATCGACGGCTTGGCGACCGGCAGCGCCAGTTCGCGGTCCAGTTTTCCGGCGGGCGTGAAGCGCAGCAGGCTGGCGCCGTCGTTGCCCGCGACCCAGTAGCAGCCGTCGCTGTCCATCGCCGCGCCGTCCGGGCGCCCCGTGTACACGGCCATGTCGACGAACAGGCGGCGGTCGTGCGGCACGCCCGTGTCGATGTCGTAGTCGAATGCCCACACGCGGCGGCGTGCCGGGTGCGAATCGGACAGGTACATCGTGCGCCCGTCGGGCGACCACGCCAGGCCGTTCTGCGTGACGAGGCTTGAAACCAAGGGTGCCGACAGGCCCTGCGCGTCGTAGCGGTACAGGCACCCCACCGGAAGCGCGGCGGCCATGTCCATCCACATCGTCCCGCTCCAGAAGCGCCCCTGGCGGTCGGTGCGGCCGTCATTGAAGCGCATGCCCGGCGCCAGCTCGGACGGTGCGGCGAGCCGCTCGGCGCGCACGCTCCCGTCGTCTTTCAGGTCGACGGCGAAGATGCCCGTCTCCATGCCGGCGATCAGCCCACCGGCCGCGCGCGGCGCAATGCACGCGACCATCTCGTCCGCCGTCCAGTACCGCGTGGCGCCCGTCGCGTGGTCGAGGCGCCAGATGCGCCGGGCGGGGATGTCGACCCAGTACCAGGCCAGTTCGCCAGCATGCCACACGGGGCTTTCGCCCACGGCGCACGCGACGCCGGGCACGCGTTCCACGCTCGCCTCAAGCATGCGCCAGCTCCTCGGGCAGCCGTGCCGTCGCCTGCGTGGGGACGAGCGCTTTCATGATGCCCCACGCGAGCAGGTAGGCGAGCGCGCAAAACGCGAACATGATCATATAGCCCGTCTGTATCTGGCCTTGCGCGCCATAGTAGTCGAACAGGCGTCCGCCGATTTTCGTGACGAGCACGCCGCCGATGCCGCCCGCCAGGCCGCCGATGCCGACGACGGAGGCGACGCAGTGGCGCGGGAACAGGTCGGAGGTGATCGTCAGCAGATTGCACGACCACGCCTGGTGCGCCGAAGCGCCGATGCCGATCAGGATCACGGGTACCCAGAAGCCGAGGTGACCCAGCGGCTGCGCGAGCAGCACGGCGAGCGGGAAGAACGCGATCATGAGCATCGCTTTCATGCGGCTGTCGTACGGTGCGCTGCCCGCGCGCATGAAGCGCGACGGCAGGGCGCCGCCGCCGATGCTGCCGACCATCGTCATGCTGTACAGGACGGCCAGCGGCAGCACGAGATCGGACGTCGCCATGCCGTATTTATCGGTCAGGTATTTCGGCAGCCAGAAGAGAAAGAACCACCACACGCCGTCCGTCAGGAATTTACCGACGACGAACGCCCACGTCTGGCGCAGGCCCAGCAACGTGCGCCACCCAGGTGCGGGGCCGGTCGCCGCGACGGGCGCGGTGCCGCCGTCGTCGCTGCGGATGTACGCGAGTTCCGCGGACGACAGGCGGCGCTGACGGGCCGGTTCGTCGAACAGGAAGACCCAGAACACGACCCACAGGAAGCCGATGGCGCCGATCCAGATGAACGCCGCCTGCCAGCCCCAGATCGCGGCGAGGATCGGCACCGTCAGCGGCGCCAGGATCGCGCCGATGTTGGCGCCGGAATTGAAGATGCCGGTCGCGAACGAGCGCTCCGACTTCGGAAAATACTCGGCCGTCGCGCGGATCGCGGCCGGGAAGTTGCCCGCCTCGCCGATCGCGAGGATCGTGCGCGCGACGATGAAGCCGACGACGGACGCCGGCACCGCAAGGCCCAGCAGTGCCTTCACGCCCGCACCCAGTTCGAGCGAGTACGCGTGGGCGACGGCGCCGCCCGACCACACGACGATGGCAAGCAGGTACGCGGTCTTGGTGCCGAGGCGGTCGACGATGCGGCCCGCGAACAGCAGGGCGATCGCGTACATGAACTGGAAGGCGGCGGCGATGTTCGCATAGTCCGTGTTCGACCAGCCGAATTCCTTCGACAGCGACGGCGCCAGCAGGCTCAGGACCTGGCGGTCGAGGTAGTTGACGGTCGTGGCGAAGAACAGAAGGGCGCAGATGGTCCACCGGTAGTTGCCGCCGGCGGGCCGGGTGGCGGGGCTGGCGACGGTGGCGTCGCCCGTGCGGTTGCGTGTCATGGTCAGGCCTTGTAGTGATTTTGCTGACGTGTGCGGCCGATGTCTCCCTCGGCCGTTGCGGGTGGCGGGCACATCGTACCAGCCACCCGATACTGCGATGCGTCTACATGATGATTATTTCGCGCCGCGCAGCTCGCCGTCGATCATGCGCGCGAGGTGCAGCGGATTGTCGTCGCGCAGCGCGTCCGGCAGCAGTTCGGCCGGCACGTCCTGGTAGCACACGGGGCGCAGGAACCGGTCGATGGCGGTGGCCCCGACGGACGTCGTGCGGCTGTCCGACGTGGCCGGGAACGGGCCGCCATGGACCATCGCGTGAGATACCTCGACGCCGGTCGGGAAGCCGTTGAACAACACGCGGCCGGCCTTGCGCTCCAGCGTGGGCAGCAGGCCCGCCGCCAGTTCGCGGTCGGCGCCGGTGGCGTGCACGGTGGCCGTCAGCTGGCCTTCCAGGTGGTGCGCCACCGCCAGCATCTCGGCCTCGTCGCGGCAGGCGACCAGCAGCGACGCGGGGCCGAAGATCTCTTCATCGAGCGCCGGGCTCGCGAGGTAGGTGGCGGCGTCGCACGCGTACAGTGCGGCCTGCGCGGCGCAGCCCGCGCCCTCGCTGGCGCCTTGCGCGACGAGCGCGACGCCATCGATGCCGGTGCGGCGGCCGACGGCGTCGACATAGGCCTTGTGGATGCCGGCCGTGAGCATCGTGCCCGCGCCTTTTGCGCCCAGCGCGTCGGCAGCGGCAGCGCGGAACGCGTCGAGGTCGGGGCCCGCCAGGCCGATCACCAGGCCCGGGTTCGTGCAGAACTGGCCGACACCCAGGGTGAGCGAATCGACGAAGCCCTGCGCCAGCTTGGCGCCGGCGGCGGCGAGGGCGCCCGGCAGCATGAATACGGGATTAATGCTGCTCATCTCCGCATAGACGGGAATCGGCTGCTTGCGCGCGTTCGCCGTGTGCACGAGGGCGAGGCCGCCCTGGCGCGAGCCCGTGAAGCCGACGGCCTGGATGGCCGGGTGGGCGACCAGCGCCTGGCCGGCCACGCGGCCCTCGCCGATCAGCAGCGAGAACACGCCGTCCGGCATGCCGCAGTCCTCGGCGGCCTGGCGCACCGCCTTGCCGACCAGTTCCGACGTACCCAGATGGGCGCTGTGCGCCTTCACGACGACGGGGCAGCCGGCGGCCAGCGCCGATGCCGTGTCGCCGCCGGCGACGGAGAACGCGAGCGGGAAGTTCGATGCGCCGAACACGGCGACGGGGCCCAGCGGGATCTTGCGCATGCGCAGGTCCGCACGGGGCGGCGTGCGCTGGGGCAGAGCGGAGTCTAGCGTCGCCTCGAGGAAGTGCCCGTCGCGCACGACTTTCGCGAACAGGCGCAGCTGGTTGCACGTGCGTGCGCGTTCGCCTTCAAGGCGCGCCGGCGGCAGGCCGGATTCGGCCGAGGCGCGCTCGATGAGCGCCGGGCCGATGTCCATGATGCGGTCGGCGATGGTTTCCAAAAAGCGCGCTCGCTGCTCCAGCGGCAGGTTGCGGTAGGTGTCGAATGCGCCTTCCGCCAGCGCGCACGCGGCGGCGACGTCGTCCGCCGTCGCCAGGCCGAATGCCGGCTCCATCTCCGCGCGCGTGGCCGGGTTGAACGCGCGCGTGGTGCCGGCGCTGCCGCGCACGACACGGCGGCCGATGATCATCTCGCCCTGAATCGTCATTTGTTCGTTCTCCTTCGAGGTCATTGCGCGCCCTGGGCGACGATCAGTTTGTGCAGCATGTCGCATTCTTCGTCCGTCAGGTCCGTCAGCGGCGCACGCACGGGGCCGCCATCGTGGCCGACGAGGCGGGCGCCCGCTTTCACGATCGACACGGCGTAGCCGGCCTTGCGGTTGCGGATCGCCAGGTACGGCAGGAAGAATTCGTCCAGCAGGCGGTTCGTCGTCGCGTAATCGTCCTTCGCGATCGCGCGATAGAAATCCATCGCGAGCTTCGGCATGAAGTTGAACACGGCCGACGAATACACGGGGACTCCCAGCGCCTTGTACGCGGCGGCATACACTTCCGCCGTCGGCAGGCCGCCCAGGTAGCTGAAGCGGTCGCCCATGCGGCGCCAGATCGACACCATCAGTTCGATGTCGCCGATGCCGTCCTTGAAGCCGATCAGGTTGGGGCAGCGGTCGGCCAGCTTTTCCAGCGAATCGGGCGTCAGGCGGCATTGCGCGCGGTTGTACACGACGACGCCGATGTTCACGGATTTGCAGACCTGCTCGACGTGGGCGACGAGGCCGTCCTGGCTCGCTTCGGTCAGGTAGTGCGGCAGCAGCAGCACGCCCTTGGCGCCGAGGCGCTCCGCCTCCTGGGCGAACGCGATGGCGCTGCGCGTGGGGCCGCCGGCGCCGGCGAGGATCGGGACCTTGCCCGCGCACGTGTCGACCGCGGTCTTGATCACTTGCGAATACTCGTCGTGCGTGAGCGAGAAGAACTCGCCGGTGCCGCCGGCCGCGAACAGGGCCGTCGCGCCATACGGGGCGAGCCATTCGAGGCGCTCGACGTACGTGCTCGGGCGGAAGTTTCCTTCCGCGTCGAAGTCGGTGATGGGGAAGGACAGCAGGCCGGACGACATGACCTGTTTGAGTTCTTGCGGATTCATTCGTGCTCCAGAAAGATGCGAAATAATGGTTTGCCTACAATTGTCAGTCATCGTACAAGTGGGTCGCGAAAACCGCAAGCAGAAAATCTTACCCCGGCGGCGCCGGCGCCACTGATGCGGAACCGGGTATCGTAGACGCGAAAAAAATGATTGGACAGGGTATTTACCAAATCGTAAGAAATGCGCTACATTGCGATGATAGCGGTAACAGGTAGCGGTATCATCGCTATGGAAGCCAGGTTGAAAGCAGTAGAAGGAGAGGCAGCGATCCGGGACGAGGCGGGGCGACAACCGCCGGTCCCGGCATCGGGGTCCGCCACGCGGACCCGATAACCATCACAAGAACGGAGACGATATGCCAACGCAGTTTCGCAAGACCCTGATCCATCTCGCCGTCGTCGGCGCCTGCGGCGCGCTCGCGCTGCCGGGACACGCCCAGGACACCCCGCCGGACGCGGCGCCCGGCGCCACGCCGGCGGCGCCGGCGCCGGCCGCCAACGACGGCGTGAGCACCGTCGTCGTATCCGGCTCGCGCATCGCCGCGCGCGGATTCAACCAGCCGACGCCGACGACGACATTGACGGCGGACGACCTGGCGAAAGCCGCCAAGCCGAACCTGTTCGAGACCCTCACGGAACTGCCCGCGCTGCAGGGCAGCACGGGCCGCACCACGTTCACGTACAGCACGTCGAGCGGCGTGCAGGGCCTGTCGTCGCTGTCGCTGCGCGGCCTCGGCACCATCCGGACGCTCACCCTGCTGGACGGCCAGCGCGTCGTCGGCGCCAACGTCACGGGCGTGACGGACGTGAGCCAGTTCCCGCAACTGCTCGTCAAGCGGGTGGACGTCGTGACGGGCGGCGCGTCCGCATCGTACGGGTCGGACGCGGTGGGCGGCGTCGTCAACTTCATCACGGACAAGAAGTTCGACGGCTTCAAGTTCAACGCCGAAGGGGGCATGACGACGTACCACGACGACAAGAACGGCACGCTGCAAGCCGCGTGGGGCCGCGGTTTCATGAACGACCGGCTGCACGTGGAGGCGAGCGGCGAATTCACGAAGGAGAACGGCATCGACTCGCCGGGCTTCGGCGAAGTGGGCGCGAACGGCCGCACGTGGTACATGAACCCTGCGCTGCAGGAATCGACGAAGGCAATGCAGGCCGCGGGCGCGCCCCGCTACAAGAGCATCCTCCATGCGCAGCACGTGCAGTATGCGAAGTATGGCCTCATCACGAACGGACCGCTGAAAGGCACGGCGTTCGGTGCGGGCGGCACGCCGTTCCCGTTCCAGTACGGGACGGATTGCGTCGGCAACTTCTGCGTCGGCGGCGACCTGTCCGGCAGCGTGGGAGCAGGTACGAATCTCGCGATGAACTTCAAGCGCCAGGTCGCGTACACGCGCGTGTCGTGGGACCTCGACCCCGACAACGAGATCTACGTGACGGGCAACTGGGCGCAGGTGACATCCGTGTTCTCGCCGAACCCGGGCGCGGCCAAGCAGGCGAACCTCAACATCCGCTGCGACAACGCCTACCTGCCGGCGTCCGTCGCGGCCGATTGCGCGGCCGGTTACCCGAGCGGCGCCATGCAGGTCGGCACGGCGAACGCGGAATTCCCCGCCAATATCACCGTGCACCCGACGCGCACGCAACGGCGCTTCGTCGTGGGCGCGGACGGCCGCTTCGCCCTGTTCGGCAAGGACTGGTCGTACGACGCGTACGCGGAACACGGCGAGAACACGACCGTCATCCACGTGCAGGACATCACCTTGAACCGCCGCTACAACTACGCGATCGACGCCGTGCGCGACGCGAGCGGCAACATCGTCTGCCGCGACGCGAACGCGCGCGCGAACGGCTGCCAGCCGATCGATATCCTCGGCGCCGTGCCGATCAACATGGCCGGCTGGTCGTACATCGCGCCGCAGAACGGCCCGATGCAGCACACGGATTCGAGCCAGAACGTCGTCAGCGGGAACATCCACGGCGACGTGTTCGAAGGCTGGGCCGGTCCCGTGTCGATGGCGGCCGGCGCAGAATGGCGGCGCGAGGATTATTCCGTGCACGGCGATCCGTACGGCGCCGGCGTCGACCTGCAGTCGCGCTACGGTCCGAGCTACCCGCTGGACACGACCTTGTCGACGGGCGGCGACAACTGGTTCGCGGGGAATTACCACAACGGCCGCGGCGCGTTCAACGTGAAGGAGGCCTATGTCGAATTCAACGTGCCGTTCCTGAAGTCCGCCACGTGGGGCGAGGCGAACCTGAACGTCGCGGACCGCCAGGAAAAATACAGCACGGCGGGCCACGCCAGCGCGTGGAAGGTCGGCGCCACGTGGAAGACGCCGATCGACGGCCTGCGCCTGCGCGCCGTGAGCTCGAAGGACGTGCGCGCGCCGAACTTGTCGGAGCTGTTCGCCGCGATGACGGTCACGAACCAGGCCGTGAACAATGCGCAGGGATCGTCGGTGCAGATCCAGCAGCGTAACGTCGGCAACCCCGACCTGAAGCCGGAAGTCGCCCGCAACAACTCGTTCGGCATCGTGCTGAGCCAGCCGTCGTGGGCGCGCGGCTTCAACCTGGCCGTCGACTACTACGACATCAAGGTCAAGAACGTGATCAACTCGCTGGGCCCCCAGCAGGAAGTCGACCTGTGCTACGCCGGTTACCAGAACGTGTGCTCGGCCGTGTCGATCAACGGGCCGGCCGGCACGAATTACGTGCTGGCGCAGAGCTTCAACTTCGCGTCGCTGCACACGAAGGGCGTCGACATCGAGACGACGTACCGCACGAACCTGCGCGACTTCGGGCTGCCGGGCGCGTTCACCTTGCGCGGCATGGCCAGCCGCACGATCCACGCCGTGTCCGATCCGGGCCTGCCCGGCACCACGCCGAGCGAGGGCGCGGGCAATATGGCGGGCAGCACGCCGAAGTGGAAGGCGCTCGTGACGGAAACGTGGGACAACGGCAAACTGAGTCTCAGCCTGACGGAGCGCTGGGTCAGCGCGGGCGTGTTCAGCAACGAGTACATCGAATGCCAGGCGAATTGCCCGTTGCCGACGGCCGCGCATCCGACCATCTACGACAACCATTTGCCGGGCGCGACCTACGTCGACGTGGGTGCCGCGTACCAGTTCGCGAAGGAGTCGATGTTGTACTTCAAGATCGACAACCTGGCCGACCATGGCCCGGCGCTCGTCCCGCAGACGAACCTGAGCATCGGCGTCAACCCGGCGATCTACGACGTGATCGGCCGTACTTACCGCGCGGGGGTGCGCATGCGCTTCTGACGGCGTCCGTCTCCTCCTTGATTTCCAAATCGATAATTAATGTTGCGCATAAAAACATAAAGTTTCTTTTATGCGATCCAGCGGTTTCGCCTGGATGGATTTGGATAGATTGGTGTTGTCGAGGAGGAGACAACCATGCGCCATCTTACGATCAAACAGACGTTCATCACCCTGTTGGCCTTGACCCTCTTGATGGCCGACCTCATGCGGGCGACGTTGCCGTCGAATTCGACGACGAGGTGGGGCGGCTGATGGGCGCCATCGCCGCCATCAATGGCAACCTGCACGACATGCTGGCGAAGATCCGCCTGAGCACGGAAAGCATGGCGACGGCCACCGACGAAATCGCGACGGGTAATGCCGACCTGTCGGCGCGCGCGGAGGCCCGGGCGGGCGGGCTCGAGGAAAGCGCGGGCGCCATGGAAGCGCTGCCGGACACGGTCAAGCGCAACGCCGCCAACGCGCAGAACGCCAACGAACTGGCTGCGTGTTCGTCGACCGCGGCCGGCAAGGGCGGCGACGTGATGGCGCAGGTCGTGTCGACGATGGGCCAGATCAAGGACGGCTCGGCGCGCATCAGCGACATCATCGGCGTGATCGACAGCGTCGCGCTCCAGACCGATATCCTCGCGCTGAACGCGGCGGTGGAAGCGGCCCGCGCGGGCGAGCAGGGACGCGGCTTCGCCGTCGTCGCGCAGGAAGTGCGTGGCCTGGCCCAGCGCAGCGCGGCGGCCGCACGCGAGATCAAGGTCTTGATCGACGACGCCGTGCAGAGCGTCGAGACGGGCAGCCGCCTCGTCGACACGGCGGGCGACGCGATGGACGGGATCATGGGCGCCATCCGCCAGGTGTCCGGCATCCTCGGCGCCATCGTCCGCGCCAGCGCGGAGCAGGGCAACGGCATCGCGGACGTCAGCACGGGCGTGCACCAGATGGATGGGATCGCGCAGCAGAACGCGCCCCTCGTGGAACAGGCCGCGGCCGCAGCCGAGAGCTTGAAGGAACAGGCGCAGGCGCTGCTGCAGGCCGTCGGCATCTTCACCCTGGAACAGGGAGGACTGCCCCGCGTGCCCGCGCGGCCCGCGCTCGCGCCAGGCCGCCCCACGTTGAAACTCGTGCGGACGGCGTAGCGACAATACCGCTGCCGCGCCGCGCGCTCAGGACGCGGGCCGGTCCTGCAGCCGCTGTTGCGCCTCGCGCAGCCGCTCGCGGCTGTTGGACAAATGGGTGCGCATGGCGGCGCGCGCCGCTTCCGGGTCGCGCCGGAGGATCGCCTTGTAGATGTCCTCGTGCTCGCGGTTCACGCGTTCCAGGTAGTCCGTTGGCTTGTCCTCGCCGAGACCCGGCGTGTTCAGGCGCGCGCGCGGGATGATCGCGCTGCCCAGTTGCCCGAGCAGCTCGACGAAGTAGCGGTTGTCCGTCGCTTCCGCGATCAGCTGGTGGAAGCGTACGTCGGCTTCGACCGACGTGCGGCCGTTCTCGAGCGCGCGCTGCATCTCGCCCAACGCCTCGCCCATCCGCGCCACTTGCTCGTCGGTGCGGCGCGACGCCGCGAGCCAGGCGGCTTCCGTCTCCATGCTGATGCGCAGCTCGAGGATCGCGAGGACGTCGCGCACCGTCACGACGCTGTCCGCGCCGATGCCGAGCCCCGTGGCCGGCGGCTCCAGCACGAACGTGCCGATGCCGTGGCGCGTCTGCACGAGTCCCCCAGCCTGCAGCTGCGAGATCGCCTCGCGCACGACGGTGCGCGACACGCCGTAGGTTTCCATGATCGCGGATTCCGGCGGCAGCTTGTCGCCGGGGCTGAACTCGGAGCGGCGGATGCGGCTGCTCAGCTCTTCGACGACGCCCTGGGCGAGGTTGCGGTATTTCTTGCGGGCGGGAAGCAGGGTGGTCGGCGAGTTCATGCGGGCGTGGTAAACAGTGGGTCCAGGGCACGATTATAGCCGTGCGGACTCACTTGTCTGACAAGTTCGCAAAAAAATCGCCCACCTCGCTGAGATCGGACGTCAGACGACATCGAGCATGCGATTGCCTGCAATGCGGCCTCGTTACGGCTTGTACTTCGGCCCGTTGTGCAGGAACACGCCACCCTGGTAGAACGTCGCGATGTCGTCGGCGGCCGGGTACTCGACGGTCGGCGGCAGCTTGTCCGCGAACTGGCGCGAGCTGTCCTGCGGCTTGTAGCCGAGGAAGGCGGCATGGCGGTCGTCCCACCAGCGGCCGTCGTTGTCGGAGATGCCGAACGCGATCGTGTGGCCCACGCGCGGCGTGACGAGTGCGCGGTGCAGCAGCCGCATCAGGTCGTCGAGGGAGAGCCAAGTCGTCATCTGGCGGTAATTCGTCGCCTCCGGCCAGCAGTAGCCGATGCGGATGCAGACGGTCTCCACGCCGAACCGGTCCCAGTAATAGCGCGACAGCGTCTCGCCGAACACCTTCGACACGCCGTAGTAGCCGTCCGCGCGCGGCGGCATCGAGGCGTCGACGAGGTCGGTCGTCTTGTACATGCCCATCGTGTGGTTCGTGCTGGCGAAGACGACGCGGCGGATGCCCAGCTTGTGCACGGCCTCGTACAGGTTCACGATGCCGAGGATGTTCGCCTGCATGATGGGCGCCCATTCCTCTTCGGTGGAGATCCCGCCGAAGTGCAGGATGGCGTCGACGCCTTCGCACATGCGCAGGACGGCGTCGCGGTCGCCAAGGTCGCACAGGTGGATTTCTTCGTGCGGCGCGGCCGGGCCGAAGTCGGCCACGTCGGACAGGCGCACGATGTCGGCGAATTCGTGCAGGCGTTCGCGCAGGCGCCGGCCCAGGTTGCCGGCGGCGCCGGTGAACAGGATACGTTTGAATGGTTTCGTCATCGTTTTGCGTTGATACGGATTGGGAAGCCCAATGCTAACAGCCTTCCCGTCCCGTTGACCAGTGCGCCGCGCCGGTCGCCGCGCCTCATTTGGCCGATGCCACGCGCGGATGCAGCACCGCGTCCGCGCGCTTGCGGTCTTCCGGCGTCAGCGTGGGCGCGAGGGCCTTCAGCGCGGCGCCCGCGCCATCATGGCCGGCCTGTTGCGCCAGCGTGAACAGGACGTAGGCCATTGCAGGGTCTTTCGCGCCGCCTTCGCCGGCAGCCGTCATGACGCCGAGATTGAACAGCGCGTCCGGCTGGCCCTGGCGCGCTGCGGCGCCGAACCACTGCCGTGCCGTCGCGAGGTTCTTGCCGACGACCTCGCCGCTGTAGAAATACGTGCCGAGTGCGAAGCGGGCATCGCGGTCGCCCTTCAGCGCCGCATCCTTGTAGAAGACGATCGCTTGCGCGGGATCGGCCTTCACGCCTTCGCCCAGGTCGCGCATGCGGCCCGCCGCGAACAGCGCGGCGGGTATCCCGGCGCGGGCCGCTGCGTCGAAATACGAGCGCGCCATGGCGAGATCGCGCGGCACGTCGTCGCCGTCGTAGTAGGCGCGGGCGAGGTGGAATTGCGCGGCCGGATAGCCCGCGTCGGCCGCTTCCTTCAACTGTGACAGGCCGCGCACGGGATCGCGCGGCCGGTCCGTGCCGGCCAGCGCACGTTCGCCGAGAATGTCGAGGGCAGGCACGAAACCATAGGCGGCCGCCTTGTCGTACCACGTGCGCGCCCGCGCAGGGTCGCGCGCCACACCGATGCCGCGGTCGTACATCCGCGCCAGCATGAACGCCGCCTCGACGCGCGGCGTCATCGCGTCGGGCTGCGCGGGGTCGAAGCGCATCCGGTCGCCCGGCGCGTATGGCTTGTCGTCCACTTTTTCCAGCCACGCGGCGGCCGCCGCGCCATCCTTTGGCGTGCCCTGGCCGTACAGGTGCTGGCGCGCGAGCATCAGCGCCGCCTCGTCGTAGCCGATCTTGTTCCATGCCGTCTCGAACAACTGCAGCGCCCGCGCGTAGTTCCCGTTGTCGTACGCTTCGAACCCGAGCGCGAGCGTCTTGTCGTTGCGGGCGATGTAGTTGCGGCCCGCCGCGAAGCGGACGTCGGCCACCGTACAGCCGCGTGTCTTCGGCCCCGCGAGCGGCGCGGGCATGCCGCCGTGCTTGTCGATGCCGGAGGAATCGATCAGGTTCGACACATCGCCATCCGGCGCGAGCGCGTCGATGCGCACGACGTCGTCGGACAGCGGGGCGTCGAGGTCGAAGTCGCGCCGGTACGCGAGCGTGACGGGGTCGTTGGCGGGATGGCGCCGGTCCATGAACGCGCACGACGATGCCGATTTGCCGTTCAGGATGCGGTCCTTCGCCGCGTCGATCGCGTGCGGATCGCCGGCGCCGCCGCGCGCGCCCTTAACGACCACGGTGCCGGGGACGGGCGCGGGTGTCTGCGCATGCGCGGCGCACAGCAGCAGGGAGAGCAGGGCGGGAACGGTGCGGCGGATCGGTGGCTTCATCGATGTCCTCGTGGGCGCGGTGCGGTGGTGGCGGCAAGGATAGCGCACGGCGCGCAGCCCGCACGCCGCCGCGCGATTCGATCACGGAATTGATCGTTCCGGCAGCGCGGCGGGGCGCAGGAGGGCCCCGCGATAACCGCAGGCGCGATAAATGTCACATCGCGCGCGAAAACGGAATCGCAATCGAGGGATTGAGCGATTCGAGCACCGTTCGTGCACGCACTTCGATCACGCGGATGAGTATTTCTTGCTGATATATCACCGCCGGCGCGAGCGACCCTACACTGTTTCCAAGTCGAAGCGTCGACGACCGCGGCACAGACCCGGGGCGTCACCATCAAAAAAAGACAGACCGCTCACCACGGTCCACTTGGAGACAGAAAAATGCACGACATCCGCAAGGTCATCCGTCCCACACGCGTCGCCTATGCCGTTTCGCTGGCGCTGGCTTCGCTGGTGGCCAGCCACGCCGCGCTGGCGCAGGACAACCCTCCACCGCAGGAAGCGACGAGCGCGCAGGCGCCCGCGGACGCCACGTCATCGGCCACGTCAGCGGCCACGGGCAGCGCCGCGCCGCAGGGCAACCACGAGGTCGCGAGCGGCATCGCGACGGTCGTCGTGTCGACCCGCAAATCGCAGCAGTCGTCGATCGCCCGCAAGAAGAATGCCGCGACGGCGATCGACTCCATCGTCGCCGAAGACGTGGGCTCGCTGCCCGACCGGAACATCGGCGAGGCGATCTCGCGCATGGCCGGCATCGCGCTCGACCGCGGCGATTTCGGCGAAGGCGTCAGCGTGGCGGTGCGCGGCAACGGTCCGGACCTGACCCGCGTGGAGATCGACGGCCAGGCCGTGCAGTCCGCGAACAGCGTCGGTCCGGGCAGCAGCGGCCGCGGCAACGAATTCCGCCAGCTGTCGGCGGACCTGATCAAGAGCGTGGACATCGTCAAGGGCTCGACGGCCGACATGGTCGAGGGGTCGCTGGGCGGCGGCATCGTCATCAAGACGAGGTCGGGCCTGGACTTCAAGGAGCCGTTCGTCTCCGTGCGGGTGGCCGGCACGACCAACAACTTGAACAAGAAGTGGGAGCCCGACACGAACGTCATCCTGTCGCGCAAATTCCTCGACAACCGCCTCGGCGTCATCCTGAACGCGTCGAAGTCGACGACCGCCAACGAGCAGCACCAGATGCAGGTGGCGACGAGCGCCAACCAGGGCTATCTGCGCGCGATCGACTTCGACAATTCGCCGGAAAAGACGTTCACCTTCAACCCGTCCACGTTGAACATGGCCGACCCGGCGTCGACGACGCCGGCCGGGCCTGCGGTCGGCTCGACGGGCATCTATCCGTACACGAACGGCACCGGCAATTACCTGACCCATACGCCGCTCGAGATCCTGACCACGTCGGCGGCTGCCAAGACCAAGGCCGATTGCTATGCCGCGTTCCCGCAGATCGCGACGACGGATGCGACGTTGAAGAACCTGAGCGCGACGAACCGCACCAATGCCGTCGTCGAGCGGTCGAACGAATTGCTCAGCTGCCTGAACCAGTGGAACGACTACACGCCTTCGTCGATCCGCAACAAGATCCAGACCGAGATCGACCGCCGCCAGGACCTCGACCTGCGCGCCGACTTCAAGGTCAACCGCGACATGACGGTGTACGCGAAAGGCAGTTATTCGCGGCGCCGCACGGAGAACAACACGTCGTTCCTGAGCCTGGGCGGCATGAACGCCAACCTGGCCAAGACCTTCGTCGACACGAACGGCGTGCGCGCCGTCGCCCCGGGCGCCGCCGGCGCCGGTTATTACCTGTACCCGACGACGGCCAGCTTCGTGAGCGGTCAGCCCGCCGCGAAAGGCGCCGTCACCAACATCGATCCGTCCACCGTCACCGTGGACGCCAGCCACCACGTGACGTCGTTCGGCATCAGCGACGGCGCGGCCACCGTCGACCAGATCTACCAGAAGGCCCAGGTCACGACGAAGTATTTCCAGACCGGTGGCGAGTGGAAGCGCGACGGCGTGACGGCCGAGTGGATGGTGGGCGACGCCAAGTCGAGCTACGTGAGCGAGCAGTTCCGCACGACGTTCAGTACCGCCTACGGCCCGGCGCAGCTGTCGGTGACGCCGAACGGCCTGTGGACCTACAACTTCCCGCAGGGCTCGAGCTATGACCTGTACAACGCCGCCAACTACGCACGGCTCGTGCAGCCCGCGGCGTCGGCGGCAGCGGCGGCCGGCAGCACGAACATCCGGGCCGTGCCCGCGTACACGGCCGCCCAGCAGCCGCTGCTGACGTATTCGCAGCCGCAGCTGACGTACACGCCCGTCGTGACGGACACGGAGGAGCGTACCGCGAAGGCCGACTTCGCGTTCCGCACGCCGGAAGCCGTCCCGTTCTTCACGCGCTTCAAGACCGGTTTCAACTTCCGGGATACGCGCTACGACACCCACGGCAACGGCGGCTACCAGGTTAGCAGCAACCCGAACGTGTGGGCGAACACGGCGATCGTCCGGAGCACGCTCACGGGTTGCCAGGACACGCCGGGTTCGCTTGGCGCGGGCGGCAACAAGTGCCAGTACGGCTATGTGCCGAGCATCCGCTACGACAGCCAGAGTTCCGGCACGGTCACGCTGACGCCGCAGCAGTTCCAGGACCTCATCGGCCAGGCGATCGACGGCAACATGACGAAGACGAAGTTCTTCAACGGCGCGAACGGACAATTCGGCGGCGCCGTGACCAACTGGCCGAACATCAATCCGGCGAAGGTGCTGCAGATGGCCGGCATCACGAACGCGAACCTGAACTGCGTCTACAGCTGCAAGGGCACGGACGGCAACACGTACCAGCAGCCACTGACGAAGATGAGCGAGCGCACGGAGGCCCTGTACGTGATGGGCGACTTCAACCTCGACCACGTCCCGTTCACGAGCAGCGCGCTGCCGTTCGGCTGGGACCTCGAAGGCAATATGGGCTACCGCTACGTCCGCACGAAGGTGCACGGTGTCGGCAACATGCAGTTCGAGTCGATCACGCGCACGGCGAGCTTCGACCCCGCGAACCCGAACGCGCCGGCCGGCATCAACGACGTCATCGTGGCGACCAACACGGCCGTCGACGCGACGACGCACGACTTCCTGCCCAGCTATAACCTCGCCATGTGGCTCGTGCCGGACCAGCTGGTGCTGCGCTACAACCGCGCACGCACGGTCGCGCGTCCGCCGGTCACGAGCATGCTACCGTCGGGCCTGTGCCGCTACGACGAGCGCCTTGACGCCGACGGCACGCAGACGTGCACCAGGACGGTCGGCAACCCGGCCCTGCAGGCGCAGAAGAACCTGAACCAGAACTGGAGCGCGGAGTACTACCCCAGCAAGGACACGATGTTTTCGCTGGCCTACTTCAACCAGCGCGGCATCGTCGGCCCGTCGCTCGTGCGCAACGTGACCGGCACCCTGGGCCTGGCCCTCATCGACCCGACGACGGGCAAGAACCTCGCCGACCTGCCGTTCTCGTTCCCGACCTACGAGAACGGCGTGCCGACCACCCGCAAGGGCTGGGAATTCAACACGAAAACGGCATTCACGTTCCTGCCGTGGCGCCTGCGCTACCTCGGATTCGACGGCAACTACACGAAGCTCGCGTCGGTCACGTCGACGCAGAACATCGTCGACCTGTTGACGGGTAACCCGCTTCCGCCGCTGCGCGAATCGAAGTTCCAGTACAACTGGGCGTTCTGGTACGACGACGGCCGCCTGATGGCGCGCGTCGCCGTGCAGGGTGTGTCGAGCTACTTCAACAACCTCGCGGGTTCCAGCGGCACGGCGCCGAACAACTACCCGAACGCGAGCGGTAACCCGCGTCCGCCCGCGTACAACCCGGGCTCGCCGAACTTCCGCGACGCGACCCGCTTCGTGGACGCGAAGATCCAGTACCGCATCACGCCAGAGATCGACGTGTTCATCGAAGGGCGCAACCTGGGCAATGCGGCGACGAGCTCCAGCCAGGGCCAATACGTCCCGTTCTCCAGCGGCGCGCCGAGCGTCCTGGATTACAGCTACGCCGGCCGCCGCATCATGGTGGGCGCGGACTTCCGCTTCGGCGGTTGACGATGGCGCGACCGTTGCTCGTCCGCTGCGCCGGCGCCGTCATGGCGCTGGCCTGCGCGTTGCCGGCCGGTGCCGCCACGACGATGGCATTGGACGGCGACTGGCGCTTCGCCCTCGACCGCGACGACGCGGGCGTGGCCGCGCACTGGGAAGGTCGCGCGCTGCCGGATCGCATCCACGTGCCCGGCATCCTCAACGCACAGGGATACGGCGACGAGATCACGGCGCAGACGCCCTGGGTGCTGTCGCTGTACGACAAGCACTGGAACCTGCGCGACGAGTACCAGGCGTTCACGGCGCCCGGCCACGTGAAGGTGCCGTTCCTGAGCCAGCCGCCGCGCCACTATCTCGGCCCGGCATGGTACCAGCGCGACGTCGAGGTACCACGCGACTGGGCCGGCCGCAGGATCGTGCTGCATCTCGAGCGGCCGCGCTGGGGTTCATCCGCGTGGATCGACGGCCGCGCGCTGGGCACCAACCTGAGCCTCGTCGCGCCGCACGACTACGACCTCGGTCCGCTCGCGCCGGGCCGGCATCGCGTGACGGTGCGCGTCGATTCGCGCGTGCTGATGGCCTACCGGCCCGATTCGCACAGTGTCTCGGACTCGCTCGGGATGAGCTGGAACGGCATCGTCGGCGCCGTCGAGCTGCGCGCGACGTCGCCCGTGTACATCGACGATGCGCAAGTGTTCCCGGACGTGGCGGACCGCAGTGTCCTCGTGAAGGTCGCCATCGGCAACGGCGGCGGCAAGGCGGGGCAGGGGACGATCGCCGCGAACGGCCGGCGCTTTCCCGTGCGCTGGAGCGCGCAGGGCGGCAGTGCCGAGATCCGCGTCGCGTATCCGAAGGACGCGCCGACGTGGGACGAGTGGCATCCCGTGCTGCAGTCGCTGAAGCTGCGCCTGGCCGGCCCCGGCGCCGACGATGCGCGCGACGTGTCGTTCGGCTTCGTGCAGGTGGCGGCGCGCGGCACGGACATCCTCGTCAACGGCCGTCCCGTGTTCCTGCGCGGGACGCACCACGGCGGCGACTTCCCGCTGACCGGCTACCCGCCGACGGACGTCGGGTACTGGAAGAAGATCTTCGCCGTCAACAAGGCATGGGGCATCAACCACGTGCGCTTCCACTCGTTCACGCCGCCGGAAGCGGCATTCCAGGCCGCGGACGAAGTGGGGATTTACCTGCAGCCGGAACCGGGCATGTGGAACCGGTTCGAGCCCGGTTCGCCCATTTCCGCGATGCTGACCGAGGAAACGGAGCGCCTGATCCGCGCCTACGGCAACCACCCGTCGTTCCTGCTGCTCAGTCCCAGCAACGAGCCGTCCGGCCGGTGGAAAGAGGTGTTCGCGCAATGGCGCGCGCGCTTCCGCGCAGAGGACCCGCGCCGCCTGTACACGAACGGCACGGGCCACACGGAACCCGCCGTGCCGGACCTGGACCAGGACACGGACTACCTGGCCGTGCAGCGCATCGGCCCCAAGCCGCTGCGCAACAAGACGGGCTGGTTCGGGCGCGATTACGCGGCATCGCTCGAAGGCATCCGCGTGCCCGTGCTCGCGCACGAGATGGGCCAGTGGGTCGCCTACCCGGACTTTACGATCATCGACAAGTTCAAAGGCTATCTGCGACCGGGTAATTACGAGATCTTCCGCGAGTCCGCGCGCCGCCACGGCATCCTCGATCGCGACCACGACTTCGCGCTGGCGTCCGGCCGCTGGCAGCTGGCGTGCTACAAGGAAGAGATCGAGGCCGCGCTGCGCACGCGCGGCATGAGCGGCTATCAACTGCTGGACCTGCACGACTACCTGGGCCAGGGCACGGCGCTCGTCGGCCTGCTCGACACGTTCTGGGAACCGAAGGGTTATGCGACGCCGGACGCGTTCCGCCGCTTCAACGGCGAGACGGTGCCGCTGGCCCGCCTCACGCGCACCGTGCTCACGACGCGCGACGCGTTCGATGTCCCCGTCGAGATCGCGCACTACGGCGAAAAGCCGCTGCCCGGCGCGCGGCCGTGGTGGCGCATCGAGGACGATGCCGGGCATGCCGTCGTCGACGGGCGGTTCGAGGCGCTCGCCATCCCGATCGGCAAGAACATCCCGCTGGGCCGCGTGACGGCGGACCTCGCCCGGCTGCCGGCGCCCGCGCATTACAAGCTCGTCGTGGGCCTGGACGGGACGGCGGTCGCGAACGACTGGAACTTCTGGCTGTATCCGGCCGCTGTGGACGGGACCGTGCCGGACGGCGTGCTCGTCACGCATGCGTGGGCCGAGGCGGAGCGCCGCCTGGCCGACGGCGGCAAGGTGCTGTACCTGCCGCGCAAGGCGGACCTGGACTGGACGTCGCCGCCGCTCGCCGACGTGCCCGTGTTCTGGAACCGCTCGATGAACCCGGCCTGGAGCCGCATGCTGGGCCTGTGGGTCGATCGCGCGCATCCGGCGCTGGCCGGTTTCCCCACGGCCGACCACATGGATTGGCAGTGGAGCGAGCTGGTGTCCGGCGCCCGCGCGTTCAACCTCGAGCGCCTGCCGGCTGCCCTGAAACCCATCGTGCAGCCGATCGACGACTGGAACCGCAACTACCGGCTGGGTGCCGTGTTCGAGGCCAACGTGGGACGGGGCCGCCTCGTCGTGTCGACGTTCGACCTGGAGAGCCGCCTGGATGAGCGCCCGGCCGCGCGCCAGCTGCGCCGCTCGTTGCTCGACTATATGGCGAGCGCCCGCTTCCGGCCTGCGGCGGACATCGACCCTGCTGCTTTGCGCGCGAGCCTGTTCGACACGCGCGTGATGAAGAAGCTGGGCGCGGCGGCCAGCGGCTGGCCCGGTGCGGCGAACGTCGTCGACGGCGATCCGAACACGTACGCCCTCGTGGCCGTGAAAGGCGATGCGCCGCGGCCGCAGCCGCCGCTGACGATCGCGTTCGCGCACGCCGTGCCGTTCGACGGCCTCGCGCTGATGCCCCGCCAGAACCATCGCGACCACGAAGGCGACGTGCACGAATGGCGGATCGAGGCGAGCGACGATGGCGAGCACTGGCGCGACGTGGCGCGGCCCGTGCTGGGCTCCACGTTCGATCCGCAGACGGTGCGCTTCGACGCTACGGTGACGGCGCGCGCACTGCGCCTGACGCCATTGTCCGGCTTCGGCGCCGACCGCGCGAGCGCGCTGGCCGACGTCGCGGTGCTGTATGCGGGTCCCGCGCTGCCGGACGAGGCGGGAGAACTGGAATACCAGCGCTCGCGCTCCACGTCGGCCGACGTCGACGAGGCGGGCATGGACGACGGACCGCGGCGCCGCCGCAAGCCCGTGCAATAATCGTATCGGTCGCGCGAAAAATGTCATTGGTCGGCGCCCGCGCCGAGGGCTATCATCGCGGCGAATCGAGCGGTCCCGAGCCGCCATCAAAGGAGACGATTTGCTGTCCACATTCAGGCCGTACGCGGCCCTGTCCGCGGTGCTGGTGGCGCTCGCCGGCTGCGCGGCCGTGCCGGCGGTACCGCCTGCCGGCGCCGTCGCCGCGAAGCCCCTGTTCCGCGACCCCGTGTACGACGGCGCCGCCGATCCCACGCTCGTGTGGAACCAGGCGCGCGGGCGCTGGTGGATGTTCTACACGAACCGCCGCGCGACGGCGGCCGGCCTGCCCGGCGTGACGTGGGTGCACGGCACACGGATCGGTATCGCGGAATCGCCCGACGGCGGCGCGCACTGGACCTATGTGGGCACCGCGGACATCGAGCTGCCGCCCGATCTCGGCGGCGCCGGCACGACGCACTGGGCGCCGGACGTCGTGCGTGCCGGCGACGGCACCTATCACATGTTCGTCACCGTCGTGCCGGGCGTGTTCGAGGACTGGGGGCACCCGCGCGTGATCGTCCACCTGACGAGCACCGACCTGCGCACGTGGCGCCATCCCGCCGTCGTGCCGCTGGCGAATGACAAGGTCATCGACCCGTCGCTGGCCCGGCTGCCGGACGGCTCCTGGCGCATGTGGTACAACAACGAGCGCGATCACAAGAATACGTACTACGCCGACAGCCCCGACCTCGAGCACTGGACGGACCGCGGGCGCGCCGTCGCCCAGCGCGGCGAAGGGCCGAAGGTGTTCCGCTGGCATGGTGCGTGGTGGATGATCGTCGACCTGTGGCATGGCCTCGGCGTGTTCCGCTCCGACGATGCGCTCACGTGGCGCAAGCAGGACGCTACCTTGCTGGAACAGCCGGGGCAAGGGCCGGACGACGGCGTGATGGGCGGGCACGCGGACGTCGTCGTCAGCGGCGAGCGTGCCTATCTCTTTTATTTCGTGCACCCCGGCAGGCGCGGGCCGGATGCGAAGGCGGACGGCGTCGAACAGCGCCGCAGCCTGATCCAGGTGACCGAATTGCTCGACGACGGCGGTATCATTCGTACGGACCGCGACGCGCCCGTGCGCATCCGGCTCGATCCGCCAGGCTAACCAATGGGAGTGTCGATGTTTCGCTTGACCGTACGCGCCTTGCCGGCGCTGGCCTTGTGCCTTGCCGCCGCGTGCGCGCCCGCGCGCGCCGCCGAACCCGTGTTCCACAATCCGCTCGTGCAGCAGCGCGCCGACCCGCAGGTGAGCCTGCAGCCGGACGGCTGGTATTACTTCACGGCGACCGTGCCCGAATACGACCGCATCGAAATCCGCCGCGCCCGTTCGCTCGACGACCTGGGCGCGGCGCCCGCCAGGACCGTGTGGCGCAAGCACGCGACGGGCGTGATGGGCGCGCACATCTGGGCGCCGGAGATGCACCGCATCGGCGGCAAGTGGTATATCTACTTCACGGCGGGCAGCGCCGAGCACCCGTGGGAGATCCGCCTGTATGCGCTTGAGAACGCGTCCTTTGACCCGTTCCAGGGCGAGTGGGTCGAGCGCGGCCAGATCAAGACGGGCTGGGAATCGTTCTCGCTGGACGCCACGACGTTCGAGCACCGCGGCCAGCGCTACCTCGTGTGGACGCAGACGGCGCCCGACGGCAGCAAGGGCACCAACATCTACCTGGCGAAGATGGACACGCCCGTGTCGATCACGGGGCCGGCCGTGCTGCTGTCGAAGCCCGAGTATGCTTGGGAAAAGGTGAAGTTCGACGTGGACGAGGGTCCCGCCGTGCTGGTGAGCCACGGCCGCGTGTTCGTCACGTTCTCCGCGAGCGCCACGGACGCGAACTACTGCCTCGGCATGGTCAGCGCGCCGGCGGACGCCGACCTGCTCGACCCGAAATCGTGGACGAAGCTGGCGCAGCCCGTGTTCCGCAGCAGCGAGAAGAACGGCCAGTGGGGCCCGGGCCACAACGCGTTCACGACGACGCCGGACGGCAAGACCGACATCCTCGTCTACCACGCGCGCAACTACCGCGAGATCCAGGGCGACTCGCTGCACGACCCGAACCGCCACACGCGCGCCCAGGTCATCCACTGGCGCGCGGACGGCATGCCCGATTTCGGCGAACCCGTGGCGGACCTGCCGCGGTAAAACGGCCGTTGCTTCACCGTCCGCGCCAGTAGCGGGGCCGCGGCCAACTCTGGTATTGTTGTCGCCGTCATAACAATATCCGGTGGAGGACGCGATGAACGGAGCGGGCGGTACGAACGGAGGCATTGGCCAGTTTTTCCTTGGCCTCGTCATGATGTGCGGCGGGTTTTATCTGCTGCTGGAGAGCGTCGTCGTGAGTTCCGGGTTCGGCCTCGGCACACGGCTGTTCGGCGTCGGCGGCTACGGCATCAGGGGCGGCATCGTGCTGATCCCCCTCGTGATCGGCATCGCCATCATCTTCTACGACGCGAAGAGCGCCATCGGCTGGCTGCTTTCGATCTGCGCGTTCGCGGCGCTCGTGTTCGGGGTGATCGCGTCCGTGAACCTGTCGCTGCGGACGATGTCGGCGTTTGAACTCATCTGCATCCTCGCGCTGGCGTTCGGCGGCCTCGGGCTGTTCCTGCGTTCGCTGCGCAGCGCCGCGCGCGACGAAGAGGCGGCCGCGCGCCGCCTGCGCTCCTGATCAGCGGAGTCCCGCTTCGCCGTCCTGGCGCAGGCGCGCGCGCCAGGCGCCGAGGGCGGACAGCGCGGCATGGAACTTCTTCTCGATCAGGTCGGCCTCGACCGAGGTGACGACGCCGTCGAGCAGGGCGGTCGACACGGCTTCCGCGACGGCGCCCACGTCGCTCATCACGCGGCACACGGTCTGCGACAGGTCGTCCTGGCGCGCCGCCTCGGGCTGCGGCACGACGAACGCCGCCATCCCGTGCCGGACGAGCAGCGCATGCAGCGGCAGGTGCGCATCCGTGACGCCCGCCTTGTGGCAGCACTCGACGATCAGCGAAACCTCCTCGAACGACGGATAGTGCGATGCGATCGTGGGGGACAGTTTGTTGCGCAGCACGTTGGCCGACATGCCCAGCGCGCGCGCCAGGGCGTCGATGCCGCCGGGGTATTTGCGCGCCACCGTGTACAGGGCATCGTGCTGGTTCATGTCGAGGTAACGTCGGGTCATGGTAATCCTTTGCTAATTTTACCGGTGCGTGTCAACATGCCGGTCGTTATCCTGATTTTAACTTTTGATCGCACACCTGACCATGTTGAAGACTTATCAAGTCGCCCTCGTGCTGTCGCTGCTGGTGCCGCTGGCGCATGCCGTCGACGCCAAGCCGTCGTCGAGCGGCTTCAAGAGCGGGTTCTCGTCGCAACGCTCGTCGTCGGCGCCGCATACATCGTCCACGCCGGCCAAGAGCGGCGGCTTCGGCTCGTTCGGCAAGCGCGCCGCGCCGTCCGATGCGACCGCACCTGCGGCCAAGCCGTCCGGCGGCTTCGGCTCGTTCGGCGGCGGCCAGGCGGCCCCGCAGAAATCGGACTCCGCGCTGTCGCAAAAGCTGAACAAGAACGCGTCCGAGGCGAACGCGCTGCGCACCCTGGACGCGCGCCGGCAGGCGCAGGCCGACTCGGCGCGCGACACGCGGCCCGTGCCTGGCTACGAACAGGGCGCATCTAGCCAGCCTGCGCCCACGTACGCGCCGCCGCCCCAGCAGCAGGCGCCCGTGGTCGTGCGCCAGGACAGCGGCCTCGGTCACGTGCTGGCGGGCGCCATGATCGCGAACGCGGCGCGCGGCGCGCATGCGAGCAACAACGGGTACCCGGGCGCGTATCCGTCCTCGGGTGGCGGCGGCGTGACGGCGCCCGCGCGCGGCGGGGGCACGTCGTTCATCGGCCTGTTCTTCACGTTGTGCGTGCTGGTGGCCATCGCCTGGGGCGTGTACTTCATGTGGCGGCGCGTGCAGCGTGCCCGCGCCGCGAACGCGAAGAAACAGAATTATTCGTTCGAAAGGAATTGACGAGAATGGCCTGGAAGGATGTCTTCAGCTATGTGCGGGCGGTCGCCGCCGCCAAGGGCGTGACGCAGCGCGACGCCCACGCGGACGACGCGCTGCCGATGGGCGCGCGCATCGGCAGCGTCGTGCAGATGCAGTGCTCTCCGGTGATCCGTGCGCAGGCGAACGGTTCGATGATCGCCATGCCGGAGGCGGGTGACACGCGCATCCTCGCGGTGTCGCAGGTGAAGCTCGAGCCGGACACGGAACTGTACCGCCTCTACCTCGACAAGGGCGACGCGGACGCGAAGGAAAAATTCCTGCAGGTGTTCTGCGGCGACGACGGCAAGGTGGCGGAAGTTTTGTATTGCACGCAGCTGGCGCGCATCATCCCCGAGACGGCCGACGACCAGGACGCGTACACGGGCGCCGCCGGCTACGGGCTGGGCGACGCGGGCTACACGCTGTGGCGCGAACAACTGGCCGACACGCTCGATGACGCCAGCCTCGCCACGGTGTTCGGCAGCGCCGACCGCGTCGAGTACGCGCGCGACGCGGGCGCGCCCGACGCGCAGTTCGTGACGCCGTTCCACGGCCGCGAGACGCGCATCGACGACGCGGAAGGGGTGCACGGCCTGCGCCAGGAAATGTACTTCATGCCGTACGTGCGCAAGCTGGCGGACGGCAGCCGTGAATACCTCCTCATCACGACTGAGATCGTGGAGAGCGTCGACGGCGACGCGAGCAAGCGGGGGATCCACGTCGATTTCGTGATCGGCATCCCGCTGGAGCAGGAACGCATCGTCATTCAGTAAATAAGCTAAACCGTTTTCTTCACCGACGAAAGGAACAACAATGAGCAACGCTAGTGGATGGGGCCTGACCGCACGGCTGGTCACGAAGCATTTCGGCGCACTGGGCAACCGCATCGCGGAAACCATCGCCAACTTCGACCCCGAGACCGCGACCGAGGCCGACCGCGACCGCCTCGTCGCCACCTTGCGCGAAACGGCGCAACTGCTGGCCACGTCGCGCGCGTCGTTCGACAAGGAACACGGCGACGTCGTCAACCTGCAGACCCTGATCGCCAACGACGAGCGCGCGGCGGAGAAGCTGGCCGAACGCCTGGCGTCCGGCTCGATCTCGGAAGCGACCGTCACCATGTTCTGCGACGAGCTGGAAGCGAACAAGGCGCGCCTGCCGCAGGAAATCCAGGAAGAGGCGGACGCGAAGGCCTACATGGACGAGCTGCAGAAGATCGTCGACGCGCTGAGCAAGCAGCTGGCGGAATTCGACGCGCAAGCGAAGAAGGCGATGCAGGCGCTGGCCGCGGCGAAGGCGCAGAAGGAGCTGCAGGAACTGCGCATCGAAAGGCAGGAACAGCTGGCGGGCCTGTCCAGCATGCACGGCAGCTCGACGGCGCTGTCCGCGCTGACGCGCCGCGCCCAGTCCGTGACGAACGAGGCGTCGGGCCTGCGCATCGTCGCCGACATCGGCCAGAAGCCGCTGGACCAGCAGGCGGAACTCGATGCGATCCGCAAGTCCGTGAGCCAGCCGGAGACGGCCGGCGAGAGCGCGCTGGAGCGCCTGAAGCGCCTGTCGGGCAAGACGGCCGCCTGACGCGGCGGCGTCAAGTCAGCCGGCCGGCCGCTTCGTGCCCGCGGCGGCCGGCTTCTTCGGCTTCGGCGGCGGCATCAGCGCCGCCGTCTCGAGCAGCAGCCGACGCAGGGCGTCCGGCTCGTCGAGCAATTCGTCGGCGACCGGATAATCCTTCGCGCCGGGATACGGCGGGCCTTGCGGCAGGTCGGGCGCGAGCCGCGCGGCCGCGTCCGACGGCTTCACGAACAGGCTGCCGTCGCAGGCGAAGGCGACCACCTTGTCGTCCACGTACAGCGCGTATTCGCCGAACATCTTCCGGTGCGTCAGCCGCGCACCCAATCCCACCACTTCCGCGACGTAGTCGATGAAACTGCGTTCCGTTGCCATGCTCGTTTTCCCTTGCCGTGATCGAGCCGCCAGCGTAGCGGGAACGCGGCGCGCGGGCAAGGGTGATCAGAACGCGAGGTGCCCGTCGACGCAGGTGACGGCATTGCCGCCGACGCGGATCACTGCCGCATCGATCGACAGTTTCAGGAAGCCGGCGCGACCCAGCGCGGCGCCCTGGCTTGCGATGTAGTCCCTGCCGAACGTGTCGAGCTGGCCCGTGTGGCGCAAGTAGGCCGCCACGGCGCCGTTGCCGCTGCCGCACACGGGGTCCTCGGCAATGCCGTGCGCTGGCGCGAACGCGCGCACTTCGATGCGCGCCTTGCTGCCCGCAGCGTGCGGGCCGAACACGAGCACGCCCGTGTGACCATCCCGCAGATCGTTCGCCTTCATGCGCTGCAGGTCGGGCGCGGCCGCGAGCACGGCCGTCGCGTCCGGCAGTTGCGCGACGACCCAGCGCGGGCCCGCGTCGACGAGGCACGGCTGCGCGCCCGGCGCCAGCGGCGTGCCGAGCATGTGCGCGAGGTCGTCGGCATGGGCCGCGTCGAGCGGCGTGATCGCGGGGGGCGGCAGGTCGAACGACAGCCAGCGCGCGCCGTCGTCCGCATGGCGCACGGCCAGCGCCACGCGTCCCGCCGCGCATTCCTGGACGAGCGCACCGTCCCGCGGCGCGATCCTGCCCGCTTCCAGCAGCGCGTGCGCCGTGCCGATCGTCGGGTGGCCCGCGAACGGCAGTTCGGCGCCCGGCGTGAAGATGCGCACGCGGTAGTCCACGCCAGGCTGCGTGGCGCGCAGCACGAACGTCGTTTCCGACAGATTCGTCCAGTTGGCGATGCGCTGCATCTGCGCGGTCGAGAGGTCGTCGGCGTCGAAGACGACGGCGAGGGGGTTGCCCATGAACGGGACGGCGGTGAACACGTCGACGGTCTTGAAAGGAAGGTGTGCCATGCGGGACTCGCGTTGTTGTGATGGGACGAGTCTATGCGCGGCCGGCAAGCGCGGACAGGCACAGTCGGCGGAATCCGACCGGCACTGTATCGGCCCTTTGTCGCGCGGTGTACCGGTAAGGAAGTGTTAAGAAGTATTAAAAAGTGTACAGATTGGCCCTCCTGTCGGCCTTACTGTGCATAATCGCGTTACGTAATCGATAACCTTGCAATCACTCGGACGGAAAAGGACGATGGAAAACACAGCGCGCGCACGCGCCGCAACGATGCCGGTACGCGCCACGCGGCCGGCTCCCGCCATGCCGCAAGGCGCGCCCCTCGTGCCTCCCGCCGTACTGGCGCGGGCCGACCGCATCCTGCTCGTCACGCACCTCGCCATCGGCGACTTCACCTACCTGCAGGCCTGCCTGCGCGCGTTCTCGCGCGCTCACCCGCACACGCGCATCCATTTGTGGGTCGACGAGCGCCGGCGCACGGCCGATCCGGAGGCCTGGCCGCATCTGCGCAAGTACGCGCTGTACGACTGGCTCGCGGCCTGTCCGTGGATCGACAAGGTGTACGACAGCACGTACAGCCCCGCCTTGCTGGCGCAGTCGATCGACGAGGCGCGCGCGGCCCGCTACCCCGTCGTCGCATCGCTGGCCGTCGTCGACTGCCACCGCTACGCACACCTGGCGCGCCGCATCAGCCCCGACGGTTTCGTCGTGGGCCTCACGAAGCCCGCCGAGCGGCTGCTGCACATGGTGTCGCGCTGGTCGGGCTACCGCAAGCTCGATGCCGCGCTGGCCGTGTACCGGCCGGAGGATTGCGCGCACCAGCACATCAGCGACATCTACGCGGGCTGGTTCGCCCGCTGCTTCGGCGTGGACGTGCCGCCCGCCGCCCGCCTGCCGCAGCTGGACGTGCCGGAGCGGTGGGCGCAGGCGGCGCAGGCACAGTTCGCAACCTGGGGCTTCGCGCCGGGGCAGAGCGTCGTATTCGTGAACGCGTATTCGAAATCGCCGGACCGCACGTGGCCCCTCGAGCGCGTGGCCGCGCTCGCGCGCGCGCTGCGCGAGCGGGCCGAATGGCGCGATGCCGGTGTCGTCGTCAACGTCGTGCCGGAAGCGCTGGACGACGCGCGCCGCGTGCTGGAGCGGCGCGCCGACCCCGCGCTGGCGCACGTGCGCCTGTTCAGCGCGGAAGAGCATTTCTTCCAGCTGCCGGCCGTGATGGCGTTGTGCCGCCTGGTGATCTCGGTGGAGACGGCCGTGATGCATCTGGCGAACGCCGTCGGCGTGCCCGTCGTGGCGCTCATGCGCCGCAATCACCCGGAGTGGGCGCCGATCGACCGCGAACGCAGCACCGTGCTCATGGTGCCGGCGCTCGACGACTGGGTGACGCGGATCAGCGTGGACGACGTGCTCGCCGTGCTGGACGGCACGCGCCAACCGCCCCGTTAAGCCTGCGGCGGAATCGGTTCCTCGAACGATAGGCGGTTCGAGGACGGATCGCGGATCGTCATCTCGCGCGTCCCCCACGGCATCGTCTGGATGCCGGGCCGCGCGTACTTGAATTCCTTGGCCAGCAAGGTGGCGTGGTAGGCGTCGAGGTCGTGCACGGCGATCCGGATCGACGCGCCCGGGCTGCCGTCGCCGTAGTGCTCGGACAGGTGCAGCACGCATTCGCCCAGCGATACCTGCATGTAGACGGGGAAGTCGCCACCTTCGAAGCGGTGCTCCCAGTCGACCTTGAAGCCGAGGAAGTCGACGTAGAATTCGCGGGCCTTCGCCTCGTCGAAGATGCGCAGGATGGGGGTGACGCGGGACAGGGTGTACATGATGCCTCCTTGCTCGATTCAGTCGCCGCGATCCCGCCGGCGGACGGGATCGTGGTCGAACCGGAAAGCATACCAGATCGGCGCGCGCTGCGGGTGCGCCGTCAGTACTTGTAATTCAGTCCCAGCACGAACGTGCGGCCCGAGTGCACGTACAGCAGCGTGTCGTTGCGTTGCGTGTCGCGGCCGTAGCGCAGCGGCGTGTCGTTCAGGTTCTGGCCCTCCAGCGACAGGCGCAGTTGCGGCGTGATGTTGTACGAGACGCTCATGTCGATATTGGTGGAGCCGTCGACCATCGTGTAGTCGTGGCCCGCCACGTCGCCCAGCACCGCGTAGATATAGCTGGAGCGGTGCGCCGCGGACACGCGCGCGCTGAACCTCGCATCCTCGTAGTACACGGTGAGGTTGTGCGTGCGCGGGGACAGACCCGTGAAGTCGGCCACCTGCGTCAGCTGCTCGTTCTGCGGCGTTGCCGGGTTGTCGACGCGGGTGATATAGGTGATGCGCGACTTCACGCGCGTCGCGTTCGCGAGCAGGCCGAAATTGCTCCAGAAGCCCGGGAGGAAGCTGAACGGCGCCTGCAGGTTGAATTCCCAGCCCTTCAGGGGGCCGCCCGCCGTGTTGACCTTGCGGCTCACGTTGACTTCCGTCGTGGGCAAGGTCTGGCAGATCGGGGCGCCCGTCAGCGAGCAGCCGTTCAGGATCAGCAATTCGTTCGGCAGGCCCAGCGTGTTGTACGGCACGCGCTCGTTCACGCTCTGGATGAAGCTCTTGATGTCCTTGCGGAAGTGCCCGAGCGAGATCATCGCATTCTTCGCGTAATACCACTCGGCCTGCAGGTCGTACGTGTTGGCGCGGATCGGGTCCAGGTTCGGATTGCCGATCGAGACGGATTGCGCGATCGGCGACACGGTGGCGTTCGGCGCAAGGTCCGTGTACTCGGGCCGCGACAATGTCTTGCCGGCCGAGAAGCGCAGGTACACGTTCTTCGGCAGCTGGGCCGTCAGGTTCAGGGCGGGCAGCCAGTCGCGGTATTTCTTCGTTCCCGTGTTCGGTTGCAGCTTGCCCTGCACGTTGATCATCGCCGTCGACGTGGCCGTCGTCTCGGCGCCGCGCACGCCGAAGTTGCCGCGCCACGTGAGGCCGAACAGGTCGTAGTTGAAGTCGACCATGCCGTACAGCGCGTCGATCTTTTCCTCGACGCGGCGGTTCGTCTGGTTCAGGTAGTTATATTGCGAGCCCGGCACCGCGTCGCAATGGCACTCCGTGTTGACGACGCCGAGGAATTTGGTCAGGTCGACGGCGGACCATGACGACGGCACGCCCGTGCCCCCGAGGCCCGCACCGAACCCGCCGATCCGGCGCGAGATGTCGGCCATCGTCACGCCGGCCGGGAGATTCACCGCGTTGGCGCTGTCGCCGATCTCGTAATTGGTCCAGATGTTCTTTCGGCTGGAGATGCCGACGTGGCTCGTCAGGTGGTCGTTGATCTCCCAGTGCAGGTTCGCCGCCTGCGTCTGCAGCTTGTTCGTCGTGTCGAGGTAGCGGCCCACGAACATGCCGCGCACGTTGCCGGCCGTGTCCTGCGGGGCGAACTGGAAGTTGGCGGGGTTCGCCACGTCGATGCCGAAATTCAGCGTCGGCACGTTGCGGTTGTTGCGGAAGTCCCACGAGAAGCCGTTGACGTTCGGCGCGTCGAATTGCACGGTGGCCCGCATCGGCTCGTTCAGGTTCGAGTTCGAATTACCGGCCATGAAGTCGGCCTTCACCGTGTCGCTGAAGCGGTGGCTGCCGGACAGCACGTGCTGGCGGAACTTGGTCGTGTAGACGTCGAGCAGGCCCTCCGTGCGCACGTCCACGCCGTTGAACCTGCCGTAGTCCCAGCTGCCGTTCGGGTCGAAGTGCGCGTCCAGGATCGACGTCTGCGGCTTGCCGTTGGAACCGAGGTTGCGGCCGAACGAGATCGCTTCGATGTAGTTGTCGTAGCGTTTATTGGCGAACTTCCCGTACATCAGGTCCAGATTCAGCTCACTGTCTGCGTTGCGCCACTGGTAGGAGTTCGTGATGCCCGTGCGCTCGTAATCGGTCTGCGAGCGGCGGTAGCGGGGGATGCGCGGCGCGAACGCGCCGGAGCCGGCGGCCGGGTTGGCGACGGTGCCGCCGTAGTTGTCCTTGCGGCCCATGACGTCGTTGTACGCGGTGGGGTCCGTCGCGCGCGGCATGCCCGTGCCGCACGTCGTCGCCGTGATGCCCTTGACCGCGTCGTTGGCCGGATTCTGCGGCGTCACGCCGACCGGCGAGCAGAAGCCCCCGTCATTGCTGGCGCTGAGCAGTTCCACGGCCTCGTAGCCTTCTTCCGTCGCGCGCCGCTTCGAATACGCGGCGGACAGCAGCGCGCCGACCTTGCCATGGCCCGTGTCCCAGCGGTCGGACAGCAGCGCCGTCACGCGCGGCTGCGTCTTGCGCGACAGCGAGTTGTGCATCTCCTGGCCGCCGATGCTGAACGTGCGGCCCTTGAAGTCGAACGGACGCGCCGTGCGCAGGTCGACGGTGGCGCCGAGCGAGCCTTCCTCGATGTCGGCTTCCGATGTCTTGCGCACTTCGAGGCTGTTGAACAGCTCCGACGCGAACACGGAAAAGTCGAAGCCGCGGCCGCGGTTCGTGCTGCCGTTGATGTCGGAGGCCCCCGTCGCCGCGACGCCTTCGATGCCGTTGATGCGCACGCGCGTGAAGCCGGCGTTGAGGCCGCGCACGGTGATCTGCTTGCCTTCGCCGCCGTCGCCGCGCGCCAGCGCGACGCCGGGCACGCGCTGCAGCGATTCCGCAAGGTTCGCGTCGGGGAACTTGGCGATGTCCTCGGCCTTGATCACGTCGACGATGCCGTCGCTGTTCTTCTTCGTGTTCAGCGCGCTGTTCAGGCTCGCGCGAAAGCCCGTCACGACGACGACGCTGTCCTGCGATTTGGCGTCGGCCGTGGTCGCGGCATCGGCCGCCGCGGCGGTTTCCTGCCCGTGCGCGTGCAGCGATGCGAGCATGGCCAGCACGCCGACGCTGATGCGGCTGCGACGCGCGCGTGGATGAACGTTCCAGGGAATTGCGATGTGGCGCATCGTTGTAGTCTCCATGTAGTTATCGATGACTGGCAAGGTCATGGACGGCGATGGTAGCGCCAAGCATCCGGCCGCGAACGGCTGTTCCGGCGCGAACGCCGTAAAAATCACGTTGTTGAGCGCTTGCGGTTCGCATCGACAACGGCGCTCACACTGGGGGCACAATACGTGCTGCCCGTGCGCGGTGCGCAATCAAAGGAGACGTCCAGTGCCAAGCTTTCTCTCACGGCGCGCGCTGCTGCGCGCCGGCCTCGCCATGCCCGTGCTGGCCGGCTGCCAGTCCCTCATGCCGAAGACGGCCGGCACGCTGCCGCGGACGGACGTACGCGTGACCGCCCCGTTTGCGATGCCCGCGATCGCCGTCCCCGATTTCTCGGTCTGTCCGCGCTTTGCCATCACCGCGTTCGGCGCCGCCCGCGACGACCAGGCTGCGACGAGCGCCGCGCTGGCGCGCGCCATCGCCGCCGCGCATGCCGCCGGCGGCGGTGTCGTCGTCGTCCCGCCGGGCACGTGGCCGACGGGCCCGATTCACTTGAAGAGTCACGTCGCGCTGCACGTGGAAGAGGGTGCGACGTTGCTGTTCTCGCCCGATCCGCGCGACTATCTGCCGCCCGTCCCGACGAGCTGGGAAGGCCTGGAGTGCATGAACTACTCGCCCCTCGTCTACGCGTTCGAGTGCGAGAACGTGGCGTTGACGGGCCGCGGCACGTTGCGCGCCCGGCTCGACGTGTGGCGGCTGTGGTACGCGCGGCCGCAGGCGCACATGGATGCGCTGGTCGCGCTGTACGGGATGGCCTGCCGCGACGGGGTGCCCGTCGAGCGGCGCGACATGACGACGGGCCAAGCGAACCTGCGTCCGCACTTCATCCAGTTCAACCGCTGCCGCCACGTGCTCGTGGAGGACGTCCACATCGTCGACAGCCCGTTCTGGGTGCTGCATCCCTATCTGTGCCGGGACATCGTGATCCGCCGCGTCGACATCGCCGCGCACGGTCACAACAACGACGGCGTCGATCCGGAGATGAGCGAGAACGTGCTGGTCGACGGGTGCACGTTCGACCAGGGCGACGATGCCGTGTCCGTGAAATCGGGGCGCGACCGCGACGCCTGGCGCATCGGCGTCCCGTGCCGCAACATCGTCATGCGGCGCTGCCGCATCAAGAATGGCCACCAGCTGATGGCCATCGGCAGCGAACTGTCCGGCGGCGTGGAAAACGTGTTCGTCGACGACTGTCATTTCGACCACGCGGATTCCTCCGTGCCGAGCACCATCAACAACCTGTTGTACGTGAAGACGAACGAACGACGCGGCGGCTACGTCCGCAACATCCACATGACGAACGTGAGCGCCACGCGCATCAAGGGCGGTGTGCTGGCCGTCGAGACGGACGTGCTGTACCAGTGGAGGACGCTCGTGCCGACGCTCGAGCGGCGGCTGACGCCCATCGAGGGCCTGTTCGTATCCGGCATCCGCGTCGACTGTGCGGGCTTCGTCTGCCTCGTGAAGGGCGAGGCGGAACTCCCCGTGCGCGACGTGCACCTGCGCGACGTCGCGGTACGCGCGGTGCGCGGCACGCCCGTCGTCACGGAACACGTGGTCGGCTTCGAGAACCGCGCGGACGTGCCGGCATGAGCGCCGCAAGGCTGCTCGCGGCGTTCGCTGCCGCACTCGTGCTCGCGCCCGCGGCGGCGCAGCAGGCGGGTAGGCCGCAGGCGTCCGCTACGACGTGGCTGATGGCTGCCGCGGCGCCCGGCCTGCCGGACCGCCTGAGCATCCATCGCTCGGATGACGGCACGACGTTCGTCACGCAGGCCTCGGAGGCGTACGCGCCGCCGCAGGGCATGCTGCGCGACCCGGCCATCGCGCGTGCGGGCGCCGGGTATCGCGTCGCGTACGTGGCCGGCGCGGGCAACGAGATCGGGCTCGCGCGCTCGCCGGACCTGAAACACTGGACATACGAACGCACCGTGCGGATGCCGGGCCCCGTGCGTGCGCCGCGCTGGGTGCGTGCGCGCGACGGCGCCATGCGGCTCGTCGTCGCCTTGCCGCACGGGCCGGCCGTGCTGTCGCCCGACGCAACCGCGGCGCCACGCGGGCTCGCGGGCTTGCAGGACGCCTACGAGGATGCGTCCGTCGTCCAGGACGGCGACGGCTATGTGGCGCTCGCGCGCCGGCGCGCCGACGGCGTCCTCGCGCTGGCCCGCGCGCGCGACGTCGCCGGGCCGTGGACAGTGGAGCGTTCCTTTGCCGCGTTGGGACGGACGGCCGCCGGTGTCGGCCTCGCGCATCGGGCCGACGGCGGCTGGCGCGCCGTGTTCGCCGATGTGGAAGGCCATGCGTGGGAGGCGGACAGCCGCGACGGCATGGCGACGTGGACGGCCAGGCGCGCGCTCGCCGGCGTTGCCGCGCGCGTGGCCGCACCGGACGTGCTGGCCGAATCCGCGGCCGACGTTGCCGCCGCCGCGGCGCCATCCCGCGCACCGCAGACGGTCGCGTGGGACGCCTACTCGCTGATCGTCGGCGGCAAGCGTATCGTCGTGTGGTCGGGCGAGATCCACCCGTTCCGGCTGCCCGATCCCGCGCGCTGGCGCGACGTGATCCAGAAGATGAAGGCGCTCGGCTTCAATGGCGTGTCGTTCTACTTCGACTGGGCCTATCACTCGCCGGCACCTGGCGTCTACGATTTCTCCGGCGTGCGCAACGTGGAGCGGGCCCTCGAGATCGCGGAAGAAGAGGGCATGTACGTGATCGCGCGCACGGGGCCGTACATCAATGCCGAGCTGTCCGGCGGCGGTTTTCCCGGCTGGATGTTCCGCAACCGCGCGGAAGCGCGCACGGACGATCCGGCCTACCTGGCCGCCGTCGACGAATGGATGACGCAGATCGATGCCGTCGTCGCGCGCCACCAGGTGACGACGGGCGGCGGCACCGTCATCGCCTACCAGCTCGAGAACGAACTGGGCAGGGTGGAGACCAAGCATGCGCGCCAGATGGCGCACCTGGCCGCGAAGGCGCGCGCGGACGGCATCACGGTGCCGTTCTTCCACAACGCGGCCGGGCGGCTGCCCGACTGGACCCCACGCGGGTCCAGTGCGCCGTGGGCGAACCCGGGACCGACGGACCTGTACGCGTTCGACGGCTACCCGGGCGGCAGTTGCGACGTGCATGCGAATCCGGCCGGGCCGAACAAGGCGCCCGACTGGGGCATCTACGCGGCGCCGGGGCCGAAGGCGGGCGCGCAGAGCTCCCCGGGCACGCCCGGCTTCGCGGCCGAAGTCGGCGCCGGCTGGTTCGACTACTGGGGCTCGAACGGCACGTATGCGTGCACGGCGGCGCGCCAGGGTAACGGTTACGAGCGCGTGTTCTACGGCACGAACCTCATCAACCGCATCACGATCCACAACCTCTACATGGCATTCGGCGGCACGTCGTGGGGCTGGCTGCCTGGGCCCATCGTCTACACGTCGTACGACTACGGCGCGCCGATCGCGGAAGACCGCGGCCTGCGTCCGAAGGCGCTGGCGCTGAAGCAGCAGGGCATGTTCGTGCAGGCGGCCGGTCCGGTGCTGGCGCACATGGACAAGGGGCCGGAGATCCGGACGACGAATCCCCGGGTGCGGGTCTACCACAACATCAATGCGGAACTCGGGACGCACGTGCTGTTCGCCGTCCACGCGCCATCCGACCTGTTGACGGACGACGCGTTCGCGTTCGACGTGACCACGCGCGACGGCACCTATCGCGTGGCGGCGCGGGTCGACGGCCAGGACGCGAAGATGCTGCTGGCCGACTACGCGCTGGAGCGCCAGCACCTCGTGTACTCGACGTCGGAGCTGCAGGCGCAGCTGCGCGACGGCGAACGCGACGTCGTCCTCATGCACGGCCGCGCCGGCGAACAGGGCGAGACGGTGCTGCGCTACGCGTCCGCCCCGCGCGTGGAGGTGCTGGCGGGCGACGTGCGCCACACGTTCGACGCGGCACGAGGCGACCTGCGGCTGGCGTACACGCACGCGGGCCTCGTGCGCGTGCGCGTGACGGGCGGCGGGCGCCCGCCGTTGCTGCTGTTGATCGCGGACGAGGCCACGTCGCAGCACTTCTGGACACAGGACACGGGCGCCGGTCGACTCCTCGAACTGACGCCGGCGCTCGTGCGCTCGGCCCGCATCGACGCCGCCGGCCTGCATCTCGCGGGCGATACGGAGGCCGCGAGCCCGCTGGACATCTGGGGTGCGAACGTGACGGCGGCCACGTTCAATGGCACGCCGCTGCGGTTGGCGCGCCAGCCGGACGGCAGCCTGCGCAGCGCAGAGCCGCTCGCGGGACCCGCGCACGTGGCCGTGCCGGACCTCGCCGCGCTGGCATGGACGCGCCGCATGGACAGCCCGGAAGCGCACCCCGGTTTCGACGACAGCGACTGGGCGCATGCGGACGGCCGCACGTCGGCCGCGCAGACGTGGACCCAGCCGGAGCGAGGGGAGCCCACATTGGCGATGAGCGACTACGGCTTCCACCACGGCGACGTGTGGTACCGCGGCCGCTTCGATACGACCGACCCGGCCGCGCGGCGGCTCGAGCTGTTCTACGGCGGCGGTGGCGCGGGCATGCTGCAGGCGTGGGTCGACGGCCGCTTCCTTGGCCAGCATGAACTGGACACGGGACGTGCGTTCCCGGAGACGACGGACACGGCGCGCTTCGACCTCGGCAACATGGCGCCTGGCCGGCATGTCCTCGCCGTCATGGTCCGCAACGACTCTCACAACTGGGACCTGATGGGGGACGACGCCCACCGCGAGGCGCGCGGCCTGATTGCGGCGTCGCTGGCAGCGAAGGGGGGCCGCCGTTTCGCCGTGCAGATCGACTGGCGCATTCAGGGCAACCGCGGCGGCGAGGACGGCGCCGACCCCGTGCGCGGCCCGCTGAACGACGGCGGCTTGTACGGCGAGCGCGTGGGCTGGCACCTGCCCGGCGCGTCCGCGCAAGGCTGGGCGCCGGCGCATCCCGGCGACGCGCCGCCCGCGCCGGGCACGTACTGGCTGCGCGCCCATGTGCCGCTCGACCTGCCGCGCGACCACGACGTGCAGCTGGGCCTCGCGTTCGGCGTCACGGACCAGCCGCGCTCGGACCGCGAAAACCGCGCGCTGATCTTCGTGAACGGCTGGAACATGGGGCAGTTCATTGCCCACGTGGGACCGCAGCGCTTGTTCGTGATCCCGCCCGGCATCCTCGACCCGCACGGCGACAACACGATCGCGCTTGCCGTGACGACGGATGGCCAGCCGGGCAACGCGCTGGAGCCCGTGCGGCTCGTGGTGTTGCGCGCCGTCCGCGGTGGCGTGGCCGACGATGCGGGAAGCGCGCCGGCCGGCCTGAGTTATTGAACTAATAGTCACCGCATCGCAACACCTCGTGGTAAAAAAGGTGACAGGGCTGGGGCCGGCACTTACAATGTTGCCTCACGAGAACATTGGCCGTGCCGGATCAGCACCCGGGCGCGCCGCGAGGATACATTCGATGCTAGGGTTTGACGATATCGCACAATGGCGCGCGCGGATTTTCTCGCGCCTGTTGGCGGTAGTGCTCGTCCTGGGCACGATCGCCGCCATCCCCAGCGTGTTCGTCGTCGTCCGCCATGGCGTCTGGACCGTCGCCGTGATGGACGGCGCGGCGCTGGCGTGGCTGTTCGCCCTGTGGCGCCTGGAGCGCGTGCCGTACACGTTCCGCGTGCTGAACTTCCTCGCGATCATCTACATGGTCGCGATCTGCCTGATGCTGAATGTCGGGCCGGTCAGCCAGAACTACCTGATGGCGCCCCCCGTGATGGCGGCGATGCTGCTCGGCACCGTACCCAGCTTGTTGGCCCTCGCGGCCAGCGCCGTGATCCTTGTCTTCGGCATCACCCAGTTCCCGTCCACGCTGGTGGGCTTGGGCCATGATCCGCTCGTGACGGCGCTTCTCGTCACGTTGAACTTTTCCTGCGTCGGCGCGCTGCTCACGCTCTCGTGCGGCGCATTGCTCAAGGGGTTGTCGCGGTCACTGGACGACGTGCGCGGCTTCGCGAAGTCGCTGGAGAGCGGGCAGGACGCGCTGCACGCCGTGAACGCGGAACTGCGCCTGACGTCGGCCGCGCTGGCCCGCCTGAACGACATGGTGCTGATCGCGCGCGCCGTCGACACGCCCGATCGCGACCTACCGATCATCTTTTCCAACGAAGCGTTCCAGCGCCGCACCGGCTATACGGACGCCGAGATCGTCGGCCGCAGCATGCGCGTGCTGCACGGACCGGGCACGGATCCGGCCGTCGTGGAACGGATCATCGACTCCATGCACCAGGGCAGGGCTGCGACGGCGGAAATGGTCAACTACACGAAGGCCGGCGATCCGTACTGGGTCGAGATGGAACTGATGCCGTTCACGGACGACGCGGGCCACATCAGCCACTGGGTCGTCGTGGGCCGCGACATCACGGAGCGCCGCCACTCGGCCGACGCGATCCACCGCCTCGCGTACTACGACGTCCTGACGGGACTGCCGAACCGGCGCCTGATGACGGAGCGCCTGGACGCGATGGTGGCGGCGGCGAACGCGGGCCGCGGGCTCGGCGCCGTGCTGTACATCGACCTGGACAACTTCAAGCACGTGAACGACGCGCGCGGCCACGCAACGGGCGATGCGCTGCTCAAGCACACGGCGAAGAGCCTCGCGAACGTCGTGCGCAAGGGCGACACGGTGGCGCGCCTGGGGGGCGACGAATTCGTCGTGCTGCTCGAGGGCCTCGGCACCGACGCCGTGGGCGCCGCCGCTGCGGCGCTGGCCGTGTCGGACAAGATCCGTGCCGCGCTCGCGGAGGACGTGACGATCGACGACCAGGCCTACCGCTCGACGGCGAGCATCGGCGTCGCGCTGCCCACGCGGCCCGGCCAGTCCGTCGCCGACCTGCTGCGCGACGCCGACCTGGCCATGTACCACGCCAAGGCGGCCGGGCGCAACGGCGCGGCCATGTTCGAGACGTCGATGCTGGCCGCGGCCGAACGCCAGCTGACCCTCGGGCGCGACCTGTCGGCGGCGCTGGCCAACGGCGAGCTGTCGATGCACCTGCAGCTGCAAGTCGACCATGCCGGCACGCCGGTCGGCGCCGAGATGCTGATGCGTTGGCGTCGCGGCGACGGCACGTTCGTCCCGCCCGACGTCTTCATCCCCGTCGCCGAAACGACTGGCATGATTTTGCCGCTGGGCCTGTGGGTGCTGCGCCAGGCCTGCCTCGCACGCCTCGCGCTGGAAGCGGCCGGCCATCCGTTGCAGCTGTCGATCAACGTGAGCCCGCGCCAGTTCCGCCAGCCGGAATTCGTCGCGCAGGTGCGTGCCGCGTTCGACGAATCGGGGGTGCCACCGCAGGCGTTCGTGTTCGAGGTGACGGAGGGCTTGCTCGTCGAGGACTTCGACATGATCACGACGAAGATGCGCGAGCTGGCGGCGCTGGGCATCCGCTTCTCGATCGACGATTTCGGCACCGGCTACTCGAGCCTGGGCTACCTGAAGAAGATGCCGCTGTACGAGCTGAAGATCGACAAGAGCTTCATGCGCGACACGCCGCACGACGCCAACGGCACGGCGATCGTGCAGACGATTCTCGCGATGGCGGACCACCTGGGCCTGCGCGTCGTCGCCGAGGGCATCGAGACGGAAGCGCAGGCGCGCTTCCTCGCCGATAACGGGCGGCCGTGCATGCAGGGCTACCTGTATTGCCGGCCGTTGCCGCTGGACGATCTGGTCGCACGCTTGAACCGCGGCGTGTGAGGCTAAAGTCGCAGGCTGCCGGTCACGTTTTCACTGTGCCGACGTCCGCGTGGGCACGGGGTGCCCACCCTACGGCTGGCGGGTGTGTACGTATGTATCGCGCCGGCGCGCCCGCATCTCGTAGGATGGGCTCCCCGAGCCCACGCGTAACGCATTCGTCGCGCGGACGTCCGCACGGCCGCAGCGTACGCGTCACACGACGTCGACCCACTCGGCATTCGTGAGAAGGGCCAACCGGTCGGGCGTCATGCGCACGGCCGCATCCGGCGCGCCTGCCGCGGGATACACGACGTCGAAGTCCCGCAGCGACACGTCGCAGAACACGCGCAGCGGCCGCGCCAGCCCGAACGGGCACACGCCGCCGACGGGATGGCCCGTCTCCCGCTCCACTTCTTCGAACCCCAGCATGCGGGCCTTCTGGCCGAAGCGGTCCTTGTACTTGCGGTTGTCCAGCCGCGCGTCGCCGCGCGCGACGAGGAGCACGACGTCGTCCCCCTGGCGCAGCGACAGCGTCTTGGCGATCTGTCCCGGTTCGACGCCCAGTGCTTCAGCGGCCAGCGCGACCGTCGCCGTGCTGGTGGCGTAGCGCTCGACGGCGATGTCGGGGGCGTTCGTGGCGAAGAAAGCGGCGACGGAGTCGATGCTCATGGCGGGTTCCCGTGCTTGTGATCCATCGAGTCTATCATTGGCCCCGTGCCAGCGCTGCGCGCCAGCGGGTTTTGTAGGCAGCGAAGCCCTCGGGCGTGCGCGCGAAAACGACGGTGCTCCCGCCCGGCGGCGGCGCGTCGCGGTAGCGCAGCATCCACCCGCCGCACGTGGTGCCGCTCGCGTCGTCGGAATACGACACGGCCTGCGCGGGCCGCAGCGCCGCGAGCAGCGGGCCGAACCAGGGGTTCGCCGTGAAGCTGCCTTCGACGGCGAGCGGCCCCGCGGCGCCCAGCGCGTCGAGACAGTAGTCCGTCACCAGCACGCAGTACAGCGTGGCCAGCGCATAGCGTTCGCATGCGTCCGCCGGGTGAGGGCCCGCGATGGCACCCGCGCGGCCCGCGAACGGCCCACCCGTGGCGGCGAAGCAGGGCAGCGCCACGGTGCCCTGCGCGACGAGGCGTTCGAGGTCGTCGAAGCCGCAAGGTACGGGCGCGGCGCCGGCCAGCTCGCCGAATTCGCGCCCGCCCATGAAGCGCATGCACGCGACGGGCTGGCCCAGGGCGTTCGTATTGGCCAGCATGTCGGCGTGTTCGCGCAAGCCGTCCAATGGCGCGCCGAATGCGGCGGCGATGACCCACGTGCCCGTCGAGAGCACGGTGCCTTCTCCGTTGCCGAGGTAGCGCAGCAGCGACGCGTTGCTGTCGTGGATGCCGCACAGGACGCGGCAATCCGGCGGCAGGCCCGTTGCCGCAACGACGTCGGGCAGCAACGTGCCCAGCACCGCGTGCGGCGGCGCGAGTGGCGGCATCAGGGCCGTCCAGCCGGCACGGGCCACGAGGCTCGAATACGCTTGCCGGCGTGGGTCCCACAAGTCCGTGTGGCAGCCCAGCGACGTCGCTTCCGACGCGGCCCGGCCGCACAGGCGCCACGCCCAGTACTGCGGATACATGAGGATGTGATGGGCGCGGCCGAAGGCGTCCGGGAAACGGGCGTGCAGCCACGCGAGCTGGCGGCCCAGGTTCAGGCCCGCCGGCAGGCTTGGCGACAGCGTCTCCGCATACGGCGGGGCGTCGTAGTCGAGACCGGGCAGGTCCGCTTCGTAGTCGAGCACGGGCAGCACGAGGCCCCCGTCGTCGACCAGCGCCGCGGTGGCGCCGTGCGTCACGGGCACGATGGCCGACACGCGTGCAAGCGGCGCGAACTCGCGGCACGTTCCCAGCATCCAGTCCCACAAGCCGTCCGTGTCGTGGTGCGCATACGGCCCGTCCGTGCGCACTGCGTTCGGGCGGCGCCGCTCGGCCAGCACCGTGCCGGCCGCATCGATCAGCGCCAGCTTGGCGTTCGTCTTGCCGATGTCCAGGACGATCAGCGCGTCGTGCGGGGCGCTCATCGCGTGCGCCGCCTGCGCAGGAGCCGCGGCACGGCGATCGTCACCAGCAGCAGCACGCCGACGACGATCGTCATGTAGATGCCGGGGATGTTCGCGAGCGACAACCCGTACGTGACCGTGCCCATCGTGAGCACGGCCAGCATCACGCCGGCGATCGTCCCGGCGCCGCCCGCGATGCTGACGCCGCCGAGGATCACCATCGTGATGACTTCCAGCTCCCATCCGGTCGCGATGTTCGGCCGCGTGCTGCCGATGCGGCCCGTCAGCAGGAAGGCGGCGAGGCCGGCCATCGCGCCTGTGAGCATGAACAGCGCGAGGCGGTAGCGGTCGACGGCGATGCCGGAAAAGCGCGCGGCGTCCGGATTGTTGCCGATGGCGTAGATGCGGCGGCCCCAAGTCGTCGTGTGCAGGAGGACCGCGAACAGCGCGGCGCACACGAGCAGGACGACGAATTCGCGCGGGACGATCCCGAAGAAGTAGCCCTGGCCCCAGTCGGCCAGCAGTTGCGGATAGCCAGTGAACGCCTTGTCCCCGAGGACGACGCTGGCCAGGCCGCGATACAGCGAGACGGTGCCGATGGTGACGACGATCGCCGGCAACGCGAAGCGCGTGACGAGCACGCCGTTCAGGCAGCCGCACGCGGTGCCGGTCGCCAGTGCGACGAACGGCAGCGCGGCCGGCGGGAAGCCGGCCCGTTGCGCGAGGCCCATCGCGACGGACGACAGCGCGAGCGTGCCGGCGACGGAGATGTCGATCTCGCGGCAGATGATCAGCAACGCCATCGGCAATGCGATCAGGGCCTTCTCGCTGAAGTTCTGTGTGCCGTCCAGCAGGTTGTACAGGTCGAGGAATTGCGGCAGCGCGATGCTGTCGACGACGAAGACGACGAGGAACAGCAGCGCCAGCAGGGTTTCCCAGCGGCCGAGGAAGGTCGCAAGGCGCGGCGCTTCGCGGTCGAGGATCGTATAGCGCGAGGACGACTTGGTTTCGGTTTGCATGGTCGTGGTCGGATTCACGCGGCACTCCGTTCGGGTTGGGCGGCGGTGCCGTGCAGGGGCAGGATCTGGCGGCTGCGGCGGCCCGCGCCGCGGGCGTTGATCAGGACGGCGACGAGGATCACGAGGCCCGTGAGGGCGCTTTGCCAGAACGGCGATACCTGCAGCACCGGCAATGCGTTGCCGATCACGGTGAGGAACAGCGCGCCGAGCACCGCACCGAGCACGGTGCCCACGCCACCGCCGATCGAGACGCCGCCGATCACGCACGCGGCGATCACGGTGAACTCGAAGCCGTACGCGATTTCCGTGTAGGCGACGGCATAGCGGGCGACCCACAGGTAGCCGCATAAACCGGCCACCGCACCGGACAGCGCATACGTCCACAGCAGGCGCTTGTGGCTGGGGATGCCGATATAGCCGGCGCATTGCGGCGCGTTGCCGATCGCGTACAGGTCGCGGCCGAAGCGCGTGCCGCGCGCGACCCAGGCGAAGACTGCCGCGGTGGCGGCCGCGATCCACACGAGGTGCGGCAGGCCGAGGAGGCGGTCCAGCGGGAAGGCGATGAAGTGCGCGGGCATCTGGTGCGCGGACACCCACGCCCCGCCCGACAGCACGAATACGGCGCCGCGGTACACGCTCATCGTGCCGAGGGTGACGACGATCGGGGGCAGTTCGAGCCAGCCGATCAGCCAGCCGTTGACGAGCCCCAGCGCGAGGCCCACGGCGACGGCCGCCAGCATGGTCAAGGGCAGCGGTAGGCCGGGCACGTGTGCGCCCAGCATCGCGGCGACCATGCCCGACAGCGCCAGGTTCGATGCGACGGACAGGTCGACGCCACGCGTGACGATGACGAGCATCTGCGTGAGTGCCAGCATCACGAGCAGGGTGCTGTCCGTGACGACGTTCGCCAGGGAGACGGCGGACAGGAAGGCGGGCGCGCGCAGGCCGACGGCGAGGACGAGCAGCACGATCATCGCGGCCAGTAGCGGCTCGCGTTGTTTCAGGAAATTCATGCGGCCTCCGGCGCGCTGATGGGGTCGAGAACGAGGCCGGACGCGGCGGCGACGACGGCTTCCGGCGTCGCCTCGTCGCGCGTGAACTCGCGCTGCACGCGGCCGTGGTGCATGACGACGATGCGGTCGGCCATGCCCAGCACTTCCGGCAATTCGGACGACACGAGGATGACGGACAGGCCGCGCGCCACGAGTTCGCTGATGAAGCGGTGCACCGCGGCCTTCGAACCGATGTCGATGCCTTTCGTCGGCTCGTCGAGGATGATCACTTTCGGGGCCGTGGCGAGCCATTTCCCGAGGACGACCTTCTGCTGGTTGCCGCCGGAGAGTTCGGCCACGTGCTGCGTGAGGTGGCTCGCCTTCAGTTCCAGCTGCTCCGCGAAATGGCGCGCGGTCGCCGTCTCCTGTGCACGGCGCCCGCGCAGGAAGAAGCCGATGCGCGACAGGATGGGGAGCGTGATGTTCTGCTGGATCGTCATCGTCAGGTGGGCGCCGTGGTGCTGGCGGTCTTCCGGCACGTAGGCGATGCCGAGGGCGATCGCCTCGCCCGGCGAGCGCGCCACGACGGGCTTGCCGTCCAGGGTGACGCAGCCGGACACGCCAGGGGTCAGGCCGAACAGCGCCTGCATCACTTCCGAGCGACCGGCGCCCACGAGGCCGTAGAAACCAAGGATTTCGCCGCGGCGCAGGGCGAAACTGACGTCGTCGAATTCGGTCGGGTGCGACAGGTTCTGCACGACGAGCAGCGGCGCGCCGACGGTGGCCTCCGCCTTGGGATAGGCCTGGTGCACGGCGCGGCCGACCATCAGCGCGACGAGTTCTCCTTCCGTGATGTCGGCGAGGCGGCCGGCGGCGACGAACTGGCCGTCGCGCAGCACCGTGTAGCTGTCGGCGACGGCGAAGATCTCGTCGAATTTGTGGGAGATGAAGATCACGGCGGTGCCGGCGGCCTTCAGTTGGTCGATGATGCGGTACAGTTCGCGGATCTCGCGCTGCGACAGCGCGGCCGTCGGCTCGTCCATGATGACGACGCGGGCATCCTGCGCGAGGGCGCGCGCGATCTCGACGAAGTGGCGCTGCGCGACGGACAGGTCTTTTACGCGCGCCTTCACCGGGAGCGTGACTTCGAGGCGGGCGAACAGCGCTTCGGCTTCGCGCTCGATACGAGCCCAGTCGATGCGGCCGGCGCGCACCGGCTGGCGGCCGACGTAGATGTTCTCGGCGACCGTGAGCTCGTCGAACATCACGGTTTCCTGGTGCACGGCGGTGATTCCGGCGGCCATCGCTTCCTGCGGGCTGGCGAAGGTCACGGGCCGGCCGTCGAGGGAGAGCGTGCCGGCGTCCGGGCGGTAGATTCCGGTCAGCGTCTTCACGAGCGTGGACTTGCCTGCGCCGTTCTCGCCGACGAGGGCCATGCATTCGCCGGCGCGGATCGTGATGTCGACGCCGTTCAGCGCGTGGATGCCGTTGAAGCGCTTGCTGATGCCGGTCAGTTGCAGGACCGGAGGCGTGTCCGTTCGCGGACTTGTGGTGTCGGTGGCTGGCATAGTGGTGCGGAGTGATTGAAAACGCCGCCGTTCCGCGCAGGCGGAACGGCGCGATGCATCAAGGTATTGCGCGAGGTACTGCTCAGAACAGCTTGGCGAACTTGTCGACGTTGTCGGCGTTGTACGTGAACGGCGGCCCGAGCGCGGCCTCGCCGTTGGCGTCGAGCGTCACGTTGCCCAGGCGGCCGACGGCGACGCTGGCACCCGGCTTCGCCTCGGCCTTGCCCTTCACGAACTGGTCGGCCGCGTACGTCGCGGCATAACCCAGGTCGATCGGGTTCCAGATCGCGAATTCCTTCACAGCGCCGCTCTTCACATGGCCCGCCATCTCGGACGGCAGGCCGAGGCCCGTCACGTACACCTTGCCGACGAGGTGCTCGTCCGCGACGGCCTTGCTCGCGGCGACGATGCCGACGGTCGTCGGCGCGATGATCGCCTTCAGTTGCGGATGGCTGCGCAGCAGGCCGATCGCCTCGCGGTAGCTCTTGTCCGACTGGTCGTCGCCGTACACGGTGGCCACGAGCTTCACGTTGGCGTACTCCGGCTTTTGCAAGACGTTCTTCATCACGCCGATCCAGATGTTCTGGTTCGTCGCCTGCGCGGACGCCGACAGGATCGCGATCTCGCCCGCGCCGCCGATCTCGTCGGCCGCCATCTGGATCTGCTTCTCGCCGATCAGCTGCGCGTTCGACGGGTTCAGCTGCATTTGCCGGCCCTCCGGCGCGATGCCGCTGTCGAACGAGATGACCTTGATCCCGCGCTGCATGGCCTTTTTCGCGATGGGGACGAGCGCGTTCGGATCGTTGGCGGAGATGACGATGGCGTCGACCTTCTGGCTGATCAGGGCGTTGATGATCTCGATCTGGCCTTCGGCGCTCGGCGTCGTCGGTCCCGTGTAGATCACTTCCACGTTGCCGAGCTGTTTCGCCGCTTCGTCGGCGCCCGTGTGCGCGGCGTCGAAGAAGCCGTTGCCGAGGTTTTTCACGACCATCGCGATCCGGGTCTTTTCAGGCTTCTTCTGGCCGCAGCCGGCCGTGCCGGCGAGGATGCCGACAGCCGCCAGTGCAAGCAGGGTGGTTTTCAGCTTCAATGTGCGGCCTCCAGTTGCGTGTCGAGCCGCGGGTCGAGCTGCGCGTCCAGCTGGAACAGCGCGGCGGACTGCAGGTCGTATTGCGGATTAAAAAAAGGTGCACCGACGTCCGGCGCCACGTCGTCCGGTTCGACGGCGACGACCTTGACGCCGTATTGCTCGAGGGTCTGTACGGCCTTGTCGGAGGCGCCCGTGTCGGTGATGACGGTCGACACGCGATCGAGTCCGCACAGGATCAGGCCCGCCTTGCGCGCGAACTTCGAACTGTCGGCCAGCACGACCAGTTCCTCGGCCTGGCTGATCAGGCGCTTCTCGGCCTGGATCAGCAGCGGGTCAGCTTCCATCAGTCCCAGTAAAGACAGCCCGTAGACGCTCATGAACATCTTGCCGGCGTAGTGGTGCTGGGTGATGTCGTTATCGAACGGCGACAGGATCACGTTCTGCTCGCGGTAGACCTTCCCGCCGGGGACGATGATCTCGTTCTCGCTCGAGACGAGCAGGCGCTCCGCCATCAGGAACGAATTCGTGAGGATCTTGAGGTGCTTGTCGGCCAGGAATTCGGCCATCATGAACGTCGTCGTGCCGCCGTTGATGATGATCGTTTCGCCGTCCGCGCACATGCCGGCCGCGTGGCGTGCGATCGCGCGCTTGCGCGCCGCAAAGCACTGGATGTTGTTCTGGAACGTTTCGCTCGACAGCGGGAACTGGCGCTTCTTCGGAAGCAGGTTCTCGGCGCCGCCGCGGGTGCGGGTGAGCAGGTTGCGGGCTGCGAGCCAGCTGATGTCGCGCCGGACCGTGGCCGGCGATGCGTTGAGCCATTCGACGAGTTGCTGGACCGTCGCCGTCTGGTGCTCGGCGAGCAGTTTCAGCAAACGCTTGCGGCGTTTGTGATTCACCATTGTCTCCTCCTGATGCCGTCTGTTTTTGTGAAGCGGCCTGACAACGTCGTACCGTTGGTCGCGTTGTGTGGGAAAAAGAGTAATGAGGAGTTAACAGTGCGTCAATCGTTAAATGATCAAACGGTTGATTATTTGGCCGCCCCGATGCCGCGAAATGCGCGTTTCGATCAACCTGATGATTAAATCGTTCTTGGTCACGATGTTGATCGGTTCCGCGTTGACACCCCTTGGCCCGCTGAATTCTACTGTGCCGGATGCCGCGACCGTGGTCCGCCACGGCACGGGCGAAGGAGACGGGATCGCCGTCCGGCGACGACACACAACGCATATGGAGAATTTTGAATGGGTGCACCGAGCGACACGAAGCACAAGGAACCGATCACGTCACGCTGGGACGACCAGCACGCGGCTGCGCTGAGCGAGCCGGAACTGCTGCTGTACCGTTCCAACCTGCTCGGTTCCGACCTGCGCATCACGAACTTCGGCGGCGGCAATACCTCGGCCAAGATCGCGATGACCGATCCGCTCACGGGCGCGCAAGTCGACGTGCTGTGGGTGAAAGGCTCGGGCGGCGACCTGGGTTCGATCAGGCTGGACGGCTTCTCGACGCTGTACATGGACAAGCTGCAGGCATTGAAAGGGCGTTACCGCGGCCTGGAGCACGAGGACGAGATGGTCGGCTACCTGCCGCACTGCACGTTCGACCTGAATCCGCGCGCCGCGTCGATCGACACGCCGCTGCATGCCTACATCGACCGCAGGCACGTCGACCACATGCACCCGGACGCCGTGATCGCGATCGCCGCCTGCAAGAACAGCCGCGCGCTGACGGAAAAGATCTTCGAGGGCGAACTGGGATGGCTGCCGTGGCAGCGTCCCGGCTACGACCTCGGGCTGAAACTGGAAAAGCTGTCGCGGGAACAGCCGCACCTGAAAGGCATCATCCTCGAAGGCCACGGCCTGTTCACGTGGGGCGATACGGCGAAGTCGTGCTACGAGACGACGCTCGCGATGATCAAGCGCGCCGACGAGTGGCTTGCCGCGAACGTCAGGCAGCCCGTGTTCGGCGGCCAGGTCGCGCAGCCGCTGCCGGCAGCCGAGCGCGCGGCGCTGGCCGCGCGCCTGATGCCCCTGCTGCGCGGGAAGATCAGCCAGCAGGAATACAAATTGGGGCACTTCGACGATGCCGACGCCGTGCTGGAATTCGTCTGCAGCGCCGGCCTCGCGCCGCTGGCGGCGCTCGGGACCTCGTGCCCCGACCATTTCCTGCGTACGAAGATCCGCCCGCTGGTGCTCGATTTCGATCCGGCCGCGCCCGACTTCGATCGCCTCGTGAGCGGACTCGATCAGGCGCTGAGCGATTACCGCGCCGACTACACCGCATATTACGAGCGCTGCAAGCGGTCGAATTCCCCGAAGGTCCGTGACGCGAATCCGATCATCTACCTGATCCCGGGCGTGGGCATGCTGTCGTTCGCGAAGGACAAGGCAACGGCGCGCATCGCCGGCGAGTTCTACGTCAATGCGATCAACGTGATGCGCGGCGCGAACGGTGTCGATGAATACGTCGGCCTGCCGGAACAGGAAGCGTTCGACATCGAGTACTGGCTGCTCGAAGAGGCGAAGCTCCAGCGCATGCCGAAGCCGAAGAGCCTTGCGGGCCGCATCGCCCTCGTGACGGGCGGCGCCGGCGGCATCGGCCAGGCCGTGGCGCGCCAGTTGCTGCAGGAAGGCGCGTGCGTGATGCTCACGGATATCGACGGCGACGCGCTGGAAGAGGCGCGTCAGAACCTCGTCAAGGTGGCGGGCAAGGACGGCGTGGCGACGGTGCAGGCGAACATCACGAGCGAGGACGACGTGGCCGGCATCCTGTCCGCGACGGCGTTGCGCTTCGGCGGCGTCGACCTGCTGGTGTCGAACGCGGGCATCGCGTCCGCCGCGCCGCTGGACGAGACGTCGCTGGAAGTGTGGAAGCGCAACCAGGACATCCTCGTCACCGGCTACTTCCTCGTGAGCCGCAACGCGTTCCAGATCATGAAGCGTCAACAGCTGGGCGGCAGCATCGTCTTCGTGGGCAGCAAGAATGGCCTCGTGGCGTCCGCCGGCGCATCGGCGTACTGCACGGCGAAGGCGGCCGAGATCCACCTGGCGCGCTGCATCGCGCTGGAAGGGGCGGAACACGGTATCCGCGTCAACGTCGTCAATCCGGACGCCGTCATCCGCGGTTCGCGCATCTGGGACGGCAAGTGGAAGGAAGAGCGCGCGGCATCGAACAAGATCGGCGCGGACGACGTCGAGGAGTTCTACCGCAAGCGCAGCATGTTGAAGAAGAGCGTCTTCCCGGAAGATATCGCGGAAGCCGTGTATTTCTTCGCGAGCGACAAGTCCGGCAAGAGCACGGGCAATGTGCTGAACGTCGACGCGGGCAACGCGGCCGCTTTCACGCGATAATCGAACAGTACGAATAAGATGAGCGGCGCCGCAGGGCGCGGTGCCGCCGACGAACAGGAGACAGAATGACGACCCTCATCGACGCCGCGCAGGTAGCGGACCACAACGACAAGCTCGCGGCCCAGCTGCAGGCCGACTACGACGCGCTGGGCGGCATGCTGGCGCGCCGCGGCCAGGACATCGAGGTATTGACGACGCTCGCGCAGCGCTTCGCCGTCGCCGTGCCCAGCTGGGGCGTGGGCACGGGCGGCACCCGCTTCGCGCGCTTCCCCGGCCGCGGCGAGCCGCGCAACGTGTTCGAGAAGCTGGACGATTGTGCCGTCATCCACCAGCTGACGCGGGCGACGCCATCGGTGTCGCCGCACTTCCCGTGGGATAGGCCAACGGATGCGAAGGAGCTGCGCCAGAAGGCGGACGACCTCGGGCTCGCGTTCGACGCCGTCAACTCGAACACGTTCCAGGACCAGCAGGGCCAGGAACACACGTATAAATACGGCAGCCTGACGGCGGGGAGTGCCGCGACGCGCGCGCAGGCCGTCGCGCACAACATCGATTGCATCGAGCTGGGGCGCGCGCTTGGCTCGAAGGCGCTGACGGTCTGGGTCGGCGACGGCGCCAACTTCCCCGGCCAGAGCAATCTGCGCGGCGCGCTGGAACGCTACCTGGACAGCATGCGCGCCATCTACGCCGCGCTGCCGGACGACTGGAACGTCTTCATCGAGCACAAGCTGTTCGAGCCGGCGTTCTACGCGACGACGATCGCCGACTGGGGCACGAGCTTCGCGTGCGCGACGACGCTGGGCCCGAAGGCGAAATGCCTCGTGGACCTGGGCCACCACGCGCCGAACACGAACATCGAGATGATCGTCGCGCGCCTCGCGCAATTCGGCAAGCTGGGCGGCTTCCACTTCAACGACAGTAAATACGGCGACGACGACCTCGATTCCGGCTCCATCAATCCGTTCCAGCTGTTCCTGGTCTTCAACGAGCTGGCCGATGCGGCGCAGCGCGACGGCGCCGCCTTCCAGCCGGCGTACATGCTGGACCAGTCGCACAACGTGACGGACCCGATCGAAAGCCTGATGAACAGCGCCGTCGAAGTGCAGCGCGCGTACGTACAGGCGGCGCTGGTCGACCGTGCACGCCTGGCCGAGTTGCAGGAGGCGAACGACGTGCTGCTGTCGGCGCAGGCGCTGAAGACGGCGTTCCGCACGGACGTCTCGCCCATCCTCGCGATGGCGCGCGTGCGCGCGGGCGGTGCGGCCGATCCGGTGGCGTGCTACCGGACGAGCGGTTACCGGGACAAGGTGGCCGCGAGCCGGCCGGCCAAGGCGGGGGCAAGCAGCAGCGGCATCGTGTGAGCGGGGTTCGTTGCATGCGCAATCCCTTGCTGGCTGCGGTCCTGTCGTGCGCGTTCGCCGCGCACGCCGCCACGCCGTCGACGACCTTCGCCGACGTGGCGGCCCATCTCCAGGCGCCGCCGCCCGATGCCCGCCCGATGATGCGCTGGTGGTGGTTCGGCCCCGCCGTCCAGAAACCCGAGCTGGAACGCGAGATCCTCGCGATGAAGGCGGGCGGTATCGGCGGTTTCGAGATCCAGCCCGTCTATCCGATGGCACTGGACGATGCCGCGCGCGGCATCCGCAACGTGCCGTACCTGTCCCCTGACTTCCTCGACGCCGTGGCGTTCGCCAACAGGACGGGCCGCGCGAACGGCATGCGCGTCGACATGACGTTGGCGAGTGGCTGGCCGTACGGCGGGCCGCATGTCACCGTCGATCACGCGGCGGCGCGGCTGCGCCAGGCCGTCGTCGAGGTGGCTGCCAGCGCGACGAGCGTTGCGCTGCCGGCCGTGACGAATGGCGAAACGCTGATCGCCGCGTTCGTCGGCACGGCCGTCGATCCCGCCGCATTGACGCCGATCGCGCTGCGGGCCGGCCTCGATGGCCGCGCGCCGATCGCGCCTGCGAACATGCCACGCAAGGTCGTCGCCTACATCGCGAGTCGCACGGGCCAGCAGGTCAAGCGCGCGGCGCTGGGCGCGGAAGGCTTCGTGCTCGACCACCTGAGCCGCAATGCGGTCGACCATCACCTGGCGACGGTCGCCGAACCGTTGTTGAAGGCGTTCGGCGACACGCCGCCGTATGCCGTGTTCTCGGACAGCCTCGAGGTCTACAACACCGACTGGACCGACGACTTTGCCGCGGAATTCAGGAAGCGCCGCGGCTACGACATCGTGCCGCACCTGCCGGCCGTGTTCACGGGGCAGGGCCCGGACGCCGCCGCCGTCCGCCGCGACTGGGCGCTGACGCAGACGGAACTCGCCAACGAGCGCTACCTGACACCGATCGACGACTGGGCGCGCGCGCACGGCACCCGCTTTCGCTCGCAGACGTATGGTGAACCGGCCGTGTCGTTGTCCAGCACCCGCCTCGTCGCGCTGCCGGAAGGCGAGGGGCCGCAGTTCCGCGAATTCTCGTTCACGCGCCTCGCGACATCGGCCGGCCACCTGTACGGCCGCGCCGTGATCTCGGCCGAGACGTGGACGTGGCTCCATTCGCCCGCGTTCGCCGCCACGCCACTGGACATGAAGGCGGAAGCGGACCGCATGCTGCTGCAGGGCGTGAACCAGTTCGTGGGCCACGGCTGGCCGTACACGCCGCCCGGCACGCCGGAACCCGGCTATGCGTTCTACGCGGCGGCCGTGTTCGACGACCACAACCCGTGGTGGAACGTGATGCCCGAGGTGACGGGCTATCTGACCCGCATGAGCTGGCTGATGCGCCAGGGCGAGCCCGCGAACCAGGTCGCCGTGCTGCTGCCGAACGACGACGTCTACGCGTCGCTCGTGCCCGGCAAGGTGTCGCTGTCGGCCGAGATGCATAAATACGTAACGCCGGCGCTCACGGGCCGGATCCTCGACGCGGGCCAGAACCTCGACTACATCGACGCCGATGCGATCCTCGCGCTGGGCGTGCGCCATCCCGTCCTCGTGATGCCGCACGTGACGCGGCTCGCACCCGCCGTCCTCGACAAACTTGCCGAGTATGTGCGCGGGGGCGGCAGGATCGTCGCGGTGGGCGGCCCGCCGTCGCTGGCGCCCGGTTGGCTCGACGCGGCGCGCGTGTCCGCAACGGTCGCCGCGCAAGCGCAGGCCTTGTTCGCGCATCCGAACGTGCGCGTCGTCGCGGACGACGATGCCGTCGGCGCCGCATTGACGGCCGTGCTCGCGCCGGACATGCGCTTGTCCGCGCAGGTGGCGGACGTGGGCTTCGTGCGGCGCAAGCTGGCCGACGCGGACCTTTACTTCATCGCCAACACGAGCAATCACCCCGTGCACGCGCAGGCGAGCTTCGCGGCCCAGCGGAAGGCGGCCGCATGGCTCGATCCGGACAGCGGTCGCATGACGGCGGCCGTCTTGCCTGCGCGGCTCGACCTGGCGCCGTACGAATCGCGCGTGCTGGTGCTGGCCGATGCGTTACCGGCAGTGCCCGCGCCCGTCGCCGCGACGACGGAAGTCGCGGACCTGGGCCGCGGCTGGACGCTGCGCTTCCCGGGCCAGGACAAGGCGCAGCGGCTCGACACGCTGCGTTCGTGGACCGACGTCGACGCCACGCGTTACTTCTCGGGCGTCGCCACGTACGAGAAGGAGGTCGACTTGACGGCGGCCCAATTGGCGTTGGCGCGGCTCGTGCTGGACTTCGGCTCCGGCACGCCGCTGGCGACGACGCCCAAGGTCCCGGCGGGCATGCGGGCCATGTTCGACAGCCCGGTTCGCGAAGCGGCGCAAGTCTGGGTGAACGGCCGCCATGCGGGCGCCGTCTGGCATCCGCCGTATGCCGTCGACGTGACGGGCCTGCTGCGGCCTGGCCGCAACCGCATCGAAGTCCGCGTGGGTAATTCGGCGCTGAACGTGCTGGCAGGCCGCGCGCTGCCGGACTACCGGCTGCTGTCCGCCCGCTACGGCCAGCGCTTCGTGCCCCAGGATACCGCTTTGATCGCGCCGCAGCCTTCCGGCCTGCTTGGCCCCGTGAAGCTCATGGGTGCGGCCACACGATGATCATTTCGCAGAACAGGACCGGATCTTGAAAAAGACATTACGACATTCGCTGCTGGCGGCCGGCACCGCGCTGGCGCTGCCGGCGTTCGCGCAGACCGCCCCGGCGTACCCGTTGCCCACGCCCGCGATGCAGGCCGTCATCGACAAGGACGTGGCGCGCCATTTCGGCGATGCGCCGGTCGATGCGGGGCCGCTCGCGACGGACCTGTCGCCCGAGCTGACGCCCGCCGCCATCGACAAGGTATTGCGCCGTGTGGCCGACTGGCAGCTGGCGCGCGCGCAGCCATACTTTTCGCGCCTCTGGACGGAGAGCGTGATGTACACGGGCTTCATGGCCGCATCCGACGCGACCGGCGACCCGCGCTACCGCGACGCGATGCTCGCGATGGCGCGCCATTTCGATTTCCAGGAACGCGACCGCCTGCCGAACGCGGACGACCTGTCGATCGCGCAGACCTACCTCGACCTGTACTTCCAAGAGAAGAATCCCGGCATGCTGCGGCTGACGAAGGCGGAGATGGACGACCTGCTGCCGCTGGCGACGGTCAAGCCGAACGATGCCCGCATCCCGTGGTGGTGGTGCGACGCGCTGTTCATGGCGCCCCCGGTGTGGGCGAAGATGTACCGCGCGACGGGCGAGCGCAAATACCTCGACTACATGCACGTGAACTGGAAGCGCACGTACGACCAGCTGTACGACCAGGACGAGCACCTGTACGCGCGCGACGCGGGCTACAAGACGAAGCGCGAGCCGAACGGCAAGAAGGTCTTCTGGTCGCGCGGCGAAGGCTGGGTGATGGGCGGCCTGGCGCGCGTGCTGGACGACGTGCCGGCCGACGATCCGCAGCGCGGCTTTTACGTGACGCAGCTGCGCGAGATGGCGGACAGGCTCGCGTCGCTGCAGGGAGCGGACGGCCTGTGGCACGCGGGCCTGCTCGACCCGGCGTCGTACCCGCTGCCGGAGATTTCCGGGTCCGCCTTGTTCGTGTACGGCATGGCGTACGGCGTGAACCACGGCCTGCTGGACGGCGCCCGCTACCGTCCCGTGATCGCCAAGGCCTGGGCCGGCATCCTGAAGAACGTGTACGCGGATGGCCGCGTCGGCAATATCCAGCAGACCGGCGCGGAGCCGGCGTATTACCGGCCCACGTCGAGCTACGACTACGGCGTCGGCGGCGTCATGCTGGCGGCGGCGGAGCTGAAGCGCATGGCACAGGGAGGCCCGCGATGAGCGAGCAGTTTGAGACCCGCGCATTCGTCATGCGCCTGAAGCCCGGCAACGTGGTGGAGTACGAGCGTCGCCATGATGCCATCTGGCCCGAGCTCGCGGACCTGCTGCGCGCATCCGGCATCCACGATTATTCGATCTTCCTCGATGAGGATACGTTGCAGCTGTTCGCCGTGCTGAAGCTGCGGCCCGGGCACGCGATCGGCGCGCTGCCCGAGCACCCCGTCATGCGGCGCTGGTGGGACCACATGGCGCCGCTGATGGACGTGGCGCCGGACAACCGGCCCCGCGAGTGGGCGCTGCGCCGCGTGTTTCACCTGCCGTGAGCGGACGCCGGGTCCAGCAGACCCCGCGCCTTCAGCCATTCCTCCGCACGCTTCGGCCAGTCGGACGAGGTGCCGAGACCCGCGCGCATCCCCATGCCGTGCCCGCCGTGCTCGAACAGGTACATCTCCGCCGGCACCTTCGCCCGCGTGAGCGCCTGGTAGAACAGGATGCTGTTCTCGACGGGGACCGTGCCGTCTTCCTGCGTGTGGATCAGCAGGGTGGGTGGGGTGGCCGACGTCACCTGCGTGTCCACCGACATCAGGCGGATCGCTTCCGCCGCCGGATTGCTGCCCAACAGTGCCTTGCGCGAGCCCGCATGCACGGCCGGGCCGTCCATCGTGATCACGGGGTACAGCAGCATGAGGAAGTCCGGCCGGGCGCTGACCTTGTCCAGCTCCGCACCGGTACGCCCGAGCGGATGGTCGAACAGGGTGCCGGCGCTGGCCGCGAGGTGGCCGCCGGCCGAGCTGCCCATCACGCCGACGCGGTCGGGCCGGATGCGGTACGTGGCGGCGTTGGCGCGCACGAGGCGCACGGCGCGCAGCACGTCGCGCAGCGGCGCCGGATGGCCGAATTCCTGCATGCGATACTTCAGCACGAACGTGGTGACGCCGAGGGTGCCGAGCCACGCCGCGTATTGCTCGCCTTCGCGCTGCATCGACAGCCGCACGTAGCCGCCACCCGGGCAGACGATGACGGCCGTGCCGTTCGGCCGGTCGACGGCGGGGCCGTACATGGTCAGCGTCGGTTCGCTGACGTTGGCCACGCGGCCGTCGTCGACGCGCTCCGGGCCCAGGCCGGGCTTCGCGTCCGGCACGCCTTCGGGCCACAGCGGGATCACGGCCGTGGGCGCCGCGACGGCGAGACCGGCGGCAGCGGCCAGCAACGCGCCGGCGGCGAGTTTCATGTAATGTCTCCTGTATTCATTCGAACGATTCATCGTGAGGTCCTGACATGGTAAAGCTTGGGTGGTTGGGTGGCGCGCTGTTGTGCGCGGGTGTGTTCGGTTGCGCCGCGCCGCAGCCCCGCGCGGAGGGGGGCCTCGGCGCGCTGGACATCGTCACGACGCCGGCCGCGGCGCTGGACACGGTCTGGCAAGCGCGGTCCGACGGCGTCATCGCGGTCGCGGGCAAGCCGTCCGGTTTCATCGCGACGCGCGACGTCTACACGGACTACCGCCTGCACGTGGAATGGCGCTGGACCGGCAAGCCGGGCAACGGCGGCGTGCTGCTGCACGTGGCGTCGGGGCCAAAGGACGGCGTGTGGCCCTACAGCGTCCAGGTGCAGACGAAGCATGGCAGCGTGGGCGACCTGCTGCCGATGGCCGGCGCCACGTTCCATGAACCGTTGACGACGGCGCCCGGCGCGTACCCGCCGATCAAGGCGCACACGGCGTCCGACAGCGAGCGGGCGCCCGGCGAATGGAACACGATGGACGTGCTCGTGCGCGGCGGCTGCATCGACGTGACGATCAACGGCGTCGCGCAGAATGCCGTCACGCTCGCGCAGCCCGCGACGGGGCGCATCGGCTTCCAGCTCGAAGGCACGCCTTACGAGCTGCGCAACCTGCACGTCGAGCGCCTGTAGGGTTGTCCGCATCAGCGCGCGCCGCGCTTGAGCCACGCGTCAGGCACGGGCACGATGCAGATGTTCAGGGTGCGGCCGTCCGGGGACAGCATCGCGGACTGGATCTCGATGCGCGTGCCGTCCGGGCTGAACGTGGGATGCGGATGGTCGGCGGCCGTCGTCTTGTGGCCAGTCGTCAGCAGGATCATCTCGTGGCTGGCGCGGTCGATCAGGTACAGGCTCCGGCTGAAATCGTCGCCGACGGCGAAGCGGCCGTCGCTGGAGCCGTGCACGTGCCAGAACCCGCTGCCGGACGGCGTCTGCCCGACGATCTGCATCTGGCGCGTGCGCAGGTTGACGATCGCGAGGCCGCTCGGTTTTGCGCGCGTGCCCGTGGCGCCCCAGCCGTCGTCCTGGCCGGGGTTCGCGCCGCCCACGTCCGTCGCGGGCGCGTCGATGGCCGCGGCCGCGCCGGGAATCGGGCGGTGGCCCATGATGGCGAACGCCACTTCGTCCTTGCCGATCACGGCTTCGTGCGTCACCCATTCGTACGGCGCTTCCGGGTAGAGGGGACGCAGGCCGCTGCCGTCCGCGTGCACGGTCCACGTGCGCTGCGGCGACTTGCCGCCCGTCTCCCAGCAGAACACGATCTCGCCCGGGCTCCACAGGTTCGCCTGGATGTGGCCGACCTGGAACGGCACCGACACGACGTGGCGCACCTCGCCCGTACGCACGTTCACGCGGGCGATGCCCGCGGGGCCCGCGCCCATGTGGCGCGGACCGAATGCGGGTTCCAGCGTCGTGCCCGGCGCCAGGTGACGTGCCGCCTCGTGCGGGCCGACGCGCACGTACAGCCATTCCTCGTCCGCGTCGAGCGCCGTGTCGCCGAAGGCTTCTCGCGCGGCCGGCAAGGTGGCGGCCACGCGCTGGTAGCGGGCCGCGTCGTCCATGTGGCCGGCCGCGCTGTCGGCGAGTACCCGCGCGAGGTCCACCTCGACGACCTGCTTGTCGTCGCCGGCGCGACGCAGGAAATACAGCTTCATCGACTTGCGCGCCACGTTCAGCATGCCTTCGTAGGCGCCTTCCGTGACCTGTACGATGGCCCCCGTCGTTTCGTTGACGGCCATCGCCTCGTTGCCGGCCAGGTGGGAGCGGAAGATCAGCCACTGGCCGTCCGCCGTCCACTGCGGGTGCGTCTGGTAGATCTTCGAGTCGCCGTGCGGCCGGCTCGTGAGGAAGGTCAGACGGGTGCCCGTGACGGGGTCGACGACTTCGCGGCGTTCGGAGGGGAAGCGCCGGCCGATGGCGCAGGAGGCGTCGGTGGCCGCGCCGAGCAGGGCGCAGAGTGTCAATATGGCGATGGGGCGCATGCCCGTCTCCTCGTGGTTGGCATCCGCTCATTGTTGCAGCGGCAGGCGCGCGTATCCGCTCATGTTCCTGATTCTTTCGCCTGGGCCGTTCTGGCCGTGCACGCCCCTCGCATAGAATGGACCGCGGAACAGAACAACGAGACAGGAACACCGCCATGCTGCTGCCCCACGTGCTGCGCGCCGTCGCCGCGCTGCTTCTCCTGGCGATCGCCAGCGCCCACGGGCAATCCTTGCCGACTGCCGTCAATACGGATCCTGCGCGCGCGCAGGTGACGTTGCCGGTGCCCGCGAATCCGGCGCTGCCGTCGCTGATCCTGATCGGCGACTCCACCGTGCGCAACGGCCGCGACGACGGCCAGGGCAAGGGCGCGGCCGGCCAGTGGGGATGGGGCAATCCGATCGCCGCCTGGTTCGATCCCGCGAAGGTCAACGTCGTCAACCGCGCCGTGGGCGGCCTGTCGAGCCGCACGTACATCACGAGCGGGCACTGGGAGCGCACGCTGGCGGTCGTCAAGCGCGGCGACGTCGTCGTCATGCAGTTCGGCCACAACGACGCGAGCGCCGTGAACGATGCGAGCCGCGCGCGCGGCACCTTGCGCGGCACGGGGGACGAGACGGAGGGGATCGACAACCTGCTCACGCACCAGCACGAGGTCGTGCATACCTACGGCTGGTACCTGCGCAAATACGTCGCGGACATCCGCGCGAAGGGTGCCACGCCCGTGATCTGCTCGCCGATCCCGCACAAGCAGTGGGATGCGCAAGGCCGTACGAAGCGCGACCGCGACACGTACGGCGGCTGGGCCGCGGCCGTCGCGCGCGAGCAGGGTGCCGGCTTCATCGACTTGAACGACGAGGTCGCGCGCCGCTACGACGCGCTGGGCCACGACGCCGTCATGCAGTTGTTCCCGCAGACGGTGCCCGACGAGCACACGCACACCAACTGGGCCGGCGCCGCGCTGAATGCGCAGGTCGTGGCCGCCGGCCTGAAGGCGCTGGGCGACCCGCGCATCGCTGCGTGGCTGAAGCCGCAGCCGCCCGTGAATCCGTTGCCGCCCGCGCGCGAGGACGACCGTCCCGTCGTCGATGCGGCGAGCGTCCGCGACGAGGCGCCGCGCGATCCGGCGCTGCCCACGCTGTTCCTCGTCGGCGATTCCACGGTGAAGAGCGGCGGCCTGCACGGCGCCATCGGCTGGGGCGAGCGCATCGCACCGTGGTTCGATCCACGCCGGATCAACGTCGTGAACGCGGCCATCGGCGGCCGCAGCAGCCGCACCTACTTCACGGAAGGCCGCTGGGACAAAGTGCGCGACCAGCTCAAAAAGGGCGATATCGTGCTCGTCCAGTTCGGCCACAACGACGGCGGCCGCATCGGCGACCCGGCGATGAAGAACCGTGCCTCTGCCCCCGGCACCGCTTCCGAGACTGTCGAGGACACGCGCCCGGACGGCAGCAAGGAAGCCGTCCACACGTTCGGCTGGTACATGGCGCGCTACGTGGCGGATGCGAAGGCGAAGGGCGCGACGGTGATCCTCGCGGCGCCCGTGCCGCATCGCGACCGCTGGCAGGACGGGCGCGACTTCGCGACGTTCGCCGACTGGGACCGCCAGGTAGCCGACGCGAACGGCGCGCTGTTCCTGGACCTGACCTTGCTCGTGGCGGATGGCTACAAGCAGATCGGCGCCGACCGCGTGAACACCTTCTTCGCCGACGCGCGTACGCACACGAACGAGGCCGGCGCCGCCTTCACCGCGGAGCGCGTCGTCGCGGGCCTGAAGGCGCTGCCGGGCAATCCACTGGGGCCTTACTTCGCCGACAAGACGGTGGCCGGCCGATGAGGATTGCGCTCGCCGTGCTGGTACTGGCGTCCGGCGCGGCGGCGGCTGCCGAACCCGCCGCGTGCACGCATTGGGGCCGGCCGGGCGCCGTGCTGTTCGCCGACGATTTCAGCGCGCCGTCCAACGCGTACGTGGCCGAGTATGCGCGCAAGCCCGGCAACGTCGTGGACGTCCGCGACGGCCGCCTGCTGATCGACGTGGACGGCGGCGCCACCGTGTGGCTGGACCGGCCGCTGTCCGGCAACGTGTTGATCCGCTTCACGCGCAAGGTCGTCGTCGAGGGCGGCCCGAACGACCGGCTGTCCGACCTGAACGTGTTCTGGATGGCGCGCGACCCGCAGCGGGACAGCCTGTTCACGCGCAGCGGCAAGTTCGAGGACTACGACGACCTCGCCATGTACTACGTGGGCATCGGCGGCAACCGCAACACGACGACACGTCTGCGCCGCTACGGTGACGGCCGCCGGGAACTCGTGGGCGAATACACGGACACTGCCCATCTGCTGGTGCCGAACCGCGACTACCGCATCGAGATCGCCGTGTTCGACGGCTGCACGCGCGTGCGCGTGGACGGCGCCGACTGGTTCACCTACCGCGACCCGCATCCGCTCGCGCGCGGCTACCTGGGCTTGCGCACGACGTGGTCGCGCCAGACGGTGGACGACCTGACGATACAACGACTCGAATGACAGGAGACAGTGTGAAGACTCGAACGATGGCGCGCCGTGGGCTGGGACTGGCGCTGGCCGCGGCGTGCGCCTTGCCCGCATCCGCACAGCAGGCGCCGGCGCCGCAGGAACGGGGCCCGGTGGCGGCGGACGCGCTGCTGCATGCGCAGCAAGTGCATTACCCGACACCGTACGGCGCGATGGATGCGGCCGAGGTCAAGGCCGTGCTGGACCGCGTGTTCGACTACCTCGACAAGGTGACGCCCGCGGAAGTGATCGACCAGCGCACGGGCGCCCCGATCGCGGACGTGTCCAGGCCCGACGCGAACGCCGTGCTGAAGCCCGGCGACTTCCGCCTGACGAGCTATGAGTGGGGCGTGACGTACACGGGCATGCTGGCCGCGGGTGCCGCGACGGGCGACCGCCGCTACACGGACTATGCCATCCAGCGTCACCAGTTGCTGGCCCGGCTGACGAAGACCTATCTGCCGCTCGTCCAGGCGGATCGCGACCATGCGGCCGCGCCCATCAAGAGCTTCCTGAATCCGCACGCGCTGGACGATGCCGGCGCGCTGTGCCACAGCTTCCTGAAGGCGAAGCTGGCGGGGGCGCCCGTCGACTATGGCCAGATGATCCCGGTCTGCGCCGACTTCGTCACGAAGAAGGAGTACCGGCTGAAGGACGGCACGCTGGCACGGGGCGGCCCGGACGGCCATGGTGGCGCGAAGATGCGCCCGCTGCCGGACACGCTGTGGCTGGACGACATGTTCATGGGCGTGCCGACGATCGCGTACCTGGGCAAGGCAACAGGCGATGCGCGCTACTACGACGACGCGGCGCGCCAGGTGCTGCAGTTCTCGAAGCGCATGTTCAACAAGAACCTCGGCATCTACATGCACGGCTACGTGGAAGGCCTGCGCGACCATCCGGAACTGCATTGGGCGCGTGCGAACGGCTGGGCCGTGATGGCAATGGTCGAAGTGCTCGAGGTGCTGCCGAAGGACCACAAGGATTACGGGGCCGTCCTCGACCAGCTGCGCGCGCACGTCAAGGGCCTCGCGAGCTACCAGACGAAGGACGGCTTCTGGCACCAGCTGATCGACCGTCCCGACACGTACGAGGAAACGTCGGCCACGGCGATCTACGCGTACGCCATCGCACGCGCCGTCAACCGCGGCTACGTGGATGCGCAGGCGTACGGCCCGATGGCGAACCTCGCATGGAATGCCGTCGCGGGCAAGGTCGGGCCGGACGGCCGCATCGCCGGCATCTGCGTGGGCACGGGCATGGCGTTCGACCCCGCGTTCTACGCCTACCGGCCGACGAGCGTGAAGGCCGCGCATGGCTACGGCCCCACGTTGCTGGCCGGCGCGGAGATCATCGCCATGAACCGCAAGTTCAAGTTCGGCCTGAACGACAGTGCGTTGATGTACCAGGGCGTGCGCGACTGAGGCGCCGGGCCGCGCTGGTTCACACGACGATCACCAGGTCTTCGCGGAACGCGGCCTGCTCGCCCTTGTTCGCATAGCCGAGCGGGTTCGCGACGACGCGGCAGCGCCAGCCCGTGCCTTCGACGACGTAATCGTTCGCGCAATGCAGGTGCCCGTGCATCCACACGTCGGCGAACGGCAGCAGGTCGTCCAGTGCATTGCAGAAGCCGGCCGTGCCGGGCGTGATGCCGTAGCGCGGGTCGGCGCTGCGCAATGTCGGGGCGTAGTGCGTGACGGCGATCGTCGTGCCGTCGAACGGCGTGGCCAGCGCGTCGCGCAACCACGCCTGGCAGGCGAACGACAATTCGCGCTGGCCCTCGGCCAGCAGCGGTTCGCCGTCGACGAGCGTCGTGTTCCCGCTCAGGTAGTAGTTCGCGGCGCGGAACGCCTTGTCGCGCTGTTTCAGTTGGCGGCTGATGTCCGTTTCGCCGGACGCGAGCGCGTCGAAGTCGGCCCACAACGTGGTGCCGACGAAGCGGACGTCGCCCAGCGTGACGATCTCGCCGTCGAGCCACGTGATGCCGAATGCGGCGCACGTTTCTCGCAGGCGGGCCTGCGTCTCGGCGAAATCGAGGCCGTCGAATTCGTGGTTTCCCGGTACGTACAGCACGCGCGCGCCGGCGCCCGTGGTGGCGGGCGCGAAGCGCGCGAGGCCGAAGTCGTCGGACGTCAGGCGCGACCGGGCCTGGTACGAGCCGATGTCGCCGGCGAGGACGACGACGTCCGTGTCGGGGAAGATGGTCGGCTGGAACCCGGGGTCGCGTTCGAGGTGGAGGTCGGAGAAGAGCTGGATGCGCATCGCCGGAGTATACCGCCTTCCGGGGTCACTCCGCCGCGCGCATCCGGGTGCGGCGCCTGGCTTACTTGCCGGCCGCGTTCTGCATCTTCTCGCCGGCGCGTTCCAGGCCGCGGCCCGTGGCGGCCGTCGCGTCTTTCGCGCCTTCCTTCACGTTCTGCGCGGCTTCGTGCGATTCCTGGCGGACTTCGGCGCCGGCCTTCTGCATCTGGTCGCCGGCGCGGTCGGCCGCGGCCTTGACGTTGGCGTTGGCCTGCTCGGCCGCTTCCTTCGCGTTCCGGCCGGCCTGCTGGGCGGCCGCATTGGCGTTGGCGGCGGCTTCCTTCGACTCGGCGGCGGCCTTGGCGCCCGTGTCGTCGATGGCCTTGCCGGCGGACTGGGCAGGGCCCATGCCGTCCTTGTCCTGGGCTTTATGGCAGCCCGTCACGAGAACGGCGACGGCCAGCATGATGCTCGAAATGGTAGTGGCTTTCATGGTTTCTCCTGTAAGAAGTTGTCACTTAGATTACACAATTCCGTCGAGACGCGGCGTACGATACGGCCGGGTTGGCCTGCGCCCTGCGTCGCCCCTTGCCGCGCCGCCCCCGCGGTGGCACGATGCCGGATCCAGACCACAAAGGCGACCGGCATGAGCGGCACGATCACATTGAAGGAAACGGCGACCGACTTCCTGCGGTTGACGGCGCACGGACAAGTCGACGAGGCATTTGCGCGTTACGCGGCGCCGGGGTTTCGCCACCACAACCCACATTTCGCGGCGGACATGGCGACCTTGCAGGCGGCAATGAAGGAGAACGCGGGACGGTTCCCGCACATGGTGTTCGAGGTGAAGCGCGCGATTGCAGAGGGCCCGCTGGTGGCCGTGCATTCGCGCGCCGTGCTGGAGGAGGGTGGGACGGAGCTGGCGATCGTCCACATCCTGCGTTTCGAGGGCGACCGCATCGCCGAGATGTGGGACATCGCCCAGCCGGCACCCGTCCCGATGGCGAATGGGGACGGGATGTTCTGACGGATCAGATGGCCCAGCCGCCCGCGTAGAACACGGCCAGTGCCAGCGCGATGCTGACGGTGCCGACGTTCAGCTTGCGCCATTCGCCCGCCAGCACGCGGCCGACGACCAGCGTGCAGAAGCCCAGCATGATCCCGGTGACGATGTTGCAGGTCAGGAGGATGAACACGGCGCACACGAGGCCGGCGAGGGCGTCGAGCTTGTCGTCCATGTTCATGTGGGCGACGCTGCTCAGCATCAGCAGGCCCACGTACATCAGCGCCGGTGCGGTGGCGTAGGACGGCACGAGGCCGGCCAGCGGCGAGAAGAAGATCAGGCCGAGGAAGCCGAGGCCGACGACGACGGCCGTCAGGCCCGTGCGGGCGCCGGCCGCGGTGCCCACGCCCGACTCGATATAGGCCGCGGCGGGCGCACCGCCGACGAGGCTCGCAAAGATCGAGCTCAGGGAATCGGCCGTCAGCGCGCGGCCGCCGTTGTGGATGTACCCGCGCGCATCGACCTGGCCCGCCTGGCCCGCCACGGCGCGGATGGTCCCCGTCGCGTCGAACACGGCCGTCATCACGAGCGCGAGGACGCTCGGCAGCACGGCCATGCTCAGCGCGCCCTTGACGTCCATCGCGCCGATCAGCGACGGATGGCCCGGTGCGCTCAACTGCGGCCAGGAGAAGATGCCCTTGAAGTGCACGTTCGGATCGAACGCGAGGCCGAGCGCGGACACGGCGATCACGACGAGCAGGATGCCGCCCGGAACCTTGCGCTGTTCGAGGCCGAAGATCGCGGCCAGGCCCAGGATGCTCATCACGACGGGGAACGCCGTGACGTGGCCCAGTGCGACCGGGAGGCCCGCGCCCGCGTTCTTGACGACGAGGCCGACCTCGCTCGACGCGATCATCAGGAGGAACAGGCCGATGCCGACGCCCGTGCCGTGCGCGACGCCGGACGGCAGGTTCTGCAGGATCCACGAGCGCACGCCCGTTACGGAAATCGCCGTGAACAGGAGGCCCATCAGGAACACGGCGCCCAGCGCGATGGCGGGCGTGAGTCCCTTGCCCAGCACGAGGCCGAACGCGGTGAATGCCGTGAGCGAGATGGCGCAGCCGACGGCGATCGGCAGCCGGGCCCACAGGCCCATCAGCAACGAGCCGAATGCGGCCGTCAGACACACGGCGACGAACACGGCGCTGACGTCGAAGCCGGCCTGGCCCAGCATGCCCGGGACGACGAAGACGGAATACACCATCGCCAGGAACGTCGTGATGCCGGCAATGACTTCGCGGCGCTGCGTGCTGCCCCTCGCCGTGATCTGGAAGTAGTGGTCGATCTTGTCGATTTTACCGATGGGGTCGGACGGTGGCGTGAAAGTCTCCACGCGCTCCACGCGTTGGACTTGGGGCTGGGACATAGCGGCTGCTCCTCTGTGTTATTGACCCGCCGATCGCGCCGCAAGGGCGTGCCGACGGGGTGTCTCGTCGTTATGAGTGGTGAAGCTTAGGCCTGAAGCTCACCGGCGACATATCGGCGCAGCGCATAGGGACTATACGAAAAGTGGTATTGCGTTTATGGATAGTGTCGTTTTGGCATGGCCCGACGCCGTGTCGCGCACGCGCGCGACGTAGTCCGGACTGTGGTCCGCGTTGGCGGCGACGACGATGCTGCCAGCGCGCAGTCGCCCTTCCAGCAGCGCGAGCACGTCAGGGTACAGCGCTTTCGCGCCATCGAGCAGCACGAGGTCGATCGTGGCGGGCAGGTCGCCGGCGAGCGTCTGCAGTGCGTCGCCCGTCCGGATATCGACGAGGTCCGCGAGGCCGGCCGCTTCCGGATTGCCTCGCGCAAGCAGCCGAAACAGGCCCGCTCGAACGACCTCGTCGCCGCGGTGGTGGAGGCATCCCTTCGGGTCTTGGCGACGGAAGGCGCGGCCCGCTTCACGACGTCGCGCGCGGCGGAACAGGCGGGGGTGAGTGTCGGCTCGCTGTACCAGTACTTCCCGAACAAGGCGGCGATCCTGTTCCGGCTGCAGGCCGACGAATGGCGCCGCACGACGGCGCCGCTGCGATCCATCCTCGAAGATGCGACGCAGCCGCCGCACGCGCGCCTGCGGGCGCTCGCGGCCGATCTGCTGATGGACACGTTATCCGCCGTCGGCAAGCGATTCTCGGAACGGCCGCGCACGGGCGCCGAGATCGCCGCGTATGCCGATGCGCTGGCCGACATGCTGTGCGCGTGGCTGGAGACGCTGGCGGCCGCTGACGGGGCCGCGCGGGATCAGCGCCCGAGGATGCGCGCGAGGTAGGTGTCGTGCGTGGCCAGCGGGGCGACGGCTTCGGCGAGCTGGCGCGCGCGCGTCTGCACCCAGTCGAGCGACGTGGCCAGCGGCAGGTCGGACAGCCGCGGGTCGGCGCGCTCGGGCCAGCAGTGCATGCCCGCGTAAATCGCGAGCCAGCTGTGGCCGTCGAAGCCTTCCACGTCGTACTGGTGCAGCACGCCCGTCTGGCGCCATGCGTGCAGCTTGTACGCGAGCGTGTCCGGGAGCTCCACGTGCGCCATCGCATTCCAGAACGGCGTGTCGCGCCGCGCCGTCAGGCAGTAGTGCAGCAGGATGAAGTCGCGGATGCGTTCGAACTGGCGCGTGAGTCCGCGGTTGTATGCCTCGATGGCTTCCGGCGCCACGCGCGTGCGCGGCACGAGCAGCGGCATCAGGTTGCCCAGGCCTGCCTGGATCAGGTAGATGCTCGTCGATTCGAGCGGCTCGAGGAAGCCCGTCGCAAGGCCGATGCCAACGACGTTGTGGACCCAGAAGCGTTCGCGCCGCCCCGTCGTGAAGCGCAGCAGCCGGGGTTCCGCCAGCGCCTCGCCGTCCAGCTGCTGCAGCAGTTGTTCGCGCGCCTTGTCCTCGTCGATGAAACGCGAGGAAAACACATGGCCGTTGCCGGTGCGGTCCTGCAGCGGGATGCGCCACGCCCAGCCCGATTCCAGCGCCGTCGCGCGCGTGTACGGCGTCAGCGCCGTGCTCGTGCGGGCGCTGGGGACGGCCCAGGCGCGGTCGACGGGGAGCCAGCGGCTGTAGTCGAGGAACGGTTCCTCGAGCGTGCGGCCCAGCAGCAGCGAGACGAAGCCGGAGCAGTCGATGAACAGATCGCCCGCGACGACGCGGCCGTCGTCGAGCCGCAACGACGCCACGCCGCCGTCGGCCCGGCGCGTGACGTCGACGACCTTGCCCTCGGTGCGGCGCACGCCGCGCTTGATGGCGATGTCGCGCAGGAAGCGGGCGTACAGGTTGGCGTCGAAGTGGTACGCATAATTGAAACTGGCCGCGCCCTGGCCCGGCGCGCAGAAGCGGTCCCGCATCGCCATCACCGTCGGCAGGCATTGCTCGCCGAACTTCGGCAGGCCCGCGTTGACGTGGCGGCGATACTGGCCCCACAGCGCGTGCGGGCCATCCAGTTCGCCGAAGTCGCCGAACGTGTGGTAGTAGTCCTCGCCGCGCACGCGCCAGTCGCAGAAGCGGATGCCCAGCTTGTACGTGCCTTGCGTGGCACGCAGGAAGTCGGCCTCCTGGATGCCGACGATCTGGTGGTAATTGCGGATCGAGGGGAAGGTCGCCTCGCCGACGCCGACCGTGCCGATGTCTTCCGATTCCACCAGCTCCACTTGCGTCCCCTGCAGGCCCGTGGCCAGGGCGACTGCCGTCATCCAGCCGGCCGTGCCGCCGCCGAGGACCACGATGCGTTCGTAACTCATGCTGTCTCCGTTCAGTGTTCATGGCGGCCGCGTACGGTCCAGCCGCTCTTCGTATGCATTCGATTGTACCGCCGTCTTTACGAGGCGCAAGAAACTTTTAGCGCCGAACACCGGGTTTTGCAACGCTATGGTGAAATCGGTTTCCTTGCTGGGGTATCATCTGTCTGTTTGCGCTAACAAGATCAACCCTAGGAGACATCCATGCAGACGAACATTCTGGCGGCCGCAGCCCGGGCCGCGGTGCTGGCAACCGCGCTCGGCGCCGGCGTCGCCGCCCACGCGGCCACCTACCCGTTCCAGGACCCGGCCCTGCCGCCGCAGCAGCGCATCGCCAACATCCTGTCGTTGATGACGCCGGACGAAAAGATCGCCGCGTTGTCGCCGGATTCGGGCGTGCCGCGCCTCGGCATCCCCAGCTTCGGCGCGACGGAAGGCATCCACGGCCTCGTGCAGCGGGGCGAGAGCACGCGCCAGCGCGAGCGCATCACGACGACGCAGTTCCCGCAACCGCCCGGCATGGGCGCGACGTGGGACCCGGACCTCGTGCGCCAGGCCGGCGCCGTGCAGTCGACGGAAGCGCGCTACATCACTCAAAGCACGAAATACAAGCACCCGATGCTGATGCAATGGGGCCCGCAGTCCGACCTCGCGCGCGACCCGCGCTGGGGCCGCAGCGAAGAGGTGTATGGCGAAGACCCGTTCCTCGTGGGCACGATGGCGACGGCGTACACGCGCGGCATCCAGGGCGACGACCCCAAATACTGGCGCGGCGCGGCGCTGTTGAAGCACTTCCTCGCCAACAGCAACGAGGATGGGCGCGGCAATTCGTCGTCGAATTTCGACGACCGGCTGTTCCATGAATACTATGCGGCGCCGTTCCGCATGGCGTTCCAGGACGGCGGTGCGCGCGCGCTGATGGCCGCGTACAACGCGTGGAACGGCACGCCGATGGACGTGCACCCGGTGCTGCGCAGCCTCGTCATCAAGGAGTGGGGCGCGGACGTGATCTCGAGCGACGGCGGCGCGATTTCCACCCTCGTGAAACTGTATAAACGGTATCCGGACCAGAAAGAGGCCGCGGTCGCCGCATTGAAGGCCGGCGTCAACCAATACCTGGACAAATACCAGGACGAGCTGCGCGCAGCGCTGAAGGACGGCACGATCACGGTCGCCGACCTGGACGAGGCGCTCGCGCGCAAGTTCCGCACGACGATCAAACTGGGCCTCATCGATCCGCCGGCCGGCAACCCGTACGCCGCCATCGAGGACGGTCCCGCCCCGTGGGACGGTGCCGCGCACAAGGCCGTGTCGCTGCGCATGGCGCTGGAATCGATCGTGCTGATGAAGAACGATGGCCACGCGCTGCCGCTCGCGAAGGACCGCATCAAGCGCATCGCCGTGATCGGCCCGCACGCGGACAGCGTCCACTGGGACTGGTATGGCGGCATCGCGCCGTACACGGTGACGGCGCTGCAAGGCATCAGGGCGGCCGCGGGCCCCGGCGTGACGGTGACGTACGCGCCCGACGACAAGGACGGCGCGGCCGTGAAGGCGGCGCGCGCTGCCGACGTGGTGATCGTCGTCGTCGGCAACGACCCCACGTGCGGTCCGAACATGGCCCAGGAGTGGACGGACGCGGGCACGAAGCGCTGCGCGGACCCGGGCGACGGCCGCGAAGGCCGCGACCGCGAATCGCTGGCGCTGGCGCAGGAAGGCCTCGTCAAGCAGGTGCTCGCGGCGAATCCGCGGACGGTGATGGTGCTCGTGTCGAGCTTCCCGTTCACGATCAACTGGTCCGAGGCGCACGTGCCCGCGATCGTGCAGATGGCGCATGCATCGCAGGACCAGGGCACGGCGCTCGCGCAGGTGCTGTTCGGCGACTACAATCCCGGCGGCAAGCTCGTGGCGACGTGGCCCGCGGCCGAGTCCCAGCTGCCGCCGATGATGGATTACGACATCCGCCACGGCCGCACGTACATGTACTTCAAGGGCGAGCCTCTGTTCCCGTTCGGGCACGGCCTGTCCTACACGACGTTCAAGTACACGAAGCTGCGCACGAGCGCGCCGGCGCTGGCGGCGGACGGTACGGTCGGCGTGGACGTCGACGTCACGAACACGGGCAAGGTGGCGGGCGACAGCGTCGTCGAATTGTACGCCGCGTGGCCGAAGTCGCGGGTCGAGCGGCCGCGCCAGGCGCTCGTCGGTTTCCAGCGGGTGAATTTGAAGCCGGGCGAGACGCGCACCGTGCGCATCCCGCTCGCGGCGCGGCGCCTCGCGTACTGGAACACGGAGGCAGGCCGCTTCGACGTGGAAGCGGTGCCAGTCAAGTTGATGGTGGGCGAATCGTCCGCCGACATCAAGCTGACGGCGACGCTGCCCGTGCGTCCGCGCTGACGGCGCCGGGTGCCTGGGCCAGCATGCGGCCCAGGCGCCAGCCCAGGCACAACAGGGTCAGCGTGGGCGGCAGGCCCCACGGTTCCGGAATGACGGAGGCATCGCACACGTACACGCCGCGCGTGGCCGTCCGCAGGTCGGCGTCGACCGTGTGACCGATACGTGCCGTGCCGCCGGGATGCGCGGCGAAGTGGTGGCTCGCGAATACGTGCCGGGCGCCCGCGCGGGCGAGGATGTCCCGCGCGATCCCGATGCCCTCGTCGAAACGGCCGCGGTCGCGCGGATGCAGCACCTTGTCGACCCAGCGCTGACCGACGTCACCGCCGATCTCGTCGCGGATCTTGACCATGATCGTCAACGTGCGCGCATGCGCGAACAGCCGGTCGACGCGGCCCGCCTGGGCGGCGAACGCCTGGTACATCGGACGGGGCAACGTGAGGTCGGCGAGGCTGATGCCCGCATCGGGAAGCATCGCGCCGGCCGCCATCGGCACTTCCGCGCCGCCGCCCTCGATGCCGTCGACGGTGCCCATCACGGCGACGACCGGATCGCTGAAGAACGGCACGGGACCCGCCAGCAGGTTCGACGCGCGCAGGATGCGCGGGCTGCCGATGCCGCCCGCCGCCAGCACGACGCGTCCCGCCCGGAACGTTTCGATACGTCCGTCCACGACGGCTTCCACCCCGACGGCGCGCCCGCCGTCCACGATCACACGCGTCACGCGCGCGCCCGTGCGCAGCTGCGCGCCATGCGCGCGGGCGTCGTCGACGAGCTCGCGGGCCGACCACTTGGCGCCGAACGGGCAGCCGTAGACGCAGCGCCAGCATCCCGTGCGGCACGTGGCCGGGCGGATCATCTTGTCCAGCTTGCGCCAGGGGAGGCCGGCCGCCTGCGCGGCGTCCATGATGCGCGCGGCCATCGGGCCGACAAGGGTATCCGGCAACGGCGCCATCGGCAGTTCGGCGCGCCAGGCGGCGAGGGCGGGCGCCAGGTCGATGCCGTGCGCGGCGAACATGGCGGCCGGTGGCGGCGCGGCGGTGGCGAAGTTGATCGTCGACGTGCCGCCCGTCGTCAGTGCCCGCACGAGCAGCGACAGGTCGCGGTGCAGGAACGCGCCCTTGCCGGGCACCGCGGCCATGCCGGCCATCTGCGTGAGCGTGCCGGCCAGGGGCGCGTCGCCGCCCGCTTCCAGCATCAGCACGCGCGCACCGGCCCGCGCGAGCTCGCGCGCGACGCTGGCGCCGCCGGGACCGGTGCCGGCCACGATGGTGTCGAAGGAAGGGGGCTGCATGGACATGGGCGCGATTCTACCGCAGCGTGCCCGGTCCCCACGCGGCCACGGAAGCGTGAATTGTTGATATTTCTTTTGGGAAATGTCACAATCGTAATGATTCGGTCATGCCGGGACCGTATCCTGCGACTACCACCACGTAACGGTTGTTTTAAATGAGGAAATGCCGATGTCGAAGACTTGCGCCGAAGGCCTGAATCAAATGGATCAAGAAGACGAATTGCGCAACCCCGCCCGGCGGGCTTTTACGCTGGGCCTGGGCCTGTTGCCCATGATTCCCATGCTCACCGCATGCGGTGGTGGGCAGGGTGCCGACCCGTCGGTGCAGAGCCGCCAGGCGGCCGGCGTTGCAACGGCGGCGTTGTCGGGCACGGCTGCCGGCGTTGCGCCCGCCGCCACGCCGGCCTCGGAGAGCGGCGTCTTCCGCCACCCGGGCCTCCTGGTGACCGACGACGACTTCGCGCGCATTCGTGCGCACATCAAGGCCGGGCTGGCGCCGTGGACGGGCTGGTGGAACAAGTTGTGCGCCGACAGCCTCACCAGCCTGGACGGCAAGCCGAATCCGCAGCAGGGCGTCTACCGCCAGGACGGCAGCAAGTACGCGATGTACCGCGACATCCAGCGCGCGTGGTGCCTGGCGCTGCGCTGGCAGCTGTCGGGCGACACCCGCTATGCCGACAAGGCGGTGGAAACCCTGGACGCCTGGGCGAACACCCTGCAGGTGATCGGCACCGTGCGCCCGGGATCGACCGCCCATGACGATCACACGTTCATCCTGCTGGCCGGGATCCAGGGACACCAATGGGCACAGGCCGGCGAGATCATGCGCGGGTACGCCGGCTGGGCGCCGGCGAACCTGAAGCGTTTCCAGGACATGCTGGCCAACATCTTCGCCCCGGTCTCGTCGTGGTTCCTCAGCGACGGCCGCATCGGCTCGCATGCCAACTGGGACATGGCCTCGCTGGCGGGTGCGCTCGCCATCGGCGTGTTCTGCGACAACCCCGACCTGTACCGGCTGGCGTGCGATTGCTACGCGGGCAACAACCGCGGCAAGCTCAGGACCTTCGGCAACGGCGCCATCGTGCACGGCGTGTACTTCATGCACCCGGGCCACTTCGGGCAGTGGGAGGAGAGCGGCCGCGACCAGGGCCACTCCACGCTGGGCATGTCGCTCGGCGGCGATCTGCTGGAGATGGCGTGGAACCAGGGCGACGACCTCTACGGTTTGTACAACAACCGCTTCCTCGCCGCCGCCGAATACGTGGCACGCTCGAACCTGCACGACGAGAATGGCCAGCCCTACCCGATGCCGTACGTGCGCGAACAGAACCCGACGGCGCCGCATCCGTCCTTCTGGACGGCGGTGAACCAGTCGTTCGGGAACGGCCGCAACGCCTGGGAACCCATCTACAACCACTACGTGAACCGCATGGGCCTGACAGCGCCCAACGTCGCGCGCATGCTGGCGTTGTGCGAGCCGAACCAATGGTCCAGCGGCGGGGATGACGTGGTGTTCCCTACGCTGGCGCTGCGCCGCCCGGCCTATCCCGGGCCGATGAAGCCGCCCTCGGGCCTCACCGCCCACCAGCGCGGCAACCGCGTGGTGCTGTCGTGGTGGGGCAGCGTCGGCGCGACGTCGTATGCGGTCAAGCGCGCAAGCCGGGCCGGCGGCCCCTTCAACCTGCTGGGCACGGTGTCGGCCAGCGACCTGCTCACCTACAGCGATACGCCGCCCAACGGCGTCTGGTTCTACCAGGTCGTCAGCCAGGGCGACGGTGCGCCGACCGCCGCGGCGCCGGCCGCCGATTCCAATGTGGCCCGTATCGCCGTTCCTGGCGAAGATCGCCTGATGCTGCCGTTGAATAACCCGGACGGCACGGGCACGGTCGGCTTGAAGCTGGACTCGGCCGGCGCCATGAGTCTCGTCGAGGGCCAACTGCTGGACGGCGCGACCTGGGGCGACGGGCGCCGCAACGACAAGGCCGTCGCGTTCGACGGCAAGAAGGCGGGCCTGCAGCTGCCGTCGGGGTTGTTCGGCGACCTCGACGACTTCAGCGTGTCCCTGTGGGCGTACGCGAACGGGTTGCACTGGGACAGCTGCCTGTTCTTCGCCGGGCAGGATGCGTACGCAGCCATGGCGCTCGCGCCCCAGTCCGGCCGGGGCGGGCTGCGTTTCGTGATCTTTGGCGCGACGGGCAACGACGCGCAGTCCGTGGAAGCGCCGGCGCCGCTGCCGTTGCGGCGCTGGGTCCACGTGGCGGTCACGCTGCAGGGCAACACGTGCCGGCTTTACGTGGACGGCACCGAAGTGGCGAAGTCCGACGAGATCCTCCTGTCGCCGCGCCAGGTCGGCGACCAGGTCACGTTCCTGGGCCGCAATTGGGGGCATCCGTCGTTCAACGGCCGCATCCAGGACTTCCGCATTCACGCGGGGGCGCTGAGCGCCGCCCAGGTCGCGGCGCTGGCGGGCTAGGCCTGCCCTGCATGGGCTCCGCCGTTTCTGGTATCGTTCCCGTCTTCCACCGGATCGGATCGGGCCCTGTCATGCGCGTGTCCCCTGTAGTGTCACCTGTAGTGTTTCTTGTGTCGCCCGACCAGCACGAATCGCTGGTCGACCTGCTGTGCGAGCTGTATCGCGACTACCACGACGACGCGGAGGTGGCGCGCGCCGCCGTGCGCGACCATCTGCTGCACAACCTGCTCGCGCCGGACTCGCCGCTGCGGCTCGTCGTGGCGACGGATGAAGACGGGACGGTGGCCGGATTCGCGGCCGTCGTGCTGCTGTATTCGCTCGTCGACCCGACGCCGGCCAACCGCCGCCAGTGCATGATGAAGGAATTGTTCGTGCGCGCGGACAGTCGCGGGCGCGGCGTGGGCCGGGCCCTGATGGCGTGGATCGCGCGCCATGCGGCCGAGCAGGGCTGCGGCCGCATCGACTGGCATGTGAAGGCGTCCAACGAGGCCGGCATCCGCTTCTATGCCGGCCTCGGGGCGCAACGGGTGGCGGACCGCCTGAGCTACCGGCTCCCGTTGCACCCGCAAGCCCGTCAGGACGTCATGCGGTTCCAGCCCGACCGTACGGCCGCCTTCATCCGTTCCCACGTCGACGCGCCGGCGCTGCCGTAGCGTGCATCCCAGTCGCTGCGCAGGCTGGATTCGACGTCGTCCCAGTTACGGCCCTGGTAACGGGCGTCGCGGCGCATGTCGTAGCCGTAGCGGTAGGCCGGCGCGTAGTCGTCGTACGTGCCGCCGAGGCTCGCGTAGTTCTGCTGCCAGTCGTTGCGGTAATACGTGTCGTCGTCGCGGGCCGCGCCCTGCAGCGGCTGCACGTCGACTTGCGTGCGGCGTACGGTATCGCTGATCTGTTGCTCGCGCTGGCTGACCTCCTTGCCGACGACGACTTCCTCCACGACGCGGGCCGACTTCTGCACGACCGCTTCCTCGGCCGTTTCGCGCAGATCGATCGTCTTGTCCTTGAACGCGGCGGCGTCGGCCGGGTCGATGGGGCGGTCGACGGGGCGGCGCTCCACGCTCACGTGTTCTTCGCGCAGCGCCACCGTTTCGTTCACGGGCGTCTCGACGACGCGGGAGAACACGCGCACGCCGCCCCGCTCGACGAGGCGCTTGCCCACGTGGACTTCTTCCTGCACGACGGGGATCGCGGCCTTACCCGTCTGCATGGCGGTGGCTTCGCGCTGCTGCGAGTCCGTGCGCAGGTCGGCCGATTCGGCGCGGCTTCCGGCCAGGTTGCCCGGTTGCGATCCCGATTGCGATCCGGATTGCAGCGACGCGGACGGGGCGCCCTGGTAGGCGCTGGCGCCCAGCGTGGCGGCGTTACCCGCCAGGTCGTGGCGCTCGTCGATGTCGATGGGACCGAAGCGCTCGATGACGTCGGCCGCGCGTTCCACTTCCGGTTCCGACGTCGTGGTGAGCGTCAGCACGTGCCGGCCGGACGTGACGGCATTCGAGTAGCGGATCGCGTGCTGGTCGTGGTCGGTGCCGAACAGGCTCTCGAAGAAGTTCTTGATCGATGCGCCCACGCCTTCCTCCTGGGCCGTGGCGGTGGTGGTCGCCGCCGTCGTGGCGGACGAGCCGGCGGCCAGGTCGGCGCTGGAGACGTTGACGTTATCGCGGGTGAAGCCCGATGCCAGCAGTTCGTCCATCGCGCTCTGGGCATCGCTGCGGTTGTCGAAAACCGCCACTAGGGTATGTTGCATGATGCGTCCTCCGGTAGATTCATGTAGATGGTGTGTCGCCGTGCTCGTCGAAGCGCTCCACGCTGACCTGTTCGGCGCGGAGCACGACGGTGTCGACGTGGCGCTCTTCGCGGCGGGTGCGGGTGATGTGGAGCTCTTCCTTGATGCGCAGGCGTCGTTCGACGACCAGCACTTCCTCGAGGATCGGGACGACGAGCGTGTCCCCTTCGTAGCGCGTCGCGGGCGCCTGGTCGAGCGGGACGATGCGGTCCACGGCGACGTGCCTGACCTGCACATCGTCGCGCGCCAGGCTCTCGTCGATCTGGCATGGGTGCTCGGCGACGGTCTTATGGATGCGCACGCCGCGCCCCGTGTCGACGATCCGTTTCTCGACCCACGCTTCCTCCCGTACGACGGGAACCCTCAGGAGTTCCTGGCGCTCCTGCTGTTCCTCTTCGGGTTTCGCTGGGTCAAGGGACACGGTCCGCCTCCGGGGTCGCGACGTTGGAGAGGCGAGGGTACTCCATCCGGCCGCGCATCCGCGCACCATTGCCCATCAACAAGGCACCGTGCGCGGCCAGGGTGGTTCAGCGCGCGCGCAGCGCGTCCAGCAATGCGGGCGGCACGCGCAGCGCCGTGCCGTGGCGCATGCGGCGCGCCGTGCCTTCGTCGGGGAAGTGCATCTGCGCCGTCACGTCTTCCCAGTGCACGAGATCGCGCGAGCGCAGCGCGCCGTAGTGCTTCGCCGTGTAGGCGTCGTAGTAGACGATGACGTCGCCGCCGATTTGCAGCGCCGTCGGGCCTTCCGTCCACAAGCCGGCGGGCGAGATGGGCGCGCCCAGCGGCTCGAACGGCCCCTGCAGGCTGGCTGCGCGCGCGAGCTGCAGGTATTTGCGCGGCGGGTGCCGTGTCTCGTCCTTCACGAGGAGCCAGTCGCCCTGGCTCGTGCGGACGAACGTCGCGTCGATGACGGAAAAGCCCGGGTCGTAGAACAGGCGCGTGGGCGTGAACGTGACGAAGTCGCGCGTCGTCGTCGCGTAGATGCGGTGGTTGTACTTCGCCGCGCCCGCGTCGTCGCCGGCCGCCTCGGATTGCGGGAAGCGGCCGGGGATCGTGGACGACCAGAAGATCAGGTATTCGCGCCGCTTCGCGTCCCACGCGATTTCCGGCGCCCACGCGTTCAGCGTCGTCGGCTCGTGCGCCATCACGGGAAGTTCGCGCTGCGCGGACCAGTGCACGAGGTCGGTCGACGACGCGTAGCCGATGCCCGTCTCGTTCCAGCCGCTCGTCCACACCATGTGGTAGATGCCGTCCGGGCCGCGCACGATGCACGGGTCGCGCATCAGCTTCGCCTTGCCCACGTGCGGGGCGAGGAAGCTGGCGCCGCCGCCCAGTGCGTCCCACCGATAGCCATCGCGGCTGCCCGCGAGGTGCAGGCCGTCCTGGCCGTTGTCGACGAAGTAGGCGAACACGTAGGCGTCGCCGGACGGCGCGACGCTCGCGCAGCCGGCAAGCAGGGCCGCGGCCGCGGCGATGGCGGCCAATGCCGCGCGCCGCTTCATCGGTGTGCCTCGTCGCCCAGCGGGCGCTGCGCCGTGCGGTGCGGACTCGGGGGCACGGCGAATGCGGCCACTGGGTCCGGATGGGCGGGGTCGAATGCGAAGTCGTCGACGATGTACGCGGCCGCCGGCACCTTCGCGTCGCGCAGGCCCAGCACGACGGCCTTCGCCAGTTCGTAGCTGCCATAATTGTCGTGATGCGTGTTGTCCAGGCGGCCCGGTGCCGGTTCCGCGAACGCGGCCTTCGAGCCTTCCGGTCCCAGCGCCTCGTACAACGTCATGCTCAACGCGTTCAGGTCGATGAACGGCACGTGCAGCTCCTGCGCGGACTGGCGCGCCGCGTCCGCATAATCCTTCAGCGACGGGATGACGTGGCCGTCCGCATCGAAGCCGCGGCGCTCCATCGACGACACGATCACGGGAAGGCCGCCGTGCGCGCGGACCGCGTCCACGTGGACCTTGATTTCCGCCCTGTACGTGGTGAACGGGCCGCCTTTGCCTTCCTTGATCTGCTTCTGGTCGTTGTGGCCGAACTGCATGAGGACGACGTCGCCCGGTTTCATGGCGGAGACGACCTTGTCCAGGCGCCGGCGCGCAATCGAATCGCGGTAGGTCTCGCCCGACTCCCCGTGGTTGGCGACGGCGATGCCGGGTTTCAAAAAGCGCGGCAGCATCTGGCCCCAGCTGGCGTACGGTTCCGCCGGCTGGTCGCACACGGTCGAATCGCCCAGCAGGAACATGGTCGGCACGGTGGCCGGCGCGATCGCGATCGTGCGCACGGCCGGGTGCGCGCCGTTGATTTCGAGCGTCAGGCGCCGGTCCCAGTTCCATGCCTCGTCGACAGTCTCGCGCGGGACTTTCAGTTTCACTTCGCCGCCGTTGGCGATCTGCGGCGTGCGCACGTTGACGGTGAATGTCTTCGTCACGGCCTGGCCCTTTGCCGTGGCCACGTTTTCCAGCATCAGGCGGCGCAGCTCCGCTTTCACGGTCGTCGTGGCCGGCGCGGTGTCGTCGCCCAATGTGACCGTTACCGTGTAATTCCCTTCCGGCAGGTCGACGGAAAAATAGTAGGGGTGCGCGCCATCGGGCGCCGTGCCCGGCTCGAGGCCGTAGCCGCGCGCGGGCGTGTAGACCGTGTCGGCCGTCACGGCCGTGTAGCCGGCCGGCGGCTTGCCGGGGCCGAATGCGAATTGCCGGGCGTCGGCGGCAGGGGCGTTGGCAGCGCAGGCCGCGACGAGAAGGGCGCAGGCGGCGCGAGTGATTGTGTGCATGTGTCTCCGTCGTTGCAAAGGGTCAGCGTTCGAAGGCGCCCAGGTCCGGCGCGCGGCCATGATACGGCAGGCCCACGTCGACCCCGCGGTCGACGACAGGGCTGCCCGCGCGGGGATGGAACATCGGCACGTCGGGCAGGGCGCCGTCCGGCTTGCGGGGCGCGTCCCAGCCGGTCGCCGCGACGCTGTCGAAATCGAACGGCGACAGGGTAAGGCCCGGGTCCCATGAATTGGAGGCGCTGTCCGCGCCCGCCACCTTCAGCCGCGTGCCCGCGGGGTAGGCCACGTTGTTGCGCAAGGTGCCCAGGTACACGGGCCCGCCGTCGGGCGCGATGCCCAGCATGTTGAAGTCGATGGCGTTGCCGAACGCCGTATTGTTGAAGAAGTCGAGCGCCAGCGGGTGGTGGTTCGCATAGAAGCCGGACACCTTGTTGTCGAAGGCGACGGAAAATCGCACGACGTGCTTCACGCCGTTCGGCACGTAGCGCCCGCCGTAGCCGCCCGCCTTGATGCCGTTGCCGTTGCCCGCCGGGAGCGGTGTGTGCGTGCCGGGCAGGTAGCCGTGCTGCCATGCCCACGAGTATTCGATGGTGACGGGGGAGTAGGCGTTGATCAGGTCGAAGCCGTCGTCCGTGTTCGCCCACGCGCGGCAGCCGCGGAACACGTTGCCCGGGTGGCCCGCGCTGACGTGGGCACCGAAGCCGTCCGCGCTCTGGCCCGCGCCGTTCGAGGTGTACGGGTCGTAGTTGTGGTGCGAATCGCTGTTCAGCACGAGGTTCCAGCCGCCGTCCTTGATGAACAGGCCCGGGCCCATATTGTGGTGCAGGTCGAGCCGTTCGAAGACGTTGTGGTTCCCGTTGATCCACACGCCCCACGATTCGTGGTTCAGCCGGTTGTCCGGCTGCTGCGGCGCCCCCGTGATCTCCAGGCCTTTCAACACGATCCAGTCGGCGGCGACCTCGATGCCCTTGACGCGGCAATCGTCCTTCATGCCGGAAAAGTCGAACACGGGTGTCTCGCCCGGATACGCTTCGTAGCGGATCGGCTGGCCGTCGGTGCCGCTTTTGTCGATCGCGATGCCGGCGACGGCGGCGCGGCGCGACGCGCAGCTCGTCGTCGCATGCGTGTACGCGTAGCGGCCGCCGCGGAACAGCACGGTGTCGCCGGGACGCGCCAGCGCCTGCGCGTGGGCGAACGATTGCCACGGTGCGGCTTCCGTGCCGGCGGCCGTGTCGTTGCCCGCCGGGGCCACGTAGTACGTCGCGGCGGTTGCGGGCGCGGCGATAAAGGCCGCGGCGAGGACGAGAAAGCGGTACATGAAGTCTCCTAGGTGCGGGGCAGTAGGTCGCCGATCAGCGCGAGGTTCTGGATGGCGGCCAGGCCCCATTGCGCCGTCTCGTTGGTGCTGGCCCACGGGATTTCGTCGACGGGCCGCAACACGTGCGGTGGCGCCACATGGACGGTGCGGAATGGCCGCGGCTTGCCGTCGCCGGCGAACTCGCGCCACGCACGGCGCGCGAGCGCGGGATCGCGGCGCTTCCACGCGGCGTACGCGGTCAGGCGCGAGTGGGCCGCGTACAGCGCGTGCGTGGCGCCGTGCGGGGCGCCCAGCCGGCGGCGCTGTTCGTCGACGGGCGCGTTGAACAATTCGCAGTAGTCGAGCCACGCGCGCTCGAACGCGGCGTACCCGGTCAGGCGTATCAGTTCGTCGAAGATCTCGACGGCGCCGAACACGGCGTTCAGGTGCGATGCCTTCACGTCCGCGCCGATCATGTCGTGCAGGTGGCCCGTGTCGGGCTCGTAGCCCATGCGGTCGCCGTTGAAGAAGCCGTGCGGCATGGCGGCGATGTCGCGCATCCCGGTCAGGATCTTGTCGCGACAGCGCGGGCTGCCGCTGCGTTCCCACTCCGCGAGCCAGTTGGCGGCGAGCGATGCCCAGTCCGTGCCGAAGCTGATCCGCGCCGGATACGGCCCCTTGGGCGGTACGTTCGGCAGCTTGCGCACGGGGTCGACGGCGTCCAGCTTGCGGTCCGCGTCGAGTACCTCGCGCATGACGTCGCCGATGCGTTCGTCGCCCGTCAGGTAGTAATAGTAGCGGCGGTAGACGGCCGTGCTGATGCGTGCCTGCTTGGCGCTGCAACCCCAGTGCTGGACGTTGTGGCGCGACCCCAGGCCGGCGAAGGGGCCCAGGTGGTACGTGTCGACCTCGCTCGTGTGGCGCACCATCGCCTCGCCCATGCGGAAGACGTCGGCCCGTCCCGTGCGCAGGAAGGTGTACCACAGCCACAGGTCGGGCGACAGTTCCGAATTGTCCCAGGCGAACCCGCCCACGTCGTAGCGCCAGTCGTGGCGGTCGGCGTCGTACGTGTGGCGGATGTCGCCGTAGTCCCAGAAGCCGTACCAGCGGCGCTGCTCGACTTCGCGGCGGTAGAAGTCGAAGCGGGCATCCAGCTCGTCCTCGATGGCGGCGCGGGCCGGCGTGCTGCGGTCCGGCAGCGACCACAGCGTGCCGAAGACTGCCGTCGCCAGCAGGTGCGTCGGCGCGGGCGCCAGTTGCGGCGGCGTCTGCAGGTCCCTTGCGAACTGCGCGAAACGTTCGCGCGGCGGCGTGGCGTCGCATGCCCACAAGGTGATCTCGCTGCTGCGCGCGACGCCCGCCGGCGTGCCGTAGCCCCGTTCGTAGTCCTCGTACGTGATCTGCAAACCCTGCAGCTCTTGCGCGTGCGTGTCCATGCCCATGCCGTCGTGGTAGAAGCGCAGGTCCATCGCGGGCGCGTCCGGGGACCACATCCAGACGGTGGCGCGTGCCGTGTCCGCGTGGGCATCGCGGATGTCGAGCTGCGTCGGGTGGCGTTGCCAGAAGTCGCGCAGGCCGAACGCGACGCCGCCCGAGGCGCCGCCCACATAGCCGCAGCCGGCCGCGCGTCCGCCCCACGCCGCGTCGACCCAGCCGCAGCCGGCTTTCGTGCGCTTGCGGATGCGGAAGCTGTCGGCCGACAGCTGCGACAGCGACACGTCGCCCCATGCGGGCACGAGGTGCAGCAGGGGGCGCACCTCGTCGGACACGGGCGGACAGCGCTCGCCCGCCAGCTGCGCGCGGCGCGCAGCGGCACCGGGGTCGCGGCGCAGGCCCGTCAGGTTGCGCACGCCCTCGGCCCACACGCCGCCGTCGGCGCCGGCGAAGCGCACGTGGCGGTCGTGCAGCTCGTCGTGCATCGGCACGTCGAACGCCAGGCCGATGCCGCGGATGAAGTGGCGCTGCTCGTCGCCGTCGAACACGAACGTGTGCATGATGCGGACGGACGCGGCGCCCGCGTAGAAATACAGGCGGACGGTGAACGGCAGCCAGTCGCGCCCCGCGCCGCGGTGCTTGCCGTCGAGCCGAAGCACGCTGCGGATGGGGCCTTCCTGTTCCAGGGTCGCCGTCTGGACGACGCTCTCGAATTCCGTGCGGCGGGTGCTGCCTTCCGGCGCGTCGTCGCACAGCGCGACGAGGCGCACGTTGCGCAGGACGTCGCGTCCGCCGCGGCGGACGGAGTGCACGAGCACGGGGCCGCGGGACGGGACGACGCAGTCGACGACACCGGTGCCGACGACGTGGCTGTCGGCGTCGCGGCGTACGGTGACGACGCCGCCCGCGGGGGCGCGCGACGTGCCCGGGCGCACCCGCAGGGCGGCGTCCGGCTTGTCCGTCGCGCCGAGCGCGTGCGCCGTCCACTTCAGCGAGCCGTCCGGCCAGTACGCGAGCGGCCAGCTTTGCGCGGGTACGGGGCCGGAAGCGCCTTCGACGACGAACGCCTGGTCCTTGCGCAACGCGCCGCGTGGCCACGGCACGCCGAACGTCGTGCCGCCGATGCGGGCGGGGCGGCCTTCCAGCCACGCGACCCTGGCGCCGTCGGCGGGACCCGCGACCGGGGCCGCCGGTGCGGCGCGCCCCAGCGGCAGGGCAGCGGCCAGCGTGGTGGCGCGGAAGAAGTCGCGGCGGGTGAAGCCCCGTGTCGTGCCGTCTGTGTCGGCCATGTCAGTGCGCGGACAGCGTCACGCGCACGGGCGCCGCGACGCGGGCCGCCTCGTCGGCGACATGGCGCTTCCACTGCTGCTCGGACGTGATGTCGCCCCCGCGCGTCCACGCGGCTCCCACGTAGTAGCGCAGCGGCTGGCCGGACGTGGCCGGCGCCAGCATGAACGCGTTGCGCGCGTCGGCACCGAATGCCGGACTGCCGGCTGCCGGCATGATCACGGCGACGCCGAAATCGCCGCTCCTGTTTTGCGCAACCCATTGCACGAGGGCTTTCGCCGCGGCGTCCTGCGTGAAGGTGACCTTGGCGTCCTCGCCCTTGTCGGCCGGGTCCTTGTTCAGGCCGACGGCCACCTGCAGCGGACGGCTGCCCGCGAACGTGAACGTGCTGTCGATGCGGTCGAAGTCGTGGCCCGCGTCGACCGTGAACCGCTTGACCTCGGACACCTGCGTGCCCGCCGCGTTCCAGCCGTCGTACGTCAGCTCGAAGATCGCGCGCACGGGCCCGTTCGCCAGCACCTTCCAGTGCGAGAAGTTGATGCCCGAGTAGAGCTTGCCGCCGGCCCAGATGCCCGTCCCGCCGGCGCCCATCGTCGTGCCGACGTTGTACATGTCGAGGCCTTCGCCCTCGTCGTGGTGGTAGTGGTCGTGCCCGACGTTGTACCAGCGGTCGACGATGGGATACGGCACGCGCTTGAACCAGATATCGAGGCCGCTCGTCTTGAGCACCTCCTTGTCGGAACCGGCCGGCGCCGGCGCGGCGAGGGCGGGGCCGTACGTGCGGTGCGCCACCTTGTCGTTTTCCCACGCGAAGTCGTCCAGGCGTTCCGGCACGATGCGGGCGAAGACCTTGGTCGGAAACGGCCCCGTGACGGCCTCGCTGGGTTCGACGGTGAACGTGGCCGTCTTCTCGCCGGGTGCGAAGTCGTGCTGGAACAGCAGTTCGCCGTACGCCACGCCGTTGCGCTGCGGGTCTTTCGCTTCCGGCGCCACGTTCGTCACCTGGTGCGGCAGCACGCGGCCGGTGGCGTCCTTCACGACGATGTGCTGGACGCCGGCGTGCGGCAGCGCGTCGTTGACGCTTTTCCACGGCACGGCGATCGTCTCGGCCGGGCGCGCGATGGCGAGATCGTTGGTGACGGTGATGGTCAGGCGGTCGGCGGCGGCGGCGCCGGTGGCGAGCGTCACTGCGAATGCGCAGAGCGACAGGTGGAAGCGGGCGGGTAGCGTCATCGTGCGTCCGTGAGTGCGAGGTCGTGGGTCGGGAACAGCATGCCCGCCGAGTATCGATTCCGGGTGGCGCAAGTGTCAATGAACGGCCGGCTGCCGACCGCATTTAATCAGCGCATTGAGCAGGGCCGTATTGACGCGATGACCTGCAAAGCCAGTGTTTTGGCTCGCAAGGACAGGGCGCCGGCCCGTGGAAATCCATGCTTTCCATTACTCTAATACTGCTTGACGTTCCTGCAACGATCGGGCGCGAGGAGACACGCAATACAAGAACAAAGGTCGGAAAGACCGAAGGGGCAACGATGAGAGACCACCACAGGCCCGCAGGGCCGGCCCGCGACGGGGCCGGCGCGTCGTGCGGCGCCGCATCCACCCGCCGTCCCGCCGGACGGCGCCCACGACGGCGCGCCACGGCCCGAGCCGGCGGTTCCCGTCACCCGCACGGGGCCTCCGGCTTCTCCACCTCCGGCCGCCAGGCCGGCGCACCGGTGCGCCACGAGCCACCGGACGCCGGCGCCAGGGCGGCCACTGGCCGCGACCCGGCCTGAGACGGCGCGCCGCAACGCGCGCCAGCGCTTCCGACCGCAAGCCCGACCGATGACCGAATTGCCGGGGTGCGCCGGGACGGCGTTTCGCCGCCGCCCGGGCGCGCCACCACGCCGGCGCTCCGCCCGACGCGGAGCATCCTGGCCCACAACAATGGAGACACCATGACGCATTCAATGACCGGAACTACCCTGGAGGCTGCGGCCGTACCGGACGCGCGCGACGCCTTCGCCGGCAAGCGCATCCTGCTGACGGGCGCGACGGGCTTCGTTGCCAAGGTCGTGCTGGAAAAGCTCGTGCGGACCGTGCCCGACCTGGGGCGCGTCCTGCTGCTCGTCCGCCCGGGTGAACACGGCGATGCCCGCGCACGCTTCGAGCGCGAGATCGCGGCATCGTCCGTGTTCGACCACCTGCGCGGCGTGCGGCCGGCCTGGCTGGAGCGCTTCTTCGCCGAGCGCGTGGAATGCGTGACGGGCGAGATCACGGCGCCCGCCTTCGGCCTGTCTGCCGAGCGTTTCGCGGCACTGGCGGAGAGCGTGGACATCGTCGTGAACGCGGCCGCCAGCGTCGATTTCCGCGAACCGCTCGACGAGGCTTTGGCCATCAACACGCTGAGCCTGGGCCACGTGACCGCGTTCGCACGCGTGGCGGACGCGCCGCTGGTGCACGTCTCGACCTGCTACGTGAACGGCTACAACCGCGGCGAGATGCGCGAGGAGATCGTGGGGCCGGCCGGCGCGGCGAAGGACGCTATCCCGCGCCATGGCGACGGCTGGTACGACGTCGACGCGCTGATCGAATCGCTGCAGCGCAAGATCGCCCGCGTCCGCGCGCGCGGCGACGATCCCGAACGCGTGCGCCGCCGCCTGACCGATCTCGGTATCGCCCAGGCCCAGCGCTACGGCTGGAACGACACGTACACGTTCACGAAATGGCTGGGAGAACAGGTCGCGCTGCGCGCGATGCACGGGCGCACGCTGACGATCGTGCGGCCCGCGATCATCGAGAGCACCTTGCGCGATCCGGCGCCCGGCTGGATCGAGGGCGTCAAGGTGGCGGACGCCGTCATTCTCGCCTACGCGCGCGGCAAGACGAGCTTCTTCCCCGCGGGGCGCGAGGGCATCATCGACATCGTCCCCGTCGACCTCGTCGCCAATGCCATCGTGCTGGCGGGCGCGGAAGCGCTGTCCGGCGGGCCGGGCCGGCGCATCTACCAGTGCTGCAGCGGCTCGACGAATCCGTTGGCGCTCGGTGAGCTGATCCGCCTGCTGCTGGCGGAATCGAAACGCAACTGGCGGAAGTACGACAGACTGTTTCATGCGGAGCCAAAGCACGATTTCCGCACCGTGGGCGAGGGCACGTTCCGTTTCGTGATGGGCGCGTTCGGCCTCGGCGCGGCCGCGTGGAACGGCCTGCGGCGCCTCGTCGGCGCGCCCGGCACGACGCGCGCCATGGAAAAGCTGCGGACGACGCGCACGCTGGCGGTCACGTTCGCGTTTTACGCCCATCCGCGCTACCGCTTCCACAACGCGAACCTGCTGGCGCTGGCCGCGCGCTGCGGGGAAGAGACGCGGCGGGTGTATCCCGTCGACGCCCGGCTGATCGACTGGGAAGAGTACATGTGCCGCATCCATATGGCGGGGCTGAACCGCTACGCGCTGCGGCGCCGCGATGCGGTCCCGGACGACGCGTCCGGCCAGGCGGGCAGCGCGCATGGGCAGGCGGACGCGTGCGCGGGCGCGGAGGCGCTGGCGCCGCAGGCATCGCGCTGAAGCGGGGCGGGCATCGGGCGCGGCAAGCATGCCCGGTGCCCATCATAGAGGCGCATCGTTGTCCGGGTAATTTGCAACTAACCGACAGATGCGCCAGACTACTTCCAACAGCGCCACCAGGGCGAGGGTGGGCCAGCGCGCCATGCACGGCAAATGCGGCGCCCCGGCTTTCATGACTGCGCTATGATGTTTTCCTGCCGGACGTCATGCAATACGAGCCCGGCCGGTGCTCAGGAGGAACCCGTGAACCTTTCGCCTTTGCCCCTCGCCGTATTCGTCGTCGACGCGACAGGGTCCATCACGAGTTGGAACCGTGCGTGCGAGAAGCTGGCGGGCTATGGCGCGCAGGACATCCGTAATCGCGGGCTCGACACGATCATCGCGTTCGACGATGCCGCCGCCGTGAACCGGGTCGCGGACCGGGTCAACGCCGACTCGACGGGCGAACTGATTTGTGCAGACGGGCGCCGGGTGCCCGTCCGCGTGACCGTCGCCCCGCAATCGCTCGATCCCGACCAGCCCGGCACATACAGCGTGATCGTCGTGCCGCGCTCCGGCCTTGCCCCCACGCGCTACGCGCTCATCCAGGACCTGCCCATCGCCGACATCATCGAGGAATTGCCGTGCGTGTTCTACGTCATCGACCAGAGCGGGCATCTGCTGCTGTGGAATCACCAGCTGGAAGACGCGCTCGAGATGACGAGCGACGAATTGCCGACCTATAACGTCAAGAATTTCTTCGACGAGGCCGTCCAGGCGAAGATCGTGCAAAAGATCCTGGAAGCGTTCGAAGAAGGGACGTCGTCGCACGAGTCCGATCTCATCGGGCGGCACGGCAAGCGCACGCCGTTCCTGTTCCATTGCGCGCGCACGAACCTCGGCAGCCTGCCCGTCGTGTTCGGTACCGGGCTGGACATCACGGCGCGCAAGGAAGCGGAACACGGCTTGCGCGTGCGCGAGCGGGCGATGTATTCGAGCGTGAACGCCATCGTCATCACGTGCTGCGAGGATGCGGACAACGTGATCGAGTACGTGAACCCCGCGTTCGAGCAGATCACGGGCTATACGCTGGCCGAGGTCAAGGGCAAGAACCCACGCTTCATGCGCGTCGACGATTGCGACGTGGACGAGCGGCAGCGGATCCACGACGCGCTGGCGCGCCAGCAAAGCGTCCGCGCCGTGCTGCGCAACCGCCGCAAGAACGGCGAGATCTTCTGGAACGACCTGCGCATCGACCCGGTCGCCAGCATGGAGGGCAAGGTGACGCACTTCGTCGGCGTGATCAGCGACGTCACCGAGGCCAAGCACTACGAGCGCCGGCTGCAGCACCTCGCGCACCACGATGCGCTGACGGGCCTGGCCAACCGCACGCTGCTGCAGGAACGCCTGAAGTCCGCGATCGACTCCGCCACCGCGCGCCGCAAGCAGGGTGCGCTCGCCTTTCTCGATCTCGACAATTTCAAGCACATCAACGACACGTTCGGGCACGAGGCCGGCGACGCCGTGCTGCGCGAGATCGCCCTGCGCCTGCGCGCCAGCATGCGCGAGGAAGACACGGTGGCGCGTCTCGGCGGCGACGAATTCGTGCTCGTGATCGCCGAGCAGCCCGACCTGGCCCAGCTGGGCATGCTCGTCGAGCGGATCCGCCAGGGGGTGTCGGCGCCGATCGTCGTGGACGGCAAGGAAATCCAGCCGGGTACCAGTATCGGCGTCAGCCTGTTCCCGCAGGACGGCCGCAACGTCGACCAGATCATGCGCGCCGCCGACGCCGCCATGTACCACGCGAAGACGCTGGGCCGCAACAATGTGCAGTTCTATTCGGATGAGTTGAACCAGGTCGTGCACCAGCACCTGCTGCTGGAAGCGAGCCTGAGCCGGGCGATCCGCAACCGTGAACTCGTGCTCGGCTACCAGCCGAAGGTCGACCTGCGCACGGGCAGGGTCGTGGGCGCGGAAGCCCTCGTGCGCTGGCAGCATCCCGTCGACGGCATCATCCCGCCGGACGTGTTCATCCCCGTGGCCGAGCAGACGGGCTTGATCGTACCGCTGGGCGACTGGGTGATCGACGAAGCGTGCCGCACGTTGCGGGCGCTCGGCGCTTTGGGCATCGACGATTTCGTGATCGCGGTGAACCTGTCCGCGCGCCAGCTGCGCCAGCGCCGCTTCGTGAACCGCCTCGCGGAGACGCTGGCCCGGCATGGTGTGGCCCCCGGGCGGCTGGAACTGGAAGTGACGGAAAGCCAGCTGATGGACCACCCGGAAGAGGCGCGCGAGGCGCTGGCCCAGCTCAAGCTGCTGGGCGTGCGCCTGTCGATCGACGATTTCGGCACCGGATATTCGAGCCTCAGCCACCTGCAGCGCTTCCCCGTGGACTGCATCAAGATCGACCGCTCCTTCCTCGGCGGGACCGGCGACCTGCACAATGGCCATGCCGTGATCACGCGCGCCATCATCGCGCTCGGCCACAACCTCCAGTTGCAGGTGATCGCGGAGGGCGTCGAGACGCGCGAGCAGCTGACGTTCCTGCGCGACCACGACTGCGACCAGATGCAAGGGTATTATTTCAGCGCCGCGCTCGCGCGGGACGGCCTGCAGGACATGCTGCGGCGTGACACCCGCCTCGACATGTAGCGGGGAGGGCAGTCCCGCTCAGGCGTATTCGCCCGTGTGCAGGATGGCGTACGTGTGGCGTCCCGCTTTCTTGGCGGCGTACAGCGCGCGGTCGGCCGTCTCCATCAAGGTGCGCGGATCGAGGGCGCCGGCGGACGCCAGGCCCACGCCGATCGTCGTGCCGACCTTCAGCGTGTGGGCGGCGAGCACGAACGGTTCCGCGACGGCTTCCAGGATCTTGCGGGCCACGCGTTCGGCGTCGGCCTCGCTGCGCACATCGTGGAGCAACACCGTGAATTCGTCGCCGGCGAGGCGGGCGACGAGGTCCGTCGACCGTACCGAGATGCGCAGGCGGCGCGCGAACTCGACGAGCACGTCGTCGCCCGTCGCGTGGCCGTAGCGGTCGTTGATCTGCTTGAAGAAGTCGATGTCCAGGTACAGCAGCGCGCAATCGCGGTCGCCCTGGCGCGACCGGCTCGTCGCCCCCTCCAGCGCTTGCTCGAAGCGGCGGCGGTTCGGCAGCTGCGTGAGCGGGTCCGTGTGCGCCAGCGCGTGCAGGCTGCGCTCGTGCAGGCGCGACGCCGTCGCGTCGGTCGTCAGGATGTACACGCCGGCCACGCGGCCGTCGCGCAACTGCGGCAGGAACGTGGAGTGGACGATGCGCGTGTGGTTCTTGCGAACGATCTCGTGTTCGCACTGCGACGCATTGCCGAGCCAGGCCTGTTCGAGTGCGTTCGCCTGCGGCGCGTGGAACGCGGGGCCGAACGCTTCCTCGACGGTGAGGCCGAGCATGTGGTCCGGACGCACGCCCAGCCACGACGCGTGCACGGCGTTCGCGAACGCGTAGCGGCGCTCTGCGTCGAGGTAGGCGATCAGCACGGGCACGTTGTCGGTGATCGTGCGCAGGCGTTCCTCGCTCTCGGCCTGGCGCAGTTCGCTGAGCTTCCTGGCCGTCATGTCGAACGCCATCGCGTAATAGCCGTCCGGCGTGCCGTCCGGCGCGCGCTGCGGCACGAACACGCACTGGTAGTACAGCTGGCGGCCGCCGACCTCGATGACGTCCTCGAACGTGCTGCGCTCGCCGCCATGGACGCGGCGCAGGTGCGGCTCGAGCTTGGCGTACTCCGGCTCGGAATAGGCATCGCGCACGTCGTGGCCGATCAGGGCCTCGGGCGGCTTGCCGTAGAACTGGATGGCGCGGCCGTTCAGGAACACGAACTTGCCGGCCGCGTTCACCTTGCCGATCAGCGCGGGCAGGTTTTCCGTGATGGCACGCAGGCGGCGTTCGCTCGCTTCGAGCTGTTCGCGCGCCGCGTTCCGTTCCGTAATGTCATGCATCGCAACGACGGCGCCGAGCGCACGTCCCGTGTTGCTCTTCAGCGGGCGGCCGCTGGCCAGCAGCGTGGTTGGCGGGCGCCCCGCCGGCGCGACGGTCATCGCCTGTTCCCGCACCACTTCTCCGCGCAGCACGCGCACGAGCGGCACGTCGGCGGGGGCCAGGGGTGTGTGGCCGTCCGCCTCGTACAGCGAATAATGCCGGGACCAGTCGGGCGACTTGATGCACTCGCGGTCGAGGCCGTGCAGCATGCGCGCCTTCTTGTTGAACAGCGTGAGGTTGCCGTCCGCGTCGCAGGCGACGACGGCCACGTCGATCGATTCCAGCACAGCGTCCAGCAGTTCCTGCTTTTCCTCGAGCTGCTGGCGCGTGCGGTTACGCTCGGACACGTCGTCGAGGAACGCGCCCACGCAGCGCCGGCCCTGCCATTCGTAGGCGCCGACCTTCATCTCGACGGTGATACGGCGCCCGCTGGCCGTCAGCGCGGGCAGCTCGACCTGGCGGTCGACGACGTTGCTCGCACCCGTCGCGAGGTAGCGGGCCATGCCGGCGAAGTGTGTGGCGCGCAGTTCTTCCGGCACGATCAGCTTGGCCAGCGGCCGGCCGAGCGCCTCGGCGCGGTTCCAGCCGAAGATCCGTTCCGCCGCCGGGTTCCATTCCGTGATGCGGCCTTCCGCATCGGCGCCGATGAACGCGCTGTACGACGTCGCGACGATCGTGCGGTTCCACGCCTCGGCGTCGCGCAACGACAGCTCGGCGGCCTTGCGCTGAGCGGCTTCCGCCGACAGTTCGACGAGACGGGCTTCCAGCTCGGCCGTGCGCTGCGCAACGCGCTGTTCCAGTTCCGCGTTGAGCGACTTGAGGGCCTGCTCGGCCATGACGCGCGCCGTCGCGACGCGGGCCTGGTTCAGTTCCGCCTCGACGAGGTCGGCGAGGTCGCGCAGGCTGTCGCGCTGCGCGGCGTCGAAGCGGCGCGGATTGCGGTCGACGATGCACAGCGTCCCGACGGCGTGGCCATCGCAAAACACGGGCTGTCCGGCATAGAAGCGGATGTGCGGGTCACCCTTGACGAGCGGGTTGTCGGCGAAGCGGGTGTCAAAGGCGGCATCCTCGATGACGAGCATCTCCCGCTGCGCGATGGCCTGGCTGCAGAAGGCGATGGCGCGGGGCGTCTCGTCGGCGTCCAGGCCGCAGCGCGACTTGAACCACTGGCGCTGTCCGTCCACGAGCGTGATGAGGGCGATCGGCACGCCGAACGTCATCGCGGCCAGGCGCGTGTAGCGGTCGAAGCGGGGCTCCGGTTGGGTGTCGAGCAAGTCCAGTGCGGCCAGGGCCGCGAGGCGTTTGGTTTCGGAAATCGTCGAGGTCATCAGCATGGCCGTTCCAGGCGGGTGAACGGCGGCGAGGCAAGGGCCGCAGGAGGAGACGCTGCCGGGAATCGGGGCCGACGTCCAACAGGCATCGTACACGGAATTCTTTGCAGAAAGTCGAAATGCATGGAAGAATGTGGCGCGCCGGCGACGTTGCAGTTCACATATTCATATGCCCTTGTCATAGTAGAATGGGCGCTCCGTTCCCCTCCTGCCAAAAGGACATCGACCCATGGCACGCTTCGATCTCACCGGTTATGACCTCGCCGAATTGAAAGGCTTGCAATTCGAAATCGAGCAGGAAATCAAGCGCCGCGCGCGCGACGAGCGGGAGCGCGCGCGCGCCCGCATCCACGCGCTGGCGGCCGACGCGGGCATCCCGCTGGACGCGCTGATCGCGAAGGCGGTGCCGCGCTATCGCAACCCGGCCGACAGCGGTCAGACGTGGACGGGGCGGGGGCGCCAGCCGCGCTGGATCGCGGAGGCGTTGGCCTGCGGCAGGTCGCTGGACGAGTTCAAGATCTGAACGGCGCGCGTCCGCGCTGTCTCCAGCGTGGGCGGTGCCGCCTGCCGCGCGTGGACGCCGTTGCGCGCTGGCGGTATTATCCGCGATTTAACATTTCCTTCCCCGAGGCAGAACGTCGCGACTCCGCTGTCCGCCCGCGAGGCCGGCCGCACCACTTCCAGTCATGCTGCGGTTCACATTGCCGTGCATGCCGGGGCGGTAATCCCGATGTATCGCGGCGGCTGCCGGCGCTGCGGGCCGGAGAAAGATCGTCGATGTCGGTTGCCACCACGGCTGTCGGGGCGCGCCGACGCTCGCGTGGTTTCACGTACAGGGTTGGGCATGGCGTAGCATGGCGTCGGCTTGGGGTGTCTATATCGTAACGGTATAGATCGCCCACGATTGCGAATGCTTGAATCGCGCCGACCGGGGCTACACTGGGCCCCATGAAAATCACGCGACTCACCACCTACCGCGTCCCGCCGCGCTGGATGCTGCTGAAGATCGAGACCGACGAGGGCGTCACCGGCTGGGGCGAACCCGTCATCGAGGGGCGCGCGCGCACCGTCGAAGCGGCCGTGCACGAGCTGTCCGACTACCTCGTCGGCCGCGACCCGGCCCGGATCAACGACCTGTGGCAGACGATGTACCGCGCCGGCTTCTATCGGGGCGGCCCGATCCTGATGAGCGCCATCGCCGGCATCGACCAGGCCCTGTGGGACATCAAGGGCAAGGTGCTGGGCCAGCCCGTGTACGAATTGCTGGGCGGTCTCGTGCGCGACCGCATGAAGACGTACAGCTGGGTGGGCGGCGACCGTCCGGCGGAACTCATCGCCGGCATCGCCGCGCTGCGCGAGGCCGGGTTCGATACCTTCAAGATGAACGGCACCGAGGAGCTGGGCATCGTCGACAACGCGCGCAAGGTCGACCAGGCCGTCGCCCGCGTGGCCGAGGTGCGCGCGAAGTTCGGCTACGAGATCGAGTTCGGCGTCGACTTCCACGGCCGCGTGTCCGCGCCGATGGCGAAGGTGCTGCTGCGCGAACTGGAGCCGTACCGTCCCCTGTTCGTCGAGGAGCCCGTGCTGGCCGAGCAGGACGAGTATTACCGGACACTGTCCGACGCGACGTCGATCCCGCTCGCGGCGGGGGAGCGCATGTACTCGCGCTTCGACTTCAAGCGCGTGTTCGACCGGGGCGGCCTCGCCATCGTGCAGCCCGACCTGTCGCACGCGGGCGGCATCACGGAATGCGTCAAGATCGCCGCGATGGCCGAGGCGCACGACATCGCGCTCGCCCCCCATTGCCCGCTCGGACCGGTGGCGCTGGCGTCGTGCCTGCACGTCGATTTCGTCGCCCACAACGCCGTGCTGCAGGAGCAGAGCATGGGCATCCACTACAACCAGGGTGCCGACCTGCTGGACTATGTGAAGAACAAGGACGACTTCCGCCTGAGCGGCGGCTGGATCCGGCCGCTGACGAAGCCGGGTCTCGGCGTCGAGATCGACGAGGAACGCGTGATCGAGGCGAGCCGCACCGCGCCGGACTGGCGCAATCCCGTCTGGCGCCACGCGGACGGCAGCATCGCGGAGTGGTAGACCTGTCGGGCCCTGGTGTACGATGTACGGTATATAAAACATACAAAACCGGGGACGACAGCAAGCGATGAACGGAAGACTCGAAGGGAAGGTGGCGATCGTCACCGGCTCCACCATGGGCATCGGCGCGGCCGTGGCGCGCCGCTTCGCGGCCGAGGGCGCGCGTGTGGTGATCAACAGCCACGTCGACGACGGGGCCGCGAAGGCGCTGCGCGAGGCGCTCGGCGGCGCACGCAGCCTGTTCGTACAGGCGGACATCACGGATGCCGCGGCGATGGAGCGGCTCGCCGCGCTGACCTTGGAGCGCTTCGGCCGGATCGACATCCTCGTCAACAATGCCGGCGTCAACGTGTTCGCCGACCCGCTCGAGCTGGATGCCGAGGGTTGGCGGCGCTGCCTGTCGCTCGACCTGGAAGGCGCGTGGAACGCCTGCCGCGCCGTGCTGCCCGCGATGCTTGCGCGGGGTGCCGGGAGCATCGTCAACATCGCGTCCGTGCACGGGCACAAGGTTATCAAAGGGTGTTTTCCGTATCCCGTCGCCAAGCACGGGCTGATCGGCCTCACGCGATCGCTGGGCGTGGAGTACGCGGCGCGGGGCATCCGCGTGAATTCGATCTCGCCCGGCCTGATCCTGACGGAGCGCATCGAGGCCTGGCTGGCCGGCTTTCCCGACCCGGACGCGGAACGCCGCCGCCAGGCTGCACTGCTGCCATGCGGCTGGATCGGCGAACCGGCCGACGTCGCCAACGCGGCGCTGTTCCTGGCCAGTGACGAGGCGCGGTTCGTGAATGCGACGGACCTGCTGGTCGATGGCGGGCGGAGCCAGGTGTATCACGATTGACAAGCGGCGGGCGTCTGAGAACTTGCCTTTGTGCAACTATGAGCCTACACTGTGGCGACGCCGTTGAACCCGATCCTTTACGCCGACATGGCCGAACATACCCATCATTATTGGGAGTGCTGGGAGAAGCCGCTCGAGGCGGAAGAGGACGACGAACACGAATGACACAGGCCCGAACCTGGCTGACCGCCAACACCGAGCATGAAGGCTTTCCGATCTATTTCCGGCGCCCGCACATCGAGGTGTCGGAGTTTGCGACGCTCCAGCCCAGGTATCCGCGATTATTGATCGTCACCCACGTGCTGAAGCATGTCGAAGAAAACGGTCTGCCGCGGAGCGATTACAACGCATCCCTCGAATCGTTCGACATGACCCTCGCCGCGCCGTTCGAAGACGAAACGAACGGCGTGATCGCGCTGATCGAAACATTTGCGGGAAAGCGGACTTACTACGTTTATCTCGCTCCACTGTTCGATGCCGACGCCTTCATTCGGCACGCGCAGGATCGCTTTCCCGACGAGCGTTTTTCGTATTCGGTCGACGAGGATCGGGCGTGGCGGCTGTTTCGCGGCTATGCGGCGGATTTTGATTTCCCGTGATGCCATCGAAGGGCGTACGAATGCGACCTGGCAACGAAAACATCGACGTCCCCGTGACCAAGGATGCCCACAACGAGGGACCGATTCCTTCTGCGTGGCGACCGATCCTGAAAAGCGTCGTCGATGCATTCGCACGGGGAGACTATGAACTGAAAGATGGGCTGTCTGGCGTTACTCCGGTATCCGGAGAAACGGCCCGGCAAGTGCGCGAGTACATTCAGGACTACGGCGCGAAACTCATCGAACTGCCGCCGCAGTCTTGGGACACGTCGGTGTGTATCTGGATGGGGAATCGCTGGGACGCCCTCGTCGATCTCTGGACCGAAGACGAAGGCCGAAGCGACCTTGTGCTGGAGGTGGACGTATCGGAAGCCGATGCCGGATATGTCGTGGCCATCCATATGGTGTATGTGCCCTGACGTCGGGAACATTGGACTGAAGGGCCTGTCTATGGATCCAATTGTGCAGTTCTACCGCGAGACGCGAGACCGCTTCCCGAACATACTGGCGGAGACGGACAAAGTGCATCTGAAAACCTGGGATTTGGACGATGAGGACGCATACATGTGGTTTCATTCGCTTGCCGACATGTTCAACGCGAATATGCGCGAGAGCGCCCGCTTAGACGATGCAGGGGCTGTCTTCGATTACATGCGCGACCAATTCATGATCGGTTGTGGGGAAGTGCGGAATTGTATCGACGTGTCGTTTGTGGAAAACCTGTACTGGGAGGTGTCGCCGGACCGTGCCCGCCCGTATTGGGCTCGAATGCCCGATCTGTTAAAGAAGCTCTATCTCGGGTTTCACAGCAAACCGCCGTGTTGAACGACGATGTACCCATTGATGAACGATACCAAGTGGGATGAACTGCGCGCAGGGCCATGCATGGCCTGCATGCGCTGACGCCCCGTTGGCGCACCCGAGATGTCGGCACCGGCTATGTGTCCGAATGGGATCGTGACTGGTTCTACCGCTTTCGCAGCGGTGGCTGCGCATCCATACAATGGGTCGAGATCGCCGTGGAGACCGACGCGCAGCGTGCTGCCGTTCTTGCGGAACTGGTCCGCATAAACGTCCCCGGCGAAGCGACCGCATCCGGTTATCGCGTTGTCCGCCATGCGGCGCCAGGCCATGCCGTGGACTATATTCGGTAATATATTCCGTCATGCCAACCCGATATATCCTTGACGTGTGCGACACGTCCGGCGCCCACAAGCCGATCGCCTCCTTCGAATCCGATGCGCCGTTTCATGCGGTCGCCGTCGGCGAGCGTTTCGACGACATCGGCTGGAACCGCGTCGACGGCGTCGGCCTCGTCGCGTCGCCGGAGCGCCCCAGGCGTTACACGGTCCATTCGATCAAGCATCTCGTGTATCCGACCACTCAGGGATTGGTCGTCAAATACTGCCTGAACCTGTCGCCGTTCGATGGACCGAGCTCGCCCGTTTGGGGCGACCAAGGATCGCCTTGATCATCAGCCCGCCAGGAACCCGCTCAGGCGCGCCATGTCGATATTGCCACCGCTAAGGAGAATGCCAATCCGCTTGCCGCGCAGCTGGTCCTTCATGCGCTGCGCCGCCGCGAAGCCGAGGCAGCCGGTCGGCTCGACCACGATCTTCATGCGCTCGGCGAAGAAGCGCATGCACTGCACCAGCTCATCGTCCGATGCGGTCAGGATGTCGTCGACGTCACGCCGGATGATGGGGAAGGTGCAGTGGCCGAGATGCTGGGTCTGGGCGCCATCGGCGATCGTCCTGGGCGCGTCGATGTGGACGATGGTGCCCGACCGGAACGATTGCTGGCCATCGTTGCCGGCCTCGGGCTCGACACCAAACACCTTGCACCGCGGCGCCAGGGCGCGGGCCGCAAGCGCCGATCCGGCCAGCAGGCCGCCGCCGCCAAGTGGGGCGAAAAAAGCATCCAGGCGCCCGGCTTCCTCGAACAGCTCTTTGGCCGCCGTGCCCTGGCCGGCGATGACATCCGGGTGGTCGTAGGGTGGGATCAGGGTCAGGCCATGCTTGTCCGCAAGATCTCGCCCAATCTTCTCGCGGTCTTCTGTATAGCGGTCGTAGACGACGACGTTGCCGCCGTAGCCCTTGGTCGCCGCCACCTTTGCCGCCGGCGCATCGTGCGGCATCACGATCGTGGCCGGCATGCCCAGCAGCTTGGCTGCCAGGGCAATGGCCTGGGCATGGTTACCTGACGAGAAAGCGACAACGCCTGCGCGGCGCTGCTCGGGCGTGAACTTCGACAGCGCGTTGTAGGCGCCGCGGAACTTGAATGCCCCCATGCGCTGCATGTTTTCGGCTTTGAAGTAGACGTCGGCGCCGAACGCTTCGTTGACGGTACGCGAGGTCAGGATGGGGGTGCGGTTGGCGGCGCCGGCAATGCGTCCGGCGGCTTGGACGACGTCGTCGTACGTAGGTAAGTTGAGCGTGTTCATCTTGGGTTTATTCGATTACTTGATGTCGTTGTAGGCGGTGGCGCGCGAGATGCCAAGGTGCGAGGCGGCGATCTCGACGGCGCGCCGGACTTCGAGAAAGCCGCCGACCTTCAGCTCGCGCATCAGCGCGCGCCGTTCGCTGGCCTTCAGCAGTTGCGGAGACGACGCCAGGCTCGCGGCATACTGGTCGATCCGCCGGCGGATCGCCTCGGCGTTGGCCGGATCGAGGGATTCCTGCACCGGCGACGCATCGGTCGCGCTGAATTGTTCGAGCGCATTCTGCATCGAGCGGAACAGCGTCAGGTCCACGTTCATGCACAGCGCGGCAACATAACGGCCCTCCGCATCCTTGATGCCGATCGACGTGCTTTTGGCAGGACGGCCGTCCGCGAACTGGTTGGCGTAGTTGGCGAGGATCTGCGGATAGTCGTTGTCGGCGATGCGTGCCAAGCCGAGTTCCGTCGCCGGATCACTGGTTGCGCGGCCGGACAAGTTGTTGTGGATGGCGAGCACGGCGTGCTTGGGATCGCGGAGGTCATGCACGACAACCTCGCAAAACGGAGCAAATGTCTGGGCCAGCCCCTGCGCGATCTGTTCGAGCTGATCGATTAGCGAGGCCTGGTGCGCTTGCAGGATATCGGCAGGGATCGTAGGCATGTAAAGGGGGCGGTGTACTCATGACCCGCTCGATTGGTTGTGTGAGATATTTTGTCTGAAAATAGACGCGACGTCAAATCTCGCCAACCGGTGCTCGTATTCGTCTGGCAGCACGCGCCTCCGGTATCGACAGTTTGTGGTCGATAGTGAAAGGTTGGTGGCTGGCGGCGCCTGCATGCTCGCTCATCCGTTTGCGGTACGTCGAACGGTTGGTCAGCGCGCTAAGTGTTATTCCGGATACGCGCGTACCACCCGGCGTTTGACCCTGACCGGATGGGCAACTATCATTGTGGAAACTTTTAGGGCCCACGCCGCACCGCCATGTCCGATCCACGCTCCGACCGTTTCGTCCGCGCCTACCTGAAGACGCGCCACCTCGTGCTGCTCGTGGAACTGGGCCGGCACGGCTCGATCATGCAGGCCGCGCAGGCCGCGAACCTGACCCAACCGGCCGCGTCGAAGCTGCTCGGTGAACTGGAGCACGCGCTCGGCGTCACGCTGTTCGAGCGCCTGCCGCGCGGTGTCGAGCCCACGTGGTACGGCAAGGTGCTGATCCGCCGCGCTGGCGCCTCGCTCGCGGAGATGGACGCCGCCTACCAGGAAGTGATGGAACTGATGTCCGGCCTGCGCGGACGCGTCGCCGTCGGCGCGATCCTGACGCCGTCGACGACGCTCGTGCCCGCGGCCGTCACCTTGCTCAAGACGCGGCACGCGCGCCTGAACGTGTCCATCGAAGTCAACAGCAGCAAGCAGCTCGTCGAGCACCTGCGCGCGGGCGACCTGGACATCGTGATCGGCCGCGTCGTCGATGGTTCCATTGCCGATGAATTCCACTTCGAGCCCATTACCGACGAGCCGCACTGCCTGATCGTGCGCGCCGGCCACCCGTTGCTGGGTGCGCGCGGCCTGGACCTGGCCGACCTGGCGCGCCAGGCGTGGATCGTGCCGCCCGCGGGCAGCATGGTGCGCGACCGGATCGCGTCGCTGTTCCTCACGCAAGGCCTCGAGCAGCCCGCGGAGACGGTGTCGACGGCCGAGCTGCCCGTCCAGACGGCGCTGCTGCTCGGCAGCGACATGGTCGCGCCGATGTCCGTGGAGCTCGTCAAGCCTTATCTCGACAGCGGCCTGCTGGCCGTGCTGCCGTACGAACTGAACCTGCGCATGGACGTCTACGGCATCATCACGCGCCGCCATCACCAGTTGTCGCCGGCGGCGGAAGCGATGCTGGGCGCGCTGCGCGAGACGGCCACGCGCCCGAAGCCGACGGCGCGCGTCACGTATATCAAATCGGGATAGCAGCACGCGCACACGCGATGGGCGGCCGCGGCGCCGAGCGGGTAGCATGACGCCATGAACACGTCCGCACCCGCCACGCCACGGCGCCTGCTCGGCATCGACTGGGGCACGAGCAACCGCCGCGCCTACCTCGTCGATGCGGCCGGCACCTGCCTGGCCACGCGCGCGGACGACCAGGGCATGCTGGCCGCGCGTCCCGATTTCGCCCGCTCGTTCGCGACGTTGCTGGACGCATTGCACGTCGACCCGGGCGTTCCCGCCGTCGCCTCCGGCATGATCGGCAGCGCCCAGGGCTGGCGCGAAGTGCCTTACCTCGACATCGCCGTGCCGCTCGATGCGCTGCCGGACCGGCTCGTGCGCGTCGACGACCCGCTTGCGGGCCGTCCGTGCTGGCTCGTGCCCGGCTACGCCCAGCGCGGCGCCGAGCTCGACGTGATGCGCGGCGAAGAAACGCAATTGCTCGGCGCCGTGGCGCTGGGCCGGCGCGACGGCTGGTTCGTCCTGCCGGGCACGCACAGCAAGTGGGTGCGCGTGGAGCAGGGCGTCATCCGCCGCATCGCCACGTTCATGACCGGCGAGTTGTTCGCGACGCTGTCCCGGCAAGGCACGCTGGCGCCGCTGATGGCCGATGATGTCGACGATGAGGTCGACGATGACGCCGCGTTCGTTGCCGGCCTCGATGACGCGCGCCGCGGCGCACCGCTGTCGAATACGCTGTTCGGCGTGCGGGCGCGCGTCGTGACGGGCGCCATGCCGGCCGCGCAAGCGCGTTCGTTCGTCAGCGGCCTGCTCGTCGGGACGGAGTTCGTCGCCTGCGGCCACGTGGACGGCGCGCCGCTGACGTGCATCGGCTCGCCGGCGTTGCGCGACCGCTACGTCCGCGCTGCCGGGCACTTCGGCATGACCCTGGACGCGCTCGACCCCGACCGCGTCTATTGCGCCGCGCTGGCGCGCTTCCTCGATCGCATCCCATCATGACCATTGCCTTGCCCGACCTGCCTCTCGTCGCCATCCTGCGCGGCCTCGACCCGAACGACGCCGCCGCCGTCGGCCGCGTGCTGTTCGATGCGGGCTGGCGCCTGCTCGAAGTCCCGCTGAACCGGCCCGGTGCACTCGATGCCATCCGCATCCTCGTCGACATGGCCCCGCCGGACGCCATCGTCGGCGGCGGCACGATGCTGAGCGTGGCCGACGTCGACGCCGTCGCGCAGGCCGGCGGCAGGCTGTTCGTGGCGCCCAACTGCAACCCGCAGGCGATCGCGCAGGCGCGCGCGGCCGGCATGCTGTGCGCGCCCGGTGTCGCAACGCCCACGGAAGCCTTCGCGGCGCTGGACGCGGGCGCGCACGCATTGAAGCTGTTCCCGGCCGAGTCCATCGGCCCCGCGGGCCTCAAGGCCATGAAATCCGTGCTGCCCGCCGGGACGCCGCTGTGGCCCGTGGGTGGCGTCACGCCCGAGCAGATCCCCGCGTGGAAGGCGGCGGGGGCGACGGGGGCCGGGATCGGCGGCCAGTTGTTCACGCCCGGCGTGGCGCTCGATGATCTCGCGGCGCGGGCGCGGGCCTTCGCGCACGCATGGCGCGCTTGAACCGCGTTCGGCGTTTCGGCACTTTGCGCCCTGCGGGGCGCTTTTTCTTTCGCTAGAATGCGTCCATGTCTCGTACCTTCCAACAGCCCGCGCAACAGGTCTTCTGGCGCGACCCCGCCTTGCCGTTCATCGAAGCCCGCCACGTCACGGACGGGCGCGAACTGCACTACGGGCGGCATTGGCACGAGACGCACTCCATCGGCGTCATCACGGGCGGCCGCAGCACCTACGTCAACGGGACGCATGCCGAAGTGGTGGAGCAGGGCGCCGTCGTCGTCGTCAATCCGGGCGACGTCCATGGCTGCAATCCCGTGGCCGATGCGCCGTGGTCGTACGTGATGTTCTATATCGATCCCGCCTGGCTGGGCCGCGTGCAGGCAGGTCTGCGCGGCGCGGCGGACACCACGTTCCGGCCATACGACGTGCCCGCGGTGCATGTGCCGCACGTGGTCGACGCAGGCGTGCATCTGTTCGCGCTGCTCGCGGATGCGCAGTGCAGCGTGGCCGAACGCGAGGCGGCCGTCGTCGACTTCGTCGCCTTGCTCGACGGCGCGCTCGCGCCGGGGCGGCGGCGCGCCGCCGCCGCGGAGAAGGTCGAACGGCTCGCCGACTACATCGACGCGCATTTCGCCCAGCCGCTGCCGCTGCAGGACCTGTGCAACGCCGCGCAACTGTCCGGCTCCTACCTGATCCGTGCGTTCAAGAAGCGCTACGGTGTCGCGCCGCACGAATACCAGACGAACCGCCGCATCCAGTACGCGAAAGCGCGGCTGCGCGACGGGGCGTCCCTGGCCCAGGTCGCGCTGGACGTCGGCTTTTCCGACCAGGCCCATTTCCAGCGCGTGTTCAAGCGGATGACGGCTGCCACGCCAGGACAATACCGCGACTGACGGTCACGCGGCCGCGAGGTAGACGACGCTCATCACGAGCATGCCCGCCATCGTGCGGTTGAACAGGCGGATGCGGCGCGGCGCGCGCAGGTGCGCTTGCAGGCGGCTGCCGGCCCACGCCCAGGCGGCGACGGACACCCAGCACACGACGAAGTAGATGGCGGCGAACAGCCAGACGGCCGCCGCGTCGCCGGCGGCCGCGTACGTGCCCATGCCGGCCAGCGCGGCCAGCCAGGCCTTGGGACTCAGCCATTGCATCGCGGCGCCCTGCAGCAGCGACGGACGTGCGGGCGACTGCCCGGCGCCCAGCTCGCCCGTGTCGGCCGCCAGCTTCCACGCCATGTACAGCAGGAAGGCGACGCCGGCCCAGCGCACGACGGCCGTCACCTGCGGCCACGCATCCACCATTTCGTGGAGTCCGAGGCCGGCCAGCACGAGCAGCAGGCAGAAGCCGGCGGTCGCGCCCGTGACGTGCGCGAGGCTCCCTGCGAAGCCGTGGCGGGCGCCGCTGCCGAGGGCGACGACGTTGACGGGGCCGGGCGTGATCGAGGTGGCCAGGGCGAATGCGGCCATCGAAGCGATGATGCTCATCTGCGTTTCCTTTCATGTCGAGGGATGCGCAGACGATAGCGGCCGCCGCCCGGCCGGTATTGAAGAAAATTACCCTGCCGGGCCCCGTCAGGCCGGCACCGGCGCCGCGCGGCGGGTGAAGCGCCACATGTCGATGGTGACCCCGGTGCGGTAGTCGTCCTGCATCTCCGGCGTAAGAACCTCGAACATCAGGCCGTTCTCGAGCCACAGCTCGACGACGTCGAACACGCCGCCGCGCGAGCAGGGCACGGCGCGCCAGCCTTCGCGCGCGCCGATCGCGAGGATGTCGTCGACCGACAGATCGGTGGCGATCGCCAGGTGGAAGCAGGCGTAGGGACGGGGCGCGGCGTCCGGATGCGGCCGCGCCATCTCGGCGCCGTTCCCTGGCGCCATCGGCATCGTGTGCGGATAGACCTCGACCATCGAGCCGCGCGCGTCGCCGGCCATGGCGACCCAGGCGCCGGGCCATGGCGGAAAGCGGAACGACTGGCCGCCCCAGATTTCGGCGATGACGGCGGCGACGCGCTCGGGATCGCGCGCGGGGATGGAAGCGTGGAAGATCATGGTGGTCCTCGGTGGGTTGCGGCACAGGCCAGGGTTGCGATGAGGCGGACGCCGACGCGGCCGGCCCGGCGGCATGCGCCGTCGAGGTAGTCCCCCGGCGCGGTCGGCGCGGGCACGAAGCCCGGGTGCTGCTCGACCGTGTACTGGACGGCGCGGCGGGGGAAGCATCCGGTGGTTGGCGTATCCATGGCGCGCATGTTGACAGGCGCGCCATGGATCGTCATGCCCCACCGGTGGGGGCATCCTGGCTAGCGCCCGATCTCCACCCGGTACACCGGTACGACCCTCACCGCCTTCAGCTCGGCCAGCTGCGGCTTGCCGCCGAAGTCGGGCCGGTGTTCGCGCGGCAGGTAGATGGGCGCGTCCGCGCGCAGCGGCAGCACCGTCAGCGTGAGCGGACCGTGGCGTTTAGACGGCAGGTTACCCAGATCGAATTGCCAGCGCTGGCCGTTGTAGTACCAGTCGTCGACCATGCGCGTGCCATCGAACAGCCGGGCCACGTCGCCCGTGAAGTCCACGTCGAGCAGCAGGCCGTCCACGTCCTTCGTCCTGCTGGCCGCTGCCACGTCGAGCTGCCACGCCGCCGATGCGCCGAACGCTTCCGGGTCGGGCTGCACGGCCGCCTTGGCGTTGCCGCCGATGCGGATGGGCCGCGCCGCCTGCGCCGCGCGCAGCGGTTTTACGGTGACGGCGGCATCGTGCACGGGCAGCGTCGCCTCGATCACCTGGAACAGGCCGTCGCGCCCATCCCATTTCACGACGGTGCTGGCTGTCGGTGGCGTCGTCAACGGCGGATAGACGGCCGCGCGGACGTGCGGCTCGCCCGTGCTGCGCAGCACGAGGCGGCCGCCATCGACGTACGCCTGCGCAGTGCTCAGCACGAGGCGACGCCGGCCCTGGAACGTGCCGATGACCGCCTGCCGGGCCTGTGCCTGCGACAGCACGAGCACGGACTGCGGCGCCTTGCTGCCGCAGCCCACGGTGAACGCAACGTTCAGCCCCGGTTCGATGCCGTCGACCACGACAGCGTCCGCCGCGTCGTCGACGTGGGCGCGAGCCGCGTGCACGCAGCCGCGGGCCCGGCCGCCGAACGCGAATTCGACCGGGACGCCGTCCTGCGCCGCGAAGACCCATGTCCCGTCGCCGAGCCGTGCCAGCGGCTGCGCCGTCGCATACGTCAGCTTCATGCCGTCCATGTCGAAATTGACGGGCCACGCGAAGTACGCTCCGGCCGGCAGGTCGACCGGCTTGCGGGGCAGGGTGACCGTCCCGCCGGGCAGCTTGATGGCGAAGCGGACCAGTGCGCGCGCGGGTGTCGGGTACTGGCGCACGTGGCCGTTGTAGAACAGGAAGGCGGCGTCGCCGCGGCTGCGCACGGACCACCGCGGCGTATCGAGATCGGCCGGATCCGTCGGCACGACGTCCGGCCTGCGCACGGTCATCGGCGCCAGGCGCGCGCCGAAGTCGTGCAGGAACCAGTGGAACGGGCGCAGCGCCGCGAGCACGGGGCGCTGCTGGCCATCCGGTCCGAGCGGCGCGTTGAAGTCGTAGTTGATGGCGGGGACGTCGTTGTAGCCGCCGCTCTTCGTGCTCTCTTCCAGTGTCGTGCCGGCGACGGGATTGCGCCCGCCGTGGAACATGTAGTATCCCATCAGGTTGACGCCGGAGCCCAGCTGCACGGGCAGCATGGACGCGATGTCGTCGCTCGAAACGAGCGTGCGCCGGCGGTACATGGCGGGCAGGCCCGCGCCGTATTCCGCGCCGAGGAACGGCGTGCTGTCGACGTCCGTCTCCGCCGTGCCCTGCTGGCTGGCGCGCGTCTGCGCCCCGAGGTCGCCGCTCACGCGCGTGCCGAAGCGGAACGCGTACGTCTCCTTGGGCGGCAGCTCGTTCGTACTCGTCGCCCACGGCTCGTCGGGGTAGCCGCCGAAGACGGGGGTGACTTCGCCGGACGGATACAGGGTCTGGTCCCAGCCCGTGACCGTGTAGTAGGGGACGTCGATCCCGGCCTTCACGGCGAGACCTTTCAGCGTGCGGATGTGATCCGCGCCGTGCCCCGGGCCGGCGAGGTTGTACTCGTTCTCGATCTGCGCGCCGATCACGGGACCGCCCTGCTTGTACAGCAGGCCGTCCAGCTGGCGGCCGACCTCGCGGTAGAAGCGCTCGACGTAGCGCAGGTACGTGGGGTCGTTGCCGCGCGTGGGCATCGCGTCGACGACCCAGTCGGGGAAGCCGCCGTAGCGCACTTCCGCATGCGACCAGGGGCCGATTCGCACGACGACGTCCAGGCCGTGCCTGTGCGCCAGCTGGACGAAACGGCGCAGGTCGCGGTTGCCGGTCCAGTCGAATTGCCCGTCACGCGCTTCGTGGTGGTTCCAGATGATGTAGGTGGCCACGACGTCGATGCCGGCCGACTTCATCTTGGCCAGCTCCGCATTCCAGCTTGCGGCCGGGCTGCGCGAATAGTGGAACTCGCCCATCACCGGCAGCCAGGGCTGGCCGTCGCGCGTGAGGTATTGGTTGTTGATGCCGAGCGCGTGCCCGCCCGGCGCCTTCGCCGTGCCCAGCTTGACCGTGCCGGTGCGCGGGTCGGGCGCCGGTGCGCTGGCGTCGACGGCAAGGAGCTGTTCCGCGCCCGCCGCGGCGGGGCCGGCGAGGGCCAGCAGCACGGCGGCGCGGAGCAGCGTGGGTTGCGTGATCGTCCTCATCAGAACTTGTACGAAACGCCCACGTTGTAGCGGCGGCCGTATTCCATCACGTTCTGCATGTACGCGTTGGCGTTCTGCGTGTAGACGACCTTCTGGTTCGTGATGTTGTCCAGGCCCACGCGCAGTTGCAGCTGCGGCGTCAGGTAGTACGACACGTTCGCCGTGACATACGTTTCCTCGCCGTTCTCCGCCATATAGCCCGCGGTCCAGCGGGGCATGCGCACGAACGGGCTGTGGTAGTTGGCCGATACGCGCGCCTCGAAGCCGTTCTTTTCATACCAGAGCGTGACGCCGCCGTTGTTGCGCATCAGGCCTTCCATCGGGTAGTGGTTCGTGTACTCGTGGATGTCGCTCTCGTTGTACGACCAGTTCGCGGCGACACCGAGGCCGTCGAACGGTGCAGGCAGGTGCGTGAACGCGTGCTGGTAGACGAGTTCCAGGCCGCGCACATAGCCGCCTTCGCCGTTGATGGAGCGCGTGACGATCGCCTGGCGGCCGTCGAGGGTGGTGGTGTCCGTCGTGATGCCGATGTAGCTGTCGATCTGCTTGTAGAACAGCGCGGCCGAGAACAGCGAGCCCTTGTCGAAGTACCACTGGTACGCGAGGTCCGCCTGGTTCGCCATCATCGGCAGCAGGCCCGGATTGCCCGCGCTGCCCGTCAGCGGCGCCTGCGAGCCCGGCGTCGTGTCCATCGAGATCTGGCGCGACGCGCGCATCTCGTCCAGCGGCGCGCGCGACATGGCGCGCGCGAGCGAGAAGCGCAGCTGGTGCGCCTGCTCCGCATCGAGGCCGAAGATCAGGTTCATGCTGGGCAGCGCCTTCGTGTACGAGGCGCCACCTTCGACGGGCGTCGGCGCCGCGCCGTTGACGGACTCCATGCCTTCGCCCGTCTGGTGCGTGTGCACGACGCGCACACCCGCGTTGCCGCGGTATTTCAGGCCGAACAATTCGCCGTCCAGGTCCGCCTGCGCGTACAGGGCGCTCGTGCGTTCCTTGACCTTCCAGCCCGCGAGCAGGTCGTTCGCCGTCTGCGGCCGGCCGCTCGCGTCGAGGGCGCTGCCGCCGAACACGGACGACACGGTGCCTTCGAAATCGCGCAGGCTCAGTGCCGGGAAGTAGCCGGGCACGTTGAGGGTCTGGTACGCGGACAGGGGAATCGACGCATTCGTTGGCGAGATGTTCCACGTGGTCTGGTGGTACGACTTCTCGCGCTCGGCGAAGCGCGCGCCGATCTTGATGCGGCTGATTGGCCCCAGTTCCAGCGGCAGCGCGCCGCTGACGTGGGCGGAGTCGAGGCGGTCGTGCACGTGGCCGTCGTTGTCGATGTAGAGCTGCGGCGCGTTGAAGTTGGCGAGGTTGCCCGTGTCTTCGCTGAACGCATACGACTGCCGCTCGTTGCCCGTGAAGGACCACGACAGGGTGCCGTTGTTCGCCGTCGTGTTGCGCACGTCGGCCCACTGGCTGGCGCGGCTCGCGCGCGACGTCGCGACGTCCGCCTCGACCTTCCAGTCGCCCACGTTGAACTTGCCGTTCAGGCCACCGGCGGCGTTGTCCATGTTCTGGATCCAGCGCGTGCTGTGCGTGGACAGGCTCACGTCCTTGACGGTCGCGCCCACGACGTAGCCGTTGCGGATGTCGAGGTTCGAATAGTTCGCCGTCTGCCAGCCGTCCCAGTTGCCGACGTCGCCCGTCCAGTGCTGGACGCTCGGCTCGCGGATCTTGTCGCGGGCGAAGTACAGGTCGGCCGTGATCAGCGCGTCCGGGCTTGCCTTCCATTCCAGCTTGCCGAGCACGCTGCTGCGTTCATTGGTGCCGCGCTTGAGTTCATCCTCGAAGCCCCACGGCGTCTTGTCGACCTTGCCGTCGCCGTTCATGTCGACGGAGTGGTCTTCGTTGAAGCCCCAATGGTTCTTGCGCTCCTCGATCGACGGCTGCTTCTGGTAGCTGAACGCGACGGCAGCGCCGATCGTCCTGTCCGCGAACTGGTCGATCCAGATGCCGCCCAGGCGCGGCCGCACGGATTGCGTGTCGACGTCCTTCGCGAGAGGATAGTACAGCGCGTCGGCCTTCAGCGACGCCTGGCGGCCCTTGTACTTCAGCGGTTGCACGGTCTGCAGGTCGATCGTCGTCGCGATGCCGCCTTCGACGAGGTCCGCGTTCTGCGTCTTGTAGACGATGGCGCCGGACAGCGACTCGGACGGGAACTGCTCGAAGCGCACGGCGCGGTTGGGTTCCGACGACGCCAGTTCGCGGCCGTTCAACGTGGCGCCGATGAAGCGTTCGCCCATGCCGCGCGCGACGATCTGGCTCGCGTTGCCGCGATCGAGGCCGGCGGCGAGGCCCGGCAGGCGCGCGAGCGATTCCGCGATCGTCGTGTCGGGCAGCTTGCCGATGTCTTCGGACGCCACGACTTCGACCATGCTGTTGGAGTTTTCTTTGACGGACAGGGCGCTGCGCACGGACGCGCGGATGCCCGAGACGACGACCTGCTGCACGGCCGTGTCGCCGCCCGCGGCGGGTTCGGACGACCCGGTGGGCGCGGCTTGCTGGGCAAGGGCGGGAACGGCGGGGAGGACCAATAATGGGAAGAGCGAGCGTACGAGTACGCTCAGGGTTGTCTGCTGCATGTAATCTCCTTGCTTTGTCGTTTTGACTTATCGGTATGCGTCGTCGTTGGTGCACGCGGCGAACCAATCGGGCGACTGACCGGCATTCTGTCGTCTTGCAAGGAGTGCAACCATTATGTTTTTTACCAGCGTATATACGAAGTTCGTATAGCCTGGTGAGAAACATAAAAAAAGCAGCTCGCGGGCTGCCTCGATGTCGCGGATAACGCGGACGTTTTGTGGGCTCGGGGAGCCCACCCTACAGCCAGCACGCTGCCGTAGGGTGGGCACCCCGTGCCCACGCGGATGTGTGCGTGACCGAATCACCACCACATGCCGTAGATCGTGGCCAGCGCGACGCAGATGACGGCCGAGCCGAGCGCGAACGCACCATCGACCTTGGTAGGGTGGGCACCCCGTGCCCACGCGGATGTGTGCGTGACCGAATCACCACCACATGCCATAGATCGTGGCCAGCGCGACGCAGATGACGGCCGAGCCGAGCGCGAACGCACCGTCGACCTTGGTAGGGTGGGCACCCCGTGCCCACGCGGATGTGTGCGTGACCGAATCACCACCACATGCCGTAGATCGTGGCCAGCGCGACGCAGATGACAGCCGACCCGAGCGCAAACGCACCGTCGACCTTGAACAGCTTCGTATCGACGATCAGCGCTTTCACTTTACCGCGAGCGAACACGGTCGAGAGCAGCACCATGCCGGCAACCACGAGCCAGAACACGATGAACATGCGGTCCAGGAACGGGATCTCGTAGACACCGCTGCCGTTGTCGTGGGCGAAGCCGATGGGCGCCAGGAACGACAGGTCCATCATGGTCGGCAGGAACTTCAGGATGATCGAGAACACGAGGCCGCCGATGGTGGCGAACATCGCGGCGCTGGACGTCGTCTTCTTCCAGAAGAAGCCCAGCAGGAACATGGCGAGGATGCCCGGCGAGACGAAGCCCGTGTATTCCTGGATGTACTGGAAGCCGCCCTTCTTGTCGATGCCCATCAGCGGGGCGATCACGACGGCCAGCAGCATCGACACGACGACGGTGACGCGGCCGATCCACACCATTTTCTTCTCCGTGACGTCCGGATGCAGGCGCTTCTGGTAGATGT